>CAVWRF010000001.1:0-258210 GCA_963757325.1 Candidatus Melainabacteria bacterium
GCGCGAACTCGCGCAGCAGGGATTGCACCAGCAGGGTGCGGTCGACCTCGGGGGCGCCGGCCAGCGCGAGCGAGGTGGCGTGCGGGACCGGGAGCTCGTCCTGGGCGAGGCTCACGTTCAGGCCGACGCCGACCACCACCGCGGGCGTGTCGCCGACGACCGCGATCTCCGCCAGGATGCCCGCCAGCTTGCGTCCGTCGACGAGAACATCGTTGGGCCACTTGAGATTCGCGTCCACACCCGAGGTGACGCGGACCGCATCCACCACCGCGACGCCGGTCAGCAGCGGCAACCAGCCCAGCACCTCCGGATTGATATCGCGCAGCCGCACCAGGATCGACATCGAGATCTGTGCGCGCGGCGGGCTCGACCAGGCGCGCTCGTGGCGGCCCCGGGCATGGTCCTGCGCCTCGGCGATCAGCACCTCGCGATCGGCGCCCGGATCCGCCGCCCGGGCGATCAGGTCCGCGTTGGTGGATCCGGTCGACTCGACCACGTCGATGCGCGAGAAATACGAGAGATCCGGCGTTTCGGCGACGCTGCGCCGCAGCTCGGCGGCGTCTAGAGGGGGCCTGTGCACACCCGAACGCTACTCCGGCCCAGACAGCGCCACGGCCCCAGAGGGGGCGCGGCGCTGGTCAAGCCGACGATCGGGGCGTTCAGCCCGCAAGGCAGTAGGCAGACGGGCCTCCGCAGCCGTTGGCCACGGAGGCTTCTGCGGATGCCATGGCATCCTCGGTGTCGTCCGGCTCCGCGATCGCGACCGGGGCCCACGGCTCCGGATCGGTCACGGTCGGCTTCGGCTCTGCCACCCGCACGCTCTGCCAGGTGGCCGCGAGGGCCCTTTCGGCGACGGTTCTACTCCAGTCCCACATGTCGCACCTCCCCGGTGCTCGATTTCAGGAGTTCAACCGTAGCCCGGGAACATCTCCGGATGGAAATGATTATTCTCGCCAGGAGCAATCGGATTGCCGCACTGCGAATTTCGGAGTAGCGCTCAGGCCGGTTGCAGGCCGAGCGCGCCGGAGACGAAGCGGCGCACGGCGGTGAGCCCGGTTTCCAGTGCGGCCGTGTAGCCCTCGCGGGACCAGCCCGAAATATCCGCCGTGCCATCGGCTTTGGGCGTCACCACGATCTCGGCGACCAGCTCCGCGGTGGTGGGCTCGCAGACCGCCCACGAGTAGCCCGTCTCGGCGTCCCAGTCGCGGGTACGGCGGGACACGTACTCCGGGTCGGTGATGCCCCCGGCTGCCAGTGCCGGACGGTCGTCGATGCGGTCGTCGGCGCGCAGGGCACGCAGATACCAGGAGCCCGCGTTGATCTCGATCGGCTCCATCTACCGGCCTCGCCGCCGGTCGCGGCGATCGTTACGGCGGTCGCGGCGGTCACGACCCCGCCCGCCCTGCCCGACCGCGCCGAACAGGATCCCCGCGGCCGGGATCATCAGGAACCACAGCCAGATGTGCGTGATGAAGAACAGCACCAACGCCGCGATCACGACCAGGCCCATCACCGAGCCGCCGATCTCCTGCTTGCGGCCGCGATGCTCGGGCGCCGCGGCGGCCGGCTGCGCCGCGACGGGTTCGGGTAGATCGGCGAACAGCGGCACCAACTCCCCGCGTGTCATCGCCGCCGCGACCCGCGCGCTGCGCTCGTCGAATTCGGCGACCGAGAGCCGCCCGGCCGCGAAATGGTCCGAGAGTCGCCGCATGGCGTCCTCACGCTCCGCGGTACCGATGCGGATATCGGGTGAATCTGCCATGACACGAGATTAACCCGCGCCCATGAACTCCGTGCTCGGACGGCACACGCAGGGAGCGCCACCATCCCGCACATCCGTCACGCCCCGAACACCACTCCCATGCCTCGGCACCAAACGCTCACGACTCCACCTCGCCAGCACTCGACTCCACCATGCACAAGCCGCGCTGCCCCACGGCTCACTCCGCTCACGACTCCACCACGCCAGCACCCCGGACCCGCCATGCCCGAGCCACGCTGCGCCCATGGTGCGCTCCGCTCCCTATTCCTTCGCCAGCTCCGCGCCCGGCTCCTTCGGCCCCCGCCACGGTCGGCGGATGTCGACCGGTGCGCGCTGTCGCCCAACTCACTGGATCGGTAGTGCGAGCCCGGTCTAATGTCGGGATATGTTCCGGCAGCGCGAAAGCAGAACCGCTCGCGCGTCGGGTTCGGTGCGCGCGGCGGCCGGGTCCGCCGCATCGCGTCGTTGCTGTGCCGCTCAGTGCATGCGGAGGCCTCGATGACCGGGCGGCAGTTCGGGCCGTACCGGCTCGATCGGCTGATCGGGCGCGGGTCCGCCGGTGAGGTGTGGCTGGCGCACGACACGGTGGCCCGGCGCACGGTGGCGCTGAAGATTCTGTCGGTCACCGCGCGGCAGGATCCGGATTACCGGCGGCGATTCGAGCGGGAGGCCGGTATCGGTGCGCGGCTGGACAATCCGCACGTGGTGCCGATTCACACGTTCGGCGAGCAGCACGGGCAGCTGTTCCTGGACATGGCCTACATTCCGGGCGTGGACGTGGCCGGGCTGCTGCGCATCGGCCCGATGGACCCGGCGCAGGCCGTGGACCTCGTGGCTCAGGTCGCGCAGGCCCTGGACGCCGCGCACGCGGCCGGGCTCGTCCACCGGGATGTCAAGCCCGCCAACATCATCGTGCACGCGAGCGGGTTCGCCTACCTGATCGACTTCGGCATCGCCCACGTATCCAACCAGACCAACATCACCGCAACGGGTTTCACGGTGGGGACGGTGGCCTATATGGCGCCGGAACGATTCACCGGCAGCGCCGACTCGCGTTCGGACATCTATTCGCTCGCCTGCGTGCTCTACGAATGCCTCACCGCGCAAAGGCCGTTCGGCGACACCGATCCGGTGCAGCAACTGCACGCCCACCTGAAGAACGATCCGCCGCGGGTGGGTTCGGCCCCCGAGTCGCTGAACGCCGTGATCGCCCGCGGCATGGCCAAACAACCCGCCGACCGATACGGCAGCGCGGGCGAGCTGGCACGGGCCGCCCTCGCCGCCCTCGGTATGGCACAACCGATTTCGCGCACGCCGCCGGTTCTCGAACAGCCCGGCCCGACCCGGCAGCTTCCCGCGCCCCCGGACCAGCACCACCCGGTCGGTGCGACGCCGGCGCGGGCCCCGGCGGCTACCGGATATCCGATACTCCCGGGACAGACGCGCACGATGACCGGCACTCCGGTGACAGGCACGCCACCGGCACGGGCGACAGCGGGATCCGGCTCCGGCCCGCACAGGGGACTCGTCGGCCCGCCCAACCCCACGCAGGTCCTGACCAACCCGAACCCCCAGACGCAGACCGTCGCCGCGCCGGAACTGCTCAGAGCTCCTGCCCCGCAACGCAATCCGCTACTCACGAGCCGAACCCTCTGGATCGTCGCCGTGGCGATCATCCTGCTGGGCGTCGTCTTCGCGGTCGTCGCGGCCTGCACCGCCCTGTTTTCCAGCGTCGGCAACAAGATCCAAACCCCGCCCGCAGCAACGCCATCATCCGAGGCGCCGACCGCCACCGACACCCCCACGACCGAACCCGCTCCCTCGCAACCCACCCCGGCACCGTTCAGCATCCCGGTCGCCCCGGGCTTCACGCTGACCTTCCCCATGCCCCCGGGCCTCACCTTCGCGCCGCAAAACTCCAACGGCGATCAATAACCGCAATAATTCTCTTCTTCCGCTTTCTGGCACCCGCGGGAGACGAGACCGGTAGCCCCCGGAAACGCCGAAGCCCCGCTCGACGGGAGCGGGGCTTCGGCAGGAAGTACCGCTTCTGCTCGTCGGTGCCGTGCTGCCTGATCATGTGCGCCACGATGAAGTGCGTGTTGATCACGCCGGAGACGCTCATCCAGCCGCGCGCGATCTGCTCGACGACGAGCGCGTAGGTCAGCAGCGACTCGCCGAGCCCGCCGTACTCCTCGGGGATGGTGAGGCCGAACAGGCCCATTTCCTTCATGCCCTCGACGATGTCCGTCGGGTACTCGTCGCCGTGTTCGAGAGCCTGGGCGTTCGGGATGATCTCCTTGTCCACGAAGTCGCGGACGGTGGACAGGATCTCCCGCTGGATGTCGGTCAGTCCGGCGGTCTGGGCGAGGCGGGCCATCGGTGGCTCCCATTCGTCACGCGGGCGTGCCGGTCAAGTTACCGACCAGTATGGCGAGTTGACGCCCGTTCGCAGAGTGAGGGTGCTCACCTGAACCGAGCCAGCCACCCGTTCCGCTACCGCCCCGGTTACACGGCGGCCAGTTCCACGAGCATGCCGCACTCGCGGCAGTCCTCGGCCAACACGTACACGTCGCCACCGCAGCCGACACACCGGCGGAAGCTGCGCTCGAACAGGATGTCCCGCTCCTGGCGACGGCCGAAGAACCAGAACCCGCCGCTCTCCTTCTGTTCACGATGTTTACCCACGTCGACCAGCATCACCTCACCCGGGCGGTGCAGGCAAGTACCAACCCGTGATCTGTGCGTTATCTCACGGCAACATTTGCGGACCGTGTCCGTCCGCCTCCGCTGTGGTGATCTGGGCGGTATCGTCCGATTGGCGGGGCGGCGGCAGGGGTGTCACCGGTGGCGGCTGCTCGACCGGTTCAACCTTGGGTGGTGGCGCGGCGGCAGGTTGGGCGACCGCAGGTTGGGCGGCTTGGCCGGCGGCTGGTCGGCCGGCGCGTTCCAGGAAGCGGAGCAGTTCGACCGGGAACGGCAGCACCAGCGTCGAGTTCTTCTCCGCGGACACCTGGACCACGGTCTCCAGCAGGCGCAGTTGCAGCGCGGCCGGTGTGTCGGCCATCGACGGCCGCGGCCTGGGCCAGCTTGTGTGACGCCTGCAGCTCACCGTCGGCCGAGATGACCCTCGCCCGCCGCTCCCGCTCGGCCTCGGCCTGCCGCGACATCGACCGCTTCATCGTCTCCGGCAGCGCGACGTCCTTGATCTCGACGCGGTCGATGTGGATGCCCCAGTCCAGCGCGGGACTGTCGATCATCAGCTCCAGGCCCTGGTTGAGCTGTTCCCGGTTGGACGAGCAGGTCGTCCAGTTCGCTCTTGCCGATGATCGAGCGCAGCGACGTCTGCGCCACCTGTGCCACGGCGAACCGGTAGTCCTGCACGTTCACGACGGCCAGCACCGGGTCGATCACCTTGAAGTACACGACGGCGTCCACCCGGACCGTCACGTTGTCCCTGGTGATGCCCTCCTGCGCGGGCACCGGCAGCGTCACGATCTGCATGTTGACCTTGCGCATGCGATCGGCGATCGGAATGATCGACGCCAGTCCGGGATCGCGGGGCTGCGCTGTGCACCCGGCCGAACCGGAACACCAGCCCGCGCTCGTACTGCTTGACAACCCGGACACCGGAACCCGCCGTCACGGCCGACCGAACGCCGCGAGCCCGATCAGCACATCCACCAGGGCACCGCATGGCACGCTCCCCGTCCAGCGCGCGGCCGGTTCGGGCGGCCATCCGTCCACGTGCCGCGCAGCCCGATGTTACGCCGATCCCATCCCGGTTCATCCGTTCAGTCGGGAATCCAACTCGGTCAGCCACGCATCCAGGTGAGGACATCGGGCACGGAGCTTGACCAGACCCAGCCCGCCGATCGCCAGCGGCCCGTCCGAAGTCTTCGTGTACCCGGGTAGACAGCGCAGCAAGCGCTTGGACGGTGCGGTGGCCACACCGTCATGCTCGTGATCAGCCCAGGGCCTCCGACCGGCAATCAGCCCTGATCAGGTTCCCCGACGACGTCCTGTCACTCTTCCGGCGGAGTCCAGCGGTCGGTGCGCTGCATGCCGGCCGCTCGGCCCTTGCCGGCGACCACCAGGGCCATCTTGCGGGACGCCTCGTCGATCATCTCGTCGCCGAGCATGGCCGAGCCCTTCTTGCCGCCCGCCTCTGAGGTGAACCAGTCGTAGGCGTCGAGGATGTTCTCGGCGTGGTCGTAGTCCTCCTGCTTCGGGCTGAACACCTCGTTGCACGCGTCGACCTGGCCGGGGTTGAGCACCCACTTGCCGTCGTAGCCCAGCGCCGCCGCGCGGCCGGCCACCCGGCGGAAGCCCTCAACGTCCCTGATCTGCAGGTAGGGGCCGTCGATGGCCTGCTTGTCGTAGGCCCTGGCCGCCATCAGGATGCTCATCAGGATGTAGTGGTACGCGTCGCCCACGTCGTAGCCGGGCGGCTGCTCGCCGACGACCAGCGACCTCATGTTGATGCTGGCCATGAAGTCCGCCGGGCCGAAGATGATCGTCTCGACGCGCGGGCGACGCCTGCGCGATCGCGTCCACGTTGATCAGGCCCTTGGCGTTCTCGATCTGCGCCTCGATGCCGATCCGGCCGACCTCGTGGCCCATGGTCTTCTCGACCTGGGTGATCAGCATGTCCAGCGCGCTGCACCTGCTCCGCGGTCTGCACCTTCGGCAGCATCAGGCAGTCCAGGTTCGCGCCCGCGCCCTCGACGACCTCGATCACGTCCCGGTAGGTCCACTCGGTGGTCCAGTCGTTGACCCTGACCACGCGGATCTTGTCGCCCCAGCCACCCTCGTTCAGCGCGGCCACGATGTTCTTGCGGGCGCCCGGCTTGGCCAGCGGCGCGCACGCGTCCTCAAGATCGAGGAACACCTGGTCGACGTGCTGGGTCTTCGCCTTCTCCAGGAAGCGTGGGTTGCTGCCCGGCACGGCGAGGCAGGAACGGCGGGGACGAAGGCGGTCGACCACGGGAAACCTCCTGGCAACGACGGCGGCGCGTACTGACCGGTAACCATCTGGCACGCCACCGACCGGCCCGCTATTCGCTTGAGTCTTGCCTCACACCCCATAGGGTTGACCTGGTGTTCACCGTTCCGGACGCGTTCCTGGCACAGTTCGGCGCGCAGGACATCGCCATCCGCGCCGACTGGCTGGCCGCCCTGCCCGACGCTGGCCCGGGCTACGCCAGACGGTGGTCGCTGACGCCGGACGGCGTGCCCCGCTGTTCGGCAATGTCGGCGTCGTCTGGCCGGTCCGCCGCGCCGACGGTACGCCCGCGATGCTGAAACTGTCCTGGCCGCACGACGAAGCGGCGGACGAGGGCGCCGCGCTGGCCGCCTGGGCCGGTGAGCGGCGCAGTCCGGCTGCTGGAACACGACGCGGACGACTACGTGCTGCTGCTGGAACGCCTCGACCCGAACCGCACGCTGCACACCGAGCCGATCGACGACCGCCATGGAGATCGCGGGCGGCCTGATGCGCACGGCTGGCGGTGCCGGCGCCGCCGCTGCGCCGGTCGGTGCCGGCGCACGCCGAGCGCTGGGTCGAGGGACTGCCCGCCGAGTCGCGGGACGTACGGCGACCCGGTGCCGCGAACGGATGATGGCCGACCGTGCGTCGACCACTGCCGCACGCTCGGCCCGACGGCCGGCGACCTGCTGGTCAACGAGGACCTGCACTACTACAACGTGCTGCGCGGCGAGCGCGAGCCGTGGCTGGTGATCGACCCGAAGCCGATCGTCGGCGACCTGGAGTTCGGTCCATCATCCCGCTGCTGTGGAACCGGTACGACGAAACCGGTGGCGCACAAGGGGTTCCGGCCGCGGTTCGACGCGATCGTGCGGGCCGCCGGGCTGGACCGGGAGCTGGCACGGGCGTGGACGCTGGTGCGCGCCGTGGACAACTGGCTGTGGCTGATGGACGCACTCCGGACTTCCCGGACACGGAAACCATGGCCGGGATCGCGACGGCGATGCTGGGCTGGCCGTGTCGAGTCGGTCGATTTCTCCGACCGTGCAGACCGCCACTAACCTCAGCCGCATGGCAGCCGCGAACAGGGTATTCGTCGCCCGACTGGCCGGGCTCCCGGTGTTCGGACCGGACGGCGAGTCGGTCGGCAGGGTGCAGGGACATCGTGGCCGGCCTGCGCGCCGACCGACAGCCGCCGCAGGGCGCTGGGCATCGTGATCGAGGTGCTGACCCGACGGCGGATCTTCGTGCCGATGCTGCGGGTCACGTCGCATCGAGCCGAACGCCGTCACGCTGGCCACCGGCCGGGTCAACCTGCGCCGGTTCAGCCAGCGCACCAACGAGGTGCTGGTGGTCGGCGCAGCTGCTGGACGCCCGGGTCACGGCTGATCGGGCCGATCGCGGGGCTGGACGAGGGCGAGGAGGTCAGCGCCGTCGTCATCGACGCGGCCATGGAGCGGACCCGGACCCGGGACTGGCTGGTCACCAAGCTGGCCGTGCAGGAACGCAACCGGCTGCTGGCCCGGCGCGGCCCGGTGCAGCGTGCTGGCCTGGGAGGACGTGCACGGTCTCGGCCTGCCCGAACTGACCGGCCAGCCGCAGGGCGCCCAGCAGCTGCTCGCCGTGTTCGACGGCATGCGCCCCGCCGACGTCGCCAGCGCCCTGCTGCGACCTGCCGGTCAAGCGGCGCTACGAGGTGGCCGACGCGCTGGACGACGAGCGGCTGGCCGACGTCATCGAGGAACTGCCCGAGGACGACCAGAAGGACGCTGCTGGCGCACCTGCGACGAGGAACGCGCCGCCGACATGCTGGAGGCGATGAACCCGGACGACGCCGCCGACCTGCTGGCCGAACTGCCCGAACTGGACAAGGACCGGCTGCTGGCGCTGATGGAGCCGGAGGAGTCGGCGCCGGTCAAGCGGCTGCTGCAGTACTCGTTCGACACCGCGGGCGGCCTGATGACGCCGGAGCCGGTCGATCGCTCTCCCCGGACGCGACCGTCGCCGAGGCGCTGGCCAGGGTCCGCAACGCCGATCTCGCGGTCGCGCTGTCCACCATGGTGTTCGTGTGCCGGCCGCCGCTCGGCCACGCCGACCGGCCGCTACCTGGGCTGCGTGCACATCCAGCGGCTGCTCCGGGAACCGCCGTCCGACCTGGTGGCCGGCGTGCTGGACAGCGATCTGGCCCGGCTGTCGCCGACCGATCCGCTGGCCGACGTGACCCGCTACTTCGCCGCCTACAACCTGGTGTGCGCGCCGGTGGTGGACGATCAGGACCACCTGCTGGGCGCGGTCACCGTCGACGACGTGCTGGACCACCTGCTGCCGGAGGACTGGCGGGAGGCCGGGCGCCGCACCACGGACGCCAGAGGACGAGCAGGAGCCGAGCCATGCCTGAGCTGACCGTTCCCCGCCGGCGGCTGGACCAGCCGCGCCGGCCCCGCCGGCTGTCCGTCGAGGTGGACCCGGAGGCGTTCGGCCGGTTCTCCGAACGGCTGGCCCGATTCCTGGGCACCGGCACGTTCCTGTTCTGGCAGACGCCGTTCGTGCTCGTCTGGATCGCGCTGAACCTGTTCGCTGCGGCGCTGCGCTGGGACCCGTACCCGTTCATCCTGCTGAACCTGGCGTTCTCCACCCAGGCCGCGTACGCCGCGCCGCTGATCCTGCTGGCGCAGAACCGGCAGGACGACCGGGACCGGATCTCGCTGGAGGAGGACCGGACGCGGGCCGCGCAGACCAAGGCGGACACCGAGTTCCTGGCCAGGGAGCTGGCCGCGCTGCGGCTGGCGATCGGCGAGATCGCCACCCGGGACTACCTGCGCGGCGAGCTGGACCGGCTGCGCCAGGACCTCGTGCACGAGGTCAAACCGCGCAAGCGCAAGACGCAAGGCGCAGCCACCCGGACGCGGACACGGTGCGGGACTCGGCCGGCGTGGGACGACGAACCGGAACACGCAGCCGCAGTGAGGACGTCAGGTATCGCCCGTCCGGCCCGGCCGGTCCGGGATCGGCGTCGTACGTGCCGGCCGCCCGGTCGGCCAGCCGATCGCAGGTGCGGCCGAAGGCGGCCAGTTCGTCGGGTCCAGCGGGCCGGCGAAGTGGCGTGCCACGCCGGACAGGTGGGTGCCGGTGGCCGCGCGCAGCCGGTCGAAGCCGAGCTGGGTGAGCACCGCCACAACGCCCCGGCCGTCCGAGTCGACCCGGGCCCTGGCCACCAGACCCGCTGCGCTCCAGCCGATCGACCAGCCGGGTGACACCCGGAACGGGACAGCAGCACGGCGTCGGCCAACTCGGTCATCCGCAACCGGCGCTCCGGTGCCTCGGCCAGCTGGACGAGCACGTCGTAGGACGCCAGCGATAGCCGTTGCGCGGCGAGCAATTCGGTTTCCAGGACGCGAGTGATGTGGGCGTGGGCGCGCAGGAACGAACGCCACACGTCCAGTTCCGTCCGGCTCAACATGCGTGCGGTACCCGATTGAGGCACAAACCACGATGTTACGGTCCGCGTCCAGTCTCACGTGCGCTGCGCCCCCGAAAAACGGCCAGACCGTGAGCGACCGACCGGTAACCGGCGCCCGAACCACCGCCCGTAACATGAGGTGGGAACGAGCGCCGGGCAGTCACCCGGTGCGGTTACCAGGCATTCCAGGACAGAAGGCCGGTGCAGGACACAGTGACCACCACGCAGCCGACGGTCGAGCAGGTGCGCGCCGCGCTCGCCACCGTCCAGGACCCGGAGATCCGCCGCCCGATCACCGACCTGGGCATGGTCAAGGACGTGACGGTGGCGACGGACGGCATCGGTCGCCGTCGCGATCTACCTCACCGTGGCCGGCTGTCCGATGCGCGACAAGATCAGCCAGGACACCACGCCGCCGTCAGCGCGCTGGCCGGCGTCACCGGGGTCACGGTCGAACTGGACGTGATGAGCGACGAGCAGCGCACCGAACTGCGCAAGTCGCTGCGCGGCGACAGCAAGGACCCGGTCATCCCGTTCGCCCAGCCGGGTTCGCTGACCAGGGTGTACTGCGTCGCGTCCGGCAAGGGCGGCGTCGGCAAGTCCAGCGTCACGGTGAACCTCGCGGTCGCGATGGCCGCGCGCGGGCTGTCGGTCGGCATCGTGGACGCCGACATCTACGGCCACTCGATCCCCAGGATGCTCGGCACCGACGGCAAGCCGACCAAGGTCGAGACGATGATCATGCCGCCGCAGGCGCACGGCGTGAAGGTGATCTCGATCGGCATGTTCACGCCCGGCAACACGCCGGTCGTGTGGCGCGGGCCGATGCTGCACCGCGCGCTGCAGCAGTTCCTGGCCGACGTGTTCTGGGGCGACCTGGACGTGCTGCTGCTCGACCTGCCGCCGGGCACCGGCGACATCGCGATCTCGGTGGCGCAGCTGGTCCCCAACGCGGAGATCCTCGTCGTCACCACCCCGCAGCAGGCCGCCGCCGAGGTGGCCGAGCGGGCCGGCGCGATCGCGCTGCAGACCCGGCAGCGGGTGGCCGGCGTCGTGGAGAACATGTCGTGGCTGGAGATGCCCGACGGCAGCCGGATGGACGTCTTCGGCACCGGTGGCGGCCAGGCCGGTCGCCGACTCGCTGACCAGGTCGATCGGCGCCGAGGTGCCGCTGCTGGGCCAGGTTCCGCTGGACCCGCGGCTGCGCGAGGCGGGCGACGCGGGCGACCCGATCGTCGCGACGCTGCCGGACGCGCCGGCCGCCGTCGTGCTGCGTGAGATCGCCGAGAAGCTGTCGACGCGTTCCCGTGGTCTGGCCGGTCGCCTGCTGTCGGTGAGCCCGGCGGGCCGTTGACGAGGCAGCGCCGCACCGGGAAACCGGTGCGGCGCTGAAACTTTCATCTCACGCGGCCGTGGCCGTGTTGCCGCGTGGTGGTTCCGCGGATCAGGTGGCGTCCGGGTCGAACGGTGGCGGCTCGTCGGGCGCCAGCGGGCGCTGGTTGGCCACGTTCGGTGTCGGGAAGCCGTTGGGCTTCACACCGTTGCCGCCGTTCAGACCGGGCAGGTCGAGCTTGAGGTCGTCCCTCGGGTCGTAGCCGCCGGTGGCGTCCAGCAGGTGCTGGGTGACAGCGCGCTTCGGGTCGAAGTTGCGCAGGCTGCGCAGGTCCTCCAAGGGTTTGCGCAGCTCGTCGAACTCGGGGCCGAGTTCGGAGCGCAACTGGTCGCGGGCACCGCTGGCGTACTCCCGGACCTGGCGCACCGTGCGGCCGAGCCACGCCGCCGCACCCGGCAGGCGCTCCGGTCCGAGAATGAACAGGCCCGCGATGATGAGCACCACGAACTCGCCCCAGCTGATGTCAAACATCGCGTCGGCACCTCCGGCAAGCCACGTGAGCACCAGGGTATCCGGTCAGTCGGACTGGAGCGTTACCTGAACGCTGTGCTGTTGCCCCTGGCGGGCGAACTTCACGGTAACGGTCTGGCCGGGCTGGTGGTCGAGCACGGCCACCTGGAGTTCGGTGGAGCTGCCGATGGACCGGCCGTCGAGCGACGTGATCACGTCGCCGTCCGCGATGCCCGCCGCCGCTGCCGCGCCGCCGCCGGTGACATTGTCCACCTGCGGCGCCCTCGCGACGTGTTCGCCGACACCGACCGGGTGTTCGCGCCGAGACTCGGCGTGCTTGACCTGCCCGGTGCGGATCAGCTGCCTGCGCGACCTGCGGTGGCCTGGTCGATCGGGATGGCGAAGCCGAGGCCGATGCTGCCGCCCTGCGCCGGCGTCCGAGCTGGCGAACGTCTGGATGGCCGAGTTGATGCCGACCAGCGCGCCGGTCGCGTCGACCAGGGCGCCACCGGAGTTGCCGGGGTTGATCGGCCGCGTCGGTCTGGATCGCGTCGTAGACGGCGGTCGGGCCGCCGTCGTGCTCGGACACCTGGACCGGCCGGTGCAGCGCGCTGACGATGCCGGACGTGACCGTGCCGGCCAGGCCGAGCGGCGAGCCGATGGCGATCACCGCGTCACCGGGCCGCAGCTTCGCCGACGTGCCCAGCTGCAGCACGGTGAGGTCGGTCGCGTTGACCTTGAGCACCGCGAGGTCGGTCACCGGGTCGCGGCCGACGATGGACGCCGGCGACGCGCGCGCCGGAGCTGAACACGGCGGTGATCTGGCCGCCGGTGCCCTGCGCGGCCACGGCGATCACGTGGTTGTTGGTGAGGATGTAGCCCTTGGGGTCGATCACCACGCCGGAGCCGACGTCCCCGCTGCTGCCCGCCTGCACCTCCAGCGACACGACGGCGGGCGACGACGCGCGCGGCGATGCCGGCCACCGAGTCCGGCGCCCGCTCGATGGCCGGGTCGACCTGGGCGAGGGTGGCGCCCGCGTCGGTCAGCGGGTTGGCGCCCTGGCCGGCGCCCAGCCGACGAGGCCGCCGACCCGCCGATCAGCAGGGCGCACGACGAACAGGATCACCAGCGCGCTCGGCTTGACCCGGCGGCCGAACAGCAGCTCCGGCACGGACAACAGCGGTCCCGGCGCGGCGACCGCCTTCACGTCGGAGTCCTCGGAGTCGGCGTCAGGGCGGGCGGCCCGAGTGCCGCGCCGGCTCCCGGGTCGCGCCACGGGTCGCCGCCGTCCGAGCCGTCCCAGAACCGCGGCGCCTCCTTGCCGTTGCGCGGCCCGCTGTCGTTCGGGGCGCGCTGCAGGATGACGTCGGCCGCGTCGGCGGGGCGGCCGAACGCGGTCGCGAGCGCTTCCGGCGGCGGTGCGGCACAGCCGGCACGGAGCCGTTGACCTGGCTGTCCGAGCCGGCCGGGGAGCGAACGCGCTGGCCACTCCGTCCGGCCTGCCGAACACCACGGCCTGCGTGGGATCGACGGATGGCCGGTCCAGTGGCCGTGGATCGAGCCGCGGCCGTCCGGTGTCGTCACCGCCCGGAGCGGCGTAGGGCCGTTCCGGACTGGATTCGTCGCTCATGTTCCCCGTGTCACCCAACTGACGCTGCTCATTACCCACGCTGGAGCCCAGCGTGCCTCACCGACAGTGAAGTGTCAGTGGGCTTTGACGACCGAACTGGCCGGCCGTGCCGCGGTACTCGCCGCGGGCACCGCCACCTGGTCGGAGGCGGCCCGGGTGAACGGGGTGCCGAAGTTGGCCTGGACGACGCGCTCGCCGTTGGTGCCGTTGCCGCGAGGGGTGTCGGCGGGGCTCTGGGCGGACGCTGAACATGTGCGGGCCGACGACCGCCAGCGCACCGAGCACCAGTCCGGCCGCGACGACGCCCGCACCCTGCACGGCACGGCGCCCGTGCTGCCGGAACCGGTGCGCAGCACGCTGCTGCCGGTGCCCAGCGGGCGGGACGAGCCGAGCACGGGACCGCGAGCCGAACGCGCGCCCGGTCCGGCCGCTGCACGGCGACGAGTTGGCCGTCCGGCGTGACCGCGAGGCGGTCGACGTCGTCGGGCAGATCGGTGTCGGTGGGGATGGCCCGCAGCGCGGCCAGCAGGCCGGCGGGCATTCTCGGGCGCCTCGGCGGCCTGGACCGCGGCCCGCGCCTGGCGCTGCACCGTCGTGTCGCGCGGCGCACACCGGGCAGCGCGCGATGTGCACGGCGGCCCGCTCGTGGGCACCGGCGCTCAGCTCACCGTCGACGAAGGCGACCACCGCGTCCGGCAGCAGGTGAGCCTCGGGCAGCGATGCAATGGTCCAGCCACCACCACGCTCGCTCATGACTCGTCCTCCACGGCACTGTTGTCACTGCCATTGTCGCTCGTGGCACCGGTCCGCGAGGACCCCGCCCCGATCCACACTACGTGACCGCGAGCTTCCGCCCGCGCTGGCAGTCCTTCAGCGCCAGTACTCGACCCCCCGATCGTGTTCCGGTAGTTGCTCGACCCCCCGAGCGTCCTGTGAGCACCCATACCTGCCGTCACCAGCGGGTTCCCGGTGCCGTCGCACTCCACCACGAGCGATGCGCCCCGACCGGCCGCCCCGTCCGCCCCACCGGCGACCGAACCGATCATCCGATCGGTGACGCCGACACCCGACACGTCGAGCGGGCCACGGGTGCTCATCTCTCACTCGCCTCCGCCAGCGCGCGGCGGCGCTCCAGTTCGGCCCGCAGGGCCTGGCGGCCACGGTGGATGCGGCTGCGCACGGTGCCCAGCTTCACGCCGAGCGTGGCGCCGATCTCCTCGTAGGACAGGCCTTCCACGTCACACAGCACGACCGCGGCGCGGAACTCCGGCGCCAGCTGGTCCAGGGCCTCCTGGAGGTCCGGGTCGAGGTGCGTGTCTGCGAGTAGATCTCCTCCGGGCTCGGGTCGTCGCCGGCCAGCCGGTCGTCGTCGTCGGGCAGGCCCTCCATGCGCAGCCGGGAGCGGCGCCGGACCATGTCCAGGAAGAGGTTGGTGGTGATGCGGTGCAGCCAGCCCTCGAACGTGCCGGGCTGGTAGTTGGCGAGGGACTTGAACACGCGGATGAACGTCTCCTGCGTGATGTCCTCGGCGTCGTGCTGGTTGCCGGCGAGGCGGTAGGCCAGCCGGTAGACCCGGTCGCCGTGCTCGCGGACGACGTCCTCCCAGGTGGGGACCACCCAGTTCTCGGCTTCGTCGTCCTGGATGGGCACGGCGTTCATGCCGCGGCCGGACACGGGATACCTGCCCTCGCCAACCGAGGGCTGGTCACTCGCGGGAGCGATCCCTGGTGTACGCATCGGCGGGTCGGCACCTCCACGGGCCGGCCTCGGCCCTTCGCTCGGTCAACGTCGGCCCGGTACACCTTGTTCCCGAGTCCGACGGTTCACTCGTTCGGACGACGGGGCGGTCCGGCCCTGACGCCATCACGACCAGGTTCGCCCGTCTCGGTGAGGCTATGGTGAGAGAGGCCTGAGATCCCCCTGAGAATCTCAGCCACCAAGAGAACTAACAGGAACTTGACCCGGTTCCGAGCACAGCCTCGGCCACCTGTGCGAGTCCGTTCCGGTTGGTTCGTTCGGCCGTGTTCCGGAGGTCCGAATGGGCCTGGCAGAACAGCCCACCGTCACTTCACTGTTGGACAACAACCGGCGCGTTCACCCGTTTTCCGTACGACACGCCGCTAATCTGCGTGCTTGTGACGCCCGAGGAGCGCCCCACCGCCAACCCGGCCAGGTACGGGATGGTGCACGACTACGTCGACGGGTATCTCGCCGAGGACGAGGTGCTCGCCGCGGCACGGGCGCGCGCCCGTAGGGCCGGTTGCGGAGCGATCGGCAACGCAGGCGGCGCCGCGCTGCGATTCCTGGCCACGGTCCTGCAGGCCAAGGCCGTGGTCGAGGTCGGCACAGGGGCCGGGGTCAGCGGGCTGTGCCTGCTGTCCGGGATGGCCGCCGACGGTGTGCTGACGTCCATCGACATCGAACCCGAACTGCAGCGCGCGGCCCGGCAGGCGTTCATCGAGTCGGGAGCCACGGCCGGCCGGATCCGGCTGATCATGGGCCAGGCGCTGGAGGTGCTGCCACGGCTCGCCGACGGCGCCTACGACCTGGTGTTCTTGGACGCGGCCCGTGCCGAGTACCCGAAGTACCACGAGCAGGGCGTGCGGCTGCTGCGGCCGGGCGGCGTGATCGCGTTCGCCAACGTGCTGGGCGGCGGCCGGCTGCCCGACCCCGGCAGGCGCGACCAGGAGACGATGGCGCTGCGCGAGGTGGCCAAGGCCGTACGCGAGGACACCCGGCTGGTGCCGGTGCTGCTGCCCGTGGACGACGGCCTGCTGGTGGCCGCCAAGAAGGTCACACCGAAGCAGCCCTGACCGGCCTGAGCGTGCGCAGGTTGACCACGATCAGCAGCACGGCGAGCGCGAGCGCGCCGGTGTACCAGGTCGTGCCTGCCCAGCCGCCCGCGCCGAACGCGAGGCCACCGAGCGACCCGCCGACGCTGGAGCCCAGGTAGTAGCAGCACAGGTAGACGGCGGAGCCCTGCACGCCGAGCGCGACCGACCGGGCGCCGACCCAACTGCTGGCCAGGGCGTGCACGGCGAAGAAACCACCGGTGAGCACGACCAGACCCGACCACGACGACCGGAAGATGATCGGGCACGAGCAGCGCGACACCGGCGAGCAGCACGACGGCAGCCGGCCAGAGCACGCGCGGCCGGCCGAACCGGTCGGCAAGGCGGCCGGCGATCGTCGACGACACCGAACCGGCGAGATACACCACGAAGATCAGGCCACGACCGTGGCTGCCGAGAGCCAGAACGGCGCCCTCAGCAGCCGGAATCCAAGATAGTTGTAGATCGTCACCTGCACACTCATCGCGAGTACGCCCACCGCGAACAGCCGCAGCAGCCCCGTGTCGGTGAACGCCCTGCCCACCGCCGACGCCAGCGCACCCGGCCGCAGCGGCCGCGGGTGGAAGTGTCGGGACGGCAGCACGGTCACGCGGAACACGATCGAGCACCCCAGCGCGATCAGCCCGACGACCGCCAGCGCCCACCGCCAGCCGGCAACGTCGTCGACGAGCGCCGCGACCAGCCTGCCCGCCATGCCGCCGAACCCGTTGCCCGCGATGAACAGGCCCATGCTGAACCCGAGCGACCGGCGGTGCAGTTCCTCGGCCAGGTAGGTCATGGCGACGGCCTGCAGCCCGGCCAGCGCCAGCCCCTGCACCGCCCGCAGCACCAGCAGGACGGTGAAGTTCGGGCTGAGGGCGGCCAGAATGCCCGGTACGGCGGAACTGAACAGCGAGACGGTCATCATCGGCGTCCGGCCGACCGCCTCGGACAGCGCGGTGAGCGGGACCACGCCGATGGCCAGCGCGGCGGTGGAGACCGAAATGGCGAGGCTGGCGCCGGCCGGTGAGAGGCGGAACGCGGTGGCCAGCGCGGGCAGCAGGGCCTGAACGCAGTACAGCGTGGTGAAGGTGGCGAGGCCCGCGCAGAACATCGCCAGGCTGATCCGCCTGAAACCGGGAGTGCCCCTGCCGTGCCGCTGCGGGGTGTCGGGGGAAACAACCAGGTCAGCGGCCATACGAGGCACGGTACGATCGTCGGATCGATCCGTCCAATACGCCGAACCAACCCGATTGATCCGAATATGAATGACCGCACGTGACCCGGAGCCCGGACAGGGGGCGACCAGTGACCGACCAGACAGCCGAGGCGCTCGCCACGGCTCTCGCGCCGCGGCTCGCGCTGCTGCGTGCCGTCGCCGTCGAAGGCCACCTCACCCGCGCCGCCGAGCGGATCGGCGTGCCGCAGCCGACCGCGAGTCGCTGGCTGGCGGAACTGGCGCAGCGGGTCGGGGCGCCCGTCGTCGTGCGCGACGGCAGGGGCATCCGGTGCAGCAGGCTGGGTGAACTGCTGGCATCCGGTGCCACGCAAGCGCTTGCGGCGCTGGAGACCGCCTGCCGGGCCGTCGTCGAGCAGGCCGATCCGGAGCGCGGGCTGGTCGTGCTCGCGTTCCTGCACACGATGGGCGAGTCACGCGTGCCGGCACTGGTGCGGGCGTTCCGGGTCGAACACCCCGATGTCCGGTTCACGCTCCGGCAGGGCGCACTGGAGGACACGCTCGGCTGGCTGCGCGGCGGAGCGGCCGATCTCGCCCTGACCTCACCGCTGCCCACACCGCCCGAGTTCGACTCGGTGCGGCTGGCGGAGCAGGAACTGGTGGCCACCGTCCCGGTCGGGCACCGGTTGGCGGGCCGCACGCGGCTGCGACTGTCCGAACTGGCCGGTGAGCCGTTCGTCGGCCTCACGCCGGGACACGGCCTGCGTACCGCCACCGACGAACTGGCCGCACGCGCCGGTTTCGCGCCGGTGCTGGCGTTCGAGGGCGAGGAAGTGGACACGCTGCGCGGGTTCGTGGCGGCGGGGCTGGGGGTGGCGATACTGCCGGCCGCCGAACGGGAACCCGACGGCGTCGTGGAACTGTCGCTGATTCCCAGGGCCACCAGGCAGATCGGCCTGGCGTGGGCGACGGGGCGCCAGCTTTCCCCTGCGGCACAATCGTTTCAGGACTTCGTCCGGAACACCCACGGGGCGGGCTGATTCAGCCCGCCCCGTAGGCGGAAGGAGAATCGCTCAGTCACGCATGCGGCTGGCCGTCGACCGCCACTGCACCGTGGGGCGCATGGCGCCGAGGTCGACGCGGTCGGCGTGTGCTCGGCGATCGAGAACAGCGACCGGATCAGCGTGTCGGACAACAGATGCGGCTTCAGACCGAGCGAGGGCAGCCCGGTGTGCACGACGTTGTAGTAGTGCGACACCTCCTCGACGCGCGGGTTGACCAGGTTCTCCACCTCGACCGGGCGCGGCGACAGGTTCGCCACCGTCTTGGCGATCTCGGCGACCGACATCTGCTCGGTCATCTGGTTGAAGACGCGGAACTCGCCGCGCTCGGCCGGATTCTCGACGGCGAGGCGGATGCACTCCGCGGTGTCCCTGATGTCGATCAGGCCACGGGTCTGCCCGCCCGCGCCGTACACGGTCAGCGGGTGACCGATGACGGACTGGATGACGAACCGGTTGAGCACGGTGCCGAAGATGGCGTCGTAGTCGAACCTGGTGGCCAGCCTGGGATCCCGCGCGGTCTGGTCGGTCTGCTGGCCGTACACGATGCCCTGGTTGAGGTCCGTGGCACGCAGGCCCCAGATCCGGCAGGCGAACTCCATGTTGTTGGAGTCGTGCACCTTGCTCAGGTGGTAGAAGGAGCCCGGCTTCTTCGGGTAGAGCATGCGGTCGCTGCGACCGTTGTGCTCGACCTCCAGCCAGCCTTCCTCGATGTCGATGTTGGGCGTGCCGTACTCGCCCATCGTGCCCAGCTTGACCAGATGGATGTCCGGGTCGGTCTCGGCGATGGCGAACAGCAGGTTCAGGTTTCCGACGACGTTGTTCTGCTGCGTGTAGACCGCGTGCTTGCGGTCGATCATCGAATAGGGAGCGGACCGCTGCTCCGCGAAGTGCACGATCGCGTCCGGCTGGAACTCCCGAATGGTCTGTGAGACGAACTCACCGTCGGTGAGATCGCCGATGAAGGCCGGCAGTCTCTTGCCGGAGACCTCTTCCCACGCGGTCGAGCCGGACCTGCAACGGCTCGATCGGGACCAGACTCTGCACACCCATTTCGTGGTCGTACTGACGACGCACGAAATTGTCCAGGACGCGCCACCTCGTGGCCGGCGTCGGACAGGTGCAGAGCCGTTGGCCAGCCCAGGTAGCCATCGCCACCGAGAACCAGGACTCGCACGGGCACCCCTTCCACATTGGTATTTCGTTCGCGACGTTACCGTCCGGTGTCCCGACTTATCGGACAGGGAAGCTGTGAGTTGCCTAAAGACGCGGCAGGGCGTACGCACGCCGCGGTTGACATGTGAGGATATAGGTTGTGGCGGTCACGGATTCGTTGTCGAACAGCCCCGGCCAGGGCCCGGTCGCCGGGCGGTCCCGCACGCCGCGCACGGTGGCTGCCGAGCAGGTCGTTGGGCCTGCGCTTCAGCAAGTTCACCGCGGGTTCGGTGTTCTCCACGCTGCTCAGCCAGGTCGTGCTGACCGGCCTGTTCGGGTGGGCGCACACGAGCGCGGCCGTGGCCGGTCTCGCGGCGTTCGTGGCCGGCGCGATTCCGAACTTCGTCATCAACTGGAAGTGGACCTGGGGCCGCGCCGGTCGGCCGGCTCTCGGCCGGGAACTGGTGCCCTATCTCGCGATCGTCATCGGTGGCGGTCTTGCCGCGACCGGCCTGACCGCACTGACCGACCACGTGCTCGCCCCGCTGGTCACCGATCGCGCCTGGCGCACGGTCACGGTCGACGCCGCCTACCTGTCCAGCTACGCGGTCCTGTTCGTGCTGAAGTTCGCTTTGCTGGACAAGGTGTTCGGCACTCGCAACAACCAGCGGGCCGAGGCCGGTCAGGGCCTCTGACCGGCTCGCTGCGGCACGGGGACGGTCGGCACCGGCTGGGTGCGGAGCACACCGACCAGGCGCAGCGACCGCCTGCCGACGAACTCGCGCAGCCACGTCCATGTCATCACCGACCCGTAGCGGACCCCGTAGACGAAGTTGTTGCCCTTCTTGGTGGTTCCCGCCGACCGGATGCGCATCGTCATCGGCTGCTCCAGCAACCGCGCACCACCGGCGAGTGCGCCGAGCAGCAGTTCCGACGCCTGGTACTGCGGCTGCCGCAGCGGCACCGTGCACGCCAGTTCGGTCCGCATGGCACGGAACCCGAACGACGTGTCGGTGATCTTCCGCAGCGTCAGCACACTGGCCAGCGTCGCGTAGACGCGGACGCCCAGCCAGCGCACCCGGTCGTCACTCGGCGCGACGCCCAGCCGGCGCGAGCCGGTGACGAAGTCGTGGGTGTCGGCCAGCAGCGGGCCGACCAGCATGGGCATCTCGGAGTTCTCGTACTGGCCGTCGGCGTCCGTGGTGACGACGTAGCGGGCACCGCCACGGGCGGCGAGCTGGTAGCCCAGCCGCAGCGCGGCCCCCTGGCCCCGGTTGCTCGGCGCGACACACGTGTACGCACCGTGGGCCATGGCCTGCGCCGCGGTGCCGTCCGTGCAGCCGTCGACGACGACAAGCACGTCGACCCGCAGGCCCAGACACTCCGAGGGCAGTTTGTCCAGCACGCCGCCGATGCCGTTCTCCTCGTTGTAGGCGGCGATCACGACCAGCACCGGCGCGAACACCGGCGCGCCGTAGCGCGCCGCGAAGTCGTCGATCGCAGCCGTGTCGACGGTGTCCGGGAACGGGGCGAGCATCTTCCTGCGGGACGCCTTCGGCCCCCGTACCTGTCCAACCAGGACAGTGAGGCCGACGATGGCGAGCACGGGCAACAACAGGAGTGCGGGCAACGGTTACCGCCAAGGGAAGTCGAGTCGAAGCGGATACGAAACGAAGCCGTGTCGGCGCTCCCCAGGTCACCGACCTCTTCAGTATCTCCCACCGCGAGGTGTCTCAACCGCACCCAAGCTGATAATCGTTTAGGAAAACGTTCGTCCGGGTACCTGGGTACCCGGGTGGGGACGTCGTGGGCACAGCGCCACGGCCGGCTCTCCGTCCACATGGGAGCCGGCGTGCCGCTTCGCGCCCGGCTCACGTGCCGGTCGGCGCCCGCTCACCGGCACGCAGCCGTCCAGCGGGCCGCGCCGTCACCGGTCTGAGCCGCGTTCGGGACGGAAGTCGTCCCACACGGTGCGCAGCCCGTCGGCCAGCTCGAACCGCGGCCGGTAGCCGAGTTCGTCCGCCGCCAGCGAGAGGTCCACGATCACCGCGGGCATCTCACCTGTCTTGGCGGGCACGTGCTCCACCGGCAGAGTGGCGCCGGTCGCGGTGCGGGCCGCGTCGATCAGGTCGAGCACCGTCACCGACCGGCCCGCGCCGATGATCGCCGTCCCCGTGAAGCCGCGCTGCCAGGCCGCCAGCACACCGGCCGCCACGTCGGCGACGTGCACCAGGTCACGGGCCTGCTTGCCGTCGCCGTAGACCCGCACGCCGCCGCCGGCCAGCGCGGCACGCATCAGCCGGGGCACGAAGCTGTCCTTGGCCGCCATACCGGGGCCGTAGATGTTGGTGAACCGCAGTGCGGTGGTGGTCATGCCGTAGGCGCCCGCGTAGCCGGACAGCAGCATCTCGCACGCGGCCTTGGTGGCGCCGTAGGGCGTGAGCGGGTGCAGCGGGGTGTTCTCGCTGATCGTGCTGGTGCCGACGTTGCCGACGACCGCGTTGGTGGACGCCAGCAGGAACCGGCCGACCCCGCGCTGCCGCGCCAGTTCCAGCAGGCCCTGTGTCATCACGACGTTGGACTCGAACGTCTCCTGCGGCTGTTCGGCCGACCGCAGCACCGACGTGATCGCGGCGAGGTGCACGATGCCAGCCAGGTCGCCGGTCACGGCGCGGTCGCGCACGGCAGGGTCGGTCAGGTCGCCCGGGACGGTGGACACGGCGTCGTCCGGGTAGGGCACGCGGTCGGCGACGACGACGTCCGCGCCGTGCTCGCGCAGCAGCGGTACCACGGTCCTGCCGACGAAGCCCGAGCCGCCGGTCACCAGCACCCGCTGTCCGGCCAGTTCACCGCGCGCGTCGTCCACGGCTGGCAACCTACCTGTCGACAGTGGCGGCGAGCGACTCGGCCAGCGCCACCAGGGTGCGGGCCGCGAAGCCGGTCGCGCCCGGGAGCACCTCGGCGTACGTTTTGTCCGACCGGGCGGGGCCCGCGATGTCCAGGTGCGCCCACGGCACGCCCGCGGTGAACTCACGCAGGAACAGCGCCGCCGTGACACCGCCGGGGCCGGGCGGGCACTGCCGGACGTCGGCGATCTCGCTCGCGACGTCGTCGGCGTGCGCGTCCAGCAGCGGCATCCGCCACCAGCGCTCGCCGACCGTGTCGCCGGCGGCGGCCAGCCGCTCGGCGAGGTCGTCGTCGGTGGCGAAGAAGCCCGCCGTGCGCAGGCCGAGTGAGACCTTCATCGCGCCGGTCAGCGTGGCGACGTCGACCAGCAGGTCCGGGCGCAGCGCTGCGCACGGCGTAGCCGATGGCGTCGGCCAGCAGCATCCGGCCCTCGGCGTCGGTGTTGGTCACCTCGGTGGTGCGGCCGTCGAAGTGCCGCACGATGTCGCCGGGCCGGTAGGACGATCCGGACAGGTGGTTCTCGGCCAGCGGAGCCAGTCCGGTGACCCGCACCGGCAGCCGCAGTTCGGCGATCGCGCGCACGGCCGCGATCACGGCCGCGGCACCGGACATGTCGGTGCGCATCAGGTGCATGCCGGCGTCCGGCTTGAGCGACACGCCACCGGTGTCGAACGTGACGCCCTTGCCGACCAGCACCAGGTGCGGCGCACGGGCGGCACCACGCGGCCGCCAGGCCAGTTCGACCAGCCGCGGCGGGCTGACCGAACCGCCGCCGACCGCGAGCACGCCGCCGAAACCCTGCTCCGCGAGCCACTGCCTCGTCCCGCACGGTCACGGTGAGCCCGGGCGTTCCGGCCGTGACACGGGTGACGACACCGGCCAGCCACGCCGGGTCCTTGACGTTGGACGGAGTGTTCGCCAGGTCGCGCGCCAGCACCGTGGCGGAACTGAGCGCGACCGCCCGTGCGAGTTCGGTGGCGAGTTCGTCGGCGGGTGGCGACTGCAGGCACAGCCGGATCGTGCGTACCCGGTTGTCGTCGGACCGGTCGCCGGTGACCCGGAACCGGTAGCCGCCCAGCCGCAGGCCGAGCACGAACGCGCCCAACTCGGCAGGCTCGACGTCGGCGGGCAGTGCCACGTCGACCGATCTCGCCCGGCGGTCGGCCACCGGAAAGTCCTGAATGGACCGGATCAGCGCGGCACCGGCCGAGCGCCAGTCCGCCACGGCACGGCCACCGATGCCGGCCAGCCAGCGCACGACGTTCGAACCGGTCGCCGGCTCGGGAACGGTCCAGACCTCTCCGGCCCTGCCGGTGGCACCGATCGCGGCACGCCAGTCGTCGGCCAGCCACTGGGCACCTGGACCGAACCACGGCGCGTCGTCGTCGGCCGCTTGCGCGACGAGCACGGCCAGCGGCGCGCCGCGCCTGCGCAGGTCGGACAGCTCGACCGACACCGCCGATGTCGGCACCGTGGGCATGAGTTGCGTTGTCACCGTTCGCCTGCCGGCCGGCACGTCAACCTCCGAGGATCAGGTCAGGAAGCGTCGTGCGAGCACGACGCGGCCCCGGCACCACGCTGATCGAACGTGGCAGGCCGGGGCGCGCACGGTGGGGACGCGGCGGGCCGACGCGCGGGCCCGGTCGTCGACGACGATCACGTCGGTGGGAGTGCGGGCCGCCGTCGCGGGGTCAGTTACCGGCAGCCTTGAGAGCATCCCCCAACTCGCTGGCTTCCTCAGCGGACATCTCGACGACGAGCCGACCCCCACCCTCGAGCGGGACGCGCATCACGATCCCGCGTCCCTCCTTGGTGACCTCAAGGGGACCGTCGCCGGTCCGGGGCTTCATGGCCGCCATAGCGTGCTCCCTCCGTACGATCTTCCCCGCCGACACGCCCGGCGGAGCGCCGGTTGTGGCGGTCATTGTCCCCCATCGGCACCCGGGAGGGAAAACGAGCCGATCTTTTCGTGTCGCGTGACGTGCGGCGACGCGCCCGGTGAACACCGTCCCGGCGCGACACTTCACCGCCGTGCCAAGCTGGACGGACGCGAGACCGGGAGGCGGACGTGGCTGACGAACCAGTGCTGCTGATCGACGAGGACAAGGCGGTGCGCACGCTCACTCTCAACCGGCCGGCCGCGTACAACTCGCTCACCATCGAACTGAAGAACGAACTGGTGGCCGGTCTGCGAGCGGCCGCCCAGGACGATGCGGTGCGCGCGGTCGTGCTGACCGGTGCGGGCAAGGCGTTCTGCGCGGGGCAGGACCTCAAGGAGCACGTGGCGGCTGCTCGACGTCCGGCGACCCCGCGCCACTGAGCACCGTCGAGGAGCACTACAACCCGATCACGCTGACGATCGCGCGGATGCCGAAGCCGGTGATCGCGGCCGTGAACGGCATGGCCGCCGGTGCGGGCGCGTCGTTCGCGTACGCGGCGGACCTGCGGATCGCCGCGGAGTCGGCGAAGTTCCTGATGGCGTTCGCCAACGTCGGCCTGACCGCCGACTCCGGTGGTTCGTGGACGCTGCCCCGGCTGATCGGCTACGGCCGCGCGCTGGAGCTGATGCTGCTGGCCACTCCGGTGGACGCGCGGCGAGCGCTGGAGATCGGCATGGTCACGCAGGTCGTGCCGGACGCCGACGTGCTGTCCACGGCGCAGGAACTGGCCACGCGGATGGCGGCAGGCCCGACGACCGCCTACGCGACGATCAAGGCGGCGCTGCAGGTCGCCGCGAGCACCGACCTACCCGGCGCGCTCGCCGAGGAGGCCGGCGGCCAGGCAGTGGCGGGTGCCACGGCTGATCACCGTGAGGCCGTCGAAGCGTTCGTGGCCAAGCGGAAGCCGAACTTCACCGGGCGCTGACGACACTTCACCGGGCACTGACGACGCCGGACCGGAAGCAGTCCACGAGGTGGTCGTCCACCATTCCGGTGGCCTGCATCATCGCGTAGCACGTGGTGGGCCCGACGAAGGCGAAGCCGCGGCGCTTGAGTTCCTTGGCCATGGCCTTGGACTCCGGCGTCGTGGCCGCGACGTCGGACAGCGACGCCGGTGGCGGGTGGTGGTCCGGCGCGAAGGACCACAGCAGTTCGCCGAGCCCGACGTCGAGATCGGCGATGGCCTTCGCGTTGCGGATGGTGGCGAGGATCTTGCTCCGGTTGCGCACGATGCCCGGGTCGGCGAGCAGCCGCTCGACACGCTCGTCGCCGAAGCACGCGACCTTCGCCGGGTCGAACCCGTCGAAGGCGCGCCGGAATCCGTCCCGTTTGCGCAGGATGATCAGCCACGACAGACCGGACTGGAACGCCTCCAGGCTCAGCCGCTCGAACAGTTCGCGCTCGCCGCGCAGCGGCACGCCCCATTCCTCGTCGTGGTAGGCGACGTAGTCGGGTGCGGACAGGCCCCACCCGCAGCGCGCGAGCCCGTCGGCGCCGATGACGGCATCACCCATCGCTCACTCCGCCGACGGGTCGTGCTCGGCGGGCCGCTCGGCCACGGCTGTGCCGGCGTGCACCGGGACGCCCTCCAGCTCGGCGATCCTGGACCGGAGCTGGTCGATCTCGTCACCGAGCCGCTCCAGCACCCAGTCCACCTCGGACATCTTGTAGCCGCGGACGGCCTGCTGGAACCGCACGGCACGGACGTCGTCGCCGGTGGCATCGCCTGCCGGCAGCCGGGTCGGCGACGCGCCCGGCGGCAGCGGGGCGAGCTCCTCCCCCCTGCCGAACACCGCGGACGCGAGCAGGTAGACCACCGCCGCCACGAGGATCATGACGACGAGATAGATCAGCGCGGTGGTCACAGCGTCGATGGTGGCACGCCGCACCGACAGGCGGTGTGAACGGGTCAGCGTTCGACGGCCAGCACGTCGCGGATCGGCGGCCGGTCGGTCAGCACGATCTCCGTCACGTCCGGCAGCCATTCGCCGCCCACCTGGACGAACTGGGTGAACAGCGCCGAAGCGGGCGACTCCGCGAGCTCGCAGCGCGCCAGCGCGGTGCCGAGGATCTGCCGCGCCATCACGCCCAACTGGAGCAGCGACCGGTTGCGGTGCTTGCGCACACCGAGGTTGACCTGGGCCAGGCCGCCCAGCCCGAACCGGGTGTGCGCGTCAAGGAGCAGCCCGATCTCCACGCCGTACCCGGCCGCGAACGGCACCGACTCGGCGAACCGCCTGCTCACCGCGTACTCACCGCCCAGCGGCTGCACGACGCCTGCCAGTTCCGGGCGCAGCGCGGCCAGCAGCGGCCGGGCCAGCAGTTCGGTGACCCGGCCGCCGCCGGTGCCGACCTCCGCGGTCTCCAGCCGCAGCGGCCGCCGGTAGAAGCCCTTGACCAGGTGCACGCCCGGCACGGACAGCGTCGGGACCGAGCAGCGCCGTCACGAAACCGGGATCGGGGTCGACCAGGTCGGAGTCGAGGAACACCAGCACGTCGCCGGTGGTCGCGGCGACCGACCGCCACAGCACCTCGCCCTTGCCGGGCACCGGCGCCACGTCCGGCAGCACGTCCCGGCGCGTCCACCACCCGCGCGCCCGCCGCCGCGCGCGACCTCGGCCGTGCGGTCGGTCGACCCGGAGTCGATCACGACGCACTCGTCCACCAGCGAACCGACCAGCGGCAGCACGGCGCGACCACGCCGCCGACCGTCGCCTCCTCGTCCAGCGCCGGCAGGACCACGCTGACCGTGCGCGATCCCTTGGCCTGTAACAGTTCCTGATCAGTCCACTCAGGACTCTGCCAGGTCCGGTCCGGCGAACCAGCCGCGGCTGCGGGCGCCGCGCAGGCTCAGGCCAGCGCCCGCAGCGCTCCGGCGGGCGGCCGGGTGCCCCGCGATGCTGGCCACCATGTCCACGCACCTGCCTGGTCCGCCGCACCTCGTGCGCGCGGAACACCCGCGCGCCGCGCCACGCCGCCACGGCGGTCGCCGCGAGCGTGCCGTCGACCCGGTCGGTCAGCCCGACGCCGAGGGTCTCGCCGACGAAGTCCTTGTTGGACAACGCCATCAGCACCGGCCAGCCGGTCGCCACCAGTTCGTCCAGCCTGCGCAGCAGTTCCAGCCCGTGCCAGGTGTTCTTGCCGAAGTCGTGCGTCGGGTCGATCAGGACGCCGTCGCGCCGGCACGCCGATGGCGACCATCCGCTCCGCCGCGGCCGACCAGTTCCTCGATCACGTCGGCGACGACGTCGCGCGTAGCGCACCCGGTGCGGATCGGTGCGCGGCGCCAGGCTGCCGGTGTGCGAGCAGACGATGCCGACCCCGTACTCGGCGGCGACCTCGGCCAGCCGCGGATCGGCGCCCGCCCACGTGTCGTTGATCAGGTCGGCACCCGCCGCACACGCCGCCGCGCCGACCTCGTGCCGCCAGGTGTCCACCGAGATGCACCACGTCCGGGATGACGGTCCCGGACGGCCGCCACGAACGGCACCACCCGGCGGATCTCCTCGGCGGCGTCCACGCGTCTCGCCGTGCGACCCGGCCCGCACGCCGCCGATGTCCACGATGTCCGCGCCCTCCGCCACGGCCCGGTCCACCCGCGCCAGCGCGGCCGCGTCGGCGAAGGTGGCGCCACGGTCGTAGAACGAGTCCTGCGTCCGGTTGACGATGGCCATCACCAGCGCGCGGTCGCTGCGGCACCGCGTCGGTCGCCGAACATCGGTCACCCGTCACGATCACCGAACGTGCCATTCCGGGGCGTCGCGACACGGGCGTACGACCGGGTCGGCCGTCTGCGACCGCTGGTCAGCGAGTCCGTAGGGTGCGGGAGGTGCTGCTACGAGGTGATCCGGGGCTTGGTGGCGCCGGCCGCCAAGGCGGTCTACCGACCCACCGTCGAAGGTCTGGCGAACGTGCCCAGCAGGGCCCGGTGATCCTGGCGAGCAACCACCTCTCGTTCATCGACAGCGTCCTGATCCCGCTCGTGCGCCGGCCGGCCGGTCGCGTTCCTGGCGAAGGCCGAGTACTTCGAGGGCGCGCAAGCCCGCGCAGCGCGCGGTCGGCGCGTTCCTCGGCGCGCTGGGCGCGGTGCCGGTCGACCGGGGCAAGGGCCGGGCCGCGCTCGCCGCGCTGGACGTCGGCCACCGACGTCCTCCAATCGGGTGGCGCGTTCGGCATCTACCCGGAGGGCACCCGCTCGCTGGACGGCAGGCTGCACCGCGGCCACACCGGCGTCGCGCAGCTCGCACTGAGCACCGGCGCGCCGGTCGTGCCGCTCGGCCCTGATCGGCACGGACAAGATGCTGCCCAAGGTCGGCGCAAGATCCCGCGCCGGTCCCGGTCACCGTGCGGTTCGGCAAGCCGCTGGACTTCTCCCGCTACGACGGTCTCGCCGACTCGCCGGCCGTCCGCCGCTCGGTGACCGACGAGATCATGTACGCGATCCTCGAACTGTCCGGCCAGGAGTACGTGGACGCGTACCACAAGCGCCCGGACGCGGCCTGATCGCGATTCAGTGCGCGTCCTCCCACGCCTTGTAGGCGGCGGCCACGACGCGCACCGCGTCGTCGATGTCGTCGGTGAGGTGCAACAGTTCCATGTCCTTCGCCGACACCTTCCCGCCGCCGTACACGGCGTCCTTGAGCCAGTCGTACAGGCCGCCCCAGTAGTCGGTGCCGAACAGCACCACGGGGAATTTGGTCACCTTCTTGGTCTGCACCAGGGTGAGTGACTCGAACAGTTCGTCCAGCGTCCCGAAGCCGCCGGGCAGGCAGATGAACGCCTGCGCATACTTGATGAACATCGTCTTGCGCGCGAAGAAGTAGCGGAAGTTCACGCCGAGATCGACCCACGGATTGAGGCCCTGCTCGAACGGCAGCTCGATGCCCAGCCCGATGGACAGCCCGCCCGCCTCCGAACACCCCCGGTTCACGGCCTCCATCGCCCCCGGCCCGCCGCCGGTGATCACCGCGAATCCGGCGTCCGCCAGCGCCGCGCCCAGTTCGCGGCCCAGCGCGTACTCCGGGTGGTCGCGCGTGGTCCGCGCGGAGCCGAACACGGTCACCGCCTTGGGCACCTCGGCCAGCGCGCCGAAGCCCTCCACGAACTCGGCCTGGATGCGCAACACCCGCCACGGGTCGGTGTGCACCCAGTCACTGGGGCCGCGCGAGTCGAGCAGCCGCTCATCGGTGGTGGTCGACTCGGCCACCCGGGACCGCCGCAGCACGACCGGTCCACGCTGCTTCTCCCGCGGCCGCTCGCCGTCCCCCACCTGGGATTCCGCCGTCACGGGCTGAGTCTAGGGGGGCCCTGCCGCGCCAGCGGCGCGGGAGGGCCAAGAGCAAAGCGACGTGAAGCAGAGCAGACGTCAAGCTTGAGACTTCGAGCACTTCGAGCACTTCGAGCACTTCGAGCACTTCGAGCAACAGTTGTCTCAGCACGGAAAATTGACCATTGAACTATCATGGCGCAATGAGCGATACGAACACCCCGGTCATCGAGGAATTCCGACAGAACCACGGTGTGGTCGGCGGTTACTTCGAGGGCAAGCGGCTGCTGATCCTGCACGTGACCGGCCGCAGGAGTGGCACGGAACGTCTCTACCCGCTGATCCGCATCACCGACGGCGACAGCTACGCGGTCGTCGGCTCGCTCGGCGGAGCGCCGAGGGACCCCGAGTGGGTGGCCAATGTCGAGGCCATGGCCGAGACGACCATCGAGGTCGGCGACGAGACGCTGACGGTCCGGCCCACCGTGCTGCGCGAAGGCCCCGAGCGCGACCGCCTCTACGAGAAGGCCGTCGCGTACTGGCCGGCGTTCCGCGAGGACTACGAGAAGCGGACCGACCGGACGTTCCCGGTGATCCGCCTCGACCCGGTCGGCTGACCCCGCCACCGTCGCGGGGCACGGTCAGCCAGCGCCGCCCCGGGCTCAGCCGGTGATCGAGTCCTCGCCGTTCTCGACGTGACCGGCGAACCGCCGCTGGTAGGACGGGTCGCCCTCGACCGTGGCGACCACGTCGTACCAGCCGTGACCGTCCCCGATCACGTCCCTGTCGCTGCTGACGGTGGTACCGGCGGGCACCCGGTAGGTCGCCGTCCTGCCGGCACCCGGCCGAGTGCCGGTGACGTGCACCGTCGCGGCCGAACCGCCGCCGTTGTGCACGGTGATCCGCAGCTTCGGGCGGTCGTCCTCGCCGACGACGGTCACCGCGACCTCGACCGCCGAACCGCCCCGCTCGCCGGCGAAGCGCCGCACGAAGCCGTTCGGGCCGTGCACGGCGACGTCGTACGAACCGTCGGCCGCGACCGGCACCGAGGCGCTCGCGTGGCCGTGCGGTGCGACGTCGTGGCGCGACGACGCGGCGCCCACCGGGTACACGGCCAACTGCACGCCGGCCGCGCCGCCGTTGGCCAGCGCCAGAGTGACCTTGCCACCGCCGACCGACGCGTTCGCCACGGCCTGGTACGGGATCGGCCGCGCAGGGCGCACGCCGGGCTCCTGACGCGGCGTCGTCTGCCGGCCGGTGGCGGGCGGCGTCGGCGCGGGCAGCTTGGACTGTGTCTGGTCCGCGATCGCCTGCAGCTTGCCGACGCGTCCGGCAGCACGGGGATCGTGAGGTTCCTGCGGGAGAAGTCGAAGCAGCTTGTCAGGTCGCCGCCGATGGCACGCCGCCACGCCGAGATGTTCGGCTCGTGCACACCGGTCCAGCGCTCCAGGAACCGGATCACCGATGTGTGGTCGAACACCTGCGAATTCACGTAGCCGCCGCGGCTCCACGGCGAGATCACCGTCATCGGCACCCGGGGGCCGAAGCCGATCGGCAGGCCCTGCACGTACTCACCGGCCGTGCCGGGCGGCGCGGTCGGCGGCACGATGTGGTCGAAGAAGCCGTCGTTCTCGTCGTAGTTGACGAACAGCGCCGTCGACTCCCACAGCTTCGGGTTGCCCCACAGCGCCTTCAGCACCGTCTGCACGTAGACGGCACCGTCCACCGGCCGTGCCCTCGGGTGCTCGGACCACGCGTACGGCGCCACGATCCACGACACCTTCGGCAGCGTTCCCGCCTTCGCCGCGGCCACGAAGTCGGCCAGCACGTGGCCCGCGTTCATGCCCTGACCCGAGTTGGGCAGCCACTGCTTGATCACGTTCGCGCGCGCCGCGAGCTGCTGCCGCGCCGGATCGGTGCTGTTCAGCGAGTCGTGGTAGGCCTGGAACAGCCACAGCGGGTTGTCGCCGTAGTCGCCGACCCAGCCGTCGGCGCCGCCGCCGTCGCCGACCTCCTTGTTGGCGTAGACCTGCCAGGAGACCCCCGCCGCCTGCAGCCGCTCGGGGTAGGTCGTCCAGTGGTAGACGGGGTTGTAGTCGTCCGGGTTGGTGATCGCGGGACCGCCCTGGTCACCGGCCGGGTTGATCGTCCCGGTCCAGTGGAACAGCCGGTTGGGCGTCGTCGGACCCTGGATCGAGCAGAAGTAGTGGTCGCAGATGGTGAACGCGCCCGCGAGCGCCCGCTGGAACGGGATGTCGGGCTCCGCGAAGAAGCCCATCGTCATCTCGGTCTTGTTCGGCACCCACGCGTCCCACGCGCCGCCGTCCCACGCCTGGTGCGTCGAACCCCAGCCGTGGTCGAGGTCGATCAGGTCCTGACCGTCCACTGTGGACGTGTCGACGTGGAACGGCAGCAGGTGACCGCCGTCCGTGCGGGCGGCGTCCGGCTGCCGGAAGACGTTGGTGCCGCCCGGAAACGTCAGCGCGGCCCGGTCGCCGTACCCGCGCACGCCGCGCATCGTGCCGTGGTAGTGGTCGAAACTACGGTTCTCCTGCATGAGGATCACGACGTGTTCGACGTCCTCCAGGCCGCCCCGCCTGCGTGGCTCGGCCATCGCCTCCGCCATCCCGGCGGGCAGTCCGGCCGACAGCACGCCGGACGCGGCGGCCGCGCCGGCGACACCCCCGATGAAGCGGCGGCGGTTGAAACCTGACGTCGAATCGGCCATCACAGCACCTTTCTCCTCGCCGGGGCACCCTGGGTGCCGCAGGCCAGAGGGAATCAGCGCCAGGCAACGACCGCCACGATTGACCGTTAACGCCGGCTCAACTCGCGGTGAACCGGCCGATGAAGGTCCGCAGCAGCGTTACGCATTCGGTGATCGCAGCGGCGCGGACGTGCTCCTGCCGCGTGTGCGCCAGCGTCGGGTCACCCGGCCCGAAGTTCACCGCGGGCATCCCCAGCGCGGCGAACCGTGCCACGTCGGTCCAGCCGAGCTTGGCCACCGGCATGTTCCCGGTGGCGGCCAGCAGGCCCTGGGCCAGCGGCGCGGACAGACCGGGCAGCGCGCCGGCGGCGACAGTCGGTCACGGTCACGTCGAACCCGTCGAACACCTCCCGCAGATGCGCCTCGGCCTGCGCGGGGTCGCGGTCGGGGGCGAAGCGGTGGTTCACCGTCAGCAGGCACTCGTCCGGCACGACGTTGCCGGCCACCCCGCCGCCGATCCGTACCGCCTGCAGCCCTTCCCGGTACAGGCAGCCGTCGATGTCCACCCGGCGCGGCTGGTAGGCGGCCAGCCGGTTGAGCGCGTCGCCCATGGCGTGGATCGCGTTGTCGCCCATCCAGGCGCGCGCGGTGTGCGCCCGTCGGCCGCTGGTACGCACCTCGATCCGCATCGTGCCCTGGCAGCCCGCCTCGACGACCGCGTTCGACGGCTCGCCGACGATCGCCAGGTCCCCGTGCAGCCACTCGGGCAGCTCCCGCTCGATCCGGCCCAGCCCGTTGCGGGCCGCCTCGACCTCCTCGCAGTCGTAGAAGACGAAGGTCAGATCGTGCACCGGATCCGGGACGGTGGCCGCCAGGTGCAGCAGCACGGCGTCGCCGCCCTTCATGTCGACCGTGCCGCAACCGTGCAGCGTCAGGTCGGCACCCTCGCCGGTGCGGTGGTGCGGCAGGTTGTCGTCGACCGGCACGGTGTCGATGTGACCCGCGAACACGACGCGGTGCCGGCGGCCCAGGTTGGTGCGGGCCAGCACGGCGTTGCCGGAGCGGACCAGTTCCAGGTGTGGCGCCTGCTTCGCGATGGCCTCGTGCACGGCGTCGGCGATGGCGGCCTCGGTACCGGAGACGCTGGGCAGGTCCACGAGTGCGGCGGTCAGCTCGACGGGGTCACCGGTCAGGTCCAGGCTCACGAGCCCGACGATAGCCGCGCACCGGCGGTGCGTAGCGTGGAGGGGAACAACAGCGTTCGGTGACCCGGAGGGAGCCTCGCGATGCGCCGCCGACTCGTCGCCTGCGTGGGGATCGCGGTGGCCGTACTGGCCCTCGCAGGCTGTGCCGACACGCAGCCCGGCGACCAGAACCCCGGCGCCGGGTACACCAACAACGTGTCCGACCTGCTGGTCAAGATCCCCGCGCTGCAGGCAGATCCGTGCCGAAGGTCCCAGGCCGCCCAGCTCTACGCGGGCTGCGGGCGCTACGTCACGGAGGTGGCCAACACCGTGAACGCGCTGCGCGCCGACGTGCGGGGTCACACCGACGCGATCGACGCGCTGGCCACTGCGGTGCACAGCTACCAGTCGCTGTCCTGTGACAGCGCCGGCAACTCGCCCAGCGCGGCCCAGCGGACCACGTGCCCCGCGGCGCTGACCGACATCGGCAGGGACCTCGACCAGCTCGACAGCACACTGGCCACGGCCACCCCCACCAGCGGCTGAGCCCGCCGGGACCGATTACGGTGGTCCCGTGACTTCCGAAGGCGCGCACGCGATCGGTCTGGCGACCGTCACCAGTGACGGCACCGTGCTGGACACCTGGTACCCGCAGCCCAGGCTCGGCGGCGCGGACCCGGCAGGCACCGAGCGGCTGACGGCCGAACAGGCCGCCGCGACGCTCGGCCCGTCGGTCACGGCGGCGCTCGGCGAGGACACCGACCGCCGCGTCGAGGTGATCGCCGTCCGCACGTCGATCGCGTCCCTGGCCGACCCGCCGGTCGACGCGCACGACGTCTACCTACGCCTGCACCTGCTGTCCTCCCGCCTGATCGCCCCGCACGGCGCCAACCTGGACGGCACGTTCGGCCTGCTCTCCAACGTGGTGTGGACCAATCACGGCCCGTGCCCTGTCGAGGGCTTCGAGTCGATCCGGCTCGCGCTGCGCACCCGTGGCCCGGTCACCGTGTACGGCGTGGACAAGTTCCCGCGCATGGTCGACTACGTCCTGCCCACCGGTGTCCGCATCGCCGACGCCGACCGCGTCCGGCTCGGCGCCCACCTGGCCACCGGCACGACGGTGATGCACGAGGGCTTCGTCAACTACAACGCGGGCACCCTCGGCTCGTCGATGGTGGAGGGCCGCATCTCCGCGGGCGTCGTCGTCGGCGACGGCTCCGACGTCGGCGGCGGGTCGTCGATCATGGGCACCCTGTCCGGCGGCGGCAAGGAGGTCATCACCGTCGGCGAACGCTGCCTGATCGGCGCCAACGCCGGCATCGGCATCTCGCTCGGCGACGACAGCGTCGTCGAGGCCGGCCTCTACGTCACGGCCGGCACGAGGATCACCCTCCCCGACGGCCGCATCGTCAAGGCCCGCGACATCTCCGGCGCCGGCGGCCTCCTGTTCCGCCGCAACTCCACCACGGGCACCGTCGAAGCCGTCTCCCGCAACGGAGTCGGCATCGAACTCAACGAAGTCCTGCACGCCAACCAGTAGCCGGCCGGTCAGCCGGTCCGCTCGTCCGGTGGCGTGGTGCGGGTGGCACCGAGGAAGCGGTACAGCGCCGCGTACACCAGCACCGCCACGACGAAGCCGACCAGGAACGTGATGTCGCCCAGTGCGGGGACGTTCTTGGCCACCTCGCCGGTGAAGTCGGTCTGGTTGGAGAACAACGGGATCGAGACGCCGATGCCGGCCAGCATCGCGATCGGGCCCGCCCAGTTCTGGTACCACTTCGCGTACAGCAGCGTGTCGACGCGCCTGCCGCGGCGCAGGAACTGGTCGGTGAACACGACACCGAGCCACGGGCCGATCCAGTACGCGATGATCAGCAGGAAGTTCTCGTACTTCTCGCCCGCGTCCTTCAGGCCCGACCACGCCAGCAGGAACCCGATCACGCCGAACACCACCGCGACCAGCGCGCGGCGCAGGGCCAGTGGCAGCTTGACGCCCAGTGTCAGGAACGACATCGCGCCCGAGTAGATGTTCAGCACGTTCGCCGAGATCGCGCCGATCACGATGGCCAGCAGCGTCAGGTCGCCCAGCCACGTCGGCAGCAACCCGGTGATCGCGGCCGTCGGGTTGCCCGGCATGTGCAGCGGTGAGACCGCGGCCGCGCCGACGATCTCCAGCAGCACGCACGACGCGAACACGCCGAGGCCGGCCCACAATCCGGTGGCCCGTGCGCTGACGTTCGGCGGCAGGTAGCGCGTGTAGTCGGTGGCGTACGGGTTCCAGCCCGCCGCGTAGCCGAAGGCGGCGCCGGTGGTGAGCAGGAATCCGCCCGGGACGGCGTGGCCCGGGGTGCTCGCGTGGGTCTTGGTGAGCAGCCACACCGCCGCGACGACGAACACGATGCCCAGGAAGACCACCGCGTACCGCTCGAACGCCTGCACCAGGTTGTGCCCGAAGAACGCTATCGCCACCTGCGCGACGACCACGATGACCAGTCCCAGCAGGGTTGGCATGCCGGTCAGCGTGTTCAGCGCGAACGCCCCGCTGACGCTGTTCACCGCGAACCAGCCGACGCCGGCCGTCACCGAGTTCAGGCCCGCGGGCAGCACGTTGCCCCAGAAGCCGAACGACGCCCGCGACAGCACCATCTGCGGCACACCGTGCTTGGGACCGCGCGCCGACAGCACGCCCTGCGACACCGCGCCCAGCACGGTGCCGACCACGATCGCCAGCACGGCCTGCCCGAAGCTCAGCCCGAACAGGCCGACCGCGATGATGCCGACGAAGATGGTGGCGAACTCCATGTTCGGCGAGATCCACGTCCACAACAGGTCCAGCGGACGGCCGTGCCGGTCACCCAGCGGGATGAACTCGACACCACCCGGTTCGACGGCGCCGATCCGGGCGCCGTACTCGCCCTCCCGGACCGGTTCGCCGGCCACGGCGCCGGTCGTGCTCGCATCGGTCACCACGTCAGCCAATCGAGATCGCCGCCAATTTCGCTCGGAGGTAGTCGCCCCAGACCACGGGCGGGTAACTGTTGCTGCCGATCGGTGCCGGCAGTGACTCGATCACCGCATTGTGATCGACCTCGGAGAAATAGACCAGGGACAGCAGGTCCTCCTCGGACGCCGCGGGCGGCGGCGCGAGCACGCGGTGCCTGGTCGACCGCCACCGGTCACCGGTCCAGCGCGCCATCAGGTCGCCGATGTTGATCGTGAACGCGGCAGGGTCGAACGGCGGGTCGACCCACTCGCCGTCCGCCGTGTACACCTGCAACCCGCCAAGGCCCGGCTCGCGGTCCAGGATCGTGACGGTGCCGAAGTCGGTGTGCGGACCGATCCGGTACTGCCCGGACCGCGGCGTGCCGACCCGGCGCGGCGGCGGGTACCAGTTGAGGTTGAACCCGTAGGTGGGGTGTGTCAGGTACGGGGCGAAGTGGTCACCTGGCAGGCCGAGCGCCACCGCGCAGACGGACATCAGGTCCTGCGACAGCGTCCGCATCCGGCCCAGGTACTCGGTCAGCGCCGGCCGCAGGCGTGGCACCTCGTCCGGCCAGACGTTGGGCCGGAACCATTCCCGGTCGACGTCCGGGTCGCCGGTCGGGTCCTCGGCGGCCAGCGAGTAGGACTCCTTGAGATCGGCGGGCGTGGCCGTGCCTTCGGCGTAGCCGTTGGCCTCGACACCCGGCGGCAGCCAGCCGCGACCGCCGACACCGACCGCGTACCGGGCCTTGGCCGTCTCGGGCAGTGAGAAGAACTCCCGTGCCGCCGAGCGCACCTCGGCCCGCAGCCCGTCGGGCACGCCGTGCCCGGTGACCAGCAGGAATCCAGCCGTGCGCAGCGCGTCGTCGACCCGGGCCGCCACCCCGAGGCGATCACTGCCGTCGTACCAGGGGCGCAGGTCGATGATCGGCACGTAGTCACCGATGGGGTCGCTCATGACCGCACCTCGCCGATGTCCTCGAACCACAGGTCGGGCCTGGCCTCGATGAACTCCGTCATCAGCCCGACGCACTCCGGATCGTCCACCATGGTGATCGTCACACCGTGCTCGGCCAGCCAGTCCTGTCCACCGTGGAAGGTCCTGTTCTCGCCGATCACCACCTCACCGATGCCGAACTGCCGGACCAGGCCGCTGCAGTACCAGCACGGCGACAGCGTGGTGACCATGATCGTGTCCGCGTAGTTCGGTCGCCGCCCTGCCGCCCGGAACGCCGCCGTCTCGGCGTGCATCGAGGGATCGTCGTCCTGGACCCTGCGGTTGCGGCCGCTGCCCAGCAACGTGCCGGCCCTGTCGAACAGGGCGGCACCGATCGGGATGCCGCCCTCGGCGAGCCCGGACCTGGCCTCGGCGACGGCGGCTGCCAGCAGGCCGGCGGGGTCCAGGGTGCGCTCGGCGACCATGGCTCCCAACATGCGCGTACGAGCCGATCACCGCAACGTTCCCCGTGCTTCGATCTGGTAAATTCGCTGACCGTCCCGACGTGCGGGAAGACCACTTCCGTGATCTGGAACAGTGCCGTTCGACGATCTGGAACAGTACCGTTCGACCTCGATCCTTCATCTCAGGTTCATCTAGAATCCACTTATGGTCGAGCCCGGCACGGCACTGCGGACCACCCGCCCGCACACGCCGGACTCCCTGGGGCTACCCGACCAGGCGCGCACCGCGGACCGGCACGACAGCCTGACCGAGCACATCAGGGCCACAGTGGACAACGGCCTGCGCGTGCTGCTCGCCGAGCAGGCCACGGCAGGCCGGGCGGACGAGCCGGAGTCGGTGCACCAGATGCGGGTCGCGGCCCGGCGGATGCGCGTGGCGCTGCGGATGGCCAAGGGCACCGTCGCGTCGGCCACGCACCTGCGTGACGAACTGGCCTGGCTGGGCGAGCTGCTCGGCCACGTCCGCGACCTGGACGTCCTCACCGAGCGCCTGACCGCTGAGGGCGCCACGCTCCCCGAGCCCGACCTGCCGGCCTTCGGCGAGGTGCTGACCATGCTGCTGGCCGACCGCACCAAGGCCGCCGACGAGCTCACTGCCGCCCTGACCAGGCAGCGCTGCCGCACACTGCTGCAGGACCTCGCGGCCGAGGCACTCGCCCCGACCGAGCGGACCGACACCACCGTCCCGGCAAGCCTCCTGGTCAAGCCGGTCCGCGCCGTGCACGCCCAGCTCATCGAGGCCGCCCGTACGGAAACCGACGAGAGCTGGCACGCACTGCGGATCAAGGTCAAGCGCGTCCGCTACGCCGCCGAACTGGCCGGTGGACTGGCCGGCCGCAAGCGCCGCGGCGGCCTCGTCGCACTGGCCAGGCAGGCCAGGTCGGCACAGGAACTGCTGGGCCTGTTCCAGGACACGGTCGTCACGGAGCAACACCTCCGCGCACTCGTCACCGACCACGCCGCGGACATGTCCCCGCAGGCGCTGCTGGTCGTCGGCCGCCTGATCGAACGCCAGGTCGCCAAGCGATCCGACCTGCGCGACCAGCTACCGGCCGCCTGCGGCGACCTCTATCGGGCCACCACCGACTCCGGACACCCACCGACTCCGGACACCCGCTGATTCCTGACACCCGCTGATTCCTGACACCCGCGCCGCGAACCGCTGTCGCCGGGCGCGGCCCCCTACTTCGCCGCCGCGTCCCGGAGGCGCCGCACCGCGGCCGCGATGCGTTCGTCCGTTGCCGTGAGGCCGATGCGGACATGATGGTTGCCCGAAGGGCCGTAGAACGTCCCGGGGGCGACCAGGATGCCCAGGTCGGCCAGCCACGCCACCGTCTTGTCCGCGTCCGACCCCGGTCGCGTGGCCCACAGGTACAGACCACCCTCGGAGTGGTCGATCGTGAACCCGGCCGACCGCAGCGCGGGCCGCAGCAGCGCGCGCCGCCGCCGGTACCGCTCCCGCTGCTCGGCGATGTGCTCGTCGTCCTCCAGCGCGACCGTGGTCGCCGCCTGGACCGGGCGGGGCATGATCAGGCCGGCATGCCGCCGGACCTCCAGCAGTTCCCGCACCAGCACAGGGTCACCCGTGATGAAACCGGATCGGTACCCGGCCAGGTTCGACGACTTGGACAGTGAGTGCACCGCCAGCAGCCCGTCCAGCCGGCCACCCGTCACCGACGGGTGCAGCAGCGACACAGGCTCCGCGTCCCAGGACAGGGACAGGTAGCACTCGTCCGACACCACCACGGCGCCACGATCACGCGCCCACTCCACGACCTTCTTCAAGTGTGCCAGCGGCAACACCTGTCCCGTGGGGTTCGCGGGCGAGTTCACCCAGATCAGCGACGGCGTGCGCGGCCCGAGCGCGGTCAGGCCGTCCGCCCTGATCAACTCGGCCCCGGCCAGCCGGACACCGACCTCGTACGTCGGGTACGCCAGCCGCGGAACGACGACCAGGTCGCCAGGACCGACCCCGAGCAGCGTCGGCAGCCACGCGACCAGCTCCTTGGAGCCGATCGTGGGCAGGATGGCCGACTCCTCGATGCCGGTCACGCCGTAGCGACGGGCCAGCGCGGCGACCGCCGCCGTCCGCAGCCGCGGCGTGCCGTGCGTCGACGGGTAACCGGGCTCCTCGGAGACCGAGCTCAGCGCGGCCCTGATGACGTCCGGAACCGGGTCGACGGGGGTGCCGACGGACAGGTCGACGATCCCGTCCGGGTGCGCCCTCGCCGTGGCCGCGTGGCCTGCGAGGGCGTCCCACGGAAAGTCGGGCAGGGACCGCCGGATCATTCGCCCTGCGGCGGCAGAGCCTTGATCAACTCGGGGTCGGCGGCGACCTTGCCTACCTTGGAGGCACCACCGGGGGAACCGAGTTCGGAGAAGAAGTCGACGTTGGCCTTGGTGTAGTCCTTCCACTGGTCGGGGACGTCGTCCTCGTAGTAGATGGCTTCCACCGGACACACCGGCTCACAGGCACCGCAGTCAACGCACTCGTCGGGGTGGATGTACAGCATCCGCTCCCCTTCGTAGATGCAGTCGACCGGGCATTCCTCGATGCACGCCTTGTCGAGAACATCGACGCAGGGCTCGGCGATCACGTAGGTCACTGCGTTCTCCTGGTCCTCAAGCTGTTTTCACCACGTCAGCGCCAGGCTACGTGGGCGGCCCCCAGTATCTCTCGTCAGGCCGGTGGATCGGACATCGGTGCCCCACTTCACATGGGCGAGCCGCTGACCCGCCACGACCTGCGGCCCGACAATCGAAGCATGCATACGGTGGACAGGTTGCAACGCCAGTGCGCGGACGCGTGGCCCGCCGTCGTCGAGCGGCCGCTCGGCCAGTGGCGGCTGCGCGCCGCCGGCGGGTTCACCGGCCGCGCCAACAGCGCGCTCACCGTCGGCGATCCGGGGATCGCCGTCGGCGACGCACTGGCCGAGGTACGGGCGTTCGCGCACGCCAACGGCATACCGGCCGCCGCGCACGTGGTGCGGGGGGCACCGGTGGAGGCCGAACTGGCCCGCGCCGGCTGGACCGTCGAGGTCGACCATCCCGGTGGCGCCGAGTCGGCGGTGATGACCGGTGACGTCGCGGGCCTCGCGGGGCACCCGCCGGCCGGCGTCACCGTCGAGAACGACGCCCCGGACGACTGGTGGCCGCTCGCGGTCGGCGCCGACCGGCCGACACCGGCTCAGCGGCGGGTGCTGGCCGGTGCCGACGACGTGGGCTTCGGCACCGCACGGGATGCCGGCGGCTCGGTGGTCGGGGTGGTCAGGGCGGCCGTCGTGGGTGATCTTCTGCACATCGCCCGGCTGGCCGTCGCCGGGACGCACCGCAGGTGTGGCCTGGCAACCGGTCTGCTCGCGGCGCTGGCCGAGTGGGGCACGGCACGCGGTGCGACGACGTGCGCGCTCCAGGTCGCCGAGCACAACGCCGGTGCGATCAGCCTGTACGCCGGGCTGGGCTGCCGGCCGCACCACCACTACCGCTACTGGCGGCCGACCGTCTAGCCGCTGCCCGCCTGCCCAGCGCGTTGCCCAGCGCCACGGCCGCCGGGAGCGCGCCCGCGGCCAGCAGCAGCAGCGTGCGCGAGTCCTGCAGCAGCACCATGTTCTCGGTGCCCACGAAACCGACGACGACGAGTGTGGCCAGCCACGCCCACAGCGGCGCCCCGGCCACCAGCAGCCGGTTAGACACGGATGCCGCACGCGAGGTCAGGAACGGCATCGTGACCAACGCCACGACGGCCGTGATCGGAAAGGGCCAGCTACCCCAGTCCGGCAGCAGCGTCCCGTCGAACCGCAGCGGCAGGAAGAAGACCTCCAGCAGCGCCAACGCCACCGAGTCGACGACGAGCACCGCGAGCAGCAGCCAGTCCACCGGCCGCGGCGTGGTCACGAGCCGTCCTCGTCCTGGGGATCGATGTCGGTGCCGACGATGCCCAGACCGCCGAACAAATCGCCTGCCGAGCCGGCCGGCGGGCCGCTGACCAGCACGTACTGTTCGGCGTCCAGCACGGGCTGGGCCAGTCTGTTGGACAGGGCGTACGCCGTGTGGCCGGCGTCGTCCTGCCAGACGCTGATCTGCGTCGCGTGCGCCCGCAGCGCCCGCAGCTTGGCCGGCAGGTGCTCGGAGATGTCGACGACGGTGGTGATCGCGTCGTCGTCGACCGTGGCCAGTTCACCGGGCGACGGCCGCTCGAACGGCACGCCGGGCACGCCGGCCAGTGTCGCGAGGCCGGCTTCGGTGGCCCGCCGGGAGCGCACGGTGTGGAAGATCCGGTGCACGTCAGGGGAATCACCGGCCGCGGCCATGGTGATCTCGTGCGCCCGGATGTGGTCGGGGTGGCCGTAGCCACCGTTCGCGTCGTAGCTGACCACGACCTGCGGCCGGACCTCCGCGATCACGGTGCGCAGCGCCGCGGTCTGCTCGTCGGCGGAGCCGCGCAGGAACGCCCTCGGGTGCTCGTTGGCCGCGTCGCCGGCCATGCCGGAGTCACGCCATCTGCCCATCGCGCCGAGGAACCGGTGGTCGGTGACCCGCAGCGCGGCACACGCCGAGCGCAGTTCGCCGATCCGGTAACCGCCGAGCTGATCGGCGGCGCCTGCGGCCAGTTCGGCCAGGTTCGGCGGGATGATCTCGCCCTGCTCGCCCAGCGTGCACGTGACCACGGTGACCTGCACCCCGCGGGCGGCGTACCGGGCGATCGTGCCGCCGGTCCACAGGCTCTCGTCGTCCGGGTGTGCGTGCACCAGCAGCAACCGGGGCGGCGCGGTCAACGTCACCGGGACACCCTCGCGATCGACATCGGAAACAGGCGGACCGGCACACCGTAACCCACGAAGGGAGACGATCCGGTGTGCCGGTCCTGGCGAAAGGTCACACCATCGCCGTGGGCTCCGCGAAGTGGCACGCCGACAACGTGGACCCGCCCGCCCGCACCTCCAGCTTGGGCTCCTCGGTCGCGCAGATGTCCTGGGCCTTCCAGCACCGTGTCCGGAACCGGCAGCCCGACGGCGGGTTCACCGGGCTGGGCACGTCGCCGGTCAGCACGATCCGCTGCCGCTGCCGTTCCACCATCGGGTCGGGCACCGGGACCGCGGACAGCAGCGCCTGCGTGTACGGGTGGCTGGGCCGGGCGTAGATCTCCTCCCGGTCACCGATCTCGACGATCTTGCCCAGGTACATCACGGCGACGCGGTCGGAGATGTGCCGGACGACGGACAGGTCGTGCGCGACGAACACGTACGCCAGTCCGAGCCGTTCCTGCAGTTCCTCCAACAGGTTCACCACGCCGGCCTGCACCGAGACGTCCAGAGCGGACACCGGCTCGTCCAGCACCACCAGCTTCGGGTTGAGCGCCAGCGCCCGCGCGATGCCGATGCGCTGCCGCTGGCCGCCGGAGAACTCGTGCGCGTACCTGTTGCGGTGCTCAGGGTTCAGGCCGACCAGCTCCAGCAGCTCGTCGACCCGCCGCTGCACGTCCTTGCACGCCGCCATGGATCTTGAACGGCTCGGACACGATGTCGTTGATCTGCCAGCGCGGGTTCAGTGACGCGTACGGGTCCTGGAACACGATCTGGATGTCCCGCCGGATCGGCCGCATCTTGTTGTTGGACAACGCCGTCAGCTCGACGCCCTGGAACTTCACCGAACCCGACGTCGGCTTGTGCAGTTGCAGGATGGCGCGGCCGGTCGTCGACTTGCCACAACCGGATTCGCCGACCAGGCCGAGGGTTTCGCCCGCGCGCAGGTCGAAACTGATGCCGGACACGGCGTCCACGTAGCCGACCGTGCGCCGGACGATGCCGCCGCCCCGCACCGGGAACCGCTTCACGAGGTCCTTGACCTCCAGCAGCGGCTCACCGTCGGGTGCCCGGTGATCGGCCGGCCGCTCTTCCACAGAACTCGTCACGACGCGGTCTCCTCGTCGTTGTCGGACACGGAGCCGTGGGCGGCTTCCGCGTCGTGCAGCCGCTGCTGTACATCGGCGACGGCCTCCGCGACCGGCAGGCGGGGATCGGCCGCGGTGAGCGCCGCCGGGTTCTCCACGACGCCGATCTCCTGCCGCTCGAACAACTCCTGCGGAGCGTCGATCGCGATCAGGTCCGACCAGCGGTGGCAGCGGGCGTACTGCCCGGCGCGGTCGGTCTCGCTCAGCGCGGGTTCCGACTCATGGCACACGTCGGCCACCAGCGGGCAGCGCGGACTGAACGGGCAACCCTTGGGCAGGTTCATCAGCGACGGCGGGGCGCCCTTGATCGGGGTGAGCCGCTTGCCGACCAGCGCGGGGTTGGGGATCGAGCCGAGCAGCCCGACCGTGTACGGCATGCGAGGACTGGCGAAGACCTCTTCGACGCCACCGGACTCCACCACCGTACCGCCGTACATGACCTGCACCCGGTCGACCATTCCGGCGACGACGCCCAGGTCGTGGGTGATCATGATCACGGCCGCGTTCGTCTCGTCCCTGATCCGCAGCAGCGTCTCCAGGATCTGCGCCTGCACCGTGACGTCCAGCGCCGTCGTCGGCTCGTCGGCGATGATCAGTTCAGGGTCGTTGATGATCGACATGGCGATCATCACGCGCTGCCGCATGCCGCCGGAGAACTCGTGCGGGTACTGCGCGGCCCGCCGGTCCGGCTGCGGAATGCCGACCAGTTCCAGCGACTCGACGGCCTTCGCCCACGCCGCCTTCTTCGTGACGGAGTGGTGCGCCCGGTACGCCTCGGCGAGCTGCCAGCCCACCGTGAACACCGGGTTCAGCGACGTCATCGGGTCCTGGAAGATCATCGAGATGGAGTTGCCGCGCAGCGACCGCATGTCGTTGTAGCTCAGGCCGACCAGTTCCTTGCCACGGAACCGGATCGAGCCCGTCACCGTCGCGGTCTTGGGCAGCAGGCCCATCACCGCCATGGACGACACCGACTTGCCGGAACCCGACTCACCGACGATGCCCAGCACCTGCCGGGTACCCAGGGTGAACGACACGTTCCGCACGGCGTGCACGACGCCGTCCTCGGTACCGAAACCGACGGACAGGTTGTCCACCACGAGCAGTTCGGAGTCCTCGGCGCCCAGGCCCGCGGTCGCGCCGGACGCGTCCGGGTTCAGCGTGCCCAGCCCGCTGTCGAAGTCACTCGGCCTCTGGCGGGTCATGCACGCACCCTCTTCTGCCGTGGATCGAAGGCATCCCGCAGGCCGTCACCGATGAAGTTCGCGGTGAGCGAGATCAGGATGATGAACACGAACGGGAACCAGAACAGCCACGGATGCAGCGAGATCTCCAGCGCGTTCTGGTTGATCAGCAGGCCCAGCGACGTGTTCGGCGAGTGCACGCCGAGGCCGATGAACGACAGCGCCGCCTCCGCCAGCACGGCCTGCGACACGGCGATCGTGGCGTTCACGATGATGACGTCGAGCGTGTTGGGCAGGATGTGCCGGAACACCAGCCGGCCCACTCCGCCGCCCAGCGCCTTGGCCGCCTCGACGAACTCCTTCTCCCGCAACGAGAGCGTCATACCGCGGATGACCCGGGCCACGCTCATCCAACTTGTCAGGCCGAGGAAGATCGCGATGATGTACCAGTTGCCGCCGCCACCGCCGCCGGTCGCCGACGACCCGAAGGAGTTACGGGACAGCACACCGACCAGCACGATGCTGGGGATCACCAGCACCAGGTCGATGAACCGGCTGATCACGCTGTCCACCCAGCCGCGGAAGTAGCCGGACAGCGCGCCCAGCACCACCCCCAGCGACGTGGACAGGATGGCGACCACCAGCGCGATCATGATGGAGAACTGCGTGCCGCGCAGCACCTTCGCCATGCTGTCCGCGGACAGCGCGTCCGTGCCGAACGGGTGGTCGGCGCTGGGCGGCAGGTAGCGGCCGGTGCCGGTGATGTCCTCGTACGAGTAGCTGTACTTCCACAGCGCGCCGCCGACGAAGGCGAACAGCAACAGGCAGACGAACACCACCAGGCTGATCATCGCCAGGCGGTGGCGCACGAAGCGCCGCAGGATCACGGTGCTCTGCTTGCGCGCCTTCGTGCTGTCGAACGACGACGCGGACAGGTCTACGGGCGAGGTGGCCGCCTCGGACGCCTCCGCCGCGACCTCAACGGATGGATTAGTCAAGGCGAATCCTCGGGTCAAGGAAGGCGTACAGGATGTCCGCGATCAGGTTGAAGATGATGATGAACGTCGCCGTGACGACCAGCCAACCCAGCACCATCCACGGCTCGACGTTGTTCACGGCCGCCACGATCAGGGTGCCCATGCCGTTCCAGTCGAACACGCGCTCCGTGATGACGGCACCGGAGAACACCGCGCCGATCTGCAGCGCGGACACCGTGACCACCGGGATCAGGGCGTTGCGGAACGCGTGCCGGAAGATCACCCGGCCCTGGGACAGGCCCTTGGCCTGCGCGGTGCGGACGTAGTCGGAGTTCATCACATCCAACATGGACCCACGCTGGAACCGGCTGTAGAGCGCGAACTCGATGAACAGCAGGCACAGCACCGGAAGTATGTAGACGCCGGTGAACTGGTAGATCAGATGCAGGAATCCGCCGGCATAGCCACCGGGTGGTTGCCCCGCCGTGGTGAGCCATCGGCCGAACCCGATGGACTGGAACCAGTTGTTCAACGGGATCGCGACGGCCTTGAGCATCAGCGCGATACAGAACAGTGGCATCGAGAACAGCACGAACGCCACGCTGGTCACCGTGTAGTCGAAGAACGAATACTGTCTGACCGCGCTGATGACGCCCACCAGCACGCCGATCACGATGGCCAGCAGTTCCGCGAACAGCACCAGCTTCACGGTGACGCCCAGCGCGTTCATGATCTGGGGCTTCACGGGCTGCTGGTTGTCGCCGGGCACGACGTTGCGGTTCCAGTCGCCCTCGACGAAGTGCACGATCCAGTTGCCGTACCGCTGGAAGAACGGCTGGTTGTAGCCGACGATCGTCTCTTCGGTCGCGATCTCCTGCGCCGTCCTCGGCCGGGTCGTCTTCCAGTCGCCCAGGGGGTCACCCATCGCCGTCACCAGTGCGAAGCACAGGAACGTCGCGACGACGAGAATCGGGACCGAGATCAGGATCCGGCGAATTACGTAGCGAATCATCCAAACCTCCTGGCGGACCCCGGCGCGCGGTCGGACGGGACTCACCGTGCACACGGGGGCCGGCGCTTGTGGCGCCGGCTCCCGTGTTCTACACGACCGTCACTCCAGCGAGTGTGAGGTCATTCCGTTTGTGCGTGGTTTCCAGGTTTCGGGCCCGATGTCAGGACCCGCTGCCCTTCTGCCAGCTCCACGCGTTGAACAGGACGCCACTGGCTGCCTCGTTGTCCGCGACCGCCGACGTCTTGCCGCTCTGGTCGGTCTGGACGATCGAGCCGTCGGTCAGCGCGTACTCGGGCAGCGCGAACAGGGGCAGCGTCCAGCTGTCCTGCGCGATGTACTGGTCGGCCTGCACCAGTTCCTGCGCCCGCTTGGTGTAGTTCGTCTCGCCGTCGGCCTGCTTGATCAGCGCGTCGACCTTGGTGTTGGAGTAGCTCTGGTAGTTCGAACCACCACCGGTCTGGTAGATCGCGTCCAGACCCGACTTGTACGGCGAACCGGTCCAGGCGAACAGCGCCACCTGGTAGTTGCCGGCGGGCAGGTTCTTGGAGTTGAAGTTCGCGCTGCTGAAGTCCTGGATCTGGATGCCGGCGGCCTTGCACTCGGCCTGGATGGCCTGCACGGTTGCCTCGCGGCGGTCGACCGGCTTGTGGCCGATGACGATCGACGCGGTCTGGCCGTTCTTCTGGAAAAAGCCGTTGGAACCCATGGTCCATCCGGCCGACTGCAGCACCTGCTTGGCTGCGTTCACGTCACCGTTGCCCGTGTTGGCGTAGTGGTTGACGTAGGCCGGCTCGTTCGGCAGGAACCAGACCATGCCCAGCGGCTTGATGGCCGGGTCGACGTCGGCGACGACCTTGTTGATGATGTCCTGCCGGTTCACGCAGTCGGAGAATGCCTTGCGCAGCTCCGGGAACTGCTTGAACTCGGCGTTCTTCTCCTGGAGGTCCAGGTGCTCGAAGGTCTGGCCGATGCCGGTCTCCAGCTGGATGTTGCCACCCGCGGACTTGACCTCCTGCGCGACCTGCGCGTCCGGCTGGCTGCCGACGATCTGGATTTCCTTGTTCTGCAGCTGCTGGTACGCCGACTGCGAGTCGGTGTTCGTCTTGATGTCGATCTCGGCCGGCCCGCCGGGGTTGCCCCACCACTTCGGGTTGCGGACCAGCACCGTCTGGGACGTGCCGTCAGCCGACTTGATCACGTACGGACCCGCGGACAGGTCGTACTTCGCCTCGATGCCACCGAAGCCGTGGTCGTTGTTGTCACCACCGGTGAAGTCGTCGGCCAGCTTGAGCAGCGTGGCGTTGTCCGCGGCGTTGGTGTCCTTCAGCTTGAGGAACTGGTCCTCGGTGATGCCTGCGTCCTGCCAGGCCAGGTGCGCGGGCACCATGATGGAGAACAGGCCCTGCCAGTCGGCCCACGGCTGGGCGAAGGTGGCGGTCACCGTCTTGTTGTTGTTGGAGCAGTCCATCTTGCCGATGTGGTCGATGCCCGGCGCCAGCTTCTGGAACTTCGCGGCCAGCGGGCTGCTGTCCTGCGGGTTGGCCAGCCACTGGTAGTAGAAGTCCGCACAGTCGAAGGGCACGCCGTCGGACCAGACGGCCTTCGGGTTGATGTTGTACTGGATCGTCTCAGGGCTGGTCGACAGCACCTTGACCGACGACATCAGGTCACCGTCGACCTGCACCTTGGTGCTGTTGTTGACGTCGTTGGTGAAGAACGGCGAGGGCTGCACCAGGTTGTCGATGTACGGGTTGGCGATGTCGTTGGCGTTGCTGGTGTTGTTGTTGTAGTTCGTGAAGGTCTCGTCGACCGCGATGGTGACGGTGCCTGCGTCCGGAACCTTCGGCCGGATGTAGGGCTGGGCGAGCGCCAGTGCGTTCGGGTCGGCGTTGATCGGCCCGTTGCCACCGCCGCTGCCGTTGTCGCTGCCACTACTGCCGCAGCCGGCCACAACCAACGCTGCTCCGGTGAGCAGCGCCATTGCGCCGTATGCCCTGGATCTCCTCATGGAAAAGTGCCCTCCTAGCACGGGTGGGACCGACCTGGTAAATGGTCGGTACGCCCGAGACGTGTAACGCCGCGCGAGCCTACGCGGCGGTTGTGGCAGCACGGTAAGAACCCCACGCGCTCCTGGTCACTGGTAGCGCGCCGATCGTGACCAAAGGGTGACACGTCGGTAGCCAGGCGCAATCGGCCGGTCACCGGCCGGAAATGTCCGCTGAGCGAACGGGGGAAAAAGTACCGGAATATGAGAATTGTCCGGTTGAGTGATTCCAACTTATCCCGCAGTGGCCAACATCACCGACTTATCGGTCAATCGGCTGCATCTCATGCAATCGGCCACGGTCGGGTGAAGTCGATAACCCACGGTAATACTGTTTGACGCGCGGGCAAAACAGTTTTTCTTCACCCGGTCGAGCGGCCCCACTGAGCGGCTCCGAAGAACGGCCCGGCAAATGGCGGACCGGCCGCGATACCTGACGCCTGGGCACCGGTGGCCAATTCGTCGGACACCTGGAACAACGGGATCTCCACCGCCTGCGCCCACAGCTCCGGCTCCACCGTGGCCAGAGCCGAGGCCAACGGCGTCTCGCCGGTCATCGCGGAGTCGATCACCGGCTGGATCGTCTCGTCGCACCAGCCCAGCGGGCCGGATGAGCCCTGGTGCGCCGCCGCACCGGCCGCGGCCGGTGCGCAGCCGAACCAGGACGCCAGCTCGGTCGCCGGATCGTCACCCGACGGTTGCGGGCCGACGACGATGTCGATCGGCGCGGACGTGGAGCCCGTTCCCCCGGGCGAGCCGGTCGAGTTCGCGGTGAGTAGCTGCTCGTACAGCTGGCCGGCGGGCGGCGTCTGCACCGTCGCCGGAATGCCGGCGGCCTCCAACTGGTCCCTGAGCTTCTCGGCGATGTCGTCGTAGGGCTGCCGCCCGGCCGGCGCGGCGATCACCAGATGCAGCGCGTGACCGCCGCGGGTCCAGTTCACGCCGCTCTGCACGTAGCCGGCCTGCGCCAGCAAGGCCGGAACCTGTGCCGGATCGGGTGATGCTCCGGGGGCGCGCGCGGGCATCGTGGCCGCGTAGCCTGACTGGGACGGCGCTGTGACCAGCGCCTCGGCGGAGAGTTGCGTCGACGGGCCGCCCCCGGTGCCGGTGGCGATCAGAACCGACCTGTTGACGGCGGCGGCCACAGCCGTACGCACAGCCTGGTCGGCCAGTTGCGGCGAGCTGGGTCGCAGCAGCAGCGTGGCCGTCTCCGGCCGGGGCACGGTGGTCAGCCGCACGGCCGCGCCCAACTGTTGCCATGCCGTGAGCGCGGTCGCGTCCACCCTGCTGTAGGCGACCTGGTCGGCATTCGCGCGCAACGCGTCGACCATGCCCTGCGGGTCCGCCTTCCGCAGCACGATCTGGTCCAGCACGCTCGGCGTACCCCAGTAGCGGTCGCTGCGCTCCAGCACGATCTCGCCACCGCCGGAGTCCAGCGTCTTGATGTCGAACGGTCCGGCCGTGGCCGGGAACGCGTCGTTCAGGCCGTTGGCGAAACCGCCCGGCGCGTCCTTGAGCAGGTGCGCGGGCAGCAGGTCGGTGAACAGGGACCGCCACGCCGGATACGGCTTCGCGAACGTCACCGTGATCGTCTTGGCGTTGTCCCGCGCGGTGATCCCGGAGATCATCCGGTAGCCGGCCGGGTCGATGACACCGGGCTGGCCGGTCATCTGGTTGCGCAGGTACACGAAGTCGGCGGCGTCCACCGGCGTGCCGTCCGACCACGACGCGTCGGTGCGCACCTGGTAGGTCACGGTGAACGGATTCGCGTCGGTCACCTTCGCCGAGACCATCAGGTTCTGGTCCAGCTCGGGCGTGCCGTCGGCGGCGGTGCGGAACACCGAGGGCAGCAGCATGTCGGCCAGCGCCGTGGTCACCGTCGACTGGTCCGCCAGTTCGTGCGGGTTGTAGCCACCGGTGATGCCGTCCACACCGACGACGATCTGGGCGGTGTCGGTCGGCTGGACCGGTGAGGTGCGGGTCGGCGAGACGGCCACCAGCGGGGGTGCGGGCGCGGCCGTGCAGCCGGCCAACGCCGCCAGCGACGCGACCACCGCGAGCACCAGCCGGCCGCTGCCCGCCGACCGTCCACTCGGGTGGGCACACGGCCACGCGCGACGCCGGGCACGCCAGCCCACGACAGCGACCTCCCCTCACACCGTCCGGAAACATCCGGACGTCCCCCAGCCACGGTCCCACCGGGCACCGGTGGCCGCATCAGCTTTTCTGAAGGGATGACGCGTGAGCGACGGCTGGGGTTGCACCGCGATCCGTACCGGCCCCACGGTACGACCGAGGGGTGTCAGTGTTGATCGCGGGTGCGGGTCCTGGCGCGCTCCCTTGCCCGCTGCGTGCTTTCCAGCACCAGCTTGCGCACCCGCACGATCTGCGGCGTCACCTCGACGCACTCGTCGGACGCGCAGAACTCCAGCGCCTCCTCCAGGCTGAGCTTGCGCGGCCGGGCCAGGCGTTCCAGCACGTCCGCCGTTGACGAACGGACGTTCGTGAGCTTCTTCTCGCGGCACACGTTCACGTCGAGGTCCTCGGCGCGCGGATTCTCGCCGACCACCATGCCCTCGTACGCGTCCGCACCTGGCTCGACGAAGAACGTGCCACGGTCGGCCAACTGCAGCATCGCGTAGCCGGTGACGGCACCGGAACGGTCCGCCACCAGCGACCCGCTGTGCCGGGTGCGCAGTTCGCCCACCCACGGGTGGTATCCCTCGAACACGTGGTTCGCGATGCCCGTGCCGCGGGTCTCGGTGAGGAACTCGGTACGGAAGCCGATCAGGCCGCGTGCCGGCACGATGTACTCCAGGCGCACCCGCCCGGTGCCGTGCCCGCTCATCACCTCCAACTGGCCCTTCCGGCCGGCCAGCAACTGCGTCAGCACACCGAGGTGCTCCTCGGGCGCGTCCACGGTCAGGCGCTCGAACGGCTCGCACAGCTTGCCGTCGATCTCGCGGGTGACCACCTGGGGCTTGCCGACGGTCAGCTCGTAGCCCTCGCGGCGCATCGTCTCCACGAGGATGGCCAGCGCCAGCTCACCGCGACCCTGCACCTCCCAGGTGTCCGGGCGTTGGGTCGACAGCACGCGGATGCTGACGTTACCGACCAGTTCGGTGTCCAGCCGCGACTTCACCAGCCGCGCGGTCAGCTTCGTGCCACCGCCGCGACCGGCCAGCGGCGAGGTGTTCACACCGAGCGTCATCGAGATCGCCGGCTCGTCGACGGTGATCCTGGGCAGTGGCCGGGGGTCGTCCGGATCGGCCAGCGTGTCGCCGATCGTGATCTCCGGGATGCCCGCGATGGCCACCAGGTCGCCGGCGTGCGCCTGCGCGGTGGGCACCCGATCCAGGGCCTCGGTGATCAGCAGTTCGGTCACCTTCACGCGCTCGACGGAGCCGTCCTCGCGGCACCACGCCACGACCTCGCCCTTGCGCAGCCGGCCAGCGTGGATGCGGCACAGCGCGATCCGGCCGAGGAAGCTGCTCGCGTCCAGGTTCGTGACCAGTGCGCGCAGCGGCCCGTCCTCGTCACCGGTGGGCGGCGGCACGTGCGCCAGCAGCGTGTCGAACAGCGGATCGAGGTTCTCGCTGTCCGGCATCCCGCCGTCGTCCGGCATGTGCAGGCTGGCCCGCCCGGCCCGGGCGGACGCGTACACCACCGGCAGGTCCAGCACCGAGTCGTCCACGGTGTCCAGTTCGCTGGCCAGTTCCAGCAGCAGGTCGTGCGTCTCCTCGACCACCTCGGCGATCCGCGCGTCCGGCCGGTCGACCTTGTTCACCACGAGCACGACGGGCAGGCCGGCGGCCAGCGTCTTGCGCAGCACGAACCTGGTCTGCGGCAACGGACCTTCGCTCGCGTCCACCAACAGCAGCACACCGTCCACCATGGACAGACCGCGCTCCACCTCGCCGCCGAAGTCGGCGTGGCCGGGCGTGTCCACCACGTTGATGGTCACGGCCTCGTGCGGGCCGTTCGGCGTCGCACGGCGCACGGCCGTGTTCTTGGCGAGGATCGTGATGCCCTTCTCACGCTCCAGCTCACCGGAGTCGAGCACCCGGTCCACCGGCTCGGCGCGGGCGGCGAACGCGCCCGACTGGCGGAGCATCGCGTCCACCAGGGTCGTCTTGCCGTGGTCGACGTGTGCCACGATCGCCACGTTGCGCAGGTCGGTGCGCGGACGCGCGACCGAGACAGGTCCGGACACGGTGGCCGTGGACACGCGGAACTCCTTCAGGGTCTTCATGGGGTAACCGGAAGAGTGGCCGCCATGCCGGCCGACGGTAGGCCCAGTAGCGGCACTGTCCAGAGTACCGGTTGCCGGAGCGTACCGGTGCCGGAAAGCCGGATCGGAACCGTCGGCCACGACCTGCCGGAAACCGGTGCCACGCGAGGGGCGACACCACTAGACTTCCGGCCGTGCGTGCACATCCAGGCATGTGGCGGGCCGCCGACCGGCGGCCCTGACGCGCGTTTCCGACCACACAGGCCGCCCGACCAGCGGCCTGTGATGTTGACCACGGGCGGTTGCGAGGGTGGTCCGAACCCGAGGAGCAACCGATGACCCGGCTCTCCGGCATCACACCGTCCGGCCACGTCCAGTTGGGCAACTTCCTGGGCGCCATCAGGCGCTGGGCAGCCACCGACGCGCCGGACGACCTCTACTTCGTCAGCGACCTGCACGCGATGACGACGACGCACAACGCGGCCAGACTGCGATCCCTGACCCGTGAGCAGCTCGCCGTGCTGCTCGGCGCGGGTGTCGACCCCCACCAGGTGTTCGTCCAGTCCGACCTGATCGCCGAGCACGCCGCCATGACCTGGGTCCTGGAGTGCGTCTGCACGTTCGGCGAGGCCCGCAGGATGATCCAGTTCAAGCAGAAGTCGGCGGGCAACGAGTCGGTCCGGCTGAGCCTGCTCACGTACCCGGTCCTGATGGCGGCGGACATCCTGCTGTACGGCGCCGACGAGGTACCCGTCGGCGAGGACCAGTCCCAGCACGTGGAGCTGGCCAGGACCCTGGCCAGGCGGTTCAACGGCACCTACGGCGACGTCTTCGCGGTCCCGAAGCTCGCGCTGCCCGACGCGGCGGCGCGGATCGCCGACCTGGCCGACCCGGGCCGCAAGATGGCCAAGTCGACCCAGGACGCCGCCGGTGTCGTGTTCGTCCTCGACGGCCCGGACCTGGTGCGGCGCAAGATTTCCCGCGCCGTCACCGACACCGTCGGCCGGGTGGCCTACGACCCCGAGCAGCAGCCGGGCGTGGCCAACCTGCTGGAGATCCTGGCCGCGTGCACGAACACGCTGCCGGACAAGGCGGCGGTCGGCATCGACGACTACGCGACCCTGAAGTCCCGGGTCGCCGACGCCGTGATCGCCGAACTGGAACCCGTGCGCACCCGCACCCTGGCGCTGCTGGACGACCCGGCCGAACTGGACCGCATCAGGGCAGCGGGCGCCGCCCGAGCCCGCGAGCGGGCCCGACCCCGCCTGGCAGCCGCCATGCGCATGGCAGGCCTGGGGTGACCGACCCGGCAACCGAGCGTTGAGCGTCTGGCGGGAGCCACCACCCGGCTCCCGCCAGGTCAGCACTTCGGCGGCGCCCGAAACGAGCCCGCGTCATCCGGCCGTGCGCACGCCTGGTCGGCCGCGTGCATGTCGGCCATGCGCAGTGCCGCGGCGAGGCAGGGCAGCACGATTCGATCCGGCGGCAGCCAGGTCAGCGTCGCCAGCCGGTCGGGCGACAGCCACCTGATCGCCCTGTGTTCGACTGCCACCGGTTCGGCACCAGCCACGGGCGTCGCCAGGTACAGCCGCAGCACCCAACCGTTGGCCAGCACCAGGTCCGGCCCGAGCCGGTCGCCGACGACCACGTCGGCACCCAACTCCTCCCGGCATTCCCGAGCCAGCGCGACCCGCTCGTCCTCCCCGGATTCGACCTTGCCGCCGGGAAACTCCCACCGTCCGGCCACGTGTACCGGCCGATCCCGTTGCGCGGCCAGCACACGGCCCTCCACCGTGATCGCGGCACCGACCACCACGGGCGCGCTCCGCAGTTGTTCGGCCCGATCCCGCACACCCGCCAACAGCACCCGCACCAGCCGGGCAGCCGGCCGCCGCCCGCCGGCCAGACCGTGCCACGACCAGCCGACCCCGCATGTCACCCGTGCCCCGCCGTCGTGCGACACGACATCGGCCCGCACCCGAACCCTCGGGCCGCCGCCGAGACTCACCAGCACCAGCCCGTGCTCGTCGGCACGCGTCACCCGCAGCCGCACCGACAGCCCGAACGCCGCGAGTTCCAGTCCGTCGCCACCGCCGAACTGCTCACCATCGGTCCGCAGCCGCAGGCCGACCGCGTCCGCCGAGCGCCGCCACAACCACGGCTCGGCCAGCGCCGCCGCCACCGTCCGAATTGGCGCGTCGACCGAGATCGTGTCGCTCACGAGTGGCTGATACCCAGTATCCACAGCAACGATCCTGCCCGCCCGTGATCAGCACCGATCGAGTGACCTCACAGGGTGGACGACCCCGGCCACCGAGCCTCGAACCGCGCCCCGCCGTCCGGCGACTCCCCCACCGCGACCGAGCCACCACGCCGCCGCACCACCTCGGCCACCAACGCCAACCCCAGCCCGAAACCCCCTGTCGCCCGGCCACGATCGTCGTGTACGCGGTAGAACCGGTCGAACACGCGAGGCCGGTGTTCCGAGGGCACACCGGGACCGTCGTCGTCCACCAACAGCCGCACGCCACCGCCGGCCGTCGGCAGCACGAACACCGTGACGTGCGCCCGCGCGTGCCGAACCGCGTTGCGCAACAGGTTGTCCAGCACCAGATCCAGCTCACCGGACGCAGCCCAGACCGTCGACGAGTGCGCCGGCACCCGCAACCGCACGGCGGGCCCGTCCTGCGGCAGCCGGCCCACGGCGACCTGTGCCGCGAGGGCCAGGTCGACCGGGCCTGCCGCCGGCAGCTCACCCGCGTCCGATCTGGACAGTACGAGCAGGTCGTCGATCAGTGCCGACAACCGTTCCGACTCCGTGACGACGTCGGACAGCACCTCCTGCGCGAAACCGGCGTCCGGGTGCAGCACGGCGACCTCGGCCTGCGCCCGGATCGACGCGACCGGCGACCGCAGTTCGTGCGCGGCGTCCCCGGTGAAGCGCTGCAGCCGCTGCCGTGCCTCGTCGCGCCTGGTCAGCAGTCCGTTGATCGCCTCGGCCATGGCGCGCAGCTCATCCCGCGCCTCGGGCACCGGAAGTCGTTGTCCCGCCGGCAGAGCGGTCGCCGCCAACCGCATCCGGTGGACCGGATGCAGCGCCGCCCGCACCCCCAGCCACGTCGCCCCGCCCGCGGCAGCCCCTGCCAGCACGGCCACCACCAGCAGCCACTGGAAGGCCAGCCCCTGCGCCTGCTCGTAACCGACCAGCGCGGCGCCGGCCACGATCAGCCGCTGACCGCCGTCCGGCGTCGTCACCACCGTGCCGAGCCATCGGCGCGGCGGACTGGCCGAGTCGTCCAGCACACCCTGCCCAGCCTCCAACGTCTGGATCTGGTCGGAGCGCAACGGAACCGGAGGTCCCCCGTCCGCCGAGCCGCCCTCCCGATCCAACACGCGAACCGTGATGTCCCCCGCCAGGCCGGTCGGGATGCGATCCTGGACGACCAGCGCCGACGCGGCGTCCAGATGCGCGTGCAGATCGGCGTCCGCGGCGTCCAGCAGCAGGCTTCCCTGCAGACTGCCGATGAACCGCGCCAGCACCACCAGGCACAACACGGTCACGGTGATCGCGATCAGCGTGATCCTCGACCGCACCGTACGCCTGAGCCACCACCTGCGCAGCCAGCGAACCGGTCCCACCGCGGTCAACCGCGGTGCTCGCCGAGGGCGGCGTCCAACTCGGGTGTCGTCACCAGGTAACCGTGCCCCCGCACGGTCCGCAGCACGTCACCGGCACCGGCGGCCTCCAGCTTCCGCCGCAGGTAACCCACGTACACCTCGACGGCGTTGCGGGTGGCCGCCTGTTCGTCGCCCCAGACGGCGCGCAGCAGCTCGTCCTTCGTCACGACGGCGCCCGCGCGCCCGACCAGCACGTCCAGCACGGCGAACTCCCTGGGGCTCAACGCCACCGCTGATCCCGCCCACCGCACCTGCCGCTTGGCCCGTTCCACGTCCAACTGCCCGATGCGCAGCGTCTGCCGGCTGCTGTCCGCCGTCGACCTGCGCAGCAGCGCCCTGACCTGCGCGACCAGCACCCGGAACGAGAACGGCTTGACCAGGTAGCCGTCGGCGCCGAGATCGAGGCCGTCCGCCTGGTCCACCTCGCCGTCCTTGGCCGACACCAGCAGCACCGGCGTCGCGACACCCTCGGCGCGCAGCCGCTCCAGCACCCGGTAGCCGGACAGTCCGGGCAGCATGATGTCCAGCAGGACGACGTCGAACGAACCGGTCAGCGCGGCCCGCAGCGCACTCGGTCCGTCCGCGGCGCCCGCGACGTCCATACCCTCCGCTGTCAGCCCGCGCTCCAGCGCGCGCCGCATCCCCGGCTCGTCATCAGCGACTAGCACCCGTGGCCTCACCGGACAAGAATGCCGCTATCCCGCCCGTTCGCATCGGTGGCTCTCAGCGATCTCTCAGCTCGCCGGACGTTCTCAGCGCGATCTCAGCCAGCCGGGTGCAGTCTCGGAGTCACGGAACAAACCGGAGGAGGAGGAATGGACCGCAGGAGAGCAACGTTGGGGGCCGCCGGGCTCGGTGTCGCGGCGGGGGCCGTGGCATTGGCACTGCTCGCGTCGCCGGCGGGGGCCGGACAGTCGCCCAGCCTGCCCAACACGACGCCTGACGCGCTCGTGCAGTCGATCCTGACCGCGCGGTTACCGGCCATGTCCGGCACCGTGGAGATCGACAATTCCCTTGGTCTGCCGGATGTGCCGGTCCTGCCGCAGTTGGCGAGGAACGGCAGCCAGGTCAGGGTGTGGACGGACGGCAACGAACACACCCGCGTCTCCGTCCCGTCGATGGTCGGCGAGCAGACCATCGTCGACGACGGCACCACCGTGTACGAGTGGGACTCGTCCGACCGCTCCGTGGTCGAGCACTCGGTCGGCAACGCCAAGCACATCGCCGGGCAGCACGCGGCCGGCAAGTCGTCGGCCGGCAAGTCGTCGACCGGCAACGAGGACCTGAACCCGGCGGTGGCGGCCAAGGACATCATGACGGCGCTGGAGAAGACCAGCACGGTCTCGGTGGACGGCACGGACATGGTCGCCAACCGGCCCGCGTACGACCTGGTGCTGACGCCGAAGAAGGGCGAGGACACGCTGCTGCGTGAGGTGCAGATCGCGGTGGACGCGCAGACGCGGCTGCCGCTGCGGCTGACCGTACTCGGCGAGAACACCGCCACGCCTGCCCTGCAGATCGGCTTCACCAGGCTCGACCTCGGCCCGCAGGACCAGTCGCTGTTCCACTTCACCCCGCCTGCCGGCTCGACCGTGACCAACGGCGACAAGCAGGACAACCGTTCGGCTGCGATGGTCGGCATGGTCGCGCCGAAGATCGTCGGTGACGGGTGGGACACCGTGATCGTCGCGCAACTGCCCGCGTCGTCGGGCAAGTCACAGGGGACCAACGCGGGAATACTGGACATGGTGCGCACCATCGGCACGCCGGTGCACGGCGCATGGGGTTCCGGCTGGGTGATCAGCACCAATGTCGGCAATGCGCTGCTCACGTCCGACGGCCGGGTCGCGGCCGGTTTCGTGCCACAGCAGTTGCTGGTCCAGGCGCTGAGCAAGTGAGGCTGAGCACATGACCACAGGGGAACGGCCATCGCGGCCGGCACGGGGGCGGGCGTCGACACCACGACGCCCGCCCCGGGCGGTCCGGGCCTCGCCGCGCGCACCAGGGGGCTGCGCAAGAAGTTCCGCGGCACGGTCGCCGTGGACCATCTCGACCTCGACGTGCCGGCCGGCAGTGTGCTGGGCATGCTCGGCCCGAACGGGTCCGGCAAGACCACCACCATCCGGATGCTGCTCGGGTTGGTCCGGCCCACCGAGGGTGAGGTGGAGCTGCTCGGGCACCGGATGCCGGACGGAGCGGCGAAAGCACTGCCCGGGTGGGTGCCCTGGTGGAGGGACCGGGTTTCCACCCGTTCCTGTCCGGCGAGGACAACCTGCGCCGGGTCGCCACGGCCGAGCCGCTGCTGCCGACCAAGGCGATCACCGGTGCCGTGAGCGAGGCCTTGGACAGGGTCGGCCTCACCGAGGCCGGTGCCCGTGCCTATCGCGGCTACTCGCTGGGCATGAAGCAGCGACTCGGACTGGCCGCGGCGCTGCTGGTGCCCCGTGACCTGGTGGTGCTCGACGAGCCGACCAACGGCCTCGACCCGGCAGGCACCCGGGAGATCCGCCAGGTGATCGCGGATCTGCACGCCAGCAACACGACCGTGCTCGTTTCGTCGCACCTGCTGTCCGAAGTGGAGGCCACCTGCACGCACGTCGCCGTGCTGCACAAGGGGAACGTGGTGGCACAGGGCGAACTCGGGCCACTGCTGGAAGCCGGCAACCCGACCCTGCTGGTCACGACACCTCCCGGACTGAAGGTGTGGAAGCGTTGCGGAACAACAGGATTGGCGTGCGTGTGGTGGACGACGGCCTGCTCGTCGACCTGGCGGGCACGTCGGCGCCCGCCATCGTCGAGACGCTGGTCCGGGCGGGCGTGCCGGTGCACGAGGCGCGCAAGCAGCGGACCGACCTCGAGGAACTGTTCGCGCGGCTGACCGAGTCACCAGGGGGGACATCGATGACCGCGGTGGCGACGTACGCCCCACGGACGGCGACGACGGCGCCGCTGGGCCGCATGCTGCGCTCGGAAGTGAGATGGGTGTTCAAGCGGCCGCGTACCTGGATCACGCTGATCCTGCTCGGCCTGGTGCCGATCGTGATCGCGCTCGGCACGAAGCTGAGTACCCGCCACGGCGGTGGCATGCTCGGCAATCTCGTCGGCAACGGATTCGTGCTCCCGGTGTTGACGCTGAACCTCACGTTGGCGCTGCTGCTGCCGCTGGCCGGCGCGATGTGGTCGGCCGACGCGCTGGCGGGCGAGGCGTCACACAGCACGTTGCGGTACCTGCTGCTGGCGCCGGTGAGCAGGATGCGCCTACTGGCGATCAAGTCGTTCGGCGTGGCCACGGCCGTGTTGGCCGCCGCGGTGCTGATCGCGGTCGTCGGCACGGTCACCGGCTACGTGGTGTTCGGGTCGGCCGACCTGATCACGGTGTCCGGCACGACGCTCTCGTTCGGTTCGGCCCTGTGGCGGGTCTTCATCGCGATGTTGTGGACCGTGGCCCAGGTGCTCGCGGTGTGCGCGGTCGCGCTCGCCGTGTCGGCGTGCGTGGAACACCCGATGGTGGTCATGGGGGCGACGCTGGGCGGTGCGATCGTGTTCGGCGTGCTCACGACGATCCCGTCGCTGGACTGGCTGCAGCCCTACCTGCTGACCACGTCGTGGCAATCGGCGCTGGTCGACGTCCTGCGCGATCCCCTACCGACCGACGGACTCCTGCGCGGACTGGCCGTTGCCGCGTGTTACGCCGTGGTCGGCTGGTCACTGGCGCTCGCGCGGGTGGTCACGAAGGACGGCTAGATTAGCCGGCATGAGTGGACTGCTCGGCGACGACGCCATCACCGAGGGACTGGCCGGACTGGCCGGCTGGCAACGGGACGGCCAGACCCTGGTGCGCACGGTGGAACTGTCCGACTTCCCCACCGCGATCGAGGTGGTGGACCGGGTCGCCGTGGTCGCCGAGCAGGACAACCACCACCCCGACATCGACATCCGGTGGCGCACCCTGACCTTCCGGTGCAGCACCCACTCCGCGGGTGGCATCACAGCGGCCGACCTGGCGCTCGCCGGCAAGATCGACCAGATCGTCAGTGGCTAGCCCGCTGACCGCTGGTTGACGACCGCCTTCTCCGCTTCGTCATCGACCGTCGCGGGCTCCCCCGCGACCTGCTTCGGCCGCAGCGCGACGGCGATCGTCACGAGCGTGAGCAGGCCGCACGCCGGATACACCCAGCCCAGCACCGATGCGTACCACGGCCTGCTGATCACCCAGATCGAGCTCTGCATGTCCAGCAGGAACGAGATCAGGAAACTGCCCGTCGCCACCAGCCACGCGATGGCGGTCGCGACGACCAGTCGCCCACCGGCCGCACGCCCGTAGATCAGCCACAACACGGCAGGCACCGTCCACACCCAGTGGTGGCTCCACGAGATCGGCGACACGAGCAGCGTGAACAACTGCACCGCCACGACACCCGCCAGTACGTCCTGCGCCCGCACCGCGGCACGCACCGCGAACAACAGCAGGACGACGGAGACCGCGACACCGACCAGCCAGATCGGCCCGGTGCCTACGTCGTATCCGACCGTCCGCGACAGCGCCGCCCGCAGCGACTGGTTGATCGCCGAACCGACCGGCCCGATCCGGCCCGTCTCCCCGAGCAGATGGAACCAGTACAGCTTCGACTGTGCCGGCGACACGCGCCACGCGACGAGGACGGTCGCCGCGAACGCGACGGCCGACCAGATCGCGGCGGCCCACCGCTTCGTGGCCAGGAAGTAGATGCCGGACAAGGCAGGCGTCAGCTTGATACCGGCCGTCAGGCCGACACTCAGCCCGGACAGCGTGGGCTTCGCGGTCGCGGCCATGCCGGCCAGCACGATCGCCGCCAGCACCAGGTTGACCTGGCCGTAATTCAGCGTGGTCCGCACCGGCTCGATCCAGATCGCCAGCCCGGTGCACATCATCGCCCGCCGCCGCCACACGTCATCGGAGCCGGCGGCCTCGTCGACGTCCCTGGCGATGAGCTTCAGCGACAACCGCACCAGCCACCACAGGCAGGCGACCGAGACGATCTGCCACAACCACCGCACCGCGACCCACGGCAGCCACGACAGCGGCAGGAACACCACGGCCGCGAACGGCGGATACGTGAACGGCAGCGCGAACTGCTCGGAGTACTCGCTGAGGTGCCAGTCGTACAGCGTGCCGTGCAGCAGGAATGGCGACCCGTCCCGGTAGACCATCAGGTCCACCATGGTCATCTTCGCCTGCATCGCCACCAGGACGAAGTGGGTGAGAACGGACACACCCAGTAACCACGGAGCCACGCGCAGCACCCGTGCCTCGACGGCACGCAGGTTCACGAATCCGCCCCCTCGCAATGATGCACGTCTGTGCATGTGTACCGAGCCGCACTCCGGTGGAGGTGCGGACGTCGTCCCCCAGTTTCCCGGTCCCGCACCGCCATCAAACCTACCCGGCCGGCGCCGACGCCCACCACCATGCCATGACCCGGACCACGGCCCGCCAACAGACCAACGGCGGCGGTGCATCACGCGGCGCCCCCGCCCGCGCCTCACACGGTGAAGCTGAACTCGACCGGATCCCAAGATGGATCAACACCAGGACACGCCAACTCAGGTCAGTAGTCGTAGCGCGGAGACGAGCACGGCATTGCCAAGCTTGGAACGATCTCGATCGCGTCGTGATCCACACGCGGGGGCACGAGCAGAAGGACACCCGCTACGCGGTCGAGCTACAAGGGCCGATCAACCTCTCCACTCTGATCGCCGCTCCGATGTCGACCAGCGCGGGCCCATCCAGCTTCCCGCCGGAGATCGAGGTGGACGGAACGCGAACCCGCGTGCTCCCGGACCAGTTGGGCGCGGTCGACCGCGCCGTACGGTCGGGCGCCCTGGCAGGTCGGCTGGATCTAGTCTGGATCCCGAAGAGATGGACGACCTGGACCGCGTCGTACGGCTCATGCTCGACCTGCGGTGAGCAACCAACTCACACGTTGAAGCGGAACTCGACCACGTCGCCGTCGGCCATCACGTAGTCCTTGCCCTCCATCCGGACCTTACCGGCAGCCCGAGCCGCCGCCATCGATCCGGCGGCGACAAGGTCGGCATAGGAGACGATCTCGGCCTTGATGAAGCCACGCTCGAAGTCGGTGTGGATCACGCCGGCCGCCTGTGGTGCGGTCGCGCCGGCCGGGATGGTCCACGCCCGGGACTCCTTGGGCCCGGCCGTCAGGTAGGTCCGCAGGCCGAGCGTGTGGAAGCCGGCACGAGCCAGCGCGTGCAGCCCTGGCTCCGGCTGCCCGATGGACTCCAACAGCTCCAGAGTCGACTCCTCGTCCAACTCCAGCAGTTCGGCCTCCACCTTCGCGTCCAGGAACACGGCGTCCGCGGGCGCGACCAGTTCACGCAACTCCTTGCGCCGGGCCTCGTCGGTCAGCACGGCCTCATCAGAGTTGAACACGTACAGGAAAGGCTTGGCGGTCATCAGGCTCAACTCACGCAGCGCACTGATATCCACTTCGGACTTGGCCGCGAACAGCGTGCGACCCGCGTCCAGCGCGGCCCTGGCCTGCTGGGCGTTCTCCAGCGCCGGACGTGCCTCCTTGCGTGTCCGCGCTTCCTTCTCCAACCGTGGCAACGCCTTGTCCAGCGTCTGCAGGTCGGCCAGGATCAACTCGGTGTTGATCGTCTCGATGTCGGCGAGCGGATCCACCCGACCGTCCACATGCATCACGTCCGGGTCGTCGAACACCCGGATCACCTGGCAGATCGCGTTGGCCTCACGGATGTTGGCGAGGAACTGGTTGCCCATTCCCGCGCCCTCGGACGCACCTTTCACGATGCCGGCGATGTCGACGAACGACACCGTGGCCGGCACGATCCGCTGCGAATCGAACATCGAGGCCAGTACGTCGAGCCGCGCGTCGGGCAGCGGCACGACACCGACGTTCGGCTCGATCGTGGCGAACGGGTAGTTCGCGGCGAGCACGTCGTTGCTAGTCAGCGCGTTGAACAAGGTCGACTTGCCAACGTTGGGCAGGCCGACGATGCCGAGGGTCAAGCTCACGACTGACCAGTCTAGTTGCCCGCCGAAGCGCCCCTGCCCCGCCCGGCACCGGCACCCGTTGGGCGGTCCGCCCGCCCACCGGGCGGATGGACAGCGGTGACCCCGACGAGGACCAGATCGATCTCGGTCAGGAACTGCTCCCGGTCGCCGTGGTCACGCATCCGGTCCGCCACGACCCGCGCTAACGGATATTCGTCCGGGTCGAGCTTCTTCGACGCCGTCGACTCGGTGTCGAGGAACTCGGCCCGGTCCACACCGGGCGCGAGACCACGCGTGCTCGCCGTGTTCGTCGCGTTCTGGCTCGCGGTGCCGAGGATGTGGTGCGCCAACACAGGGCCTCAGCGGCTGGACACCCCACCGCATTCGACCGACTCAGCCAGTTCGGCTGCCACACCGTGTTCGACGGCCTCAGCCGGTCCGGCTCCCCCGTTGGGTCCGGTGGCCCTGCGGGGTCCGGTGGCTTCGGTGCGTGCCGTCGCCTCTGCAGGTCCGGCAGTCCCGGCGGCGAGAGCGGCGGCGGTGACGCCGTCGGTAGCCACGCCGAGCAGCTCGTCCATGTTCGCCACGTGCGACCCCTCAACGCCCTGCCGATCGGCATCGGAACCGATCGCCGGGGGTGACGTCGGTCGGTGGCGCCGCCCATCTCGCGGCTCGGAACGGAAAAGACGCCAACATCGCCAGGTACGACGGCGCCGAACTCGGGAAGACCGTTGTCGCGCATCCCGATGACCTGGAAGCCGCACTCACCGAACACGAGCAGGCCGTGTTCCCTCGGGGCGCCGAAGCCGCCACCGACGGCGCCCTCCTCAATGAGCGCCTGTTCGCTGACGACACTCCCCAAGGCCTGATCGACATGTTCACAGGACGAGGCCGAACCTCCTGGCCCGAGATCCCTTGCCGACTCCACAAAGGACTTATGACAAACGGGGGATCCGTTGGCAGCCAAGTTGTTCATCTGACACCTCTCGTCGAGCTGGGGCGACGTCGGTAGCGCGCCGATGGGTTCAATCTAGATCGACTCGACGTCGTGCGCCGCTGTCTGATCAATTTCTCACTCGAACGTGTGTTCGATAGTGCTAATCGTGACCGGGCGGACGATGATCGGGGAGGAGGATCCACAGAACCGAGGGGAAAGGCAGCACAATGACCGCAGTGATCAGCATCGCCGCAGTGCTGGCCCTGCTGCTGGTGGGCGCCGTGGCGTTGTTCTGGCGGCTCTACCAGGACAGTGCGCGGCGTACGGACGCGGCGATGGAGATGGTCAAGGCAGAACGTGCCCGCGTCGATCAGCAGCAGACGGCGCTGCGGAGATACGAGGTCGCGTTCGCCTCGATCAGTGGCCGGGGCGAGTTGGGGGAACGGGTTCTGATCGAGACCGCCCGTGCGCTCGGTCTACGAGAGGACCTGCACTTCACCGTGCAGACGGATCTGGCGGGCGGTGGCACCGTTCGACCGGATCTGGTGCTGCTGGTCGGCGGTGGCCGTCGAGTGCCGGTGGACGCCAAGACGAGCATGGCCTGCTGGATCGAGGCGACCGAGACCGACGACCTGACCGAACGGGCCGAGGCATTACGTGTCCACGTACGCAACATCCGGTCCCGGGCGGCAGAACTGGCCGGCAAGGGCTACCAGCGGTGGGCGGACGCCATCTACGGCACGATCATGTTCGTGCCGTCGGACGCGGCCGTCGTCGCGGCACTGGACACCGATCCGGAACTGCTGCGGTGGGCGATGGATCGCCGGGTATTTCTGTGTGGGCCAACGGGATTCGCCGTCGTCGCGTCGGCGGCGATGTTCGCGGCCACCGACCGGGCCGTCGCCGAGGACGTGGAGCTGATCAGGGCGCAGGCCGCCGAGGCACATCGGTCGGCCGGTGGCGCGGTGGACGCGTTCAACCTGTCCAGCACACACCTGCAGCGGTTCATCGCGGCGCGGCGCCGGGAACTGGACGCACTGGAGAGCTTCCGCGGTGCGGTGCGGCCACTGACCGAGGCATCGGCGAGCCCGACACCATTGGCTGAAATCCGGCGACAGGAGGAAGTGACGGCGGGGAGCCCACCAGCGATAAACGACTAGCAGCCGACGAACCGTGAGCCATGGTTAACAGCCACGTGACTGCCGATCGACACAATAGATAAGACAAGTGATCGACACAAACCGGACTTATCACCCGTATGTCACGCCACTCGGCCGGATAGGACACAACGAGGCTCACGAATTGGCTACGGTGTGGACACACAGCAGAGCTTGCGAGGACCGCATTGAGAACACCACCGTCGGTCGTCTGGTCGGGCGGAGGTAGCGAGGAGCAATGGTGACCGCTACCCGTGACCGGCAGCGCGATTCGCAGCAGGACCCCTCCGAGTTGGAGGAGTGGGCACAGCGCTCGGCGTTCGGCACGGCCAAGGGATGGCCGTGGTGGGCTGCCGTTCTGCTTGCCTTCGGTCTCTCGCTGATCGGCGGCGTGGTCGACATGCACATGTCCGGCAGCATCGGCAAGGTGTTCGAGGGTGCTTACTTCCTCGGGTGCGTCGGAGCCGTGTGTTTCGTGCACCGGCGGAGCATCTTCGGGCCGATGGTGCAACCTCCGCTGATCCTGGCGGTGGCCATCCCGCTGTCCGTGCTGTTCAGCAAAGGGCTGCCGTCCAGTGCCGGCACCATGTCGAAGCTGCTGTCCCTGGGTGTGCCGTTGGTGACGGGGTTCCCCGTCATGGCGATCACGACAGCGGCCACGCTGGTGATCGGCGGGATCCGGTTCCTCATGCAGCGCAAGCCGATGGTCGACGACATCGATGGAGACGACCGGCCGGGCCGCGGCGGGCGGCGGCCGGCGGACAGTGACCGCGAACGGCGCCGGGACGGCGAGGGCAGGCCACGGCCGAGCGGGTCGCGGCCGGACTCCGGCCGCTCGGTACGCGACGACCGGGACAGCTCACGCGACAGCGGGCGCTCGCGGTCGTCCGCTCGCAGCCGTGGCGAGGCACCGGAACGGGGCAGCCCGTCGTCCAGCGGTCGGTCGTCGACGAACTCCAGCCGGGACGGGGATCGGGATCGCGGGCAGGGATCGCGGAGCAGCGGCCAAAGCCGGGACAGGGGCAGCGATCGCGGGCCGTCACGCGGCAGCAGGCCGTCGCGGGACGACGACGGCCGCCGTCAGCCACCGCGCCGTCGCGACGACGACTACTGACAGATCCGCAACAGGCCGGGATTCGACGATCCCGACCGGGGACACCTCAGGCGTCCGCGCCGCCGAGGTCCTTGCGGAGTTCGCGCGGTAGGGCGAAGGCGATCTTCTCGTTCGCCGTCGTCACTTCCTGCACGTTCGCCCAGCCACGCTCGGCCAGGTACGCCAGCACTTCCTGGACGAGGATCTCCGGCACGGACGCCCCACTGGTCACGCCGACCGTAGTGGTGTCGGACAGCCAGGTCTCGTCGATCTCGCTCGCGTAGTCGATCAGGTACGAGGCCCGCGCCCCCGCCTGCAGTGCGACTTCCACGAGTCGCTTGGAATTGGACGAGTTCTGCGAGCCGACGACGAGCACGAGGTCGCACTCCGGCGCCATCGCCTTGACCGCGACCTGACGATTCTGTGTGGCGTAACAGATGTCGTCGCTCGGCGGGCTCTGCAGGCCAGGGAACCGGTGGCGCAACTGGTCCACGCGTTCCATGGTCTCGTCCACGGACAGGGTCGTCTGGGACAACCAGATGACCTTCGACGGGTCACGCACGTCGACCTTGTCGACGTCCTCGGGACGGTCGACGAGTTGCACGCGCTCCGGTGCCTCACCGGTGGTGCCGTCGACCTCCTCGTGGCCCGCGTGGCCGATCAGCAGGATGTCGTAGTCGTCACGGGCATAGCGCTTCACTTCCTGGTGCACCTTGGTCACCAGTGGACACGTGGCGTCGATGGTCCGCAACTCACGGTCCACGGCCTGCTGTCGCACGGCGGGAGAAACGCCGTGCGCGGAGAACACGACGATCGCGCCCTCGGGGACCTCGTCGGTCTCGTCGACGAAGATCGCGCCGCGTTCGGACAGTCGGTCCACGACGTAGCGGTTGTGGACGATCTCCTTGCGCACGTAGACCGGGGCGCCATAGGTGGCCAGCGCCTGTTCGACGGTCACCACGGCACGGTCGACCCCGGCGCAGTAACCACGCGGTTTGGCCACCAGCACCCGGCGCTGTCGAGGTTCGTTCTCGGTCACCGGTGTCGAAGCGGTCATGTGTCCAGGGTACGGGTGACGTTCGCGCCCTCGGCAACCGTGCGGGTGTCCCGCGTCACCCCTGTGACACGCACCGACGGATACGCTGTGCAGGATCGTCGCTCTGCGGCAGGCTGTGTACATGAAGCCACTACCGCTGCCGGTACGGGTCGCGGCCGGCCTCGCGGTTTCCGCCGTCGACCGGGCCCGTCACCTGCCCGAGAAGCTGGCCGAGCTGCCGGTCACGATGGTAAGCCAGGCCCTGCAACTGTCCATGCGGTTGCAGCAGCAGGTGACCGAACTCGCGATCAAGGGCGACGGCGCGCTGTCCACGTTCCGGCCGGTCGAGGAATCACCGGAGTGGGCGACGTTCGACGAGGATGCCGACGGCAAATCCTACGACGCCAGCCCGATCGACAACGGTGCACGTTCCCGTTTCGACGCCGTCCAGGACGATGCCGAGCCCACCGGCGACGGCGATCCGTGGGCCGCCGAGGAACAGGCCATGCGGTACGAGGTGGCCGACCACGTCCCGCCCGACGACCAGGGAGCCGATCAACAGGAGACCGACGTCTCCGTCGCGCTGCCGGACTACGACGAGCTGTCGCTGCCGCAGGTCCGGGCCAGGATGCGCAGGCTGGACGTCGAGCAGTTGGCCGAGGTGCTGGAGTACGAGCGCACGCACGCCGACCGGCCGGAGTTCGTCGGCATGCTCACCCGGCGGCTTGCCACGCTGCGCAACCAGCGGTGACCGACGGCATCGGTGCGGGTGGGGCGGCTCCGACCAGCGCGGAGGCGCCGTGGCCGGTGCGTACGGTCGCGCGCAAGATCGGTGAGTGGATCAGCAGGCTCGGTGCGATCTGGGTGGAGGGTCAGATCACCCAGATCTCGGCCCGCCCAGGCACGGCGACGGCGTTCGTCACCTTGCGTGACCCGGCGGCGGACGTGTCCATGACGCTGACGTGTTCCACCGGCATGCTGCGCGCGTTCGAGCCGCCCCTGACCGAGGGCAGTCAGGTCATCGTGCACGGACGGCCGACGTTCTATGCGAACCGAGGCACGCTGAGCCTGCGCGTGGACGAGATCCGCGCGGTCGGCATCGGTGAACTGCTGGCCAGGATCGAACGGTTGCGCAGGCTGTTGGCCGCGGAAGGCCTGTTCGACCCGGCTCGCAAGCGGCCGCTGCCGTTCCTGCCGCGCACCGTCGGCCTGATCACCGGACGTGCGTCGGCGGCCGAGCGGGACGTGCTGACGAACGCCGCTGCCAGGTGGCCCGCCGTCCGCTTCCGCGTGATCAACGTTGCGGTGCAGGGTCCCATCGCCGTGCCGGAAATCCTTGAGGCGCTGGGCATTCTGGAGCGGGACCGGAACGTGGACGTGATTGTGGTCGCCAGGGGCGGCGGCAGCGTCGAGGATCTGTTGCCGTTCTCCGACGAGGCACTGTGCCGTGCGGTCGCCTCGTGCCGGACGCCCGTGGTGAGCGCGATCGGGCACGAGCCGGACACTCCGCTGCTCGACCACGTCGCCGATCTGCGGTGTTCCACGCCGACCGACGCCGGCAAGCGCGTCGTGCCGGACGTGGCCGAGGAGGCCAAGCGGATCATCACGATGCGCGACCGGGCCCGGCGCGCACTGCACGGCTGGGTCGACCGGGAACGACAACTGCTGAACTCACTGCGGAGCAGGCCGGTGCTGGCCGACCCGTGTACGCCACTGGACCGCAGGTCGGACGAGGTGACGTCGCTGCGCGACCGGTCACGGCGTGCGATGCTGTCGGCCCTCGCTCACGAGCGGACGGCTCTCCTCGCGACCAGGTCGAGGTTGACGACATTGGGTCCGGCAGCAACCCTGGCCAGGGGGTACACCGTCCTACAGGTGCTGGATGAGGACGGGGACCGGATCGTGCGCTCGATCACGCAACTCGGGCCGGGAACGAATGTCCGGGTTCGGGTCGTTGACGGTGCGGCCCACGCGGTCGTGTCCACGGTGGAGGACGAACCTGTCTCGCCACCGGACCGGCCGGCGTCCTCGGGTGAGAGTTAGCAGGATCGAGAGCGAGAGATGACCATGCAGGTGAGCGGCGGCGCAACCGAACCCACCTTCCTGCCGCTGGCCGTTGTCGCCGCCCGTACGGCGGTGACCGTGCCGGCCGAACCGCCGGTCATGTTGCGTGCCCAGGTCGTCCAGCGGCACGCCGAGGCGGCCGACGCGGCAGCCGTGGACTGCTGGACCGCGCTGTTGGCCGGCTGTCTGGCCCCGGCACGACAGGTGTTGCCGACGCGGCTGCGGGAGCTGACCGAGGCGACGTCGCGCTATCTGGGTACCCGTTGCTGGTACGGATCGGGTTCGCCGCACCGTGGCCGGGTGGTCGGCGCCGAGGCGAGGATCGCCGACGCGGTTCGCGACGGCGACGGCGCCGAGTTCGCCGGGGCATTCGCCGGATACGACCAGGCCGTGGCCACGGCGGTGGCCAGTGTGCGGCCCCGGACCACCAGTCGGGCATAGTCGCCGGGCACACGGTCGCGGTACTAGGGAGGACGTTTGTCCGGGGACGGCAAGAAGAACGCCGACGTCGCCGAGTTCGGCTACGAGGCTGCCAGGGACGAGTTGGTCGAGGTGGTGCGCAAGCTGGAGGCAGGCGGGCTGTCGCTGGAGGAGTCGCTGGCGCTGTGGGAACGCGGCGAGGCGTTGGCCGCCGTGTGCGAGCGGCATCTGGCCGGCGCTCGGGAGCGGGTCGAGACCGCGTTGGCCAGCGTGGAGTCCGTCAACCGCGACTCGTAGAACCGGTCAGGGACCGGCCGTCTTCACCGGCCGGCCGGTCAACTGTGCCGTCGCCATCGTGGTGAAGTCGGTCGTCGTGCCATTGCCGGTGAGGAACAGGCGTTCCGTGCCGAGATCGGCGACCCAGGACGACTCGTCGCGGACTCCGGGATAGACCGTCCACTTCGTACCGTTGACGTTTTCCGTTCCGGTTGACCGGATGTCGGCGTCGTTGCCGAGTGCGGCTGCCGAGCGGACCAGGTCGACGGGCGTCGCATTCGACTGGGAGACCTGTAGATAGCGGCCGTCCGGAGCGATCCAGCCGATCCTCACGGCCCGGTACTGACCGTTCTGGCCGAGTTGGTCGACGGACGCCGAGTTGGCGTGCCAGCCGCTGGGCGGCTGTGGCTGGTGCAGCGGGAACTTGACCTGGCTCGCGGCGGCCTGCAGTTCGGCCGAGACGTCCACCGTGGGCATCGACGACGAGTCGGTGGTGGGTCCGCCCGGACTGAACGAGCAACTGCGCGTGATGGCCGCGAGGATCAGCACACCGACGGCGAGCACCAGCATCGACAGCAGCATGTCCCGCATGCCGGAGCTGATCCGGCCGGCACCACGGCGCTTCGTTGTGCCCTGCGTGGAGGTGTCGTCGCTGGTCGGGCTGTTGTCCGTGTCACCGTTCCGGCCGGTCGCCGTATCGCTCGCCTTGTCCGCCACCCCTCCATCGTCCCAGGTGGCCCACATCACCTTCGGCCGGCCAGGGTGCTCGGGCGCCAGCCGATGGTCCGCCGATCTGGGAGACTTCGCACCTGAGCGAACCGACGTGGGAGGCGAAATGAGCACCTCGGACCGGACCAGCGGCACGACGGCGGGCAGTGGCGTGGCACCGGAGGCACCCGACCGCAACCTGGCACTGGAACTGGTCCGGGTGACCGAGGCGGCCGCCATGGCGGCGGGACGCTGGGTCGGCCGGGGCGACAAGATCGGTGGCGACGGTGCCGCGGTGGACGCGATGCGCAAACTGATCGGCACGGTGTCCATGCAGGGCGTCGTGATCATCGGCGAGGGCGAGAAGGACCAGGCGCCGATGCTCTACAACGGCGAACGCGTCGGCAACGGCGACGGTCCGGAGTGCGATGTCGCCGTCGACCCGATCGACGGCACGACGTTGATGGCCAAGGGCATGCCGAATGCCATCGCGGTTCTCGCGGCAACCGAGCGAGGCGCCATGTTCGACCCGTCCGCCGTATTCTACATGGAGAAACTCGCCGTTGGTCCGGAATGTGCCGACGTGGTGGATCTGACGGTGCCGGTGTCGGAGAACATCCGGCGCGTCGCGGCGGCCAAGGACAGCAATGTGTCCGATGTGACCGTCTGCATCCTGGATCGCCCACGGCACGAGGAACTGGTCGCCGAGATCCGCGCCGCGGGCGCCCGGATCAGGTTCATCTCCGACGGTGACGTCGCCGGCGCGATCTCCGCCGCACGACCGGACACCGGCGTCGACATGCTGGTCGGCATCGGTGGCACGCCGGAGGGCATCATCGCCGCCTGCGCGCTCAAGTGCATGGGCGGCATGATCCAGACGCGGCTGTGGCCCAAGGACGAGGACGAGCGGCGCAAGGCCCTGGCCGCGGGCCACGACCTGAATCGCGTGCTGCACACCGACGACCTGGTGCGCGGTGACAACGCCTTCTTCTGCGCCACCGGCATCACGGACGGCGACCTGTTGCGCGGGGTGCGGTACCGGGCGGGCGGCTGCACGACGCAGTCCATCGTGATGCGTTCCAAGTCCGGCACCGTGCGCATGATCGACGGGTTCCACCGACTGACCAAACTGCGCCAGTACTCCTCCGTCGATTTCGACCGTAAGAGCACGTTCGAGCCGGACGCTCCCCCACCGCTGCCGTGATCGGACCGGTGCCACCGATCCGCGGTCACGATCCGTTTGCCGCCCAACGGAAATCTGATCGTGACCAATTCCGGAGCTCTCCCGGGCAACGTTTATCGGACTGCTGGCGTCTGGATCACTGAGGGTCGCCAGCAGTCCAGACGCCGTCGCACGTCGTCGACGGTTCGCCGAGGGGGGTAACCGTGCGCATCAGGAAGATCGTTGTCGGCTTAACGGCGTTGGCCGCGGTGACGGGCATCGCGGCGTGCTCGTCGGGCGCGAACGCCGGCTCGGCGAAGCTCGACATGGCAGCGGCCACGTCCAGTGCGGCGACCACGCCGTCCACTTCGGACCAGACTACCAGCGTGGCACCGGTGACGAGTTCCACGACCACCGCGCCTTCCACGACCCCCACGCCGTCGACCACCACGCCGGTGGCCAAGGCGCCGACCGCGGAACAGGTCGCGGTCAAGCCTCCGGCAGCGCCCGCACCCGCGGTGTCGCAGACGCCGTGTGCCGCCGCGGCCCGGGCGTGCGTCGACCTGTCCGCGCACGAGGCGTGGCTGGTCCAGAACGGCAAGATCGTCTACGGCCCGGTGTCGATCATGCCCGGCAGGCCCGGCTACCGGACACCGGTCGGCACGTTCCACGTCCAGTTCAAGGACGCCAACTTCTACAGCACCGAGTTCCACGCCCCGATGCCGTATTCGGTGTTCTTCGTCGGGGGCGTCGCGTTCCACGAGGGCAGCCTGTCGGTGTACTCGCACGGCTGCGTCCATCTGTCGCAGAGCTCGGCCATCACGTTCTTCCACTCGCTGTCGGTCGGCGACGAGGTTCAGGTCGTCAGCTGACGCCACCACTCCGACTCCGAACTGAGGGTTGGTTCGAAGCGGCACGATGCCCGGCACCGCTGTTCGGTGCCGGGCATCGTCGTGTCCGCCCACGGTTGCGGCACCGTCATGCTCCGGTCAGGCGCCCGACGGCCACGAAGCAGCACACCGCGAGGATGAGCACGTTGACCGCGACGCTGCGCGGTTCCCGCAGTGTCGCGTGCGAGATCATCGCGCCGATCATGATGACGCCGAGGCCGATCGCGGCGGCCGGCGTGAGCACCGGCAGCACACCGCTGGCGCGCGGCGCGATCAGGCCGACGGCGGCCAGGAGTTCGCACGCGGCGGTCAGCCGGACCACCGGGAGCGGGAACGGCGCGATGCCGGTCTGCCCGGTCGCCAACAGGCGTTGCCTGGACATGCTGATCTTGGCTGCGCCGGAGAGCAGGAACACCGCGGCCAGCAGGAACTGGCAGATCCACAATGCGAGGTTCATCCGATCGAGGTTCATCTGAGTGCAACCTTTTCGCTCTCGTCGGGGTTCTACGGGTGCCATGGAGACGAGAGGAGGCCCGGAGATGTGACAGCGCGGTACCACCGCAGCCCCTGTGGGGTGGCCGGACGTTCCGGCCTGCGCACCGGCGGCCTGAATCGCTGGCCGGTGTGGTTCGACGCCACCGAGCGAAGCGACCCTCCGCCCCCTGCTGGTCAGGGCGCACGGTTCCCGGGACCGGACGCCCGAACCCAGCCAAACCGGTGAGTGGCGCCCTCACCGGTTTGCAGGGGCCGACACGGCCGCGCGACGGGGACGTGGAACTCGCCACACACCCCCGGCCGTGTGCCGGATTCGGGTTCAGACTGGAGACATGGGTGATCCGGAGTTCCGCGTCGAGCACGACACGATGGGCGAGGTCAGGGTTCCGGTGCACGCGCTGTGGCGTGCGCAGACCCAGCGGGCCGTGGAGAACTTCCCGATCTCCGGTCGTCCGCTGGAACGATCCCAGATCCGAGCGCTCGGCCTGCTGAAGGCGGCCGCGGCGCGGGTCAACGCCAAGCTCGGCGTGTTGGAGCCCGACATGGCCGAGGCGATCGCCGCGGCAGCCGACGACGTGGCGGCCGGCAGGTACGACGACCACTTTCCGATCGACGTCTTCCAGACGGGCTCGGGTACGTCGTCGAACATGAACGCCAACGAGGTCATCGCGACGCTGGCGACCAGAACGCTCGGCCGTGACGTGCACCCGAACGACCACGTCAATGCCTCGCAGTCGTCCAACGACACGTTCCCGACCACGATCCACGTCGCCGCGACAGAGGCGGTCGTGACGGACGTGGTGCCTGCCCTGCGGCACCTCGCCGAGACGATCGAACGACGGGCGGCGGAGTGGACGGATGTCGTGACGGCGGGCCGTACCCACCTGATGGATGCGGTACCGGTCACGTTCGGCCAGGAGGCCGGTGCGTGGGCGGCGCAGGTCCGGTACGGCATCGAGCGGCTGGAATCGGGTGTCGGTCGGTTGGCGGAACTGCCGATCGGTGGCACGGCGGTGGGCTCGGGGCTGAACGCGCCGGAGGGATTCGGTGCGGCGGTGGCCGGTGAGCTGGCGTCCGTCACGGGGTTGCCGTTGACGGAGGCGCGTGACCACTTCGAGGCGCAGGCTGCGCAGGACGGGGTGGTCGAGGCCTCAGGACACCTCCGGACGGTGGCGGTCAGCCTTAGCAAGATCGCCAACGATGTGCGGTGGTTGGGCTCGGGGCCGAGGAGTGGCCTGGCCGAACTGGCGCTGCCGGATCTGCAGCCGGGCTCGTCGATCATGCCGGGCAAGGTGAATCCGGTGATCTGCGAGGCGACGCTGCAGGTGGTGGCGCAGGTCATGGGCAACGACGCAGCGATCGCGTACGCCGGAGCCCAGGGCAACTTCCAGCTCAACGTGAATCTGCCGGTGATCGCGCGCAACGTGCTGGAGTCGGCGACACTGCTCGCGGCAGTCGCGAGGTTGTTGGCGGACAAGGTGTTCGACGGGTTGCAGGTGAACGCCGAGCGGGCGCGGGAGCACGCAGAGGGCTCGCCTGCGATCGTCACGCCGCTCAACCGCTACCTCGGTTACGAGGTGGCGGCCGCGGTGGCCAAGCAGGCGCTCAAGGAGCGCAAGACGATCCGGGACGTGGTGCTGGAGCGGGGCTACGTGGACGACGGCAAGTTGACGGTGGAACAGTTGGACACCGCGCTGGACGTCCTCCGGATGGCCCGCGGCGGTCGGTAGTCCGCGAGAGCGCTGCGGGACGGCTTCGCGGTGCGGGACGGCTTCGCGGTGGCGCCGGTGGCGGGTTGGGCGGCCCGGCGCAATGTCGAGCACGCGTCCCGGTTGGGAACGCCTTGCGGCGGCCGGCCGGCTGGCCGGGTGGCGGTCGCGGCGTCGGCTCGGGACTCGCGCGAACAGACCGGGCGGCTCGGTTCGGACTCGTACGAGCGGGAACGGGAACGGGAACGGGTCACGATGCGCGTCGGCCTGATGCGGCTACCCGGCAGTGACCGAGCCTGGGCGGGCGGGCGGGCGATGTCGGGCGGGCGATGTCGGGCACGCCGCCGGGTGTGCTCACTGCGGGGGGATCTGTCGGGGTAGGCGCGTCGGGCAGCCGCTGCGGTGGGGCTTGGGTTCGCTCGGATGGTGCTTCCAGCCCCGGATATTGACTCGGGCGGCCGCAACGGGCCGCGGAGCGGGATTGGCTGCCGTCCAAGCGGTCTTGGGCAGGCCGTCGATTTCACCGGCGCCGCGGCCGTGAAACCGCGGATCGATTGGCTGTTGGGGCGGATCGGGCTGTTGCGGCTTCCACGCTCGGGGCAGTGTCAGCACTCGGGGCAGTGTCAGCAAGACGTTCGCTCCCGCGTTGCGGCTCGGTCGGCTCGTCGGTGCGGTCGTGCTGCTGACCGGACTCGCTGATCGCAAGCGTTTGCACGACCTGGGCGCCGGCACGTTGCCACAAGCGGCCATGGCTGAGCTGCTCGCCTCCGGTGGTCACGACCCACACGTGCGCGCCGCTCGGCAGCTCAACCGGAAACGGCGTGACGCGTTGTCGGGCGCGCTGGCGGAACACTTTCCGGACTGGCGGCCGGTTGGCGTGGCCGCCGGGCCGCGTCTCGTGGTGCGGTTTCCCGACGACGCCGACGACGTCGACGACGTCGACGAGGTCGACCATGCCGACGATCGGGAGGTTTCCGACCTGTTCGCGCGCAGGCGGATCACCGTTCTGCTGCCGTCCGGTTCCTGCCATCGGGGGCGCAGCGCCGCCCTGTCCGGGCCTCGTCCTGGGCTCGCCCCGTTCGGGCCCGACCGGCCGGGCGCCGCCATCGCCGAAATGATGCGCATTGTCGGAGGACGACGGCACCATGGGTGACGTGCTGTTCTCCGATGTCGTCGCCGCGTCCGCCGCCGTCGCGGGCACACGTTCCCGGCTGGCCAAGGTGGACACCCTGGCCGGCGTCCTGCGAGCCGCCGATCCGGACGACGTGCCGGCTGTGGTGGGCTTCCTGGTCGGTCAGCCTCGACAGGGTCGGATCGGCACCGGGTGGCGCACGCTGGTCAAGCTGGCCGTCACGCCTGCCGCGACACCGACGCTGACCGTGGCCGACATCGACGACGCCCTGACCGCGCTGGCCGGTACCAGCGGCGCCGGTTCGGCCGCGGCCCGGACGACGTTGCTGACCGCGCTGCTGGTCAGGGCCACCCAGGCCGAGTACGACTTCCTGCTCCGGCTGCTGACAGGCGAACTGCGGCAGGGCGCGTTGGAAGGCGTGATGGTCGACGCCGTGGCGCGGGCCGCGGACGTGGACGGCGAAACCGTGCGGCGCGCGTTCATGCTGTCCGGTTCGCTGATGTCCACCGCGCGCGCGGCACTGACCGGTGGCGCTGACGCGCTGCGGCAGTTCCGGCTGACACTGGGCACGCCGGTCCGCCCGATGCTGGCTTCCCCTGCCGAATCCCTGAACGACGCGATCGACGAGCTCGGCGACGTGTCCGTCGAGTACAAACTGGACGGTGCCAGGATACAGGTGCACCGCGACGGCGACGAGGTGCACGTCTTCACGCGGACCTTGCGCGAGATCACCGACAGCGTGCCGGAACTGGTCGCGATGGTCCGCGAGCTGCCCGTCAGATCCGTTGTGCTGGACGGTGAAACGCTGGCGCTCGACATCGACGGCAGGCCACGGCCGTTCCAGGAGACGATGAGCAGGTTCGGTGCGACGACGCCGCGCGAGGAACTGTTGCGGCCCTACTTCTTCGACTGCCTGCATCTGGACGGCGTGGACCTGTTGGACGTGCCGTTGAGCGAGCGGTCCGATGCGTTGCGCGAAGCCGCGGGAGACTATCTGGTTCCCGGTCGGCATCATCCGGATTCCGCCGAAGCGGCGGGGATTCTGGCCGGGTCGCTGGCGGCCGGGCACGAAGGCGTTGTGGTGAAAGCGCTTGCGGCGCCGTACGCGGCGGGGCGGCGGGGGCGGTCGTGGCAGAAGGTCAAGCCGGTGCACACGCTGGATCTCGTCGTGCTGGCGGCTGAGTGGGGCCACGGCAGGCGCACCGGGTATCTGTCCAATCTGCATCTCGGCGCGCGCGATCCCGACGGCGGACCGCCGGTGATGGTGGGCAAGACGTTCAAGGGCATGACCGACGAGTTGTTGGCGTGGCAGACCGAGGAGTTCCCGAAGCACGAGGTGCGGCGCACCGACTGGACCGTCTACTTGCGACCCGAGTTGGTCGTGGAGATCGCACTGGACGGTGTGCAGGTCAGTACGCGGTACGCTGGTGGCGTGGCGCTGCGGTTCGCCAGGGTCGTCCGGTACCGGCCGGACAAGGAGGCGGCCGACGCGGACACCATCGAGGCCGTCCGCGCGATGCTGCCGACGGGCGACCCCACGGCCAGGTAATCTGGGGCCTCGTGCGCTTCATCGAGGGCGATCGGCCCGGTTACGACCTGACCTATGACGACGTGTTCCTCGTGCCGCGGCGGTCCGCCGTGGAGTCGAGGTTCGGCGTCGACCTGACTACCGCGGACGGCACCGGCGCCACCATTCCGGTGGTGGTGGCCAACATGACCGCCGTGGCGGGGCGGCGGATGGCCGAGACGGTGGCTCGGCGCGGTGGGCTGGTGGTGCTGCCGCAGGATGTCGACACGGAGGCCGTGGCCGAGATCGTGACGTGGGTGAAGTCGCGGCACACGGTCTGGGACACGCCGCTGGTGGTGACACCCGCCGACTCGGTGGCCGACGTGCTGAACCTGCTGCACAAGCGGGCTCACGGGGCCGTCGCCGTCGCGGACTCCGCCGGCAGGCCGGTGGGCGTGGTCGACGAGCCGAGCTGTGCGGGCGTCGACAGGTTCACCAGGGTGAGTGACGTCGTGCGGACGGATGTGCCGGTGCTGCCACTGGCCACCGCGCCGCGTGCGGTGTTCGACGAACTGCAGGGGCGGCCGGGCCGGATGGCGCTGGGTGTGGCGGCCGACGGCACGCTGGCCGGGCTGTTGACGGATCTCGGGGCCCTGCGTGCCGAGTTGTACACACCCGCTGTGGACAACTCGGGGCGGTTGCGGGTGGCGGCCGCGATCGGCGTGAACGGCGACATCGTGGCCAAGGCGAAGGACCTGGTGGCGGCCGGTGTGGACGTGCTCGTGGTGGACACGGCGCACGGGCATCAGGAGAAGATGCTGACCACATTGCGGTCGGTGCGGGAGCACGCGACCGGTGTGTCACTGGTGGCCGGTAACGTGGTGACCGCGGAGGGCGTGCGGGATCTGGTCGAGGCCGGCGCCGACGTGGTCAAGGTCGGTGTCGGACCGGGCGCCATGTGCACCACGCGGATGATGACCGGCGTGGGGCGGCCGCAGTTCTCCGCCGTGGCGGAGTGCGCGGCCGAGGCACGGCGGCTGGGCAGGCACGTGTGGGCCGACGGCGGCGTGCGGCATCCCCGGGACGTGGCGCTCGCGCTGGCGGCGGGTGCGTCGGCGGCCATGGTGGGCTCGTGGTTCGCGGGCACCTACGAGTCGCCGGGCGATCTGCACCGGGACGAGCACGGCAATCTGTACAAGGAATCGTTCGGCATGGCGTCCAAACGGGCCGTGACCGCCCGGACACGCGGTGACAGCGCGTTCGACCGCGCACGGAAGGCGTTGTTCGAGGAAGGCATCTCGTCGTCGCGAATGCGGCTGGACCCGACCCGGCCCGGTGTCGAGGACCTGCTGGACGAGATCTGTTCCGGCGTGCGATCTGCCTGCACGTACGCGGGTGCGCCGGACCTGGGGTCCTTCCACGAGCGGGCCGTCGTCGGTGTGCAGTCCGCGGCCGGGTTCGCCGAGGGGCGGCCGCTGCCGTCCGGTTGGTAACGGTTCGCCACCGGCGGAAAATCGATGACAGATGGCCTAAGAAATAGTTTGGGGCAAGCAATTACTCTGATGACGTGACGGACACAGTTGTGGTTTCCGATCTCGTCAAGCGGTACCGGCGTAACGCGCCGCCTGCCGTCGACGGGCTCAGTTTCAGCGTCCGCTCCGGTGAGGTCTTCGGCCTGCTCGGTCCCAACGGCGCGGGTAAGACCACCACGGTGGGCGTGCTGACCACCCGGGTACTGCCCACGTCGGGCACCGGGACGGTGTGCGGTGTGGACGTGGTGGCCGATGCCAAGCGGGCGCGGCAGTTGTTGGCCGTGGTGCCGCAGCGCAACAACCTGGACAGGTCGCTGAACATCCGGCAGAACCTGTTGTTCCACGCCGCTTATCACGGCGTGGGCAGGGCGGAGCGCAATCGGCGGGCCGACGAGATCCTGGAGCGCATGGGGCTGGCCAAACAGGCCGACGCGCGGGTGGACTTCGTGTCGGGCGGGCAGATGCAGCGCGTGATGATCGCGCGTGCGTTGATGCACCGGCCGAAGGTGATGTTCCTGGACGAACCGTCCACCGGGCTGGACCCGCAGGCCAGGCTGTTCGTCCACGAACGCGTCGCGGAACTGCACGAGGACGGCGTGACGGTCGTGCTCACGACGCACGACATGGACGAGGCGACGAAGCTGTGCGACCGGGTCGGCATCGTCGACCACGGCAAGCTGCTGGCGCTGGACACGCCCGGCGCGCTGACCAGGAACCTGCCCGGCAGTTCGACGCTGACGGTGGTCGTGGACCTGGCGGGCGTGGCCGCCGAACTGGTGGCCAAGGAACTGTCCGACATCGCGGGGGTCGAGCGCGTCGAGCGGATCAAGGCCGCCGGACCGGCGGGTGGGATGCCGCCGGGGATGCCCGGCATGCCACCGGGGCTGCCCGGCATGCCCGGTGGCATGCCGGCCGGCGCCCAGCCCGCTGAGGAGGGCACCGGCCAGTTCCGGCTGTACACCTCGGACGAGGCTTCCCTCGCGCTGCCGGCAGTGCTGACCGCGTTGGGGGGACTGGGATGCGCGGTGCGTGACGTGTCGATCGGCAAGCCCAGCCTGGAAGACGTCTTCATCCACCTGACCGGACGGGAGCTGCGATGACAGCCGCGACCATCACGCCCGACATCGACCTGTCCGACGTCGGCCGGCCCGCCGGTCTCGTGGTCAGCCTCCGGACGTTCTCGTCCGTGCTGTGGCGGGACGTCTTCGTCACCGGCCGGGAACTGCTGCCGTTCCTGGCGCAGGTCGTCATCCAGCCGTTCTTCATGCTGTTCATCTTCGGCAAGGTGCTGGCGAACCTGGGCTATGTGAACAGCTCGGCGTTCGCGCCGGTGCTGATGGCCGGCATCGTGGCGCTGAACGGCTTCCTCGGCGGTCTGCAGAACACCACGATGCCGCTGATCATGGACTTCTCGTTCACCCGCGAGATCGAGGACCGGCTGCTGGCGCCGATGCCGGTGCCGCTGGTGGCCGTCGAGAAGATGGTGTTCGGGGCGCTGCGCGGCATGATCGCCGCCGTCCTGATGGTGCCGGTCGGCCTGCTGATCCTGTCCAACGTGTCATGGCCGGCCAGCAAGCTGCCCGCGGTGTTCGGTGTGATCGTGCTCGGTTCGCTGGCGGGTGCCGCGATCGGCATGACGATCGGCACGCTCGTGACGCCGCGCCGGATCAACATCATGTTCGCGGTGATCCTGACGCCGTTGATGTTCACCGGGTGCACGCAGTTCCCGTGGCGCGGCCTGACGCACCTGCGCTGGTTCCAGGTGGTGTGCGCGTTCAACCCGCTGACCTACGTCAGCGAGGGCATGCGGTCGATCCTGGTGCCAGGTCTGCCGTCGCTACCGCTGTGGCTGGACCTGCTGGCGGCGTTCGCCGCGTGCCTGATCTTCGGCAGCCTCGGCATCTGGGGCTTCATGAAGCGGGCCATCGACTGACGCCCCGGTGGGGAGGGCAGCGACCCTCCCCACCGGGCGGCTGTCACTGCGCGTAGTCCTCAAGGACCTCCGTGACCAGCGCGGCGATCGGTGAGCGCTCCGAGCGGGTCAGCGTGATGTGCGCGAACAGCGGGTGGCCCTTCAGCTTCTCGATCACGGCCGCCACTCCGTCGTGCCGGCCGACCCGCAGGTTGTCCCGCTGCGCCACGTCGTGGGTGAGCACGACGCGGGAACCGGTGCCCAGCCTGGACAGCACGGTCAGCAGGACGTTGCGCTCCAACGACTGCGCCTCGTCCACGATGACGTAGGAGTCGTGCAGCGACCGGCCCCTGATGTGGGTGAGGGGCAGGACCTCCAGCATGCCGCGACCCGTGACCTCGTCCAGCACGCTCTCACTGACCAGGGCGCCCAGTGTGTCGAACACGGCCTGCGCCCACGGCTGCATCTTCTCCGACTCGCTGCCGGGCAGGTAGCCCAGTTCCTGGCCACCGACCGCGTAGACCGGGCGGAACACCACGACCTTGCGGTGCTGGCCCCGTTCCAGGACGGCCTCCAGGCCCGCGCACAGCGCGAGCGCGGACTTGCCGGTACCGGCCCGACCACCCAGGGACACGATGCCGATCTCGGGGTCCAGCAGGACGTCCAGCGCGATGCGCTGCTCAGCCGAGCGGCCGTGCAGCCCGAACGCCTCACGGTCGCCACGGACGAGCTTGACCTGCTTGTCTGTGGTCACCCTGCCCAGCGCGCTCGCGGTGCCGGCGAGCAGCCGCAGGCCCGTGTGACAGGGCAGCGCGGCCACGTCGTCCAACTCGAACGCGAGCGGGTCGATGCCGCCCTCCTTGTAAAGCTGGTCGATGGCCGACTGGGTGATCTCCACGTCCGCCATGCCGGTCCAGCCGGAGGGCACCACGTCCTGGGCGCGGTACTCGTCGGCGTCCAGGCCGACGGCGCCCGCCTTGACCCGCAGCGGGATGTCCTTGGTGACGAGCGTCACCGCGAGGCCGTCCGCCGCGAGGTTCAACGCGCACGCGAGGATGCGGGCGTCGTTGGCCTCGGCGCGAAAACCCGCCGGAAGGACCTGCTGGTCGGAGTGGTTCAGTTCGACGTGCAGCGTTCCGCTGGCCTCTCCGATGGGGATCGGCTTGTCCAGCCTGCCGTGCCGCAGGCGCAGGTCGTCGAGCAGGCGCAGGGCCTCCCGGGCGAACCAGCCGAGTTCGGGGTGATTGCGCTTGGCCTCCAGTTCGCTGATCACCACGAGCGGCAGCACCACGGCATGTTCGGCGAACCGGGTCACCGCCCAGGGATCGGAGAGCAGCACGGACGTGTCCAACACGTAGGTGCGTTGCGGGGCGGTCGTGTGCCGCGGCTTTGTGTTACTGCCGCGGGCCGAGCCGGAAGTGAGGCTGGCGGTTCGCCGAGAAGGGCGCTGTGCGGTCACGGCAACTCCCTCGCGGACGCGGCACCACGCCCGCTCCTCGCTGGGCCGAGCAACCACCCTGACTGGTGGGCGACCTGTCGCCTTGCGGCGTCAGGCTCGCCGACCACGAGGGCCGGTTGCCGGCCCCCTCGCGCTCCGTGACGTCATAGCTGACAACACGACCAGGGCCTCCCGGGACAGGTCACAGGATGTGATCCGTCGTCCGCAAGCTACCTGCGTTTCGGCCGTGTCTGCAGGCAGCCACACAGGTGATTCGCGCGCGCCGCGTCGTCGCGGGCGGTCACTGCGCGAAGGTTGACGGTGTTCACGCGGGCAGATCCGCAGGTCAGCGCATTATCCAGAAATTCACTGTGGTCCCGGTCACAGTTTGCCCACGATCAACTCGCCCGCGCGCCGCGATCGGACAGACGGACGCGATCAGTACCAGACGCGCAAGTTGCTCGCAGCGTCAGTTACCGGACGACACCACATCGGGCGACATCGCCATTAATGCCTGTCACACAATGGTGTTACCGGCACGGCACGAACAACTAGAAATAGGTAGCTTTTCAACCCGAGGGCCCCCGCGTCTCACATCGTCGGGATCGCACTCACAACCCCGATATTCAAAGGAGAGTGCACGTGCTGAAGAAGGCTGGCATCGTCGCCGCGGCGGCGGTCACCCTGTCCATGGTCGCAGGCCCCGCATTCGCCGCCACGGCCACGCCGCAGGACTACCCTCCCACGTCCAGTGACACGGTGAGCTTCGCCGAGGCCTACCAAACCTTCATCTGGGGCGGCGGTGCCCTGGGTGCCGGTGCGGCAGCGCTGATCGCGGGTGCCTACACCGGCATCGCCACCACCCCGGCGGAGATCCTGGGCTCCTTGGAGCACCACCACCACTGAGCCGAGACGGTGCGGAGGGCCCGGGAATCCCCGGGCCCTCCTTTCTCGTTTTTGTTCAGGAACCGAAACGACGGTGCCGGATGGCGTAGTCGCGCATCGCGCGCAGGAAGTCGACCCGCCGGAAATCGGGCCAGTACGCCTCGCAGAACCAGAACTCCGAATGCGCCGACTGCCACAGCAGAAAGCCCGACATCCGTTGTTCGCCGGACGTGCGGATCACCAGATCGGGATCCGGCTGGCCGGACGTGTAGAGGTGCTCGGCGATGTGGTCGACGTCCAGCACCTCGGCGAGTTCCTCGATCGTGGTGCCCGCCTCGGCGTGCGTCTGCAGCAGTTTCCGGACCGCGTCCGCGATCTCCTGCCGGCCGCCATAGCCGACGGCGACGTTGACCTGCATGCCCGGCCGCTCCCTGGTCCGGGCGGCCGCCGCGGACAGCCGGGTCGCCGTCTCGACGGGCAGCACGTCCAGGGCGCCGACGATGCGCAGCCGCCACGGCGTGTCCGGCGCGGCCAGTTCGTCGACGATGTCGGGGATGATCTCCAGCAGCGAGCGGACCTCCGCGTCGGCGCGGTTGAGGTTGTCCGTGGACAGCAGCCAGATCGTCACGATGTCGACGTTCGACTCGCGGCACCAGAGCAGCAGGTCGGCGATCTTCCGCGCCCCCACGCGGTGGCCTTCACTCACATCGGTGAAGCCGGCCTCACGAGCCCAGCGACGGTTGCCGTCCAGCATGATGCCGATGTGGCGTGGCCCCTGCGTGCCCGCCAGTTGACGCGTCAACCGGTGCTCGTAGTAGCGGTAGACGATTTCCTTGACCAAGGCGCGAGGACCCACGTTCGCGAAGCGTACGCCGTTCGAGCAACGGTCCTCCCCCCGGCAGCGCGACGCCGACGGTTGGCGCACACTCGATCGGGTGACCTCGCATGACGCGTTGACCCGATGGCGGGACCCCGAGGTGATCAGCAGGGTGGTGACCGGAGCACGGTCCGTAGCGGTGGTGGGCGCGAGTCCGGATCCGGCGCGGCCCAGCCATGGCGTCGCCGCGTACCTGCACCGCGCCGGACTGCGCATCTACCCGGTGAATCCGGCGCTGTCCGAACTGTTCGGACTGACGGCGTACCCGAGCCTGGTCGACCTGCCGGAGCCGGTGGACATTGTGGACGTGTTCCGGCGGCCGGCCGCGGCGCTGGAGGTGGCACGGCAGGCGATGGCAGCGCGAGCCGGTGCACTGTGGCTGCAGCTCGGCGTCGTGAACGTGGCCGCCGGGGAGCTGGCCGAGGCCGGTGGGCTGGCCGTCGTGATGGACCGGTGCCTTGCCGTGGAACACCGTCGGTTGGCCCGGCTGTGATCTGGGTCCGTGTGGCCGGTCGACACATTGGCACCGAATCTACGGTCCCGTAACCTCGACGTCGTGACCGTCGCGACTCCGCCCCGGCCGCCCGAGCCCGCGGCCACGCGCCCCAGCATGCGCGGTTTGCTGCACCTCTGGTCGTTCTTCGTCTCCCTGGCCACCGGGGCCACCCTGATCACGCTGGCCGCCGTGACCGTGTCCGCGCGGGCCGCGCTCGCCACGGCGGTGTACGGAGTCACGGTGCTGGGCCTGTTCGGCGTCAGCGCGCTCTACCACCGGCGCACCTGGCTGACCCACAAGGCCAGGCTGCGGATGAGACGCCTGGACCATTCGATGATCTTCGTGTTCATCGCGGGCACGTACACGCCGTTCTCACTGCTGGCGATGGATCGGCCGACCGGGTACATCGTGCTCGGCGTCGTCTGGGGTGGCGCGATCTGTGGTGTCGCGCTGAAACTGCTGTGGCCGCACGCCAAACGCTGGCTCGGCGTGCCGATCTACATCGCGCTGGGCTGGGTCGCGATCTTCGTGCTGCCGCAACTGCTGCACCACGCGGGTGTCGCGGCGCTGGTACTGCTGCTGGCCGGCGGCGGGCTCTACACGGTCGGCGCGGTCTTCTACGCGACGCGCTGGCCCAACCCGTGGCCCGAGACATGGGGCCACCACGAGTTCTTCCACGCCGCCACGGTGCTGGCGGCGCTGTGCCACTACGTGGCGATCTGGTTCGTGCTGTACTCCACCACGTAGCCGACCGGTTCCCGCCCGCGCGGGAACCGGTCGGCCGTCCGGCGGAGTCAGCTCAGGTCGGGACCCTCGCGGCGCAGGTCGTCCACTGTGGACATGGCCTGGCGCAGCTCGTCGAGCCACGCCTCGGCGTGCTCGCCGACCAGGCGCACGGCCCAGGCCAGGGCCTCGGAACGCGACCTCGCCACACCGGCGTTGACCAGGGTGTCCAGCACCAGCCGCTCCGGCTGGCGGAGCCTGGTCATCACCGGGACGGACAGCGTCGTGAACAGCTCCTCGGTCGAGCCGATTCGTGCGCCCCACGCGACCTTGCGGCCGTAGCGGTGCTCCGCCTGGCGCGCGATCTCGATCCGCTCGTCCCTGGTCTCCTCACGGAACCGGCTGATCCGGCCCGATGCGGCGGCAGCGGCGGCCGCCTCGTCGGTGAACTCCTCGCCCGGCGCCGGCAGTTCGCCGACCACCAGGATCTCCTCGCGGTCCACGGTGATGCCGGGTGCGGCGGTGAACCAGCCGTCCGGCAGCCTGCCGGTGAACCACGCCGCGACGTCGTCGGCCGGTGGCGGCTCCGGTTGGGCACCCCGCCCGCGGCCTCCGCCGCCAGGACCCCAACCGTGGCGCATCCGACCCCCTCCGTACCTGCCGTGCATGACGCACCTCCTGATTACATGATTACGTCGTTACCGACGTTACTCGTTTCATCAGCCGGCGTCAGCGCTGTTCGCTCCTGGTGAAGCAAGCTGCCTGGTCAGGTCCTCGGCGGTGGTCACCGGCCAGTCGCACACGAAGCCCCGGCACATGTACGCGGCGGGCTCGCCGGACACCAGCGGCCGGGCCGACAGCAACGGCGCCCCCGGCTGGTCCGGCAGGCCGGCCAGCACCACCGCTCCCCCGGCGACACCGGCCACGGCCGCGGCGCGCAGTTCGTCGGCGCCCCGGCCGGAGCCCACGACCGCGACCTGCAGCGGACCGGCAAGCCACGCCTCCGCCACGGCCGACCAGTGGCCCGCGAACCGGGGCGCCCTGTCGATCAGCAGGCCGGCCCTGGTCAGCGCGGCGTCGACGAGTTCCCGGTAGCCTGCCGCGGTCTCCGGCTCGGCCAGCACCGACGCGGTCAGCAGTGCCCCTGCCAGCGCGGAGGCACCCGACGGGCTGGCGTTGTCGGTGGGGTCAGCCGGGCGGCGGATCAGCTTCTCCGCGTCGTCGGCCGTGTCGTGGAAGGAACCCGCGGCGTCGTAGTCGCGGAACCACTCGACGGCGACGTCCAGCAGGCCGGTCGCCACGCTCAGCCACCGGGCGTCGGCCGTGGCCTGGTACAGCGCGAGCAGGCCGTCGGCCAGGCAGCCGTAGTCCTCCAGTACACCAGCCGACGTGCCGACGACGCCGTCCCGGGACGTGCGCCGCAGCCTGCCGTCCACGACGTGGTTGTCGACGACGAACTCGGCGGCACGCGTGGCCGCGGCCACCCAGTCCGGACGGCCCAGCGCGACACCGGCTTCGGCGAGCGCCCCGATGGCCAGGCCGTTCCACGCCGTCACGACCTTGTCGTCGCGGGCCGGTTGCGGACGGGCCCGGCGGGCCAGCAGCAGCCTGCCGCGCACCGACGACCAGCGCGCCGGATCGTCCGGGTCCTGGAGCATCCGCAGCGTCGAGTCGCCGTGTTCGAACGTGCCGTCGGCCGTGACACCGAGCAGGTCGGCGGCCCACCGGCCGTCCTGCGCGCCGAGCACGTCGACGAGCTGACCGGGGCGCCACACGTAGGTCAGGCCCTCGACGCCGTTGGTGTCGGCGTCCAGCGCGGCGGCGAACGCGCCCTGCTCGGTGCCCAGGTCATGGATCAGGAAGGTCGCCGTCTCGTCGGTGACACGGCGAGCCAGCGCGGAACCCGTGCGGCGGTACAGATGCGCATACACGCGAAGGAGCTGTGCGTTGTCGTACAACATCTTCTCGAAGTGCGGCACGACCCAGCCCGCGTCCACGCTGTACCGCGCGAAGCCGCCTGCCAGCTGGTCGTAGATGCCACCGCGGGCCATCGCATCGGCAGTGACGTCCACAAGGGACAGTGACTCGGCGGAGCCGGTGCGCTCGTGGTGGCGCAGCAGGAACTCCAGCACCATGGACGGCGGGAACTTCGGCGCGCCACCGAATCCGCCGTTGCGGCGGTCGAAGTCACCCAGCAGCGACGCGGCCGCGCCGTCCAGCAGGTTCGCGTCCACGGCACCGGCCGGCAGTGGTCGCTGTCGTTCGACCAGCGTGCTCACGACCGTCGCCGCGAGCTCCGACACCTCGTCACGGCGCTGTGCCCACGCCTGGGCAACCCCTTGCAGTAGCTGGGAGAACGACGGAATGCCCGGTCGCGGTGCCGGCGGATGATAGGTGCCGCAGTGGAACGGCTCGCCGGCAGGTGTGAGGAAGCACGTCATCGGCCAGCCGCCCTGGCCGGTCATCGCCGTCGTCGCCTCCATGTAGACGGCGTCCACGTCGGGCCGTTCCTCCCTGTCCACCTTGATGTTGACGAAGTTCTCGTTCATCAGCTCGGCGATCACGGGGTTCTCGAACGACTCGTGCGCCATCACGTGGCACCAGTGGCACGCGGCATAGCCGACGGACAGCAGAATCGGCACGTCCCGCCGTTTCGCCTCGGCGAACGCGTCCTCACCCCACGGCCACCAGTCCACGGGGTTCTCCGCGTGCTGCAGCAGGTACGGGCTGGTCGAGCCGGCGAGCCTGTTCGTCATGACAACCAGTGTCCAGCAGACTGGAGCGTGTGACCGTACCCGGGGCTGACGAGGCGACCGCGTTCGCCGACGCCGGCGCGTTCGCCGAGCGACACACGGTGCTGTCGGTGGTGGTGGGCGCACCGGCGCACGGCCTGCTCGGCCTGGACGACGTGCCGGAGGACGAGATCCGGCGCCGCGGTGTGTTCGTGCCGCCGACGGAACTGTTCTGGGAGTTCGACAAGCCCCCGGACACCGTCGCCGGTCCGGGGCTGGACCGGGTCAGCTGGGAGCTGGAAAGGTTCTGTGTGCTGGCCCTGGACGCGAACCCGGACGCCTTCGAGGTACTCGCGTCGCCGATCGTCGAGGCACGACAGCCGATCGGCGACGAACTGCGGGAACTGACGGTGGCGTTCCTGTCGCAGCGGATCGCCGACGCCTACCGACGGGCCACGGCGACGGAGTACGCCCGTGCGTCGGCGGCGATGGCGGCGGGCGGCACGCCGCGCTGGCGGCAGGTGGCCGACGTGATCCGGTTGCTCAGCGTGTCCGAGCGCGCCCTGCGCACCGGGGTGCTGGAGCTGGACATGTCGGCCGACCGGGACATGCTGGACACGGTGGCCGCCGGTGAGTTGCCGTGGCCGCAGACGCAGGCGTGGGTCGAGTCGCTGCGCGACCGGAGCGCGGAGGCGGTGGTGCGATCACCACTGCCCGCGCTGCCGAACCTACCCGCGGTGCGCAGCTGGCTGCGCTCGGTCCGGCGCCGCCGACTCGCCGACCCGGACTGAGCGCCCGCCTCAGTGGTCCTGTTTCTCGTGCTCCTCGGCCGGCTGCCCGGCCTCCGGCGCTTCCGTCCCGGCCTTGGCCTCGGCGTCGGCGGCGCCTTCCACGGGTTCCGGGTCGAAGCTGGCCGGGACCTTCTTCAGGTGCTTGCTCATGGAGCGGATCAGGAACACCACCGCGATGAACAGCGCGATGATCAGGACCAGGGCGACCGGGCCGGACGACCCGAACTCCTGACCCTTACCACCCTGCTGGTTGTTCGTACCGCCCGCGGCCAGCCAGAGCTGCACCGCAAGTCCTGATGTCATACGGCTACTTTCTCATGTACGCCCGCGAACAGGTCATCCTCGGGGAGGGTGGTGTCCACCAGCGACCTGGCCAGCTCGTACTCCTCGGTCGGCCAGACCTCGCGCTGCAGTTCGGTCGAGATCGCGAACCAGCGGCTGTTCGGGTCGATCTGGGTGGCGTGAGCGAGCAGTGCCTTGTCCCGGATCCCGAAATAGTCGGCGCACTCGACCCGCGTGGTGACGCGTTCCATCACGTCGGGGCGGTCCGACGACCAGTTCTTGAGCCACTCGTCGTACGGCGATTCGAGGCCGCGGGCCTGCATCGCGTCGTGGTACGCCGTCATCTTCGCGCGAGAGAAACCGTGCGAGTAGTACAGCTTCAGCGGCTGCCACGGCGCACCGGCCGACGTGAACTGGTCCGGGTCGCCCGCCGCGTCGAAGGCCGCGATCGACACCTCGTGGGTGCGGATGTGGTCCGGGTGCGGGTAGCCGCCGTTCTCGTCGTAGGTGACCAGCACGTGGGGACGGAACTCGCGGATCAGCCGGACCAGGGCCTCGGTCGGCTCGGCCAGCGGCCGCAGCGCGAAGCAGCCGTCCGGCAGCGGCGGCTTCGGGTCGCCCTCGGGCAGGCCCGAGTCGACGAAGCCGAGCCACTCGTGGCGCACGCCGAGGGCGCGCGCCGCCTGCGCCATCTCCTCGACGCGGATCTCGCTCATCCGTTCCAGCACACCGGGCTTGTCCATGGCCGGGTTGAGGATGCTGCCGCGCTCGCCCCCCGTGCACGTGACGACCATGACGTCGTTCCCGGCGGCCACATACTTCGCCAGAGTGGCCGCACCCTTGCTGGACTCGTCGTCCGGGTGCGCGTGCACACTCATCAGTCGCAACTTCTCGCCCATGATCGGCGGGTTCCCTCCTCGTTGCCGAACGGGGGCCGTCGCGTCCCCGCCCCACGCTGTCCGCGATACTCAACGCGAACACCGCACTCCATTGTTCCCGTGGCACCGACAGTCCGTGGCGGACGGGGTCGGCGACGGCGGGTGAGCGGACGAGGAGGTGACGACATGGCCGTGGGACAACTGCCGGCCGGTCGTTACGGGACGCCGAAGTCCAGGCGGAGCAGGCGTTGGTGGTACTGGGCGCTGCTGGCCGTGTTCGTGGTGGCGGGTCTGGTCGTGGCCTACGTGGCGTACGAGAACCTCGGCGCGACGCCGATCGACCCGGAAGTGAGCGCGTATCACGTCGTCGACGACGGCACGGTGACCGTGACGTTCACCGTCGATCGCAACCATCCGAGCCAGGCCGCCGACTGCATCGTCTACGCCTTGTCCGGCGACGGTTCGGAAGTAGCCCGCGGTGAGGTTTACGTCCCGCCAAGTGAGACGACTATCCAGTTGTCCGCCACGTTGCGAACAGATAAACGCGCGACAACGGTGGAGTTCTACGGGTGCTCCTACCAGGTTCCGTCTTATCTGGCCAAATCCATGCCGCCAAGCGGGTGATCTGCGGATACACCACCCCTGGTGAACGAAAATCTTTCGGCCGACAACTGAACAACGTGCTATCCTCGGCGAGCAGCACGGCTCCCACGGAGCCGTGTTTTTGCCGTTCCGGACCCACGGTTCGGGACAAACCATGCCCGTATACCTCGGGCCTGGATCGGAACGAGGAGTTGGTGACCGTGAGCGACACCCAGGTGACCTGGCTGACCCAGGAGGCCTACGACCGGCTCAAGCAGGAGCTTGACGAGCTGATCGCGAATCGCCCGGTCATGGCCGCGGAGATCAACGCCCGCCGCGAAGAAGGCGACCTCAAGGAGAACGGCGGCTACATGGCCGCTCGCGAGGAGCAGGGCAAGCAGGAAGCCCGGATCCGGCAGCTCCAGGAACTTCTGCGGGCAGCGAAGGTCGGCGAGGCGCCGACGACCAACGGTGTGGCCGCCCCCGGCATGGTGCTGACCGTCCGGTACGACGGCGACGACGAGACCGAGGAGTTCCTGCTGGCGACGCGCGAGGAAGGCGCTCACGGGTCGCTGGAGGTCTACTCCCCGAGTTCCCCCCTCGGCCAGGCTCTGCTGGGCGCCAAGGACGGCGAGACGCGGGAGTACTCGCTGCCCAACGGCAACACCATGAAGGTCACCCTGATCAAGGCCGTGCCCTACCACGGCTGACGCGACACCACTGTCATGGCGGCGGCTCCGTTCAGCGGGGCCTGCCGCCATGAGCCGTGTCGCCGGAGTAGCTCAGCAGCCGCTCCAGCAGGGGCCGCACGCGCAGCGGGATGGGCGTGGACAGGGCGATCGACGACGCCAGCCGGTGCACACCCGCCACGTCGACGACCTCGTCGATGACGCGCTGTAGATCCGCGTTGGACCGAGCGACCATCCGCACCAGCAGGTCGCCCTGGCCGGTGGTGGCGTGCACCTCGCACACCTCGGGGATCTCGGCCAGCCGCCCCGCCACCTCGGACCGGAAGCCCTGCGCGATCTCGACGACGGCGAACGCGGTCAGCCCGTAGCCCATCGCGGCGAGGTCCAGGGCAGGCGGAAAGCCGCCGAGGACACCACGGGCGACCAGTTTGTCCAGTCTGGCCTGTACGGTGCCGCGTGCCACACCCAGCCGCCGGGAGCACTCCAGCACGCCCAGCCGGGGCTCGTCGGTGAGCAACAGCAGCAGGCGCGCGTCGAGATCGTCCAGCGCTTCGGTTGGCTCCGGTTCGGTCATCGGTGCCGCCTTCCTGAGCAAACTGTCCATCCTGATCAGCCCGATCGCTGGTCTACCGGACATTCTGTACAGCATTTTGGACGACTGTTGCTCATTGTGCACCTCGAACACATGCTATTGACATGACTAAAGCAGCGGCTCGCTTCGCGCCTGGTCCTCCCGCACCGCCGGCACCCCAGGGCCTCGACGGGATCGACGACATGAGCTTCGACCAGCTCAAGCAGCTCGTCGGCCTGGTGGAGTACGACTCCTCCACGGACCCGTTCCCGGTGCGCGCGCTGGACGCCGTCGTGTTCGTGGTCGGCAACGCCACCCAGACGGCCTGGTACTACCAGCACGCCTTCGGCATGCGGCTGGTGGCCTACTCCGGTCCGGAGACCGGCAACCGCGACCACAAGTCGTTCGTGCTGACCTCCGGCTCGGCCCGATTCGTGGTCAACGGTGCCGTCCGGCCCGGGTCCACGCTGGCCGACCACCACCGCAGGCACGGTGACGGCGTGCTGGACGTGGCACTGGAGGTCGGTGACGTCGACCGGTGCGTCGAGCACGCGCGCGGCGCGGGCGCGACCGTGGTCGAGGAGCCGCACGACATCAGCGACGAACACGGCACGGTCCGGCTCGCGGTGCTCGCGGCCTACGGCGACACCCGGCACACGCTGGTGGACCGGCACGCCTACCACGGCCCCTACCTGCCCGGATACCAGCACCGCGAGAGTGAGCACCCGCTGGTCGACGGCAAGCCCAAGCGCCTGTTCCAGGCCGTCGACCACTGCGTCGGCAACGTGGAGCTCGGGCGGATGGACGAGTGGGTGAACTGGTACCACCACGTCATGGGCTTCACGAACATGGCGGAGTTCGTCGGCGACGACATCGCGACCGACTACTCGGCACTGATGAGCAAGGTCGTGGCCTGCGGCAACCACCGGGTGAAGTTCCCGCTCAACGAGCCGGCGATCAGCAGGCACAAGTCGCAGATCGACGAGTACCTGGAGTTCTACGACGGTCCCGGCGTGCAGCACATCGCCCTGGCCACGAACAACATCCTGGAGACCGTGGACCGGATGCGGGCCGCGGGCGTCGAGTTCCTGGAGACGCCGGACTCGTACTACGAGGATCCCGAGCTGAGGGCCAGGATCGGGACCGTGCGGGTGCCGATCGAGCAGTTGCAGCGCCGCCACATCCTGGTGGACAGGGACGAGGACGGCTACCTGCTGCAGATCTTCACCCGACCGATAGGTGATCGCCCGACCGTGTTCTACGAACTGATCGAGCGGCACGGTTCCCTCGGATTCGGGAAGGGCAACTTCAAGGCGTTGTTCGAGGCGATCGAACGCGAACAGGCGCGCCGCGGCAATCTGTGATCGACAGCGTCCGGCGCCCACCGAAAACGCAAAGATCTTCGATTTATCAGGTGTCTCTCAGATTTATCAGGTAATCCTCAGAAAGGCCGGGAAATCATCAGACGTTTCCCAGCAATCGGTAGCCGGCCGCGTGCAGGGCGTTCGTGACCTGCGCGCGGTGCTCCTCTCCCCTGGTCTCCAGCACCAGCGCGACGGCCGCCTCGCCCATCGGCAGCGCACCGGACACCCGGGTGTGATCGACGTCCAGCACGTTCGCGCCCAGCTCGCCGACCAGCGTGAGCAGCGCGGCCAGCGAGCCGGGCCGGTCGGGCACCCGTAGCCGCAGGTCCAGGTAGCGGCCGCCGGCCGTCATGCCGTGCTGGATGATCTGCAGCAACAGCAGCGGATCCACGTTCCCGCCGGACAGCACGGCCACCACCGGCCCCGCGAAACGGCCGGGGTACTGCAGCAACGCGGCCACCGACGCGGCACCGGCCGGCTCGACGACCAGCTTCGCCCGCTCCAGGCACAGCAGCACGGCCCGCGAGAGCGACTCCTCGGTCACCGTCACGACGTCGTCCACGAACTCGTCGACGTGCGCGTAGCTGAGGGGGCCCGGCTGGCCGACCGCGATGCCGTCGGCCATGGTCCGCAACTGCGCCAGCCGGACCGGCCCGCCGGCGGCCAGCGACGGCGGGTACGCGGCCGCCTGCTCGGCCTGCACGCCGACAACGCGGACATCCGGCCGCACCGCCTTGATCCCGGCCGCCAGGCCACCGGCCAGGCCACCGCCGCCGGTCGGCGCCAGCACGGTCGCCGCGTCCGGCAACTGCTCGACGATCTCCAGGCCGAGCGTGCCCTGACCGGCGATGACATCCGGATGGTCGAACGGGTGGATGAACACCGCGCCGGTCGACCCGGCGAACGCGACGGCCTCCGCGATGGTCTCCTCGATCACCGTGCCGTGCAGGTGGACGTGGGCGCCGTAGCCGCGGGTGGCGGCCAGTTTGGGCAGCGGAACCTGGACCGGCATGAAGACGGTCGACGTAATGTTCAACATTGACGCCGCGAGCGCGACGCCCTGGGCGTGGTTGCCGGCGCTCGCCGCGACCACCCCGCGCGCGCGGTCCGATGCGGACAGCTCGTGGATGCGGACGTAGGCGCCACGGATCTTGAACGACCCCGTCCGCTGCAGGTTCTCGCACTTCAGGAACACTTCGCCGCCGTACTGGGCGGACAGTGTCCGCGAGTGTTCCATCGGCGTCTCCCGGATCACGCCGGCCAGTACCCGCCGGGCGGCGCGAATCCGGTCCACGGTGACCAGGTCCATGACGCGATGGTGCCATTCGCGTCCGGGCCCGTGCGTGGGGTGGTCGTTGCGTCCTGCTATGCGACGGAAACGAGCCGGCAGGGTACGCTCGTCGACAGCGGTCCGTGTCCGGATGGCTGCCGCTTGTCTGGTGCGGCGGTGACCAATCCGGCCCGGCTACGGACCCCAACCCAGTCGAGTCGTGGTAGTTCGGGAGGTCGTCGCATGGCGCACGTGTCTCGTGCCGCCGGAGTGCTCCCCCTGCTCGGTGCCGTTGTGGCCGCAGCCGCGCTGGCCGGTGCCGCCGTGTACACGGTCAGCCAGGCCGCCTGTCCCGACCCGGGCCGCTACGTACAGCAGGGCGTGTCGCTGAAGGTCGTCGGCGGTTGCTACGACCGTGACCTGCTACCCGGCACCGCGGCGCCGGAGGCGGCGCAGGGCACGGAACGCGGAGCCCAGTCCCGCCCGTGAGCCGCTGACCGGCGCACGAGCAGGTGCCGGGTCGGGTCACGCCAGGGCTTGCCGCAGGTCCTCGACGAGGTCGTCCGCGTCCTCGATGCCGACCGAGAGCCGGATCAGGTCGGCCGGTACCTCCAGTTCCGAGTCCGCGACACTCGCGTGCGTCATCAGCCCCGGGTGCTCGATCAGTGACTCCACGCCACCCAGCGACTCGGCCAGCGTGAACAACGTCGTCCGGCCGACCACATCCAGGGCCGCCTGCCGGCCGCCCGCGACGGTGAACGAGACCATGCCGCCGAACCGCCGCATCTGCTTCGCGGCGACCTCGTGGCCGGGGTGGTCGGCCAGGCCCGGGTACCGCACGCCGGTCACCTTCGGGTGGGCCAGCAGGAACTCGACGACGCGCTCGGCGTTGTCGCTGTGCTGTTCCATCCGCAGCGCGAGCGTCTTGATGCCGCGCAGTGTCAGCCACGCGTCGAACGGGCCGGGCACGGCACCCGCCGCGTTCTGCAGGAACGCGATCTGCTCGGCCAGTTCCTGTTCGGACGTGACCAGTGCGCCGCCGACGACGTCGGAGTGGCCGCCGAGGTACTTGGTCGTCGAGTGCAGGACGACGTCCGCGCCCAGTTCCAGCGGCTGCTGCAGGTACGGCGACGCGAACGTGTTGTCCACCACCAGCCGCGCGCCGGTGTCGTGTGCCACGCCGGCCAGCGCCGCGATGTCGGCGATGTTGAGCATCGGGTTGGTCGGCGTCTCGACCCAGACGATCCTGGTGTTCGGCCGGCACGCGGCACGCACCGCGTCCACATCGGACAGCGCGACCGGTGTGTGCTCGATTCCCCACGGCCGCAACACCTTGTCGACGAGCCGGAACGTGCCGCCGTAGGCGTCGTCCGGCAGCACGACGTGGTCACCGGGGCGCAGCGTGGCGCGCAGCAGCACGTCACTGGCCGCCATGCCGGAGGCGAAGGCCCGCGCGAAGCGGCCGTTCTCCAGTGCCGCAACGCATTCCTCCAACGCGGTGCGCGTCGGGTTGCCGGTGCGGGAGTACTCGAAACCGGAGCGCAGGCCGCCGACGCCATCCTGGACATAGGTGGAGGTCGCGTGGATGGGCACGATCACCGAACCGGTCGCCGGGTCGGGATCCTGGCCGGCGTGGATCGCCCTGGTGGCGAACCCGGTCCGGTTGGTGCTATAGGTCATGAAACCAGCGTACGGCTTCCCTCCACAGACGACCGGGGGCCCCACTTCCTGGGAAACGCCAGGAAAAGGGGCCGTCGGTATGCCGTTGCCGCGACTCGGGTGGCTCAGCCGCCCCAGCCCGGCGGCTGCTGCGGTGGCTGACCGTAGCCGGGCTGCTGCGGGAAGCCACCGGAAGGCGGGGCCTGCTGCGGGAAGGCGCCACTGCCCGGCTGCTGGTACTGACCCGGCTGCTGCTGGGTACTGACCCGGCTGCTGCGGGTACTGGCGCTGCTGGTAGCCGGGCTGCGCGCCGTAGGGCTGCTGGCCGTAGGGCGCGCTGCTGGCCGTACGGGAGAGGGCTGGCCGAAACCGGCCGCCTGGCCGTAGCCGGTCGCCAGCACCGGCGGCAGGCCGAGGTACTCGCGGGTCTGCGGGAAGAAGCCAGCGCGCCCGCACCGCCGACGATGATGCCGGCGATCAGGTCGTAGACCAGCCGGCCCTCGGAGCCGTACTGCACCATGAAGACGATGGAGAACAGCAGCAGCACGACGCCGCCGCCGAGGACGGCCCACTGGCCGACGAACTTCTTCAGGAACAGCAGCACCGCACCCGCGACACCGGCGACGCCGCCGATGATCAGCAGGATGAAGTAGATGATCGCCGGCGTCGGCAGGCTGACCGTCGGGTACTGGCCGCAGATCGTGCGGCCGTCGCCGGTCAGGCCGTCACACGGGTTGCCGCCGCCGCTGGCCTCCGACCACAGCGTGACGGTCAGGATCGCGGCCAGCAGCGACATCAGCGCCACGACGCCGAGCACGACCCAGTTGATGATCTGTGCGGTGTTCTGCGGGGTGGCGACCTGGCCGGGGCCGTAGCCGGGGTAGGCGGGCTGGCCGTAGCCGGGCTGCTGACCGTAACCGGGCTGGGCGCCGTAGGGCTGGCCGGGCTGCTGGTAACCGGGCTGCTGGTAACCGGGGCTGCGCGTAGGGCTGCTGCTGGCCGTAGGCCGCGAGACACCGGGCTGCTGACCGTAACCGGGAACACCGGGCTGCTGCGGGGCGCCGGACCAGCCCGGCTGCTGCGGCGCGCCGTGGCGCGGGGGGTTGCACGGCGGAAGCATACTGGCCGTAGTTGGGCTGGGCTGCCCCGGCTGCACGACCTGTGTCGCTTCTGGTATCGGGTTGCGCACCTGCCGCGGCTGCCCTGGCCGGACCACCTGGGTGGCCTCCGGGGTCGCACCTTGCTGTCCGGGCTGGACGACCTGGGTCGGGCCCGAACTGGCCAGCGCCGGATCACCGTTCTGCGGTGGCTGCCACCACCCTGACCTGGCTGATTCTCGGGCGGCTGTGGAGAGCTCATCGGGTTTCCAACTCCCTAGGCTGGGGGTGGGTGCAATACCGGCATACGGTTAGTCACCAACGCTAGACCATCCGGCGTCGCCGCGTGTGCAAGACCGCAGGTTGATCGTTGATCCGCGATGCTGTGGACGCGGGAATTCAGCGCCCGGCGAGGAAGCCGAGCACGTCGTGTCTGGTGACGACGCCGGCCGGCTTGCCGTCCAGCAGCACCATCGCGCCGTCGGCACCCGGACAGCGCCGTCATCACGGCGCCGACCGGCTCACCGGCGCCGATCGTCGGCAGCGGCGGCGACATGTGCTCCTCGACGCGGTCGGACATCTGGGCCTGCCCGGTGAACAGCGCCTCCAGCAGGTCCCGCTCGATCACGGCACCGGACACCTCGGCCGCCATCACCGGCGGTTCGGCGTTCACCACCGGCATCTGCGAGACGCCGAACTCGCGCAGGATGGTGACGGCCTGGCCGACCGTCTCGTTGGGATGCGTGTGCACGAGGTCGGGCAGCGTGCCGTCCTTGCGCCGCAACACGTCGCCGACCGTGGCGCCGCTGGAGTCCGGCGGCAGGAAGCCGTACGCGGACATCCAACTGTCGTTGAAGACCTTCGACAGGTACCCCCGGCCGCCGTCGGGCAACAGCACGACGACGACGTCGTCCGGGCCGAGCCGCTGCGCCAGCCGCAGCGCCGCGGCGGCCGCCATGCCGCAGGAACCGCCGACCAGCAACGCCTCCTCGCGGGCCAGCCGGCGCGTCATGTCGAACGAGTCGGCGTCGGAGACGGCGATGATCTCGTCGCAGATGTCCCGGTCGTAGGTGCGTCGGCCAGAAGTCCTCGCCGACGCCCTCCACCAGGTACGGCCGGCCGGAGCCGCCGGAGTACACGGAGCCCTCCGGGTCGGCGCCGATGATCGCGCACCCGGCCGTCGCTGGCCTCCTTGAGGAACCGCCCGGTGCCGCTGATCGTGCCGCCGGTGCCGACACCCGCCACGAAGTGCGTGATCCGGCCCGCGGTCTGCTTCCACAGTTCCGGGCCGGTGCCGTGGTAGTGGCTGGCCGGGTTCTCCGGATTGGCGTACTGGTCGGGCTTCCACGCGCCGTCGATCTCGGTGACGAGCCGGTCGGACACGTTGTAGTAGGAGCCGGGGTGCTCCGGCGGCACGGCCGTCGGGCACACCACGACCTCGGCGCCGTACGCCTTGAGCACGTTGCGCTTGTCCTCGGACACCTTGTCCGGGCACACGAACACGCACTCGTAGCCCTTGCGCTGGGCCACGATGGCCAGTCCGACACCGGTGTTGCCGGAGGTCGGCTCGACGATGGTGCCACCGGGCCGCAGCGCACCGGACCGCTCGGCCGCCTCGACCATGCGCAGCGCGATCCGGTCCTTCACGCTGCCGCCGGGATTGAGGTACTCGATCTTGGCCAGCACCAGCGGTGCCAGGCCCTCGGTGACGGAGTTCAGCCGCACGAGGGGGGTGTTGCCCACCAGGTCGGCCACGTGCTCGGCGTACTCCACCGCGGCGTCCTTCCCGAATGCTGACTGTGGCCGCAGCGTACCCGCAGGTCACCGCGTCCGACGTGCTAACCCATGGCCGTCGGAGTGACGATCTCATGAAGTGACGGCGGTGGGGGAACGAAAGGGGCCGGTCCCACGGTTGTCAAGGCTGAGTGATGGCGTACCTGGGGAGGTGGTCGACATGGTGGGGTTTCGTGGTTTTCGGACGGCTGGCTGTGCTGGCCGGGGACGGTCGGCGGGCTGTCCGGAGCGGCGTACGGGCTGCTGACCGAGCAGGCCAAACGGGCGCGGAACGGTGATCGGGCGGCCGGTCGCGCCGCCGCTGAACGCGGACGGCGTGTACCTGCCCGACGGCAGCGGGCCGCGTCCGTTCGGCGACGGGTCCGGACGTGCTGCGGTTCGCGGTGATCGGCGACTCGTCAGCCGCGGGGCTGGGCGTCGACCTGCCTGCGCCAGTTGCCCGGCGTGCTGCTGGCCGGCGGCCTGGCCGAGGAGGCGGGCCGGCCGGTGCTGCTCACCACGTACGCCATCAGCGGCTCGACCACCCGCGATCTGGCCGCCCAGGTCGACGCGCGCGCTGGCCGACGCACCGACGGTGGCGCTGGTCATCATCGGCGCGAACGACGTGACCGACCGGCTGTCGGTCCGCGAGTCCGCGCGGCTGCTGGGCACTGCAGCTGGGGCGGCTGCGGGCGGCGGGGGTGGCCGTGGTCGCCGGCACGTGTCCCGATCTGGGCGCGATCCGGCCGATCCCGCAGCCGCTGCGCGCGGTGGCGCGGGCGTGGAGTCTGCTGCTGGCCAGGGCGCAGCGGGTGGCCGTGGAGCGGGCCGGGTGTGTCGCGGTGTCGCTGGCGGCGCTGTTGTCGCCGGAGTTCTTCGCCCGGCCCGAACGACCTGTTCAGCCCCGACCACTTCCATCCCAACGCCGCCGGTTACGAGGCCGCGGCGTCCGTGCTGCTGGCGCCGGTGTGCGCGGCGGCGGGCGTGTGGACGGCGGAACGGGCCCCGCGGTCCCAGCAGGAGCGCGCCGACCTGCTGACCCGGACCGCGCTGGCCGTCGAGGAGATCGCGCTGCCGTCGACCGCTGCCCTCACCGCTGCCCTCGGTCGGGCCGAACGCTGCGCCGCCGGCTGACGGGTTCGGTTCACATCACACTCCAGGGTCGGGCGGCGTGACACTACCCTCGGGTAAGGTACTCGCAACCGACACGAAGGAGTGCCGCCATGCCCGAGGCAGTGATCGTCTCCGCAGCCAGGTCCCCGATCGGGCGGGCGGGCAAGGGTTCGCTGGTCAGCATCCGTCCGGACGACCTGGCAGCGCAGATCGTGCGGGCCGCGCTGGACAAGGTGCCGCAGCTCGACCCGGCCGACATCGACGACCTCATGCTGGGCTGCGGCCTGCCCGGCGGCGAGCAGGGCTACAACATGGGCCGCGTGGTCGCCGTGCTGCTGGGCTACGACCACATCCCCGGCTGCACCGTGACCAGGTACTGCTCGTCCAGCCTGCAGACCACCCGGATGGCGATGCACGCCATCAAGGCGGGCGAGGGTGACGTGTTCATCAGCGCAGGCGTCGAGACCGTGTCCCGGTTCGACGAAGGGCAGCTCGGACTCGTGGCCGGACACGCACAACCCGCTGTTCGCCGATGCCGAGGCCAGGACGGAGGCGACGGCCACGTCCGGTACCGACGAGTGGCACGACCCGCGCGCAGGACGGCGACGGTGCCGGACGTCTACATCGCGATGGGGCAGACCGCGGAGAACCTGGCGCGGCGAAGAACGTGTCACGCAAGGAGATGGACGAGTTCGGCGTGCGGTCGCAGAACCTCGCGGAGAAGGCCATCGCGGACGGCTTCTGGGCGCGGGAGATCACCCCGGTCACGCTGCCCGACGGCACGGTGGTGTCGGCCGATGACGGCCCCCGGCCCGGTATCACGTACGAGAAGACGGCGACGTCGAAGCCGGTGTTCCGGCCGGACGGCCGGATCACGGCCGGCAACTGCTGCCCGCTCAACGACGGCGCCGCCGCGCTGGTGATCATGTCGGACACGAAGGCCGAGGAGCTCGGCATCACGCCGCTGGCCAGGATCGTGTCCACCGGCGTTACCGGCCTGTCGCCGGAGATCATGGGCCTGGGCCCGGTGGAGGCGTCGAAGAAGGCGTTGGCGAAAGCCGGGCTGGGCATCGGTGACATCGACCTGGTGGAGATCAACGAGGCGTTCGCCGCGCAGGTCATTCCGTCCTATCAGGACCTGGGCATCGACATCGACCGGTTGAACGTCAACGGTGGCGCGATCGCGGTCGGCCACCCGTTCGGCATGACCGGTGCGCGTATCTCGACGACGCTGATCAACTCGCTGCAGTTCCACGACAAGCAGTTCGGGCTGGAGACGATGTGCGTCGGCGGCGGCCAGGGCATGGCGATGGTCCTGGAGCGCCTGAGCTGACACCGGTTCGGAACCGGCCCGGACCACGCGGTCCGGGCCGGTTCCGGCTCCGCGCGGGACTCGTTCGGCTTCAGTGCTGGCGCGGGAGGCCCAGGATCCGCTCGGCCACCACGCCCTTGAGCACCTGCGTCGTACCGCCCGCGATGCTCAGGCACCGGGTCAGCAGGAACTCGTGGATCGCCGTCGCGTCGGCGTCCTGCGTGGCACCGGCAGGCCCCAGCAGATCCAGCGTCGCCTCGGCGACCGCCTGCCGGTGTTCGACGCCGACCAGCTTGCGGACGCTGGATTCCGGGCCCGGTTCGCGGCCGTCCAGGGCGCGCAACGTGTCCCGCAGGTCGAGCAGCGCGGTCGCCGTCCCCTGGGCGGCGAGGCGGCCGATGCGGTCGTGTTCGGTCACATCCGCGGCACGACCCCCTTGCGTCGCCACCGCGAGCAGGCGTTCCACGCCCTCACCGAGTGACGAGCCGCCGCTCATGGCGACGCGTTCGTTGGCCAGCGTCGTCCTGGCCAGCCGCCAGCCGCCGTTCTCCTCGCCGACCAGACAGTCGTCGGGCACGAAGACCTGGTCCAGGAACACCTCGTTGAAGACGGCGTCGCCGGTGATCTCACGCAGCGGCCTGATGTCGATGCCCTGCGATGCCATGTCCACCAGGAAATAGCTGATTCCCTTGTGTTTCGGCGCTGCCGGGTCGGTGCGGGCCAGGCAGATGGCCCAGTCGGCGCTGCGTGCCACCGACGTCCACACCTTCTGCCCGGACAGCCGCCAGCCGCCGTCGACGCGCTGTGCCCTCGTGCGCAACGACGCCAGGTCCGAGCCCGCCTCCGGTTCGCTGAACAGCTGGCACCACGTGATGTCACCGCGCAGTGTCGGGCCGACGAACCGCTCGCACTGTTGCGCCGTGCCGTGCCGCAGGATCGTGGGCGCCGCCCAGCCGCCGATGACCAGGTCCGGACGACGGATGCCGGCGCGTGCCATGGCCTTGTCGATGGCGAGCTGTTCGGCGGGATCGGCGTCGCGGCCGTACGGGGCGGGCCAGTGCGGGGTTAGGTAGCCGGCGTCGGCCAGGGCACGTCGTCGCTGGTCCGGCGGCAGGTCGGCGAAACTGGTAAGATCGATGTCGTCGCTTCGCACGGCCACCTCGACCGTGCGCCGTACGCCGGACAGCACGAGTTCGGCCGTACGCCGTCGCCATGCCGCGCTGCCGCCGAACAGTTGGCGTAGCGCGATCGCGCGCCGCAGGTACAGGTGCGCGTCGTGTTCCCACGTGAAACCGATGCCGCCCAGCACCTGGACGCAGTCCTTCGCGGTGTCCACGGCCGCGTCGAACGCCAGCGCGCCCGCTGCCGCGGCAGCGATCGGACGCTCGGCGGCGTCGGCGCGCGCCGCGTCCCACGCCAGTGCCACGGCCTGCTCGACGCGGCACAGCATGTCGGCGCACAGGTGCGCGATCGCCTGGAACGAACCGATCGGTCTGCCGAACTGTTCGCGTGTCGCCGCGTACGCGGTGGCCGTCCGCAGGCACCAGCCCGCGATGCCCGCCGCCTCGGCGACGGCCAGGGTGACGGCGAGATCCGCGACGCGGTCGCCGGCGAGCAGCCGGGACGGGGCGATCGAGACCTCGGTGCAGTGCACCTGGGCCAGGGGGCGGGAGAAGTCCAGTGGGGTGCACGGGGTCACGGTGAGGCCGGGGGCGTCGGCGTCGACCACCAACCAGCGGCCGTCCGCGGACAGCAGCAGGTGGTCGCCGTCCAGCACGGGACCGGCGTCGCCGCTGACGACCAGCCCGCCGTCCGGTGAGGACGTCGCCCTCAGCGTGGTGGCCAGGGACAGGCCGAAGGTGGCGTCGCCCGCCGCGATCGCGGCCAGGAACTCCTTGGCGACCGGCGTGTCCGGTTCGGCTGCCAGGACCTGGCCGGCCAGCAGCGTGGTCAGCACCGGTCCCGGTACGAGTGCGGCCGCCGCGTGCTCGGCGGCGACGGCCGTGTCCAGGAGGTCCCCGCCCGCTCCGCCGAGTTCGTCGGGCAGGCCGATGGCGAACAGGCCGATGGCCGCCGCCACCTGTGTCCACAGCGGGCGCCAGGACGGCACCTGCTCCTGGGCGCGGACCGCGGCGACGGTGCCGGCCGCCGTGGCCCAGTCCTGGATGGCGGCTCCGAGGGCCCGCTGTTCGTCGGTCGTCGCGATCGGCATGACGCCATCATAGAACGTGTTTCAGTTTTTGCGACGGAAACCAGCCGGATACTTACCCGTCAGTAGCAAGCGAACATCCGGCAGTTTTCTGGAACAGGTTTCTGCTGAGATCGCAGGCTGGGTTAGCATTCCCTCAGATGGCGCAGTGCCGTCCATGCGAAAAGTCCAGGGGGAACCCGACATGCCAGCGCAGCCGAAACCTCGCACCGCCGGGGCGACCGCACTCAGTGCGCTCACCGACGACGAACTCGGCTCTGCCGCCCAGCGCGACCGCCGCAGGCGGATCATCGACGCGACCATCGCGCTGGCGTCCAAGGGTGGGTACGACGCCGTGCAGATGCGCGCCGTCGCCGAACGGGCCGACGTCGCCCTCGGCACGCTCTACCGGTACTTCCCGTCCAAGATCCACCTGCTGGTGTCCGGTCTGGCCAGGGAGTTCGAGCAGGCCATGGACCGGATGGACCGCGTCACCATCCCCGGTGAGACGCCCGGCGAACGGCTGCTGTTCGTGCTGGGCCGGACCACGCGCTCGCTGCAGCGCGACCCGAACCTGACCGAGGCGATGACCCGCGCGTTCATGTTCGCCGACACGTCGGCCGCCGCCGAGATCGAGACGGTCGGTCACCTGATGGAGCGCATGTTCCTCAAGGCCATGCACAACGACGCACCCACCGAAGAGGACATCGCCATCCTGCGGATCATCGCCGATGTGTGGATGGCCAATCTCGTGGCGTGGGTGACGCGCCGCGCGTCGGCCACCGACGTGGCCAACCGCCTCGAACTCAGCGTCCGGCTGCTGCTGCGCTGACGCTACAACTGACCGAGGGAGAACCTCAGCCCCTGGTCGTCCGTGCAGTTCGCGGTCGTCCCGTAGGGCTGCTGCTCGGGTTCGGTGGAGCTGCCACCGGCCGCGCGCACCGCCGCGACCGCCGCCGTCAGGTCGCCGACGCCGAACATCGGCACCACGGCACACCGTTGCGCGCCGCCGCGCATGCCGGTCATCGGGCTCACGCCGCGCACGTTCCAGCCGTCGTCGACCCGGCCCTCGGTGAACGTCCAGCCGAACAGTCCGCCGTAGAACTCGCGGTACCGCGCGGAGTCCCGCACCTCGACCGTCAGGTACAGCAGGCCACCCTGGCCCTGCCGCGGCATCGGCCGCCTGCCCGACCTCGGCATGTCGATCAGCGCGAAGCGTGTGCCCTGGTCGTCGGCGCAGTCGGCGATCAGGCCGTAGCGTTCCCGGTGCGGTTCGCCCGCCTCTCCCCCTGCCGCCCGTACCTTCGCGACCGCCGCGGTGATGTCGTCGACGGCGTGGCACAGGAACATCGTCGTCTCGGCCTGGTCGCCGTGCATGCCCACGGTCGGCAGCGCGCCGGGGAACGGCCAGCCCAGCACAGCGGAGTAGAAGGCCGCGCCACGCTCGGAGTCGGGCACCCACAGTGCCCCGTAGATGATGTCGCCCTCGGCGACCGCCGTCTGCTCGGTGGACACCGAACGGCTCTCCCGCGTCGTCATGTCATCGGCTCCCTTCGACAGCAGCGCCGCGAGTTCCAGGCGCGCCCGCAGGCGCGCGGCGAACGCGGCGTCCGGCTCGACCGGCACGACGGCCTCCCGGAGGATGTCCAGCGGGTCACGGTGTTGCGTCACTGCCGGCCTCCGTTCGCGACTCGTCATGATGGTCCACATAGGACTTGCGGAACGCGGCCCTTGCCCGGACCAACAGGGCCTCCGTGGCGTGCACGGTGCGATCGAGGAGCCGTGCCACGTCCGCGACCGGCAGACCGTCCAGGTAGCGCAGCGTCAGCACCGCCCTGTGGTGCGGGCCGAGCGTGGCCAGCACCTGTCTGGCGACCAACGCGTCCAGGCGCTCGTCCCACGGGTCGTCGTGTTCGACCGGCCGGCCGGCCACCACGCGCAGGCCGCGTTCCTCACGCGCCACCCGCCGCCAGTGGTCGACCAGTTTGTGCCGGGCGACACCGATCAGCCACGGCACCGACAGTTGCGGCGGGGCCGTGCGCCGAGAGGCGTCCAGGGCGGCGAGGAACGTCTCCTCGGCCAGGTCCTCGGCCAGCGCCCGCTGCCCGCACCGGGACACCAGGTAGCCGTAGACCTCGGGCAGTGCCCTGTCGTACAGCTCCAGCAGGGCAAGTCCCGGGTCCGGGCGCACGCCAGACCGTTGTTCCACATCCACCCGTCGCTCGGCGCCGGAGTCTTCCGACGGTCAGGAGCGAATTTTTACGGCAGGATCGGTCCAGCGCAACGCGAGGAGAGCACATGAACGAGGCCGGTGCGACGGAGAGCTGGTGGCGGAAGCTGCTGCGGCCAGGCCGGTTCGCCGCGTTCGTCGTGATCCTGCTGTTCGCGGTGGCCGCCGGGTATCTGGGGTTCCGCGCGATCGCGTTGAGCCGTCAGGCCACCACGCTGGCCGCCGAACGGGCCCAGGCGCAGAGCGACGCGGCCCGCTACGCCGTCGACCTCACCACGTACGACTACCGCGACCTGCCGACCGCGTTCAACCGGGTGGCGGCGGACTCCACGTCGTCCTACGCGGCCGAGTACCGCACCGCGAGTCAGCAGCGGGCCGACCAGCTCGTGACGGACAAGTCGGTGTCCACCGGCAAGGTGGTCGCCACCGGCATCCAGGACGAGACCCCGGGACGGACGGCGGACGTGTTGGTGCTGGTGAACCAGTCGGTCACCAACACCAACACGCCCACACCGCGGGTCCAGCGCAGCGAGCTGCGGATCACGCTCACCCGGTCGGGCGGCGCGTGGCTGCTCAGCGGGCTTCTGCTGCTGTAGTCAGTTGCGCTGCAGGTAGGACAGCAGGCGCAGGATCTCCAGGTACAGCCAGACCAGCGTGGTCATCATGCCGAACGCCGCGTACCAGGCCCACCGGGACGGGTAGCCGCCGCGGATCATCTGGTTGGCCTGCTCGAAGTCCAGCAGCAGGTTGAACGAGGCGATGCCGATCACCAGCAGGCTGAACAGGATGGCCGTCGGGCCCCCGTCGCGGATGCCCAGCGTGCCGCCGAACAGGTGGACGACGAGATCGGCCAGCATCACGATGACCGCGCCGACCGTGGCACCGATGATCCACTTGGTCAGACGGGGTGTGACGCGCACCGCACCGGTCCGGTAGACGACCAGCATCGCGATGAACACACCGAACGTGCCGGCGATCGCCTGGAACGCGATGCCGGGGTAGATCGAGTCGAACAGTCCGGTGATCGCACCGAGCAGCACACCCTCGGCGGCCGAGTAGGTCAGCACGAGTGCCGGGTTGGGCGTGCGCTTGAAGATGATGATGAGCGACACGACGAGGCCCACGACCAGCGCGGGCAGTGCGAGCGCCCACGCGTGGAACAGCACCGTGAGCGCACCGGTGAGGACCGCCAGACCGAGCGTGATCGCGGTCTTCACGACCACGTCGTCGATGGTCATGGGCCGGTCGCCGGCAGCCTGGCCCGGGTACGCACCGCCGGCCTGGGCCTGAGCCTGTGGGTTGAAGCCCGCGTAGTTTCCGTAACCGTTGCGCGGCAAGTTACGGAACGCTGGGTTACTGGTTGCTCGCAACTGATCCTCCTGGCCATCGGCCCTGACAACAGACCCTGGACACCTCTGACAACGCTTCGACGTGTCAATCGGTTCCACGGCATCCGACCGCGAGCCTATCCCGGGGCGTTCGGAGCCACTGAGACCAGTGGTTCAGCCGGTGTCACTCGTCCAGCCGGTCGATCGGCTACGGAACGTGACAATGCGGATCAACCCGACGGCGGCTTGCCAGGCACGGGCGACGAAACGAGGCTCACGTCAGGTGTCCGAGCGGCGACCCACCGCTGTCGACGAGTTCAGCCGACGGATGAGGAGCACACGTCATGGTCCAGCGAAAACTGGCCGTCGGAGTGATCGCGACGCTGCTGGTGGCCGGTTCGGCCAGCGTGCTCGCCGCCGGTACGGCGTCGGCCGACGCACAGCCGTCCACGAACGGATGGGCGGTACCCGCACAGCCGTACAAGAACAACCCGGACAGCACCGACTGGCTCGGTTCGTACATCGTCGGCGGGCAGCAGGTCTGGTGTGTCGACTACGCGCTGAAAGCGCCGGACACCAACGAGAAGTACACCTCGGACGGCCCGCTGACCACCAAGTGGGGCACGCCGGTGGACCCGACGACGGCCGCCGAGATCTCCTACCTGCTGCTGCGCTTCGGCAACACGACGTCCAAGGACGACGCCGCCGCACTGTCCCACCTGCTGCACGTGTGGACGGCGCCGGCCAGTGCGTCGCCGAACCCGTCCAGCCCCTACGACCCGAGCCTGGACTTCCAGCAGATCGCCTACAACCCCGACCTGCACGTGCAGGAACTGCAGCAGGTCTCACCGGCGGCGGCCACAGCCGTCGGCACGCTGCAGGCCGACGCGGCGGCCAACCACGGCCCGTGGACGATGTCGATGGCGGCTCCCAAGGGCCAGCAGTTGATCGGGTCGGCGGATGCGTGGACCGTCAACGTGCTCAACGCGGCAGGCAAGGGCCTGGCCAACGTGGCCGTGACGCTGACCGCGACGGACGCGACCTTCCCCGGCAACACCACCACCGAGACGGTCGACACACCCGGCGACGGCAGTCCGCTCGCCGTGACGGCGACGCCGACCGGCCTCAACCCAAAGATCGTGGCAACCGTGACCAGCCCGGCGGCGATGCCGAACCTGCTGGTGCCCGCCGACCCGAACATGCAGAAGATCGTCACCACCGGCGGCACGACGCCGATCACGTCGACGCAGACGACGACGGCGCAGTCGCCACCCGGCACGCTGACGGTGGTCAAGACGGACGCATCGACGAACAAGCCGCTGGCCAACGCGACGTTCGAGGTGACAGGAGCCGACAAGAAGAGCCCGGCGCTGAGCCTGCTCGGCGCGCCGATCACCGCCCAGGACGGCACCCCGCTCACGCTCACCACCGGTGCCGACGGCCACGCCACGGTGAACAACCTGCGCACGCCGCAGACGGTCTGCATGATCGAGACGACGCCACCGCCCGGCTACGACCAGGCGTTCAACCCCGCGTCGCCGCCGACCCAGTGCGCCCAGGTCGACCCCGGCCAGACGGTGACGGTGTCGGTCACGGACACGGCCAACAAGATCCCGGTGGCCATCCCCGCCGGTGGGCCGCCCGCGACGATGACGGCCATGTCGACCGTGCTGTCCCGGCCCGCGCCCGTCGCGCTGTTCGTGGTCGGCGGCATGCTGCTGATCGCGGCGGGCTTCGCGGGCACGGTGGTGCTCCGCCGTCGCAGGCGGTGATTCCAGTGCGGCACCGCGCTCCCGATCTCGGTCCGACGTTCGACGCGGCGGGCTACGGCGGTGGCTTCGACCTGGAGACCGGTCACCACTACGTCGGCGGCTTCGAACCGATGGCCGTGCCGGCACCGGAACCGGTGCGCCGTGGGCATCCGGCGGCCATGGCCGGTACCGCGGGCATCGCGGTGCTCGGGATCGCGCTGCTGATCGCCGGTGCCATGCAGATGGTGCAGCGCAACGAGATCAGCGGACTGGCGCTGTCGCAGCCGGGACCGTACGCGGTCGCGATCCACCAGGCCGCCGCGCTGTCCGGACCGCCGCACGCCGCCGCCGCTGCCGCGCCCAGCGCCCCGAGCAGTCCCGGCACGAGGTCGCCCTCGGTGCCGCAGGCGACGCGGGCCGCCGCCGGGGCCGCGCGTCCCGCGCAGGGCAACCAGTTGCCGAACACGATCCGGCTGCCGCTGGGCGGCAGCGCCTACCTGGTGCGGGTGCAGGTCGCCAACGACGGCACGCTGCCGGTGCCCTCCGGCGTGGACCAGGCGGTCTGGTGGGGCACGGGACTCACCGCGCCGACCGGTGCGACCGTGTTCGCCGGTCACGTGAACTGGGCCGGTCGGACCGGGCCGTTCGCGGAACTGTGGCAGGACGGGCCGGGCGACGTGATCACGATCAAGGACAACTCGGGCACCTCCTGGCGCTACCAGGTGACCCAGGTGTTGACGCTGAACAAGAGCCAACTGCCGCAGCAGGCGCCTGCGCTGTTCGCGCCGAGCGGTCCGCCGAGGATCGTGCTGGCCACGTGCGGTGGCGAGTGGGTGCCGAGCAAGCAGAGCTACGCCGACAACCGGGTGCTGGTGGCGACGCCGATCCCCTGATCCGTACCGCCCGAACAGGTGGCTCGGGCACGCGGTGGCGGCCCCGTGGGCGCATCGTCGGCCGTATCCGGCTCACCGCGACTGTCTGTCCACTGTGGATGTCCAGGCCGCCGGGAGTCCGTGTCGCCGCGCGGTCGGCTCGACCAGAACCCCGCGCCGCGCGACCACCGATCAGGGAGCGGCCAGTTGCAGGCTCTGGGCCGCCATGACCGGAGCGAGGGGCTGGAAGTAGTCGGTGGTGCCGTCACCGCCGGACACCAGGCCCAGGGCTGTCTGACCCTGGAACAGCGAACCACCGCTGTCGCCGCTCTCGGTGTGCACGGTGGTCTTGATCAGGCCGTGCACGACGGCGCCGTCCCCGTAGTCCACGCTCTGGTCGAGCGCCTGCACCTGGCCGCACGTGACCTGCGTGGTCTGGCCGCTGGCGCACACCGGATCGCCGACCGCCGGCGTGGCCACCGACGTGATCTGCTGCGCCGTGCCGTTGTACAGGTCGACGTCACCGCCCGCCTGGGCGGTGTCGTCACGGATCAGGCCGTAGTCGGTGCCGGGGAACTGTGACTGCGTCGACGGGCCGATCCCGTGCCACTGCGGCAGTCCGGCGGTGCAGTGGCCCGCCGTCAGGACGTACGCCTGGCCGTCGTGGACGACGTTGAACGCGGCCGAGCAGACGATCTTGCCGTTGTTGATCTGGTCGCCACCCAGCAGCGCTCCGGTCGGCGGTACCAGCGGGCCGAGCTGCTCGGTGAACGCCCGGTCGGTGTGGTCGATCCGGACCACGTCGCCGAACCGCCGCGCCAGCGCGAGCAACCGGGCCACGCCTGCGTGCGGCGCGGCGCCGGACACGGTCACGGCGAGTTGCCCGGTCGCCGGGTCGATGCCCCATGCGGTGTTCGGGGTCGGTGGCAGCGCGTCGACGGCGGCGAGTGCGGCGACCGCTGTCGGAACGAGGTCCGGTGCCGTGGGCGCCACCGGTCCCGCTGCCGCCATGTCGGCCACTACGACCGTCGTGACCAGTGCGAACAACATCCCGGCGGCCGTCGCCGCGAGCACTGCGACGGGGATCCGCCTGGCTCGGGCACTCTGTCTCGGGCTCACGGTTGCGTGACGGTACGCGCTCGATCGGTGACACTTCGAGATTACGGTCCGAAGTCGCCCCGAAGGTGTGATGTCAGTGGGTCAGGGCGCCGGTAGCGTGATGGCAGTCAGTACGAAGCCGTCCCTGACCAGCCAGCGGCCGGCCATCGTGCTGAGGGGGTCGGTGCCGTCACTGGTGGTGCCGTCGATCAGGATGCGGGCGGCGAACGTGCCGGCCGTCGGGTCCAGCATGATCTCGGCGTCCTCGAATCCGAGCCAGCGACCGGTCAGCGGGAACCACGCCTTGTAGACGCTCTCCTTGGCGCTGAACAACACCCTGTCCCACCAGACCTGGTCCCGGCGGCCGAGGCCGGTGAGCATGGTCAGCTCCCGACCGAACGCGATGTGCGAGAGCACGCCGTCCGGGAGTTCGCCGTGCACCTCGGCGTCCATCCCGATGGAACGGATCTTGCCGGAGTCCGCGACAGCGGCCGCGTAGTAGCCGGCGGTGTGCGTGATGCTGCCGACCACCCCGGCCGGCCACAGTGGCTCCCCTTTGCTGCCACGGAGAATCGGCTCGTCGCTCGGCTTGCCGATGGCCGCGAGGGCTCGGTGCGCGCACGCGCGGGCATGGGTCACCTCGGTGCGGCGCTTGGCCACGGCCTTGGCGACCAGGTACTCCTCGCCGGGCAGGAGGGTGGCCGTGGGGTCCTCGCCCACGATCTCCTCGGCAGCCACGTCGGCGGGCAGTAGTTCGTCGATCACCGGGTCCCCTGTCTCTTGTTCCACGGCACCCGTGTCGGATCACCGGGCACGATGGCCCGCAACGGATTCGGCGGCCGCGTGGGCCGGTTGCGCCACTCCCTCGGGTAACCCAGCGAGACCTCCTCGAACCGCACACCGTCGTACTCCAGGGTGACGGGGATGTGCAGGTGCCCGTAGACGGCGGCGGCGGCGCGGAAGCGCAGGTGCCAGCCCTCGGTCAGCTCCGTTCCGCACCACATGGCCAGATGCTGGTGGCGCAGCATGGTCGTCGGCCCCCGGTGCAGCGGGAAATGCGAGGCCAGCACCGTGCGCCGGTTCTCCGGGATGGCGGCGAGCCTGCGCTCGGTCAGCTCGACGCGGTGCGCGCACCATTCCTGGCGGCTCGGGAACGGATCGGAGTGCAGCACGTGCTCGTCGGCGAACACCAGACCGGTGGAGTACGCGTGGTCCAGCGCGTCCTTCAGGCTGGTGCCCGGATCGCGGAAACTGTAGTCGTACAGCAGGAACAGCGGCGCGACGACGAACGCCTCGTCCTCGGTCTCGAACACCGGATACTCGTCCTCCGGCGTCACCACATCAATGCGGCGACACAATTCGACCAACTGTTCATAACGATCCACACCGCGGCGCGCGAGCGGATCGCTGCCGACCGTCCACAGTTCATGGTTGCCCGGCGCCCAGATCACCTTGGCGAACCGGCCGGCGAGCAGACGCAGCGCCCACTCGATCGCGTCGGTGGACTCGGCGACGTCACCCGCGACGATCAGCCAGTCGTCATCGTGACTGGGACGAATGCCCTCGACAATCTCCTTGTTGCCCTCGTGGGTGACATGGAGATCGCTGGTGGCGAAGAGTGATCGGACTGGCATCCGGCCAGGCTACCGAGTGCAGCCCCCGGTCGGGTGACATTGGGCGGACCTTCACTAGCTGCGATCTACCTGGTAACAGGAACGGGTGTGCCGCTTACCACAGTCGTACTCGAATCGCGTAACGTCGAGGCATGGCGCGCCCCGAGGACCGTGAACTCGTACCCCTCAAGCCCGGTTTCGACGTGGTGTGGCACGGATTCGACCGTGCCCAGGTCAAGCAGTACCTGGAAGATCTCGAGGACGAAATCAAGCTGATCTCCGCAGATCGGAACGCCGCACTGTCCCAAGTGGCCGATCTGACCGAGCAGCTCCGCTCGGCGCACTCGCGGATCACGGAGCTCGGCAAGCAGGTCACCGAACTGGTGGAACTGCCGAAGAATCCCGATGATCTGGACGATCGCTGCAAACGCATGGTCCAGCTCGCGCACCATCAGGCGGCCGAGATCACGGCGCGCGCCCAGGCCGCCGCCACCCATTCGTGGTCCGGGGCGGAGGATGCGGCCGGCAAACTGCGGTCGGGGTACGAGAAGCTGTTGGCCGAACTGGACAAGCAGCGCCAAGAAGTCCGGGCACAGCACAGCCAGGTGGTCGACCAGGCGCGCACCCAGGTGATCGAGATGACGACGGCGGCCACGAACCGCCGGCACGAACTGGACAAGCAAGCCGAGGAACGCCGCATCCAGATCGAGGACGAGTTCGAGCGCACGATGACCGCGAAGCGGCAGGCGCTGGCCAAGGAGATCGAACAGCAGCGCGCCGAGGCACGCGCCGAGGCGGAGCGCCGCATCCGCGAGGCGACCGACGAGTCGACCCGCCGGGTACGCGAGGCGACGGAACACTCCGAGCGCAAGGTTCGCGAGACGACGGACGAGTGCGGTCGCCGGGTCAACGACGCGACGCACAAGGTCCAGGAACTCCAGGGTCTCCGCAGGCGCATCGCCGAGCAGCTCAAATCGGCCCACAGCCTGATGGTCGACGCGAGCCCGCTGCTGGAACCACTGGCCGACGAACACCGCCCGGCGCCGGCCAAGGCGCCCACCGCGAACGCGGCGTTGCCCGACGACCCGGGCAACCAACCCACGGTACCCAAGCCGATCCCCGCGACCAACGGCAAACCAGGCGTCCCGGTCCAACGAGCCGAACCGGCCACGGCAGGCGCTCCCAAGGGCCGCAAGGGCTAGTCGCCCGGCCGCCCACGGCCCAACTGCCCGGCTGTGCTGCCCGGGTCGTGGCCGGGCCGGCGGCTCGCCGCGGTGGCCGCAACCACACGGCCGCGCCAATCCGCGGCTCTGCGGTCGGGTCGGCCGGTCGGGTCAGCCGACCAGGGCTGGCAGGTGGGTGTGGTCCGTTGTGATGTGGAGCAGGCCATGGACGAATTCGGCGACCTCGTGGATGGCCGCTCTGCTTTCCGGGATCAGGTCGCCCAGCACGGGGAACGCGTGCACCTGGCCGGACCAGATCTGGAGTGTCACCGGTACGTCCGCGGCCGCCAGGCGGTCGGCCATCAGTTCCGCGTCGCAGCGGAGCATTTCGCTCTCCGCCGCGATCAGCAGGACCGGGGGCAGGCCGGCCAGCACCGCGTTGACCGGCGACGTGTCCACCTCCGGGTCGGCGACCAGCAGCTTGACCAGGGCCGGCAACCGGTGGGCCGGGGCGTAGGCGTCACGGTCGGCGTTGGGGTGTGCCAGTTTGCCGGCACAGTCGAAGTCCAGCCACGGGGACAGGGCCACGATGCCGGCCGGCGCGGGCAGGCCCTCGGCCTGGGCGGCCAGTGCCGTGGCGAAGACCAGGTGGCCGCCGGCCGAGTCGCCCGCGAAGACGATGCGGCTCGGGTCGTGGCCCTCGGCGAGCAGTCCCCGGTAGACGAACAGGCAGTCATCGATCGAGCCGGTCAGGCGGACCGCGGGCAGTTGCCGGTACGCCACCGACAGCACCGGCATGCCGCACTGTTCGGCGATCCCGGCCACGAGCCGCCGGTGGGTGGCGATGCCGCACGTCACGAACGCCCCGCCGTGGAAGTAGAGCACCACACCGGGATCGGCCGACGGCGTCGCCGGCCTGGCCCACTCGCCGGTGAACCCGGCGAAGTCGACCCGCTCGAAGCTGACCCCCGTGGGCACGGGCAGGATGCCGGCCACGGTCTCCACCAGCGGCAACGGCAGCATGCCCCAGTTGTTCAACGGCCAACACGCGAGCAGAGGCCGGAGCATCAGCCTGGCCGCCGTGAACACGATCTTCGCCCGGACACTGACCCCGGTGCGCTGGTCGACCACCGCCTCGACGCTCATGGTGCCCCCTCTCGGCCACCGACGGTCCCCGACGACCGCCGTAGTTGAGGATGACACGCCGCGGTAACCCCTTGACAGCGCAACACGCAAATCGTTCACATTTGCGACGCATCACCGGACCGTGACCCTGTCAGGTGATGGCAGACCGGACCACATTCCGTTGTCTCTGGTATACCCGGCCGGATCAGGTGAAACCCTCAGTCGGTGACCCCGACCGTGCCGGATGGCTACCGCGTGCCGGATGTCTACCGGTGGTTCGCCGAGGAGACCCGTGGCGTGTCCGAGTGCTACCGGGAGTGGGCCGACGGCGTCGCGGGCGATGCCCTGGTGGCCGGCCGGATCGACGAACTCGGTGGCATGAAACGGCAACCGCAACTGGTGTTCGCCGTCGCTCGCCGGCTGGGCGCGCGCACGGGGTCGTTCGCCGAGTTCCGGGACTGGCTGCTCACCAACTGGGCGGACGTGCGGACCGAAGTCCAATCGCGGCGCACGCAGACCAACGAGCCGCGCCGCTGCGCCGTACTGCTCCCGCTGCTGGCCCGCCTGCCGCAGCCGATCGCGCTGCTGGAGGTCGGCGCGTCGGCCGGGCTGTGCCTGCTGCCCGACCGTTACGGATACCGGTACAACGACGGCGACCGGCTCGACCCACCGGATGGGTCGTCCCCACTGCTGCTGACGTGCACCACGAACGGCCCTGTGCCGACGCGGCTGCCGGAAGTGGTGTGGCGCACCGGGATCGACGCGGCGCCGCTGGACGCGCGCTCGGCGGACGACGCGCACTGGCTGCGCTGCCTCGTCTGGCCGGGGCAGGACGACCGGCTCGCCGATCTCGATGCCGCGTTACGGATCGCCCGCGCCGACCCGCCGACCGTCGTACGCGGTGACCTGATCGAACTGCTGCCCGAGGTGGCACGGCTGGCACCGGCCGGCGCCACGCTGGTCGTGACGCAGAGCGCGGTGCTCACGACGTTCACCGACGCGCGGCGGGCCGAGTTCGCGGACGTCGTGCGAGCGTTGCCGGCACGCTGGATCGCCTACGACGGCGCGACGGTGCTGTCGTCCGGGCTGTTCGGACCGGTGCCGCCGATGGAACGCCCGTTCACGTTCTTCGTCGCCGATCAGGGCCGGGTCGTGGCGCGTGCCGATGGTTACGGAAGAACCGTCGACTGGCTGGACTGATGCGTGCCTTTCCGCCGTCCGACGATTCACGATCACCGTTCTGTATACGAACGCGGTTTCAGAGCGTCACGAATGCCATTCACTCGACCTGCGTAAACTACGGTGTGTCACAACGAAAGCGCGGCGCCTTGCCGACCAATCAGCATTCTTGCTGGTCAGACATTGTGCCCCCGACCGGACTCGAACCGGCACTTGTTCCCTTTTAAGGGGAATGCCTCTGCCTATTGGGCTACGGGGGCAGGCGAAGCCTATGGCTATATCACCCGTTCGTGGGTGCATATGGCTGAAGTCATCCGGGCGGCCCAGCTAGGGCGGGACGCACGGCGCAACCGGATGCGTCCGGTCAGCCGCTGTGAGCGCCAGGTCGGGCCGCGGCACCGAGTAACTCCTCGAAGCGCGCTGCCACCCAGGTCACGACGGCTGTCGACACCGCTGGTTCGTTGGTGCGCCGCTCGAACCAGCGCCAGTCACAGTTGACGTTCACTTCCAGGAACACGGGTTCGCCCTCGGCGACGAGCAGGTCGAACGCGACCACGTCCAGGCGCCAGAACCTGGCCAGTGCCAACAACGTCTCACCGAGGCGGGCCGGCAGGTCCACCGGGTGCACATCGACGGCGTCCGGGTCGACCCACAGCTGTGCCGGGTCGAGCTTGTCCACCCGGTACGCGATCAGCCGCTCCCCCACCACGAACACGCGCAGCTCGTGATCGGAGGGCAGGTACTGCTGCACGATCACCGGTGCCGGCTCGGGCACACCACCGCCCTGGCGCGGGTCCAGCGGGCGCGGGAACAGGCCGTGCTGCACGCCGGACGAGGGCTCGACGAGATGCCGACCGGTGGTCTTGACCACACACGTGCCACCGCCCGGCCGATGGCGCGCGGGCCGCGTCGTGACGACGGTGCGGGGCGTGCGCAGGCCGAAGCGGGCGGCGTCGGAAAGCTGCGAGACGCGGTCCGGGTGACGACCGGCGGCCAGCGAGTTGACCTGGGCCCAGTCGGTGCGCGCGGTCAGCCAGTCGGCGACCGACCGCCACTGGTCGGCGACGTACGCGCCGTACAGCGTCGCCGGGTCGACGGGCAGCGCGGCGAGCTCGAAGTGCCTGCGCCACAGCAGGACCGGGCGCAGCATCCAGCGGTCCAGCTCGACCAGCGGGGTGTCCGGGTAGACGGTGAGCGACACGTCCAGGCAGCGGTCGACGTCGATCCTGGCCATCCGGACGCCGCGTTCGGCCAGCGCGATGGACAGCTCGTTCATCTCCATGTCGGCCGAGCGGGCCAGCACCAGCACGCACGGCTCCGGTTCGCCGTCACCGTCGTCGACCAGGCCGAGACGGTGAACACGTTCTTGGAAGTCGAGTTCGGCAATCGGCGCGCGGAAGACGTACTCCTGGCCCTGAAGGAGTAGCGGCGTTGACCTGTCAGTGGGCTGCGCGGTTACTGTGCGTGTCGACGTTGAGGTGTACGGAGCCGTCCGGCCGAGTACCGACGACCCCGGCCGGTCCAACGCGGGACCGTTGCTCGTAGCGCTCAATCGTCCTTCTTGTTGCGGAAGACCTGCTCTGCCTGCGCGTACTCGACGGCATACTCCGCAAGCGCATGGTTCTCGATCTCACCGCTGCGAAGTTGCGCGGCCAGTTCTGCTATCGACATGCCCACCCCGCTCCTCGCCGTGTCACGCACCAGTGTCTCACCCTTTCGGGTGACGTACGAGGAGTAGTCTCCGTTTCACATTACGTACTGTCAAGACAGTGCGGTGCACTCGGCCGTCGTCACGACGCCGACTACGTAGGTGATCGCAGGAGAACGCGTTCCGTTACCGCCGTCAGGGGGACGAACTGTCGGCGCCGGCTACTCGGCGTCGCGCGGACGGCTAACGGCGGCCGACCGTGCGGTCGACCGCCGTGGCGGGCGGGCATGTCGCGCAGAGTCCTCCCGGGCAGCCGTGGTTCGACATCCCCGGGAGGCATCGGCTCAGGTCCTCGACGCGCGGTCGAAGTCGGCCTTCGGGTCGTTGATCTGGCCCAGCGACACGACCTCACGCCGGAACAAACCGCTCACCAGCCAGTCGAGCTGGATTCGGACCTTGCGGTTGAGCGTGGGCATCCGGCTGACGTGGTAGGCGCGGTGCATCAGCCACGCCGGGTAGCCCTTGACCTTCACGTTGTACGTGTCCGCCACGCCCTTGCGGATGCCGAGGCTGGCCACCGAACCCACGTTCTTGTGGTAGTAGTCCTTCGGCTTGCCGCCGCGGATCGCGGTCATGATGTTCTTGGACAGCAACTTGGACTGGCGGACCGCGTGCTGCGCGTTGGGCGCGCACGTCGCGTCCGGGTCCTCCTCGATGCGGGACAGGTCGGGCACGGCGGCATTGTCACCGGCGGCCCACACCCCCGGCATCCCCTCTACCTGCATCGACGCCATGCACACGACGCGTCCGCGCCGGTCGATCGGCAGGTCGGAGGCCGAGAGCACCGGGTTCGCCTTCACGCCCGCGTTCCACACGATCGTGTCACTGTCGAACTCGGTGCCGTCGGACAGGATGACGTGCCCGTTCTCGAACGACTTCGCCGTCGTCGACAGGTAGATCTCGATGCCGCGCTTCTCCAACTGTTCCACCGTCCACACGCCGAGGCTCTCGCGCACCTCGGGCAGCACCCGGCCGGCGGCCTCGACGAGGACCCAGCGCATGTCCTCCGGCTCGAGGTTCTCGTAGTACCGCGTGGCGTAGCGGGCCATGTCCTCCAACTCGGCCAGGGACTCGATGCCCGCGAAGCCGCCGCCGACGAAGGTGAACGTCAGCAGGCGCTTGCGTAGCTGCGGGTCCAGCGTGCTGGCGGCCAGGTCCATCCTGGACAGCACCTGGTTGCGCAGGAAGATCGCCTCACCGATGGTCTTGAAGGAGATGCCGTGTTCGGCGAGACCGGGGACGGGCAGCAGGCGCGCGACGGAACCGAGGGCCACGACGAGCACGTCGTAGCCGATCTCCTCGACGTGACCGTCGATCGACTCGACGGTGACCATCTTCCGTGCGTGCTCGATCGATTTCACGCGAGCCGTGACCACGTGGCACCGGCGCAGACTCTGGCGGAGCGGAACGACGACGCTGCGCGGGTCGATGGACCCGGCGGCCGCCTCCGGCAGGAACGGCTGGTACGTCATGTGCGGCTGCGGGTCGACGACAGTGACGGACGCCTCGTTGAGCCGCAGCTTCTTCTGCAGCCCCAACGCGGTGTACAAACCGACGTATCCGCCACCGAGGATCAGGATCCTGGTGGGTTGCGACTTTCCAGCGGCCATGACTCCATGGTGGCACTTACCGCCCCGGCGCCGCTGAGGCACCCGCCATGCGTGTGACGCCCGTCGCTCTGTGGAACTGAATCGAACCGGCCAGCGGAAATCACACCCGTGACACTTGCCACAGACCATTTCGGACGATCACTGCCGATCCCTCTTCTTTTCCCTGGTCAACGCGAAGATCGCGAGTGCGACGAGCCCGCTCGCCGCGACCAGCCCGGCGAGCTCGACAACGGTCGTGTCGCGGCCTGTGGGCAAGATCTCGGCCAGCCCCGTGACGGCGAACACGACCAGTTGCACGACGACGAACCGGCGAGCCGGCCGCAGCAGGGCCGACGGCCGCACCACGGCCCGCGTCGGCACGAGCGCGGTGATCCCCGCGAGGACGTGCACGAGGTGCAGCAGCGGGATCTCGACCAGCACGGCCGGTCGCAGCGGGTCGGCACCCGCCGCGGTCACGGCGACGGCCACGGCACCGATCAGGAGCGCCGGAGCGGGCGAGGATGGCAGGCCGGCGGCGAGTGCGGCGATCACGACCAGGAACACGAAGGCCGCGACATTGATGCCGAACAGCGGCAGCACGGCACCGACCGCGACGACCGACAACGCCAGCCGCAGCGTCCACACCGGCCACCCCGGGCCGAGTTCGAGCACGGCGGGCATGGCATCCTCGGCGGTCGACGGCCCGACCGGCGCCGGCGGCCCGTGGTCGGGTTCCGGGTGTTTGCCGTACGGGGCCGTCATCGGCGGCCTGCCGCGTGTCGGCCCGGGGCCGCCGCCGCGCGGAGGACCGCGACGACTTCGCTGCCGTCCACCCAGGACACCGCCGGCACGCCCCGTTCGCGCAGTGCCGCCAACCGGTTGGCGTGCTCCAACTCGATCACCTTCGCCGCCACGCCGCCCCACGGCGTCTCGTCGTCCGGGCGCAACGGGCCCGGAAGCACGTCCACGGCGAGCACCAGTCCGCCACGGCGAGCCGCCAGCAGTGTCTGTCGCACGATCGCGTCGTCCAGGAACGGTGAGAGGACCACGACCAGCGCCCCGGGTGGCACCTGTTCGGCCCGCAGGACAGGGCGCGCCGCCCAACCGGCCGCCCGCATCGACGCCAACAACTTGTGCCGCAACAGCAACAGGTGCCTACGGCCGGCTCCGGAGCGCAGCCCGAACTGCGGCCGACCGAGGTCCACCATGCTCACCCGGTCGCCCTGGCGCAGCCAGCTCGCCGCCATCGCCGTCGCCGCGACCGCTGCCGTGTCCAGTGATCCGCCCGGTCGCACGAACGCGCCCACCGCCGGGACCGACCACGACGCAACGTCCGCGTCCACGTCGACCCTGGTGTCCACCGCGAGCACGATGTCCGCGTCGGCCTCCGCGTGCCGTTCGCGCACGAACAGTGTGTCCAGCACCGAACCGCCGGTAGCCGCACTGGCCCGCAGCGACGTGCGCCAGTCGACGCCGCGCAGCCGATCACCCAGCCGGTACGGGCGGATGCCGCGTAGTTCGATGCCACCGCCGGGTCGGCGGGAGCGGTGTGCGCCGACCAGACCCGCCGCGCGGGGCGGCAGTGGGCCCGCCGGCATCGGCAGGACCGGTGGCAGCACAGCCCTTCTGGCCTCCTCGCCGAGCACCGGGCCGTGCGTCCACAGGCCGTCCGCGCCTGCGACCAGGTGGTCGGCCCGGAAGTCGGGGCGGTCGCCCCACGCGTCCCAGTGCAGCCGGGTGCCCAGCGTCCTGGCCGACGCGGGCAGCAGGTGCACCGGGCCGACGCCCTCCTTGCCCGTCACCGGCAGCCGGATCGCGACGAATTCCGCACCATCGCCGGGATCGACGTCCACCAGCAGCCGCGCCCGCGCACCGCTCTCCACGGATCTGGGCAGCGGCCGGGCGCGGATCACCGGCCGGCCGCCGACCGGCGTGAGCATCGAGACGATCGAGCTGATCAGCAGCGGTGCGCCCAGCAGCACGGGTGCCAGCCGGTGCAGCAGCGCGCCCGCGACGACCATCGCGACGCCGAGGACCAGTCCCCTGCGCAGCGCGTCCGTGGCGCGCCACACCCGGCGCGCGGAGCCGGTGCGCCGCTCCTGCCAGGCCCGCAACCGCTGCCCCGCGGTGCTCATCGGGTTCTCGTGGCGGCAGGGCCCGCGACCTTGCCGAGCAGTTCGGTGATCACCTGGATGTCGGTCAGGCCGGACGTCCAGGTCTCGGCGCGCAGCGTCAGCCGGTGCGCCAGCGCGGCCACCGCGCACTCCTTGACGTCCTCGGGCAGCACGAAGTCCCTGCCGTCCAGCACGGCCAGCGCACGCGCCACGAGCACCAGCGCCTGCGCCCCGCGCGGTGACGCGCCCACCTCGACCGACGGGTGCGAGCGTGTCGCCACCGTCAGGTCGACGCAGTAGCGCAGCACATCCGCGTCCACGGCGACACCTTCGACGCCGGCCTGCAGCGCGGCGCAGCGCTCCGCGTTCGTCACGGGCTCGACGAGCGTCTCCTCGCGGCGGCGGGCCAGCCTGCGGCGCAGCACCTCGACCTCGTCGTCCACGGGCGGGTAGCCGACGTCCAGCCGGAGCAGGAACCGGTCCAACTGTGCCTCGGGCAGCGGGTAGGTGCCCTCGTACTCGATCGGGTTCGCGGTGGCGAGCACGTGGAACGGGCGGGGCAGCGGGAAGGTCGTGCCCTCGACGGTGACCTGGCGTTCCTGCATGGCCTCCAGCAGCGCCGACTGTGTCTTCGGCGTCGTCCGGTTGATCTCGTCGGCCAGCAGCAGGCCCGCGAACACCGGGCCGCGGCGGAACACGAACTCGCGGCTGCCCGGGTCGTACAGGAAGGAGCCGGTGACGTCGGCGGGCAGCAGGTCCGGGGTGCACTGGAGGCGTTGGAAATCCAGGCCGAGCGCCTGCGCGAGGCTGCGCGCGATCAGTGTCTTGCCCAGTCCCGGCACGTCCTCGAACAGCACGTGGCCGCCCGCCAGCACCGCGGCCAGTGCCAGCCGCAGCGCCCTTGTCCTGCCGACCACGACCGTGCCGACCGCGGCGAGCACGTCCCCGCACTCCTTCGCGATCACCGCGACGGGCAGTGAGTCCACAGTGGACTCCGGTGTCGTCACAGTTCCTCCAGTCGTTCCAGCAGTCCCAGCAGGACCTTCGGATCCGGCAGCGTGGCCGCCGGGTTCGTCAGCACGTCGTGCAGGCGGGGGCCGAGTGCCGCCGCCGCGCGCGGATCGGCGAGATCGGTCAGGTCGCGCAGCTCGGGCCGGCCGCGCAGTGTGGCGAGCGCCAGCGCGGCGAGGCGCGGCTGGACACGGCTGCGGAAACGACCGGTGTCGGTCACCGCGTCCTGCAGCCTGCCGGCCAGTGTGCTCGCCTCGAGGTGGGTCGCGGCCGACGGCGGCGCTGGCGTGTCGGCCCAGGTCGGTTCCACGCCCGGCGGGCTGAGCAGCAGGAGCAGCAGCAGGGCGGCGACCGGGAGCGCGATCAGCGCCGACCACTGCCACGGCGTGCCGATCAGCCGGGTCAGGCCGTAGGTCAGCACGATCTCGACGAGCACGGCCAGCACGACACGACGGACGACCAGCGGCACGACGCGGTGGCCGGAATCCAGCGGTGGCAGGGAAGGTGGCGTCATCGGGCCGCCAGTGACGAGGCGATCGAGTCCAGCGCGGTGACGGCGCGGTCCGCGTCGTCGTCGGTGACGGTGTCCGCCCGGCCGAACCTGGCCCGCTGGTACAGGCCGCGCAACGTGACGACGGCGCCGGCGTCCACCGCGTGGGCCGCGAGCACGGCGCCGGTGAACTCGGTCGGTGTCTGGTCGGGGCGGCGTGCCGTGCCGCACTCCGCGGCCGCCTCCTCCAGTGCCAGCCACGCCCGCTGCACCGCGTCCGCGGCTGGCCCGCCTGCTCGCCCGCGCAACAGGGACAGCGCGGATCTGGTGCCCTGCAACAGTGTTCGCACCGCTTCACCAGCGCCGCCGTCGACGGCCGGCTCGACGCCGAGGGTGCGCTCCGAGTTCACATTGCGCCCTCGCCCGCGCAGCGACGCGAGCAGCACGAGCAACATCGCCATGCAGACCAGGCACGCGACCAGCGCGAGCGCGATCACCGTGCTCAGGCCGACGCCGACGACCGGATTGAGTCTGCCGGGCAGGTTCGGCGCGTTGCCGGCGCCCTGCGACACGCTGCCCTGGTCCGACCCGCCGAGCACGACCAGACCCTTGCCGTGCGGTACGCCGGAGGAGCCCCTGGCGGCCAGCACGGCCAGCAGGAGCAGCACGGCGAGCGACAGGAGCACCGGCAGCCGGGCTGCCGTCGCCCCCCTCGCCCTGTCACGGTGCGGCACAGTCCGCAGGATGCCCCATCCGGCCGGGAATGCGCGCATTGAGCCTCTGATCGATACCGGGTGCGGTCAGGCGCCGACGGCTTTCTTGGCGCGGTCGAGCGTGTCCAGTTGCGCCAGCAGGGTTTCCCTCGCCGTTCGGTAACCGGCGACGGCGCCCGCCGCGTCAGGCCCTTCGCAGTCGGGCAGCAGTGCTGTCAGTCGGTCGATCGCCTCGGTCAGCGACCCGCATGCGGTCCGGACGAGGTGGCTCGCCCTGTCGATCGCTTCGGTCGTGCCTGCCACCTGCGCCAGTTGCTCACCGGCATCGGACATCTGGACCCCCTCGCGTCGCGGGGAACAAGCCGTGATGGTAACGCCGATGGGCTCGCTCTGCTACCACCCGTGATCATCGACCACTCGTTGAAACGATCCCGGCGAATCGCTTCGCCTCAGAGAACACGTCGGCGAGCATCGCGGTCGTGAGCCGGCCGGTGAACGTGTTGTGCGGGCTGACGTGGTAGCACCCGAGCAGGTGCAGTTCGGTTGGTCCCGCCAGCGTGACATGCGCACCGTGGCCGAACACGGGTCGCGGCCTCGGCACCTGCCAGCCCGCGTCGGCCAGTGCCGGCAGCAGTGCCTGCCAGCCGAACGCGCCGAGCACGACGATCGCACGCAACGTAGGCGCGAGCAGCGTCAGTTCCCGCGTGAGCCACGGCCGGCACGTGTCACGTTCGGCCGGTGTCGGCTTGTTCTCCGGCGGCGCGCAGCGCACCGGCGACAGCATCCTGGTGTCGGACAACACCATGCCGTCGCCGATTCCGGTCGATTCGGCCTGGGAGGCCAGGCCCGCGTCGTGCAGCGCGGCGAACAGGACGTCGCCGGACCGGTCACCGGTGAACATCCGGCCGGTCCGGTTGCCGCCGTGCGCAGCGGGCGCCAGGCCGACGATGCCCAGCCGCGCGTCGGCGGGCCCGAAGCCGGGGACCGGACGGCCCCAGTACTCCTCGTCGGCGAACGCCGCCCGCTTCTCCCGGGCCGCCAGTTCCCGCCACGCCACCAGGCGTGGACACGCGCGGCACCCGGGGATCAACCGATCAAGCGTGACCAGATCGGACGCCGAGCGTGCCGCCGTAGGCGGATCAGGCATGTGCACCGCCAGTCGTTCGGATCGGACGAGACCTTCACCATAGGGTGTTCCCATGAGTGGCAACGACAACAAGGGCGACGTGGCCGGCACCACCGAGCCGGGGTCGTCACCGGAGGTCGAACCCACCGACGACCTCGTGACCTCGACCCACGAGATCACGGCGGGCGGTCGGACGCTGCGGTACACGGCCACCACCGGCCGGATCGTGCTGCGCAAGGAGATCCTCACCGACGGCGCGTTCGACGGTCACCAGGCCAAGGCCGAGGTGTTCCTCACCGCCTACACGCTGGACGACACCGACACCCGCAGCAGGCCGGTGACGTTCGCGTTCAACGGCGGTCCCGGCTCGTCCAGCGTGTGGCTGCACATGGGCCTGCTGGGCCCGCGCCGCGTGCTGTCCGGTGACGTCGACGACCGGGTACCACCGCCCTACGCCCTCGCGGACAACGAACAGACGCTGCTCGCGCACTCCGACATCGTGTTCGTCGACCCGGTGTCCACCGGTTACTCACGTACCACGAAGGGCGAGAAACCCGCCGACTACCACGGATTCACCGGCGACATCGAGTCGGTCGCCGAGGTGATCCGGCTGTGGACCTCCCGCAACGGCAGGTGGATGTCGCCGAAGTTCCTGGCCGGTGAGTCGTACGGCACGCTGCGCGCCGCGGGGCTCTCCGGGTATCTGCAGGAGCGCTACGGCATGTACCTCAACGGGATCATGCTGATCTCGTCGGTGCTGGACATGGGCACCATCGAGTTCAGCGAGGGCAACGACCTGCCGTACGTGCTGTTCCTGCCCACGTACGCCGCGATCGCGCACTACCACGGCAAACACGGCGACCGGCCGCTGGCCGACGTGCTCGCCGAGGCCGAGACGTTCGCCGAGCGGGACTACCCGTGGGCGCTGGCCAGGGGCAGCAGGCTCACCGGGGAACAGCGGGCCGACGCCGTCGCCCGGCTGGCCGCGCTGACCGGCCTGTCACCCGACTACGTCGACCGGGTCGAGCTGCGCGTGGAACATGTGCGCTTCTACACCGAACTGCTGCGCGACCGGCGGCTGGTCACCGGCCGGCTGGACGCCCGGTTCACCGGCTGGGACACCGATTCCGGGCGGGAGCAGTTCTCCGAGGACCCGTCGTACTCGGCGATCCTCGGCCCGTACACGGCGGCGTTCAACCACTACGTGCGCACCGAACTGGGCTACGAGAACGACCTGCCCTACGAGATCCTGACGTCGAACGTGCGGCCGTGGTCGTACCGGGAGTTCGAGGGCGCCTCGGTCACCGTGGCCGACCGGCTGGCCGCCGCGATGCGTGCCAACCCGCACCTGAAGGTGCACGTGGCGTGCGGCTACCACGACGGCGCGACACCCTACTACGCGGCCGAACACGTGTTGGCACACCTGGCGATTCCGGCGGAACTGCGGGCCAACATCGGCGTCGAGTACTACCCGGCGGGACACATGATGTACGTCCACGAGCCCTCCCGGGTACGACAGTCGGCCGATCTCGCGGCGTTCGTTCGGAGCAGTGCCGAGCGCGGCGAAGGCAACGACGGCGACAGCGACAGGTAACCGCCGCAACGACATTCGAGGTACGGCGGGACAGACACGCGACCGCTCGGGGGTTGTGCGGTCGAGGCCCGCTGTGCAGGATCGCCTTGCGTAACCGGTCTGCTCCGTGCGGGTACATTCCGAGGGTGGGGGCGGCACAAGCCGAGGAAAGGGTCGTACGGTCGGCGGTGGCACGGAACGGGGGGGACGTGCGAAACGAATGTCGATGTGGCGCGTGGTCGTCAGGTCCACCCAGCGGTCGTGTGCCAGGGGATCCGGGGCACGACACCCATGACTGAAGCGACACCGGAGGTATCGCCTGCCGGTCGCACCCGAGGGCTGACCGAGTTCGGCTGGCTGTCGGTCGGTGAGGGAGCGTCGGTCTTCGGCGACCAGTTGGCCAAGGTCGCGGTCGCGGTGCTGGTGTTCGGCCGCACCGGTTCGGCGGCGCTGGCGGCCCTGACGTACGCGCTGACGCTGTTGCCGGATCTGATCGCGGGACCGCTGCTGGCCCCGTTGGCCGACCACTATCCGCGGCGCACCGTGATGATCGCGTGCGCGTCGTCGCAAACGGCATTCGCCGCTGTCATGGCCGTTCCGGGCATCCCGCTGGAAATCGTCGGGTTGGCCGTGATCGGTATCACAGCGGGACAGGCGCCGTTCAAAGCTGCCCAGTCGGCGGTCATTCCCGCTCTGGTGCCCGCAGGCCGGGTGGACAACGCCCAGACCAGGCTGGGCGTGATTCGGGAGACCGGCCAACTGGTCGGCCTCGCCGGTGCCGGAGCCGTCGTGGCTGCCGTCGGCACCACACCGGCCATCGTGGCGGACGCGCTGAGCTTCGTGGTCGTCGCCGCCGTACTGCGGATCGGGGTGCTGCCCCGGCCGGCCGCCGTCGGCGTCGGGCGCCAGGTGGTCGCGCCGCGGCGGACGGCGCTGGCGCTGATCCGGCGGGACGTGCTGCTGCGCACCATGACGTGGCTGCGCCTGCTCTCGGCGCTGACGATCCTGCCGGACGCGGTGATCGCGCCGCTGGCCGGTCAGCTCAACCTGGGCACGTGGGCGATCGGGCCGCTGCTGGCGGCGGACTGTCTGGGCTTCATCGGCGGCGCGTGGTGGGTGGACCGGCTGCCGGAGGCGCGGCGCGCCGAGGTACTCGTGCCGCTCGCGGTGATCTCACTGGGCGCGATGGCACCGTTCGCGCTGCTGGCCTGGCACGCGATCCCGCCGCCGCCGACCGGGATCGTGGCGGGGCTGCTGCTGGTGGCGTCCGGTGCCGGTGCCGCGTTCCTGCCGCTCACGACAGCCGCGATCAGCAGGCGCGCGCCCGATCACATCCGGGGTGGCGTCATCGGACTGGAGCGCACCGTGCTGCGGGCGGGCCAGGGCCTCGCCGCGGTGCTCGCCGGGATTTTCGCGCAGTGGCTGGGATCGGCGGCGCTGGCCATCGGTATCGGAGGTCTCGTCGGTGTGGCGGGAACCCTGCTGGCCGCGATCCGCGGACGCGCGGACGGCACGACTCCCGCCACGGTCGATCGCACGGGCTCAAGCCTCGCGGTCACCGAGCACCATGACGGCACCTCCTTACCGGGAGACGAAGCGGGCAGAGAAGGAGGTGTGGCATGACACCGCCACATCGCTTTCTCGGCACGGCGGGCCGTATCCGCCGAGCAGGGAGAACAGCCGTGGTGGAATGCCGCCGTCGGGGCCGATCATCCGACACGCCTCCTCCACGGGGTCGCCGGTCCAGCGGAACGAACCGGTCGCCGATGCACACCCTGCTCTATCACCGGAGCTACCAGTGATGCTCACCAGTCTGTCAAGGATTCGGCGCGACCGGCAGTCCATGGACGGTATTCGGGACGGCGTTCGGCGGTGGACCCTCTGGTCGATCCCGCCGGCCGGGATCGCGTGGATGCTGCTCACCGACCTTGCCGCTGCGGTGACCTGCGGTTTCGTGCTGGCCCGCGAGCACGGTCCGACCGGGCGCCAGTGGGCGCTGTTCACCGCGTTCGCGATCGCCGCGACGGCGTATCTCGTGTTCACCCGTCCGGCCGAAGAGCGGCAGCGCGCACACGAGCTGCGGCTGGGCAAGGTCGAGCACGTGGACCAGACCAGCATCTGGCTGTTCAGCGCGTCGCTGCTGGTGCCCGCGTCGCTGATCCTGCCGTTGGTCGTGCTGATGCGCGGACAGCGTTATCTGATCGGCCGCCGCCCGCCGTCGCTGTGGGTCTTCACGTCCAGTTCGATCCTGTTGTCGGCGCTGGGCGTGCACTGGATCGGCATGCGCACGGAGCTGACGGACTGGTTGGTGTCCGGTCACTTCGACGTGCTCAGCACGGTCGAGCTGAGCGCGGTCGGCGGCATGGCCGCCGCGGTCGCGGCCTACTTCCTGGTGCAGGCCGTGCTGATCGGTGTCTACCGTGGACTGCGCACCCGGGAGTGGTCGCTGCCGTCGATGCTGGGTTCGGCGACCGACAACCTCTTCATCCTCTACACGCTGGCGCTGGCCGCCGTCGCCGCCGTGATCGCCGGCTTCGCGCCGCTGCTGCTGCCTGCCATCGCCGTGATCGCGATCCGCGGCACGCGGGACGAACACCGCAAGTCGCAACTGGCCGCGGAACGCCAGCAGGCCGAACTGGACGCGTTGCACGACGCGAAAACGGGACTGCTCAACGCCCGCGGCTTCGGCGTGCACTCCGAGGCCGCGCTCAGCGAGGACCACATGCTCGGCCGGACGTCGTCGTTCCTGATGTGCGACCTGGACCACTTCAAGCAGTGGAACACCCGGCTCGGCCACGTCGGCGCGGACCTGCTGCTGCGTGAGGTCGCCGACGTGGTGCGCGACAACGTGCGGCCGACCGATCTGGTGTGCCGGTGGGGCGGCGAGGAGATCGCGGTCCTGTTGCCCGACACCGACGTCGCGCGCGCGGCCGACGTCGCGGAACGGCTCCGGTCGGCAGTGGAGGGTCTCACCCTCACGGTCAGCCGCCCCGCGGGCGAGGGCACGATCAGCATTCCGGGTTCGGACACCAGCGTGCCGCGCTGCACGATCTCCATCGGCGTCGCGTCGCTGGCACACGGCGAGGGTTCCGGCGGCCGCCCCGCGACCGAACTGCTGGAGCGGGTGACCCGGTTGGCCGACGACGCGATGTACGTGGCGAAGGCGACCGGCCGCAACCGGGTGTCGCGGGCGGACGGTGTGCCGGTGCCGGAGAACGGCAACGCGAAGTCCCAGGACCCGCTGGCCGGACCACCACGCACCAATGGCAGCCGTCCCGCCGACGACTCCGGCGGCTCGCTGCGCAGCATGATCTGAGCATCTCCTCGCCGCGCGGGTGATTCGACAGTGTCTTGTGGTGGATTGCCTTGCGGCGCATTTGCCTTGCGGCGCAAGGACTTTCTAGGCCAGCGACTGGGCCATGCCGTCGAGGATGTCGTGCTCACTGACCACCATCTCGGTGATCCCGGCCCGCGCCGCGACCTCCCGTGCCAGCGTCCGCACCACGATCGCGCCGGCACCGATCACGTCCACGCGCCCCGGATGCATCGGCCCGATCGCGGCGCGCTGCTCGTGCGACATGCCGACCAGTGACGCCGTCACCGACTCGATCGCCGGGATCGGCAGCCGGGACAGGTGCAGCACCTCGGAGTCGTAGCCGTTCAGTCCCATGTGGACGGCCGACATCGTGGTCACCGTGCCGGCGACACCGATGAACGTACGCGCCCGTTCCACCGGCACCACGGCGAACGCGTCGGCCAGCACGTCCGACGCGACCCGCACCGCGTCGGCCACTTCGGCCGCGGTGGGCGGGTCGGAGTGCAGGCAGCGCTCGGTCAGCCGGACACACCCGACGTCCACCGACTTCGCGGCGAGGACGTCGACGGTGCGGCCGTCCCACGAGCCCAGCACCAGCTCGGTCGAGCCACCGCCCACGTCGGCCACCAGGAACGGGCCGTCGCCGGGCTCCAGATCCCCGACGGCACCGGCGAACGACAGCCGTGCCTCCTCGTCCCCGCTGATCACCTCGGCGGGCTGACCGAGCACGTCGGCCGTCATCGCGAAGAAGTCGTCGCGGTTGGCGGCGTCACGGGTCGCGGACGTGGCGACCATCCTGGCCCGCCGCACACCCTTGCGCACCGCGACGGCGGCGTAGTCGACCAGCGCGGCACGCGTCCTGGCCAGGGCTTCCGCCGACAGCACACCGGTCGCGTCGACACCCTCACCGAGCCGGACGATGCGCATCTCGCGATGCACGTCGCGCAGCCACGACGTGCCGTCGTCCCGCACCGTCACGTCGGCCACCAGGAGCCGGATCGAGTTCGTCCCACAGTCGATGGCGGCTACCCGGGCCATCCACCCCTCCTCCGACCGACGTCGCGACGCCGCCCAGGCTACGGGGTCAGCAGGTCGACGACGTCGTGGTGGTCGGCGGGGTGGTCGTGGTCGGCGGCGTGCTGGAGGTCGTCTTGGTCGTGGAGGTCGGCGGCGTGGTTGTCGTCGTCGTGGTCGTCGTGGTGGTCGGCGGCGGGCACGAGGTCGTCGTAGTGGTTGTCGTGGTGGTGGTCGTGGTCGGTGGCGTGGTGGTGGTGGTCGTCGTCGTCGAGCCGCTGCCAGCCTGGGTCGTCGGTCCGGTCGTGGCCGGCGGCGACGTGGTGGTCGTGGTCGGCGTACCGCCGCCGGTGTTGCCGGTGAGGACCGGAGCCGGCGGGGTGGGCACGCCACCGGTGGGCTGCGGCTCCGGCGGGACCGACATCGTCTCGGGCAGCGGCGTGACGCCGTTGCGGTAGGCGTTGGCCCAGATCAGCACGATCCGCACGTAGCTGTCGGAGTGGTTGTAGCTGAACACCGCGGCCGCCTGCTGCGCCGGGTCGGACAGGTCACGGCCGCCCGCGCACAGGTACTTGCCGGCGGCCAGCGCCGCGTCGTAGACGTTGTTCGGGTCGCCCGTGCCGCCCCACTCCAGCCACGTGGACGGCAGGAACTGCATCGGACCGACGGCCCGCTGCCAGACCGCGTCACCGGTCCAGCGACCACCCATGATCGCCGGCAGGGCCGCGTTTCCGTTGGTGCCGTTGAGTTCGGGACCGAGGATCGGGCGCAGCGTGGTGCCGTTGCTGTCCACCTCGCCACCCTCGGCCTGACCGGACTCCTCCTGGCCGATGCCGGCCAGCAGCCACCACGGCAGGCGACAGCCCGGCTGCTGCACGGCCAGCACCTGCTGCGCGTGCATGTAGGCGTCCAGCACGATGCCCGGGATGCCCAGCGGGCCGGAGGGCGCGTTGGCCTGCGACCCGGCGCCGGTCTCCAGCGCGGACGGGTTCGCGGCGTCGTGGATGAGCTGCGGTGACAGCGACGTGTCGTGCGGTGAGCTACCGGTGGCACCGAGCGCACCGGAGGGAGTGCTCGATCCGTTGGGCGAGGGCGTTCCCAGCGGTCCTCGGTCCGCCGCGGTCACGAATCCGCTCACGGCGAGATCCGCGGAAAGAGCAGCGGGAAGTGTGACCAGCGCGCTGGCCAGAATCGCCATGGTCCGACGTCGACGGCGGTCGCCCCGTGTGTTCCCCCTGCGGGCGTTCCGCCTCCTGGTCGATCCCACTACGCAACCACCTTCCTCGTCCGCCCCAGTTGGGTGGCCCTCCGGGTTCCCCAGCTTGCCCCTTTCGGAGCCCGATGTCATGCCATCGAGCTGCCTTGAGGGCCATTGGCTACCTGATACTCACCCTGATGTCCCAAGAGAGGGAGCCCTATGTCGCATCTCGGCACAAAGGGGCAAGAACCGAATCAACCGTTAACTGTGCGCGTTCCCCGCGCACGAACCGTCCGGCCATGTCCGGCGCACCAGAGCCAGGGTCTCGTCACCGAACGGGTTCACGCCCTCACCGACGGCCAGCGTGTGGGCCAGCAGCGCATGCAGACATTTCACGCGTTCCGGCATGCCACCCGCGGTCACCCGGGTGCCCAGCGGCTCGATCGCGTCCCGTTGCGCCAGGTACGAGTCGTGCGCCGCACGGTAGGCCAGCGCCAGATCGGGGTCGTCGGCCAGCCGCTCGGTCATCTCCCGCATCACGCCGCCGGCCTCCAGCGTGCCGACCAACGAGTTCAGCCGGGGACAGGTCAGGTAGTACAGCGTCGGGAACGGCGAGCCGTCCGGCAGGCGCGGACTGGTCGCCACGGCCGCCGGATGACCACCGGGACAGCGCGCCACCACGGCCAGCAGGCCACGGGGAGGTCTGCCCAACTGGGCAGCCACGGCTGCCTGGTCGGACTCGGTGACGGCCGGGAAGCGGTCCGCCAGGTCGCGGTCGGTCGTCAATGCGTGCCCACGATGGAGTTCCACAGCGTTTGATACCAGCTCTGGCCCGCGACCTGCGGCTGGGCCGGAGTGCCGGCGGCCCGGACGGCGACGGCACCGGGTAGCTGCACGACGTACGGGGTCTCGCCGGGCATCACGTAGCGCAGCCGGGACCTCGCCTCGGCCTCGATCTGCGCCGGGTCGGACAGCTGCTGCTCGCGCTTCTCCAGCTCCGTCTCCTGGGTGCGCAGCGCCTCCTGCTGCCGCAACTGCGCCTGCAACGCGTTGCGCTGCGACAGGTACGTGTTCAGCGGCACCGCGACGCTCAGCGCCAGCGCACACACCACCAGCGCCAGCAGGGCCGCCCGCCGGGTGGTCAGCCTGCCCCACGCCCTGCCGAACACGTTGCTCACGGCCGCCCTGCGGGCCGAGCGGTGACCGTCGTCGTCCTGGTCGGGCTGGGCCACGCGCCTGCGCAGCCGGTCGATCGGACGGCTCGGCGAGCCGCCGGAGGTGTCCCTCCGGCGGTGCCGTCGCCGTGGATCAGGACCGGCCATCAGCTACCCGTCAGTCCTCCGCCGTGTACCGGGGGAACGCCAGGTCACCGGCGTACCGGGCGGCGTCGCCCAGTGCCTCCTCGATGCGCAGCAGTTGGTTGTACTTGGCGACCCGCTCGCTGCGGGCGGGCGCGCCTGCCTTGATCTGGCCGGCACCGGTGGCCACCACGAGGTCGGCGATGGTGGTGTCCTCGGTCTCGCCGGAGCGGTGGCTGATCATGCAGCGGTAGCCGCAGGTGTGCGCCAGCGTGACGGCGTCCAGCGTCTCGGACAGCGTGCCGATCTGGTTGACCTTGACCAGCAGCGCGTTCGCGGCACGGCGGGCGATGCCCTCCTCCAGCCGCTCCGGGTTGGTGACGAACAGGTCGTCGCCGACGATCTGCACCTTCTCACCCAGCGCGGCGGTCAGCGCCACCCAGCCGTCCCAGTCGTCCTCGCCCAGCGGGTCCTCGATCGACACCAGCGGGTACGAGTCGACCAGCTCGCCGTAGTACGCCGTCATCTGCTCGGCGCTGCGCTTGCTGCCCTCGAACGTGTAGGCGCCGTCGGCGAAGAACTCGGTCGCGGCCACGTCCAGTGCCAGCGCGACGTCGCGGCCCAGCTTGTAGCCCGCCTTCTCGACGGCCTGCGCGATCAGGTCCAGCGCGTCCCGGTTGCTGGACAGGCTGGGCGCGAAACCGCCCTCGTCGCCCAGACCGGTGCCCAGGCCCTTGGCCTTGAGCACCGACTTCAGCGCGTGGTAGACCTCCGCGCCCCAGCGCAGGGCCTCCCGGAAGCTCTCCGCGCCGATCGGCGCGATCATGAACTCCTGGATGTCCACGTCGGTGTCGGCGTGCGCGCCACCGTTGAGGATGTTCAGCATCGGCACCGGCAGCACGTGCGCGTTCGGGCCGCCCAGGTAGCGGAACAGCTCAAGCCCGGAGGACTCGGCGGCCGCCTTGGCCACGGCGAGCGAGACACCGAGGATGGCGTTCGCGCCGAGCCGGGACTTGTCCGGCGTGCCGTCCAGGTCGACCAGCTTCTGGTCGACGATCCGCTGGTCCACCGCTTCGGTACCGGTCAGCTCGGGGCCGATCTCGTCCAGCACGGCGTTGACGGCCTTCTCCACGCCCTTGCCGCCGAACCGGCTCTGGTCGCCGTCCCGCAGCTCCACCGCCTCGTGCTCACCGGTCGACGCACCGGAGGGCACCGCGGCCCGTGCCAGCGTGCCGTCGTCCAGCGCGACCTCGACCTCCACGGTCGGGTTGCCCCGCGAGTCGAGGATCTCCCGCGCACCGACCTGTTCGATCACCGCCACCTGCGCACCTCATTTGTCTGACGCTTCGATTGTCCGTGTCGGCCACGAGCCTAGCGGTCCGAGTCCGGCAACCGAGGGATCATCCCCGGCCGGCCTCGATTCAGATGCGCACGCCGCGCGGCGGCCGGAAAGCTACGGTGCGGGATCGTCGCGGCCCGATCCGCGAAGCCGGAACCCACCGGGCCTCGCCCGGCGGGTGCTGTTCAGCCGCCCATCATCATCCGGACAGCCGTCGTGGAACACGCCCGGTGCAGGTAGCGTTGATCGGACCATGGCTGACGGCACCTTTGAATCGTTTCGCCGAGCGGAGACGCTGCTCTCGCAGCGCCGGCCGCTCGAGGCGCTACGCGAGTTGGCGGCCGTTGTCGAAGCGGCCCCCGACGCGCCCAGCGTGCATCTGCTCGCTGGGCGCGCCTATTTGGGTTCGGCGCAACTGGCCCGCGCCGAGTCCGCGTTCCTGCGGGTGCTCGAACTGGACCCGTCGGATCACTACGCGCACTTCGCGCTCGGCCGCACCCTGCAACGGCAGGGCCGGTTGCAGGAGGCCAAGACACAACTGCGACTGGCGTCGGCGATGAACCCGTCGCCGGAGTACCAGGAGGCACTGGGCGAGGTCAGCGCCCGGCTCGCGGTACGGGCCGGCCGACGTGGCCGGGACGACCAGGAGGACCAGGCCGGCTGACCCGCCTGCTACTGCCTGGCCAGCGCCGCCTTCGCGTACGCGTCGGCGGCGCTGAACACCGCTCGCCCGTAGGGCACCGAGTTGTTGTACTTGAACGCCGCCGCCCACCAGTCGGCGGGCTGCGCCAGGTCGCCGGTCTGGCACAGGTAGCCGGCGGCGGTCAGCGCCGCGTCGTCGATGTTCTGCGGATCGGGCGCCTTGCCGTCACCGCTGGCCCGCTGGCCCAACTCCAGCCACCGGGACGGCAGGAACTGCATCGGGCCGACCGCGTGGTCCCACGTCGTGTCACCGTCGAGCCTGCCGTGGTCGGTGTCCGCGATGCTCTGCACGCCCGGCGAACCGTCCAGCGCGGGGCCGATGATCGGGAAGCCCTCCGTGCCGTTGCCGTTGAGCCAGTCACCCTCGTGCTGGCCGTGGTCGGACTCGATCCGGCCGACGCCCGCCAGCATCGTCCATGCGATGTGACAGGTCGGATAGCGTTGTGACGCAAGGGTTGCGGCCGTGACATACGCCTGCAGCGCACGCCGGGGCAGGTCGGTGTGGGCCGCGAGGTTCACGATCCACTCCGCCCGCGCGGACGGGTCGTCCGGCACCGCGGGCGGCACGGTCGGCACGGCGCTGCCGGACGCGACCTCCAGCGCGGGGATGGTGAACAGCGGCTCGACGGGACCTTCCGACTTGGCCACCTGTGTCAGCGGGCCGCCGCGCAGCCACACGCCGAACACGACGATCAGGCCGCCGACGATCAGCAGTACCAGCAGCACGAGTGGCCATCTGCGCCTGCGGCGGTGAGACGGCGGAACGGGGACGCCCTTCGGGGATGAGTCCGGGGCCGAGGTCTTGGGTGCGGGGCCTGACACGCGCACAGGCTACGGGGTTCCATGGTGTGGCATCGGTGATCAGCCGTTCAGCGCAACGACGCGCAGTTCGGCGAGATAGCGCTTGCTGATCCGTCCGCCGTACCGGCCGTCGATCAACTGGCCGATGCCGCGCAGCATGCCCTCGGCGGCGGGCGGCGAGAGGGCCAGTGTCGTGCTGAACGTGCGCAGCAGACCGAGGTAGTCGGCGGTGTCGAAGCCCGCTGTCCACTCGTAACGGCAGAACACGGGTGTGCCGTAGCGGGGCGAGGCCGGATCGTCGTGCGCTATCCGGTCGGCGGGCAGCAGTTCGTGCGGGGTCCAGCCGGGCTCGTAGCGGCGGTAGTACGCCTGCACCTCGGCGAAGAACGACTCCGTGCCACCCGCGATGTGATGGGTGGCGACGGTGGCGAGTTTCCCGCCGGGTAACAGCAGGTCCGCCGTGCGGTCCATCCGGGTCGCCGCGTCGAGCCAGTGGAACGCGGTCGCCGAGAAGATCACGTCGAAGTGCGAGACCTGCGGCTGCCACGTGTCGAAGTCGGCGACCAGGACCCTGGCCGATTCGAAGGCGGCGAGCTTGGCGGCGGCCTTCGCGGCCATCCGCGGCCCGAGGTCGATGGCGAGCACGTCGGCGCCGAGTTCGGCGAGCGGAACGGTGGCCTGCCCGGTGCCGCAGCCGATCTCCAGCAGCCGGGTGTCCCGCCCGACGCCGGCCAGTTCGGCCAGGTCGCGGAACAGGGCAGGCGGGTAGTGCGGCCGCACACGGTCGTAGAGGTCGGCCACGGAGTCGAAACGGGCCCTTCGGCGTAACCGGTCATCGCTAGTCATCGGGGCCAGTATTTACGCCATGCCGTCGCATCCATGGCGAGCGGGTCGACCCCCGCGTCGCGCGCCGCGCGCTCCGCGGCGCGCAGATCATCCGCGAACCGGCGACCGGCCGCCCGCAGTTCACCTTCGGGGTCCAGACCATTCAACTTGGCGCGCGCGGCGACGGCGAACAGCTCCCCGCCGACGCCGGAACAGCCGTCCGGCAACAGGTCCGCCGGGAAACCGGCACGGGTCGCCCGGGATGTCAGCTTGCCGGCGAGGCTGGCGGCCGGCTGACCGAGCGCCACACCGTCCACACTGGACTGACGCTGCTTCTCGGCCTGCTTGAGCTCCTCCCAGCGGTGTTCCTGCGTGACGGCGTCGCGCACCGCGGGATCACCGCCCGCGAAGACGTGCGGATGCCGGTGCACCAGCTTGCCGACCAGACCCGCGGCGACGTCGTCGACGGTGAACGGTTCGGCCGCATCCTCGGCCGCCACACGGGAGTGGAACAGCACCTGCAACAGCACGTCGCCCAGTTCCTCGCGCAGCGCCTCCCGGTCGCCGTCGTCGATCGCCTCCAACAGTTCGAAGGCTTCCTCGACCAGGTACTGGCGCAGCGACTCGTGCGTCTGTTGGGCGTCCCACGGGCAGCCGCCCGGCGAGCGCAGCCGGTTCATCACGTCGACGGCGGACAGCAGCTCGACACCGGGCGGCACCGGAGTCGCCACCACGACCGCGCCCGCCGCGATCAGCGCGGCGGCCGTGGGTTCGGCCACGTCGACGGCCACCACGACGACCGGGCCCTCGGGCAGTTCGTCCGGCGCGGGCGGCACGTCGAGCGCCGCCGCCACGTCCGCGGGCAGGTCACTGCCCGCGTACACCGAGGACGCCGCTCGCAGCACGCCGAGCGCGCCCGCCGGCAGCACCGCGCCCACACGTGTGTCGACCAGGACGACGGCGCTGCCGGATCGCGTCACGGCCGTGTCGGGTGGACCGCGTACTCCACGGCCGCGTTCTGGTCGCTCGCGGCCACCACCTGCATGCTGGCCTGGTTCCACTCGCCGTAGCGCGGGCTGATCCGCACGCCCAGCTCGGTCGCGTCGGGCTGCATCAGGTTCACGCCGATCTGCTCCAGCGTCGACAGGTCGGCGCCACTGGCCGACGCACCGGGCGTGGGCACCGAGCCGGAGGTGTCCCGCGACTTGATCAGCGCCACGATCCACGGTGAACCCTGGCCGGCGTCCGGCTGGAACGCGACGACCGAATTGGCGGGCGAGCCGAAGATCGGCCCGTCGTTCTCGCTCGGCGCCTGCCCGTTCTGCTGCTCGGCCTGCGCGATGCTCTGCAGGTACGTCGCGATGGAGAACGACGTGTCGGTGCCGCCGGCGCTGCCCTGCTGACCACTGGAGGCCAGCGCCGCGTTCGCCGCACCGATCATCCCGGGCAGCGCGGCGGGGTCGGCGGCCAGCTGCTGCGCCTTGGCCACGGCCTCCTGCCGGTTCATCGCCACGACGTAGCCGAACTTCACCGTCAGCTTGTCCGCGTACTTGCGGGCCAGCGCGGCCTCCAGCAGCACGTCCTTGACGACGTCGCGGGTGTCGGCCTGTGGCGTGCCGAGCGTCTGCGCGACCTTGGCGACGCCACCGGACTGGCTGATGAGCTGGTCGATCTGCGGGTCGGACGCCGTGACACCCTCACGCGCCGCCGCATGCACCACCAGCGCGTGCAGCACGTGGCTCGTCACGATGCTCCGCGACGTCTGCGCCAGCTGGCCCTGTGCCTGGGCCTGCCGCGCCGCTGACTGGGTGCTCAGAATGTCGTCCAGCTCGTGCTGGACCTGGTCCACGGACACTGACGTGTTGCCCACGATCAGTGCCGTGCCGACCTGGTTCGGCCCCGAACCGCACGCTGTCACCAGTGCGGCTGTGGCTACCAGGCCTACGAACACCCCGACCGGGCGGCGAATGACGATTGTCACAGTCGACTACCTTCTCACAACCGATCCGGAGCGTGCCGCCGGACCTGGTATGAGAAGAATCAAATCCCGTCCTGGCCGTGCCGCTCCGCGAGCCGCGCGGCCATCTCGTCGGCCGTCAGGATCGGGCTGAAGTACGGGCCGCAGGCCACCTTCGCGCCTACCGACAGCCACCAGGCCACCTCATCGGCCGTCCGCATCCCCGGCACGACAACGTTCATGTCGGCCTCGCCGAGGCCACGCACCAACGCGCCGCCGGCCCTGGCCAGCCGTGACCGCGGCCCCGCCGCCGCGACCGACGCGACCAGTGGTTCGGACAACTGCACGGTCGTGATCGGCCATTCACCCGCCAGCAGCATCTCGACCGGCGCGACACCGGCGTCGCCGAGCAGGACCCGGATGCCCATGCTGTGCAGCACACCGACGTTCTCCCACGCCTCGCCGTGCTCCGCGGCCAGCGTCGCCATCGGCACGGCCAACCGCAGCGCGTCGGCCTGCACCCCGGCCCGCTCCATCGCGTTGCCGACCGTGCCCACCAGGTCCGGATCGGCGATCTGGCTGGGCGTCAGCCCCAGGCCCAACGGCGGTGTCCCCTTGCCGAACCGGTCCCGCCACACGCGGGCCTGCTCGCAGCACACGCCGATCAGCCAGTTCGCCAGCGGCACCGCCGCGCCGGTCATCTCGGCCAGCTTCAGGCACTCGCCGTGGTCGAGGTGGCCGTGCTCGTCGTGGTCCCAGCCGGCCCGCACCGAGATGCCGACCATCCTCCGGTCGGCCAGCGTGTACCACGGCTGGAACAGCGCGGTCAGCTCGCCGAACTCCAGCGCACCGGACATCGTCGCCGCCAGCGAGGCACGCCGCCGGTCCACGGCGTCGCGGTGCCGGTCGTACTCGGCCCACTGCCGCTTGCCGGTCACCTGTGCCCGCCGCAGCGCCACGTCGGCCCTGCGCAGCAGCTCGAACGGTTCGATCCGGCCGACCGGACCGTGCGCGACGCCGATGCACACCGACATCCCGACACCACCCGCCGGCAGGTACACCGGTTCCAGCAACTGCTCGTTGATCTGGCTGATCGTGTCCAGCACCTCACCGGGCTCGAGACCGGTCGGGAACAGCACCGCGAACTCGTCGCCGGTCAGCCGGGACACCAACGCCCGCCGGCCGCCGAACAGCGTCTCCAGCCTGCGCGCCACCACGGTCAGCAGCCGGTCCCCGTGCTCGGCGCCCAGACCGTGGTTGATCGCGGTGAAGCCGTCCAGATCCAGCAGCAGCAGTGTGACCTGGACACCGGCCACCTGCCCGGCGAGCTGCGACTGCAACTGGGACAACAGGTACTGCCGGTTGGGCAGCCCGGTCAGCACGTCGTGCAGTGTCTGGTAACTGGTCAGATCCTGCAGCAGGTGCAGGTCGCTGACGTTCTCCACCATCGTCAGGTGCAGCGTCGGCGCGTCGTCCACGTCCCGCAGCACCGACACGGCGAGCTGTACCCAGACGAGCTGTCCGTCCGAGCGGATCAGGCGTCTGCGGCGGCGCAACGGCTTGCCGCCCAAGCCTTCCAGCTCGTCGTAGTCGGTACGCAGGTGGACCGCGTCCTGCGGGTGGAAGAACTCCTCGATGCTGCGGCCGACCAGTTCGTCCGCGTCCATCGCGAGGATCTCGGCCAGCGCCGGGTTGACCTGTTCCAGCTTGCCGCCCTCGTCGCTGATCGCGATGCCGACGGCCGAGCGGACGAACACCTCGCGGAACCACGCCTCGCTGCGCCGCAGCCGCCGCTCCACCTCACCGGTGGCGCGCTGCAGCGCGATCTTCACGTCCTCCTGCTGGTCGAACAGCCAGTCCCGGTACGCGGCCGTGTAACCGGCGCCGACCGCGCCGAGCATCGTGAACGCCCTGCCCAACGGGTCGGCCAGGCGGTCCTCCTCGGCGATCGCGAGCAGGCCGTGCGCGAGCACGCGCAACGTGGCCCGCAGGCTCTCCGAGTCGGTGTAGCACGCCTCGATGAGCTGTTCACCGGCCCGTGCGCCGGTCAGCAGCGAGACCGGATCGGCGGCCATGCCCTCGGCCAACGAGTCGACCAGGTCGGCGACGATCCGCTCGAACTCGGGAGGCGGGATCGGCGTGAAACCGGTGGGGCCCAGTGCGCGCAGCCATGCCGCCACGAGCGCCGATCGGGCCGGCGGTCGGAGCGTCGACTGGGCGGGCGATGTCGGGCTCATGTGATGTCGGTGTCCGGCGTGGGGTTCGACTCGCTGTTCGCCGTGTCGTGATGAGCTGGAATGCCTTGTCCGTTGGTTCTCATGTCCGGCCTGGTCGTTTCCATGGTCGGCGGGAACCATACCGTTGGTCCCGCACCGCCGGAAGACGAAGCAGGGCACGCCGCCTTTCCCGAAGTGCCTGTCGCGTCAGCTGAAGAAGCAGGCTAGTGCTTCGAACCCGACAACCACAGGCGCATCCACTCGCCGGACCAGCCAATCACCCTTTCGGAGCACGATGCCGGGAGAATGCTCACGCATTAACATCATTCCCGCAGTCCTGCGTGGAAATCGTCACGGACGACCGGAATCACCCGACCGCCGCCGGAACACCCACCAGCGACTCCAGGAACTTCGCCGCCCAGTCCAGCAGATCCCGGTCCCGCAGCAGCGGTGCGCCCATCCGGCCACCCGCAGGTCCCTCGGTCGGCCGTGGCACGGACACGGTGTGCGCCACGGCCTTGTACAAGGCCTTCGGATACAAGCGGTGCAGCCGCACCAGTTGTGAGTCACGCAGCGGCAACCGGGCAAATCGGATGCTGCTGCCCTGGGTGGCCACCTCGGTGACACCGTGCGCGCGGCAGACCTGCCGGAACGCCGCCACAGCCAACAGGTTCTCCACGGCGACGGGCAGTTGGCCGTAGCGGTCCACGAGTTCCTCGCGCACCGCGTCCAGTCCCGCGCCGTCGGCGGCGGCCGCGATCTTCCGGTACGCCTCGAGACGAAGCCGCTCACCGGGCACGTAGTCGTGCGGAATGTGAGCGTCCACCGGCAGATCGACCCTGACCTCCGCCAGTTCCTCCTCGCCCTCCGGCCCGTCGGCGCCCGCATGCCTGCGGAACGCGTCGACCGCCTCGCCGACCAGCCGCACGTACAGGTCGAACCCGACACCCGCGATGTGCCCGGACTGCTCCGCGCCCAGGATGTTGCCCGCGCCACGGATCTCCAGATCCTTCATGGCAACGGCCATACCGGCACCGAGTTCGGTGTTCTGCGCGATCGTGGCCAGCCGGTCGTGCGCGGTCTCGGTCAGCGGAGACTCCTGCGGGTACAGGAAGTAGGCGTAACCGCGCTCCCGGCCACGCCCGACCCGGCCACGCAACTGGTGGAGCTGGGCCAGACCCAGCATGTCGCCGCGCTCCACGACGAGCGTGTTCGCGTTGGAGATGTCCAGCCCCGTCTCGATGATCGTGGTGCACACCAGCACGTCGTGCTCGCGTTCCCAGAACCCCTCGATGATCTTCTCCAGCCGGTCCTCGTTCAACTGCCCGTGCGCGACCACGATCCGCGCCTCCGGCACCAGCTCACGCAACCGGCGCGCGGCCCGCTCGATCGAGGAAACCCTGTTGTGCACGTAGAAAACCTGGCCGTCGCGGAGCAGCTCACGGCGGATCGCCGCGGCCACCTGCTTGTCGTCGTAGCCGCCGACGTAGGTCAGGATCGGGTGCCGTTCCTCCGGTGGCGTCAGGATTGTCGACATCTCACGGATTCCGGCCAGGCTCATCTCCAGCGTGCGCGGAATCGGCGTCGCGGACATCGTGAGTACGTCGACGTGTGTCCGCAACGCTTTGATGTGCTCCTTGTGCTCGACACCGAACCGCTGTTCCTCGTCCACGATCACCAGACCGAGGTCCTTCCACCGGATTCCGGTCTGCAACAGGCGGTGCGTGCCGATCACGATGTCGACAGTTCCGTCCGCGAGCCCTTCGATGACGGTCTGCGACTCCATCGGATCGGTGAACCGGGACAGGCCCCTGATGGTCACCGGGAACGAATGCATCCGCTCGGTGAACGTGTTCAGGTGCTGTTGTGCCAGCAGCGTCGTGGGCACCAGCACCGCGACCTGCTTGCCGTCCTGCGCCGCCTTGAACGCCGCGCGCACGGCGATCTCGGTCTTGCCGTAACCGACGTCGCCGCAGATCACGCGGTCCATCGGCACGGCCTTCTGCATGTCCGACTTGACCTCGTCGATGGCCGCCATCTGGTCCGGCGTCTCGGTGAAGGGGAACGCATCCTCCAGTTCCCGCTGCCACGGCGTGTCAGGCCCGAACATGTGCCCCGGCGCCGCCTGCCGCGCCGCGTACAACTGCACGAGTTCCGCGGCGATCTGCTTGACCGCCTTCTTCGCCTTCGCCTTGGTGTTCTTCCAGTCCGAGCCGCCGAGCTTGTTCAGCGTCGGGAGTTCTCCGCCGACGTAGCGGGACACCTCGTCGAGTTGGTCGGTGGGCACGAACAACCGGTCACCCGGCTGACCACGTTTGCTCGGCGCGTACTCCAGCACCAGGTACTCACGCGTCGCGCCGGCCACCGTGCGCTGCACCATCTCGACGTAGCGGCCGATGCCGTGCTGCTCGTGCACGACGTGGTCACCGGCCCGCAGCGCCAGCGGATCGACGGCGTTGCGGCGCCTGCTGGGCAGCCCGCGCCGCATGTCCTTGGTGGACGTGCCACCCCGGCCGCCGGTCAGATCGGTCTCGGTGAGCACGACGTAACCGAGGTCGGGCATGGCGAACCCGTCCTCCAACCGCCCGCGCACCACGGTCACCATCGCCGCGTCCGCCGGTTCGGTCAGCCCGCCGTCGGCCAGGTGTGCCGGCACGTCGGCGTCCTTGAGCTGTTCGACCGCGCGCTGCGCGGTACCGGAACCGGGCACCACGAGGATCGCGGTGCCACCGGTCGCGACGTGTGCCCGCAGGTCGGCGAAGGCCCTCGGCAGCTCACCGCGGTACGCCTCGACCGGCCGGACGTCCAGCCGCAGCACGCCTTCCGCCTCGCTGGTCAGCTGCGAGAGTGTCCACCATGGACGGTCAAGCTCCCGCGCGTGGGTCGCGACATCGGCCAGCGACCGGTACGCGGCCGCACCGAGATCGATCGGCGCGCGCCCACCGGCCGCCGCCACCGTCCACGACGCCTCCAGGAACTCCTGCCCGGTGCGCACCAGGTCGTGCGCCCGTGCGCGCACCTTCTCCGGGTCGGTCAGGACGATGTGCGTACCGTCCGGCACGACCTCGATGAGTAGCTGCATCTCCCCCTCGCACAGCGCGGGGATCAGCGCTTCCATGCCCTCACCGGGAATGCCCTCGGCGAGCTTGGTCAACATCTCCGCGAGATGGGCGTCGGCCGCGTGTTCCTCGGCCAGTGCGGCGGCCTTCGAGCGCACGGATTCGGTGAGCAGCAGTTCCCGGCACGGCGGCGCGGTGACCTCACCGATCTCGCCCGGCAGCGACCGCTGGTCGGCGACGGAGAACGCCCGGATCTCGGACACCTCGTCACCCCAGAACTCCACCCGCACCGGATGTTCCGCGGTGGGCGGAAAGACGTCCAGGATGCCGCCGCGCACGGCGAACTCACCGCGCTTCTCCACCATGTCCACGCGCGCGTACGCGATCGCGGCCAGGCGTGCCACGACGTGCTCGAAGTCCTGCTCCTGACCGACCTTCAGCTCGATCGGCGTCAACTCGCCCAATCCGGGCGCCAGCGGCTGGATCAGACTGCGCACCGTCGTCACGACCACCCGCAGCGCCCCGTGCTCCTCAGGGTGCGCGAGTTTGCGCAACACGGACAGCCGCTGCCCCACCGTGTCCGCGCGCGGCGACAGCCGCTCGTGTGGCAACGTCTCCCAACTGGGAAAACTCGCCACGACGTCGTCGCCGAGCAGATCCCCGAGCACGGCGGTCAGTTCTTCCACTTCCCGCCCGGTCGCGGCGACCATCAGCACCGGCCGATCGGCACCACCCAGCTCGGCGGGCGCGGCCAGCGCGGCGGTGACCAACGGCCGGGTGGCCGGCGGCCCTTCCAACTCGAGCAGGCCGGCACCGGCGTGCTCGACCACCGAACACAACCCGGCATCGGGCAGCACGGCACGCAGCAGTCCGGAAAGCGGTCCCGGGATGGGCACGACAGCAGCTCCTTGGAGTCACACGCGGACGCAGGCATACCCCTGCCCGGGACGAGCCACCAGGAGGGGTCCTCACCCACCAGCCTACGACGCCCCCACCGGCCACCGCCTGTGCCCGACCTCACACCCCCGACCAGCCACAACGATCAGCAGAGCCCCGAGGGTTCCCACCACCCGGTAAACCGGGCGCGTGGGGACGGCATCCCTGAGACGGATCCGCGGCCGGCCCGATGTGGATCAGCCCACCGTGCGCACGGTCAGAACCGCGGGTCTCGTTTGGCCAGGAACGCGGCCACGCCTTCGGCGTAATCGTCGCTCAGGACCGCTTCCTCGTACAGCGCCGCGATATCCTGGTCTTCGCTCGTGTGGCCGTCGACTATCCGGTTGACGATCTGCTTGGCTCCGCGCACGCTGACCCGCGCTCGTCCGGCGATCCCGGTCGCCAGCCGTGCCACGCGTTCGTCCAGCGCCGGTACGACTTCGTTGACCAGGCCGATCCGCAACGCGGTCGGCGCGTCGATCAGGTCCGCGCCGTACAGGATCTGCTTGGCCCAGGCCGGGCCCACCGCGGCCACCAATTGGCGGGTCGACGTGAAGTTGTAGACGATGCCCAGTTTCGCCGGCGTGATGCCGAAACGCGCGCCCTCGGCGGCGATGCGGATGTCGCACGCCAATGCGATCTCGCACCCGCCGCCGATGCAGAAGCCGGACACCGCCGCTATCGTCGGAATCGGCGACGTTGCGATCGCGCGCTCCCCCGCGTGCACCGCGTCGCCGTATCGCTTCGCCCCTTCGGCGCCGCTGCGCAACGTGGCGAACTCACCGATGTCCGCGCCGGCCGAGAAGTGCTCCGTGCCCCGGACGACCAGCACGCGTGCGTCCGACCCGGCGACCTCGGTCATCAGGCCGGGCAGTGCCGACCACATCTGGAAGCTCATCGCGTTGCGCCGCGCGGGGCGGTCGATGGTGAGCGTCGCGATCCGGTCGTCGACGGCGAGCCGCAGTTCGTCCACGACCGAACCCTAGCCGTCCAACAGCATGCCAAGACCACGCCGGAACACGGCCACGTCCGGGCCCAGCGCCGCGAAGAAGTCGCCCTCGATGGTCTCGACGTCGGCCATGGCGTCGCGCAGCACCGTCTCGCCGGTCGGGGTGAGCACGATCCGGCGGGCCTTCGGGTCGTCCGGATCCAGTTCCCGGGTGATCAACTGCCGTGCGGCCAGTCGGCGCAGGACCTGGCCCGTCATGGCCACGTCAGTGCCGGTGCGGTCGGCGATGCGGTCCTGTGTCGGGTGTCCGTCGATGGCCCAGGCGGCGTGCAGCAGGACGTACTGCACGTGGGTCAGGTCGTGCGGCTCCAGAGCGGACCGCATGACCCGCTGCCACGCGAGCGTCACCTGCCACAGCAGTGCCCCCAGCGTCATCGCAGTCGCGGGTGGTGGTCCAGGTGGGACAGGCCGTTCCAGGCCAGGTTCATGACGTGCGCCGCGACCTCGTCGCGGGAGGGCGTGTGCACGTCCAGCCACCACTGGCCGGTCATCGCCACCATGCCGACCAGTGCCTGTGCGTAGAGGGCGGCCAGTTTCGGGTCGTAGCCGAGTGGTCGAAGTGCACGCCCAGGATGTGCTCGACCTGGCTGGCGATGTCACCGAGCAGGCTGGAGAACGTGCCGGAGGCGGACCGATGAGTCGCGGACCAGGATGCGGAAGCCGTCGGGCAGTCCTCGACGTAGTGAGGAATGCCCGCGCCGCGTGCTCCAGCAGCAGGCGCGGATGCGCGTCGGCGGCGAGGGCCGACTCGATCGTTTTCAGCACCCTGCGCATCTCGCGGTCGACGACGACCGCGTAGATGCCCTCCTTGCCGCCGAAGTGGGCGTACACCACGGGCTTGCTCACCGCCGCGCGGTGCGCGATCTCCTCGACCGACGTCGCGTCGAAGCCGCGCTCGGCGAGCAGTTCACGGGCCACGTCCAGCAACTGCTGCCGGCGCTGCTGGCCGGTCATCCGCACGCCCGGACGACCGGGGCGGGGCGGACGTGGCTTCGTCCGTGCTCAGCGTGAGAACCTCATTCGGTCGCGCTGGCGATCCTCGCCAGCCGCTGCGGTGTCGGCCAGCGCACGTCCCGCACCCAGCCGAACTTCTCGAACATCCAGATCAGTCTGGCGGACGTGTCGATCTGGCCGCGCCGGACGCCGTGCCGGGCGCAGGTCGGGTCCGCGTGGTGCAGGTTGTGCCACGACTCGCCGAAGGACAGGATCGCCAGCGGCCAGAAGTTCGCCGACTTGTCGCGTGCCGCGAACGGCCGCTCGCCGATCATGTGGCAGATCGAGTTGGTGGACCACGTGACGTGGTGCAGCACCGCGATGCGGACCAGGCTGGCCCAGAAGAACGCGGTCAGCGCGCCCCACCAGGACCACGTGATCAGGCCGCCGAGCAGCGCCGGCAGCAGGAGCGTGCCGGCCGTGATCACGACGAACAGGTCGTTCACCCGCACGATGTCGGCGTCGGCGAGCAGGTCGGGGGCGAAGCGCTGCTTGTTGGTCAGGTCCGCGGTCGAACAGCCAGCCCATGTGCGCGTGCCAGAAGCCCTTGGCGATGGCGACCGGCGACGTGCCGAACAGCCACGGCGAGTGCGGGTCGCCGTCCCGGTCGGAGAACGCGTGATGGCGCGGTGGTCGGCGACCCAGATGATCGGCGGGCCCTGCACGGCCATGCTGCCGCACACGGCCAGCGTGACGCGCAGCCACCGGTTCGCCTTGAACGAGCTGTGTGTGAACAGCCGGTGATAACCGATGGTCACACCGAGACCGCTGACGTAGAAGAAGACGACGGCGAGCGCCACGTCGACCCAGCTGAGCCCCCATCCCCACGCGAACGGGATCGACGCCACCAACGCGATCATGGGGACCAGCACGAACGCGTACACCGCGAACTGGTTCCACCCGCCTCGCCTACCGTCGATCACCGGCTTCGAGCCGCTGGGGCGGGCCTGATCGGCCCGGTCGAGGGTGCTCGTCATGTGTACCTCACTTCCTTAGGCGAACCTAACCTACGACACCGTAACCTACGGCACCGTAAGTTGGTATAGCTCCGTCGTCGCCTGACGCGTGGAGTACCCAGTTCTCGTCACCTGGTGTGACCCTGGCACGTGTGGTACTCGTACGTCGGCAGGCAGGCGATGGGTGCAACCGCCCGGCGACAACGGGTCCAGACGGTACCTGCCACCATGAAGCCCTACGGATGGCGGGTGAACATAGTCGGCCTTCCGTGCGATCCGCCGTAGTGTAAAGGCAGCACCTCGGATTTTGGTTCCGATGGTCCAGGTTCGAATCCTGGCGGCGGAGCGGGACAAGGGAACCACCTCGATCATGACGCCGCCACTGACACCGGACGGGGGTGCCGCACTGACCCGCGAGGTGGACGGCATGCCTGCCGACGCGTCGATGTCCCCTGGCGCACCGGGCGGCCTGTCGTACGGTGACATCTCCGAGGCATGGCTGCTGGGCAGGGCGCGCGAGCTGGTCGCGGTGACGCAGCGTAGCGACCGTGAGACCCAACACAGCATCATCGCCGAGCTGGACGACCTGCTCGCCGAGACCCGCCGCAGGGCCGAGCCGATGACGGTGGCCCAGCTGCTGCGCAGCGCGCTGGTGGCACGGCTGAACTCGGTCGACGCCAGCCGCGACTCCATGGACGAACTGATCGACGAGCTGCTCGACCACGCCCGCCGGCACAAGCTGGTGATCATGGAGGCCGGCGCGCACGCGCTGCGCGGCCACCGGTACCTGCGGTCGGCCGACGAGGACGAAGCCATCACCGAGGTCGCCCGCTCGCTGGCCATGCTGGACGACGAGACGCTCGCCGAGCGGCTGGCCGGCAGGCGGGACTCGCAGCGCGCACTGTCCGGCGTCCTGGTCGACATCGCCCTCGCGCTCACCCAGTTGGGCGTCTACGAGGTCGCCGACCAGGTGATGATCCGGGCCGACCAGGTCGTGCGGGCCGGCGCCGGCCCACACGAGATCGCCATCCACCTGATCAACCGGGTGCGCCTGCAACTGGGCTGGGCACTGCGCCTGGAGCGGATCAACGACGACGCGACCGCCCGCGACCGGATCGCCACGGCGTCCGCGATGGCCGAGGCCGCGGAGGGTCCGTTCGCGCAGTCGCTGTTCCCGCGCGACGTCAACCGCCCCGCCGCCGACCAGATCGCCGAGTTGGGCGCCGCACACGCGCTGGCCGAGCCGAGCGAGGAGCACCTGGACCGGCTCTACGAGCTGTTGGAGCAGGCCAGCCAGCCATACCAGATGATCATGCTGACGATGGCGCTGGCCCGCAGCCTGGCGGCGGCCGACCGGCTGGACGACGCGCTGGGCGTGCTGGTCGACGTCCGCCAGACACTCGCCGACGACCGCACCGAGCAGGTGCTGAAGATGTCGCTGGTACGCGAGTTCGCCCGATTGTCCGGTCCGGACGGCGGCGAGATGACCACCAGCGCGCTGGAGGACTACGCCAGCGAACTGGAAGAGGAACTGTGGTCCATGCGGGACAACCGGATGGCCACGCTGCGCACCCGCCGCGAGCACGAACGGCTGAGCCGGGTGCACGGCACCGTCGCCGCACAGGCCATGCACGACTCGCTGACCGGCCTGCCCAACCGCCGCAGGCTGGACGAGCGCCTCGAAGAACTGCTCGGGCCGCCCGCCGTGCAGCCGGTGGCCGTGGCACTGGTCGACCTGGACGGCTTCAAGGGCGTCAACGACCGCGCGTCGCACGCCGAGGGCGACGACGTGCTGCGCGTGATCGCCGGCACGCTGAAGAACACGCTGCGCGGTGACGACCTGGTGGCCCGCTACGGCGGTGACGAGTTCGTCGCGCTGCTGCCCGGCGCTCCGCTGGCCGCGGCCGAGGCCGCGCTCAACCGCGCCGTCCGCAAGGTCGCGGGCCTGCCCAAGGACCTCTCCCGTGGTGTGACGCTGTCGGTGGGCGTCGTCGCGCTGCGGCCCAACGAGACCGCGTCCTCCGTACTGGCCCGCGCCGACGCCGCGATGTACCTGGCGAAGCGCGCCGGTGGCAACGGAGTCACCACGGAACCGCAGACCACCCCGAACAATGCCGCAGGCGGCTCACGGGAGCGGGATTCGGGTTACCACCGCATGTCGGACCCGATCACCGGGCCGGCGTGGGTACTGCCGGACGCCCCGTAGGATCGACGCGCACAAAGCACCCCCACCAGTACCCCGACCCGGTGCCACGCGCCCGGGTGGTGTGCGCGTTGATCACGAGGGAGTTCCTCGATGCCCGAGGACGTGACCCACGGTCCGGTGAGCACGATCATCCTGGCCGCCGGGGAAGGTACCCGGATGCGCTCGGCCACCCCGAAGGTGTTGCACCGCATCGCCGGCCGGACGCTGGTCGAGCACGCGGTGCGCGCCGTCGCGGGGGTCGGGCCCGACCACCTCGTCGTCGTCATCGGGCACGGCGGGGACCGGGTGGCCGAGCACCTGGCCGAGGTGACCAAGAACGTCGGCAGGCCGATCACGATCGCCCACCAGGACAAGCAGCGCGGCACGGGGCACGCCGTGTCCTGCGCGCTGAAGGAGCTGCCCGACGGTCTCACCGGGACGGTCGTCGTCAGCTACGGCGACGTGCCGCTGCTGGCCACCCGGACACTGCACGACCTGCTGGCCGCACACGCGGCGGGCGGCCACAGCGCGACGGTGCTGACGTCGGTGGTGGCCGACCCGACCGGCTACGGCCGGATCGTGCGCGACACCGACGGCGCGGTCGCCGGCATCGTGGAACAGGCCGACGCGACGCCGGAACAGCGCGCCATCACCGAGATCAATTCCGGTGTGTACGCGTTCGACGCGCAGGTGCTCGTCGCTGCGCTGGCCGGACTGTCCACCGACAACGCTCAGGGTGAGCTGTATCTCACCGACGTGCTGGGCATCGCGCGCGCGGCGGGCAGGTCGATCGGCGCGCTCGCGTGCGCGGACCCGTGGCAGGTCGAGGGCGTCAACGACCGGGTGCAGCTGGCCGGACTGGGCGCCGAACTCAACCGCAGGCTGGTGCGGGAGTGGATGCGGGCGGGCGTCACCATCGTCGACCCGGCTTCCACCTGGCTGGACGTGGGCGTCCGACTCGCGCGCGACGTCGTGCTGGCGCCCGGCACGCAACTGCACGGCACCACCGTGGTCGGTGAGGGTGCCCACATCGGACCGGACACCACGCTGACCGACGTGACCGTCGGCGAGGGCACCTCCGTGGTGCGCACACACGGTTCCGGAGCGTGGATCGGCGCGGGTGCCAGTGTCGGCCCGTTCGCCTACCTCAGGCCGGGCACCCGGCTGGGCGAGCACGGCAAGATCGGCACCTTCGTGGAGGTCAAGAACTCCGAGATCGGCAGTGGCAGCAAGGTCCCGCACCTGAGCTATGTGGGTGACGCGACCATCGGTGAGCACAGCAACATCGGCGCTGCCAGCGTCTTCGTCAACTACGACGGCATGCACAAGCATCGAAGTGTCGTGGGCTCGCATGTGAAGATGGGGTCGGACAACATGTACGTCGCCCCGGTCACCATCGGCGACGGCGCCTACAGCGGAGCCGGGACGATCATCCGGCGCGACGTCCCGCCCGGCGCCCTCGCGGTGTCCGGCGGTCCGCAGCGCAACCTCGACCAGTGGGTGATCCGGCGCAGGCCGGGTACCCCCGCGGCGGAGGCGGCACAGCGGGCGTTGGATGCGCAGACCGAGACAGCCGCCGAGTCCGACGCAGAGGACTGAAGATCGATGAGCCCCAAGACAGGCACGCCGAAGAAACACATGATGTTCTTCTCCGGCCGGGCGCACCCGGACCTGGCCGAGGAGGTGGCCAAGCATCTCGACGTGAGCATCACACCGCAGTCCGCGTACGACTTCGCCAACGGTGAGATCTTCGTCCGGTTCGACGAGTCGGTGCGCGGCAGCGACGCGTTCGTCATCCAGAGCCACTGTGCGCCGATCAACCAGTGGGTGATGGAGCAGCTGATCATGGTGGACGCGCTCAAGCGCGCCAGCGCCAAGCGGATCACCGTGATCATGCCGTTCTATCCGTACGCGAGGCAGGACAAGAAACACAAGGGCCGCGAACCGATCTCGGCGCGCCTGGTGGCCGATCTGTTCAAGACCGCGGGCGCCAACCGGATCATGGCCGTCGACCTGCACACCGCCCAGATCCAGGGCTTCTTCGACGGCCCGGTGGACCACCTGTTCGCGCAGAACCTGCTGGCCCAGCACGTGGCGGCCGCATACTCCAGCGAGAACATGACCGTCGTCTCACCGGACTCCGGCCGCACCAAGCTCGCCGAGAAGTGGGCCGATCAGCTCGGTGGCGTGCCGATCGCCTTCATCCACAAGACCCGCGACCCGCTCAAGCCCAACGAGGTCGTCGCCAACCGCGTGGTCGGCGAGATCAAGGGCAGGCTGTGCGTCGTCGTGGACGACATGGTGGACACCGGCGGCACGATCTCCAAGGCGGTCCGCCAGTTGCTCGACGAGGGCGCGGCCGACGTCGTGCTGGCCGCCACGCACGGCGTGCTGTCCAGCGGCGCGTCGCAGCGGCTGGCCCAGTGCGGCGCCCGTGAGGTGATCTTCACCAACACGCTGCCCATCCAGGACGAGAAGCGCTTTCCCGGCATGACGGTGCTGTCCATCGCACCGCTGCTGGCCAGGGCGATCGAAGAGGTCTTCGAGGACGGCTCGGTGACCAGTCTGTTCAACGGCAACGCCTGAACCGGACGAAGTCTCGCCACGGGTGGCCACAGCGCGGTGGCAACCCTGCGGCGGCCGACCCCCGTCCCGGCGGAAGAAGTCGGCGCGGCAACAGGGTCGTACGACCCCGGTTGACCGGCTGCCGACGAATCGGCTTACACTAGCCGGGTTGCCTCGGCGAGGACGGGCTTGGTGCCCGGCGTTATCGACGCGGCGGCTGGGATGCCGCAGCCTCTCGTGCTCGTGTGTCCGCCGCCCGAGGTGACCGCCCCCGTTCCACCGCTACCGGCCTGTCCGCATCATTCATTACGAGGAGTGCACAACCGTGTCCGAGGTCCGTCTCGCCGCCGAGCCGCGTACCGAGTTCGGCAAGGGCGCCGCTCGCCGTACCCGCCGCGCCGGCAAGATCCCCGCGGTGCTCTACGGCCACGGTTCCGACCCGAAGCACCTGGCTCTGCCGGCGCTGGAGTTCGCCCGTGTGGTCCGTGAGCACGGCCAGAACGCCGTCCTGACGCTGGACATCGACTCGTCCGGCACCGAACTGGCGCTGACCAAGACGGTCACCACCCACCCGATCAAGAACTACATCGAGCACGTCGACCTGCTGCTGGTCCGCCGTGGCGAGAAGGTCTCCGTCGACGTCCACATCGTCGTCACCGGTGACGCCGTCGCGGGCACGCTGGTCAACCTGGAACTCACCGCCGTCCAGGTCGAGGCCGAGGCCCTGCACATCCCTGAGCAGATCGAGGTCTCCATCCAGGATGCCGCGGCGGGCACCCAGATCACCGCCGGTCAGCTTGAGCTGCCGCAGGGCGTGACGTTGAGCACCGACCCGGAGGCCCTCGTGGTCCACGTGGCCGTGGCGCCGACGGCGGCCGAACTCGAGGGCGGCGAGCCCGAGAGTGGCGAGCTGGCCGGGGGCGAGGCCACCGAGGAGGGCTGAGCCCCAGATCTCCGCACACGGGACCGGGAGTCGCACGGACCATGGTGAGCAGCGAGGACATCGCACTCGTCGTCGGTCTGGGCAACCCCGGTCCCGCGTATGTCGGCAACCGGCACAACATCGGTTTCCTGGTCGCCGACGAACTCGCCGGCCGCGTCGGCGGCCGCTTCAGGTCCCACAAGTCGGGCGCGGACGTCCTGGAGGGCAGGCTGTCCGGCCGCCGGGTCGTGCTGGCGAAGCCGCGCTCGTTCATGAACCTCTCCGGTGGCCCGGTCGCGGGCCTGGCCCGGTTCTACAAGGTGTCGCCGGACGCGATCGCCGTCATCCACGACGAACTCGACGTCCCGTTCGACACGATCCGCCTGAAGCTGGGCGGCGGCGACAACGGCCACAACGGCCTCCGCTCGATCACGAAGTCACTGGGCAGCAAGGACTACCACCGGGTCCGCGTCGGTATCGGCCGCCCACCGGGCCGGATGGACCCCGCCGACTTCGTGCTGCGCGACTTCTCCATGGTCGAACGCAAGGACCTGGCCTTCGTCATCGACAAGGCGGCCGACGCCACGGAGGCGTTGCTCACCATGGGCCTCGAAGCGGCCCAGAACACCTTCCACGCCTGAGCGCACCCGGCCCCGCACCAGCACCTGCCCAGAGCGGTCAGCCCACCCGGCCCGACACCAGCTCCGCGGCTGCCGCCCGCCGTAGCTTGCCGGAGGGCGTCTTGGGCAGTGTCCCGGCGGACAGGACGAACACCCCCACCGGCCGCACCCCGACCGCGTCCACCACGCGGGCGGTGATCTCCTTGCCCAGCGCGCGTTCGGCGTCTTCGTCACCGGCCAGAGTGGACTCCACGGCGACCGCGAACCGCTCCCGCCTGCTGCCGGCGTCCAGCCGGATCGCGACCGCGTTGCCCGGCCGCACGCCCTGCACCGACTGGGCGGCACGCTCGATGTCGGTCGGGTAGATGTTGCGGCCGCCCATGATGATGACGTCCTTGATCCGTCCGCACACCACTACCTGGCCGTCGGCAAGGTAGCCGAGATCACCTGTGGACAACCAACCGTCACCGTCCTGGGTGGCCAGCGGACCGTTCATCGTGAGATAGCCTGGGGTCACGGCCGCGCCTCGCACGCGCAGCTCACCCACCTCACGGTCGCCTCGCTCCTTGCCGTCACCGTCCACCGCCACGACGTCGAGTCCGGGCAACGGCGGCCCCAGCAACGAGAACGTCCTGGTGTTGCCGCCCGTCGCCGGCACGGCCCGGTTGTCGGCCTCCAGCGCGTCCGCGTCGATCTCGTCCACGGTCAGGCCCGTGGACAGCGGCGCGAACGACACGGCCAGCGTCGCCTCGGCCATGCCGTAGGCCGGCATCACGCACTCCGCCGGCATTCCGAACCGCGCGCCCGCCTCGACGAAGCCCCGCACCGCCGCCGCGTCGATCGGCTCGGCGCCGTTCAGCGCGATCCGCAGGCGGGACAGGTCGTAGGCGTCCGCGTCGTCCACCTTCGCCATCCGCCTGCCCACCATGGCGTACGCGAAGTTCGGCGCGGCCGTGATCGTGGCGCGGTACTTGCTGATCAACGCCGGCCACAGCAGCGGGCCGGTCAGGAAGTCGGCCGGGGTGGTCTTGACCAGTTCCACACCGACGGTCATCGGCAGCGTCAGGAAGCCGACCATGCCCATGTCGTGGAACAGCGGCAGCCAGGACAGCATGACGTCCTCACCGGGCACCAGGGCGGCCGCCTGCCGCATCGACACGATGTTGGCGTGCAGGTTGCCGTGCGTGATACGAACGGCCTTCGGGTCGGCCGTCGAACCACTCGTGAGCTGCAACAGGGCCGTGTCGCCCTCGTCCGCCGGCACGACGTCGGCGAGCGGGTCGCCGTCGACGAGGTCCCCCAGCATGCGGTAGGTGACGCCGTGCCCGTCCAGGACGGGGGCCAGGGCGTCGAACGGGCTGCCCAGCAACAACATCCGTGACCCGATCATGTCCAGCACACGGACCGTGTCCTGCGACCACTCGGCAAGGTCGGTGCGCGGTGTGGGCTGGTGCAGCATGGTCACGCTGCCGCCGGAGCGCCACACGGCCTGCACGGCCGGCGCGATCAGCACGGGGTCGGCGGCCAGCACGGCCACCGCCGAACCGGGTGCCAGGCCACCGCCGACCAGCGATCCGGCCATCCGGCGCGCCTGTCGGCCGATCTCACCCCAGGTCTGCCGGCGCGGCTGCCGGGGCTCACCTGTCACGATCCCCTGCGTCGACTCGGCGGCGGTGGCCAGCAGCATGTCAACGAACCGACTCATGATGCGGAGCTTAGCCAGCCGGCCGGCCGCCGGCCCGCTGTTTGGCCGGCGAGCGGGGGCAACGCGGCCGGCCGTCGACCGGATGGTCAGGCGTCCGCCTTCTCGGCGGCCGCCAGCCACTGCTCCTCGATCTCGTCCTGCTCGGCGCGCACCGCCCTGAGTTGGGCGTCGAGCTCGGTGAGGCGGCTCGCGTCGGCACCCACGTCGGCCATGGCCTCGTTCAGCTCGGTCACCCGGCCGTTCAGCGTCTCCAGCCGCCGTTCCAGGCGCGCGAGCGTCTTCCTGGCGTTGCGCTGCTCCGCCGCGTTGGACGGCACGCTCACCGCGACGGGGGCCATCGGCGCGGGGGTCTGCCGCGTGCCGAGGCGGCCCAGGTACTCGTCGATGCCGCCGGGCAGGTGCGTGATCCGGCCGTCGCCCAGCAGCGCGACCACCGTGTCGCACACGCGCTCCACCAGATACCGGTCGTGCGACACGACGACCATCGTGCCCGCCCACGAGTCGAGCAGGTCCTCCAGTTGCTGGAGCGTGTCGATGTCCAGGTCGTTGGTCGGCTCGTCGAGCAGCAGCACGTTCGGCTCGTCCATCAGCAGCCTTGTCAACTGCAGCCTGCGCCGCTCACCACCGGACAGGTCCGCCACCGGCGTCCACTGCCGGGACGCGGGAAACCCGAAACGTTCGGCAAGCTGTGACGCGGACAGCTCCTGCTTGCCCAACTGCACCCGGCCCGCGATCTCCTCGACGGCCTCCAGCATACGCAGGTCGCCGGGCAGGTCGACCAGTTCCTGCGTCAGGTGCGCCAGCCGCACCGTCTTGCCCTCGATCCGCTTGCCAGCCTCGGGTTCCTGCTCACCGGCCAGCAGCCGCAGCAGCGTCGTCTTGCCGGAACCGTTGATGCCGACCAGGCCGACGCGATCGCCGGGGCCGATCCGCCACGTCACGCCGGCCAGCAGCGACCTCGGGCCCGCCGTGAGCGTCACGTCCTCCAGTTCCAGCACCGTCTTTCCCAGTCGGCGCCTGGCGAAGGACACCAGTTCGACGGTGTCGCGCGGTTCGGGCACGTCCGCGATCAGGTCCTCGGCGGCCTGCACCCGGTAGCGCGGCTTGGACGTGCGCGCCTTCGCGCCGCGTTGCAGCCACGCCAGTTCCTTGCGCGCCAGGTTGCGGCGCCGTTCCTCTGCCGTGTCGACCAGCCGGGCGCGTTCGGCGCGCGCGAACACCCAGTCCGCGTAACCGCCCTCGTACTGCTCGACCTGACCGCCCGCGACCTCCCAGGTGCGCGTGCACACGGTGTCCAGGAACCACCTGTCGTGCGTCACGACGACCAGCGCGCACCGCCGGACCAGCAGGTGATCGGCGAGCCAGCGCACGCCCTCGACGTCCAGGTGGTTGGTCGGCTCGTCCAGCACCAGCAGGTCCAGATCGCGCACGAGGGCCGCCGCGAGCGCGACGCGCCTGCGTTCGCCACCGGACATCGTGCCGACGAGCGAGTCAAGGCCGAGCGCGTCGATGCCCAGCCCGTGCAGCACCGCCCTGATCCTCGGGTCGGCTGCCCACTCGTGGTCGGCAGACGTGCCCAACGGGTCGATCACGTTCTGCCGCACCGTCATCGAATCGTCCACTTCGGACCGCTGCGTGACGACGGCGAGCCTCAGGTCGCGCGTGCGGCTGACCCGGCCCGCATCCGGGGCCTCGACGCCCGCCAGGACCTCGAGCAGCGTCGTCTTGCCGCCGCCGTTGAGGCCGACGACACCGATCCGGTCACCGTCGCCGATGCCCAGCGAGACGCCCTCCAGCAACGGCCGGACGCCGAAACTCTTGTGCACGGACTCCAGGTTGACCAGGTTGGCCATGACGCACGCTTTCCCTCGGACGGAACGGATCGGGGGTCACGCGTGTACTTCGGGAGGAACCGGCCGGGGGGCGTCATCGCCGCCGACCACCCGTGCTCCCGGGACCGGGCCCTGCGCCACCCGCACCGTCCGGCACACGCCGGCCCCGGCCAGCTCCGCCGCGACGCGCACCGCCGATTCGCCGTCCGTGCACAGGAACGCGCACGTCGGCCCCGACCCGCTGATCAGCCCGGCCAGCGCGCCTGCGGCCACACCGGCGCGCAGCGTCCTGCGCAGCGCGGGCCGCAGCGACACGGCGGCCACCTGCAGATCGTTGCCCAGCAGCAACGCAAGCTGCCGGGGGTCGCCGGAGGCGAGCGCCTCCAGCACCGGTTCGACGTCCCCGGTGCGCGACTGCCGCCCCTCGCCGCGCAGCCGGTCCAGTTCGCCGTACACGTCCGGTGTGCTCAGGCCGCCGCGGTCCAGCGCGATCACCCAGTGGAACGTGTGCCGGGTCAGGACGGGAACGAGCTGCTCACCACGGCCGGTCCCCAGCGCCGTACCGCCGTGCAGCATGAACGGCACGTCACTGCCCAGCTTCGCCGCTACGGTCGCCAGTTCGTCCCGGCCGATGTCCAGCTTCCACAGCGCCGCGAGACCGACCAGCGTGGCCGCGGCATCGGCGCTGCCGCCGGCCATGCCGCCCGCCACCGGGATGGCCTTGCGGATCAGCACTCTGACCTTCGTCTCCGCGACGTCCCGGCCGACGTACTCGGCCAGCGTCCCGACCGCCCGCCACGCCAGGTTCTCCGGTCCGGACGGCACGACGGCCGCGCCCTCACCGGTCACCTCGACGCCGGGATCGTCCGCGGCCGCGACGACGACCTCGTCGGTCAGCGACAGCGCCTGGAACACGGTGGTCAGGTCGTGATAGCCGTCACGTCGACGGTCACCGACCGCCAGATGCAGGTTGACCTTGGCCGGTACGCGGACCGTGACCGGCGGTGGGACGACAGCAAGCACATCCACGAGCGTACGGAAGGCGCCGCCGCGCCAGCGACGAGGGAGCGCAAGCGGCCGTCCGACCGAACAGCCGCCACCTGCCGATCCACCGTCGGTGAACGAATCCCGAACGACCGATCGGCGACCGAACGAACCGTACAAATCCTGGCGCGGCAGGCAGAAGACGGTCGCGGCGGGGTCGCACGGGCGGCCGCACGACGACCCCGGCGGGAGGTCCCGGCGGACACACCACCGAAGGCGCCGAGGCATCCTTCGGTGTGTGCTGTGTCTCAACGGCCACGGTCGCGACCGATGCGTTGGTGCGGACCGATCAGGCGGCGACGCCCTGCGGGCCCGTCGTGTCGCGGTGCACGACGGCGCCCCGGTCGGCGATCCAGGCCAGCGCACTGTCCGCCCGCTCACCCCGCACCCCGACCTGGAACCGCGCCACCGGCGTGTCACCGAGCCGGGTCAGGCCGCCACCGATGACGGAGATGTCGGCACCGAACCGGCTGGCCGCCTCCGGCAGCAGCGCGCCGACCGTGGCGAACCCGATCAGCACGATGTCGGCGACCCGGTCGTAGCGGGCGGTCAGCGCTGCCCGCGCCGCGGGCGGCAGCCCCGCGTGCACGTCGGGCAGCACCGCCGACGCCGTCCAGCTCTCCAGGTCGGTGGCCAGTTCGAGCAGCTTGCCCTGCTCGACCAGCCGGCCGTCGTCGAGCACCGCCACGTCGTCGCACACCCGCCGGATCACGCTCGCGTCCCTGGTGACCAGCACCACGGTCACGCCGAGCTCGGCCCTTGCCCGGTCCAGCACGGTGAGCACGGCGCTCGCGTCCGTGGTGTCCAGGCCACCTGTCGGCTCGTCGGCCAGCAGCACCGTGGCACCGCCGGCCAGGGCGCGGGCCAGCAGGACCCGGCGGCGCTGGCCGATGGTGAGCTGGTCGGGCTGGCTGCCCGCACGGTCGGTGAGGCCGACCAGGTCGAGGAGTTCGGCGACCCTGGCGCGCCGCTGCGGCCCCGCGACGCCTGTCTGTTCCATCGGCACGGCGATGTTGCCGGCGGCCGTGCGCGGCGCCAGCAGGTTGGCCTCGGTCGGGAGCAGGGCGATCTGCCGGCGCGCCTGGCGCAGTTGCGAGTTGCCGAGGGCCATCAGGTTGGTGCCGCCGACGCGGATCGAGCCGCGGTCCGGGCGCTCCTGCAGCGCGACGCAGCGGGCGAGGGTGGACTTCCCGGCGCCACTCGGGCCGACGACCCCGAACAGTGCGCCTTCCTGCACGTCCAGGTTGATGTCGTCCAGGGCGACGACGGGGCCGGTATACGACTTCGTCAGGTTCTCGACTGTGATCATGCCTACTCCCGGGCAGCACTCGACGCGCCGGGTCACGGCGCGATCGGGGGTGAACGATGTTGACGCCCTGACGGGCTGGTGGGCTGTTGTGCGCGAGGTGGTACGCGTCAGCCTTGACAGCCCGTTGCGGTCCGGCGGCAGTGATCGACCGTCCGGCGGCGGGTGAGGTCCACGAGTCCTCCATCGGTCCTGGCGTTAGCACCTGCCCGTTTCCGGGTGGTTGCTGCGGCTTCTGCGGGCCAGGTCCCTCAGCCGCTCTGGATGGGTATCGCTAGTACAACCGATGGGCCGCCCCGATGGCAAGCGGTCAACCGGGTGTAACGGGGAACGTCACAGCCGCCCGTGGCCTCGTGAGGCCGCGGGTCACGCCCTGTCGGCGGTCTCGGCCAGCCGCGCGAAATCGGCGACGGTGAGCTGTTCGCCGCGCGCGGTGCTGGGAATGCCGGCCTCGGCCAGCAACTGTCCTGCCCGGTCCGCCGAGCCCGCCCAGCCGGCCAGCGCGGCGCGCAATGTCTTGCGGCGCTGGGCAAAGGCGGCGTCGACGACCGCGAAGACGGCCGCCCGGTCGACGGTCGACGGGACGGGCCTGCGGGTGAACGACACGAGTGCCGAGTCGACGTTGGGCACCGGCCAGAACACCGACCGGGACACCGCTCCGGCGCGTCGCACGTCGGCGTACCAGGCGGCCTTGACGCTGGGCACCCCGTACGTCCGGCTGCCCGGTCCCGCGGCCAGCCGGTCGGCGACCTCGGCCTGCACCATGACCAGGCCGTGGGCCAGGTCGGGCAGTTCGGCCAGCAGGTGCAGCACGACCGGCACGGCCACGTTGTAGGGCAGATTGGCCACCAGGGCGGTCGGCACCACCGGCAGGTCGGCCGGGGTCACGGTGAGCGCGTCGGCGGCGACCACGTGCAGCCTGGCGGCCAGTTCCGGCGCCCGCTCGGCGACCGTGGCCGGCAGCCGTCCGGCGAGCGCGGGATCGATCTCCACGGCCACCACGGCGGCAGCGGCGGGCAGCAGCGCCAGGGTCAGGGAACCGAGCCCGGGGCCGACCTCCAGGACCACGTCGTCGGGTCCGAGGTCGGCGACGGCCACGATGCGGCGCACCGTGTTCGCGTCGTGCACGAAGTTCTGGCCCAGCCGTTTGGTCGGCCGGACGTCCAGCGAAGCCGCGAGCGACCGGACGTCAGCGGGACCGAGCAGGGCGTTCACCCGCCGGAGCGTACAGGGATCAGGTCAGACCCAGTTCGCCCGCGCACTGCCACGGCTCCAGGCCGCGGGCTGCCCGCACGCGGTCGGCGACGGCGATCTGCTGGGCCTTGGTGGCCAGGTCGGCGCGCGGGGCGTACTGGGTACCACCGTTGCCCGCCCAGGTCTCCTGGTTGAACTGGAGACCGCCGTAGTAGCCGTTGCCGGTGTTGATGCTCCAGTTGCCGCCGGACTCGCACTGCGCGATCTCGTCCCACACGGCGTCGCCGGGGAGCTGCTTGGTGCCTTCTTTGACGACCTTGGCGACCGGCTGCAGGGTCACCTGGACCGACATCTGGACCCGGCTGACCTCGACGCCGTTGTGCTTGGTCACCTTGTAGGTGACGATCTGCGAGCCCGGCGTACCCGGGTTGACGATCGTCTGGGTGCCCTCGTTCGCCGTCGGGTCCTGGATGGTCTGGACCGGAGGCGTGATCGGCTCGGTGACGGTGAGGATCGAGGTGCCGTTGCGGCTGATGGAGATCTGCATGCCGGCCGTGATCGGCAGCTTCAGATCCGGGCTCACCGCGTCGTTCGGGCCGAGCGAGATGTTCTGGTCCCGCAGCACGTCGCCGATGGTGGCGTCCGTGGTGCTGAGCTGACGCGGGCCGCTGGCGCCGTCCAGGATCGTGATCGCCTTCGGCGTACGGACCTGGATCGCCATGCCGCTCAACGGGATCTGAGCGTTCGGGTTGGTGGACATCCAGGCGCCCGCGGTGTTCACGTTCAGCGCGCGCAACGCGGCGCCGACGGTCTGGGCACGGGTCCACTGGGTCTGGAGGACGCCGTCCACGGTCAGGTGCACCGCGCGGCCGCGCTCCAGCATGATCTTGCCGCCGTCGGTCACCGGAGCGTTCGGCGACGGGCTGACGGCGTCGTGCGAGGTGAGCTGGACGCCCTGGTCGTGTAGCACCTGGCCGACGTTGGCGTCGTAGGTGCGGATGTGCGACTCGTGGCCGTCCACGTCGACCGTGACGTCCTTGTCCATGGCGACGGCCATGGCGGCGCCGCCGGTGGCGGACATCAGGATGGCGGCGATGGCCGCCTTGAGAAACCGCTTCTTCCAGCGCTTCGCGACGCTCTCGACGCGGGACTGCTGGGCCTGGATCCGGCCGGAGTAGTCGGGTTCCTCGACGGACTCGGCGGCGAACATCGCCTCCAGTTCCTCGTCGATGCGAGGAATGAGGGTCGTCTCGGCATTGATCATCGAGATCAGGCCGTCGAGGTCGAGGTTCGCGGTGGAGAGCAGGTCGTCGGCGTCGGGGCCGAGGACGTCCAGGACGTCCTGCGTGGTGATCGTGAAGGCCGACGTCACCTCGGCGGCGTGCTCCGCCGTGACGGTGGTCCCGCCGTAGTCGGCCCGCGGGAAGTAGGCGGACGGGTGACCGGGGGGTAGGTCGGACCCGGGCGGCCTGCCGCCGCCGAACCAGTTCATCTGCGCTCTATCGCTTCGTTCACCTTCGCCGGACATGGTCCGACTGCGATAGTCACCGCTCGCGATCACAGGGCCGTTACCTCCATACGCGTTCCGCACGTGGACGGGGTCGAATCACATCAACGCCGATGTCCTCGGTGTCCCGTCCTCCTGTTCCGTGCGGTACTCGGTGGTGCTTCAGCACCCGTAGCAAGCGCGTGTCCCGGCTTCCACCCTGGTTTGGGCGGCCCGGCCCCGATCAACGTCGCCTCGACTGCGGGGCGCCCCCTCGGGAGTTCGAACCGTTCTCGGCCTTGGTCCGTTAGGGGCATCGGTCACGGGACCGTAACGGGTTCCGGCTGGTTGCGCAAACACCCCTGAGAAAATACGTGCGGTTCATCACACTACCGTGTGATTTCATCTCCGCATGCCGTGCCACGACTAGGCCGAACGGTCCACAAGGAACACCCGTTCGGCGTTGGCGCGCAAGGCCTCACAGAGATCCAACTCGCTGACGGACCGTAGCCGGGCCAGCGTCCGGACGGTGTAGGCAGCGCAGTACGGCTCGTTCGGCCGACCACGGAACGGATGCGGCGTGAGGAACGGCGCGTCGGTCTCGACCAGTAGCTGCGACACCGGCACGAACTCCGCCGCCTCGTGCAGGGCGGGCGCGTTGCGGAAGGTGACCGTGCCGGAGAACGACAGTACGTAGCCGGCGTCCACACATCGCCTCGCCATTGCCAGATCTCCGGAAAAACTGTGAAAAATCACGGTATCCGGTGGTCCTTCGGCGTCCAGGATGGACAGCACGTCCTCGTGCGCGTCCCGGTCGTGGATCATCAGCGGCTTGCCGACCCGCTTGGCCAGGTCGATGTGCCACCGGAAGGCCGCCTGCTGGTCGGCGGGAGTTGCGTAGTCCCAGTAGTAGTCCAGGCCCGTCTCGCCGATCGCGACCACCCGCGGCCGTGCGGCCAGTTCCTCGATGACGGCCCGTTCCGCGTCCCCGAACGTGCCGGCACGGGTCGGATGCACGGCGACGGCGGCGAACACGCGCTCGTCCCACGTGGCGGCCTGCGCGGCCCATCGGGCGGCCGCCACGTCGTCGGCGACCGTGACCACGCGGTCGATCCCGGCCGATGCCGCCCTGTCCACCATGGCGCGCACCGCCGAGGGATCGGTGGCACCACAGGCATCCAGGTGGGTGTGGGCGTCGGCCACCGGCACCGGAAGGGATTCCGGCACCGGTGGCCGTTCGCCGGCCGACCGGCTCATTCCTGGTTCACTTGGTGATCGGCGCGAAGTCCGGACCGTTGTCGCCCAGTTCCGGGTCGACCTTGGTGAACAACGGCGTCGGCTTCGCCAGCGGCCTGCCCACCTCGATCGGCACCGACTCCCAGCGCGCCTTCTCCTTCGTGTAGTCCCCTGTGATGACAGGGAAACTGCGGCCCTCGACGTCCAGGTCGTCCACCTCACGCAGCTCCGGCTGCGACGCCCACGTGCCCTCGCCGCCCAGTGCCTCGAAGACCTGCTGCGACGAGTGCGGCAGGAACGGCGTGAACAGCGTGTTGACGTCCGACACCACCTGCAGCGCGGTGTGCAGGATCGTATCCCGGCGCTCCGGATCGTCCTTGCGCTTCCACGGTTCCTGATCGGACAGGTACTTGTTCGCCGCCTGGGCGACCCGCATCGTGTCGGCGATCGCGGCACGGAACTTGTTGCGCCGCAGGTTGTCCCCGACGGTGGTGAAGGCGTTGCGGGCCAACAGCTTCAGATCCTCGTCGGCCTGCTGCGGCCGAGTCGGCGCCGGCACGGCACCGACGTTCTTGTGCGCCATCGAGATCGACCTGTTGACCAGGTTGCCCCACTCGTTGGCCAGCTCGAAGTTCACCCGGCGGACGAACTCGTCCCACGTGAAGTCCACGTCCTGCGTCTCCGGCCCGGCGGCCGCGATGAAGTACCGCAGCTTGTCCGCGCCGAACTCGTTCAGGAAATCCCGCAGGTAGATCACCCTGCCGCGGGACGTGGAGAACTTCGACCCGCTCATCGTGAGGAACTCGCTGGACGCGATCTCACTGGGCAGGTTCAGCACGCCGTAGGGCCCCGGCTCGCCGCCGTGGTCGCCCGCCCCGTTGTGGCCGAGCAGCAGCGCGGGCCAGATCTGGGCGTGGAACGTGATGTTGTCCTTGCCCATGAAGTGCACGAGCCGAGCGTCCGGGTCGCTCCAGAACCGACGCCACGCGTTCGGGTCACCGGAGCGGCGCGCCCATTCCACGCTGGCCGAGAAGTAGCCGATCACGGCGTCGAACCAGACGTAGAACTTCTTCAGCGGCTGGTCGCGCCAGCCGTCCAGCGGGATCGACACGCCCCAGTCCAGGTCGCGCGTGATCGGCCGGGGCCGCATGTCGTCGAGCAGGTTCTGGGTGAACTTCAGGACGTTGGGCCGCCAGTCGGTCTTCGTGGCCAGCCACTTGCCCAGGCTCTCGGTGAACGCGGGCAGGTCGAGGAACAGGTGCTCGGTGTCGATGAACTTCGGCGTCTCGCCGTTGATCCGCGACTTCGGGTTGATCAGGTCGATCGCGTCGAGCTGGTTGCCGCAGTTGTCGCACTGGTCGCCGCGCGCGCCGTCGTAGCCGCAGATCGGGCACGTGCCCTCGATGTAGCGGTCCGGCAGCGTGCGGCCGGTGCTCGGACTGATCGCGCCCTTGGCCGTCCTGGGCAGGATGTAGCCGTTCTTGTTCAGGGCAAGGAAGATCTGCTGCACGACATCGCGGTGGTTGCCGGTCGTGGTGCGGGTGTACAGGTCGTAGGTGACCCCCAGGTCCCGCATGTCCTCCGCGATGACGCGGTGGTACTTGTCCGCGGTCTGCTGCGGGGTGAGGCCCTCCTTGTCGGCCTGCACGAGGATCGGCGTGCCGTGCTCGTCGGTGCCCGAGACCATGAGCACGTCGTTGCCCGACATCCGCATGTACCGGGCGAAGAGGTCCGAAGGGACGCCGATACCGGACACGTGGCCGATGTGGCGGGGGCCGTTGGCGTAGGGCCAGGCCACCGCCGTCAGGACGGAGGAGCTCATGTCGTCCTAGCCTACGGATGGCCGGGAACCGCCGGCCGTCGGATTGGCGTTACGGAGCGAGCGGATGACGGCGACACGGCTGCTGGTGCTGGGCGTGGTGCGGATGTACGGCCAGGCCCACGGCTACCAGGTCCGGCGCGAGCTCCTGAGCTGGGCGGCCGACCAGTGGGCCAGCGTGCAGCCGGGGTCGATCTACCACGCGCTGAAGAAGCTGGCCAGGGACGGCCTGCTGCTCGACGTCGGCGTCGAGGAGGGCGCGGGGCCCGACCGCACGTCGTACCGGCTCACCGAGGACGGCGAGACCGAGTTCATGCTGCTGCTGACGCGTGCGCTGACCGAGCCGGACCGTGGTCAGGAGTATCTGAGCGCGGCGATCACGTTCATGACGACGCTGCCCAGGGACCGCGTGATCGGGCTGCTTCGCTACCGGCTGACCAAACTGGAGAGCCTCACCGAGGGCGCGAAGTACGGCGTCGGGGCGAACAGCGAGATGCGCAAGCCGGACCACGTGCGGGAGCTGTTCCGGCTGTGGGAGTTCAACGGCGACGCGGCGATCCGCTGGACGCGCTCGCTGATCGAGCAGTTGGAGGCAGGCGAGTTCGTGATGGCCGACGACTCGCCCGACCACTTCGGGCACCGCCCCAACACGCCCGGCCCGCCGGGCGACCGGACCTACACGGCTGTCCGGTAGCCAACGTTGACCACCAGGGTCGGGGTCGGTAGTCAATGTTGACTACCGACAGCGAGTAGTCAACATTGATCACCGGAACCGGCCTAGTCAAACTTGATCACCTCCATCGGCTAGTCAAACTTGACTACCGACCCCGCCCCCGCCATCCTTGTCGGCCAGTAGTCAAACTTGACTACTGGAACTCCGAGGGGAGAACTCGTGATCCAGGCACGCGGGCTGGCCCGCACCTTCAGCGTGCGCGGGCGGCCGGTGACCGCCGTCGAGGGCGTCGACATCGACGTCCACGAAGGCGAGGTGGTGGGCTTCCTCGGCCCGAACGGCGCCGGCAAGACCACCACCCTGCGCATGCTCACCACACTGCTGCGGCCGACGGCCGGCGAGGCCGTCGTCGCGGGCCACGATCTGCGCAGGGACCCGGCCGGTGTCCGGCGCAGGATCGGCTACGTCGGCCAGGGCCACGGCGGCGGCGCCGACCAGCGGGTCCGCGACGAGCTCCTGCTCCAGGCGCAGCTCTACGGCGTGCCCGACCCAGCCGCCCGCGTCACCCGGCTGATGGCCGAATTCGACCTCACCGATGTGGCCGACCGTCTCGTGGTCACGCTGTCCGGGGGCCAGCAGCGCAGGCTGGACGTCCTGCTCGGCGTGCTGCACGAGCCGGCGCTGGTGTTCCTCGACGAGCCGTCCACGGGGCTGGACCCGAGGAGCCGCGACAACCTGTGGCAGCACGTCAAGGCGCTGCGCGCGGAACGCGGCGCGACCGTCTTCCTCACCACGCACTACCTCGACGAGGCGGACGCCCTGTGCGACCGGATCATGGTCATCGACCACGGCCGCATCGTCGCCGTCGGCACGCAGGACGAGTTGCGCGGCAAGGTGTCCGGCGACCTGGTGACGCTGGCGGTGTCCGACCCGGCCCGCACGGCACAACTCGCCGAACGGCTTCCCGGCGCGACGTCGCCGTCGATCGACGGCGACACGGTCGAGTTCCGCGTGCCACGCGGCGACACGGCGGTCCCGATGCCGTCGTTGAACCCCCCTGCGCCGACGGCCGCGCTCCCCACGGACACGCTGTCCCCCGGCTCGCCGCCGGCGCCGGAGCTGGCGGAGGGAGGATGGTCCCCGGCGCAACCGGCGCCGATCGGGAGCGCGAGGGAGAGGACGAGCACGACGATATGACGCGGATAAAAACGCATCGAGAGGGCCTTTCGCCAGGAGGCGTGTCGACGCGGCGTCACAGCTCGCGCGCGAGGAAAACGTCCCATCCGCCCGCCGACTCGACGGGTCCGGACTGGACGGAAGATCCTTGCCCAACATCGACGAGTGGGAACGCACCGGCGACCTGCCGCGCGAGTTGCACCGGCGCGCCGGGGCCGCCGGCCTGCTGGGCGCCGAACTTTCCCGAAGCGGTCGGGGGTGGTGGCGGGGACGGCGCCGACGCGGTGGTCATCTGCGAGGAATGCACCAGTCCGGCGCGCCCGGAGGTGTGTTCGCGTCGCTGTTCACCTGCGGAATCGCGGTGCCCGCACATGATCGCGTCCGGCGACCAGCGGCTGATCGACACGTATGTGCGGCCCGACGCTGGCCGGCGAGAAGATCGGCGCGCTGGCCATCACCGAACCCGGCGGCGGTTCGGACGTCGGGCACCTGCGCACCACCGCTGTGCGCGACGGCGACCACTACATGGTCAACGGCGCCAAGACCTACATCACCTCCGGGGTCCGCGCCGACTACGTTGTCACCGCGGTGCGTACCGGAGGCCCTGGCGCAGCGGGGGTTTCGCTGCTGGTGGTCGAAAGGGCACGCCCGGTTTCGAAGTGACCCGCAAGCTGGACAAGATGGGCTGGCGGTCCTCCGACACCGCCGAGCTGTCCTACACCGACGTGCGGGTGCCGGCGGACAATATCGTCGGCGCCGAGAACACGCGGATTCGCACAGATCGCCCAGGCGTTCGTCGCCGAGCGCATCGGCCTTGCCGCCCAGGCGTATTCGAGCGCGCAGCGGTGCCTGGACATCACCGCGCAGTGGTGCCGCGACCGGGAGACGTTCGGCCGGCCGTTGATTTCGCGGCAGTCGGTGCAGAACACGCTGGCCGAGATGGCCCGCCGCATCGACGTGGCCCGCGTCTACTCCCGCAATGTGGTGGAGCGCCAACTGGCGGGCGAAACCAACCTGATCGCGCAGGTGTGTTTCGCCAAGAACACCGCCGTCGAAGCCGGCGAATGGGTGGCCAACCAAGCCGTCCAACTGTTCGGCGGCATGGGTTACATGGCCGAATCCGAAGTCGAACGCCAATACCGGGACATGCGGATCCTGGGCATCGGCGGCGGCACCACCGAAATCCTCACCGCACTGGCCGCCAAACCCTGGGATTCCAATCATGACCGTGCTGCAGTCCACGCTCGAACCGAACGCCGACACCTACGCCGAGGCGGCGTCGGCGGCGACGCACGGCTCGACGAGATCGACGCTGAATTCGCCAAAGCGCTTGGCGGGCGGCGGCCCCAAGTATGTCGAGCGTCATCACGCCCGCGGCAAGCTGACCGCGCGGGAACGCATCGAGCTGCTCGTCGACCCGGATTCGCCGTTCCTGGAACTCAGCCCGCTGGCGGCCTAGGGCAGCGCGTTCACAGGTCGGCGCCAGTACGGTCACCGGAATCGGCGCGGTCGCGGCGTGGAATGCATGATCGTCGCCAACGACCCCACCGTCAAAGGCGGCACCAGCAATCCGTGGACACTGAAGAAAGATACTGCGGGCCAACCAGATTGCGTTTGAGAACCGGCTTCCGGTGATTTCGCTGGTGGAATCCGGCGGCGCGGACCTGCCCACGCAGAAGGAAATCTTCGTCCCGGGCGGGCAGATGTTCCGCGACCTGACCCGGCTCTCGGCGGCCGGCATCCCCACAATTGCGCTGGTGTTCGGCAACTCCACCGCGGGCGGGGCCTACGTGCCGGGGATGTCCGACCACGTGGTGATGATCAAGGAACGCTCGAAGGTCTTCCTGGCCGGCCCGCCGCTGGTGAAGATGGCCACCGGCGAGGAGTCCGACGACGAGTCGCTGGGCGGCGCCGAAATGCATGCCCGCATATCGGGTTTGGCCGACTACTTCGCCGCTCGACGAACTCGACGCGATCCGCATCGGCCGTCGCATCGTGGCCCGGCTGAACTGGGTCAAGCAGGGGCCCGCGCCCGAAGCCGGTGACCGAGCCGCTGTTCGACGCCGAGGAGCTGATCGGCATCGTGCCCGTCCGATCTGCGCATCCCGTTCGACCCGCGGGAGGTGATCGCCCGCATTGTCGACGGCTCCGAATTCGACGAATTCAAGCCGATGTACGGGTCATCGCTGGTGACCGGCTGGGCCCAGTTACACGGCTACCCGATCGGCATCCTGGCCAACGCGCGCGGCGTGTTGTTCAGCGAGGAGTCGCAGAAGGCCACCCAGTTCATCCAGCTGGCCAACCGCTCCGACACGCCACTGTTGTTCTTGCACAACACCACCGGCTACATGGTGGGCAAGGACTACGAAGAGGGCGGGATGATCAAGCACGGCTCGATGATGATCAACGCCGTGTCCAACTCGACCGTCCCGCACATCTCGCTGCTGATCGGCGCGTCCTACGGCGCCGGCCACTACGGCATGTGCGGGCGCGCCTACGATCCGCGGTTCCTGTTCGCCTGGCCCAGCGCCAAATCCGCGGTGATGGGCGGCGCCCAGCTGTCCGGGCGTGCTGTCCATCGTGGCCCGGGCGGCCGCCGAGGCCCGCGGGCAGCAGGTCGACGAGGAGGCCGACGCCGCGATGCGGGCCGCCGTCGAGGGCCAGATCGAGGCCGAGTCGCTGCCGATGGTGTTGTCCGGGATGCTCTACGACGACGGGGTGATCGACCCGCGCGACACCCGCACCGTACTGGGAATGTGTTTGTCCGCCATCGCCAATGGCCCGATCAAGGGGACGTCGAACTTCGGCGTCTTCCGGATGTGAGCCTCATGGGAATCACTCGAGTGCTGGTTGCCAACCGCGGCGAGATCGCCCGACGGGTGTTCGCCACCTGCCGGCGGCTGGGTCTGGGCACCGTCGCCGTCTACACCGACCCGGACGCCGCCGCGCCGCACGTCGCCGAGGCCGACGCCCGGGTGCGGCTGCCGAAGACCAATGACTATCTGAACGCCGAGGCGATCATCGCCGCCGCCCGCGCCGCCGGCGCCGACGCGGTGCACCCCGGCTACGGATTCCTTTCGGAGAACGCCGAATTCGCTGCGGCGGTGCAAGAGGCCGGCCTGACCTGGGTCGGGCCGCCGGTGGACGCGGTGCGCGCGATGGGCTCCAAGATCGAGTCCAAGAAGCTGATGGCCGCCGCCGGCGTGCCGGTGCTCGACGAACTCGACCCCGACACCGTCACCGAAGCCCAGCTGCCGGTGCTGGTCAAGGCGTCGGCGGGCGGTGGCGGCCGCGGCATGCGGGTGGTTCGCGAATTGTCCGCGCTGTCAGGCGAAGTCGCGGCGGCGCAGCGCGAAGCGCAGTCCGCGTTCGGCGACCCGACCGTGTTCTGCGAGCGCTACCTGCCCACCGGGCACCATGTCGAGGTTCAGGTCATGGCCGACACCCACGGCACCGTGTGGGCCGTCGGCGAACGGGAATGCTCGATCCAGCGCCGCCACCAGAAGATCATCGAAGAGGCGCCGTCACCATTGGTCGAACGCATGCCGGGCATGCGCGCCAAGCTGTTCGACGCGGCCCGGCTGGCCGCCGGCGCGATCGGCTACACCGGCGCCGGAACGGTGGAGTTCCTCGCCGACGATGACGGCGAGTTCTACTTCCTGGAGATGAACACCCGGCTGCAGGTCGAGCATCCGGTCACCGAGGAGACCACCGGGCTCGACCTCGTCGAACTGCAGCTCGACGTCGCCGACGGCGGCCGGCTGGACGCCGAACCTCCTGCCGCGCAAAGGGCATTCGATCGAGGCCCGGCTCTACGCCGAGGATCCCGCGCACGGCTGGCAGCCCCAGGCCGGCGTGGTGCACACGATCGACGTGCCGTCGGTTGCGCGCCGAGTTCTCCTCGCTGGGACAGCGAACCGGGATCCGGTTGGACTCCGGCATCGTCGACGGCTCGACGGTGTCGATCCACTACGACCCGATGCTGGCCAAGGTCATCTCCTATGCGCCCGACTCGCCGGCAGTCGGCGCTGGTGCTCGCCGACGCGCTGGCCCGCACCCGCCTGCACGGCCTGCGCACCAACCGCGAGCTGCTGGTGAACGTGCTGCGTCATCCGGCGTTCCTCGACGGCGCCACCGACACTGCGTTTTTCGACACGCACGGCCTGGCGGAGCTGTCGGCGCCGCTGGCCGACACGCGACGGTCCGGTTGTCGGCGATCGCCGCCGCGCTTGCCGACGCCGCGCACAATCGCGCGACCGCAACAGTGTTCGGCTCGATTCCCGGCGGCTGGCGCAACCTGGCGTCGGGCTATCAGGTCAAGACCTACCGCGACGACACCGACACCGAGCATCAGGTCGAATACCGTTTCACCAGAACCGGATTGGTGCTTGCCCGACGACCGGCGGTGCAACTGGTCTCGGCGGCGCCGGACGAGGTGGTGCTGGCCGACCGACGGGGTGGCCTGTCAGTTTCGCGGTCGCGCGCTACGGCCAAGACATTTACGTCGATTCGGCACGCGGCCCCGTCCACCTGGTCGCGCTGCCGCGCTTCCCCGAGCCGGGTTCGGCCGTCGAGCAGGGATCGTTGGTGGCGCCCATGCCCGGCAACGTCATCCGGCTCGGCGCCGCGGTCGGCGACGCCGTCACCGCCGGTCAGCCGCTGATCTGGCTGGAGGCAATGAAGATGGAGCACACCATCACCGCGCCGACCGACGGCGTGCTCACCGAGCTCAACGTCACCACCGGCCAGCAAGTCGAAGTCGGCGCCGTCCTAGCACGAGTGGAAGCGCCTGAATCCCAGAGGCCAAGAAGGAGATCCGAATGACCGATACCAGCTTCATCGAGAGCGAGGAGCGCCAGGCGCTGCGCAAGGCGGTGTCCGCGTGGGCGTCCAACTACGGCAGCGAGTACTACCTGAAGAAGGCACGCGCACACGAGCACACCGACGAATTGTGGTCGGAGGCAGGCAAACTCGGCTTCCTCGGGGTGAACCTGCCCGAGGAGTACGGCGGTGGCGGCGCCGGAATGTACGAGTTGTCACTGGTGATGGAGGAGATGGCGGCCGCGGGTAGCGCGTTGCTGCTGATGGTGGTGTCGCCCGCCATCAACGGCACGATCATCAGCAAGTTCGGGACCGAGGAGCAGAAGAAGCGCTGGATTCCCGGCCATCGCCGACGGCTCGTTGACCATGGCGTTCGCGATCACCGAGCCCGACGCCGGATCCAACTCGCACAAGATCATCACCACCGCCCGCCGCGACGGCAGCGACTGGATCCTCAAGGGCCAGAAGGTCTTCATCTCCGGAATCGACCAAGCCCAGGCGGTGCTGGTGGTGGCCCGCACCGAAGAGGCCAAGACCGGCAAGCTGCGCCCGGCGTTGTTCGTGGTGCCCACCGACGCGCCCGGCTTCACCTACACCCCGATCGAGATGGAGCTGATCAGTCCCGAACGCCAATTCCAGGTCTTCATCGACGACGTGCGGCTGCCGTCCGATGCGCTCGTCGGGGCCGAGGACGCCGCCATCGCACAGCTTTTCGCGGGCCTGAATCCCGAGCGCATCATGGGTGCGGCCAGCTCGGTGGGCATGGGACGGTTCGCGCTGGACAAGGCCGTCGACTACGTCAAGACCCGCAAGGTGTGGTCCACGCCGATCGGCGCACACCAGGGCCTGTCACATCCGTTGGCGCAGTGTCACATCGAGGTCCAACTCGCCAAGCTGATGATGCAGAAGGCCGCGACGCTCTACGACAGCGGCGACGACATGGGCGCGGCCGAGGCTGCCAACATGGCCAAATACGCTGCGGCCGAGGCGGCTAATCGCGCGGTCGATCAGGCCGTACAGTCGATGGGCGGCAACGGGCTGACCAAGGAGTACGGCGTGGCCGCGATGCTGACTTCGGCCCGGCTGGGGCGGATCGCCCCGATCAGTCGTGAGATGGTGCTGAACTTCGTCGCGCAGACATCGCTGGGCCTGCCCCGGTCCTACTGATGGACCTACATCTCGTCGAGTACGCCGGCCCGGCCGATGCGGCGGTCCGTTCGCCCGGCTGACGCTGAACTCGCCGCACAACCGCAACGCGCTTTCCACCGCGCTGGTCGCCAACTGCACAGGGGCTGCGTGACGCCGCGGCGGACCCGGCGGTGCGGGTGGTGGTGCTCGGGCATACCGGCGGCACTTTCTGCGCCGGTGCGGACCTGAGCGAGGCCGGCGGCGGCGAGCCCCTATCGGCATTGGCCGCGGCGCGGGCCCGGGAGATGACCGCGCTGTTGCGCGCCATCGTCGAGTCGCCGCTGCCGGTGATCGGCGCCGATCAACGGGCACGTCCGGGCCGGCGGGTTCGGACTGGTCGGTGCGTGCGACATCGTGGTCGCCGGTCCGCGCAGCACCTTCGCGCTGACCGAGGCCCGGATCGGCGTCGCGCCGGCGATCATCTCGCTGACACTGCTGCCGAAAATGTCGTCACGGGCCGCGGCCCGCTACTACCTGACCGGCGAGACGTTCGACGCCGACGAAGCCGCCCAGATCGGATTGATCACGAATGGCGGCCGACGATGTGGACGCCGCGGTGGCCGAAGCTGGTCGCCGACGTCGGCCGCGGTTCACCGCAGGGCCTCGCGGCGTCGAAGGCGCTGACCACGGCCGCGGTGCTGGAAGGTTTCGACCGCGACGCCGAACGGCTCACCGAGGAGTCGGCCCGGCTGTTCGTGTCCGAGGAAGCCCGCGAAGGCATGCTCGCGTTCCTGCAGAAGCGTCCGCCGAGCTGGGCAACGTGCTAACGGCCCGACTGGGCTGGCGGAAAGCGGCCTGACGATCAAGCCGCAGCCTGGGAGCGAAGGTTGCAGTTTAGCCAACCCACTTGCAGCAAAACTTCTACGTCGTACGCTCGTGGGTGATGAGCAACTCAGCGCAACGTGACACGAAGGGACGCGCGCGACGAATCGTCGCGTGCGGGCGACACCGATCGCATCCAGCTCGCGCAGTTGCTGGCCTACGCGGCCGAGCAGGGCCGTCTGCAGCTGAAGACTACGAAGACCGGCTCACCAAGGCGTATGCGGCGACCACATACCAGGAACTGGATCGGCTGCGGGCAGACCTGCCGGGTTCACCGATGAACCCGCGCCGGCGGCGGCAAACTCAATCCGGCGCCTTCGACGCTGCTGCTGGCCTGCATGAGCGGGTTCGAGCGGCGCGGCCGATGGAATGTGCCCGAAAAGCTGACCACGTTCACGCTGCTGGGGCAGCGGGGTGCTGGATCTGCGGTATGCCGACTTCACCTCGACCGAAGTCGAGATTCATGCGTATCTCGATCATGGGCATGCAGACCATCCTGTTGCCCCCCGAAGTCAACGTCGAGATTCACGGCCGCGGTGTGATGGGCGGCTTCGACCGCGAGGTCTTGGGCGAGGGCACGCCCGGGGCGCCGAAGGTGAAGATCCGCGGCTTCTCGCTGTGGGGCGGCGTGGGCATCAAGCGCAAAGCCCGTCGATCCCGCGGGTAGTCACCCACTCATCTTCTGAGCGCCAGAAGCGTTGTGCCGCACCGGCGTTGCTAGTCGGGTAGGTAGTCGAATGTTTCCGGGTTTGGACCTGTCCTGCCCGATTCACCCTTGTCCAACGCCGAGATTGCGTCGCATGTCGGAATCGTCCAACTCGAAGTCGAACAGCTCGAAGTTGGATTTGATCCGCTCCGGCGTCACAGACTTGGGAAAGACGACGTCACCGCGCTGGACGTGCCAGCGCAACACCACCTGCGCAGGCGATTGGCCGCGGGCCTTGGCGATCTCGGTTGATCCCCGGGTCGTCGAGCACCTGTGCCTTGGGCAATCGGCGACCACGCCTCGGTCGACGATGCCGTGATCGCTGTCCGTAGGCGCGGACCTGCGTCATTGGCGAAAGTACGGATGAACCTCAATCTGGTTGACCGAGGGCACAGTGTCGGTTTCGTCGGCGAGTCGATCCAGATGCGCGGGCTCGAAAGTTCGAGACACCGATGCTGCGAGCGCGCCCGTCCCTCGCGAACTCTTCAAGGACTTTCCAGGTGGAGACGAAGTCGCCACCGTAGAGCGTGGGCAGCGGCCAGTGGATCAGAAACAGGTCGACGTAGTCGGAATTCGAGGGCTCGCCAAGCGTTTTGTCGAACGCGCGGCGCGCGTCGTCTGGCTTGTGAAAGCCGTTGTTGAGCTTGCTGGTGATGAAGACCTCGGTGCGGTTCGACACCGGCGTCGCGGATGCCCTGGCCGACTCCCCTCTCGTTCCGATACATCTCGGCGGTGTCGATGTGCCGGTATCCGATGTCTAGCGCAGTCTTGACCGACTTCGGCGGTCGACTTGGGGTCGATCTGAAACACGCCGAACCCAAGCTGCGGGATGCGCACACCATCGTTGAGTTCAATCGTTGGAACCTTGCTCATAGGGTTTCCTCCTCCCGATGGAGGTACCCGGTGGACACGAGGTCCTACCCCGCAATCGCCGGCGCTAGCGACGACGCCGGGACCGTAGGTAGTCGCCCACCACGGCCGCTCCCAGCCCGTCGAGATCGGGCACCACGACGCGTCCTTCGACTCGTCGTGCGACCTGGTCGATGAACCGCGCCAGGCCAGGGTCACTGCCCAGCCGGAAGATCGTGACCTGCGCGCCCAGCCGGGCCATGTCGTCGAACCCGCGCACGGTGTGGGCGATGGTCCGCGGGTGCGGCGGGTAATCAAAGAACACGGCCGAACCGTCACCGTCGAAGTCCTCCAGGTGAGCGGTCGGCTCACCGTCGGTCACCACCAGCACGACGGGCTGCGCGTTGGGGTGCCGGCGCAGGTGACGGCCCGGCCAGCGCCAGCGCGTGATGCAGGTTGGTGCCCTGCTCGTAGACGCCCTCCAGACCGGTCAGCTCGGCGGCGGTCACCGTCCGGGCATAACGGCCAAACGCGATGATCTGCAAGGCATCTGACCGGAACCGGGTGCACACCAGATGGTTGAGCGCCAGCGCCGTTTGCTTCATCGGCAGCCAGCGATTCTCCATCACCATCGAAAACGAGGTATCCACCAACAGCGCCACCGCGGCCTGGGTGCGCGTTTCGGTCTCGGAGACCTCGACGTCGTCGACGGTGATCCTGATCGGCCAGCTCGAGCCGGTCGCGGTTCCGGCTTGCCGCAGCACCGCATTGGTCAGCGTGCGGGGGATGTTCCACGGCTCGGTGTCGCCGAACTGCCAGGGCCGGGTCGCGCCGGTCAGCTCGCCCGCCGCTCCCGCGCGCCGATGGTCACGCTCGCCGCGGCGGCCGGAAAGCTGTTGTGCCACATCGCGTAACGCCGTCTCGCCGAGCCGTGCGCATCGCCTTCGGGGAAAGTCGCCACTGGCCGTCGGAACCGCGATCCAGGAAGCCCTGGTTGACCAGCGCGCGTTCCAGTTCGGCCAGCGTTCGGGCATCGACGGCGGCCTCGTCGCCGAGCTGGCGTGCCAGCGCGTCGAGATCGACGTCATCCATGGTGGCGCCCGGATAGCTTTGCGACAGCTGCTCGGCCAGCTGCTCCAGCTCGGCGATGTCGGACAGCGCCTGCGTGCCCTCGCCCATGCCGAACGGGTTGTCGCCGGAGAACTGCTCGGAGCCCGTCCAGTCTTCGCCCGGCCGCGCGGCCTGCAGATGCGCATCGAGCCGATTCAACGCCTGCATCAACGACGGTGATCCAAATGCCTGCTGCGCCAAGCGCATCCAGCTCGGCTCGCTGCTCGGGGCTCAGGCTGTTGCGGAAGCGCTGCGCGGCGGCGGCGCGCTTGGCCAGCGAGTCCAGCAGCTCCTCGACATTGCGCGGGTTCTCCGGGAAGAACTCGCCGTGCTTGTCCATGAACTCGTCGAAGTCCTGTTGGGTGTCCTCGCCGCGGGAGTGCTTGTCCAGCAGCTCGTTGAGGTCGTCCAGCATCTCGTTGACGCGCTGACGATCCTCATCGGTGGCGCCCTCCAGCGCCTGCTTCATGCCGGCGAAGCGTTGGTCCAGCATCTCGCGGCCAAGCAGATCCTTGATCTGCTCGTACTTTTGCGCGGGCCTCGCCGCTGCGCCAGTTGTAATCGGAAAGCTCCTGAACGGCTTTGGCCGGCGACGCCGGCAGCGCATCCAACTGCAGTTCGCCGAAGCGCGCGTCGTCGTCCAGCGCGCGGGCCAGCTCTTTGCGCTCGGCCAGCACCGCCTCGTCGAGCAGCTTCTTGATCTCCTGCAACGTCCCGTCTAAGTTGTTGCGGCGCAACAAATCCCGTCGACGCCGGTTGGCCTCGGCCGCCAGCCGGTCGGCCCCGGGCATGTTCTTGGTGCCGCGGCGCAGCAGCTCGGACAGCGCCCGGCGCGGCGAGGTGCCCGCCATGACGTCCTGCCCGATCTGCTCGAGCGCCTCGCGCAGATCCACCGGCGGAGCCAGCGGGTCAGGCCCGCCGGTATACGCCGAGTATCGCGACGAGTGGCCCCGAGAAGGGGAAGGCCCGGGTTTAGCCATAGACGGTTTGGCCTTCCCCGGACACCTTGTCGATCCGCTTCGCCAGATACAAGCGCCTCCAGCGCAAGTTCCAGCGCCGCGGCGCGTTCGCCTTCGGATTCGGCGCGCAGCTTTCTCGCGATACTTGTCCACGACCGGCAGCCCCGGAACGGCGGCCAGCACGTTCTTCGCCGACACCCGCTCGCCCGTCGTCACCGCGGAACCGCCTTCGACGGCCGCCACCAAGGAGCCGACGTCGATGCCGCCGAGCACCCGTGACGCGGTGTCAGCGGTCGCACGGCGCAACAGGTGCTCGAGCACCGCCTGTTCGCGGCCTTCCTCGCCGGACTCGAACTCCAGCTTGCCGCGCAACACGTCGATCACCGTGCCCAGGTCGACCACCCGGGCAACAGGATCGGTCTCCCCCAGCACCGCGCCGCGGTGCCGGGCGGAGGCCGCGACCGTCTCGGCCGCCGCGATCGCGAACCGAGCCGACACCCCTGAGCGCTGATCGACGGAATTGGACTCCCGCAGGTAGCGGGCAAACCGCGCGATCACCTGCGTCAGGTAGTCGGGCACCTGCGCGCTCAGGTGTGCCTCCTGAGCGATGACGCCCATCTCGGCCTCGAGCTCCAGCGGGTAGTGGGTGCGGATCTCCGCGCCGAAGCGGTCTTTGAGCGGGGTGATGATGCGACCCCGGTTGGTGTAGTCCTCGGGGTTGGCGCTGGCTACAACAAGCACGTCGAGCGGCAGTCTCAGCGTGTAACCGCGGACCTGAATGTCGCGCTCCTCCATGACGTTGAGCATCGACACCTGGATGCGCTCGGCGAGGTCGGGCAGTTCGTTGACGGCGACGATGCCGCGGTGCGCCCGAGGGATCAGCCCGTAGGCGATGGTCTCGGGATCACCGAGGCTGCGGCCCTCGGCGACCTTGATCGGGTCGATGTCACCGACCAGGTCGGCGACGCTGGTGTCGGGAGTGGCCAGCTTCTCGGTGTAGCGCTCGCTGCGGTGCTTCCACTGCACCGGCAGGTCGTCGCCGAGCTCGGCGGCCCGCCGGATCGACTCCGGCGTGATCGGCGTGTAGGGGTGCTCGCCCAGTTCCGCCCCGGCGATCACCGGCGTCCACTCGTCGAGCAGCCCGACCAGCGCGCGTAGCAACCGGGTCTTGCCCTGGCCGCGTTCGCCCAGCAGGACGAAGTCGTGACCGGCGATCAACGCCCGCTCCAACTGAGGGATCACGGTGTCGTCGAACCCGAGGATGCCCGGCCACACATCGTCGCCATCGGCCAGCGCGGTCAGCAGATTCTCCCGGATTTCCTGCTTGACTCCTCGTTCACGATGACCGGCGGCACGCAGCTCGCCGACGGTGCGGGGCAGGTTGCTCGGTGACGTCACCACTCTAAGCTACGACGCATACGCCCAGTGCGCCTTACCAAGTCGCGCCTTAATGCGCGAAGTGACGAGCTCCGGTGAGGTACAAACTCACACCGGCTTTGGCCGCCGCCGCGGTCACCTCGTCGTCGCGCACCGAGCCGCCGGGGTGCACTATCGCCTTGACTCCGGCGGCGGTCAGCGTCTCGAGTCCGTCGGGGAACGGGAAGAACGCATCGGAGGCCGCGACCGCGCCGCGGACGCGGTCGCCGCCACGTTCGACGGCCAGCCGGGCGGCGTCGACCCGGTTGACTTGACCCATGCCCGACGCCGACGGTGGCGCCGTCGGCGGCGATCACGATCGCGTTCGACTTGACCGCACGGCAGGTGCGCCAGGCGAAGACCAGGTCGGTCGAGGGTGGCCGGATCGGCCGGTCGCCGGTGGCCAGGGTCCAGTTGGCCGGGTTGTCGCCGTGCGCGTCGAGCTGGTCGCGCTGCTGCATGAGCAGTCCGCCGCTGATCGGCTCGAGCTCGGTGCCGCCGGTCAGTGGCTCGGAGGCCACCAGCACCCGGATGTTCTTCTTGCGCGTCAGCAGCTCGAGGGCGCCCGGCGCATAGGCGGGCGCGACGATCACCTCGGTGAAGATGGTGCTGACGTATTCCGCCATCTCGACGCTGACCTCGGTGTTGGCCGCGATGACTCCGCCGAAGGCGCTCAGCGGATCGCATTCGTGGGCCTTGCGATGTGCGTCGGCGACCGAAACCGACGAGATCGCGATGCCACATGGGTTGGCGTGCTTGATGATTGCCACACACGTCTGCTCGTGGTCGAAGGCCGCCCGCCAAGCCGCGTCCGCATCGGTGAAGTTGTTGTAGGACATCTCTTTTCCGTGCAGCTGCTCGGCCTGCGCCAGGCCGGGCCAGGCGCCGGGGTCGCTGTAGAGCGCCGCCTGCTGGTGCGGGTTCTCGCCGTAGCGCAGCGTCGCCTGGCGCCGCCAGCTTCCGGCGAACCACTGCGGGAAACTGCGCGCTGGCGGATGCTCGGGCGCCAGCGTCGACTCCATCCAGCTCGCGACGGCGATGTCGTATTCGGCGGTGTGCTGAAATGCCAGCGACGCCAGCCTTTTACGCTCGGCGAGGGTGAACCCGCCGTCCCGCACCGCGGCCAGCACGCCGTCGTACCCGCGCGGGTCGGTGACCACCGCGACGCTGGGATGGTTCTTCGCCGCGGCCCGGACCATCGACGGGCCGCCGATGTCGATCTGCTCGACGCACTCGTCGACGCCGGCGCCGGATTCGACGGTCTGGCTGAACGGATAGAGGTTGACGACGACGAGCTCGAACGCCGCGATTCCGAGCTCTTGCAGGGCGGCTTCGTGCTCCGGTTTGCGCAGATCGGCCAGCAGGCCGGCGTGCACGCGCGGGTGCAGCGTCTTGACCCGGCCGTCGAGCACCTCGGGGAAACCGGTCAGCTCCTCGACGCGGGTCACCGGAATGCCTTTGTCCGCAATGGTCTTGGCCGTCGATCCGGTCGAAACGATCTCGACGCCGGCCGCGGTGAGACCCTGCGCGAGGTCTGTCAGCCCGGTCTTGTCGTAGACGCTGATCAACGCGCGGCGAATCGGCTTCTTGTCGTTGCTCGTCGGTGCTCATCCTGTGGTCGCCTTTCGTCCGATCGTCGCTTTTCCTCCGACCACCGTCACGCCATGGGTGGCGATCGCGGCCACCACGTCCACCAGCAGTCGCCGTTCGATGACCTTGATGCGTTCGTGCAGAGTCTCTTCGTCGTCGCCGTCGAGCACCGTCGAACGGTTCGCTGCGCCAATATCGGTCCGGTGTCCGTGCCGGCATCCACCAGGTGCACCGTACAGCCCGTGACCTTGACACCGTAGGCCAGTGCGTCGGCCACCGCATGCGCACCGGGGAACGCGGGCAGCAGCGCCGGGTGGGTGTTGAGGATGCGTCCGCAGAATCGTGAAAGAAATTGCGGTCCAAGGATTTTCATGAAACCAGCGGAAACGATCAGGTCGGGCTGCTTGCGCGGCGGTGGCTTCGGTGATGGCAGCGTCCCAGGCGGCGCGGTCGGGGTGGTCGTCAGCCGGACGGTGAAGGACGGCACCGCTGCCGCCGCGGCGACTCGATGGCCCGGCAGTCGCGATCCACGCCGACGGCGACCACCCGCGCCGGGTAGTCGCCGTGGGCGGCGTCGATTAGCGAGTTCAGCAGCGAACCGGTGCCCGACGCCAACACCACCAGCCGCGCCGGTGCACTCGGGGGCACGCGGAGCGGTTCCTGCACACGGCAAGCCTACGTCGGGCGCCTCGGGCCGGCTCGGCTGGACGTTCGTCGGGCGTCGGACGTGGGCGGCCTCGTCGTCGTGACGGCAGCGTCACGATCGGTGGTCGCAGCGGCGCTGTCCTCGTCCGGGCTCCGGCGCTGCTCGGCTCCGGGGCTCTCGGGCTCCGCGCTGTCCGGCTCGGCGTCGCTCCTCGGCAGGCTCGCCTCGGCGAAGTCGGCGGGTTCTCGTCCGCGGGCGCGGGTTCGGGTTTGGGCCGCTTGGGCCGTCTGGGCCGGCGCCGGATCCCGCCGGCCATCACCACCGTGAACCAGCCGACGACCGCGAACCAGAAGAACACGCCGATCACCAGGGCGCCCTGGTCCACGCCGACATCGCCGAAGTTGCCCAGCCGACCGCTTCCGCCGTACGCCAGCAACGACATCGTCAACGCCCCGACGATCGCCGCGACCAGCAGCTTGGCCATCGCCGGAACAAACGGCAGCGGATGCCGAGCGCATTGCTGCCCGACCGCCACGCCCGACGATGCGCCGACGATCAGCAGGGCGACCCACACCGGCCCGAGCGGCGGCGTGGGAGCGCGGCAAGCACCGGCAATGCCGGGATGTCGCCGCCGAAAACGGTGAACGAACTGAACGTCGCGAAGCCGAGGTGCGCGCTGGACCCGACGGCAACCGCCGCGGTGCCCACGATGACGTTCGGCGCGTACAGCATCGACAGCACGGTCAGGCTGAACTGGCCGAATATCGAATCGGTGATCCCGTAGAGGTCTTGCATCGTCGCCCAGTGCACAACAAGCGAACCCACCGTCACCAAGCCGGAGAGCCCGAACAACGCCAGCACGCCGGCCGCCGCGGCACGCACCGAATCGGCCAGCCAATTGGGCAACGGCGAAGCCGCCAAAGCCCGTCGCCCCACCCGGGACCAGACGCCGATCGCGGCACCGATGGCATGCACCACCAGCACGCTGGTGAACGCGCGCAGGGCGCTGGGTGTCTGCAGCTCGGTGAGCACCGACGACGCGTCATGGATGACCGCCAGCGCGATGGCCGCCATCAGCAGCGGCCCGCCCAGCGCCGACGCGACAACCCAGCGGACGACCAGCCACGACGAGTGCGGGGAGGTGGCCCGCGCGGTGGTGCGCGCGGTGCGCCCACACCATCAACAGGACCGGCAGCAGCGGCATCACGCCCAGTTCGCGGCCGCCGATGGAGATCGGCACCTGATGCACGCCCAGCCACATGCTGGCGATGGCGCCCAACGCGCCGGTCATGTCGCTGTTGGCGATCAGCAACTGCAGCAGCGTGACCGCGGCGATGATGACCAGCGCTATCACAGCGGGGCCGAACGCGACCCGGACGAGATCACGCGCCTGACGCGCGCCCGCTGCCCGGTTGTCCTCCACCCGTGTCACTCTTGGCGCACGTGCCTGACTAGACGCGGATGCGCGCGGTTAGGCCGGCGCCGGCCCAGGTACGACTGCTGGCTGGCCGTACTGTGCCTGCTGGCCTCGGGGGATTGAGTAGTTGACCGTCGCCGAACCGGCATCGGACCGCTGCCCGCGCTGACGCGGCGGAGGCCGTAGCTGGGGCTGGAAGCTGGGGAGGCCGGTGGGTGGTGTGGGACGATGCCCTGCTGGCTGCGGCCGCTGGCTGCGGCGCCCCGACTGGGCCGAAGGCTGGGCATCGAATCCGCCGGTCGACGGATTCGCGCGGGGTCGGGATCGCGCTCTGGGTCGGAGCCCTGGCTCGGCCGTAGCCGCCGTACTGCGACCCATACTGCCGGCGACCTGCGGCGGCGGGCGCTGCTGCGGCGCCTAGCGGTTGCTGCTGCTGCGCCGGCTGACCGTAGTACGGCTGCTGCCCGTAGTGCTGTAGCCGTACTGCCCGTACTGGCCATACTGCGCGTAAGGGTCGTACTTGGGCCGTGGCGCCGGCGCGGTGATAACGCCCGCACTCCAACAGAACCGCGACGACGGCGGCGATAGCCTGGAACACACTGCAAGCCACCAGGACGGCCACATCGCCCAGCCGAGTCGAGAACCGGTCGGGCGTGTTGATCGTCTCTGAGATCGCCAGCAAAACACCCAACGACCGCGATTACACCGACAACGCCAGGTGTGGCTCTTCGCCTTGGGCAGCAGGCTCAGCCCGGCGAGCAGCGCGGCCAGCAGCGCGACGAGGACCGCCGTGCCGGCATCACCGGCGCGTCCGCCGGCGCCCGGCCCGAGGTCGGCGCTGAGCGAAGGTCGGCCCGAAATTCAGCAAGTACACCGCCAGGCCGAGCACCACCACCGCGAAGTTCAGGTATAGCGGGAGCTTGCTTTCACCGGGTCGTCTTTGGCGAACGACGGTGTCGGCGCCTGGGTAGGACCCGGCGGGCTGCTGCGCTGGTGGATATCCGGGACTACCGGGCGAGTAGGTCATGACTCCTCCTGTTGCTTCCATGCCGTCGGGCGCCACGCCACTGTTGCAGTGCGACGCTGTGCTCCCGGCGCGCCGTTCATAGTCGCCAGGACTGGCTGCGCTTGCGGTCGACCGATCGATCAACCACGCTAGCGCACATTCGGGTGCCGGTGCCGGGGCCACCGGCCTGCGGCACGCGCAGCGCCGATCGGCGCCGCGGATCGTTGTTGAGACCGTCTGCACCACACCCGCTTGCCCATCGCAGGTAGAACACGTTCTAATTCTGTGTCATGGATTACGGGCTTGTGCTTTTCACCAGCGACCGCGGCATCACTCCGGCGGCAGCCGCCAAGCTCGCCGACGACCACGGCTTTCAGACGTTCTACGTGCCAGAACACACCCACATCCCGATCAAGCGCGAGGCGGCCCACCCGACGACGGGTGACGCGTCGCTGCCGGACGATCGGTATATGCGCACGCTGGACCCATGGGTGAGTTTGGGCGCGGCGTGCGCGGTGACGTCGCGGGTGCGGCTGTCCACCGCGGTGGCGCTGCCCGTCGAACACGACCCGATCACGCTGGCGAAAAGCATCGCCACCCTCGACCATCTGTCCGGCGGCCGGGTCAGCCTGGGCGTCGGGTTCGGCTGGAACACCGACGAACTCGCCGACCACAACGTGCCACCCGGACGCCGCCGCACGATGTTGCGCGAGTACATCGAGGCGATGCGGGCGCTGTGGACGCAGGAAGAGGCCGCGTACGACGGCGAGTTCGTCAAGTTCGGGCCCAGCTGGGCCTGGCCCAAGCCGGTGCAGGCCCACATTCCGGTGCTGGTGGGCGCGGCGGGGACCGAGAAGAACTTCAAGTGGATCGCCCGCAGCGCCGACGGCTGGATCACCACTCCGCGCGACTTCGACATCGACGAGCCGGTGAAGCTGCTGCAGGACACCTGGGCGGCCGCCGGCCGCGACGGCGCTCCGCAGATCGTGGCGCTGGACTTCAAGCCGGTACCCGAGAAGCTGGCGCGCTGGGCCGAACTCGGCGTGACCGAGGTGCTGTTCGGCATGCCGGATCGTCCCGAAGCCGAGATCGCCGCCTACGTGGAGCGGTTGGCCGGCAAGCTGGCCGCTTTGGTATGACGCCCTGCCCGGCGTACACCGGAATGAGTTCAGGTCAGCTCGGGCTGCATCGATTGCCGTAGTCGAAGGAACGCACCCGAACCGAACTCCCGTTACAGGCTGGTCAGGATCTCCCGGGCCAAGGCCGCGGTCTCCGACGGCGTCTTGCCGACCTTGACACCGGCCGCCTCCAAGGCGTCCTTCTTGGCGGCCGCGGTGCCCGACGAGCCGGACACGATCGCACCCGCGTGGCCCATCGTCTTGCCTTCCGGCGCGGTGAATCCCGCGACATATCCGACGACCGGCTTGGACACGTTGGCCTTGATGAAGTCGGCCGCCCGCTCCTCGGCGTCACCGCCGATCTCACCGATCATCACGATGAGCTTGGTGTCGGGGTCCTTCTCGAACGCCTCGATGGCGTCGATGTGGGTGGTGCCGATCACCGGGTCACCGCCGATGCCGATCGAGGTGGTGAACCCGAAATCGCGCAGCTCATACATCATCTGGTAGGTCAGCGTGCCCGACTTGGACACCAACCCGACGGGACCGGGTCCGCTGATGTTCGCCGGGGTGATCCCGACCAGCGACTGGCCCGGGGCTGATGATGCCCGGGCAGTTCGGGCCGATGATGCGGGTCTTGCCCCCCTTGTCCAGGTTGTAGGCCCAGGCATATGCGCTGTCCTGCACCGGGATTCCCTCGGTGATGACCACCAGCAGCGGGATCTCGGCGTCGATGGCCTCGATGATGGCGTCCTTGGCGAACACCGGCGGCACGAAGACGATCGACACGTCGGCGCCGGTCTTCTCCATGGCCTCGACGACGCTGCCGAACACCGGCAACTCGATCGGCGTTGCCGTCGACGTCCTTGTGCGCGACGGTGGTGCCGGCCTTGCGGGCGTTGACGCCGCCGACGATCTGCGTGCCGGCCTCGAGCATCCGCGCGGTGTGCTTGGTGGCCTCGGCGCCGGTGATGCCCTGGACGACGACCTTGTTGTCCTTGGTCAGGAAAATTGCCATGGGTCATGTTCCTTTCTCAGGCGCTCGCCAGCTGGGCGGCCTTGTCGGCGGCCTCGTCCATCGTCGCCACCAGCGTCACCAGCGGGTGGTTGGCCTCGGCCAGGATGCGCCGGCCTTCGTCGACGTTGTTGCCGTCCAGCCGCACCACCAGCGGCTTGTTGGCCTCGTCGCCCAGGATTTCCAGTGCCTTGACGATCCCGGTGGCCACCGCGTCGCACGAGGTGATGCCGCCGAAGACGTTGACGAACACGCTCTTGACCTGCTCGTCGCCCAGGACCACGTCCAGGCCGGCGGCCATCACCTCAGCAGAGGCGCCGCCGCCGATGTCCAGGAAGTTGGCCGGCTTGACCCCGCCGTGCTTCTCGCCGGCGTAGGCGACGACGTCCAGCGTCGACATCACCAGGCCCGCGCCGTTGCCGATGATGCCGACCTGCGCCGTCGAGCTTGACGTAGTTGAGGTCGTGCTCCTTGGCCTTGAGCTCCAGCGGGTCGGTGGCGTCGCGGTCCTCGAACTCGACGTGGCCGGGCTGGCGGAAGTCGGCGTTGGCGTCCAGGGTGACCTTGCCGTCCAGCGCCAGGATCTGGTCGTCGGGGGTGCGCACCAGCGGGTTGACCTCGACCAGGGTGGCGTCCTCGCCGACGAACAGCTCCCACAGCTTCTCGATGGTGACCGCGGCGGCGTCGAGCACCTCGGCCGGCAGGTGGCCCTGCTCGGCGATGGAACGCGCGAACGCTAGGTCGACACCCTTGACGGCGTCCACCGGGCACCTTGGCCAGCCGGTCGGGCTTGGTGGCGGCGACTTCTTCGATCTCCATGCCGCCCTCTACCGAGCACATCGCCAGGTAGGTGCGGTTGGCCCGGTCGAGCAGGAAGGAGACGTAGTACTCCTCGGCGATATCGCTGGCCTCGGCGACCAGCAATTTCTTGACGATGTGGCCCTTGATGTCCAGGCCCAGGATGTTCTTGGCGTGCTCGTAGGCGTCCTCGGGGTGTCGCGGCGTATTTGACGCCACCGGCCTTGCCTCGCCCGCCGATCTTGACCTGGGCTTTGACCATCACCGGAGCGACCGATCTCTTCGGCGATGGCCTGGGCGCCTTCGGCGGTGTCGGTCACCCGGCCCTGCGTGCCGGGTACGCCGTGCTTGGCGAACAATTCCTTGGCTTGATACTCGAAAAGATCCATGGGCTCACTGTCTTTGCTCGGCTTACTGCTAGGCCAATACGGTGGCGGTGCCGGACTCGGCAACACGCACGGAGGAACTGTATCCACCCACCGAACGGCTGCCACCGCCGCATCCCACCGATGTGGCACAGCGTCACCGACGCACATCGAAGTCGCAAACGTGATGCAAGTCACAATATTCGGTCGAGATTTTCCCCGAGGTTGCTAGCCCTGTCCGTTAGCCGATACCTTCTCAGGGTCCAGATAACGTTATGGTCACGATACGAGGACATTTCAGCTTGTCCCAGCACCGATTCGCTCGTTCTGCTGCCGCGCAGGAGTAGTAGCGCAGCCGCCGCGATCGTTGGCTGGACAGCCATCACCGCAATGAAGTCACCGAGATCATTCCGCTAGACGGGTTCGATTCGATGACCTCGACGATCGTCGACGACTCGGCGAACTCGACGAGCTGGACTTCGGCGACTCGACTTCGACAACGAAGCGCAGGTGCTGCTGGCTCCCGAGCTCGACGACCTGCACGACGCCGACGATCTGGGCCCGGCTGTGGCTGGCCGCCCCCACCGAGGTGCTGGTCCCGGCGAGATTCAGCCCGACACCGATGCGCACGCCCCAATCGACTCGGACATCACCGACGTCATCGGCGTGCCCCGCCGCGGCGGGCAGCACCGCAAGCAGCCGACCAGCGCGGCCAAGGGCCGCCTGCTGATCTCGGCAATGGCAGCGGGCGCGGCGGCCGCGGCGGCGCACACGGCGATCAACCATGCCGATACCTCGAAGACCGAGACGGTGCTGACCGCGAACGCGTCGACGCTGTCCGGCGGGTCGGGCCAGCAACGCAACCCGGGGCGTCCAGGTCGTCGCCGTCCAGCCGGCGGCGAATGTCGCGGTGCACAACGAGGAACTCGCCAGAGGGCAACGCCTTCGCCGAGGAGCGCGCGCAACGCGAGGCGCGACTGCAGCAGCCGCTCTACGTCATGCCGACGCAAGGGCATATACACCTCGAACTTCGGCTACCGCTGGGGTGTGCTGCACGCGGGCATCGACCTGGCCAATTCGATCGGGACCCCGATCTATGCGGTGTCGGATGGTGTCGTCATCGACGCGGGCCCAACCGCCGGCTACGGCATGTGGGTCAAGCTGCTCCACGCCGACGGCACCGTCACGCTCTACGGCCACGTCAACAGCACCCTGGTCAGCATGGGCCAGCGCGTGATGGCCGGCGACCAGATCGCGACCATGGGCAACCGCGGCAATTCCACCGGCCCGCACCTGCACTTCGAGGTGCAGCTGGGCGGCAGCGAGCGAATCGACCCGCGTGCCGTGGTTGGCCAAGCGGGGCCTTAACGTCGGTAACTACGCCGGCTGACCGGTGACCGCGCCGAACGACCCCGCTCCCCCGAAGAACCGCCCGAGCCCGCTGACTCACCCGACGAACCACGAACCCGGATCATTCGGCGTGCTCCGACCGGGCCGATACCGACGATACCGGAGTCGCAAGACCACTCAGATTCCGCCGCGCCAATGCCTTTGGAGCAGCGCGACCGCGCGTGCCCGCCGGATACTCCGTTGCCCGGCTCGCTGCCCGGTGAGCCGAGCGGCCAGGACGGCGGTGGCGGCCAGTGCCGTCAGCATCGTCAGCGGCTGGGCCACGTCGGTGGTGGCCACCGACCTGATCGCCGGCTGGTGGAAGACCGACCGGCTGTTCTGCATCGCCGTCGGATTTCTCGCCCGGTCTTCGCGATCACCACCGTCTCCGGGGTGATCATGCTGCTGCTGCGCCGGCCTGTCGGGCGCTACCTCGATCGTGGCCGGGGCGGTGGTCGCGTTGCTGACCTACGGCGGCGTGTTCATCGCGGGCGCACGCGTGGCGTGGGCGGTGCACACGCTGCCACTGTTGCCGATCGCCAGCGTGGTGCTGGCGATGCTCCCGCAAACCAAGCGCTGGGTCGAATAGTCGGCTGCAATGCGCCGAACGTGTTGCCATGGCGACGATTTCGCTATTTCTTCGCCCTGAGAGCACGCTCGGCGCAGGATCAGAGCTTGCTGATCGGAGCGTGGTTGTGCATCAGCTTCACCCGCCCGGCACTGCCGAAGTCGATCAGCGACATCGCCGATTCGCCGACGCCGGAGACTTCCTCGACGCGGCCCATCCCGTACTTGTCGTGCGTCACCCGATCCCCGGCTCCAACACCAGCAGCGGGCGCTTGCTCGCTCCGGAGCGGGTCGGGCGCAGACCGCGGGGTACCGAACCGGCCGGCGCCGCTGACCGGCGCACTGAACGACGGCTTGGGAGCGGTGCGCCGCCAGTCGATGAGCTCTTGCGGGATCTCGCGCAGGAAGCGCGATTCCGGGTTGAGCATCGGCTGTCCCCACGATGAGCGGACGATGGCCCGACTCACGTAGAGCCGTTGCCGGGCCCGGGTGATGCCGACATAGGCCAGCCGCCGCTCCTCGGAGAGTTCGCGTGGGATCGTCCAGCGCCCGCATGTGCGGAAACATGCCGTCCTCCCAGCCGGTGACGAACACCACCGGGAATTCCAGACCCTTCGCGGTGTGCAGGGTCATCAGCGTGACCACGCCGGCACTGTGCTCAGGGATTTCGTCGGTGTCGGCCACCAGCGACACCCGTTCCAGAAACGCCGCCAGCACACCGGTGTCCGGCACGTCTTCGTCGTCGAGGCCGTCTGCTCGGCATTCGTCGAGGCGCGGCGGCATTGCGCCCGGTCGATGCTGAATTCGTGTGCGACGCTGACGAGTTCGTTGAGGTTGTCCAGCCGCGCCAGCTCCTGCGGGTCGGTCGAGGATTCCAGCTCCCGGCGGTAGCCGGTGCGTTCCAGCACCGCCTCGACCAGATCGCCGAGGTCGTCATCGAGGTGCCCGCGCAGTTCGTCGAGCATTTCGACGAAACCCGCGATCGCCTTCTCCGCGCGGGTGTTGAGCATCGGCACCTTGCCTTCGGCCGCGGCCTGCAAGCGCGTCGGCGAAGGTGGCTCCGGTGTTCTCGGCGTACACCGCCACACACGCCTCGGCGCGATCTCCGATGCCGCGGCGCGGGGTGTTGAGGATGCGCCGCATGCTGACCGCGTCGCCGGGGTTGTCCAGCACCCGCAGGTAGGCGACGATGTCGCGGATCTCCTTGCGCTCGTAAAAGCGCACTCCCCCAACGACTTTGTACGGAATCCCGGCGCGGATGAACACCTCTTCCAGCGACCGCGACGAGTTGTTGGTGCGGTAGAAGACGGCGACGTCGTTGTAGGTGATCTCGCCACGCTCGGCCAGCGCGTCGATTTCCTGGGCGACGAACCGGGCCTCGTCGTGCTCGTTGTCGGCGACGTAGCCGACGATCAGTTCGCCTTCGCCGGCGTCGGTCCACAGTCGCTTTTCGCGGCGTCCGGAATTGCGGGCGATCACCGAGTTGGCCGCCGACAGAATGTTCTGCGTCGAGCGGTAATTCTGTTCCAGCAGAATCGTTGTGGCGTCGGGGTAGTCGCGCTCGAAGTCTTCGATGTTGCGGATGGTGGCGCCGCGGAACGCATAGATCGACTGGTCGGCGTCGCCGACGACGCACAACTCCGCCGGCGGCACGTCATCGGCGATCCTGTCGGCGCCGAGCCGCGGCCGACCAACTCGCGCACCAGCACGTACTGCGCGTGGTTGGTGTCCTGGTACTCGTCGACCAGGACGTGCCGGAACCGCCGCCGGTAGTACTGGGCGATCTGCGGGAAGGTCTGCAGCACCGCGACGGTCTCGCCGATGAGGTCGTCGAAGTCCAGCGCGTTGGCCGTCCGCAGCCGGCGCTGGTATTCGCCGTAGACCGAGGCGACGGTGCGGGCCAGGTCGTCGGATTCATCGGACAGGTCGGACACCGCCTGGTGCGGGTCGATCAGTTCGTTCTTCAGGTTGGAGATGGCGTTGGCCAGCAGCCGCGGCGAATACCGCTTGATGTCCAGGCCCATGTCGCGGCCGATCATCTGCAGCAGCCGCCGCGAATCGTCGGCGTCATAGATCGAGAAGTTGGAGTTGAGGCCTTCGATCAGCGACGCCTGGTTACGCAGGATGCGCACGCAGGTCGAGTGAAACGTCGACACCCACATCGTACCGGGCCCGGTTGCCGACCAACCGCACCACGCGTTCGCGCATCTCGGCGGCGGCCTTGTTGGTGAAGGTGATGGCCAGGATCTGACCCGACCCCAACGCCGCGCGCGGCGATCAGGTAGGCGATGCGCCGCGTCAGCACCGCCGTCTTGCCCGAACCCGCACCCGCCACGATCAGCAGCGGCGAACCCTGATGCACCACCGCCTGGCGCTGTTGTGGGTTGAGGCCCTCGAGCAGTTCATCCGCTGTCGGGGGGGGCTTGGCTTCGGTTGCGTGCACACTCATGTCGGTCCAAACTTACCGCCGCCCGCCGACGGGCTGGCCGGTCCGGCGCGATGCGGCCGATCTTTTTCGGATGGCTTAGCCGCGGAATACGGTTTTGCCGGTTTTCCGCGCGCATCGAGATTTACGGATGGCACTTTTATGTCGGGTTTTGCGCGGATGAGCCCGTTGGTGGCACACTCGGTTTCGTGCTCAACGCGCGTCGCCGATTTTTCTACGGGTACCGGCCAGCGGTGCCCGTGGTCTAGCTGCTTTCGCAGAGCCCCGTGGTCCGCTTCCGGATTCGGGGCTCGTCTCTTTTGTGAGGCCTGATACCGGATGAGACCAGAACCCCCACATCACGAGAACGCGGAGATTGCAGAAATGAACATCGAAACAATCGAAACCGAAGAGCTCGACATCGATGAGTTGCGCGAAGAGATCGACCGGCTGGACGCCGAGATCCTGGCCGCGGTGAAGCGGCGCGCCGAAGTGTCACAGGCGATCGGCAAGGTCCGGATGGCTTCCGGCGGTACCCGGCTGGTGCACAGCCGCGAAATGAAAGTGATCGAACGCTACAGCGAGCTCGGTCCGGACGGTAAGGATCTGGCGATGCTGCTGTTGCGACTGGGCAGAGGACGACTCGGCCACTAGAGGGGGTTGCCCGGGGCCGAGTGCGCCGGAAGCGCGATCCACGCCGAAGGCTTGGACGCGCGCTGGACCTGGCTGGCCCCATAGCACCGCATTAGGGTCGAACTATGACCTCCGTGCAAACAATCCCCGACATCACCGCCACCCCGGCGTGGGAAGCCCTGCGCAAGCATCACGATCAGATCGGCGAAACCCACCTCCGCCAGTTCTTCGACGACGATCCCGATCGCGGCCGCGAACTCACCGTCGCCGTCGGCGACCTCTACATCGACTACAGCAAGCACCGCATCACCCGTGAGACGCTGCGGCTGCTGATCGATCTGGCCCGGGCGGCGAACCTCGAAGAGCACCGCGACCAGATGTTCTCCGGTGCACACATCAACACCTCGGAGGATCGCGCGGTGCTGCACACCGCGCTGCGGCTGCCCCGTGACGCCGAGCTGATCGTCGATGGTCAAAACGTCGTCGAGGACGTACACGCCGTGCTGGACGCGATGGGCGACTTCACCGACCGGCTGCGCAGCGGCGAATGGACCGGGGCCACCGGGAAACGGATCAGGACCGTCGTCAACATCGGCATCGGTGGTTCGGACCTGGGTCCGGTGATGGTGTACCAGGCGCTGCGCCACTACGCGGACGCGGGGATTTCGGCGCGGTTCGTCTCCAACGTGGATCCCGCTGACCTGATCGCGAAGCTGGCCGATTTAGAGCCTGCCACAACACTTTTCATCGTCGCGTCGAAGACGTTCTCCACGCTGGAGACGCTGACCAACGCGACCGCCGCGCGCCGCTGGCTGACCGAGTGAACTCGGCGACGCCGCGGTGTCGAAGCATTTCGTCGCCGTCTCCACCAACAAGCGCCTGGTCGACGACTTCGGCATCAACACCGACAACATGTTTGGGTTCTGGGACTGGGTCGGCGGGCGCTATTCGGTCGATTCGGCAATCGGGCTGTCGCTGATGGCCGCCATCGGCCGGGAGGCCTTCGCCGACTTCCTGTCTGGATTCCACATCGTCGACCGAGCATTTCAAAACCGCCCCGCTGGAGTCCAACGCGCCTGCGCTGCTTGGCCTTATCGGTCTGTGGTACTCCAACTTCTTGATGCGCAATCACGCGCCGTGTTGCCGTACTCCAACGACCTGGCGCGTTTCGCGGCCTATCTGCAACAGCTGACCATGGAATCCAACGGCAAGTCGACCCGCGCCGACGGCACGCCGGTGACCACCGATACCGGCGAAATCTATTGGGGCGAACCGGGAACCAACGGCCAGCACGCCTTCTATCAATTGCTGCATCAGGGCACCCGATTGGTGCCGGCCGATTTCATCGGCTTCAGTCAACCCCTCGACGACCTGCCCACCGTCGAGGGCAACGGCAGCATGCACGACCTGTTGATGAGCAACTTCTTCGCGCAGACCCAGGTGCTGGCATTCGGCAAGACCGCCGAAGAGATCGCCGCCGAAGGCACCCCCGCCGAGGTGGTGCCGCACAAGGTGATGCCCGGAAACCGGCCGTCCACCTCGATTCTGGCCAACCGGCTCACGCCGTCGGTGCTGGGGCAGTTGATCGCGCTCTACGAGCATCAGGTGTTCACCGAGGGTGTGATCTGGGGAATCGACTCGTTCGACCAATGGGGTGTGGAGCTGGGCAAGACGCAGGCCAAGGCGCTGCTTCCGGTGATCACCGGCGACGACTCGCCCGCGCCACAGTCGGACAGCTCGACCGATGCGCTGGTGCGCCACTACCGCACCGAACGGGGACGTACGGCTGAGAACTCGCGCGACGTGAATTGACGCGCGCCGCCGCATTCGCGTCAGATTCACACTCGCGATGCGCTCGACTAGGCGAAGCGCTTGGTCAGCGGCGGCGGCAGCACCCGCATCAGCTGCACCAGCGGCGCCCACGGCCACCGCGGCACCACGGCCCGGCCGGGCTCGCGTTCGATCGCGTCGACCAGTGCCTTGACGCCAGTTTCGTTGTCCACCATCAACATTGTGCTCGCCGACTTGGCCGTCATCTCCGACTCGATGTAGCCGGGCTCGATCACCGAGATCTTGATGGGGCCCTTGGCGTATTCGGCGCGCAGCGATTCGCCCAGCGAACTCAGTCCGGCTTTGCTTGCGGCGTAAGCGGCTTTGACGCCCGGCACGCCCTTGTTGCCGAGCACCGACGAGATGAGCACCAGATGCCCCGATCCGCTCTTGTTGAACATCTCCAGCGCGGTTTCGATCTGCACCAGCGCGGCCACCAGGTTGGTCTCGATGGTCGCCTTGTTCGCCCACAGCTTGCCCGAGCCCAGCTTGGCGCCCTTGCCGATGCCGGCGTTGACGATGACGCGGTCGATGCCACCCAGCTCGTCGCTCAGTTCGGCGAACACCTTGGGCACCTGCTCGTGGTCGTTGACGTCCAGCGCGGCCACCGCGATCTTGATGACGGATACTGTTGCGACAGTTCGGCTTTCAGCTCGTCAAGCCGGTCGGTGCGGCGGGCGCACAGCGCCAGGTCGCGGCCCTTGGCGGCGAAGGAACGCGCCATGCCGGCGCCCAGGCCGGAACTGGCGCCGGTGATGAGGATCTTCTGGCGAGTCACCCGGGCAGCATATCGGACTACTTGAGCAGCCGCGACATGCGCCGGTCGGCCAGCACCTTGCCGCCGGTCTGGCAGGTCGGGCAGTACTGAAAAGACTTGTCCGCGAACGACACTTCACGCACGGTGTCCCCGCACACCGGACAGGGCAGCCCGGTGCGTGCGTGTACCCGCAGTCCGGAGCGCTTCTCGCCTTTGAGCATGGCGGCGCCCTGGCCGACGGACCGGCTCACCGCGTCGGTCAGGACGGAGATCATCGCGTCGTGCAGGGTGATGAGCTGCTCGCTCGGACAGCTTCGCCGGCCGTGGCGAACGGCGAGATCTTGGCGACATGCAGGATTTCGTCGCTGTAGGCGTTGCCGATGCCGGCGATCACCTTCTGGTCGGTGATGACGGTCTTGATCCGGCCGGTGTTGCCGGCCAGGACGCCCGGCCAGGTCGTCGGGCCCGAGATCCAGCGCGTCCGGGCCGAGGGCGGCGATTCCCGGCACCTGCTGCGGGTCGTCGACCAGCCACACCGCCAGCCGCTTCTGGGTGCCGGCCTCGGTGAGGTCAAAGCCCGGCGCGCTCACCGGGGGTGCCCAGGTGGACCCGCAGCGCGATCGGCCCTTTGCCCGGGCGCAGCGGCGCCGCGGCCAGCTTGTCGGACCACCGCAACCAGCCCGCACGCGACAGGTGGGTGATCAAGGACAGCTTGTCCGACCTGCAGGCCCAGGTATTTGCCCCACCGTCCGGCCCCGACGACGGTCTGGCCGTGCAGCGCGTTGATCGGCGGGTCGAAGGTTTTCAGCACCGATAGCGCGGCGACATCGACGCGGCCGACGGTCAAACCGACGGCATGCCGACGCAAATGGTCGGCCAGCGCTTCGATCTCGGGGAGTTCGGGCACGCGTCCAGTCTGCCAGCCGGAGACCCTCAGCAAATAGGTATCCATGATCCAGCCGTGCCGTGCGCGGGCTTCGGCACGCAGCGCCGCGATCCGGCCCCGACGTCGCCGACCGTGCCCGCGACCAGCAGTTCGTCGGCGGTGCCGAGGTAGGCGCCCCACCAGATCCGGGTGTCCGGCGGGCAGGTCTGAAACGAGCAGTCGGCGTCGAGCATCACCACCGCCGAGCCGGACACGCCCTGCGCGCGCAGCTGCCTGCCGGTGGTGATCAGCACCGGTTCACCGATCTCGTTGAGCGGGATGCGGTGCCGCGCCGTCAGCGCCTGTACCGCGGTGATACCGGGGATGACGTCGTAGGTGATGTCGACCTCGGCCGCGACCGCGTCGAGGATGCGCAGCGTGCTGTCGTAGAGCGACGGATCGCCCCAGGCCAGGAAGGCACCCGACGCCGTCGGGACCGAGTTCGGCGGAGATGGCCGCGCCCAGATCCGGGCACGCGCCGCGTGCCAGTCCGAAACCGCCTGCCGGTAATCGGTGTCGGTCGAGACGCTGCGGGTCGGGTAGCTCGACGAAGCGGTAGCCGGGCTCACGGATGAAGCGGGCGCAGATCTGCTGCCGCAGCGCCACCAGGTCGCTTTTCGCCTCGCCCTTGTCCATCGCGAAGAACACCTGCGGTGGCGTTGAGCGCGTTGATCGCCTGGACGGTCACGTAGTCGGGGTCACCGGCGCCGATGCCGATGACGTGGATATGCCGACTCACATCGGCCTCCTGCCTACGTCGCATTGCTCAATCAGATTGCCGAATCGAAACCCCAAAGCCTAGCCGGGACCGCCGGTACCCGGTACCAAGGGTATTGACTATCGGATGTGATCTCCCTAACGTTTTAGGTACCAGACCGAAGGGACGTCAACGATGACCACCGCGGTGCGACCAGGTGGGCCGAGTCGAGAAGAGTTCTCCGAGCGTCTGCTCAAGGGCTCGGTCAAGAAGTCCTACGAGCCCGTCGTCGACATCGACTGGGACGCCCCACTGGACCCGGACAAGTTCTTTCTGCCGCCCCGACTGGTGTCGCTGTACGGCACGCCGATGTGGGACGAGATGACCCGCGAGCAACAGATCGAGTTGTCCCGCCAGGAACTGGTCAACACGTTGTCGGCTGGCATCTGGTTCGAGAACATGCTCAACCAGTCGTTGTTGCGGACCATCCTGCACGAGGACCCGACCAGTCGGTCGACGCATTACAAGCTGACCGAACTCGGCGACGAGACCCGGCACATGGTCATGTTCGGCAAGGCCATCGAACGCATCGGCGCCAAGCCGATCCAGCCACGGCGGTTGCACCGCTACGTCATCAACGCCTTGCCGCTGGCCTTCCAGCGGGGCTCGATGCTGTGGGTGGCCGCGCTGATCGGTGAGGAGATCTTCGACTCCCTGCAGCGGCAGATGATGGACGACCCGGAACTGCAGCCAATCATCCAGCGGCTCATGCGGATTCACGTCACCGAAGAGGCCCGCCACATCCAGTTCGCCCGTGACGGCGCGCGCAAGCGGGCTGCCGAGATGCCCCGCCTCAACCGTTGGTTCATGGCCAACATCAACGGGCTCGGCGGGTACTTCTTCAACTACCTGTTCAGCAATCCGGTCCCCTATGCCCGGACCGGCCTGGACCCCAAGCGGGCCGAACGACAGCGCGCACCAGCCCGCACCGCCGCGAGATGCAGGTGGCCGGCTTCGCCCCGCTGGCGGCGTTTTTGACCGAGGTGGGCCTGATGGGTCCGATCGCGCGCCGCGCCTGGAAGCGCAGCAAGTTTCTGTGACTCCGACGCGCGGCCTCGCTGGGCGCCGTAGCGATCGTCGGCGCGGGCGCCGCGGCCGAGCGCGGCGTGCAGGATCACCGACTGGCGTGATCTGGACAGTGCACCAGAGAAAGTCGCAATGACTGGCGACATGGAGGCCGGCTGGCCGGGCCGTGAAGTCGTCGTTCGGTGTTCGACGACGACACCGACACCTGGAGCTGCGCACGGCCGACGGCGAGACCTTCCAGCGGCTCACGTCGTCATCGCGGCCCACCGACCGGCGCATCTGTCCCGTGGACACCGGACTTGGCCGGGCGCAACGACTTTCGCGGAGAGTCGTTTCACGCTGCGGCCTGGGACCCGAATTTCGATCCGGCCGGCAAGCACATCGCGGTCATCGGCACCGACGCCTTCGCGGGTCACCACATCGGTCGGCTGGTCGCAGTCGGCGGAATCGGTGACCGTCTTCCCCCACGCGCCGCGGCGGGTGGTCACCGAAGTGGCCATGTGGCCGACACCGCGCCAAGCGCTGGCTGCGCCGCCAGGTCCGGCCGCGCCCAGGCGACCGGGGCGCGGTGGTGGGTTCGCCGATCGGCAGCCATCACCCCGACGGGCATCCGCACCAGCGATGGCGTCGAGCACCCCGTCGACGCCATCATCTACGGCACCGGGTTCACGATCCGCGAGGAGCCGAGACGCTGTTCGGCGCCGGCGGGCTGACCATGCGGCAGGCCTGGGACGACGGCATGGAGCCGTTCTTTGGGGTCGCCGTGCACGGGTTTCCCAACTATTTCTTCATCAGCGGTCCCGATATCGGCGCGCAGGCACGGTACATCGCCGAGTGCGTCGGCCTGATGGAAGCGCAGCGGCAGCGCCCGCATCGAAGTGCGCCGCAGCAGCCAGCAGGTATTCAACGACGCGCAGCTCACGTCGAACCCGCCCGCCCTTCCCGGTGCGTCCGGCGTTCGACCTGTCATCCGGCGCACGCGGACGATGAAGACCTACGACGGTGCGGCGACGCTGACGATCGCCGGCACCAGCCATCCGGTGCGCGTCCGGCTCATCGGCCACCTGGATCCGATCGACGGCAATTACCACTGGCAGGGGACGATTTTGTCCTCGACGACCCTGCCCGGCGGACTCGCTCAAGCGGACGCGGGCGGCGACGCTGACGGTGGGCGAGCGCAGTGCACCCGCGCGCATCGTCGAGCAGACACCGTGGGGCACGCATTCGGTCGCCGGAGTCGGCGCCCCGCCGTACGCGCTGCGGTAGCAATGAACGAGGTCGCCGGCAAGTGCATTCTGCAGTGGCCCGTGTCACGACCCGGGTTGGAACTGGCCGTTAAGCTGAGGCTGAGTCCCACACTGGAGGTTGACCGCGCGCGACGAAGTGGGTAACCCGCGGGGCTGTGCTGCGGCAGACGACGAGACAAATGAGAAGTCGGCATGTTCGGCATGGAAGTGCGTTGGCGCACGCGGGCGGCGGGGAGACCGCTCGCCCGTCGCACTGCACGGCCTGGTCGACGCACCACTTTCACGAATCCGGCGGCGTCGAGCCGGGGATAAATTCTGCCGGCAGATGACGGCGGCTCACTGAAGCAACTGGCACCAGGGGCAGGGATGGAGATCGGACGACAGGGCAGGGCCGGAAATCGGCACGGTCCGTTTATGGACCAAATCAGGAACACGAGGGCCCACCGGCTATCAGGACACACCCGTTCGCACATGACTGGCTCGCGGATCGCAGTCGGCGAAAATAGAGCCGGAGTGGAAAGGGGTGGCTGCGGTGAGCGCGATAGCTGAGTCGCCCAGCTCGCTGGCCGTTGCGTCGCGCACGGAGGAGTCGGTGGTGGTGCTGACCGTCGATGGCGTGCTCGACGCCAGGCAACTCCGCGGCGCTGCGCGACAACATCACGCAAGGCCACGCTCGACGAGCCCTCCGCCGTCATCGTCGACGTCACCGCACTTCGAGTGCCCGAGGAATCGGCCTGGTCGGTCTTCATCAGCGCGCGCTGGCAGCTCGATACCCGGCCCGATGTGCCGATCGTGCTGGTCTGCGACAATCGCGCCGCCCGCGAGGCGATCACCCGCAGCGGGGTCGCCCACTTCATGCCGGTGTACCCGACCGAGAAGGCAGCGATGAAGGCGGTCGCTCGGCTCGCCCGTCGCACGATCCGGCATGCCCATGCCGAGCTGCCCGCCAATCTGACCAGCCTGCGCGAGTCGCGCCAGCTGGTCCGCGAGTGGCTCACCGATTGGTCGCAATCCGGGCTGATCCCGGTCGCGCTGGTGGTGGTCAACGTGTTCATCGAGAACGTGCTGGAACACACCGGCAGCGTCCCGCTGATGCGGATCGAGACCGAAGGCGCGACAGCGACCATCGCGGTGTCCGACAACAGCACCACGCCCTGCCCTGCGGCTGGCGTCGCCGGCCAAGGGCATCGACGTGTCCGGCCTGGCGATCGTTGACGCTTTGTCGCGCGTCGTGGGGCAGCACGCCCACCTCGTCGGGCAAGACGGTTTGGGCGGTCATCGGCCCCGAGAACCAGCTTTAGGCGTAGCACTCGCACCGGAACGTGCACTGAGGCGCCTGCGATTCGGCGTGGCGATCCCCCGGTCGCGTGCCCACGCTCGGCGAAGGCACGTTCTAGTGTCGGGTGACGGACCCTCTCACGAAAGCGGATGACGTGCGGTTCAGCTACGCCGAGTCAATGACCGACCCGGCGTTCTACATTCCGCTGGCCAAGGCGGCCGAGGCGGCCGGCTACCACAGCATGACGATCGCCGACAGCCTCGCCTACCCCTTCGAGTCCGACTCGAAGTATCCGTACACACCCGACGGCAACCGCGAGTTTCTGGACGGCAAGGAGATCGTCGAAACGTTCGTCCTGACAGCGGCATTGGGCGCGGTGACGACGAAGCTGCGGTTCAACTTCTTCGTCCTCAAGCTGCCCGTCCGGCATCCGGCACTGACGGCCAAGCAAGCGGGTTCACTGGCCGCGTTGATCGGCAACCGAGTGGGCCTTGGCGTGGGCACCAGCCCGTGGCCGGAGGACTACGAGCTGATGGGAATCCCATTCGCCAAGCGCGGCAAGCGAATGGACGAATGCATCGAGATCGTCAAAGGCCTCACCACCGGCGACTACTTCGAATTCCATGGCGAGTTCTACGACATCCCCAAGACCAAGATGAGCCCGGCTCCCACCACGCCCATCCCGATCCTGGTCGGTGGCCACGCCGATGCCGCGCTGCGACGGGCGGCGCGTCTGGACGGCTGGATGCACGGCGGCGGCGACCCCGAGGAACTCGACCGACTCATCGCCAAGGTCAAGCAGTTTCGGGAAGAAGAGGGCAAGACCGGCCCGTTCGAGATTCACGTGATCTCGGTGGACGCCTACACCGTCGACGGCATCAAGCGGCTCGAGGACAAGGGCGTCACCGACGTCATCGTGGGCTTCCGATAGCCCTACATCAAGGGCCCCGACCCCGAGCCGTTGGAGCAGCAAGATCCGCAACCTGGAGAGGTTCGCCGACAAGGTGATGTCGAAAGTGTAAGCGTCACAGGGAATCCCACTTCGGCGCCCGCTTCTCCCGGTGCGCCTTGGCGGCCTCGACGGGATTGTTGGTGAAACCGGTGAGGATTTGGGTGCGGTTCTCGAGCTCGATGGCATGCCGCAAACTGGGCGCGTCCAGCGCCGCATTGAGGCCAATCTTGGTCTGCCACACGCCATAAGCGTTGTTCGCGGCGATCGAGCGGGCCAGGGTCAGGGCCGCCGGCATCAGGTCATCCGGCGGCCACCACCTGGTGTACCAGCTTGATGCGATGGGCCTCCGCCGCGTCGATGATGCGTCCGGTCAGCATGAGTTCGCGCGCCACCCCGGCGCCGACGATCTTCGGCAGCAGATAACTCGTGCCCATGTCCATCGACGAGAAGCCGGCCTTGATGAACACCGACCCGAACCGGGCGTTCTCGGACGCGACGCGGATGTCGCTGACCAGCGCGAACGCCAGCCCGCCCCCGACGGCGACGCCGTTCACCGCGGCGATCACCGGGATGGGCAGCTCGTAGAGTGCGGCGTGAACAGGTCGGCCAGGCGAACCTGGGCGTCGTAGTTGATCTTGAACGCCGGGGTCGCTGGTCGCCTTGGCTTGGTCCAGGCCTCGCCGGTGCCGCTCAGATCGGCCCCGGCGCAGAATCCGCGTCCGGCACCGGTCAGGATCGCGACCCGAAATTCGCCGCCGCTCAGCACATCCAGGGCGTGCATCCACGCCGTCGATCAGCGATCCGTCGATCGCGTTCAGGCGCTCCGGCCGGTTCAGGGTGATGCGCGCGATGTTGTCCTCGAGAGTTTCCAGTTCCACTGCAGGCATATCCAAACCGTAGGCGACTCGGTATTTACCGACGGGGCCTACGGTGGTTATCGAAATCGGAGGAGCCATGGCACGAACCGAGGGCGACACTTGGGACTTGGCCAACAGCGTGGGGGCAACCGCCACCATGGTCGCCGCGGCCCGGGCGGCCGCGACCAGACGCCCCCAGCCGGTAATGACTGACGAGTTCGCCGAGCCGCTGGTCCGCGCGGTCGGACTGGACGTGTTCACCCGGATCGCCGCCGGCGAGCTCGATTTCGTCGACGTCGAAGGCGGCGTTGGATTTCCGAGGATGGTCGACACGTTCGCCGCCCGCGCCAAATACTTCGACGACTATTTCGCCGACGGCCGGCCGGCGCGGGCCTGCGCCAGGTCGTCATCGTGGCGTCGGGCTGGATTCCCGCCCGTATCGGCTTTCCTGGCCGGCCGGGACGACGGTGTACGAGATCGATCAGCCGGAGGTGATCGAGTTCAAGACGGCGACGCTGTCGGCGACTCGGCGCCGCGCCCGCCGCCGAACACCGCACGGTGGGCATCGATCTTCGCGAGGATTGGCCGGCGGCGCTGCGGGCAGGCCGGCTTCGATACCGCGCAGCCCACCGCGTGGCTCGCCGAGGGTGTGCTCATCGGTTTTCTGCCGCCGGAGGCCGAAGTTCGGTTGCTGGACAACATCATTGCGCTCAGCGGCTGCGGGCAGCCGGCTGGCCGCCGACTACGGGCAAGTCGCCGCGTCCTCGGAGGAGCGCAGGCAGCAGGCGCGGCTCATGACCGAGGGCTGGCGCCGGCAAGGACTCGATCTGGACATCGCCAGCCTGACCTATCCGGGCGAGCACACCGATGTCGCCGCAGCACCTGCGAGCGCACGGGTGGGACACGACGAAGTCCCACCTCGCCGAACTCTTCACCGCCGCCGGCCTGCCCGAATTGGGGGAGGCCGAGCACCAGGCCCCGGCGGCCACGATCAGCTTCGTGAGGGCCGTGCGAGACCTAGCCGCCGACCGTGGGGCCTATGGACGAAATCAGGCCAATAGCCGTACTTAGGGCCCACACTCGGCGCCGATCATGACAGCCGTTTGGCCAGCCACTCGGCCTGCATCACCAACAGGGCCATGTACCTCCAGCTGCGGGGTGTCAGGGTCGAGTTCGCGGTAGCGCTGATAGACGTTGACGACGACCCGCTCGGCGTCCAGCCAGGTCGCGTACTCGCCGAGGTCGATGGTGTCGGCGGCCTCGGCCCACGACAGTCCCTTGCGGTAGGCGACCTCGGCTTGCTCGGCGACGTGCGCGAGATAGCCACGGACGGCCGGATTCCATCGGGATCGGTGACCGGGCCATGGCCGGGCACCACGATCGGCGCGTCCAGGGCGATCATCGCGTCGCATGCCGCGATCCAGTTGGCGATCGGGCCGGCCCACACGATCGGAGTGCAGCCGATGAACAGCAGGTCCCCGCCGAACAGCACCCCGGCGTCGGGCACGTGCACCACCGAATCCGCGGCGGTGTGAGCGGGGCCCAGGTTCAGCAGGTCGATCCGCCGGCCGCCGACCTCGATGGTCAGCTCGCGGTCGAAAGTCTGGTCGGCGTTGCGCAACTTGATGCCGCTGAAGTCGAAGTGCCCGAAGCGGTCTCGCGCATATGGCGTCGCGACCGGGCCGAGGTTGCCGGTCTGCGTCATGGCCAGCATCTCGGGCGCCATGCCGTGCGCGATCTCCTCGGCCGTGCCCTCGGCGGCGATGATCCGCACCGACGCGTCCAGCAGTTGGTTGCCGTGCGTGTGGTCGCCGTTGGAGTGGGTGATCAGCGCGTCGGTGATGGGCGCGCCGTCGGTGATCGGCTTCATCGCGGTGAGCATTTCGCGGGTCAACGCCAAGTCGAACAGGGTGTCGACGAGCAGCGACGCGCCGTCACCGGCGACCAGCCCGGCGTTGCTCCACCCGTATCCGCCGTCGGGCAACGTCCACGCCCACACCCGGTCGGCGACCTGGTGCAACCCCCGGGTGTAGGGCACCCGCGCGGGCGCCGGGTTGACCCGGGCCGGGGCCGGGGCGGCGTCCGGATTCGGCCGGGCGGCCAGCGGGTGGGGCGCGGCGCTGGCGCGCACGGTCTGCCGGGTCTCCCCCAGTCCCTCGACCTTCAGCGTCACGACGTCGCCGTCGTGCAGCCAGCCCGGGAAGGATTCCAGCGCGTCAGGTGAGGTGCTCGACAAGCGTGCAGGTGGGCACGGTGCCGGAGCCGATAACATCACCGGGGCGCAGTGTCACGCCGCGCGAGGCGTAGGAGATGACTTCGCCGAAGCTCCAGTCCATCTGGCCGGTGGACCCCGAACCGATCACGGTGTCGTTGACCAGAGCGGTCACCTGCAGGCTCAGCTTGCCGTCGCGGCGGTACGGCTCGAGCTCGTCCGGCGTGACCAGGTAGGGGCCCAGCGTGACGCCGCTGTCTTTGCCCTTGGCCTGCCCGATCGCCAGTTGGCCCTCCAGCTGCTGCAAGTCTCGCGCGGACCAGTCGTTGAAGATCGTGTAGCCGATGATCGCCCGTTCGGCTTCCTCGACCGTCAAGTCTTTGCCGGTCGGTTCCGATGACCGCGGCGATCTCCAATTCGAAGTCCTGCCAAGCACTTCCGGGTGCCATCGGCGCATCGTCGTAGGGGCCGAAAACCGTTGCCGGACAGGCGAAGTAGAACGCCGGGATGCGGTACCAGGTGTCGCTGAGCACGCGGCCGCCACCCAGCGCGGCCTGGCAGTTGCGCATGTGGTCCAGGAAGCACAGCGAGTCGCGGATCGACGGTGGGCGCGGGATCGGCGCCAGTCAAGCGTGACGTCGCCGAGCTGCGCCACCGCCGCCGGCGAACGCAATGCCTCCTCGCCGGCTTCCCGCAGCCCGTCGGCGCCGCGGCCGATCAGATCGAGCAGCGCTCACGCCCGGCGGCATCGCGTGAGATCGCGTCACCGGAGAGCACCCCGGTGCGTTCGCCGTCATCACCTCGAAAGGTCACCCATTTCATTCGCGCACCACCTCACTTGGTTTCTTGTCCGGCCGCAGCCCGCGCCAACTCGATTGCCGCAGCCGGTTATCCGGGGTCCACTCGCTGTAGCGCACCTCGCCGACCAGAACCGGCTCGACGAACGTCACGCCCTTGGCGTCACGCGCCGGAAGCGGCGCGTCGAAGGGAGATTCGTCGGTGTGCAGCGGCGCCAGCGTCTTCTTCAGGTTGGCCAGATCGCGTTCGGTGAAGCCGGTGCCGACCCGCCCGGCGAAACTGCAGTCCGCCGGCGCCGGGGATGCCCATCAGCAGCGAGCCGATGCCGCTGCTGCGTCCGCCTTCCCCGGCACTCCAGCCGCCGATGACGACTTCCTGGGTGTTCCAGTGCTTGTCCTTGATCCAGGACGCCGAGCGCCGGCCCGGCTGATAGGTGGAGTCGCGTTTCTTGGCGATCACGCCCTCCCAGCCGTGTTTGCGGGAGTGCTCCAGCGCATCGGCGCCGTCGCCGGGCAGCAGCTCGGGAACGATGAGATTGCCTGCGCTGGCAAGGGTTTCCAGTAGCTTTCGCCGGTCTTGGTAGCTCGCCCGCAGCAGCGAGCGGCCGTCCAGGTAGAGCAAGTCGAACGCCCAGAACTCGACGCGGGTGCCGCGGACCCGGTTCTGCATCTCGTTGAAGCTGGGCACGCCGGACTTGTTCAGGACGACGGCCTCGCCGTCGAGCACCACGTGGTGGTCGGCCAGATCGGCTGCCAGCGAACGCAATTCGGGGTATTCGTTGGTGACTTCGCGGCCGCGCCGGGACCGTACCCGCAAGTCGCCGTGGTCGGCCTCGACCAGCAGCCGGTAGCCGTCCCACTTGCCTTCGAAGGCCCACTGGCCCGTCTTCAGGGCCGCCACCGATCCTTGCGTGGCCAGCATGGGTGCGATCTCGTCGAACTCGAAGACCTTCTGGTCTTTCATCCGGTGCGCCAGCCACTGGTCGCCGTTGGTTTGAATCAGCGCGTACCGGCCCGGAGATCCGGCTGCCGTGCAGGTTGACGATGACCTCCCCTTTGTCGCGGAGTCGTGGAACTTCTCGGCCTCGTACGTGCCCGAGTCCCAGATGATCACCTTGCCGGCGCCGTACTCGCCTTTGGGGATGTTGCCCTCGAAGGTGCCGTATTCCAGCGGATGATCTTCGGTGTGCACGGCCAGGTGGTTCACCGACGTGGTCTCGGGCAGGTTTTTCGGCACCGCCCAGGACACCAGCACGCCGTCTCGTTCCAGCCGGAAGTCGTAGTGCAGCCGGCGGGCGTGGTGCTCCTGGATGACGAACGTATTGCCTTGGCCGGTAGCGGGTTTCGCCTTGGGCACCGGCTCCGGCGTCTTCGACGGCGTCGCGCATGCTGCGGTACTTGCTCAACCGATCCGGCGGCGGGCAGCGTCGGCGTCCAGCGACGCCAGCAGATCCCCGTCGCGAGCGACCCGGTCCAGCACCTCGTCGTAGCGCAACTGGCGCAGCTCAGGGTCGTCGAGTTCCTCCCAGGTGCGCGGCGCCGCGACCGTCGGATGTTCGCGCCCGCGCAGCGAGTACGGCGCGATGGTGGTCTTCGACGCCGTTGTTCTGGCTCCAGTCCAGGAACACCTTGCCCGCCCGCAGGCTCTTGGTCATGGTCGAGGTGACCAGCTTGGGCATCGCCTTTTCCAGTTGCTGCGCAACGCGTTTGGCCAGCACCGTGGCGCCCCGGCTGCTCACCGGCTCATCCAGCGGCGTGTAGAGGTGCAGCCCCTTGCTGCCGCTGGTGAGCGGGAAGGTGGTCAGCCCGATGTCGGCGATCAGGTCCCGCACGGCGCGCGCCACTTCGCGAAAGTTGGGCCATCGTCACGCCTTCGCCCGGGTCCAGGTCGAACACCAATCGCGTTGCCGGGCCGGGCTTGAGCTCTTCGGCCCTGCTTCGGGTCCACTCGGCGACGAACCGCCACTGCGGCACGTGCACCTCCAGCGCCGCCTGCTGCGCAATCCAGGCCAGCGCCGTCGAGGCTGTCGATGATCGGATACGTCGTCGTTCCGGACCGGTGGGTCGACGCTGGCGCGCGGCAGCCAGTCCGGCGCCGACGACGCCAGCTGCTTTTCGAAGAACGAGGCCTGCTCGACGCCGTTGGGCCAGCGCTTGCGGGTCGCCGGGCGTCCGGCGATGTGCGGCAGCATCACCTCGGCGATGCGGGTGTAGTAGTCGAAGATGTCGGCCTTGGTGGTTCCGGTGGCGGGGTACAGCACCTTGTCGGCGTTGGTCAGCTTGACCCGCGCCTGCGCCGCCGAACCCATGGTGTCAACGTACTTCGTCGCGGCACACCTGAAGTCCACGCCGCAGGAATCGCCGGCGCTGGGGCTAGCGAGCAGTGCGATTGCTGCGCTCTGCTTTCGGGCGGAAGCCTGGAGGTTCGAAGCCGGTTCGCGCGCCGGTACCGTCGACACCGTGGTTCCGCTGAACAGCGCCACCCTGCGAGCAAGTGCCGATCGCGGCGCCAGGCTATGACCGTGACGGCATTGCAGGTCGGCATCGCACATTTCGGCGTCGGCGGGTTTCACCGGGCGCATCAGGCGATGTACATCGACAGGTTGCTGCAGCGGGGCTCTGGCGCGGGAGTGGGGCATCTGCGGGATCGGGGTGATGCCGGCCGACCGCCGGATGAGAGACGTGTTGCGCGCCCAGGATGGCTTGTACACGCTGATCTTGGAACACCCCGACGGCAACCGGGAAGCGCGGGTGATCGGCTCGATCGTCGACTACCGCTATGCGCCCGACGACCCGCAGGCGACGATCGAGCTGCTGGCCGCACCGACGACCCGCATCATCTCGATGACCATCACCGAGGGCGGCTACCAGATCCGAGACCGCGGGTCCGTTTTCGGCCTGATCGTCGAGGCCCTGGCCCGGCGTCGCGACCGCGGCATCGCCTCGCCGACGATCGTGTCGTGCGACAACATCGAGAACAATGGCGACGTCGCACGCTCGCGCCGTCATCGCCCATGCCGAACTGCTGCGTCCCGGCCTGGCCGATTGGATCGCCGAGCAGGCCCGGTTTCCCTGCTCGATGGTGGACCGCATCACGCCGGTCACCACCCCGACATCATGGCCGCGGTCGAGCGCGAATTCGGCGTCGCCGACCAGTGGCCGGTGGTGGCCGAGGCGTTCGCCGCCTGGGTGCTCGAGGACGACTTCGCCGACGGGAGGCCGCCGCTGGAAGAGGCGGGTGTGCTGCTGGTCGATGATGTCAGCCCGTACGAGTCGATGAAGCTACGGCTGCTCAACGCCGGTCACCAGTGCCTGTGCTACTTCGCGTGGCTGTGCGGGTACCGCATGGTGCACGACGCGGCTCGCGACCCGTTGTTCGCCGAATTCCTGCTCGGCCTATTTCGATTCCGAAGCCGCTGCCGACACTGCGGCCGGTACCCGGCATCGATCTGCGTGCCTATACCCGGGAGCTCATCGAGCGCTTCGCCAACCCGGGAGTGCGCGACACCGTGGCGCGGTTGTGCGCCTACTCCTCGGATCGCATCCCGAAATGGCTGCTTCCGGTGATCCGCGACAACCTGCTCACGGGCGGTCCGATCCGGCTGGCGTCGGCGACGGTGGCAAGCTGGGCCCGCTACGCCGAGGGGGTCGACGAGCGTGGCGAACCGATCGAGGTCGTCGACAACATGGCGGATTCGCTGGTGCCGGTCGCGCGGTCGCAGCGGCTGCATCCCGACGGCCTTCATCGAGAACCCGGCGCTGTTCGGGGATCTGGCGACCGGACCCCGCTTCGTCGAGGCGTACGCCGGGCGCTGGATTCATTGCATTCCCGCGGCGCACGGGCAACGCTGGAGGCGCTGCTGCACGGCGACATGTAGGAGGTGAGTCCATGACCCGCGCGCTGGTGATCGGCGAGGCATTGATCGATACGGTCAACGGCGATGTCCCGAGCCGACCATGTCGGCGGCAGCCCGCTCAACGTCGCCGTCGGTTTGGCCAGGCTGGGTCGCGACATCGATTTCTTGACGCACATCGGCGACGACGAAGCCGGCCGGCGCATCGTTGATTACGTCAAAGCCTCTGGCGCACAGCTTGTTCCGGGAAGCACCTCCGCTTCCGGACGCCGACCGCGGTCGGCGACGATCGCTGACGCCGGGTCCCGGCGAGGCGGTTACACATTCGATCTGGAATGGCAGCTCTCCGGAACGCCCGAGGTCGGCCCACCGCTGTTCGTGCACACCGGGTCTATCGCCGCCGTGCGCGAGCCGGGTTGTTTGGCGGTCGCGGCACTGCTCGACGCCTATCGCGTGTCTGCCACCGTCACGCTTCGACCCCAATGTGCGCCCGTCGCTGGTCGTGGACCGGGATCTGGCCCGCGAGCGTATCGCGCATCTCGTCGAGCGCAGCGACATCGTCAAGGTCAGTGACGAAGACTTGCGCTGGATCGATCCCGAGCACGAACCCGGAGCGGACCGCCCGGACCTGGTTGGCGTCGGGACCCGCGGATCGTCGCTGTGACGATGGGTGAACGGGGTTCGCTGGCGTTCTGCTCAGCGGGCCAGGCGCGGGTGGCTGCCAGGCCGGTTCAGGTGGTCGACACCGTCGGCGCCGGCGACGCGTTCATGGTCGGGCTGCTCGACACGCTCTGGGAGCTGGATTTGTTGGGCTGCTGACCGGCGCGCCGCGCTAGGGCAAATCGAGCTCGACGCGCTGACCACCGCGCTTGAGGCGGCGAGCCTGTCATCGGCGCTGACCATCGCCCGCGCCGGCGCCGACTGCCCGATAGAGCGGACCTGGATGCCGCCGCGGCGTCCACCACGATGCCGACCAGGCCGACTGAGTGGCCTTAGCAAGGGACATTGATGCGCGCTGGGTTTGGCGTCTTGGAGTCCCGGTGGTGCAGACGATCTGACCGCGTGCGGCGCGACGCATCGGTTCCGCAACGACTGACACCGACGAAACGGCTCTGCAGAAACGGCTCGCGGTCGCGCTGTTCGCGGGGACGGTGCCGCTCACGTTGCTGTGGAGCGCGATCTACCTCGTCATGCACGCCCCGTTGGCCGCAGCGGTCCCGGCGTTTTCATTCGGGCTTCACCCTGGTGAACACGATCGCCTTCGCCTGGACCCGCAAGCTTGAAACCTACCGCTTCACCCAACTGCTCCTGGTCCTGATCTTGCCGTGGCTGGTGACAATCGCGCTGGGCGGCTTCCGGCAGTCCAGCGTCGTCATCGTCTGGGCCGCACTCTGTCCCCTCGGGTCACTTCTGCTCGAAGAGCCCAGGCGGACAGCTGTTCTGGATCGTGGGATTCGTCGTCCTGCTAGTCGTCACGGCGCTGCTGCAGCCCCATCTGGCGCCGGCGAACCTGCCGGACGCCTTCGTCACCTGGTTCTTCGTGCTCAACGTCGGATCGGTGATCGCGATCGCGTTCGGGCTTCTGCACTATTTCGTCCGCCGCCGCAACTACTTCCAGGAACGCTCGGAGATGCTGTTGCTCAACATCCTGCCCAAGGAGATCTCCGAGGCGCTGAAGACGGAGCCGCGCGCGATCGCCGCCCACTACGACGACGCCAGCATCCTGTTCGCCGACATCGTCGAGTTCACCCCGATGGCGGCGACCATGACACCGCTCACCCTGGTCGAGCTGCTCAATGACGTGTTCCAGTGCTTCGATGCGCTCGTCGACAAGTACGACCTGGAGAAGATCAAAACGATCGGCGACTGCTACATGGTCGCCGCCGGAGTGCCGCGCGCCGCGCCGCGATCACGCCCAGGCGCTGGTCAACTTCGCGCTCGACATGCAGGCCGAGATCGGAACACGGACGTTCGGCGGGCGAAGGCTCGCTTTCCGCATCGGCATCAATTCTGGCCCGGTGGTAGCAGGCGTCATCGGCCGCAGGAAATTCATCTACGACCTCTGGGGCGAGACCGTAAACATGGCTAGCCGCATGGAGTCGCACGGCCAAAGCGGCGTCATCCAAATCACGCGCAACACGTTCGACCTCGTCAACGATGAATTCTATTGCGAAGCCCGGGGGACGATCGAGGTCAAGGGCGGCGGCCGCGTCGAAACATGGTGCGTGACCCGAAGGAAGCCGAACGATAGGCGAACCAGCCCTGGCAGCGCTTGACCCAACTTAGTTGCACCGTGGAAAGTTTCACGGCCCCCGCAAGCAGGTCTACGGCCCCCAATATCGCCAAGCTAACGCTTACCCGACCGCGGTATGGGCATACTGACTACATGCGCTCCATCTGGAAGGGTTCGATCGCGTTCGGGCTGGTGAACGTGCCGGTCAAGGTGTACAGCGCCACCGAGGACCACGACATCAAGTTCCATCAGGTGCACGCCAAGGACAATGGCCGCATCCGGTACCAACGCGTGTGTGAGCTAGACGGCGAGGTCGTCGAATACCGTGACATCGCCCGAGCCTTCGAGTCCGACGACGGCCAAATGGTGTTGATCACCGACGACGACATCGCCACGTTGCCCGAAGAACGCAGCCGCGAAATCGAAGTGCTGGAGTTCGTCCCGGCCAGCGATGTCGACCCGATGCTGTTCGACCGCAGCTACTTCCTCGAGCCGGATTCGAAGTCGTCCAAATCGTATGTGCTGCTTGCGAAGACGCTCGCCGAGACGGATCGGATGGCGATCGTTCATTTCACGCTGCGCAACAAGACCCGTCTGGCCGCGTTGCGCGTCAAGGACTTCGGCAAGCGCGACGTGATGGTAGTGCACACCTTGTTGTGGCCCGACGAGATCCGCGATCCCGACTTTCCCGTGCTGGACAAGAAGGTCGACATCAAGCCCGCCGAGCTCAAGATGGCCGGGCAAGTGGTGGAGTCGATGGCCGAGGAGTTCAACCCGGACCGCTACCACGACGACTACCAGGAGCAGCTGCACGAGCTGATCGAGGCGAAACTCGAAGGTGGGGAAGCGTTTACCACCGAGGAACAGCCCAAGGAGCTGGACGAGACCGAGGATGTCTCCGACCTGCTCGCCAAACTGGAGGCCAGCGTGAAGGCGCGCTCCGGCGACGGCAAGGCGCCGGCCAAGAAGGCACCCGCGAAGAGACACGCCAAAAAGGCGCCGGCAAAGAAGACGACGGCGAAGAAGTCAACCGCCAAGAAGACCCCGTCAGAAGGCGGCGTCAAAGTCCTGATACCCGTCAGCGCCGCCGGGTTGCCACGAAGCGGAACGCCGCGGCGATCAGGTTGATCACGGCCACGATGATGATCAGGGTCAGCGCCGCACCCCAGATCCGCAGGAAACCGGCGTGCTCGGGGTTGGTGAGCTCGGTGTAGATCAGCAGCGGCAGCGAGGCCATGTTGCCGTTGAAGATGTCGTAGTTGATCGAGCGGCTGTATCCGACCAGCACCAGCACCGGCGCGGTCTCGCCGATAACCCGCGCGAGCGGCCAGCAAGACACCCGACACGATGCCCGGCATCGCGATCGGGAAGACGATCCGCACGATGGTCTTCCATTTGGGAACACCCAACGCGTAGCTGGCTTCTCGCAGCTCGTCGGGCACCAGCCGCAGCATCTCCTCGGTGGAGCGCACCACCACCGGCAACATCAGCAGGACCAACGCCAACGACACGGCGAAGGCGCTCTGCTGGAATCCCAGGGTGGCGATCCACAGGCTGAAGATGAACAGCGCCGCCACGATCGAGGGAACCCCGGCGAGCACGTCGACCATGAAGGTGGTCACCCGCGCCAACCGGCCAGAACCGTATTCCACCAGGTACACCGCGGTCATCAAGCCCAGCGGCACGGCCAGGACGGCGGCCACGCCGGCCTGCACCAGCGACCCGTACAGCGCGTGGTACACCCCGCCGGCGAACTCCTCCGGCAGCACGCCGCGCAGCGAGTGGGTCCACCAGCTCGACCGGGTGACGGCGTACCAGCCTCGTGCGACCACCACCGCCAGCACCCAGACCAGCGGCACCAACGCAATGAGCGAACGAGGTGAAGAAAAACGTTGTCGCGAGCGTTGTTCTTGATCCGCCGCCTAAGGCTGAGCGGAGCGGAACACCACGGCTTTGACCGGCAGGTCGAGCGTCGGTCAGCTGGTCATCGCGTTGACCTTCCCGCCGGCGATCGCGCGGGCGGCCGCGTTGACCACGAACGTCAGAACGAACAGCGCAAATCCCGCGGAAATGTAGGCCCCGGTCGGCAGCGGCTCGCTGAATTCGGATGCCGCGGAGGCGATCTTGGAGGCGAACGTGTAGCCGCCGTCGAACAGCGACCAATTTCCCGGCTGGGCGGCCGAACGCAGGATGATCAGCACCGCCACGGTTTCGCCCAGCGCACGGCCCAATCCCAGCATCGACGCCGCGACGACACCGCTACGCCCGAACGGCAGCACGGTCATCCGCACCACCTCCCACTTGGTCGCCCCGAGCGCCTGCGCCGCTTCGATCTGCATACGCGGGGTCTGCCGGAACACTTCTCGCGATACCGAGGTGACGATCGGCAGGATCATCACCGACAGCACGATGCCGGCGGTGAAGATGGTGCCGCCGCCGGCCAGCGAAACGTTGCCCTGCTTGAACAAGAACAACCACCCCAGGTTGCGATTGAGAAACGTCGCGAACGGCTCGAGCTTGGGCGCCAGCACGAAGATCCCCCACAACCCGAAGATGATCGACGGCACCGCGGCCAGCAGATCGACGATCGCGCCGAACGGACGCGACAGCCGTTTGCGGGGCGTATTGGGTGAGGAACACCGCGATCCCGACCGCGATCGGCACGGCCAGCACCAGCGCGCAGATCGAACTCAGCACCGTGACCATCAACAAGTCGCGGATACCGAACGCCAGGTGGCTGCGCGTGGACGGTGTCGAATTTGGCGCTGGTGAAGAAGTTCGCGTGGTTCGCGCGCAACGACGGGACGGCACGAACCAACAGGAATATCGCGATCAGCACGATCGCGACCACGATCGTCGAGCCGGCAGTCGCGGCGACCAACTTGAACAGCCGGTCGCCCCGCCGTGCCGCGCGCCGTCGATCGCCGTAGCGCAGGCTTGTCCCGGGCTGGCTGACGAGCGTTTCTCGGGCCATGCGAACCTCAGATCAGGCGATGGCGTTGACCGCGGCCGACAACCTCGACTTGAACGAGTCCGGAATGGGGATATATCCGTTGTCCCCCAAGCCATTCTGTCCGGCGCCGATGGTGGTCTGCAGGAATGCCTTCACGGCCGTGCCGACCTGCGGAGTCGGGATACTTCGAGCAGACGATCTCATAGGTCGCCAGCACGATCGGGTAGGAGCCGGGCTGCGTCGGCTTGTAGAACGAGATGCGTGTCGAGCACCAGGTCGTTGCCCTGCCCGCAGATCGTGGCCCCGGAGATCGTCTTGCCGACCGAGTCGGTGCTGATGGCCACCGCATCCGGACCGGCCGAGGTGATGATCTTGGCCATGTTCAGGTTCTGGGCCTGGGCGAACGACCACTCGTTGTAGGTGATCGAACCTTCGGTGGCCTTGATGGCCGCCGAGGTGCCGTCGTTGCCCTTGGCGCCCTCACCGACACCGCCGTTGAAGTCTTTCCGGCGCCCTTGCCCCACGCGCCGTTGGACGCGGCGTCGAGGTAGTTCTGGAAGTTATCCGTGGTCCCGGACTCGTCGTTGCGGAACACGACGTGAATCGGCTCGGCGGGCAGGGTGACGCCCGCGTTGAGTGCCCTGATCGCGGGATCGTTCCAGGTGGTGATGGCGCCGTTGAAGATCTTCGCCAGCCGTCGGACCGTCCAGATTCAGCGAACTCACGACCGTTGACGTTGTAGGTGATCGCGATCGGGCCGAACACCACCGGCAGGTTCCACGCCGGCGAGCCGCAGCGCTGCTGCGCCGCGGCGGCCTCGTTCTGGGCCAACGGCGAGTCCGAGCCACCGAAATCGGTTTGATTGCCGTTGAATTCGCTGATTCCGGCGCCCGAGCCATTGGCGCGTGTAGTTCAACGTCTGCCCCGGGCAGGCCTGTTCGAACGCCTTGACGAAGCGGGTCATCGCATTGGCCTGGGCCGTCGACCCGCTGGCCTTCAGCGTCTTCTTCCCGCCGCAGGCCACGTTCGCCGCCGCCGACGATCCTGTCGTTGCGCTTCCCCCAGCTTGCGTTGTTGTCGCTGCCACACGCCGACAACACCAGCGCGCCAGAGGCCAGGACACCCAGCGCGGCGCCAAATCGGTTGAGTTTCAATTCAGTTCCTTCAACGGTAGGGATGAAACATGATCGCCGCCGCTCCTTAGCCGCGGCCCGCCGACCAGCCGTCTTCCTCGCAGCCATGAAGCTACAGTAACAAGGTTAACGTTCGGCGAATTTTGCTAGCTATCGACGCGCGCCCGACAGCGTTCTCCTCAGGTGGACGTGGCCGCCGTCACACCGTCGCGCCCGTGTGCCAAACTAGAACCTGTTACAGAAATGCCGCCGATCCGAGCGGTGAGGCTTGCTACCGTTTCGCCCGACAACTCGAAAAGAGAGGCCGCAATGATCCTTGACAGGTTCCGTCTCGACGACAAAGTCGCCGTCATCACCGGTGGCGGCCGCGGCCTCGGCGCGGCCATCGCGCTGGCATTCGCCGAAGCCGGCGCCGATGTCGTCATCGCGTCGCGAACGCAATCCCAACTAGACGCCGTCGCCGAACAGGTCCGCGCCACCGGCCGGCGCGCGCACACCGTCGCCGCCGACCTGGCCCATCCCGAGGCAACCGCGCAGCTGGCCGGTCAGGCCGTCGAGGCCTTCGGAAAACTAGACATCGTCGTCAACAACGTCGGCGGCACCATGCCCAACACGTTGCTGACCACCTCGACCAAGGACCTCAAGGACGCATTCACGTTCAATGTCGCCACCGCCCACGCGTTGACCGTCGCGGCGGTGCCGTTGATGCTCGAGCACTCCGGCGGCGGCAGCATCATCAACATCACCTCGACCATGGGCCGGCTGGCCGGACGTGGCTTCGCCGCCTACGGCACCGCCAAAGCCGCGTTGTCGCACTACACCCGGCTGGCCGCGCTGGACCTGTGCCCACGCATCCGGGTCAACGCGATCGCACCCGGGTCGATCCTGACCTCCGCGCTGGACGTGGTGGCCTCCAACGACGAGCTGCGCGCACCGATGGAGAAGGTGACGCCGATGCGCCGCCTCGGCGATCCCGTCGACATCGCCGCTGCGGCAGTGTATTTGGCGTCGCCGGCCGGCAGCTTCCTGACCGGCAAGACACTGGAGGTCGACGGCGGCCTCACCTTCCCCAACCTCGACATCCCCGTCCCCGACCTGTGAGGACCGCCTCGTCGATGGCCATACCCGTCGTTCAACTCGGCACCGGCAATGTCGGCATCCACGCGCTGCGATGCGCTGATCACCAACCCGGAGTTCGAGCTCACCGGCGTCTGGGTGTCATCGGATGCCAAGGCGGGCAAGGACGCGGCAGAGCTTGCCGGACTTGCGGATTCGACCGGCGTGCAAGGCCAGCACCGATCTGGACGCCGTGCTGGCCACCGGCCCGCAATGTGCCGTCTACAACGCGATGGCCGACAACCGGCTGCCCGAGGCGCTGGAAGACTACCGGCGCGTGCTGGCGGCCGGGATCAACATCGTCGGCAGCGGCCCCGTCTTTCTGCAGTATCCGTGGCAGGTGATTCCCGAAGAGCTCATCACAGCCGCTGGAAGATGCTGCGCGCGAAGGCAATTCGAGCCTGTACGTCAACGGCATCGATCCGGGTTTCGCCAACGACTTGTTGCCCCTGGCATTGGCCGGCACCTGTCAGAACATCCAGCAGATGCGCTGCATGGAGATCGTCGATTACGCGACGTACGACAGCGCCGTCGTCATGTTCGACGTGATGGGCTTCGGTAAGCCGATGGACGATATCCCAATGCTGCTGCAGCCCGGCGTGCTGAGCTTGGCGTGGGGATCGGTGGTCCGGCAACTGGCTGCGGGCCTTGGCATTTCGCTCGACGAGGTCGCCGGAGAAGTACGTCCGCGAGCCGGCACCCGAGGACTTCGACATCGCATCGGGTCACATTCCCAAGGGCAGCGCCGCGGCGCTGCGGTTCGAGGTGCTCGGGATGGTCGACGGCGAGCCCGCCGTCGTCCTGGAACACGTCACCCGGTTGCGCGAGGACCTGTGCCCCGATTGGCCGCAGCCGGCCCAGCCTGGCGGTTCTTACCGCATCGAGGTCACCGGCGAACCGTCGCTACGCCATGGACATCTGCCTGAGCAGCCGCAACGGTGACCACAACCACGCCGGACTGGTCGCCACCGCGATGCGGGTCGTCAACGCGATCCCGGCGGTGGTGGCCGCCGCGCCGGGTATCGTGACAACGCTCGACCTGCCCCTGATCACCGGCCGGGGACTGTACGCCGGCTGATCCCTGCGGCATGAATTCGCGATGCCACGCCAGCTCGCGGTCCGCAGTAGCGGTAGCACATCGGTGGCGCGTCGCGACTAGCACCGCGGTAGCCCAAGTGTTCGGCTACCCTCACTTTTTTATTCGGTGATAGTGGATCGAGGGTCGATACGTTGGCGCAAGGCACCCAGACCTCGCTCAAGACGAGCTGGTATCTGCTCGGGCCGGCGTTCGTCGCCGCGATCGCCTACGTCGATCCCGGAAACGTCGCGGCCAACGTCAGCTCCGGCACGCAGTTCGGCTACCTGCTGCTGTGGGTCATCGTCGCAGCCAACGTGATGGCGGGCCTGGTGCAATATCTGTCGGCAAAACTCGGGCTGGTGACCGGACGTTCGCTGCCCGAGGCGATCGGCACGCAGATGAGGCGCCCGCTCCGGCTGACCTTTTGGGCGCAGGCCGAAATCGTGGCAATGGCAACCGATGTGGCCGAAGTAATCGGTGGGGCAATCGCCTTGCGGATCCTGTTCGGTTTGCCGCTGCCGCTCGGCGGGGTCATCACCGGGGTCATTTCGCTGCTGCTTCTGACGATCAGGGATCGTCGCGGTCAGCTTCTTTTCGAACGTGTCATCACGGGCTTGCTGCTCGTCATCGCCGTCGGGTTCGCGGCCAGTTTCTTCGTCGCGACGCCACCGCCCGACGCCGTAATCGACGGGCTGGTGCCTCGTTTCCGCGGCACCGAAAGCGTGCTGCTGGCCGCCGCGATCCTGGGCGCCACGGTGATGCCGCACGCGGTGTACCTGCACTCGGGTCTGGCGCTGCGACCGGCACGGGCATCCCGACGCGGGCCAGCGCCGACGCTGGCTGCTTCGCGTCACCCGCGTGGACGTCGTGCCTGGCGATGGCGGTGGCCGGGACGGTGAACGCGGCGATGCTGCTGGTCGCCGCCATCAACCTGGAGGGCCGCGAAACCAGCGGATCCATCGAAGGCGCCTACGCCGCGGTCCATAACACGTTGGGGGCGACGATCGCGGTGCTGTTCGCGATCGGATTGCTCGCGTCCGGGTTGGCGTCGGCGTCGGTGGGCGCCTACGCCGGCGCCATGATCATGCAGGGATTGCTGCACCGCTCGATTCCCATGCTGGTGCGCCGGTTGATCACGCTATGCCCCGCCGTGGCGATCCTGGCGCTCGGCCTCGACCCCACGCGCACACTGGTGCTCTCGCAGGTCGTGCTGTCCTTCGGCATCCCGTTCGCGGTGCTTCCGCTGATCAGGTTGACCAGCAATCGCCAGCTGATGGGTACCGACACCAACCACCCCGTCACGACGGTTATTGGCTGGGCGGTCGGCGATAATGATTAGTCTGCTTAACATGGCGCTGATTTGGCTGACGGTGACCGGCTAAATGCCGGCCCGCCGGCATCCCTACTTCGCATATGGGTCGAACCTGTGTGTCAACCAGATGGCGCTGCGCTGTCCCGACGCCGCTGATCCGCGGCCGGCCGTGCTGTCCGATCACGACTGGCTGATCAACCAGCGCGGTGTGGCCACCGTCGAGCCGTTCGCCGGTAACCAGGTGCACGGGGTGCTCTGGCAGCTCTCCGATCACGACCTGGCCGCGCTTGGACAGCGCCGAGGGTGTGCCGGTGCGCTACCGGCGCGACCGGCTGACCGTGATCACCAACGACGGACCAGCACCGGCCTGGGTCTACATCGATCACCGGGTGACTCCGGGTCCGCCGCGGCCCGGCTACCTGCCGCGCATCATCGACGGCGCCGTGCACCATGGGCTTCCGCAACGCTGGATCGACTTCCTGCACCGCTGGGATCCCGCGCACTGGCCCCGCCCGGCGTCCGCGAGATCGCGTTCCGGGCCTGGGCCACAGTCACTTTCAGCGTTGTTGAACGAGCCCGGGGTGATCGAGTCCAGTCGGCTGCGGTCGCGTTTCGGTTTCCTTGCCATCCACGGCGGCGGCCTGGAGCAGATGACCGACGTCATCGCCGAACGCGCCGCCGAGGCCGCCGACGCGTCGGTGTACGTGGTGCGCCATCCCGACCGTTATCCGCATCATCTGCCGTCGGTCCTGTTCCAGCCCGGCGAGTCGACGCGGCTGGCCGAGTTTCTCGACCATGTCGACGTCGCGGTCTCGCTGCACGGCTACGGCCGCATCGGGCGCAGCACACAACTGCTGGCCGGTGGGCGCAATCGCGCGCTGGCCGCCCACTTGGCCCGGCACATCCGACTGACCGGCTATCAGGTCGTCACCGACCTCGACGACATCCCGCACGAATTGCGGGGCCTACATCCGGACAACCCGGTCAACCGGGTACGCGACGGTGGAACACAACTGGAGCTGTCCGTTCGCGTCAGGGGTCTCAGCCCGCGCAGCCCGCTCCCGGGTCCTGACGGCTTGTCGCCCGTCACCACCGCCCTGGTGCAGGGCTTGGCGGCCGCGGCGCGTGCCTGGTAATTGTCCTCAGCTGGTTGAATGGAGGTTGTTGGTGGCCAAAGATTTTCGCTTCTCGATGAGCATGCGATTCATCAAGTCTCGCGAGGAATTGGTGGAGAAGGCGAAGCGAGCCGAAGACCTCGGATTCGACATGCTGTGTGTGCCCGACCATCTCGGTGCGGTGGCACCGTTTCCGACGTTGACCGCGGTCGCGATGGTAACCACGCGGATGCGGGTGAGCATGTATGTGCTCAATGCCGCCTTCTACAAGCCGGCCCTGCTGAGCAGGGACCTGCAAGCCCTGGACGTGCTCAGCGAAGGCCGCCTCGAGATCGGGCTGGGCACCGGCTACGTCCGGGAGGAATTCGAGGCCGCCGAACTGCCATATCCGAGCGCCGGAGCCCGCGTCGACTACCTCGAACACATGACCACCTACCTAAAGGAGCATCACCCGACGACGCCGATCCTGATCGCCGGCAACGGCGACCGGGTGCTGACCCTGGCCGCCCGACACGCCGACATCATCGGTCTGACCGGCGCCAAGGTGCGAGACGTCGATGACCCGCTGGCCGAGCGCATCGAGTTCGTCCGCAACGCCGCGGGTGATCGGTTTGACCAGCTCGAGCTGAATATGGTGATCACTGGGATACCGCCCGAAGGCGAGACCATCCCCAACTTGTGGATGACCCGCCGGAACGCCCCGGACTTGTCCGATGAGCAGTTGTTGTCCATGCAGTCGGTGCTCAGCGGGTCACCTCGCGAGATGGCGGACACGCTGTCCGGCCTGCGCGAAAAGTACGGACGACATACTTCACCGTGCAGGACAATCACCTCGACGCATTCGCCAAGGTGATCGCCGAGTTGCGCTGAACGACACGCGGTTCAGGTGGCCGCGTCGGCTCGACGCCGTGCGAGCAACAAGCTGGCGGCCGCCAGAATCGCCAACAACGGATGCACGATCCGGTCGCGCATGTCGACCGGCACCACCCCGAACAGGTCGGCGCCGTGGAACGCTTCCAGCCCGGTGGCCACGGCGTATACGACCCCGACCACCCCGACCGCCTGCCACGCCAACCGCGGCCACGCGATTCCGCTCACCAGCACCGTCACCAGCACCAGCTGCCACACCGCCCGCCACCCGTCACCGGGCAGGTCGAATTTCGCGCCGGCCGCCAACGTCGAAACCGCCCGCACCGCGAGAAATACCCCGACCACCACGCAATACCAGCGCGGCGCATGAACGACACCAACCCAACCTGCGCGCATCCGACACTCCCTCACCACAGCAACTGTTACTGCCATGGCGGCAGTAGCGCTCGTCCACTATACTGCCACCGTGGCAGTAACGGGAAGTGCCGTCGGCTCGCCCAGTCGAAACGGCCCGAGGCGGCGCCGGGCCCCCGCCGATGCCCGGGGCGAAATTATCGACGCCGCAAAGGAATTGCTCGCGCGCCAGCCGGCGCATACAGTGTCGGTCGCGGCCGTCATGGCGCGCACGACGCTGTCACGCAAATCGTTCTACGTTTACTTCCGCGACCGCAGCGAACTGCTCGAGGCGCTGGTGCGGCCCCTGCGCGCCGACGCCGACGCCGAACTGGAACGGTGGCGCACCGCCGACGATCCAATCGCTGCAGGACGGAAAGCCTTGGCGAGCGCAGCGCGCACCTATCGCCGCCACGGCGCCATCTTGCGTGCGGTCTTCTGGTCCTCGGTCGACGACCCCGACATCGCCATCGCACGGGCCGGACTGATCGACCCGGTCGTCGCGGTCGCGGAAACGATCATCGACCGGTTAGGCCCCGATCTCCCCGACCCACACCAGACAGCCTTCGCCCTGGTCACCATGAACGTCCACCGGATGCTCGCCCTGACACCGGAAACCAGCGACACCGAACTCGACGCACTCGTCGACACCCTCGCGACGATCTGGGAACGAACCCTCAACACGCCAGCGCATGCGAAGAAACTGCCAACCTAGCGCGAAGATGCCAAAAGCTCGTGATACTGGGATTCGCATTGGGCCGCAACGCAATCGCCGCCTACCCGCACCGTCGACGACGTCCAGCAGAGCGAGCCGCCTGAGGCCTGTCGCCACGACGAGCGCAACACACGCGCGCCCAAGCGTCGCGTGGCCTTCGCTGTGCCCGCTACACTCACACCCGCCCCAGCACGACAACCAGCCAAACGCCGGGAACGGCACCAGGACGTCCAGAAAACCGCCGAAAACCAACCGTCACCCCGAAGCGCTAAGTTTTAGTCAGGTATTCACAGACGTTCCCGCCCTCGTAGCTCAGGGGATAGAGCACGGCTCTCCTAAAGCCGGTGTCGCAGGTTCGAATCCTGCCGGGGGCACCAGCTCCGCCGCAGGTCAGGGCATGTTTTTGGCGGCGGTTGAAGTGCCCGCATCTCAGCCGCACCCTAACGTCTCAGGTTCGCTGGCCTCGGCCAGCCCGCCCCGAAATTCGCTGGCGGGTTCGTCGGCGTGTCGCCTCTGGTGTCCGCCCGTGCCGCCCCAAAACTGCTCAGGTGATGCCATTCGCGAGATAGTGCTGTTCGTAGGCTGACGCGGTGTCAGACTATGTGCCGTGGCTCCCGAGAAACCGCGCCTGGTGCTGCTGCATCCTGCGACCAGTTCCGGGCGCATCTGGCAGGAGGTGATTCCGCTCCTATCGGACTACCACGAGGTTCATGCGCCGACTCTCCTCGGACACCGCGGTGGTCCAGCGCCCCAGCGGCGACCAGCTACAGGTAGCGACCTTGTTGACTCTGCCGAACGCTACCTCGACGAACGTGGCCTAGACCGGCCTCACCTCGCGGGTAATTCCGGCGGCGCAGTTGGAGCCATCGAGCTGGCCCGCCGGTGTCGAGCCGCTACCGTCTGCGCGATTTCACCCGCTGGCTTCTGGTCAGCTGATGACGGCTCAATGACTCGGGTATTAAAACGAATCGGACTTGGGGCGAAAGTCTTTCGTCTCATTCACCCGTTTGCGCCTCTCATGCTCAAGTCGGAAGCAGGACGTCGCATCATCCTGCGCAACTTCGTGTGTCATGGCGAGCGGCTGAGCCCGGTCCGAGCACTGGATTTGTACTTCGCCGATCCCAGGGGCTGCACGATCATCGACGATATGGTGGCGTGGCGTGACACGGTGGAGCCGATGGACCCCCTGCCATGCCCCATCACTCTCGTATGGGCAGAAGTTGATCGATTTGTCCCGGCGTCGATATACGGAAAAACGGCACGCGAACGGCTGCCCGGCGCTGCCTGGGTTACCTTGCCCGGCGTCGGCCACAACGCCATGGTTGACGACCCGGGCCTGGTGGCTCGAACAATCATGGCGGTGACGGGCGTTGCGGTGTAGACGTCGCTGACCCTTCAATGAAATGAAGTGTTCTTTGCGAAACCCGCGCCAAGCCCGATGGAGAACTCTTGAGTGTGGCGACCGAATTCTTGAAGGTATCGCCGCGGGACCGTGCCTCACTTCACGTAAAAGCGACCGCGAAGATGCCGCCATTCCCCGGGAACGCCTTTGAGTTGATGAGTGCCGCGGTCCTCGAACTGGAAGCCCTGACCCGATCACCAGGTCGCGCAGTGTGCTGGACACGAGCACGTCGTTCGGCCCTGCCAGTGCGCTCACGCGCGCCCCGATGTGCACGCCGATTCCACCGATGTCATCGCCCCGGATTTCGCTACTCGCCGGTGTGCAACCCGGCGCGCACCTCGGTATGCGGAGCGCCTGGGCCTGCGTCACGGATCGACATGGCGCAGCGGATCGCGCGTTGTGGGCCCGTCGAACATGGCGAGGAAGCCGTCGCCCCATGTGTTTACTTCGCGACCTCGAAACCGTGCGAGCTGGGACCGGATGACGGCGTCGTGCGCATCAAGCAACGCACGCCAGTCACGGTCACCGATCTCTGCGGCACGGCGCGTCGAATCCACGATGTCGGTGAACAACACCGTCGCGAGCACACGATCATCGGCCACATCAGCCCGCTGGCCGGTAAGGAACTCGGCGATCTCCTGAAACGAATCGCGCCACGGTTCCACGAAGTGGTACGTGTTGCGTCCCGGCAGTTCGACATACTTCGCGCCCGAGATGTGATCAGCGACGTCCTTGCCCATCGCGGGTGGGACCAACGAGTCGTCGGTGTCGGATTCCTCCCTTTCGCCGGCCAATCGATTGGTAGGCACTGCCTTGGGCGACAATCGTTTCGGACATCCCGCAACGGCGAGGCGGTATTGGATCGAACGTGAACTCCGCCGGTGGTCGGCCCCACCGACCCGACTGCGTTGCCATGCCGTCCTGTGTGAACTCGTCACAGGAAACGCGTTGGGTGAATCGAACGTCAAGTCACGCGTTCGTCGTGCCAGCTGGCGCGGTACTGCGGATCAGTCCTTCCGGCGAACAAACCTCAACACGCTATTGCGGACACCACGGAACGCATACCAGGCCGTCCACACCGACACCAAAATCAGCACGACCAACATCGGTAGCCAGCTGCTCTTGTGGTGATCGACGCCCCACCAGACCCCGGTAAACAGAACCGTGCAGACGAACAGCATGAAGTCGCGCACGTCGCCGCGGTAGGAGACGGCCACTTTGCGCAGCAGCCGGTATCGGTCGGCGGCGGCGATCAGGTCGTCGATGCGAGTATCGATAGTGCGTTGGAGTTCGGCTCGCCGCTCCGCCTGCTCCGGTGGTAACTGGTCCAGCAGTTCGAGATCCTGCGTGATCCCCTTGCGGATATCCGGGCCCTTCAGATATCCCACCGCGGCGCCGAGCGCAATTCCACCGGCGATGGGCGCCATCCCCAAGGCAAGGTCGGCCAAAGCGGGCATGCCTTCGTCTCCCTCGTCACCCAATCAAGGTCGCAGCGAGCGTGCCGCCCAGCTCGTAGGCCTGCTGGCGCACCTCGGCGTCGATCGAGCCGACGATTTCCAGCACATCGGCCGCTTGGGTCAACGACGGCCCGGTGGCCACCTTTTCCACCGAGGTGGCCGCGCCGATGGTGTCGTTGTTGCCGTGCACCCATACACCATAAGGACGACCCGCTAGGTAGTCCAGGCTCGGGTAGTAGACGGTGTCGAAGAAGTGCACCCACATAGGCGGCGGTCAACAGCTGCGAATTGCAGCCGGTCACGTGGAACAGCGGCACCGTGATGAGGGTGCGCAGCCCTTCGCCGAGATCTCCCGGCTGTCCGAGACACCGGAACATGTTCTCACTGTTGGTCACAAAAGCCTCATGGGTAGTCGGCACGCCCTTGGGGTGACCAGTGGTTCCTGAGGTGTAGAACAGCGATTAGGGCGTTGTTCGCCAAATCGACATCGCTTAGCCTCTACACCGCTTAGCCTCTAAATTACCCGATGAAGGAGGCAGCAATGTCGCTCTCGGCCCCTACTGTGCGCCATGCGGTAGCAGGTACGTTCGCTACCGGTGCTATCAGCGGCGCAATGCTATTTGGTAGCGCCGCGATCGCCGTGGCCGATCCGCCGCCCAACTGCACCGCCGCCGACCTGGCCCGTGTTGCATCCGGTGTTTCGGCTGCCACGTCCGACTACATGTTCGCCCATCCCGATGTCAACGCTTTCTTCACCGGTCTTAAGGGCCAGGACCGCAATGTGATGCGCGACAACGCGCAGAACTACCTCAACGCCAACCCCCAGGTACAAACTGACCTTCAAGGCATCCGCCAGCCTTTGGTTGATTTCAAGGCTCGCTGCCAATAGACCCATGCGCCAGCCCATGGTTCTACTTTCTTTGATCTAGCTCGGCCCGTCGGAAGGATGACTGCCATGCGAATTAGGCGCACCTATCTCACAGCGCTCGCGACCGCTCCCGCCGCCGCAGCGGCGATTCTTACCGCCTTCACCGCGAGTCCACCGCATATCCAACTCAGCTCTGCTCCCATCCACAACGCACCCGTCGATGACCTGAACATCCCGGGCGTGCCCGGCAACATCGACTTTGACGTCCCGGACATCAACGTGCCAGACGTGATAGACGTCCCGAACGTCAACGTGCCAAACATCAACTTGCCCAACGTCAACCCGGGGCACGTCGGTCGGCCGGGTCGCGGACGGTAGCGCCGCATCGCCCACGAGCGCACCGAAGCCGCCCGCCATCGCGTACGGGCGGTGCGCCGCTACTCCCTCGTCATGACCCGCGCGCCTGCGCCGGGAGAAGGGAACACGAAACAACCGGCGCGAGTGTGGACGCGAGTCCGGTTCCAGATTTTAAGCACAGATGCGCCTATGGGCGCGCGCGGAAACACGCGGACCCATCCAGCGATACCGGCCCGGCGCTCGACGGCGGCCGTCGGCGGCGCCGGCCCGCAGGACGACGCGCCGCGCAGGCTGTATTGGATGACCTTGTGGGCCAACACCTCCAGAAACTGGACTTAGCGCTGGTGGCTCCAGTAGTGGCCTTCCTGACGCACCGGGATTGCCCGCGTTTCCGGAGAGATCTATACAGTAGGCGCCGGACGGGCCGATGGCGTGTGCCGGTGGTCCGAAGGGGTGTACGCCAGGCTTGCCGTGCAGGCCAGGGTGACAGGATGAAGCCATGACAATGTCGTCTCAGCCCGACCCGCACCGCTTGGCGACGCCCCGTGCGGCCGCGGTGGCTGGTGTGGTATTCGCGCTGCTGTTCGGTGCCGTGTTGATCTTGATCCGCACCAAAATGCCTGAGGGCGTGGAGGGTTCGGCGCAGTGGCTGACAAGTCGCCGCAGCGGGATCGTGGCTGCGACGGTGCTGATGCCGTTCGCCGGTATCAGCTTCCTGTGGTTCATGGGCGTCGTGCGCGACGGTTTTGGGCAGTACGAAGATCGGTTCTTCTCGACTGTTTTCCTGGGTAGCGGTCTGCTGTTTCTGGCAATGATGTTTGTTTCCATGTCGCTGGCTGCCGGCCTGGAGGCGGCCAACACCGCCGTGATGGACCCGGCTGCCCATGCCGGGATGGTCGATTTCGGGAAGATGGTTGTGCTGTCATCCACCAAGACTTATGCGGTCCGGATGGCTGCGGTGTTCATGATGTCGCTGGCGACGATGTGGTTGAGGACGGGCTTGATGCCACGCTGGCTGGTTGGCCTGAGCTATCTCGCTGCCGTCGCGCTGCTCCTCGCAAGCGACGTCAGCATGTGGATCACGATGGCGTTCCCCGTATGGGTGCTGGTGGTGAGCGGCTTGTTATTGGCCCGCGCGGGGCTGTTTGAGCAGCTGAGGGCCGGCAAACGACTGACACACTGAGCCCGTCCGACCGAGTGGTGAAAAGGAAGGTCGCCTAGCCAGGCGTCGTCGGCGAAAAGTGTTTGCGGTCAGCCATCGCGGCGTAGTGTTCGGTCTCACGGGGGGCCACGATGACGGGATAACAAAGATGCCGGCAAGCGATCACGAGTGGAGCAAGCCCGCGGCGATGGCCATCCCGAAGGAGGGCTACTTCGAACTCGAGCGGGGCCGCTACGGCCCGGTCTATCCGCGGACGCCCGCCTGTTACGGCTTCTCGATCATCGCGAAGGTCAAGGAGGGCCGCGAGGAGGCGCGTCCGCGCCTACGGCAAGCAGATCGAAGAGGCGATCAAGGGCAGCCCCGACGTGCTCGCGCCGCTGCGCCTGCACTACCTGCGCTGGGTGCTCTTCGACGTCGGCGTCGGGCTGCACTTTCAGTACCAGGGCATCTTCGACACCGACTTCGACAAGTACACCGAAGACGCGGTGCAGCTGTTCAGCCAGACCGGGATCACCACGGTGTTCACCAACCTCGAGGGCTTCCCCGAGGACTGGAAGGAGAATCCGGACAGCGTTCGTGAAGTTCGTGCGCGAGCACCAATTCCCGAGCTTCCTGGAGTACGGCGAATACCCCTACGTCACCGCCGACGAGATCAAGAAGGCGCTGCGGCTCAAGGCGGCCTTCTCGACGATGCTCGATCAGATGCAGTGACCCGCACCAAGCGTGCACCGATGCTTGAGCTCGACGACATTCAGCACATCCTGCTGACCCGCACGCCGGCGATGACCGGGCCGCTACGAGTTCCTGTCGTTCGGCAACCCGGCGGGCGGCCGGGCGTGGCTGTCGGAGCTGATCGACGTCGTCGAATCCGCCGCCGTCGGCGCGAGCCACGATGGACAGCACCAAGCGCTGGGTCACGCTGGCGTTCACCTGGAATGGCCTGCGGGCGCTCGGGGTGCCCGAGGAGTCACTGGCGACGTTTCCCGGAGGAGTTCCGCCAGGGCATGGCGGCCCGGGCCGACATCCTCGGGGACACCGGGGCCGCAACCATCCCGACAACTGGGTCGGCGGGCTGGCCGGCGACGACCTGCACGCGATCGCGATCCTGTTCGCGCGCGACGACGCCGAACACGCCCGGGCCACCGGCGTGCACGACGAGCTGGTGGCCCGCTGCGACGGCGTGCGCAGGCTGTCGTATCTGGATCTGAACGCGACGCCGCCGTTCAACTACGCACACGATCACTTCGGGTTCCGGGACCGGCTGTCGCAGCCGGTGATGGAGGGATCGGGCGAGGAGCCGACGCCGGGTTCGGGCGCGGCGCTGAAGCCTGGCGAGTTCATCCTCGGATACCCCGACGAGCACGGTCCGGTGCCGAACCTGCCGCAGCCAGAAGTGCTGTCCCGCAACGGAAGCTACATGGCCTACCGGCGGCTGCAGGAGCACGTGGCGCTGTTCCGCGACTACATCCGCGAGAACGCCGAGACACCGGATGGCGAGGAGCTGCTGGCGGCGAAGTTCATGGGCCGCTGGCGCAGCGGCGCCCCGCTGGTGCTGGCGCCCGACAAGGACGATCCGGAGCTCGGCGCGGATCCCATGCGCAACAACGACTTCAACTACAAGGAGATGGATCCGCTCGGGTACGCCTGCCCGTTGGGATCGCATGCGCGACGCCTCAACCCGCGCGACACCGCGCACAACATGAACCGGCGCAGGATGATTCGCCGCGGCGCCACCTACGGGCCTGCGCTGCCCGAGGGCGCACCCGACGACGGCGTGGACCGCGGCATCGCCGCGTTCATCATCTGCGCCAGCCTGGTTCGGCAGTTCGAGTTCGCGCAGAACGTGTGGATCAACGACAAGCACGTTCCACGAGCTCGGCAACGAGCACGACCCGATCTGCGGAACCCAGGACGGCACAATGGAATTCACGATTCCCAAACGGCCGATCCGCAAGGTCTTCAAAGGACTGCCGGCATTCACCACCCTCACGGGCGGCGCGTACTTCTTCCTGCCCGGCATCAACGCGATGCGCTACCTCGCGGCGCTCGACTGACCACGAAGGATTCACCATGACCACACTTCCCGCCGCACGGACCTACAACCAGAGCCACGTCGCCGCGTCCCCACTCCGGCGGGCGGCGCATCAGCATCTACTGGACGTGGAGCTACCCGTGGGAGGCCCAACGCAATCCCGGCGAGATGTACAACCGCTTCTCGACCATGACCGAAGTGCGAAATGCGTTGTGGCCCAGCTATGAGACGCCGGAGTACGACGAAGCCAACTTCCTGCAGGGCATCGCAGGCACCCTGGAACTGTTTCACCGGTCGACGCTGGCATTCCAGGAGCTCGCCGGCGAGGCGACCGGCCATCCCGGTCGCTGTCTTCCAGCGGATCGACCAGGCCGGGTACAAGTTGCCGATCGACGAGCGGATCCTCGCCGACACCGACACCCTCATGGTGTTCGGCCTGGACCACATCCTGTCGGAACAAGAGGCCGCACCGGAGGAGATCGGCGCCATCCGTGAATGGCTGCAGCGGGAAGGCACCTGCCTGCTGCTGGCACCGCACCACGACGTCGGCTTCACCGACGACTTCGCCCAGCGACAGGTCGAATACCAGCATCACGGCGACCCGCTCGTGCCGCGCCAGCAGCGATTCGGTCAATACACCCGCTCACTGATGAAGGCGCTCGACGTGCCGGTTCACAACAAGTGGGGGCTGCGGCCGGCCGTGGTCGAGGGCACGAAGGAGATCGCGCCGCTGACCGGGTTCAGCGATCTGGACGCGCGCGAGGCTGCTCGACAACGTCACGACATTCAACTTCCACCCCCACCTACCGCACTACGAACTCACCACGCCGAAAGCGAATCCGTTCGTGTGCTGGGGCGGCAGCGCATCGACCCGAACCGGCCCCACCCGTTCACCGCGGCGGGCAACACCGAATTCAATGCGCTGATCTGGATGCCGCCGGCGGGCAAGCGCGCCGGCGACATCGTGCTCGTCGACTCCACGAACTTCACCACGCTGTTCGGCGGCACCGAAAGCCTCAAGAACTTCTGGCACAACCTCGCCACGATGAAGTGACTTCTGCTTCAGGCAAACGGCGCTGCCGACTGTCGACGCGATGCTCAGCCCTCGGCAAATGGGTACGACGACCGGCGCCGCAAGGTGTTTCAGGTGATCTCAGAGCTTCCGTATTCGATATTGCTTTCCGGAACCTCGGCTAGCGACCCATTTTTGTTGTTGACGGGTGTGCGCGTAAAGACGCGCCCCCAAGCTTCCGTCGGCTCCCGCTTGGCCAACGTCGATAACGCGCGTCTGGTCGTGAAACCCAGAAGTTTCCCGCAAAGTTGGCCCACCTGTCCGTAAATGGGGGTGGCCATCGCAATCGCCTTGGTATCTGTGCCGGGGGTTATCGCGCCGGGATTTGTCGATGCAAGCCTGGTGGGCAGCGGGATCGGTGATGCTGACACAGGGATCGCCGGCGTGTGCTTGTGCTGGTGGAATGCAGAGGGGTGCCAGTGCTATGGCTGCTGCCGCCGACACGCCCAATATTGCCCTCTTCATCAGTTCTTCCTTTTCTGACCCCCTAATGGCCGCGTTGTTGTCGCCACCTACACAGTGTCGCACTTTGTGATGTCCGCCAGCGGTAAACAAACGCCCAGATAACAGTTCGCGCTGTACTTCGACGCCGGTGGATGATTGGTTTTCATGCCCGCCGTCGGCGCTGTTGTCCGCTGCACCGATGGCTCATGGATGACGCGGCCGCGGCAGAGCTGTCCGCGCGGTCACCCGCTCAGCCCGGGCGCGATGCTGTCGGGTACCAGTCGTGCAGTACGCGCTCCGCAGGTCAGCCGGTGGTGTGGACGATCAGCACGTCGGTCTTGGCCCTCGGGAGACGTTCGCCTGGGACCGATCCCAGCAGCCGCCCGGCGATGCTGCTGAGTCCGACGTTGCCGACGACCAGCAGGTCGGCATGGACCTCCTCGGCCAGCTCCACCAGCGCGTGGATGGCGTCGCCGACGATCGGCCGCTCCTCGATGTCCCGAGCGCCCGCGGCCTTGGCCCGGTCCCGGGCCTCCCGCAGGATCTCGTATACGGGGCCTCCCCGTGCATCTTGTAGTCCGCGCCCCGAGGGCGTCCTCGGCGCGGAGTCGGTCACGCAGATCCGGCCGTGGTGGTCTTGCCGCCTCCCTTCTCCACATTAGGCAAGTGCGCCATCGCGATGATCAATTCGGCATGATTTTCCGCGGCGATCGCGGCTGCGCGGTCGACCGCACACAGGGACGAGTCCGAGCCATCGGTGCCGACCACCAGGGTCTGATAGGCGCTCATTTATCCTCCAGCCATCGTTTGCACCGCCCCCGAGTCAATTCCACAGCACGTATTCGAGCATGCCGCAAATGTGAGCAGCCGCACTAGCCTTGCACCACGCCCGCAGTCGGCGCTCTTGTCCGCTGCATCGATGGGTCGTGGATGACGCGGCCACCGCTACGTGTTGACTGTCGTATCCTCGCCCGGCGTTCATCCAGCAGGGCGAAGCCGAGGGTCACGAACCGGCTTCTCCGAACAGGCGTAGTTGGGCCGCCGCTATCACTGCCTCGGCTTCTGCGACTGCCGCTTCTGCCACTGCCGCTTCGGCTTCTGCCACTGCTGCCGCTGCTTCGGCTTCTAACGCTTCGGCCTCGGCGCGCCGCATTTCTGCGCGTCCCTTACTCAGTCCGTAGAGCCACAACGCGACATAGGAGACCCCAGCCACTAGCGGCCCCGCTAAGGCGGTGACGACGCACACAAAGAACAGGCCCAAGATGAGAAAGCAGATGACGTTGACGTCTAGTGCGAGTTCGTTCCCCATGGAGTTGGCTCGTCCCTAAGATAACGGTGCCCACGATACTCCTGGCTGATCATGTTTTCGCAGGTACACCCGCGGGCCTAGAACGACGCTGGATCGGGCAGTACGGCGCCGGGCGAGTACGGTACCGCAGGAGTCTGCCCCGGCAACACTGTGTTCGGATAGCCGGGAGACAGGGGGTCTGTACTGGAACCGCTGCCGGGAAACAAGGCATTCAACAGAGGACCGAGCTCGGCGAAGATCGTGTTGAGGGGTATTCACAGCCGTGGTCGGGTTAGGCCCGGCAGGGGCGGGAACGGGCACTGGATCGTAGACAAGCAAAGGTTGCTGCGGAGTTGCCCCAGCGATCCCGCTGCCAAACCCGATTGCGCCAATTGCGGCCAGCGCGAGCGCCATACCCAGCGTCGCTCGGGTCAGTGGCCCGCGAGCATTCGAAATAGCAAACAGGTTCCGGAACAAGGGGATACTCCTCAAACTCCGCTGAAGCAGCGAGTGCGTCAGACGCTCAAGTCACTCCGGTAACACTGTTAGTCAAGAATCACAATTGAAACACGACACGATCACAGATCGAACTCTTATCATGATTTGCTTACTAACCTTGGAATTTGCTTACTCTGGGTCACCGGCCGGCCGGGAAGTCGGTGCGTGCGATCGCGGCGGAAGTCGGTTGCTTCGTGGGCAGTGTCGACACCATCGACGGAGAATTCAGGCTACTCGTACGCGCCTGGCGGGTCCCGAGCCGCACGGCGAATCGCGGCCCACCAACCGCAGCTCGAAGTCGAGGGTTTCGATGTCACGCATCCGCGGAGCGTAGATCCGTACACGACTGCCGTCACTCCACCCTCATGGACAACGGCGGGCGATCACTTCCGCACGCACACAGTGTGTTCGGGAGTGCGATAAACGGCGAGGATGCTAGTTGTGCGGGGTCCACTGCTTTCCGTCATATAGCACCCGCTGGGTTGTGCTTCGGCGTAACCTCCGCGGTGGGGCACAGTCCTCCTGGGCCCAGAAGGGCGCACAAGATTATGGCCAACAAGCTGACGCCGCACTTCGCGGATGTGCAGGCCCACTACGACCTGTCGGACGACTTCTTCCGCCTGTTTCTGGACCCGACCCAGACCTACAGTTGCGCTTACTTCGAGCGCGACGACATGACGCTGGAAGAGGCGCAGATCGCCAAGATCGACCTGGCGCTGGGCAAGCTGGGCCTGCAGCCGGGCATGACGCTGCTCGATGTCGGCTGCGGCTGGGGCGCGACCATGCGGCGGGCGATCGAGAAGTACGACGTGAACGTTGTCGGCTTGACGTTGTCGAAGAACCAGACCGCCCACGTGCAGAAGTTGTTCGACGAGATCGACAGCCCCCGCAGCAAGCGGGTGTTGCTCAATGGCTGGGAACAGTTCGACGAGCCCATCGACCGCATCGTGTCGATCGGTGCGTTCGAGCACTTCGGCCCTGACCGCTATGACGACTTCTTCTCGCTGGCCCACAACATCCTGCCCGCTGACGGCGTGATGCTGCTGCACACCATCACCAGCTTGACGGAACAGCAAATGATCGATCGCGGCTTGCCGATTACAGTCGAGCTCGTCCGGTTCTTCAAGTTCGTCTTGACCGAGATCTTCCCGGGCGGCTGGACGCCGACGATCGAGATGGTGGAGGAGCATTCTGCGAAGGCGGGTTTCACGCTGACTCGCCGCCAGTCGCTGCAGCCTCATTACGCCAGGACCCTCGACCTATGGGCAGAAGCCCTGGAGGCGCACCAGGAGCGAGGCGATCGCGATTCAGTCCGAAGAGGTGTACGAGCGCTACATGAAGTACCTGACCGGCTGCGCCGATTTGTTCCGGATCGGCTACATCGACGTCAACCAGTTCACCCTGGAGAAGTAGGGATTGCCCCTGGCCGAACAGCGTGAGCTGGCCGGCTAGATCGCGCCAAGGTCGTGGTCATGGGTTTTCCCTCATACGCGTCGTTCCCCTTTAAGAATTGCGTAGGCAGCTAGTAGGACGGGAAGGCTTATCTCGCTGGCGCAGCTACGGCGAGTCGCAGCCAGGTCCGTACCGTCCCTCGTTGTCAGTTTTGCGCGTGATTTAGTGACCGGGACCGGCATCCGGCCTACGCTCGCAAGATGGAGCCCTATCCCGACGAAATACCCGACTTCTCGCCGTTCATCAAGATGCGGCGCATACAGCTTGATCCCGAATCCGTTGTCGGAAAGGAACTCCTCGACCGGTTCGCCGAGTTCGACCATTCGTTCGCCGGGCACAGCCGGATATGGGCCGTGGTAGTGAAACTCATTGGACTGACAGCTATGTGCTCCAAGGCTGTGATCGACCTTGAGAAAGAGGTGATCGATCTCAGGCGGGAGCTCGATCCCGCGATAGGGCGTAATCGCCTGCCGTCAGTACCCGAGTTGTCGTCACGCCACCGGTCAGGAACCGGCCCCTCCGAGCAGGCGGAATCGGGCCGCAGCTATCACTGCCTCGGCTTCTGCAATTACTGCTTCTCCGCCGCCGCCTTGGATTCTGTCTCGGCTTCTGCTGCCTCGCCGCGCCGCGCCGCGTCGCCGCGTGCCTCCGCCAGAGCGTAAATCAACACCCCGGCGCAGGCTACGACGGCCACCACCGGCCCCGCTGCGGCGGTGACGATGAACGCAAAGAAAAAGCTCAAGACAGTGAGCCAAATAAGCCTTCTGATCATCATGGACGTTAAGTCGGCTGGTACCGCATTGACGTTACGCCGGACCCGCGGGCGGCAGCCTCGTCATGAGCCATCGGTGCAGCGGGCAACTCCGCGCACAGGCGACATCGACACCATCGACTCCGAGCTGCGATTGGTGGCAGCTCTACGCCGTGTGGCTCGGGAGCGGGGTAGGCCGCTGCCGTCGATAGATGCGGCAGATGCCCTGCTGGATGAAACGCGAGTCGTTCTCGGTCAGGGCGAGCTGCCCCGATGAGTAACCGCCCGACCGCTCTTGGGCTTTCCCGCGGTGACCGCTCCGTGCCGCGCCAACGTGACTGCCACCAACGGCGCCACGAGCACTGCCCACGGAGCAACCGACTTCCGCCGCGAATTAATACGCACCGACTTCGCGGCCGACGGTCAGCGGATCTATAGAGCTCGATCTGTGCTCGTGTCGTGTTTCAATTGTGATCCTTGACAAGCAGTGTTACCGGAGTGACTCGAGTGTCTGACGCGCTCGCTGCTTCAGGGAGTTTGAGGAGTATCCCGTCGTTCCGGAACATGTTTGCGATTTCGCATGCTCGCGGGCCACTGACCCGAGCGACGCTGGGTATGGCGCTCGCGCTGGTCGCAATTGGCGCAATTGGCGCAAGTGGGCTTGGCAGTGGGATCGCTCGGGCGGCTCACATACTTAGGACGGTCGAGTGCGCATAGGGGAACGCTCTGGTGTACGCCCGGCCGCCGAGGAGGCCCGGAAGCGTGCACTTGGCGATTCGCGGACACCGGCGTTCCGGGTAGCTGCGATTACTTCGTTGGTATTGGCCGGATCAGTCGGTGGCGCGGCTCCTCCATTCCACGGAAAGAGCCCCATCCCGTCTGTGCATGCCGTCGTCAGCCCGGTAGCTGCGGTTTCCCGTCCGTGCCTGACCGCTCCGGCCCCGGTGTCATCGCCAACGAGCATGCGCCGACCGCCTTCCACGTCGCCGCGCCGCCCCTATCCGCACCCCCTCCACAGATGATCGTGAATTCACCTGACGCGCTGGGCATTCCGGAAATAGCACTGGCCGCCTACCGCGACGCCGAGCAGAAGATGGCCGTCGAGGCCCCAGGCTGCGGCATCAGCTGGAACTTGCTGGCCGGGATCGGGCGCATCGAGTCGGGCCACGCGGGCGGCGGCGCCGTCGATGCACGCGGCACGGCGGTCGTCCCAATCTACGGTCCCGCGCTGGATGGCACGCTGCCCGGCAACGAGGTCATCATCCAGAGCCGTGTGGGCAATCGCGTCAGTTACGCCCGTGCGATGGGGCCGATGCAGTTCTTGCCCGGTACCTGGGCGCGGTACGCGTCCGACGGCAAGGGCGACGGGGTCGCCGATCCGCAGAACCTGTTCGACTCCACGCTCGCGGCTGCCCGGTACTTGTGTGCCGGTGGGCTCAACCTGAGCGACCCGGCGCAGGTGTTGGCCGCGATCCTGCGCTACAACAACTCGATCCCCTATGCCCAGAACGTGCTGGGCTGGGCCGTGGCATACGCCACTGGCGTAGTCCCGGTCGACCTGCCGCCGATCACCGGACCGCCACCCCCGCTCGGCGATCCGCCTGACGAGGGGATCGACGTCCACGACAACGAGTCGCTCGACGAGAAACTGGCGGCGGAGATTCCGGACAATCCGCGCGACGAAGGTATTACCGCGACTGATCCTTGACAGCGATTTCGGCTGATCCTGACTGAGCGCCAGGGCGGTAATCAGCACAGCTTCTGCGCGAATTCAATGATGTTGCCGTCCGGGTCGGCGATGTGGAGCGTCCTTTCATGCCATGGCCGGTCTATCGGTTCGCTGAGGATCTCGACACCGAGGTCTCTCAACCGCTCTGCTTCTTCATCTACGTCTTCGATCAGAAAGCCGATCTCGCCGCACGGCGCGCTCCCGCCTTCGCGACCGATGAGTTCCGGAAGCTTCGACCGCTCGAAAAGCGAGAACTTGGTGTTCGCCATCGCGAATTCGACGTAGCCGTCGCCCTCGATACGTACCTTGAGCCCGATCACGTCGCGGTAGAACGTGACGGAGTGCCTGAGAGACTCGACATATTGGATGACGTAATCCACGCGACGCATGAAATCCACAGTATCGGCTACCTGAAGGGAACCCAGCCACACAGGGATGACAACAATGGAGGAGGCGCACCGGCCGTCGTCATCAATGATTGAGAAATACTGCGCTACAACCGGTTTCGTCCATAACTCGGCGCCGTAGCACGTCTCGTGCAGCCCGCTCGGCTCGCAGCTAGCTCACTCGTCGCCGTCCGTTTCGGCCACGTCATGGCGTACCACCCGCATCTCGCCGTTCGGTAGGCAGGCAGCGTAACCGTGGTACTTGCCATACAACTCCCACGCGGTGGCGTTTTCGTTCGGAGGCACGTCGATCTTGTGACCGTCGGAGAACTCGAGATGGAGATCTCCGGTGTCGTACCAGACAGCACCTGTGCACTTTTCCCCTGCGAAATCGAAGAGCGGACGCTCCTGGTCCGCCGCGTCGTTCGGGTCGATAGTGATCACTTCCGCGGGCGAGGTTTCGATGGCCGGCAGGGTCAGACGCATCGGTACCGTGATCACAAGTTCGTTGTAATCCGCGAAGTTCAGCACCAGACCGTCACGGAACATGATCCGCTGTAACGCACCGCCCTCAGGCCACTTGCTCGAGCATTTTCAGTTCGGTCATATATTCACTCTGGCCCCTATATGTCAAGTGCACAAGCGCCGAAATGACACCGCCGACCAGGGCAATCTGTTTTCGTGCGCCAGACGCCGCTCCGGGCGTCGGGCGCCTGTGCTCGGCTCGAAAACCGGCCGACAATGCTGTCGGCATACCCAGATTCGCCACCGCGCATACCTACCGCGCCACCGCTGGCACGTGACTCCTCAAAGAGGTCGGCCAGTTATCTATGCGCGCCACGCGTGTTGGGCCACCCGATAAAAATTCCCGCCAAGGACGGCTTGAATGTCTGCGGAGCTCCACCCTCGCCGGCGGAGGTGTTCGTCGAGTCCCAGGAAGGTCTCCGGCGGCATCCACTGAATTGGCCCCCAACTTGTGTAGCTGTCGTCGAACAGGTGCGGGTTGCGGGCGAGTTCGTCATTGAAATCGGCGAAATCGAACGAGAAGTCGGTGCTCACACCGACATGGTCGATGCCGACCAGCTCAATGGCGTACTCGAGGTGCCGTGTCATCGCCTCGAGAGTTGGGGTGTTGGGCCCCAGGAAAATGCCGACACCGGTGATTCCGACAACACCGTCAGTGGCCGCACAGGCGCGGGCCTGGTCGTCGGTGATATTGCGCGGGTGATCCCAGACCGCCCGCATGCAGGAGTGGCTGTAAATGACCGGAGCCGTCGACACGTCGCACATGTCGAGTCCGGTGCGGGTGCTGCAGTGCGATCCGTCCGGAACGATGCCGATGCTGTTCATCTCGGAAACGAGAGAACGGCCCCACACGGTGAGGCCCCCATCGGTCGCGTCGAGGCAGCCGCTACCGGCGCGGTTGGCGTGGTTGTAGGTGGGCAGCAGCGTGCGCACCCCGAGCTGGACCAAAGTAGCGAGGTTGTTGAGATCACCGTCGAGCGGACCGCAATCTTCGAGGTCGAACACGACCGCGATGCGGCCGGCATCGGTAATCGTCTCGACATCCTCGGGGCTGCCCGCTAACTCCAGGTCCGGGTGCGTATTGACCGCGGCACGAAAGTGCCGCAACAGCTTCAGCGTGTCGCCGAGAGTGTGGGGCGCATACCCTGCGTTGACCGACACGAACGCACCCCCGCCGCGCCGGTATCGGGTCAGTAAGTCGACGTCCGCATCGGTCTGTAACGGCAGACACGTGTGCTGATCCCACAACAGCAATGTCATGGTTACCGATACTGCACCCGCGACACCTTTGCCGTGCGACAAGCACTGCGGCCGGGTACGCTGCCACCGCCAGCACACCCATCACCCCGTGACCTGCGAGAACCCATCGGGGCCTCCGGGTGGGCAAGTCCGCCAAGGAGGACATCCGAATGAGTGTGCGTAATGAGTTGCAGCCCAAGCGATTCGAAAGGACAGGCGTACCTTCGCCGAGTGGTCGCCGCGTCGATGGCCGGCACCGTCGTCGAATGGTACGAATTCTTCCTCTACGGCACCGCGGCCACGCTGGTGTTCAGCAAGGTGTTCTTCGCCGAGGGCGGCAACGACCTCGACGCCATCCTCGCCGCCTTCGTGACCTACGCCGTCGGCTTCGCCGCCCGACCGGTCGGCGGCATCGTCTTCGGCCAACTCGGCGACCGGTACGGACGCAAGAAGCTGCTGCAGTTCAGCCTGCTGCTGGTGGGCGCCGCCACCTTCCTGATGGGCTGCCTGCCGACGTTCGCCCAGATCGGCTACTGGGCCCCGGCGCTGCTGGTGGTGCTGCGCTTCATCCAGGGCTTCGCCGTCGGCGGCGAGTGGGGTGGCGCCGTGCTGCTCGTCGCCGAGCACAGCCCCAAGCCGCAGCCGCGGCTTCTGGGCCAGCTGGCCGCAGGCCGGCGGTGCCCGGCGGCAACATGCTCGCCACGGTCGTGCTGCTGGTGCCTGACCGTCGACGCTGTCGGACGCGGCGTTCCTGAGCTGGGGCTGGCGCGTGGCGTTCTGGTTGTCGGCGGTCGTCGTGCTGATCGGCTACTACATCCGCACCAAGGTGACCGACGCGCCGATCTTCGTTGAGGCGCAGCGACAGGCCGAGCAGACCAAGGCGACGTCGATCGGCGTGCGTCGAGGTGTTCAAGCGTTACCCGCGTGGCGTCTTCACCGCGATGGGTCTGCGGTTCGGCGAGAACACCATGTACTACCTGGTGGTCACCTTCTCCATCACCTATCTCAAGGTGCACGTGCACGCCAACACCAAGGTCATCCTGTGGTGGCTGCTGGTCGCGCACGCCGTGCACTTCGTGGTCATCCCGCTGGTCGGGCGTCTCGGCGACCGATTCGGCAGGCGCCCGGTCTATTTCGTCGGCGCGGTCTGCGGCGTGCACCTGGGGGTTCTTCGCCTTCCCGATGATGGACAGCGGCCACAACGCGATCATCATGGCGGCGGTCATCATCGGTCTGGTGTTCCACGCGTCTCATGTACGCGCCCCAGCCGGCGACCATGGCGGAGATGTTCCCGACCCGGATGCGCTATTCCGGTGTGTCGCTTGGCTATCAGGTCACCTCGATCGTGGCCGGTTCGCTGGCGCCGATCATCGCCGTTCGCCTGCTCGAGACCTACAAGTCCGTCGGTGCCCATCGCCTGGTACCTGGCGGGCGACCGCGGCGATCACGCGCGTGGCGGTCGTGGTCGCCCGCGAGACCAAGGGCATCGACCTGGCGGCCGTCGACCTCGCCGACGCCCAGCGTCTTGGGCAGGACGCCGAGCCGAGCTTGTCGAAGACGTCGTCTGATCGATGTTTGTCAATCTGCGTCAGGGGGCAATGCGCAAGGAGAGGTGGGCGTTGGCCGGCCTTCGCGCGCACCCAGGTCCCGTCGGTTCAGCCCGAGAGCCGACGGGACCGCTTTATCTTGGGCTGGCTTGGCGGCTCGCGGCGTATCGGCGAAAGGGCTGCCTCATCTGGGAGTACCGTGCCGCGTATGGATGGCTCACTACGGCGTGTGGATTCTCGGCGGCTACCAGAGCGACTTCGCTCGCAACCTCACCCAAGAGAAGCTGCGACTTCGCGGCTCTGACCGCGGAGGTGGTCGACGGCACCCTGGCCGCGGCCCGAGGTGGACGCCGCCGACATCGGAGTCGTCCATGTCGGCAACGCCTTCGGTGAGATGTTCGCCAGCCAGGGCCACCTCGGGGCGATGCCGGCCACCGTGTGCGACGAGCTGTGGGACACCCCGGCCTCGCGGCACGAAGCCGCATGCGCGTCGGGCAGCGTGGCGGCGTTGGCGGCGATGGCCGACCTGCGGTCCGGCGCCTACGACAGCGCCCTCGTGGTCGGGCTCGAGCTGGAGAAAACCGTGCCCGGTGACACCGCCGCCCAGTATCTCGGCGCCGCCGCCTGGACCGGGCACGAGGGAGCCGACGCGCGCTACCTGTGGCCGTCGATGTTCGCCCAGGTCGCCGACGAGTACGACCGGCGCTACGGCCTGGACGACGCGCACCTGCGGGCCATCGCGCAGCTCAACTTCGCCAACGCGCGCCGCAACCCCAACGCCCAGACCCGGGGCTGGACCGTCCCCGACCCGATCACCGACGACGACGCGACCAATCCGATCACCGAGGGCCGGCTGCGACGGTTCGACTGCAGCCAGATGACCGACGGCGGCGCGGGATTGGTCCTGGTCAACGACGCCTACCTGCGCGAGCATCCCGGATGCGCGCCCGATCGGCCGCATCGACGGCTGGGGGCATCGCACCGTCGGGTTGGGTCTGCGGCAGAAACTGGATCGCGCCGCTGACGACCCCTACGTGCTGCCGCATGTGCGGGCCGCGGTGCTCGACGCGCTGCGCCGCGCGCAGGTGACGCTCGACGACGTGGACGGGTTCGAGGTGCACGACTGCTTCACCCCGAGCGAGTACCTGGCCATCGACCACATCGGGCTGACCGGCCCGGGCGAATCGTGGAAGGCCATCGAAAACGGCGAGATCGAGATCGGCGGGCGGCTGCCGATCAACCCCAGCGGCGGGCTTGATCGGCGGCGGTCACCCGGTCGGGGCTTCCGGGCGTGCGGATGCTGCTCGATGCGGCAAAGCAGGTCAGCGGCGCGGCCGGCGACTATCAGGTCGAGGACGCGAAGACGTTCGGCACCCTGAACTTCGGTGGCAGCACCGCCACCACGGTCAGTTTCGTTGTCAGCACAAACGAGGGCCCGTGATCATGGACGTTGAGGTCGTCGGCAAGTACCTGTCGACGCTGCCCGAGGACGACGACCACCCCTACCGCACCGGTCCGTGGCGGCCGCAGACCACCGAGTGGGACGCCGACGACCTGACCGCGGTGGAAGGGCGAAATCCCCCGCGACCTGGACGGCATCTACCTGCGCAACACCGAGAACCCGCTGCACCCGGCGTTCAAGACCTATCACCCGTTCGACGGCGACGGCATGCTGCACGTAGTCGGCTTCCGCGACGGAAAAGCGTTCTACCGCAACCGTTTTATCCAGACCGAGGGCTTCCTGGCGGAGAACGAGGCGGGTGAACCGTTGTGGCCGGGGCTGGCCGAGCCGGTGCAATTCGCCAAGCGCGAGAAGGGCTGGGGCGCACGCGACGCTGATGAAGGACGCGTCGAGCACCGACGTCATCGTGCACCGCGGTGTCGCGCTGACCAGCTTCTACCAGTGCGGCGACCTGTACCGGGTCGACCCGTATTCGGCCAACACGCTGGGCAAGGAGAGCTGGAACGGGCGCTTCCCGGTCGACTGGGGTGTGTCGGCACATCCGAAGGTGGACAACAAGACCGGCGAACTGTTGTTCTTCAACTACAGCAAGCAAGACCCCTACATGCACTACGGCGTCGTCGACCAGAACAACGATCTGGCCCACTACGTCGACATCCCGCTGCCCGGGCCGCGGCTGCCGCACGACATGGCGTTCACCGAAAACTACGCGATTCTCAACGATTTCCCGCTGTTCTGGGATCCGAGGCTGCTCGAGCACGATGTGCACCTGCCGCGCTTCTATCCCGGACATTCCGTCGCGCTTCGCGGTGATCCCGCGCCGCGGCTGGCACCGGCCGACATCCGATGGTTCGAGGCGGACCCGACGTTCGTGCTGCACTTCACCAACGCCTACGAGGACGGCGACGAGATCGTGCTCGACGGCTTCTTCGAAGGTGATCCCCAACCCTTGGACACCGGTCGGAACCAAGTGGGAGAAGCTCTTTCGCTTCCTGGCGCTGGATCGCATGCAGGCCCGACTGCACCGGTGGCGGCTCAACCTGGTCACCGGCGCGGTCAAGGAAGAGCAGCTGTCGGAGTCCATCACCGAATTCGGCACCATCAACCCCGATTACGCCAGCGGTCAGCTACCGCTACACCTACGCCGCCACCGGCAAGCCCGGCTGGTTCCTGTTCGACGGACTGGTCAAGCACGATCTGCTCACCGGCAACCAGGAGCGCTATTCGTTCGGCGACGGTGTCTACGGCAGCGAGACCGCGATGGCGCCGCGGGTGGGCAGCAGCGGCGAGGACGACGGCTATCTGGTCACCCTGACCACCGACATGAACGCCGACGCCTCGTACTGCCTGGTCTTCGACGCGGCCCGGGTCGCCGACGGCCCGGTGTGCAAACTTGCAACTGCCGGAACGTATTTCCAGCGGGACGCATTCGGCGTGGGTCGCCGGCGCGGAGTTGCGCCGCTGGGATCACCGCGGAGTCGGCGGCCAGACGCCGTCGGGCTGTGAGCATGGACAAGCCCCGCCGCACAACGCACTGGCCCAGCAATTGGCGTCGATCGGCGCCATCCGTTTTGCCCGCCGCTCGTCGAACTTCGAAGAGACAGTGCGGTTTTACCGTGAGTTGGTGGGCTTGCCGCTCTACGAGACGTTCGAGCGCCAGCTACGGCAGCAACGGCGCGATCTTCGGCCTGCCCAGCTGGAACCTGACGATGGAGATCGTCGAGGCGGTCGACGGCACGTCGCCCGTCGACCACCACGAACAGTTGTGCCTGTACTTCCCGGACACGCGAGGCGCAACAAGCGGCAATCGCGCGCCTGCAGCAGGCTGGGCTGCAACCGGTAGAGCAGCACCCGTACTGGGAGGCGACGGGCGCGGTCACCTATCGCGACCCCGATGGCCGCGAAGTGGTGTTCGCGCCCTTCGTTTCGGCGTCAACGAGCCCGCCGACAGTTCCGCCTCAGGTAAGCACGAGTTCCCGTCGGCCTGAGAGCTCAGCGTCGACTGCGACCGGAGCCAGTGCCGCGATGCACCGCCCAAAGCGAGCACACCACCGCACAGACCGCGCCGGCCGCACCCACGTAGAGCCCGTACTCGGCCGCCACCGGCGGGTTGACATTGAGCTTGTAGTACCACACCGATCGAGCGCCACGATAAGCAGCGAAATGATCAGCGCGGCAATCGAAGCCAGCCTGCACCGACAGGCCGCGACCGACCATCGCGCCGGCCACCAACAGCGTCGAGGACAGCAACACGATGAGCTGGCCCGCGCCAAACCCGCGGCGGCAGCTCCAGGCTGCCGTGGGTACCACCGATGGCGTTGGCCCAGCCGCCGCCGTTGACCGTCGTCGTCAGCCACGGCATCCAGGCGCTGGCCGAAACGACCAAGGCGAAAAGCGCCACCAGCCAGCCGGGGCGCAGGCGGCGATGCATGGTTGCGAGGTTAGCCGACCATCGCCGGACGCCGAGCGTCACGCTGGCGTGGCGCTCGGCTGCGCCGCGCTCGGCGTCAAGCTCTGCAGCGAGGACAGGTTGAAGGGGACACCGGTCGGGTCGGTGGCCGCGGCAAGTCGCCCGTAGGGGGTGTCCTCGGCGTCCCGCACCACCGCACCGCCGTTGTCGGCGATCACCTGCAGTGTCTTGTCGACATCCTCGGCGCCGAAGAAGATCGTCCACTGGGACGGCACATCCTCGGCAAGGAAGCCAGCGCCATCCATCACGCCGAGCAATTGCTGGTCTCCGAACCACGCTGTGGTGTACCGGAATTCGTCGGTGTCGGAGACCTGCTCGGTCCGCCACCCGAGCACCTCGCGGTAGAAGTCGACGGCGGCCCGGTAATCGCGCGTGGTCAGCTGATGCCACACGGGTGCGCCGGCTTCGCCGATCACCTCGAAGCCACGGTGTTCCAGCGGCTGCCACAATCCGAAGACCGCCCCCGACGGATCGGTCGCCATGGCCATGTAGCCCTTGGCGGGGACCTCCATGGGTTCCATGCAACCCGAGCCGCCGGCGGCGGTCATCGCGGACGCGGTCGCGTTGATGTCGGCGGTGTGGAAGTAGGTGGCCCAGTTGTCCGGGGTCTGCCGACTCGGGGTTGTTGGCCATCAGCCCGGCGACCGGTTGGCCGTCCTTGGCGGCGTTGACGTATCCGCCGAAGTCGGGTCCGGCGGACTCGAATGTCCAGCCGAAGACCGTGCCGTAGAAATCTTGGGCGCGGTCGACGTCGGACGTCGTCAGATCGATCCAGCAGGGGGCGCCCAGCGGCGCGCCGTGACGGGTGGGCACGAGGTCCTCCTTGGTCGGTTGGGTTCGCAAGTATCGACTCGGCCCGATTCAGAAACTCATCGGGGTTTGGTGGCCAATATTTGATCTACGCCCATCCGACCCTCCTCGAAGGCGAGCATCCCGCCCGCCAGGTACAGCCGCCACACCCGGGCGACCTCTTCGCCCTGCAGTGCCACGAATTCATCGAAGAGCTGTTCCAACGTGTCGATCCAGTGCTCGGCGGTGCGCACATAGTGCTCGCGCATCGCCTCGACCGACCGGATCTCGAAACCGGCGTTCTGCAGGTGGCGCAACGTCTGCCAGAGCGGCCGCATGTGCATGTCGGGTGCGATGTAGGCCTCGATGAAGGCGCCGCCGCCCGGAGCCGCGTCCGGTCCGTCGCGACATCTGCTGCAACAACAGCCTGCGCCCCGGGCTTGAGCGCGCGATAAGAATTCGCGACGTAGCTCGGGTAGAATTGCTCTCCCGACGTGCTCGCCCATCTCGATCGACGCGACCGCATCGAAGGCGTCGCGGGGTCGGCAGGTCACAAGTCGCGGTAGTCCTGCAGCCGAACCTCGATGCTGTCTGTCGAGGCCCTCCTCGGCGGCGCGGGCGACGATGAAGTCGCGCTGCTCGGCCGACAGCGTGATCCCGGTGGCGCGCACGCCGAAGCGCGGGCCGCGTGCAGGATCAGCGAACCCCAGCCACAGCCGACGTCGAGCAGCCGCATGCCCGGCTTGAGATCGAGCTTGCGGCAGATCAGGTCGAGCTTCGCGGTCTGCGCATCGTGCAGCGACTGACCGTCATGGGTGAAATAGGCCGACGAGTAGGCCATGTGGTCATCGAGGAGCAGCTGGTAGAAGTCGTTCGACAGGTCGTAGTGGTGCGCGATCGACGGCCCGATCGCGACGCCGTGTGTGCAGCCGACCGGACAGCCGCGCCTCGCTGGCCGGGGCCTTCGGCGGCAGACCCAACGCACCCAGCCGTAGCGCGTGCAACGCCGCCGTTGCGCGGCCACGCGCCGGAATCGGCGGCGCGCGGATGCGCGCGAGCCAGGCGCCAGGCCCGTCGCAGACCATCGGCGAGGTCGCCGTCGACATCGATGTCGCCGGTCACGTAGGCCCGCGGCCAGTCCGAGTTCGCCTGGCGCCCACAGCAATCGGCGCAAGGCACGGCGCGACCGAATGACCAGAACCGGGCCGTCGGCCGGGCCGGCCTCGCTGCCGTCCCACGCGCGGATGCGAACCGGCAGATCGATGCCGTGGCGGTCTCGAAAAAGCTCGGCCAGGCGATCAGCGACTGGACGACACGATCCCCGTTCATGCGCAGGATTCGGACGGGTGAAGACCCGTGACGAAGTTGTCCAGCGATTCGCGGATGTCGCTCTTGAGCGCGGCGGCGACGATCATGCCGATCGGCCCGAACAGCGCGGGGCCGCCGAGGTGCACGTCGAAGCTGACCACGGAGCCGTCGTCCTTTCGGGCCGACTTTGGCCGATCAGCTTGACCTTGACCCCGCCCACGCCGTCACCGTTGAGCGTCATGCCTTCCGGCGGCTTGTAGCGCACGATCGTCCATTTGATCCGGTTGGGCATGCCCTTGACCTCGACGATACGACTCGATGACCGTGCCCTTCTCCAGGACTTCGGGCAGCTTGCTGCGCCACACCCGGTGGATGGTCAGCCATTCCTTGTACCGGGAGAGGTCGGAGGCATGTTTCCAGGCCTGTTCCGGGCGGCAGCGGTACGTCGATGGATCCGGAGAGTTTCGCCATGTGCGCTCAGCTCTGCTGGTCGCCCTTGGTGGTCGAGCGGCGGCTTTCTTGGCCTCCTCCTGCACCTTGTGGATGGTGTCGGAGTACTTGCCCTGTGTCTTGTCGTCGACGAAGTCGCCGGCTTTGTCGATCGCCGTCTCGACCTTGTCGGCGTTCTGCGACAGCAGATCCTTGGCCTTGTCCAGAAATCCCATGGCCACCCCTTACCCGCTGATCGTCCGATGAATTCTACTTGTCCATCACCGGCTAACGCCACAAGCTGCGGCTGCACGCCGAGAATCCGGCCCTGCATCCACCACGTCGACCTCGATCAGCGGCCGCCCCGAGCACCCCGATCCCCAGCGCGATCGAGGTCACCGCCACGTTCGACGGGTCGAGCATGAACTGTCTTGCTGGGCCAGCGGGAGGCTGAAGATCACGACGTACGCCAAGGCCGGAGGCACATCACCAGCGCGACCCGCCACCACTGGTAGGGGCGCGCGACCACCGCGAGCACCCACAGGGCGGTCACCAGCAACGTGATCAGCGCCGCGGTGGAGGCCTGGATCTGCTGCTGCCGCGGTGGCGTGCGCGGCCCTGGTAGGCGAGCAGGTAGGAGACGAACGTCGCGACGCCGACAATGAGTCCGGACGGCAGCGCGGACGTCATCACCCGCCGCACGAAACCCGGGGTGGGCGCGTTCGTTGTTCGGGTGCCAGCGACAGGATGAACGCCGGGATGCCGATGGTGAACCACGCCGCGATGGTGACGTGGATCGGCTGGAACGGGAACAGCAGCGGGTCGGCCTCGAACGGCTTGGACAACAAGCACTGCGATGCCCACAAGCAGCGCCAGCAGCACCGAGTACACCGTCTTGGTGAGGAACAGATTGGCGACGCGTTCGATGTTGCCGATCACCCGCCGGCCTTCGGCGACGACATAGGGCAGCGTCGCGAACCTGTTGTCCAGCAACACGATCTGTGCGACCGCGCGCGAGGCCGGGCTGCCGGCGCCCATCGCGACGCCGATGTCGGCATCCTTGAGCGCCAGCACGTCGTTGACGCCGTCGCCGGTCATCGCCACGGTGTGCCCGCGAGATTGCAGGGCGTGCACCATCGCCCGCTTCTGGTCGGGCCGCACCCGGCCGAACGTGGTGTACGCGTCCAGCGCGTCGGCAAGTTCCGCCGGATCCGTCGGGCAGTTGGCGGGCGTCCATGCGTCTCGCCGTGCAGGCCGAGCTCGCCGGCCACCGCGCCGACCGACACCGCGTTGTCGCCGGAGATCACCTTCACCGAAACATCCTGCGCGGCAAAGTAATCCAGTGTCTCGCGGGCGTCGGGGCGCACCTGTCTGCTCGAGCACCACCAACGCCGCCGGGGTGACGCGGCCCGGCGCGTCGGGGTCGATCCACGGCGCACGTCGCGCGGAACCCAGCAGCAGCACCCGCAGCCCTTGCGCGCCGATCCGCTCGGCCTGTTCGGCGGCCGCCGAAGCCGGATCGAGCAGCACATCGGGCGCGCCGATCACCCAGTTGCCGTGGTCGCCGTAGGACACGCCGCTCCACTTGGTGGCCGACTTGAACGGCGCGGTGGCGGTGGCGGTCCAGCCGGGCGGCTGCGTCGTAGGCCTCGGCGATCGCCTGCATGCTGGCGTTGGGGCGGGCGTCGGCCGCGGCCAGCGAGGCCAGCACATCGGCGACGGCTCTGATCGCGTCGAGCGCCGAGTTCTTCGACTTCGGACACCCGCATGCCGTTCTCGGTCAGCGTGCCGGTCTTGTCGGCGCAGACCACGTCGACCCGGGCCAGTCCCTCGATCGCGGGCAATTCCTGCACCAGGCATTGGCGCCGACCGAGCCGGATGACGCCGACCGCGAAGGCGATCGACGTCATGCAGCACCAGGCCTTCGGGCACCATCGGCACCAGCGCGCCGACCGTCCGCAGCACCGACTGCCGCCATCCCGCGTCGCGTGGTGAACAACTGCGTGTAGATGGTCAGCAAGCCCGGCCGGGATCAACAGGTAGGTGATGAACTGCAGGATCCGTGTTGATGCCGTTGCGCAGTTCGGATTTCACCAGGGTGAACTTGCTGGCCTCCTCGGCGAGCTTCGCGGCGTAGGCCTCGCGACCGACCTTGGTGGCGCGGTACGCGCCGCTGCCGGCGACGACGAAGCTGCCCGACATCACCTCGTCGCCAACGTCCTTGGCGATCGGGTCGGCCTCGCCGGTCAGCAGCGATTCGTCGACCTCGAGGTTCTGCCTCCTCGACCACCTCGCCGTCGACGACGATCTGATCGCCCGGGCCGAGCTCGATGACGTCGTCGAGCACCACCTCGTTGGGCAGCAGCGCGCGCGTCCCGGATTGCCTGCGCACCAGCGGTTTGGCCTGCCCGACGATCGCCAGCTTGTCCAGCGTCTGCTTGGCGCGGATCTCCTGGATGATGCCGATGACGCTGTTGGCGACGATGAGCAGGCCGAACAGCCCGTTGATCACCGAGCCCGTCGCCAGCACGATCGACCAGCAGCACGCCCAGGATCGCGTTGATCCGGGTGAACACGTTGGCCCGCACGATATCCGCGACGCTGCGGGCGGCACGGTCGGGCACGTCGTTGGCTCTTGCCCGTCGGCGACCCGTTGTGCCACTTCGGCGTCGGTCAGGCCGGCCACCGATGGCAGCGCGTAGCCATCGCGGTGAACGTGCCCAGCTTGTCGGAGTCGTAAGTACTCGAGGTTCAACGCGCGTCGTTCCCGGCGAACGTCGCCTTGGAAATCGTTCCGGGCGGCGCGTTTTCGGTCTGACAGCGCGAACGTGAACGTGTCGCCGTCCCAGTGCGTCAAGGCGAACGTCTGATTCTTGCGGCCCCAGCGAGAGCTGCAGCTCGCCGTCGCTGCTCGGTCACGGTCGCCGGGCCCCAGTAGTCATTGGCGTACATCGCCGACGTAGTCGCTCAGCGGTCTGGCCGGCGCCGGGTTGGCCGGGCGGCTGCTTGCCGACCAGCGAGCCCTCGGGTTGTTCATCGGGTCGAAGCGCCTGCTTGTACAGGCTCGCCCAGTCCTCGCGAACCTCGCCGTACTGCACCAGATCCATGAATTCGGCGGCCAGCGTCTCCGGCACGCCGAAGGGCGCGGCGTTGGTCAGCGCGATGATCCCGATGTCCTCGGACGGCATCACCACGAACGTCGTTGCGGCGCCCAGCGCGAACGCGCCGGAATGGCTGTACTGGGTGCGGCCCGACGAGGTCACCGACACGTTGAAGCCGTAGCCGTAGAAACCGCGCCCGCGCCTTCGGGTTCGTCGCCGGCGACCGAAACCACCTGCGGGGTGACGGCGGGCAGCAGCGCCTCCGGCGCGGTGATCCGCTGCCCGTTGTAGGTGCCGTTGGCCAGCACCATGGTCAGCCAGCGGGCCATGTCGTTGACCGACGAACTCACCCCGCCTGCGGGCGACTGCGGGTCGGGATCGCGTGTGAAAGCGCGGCTCCCATTTGTCGCCGACCTTGACGTGGTTGACCGCGCGGTTGGGCCTGGCCAGGAAGTCGGCGAACCGCGAACTGGTGGAGGCCATGCCCAGCGGGCGGTAGAGCACCTCGTCGGACAGGTCCTCCCACGGCTTGCCCGCCGCGGCCGCGACCGCCTCGGCGGCGGCGGTCAGCCCGAAGTTGGTGTAGGCGTAGCTGATTCGAAACGGCGCCAGCGGCAGGTACTTCAGCCGTTCCAGCACCTGGCGCGCGGTCGTAGCCGAGGTCCTCGAGCCCGTCGCCGGCGTGGTCGGGCAGCCCGGAACGGTGCGAGTACAGGTCGGCGACGGTCACATGGCTGGTGACGTAGGGATCCGACAGCGCGAACCACGGCAGCTTGACGCCGACGGGCATGTCCCAGCCGACGACGTTGTCGGTGACCTCGTGGGCGACCACCGTCGCGCCCACCGATTTCGACACCGACGCCAGCTGGAAGACGGTGTCGGCGTCGACCTTATTGCCTGGGCCGTCACCCTTGCTTGCATCCTTGACGCCAAACCCTTGGCGTACAACGTCTTTCCGCCGTGAACGATGGCGACGGCCATGCCCGGGATGCCGGAGCTCTTCATCAGTTCGTCGACCAGGCCGTCGACCTTGGCGATGGCGTCGTCGATGCGGCCGGCCGGAATGTCCAGACCCGACACCTCGTTGGGCGGCAGCGTCGGACGACGCGGACGGCGGGCTCGATACCGGTTGCGCGGGACCGACATCCGGCCAGCGCCAGCAAGCACCATCACGACAGCGGCCGTTGCCGCGCGTTTCGTCATGGCCGATCAGACTGGTCAGCACGCGTAGACGGCTCAGGTCGACTTCAGAGCCGCCACCACGGGTTGAATCCGGCGGGCTCGACGGATCGATGCGCTCGACCGGGCGTGGGCACCGCCACCGCGACCCGGCCGGCTCGGCGGCGTCGAGCAGCCGCTCGACGGGCTCGGCCCACGGATGCGGCGCCAGCCGGAACGTGCCCCAGTGAATCGGCACCAGCAGACCCCGAGCCCGAGTCGCTGACGTCCAGGTGCGCCCGGACCGCTTCCTCGGGATTCATGTGGATGTCCGGCCACAGCGGGTTGTAGGCGCCGATCGGCAGCAGCGTCAGATCGAACGGCCCATGGTCGGCGCCGATCTCGGCGAAGCTCTTGGTGTAGCCGGTGTCGCCGCCGAAATATGCGCGATGGCTGCGGGCCGATGAACGCCCACGACGCCCACAGCGTGGTGTTGCGGCTCAAGAACCGGCCCGAGAAGTGCCGCGCCGGCATGCAGATCACGGTCAGCTCGTCGACTGGCCGCTTTGATTCCAGTCGAGTTCGACGATGCGGTGCTCGGGGACACCCCACGCGCGCAGGTGGGCTCCGACTCCGAGCGGCACGAAGAACGGCGCCCGCTGCGTGCGGGCCAGCGCCAGGACGGTGTCGATGTCGAGGTGGTCGTAGTGGTCGTGGCTGATCACCACCGCATCGACGCGCCGGCAGCGCCTCCAGCGGCACCGGCGGCGGATGCAGCCGCTGCGGCCCGACGGTGTCCGACGGCGAGCACCGGTCACTCCACACCGGATCGGTGAGCACGCGGTAGCCGTCGATCTCGACCAGCGCCGTGGAGTGACCGAACCAGCTGACCGCCAGCGCGGCCGGCTGGCCCCGGTCAGATCGTGCGGCGCTGCCAACGGGATCGTCGCCGGGCGGGCGGCTGCGCTGCGCGCCGCCCAGCATCTCCCAGGCGATCATGCCGCAGTTGCTCGCGGTCCGATTACGAACATGCGAGGCGGGGTCGACGTTGACGAACACGCCGTCGCGGTAGTTCGGCGAACCTCGGCCACCGCCGCGGATCGCCAGCGGGATCGGCGCCCAGCGCCGCCGGCGCGCCGTGCAGCGCCCGCAGCAACCAGCCACCCGCCAGCCAGCGTGGCGGTGCCGGCAGCCAGTCGCAGCGCCGCGCGCAGCATGACGGCTCAGGCGCCCTGGAACTTCGGCGGCCGCTTCTCTATCCGCGCGACCTGTGCCTCGATCGACGTCCTGGCTGGCCCAGGCCTTGTCGAACAGCTCCTTGTGGACCGGCCACTGGCTCCTCGATAGGCGCCGTCGTCGTTGAGCACCCGCTTCGCGTGCTGCAGCGCCAGCGGCGCCAGCCCGGCGATCTCGGCGGCCCAGGCCTGCGCGTCGGCCAGCGTCCCGATCCGGTTGGCCATTCCGGTCTGCAGCGCCGTCTCGGCGGTCAGCTTCTCCGCGGTCAGCAGCATCGCCCGGGCCCGCCCGTGGCCGACCAGCGACGACAGCCGGCGGATGCTCCAGTTATCAAGAGCCAGGCCGTATTTCGACGTGGGAAACTGGAAGAACGCGTCCGGCGCGACGACCCGCAGGTCACATAGCATGGCCAGCTGCAGGCCGGCGCCGATGGCGGGGCCGTTGATGGCGCCGATCACCGGCATCGGCGCCACGTCCATGACCTTGTGCAGCTCGATGAGCCGGTCAGGGTAGTCGGCGGCGAACGCGTCGCCGCTGAGGTCGGCGCCGGCGCAGAACACCGTGCCCTGGCCGGTCAGCACGATCGCGCGGACGTCCTCGGTCGCCGGCTTTCAGCACGGCCTCCCGCAGCTCCTCGACGAGCTGGGAGTTCAGCGCGTTGCGGCGCTCGGGGCGCTGCAGCTCGATGGTCATGACGGCTTCGGCGTGGGTGACACCGATCATGGGGCCAGCCTATATAGCCTCGTTCTATGCATCGCTCTGCGCTGTGGTTCCCGCGTGTTTCCGCTGCTCAGCCGCGGGCATAGATAGCTCGAATATCTGTGACTGAGCCTGGTGATTCATCTGCATCACCCGACGTCGCCCGCTCAATCACACGCGCTCGCGTTCCGACCCGCCAGTGTCGGTCTGGGCGCTGGGAATGACGCGCTGGCGGGTGTGAGTGCGGCAGATGCCGCACCACAAGATCATCCGCCTGAGTCCGCATGCTCCACATGCTCCACATGCTCCACATGTCCGATGCGCGACCGGGGAGTTCTTGATGAAGGACATCGTGCCCCCTCGGCTTGGCGATGTGGTTGCGAGCCGACGCGATCGACGCAACTCGCAGGCCGCTATCGGGCTGGTCGCGCAGCCTAATCGCCCCCGCCCACAGTCAGCGTTTCAGTTCACCGCCGTGCAGTAGTCACCCGGGTGAATCGCTGGTGCGGGTGATGACAGCTCGACCCCGCCAGGGGGCAACGTCGTTACCGCTAGACGGGCGGGGATTGTCGATCGCTGCTGGATGGCACAGCTGAGGCTGTCGCATGCGTTGTCGCGTGATTGATCGATCAGCACACGATCAGGGCGCGCGGGTCACGTATGCCATGGCGTAGAGTTGACACAAGTTGGTTTATACAAACTAGAAAAGTGTGAGATCCGATGTGACAACGAACCCGACGTCCGGCTCCCAGGGTGAAAGTCGCGACGCCGACAGACATGTCGATTCGCCGGGAACCGCCCTAGCTACTGCTGCGCACGACGGCCAAGAGCTCAAGCCCAACAACGAGGTCCGCAATGGGCACCAGGGCGCGGGCTATCGCACAGAGCTGCGCCTTGCCGAGAACATCGTCAACCCGGAGACCTGGGCCGGCGGGATGGAAGACAAGCGGGCGATCGCGCCCCGACTGCGCATCGGTCGTGACAAGTGGTTGAACCTGCTGTGGCTCATTCCCATCGGGTTCGCGCTGTTGGTCGCGGCGGTGGCGGTGGGCAAAGGCCTGCACAACATGCCGGCGGTGCAGGCATTCATCCAGCGGTATCCCGGTACCCATGTGCCTTCCGGGGTCAGCCCGGGCATCCCCGCCTGGGTGGGCTGGACGCATTTTTTCAACCTGTTCTTGATGACGTTCATCATCCGCTCCGGGATTCAGATCCTGTGCGATCATCCGCGGCTCTACTTCAGCCGCAACGCCACGCCAGGTAAGGACGAGTGGCTTCGGGTGGCAAAGCCGGTACCAGATGACCCGCTGTGGACGGCCAAAGACGATTCGGTTGCGCTGCCCGGTCAGTTGGGGTTGCCGGGATTCGCCATTCCATTGGGCTGGCGCGGTGGTGGCACCTCGGCGTTGACGTCTTGTGGCTGCTCAACGGCGCAGTCTTCTACGTGCTGTTGTTCGCTACCGGCCAATGGCGACACATCGTGCCGACCAGCTGGGACGTGTTTCCCAACGCCGCATCGGTGGCGATCCAGTACCTGTCGGGGAACTGGCCGACCGACAACACCTGGGTGGCCTACAACGCGCTGCAGCTCCTGGCGTACTTCACCACCGTCTTCATCGCCGCACCGCTGGCGCTCATCACCGGGCTCGGGATGTCGCCGGCACTGTCGATGCGTCTCACCGTGATCAGTAAGCGGTTGAGCATCCAGGCCGCCCGCTCGCTGCATTTCGTGGTGCTGGTGTATTTCTTCTTGTTCATCGTCGTCCACGTCACGCTGGTCTTCGCCACCGAGGCGTTGCGCAACCTCAACCACATGTTCGCTGCCCGCGACGACAACAGCTGGGTAGGGTTCTGGGTCTTCGCCGCGGCCATGGTGGTGGTGGCCGTCGGTTGGGTGGCCGCCACGCCGTTCACCTATCGCCACCCGCGGGGGCGCAGCGGGTCGGCTACGCGCTCATCGGGCCGCTGCAGCGGCTGTTCGAGTACACCAACCCGAAGCCGGGCGCGTTCACCGAAAAGGACATCTCGCCGTACTTCTGGCACAACGGCACCTACCCGAAACCGTTGAGTACAAGCAGTTGGAGCAGAACAACTTCGTGGATTGGCGGCTGCGGAGCTACGGCCTCGTCGAGAACCCGACCGAGTTCTCGCTGGCCGACTTGCATGACCTGCCCTACCACGAACAGATCACCCAGCACTTCTGCATCCAGGGCTGGTCGGGTGTCGCCAAATGGGGCGGCGTGTCGATGCAGACCGTCATGGACATCGTCAAACCGCTGCCCGAGGCCAAATGGGTGGTGTTCTACTCCCTAGGCCCCGGCGCCGACGGCGGAATCTACTACGTCGCGCACCCGATCGAGCAGATGAGCCACCACCTGACCATGCTGGCCTACAACATGAACGACGAACCGGTGAGCTACGGCCACGGGGCACCACTGCGGCTGCGTAATGAATTGCAGCACGGCTTCCGGCATGTGAAGTGGCTCAAGGGCATTGAGTTCATCGCGCACTACTCCGAGATCGGTAGTGGTTACGGCGGTTACAACGAAGACCACGAATTCTTCGGGCGCCACCAGACCATCTAGGAGCGGTGGAAGTGGCGCCACTACGGGCGCCACGGCGGGTGTGGGTGGCCATCCCTACCGCCAAGTCATAAGCTAGAGTTTACACAAGACTACGTGAAAAGTAGAGAGGCGCGAATCCCCATGGCTGACACCGAACTCGACGTCCAGCAGCTGCGTAAGCCGTGTCCGAAGTTGCCTCGTGCGGTCCTGGGTCTTCGCAGCTTGGAGCGCTACGAGGTCACGCGTACTCGCGGGAGATTCCAACAGAAGCTCGATGCAGGCACCAAAGATCCGTCCGAATGCTTAGAGTGCCCGAGCCAGTCAACTGGTGACGCGCAGTCCCTTTTCGCTCCTCAAGCTCCTCTTCGGTAACCCATTCGAGCATCGGTTGCCCGGGCACGCAGAACAGCGTGAGGACGAAGCTAAAGGGATGTCAGTGCGGTTGTTAGCGTCCTGATAGTGGATCACGTCGCCGCCGGGTCCCCAGAACGCATTCCAGCGCGGAGAACGCGTCGCGCTTCAGCCTCGAGCTCGAACAACTCTCCCCATCAATCATGCAGCCCAATCCCGGACCGCCAGGAAGGCGATGTGCGGGTAGCCAAGGGCGCCCGGTGGATGGTTGATGAGACAGTCAGCACATCGGCACCTTCAGGAATCAACGGTGACCGTACTTCCTGCACCACCTTTATTGTTGATTTCGAATTCGGAATCAGTCGTATCCTGCAACATTTGTTATCCCTCTTATGGTTGCGAACGGACGCACAGCCGGACCCCAGTCGACGTTAAACGCCTAGTAGAGCAGCCAATAGGAGCGAAGCAAGCTAAGGCTCGGAGCGGACAATGGAAACTTGAGAACCTGCCTGTTGTGCAAGCAACTGCAGGGCTGGTGCGAGTGGGATCACTTGAGTTCCCATTCAATTTCCCTAAATGCGACGGCTGAAGTAACCGTCGATCCAGTCGGAGTATCGAGTAGTGAAGATGGTGGCGTTCTCGTCGGGTGCCAGGGTGTGATCGTCGATCACCGCACCGAAGTACGGCGCCTGGGCGTCAGTCACGACCCGACGTTGATCACCAATGGCGGCAAGGCCCGTGCGGACAAAGTCGTCCATCCCCATCAGTTCGGGTCCAGCGATCTCCGTTACTCCGTTGATAGGGCGCCCGACAGCCGCGCGGGCCACGGCGGTGGCGACATCGTCGGCGGCGATAGGACGGAACAACGCGTGTGGCAATCTGACAATGTCTCCGTCTGTGGCGATATCGGCCAAGCCAACCGC
>CAVWRF010000002.1:0-181042 GCA_963757325.1 Candidatus Melainabacteria bacterium
GTCGCAGCACCCAGGCACTGGCCGATCACTTCGACCCGTTCGGCCGGTTCACCGTAGGAGCGATCAAACCCAGCGAGGCCGGCTGGGCACACGGGGCCGGACGCTACGCTGCGGGGTGCAATCCGCTGGCCACACCGGAACGTTGTTCCTGACCACCGGCAGCGTGCTGACGCAGGACCAGTCCGACGTGCATCCGCCCGGCACCTGCCTGGGAAACGACGGCAAAGCGGTGGGCGACCCAGTCGATTGCGTCGCGGCCAGGCTCCGGAGATGGGGGCCGGTGGCCGGCCGCCGTGGAGCATCGGCGCACCGCAGCCCGAGGTCGTCGCGCTCGTCGACGCGGGTCTGTTCCACGGTGCCGTGCTCGACGCCGGCTGCGGCGAGGGTGCCGCGTCGTTGTACCTGGCCGAGCGTGGTTTCACGACCGTCGGTCTCGACCAGTCGCCGACCGCCGTCCGGCTGGCCCAGGAGGAGGCCGACAAGCGCGGACTGGGCAGCGCCGGTTTCGCCGTCGCCGACATCACCTCGTTCACCGGTTACGACGGTCGGTTCGGGACCATTCTGGACAGCACCCTGTTCCACTCGCTGCCGGTCGCGGCTCGGCAGGGTTACCAGGAGTCGATCGTGCGTGCCGCTGCCCCCGGGGCGACCTACTTCGTCCTGGCGTTCGACAGTGCGACCGTGCCCGTGGGCAGGGTCAACTCGGTCAGCGCCGACGAGTTGAGGGACGTGGTCGGGGCGTACTGGACGGTCGACGAGGTCCGCCCCGCCCGCATCCACGCCTACCTGCCGGACAACTTCCCCGAACTGCGCGACTTCGCGGGCAGCGACGTCCGGGACGAGGCCGACGGCCTCCGGTCGATGCCCGCCTGGTTGCTGTCGGCGCACCTGGCCTGATCGCTCCGCGATCGGCGCCGACGCCGACGCCGCCGGGATCGTCGACGAGGTCGATTCGGCGGCGCGGGCGTCCGGGTCGATGACGCCCGCGTTCGGTTCCGGTCCGGAGACCAGCCGTGAATCGTGCCAGCGGCGGCGACGGTGATCATTCGGATTTCACCCGTCGGCACCCTTGTCTGCCGCCATTCGGCTATTGCTCGCGTGACTGAATCGTGTCACTCATTGGTCCGCTTGACGCATCCGCGTGCGGCTCGTTACGTTCCGCCTCACTGAAAGGTTTCATTCAGGGAGGCGGACCCGCGAATGGACGAGCCCGCGCGTGCCGAACCGGTACTGGTGCTGGACAGGGCGACGAAGAGCTTCGGCGCCGTGCGCGCTCTCGAAGACGGTTCCGTCACCCTCTACGCGGGTGAGGCGCACGCGCTGCTCGGCGAGAACGGTGCCGGCAAGTCGACCCTGGTGAAGATCCTGGCCGGCGTCCACCAGCCCGACGGTGGGCGGTTGTCGTGTACGGCAAGGAGATCGGCTTCAACGGTCCCGCGGACGCGCGTGCCGCGGGCGTTTCGATCATCTACCAGGAACCCACGCTGTTTCCCGACCTCACAGTCGCCGAGAACATCTTCGTCGGCCGCCAGCCGCTGCGCGGCGGCAGGCGGATCGACCGCCGGGAAATGAACAAGGAAGCCGCCGAGATCTTCACCCGGCTCGGCGTTGCGCTGAACCCTGATCGCCAGGCGCGCGGACTGTCGGTCGCCGACCAGCAGATCGTGGAGATCGCCAAGGCGCTCTCGTTCGACGCGAAGGTGCTGGTGATGGACGAGCCGACCGCCGCGTTGACGCTGCGTCGAGGTGGAGCGATTGTTCGAGGTCATGCGCACATTGCGGACGCACGGCGCCGCGGTGCTGTTCATCTCCCACCGGCTGGAGGAGGTGTTCGCCTGCTGCCAGCGGGTGACCGTCATGCGCGACGGCCGGTTCGTCGCGCACCGCGCGGGTCGCCGACGTGACCGTCGACGACGTGATCCGGTCGATGGTCGGCCGCGACCTGGACACGCTGTTCCCCAAGACGCCCGACCGACGCCCGGCGACGACGTGCTGCGCGTGCGGGCCTGACCAGGCGCGGGGTCTTCCACGACATCGGTTCTCCGTCCGCAGCGGCGAGATCGTCGCGCTCGCCGGGTTGGTCGGCGCGGGCCGCAGCGAAGTGGCCCGCGCGATCTTCGGCATCGACAGGCGGACCGCCGGATCGGTGTGGCTGAACGGGAAGCCGCTGCCGGGCGGCATCGCCGCGCGTCGCGATGCGGGCCGGGATCGCGCTGGTGCCCGAGGATCGCCGCCAACAGGGCCTCGTGATGGAGCTGGGCATCGACCAGAACGTGGCGCTCGGGTCGCTGCGCGGCCTGAGCAGGTTCGGGCTGATCCGGCGATCGGCCGAGCGGAAGCTGGCCCTGACCTGGGCCGCGCGATTACGCCTGAAGTACGACCGGATCCGGAACGCTGTGTCCACCCTGTCCGGCGGCAACCAGCAGAAGGTCGTGCTCGGCAAGTGGTTGGCCCGCAGGCCGATACTGCTGATCATCGACGAGCCGACCCGTGGCATCGACGTCGGCACCAAGGCCGAGGTGCACCGGATCCTGGACGAGCTGGTCGCCGACGGCATGGCCGTCCTGATGATCTCCTCCGAACTGCCCGAGGTGCTCGGCATGGCCGACCGGGTGCTCGTGCTGCACGAGGGCAGGCTGACCGCCGAGTTCTCCCGCGCCGAAGCCAACGAGGACGACGATCATGCGCGCCGCGAGCGGCCTGCCGAAGCGGGACGTGGCATGACAGCCGAGGTCGGCCAGCCGCCCCGCCCACGCCACGGTTCGCGCCGAGCGCGCTGTTGCGGGCGCGTGAACTGGGCATCGTGCTCGTCATCGTGATCGTCTTCGTCGTCACGACCGTCGACAACGGCTCCTTCGCCGGCGCGCACAGCGTGCAGCAACTGCTCACCGGCGCGTCGCTCATCGCGTTGCTGGGGGTCGGCGAGACGCTGGTCGTGGTCACCAGGAACGTCGACCTGTCCGTCGGGTCCGTCGTCGGGCTCTCGGCGTATCTGGTCGGCGACACGTTCGAGCACCACCCCGGCATGCCGGTCGTGCTCGGTTTCCTGCTCGGCATCGCCATCGGGGCGGTGATCGGCGCGGTCAACGGCCTGATCACGTCCGTGGCACGGGTGCCGAGCCTGGTGGTCACGCTCGCGATGCTCTACATCATCCGTGGTGTCGACGGCGTGATCGTGAACGGTGTGACGATCGATCCCGGGTCGATCCCCGACCGCGTTCCAGCAGGTCGGCTACGCCACCGTGCTCGGCGTGCCGTGGCTGGCGGTCATCGTGGTCGTGGTCGTCGCGATCGCCGGCTACACGATGCGCTCGTTGCGCTGGGCGCCGCGACCTCTACGCGATCGGCTCCAACCCGCAGGCCGCCGAACTCGCCGGCATCCCGGCCGGCCGGCGGGTGTTCACCGCTTCCTGGTCAGCGGTGCGCTGGCCGGGTTCGCCGGCGCGCTGTTCCTCGCGCTGCACGCGCAGATCGACGTCACCGGCGGGGCCGGGTACGAGCTGACCGTCGTCGCGGCGGTCGTCGTCGGTGGTGTCGCGATCTTCGGTGGCAGCGGGACGGTCGCTCGGCGCGGCCCTGGGCGCGTTGCTGCTGAACACGATCAACCAGGCGCTCGTCGCCCGCAGGTGTCCGCGTTCTGGAACGACGCCATCGCGGGCGCGCTGCTGCTCGGGGCGATCGCGTTCGACAGATGGCTGTCGCTGCGCGTGACCCGAAGCCTGGAATCGGCGCAGGGGGCGCACCGCGATGTCTGACACCGTGACGAAACCGCCGAGACTCGGCGAGGACCACTCCGGCGCCGAGCAGCACCGGCAGCGCCGTGGCGCGCGGCGACGCGCTGGGAGGTCGCGCTCGTCGTCGTGCTCGTCGCGCGTGATCCTGTTCGGTGCCGGCGAATCGGCGACACTTCCTGTCGGTCAACACGCTGTTCTTCGCGGGTCTGAACATGGGCGAGATCGGCATCATGGCGCTGCCGATGCTGCTGATCGTGATGATCGGCGAGATCGACCTGTCGGTCGCGTCGATGCTCGGCCTGTCCGGCGCCGTGCTGGGCCGGCTCTACGACGGCGGCGCGTCGCTGGGCGTCTCGGTGCTGGTGGCGCTGCTGGTCGGGGCGGTCGGCGGGGCGCTCAACGGTGTGCTGGTCGCGCGGCTGCGGCTGCCGTCGATCGCGGTCACCATCGGCACGCTGACGCTGTTCCGCGGCGTCGCGGAGATCCTGCTGCCGAACCCGACGACCGGCTGTTCCCGACGGCACTGACCACCGACTTCAGCATCAGGGCCGTGGCCGGGCTGCACCTGCCGGTGTCGGCGACGATCTTCGTCGTGCTGGCCGCGATCACCGCCGTCGTGCTGCACGCGACGCCGTTCGGCCGGTCGCTGCACGCGATCGGCCTGCAGGCGGAGGCGGCGCGGTTCTCCGGCATCGGGCTGGACCGGATCCGGTTCTGGCTGTACGTGGCATCCGGTGTGCTGTGCGCGTTCGCGGGCGTGCTGTTCACGTTCAAGAACGCGTCGGCCAGCTACAGCGCGGGGCTCGGCCTCGAACTCACCGTGGTGGCGATCGTGCTGTTCGGCGGTGTCTCGATCTTCGGCGGCCGGGGCACGGTCGCCGGGGTGTTCCTGTCCGTGATCATCGTGGGGGCCTGCAGCAGGCGCTGACGCAGATGGACGTCGCCGCGGAGATCCAGAACATCGTCACGGGCGGTCTGTTGCTGATCAGCGTCGTGATCCCGAACGGCGGCCGGGCGATCCGCCGCCTACGGGCCCGCAGGAGACGTACCTGAGGACCCGCTTCACCGCAGCAGTCGGGCAGCCAGGAAGGGAACCGTCGATGAGCAAGTTCCGGATGTTCGGGCGAGGGACCGGCGCGCTGGTGACGCTCGCGGTCGCCGCCGGCATGGTCGCGGCGTGCACGACAGGACCGACGTCGACGCCGTCGACCGGCGGCAGCCCGTCGGGGTCGGCGATCAAGAAGGGCCTGACGGTCTACTTCATTCCCAAGGACACCCAGAACCCCTACGAGGTGCTCGCCGATCAGGGCGGCCAGACGGCACTGCGCGAACTCGGCGGCAAGGTCGTCGTCAGCAGCGGCACCGCCGACACCGCCGCGGCGCAGATTCCCTCGATCCAGGCGGCGATCCAGGCCAGGGCGGACGCGATCGTGGTGGCGGGCAACGATCCCGCTGCGCTGTGCCCGTCGCTGGGGCAGGCACAGGCCGCCGGCATCAAGGTGGTGGCGTTCGACTCCGACGTCACGTGCCCGAACCACCTGTTCATCAACCAGGCCGACACGAAGGTGATCGGGACGTCCGAGGTCGACCTGTTGGCCAAGCAGATCAACAGCACCGGTGACGTCGCGATCCTGTCCGCCGCCGCGAGCGCGACCAACCAGAACGCGTGGATCGGCTACATGAAGCAGCAACTGCCGAAGTACCCGAACATGCACCTCGTCACCACGGTCTACGGCAACGACGACCCGGCGACGTCGCTCACGGTCCTGCAGGGCCTGCTCTCGGCGTACCCGAACCTGCGCGGCATCATCGCGCCGACGACCGTCGGCATCTCGACGGCGGCGCAGTACCTGAGCACCCACAAGGACGTCGCCGCCAAGGTCACGCTGACCGGGCTGGGCCTGCCCTCGCAGATGAAGCCCTACATCAAGGACGGCACCGTGAAGTCGTTCGAGCTGTGGAACCCGTCCGACCTCGGCTATCTGGCCGGCTACGCGGCCGCGTCCCTCGCATCGGGCACCGCGACACTGGAGACCGGATCGAAGTTCGGCGCCGGCCGGCTGGGTGCGTACTCGGTGCTCGCACCGTCCGGCACGACGGGCCCGTCGGTCGTGCTCGGTCCGCCGACGGTGTTCGACTCCGCCAACATCGACCAGTTCAACTTCTGAGCCACGGCGCGCCTCGCGAGGAGGAATTCCGATGACGGACACGGTTGCGGCCACCACGTCGCCCACGCTGGGCAGGGTTCGCGCGAGGCGTGCCAAGGTCGGTCTGGTCGCGGGCGGGCTCGGCGCGTACTGGCCGCAGTTCCCCGATCTGCTGCCGCGGTTGCGACGGTCCGCCGCCCGGGTTGCCGAGCGGATGGCCGCGTTCGACTGTGACGTCGTCGACGTCGGGTTCATCTCCGACGAGCGGGAGGGCGCCGCGGCGGCGGAACGGCTGCGGGTGGCGGGCTGCGATCTCGTCGTCGGCTTCCTCACCACCTACATGACGGCGTCGATGCTGCTGCCGGTCGCGCGGCGCAGTGGCGCACCGGTGCTGCTGATCAACCTGCAGCCGACCGAGACGATGGACCACGCGACGTTCGACACCGGGCAGTGGCTCGCGTACTGCGGCGCGTGCCCGCTGCCGGAGATGGCCAACACGTTCCTGCGAGCCGGCATCGACTTCCGGTCCGTCTCCGGGTACGTCGAGGACGAGCGCGCCTGGGTGAAGATCGGCAGGTGGATCAAGGCGGCCGCGGTCCGCGGTGCGTTGCGGCACGGCAGGCACGGCCTGATGGGGCACCTGTATCCCGGGATGCTCGACGTGTCCACGGACCTGACGCTGGTGTCGACCAACTTCGGCGGTCACGTCGAGGTGCTGGAGTTCGACGACCTGCGGGTGCGGGTCACCGAGGTCGGCGACGCCGAGATCGACGAGCGGATGTCGCTGGCACGTGACGTGTTCCGGCTCGATCCGAGCGTCCGGGACGAGGACTTCCGGTGGGCCGCACAGGTGTCCGTGGGCCTCGACCGGCTGGTCGCGGACTTCGGCCTGGACAGCATCGCCTACTACCACCGTGGCCTCAACGGTGAACTGCACGAGCGGCTGGGTGCCGGCATGATCCTCGGTGCCTCGCTGCTCACCGCGCGCGGCGTGCCGGCGGCGGGGGAGTACGAACTGCGTACGTCGCTGGCCATGCTGATCGTGGACCGGTTGGGCGGCGGTGGTTCGTTCACCGAGTTGCAGGCGCTGAACTTCCTGGACGGCGTCGTCGAGATGGGCCATGACGGTCCCGCCCACCTCGCGATCAGCGACACCCGCCCGCTGCTGCGCGGTCTCGGCGTCTACCACGGCAAGCGTGGCTGGGGCGTGTCGGTCGAGTTCGACGTGAAGCACGGACCCGTCACGGCCGTCGGCGTGATCCAGCGCCGGGACGGGACGTTCGCGCTGGCGTGCGCCGAGGGCGGTGTGGTCGGCGGGCCGCTGCTGCGGATCGGCAACACGACGTCCAGAGTGGACTTCGGCTGTGATCCCGGTGACTGGGTGGACGCGTGGAGCGCGACGGGTATCTCGCACCACTGGGCACTGGGTGTCGGACATCTGGCCGGCGAACTGCGGGCGACCGCGGACCTGCTCGGCATCGATCTGGTGGAGGTCAGGCCGTGACGACAGTGGCCACGGACGTGCTGCGCGCGCAGCGCATCGAACTGCCGTCCTGGGCGTTCGGCAACTCGGGCACCAGGTTCAAGGTGTTCGCGCAGCGGGGTGTGCCACGCGATCCGTACGAGAAGATCGAGGACGCCGCGCAGGTGCACAGGTTCACCGGTGCCGCACCGACGGTCGCGATCCACATCCCGTGGGACAAGGTCGACGACTACGCCGGACTGGCCAGGTTCGCGACCGACCACGGTGTCGCGCTGGGCACGGTCAACGCCAACGTGTTCCAGGACGACGACTACATGCTCGGCAGCGTCACCAATCCCGATCCGGCGATCAGGAAGAAAGCCTTGGCGCACTTGTTCGACTGCGTCGACATCATGGACGTCACCGGGTCGCGGGATCTGAAGCTGTGGTTCTCCGACGGCACCAACTATCCGGGCCAGGACAGCATCCGGGCCAGGCAGGACCGGCTGGCCGACGCGCTGGCCGCCGTGTACGAGCGGCTCGGCGGGCACCAGCGGCTGGTGCTGGAGTACAAGTTCTTCGAGCCAGCGTTCTACCTGACGGACGTCCCGGACTGGGGTACGTCCTACGCGCACTGCCGGAAACTCGGCGAGCGGGCCGTGGTGTGCGTCGACACCGGGCACCACGCACCCGGCACGAACATCGAGTTCATCGTCGCTTTCCTGCTGCGGGAGGGAAAGCTCGGCGCGTTCGACTTCAACTCCCGCTTCTACGCCGACGACGACCTGATGGTCGGCGCCGCCGACCCGTTCCAGCTCTTCCGGATCCTGTACGAGGTCAGGGACGGCGGCGGGTTCGACGCGAGCACGGGAATCGCGTTCATGCTCGATCAGTGCCACAACATCGAACCCAAGATCCCCGGCCAGATCCGCTCGGTCATGAACGTGCAGGAGGCCACGGCGAAGGCGATGCTGGTCGACGTCGACGCACTGTCCGCCGCGCAGCGGGCCGGTGACGTGCTCGGTGCCAACGCCGTGCTGATGGACGCGTTCAACACCGACGTCCGTCCGCTGCTCGCCGGCCTGCGCGAGGAGCAGGGCCTCGGTCCGGATCCGATGGCGGCCTACGCCCGCTCCGGGTACGGGGAGCGGATCGTGGCCGAGCGGGTCGGCGGCGACCAGGCGGGCTGGGGCGCCTGACGTCCTACTTCAGGCTGCCCGCCGTGAGGCCGCCGACCAGGTGCCGTTCGATCGACGCGAACAGCACCACCACCGGCACGATGCCGATCACGGAGGACACGAACAGGTACTGGTACTGCGTCTGGTACAGGCCGACGAACGCGTTGATGCCGACGGTGAGCGTCTCGCGGTCGCGGGTGGGATCGTTGAAGATCGTCTCCGCGACGACGAACTCGTTCCACACCTGGATGAACGTGAAGATCACGGCCGTGACGATGCCCGGCCGCGCCAGCGGCAGCACGATCTTGGTCAGCACCCGCAGCCTGCCGAGTCCGTCGATCATCGCGGACTCCTCGATCTCCCTGGGGACGCCGGCGAAGTAGCCGTTCAGGATCCAGATCGCGAACGCCAGGTTGAACGCGACGTTCACGGCGATGATCGACCAGTAGGCGTTGATCGCGCCGAACGGCGCGCCCGCGTTCTGCAGTGCGCTGTCCAGGCCGACGAACTCGCGGTAGATGCCGATCACCAGGATCACCGGCGCGAACATCTGCGTGGCCAGCACGGTGTACATGAAGGCCTGCCGGCCGCGGAACTGGTGCCGTGCCGTGAAGTACGCCGCCGGCAGCGCCACGACCAGTACCACCACCGTCGCGATGCCCGCGATCACCAGGCTGTTGACCAGGTAGGCGGCCAGCGGTATCTGGCTCCAGACGCGGACGTAGTTGCCCCATTCCCAGGTCGTCGGCAGGTAGCGCGCCGGGCTGGCGAACAGGTCCGCATTGGACTTCAGCGACGAGAAGAACATCTCCGCGTACGGCAGCAGGAAGAACACCGCGATCACCGCACCGACGACGGGCAGCCCGAACCGCCGTACCCGCGCCCAGCCCCGCCGGATCCGGTCACCGGCGCGAGCCAGCGCCGCGCTCGCCGGTGCCCGCCACCGGCGCAGGTGCTCCGCGAACCGTTCCCGTGCCGCGGCCAGCCGTACGCCGCGGCCCACCGACGTGGCCAGGGCCGCGTCGCCGGTGTCGGTCCAGCGGACCCGGCGCAGGTAGAACGTGACGACGACGAGCAGGAACAGCACGTTGAGCACGCCCAGCGCCGCCGCTTCGCCGATGTCCAGCCGGAACGTGAAGCCCAGCTTGTACATGAACGTGACCGACGTGTCCGTGTCGTTGCCGGGCACCTTGCCGGTGATGACCCAGATGATCGGGAACGAGTTGAACACGTAGATCGTGTTGAGCACCACGGCGACCAGCAGCGACGGGCGCAGCAGCGGCAGTGTCACCGAACGGTAGGTCTGCCACGGGCCGGCGCCGTCGATCCGCACCGCCTCGAACACCTCGCCGGGCAGCGCCTGCAGGCCGGCCAGGATCACGTACGTGGTGAACGGGATGGACACGACGATGCCGATGACGACCAGCGACCAGAACGCGGTCGCGCTGTTCTTGTACCAGTCGACCTGATGCGAGATCAGGCCCAGATCGAGCAGCACGCGGTTGAGGACGCCGTAGGAGCCCTCGTAGAGGTAGCGCCAGACGGTGGCCGTCATCACCAGCGACGCCGCCCACGGCACGATCAGCGCCCAGCGAACGAATCGCCGCCCGGCGAACCGCTTGTCCAGGAACTGGGCCAGTGCCAGCGACACGAGCACGGTCACGCCGACGACCAGCACCACCCACAGCACGGTGTGCCACAGCACGGTCGGCAGCGCCGGTTCGGACAGCAGGGTCCGGTAGTTGCGCACGCCGGCCGAGCCCTCGCTCAGGCCGATCGAGTTGACCTTGACGAACGACGTCCAGACCATGGAGATCGCCGGGTAGACGATCACCAGCGCGATGATCAGCAGGCTCGGCCCCAGCCAGCCCAGCGGCGCCAACCGGCGGCGCCACGGATGGCGCCGCCGGAGCACGGGACGGTCGGGTGCGGTCTCCCTGCCGGGCCGCGCGGTGTCGGTGACCACGGTCGAGGAACTCCCGCTCACCCGGTCAGCCCGACTGCGCCGTCTGCTGCAACGAGTCCAGCACGGTTTTCGGGTCGGTCGACGGTTCCAGCGCCGTGCCCAGTTCGCTCTGCACCGCCGTCTGCACCCTGTTCCACGCCGAGTTGGTGGTCGGGTAGAACCTGGCCTTGGGCAGCAGCGCGATGCCGGGGCCGGCGACCGGGTCGCTGGTCATGGCCTGGCTGGCCGACTTCGTGGTCGGCAGGAAGCCCTCGCCCCGGACGAACTTCAGGTACTGGCTGTCCGAGTAGACGAAGTCGAGGAACGTCTTCACAGGTCCCGCGTTGTTCGGCTTGTCGAAGGCCATCATCACGTCCTGCACGCCGAGCGTGAACTGCGGGATGCTCGGGCTCGTCCTCGGCCACGGCACCGATGCCCAGTGCACCGACGAGCCCTTCATGGTGCTGGTCTGGAAGGTGCCCAGCGGCATCACCTCGGTCATCGCCACCCTGCCCTGCGCGAAGTCCGCCCAGCAGCCGTCCGTGCGGTTCGTCTTGCCCGGGTCGGGTTCGGTGGCCTGGTCGGTGTTGGCCAGCGTGCGCAGGAAGTTCAGCGTCGTCAGGTTCTGCGGACTGTTGATGGTCCACTTGTCGCCGGAGACCCAGCCACCGCCACCCGCCCACATCCACAGCGACCACTCGGCCTGCGACTCCTCGGCGCCCATCGGCAGGCAGTAGCCGACGTAACCGGCCTGCTTGGCCTTCTGCGCGTCGCTGAGCAGGTCCGACCACGTCGCGGGCGGTGTGCTGATGCCGATGCGGCGGAAGACGTCCTTGTCGTAGCCCAGCGCCCGCACGCTGGCGATCCACGGAATGCCGTACTGCGTGCCGTTGACCGAGTCACTGCTGACGAAGGAGGACTGGAAGTTGGCCAGCACGTCCGGTGAGAGCACGTCGGACGCGGGCCGCAGCAGGCCCGACTGGGCGAAGGTGCTGTAGGCGTTGAAGTTGAGCACGTCCGGGTAGGAGCGGGTCTGCACCATCGTCGGAACCTCCTGGAGCAGGGTGTTCCAGTCCACGACCCGCAGGTTCACGTGAATGCCGGGGTGCTGTTTCTCGAACCGCGACACCAGGTCGGTCCAGTACGGCTTGGTGAGATCGCTGTACTGCGCCATCACCACGCTGATCGTGCCGGACTCGGAGTTCCCGCTGTTGGCGGCTGACGATCCACACCCGGCTGCCAGGACCATGGCTGCGAGGCCCGCGGCGACGAACGCGGAACGTCGGATGAGGCTCAACGGATTCGACCTCCTGCGCAGAAGACTGATGACTGAATTTGACGAGTCTTGCTCGTTTATGGGAAATAATCAACAGTTTCGAGCAGGACCAAGCGGCGTGACCGCGTTGATGTGCCGCGGTAACGGTGAACGCGGACGTGTCGGCTGTGATTGCGCGTGCAAGGAAACGATTCGCTGCCGCGAGATCGTGTGCGATGCTGCTCCGATCCGGGCTTCTTCCTGCATGATCGCGCAGCCGAGCGGCAAGGAGTGGTCGACGTGGGCACCAGGGTCGTCGTCTCGATCGCCGTCACGGCCGGCGTCGTCCTGTCCATGGCGGTGACGGGCGGCCGCGCTGTTGCCGCTACGTCACCGGTTTCCGCCGCACCCGCGGTGGCACCCGCGCTGCGGTCGTGGACCGGTGCCGCCGGCACGTTCACGCTCGCCGACGGCGCGCGGATCGTGCTCGGCGATCCCGCTCTTGTCGGCGAGGCAACGACGTTCGGTGAGGACCTGAGCCAGATCGTCGGGCACCGTGTGCCGGTCGTCGTCGGGCTCGCTGCCCGGTCGGGCGACATCCGGCTGGGACTGGGTTCGGCCGCACCGGGAAACGCCGAGGGCTATCGGCTGCGGGTGGGCGACGTGGTGTCACTGGAGGCCGAGAACACCACCGGCCTCGGCCACGGCGAGCAGACCGTCGAGCAGATGTTCGACCTCGATCCGTCGCATTCGCGGCTGCCGCGCGGCGCGGCGGCGGACTGGCCGCTGGCGGGGAGCGCGGCGTGATGATCGACGCGGGACGGAAGTACTACCAGCCGTCCTCGATCGAGCGGCTGATCCGCGATGCCGCCTGGTACAAGCTGAACACCGTGCACCTGCACCTGACCGAGTACAACGCGTTCCGGCTGAACAGCCCGAAGTTCCCCGGTCTCGCTTCCGCACAGTCCTACACCCGTTCGGACATCGCCGATTTCGAGCGCGTCGCCGCGAAATACCACGTCACCATCGTTCCGGAGATCGACCTGCCCGCGCACGCCACCGCGATCACCGCGTACTGGCCGGAAACCACGTGGGACTGCGCGTCGATGAACGACGAACGCGGCCACGACTTCACCCTCGACGTCACCAAACCCGCGACCCTGGCCAGGGTCAGGGAACTGCTCGACGAGTTCATCCCGTGGTTCGACGGCCCGGTCTTCCACGTCGGGACGGACGAGTACCCGGTGCTCTCGACGCAGCAGCGCTGCCCGGAGCTGGTCGACTACGCGCAGCGGCACCATGTCGCGAGCACGTCGGACGTCATGGTGAACTTCGTCGACTACCTGAATTCGATCGTCCGGCGGCACGGCAGGACGACGGAGGCGTGGGGCTGGTGGGACGCGGCAGGGCCGCCGACGATCAGCCCGGACAAGAACATCATCGTCGAGGCGTACGGCAACGAGACCGACTTCGACGGCGACGTCGGCGCGGAGCACTTCCTGGCCGAGGGGTACCAGGTCGTCTTCGCCGACGGCAACCAGTTGTACGTGACACCCGGCCTGGGGCTGTTCCCCGACGATCAGGCGCTCTACGCCGCGTGGCCCGCCGTGTCGAACCCGAACTTGCGCGGCTACATGATGTCCCGCTGGTCGGACGGCACGGAGACGGCGACGGACGCGTACCAGGACTGGTACGCCCAGCGGCCCGAAGTCGTGCTGGCCGACCGGAGTTGGGGCGGTGCCGTGCGGGGTGACGCCCTCGACCTCGAGGATCGCGTCGACGCGATCGGCCCGCCGCCGGGCGCCCCGGGGCCGACGGCCGACGCGGTGCGACTGACCGGGACCGTCTATGGCAGTCCCGGCTCGGACGACGCGCACTCGGCGGCCACGGTGTACGACGGGAATCCGAACACGTTCTTCGACGCCACCGACGCGGACGGCGCCTACGCCGGGATCGATCTCGGGGTCGGCTCGTCGGCCGTGGTCACCAAGATCCGGTTCCTGCCCAGGGCGAATCAGCCGGGCCGGATGACCGGCGGCGTCTTCGAGGGGTGTGCGGACGGTCCGACCAGCGGGTGCGCCACAATGGCGACGGTCACGTGGAATCCGGCCACCGACGACTGGCGGCAGGTGACCGTCAGCGATTCGACTCCGTTCCGGTGGCTGCGTTACGTGGCACCGGCCGGTGGTTACGGCAATGTCGCGGAGGTCGAGTTCTACCGGTCACCGGACTCGCCCGCGTCGCTTCGGATCGACGCACCGGCGCGGCTTCGTGCCATGGGCCGCAACATCGTCACCGTCACGGTCACCAATCCGACCGGGCATGCGTTGCGGGACGTCACGACGCACCTCGCGGTGAACTCGGTCGACGCCGGCACTCCGCTGGCCGCTGCGCCGGAGACCGGTGCGACCGTGTCGGTGTTGCCCGCGCACGGTTCCGCCACGCGGCGATGGCGGGTCGCCGTGCCGTTCGGTGTGGTGCCCGGCGCGTACCGCGTTTCGGGTGCGCTGTCCGCGCCTGATCTCGCGAACGCGAGCGTGCTGAGTTCGGTCGCGCCGACGCTGACGGCCTCGGTCACGCCGTCGACGGTGACCGGGATCGCGGGCCGGCCGGTGGCGGCGACGCTGACGCTGGCCAACAGCGCCGCCGCCAGCCTGGCGGTGCGCTGGCGTGCCGTGCCGCCCAACGGGATCACGGTGTCGCCGGCCGCCGGAACGATCAACGTGCCGGCCGGCGGGTCGGTGACCGTGCGCCTCGCGGCGACCTCGGACTCGGCCGCGCCGGGTCTCACCAGCGTGCCGATCACGGTGACCAGCGGCCGGCTGACCCTCGCGAGCACCGTATTGGTGTTGTCGGTGCCGTATCCGGATCTGGCGGGGGCCTTCAACGACGTCGGGATCACGTCGGACGGGGACGTGAACCCGGCCGACCTGGACGGCGGCATCGACGGGGACGGCTCGTCCTACTCGGCGCAGGCACTCGCGGCAGCGGGGGCGGTCGCCGGACAACCGTTCAGGCACAACGGTGTGTCGTTCACGTGGCCGGCAGCGGCACCGGGGACGCCGGACGACGTGAACGCCGACGGCCAGACGATCGACATCGGAAAGTCCGGCAGCGCCATCGGTTTGCTGGCGTGCGCGACGTACGTCGCGCCGAGCGCGTTCGCCGGCACGGTCACGGTCGACTACACCGACGGAAGCACCTCGACGTTTCCGGTGACCGTGCCGGAATGGCAACGCGGGCACACCGCGCCGGCGGACGAGGCGATCGTGATGGACTATCACAACTATCCGCCGGTGGGCCAGGCGTCGGCGAGCACGTACGTCTACTTTGTCGGCGCCGCACTGGATTCGACGAAGACGGTCGCGTCGGTCACGCTGCCGGCCGCCGGTGCGAACCGCGCGACGCTGCACGTGTTCGCCGTCGCGGTCGGCTGATTCGGTACCGATTACCCGGTGGTGGCACCGGCCGCCGACAGCCGGAAGCCGGAAGCCGAACTGTGCCGGCCAGACTTCCGGCTAGTCGACATGGGCTTGAGCGGGCCGGATGTGGATGCTGGCCCACATCAGTTCCGATACGACTCGACTCAAGGGAACAACACGGATGCTCACACGATCACGCCTGCGGCGTCTGCTGGCCGTCGGTGCCTGTGCCGCCGTCGCCGCCATCGGCGGTCTGACGACCACCGCCTCTGCCGCCCCAGCGGCCTCGACCGCCCACACCCGGGTCTTCGCGGTCGAGACGCTCGCGGCCGGCGCGCCGGTCTCCGTTCACCACGCCAGCGCGCTGGAGAACCGGTCGCTCTCGCCGGATGCGAACTGCACGGTCCCCAGCCCGTACGGCAACGGCGAAACGCCCTGCGGGTACGTGTACAGCTGGGTGACCTACTCCAGCGGCGCGCAGGAATGGTTCGCGGTCGGTACCGACTATCACATCTATCACATCTGGCAGGGCAGCGGCGGATGGCGCAGCCTGGGCGGGACCGCCGAAAACACCTCCGGGAACGGGGTCTGGGCCGTCTATGACGGAGACAGCGATGTGTGGATCTACACGATCGGTACGAACAACGAGTATTACTGCTCCACGCGCGGAATCCCCAACTGGTCCCGCTGGACGGTCTGCCTGGATTGAGGTGCCGTACCGGCCCTGAACAGTGTGCGAATCGTTCTCCAGCACGGCACCGCTCGATCGGGACCGCCCCGTTGTGGGTCCGGCGTGGCGAACGTCGCGGCTGCCGGTGCGAACCGCGTGACGCCGCGCGGGTTCGCACCGGCAGCCGGGTGTTCACCGCTCGAAGTGGATGTCCGGGTAGCGCGGTGACGGGCCGTCGAGCAGGTGGTCGTCGTGGCCGCGCAGGTACTTGTCGAAGAACGATCGGATGTAGACGCGTTCGTCGGTGACGGCCGTCCTCGGGTCGATCGTGCCGATCGTCGCGGTGACCTGGTCCGGGGTCAGGCCCAGAGCGGGCGCGAGTTCCGACACCAGTTCCTCGAAGTCGCTGAACGTCGGGTGCTGCGAGTCGTCCAGCGCCAGGTACGGTTTCGGGCCCGTACCGGCCGCCAGGAACGACGCCAGGCTCGGGTCGTTCTGCTCCGTGTGCTCGGCACCGGTCATCAGCAGGAACGGCCGGTTCACGCCGCTGTCGGCCAGCGGTCCCCAGAACGTGCCGTCCAGGTTGATGCCCGCCCTGATCCTCGGGTCGTCGTGCATGGCCTGCGCGCTCGCGGCACCGCCCAGCGACCAGCCGAACATGCCGACCCTCGACAGGTCGAGGCTGCCGGCCAGACCCACCGGCAGCGCGGCGTGCTCCGCGTCGGGGTTGCCACCCCGGTCCAGCACGGTCAGCTCGTCGAGCACGAAACGGGCGTCGGCCGCGCGGATCTGTTGCGCTTCCAGGCTCTTCTCGGGCGTGTCCGGCTGGAACGTGCCGACCACCAGCCGGCCGCCCGGGAACTCGACCTCCTCCGACTCGTTCGTGTCGTCCATCGTGACGACGACGTAGCCGTGGCTGACCAGGTCCTCCACCAGTCCGGTGTCGATGGCGCCGTCGTTGAAGCCGCCGGGGGAGTAGAGCACGACCGGATGCGGACCGGGTAGGCGATCGACCGGCGCGCCGGCATGGCCGGTGGTCGGCGGCAGCGTGGTGCCGGTCGGCGCACCGTGGGACGCCAGGAAATTCGCCGCCGCCAGCGGCGTCAGGTACGGCGCCGTCGGGAAGTCACGGGTGTCGGTCGCCGGATACCAGATCCGCACCATGAGTTCGCGCGGGCCGTGGGTGGGCGACGTCGGGTCGATGCGGGTCGGGTCGATCAGGTGCAGCCGGACGGTGCCCGCCCGCTGGTGCCCGGTGGGCGCCGGCAGGCTCGTCGTCGGGCCGGTCGGCCCGGTGGCGGCCGACGCCGGAGCGGCGACCACGCCGACGGTGAGCACCGCCGCCATACCGACCGGAATCGCCTTGCGTAACCACCGGTGTGTCGAGTCGGTCATCGTTGCAACCTCCGAGAGTGTGTTCGTGGAACACACTCATCCTCCGAACCGGCTTCCGGCACGGCATCGGGGCAAGCCCTGACCGCCACCCCGACCCGCCGTCGGTCTGTCGCCGTACGGCACCTCCGCCTCCGGGTGGACGCGCTGCCACCCAGCCTCTGCCGACTTTCCGGCTGCGGGGCTGATGAAACGCACCATGATTAGCAGTCGATCTCGTGCGTGCCACTGGAAACGGTCCGCGTGCCGGCCGACGGCACGTGGATCTCGGCCTCGGTGTTGGCGGGGACGGTGACCGTGAGACGGATGCCGTGCCGCGTCCGGTGCCACGCGCTGCCGATCCTCCCGTACGGGCACTCCCACGTCGCCGACACGTGGTCCAGTGACGCCGGAACCAGTGGCGCGACGACGAACCGGCGGAAGCCGGGTTCGATCGGGCGGATGCCGGCCAGGTAGCGGAACGACCAGTCGTCGATGGCGCCCATCATGAAGTGGTTCTGCGATCCGCTGCCGTCCCAGAACTCCGGCAGGGTCGTGGCGCCCGATGCGAGCATCGCGGCGTAGCTCGGCGCGACCGGGTTGAGCGCCATGGCCAGCACGGTGTCCGCGTCGCCTGCCTCGCCGAGCACGTCGAACAGCGCGCGCAGGCCGATCTCGCCGGTGGACAGGTGGTTGCCGCGCTGCTCGATGTCCGCCTTCAGCGCTGCCAGGACCGACGCGCGGTGCTCGTCGGGGACGAGGCCCGCTGCCAGCGGCAGCGCGTTGCTCGCCTGGCTGCCCGATCCGTACGTTCCGGTGGCGGCGTTGAAGAAGCGCGCGTTGAAACCGTCGTGCACGGCGCCCGCCAGCGTCCGGTACGGCGCCGGGTCGTCGCCGAGTGCTTCGGCGATCTCCGTCATCGCCGTCGCGTAGCGGTAGTACGCGCTGGTCGCCGCGATGCCGACCGGGGTCGACGTGTCGATGGCGCCCCAGTCGCCCAGACCGTAGTCGAGGACGCCGTTCGTCGCGAGCGTGCCGAGGTACTCCAGGTACCGCCGCATCGCCGAATAGCCGTCGCGCAGCGGGACGATGTCGCCGTAGGCGTGGTAGTGCCGGTACGGCACCATGATCACCGCGCCACCCCAGTTCGGGTCGTCACGGAAACCGTCGGCGAACACGGTGTACTCCGGCGCGATGTCCGGCACCAGACCGTCGGAGAGCTGCGCGTCGCGGATGTCGCGGGCGATTCCCCGGTAGTACGCGGCCACGTCGAAGTTCGCGGCCACCGTGTCGTACAGCAGGTGGGTCTCTTCCAGCCAGCCGAGCTTCTCGCGGTGCGGGCAGTCGGTCAGCAGCGACATCATGTTGCTCGCGACGGCACCCTCGACCAGCCCGTACACCGCGTTCAGCGTGTCGTTCGACGTGTCGATCGTGCCGGCGCGCGGATTGTCCGCGTGCAGGACCAGCGCTCGCACGTCCTCCGGCGCCGGTGCCGTGGCCACGCCGCTGACCTCGATGTAGCGGAACCCGTAGTACATGAACCTCGGGTGCCACGTCGCCACGTCGGTGGCGGGCGTGAACCGGAAGTACACCGGCGCTCCGACGGCCGCCTGGCTGACGCGGCCGTCCACCAGGCGTTCGCCGGGCGTCGAGCACCGCGGTGGCGCCGACCGCGCCGCGCAGCGTGATCTCAGGCCAGCCCGCGAGGTTGTGGCCGAGGTCGTACAGCCAGACGTCCGGTGCGACCTGCGTGCCGGTGGTCGCGACGCGGGTCTGCTGGATCGTGATCGGCGCCGATGCCCGTGCGCTCAGTTGTTCGGCCGGCACACCGAGATCGGTGACCGCGCGCCAGTCGGCATGGTCGGCGCCGGGCTCGTCCCAGCCCGCGATCTCGCGGCGGGCATCGTAGTCCTCGCCGCCGTACCAGTTGGTGAACGTCGTCGGACCGCTCTGCGCGCGCCAGTCGCCGTCGCTGGTGATCTCCGTCCGCGTCCCGTCGTGATGCGTGATCTCCAACTGCGCCAACACTTTCATCACACCCTGCGAGCCGGTGAACTTCGTGTACCGACCGGTGCCCGCCGGTACGTCGTAGATGCCGCGGCCCAGCGCGACGCCCAGCGTGTTGTCCCCGGTGCGCAGCGCGTGTGTCACGTCGTAGGTCGGATAGACCACGCGCGTGCGGTAGTCGGTGTTCGCGGGTTCGAGCACCGCGTCGCCGATTTTGGCGCCGTTGAGCCGCAGTTCGCCGATGCCGAGACCGACCGCGTACAGCCGCGCGCCGGCGATCGGCTTGTCGAGCGTGAACGCGCGGGCCAGCAACGGAAGTCCCGGCGGCTCGTGCCACGGTTGTGGTGGCACGACTCCGGTTCCGGTGAACACGACGGTCGGCGGATCGGTGTCGCCCACCCGCGTCCGGAGCGTGAAGTCCTGCGGGAAGTTCGCGATCTGACCGTCCGGGGTGTGCGTGTCCGTGCGTGGATACAGCCGCACCTCGTCGGCGGTCATGGTGTCGCCGAGGTCGATCTCGACCCAGATCGACGGGTCGACGTCCTGCTGGTGGCGTTCCAGGCTGGAGTAGCCGCGCGGGTCGTTGTCGGAGTTCAGCGTGCCGTCGGTGAGGTACTGCGGGCCCCAGGAGCCCGGCGCCAGGTACGCCTCCGATGCGGTCGCCGCTTTCCCTTGGGACAGCAGCGTTCCGGCACCGAAGACCTGCAATTCCGCTAGCTGTAGCCGGTACACCGGGTCGGGCCAGGAGTTCTCCTTCAGCGGCAGGCCCAGCTTCGTGGCGTCGAGCCGGAGAAACCGCAGCCCCTGCGCGGGAAACCGAATCACGTACGGCTGTTGCGGCGTCGGGATGACGGCCGGGTCGGTGACCCAGTGGCCGTGCCAGTCCGCGGGGTCGAGCAGCGCCATCTCCCAGGACGCGTGTTCGGACCACTCGGACGGCCGATCGTGCTCGTCCCACACCCGCACCCGCCACGAAAGGCGCTGCCGGGACCGCAGCGCGGGACCCTGGTAGGCGACGCCCGCCGAGTCGGCCGACCGCACCCTGCCGGTGTGCCAGACGATCGATCCCTCGGCGGAAACCTCCAGCTCGTAAGCACTCTGGCGATGACCGCCGTCGTGCGCCGTGAGCCGCCAGCTCAACAACGGCGTCCGGTCGTCGATGCCCACTGGATCCGCGAGATGGTCAACCCGAAGCCGATCGACTAACAACGTTGATGCCCCCAACGCCGGAAACATGTCCGGCCATCCTGTCAGTCGCGCGTTGGGGTGTCCAATGGTCGCTTCCCGATTTCGCGCCGAGCGCGCCGGAAACCGCGGGTGGCTCGTCGAATGCGCGATCGACTTCGATGTCCGCGACGTTCCTGCCCCGGTGCGCACAATTGTGCGACACCCGGTTCGCCGCCCGGTGTATTCGACACGTCGTTCGGGAGACCGACGAGCCACTGCCCTCGGCGAGTCCCGCTCCCGCGGCGCGGGCGTCACCGCGATGATGCGCACGCGTTCCGGACGAGTCGCCTACACGGTCGTGGCCAGGGCGCGTAGATCCTCGAAAGCCTGTGTCAGATGGTCGTCGATGCTCCGGGTGGGATCGGCGATCCACGCCTTGGCGGCCTGGTCGAAGGCGGCCCAGCCGGTCTGGGCGGCCAGTCCGGCCAGCCGGTCGGCGACACCGCGTCGGCGTAGCGCGTCGGCGATGGCCTCGGTGATCGACTCCTCCTTGGCCAGTTCGCGTTCGCGCAGCGCGGGCGTCGCGGCGATGACCTCCTGCCGTGACACCCGCTCGGAGATCTCAAGGCTGTCCTCCAGGACCAGGCCGCCCGCGCGGAACGCGCACAGCATGATCTCCAGCGGCGGCAGGCCGGCGGGCGCGTCGGCCACCGCCTGTGTCAGCGTGTCGCGCAGGCGGGCCTCGCCGCCGAAGAGCACCTCGCGCTTGTCCGGGAAGTGCCGGAAGTAGGTGCGCTCGTTGACGCCGGCCCGCGCGGCGATCTCCGCCGTGGTCGTCCGGTCGAACCCACGTTCCCGGTACAGCTCAAGGGCCGCCTGCTGTAGACGGCGGCGCGCTGCTACTCCACTGCGTGGCACCTCACGAGGCTACCGCTCGGCATCGGTGACCGACACCACGTTGCGCCAGGAACTGGCACTACGCGTAAGGTCAGTGACTGGCGCTAAGTAGTGCCAGTTTCTGGCGCAAACCTGGAGGGACTCGTATGCATGTCTTCGTCACCGGCGGTTCCGGCCTGACCGGCCCCGCCGTGGTCGCCGAACTCATCGCGGCCGGTCACACCGTCACCGGCCTGGCCCGCTCGGACGCCGCCGCCGCCCGGCTGGAGGCGCTGGGCGCCACACCGCACAGCGGGTCGCTGGAGGACCTGGACCGGCTGCGCAGCGGTGCCCAAGCCGCGGACGGCGTCCTGCACATGGCTTTCGGTGGCGACTTGGCCGAGCCCGACGACATGGCACGGCGCGACCGGGCCGCGATCGAGGCGCTGGGCGCCGTGCTGGTGGGTTCGGACCGGCCGCTCGTCATCACGTCGGGCACCCTCGTCATGCCCGAGGGCCGCGAGTGCACCGAGGCCGACCAGCCCGACGAGGCCGGGCTCGCACCGTTCCGGCTGCCGGGCGAGCGGGCGTGCCTCGGTCTGGCCGAGAAGGGAGTCCGCGCGAGCGTGGTCCGGCTCGCTCCCACCGTGCACGGTCCCGGTGACTACGGCTTCATCCCCGGACTCGTCGCCACCGCGAGGAAAACCGGCGTGTCGGCCTACGTCGGCGACGGCGCCAACCGGTGGCCGGCCGTGCACCGGCTGGACGCGGCGGTGCTGTTCCGGCTGGCTGTGGAGCGGGCTCCCGCCGGCAGCGCACTGCACGGCGTCGCCGAATGCGTCACCATGCGGAGCATCGCCGACACGATCGGGCGCGGCCTGGGCCTGCCCACGGTCTCGCTGACACCGGACGAGGCCGCTGCGCACTACTCCAACCCGTTCATGGCGTCCGCGTACGGTTTCGACGGTCCCGTTTCCGGCGCACACACACGGGAACTGCTCGGCTGGCAACCCACCCACCCGACCCTGCTCGACGACCTGGCACACGGCGACTACCTGACCTGAGTCGTGCCGTGAGACCCGCTCGGACGGTCCGGCGGGAGGTGCGGCAACGAGCAGAGGCGACGGCCGAGCCGGTGACAACAGGCCGCAACAAGCCGCGACAACAGGCCAGCGGTGGCTATGGACGGGCGACCCACACGGTGCGTTCGGTGCGCACCGCGAGGTCGTCGCGAGCCAGGATGCTGCGCGGGCCGTGGGTGTCGAGGAGCTGGTCGAGTGCGGTGAGGTCGTCGGCCGAGATCGTGTCGGCGACCGCGGTGCGGACGCGGCTGAGGGCGGTGAGGGCGTAGCGGGCGACCGATTCGGAGCGGGAGCGGTCGATGTCGACGGTGATCGTGCGTTCGCCGTCGAGCGTGAAGCCGGCCGCTGTCAGCTTCGGACCCCAGTCGGCGCCCCGGTGCGGGAGATGTTCGGCGTGCTGGCGGTCGGCCGCCGCATGGGCGCGTTCCTCAAGGCCCGGGCGTTCCGCGGGCGCGTCCGCCGGCAGGAATCGCGGCAGGCCGGCGAGTTCGACGACCGCGAGCAACCCGCCGGGGGCCAGCAGGTCGTGGACCTGGCGCAGCGTGCGGTCGGGGTCTGCCAGGTGGTGCAACGATGCCGACGCCCACACCAGGTCCGGCGTGCCGATGTCGGGCCATGTCCGGTCCAGATCGGCCTGGACCGTGTGCACACGATCGGTCAGTCCGCGTTCGCATGCCTTGCCCCGCAAGCGTTGCAGGTGCACCACCGACGCGTCGACCGCCGTCACGCTCGCCTCGGGGAAACGGGCCAGCAGCGCGAACGTGCCGGCTCCCGTGCCACAGCCGAGGTCGACGATCCGGCGCGGCCCCGTGGAAACGGGCAGCCACGCGATGATGGACGCGATGTGCTCCGCGAGCACTTCCATGTCGAGGTCGAGGATCTCGGCCTGGTCGTCGTCGCCTGCGTGCTGGTGTCCGGTGTGCGCCATGACGCCACGGTAGGTCGATCACGCACGGCATGTCGCACGACGTGCTGAAACGGCAAGACATACGGGCCGCGGCTGCTCGACACGCAACATCACTGGTGGCCACGCCGGGCGTCGCGGTCGAAGATGCCGATGACGTCGCACGGGCCGCCCTCGGCACCGATCGCGTGCGGCAGCATGGTGGGAAACTCCGCCGCCTGGTTGGTCTCCACGCGCAGCCTGCGGTTGCCCAGCAGCAGCACGGCCGTACCGGACAGCACGACCAGCCACTCGTGACCCGGGTGCGCCCGCAGCCGCGGCGGGTTGTCCGGCGGTGGGTCCGTCATGCGCAGGCGCACCACCGCCATGCCCGGATCGGCCTTGACCGGCCACCGCAGCAGACCGTGCTTCGCGTCGATCGTCGGGTGCGAGATCACGTCGTCGGTGTCCGTCTCGACCAGTTGGTCCAGCGACGTGTCCAGCGCTCGGGCGAGGTCGACGAGCTGGTCGAGGGCGAGGCGGCGCCGGCCGGTTTCGATCCGGCTCAGCGACGACGGACTGATCTTCGCCCGCGTCGCCAGCGCCTCCAGCGACCACCCCTGGGCCACCCGCAGTGCCCGGATGCGCTGCCGCACCAGGCCGTCCAACTCGCCGTCGTCACGTTGCGTCACAGGCATGAGGGTATGCCTGTGACGCAACGCGCGCTCACCGGTAGCCGAGCACCACCGGCGCGTGGACGTCGCGCTGGGGGAGCGTGACCGTCAGCCTGTGGCCGGTCGCGTCCCAGTGGTAGGCACGCGCCGGCAGCGGGACGCCGTTGGCCGTGACCGTGGTCGGTGCCGTCGCGTCGAGGAACGCGACCGTCCACTGTCGGCTGGTCACCTCGCCCCGGAAGTGGCCGACGGCGGGGCCGATGGTGAGCGTGTGCCGGCCGCCGTTCTCCGAGTAGTGGATCGTCGTGTTCGTGCTCTGGTGCGGGTCGGTGGTCGAGCCGTTGTCCTCGTACAGCGTGTAGGAGCCCGACGCGCCCGTGCGCCACGCCGAGCGTGACCTTGGTGAGCGGGTTCTGGACGTCGTTGGTGACGTCGCCGGTCCGCGTCGGCACGATGCCGCCCGCCTTCACGAACACCGGCATCGAGCCGAGGTCAGTGGTGACGTTCTGCGTCGTGCCGCCGGCGTACGTCTTGCCGGTGAAGTAGTCCGTCCAACTGGCCCGGCGGGAACCAGACCGGCGTGGTGGCCGACGTGCCGGGCGACGTGACCGGTGCGACCAGGACGTCCGGGCCGTAGAAGTACTCGCTGCTCGCCGTCGCGTAGGCGTTGGGCTCCTCCGGGTACTCCAGGTACATCGGCCGCACCACCGGGATGCCCGTGGCGGTGGCCTGCTGCGCGAGGCTGTACGTGTACGGGACCAGGTTCTCCCGCAGGTTCAGGAACTTCGCCGCCGACGCCTGCGCCGCGGCGCCGTACTGCCAGGGCAGCCGGTCGCTGTGGTTGCTGTGCAGGCGGTCGATCGGCTGGAACGTGCCGAACTGCACCCAGCGCGCGTACATGTCGTCGGGCAGCTTGAGCGTCTGGAGGTCTGGCCACCGGACGTGTACGTCTCCGACCGGTCAGGCCCGTGGTGTCGTTGTGGCCGCCGATGTCGTCGCTGATCGCGCGACATGCCGGTCGCCACGGACTCGCCCGGCGTGTAGCCGACCTCGTCGGCAGCGTCACCAGGTCGACGACGTGTCACCGGTGAAGTGGATCGTGCTGCGCTTGTCCGCCCACGGCCCGGTCGGCAGACCCGCGGGCCGCTGTAACCACCGGACTGCAGCGAGCCGTACGCGCGGGAGATGACGAAACCGCGGCCGATCGCCTGTCCGAGTCGTTCGCGTACTGCTGGTTGATCCACGCGTCCGGCGTCACGCCCTGCAGCGACGAGTCCGTCGCGTCACAACACCAGTCCAGCCACCAGAAGTCGTTGCCCTCCTGGTCCATTTCTGCCGTGCAGGTCCAGGTACGCCTTGAGCTGGTCGGGGTTGCCCCAGTCGAAGATGTAGCAGGGACCGCTGGCCGCCGCACCCGACGCACAACCGCCCTGCCGCAACGTGTTCTTCGCCGTGGCCTGCGCCTGCGCGAACTGCGGGTCCGTTGCCCATGATGCTCGGGTGGATGTTCAGCGTGTTGTGCAGGCCCTGGCGGCTCGACCAGGCGAAGAACCCGCCGGGATCGGGGAACTTGGCCGGGTCGAACTCCCAGCCGTTCCACGTGTCGGGCGCCTTGAAGTCCGTGTCGGTGACCAGGACGTCCAGCGGCACACCGTTGGAGCGGAAGTCCGGCAGGATCGTGTTCTCGTAGTCGGCGGCGGTGCGGTCGATGTACTCGGAGTACCAGACGCCGTACGCCCACCGGGGCAGCAGCTCCGGCGGACCGGTCGAGGGTCGACAGGTCGGTCAGGCCGCGCTCGTAGTCGTGGCCGAAGCCGAACACGTAGCCGTCCTGGTAGGGGAGTCCGGCGTGGTCGGAGCGCTGGGTGACCTTCTGTGTCGCGGGGTCGTAGAGCGCGGACTGCGTGTCGTCGAACAGGTACCAGCCGTCGTGTGCAGCAGGCCGGGCGTCGTCGCCGGGACGCCGTTGTCACCGTTCACGCCGTCCAGGCTGCGGCGGTAGCCGCCGAGCGCGAGATGCGGCTGCGGAATGGTCGCGGTGATCGGCGACGGAGACGATCGTGTCGAGCGTTGACGTGGCAGCTCGTCGCGTCGGGGCAGCCGATGGTCACGTCGTTCGTGCCCGCCGTGAGCGTGACCGGTACCGACGCCGTGCCCCACGTGTCCCAGTCGGTGGTCACGGGGAACGACAGTGTGGACTGCGTGCCGGCGGCCGTGACCGTCGCGGTGCGGGTCTGGTGGAGGCCGTCGCCGCCGTTGCCGTTGGCGTAGCGGACGTTCAGCGAGTAGGTGCCGTCGGCGGGGACGTTCATGATCCGCTCGGTGAGGCGGGAGCCCTGGTTCAGCTCGGCGACGAAGCCCGGTCCGGCGAACCCCGCGTGGTCGGTCGCCACCTTCGCCGTGCCCGTCGGACGGCCTGCTTCGGCCTCACAGCTGACGTCGAAGGGGCAGCCGGGATCGCACGGGCCGAGCGGAGCGGGAAGGACGCGCCGGCCTGTGTCACCAGCGCGAGCGCTGTCGAGGTTGACGTTGCCGGAGTCCGCGCGGTCCGCTCGAGGCGGACGGTGTGGCGGCCCGGCGCCAGCGGGACCGGCACCGACGCGAGCGCCCAGCTGTTCCAGACGGCCGGTCACGGGCAGGCGTGAGCTTCTGCGCGGCGCCGCCGTCCACGGACACGCTCAGCGTGCGCGTGATGTGCTGGCCGTCGCCGCCCTGCGCCGTTGGCGTAGCGGGCGGTCGAACTGCGTACGTCCCCGCGGTGTCGACGGTGACGTCGGCGCGGACAGCGAGTCGCCGGTGTCCTGGAAGCCGGCGAGGAAGCCGACGCCGGTGTAGCCGGAGTGGTCGGTGGCGACCGCCGAGTCCGTCGTGCGCCAGGTCTTCGGCCTCGCACAGCGCGTCCAGCGGGCACGTCAGCCGCTGCCACGGGGTCGCGGTGACCGGTGCGGTGCCGGCGTTCAGCGGACGGAGAGGTTCTGCGCGTCGAACGGGCCCGAGCCCTCCTGGTAGGCAGCGTCGCGCGCTGGTCCTGATGGTCAGCACACCGCCGGTGGAATCGGACGTGTACCGCGTCGGCGTGAACGACGATCTGCCGACGCGTTGAACGTCGCGCTGTCGTCGAAATGGCCGTCACCGGCGTACTCGGTCCGGATCAGCGTCGGCGACAGGACCTGGAAACGTGCGTCGCCGGACGGTGACCGTCGGTATCCGGTGCCACGCCGCGGTCTCCGCGGACACGGGACCGGTTCCGGTGGTCGCCAGGCCGGCGACCGTGGCCGCGACGGCCAGCGTTCCGGCGAGGCGACGCATCCTGTGTGACGTCAAGGTGCACTCCATCCCTACGGCGCCGATGTCGTCCAGACCATTCCTGCCAGTGCGGAGATGCTGGCACAGCTTCTGAATCGATGTAAAGACCGACCACCCGACCTGCCTAGGCCGGGCAACATGCGGAGCGCTGGAGCTCCGTGCCCGGCCACCGGTGATCGAAGTCCTGGCGGGACTGACAGATGACTTTCCGTTGACTCCGTGACTTTTGCCTCTCTACGGTCGGAGACTTGACCGATACGGACGCATCGCGGGCGGGACGCTTTCCGGTGCGTCGTCGAGGGAGGTACGCCTCATGAGGACAGGTCAGCGCCGACGTGTCATGGCCGTCGCCGTCGCGGCATCGCTTGCCGTCGTGGCCTATCTGCCGGGTACGGCCACGGCGTCAACGGTGAACGCGGTGCAGCAGCCGCCTCCGTCGTTGCGGTTCGCCAACCCGGACAGCCAGGCGCTGTTCGGCACCGCCTATTCCGAGGCGCTGACGAATCTGTTGCAGACCAACGTGATCTCCTACGACCCGTCGGTCTACGACAAGAGCGGGCTGATGGATCCCGGCCAGGGCATCGTCAAGGCCGGTGGCGGCTATCCACAGCCGTGGACCCGCGACGCGTCGGTGAACAGTTGGAACGCGGCCAGTCTGCTCGATCCCTCGCCTCGCGCGGAACACGCTGTGGGCGGTGGTGGACAAGGACTCCAACGGCAACCTGCGAGGTCCAGCAGGACGACCAGCAGTGGGACCAGGTCATCTGGGTCACGGCCGCGTGGAACCAGTTCCTGGCCACCGGCGACCGAGACGTTCCTCGCCGAGCGCGTACCAGACCGCTTCCGACACGCTCGCGATCCGTGAGAACGCCACCACGGCCGGCTACAACTCGACGTACGGACTGTTCACCGGCGCCGCCTTCTTCAACGACGGCATCGCGGGCTATCCCGCTCCACCCGCCGACGCCACCGAGTCGGTCAGCACCGGCGCCATGCCGTGGCCGGGTGTCTCGTCCGGCATGTTCCTGAGCACCAACGAGGTGTACTACGCCGCGTACGTCAACGCCGCGAACATGGCGGCGCGGCTGGGCCGGCCGGCCGCCGAGGTGACCGCGTACCAGAGCAGGGCCGCGGCCCTGAGGACGGCCATCAACCAGCACTTCTGGAACCCGACCACCGGCCTGTACAACTACAGCTGCTCGCCGACGGCACCCAGGGCGCCTACCAGGAGGGCACCGGCCTCGCCTTCGCGATCATCTTCGGCATCGCGAACCCGACGCAGGCGCAGTCGATCCTCACCCACGCCACCGAGATGACGTGGGGTATGCCCGACACGTACCCGAACTGGGCGCGCTACTCCGACGCTCAGCCCGGCCGGCACAACGCGATCGTCTGGCCGGTCGTGAAGGGCCTGTGGGCCAAGGCGTTGGCGCGAGCAGGGGCAGCAGGAGGCGTTCGCCACGGAAACCGCACAGCTTGCCTCGCTCGCCGACGACAACAGCGGATTCTGGGAGATCTACAACGGCCATTCCGGCGTCGTCGACGGCGGTTACCAGCGGCTGGGTGACACCGTGAAGTTCCACTGGGGTTCGCAACCCGACCAGACCTGGTCGGCGACGGCGTACCTCGACATGATCGACTCCGGCCTGTTCGGGATGCACCTGGGCACGAACGGCCTGGCGATCGCGCCGACGCTGCCGGCCGGCTGGGGTGACGTCACGCTGAGCGGTGTGCACTACCGCGGCGCGAACCTCACCATCGCGCTGCACGGCGCCGGTGCGACGATCAGCTCGTTCACCGTCGACGGCCAGGCCGAACCCGACCACACCGTGCCGATCTCGCTGGTGGGCAACCACACCGTGGCGATCACGCTGAGCGGCGCGGTCAACGGGGACCGGGACTCCGACGGCGTTCCCGACTCGCAGGACCTGTGCCCCGACCAGTCCGGCCCTGCCGCGCTGCACGGCTGCCCCGCGCCGACGCACATCGAGTCGGAGGACGCGCTGAACACCGGTGGCGTCAAGACGACCGACAACCACGCGAACTACGGCGGCCGTGCGTTCATCGACGGCCTGTGGTCGCAGGGCGCGTCGTCGTCCTACACCGTGCACAGGACCACCGCGCAGGCCGGCACGGAGTCGATCACCTTCCGCTACGCCAACGCCAACGGCGACGCCCGCACGATGACGTTGTCGGTCAACGGCACGAGCGTCGGCCAGGTGACGTTCCCCGTGGTGTCGAGCAGTTGGGACGACCTGGGGGACGGTGACGGTCACGGGTGTGCCGGTCACCGGCACAGATCCGGTCGTGACCATCTCCTACCAGTCCGGTGACACCGGCTCGGTCAACCTCGACTGGCTGGAATTCCACGAGTAGGAACGATGGCCGCCGGCGCTGCCGGCGGCCATCGGTTCCGATCAGGGCATCGGACCGGACCGGCACGCGATCGCGACGGCCGCGGTCGCGGGCGGCGACCTCGGTGGCCGGTGAACGGCGGCCGGGGTCGTCCCGGTGTCCGGCGTTCCGCCGGCAATGGTGAGTGCCGTTCACATTGTGTCGTCGACGGGCGCTGCGTTAGGTTCGTCGCACGTCATGGCGAGGGCCGTGACCTGTGGTTGGCCGGGGGACGACAGTGTTGGTCGCGGACGCCGAACCGTCGGCGGGGCCGGTGGCTCGCGTCGAGCGATCGATGCCTTCCGGCACCGAGTCCCCGCCGCGGCGCGGACGGGTGTTGCTGTACGTACTCGGCTTCTGCTGCGGACTCGGTTATCTGCTCGCCACCCCGGCCGGTCGGTCGCATCTCGACCACGTCTGGGCCGAGGACGGGGCGCGGTTCCTGGTCGACGCGCTGAGCAAGCCGTTCGCCGTCAACCTGGTCACGCCGTATGCCGGTTACCTGCATCTCGTGCCCCGGTTGGTCGCGCAGGTGGTCGCGCTGCTGCCGCTGGGGTCGGCCGCCGCCGGTCTCGCCGTGCTGGCCGCCGCGATTCGGGCCGGTATCGCCGTGTTCGTGTTCGCGGCCAGCGGTGGCTACCTCCGGGCGTGGTGGCTGCGATCGGGCCTGGCCGCCGGCGTCGTCGTGCTGCCCGCCGCCAATGGCGAGGCGCTGAACAACATCGCCGATCTGCACTGGTTTCTGTTGTTCGGCGCTTTCTGGGCATTGTTGTGGCGGCCCGTCGGTCGCTGGCGGACAGCGCTGGCGACCACGGTCGTGTTCCTCTCGGTGGGCAGCAGTGTGCTGGCGCTCGGGCTGCTGCCGTTGGCCCTGATCAGGGGAATGTCTCGGGCGTGGCGCGACCGCGTGGTGGTCGTCGGGTTCGGTCTCGGTGCGATCGCGCAGGTCGGCGCCATGCTGACCGGTCATCCGCGCAACGACTCGGTGCGGCCGTTCAACCCGGGACAGGCCGGGTTGACCAGCCTGCTGCGGGGGCCGCTGATGACCTTCACCGGTCCCGATCCGGTGCCGTGGCTGGTCCGGTCGTTCGGGTACTGGCCCGCCGCGCTGGCGTTGGCATGTGTGCTCGCGATCGCCGTGGCGGGCATTCGTGGGGGAGTCGCGGCGAGCCGGCTGGTGGTGATCGCCGCTCTGGGGGCGGCCGCGTTGGCGCTGTTCGTCCAGTTGTACGTCAACTGGTCGCCGGGATTGCGGGTCGTGCGGGTCAGTGAGCGCTACAGCACCGCGCCCTGCCTGTTCCTGCTCGCCGCGTTGGCCGTCGGGCTCGATGCGTGGCCTCGGCATGGCCGGGGTGGCTCCGGCTGTTCGCGCGGATCGCCGTGCCGGTCGTGATCACGGTCAGCGTCGTCGGTCAACTGATGCTCGGTACCTGGCAGGCGCAGGGGCCGCGGTGGCGGGACGCGATCGTCGACGGGGCTCGGCACTGCACGAGCGCGCAGGATTACGGCATCGTCCGGATCAGTCCGCCCGGGTGGTTCTTCGGCCTGCGTTGCGGCATGTTGGCGCCGCCGTCGGGCCGACCGAGGTGAAACCGGGGCGGGAACGGCCGGGCGCGCTGGCGTGATCGACGGTAGTGGTGTGCGTGGCACAGGCCGCGTCGCATGCCGGCAATCTGTCTCCACGGTCCATTATCGACGGTGGGATTGCCTTGTGCCCGAACTGATCGTGCCCACCACGCGGTTGCATCGAGCATGGCTGACCGCGCGCGGGACGACGGATTGGAGTGCGTGTTGGTCGTGTGTGCGCACGACAACGTCGCTTCCGCGCGGACCATCCAACGGCTCGGCGGCGTGCTGGAGGCAATCGGGGAGACACCGCACGGGTCCGTCCGACGCCACTGGATCGACGTTCCGCCAGAACGGGGAGAACGACCGGCGCGGTCATTCTCCCCGGAGGCGGGAATCAGTTCGTCGGGCTGGATAGCTGGGTGTCCGTGGGGACCTGGTCCGGGGCCGGTACGCCCGCGTTCGCGGCTCCCTGCTGCGTCGAGTCGATCTTGCTTGCGACACCGTTGATGTCCTGCTGGTTCACGTCGCCGGAGTGCAGCTTCGACGAGATGCCCGACAGCGCCGCCGCGGCCTCGTCGAACGGGGCCACCAGGTGGCACAGCGTCGGGCTGGATTCGGCGTCCTGCTTGGCCAGTTTCAGTTCGTGCACCACGAACGCCGCCGCCAGGCCCGCCTTGATCAGGGTGCCGATCCGGCCGTGTGCGCCGGAGGCGAACGAACCCTGCTTGAACGGCCGGTAGATGAAGTGGTGGAACGCGCCGAAGCCGAGGCCGGCGTGCAGCACGAACTTCGTCTTGTCGAAGTGGACGGTGCCGACTTGTTGACAGGCGACGGAACTGCTCGACGTGATCGGCGCGCTCTGGCCACCGGCCGCGCTGCCGGTGGGTCCGCACCCGGCCAGTGCCAGTGTTACGGCACACACCAGGGCCGCCATCGAACCTGTACGAACCGGCGACCATCGGGACTCACTGCGTGCCACGATACGGGCACCTCCTCGGCTGTGTAACGACACGGTCACTCCGTGCAGTCTGCCGTATATGACTGTTGCGGAGTGCCCACTACGGCCGTCCGTCCACCATGAATCGATCAAGAGGCGCGGCGGATCTTCCGCTCGACCTGATCGCCGACTCGGGCCGTGATGTGGTGTGGTGTGCTGGACGTCGATGGCCGTCAGTGCCGACGGGTAGGAGCGGAACCGGATGGATCTGGGGCTGGCCGGAAAGCGTGCCGTGGTGACCGGCGGCAGCAGGGGGATCGGGCTGGCCGTCGGCCGGGCGCTGGCCGCTGAGGGCGCGTCGGTCGCGCTGGTGGCACGGGACGCGCGGGCAGTCGGGCAGCGGGCCGCCGAACTGGCCGAGCAGACCGGTGGGACCGTGATCGGGATCAGCGCGGACACCGGTGAGGACACATCTGTCGCCGCGATGGCGGCCGCGGCCCTCGACCGGCTCGGTGCTGTCGACATCCTCGTCAACAACGCCGCCACCGCCAATCCCGGCCGGATTCCGGAGGCACGGCTGGAGGCGGAGATCAACGTCAAGGTGCGCGGCTACCTGCGCTGCGCGCGGGCGTTCGCGCCGGGCATGGTGGAGCGCGGCTGGGGCCGGATCATCAACGTGGCGGGGCTGGCGGCGCGGCGGACCGGTTCGGTGACGGGCTCGGTGCGCAACGCCGCCGTCGCAGCGATGACGAAGAACCTGGCCGACGAGCTCGGGCCTGCGGGCGTGAACGTCACCGTCGTGCATCCCGGCGCGACCAGGACCGGCGCCATGCTCGCCACGATCGAGGCGCAGGCGCGGCAGAACGGGATCAGCGTCGAGGAGGCCGAGCAGCGGCTGGCCGCCGCCGTCTCCATCGGCAGGCTGGTGCGGCCCGAGGAGGTCGCATCGGTGATCGCGTTCCTGGCCGCCCCGGTCAGCGTCGCGCTCAACGGCGACCCGGTGGTGGCCAGCGGTGGCGTCCTGGGGCCGATTCACTACTGATCGCACGGCCGGGTCGTCGGCCTGATCGGACTCGCCGGCATTGAGGTAATGCGCCTTCGTCCTTTCTGGCGGCGATATCCGGGCATTGAATTGCCTACTCATCGGTAGGTGCGTTCCGGGATTCACTGATTCGATACAGTGACCAATAAGTGTAACGTCGCCGCCGGACCGAGAATCGTCTCCGACATAAGGGGCTGCGCGACTGATACGTCCCCTAACCAGCCGGGTGGGTCACGCGTCCGCTACTGCCTGTGCATGGAACGGCATGTGACACGAGTCGGTGATCATGCCTGGTAGGAAAGGGTATGTACTCATCGGCCATGGCGCCCTACAGTTGCCGGACACGCGGTTCTTGGCCAACCGACGGTGGTCGAAGAGGACCCGGCGGGTCGCCCGCAGCACGCCCCGACCCGACACTAGGAGAAAATTTCCTGATGAATATCGACACGGCCCTGAAAGAGGCCATGTCCATTGCTGGCGCGACCGGCGTTGCCCTGGTCGACTATGACAGCGGCATGTCGTTGGGCACCCTCGGCGGTGGCGAGTGGATGAATCTGGACATCGCCGCCGCGGGTAACACGGAGGTGGTGCGGGCCAAGCTGAGAGTCATGAAGTCGCTGGGCCTCAAGGACACCATCGAGGACATCCTGATCACGCTGCACCACCAGTACCACCTGATCCGGCTGCTCGCGCCGGCCAAGGGCAGCCCGACGCTGTTCCTGTACCTGGTGCTGGACCGCGACCGGGCGAACCTGGCCCTGGCCCGCCACTACTTGAAGCGCATCGAGAACGACTTGATGGTGTGACCGAGATGCCGGTCACAGAACCACAGGACCCCGACGCTCTGCCGGTGCGCAGGCACATCCCGTCGAGGCGGGAGTCCGCACCACCGCTGGTGGTGCAGCCGCAGTACGACGGAGCCGCGATACTGGAGACGCTCAAGGGCATCCGCGGCCTGGTCGACCGCATCACCGGCCTGCTCGTCGCCACCCACGACGGCCTTGCCGTGTGCGGCGACTTCGGTGGTATCGACAACGACAGCGTCGCCGCACTGTGCGCGGCGGCCGTCGGACTCGCCGGGCAGTTCACCAAGCAGGCTCAGGTCGGCGAGCCGCAGGCGGCGATGTTCGAAGGGGAATCCGGCTATGTCTGTGTGTTCCCCGTCGAATCGCCCCTGCTGCTCGTGGTGTTCGGCGCGCCGGACACCACGATGGGCCTGTTCACGGTCGCCGCGAAACAGGCGCTGGCACTGCTGCGGCAGGATGTGGTGCGGCAGCGCGTGCGCAGTGTCCGCAACACCCGGCGCGCGTATTTCGAGCACCACCGGTCGTTCGCGGACGACCAGCTCGTCATGGAAGAGCGGTAGGGCAGCGGACCTCGTCGCACCTGGTCACGTCGTCGTCGGCCCTCGTCGGCCACGTCGCCTGCCAGGACAGCGTGATCGCCGAGTCCGGCGTGCCGACATCCGCCGGATCGGCGGCGACGCGCGTGCGGATCTGGTACCACGACCGCAGTGGTGAGCGGGTTTCCACCGCCTCGGCCGGCGGACTGCCCCGGTAGCTCAGCGAGATCGCGATCGACTGTGTCGGCGCTACACACGTCTCCACCTCGATCCGGGCGCCTCGGCCGTCGCTGTTCGTGCCGGCCAGCATGATCGCCGCGGTCAGCCACTGTTCGATGTCGTCCAGCAGCGGCACCGGGATGTTGGGCACCGAACAGCCGCGGAAGCGCAGTTCGTCCGTCAGGTGCAGGCCGGGCGCGACGGTGTCGCACGCGTGCAGCACGCGGCTGACCAGCGCGTCCTCGTCGGTGGCGCGGTTGCCGTTGTCGATCACCGCACGCAGGATCCGGTAGCCGACCTGGTCGATCTGCTCGCTCAGCGAGTGGGTGTCGGCCACCTTCGGCTCGTGCCGCGGCGGGGGAGCCGTCCAGTCGCGGGCGAACAGGTCGGTGGCGACCGTTTCGCACAGTTGGTTGGTCAACCGGTCGTTGCGATCCTGCCAGCAGTCCCGCTCGGCCGCCACCCGCTGCCGCACCGCGCACAGCGCGAGCCACGCCGGCACCACCAGGCCCGCCACCCGGTCGAGCTCCGCGTCGGTGAACGGCTGCGCTCCGGCGAACCGACCGACCAGCAGCGCTCCGTCGACGCGATCACCGATGCCCAGTGGCACCACCATCGCCGGGCCCATCCGGGCCGGTCGGCCCGTGTGCGTCGCCGCGTCGCTGATCAGCATCGGCCGCCCCTGGAGCATCGCCTGCTCGGCCAGTGAACCCTGGCGCGGGATCAGGGTGCCCTCCCAACCGCCGTCGTCCTTGTCGGCGACCTGAATCCGCAACCACGCCGTGTCCTTGACGAGCAACTTCAGCGCCGCCACGTCACCGCCCACTCCGGTGCGGGCGTCGCTGACGAGTGTGCGGAGCAGTCCGCCGTCGGGGTCGTGATCGGCGAGGCCGGTCATGAAGTGCAGCAAGGATTTGTGCCATTGCGTGTGCATCCCGGTATGCGGGCGAGCTGTCGACACGCTCATGGCGATGGTCTCCTGTCTTGGTGCGACTCTTTCTTGCCATTAGGTTGATGGCGCGGAATCGCATCCGCTCGGGGTTGTTGAACGCTAAGGCAGCAATGGAGTCCGGAGCCAGTGGCGACGCCGACTTCAGCCGAACGGGCGAATGTCTGGCGTGCTGCGGCGTGTTCCGTCCCAGGTTGGATACTTACCGATCTTTGCCGATCGGGTCATCAGCCAGTTGCCTGAAGGTCGCTGAACTGCGGTGATGCCTGTTGGAAAATCACACGTCATCGGATCATAGTGATACAACCCGGGTGTACGGGGCATCGGTCGGGAACTGCTCCGCCGCGTGTCTCCCGAAATTTCGGGCATTGGCCTCGAACGGCCGTGGACATGGCGAGCATATCCGGATTTGAATTCTGACCGACCTCGGCTCGCTATTGTCGTGACCAGCCCTGTCCGGCCCGGACGGGGGCGGACGGCTATGACTGGACACTTCTGAACAATGGGCCTGCTCGTGCACGAGAACGTGCACGAGCATCCGGCGGTGCCCGACTGCACTGCCCGACTGCACCGCCCGACTGCACCGCCCGATGACACGGTCAGGGTGGCCGCGGGCCGCCTACCACACGTGGCATACGGTGGGAAAACGACGGAACCCTCGATCGCCGGAGTAGCTGGTGACGCTGCCCGTAGTGCTGGTGGTGCTGGCCGCCGCGGTACTGCACGCGACCTGGAACGCCCTGGCCCACTCGTCGACCGACAAGCTCATCGGGTTCGTGCTGATCGACATCGGCTGTGTCGCGTGTTCGACGGTGCTGGTGCTGCTCGCGCCGCTGCCCGACCGCGCGTCGTGGCCGTTCCTCGCGGCGTCGGTGACGCTGGAGGTGGGCTACCAGTTGACCCTGCTGCGGGCCTACCGGCTCGGTGACTTCGGCCAGATGTATCCACTGGCCCGCGGCACGTCGCCGTGGGTGGTGGCACTGCTGTCGGTCACGGTGCTGGGCAGGCACCTGCCGGTCGGCCAGCTTGTCGGCGTGATCACGCTGTCGATCGGCCTGTTGGCGCTGACCCTGGCGCAGGGCATGCCCAGCCGTCGGCACCTGCCCGCGCTGGCCGCCGCGCTGGCCACCGGGGTGCTCATCGCGTCGTACACGGTGGTCGACGGCGTCGGCGTGCGGCACTCCGGCTCGGTGCTGGCCTACGTGGCCTGGCTGTTCCTGTTGCAGGGCGTGCCGTTGCCGCTGGTCGTGCTGGCACGGCGACGGTCGCGGCTGCTCGCCGACCTGCGGCCGCGGTGGCGGCAGGGCCTGCTCGGTGGCGTGCTGTCCACGGCCGCGTACGGGCTGGTGGTGTGGGCCCAGGCCACGGCGCCACCGGACAGCCTGCCCGGCATCGCCGCGCTGCGCGAGACCAGCATCATCCTGGGCGCGGTCATCGGCACGCTGTTGTTCAAGGAGAGCTTCGGCCGGCTGCGCACGGCGGCCAGCACGACAGTGCTGGTCGGCATCGCGATCCTGGAGTTCGCACCCAGGTGATCAGGCGCCCGGCGCACGCGTGATGGTGCCGGCAGCGCTACGGCCGGCGCCCGACCCACCCCGGCCTGCTCGCCGATCTCGACGAGGGCCACTGCTCAGCGATGGCTCGTCGCGGTGATCCATTCGGCATCCCAAGCGGCATAACGGATGTGGTCGAGCCGGCGGCGGAGCAGACCGACAGCGGTCGCGAGGACACCGCCGGTCACCGCCACCGTCGTGACGAAACTCAACGCGCCACGGCTCCACGCCTGGGCCGCGTCCAGCGGCGGGTCCGTCACGTTGCCGTGGGCGTCGGTCCAGATGCGGACCGGCGCTCCGGCGCCCGCGCTCCCCGGCGCCGCGACGAGGCCGGTGTGCCGGGAGCCGTCCAGTCCGAGCCAGCGTGCGTTGGTGGGTATCTCGCCGACCGTGGCGTCCAGCAGGATCGCGGTCACCTGGTGGCGGGCGGCCTGCTGCGCCGCCGCGGTGCTGAGGTTGCGCTGGTGCACGATCGAGCCGGTGAGCAGCGCGACCGGCACGCTCGCCGCGGCCAGCGCGATCGCCGTCACGACGGCCGCGGTCTCGACACGGTCGGTCGGCCTGCGCAGTTCGTTGTGCCCCCAGCCGAAGCGCCGCGCGGCCCGTGCCGCTGCCTCGGTCACCTGCGTCGGCTTCATCCCGTCCTCCTCGTGTGCCTGCCGGTCAATCCTCTCCCCTGATCGGCCGGTGGAACGAGGGCATTTGGTCGCTGATCATCCGCGCCGCACGGCCGATCGCTGAAATTTTCGGCTCGACGGCCGATCACCCGCCGGCCACCACGACCGGTCCGGCGCTGCTCACGGCCACTGGTCGCGTCGGTGCGTTCGCGGTCCACCGTTGACACCCGGTGTCCGGCCGTTGTGACGGATCGCCGCTGTCGACACACTTCGGATGTCGTTGTTAACGCTAACATGGAGGTGCCGGATGCTCGGTCCCAGAAAGCGAACGGCTGCGGCGCTGGCTGTTTCCGCGGCCATCGTCGGCGGCAGCGTGTTGCTGTCGAACGTGAGCGCTCACGCCGCCACCAGCGGGCCGTGTGACATCTACGCGGCCGCCGGCACGCCGTGCGTCGCCGCACACAGCACCACGCGCGCGCTCTACGCCGCCTACAACGGCTCCCTGTACCAGGTCAGGCGCTCGTCGGACAACACGACCAGGAACATCGGCGTGGTGAGCGCCGGGGGAGTGGCCAACTCCGCCGCGCAGGACTCGTTCTGCGCCAATACGACGTGCGTCATCACGGTCGTCTTCGACCAGTCCGGCCGAGGCAACAACCTCACCCAGGCACCGGGCGGCGGCGCGGCGGGCGGCCCGGACAAGCTCGCCAACGCGACCTCGGCACCCACGAGCCTCAACGGCCACAAGGCATACGGCGTCTTCGTGGCCGCGGGCACCGGCTACCGCGACGACCACACGTCGGGCATCGCGACCGGTGACGCGTCCGAGGGTGAGTACGCGATCTTCGACGGCACACACTTCAACGGGGGCTGCTGCTTCGACTACGGCAACGCGGAGACCAGCAACAACGACACCGGCAACGGCCACATGGAAGCGATCTACTTCGGCAACATCAAGGTCTGGGGCTTCGGCTCCGGCAACGGACCCTGGGTGATGGCCGATCTGGAGAACGGCCTGTTCTCCGGCGTGAACCAGCACCTCAACTCCAACGACCCCACGGTGAACTTCCGCTACCTGACCGCGATGGTCGAGGGTGCCCAGAACCAGTGGGCCATCCGGGGCGGCAACGCGCAGTCCGGCGGCGTCTCGACGTTCTACAGCGGCGTCCGTCCCAACGTCTCCGGCTACAACCCGATGCACAAGGAGGGCGCGATCATCCTGGGCATCGGCGGTGACAACAGCAAGGGTGCGGTCGGCACGTTCTACGAGGGCGTCATGACATCGGGCTTCCCGTCGTCGGCCACCGAGAATTCCGTGCAGGCCAACATCACCGCGGCCGGCTACGGCAGATGACAGCAGGTTCCGCAGGACGGACTCGGGTCCGTCCTGCGGGCGCGCCATGGTCAGCGGCGCCTGCCGAGGGCCTCACGCTTGACGAAGCCAACGACTCCGGTCGCGACGAACAGGACCACGCCGACGATCAACAGCCACACCAGGCCCTTGATCACGATCCCGAGCACGACGCAGACCAGCCAGACCAGCAGTAGCAGCACCAACAGACCGATCATGTCCCCAGCTCCTCATCGCCGTTGACGTCTCCGGCCGCGGGATGCCCTGCTCCGGTCACGGCCAAACCAGACTGTCCCGCGATTCCGTCGACCGGGGTCACGATATTGGCGACGAATCGCTCCGCGACGTCGCGGAGTTTGCGGTTCTCCCGCTGGGACTGCGTGACCAGCACGGCGAACGCGGTGTCCGCGTCGACCTGGCGGACGGCCATGATGATGCCCTTCGCCTGATCGATGACGGCCCGCGATGTCAGCGCGGTGCGTAGCTGGTCGGTGTGGTTGCGAGCGGTACGGTGGCGCAGTTCCGCGCTCAGCGCCGCCTCGGACGCCGTCGTGTACAGCTCCAGCAGCGCGGCATCCAACTCGCGGTAACCGTGCGTGCCGTGGCCGTAGAGGTTCAGCGTGCCGTGATAGTCCTTGTCCAGGAACAGCGGCGCGGACAACACGCTGCCGATCTCGGCGTCGGCCGCGGACTTCGCGAACGCGGGCCAGCTCGTTCCGGTGTCCTGCAACACGGCGCTGACCACCTTGCCGGTCTCGGCCGCCGTCACGCACGGACCGAAGCCACTGGTGAACTGGATGTCGTTCCACTCGTGCACGCGCTCGTCGGTGGCGGCGGCGGTGAACGGGACGCCGTCGCGCAGCAGCGTGATTCCGGCGTACTCGGCGCCCCTGATCGCGTGGGTGGCCTGGCGGCAGCAGCGCTGCAGCACCAGCTCCAGCTCCTCGTTCTGGGTCAGTATCTGGGACAGGCCCTCCAGCGCGCCCGTGACGTCGTCGACCTCGCTGACCACCTCGGCCATCGACACGTGGTCGTCGTCGCGGACGTTGTCCTGTTCCTGCATAGCGGGGCTCCTCATCAGTTCATCGCGATGTACCCACATCCCGCGGGCACTATCCGCGCGCCGCCGGCAGGCCCGCGATCAGCACGGTCAGCAGCCGGCGCAACGTGCTGCGTAGCGGCAGGCACGCGAACGCCAGCTCCGGGTACTCCGCGTAGACCTCGGCGATCGACGGCGGCGGGTTGACCGACGGATAGAGCACGCCCGCGAACGCGGTCGCGGCCGCCACCAGCTCGAAGCACTCCGCATCGGCCAGTTCGGGCAGCCGCGCGGCCACGGCCGTGCCGACCTCGCGCAGCGCCTCCAGCGACGCGGCCTTGATGTCGTGCGCGGCGGGCACGGCCACGTTGTGCTCCAGGTTGGTCGCGATCTGGCTGAGCAGATCGCAGAACAGCGGCCGGTCGGCGAGCGAGTCGGCCAGCACGGCCACGACGTCCTCGCCGTCGCCCAGCTTGCGCACCACGTCCGCCGTCCAGCTCTGCCAGCAGTCCTCGGTCAGCGCGAGGTAGATCTCCTCGCGGGTGCCGAAGTAGCGGACCACATTGGACTTGGCGAGCCCGACCGCCTCGGCGATGCCGCCGAGGGTCACGTTGCGCACTCCGGAGGCGGCGGCAAGCTCACGGGCCGCCGCCAGGATCGCCTCGCGGCGCTGTTGTTTGTGTTCCGGCCGTCTGGCCCGCAGGAACCGTGTCTGAGACATGTCCCGGACATCATAAGCCCGAGTTAAAAGAACGCGGTTCTCTTGTTAAAAGGACGCTGGCCTGTTAGCGTCGCGGCATGGCGACAGGAGGAAGCGCATGGCCGAGATCCGCCTGCGGGTGAACGGGACCGAGCGGGTCCTGGACGTGGAACCGCGGGTCAGCCTGCTCGACGCGCTGCGCGAACGGCTCGGGCTGACCGGCACCAAGAAAGGCTGTGACCAGGGTGCCTGCGGCGCCTGCACGGTGTTGGCCGACGGAGCGCGGATCAACGCGTGCCTCGCGCTGGCCGTACAGTACGCCGATCGGGAGATCACCACGATCGAGGGCCTCGACCATCCGCTGCAGGCCGCGTTCGTGAAGCACGACGGTTTCCAGTGCGGCTACTGCACGTCCGGCCAGATCTGTTCGGCCGTGGGAATGCTGGCCGAGCACAAGGACGGCATGCCCAGCGCGGTCACCGAGGACGAGGACGGCTCGGGGGAGTTGTCCGAGGAGGAGATCCGGGAGCGGATGAGCGGCAACCTGTGCCGCTGCGGCGCCTACAACGGCATCGTCGGCGCGATCGCGGAGGTGGCCGGATGAAGTCGTTCGCCTACGTGGTGGCACCGGACGTGGATACCGCACTGCGCGTGGTCGCGACCGAACCGAACGCGAAATTTCTCGGCGGTGGCACGAACCTGGTGGACCTGATGCGGCGGGACGTCGAGCGCCCGGACACCGTGGTGGACATCACGCGGCTGCCGCTGGACGGTATCGACGAGCGCGGCGATGGCTCGGTCCGCATCGGCGCGCTCGTGCGCAACAGCGAACTGGCCGCGCATCCGCTGATCAGAACCAGGTACCCGATGCTGTCCCAGGCGCTGCTGCACGGCGCGTCGGCGCAGCTCCGCAACATGGCCACGGTCGGCGGGAACCTGTTGCAGCGCACACGATGCGCGTACTTCGTGGACGAGGCCGCGCCGTGCAACAAGCGCGAACCGGGCAGCGGCTGTGCCGCGATCGGCGGATTCACCCGCAATCACGGCATCCTGGGCGTCAGCGAGAACTGCATCGCCACCCACCCCTCCGACATGGCCGTCGCGCTGGCCGCGCTGGACGCCGTGGTCGAGGTGTGCAGCGAACGCGGCACGCGAGGGATACCGCTGGCCGAGTTCTACCGGCTGCCCGGTGCCACGCCGCACATCGAGACCGCGCTGGCGCACGACGACCTGATCACGGCCGTCGAACTGCCCGCGCTGCCGGTGGCGGCGCACTCCCGGTACCGCAAGGTGCGCGACCGCGCGTCATACGCGTTCGCGCTGGTCTCGGTCGCGGCCGCACTGCGTGTCGCGGACGGCCACATCACCGACGTCCGGCTGGCGCTGGGCGGCGTCGCCGCCACGCCGTGGCGGGCACGGGAAGCCGAACGCGCACTGCTCGGCGCGCCCGCCACCGACGAGTCGTTCGGTACGGCGGCCGACGCCGAACTGGCGTCCGCGACCGGACAGCCGCACAACACCTTCAAGATCGATCTGGCGCGCCGCACGATCGTGGCGACACTGCGCCGACTGGCCGACGGGAGCACGACGTGACCACGACGACAGACGCTCCCGCCACGCCCGCGGCCGGCTCGGCGGTCGGCAGGCCGATCGACCGCGTGGACGGCCACGCCAAGACGACCGGCGCGGCGCGGTTCGCCGCCGAGTACCCGTACCCGGACATCGCGCACGCCGCCCTCGTCCACTCGACGGTGGCACGCGCCAGGATCACCGCGATCGACACGACCGCGGCCGCCGCCGTGGCGGGCGTGATCACCGTGCTCACCCACCACAACGCGCCGCCGCTGCAGCCCGCGCCGGCGTTCAGCATGCTCAACATGGCCACGATGGTGTCCGCCACGACGGTCAACTACCTCAACACCGACGAGGTGCACTGGAACGGCCAGCCCATCGCGCTCGTCGTCGCGCGGACGCCGGAGGCCGCCCACGAGGCAGCCCGTCTGGTCAGGGTCGGGTACGAACCGCTGCCGTCCGTTGTGGACTTTGTCACCGCGCAGGCCGATGCCAAGCCCCAGAAGGGGAACATGCTGATGCCTGCCGGCGCGAAGAAGGGCGACGCGGAAGCCGCGCTGGCCGCCGCACCGGTGTCGGTGGACCTGGTGTTCACCACGCCGCCGCACAACCACAACGCGATCGAGCCGCACGCGACGACGGCCGCGTGGGACGGCGACAAGCTCACACTGCACGAGTCGACGCAGAGCATCGACTGGCTGCGCACCCACATCGCCAACCGGTTCGCCGTGCCCACCGCCAATGTCCGGGTCATCGCGCCGTTCGTCGGGGGCGGGTTCGGCGGCAAGGGGATGGTGTGGGCAGGCACCCTGCTGGCCGCGCTCGCGGCACGCGCCACCGGCCGCCCGGTGCGGCTGCCGCTGAGCCGCGAATCGGTCTACCGCACCGTCGGCGGCCGCACGCCGTCCACGCAGCGCGTCGCGCTGGGCAGCGAGGCGGACGGCACGCTGACCGCGCTCGTGCACACCAGCGTCAGCCTGATCGGCAGTGCCGGTTCCGGTATGCCCGAACCGGTGACCACCCAGACCCGGCACCTCTACGCGGCGCGGAACATCCTGCTGCGGCAGGACGTCGTCGAGTTGGACGTGGTGCCCACCACCTACATGCGGGCACCCGGCGAGGCGATCGGCACGTTCGCGCTGGAGTCCGCTATGGACGAACTCGCCCACCGGCTCGGCATCGACCCGATCGAACTGCGCATGCGCAACGAGCCGGACACCGATCCGGTGGAGGGCAGGAAGTTCTCGCACCGCATGCTGCGCGAGGCGTACGCGCTGGGCGCCGAACGCTTCGGCTGGTCCGACCGCTCACCGGCGCCCGGTTCGATGCGGGACGGCCGGTGGCTGGTCGGCATGGGCGTCGCCACGGCGTTCCATCCGGCGATCCGGTTCGCGGCGGACGTCACGGTGCGGCTGTCCGTGGACGGCGGCGTGGTGGTGCGCTGCGGTTTCCATGAGATGGGCATGGGCGCCGCGACAGCGCAGGCACAGATCGCGGCCGACGCGCTGGGCGTGCCGGTGAGCGCGGTCCGCGTCGAGTACGGTGACTCGGCACTGCCGACCAGCCCGATGGCAGGCGGTTCGGTGCAGACCGCGAGCATCGCCGCCAGCGTGCTGGCCGCCGCGGACAAGCTGAAACGACGCCTCGCCACACTCGCCCGCCGGCACGGCACCCTCGGCGAGGATCACGCGCGGACCCTGGCCAAGGCGGGCCTGCCGGCGATCGAAGCCGCCATCGGCTCGGACAGCAGGCTGGGCAGACTGGGTGGCCAGGCCCGCATGATGGCCACCGTGATGCGGGACCGGCGCTGGACGAAGGCGGCCACCGGCGCCCACTTCTGCGAGGTGCGCGTCGATCCGGACACCGGCGAGGTGCGGGTGACGCGGTGGACGGGAGCGTTCGACATCGGCCGCGTCGTCAACCCGAAGACGGCGGCCAGCCAGTTGCGCGGCGGCATCGTGATGGGCATCGGCGCCGCGCTGACCGAGGAGACGCTCGTCGATCCCCGCGACGGCCGGATCATGAACGCCGGCCTCGCCGACTACCACGTCCCGGTACACGCCGACGTGCCGCCGATCGACGTGGCGTTTCTGGACGATCCCGACCCGACGACGCCGCTGGGCATCGTCGGCGCGGGAGAGGTGGGCATCACCGGCGCGGCGGCCGCGGTCGCCAACGCGGTTCACCACGCGACCGGCAAGCGGATCCGCGACCTGCCGATCACCCTGGACAAGGTGATGTGACCGTCAGCGGGCAGCCTTACGGCGGCGGGCGTTGCGGCGGCGGGACAGTCTGCGCAGCACCATCAGCCCGACCGGCACCCAGAACGGCACCGGTGCCCTGCGCAGCAGCCACGGCAGCACGACGAGCGCGCGCAGCACCGGTGCCGGCACCCGCTCCTGGATGTCGTCCCACCGGCGGACGACCTGGTCGGAGAACTGCCTGGTCCGCCTGTCCCGGCCGGTCGCCGGGGCGGCGTCATTGATCTGCATACCGGTGGATACCCCGGCGGACCGTCGCGGCAACACGCCACCGCTCACCGGCGCGTGCTGTGGGTCTCAGCGCGGACTCGCCTGTGAGAACGTGCCCCGTCCGGTCAGTCCTCGCCAAGAGGTTCGACGAGCAGACCGCGCCGTCACGAGCCGTCCGTGTGTCCTGTTCGGCCTGTGCGGGCGCGCTGACCGCCTTCCCGGCTGTTGCGCCCCCACCCCACTACCTACGCATGCTTGACCTTCGCCCTGGGGACGGCCGCACAGTGACGACAACCGGAGGACAACTGTCCGGCACGGGGGAGACGACCATGGACCTGCTCACCATCGGCGCGTTCGCGCGCTGGCGCGCCTCTCGCCCAAAGCCCTGAGCCTCTATGACGAGCTGAGCCTGCTGCCCCCGGCACACGTCGATCCGGACACGGGTTGTCGCTGGTACTCCACCGACCAGCTCGCTCGGGCCCGCCAGGTGGCGCGGTTGCGCCACCTGGAGATGCCTCTGGCCCGGATCAGGAAGGTCCTCGACCTGCCACCCCCCGCAGCGGCTGCCGAGCTGGCCGCGTACTGGCACGAGCGGGAACAGGTCCAGCAGGCCCAGCGGGAACTGGTCGGTTTCCTCGTCAACCAACTGACGGGAAAGGGAAACACCATGTACGAGGTATCCGTCCGCGAGATTCCGGCCCGCGTGCTGCTCAGCGTCACCGAGCAGCTCAGAGCCGACCAGATCGGCGAGTTCGCCACCCCGCTGTTGCGGCTTTCGGCGGCCCGACGATCCCACGACCGGAAGACATTGCCGGACTGCCCTTCCTGCGCTATCACGGCGAAATCAGCAACGACAGCGACGGGCCGGTGGAGTTCTGGTGTCCCATCGACGAAGCTGACATCAACCAGATCGCCGACCGCTTTTCCACCGTAATGCGTGCAGGGACGGGAGATGACCACCGATGAAGGTGATCACATGGATCGTCGAGGGCACGTGGCAGGCGTGCGTGGACGCCACCCGCGAGCACGTGGCCGATGACGCGGAGATCGTATTGTTGCACGTCAACGATCTCGATCCGGCGGAAATCGCGCGCGGTGCCGTGATGGGCCTGATGGGCAGGGACAGACAGCGCCGCGACGACAGACGGCGCCGCGACCCGGTGGCCGGATCGGCGGCCGCGGCACGGCGGCTGCTGGACTCGGCGGCGGAGCGGCTGGGCAGGCCGTCCTCGACACTGGAACTGTCCGGCCGGGTCGAACGGCAGGTCGTCATGGCGGCCGTCGACGCGGATCTGCTCGTCGTGGCCCGGGACGGCGACCGCGGGCGGCCGGGACCGCGCAGCATCGGCCACGCGACCCGGTTCGTCGTGGATCACGCGCCGTGCGCCGTGTTGCTGGTGTGGCCGGAGAGCGCGCCCGCGGTCACCGACGTGCCGCCGCCTCCGCCGCCGCACCCGCCACCGGATCACTGAGCCGCGGCGGTGTCGGGCCGTACGCGTTGGAGCGGGCCGCTCTCGCGCGCACCCCCGGCAACGCGGTGACCAGTCGCAACAGTTGCGGCGGCGTGATCGGCCGCCCGGTGCGCCTGGCCTGCTCGACGCGTTTCTCGATGCCGACCTGCTGCGCCTGCACGCGCCTGATCGCCGGTTCCCGCTCGGCCTGGATCGCGGCCAGCACGTTGCCGGCCACCGGCAGGTCGGCGGCCGCGATGCGATTGGCGGCGCTGACGGCGTCCTGCACAGCCATCAGGATTCCGTTGCCGCCCACCGGTGAGATGACGTGCGCGGCGTCGCCGAGCAGCAGCAGGCCCGGCCGCCACCACTGCCGCACGCGCGAGATGTCCACCGACAGCAGCGTCGTCCGACCGAAGTCGGTGAGCAGATCCGTGCGATCGGCCAGCCACGGCACCCGCTCGGCGACGAACCGCCGAATCGGCTCGACACCGGCATCGCGCGCGGCCGCGTAGCCACCCTTGGGCAGTGTGTAACCGACCTGCCAGCCCTCGGTCCCGGTCAGCAGCGCGACGTAGTGATCACGGCCGAAGTACAGGCCCACGTCGGCGTCGGGCGGATCGCCCGGTTTGGCGGGCAGCCGGAACCACAGCAGATCCGTGCTCGCGCCCAGTGACGTCGCGGTCATGCCGGCCAGCCTGCGCACGCGCGAGAACCGCCCGTCGGTTGCCACGACGAGCCCCGCGGCCAGGTCATGGGTGCCGGTGTCGTCGCGGTAGCGCACGCCGGTCACGCGATCGCGTTCGTCGCGCACCAGGTCCGCCACCGTGCAACCGGTCCACACCCGGCAGTGCGGCAGCGCGTTCACCTGTGCGGCGAGGAAGTCCAGGAACCGCGCCTGCGGCATGAGTGCGACGTAGTTGAACTTCGTGCGCAGCTTGCCGTAGTCCGCGGTGGTCACCGCGCCGGCAGGCGTGTCGAGGCGGAAGTAGCGCGCCCTGTGGTGCGGCAGTCTCAGCAGTTCGTCGGCAAGGCCGAGTCGGTCCATCAGTTCCAGCGTGTACGGGTGCAGCGAGTCGCCGCGGAAGTCGCGGTCGAAGTCGTGGCGTGCCTCCAGCAGCGTGACCGGGACGCCCGCTCGGCCCAACAGGTAGGCCAGCACCATGCCGCCGGGGCCGCCGCCGACAACGACCACTCCCGGTTGATCACTTCCCGGTTGATCACTTCCCGGTTGATCACTGGAAAATCTGGTCACCTGTCCAGGGTACGCGAAATCGCTAGTTTTTCTAGCTAGAATGGGAGGATGTCCAGCGAGACGTCCCGGGAGATCAGCCTCGCGCTGCGCCGCATGCTGCAGGCGGGCCGGGAGATGCAGTCCGCCATGGCGCAGCGCCTCGGCGTCCGGCTCACCGACGTGCAGGCCGTCGACCATGTCGTGTCGGCGGCCGAGCCGATCGGCACGGTGGAACTGGGGCAGCGGCTGGGCATCCGGTCGGCGTCCGCGACCGTCCTCGTCGACCGGCTCGTCGCGGCGGGCCACCTGACCCGCGAACGCGACACCCGGGACGGCCGTCGTGTCGTGCTGGACACCACCGACCACGCGCGCCACGAGATCCGCAAGGCACTGGCACCGCTGCTGGCCGACGTCGACACGATCACCGTGAGCCTCACCGACGACCAGGCGGCGACCGTGCTGGCGTTCCTGACGGCGGTCACGGCGGCCATGCACGGCTACGCCGACACCCCGCAGGTCACGGAGTCCTAGGCGCGTTCCATCAGCGCAACCGCCCTACGAACCCGATCTGGCCGCCATCGAGCGACGCGCGCGAACCGAACGCGGGCGCTGCTTCGACATCCGCGCATCGGTGTCACGCATCGGACGCGGCCGTGTGCACACAGTGGTGGACGGTCACCGACCCGACCACTAGGGTGCGCTCGTACAGGACGAACGGGCGACAAGGGGCTGCTGGCGATGACCTGGCAACGACGCGTGCGGTCGTTACTGGCGCCGGTGGTGCTCGCACTGCCGCTGGTGCTCACCTCCGGTGCGGCGAACGCGAGCCGGCCGGCCTCCGCGCAGTGTTACGACCAGAACGCACAGTTGACCGTCGAGGAGCAGCGGCTGACCGTGCCGGTCGCCGCGGGCCAACCCGCCGCCGGCCCGGAACTGGTCGACGAAGCCGGCTTCACGCCGTTCGTCGACGCGTTCGGCCGCGCCCTGTGTGCCGTGCCGGACACCAGGGTCGCCGCCGGTTTCCTGGTCGCCGAAGGCAAGGCGCTCTGGACGATGGCCGTCGCCCGCGCGCAGGGCCGCCTGTCCATCGGCGCCCTGAACCGCTACGACGACCGCCCGCTGTACTGGGCGCGTCTCGAACTGACCAAGGACGTTCGCCAGTGGCAGCCGGGCTTCGCCCTGGACGACACCACCCGCACCAAGCTGATCACCGACGTCGACTACGCCGCACGCGGCGTCGACTCCGTCGACTTCACGCCGGCACCCGACGTCAGGCGCGTGCTGGTGTCCGGCTTCGACCCGTTCGAACTCGACGGCGGCGACATCAATCGCAGCAACCCGGCGGGCGCGGCCGCACTCCAGTTGGCCGGCCGTGTCGTCGATACGCCGCAGGGCAGGGTCCAGGTCGCGGCAGTGAACTTCCCCGTGCTGTGGGGCGCGTTCGACCAGGGCATCGTGGAACGCGCCTACGGCCACGCGCTCGTCGGGCCGCGGCCGGTGAACCTGATGATCACGGTCAGCCAGGGCTACCCGGGGGAGTTCACCGTCGAGCGGTGGGCTTCCGACTGGCGCGGTGGCGAACCGGACAACAACGACCTCGGCGAGTCCGGCCCTGTGCCGCCGGCAGCCGGCTGGCCGCAGCCCGCGCCGCAGTTCATCGAGACGACACTGCCGGCACAGCAGATGGCCGCTGCCGACACCGGCGGCTACCCGGTGATCTACCACCAGCTCTTCTGCGTGTGGCCCGACCCGACGCAGCCCGGCCATGGCGCCCGGGTCTGCCACGACGACCCGAACACGACCCCCGCACCCGGTGCCGCCGCGGCCTACGGCGGCGGTGGCGACTACCTGTCCAACGAGAGCATGTACCGCGCCAACCGGCTGCGCACCGGTCTCGGCCTGACCACGCTGCCCGGCGGCCACGTGCACACGCCGGTGCTGAACAACCCGTCCGGAGTGCTGACCAGCGCCCAGTTCGAGTCCGACCGGCAGGCCATCGTGGATCAGACGGTGAACCTGGTCCAGGTGGCGGCGGAGTCGGTCCCCGGCCCGGTCGGTTAGCCGGCCTGTTTCTGGAACGCCCGGAAGGCGTCGTCACCGAACAGGACGAACCGTACGGTCCGTACCGACCCCGCGCCCCGCTCCAACTCCTTCCGCACGGTGGTCACCGCGATCTCGGCGGCCGATTCCAGCGGCCAGCGGTACACACCGGTGGAAATCGCCGGAAACGCCACGCTGGCCGCACCCAACTCGGCCGCCACGCGTAGCGAGTTGCGATGACAGTCGGCCAGCAGCCGCGACCGGTCCTCGTCGGCCGACCACACCGGCCCGACGGTGTGCACGACCCAGGTCGCCGGCAGTCGACCGGCGGTGGTCGCCACGGCCTGCCCGACCGGCAACCCACCCCCGAACTGCCCGGCCCGCAGCTCCCGGCACGCCGCCAGGATCTCCGCGCCGCCCTTGCGGTGGATGGCACCGTCGACACCGCCGCCGCCCAGCAGCGACGAGTTCGCGGCGTTGACGACGACGTCCACACGTTGCTCGGTGATGTCACCCAGCACGATCTCGATCCCCACGCCCTGCCACCTCCACGTTTCCCGGACCCTCGCACCGCGAATACCCGCGGCCGCACCGCGCGAATCCCGGTGTGCACAGCATTTCGCTACGCGATCGTGCTCGCCGGGAATTGTGAGTGGCGCCGTTGCGATAGGCACAAGGGAGTCGTCTTCGATTTGTCCATCTTCTGTCCGCTCCCGACCGAAGTCGATCTTCCTGGCCGACAACGCGCTGATCGGGCATCGTACGGTGATGGTCGACCGGATGTTCCATCGCGTTTCACACCGTTTCTTCGCGTCACAATCCGATGCGAGACTTGATTATTTTTCGGGTATCAGCCATGGTTACCGGGCAGTCTGCCGCGCATTGACGCGAAAGGGCCGGCATCGGACGGTACGGGGAAGGGTGAACCATGTTCTCGGTATTCTTTGCATGGGGCACGGATTTCACGATGCGTCGATCTGTGCCGCTCGCGCATGATCCGAGCCGGCCGCGCCGCCGGACGGCCGCCGCGGGCTAGCGCTCCCTCCGGTCTCCCGGACGCTCGCTTCCCTTCATGGCCTGGGTGTGGGCGCGGGACCAGAAAGGCTCCTCGTCTGGCAACGGGGGGCCTTTCGCAATTCCTGGACCGAAACGACCGTACGGTTTGGTGCCGAACGCTCAGTGTTCCGAATGGTCATTTCAATTGGCCGCACGTGCACCGCGAAACGGTATGAAAAAATGAGCCGGTACGTCTCGTGAGCACGCGCGAAGGGGTAGTGCAAACGGACTCTTGGTCGCTATTGTGCGCGAGTGACTGTGCCAGCGGTCGCACTGGTTCGTACCAAGCCCACACCCAGGCCGTACAGCAGAACGGATACGTACATGCGTCCAGGTAATTCTGTCCGCCTTCTCCGTGAGGCCGCCGGTGAGTGAACCGAGCCCCGAAGCGGCGCGTGCGATCAGGGAGTTCGCCGTCCGCCTGCGTCGCGCGCGCCGCGGTGTCGGCGAGCCGTCGTTACGCAAGATGGCGTCCCTGATGGGTGGACTCAAGTCCAGATACAAGTGCCAGCCCTCGGCGTCGAGACTGCATCGCGCGTTCGAGGGAGAGCGCCTGCCGGCATGGGAGGTCGTCCAGTCCCTGCTGGCCAACGTGATGAACATGTCGGACGACACCATTCAAGGCGAGTGGCTGCCGCGCTGGGTCCAGGTGCGCGACATGGTGGATCCGATCGAGTAGGCCGTTGTCCCTTCCGTGACAGTGGACAGGTCACTGACAACTAACGCCATGATTTGGCCTGGCTACCGGTCCGTAGCACGATGGGTGCAGCGGGATCGGCGGGCAGGCGTGCTCAGGCCGGCCGGTCCGCGACGGGTTCCCGAGGCAGGTCTGTGGCCCAGACGGTCGTCGGGGTGTGAAGAGGGAGTCATCCGATGCAGCGGATGACTCCCTTCTCATTTCGTACCGTCCGACATGCGCGGCGTGCCAATCCGTTTCAATTCGGATTTGATCGTTCGGACGGATGAAAGGCCTCCGTTCGGTGGGCTAACGTGACGTCGTCGGCTGCATCCGACAAAGTCAAAACCGTCTGGGCCCGGAACGAGAGGACTGCCTCGATGCCAGTGCCTTATTGGATAGACCCATGCCCGCAACCGGGATTCGAAACGTCGCCGCGATTGGAACACCATCGGTCGCAGCGGGTCGTGCTGATCGTCGTGCTGGTGTTCACCTGCGGGCTGATCCAGCACGGCTACAGCCTCGACACCGCGTTGCTGTGTGCCGCCTGCGTCGGCGTCTTCGCCGGTGAGGTCGCGCATCGCGTCGTCGATCCGGTGCGCCGCCGGTTCCGTCGTTGACGGAGGCATCGGTCATGGAGCCACATCAGACCGACACCATGGAGATGGATCGAATCACATTCTGAGTTGACTGCACGGTCGGTGCCGAACAATGGCGCCGGCCGTACAGTCATGTCAATTCCGGGCTGCTGTGGCGACCGCCGGCATGATGCTTTCCGACACGGCCGTCAGCGTGCGCATCGCCTCGTCGAACGTCATGTCGCCGAAGAACACCGACATCTCGTAGTAGTTCACGCCGGACGACTCGACCTGGTGCACCATCCGGTCGCGGACCGAGGCGACACTGCCGACGCACGCCGCTCCGCCGTGCAACGCCGGTTCCGTCGCGAACAGCCGGTCGGCGCGGTGGTCGCCGTTGCGGTGCCACAGGTGTGTGATGCGGTCGCAGAACAGGTCGTTCGCGTGGCCGAACAGGTCGATCGCCTGCTCGTCGCTCGGCGCCACGACGACACTGCCGGCCAGGCCGACGCGCGGCATCGCGACGTGCGCGTTGAGCCGGTCGGGCGCGTGCCGGTTGGTTTCCCAGGCGTCCCAGTAGGTCCGCACCGTGTCGGTGATCGTGCCGCCGTTCCAGCGGCCGACGAAGTTCACCGCGTTCCTCCCCGCCCACTCGGCCGTGTTCGCGTTGCTCGACGCGTACCACAGCGGGGGATAGGGCCGTTGCACCGGCAGCACGGACAGGTCGGCGTCGTACGAGCGCAGCAGTGTCCCTTCGTGCCGCATGTGACCGGTGCGCAGCGCCGTCGTCACGGCGGCGAGTGCCTCGGCGAAGATCGGTTTCGCCTGGTCGGCGGCCACGCCGAAGACGGCCAGCTCGTACGGGCTCACACCCGAACCGACACCGAGATCGATACGGCCCCCGGTGAGCTGGTCCAGGATGCCGATCTCCTCGGCCAGCCGGAACGGATCGTGCTCGGGCAGCACGTTGACCAGCGCACCCATCCGCATCCGCTCGGTGCGCTGGCTCAGCGCCGCCAGGAACAGGTTCGGCGACGGGCACACCGACAGCGGCGTGCCGTGGTGCTCCGTGACGTGGTAGCGGTCGACGCCCAGCCGCTCGGCCTCGACCGCGAACCGCAACCGGGTGCCGAGGACGTCCCCGGGGCCGGACCGGTCGAGGTCGAACGAGTCGAAGATGCCGAACTCCATCGTCATGCCAACGCCCCAGTCACCGTGCCGGTACGTCCCGTGATCGACCATACGGCGCGTCCGGCCGGCCGGACACCGACATATGACGCGGCACGGCCCGGCGCTATACGGTCGGAGGATGACCATCACGCGACCGTTTCCGCAGGACCGGACAGTTGTCGTCACCGGCGCCGCATCACCACGCGGCATCGGTCGCGCGCTGGCCGCCCGCCTGGCCCACGCGGGTTGGTCGGTCGCGGTGCTGGACATCGACGGCCACGCGGCAGGCGTCCTGGCGGGTGAACTGGCCGCCGCGACCGGCCGGCCCTGCATCGGCCTGACGGCCGACGTCGCCGACGAACGCTCGGTCGACGACGCGATCAGGTCGGTCGAGCAGCGGCTGCCGGTGATCGTCGGACTGGCCAACGTCGCCGGGGTCGCGTCACCGATGCCGTTCCTGGAGTTGACCCCGGCCGAGTGGGACCGGGTGTTCGCGGTGAACAGCAGAGGCACGTTCCTGGTCACCCGGCGCGTTGTCCCCGGCATGGTCGAACGCGGCCTCGGCCGCGTGGTCAGCGTGTCGTCGACATCCGCGCAGCGCGGCGGCGGCACGTACAGCAAGGTCGCGTACTCGGCGGCCAAGGCCGCGGTACTCGGCATGACGAGGGCGTTGGCCCGCGAGGTCGGCAAGGACGGCGTCACCGTGAACGCCGTCGCACCGGGCCCGATCGACACGGACATCATGGGCGGCCCACTGACCGACCGGCGCCGAGCCGAACTGGTCGACGAACTGGTGGTGGACCGCGTCGGCCAACCCGACGACGTCGCCGCGCTGATGGAGTTCCTGCTCGGGCCGGACTCCGGCTACATCTCCGGCGCCACGTACAACGTCAACGGCGGCCTGATCGTCGACTGAAGTCCACAGTAGACATTCGGCGACCCGGGCCGCCGCGCCGCCCCGTCCGCACCGCGACGCAGGCCCCCGTCGACGGCCTGCGCCGACGTCGAGCCGGCCGACCTCCACCGGGCGGCCGATCGGCCGACGGCGACGAGCCGGTCCGGCCGACCCGATGCAGGGGGAACTCGTCAGGCACGTCACAGGACGGCGTGACCTGGCTGTTTCAAAGGTCCTTTGTGGATGGTGAAATGCGGGTCGATTTCGATGGAGCGGAAAGGGTTTTGGTGGGAGGCTGGGCACGTCTGGGAAGGAGACAGTGATGTCACTCGACCGAAGGTTTTCCCGTTCGCTGAGAGCCGCCGGGGCCGTCGCCCTGGCTTTTCTGCTGGCCGGCGCCACCGCATCCGCTGCCGGCGCGACGCAGGCGGGCGGCCCGATCGTCGTCACCAGCGGTGGCGCCGTGCAGGGCACGACCACCGCGAACACCGACGAGTTCCTCGGCATTCCGTACGCCGCGCCGCCGGTCGGCCAGTTACGGTGGCGGCCGCCGCAGGCCGCCGCGCGCTGGCAGGGCGTCCGGCAGGCGACCGCGTTCGCGCCGCACTGCGCGCAGGGCGGCGCGTCGGTCGGCAGTGATCCCAGCACGTCCGAGGACTGCCTGTACCTCAACGTCTACGCCCCCGCGCACGCCACCGGACACCTGCCGGTCATGGTGTGGATCCACGGCGGCGCGCTGGTCACCGGTGCCAGCGACCTCTACGACGCCAGCCGCCTGGCACGCAACGGCGCCGTCGTCGTCACGATCAACTACCGGCTCGGCGCGCTGGGCTTCCTGGCCCATCCGGCGCTGACCGACAACGCGAGTGGTTCGTCCGGTGACTTCGGGCTGATGGACCAGCAGGCCGCCCTGCGCTGGGTGCAGCGCAACGCCGACCGCTTCGGTGGTGACGCGCACGACGTGACGATCTTCGGCGAGTCGGCCGGTGGCCTGTCGGTCCTGTCCCAGCTCGCGTCGCCTGGCGCACACGGGTTGTTCGCGAAGGCCATCGTGCAGAGCGGTTCGTACAACCCGACGCAGGCCACGCTGGCCCAGGCCGAGACGGCCGGCGAGGCGTTCGCGACCACAACCGGCTGCGCCGACCAGACCGCCGCGTGCCTGCGTGCGCTGCCGGTGGCCACGATCCTCGCCGACCAGGACAGCGGCGGCTACACCCCGGACATCGACGGGAACGTGCTGGTCCGCCAGCTCTCCACGGCGTTCGGCACCGGCCAGTTCAACCGGGTGCCGGTCGTCGACGGAACCAACCACGACGAGTGGCGGCTGTTCGTCGCGATCGACACGCTGGAGGGCAACCCGGTCACGGCGGCCGACTACGTCGCCCAGATCGAGGGGACGCTCGGCGTGACGCCGGCACAGGCCGACACGATCGCCGCCCAGTACCCGCTCAGCGCCTACCCCAGCCCGCCGATCGCCCTGGGCGCCGTCGGCACGGACGCGATCTTCGCGTGCAACGCCGTGCGGATCGACACGACGATCTCCCGGTACGTGCCGACGTTCGCCTACGAGCTGAACGACCCGAACCCGCCGCAGCCCTTCCTGCCACCGTCCGGTTTCCCGAACGGTGACTACCACGCGTCGGACCTCCTGTACGTGTTCAACACGGCCGACGCCCCGACGGCGGGCGGCCTGGACGCGGGCCAACTGCGGCTGGCGAACACCGTGCAGCGCTACTGGACGGACTTCGCCGCCCGCGGCTTCCCGACGACGTTCGGCACGCCGTTCTGGCCGCTGTTCCGCAACGGCAGCCACCAGATCCAGTCGCTGACCGAACCGGCACCGAGCCCGGAGACGAATTTCGTCGCCGAGCACCACTGCGGTTTCTGGGCCCAGTTCATGGGCTGAACACGCTGGCCGGACACGCTGGGCGGAAACGGAGCGGCGGGGGTGGTCTCACCACCCCCGCCGCTCCGTTCCCCGCTACCGCGTCGTTATCCGGTACAGCGCGACTCCGTGCGCGGGCACCGTGGCGCTGATCGTGTCTCCGGACGACGTCGTGGTCCGGTGCGTCCACAGGTCGTTCAACCGGTACCTGCCACCGGAGGGCAGACCGGCCGCCTTGGCCGACACCGACACCGTCCCGCTGCTGTCACCGGTGTTGAACAGACCGACGATCGTGTCGCCATTGGCCTCGGTCTTCGCGAACACCTGCCTGGAGTTGTCGCTGTGCACGCGTTTCGCGGCGATCGAGTCCTGGTCCACCGCCAGCACGTCGGCGTTGCGCAGGTAGCCGAGGTCGGTCGGGTCGAGGTTGGTGAGGTCGACCCCGAGGATCAGCGGTGACGCGCCCAGCGCCCACAGGCTCAACTGCGTGCGCCGTTCGACCGGGGTGATGCCGTCGTTGGAGCCGTTGCCGACCTCGATCGAGTCGTAGTCGTTGAAGCCGCCCGGACCGGCGTACGGCTGCCACTTCGCGACGTAGCCGAACCGGCTCTGCACGTCCTTCCAACTCGTCAGGGGGTAGCTGTTGGCACCCTGTTCACAGTCGTAGCACTCGATGTCCGGCGCGAACTCCCACTGGTTCGCGTACCGCATCAGCGTCGGCGTGATCTTGGTGTCGTAGTCGCCCTGCGTGATGTTCAGGACGATCGGCCTGCCGGTCCGGCGCAGCGCGGCCGACCATGCCTTGATGTCGGCGGTGTTGTCGTCGGTGACGCCGTCGAACTTGACGTAGTCGACGCCCCAGGACGCGAGCATGTCCGCCCACGAGTTCGTGTACTCCTGCGCGCCCGGCTTGCTGTAGTCGATGCGCACCATGCCGCCGCAGTTGTAGTTGTTCTCCGTGACCGACGGCTCGGCGATCTGGTCGGCGGTGTGGGAGGTGCCCAGGATCCGACTCCTCTGCGCGACGGCCTGCGCCGAGACGCCCGGCGTGACGTAGATGCCGAACTTCAGGCCGAGCGAGTGGACGTGGTCGGCGACGACCTTGATGCCGCTGTCCGATCCGCTGGGCGGGAACCGGGTCGGGTCGATCACCCAGCGGCCGTTCGCGTCCACGTTCGGGCCCTGGCTGCCGGGACACTGGTACCAGAAGTCGTCGAGGTTGACGTAGCTGTACCCGCGTTGCTGCAGGCCGCTGTCGTGCAGTGCGTCCGCCTCGGCCTCGATGTTGGTGGCGGTGGGATTCGCCCGCAGAAAACTCCAGCTACTCCAACCGAGCACCGGTGTGCGTTCCACACCATTGTCCTGGGCCGACACGGTCGGCGTGACCGTTCCGACGAGTACCGCACTGGCAAGCATCGCGGCCGGTAGCAGACGCGCAAGTCTCCGCACGAGATGGTCTCCTTCACCCGAAGAAACGCTCGCATTCGATCGTCGCGGATGCGCATTTTTGCACTTATCCGAACACGCGGTCAAGGTTTGCCTGAGCGTGCCGATCAAATGAACAAAATTGCGCACCAAATCTGATCGAAACCGATATCAGACCACCGGTACTGCTATCGCGCCGACGGCGAACGCGAACGCCAACAGGGCGGCGGAGGACCGGAACACGTCGATCAGCTCCCAACGCCGGACGACGGTTCGCCAGTCGGCGGGCGGCGCGTCGGCCCGCCAGTCGTTGACCTTGATGTTGATCGGCACGGTCCCGAGGAACGAGAACGCCAGGAACGCGGCGAGCGCGATCACGGTGGCCAGGCGCAGCGGCAGCGCGGGTCCGCCGATCGCCAATACGGCGATCTCGACGGCGACGGTCGGGAGCATCATGACCGGGACCACGACGCGCAGGCTGCGCACCAGTGCCTGGCGCGCCTGGAGGTGGGACAGATCGGGGAGTCGGGCGAGGGCGGGCTGTACGCCGTAGCGGACGATGAACTCCTCGCCGGCGAGCAGTCCGGTGAGGAACAGGCCGATGAACCGCAGCACGTGATCTCCTTGTTGGTACAGTGAGAGTAACTTTATAGTGGATGTACATGTAACGGAAGGTTTAGTGACTAAAAACTTGGAGTCGCTCGAAGTATGCTCCGGCTGGACTATGCTGCGGTGGTGAGCGTGCAGACTGTCGACTGGACGGCTCGGCCCGGTACGACCAAAGTCGAAGGGCTGCGCGAGCGCAAGAAGCGGCAGTTGCGCCAGCAGTTGACCGACACGGCGACGGCGATGTTCCTGGAACGTGGCTTCGAGTCGGTCCGGGTCGCCGAGATCGCCGACGCGTGCGGAGTGTCGGAGAAGACGGTCTTCAACTACTTCCCGACCAAGGAATCGCTGGTCCTCGACCACTCGGACGCGGTGCTGAGCGCCCTGCGCGCCGGCCTCGCCGACCGCGACGTGACGCCCGTCGACGCCGCCCTGCGCATCCTGGCCGGCGAGTTGGACGCGATGACGTCGTGGCTCGAGTCGCTCGACGACCCGGCGGAGGCGGGCGCCGGGATCGGCCGGTTCAACACGATGATCGAGACGACACCCGCGCTGCGTGCGCACCAGCGGGACATGGACGACCAGTTGGCCACGGTCGCGACGGAGGTGTTGGCCGAACGGGCGGGTCTGGGGGCCGACGACCCGGAACCGAGGATCGCGGCGATCGCGGTGTTGGGGTTGTGGCGGATCCAGTTCGCGAGTCTGCGGCGGCATCTCGACGGCACGCGCACGCCCGCGCAGGTCCGGCAAGCGGTCACGGCCGACGTCCGGGCGGCGGCCCGACTGATCGACGCGGGTCTGGGCGATTTCCCGCCGGCCAAGCGGGTCGCGGTGAAGCGTGCGGCCTCATCCCAGTCGCGAACCGCCCGCCAGCGCGGACCCCGCTAGCACTCCAGTAGAGAACGTGAGCGCGGCCAGCAGGTCTGAAGGCCACCGGACGGGGCCCGCGCCAGCGGGCCCCGTCCGCGTGCTGGCGGCGTACTACGACGTGCGGCGCTGGACCTTCCCGGCCTTCAGGCACGCTGTGCAGACCTTGAGCTTCACCGGCCGGCCCTCGACGGTCGCCTTCACGGGCTGGATGTTCGGACGGAACAGCCGCGCCGAGCGTCCGAGCACCCGCCGCCGCTGGGCTTTGCGCCCCAGCCGAGCTACCTGGTTGCCGAAGCTCGGCTTCTTGCCGCACACGTCACAGCGTTGAGACATCAGTATTTTCCTCGAAAAGTTCGCAATGGCATGCCGACCGCCCATCGCGACGTCGATCGAGAAGGGCGAAGTGCCGCTGCGGAAGCGGTGGTCGACGGCATGGGAAACAAGGGCAGGACTCAGCGCGCAGCGTCGGGGAATCGACCGCTGTCGCCTGCCTGATGGGTGTCTCGACCTGTGCCGCCTTTAGAACATGCGGCCGAACGTAACGGCACGTCCCAGCGCGTTCAAGCGATTTACGACCTGTGTGGGACCCCTTGCCGCAGTAGTCGTGTGTGGCTGTCCTGCCCCAGCAGGGTGGCGCTCGGTCGTGGGCCGCTGAATCGTGCCGGCCTGGGGCTTGATCGTTCGGGACAACGTTGTCCCGGACGGAGCCAGGGCGCTGCCGGCGCCGCCCATTCCGGAACCGCCTCCAACGGCGTTATTGATTCGCAACCGCTGGTCGCTCAGTGACCGTTGCGTACGTCACACCGCGGCGTTATAAAGCGCGGACAACGTTGTCTCGCGGTCGGGACCCATGCGGAAGGGAACTCAGTTATGCACACGTCTGACGGAGCGACGCGGCGCCGGACCATCCGCCACGGGGCGGCGCTCGCCTTGGTGGCGCTGGCCGGCTCGGCCGGTCTGGTCGCCTGCGGCTCCGGTGGCTCGTCCGGCAGCGGCGGTCAGGCCGGCGTCTCGCTGATCCTCAAGACGCTGTCCAACCCCTACTTCGTGTCCATGGAGAAGGACGCCAAGACCGAGGCTGCCAAGGACAACGTGTCGCTCACCGTGGCGGCCGGGCAGTCCGATGGCGACACGCAGACCCAGATCGCCGCGATCGACAACGCCATCTCGCGCGGTGACAAGGGAATCCTGATCACCATCAACGGCAACGCCGTGAACACCGAGCTGAACAAGGCGAAGGCCGCCGGCATCTACGTCATCGCGCTGGACACCGCGCCCACACCGCCCAGCGTCGCGAACATCACCTACGCCACCGACAACGAGCAGGCCGGCAAGCTGATCGGCCAGTACGCCGCCGCGAAGCTCGCCGGCGCCAAGGCCACCATCGCCATGCTCGACCTGTTCAACAACCAGGTCGTGTCCGTGGACACCTCGCGTGACCACGGCTTCCTCGAAGGCATGGGCATCGACCCGGGCAGCACGACGCAGAACGGCCAGGAGGCCAAGACCGGTCACTACACCGGCGGCAAGGGAGGGGACTACACCGTCGTCTGCCACCAGCCGACCACCGGCGCCATCCCGGGCGGCAAGACGGCGATGGAGAACTGCCTGTCCGCCAGTGGTGACGTCAACGTCGTCTACACGATCAACGAGCCGTCCGCGGACGGCGCGCTGCAGGCCCTCAAGGCCGCGGGCAAGAGCAACGTGCTCGTCGTGACGATCGACGGTAGCTGCAAGTACATCAACGGCCAGGTCAAGGACGGCACGATCGCCGCGGACGCCGTGCAGTACCCGGGCAAGATGGCCAGCATCGGCGTCAAGACGATCGCCGACGTCGCCAAGGGCGGTGCGAAGCCGAGTCTGCCGGCCGGCAAGGACTTCATCAACACCGGCACGGCGCTGACCACCGCCAACCCGATCGCCGGCGTGACCAGCGAGACGCCGGCCCAGGCCGCCAAGGCCTGCTGGGGTAGCTGATCCGCGCCTCGGTCCGGCGGTTTCCCCGGTGTGACGGGAGCCGCCGGACCGAGCCGCCGACTCCAGGACACCCGGAAAACGGCGCCGACCCACGCCCGACGCTCCAGACTCGAACCACAGAGGGACTCGCAGAGAAGGGGGCACCGTATGTCCCAGACACTCCAGCCGTCCGCCGCCGACGAGATCATCAGACCCCCGGGCACCGTCGGCCGTCGCGTGCACGGTGTGCTGCACCGGATGCCCGCGTTGAGCCCGCTGGTCGTGCTGGTCATCGCGTGCGTCGTGTTCGGCCTGGCCAACGCGCGGTTCGTGCGGCCGGAGAACCTGTCCATCCTGCTCCAGCAGGCAGCAGTGGTCGGCTCGCTCGCGGTCGGCCAGACGCTGGTCATCCTCACCGCGGGCATCGACCTGTCGGTCGGCGCGATCATGGTGCTGGCCACGCTCGTGATGGGCAGGCTCGGCGCCGGCGGCATGCCCGGCATTCTCGCGTTCCTGATCGGCTTCGCGCTGTCCGTCGTCGCCGCGTTCCTCAACGGCCTGCTGGTCACCCGGATCAAGCTGCCGCCGTTCATCGTCACGCTCGGCACGCTGTCCGTCTTCACCGCGCTGACCCTGATCTACGCCCAGGGCCAGACGATCTCGCTCAACCCCGGCACGTTCCTCACCTGGACCGGCACCGTCCTCCCGATCGGACGGTTCGGCCTGACCATCGGCGTGCTGATGATGCTGTTGCTGTACGTGGGTTTCGCCTACGCGCTGCGGCAGACAGCGTGGGGCAGACACCTCTACGCCACAGGTGACGACCCGGAGGCCGCGCGGCTGGCGGGCATGCGCACCAACCGCGTGCTGCTGTCCGCCTACGTCGTGGCCGGCGCGGTGTTCGGCATCGCGGCGTGGATCCTGGTCGGCCGGATCAACGGCGCGGACCCGAACGCCGGCCTGAACGCCAACCTGGAGAGCATCACCGCTGTCGTGATCGGCGGCACCAGCCTGTTCGGTGGGCGTGGTGCCGTCGTCGGATCGCTGATCGGTGCGCTGATCGTGCAGGTCTTCGACAACGGCCTGGCCCTGGCCGGCGTCGACCCCAACTACCAGGTGCTCGCCGTCGGCGTCCTGGTCATCGTCGCGGTGGCGGCGGACCAGTGGATCCGGAGCGTCAAGTCATGACAGAGCCCGGTGCTGGAGGCGCGCGGCCTCGTCAAGACGTTCGGTCACGTCGTCGGCCTGGACGGCGGTGGACCTCGACGCTGTACGCGGGCGAGGTACTCGCGATCATCGGCGACAACGGCGCCGGCAAGTCCACGCTGATCAAGTGCCTGTCCGGCGCGATGACGCCCGACGCCGGGCACGATCGCCGTGGAGGGCAGGCAGGTTCACTTCCGCAGCACGCAGGAGGCCCGCGCGGCCGGCATCGAGACCGTCTACCAGACCCTCGCCGTGGCGCCGGCGCTCGACATCGCCAGCAACCTGTTCCTGGCACGGGAGCGAGCGCCGGCCCGGCGTGCTCGGCTCGGTCTTCCGGATGCTCGACACGGGCGGCATGAGGAAGCGAGGCCAAGAGTCACATCGACGACCTGGGCATCAGCACGCTGCAGAACATCAACCAGGCCGTGGAGACCTTGTCCGGCGGCCAGCGCCAGGCGGTCGCCGTGGCACGGGCGGCCGCGTTCGGCAGCAAGGTGGTGATCCTGGACGAGCCGACCGCCGCGCTCGGCGTGCGGGAGACCGGCCAGGTGCTCAAGCCTGATCCAGGACCTGCGCGCGCGCGGCCTGGGCATCATCCTGATCAGCCACAACATGCCCAACGTGTTCGAGGTGGCCGACCGGATCCACATCCAGCGGCTCGGGCGGCGGGTCGGGGTCATCACGCCCGCAGTCGCACACGCCTGCCGAAGCGGTGGCGATCATGACCGGCGCCGTCGCGCTCGACACCGGCCAACGGCCGACGGTGATCTGCCGCCGACACACCGCGCACGACCTGAACGGACCCGGCGGGACGGCCGGCCTGTCACGTGTTAGTCGGAGGGCCACCCCGAGAGCCGAAGGACCGGCCGACCATGCGGGACGTGGCGGCGCTCGCCGGGCGTGGCCGTCAAGACCGTCTCGCGCGTGGTCAACGAGTACCCACGGTCGCGCCGGACCTGGCCGAACGGGTGCGGTCGGCCGCGGACAAGCTCGGCTACCGGCCGAACCTGACCGCGGCCAACCTGCGCCGCACCGGCGGTCGCACCAACACCATCGGCCTGCTGCTGGAGGACGTCAGCAACCCTTACTCCTCCGCGGTGTTCCGCGCCGTCGAGGACTACGCCCGGGAGCGCAGCGTGCTGGTGCTGGCCGCGAGCCTGGACGAGGACCCGCGGCGGGAACGGGAACTGGCCCGCAAGCTGATCGACCGCCGGGTCGACGGGCTGATCATCATGCCCGCCGCGGCGCGACCACCGGTACGTGATCGACGAGCAGCAGGCCGGCATGCACGTTCGTGTTCGTCGACCGGCTGCCGGCGCCGCTGGTGGCCGACGCGATCGTCTCGGACAACCGGGGCGGCGCCCGGGCGGCCGTGGCACACCTGTTGCGCACCAGCCGAACCCGGGTCGCCTACTTCGGCGACGACATGACGATCCCGACGGCCGAGGAACGGTTCCGCGGTTTCACCGACGCACTGGCCGCCATCGGACTGGCACCGTCGAGGACGGCCTGGTCCGCCATGGCCTGCGGACCACCGAACAGGCCCGGCACACGGCCCGTGACCTGCTCAGGACGGACCCACCGGAGGCGATCTTCACCAGCCAGAACCTGGTGACGCTGGGCGTCGTCGAAGCGCTCCACGAACTGGACCTACAGCACCGCATCGCCGTGGTCGGCTTCGACGACATCCCGCTGGCGGCCGTCCTCCAGCCGGGAATCACCGTGATGGCGCAGGATCCGGCCACTGTCGGCCGGGAGGCCGCGGTGCGGTTGTTCGATCGGATGCACGGTGACCAGTCACCGCCCGCCGTGCATACGGTGCCGACGCGGTTGATCGTGCGCGGTTCGGGTGAACTGCCGCCGGCTACGTAGCCGCGTGGCGGGCGGTCTGCTGCCGGCGCGCGGCGAGACGACCGGTGTCCGTGACCTCGACGCCCTTCTTCCCGTCCCAGCCCAGTTCCCGGGAGATCTGGGAGGCGGCGTCGGTCAGGCGGGGGATGTGCAGGCGCAGTCGGTCCAGCGGTTCGATGGCGCGCAGCGCGGTCAGCGACATGCCGGCCACCACGGCACCGGAATGGTTGCGGATGGGGACGGCGACGCAGTTGATGTAGTCCTCGAACTCGCCGTCGTCCACGGCCCAGCCGCGGGTTGTGATCTCGTCGAGTTCCCTGCTCAGCGCGGCCGGTGAGGTGATCGTGGTGGCGGTGAACTTCTGGTACGAGGCCGCCGCGACCGCGGCCTCGCGCAGGTCGCTCGGGGCGAACGCGATGACGACCTTCGCCACGCTCGCCGTGTGCAGCTGCGCCGCGGCGCCGACGCGGGACATCATCCGCACCGCGCCGTGGCCCTCGACCTTGTCGACGTACACGACCTCCGAGCCGGACAGCTCGGCCAGGTGCAGCGTGTGGCCGATCTCGCGGACGATCCTGCGCAGCCACGGATGCGCCGCGGCCCGCACGTCGATCGCGTCCAACGCGGTCAGCGCCACGTCGGTGAACCCGAAGCCCAGCGCCCACGTGCCCTCCGACGTGCGCCGGACGAAGTCGCGCTCCTCCAGCGTCTGCAGCAGCCGCAGGACGGTGGACTTGTGGACACCGAGTTCCACCGCCAGTTCACCGAGCCGGTGCGGCGCCGTGGCACACGCCATCAGGATCGTCACGGCACGCTCGACGGACTGCGACATCAGTCATCACCCCGATCCGCGGTGGCCGCCGGCACCGGTGGCCACTCCTGTGTGTATGCCGACCGCACGAACGCCGCCGGCTCGGCCGGGAGCACGAAATGATCGGCCAGTGAGCTCAACGCGGTGGCCGCCATGAGATGGCCCAGCCGCAGCCGAACGCGCTGCGGCAGGTCGTGCAGCATGCCGTGCAGCCACCCGGCCGCGAACGCGTCGCCGGCTCCCACCGGTTCCACGACGTGCACCGGGATCGCCGGCACGCTGGTCCGTTCGGCACCGCAGAACGAAACCGCGTCACCCGCTCCGTCCTTGACCACCAGTGTCCCGCGTCCGGGCAGCAGTTCCCGCGCGTGTGCGGGATTCGTCGCGCCCCACAGCAGCGCCGCCTCGTCCAGGCCGACGAAGACGACGTCGGCGGCCAGGGCCAGTTCCCGCAACGTCGCCGCCGCGGCCTGCCTGGACGGCCACAGCACCGGCCGATAGTTGACATCGAAGGAGACCGGAATACCCCGATCGGCGCATTCGCTCAGCGCGTAGCGAACAGCGGCGGCACACGATGGGGACAGCGCGGGTGTCACGCCGCTGAGGTGCAGCAGTGCCGGCGCGGACTCCAGCGCGATGTCAATGTCCTTTACAGACAGGGCTGACGCTGCCGAGAACTCGCGATAGTAGGTGACGACGGAACCGCCGGCGCCCGGGTCCTTGAGGAACAGTCCGGTGCGGACACCGGCCATCCTGGTCACCATCGAGACGTCGACACCCGCTGTGGCGAGATCGGCGACGATGCGATCGCCCAGCGCGTCGTCACCGAGTCTGCTGACCCAGCGCACCGGGTTGCCCAGTTGCGCCAATCCCTGTGCCACGTTGGACTCCGCGCCCGCCGTGCGCAGCGTGAAGGTGCTGGCGTCGACCAGCGACGCGCCCCCCTCGGGTACCACCTGCGCCATGGTCTCCCCGACGCAGACGACAGGCGGTCCGATTCTCGACAACACAACGGCGCGCTCCCGTCCGGCGCACCACCACGCCTGACCTCAACGTACTACCGAACTCACAACGCCATGTGCACCATGCGCAACGCGACGGCGATTTCTTGACACGCGCGGCCGGTGGCCCAAATCATTGGCGCGCCGTGCGCATCGGCCGTTGCACACCGCGCAATGCCAATCGCAACGGTGGTACGCAGGCAGTTGAGCCGATGTCGTCGCGCCGAACAGACAAGGACGTCACCATGTTCGCAAGTCGGATGGCCTGGCCAGTTGCGATCGCTTTCGTCGCGACGGCGGTGGTCGCGGGCGTTCCCGCGCACGCGGTGACGACCCCGTCCTTCGATTCCGCAAGCTCGTACGAAATCGTGGACGTCAACGGTGACGAGGCGCTGACGGCCGCCGGTACCGACACGACATCCGATCCCGCGATGTCGCTCGCGCCGCCGACCGGTGCGGAAGACCAGCTATGGCACATCGTGGATCTCGGTGCCGGCTGGTACCGCATCGTCAACGACCATGCGGGTTCCTCACTGTCAACGGTGAACGGCGCGTCGGGGAATGGTTCCGTCGTACACCTGTGGGACTACCTCGGCACGTATCCTGACCAGCACTGGTCGTTCGCCGACCAAGGCAACGGAACGGTCACGATCGCCAGCCAGGGCACCGGAAACCGCTTGCTGTCCACACAGGATGGAGCAATGACCACCGGCACACGGATGCAGCTCTGGGACCCGGTCGCCGGCCGGGCCGGGCAGACCTGGCGACTGATCCCTGTCACCGGGACGGTCGATGTCGACGCGGGGTCGATCACCGCTAGCATTCCTGCGACCACGGCCGGAACCGGTATGGAGGACGTGAATCACGAGATCTACGGTGGACTGTACAGTCAGATGATCTTCGGCGAGGCGTTCCAGGAGCCGCCGGACTACCAGGGCGTCAGCGACATGTGGACCGCCACGGCGACCGGCTCCGCGACGGGCACGTTCGCGCCGGCGACCAGCGCCCCGTTCAAGGGCGACCGCAGCCAGACCATCACGTTCACGGGCGGACAGGGCAGCGTCGGCATCGCGAACAGTGGCCTGCACCACGAAGGTCTCAACGTGGTGGCGCACAAGGGGTACGACGGAATGGTCACACTGCGCGGCACGCGGGGCCAACGCGTGCGACTGGCGCTGCAGAACTCCGCGGGCTCCTCGACCTACGCCACCACCACCGTCACACTCACGGCCACCGGCTGGCAGAACTACGACTTCGGACTGACCCCGAACTCGGCGGACACGCACGCGCGTTTCGTGATCGGCCTGACCCGGCCCGGCTCGATCGACGCCGGGTACGCCTTCCTGGAGCCCGGGTCGTGGGGCCGCTACCAGAACCTGCCGGTCCGCAAGGACGTCGTCGACGCGCTCAAGGCCGAGGGTGTCCAGGCACTGCGCTTCGGCGGCAGCGCCATCAACGCCGAGAGCTACCGGTGGAAGACGATGATCGGGCCGCGCCAGAACCGGCCGGTCACCGACGGCACCTGGTACCCGTACGAGTCGACCGGCTGGGGCATCTTCGACTTCCTGAACCTCGGTGAGGCCATGGGTGTCCAGGCCATCCCGTCGATCAACGTCAACGAGACGCCGCAGGACATCTCCGATCTGATGGACTACCTGTTCGCGCCGGCCACCGACCGGTGGGGCGCGCAGCGGGCCGCGGACGGCCACCCGAAGCCGTATGCCATCGACCGGATCGAACTGGGCAACGAGGAGGCGGTCGACGACACCTACTGGCAGAAGTTCCAGGCGCTCGCCCCGGTGATCTGGCAGAAGGACCCCGCCATGCGCATCGTGGTCGGCGACTTCGCCTACCACGACGTCATCACCGACCCGTTCGACTTCACCGGCGCACCCCGGATCACGTCGTTGGCCGCGCACCAGAAGATCCTGGCGCTGGCCAAGTCCTACGGCGCCGAGGTCGACTTCGACGTGCACATCGACACCGAGGTCACCTCGGACGTGCTGGCGCAGGTCAAGGCGCTGGACAGCTACATCTACTGGCTCGGCCGGCTCGGTGCGGGCGCCCGGTTCAAGGTGGTGGTCTTCGAACTCAACGCGAACATCCACTCCCAGCAGCGGGCACTGGCCAACGCCTACGCCATCGACCAGCTCTCCCGCCTCGGCGACACCGTCGACGTGGTCAGTTCGGCCAACGCCTTCCAGGTGGACGGGCAGAACGACAACGGCTGGGACCAGGGGTTGATCTTCTTCGACCAGAGCGCGGTCTGGGCGCAGCCGCCGTACTACGTCGAACAGATGAACGCGTCGACCTACCAACCCGACGCCGTGGCGACCACCGTGGCCGGCGGTGAGAGCCACACGGCCGACGTGCTCGCCGAGACCAGCGCCGACCACCGCACGCTCGTCCTGCGCGTCGTCAACACGCTGGACGTGCCCCGCCGCTACACGATCTCCTACACCGGTTTCCGCCCGACCGGCGGTACCGCGGCCGTGACCACCCTGGCGGCACCGCAGTCCGCGACCAACACGTTCGCGGACCCTGGCTTCGTCACACCCACGACGTCGACCGCGGCCGTGGGCGCGACCCAGCTCACCTACACCGTCGCACCGGACTCCTACACGACTCTCACCGTCCACTGATCCCGCCGTCTTTTCCGAGGACAGGAGAACCACACAATGACCCGACGACGCGTCATGCCGGCCATCGGCGCCGCGCTCATCGCAACCACGATGGCCATGAGTGCCTGTAGCACCAACAATTCCGGTTCCGGCGACCAGCCGGCACCGACCAACAGTGCCGCCGCCGGGTTGCAGGGCTCGATCGCGTTCAACGACGACAACCTGGCCAAGCTGCGCGACCAGATCAAGTCCGCGCTCGCCGGCAAGGACCTGTCCGGCGTCAGCAACGCCGTCGTGGTGAACGTCGTCTCCGCGTACTGGGACGCCGCCAAGACCGGAGCGCAGAAGGCGGCCACCGAACTGGGTGTGAAATCCACCTTCCAGGAGCCCTCGACCGAGGACATCACGCAGCAGCTTTCCATCATCAACACGCTGGTGTCGCAGGGCATCACCGGTTTCTCCGTGTCGGCCATCCAGCCCTCGTCGCTGTCGGACGTGGTGTCGTCGGCCGCGTCCAGGCACGTCAACATGGTCGCGATCGACTCGCCGATGCAGCAGTTCCAGTCGCAGGTGCCGATCTACCTCGGCACGCCCAACTACACGGCGGGCCTCAACGCCGGCAAGGCGATGAAGCAACTGCTGCCCGGCGGCGGTGACGTGGGCATCCTGGTCGGCTCGCTGACCGCGACCAACGCGACCCAGCGCATCCAGGGCTTCAAGGACGCCATCAAGGGCACGAAGATCAACGTCTTCCAGGTCTACAACGACAACGGCGACGCGAACAAGGCGCTGCAGAACGCCTCCGGCGCGTTCCAGGCCGACCCGAACCTGAAGGCGTTCTACGGCGTGTACTCCTACGACGGGCCCTCCGCCGGCCAGGCGGTGCAGTCCGCCGGCAAGGCCGGCAAGGTGCTGGTGCTGGCCGACGACTCCGAGCCCAAGACGCTGCAACTGCTCAAGCAGGGCGTCGTCCAGGCCATGGTGCTGCAGCAGCCCTACCAGCAGGGCTACATGAGCGAGTACCTGCTGGCCGCGATGAAGGTGCTCGGCCCGCAGGCGACGATGGCACTGGTCAAGCCGTACCTGGACTCCGACGGCTACACGCTGTCCTCGGGCATCGGCCTGGTCACCGCGTCCAACCTCGCGGCCTACGACCAGAAGCTGGCCAGCTTCGGGATCAGCTCGTCGTGACCGAGACCGACACCGCCGGCGTCGCGGTCCGGCTGCGGGACGTGCAGAAGATCTATGGCACAGCCAGGGTCCTCAACGTCCCGGAGCTGGACCTGCGGCGTGGTGAGATCGTCGCGCTGGTCGGGGAGAACGGTGCTGGCAAGTCCACCATGATGGGTGTCATCGCGGGCACGGTGGCTCCCACGACGGGCGCGGTCGAGGTCGGAGGTGTCCCGGTCGAACCGGGGCACCCCGCCTCGGCGGCGGCCGCCGGTGTCGCCATGGTGTCGCAGGAGTTCCCGCTGGTCGGCCAGCTTTCGGTGGCGGAGAACCTGTTGCTGGGCAGGCGGCCGGCGGGCTCGCGCCGCGGCATCGTGGACCGCGCGGCCCTGCACCGGCAGTCGCAGGCGGTGCTGGACGAGCTGGACCTGGCGCTGTCCAGCCGGCAGCGGCTGGACTCGCTGTCGGTCGCGCAGCGCCAACTCGTCGAGATCGCCAAGGCGTGGTCGCGCGAACCGCTGGTGTTGATTTTGGACGAGCCCACGTCCGCGCTCGGTCCCGTCGAGGCGCACACCGTGTTGGAACTGGCCCACAGGGTCGCCGAGCGCGGTGGCTGCGTCGTGTTCGTCGGGCACCGGCTGGACGAGGTGCTGGACGTGGCGACCCGGCTGGTCGTGCTGCGCAACGGCGACATCGTGCTGGACCGGCCGCGTGCGGGCACCACGGAGGAGATCCTGGTGCGCGCGATGGTCGGCGCCGAACTGGCCGCCGAGGACACAACGCTGTCCGAGATCGGCTCCGACGTGCTGATCGAGGCGCACGACCTGACCGCCGACGGTCTCGGACCGCTGGACCTGACGCTGAAGGCCGGGGAGATCGTCGGCGTCGCCGGCCTGATGGGTTCGGGCCGCAGCCGCCTGCTGCACACCATCTTCGGTGCGCAGCCGCGGCTGGACGGCACGCTCACGTTGCGCGGCAAGCCGTTCCGGCCGCGTTCGCCTGCCGACGCGATCGGTCGGGGCGTCACCCTGGTGGCCGAGGACCGCAAGCAGCAGTCGCTGCTGGCCAACGCTCCGATCCGGTGGAACCTGACGCTGGCCGCGCTGCCCCGGCTCGCGCGGCGCGGCTACCTGAGCCCGAAGGCGGAACGCCGTGAGGCGGAACGGCTGATCGGGCTGTCCCGGGTCCGCTGCCGCTCGGCCGAACAGCCGATCAGGTCGCTGTCCGGCGGCAACCAGCAACGCGCGATCTTCGGGCGCGCGATGGCCACCGATCCGGCCGTGCTGCTGCTGGACGAACCGACCCGGGGTGTCGACGTCGGCGCGAAGGCCGAGATCTACCGGCTGATCGCGGACGCCGCCGCACAGGGCTGCGGTGTGCTGGTCGCCTCCTCGGAACTGGAGGAACTGCTGAGGATCTGCCATCGCGTCGTCGTCATGGCGGGCGGTCTCGCGGTGGCCACGCTGGACCGGCGGGACTTCAGCAAGGAACTGATCATGACCTGGGCCACCACGGTCGAACCAAGATGACACGCACGAGGGGCCAACGATGACAGCGTCGACCAACGCCGGCACCCCGCCGCAGACGCCCAGCCAGCCAGAGACCGTCGACCGTGGTGCCCGCTGGACCCGCAGGCTCGCCGAGACACCCGAGATCGGTGTGATCATCGCGTGCGTCGTGGTGTTCGTCGGTGTGTTCGCCGACAAGCACAACTTCGCCGACCTGGGCAACCTCCAGGAGATGGGCCGCAACCTCGCCGAGTTCGGTGTGCTCGCCGTCGGGGAGAGCGTGGTCATCCTGACCGGCGGCATCGACCTGTCGGTCGGTGCGCTGGCCGCGCTGTCCGGTGTGGTCAGCGCGTGGCTGTTCGTCCACGCCGGACTGCCGCTGCTGCCGTGCATCCTGCTGACCGTGCTGCTGTGTGCGCTGGTCGGCGTGATCCACGGCCTGTTCGTGACCAGGCTGAACGTGCCGCCGTTCGTGATCACGCTGGTCACCTACACGGCGGCCCGCGGTGTCGCGGAAGCCATCACGCAGAGCGTGCCGATCACCATCTCCGGTGCCGGCTTCATGAACCTGTCCAGGAACACGATCGTCGGCATTCCGTTGCCCACACTGGTGTTCATCGTGGTCGCGGTCGCGGGCTGGTTCTTCCTGGAGCGCATGTACCTGGGTCGCCAGACGTACGCGGTCGGCGGCAACAACGAGGCCGCACGACTGGCCGGCATCAACACCGGCAGGCGGATCGTGTGGACGTACGTGATCAGCGCGGCGCTGGCCGGCGTCGTCGGCATCATGATCAGTGGCCGGCTCGGCCTCGGCGATCCCAGTGTCGCCACCGGCTACGAACTCGATGCCATCGCCGCCGCCGTCATCGGTGGCGTCAGCCTGCTGGGCGGCCAGGGCCGGATCATCGGCGTGGTGGCGGGCAGCGTGCTGCTGGTGATCATCAACGACGCGCTGATCGTGCTCAACGTCAGCCCGTACTACCAGCAGATCGTGCTGGGCGCCGTACTCGGCATCGCGATCACCATCGACCGGGTACGCGCGAAACGGTTGGGGCGACCGCGCAAACTGGTCGGCCTGCGCCCCGCACGAACACAACGGGACAGCGGCACATGACCGGGGACGTCCGGATCGCGCTGCTGGGCTGCGGCGCGATCGGCGAGATCGTCGCACGATTGGTCTACAGTGGACAGACCGGCGGCTGCCGTGTCGTCGCGGCGGTGGACACCCGCGCCGAGCGCGCCGGCATCGTCGCGCGACTGCTGGACGCGACCCCCTGTGCGTCGCTGGAGGATGCGCTGGCGCTCGGTGTGGACGCGGTGGACATCCGCCTGCCGCACCACCTGCACGCCGATGCGGCGCTGGCCGCCATGGGGCACGGCCGGCACGTGCTGATCGAGAAGCCGCTGGCGACCACGCTGGCCGACGGTCGGCGCGTCGTGGACGCCGCGCGCCGCAGTGGTGTCGTCGCGGCCGTCGCGGAGAACTACCCGCACCTGCGGGCGGTCCGTGCCACGGCCGACGCGCTGGCTCGCGGTGACCTCGGAGACCTGCTCACCGTGCGCACGACCCGGGCCTACACGCTGGGCGGGGTGTGGGCGCGGGACGGCTGGCGCGGCGACGGCGGCCCGTCCTCGGGCATCCTGCTGGACCAGGGCACCCACCACACCAGCCTGCTGCGCGTGATCGCGGGCGAGATCGACACGGTCGGTGCGCAGGCCAGCGGTGACACGGTGCTGCTGACCGTCCGGTTCCGGTCCGGCCTCGTCGGCCAGTCGCTGTACCTGTGGGGGAGCCCGGCGATCGACGGCGAACCGGAGGCCACGGTCTTCGGCGCCAACGCCCGCATCGACATCTGCGTCGCGTACGAGTCCGACCTCGGCCGGGCACTGTGGCACGAGAGCCCGGCGGCGCCGAAATCGTTGAGCGGGGCGGAGAACTACTACGACAGCCACCGGCTGATCGTCGAGGACTGGGTGGCGGCCATCGCGGCCGGCCGCGCGCCGCTGGTCACCGTGCAGGACGCGCTGGACGACCTGGCCGTCGTGCTGGCCGCGGCGACCTCGGTGACGCGCGGTGGCATCCCGGTCGAGGTGGCCACCTGATGCGGCGCCACACGGCGACGCCCGCCACGGCCGACCGTGCCGAACACGCGGAAGGCCCGTGCTGGGATGCCCGGACCGGGCAGCTCCTGTGGGTCGACCAGTTCGACGGTCTCGTGCACATCGCCGACTACGCGAGGGAAACCGGCAGGCTCACGGTCCGGCGCACGTTCGACATCGGTATGCCGGTCGGCGCCGTCGTACCGTGCGACAGCGGCGGCTGGCTGCTGGCGTGCGGCCACGGTTTCGGCTACCTGCGGGCCGACGGCGACTTCCGGCTGCTGGTGCAACCGGAACCGCACACCAACCGGATGAACGACGGCAAGTGCGATCCCGCGGGCGCGTTCTGGGCCGGCAGCATGGCATGGGACAAGACACCCGGCGCCGGCACGCTGTACCGGCTGTCGCGGGCCGGCGAGGTCGAGACCGTCCGCACCGGCGTGACGATCTCCAACGGTCTTGCCTGGACCGGTGATGACGTCTACTACATCGACACGCCTACGCAACGCGTCGACCGGTTCCACATCGGACCGGACGGCACCCTGGCCGACCCTGCCACGGTCGTCACCATCGACCCGGCGGACGGCCACCCGGACGGTATGTGCGTCGACACCGACGGCTGCCTGTGGGTGGCGCTGTGGAACGGGTCGGCCGTGCACCGCTACTCACCGGAGGGCGACCTGCTCGCGATCGTCGACGTGGACGCGCCACAGGTCAGCAGTTGCTGCTTCGGCGGGCCGGACGGCACGACGCTGTTCATCACCACGTCGCAGGAGGACATGACGGCCGAGCAGCGCGACCGCCACGCGTGCTCCGGCCTGGTGTTCCGCGCCGACGTAGGCGCGCGCGGCCTGCCGGCCGCCGAGTACGTCCCGGAGTGGGCACCGTGATCGAGGACTTCTTCGACCGGCACCTCGCCGGGTCGGGTGTGCTGGTGATCCTGCGTGGTTTCGGACCGGACCGCACCGTCGAACTGTGTCAGCGCGCGTGGCGGCTGGGCGTCGAACTGGTCGAGATCCCGATCCAGTCCGACGACGATCTCGCCGCACTGGAACGCGCCGCCGCGGAGGGCAGGCGCACCGGCCGGATCGTCGGCGCCGGCACCGTGACGACACCGCGGCTGGTCGCCGAGGCGGCCGGTGCCGGTGCCAGGTTCACGGTCGCGCCCGGCCTCGACCCGGAGGTCGCCGTCGCGTCGGTCGACCGTGGCCTGCCGCACCTGCCGGGTGTGGCGACGGCCTCGGAGGTACACCACGCGGCGCGTCTGGGCATCCGCTGGCAGAAGATGTTCCCGGCCGCTCAGCTCGGCGCGGACTGGATCGCCGCGATGCACGGCCCGTTCCCGCACGTGCGCTTCGTCGCCACCGGCGGCATCGACCCGGCCGGTGCGGCCGCGTTCCGGCGGCGCGGGGCGGCCGCGGTGGCGCTGGGTTCGTCGTTCGCCGACGCGGCGGACGACGCGATCACGGCGCTGCTGAAGACCTAGAGATTGCGCAGCCGGTCGAGCTGCTCGGCCTCCATGAACGCCCAGTCCTCGGGATCGTCGTCCTGTTCCAGGTACTCGTCAGGGCCCAGCGACGCCAGGTACTCCGCGTGCCGGCCCGCCGGGTTCTGCCGTACGGCGTCCGAAAATTGCCACACTCGTACGGCGCCGGCCAGATCGCCCCGCTGCACCAGCAGTTCGGCCAGTCGCCGCGTCGTGGGTGAGTCGGCACCATAGGCTCGCACCCACGCCCGCAGCGCGCCGTCGGGATCACCGTGTTCGGCCAGCAGCTCTCCCCACCGTCCGGCCGCATGGCGGTCGCCTGCCGGCAATCCCACGATCGATCACCTCATCCGAGGGTCCAGGGCGCACTGGTCACAGCCTAGCCACCGCCTCAGAACCGCAGTAGAACTTTGCTGGACACATCTGCGTCCATCGCGGTGGTGAACGCCTCCACCGCAGCACCGATGGGATACACGTGCGTGACCACCGCGTCCACGTCGATCCCCGGTGCGGCGAGAAAGTCCAGTGCCTGCACCAGTTCGGTGTCCATTCGGAGCGAGCCGGTCAAGGTCAGTTCCCGGGTGACGGCCAGCCATGCCGGTACCGGCGTGTCGACGGCCGGCTGCTGGCCCACGGCGACCACCGTGCCACCCGGTCCGGTGTGGTGCAGTGCCGTGGCAAGGCCGGCGGGCGCGCCTGACGACTCGAACGCGATGTCCGCCCACGGCCCGATCCCGTCGGCCTCGCCCGCCGGCACGGTCCGGTCCGCACCGACCCGCTCGGCCACCCGCAACGGCCGCTCGCGTGTGTCCACCACCGTGATCGAGCCCGCGCCACGGTGCTGTGCCACGGCCGTGACCAGCAGCCCGATCGGCCCGGCGCCGACGACCAACACCCGCGCCCCACGCAGCTCCGCGCCCACGGCGGCGGCCCTGCTCACCGCGTGCCACGCGACCCCGGTCGGCTCGGCCAGCACGGCGCGCCGTGGGTGCACGCCGTCCGGCACCGGCACGAGCCGGTCGCCGGGCACGGTGATCTCCGTGGCGAAACCGCCCTCGGTGTGCGGCCAGCGCGCGGCGGAGCCCAGGTAGCGCAGTTCCGAGCACAGGTGCCGGCGCCCCGACGCGCACCAGGCGCAGTGCCCGCACGTGGTCGCCGGATGCGGCACGACACGGGTGCCGGCGGCCGCTCCGTCGACGACGGTGCCGACGACCTCGTGGCCCAGCGTCATCGGTGCCCGCAGCACCGACGCGCCGACCGCACCCTCACGCCAGTAGTGCAGGTCGGAGCCGCAGATCCCGCCGTACTCCACGCGTACCACGGCGTCGCCCGGTCCGGGCTGCGCGAGCGGCAGAGCGTCCAGCCGCAGGTCGTCCGCGCCGTGTACCCGCAGCGCCTCGATCCGTCGATCGTCCATCGTGGGTCCGTTCCCTCAGATCACCGCCGTCATGCCACCGTCGACGTAGATCACCTGTCCGTTGACGAAATCCGACGCGCTCGACGACAGCCACACGGCCGGTCCCGCCAGGTCCTCCGGCGTGCCCCAGCGTCGTGCCGGCGTCCGGCCGATCACCCACTCGCGCATCGTGTCGTCGGCCAGCAGCGCCTCGTTCAGGTCGGTCGCGATGTAGCCGGGAGCCAGGCCGTTGACCTGGATGCCGTGTGCGGCCCACTCGGCGCACATCACCTGACCCAGATTGCCCAGGCCGGCCTTGGCCGCCGCGTACGGCGCGGTCGTGCCGCGCACCAGCTTGTTCTGCACGGAGCACACGTTGATGATCTTGCCCCGGCCACGCGCCACCATGCCGCGCGCGACGTGCCGCGCCAGTACGAAACAGCTCGTCAGGTTCGCCGCGATCACCTGCTGCCAGTCGTCGATCGCGAACTCCAGCAACGGCGCCCGCCGCTGGACGCCGGCGTTGTTGACCAGCACGTCGATCCCACCGACCCGCTCCTGGAACCCGGCGACGGCCGCGGTCATCGCGCCGTGGTCGGTCACGTCGAAACCCAGGCTGTGCCCGGCACCCAGCCTTTCCCGCGCCGCTTCGGCGGTCGCGGCGTTCCTGCCGTGCACCACGACTTCCGCCCCGGCCCGGGCCAGTGCGGCGGCGATGGCCGCGCCGATGCCGCGCGTCGATCCGGTGACGAGCGCCCGGCGGCCGGTCAGGTCGAACGGCGATTCGGTCACGGTTCCCATCCCATCTCCGTGGTGGCCATCTCGACGAGCTGCCGGGCGATGCGCTCCGCGCGCATCCCGGCTGTGGCCGGTGTGTCGGTCGCCGAGCGCAGCGCGCGCAGCAGCCGCCGGTGCAGGGTCAGCGACGGAGGAGTCCACTCGGTGACCACGGAGCGCGACTCGTGCTGACGCGCCCGCAGCGCGGCCACGACGACCCGCTCGAACCGGGACACCAGCTCGTTGCCGGAGTGGGTGAGGATCGTCGCGTGGAAGATCTCGTCGGCCCGCAGGAACTCGGTGCGGTCCCTGCGTTCCGCCGCGGCCTCCAGGTCCGTGCAGGCCTGCCGCATCGTCTCCAGTGCGGCCATGTCCAGCCGCCCGGCCGCGAGGCGTGCCGCGAGCGGTTCCACGCCCAGCCGTAGTCGCAACAGGTCCCGTAGCTGGCGGTCGCCGTCAGAGGTGTTGGCGCGCCACGAGATCACCATCGGGTGCAGCAGATCCCACTCCGGGCGCGGCAACACGCGAGTGCCCACCTTGTGCCGCGCGGCGACCAGACCGAGGCTCGCCAGCACGCGCACGGCCTCGCGTACCACCGACCGGGATACGCCGAGCCTGTCCTGGACGGCGTCGAGATCCAGCACGGCGCCCTCGGCGTACGTGCCACCGAGGATCGCCGGCCCGAGGTCGTCCAGGACCAGCGAGTGCAGATCACCCACGCGCTGCATCCATTAATCATACTAATCAGACGATTACCGGCCAAGCCCCCACAGCTCAGGCAGTGGACCGGCCTGGACCTTTCCGCGGCGGCGGCGCTGCCGAGAGCCGCCGTGAGTGCGGCGGTCGGGTCGGTCGGCAGGCCGTCGGGAGCGCCACGCGAGGTAGCCGTCTCCGCCACCAGGCGATCACCCGGTCCTGCCGAGCAGATGACGCAACGCCGGTTGGAGATGTTCGTGCCGGAAGTGATGCCCGGTGCCCACCAGTCGGGCCGGCTTGATCCGCTGGTTGGCCAGCGCCAGCTCACGGGCACCGTTGTCGCCGAGCAGCAGCTTCGGGCCGATCGACGGCACCGGCAGCAGTGCGGGCCTGCGCAGCACGTGTGCCAGCACGCGGGTGTACTCGCTGTTCCGGACCGGTTCCGGCGCCACGGCGTTGACCGGTCCGGACAGTTCGGCGTCCAGCACGGCACGCACATAGACGTCGGCCAGGTCGTCCACACCGATCCAGGACAGCCACTGATCGCCGTCACCGAGCCGTCCGCCCAACCCGACGGCGAACAGCGGATACATCAGCCGCAGCGTGCCACCGCGCGGACTCTGCACGATGCCGGTCCGCACCCGCACGCACCGCGTCCCGGCCTCGGCGGCCGGACTCGTCGCCGCCTCCCAGTCGGACACCAGATCGGCCAGGATCCCGTCGCCGCGCTCACTGTCCTCGGTGAGCTGCTCGTCACCGCGATCGGGTCCGTACCAACCGATCGCGGATGCCGACACGAACACACCCGGCCCGTCCGGTGTACCCGCCGCCCGCTCGGCGAGCCGCCGCGTCGGCCCGATCCTGCTGTCCCGCACGGCAGCCAGATGCCGATCGGTGAACCGCCCCGCGATGCCCGCCCCCGCCAGGTGCACGACGGCGTCGACGCCGCGCAACAGGTCGACGTCCGGCGCCTCCGGCCGCCACTGGCGTTCGTCCTGGTTGCCGGCGGCTCGGCGCACCAACCGGATCACCCGGTGCCCGGCCGTCGTCAGCAACGCCGTCACGGCGGTGCCGACCAGCCCGCTCGACCCGGTGACGGCCACGGTCACCGGCTCGCCGCGCCAGGCGGCCGCCCGCGCGTTCGCGGCCAGGTCGTCGGCGAGTTGCCGATGGCGGTAGGCGAACATCGACCGCAGCACGGCTGCCGGCACGGGCGTCGCCACGGTGTCGGTGACGCGGGTCCGGTCGCCCTCTGCCCGGAACTCGTGCGTGTGCCGCCAGGACAACACGGTGGCCAGCGACCCGGTCAGCCGGTCCTCGAAGCGGTGCGGCGGGTCGTAGGCGTCCGGCTGATGCGCGGCCACCCACCGCAACCCGCCCGGCAACCCGAGCACGGCCCGCCCGTCCCGCAACGACTCCGCCTCGGCGACCACGCGCACGGGCTGCCAGGGCGGCGTCAACCGGGTGATCGCCCCGGGCCGCGCGTGCCACTCGTACACCTCGGCCAGCGGCGCCTCGAACATGCCGGTGAAGGTAAGCCCCATGACGCCACTGCTTACCGGCCCGCGGCCGGTTCCGCTCGACGATCATGAACCGCCGCGGACCGAAGGGATCCCGGCCTTCGGTCCGATCGCGTCGCTCGGGTCGGCGTCGTGGCTCGATCGGCAGTTTTCCTGACTGCCCGTGACCACGGCCACGGTCACACTAGGCTCTGCGCCATGTCGTCGGGTTGGCCGTCCTGGGTGATCGGCCGGTTGCAGAAAGTCAAGGGCTTTTTACGCTCGTACGAAGCCGCCGCGAAGGACAGATGGATCGCCACCGCGATGACCGCGGCGGCGTTCGTGCCCGCGATGGGCGTGGTGGGTGCGGAGTACGGCGATCTGCCGCGCAGGCCCACCGACGTCATCGCCGTGCTGTTGATCCTGGCGCAGACGCTCCCGCTGGCCGTGCGCACCCGGTTGCCCGCCGTCTGTCTCGCGGTGTCCGGGGTGGCCTTCGCGGCCGACCAGGCGCTGGCCTACCCGACCACCTTCGGCACGCTCAGCCTCTACCTGGCGCTGTATTCGGTGGGGGCGCACCAGGATCGCTTCCGGCGTGTGCTGGCCGTCGCCGCGACCGTCGCTTTCGCCTCGTTCGTCGGCGTCCTGTATCTGCTGGGCAGCCACAGCGATGTGCGGGATTTCGTCGTGCTGTACGTGATGATCTCGCTGTTCTGGGTGGTGGGCGTGGTCGTGCGGCGCCGGCGGGCCGAGGAGGTCGAGCGGCGGCGCCTCACCGCGATCACCGCGACCGCTGCGGAGCGGTCCCGCATCGCCCGGGAACTGCACGACGTCGTCACGCATCACGTGACCGCGATGGTCGTGCAGGCGGAGGCGACCCAGTTCCTCACGTCGTCGCCCGAGCGCGTCGACGAGGCGCTGGCCACGATCGGTGGCACCGGCCGGCAGGCGCTGACCGAACTGCGCTTCCTGCTCGACGTCCTGCAGGCGACCGGTGAGTCGGAGGGCGGGACGAGCGGCTCGCCGTCGCTGGGCACCATGCGCAAGCTCGTCGAGCGGACCCGGTCCGGCGGCCAGCCGATCGAGCTGATCGAGGAGGGCGACCGGCCGGCCCTGCCGGTCAACGTCGGGCTCGTCGTGTACCGCGTCGTGCAGGAAGCCCTCACCAACGCCGTGAAGTACGCCGCAGGCAAGCCGACCGAGGTGCGGGTCGGCTACCGGAACGGCCAGATCGACGTGGAAGTGACCACGCTCGGCCCGAAAGCCGTGCCCGTCGTGCTGTCCGTCGGCGCGGCCACCGCGGAACTGCCCGGCGGTCGCGGCCTGGCCGGCCTGCGCGACCGGGTCGGCGCGCTGGGCGGCGAGTTGACCGTGGGGGAGCAGCCGGAGGGCCGCTTCCGGGTGCACGCCCTGATTCCGACCGGAGGCGACGCGTGACCGACAACGTGGCTGTGGTGCCGACCCGTGTGCTGATCTGTGAGGACCAGGAACTGGTCCGCGCCGGCTACGTGACCATCTTCGACGCACAGCCGGACATGGAGGTCGTCGGCGAGGCCGCCGACGGCGCCGCTGCCGTCGAGGTGGCCGGCCGGGTGCGGCCCGACGTCGTCGTGATGGACATCCGGATGCCGCATCTCAACGGCATCGAGGTCACCCGCCGCATCGCGGGCCCCGATGTCGAGCATGCGCCGAAGATCCTCGTCGTGACCACGTTCAACGTCGACGAGTACGTCTACGAGGCGCTGCGCGCGGGTGCCAGCGGCTTCCTGCTCAAGGACGCCCCACTGGCCGAGCTGGTCAACGGCGTGCGCACCGTGGCGCGCGGTGAGTCGCTGCTGTCGCCCGCCGTGACCCGGACCCTGATCGGCCGATACGCCGACCGCATCAAACCGGCGGCGGTCGCAACGACCGCCGCCGGTCCGCTGGAGGTGCTGACCCGCCGGGAACGTCAGGTGCTCCGGCTGATCGCCCAGGGCCTGTCCAACGCCGAGATCGCCGGTGAACTGGTCATCAGCTTCGAGACCGTCAAGACCTACGTCTCCCGCATCCTGACCAAACTCGACCTGCGCGACCGGGTCCAAGCCGTCGTCCTCGCCTATCGCACGGGGTTGGCCGGCGACGACTGAACCGCTGCCGACGGGCGGGGCCGCAGCCGGCCGTTCCGCTTGGCGCTGACCAGGAACAGCACCGTGGGCACCGCGCACACCAGTAGTGCGACGATGCCGGCCTCCGGCCCGAACGCACCACCGGTCACGACGTCCGACCCGGACATCGTGCTGCGCAGCAGACCGCTGGACGCGGTGCCGGAGTCCGCGGTGCCGAAGATGCCGCTCTCCATGAAGTCCCATGCGAAGTGGAACCCGATCGGCACCCACAGTGAGCGCGTCGCGGCGTACGCGGCGGCCGTCAGGCAGCCACCCTGCAGTGCGATCGCGAGCGTTCCCTCCAGCGTGGCGCCGCCGTTGACCAGGTGGATCAGGCCGAACACCAGGGACGAGCCGGCGATCGCGGTCACGGTGCCGAGGCGTTCCTCGAGAACGCGGAACACGACACCACGGAACACCAGTTCCTCGTTGACGGCGACACTGGCGAACGCGCCGAAGCTCAGGATCATGCCGCCGACCGAACCCCAGCCCAGCTTCAGGCCACCGAAGACCGCGATCAGCGCCATCACCGCGCAGAAGGCGATCGAGCCGATCGCCATGCCCCGGCCCAACCCCGGCCACCGGTTGCTCGGCGACAGTTCCGGAACGCTCGGCCGGAGTTCGACCGTCCTGGAAAGCCAGATGTAGAAGACAAGCGCGCCGGCGGCCGTCGCGAGTCCGACGATCAGCCCGATGACCGGGACGTGGTCGGCGAGGACGTTCAGGCCTCGCGTACCGATCAGCACGGCGACGAGCGCGACGAGCAGCACCGGCACGCGGAAGCTCCGTAGGCGCCGCCGCGCCACCGACGGTTCGCCTGCCGGCGCGTGTGCGGTGACGTTGTCCTCGTGCATGATCGCGTCCTCCCAGTTCGGCTGCCACGGCCCGCGCCGTGATCGACGCGACGAACGTTAGGCAGCGGGAGGAGGCGAATCATCACCCCGGAATGGACATTCGGCGGTAGCTCTGCCGGGGGACGACGACCGAAACGGCCTGCGGGGTCACCCGCGCAGCGACTCCGGGATCAGATCACCGTGCGCGGCAAGCAGTTCGTCGCACAGCGCCCGCGCGGTCCGCGTGGTGAGCACACCGGCGGCGTTCGGGTCCATCAGCGCCGCGTGGTAGACGTGCTCGCGATCGCCGTCCAGCACCGCACGCACGGTCAGCTCGACCACGTTGAGGAACGTGCGGTTGAGCGCCGCCAGTTGGGGCGGCAGTTCGCCGACTGCCCGCGGGTGCGGCCCCGCCGCGTCGACCACGGTCGGCACCTCGACGCAGCACTCGTCGGGCAGACTGCTGATCAGCCCGTTGTTGCGCACGTTCAGGTAGACCTCCCGTGCCACCCCTGTCTGGTGCGCGTGGATGAACTCCGACGCCAGTTCCGACGTCGGCGTCAGGTCCAGCGGCCGGTCGGACTCCAGTTGCCTGCGGGTGCTCTCGTACTCGTCGATGTTGCGTTCCGAGCGCACCAGGTACTCGCCGACCGGGATGCGGAAGTGCTCGATCTCCTCGTCGTGGCGCATGAACCACGGCACGTACTCGGCGCTGTGCTCGCTGGACTCGGTGGGGAAGTAGCCGAAGCGGCGGAAGATCTCCACCCGCACCCGCCTGCCCAGTTCCGGGTCCGCGTCGATCGCGTCGCGCAGCGCCGGGTAGAGGTCCTCGCCCTGGTGCTCGAAGCGCAGCACGAACGCCTGGTGGTTGAAACCGGCCGTGGTGAAGTCGATGTCCTGCACCGGAAGCCCGACCAGCCCGGCCAGGAACCTGTGCGTGTCGCGGACCGAGTGGCACATGCCGACGACGCGTTCGAACGGCGAACCCGCGTAGACCGCCCACGGCAGCATCGCCATCGGGTTGCTGTAGTTGAGCAGGTACGCCTCCGGCGCGACCTTCGCGAGGTCCTCGCCGATCCCGATCAGCACCGGGATCGTACGCAGGCCACGGAAGATGCCGCCGATGCCGATCGTGTCCGAGATCGTCTGGCGCACGCCGTAGCGGGCGGGGATGTCGAAGTCGGCGCGGGTCGCGGTGTAGCCGCCGACCTGGATCTCGTTGATCACATAGTCGGCGCCCTCGACGGCGGCCAGCCGGTTGACGTCCGCGCTGACCCGCACGCCGTTGCCGGTCTGCTCGTTGATCCGCCGCACCAGCGCCTCGGCGTAGCTCAGGCGATCGGCGTCGATGTCGTGCAGGGCCAGTTCCAACTGGCCGTGCAGTTCGGTGAAACCGCACAGGTCGGTGACCACGTTGCGGGTGAACTCCACGCTGCCGGCGCCGATCAGCGCTACTTTCGCCATGGTCGAGAACTATGACACCGGTATGGTTGATCGAACAACAACGCGCGCCAAACGCGCAGAAATCAGAGCGCTTTCTGCGCGTTGCTCACACGAGCGTGACCTCGCAGCCGGCCGCCCTGATCCGGTCGACCTGCTCGCTGCCGGCGGCGCGGTCGTCGGTGATCAGCAGGTCCACCTGGGGCATCGCGCACACCCGGGCCAGCGCCACCCGGCCGATCTTGGTCGCGTCGGCCAGCACGATCACCCGCCGCGCCCGCTGCTGCAGAACCCCGTTGGCCCGTGCCCCCGCCGGATCGTAGTTGGTGCAGCCCGCCGCCGCGTCCACGCCGTCGACACCGACGAACGCGACGTCCATGTTGTACTCGGCGAGGAAGCCCTCCGTGCTGTGGCCAACGGTTTCCTGGCTGCTGCTGCGGATCTCGCCGCCCGCCGCGAACACCCGCAGCCGCGGGTTCTCCACCAGGTGCAGCGCGACGTTGAGCGCGTTGGTCACCACGGTCAGCCCCTCGTGCTCGGACAGCAACCGCGCGAACTCCGTCACGGTGGTGCCACCGGTCATGCCGACCACCCTGGCGCCGGCCAGATGTCTGCGCGCTTCGTAGCCGATCCTGCGCTTCTCGGCCAGATCCTGCGCCGTCTTGTAGCTCAGCGGCAGGTCGTTGAACGCCGCGTGCGTCGTCGCGCCGCCCCTCGTTCTGCTGACCAGCCGCTGCCGCTCCAACACGTCCAGGTCTCGGCGGATGGTCGCGTGCGAGACACCGAACTGGTGGGCCAGTTCGGGTACCTCCAGGGAGCCGTGCGCGACCACCGCGGAGAGGATCTGGTTGAGGCGTTGGTTGCGACGCATGGCGCAGAGGCTAGCGTACGCGCAACCAGAATGCGCAGACCTTGTCGTTTCTGCGCACGAACTGCGCACTGCTCCGCTGACCTGGTCACGGCTCGGTCAAGGCCGGGTTTACCGGCGCGGAAAGGTTGACGACCAGTTCCCAGCATGTCAGAGTTCCGACCAACGTTGCGCACTACGATCAGAAACGTGCAGCCGGGTTGCGCGAATGCTGCGCGCAACGCTCGGAGTACGACTCCGACCGACCAGTCCGGCTCGCGCACGTGCTCGCCGGACCAGCGGGATCGCGTTCGGGAAAGTGAGGCGTCCGATGCTCTCCCTACGACAGAGTTCTCCTCGGCGGGGCTTGGTTCGGCAGGGCTTGGTTCGGCGTGGCGCACGGCGTACCGGCGCCGTCGCGGCACTCGCCGCCCTGGCCGTGCTCGGCGCCGCCTGCTCCAGTGGGAGCGGTGCCGCGTCCTCGGCGACCACCGGCGTCACCATCAACGTGACGCTCGCGGTCCCCGCGCCGCCCAAGGCGACGCTGGACGCGTTCACGAAGGCAACCGGCATCACCGTCAACTGGACCAACATCGACTGGGACAGCCTGCAGACCAAGATCGCCGCCGCGGCGACGGCCAAGACCTACTTCGCCGACGCCACCGACGTCGACTGGTCCCGGGTCGGCCAACTGGGCAAGCTGGGCTGGTTCTACCCGATGGAGAACTACATCGACACCAAGTCGATGACCGCCGACATGCCGCAACTGACGTCGTTCACCTCCAACGGCCACGTCGTCGGCATCCCGTTCGACGCGTCGTTCCTGGTGACCACGGTCAATCAGCAGATGTTCACCAAGGCGGGCATCACGTCCCTGCCGACCACGATGGATCAGTACACACAGGACCTGCGGCAGATCAAGTCGAGGGGCGTGGTCCAGTACCCGCTGGACATCCCGTTCGCGGCGGCGGAAGGCCTGTCGACCTACTGGTACCAGGCGACGGCGGCGTTCGGCGGCACCATTCTGGACGGTCAGGGTCACCCGCAGTTCAGCACGCCCGACTCGGCGGGCTACAAGGCGGCGCAGTGGATGATCAGCGCGCTGCAGCAGGGTCTCGTGGCGCCGGGCAACATCAACGTGACCGACAGCCAGGGCCAGCAGGACCTGATGGCGCACGGCCAGGTGGCCAGCGTCTTCGGTGACTACTCCGGCAACGTCGGCAGCCTCTACGACGTCGCGGCCTCGTCGACCGTCACCAATCAGGTCGTCTACCTGGCCACGCCGGGCGTGTCCGGTGCCGGACCCAACCTGAGCAACCCCGACGGTATCGGCATTCCGAAGACCGCGAAGTACCCGGCAGCGGCGGCGAAGTTCATCCAGTGGTTCACGCAGGCCGACAACCAGGCCGACTTCGCGGGCCTCAACGGTTCGGCCAAGGCGTTGTCCGGCTACGAGATGCCCTCCCGGCTGACCGCGGTGAACCTGCTGACCACCCACGGCAACCTGATCGGCGGCAGCCAGCTCGCGTCGATGCTGAAGAACGACGCCAAGCCGGTCTTCCCGCAGGGCGCGCCGCAGTGGTACCCGCAGTTCTCCAACGCCGTCTACACCAACCTGCACGCGGCGGCGACCGGCTCCATGTCGGCCCAGGCGGCGATCAAGGCGATCGCCGACACCGCGAACCGCCTGGCCAGCGGCGGATGAGCGGCCCACGGCTCGCGGCGACACCGGTGGCCGCGCCGGACACCACGCCTTCGGCGGGTGGACCGGCGCGGCGCCGTCGCCGCTTCGACGCGCTGCCCTACCTGCTGGTGGCGCCGCTGGCCGTCTTCATCATCGGACTGGCCCTGGTGCCGGCGGGCTTCACCATCATCGAGTCGTTCTTCCGGGTGGACGACCTCGACCCGCCGACCCGCTGGATCGGGCTGGGCAACTTCTCCCGGCTGTTCGCCGATCCCACGGTCCAGACGGCGTCGGTGAACACACTGGTCTACGTGCTGGTCGGCGTCGCGCTGTCCACGGTGCTGGGCATCGCGATGGCGGTCACGTTGCAGCACAAGTTCGTCGGCCGCTCGATCCTGATCGCGATCCTGATCCTGCCGTGGGCGCTGCCCGGTGTGGTCGAGGGCATCGTGTGGAGCGGCATCTGGGACGCCAACACCGGTCTGCTCAACAGCCTGCTCTCCTCCCTGCACCTGATCGACCACTACCACGTGTTCCTCGGCCAGCACCGCTGGCTGACCATCGTGCTGATCGAGCTGGTGCAGGTCTGGCAGATCACGCCGCTGTCCGCACTGCTGGTGCTGGCGTCGCTGCAGAACATACCCGGCGACCTGTACGAGGCAGCCCGGCTGGACGGCTGTTCGGCGTGGGCGGCGTTCCGCCGGGTCACGCTGCCGCTGGCCCGGCCGGGCATCGCGGTGGCCACGGTGCAGGCCGTGATCGCCACGCTGAACGTCTTCGACCAGCCGTTCGTGCTCAACGGCGCGGCCCGCACCGCGTCGTCGGTGATGGTCCAGACGTACTTCATCAGCTTCCAGAACCTCGACTTCGGTGAGGGTTACGCGTTGTCGCTGCTGATCACGCTGGTGACGCTCGTGTTGTCCTACGTCGTGGTCAAGGCCGTCTACCGATCGGTGGAGTTCTGATGGCCACCCGCACCGGCCGCCGCTTCCACGTCCGCTGGGTCGGGATCGCGTTCATCCTGCTGTGGTCGCTGATCCCGATCTACTGGACGATCAACACCAGCCTGCAGACCGAGGCCCAGGCGGACTCCAAGCCCGCCCACTACGTGCCGCCGGTGCCGACCATCAACAACTACGTCTCGCTGCTGGGTGGCGGCGGCAGCGTGCCGTCGCAGATCCGCGAGTCCGCCGTCAACATCGTGATCGAGTGCTGTGCGGCCACGATCGTCACGGTCGTGCTGTCGACGCTCGCCGCGTACGCGTTCGCGCGGATGCACTTCCGCGGCCGCAACGTGTTGTTCTACGCGGTGCTCGCGACGATGGCGTTCCCCGCGTACACGACACTGATCCCGCTGTACCGGATCATGTCCGACTTCAGCCTGGTCAACACCTACACCGGCATCGTGCTGGTCTACGTGTCCGGCTTCCTGCCACTGGCCACGTGGATCATGCACAACTACCTGACCAGCCTGCCGATGGCCATCGAGGAGGCCGGCCTGGTGGACGGTGCCAGCCGGATGCAGATCCTGTGGCACGTGCTGCTGCCGCTGACGCTGCCCGGCATCATCTCCACCGCGATCATCACGTTCCTGTTCTCCTGGACCCAGTTCCTGTTCCCGCTGGTGCTGTCCACCGACCTGTCCACGGAACCGCTCACCGTCGTGGTGCAGGCATTGCAGGGCCAGCACATCGTGCCGACCACGCTGCTGTCCGCGGCCGGCGTGATCGCGATCGCGGTACCGGCCGTGATCGGCCTGGCGCTCAACCGCTACATCGTCAGCGGTCTGCTCGCCGGGAGCGTGAAGTGACCGTTCAGCGTGCCGACCGCGCGGGTCCACGCCGTACCAACGAAAGGGGGCACTGACGTGTCCGAATCCGACGCTGAGCTCGGACAGATCACGTCCGAGGAGATCGCCGGCCAGCCCGAGTGCTGGGGGCGGGCGCAGGACCAGGCGCGCGCCGGGGTGGCGGGACTGCCCGAGCGCGGTGAGCGGGTGCTGGTGCTCGGCTGCGGCACGTCCTACTACGTGGCGTGTGCGTACGCGTGGCTGCGCGAACAGGCCGGGCACGGCGTCACCGACGCGGTCATCGCCTCCGAACTGCCCCCCTTGGTCCGCGACTACGACCGGATCGTCGCGATCAGCCGCTCCGGCACCACGACCGAGGTGCTCCAGGCGATGGAGCGCTTCACGGGCAAGGTCGGGGTGACTGCGGTCGTCGGTGTGCCGGGCACACCCGTGGCCGCCCGGTCCGACCACGTCGTCGACCTGTCCTACGCCGACGAGCGCAGCGTCGTGCAGACCCGTTTCCCGACAACGGTGCTCGCGCTGCTGCGGGTCGCGCTGGGCGAGGATGCGGCGGCGCAGGCCCAACTGGTCCGCCGTGGCGAGGAGGCGCTGCGTGCCGAACTGATCCCGGACATGCCGCGCCAGCTCGTTGTCCTGGCGACCGGCTGGGCGGCGGGCGTCGCACAGGAGGGTGCGCTCAAGTGCCGGGAGGCGGCCGGCATGTGGGCCGAGTCGTACGCGAGCGCCGAGTACCGGCACGGCCCGATCAGCGTCGCGGGGCCGGGCACTCTCGTCTGGGCGATGACGCCGCTGTCCGACACGGAAACCGCGGCGATCAAGGCGACCGGCGCCGAGATCCGCCACGGTGGCTCGGAACCGTTGGCGGAACTGGTGTTGCTGCAGCGGCACGCGGTGGCGTGGGCGCGGTCGGTCGGCAGGCAGGCCGACCGACCGGTGCACCTGTCCCGGTCGGTCATCGCGGTGTGAACCCCCGGCCCGGACCGCGTGCGGCGGTCCGGGCCGCGGTCACGCGGTCACGTTCTCGCGGCACCGACCGTCCGTCGAGTCCGTTGGCCCACGGACCTCTCTGGCCGTTCGCAAGCCAGGCCGAGGCCACCGCGTGGGAGGACGCCTACCGCTCCGGCGGCCGACAGCACCGGCACCTCGACGTGGGCCGGGCTGACGGTGAGCACCTAGGGCTTTCGCGTCCACCTAGGTGAATCTCGTCATTCAGTTGCCGAACGGTCGCTCTTACGATCACTTTCACCGTTTTGCGGCGTTCACGATTATTCGAGAACTCGATGGTGGGAGTTCGGCAATGCCCTCCCCGGCAGGCGACCGCTGTCGCGCCACCTGGCCGCGAACCGGCCACTGGTCACGGGCCCCGTGCGGATCGGGACGTCGTAACCCGCGACGGCGCCCGCCACCGCCGCCCGCCTTCGCCTGCCGCTGAGTGCCGTAGAACAGGATAACCACGAATCGACCGAATAGTTCAAACCAAGCAGTAATCGGTCAAATATGATTCGGCAAATCCCTGGTGTGCCGTGGGGGTCACCATGCCGGAGCACCCGGTGCCGAACGGTCTGGTCACGAAGATCGTGCTGCAGCAACCCAGTCGGTTGCTTCGGGACATGATGGTGCACTGGCTGACCACCCTGCCCGGCTACGTCGTCGTCGGCGTGACCGACGCGGAGCAGGACCTGGTACGGCTGTGCCGGCGGTGCAGCCCGGACGTCGTGGTACTGGACATCGGATCGGACCGCCCGGCCAGGCCGATCGGCTATCCCGTCGTCGAGCGGAGCCGGATGCCGTACCTGATCGGGTTGTACACGCGACTGGACGTCATCGCCGTGCCCCGCCTGCTGCGTGCGGGCGTGCAGCAACTGGTGAGCGTGCAGTCCGGGCTGGGCGGCCTGCACGCGGCGCTGCAGGCCGCCCGCACCGCGCGCCGCCCGGCGGCTGCCGTCGACCTGCTCACCGCGCGGGAACTGGAGGTGCTCGCGCTGATCTGCAGTGGCTGGCCGACGGCGCGGATCGCCTCGGCGCTGGGGATCAGTCCGCACACCGTCATCAACCACACCCGCCGTATCTTCACCAAACTCAACGTGCGCAGCCGGACGCAGGCCGCAGCGGAGGCGTCGGCGCGCGGCCTGTTCCACGAGTCGCTCACCCACCTCACCACGGCCCAGCCGGTCGTCCTGGTCGACCCGTCGGCGGAGGAGTGGTCGGCCGCACGGGTCCGTGGCGGCGACGTGGTCGTCGTGCTGTCCGACCCGGCCAGCGGCGGCGACATCGCCGAAGCCGTTGCGCGTGGTGCGAAGGCCGTGCTGGGCGTGGACGCGCTGGCCGACCAGATGCCGCTCGCGCTGGCCATGGTGCGCCGCGGCTACCTCGTGGCACCGGCCGAACCGGTGCGAGCACTGATCGCCACGGCGCGGCCGAACGAGGCCGTGCCCGCGCTGACCCGGCGGGAACGCGACATCCTCAATTCGGTCGCGCGCGGTGACTCGGTGCGCCAGACCGCGCAGGCGCTCGGCATCGCCATGAAGACGGTGCAGAACGTGCAACGGCAGTTGTTCTGCCGCCTGGGCGCGCACAACCGCACCCAGGCCCTGATGCTCGCCCGCGGCCTCGGCCTCGTCGAGCCGGACCGCGTCGAGCCGGACCGCGTCGAGATGGACCGCGTCGAGCCGGACGACGTTGAGCCGGACGACGTTGAGCCCGACCGCGTTGAGGTGGAGTGACCACAGTGGACACGGCGATCACGGCCACCAGGTCGATCCGCACACGCAGACGCCGGCCGGGGACGGCGGGGGAGACCAGCCGCTGCCGGACGGTTCGGTGTTCCATCCTCCGGCGCCGGTCCCGGGGACCGTCGCTCAAACGGACACGTGTCTGGAAATCGACCGGACACGTGTCCGTTTGGACAGGCTACGATGTCGCGGATGGCCACCCGGGAGCAGCGACTGCGATCGGACGCCGAGGCGAACCGAGCCCGCATCCTGGACGTCGCGCGGACCGCGCTGTCGGCGTCCGGTGAGGTCACGCTGAACTCGATCGCCAAACTGGCCGGTGTCGGCCAGGGCACGATGTACCGGCACTTCCCGAACCGGGAGGCCCTGCTGCTGGCCGTGTACCGCGAGGACGTGCGGGTCGTCATCGACATCGCACCCGCGCTGCTGGCCGAACACCCGCCGGTGCGCGCGCTGCGCCTGTGGTTCGACCGCCTTGCCGCCTACGGCCGGATCAAGCACGGCGTGTCGGCGGCGGTCGAGGCGGCCACCCGTGCCGACCTGGCGGGCGAGTACTACGGCCAGGTGATCGACGCGATCACGCTGCTGCTGGACGCCGGCAAGGCAACCGGCGACCTGCGCCCCGACATCGACGCCGACGAGGTGCTGCTGCTGGTCGGCTTCCTGTGGCGGCTGCCCGGCCAGGACTGGGAGACCCGGTCCGCGCACCTGCTGGACGTCGTCATGGCCGGCCTGCGAAGTCCACGACGAGCTTGACCAGCGTGTCCGGCGTCTCCAACTGCGGCATGTGGCCCGCGTCGGTGATCAGTTCGAAGCGGGCGTCGGGCAGCGCGCGGGCATAGGTGCGGCCGTGCTCGACGGGCACCACGCGGTCGGCCGCGCCCCACACGACCATCGTCGGCACCAGTGCCCCGGCCAACCGGCCTTCCAGCGTCGGATCGGCCATTTCGGTGCCCGCGTACACCTCGAGCGCCGCGCGGTTGCCGGCCATCGTGGCCAGCGCCTGCGGCGGCAGGCTGCTCGGGTCGATCCGGAACGCGTCGGGGTTGTAGTAGCTCAGGTCGGTGATCTGGTCGGGCGTCAACGAGAAGAAGTCGACGATCGGGTCGCTGTCCACCTGTAGCCCTGCGCCGTCGACGATGACGACGTGCCCGATCCGGTCGCCGGGCAGCAGCGCCATCTCGGCCGCGATCCAGCCGCCGATCGAGTTGCCGACGACGGTCACGTCGGTCAGTTCCAGCTCCTCGACCAGTCGCACGTAAAGCTGCGCCAGTCCGGGGATGGTGTGCAGCGACTCGGGCCGCCCGGTGCCGGCGAAACCGGGGTGCACGGGCACCAGGACGTGCCGGTCGGAGCCGATGGCCAGCCGCTTCGCGAACTCCTCCACGGTGGCCGGCCCGCCGCCGCCGTGCAGCACGAGCACGGCGCCGTCGGCCCCGTTGCCACTACCGCGCTCGGTGACCGTGACGTCGACGCCGGCCACGCTGCTGGTGAAGGTGTGCATGTGATGTCTCCTCGGTATCAGGTTCTTGATATAAGGAACCGTATATCAAGATAGCTACATCAGCAACCTGATGTACGATGTCGTTCATGGAGCCATCGCTGCAGGACGTCGGACAGGCCGTGAAGCGCCTGCAGTGGCGTCACCACCGGGAGGCCAACAAGCGGCTGGCCGCGATCGGCCTGTCCATCGCGCAGTGGGACGTGCTGCGCAACCTGGCCGCCTACCCGGACGCGTCGCTGCACGAGCTGGCGCAGCGCACGTTCCAGACCGACCAGTCGATGGGCACACTCGCCACCCGGATGACCGAACGCGGCCTGATCGAGCGCGTCGAAGGCCCCGGCCGGGCCGTCCGGCACCGCCTGACCGCGGCAGGCGAACGCCTGCGCACCGAGGGCGCAGCCATGCTCGACTGCGTGTTCGCCGAGTCCATCGGCACCCTGTCCCGGGACGATCTCGACACCCTGTACCGCCTGCTGTCAGCGGCAGCCGGCTGACCGGGAACGCACGAATCCCCGGTGTCCGTTGTGGACGCCGGGGATTCGTGTGCTCCGCGGACTCAGTGCACCGGGGTCGGCACCTTGACCTCGTCCTCGGGCGTGGCGGCCTCGATCCGCTTGCGCGGCAGGAAGAACGCCGGCACCAGACACAGCGCGACCAGTACCAGGCCGACGATGTACGTGTGGCCGAACGCGTGCGCCAGCGCGCCCCGGCCCTGCTCCAGCACCGCAGCCGGCACCCGGGACGCCGGGATCGCGCCCTGCGTCACCGCGCTGTACGCCGACGCCGTCGCGCTGTTGAGCACCTGGTTGGTCAGGATCACCGACATCACCGCGGTACCGATCGAACCACCGGCCTGCTGGATGATGTTCATCAGCGTCGAACCGCGCGCGATCTGGTGGTCGGTCAGCGTCGCCAGCGCGGCGGACATGATCGGCATCATCGTCATGCCCATTCCCATGCCCAGCACGAACAGCGCCGACAGCAGCAGCACGTACGACGAGCCGCCCGTCACCTGCGTGAACACGGCCATCCCCGCCGCGATCAGCACGATCCCGCCCAGCACCAGCTTGCCCGGTCCAATCCGGTCGGTCAGCCGGCCGGCGATCGGCATCGTCAGCATCGCGCCGAGACCCTGTGGTGCCAGCAGCAGACCGGCGTTCAGCGTCGTCTCACCGCGCACCTGCAGGAAGTAGCTCGGGAACAACAGCATGCTGCCCATGAACGCGACGATGAACAGCGTCATCGTGATCACCGCGATCGTCAGGTTGCGGTTGGTGAACAGCCGCAGGTCGATCAGCGGATGGGCCTTGCGCACCGCGTGCAGGACGAACCCGATCACCAGCACCAGACCCACGATCGCGGGGATCAGCACCTTCGCCGCGGCGACCGTGCCCGCAGACGGGATCGACGACACGCCGAAGAGGAACAGCGCGAGTCCGGGGGAGAGCAGCAGCATGCCGAGGAAGTCGAACGCCTCGGACGGGGCCGGCCGGTCCGTGGGCAGCACCCGGAACGAGAACAGGAACGCGATCGCGCCGATCGGCACGTTGATCAGGAAGATCCAGTGCCAGCTCGCCGCCTGGATCAGCCAGCCGCCCAGGATCGGGCCACCGATCGGACCGAGCAGCATCGGCACGCCCAGCACGGCCATCACCCTGCCGACCCGGTCCGGGCCCGCGGCGCGCGTCATGATCGTCATGCCGACCGGCATCAGCATGCCGCCGCCGAGACCCTGCAACGCGCGGAACGTGATCAGCGCCCCGATGCCCGGCGCCATGCTGCACAGTACGGAACCGGCGACGAACAACAGGATCGACATCAGGTAGAGCCGCTTCGTGCCGAACCGGTCGGCGGCCCAGCCGCTGATCGGGATGACGGTGGCCAGCGCGAGCGTGTAGGCCGTCATGGTCCAGGCGACGGTGGCGTAGCTCGCGTGGAACTCGCGCTGGAAGGTCGGCAGCGCGACGCTGACGACGGTGACGTCGAGGATCGACATGATGGCGCCGAGCACCACCACGCCTGCCACCTTCAGTACACCGCTGTCCAGCTTGTCGGATCTCGCGTCCGACGCCGTGGCGGGGGTTGTCATGCGGGCTGTTCCTCCAGATTTCGGGATGATGGCGGCACGGTGCCGGTGATCGGTCGCAGTGCCGCGAGCAACCGGCCCGCGTCGGCCGGTTCCAGTGACCGCACGAACGCCAGCAGCGCCCTGCGGCGGGCATCGTCGATGCCGGAGACGACCTGCCTGCCCCGTTGCGAGAGCGACACCTGCCGCACGCGGCGGTCGTCGGGGTCTTCGCGGCGGAGCACGAACTCCTGCGCGACGAGACGGTCGACGGTGCGACCCGCCGTGGCCACCGTGGTGCCGAGCCGGTCCGCCAGAGTGTGGATCGCCATCGCGTGGCCGTCCTGGGCCAGCGTCACCAGGCAGCGCAGCTGCGATATCGACAGGTCGGCGTCGACCAGCGCGTTGAGGTCCGACTCCGCCTTCGCGCAGACCAACCGCTGGAGCACCGCTTCCAGCGAGTCCGCGAGCTCGACCTCGTCAACTGTCCACACGAAGTGAATATTAACGTGAACGCGATAGTTCCGCCAATGAGAATTGGTGATTGCATCAACTTCGCGGGAAGAGTGGTGACGAGCAGTACCCGACCGCGCACACAGCGCCTACCGAAATCCGAACGTGAGCCCCCCGGCCCGAGCGGACGGCATCAGTGCCGCCTCGGCCCCCGCATCATCGACGCACGCCAGCGCCACTGTCAACGCAATAGGACGCAGAGCACGCGGTCCTACCAGGGATTGTCGGACCGTCGCCGTACGGTCACCGGATGACCAACTGGAAGGAGTTCGCGGCCGTCGCGCCGCGGATCGCCGCCGTCTTCACCAGACGCCACCAGGCTGCCGGCAACCTCTGCCTGCTCGGCACCACCCGCGCCGACGGCTTCCCCCGCATCAGTCCGATCGAGCCGAGGATCTTCGAGGACGAACTGTGGCTGGTCGGCATGCCGGACACCAGGAAGTTCCACGACCTGGTGCGGGATCCGCGCTGCTGCGTGCACACCGCGACCGCCGACGCACACGTCAGCGACGGTGACGCGAAACTCTGGGGCGTCGTGTCCGACGTCCGCGACACCGCACTGCACCGGCGGTTCGCCACGGACCTGTTCGAGGAAACCGGATTCGACCTGCGCGACGCGGAGTTCGACCACTTCTTCGCCGTGGACATCACCGGTGCGTCCACCGTGGAGGTGACCGACGGCCACATGGACGTCACCATCTGGAAACCGGGCGACGCCGAACGGGTCGTGCCCAAGCACTGACGGTCCCGTGCCGCGTCAAGGAGTTTGATTCGCCGACGCCGACGCCGACGCCGACGCCGACGCGTCCGTCAGGCGTCCCAATCCGCCAGTACCGCCTCCGTGTCCGCCCCCGGCGTCCTGGGCGGCGTCGGCTTCGCCGCGGGGGTGCGGGAGAACCGCGGTGCGGGTGCGGCCTGTGCCACACCGCCGATCGAGATCACCGTCTCGCGCGCCGCCAGGTGCGGATGCGTCGTCGCCTCCTCGAACGACAGGACCGGCGTCACGCAGGCGTCGGTGCCCTCGAACACCGCGACCCACTCGTCCCTGGTCCGGCCCGCGATCACGTCGGTGAACCTGGCCCGCAGCACCGGCCAGCCGCGCGGGTCCAACTGTGCGGGCAGATCCTCGCCGGACAGCCCCAACCCTGCCACGAATGCCTGGTAGAACCGCGACTCCAGCGCCCCGACCGCGATCCAGCCGCCGTCGGCGCACTCGTACGTGTCGTAGAACGGGGCCGCGCCGTCGAGCAGGTTGTGCTCCCGCTGGTCGGTCCACGCACCCGCGCCGCGCAGCGACCACATCATCTGCGCCAGCAGGCTCGTGCCGTCCACCATGGCCGCGTCCACCACCTGCCCCCTGCCCGACCGCTGCCGCTCCCACAGCGCCGCCAGCACACCGGTCACCAGGAACATCGCGCCGCCGCCGAAGTCACCGATCAGGTTCAGCGGCACCGGCGGCCGCTGGTCGGCCCTGCCGATCGCGTGCAGGGCGCCCGTGACCGAGATGTAGTTGATGTCATGGCCGGCCCGTGCCGCGAGCGGCCCGTCCTGGCCCCACCCGGTCATCCGGCCGTACACCAGACCGGGATTCACGGCGTGACACTGCTCCGGTCCCACGCCCAGCCGTTCGGCCACGCCCGGCCGCAGGCCCTCCAGCAGCACGTCCGCCTTGGCCGCCAGCCGCAGCACCAGTTCGCGGCCCTCGTCGGTCTTCAGGTCCGCCGCCACCGAACGCCGGCTGCGCAGCAGCTGGTCGGTACGACCGGCCGTCGGGTCGAACCCGGGCTCGGGTCGCTCCACCCGCACCACCTCGGCGCCGAGATCACCCAGTGTCATGGCCGCGTGCGGACCGGGACCGATGCCGGCGAGCTCGATGACCCGCAATCCGGCCAGCGGACCTGACATGGCTGCCCCTTTCGGCCTGTCGATCATGGATTACTCGCCCTGCCACACCGGCGGCCGTTTCTCCGCGAACGCGCGTGCGCCTTCCCTGGCGTCCGCGGACGTGAGCACCGGCCCGACGATGCCGGCCTGCCGCTCGAACGACTCGTCGGCAGGCCAGTCCGCGGACGACAGCACGATCTGCTTGGACGCCCTGATCGCCAACGGCGCGTTCGCGGTGATCCGCCCGGCCAGTTCCAGCGCGCCCGCCAGCGCCTGGCCCGGTGGCGTGAGCCGATTCACCAGGCCGTACTGGCGGGCCTCCGGCGCGGACAGGAAATCACCGGTCAGCGCGAGTTCCATCGCGATGTTGCGGGGCAACCGCCGCGGCAACCGGAACAGCCCACCCGCCGCGGCCACCAGTCCGCGCTTGACCTCCGGGATGCCGAACTGCGCGTCCTCAGCGGCCACCACCAGATCGCACGCCAGCATCAGCTCGCAGCCACCCGCCAGCGCGTAGCCCTCGACGGCCGCGATCATCGGCTTGGCGGGCGGCGCCTCGGTGACGCCGCCGAAACCGCGGCCTGGCACGGCGGGCGACTCACCGCGCAGGAACGCCTTGAGGTCCATGCCGGCGGAGAACGTGCCACCCGCTCCGGTCAGGATGCCCAGCGCCAGTTCCGTACGCGCGTCCAGATCGTCCAGTGCCGCCGCCAACCGTGCGGCCACCGACGCGTCGATCGCGTTGCGGGCCTGCGGACGGTTGATCGTCATGATCAGGATCGGGCCGCGTTCCTCGACGAGTACGTCGTCCGCCATCGCCACTCCTCACCTCAGGTGTCCGAGCACTGCGCCGATCGAGGGTAGATTATCTAACTGAACCGGTGGCTGGTGCCGGACGGGGAGGGGTGCACGATGGCGGCCGATCCCGCTGACCGGCCGGGAATCACGATCCTGGGCACCGCCGCGCACGCTGCCTGGCAGCGGCGCGACCTGCCGCCTGTCGAACGCCTGGACGGCGGCCTGTGGTCGATCCCGGTGCCCATTCCGGACAATCCGCTGCGCTACACGCTCACGTACCTCGTCCCCGGCGACGACGGTGTCGTCGTGGTCGACCCCGGTTGGTACTCCGACGAGAGCTGGCAGGCGCTCACGGCCGGCATGACCACGGCGGGCGTAGCCGTCGGCGACGTCGTCGGTGTCGTCGTCACCCACGTACATCCCGACCACCACGGCCTGTCCACCCGGCTGCGCACCGAATCCGGCGCGTGGGTCGCCATGCATCCCGCCGAGCGCGACTCGCTGCCGGCCAGGAGCGAGAAGAAATTCGGCGGCGGCACGAAGGACCGGATGGCGCAGGGACTGCGCGCCAGCGGCGTGCCCGAACCCGAGATCGACGCGCTGCTGCTCGGCATCGACCGCCCCGAGGCGCGAGGCATGTGGGACATGGCCGAACCCGACGTCCTGCTCGCGGACGGCGACGCGGTGCCGCTGCCCGGCCGCAGACTGCTCGCCGTGTGGACCCCCGGCCACACGCCCGGCCACCTGTGCCTGCGCGAACCCGACGCACGCCTGCTGCTCACCGGGGACCACGTGCTGCCCAGGATCACACCGAACATCGGCCTACAGCCCAACAACGCCGAAGCGCCGCTGCACCGGTTCCTCGACTCGCTGGACAAGGTCGCCGTCTACGACGACCACGACGTGCTCCCCGCGCACGAGTACCGCTTCCGCGGCCTGGCCGCGCGGACGCGTCAGTTGCGGGATCACCACGATGCCCGGTGCCGTGAACTGCTCGGGGTGGTGGAGGCGTTGGGTACGGCGACGATGTGGCAGTTGGCGGAGAAGCTGACGTGGTCGCGGCCGTGGGCGGAGGTGGGTCGGATGCGGATGGCGGCGCTGGCCGAGACGGCGGCGCACGCGAGTCATCTGGTGGCCAGGGGTGAGCTCGGTTGGGATGGCACGCAACACCTTCCGGCGAAAGTGCGCCGGATCCCGGCCTGATCCGCCGGTCTCAGTAGAGCAGGTCGACGACGGTCGGGTCCGTGTCGTGCAACAGGTACTGGCCGACCGCCCGCATGTGCCGGATCCAGTGCTTCTCCGCGCCCGCGCCGTCCCGGGCCACGACCAGGTCGACCAGTTTCTCGTAGGAGCGCAGTGCCCGCCGGTTGCCGGTGGTCAGTTCCTGGCCGGTCCGCCGCAGTTCGGTGTACATCCGCTCGATGTGCCGGTCGATGATCTCCACCAGCATGCCCACGACCGTGGCCAGCGTCTTGTTGCCGGACAGCCGCATCAGCCCGACGTGGAACGACGTGGTCGAGCGGCCGAACGCCAGCGGGTCGTCGACGTTCTCGCGCAGGACGTCCAGCAGCGCCGCCAACTGCCGCCGCTGGGCGGCCGTGCCGCGCTCGGCGATCCGGCGCGCCGCCGCCGGTTCGATCACGGTGCGCGCCTCGTAGACATCGCGCAGTGTCGTGCCGGACAGCGTGAGCAGCATGCCGAACTGCGCCGCCGCCGCTTCCGGACCGGGGATCGTCACCCGCGCGCCGCCGGGCGGCCCACGGCGGATCGTCACCAGGGAATCCGCTTCCAGCAGACGAAGCGCCTCGCGCAGGGTCGGCCGGGACACACCGAACCGCTCCATCAGTTGCGGCTCGGTCGGCAGCCACTCGCCGTCGGACAGCTCACCCCTGGCGATCATCTGACGGATGCGGCCCGCGACCATGTCGGCCATCTTCTGCGGCCGGACGCGGTTGTCGCTCGTGCCGAAACCGCCCACCGTTCTGGTCACGCTGCCTTCCCCGTGCGCCGACGCCGCGGTAAGGAGCCAGGATAGCCGATCCGTAGCCGGCCAGTGGGATCCGATGTGGACGCTCAGTGCCAGCCGGGCGGTCGTGCCGGCCGTCGGCGTCTGCCCGGTCACCGTACCGGGCGTCGTGGCGCGCGCAGACGGCTCGAGCACGACCCGCACCGAGCGCCTCCAGTTTGCCGGACACGGTCACGATGCCGGTGCCGGTCCCGGACCGTCCACAGTGGTGTCTCGAACGTCCGGTTCCCCAGGGCACTCCCGCGGACGACCGAGCGCGCGTCCTCCCGGATCACGTGCGCGCGCACGCATTCGACGCTTGACATCCGGCGGCGGTGAGCAACGATGGACGCGCTCCGTTCTGTTCATTGTTCACGCACTCTGTCGATCTGTGTCGAAGGATGCCATGGACCGGAAATTGACCGAGCAGTCGAACGCCGTCCAGCCGACGCGCCGCCAGGTCCTCGGGGCCGGCCTCTCGGTGGCCGCGATCGCGTCCGTTCTCCCGTCCGCGGCGGCCGCCGCTGTCGCGCAACCGTCGCTCGCCCGGTCGACCGACATCGGTGCCGGCTGGAAGTTCGCGCTGGTCAACGCGGCCGACATCACCGATCCGACCGGTGCCTTCGCCGACGCACACGACCCCGCGTTCGACGACTCCGGCTGGCGCGCCGTCGACCTCCCGCACGACTGGAGCATCGAACTGGCTCCCGTGCCCGACGGCGGCACGAGCAGTGCCACCGGCTTCTTCCAGGGCGGTCTCGGCTGGTACCGCAAGACGTTCACGCTGCCGCGTTCGACCGCGAATCGTCGAATTTCCGTGCGATTCGACGGCGTCTATTCGAATGCTTTCGTGTATGTCAACGGTCAACTTCTCGGGAATCACCCATATGCGTATACCGGATTCAGCTTCGATCTGACCGGTCTCGTGCACACCGACGGCGTCACGCCGAACGTGTTGGCCGTGCGGGCGCAGAACCAGTTGCCGAGCAGCCGCTGGTACTCGGGGAGTGGTATCTACCGCAACGTCCACCTAGTGGTCACCGATCCGGTGCACGTCGCGCGTCACGGCACGTTCGCCACCACGCCGAATCTGGCCGGCACCCTGGCCGCCGGCTACGCGACGGTCCAGGTCGCGACGTCGGTTGCCAACGACGGTTCCGGGCAGGTCGACGGGTCGGTGCGTACGTCGGTCGTCGACGCCGCTGGTCGGGTGGTCGCGTCCGCTGTCGGTGCGTTCTCCGTCGCCGGCGGACAGTCCTTCGGTGTCTCGACCGCCATGCGGGTCGTTCGGCCCGTGCTCTGGTCCACTGATCGGCCCCAGCTCTACGGGTTGCGGACCGACGTCGTCGTCGGTGGCCGTGTCGTAGACAGCACCGTGACCTCGATCGGGTTCCGCTATGCCGTCTTCGATCCTGCCGAGGGCTTCTCGCTCAACGGTCGGCCGATGAAGATCCAGGGTGTCGACCTGCATGCCACGCAGGGGCCGCTCGGTGCCGTGATCAACGTCGACGCCCTGACCCGGCAGTTGCGGATCATGAAGGACATGGGCGCCAACGCGCTGCGCACCGCTCACAATCCGCCCGCTCCCGAGCTGATCGCGGTGTGTGAGCGGCTCGGCATCCTGCTGCTGGTCGAAGCGTTCGACTGTTGGCACAGCGGCAAGGTGGCGTACGACTATCACATCTACTTCGACCAGTGGAGTCGGTCGGACATCACCGAGATGGTGCTCGCGGCTCGGAATTCGCCCGCCGTGGTGGTGTGGTCGATCGGCAACGAGACGCCGGACACGTGGATGCCCGGCGGTCCGCCGATCGCGCGCCGGCTGATCGACGCCGTGCGCGCCGCCGATCCGACGCGGCCGATCGTGATGGGTTCCGATCAGTACCGCTTCGTTCCGGCCACCGGATCGCCGCAGGACCAGATTCTGTCGATGCTCGACGGTCTCGGTCTGAACTACAACACCGCCATGTCGTTGGACGGTCTGCACGCCAAGTATCCGGACAAGTTCTTCTTCGAGTCGGAGTCGTCGTCGGAGACCAGTTCTCGGGGGACCTATCAGTCTCCCGAACTGCTCAACACCGGGGAGAATTACACGCCCGGGCGCCGTGCCACGTCGTCGTACGACAACAATCTCGCCTCGTGGACGATGAGCGACGAGTACGGGCTGAAGAAGGATCGTGACCGGAGGTTCTTCCAGGGGCAGTTCTTGTGGTCCGGTCAGGACTACATCGGCGAGCCCACGCCGTATGACGTCTTTCCGGTGAAGTCCTCGTTCTTCGGTGCCGTCGACACCGCCGGGTTTCCGAAGGATGCCTATCACTTTTTTCGGAGTCAGTGGACAACCGAGCCCATGGTGCACATCGTGCCGATGGACTGGACCCGGCATTCGGTGGGGGAGTCGGTCGAGGTCTGGGCCTATTCCTCCGTCGACACCGTCGAGCTGTCGCTCAACGGGCGGTCGTTGGGGGTCCGTTCGTTCGATCGCAAGGTCACCGTCGACGGCAGGCCCTATCGGGAGACGACCGAGCCCACCGGGGACGACAAGAACTATCCGTCAGGCAGTTACACGAGCCCCAACGGGAGTACCGGCAAGCTGCATCTGACCTGGTCGGTGCCGTTCGAGCCCGGTCGGCTCGTTGCCGTGGCCCGTTCCGGTAATCGGGTCGTCGCCCGTGACGAGCTGAACACCGCTGGTCCGGCTCGTGCTGTCGTGCTGACGGCTGACCGGCGGGGGATGCCGGCCGATGGAGCGTTGTCGTTCGTGTCCGCCGCTGTCGTGGACTCGCGCGGGGTCGTCGTGCCCGGTGCTGATCACGTCATTCGGTTCGGTCTCACCGGGCCCGGGCGGTTGGCCGGGGTGGACAACGGGCGGCAGGAGAGCGCTCAGGGATACGCCGTGTCTTCGGTGCCGGCGTTTCGTGGGCTGGCCGTCGCGGTCGTTGCCGCTGCCGGGCGGCCCGGGACGATCGTCGTCACCGCTTCCGCCGATGGTCTCGTGTCGTCCCGGGTGAGTGTGTTGGTCAGCGGTTCCGGTGATCGGCTGCACGGGGCCGTGCCCGGCGATGTCGCGCCGTTGGCGTCGCCGGCTGCGGATGCCGGTTTCTCCGGGGCTCCGGACACTCTGCCGGCCGCGATGTTGGACGGCGACCCCGGTACCGGGTGGTCCAACTACTACGTCAAGTCCGCTACCGCGACCCTGCCCGCTGTCAGTGTGTCCCCGGCTTCGGACTGGGTGTCCGTCTCGTTCGCTCCCCGGTCGGTGAGTGGGGTCGTCCTCGACTTCGTCGTCGGGGGTCCGTTGGCGTTGCCCGCGGCGCTCGGCGTCGAGTGGTTCGACGGTCGGGTGTTTCGGCCGGTGCGTGATCCCTCGGTCGCCCTGGGTACTTCGACGTCTGTTTCGTTCGATCCCGTGGTGACTTCTCGGCTTCGTCTCACGCTGGCCAGTCCGTTTCCCGGGACTTCTGGCGGGTTCTTCCGCGTCACCTCGCTTGTCGTGTCCGAAACCCGCTAACGGGTTGTCGGTGTCCGGTACACAATGGTCAGGTGATCCTGCCGGATGCCGACACCTGCTACCGCGCGTTGAGTGGTCGTGACGACCGGTTCGACGGATGGTTCTACACCGCTGTGCGGACAACGGGGGTCTACTGCCGCCCGTCCTGCCCCGCGCGGACACCGTTGCGGTCGAACGTCACGTTCTATCCGAGTGCCGCGGCCGCGCAGCGGGCCGGGTATCGGGCGTGCCAGCGGTGCCGGCCGGACGCGTCGCCCGGGTCGCCGGAGTGGGACGTGCGGGGTGACCTGGCCGGGCGGGCACTGCGGCTGATCGGTGACGGTGTGATCGATCGCGACGGTGTCGCCGGTCTCGCTCGTCGGCTCGGGTATTCGGAGCGCCAGATCACCCGCACGTTGGTCGCGGAGGTCGGCGCGGGGCCGCTCGCCTTGGCTCGGGCACAGCGTGCCCAGACCGCGCGGGTGTTGTTGGAGACGACGGACATGGCCGTGGCCGACGTCGCGTTCGGCGCCGGGTTCCAGAGCGTTCGCCAGTTCAACGACACGATTCAGGCGATCTTCGCGACCACCCCGACGGGGTTGCGCGCGAAGCGGCGGGGGCGGCAGGTGTCCGATCCGGGGACGATCACGCTGCGGCTGCCCTACCGCGGGCCGATGGACTTCGGTGCCACGGTGGACTTTCTTGGCATGCGGGCGATTCCGCAGGTGGAACTGCGCGATGGGGACGGTTACACGCGGGTCGTCCGGGCTCCGCACGGGCCGGCACTGGTTCGGCTCACCCCGGCCGAGAAGGCGGTCGGCTGTCGGGTGAGTCTGACGGATCAGCGTGATCTCGTGATGGTCGTGTCGCGGGTTCGGCGGTTGTTGGATCTGGATGCCGATCCGTTGGCGGTCGATGCCGTGCTCGGTGCCGATCCGGAGCTCGCTTTGTTGGTGGCCAAGCGTCCCGGGTTGCGTGCGCCTGGTGCCGTGGACGGGTTCGAGATGGGTGTCCGGGCCGTGGTGGGACAGCAGATCTCCGTCAGCGGGGCGCGGACCGTGCTGGGACGGATCGCCGCTCTGTGCGGTCCGCTCGCGTTCGCCGGTCAGGACTTTCGGTTGTTTCCCGATCCTGCGGAGTTCGCCGCGATCGATCCTGCCGCGTTGCCGATGCCTCGCGCTCGGGCTCGTACTCTTGTCGCTCTGGCGTCGGCTTGCGCTTCCGGTGACGTCTCGCTCGATCCAGGGGCCGACCGGTCGCTGGAGCGGGCCGCCCTGCTGGCGTTGCCCGGGGTTGGTCCCTGGACCGCCGACTATCTGCGGATGCGGGCCTTGAGTGATCCGGACGTTCTGCTCGACACGGATCTTGGCGTGCGCAAGGCCGCCGCGCGGCTGGGCGTCGAATTGGACCGTGGGTCCCGGTGGGCGCCCTGGCGGTCGTACGTTTCTCATCATTTGTGGGCTTCGCTGCACTGAGGGAGAGGTCGTGCCGGAACGTAATCGGGTTACCCCAATGGGCGACATCGTGGCGATTCCGTTGCGGTGTGCCTGGACCGGGAATCGAGGGATGCTGCATTCCGGGCACGAGATCGTGCGGTTTCACGCTGGGAACCTGTGGATCACGTGTGCGCTGGAGTTCCGGGGGCGGTGGCAGGCGCAGTGGCGGCCCCGTCATTTCACCTGGTTGTATTTTCATGACGAGGCCGTGTCGTTCGCTGCCGGGCATCGGCCTTGCGGGGAGTGCCGGCGAGATGCCTATCTTGCTTATCGGGAATGTTGGGCTGCCGGATCGGGGGTGTCGTCACCGTCCGCCGGGGAGATGAATCGGGCATTGCACACAGAGAGGATCTATCGGGGCACTCATCGGCGCAGGACTCATTCTGTGGCGTGGTCCTCGTTGCCGGACGGGGTGTTCGTCGTCGTTGCCGACGGGGTGGGGGTTGTGGTGTCCGATCGGGTCGTGTCGTGGGGTGTGCGGGGTTATGGTCGGACGGTCGCGCGGCCTCGCGGCGGAGTCGTCGAGGTGGTCACTCCGCCTTCCACGGTCGCTGTTCTGCGGGCCGGCTATCCGGTTCAGATCGATTCTTCCGTACCGCGGTGACGTCGTTTTTCGTCCGCGGGTGCTATTCCTTGCAGTACGGTCGTCACCAGTTTCCTGGCGAAGTCCGCCGGGACGTGCAGGTCCTGGCCCGTCGGGTTGAAGAGCAGGGGTGGCAGCACCTGGCCGTGGATCGCTCCCACTATGACCCTCGCGGCCGCTGGTGCGTCTGCTTCCGGGTGTATTCGGCCTTGCTGTTGTTCGGCTTTGAGGTATGCCGTCAGCATGTCGGGGAGGCTTCTCGGGTCCTGGGGTTCTTCCGTCCGGTTTTCGCCTACGCCGAAGGCTTGGTCGCCGCCGACCATGGCTCGGAATCTCGTCAGTACCTTCGGTTGGGTCACCAGGCCCGCGAAGGCAGGGGAGATCTTGATCAGGACCTGGAGGCCGTTGGTGACGAAGGCTTCCAGGTTCTCCGCCACCGTGTCGGTGCCCGGTACCGGCGTCGGGGCCGTCGTGTGCATGACCCTGCCCACGTGGATCAGCAGAGCGTGGGCGAGCAGGTCCTCCTTGTCCTCGAAGTAGTTGTAGAGCACGCCGTCGGCCACCTGGGCCGCCCTCGTGATGTCCCGTACTGCGAGACCGGCCGTGCCTCGCTCGGCGATCAGGCCGGCCGCTGTCTCGATCAGGTGATCGCGCAGGTTTCGTTCGCCGCCACCGTCGCGCAGCACGGCCGGCCTCCTAGGTGACATCCCGCCGGAGTGTAGTGAACAGCGCTGCCAGCGCGAACGCGGCCGCGTAGCCGACGAGTACCAGGCCGCCTGCCCACTGCGGTAGTGACCGGGCCGACGTGGTCGTCGCGCCCAGTGCCTCGCTCGCGGCGAAGGGGAGCCAGCGGGCCAGGCTCGGGCCGATCAGTTGGCCGGCTATCTGCTCGACCAGGGCGATCCACGCCAGTGCCGCCGCCGTTGCCGCCACGAGGTTGCGCACGAGCGCCCCTACGGCGACGCCGATCACGGCGAATGCCAGGTTGACCGCCGCGCCGCCGAGCACCGTCCACCATGCCGCTGTCGACGTCAGGTGCAGTGCGCCTCCCTCGGCGCCCCACCAGATCGCCGTCGTCGCCACAGCCACGCCCGCCGACACCAGGCCCGCTAGCGCGCCGACTGTCCCGTACACGACCAGTTTCGCCGCCAGGGCCCTGCCGCGATTCGGGTCGCTCAGGTACGTGTCGGTGATGGTGTGGTGCCGGTATTCGCCTGCCACGGCCTGGATGCCGAAGATCAGGGTCAGCAGGCCGGCCAGGCCCACGTGGGCGAGCGCCGTGTTCTGCACCGACCGGTCGTGCACGTTGCCGCCGGACACCACGAGTGCCGTGACGCCCGCGATGACGATCAGTGGGCCGCACGCCAGGAGTACCCACGGGCCGCGGATCGTCGTGAGCTTGCGGAACTCGGCTCGGATCAGCATCGTCGCTCCCCTCACCGCTGCTCGGTCAGTGCCAGGAATGCCGTCTCCAGCGTCGTTTCCGTGCCCGCCACGTCGGTCAGGGGGCCCTCGTAGCGCAGCCTGCCCGCGCTCACGATCACCACGTCGTCGACCGTCCGCGCCACCTCGCTGAGCACGTGGCCGGCCAGCAGCACCGTTCTGCCCTCCCTCGCCAGATCGCGCAGCAACGTCCTCAGCCAGGCCATGCCAGCCGGGTCGAGGCCGTTCGCCGGTTCGTCCAGCAGGAGCACCGGCGGGTCGCCCAGCAGTGCCGCCGCCAGGCCCAGTCGCTGGCGCATACCGAGGGAGAACTCGCGGACCCTGCGGTTCGCGGCTTCGGTCAGGCCCACCTGGTGCAGCACATCGTCGACCCTGCTGTCGGGTATTCGTGCGGTGGCCGCGATCACCCGCAAGTGGTCTGCTGCCTTGCGGCCCGGGTGGAATCCGGTGGCCTCCAGCAGGGCGCCGACCGTGCGGCGTGGGTCAGGTGCGTGCTCGTACGGTGCGCCGTTCACCAGTGCCTTGCCGGACGTCGGTGTCACCAGGCCCAGCAGCATGCGCAGGGTGGTCGTCTTGCCCGATCCGTTCGGGCCCAGGAAACCGGTGACCCTGCCGGGGTGGGCGGTGAACGTCAGGTCGTGCACCGCTGTGACCTTGCCGAACGTCTTCGTCAGGTGCTCCGCTCGTACGTCCGCCATGTGCCCCTCCGGTGTGAACACGCGTTCATGAACGTGCGTTCATAGTAGGGCGTGCCGGGTTGCCGGGGAAGGCCCCGTCATCGGTCAGCCGGTGAAGTGGTGGCGCATTTCGCCGATGCCCTTGATGTACGTCGTCAGTTCGTCGCCCGGCCGGAGCCAGCGCTGCGGGTCGCGGCCCAGACCCACTCCCGACGGTGTGCCGGTGAAGATCAGGTCGCCGGGGAGCAGGGGAGTGACGTGCGAGAGCTGTTCGATCAGCGCCGGAACGTCGAAGATCAGGTCCTTCGTATGGCCAAGCTGCATCCGTTCGCCGTTGATCGAGCAGCCCAGTTCCAGGTCGTCGCGGTCGGGTAGCTCGTCCGGCGTGACCAGCCACGGCCCTACCGGGCCGAAGCCCGGATACGACTTGCCGAGGCTGAACTGTGGTGGTGTCGCCGCCATCTGCAGGATGCGCTCGGACACGTCCTGGCCGACCGTCAACCCCGCGATGTGGTGCCACGCATCCGCCGCGGCCGCGTCCTTGGCCGTCCTGCCGATCACGATGACGAGTTCGACCTCCCAGTCCGTGTGCCCGCCCGGCGGCAGAGCGATCTCGCCGTACGGGCCGGTGATGCAGGACGGGAACTTGGTGAACACCGGCGCCGAGGACTGCGGCTGTGCCAGGCCCGACTCGGCCGCGTGCTCGGCGTAGTTCAGGCCGATCGCGAACACCTGGCGGGGTGACGGGGACGGTGAGCCGAGCGCTTCGCGTTCGAACGGCCGCCATTGCGGCAGGTGTGCGGATTTCGCCCATTCCTCGAACTCTGCCCACTGCTCGAACACCGACGCCGCGTCAGGACCGAACCGGCCGCCGCTGGCGTCGTGCACATCGACGGCACCGTCGCCCGCACCGCTGATCAGGCTGGTCCGCTGGTTGATCGTCGCGACTCGCATGATCGTCCTTTTCGTCGTGGACACCTGTGGTCGAGCCAATCACATGCACCGAACGGGCGGCGAATCGTCACGGTGGTGTTCCGATCGCCCGCGAGGGTTCTGTGGTCGGCAGGGGCCTGCCTACGATGATCGTCGAAACCGGATAACGTTGGTGCGTCCTTTCGGCATCCGGCCGCCACACGGGTGAACAGCCAGCAACGGCGGCCGATTCAGGAGAACTGGCGACCAGGCAGATGGCGACAACCGTACTGACGAGGGCTCTCAACGGGCGCACCAAGAACGTGACCATCGCGGTCGGCATCGCCGTGATCGTCGCGCTGGTGGCGGTCGTCGTCGTCGTCGTGCACGCCTCCACCAGCAGCGCGTCGCCCGCTCCCGCGCGGCAGCAGGCCGCTCCCGCCGCATCGTCGTCCAGCAGCAGGCAGTCACCGGCTCCGATCGCGCCGATGACCGTGACGGCGATCACGCCCGGTAACGGCGCCGACGGTGTCGCGACCAACGCCGTGCTCACCGTGGACTACTCCCTGCCGCCGTCGGAGACCTCGCCGACGCCGACGATCAGCCCCGCCGTGCCCGGCTCGTGGACGCGGTCCGGCGCCGTGATGTCGTTCGTGCCGGCCGGTGGCTGGGTGCCCTACACCGTCGAACACGTCACGGTGCCCGCGGGCGTGACCGCGACGGTCGACGGGCAGACCGTGACGTCGACGCAGGCCGTGTCGAGCGGTTTCACCGTGCAGGCCGGCAGCGAGACTCGCCTGGAGCAGCTACTCGCCCAGTTGCGCTACCTGCCGTTCACCTTCGTGCCGTCCACGCCGCTGTCGGGCCGGGTGACCTCCGCGGGCGAGGGGCCGGCGGCCACGACGGCCGTCAGCACGTCGCCGGTCGCCGGCGCGCTGGAGTGGACGTGGGCGTCGGTGCCGCCGACCCTGAAGTCGCTGTGGACGCCCGGCCAGTACAACGTGATGGTGAAGGGCGCCGTCATGGCGTTCGAGTCCGACCACGACATGAAGATGGACGGCTCGGCAGGCGCCGCGGTCTGGAGCGCGCTGCTCACGGCGGCGGCCAACGGGCAGAACGACGCCAATCCGTACTTCTACCTCGTGGCCAGCAAGTCACTGCCGGAGAAGGTCACGGTCTACCGCAACGGGCAGCCCGTCTACAGCACGCTGGCCAACACCGGGGTGTCCGGCGCCGACACGGAGGCCGGCACGTTCCCGGTCTACGAGCGGTTCCGCAGCACCACGATGTCGGGCACGAACCCGGACGGCTCGAAGTACAACGACCCGGACATCCCGTGGGTCGCCTACTTCAACGGCGGTGACGCCGTGCACGGCTTCGTCCGCGGCTCGTACGGCTACCCGCAGAGCAACGGCTGCGTCGAGATCCCGGTCTCCAACGCCGCGACCGTGTGGGGCATGGACCCCTACGGCACCCTGGTCACCGTCACGACCTGACCACTGTGGACGAACCCGGTAGGAGCTGCCCGGGTCTGCCCACGGCGTCGCTCATCTCGGCCAGCACCCGGTCGAACTGGCACAGCGTCTCCGTCGACAGGCGTTCCAGCAGTCGCCGTCGGGTCGCCCGCACTCCCGCCGCGACCTCGTCGATCAGACGTTTGCCGTCGTCGCTCAGTTCGACCAGTCGGACCCGCCGGTCCCGCGTCGACTCGCGCCTGCACACCAGGCCCCTGCCGACCAGTCGGTCCACGATGCCGGTCACCGCGTTCGCGCCGACATGCAGCGCGTCGGCCACCGCGTGCGCCGGCACCGGCCCCTCGCTCATGAGCACCAGCAGCACCTGGAACTGTTGCACGGTCAGGTTGAGCGTGAGCAGCGACGAACTCTGCTCGCGCATGCTCAGCACCGCGATGCGCTCCTCGGCCGCCTCGATGCGGTCGAGCAGCTCGTCGCGGTCGGGCTCCGCGAACACGGCCTCGGTGGACACGGGCACAGGATACGACCCCGTCCGGGGACTACGCCCGGTCCGCGACGTTCGCGGACCGGGCGTGACCGTCGTCCGCTGTCAGTTCCCCGACTGTGGCACGAGCTGCTGGATCGACGCCGCGCTCGCGTACAGGTCGATCGGTCCGGCGTCCGCCGTGCGCACCTGGAGGTGCGTGGAGGTGGCCGACGGCACGTCGCCCTGCAACGTCAGCGTGATCGGTGTCGACGTCAGCGGGATCGTGGCACCGACCAGGTCGGACTGGCCGTTCCAGAAGTCCAGGTACACGTCACCCGTGCCCTCCAGGGTCACCGACGCCTGGTAGCTCTGGCCTCCGGCAGCTGGGCCGGCGGATCCACCCAGATCCACGTGTTCGGGCCCGCGTCGGTCGACGTCCAGCGGATCGCGCTCGCGCCCTCCGGGGTCGTGGCGGGCGTCGAGCGTGCCCGGCACCGAACCGACGCCGTTCTCCACCGGACCGGTCCACGGCGAGCTGCCCGGTCGGGGTGTCGCCGAGCAGGTTCGGGCCGGAGGGCACCAGGATGATCGGCTTGCGGCCCGGCGGGAACGTTCAGCGGGCGCGGCCGCGTAGGACGGCGGCGCGTCGGCCGCCGCCGCGCCCCACGTGGTGTTGGCCGTCTGGCCCATCGTGAAGTCGAAGTCGGTGGGTGCTGCCCGGTGACCAGCGTCGAGCGGCACCCAGCCGCCGACCACGGCCGACCGTCGACCTGCATTCCGTGCACGTACGTCGACGTCGACGCGCCGGGCGCGGACGGCGACATCCGGGCGCCGTGCGGGACGTCGAGCTCGACCTTCGGGAAGATCGGCGCGCGCCACCGTCGAGCACGGGCGTGCCGGGGGTCTCCGGGATACAGGCCGATGCTCGACCAGACGAACCACGAACTCATCGCGCCCAGGTCGTCGTTGCCCGGCTCACCGCCGGGAGTGTCGGCGTAGACCGAGGTCGAGCAGCTCGTGCACGATCGCCTGCGTCTTGTACGGCGCGCCCGCGTAGTCGTAAGGTCAGGGCGTGCCGAACGACGGGCTCGTTGCCGGCCCACTCGTAGGGCTGGTTCGGGACCCGCGTTGCAGGTACTTGAAGAACGTGTCCAGCCGGGACTGTCGACCGCGGATGTGCCGCCGAGCGCCGTGATCAGGCCGTGCAGGTCCTGCGGGACCGACCACGTGTACTGCGCGGCGTTGCCCTCCTGGAAGCCGGACTGGCCGAAGCTGCCCATGCCGGTCGTCGTCGGGTCGCCCGCCGGGAACGGGCCGCTGCCGTCGCGCGGCTCGACGTAGCCCGCGTCGATGTTGAAGATGTTGGTCCAGTTCTGCGACCGGAGCCAGGAACGTCCGGTACGTCGACATCGTCGCCGAGGTGCCTTGGCGATCTGCGCGATGGCGAAGTCGACCGGACGCGTACTCCAGTGTCTCGGACGCGCCGTTGTCCACAGGGGACAGTGAACTCTGCTGCGTGTTCGGCACGTAGCCCAGCGACTCGTAGTCCGAAAGCTGCGGCCGCTCCGGGTAGAAGCCCTGGCCCAGTTGCGCCGTCGTCGGGACACTGCGTGGCGCCCTTGATCATCGCGGCGAGCGCCGCGTGCAGGTCGAAGTCGCGCGCGCCGAACGTCCACGCCTCGGCGAGCATCGGATCGGCGGCGTCGCCGTTCATCACGTCGGTGTAGTCGTTGGCGAAGCCCCACTTGGGCAGCCAGCCGCCCTGTGCCTGGTCGTTGAGCAGCGACGTCATCATCTGGCTGGTCTGTTCCGGGACGAGCGTGGCCAGCAGCGGTATCTCCGATCGGTAGATGTCCCAGCCGGAGAAGTTCGCGTACTGCACCTGGCCTCTCGTGGTGCGGTGCACCTTGTTGTCGAAGCCGAGATAGTCGCCGTTGACGTCGGAGAAGACGCTCGGCTCCATCAGCGCGTGGTACAGCGCCGTGTAGAACTCGACCTGCTGGTCGTGCGTGCCGCCACCGATCCTCAGCCGGCCCAGCAGGCTGTTCCACTGGTTCCGCGTGGCGTGGCCGATGTCGGGCACGCTCCAGCCGCGGTCCTCGGCCCGCAGGTTCGCCCACGCGTCCGCCGTGCTCACGTAGGAGATCGCGACCTTCATGTGCACCTGCGCCTGCGTCGAGGTGTCGAAGCTGGCCCACGCGCCCGACTGCAGGCCGCTGGTGCCCGCGACCTGCGTGCGTGACTGACCGGCCTCGGCCGGCCCGTGCGGCACCTCGGCGCCCGTGGCCGGCTTGCCGTTCGCGGCGGCCGCAACCCGCTGCTGGCCGGTGCCCTTCGCCGTCATCGACGTGGTACCCGGCGACACGACCACCGTGTCCTGGCGGATCGACACGTTGGACGCCAACAGGTTCACCGCGCCGATGCTCGGCGTGCGCACCTGGAACTGCGGTGCGCCGATCGATCCGGTCGGGATCATCGTGTCCACGGTCAGCGTGACCGGCGTCGACGACAGCGTCACCGGCGTGTCACCGACGTCCTGCTGGCCGTTGTAGAAGTTCAGGTACACCGTGCCCGAACCCCGCAGCGTCACACTCGCCTGGTACGAGTCGCCCTGCACCAGACCCTGCGGCGTGGTCTGGATCCACGTGTTGGCCATCGCGTCGGACTGCTGCCACGAGATCGCGCTCTGGCCGTCGGACGTGGTGGCGGGCGCGATCGTGGCGGGCGTGCCGCCGCTGGTCACCTCGTGGTAGCTCCAGTCCAGTTGGCCCGTGGGCTGTGTGAACACGTTCGTGCCGGTCGGCGCCGTGTGCCACGTGCCGTACGTGGAGAACGGCCGGTCGAACTCGGCCACGAAGTGCACGGGGTACGTGCCGGGCGAACCGCAGAACTGGCCCGCGGTCTCGGTGCCGGTGACCTCGTTGTTCCCGACCACCTGCACGTCGGCGCCGGTGTTGCCGGACTGCGAGTCACCCATCTTGAACAGCACGTTCGCCGCCCGCGTCGCGGGATAGCTGAAGTCGGCGATGCCGGTGCGCGCCGTCGCCGCCAGGTCCGTGCGCACCGCGTCCGAAGTGGACGGATTGAGGGTCACCGAGTACGAGCCTGGGCTGGCCGATTCCGCGCTGTGGCTGAACGGTTCCGTCGTCGCGGCCGGGTTCGTGCCGATCGCGCCGACGGTCGGCAGGATCGGCATGTCACCGAACGCGGAGCAGCCGGGGCCGGACATGTGGGTCAGGCTGAAGCCCATGATCGACGAGTCGTCGTGGTTGTAGCCGCCGCCGTCCGGCCGGGACGGGGTGTCCGGGCTGAACGTCAGCATCCCGAACGGCGCCGTCGCACCGGGATACGTGTCCACCTGGCCGACCGTGGCGCCACCGGAACCCGTGCCGATCATCGGGTCCACGAGTGCCGCCGGGTCGGTCACCAGCGATGCCTGCGGCGCCGCGGCGACCGTGCCGGCGGTGGTGGCGAAAACCACCAACCCGACCGCGGCGATCGTCGCCACCTGCCTGCTCCGTCGGTGGAAGTGTCTGGCTGGACCGCCCATGCCGCGTCGCCTTCCGGTGCGCTGTGACAACGTTGTCAGGCTGTTGCCCTGATCGGCAAGCTACTTCAGACGAGCTGTGCCGACAATCCCGGATCGGCATTTTGTCCACCGGACAAAGCCGGGCGCCGCTGCTCGCGGCGCCCGGCTTCGTCCTTCCGTCGACGAGGTGTCAGTACTTGTGCGGGTGGTGACGGGCGTGCCAGCCGGCCCACATGTCGTGGTTGGGCTTCGTGGTCGCGGGCGGCGTCGACATGCAGGTCGGGGCCGTGGTGGTCGTACCGGCCGGAGCCGAACCCGTGGTCGAGGGCGTCATCGTGACCGAGGACGTGGCAGACGTCGCCGGTGCCGACATGGTGCCGGTCGCCGTCGCCGTGCCGGACACCGGTGCGCCGCCTGCCGCGGACGAACCGGGAGCACCTGTCGCCGTCGCCGTCGCGGTGCCGGTCGCCGACGCACTGCCGGTGGCCGATGCCGTTGCGGTCGCCGACGCCGTACCGGTCGCCGCTACCGTGCCGGTGGCCGACATGCTGGTCGGCGCCGCGCTGCTGCTGGTCGGCTGGCCGCAGACCGGCGGAGCCGCACCGGCCGCCGCGAACGTCGCGCCGATCACGACGCCGTTGCCGTTCATCTGCAGCGTGACCGGGTCGGCCATCTTCAACAGGGCACCGCAGCCCAGGTTGGTGAACGACTGGTTGAGGCGCATCGCCAGGAACGTGAACAGGTTGTTCGCGTTGGCGGGCGCCGGTGACGGGCCGTTCATCGTCAGGGCCTTGTCCAGTTGGGTGCGCTGCTGGCTGATCGTGACCATGTTCTGGCAGTACGAGGTCGGCGTGTCGGCCGCGGCCAGCGGCGGCTGGTCGACGTTCACCCGGAACAGGTTGGTCTTGGTCCTGCTCTGATTGTTGTTGTTCAGCGTCATCGGGTCGTTCAGCGGCACCAACGCGATCGGCGCCTTCTGGTCGGCCGCCGCCTGCAGCTCGTCCAGTGCCAGCGAACCGACCTGCTGACCGGGGTTGGTCAGGTCCGGCGCGGTGAACGGCGTGCAACCCAGTGCCGGGTCGACGAAGCCGTCCAGCAGCAGGTTGTCACTGCCGTTGACCAGCGGCGTGGCGCCGGCCAGCGCCGCGGTGTTCGCGGCGGTGTTCTGCGCGGTGGTTCCGTTGCCGGTCGCGAGGTAGCTGGTGACGACGTTGTCGCTCTGGTCCTGGTCGATCAGGCCGAAGTCACGCGTCGTCGGGCAGGGTTGCCCGTCCTTGGCCGTGGCCAGCGCCGGGATCGTCAACTGACCTGCCGCGATGGCCTTGTTCGCCGTCTGGAAGAACGCGGGCGCGTTGCACGCCGCGACCTGGCCGAACGGCGAGCCCTGCAGACCGGAAACGCACTGACCCTGCTGCAGGCTGTTGTTGGTGGCCTGCAGGGTCAGTGTCGTGCCGTTGAAGCCGGTCCACAGCGCCACCACGGCGTTGGCCGGCAGGGTCGGCACGACCTCGGCCGCGGCGGGCTTCGTGCCCTTGTCGATCACCAGGGGTCGGTAGACCGACACGGCGCCGGTGGCCGGGTCGATGATCGACGCCTCCACGAACGCGGACTGCGCGGCGTTGGCCTCGTTGCACGGGCCACCCGCCGCGCTCGTCGCCGTCAACTGGTAAGGCGTCGACAAACCCGTTGCCGTCAGCGGGTTCGCCGGCACGATCATGGTGCAGTTGGGGTTCGGAGCCGCTGCTGCCGCCGGTGCCGCCGACGACGAACTGGCGAAGACGTAGAACAGTGTGCCCGCCGCCGCGACGGCTGCCACCGGCAGAATGACGGACATACGAAGAAGTCTGGACGCGGACCGCGACCGCTCCCGTGGGGGGCGTGGGTGCTGATCGAGGTCGCGGTAGCTTACATGGCGCAACCCATGCTCCTCTCACTGCCCGCCTCCGCTCGGAGACAGGACGTGCTGCTGGGCAAGTAGATGAGTTCGAGTCGATGTGATGTCTCGGTCGATGCTGTAGTCGGGCCCCGCCGACCAGCGTCGATTGCCGAAATACCGGTAGACCACTTCCAATTTCGCGTCTATATCGACTAGATCTCCTGTGGATCACGGACGTTAGCACCGGCCGCAGAAGGTGACAAGACCGGGGTCCGGGTAGGGCGCGGTCGTCGTACTTCTGTAAGGACTTCCGTAAGAACCCTTACCGCTGGTCAGTGCGGGCCAACCGATCGCAACGGCAGGCGTCTTCCCCCATAGCCGGAAGGAAGGTGGAAATGATCAAACGTAAATCGCTGTTCGCCGTTGTGGCCGGGGCTGGTATCGCAGTGTCGACCGGTGTCGCCTACGCGGCAGTCAGCATGACCAGTAACACCGCAGCGGCCGGCGCACCGGAAGCCGCGGTCGATCTCGCGAATGTGCAGTCGAACGCGTCCGCAGCGGTGTTTCTCGAAGCAGACCTGAACAGCCATGGTGAATGGCAGAAATACGGCAGGGCCGCTGGTGACCCGAATGGAAAGGCGGTGGTGATACTTCGCATCACCCGCAACCAGATCATGTACGAGGTCTCGTGGCAGGGAATGACTTCCGCCACGGGCGTGCGCCTGGAACAGGGCAACTCGAACATGATGAACTTCATGGCCGCGGCGATGCCCAGTTCGATCAACGCGGTCGTCGGCGTCGTGAACCTGCGCGACACCAACCTGGTCGCCAGGTTGCTGACCAGTCCTGGCGGGTTCTCCGCCAACCTCCTCACGCCCAACCACTCGGGTGGCGCGGTGCGCGGCGCGTTCCGCCGCATCAACCCGGTCGACTTCAACCAGATCCTGCACGTCGGCCCGTGGTCCTCGGTGGACAGTGGTGACCAGGAGATCGGCACGGTCGGCGACATGGACGGCCACGCGACGGTGTTCATCGGCGCAGCGAAGACGACGGTCACGTTCGCGGCACTCTGGAACGGCGTGACGTCCCCGACCGCGCTGGACGTGAACAAGGGCGCCGTCGGTGCCGTGGGCACGCTCGTCACGACGCTGTTCAAGGCCCCGCGTGGTCTCGACCCGACGATCATCGGTGTCGCCGGCACGGTGCCCGGTGTGCCCGCCGCGACCGTCGCGGCGATGGCGGCCAACCCGGCCGCGTTCCACACGAACCTGCTCAGTGGCAAGTTCCCCAACGGCGCGGTACGCGGCCAGCTTTTCTCCACGGTCCCGATGACCATGGCCCCGCCGACCACGACCACCACCACGAAACCCACCACGACGATGCCGACGACCACGAAGCCGGTCTTCACGGCGCCGCCGACCCAGACCATGACGAACCCGCCTGTCAACCCGAGCAACCCGGCAGGCGCGCCGACGACGGGCGGTGTCCCGACGCACTGGTGACGACATGACGATCGACGGGCGCCTCGCTACAGCGAGGCGCCCGTCGTCGTGTGTGGACGTCAGAGGTGGAACCGGCGTGCCTTGTCGAGCAACCACTCCATCGCCGACTCGCACTGCCTCAGCACGGAGACGTGGCCCTCACCCCGGCACAGCCGCAGTTCCGCCGAACCCGTGTGGTCGGCGAGCCACTGGGAGTGCGAAGCCGGCACCATCCGGTCGTCCGCGCCGTGCACGTACAACACCGGCGCGAGCACGTCCCTCGGTCCGAAACCCCACGGCGTCACCAGTGCCAGGTCGTCGTCGGCCATGCCGTACAGACCGCTCCGCATCGCCGCGCCCGCCACCCGCCCGAGCCAGTTCCACTCGCCCTCCAGCACCGCGTAGTCGGCGGGCGTGAACATGTCCGGATCGAACTCGGCCGACTCCAGGTGCTTCAGCAGCACGTCCGGTCCCTGGGTGGCCGCGGTCAGCTCGGCGAGACCGGACGGCCCCATCCCGGCGAACCAGTCCAGACCCTCCACACCGAATGGTGCGAGCCCGGCCAGCGACACCACGCCGACCATCCGCCGCGGCAGCGATGCCGCGCACGCCAGCGAGTGCGGACCACCGCCGGACGCGCCCAGCACGCCGAACCGCTCGATCCCCAGCGCGTCGGCCACGGCGGCCACGTCCGCGGCGACGGAACGGACGCTCCGGCCGGGCTGCCGCGTGGAACCGCCGTAACCGGGGCGGTCCAACGCGACCCACCGGATGCCCAACCGCCGCGCGGTGGGCAGCAGCGGTACCGGCAGATCGCCGGTACCCGGCGTGCCGTGGTGCCAGAACACCGCCAGGCCGGGGTCCTCGCTGTCGTAGGCGTGCAGTGTGCGACCGTCGGGCAGCGTGACGTCGATCTCGGCGACCATAGCCCGCGAGCGTAGCCGCCAGGAACGTGAACGGCAGTGCCAGTACGGCGGTGACCAGCGCGCGCTCGCCGTTCGGGCTCGGGTTCGTGATGAGCCCGTTCATGCCGGCGACCAGGCACCACCGTGCCGGCAGAACTGCCGCTTGCCCGGGTCAGACCTGTGGTGTCACCGCTCGCAGTGCTGCCGACGCCCGCACCGCCGACGCGAGGTCGAACAGTGCGCTGCCGTGTGTGGCGGCCAGGGTCGTGCTGTCCTCGTCGAGGGTCGTGCGGTCGGTGAAGCCGGAATGGTCGAGGTACAGGCCGGGGGAGAGGACCTGCACCGCGAAGAAGCCGGCCAGTACGTTGCGCAGGTCGTTGGTGGCAAGGAAGTGGTGCATGCTCGCGCCGGTCAGGACGGTCGCGGCCGCCTTGCCCTGCAGCGGTGCCGTTTTCTCGCCCCACCTGCCGCGTTCGGTCGCCTCCAGCAGACCCTTGAGCAGCGCGCTGTACGTCGCCCGGTAGACGGGACTGCCGAACACGAACGCGTCCGCGTCCGCCAGCGCCGCCGCGATCTCCGCCCGCGGCACCTGGCTCAGCTCCAACAGTCCGGTCCTCGCACCGGCCGCCGCCGCTCCGGCCAGCACCCCGGCGACGGCCGTGCTGGTGCGACCGCCGGGTTCGGGTCCGCCGACCAGGCCGAGCACAGTGATCATCGTCGCTCCCCGGCCCGATGACTGATTGCCGTCCCGATCGTATGGCCGCATTCCATGCCATCCATCTGTTGGGACGTGTCCGTGGCCGGACCCGGGTTGTCGGTGCCGGACTCGGCTGATCGGCGGCGCGAAGCTCGTCGTCGGCCTCCGCGTCGGCCTCGGTCTGCCCTCGCGTTACTGCGCCGTGCGGGTGATTTCGGATGATGTTGAACGATACGGCGCCGTTGCCCGTCCAGTCAGATGAAGGAGTACGGCCAATCGCCGGAGGCCCATGAACGCCGTGTCGGAACTGAGCAGTCGTTACGTCGCTGAACTGGACGAAACGACGGCGACAGCGCGTTCGGTAGACTCAGCGCCGAGCGTGCCGGGTCCCGCAGGGCCATGGCCGAGCACGACGGGGGAGCTGAGCGTGAAAGCCGCCGAGCCGTCCGCCGATGTCGGTGATACCGACTTACTCCGGACGTTGTTCCGTGAACACAGCCGCAGTGTGCTCGCTTACGCGCAGCGGCTCACCGGCGACCGGTTCGCCGCTGAAGACATCGTGCAGGAGACATTTCTGAAAGTGTGGAAGAACTCGGCGATGCTGCCCCAGGTCCGGTCGGTGCGCGGATGGCTGCTCACCATCGCGCACAACATCTTCGTCGACCGGGCCAGAGCCAGGTCGTCCCGGCCGCCCGAGGTCGCCGACCTGCCGCCGACCCTGGCCAGCGGCGGCGACCACGCACAGGACGTGGTGGACAACCTGACCGTCTACGAAGCCATGGCCACACTGTCCCCCGAACACCGCGCCGTACTCGTCCAACTCCACTGCCTGGGGAGATCTGTGTCCGAAGCGGCCCGCGAGCTCGGCATTCCGGAAGGAACCGTCAAATCGCGTTCGCATCACGCACTGCGCGCGTTCCGGCGGACGATCGGCTCCGAGAAGAAGGAGCCGACAGGATGACCATCCACGACGACCAGGGCCTGTTGGCCGCCTACTGTCTGCACGCCCTGTCCTCCGCCGAGGCCGAGGAAGTCGACCTGCACGTCAGCACCTGCCTCGACTGTCAGCGTGAGCTGGCCGAACTGCTGGAGATGCGCGAGATCCTGGACGAGATCCCGCCCGAGGCACTGTTGGACGGCGAGGCCGAGGACAGCGACCTGCTGTTCGCCAGGATCATGCGCGACGCCGTGGTCGAGGACGAACCGACGATGCCGGTCCGGCCGCTTCGCCGTCACCGCACCGGTTTCTGGCGTCGCGGCCTGCTGGTCGCCGCGGCCGTCGTGTTGTTGGCCGCCGCCTTCGCCGGTGGCGTGCTCGCCCAACGCGGCGTCGCGGCGCCGGAAGCCGCCGCGCCACCGTCGAGCACCGCACCGGCGTCGTCGGACACGGTGACGCTGCACGCGATCAGCGCGCAGACCGGCGTCGGCATGTCGATGGATCTCACCCGCAAGGTCGGCTGGGTCGCGCTGACCGGCCGCTTCACCGGTGTCAGGCCGGGCACCCCGTGCGACATCTACCTGATTTCCACGTCCGGTCAACGGGTTCTGGCCGGTGGTTGGGTCGCGCCGGCCAACGCGTACACCGCGGTCGTCACCATCAACGGCTCCGCCGTGATCGACCCGAGCGACGTCGCCGCGATCGAGGTCGTGGACACCGCCAACAACCAGCGGATGGTGACCGCGAACGTCGCCTGATTGATGTGATGGGCGTCACGCGAGTGTGATCGACGGTCACAGTGGGAACCCGACACGCATGCGACGAGTAACGGGATTGGCAGCCGGAGCGGTGATCGCGGCAACAGGCCTGGTCCTGGCCGCGTGCCAGCAGGGCGGCAGTTCGGCTGCGGGGACGAGTGGCACGGCCAGCCCATCGACAACGAGCTCATCGGTCGGCGCGCAGGGCCCCAGCCAGGCCGTCGCGACCGCGTACCAGAACACGATCGACACGGGTTCGGCGAGGACCACCCTGACGACACAGGTCGGTATCGGCAACACCAGCCTCCCCATCACGGCGACCGGCTTGCTCGACTTCACCCACCACGCCGCGGATCTCACCGAACAGCTACCCGGCGGGCAGAACACGGCGGAGACGCGGTTCGTCAACGGCATGATCTACGAGAACATCCCGAACTCGGCGGTCCAGCAGCTCTCCGGGGGCAAGCCGTGGATCTCGCTGGACCTGTCGAAGATGTCCGGGCAGGGCCAGGGTTCGCTGCAACAGCTGATGAGTGACACGCCCGCCGACCCGACCACGACACTGGGCTACCTGCGCGGCGCGGGCGCCAAGGTGATCACCGTCGGACAGGAGACGGTGGACGGTGTGGCCACGACGCACTACCAGGTCGTGATCGACCTGGACAAGGCCGCGCAGGGCCAGGATGCCAAGGCACAGCAGGCGATTCACACGCTGGAGCAGGAACTGGGCACCCACAACCTGCCGGCGCAGGTGTGGATCGACGGCCAGGGCCGGTTGCGTCAGGTGAGCATGAAGGAGGCCCTGGTCGGCACCCCGTCCTCGGCCGCGACGTCCACGAAGCCGGCAGGCACCCCGGTGTCCTTCTCGTTCACCGTGAAGCTGTCCGACTACGGCGTGCCGGTCACCGTCACCGCGCCGCCCGCCGACCAGACCGCCGACCTGACCAACTCGCTGGGTGGCCACTGACCACCGCCGGCCCGAGGGCGCGTCCGCGCGGACGCGCCCTCACGGCAGGTTGATCGGCGTGCTCTTCAACGGCAGCGGCTCGTCGTCCAGCAACGCCCTGCACGCCGCCGCGAGTCTGGGCGTGTCCAGGTTGACGTACGACTCGCCGTCCTTGGACGTGCCGAACCCGGTCCAGGGCGCCGTGTAGAAGTGCATGCCGTCGGTCGGCGTCGCCATGATGTCGACCAGCGTCCGCGTCATCAGCTCCGCGGTGAGACCCGAGTCGACCGTCAGGTTGCTCGCCACGATCCGCACCACCTGCGCCGCCAGTCCCGGCCTGCCGAGCAGGTCCTCGCCGCGCAGCTTGTGACTGATCGCCGCGATCACCTGCTGCTGGTGGTCGATCCGGTCGAAGTCGCCGCCCGGCAGGCCGTAGCGGATCCGGACGTACAGCAGCGCCTGGTTGCCCGAGAGTGTCAACTGCCCGGCGTCGAAGTGGTTGCCGTTGCGCGGATCGGTGATCGCGTGCTCGTTGAGCACCTGGATGCCGCCCAGCGCGTCGGTCAGGTCACGGACGCCGTTGAAGTCCATCACCATCACGTGGTCGATCGGGATACCGGTGAGCTGCTGGACGGTCTTGACTTCCAGCGACGGGCCGCCGTTGAGCGCCGCGTTGATCTTCTGAGTGCCCATGCCGGGGATGTCCACCCACGAGTCACGGGGGATGGACAGCACGTTGACGTCGGTGCGGGCCGCGTTGAAGCGGATCAGCATGATCGCGTCGGCGCGCTGCCCCGACACACCGTCGGTGTTGTCCTCGCCCGCCCGCGAGTCCGAGCCGAGCAGCAGGATGGTCAGTGGCTTGCCCTTGGCGTCACCGGTGGCGGGCGCCAGCGCGTCGACGTGCACCGTGTGTACGGAGCCGGTCACCGAACTGGTCACGCCCCACAGCAGGCCGACCGCGCCGAACACCAGCACTGCCAGCAGCCCGATGGTGATCTGCAGGGAGATCCTGGTCCAGCGGCGTCGTCTTCGGACCGTGCCGGCATCCTCCTCAGTGGACTCCATCAGTTCGTCCATGCCGACCACGTAGCCCGGCTCGCGGCCGCCATCCGTCATGAGTGAAGGGTGCGGAATGCGGTGACTCGTTGTCAACGCAACGACCGGTCGCGGGTGAACCGTGATGCCGCCGCTACCGACTTGGGACTGGTTTGTGCGGTAACGCGCGGAGCATGCGCGAGATGCCCAGCGCCGCCGTGCGCACGGCGGGTGCCAGCCGCGCGGTGTTCAACTGGTGGGCCCAACCCGTGATGGACACCGCTGCCACGGCCGTGCCGTCCGCGTCCAGCACCGGTGCCGCCACGCACGCGACACCGACGGTGGACTCCTCGTGTTCCTCCGCCACTCCGCGCTCGCGTACCTCCGCCAGTGCCGCCTCGAACAGTCCCGGCACGATCACCGTGCGTGGTGTGCGGCGTGGCATCCCGGCCGCCATCACGGCCGTGACCCGTTCCGGTGGACCGAACGCCAGCAGCGCCTTACCGACGCCGGTGCAGTAGGCCGGCATCCGGCCGCCCACCCGGGATGCCACGGTCGGGCTCTTGCTGGCGTCGAACTTCGCCAGGTAGACCACGTCGAACCCGTGCAGGATCGCCAGGTGCACGGTTTCGTGCGTCGCCTCGTACAGATCGGCGAGGAACGGTGCCGCCGCCTCCCGCAGCCCCTGCTGGATCGGCACGAGTGCGCCGAGTTCGAATAGCCGCATACCCAGCCGCACACCGGTGGCCGTGTGCTCGACGACCCGCCAGCCGGCCAACTCGCCCAGGATCCGGTGGGCCGTCGTCTTCGGGATTCCGGTGCGCCTGCTCAGCTCCGCCAGCGTCAGCTCGTCCTCGCCGGCACCGAACGCGGTCAGCAGCGTCAGTGCGCGGCCCAGCACCGAGTTCGGTGGCCCGTTCCACTCACCGGAATACATGGCTTCAGTGTCGGGTGTCCGGGTGTCACAGTCCAGTCATGGCCACCAAGACCACAGCCGCGATCGTCGGACCGGGCAACATCGGCACCGACCTGCTGGCGAAGTTGCGCCGCAGCACTGTCATCGACGTCGGGTACGTGGTCGGCGTCGTCGAGTCCGACGGCCTCGCCAGGGCCCGCGAACAGGGCATCCCCGCGTCGGCGGACGGCGTGGACTGGCTGCTGCGCCAGGATCCGCCGCCACGGATCGTGTTCGAGGCGACGTCGGCCAAGGCACACGTCGCGAACGCGCCGCGCTACGCCGAGGCCGGTATCCAGGCCGTCGACCTCACCCCCGCGCATCTCGGCCCGATGGTGTGCCCGCCGGTGAACCTGCACGCCCACATCGACGCGCCGAACATCTCCATGATCACGTGCGGCGGTCAGGCCACGATTCCCATGGTGCACGCGGTGTCCCGGGTCACGGCGGTGCCGTACGCGGAGATCGTCGCGTCGGTCGCGTCGCGCAGCGCCGGCCCCGGCACGCGGGCCAACATCGACGAGTTCACCCATACCACGGGTCGCGCGGTCGCCGAGGTCGGCGGTGCGGAGCGCGGCAAGGCGATCATCATCCTGAATCCGGTCGAACCGCCGATCATCATGCGTGACACGGTGTTCTGCATGATCGGCCCCGACGTCGACAGGGACGCGATCACCTCGTCGATCCACGACATGGTCGCCGAGGTCCAGCAGTACGTGCCCGGTTACACGCTGCGCGCGGACCCGCAGTTCGACGACCCGCGCCCCGACTGGGACGGCAACGGGCGGGTCGCGATGTTCCTGGAGGTCAGGGGCAACGGCGACTACCTGCCCGAGTACGCGGGAAACCTGGACATCATGACGGCCGCCGCGGCCCAGGTCGGCGAACTGATGGCGCGCGCGCAGCAGGAGGTCGCCGCATGAAACCCGAATTGGCCCACGAAGTCCGGATCATCGACACGACGCTGCGCGACGGCAGCCACGCGATGGCCCACCAGTTCACCGAACAGCAGGTCCGCGACACCGTCCGGGCGCTGGATCGGGCCGGTGTCGAGGTGATCGAGGTCAGCCACGGCGACGGCATCGGTGGCAGCTCGTTCAACTACGGCTTCTCGCACACCGACGAGATGACCCTGATCAAGGCAGCGCGCGACGAGGCGGAGCAGGCGCGGATCGCGGTGCTGCTGGTGCCCGGCATCGGCACCGTCGAGGACCTGCGCAGGGCTCGGGACGCGGGCGCCGACATGGTCCGTGTCGCGACGCACTGCACCGAGGCCGACGTCTCACCGCAGCATTTCGCGGCGGCCGCCGACCTCGGCATGGAAACCGCGGGTTTCCTGATGATGGCGCACCGCACGCCGCCGGAGGCGTTGGCGAAACAGGCAAGGATCATGGTCGACGCGGGCTGCCAGTGCCCGTACGTCACGGACTCGGCGGGCGCACTGCTGATGCACGAGGCGAAGGACCGCTTCGACGCGTTGGTCACCGAGGTCGGCGACGAGGCGCTGGTCGGCTACCACGGCCACCAGAATGTCGGCCTGGGCATCGCGAACTCGGTGCTGGCCCACGAAAGCGGCGTCCGCTCCATCGACGGCTCGCTGTGCGCACTCGGGGCCGGAGCCGGCAACTCGCCGACCGAGGTGCTGGCCGCGGTGTTCGACCGGCTCGGCGTCGACACCGGGCTGGACGTCCTCGCGCTGCTGGACGCGGCGGAGGACATCGTTCGTCCGTACCTGCCGCGCTGGCCGAAGATGGACCGCAACGCGATCGTGCAGGGCTGGGCGGGCGTGTACTCCAGCTTCCTGTTGCACGCCGAACGCGCGGCCGAGCGCTACCAGGTGCCGGCGCAGGACATCCTGCGCCGCTGCGGTGAACTGGGCTACGTCGGCGGGCAGGAGGACATGATCATCGACGTGGCCATCCAACTGGCGGCGGCCCGCTAGGAACCCCACACCACGTGCAGCGCCGGCGGCTTCCGGAACACCAGTCCCCTCGGAGCCGCCGGCCGCGCCGCGTCCAGCCGCAACCCCGGCAACCGCTCGAACACGGCCGACACCACGGCCCGCGTCTCCAACCGCGCCAGATCCGCGCCGACACAGAAATGCGGCCCACGCGCGAATGCCAGATGCCGTCGCACGTTCGCCCGCCGCGCGTCGAACCGGTCCGGCTCGGGAAACACGTCCGGGTCACGGTTCGCGCCCGCGATCGACACCGTCACCAGATCCCCCCGCCGGATCGGCGCTCCGCCGAGCTCGACGTCCTTCGTGGCGTACCGGTCCACGACGGCGGCAGCGGGCTCGAACCGGATCGACTCCTCGATCGCGTCGTCCGGCGAATCCGGATCGGCGCCGTAGGTCAGGAAATGCAGCAGCGCGTTGGTGATCATGCCCTCCGTCGTGTCGATCCCACCGAACATCAGGACAGCCGCGTTGGCGACGGCGTGGTCCACGGACAACCCGTCACGCACCACGTCACCCAGCAGCGTCGGCCCGGCGATCGCCGCGTGCACGCGCTGCGCCAACTCCCCGAACGCCTCGCTTCCGGCCACGGTGACCTCCCGCCCCGCCGACACACCCGACACGGCATCACTGATCGCCGCGTACCACGCCAACACCGTCGCCGCCGGCACGTCCACCCCGAGCAGATCGGCGACCACCCAGACGACCAACGGCCCGGCCACGGTCGTCCGCAGGTCGGCGGCTGCGTCCGGCTCGATCGCGTCGAGCAGTTCGGTGATCCGCGTCGCGACCCCGTCCGCGAACCGCGCGTGCACGTCCGCCGGCCGGAACACCCGCGCGAACGGCCCACGGTGCCGCGTGTGCTCCGCGCCGTCGGTCGACAGCATGCTGGTACCGACCACCCGCGCCGTGGAGAATCGGGGATCGTCCACAGTGAACGCCGCCGGATCGCGCAACACGCGATCGGCGGGCGCGTAGCCCGTCACCAGCCACCCGTTGAGCGCCGGCAGCCACGACACCGGCTCACCGGCCCGCAACCGGGCCAGCAGCGGATGCGGATCGGCGATCAGTTCGTCCAGCTCCACCGTGGCCCCGACCGGAAATCCCATCTTCCGAGCCTACGTTCGGGCATACCGGCGGAGGCTACGATCACAATCCTGACCGACCGTGTGGAGGACCCATGGGCGACGTGCGGCTGGAGGCCAGCCCGGAGGACGTCGGCATGTCGGGAGTCAAGTTGGGCAACGTCACCAACCTGGTCCGCCGCTACGTCGACGACGGCCGCTACCCGGGCGTGATCAGCGTCGTGGCGCGCCACGACAAGATCGTGCACGTCGAGTCGTACGGTCTGATGGACGCCGAACGCGAGCGCCCGATGCGCCCCGACACGATCTTCCGCATCTTCTCGATGACCAAGCCGGTCGCCAGCGTCGGCCTGATGATGCTGTACGAGGAAGGCCGCTTCCAGCTCGACGACCCGGTCGCCGACTACATACCGGAGTTCGCCGATCTCAAGGTTCTGGCCGGCGGCGACGCGGACAGCTACGAGGTCCGCGAACCGGCCCGCGGGATGACGGTGCGCGACCTGCTGATGCACACGTCCGGCCTGGTCGGCCCGGGTCGCGGCACGGCGGTGGGGGAGTTGTACCGCCGCTCGATCGGCCACGTCGGCCCGTCCCAGCGCAACCTGGCGGGCCTGGTGGACATCCTGGCCGGCCTGCCGTTGCAGGTCGACCCCGGCACGCAGTGGATCTACAGCATCTCCACCGACGTCGTGGCGCGCCTGTGCGAGATCCTCAGCGGCCAGCCGTTCGACCGCTACCTGGCCGAGCGCCTGTTCAACCCGCTGGGCATGGTGGACACCGGTTTCAGCGTCGCCGGGTCCTCAGTGGACAGGTTCGCCGCCTGTTATACGGCGCAGGGAGGCCATTACCTGCTGTTGGACGACCCCTACGACAGCAGGTACACGCGGAACCAGATATACTTCTCCGGCGCGGCGGGCCTGCTGTCCACGGCGGGTGACTACCTGAGGTTCTGCCGGATGCTGGCCGGCGGCGGTGAACTGGACGGCGTCCGGGTCCTGGGCTCGCGCACCGTGCGGTTCATGACGGCCAACCACCTGCCCGGCGGCGTGGACCTGGCCACGATGGCCCAGCACGGCGGCGAAACCCACCGCGACGGCCAGGGTTTCGGCCTGGGCTTCGGCGTACTGCTGAACCCGGCGGCCGCCCAGACGATCGGCACACCGGGCGAGTTCTACTGGGGCGGCGCCGGCTCGACGGCGTTCTTCGTGTCCCCGGCCGACGACCTCATCATGATCTTCCTCACCCAGGTCCGCCCGTCCAGCAGTTACCCCATTCGCCGCGAACTGCGTGCCGCGATCTACTCGTCGATCACCGACTGACGCGGGCGGTCCATACTGGATCACGTGCCCAGAGTGTTGCGTCGAAGCCTGATCACCGCGCTGGTCGTGGTGATCCACCTGTTGCTGTTCGGCCTGCCGTGGTGGGTCACGGTCGTGGCGGCCGACTGGCCCACCGCCGCCACGATCGCGGGCACGGTGGTGTTCGTACTGGCGCTGGTGTCGTTCCCGGCCCTGATGGCCGCGGGTCACCTCCGTGGCCACTCGGACGCGGCGGCACGGGTGGGCGACACCCTCCTGGGCGTCATCTGGCTGCTGTTCACGTGGTCGGTGCTGGGCGAACTGGTATGGCTGGTCGTGATGCTGGCCGGCGTCCCCGCCGACACGGCAAGCCGCATCGTGGCCCTGCTGGTACTGGCGGTGACCATCGTGCTGGCCGTCACGGGCAACAGGGCGGCGATGCGTGTCCCGCCGACGAAACAGGTCGACGTCACGATCCCCGGCCTGGGCAGAGACCTGGACGGCCTGCGAGTCGTGGTCCTCGCGGACACGCACTACGGCCCGATCAACCGCGTGCGGTGGTCGGAGGGAGTGGCCCGCAGCGTCAACGCATTGGACCCGGACGTCGTCTGCCACGCGGGCGACCTGGCCGACGGCTCGGTCGAACAGCGCAGGGAGCAAGTAGCACCGCTGGGCACCATCCGGGCGACGATGGCGAAGCTGTACATCACGGGCAACCACGAGTACTTCAGCGGCGCCCAGGACTGGCTGGACCACATGACGACCCTGGGCTGGCAACCACTGCACAACAGGCACGAAATCATCCGACGGGGCGACGCCCGACTGACCTTCGCGGGCATAGACGACCCCACCGGCACCGGCTCGGGCCTGCCCGGCCACGGCCCCGACATCGCGGCGGCGCTGGCCGGTGCCCCGGAAGCCCCGACAATCCTGTTGGCCCACCAACCCAAACAGGTCGAACACGCCGTCGCGGCGGGTGTGCAACTGCAAATCTCCGGCCACACCCACGGCGGCCAGATCTGGCCGTTCCACCTGATAGTCCGGCTGGAGCAGTCCGCACTGGCGGGCCTGACCAGACACAACGGCCGCACGCAGCTCTACACGAGCAGAGGCACGGGCTTCTGGGGCCCGCCTTTCAGGGTGTTCGCCCCCAATGAAATAACACTGCTGATCCTCCGCGCGCCACACTAGGAAGCGGCGCCCGGCAAGGAAAGTCGGGGCACGCCGGGACCGCCACGGTGCCGGGCGCGAACGCGCTGCGCTGGTTGCTTTCGCGGACCGCTGAGAGGATCAACGCATGGCTGTCACCGTGGAGATCCCAGGTCTTGTCCTGACCGAGCACGAGTTCCGGGTACCGCTGGACCACGCCCGACCTGACGGCGAACGCATCACCGTGTTCGCCCGCGAGGTCGCCGACCCGGACGGCAGGGACCGCCCGTTCCTCGTCTACCTCCAGGGTGGACCGGGGATGGGAGGCACCGCGCCCGTCGACGCGTCCGATCGGACCGGCGTGGCTGACCCGCGCGCTGCGCGAGTACCGCGTCCTCATGCTGGACCAGCGCGGCACCGGCCGCTCCACGCCGGTCGGCCTGCTGCCCGGGATGTCACCTCGGGAACAGGCCGACTACCTGTCCCTGTTCCGTGCCGACTCGATCGTCCGGGACGCCGAGTGGATCCGCCGGGAACTCAACGTCGACAGGTGGAGCGTGCTGGGGCAGTCGTTCGGCGGCTTCTGCGCCACGACGTACCTGTCGATCGCCCCGGAAGGTCTGCGCGAGGCGCTGATCACCGGTGGAGTGCCGCCGGTCCACCGCGACCCCGACGAGATCTACGCCGCCACCTTCCGCACCATGCTGGAGCGCAACCGCCGCTACTACCAGCGCTATCCCGGCGACCGCGACCGTGTCCGGACCATCCTGAAGGCCCTGGACGCGGGCGAAGTGACGCTGCCCGACGGTGCCGTCCTCACGTCCCGTCGTTTCCGGCAGATCGGACAGCACATCGGCATGAGTGACGGTGCCGAGCACGTGCACTACCTGCTGGAACGCGACCCGGCATCACCCGCGTTCGCGCACGACCTGACCTCGGAACTCTTCTCCGCGCGCAATCCGCTCTACGTCGTGGTCCACGAGGCCTGCTACGCGGACGGCTTCGCGACCCGCTGGTCGGCCGACCGGGTCCGGCCGGCCGAGTTCGAGACCGACCCCACCCTCCTCACCGGTGAGCACGTGTTCCCGTGGATGCTGACCGACTACGGCCACCTCGCTCCGCTGCGCGAGGCCGCCGAACTGCTCGCCGAGCGGGAGTGGCCGCGCCTGTACGACGAGGAGCGCCTGCGCGGCTGTGACGTGCCGTGTGCGGCCGCGATCTACGCCGAGGACGCCTACGTGCCCCGCGAGTTCTCCGAGGAGACGGCCAGGATGATTCCGACCATGCGGGCGTGGCTGACCAACGAGTACGACCACAACGGCCTGCGCGCCAGCGGTGACCACGTGATCGACCGCCTGATCACGTTGGTCAAGAACCGGGGCTGACGGTCACGTCCCGGGATCGGGCTCACTCAGCACGGGCAGTTGGGCCTCCAGCATCGACAGCTCGGCTCGCACACCGTCCAGGTCCGGCCGGTGCACCAGGCGTGCCACGATGTCGACGATGCCGGTCCGGCTGCTCTCGAAGTCCACCGCGGCCCGGGACAGCCGCTCGAACAGCGGGTGAGCCAGTGCGGCGGTCGAGAACGTGCCCCGTTCGTCCGGGAACTCCGTCCTGGCCAGCCGGGTCAGGGCGTCGACGTTGTCCAACTCGTCCCGCATCCGCTCGTGCAGCGACCACAACCAGTCGGTCGCCGATGACGGCGGGGCGATCGCGACCGCGTCTCCGGCGGCCCGCGCCGCACGGTCGCACCGTGCGAACAGCCGCTGCCACGCGTCGTCCGGCCGGCGCATCCGGTCCTTGACGTGCTGGATCTTGTGCTGGAGTTCCTCGACGGTCACCTCCGGCCGCCGAGGCGTGTGGTGCCAGCGCACGATCGTGCTGTACAGCACGACTGCGACGCTGCCGGGCACGGCGCCCAGCAGCACGGCCGCCGCCAGCACCCCGGCGCCTTCGGCGAACGCGTGCTCAGGGCCACCACCGAACATCGCTGCCAGGCCGAACAGGATCAGCATGGCCACGAACCCGATGACGCCGCCACGCACCCACGGCCCGTGGTCGTGCGCGTCAGAAGTCGAGCGGTTGCTACGTTCTCCGTGCCCCAACATCGCCTCCACGTGCCGACGCATCTCATGGTGCCAGTTGGGGAGGGCAACGCGCACGAGCGAATGCATGATCTGGTCGCCGTTGATTCGCCGCGCGCCATCGGTGCTGAGGCCACTCGGTGCGGGTGACACGGGTCGCCGGGTGCTACCACGCAATTGGGAACTACCGGGTGGAAAGGTCGAGGTGGGCGAGTCGGCCATGCGCGTTCGACTCGTCTGACGGTCGATTCCCCTCCGGCCCGGCACGCCGATGTCGGGCAGGCGTGCCGGGCCGGAGGGAACCCCCGTTGTCAACCGGCTTTGCGGAACTTGCTGTCGATGTCGGCCCGCAGCGTGTCCGGTGACGCACCCAGTGCGGCCAGGATTCTGGGCACCGCACTGTGTTTCATCGACAGGGCCGCATGGGCGATGTGTTCGGTGCCGATGAAGTTGTCGTGCGCCCGCGTGGCCTGCTTCAGCGCACCGGACAAGCAGTCCTTGGCACGCGGCGTGAACGGCCGGCGCCCGTCGCGCGGGCGCCGCCACGGCGGGAACCTGCGGGACCGCGGGCGATGCGCGTAGTGGTGCAGCATCCGCAACGCATCCTGGCCGAACGCGGCCTCGACCGCTTCGCGCACGGCCGTCACGTCGATGCCGACCGACGCCAGCGCCTCCTGGTCGAGCCTGGCGAACAGGTCCCGTCCCGGGCCGGTCTCCCCCAGCAGGATCGCCTCGATCTTCGCCGCCGTGACACCGCCGCCGCGCAGCGTCTCGCCGACCGCGTCGTCGCGGGAGGCCAGCGCCAGCAGGATGTGCTCGCAGCCGATGAAGTTGTGCTGCAACCGTTTCGCATGGGTCAGCGCGTCGACGACGACCGCGCGGGCGTCCTCGGTGAACCGTTCGAACATCAGCGGCCTCCGAACCGGCGGCCGTGCTTGCGGTGCACGGTCTGCTTGGTGATGCCGAGCCGCATCGCGATCTCCTGCCAGGACCAGCCTCGCATGCGGGCGTTGCCGACCTGGAGGAGTTCCAGTTCCTCGGTGAGCGCGCGCAGTGCCGCCACCGCGCGCAGCCCCACGTCCGGGTCGTTGCTGGCGGCGTTCTCCGTCAGCTTGGTGGTTGTCTCCATGTCGTCAGCATATGCTGACGACCCTCGTTCGTCAACATATGCTGACGACCGCCGGATCGAGCATGCGATCCATCAGCCACCGCGCGGTCGCCCGGCACTCGAACGGTTCCAGGTTGGTCAGCAGGACGATGCTGGTGTCCCTCTCGGGGACGCGCAGGTAGATGCAGGAGAAGCCCGTGACGCCGCCGTCGTGGTACTTGACCCGCCAGCCCCGGTACGTGCACAGCCGCCAGCCCATCCCGTATGCCGCCGTCGCGCCGCCCGTCAGCCGGACCGGCGTGTACATGCGCTCGTGCAGGCTCGCGTCGGCGAACGCGCCGTGGCGCAGTGCCGCGTCGAAGCGCAGCAGGTCGGCCAGTGTCGAGCCGATGCCGCTCGCGCCGCCGGGGATCGTCGCGCTCACGTGCGGCGCGTTGGCGAAACCGTTGTCCCGGTGGCGGTAGCCGCTCGCCCGTTCCGGGACGACGTCGTCGTCGGTGAGCACACGCGAATCGACCATGCCGGCAGGCGCGAACACCCGCTCCGCGACCAGGTTCGCGAACTTCGTGCCGGACACGGCTGCCGCGATCATGTCGAGCAGCCGGTAGCCGGAACCGGTGTAGCCGTACCGGGTTCCCGGTTCGAACCGCAGTGGCAGGCCGGCCAGCAGCATGCGGATCTCGGCGTCGGTGTGATCGACCCGAAAGTCGAATCCCTGCCGTGGCACCAGTTCCGGGATGCCCGACGTGTGGGTGAGCAGATGGGCGACGGTGATCCGGTGCCAGCGGTCCGGGTGGTCGGGCAGGTACTCGGTGATCGGCGCGGCCACGTCCAGCAGACCGTCGTCGGCCAGCAGCAGGATCGCCAGTGCGGTGAACGGTTTGCTCAGCGACGCGAGGCCGAACACGGTGGTCGGCGTGACCGGTTGGCGCCATTCCAGGTCGGCCATGCCGTGGCAGTGGGTGAACACGGGCGCGCCGGACCGCACGACGGCCAGCGCGGCGCCCGGAACTCGGCGGGGAAGGAAGGCGGCAAGCAGTTCTTCGGCCGGAACGGGCATGGAGCGACGGTAGATCCGCGCAGCGCGGAAGACATCGGCCCACAGTTCGATGTGCCAGGCTTGTCCGGTGCCCTAAAGTAGGGTGTCGGCGGTCATTTGTGCGGCGCGATCACCGCCTCCGCCAACGCCTCCATCGCGGGTACCGCCGCCAGCAGTGTGGCAGCCGTGTCATCGGGCAGGCGGCCCAACCACTCGGACAGCACGCTGGTCCTGCGGTCCCTGATCCGCTCGTGCACCAGTTCACCCTTGGCCGTCACCTCGACCCGGACCGCGCGCAGGTCGCTCGGGTCGGGCAGTCGGCTGATCAGGCCGTGATCGTCCAGCTTGCGCACGATTCTGGACAGCATCGTCGGGTTGAGGCCCTCCAGTTCGGTGAGCTCGGCAAGGCCGAGCGGGCCACGCTTGCGGATCAGCCCGAGCACCGAGTACTGGCTGGGCGTCAGGCCCTCGCCGGTGGAGGTGTTGTTGAGCTGACGCGCGAGTCTGCTGATGACGCCACGCAGCCGGGCCACGAGTTCGGCGTCCATCACACCTCCGTCCGATTGCTTGCTTGCTGGCAAGCAACTAGTGTGCCACGTGTGGGCGGAACGAATGACACGGTCGGTGTCCGCACGGCTGCCGCGACGGCATCGGGTGAGCCGCCGGTCAGCCGCAAGTTGATCTTCGCCATCGTATCGATGGGGCTGTTCATGGCCTCGCTCGACCAGACCATCGTCGCCACGGCGCTGCCCGCGATCCAGCGCGAGCTGCACGCGCCGATCAACTGGAGCGGCTGGACGATCACCATCTACGCCCTCGGTCAGGTGCTGGCCATGCCGATGGCCGGCAGGATCAGCGACATGTACGGTCGCAAGAAGGTCTACCTGATCTCCGCGGCCGTGTTCACGGTGGCCTCGCTGTGCTGCGGTCTGGCGAGCAACATCTACCTGCTCGTGGCACTACGAGCCGTGCAGGCGCTCGGCGGCGGCGCGTTCATGCCCTCGGCCACCGGCATCGTCTCCGATCACTTCGGCCGCGACCGGGACCGGGCACTCGGCATGTTCACCAGCATCCTGCCGATCGGCGGCATCGTCGGCCCGATCGTCGGCGGCGTGTTCGTGGCCGCCTGGTCGTGGCGGGGGATCTTCCTGGTCAACGTGCCGATCGGGATCGTCCTGATCGTGCTCGCCGCGAAGTTCGTGCCCGGCGACTCGACGCGCGTCACCAGCCGGATCGACCTGCGCGGCGTCCTCATGCTGGGCGTGCTGATCCTGGCCGCCATGTACGGCATCACGTACCTGGGCAGCGGCCGGATCCCGCTCTACCACCCGGTCTTCCTGGGTGCGGAGGCTGTCGCCGTCGGCACCGCCGTGCTGTTCCTGCGCCACTCCAGGCGGTACGCGACGCCGTTCGTGCCCTACCGGCTGTTGCGCGGCAGGGGATTCGGTGTGATGAACGTGATCAACCTGCTCTACGGCGCCGCGGCGCTCGGGTTCTCGGCGCTCGTCCCGCTCTACGCGCAGGACCGGTTCCACCTCTCGCCACTGGGTTCCGGCACGCTGCTCACCGCACGCGCCGTCGGCATGATCTCCGTCGCCGGGCTGGCCGTGCTCGCCCTGCGCCGCACCGGATACCGGCTGCCGATGATCGTCGGGTTCCTCATCGTGTCCGGCGGCCTGCTGGCGATGTCGCTGGCGCCACACCTCTCGCCGTACCTGTGGCTCGCGCTCGCTGCCGGCGTCACGGGCTGCGGGATGGGCCTTTCCGTTCCGGCGTCGAACAACGCGAGCCTGCAACTGGCGCCCGAACAGGTGGCCGCGATCGCCGGCCTGCGCGGCATGTTCCGGCAGGCCGGCGCGATCATCGCGGTGTCGGTCACGACGGCCGTCATCGCGCGCAGCGCCGATCCCGGCATCGCACAGGCCCACGTGTTCGTCGTGTTCGCCGTTCTGTTGACCGCCATGCTGCCGCTGGTGTTCCTGGTGCCCGACCACCGCGGCGGCTGGTGACCGGGCCCGACCTCACTTGGCGGCCAGTTCGGCCAGCAGTTGCCTGGCCAGTTCGGCGTTGCGCGGGTGGCTGAGCACGTCGTAACGGCGGGCCACCAGTTGACTGTGTGACGTGAAGTCGCGCAGGCCCTTGGTGGCGCGGTAGCTCACCGCCGAGGACGCCAACCCGAACGCGACACCGATCACCAGGCCGAGCAGGATCGGCAGCAGTCCGGCGGCCGGGGTGAAGATGGACAGCAGCAGGCCGACGAACAGGCCGAACCACGCGCCACTGGCCGCACCCGTGCCCAGCACCCTGCCCCACGTCAGGCGTGCGTCCACGCGTTCCACCAGCATCGGCTCGACACCGACGATGGTCACGTCCTGCACCGGGAAGTTGTTGTCCGCCAGGTAGTCCACGGCCCGCTGGGCCTGCGCGTAGGTGTCGTAGGAGCCGATGGGCCAGCCGCTGGGCGGCGTGGGCAGTGCCCCGGCCCTGATGGCGCGGGATGCGAAAGCGGTGGTCATGAAGCTCGCCCTCCAGGCTCGAAATGGTCTCGTGTCCCGTACAACGCGCCAGCAGGGGCGAACAACGCCCGGTGCCGGAAGTCCACAGCCGGCTATCAGCGGGTTCTCAGGACACCGACCGGAGGTGCGGCGCGGCCGAGGTGGGCGGAGGGCCGGTACCTCCGGCTGGCACCGCACATGACCCCGGGTACGGACACGCAGACGCCGTCCGTAGTGACCTCCCGATACGGAACGTGAGAGTCCCGCAGTGTTACCGATGCCCGGGTCTGACAGCTCTGACAGGATTCCTGTATGCCGAATCGGCGGGAGTCACCGGTGCGTGCTCCGTCGTGTGGCTAGAGTGACGGCGCACAAATCAGGCACCGAGTGGAGTGTTCATGCGGGGAACGGACGAGTCGCTGCGCCCCTGGTCGACAGGAGCGCTCGGCGCGATGTTCCCCCAGCCGCTGTTGGACGTCCTGGCCAACCATCCCGATCTGCCCGCGTTCGAACACGGCTCCAGGATCGTGACCTGCGGCGAGGTGCTGGACATCGTGCGCAGGCTGGTCGCCGCCTTCGACCGGGTGGGCATCGGTCCCGGTGACGGTGTCGCGATCCTGACCGGCGTCACGCCGGAAGCGTTCTCGGCCTACATCGCGGCGTTCACGGTGGGCTGCCGGGTGGTCGGCGTGACCCAGGGCCACTCGTCCGCGCAACGCGCCCACATGCTGGCCGATGTCGACGCCGTCGTCGTGGACGCCGCGCCGAACGGCGAACTGCCCGGCAAGGTGCTCTCGCTCGGCCAGGTGGACGGCGCGATCGACCTGTTGTCCTCCTGGGAGGGTGCCGCGCTGACCATCCGCGCGCTGCGCGAAGACGTGGCCCGCGTGGTGTTCACCAGTGGCAGCACCGGGCTGCCGAAGGGATGCGTGCAGACCTATCAGGCGATGAGCGCACGCTGGGCGTGGCAGCCGCAGCAGTGGACGTCCGACATCGCCGGCCTGGCCGCGGGCTACGACCGGCATCTGCTGGCCGGGACGCTGGCCAACCCGGTGATCATGGACCAGGTCGGCCTGTGCCTGGTCGCCGGTGGCACGGCCGTGATCCCCACCGGTGACCTGGCCACGTTGCTGCCACAGGGTTTCGCGCGCTACGGGATCACCGCCGCGATCGTGCCGGTGTCGTGGCTGAGTGTCCTGCTGGACAAGCTGCGCACCGAACGGGTCGACATGAGCACCGTCCGGGCGATCACCCTGGCCGGCTCACCGGTCGGCGTGCGGCGACTGGTCGAGGCGTTCGACATGCTCGGTCCGGTGGTCTACAACGTCTACGGCCAGTCGGAGGCCGGACTGATCTCGATGCTCACACCCAACGACGTGGCACGGTTCGGCGAGGCCGCGATAACCAGCGTCGGCCGGCTGTACCCGGGCGTGCAGCTGGAGGTCCGCGGTGCCGACGGCAGGACCGCCGCCCCGGGCGAGATCGGCGACATCATCGTGCGCACGCCGACGATGATGTCCGGCTACTGGCGCGAACCCGAGCTCACCGCGGAGGTCATGACAGAGGGCTGGCTGCACACTCGTGATGTCGGTCATGTGACCGGCAACGGTCTGCTGTACCTGGACGGCCGGACCAGGGACGTGATCATCGTCGACGCGCACGTCCTGTACGCGGGGCCGATCGAGAACGCGTTGTCGCGCCATCCGGCCGTCCTTGAGGCCCATGTCATCGGCACCCCGGACGACACCACCGGTGAGGCGGTGCACGCGTTCGTCGTGCCGGTGGGGAACGGAGAACCGGAGATCGCCGAACTGGCCGACCTGGTGCGCGGTGAACTGGGTGCGGTCAGCGTGCCCAGTACGATCACCGTGGTCAGGGACGTGCCGCAGACCGTCGGCGGGAAGCCGGACAAGCAGGCGCTGCTGGCGCGGCAGCGAACCGTGGAATCCTGAACGTTACGAGTTCCTTATCGTGCTCACTCCCTGTCTTGTCGCCTGTCACGCTGGACCCTGACGTCAGCTCGTTATCCGTTCGTGATCGTGGAGTGATTCGTGAATCGCGGTACCTGGATCATTCGCCTGGCACTGTTCATCGCCCTCGCCGGCACGGTGTGGGGCATGACGGTGATGGTGTCGTCGGCGTCCGACATCGGTGTGGCACTGCTGCCGCCGGACACGTCCTGGACCGGCACGTGGCAGATCACGCCGCACAGCGCCGGCACGGAGTTCGACCGGCAGACACTGCGTGAGGTCGTGCCCGCCGGCACCGGCGGCTCGCTGGCCCGCGTCCGGCTGTCCAACGCGCTGGGCACCACGCCACTGACCATCGCCGACGTGCGCGTCGCCGACAGCGCGGGGGGCTCCGCGATCCGGTCGGGCAGCGGCCGCGTGGTCACGTTCGGCGGCCGGACCACCGCGACCATCCCGGCGGGCGGCTCGGCGACCAGCGACCCGATCCCGTTTTCCGTTGTGGCACGGTCGAACGTGGCTCTCAGCGTGTACCTGCCGCAGGCCACCGGAGCGGCGACGGCCGAACTCGGCGCGCAGCGGACGTACGTCGCGCCCGGCGATGTCAGTGCCAGCACGGATCTCGGTGCCGCACCCACGATCGGCGGCTACTACTTCCTGACCGGCCTCGACGTGTCGAACTGACTCCGTCACGACACCGTCGGCGGGTGGCCGAGACCTCGCGCTCCTCCGGCGGCATCGGTGGATCGGGAGTCAGCGCGCCGAGGACGCGAGCCGGTCGTCCAACTCGGCGAGATCCCGCGTGAACCACACTTCCCGGCCCCGGTTGGCTTCCCGGACGTAGTCGCGCAACGCGTCGCTGGCGGCCACGTGCGCGTCGATGTCGCCGACGATCACCAGGCGCCTGCGGTACTGCGCGAACTTCTGCACCACCTGCCCGGCGACACCGCTGCGCAGGTCGAAGAATCGCGCGTCCAACCGCGCCACCGGCAGCACGACCAGGTCGGTCCGCTGGCTCATTGCCTCGGCGATCAGGTCCACCGCCTGCTGTTCGGTGGACAGGGTGGGGCCGTCGGCGGCGCACAGCAGCATCGTGCCGCCCTCGCGCGTCTCGACGGTGTCCTGTGTGGTCACGTGTCCTCCTCGTCGGGAAGGACAGTATCGGTGAGCGCGGCGCACTCGGCGAGCAGATTTTCCTGCACGGCAGGGTCCCCGGCCGCGGGGTGCGTCGCGCGTTCCCGTTGGTGGTAGAAGTAGCGGCCGGTCACCGCGGCGGCCGGATCGTCGCTGGTGGCCAGCCATACCTGCGTCACCGGCGCCTTGCCGAGATCGTCCGGCGCGCCCGATCCACCCATCTTCGTCGGCACCCAACCGGGTTCCACCGCGTTGGACGACACACCGGGCCACCGGCGTGCCACGGCGAACGCGAGCACCAGGTCCAGCAGCTTCGAGTCGGAGTAGGCCTGCGCGCCGTTCCACCGCCGTGACTCCCACTGTAGGTCGCGCAGATCGGGGTCACCGCCATGGTGCATCCCGGAACTGAGGTACACCAACCGGTGCGGCGGTGTGATCAGCGCGGTCAGCAGGTAGGGCGCGAGCACGTTGATCGCGAACACGTGCGCCAGTCCGTCCTCGGTCACCACGCGGCGCGGCTCGCGGTAGCCGACGCCGGCGTTGTGGATGACCGCGTCGAACGGTCCGACCGAATTGGCCTGTTCGGCGACGCCACGGGTCTGCTCGATGCTGGCCAGGTCGCCGACCAGGACACCGCGTGCGCCCGGCGTGCCACCGAGTGCGTCTCGCGCGCGGGACTCGTCGCGGGCGTGCAGGATCACCTCGTGACCGTCGTCCACCAGCAACCGGGCCGCGAGCTGCCCGAGACCGTCCGCCGAGCCGGTCACCAGAACACGTGCCATCGAGTTTCCTCCCAAAACATGTGGCTCGGGTGTCGATTCTCCCCGGGTGGCTCCGTCGTCTCCATGTACACCTACACCGATCGAGGAGGACACAGTGAGCTTGCCGGAGATCACCTCGCGTGAGCAGTGGCTGGCGGCGCGCAAGGAACTGCTGGTCAGGGAGAAGGAGTTCACCCGGCAGCGGGACGCGCTCAACGCCGACCGGCGCAGACTGCCGATGGTGGAGGTCGACGAGGACTACCTGTTCGACGGCCCGGACGGCAAGGCCACCCTGGCGGAGCTGTTCGAGGGCCGCAGCCAACTGATCGTGCAGCACGTGATGTACGGGCCGGACTGGGAGACGCCGTGCCCCGGCTGCACGGCCAGCCTGGACGAGGTGAACCCAGGGCTGCTGCGGCACCTGTGGTCCCGTGACACGACCTACGTCGCCGTGTCCAGGGCGGACTTCGGCAAGATCGCCGGCACGAAGGCCGACAAGGGCTGGGACTTCCCGTGGTACTCGTCGGCGGGCAGCAGCTTCAACTACGACTACGACGCGACCGTCGACGCGTCGGTCAAGCCGGTCGCGTACAACTACCGGCCCGTCGCGGAAGACTCCGAGCTGGGCAAGGAGGCCACCGAGCTGCCTGGTGTGAGCTGTTTCCTGCGCGATGGCGACCGCGTGTTCCACACGTACTCCACGTACGCGCGCGGCACCGACCAGCTCGGCAGCAGCTACTCGTGGCTGGACCTGACCGCGCTGGGTCGCTCCGAGGAGTGGGAGGAGCCCAAGGGCCGGGCCACCAAGCCGCACGGCGCGGACCCCACGTTCACCGACTGAACGCTCGGCGCCGTCGCGGGCATCGATGGGGGAGCCCGCGACGGCGGCCGATCGGGTCGTGCCCGCCGGTCGACATCACCACCGTGGTGGACGGGCTGCCCGACCAGGGCCGTGGGAGATCGTGGAGAGCGGTCGGCGTCGGGGCCACGTGCCAGACTCACCGGCATGCGCAGTGCTGGCATCCTGCTGTTTCGCCGGACCAACGGCTCGACCGAGGTGTTGATCGCTCACATGGGTGGTCCGTTCTGGGCGCGCAAGGACGACGGCGCCTGGTCCATCCCGAAGGGCGAGACCGAGCCGGGGGAGGACGACGTCGCCGCGGCCCGGCGGGAGTTCCAGGAGGAACTGGGCCTGCCCGTGCCCGGCGGCGACCTGACACCGCTGGGTGACGCGAAGCAGTCCGGCGGCAAGGTCGTCGCCGTGTGGGCGCTGGAGGGCGACCTCGACCCGGGCGCCGTCCGGCCGGGCACGTTCGAGATGGAGTGGCCGCGCGGTTCCGGCCGGACGCGCGAGTTCCCCGAGGTCGACCGGGTCGCGTGGTTCGCCGTCGAGCCCGCGCGGGACAAGCTGGTCAGCGGCCAACGCACGTTCCTGGACCGGCTCACCGAAGCCCTCGCCTGACCCCGACGCACTCCCACCAGCGGTAACGCACGCCTCCACCGACAAATATTTTTGTCTTGACAACTCGAATTGTCGGTGCGAGGGTGGTCACATGTTGGACGTGGCAGTGATCGAAGACCCGGCGGCAGCCGAGGTCACCCTGGACCCGATGCGGGCCCGGTTGCTCGCCGAACTGGCCGAGCCCGGCTCGGCGACGATGCTGGCCGCCCGGGTCGGCCTGCCGAGGCAGAAGGTGAACTACCACCTCCGCGAGCTGGAACGGCACGGCCTGATCGAACTGGTCGAGGAACGCAGGAAGGGCAACGTCACCGAGCGCGTGCTGCGCGCGACAGCGGCCTCCTACGTGATCTCGCCGAACGTGCTGGCGGTCGTGCAGCCCGACCCGGCACGCTCGCCGGACCGGCTGTCGGCCCGCTGGCTGGTCGCGCTCGCCGCCCGCCTGGTGCGGGAAGTCGGCGAACTGCTGGCCGGCTCGGCCACGGCGCGCAAGCCGCTGGCCACCTTCGCGCTGGACGGCGAGGTGCGCTTCGCGACACCGTCCGACCGCACGGCGTTCGTGGAGGAACTGACCTCCGCGATCACGTCCCTGATCGCCAAGTACCACGACGAGAGCGCGGAGCGCGGCCGCGACCACCGCGTGATCGTCGCCATCCACCCCAGTCTTCCCACGCCGACGGAGCAGGAGTCCTGACATGAGCACGCACGAGTTCGAGGTTCGCGACGAGATCACGGTCGACGCCACGCCGGAGCAGGTGTGGGCGGCCATCGCCACCGGGCCCGGGGTCGACGCCTGGTTCATGGGCCACAACGAGTTCGAGGCACGCGAGGGCGGCAGGGCCTCCCAGGAGATGGGCGGCCAGACCGGTCACTCGACGATCACCGGTTACGAGCCGGGCAAGCGGTTCGCCTACCGCACCGACGACGCGCCGGACGGCACGTTCATGGCCTTCGAGTACCTGATCGAGGGCAGGGCGGGCGGCAGCACCACGGTGCGCTTCGTGCACAGCGGCCTGCTCGGCGGTGACGACTGGGAGACCGAGTACGACGCCCTGAAGAAGGGTGACCCGATGTACCTGCGCCAGTTGGGTGCCTACCTGACCCACTTCCCGGGCGCCACGGCCAAGCATGGCGTGTTCGCGTTCGGCCCTCAGGTGCCCGATCCGGCTCGGGTGTGGGCCGCGTTCGGTGTCGCACTGGGGATCTCCGGTTCCGTCACCGAAGGCGCCGCCGTCCGGATCGCCGTCGACGGCCTGAACACCACCGACGGCGTGGTCGAGTTCGTGGCGCCCCACTACGTCGGCGTGCGCACCGACGAGGGCCTCTACCTGCTCATGCACGGTTACCGGGACACCGTCGTGGTGCAGTACCACGGCTACTCCGGCGACCAGAGCGACGCGGAACTGCAGGACGCGTGGCAGTCCTGGCTGGGCAAGGCGTTCGCCTGACCGGGGGGATCGACGGCCGGCACCGGAATCCCGGTGCCGGCCGTCGTGTGTTGGAAGCGTGCAAGATCAGCGGACGTAAGGAGTTCGCTATCACGCGGGTAGGGACTGGCAGGGACAGGTGTGATGTGCTGAGATCGTGACCAAGCTGTGATACTCGTCGGCGGGCCGCCCGAAAGGACCGATGCACATGGAATTCTCCCTGCACGAGCAACGAACGCTCGCCAGGATCGAGGAGGAACTGTCCACCGACCACCGGCTCACCGGACTCACGCGCATACTGGGCGCCAGGTCGAAGCGGTGGCGGCGGCTGAAGTCCCTGGGCTGCCGGCTGCGCCATCCCCGCCAGGACGTCGCGTTCGCGTCCACCCATCACCGCCATGTACTGGACACCCGGCCACTGCTGGCACTGACCATCCTGCTCACCGTCGTGTGCGCCGCCGTGCTGATCACGTCGGTGGTGATCGGCATCGGCACCCTCGTGGTGTTCGCCGCCGTCGTGCTGCCCCTGCCGCCCGCCCTGGCCCTGCTGGCCTACCTGCGGCTGCGTCGCGCCGACCGGCCACGTCGCCCGCGCCGTACCTGATCGAACCGGCGCACTGTCGCGCCGGCACTCGCCTCACCGGTATGTGACCGACCGTGGTCCCTCGCTGTGCCCGGTACATGATCGACGCGCATGATGTCGAGATCGCGCCGTGGGCGTCGACCTGTCTGACGAGAGGCGCCGGAACCGGCGTCGCCGACACCGAGGAGCCACGTCGTGAAATACCTGCTGATGATCATCTTCAACCCCGCGGCCTGGGACGGCCTGTCCGAGGACGAACGGCAGGAGGTCTTCGACGGCCACGACCGGTTCATCAAGATGATCAAGGAATCCGGTGAGATGGTCGGCACGGAGGCGCTGTCCGATCCGTCGCAGAGCGCGACCGTGCGCGTCCGCAACGGCGTTCCCGTCGTCTCCGACGGCCCGTTCGCCGAAGCCAAGGAGTACCTCGCCGGGTACTACGTCGTCGACTGCGAGAGCAGGGAGCGGGCGATCGAACTCGCCGCGATGATCCCGGACGCCCGATTCTCCGCGATGGAGGTCCGTCCCATGATGAGCCAGGACGGCGCCGACCTCTGACGTCCACACGCGACACCGGTGCCGGCCCACCCCGGGTCGGCGCCGTTCGCCGTTGGCGGGACAGGCGGCACCGGGCAACACCTGATCAGCTCTCAGTTCGGGAGATCCTGCCGGAGGTGTTCGCCGAGACGGTCCCGTTCGTCACGCGTGCACCGGGCTCCGGTCCCGCAGCCGCTGGGTGAGGAACAGCGCGGCGCGATCGAGCGCGTCATCTGCCTCGTCGAGCACACCGGCGAACGACTGGAACACGTGCGGCACATCGGCGGTCACATCGAGAATCACGTCCACGCCGGCATTGCGTGCCCTGGTGGCCATGCGCGTCGAGTCGTCGAGCAGTATCTCGTTCGTGCCCCACCTGCAGCAGCATCGGTGGGAACCCGGTCGGGTCGGCCAGGACGGCCGGGCTGATCAGTTCGTGGTTCGGGTCCTGACCGGCGAAGTACATCGCCCCGGTGGGCCCGCAGGCTCTCCCCGGTGAACAACGGATCGATCCCGGCCTTGGTGACCGTGCTCTCGCCGGACCGGGTCCCGTCGAGGCCTGGCGAGAAGGCCACGATCGCGGCCGGCTGCGGGGGCGACACGGGATCGTCACGTCGCAGTACGAGTTCCTGCTGTACCTGCGGGATCATCCGGACTCCCGGGTGGCTGATCTCGCGGTGGAATTCGCGGTCGGCATCGGGGCGACCAGCAAGGGGGTGGATCGGTTGGAGCGCAACGGGTGGGTCGCGCGGGAACCGAATCCCGCCGACCGCCGCTCGTCGTTGCTGGTGTTGACGGGGGAGGGAATGCGGTTGGTGAACGCGGCTGAGGTGTCGTTCACGGAAGGGCTGACGGAGTTGATCGGGGACGCGGTGAGCGAGTCGTCGGTCGTGGCGGCCGCGAAGATGTTGGGGGTGTTGCGGGCGGCGTTGGAGCGGGATCAGGTGGGGTTGCCCACCGGGTGACCGCGGCTCGCGCTTCGATCCTCGTGGCTGGTGTCGAGGACTGGTTCCCTCCGATCCGGTCCCGCGAAACCGCTTGCCAACCACCCCCACCCCCTCACATCCTCGACCCATGACGTTCGACGATCTCCTGAGCGAAGGTGAGGCAGTCCCCGTCGAAGGGTGGGACTTCTCCTGGTTCGACGGTCGCGCCACCGAGGAGCGACCCGCCTGGGGCTACGCCAGGCTCATGGCGACCCACATGGCGAAGGCGACCTCGGCCCTCGACATCCAGACCGGCGGCGGCGAAGTGCTCGCCTCCATCCCGGCCGCACCACCCACCCTCTGCGCCACCGAGTCCTGGCCGCCGAACATCGCCATCGCCCGGCGCAATCTCGCCCCGCTCAACGGCCACGTCGTCGAATCGGCCGACTCCGCCGGTCTCCCGTTCGCCGACGACACGTTCGATCTCGTCGTCAGCCGGCATCCGACAGTCGTGCTCTGGGCCGAGATCGCCCGCGTTCTCGCGCCCGGTGGCACCTACTTCTCCCAACAGGTCGGACCCGGTACCGCCTACGAGCTCGCCGAAGCCATGATGGGGCCGCACGAGGTCTCCGACTCACGCAGCCCGCGACGTGCCGTCCGCGACGCCGAGGCCGCGGGTTGACCGTCGTCGATCTCCGCGAGCAAGAACTCCGGATGACGTTCGACGACATCGCCGCCGTCGTGCACTTCCTGCGCAAGGTGCTGTGGATCGTGCCCGGGTTCACCGTCGCCGCATACCGCGACCAGTTGGCCGCGCTGCATCACCGGATCACGACCGAGGGACCGTTCGTGGCCCACACGACGCGGTTTCTCATCGAGGCGCGGTACGCACCGCCGTCAGGAAACCGCTGACCGCCGCGACGGTCAGCGGGCGGCCGTACTGTTCCGCGATGTCGCTCAGCGAGCGGTTCGTCGAGTCCCAACCACGGTCCCGCAGCCACTCCGCCGGGTCCACGTCCAGCCCGCCGCGCCACAGTCGGCTGTACTTCCGCATGCTCGGTGTGATCCGTGCCTTGTCGAGCAGATCCGCGGTCGCTGCGCCGGAACTCTCGAACGACACCTGGCTGCCCTGCGCGGACAGCGCGTCGATGTCGCTCAGCAGGCGGTCCGCTTCCTCGGCCGTCAGGTAGACGAGCAGGCCCTCCACCAGCCACGCCGTCGGGCGCGTCGGGTCGAAACCCGCTGCTCGCAACGCTTCCGGCCAGTCCGCGCGCAGGTCGACCGGGACCGTCGTGCGCACGCAACTCGGCATCGCGTGCTGCGCCGCGAGGACCTCGTCCTTGAACGACAGCACGCTGGGCAGGTCGGCCTCGAACACGTGCGTGCCGTCCGGCCACGGCAGGCGGAACGCCCTGGTGTCCAGGCCCGCGGCCACCAGAACGACCTGGCGCACACCGGTTTCGCACGCCGCCAGCAGATAGTCGTCGTAGCAGCGGGTACGGAACACGGCGTGCATGCCGAACGCCGCGCCGACCGACTTCTGGTCGCCGTCCTGCGGTGCGCGGGCTTCGGGGAACATGTTCGGCGCGGCAGCGACGAACGCCGCTGCCAGGTGATCGTTGAACAGGCGATCCGGTCGTTGGCTCTCGTGTGCTCGCACCATCGCCACGCCCAACGACGTGGCCCCGACCCCGGCCAGCGGCCCCTGTCCCGTCACGCGGCCATCGTAGGGGTCAGCGGGCGGTCGACCCATCGGAATTCCGTTCCCCGGGCGCCTCGTGATCCGATGCCGCATCTCGACGGTCAGTGCCGGGCGCCGCCACGTACCTGCAGCTGGGCCAGCAGCGTTTCGGTCGCCTCCCGCACCGCTGCCACGGCACTGTCGAACGCGGCAGCGTTGTGTGCGGCGGGCGCGCGGAATCCGGAGATCTTGCGGACGTACTGCAGCGCGGCCGCATGTGTGTCCTCGCCGGTGACGGACTCGGTGAACGGCGGGCGCAGGGTCTTGATGCTTCGGCACATGGCCGCATTGTCACCCAGACGGCCGTCAGTCGTCAGCCGTGACCGTGCGGTGTCTCGCCCAGCCTGATCGGCGTCGGCCTGCCGACGTCCTCGCCGCATGCCGCGCAGACCGTCCTGGAGTGCAGTTCGGCGCCGCATTCGTGCCGCCACACCGTGGGCGGCTCACCTTCCGTGACGTACCGGTCGCCCCACTCCATCAGCGCCAGCAGCACCGTGTTCAGCGCACGGCCGGATTCGGTGAGCACGTACTCGAAGCGTGGCGGCCGCGTCTCGTACTGGCGGCGCTCCAGCACGCCCGCCGCGACCAGGCCGCGCAGCCGTGTCGTCAGGATGTCCCTGCTGGCGCCGGTGTTCCTGGCGATCTGGTCGAACCGGTGCACACCGAACATCACCTCGCGCAGCGCCAGCAGGCTCCAGCGCTCGCCGACGACCGCGAGTGCGTTGGCGATCGAGCAGTTGCGGCCCAGGGCGGGCACGGGGCACCTCCCCAGTAGGTCCTGTTATCCAACTTATCAGAACGACCACCACCGTAGAAGTCGCCACCGAGTCCTCCGCCGCCTTCCGTCGGCCGTCGCCGGCACGATCAGGGTGATGAGTCCCATCGGTGCCTCCTTCGAACTCCTACACTTCTGCCAACGCGTGACCAGGTTCGACCGGTTTCGGCTCGCCCTGTGAGCCTGCGAACGAATCTGCTACAGAAACTTGACGAGCCGGTACGCTGGTGTAGAAGATTGGCGTGTGGGAGTGGCGACGGAGCAGGCGATGACAGGCGTGCCGGCGGGCCAGGTCTCGTTCGACGCGCATCCGGACACGTACCGGCACTGGCGGTTGCGCACCGACGGCGAGATCGCCTGGCTGGTCCTGGACGTGGACGAGGCGGGCGGCATCGTGCCCGGCTACGAGCTGAAGCTGAACTCCTACGACCTCGGCGTCGACATCGAGCTCTACGACGCCACGCAGCGGCTGCGCTTCGAACATCCCGAGGTGCGCACCGTCGTGGTGACCAGCGGCAAGGACAAGGTCTTCTGCGCCGGTGCGAACATCCGCATGCTGGCCGGCTCGGCGCACGAGTGGAAGGTGAACTTCTGCAAGTTCACCAACGAGACACGCAACGGCATGGAGGACGCGGCCGACCATTCCGGACAGGTCTACCTGGCCGCCGTGAACGGTTCCTGCGCCGGCGGCGGTTACGAACTCGCCCTGGCCTGCCAGCACATCCTGCTCGTCGACGACAACTCGTCCGCCGTGTCACTGCCCGAGGTGCCGCTGCTGGGTGTGCTGCCCGGCACCGGCGGCCTGACCCGGCTGGTGGACAAGCGGCACGTGCGCCGCGACCGTGCCGACGTGTTCGCCACCCGCCAGGACGGCATCCGCGGCCGCACGGCCGTCGACTGGAAGCTGGTCGACGAGATCGCGCCGCCGAGCCGGTTCGAGGACGCCGTGCGGGAACGCGCGCACGAGCTGGCATCGCGCTCGGCGCGGCCGTCGGACGCCACCGGTGTCGCGCTGCCGCCGCTGCGTCGTGAGGTCACCGACGACGGCATCGAGTACGACCACGTGACCGCCCGCTTCGACAGGGCGCTCGGCGCGGTGCGCATCGAGGTGCGCGGACCGGCCGGTCCCGCGCCGGCGTCGGTCGCCGAACAGGGCGCCGACTTCTGGCCGCTGGCCCTCACGCGGGAACTGGACGACCTGATCCTCCGGCTGCGCGCCAACGAGACCACGCTCGGCACCTGGGTGTTCACCACATCCGGCGACATCGCGTCCGTGCTCGACCACGAACGCCTGCTGCTGTCCGCGGGTGACTGGCTGGCCAACGAGATCATCCACTACCACAAGCGCACGCTGAAGCGGCTGGACGTCACCAGCCGCAGCCTGATCGCGCTGATCGAGCCGGGCGGCTGCTACGCCGGCATGCTCGCCGAACTCGCGTTCGCGTGCGACCGGCAGTACATCCTGGACGGCCCGCCGATCGACGACGAGGACAGCGACGAGCGCGCGTCGATCACGCTGACCGACGCCAACTTCGGCGTGTTCCCGATGGGCAACGGCCTGTCCCGGCTGGAATCCCGGTTCCACGGCTCGCCGGACGAGCTGAAAGCCGTGCGCGCCAAGGAGACCTACACACCGGCGGAGGCATCGGAGTACGGCGTCGTCACCGACGCGCCGGACGACATCGACTGGCCGGACGAGGTGCGCATCGTCATCGAGGGCAGGGCCGCGCTGTCACCGGACGCGTGCACCGGCATGGAGGCCAGTTACCGGTTCGTCGGACCGGAGACGATGGAGACGAAGATCTTCGGCCGGCTGTCCGCGTGGCAGAACTGGATCTTCGTTCGCCCCAACGCGAGTGGCCCGGACGGCGCGCTGCGCCGGTACGGCTCCGGGCAGAAAGCCGTCTTCGACAGGAAACGGGTGTAAGGCGATGACGACGTCCATCAACTACGAGGACAAGATCCCCAACAACGTCGACCTGTCGAGCGACCGCAGGCTGCAACGCGCCCTGGAGGGCTGGCAGCCCAAGTTCATGAACTGGTGGGCCGAGATGGGCCCGACGCTGGCGACGCACGACGTCTACCTGCGCACGGCGGTCGCGGTCGGCCGCGAGGGCTGGGCGCACTTCGGCCACGTCAACGTGCCCGACTACCGCTGGGGCATCTTCCTCGCCGAACGGGACCCGAACCGGCGGATCGGCTTCGGCGAGCACATGGGTGAACCGGCGTGGCAGCAGGTGCCCGGCGAGTACCGCGCCGACCTGCAGCGGCTGATCGTGATCCAGGGCGACACCGAGCCCGCGTCCGTGGAGCAGCAGAAACTGCTCGGTCTGACCGCGCCGTCGCTGTACGACCTGCGCAACCTCTTCCAGGTCAATGTGGAGGAGGGCAGGCACCTGTGGGCGATGGTGTACCTGCTGCACGCCTACTTCGGCCGGGAGGGCCGTGAGGAGGCGGAGGCGCTGCTGCTGCGCAACTCCGGCAGCCCCGACTCGCCGCGCATCCTGGGCGCGTTCAACGAGCAGACCGCCGACTGGCTCGCCTTCTACATGTTCACGTACTTCACCGACCGCGACGGCAAGTACCAGCTCGGCACGCTGAAGGAGTCCGCGTTCGACCCGCTGTCGCGCACCTGCGAGTTCATGCTCAAGGAGGAGGCGCACCACATGATGGTGGGCACCACCGGCGTGGACCGCGTCGTCGAGCGCAGTGCGCAGCTCATCAACGAGCACGACACCTACGACATCGGCTCACGCGGCGGCATCCCGCTGGAGATCATCCAGAAGTACCTGAACTTCCACTACACGGTGTCGCTGGACCTGTTCGGCGGCGAGACGTCGACCAACGCGGCCAACTACTACACGGCCGGCCTCAAGGGGCGCTGGCAGGAAGGTCGCCGCAAGGACGACCACCGGCTCACCGAGGACAGCGCCGTGCTGGAGAAGCCGGCCGCCGACGGCACGTGGACGCAGGAGGAGATCTCGGCACTGCTCGCGCTGAACCTGGACCTGCGCGGCGAGTACGTGGCGGACTGCCAGAGCGGCGTGAACCGCTGGAACAAGATCCTCACCGACCACGGCATCGGCTTCCGGTTCGCGCTGCCGCACCCCGGCTTCAACAGGTCGGTCGGCCTGAACTCCGGCTTCCACGTCACGCCCGAGGGCACCATCGTCGACGAGGCGACGTGGCGGCGCGGCCGCACCAGGTGGCTGCCGACCGACGAGGACCTCTCGTTCGTCCGGTCGTTGATGCGTCCGGTCTACGAGCGGGGCAGGATAGCAAGCTGGGTGGCCCCGCCGCGGAACGGCATCAACGGCCAGCCGTTCGACTACGAGTACGTACACCTGGCCTGAGGCGGCGATCATGGTCGACCATCCGCTGTTCAACGCTGCTGATCATCTGTCGGACAGACACGTGCGGGAGGGTCGCGGCGACCGGGTCGCGGTCCTGTGCGGCCCGCGCACGCTGACGTACGCGGCGCTCACCGAGGAGAGCCACCGGGTCGCCGCCGGGTTCGTGGCACTGGGGGTGCGGCCGGAGGAGCGGGTCATGCTGTGCATGGCCGACGGGATCGAACTGCTCACGGCCATTCTCGGTGCGATGCGGATGGGTGCCGTGCCGGTGCCCGTCTCGACGATGGTGACCGGCGCCGAACTGGGCGGGATGCTTGCCGACGCACGGGCGCGGGTGTTGTGTGCGTCCGTCGAGTTCGCCTCGGCTGCCGTCGCTGCCGTCGACGCGGCGCCGGAGGTTCGGCACGTGGTGTTGGACGGGCCGGTCGATTTCGTGGCGCGGTCCTCGGTCGCCGTGCATCCGTGGTCGGAGTTGTCCGTGCCCGGGGACGCTTCGTACCAGACGTGGGCCGACTCGCCCGCCCTGTGGCTGTACACGTCGGGGACGACGGGGCGGCCGAAAGGGGCCATGCACCGGCACGACAGCATTCGGCTGGTCGCCTCGTGCTACGGCGACGGCGTGCTGGGGGTCGGGCCGGGGGATCGGTGCCTGTCGGTGGCGAAGTTGTTCTTCGCCTACGGCATCGGGAACTCGTGCTTCTTCCCGTTGGCCGCGGGCGGTTCGGCCGTGTTGGAGCGGTCCCGTCCGACTCCCGCCGTGATCGCCGCCGCCGTCGGGGCGACGTCGCCAACGTTGTTCTTCGCTGTGCCGACGTTCTATGCGGCCCTGTTGCACAGCGACATCCCGGACGACACCTTCGCCGGTGTGCGGCAGGGGGTTTCGGCCGGGGAACCGCTGCCGCCCGTGCTGTTCTCGCGGTTCCTGGAGCGGTTCGGGGTCGAGGTGCTCGACGGGATCGGGTCGACGGAGGCTCTCCACATCTTCCTGTCCAACCGGCCCGGTCAGGTGCGTCCAGGGTCGTCCGGGACTCCGGTTCCCGGGTACCGGGTGGAGATCCGCGACGATGCCGGTTCCGTCGTCGATGGCGTCGATCAGCCCGGGCATCTGTTCCTGAGCGGCCCGTCGACCGCTTCCGGGTACTGGTGTCGCAACGAGACGACCCGGCAGGTCTTCCAGGGGGAGTGGTTGCGCACCGGGGACACGTACGTGCGCAATGCCGACAACACCTATTCCTGCCTCGGTCGGTCCGACGACATGTTGAAGGCGGGCGGGATCTGGGTGTCGCCCGCCGAGGTGGAGCAGCGGCTGCTGGAGCATCCGGACGTCGCGGAGGCCGCGGTGGTGGCGGCGACGGACGACGTGGGGTTGGCCAAGCCGGTGGCGTGTGTGGTGCCGGTGGCGGGGCGGGAGCTGGATCCGGAGGCGTTGGTCGCGTGGTGCCGGGAGGGGCTGGCGGCGTTCAAACGACCGAGGCTGGTGGTGGAGGTGGCTGAGCTGCCGAAGACGGCGACCGGGAAGATCAGACGGAATGTGTTGCGGGACCAGGTGAAGGACGTGCTGGTGATGCCGGTGGACGCCGCTCATGTTTGACGGTCGGCCGTTGGTCGACGCGCACATGCACGTGCCCAAGTTGGCGACGCTGAAGCCCGCGTGGCTGGAGTGGGCGGAGCGGTTCTCCGGGCCGCATGACTGGCGTGCGGCGTACGACGCGGACGGAAATCCGGTGCCGGCGAAGCTGGATGCCTTGCTGGAGGCCGAAGGTGTCGACCGGGCTCTGTTGTTCTGCGAGTACAGCCCGCGAGCCACCGGGATTCAGCCGATCGAGGACAACCTCCCCATCGTCGCGTACAATCCCACCCGGTTTCGCCTGGTCGCCAACGTGAATCCGCATCTGCACCACCCGGTGGCCGACGAGGTGACGCGGCAGTTGGATCTCGGTGCGGTGGCGTTGAAGGTTCATCCGGTGCACGGCGGGTTCTCGCCGGCCGACCGTGAGTTGTACGCGGCTTACGCGGTGTGTGCCGAGCGTGGCGTGCCGGTGATCCTGCATTCCGGGACGTCGAGCTTTCCCGGGGCCCGTGCTCGGTTCGGGGACCCGGCTCTGATGTTGGACGTGGTGGAGGACTTCCCGTCCGTGCCGTTCGTTTTCGCGCACGGGGGGAGGGGCTGGTGGTACGACACGGCTGCGTTCCTGGCTCTCGGCAAGGCCAATGTCTGGCTGGACGTGGCCGGGTTGCCGCCGGGAAGGCTGGTGGAGTACTACTCGCGGTTCGACGTGAACCGACTGGCCGGCAAGTGGATCTTCGGAACGGATTGGCCCGGGGTTCCCGGGGTGGGCCGGAATGCCCGGGAAATCGGCAAGATCGGACTGCCGGAGGACGTATTGCGGGACGTGCTGGCCGGCAATGCGGCGAAACTGTTCCCGGGCCTGAACATCTGACGACGATCGCGCAGCGCTCCCGACAGCCGGCACACACCGTGGAAGCGATCACGGAAAGGAGCCGGGTTCCCGTTCCGGAACAGAGGAACCGGCACCCGAACCAACCGCGGGACGAAGCCACCGAACCGAAACGTGTGGTGGTCAGTCCTGAGGAAGTGGGGTGCCGCAGTGGGGGCACCTGGTGGCGTTCTCCGTCAGGTGGCCGCATTCCGGGCACACCTGGTCGAGCCAGCAGGCCGGGTCGCCCCCCTCGTCGTTCGTGGTGCGCTTCGGTTCGTCCGCTGTCATGGCTTTCGTCCTGTGCCGCCCACCATCCACATCGAGCGGGCCGTGTCCGAGTCCTCTTCGCCGTGCCAGTCCCGGACGTAGACCACGCCCGGTTCGCTCAGCTCCAGACCATCGAAGAAGTGCTGGACCTGGGCACGGGTTCGGCGGGCGTCGCCCTTGCCGGGGAGGAATGTCCGGTAGATTTCCTGGGCTCTGGTGATTCCGGGGAGGTCGTCGTCGGAGACCACGTGGGACAGTGCCAGGTAACTGCCCGGGGCCATCGCGGACTTCAACTCGTCGACTATGTCGAACGGGCGGTCGTCGTCCGTGAAGAAGTACAGGATTCCGATGAGGAGGATCGCGACCGGCTCCGTGAAGTCGATCAGCTTCGTAAGGTCGGGGTCGGTGAGGATCGACTTCGGGTCGCGTAGGTCGCCGTTGACGACGATGGTGTTCGGATTCTCCGCCAGCAGCGCCCTTGCGTGGGCGAGGACTATCGGATCGTTGTCCACATAGGCTATGCGGGCCTCCGGGACCAGCGACTGGGCCACCTGGTGCACGTTGTCCTGTGTGGGCAGGCCCGTCCCTATGTCGACGAACTGGTGGATGCCTTCTTCGGCCAGGTAGCGCACCACTCTGCCGAGGAACGCGCGGTTCTGCGCCGCCATGATCTCGACCTCCGGCACCGCCGCGCGCAACTGCTCCGCCACGACCCGGTCGCAGGCGAAGTTGTCCTTGCCACCGAGCAGGTAGTCGTAGACGCGGGCGATGCTCGGAGTGCTGGTGTCGATTCCGGTCGACACTCGCTGGTGCGCCTCGGCCACTGGCTGCCCTCCTCAGCTGACGCGATCGATCGTAACGTGCCCAACGGGGCACGCGAACCGAATCGGCCACCGCGCTGTCATCAGGGCATTCCGGCTGGCGTCACGGTTTGCGTGCCAGACCGCCCAGCATCCATGTTCGCGGGGACTCGTCGTCGGTACCGTCGGTGTGCCAGTCGCGCACGTAGACCAAGCCCGGGTCGATCATGTCCATGCCGTCGAAGAACGCTTGGATCGACTCGCGCGTGAAGTACGGTTCGCCCGGCCGGCGGAGCGCCGCGCCGTAGATGTCGGACGCCGTGCGGAACGCCTCGGGGCGGTCCTCCGACACGACGTGCGAGAGGGCCACGTAGCTGCCCGGGGCGATCGCGTCGCGCAACTCGGCGACGACCGCGTGCGGCTTGTCTTCTTCCGGCAGGAAGTACAGGATGCCGAACAGCAGCACCGCGACGGGTCGGTTCAGGTCGATGTGCGCGCGCAGACTCTCGTCGGCCAGGATCTCGGCCGGTCTTCGCAGGTCACCCTCGACGACGATGGTGTTCTGGTTGTCCGCCAACAGGGCTCTCGCGTGCACCAGGACGATCGGGTCGTTGTCCACGTAGACGACCCTGGCGTTCGGCAGGACCGACTGGGCGACCTCGTGCACGTTCTGCTGCGTGGGCAGGCCGGTGCCGACGTCGATGAACTGGTCGACACCGAGTTCTGCCAGGTGACGCACGACACGGCCGAGGAACTGCCGGTTCTGGTGGGCCATCGTGGTGATCTCCGGCGTGACCGACGTGAGCTGTTCGCACAGGGCGCGGTCGACCGCGAAATTGTCCTTGCCACCCAGGACATAGTCATACACACGGGCAATACTCGGAGTGCTCGTGTCGACACCGTCCGGAACGCCTCGGTCCCCGTCAGCCACGGTCCGCCCTCCTGTGGTCGCGCAGTGCCTGATCGTAGCGCTACAGGAGTAACACGCAGCCCGGCTGTTACGGGTTCACGATTGATTTCGGAATTCGAACGGCTTCAGGCGGTCGCGGGCAGCCACGTGGTCCGACCGGGGCGCACCTGCACCCAGCAGCCGCCGTCCGCCGCGGGTGCCTCGACCGGATCGGCCAGGCCCAGCAGGTCGTCGATCACGTCCCCGGGGCTGCCACTGGCCCGCCACAGCACGCACTTGGGGGACAGGATGTCCTTCTCCGACCTGGGCATCCGGACCGCGTTGGCGGCCTGCTCGCCGTAGAGCTGGAAGACGTCCACGACGTCGTGGTGCGCACGGATGCCGGTGACGGCGACCACATGGCCGTGCGTGTTGCGCGGATGGACGAACCGGTAGCCGTTGGCCATCAGTTCGCGGAGCTTGTCGGCGATGTCGCTCATGTGTGGTCCCCGTGACGTGGCATCGGCGCTGAAGCCACCTGCGCTCGTGACATGTTGTGGTGCCCGGGGCCTTCAGGCCACCAGGTCGTCAAATTCGCCATCTTTTGCTCCGGACAGGAACGCGGCCATCTCCGCCCGCGTGTAGACCAGGACCGGACCGCCAGGCCGCCCGGAGTGCCGGATGGCGACGTCGCCCCCGTGTAGCGGGGCCAGTTCGACGCAGTTGCCCTGCGCGCCACTTCGTCTGCTCTTGCGCCAGGCCAGATTGGTCAGCTGGGCGGCGACCACCGTGTCGTCCATCGAGACCGTCCCACCTTCCCGCATCGAGCTACACCGATACCCAACTTCGCAACTGGACCGTAGCACCTGATGCGGGTGCAGATGCACGTGCATCTGCCGTGTCTCGATGAGCGGCGGATTCGGCGCGATCAATGGCACAGTCAGCCCGATGTTGCCCCGACGGGCCGGTTCGTGCCCGGAAAGTGGGTAGCCGCAACGGAAGCGGCATGCGCGGGAGTCAGTGGATTCGCTGCGCGCCTACGCGCTCGTCAGCCGGCCGGACCGGTCAGCGGAGGTCGGTCAGGGCGCGCTCAAGGAGTCGCGCCGGCTCTCGTCGGGCGTCTCCGCCTCGACGGCCAACCGCTGCGCGACCTTGCTGTAGACCTCGACCTCGTCAGGTTTGTCCAGGTAGAGTGCCCCGCACAGGTGTTCCAGGTACACGATGTCCGGCAGTTCCGCCTCGGCGAACCGGAGCAGCGTGAACGACGTCTCCGCGGCCGACCCGCCGAACCGGAACGGCGCCACCTGCAGCGAGATGTTCGACTGCGTCGTCACGTCGAGCAGGTGCTTGAGCTGCTCGCGCAGCACGTCGGTGCCGCCGACCGCGCGGTGCAGCACCGCCTCGTCGACAACCGCCCACAGCCGGCACGACGACGGCTCGGCGAGCAGGTTCTGGCGGTGCATCCGCAGACTGACCCGTCGCTCGATCTCGTCCGACGACGCGTCCGGCAGACCGCGGCGCACCACGGCCCTCGCGTACTGGTCGGTCTGGACCAGACCGGGCACGAACGCGACCTCGTAGGTCTGGATCCGCGAGCGCCGACTCCTCAAGGCCGACGTAGTCCTGGAACCAGCGGGGCAGCAGGTCGTGGTAGCGGTGCCACCAGCCGGGCTGGTTGGACTCGCGGACCAGTGTCCAGGAACGACGCGCGTTCGAGGTCGTCGGTGATGCCGTACAGGGCCAGCAGGTCGGAGACGTCTCGTTCCTTCAGACTGACCCGGCCCAGTTCCAGACGGCTGATCTTCGACTCGGAACCCCGGATGGCCTCACCGGCCTGTTCACGGGAGATGTTCTGGCCCTCTCGCAGCCGGCGCAGTTGCCCGCCGAGCACCATGCGTCTCGCCGTGGGACCGGTTGCCGACCCACTCGTGGACACTCGCGGCCTCCTGCGACTCGCTTCATCACCGCGCGACGACGGCACCCTACACGCTGGATGGGCGCGTCGTCACTGGTACGGGACCGTGACCAATCGGTGTGTCGCTGAAGTTCAACCGCGGATCGCGACCTCGGCTTCCACCTCCACCGGAATGCGAAACGGCAGTTCGGCCACGCCGATCGCGGAGCGCGCATGGCTACCGGCGTCTTTCCCCACAAAGTGATGATCAGGTCGGAGAACCCGTTGATCACCGCAGGCGTCGATGGTGAAACCTGGTGCGGCGTTGACCATCCCGAACACGCGCAACCAAGCCGTGACCCGATCGAGGTCGCCCAGTGCGTGTCGCAGGCTCGCCAAGACGGCCAGCGCCGTCAGGCGGGCGGATCAGGCCTGGTACGCGTGATTGTTCGGTGGGCGTCCGTGCCGACCCTGCCGAACGGTCCGGCCAGGAACCGTCCGGGTGCAACGGCGCGTGGCCGGAGACGAAGGCACGGTCACCGTGCACGCGCACCCACGGAAACGGCAGCTCGACGCCGGGCGGCAGCCGGATCGGCTCGGGCAGCACGAGTCCCCTGTCGGCCAGTTCGTTCTCGATTCGCACCGTCGCATTCTGACCGCGCGACGACCGTTCTCGGGCCGGGAAACGCCGTTACACCTGGTCCAGTTGGATCAGGGTGTCGATACCGCGGGCTTCCAGGTACGCCTTGTCGGTACTGCGGCGACGCCTTGACCACCGCGGGCCGGACGCCCTTGTCGATCAACCGCATGTAGGGCTCGAAGAACGGCGTCCACGGGACCAGGCCGTCGGGCAGCACCAGTGCGGTGTCCGGTGGATCGGCTCGGGCGGGGACTGTCGAATTCGCGGATCAGGTTGGCGATGGTGGCGCCGATCGGCTTGAGCCTGCGGTCGTTGGTGTACACGCCGAGGTCGTACTCGAGCTGGTTGAAGCCGGTGAACGAGCAGTTGACCTCGTGCGAGCACCACCAGGTGATGCCCCACAGATCCTCGCAACTGGCCATGTTGCTGATCGACGTTCCGTCCACGTCGGAATGATACGGGTCCATCCACACCTTGGACACGCCGGTCTCCTCGATCCACACCTGCGGTCGAGGTCGGTGTGGAACGCCTTGATCAGCTCGATGAAGTACTCCGAGTAGTGCAGGGACGGCGTGGACAGCGGGCCGTACGTGCTGAACACGTCGGCCCAGCCTGCCCACGTGTGGTTGGCGAGTAGTGTTCCGGTCGTGCCGATGCCGTCCCGGCTGAAGTAGTCGTCGTTGAGCCACGGGTAGTGGTCGATGCCCGGCGACGTGCAGCCGGCCCGGCGCCGCCTTGTCCGTCGCGTCGAACATCGCGCGCAGCCAACCGTCGCCGACGGCAGGCGCGACGTCGACACCGAAGGGCTGGGTGAACCAGTAGATCTCGTTGGACAGGTCGAAACCGAGGAACCGAGGATGCCGGCCGATGGCCGTGCCCAGTGCGGCGAACAATGCCTGTTGCGTGGCGATCGTGTCGGCGTCGGTGAAGATGTTGGTGAGCGGACCCGGTGCCGTTGTTGATCAGCCACGGCGGTACGAACAGGAAGCCGCTGACCGCGCCGTCCAGCACGGTGACCTCGACGTCCAGCCGGCCTACCGGCCAGGTCCAGCATCGCGCCGACCGCCGAGCATTTCGGCGCTCACGAACGTCGAGTTCGGCTGTAGTTCCGGCCACAGCGCCATGATCCGGATGTGGTCCATGCCGATCGCGCGGATGTCGGCGAGGTCGGCGTCCAGCGACGCGGTGTCCCAGTCCGACCAGCTATACCACCAGTGCTTGCTGGGCGTGTAGTTCAGACCCAGCCGGACGCGGCGGTGGTGTGCGTCGTCGGGAGCAGCGGCCGGCGTGGCGGCCGCCGCCGTCGTGCCTGCCGCGCCGAGCAACGCCGCGGCGGCCGTGCCGCCGAGGAAACCGCGCCGTCCGATGGCACCTGCGGACATGGTGATCCCTCCTCGCGCCCGGAGACGCCTCGTTCTGGTGTCCTGCGCCCGAAATTCGGTGGCCGGGCTCGGTGATCGGGGTGACGCCTGCGAAATCACCACCATGATTTCGGGCGCAGAACGCTAGCGAGGCGGGCGAGAAGGGGTCAAGGTGCTGAACGCGCCGATTGCGCCGTTCGGATGGTTGTTTGTCCGTTTCGGGACAAAGCGGGCGGCGAGGGCTTGACGTGTCACCCCGCCGCAAGCGCCGTGACCAGGCGTTCCACATCGGACTCGCTGGTGTATGGCGCGATCCCCGCCCGTACGGCTCCGCGCTCGCCCAGGCCCAGCGCTCGCGAGCACTCCAGGGCGTAGAAGGAGCCTGCCGGTGCGTTCACGCCGGCGTCGGCGAGACGTCGGTGGACTCCACACCTGCCGTCCCGTGCACCTGCAACAGCACCGTGGGCGTGCGGTGGCGGGTCGGTGAGCCGATCCTGGTGACGCGCTGGTTGTCGGCGAGGCCCTGGTCAAGGAGTGCCAGCAGGCCCTGCTCGTAGTCCTCCAGCGCTGTCATCGAACGGAGGATTCTGGTGCGGCGGCCGCCGTCGCCCTGCTCGATGCCGGCCAGGAAGTCCACTGCCGCCGTGGTTCCGGCGAGCAGTTCGTAGGGGAGCGTGCCGAGTTCGAAGCGTTCCGGGACGGCGTCGGTGGCCGGGAGCAGCTTGTCGAAACTGAGTGATGCCAACAGGTTCGGGGACGCGGCCAGGACACCCAGGTGTGGGCCGAGGAACTTGTACGGGGAGCACGCGTAGAAGTCGGCGCCGAGGGCGGCGACGTCGACCGGGCCGTGTGGGGTGAGGTGCACACCGTCGACGTAGGCGAGCGCGTCCGCCGCGTGAACCCGCTCGGCGATCGCGGCGATGTCGGGCCGGGTGCCCAGCAGGTTGGACGCCGCCGTGACCGCGACCAGTTTCGTGTGCTCGGAGAGCACTTCCTCGATCGCGGCGACCGGCAGCTCGCCCGTGGCCGGGTCGAAGGACGCCCAGCGGACCGTGGCGCCGACGGCGTGTGCCATTTGTACCCATGGCCGGATATTGGCGTCATGGTCCAGTTTCGTGACGACGATCTCGTCACCCGCGTGCCAGTCCTTGGCCAGGGTCCTGGCCATGTCGTAGGTCAGTTGCGTCATGCTGCGCCCGAAGACGATGCCGCCCGGGTCGGCGCCGAGCAGGTCGGCCATCGCGCCACGGGCCTCGATCACGATGTCGTCGGCGCGCCGTTCGGCCGCCGTCGTCCGGCCGCGGTTGGCCACCGCCGAGCGCATCGTGCCGGCGACCGCGTCGGCCACCACATCGGGGACCTGTGAGCCGCCTGGCCCGTCGAAGTGGGCCGCGCCCTCGGCGAGTGCCGGGAAATGGCTCCTGATCTCCGCGATGGGGTACGGCATCGTTCGACCTCCGCGACAGTTGCGACCTCCGGCTCACCTTAACCGGTGCCCGAGCACGCGGTTCACAACCGGCGTGGAGTCAACGGGACATCCTTGACGGCTTATTTCAAGCCGCGTTATTAAGGGGCGACATCCTTGTCGACGGAGGGGAGACCTCCTGTGTCCATTCCCGAACAATCCGCGCGGCACCGGCGGGTGCCCAAGCTCGTGCGCTACGGGCTCGCGCCCACGTTCGGCCTGCTCGCGCTCGTCGCGGGCGTCGTCGTGCCGTCCACCGCACACGCCGCGGGCGAGTCGGTGAACATCTGGCTGACGACCACCAACGATTCCGGCGGCCGCAACGTGACCCGCGGGCTGCAACAGCAGACACCGATCAGCTTCGCGGCCGGCAACTCCAGTGGCGGCCAGACGATCACCGTCGACGAGAACAACAGGTACCAGCAGTTCGTCGGTGCCGGCGCGTCCATGACCGATACCGCCGGCTACCTGCTGGGCAGCAGCGACGCGCTGTCCACGAGTTCGCGCGACGCCGTGATGACGAAGCTGTTCGATCCGGCCAACGGCATCGGTCTGGACTTCCTGCGCAACCCGATGGGCGCCTCGGACCTCGCCCGCTACAGCTACTCCTACGACGACATGCCGTCGGGACAGAGCGACCCGAACCTGACCGACTTCTCCATCAGCCACGACCTGACCGACATCCTGCCGCTGACCAAGCAGGCGCAGCAGCTCAACCCGAACCTGAAGCTGATGATGTCGCCGTGGAGCGCACCCGCGTGGATGAAGTCCGACGACGACTTCACCAGCCACAGCTACCTGCAGTCGAAGTACTACGCCGCCTACGCCCAGTACTTCGTCCGGACCGTCCAGGCCTACCAGGCGCAGGGCGTGCACGTGGACTACGTGTCCGAGCAGAACGAACCCGGCTGCTGTGACAACGACTCCTCGCCGTACCCGATGATGAACTGGAACGGCAACGGACTGGACTACTTCGCGGCCACCGATCTGCTGCCCGCGTTCCACTCGGCGGGCCTGAGCACGAAGGTGCTCGCGCTGGACTGGAACTGGAGCGACTACGCCAACTACGCGCAGCAGGAGGTCGACGACGCCACCGTGCGCGACGACCCGTTGTTCGGCGGAGTGGCATGGCACGGTTACGACGAGGGCAGCGCGGCCGAACAGACCACCGTGCACAACCAGTACCCGAACCTCGGCACGTTCGACACGGAGCACTCCGGTGGCACGTGGATCTCGAACCAGCAGAACGAGGACATGAACAACATCATCGACTACACGCGGAACTACGGTCAGAGTGTGGTCAGGTGGAGCCTCGCGGTGGACCAGAACATGGGGCCGCACAACGGCGGCTGCGGCACGTGCACCGGGCTGGTCACCGTCCACGACGACGGCAGCGGACAGGTCGACTACACCGTCGAGTACTACGACATGGGCCAGCTCACGAAGTTCGTGAAGCCGGGCGCCTACCGGATCGACTCGACCGCGAACAGCACCGTGCCCAACGTCGCGTGGATCAACCCGGACGGCTCGAAGGCGCTGGTCGCCTACAACGGCACGAGTTCCGCGCAGCAGGTCACGGTGAACTGGGGCAGCGAGTCGTTCAGCTACTCGCTGCCGGCCGCCACGTCCGCGACGTTCACCTGGAGCGGCACACAGGGCAGCGGCGGCGGCTCGCCGACCGGACAGATCACCGGCTACGGCGGCAAGTGTGTCGACGTCGCCGGCGCGAACTCGGCCGACGGCACGCAGGTGCAGTTGTACACGTGCAACGGCACCACCGCGCAGCAGTGGACGGTGCGGTCGAACGGGACGCTACAGGCGCTCGGCAAGTGCATGGACGTGGCAGCGGCGGGGACGGCGAACGGCACGAAGGTGCAGCTCTACACGTGCAACGGCACCGGAGCCCAGCAATGGACGCACACATCGTCCAATCAGCTCATGAATCCCGGGTCGGGGCGCTGTCTCGACGCGACCGGCCCCAGTTCCGCCGACGGGACGCCATTGCAGATCTGGGACTGCACGGGTGGTTCGAACCAGGTGTGGAATCTGCCCGGTTGACCGTATCCGGTCCGGACGACCGACGTAGGTGACCGGGCACGAAGGGTGAGGGCCGTTTCGGTTCTCACCCTTCGTGGAACTACTGGATCGACAGTCCGGATCAATGCGGATCACTGGAGGACAGGATGTCGGCGATTCTGATCGCCGTGATCGTCATCGTTGTCGTGCTGGCCGTGGCGGCCGCGGTCGTGCTGCCCGGCCGGTTGCGCAGGCAACGGCTGCGCCGGCAGTTCGGCCCCGAGTACGAACGGGCCGTGCAGGGCGCTGACGATCGCGAGACGGCGGAGAAGAAGCTCGCGGAACGCGAGCAGAGGCACTCCACATTCGAACTGCGGGCGCTGTCCCCCACGGCACGGGAAGACTACCTGCGGCGGTGGTCGATCATCCAGGAGCGGTTCGTCGACGAGCCCGCGGGCGCGATCGGTGACGCGGACCGGTTGGTCACCGAGGTGATGGCCGATCGCGGTTACCCGACCGGCGATTTCGACCAGCAGGCCGACGATCTGTCGGTCCGGCACTCCGAAGAGGTCGCGCGCTACCGCGCGGCGCACCGGCTGGCCGCCAACGCGGGCGGCGCGAGCACCGACGACCTGCGCCAGGCGATGCTGGACTACCGCGAGCTCGTCCAGTCCCTGGCCACCGCGTGACCCCCTTTCGAAGGAGACGAACACCATGGATACCGAACGCGTACCCGAGCCGGAGCGGCAGCAGCCGGCATCCAGACACGAACTGCGACCGGGCCAGGTAGGTCCCGAGGTGGAGCCGGATGACGTGGCCGACGACGCCACCACCCGGGTGGAGACACCGAGGATCACGGCCGACGAGGGGACCGGCCCGGAATTCCGCAGGAACAGTCCGGAATTCCGCCGGGACAAGGCGACCCGGGCGGACGAGACCGGCTCCGCGACCGATTCCGCCGTGCCGGCGGCGGACAACGCCCGCAACGGCAGGAACACGACGCAGCCGAACACCGCGCGGACGGACACGGCGACGGACCACACGGCTACGGACGACACGGCGACGGGCGATACGGCGACGGGCGACACGGCACGGACCTTCGACACGGCACGGACAGACACCGTGCGGACGGACACGACGGCTGGCACGGCACCTGACACGGCTACTCAGACGCATGCCGACGTGGACGACACCGCTGCGCTGTTCAGCACCGAGGAGGCCGACCGTTACCTGAACGACTGGCGGAGCGTGCAGGCGTCCTTCGTGGACGATCCCCAGGCCGCCGTCGGCAAGGCGGAGGCGTTGGTCGGTCACGTCATCGACGACGTCACCAGCCGGATCTCCAAGCGGCGGGCCGAGCTGTCCGGTCGGCGGACCAGCACCGAAGGTGAGCGGACCGAGCAGTTGCGGCAGGCGCTGCGCGGCTACCGGGCGCTGCTACGGCAGCTAGTGCCCAACGGTGAGGAAAGTCCGAACAGGACGGTCGCTGCCGGGGAATCCGCGCTCAAAAAGTAAATCCGCCCGGCTTCCCGTTGCGGTCGGCGATCAGCCCGGCGAGTGTGGCGATCGCGATCTCCGAGGGCGTACGGGAACCGATGTTGAGGCCGATCGGCCGGTGTACCCGGTCGATCTCGGCCTCGGCGACGCCCAGCGCGGCCAGCGCCTCGCGGTGCGGGCCGATGTGTCGCGGATTGCCCATCAGGCCGATCCAGCGCAGGTCGGTGGCGAGCGCGTCGCGCAGCACGACACCGAGTTCGCCTCGATGGTGGTCGGTGACGACGAGATCCGTCCCGCCGTCCGGATTCGCGGCCCCGATCGTGGTGACGACGGGGACGTCGACGTCCGGTGTGCGTGCTTCGTCCGGCTCCAGCAGGACGACGCGATAGTCCAGATCGCGGGCGTAGCGCAGCAAGTGTGTCGCCACGGGTGAGTGGAACACGGCGATCAGGGTGCGGTGGCGGGCAGGCGGAACCGCGGCACCGTGTGCGACGGCGTCGGCGTCGACAGTGGTGTCGACGCCGTCGGCTGTCGTGCCCGACGGCGGATCGGTGGCTTCGGCCATGGCGCCATTCTGGCATCGGGCACAATGGCCACTCATATGTGTCAACTGGAGGGGGTCTCCATGACGGAGCCGGAGCAGCGCGAGACGGAGCGACCCGGGGGCGGACGCCACGAGGCGCCGGACGGCGCCGACCGTCACCCGCTGATCGACATGACGCGGGACCCGACGCCGGGCGTCGCGGACCACGCCAAGCGCGACGAGAACGACGAGTAGTCCGACACGCGGCTGACCGGCCTCCTTCGGCCGGCCGGCCGTTCGGTTCGGTGGCCGGGACGGGGCCGTCGAACCGAACGGCGTGGTCCGGTGCCGGGGTGCCGGTCAGCAGGCGGGTTGGCTGACGCCGCGGGCCGCCGGTGGTAGGGCCGCCGCGTCCGCGATCGGCCAGTCGGCCGGTCTCCGGCCGAGCCGGTCGAGTTCGTTGAGTTGGAGCTGGCACCACGGCGACAGGGATCCGCGCAGGTCGGAGTCGGTCAGGACATCCGACCACGCCGCCCACTGGACCGTGGCCACCTCGTCGGGGTTCGGGACCGGTTCGGCGTCCGTGATCACCCGGAACACCGGGCACATCTCGTTCTCGACGATGCCGTCGGCCATCACGGCGCGGTAGCGGAACCGGGGCAGCACCAGGTCCACGTCACCGACCTCAAGGCCCAGTTCGTCGCGCAGCCGCCTGCGCACGCTGTCGGTGACCACCTCGCCCACCGCAGGGTGACCGCAGCAGCTGTTGGTCCAGATGCCCGGCCAGGTCTTCTTCGCCCACGCGCGCTGGGACAGCAGCAGTCGGCCCGCCGTGTCGAACACGTAGCTGGAGAACGCCAGGTGCAGCGGTGTGTCCGCGTGGTGCACCGTGGCCTTGTCCGCGGTGCCGACCGGGTTGCCGGCCTCGTCAAGCAGAATCACGTGTTCCATCGCGCTGCCTCATCTCCCGGTGTGCGAACGTGCGCCGGTAGTCGTGCGGCGCGACGCCGACGACCCGGTGAAAGTGGTGGCGCAGCAGCGCGCCGGTGCCGAAACCGGAGGCCGACGCGATGTCGTCGATGCCCAGTTGGGTGTCCTCCAGCAGTTGGCGGGCGCGCAGGACGCGCTGCATGGTCAGCCAGCGGTGTGGCGTGGTGCCCGTCTCCGAGACGAAGCGGCGGGCGAACGTCCGTTCCGAAAGGCTAGCCCGCTTCGCCAGTTCCGCCACCGTGTGCTCGCCGTCCAGGTGCTCCAGCATCCACCCCAGGACCGGCTGGAGGCTGTCCCCGGTGCACTCCGGGATCGGCAGGTCGACGAACTGCCGCTGGCCGCCGTCGCGCTGCGGCGGCACGACCATCCGGCGGGCGATCGCGTTGGCCACCGCCGTGCCGATCTCGCGGCGCACCAGGTGCAGGCACGCGTCGATGCCGGCGGCCGTGCCCGCGCTGGTCACGATGTCGCCGTCGTCGACGAACAGCACGTCGGGGTCGAGTTCGGCGCTGGGGAAGCGCCGCGCGAGGTCGTCGGTGTACCGCCAGTGCGTCGTGCAGTGGCGGCCGTCGAGCAGACCCGCCGCGCCGAGCAGGAACGCGCCGCTGCACACCGACAGCAGCGTGGCCCCCCGTGCGGAGGCGGCCCGCAGCGCGGAAATCACCTGTTCGGGGTACTCGTCGCGCACCGCGTAGGCGGGCAGGGCGACCAGATCGGCGCCGACGAGACCGTCCAGGCCGTGGTCGGCGGTCAGCCGCACGCCGCCGATCGTGGTCGGGATCGGGCGGGACGGGTCCGGCGCGCAGACGCGGAACTCGATCGGCGGGACCCCGTCCTCGGTGCGGTCGATGCCGAACACCTCGCAGAGCACGCCGAACTCGAACGGCGCGACACGGTCGATCAGGACGACGGCCACTGTGGTGAGCACCCGGCCATGCTAACTGGCAGGATCTTTTCGAACAATGTCAGAGCTGCCACTGGTGGCTGGATTTCGACACTCGGACAATTGATGCCATGGCTGAGATGGTGGTCTTCCTGGTGCTCATCGTTCTGGTCGTCTACGGCGTCGAGCGCAACGATGCCCGTCACCGGTACCCGAGGCCGCGGCTGTTCGGCAGCGCGGCGGCCACGGACCGGGACGCCGAACGGTTGTCCGCCGAACTGGCGGCGACCGACGCCCACGAGCGGCGGCAGAACGCCCGCAGGCTCACCGTCGCGGGTGGCTCCGCGGCCCGAATCCGTTCCGTGAGGTAATTTTCGCGCCCTTCACCCGGCCGGACCGGCAGACTCCGGCGCGGTCGGAAACGTCGCCTTGCTCCGCCGTGCGGAGCGCCCCGACACTTCGCTGCGCCGGAGATCGCGGCGACCCTGTTCGCGGTGTCGTCCCGATTCCGTCCCCGCCCGGCCCGGGTCGGGACGGTCGCCGCACGCCGGGAGAGGGTCCCATCGCCGATCCTCTCCCGGCCCAGCAACGGGGAGCGCCATGCCGACCGCACGATTCCGCAGGCTCGCCGTGTGCGCGGCGGTGCTCAGTGTGCTCACCGCCGGTGCGTTCGCCGTGTCGGCGCGGGGTTTCGTCGCGTCGTCGGCCACCGGGCCGTGTCAGGTGACCGATCAGGTCGACCAGTGGTCCGGCGGGTTCACCTCGACCCTGACCGTCACGAACAACGGGCCCGCCGTCACGAGTTGGACGGTCACGTGGTCGTTCGACGGGAACCAGGCCGTCACGTCGGCGTGGAACGCGCAGGTGACGCAGAGCGGAACCGGTGTGACGGCGACGAACGAGTCCTACAACGGCTCGCTGGCCACCGGTGGCACGGTCGATTTCGGTTTCCAGGCAACGTTCTCCGGCGGCACCAACGACCTGCCGACCGACTTCGCGGTGAACGGCCGGCCGTGCGACGGGACGACACCCACGACGACGACCACCCCGCCGACGACCACCCCGCCGACGACGACCAGCACCCCGACCGGGACCGGCTGCACGGCGGCGTCGGCGATCTTCTGTGACGGCTTCGAGAACCAGGCCACCACCACGCCGGCCGGCCGCTGGGGCGTGACGACGCCGAACTGTTCGGGTACCGGCACGGCCGCCGTCGACCAGACCGTCGCGCACACCGGCACGAAGTCGGTGCGGATCAACGGCACCGACGGCTTCTGCAACCACGTCTTCGTCGGCGACACGACCGACATGGCGGCCGCGAGCCCGACCTGGTTCGTGCGCTTCTGGATCCGCCACACCACGGCACTGCCCACCGGGCACGTGACGTTCCTGGCGATGAACGACTCCGCGAACGGCAACACCGATCTGCGGCTGGGCGGCCAGAACGGCGCGCTGGTGTGGAACCGGCAGTCCGACGACGCGACGCTGCCCGCGCAGTCACCGGCCGGTGTCGCGCAGAGCGTGCCGCTGCCCGTCGACACCTGGACGTGCGTCGAGTTCTCCGTCGACGGCACCGGCGGGCAGATCCACACGTGGGTCGACGGCAGCGCCGTGCCCGGCCTGACCGACGACGGCGTGCCGACGCAGGACGTCGACTCGCAGTGGATCTCGTCGAAACCCGACTGGCGCCCGCACCTGACCGATCTGAAGCTGGGGTGGGAGAGCTACGGCGGCGGTGGCCCGGACACGCTGTGGCTGGACGACGTGGCGCTCGGCACGTCCCGCATCGGTTGCTGACACGGACCGAGTGGACCGGGCACCGACGGCCGTACTGTGACACCTTGTGGCAGAACAGCTCTGGTGGCGGTCCGGTGTCCTCTATCAGGTCTATCCGCGCTCGTTCCAGGACGGCAATGGCGACGGTGTCGGCGATCTGGCCGGCATCACGCGGCGACTCGGGTATCTGGCCGATGTCGGCGTCGACGCGGTGTGGATCTCCCCGTTCTACCCGTCACCGATGGCCGACTTCGGCTACGACATCTCCGACCACACCGGCGTCGACCCACTGTTCGGCGATCTCGCCGACTTCGACCGCTTGGTCGCGCGGGCGCACGAACTGGGCATCCGCGTGCTGGTGGACTTCGTGCCCAACCACACCTCCGATCAGCATCCGTGGTTCCTGGACTCGCGCTCGAACCGGTCGTCGGCGCACCGGGACTGGTACCTGTGGGCCGACCCCGCACCGGACGGCGGCCCGCCGAACAACTGGCGCTCGGTGTTCGGCGGCCCGGCGTGGACGCTGGACGAGCCGACAGGGCAGTACTACTACCACGCGTACCTGCGGGCGCAGCCGGATCTGAACTGGCGCCAGGCGGAGGTCCGCGAGGCGCAACACGACGTGCTGCGCTGCTGGCTGGACAGGGGAGTGGACGGCTTCCGGGTCGACGCGGCGCGTCAGCTGATCAAGGACGACCAACTGCGCGACAACCCCGTGAACCCCGACCACCACGACGGCCTGCCGCCCTACGACGGGCTGCTGCCGGTGTACACGACCGACCGGCCCGAGGTGCTCGACCTGCTCGTGGGCCTGCGGTCGGTGCTGGACGAGCGACGGCCGGACGGCCTGCTGCTGGCCGAGATGTACCTGCCGATCGAGCGGTTGGCGCGCTACTACGGCAGCGACGGCGACGGCGTGCAGCTTCCCTCGAACATGCACCTGATCTCCGAACCGTTCACGGCGGAGGCGATCGGCGCGCTGGTCGAGCGCTACGAGGCCGTGCTGCCGCCGGGCGCGTGGCCGAACTGGGTGCTGTCCAACCACGATCGCAGCCGCGTGGCCAGCCGGGTCGGCGCGCGGCGGGTGGGGGTCGCGGCGATGCTGCTGCTCACCCTGCGCGGCACGCCACTGGTGTACTACGGCGACGAGATCGGCATGGCCGACGTGCCGGTGCCGCCGGAACTGGCGCGGGACCCGTTCGGGTCGCAGGTGCCCGGGATCGGCGTCGGCCGGGACCCGGCGCGGTCGCCGATGCGCTGGACCTCCGACGTGCACTGCGGCTTCTGCGCGCCGGACGTGACACCGTGGCTGCCGATGGCCGACGCGGACCGGAAGTCGAACGTGCACGACCAGGACGGCGACCCGCGGTCGGTGCTGGCGCTCTACAGGTCGCTGATCGCGTTGCGGCGCGCGGAACCCGCGCTGGCGGTGGGCGCTTACGTGCCGGTGCGCGCCGCGGGCGGCGTGCTGGCGTACCGGCGGGAGCACGGTGGCCGGTCGTTGTCGGTGGCGCTGAACCTGACCGACGAACCGCGTGTCGTGCCGGAGGCGGGTGGTGGCGTGGTCGTCGTGGCGACGTCGGCCGATCGGGTCGGCGAGCGGGTGGACGCGCCGTTGACGCTGCGGGGCGGCGAAGGAGTGGTGTTGCGATGACGACGCTGGTCTTGTTGCGGCACGCCAAGTCCGGGTGGCCGGACGGTGTCGCCGACGCCGATCGGCCGCTGGCCGGTCGTGGCAGGCTGGAGGCGCCGTTGGCCGGGAGGTGGCTGAGCGAGCACGTGAGCATCGATCTGGTGGTGTGCTCGCCTGCCGTGCGCACGCGGCAGACGTGGCGGCTGGTGTCGGCGGAACTGGGCGCCACACCGGAATTCCGGCTGGACGAACGGATCTACGACGCGTCCGTCGACGATCTGCTTGCCGTTGTGCGTGATCTGCCGTCGACGGCGCGGACTGCGCTGGTCATCGGCCACAATCCCGGGCTGACCGAGCTGACCGGTGTGCTCGGTGGCTGGGTGGACATGAAGACGTCCACGATCGCCGTGCTCGGCGGTGATGTCGCGTGGTCCGGTGTCGGACCGGGTGCGTTGCGGCTGGCGGCCGCCGAGACGCCGAGGGTGTCAGGGGGGTAGCCGGCGCAACCAGTTCTTCGGTTCGGGCATCGGGGTGTTGGCCGCCGCGCCCGCGACGAGGACGTCCTGCGACGCGTTCTCCGTGACCACGTCGGCGAGAACGCAGCTGATGTTGTCCGGGCTCTGCAACTGCATCGCCTCGTCGATCAGGATGTGGATGGCCGTGTCCAGATTCGACTCGGTGCTCAGGACCTCCCGGATCGTCTCCGGCGGGACCACCACGGTCAGGCCGTCGGAGCAGAGCAGGAACCGGTCACCGGCCACGGGCGGGATCACGGTGACGTCCGGCTCGACCGGATTGTTGGCCTGCAGTGCCCTGGTCAGCATCGAGCGGCGTGGGTGGGTCGCCGCTTCCTCCAGCGTGATGCGGCCCTCGTCGACCAGGCTCTGCACGAACGTGTGGTCGGCGGTGATCTGGTTCAGCTCGCCGTCGCGCAGCAGGTAACCCCGGGAGTCGCCGACGTGACCCAGTCCGATGCCGTCGTTGTGCCACAGCAGGGCCGTGAGCGTGCTGCCGGTCAGCACCATGTCCGGGTGCTCGCGCGCCAGGCTCGTGATCCGGCGCAGCGACTCGGCGACGATGCCGTTGAGGATGTCCTGCGGCGACACCGTTTCGTCGACGTCGAGTCCGGCAAGCGCACCGACCACGGTCGAACTCGCCACGTCACCGTGCGCGTAACCGCCCATGCCGTCGGCGACGGCCAGCAGCCGGGGGCTGGCGAAGACGGAGTCCTCGTTGCGCGCGCGGTTGCCCTGGGCCGATCCCACGGCGTAGCGGAACGCGAGCCGGGCGGTGTTCGTCATGAGGCAAGTAAACCAGCGGTTGATTCGGTTCACAAGTGAAACAGGTGTGGACCGTCGCGTTCATCTGAACTACTGTGTCCCGAATGAGCAAGGACACCACGGTCAGCGCGGGTGACATCGCGCGACTGGTGGACGTGGGCAGGGCCGCGGTGAGCAACTGGCGCCGCCGGCACGACGATTTCCCGCAGCCGGTCGGCGGCACCGCGTCCAGTCCGCTGTTCTCCCTGCGTGAGGTCGAGGAATGGTTGCGGCGCAACGGAAAGACCTACGAGGTGTCGGTCGCCGAGCGGACCTGGCAGCGGCTGCGCGCCGTCGGTGACGACCTGGTGCTCGGCGACCTGGTCGCCGCAGCCGGTGCGTTGCTGGTGGACGGCGCCGCACTGCCGACCGTGCCCGAACCGTTGGCCGACCGGGAACTCGTCGGCCTGATCACCGGTCTTGCCGGCGAACTCGGGCCTGCCGGGGCGTTCGAGTTCCTCTGCGCCCGCTACGTGGAGGCGCACTCCCGTCGGGTGTTCACGACACCGCCGGACGTCGCGGCGCTCATGGTGGAACTGGCCGGCACACCGGCCACCGTGCTGGATCCGGCCTGCGGCCTGGGTTCGCTGCTGGTCACCCTGCCGGCGTCGACCGCCGTCCTCGGCGAGGAGATCAGTGGCACGGCGGCGACGATCACGGCCGCCCGGCTGCTGCTGGCCGGCAGGGACGCGACCGTGGTGGCCGGTGACTCGCTGCGTGCCGACGGCCTGCCCGACCGGCTGGCCGACGTCGTGCTGTGCGATCCGCCGTTCAACGAACGCGCCTGGGGCTACCAGGAACTGACCGGTGACCCGCGCTGGGAGTACGGGCTGCCACCGCGCGGCGAGTCGGAGCTGGCATGGGTGCAGCACTGTCTCGCGCACACCAGACCGGGCGGACTGGCCGCCGTGCTGATGCCGCCTGCCGCCGCCGCGCGCAGGCCCGGCAAGCGGATCAGGGGCAACCTGTTACGGGCGGGGGCGCTGCGGGCCGTCGTGTCGCTGGCCGCAGGCGGGCCGGACCTGTGGCTGTTGCGCAGACCGGAGCCGGGGGACCGGCCGCCCTCGCACGTGCTGCTGGCCACGGCGCACGACGACGTGTCGGCCGTCGCCGGGCTGTGGCGCCGGCACCGGGACGATCCCAGCGGTGCGACACGCATCATCGACCTGCTCGACGACGACGTCGACATCAGCCCGGCGCGTCGGCGGACCGCGTGGGACGGCGAGGAACTGCTGCGCGAGATGGGCCAGGCGGCGGGCGCGCTGCGCGCTGTCGGGCTGCGGCCGCCGGAGTTCGCGACACCGGGGGAGCAGCGGCCTGCGACCACGATCGGCGAACTGGTCAAGGCCGGCGCGCTGACCGTACGGCACGCCCCGGCCAGGATGACCACCGACGACGGCGACCTGCCGGTGCTGACGGCGGACGACCTGGCCGCGGGCACGCCACCGTCCGGCCGCACCACGGACGAACCCGGCCTCGTCGACGTCGAACCCGGTGACGTGGTGGGGTCCGTGCTGGGTGCCGCCCGCGTGCTGGCCAGCGGCGACGCGGTGCTGGGGCCGTATCTGTCCCGTTACCGGGTCGATCCCGAGCTGCTGGACGCCGACTTCCTCGCCGGCGTGCTGCGCGCGGCCCAGCCGACGCATCCCGGATCCAGCCGGACCGACGCGCGGCGCACCCAGGTGCCACGGTTGCCGATGGAGCAACAGCGCCGCTACGGAGCGGCATTCCGGCAGCTCCAGGAGCTGGAGGACACCCTGCGCGCGGCTGCGGCGGCCGGTGCCACGCTGGTCCGGCTAGGCTTCGACGGACTCGTCGCGGGCCATCTGCGCCCTGCGGACTGACCATCGCCGAGACGATCGAGGCAACCCAGGGGTCGGGGTGTGCCAAGGAGGCCGGATGCTCATCGCCGACCGGTACGAGCTCGACGAGCTCCCGCTCGGTCAGGGTGGGATGGCCGCCGTGCACGGTGGTCTGGACAAGCATCTCGGTCGCAGGGTCGCGGTGAAGTTCCTGCACCTGCCCGGCGGACCGGACGACGAGCTGGAACGCCGGTTCGTGCGCGAGGCACGCATCCTGGCCCGGCTGGAACACCCCGGCACGCCGGTGCTCTACGACTTCGGCATGTTCGAGCGCAGGCTCTATCAGGTCATGCAGTTCATCGACGGCGTCACCGTGGCCGACCTGGTCGGCGAGCACGGGCCGGTGCCGGTGCCGTGGGCGGCCACGATCGCCGCGCAGGCCGCCGCCGTGCTGGCCGCCGCGCACACGCTGCACATCTGCCACCGTGATCTCAAACCGACCAACCTGATGCTGTGCCCGGACGGCAGCGTGAAGGTGCTCGACTTCGGGCTCGCCATGCTGCGCGAGACCGACGTGCGCCAGTTCACCAGGGCGGGCCAGATCCTCGGCACGCCCGCCTACATGTCGCCCGAGCAGATCCGCAGCGGCGTCGGCGAGCCGCGCAGCGACCTCTACGCGCTGGGCTGTGTGTTGCACGAGATGCTGACCGGCCGGCAGTTGTTCACCGGACCGACGGCGTACGTGGTGTTCGACCGGCAGGTGAGGCAACGGCCGCCGTCGGTGTCCGGCGTGCCGGCCGAACTCGACCGGCTCGTCCTGCAGCTACTGGAGAAGGAACCGGAAAAACGGCCCGCCGACGCGAGCGAACTCTACGACCGGCTGCTGCCGTTCGCGGTGGACCTGCCGATGCTGCCCGGCTTCCTCGTTCCGCCGTCCATCCCCAGCCCGGTCCGGATGTACGCCAGGATGGCGGGCCAGGCGCTGGCCGATCGCGGCGGTTGCGAGCTGACGGCATGAGCGCGTGATCCGCCGTGCCGCGTCGACGGCACCGGTTCGACGCGCGGCCACGATCACCGGCGAGCGAGCAGTGCGGCATGTGGAACGCGACCGCGCCGCGGGCCCACAATTGCCGCACCGGGCGGGTTTGCCGTCCGCGCGTGCCCGTGTCCCACACCGACAGGATTACTGATGGTCTCGGACCGGTCCGGGCAGGGGCCGCTCCGCTCCCGGCCTTCCCTGGCCGCCTTGCGCGTCAGGAACCACCGTTGACCAGTGGTGACTCGGCCGGACGTACCAAGGCTGCTGGCCCTTCGGTCGGTACCTTGCGAAATGATCTGAATTCGTGACCTGGTCCATCGGTGGGCTCGTCGGCCGCGAACCGGGCGGTCGGTTTCTCCCAGGCACGGTCGGTCCCGCGGCCAGGCAACCGTCGACCACGACACCCTCGCCCAACGCGCTGACCAGCACCTTCGGCTGAATCGGCGCCAGTGCCTCCAGTTGCTCCGTGACGGCATCGGCGAAGCCGGGGGCCCGTCCGATGCCGCCGCCCAGCACCACCAGGTCAGGATCGACGACGGCGACGATCGCGCAGATCGACTTGGCCACCAGCACGGCCTCGCGCGCCACGACGGACCCGGCCTGCTCGTCGCCCGCGCGGCCGCGGCGAACACGCCGCGCGGCGAGACCGAGCCGCGCATCCCCGCGTCGCGGGCCGCACGGGTGACCGCGGCCGAGGACACCGCTGCCTCCAGGCTGCCGCGCCGCGCCGCTTCCGCCGCGTCGTCGGCCGGGCCGTTGAACGGCAGAAACGCGATCTCGCCCGCGATGCCGTGCGCACCCCGGCGCGGCCTGCCGTCCAGCACCAGACCCATGCCGATGCCTGTGCCGACGGTGGCGAACGCGAAGCTCCGCGCGTGCCTGCCGTGGCCGTGCGCCTGCTCGGCGAGTGCCGCCGCGTCGACGTCGTTCTCGACCCGAAGCGATGCGCCGAACGACTCCCGCAGCAGGGCGGTGAGTCCAGGTTGGTCCCAGCCGGTCAGTCCGCCGGTGAGTCGTATGGTGTCCGCGTGCCGGTCGTACACACCAGGGCAGCCGATCACGGTCTGGGTGACCTCGGCCCTGCTGATACCGGCCCGTGCGGTGAGGGCGTCGGCGAGTCCGATCAGTTCGGCCACTCGCCCGCGCCCGTGGGCCGAGCGGGACCGGATCGTCTCCCGAGCCACGACGGACCCGGTGAGGTCGGCCAGCGCACCCCGCAGGAACTGGCGTCCGACGTCGAGCGCCAGCACGAATCCGGCCTCGGGCGTGACCTCGTACAGTTGCGCGGCACGTCCGGGGGCACCACGTCGGTGGCCGGCCTCCCGGACCAACCCGGCTCGCTCCACGTTGGCCATCGCGATCGACACGGTCGACTTGGACGGTCCGGACGCCCTGGCGAGTCCGGACACCCTCACGGACACCTCCTTCGGCCCCACCGGAGTAGGTCGGACGGTTGCCGGATCGGGTCTTGCGAGGGCCCTTTTGTTAGGTTAGTTTCCTAACAAACCAAGGGAAGTACTGGGCAGGAGAGGCCGTGGCCCTACCCGACCGGACCGTCGACACCGGTTCCACCTCGACACCGACGTCGGTCCCCCCGATCGACCGAGACCCGGCCGCGATCGGGCGCGCACTCCTGTCGTCCGGCCAGATCAGTCCCTTACGACGCACCCATTACGAACACCGGTCGGGCCGTGGTCCCGTGCGGTGTTCGCACCGATGCCCGCGCGGCACGCACACCACGTGGATGCGTGCCAGCGGCAGCGTCTTCGGGGAACGAGCACGATAGGTTTGCGCCCTTCGTGCATTCCACGAAAGTCGCGTACTGCTGACCGCCCGCGCGGCAGCCGTCGCGAGTTGTCCCCCCCAAGTGAAGGACTTGACCCCGATGAGGCGCTTCAGAAAGCTTTCGCTGGCGATCGCCGGTGGCCTCGCAGCCGCCGTGCTGGCCGCCTGCGGCGGCGGCTCCACCTCCAGCGGCAGCGCGAACGGCACGCTCACCATCGCCAACGAGGGTGGTGGTCTGTGGACCTGTGGCTTCAACCCGTTCAACAGCGCGGTGACCGGCTTGTCCATGGGCGCCATCTACGAGCCGCTGATGTTCGTCGACACGCTGCAGAACGCCAAGACGTCGCCATGGCTGGCCACGGCTTTCCAGTGGAGCAACGACAACAAGACACTGACCTTCACCATCCGTGACGGTGTGAAGTGGTCGGACGGCCAGGCCATGACACCCGCAGACGTCGCCTACACCTTCAACCTGCTGCACAGTCAGACGGCGCTGGACCTCAACTCCGTGTGGTCGGTGCTGACCAGCGTCCAGCAGTCCGGGTCCAACCAGGTCGTGTTCACCTTCAACTCGGCGGCGGTGCCGTACTTCTACTACATCGCCGACCAGGTGCCGATCCTGCCGCAGCACGTGTGGTCGAAGATCTCGGACCCGGTGCACTACAACGACAACAACCCGGTCGCCACCGGCCCGTACACGATCGGCGCCTGCACCCCGCAGAACATCACCTACGCGGCCAACAAGGGCTACTGGCAGCCCGGCCTGCCGAAGGTGCAGAAGGTGCTGTATCCGGCGTTCACGACGAACGACCCGGCGAACAACTACCTCGCCACCGGCCAGGCGCAGTGGGGCGGCCAGTTCATCCCGAACATCGACGCCTTCTACGCCAAGAAGAGCCCGGACCACCACTACTGGTTCCCGCCGATCGCGACGGTGGCGCTGTTCCCGAACCTGACCAACCCGTTGCTGGCCGACGTGAACGTGCGCAAGGCGCTGTCCTACGCGATCGACCGCAACAAGGCCGCGTCCATCGGTGAGTACGGCTACGAACCGATCGCCAACCAGTACGGTGTCGTGACGCCGACGTTCGGTGCGTGGATCACGCCGCAGGCGAAGTCCGCCAACGACTACACGTACAGCCCGACGAAGGCCGCGACGATCCTGACCAACGCGGGCTACCACAGGGGTTCGGACGGCATCTTCGTGTCGTCGTCGGGCAAGCGCCTGTCGTTCCACATCGACAACAACGGCGGCAACACCGACTGGGTGGCCGCGCTGCAGACCGTCAAGGACAGCGCCAAGGCGGCCGGCATCGAGTTGATCCTGGACAACCTGTCCAATGACGACTACACGAACAAGCTGTTCACCGGTCAGTACGACCTGGGCTACTACGCCGAGACCGGCGGCCCGACGCCGTACTACGAGATGCGCCAGTGGCTCTTCTCGGGCAACAGCGCACCGATCGGCCAGCCGGCGGCGACGAACTTCGAGCGCTACCAGAACTCGGCGACCGACACGCTGCTCAACGAGTACGGCTCGACCACCGACACCGCGAAGCAGCACGACATCGTGGGGCAGCTGGAACAGGTCATGCTCAACGAGGTCCCGGTCATCCCGGTCACCGAGGAGGTCGCCTGGGACCAGTACGACACCGGATCGTTCACCGGGTGGCCGACGCCCGCCGACCAGTTCTCGATCCCGGCGCCGTACGCGTACCCCGACTGGGGCCAGGTGCTGTTGCACCTGCAGCCCAAGTAACGGACGCTGCGGTACGTGTGACACCAGGTACAACGGTTGGTAAGTGAGGTCCGCAGGGTGAGTACCAGGAGCCTGTCGTGAGGTATCTACTCCGTCGCTCGGGGTTCTTCGTGCTCACCCTGTGGGCCGCCCTGACGATCAACTTCGTCATTCCCCGGTTGATCCCGGGCAGCCCGGCCATCGCGATTCTCGCGCGGTACCACGGGAAGCTGTCGATCTCGGCGCTGCACGCGATCGAGGCGGCACTGGGCATCAACGACAACGAGAACATCTTCCTGCAGTACTTCCACTATCTGGGCAACACGCTGACGCTGAACTTCGGCGACTCCGTGCTGACGTTCCAGCCGGTGTCCACGACGGTCGCCGCGGCGATCCCGTGGACGCTGGGCCTGGTCGGCGTGACGACGATCCTGGCGTTCCTGCTCGGCACCGGGATCGGCGCGCTGGCCGCGTGGAAGCGCGGCACCAAGGTGGACAGCATCCTGCCGCCGCTGTTCGTGGTCGGCACGGGCCTGCCGTACTTCTGGGTCGGAATGGCGCTGATCATCCTGTTCGCGGAGATCAACCCATGGCTGCCGGTGGCGATGGGCTCCGATCCCGGTGTCCAGACCGGACTGAACTTCGCGTTCATCGGCAACGTGCTCGAACACGCGATCCTGCCGGCGATCGCCATCCTGGTCACCTCCATCGGCGGCTGGGTGCTGACCATGCGCAACACCATGGTGACGACGCTGGCCGAGGACTACATCCGGATGGCCCGCGCCAAGGGCCTGCCCAACCGGCGGATCATGTGGGACTACGCGGCGCGCAACTCGATCCTGCCGAACCTGACCGGGTTCGCGATGTCGCTGGGTTTCGTGGTCAGCGGCGCGGTACTCGTCGAGGACGTGTTCAACTACCCGGGCGTCGGCTACATGCTGGTACAGGCCGTGACCAACCAGGACTTCCCGATGATGCAGTGCCTGTTCCTGCTGATCACGGTGGCGGTGCTGGTCGCGGTCCTGCTGGCCGACATCCTGACCGCCCTGCTCGACCCCCGAACCCGGACCGCGAGGTAACGCCATGGCGACCATCGACGTCTCCGCGAACGACGTGCCGGCGACGAACGGGAAGGCACGCCGCAAGTCCGGGCGGGACAGCCGGTTCGGCGGGGGTCTGGTCCGTGCCGTCCGGTCCAACGGCAAGGCCATGGCGGGCGCGATCATCCTCGGGGTCTTCGTGATCCTGGCGGTCATCCCGCAGTGGCTGGCGCCGGGTGACCCGTCGGCCGAGATCTTCGCCCGCGCGGCCGGGCCGAGCGCGCAGCACTGGCTGGGCACCACGGCCTACGGCCAGGACATCCTGTCCGAGGTGATCTGGGGGACCCGCTCTGCGCTGCTGATCTCGGTGGTGTCCGGACTGCTGGCCACCGTCCTGTCCGTCCTGTTCGGCGTGTCGGCGGCGTATCTGGGCGGTTTCGCCGACGACGTGCTGAGCGTGATCACCGACGTGTTCCTGGTCATCCCGACGCTGCCGCTGGTGATCGTGATCGCGGCCTACTCCAGCCACCACAGCGTCAGCGTGCTGATCGTGGTGCTGGTGATCACCGGCTGGTCCTACGGCGCCCGGCAGTTGCGGTCGCAGGCGTTGTCGTTGCGCAACAGGGACTTCCTGCAGGCGGCGAAGGTACGCGGCGAGCGCCGCTCGTACATCATCGTGTTCGAGATGCTGCCCACGATGACGTCGCTGATCGTCGCCAGCTTCCTCAACGCCGCCCTGTACTCCATCCTGACCGCGTCCGGCCTGGAGTTCCTCGGTCTGGGTGACACCGCCAGCGTGGACTGGGGCACGATGCTGTACTGGGCGGAGAACAACGAGGCGCTGCAGACCGGCCAGTACCTGTGGGCGGTCGTGCCCGGCCTGTGCATCGCCGTTCTCGGTACCGCGTTCGCCTTGCTGAACAACGCCTTCGACGAGATCAGCAACCCCGCCCTACGCCCGGTTCGGAGGATCCGTGTCAAGCGCGCCCATTCTTGAGGTCCGCGACCTGACCGTCGAGTACGCGACGGCCCGTGGCGCGGCCCGCGCCGTGGACAAGGTGAGCCTCGACCTGGCGGCGGGGGAGTTCCTCGGTGTCGTCGGCGAGTCCGGCTGCGGCAAGTCGACGCTGCTGTTCGCGATCGCCCAGCTACTCACGCCACCGGCCGCGATCACCGGCGGCAGCGTGACGTTCCAGGGCCGCAACCTGGTCGGCCTGACCGACAGGCAACTGGCCGCCACCCGCTGGCAGAACCTGTCGGTGGTGATGCAGAGCGCGATGAACGCGTTCAACCCGACCAAGACGATCGGCTCGCAGTTCAGGGACGCGATCGACGCGCACGAGAAGTGGTCCAAGGACCGCATCCGGGAGCGCTCGGCCGAGGTGCTGCGGCTGGTCGGGATCGACCCGATCCACGTGCAGAGCTACCCGCACCAGCTCTCCGGTGGCATGCGGCAGCGCGCGATGATCGCGATGGCGCTGCTGTTCACGCCCGACCTGATCATCATGGACGAGCCGACGTCGGCGCTGGACGTGGTGGCACAGCGGTCGCTGATGGTGCAGATCAAGGAACTCCAGCAGCAGTTGGGCTTCGCGGTGATCTTCGTGACGCACGACATGTCGCTGGTGTCGCACTTCTCCGACCGGCTGATCGTGATGTACGCGGCCCAGGTGGCCGAGGTGGGCCGCACGCGGACGGTGTTCGACTCGCCTGCCCACCCGTACAGCAAGGGCCTGCTGGAGGCGTTCCCGTCCATCCGCGGCCCGAAGGTGCACATGACCGGCATCCCCGGCAACCCGCCGGAACTGGTCGACCCGCCCTCCGGCTGCCGGTTCCGTCCCCGGTGCCCGGTCGTCATGCCCGAGTGCTCGACGACGCCGCCGGCGCTGTACGCGGCGGGCGAGGTCGGCGTGCGGTGCCTGAAGCACGTGAACGGTGGTGTGCTGCATGTCTGAGAGCGCCGAGCGGGAACCGTTGCTGCGCACGGAGAAGCTGACCCGTCACTTCACCATCGGCAACGCGTTCTCCCGCAAGCACCTGCACGCCGTCGACGACGCGGACCTGCTGATCGACGAACGCGAGATCGTCGCGCTGGCCGGCGAGAGCGGCAGTGGCAAGAGCACCATCGCGCGCCTGCTGGCCATGGTCTACCAACCGACGTCGGGTGAGATCTACTTCCGCGGCAAGCCGTTGTCCGGCTTGCGTTCGCGTGCGGACGTCATGGCGTACCGCGGCGAGGTGCCGATGGTGTTCCAGGACCCGTTCAGCTCGCTGAACCCGGCCTACAAGGTGTCGCACGGCATCCTGCGCGGCCTCAAGCTGCACCGCTCCGACCTGACGTCGGCGCAGCAGCGGGCCGAGGCCGAGCGGGTGCTGGAGGTCGTCGGACTCACGCCGCCCGCCGAGGTGATGGACAAGTACCCGTACGAGTTCTCCGGCGGGCAGCGGCAGCGCGTCGGCTTCGCGCAGGCGCTGGCCTGCCGCCCCAAGCTGATCCTGGCGGACGAGCCGGTGTCCATGTTGGACGTGTCGATCCGGATCGGCCTGCTGAACCTGATGGCCGGCCTGCGCGAGCGGGAAGGCGTGTCGTTCCTCTACATCACGCACGACATCGCCAGCGCCCGCTACGTCGCCGACCGGCTGGTCGTCATGTACGCGGGCCACATCGTGGAGTCCGGCCCGACCGAGGAGGTGCTGCGCAACCCGAAGCACCCCTACACCCAGCTCCTGCTGTCCGCGGTGCCCGATCCGCGCGCACCGCTCGACGTCACGGCCGAGACCGACAGGGGCGAGCCGCCCAGGGTCGTCAACCCCAAGCCCGGCTGCCGCTTCCGGCGGCGCTGCCCGCTCGCGATCGAGACGTGCGCGACGGTCACACCGCAATCGCGGCTGCTCGCACCGCGGCACAGCGCCGCCTGCCATGTGGCGACGGCCGACCCGCTGGTCGGCGTCGCCGACCGCGACGAACAGGATGGAACGGAATGAAGCTCGTCGTCGTGGGCGGAGGGTCCACGTACACGCCCGAGTTGGTGGACGGTGTGGCACGCCTCGCCGACACGCTGCCGGTGAGCGAACTGGTGCTGGTCGACCCGGACGAGCACCGGCTGGAGCGGGTCGGCGGGATCTCGTCGCGGATCATGGCCGCCTACGGGCACCCGGCCCCGGTGCGCGGCACCACCGACCTGGACGACGGGCTGGACGGCGCAGGCGCCGTGCTGCTGCAACTGCGGATCGGCGGACAGGCCGCGCGGCACCGGGACGAGACCTGGCCACTGGACTGCGGCTGCGTCGGGCAGGAAACCACCGGCGCCGGTGGTCTGGCCAAGGCGCTGCGCACCGTGCCGGTCGTGCTGGACATCGCCGAGCGGGCACGCGACCTGGCCGCCAAGGACGCGTGGATCGTCGACTTCACCAACCCGGTCGGCATCGTGACGCGGGCGCTGCTGGACGCGGGACACCGCGCGGTGGGCCTGTGCAACGTGGCGATCGGTTTCCAGCGGCGGTTCGCGGCCACGCTCGGGGTCGAGCCGGGGCGCGTGAGCCTC
>CAVWRF010000003.1:0-492966 GCA_963757325.1 Candidatus Melainabacteria bacterium
CATCGGGACACACGACGGGCACGACATGGTGGCTGTCTTCGAGCAATTGTGTGTCGCCTGCCACGGCTTCTCGGTGCTGGCCACGGGGCGCCGAGGAGAGGATGCCGCCACGGTCCTCTTCGACGTCGGACCATCCGGCGATGTGTGGTTGAGCAACGCAGCTCGCCTGGGCATCGAGCTGTCGGGCATCGCCGTACTGTTCGTCTCCCACTGGCACGGGGACCACACGCGAGGGATACCGGCCGTGGTCGGCGCGATCGCCGAGGCACGCAACCGTGCCGGCCGGCCGCCGCTCCTCGTCGACCTACACCCGAACCGACCTGACCAGCGCGGGATACTCACCGGATTCGGCAAGTTCGCGATGCTGCCCGAGGAACCCACCTTCGCGGAGATCGAGGCAGCGGGCGGGCAGATCGCCAAGCAAGGGGACGTCCATGCCGTGGCGGCCGGACTCTTCATGTCCAGCGGCGACATTCCGCGCACGACGAACTACGAGACCGGCCTCGAAGGGCACTTCACCTGGCGTCAGGGACAGGCCGCTCCAGACCCAGAGTTCTACGACGAACGCTTCCTTGCGGCTCAGGTGCGCCATCGGGTAAAAACAGTCCTCTCCGCGTGCTCCCACGCCGGAATCGTCAACGTCGCGTTGGAGGCTCTCCGCCTGCTGCCGGACCGGCCGATCGACCTCCTGCTGGGTGGATACCACCTGGCAGGACTCTCTGTCGAAGAACGGATCAGCCCCACCGTCAAGGACCTCGCCAGCCTCGTCACACCACGAATCGTCTCGCCAGGTCATTGCAGCGGCTGGCGGGCCACGAGCGCTCTTGCTACCGCATTCGGCCCCTCCGGGTTCGCCTCCTGCGTCGTCGGGACCCGCTTCATCTTGAGGGCGTCCGACTGAGCTTGCCGGGAGAGCCAGGCGAAAGTTGGACTGATCGGACCCGAAACCAGCGTCATGCTGCGCGAATCACGCTGATTTCGCGGAGACGCTCTCATGGGCGAGCCGGTGTCAGGCCGTCAGGCGGCAACCCCCTGGACGTCTGTCAGGGCCTCATCCGCCGGTGCGACACCGCGCCGGACGGCCCGAGCTGAGAGCCAGATCATCAAGACTGCGAACGGGACGGCCAGCGCGGGCCGGCAGGCCGCCCGGCGAGCCGGCCGCTCACCCTTCCGGACGCCGCGGACGACCACGCCGGGTCCTGGCCGTTCTCTCGTTCCTGCGCAACACCCCCCCTTGAGCGCAGGCAACATGTCGAAGATGGACCCTCCCATCGGCCGGATGGCTGTGGTTGCGCCCTGCAGGGAGGACACGAGGATCACGTGCGGCTCTGCATGAAGAAGCGCGTCATCTCGGCGGACGCATCGGGGCCTAGTGGGTCCGAATAGGACGCTGCGGCGTCACCGCCCGACCAGGCGTGACCGCCACCATGAATGACCCATTGCTCCGTCGCGGGGGTGCCTGCGCCCTGCGGGTAGACCAGCCGCGTGTAGGACCGGCAGCCTCGTACCGGCGGGCCGTGCACGGTCGACGGCCCGGATTCGGCGAATCCAGCAGCCGTTGATCGCCACTGCCGAACCAGTTGGCCCGCGTTCACCTGGTCGACTATCTGGTCCTGATCGCCGTGGAAGACGATGAGCGGAGGGGCATCGCCGGGTAGCTGAACGTCTCGAGTCGGCCCGTTCTTCATCACCGCAAAGGCCGAAGGTACGTCGTGGGCTGCCGCATAGGCAAGGCCGGAGTGCACGCCGACCGCGGCGTACAGGTCGCCGTACGTGGCTGCCATGACCGCAGCCATGGCACCTCCTGCCGAGAAGCCGGCCACATACACCTGTTCGGCGTCGACGGCGTACTCCCGAAGGATGTCCCGCGTTATCCCGGCGATGAGAGCGGGCTCCCCACCTCCTCGACGTTGATGCGCGGGCTGGAACCAGTTCCAGTACTTCATCTGGTTTGCCGCCGGCGACTGTTCCGGATACGCCACGAGAAACGACCCTCGCTCAGCCTGGGCGTTCATGCGGGTGCCGGCCGCGAAGTCTTGGGCGTCCTGGGTGCCCCCGTGCAGCATGACGACCAACGGCAGGGGTGCTCCGCTGAACCGGGAGGGCAGATAGAGCTTGTACCGTCGCTCGCCGTCCGCGCCGGTATGAGACGCATCCGAGGAAACGCCCTGACAATGCCGGGGGAAGCAAGCCCCTGCGGCTCGGGGGGGCCGAGCGTTTCGGGGAGCCGCAGCCCTGTGAGGACCCGCCCGACGAAAAAAATGCCCTTCATCCCGTTACCCCAAGCGAGCCAGCGACGGCCGGTGGGTGGTGGGGGGACAGGCGTCGTCGTTGCCTGCTGATCGGCGCCGAGAGCTCGCTGGATGAGCGCCGTGGCTTCGCTCAGTCGCCCTGCCTGCGTCAGCCGGGTTGCCTGCGCCATCGCGGTCTGCTTTTCGTCGTTCATCTGCTCCCTGTCGCTACGAAGGATCTGTCGGTATCCGGTACGTCGGAATGCGAGTCATCGGCGGCTGCCCAGTGTGCGCCCCGCCAGGGCGGACTTCACGGCGGGGCTGGCACGGAAGGCGCCGAGTACCTCGACGGAGTCGATGGTCGCCGCTGCCAGCTCGGGCGAAACGTCGGCGGCGATGGTCGCCAGTCCGAGCACGCGTATCTGGACCTTCGTGCCGGCCGCCAGATGCTTCTCCAGTTCGATTCGGGTCCACGCGCTGGTTCGAGCACGAGTGTCTTGCGCGCCACCGTCTGGGCGAGCGCATCCGAGTGGACGCCGAAGCTGGCTGCGCATGGCGGTACGCAGGAAGTCCGTCCGGTTGGCATAGAAACCCTCCTGGACCAGCAGGTCGATCTGCCCAAGGTCGACCAGCCCCACGTTGACCGTGATCTTCTCGGTCTTGTCAGCCTCTGGTGCCACCATCCGCCCACCATCCTGTCACCATCCCCTTGGATGTTACACCAGACCCACCATGGCGCGACGTCGCCACCTGCCCGACCTTCCGCCGGTCCGTCAGCGTCACTCCTTCTGCGATCTCGTCAATGGGGCAGCGACGATCGCGGCAGAGCTGGAACGGAAACAGTGAACGCCAGAAAGTCCTCCGAGGCCAGGGATACGGTGTGATGACGGATCAGCTCACGACAGGAGCCATCATGGCTGACCACCCCAACCTGGACCTGCTCAAACGCGGCTACGCCGCGTACGGGTCGGGCGACCTGGACACGATCAACGAGCTTTTCGCGGACGACGTCGTCTGGCACATTTCGGGCCGTAGTTCCATCGCGGGCGACTACACCGGGGAAAGCAGAGGTCTTCGGCTTCTTCGGCAAACTGCAGGAGCTGAGCGGCGGAACGTCGACGTGCTCGAGGTGCACGACCTCTTGGCCAACGACGAGCACGGCGTTGCCATCGTGACCGAGTCGGCGACACCGACGGCAAAACCGGGGCTGCGCGACCCATGTGCTTCATCTTCGAGACGGCAGGGTGACCGAGTTCTGGGATGCCCGCGTGGACCAGTACTCGGCTGACGAGTTTTGGTCCTGACCTCGGCTTTCTGTCTCCGCCCTAAATCGCGGGGCTACTCCGAGGCCGCCCGACGGCCGATAGACGAATGGTTCGTTGTGCCGGTCCTGGGAATCGAGGTGCGCTTCGTCACCAAACTGTGAGAGGTCTTACGGCTCCCTTAAGAGACCCGGTCCGGGCGACTTTTCAGAACCGGATCGGCGGAGTTCAAGGCTAACCTGCTGAGCACCTTGACGTGTCTCGTCAAAGAATCCTCAGGAGGATCAACCGTGAAGAAGTCCGCACGTTTCACCGCGGCCCTTGCGATCGGCGTAGCCGCTGGCCTCTCGCTGGCAACGCCGCAGGTCGACGCAGCCGGCGCTGCCCACACCGAAAGCGCTTCCGCCCACGTTGTGTTCGTTGCGACCGACCAGGCAGCTGGCAACCACATTGTTGCCTACCGGCGGGGGGCCGACGGCTCGTTGACCTTGAAGCACAAGTACTCGACCGGTGGCAAGGGCGGTGCACTGGACGGAGCCGTTGTCGACAACACCGCATCCCAAGGCGCTTTGACCTATGACCGAGTTCACCATCTGCTCCTCGCCGTGAACGCCGGCAGCAACAACGTGAGCGTCTTCGCGGTCGATGACTCGTCCTTGCGCTTGCTCCAGGTCGTCAACTCGGGCGGTACATTTCCGGTCAGCGTTACCATCCACGGCCGCTCCGCAGTACGTTCTGAACGCGCGTCACGGCGGGTCCATCCAGGGTTATGCGATCGATGACCGCCGGCTGCAGAAGTCCTGTTGTGGAATCGGCCACTCGGCCTCGATGCCACGGCGACTCCGGAGTTCACCAACACGCCGGGCCAGGTCGGATTCACTCCCTCAGGTCATCAACTGATCGTCACCACGAAGGCGAACACGAACTCGATCGACGTTTTCCATGTCGACGCGTCGGGGCGTGTCTCTGACAAGCCGGTAGTCACGACCAAGGACGGCAGCGTCCCGTTCGGCTTCACGTTCGACCGTGCCGGTCACCTCGCAGTGACCGAGACCGGGATCGGCGCCTTGACGACGTACGCGGTCCACGCGAACGGCAGGCTCACTCAGCTCTCGTCGGTGGCGACCGGCCAATCGGCGACCTGCTGGGTGACCGGTGCGGCTCAGTATCTCTACACCTCCAATGCGGGCAGCGCGTCGGAAACCGCGGTTCTCGACCACACGTGACGGAACCGTCTCCCTACTCGGTCAGACCACGACGGACGCCGGCACAGTTGACGCCGATGCGACCCCGGACGGTGCCTACCTCTACGTGCAAACCGGCGCGGCTGGCATCGTCGACGGGTTCAAGATCCATGAGAACGGCTCCCTCACGTCAGTCGGTTCGGTGACTGTGCCCAACGCCGTTGGCGGTGAAGGGATCGTCGCGCTCTGAGCTCGACCGCAAGGCCCTCCAGGATCAGCACAGGCCAACCCGGATCTGCGCAGGCCTGGGGGGCTGAACGGGCGCGCCGGACTTGCCGAAAGACGGAACGCGGCTGCCCCGCGCATGAGCGATGAAGCTTGGTCCAGGATTTGGACAATTGGCGGTTATCGCGTGAGAATGGCGAGAACGAAGCGTCATCGGTGCTTGGCCTGGACTCCGCTCGGCTCCCGCCTCGGTCGAATGCCGTCTAGCGATTCTCCTCCTGTCGACTTTGGTCGACTCTTGCCGCCGCCTTTGGAGTGATCGCCGCGGTTTGCCGCGTCCCATGATCACGAGATCAGGATTCAATGCCGCCAATCACCCGCAGAAGCGTCCTGACGCAGCCGCGCTGTCCGCTTGGCCGTGGACCGCCGAGTGGTCGGTCAGCGGCTCTACCTACGCGGGTCGTTTGATATCGCTGCCGGGGGCCAGGACGACCACATCAGCGACCGTGTCGTCGCTGGTCACCGGGGGAGCCACCAGCATCAGCCTTGCCTACTCCGCGACCGCTACCACAGCCGGTATCCCGACCGGGGATGTCGGCTACGTTCCCGGGATCGTCGACGCCGACTCTTTCGTCCAGCACACCGCGACCGACCTGCTGCCGGACACCCGCTACTACGCCAGGCTCTCGACGAGCCCGGGCGTCTTCGTCGGAGCGAAGATCGGCTTCCGGACAAACGCCGTGGGTGCATTCACCCGGACCTTCGTCTATGCCTCCTGCCAGAGCAACCGGAAGTCAAACCCGGTAGCTGTCGAAAGCACGGCTCCGGTCCAGCTCGCGTGGCGGGACATGCGGGCATACGACCCCGACCTCGGCTGGTTCACGGGCGACTACGGCTACTGGGACAGCGGGTTGCGGGCGACGGACCCCTACACCAAACACCTTGGGCTCTACGTCGGGCAGACCGTGAAAATGAGCGAGATGCGCTCGGCCATGTCTCAGTGGTGCTGGGACCAGATGGCCGACGACCACGAGATCAGCGGGAACAACGGCGACTCGGGCGACAGTATGATCCGCCAGACCAACATCGTGGCCATGCGTACGTTCTTCGCCCTGCACCCCTTGGCAGACCCTAGTGAGCCCAAGAGGTCGACGTTCGGCTCATACATGCTGAACCCGCGGATCAGGGTCGTGATGCTGGACGCCGAGTCGATGGACCGCACCCCCGGGGCAGCTCCAGACGACGCCGACAAGACGTTCCTCGGGGCTCCCCAGGATGCGTGGCTCCGCGACCTTCTGGTGCAGCCCGCCGTGCTCAATATCCTGATCTGTGGCAAGTCGTTCCTGGGCGAGTCCGACACTGGTCTGGATATCGACAAGATCTGGTGCTACCAGACATGGCGGCAGTCGTACGCCGACTTCCTCTCCACCAACCTCACGCTGGACGGCCTCCCGATCAACACCGTCTGGATGGGCGGCGACCGTCACGCGAACGGATACTGCTCGGCACCTAACAACCCTTATGGCACCGGCCCGGTGTGGCTCGGGAACGGAGCGTCGCAACATTCGCTGCCCCTGGTTCCCGGCGAGAGCTACGACTGGTCCTACGGCTTCAGCACAGAACTGCGGCAGCCGGTGATGCAGTACCTCCGAGGCACCATCTCCTACGACGGGGCCGGAGCTATCACCTTGTCCGGCAACTCACGCGAGGTGCACAACACATGGGACTTCGCAAACCGTGTCCAGACCGACCCGGCCGCCTGGGCGATCACCGACGGAGGCACCGCCAGCGACACCTGGCAGTACACCTCATGAGGAAACAGCAGACCGTCCGTGGTTTCCACCTGACCTGGTGACCACGTCGGCCACAGCCGCAATGGTCCGCGGGCCTACCCGGCAACAGCCGCCGACGTATCGCGCGCCCGCTTCGACCCAGCCTGGCGCGAGTGTCGAGTCGTAGCCGCCGACGCCCTCCCATTGCCGTGCCGGACTGTTCCACTGTTCGCCGCTGTTCGGGTAGGCCACGACTGGCATGCCGGTGACTCGCGCGGCCAGCATGACGGCGTCCAGGACGTCCGACGGCCGGCAGCAGTTGACGCCCACCGCGAACACCCGCCTCGCGTCCGCGGCCACTGCGAAGGCATCGGCCAGCGGCTGGCCGGCGGCGGTGTGTAAGCCCTGCGTCGAGTACGAGAACCATGCAGGAAGGTCGAGCTCGTCCAGAAGTTGCACGAGCACCTCCGCCTCGTGGATGTCCGGGATGGTCTCGACGGCCAGGAAGTCCGGGTCAGCCGACGCCAGGAGGTCCAGCCTGGGCAGGTGAAACTCGCGCAGTTCGGCGGGGGTAAGGCCGTATCGACCCCTGTACTCCGACCCGTCTGCCAGGACAGCGCCGTACGGCCCCACCGATGCGGCGACCCAGCGAGTTGTCCCATCGCGGGACAAGGCGTCGCGGACATCGCGTGCCAGAGTCACACTTCGCCTGACCAATGCTTTGGCCTCGCTCGTCTCCAGGCCGGCGGCGATCAGGTTGGGGATGCTGGCCTGGTAGCTGGCAGTGGTGGCAACGCGGGCGCCGGCTTGGTAGTACGCGCGGTGTACCGCAGCGACCTCCGCTGGTGCGTCACGGAGCACTCGGGCCGTCCACAACGTCCCCGACAGGTCGTGGCCACGATCCTCTAGCGCGTTGGACATGCCTCCGTCGAGGACAACCACCTCGTGCCTGTCAACGGCGGTCTCTATCCTGGAGGTGCGGAGCTAGAGTCGCCACGACGTCCATTGTTCCCCCCGCTCGGGGTGCATGGCGGAATCGCCGGGCTGGGCCCCTGCGGGAGATCAGCCTCAGCGTCAGGATCCGAGCCGACGGGCGCGGCGGAACAACTTGGGCAGGAAGGTCACCATCAAGGTCGACCAGGTCAGGTGGGTGATGGCCGGCGCCTGTAAACCCTCCCGACGCACGTCGTTGCAGGCTGAACAGAGTGCCCATCACGCCCGCTGCCAGCATCAGGGCGGGGTTGCGAGTCGACGCGGTTGCCAGGGTGTAGACGGCGGTCGAGACGACCACTGCCCGATCGGCATCGAGCGCTGAGTAGAGGGGCGCCCCTGAGAGACCCTCGGCTAGCGCCGTTCGCCAGAGCAGTCGCCACGACGGCGGGTGTCCCGCCTTCCTCGGCGAACGTGGAGGACGTTGGACACCGCGTGGTCCAGGGACCGGGATGCGGCGCACCACCAGATGCGCACCCATAGAAGAAGGCGAAGGTCTCCCAGCACCCGTCGCGATGGGAGTGATGATCGGCCGACGTAGCTGCCGGTCGCGGCTCTGTATCCACCCGAGGTGCAACGGCCCGGAAAGCACGCCGCCCGCCGCCCAGGTCGCGGCAACGGTCGCAGTCAGCCCGTAGAACCGCTTGGAGCCGGGCTGGGTCGAGAAGGTGATCCCGAGCAGACCGGTACCGAGCAGGGAGACTCCGGTCACGACGCGTCTTCTGCGTGCCTTCATCGCAGGGGAGTTCTGAATGCTCGACGGGCACGATGTGCCTGATCGACATGGGGCAACCGGGATCCGAGCTCTCCAGCCACCCGTTGCCACCTGGCGGCGCCGGTGGCGTGGGTCATCGCGCCTCTATTCGGCTGGTCGTGCTCACGCAGGGCCGTTCGGACTGCGTCGTCGTAGTCCATGGGTTCGAAAGGGACAATCGACCTGATGAGCGTCGTCGCTGACGACGACCTCGTTGGACATGGAGTCGACCAGCGACCGTCCGGTCTGGGTGTCGACATCAGTGACCAGAGCCAGCCATCGTGACGACAGGCCAGGGCTGAGCAGGGGCACCGGAAGGATGGCGAGTCGACGGTGCTTGATCGATGCCACGCGGCGGAGCATGGTCACGTATTGCAGGACCTCAGGACCGCCGATCTCGAAGACCTGGCCGCGTGCTCGTGGCTCATCGAGCACTCCGACCAGGTAGCGCACCACGTCGGTCACCGCGATGGGCTGTGTCCTGGTGCGCACCCATCGAGGCGTGATCATGACTGGAAGATGTTCCACCAGCTGACGCGTCATCTCCCACGAGATGCCCCCGTCCCCGACGATGATCCCGGCGCGGAGCACGGTGACCGGCGTTCCGGGGAGCTGCCGAGGAGCCCCTCGACCTCACGACGGCTGCGCAGGTGGGTCGACAGCCGGTCAGTGTCGCTGCCGAGTCCCCCGAGATAGATGATCTGCTGCAGCCCGGCTTCGGACGCTGCCCTGCCGAACGCCCGGGCACCCTCTGCGTCGAGTCGTTCGAAGTCCCTCGACACCAGAGAATGCACCAGGTAGTACGCTGCGCGACACCCGTTGAGGGCCTCGCTCAAGGTGCCCTCATCATGAACGTCCGCGAACACGGGATCGCCGGCCCCTCGGTACTTGTCCGGGTTCCGGGTCATCGCCCGTACCGAGTTGCCGTCCGCCGTCAGCGCAGGGCAGAGACGTCGCCCCACGAAACCCGAAATGGTCCGGCGACCAGAACCGGCTGCTTGGATGTCACTGCTCGTCCACCGAGCGCTGCAGCTGCTTCTCGGCTGGGCGGGCTCAGTTGGTGTCCTAGCTCGCCACCGATCCGTCCCCCGTACGGCCGGCCGTGGTCGGCGTACTCCTCGCGGAAGTAGGACAGTGTCCAGGGGCCGACGTCGACCCTGGTGCCGGTGCGCAGGATGGCCGTATCCACGGACGCACCGTGCACGCGGGTGCTCGCTGACCGAGCGATCCGCACCAGGACGAACTCATCCTGGTCGTCGTGCCGGATCTCAGTGGTGTAGCGCAGTGCTTCCCGGATGCTCCGTTCGTCGTGCGGGCCCATGACGACGAGTTCCTCGTCGAAGCGGACGCCCGGCCCGGCGCAGCCTTCGCGGAAGCCGCGCAGCCGCTCGCTGGCCGTGAAGATGTTCGGTGCGTCGCCTAGGAACGCGATCCGCTGGTGGCCGTGTCGTGCCAGGTGCGCGACCGCCTCGACGGTGCCGCCGAGGTTGTCCACGAGCACCGTGTCGGCGACGATGTCGCCTGCCGGGCCGGTCGGCGAAGACCACCGGCAGTCCGGCGTGGATCTCGGGGACGAGGTAGCCGTGCCGCAGGCCCGCGGGCACGACCAGCAGGCCGTCGACGCGGCGGGAGCAGAACTCCAGGGCCAGTTCGCGTTCCCGGTCGGGGTCCTCATCGGACGATCCGGTGAGCACCTGCCGGCCGTACTGGCGGGCGAGTTCCTCGACCGCCCTGGTGAGGACCGAGTAGAACGGGTTGGCGACGTCCTCCAGCAGCACCCCGATGGTGCCGCTGGACGAGCCGCGCCGCAGGTTGCGGGCCCCGAGGTTGCGCCGGAAGCCCAACTGGTCGATGGCGGCGAGCACGCGCTGCGCGGTCCCGGGGTGTACGCCCGGCTCGCCGTTGACCACGCGCGAAACCGTTTTCAGGCTGACGCCGGCCAGGCGGGCCACGTCGTTCATGGTGGCTCGCTTGATCCGGCCGTGGCCCGTGCTGGACAACGTTGTCATCAACCCTGGATCGAACACCCGCCTCACGCGGGTTGTCAACGGTCAGTGCCGCCAATGGACGAAAGCCCTTGTCCACTAGCAGACTAACAGTTAACTAAACCTTGACCTCACACTCGACGCGACCGAAGGTGACCGCGCACCCACCCTTCGAATAGACAAGGTTGTCAACTCCAGCGTGCGGGCGGGCCGCCGGACAATGGAAGGTGAAGGTTTGACGATGCTGCGAGGGCAGTACAGACCGACAGAAGAGCGGGAGACCAGGACGTGGACCGACCGTGCTCCGCGCCGGTGGCGTACTGGTCACCGCGCTCGCGTTGGCCCTGGGCACGGCGACGGCCGCGACCGCGGCCGGCGCTCCGAAGAGGCCCCTGCGGACCTTGCCCAGTACGTGGACACGTTCATGGGTACCCAGCCGGGCGCCGCGGACCAGGGCACGGGTGGTGGCGCCGGCAACAACTTCCCCGGCGCGGACGTGCCGTTCGGCATGGTGCAGTGGAGTCCGGACACGGAGACCATGCAGCCGGGCGGCTACTACTACCAGGACAACCGGATCATGGGCTTCAGCCTGACCCACCTGTCCGGCGCCGGTTGCTACACGTACCAGGACATTCCGTTCATGCCGCTGGTCGGGCAGGTCACCGACTCGCCGGCGACGGATCCGATGAAGTACGTGCAGACGTTCTCGCACAGCAACGAGTCCGCGAGCCCCGGCTACTACGGCGTCACGCTGGACGACGGCGCCAAAGTGGAGCTGACGGCCACGCAGCGCACCGGGTACGGCCGGATCACCTACCCCGCGGCCTCGCCCGCGACCCTGCTGGTGAACACGTCCGGCTCGATCAGCGGCACCTCCGACTCGCAGGTCACCATCGGCAAGAACTACATCAGCGGCTGGGCGTCCAGCGGCAACTTCTGCAACGCCGGTGACCACTACCGCATCTACTTCTACGCCGCGTTCGACCAGAACTTCGCGTCAGCGTCGGCACGTGGCACAACGGTCCGTGACGCCGAGCCTGGCCGCGCAGCGCGGTGGCGCGCCCGCGTCGCCTGCCGTGACGAAGGCCGCGAAGGCGGCGCTGGCCGCGTCGGCGAGCGCGAACACGAAGACACCGCAGGTGGTGTCGCCGAAGACCGCGGCGAAGCCGGCGGACGTGTCCGCGGGCGGCGCGGGTACCGGCGGCTACGTCACGTTCGACACGACCAAGAAGCAGACGGTCAACGTCCGGGTCGGTGTGTCGTTCGTGTCCGCCGCCGGTGCGCAGGAGCAACCTGAAGGCCGGAGAACAGCGGCAGCAAGACGTTCGACCAGGTCTCGGCCGCCGCACGGGCCAACTGGAACTCGCGGCTCGAACGAGATCCAGGTGACCGGCGGCAGCGACCGCGCAGGAGAACACCTTCTACACGAACCTGTACCACTCGCTGTTGCAGCCCAACGTGTTCTCCGACGCGGACGGCAGCTACGCCGGGTTCGACGGGCAGACAGCACAAGGCGGCCAAGGGGCACGCGATCTACACCAACTTCTCCGGTTGGGACATATACAGATCGGAGAGCCAACTGCTGGCCGTGTTGGCGCCGGCCGAGATGTCCGACATAGCCACAGTCGATGGTGGACTTCGCGCAGCAGGGCGGGTCGTGGGACCGGTGGACGGTCGCGAACGACTACACGGGCGTGATGAACGGCGATCCCTACCACATCATCGTGTCCAACGCGTACGCGTTCGGGGCGAAGAACTTCGACGCGAACACCGCCGAGCTGCTGATGATCAAGGGCGCCACGCAGGTGACCGACCTCGGCCACCGGCTACGTGGAACGGCCCGGCCTCGCCGACTACGAGAAACTCGGCTACGTGCCGGGTGCGGCGGCGGACACGCTGGAGTACAACAGCGCGGACTTCTCGATCGCGGCGCTGGCGCAGCGGTTGGGTGACTCGTCCACGTACGACACGTTCATCCAGCGGGCGCAGTACTGGCAGAACCTGTACAACCCGGCAACGGGCTACCTGCAGCCGCGCAACACGGACGGCTCGTTCAGCGCCAACTACGACCCGGCCAGCTCCAACGGCTACGTCGAGGGCAACGGCTCGCAGTACACGTGGATGGTGCCCTTCAACGTGGCCGGCCTGGTCACGGCGCTGGGCGGCGACACGGCCGTGAACCAGCGGCTGGACACGTTCTTCACGAAGCTGAACGTGGGCACGCAGCAGCCGTACGCGTTCCTGTCCAACGAGCCGACGCTGGAGACGCCGTACCTGTACGACTTCACCGGCGCTCCGTCGCAGACGCAGGCGACCGTGCGGCAGGTGATGAGCCAGCTGTACAACGCGACTCCGGCCGGCCTGCAGGGCAACGACGACCTCGGTGAGATGGCGTCGTGGTACGTGTGGTCGGCGATGGGCCTGTACCCGGAGATCCCGGGCCGCGCCGAACTGACCGTGGGCAGCCCGCTGTTCACGCAGGTGAAGATCAGCCACGCCGGACAAGCGGAAGTCTCACGATCAACGCGCCCGGCGCGTCGGACACGAACCAGTACGTGACGGGCATGAAGGTCAACGGCACCGCCACCACGCACGACTGGGTGCCGGAGTCGTTCGCGCAGAGCGGCGGCACGCTGAACTTCACGATGTCGGCGACGCCCGAGCAGCACGTGGGGCACGGCGGCCACGGACGCGCCGCCGTCCTTCCAGGACGGTTAGCAGGCGGCGCTGCCGTACGTCGAGCCCGAGCCGGCTGGTGATCGCGCAGAACGGCAGCGACACGGTCGACGATCGGCGCGCAGGACCTGTCCGGCAAGGGTGTCACGGTGAACTGGACGGCCACCCCGCCGGCCGGGATCACGCTGAGCGCCACGAGCGGTCAGGTGCACGGTGCCGGCCGGGCAGAAGGCGGGCACGACGGTGCAGGTGTAGTGTCGGGGCCACTACGGCCAACGGCACGTACCACATCCCGGTCGCCGTGTCCGGGCCGGACGGTGCGCTGTCGCCGTCGTCGCTGACGGTGCTGGTGGCCCAGCCGGGCAGCATCGAGGCGGCGTTCGACAACGTCGGTGTCGTCGCCGGACAACAACACGTCGGTCGCGAACTACGACGGCGACGGGTTCGCGTACTCGGCCGACCAGTTGGCCAAGATGGGTGTGACGCCGGGCAGCACGATCACGCAGGACGGCATCAACCAGGCTGTGGCCGAGGTCCGCCGTCGGTGACCCCGACGACGTGACGGTGCACGGGCAGACGATCAACTTGCCGAATGCCACGTCGTCGGACACCAAGCTGGCGTTCCTGGGCAGTGCCACCAACGGTGACACGCAGGGCACGCTGACGATCACGTACACCGACGGCACCACCCAGTCCGCGACGATCGGGTTCTCGGACTGGACCCTGGGCGCCGGTGCGGAGGGCCCGGCGTTCGGCAACCGGGTCGCGGTGACCACGCCGTACCGGAACCAGACGTCCGGCGGCAACCAGGTGATCAACACGTATCTGTTCACGACGGCGCCGATCGCCCTGACGGCCGGCAAGACGGTGCAGAGCGTGACGCTGCCGTCGTCGACGACCGGCGGCGGCGAGATCCACGTGTTCTCCATCGGCCTGGCATAACCGCATCGGCCGCGGCGGGCACCGGGTGACCGGTGCCCGCCGCGCACCCGGTACGGCCAACTGAATCGACCACCCGGTGTCTCCGCGCGCTCGCAGACACCGGGTGGTCTGTCACGAGACGACGGTCGACCTGATCGGCGACAGCGTCCTGCCCTGAGCCACCTGCCGGACGGTCGACCGTCCACAGAGCCCGAGCGAGTCGACGAAGTCGCCGGACGCCCGCCGGACCTTGGCCAGCAGGTCGGTGAGCGCCTCGGTCTGCCGGTCGGTCAGGCCGCGCAGCCCGAAGTCCACCGCTGTGACGGCCTCGGTGGCCGCCGCCCGCCGCTGCCGGCCGGTCTCGGTGATCTCCACCAGCGTGGTCCGCCGGTCGGTCGGATGCGCGATCCGCTTGACCAGGCCGTCGGCCTCCAGCCGGTCGACGATGTTCGTCACGCTCGTCGGGTGCAGCTGCAGCCGCTGCCCCATCACCCGCATCGGCAGGCTCCCTCGGCGCGAGAAGTACAGCAGTACCAGGGCCTCGTACCGGGCGAACGTGAGGCCGTGCGGCTTCAGCGCGGCGTCCACCGCGGACTGCAGGATCTGCTGCACCCGCATGACGCTCGTCACAGCGGCCATCACCGTGGGTGTACCGACGTGCTCCTCCCACAGGTTCGCCGCACGGGCGATGGGGTCGAACGGCAGTGGGTCGGTGGCCATGGCAACCGAAATTACCAGCGGGTATGTGTCTGCGGTATCTCCTGGGCCGCACCGATCCCACGAAGATCATCTGCTAGGCCGCGTGGCAGGCGACACACGTGCGAGTAATAGTCGGAAGTCCTACTATTGGACGACCAGAGGGAGGTTGTCATGTCCGTCGACGACATCGAGGCCGGCCGGAAGCGCTGGGCGGCACGGTTCGCCGCGGCACGGGTGCGGGACGCCGACTTCAGCACCCTGTCCGGCGTGGACGTCGAGCCCGTCTACGGGCCCGCGCCCGGTGACGACGTCGCCGGTTTCGACCGGATCGGCTGGCCGGGCGAGTTCCCGTTCACCCGTGGCCTGCACGCCACCGGCTACCGCGGCAAGCCGTGGACGATCCGCCAGTTCGCCGGGTTCGGCAACGCCCGCCAGACCAACGAGCGCTACAAGATGCTGCTCGCCGGCGGTGGCGGCGGGCTGTCGGTCGCGTTCGACATGCCGACCCTGATGGGCCGCGACTCGGACGACCCGCGCAGCCTCGGCGAGGTCGGCCACTGCGGTGTCGCGATCGACTCGGCCGCCGACATGGACGTCCTGTTCGCGGACATCCCGCTGGAGCAGGTCACCACGTCGATGACCATCTCCGGCCCTGCGGTGCCGGTGTTCTGCATGTACCTGGTGGCCGCCGAACGGCAGGGCGCCGACCTCGGCCGAGCTGGACGGCACACTGCAGACGGACATCTTCAAGGAGTACATCGCGCAGAAGGAGTGGCTGTTCGCGCCCGAACCGCACCTGCGCCTGATCGGCGACCTGATGGAGTACTGCGGCGAGCACATCCCCGCGTACAAGCCGCTCTCGGTGTCCGGCTACCACATCCGGGAGGCCGGGTCGACGGCCGCGCAGGAACTGGCGTTCACCCTCGCCGACGGCTTCGGCTACGTCGAACTGGGCCAGTCGCGTGGCCTGGACGTGGACCGGTTCGCCCCCGGGCTGAGCTTCTTCTTCGACGCGCACGTCGACTTCTTCGAGGAGATCGCCAAGTTCCGTGCCGCGCGCCGGATCTGGGCGCGCTGGCTGCGCGACGTCTACGGCGCCACCACCGACCGGGCGCAGTGGCTGCGCTTCCACACCCAGACCGCCGGTGTGTCGCTGACCGCGCAGCAGCCGGACAACAACGTCGTGCGCACCGCGGTCGAGGCCATGGCCGCGGTGCTCGGCGGCACGAACTCCCTGCACACCAACGCCCTGGACGAGGTGCTCGCGCTGCCCAGCGAGAAGGCCGCCCGCATCGCGCTGCGCACCCAGCAGGTGATCATGGAGGAGACCGGCGTCACCAACGTGGCCGACCCGCTCGGCGGCTCCTGGTACGTCGAGGCGCTCACCGACCGGATCGAGGCCGACGCCGAGCGGATCTTCGACCGCATCAGGGATCTGGCACGGCAGGCCGTGCCGGACGGCAACCACCCGATCGGCGAGATGACGTCGGGCATCCTGCGCGGCATCGAGGACGGCTGGTTCACCGGCGAGATCGCCGACGCCGCGTTCGCCTACCAGCGGGCGCTGGAGAAGGGCGAGAAGAAGATGGTCGGCGTCAACACGCTCGTCGACGAATCAGCCGACGACCTGGAGATCCTGCGGGTCAGCCACGAGGTGGAACGCGACCAGAACCGGCTGCTGGCCGACCCGCCGGGCGCACCGCGACGACGCCGAGGTCGACCCGCACGCTCGCCGACCTGGTCGAGGCCGCCAACAGCGACGACAACCTGATCGAGCCGATGCTGGCCGCCGCCCGGGCCGAGGCCACGCTCGGCGAGATCTGCGGCGCCCTCCGGGACGTGTGGGGCGGATATACGGAACCAGCCAGGTTCTGAAGTTAGGGTGCTGTGGTCATGGACACGACGAGTGTGGCACTGCCGGTCGCCGCCGAAGCCGGACAGGCACGCCGGATGTGGGTGCGGCTGGAGACCTACCACGGTGTCGTCTACGGCACGGCCGAGTCCCGTGCGGTCGACCGACGCGCTGGGCTGCAAGGGCGGCTGGATGGGCTACTTCGGCATGCGCGCCGCGCCCCTGGGCGCCGCGTCCGCCGACACCGTCACGTCGGCGTTCTACAACTTCCATCCCTCCCTGGTCGGCCGCGCCATCCCGGACGCGTGGCGCGTCGCGACCCCGGAGGCGTTCCTACCGCACGGCTGGCCGCGGCCGACGCGGCGCTGGCCGCGTTCCTCGGCCGGGACGTCCGCGACGGACCGGAGATCGCCGAGGCCGCCGAACTGGCCGTGCGGGCGGCCGCCGCCGCACCCACCGCGGGCCGGCCGCTGGGCCTGGCCAACGCCGTGCTGCCCTCGCCGGACGACCCGCACCTGGCGCTGTGGCAGGCGGCGACCACACTGCGCGAGTCCCGCGGCGACGGTCACATCGCGCGCACTGATCGCTGCCGGCCTCGACCCGTGCGAGACGCTCGTCGCGTTCGCCGCCGAGCACGGCATCGACCCCGCGTTCCTGCAGACCGCCCGCCGCTGGTCCGCCGAGGACTGGCAGGCGGCCGCCGACCGGCTCACCGGCCGGGGCCTGCTGGCCGACGGGAAGCTCACCGAACAGGGCGCCGCGGTGCGGGCCTGGGTCGAGCAGCGCACCGACCAGGCCGCCGCCGCGCCGTGGCAGACCATCGGCGAGGCGGCCACCGAACGGCTCGCCCAGCTCATGACGCCGATCTCGCTGCGGATCGCGCAGGCCAACGACGCCATCCGGGTCAATCCGATGGCGTTGGACGCCGTGCGCGAACTGGGTGGCTGAGGGCCCCGGCGAGCACACCCGCATTCGTGCCAGGATGGTGGTGTGACGAGGTCGAACCCACGACAGAACCCAGTCACTTTCCGCCGCGCTCGCCGGCGCGGTGGACCTGTCCGCCGTGAAGGCACGCGCGGAGGCCGCGAACCGGCAGGCGACGCAGCAGTCGGGCGACGGCGCGGCCGGTGGGCCGGCCGGCTCGCGGCGACTGGGTCGTCGAGGTCAGCGAGGCGACGTTCCAGACCGACGTCGTCGAACGCTCGCTCCAGGTCCCGGTCATCGTGGACCTGTGGGCCGAGTGGTGCGGGCCGTGCAAGCAGCTTTCCCCTGTGCTGGAACGGCTCGCGGCCGCGGCCAACGGCGCCTGGGTGCTGGCCAAGGTGGACATCGACGCCAACCCGCGCATCGCGCAGCTCTTCGGCGTGCAGTCCATCCCGATGGTCGTCGCCATCGCGGGCGGCCAGCCGGTGGACGCGTTCCAAGGTGCCCAGCCCGAACCCCAGGTGCGGCAGTGGATCAGCTCCCTGCTGGACGCCCTGCGCGACCAGCTGCCCGGCATCGCGGCCGCCGAAGGCGCCGCGCCTGCCGGTGAGCGCCGAGCCCGTCGAGGAGCCGGAGGACCCGAGGTTCACGGCCGCCGAGGACGCCCTCGAACAGGGTGACTTCGCCGGCGCGGAAGCCGCCTACCAGCGCATCCTGGACGAGGAACCGGCCAACGAGATGGCCAGGACGGCGTTGGCGCAGGTCAGGTTCATGGCCAGGGCGGCCAACGCCGACCCGGCATCGGTCGCCAAGGCCGACGCCGCCCCGGACGACCTGGACGCGCAGCTCGCCGCCGCCGACGCCGAACTCGCCCAGGACGACGTGGCGGCCGCGTTCCGGCCGGCTGGTCAACGCGGTTCGGACGCGCGGTCGGCGAGGACAGGGACAGGGTGCGCAAGCACTTGGTCGACCTGTTCGAACTGTTCCCACCCGACGACCCGAGGGTCACGAAGGCCCGCCGAGACCTGGCCAGCGCTCTGTTCTGACAGCTGGTTCGGCTCTCTGGGGCGCTTCCTGTTCTATGCGCTGTTTCGGCTCTCTGGGTCGCTTCGCTCCTGGTCCTCCCGCGCCGCTGGCGCGGCAGGACCCCCTAGTTGAACTGGGAAGTGCAGATAGTCGAGCCCTGTAGGAAGCCGTCCTGGAAGGACGTGACCCTGGCGAAGCCGGCCGGGACGCGGCTGCCGTGCACGTCGGCCGCGATCAGGCTGGTCGGGGACAGCAGCTCGGCCACCGCCTCGTCCAGGTCGCCGGGGCCGAGCAGCAGCTGTTCGGTCGGGGCCGTCGGAGATCCGGTGCCGGATCACGCCGGCCCACGCACCGGTCAGGCACGCCGTGCGCAGGCCCGCGTTCTTGTCGTCCAACGGGATACCCCGCGCGTGCTGCACGGCCAGCGCGTAGCGGGACGCCACCTCCGCGAACGCCGCGAAGTCACCGAGGCCCTTGCTGCCGCTGATGCCGAGCGATCGTCGTTGGGCGGCAGCGCGGCCAACTCGTTGAGGGCGGTCCAGGTCGACGGCGATCGTGTTGTCCTGCGGGCAGTACGACGCGGGTGTCGTGCCGGTGCCGTCGGCGCACGTGCCGGTCGCCGTCGACGATCTTCGGCGGCTGCCTTGCGGTTGGACTTGAACGCCGTGGTGAGGCCCTGTTCCAGCAGCGCGAGCGTGTGTGTCGTCGACGGGCACGTTGTCGTTCGGCTCGGACTCGCTGCGTGAAGCCCAGTTCGGTGATGCGCTGCCGCACCTCGGCGTCGTCGATCTTGTCGCAGCGCACCGGTCCGTCGGTGAAGCCGAACTGGAACGCCGTGACCCGGTCGAACGAGCTGCCGTGCGCCAGCGGGTCGACGGCCGGTCGTGCCGACCTGGTCGCGGATGAACATCATGGTGGACAGCACGGAGTTCAGCCCGTCACCGGTGGACAGCCGGAAGTGCGTGCGCCTTCCCCTCGGCGACCCAGCGGATGAACGCGCCCGCGTAGCAGTCGGCCTGCTGCTCCTTGACGATCGTGGCGTCGCCTGGTTCACGCTGCCCAGCCGGAACTGGACGGCGTGGCCCATCTCGTGGGCGAACACGGTGACCACCGCCATCGGGCCGAACATCTGGTCCAGCGCGGGCAGCAGCGTGCCCCGGTCCCAGGACGACGCTGTCGTCGGTGGGGCAGTAGAAGGCGTTCTCCACGCCCTGGCTGTTCTGGCCGCACACCTGCATGTTCGGCGCCGCCCGAGTCGAACGACGTCAGCTTCCGCACCGGCGTGAACGGCTTGCCGAAGTCCGAGGGCAGCGCGGAGCGCCAGAACGTGGAGATGTCCGCGACGGAGTCCACGGCCAGCTGGTCCATCGCCGTGCCCGTGTAACCGTTGACCTGGAGTTTCGCCGTCGGCACACCGGGCCGCAGCCCGCTGGGCCCCTGGGTGACGGGCAGCCCGGCCACGGCTGCCGGGGTCGACGTCACCGGCCGGGCGGGCGCGGCCGGGGATGGTCTGGCCGGCGCAGCGCGCGACAGCGCTGAGCGCAGCGCGAGCGACCACCAGCCGTGGGACGCGCGCTACCCCGCAGCGACATCTCCTCTGCCCCGCTCCCTGCTCACCGCTCGAAGTCGGTCTGGCTGCGGCTTCGCGGCCAGCCGAGCACCCTACTTTGCCCGGCCGGTGACGATGCGGCACGGCGTCGGCGTCACTGGCCGCGCCGCTGGTCACAGCCTCCGTACGCGTGAAGTCCGTGGTATGTGGCTTGTGCCACCAGAGTTACCGGGTGGAGCGCCGGTGGATCCTGTGGTTAGCTGTACCCGGTCGTAGTTTCTGTGTTCGTGTGGTACACGCTCGTGAAACGACGTTGCGGGCGGATGAGTTTCCTCTCGGTCAGCCGGAGAAGTCGCCGTCTGAAACCGGCCCAGCGGTCACACCCGTGACCGCTGTTTTAGTGATCTGTTAGAGGAGACTGCCGACATGGCAATTCAGGGCACGGTGAAGTGGTTCAACTCGGAGAAGGGCTTCGGGTTCATCACTCCGGACGGCGGCGGTGCCGACGTCTTCGTGCACTACTCGGAGATCGTGGGCCGCGGTTTCCGCACCCTTGAGGAGAACCAGCGCGTCGAGTTCGAGGTCGGGCAGGGCACCAAGGGCCCGCAGGCCACCGGCGTCCAGGTCATCTGACCCGAGACTCTCCGCTGACGCGACGTCGTAGCTGACAGTCGGCCGGGCCCCCACCGTTCGCGGTGGGGGCCCGGCTCATGTCCCCGGCCTCCGCCGGGCATGGCTGCCGGGTCAGCCGTGCACGATGTAGGACTCCAGCTGTTCCCGGTCGGTCTCCAACTGGCTGATCCGGCTCTTCACCACGTCACCGATGCTGACGATGCCGACCAGTTCACCGTCCCGCAGCACCGGCACGTGCCGGATCCGCCGTTCGGTCATGGTCTCCGCCAAGTGGTCCACGGTGTCGTCCGGCCCACACGTCAGCACGTCCGCGGTCATGATCTCGCCGACCGTCGCGTCCAGCAGGTCGCCGCCACGTTCCCGCAGCCGCCGCACGACGTCCCGCTCGGACACGATGCCCGCCAGCCGTGCACCGTCGGTCACCACGGCCGCACCGATGTTGCGCGTGCCCAGGGTCTCCACCAACTGCCTGACCGTCGCGTTCGGCCCGATGGTCGCCACGTCGTGGCCCTTCGCCCGCAGCACGTCCGAGATCCGCATCCCCGACACCCGTCCCGGTCTGCCGGCCGGACGTCGTTGACCGACCACGTCGTCCAGGTTAGGGGGTGACCTGGATCACGGGAAGACGCTGAATCGTGGCAGCACCCGCCCGGCTCATTCCGTGGGACGAGCCGGCAAAACCGACGAACCGGCTCGGTCGCGCCTCGCGGCGGCAGCGGGCGCGGGAGGAGTGTGCGCGCGGCGTAACCGGCCGGCCGTCGCGCCGTGGGCGGGCAGCTAAGGTGCGGCTGGTGAGGGCACTGCGTCGTTTCACCGTTCGGCCTGGTCTGCCGGCTCCGCTCGCCGAGTTGCACACGCTGGCCATGAACCTGCGGTGGACCTGGCACCCGGGCACCCAGGACCTGTTCGAGGCCGTCGATCCGGACGTGTGGCGGCAGGTGGACGCCGATCCGCTGCGGCTGCTCGCCGAGGTGCCCGCCGCGACGCTGGACCGGCTGGCCACCGACGCCGACTTCCTGGCCAGGATCGACGCGGCAGCCGACGACCTGCGGCGCTACCTCACCGAACCCCGCTGGTACCAGGAGCGCACCACCGGCCGCGAGCACGTGCCGGCCGCGATCGCCTACTTCTCCATGGAGTTCGGCGTCTCCGAGGTGCTGCCGAACTACTCCGGCGGGCTCGGCGTGCTGGCCGGTGACCAGCTCAAGGCCGCGTCGGATCTCGGGGTGCCGCTGATCGGCGTCGGCCTGCTCTACCGGTCCGGTTACTTCCGGCAGTCGCTGTCCCTGGACGGCTGGCAGGTCGAGCACTACCCGGTGATCGACCCGCGCGGCCTGCCGCTGGAACCGCTCACCGAGCCCTCCGGCGCGCCGGTGCTGCTGGACCTGGCGATGCCGGCGCGACGACGTGCTGCACGCGCGGATCTGGCTGGCCCGGGTGGGCCGGGTGCCGTTGCTGCTGCTGGACTCCGACATCCAGCAGAACGCGCGATCCGGACCTGCGGGCGGTCACCGACCGGCTCTACGGCGGCGACTCCGACCACCGCATCCGGCAGGAGATCCTGGCCGGCATCGGCGGCGTGCGGGCCGTGCGCCGCTACTGCGAGCTGACCGGGCATCCCCGGCCGGACGTGTTCCACACCAACGAGGGGCACGCCGGTTTCCTCGGCCTGGAACGGATTCGCGAACTGGTCACCGAGAGCGGGCTGGACTTCGACGAGGCGCTGTCGGCCGTGCGGGCCGGCACGGTGTTCACCACGCACACGCCGGTGCCGGCCGGTATCGACCGGTTCGGCGTGGATCTCGTGGACCACTACTTCGCCGGTGACCGGCTGCTGCCCGGCGTGCCGGCGGAGCGGATCGTGGCGCTGGGCGCCGAGGAGAAGCCGGGCACGTTCAACATGGCGCACATGGGCCTGCGGCTGGCGCAGCGGGCCAACGGCGTGTCCCGGCTGCACGGTGCCGTGACCCGGGAGATGTTCGGCCACCTGTGGCCGGGGTTCGACACGGCGGAGGTGCCGATCGGGTCGGTCACCAACGGCGTGCACGGCCCGACGTGGACCGCGCGGGAGATGCGCGACCACGAGCACGACCTCGTCCGACGCCGAACTGTGGGCGCTGCGCTGCCGGCTGCGCGAGCGGCTGGTCGACGAGGTGCGCAGGCGGTTGCGGGCGGCGTGGCTGCAGCGCGGCGCGTCGGCGCTGGAACTGCGCTGGGTGGACTCGGTGTTCGATCCCGGTGTGCTGACCGTCGGGTTCGCCCGCCGGGTGCCGACCTACAAGCGGCTGACGCTGATGCTGCGCGACGGCGAGCGGCTCACGTCGCTGCTGCTGCACGCCGACCGGCCGGTGCAGGTGGTGGTCGCCGGCAAGTCGCACCCCGCCGACGAGGGCGGCAAGGCGCTGATCAAGCAGATCGTGCGCTTCGCCGACGACCCCGCCGTGCGGCACCGGATCGTCTTCCTGCCCGACTACGACATGTCGATGGCCAAGTACCTGTACTGGGGCTGCGACGTGTGGCTGAACAACCCGACCCGGCCGCTGGAGGCGTGCGGCACGTCCGGCATGAAGTCGGCGCTCAACGGCGGTCTCAACCTGTCCATTCGGGACGGTTGGTGGGACGAGCACTACGACGGCAGCAACGGCTGGGCCATCCCGACCGCCGACGGCGTGACCGACGTGCCGCGGCGCGACGACCTGGAGGCCGCCGCGCTCTACGACCTGCTGGGCAACCAGGTGGCGCCGCTGTTCTACGACCGCGACGACGACGGCGTGCCGGCCGGCTGGCTGGGCATGGTGCGGCACACGCTGGCCTCGCTGGGGCCGAAGGTGCAGGCGGGCCGGATGGTGCGGGAGTACGTGGACTCCTACTACCTGCCGGCCGCCTCGCGGTGGCCGACGGTCGGCGACGGCGGGTTCGGCGGTGCCCGGGAACTGGCCGCCTACCGGGCGAAGGTGGCCGACGCGTGGCCCCGGGTGCGGGTGCTGGGCGGCGAGCTGACCGTGGACGGGCGGACGCCGCCGGTGATCGGCGCGACGATGCGGGTGCGCGCCATGGTCGACCTCGCGGGGCTCGATCCGTCCGATGTGGACGTTCAGGTGGTGGTCGGCAGGGTGGACGACGCGGACGAACTGCGCGACGTCGTCACGGTGTCGATGCGGTCCGGGAGCGGACGGCGAGTACCTGGCCGACCTGCGGCTGCCGCACGCGGGCGCGCTCGGCTACACCGTGCGCGTGCTGCCGCAGGCACGCCCTGCTGGCCAGCCCGGCGGAGCTGGGCAGGGTCGTGCTGGCCAACTAGCGATATTCGCTGGCGGGCACGGCCGCCGACGGCGCACCATGGCGCTGATGTCCGACGTGAACAGCGCCACCTCGAGGCCTATGACACCGCGGCTCCGCACCGACGCCGAGACCGCGGCGCCTTGTCGGTGACCATGCTCGGCCCGCTGCTGCTGGTGATGCTGCCCGGCGGCCGGGGTTTCGTGACGTACCGGACCTCGGCGGCGCCGACGCGGCCACGATCGCGGGCTGGGTGCGGGCAGGCGTGGCCCACTACCGGGCCGACGCGGCGATCAGGGCGTCGAGTGGAAGACGCGCGGCCACGACGCGCGCCTGGCCTGCACGAGCCCTGGTGCGCAACGGGTTCGAGCCCGGCGAGCCGGAGTCCGTGATGATCGGCGACGCGCGGCTGTTGGCCGTCGACGTGACCCTGCCGGCGGTGTCGCGCTGCGCCGGATCACGCCGAGCGCGGACGTCCGCGCGATGTGCGCGATGCAGGCCGAGGTCTTCGGCACCACCAGACCCGGCCGGGACGCCGACGCCGTGCTGCGGCGGCTGGAGCGGGACGACGGCCGGAGCTGTGGGTGGCCGAGGCGGACGGCCGGATCGTCGGCGCGGGACGGCTGGAACCGGTGCGCGGCAGCGAGTTCGCCGGCGTGTGGGGCGGGGCGACGCGGCCGGAGTGGCGCGGGTCGCGGGATCTACCGCGCGCTCACCGCCGCGCGGGCGCGAGCCGCGCTGGCGATGGGCAAACGGCTGCTGCACAGCGACTCGACCGAGTTCTCCCGGCCGATACTGGAACGCGCCGGACTGGTCAAGGTGTCCACGACGACGCCGTACGAGTGGCGCGCTAGGCCATGCGGTCGCTCAGTGAACGAAGATCAACTTGGCGAGGAGTGACCCGCTAAGACATCCCGACGAAGTCGACCGCCGGCGTGCCACCGGGTCGCGGACCGGCAGGCCCGCCGCCGCCCACGCCCGGAACCCGCCGACCATGTCCGTCGCCGACGCACGCCCAGCCGGTGCAGGTCCCGCGCCGCCAGGCTGGACGCGTAACCCTCGTTGCACAGCACCACGATCCGCGTGTCCGCGGTCACGCCGGGCAGCCGGTGCTCGCTGGCCGGGTCCAGCCGCCACTCCAGCACGATCCGCTCCACCGGCACCGCACCGGGAATCTCGCCCTCGGCCAGCCGGTTCGCGTGCGGCCGGATGTCCACCAGCAGCGCACCGGCCCGCCGCAGCTCGTCGGCCTGCGCCGGTGTCACACGGTCCAGTTCGGCGCGGGCGTCGGCCAGCAAGTCGTCGATGGTCATGCTCGCGGCTCCGGGATCAGTGGCGGGATGGTGGCGGGTACGTCCCACAGGCTCTCGTACCTGCGGGTGGGCACCAGCGGCGGGGAGTACGCGTGCACGCTGGCCGCGGGCGCCGCTGCGTCGTTGCGCAGGTCGTGCGCACGGCCCGCGCCGAAACCGATGGCGCTGCCCACGGTGTGGCCGAGCTCACGGAGTCGGGCCGGTCGGATACCGGTAGCTCTCCGCGAGTTCGCCCAGCAGCACGGTGAACGAGCCGGCCGCGCCGCCGTGGTCGTGCGGGCCGGTGCCCTGGCCGGGCAGCCAGGACAGCAGCCACAGCTCGACACCCGCGGGTCAGCGCGAGCCTGGCCCACCACCGGTTGCTGTGGCCGTAGTGCAGCGCGTCCAGCAGCGGCATGGTCAGTTCGGCCGCCACGGTCGAGGTGAGGTCGCGCAGTTCGCGCGGGGTCCACTGGGCACGTTCCGGGCGGACCAGCGCGCGCAGCAGCGGACGGTCGAATTCCGGGTGAATGTCGGTCTCGGCAGTCGAAGGACGGTCATCGTTGTCTCCCAACAGGGGCAGCGCCGGCGGAACGGAAACGTGCGGAACGCGACACGGCACCGGACGGGTGAACGGAACGGCTCCTCAGCAGGAGCACCCACCTGCCCCGGCGGAGCCGGGACCCGGGAGTGCCAGTGCCGCGTCGGCCGTACAGCGGCAGGACGCCACCAGCAGCAGGTCCACCGCCCTGTCCCGCCAGGCCAACAACGATTGGTCACGTGCGTATCGTGGCACGGCGCGATCACCGTGCCGCGGTGCGTCCCACGATGTCGACATGCCTCGGATACCGAGCTGTTTCCACGGGCCGTTCACCAGGTCACCCGTTCGGGTGACACCGACCCGCTGGGGTGCCGGCCGGCTGGTCATCGGCGGACGACACAATGTGCTGGTGACCGAGACGCGGGACTGGATGTCGATGTCGACGATCTTGTCGTGCACATGGCCGGGGTCACCGTCCGGCGCGGTCGCACCGAACTGCTCGCCGACGTCGACTGGTCGGTCGAGCTGGACGAGCGCTGGGTCGTGCTGGGTCCCAACGGCGCCGGCAAGACGACGCTGCTGCGCATCGCGGCCGCCGAACTGCATCCGACCTCCGGTGTCGTGCACGTGCTCGGCGAGCGCATCGGCCGCACCGACGTGTTCGAGCTGCGCCCGCGCATCGGCCTGAGCAGCGTCCGCGCTGGCCGCCCGGGTGCCCGGCGACGAGAAGGTGTCCGACGTCGTGGTCAGCGCCGGTTACGCCGTGCTCGGCCGCTGGCGGGAGGAGTACGAGTCGATCGACACCGCGCCGCGCCGACGAACTGCTCACCGCGATGGGCGTCGGGCACCTCGCCGACCGCACGTTCGGCACGCTGTCCGAGGGCGAGCGCAAGCGCACCCTGATCGCCCGGTCGCTGATGACCGACCCGGAGATGCTGCTGCTCGACGAGCCCGCCGCGGGCCTGGACCTCGGTGGCCGCGAGGACCTGGTGGCGCGGCTGTCCGCGCTGGCCATGGACCCGGACGCGCCGGCCACCGTGCTGGTCACGCACCACGTCGAGGAGATCCCGCCCGGCTTCACGCACGCGCTGCTGCTGCGCGAGGGCCGCGTCGTCGCGCAGGGCCTGCTCGACGACGTGCTCACCGCGGAGAACCTGTCCAGCGACGTTCGGCCAGCGACTCGTCCTGGAACGGTCCGGCGGCCGGTTCTTCGCCCGGCGCGGAGTGAACACGTGAGCCGTGCGCACGCCGATTCGGACTCCGGCTGCTACCGCACGGTAGCCTGCGCGGGCCGACACGGGAGGAGACAGCGGTGGGTGAGTTCGTCAGGCTGGAGGTCGACGGCGGGATCGGCACGATCCGGCTGGACCGGCCGCCGGTCAACGCGCTGAACATCCAGATGCAGGCCGAGATCCTGGAAGCGTCGCGACCGAGGCCGCCGCGCCGCGCCGACGTCCGCGCGGTCATCGTCTACGGAGGACCGAAGGCGTTCGCCGGCGGCGTGGACATCAAGGAGATGGCCGACATGTCCTACGCCGAGATGTCGCAGCGGGCGCACCGCATCTCCGCTCCCGTTCACCGCGGTGGCGAACATCCCCAAGCCGACCGTCGCCGCCGTCACCGGCTACGCGCTGGGCGGCGGCCTGGAACTGGCCCTGGCCTGCGACCGCAGGGTCGTCGGCGACAACGTCCGGCTCGGCCAGCCGGAGATCCAGCTCGGCATCATCCCCGGCGCGGGCGGCACGCAGCGGCTGACCCGCCTGATCGGCCCCGCCAAGGCCAAGGACCTCGTGTTCACCGGCCGGTACGTGCGGGCGGACGAGGCGTTGGCCATCGGCCTGGCCGACGAGGTCGTCGCACCCGACGACGTGTACTCGGCGGCGCGCACCTGGGCCGGACCAGTTCACGGCCGGCCCCGCCGTCGCGCTCGCGGCCGCCAAGGCCGCCATCGACGGCGGCCTGGACGGCGACCTGGCCAGCGGACTGAAGCTGGAGAGCCACCTGTTCGCCGCGCTGTTCGCGACCGACGACCAGCGGGCCGGCATGCGTTCGTTCATCGAGAACGGGCCCGGCAAGGCCACCTTCACCGGAAAGTGAGGCACGGCAGCGCCATGATCGATCCCGAACCCCACCCGCACGCCACCGCGGAAGAGGTCCAGGCGGCCTAGTCGCGACCCTAAGCTTGCCAACGTGCTCTACCACGACTGGGAGGCTGGCAGCTACGACGAGAAATGGTCGATCTCGTACGACGAGCGCTGCATCGACTACGCCGTCGGCCGGTTCCGCGCCGTGGCCGGCGACGAGGGCTGGCCGTACGGGCGGGCCATGGAACTGGGCAGCGGGACGGGTTTCTTCCTGCTGAACCTGATGCAGGGCGGCGTGGCCGAGAAGGGCTCGGTGACCGACCTGTCGCCGGGCATGGTGCAGGTCGCGCTGAACAACGCCGAGCACCTCGGCCTGCCGGTGGACGGCCGGGTCGCCGACGCCGAGCGCATCCCGTACGAGGACGAGACGTTCGACCTGGTCGTCGGGCACGCCGTGCTGCACCACATCCCGGACGTGCCGGTGGCGCTGCGCGAGGTGCTGCGCGTGCTCAAGCCGGGCGGCCGGTTCGTGTTCGCGGGCGAGCCGAGCCAAGATCGGCGACCTCTACGCGCGCAAGCTCGGCCAGCTGACGTGGTTCCTGACCACGAACGTGACCCGGCTGCCGGTGCTGAACTCGTGGCGCCGGCCGCAGGCGGAACTGGACTCGTCGTCCCAGGCGGCCGCGCTGGAGGCCGTCGTGGACATCCACACGTTCGACCCCGGCCAGCTGGAGCGGATGGCCCGCGCCGCGGGCGCCCGCAACGTGCAAGGCCGTCACCGAGGAACTGTCCGCGGCGCTGTTCGGCTGGCCGGTGCGCACGTTCGAGGCCGCCGTGCAGCGGGACAAACTGGGCTGGGGCTGGGCGATGTTCGCCTACCGGGCATGGCAGCGACTGTCCTGGTTGGACGAGAACGTGCTGGCGAAGGTCATGCCGCGCGAGCTGTTCTACAACGTGCTGGTCACGGGGACCAAACCGAACGACTGACCCGTGGCGTACCGTTTCAGCGCCGGTGACGTCGCGTTCCTGCGCGTCACCGGCGGGCGTGACGCGCGCTCGCCGGCCCTGGCCGAACTGCCGCTGACCGACCGCGATCTGCCGACGTCGACGGTCGCCCGGCGCGTGGCGGGCGACCGGTTCGCGGCCGTCCTGGAAACGGCGGTGCTGCGGCGGAAGGCCGCGCGCCAAACTGGCCGACCCGGACGCGTGGCTGCTGTGCGACGCCGCGCTGCAGCAGGCCACGCCGACCCCCGTGGCCCGGCACCGCGCGCCAGCGGCTGCGCGGCCGCGACGTGCACGACGTGACGTGCTCGGTCGGCGCCGACCTGGTCGCGATCGCCGCGGTGGCCGACCGGTGCGTCGGGTCGGACCTGGACGCTGTGCGGCTGGCCATGGCCGCCGCCAACTGCGCCGCGTTCGGCGTCGCACCGCTGCTGGCCCGGGCCGACGCGCTGCGCCCGGTCACCCGCGACACGGTCGTGTTGGCCGACCCGGCCCGCCGCGACGACACCGGCCGGCGCCGCTGGCGCCCGGCCGATCTCGTGCCGCCGCTGGCCGACCTCGTCGACGCCTACGCCGGCCGGGACCTGGTGGTGAAGTGCGCGCCCGGGCCTGGACTTCGCGGCCGTGCCGTGGGCCGGGGAGATCGAGATCGTGTCGCTGGACGGCGGCGTCCGGGAAGCCTGCCTGTGGACCGGATCGCTGGCCACCGGTGGCGCGGCGGGCAACCGTCCTGCGCCATGACCGGCCACAGTGGACGGTCACGTCGGCCGAACCCGACGACTGCCCGGTCCGGCCGCGCCGGCGAGTGGCTGGTCGACCCGGACGGCGCCGTCGTCCGCGCCGGCCTGGTCCGCCACTACGCCGCCCGGCACGGCCTCGGCCAGCTCGACCCGCAGGATCGCCTACCTGACCGGTGACACGCCACCGCCCGGACACCCGGGCGTTCCGGGTGCTCGACCACGGCCGCTACACCGAGAAGGCACTGCGCGCGATGCTGCGCGCGCACGACGTCGGCGCGCTGGAGATCCTGGTCCGCGGCCTGGACGTGCGACCCGACGACACTGCGCCGACGGCTGCGGCCGACCGGGACGGCGTCCGGCGACCGCGGTGCTGACCCGGATCGGCGACACCCCGACCGCGTTCCTCTGCCGGGCCGGGTTAACGTCTGGGGAATGACGTCCATGTGGGGATCGCCGCTGGCCGACCGGGTCGGCGCGTGGCGGCGGTCGCGGCGTGACCCGATGCAGGCCAGGCTGTTCACCGTCGACTCGCTGCGCTGGGTGTTCAAGCATCGCGCGTACACCCCGTGGTACCTGGTGCGGTACTGGCGGCTGCTGCGGTTCCGGCTGGCCAACCCGCACATCGTGCTGCGCGGCATGCTGTTCCTCGGCAAGAACGTGGAGATCCACTGCCGGCCCGGCTACGGCCGGCTGGAGATCGGCCGCTGGGTGCACATCGGCGACGGCAACTCCATCCGCTGCCACGAGGGTTCGCTGCGGATCGGCGACAAGGCCGTGTTCGGCAAGGACAACACCGTCAACTGCTACCTGGACATCGAACTGGGCGCGGCCACGCTGGTCGCGGACTGGGTCTACATCTGCGACTTCGACCACGTCACGGCCGACATCACCATGCCGATCAAGGACCAGGGCATCGTGAAGTCGCCGGTGCGGATCGGGCCGGACACGTGGATCGGCACGAAGGTGACCGTGCTGCGCGGCACCCGCATCGGCCGCGGCTGCGTGCTCGGCGCGCACGCCGTGGTGCGCGGCGACATCCCGGACTACGCCATCGCGGTCGGCACGCCGGCCAGGGTGGTCCGCGACCGCCGCGCCGACTACGAGGCCGACGCCGACCCGCCGCGCCGCGGTCGCCGACATGGCCCGCAAGGCCCAGGTGGCGCTGACGGCAGACACTGGCCACGGCCGACCAGGCGGCGACGACATAGCATCACCTGTGCAGGAACACGGTTTCCATCCGAGGCGACGTGATGCCGCGTGTCCTGGGGAACAGTGCCGTGCCCATCGGCCGTCGAACCGTCCGATCACACCGACACGACGGCAAGTGAAGGCCGCGTGTCAACCGAAGGCGTTGCCGGTGGCGATTTTGGGGCGGCCCAGTTCGTCGTGCGCCCTCGCGCGGGCGTTGGCGTAGACCTCGGCCGTCGCCTCGGCGATGCGGTTCCAGTCGAAGTCGATCGGCAGCCGGTTGCGGGCCGCCCGTGCTCTGCGTCCGGGCCGCCGCCGGATCGGCCAGCACCGTGTGCACCGCCGTCGGCCAGCGCCGGTACGTCGCCAGGTGGGAACGACACGCCGGTCCGGCCGTCCACCACGACCTCGCCCAGCCCGCCCGCCGTCGACGCCACCAGCGGTGCCCCGGCCGCCGCCGCCTCCAGCGCCACGATGCCGAACGGCTCGTACCTGCTGGGCAGCACCACCGCGTCCGCCGCGGCCAGCGCCGCGCGCAGTTCCCGGTCGGACAGGTGCCCGACGAAGTCGCACCGCCCTGCGCACCCGGTGCTTCCGCGCCGTGGCCAGCAGTTCCTGCTCCTGGCGGCCCTTGCCGGCCACCACCAGCCGCGTCCCGGGATGGCGTGCCCGGATCCTGGGCAGCGCGGCGATCAGGTCGTGCACGCCCTTCTCCCACTCCAGCCGGCCGAAGAACACCAGCAGCGGCGCGCCGTCCGGGCTGTGCCGCTGCCGTGCCGCGGCGCACCTCGGCCGCGCCGACCCGCCAGCCTCGGGACTCGATGCCGTTGTGGATCACGGTGATCGCGTCGGCGTCCACGTCGAACAGGTGCGCCACCTCGCGGCGCATCGCCGTCGAGCAGGTGACCAGCGCGTCGGCCCGGTTGGCCAGCCACCACTCGACCGAGTGCACCTGCTGGTTCAGCGGCTGGGACAGCCAGCCGCTGTGCCGGCCGGCCTCGGTGGCGTGGATCGGTGGCGACCAGCGGCACGCCCAGCTGGTCGGCGACCGCGATGGCCGGGTGGGTGACCAGCCAGTCGTGCGCGTGCACGACGTCCGGGCGCCAGCCGCGCAGCAGGTCGTGCGCGGCGCGGATCATGGCGTGGCCCATGGCCAGCGTCCACGCGACCAGGTCGCGTTCGAACGCCAGGTGCGGCGGGTCCTCGGCGACCCGGACCACCCGGACGCGCTCGGCGACCGTGTCCGGTCGGTCGGATGGGTGCTGGCGTCGGTGCCCGCCTCGTGCCGGCACAGCACGACCACGTCGTGGCCCTGGCCGGCCAGGCGCGTGGCCAGGGCGTGCACGTGGCGGCCGAGCCCGCCGACGACCACCGGTGGGTACTCCCAGGACAGCATCAGTACGCGCATGATCCGAGTGATCCTCGCATCTCCCCGGTGGAGCTACTCGCCGGTATCCTGGTGTGTCGAAGTCCCTGGTAATCGTTGTTTACCGAACGTGCGCTTGCTTGCGGTGTCGAGCCTAGCAGTCGGTGTCCAGGGTCAGTCCGCGTACGTGGCGACGGCGGTGGTTACGCTCGCGTCCGCTGATCGAGACGCTGGCTGCACTTGTCCTTGATTTGTCGCATCCACGCGTCCGTCGCCCGACAGCGACGTACTGTGTGTGACGGTGTCAGGCTCGCGTTAAGGGGAGGTGCCGATGGCCGCGTGGTCGTTCGCTCCGTGGCTGATCGCACTGCTCGTCGCCGCGGGACTGGGCGTTTCTGGGCTGGTTCACCGACCGCCGCGTCCGGCGGGCCCGTGAGGTCGATCCGGAGCAGCAGGACCGTTGAGTCAGGACAATTGCGCAGAGTCCCGCGCGTCGAGCTGACCGAACGGACCGTCCACGGCGCGTAGTTCGGCCATCCGGCCGGCCCGCCGGACCGCAGCGCCGCGGCCAGTTCCGCGAACCGCTCGCCGTGCAGCGTCGGCGCGCCGCCGTGCGTAGTCGGCGGCCGAGTCCTTGGTGACCATGAACGCCCAGTCGCTGGACAGCGCCAGCATCGCCTCCCGCGACCAGCTGGTCGGCGACGGGATCGCGGTACGCGCCGACGAAGAGTCCACAGCGGACAGCAGTTCGCGCTGCACGCCGCGCGCCGTCGTCGACCAGGTCGGCCACCTGCTCGCCGTCCCAGACCCGCCAGTCCTTGCCCGACCCCCAGGACGACGCCGGCAGCTCCACCGGCGCCCCGAGGTGCCCGGCCGCCAGCGCGCCGCGCAGCGTGCTGACCCGCACGCCCGGCCTCGGGCAACGCGCGCAGCACGCCCTCCAGCCACGCCGGGCCCTCGTGCCACCAGTGCCCGAACAGCTCCGTGTCGTACGCGGCGACCACCAGCCCGGGCCTGCCGTCGGCTCGCGCGCAGCGCGCGCAGCCGCGTGACCACGGTGTCGCACGAAGTCGGCGACGTGCTCCGCGCACCGCGGCCGCGGCGAGCGCCGGGTCGTAGGGCTGCTTGTCCTCCGGTGCGCACGCGCTTGCCGGTGACCCTGGCCGGTTTCAGCCCGGACGGGTGGTCGTAGGTGTGGAAGTCGCGGTACGGCCGGGTCACCGGGATAGCCGGCCTTCGGCGACCACACCCGGTACGTGACGTCGAGGTCGCGCGCCGAAGCACACCACGTCGCTGTCGCCGACCGGCCGCGCCGCCGACGTCCTGCCGCGCAGCGCCGGACCGTCGACCAGGAACCGCCGCACGCCGGCCGCCGCGTAGTCGCGTCTCCATGCCGGGCGCGTAGCCGCACTCCGGCGCCCAGATGCCCGCCGGTGCGCGCCGCCGATCCGCAGCGCGGTGTCGGCAGGCCGGTGCGCAGCGCGAAACCGCGCACCCGCTGGTCCAGCAACGGCTGGAACGGGTGGGTAGCCGGGCCGCCGAGCAGCTCGATCACGCCGGAGTCGACCAGCGGCCGCAGCACCGGCGAGAACCCGTGCCGCCACCGCGTTTCGAACTCGTCCAGCGCCGCGCCCGCCGCCCGGTGCTCGGCCGCGGCCAGCTCCCGCAGTTCCGGGCCGGCGCGCCAGCGGCCGTGCCAGCGGGTCGCGGCGTAGTCGGCGCGCAGCTGCCAGTCGCCCAGCCATTCGTGGCAGGCGCGCAGGCAGTACGGGTCGTCCAGTTGCGCGGCCAGCACCGGCGTCACGCCGAGCGTCAGCACGTCGCGGCGGCCCTCGGCGGCGAAGCGCCGCAGCAGGTCGACCACCGGCAGGTAGGAGTGCGCCCACGCCTGGTAGAGCCATTCCTCGCCGACCGGCCAGGAACCGTGGTGCGCCAACCAGGGCAGGTGGCTGTGCAGGACGAGGCAGAACGTGCCGACGGGTTCGTCGCTCACGCCGGCCGCCTGGCCACCGCGACCAGGTCGAGGCTCGGCGTCCACGTCGTCGGTCGTGCACGTCGAAGTCGGTCGCCGCGCACCGCAGCCACGTCGGCCAGCAGCTGCCGCCGGCCAGGTCGCCTCGCCGGGCAGGTGGCCCAGGACCACGTCGACCTGCGCGTCGATCAGCGAACCGCCGTAGGCGCGCGTCGAGCTCGCGCAGCCGCGGGCCGTGGTGCAGGCCGCCGAGGAACTCGACGTCGAAACCGGCCTCGCTGCAGCAGTTCGGCCAGCTCGGCGGCGCTCAGTTCCCTGGTGTGGAACGGATTGAGCGGCGTGTCCTGGCCGGGGGAGAACGTGATCCGGTTCGGCGTGGTCAGCAGCAGCGTGCCGCCCGGCCGCAGCACCCGCGCGGCACTCGGCGAGGAACCCGGCCTGGTCCCACAGGTGCTCGATCACCTGGAAGTTCGCCACCACGTCCACGCGCGCCCGACGCGCACCGGCAGCACCGCCAGGTTCGCCGCGCACGACGGCCAGCCGGCGGATAGCGGCCGCGCACGTGCGCCGACGGACGGCTCGTCGTAGTCGAGCGCGACCACCCGGTCGGCGACCTCGGCGAGCAGGTCGGCGCCGTAGCCCTCGCCGCAGCCCGCCTCCAGCACGACCGCGTCCGCGCAGTGGGCGCAGCAGCCAGGCGTAGGCGGCTTCGTGGCGCCGGAACCAGTAGTTCTCCTCCGGCACGCCGGGGACGGTGCGCTCCCCGGTCAGCGGCAGTGTCTGCACGCCAGCACGGTAGCCGACCGGGAGCGCGTGCTGCGTGTTCGGCACGGTGCCGACCGGTGCGCCGGGAATCCGGAATCTGGTGCACGGTGCGCAAGTTGGCAGTGTCGAGGGATCCGTTGTCCGTTCAACTGGAGGAATCAGGAACGATGTCGACCAGCGCTCAGCCCAAGGACAGCCCGACCGGGTGGGTGAACGACCACATCCAGCAGTACCTGGACAGTGGCGGCGCGGACGGGCACGAGTGGCGCGGCACGACGACCCTGCTGCTCACCGTCACCGGCCGCAGGACCGGGACCAAGCACCGGACCGCGCTGATCTACCGGCAGGTCGGCGACGACTTCGTGATCGTGGCGTCCAAGGGCGGCGCGCCCGAAGCACCCGGCAGTGGTACCTCAACCTGGAGGCCGACCCTGACGTGACCGTGCAGGTCAAGGACGAGGTGTTCGCCGGCCGGCGCGGCGTCGCCGAGGGCGCCGAGCGGCGAGCGGCTGTGGCCGCTGATGGTCGAGGTCTGGCCGGACTACGCCAACTACCAGACAAAGACCGACCGGCAGATCCCGGTCATCGTCATCGAACGCGTCTGAACCGTGGTGGTGGCCGGCCCCGAAACGTGCGGGCCGGCCACCACGGGTCACTGTCCACAGGTCACAGGTTCACGCTGGCACTGGCGTTCGTCGGCAGGCGCCGAGGACAGCGCGCCGCTGGAGAACACGTACTGGCCGTGCTCCACCGACGGTGCTGCCGACGCGTCGACGTCGCCCTGCGTGATCGCCAGTTTCGACAGCGGCACGGTGACCGTCACGGTCGGCCCGCTGCCCGCCGCCAGGTGCACCCTGGTGAACCCGACCAGCCGCTTCGCCGGCACGATCGGGTCGCTCACCGGCTGCGACACGTACACCGGCACGACGAGGTCACCGGCCTTGCCACCGGTGTTGGCCACCGCGACCGCGCACCTTCACCGACGTCGCCGGCCTTGCCGCCGCCACCGTGCCGAACGCGTAGTCCGTGTACGACAGGCCCGCGCCGAACGGGAACAGCGGCTGGTACGTCGGCGAACCGTTGTTGCTGGTGCTGGGCTGGGTGAGCAGCAGGTAGCTGTTCGGGTTGTCGGTGTTGCGCGCCGGCCACGACACCGGCAGCCGGCCGCTCGGGTTCACCGCCCCGTACAGCACGTCGGCGACACCCGCGCCGCCCTGCGGTGCCCGGCCGCCACGCCATCACCAGGCCGGCCGGCGTGACGCCGCCGACGGGCGTGACGCAGCGAACCCATCGCCAGCGGCCGGTCGTCGACCACGACCACCACGACCGGCTTGCCGGTGGCCACCAGCGCGGCCACCTCGGCCTGCTGGTCGGCCGGCAGGCTCGGGTCACGCTTGTCGTTCGGGCCCTCCGCGCCCGGACCGCTGCCGACGACCACCACGTAGTCGTCCGTGCTGCCGGCCGCCGCCGACCGCGGCCTGCTGGCTCGCCGCGTAGCTGACGTTCGCGCCGCCCTCGGCCTGCAGTCCCTTCAGCACGGTCACGGCCTGCACCGGGCTGCCGGCCGGCGGGCCCTGCCAGCCGATGCTCCAGCCGCCCAGCGTCGCGTCGACCGAGTCGGCGTTCGGGCCGGTCACGGTGATCTTCGCGGTCTTCGCCAGCGGCAGCGCGTTGTTCGTGTTCTGCAGCACCACACTGGACTCGGCGGCCGCCTGCCGGGCCAGGTCGGCGTCCATGCCGACGGTCTGGTTCGCCTTGGACGCGTCCACGTACGGGTGGTCGAACATGCCGGTGCGGAACTTCAGCGCCAGCACCCGGCCGGCCGCCTGGTTGATCCGGTCCATGCCGATCAGGTGGTCGGACACGGCCTTCGTCAGCGCCGTCTCGAAGTTCGTCGCGTTGTACGGCTCCATCGCCATGTCCACGCCCGCGTTGACGGCGATCGCGGCGGCGTGCTCGTAGTCGGCCGCCAGGTGGTAGCTGTCCTGCAGCGCCGCCACGTCGGCCCAGTCGCTGACCACGAGACCGTTGAAGTGCAGCCGGTCGCGCAGCAGCGTGGTCAGCAGGTAGTGCGACGACGTCGCCGGCACGCCGTTGACCGCACCGGAGTCGACCATCACGGTCTCGCCGCCCGCGGCCAGACCCGCCGCGTACGAGGGCAGCTGCTCGTCCTGCGAACCAGCGGATCGACATGTCCGCGTCCGTGCGGTCCAGGCCGGTGCTGGCCGCGCCGTAGCCGGCGAAGTGCTTCACGGTCGCGGCGACCTGGCCGCTGGCCTGCATACCGGTGACACCGGCCGCCTCCATGGCGCCGGCCAGCGTCGGGTCCTCGCCGAAGGACTCGTTGTACCGCCCCCAGCGGGTGTCCCGGTCGACGTCGGCGATCGGGCCGAAGCGCCCAGCGCACGTTCGTGGCCAGTGCCGCCTTGCCGGCCGAGACCTGCGGCCGGCCTGCTCCAGCGCCGGGTCGTAGGTGGCGCCCATGCCGATCTCCTCCGGGAACATCGTGTCGCCGAGCACGTTGTTGTGCCCGTGCACGACGTCCGCGCCGTAGATGACCGGGATGTGCAGCGGGTTGTGGTCGATGGAGTACCTGACGATCGAGTTGATCGCGGTCGCCCAGTCCCGCGGGCTGTCGGCGCCGTTGATGTCCTCGGTGGGCGGTGAGCCGCCGCCGGACAGGATCGAGCCGACGGCGTCGGTGCCGAGCACGTCGTGCGCGCACGTCTGGTTCAGCGGCCCCGGGCCGTAGTTGCAGTTGCCGACGATCCGGCTGACCTCGATCTGGGTCATCTGGCCGATCTTCTCGGCCAGCGTCATCCGGCCCAGCAGGTCGGCGACCCGTGCCTGCACGGGCGCGTGTCGGTCGAGGTACGGGGTTGGTTCGCGGCCACCGCCCGGTCGCCGCCGAAGCCGAGCATGGATGCCGTGACCAGACCGGCCGGTGGCGGCGAACACGAGCACCGCGCGGCCGCCGGTGGCCACTTCGCGTAAGCGCTTGCCCATGGGATTCGATGCTGGTCCGAAGTGAGGAATCCGTCAACGCTACGGACTCCTGATTATTCGGTAGTGCCGGATAATCCGCTGGTAGTACCTAAACGGTCCAACACCCTACTTCCGGATGATGCGCGCTATTCGGCCGGACTGACAGTGTGTGCCGCGTCCGTGATCGGTCTCCTTCGGGAGGACATGTGTCAGGAGGACATGTGCCAGCAGCCAGAAAACTCGTCGCGCTCCTCGTCGGAGCGTTGGCGGCGACCGCTTTCGTACCTGCCGTCGCCCAAGCCGCCCAGCCGTCGACGAATGCGAGCGGTGCCAGAACCGCCAGCACGATTGCGCGCCGAGTTACGCGCCGGGCACGGTGGACCCGGTCCACCACGTCATCGACCTGTGCGCGCAGGTTCACGCCACCTGTCAGTTGAGGCGCTCGCCGCGACGGGATCGGACAGACCACTGTCCACAACGGAACCGGCCGGCTACGGCGCCACCGATCTGGAGACCGCGTACCACCTGCCCGCCAACCGGGTCGGCGAGCACGGCACGATCGCCATCCTCGACGCCGGGTGCCTACCCGGTGCTGGAATCCGACCTCAACACCTACCGCGCGCAGTACGGTCTGCCTGCGTGCACGACGGCCAGCGGCTGCCTGAAGATCACCGACTCCACGGCGGCCCGCCGCTGGCCCCCGACCCGACCCAACCGGGCCAGGAGGAGGAGTCCGTCGCGATCGAGACGTCACTGGACGTCGACATGGCCTCCGCCGCCTGCCCGCTGTGCCACATCATCGAGGTGCAGCTCCCGACGGGGACGCCTTCCCGGCAGACCCAGGCCGAGGCCGGACGCGGCGACGGCGGACTTCGGCACGGCCGTGAACACCGCGGTGTCGTTGGGCGCCAACGCGGTCAGCATGAGCTACGGGTACCCGACGGACGCCTTCACCGACACCGGCGCGCCCGCGCAGGACCATGTCCACCCTGGCGTGGCCATTCTCGCGTCCTCCGGTGACGGCGGCTACGAGGGCTCCGGCAGCGGCTGGCCGCAGGACCTGCCCTCGGTGACGTCGGTCGGCGGCACGTCGCTGAACGCGGCAACGCCGCCGGCACGAAGTTCACCCAGACGGCGTGGAGCGACGGCGCCGGCAGCAGCTGCGCGACCGATCTGCCGCCCGCCGATCGGCCAGCCCGCGGCCGTCGCGGCCTACTGCGGTGGGCACCGGGCCGCGGCCGACATCTCCGCCGACGCCGACCCGGCGACCGGTGTCGGCAGTCTACGACACGTACGCGCCGTTCTCCGGGCAGCCCCTGCGACTGGATCTACGACGGCGGCACCAGCGTGTCGTCGCCGTTCGTGGCCGGCGTGTACGCGCGGGCCGGGCACCTGTCCGGTGTGATCGGCCCGAACACGCTGTACGCGGCGCGGAAGGGCACCTTCACCGACGTGACGGTCGGCCAGAACGCGCCGAGGGGTGCCTGCCAGTCGACGGGTTCGCGGTCCAGGTCTGCCAGGCGGGCCCCGGCTGGGACGGCCCGACCGGCCTGGGCACGCCCAACGGCCTGGCCGGTTTCTGAGCAGTGGATCGAGCGAGTCGAGCGACGGTAGTCGGTGAACCGGGGCGATGGGCGTCACGGTGCCGGTGAGACCGTGATGCCCATCGCGCCCGGCCCGACGTGCGCCGTGATGATCGACGTGACGCCGACGGTCAGCAGTTCCCGGACGTTGCGCGACGCGCCGCCGCAGCGCCGCCACCACGCCGGGCACCCGCCGGTCCTCGCCGATGTGCTCGACGGCGAGGTCCACCGGCCGCTCGCCGGCCAGTTGCACCGCCCGGTCCACCATCTTGCGGATCGCGCGGTCGGCGCCGAGCGTCTTCTCCAGCGGCGCGACCTCACCGTCCTTCACGGTCAGCATCGGCTTGATCGCGAACGTGTTGCCGATGAAGTGCGCCGCCGCGCCGATCCGGCCGCCCGTGCGCAGCCACTCCAGCGACTCCACGTGCAGCAGTTCGGTGCTGCTGCCGGCACGGGTGTCGGCCATCGTCGAGCACCTCCTTGAGCGCGCCGCGCCCCGGTCGGCCATGCCGGGCCGCCGTCATGCACGGCGAAGCCGAGGCTCATGCCGAGCGTGCCGGAGTCCACGACGTGCACCGGGATCCGCACTGTCCGCGGCGGCCGCCCTGCGCCGCCTCGCAGGTGTCGGACATCCGGCCGGAGATGTGGATCGACACGATCGCCGATGCGCCCTGGGCCACGGCGTCCAGGTAGGTCCAGAAGAACGCGCCCGGGTCGGGTGGCGCGGTGGCCACGTCGACGTTGCCGCGCAACGCGTTGACGACCCGCTCGCCGGGGATGCGGGCCTCGTCGTTCTCCTCCCCGCGATCCGCAGCTGCTGCTGCACGACGTGGATGCCCATCCGGGTGGCCATCGAGGCCGGGATGCAGGCGGTGGAGTCGGTGACGACAGCGATGTAGCCGGACATGGCGCGGGCACTGTAACGCATGGGGGCATCTCCCTAACGTACGAGGTCGGCGTCGCACGCCCTTCACCCGTTCGGCTAGTGGTGAGGATGGTCACCGTGCGGCCGGCTTGCAGCCGTGCTACCGGCCGGTAACATTTGGGTGGTCGGTGGTCGACCGCGCCATGTGGCCACCTTCACTCGCCAACCCGGTCACGACATGGCAAGGTCGGGCCAACCCCAAGATTGCCGGTTCCCAGGAGGTCGAACGAGGCCCATGAACATCGTCGTTCTGGTCAAGCAGGTGCCCGACACCTACTCCGAGCGCAAGCTCGCCGACGCCGACCACACCCTGGATCGCGACGCGGCCGACGCGGTGCTCGACGAGATCAACGAGCGCGCCGTCGAGGAGGCCCTGCTGATCAAGGAGGCGCAGGGCGGCGAGGTGACGGTGCGTGTGCGTCGGCCCCGACCGCGCCACCGACGCGATCCGCAAGGCCCTGTCCATGGGCGCGGACGCCGCCATCCACGTCGTCCGACCCCGCGCTGCACGGCGCCGACGTGCTGCAGACCGCGAAGGTGCTGGCCAAGGCCATCGGCACCGTCGAGAGCGTCGACCTGGTGATCGCCGGCAACGAGTCCACCGACGGCGTCGCGGGCGCGGTGCCGGCGATCGTCGCCGAACTGCTCGGCCTGCCGCAGCTCACGCACGCGCGCAAGGTCGAACTGGACGGCACGACCGTCAAGGTCGAGCGGGAGACCGGCGACGAGGGCCTGACCCAGCTGGAGGCCACCCTGCCCGCGGTGATCAGCGTCGTCGGAGAAGATCAACGAGCCGCGCTACCCGTCCTTCAAGGGCATCATGGCCGCCAAGAAGAAGCCGGTCCGCACGCGTCACCGTCGCCGACCTCGGCATCGACGCGGGCGAGGTCGGCCTGGCCAACGCGTGGTCCACGGTGCTCGAGGCGGCGCCGAAGCCGCCGCGCACCGGTGGCGAGAAGGTCGAGGACGAGGGCGACGGCGGCGCCAAGATCGCCGAGTACCTGGTCTCCCAGAAGCTGATCTGACGACCGACGAGGAGGAGATACATGTCTGAGGTTCTGGTCCTCGTCGAGCAGGTCGACGGCGAGGTCAAGAAGGTCACCGGCGAGCTGCTGACCGCCGCGCGCCGCTCGGCGAGCCGTCCGCCGTCGTCGTCGGCGCGCCCGGCACCGCCGCCAAGGTGCACGACGCCCTGGCCGGCTACGGCGCCGCCAAGGTGTACGCGGTCGAGTCCGACGACGCCGCCGGCTACCTGGTCACGCCGAAGGTCGACGCGCTCGCCGCGGTCGCCGGCACGGCGTCCCCGGCCGCGGTGCTGGTCGCCGGTTCGGCCGAGGGCAAGGAGGTCGCCGGCCGGCTGGCCGTCCGGCTGGGCTCCGGCCTGCTCGTCGACGCCGTCGACCTCGACGGCGACGGCGTCGCCACCCAGTCCATCTTCGGTGGCGCCTACACCGTGAAGTCCAAGGTCGGGCCACGGGATCCCGGTGATCGTGGTGCGGCCGGGCGCCATCGACGCCGAAGCCCGCCGACGGTGCCGCCGAGCAGTCCAATGTGGACCTGCCCGCGGTCGACGCCGGCGCGGGCCACCAAGATCGCTGTCGCGCGAGCCGGTCGTGGGCGGCGACCGTCCGGAGCTGACCGAGGCCACCGTCGTCGTCTCCGGTGGCCGCGGCGTCGGCAGCGCGGAGAACTTCGCCGTCATCGAGAAGCTGGCCGACGCGCTCGGCGCCGCCGTCGGCGCGTCCCGCGCCGCCGTCGACTCCGGCTACTACCCGCACCAGTTCCAGGTCGGCCAGACCGGCAAGACGGTCGCCCCGCAGCTGTACATCGCGCTGGGCATTTCCGGCGCCATTCAGCACCGGGCCGGCATGCAGACGTCGAAGACGATCATCGCGGTGAACAAGGACGCCGAGGCGCCGATCTTCGAGATCTCCGACTTCGGCATCGTCGGCGACCTGTTCAAGGTCGCGCCGCAGCTGACCGACGAGGTCAGCCAAGCGCAAGGGCTGAGTTCCACTGGGTCGTTCCTTACGGTCGCGGACTTCGGCCGTGTTTCCGCCGTTACGAACCGGTCCGAAAACCGGCCCGTTTTCGTTGTTCACCGACTTTCCATCCGGTGGCCATCTGTTGACCCTTCTGGTCGTTGCTGACGGCGCCGTACACAGTCCTCATGACGCAGCCACGCCTGCTTGTCAGTACGGCGGACCGGACACGGCGCTACTCGTTGCTGGTGGCGCAGGACGGGGACGAGGTGCGCGCCGCGCAGCGGCTGCGGTACCAGGTGTTCGCCGAGGAGATGGGCGCGAGACTGCACAGCCCGGTGGCCGGGCTGGACGTCGACGAGTTCGACGAGTTCTGCGACCACCTGCTGGTCCGCGACGAGACCACCGGCGACGTCGTCGGCACCTACCGCATGCTGCCGCCGGAACGGGCCGCGGCAGCCGGGAGCTCTACTCCGACACCGAGTTCGACCTCTCCGCGTTGGCGTCGCTGCGCGGCGCGCTGGTCGAGACCGGGCGGTCGTGCGTGCACCCGGACCACCGCACCGGCGCCGTCGTCGGGCTGGTGTGGGCCGGGATCGCCCGGTACATGCTGCTGTCCGGGCACTCCTGGCTGGCCGGGTGTGCCTCGGTGCCGCTCGACGACGGCGGGTCGGTGGCCGCCGGCGTGTGGGACGTGGTGCGGCGCAAGCACTTCGCTCCGCCGGCGTACCGGGTCACGCCGCTGCGTGCCGTGGGACGTGGACGCCGTCGCCGCGCCTGCGCAGGCCGGTCGTGCCGCCGCTGCTGCGCGGGTACCTGCGGTTGGGCGCCTGGGTGTGTGGGCGGCCCGCGCTGGATGCCGATTTCGGCGTCGCCGACTTCTTCGTGTTGTTGTCGCTGGCCAACGTGGACCAGCGTTACCTGAGGTTCTTCCTCGGGGAGTCGTGATGGTTGCCACGCCTGGATGCCACGGTCGCCCTGTGGGCCGGGGTGTGTGTCGGCGGACATGCCGACCGTCGGGCTGGTGCTCGGCGATGCTTCGGATGAGTCGGGCTGCGTCGTTGTGCTGGTGTTGGGTTGGTTGCTGTGTCCGCTGTTGGTCGTGCTGCGGGGGCCGGGGCGGGATGTGTTGGTGCGTGGGGTTTTTCGGACGTTGTTGCGGGCGTTCGGCGCTCGGCTGGAGGTGTTACGGGGAGCCGCTGGCGTCCGGCGCGGCGCGCGGGGCTCTGGTGGTGGACAACCATGTGTCCTGGCTGGACATCGTGGTGGTGAACGCGGTGCGGCCGATGCGGTCGGTGGCCAAGCGGGAGATCGCGTCGTGGCCGTTGGTGGGGACTGCTGGCCAGCCAGGGCCGGGACCGTCTATCTGGATCGGGAGCGGTTGCGGGCCCTGCCGGGTACCGTGGCCGAGTTGGCCGGGGCGTTGCGGGCGGGGCACTGGTCAACGTCTGCCCGGAGGGCACCACGTGGTGCGGGCCGGGTCTGGGGCGGTTTCGGCCCGCTCTGTTCCAGGCCGCCATCGACGGTGGTGTGCCGGTCCGGCCGGTCGCTGTGCGGTATCGGGTGGCCGCCGGCGGGCCACCACGTGGCCGGCGTTCGTCGGGGACGAGACGCTGATCGACTCGGTGCGGCGGACGGCACGGTTGCGCGGGCTGGTGGTCGAGGTGCACGTGTTGCCGGAGATCGCGCCTGGCCGGGCCGCCGATCGGTTCGAGTTGGCTCGGTTGGCCGAGGCCGCCGTTCGGGGTGTGCTGTTCGGCGAGTCGGTGGTGGAGGTCGGGCATCCCGCTGTCGACGTGACCGTGTAGCGCGGGTCCGTTGCCCTCGGTCCTGCGCTTCGAGGGCAGTGGCTGGACCTCCAGTGCGGTGTAGGTCGCATGATGGTGTCGTGACTGCTACCGACCGCCGGATCTGCTGGTGCCGGTACCGTGCCGGGCTCTGTGGGGCGTGAGTACCGGGTGGCCGACCGTCGGGATGTGCTCGTCGTGACCCTGCATCGCGTTCGAGTTCATGGGGGTCGCCACCGCGCTGCCCACGCTGGTGGCCGATCTGCACGGTGGGCGGCTGTACGCGTGGCCGATCGCCGCGTTCACCGCGGCCAGTGCCGTGGGCACCGTGGCTGGGCGGGCGGTTCTGTGATCGGCGTGGGCCGGGTGTGCCGATGATTGGTGCGCTTGGCGCTGTTCGCGGTCGGGTTGGTCGTCGCCGGCACCGCGCACACCATGGCCGTGTTGTTGCTCGGGCGGGTGGTGCAGGGGGTCGGGGCCGGTGCCGAGGTCGTCGCCGTTTACGTGGCCATCGCGCTGGTTTATCCCGAAGCGCGATCGGCCGGCCGTGTCCGCGTTGACGTCCGCGGCCTGGGTGGTGCCTTCGCTGGTGGGGCCGCCGGTGGCCGGGTTGGTGACCCAGCAGTTCGGGTGGCGGTGGGTGTTCCTCGGGCTGGTTCCGCTGGTGGTGTTGGTCGTGCCGCTGTTGGTGCCCGTGTTCCGGCGGTTGCGGCCGCCGACCGTGCCGAGCGGGCGCCCGTGCGTAAGGGGCTGGTGCCGCCGGGGTCGGCGCCGCTGTCGGGGTCGAGTGCGTTCACTGCCGGCGCGCAGCGGTTGGACTGGGTGGCGTGCCGGTGGCCGTCGGTGGGCTGGTGTTGCTCGGCGTTGTCGTTGCGGCGGCTGTGGCCGGCGGGGACGTTGCGGGCGGCGCGTGGGTTGCCGTCCGTCGTGCTGTCTCGGGGGTTGCTGGCCGGTGCGTTCGCGTCCGTCGAGGCTTACGTGCCGCTGACGTTGACGTCCGTGCACGGTTACAGCCCCGCCGAGGCCGGGTTGCCGCTGACCGTGTCGCGCCATCGGCTGGGCCGCCGCGTCGGCGTGGCAGGGGCGGCACGTCGACGTGTCGCGGTCGCGGCTGTTGCAGGTGGCGTTCGTGTTCGTCGCCGTGGCGCGTCGGCGGGGATCGCCGTGATCGGGTCTGGCGTGGGCGCCCGGCTGGCTGGCGCTACCCCGCGTGGTTCGTCGGCGGGTGCCGGCATGGGGCTCGGTGTGTCCAGCATCTCAGTGCTGCTGTTCGACCAGTCGCCGGAGGCGAGCGGGGGTTCAACACCTCCGCCGTGCAGCTGGCCGACATGATGGCCACCATTCTGCTGGTCGGGGTGGGTGGCGTGCTGGTCAACGCGCTCGGGTCGACCGCCCGGCCGACGCTGCCGCTGTTCGTGTTCGACATCGTGATGTGCCGTGTCGCCGTGTTCGGGGCCATCGTGCCGGCGGGGCGGACCGCGAGGCGACTACCCTGAACACCCGATGGTGTACCTCGACCACGCCGCGACCACCCCGATGCTGCCCGAGGCCGTGGCCGCGATGAGCGAGGCTTTGTCCAGCGTGGGCAACGCCTCGGCGATGCACACCTCCGGCCGCCGGGCCCGGCGGATCGTCGAGGAGGCCCGCGAGGACATCGCGGACGCGCTGGGCGCCCGGCCGTCCGAGGTCATCTTCACCGGTGGCGGCACCGAGAGCGACAACCTCGCCGTCAAGGGCATCTACTGGGCTCGCCGGACGGCTGACTCCGCGGCTGCGCCGCGTGCTGGCGTCGTCCGTCGAGCACCACGCCGTGCTGGACTCCGTGCAGTGGCTGGTCGAGCACGACGGCGCCGACGTCACCTGGCTGGACGTGGACGGCTTCGGGCGCGTGCACGAGGACACCGTGCCGGCCGCCATCGCGCGAGGACCCCTCGTCGGTCGCGCTGGTCAGCGTGATGTGGGCGAACAACGAGGTCGGCACCGTCAACCCCGTGCACGAACTGGCCGCGGCGTGCGCCGAGCACGGCGTCCCGCTGCACACCGACGCCGTGCAGGCGATCGGGGCCGTGCCGGTCGAACTTCGCCGACATCGGTGCCGACGCGTTGACCCTGACCGCGCACAAGCTCGGCGGTCCCTACGGTGTCGGCGCGCTGCTGCTGGCGCGGGACGCCGCGTGCGCGCCGCTGCTGCACGGCGGTGGCCAGGAGCGGGACGTGCGCTCGGGCACGCTGGACGTGCCGGCGATCGTCGGGTTCGCGACCGCGCTGCGCGTCGCCGTGACCGAGCAGGAGACGCGGAGGCCGCGCGGCAGGCCGCGCTGCGCGACGAGCTGGTCGCCGCGGTCCGGCGCGTCGTGCCGGACGCCGTCGCTCAACGGCGATCCCGGCACGTCGACGGTGGCCGGTGGCCCGTCCCGGCTGCCCGGCAACGCGCACCTCACGTTCCCCGGCTGCGAGGGTGACAGCCTGCTGATGTTGTTGGACGCCAACGGAATCGAGTGCTCGACCGGCTCCGCGTGCACGGCCGGTGTCGCCGCAGCCCAGCCACGTGCTGCTGGCCATGGGCGCGGGCGCCGCGGCCGCGCGCGGGTCGCTGCGGTTCTCGCTGGGCCACACGTCCGACGCGCGCCGACGTGGCCGCCGTCGCCGACGTGATCGGCTCCGTGGTGGAGCGGGCCCGCAGCGCCGGGCTGGCCGGCGCGCGCCGGTCGGCGCGGTCGCGCCGATGCCGACCAGGTGGAGGTCTGAGCCGATGCGGGTACTTGGCCGCGATGAGCGGCGGCGTCGACTCGGCCGTGGCCGCCGCCCGGGCCGTCGAGTGCGGCCACGAGGTCGTCGGCGTGCACCTCGCGCTGTCGGCGAAGCCCGGCACGCTGCGCACCGGTGCGCGCGGCTGCTGCACCGTCGAGGACGCGCGGGACGCCCGCCGGGCCGCCGACGTGCTCGGCATCCCGTTCTACGTGTGGGACTTCGCGGAGCGGTTCACCGAGGACGTCATCGAGGACTTCGTCGCCGAGTACGCGGCCGGCCGCACGCCCAACCCGTGCGTGCGCTGCAACGAGCGGATCAAGTTCGCGGCGCTGCTGGACAAGGCGATCGGGCTCGGGTTCGACGCCGTGTGCACCGGGCACTACGCCCGACTGTCCGTTGTGGACGGCGTGCCGGAGCTGCGGCGCAGCGCGGACCCGGACAAGGACCAGTCGTACGTGCTCGCGTCGCTGCGGGCCGACCAGTTGCGGCACGCGATGTTCCCGCTCGGCGACTCGACCAAGCCCGCGGTGCGCGCAGGAGGCCGCCGCGCGCGGGCTGGCGGTCGCGGAGAAGCCGGACAGCCACGACATCTGCTTCATCCCGGACGGCGACACGCGGGCGTTCCTGACCAAGACAGCTCGGCGTGCGCGCCGGTTCGCTCGTCGACGACGCGACCGGCGAGGTGCTCGGCGCGCACGAGGGCGTGCACGGGTTCACCGTCGGCCAGCGGCACGGCCTCGGCCTGGACCGCGCCGGCGTCCGACGGTCGGCCGCGGTACGTGCTGTCGCTGGAGCCGGTGTCCGGCAACGTGCGGGTCGGGCCGGCCGACCGGCTCGCGGTCACCGAGATCACCGGCATCCGTCCGGTGTGGCCCTCCGGCGCGCGGTTCGACCGAGGCCGAGTGCGCGGTCGCAGGTGCGCGCGCACGGTGGTCTCGCGGCCGCGTCGGCGTCCGTGGCCGGTGACGAGCTGGTGATCCGGCTGACCGAGCCGATGCGCGGCGTCGCGCCCGGGCAGACCGCTGTGCTGTACCGGCGCGACGACGCCGGCGACGTGGTCCTGGCCAGCGCCACCATCGCCGGCACCGCGCTGACCCGTCAGCCTGCCGGGCGTCCAGTCGGTGTTGGCGCCGCACAGGATGACGCACGGCAGTTCGCCGGGTACCCGGCCGGCCAGCCAGGCCGCGAACGGCACGGCCGCCGCCGGTTCCACGGCCAGCCGGAACTCCTCCCACAGCAGGTCGCGGGCGGCCAGCAGTTCGTCGTCGGTCGACCAGGACGGACGTGCGCGTGCGGAGCAGTTCGAACGGCAGCGTGCCGATCCTCGGTGGCGCCCAGCGCGGACGCTGCCACGGAGTCGATCGCCACGTCGACCGGGTGGCCGGCCGCGATGCGCCGTCGTGCAGGCAGCAGCAGCCGGCTCCGGCTCGACCGCTGACGCACGGTCGCGGCCGACCCGAGCCGACGACCGTGCCCGCCGCCAGGCCACCGCCGCCGACCGCGACCGCGATCGTGTCGACGTCCGGGGCGTCGGCGACCACCTCGGCCGCCACCGTGCCCTGGCCCGCGATGACCGCGGCGTCCTCGTACGCGGGCACGTAGCGGGCGGCCGCGTCGGCCGCCGCCGCCATCGCCGCCGCCGCCGCGTCCGCGTAGCGGGCGCCGTGGCGGACCAGGCGGGCGCCCGCCGCCTCGATCCGGCGTGCCTTGCCGGCCGGGACCGTTTCCGGGACGTACACCACCGCGGGCAGGCCGAGCAGCGCCGCGGCCGTCGCCACCGCGAGGCCGTGGTTGCCGCCGGACGCCGTGACCACGAGTTCGGGTCGACGGGCCCGGACAGCAGGGCGTTCAGGGCGCCACGGAGCTTGAACGAGCCGGTGCGCTGCAGGTGTTCCAGCTTGAACACCACGCCGGCGGCCGTCCCAGTGCGCTTCCAGCAGCGGCGTGCGGCGGACATACGGGCTCGATCCGTGCGCCGCCGCGGCCACGTCGGGGAGCACGGTGATGTCATGGGTCGCAGCCTGTCATCCGCGGCGGCCCCATCGCCAACGGAATCAGCGCCGCGCAGCGGCCGCCTTCCGCAGCAGTGCCACCGTCTCGCCGACCACGACGTACGCGGCCGCCGGGCCGAACGGACTGGACAGCGCCTCGTAGCGGTCGCTCGCGTGGGCCGCTTCGTCGGCCAGGTAGCCGAAGTAGCCGTCGGTGTAGCCGACGATCCTGGTGTCGCGCGAACGGGCTGCCGCTCCGGATCCGCGTCGCCGTAGCAGGTGAACGGCTCGACCGGCAGGTGCGCCCACGCCACGTCGCCGAACGCGACGACGCTGATCGGCAGCGTCGAGCTCGCGCGGCAGGCCGGTCGGCGACCAGTGCGGCCAGGGCCAGCGCGCCCTCGTAGCGGGTGCGGGCGATCCGGGCCGTCGGCGTGTCGCGGCCGTCGTTCGCGTCGACGCCACGCCTTCTCCGCCGCCGCAACGGTTGTCCGCACCGTCTTCGGCCGACGGCAGCAGTCCTGGTCGGCACCGCGCACTCGCCGCGCACCACGAACGGGCCGCGTGCCGGCGAGCCGGGTCGCGTCCGCGGCCAGCACGCCGCGCAGCAGCGCGCCGGCCAGCATGCCGCCCTGGCGGTCGCGCCTCGGCGAACGTGCCGGCCCGCCGGGTGAACCGGGTGCTCACGTCACCGGCCGCGCCCTGCAGGAACACCACGCACCGGCGGGGTTTCCACGCCCTCGGTGGCTTCCAGCGCCGCGCGCACGCACGCGGCGGGCCGCGGCCGGGTAGTCGCCGGAGTACGCCGTGTTGGCGTGGCCGAGCACGGTCGGGTGGCAGGCGTAGTCGGCGAGCACCGCGGCGACCGCGTCGTCCGGGTCGCGCAGCGTCAGCACGCCGGTGCTGACGTGTCGTGCGGGCCGGCCGGGTCGTAGCGGTTGGCGCCGACACCGACGTCGGCCACCGTGCGCCCAGCCGGGCGTGACCGTCGTGGCCGTCGCGGCAGCCGGCCCGCGCCTCGGGCGATGTCCCTGACCAGCCGGTTGATCGCGGCGTCGTCGGCCAGCCTGCGGGGCCGAACGGTGAGCGGCACCACGTCGCCGGCGCCGAGTGCGTGTGCGAGCAGCAGACCAGCACCGCGTCGGCCGGCATGTCCAGCTGGCCGCGCGACGTCGGCCCGGATCCGCGCCGCCGTGCCGACGTCCAGGCTCAGCGCGTCGACCGCGACCCAGCAGACGGCGCGTGTCGGCCGTCCGGACAGCCACAGCAGGCTCGCGGTGAGCCGGTCGTGCACACCCGATGGCCGGCTGGTCGACCGCGCGCCACGTAGCCGGCCAGTGGCGCCGGCGCGGGCGGCGTCACGTCCACCGTGGTGGCCGAGTACCGGAGTCATGTGGCCTGCGTCCGGCCCGCGGCGCCGCAGCCGCGCCGCCACGTCGAGCACGCCGTCCCGGCCGGCGTGCGCGGCGACCGCGGCCAGTTCGGCCGCCGTCGCGCCGATGCTGGTCAGCACCTCCAGCACCATCGGCAGGTTCAGGCCGGACACCACGTGCAGCGCCGGGTCGCGCAGCGCGAGCAGGCCGACCGCGTTGGCCGGGCTGCCGCCCATCAGGTCGGCCAGCACGAGCGCGCCGTCGTCACCGCCGAGCCGGTCGATCGCCGCGCTGACCTCGCTCGGCGAGCTGTTCGGGCTGCCGTCGGGCGGCAGCGCCACCGTGACCACGTGGTCCTGTTCGCCGAGGATCATCTCGACGGCGTCCCGCACACCCGCCGGGTAGCCGCCGTGCCCGACGCAGATCACCGGGACGTGTCATCGCCAGACCTTCCTGGCGTCCGTCCGCGTGCAAAGCGGCATCGGCGACACGGTCAACGTTGCCGACGTCACGCGCCGGCAACCCCGAGTCGCAATTCCTCACTGGTGAGCAAGTCGGGTGACAAGTCGGCGATCAGCCGTCGGCAGTGCCTTGCCGAACCAGCCGAGACCACCCAGGGTCAGTCCGATGGCGAACAGCGATGACGATCGCCCAGATCGGGTGAGGTTGAACTTCTTGAGCAGGAAGTAGATCAGCGCGGTGACCGCACCGGGAACAGGAACGGCAGGACCTGGTCGATCTGGCGTCTGCACCGGTCGTCGCGGCGGGCGCCTTGCCGCCCGAGGTCGCCTGCCGTAGTAGAGCAGGGTGATCACGATCTTCACGATGCTGGGGATGAAGCCGCCCAGCACGATCAGGCCCAGGATGATCAGCGCCCTCGTTGACCTCGTGCCAGCGCGCCGGACGGCGAGCTGCGTCAGCAGGTTGCGGCCCTGCTGGTAGCCGAAGTCGAACTGCCAGCGGCGGACCAGCGAAGTAGCGGCACCAGCACCATGACCGCGGCGAAGATCGGGCCGAAGATCTTGCCCTGCAGCGCCCAGTTCGCACCGAGGGTGAAGATGATGCTGTTGTAGACGACGAAGGTCACGGCGTCGCCGATGCCGGCCAGCGGCCCCATCATGGCGACCTTGATGCTGTCCGCCGACGTCGGCGAGCCGCCTTCCTCCATGGCGATCGTGCTGCCCAGGATGAACGGTCCGCCGACGATCGGGGAGGTGTTGAAGAACGTCAGGTGCCGCTGCATCGCCTCGGCGAACTGCGTGTCGTCCCGGTTGAGGTAGCGCAGCACCGGGATCATCGCCCAGCAGAAGCCCAGCGCCTGCATCCGCTCGTAGTTCCAGGAGATCTGGAACGACCAGAAGTACCGCCAGAACGACCTGTTCAGCACCCGCTTGGGGATGCCGAGCGGCGTCGTCCCGGCGCCGCGGTGGTATCGTCTGCTCAGACATCGGTGGCCTCCTCCCGGTCCCGCCGGCCGCGGTGGTGCGGCGGGCGACGTGCACGGGCGGCTGGTGGTCGTGTCACGGTCTCGGTGGCGGGTTTGAGCGTGACGAAGATGATCGCGATGGCGACGCCGAACAGCGCGATGCCCAGCACGGTCACGTGCATGTAGGCGAGCAGCACGTAGCCGATCAGCAGCATGTACCAGTACTTCGCGCACCGGCAGCATGCTCAGCAGCATGGCGAAACCGACGGCGGGCAGGATCGCGCCGACCAGTGTCATGCCGTTGGTGAACCACGCTGGGATGTCGCGTTCCAGCGTGCCGACGGCACCGCTGAAGTAGACCGCCAGGAACGTCGGGATCGCGCGGACGGCGGCCCACGGGATGAACGCCGTCCAGTGCAGCACGGTCAATTCGCGTGTTCGGCCCTGGATCGGCGGCCACGTCGGCCCGGTGTATCCAGAATGTCGGCAGGAACCGGCCGATCGGGTCCAGCGAGATCAGCACGACGGCGGCCAGGAACGCCCAGCGCCAGGCCGAAGGCGAGCTGCTGGCTGAAGCTGCCCGGCGCCGCGTGGGCCAGTGCGGTGCCGACGATCGCGCCGGTCGGTGTAGTCGGGAATGGTGGCGCCGCCGTAGGTGTAGACGCCGAGTGCGGCGAGTTCCATGGTCGCGCCGACCGCCATGCCGAGTGTGACGTCGCCGATGATCAGGCCGGCCACCGTGCCGGCGATCAGCGGTCGGCTGGCGTAGATGAGAGTTGGTCCGAGCACGTCGAAGATGCAGAAGATCGCCCACAGCGTGAGCACCACAGCGGTCAGCATGTCGTGCCCCGCTTTCCCCGGTAGCCAGAGGGTTGACTATTCACTTGGACTAGACCAGTGATCTAGATCTCACGGCAGATTAACACCGGCCAATGCGGGCAGTCAAGGTCCGGTCGTGGGAAGTTACCGGCATGTCACTGCATCCGCGGTGAATCTGACAGGTCGAGGCACCGGCGACCGCACCGGTCCGGGTGGTGACAATGAGGGACGCTCAGAGCTTCTTCTTCGCCAGCATGCGCAGGAAGTCGTCCGCCTTGTCATTCGGCATCATCTGGCTGCGCAGGCCGCCCGGCCAGTTCGGCGATCCGCCGGTAGTCCTTGGCGTCCTGCTCGGTGACCGAGATGGACCGGGTGACCATCGTGAACTTCGTGCCCGGCTTGGGCGCCTGGTTGCCGACGTTGACCTCGCCGACCGGCAGCCCGCCTTCCAGCAGGCGCAGCGCGTCGGACGGGAACTTGGCCAGGATCATGATCGTCTCGCCGCCCGCCTCGTCGCTCGCGCAGTAGGCGAGCGCGTCGGCGACGCCGAGCACCGACGTCCGCACACCACGGGCGGCCTGCGGCAGCAGCACCCGCTGCAACTCGTCCGCCGCGACGTCGTCGTTGGCGACGATCAGGTGGTTGGCGCCGATCCGGCCCACCCACGCGACGGTCACCTGGCCGTGGATCAAGCCGGTTGTCGATCCGCATGTGCTTGACGGGCATCCGGTGTGTCGACCTCCGTCCGTCATCGATCGGGCAGCCGCATCGGCGTCGACGCAGACCGGTCAAGCTACCGGTGCGGTTGGTTCACGGGCAATGCCCTGTTCAGCGGGTTCATGCCGGTTCGATGATCGGGAGCGGCGGGTGACAGGCTGTGCGCGTGCCAGCCAAACCAGTGCCGTGGCCGTCCCGCCGCCGCCACCGCGATCGGGTCGATGCCGGGCGTCGATCCGCTGGAGTCCGTCCGGATGGTGGTCGGCGAGCTGCCGCTGCTGCCGTTCCTGCCCGAACTGCCGGCCCGCCAGGTCGGCGCCGACCTGATCGGCCGCACCGCCGCGATGCTGGTCGACCTGCCGGTCGAGGTGGTCCCGTCCGGCTACCGGGTCACCGCGCACGCCGGGCGTGACGTGCGGCGCGGCATGGACCTGTTGGCCAGGGACCTGGACGCGCTGCAGGACGTCCTGGACGCCACGAACAACCGGCCGGACGCTGGTCAAGGTGCAGCTCGCCGGCCCGTGGACGCTGGCCGCCGGCATCGAACTGACGCGCGGGCATCGGGTGCTGACCGATCCCGGCGCGCTGCGCGAGTTCACCGACGTCGCTGGCCGAGGGCCTGGCCCGGCACGTTGCCGAGGTGGCCGCGCGGACCGGCGCGCGGGTGCTGGTGCAGCTGGACGAGCCGGGCCTGGCCGCTGTCCTGGCCGGTTCGCTGCGCACCCCGTCCGGCCTGGGCGCGGTGCCCGCCGGTGCCGGAACCGGACGCGCGGGACGTGCTGGCGGTCGTGATCGACGCCGCGAAGGCCGCGACCGGGCAGCCGGTCGTCGTGCACTCGTGTGCCGACCGGCCGCCGATCGCCGTGTTCGGCGAGGCAGGCGCGGACGCCGTCTCGTTCGACGTGACACTGCTCGACCGCGGCCCGGCCGCGCTACTGGACGAGGTCGGCCAGGCGTGGGACTCGGGCGTCACGCTGTTCCTGGGTCTCGTGCCATCGATCGACCCACCGGCCCCGGTCACGCCGTACGACCTGGCGAGGCCGGCGCTGCGGATGACCGACCAACTCGGCATGCCGCGCTCCTGGCTGGCCGACCGGGCCGTGCCCACGCCCACCTGCGGCCTGGCGGGCGCGAGCACGACCTGGGCACGGCGGGCACTGGCGCTCACCTCGGAGCTGGGCGGGGCGTTCCAGCAACCGCCGGAGGCCTGGTCAGCCGAACAGCCGTAGCGTCACGAACGCCACCGTCGCCACGAGCACGGTGGCGCCGAGGCCGAGCAGCAGCGCCTTCGGGCCGGTGCGCAGCAGCGTCGGGATGCGCACCGTGGTGCCCAGCCCGAACAGCGCGCCCGCCAGCAGCAGCGTGGTCGTCGTGCTCGTCACCGTGAGCACGCCGGCCGGCAGCAGCCCGACGCCGCGCACGCCGATCATCACCAGGAAGCCGATCACGAACAGCGGCACCACCGGCGGCCGCCGCCCGCCGGTCACCGGCCGCCGACGCCGCTCGGCCAGTCCGACGGCGGCCACCATCGGTGCCAGCAGCACGACCCGGCTCAGCTTCACCACCACGGCGGCGGCGACCGCGGCCGTGCCGGCCGGTGTGGCCGCGGCGACCACCTGGGCCACCTCGTGCACGCTCAGCCCGGCCCACGTGCCCAGCGCGACCCCGTGCAGTCCGAGCCACCCGCCGACGAGCGGCACCAGCACGATCGCCAGCCCGCCGTACAGGGTGACCAGCGCGACGCCGGTCGCGACGTCCTCGTCCTCCCGGTCGGTCACGCCCTCCATCGCGGCGATCGCGGACGCGCCGCAGATGGAGAACCCGGTCGCCACCATCAGCGCCAGCCCGCGCGGCACCCGCAGCAGCCGCCCGATGCCCAGCGTGCCGAGGAACCCGCAGGCCACGGTGATCACGACGGCCAGCACGATCCCGCCACCGAGCCGGGCCAGCGCCGGCACCGAAAGCTGTAGGCCGAGCAGCACGACGCCGCCCCGCAACAGCCTGCGGGTCGCCCACGTCAGGCCGGGCCGGGTGGCAGCGGGCACGAACGGCAGGTGGTTGACGACCACCCCGAGCACGACGGCGGCGGTGAGCGCGCTGACCGCGGGCAGCGCCAGGTTCGCCACGTAGGCCAGCCCGATCCCGACGGCGGTCAGCCCGATGCCGGGCCACCGGCCGGTCGTGGGTTCGGTCCCGACGGTGGGCGCACGGACATCGCTGGTCATGGCATCAGGGTGCGGCCCGCGACGACGTGCCGGTAGCCGGTAGATCGACAAGCAGTCATACCCTGTAGCTATGACCGGGACCCCGGATGTCGAGTCGCTGCGCCTGCTGGTGCTGGTCGGTGAACTGGGCAGCCTGGGCCGGGCGGCCGAGCGCCTGCGGATCGCGCAGCCGTCGGCCAGCAAGCGGATGGCCACCCTGGAACGGCGCCTCGGCCTGGTCCTGGTCGACCGGACCAGACGCGGGTCGGTACTCACGCCGGCCGGGATCGTGGTGGCCGGCTGGGCCCTGCGGGTGCTGGACGAACTGGACGTGCTGGTCACCGGCGCGGACGCGCTGCGCGCCAAGCGGCAGGCCGAACTGCGCGTCGCGGCCAGCATGACCGTCGCGGAATACCTGGCGCCCGCGTGGATCGGCGAACTGCGCCGGACCGAACCGACGCTGTACGTGGGCCTGCGCGTGACGAACTCGGAGACCGTCGCGGAACTCGTGCGCACCGGCGAGGTGGACATCGGGTTCGTCGAGTCGCCGGCAGCGCCCGCCGGCCTGTCCGCGCGCCGCGTCGCAACCGACCACCTGGTGGTCGTCGTCGCGCCGGCCCACCCGTGGGCACGGCGCCGCCGCCCGCTGATCGCGGCGGAACTGGCCGCGACACCACTCGTGGTGCGGGAACACGGTTCGGGCACCCGGGAGACGGTGGAACGCGCGCTGGCGGGCGCCGGCGCGCGGCTGGCGGTGCCACTGGTGGAACTCGGCTCGACGACGGCGGTGCGCGGCGCCGTGCTGGCGGGCACCGGGCCGGCCGTGATCACCGAACTGGCCGTCACCACCGAACTGGCCGAGGGCAGGCTGGTCAAGGTGGACGTCGCCGACGTGACGTTCGGCCGGACCCTGCGCGCCGTGTGGGCGGGCGGCCGGCGGCTGGTCGGACCGGCGGCCGCGCTGTTGACGGTGGCGGCGCGTTCCCACTGAGCTGCGAATCCCGTAGTGCCAGACACAATCCGGCCGCGGGCCGTCGGGACGCGCCGGGGGAGCGCACAATGCCTGCATGACGTGGTTTCGCCGGCGCAAGCGGAAGGCGACCGACCAGTCCGACCGGGAAGGCCGCCGACACGAGGGCACAGCCGGAAGGACAGCGCCGGGGACGCGGGAAAACCCGTCGCCGCTCGCCGATCCGGCGGAGGCGGCGCTGCGGTTCTGGGCGCGCTGGGACGAGTTGCTGCCCAGCATCAGCGTGGCACTCGGGGAACGTGAACTGGGCCGCGTCGAACACCAACTGTGCGAGGCGGTCGCGGCGATCCACCCCGACCTGCACTTCTCCCTGGACCGCGGCCAGCAGGCGATCTACGCGCTGGTGGTCAGCGGCCAGGAGGACCCGGAACTGCGGCCCGTTCACCGACGCGTGGATGGCGGCCGCGCCGGCCGGCGACGTGCTGTGGGAGTACCACGACTCGGTGCCCGCCGTGCCCGACCCGAACGGGGTCACCGTCAACCTGTCGGGCTACCGGATCAGCCTCGCCGACTTCCTGGTGGCCGCCCAGGTGGACGAGGAGGCGGGCGTCGTCGACGTCGCCGTCTACCACCCGACACTGTCCGAACTGGACGAACCCGGCCGGTCGGCGATGACGTTCCTGCCGCTGGACGCCACCCTCGGCGAACGGCTGGCCGGTGAGCGGTTGCGCCGCGTGGAGACCGCACTGCACCGCCCCGACAACGCGATCACCCTGCGTGAGCTGCGCGACCTGGTCCGTCGCCTGGCCGGGGTACCGACGCCACCCCGGACGACGAACCGGGCTGCGGCCTCGGCGGCGGTTGAGGGACTGTCGGTGACGGTGACTAGTCTGGCCCCGTGACCAGCGACGACGAAGAGCTGCCCCGAAGGGCGCCGACGTGACCGGCGGAGCGGCCGCCGAAGGTGTCGAGGACGTGCCGGCGGACGTCCGCGAGCGGCACGCCGCGCTCGCCGAGGAGTTGCGCGGCCACCAGTTCCGCTACTACGTGCTGGACGCGCCGACGGTCACCGACGGCGAGTTCGACACGCTGCTGCGCGAACTGGAAGGCGATCGAGCGCGACCATCCGGCGCTGGTCACCCCGGAGTCGCCGACGCAGCGGGTGGGCGGCACGTTCTCCACCGAGTTCACCGCGCACGACCACCTGGAGCGGATGCTCAGCCTGGACAACGTGTTCGACCTGGACGGCCTGCACGCGTGGGCCGACCGCGTGGAGAAGTCGGTCGGGCGGCGAGTTCCACTACCTGTGCGAACTGAAGATCGACGGCCTGGCGATCAACCTGCTGTACGAGGACGGCCGGCTCACCAGGGCGCTGACCAGGGGCGACGGCCGGACCGGCGAGGACGTCACGCTGAACGTCCGCACCATGCGCGACGTGCCGGAACGCCTGACCCACTCCGACGAGTTCCCGGTGCCGAAGCTGGTCGAGGTGCGCGGCGAGGTGTTCTTCATGGTCGAGCGACTTCACGGAGCTGAACGCGCGCCTGGTCGAGGCGGGCAAACCGCCGTTCGCCAACCCGCGCAACTCGGCCGCCGGTTCGCTGCGCCAGAAGGACCCGCGCGTCACGGCGAGCCGTCCGCTGCGGCTGATCTGCCACGGCCTGGGCAAACGCGAGGGGTTCGAGCCGGACCGCCAGTCGCACGCGTACCAGGCACTGCGCGCGTGGGGCCTGCCGGTGTCGCCGCACACGAAGATCGTGCGAGAACGATGACCGAGGTCGACGAGCACATCGCGTACTGGGGCGAGCACCGGCACGACGCCGAGCACGAGATCGACGGCATCGTGATCAAGGTCGACGAGGTCACCGAACAGCGCAGACTGGGCACGACGTCGCGGGCGCCGCGCTGGGCGATCGCGTACAAGTACGCGCCGGAGGAGGCGACGACGACGCTGCTGGACATCCAGGTCAACGTGGGCCGGACCGGCCGGGTGACGCCGTTCGCGGTGATGGAACCGGTGAAGGTGGCCGGTTCCACGGTCGCCATGGCCACGCTGCACAACGCGGACGAGGTGAAACGCAAGGGCGTCCTCATCGGCGACCTGGTGGTGATCCGCAAGGCGGGCGACGTGATCCCGGAGGTCCTCGGCCCGGTCGTGGCGGCCCGCGACGACGGCCGCGAACTGCGCGAGTTCGTCGATGCCGGTGACGTGTGCCCGGAATGCGGCACGGTGCTGCGGCACGAGAAGGAGGGCGACGTCGACATCCGTTGCCCCAACGCCCGCTCGTGCCCGGCGCAGCTTGCGGGAGCGCCTGTTCCACCTGGCCGGCAGGGGCGGCTTCGACATCGAGGGCCTCGGCTACGAGGCGGCGACGGCGCTGCTGAAGTCGGGCGTCGCTGCACGACGAGGGCGACGTCTTCGGCCTCACGGCCGAGACCAGCTGATCGACGTGGAACTGTTCCGTACCAAGGCGGGCGAGCTGTCCGCGAACGGCCACAAGCTGCTCGCGAACCTGGCCGCGGCCAAGGACCGTCCACTGTGGAGGGCTTTGGTGGCGCTGTCGATCCGGCACGTCGGCCCGACGGCGGCGCAGGCGCTGGCCACGGGGTTTCGGCTCGCTGGACGCGATCGAGACGGCCGAGCGAGGAGGAACTGGCCGATGTGGACGGCGTCGGCCCGACAATCGCGGCCGCGGTGCGCGAATGGTTCGAGGTCGACTGGCACCGAGAGGTGGTGCGCGAAGTGGCGCGAGGCGGGCGTGCGGCTGGCCGAGGACCGCGCGACAGGGTGCGCCGCGCACGCTGGAGGGCCTGTCGATCGTGGTGACGGGGTCGCTGACGGGCTTCTCGCGGGACGAGGCCAAGGAGGCGATCACGGAGCGCGGCGGCAAGGCGGCGGGCTCGGTGTCGAAGAAGACGGCATTCGTGGTGGTGGGCGACGCGCCGGGCACGAAGGCCGACAAGGCGATACAGCTGAAGGTCCCGGTCCTGGACGAGGACGGCTTCCGCGTCCTGCTGGAACCGGCCCGGAAGCGGCGAGGGAGGTGGCGACGATCGGCGACGGCAACGATGTGCCCGACCGAAACGGAGCCCACCGAACTGCCGACGAGACGAACTCTCCGCCACGGTGAGGAGATTGGAAGCCACTCCCCGCCGCAGGCGCCGGCACGGATGGTCGACGACACGTGATAAGAACGCGGACGAAACCAGGACCTGACCGAGCATGGACTCCGAGGGCCGATCGAATTGCGAGAACCGTGCGAAGTCGAGGTCCGAATGCGGACGATTCGACTGGACAAGGTACGAAAGGAAGCCTCATCCGTCCAGCACGACCGCCACTATTCCGGCCAGATGCGCCAACCGGGCGACCTCCGCCGCGCGGAACATCGGGCCACCCGGCCGCGCCACCAACAACGCCCGATCCGGTTTCCCCACCGGGGTCGCCGCCAGCTCGGTGCCCAACTGCTGCCACGTCTCCGGCACCCAGTCCGCCTCGCCGTCCAGCACCGTGGCGCGCTGCAACGGCAGCCACGGCATGTCGCGCGTCCGCCTCCGGCGCCGCCGCGCTGGCCGCCAGCCGCGTCACGCCCTTGCCGTCGGAGCTGAGCGTCACCGCCCAGCCCGCCCGGATGATCTTCGGTACGCCCTCGGTGAACAACGCCAGCCCGTTGCGGGGGTCCTCGGCGACCTCCTCGACGAGTTCCAGTTCGCGATGCGTGTCCAGCACGCCCGCGTAGGGGCGGACCGCGTCCACCTCGACGCCGTCGACCGACTCGGCCGCCGTGATCAGCACGTCCGGCATGCGGTCCGACGGCAGCTCGACCACCAGGTCGTCGACTGCCGTGCCACCGCCGCGCTCGACGACGTCGACGCTGAGGATGTCGGCGCCGATGCCACCGAGCGCGGTCGCGACAGCGCCCAGCGTGCCCGGGGTGTCCGGGAGCTGCACCCGGATCAGGAAGGACAACGCGAACGCCTCCTGCCTCGCGCGCGGAGCCTCGCCGTCCGCGCTCCAGTGGCGGAGCGCAGCCGGTTCTCATTCAGATCGAACCGAATGAAGACTGCCCCGACCAGACCGGTTCCAACCACATTTGGCTGTTACCGGCCGTCGATTGTGGCAGAACCCACCGCAGCCCGGCATCGGCTGTCCGGCTGGCGGGACATGCCCGGACCACGCGGCGACCGCGTCGGCAGACCCGGCCGAGACCCGGGCGCGGTCCGACCACGGGCTATCCCGGTCGATGCACCAAGCCGGTTCGCCATAGAATCAGCTGGTCGCACCACGGGATCGCCGGCGACGAAATAATCGCACGAGAACACAATGCATGACACGAGAACCTAGAGCACACCCAGGAGCCCTCCCAAGTGCCCAACATCTCCCGAGACGAGGTCGCGCACCTCGCGAGGTTGGCCCGGCTGGCGGTGACGGAGGACGAGCTGACCACCTTCGCCGGCCAGCTGGACGTGATCCTGCAGTCGGTGGCCACGGTCGGTGAGGTCGCAGCCGACGACATCCCGCCGACCTCGCACGCCGTGCCGCTGGTCAACGTGTTCCGTGACGACCTGGTCCGCGCCGTGCCTGACCCAGCAGCAGGCGCTGTCCGGCGCGCCCGCGCGCCGAGGACGGCCGGTTCCGGGTGCCGCGCATCCTGGGGGAGGAACAGTGACGAGGCACCGATCTGACCCGGCTGACCGCGGCCGAACTGGCCGCGAAGATCCAGGCCCGCGAGGTGTCCGCCGTCGAGGTGGCGCAGGCGCACCTGGACCGGATCGCCGCCGTCGACGACCAGCGTGCACGCGTTCCTGCACGTCTGCGCCGAGCGCGCGCTGGACGCGGCGCGCGCCGTGGACGAGGACGTCGCGGCCGGGCGGCGACGCCCGCGTCGCCGCTGGCCGGTGTGCCGCTGGCGCTCAAGGACGTCGTGGTCACCGAGGGCGTCCCGACCACGGTCGGCTCGCGGATGCTGGAGAACTGGATCCCGCCCTACGACGCGACCGTGACCGCGCAAGCTGCTCGCAGGCCGGCATCGTGATCCTCGGCAAGACCAACATGGACGAGTTCGCGATGGGTTCGTCCACCGAGAACTCCGCCTACGGGCCGACGCACAACCCGTGGGACCTGGACCGCATGCCCGGCGGGTCCGGCGGTGGCTCGTCGGCCTCGCTGGCCGCTTTCGAGGCGCCGCTGGCCATCGGCACCGACACCGGCGGCTCGATCCGCCAGCCCGGCGCGGTGACCGGCACCGTCGGCGTGAAGCCGACCTACGGCGGCGTGTCCCGCTACGGGCTGGTGGCGTTCTCGTCCTCGCTGGACCAGGCCGGGCCGTGCGCGCGGACGGTGCTGGACGCCGCGCTGCTGCACGAGGTGATCGCCGGGCACGACCCGCTGGACTCCACGTCCATCGACGAGCCCGTGCCGCCGGTGGTGGCCGCGGCCCGCGAGGGCGCGCCGGGTGACCTGACGGGCGTGCGGGTCGGCGTGGTGACGCGATGTTCGGCGGCGAGGGCTACCAGCCCGGCGTGCTGCACTCGTTCGACGCCGCCGTCGGCAGCTGAAGGAGCTGGGCGCCGAGGTCGTCGAGGTGTCCTGCCCGCACTTCGCGTACGCGCTGCCCGCGTACTACCTGATCGCGCCGAGCGAGTGCTCGTCCAACCTGGCCCGGTTCGACGCGATGCGCTACGGCCTGCGGGTCGGCGACGCCGACGGCGCCAGCGCCGAGGAGGTCATGGCCGCGACCCGGGAGGCCGGGCTTCGGGCCGGAGGTCAAGCGGCGCATCATGCTGGGCACGTACGCGCTGTCGTCCGGCTACTACGACGCCTACTACGGCCAGGCGCAGAAGGTCCGCACGCTGATCAAGCGGGACTTCGACGCCGCGTTCGGCACCGGTCGACGTGCTGGTCTCGCCGACGACGCCGACCACCGCGTTCAGGCTCGGCGAGCGGACCGGCGACCCGATGGCGATGTACCTCGCCGACCTGTGCACCATCCCGGCCAGCCTGGCCGGCATCGCCGGCGATGAGTGTCCCGAGTGGACTCGCGTCGGACGACGGCCTGCCGGTCGGCCTGCAGATCATGGCGCCCGCGCTGCGCCGACCACCGGATGTACCGGGTGGCGGCCGCCTACGAGGTGGCCCGCGACGCGGCCGACGGCGGGCCGCAGATCAACCGGATTCCGGAACTGGAGGTAGAGGCAAGCGATGAGTGGCGATGAAGCAGGCCCGCAAGGTCGTCGGTCTGGTCGGTCTCGTGTTCGGCGCGGTGGGCGCGGTGCGCGAGCTGCGCGAGGCGAGGGGCAAGCAGCGACAAGCTGGCGCTGGTCAACGCGATCGTGAACGTCGTCGCCGTGCTGACCGGTGGGGCGCTGGCGATCCGCGGCGCTGCGCAGAGGGGACGAGGACGAATCGTGACCACGGTCGCCGAGCTGATGGACTACGACGAGGTCCTCGACGCGCTTCGACCCGGTGCTCGGGCCTCGAGGTGCACACCGAGCTGTCCACCAGCACGCAAGATGTTCTGCGGCTGCTCCACCGCGTTCGGCGGCGAGCCGAACACCCAGGTGTGCCCGACGTGCCTCGGCCTGCCCGGCGCGCTGCCGGTGGTGAACGGCGATCGGCGTCGAGTCGGCGATCCGGATCGGCCTCGCGCTGCAACTGCGAGATCGCGCGAGTGGTGCCGGTTCGCCCGGAAGAACTACTTCTACCCGGACATGCCGAAGAACTTCCAGACCTCGCAGTACGACGAGCCGATCGCCTTCAACGGCTACCTCGACGTCGAGCTGGACGACGGCGAGATCTTCCGGGTCGAGATCGAGCGCGCGCACATGGAGGAGGACACCGGCAAGTCGCTGCACGTCGGCGGCGCGACCGGGCGCATCCACGGCGCCGAGTACTCGCTGCTGGACTACAACCGGGCCGGCGTGCCGCTGATCGAGATCGTCACCAAGCCGATCACGGGTACCGGCGCGCGGGCGCCCGAGGTGGCCCGGGCGTACGTCGACGGCGCTGCGCGACCTGCTGCGGGCGCTGGACGTGTCGGACGTCCGGATGGACCAGGGCTCGCTGCGGTGCGACGCGAACGTGTCGCTGATGCCCATCGGCGCCACAGGAGTTCGGCACCCGCACCGAGACGAAGAACGTCAACTCGCTGCGCAGCGTCGAGCGGGCCGTGCGGTACGAGATGACGCCGGCAGGGCGCGCGTGCTGGCCGCCGGCGGCACGGATCACGCAGGAGACCCGGCACTACGACGAGGTCGACGCAGACCACGTCGGCCGGGCCGGACGAAGGAGACCGCGGAGGACTACCGCTACTTCCCGGAGCCCGACCTGGTGCCGATCGCGCCGTCGCCGGGAGTGGGTCGAGGAGCTGCGCGCGACGCTGCCGGAGCTGCCGTGGGAGCGGCGCAAGCGGGTGCAGCGGCGAGTGGGGCCTGTCCGACGCGGAACTGCGCGACCTGGTCAACATCGGCGCCATCGACCTGATCGCGTCCACCGTGGACGCGGGTGCGCCGTCGGCCGAGGCGCGGTCGCTGGTGGGTGTCGTACCTGGCGCAGCAGGCCAACACCCGCGGCGTGGAGCTGGCCGAGCTGCCGATCACGCCGGCCCAGGTGGCCAGGGTGATCGCGCTGGTGGCCGGCGGGGAGCTGACCAACGAAGCTGGCCCGGCAGGTCGTGGACGGCGTGCTGGCCGGCGAGGGCGAGCCGGACGAGGTCGTCGCGGCGCGCGGCCTGAAGGTCGTCTCGGACGACTCGGCGCTGATCGCGGCGGTCGACGAGGCGCTGGCCGCGCAGCCGGACGTCGCGGAGAAGATCCGCGGCGGCAAGGTGGCCGCGGCGGGCGCGATCGTCGGCGCCGTGATGAAGGCGACGAAGGGCCAGGCCGACGCGAAGCGGGTCCGGGAACTGGTCATCGAACGCTGCCGGTGAGCGCATCCGGAGGCCGCTCGTCCCGTCAGGGTGGGCGGCCTCCGCCGCGAGCTCCTCGATGATCTTGCGGGGCACCTGGATCCCGATCGCGCTGACGACGACGATCGCCCCGATCATCACGATGGTGACGACGTTGGACTCGTTCACGGCGTGCGCGAGCCCGGCGTCGGAGGACAACCAGATGATCGCGGCCCTGATCAGCGCCGCGCCGATCATGAGCACGCCGATCGCACCGGTCAGCAGCCGCTGCCACAGCCGGTAGCGCGGCATGTCCCACGCCCTGCGGAACGCCGCTTCCCGTTTCGGGTCGCCGAACGTCGCGACGGACGCCGTGCTGACGTGGGTGAGTGGCCTCCGGTACACCAGAGTCACCAGGCAGAAGACGCCGCCGACCAGGATGTAGGCCGGTTCGCGCACCGCCGCGAGCCGGGCGCTGTGCGTGGCGAGGGACAGCACGATCGTCGTGGTGATCTCGACCAGCACCAGCAGCCCGATCAGGTCGATCCGCGCCCTGCGCACGGTGACCAGCACCGCGATGGCAGCGACCACGAAGCCGGGCGCGGTGAGCGACCAGAACACGCCGACGCCGAACGCGCGCAGCAGGTAGTAGCCGCCGAACGACACCGCGAGTTCCGCCACCGTCGACAGCACTCCGCCCCCGTGTTTCCGCTGACCCGATGCCATGTCATGGCCTCCCCGCGGTGATAGTCCGCCACGTACTAGTACGCTACATCCTATGCCCAGCCGTGGTCAGCCGTCCCCCGTCGTGATCGCGATCCTCGGCCTGCTGGCCGAAGGACCGATGCACGCGTACCGGATGCAGCAGCTGATCAAGGACCGCGGCGTGGACATGGTGGTCAACGTGCGCAACAGATCCGGGCTGCACGCGGCGATCGAGCGGCTGGAGCGCGACGAGCTGATCCGCGTGCGCGCCGTCGAACGCGACGCGCGGCACCCGGAACGCACCGTCTACGAGCTGACGCGGCAGGGCCGGGACGCGCTGCTGTCCGGCCTGCGCGACGGCGTGGCCACACCGTCGCGGGAGTTCCCGCTGTTCCCCGCCGTCGTGTCGTTCCTGCACCTGCTGACGCCCGCCGACGCGCGGGAACAGTTGGCACTGCGAGCAACCGCGCTCCGGGAGCGGCTGGCCGGCACGCGCGCGGTGGTCACGTCGTCGGTCGAGTACGGCGTGCCCCGGGTCTACCTGCTCGAACACGAGTACGTGGACGCGGTCGGGTCGGCCGAACTGGCCTGGATCGACGCCGTGATCACGGATCTTGCCACCGGCACGGTGACGTGGTAACCGTTCGATAACGTTTTATGAACCGTATGCCGGACCGGCCGGCTGCCCTGTGTGCTGGTCGGATGACCGCAGTCGGGGACCGCGAAACCCGTATCGACAAGGCAATCGGATCGCTCGACCTGGCGGCGAAGGTGCGGCTGCTGACCGGTGCGGCGCTGTTCGCGCTGCACGACGAACCCGCGATCGGCCTGACCGAACTGCGGATGTCCGACGGACCGACCGGCGTGCGGGGCCTCGACTTCACCGGCGGCGAGACGGCCTGCCTGCTGCCCAACGCGACGCTGCTGGCCCAGACGTGGGACACCGGCCTGGCCGCCGAGGCCGGTGCGCTGCTGGCCGACGAGGCCTGTCTCCGACGGGTGCACGTCGTGCTCGGCCCGACGATCAACCTGCACCGCAGCCCGCTGGGCGGCCGGCTGTTCGAGGCGTACAGCGAGGACCCGCTGCTCACCGGCGCGCTGGCCGTCGCGTACGTGCGCGCGCTGCAGGAACGCGGGATCGCGGCCACTCCCAAGCACTTCCTGGCCAACGAGTCGGAGATCGCCCGCACCACCGTGGATTCCGTCGTCGACGAGAAGACGCTGCGCGAGGTGTACCTGCTGCCGTTCGAGATGGTCGCCCGTGAGGCGCGGGCATGGGCGGTGATGGCCTCCTACAACAGGATCAACGGCGTCACCGCGACCGAGCACTCCGCGCTGCTGGAGGGCGTCCTCAAGGGCGAGTGGGGTTACGACGGGCTGGTGATGTCCGACTGGTTCGCCACCACGTCGACGGCGGCCAGCGCCAACGGTGGTCTGGACCTCGTGATGCCCGGTCCCGGCGGGCCGTGGGAGGAGAAGCTGGTCGCGGCGGTGACGGCGGGCGACGTCGCCGAGGCGACCGTGGACGAGCACCTGCGGCGGCTGCTGCGGCTGGCCGACCGGGTCGGCGCGCTGCGCGGCACCGAACGCGAATGGCCGACGGACCTGCCGGCCCCGGACGGCACGCGGCGCCGTGACCAGTTGCGTCGCATGGCCGCGCTCGGCATGACGGTGCTGGTCAACCGGGATGCCACGCTGCCGCTGTCGGCCGCCGCCGATGTCGCGCTGATCGGCAGGCATGCCGTCGCGACCGTCGGCCAGGGCGGCGGATCGGCGCGGGTGCTGGCGCCGCACGTGATCACCGTGGCCGACGCGCTGGGGTCCGCCGTCGACCGGTTATCCGTTGTGGACGGTGTCGCGGTGCGGATCGGGCCGGTGCCGGCGGAACCGGGCACACTGGTCGATCCGGAGACCGGCGCGGCGGGCCTGCGGGTCGTCACCAGGGACGCGGCAGGCGCCGTGCTCGCCTCCCGGTACGTCGACACCGTCGAGGTGACCCACGGGTTCGGCGGCTGGATCGACGAGGCCGAGAGCGTGGAACTGTCCGCGAACGTGGCCATCGACGCTCCGGCCACGATGCGGATCGGCGTGCGCGGCCTCGGCGACTGGACGTTCGCGGGTCCCGGCGGCGAGTGGACGGCGCGGCTGGCCGCGCCGGACGAGCCCGGCGCCGGCGTGATCAACCCGCCGTTCGCCACCGAGAACGCCGCCCTGCGGCCGGGCGCGCGGCTCACGGCGACCGTGCGGAACGTCCACGAGCACAGCATCCTCGGACTGGTCGCCACGCCGGCCGACCGGCCGGCCGATGACGTGATCGCCGACGCGGTGGCCGCTGCCGGCCACGCCGAGGTGGCCGTCGTCGTGGTCGGGCTGACGCCGGAGAGCGAGACCGAGGGCAGGGACAAGTCGACGCTGGCGCTGCCCGGCGCGCAGGACGCGATGGTGGCGGCGGTGGCAGCCGTCGCGCGGCGCACCGTCGTGGTGGTGAACGCGGCGACGCCGGTGCTGATGCCGTGGCTGGACGATGTGGACGCGGTGCTGTGGGCCGGCCTGCCCGGACAGGAGGCGGGTGCGGCGATCACGGCGGCACTGCTGGGCGAGGTGGAACCGGCCGGCCGGCTGGTCACCACGTTCCCGGCCGCCGACGGCGAGGGTCCCGCGTGGACGACGACACCGGCCGGCGGCGCGCTGGCCTACACCGAGGGCACGGCGATCGGATACCGCGGCTGGTACGGCACCGGTGAGCCACTGTTCTGGTTCGGCCACGGCCTGGGCTACACGTCGTGGACCTACCGGTCGGGCGAAACGACCGTCACCGACGGCGTGGTCGGGTCGGTGCGGGTGGCACTGGCCAACTCCGGTGAGCGGACCGGACGCGAGGTCGTCCAGGTCTACCTGCGGCCCGCCGACGCGGCCGAGCCCGTGCGGTTGATCGGCTGGGCCTGCGTGGAGTTGGCGGCCGGCGGGAGTGCCGTGGTGGACGTGGCGTGTGACGGGCGGGCGCAGCGGGTGTGGGACGGTGGCTGGCGGCCGCTGGCCGGCGCGGAGGTACTGGTCGCCAGGGGACTGGGCGACATCCGGTTGCGGCTCGCGGTCTAGTCCTGACCGCCGCCTGCCGGTTGACGTTGGATCACGACCACGCGGTCGTCGCTGGAGCCCGGTTTGCCGCCGGTGGCCTTGTTCACGGTGCCGGCCATCGCGGTCTGCTCGCTGAGCATGTCCATGCCGCCGAGCCGGCCGAAGCCCTGCGGGCCCTGCAGCGTGATCGTCGGCTTGCCGGTGAACGAGCCGTCCGCGTTCAGCGACAGGTTCTGCACGTTCCCGGCCGTGGCCGTGGCCACCATGACGCGCCGTGCTGAACGCGGCACAGCCCGCGACGCCCGGCTTGTCCGGCCACGTCCACGCGGGCTGCTCCAGCGCTGGCTGGCGACTGCAACCGGTACAGCACGTCCTCGGTGGCCGTCCGGTCGGTGACCCACGCGCGGCTGCCGTCCGACGTGACGGCACAGGCCGCCCGGATCGCACCAGTCCGGACGCCACGACGGCGGAACCGGGATTCGGGTTGCCGGGGGCCGGCCTCGCCGTCCACGTCGATCCGCAGCACCTTGCCCGCCAGCGAGTTCGGGTCGCCGCGCCGGCCGGGTTGCCCGCGTCGCCGGTGGCGACCAGCAGAGCGCCGCTGTGGTCGAGCGCCAGCACGCCCCGGTTGTTCGTGGCGCCGCGCGGGATCCCGGTGAGCACCGGCTTCGGGGTGTCACCGGGCGCGATCAGCATGACCCGGTTGTCCGTGGCGGTCGTCACGTACGCGAAGATCAGCTGGTCCTGCGAGTAGGTCGGGGACAGCGCGAGGCCGGTCAGGCCGCCGTCGCCGGTCGTGTTCACCGGCAGCGTCGCCACGACGGCCGGCGTTGTCGCCCTTGTGCACGCGCAGGATGCGGCCCGGTGCGTGCGTTCGCGCGGCCAGCGCCGACCGGGTCGTTCGAGGTGCCGGGCAGCACGGCGACGGCCGACACCTGGTTCAGGCAGGTCGCGATCACCGCCGGGTTGTAGTCGGTGCAGCCCTTCGGCGGTGGCACGGTGGTGGGAGCCTGCTGCTGGCCCTGGCCGCCGCCGGCTCCCTGGCGCGGACTGGCCGGGAACACCGGGGTTGGGCGGCGCCTCCGGGGACAGCGTCGGCGCGGACGACCAGCTGCTCGGCGCGGCCTGCTGGGTGAAGGTCGGCGCAGCCGGGCAGCACGGTCAGCACCCCGCCGATGGCGAGCGCGGCCGGCCACCACCGCCTGCGTGAGGCGCGGCCGGGACGAACCGGCTCGTGAGACGCACGACGTCCAGCCTAGGCCGCACAGCGTGAGCGTCGGGTGAGCGGCCGTGTACCGGCACCAGCAGTTGGCCCTCGCTGGGCGCGCGCGGCGCGGGCACGGGGCGGACCGGCAGATCGGCCCATTCGGCGGCCGCGACCACGGCGTCGGCCCGCTCGATCAGCCAGAACAGCTCGTCGGCCAGGTCGTCCGGTGCCTCCAGCGGCAGGAAGTGGCTGGTCGGCAGCACCCTGATCCTGGCCTGGGGTAACGGGCCGACGGCCCGCACCACGTGCTCGGGGTCGGCGAGCACGTCGTAGCGGCCGGCCAGCACCGTCACCGGGCAGCGCACCCGCGCCAGGTCCGGCGGCCGCTCGTCGGCGAGGGCCAGCGCGAGCCGGCCGTACCAGCCCCAGTCGTGCGACAGGAACCGGCGGCCCGGCGGCGACGACGTCGGCGACGGGGCTGGCCGGGCGCATGCACGCCGCTGTGCCGCGCTACGGTCGCCGTGAGCCGGTTCACCGGCACCCGGTGCAGCACCGCGTTGAGCAGCGGACCGGTGTCGCGGACCAGGCCGGGCCGCCGCCGCGGCGAGCCGGCGGCGCAGGCCGGCGGGCAGCCCGAGGGCGTCCAGGCCGCCGAACATCGCGCCGAACGGGTCACCGGGGGTACCGGCCACCAGCAGCAGCCCGGACACCCGGTCCGGATGCCGGGCGACCAGTTCGATGGCGACGGCGGCGCCGACCGACCAGCCCATCACGACGGCCCGCTCGACACCGGCGTCGTCCAGCACGGCGACGGCGTCGGCCACGTGGTCGGCCAGCCGGATGCGGCTCGGGTCGGCAGGGCGCGCCGAGCCGAGCGTGCCCCGGTGGTACCAGCTGTGCACGCTCAACCGCTGCCTGGTCGCGGGACGGGACAGGTACGGCCACGCCTCGGGCATCGTGCCGAGGCCGGGCGAGAGCAGGACGTGCCTGCCGTGACTCACCGGTGTGCCAGGCCCTGATCCGCGTTCCGTCCGCTGACCGAACGTCTTGTTCGTGCACCGCAGAAGTGTGCCGCAACACCGGCCGGTGTGCCGCGGCCGGATGACGCATACGGTTGGGGCGTGACTATCTCCGTGTTGGTACCGGACGAGTCTGGTGTCGCGGCGCTGTCCGCTGTGGATGGCGTGCGACCGGTGACGTTACGTGCCGGGGCAGCCGTGGCCGACCGAGGCGAAGACCGCCCAGGTGCTCGTGCCGCGCTTCCTGTCCGACGACGACGTGCCGGCGCTGCTGGCCGGGCTGCCGGAACTGGAGTACGTGCAGCTGCTTCAGCGCGGGCGCCGAGATGTGGATCGGCAAGGTGCCCGACGACGTCGCTGCTGGCCACCTGCCGGGGCGCGCACGGCGGCAGCACCGCGGAGTGGGTGGTCGGCGGCGCTGCTCTCGCTGTACCGGGACTTTCCCCGCTTCAGCGCGCGCACGAGCGGCACGAGTGGGACTACCACGTCACGGACACGTTGCAGGACAAGCGGGTGCTCATCGTCGGCGCCGGTGATCTCGGTGACCAGCTGGCGCGGCGGCTGGCGCCCTTCGACGCGGCGAGCACCATGGTCGCGGCGGTCGCGCCAGGGACGGCGTGCACGGTGTCGACGAACTGCCCGGCTGCTCGGCGAGCACGACGCGATGGTGCTGATGGTGCCGCTGACCACCGAGACGACCGGCATGGTGGACGCGGCGTTCCTGGCCGCGATGCGGGACGGCGCGATCCTGGTGAACGCGGCGCGCGGGCCGGTCGTGGACACCGACGCGCTGGTCGCCGAGCTGCGCTACCGGGCGGCTGCGCGCCGTGCTCGACGTCACCGACCCGGAGCCGCTGCCGGCCGATCATCCACTGTGGACGTGCGGGGCTGTTCCTGACGCCGCACGTCGGCGGTTCGTGCGGCGGCATCGGGCAGGCGGGCGCTGGCGGATCGCGGCCGGCGAGATCGCCCGGTACGCGCCGGGCGAGCGACCGCGCAACGTGGTCCACGGCGAGTACTGAAGTCAGCGGAGTGCCGAGTGATCGATCTCGCATCGGCGAAACGCGCAGGTCAGCGGCGTGTCGACCGGAATCGGCACGCATCCTCACCCGAAAGTGTCGCGCTGGTGATCGGGATCACGTACCCTGCCGCACTCGTGAGTACGTACGACGACCGTTCCGGCAACCGACGCGGTGCCGACGACGGCCCGTTCTACCCCGACACGCCCGGCGGCGGCAGTTCGACCTACAACTCCTCCGGCCGGGACCGCTCGTCGTCCGAGTTCGATCCGGACCCCGACGCCGAGTTCGGGTTCACCGGCGGCGGTGCCACGGCGGTGATACCACCGGGCGCCGGCGGCGGTTTCGGCTCGTCGCCGTTCGACGACGGCGACATGACCGGCGTCAGACCTCCGGCCCGCCTGCACGGCGGTGCCGACCTCGGGCTGCTGGTGCTGCGGGTGATCGTCGGCGCGACGTTCGTCGCGCAGGGCCTGCAACACCTGTTCGGCCTGCTGCACGGTCACGGTTTCCACGCGTTCACCGACACCGTGGCCGGCCAGGGCTACCAGCACGCCAGCATCCTGGCCTACGTCGGCGGCGGCGTGGAGCTGCTCGCCGGGGGCCTGCTGGTGATCGGCCTGTTCACGCCGGCGGCCGCCGCGGCACTCGTTGTCCGTCCTGGCCAACGTGATCGTGCTGAAGTGGAAGCTCGGCTTCTATCCGCCGTTCGGCTACGAGCTGGAACTCGTGCTGGCCGCGGGCGCGTTCGGGCTGCTGTTCGCCGGTCCCGGCCGGGTCGCGTTCGACCGGCCGACGCCGTGGCACCGCAGGCCCGTGCTCAGCGGCTTCATCTTCCTGGTCATCGGCGGCGCGGTGGCCGTCGTGTTCCTGCTGGTGCTGCGCAAACACTGACCACGCAAACACTGACCACGCACGGCGAAGGGGCGGCCCGCGGGCCGCCCCTTCGCCGTGCGTGGACCTCAGCGGTCGACGTCGCGGACCGCGCCGGTGGACGCCGACGTCGCCATCCGGGCGTAGGCGCGCAGCGCGGCCGTGACCGGGCGCTGCCGGTCCGTCGGCTGCCACGGCCGTTCGCTGGCGTCCATCTTGGCCCGCCGCTCGGCCAGCACCGCCGGGTCGACCAGCAGTTCCAGCTTGCGCTCGTGCACGTCGATCAGGATCCGGTCGCCGTCCTCGACCAGCCCGATCGCGCCGCCGTGCCGCGGCCTCCGGCGAGATGTGGCCGACGGCCAGGCCGGACGTGCCGCCGGAGAACCGGCCGTCGGTGATCAGCGCGCACTTCTTGCCGAGCCCGGCGCCCTTCAGGAACGCCGTCGGGTGCAGCATCTCCTGCATGCCCGGACCGCCGGACGGGCCCTCGTAGCGGACCACGAGCACCTCGCCCGGCTGGATCTCCTTGCTCAGGATCGCCGACACGGCCTGCTCCTGGCTCTCCACGCACCCGCGCCGGACCCTCGAAGCGCCACAGGTCCTCGTCGATGCCGGCCGCCTTGATCACCGCGCCGTCCTCGGCGAGGTTGCCGCGCAGCACCGCCAGGCCGCCCTCCTTCGTGTACGCGTGCGCCACGTCCCTGATGCAGCCGCCCGCGGCGTCGGTGTCCAGGCAGGACCAGCGGTTGCTCGGTGGAGAACGCCTGCGTCGTGCGCACCCCGCCGGGCGCCGCGTGGAACAGCTCGCACCGCCTCGTCGGACGGCGCTGCCGCGCGGATGTCCCAGTCGGACAGCCACTGCTCCAGCGACGGGCTGTGCACCGAGTGCACGTCGCGTTCAGCAGGCCGGCGCGGTCCAGCTCGCCCAGGATGCGCGGGGATGCCGCCGGCCCGGTGCACGTCCTCCATGTGGTAGTCGGAGTTCGGCGCCACCTTGGCCAGGCACGGCACCCGGCGGCTGATCGCGTCGATGTCGTCGAGGGTGAAGTCGACCTCGCCCTCCTGCGCCGCGGCGAGGATGTGCAGCACGGTGTTGGTCGAGCCGCCCATGGCCATGTCCAGCGCCATCGCGTTCTCGAACGCGGCCCTGCGTGGCGATCGAGCGCGGCAGCACGGACTCGTCGTCCTGCTCGTACCAGCGGTGGGCCAGCTCGATCACGGTCCGGCCGGCGCCGACGAACAGGTCGCGGCGGGCCGCGTGCGTGGCCAGCGTCGAGCCGTTGCCGGGCAGCGCGAGGCCGAGCGCCTCGGTCAGGCAGTTCATCGAGTTCGCGGTGAACATGCCGGAGCACGAACCGCAGGTCGGGCACGCCGACTGCTCGACCAGTGGTCAGGCCGTCGTCGTCGACCGCCGCGCTCGCCGACGCCGAGATCGCCGTGATCAGGTCGGTCGGCGCGTGCGCGACGCCGTCGACGACGACCGCCTTGCCGGCCTCCATCGGGCCGCCGGAGACGAACACGGTCGGGATGTTCAGCCGCATCGCGGCGTTCAGCATGCCGGGGGTGATCTTGTCGCAGTTGGAGATGCACACCAGCGCGTCGGCCTGGTGCGCGTTGACCATGTACTCGACCGAGTCGGCGATGATCTCGCGGGAGGGCAGCGAGTAGAGCATGCCGCTGTGGCCCATGGCGATGCCGTCGTCGACGGCGATGGTGTGGAACTCGCGCGGCGACGCCGCCCGCCTCGCGCGATCGCGTCGGCCACGATGTCGCCGAGGTCGCGCAGGTGCACGTGGCCGGGCACGAACTGGGTGTAGGAGTTGGCGATCGCCACGATCGGCTTGCCGAAGTCGCTGTCGGTCATGCCGGTGGCCCGCCACAGCGCGCGGGCGCCGGCGGCGTTGCGGCCATGGGTGGTGGTGCGGGAGCGCAGCGGCGGCACGGCTCCTCCAAATGTGAATACGGGCTGAACGAATCGATACGTGCCGGGCCCTGGTGGGCGCCTGGCGTACCAGGCTACTCCGGCGACGGTACTCCGCTGCCGCTGCGGCCAGCCGACCGGCTGCCGCGGAACACAGGGTTCGATTGTTTCGACGACACCATTAACAGCGTCAATTCATGTGAATGCGCGTCTCATTGAGTGAAGGGTCTTTGCCGCAGCTCAGGCGGGCGCAGAAACTCATTGCGAGGTTTCCTCGGTGACGTGTCCAGCGAGGGGCGTGACGCGCTTGAATTTCGAAGACAGAAAGGCACTCCGATGGGCATCCAAATCCCTGCATTCCATTGCGGTCGCCGGTCTTAGCCGCCGGCGTCGCGCTCGTGGTGGCGCCGGCCGGCGAGCGCGCGTGGCCGTGTCCAACGCGGCCAACCACGTGATCTCCCACAGCCGCTCCGCCTTCCAGTCCAGCGAACTGGTCCGGCTACGCCGTAGACGCGGCACGTTCACGTCCGCGACCGGCCACTGGACGGTGCCGACCGTGTCCGGCTCGGGCAACGTACTTCAGCTCCCAGTGGGTGGGCATCGACGGCTTCAGCAACTCCAACCTGATCCAGACCGGCACCGAGGCCGACGTCGTCAACGGGCGCGCCCAGTACGACGCGTGGTGGGAGATCCTGCCGGCCGCCGAGACCGTGATCACCGAACATCGCGGTGCACCCCGGCGACTCGTTCACCGGCACGTGTCAGCCAAGAACAGCGGTACGAGCTGGCACATCACGCTGACCGACAACACCACGGGCGCGTCGTTCAGCGCGAACAAGACCTACCGGGGCTCCGGCTCGTCCGCCGAGTGGATCGAGGAGGCCACCGAGGTCGACGGCTCGATCGGCACGCCGCCGAGGTTCTCCACGTTCAGCTTCACGAACTCGACGGCCAACGGCGCCAACCCGAACCTGAGTGTCGTCGGAGAAGATCCTGCTCGTGCAGAACGGCACGACGTACTCGACGCCGTCCGATCCGTCCGGCGGCAACGCCTTCTCGGTGGCCTACACCGGTCCCTGATCCGCGGTCGGGTCGGTGATCCGGCCACCGCTGATCAGGCCAGTGCGGGCAGATGCCGGTGCGCACCGTCGGCAGCGGGACCTCGCCGCGCCGTCGGTGCGCACCGCGCGCACCCAGCCCTTCTCCGAGAGCCGCAGCGACTTCACCGCCGACCACGGCGATCGTGGTGCGGCCAGCACCCGGCGCACGACGAGCCGGTCGGCGTCCACCTCGGTCCTGGTGCGCAGGATCCAGAACGCCAGCGCCAGCGGGATCAGGTAGATCAGCGCGAACCACCGCGACACGAGCGCGACGCTGGACGCGCACAGCACGAAGAACAGCACGGCGACGTACGCGGTCCCGGGCACGCGGAACACCAACCGCGAGGGCAGCACCGGTGTCCGGGTGGCCGCGGCTGCCGCGGCGGTCACCTCGGCAGCCGCATCGGGCTCGGTCGCCGATTCGGTCACTTCGGATTCGGTCACTGCGGATTCGGCCGCCTCGGCTTGCGGCGTGTCGGTCGAGGGCGCCGCCGGGGTGGTGTCGTCGGGCACAGGCAATGGTGCCCCCGCGTTCACGTGCTGATCCCGGCGGGGTGTGTCACCTGACCTTGTCCACCATCCGGGACCACCGTCCCGCAGAGTTGACGCCCGGGCGCTCGCGCACTAACGTCGATGCCATGTACACGACCGACGTTCTCGTACTTCCCAGGCGCGTCGACGCCTGAGAGTCCACGGTCTGTCGACGCGCGACCCTCGTACGACCATCCTGGTCGGCGAGGGTTTTTTGTTGCCCGGAACGCGACAGGATCGACCACACCGCGAGGCGAAACCGATGACCAGCGCTACGCCACGGCCCACTCCGCCACCCGGAGCGCCCCACCCGCCGGCCGCAGCCCGGCCGAAGCCAGCACCGCCCGCCGGCGCCCCGGTGCGGCTCACCGGCGCGCAGTCGCTCGTCCGCTCCCTCGAGGCGGTCGGCTGCGAGGTCGCGTTCGGCATTCCGGGCGGCGCCATCATGCCCGCGTACGACGCGCTCCTCGACTCCACGAAGGTCCGCCACGTGCTGGTCCGCCACGAGCAGGGCGCGGGCCACGCGGCCACCGGCTACGCGCAGGCCACCGGCAAGGTCGGCGTGTGCATGGCCACGTCCGGCCCCGGCGCGACGAACCTGGTCACGCCGCTGGCCGACGCGTACATGGACTCGGTGCCGGTCGTCGCCATCACCGGTCAGGTGGCGCAGCCGCTGATCGGCACCGACGGGTTCCAGGAAGCCGACATCTGCGGCATCACCATGCCGATCACCAAGCACAACTTCCTGGTCACCGACCCCGCGGAGATCCCGAGGGCCGATCGCCGAGGCGTTCCACCTGGCGTCCACCGGCCGACCCGGCCCGGTCCTGGTGGACATCCCGAAGGACGTGCTGCAGGAGACGCACGTCGTTCTTCTGGCCGCCGGAGACTGCGGCTGCCCGGCTACCGGCCGACCACCCGCCCGCACGGCAAGCAGGTCCGCGAGGCCGCCAAGCTGATCGCGCGGCGCACAGGCCGGTGCTCTACGTCGGCGGCGGCGTGCTCAAGGCCGACGCTGCCGCGCGAGCTGCTGGAGCTCGCCGAGCTGACCAGCATCCCGGTGGTCACCACGCTGATGGCGCGCGGCGCGTTCCCCGACTCGCACCAGCAGCACCTGGGCATGCCCGGCATGCACGGCGCGGTCGCCGCCGTCGCCGCGATGCAGCGCGCCGACCTGCTGATCGCGCTCGGCGCCCGGTTCGACGACCGGGTCACCGGCCAGCTGTCCTCGTTCGCGCCGGACGCGAAGGTCGTGCACGCCGACATCGACCCGGCGGAGATCTCCAAGAACCGGCACGCCGACGTGCCGATCGTGGGCGACTGCAAGGAGATCCTCGGCGAGCTGATCGCCGCGGTGAAGGCGGAGCGGGACGCGGAGCCGGCCGCCGACCTGACCCGTGGTGGACGCAGCTCGACGGCTGGCGCGAGACCTTCCCGCTGGGCTACGAGTGGCCCGCCGACGGCACGCTGTCGCCGCAGTACGTGATCGAGCGGATCGGCGCGCTGGTCGGCCCGGACGCGGTGTACGCGGCGGGCGTCGGCCAGCACCAGATGTGGGCCGCGCAGTTCGTCGCACTACGAGCGGCCGCGCACGCTGGATCAACTCCGGCGGCCTCGGCACGATGGGCTTCGCGGTGCCGGCCGCGATGGGCGCCAAGTTCGGCCTGCCGGACACCGCGGTGTGGGCGATCGACGGCGACGGCTGCTTCCAGATGACCAACCAGGAACTGGCCACCTGCGCCATCGAGGGCGCGCCGATCAAGGTCGCCGTGATGAACAACGGCAACCTGGGCATGGTCCGCCAGTGGCAGAACCTGTTCTACGACGGCCGCTACTCGCACACCGACCTCGGCACGCACAAGCACCGCATCCCGGACTTCAAGCTGCTCGCCGAGGCGCTGGGCTGCGTCGGCCTGCGGTGCGAGACCAAGGACGACGTGGACGCGACGATCAAGCAGGCGATGGAGATCAACGACCGGCCGGTCGTGATCGACTTCGTGGTCGGCAAGGACGCCCAGGTGTGGCCGATGGTCGCCGCGGGCAACGGCAACGACGAGATCATGGCCGCGCGCGGCATCCGCCCGCTGTTCGACGAGGACATCTGATGACCAATCACACGCTGAGCGTGCTGACCGAGAACAAGCCCGGTGTGCTGGCCCGGGTCGCGGGCCTGTTCTCCCGCGCGCGGCTTCAACATCGAGTCGCTCGCGGTCGGCCCGACCGAGAACCCGGACGTGTCCCGGATGACGATCGTGGTCTCGGTCGACGAACTGCCGCTGGAGCAGGTCACCAAGCAGCTCAACAAGCTGGTCAACGTCATCAAGATCGTCGAGCTGGAACCGTCCACCGCGGTGCGGCGCGAACTGCTGCTGGTGAAGGTGCGCGCGGACGCCACGGTGCGCAGCCAGGTGCTGGAGACCGTACAGCTGTTCCGCGCCAAGGTGGTCGACGTCTCGCCCGAGGCGCTGACCATCGAGGCGACCGGCACCGCCGACAAGCTGGACGCGTTGCTGCGCATGCTGGAGCCGTTCGGCGTGCGCGAGATGGTGCAGTCCGGCATGGTCGCCGTCGGCCGCGGCCCGCGGTCGATCACCGCGACCGCGGTCCGCTGAGATTCTCGCGACAGATCCGAAAGGAAGAACGGGAAATCACATGAGCGCCGAGATCTTCTACGACGACGACGCCGACCTGGGCATCATCCAGGGCCGCAAGGTCGCCGTGATCGGCTACGGCAGCCAGGGCCACGCGCACGCGCTGAGCCTGCGCGACTCCGGCGTGGACGTTCGCATCGGCCTGCCGGAGGGCTCGAAGTCCCGGGCCAAGGCGGAGGAGCAGGGCCTGCGGGTGCTCACCCCGGCCGAGGCGTCGGCCGAGGCCGACCTGATCATGATCCTGGCGCCGGACACCAAGCAGCGCGCGATCTACGAGCACGACATCGTGCCGAACCTCAAGGCCGGCGACGCGCTGTTCTTCGGCCACGGCTTCAACATCCGCTACGGCCTGATCACGCCGCCGAAGGACGTGGACGTGGTGCTGGTCGCGCCGAAGGGCCCGGGCCACCTGGTGCGCCGCCAGTTCGTGGACGGCAAGGGCGTGCCGGACCTGGTCGCGGTCGAGCAGGACGCCACCGGCAACGCGCTGGCGCTGGGCCTGTCCTACGCGAAGGCGATCGGCGGCACCCGCGCCGGCGTCATCAAGACGACGTTCACCGAGGAGACCGAGACCGACCTGTTCGGTGAGCAGGCCGTGCTCTGCGGTGGCGCCTCCGCGCTGATGCAGGCCGGGTTCGAGACCCTGACCGAGGCCGGCTACCAGCCGGAGATCGCGTACTTCGAGGTGCTGCACGAGCTGAAGCTCATCGTCGACCTCATCTACGAGGGCGGCATCGCGCGGATGCGCTACTCGATCTCCGACACCGCCGAGTACGGCGACCTCGACCCGCGGCCCGCGCGTCATCAGCCCCGCGGTCAAGGAGGAGATGCGCAAGATGCTCGACGAGATCCAGGACGGCAGGTTCGCCCGGGAGTGGGTGGCCGAGGACGAGGCGGGCCGGCCCAACTTCACCAGGCTCCAGCAGCAGGGCGAAGCGCACCCGATCGAGGAGGTCGGCAAGAAGCTGCGCGGCCTGATGTCCTGGGTGGACCGTCCCGATCACCGAGACTGCCTGAGCACGTACCAGGGGTGGTCACCCTTTTGGGTGACCGCCCCTGTGTCGTCGGGGCTCGCGTAAGGTCATCGCACACACTGTTCGCCATGCCGGAGGGAACACCAGTCGCGATGAGCCAGGACGAGGGCGCGGGCGCCAGCGCACCGATCTACGACGACAAGGCACATGTCCGCGGCCGGTTGGACCTGACCGGCGCCGCAGTGGCAGCGAGCCGGCGACCCGGACGGACGCCGAGGGCGAGTACGTCGAGGTCGCGTTCGTCCCGCACACCGACGGCAAGACCTACATCGCGATGCGCAACTCCAGGTACACCGGCCCGGACGACACGGTGCTGGTGTTCACCGAGTCCGAGTGGGACGCCTTCGTCGCCGGAGCCAAGGACGGCGAGTTCGACGAGCCGTGGTGAGGCCGGCCCTGTCGCGCCAGCGACGCGGGAGGGCCAGCAGCGAAGCGACTTCTCCAGGCACCAACCACGCACCAACCACTTGCCTGCCAACCACTTGCCACTATCGGGCCGCCCGACAGACCCCTGTGAGCCTCGGTCGGCCGCTGTAGGCGGTCACCGGGCTCTTGCGTGATCTACCCGCGACCTCCGCCTGCCGAGCAATTCCGGCCAAGCGGCTGCTTGTTTTACGGCAAACGTTTGCGGGTCAATTTCCATCGGTTTGCCGACCCTCGCCCGGGTGATTTTCTCGATCGGGCACGGATCTGCTCATCGAGCGCGGGATCTGGTCACCACGTGGCCCACTGCGACCGCGCCGGCCGCGGAACCCGCCAGAACAAGGTATGTCCACGAGCGACCACCATCGGTTTCCCGGCCCGTGATACCCTTGCGAAAAAGTTCACAAGGTGCGGCTACAATTCGCACGGTCCGGGCACGCCGTGGTGGCCGGTCAGCGTGGGTGCCGCTGGCCACTCGTCGGTCGCGGCACGCCCACGCTCTACATCCCGAGCCGTCCCCGGAGCCGCAGCCGTGACCAGCACCCGTCGCCCCGTCGTCCTGATCGCCGAGAAGCTCGCCCCGTCCGTCATCGAAGTGCTCGGTGACGGCGTGGAGATCCGCGCACGTCGACGGCACCGACCGCCCGGCCCTGCTCGCCGCGCTCGCCGACGCGGACGCGCTGCTCGTCCGCTCCGCGACCCAGGTGGACGCCGAGGCACTCGCCGCGGCCAGCCACCTGAAGGTGGTCGCCCGCGCCGGTGTCGGCCTGGACAACGTCGACGTTCCCGCCGCCACCGCGCGCGGCGTGCATGGTCGTCAACGCGCCGACGTCCAACATCGTCTCCGCCGCCGAGCACGCCGTCGCCCTGCTGCTCGCGGTGGCCCGCCGGGTGCCCGCGGCCGACGCGAGCCTGCGCGGGGGCGAGTGGAAGCGCAGCTCCTTCAACGGTGTGGAGCTGAACGGCAAGACCGCGGGCATCGTCGGCCTCGGCAAGATCGGCCAGCTGCTCGCCGCCCGCCTGGCCGCGTTCGGCATGAGACCTGATCGCCTACGACCCGTACGTCGCGCCCGGCCCGCGCCGCCGCAGCTGGGCATCGAGCTGCTCAGCCTGGACGAGCTGCTGACCAGGGCCGACACGATCTCCATCCACCTGCCGAAGACCCCGGAGACCAAGGGCCTGATCGGCAAGGAGCAGCTGGCGCAAGGTCAAGCCGGGCGTGATCATCGTCAACGACGCCCGCGGTGGCCTGATCGACGAGGCACGCGCTGGCCGACGCGCTGCGCGAGGGTCGGGTCGGCGGTGCCGGCATCGACGTGTTCGCCAAGGAGCCGTGCACCGACAGCCCGCTGTTCGAGCTGCCCAACGCGGTCGTCACGCCGCACCTCGGCGCGTCCACCAGCGAGGCCCAGGACAGGGCGGGCACCGACGTGGCCCGCTCGGTGCTGCTGGCGCTGGCGGGCGACTTCGTGCCGGACGCCGTGAACGTGCAGACCGGCGGCGGTGGTCGGCGAGGAGGTCCGGCCGTACCTGCCGCTGGTGCAGAAGCTGGGCACCGTGGTGGCCGCGCTGGCCAGCAAGCCCCCGGCGTCCATCGTGATCAGGGTCCGCGGCGAACTGGCCAACGAGGACGTCACGGTGCTGCCGCTGGCCGCGCTGCGCGGCGTGTTCGCCGGCATGGTCGACGAGCAGGTCACGTTCGTCAACGCGCCGAAGCTGGCCGAGGACCTCGGCGTCGCACATGGACCTGGTCACCGAGCCGGAGAGCGCCAACCACCGCAGCCTGGTCACGGTGCAGGCCGCGCTGCCCGACGGCGGCACCGCTGAGCGCCTCCGGCACGCTGACCGGCCTGGACGGCATCCAGAAGCTGGTCGAGGTCAACGGCCGCAGCTTCGACCTGCGTGCCGAGGGCACCATCGCTGCTGCTGGAGTACCCGGACCGGCCGGGCGTGATGGGCACGGTCGGCACGCTGCTCGGCGAGGCGGGCGTGAACATCGAGGCCGCGCAGATCAGCCAGACCGGTGGACGGGCAGGACGCGATCATGCTGCTGCGCGTGGACCGTCAGGTGAGCACCGAGGTGCGGACCCGATCGGCGCCGCCGTGGGCGCCCGGCTCGTGCGGTCGGTCACGTTCGACTGAGTCCCGCCGAGTTCGGCGAGGGAAATCGTGACGGCCCCGAACGATCGTGTTCGGGGCCGTTCTCGTCCGGCCGCCATCGACCACTTTGGTCCCTTCGAGTGACGATTGACCCATCTGGGTGTCCCGCAGTACGGGAGATGCCGGACGGTGATTCGAACCCTCCGGTGGGGTGAGCGGTTATTTGGCCGGTAGCCTTGCGAGATCGAGGGGTCCCGAGACGGGACCGTTACTCCGGAGGTGTGCATGCGGCTCGCGGTGATCCCAGGGGATGGGATCGGGCCCGAGGTGATCGCCGAGGCACTGAAGGTGCTCGGCGAGGTCGTGCCGTACGGCGGAGATCACACGTTACGACCTCGGTGCGGCCCGGTGGCACGCGACCGGCGAGTTGCTGCCCGAGTCGGTGCTCGGTGAGCTGCGCCAGCACGACGCGATCCTGCTCGGCGCGGTCGGCGACCCGTCGGTGCCCAGCGGCATCCTGGAGCGCGGCCTGCTGCTGCGGCTGCGGTTCGAGCTGGACCACCACGTGAACCTGCGGCCGGCGCGGCTGTACCCGGGCGTGCAGAGCCCGATCGCCGACCCGGCCGACATCGACATGGTGTCGTGCGCGAGGGCACGGAGGGCCTGTACGCGGGCAACGGCGGCCTGCTGCGCAAGGACACCCCGCACGAGATCGCCACCGAGGTCAGCGTCAACACCGCGTTCGGTGTCGAGCGAGTGGTGCGCGACGCGTTCACCCGCGCCAGCGCCCGCCCGCGCAAGCACCTGACCCTGGTGCACAAGACCAACGTGCTCACCCACGCCGGTTCGCTGTGGTCGCGGGTGGTCGAGGAGGTCTCGCTGCAGCACCCCGACGTGACGGTGGCCTACCAGCACGTGGACGCGGCGACCATCCACATGGTCACCGACCCGCCGCCGGTTCGACGTCGATCGTCACCGACAACCTGTTCGGCGACATCCTCACCGACCTCGCGGCCGCCGTCACCGGTGGCATCGGCCTGGCCGCCAGCGGCAACCTGGACGTGACCCGGCGCAACCCGAGCATGTTCGAGCCGGTGCACGGCAGCGCGCCGGACATCGCGGGCGCAGGGCTCGCCGACCCGACGGCCGCGGTGCTGTCGGTGTCGCTGATGCTGGACCACCTCGGCCAGCACGAGGCGGCCCGCCGGATCGAGGCGTCGGTGGCGTTCGACCTGGCCACCCGCGACCACGCCAGCCGGGCGGCACGGAGGCGATCGGTGACCGGCTGGCGGCACTGGTGTCGTCGAACGCGTCCGCAAGGCGCCGGACGCGCCCGTACCGGGATCGGCCCGGTCCGTCCCGCCATGGACTGTCCGGCGGCCCCGGCGTGTCTCCACCATCCGGGAGGTTCGGCCCGGGAGTTGGACGCGCGTCGTCGTGGCGTGTGGCACGATGCTGGACGTGGCCCACCTCGCGGTGATCATCATCGCCAAGCGCGCCGGGTAGCTGAGCTCACAGCACCCGGCGCGCAGACCTCTCGCATTCGCGGGGGGTCTTTTTGTCGTTGGGCAGACACCACGATGAAGGAGAGATCCCCGTGACCCGCACCAGCCCCGCCGACACCCCGCTCGGTGACGCCTTCCACGTCTACGACACGACCCTGCGCGACGGTGCCCAGCGGGAGGGCATCTCCTACTCGGTGACCGACAAGCTCGCCGTGGCCAGGCTGCTGGACGAGGTCGGGCGTGGGCTTCATCGAGGGTGGCTGGCCCGGGCGCGCTGCCCAAGGACACCGAGTTCTTCGCCCGCGCCGCGACGGGTGAACTCGGCTGCAAGCACGCGGCGCTGGTCGCGTTCGGGTCGACCCGCAAGGCGGGCGTCGCACGGCCGCGGACGACGCGCAGGTGCGGGCGCTGCTGGACGCGCAGGCGCCGGTCGTCACGCTGGTCGCCAAGTCCGACCGGCGGCACATCGAGCGCGCGCTGCGCACGGACGTCGCCGAGGCGTGCGCGATGGTCGCGCGACACCGTGCGGTACCTGGTCGGCAACGGGCGGCGGGTGTTCCTCGACGCCGAGCACTTCTTCGACGGCTACGCCTTCGACCCGGACTGCGCGCTGCGGGTGCTCGGCGTCCGCGGTGGACGGTGGCGCGGACGTGGTCGTGCTGTGCGACACCAACGGCGGGCAGCTGCCGATGGGTCTCGGCCGAGACAGTGGCGCGAGGTGATCGCGCGCACCGGATTCCGCGCTCGGCATCCACTGCCAGGACGACACGGCGTGCGCGGTGGCCAACTCGCGTCGCGGCGGTGCAGGCCGGCGCCACGCACGTGCAGTGCACCGCGAACGGCTACGGCGAGCGGGCCGGCAACGCCGACCTGTTCGCGGTCGATCGGGAACCTGGTGACCAAGCTCGGCATGCCGGTGCTACCGCACGGATCGCTCGCCGAGCTGACCCGCGTCTCCCATGCCCTTGCCGAGATCGCGAACATCGCCCCGAACGCCCACCAGGCGTACGTCGGGCAGTCGGCCTTCGCCCACAAGGCGGGGTTGCACGCGAGCGCGATCAAGGTGGATCCGGAGCTGTACAACCACATCGATCCGGCCGACCGTCGGCAACGACATGCGGGTGCTGGTCACCGAGATGGCCGGTCGGGCCAGCCTCGAGCTCAAGGGACGTGAGCTCGGCGTCGACCTGGCCGGCCGGCCGGAGGCGCTGTCCAGCGCGGTCTCAAGGTGAAGGAGCTGGAGGCGGCGCGGCTGGTCGTTCGAGGCGGCCGACGCGTCACTGGAATTGTTGCTGCGCAACGAGATCGACCCGATCAGACCAGGTTGAGCAGGCGCCGTTCACGCTGGAGAGCTACCGGGTGCTCATCGACCACGCGCGCGGACGGCGACGTCGTGGCCGAGGCGACGGTCAAGGTGCGGGTGGCCGGGCAGCGGGTGATCGCGACGGCCGAGGGGAACGGGCCGGTGCACGCGCTGGACGCCGCTCTGCGGGAGGCGTTGCGGCCGCATCTGTCGTGGATGGACAGTGTCGGGCTGGCCGACTACAAGGTCCGCATCCTGACCAACTCGCACGGCACCGACGCCGTGACCCGGGTGCTGGTGGAGTCGACCGACGGCGGCGCGGGAGTGGACGACGGTGGGGGTGCACGGCAACATCGTCGAGGCCAGTTGGCTGGCCATGTGCGACGCGCTCGTGCACAAGGCGATGCGGGTCCGAACCGCTGTGGGGTGACGTGCTCGGTGGACCGGGATGGGCCGCGGTTCGCCCGGCCCTTCTGGTCGTCCGGTTCTCGGTCCGGCTCGGGTTCGTCGCCGGTTCGGCCCGCCGGTCGTGGGTGCTGGCGTCGGTAGTGTGGTGGTGTCGCTGCCGCTGGGGGGAGTGCTGATGACTGGTCGGTCGTCCGTTGCCGGTTCGCTGGTGGCCTTGGGGGTTGTCGTCGCCGCGTGCGGGTCCTCCGCCGGGGATGGTGGTGGGTCCGCGGCGCAGTCCAACGCCGATGTGTGTGCTCAGGCGCTCGGGGTCGTCGTCGTGTCCGAGGTGGGGGACGACGCCGCCCGGCGGGAGGAGGCGGCCAAGGACGCCGCTTCGCGGTTGTCGCGGTTGGCTTCGCAGACGCGGGATCGGTCGCTGTCGCAGGCGTTGAGCGCCGCCGCGGGTTCCGCCGCCGAGGCCGGGCGGGAGCGGCTGAGCGGCGACGCGCTCAAGACCTGGGCCACTCGGGAGGAGCAGCGGTTCGCCGCCTTGCGCAGAGCCTGTTCCTGAGTGTCCCGGGGACGTGATCGACGGTCGGTGGGGCGCGCGTTCTATCGTGGTGGCGTGCGCATCGCTCGAATCGCTCATCCGGGTGGCGTGGCCTTCGTCTCCATCGAAGGTGACGGGACCGATCCGGCGAACCTGTCCGCCGCCGAGATCGCGGAGCACCCGTTCGGTCGGCCGCAGCACACCGGGCGCCGGTGGCCGCTGTCGGACGTGCGGCTGTTGGCGCCGATCCTGCCGTCCAAGGTGGTCTGTGTCGGCAGGAACTACGCCGAGCACGCCAAGGAACTGGGCAACGACGTACCCGAGAACCCGATCATCTTCATGAAGCCGTCGACGTCCGTGATCGGGCCGAACGCGGCCATCCGGTTGCCGGCCTCCTCCGCCCGGGTGGACTACGAAGGCGAACTGGCGCTGGTGATCAGCACTCCCTGCAAGGACGTGCCGGCGGAGCGGGCGAACAGTGTGCTGCTGGGCTACACCGTGGCCAACGACGTGACCGCCCGGGATCAGCAACAGGCCGACGGCCAGTGGACCCGGGCCAAGGGGTACGACACGTTCTGCCCGCTCGGGCCGTGGATCGAGACCGCGATCGACCCGTCGGACGTGCGGCTGCGCACCGAGTTGGACGGCGGGATCAAACAGGACTCCCGTACGTCCCTGCTGATCCACCCCATCGGAAAGCTGGTGGAGTGGATCACCGCTGTGATGACGCTGCTGCCCGGTGACGTGATCCTCACCGGCACGCCTGCCGGCGTCGGTCCGATGCGGGACGGGCAGTCGGTGGCCGTGACGATCGACGGGATCGGCACGCTGGCCAATACCGTCGTCAACCGCTGACCGGAGTGGTGGGGCGGCGGGCGTAGGCCGGTGCGCGTTCCGGGCGGATGCCCACGCCGATCAGGTAGGACGGGATACGGCGCAGCATCGGGACCCGGCGCAGCGTCGTGACGAGGCCGTCCGGCACCGCGCTGCGGCTGCCGTTCACGACCGGCTCGAACATGCCTTTGTGCAGCAGGCGTTGCACGCGCTGGATGACCACAGTCGCCGGCCAGCGGCGGCGCTGCACCTTCGCCAGGTCCGCCGTCGTCACCGCGTGCCTGCGCAGTGGGGCGGCCAGCAGGGTCGCCGCCGCGACCGCGTCCTGGACGGCCAGGTTGATGCCGACGCCGCCGGCCGGTGACATGGCGTGCGCCGCGTCGCCGATGCACAGCAGGCCGTCGGTGTACCAGCGGCGCAACCGGTTCAGGCGCACATCCAGGTGCTTGACCTCGTCCAGGCTCTCGATGGTGTCGACACGGTCGGCCAGGGTGGGCAACAACTCCGCGACACGGGTGCGGAACGCGGGCAGGCCGTCGGCGCGCAGTCGGGCGTCGGTGCCCTTCTTGGCGATGAGCGCGATCTGGTAGTAGCTGTTGCGGTTGATCGTGACCGCGATGTCCTCGCCGTGCACCTGCACCGTCATGCCGCGCAGCGCGTCGCCGTCGTCGGTGTCGCTGGGCAACCGGAACCACCACGTGTCGATGGGCACCGGGACCTCGTGCGGGCGCAGGCCCGCCGCGGTGCGCACGGTCGAGTGGCGGCCGTCGGCCGCGACGGTGAGCTCCGCGCGCAGTTCGCCGGTGGCGCCGTCCCCGGTGCGGTAGCGGATGCCGGCGACCCGGCCGTTCTCGGTGATCGTGTCGGTGGCCTCGGTGCTCATCATCAGGTGGAACGTCGGCTCCGCCCTGCCGGCCTCGGCGAGCATGTCCAGCAGGTCCCACTGCGGCACCATCGCCACGTAGTTGTACCGGCCGCGCAGCGTGCTCAGGTCCGCCGCGACCAGCGGGCCGTCCGGCGTGGGGAACTCGACCTGGAAGACCTTGCTGTAGGACAACCGGTTGAACCGGTCGGCGAGGCCGAGGTCGTCCAGCAGTTGCAGCGTCGTGGGGTGCACGGTGTCGCCGCGGAAGTCGCGCAGGAAGTCGCCGTGCTTCTCCAGCACCGTCACGTCGACGCCCGCCCTGGCCAGTAACAGTCCCAGCACCATCCCGGCAGGTCCTCCGCCGACGACGGCACAGGTGGTGCGCTCGGTGGTCATCTCACCCTCCTATATTCAACGATGGTTGAATAACATGAGCATGTCGCCGGCCGGCCGGTGTGTCAAGGCTTCGCGGGCCGGATACGCTGAACGGGTCATGAGTACGACTTCGCTGCCGCCCGGCGTCGACTCCGTCCGCGCCCGGTTCTCCCCGTCGCCCACCGGCACGCCCCACGTCGGCCTGATCCGGACCGCCCTGTTCAACTGGGCCTTCGCCCGGCACAACAAGGGCGAACTCGTCTTCCGCGTCGAGGACACCGACGCCGCACGGGACTCCGAGGAGAGCTACCTCGCGCTGCTGGACGCGCTGCGGTGGCTCGGCCTGGACTGGGACGAGGGCCCCGAGGTCGGCGGCGGGTACGGCCCGTACCGGCAGAGCGAACGGCGTGCCATCCACGCCGACGTCGCGGCGCGGCTGCTCGCTGCCGGCGAACTGTACGAGTCGTTCTCCACCAACGACGAGGTCGACGCCCGGCACAAGGCGGCAGGCCGCGACCCCAAGCTGGGCTACGACAACTTCGACCGCGACCTCACCGACGAGCAGCGCGCCGCGTTCCGCGCCGACGGCCGCGAGCCCACGCTTCGGCTGCGCATGCCGGCCGAGGACATCACGTTCACCGACCTGGTGCGCGGCGACATCACGTTCAAGGCGGGCAGCGTGCCCGACCCGGTGCTGGTGCGCGCCAACGGTGATCCGCTCTACACGCTCACCAACCCGGTCGACGACGCCATGATGCGCATCACGCACGTGTTGCGCGGCGAGGACCTGCTCCCGTCGACGCCCCGCCAGATCGCCCTGTACGGGGCACTGCGGCGGATCGGCGTCACCGACTTCACGCCGTCGTTCGGGCACCTGCCGCTGGTCCGCGGCGAGGGCAACAAGAAACTGTCCAAGCGGGACCCCGAGTCCAACCTGTTCCTCTACCGGGAACGCGGCTTCCTGCCCGAGGGCCTGCTCAACTACCTCGCGCTGCTGGGCTGGTCCATCGCCGAGGACAGGGACGTGTTCAGCGTCGCGGAAATGGTCGAGGCGTTCGACGTCACCAAGGTCAACGCCAACATGGCCCGCTTCGACCTGAAGAAGGCCGAAGCCATCAATGCCGCGCACCTGCGTGCGTTGAGCCTCGACGAGTTCGTCACGCGCGTCATTCCCTACCTGGTGCGGGCCGGGGTGTTGCCGGATTCACCGTCGGCCGAGGACCTCCATGTCCTGTCCCTGAGCGCGCCGCTGCTACAGCCACGCATCTCGGTGCTGTCCGAAGCGGCCGGAATGCTGCGATTCCTGTTCACCGACGAGGATTCGTTCACCCCCGAACCGGAATCGGCGGCCAAGACACTCGGATCGGACGCCACCCCGGCACTGGAGGCCGCCATCGCCGCCATGACGGCGCTGCCCGAGTGGACGACGCAGGCAATCGAGCAGGCGCTCAAGGAAGCCCTGGTCGACGGCCTGGGCCTCAAGCCGCGCAAGGCGTTCGCGCCCGTACGGGTCGCCGTCACCGGCCGCACCGTGACCCTGCCGCTCTACGAATCGATGGAACTGCTCGGCCGTGACAGGACCCTCTCACGCCTGCGCGCCGCCGACGCCCGATCACGCGAATAGGTTGCATCGGAAACGATCTGGACCGAACCAGCGTCCGCAGATTTCACCGCGTTGGACGAATCGGAGCCAAGTGACGCAAGGCTAGCCTCCTCCGGTGACATCAGCCTTCGCCCGCTCGGTACCCGGACCCGGCTCGCGGGCGGCGGAGGCGGCCCCACGACACGGAGTCCGAGCCGTCTGCCTCGACGTGGACGACACCCTCGTCGACCACAGCGCGTCCTCCCGATTCGCCCTTCACCTGCTCCTGGGCCACGACAACGCGTGGCCACTGTGGCAACAGGTCACCGACCAACAGGTGGCCCGCGTCGTGGCCGGTGAGATCGACTCCGACACCATGCGCTGGCAGCGCACCCAGGAGTTCTTCGCCTGCCTCGGCGAACTCCTCGACGACTGCGAGGCCAGACGCAGGGAGGACGTCCGCGTCCGCGCCATGCGCCAGGGCTGGGCTCTGTTCGACGACGTCCTCCCGTGCCTGGAATGGCTGGGCGCGGTCGGTCTGAAGATCGCCGTCATCACCAACGCATCCGGCCGCTACCAGCGGGCCAAACTGGCCGATCTGGGAGTGGCCGGTTTCATCTCCGAAGTCCTCATCGCGGGCGAACTGGGCGCCGCCAAACCCGACCCGGTGATCTTCCACACGGCCTGTGCCCGCCTCGGCTGCCCACCCGCCCAGGTCGCCCACGTGGGTGACCGCCTCGACATCGACGCCATCGGCGCCCGAGACGCGGGCATGGCCGGCGTCTGGCTCAACCGCACTGGCCCCGTCAACGGCGTCCTGCCGGCCGGCGTCGCCATGATCACCAGCCTCGACCTGCTACCCGAACTGCTGGTCTGCGAACTGGACCTGGCCGCGCACTGACCCGATTTCCGTCACTGGACCGCCGTGGTCTACCATCTCTCACGAACAGGAACCCCCACCCGGGGGCCCGGCCCAGCGCGGCCTCAAGATCCTGTTGGGGTATGGTGTAATTGGCAGCACGACTGATTCTGGTTCAGTTAGTCTAGGTTCGAGTCCTGGTACCCCAGCCAAGCGGAAGCCCACCAGCACGGTAGACTGCCGTTTGACTGATCACATCAGCACCAAGGCCCCGTCGTCTAGCGGCCTAGGACGCCGCCCTCTCAAGGCGGTAGCGCGGGTTCAAATCCCGTCGGGGCTACACCGATGGCCGGCGTGTGCTCCAAACGCTTTGCGTTTGGGGCCTCGTCGGTTTCGTTTCTTTGTGTGGGGGCCGAGCCCCCACGCCCCCTGCCGGCGGGGCTTCGCCCCCCGGAGCCCCCTCGCAGTCGTCTGCTTCGGGGGTGGTTCGTCGGCGGGGTTGCGGTCCGCGGGTCGGTCTCAATTTGGTGGCCCGGTAATGACATCTTGGTCGGCGGTCGGGGCTGATTCGGTGATGGGTGGGCCTGGTTCGAGAATGAACTGGGGGACCCGGTAGCCGGTGGACTGATCGGCCGACGATTCCTCGTGGTTGGGATCGATCCACGTCCCTGTCTCAGGCCGGCTCTGCGGAAACACTCGAAAACCGGCGGGTGAGCTGAGCGACCGGAGTACCCGACCCGGCAGGCCGACCCGGGCACCACGACTGCGGGGAACGGCGGCGGGCCAACGAAAGTGACCACAACACGACCAGTGCCGACGTTGTAGCCGAGCCGGGGCAATCGGTGACCCCTGCCGCGCCGCCCTCCTCCCCTGCGAAGCCCTACAACCGCGTCTGTAGGGCTTCCGCCGCCGCCAACAGGTCCGCCGCCCACCTGACTCCCGGTCTACGTCCGATCCGTTCCACGGGGCCCGACACCGACACCGCCGCCACTACCTGGCCCGCGTTGTCGCGCACCGGTGCCGACACGCTCGCCACACCTGGCTCCCGTTCGGCCACGCTCTGCGCCCAGCCGCGCCTGCGGACCTCCAGCAGGGTTCGTTCGCCGAACACGGCTTCGGACAGGACCGCCCTCTGGGTGGCCGGATCCGACCATGCCGCCAGGACCTTCGCGCCGGAGCCCGCCGTCATGGGGAGGCGGGAGCCGACGGGGACCGTGTCGCGCAGGCCGCTCGGTGGTTCGGCCGCCAGGACGCAGACTCGCTGCATGCCGTCCCTGCGGTAGAGCTGCACGCTCTCGCCGGTGATGTCGCGCAACCGCGGCAGCACGGTGCCTGCCGCGTCCAGGAGTGGATCCGTGGCACCGCCCGCCAACTCCGCGAGCGCGGGGCCGGGGCGCCAGCGGCCGTCCGGGCCGCGGCGCAGCAGGCGGTGCACCTCAAGGCCGACGGCCAACCTGTGGGCCGTCGCTCTGGGCAGGCCGGTTCGCGTGCACAGTTCGGCGAGCCCACAGGGCTCCTTCGCAATCGCCTGCAACACGGCCACGGCCTTGTCCAGGACGCCAATCCCGCTATGCTGTCCCACGTCGCGATACTAGCTTCCCGATATATGGGAAGTCCAGATGTCGGCAGCCACCGGGCGGAGAACCCGTGGCCCGACCGAATTTCGTTGAGGTGAAGTGATGGGCCACACGCTTGCCCAGAAGGTGTGGAACGAACACGTGGTGCACGCGGGTTCCGGAGCCGAACCCGACCTGCTCTACATCGATCTGCATCTCGTGCACGAAGTAACCAGCCCGCAGGCGTTCGACGGGCTGCGTCAGGCCGGTCGCGCCGTGCGACGGCCGGATCTGACCGTCGCCACCGAGGACCACAACGTGCCGACGGTCGGGATCGACCTGCCGATCGCCGACCCGGTGTCGCGGACCCAGGTGGAAACCCTGCGCCGCAACTGCGCCGAGTTCGGGGTCCGCCTGTTTCCGATGGGCGACACCGAACAGGGCATCGTGCACGTCATCGGACCGCAACTGGGCCTGACCCAGCCGGGGATGACGATCGTCTGCGGTGACAGCCACACGTCGACGCACGGGGCGTTGGGCGCCATGGCGTTCGGCATCGGCACCTCCGAGGTCGAGCACGTGCTGGCCACGCAGACCCTGCCGCTGCGGCCGTTCAGGACCATGGCGGTCAACGTGTCCGGGCGGTTGGCGCCCAGTGTCACGGCGAAGGACATCATCCTCGCGCTGATCGCGAAGATCGGCACCGGCGGCGGACAGGGCTACGTCATCGAGTACCGGGGCGACGCCATCGAGGCGCTGTCCATGGAAGGCCGGATGACGGTGTGCAACATGTCGATCGAGGCCGGTGCCCGCGCCGGCATGATCGCGCCGGACGAGACCACGTTCGCGTATCTCGAAGGCAGGCCGTACGCGCCGCGGGGCGACGCGTGGGACGAGGCCGTCGCCGCGTGGCGCGCGCTGCGCACCGACGACGACGCGACCTTCGACCGTGAGGTCGACCTGGACGCCGACGCGCTCACGCCGTTCGTCACGTGGGGCACGAACCCCGGTCAGGGACTGCCGTTGTCCGCGTCCGTGCCGGACCCGGCGCGCATCGGCGACGACAACGACCGCGTGGCGGCGGAGAAGGCCCTGGCCTACATGGGCCTGGAACCGGGCACACCGCTGCGGGACATCAGTGTCGACACCGTGTTCCTCGGCTCCTGCACCAACGGCCGGATCGAGGACCTGCGGGCCGCGGCGGGCGTCCTGAAGGGGCACCAGGTCGCGGGCGGCGTGCGGATGCTCGTGGTGCCGGGCTCGATGCGGGTCAAGGCACAGGCCGAGGCCGAGGGCCTGGACGCGATTTTCACCGCCGCCGGCGCGGAATGGCGGTCTGCCGGGTGCTCGATGTGCCTGGGCATGAACCCGGACCAGTTGGCGCCCGGCGAGCGCAGCGCCTCCACCTCCAACCGCAACTTCGAGGGACGACAGGGCAAAGGCGGCCGGACACACCTGGTATCCCCGCTGGTGGCGGCGGCGACGGCGGTGCGCGGCACGCTGTCGACACCGGAAGACCTGGCCTGAGACAGGAGCATCGACGATGGAAGCATTCACCACCCACACCGGTGTCGGCGTGCCGCTGCGCAGGTCCAACGTGGACACCGACCAGATCATCCCCGCCGTCTACCTGAAGCGGGTCACCCGCTCAGGTTTCGAGGACGGGTTGTTCGCCGCCTGGCGGTCGGACGAGACGTTCGTGCTCAACCAGACCCCGTTCGCGGGCGGCTCGGTGCTGGTCGCGGGACCGGACTTCGGCACCGGGTCGTCGCGCGAGCACGCCGTCTGGGCACTGATGGACTACGGGTTCCGGGTCGTGCTCGCGTCCCGGTTCGGCGACATCTTCCGCGGCAACTCGGGCAAGGGCGGCCTCCTGGCAGCCGAGTGTGACCAGTCCGACATCGAGCTGCTGTGGAAGCTGCTGGAGAACGAGCCCGGTACGGCCGTCACGGTCGACCTCGCCGACAAGACCGTGCGTGCCAAGGACTTCGTCTGTCCCTTCTCGATCGACGACTACACCCGCTGGCGGCTGCTCGAAGGACTCGACGACATCGGCCTGACCTTGCGAAACGTGGCCGAGATCGACGCGTTCGAGGCTGCGCGCCCGGTATGGAAGCCTGCCGTGCCGGTGGCTTCCGGGCAGTGATCGGGGCGGGATTCCATGCCTCGTGCCTGGAATCCCGCCACCCCTTCGGGAGGCCGCTAAGGCAGGCGAATCGGCCGGAATCGTCCCTCGACGGAGGGGAATCTGCGACTTCTAACAAAAAATTGGGCGTGGCGCATGGCATTCCGACTGCAATGGGCTTATCTTGGCGTGCAGTCGGCCCGAAGGGGGCCGTAGTTGTCAGTGTGGTCTCTGGAGGGACTAACAGTGAACAAGGCCCAGCTCATTGAGGCGCTTTCCGAACGCCTTGGCGACAAGAAGACGGCGGGTGCCGCCGTCGACGGCCTCGTCGACGTGATCGTGCGTACGGTCAACGGCGGCGAGAAGGTCAACATCACCGGCTTCGGTGTCTTCGAGAAGCGCGCCAGGGCCGCCCGCACCGCGCGCAACCCGCGTACCGGTGAGACGGTGAAGGTCAAGAAGACCAACGTGCCCGCCTTCCGCGCTGGTACGAACTTCAAGGAGGTCATCAGCGGGGCCAAGAAGCTGCCTCGCGTGGCTGCCGCCAAGAAGTCCGCCACCACGGCCACCGCGGCGAAGGCCGCCGGCACCACGACCCGTACGCGTGCTGCCGCGGCGACCACCCGCACCACCACGCGGACCGCCGCCGCGAAGCCGGCCACCACCACGCGGACCAGGGCGGCCGCGGCACCGAAGGCCGCCGCCACCAAGGCGACCGCGGCGAAGACCGCCGCCGCGCCGAAGAGGACGGCCGCTCCGAAGGCCGCCGCCAAGGCGACCGCGGCGCCGAAGACCGCCGCCAAGAGGACCACTCGCAAGACCGCCAAGTGAACAGTCACCTGATCGGCGAGTGATCGGCGACACGGCGGCCCAGCGCATCCAGCGCCGGGCCGCCGTCGTCGTACCCGGACCCGGTTGCCATGCCGCTGAATCGGCCTCAGCGCCTCGGCGGCGTGATCAGGACCTTGGGTGACCACGATGGTGTCACGGACCGCACCGGCGGTCTCCGAGGGCTTTCCGGCGCCCTGAACTCATGGAACGGGATTCGGCAACGCCGTCGGAATGTAGTGCGCCGCCAGCAGCCGGAACGGTTCGTCCCGGTCGAACGACAGCACCCACGTACTGCCCTTCTTGCACGGAACGCCGTTCAACACCAGTCCGGACCGATCCGCGAGTCCGCCGATCAAACCCGGGATCACACCTCCCTGGCTGCAGATCACCGGTACATCACCGGCGCTCACGATTGCCGTGAATCGGTCGATGGCCGCCACCGGATCGGCGCGGTAGGACTCCTCACTGAGGAATGAATCCAGCACCACCGGCAGGCCCGCATCCCGTGCCACTCCGGCGACCGTTTCCGTGCAGCGCACCCGGTCGGCCGAGAACACCGCCGTGGGCGCGAACAACGGGAGCAGCGCGCGCAGTGCGCCGGCCTGCTCGCGGCCCGCTGCCGAGAGCGGTCGTGCCTCGTCCGGGCCGGTCCACGCGGACCGGTTGCCCGCCTTGGCATGCCGGACCAGCAGCACGGTCCGGGTCACGGCGGGCAGCCCGGTGAACCGCGCCAGCACGTCCCGATCGGTCTGGTAGCTGAGCACTTCCGCGGCCTCGTGCGGAGGCAGCCAGCGCAGTTCGTCCGTCTCCTGGTTCGGCGTGAACGCGCCGGTCACCGCGTGGCCGGCGAAGTAAGTTACCCGCTTGCGGCGCGGGATCGGGCCTGGCACGGCATAGTGCACGTCACCGAGCGGGCGGCCGAGTACCGGCCGGTGCCCGGTCTCCTCCCAGGTTTCCCGGACCGCGCAGGCAGCGGCTGTCTCGCCGTCGTCGAACTTGCCCTTGGGCAGCGACCAGTCCGCCTGCCGGGGTCGGTGCACCACGGCGACTTCTACATCATCGACGTGGGCATCGACATGTTTGTCGACAGTGGTGTGCCGCCACAGCACCGTGCCGGCGGCCGGCATGGTGGCCTGCCAAGGATCCGGTCCACCACCGCGTTGTGCCACCGTGCTCCCAGCCTCGATCCCTGCGCCGTCCCGCCGTCATTCCTTGGCCGAGCGCATCCGCATCATCGCGAACTGGTGATCGCGCACCCGGGTGCCGTCCGCCGGGGACGGCTGCCACTGCCCGTCCGCCTGGAGCACCCAGCAGCGCGTCGCGGGATCCAGCGCCGAGTCGAGGATCGCGTCCAGTTGCCCGGCCAGCTTCGGGTCCTTGACCTTGACCAGCACCTCGACCCTGCGATCGAGGTTGCGGTGCATCATGTCCGCGCTGCCCAGCCAGTGCTCTCCGGCGCCGACGAACTGGAGGATCCGCGAGTGCTCCAGGAACCGGCCCAGGATCGAGCGCACCCGGATCCGGTCGGACAGGCCGGGTTGGCCCGGCCGCAGCGCACAGATCCCGCGTACCACGATGTCCACGTCCACGCCGGACCGGGATGCCTGGTACAGCGCGTCGATCACCTGCTCGTCCACCAGCGAGTTCACCTTGATGCGGATGCCCGCCCGATGGCCGGTCCGCGCGTACTCGACCTCCTGCTCGATGCGTTCCACGATGCCACGCCGGATCCGCTGCGGCGCCACCAACAGGTTGCCGTACCTGGTCTGTCGGGAGTAGCCGGTGAGCACGTTGAACAGGTCGGTGAGGTCGGCGCCGATCATCGGGTCCGCCGTCAGCAGGCCGATGTCCTCGTACAGGCGCGCGGTCTTCGGGTTGTAGTTGCCGGTGCCGATGTGACAGTAGCGACGGATGTTGGAACCCTCCTGTCGCACCACGAGGCACACCTTGCAGTGCGTCTTGAGGCCCACCAGGCCGTACACGACGTGCACGCCCGCCTTCTCCAACTCGCGCGCCCACTTGATGTTCGCCTGCTCGTCGAAGCGCGCCTTGATCTCCACCAGCGCCACGACCTGCTTGCCGGCCTCGGCGGCGGCGACCAGCGCGTTCACGATCGGCGAATCGCCCGACGTGCGGTACAGCGTCTGCTTGATGGCCAGCACGCGGTCGTCGGCGGCGGCCTGCTCGATGAAGCGCTGCACGCTGGTGGAGAAGGACTCGTACGGGTGCTGCACGAGGACGTCACCGTCGCGCAACTGGTTGAACACCGAGCGCGCTACCTCGCTGTCGGCGAACGCGGGATGTGTCGCCGGCACGAACGGCGGATCCTTGAGATCCCCTCGGTCCAGCGCGTAGAGCTGCCACAGGCAGGACAGGTCCAGCAGGCCGCGCACGACGACGACGTCGTTCTCGTCGACCTCCATCTCCCGCTTGAGCAGTTCCAGGGTGTCGTCGGTCATGTCCTCGCCGACCTCCAGCCGGACCGGGAGGCCGAAGCGGCGCTGTGCGAGCTCGTGTTCCAGCGCCTGCAACAGGTCCTCGTGCCGGTCCTCCTCGACCTCGAAGTCCGCGTTGCGACTTACCCGGAACACGTGCCACTCGGTGACTTCCATACCGTCGAACAGGTCGCCGAGATGGTTGGCGATCAGTTCCTCCAGCGGCAGGAACGTGGCCTGGTTGCGGTCGCGGCCCTCCTCGACGCGGACCAGGCGCGGCACGTTGTTGGGCACCTTGACCCTGGCGAAGTGCCGGGTGGCGGTGACCGGGTCGTACACGGTGACGGCGAGATTGACCGACAGGCCCGAGATGTAGGGGAACGGGTGCGACGGGTCGACGGCCAGCGGAGTCAGTACCGGGAACACCTGGTCGGAGAAGTAGTTGGACAGCCGCAGCCGCTGCGCTTCGGTGAGCTGGTCCCAGGTGACGAGGTTGATGCCGCGCTGCGCGAGTTCGGGCAGCAGGTGGTCCAGGAAGACGGTGGCGTGCTGTTGCACGAGTTCCTGGTTGCGCTTGGCGATGTAGGCCAACTGCTCGGTCGGGGTCAGGCCGTCCGCGCTGCGCACCGACAGGCCGGTCTCCTCGCGGCGCTTCAGGCCGGCGACCCGCACCATGTAGAACTCGTCCAGGTTGGACGCGAAGATCGCGAGGAACTTCGTCCGTTCCAGCAGCGGCTGCGACGTGTCCTCGGCCAGCGCGAGCACGCGCGCGTTGAAGTCCAGCCAGGACAGCTCACGGTTGAAGTACCGGTCGTCCGGCAGGTCCGTGCCCGGACTGCTGACGTCGGTGGCCGCGGGCGGCGCGGACGGCACGCCTCTCGCCTCGTCGGTCGGCAGCGGGGCCGGTGGGGCCGTGGGCGCCGTCGGGGTCGCCGTGGCGTCGGTCCGGCCGTCTGCCGGTGCTGTCGTTCGCTCCGAATGGTCCACCTGGTTGCTCGCGCTTTCCGTCACACCCGCCATTGTCCCTTATCAGCGGCTTTTGACGAGCCAGCGGATGGATGCAGCGAGAGCGAACCGGAGACGAACGGTGCGTCACATGGTCGGGCGATCACGGAACCGGGCGATTACCGAACAACCGATCACGGAACAGCCGATCGCCGGGTCAGCCGGCGGGTGGACAGCACGACATGCCCGTCACGGCAGCCGTGTGCCGACCGACGCACAGCACGCACGCCAGTTCCAGATCCTCCGCCGTGTCCACGTCGCACCGCAGTGTCGGCAGGTCGACGCCGATCAGTGCCGCCCCGGACGCGGCGTGCGCCGCCGCCGATCCCGGGCCGAACCGCGGATCGAGAGGGGTGCCCGGTGCCGCGACGAGCAGCGTCGTGCCGGTGCCCTGGCGGTCGGCGCAGAACGCCCGCCTGGCACCGGCCTCGGCCAGCGCGTCGGCCAGTTCCTCGGTGCGCAGCGCGGGCAGGTCGGACTGGAGCGCCGCCACACACGCCCCGGGATCGGTCCGCAGCAGCAGGTTCGCGCCGTACGCGTAGGCCGCGTTCAGGCCGCTGTCCGGCACGTCCGGCGTGGTGGCGACACCGTCGCCGGCCAGTACCCGCGCGACCGTCGGGTCCGAGGTGACCACCAGCACCCTGCGCACGTTCGGCGTCGCCGCCGCGGCCGCCGCCGTGTCCCGGACCAGGGCCAGCGCCAGCGCCTCGTGCGCCGCACGGTCGCCGATCCCGCGGTCGGCGGCGCCCAGCAACCGGGACTTGGCCCGGTCCAGTGTCTTGACCGTGATCACCAGGTCCACACTTTCCCGCACCCTGCCATCCTGCCCGACGCCGCGGCGGGCCGCCGGGACCCGGGCTGGACCTCGACCGACGGTGCGGGAAGACTCACGGCACGATGGACGCCTGGCGTACCGAGACGGACGCCGGTCGGGTGGCACTACCGGAGGGAGCACACGTGGCGCGGCGGGAGAAGGGTGGCTTCTGGGTCTGGTTCGCGGCGGCGTTGTTCTACCCGGTGTGCCGGGTCCTGGCGCGGCGGAAGAACACGGGCACGGAGCGGATTCCCCGGCAGGGCGGTGTGCTGCTGGTGATGAACCACGTCTCCCACATCGATCCCCTGTACGACGCGGTGTTCGTGCACAAGCTGCGCCGCACGCCGCACTTCCTGGCCAAGGAGTCGCTGTTCCGGCTGCCGCTGGTGCGCAGCGTGCTGTACGGCAGCCGCCAGATCCCGGTCTACCGGGGATCGGCGGACGCGAAGGACAGCCTGCGGGACGCGAATGCCGCGCTGCGCGCGGGCAAGCTGGTCATCATCTACCCGGAGGGCACGATCACGCGGCAGCCGGAGGGCTGGCCGATGTACTCGCGCACCGGCGTGGCCAGGCTGGCGCTGGACAACGACGTGCCGGTGCTGCCGGTGGCGCGCTGGGGCACCAGGGACATCCTGGACGGCTACCACCGCAAGTTCCGGCCGTTCCCCCGGCACGACGTCGCCACCGTCGTCGGCGAACCGGTCGACCTGTCGGCCTTCCGGGGCAAGCCGGTCACCAGCCTGGCACTGCGCGAGGTGACGGATCTGCTGATGGGCGAGGTGACGTCGCTGGTGGCGCAGATCCGCGGTGAGACACCGCCGACCGAGGCGTTCCGTCCCGCGCCGCGGAAGTCCGCGGCGGGGGAGTGACGATGACCGTTCAGCGGATCGCGGTGCTCGGCGCGGGCTCCTGGGGCACGACGTTCGCCAAGGTGCTGGCCGACGCGGGCCGCACGGTGACACTGTGGGCACGGCGGCCGGAACTCGCCGCGTCGATCAACGAACGGCGCGTCAACGACGACCGGCTGCCGGGCATCCGGCTGCCCGAGACTCTCGTCGCGACGTCCGAGCCGGACCGGGCGCTGCGGGACGCGGACGCCGTGGTGCTGGCGACGCCCTGTCAGACGCTGCGCGAGAACCTGACCGGCTGGCTGCCGCTGCTGCCGGCGGACGCGTTGGTGGTCAGCCTGGCCAAGGGCGTGGAACTGGGCACCGGCAAGCGGATGAGCGAGGTGGTCCGTGAGGTCGCCGGTGTGCCGGAGAGCCGGGTCGCCGTCGTGTCCGGACCGAACCTGGCGCGCGAGATCGCCGAGGAACAGCCGACGGCGACGGTGGTCGCGTGTGTGGACCACGAGCGGGCGGTGGAGCTCCAGCGGGCCATGTTCACCGGCTACTTCCGGCCGTACACCAATTCCGACGTGGTCGGCTGCGAGCTCGGCGGCGCGTGCAAGAACGTGATCGCGCTGGCCTGCGGCATGGCGACCGGGCTGGGCTACGGCAGCAACACGCTGGCCACGCTGGTCACCCGCGGCCTGGCCGAAACGGCACGGCTGGGCGCGGCGCTGGGCGCCGACCCGCTGACGTTCGCCGGTCTGGCCGGCCTGGGCGACCTGGTGGCCACGTGCTCGTCACCGTTGTCCCGCAACCGGACGTTCGGTGCGCGGCTGGGCGCGGGCGAGTCGCTGGCGCAGGCGCAGGCCGCGGCGCACGGGCAGGTCGCGGAGGGCGCGAAGTCGTGCTCGTCGATCGCGGCGCTGGCCCAGGACGCCGGTGTCGAGATGCCGATCACCGGTGCGGTGCACAAGGTGTGCCACGACGGCGGGGACCCGAAGGGAATGGTGGGCCTGCTGCTGGGGCGGGAACGCAAGGCGGAGCGGGCGTGACGTCCGCCGGGTGGGGCGACGGCACGCTGTGCGGCCGGGCCGGCCTGCCGGAACCGGTTGCGGGAGCGCCGTTCCTGCCGCCGCCGGTCTTCGCGGCCCCGTTCTATCTCGGCGAGGGTGCCGCGCAGACCTATGGCGCCGCGGACAGTCCGACGTGGCGCACGCTGGAAGCGGCGATCGCCGAACTGGACGGCGGGCCGTGTGTGCTGTTCCCGGCCGGGATGGGCGCGATCTCCACCGTGCTCCAGGTGTGCACGGCACCCGGTGACGTCGTGGTGCTGCCGTCGGACGGCTACTACCTGGCGCGGCGGGTGATGACCGACCTGCTGCCCGACCGGAACGTCCGTTACGTGCCGACGGCGGCCGACTGGACACCGGAGTCGGTGGCGGGCGCGACGTTGGTGGTGCTGGAGACACCGTCCAATCCGGGCATGGACGTGTGCGACATCGCGGCCGTCGCGGAACTGGCGCACGCGGGGGGCGCGCTGGTGGCCGTCGACAACTCGACCGCGACCCCGCTGGGTCAGCGGCCCCTCGCGCTGGGTGCGGACATCTGCGTCGCCAGCGACACGAAGGCGTTGTCCGGCCACAGCGACGTGGTGCTCGGGCACGCGTCGTGCGCCGATCCCACGCTGGCGCAACGGTTGCGGGACGCGCGCCGCCTCGGCGGCCTGGCGCCGGGCCCGTTCGAGGCGTGGCTGGCCCACCGTGGGCTGGGCACGCTGGATCTGCGGCTGGCCAGGCAGGCGGCGAACGCCGAGGCGCTGGTCGACGCGCTGCGCGGCCACCCACTGGTGACGCGGCTGCGCTGGCCGGGTTCGCCCGACGATCCGGGGCACGCCGTCGCGGTGCGGCAGATGCGCCGGTTCGGCGGGGTGTTCAGTTTCGAGCTGCCGTCGCGGGAGGCCGCCGACGCGTGGGTGACGGGGTCGCGGTTGTTGGCGGCGGCGACGAGTTTCGGCGGTTTGCACAGCACCGTGGATCGGCGTGCGCAGTGGGGCGATCCGGTGGCCGAGGGTTTCGTGCGGGTGTCGTGTGGTGTGGAGGACGCGGCGGACCTGGTGCCGGACGCGCTGGCGTCACTCGACGGTGTCCGATCCGGTGTCCATTCCCCGGGAGCGCTTGACCGCCCCTCCGGGTGACTGGTTGGGTGTGCGCCATGTTGCTGCGCGCCATGATCGACCGGCGGGGTCACATCGACCTCGGCCTGGTCGCCAGCGCGCTGTGTCCTTCCCGGTGAACCGAACCAGTCTCCTGTTTCCGCGCGGCACCGCCGCGTGCCCGGATCACCAGAAGGAACCCCATCATGTTCGCCGTACCGGCCAACACCGTCGTCCTGCCGCAGGCGCGCGCCGCCGTGCATCCCGCCCGGATCGCCGCCGAGTTCGCGCGCGACCGCGACCGCTGGTCGCACCTGCTGCGCTACGACCCCGACGAGCGGTTCGCCACGCTCGTCGAGTCGACGGGTGACGTCGAGGTCTGGCTGTTGTCCTGGCTGCCCGGCCAGCACACCGACCTGCACGACCACGCGGGATCGGCGGGCGCGTTCACGCTCGTCGACGGTGTGCTGAGCGAGCGGGTGATCAGGGAGACCACCGAGATCGAGCACCTGGTCGGCGTCGGCCGCACCCGCGTGTTCGGGCCGCGCCATGTGCACCAGGTGCGCAACGCGGGCGCCGACCCCGCCGTGAGCATCCACGTGTACCGGCCGGAGCGGGCCGGCATGACCAGCTACCGCTTCGACCGGACGTCCGGGCTGGCTCCACTGTAGACGATCAGGCGGGGTGCGGGTCGTCGGTACGCCGGACGAGCCTGCGCAGCACCTGCCGGCGTGCGTCCGGATCGCGGCCGGTGTCCCTGTCGGCCAGTTTCCTGGCCACTTCCCGCTGCGTGTCCTCGGTTCTGTGGTCGTCGAACTTGAACTTCGCGCGCACGTCCGTGGCACGCAGCAGGACACCCCGGATACCGGACAGCAGCCGGCCGTAGGGCGCTTCGCCGGGCCGCACGGGCCGGAGTTCGGCCGCCATGCCGTATGCGGACAGTTGCCGGTCCAGCAGGGCGGCCTTGGCCGCCGGTTCGTCGACGACCTCGACGTCGCCGAACAGTTGCACGGCCGCGTAGTACTCGGTGGGCACACCGGTGTCCGCGGGCTCGCCGTCCGGCGGGCGCCACGTGCCGGGGATGTGCGCGTACTCGTCGACGACGGCGAACGTCGCCTGCCGCCGCAGTTCCAGCGCGGGCCAGATCGGGTTGGCGCGGGCCAGGTGCAGGAGCACGGTGTGGTCGCCGTCGAAGCAGAACGGCGCCGGCACCACGACCGGCCGCAGGTCCTCGGCGACGGCGATGAGCTGGCCGAACTGCCGGCCCGCCAACCAGTCCCGCCATTCCCGCTCCAGGGCCGCGTCCCACGGGTGGATCAGCACGGTGCCCGGCCCGAGACGTGTTCGGGGACGGCGATGTCCCCTGGCAGTTCCGGTGCGGAGACCGGGGTGCCGAAGACCTGGCGCACCGGCAGCACGCCCGCCCAACCGGTGTACGGGGTGATGTCCTCGTCGTCGTCGCCGGGCGGCCCGGTGCGGACCTTCACCGACGCCTCGGTCAGGTCGATCGCCAGTACGGTCGTCGCGGCGAGCTCCTTCTTCGACGGCTGCCGCGTGTAGTCCCACGAACCCGGCGCGAGATGTTCGGTGATCACGCTCAGCGCGTGCAGTTTCGCCTCCCGGTCGACGACCGGCACCGCGTTGCCGTGCACGACGGCGGACCGGTAGTTCATCGAGTGGTGGAACGCCGACCGCGCGTACACGATCCCGTCCACCAGCGTCACCGCGACACACACCGGCGTGCCCTCGGCACCGGCGCGCAGCGTCGCCGCGCCCGTCGAACCGTGCACGTACAGGGCGTCGCCGTCGCGGCCGAAACCGGTCGGGATCACCAGTGGGCTGCCGTTCACGGTGAGCGCCAGGTGGCAGATCAGGCCGGAGTCCAGCACGCCGTCCAGGTCGGCCCGGTCGGACCGGGCACGCTCGCCCAGCCGGCCGATGGTGCTGCGAGGTGTCGGTGACAGCGTCGTTCGAGTGCTCACGTAGCCAGGATGTTCGCTGCGGTGGCATCCTGGAACGGCCACCGGTGTCAGAAAACGAAAGGCCACTTCACATGGCGGCCACCGCACTGCCGACGACGCTCCCGATCGAGCTGCACCGCGACTCCGCGACGCCACTGGCCGTGCAACTGGCCGACACCCTGCGTGCCGGCGCCGCCGACGGGCATCTGCGCAGTGGCGACCGGTTGCCGTCGACGCGGGCACTGGCCGAACGGCTCGCGGTGAGCCGCACGGTGACCGCCGCCGCCTACGAGCAGTTGCACGCGGAGGGCTGGATCACCGGCCGGCACGGCTCCGGCACGTACGTCACGACGGCGCCGCCCGGCGCCCGCACCGCACCTGCCCGGCACCGGGCCGCGGAATCCCCGCAGCCGCACCGGATCGACCTCATCCCCGGCGCGCCGTGGGTGGACGGACTGGACAGGGCGGCGTGGCGGCGGGCGTGGCGGGCCGCCGCGGACGCGCCGCCACTGCTGCGGCCGCAGCGCGCCGGTCTGCCGGAGTACCGGTCCGCCGTGGCCGAACACCTGTTGCGGCACAGGGGTCTGCTGCTGACCGGCGGTGTCGGCGAACAGGATCTGCTGGCCACCGGCGGCACGACGGCCGCCGTGTCCGAACTGGCCGTGTCGGTGCTGCGGCCCGGTGACGTCGTGGCCGTCGAGGAACCCGGTTACCAGCGGGCCGTACAGGCGCTGCGCGCGAACGGGCTGCGGGTCGTGCCGGCGCAGGTGGACCCGAACGGGCTGGCCGTGCCCTCGGTGCCGGCGAAGGTGCGGGCCGTGTACTGCTCGCCGTCGCACCAGTACCCGCTGGGCGGCCGGATGTCCGCGGCCACCCGGGTCGCGCTGGTGGAGCGGGCCAGGGCGGAGGGCTGGCTGGTCATCGAGGACGACTACGACGGCGAACTGCGCTACGACGTGGCCCCGCTGCCGCTGCTGGTCGCGCTGGCCCCGGACGTCGTCGTGCACCTGGGCACCACCAGCAAGATCTTCACGTCCACCTTGGGCATCGGCTGGATGGTCGCGCCGCCGGACGTGGCATCGGCCGTGCTGGCGCACCGCGACAGCACCGGCACCGGGCCCTCGGCGGCGGGCCAGCGGGTGCTGGTGGAACTGGCCAGGCACGGAGATCTGGGCCGGCACCTGCGGCGGCTGCGCCGGGAACTGTCGGCGCGCCGCGAACTGGTGATCGGAGCTCTCGCCGACGCCGGCCTCGCCACGCTGGGCGACGACGCGGGTGCGCACGTCGTGGTTCCGTTGCCGTCCCTGGCCGAGGAGCGCCGCGTGGAGGCTGCCGCGCTGGGGCACGGCATCCTCGTCGACGGCCTGGCCCGCCACCACGACGCGCGGCCGCGTTGGCACGGTGTCGCACTGGGGTACACCGCCTGTACCAGGCAGGAACTGCTGGCAGCACTGCCGGTGGTGATCAAGCTGCTGGCCCGATCGGCCCAACGGTGACATGTAAGGTCGTGGCCCATGACCGAGCGTACGTTGCGCGTGGCTGTGGTGTTCGGTGGCCGCAGCACCGAACACGCAGTCTCCTGCCTGTCCGCCGGTAGTGTTTTGTCCCATCTGGACAGAAGTCGTTTCGACGTACTGCCGGTGGGCATCACCCCGGACGGTGCCTGGGTGCTCGCGCCGGACGACCCGAAGGTGCTGGCGTCGCACGGGGACGGCCTGCCGTCGCTGGACTCGGGTGCGGCGCTGGCGCTGCCGGTCGACCGGCGACTCGTGATGCTGGAACCGGAACGGGTCGGTGAGGTGCTGTCCGGTGTCGACGTCGTGTTCCCCGTGCTGCACGGCGCGTACGGCGAGGACGGCACCATCCAGGGCCTGCTGGAACTGGCCGGGATTCCCTACGCGGGCGCGGGTGTGCTGGCCAGCGCCGTCGCGATGGACAAGGAGTACGGCAAGAAGCTGCTCGCCGCGGAGGGTCTGCCGCTCGCCCCGTACGCGGTGCTGCGCCGGACCGAGCGCACGCTCGACGCGCGAACCCGGCAACGGCTGGGGCTGCCGCTGTTCGTGAAGCCGGCGCGGGCCGGTTCGTCCACCGGCATCACGAAAGTCACCGACTGGGCGGATCTGGACGCGGCGATCGCGACCGCGCGGCGGATCGATCCGAAGGTGATCGTCGAGTCCGAGATGGTCGGTCGCGAGATCGAGTGCGGCGTGCTGGAGTTCCCGGACGGCAGGCTGGACGCCTCGTTGCCGGCCGAGGTCCGGATCGTCGGCGAGGGCGTCGACTTCTACGACTTCGACGCCAAGTACGTGTCCGACGCCGTCGAGTTCGACATTCCCGCGAAGCTGCCCGACGCGGTGAGCGCGCACGTGCGGGAGCTGGCGGTCAGGGCGTTCGCCGCGCTGGACTGCCAGGGGCTTGCCAGGGTGGACTTCTTCGTCGCACCGGACGAGACGGTCCTGGTCAACGAGGTCAACACGATGCCCGGGTTCACGGAGATGTCGATGTACCCGAAGATGTGGGCCGTCACGGGAGTCGACTACCCGACCCTGCTGACGACGCTGATCGACACGGCGATCGCGAGGGGTACCGGGCTGCGCTGATCTTCCTTGTACGGCAGGGGAATCAGAACACGGGCACGGCCGGCATCGCGGCGGCCACGGCGTTCGAGACGGTCTGGATCGGACCGGTGCCGACGGTGCCGGGCAGCGTGAGCGCCACGACGGCGGGCCGGTCGACGGCGTACCACGTGATCAGGCCGGCCGCGCTGACCCGCAGCCACTGCACGCCGTTCACACTCAGCAGTTCCGACGTCGGCGTCAGCTCCGGCGGCCGTTCGATGCCGCACCGCAACACGATCGGATCGCCGCCGCTGCCCCACGCCGCGGCGGCCTGCGGCGCGGGAGCGGCCAGTCCCCGTCTGCGCAGCGGCGTCGCGCCGCCGGGCAGCGTGTTGGGCAGGGCGTGCGACAACGCGGTGCAGCCGGGCGAGCCGGCGTTCGGCGCGTCGACGGGCACGAGCAGCACCGGACCGGTCGCGGCGGGCGACGGCGTCGGCGCCGGTGGCGTCGTGTTGTTCGCCGGACCCAGTACCAGGCCGGCGATCCCGACGCCGAGCACCAGCGCGACGCCCAGCACCAGCGCCGCGATCAAGGGCGCGTCCTGTCGAGTCAGCGACGCGACACCACGAGGAACGAAGCGACCCCGCGGACGTGGTTGCGGCCGCACCACGGGCGCCGGAGATCCCGTAGGATCAGGCGCCGTGCCGCCCGTCCCGTCAGTGTTGTCGGTCACGATTCCCGTCGACGTCATGAGTGGTCGAGATGAACCACCGGGCAGGTGAGCGTACGGGTGATGCCCTCGACGTTCTGCACCTTGGCGACCACGAGCTGGCCCAACTGGTCGACGTTCTCGGCTTCCGCGACGACGATCACGTCGTACGGGCCGGTGACGTCCTCGGCGGTGGTGACCCCGGCGATGCCCGAGATCTGCGACGCGACCGCAGCGGCCTTGCCGACCTCTGTCTGGATGAGGATGTATGCGTGGACCACGGCGCGCCCCTTCGAGTCGACGGGTCAGGTCGGGGTGGAAACGAGAACAAACGTGCCTGTCGGCACGCAAGGCAGTCAACGTACCCCAGATGGGGATCATTATGGGGTCCGACCATTCATGCCAGGAGGCAATCGTGCGCCCCGACTCCCCGGACGAGCCGCACACCGTCGCCGATGTGGGTGAGTTCGGTCTCATTCGGCGCGTGACGGACGGCAGGGAGCAGCCCCCGACGACGCTGCTGGGACCCGGCGACGACGCGGCTGTCGTCGCCGCGCCGGACGGGCGCGTGGTGGCCACCACCGACGTGCTGGTGGAGGGCGTTCACTTCCGGCTCGACTGGTCCAGCCCGGAACAGGTGGGCCGCAAGGCGGTCGCGGTGAACCTGGCCGACATCGCGGCGATGGGCGCCGTGCCCACGGCCGTGCTGGTCGGCTTCGGCTGCCCGGCGACCACACCGGCCAGCACGGTGGACGAGTTGGCCAGCGGCATGTGGGCCGAAGCGGGTCGGGCCGGAGCCGGGGTCGTCGGTGGCGACATGGTGACGTCCGACATGCTCGTGGTGTCGATCACAGCGCTGGGCGACCTGGAGGGCAGGGGACCGGTGACGCGCTCCGGTGCGCTGCCCGGCCAGGTGCTCGCGGTGTGCGGGAAACTGGGTTGGTCGGCGGCCGGGCTTGCCGTGCTCGGCAGGGGATTCCGGTCCCCGGTGAGCGTCGTGGGTGCGCACCGCGCACCGGAACCGCCGTACCAGGCGGGCGCGCAGGCGGCGCGGGCCGGGGCGACGGCCATGATGGACGTGTCCGACGGGCTGCTCGCGGATCTCGGTCACATCGCGGACGCCTCGAACGTCCACATCGACGTGCGCGCCGATCTGCTCGTGGTGCCGCAGCGACTGGTCGACGTGGCCACCGCGCTGGGTGCCGACGCGCGGCACTGGGTGCTCACCGGCGGCGAGGACCACGCGCTGGCCGCGACGTTCCCGGACCAGTCCGCGGTGCCGGACGGCTGGACGACGATCGGCGCCGTGCTGCGCGGCAACGGAGTGACCGTGGACGGCGAGGTGTACGAGAAGCCGGCCGGCTGGGAGCACTGGCGTGCCAGGTCCTGAGTTGAAGATCGTGCCCGTCGCGTACGGCGACGCGGACGCGGTGACGCTGATCGCCGAGGTGCAGCGGGAGTACGTGCGCCGCTACGGCGGTGCGGACCAGACACCGGTGGACGCCACCGAGTTCGCGCCGCCGCATGGGCTTTTCCTCGTCGGCTACGCGACGGCGAGCCGGTCGCGTGCGGCGGCTGGCGCGCGCACGACGCGACGGAGGCCGAGTTCCTCGACGGCGACGCGGAACTGAAGCGGATGTACGTCCGGTCCTCACAGCGCGGCCGCGGGTATGCGAGGGCGATGCTGGCCGCGCTGGAACGGACCGCGGTCGAACGCGGCAGGCTGCGGATCGTGCTGGAGACCGGGATCGAGCAGCCCGAGGCGATCGGGCTGTACACGTCCTCCGGCTACGCGCCGGTGGACAGCTTCGGCACCTACCGGTGCTCGCCGACGAGCCGCTGTTTCGGCAAGGTGTTGATGATGTGCGATCTACGCGTTGGGCGAGCGGGAACCCGACGATCGATCCGGAGGCCTACGTCCATCCGGATGCGACGGTCATCGGCGACGTGCGGCTGGCGGCGTACGCGTCGGTGTGGCCGCAGGCGGTGCTGCGCGGCGATCACGGGTACATCAGCGTCGGCGAGCGGACCAGCGTGCAGGACGGCACGGTCGTGCACACCACGGAGTTCACGCCGACGGTCATCGGCAGCGAGTGCGTGATCGGTCACAACGTGCACATCGAGGGCGCCACCATCGGGGACGGCTGCCTGATCGCGTCCGGTTCGGTCGTGCTCAACGGCACCGTCGTCGAGGAGGGTGCGATCGTCGGCGCGGGCGCGGTGCTGTCCTACAACGGCCGGGTGCCCGCGCGCCGGATGGCGCTGGGCGTCCCGGCGCGGGTCCGCGAGGGCTACGAGGTGCCGGCGGGCCGGTGGCGGGCCGCGGTGGACCTCTACGTCGCGAACATCGCGCTGTTCAGGGCGAAGCTGCGGCGGCTGGACTGACCGCTAGAGTCTTGGTCCGTGGTTGGACGTCCCCTCGACGAGGTCATGGAAGCCGGCTGGGCGGAAGCGCTGGCCCCGGTGTCGGACCGGATCACCGCGATGGGTGATTTCCTGCGTGCCGAGGTGGCCGCCGGCAGGCGCTACCTGCCGGCTGGCGAGAACGTGTTGCGTGCGTTCCAGCAGCCGTTCCACGGCGTGCGCGTGCTGATCGTCGGCCAGGACCCGTACCCGACCCCGGGTCACCCGGTCGGGTTGAGTTTCTCGGTCGCCCCTGATGTCCGGCCGCTGCCGAAAAGCTTGGTCAACATCTATCGGGAATACCAGGACGACCTCGGCCACCCGCCGCCGGGCAACGGCGACCTGTCCCCGTGGACCGAGCGCGGCGTGCTGCTGCTGAACAGGGCGCTGACGGTCGCCCCCGGCCGGCCGAACTCGCACCAGGGCAAGGGCTGGGAGGAGATCACCGAACAGGCGATCCGCGCGCTCGCCGGTCGTGGCGAGCCGCTGGTGGCCATCCTCTGGGGCCGCAACGCCAGGAACCTGCGGCCGCTGCTGGGCGACCTGCCGGCGATCGAGTCGGCCCACCCGAGCCCGATGTCGGCAGCGGGCGGCTTCTTCGGCTCCCGCCCGTTCAGCCGTACCAACACGCTGCTCACCCGGCAGGGCGCCGACCCGATCGACTGGAAGCTTCCGTAGCAGCCGCGCCGGACGACGCGAAGCGGCCCTTCGATTGTTTCGAAGGGCCGCTTCGCGTCACGTCTTACGGCTTCAGCCGCGGACGACCTTGCCGGCCTTCAGGCAGGAGGTGCACACCTTGAGGCGCTTCCGCTGCCGAGAGACCGATCTTGGCACGCACGGTCTGGATGTTCGGGTTCCACCGGCGGTGGGTACGCCGGTGGGAGTGCGAGACCGACATGCCGAAGCCGGGCCCCTTGCCACAGACGTCGCAAACGGCAGCCACGTCAGACACTCCTTCAAGTCGCCAGGAAAATGTGCTTGAGAGCACTACACAGTGAGCCCGGCTCGACTCGGGCAACTGCCGCCCAGGGTAACCCGTCGCCCGGACGGGAACCAAACCGGCCCCGCTACCCTCGACGAACAGCCGGTCGACGGGGAGGTGTGCGCAGGTGCGGTTGGATGCGAGCGCCGTGCGGCGGTGGGCCGCCGCGTGCGTGCAGACCCTGGACCAGCACCGCGACGCGATCGACCGGATCAACGTCTTTCCCGTCGCCGACCGGGACACGGGCAGCAACATGCTGGGCACGATGCGGGCGGCGTGCGACGCCGTGGGCCGCGGTGCCGCCGACACCGACGACACGAAGACGGTGTGGTCGGCGCTGGCGAGCGGGGCGCTGGCCGGGGCCCGCGGGAACTCCGGCGTGATCCTCTCGCAGGTGATCCGCGGACTGGCCGAGGTGCTCGGTGACGACCCCGGCGCCGCCGCCGCGGCGCTGGCTCGGGCCGACGAACTGGCCGCGAAGGCCGTCAGCGATCCGGCTCCGGGGACGATGCTGACCATCCTGCACGCCGCCGCCCTCGCCGGGGCCGCCGAATGACGACGCCGTGCTGGCGACCGCGGCGAAGGCCGCGTGGGACGCGCTGCCCGAGACGTCGTCTCAGCTTGACGCGCTGGCCAGGGCCGGTGTCGTCGACGCGGGCGCGCAGGGGCTGGTGTTCGTGTTGGACGAACTGGCCTTCGAGGCCAGTGGTGGCGAGCGGTCGATCGTGCCGACGCAGGTGCTCACCTCGCGCACGCCGCGCGACGCGCACGCCCTGCGCACCGCGCGCGAGGCCGGGTCCGCCGACTACGCGTACGAGGTGATGTTCTCCCTGGACGGCGTGGCCGAACGCGAAGCCGACCGGCTGCGGGCCGAGCTGCGCAGGCTCGGCGACTGCGTGTCCGTCGTCGGGGACGGCGGCGGACGGTGGGCCGTTCACGTGCACTGCAACGACGTCGGCGCCGCCGTCGAGGCCGGGATCGACGTGGGCCGCCCGCACCGGATCGCCGTGGTGCGTTTCGACGACCAGGTGGCGGCGGCCGCGTCCCGGTTCGCCGTGGAGCGGGCCGTGGTCGCGCTGGTGCGGGGCGACGGTGTCGCCGCCGTGTTCCGGGATTCCGGCGCGAGCGTGCTGCTGCTGCGCGATGACGAGCCGCCGACCGTGTCCGACGTGGTCGCCGTGCTGGCCGGCACCCAGGCGTCGCACGTCACGGTGCTGCCCAACATGTCCGGGATCGAGGAGACACTGGCCGACGCGGCCGCCGACGTCGTGCGCGCCGGTCAGGACGTGATCATCGTGCCGACCGCGTCGCCGGTGCAGGGGCTGGCGGCGCTGGCCGTGCACGATCCGGGCAGGCGGGCCGGTGAGGACGTCGTCGCGATGGCCGAGGCGGCAGCCGCGACCCGGCGCGGTGAGCTGGTGCTGGCGCGGGAACAGGGCATCACGTGGGTGGGCGTGTGCCAGCCCGGTGACGTGCTCGGGCTGCTGGACGGCGAGATCGTGCTGGTCGAACCAGGCCCGGCCGATCCGAAGACCGTCGTGGAGACGGCAAGGCAGCTTGTCGACCGGATGCTGGCCGGCGGTGGTGAGCTGGTCACGGCGCTGCCCGGTGCGGACGCGCCGGACGGACTCGTCGACGATCTTGCCGAACACGTCCGCGCGGGGCATCGTGAGGTCGAGGTGACCGGTTACGACGGTGGCCAGGCCGGCGCGATCCTGTTGCTGGGCGTGGAATAACGGCGACAACGAAGGACGACGCGGGGACTCTCATGGCGGTACTGACCGATTCGCTGTCCGGCGTGCTGGGCCGCAAGACGTCCGACGCGCTGGCATCGTCGCTCGACCTGCACACCGTCGGCGACCTGCTGCGGCACTATCCGCGCCGCTACGCCGAACGCGGCGAGCTGACCAACGTGGCCGGCCTGGAGATCGGCGAGCACGCCACCGTGATGGCGCAGGTGGAACGCGTTGCCAAGCGCACCATGCGCAGCAAGCGCGGCACGATCCTCGAGGTGCGGATCACCGACGGCGTGCACCCGCTGACCTGCACGTTCTTCAACCAGGCGTGGCGGGAACGGGAACTGCTGCCGGGCCGCAAGGGGCTGTTCGCCGGCAAGGTGAACTCGTTCCGCGGCAACCTGCAACTGCAGAATCCCGAGTACCAGCTCCTCGACGCGGACGCGGACGAGTCCACTGTGGAGGATTTCGCGAACGCCGTGATCCCGGTGTATCCGGCCGCCGCGGGACTGCCGACGTGGACGATCCGCAAGTGTGTGCGCCAGGTGCTGGACATGTGGGACGGCGCGGAGGACCCGCTGCCGCGCGACATGCTGGCCCGGCACCGGTTGCCGGGTCTGGAAGCGTCGCTGCGCGGCATCCACCAGCCGGACGGCTGGCCCGCCGTGGAACGCGCGCGCAAACGGCTGAAGTGGGACGAGGCGCTGGCCGTGCAACTGGTGCTGGCGCAGCGCAGGCTGCGCGCGGGCGACCGGCCCGCGCCCGCGTGCCCGCCGAAGGAGAACGGCCTGCTGGACGCGTTCGACGCGCGCCTACCGTTCCAGCTCACCGCGGGACAGCAGGAGGTCGGCGAGGCGATCGCGGTCGACCTGTCCGGCGTGCACCCGATGAACCGGTTGCTCCAGGGCGAGGTCGGCTCCGGCAAGACGCTGGTGGCGCTGCGTGCGATGCTGCAGGTGGTCGACTCGGGGCGCCAGGCCGCGCTGCTGGCGCCGACGGAAGTCCTTGCGGCGCAACATGCCCGCTCGCTGGCCGAACTGCTGGGCGATCTGGCGACGGCCGGCGAACTGGGTGCGGCGGACGACGCGACGAAGCTGACACTGCTAACCGGTTCGCTGAACACCGCGCAGCGCAGGCAGGCCATGCTGGACGCGGCCAGCGGCACCGCCGGGATCGTCGTCGGGACACACGCGCTGATCCAGGACAAGGTGTCGTTCGCCGATCTCGGCCTGGTCGTCGTGGACGAGCAGCACCGGTTCGGTGTCGAGCAACGGGACGCGCTGCGCGCGCGCGGCGACACCAGCCCGCACGTGCTGGTCGATGACCGCGACGCCGATCCCGCGCACGGTCGCGATGACGGTCTACGGCGACCTGGAGACCTCAGCGCTGCGTGAGCTGCCGGCGGGGCGTTCGCCGATCACCACGTCCGTGGTGCCCGCGGCGGAGAAGCCGGCGTGGGTCGAGCGGATGTGGCGGCGGATCACCGAAGAGGTCGGCGCGGGGCACCAGGCCTACGTGGTGTGCCCGAGGATCGGCGACGGCACCGGCGCCGAGGACGCCGACGAGCCGCCACCGCAGGACGCGTCCGACGACCGCCGCTCGCCGCTCGCCGTGACGGAGGTCGCGCCGCAACTGGCCGAGGGGCCGCTGAGCGGGCTGCGGGTGGAGATCCTGCACGGCAAGCTGCCGCCGGAGGAGAAGGACACCGTGATGCGGGCGTTCGCCGCCGGTGACGTGGACGTGCTGGTCGCGACGACGGTGGTCGAGGTCGGTGTGAACGTGCCGAACGCGACCGTGATGGTGATCCTGGACGCCGACCGGTTCGGCGTGAGCCAGTTGCACCAGTTGCGCGGCCGGGTCGGCCGGGGCAGTGCGCCGGGATTGTGCCTGCTGGTCACGGAGGTGCCTGCCGGCACGGCGACCCGGGAGCGGCTGGACGCGGTCGCGTCGACGTTGGACGGTTTCGAACTGGCCCAGCTCGATCTGGAGATGCGGCGCGAAGGCGACATCCTGGGCGCGTCCCAGTCCGGCAGGAGTTCGCTGCGGATGCTGTCGCTGCTGCGTGACATCGACGTCATCGAACAGGCAAGGACGGACGCACGGGAACTCGTCGCCCAGGACCCGACGCTGGCCGCTCATCCCGGACTGGCCGGGATGGTGGCCGAGGTGGTGGACGTGGAACGGGCGGAATACCTGGACAAGTCATGACGCCGGCGCCGCGACGGGTGGTGACAGGTGCACGCACGGAGGTCGCCGCGCTCCCGCGCCGCGGGCGCGCCAGGGCCCTGCTGAGGACCGCCAGTTGAACTCCGGGTGAATCTAGCTCGTAACGGGTCGGACGAGGTCGATTCCTGCCGGCAGGATTCATACGATCTGGTGCGCCGTCCCAGTTCCCGAGGTTCCACGAGGAGCACCCAGGTGCCCGAACCGTCCGAGCCCGCGCCGGGTTCGCGCCGTCGCAAGCTGGTCGTCGGGTCGGCGGCCGTGCTGGTGGGCGTGGTGCTGGTGGGCGCCCTCGTGGCGCTGGTGTGGCCGCGCGGCGGCACGGCGGACGCGGCCGGTTCCGGCCGGGGCATCTCGGTGGCGCACTCCGGTTGCGGCACGGGGTGGACCGGTCCGCACGGCGGTACGCAGACGCTGAAGCTGGTCGACACGGACTCCGTCGCCGGTGCCGCGGACCTGGTCGGGGTGGGCGGTGCGAACGGCGGCAAGGTCTACGGCGAGATCGAGGGCATGGGCGCCGGCACGACCGGGACGATGCGGGTGACGCTGGGACCGGGCAGCTACGCGATCCGCTGCGTCATGGAGGACCTGGACCCGGTCACCGGGCCGACCGTGCGGATCGGCGGGACGGGCTCGTCCAACACCGGTGTCGAACCGGTGACCAGCACGGACCTGCTCGACCCGATCCGGCGGTACATGACCTATGTCGACACCGGTGTCGCCGACCTGGTTGCCGGGACCGACGCGCTGAACTCCGCCGTCGCGTCCGGGAACGTCGCGCAGGCCAGGACCGCGTGGCTGGCCGCGCACCTGTCCTACGAGGCGCTGGGCGCCGCGTACGACGCGTTCGGCGACTACGACGGCGAGATCAACGGCACCACCGCGGGCCTGCCGGACGGCGTGAGCGATCCGGGCTTCACGGGGTTCCACCGCGTCGAGTACGGCCTGTGGCACGGCGAGGCCGGCGCGACGCTGAGGGCGGCGACCGCGCGGTTGGACACCTACGTGCACGGCCTGTGGCACGATCTGCCGCGGTTGCAGCCGCAGGCCGTGGACCTGGGCCTGCGCGCGCACGAGATCCTGGAGAACACGCTGCGGTTCGAGCTGACCGGCAGGACCGACTACGGCAGCGGCTCGAACCTGGCCACCGCGCAGGCCGAGCTGACCGGCGACCGCGAGGTGCTCACGGTGCTGCGGCCGCTGCTGGCCGACAGATTCCCCGGACTGTCCGATGTGGACAGTTGGTCGGCGAGGTTCCAGGCGCTGCTGGACGCACAGCACCACGCGGACGGTAGCTGGACGCCGGTCGGGGAGCTGCCGCGGGCGGCACGGGAGAAACTCGACGGCACGCTCGGTCAGTTGGTCGAGGACCTGGCACCGGTCGCGACGATCACCGAGCCGAGGAGGACGGGACGGTGACCGCGGGTGATGGCAACGTGCGGCGCCGCTCGTTCCTGACCGGCGCGCTGGCCGGCGTGGGCGCCGTCGCGGCCGGTGCGGGCACGATCGCGGCCACCGATCCGCGGGCCCCCGCGCCGGACGTGCCGGTGGACGGGCAGGCACCCGCCGTCGCGTTCCACGGCACGCACCAGGCCGGCGTGCTGCTGCCGGTGCAGCGGCAGTCGGCGTTCCTCGCGTTCGACGTGATCGCCGACGGCAGGGCCGAACTGGCCGACCTGCTCAAGACGATCACCGACCGGACGCGGTTCCTGACCACCGGCGGCGAGCCGGATCCGGTCGGCATCTCGGCGCCGTCGCCGGATTCCGGTGTGCTGGGCTCCGTCGTGCCGGCGGACGGGCTGACGGTCACCGTCGGCGTCGGCGCGTCCCTGTTCGACGACCGCTACGGCCTGGCCGCACGGAAACCGGCGCGGCTGACGGCGATGCGCACGTTCCCCAACGACGATCTCGACCCCGCGTGGTGCCACGGCGACCTACTCCTGCAGATCGCGGCGCCGAACACGGACACCGTGCTGCACGCGGTGCGCGACCTGACCCGCGTCAGCAGGGGCGGCATGCAGGTCCGCTGGCGGCTCGACGGGTTCACCAGCCCGCCACGGCCCTCCGGCACGCCCCGCAACCTGATGGGCTTCAAGGACGGCACGGCCAATCCGCTGACCACGGACACGGCGCTGATGAACAGGCTGGTGTGGGCGGGCAGGGGCAACGGCGAGCCGGCCTGGACCGCGGGCGGCACGTACCACGTGGTGCGGCTGATCCGGATGCTCGTGGAGTTCTGGGACCGTGTGTCCGTGCACGAGCAGGAGAACATCCTGGGCCGCAGGCGCGACACCGGAGCGCCGCTGAGCGGCAACGAGGAGTTCGACGCCCCCGACTACACCAACGACCCGGTCGGCGCGACGATCCCGCTGACGGCGCACATCCGGCGCGCCAACCCCAGGACACCGCGGACCGACGACAACCGGATCCTGCGGCACGGCCACAACTACGACCTCGGCGTCGACGGCAACGGAAACCTGAACCAGGGCCTCATCTTCAGCGCCTTCAACCAGGACATCCAGCGCCAGTTCGAAGCGATCCAGACCCGGCTCGCCGACGAGCCGCTCGTGGACTACATCTCGCCGTTCGGTGGCGGATACTTCTTCGCCCTGCCCGGCGTGCGCGACACGTCCGACCACTTCGGACGATCGATGCTGGGGTGATGCCCATGGCCACAACCGAAGTTCCTACTCACTGGAAGATCCCGCACCGAGGAGGACAAGTGTCAGCAAGGTCAACAGGCGCGCGGCGACCGAGATGGTCCCGCGGGGCCGTGGCGACGGTGTCGGCCACAGCGGCCCTGGGCCTGACCCTGGCCGGATGTGCCGGCAGCCAGCCCGCCGCGCAGCTTGCCGCCGCGCACTGGGGCATCGGCTTCACGACCACGCCGATCAGGCACGTGGTCGTGCTGTTCGACGAGAACAACTCGTTCGACCACTACTTCGGCACGTACCCGAACGCGGCCAACACCGACGGCACGAAGTTCACCGCGGCACCGGGCACCCCGCAGGTCAACGGCCTGACCCCGGCCCTGCTCACCAGCAACCCGAACTCGTTCAACCCGACGCGGCTGACCCACAGTCAGGCGCTGACCTGCGACCAGAACCACGCCTACACGGCGGAGCAGAAGGCGTTCGACGCGGGCCGGATGGACAAGTTCGTCCAGAACACCGAGACCGACGTCTGCACCGGCCAGCCGATCCTGTACGGCGCACCCGGTCTGGTGATGGACTACTACGACGGCAACACCGTCACCGCGCTGTGGAACTACGCGCAGCACTACTCGCTCAACGACAACTCCTACGGCACGCAGTTCGGGCCGTCCACGCCCGGTGCGATCAACCTGGTCGCCGGTACGACGGCGCAGACCATCGCCGTCAACTCCACCACCGGCGCCCAGGTCAACCCGCCGGACGCGTCGTTCGTGGCCGACCCGAGCACCCAGGGCGTCGGCGTCCTGTACTCCGACGACGACCCCGCCTACGACGACTGCTCCAACGGCGACCACACCAGCACCGGTGACCTGGCCGCGCTGCGGGGCCAGAACATCGGCGACCTGTTGAACGCCAAGGACATCACGTGGGGCTGGTTCCAGGGCGGCTTCGCCGCCACCGGCACCAGGAACGGCTACTCGACGTGCGACACCACGCACGCCAACGTGGGCGGCAACAGCTCCAAGGACTACAGCCCGCACCACAACCCGTTCTCCTACTACAGGTCCACGTCCAACCCCAAGCACCTGCCGCCGAGCTCCCCGCAGGCGATCGGCGCGGCGGACCAGGCCAACCACAACTACGACCTGTCCGACTTCGGCACCGTGCTGAAGGCGAACAGGCTGCCCGCGGTGAGCTTCCTGAAGGCTCCCGAGTACCACGACGGGCATGCCGGCTACTCCGACCCGCTGGACGAGCAGACGTTCCTGACCACCGAGATCAACGCGATCGAGCAGTCGCCGTCGTGGCAGGACACGGCGATCGTGGTCGCCTACGACGACTCCGACGGCTGGTACGACCACCAGGCCTCGCAGGTGGTCAACGGCTCGCACAGCAGCCTGGACGCCCAGGTCTGCACGGACGCCGACATCACCCAGGCCGGGGGTGACGGCCACTGCGGTTACGGCCCCCGCCTGCCGCTGCTGGTCATCTCGCCGTACGCGAAGCGCAACTTCGTGGACGACACGCGGACCGACCAGGCGTCGATCACACGGTTCATCGAGGACAACTGGCGGCTGGGCCGGATCGCGGGCTCCGCGGACGCCAGGGCCGGCTCGCTGGACCACATGTTCGACTTCTACCGGCGGCCCGACACCAGGACCCTGGTCCTGGACACCGGGACGGGTGCCGTGGTGGGTCACTGATCCCCACCCGCTCGTGATGAGCCGGACGTGCCCGCCGTGGCACGTCCGGCTTTCCCGTCCTCCGCGGCTGTCCCGCCACCGGTGGGCCTTCGTTCGCCACGGGCGGGTGACGTGGCGGGCGGCCAACAGCTATTCGTGATCGGGTGCGCACCATGCGTAACTTCGCCATCGCCGTCGCCGCCCTGGCCGCGACCGCCACCGTCCTGTTCGCCCCCGCCGCCTCCGCCGCCGAGCACCAGGCCGCCGCACCGACCTGCCTGATCAACATGGGTGGCCACTTCGACCACTCCTCGACCTGTGCCGACCTGCGGTCCGCCGGTCCGCGCCACCTGGCGACCGGCAGATACGCGCCGAGCGACCGCGGCCTGCACGTGCTGACCGTGACCCTCCAGACGGCCCGGCCCGGCCATGGCCCCGTCCGGTGGCAGACGATCGACACGGCGACCGCCCGCGGCTTCGGCCAGTTGGTCGCCGGCACCCGGCCCATGATGGCCCCGTGGGGCGGCCGCCTGCGTGCCTGCGCGCAGGCTTCCGACTTCATCGGTCGCGGCCACGGCCAGCAGGTCTGCACCGGGTGACGACGGCGTCGGCATGACGCCCGTCACCTGGGACTGAGCTCCCGAACGGCGGAACCGTCACGGTACGGTGCCAGCGATGGGGCCGTCACCGGGCCGACACCGCCGACGAACGGGAGCCGGGATGTTCCGCAAGGTGCTGGTCGCCAACCGCGGCGAGATCGCGATCCGGGCGTTCCGCGCCGGCTACGAGCTGGGCGCGGGGACCGTCGCGGTGTTCCCGCACGAGGACCGCAACTCCCCGCACCGGCTCAAGGCCGACGAGGCCTACGAGATCGGCGAGCCCGGTCACCCGGTGCGCGCCTACCTGTCGGTCGAGGAGATCATCGGCGCGGCGCGCAGGGCCGGCGCCGACGCGATCTACCCCGGCTACGGCTTCCTGTCGGAGAACCCGGAACTGGCCGCCGCCTGCCGGGACGCGGGCATCACGTTCGTCGGGCCGACCGTCGAGGTGCTGGAGCTGACCGGCAACAAGGCGCGCGCGGTGGCCGCCGCGCGCGCGGCCGGCCTGCCGGTGCTGACGTCCTCGGCTCCCTCCGTCCGACGTCGACGAACTGATCGCGGCCGCCGACGAGATCGGCTTCCCGGTGTTCGTCAAGGCCGTCGCCGGTGGCGGCGGGCGCGGCATGCGGCGGGTCGACCGAGCCGCGCGCGCTGCGCGAGTCGATCGAGGCGGCGATGCGCGAGGCCGAGTCGGCCTTCGGCGACCCGACCGTGTTCCTGGAGCAGGCCGTGATCGAGCCCCGGCACATCGAGGTGCAGATCCTCGCCGACGGCGACGGCAACGTGATCCACCTGTTCGAGCGGGACTGTTCGCTGCAGCGGCGGCACCAGAAGGTCATCGAGATCGCGCCCGCGCCGAACCTGCGATCCCGCGCTGCGGGAGCGGATCTGCGCCGACGCGGTGGCGTTCGCCCGGCAGATCGGCTACGTCAACGCCGGCACCGTCGAGTTCCTGCTGGACGCGGACGGCAACCACGTCTTCATCGAGATGAACCCGCGCATCCAGGTCGAGCACACGGTGACCGAGGAGGTCACCGACGTCGACCTGGTGCAGTCGCAGACTGCGCATCGCCGCCGGCGAGACGCTGGCCGACCTCGGCCTGGCCAGGAGCACGATCCAGTTGCGCGGCGCCGCGCTGCAGTGCCGGATCACCACCGAGGACCCGGCCAACGGCTTCCGGCCGGACACCGGGATGATCAGCGCCTACCGCTCGCCCGGCGGCGCGGGCATCCGGCTGGACGGCGGCACCACGTTCGCCGGCACGGAGGTCAGCGCGCACTTCGACTCGATGCTGGTCAAGCTGACCTGCCGCGGCCGCGACTGGCACACGGCGGTGGCCGGGCCCGGCGCGCGGTCGCCGAGTTCCGCATCCGCGGCGTGTCCACGAACATCCCGTTCCTGCAGGCGGTGCTGGACGATCCGGACTTCCGCGCGGGCCGCGTGACCACGTCGTTCATCGAGGAGCGCCCGCAGCTGCTGACCGCCCGGCACTCCGCCGACCGCGGCACCCGGCTGCTGACCTACCTGGCCGACGTCACGGTGAACCGGCCCAACGGGCCGCGGCCGAAGGTGCTCGACCCGACGGCGAAGCTGCCCGTCGCCGACCTGGCCAACGCGCCGCCGGACGGCTCGAAGCAGCGGCTGACCGGCCGCGGCCCCGAGGGCTTCGCCCGCTGGCTGCGCGAGTCGCCGACGATCGGCGTCACCGACACGACCTTCCGGGACGCGCACCAGTCGCTGCTGGCGACCCGGGTGCGCACCAAGGACCTGCTGGCGGTCGCGCCGCACGTGGCGCGGACGACGCCCGCAGCTGCTGTCGCTGGAGTGCTGGGGCGGCGCGACCTACGACGTGGCGCTGCGGTTCCTGGCCGAGGACCCGTGGGAGCGGCTGGCCGCGCTGCGCGAGGCGGTGCCGAACATCTGCCTGCAGATGCTGCTGCGCGGTCGCAACACCGTCGGCTACACGCCGTACCCGACGGAGGTGACCGACGGCGTTCGTGCGGGAGGCGACGGCGACCGGCATCGACATCTTCCGGATCTTCGACGCGCTCAACGACGTCGAGCAGATGCGGCCGGCGATCGACGCGGTGCCGCGAGACCGGGACGGCCGTCGCCGAGGTGGCGCTGTGCTACACCGCCGACCTGTCCGACCCGGCGGAGCGGCTGTACACACTGGACTACTACCTGAAGCTGGCCGAGCAGATCGTGGGGGCCGGCGCGCACGTGCTGGCGATCAAGGACATGGCCGGCCTGCTCCGCCCGCCGGCCGCGGCGCGGCTGGTTTCCGCGCTGCGCAAGGAGTTCGACCTGCCGGTGCACCTCCACACGCACGACACGGCCGGCGGGCAGCTGGCCACCTACCTGGCGGCGATCCGGGCCGGGGCGGACGCCGTGGACGGGGCGGTCGCGTCGATGTCCGGCACGACGTCGCAGCCGTCGCTGTCGGCGATCGTCGCGGCGACCGACCACAGCGCCCGACCGACCGGGCTGAGCCTGCAGGCGGTGTGCGACCTGGAGCCGTACTGGGAGCTCGTGCGCCGGGTGTACGCGCCGTTCGAGGCGGGTCTGCCGTCGCCGACCGGCCGCGTCTACCACCACGAGATCCCCGGTGGGCAGCTGTCGAACCTGCGCACGCAGGCCGTCGCGCTGGGCCTGGGCGACCGGTTCGAGGAGATCGAGAACGCCTACGCGGCCGCCGACCGGATGCTGGGCAGGCTGGTCAAGGTGACGCCGTCGTCCAAGGTGGTCGGCGACCTGGCGCTGCACCTGGTCGGCGCGGGCGTGGACCCGACGGAGTTCGAGGCGGACCCGGGCCGGTTCGACATCCCCGACTCGGTGATCGGCTTCCTGCACGGCGAGCTGGGCGACCCGCCCGGCGGCTGGCCGGAGCCGTTCCGCACCAAGGCGCTGCAGGGCCGCTCGGAGCCGCGTGGTGTCGCGGAGCTGACCGACGAGGACCGCGCGGGCCTGGCCGACACGGCCGCGGCGACGCTGAACCGGCTGCTGTTTCCCGGGCCGACCAAGGAGTTCGAGGCCCACCGGGAGCAGTTCGGCGACACCAGCGTGCTGGGCAGCAAGGACTTCTTCTACGGCCTGCGGCCCGGCGAGGAGTACCCGGTCGACCTGGAGCCAGGCGTGCGGCTGCTGATCGAGCTGGAGGCGATCGGCGAGGCGGACGAGCGCGGCATGCGCACCGTGCATGGCCACCCTGAACGGCCAGCTGCGCCCGATCCAGGTGCGCGACCGCTCCGTCGCGTCGGACCTGCCGGCCGCCGAGAAGGCCGACCGGGGCGACCCGAACCAGGTCGCGGCGCCGTTCGCCGGCGTGGTCACGCTGTCGGTCGCCGAGGGCGACAGGTCGAGGCGGGCGCCACGGTGGCGACGATCGAGGCGATGAAGATGGAGGCCGCGATCACCGCCCCGAAGTCCGGCACGGTCAGCCGCCTGGCCATCGGCGCGGTGCAGCAGGTGGAAGGCGGCGACCTGCTGATCGTCCTGAGCTAGCCGTACCGCTGGGCACCGTCGACCGTCGCCGCGACGGTGGTCACACCCGGGGCCGGACAGGCGTGGCTCGTTGACACGCACCACACGGTGACTGTGGTGCGTCGCCGGTGACGCCGTCCGGTGTGCCGAATGCGGTCCCGGCATGCCGCCGGACCACTCGTCGTGTCCGGTCGGCAAGTGACGGATTTCGGGTGACGTGTTGGCGGGATAACCGAAATCTCGCCGTGATAGGTCATACGCTGTCGGTCATGGGCCGTGTAACCGTTGAGCTGAGTGACGACACCCTGGCGAAGGCCAGTTTGCTGGCCGCCAGGAAAGGTCTGCCGTTGAGCACATTCCTGGCGTACCAGTTGGATGAGCTGGTGGCCGCCAATGATCGTTACGAGCGGGCCAGAGCGTCCGTGGCCAGCATGTTCCCCGAGACCGAACAGGACGGATTCGTCACCTCGGAGCCGGAGCGGTTCTTCGACCGCTGGCGAAACGGGCACGCCTGAGCCACAGGACCACGGTATACCGGCCGAAGTCAGCTCAAGATCGAACTGTCCGCCGTGAGCACCGTCAACCGCTGTGTCGCCCGTGTCAGCGCGACATAAACCGACCGCCGGCCCGCATCGGGAACCGCCGCCTCCGCGATGATCCGTTCCGGTGCCACGACGACGACGCCGTCGTACTCCAGGCCCTTCGCGTCCAGGCTGCCCACCACACGCAGCCGGTCGTCCGCCACATCGGCCAGTTCGCGTGCCAGCGCGTCGCGTTCGTCCATCGCCGTGATGACGCCGACCGTGCCGGCCACCTCGCCGAGCAATTCCAGGGCGGCAGGCCGGGCTTCCCGATTCGGGTCGGCGACCTCGCGGACCGCGGGCTCGATGCCGGTGCGCCGCACGGCGACGGGTAGGTCGTCCCGGTCCGACTGGCCGGTGAGCACGCGCGCCGCGAGGTCGAAGATCTCCGCCGAGTTCCGGTAGTTGGTGCGTAGCACGAACTGTCGCCTGGTGCGCACCGACCGCAGCGCCGTCTCCCTGGCCTCCCACGCCTCTTCGGGATCGGGCCACGCGCTCTGCAACGGGTCGCCGACGATCGTCCAGCTCGCGTACCTGCCGCGCCGCCCGACCATCCGCCACTGCATCGGCGACAGGTCCTGCGCCTCGTCGACGACGACGTGCGCGTACTCATCGTAGTGCGCGGACCGCCGCGGCCGGTCGCCGCGTTCGTCGGTCGACGACCGCCTGCGCCCGCGCGGTTCGCCGAGCAGGCCACGCAACTCGTCCAGCAGCGCCACGTCCGCGACCGACGGGTCGCCGGGGTGCCCGGCCCACGACGCGACCAACAGGTCGATCTCCTGCGGCGTCAGCACCCGCCCCGCGGCCTGCGCGAGCCTGCCGCGGTCGGCCAGCCAGCCCAGCACGCGCGTCGGCGTCAGCACCGGCCACCACTCGACGAGAAAGCGGTGGAACTCGATCCGCTCACCCAGTTCCGTGACGAGTTCGTCGTGAGCCGCCTGGTAGGGCCGGCCCTCCTTGGCTTCGGCATCGTCGGCCATGTACGACTCCGCCTTGTGCCACAACGCTTCCAGCAGCGCCTCCGCGGCGTCCACGCGCGACCTGTTGGGCATCCCGCCCCTGCGGTGCACGGCTTTGCGGACCCGTTCCAGTTCCGGCCCGACCAGCTTGAGCACCTCGCCCCGGTACACGATGCGCATCTCGGTCGGCACGTTCGGCGGCGCCTGCCGCATCGCCCTGCGCAGCACGCGCAGCATCCGCGTCGAACCCTTCACGGCCGCGGTGCCGCCGTCGTCAAGGCGGGTCACGGTGATGCCGTCCAGGACCTCGCCCAGGGCCCGCAGTTCCGCGCTGTCCTCGCCCATCGACGGCAGTACACGGGAGATGTAGTTGGTGAACACCGGTGACGGACCGACCACCAGCACGCCGGCGCCGGTCATCGTGCGCCGGTGCCGGTACAGCAGATAAGCGGCGCGATGCAGGGCCACCGCCGTCTTGCCGGTGCCGGGTCCGCCGGTGATCTCCGTGACGCCCGCCGACGGCGCGCGGATCGCGTCGTCCTGTTCGCGCTGGATGGTCGCCACGATGTCGCGCATCGTGTCGCCGCGCGCCCTGCCCAGCGACGCCAGCAGCGCGCCCTCGCCGACGACCTTGATGTCCGCCGGCAGCACGTCGGGCGCCAGCACGTCGTCGTCGATGTCCAGCACGCGTTCCCGGGAACACCGGATCACGCGGCGCCGCAGCACACCCATCGGATGCTCGGCGGTCGCCTGGTAGAACGCGGCCGACGCGGGCGCCCGCCAGTCCAGGACGAGGTTGTCGAAGTTCACGTCACGCAGGCCGAGCCGTCCGACGTAGAGCACCTCCCGTCCGGTGCGCACCTTGTCATCCGTGAGCTCGTCATCCGGAGATCGTCGGCCGTGAGATCGTCGGCCGTGACCCCGCCGCCGTCGGACCACTCGCCGGTGGACACGTCGCCGGTGGATACGTCGCCGGTCGGCGGTTCGTCGGTCGAGGTCACGTCGAGGCGGCCGAAGACGAGGCCCTCGTGCTCGGCGTCCAGTGCCTGTAGGACCTTGTTGGCGTGCTGGACCATCACGTCGCGCTCGATCAGCATCTGCGCCTGCTCGAAGATCGCCTCGCGGTCGGCGCCGTGCGCGATCTGGTAGCCGCGGTCGCGCATCGCCTCGGTCTCCGACCGAACCTCGGCAAGGCGTGTATACACACGGTCGACCTGCCGCTGTTCGACAGCGATCTCTGCCTGCCTGACAGCGTCCTCCGACACTCGTGCTCCCGAATCAGTGCAGCGACGAAAATGGCCAGATGATGACGGTACGCCGTCCGGCTCGGCCGCGAATCATGCGCCGGGCGGATGTGCGGGCGGCGCGTACCCGGTAACGTCGATAGTGTCGACGCGTGACGAGGATCGTGGCCGGTGCGGCCGGTGGCAGGCGGCTCGCGGTACCGCCGAAGGGCACGCGGCCGACGTCGGAACGGGTGCGTGAGGCCATGTTCAGCGCCCTGGAGTCGATCGTCGACCTCGACGGCGCCCACGTACTCGACCTGTATGCCGGTTCCGGCGCGCTCGGCCTTGAGGCGTTGTCCCGTGGTGCGTCGGCCGCGGTGTTCGTGGAGAATGACCGGAAGGCCCTGGACGTGCTGCGCCGCAACGTATCCACGGTCGGCCTGCCCGGCGTGGACGTGCTGCCCGGCGCCGTGGAGTCGGTACTCGCGGGTGACGCGACCGAGCCGTTCGACGTCGTGCTCGCCGATCCGCCCTACGCGGTGGGCGAGGCGGACCTGGGCGTCGTGCTGGACCGGTTGGCGGGCAACGGCTGGCTCGCCGGCCACGGTGTGCTCGTGCTCGAACGCGCCGCGCGGGACGGCGAACCCGACCTCCCGAACGGCTTGACGATGATCCGCACCCGCCGCTACGGCGACACGGCGACACACTGGATCGGCTGGGCGGCCGCATGGTGAGCTGCCCGGCCGAGTGACTCGGACCACGACGGCCGTCGTACCTGGGAGTCGGCTGCTACGTTCCGGCTCATGACGCGCGCGGTCTGTCCCGGCTCGTACGATCCCGCCACCAACGGTCACATCGACATCGTGGAGCGGGCCGCCGGGCTGTTCGACGAGGTCGTCGTCGCGGTCCTGATCAACAAGACGAAAAAGGGCCTGTTCACCATCGACGAGCGCATCGAGATGCTGCGCGACGTGACGGGCCACCTGCCCAACGTGCGCGTCGACTCGTGGCACGGGCTGCTCGTCGACTACTGCCGGCAGCACGACATCGCCGTCATCGCGAAGGGTCTGCGCGCGGTCAGCGACTTCGACTACGAGTTGCAGATGGCGCAGATGAACGGGCAGCTCTCCGGCGTCGAGACGATGTTCATGCCGACGAATCCGTTGTGGAGCTTCCTGTCCAGCTCACTGGTGAAGGAGGTCGCCCTGTACGGGGGCGACGTCTCGCACCTGGTGCCCGAGCGAGTGCACCGACGGCTGGTGGCCAGGTGCGCCGAACAGCGGGCCGCACACTAGTTCAGCGCCAGTTTCATCCCCACGTGGCTGGGCACGAAACCGAGCCGCTGGTAGAAGCGGTGCGCGTCGGCGCGTGAGGCGTCCGTCGCCAACTGGACCACGGCGCAGCCGCGCTCGCGCGCGGTGTCCACGGCCCAAGTGATCAGCGTGTCGCCCAGCCCGTTGCCGCGCCGGTCGGCCCGGACCCGGACGGCCTCGATCTGCGCACGGGTCGCGCCGCGGCGCGACAGCCCTGTGATGAACGTCAACTGGAGCGTCCCGACCGCCGCACCGCCTGCGTCGGCGACGACGAGCAGTTGGTTCGGGTCGGCGGCCACGGCGTCGAACGCGGCGAGATACGCGGGATCGCCCGGCCGCTCGCGCCGTGCGCCCAGCGGGTCGTCGGCGAGCATCGCGACGATCGCGGGCACGTCGTCCCGGCGCGCGGGCCGGATCAGGGGCTGGGGCTGCATGCCTGGGCACGGTAGCGGTTGTTCCTCGCGTGCCCACCGGGCCGCGGACACGCCCGGTGGTGCCGTGGTCCCGGACGGAGGCACCCGGTCGGGGCACACTGTCCAGGAGCAGCGTCCGCTGGTGCGCGCGGGCGGGAGTCGCTAGCGGGGAGTGCACGTGTACCGGGTTTTCGAGGCCCTCGACGAACTGGTCACCATCCTGGAGGAGGCGCGCGGCGTCCCCATGACGTCGGGCTGCGTCGTGCCGCGGGGGGATGTGCTCGAACTACTGGACGAGGTGCGTGACGCGATCCCGTCCGAGCTCGACGACGCGCAGGACGTCCTCGACAAGCGCGACGAACTGATCGCGAAGGCCGAACACCAGGCAGAGCAGACGCTGAACAAGGCGGAAGCCGAAGTCGAGCAGCTCATCAGCGAGACGCAGACCGAGGCCCAGCGACTGCTGGCCGACGCGAAGGAACGCGCCGACCGGATGATCGCGGACGCGGACGCGGAGGCACAGCGGACCGTGGCCGCGGGCCGGGCCGAGTACGAGGACCTGGTCGGCCGCTCGCAGGCCGAGGCGGAGCGGATGCTGGAGGCCGGGCGCCTGGCCTACGAACAGGCGTGCGACGACGGCTTGGCCGAACAGTCACGGCTGGTGTCGCAGACGGAGGTCGTGCAGGCCGCCCACGCGGAATCGGCCCGCCAGTTGAACGACGCCCAGGCCGAGATCGACCAGATCCGCTCGGAGTGCGACGCGTACGTCGATGACAAACTCGGCGAGTTCGAGGAACTGTTGACGCACACGCTGCGCACGGTGGGCAAGGGCCGGTCGAGATTGCGGCCGCCGGCGGTGGCCGCCAACGGGCGCCAGTACGACTACCGAGAAGGCTGATCGGCCCGGTTCGTCGTTGCGGGTTTCGTTGCTCCGTTGCTGCCGTTGCTGCCGGTTCTCACCGCTGGTGCCGCGTCGCCGAACGGTGGCACGCCCGGGCTCGGGATCGTCGAAAGGGTCGAGGCGCGCGGCGATTCGGACTCGGCCGTGTCCATGGGAGGTCGACACGCGCGGTGCGCTGTTACTTGGGCGGTCGACACGCCGGTTCGAGCGGCAATTCGCCAGCGGCGAACAGTCGACGCACGCGGTTGAGCATCGTCCAACGGTCGACACGCCCGGGAATCGCCGGGAAGGGACCGAGGCGAGTCCCGGTGGCAGCCCGCGAAAGGCCGAGACGCGCGGCGACCGGCGTGAGCCCGCACGGGGCTCCAGTTTGTGGTGAATGGCTGACGCGCGCCGCGAGAGCGATGTTCGGCCGCCCTGTGCTCGAAGGGTCGACACGCGCGGCGATCGGCGTGAGTTGCGGCAGGCTTCTGCTTGTGGTGAACAGTCGACTCGCGGGGTGCGGCGGCCTCGACCTCGGCCGCTTGGCGTGACGGCGAAGGGTCGACACGCGCGGGGGTCGCCGCCTGAGTTGGGGCGGGGCAAGCCGTCAGCGAAGGGTCGACACGCGCGGGTTGGCGCGGGGGCGTTCGCTTTCGGCGGAATTGGGGCGCGTGTCGACTCTTCGCGGGTGTCTTCCGCGGCCCGTCTCGGCATATCCGGCGAGTCCTGCGCGTGTCCCGCGCGTGTCGACCGTTCACCTCTGGCGAATCTCCACCGAAGCCACCCCCAGCCACTCCGAAGCCACGCCCCAGCTCGGCGTGTCGACTGCCGAAGCCTCGCCGTCGGCGTGTCGGCCGTTCGTCATCGGCTGAGACCGCTGAGCGTGTCGACCGTTCGCCACGGGCGCACCGGTTCGGAGCCATCGCCGGACCACATGTGATGGGCGTCATATTAATCGCGCTGCGCATGCCGATAAGTGCGCTTTGCACCGTTTGGCGGGGTGGGGATTTCGGGTTCGGGGGACTTTCGCGTACTCTGGAGCGGCTGTGTGCGGGGAAGCGGGAGAGTCCCGGTGTCGACATCGCACGGCAAAGCGAACCCATGCCTAATCATCGTTCTTCGTCCGCGCGTCCGGCGCCGGCCGGTCCCTGGGTGATCGATACCCGGGATCTTGGTCGACGGCCGGGCAACAGCCGTCGCTACGAGCGGACCGCGACCTTCGCGCACGACATCGGGTTCGAGCCCGTCGTGTCCGTGTCGAAGGATCGGCCCGTCACGTTCGAGGTGCTCCTGGAGTCCGTCGTCGAGGGTGTGTTGGTGTCCGGCACCGCGTCCGTCGACATGGACGGGGAGTGCGCGCGGTGTCTCGACCAGTTGGTCGAGCGGGTGGACATCGAGTTCACCGAACTGTTCGCGTATCCGGACAGCGCCACCGACTCGACCACCGACCAGGACGAGGTCTTCCGGCTGGTGGACGATCTGGTCGACCTCGAACCCGTCGTCAGGGACGCGGTCGTGCTCGCCCTGCCGCAGGCGCCGCTGTGCTCGCCGGACTGTCAGGGGCTGTGCCCGGATTGCGGTGGTCGGTGGGCCGATCTCGGACCGGACCACGGGCATGAGACGATAGATCCTCGCTGGGCCGCTCTGAAGGATCGGTTCGGCGGGGGTGGCTGACCGCTGAGCGCGGGTTCGCCCCGCGACACCGGTACGAAATGAACTACCAGATACAGGAGAGTCAGTCGTGGCCGTCCCGAAGCGGAAGATGTCCCGCGCGAACACGCGCGCGCGCCGGTCCCAGTGGAAGGCGTCTGCTCCCACACTGGTCGAGTGCGGCAACCGCGCCTGCCGCGCCAAGAAGCTGCCGCACGTCGTGTGCCCCACCTGTGGGCAGTACGACGGCCGCCAAGTTATCCAGCCGGCCTGACCGGACGGCTCCACAGTCGTGAATCGCCATGGGAGGTAAGGGCTCGCGCGGCGAGCGCACCGATCGTGGCCCGCTACTGGAAGCGCTCGGTGTCGAAGTCGACACCGAGTTGCTGATGCTGTCCCTGACGCACCGCTCCTACGCCTACGAGCACGGCGGACTGCCACCGAACGAGCGCCTCGAGTTCCTCGGTGACGCCGTACTCGGTGTCGTCGTCACCGACCACCTGTACCGGGCCCATCCGACGCTGCCGGAGGGCAAGCTCGCGAAACTGCGGGCCAGCGTCGTCAACATGAACGCGCTGGCCGGTGTCGCGCGTGGCCTCGGTGACGGTGGGTTGGGCGCCTACCTGCTACTCGGTCGCGGCGAGGAACTCACCGGCGGCCGGGACAAGGCGAGCATCCTCGCCGACGGCCTGGAAGCCGTGATCGGCGCCGTCTACCTGGAGCACGGGCTGGAAGCCGCCCGCGCCCTCGTGCACCGTCTGTTCGACACGCTGCTGGCCGAGGCACCCCGGCGCGGCGCCGGACTGGACTGGAAGACCAGCCTCCAGGAACTGACCGCCGCCGCCGGACTGGGCGTGCCGGAGTACCTGGTCGACGAGTCGGGGCCGGATCACCGCAAGGAGTTCGTCGCGACCGTCGTGGTCGCCGAGCAGCGCTACGGCGCCGGTGAGGGCCACACGAAGAAGGAAGCCGAGCAGAAGGCCGCCGAGACCGCGTACAACGAGCTGTTCACGAAGCTGGCCGCCGACGCCGAGCCCGCCGATGCCGAGCCCGCCGACACCGAGGAGATCGCGTTCGTCGACGCCCACTCGGTGAACGGTGACCACCCCGCCGACCCCGGCGTGGCCGACGACGCCGCCCAGTGACCGACAGCGGGCCCGGCCTGCGGAACTGTCACCGGTCTGGGCGACAATCCTGGTGTGCCAGAGCTGCCTGAGGTCGAGGTCGTCCGCCGTGGTTTGGCCGAGCACGTGGCCGGCCGGACGATCGCCAAGGTCGAGGTGTTGCATTCCAGGGCGATCCGGCGGCACCTGCCCGGTGCCGCCGATTTCGAGGGGCGGCTGGCCGGGCGCACCGTCGCGGCGGCCCGGCGGCGTGGCAAGTACCTGTGGCTGGAACTCGGCGACGGTGACGCCGTCGTCGCGCATCTCGGGATGAGCGGCCAGATGCTGATCCGGCCGGTCGGCTCGATCGACGAGACACACCTGCGGATCCGGATCGTGTTCGCCGACGCCGGACCGGAGCTGCGGTTCGTGGACCAGCGCACGTTCGGCGGTCTGTCGGTGGAGGAACTGGTCGATTCGCCACTGGTGGGGCTGGTGCCGGAGCCGATCGCGCACATCGCCCGCGATCCGCTGGAGCCGGAGTTCGACCTGGCCGCCGCCGTGGCCGCGATGCGCCGCAGGAAGACCGAGGTCAAGCGGGCGCTGCTGGACCAGTCGCTGGTGTCCGGTGTGGGCAACATCTACGCGGACGAGGCGCTGTGGCGCTCGAAGCTGCACTGGTCCCGGCCGACCGCGAAGCTGACCCGGCCGCAGGCGACGACCGTGCTGGAGGCGGCCACCGAGGTGATGACCGAGGCACTGGCCGTCGGCGGCACGTCGTTCGACGCCTTGTACGTCAACGTGAACGGCCAGTCCGGTTACTTCTCCCGCTCGCTGGCCGTGTACGGGCAGGAGGGCGAGCCGTGCCCGCGCTGCGGCACCGAGGTGGCGCGCGAGTCGTTCATGAACCGCTCGTCGTTCTTCTGCCCACGCTGCCAGCCGAAGCCGCGACCGCGGAAGGCCGGCTCAGCCTGACATCCGGCGCAGCACCGGTGCCGCGGCCAGGACCACGTCGCGGTCGGTGGCGTCGAGTTCGGCCAGGCGCTTGCGCAGTAGCTGGGCCTGGGCCTTCGCCACGCCCAGGATCGCGGTGCGGCCCTCGTCGGTGATCTCCAGGCGGATGGCCCGCCCGTCCGTGGTGTCCCTGACCCGGCGGACCAGGCCGGCCTCCTCGAGGCCGTTGGCGACCGTGGTCACGGTCGGCTGGGAGCAGGGAATCCTGGTGGCCAGCTCGCCGACCCGCAGCGGACCGGACTCGACGAGCTGGACCAGGACGAGCAACTGGGTGGGGTGCAGGCCGGGCACCGACGTGTTGCCGCGCAGGCTGCGTACCAGCCGGTGCAGCGCGATCACGAGTTGCAGGGCACCGTCGTCTTGCAGGGCGCCGTCGTCGGACACGTGTTCCGCCGTGCCCGGCTGGCCGCTCGCCGTGTCGACCGTCATCGCGTGGCCTCCCGCCGTTACTCCACTGTCGCCGACGTTCGCACCTCCGGGCGGTAGATGTCCAGCCACGTGGCCAGATTGAGGGTCCGTTCCAGGCCGAACCGCAGGACCGGGGTCATCGCGGCGGCGTCCGTGCCGACGGCGTCGGCCAGCCAGCTGCGGCGGATCAGCGCGAAGACCGGGTTGTCGTGCTCGGTGAGCAGTTGCTTGGCCTGCTGTTGCAGGGCGAGCGGGTACTGCGGGTCCTGGGTGGACGGGTACGGGCTCTTGACGCGTTCGGCGACCGAGCGCGGCAGCACGTCGCGGGCCGCGCCGCGCAGCAGGCTCTTCTCCCTGCCGTCGTAGGTCTTCAGCGACCACGGCGTGTTGTAGACGTACTCGACGAGCCGGTGGTCGCAGAACGGGACGCGGACCTCGAGGCCGACGGCCATGCTCATCCTGTCCTTGCGGTCCAGCAGGATGCGGACGAACCGGGTGAGGTGCAGGTAGCACATCACGCGCATCCGGCGCTCGTGCTCCGATTCGCCGGGCAACGGGTCGACCTCGGCGACGGCCGTCGCGTAGCTGTCCGCGACGTAGCGCGTGAGATCCAATGTGGACAGCAGGTCCTGGTCGAGATAGCTCATCGGCTCCAGGTCCTTCGACAGCGACGCACGCATCGCCATCCACGGGAACGTGTCGGCCCGCTGCACCTCGGGCAGGTGGAACCAGCGGTAGCCGCCGAACACCTCGTCCGCGCTCTCACCGGACAGCGCGACCGTCGAGTGTTCACGGATCGCCTTGAACAGCAGGTACAGCGACGCGTCCATGTCGCCGAGGCCGACGGGCAGGTCGCGGGCGGCGACGACCGCGCGGCGCACGTCCGGGTCGGCCAGTGCGCGGTGGTCCAGCACGATGTCCTCGTGCCGCGAGCGCACGTGTTCGGCGACGTCGCGCACGTACGGTGCGTCCGGTGTGGGCCGCAGGTCGTCGGCGGTGAAGTTCTCGGCCTGGCCGACGAAGTCGACGGCGAAGCTGCGCACGGTCTCGTCGTGCGCCGAGAGCTGTTGTGCGGCGATCGCGGTGAGCGTGCTGGAGTCCAGGCCACCGGAGAGCAGGACACAGCGCGGCACGTCGGCCACGAGCTGCCGGGCGACGATGTCGTCGAGCAGTTCCCGCACGTGCGCCACGGTCTCGTCCTGGCCTTCGGTGTGCGGCCGGCTGGTCAGGGACCAGTAGACGGTTTCGTGCACGCCGTTGTGGTCCACGGTGACGACCGTGCCCGGGACGACCTCGCGCATGCCCTGCCAGATCGCGGCGCCGGGGGTCTTGCCGAAGCCGAACATCTCGCGCAGGCCGTCCACGTCCACGACGCGCCTGGCTGCCGGGTTGGCCAGGATCGCCTTGGGCTCGGAGCCGAACAGCACGCCGTCGGCCGTCGGGTAGTAGTAGAGCGGCTTGATGCCCATCCGGTCCCTGATCATCACCAGGGTCTCGGTGCGGCCATCCCAGATGGCGAAGGCGTACATGCCGTTGAGGCGGTCGGCGACCGCCGCGCCCCACTCCAGGTACCCGTGCAGCACGACCTCGGTGTCGCTGCGGGTGCGGAACGTGTGGCCGCGCCTGGTCAGTTCGGCGCGCAGTTCCGAGTAGTTGTACGCCTCACCGCTGTAGACCATGGCGACGGTGTGATCGCCCACCCGCACGGTCATCGGCTGCGTGCCGCCCTCGATGTCGATCACGGCCAGCCTGCGGTGGCCGAGTGCGGCGTGCGGCCGCGCCCACGTGCCGCTCGCGTCCGGGCCGCGGCACGCCATCGTCTCGGTCATCTCGTCGAGGGTGACCTGCTCACGGGTGAGATCCCGGTCGTAGGACACCCAACCGGTGATTCCGCACATCGGATCGGTCCTCTCTGTGTTCTCCTCGTCACGTTCGCGTAAACAACATTCATAGTCTATGGAAGTAGTTCCGTCCATCCGTCACTCGGTGTAGGAGACCGACGTCACCGGTGCGTCAAGACGGCATCAATGCCTGACCAGCGCGTGTAAAGGGCCCGTCAGGCGTACTCGGGTCGCCGATTCCGGGGCGCACGATGGCGCCGTCGGTCACCACAGGGGTGGCCGGGGAAGAAGGCATCGGACATGGCTGACGTGGCCTACGCCGCGCTGACGATCGGCATCTTCGCGTTGCTCGTGCTGCTGCTGCGTGGTGTGGAGAAGCTCCGGTGACCGGTTCCGGAACTCCGGCCGACGTGGTGGGCGGAATCCTCGCGCTGGCACTGCTGATCTACCTGTTCATCGCCCTGATCCGACCGGAGAAGTTCTGATGTCCTCGGCATGGGCCGGCCTCGGCCAGGTCGGCCTCCTCCTCGTCGCCCTCGCCGTGGTGTACAGGCCCCTCGGTGACTACATGGCGCACGTGTTCACGACGGGGCAGCACTGGCGTGTGGAGAAGGCCGTCTACCGCCTGGTCCGGGTCGACCCGGACTCGGAACAGCGCTGGACCACCTACGGCTACGGCATACTGGGCTTCTCGTTCGCCGGTGTCGCGCTGCTGTACCTGCTGCAGCGTGTACAACCGTTGCTGCCCTTCGCCTTCGGCCACTCGGCGATCACGCCGCCGATGGCCTTCAACACGGCGATCAGCTTCACCACCAACACGGACTGGCAGTCCTACGTCCCCGAGAACGCGATGGGCGCCTCGGTGCCGATGCTCGGCCTGACGGTGCAGAACTTCCTGTCCGCCGCCACCGGCATCGTGATCGCGGTCGCGCTGATCCGCGGGTTCGTCCGGTCGCGGACCGACCGGCTGGGCAACGTCTGGGTGGACATCGTCCGCACCACGATCCGGATCCTGCTGCCGATCTCGTTCCTGTTCGCGATCGTGCTGATCGCCACCGGCGTCGTGGACAGCCTGCACGCCGGCACGACGGTCACCGGGCTGGACGGCGCGCGGCACACGCTGTCGCTGTACCCGGCGGCCGGCGAGGAGTCCATCAAGGAACTGGGCAACAACGGCGGTGGCAGCTACAACGCCAACTCCGCGCACCCGTTCGAGAACCCCGACGGCTGGTCCGATCTCGTCGAGATCTTCCTGATCATGGTGCTCCCGGTGTCGCTGACCCGCACGCTGGGCGTCATGGTGGGCGACCGGAAGCAGGGCTACGTCCTGCTTTCCGTGATGGGCTTCCTCTGGAGCTGCGCGCTCGCCGTGATCTGGTGGGCGGAGGCGCACCAGAACGGCAAGGCCGCGCTGCTGGCCGGATCCGGTATGGAGGGGAAGGAGACCCGGTTCGGGATCAACGCGACGACGCTGTTCGCGAACAGCACCACGGGCACGTCGACGGGTGCGGTGAACGCCGCGCACGACAGCCTGTCCGGGCTGGGCGGTGGCGGCGCGATGCTGAACATGATGTTCGGCGAGATGACACCGGGCGGTGTCGGCAGCGGCATCTACTCGATCCTGGTGATGGCGACCATCGCGGTGTTCCTGGCAGGCCTGATGGTCGGCCGCACACCCGAGTACCTGGGCAAGAAGCTGGGCAGGCGCGAGGTGACCATGGCGTCGATCGCCATGCTCGCCATGCCGACACTGGTGCTGGTGCTGGCCGGTCTCGCGATCGCGCTGCCGGCGACGGCGAACGCGATGAACAACACCGGCGCACACGGCTTCTCCGAAGTCCTGTACGCGTACACGTCCGCCGCCAACAACAACGGCAGCGCGTTCGCCGGCATCACGGCCACCAGCGGCTTCTTCGAGTCCACCCTGGGCATCGCCATGGGACTGGGGCGGTTCGTGCCGATCGTCGCCGTGCTCGCGCTGGCAGGCGGACTGGCGGCACAGCGGAAGGCGCCGGCGACGGCCGGCACCCTGCCGACCACGGGGCCGCTGTTCGCGTCCATGGTCACCTTCACGATCGTGCTGGTCGCGGCGGTCGTGTTCATCCCGGCGCTGGCCCTCGGCCCGATCGCGGAGGCGGTCTCATGACACTCACCACCACCGAACCCCGCACGCCGCGGGACCAGACACCGCACCGCGCCGACGACGCCGGCCGTGTCACGGCCGGTGCGTTCAACCCGAGGCAGCTCCTGCGCTCGCTGCCGCAGGCGCTGGCGAAGCTGAATCCACGGCATCAACTGCGCAATCCCGTGATGATGGTGGTGTGGGTCGGCTCACTGCTGTGCACCGTCTTCGCGATCGGCCAACCCGGCGCGTTCACCATCCTGACCACGGTGTGGTTGTGGTTCACCGTGGTGTTCGCGAACCTGGCCGAGGCGGTCGCCGAAGGACGCGGCAAGGCGCAGGCCGCGACGCTTCGCCGGTCCAGGAAGGACACGGTGGCGCGGCTGCTGGTCGACGGCGGCCGTGCCGAGGAGCAGGTTTCCGGTACGGAGTTGCGGATCGGCGACCTCGTCGTGGTCGAGGCGGGCGAGGTGATTCCCGGTGACGGCGACGTCGTCGACGGCATCGCCACGGTCGACGAGTCGGCCATCACCGGCGAGTCGGCACCGGTGATCCGGGAGTCCGGCGGCGACCGGTCCGCCGTCACCGGCGGCACGACCGTGCTGTCCGACCGGATCGTGGTGCGGATCTCCACCAAGCCGGGAGAGTCCTTCGTGGACAGGATGATCGCCCTGGTGGAGGGCGCGTCACGGCAGAAGACGCCGAACGAGATCGCGTTGACCATCCTGCTCGCCGTGCTGACCATCGTGTTCCTGCTCGCGGTCGTGGCGCTGCAGCCGATGGCCGGTTACGCGGGTTCGCCGCAGTCGGTGATCGTGCTGACCGCACTGCTGGTCTGCCTGATCCCGACCACGATCGGCGCGCTGCTGTCCGCGATCGGCATCGCCGGCATGGACAGGCTGGTGCAGCGCAACGTGTTGGCGATGTCCGGCCGGGCCGTCGAGGCCGCGGGCGACGTGGACACGTTGCTGTTGGACAAGACCGGCACCATCACGTTCGGCAACCGGCGCGCCACCGAGCTGGTTCCGGTCGGTGCGTCGACGGCGGCGGAACTGGCGGCCGCGGCACGGCTGTCCAGCCTGGCCGACAGCACACCGGAAGGCCGCAGCGTCATCGAGCTGTGCGCCGACCGGTACGGCCTGTCGAGGGATACCGGCGACGCGGAGAAGACCGCCGAGTTCGTGCCGTTCACGGCACAGACCAGGATGTCCGGCATCGACCTTGGCGGCAGGCAGGTGCGCAAGGGCGCTGCCGCGTCGGTCCGGGAGTGGGTGGCGGGCAACGGCGGCACCGTGCCGGAGCAGGTCGGCGAGATCGTCGACGGCATCGGTCAGGACGGTGGCACGCCGTTGTTGTGCGCCGAGATCGTCGACGGGAACGCCGTGGTGCGCGGTGTGATCCGGCTGTCCGACGTGGTCAAGCCGAAGATCGCCGAGCGGTTCGCCGAACTGCGCGAGATGGGCATCCGCACCGTGATGGTCACCGGCGACAACCCGCTCACCGCACGGTCCATCGCGGAACAGGCCGGTGTCGACGACTTCCTCGCCGAGGCCAGGCCCGAGGACAAGATGGCCCTGATCCGCACGGAACAGGAGGGCGGCAAGCTCGTCGCGATGACCGGTGACGGCACCAACGACGCGCCCGCGCTCGCGCAGGCCGACGTCGGCGTCGCGATGAACACCGGGACCATGGCGGCCAAGGAGGCCGGCAACATGGTCGACCTCGACTCCGACCCGACGAAGCTGATCGAGGTCGTCGAGATCGGCAAGCAGCTGCTGATCACCCGGGGTGCGCTGACCACGTTCAGCATCGCCAACGACGTGGCGAAGTACTTCGCGATCCTGCCGGCGATGTTCGGCGCGATCTACCCGGGCCTCGCCGAGCTGAACGTGATGCACCTGGCGACGCCGCGGTCGGCGATCCTGTCCGCGGTGATCTTCAACGCGCTGGTCATCGTGGCCCTGATCCCGCTCGCGCTGCGTGGCGTGCGGTACCGGCCGGCCGGCGCGTCGAGTCTGTTGCGGCGCAACCTGTTGGTCTACGGGGCCGGTGGCGTCGTGGTGCCGTTCGCCGGCATCTGGCTGATCGACCTGATCATTCGGCACGTCCCGGGAATCGGGTGATGACGGTGCGCAACTCCGGGCTGCCGCGGCAGCTGTGGGCGGGCACGAAGCTGTTGGTCGTGCTCACGGTGGTGACCGGGATCCTGTACCCGGCAGCGGTGTGGGCGGCCTCGCGGGTACCGGGACTGGACAGCCGCGCGGAGGGATCGGTGGTCGCCTACGACGGCCACGCCGTGGGCTCCGAGCTGATCGGGACCAACCCGATCGACCCGAACGCGAACAACGACCCGACCGATGACCGGTACTTCCACACCCGGCCGTCCGAGCAGGCGTCGGACTTCTCGGTGTCCGACAGGACGAAGCTGGGTCTCGGCGACATCGACCCCTCGTCATCGGGTGCGTCCAACCTGGCCGCGACCAGTGACGTGCTGTACGCGCAGATCCAGGCCCGCAGGGCGTTCATCGCGAAGCGGGAGGGGGTCGGCCCGGACCGGGTGCCCCCCGACGCGGTGACGGCGTCCGGTTCCGGTGTCGACCCGGACATCAGTCCCGGCTACGCGTACCTGCAGGCCGCGCGGGTGGCCCGGGTGAACCACCTGCCGGACGCGACGGTGCGGCGGCTCGTCGCGGCCAACGTCGAGCGGCCCGCGCTGGGGGTGCTCGGCGACCCGGTGGTCAACGTGCTGGCGCTCAACATCGCGGTCGCGAGAGCGGCCTAGGGCGTTCCGGGGTGGCCGAGGACGAACAGGCGCACACTGGCGACGTGGACGCCGGACTGAGGGACACCGGGGCTGGGTCCGGCGCCGGCACGCGCCGGCCCCGCCGTGGTGAGCTGCGGATCTACCTGGGTGCCGCGCCGGGCGTCGGCAAGACGTTCGCGATGCTCGGCGAGGCGCGGCGGCGCGCCGAGCGCGGCGCCGACGTCGTCGTCGGGCTCGTCGAGACACACGGCAGGGCCAAGACCCGCGAACTGCTGGACGGCCTGGAAACCGTGCCGCGCACGACGAGGACGCATCGCGGCCACGAGTTCGAGGAGATGGATCTCGCCGCCGTCGTCGCGCGCCACCCGCAGGTCGTGCTGGTGGACGAGTTGGCGCACACCAACGTTCCCGGTTCACCGCACGCGAAGCGCTGGGAGGACATCGACGAACTGCTCGACGCGGGCATCGATGTGCTGTCCACGGTGAACGTGCAGCACCTGGAGAGCCTCAACGACGTGGTCGAGCGGATCACCGGCGTGCGGCAGCACGAGACCGTGCCGGACGAGGTGGTGCGCAAGGCCGACCAGTTGGAGCTGGTGGACATCACGCCGGAGGCGCTGCGGCGCCGGCTCGCGCACGGCAACGTGTACCCGGCCAACCGGATCGACGCCGCGCTGGGCAACTACTTCCGGGTCGGCAACCTGACCGCGCTGCGCGAACTGGCGCTGCTGTGGGTGGCCGACCAGGTGGACGTGGCGCTGCGGCGCTACCGCGCCGAACAGCGGATCACCGACACCTGGGAGACCAGGGAGCGGGTCGTGGCGTCGATCACGGCGGGACCGGAGAGCGAGACGCTGATCCGCCGGGCCAGCCGGATCGCCAACCGGGCGGGCGCTGAGCTGATGGTGGTGCACGTGCTGCGCGGTGACGGGCTGGCCGGCTCGTCACCGCAGGCGGTGACGAGGTACCGGAAGCTGACCGAGGACGTCGGCGCGACCTACCACACGGTGGTCGGCGACGACGTGCCAACGGCACTGCTGGACTTCGCCCGCGGCGTCGACGCGACGCAGCTGGTGATCGGCACGTCCCGGCGGTCCCGGCTGGCCAGGGCGCTGGACGAGGGCATCGGCGCCGCCGTGATCCGCGGCTGCGGCCCGATCGACGTGCACATGGTGACGCACGGCGAGACCGGGCACGGGCCGCACGTTCGCCTGGAGCGCAGCCCGCTGGGCGCGCGGCGGCTGGTGCTGGGCTGGGTGCTGGCGTTCGTGCTGCCCGGTGTCGTCACGTTCGGCGGCGTCGTGCTGCACCACACGCTGGACATCTCCACCAACGCGGCCGGTTACGTGCTCGCGTCGGTGGCCGTCGCGCTGGTCGGCAGCCTGTGGCCCGCGCTGTTGTCCGCCGTGCTGGGTGGCTTGCTGCTCAACTACTTCTTCGTCCCACCGGTGTACACATTGGACATCGAGCGGCCGGAGAACTTCGTCACGATGATCACCATGATGGTCGTCGCGGTGCTCGTGGCGCTGGTGGTGGACCGCGCCGCGCGGCGGGCGCAACAGGCCGCCGAGGCACGTACCGAGGCCGCGCTGCTGGCGTCCTACGCGCGCACCGTGCTGAGCCATCCGATGCCGCTGATCCGCCTGCTGACCCAGGTGCAGGAGAACTTCGGGCTGTCGTCGGTCGCCCTGCTGGAACGCGCCGACGACGACTGGCACCGCGTCGCGTGCGTCGGGCCGCGGCCGTGCGACGAGCCGGACGAGGCCGACATCGACGTGCCCGTCACGCCGGACGTGCACCTCGCGATCCGGGGCAGGACACTGCCGGCGGCCGACCGGCAGGCGCTGGAAGGCGCGGCACGGCAGGCGCTGCTGGCGTTGCGGCAGCAGCGGGCCACCGAGCAGGCGGCGGCCGCGCGACACAAGGCGGAGACGACGGAACTGCGCACCGCACTGCTGTCCGCCGTCGGCCACGACCTGCGCACCCCGCTGACGTCGATCAAGGCCGCGATCGGCAGCCTGCGCGACCCGGAACTGCACCTCGACCGGCACGACACCGAGGAACTCCTTGCCACGGCCGAGGAATCGGCCGACCGGCTGGCCGGCCTGGTGGACAACCTGCTCGACTCCTCGCGCCTGGCCACCGGTGCCGTCGAACCGAACATCCGGCCGGTCGGCTACGAGGAGGTCGTCGCGCTGGCGATGTCCGGCATCGACGACCGCAGGCTGGTCGAGGTCGGCGTGGACGAGCGCGTGCCGCTCGTGCTGGCCGACGCGGGACTGCTGGAACGGGTCGTGGCCAACGTCGTGGACAACGCGCTGCGGCACGGCAAGGGGGGCAGCACACCCGAGGGTGAACTGCCGGTCGCGGTACGGGCCAGCGCGTACGGTGGACAGGTCGAACTGCGGGTCGTCGACCACGGCAGGGGACTGCCCAGGGACGCGGGCGGTGCGGTGTTCGCGCCGTTCCAGCGGCTGGGCGACCGCGACGCCACCACCGGCGTCGGCCTGGGCCTGTCGGTCGCGAAGGGGTTCATGGAGGCGATGGGTGGCACGATTCGTGCCGAGGACACCCCGGGCGGTGGGCTCACCGTGGTGATCTCGCTCCCGGCGGCACAGGAGGACGGGAGCGATGACACCCACGCCGACGACAGCGAAACCCGACCGGCCGGCCACCAAGGTACTGGTCGTTGACGACGAGCCCCAGATCGTGCGGGCGCTGCGGATCAACCTCGCCGCGCGCGGCTACGACGTGCTGACCGCGCACGACGGCACGGCCGCGCTGCGGGCCGCCGTGGACGGCAAACCGGACGTCGTCGTGCTCGACCTCGGCCTGCCCGACCTGGACGGCACCGAGGTGATCGCGGGGCTGCGCGGCTGGTCCACCGTGCCGATCATCGTGCTGTCCGCGCGGACCGACTCGGTGGACAAGGTGCAGGCACTGGACGCGGGCGCCGACGACTACGTCACCAAGCCGTTCGGCATGGACGAACTGCTGGCCCGGCTGCGCGCCGCCGTGCGCAGGTCGACCACGACCGGTGGCGACGGTGAGGAGGCGGTCGTGGCGACCGACTCGTTCACCGTCGACCTGGCGGCCAAGAAGGTGAGCAAGGACGGCGCGGAGGTCCACCTGACACCCACCGAGTGGGGCGTGCTGGAGGTCCTGGTCCGCAACCGGGGCCGGCTGGTCGCGCAGAAGCAGCTGCTGCAGGACGTGTGGGGTCCCGCGTACGCGACGGAATCCCACTACCTGCGCGTCTACCTCGCCCAGTTGCGCCGCAAGCTGGAACGCGAACCGGCCCACCCCAGGCATCTGCTCACCGAACCGGGCATGGGCTACCGCTTCGAAGCCTGACTACGGCCTGGTTCCGGTGGTCGTGGTCGTCGGCTGCGTGGTGGTCGTGGTCGTCGGCTGCGTGGTGGTCGTGGTCGTCGTGGTGGTGATCGGCGGTGTCGTGTGCGGTGGCGTGTGGGTCGCCGGGTCGGTCTTCGCGGTCGTGGTCGTCGTACGCGGGTGCGTGCTGCTGCTGGTGGTGGTGGTCGTGGCCGGCGTCGTGGTGGTCGTCGTGACGCTCACGGTCGTCGTCGAGTTGCCGGTGGGCATCAGCGACACCGAGTTGTCGACGCTGGTGCTCACGACAGGGGGCAGCACCGGGTTGCCGCCACCGGCCGGCGGTGCGGCGCTGGACGAGCCGACGGAGGCCAGGGTGGCCAGCACCGTGGCCAGCACGACACCCGAACCGGCGAGGATGACCAGGGCCCTGGACTGGGTGCGGGTCTCGTCGCCGGGCGGCGAGATCTGCGCGGGGCCGGTCGCTTCAGTCACAACTCACTCCCTTGAGTGATCACGGTGTCCCCGAACGGGTATGCAGTCTGCCGTATGCGATGTGGATCAGAAACCGAAGTCCTGGGTCCAGTACCAGCCGTCGGTGTCCACGCCGATCCCGATGGCCGTGTACTGGCAGTTCAGGATGTTGGCCCGGTGACCGGGCGAGTTCATCCAGTCCGTCATGACCTGCTGGGCACTGGTCTGGCCCATCGCGATGTTCTCGCCGCCCGGCGAGGGGTAGCCGGCGGCCGTCTCCCGCTTGTCGAACGTGATGCCCGACTGCGTGGTGTGCGAGAAGTAGTGGTTCGAGGCCATGTCGACGCTGTGCGCCTGCGCCGCGTTGTCCAGGCGCGTGTCGTCGTTGAGCGCCTTGCAGCCCGCGGTCGCGCGGGCCTGGTTGACCAGCGTGAACACCTGTGCCGACCGGCTCGGCGGTGGGGTGCTCGTGGTGGTCGTGGGTGCCGTGGTCGTCGTCGGCGCGACCGTGGTCGTCGGTGCCGTCGTCGTGCTGCTGGCGGTGGTCGTCGTAGTGGTGGTGGTCGTGGTGCTCGCGTGCGGACCGACCGCCGGCAGCGTGGTGGTGGGGGTCTCGGTCGCCGAGGTCCGGGCGGCCAGGGCGGGCTGAAGGGCGGCTGTGTCCGAGACGTGCGCGGACATGGACATCATGCGCACGCTGCCCACCGCGGCCGCGCCGAACACGAATGCGACCAGCGTCACCCGGACGGCCGATAATCGCCTCACGATCGGGCACCGTAGCACCATGGTCACGTGAGTGAGGACGTCCGATTGACGGCGTGGGTGCACGGTCGCGTGCAGGGTGTCGGGTTCCGGTGGTGGACCAGGAGCAGGGCGCTGGAACTGGGCCTGGTGGGCTCCGCGAGCAATCTGGCCGACGGGAGGGTGGAAGTGGTCGCCGAGGGCCCCAGGAACGCCTGTGAGCGGCTGCTGGCGCTGCTGCGGGGCACCGACGACACGCCCGGGGTGGTGAACGGCGTCGTGGAGCGCTGGAGCACCCCACGGGGCGGGCTGCGGGGTTTCGTGGAGCGCTGACAAGTGCCTCGTGGCGGGGGTATCCGTGACGAAGGGCGCCACCTCCCACTGTTGACCAGGCCGGACCGGTACCCTCGTTCGGACGGATTCCTGGAGAGGGCACTGGCGTATGCACCTGAAGAGCCTGACGCTGAAGGGTTTCAAATCCTTCGCCTCGGCCACCACGCTGCGCTTCGAACCAGGCATCACCTGCGTCGTCGGCCCGAACGGGTCCGGCAAGTCGAACGTGCTCGACGCGCTGTCCTGGGTGATGGGCGAGCAGGGCGCGAAGGCGCTGCGCGGCGGCAAGATGGAGGACGTCATCTTCGCCGGCACCTCCGGCCGCGCCCCGCTGGGCCGCGCCGAGGTGACGTTGACGGTTGACAACACCGACGGCGCGCTGCCCATCGAGTACACCGAGGTGTCGCTGACCCGCCGGATGTTCCGCGACGGCGCCAGCGAGTACGAGATCAACGGCACCGCGTGCCGGCTGATGGACGTGCAGGAACTGCTGTCCGACTCCGGTATCGGCCGGGAGATGCACGTCATCGTCGGCCAGGGCCAGCTCGGCGCGATCCTGGAGTCGAAGCCGGAGGGCCGCCGCGCGTTCATCGAGGAGGCCGCCGGCGTCCTGAAACACCGCAAGCGCAAGGAGAAGGCGCTGCGGAAGCTGGACGCCATGCAGGCCAACCTGACCCGGTTGACCGACCTGACCGGTGAACTTCGCCGCCAGCTCAAGCCGTTGGGCAAGCAGGCCGAGATCGCCCGCAGGGCCCAGGCGGTGCAGGCCGAACTGCGCGACGCGCGGCTGCGCCTGTACGCGTCCGACCTGGTCGGCCAGCGTGCGGAACTGGCCCGCGACGAGGCGGACGAGTCGGCGGCCAGGGCACGCCGGGCTGAGGTCGAGCAGGCGCTCCAGTTGCACCAGGCCGAACAGAACGAGCTGGAGGAACTGCTCGCCGCCGACGAGCCGAAACTCGCCGCCGCCGCGGACACGTGGTACCGGCTGTCGGCGCTGGAGGAGCGGTTGCGCGGCACGGTGCGGCTGGCCGAGGAACGCGCCAGGCACCTGTCCACCGAGGTGAGCGCGCCGCAGGGTGGGCGCGATCCCGAGGCGCTGGAGGCGGAGGCCGAGCAGTCCGCGATCCGCGAGGCCGAGCTGCTCGCCGAGGTCGACGAGGCGCGCTACCTGTTGGCGGAGGCCACCGAACGCCGTTCCACGCTGGAGCAGACCGTCGCCGCGGCCGAGCGGGCGCACATGGCCGCCGTGCGGGCGATCGCGGACCGCAGGGAGGGCCTGGCGAACCTGGCCGGCCAGGTGGAGGCGTTGCGCAGCAAGACAGGCGCCACCGACGAGGAGATCGAGCGGCTCGGCTACGTCGTCTCGGAAGCCGGCGAACGCGCCGAACAGGCCGGTTACGAGCTCGCCGAGGCCGAGGAGACGATCGGCGGCGAGGAGTCCGACGACGCGGAACTGGCCGACCGGCACGCCCGCGCCGTGCTGGCCGGGGAGTCGGCATCGGCGCGGGTGGACGAACTGGTGCGCGCGGAACGCCAGGCGGACAAGGACATCGCGTCCTGGAAGGCCAGGGTCGACGCGCTGTCGATGGGCCTGACCAGGAAGGACGGTGCGGGTGCGCTGATCGCCGCCGGTGACCGGCTGCCCGGCCTGCTCGGCTCCGTGGCCGCGCTGCTCACCGTCGACCAGGGTGCCGAGGTCGCGCTGGCCGCGGCACTGGGCCAGGTGGCCGACGCCGTCGCGGTGGCCGGTGGCGCCGACGCCGTCGCGGCGCTGGAACTGTTGCGCGGTGAGGAAGCCGGGCGCGCCGGCCTGTTGGTCGGCGGCACGGGCGACACGCCTTCGCGGCACGACTGGCCCCCGCTGCCGGAGGGCGCGCGCTGGGCCGTCGACCTGGTGCGGGCACCCGACGCGCTGCGGCCCGCCGTGGCACGGGCGCTGGACCGGATGGCCGTGGTCGGCGATCTCGGCTCGGCACGGGACCTGGTGGCCGCCCACCCGAGCGTGCGCGCGGTGACGACCGGTGGCGATCTGCTCGGCGCCGACTGGGCGTTCGGCGGGTCCGGTCGCAGCCAGAGCGTGATCGAGGTGCAGGCCGCCGTCGACGAGGCCAACGACAAGCTGGCCGCCGCGGAGCAGGCACTGCGGCACGCGACCGGCGCGCTGGCGGGCGCCAGGGCCGAACAGGGCGCTCGGCGCGAGGAGATCAGCCAGGCCAAGGATCTGCTGACCGAGGCCAGGGTGCGCAAGGCGCGGTCCACGGAGCGGCTGACCCGGCTCAAGCAGGCCGTCACGTCGGCGACGGCCGAGGCGGACCGGGCGCGGGCGCAGCGGGCCAAGGTGGAACAGGCCCGGGAGGAGGCCGTGGCACGGCTGGCCGAACTGGAGGAGCGCCTGGCCACCGCGCAGGCCGAGTCGGTCGAGGACGAGCCGGACACCGGCGAACGCGACCGGGCGGCGGCCGAACTGGGCATGCGCGCGCCAGTACGAGGTCGAAGCACGCCTGGCACTGCGTACGTCCGAGGAACGCGCCCGGTCGATCGCAGGGCAAGGCGGAGGGCCTGCGCAGGGCCGCGCGGGCCGAACGGGAGGCCCGCGAGCGCGCGTCCCGGGCCAGGGCGGCACGGGCGCGGGGCGCGGCCGTCGCGAACGCCGTGGTGCACGGCGGTCAGCTTGCGCTGCAGCGGATCGCGCTGTCGCTGCGGCTCGCCGCGCAGCAGCGGGACGCCGCACAGCAGGCGAAGGCGGCCAGGGAGGCCGGCCTGACGCAGGTGCGCAACCGGGTCCGTGAGCTGTCCACCGAACTGGAGAAGCTGACCGACGCGGTGCACCGCGACGAGGTGCTGCGCGCCGAGCAGCGGCTGCGCCTGGAACAGCTGGAAACCAAGATCGCCGACGACTTCGGCATCGGGCTGGGCGACCTGGTCGCCGAGTACGGCCCGGACTGCCCGGTACCGCCGAGTCCGCTGGAGATGGCCGAGTACGAGGCGGCCAAGGAGCGCGGCGAGACCGTCATGACGCCGCAGCCGTCCCGGTTCGACCGGGACACCCAGGCACGGCGGGCCAAGCGCGCCGAGCGCGACCTCACCACGCTGGGCAAGGTGAACCCGTTGGCGCTGGAGGAGTTCGCGGCGCTGGAGGAGCGCTACAAGTTCCTCTCCACGCAGTTGGAGGACCTGAAGGAGACGCGGCGCGGGCTGCTCACGGTGGTGAAGGAGGTCGACGAGAAGATCCTGGAGGTCTTCGCGTCTGCCTACCACGACGTGGCCCGCGAGTTCGAGATCGTGTTCAGCACGCTGTTCCCGGGCGGCGAGGGCCGGATGATCCTCACCGAGCCGGACGACATGCTGACCACCGGCGTCGACGTCGAGGCGCGGCCGCCGGGCAAGAAGGTCAAGCGGCTGTCGCTGCTGTCCGGTGGCGAGAAGTCACTGGTGGCGGTCGCGATGCTGGTCGCGATCTTCCGTGCCCGCCCGTCGCCGTTCTACGTGATGGACGAGGTCGAGGCGGCGCTGGACGACACGAACCTGCACCGGCTGATCGGCCTGCTGGACCAGTTGCGTACGACGTCGCAGCTGATCATCATCACGCACCAGAAGCCGACGATGGAGATCGCGGACGCGCTGTACGGCGTGAGCATGCGCGGTGACGGCATCAGCCAGGTGATCTCGCAGCGCCTGCGCGGCCGCGACGACCCCAGGCCGGAGATTCCGAAGGTCGACGACCCGCTGGACCGGCCAAGTCAGCGGCGGCCGCCGACAGGCGCCGGCCGAGCGAACAGGCGCCGGCTGAAGAACGAGATGCGGGCCGAAGATCAGGCAGCTGGCCGACGAACAGGTGCCGGTCGATCAACCGGCGCCCGCCGAGGCGTAGTTCCGCTCGCACGACGGCGGGGCCGCGACTTCTCGTCGCGGCCCCGCCGTCGCGTCCACTCAGTACTGGTGCGGGCGCTTCGGGGCCGTGGTCGAGCCGCCGAGCTCTCGCTGTTGTCACCTCGGTGACCGTGCCACGGGGCGGGCGGCCCCTGCCGCGTGGTGAACACCGCGTCGTGACGACGCCGGCCGCGTTCGTGGTCAGCTTGACCGGCGTCTTCGGCACCTGATCAGCTTGTCGCAGCCCAGGTTCGTCAGCGACGTGCTCCAGCGCTGGGCCAGGAACGTGTAGAGGTTGTCGGCCGCCGCGGGGTCCGGGGACGGTGCCTCGACGAAGAAGTTCCTGTCCTGCTGGATGCGCCGGGCACCGAGGTCCAACGTGTCCTTGCAGTACGTGGCGTCGTCCGGCCTGGCCGTCTGGTCGGACCGGAGCGCGGCTGGTCGACACCGGCCCGGTACAGGTCGGTCTTGCGCAGGTCGGCGCGGTCGCCGTCCACCGTCATCGGGTCGATCTCCGGGACCAGCGCGACGGGTCGGCCTGGTGTGCCGCCGCGGCCAGTTCGTTCAGCGCCAGCGAGGACACCTGTGACCGGGGTTGGTCAGGTCGGGCGCCTCGAACGGGGTGCAATCGAGGGCCGGGTCGACGAAGCCGTCCAGCAGCAGGTTGTCACTGCCGTTGACCAGGGTCGTCGAGTCGTGCAGCGTCTTCTGGTTGGCGGCCGTGTTCTGCGCGACCTTGCCGTCGGGCAGCACCAGGTAGCTGGTGACGACGTTGTCGCTCTGGTCCTGGTCGATGAGCCCGTAGTCACGCGTCGTCATGCAGGGCAGGCCGTCCTGCCCGTGCCCAGCGCGGGGACCTTCGATCATGCCGCGCAGGATGCCAGTTCGCGGCGGCGAAGAACTGCGCTGCGTTGCAGAAGGCGAACTGGCCGAAAATGGAACCGGCGAGACCGTTGACACAGTTTCCGGCGGCCAGGCTGTTGTTGTGCGACTTCAGCGTCAGATTGCTCGCCGTTGAAGCCGAACCAGAGACCGACCACGGCGTTCGTCGGCAGTTTCGGAACGACCTCGGTGCCGCTGGCCGGCGCGCACTCTGTCCAGGACCAGCGGGCGGTACACCGACAGCGCGCCGGTGGCCGGGTCGAGGATGGTCGCTTCGACGAACGCGGACTGGCTGTCGTCGGCCTCGGCGCACGGTCCCTGTCCTGGGTCGGTGGCCGTGAGCTCGTACGGGGTGGCGAGACCGGTGGCGGAAGCGGGTTCGCCGGGACGATCAGGGTGCAGTCGGGGTTCGGGTCGGTCGGGCGCCGCGGCCGTCGCCGCGGTGCCGACGGCCGGGCGACAGACGTAGAAAGGCGGCTGCGGCGGCCGCGAGCAGCATCACCGGAAGTATTACGGACAAGTCGGAGCACTGACGACCTACGTACGTACTGTCGCCGCTGCTCGGGGTAAGCGGCGATGGCTCTGTCTGGCGCAACTCATGCTCCTTTCTGAGCGGCGCGAGGCACCCGGACGCCGGAGCATTGGCAGGGCATGCGTCGATCCGGTGTCGACAGTGGAAAGACTGATAGGGTCCAGATCTTGGGGATATCGGCGGTAGTCACTGTTAGATCACGGGGAAGCTAGCGCAACCCGAACGGAGTAGCGACCCGAAATGTCCGCTATGGGTGGGTAGTCCGTCAGGGAATCGTAATGATCCTCAATGACGGTCCACAGCGGGAGCTCAGCCGGCCGCCAGGTGTCCAGGATCTGCTGCCCGTACTTGGCGAGCTTGTTCTCGCCGACACCGCTGACCTTGCCCAGCTCGGCCAGTGTCGACGGCGCCTTGCCGGCGATCTGGCGCAGCGTCGCGTCGTGGAACACCACGTACGCCGGCACACCCTGCTCCTTCGCCGTCGCGGCACGCCACGCGCGCAACCGCTCGAACACCGGCACGGCCTCGGGCGCCAGATCCACCGCGTTCGGTCTTCTTCGCCGTCCGTGCGGCCGGTGCGACAGCGCGCTCCGGCTCCCGCCGCAGCGGCACCTCCCGCTTGCCGGCCCAGCACATCGGCGCTGGCGTCGGTGAGCACCAGCGTGCCGTGGTCGCCCTCGACCGCGAGCAGACCCTGGGCCAGCAACTGCCGCACCACGCCGCGCCACTCGGTCTCCCGCAGGTCGGCGCCGACGCCGAACACGGTGAGCGTGTCGTGGTCGTACTGGATGACCTTCGCCGTCTTCTGCCGAGCAGGATGTCGATCACGTGGCCCGGCGCCGAAGTACTGCCGCCGCTCGGTGCTTCAGCCGGTACACCGTGGACAGCAGTTTCTGCGCCGGCACCGTGCCGTCCCACGACTCCGGTGGCGACAGGCACGTGTCGCAGTTGCCGCACTCGGCCCCGGACTGGCCGAAGTAGGCCAACAGCCGCGTCCGCCGGCACTCCACCGTCTCGCACAGCGCCAGCATCGCGTCCAGGTGCAGCGGCCTGCCGGCGGCGGTGCGCCGCGTCGCCCTCGGACGAGGTCGAGCAGTTTCCGTTGCTGCACCACGTCCTGCAGCCCGTAGGCCAGCCAGGCGGTGGACGGCAGGCCGTCCCGGCCCGCGCGCCCGGTCTCCTGGTAGTAGCCCTCGACCGACTTCGGCAGATCCAGGTGTGCCACGAACCGCACGTCCGGCTTGTCGATGCCCATGCCGAACGCGATCGTGGCGACCATCACCAGCCCGTCCTCGCGCAGGAACCGCGACTGGTGCTCGGCGCGCGTGCCGCCCTCCAGGCCCGCGTGGTAGGGCAGCGCGGTGATCCCGTTGGCCGACCAGGAACTCCGCGGTCTTCTCCACCGACGCCCGGGACAGGCAGTAGACGATGCCGGAGTCGCCCTTGTGCTCCGAGCGTGAGCAGGTCGAGCAGCTGCCGCTTCGGCATCGACCTTCGGACACGATCCGGTACTGGATGTTGGGCCGGTCGAAGCTGGCCACCACGTGCCGCGCGTCGGCCGAGGTGAGCCGCGGAGGCGATCTCCTGGCGGGTGGCCTCGGTGGCCGTCGCGGTCAGCGCGATCCTCGGCACGTCCGGCCAGCGCTCGTGCAGCGCGGACAGCGCCAGGTAGTCCGGCCGGAAGTCGTGTCCCCACTGGGCGACGCAGTGCGCCTCGTCGATCGCGAACAGCGCGATCGTGCCGCGTTCCAGCAGCCGCAGCGTGCCCTCGGAGCGCAGCCGTTCCGGCGCCAGGTAGAGCAGGTCCAGTTCGCCGGCACGAACTCGGCCTCGACCATCCGCTGCTCGTCCGGCGCCTGCGTGGAGTTCAGGAACCCGGCCCGCACCCCCAGTGCCCGCAACGCGTCCACCTGGTCCTGCATCAGCGCGATCAGCGGCGACACGACGATGCCGACGCCCTCGCGGACCAGCGCGGGGATCTGGTAGCACAGCGACTTGCCGCCGCCGGTGGGCATCAGCACGAGCGCGTCACCGCCGCCGATGACGTGGTCCACGACCTCCCGCTGCGGCCCGCGGAACGACTCGTAGCCGAACACGCGGCGCAGCACGTCCAGGGCGGGATCGTCGGTGGCGGCCGCGGCTGCTGCGGTCCAGATCACCCGACCATCCTAGGGACGCCCACCGTCACGGGCCGCACCCTCCGGGCAGCCCGTGGAAGGATGGCCGGGTGTCCACAACGACCCTGATCATCATTGTCGTCGCCATCGTCGTGGTGCTACTGGCGGTGCTCGGCGCCGGCCTCGTGCTGCGCAGGAGCCGGCGGATCAGCCTGTCCGAGCCGTCGGCGGACAAGGGCGGCGAGAAGGGCGGCTACCAGGCGGGCGGCGGTATCTCGCTGGCCCCGGGGGGCCGGAAACCGGACCATCCGGTGGCCGACCGGCCCGGCGTGGACGGCCGGCCCGGCGTCGGCGACGACGCCGCGGTGCCCGGGGCCGCACCGAAGCAGGGCGTGGTCGACGCCGGACCGCCGTCGCCGGACGCGGTCACCGAACCGGTGCCGGTCCAGTCCATGCCCGTCCAGTCCGTGCAGGCCCAGTCCGCGCCGGTCCGGTCCGTGCCGGTCCAGTCACCGCCCGTCCAGGCGGAGCCGGTCACCGACCAGATCGCCGTGTCCGACGTGATGGCCGAGGAGATCGCGCCGGTCAGCGGCCGGTTGGAGCGGCTGCGCGGCAGGCTGTCGCGCTCCCAGTCCACGCTCGGCCACGGCCTGCTCGGCCTGCTCGGCGCCGGCAACCTGGACGAGGACTCCTGGACCGAGATCGAGGACACCCTGCTGATGGCCGATCTCGGCGCGGCCACCACCACCGAGATCGTGGACACGGCTGCGCGCCGAACTGAACTCGCGCGGCGTCCGCACCACCGAGCAGGCACGGGCGCTGCTGCGCGAGGTGCTGGTCGGCGCGCTGCACCCGGACATGGACCGCGCGGTCCGCGCGCTGCCGCACGAGGACGGTCCCGCCGTCGTGCTGGTGGCAGGCGTGAACGGCACCGGCAAGACGACGACGACCGGCAAGCTGGCCAGGGTGCTGGTCGCGGACGGCCGCCGTGTCCTGCTCGGCGCCGCCGACACGTTCCGAGCCGCTGCCGCCGACCAGTTGCAGACCTGGGCCGACCGGGTCGGCGCGGAAGTGGTGCGCGGCAAGGAAGGCGCCGATCCGGCAGCGGTCGCGTTCGACGCCGTGAAGCGGGGCATCGAGGCGAAGGTGGACACCGTCGTCATCGACACGGCCGGCCGCCTGCACACCAAGACCGGCCTGATGGACGAGCTGGGCAAGGTCAAGCGGGTGGTGGAGAAGCAGGCCAAGGTGGACGAGGTGCTGCTCGTGCTGGACGCCACCACCGGCCAGAACGGACTGACCCAGGCCCGGGTGTTCGCCGACATCGTCGACGTCACGGGCATCGCGCTGACCAAACTGGACGGCACCGCCAAGGGTGGCATCGTGTTCCAGGTGCAGCGGGAACTGGGCGTGCCGGTGAAGCTGGTCGGGTTCGGCGAGGGTCCGGACGACCTCGCCCCGTTCGAGCCGGGCGCGTTCGTGGACGCGTTGCTGGGTCCATGACACTCCGGCACACCCGGGTGGTGTTGCGTGCTTTTCACGCACCGCCGCAGCGGGTACTACGGTCGGTACGAGCCGTGAAGGAGCGTGTTGCCCGATGATCGTGCAGAGACTTGCCAGGCCGCATGCTGGCCACCGTCTTCGTGGTCAGCGGAATCAACACACTGCGCAGCCCGGACAAGAACGTCAAGGCGCGACCCCGCTGATCGAGTCGGCCGTCGAGAAGTTCGGGGACTCGCTGCCCGAGCAGGTGCCGACCGACCCGGAGACCGTGGTCCGGCTGGACGCCGTGCTCAAGATCGTGGCCGGCGTCGGGCTGGCGCGTCGGCTGGTTCCCTCGGCTGTCGCGCGCTGGTGCTCGCCGTCAACCTGGTGCCCACGACGGTGGCCGGGCACGCCTACTGGGAGCACGAGGACCCGACCGCGCGGGCGGCGAACCGGTCGCACTTCCTGAAGAACCTCGGCCTGATCGGCGGTCTGCTGGCGACGGCCGCCGTGCCGCGCAGGCGTCACCGCTCCGCCGACGAGTAGGCGGCCACCACGAACGACGCCGTCACGCCGGCGCGGCTCCGGCGGCGGCGCCGGCCGGTCGTGGTGGCCCGCCGGGCCCATGCCGACCACGCGTGCGACGTCGGCCGGGCCCAGCGCCATCGGGTAGCGCAGCCGCTGTTCGTGCACCTGGGTCGAACGCCTCGCCGAGGGTGTCGGCGAGCCGTCGCCGCCTTGTCCGGGTCGACGGTGAGCAGCCCGGCGTCGCCCAGTTCGGCCAGGTGGTCGGGCGCCGGGCGTGACGACGACCAGCAGCCCGCCGGGCCGCAGCACGCGGCGGAACTCGGCGCCGTTGCGCGGTGCGAACACGTTGACCAGCACGTCCGCGGCGTCGTCGCGGACCGGCCACGGCCGCCACACGTCCCACACCACCGCGCCCAGCCGGTCGTGCCGCGCGCGCCGCCCTGCGCAGCGCGGCGGGCGAGACGTCCAGCGCGAGCCCGGCGGCGGCCGGGCAGCCGGTCCAGGACCGTGCGCCAGGTAGTAGCCGGTGCCGGCGCCCGCGTCCACGACCATGCCCGTCGGTGCGCGACCAGCGCGGCGACCGTGTCGGCCAGCGGCCGGTAGTGGCCCGCGGCCAGGAAGTCGGCCCGGTCGGCGACCATCGCCGGCGTGTCCGCCGTGCCCGATCTCGGCCGTGCCGGTGCCGGCGAGCAGGTTCACGTAGCCCTGCCGGGCGATGTCGAACGAGTGCCGGTTCGCGCACCGCAGCGCACCGTCCACTAAGGACAGACGATCCCGGCACACGGGACAGCGCAGGGCGGCCAGCACCCGATCGGGTGGGCCGGGCCGAGTGGTTGCCGCTCACGATCGCTGATCCTCGCTGATCGGACGTTCCGGTGCGAAAGTCGTGGCGCAACGTGCCCGACTGATCACGGAAATCTGCTCGTAACACGGGCAGGTGCCAAGTTCACACGCAGGAAACCTGTAGCGCGTCCGGGTGAAACAGCGCGTCTCGATGCTTGCCGCCAACCCGGTCTGGACAGGAGGACGATGTGAACCCTGGAGATACCGCCTGGGTGCTGGCCAGCGCCGCGCTGGTCATGCTGATGACCCCCGGGCTCGCGTTCTTCTACGGCGGCATGGTGCGTTCCAAGAGCGTGCTGAACATGCTGATGATGAACTTCATCACGCTCGGCGTCGTGGGCGTGCTGTGGCTGCTCTACGGCTACAGCATGTCGTTCGGCAGCGAGGGCGGTCGGCGGCTTCGTCGGCCGGCCTGCACAACGCCTTGCTCTCGCAACACCGTCGGCACGCTGGCCGGCCCGAAGGGCCGACCAGATACCGACGCTGTCGTTCGTGATGTTCCAGCTGATGTTCGCGGTCATCACGCCCGCGCTGATCTCCGGCTCCATCGCCGACCGGACCAAGTTCTGGGCCTGGGTGCTGTTCGTCGGCGTCTGGGTGACCGTCGTGTACTTCCCGGTCGCGCACTGGGTGTTCGACTTCAACGGCTTCACCGGCTCCGAACTCGGTCGGCGGCTGGATCGCCAACAAGCTCAAGGCGTTCGACTTCGCCGGTGGCACCGCGGTCCACATCAACGCCGGCTGCCGCGGGCCTGGCACTGGCGCTCGTGCTGGGCAAGCGCAAGGGCTGGCCCAGGAGCACGCCCCGCCCGCACAACGTGCCGTTCGTGCTGCTCGGCGCCGCGCTGCTGTGGTTCGGCTGGTACGGCTTCAACGCCGGTTCCGCGCTGGCCGCCGGCGACCTCGCGTCGATCGCGTTCACCACGACCACCGTCGCCACGGCCGCCGGCGCTGCTCGGCTGGCTGGTCGTCGAGCAGATCAGGGACGGCAAGCCGACCACCCTGGGCGCCGCCTCCGGCGCCGTCGCCGGTCTGGTCGCGATCACCCCGGCGTGCGGCTACGTCGACCCGATGGGCGCGCTGGTGATCGGCATCGCCGCGGGCGTGATCTGCGCCATGGCCACCGGCCTGAAGTTCCGGTTCGGCTTCGACGACTCCCTCGACGTGGTCGGCGTGCACCTCGTCGGCGGCATCGTCGGCACCCTGCTGATCGGCTTCTTCGCCACCGCCTCGGTGAACTCCGCCGGCGGGAACGGCCTGTTCTACGGCGGCGGGCTCAACCAGTTGTGGCGGCAGGCGGTCGGCGGCGGGCGCGGTGCTGGCGTACTCGTTCGTCCTCGCGTTCATCATCGGCTGGATCATCAAGAAGACGATCGGCTTCCGGGTCAGCGACGAGGCCGAGATCGATCGGCATCGACGAGGCGCGAACACGCCGAGACCGCGTACGAGTTCACCGGCATCGGCCGGCGGCTCGGAGCGCCCTGGCACCCGAGCACGAGCCCGGTCCGCCACCGCTACGGCAGCAGTGAAGGGAAGCACGTCATGAAACTGGTCACCGCGATCGTCAAGCCGTTCACGCTGGACGACGTCAAGTCGGCCCTGGAACAGCTCGGGCTGCTCGGCATGACGGTCAGCGAGGTCAGCGGCTACGGCCGGCAGAAGGGCCACACCGAGGTCTACCGGGGCGCCGAGTACCCGGTGGACTTCGTGGCCAAGCTGCAAGGTCGAGGTGCTGGTCGAGGACGACGCGCCGACCGGGCGGTGGACGCCGTGGTCGACGGCCGCGCGCACCGGCCGGATCGGCGACGGCAAGGTGTGGGTCACGCCGGTGGAGACCGTGGTGCGGGTGCGCACCGGCGAGCGGGGCGTCGACGCGCTGTGAGCACGCGGGCGCGGACGCACGTCGGCGGGAGCGCGCGAGTGATCGCACGCGGAGCAGCCACCGGGGCAGGCCGCGGAGGATCTGCTCTGGGCCGCGATCTGCTGATCAATCCGCGCGCGGGTCGGCGCCGTCTGGTCGGCGCCGACCTGCGCGAGGCGCTGGTGGACCTGCACGACTTCTGGCTGGCCGGGCACGCCGCCCGCGCCGGCCTGGACGGTCCGGCGGGTGTCGCGCTGGTCGCCGTCGGCGCGCTGGGCCGCCGGGAGCTCGTGCCGTACTCCGACCTGGACCTCGTGCTGGTGCACGAGAACGGCGACGCGACGGTCGGCGGAACTGGCCGAGCGGCTCTGGTACCCGCTGTGGAACGCGGGCATCGGCCTGGACCACTCGGTGCGGACCGTCCGCGAGTCGCTGCAGGTGGCGGCCGACGACCTGCGGGCCGCGCTGGGCCTGCTGGAGGCGCGGCACCTGGCCGGTGACGCCGAGGTGGCCGAGCGGCTGGCGTCCTCGGCCCGGCAGGCGTGGCGCGCGTCGGCGCGCGGCCGGATCGACGAGCTGGCCGACGGCGGCGGCCGCAGCGCTGGGCGCGCGGCGGCGAGGTGGCGCAGCGCGCCGAGCCCGACCTCAAGCACGGCAGGGGCGGCCTGCGGGACGTGCAACTGCTGGACGCGCTGGCCACGGCGCAGCTCGTCGACCGGCCGGGCGCGGACGTGCTGGAGGCGCGGGACCTGCTGCTGGACGTGCGCACCGAACTGCGCCGCGCGGTCGGGCGGGCCCGGGACGTCCTGCGCGCGCAGGACGGCGACGAGGTCGCCGCCGCGCTCGGCATGGGCGACCGGTTCGAGCTGGCGCGGGGCGCTGTCCTCGGCCGGCCGTTCCGTCGACGTACGCGCTGGACGTGGCGATCCGGACCGTCCGCGGCACGACGCCGCGGCGGGGCATCGGCCTGCGCCGGTGGCCCGGTGCGCAAGCCGCTGGCCGAGGGCGTCGTGCTGCACGGCGCGCGAGGTCGCGCTGGCCCGGGACGCCGACCCGGCCCGTGACCCGGCGCTGCTGCTGCGCGCTGGCCGCGGCTGCCGCGCGGGCGAACGCGCCGATCGCGGCCGGCACCATGGCCCGGCTCGCCGAACGGGCCCCGGAACTGCGCAAACCGTGGCCGCGGCCGGCGCTGGACGCGCTGTTCAGCCTGCTGGCCGCCGGGCCGGGCCTGGTCGACGTCGTCGAGGCGTTCGACCGGACCGGGCTGTGGGGCAGGCTGTTCCCGGAGTGGGGCGCGGTCCGCGACCTGCCGCCGCGCGACGCCGTGCACCTGTGGACCGTCGACCGGCACCTGGTGCAGACCACGGTCCAGGCGGCGGCGCTGGCCACCACCGTGGCCCGGCCGGACCTGCTGCTGCTCGGCGCGCTGCTGCACGACATCGGCAAGGGCCGCGACGCCGACCACTCCGTCGTCGGCGCCGCTCTGGCCGCCCAGATCGGCGAGCGCGCTCGGCCTGCCCGACGACGACGTGGCGACGCTGTCCGCGCATGGTCCGCCACCACCTGCTGCTGCCGCACACCGCGACCCGCCGCGACGTCAACGACCCGGCCACCGTGCTGCGCATCGCCGACACCCTGGACGGCGACCGGGTGCTGCTGGACCTGCTCTACGCGCTGACCGAGGCGGACCGCTGGCCACCGGGCCGGGCGTGTGGACGGCCTGGAAGGCGGGGCTGATCGCCGAGCTCGTCGCGGGCTGCCGCGCCGTGCTGGCCGGCGAGCCGCCGCCCGGCCCGGAGCCGCTGGACGACGGCCAGCATCGAGCTGGCCCGGTCGGTCGCCGGGTCCGGCAGGCCCGGCGTGCTGGTGTCCGGCACCGCGCACGGCGCCACGGTCACGATGGTCGCCGCCGGACCGCGCCGGCCTGCTGGCCCGCGCGGCCGGCGTGCTGGCGCTGAACTCGCTGGACGTGCACGCGGCGACCATGCGCAGCCACGACGGCGTCGCCGTGGACGTGTTCGGGGTGTCCCCGCGGTTCGGCGCGCTGCCCGACCCGGCGCTGCTGCGCGAACAGCTCGGCCGGGCCGTGGACGGCTCCCTGCCGCTGGCCGCGCGGCTGGACGCCAAGGAACGCGACTACGCCACCGCGGCGGGCGAGCCGGCCCGGCCGCAGGTGCTGTGGTTCGACGACGAGGCCACCGGCGCCGTCGTGCTGGAACTGCGCGCCAGCGACCGGATCGGCCTGCTCTACCGGGTGGCGTCCGCGCTGGAGGCGTGCCGGGCGGACGTCCGCTGGGCGCGGCTGGCCACCCCCGGGCGCGACCGTCGGTCAGCTCGTTCTGCCTGACCACGGGCGAGCTGCCCGGTCTGCCGGCCGACGCTGCGCCGACGGGTCGAGGCGGCGGTGCTGGCCGCGGCCGGCTGAGAATTTCTGCCGCGGATCGCGTCATGGGGCCAAGCCAGGGCCGTCACCACTGCGAACACCAACCGGAGCGGTACGCGTGTCACCTGGCAGTCGCGGGTGCACCCGGACCGCGATTCCGTAGCACTACGCACGTGCTGACCGGGGCGTTCACGCTGCCCCTGGCCGCGTGCGCGCGGCAAGCTGATCCTGCGACACCGAAGAGGGACAACTCGACCGAGCCGGCGGGGCGCCCGGCTGGGGGTGGGGCGGCGGCCCGGTCGAGAGGGAGGGTCCCTGGTCGGCGGCGTGCGGCGCCCGGGCCGGCCCTACGAGGGGTGGGGCCGGCCCGGGTGCTGCGCCGCAGCCGGACGGCGCGGTCCGGTCCCGGGAACGAAGGCCGGCGCACCCGGCTTCGCCGGGCATTGTCGGCCCGGTGGGATGCCTCTTCCAGGGGGATGGGCATCCCACCGGGTCCCGTACCGCGCATGCCGGCGTTCCGCCAGCGGCTAACTGGCGGATGGCTGGTGTGGTCACCAGCTCACCGACTCGACCTGCTGGAGTGCCGTCCCCGTGTTCGACACCCTTTCCGACCGGCTCACGTCAGTCCTCGCGAACCTGCGCGGCAAGGGCCGGCTGTCCGACGCGGACATCGACGCGACCGCGCGCGAGATCCGGATCGCGCTGCTCGAAGCCGACGTCGCGCTGCCCGTGGTGCGCGACGTTCATCGCCGGCATCAAGGAGCGGGCCAAGGGCGCCGAGGTCTCCCAGGCGCTGAACCCGGCCCAGCAGGTCGTCAAGATCGTCAACGAGGAACTGGTCGACGATCCTCGGCGGCGAGACACGCCGGCTGAACCTGGCCAAGAACCCGCCGACCGTGATCATGCTGGCCGGCCTGCAGGGTGCCGGCAAGACGACGCTGGCCGGCAAGCTCGGCCAGTGGCTGCGCGGCCAGGGCCACACGCCGCTGCTGGTCGCCTGCCGACCTCCAGCGGCCCAACGCGGTCACCCAGCTGCAGGTGGTCGGCGAGCGGGCCGGCGTGACGGTGTTCGCGCCCGAGCCGGGCAACGGCGTCGGCGACCCGGTCGACGTGGCCCGGCGCGGCATCGAGGAGGCGCAAGCGCGCGCAGCACGACATCGTCGTCGTCGACACCGCCGGCCGGCCTGGGTGTCGACGCCGAGATGATGCAGCAGGCCGTCGACATCCGGGACGCCGTCGAGCCCGACGAGGTCCTGTTCGTGGTCGACGCCATGATCGGCCAGGACGCGGTGAACACGGCCGAGGCGTTCCGCGACGGCGTCGGCTTCACCGGCGTCGTGCTCACCAAGCTCGACGGCGACGCCCGCGGTGGTGCCGCGCTGAGCGTCCGCGAGATCACCGGCCAGCCGATCATGTTCGCGTCCAACGGCGAGAAGCTGGAGGACTTCGACGTCTTCCACCCCGACCGGATGGCCGGCCGGATCCTCGGCATGGGCGACGTGCTCACCCTGATCGAGCAGGCCGAGCAGGCATTCGACGCCAAGCAGGCCGAGGAGACGGCCGCCAAGATCGGCACCGGCGAGCTGACCCTGGAGGACTTCCTGCAGCAGATGCTCGCGGTCCGCAAGATGGGCCCGATCGCCAACCTGCTGGGCATGCTGCCCGGCGCCGGCCAGCTCAAGGACCAGCTCGCCCAGTTCGACGAGAAGCAGCCTGGACCGGCGTGCAGGCCATCATCCGCGGCATGACGCCCGGCCGAGCGGGCCGACCCGAAGATCATCAACGCGTCGCGCCGGCTGCGCATCGCACGCGGCTCCGGCGTCGAGGTCCGCGACATCAACGACCTGGTCAACCGGTTCTTCGAGGCCCGCAAGATGATGCAGCAGATGGCCGGCCGGTTCGGCCTGCCCGGCGCGCGCGCGGCGGCCACCAAGAAGGGCAAGAAGGGCAAGAAGGGCAAGGGCCGCGGCCCGACCCAGCCGAAGGTCCGCGGCGGCCTGCCCGGCGGTTTCCCCGGCCGGCATGCCCGACCTGTCCGGCGATGCCGGCCGGCCTCAACGAACTGCCGCCCGGCCTGGCCGGCCTGGACCAGCTGCCGCCCGGCTTCGACCCGTCGAAGCTGAAGTTCGGCAACAACAAGAAGAAGTGACCGCGCTGCACCTGCGCGGCGTCGTCCTGCCGGAGGAGCGAGCCGCGCGACCTGTGGGTGGTCAACGGCCGGGTCCGCACGACGCCGGTGCCGAACGCGACCACCGTGTTCGACGGCGGTTTCCTGCTGCCCGGCCTGGTCGACGCGCACTGCCACGTCGGCCTCGGCCCGAAGGGCGCCGTCGACCTCGACGCAGGCCGCCGGCGCAGGCCGAGACCGACCGGGACGCCGGCACGCTGCTGATCCGCGACTGCGGCTCGCCGATCGACACCCGGCCGCTGCAGGACCGCCTCGACCTGCCCAGGATCATCCGCGCCGGCCGGCACCTGCACCCGGCCCAAGCGCTACATCCCGACCTCGGCGTCGAACTGGAGGACCCGGCGCAGCTGCCGGCCGCCGTCGCCGAGCAGGCCGCGTACGGCGACGGCTGGGTCAAGCTGGTCGGCGACTGGATCGACCGCGTCCGTCGGCGACCTGGCCCCGCTGTGGCCGGACGACGTGCTGGTCGACGGCGATCGACGCCGCGCACGCGGCCGGGCGCGAAGGTGACCGCGCACGTGTTCGGCGAGGACGCGCTGCCCGGCCTGATCAACGCCGGCATCGACTGCATCGAGCACGGCACCGGCCTGACCGCCGACACTGATCGCCGAGATGGCCCGCCGCGGCACGGCGCTGGTGCCGACGCTGATCAACATCGAGAACTTCCCCGGCATCGCGGACTGCGGCGACCAAGTACCCGGTGTACGCCAAGCACATGCGGGCGCTGCACGCCCGCGTGCGGCGAGACCGTGGGCGCCGCGGTCGAGGCCGGCGTGCCGGTCTACGCGGGCACCGACGCCGGCGGCGGCATCGAGCACGGCCGCATCGTCGACGAGGTCACCGCGCTGGCCGGCGTCGGCATGGCCGCGGACGACGGCGATCGCCGCGGCCTCCTGGCGGGCCAGGGAATGGCTGGGCTGGCCGGGCCTCGGCCGAGGGCGCCCCGGCCGACGTGCTCGGCTACCGCGACCGACCCGAGAACCGACCTGGCGACTCTTCGCTCCCCGAGCCGAATCCTGTTGCGCGGCAGGGTGATCCGCTAGTGACCGAGGCCAAGACGCAACCCGCCGGCCGAGGGCCCGGCCACCGCCCAACGCACCCGACCGAGGAACCCCGGCCGGATGCCGCGCCGATCCTGCCGCCGCCCAGTCGCGCCGGTCGGTGCCCGCGCCGGATGTCGCGGCGAATCGCGCCGCAACCCAGTCGCGCCGATCGGTGACCTGCCGGCACCTCTGCGATCCACCTGCCGCCGAGCGCGTATCCGCGGCGGCGCCACGAATGCTTCCCGCCAACCCCGCCTTCGCGGCCAGCCCACCGGGGCCGCCGTGGGCTGCCCTGGGGGTTCCTCGGATTCTTCGCCGGTTACGGCGGCTTCTACCTCGTCTCGCTGATCGTCACCGGCGCGGTCGCCGCCGTGCGATCAACCCCGACGCCGTGCAGGCCAACCTGCGCGGCCCGCTCGTGCTCGTCGCCCTGCTGCCCAACCTGCTGCTCGGCATCGGTCCCGCCGTGGTGTCCTGGTGGCGCGGCAGCGGTCCCCGCGGACTTCGGCATCCGGTTCCGGTGGTCGGACGTGTCGACCGGGCTCTCCTGCGGCGTCGTCGCGCTCGCCCTCGGGCCTCGTGGTCAACCTGGTCCTGCGGGAACTGCGTGTTCCACCGGCCACAGCAGGGTGTCGCGCAGGCGACTGGGACAGCTGGCGGGCGGCCGCACGGTCTGGCTCGCTGTTCGCGCTCGGTGTACGCCGTGATCGTCGCGCCGGTCAACGAGGAGATGCTGATGCGCGGCGCGCTGTGGGGCGCGTTGGAACACTACCGGGTACCGAAACTGATGATTCTCGGTCTGACGGCGCTGGTTTTCGCGCTGCTGCACCAGGAACCCACGCTCACCCTGGCGCTGTTCGCCAGGGCGTGGCGATCGGCGTGGCCCGGATGCGCTCCGGCGGCATCGGCGCCAGCATGGTCGCCCACGCGACCAACAACTTCCTCCCGGCCGTGGTTCTGTGGTTTGCCGGCAAGTCGTGACCGGCGTAGACACGACAAGGTGCGGAGTGCGATTGCCGCTGTCGCGCCTATGGTCGAAGCTTCACTGCTGCACCGGTCGACCGGAGGCGCCCGTGACATCACTGCACCAGCCGGACGAGCCGACCGCCGAATCCCCGGACAGCACCCATCGTGCCCGACGACGATCCGCCCGTCGCCGAACCCGCTCACCGGTGGGGGTTCGGCGCGTTCCTGCTGGTCGAAGCGGTGCTGCTGCTGTCCGCGGTGTTCCTGGCCGCGATCCTCGACCCGCACCCGGTCCGCGACGCCGGCCACCATCGCCGACGTGCTGGTCGGCACGATCGTGCCCACGGCGCTGGCCGCCGCCGTCGCCGTGCTGGTGACCTACCTGCGCGGCAACGGACCCGTGCTCGACCTCGGCTGGCCTACCGGTGGGCGGACGTCAAGGTCGGCCTCAGACTCGGCGCGGGCTGGGCATCGTGCTCACCGTCGTCGCCGCCTACATCTGGACCAGGATCGTCGGCGCGAACGGACGCCAACGTCGGCGATCAACACCGTCGTCGACGGCGGCCGGATGCCGATCACCGCCGCGGTCGTGATGTTCCTCTTCATCTGGCTGATCGGCCCGATCTGCGAGGAGATCATCTTCCGCGGCCTGCTCTGGGGCGCGATCGAACGGCAGCAGTGGGGCCGCTGGGCCGCGTTCGGCCTGGTCCACCGCGATCTTCGCCGCCAGCCACCTCGAACCGATCCGCACCACGCTGCTGCTGGTGATCGCCGTGCCGATCGGCCTGGCCCGGCTGTTGACCGGCAGGCTGCCGGCCAGCATCGTCGCCCACCAGATGAACAACTTCCTGCCCGCCTGGCCATGCTGCTGGTCGCGATGGGGTTGATGGCCAGTGAGCGGACTTGGCGAACGGCGTAACACGGTCTCGTGCGCGAAGCGCGGGCCACGAAGTGGACGTGCCGTGACCGACTCGACCTCAACAGCGACCTCGGCGAGGGCTTCGGCGTCTGGCGGCTCGGCGACGACGACGCCCTGCTGGACGTGTGACCAGCGCCAACGTGGCCTGCGGCTTCCACGCCGGCGACCCGGCGACCATGCGCGCGGTGTGCGCGCGGCCGCGTACGCGCGGGGTCGTGATCGGCGCCCAGGTCGTCCTATCGCGACCTGGCCGGGTTCGGCCGCCGGTTCATCGACGTGGCACCGCGGCGAACTGGCCGACGACGTGCTGTACCAGATCGGTGCGCTGGAAGCGTGCGCCCGCGCGGCCGGCGGCCGGGTGGCGTACGTGAAGCCGCACGGCGCCCTCTACAACGCCACCGTGCACCACGAGGCCCAGGCCGCCGCCGTCGTCGAGGCGTCGGGCGTTCGGCGAGCTGCCGATCCTCGGCCTGCCCGGCTCGCGGCTGCTGGCCGCCGCCGAGGCGGGCGGCCTGGGTGCGTGCCGGAGGCGTTCGCCGACCGCGGCTACACCCCGGAGGGCACCCTGGTGCCGCGCACCGAACCGGACGCCCTGCTGCCGCGACACGACGCGGCCGTGGTCGACGGGCGGTGCGGCTGGCCGACGACGGCGAGATCGTCGCCGTCGACGGGACCGTGCTGCGCACGTCCGCCCGGTCGCTGTGCCTGCACGGCGACACCCCCGGCGCCGTCGCGCCACGCCATCGCGGTCCGGGCCGCGCTGACGAGGCCGCGCGGGGTGCCGATGGCGCCCTTCGCCGACCTCGGGCACTGCCAGCCCCGCATCGGCCATCTGGCACAATGGGCGGCTGTCCGCTGCGGCAGGTCCCTCTCACCGGCTCGCGGCACCCTGAACTCCAGGATGCTCGCAGGCCGGCCCCACTCGGCCGGCGGGCGCCTGAAACTCGCGTAACGACTGTTTGAGGAGTACCCCTACCCGTGGCCGTCAAGATCAAGCTGCAGCGCCTCGGCAAGATCCGCCAGCCCTACTACCGGGTCGATCATCGCCGACGCGCGGACCCGTCGTGGCGGCCGTGCGATCGAGACCATCGGCAAGTACCACCCGCAAGCAGGAGCCGAGCTTCATCGAGATCAACTCCGAGCGGGCCCAGTACTGGCTGGGCGTCGGCGCCCAGCCGACCGACCCGGTCCAGCACCTGCTGGAGATCACCGGTGACTGGCAGAAGTTCAAGGGCCTGCCCGGCACCGAGGGCACGCTGCGCAAGGCGCCGAGCCCAAGCCCAGCAAGCAGGACCTGTTCAACGCCGCGCTGGCCGCGGCGGGCGAGGAGCCGACCGTCGAGGCCACCACGCCGCAAGCAGGCGAGCGCCAAGAAGGCCGAGCGCCGAGCCCAAGGCCGATGCCGAGGCGCCCGGCGGCGAACGAGAAGTGAGTGTTCTGGCCGACGCGCTGGAGCACCTGGTCCGCGGCATCGTCGATCACCCGGACGACGTGCGGGTCAACCTGTTGACCACGCGTCGCGGCCGCACCCTCGAGGTGCACGTCAACCCGGAGGACCTGGGCAAGGTGATCGGCAGGGGCGGCCGGACCGCGACCGCGCTGCGCACCGTGATGACCGGCATCGGTGGTCGCGGCGTGCGGGTGGACGTGGTGGACACCGACCGTTGACCGGCCGGTGAGCATGGTCGCCGGACCGGACCTGCGCAGGGTCGGGCGGATCGTCAAGCCGCACGGCATCCGCGGTGAGCTGGTCGTCGACCTGAGCACCGACTCGGCCGACCTGCGGTTCGCCGTGGGCTCCGTGTTGTTCGTCACATCTCGCGACGGCGCGGTGACGCGCTCGCTGACCATCACAGCCGCCCGGCCACACACCGGGCGGCTGCTGGTGTGTTTCGAGGGCGTCGACGGCCGCGACGCCGCCGAGCACTGCGTGGTGTGCCGCTGGCCGCGCCCGCCACCGACCTGCCGCCGATCGAGGACCCCGACGAGTTCTACGACCACCAGCTCGAGGGCCTCGCCGTGCACACCGTGGCCGGCAGTGGTCGGCACCGTGCGCGAGGTCCTGCACGGCGCGGGCGGCGAGCTGCTGGTGGTGGACCGCGACGGCGGCGGCGAGGCCCTGGTGCCGTTCGTCAGGCAGATCGTGCCCGAGGTCGACGTGGCGGGCGGCAAGATCGTGCTCGACCCGCCCCGGGCTGCTCGACGACGTCGAAGCCGGGTGACCGTGCACATCGACGTCGTCACGATCTTCCCCGAGTACCTCGCCCCGCTGCGCGCCGCGCTGCTGGGCAGGGCGATCGACGCGCGGCCTGATCGCCGTCGACGTGCACGACCTGCGCGACTGGACGCACGACGTGCACCGCGCCGTGGACGACAGCCCCTACGGCGGCGGCCCCGGCATGGTGATGAAGCCGCGACGTCTGGGGCGACGCGCTGGACGCCGCCTGCGCCGGACTGACGCCCTGCTCGTCGTGCCCACGCCGGCCGGCCGGCCGTTCACCCAGGCGGTGCGCCCGGCAGTACGCCGCCGAGAGCCACCTGGTGTTCGCGTGCGGCCGGTACGAGGGCATCGACCAGCGGGTCGATCGACGACGCGGCGCGCCGGGTGCCGGGTGGACGAGGTGTCCATCGGCGACTACGTGCTGGTCGGCGGCGAGGTCGCGGTCCTGGTCATGGTCGAGGCCGTGGCCCGGCTGCTGCCCGGCGTGCTGGGCAACCCGGAGTCGGCCGAGCAGGACTCGTTCTCCGACGGCCTGCTCGAGGGCCCCAGCTACACCCGGCCCGGAGGTGTGGCGCGGCCTGGCCGTGCCGGACGTGCTGCGCTCGGGCAACCACGCGCTGATCGACCGCTGGCGGCGTGACCAGGCCCTGGAGCGCACCGTCCACCGCCGCCCCGACCTGCTGGAACGCCTCCCGGACGAGGCACTGGACAAGCACGATCGCGCGCTGCTGGAACGCCTGGCCGACGCAGGTGTGACGGGGCCGATTTCCGGTTCCGGCCGCCCGCGTCTGGCACACTGGAACGGTTGCTGTCGCCGGGCAGATTCTCGGCGCGCGTCACGAACCATCCCCCGGTTGGTCGGTTCCGGGCCCCGTCATGCGGTGCCGGCGGGCCTTCGGGAGCACGAGACACGTCGAAGACGAGGACGGACCACCGATGAACACCCTGGACGCTCTGGACGCCCAGTCGCTGCGTTCCGACATCCCGGACTTCCGGCCGGGCGACACGTTCAAGGTGCACGTCCGCGTCATCGAGGGCTCGCGCGAGCGCAACCAGGTCTTCCAGGGCGTTGTGATCCGCCGTCAGGGCGGCGGCATCCGCGAGACCTTCACCGTTCGCAAGGTCTCCTTCGGCGTCGGCGTCGAGCGCACCTTCCCGGTGCACTCGCCGAACATCGCCAAGATCGAGCGGGTCACCAGCGGGCGACGTGCGCCGCGCGAAGCTGTACTACCTGCGTGAGCTGCGCGGCAAGGCCGCCAAGATCAAGGAGAAGCGGGACACCGCCGACGGCCTCCTGACAGTCGGCCCACCTGCCCTCCCGTAACCTGAGCCGGGGCCTCGGCATCGGCCGGGGGGAGTGTTCGGCCAGCCGGCCGGCTACGAGAAGGACGGCGATGACGGCGTCGGAAGACGAGCGTGCGGAAGTCCCGGGTGCGGAATCGCCCACGACGGCAGGACATCCGGATCGCGAGCCCGGAGTTCCCGACGGACGCGGATAGCGCGCCGGCCAACGGTCCGGCACGCCCGCGGAGGACGGCTCGGCCGAGCCAGTCCCGCCGGCCGGGCAACCGGACGCGGCAAGGCGACGAAGCCGAGGAAGAAGTCGTCGTTCTGGAAGGAACTGCCGATCCTGATCGGGATCGCGCTGGTGCTCACGTTCCTGATCCAGACGTTCGTCGCCCGGGTCTACGTGATCCCGTCCGGCTCGATGGAGCAGACCCTCAACGGCTGCCCCGGCTGCACCGGTGACCGCATCCTGGTCGACAAGGTGACCTACGACTTCACCAGCCCGTCGCCGGGCGACGTGATCGTGTTCAAGGGCCCGCCCGGGTGGTCGGAGAGCGAGTTCAACGTCACCGAGTCCAGCAACGTCGTCGTCAAGTGGCTGCGCCAGTTCGGCTCGTCCATCGGCATCGGCTCGCCGCCCGAGTACGACCTGGTCAAGCGGGTCATCGCGGTCGGCGGCCAGACGATCTCCTGCTGCGACACGCAGAATCGCGTGATGGTCGACGGCAAACCGTTGAACGAGCCGTACATCTACTGGATGCACCGGCGTCGGGCCTGCCGACGCAGCAGCGTTCGCGCCGGTCACCGTCCCCAAGGGTGACCTGTGGATGATGGGCGACAACCGCAACGACTCCTTCGACTCGCGGTTCCAGAACGGCGGCGGCATCAACGGTGTCGTGCCGGAGAGTGACGTGATCGGCATGGCGCGGACCATCATCTGGCCGCCCGACCGGTGGCGCGGCGTCGGTGAGAACAACCCGCAGGTCGTGTCGTCGCTGGGTGCTCCGGTGCTGGCCCGGTGCGCCCGCGCCGCTGGGCGTCGGCGCGCTCGCCGCGTTCCCGACGCTGTGGCTGGGCCGCAGGACCCGTGATGCGCTCCGGCGTCCCCGCAGGCCGCGCGGCGGGACGGCGGTAGTTCGTGGGCGGGCGGACCCTGCGCTGGCCGGACGGGGTTGGCCGCAGCGCGCGATCGTACGTGGTGACGCGGGCAACTGGGCGCTGCAGGGCGCACTGGACCGGCGGGGTCTCGGCCCGGTCGCCGGTGTCGACGAGGCGGGCCGTGGTGCCTGCGCGGGGCCGCTGGTGGTCGCCTCCTGCGTGCTGCGGCCCGGCGACGCCCGCCGCCTGGACGGCCTGACCGACTCGAAGCTGCTCACCGAGCGGGCCAGGGACCGGATGTACGACCTGGTGCTGGCCCGGGCCGTCGACTACGCCATCGTGGTGATCCCGCCCGCCGAGGTGGACGGGCTCGGCGTGCACGTGGCCAACATCGAGGGCATGCGCCGCGCCGTCGCCCAGCTTGACCACCCATCCGGGTTACATGCTGGTGGACGGCTTCCGGGTGGCCGGCCTGACCGCGCCGAGCATGCCGGTGGTCAAGGGCGACCAGGCGGCGGCGTGCGTGGCGGCGGCGTCGGTGCTGGCCAAGGTCACCAGGGACCGGATCATGGTCGAACTGCACGAGCGAGTTCCCGAAGTACGGTTTCGACGTGCACAAGGGCTACTGCACGCCCGACGCACACCGCGGCCCTCGACGTGCACGGGCCCAGCGTCGAGCACCGCTGGTCATACGTGAACGTGGTCGCGGCCGCCGCCCGACACGGCATTCCCACGGCCGAGGAGGGTGGCGCGCGCCGTGTCTGCGGTCGACGTGGTCCAGAATGGTAGGCCAGCCGCCGGTGAGGTGGGCTCGACGCCGGTGTCGCGAGGAGGGGCGCGGATCCGATGAGCGCAGAGGATCTCGAGAAGTACGAGACCGAGATGGAGCTTCAGCTCTACCGGGAGTACCGCGACATCGTCAGCCAGTTCTCCTACGTGGTGGAGACCGAGCGGCGGTTCTACCTGGCCAACTCGGTGGACGTCCAGGTCCGCAACGCCGACGGCGAGGTGTACTTCGAGGTCCGGATGTCCGACGCGTGGGTGTGGGACATGTACCGGCCCGCCCGATTCGTGAAGAACGTCCGGGTCATCACGTTCAAGGACGTCAACGTCGAGGAACTGGACAAGCCGGACCTGCGCCTCCCCGAGTCCGGCCCGTTCTCCGGCTGATACCACAACCCGCCCGACACCCGTCGCCGGCTGTCCACAGCCCACCGCGTTGTCCACAGCCGGCCGACCGCCCCTGACCTACCCGGCAGTTCCCCGGCACTGTCGACTCATGACCACCGCGATCGACAGCACCGGCACCACCGGCCACGATCTCGGCCGGCGAGGCGAGGACCTCGCCGCCGAGTACCTGACCAGCGCGGCCTCGTCGTGCTGTCCCGCAACTGGCGCTGCCGCGAAGGCGAACTCGACATCGTCGCCACGGACGGCCGCACGCCTCGTCGTCTGCGAGGTCAAGACCCGCACGACCGACGAGTTCGGCGACCCCGCCGAGTCGTCACGAGCGAGAAGAGCCCAAGGCGTCCGCGAGCGACCCAGCTGGCTGCGCCAGTACAGTCGGCTGGTGCGAGATCCGGTACGACGTCGTGACGGTGCTCTGGCCCGCCGCCGGCGTGCCCCGCCTGCGTCACCTAAGGGGTGCGTTCTGATGCCGCTCGCGTCCACCTGGTCCGTGGCCCTGGTCGGGGTCGAGGCGTCCCGGTCGAAATCGAGGCCGACATCTCCGTCGGCGTGCCCGGCATCCGACTGATCGGCCTGCCCGACCCGGCACTGCGCGAGTCGAAGGATCGCGTTCGCGCCGCCGTCCGCAACAGCGGCGAGGAGTGGCCCAACCGACAGGTCTCGCTCGCGCTGTCCCCGGCCGACCTGCCCAAGGGCGGTTCCGGTTACGACATCGCCCTGGCGTGCTGCGTCCTGGCCGCCGCCGGCATCGTCCCGGACGACCGGCTCGCCGGCACGGTCCTGCTCGGCGAACTCGCCCTGGACGGGCGGCTGCGCGCGGTCCGGGGCGTCCTGCCGGCGCTGCTGGCCGCGAAACGGGCTGGCCTGGGTACGGCGGTCGTGCCGGCGGACGGCCTTCACCGAGGCGGCCCTGTCGACGGCATCACGGTGCTCGGGCGGCAGCACCCTCGGCGACATGCTGGCGCTGGCTGCGCGGCAGGGACGACACGCTGACGTCCCGCACCGGCGTCGCCCGCCATCACCGGCCGGAACCGGACCGGACCTGCGCGACGTGGTCGGCCAGCCGGAGGCCCGCTGGGCGTTGGAAGTGGCCGCGGCAGGTGGCCACCACCTCCTGCTCACGGGTCCGCCCGGCACGGGCAAGACGATGCTGGCCGAACGACTGACCGGTCTCCTGCCGCCACTGACGCCCGACGAGTCGCTGGAGGTCACGGCGGTGCACTCGGTGGCCGGTGCGCTGTCGCCGGAGGCTGCCGCTGGTCGGCGAACCGCCGTTCGTGGCGCCGCACCACACGACATCGGTGGCGGCACTGGTCGGTGGCGGCACGGGCATCGCGAAGCCGGGCGCGGTCAGCAGGGCCCACCGAGGCGTGTTGTTCCTCGACGAGGCCTGCGAATTCGGCGCCGCAGCGGCTGGACGCGCTCCGCACGGTCGTCGAGGAAGGCGAGGTGCGGCACGCCAGAAAGGACGGCATCGTCGCGTATCCGGCGCGGTTCCAACTCGTGCTGGCGACGAACCCGTGCCCGTGCGCGCCGGTCAGGGACGTCGACTGCGCGTGCTCGCCGACGGAACGCCGACGCTACTTCGGCCGCCTGTCCGGCCCGCTGCTGGACCGAGTGGACCTCCGGGTGCGGATGCGCCCTAGCACGCCATAGCGGCCCTGACCGACGCGGACCGACCCGAGTCCAGCGCGACGGTCCGACAACGGGTCCGAACGCCAGACGAGCGAGCGGCGGACCGCTGGCGCACCCACGGCTGGCTGACCAACTCCGAGGTCCCGGGCCCGGCCCTCCGCCGCGACTTCGCCTTACCCCGCAAGGCAACGGCCCTCCTGGACCGGGGCATGGCAACGGGGGCGGTGACAGCCCGAGGCGCCGACCGCTGCCTGCGAGTCGCGTGGACCTTGAGCGACCTGGCAGGCCGCGACCGCCCCGACCCGGACGACATAGCCGCGGCCCTCCGCTTCCGAGACCGAGGACCGACCTGACCGATCGCCGCCAGCGGCCCGAGACCGGCCAACCCGCCCGAGCATTCCGGCCGCGGTCGGCCTGATGCCGCACACGCGGCGACAACAGCACTGGAATTCCGAGAAAGGACACCGACCATGACCACCACTACCGCGATCGGCGACGACGTTCTGTTGGCCAGGGCGTACCTGGCGCGGGTCGCCGAACCTCCTGCCCCGCACCTCGCGCGGTTCGTCGCCGAACAAGGTGCCGTACCGGCGGCAGAACTGGTTCGCACCGGTGCCGCACCACCGGACGTGCTCGAAGAGACAGCCGCCCGACGCGATCTCGACACCGCCGAACAGGACATCGCCCGTGCCGACGCGGCGGGCGCCCGGCTGCTGGTGCCGGAGGACCCGGACTGGCCGGCGTGGCCGTTGCTGGTCCTCGACGTGGCCAATTCCCGAGGCGTCCCATGGGCCGGCGCAGCCGCTGGCGTTGTGGGTGAGGGGCACCGCGTCGGCTGACGGCACTGACCGAACGGGCCGTCGCGATCATCGGCGCACGGGCCGCCACCGGCTACGGCGAGTGCGTCGCGTCCGAACTCGGCCACGACCTGGCGATGGCAGGCGTGACGGTCGTGTCCGGCGCGGCCTACGGCATCGACGGCGCCGCTCACCGTGGCGCCCTGAACGCCGACGGCCCGACGATCGCCGTCCTCGGCTGCGGTGTCGACCAGCCCTATCCGGCAGGCCACGGCCGGCTGCTGGACCGGATAGCCGAATCCGGCCTGGTGGTCGGCGAATACCCGCCCGGCACGCACCCGGCCCGCCACCGGTTCCTGGTCCGCAACCGCCTGATCGCGGCCCTGGCCGCGGGCGTCGTCGTGGTCGAGGCGGGCCGTCGCTCCGGCACCCGCAACACCGCGGCGACGGCGGCCGCACTGGGCCGGCTCGTGATGGCCGTGCCGGGCCCGGTCAACTCGGCCATGTCGGTCGGCTGCCACGACCTGCTCCGCACCACCGAAACCCACCTGGTGACCACAGCGGCGGAGGTGGCGGAAGCCGTGGGCCGGGTCGGTGTCGACCTGTCCCCGAGACCGGAGTCCAACGACACCCGGGAGACCGACGGTCTCGATGACCGGTCACTGCGCGTCCACGAGGCCCTGAGCCGGCGAACGGACATGTCGGCCGAACAGCTCGCCGTCCGCTCCGGCGTCCCGCTCGACCGGGTCAGAGCGATCCTGCCCGCGTTGGAACTCACCAACCTGGCCGAACGCTCGGAAACCGGCTGGCGCCGTCGTCCACCTAGGACACAGGCGCAGGGCGGGGGAACGCCGTTCGCCGGATTGTGCAACGAGAGGAGATGACAACGGGCATCGACAAAGTGGCGTGGTGATGCTTGACCGCGCAACGTCGTCGGCGCAAGGTGTTCGGTTGTGACGCATTCGCGGACGGCACGTTCCGACCTGCTTCGTACGCGATCCCTCCTGTCACCGGCGCTGGCGGCCGTGGTCGACGACTACGAGCGCCATCTGAGTCTGGAACGCGGTCTGTCGCCGCACACGGTCCGCGCCTACACGGGCGACGCGGTCTCGTTGCTCAGCCACCTCCCAGCGGCCACCCGGACTCCGTCGGAATTCGAGGCACCCACGGCGCCAACGGAAACAACGCCTACCGAATCAACACCTACCGAATCGCCCACTGATCAGACAATGGGGACCGATCAGTTTTCGGCCGACACGGGCCGAACGCCGGCCGGTCCGTCCTCGACCGATCGACATCGTGCGCCGACCGGTGCGGCCGAACCGGTTGTGGCGGCGGTGGACCTGGCGTTGATGCGGGCGTGGCTGGCGGATCTGTTGGCGGCGGGCGTGAGCAGGAACACGCTGGCGCGTCGGACGGCCGCCGCCCGGACGTTCACCGCGTGGGCCGCGCGGCGGGGATTGCTCGCGACGGACCCAGGTCCGCGGCTGTCGGCGCCGCGGCAGCGCCGCACACTGCCACCGGTGTTGCGGACCGATCAGGCCGCCGCCGCGCTGCGCGCCGCGGAGCTGGGAGCGGCGCAGGGCGATCCGGTGGCGCTGCGTGATCAAGCCGTGCTGGAATTGCTCTATGCGACCGGGGTGCGGGTGTCTGAATTGTGTGGTCTGGATGTCGATGACATTGATTACGCCCGACGAGTGATTCGGGTCATGGGCAAAGGACAACGGGAGCGAACCGTGCCATTCGGTGTGCCCGCCGAGAAGGCGATGTGGCGATGGCACTTCCAGGGTCGGCCGAGGTTGGCGGCGTCCCGGTCCGCTGCGGCGTTCTTCCTCGGCGCCCGCGGTGGCCGGCTGGACCCGCGCGCGGTGCGGCGAGTCGTGCACGACGCGGTCGGTGCGGTTCCCGGTGCGGCCGACATGGGTCCGCACGGCCTGCGCCACAGTGCGGCCACGCATTTGCTGGAAGGCGGCGCTGATCTACGGAGCGTTCAAGAATTGCTCGGTCACGCTACGCTCGCCACCACGCAGCTCTATACCCACGTCACCGTCGAGCGGTTGAGGGCAATCCATGACCGAACCCACCCACGGTCCCGATGACCTCGGGGAGGGTCCGCACACGAACCCGATGACCTCGAGATCGGCACCACCGCAGGCCGGCCTGGCCGGCGCCCTCCCGGCGCACGGCCAGTCCGACGCGCCCACGACCACCCAGCCGCCCGACCGTGCCGCGACGAACGGCGCGTCCGCCAACGGCACCAACGGCCATGTCACCTCGGTCCCTGTGAACGGCGCCATTCCTGTGAACGGCACCCCTGTTCACGGCACCCGTGTTCACCGCACTGCTGCCGTGAACGCCCGTTCGCACCGCTTGTGAACGGCACCGCTCCTGTGAACGGCACCGCGACAACCCAGAACGGCGCCGGCCCGGCAGCGGCCGATCAGGGCCAGACCGGTCGACCGGCGGCTTTCGGGGTGGGGCAGCCGGATGGTGTGCTGCCCGGTGATCACCGGACCGCCGACCAGGTCGAGGCGGGCATCGTCGCCCTGTGGCGGCAGTACGGAGCCACCCACGACCTCGCCCCGCGCGACCGCCTGATGCTGCACTACGCGCCACTGGTCAAGTACGTCGCCGGCCGTGTCGGCACCGGTCTGCCGTCGCACGTCGACGTCGCCGATCTCATCCAGTCCGGCATCTTCGGGCTCGCCGATGCGATCGAGAAGTTCGAGCCGGAGCGTGGCCTGAAGTTCGAGACCTACGCGATGCAGCGCATCCGTGGCGCCATCCTGGACGAGCTGCGCTCCCAGGACTGGGTTCCACGGTCGGTGCGGGGCAGGGCGCGGGACGTCGAGCGCGCACTGGAACGGCTCGGCAACAAGCTCCAGCGCACCCCGACCGATGCCGAGGTCGCGTCCGAGCTGCAGATCGGCGTTGCCGACCTGCACGAGCTGTACGCGCAGTTCCAGCTGACCAGCGTCGTCGCCCTCGACGAGCTGATGGTCGCCGGCCGTGGTGACGCCTCGCTGGCCGAGACGCTGCCCGACGACGACGGCCGACGATCCCGTCGCCAGCATCGTCGACCAGGACAACCGCCGCCTGCTCGCCGACGCCATCGCGCAGCTTGAGGACCGGGACCGGGTCGTGGTCACCCTGTACTACTTCGAGAACCTGACCCTTGCCGAGATCGGCCGGGTGCTCGGGGTGACCGAGTCCCGGGTCTGCCAGCTGCACACCCGCGCCGTGCTCCGGCTACGCACCCGCCTGTCCGACCACCCCTGACCCGTCGCCGGGCCACGGCAGCAGCCGGACGTGCCCGGACCCGACCAGGCGCAACGGATCCAGGTAGACGCGCCGCACGTGCACGCCCCAGTGCAGGCATACCAGCGGTGCCGCCGCGGGGCAGCCGGGGTGGCCGGCCATCAGCAGGCCGATCACGTCGCCGCGCCGCACGTACTGCCCGACCCTGACCACCGGCCGCACCGGTTCGTACGACGTGCGTAAGCCGCCCGCGTGCTCGATCGACACCAGGCTGCGGTCGGCCAGCGGACCCGCGTACAGCACCAGGCCACTGCCGGCCGCCAGCACCGGCTCACCGAGCCGGCCGCCGATGTCCACGCCACGGTGACCGGGCCCGTACGGCGTGCGCGGTGCCTGGAACGGCCGTAACACCGGATGCGGTCGCGGCAGCGGCCAATGGAACCGCTCCACCGGCGTGAAGGCCACCAAGGTCGGCGAGAGCCCGGCGGCCGCGGCCGCCGGCGAGTCCTGGTTCAGGCCGAGCAGCGCGGCGAGCAGCAGCGTCAGCGCCAGTACCAGCATGGCCGGCGGGCCGCTCGGCGGTGGCGGATGTGTCGGTCCTGGCGGGGATTTCCGCAGTGCCCACGTGGGGCGCAGTGCGGACGTGGGGCGCAGGGCGGCGTGGGGCGCAGGGCCGACGTGGGGCGCAGGGCGGACGTGGGGCGCAGGGCGGACGTGGGGCGCAGGGCAGTGGTGTGCATGCGTCCACGGTGCTGATTTCCGGTGGGTCGTGCCGCGTGCGTCCCGGATCTGTGGACAACCGCCCCGCTTGTGGACAACCGCCGGGGGTGGGCGGTGGCCCGCGACGCCCGACCTCGTGGTTCGGGTACACTGATCCCGCACCCCGTGTATCCGGGGTGACTTCGCGTGCCAGCACATCTCCGTGGTTCCCGCGGGGAACGGCGTCCGGGCGGTCCCGACCTGTCGGGTTCCGGGTGTCGGTCTGGCACCAGGACGGTGGGCCGACGGTCCACCGTGGCAACCGAACCGCGTGCCGACCGCGTCGGCGCGCCCGAAACGATGAGGTGCGAACCCGGCCATGGCCGTCGTCACCATGAAACAGATGCTGGATTCCGGCGTGCACTTCGGGCACCAGACCCGCCGCTGGAACCCGAAGATGAAGCGCTACATCCTGACCGAGCGCAACGGCATCTACATCATCGACCTGCAGCAGACGCTGTCCTATGTGGACCGTGCCTTCGAGTTCATCAAGCAGACGGTCGCGCACGGCGGCTCGATCCTGTTCGTGGGCACGAAGAAGCAGGCCCAGGAGGCCATCGCCAAGGAGGCGCTCCGGGTCAACATGCCGTTCGTGAACCAGCGCTGGCTGGGCGGGATGCTCACCAACTTCTCCACCGTGCACAAGAGGCTCCAGCGCCTCAAGGAGCTGGAGTCGATGGAGCAGACCGGTGGCTTCCAGGGTCTCACCAAGAAGGAGATCCTGATGCTGACCCGGGAGAAGGACAAGCTGGCCAAGACCCTGGGCGGCATCCGCGACATGCAGAAGGTGCCCAGCGCCGTCTGGATCGTCGACACCAAGAAGGAGCACATCGCCGTCGGCGAGGCGCGCAAGTTGGGTATCCCGGTGGTCGCCATCCTGGACACCAACTGTGACCCCGACGAGGTCGACTACCCCATCCCGGGCAACGACGACGCGATCCGCTCCGCGGGCCTGCTGACCCGCGTGGTCGCCGACGCGGCGGCCGCCGGCCTGATGGCGCGGGCGGGTGCCGGCCGGTCCACGTCGACCGACGGTGACGACAAGCCGGAGCCGAGCATCGCGTCGGACGAGCCGTTGGCCGAGTGGGAGAAGGAACTCCTGGTCAGGTCCGACGCCTCCACCGGTGCGGCCACCGCCACCGGCGACGCCGAGGCGGCCCCGAGCGACACCTCTGCCTGAGTCGCTCTGACCCTTAGCTCCGCGGAAGGAACGGACAACGCACGATGGCGAACTTTTCCATGGCCGACGTCAAGCGGCTGCGGGAACTCACCGGCTCCGGGATGATGGACGTCAAGAAGGCGCTCGACGAGGCCGACGGCGACTTCGAGAAGGCCACTGAGATCCTGCGCATCAAGGGCGCCAAGGACGTCGGCAAGCGTGCCGAGCGCACCACCGCCAACGGTCTGATCGCCGGGGACGGCGGCGTGCTGGTCGAGCTGAGCTGCGAGACGGACTTCGTCGCCAAGAACGAGGAGTTCCAGCAGCTCGCCGCCCAGATCGTCGAGGCGGCCAAGGAGACGAGGCCGGCCGACCTGGACGGATTGCTGGACGCCAAGCTCGGCGGCCAGACCGTCAGCGAGGCCATCGCGGCCATGTCGGCGAAGATCGGCGAGAAGCTGGAACTGCGCCGCTTCGTCGTCTTCGACGGCCAGGTCACCAGCTACCTGCACCGCCGGTCCTCGGACCTGCCGCCGGCCGTCGGCGTGCTGGTCGAGTTCACCGGTGGCACCGAGGAGGCCGCGCGCGGCATCGCCATGCACATCGCGGCGATGAAGCCGAAGTACGTGACCAGGGACGAGATCCCCGAGGACCTGGTGGCCAACGAGCGGCGTATCGCCGAGGAGACGGCCCGCGAGGAGGGCAAGCCGGAGCAGGCGCTGCCCAAGATCGTGGAGGGCCGGCTGAACGGCTTCTTCAAGGACGTCGTGCTGGTCGACCAGCCGTTCGTGCAGGAGTCGAAGAAGACCGTCAAGGCGGTGCTCGACGAGGCCGGAGCGACCGTGACACGGTTCGCCCGGTTCGAGGTCGGGCAGGCCTGAGCCTGCGGACTGTCAGGTTCGACAGCCATGGACGATGGCGGGGTCGCGCGGAGGAGTGGGATGCTCCCCGGCGACCCCGCCGTTTTCCTGTCGAGGGGACACGTGTATTCCAGCAGCGTGAGTGAGGAGCCGTCGTGACCACAGCGGAGCAGCGAACCGACGAGAAGACGACGGGCGACCGGATGCGGGGCACGGAGCGGGACGGTGGTTACCGGCGGGTGCTGCTGAAGCTCGGTGGCGAGATGTTCGGTGGCGGCGCCGTGGGTGTCGATCCGAACGTCGTGCACACCGTGGCCCGCCAGATCGCCGAGGTGGTACGCGGTGGTGTGCAGGTCGCGGTGGTGATCGGCGGCGGCAACTTCTTCCGCGGCGCGGAACTGTCGCAGCACGGCATGGACCGGGACCGCGCCGACTACATGAGCATGCTGGGCACCGTGATGAACTGCCTGGCGCTGCAGGACTTCCTGGAGAAGCAGGGCCTGCCCACCCGGGTGCAGACGGCCATCACGATGGGCCAGGTCGCCGAGCCCTACATCCCGCGGCGCGCCGAGCGGCACCTGGAGAAGGGCCGCGTGGTGATCTTCGGCGCCGGTACCGGCATGCCGTACTTCTCCACCGACACCGCCGCTGCGCAGCGCGCGCTGGAGATCGGCTGCGACGTGGTGCTGATGGCGAAGGCCGTGGACGGCGTCTACACCGCCGACCCGAGGACCGACCCGACCGCCACGATGTTCGACCAGATCACCCACCGGGAAGCCCTGGAGCGTGGCCTGAAGGTGGCGGACGCGACGGCGTTCAGCCTCTGCATGGACAACGACATGCCGATGATCGTGTTCAACCTTCTCACCGAGGGGAACATCGCGCGCGCGGTCCGTGGTGAGAAGATCGGCACGTTCGTCGGCACACCCGGGGGACGACCCCATGCCTAGCCCCGCCCGGCAGCAGCAGCACACCAAGGAGCAGCCGTGATCGACGAGACTCTCTTCGACGCCGAGGAGAAGATGGAAAAAGCGGTGTCCGTGGCGAAGGAGGAACTGGCCACGGTACGTACCGGCCGGGCCACTCCCGCCATGTTCTCCCGGATCCACGTCGAGTACTACGGCACGCCGACCCCGTTGAACCAGATGGCGACGATCGCCGTTCCGGAAGCCAGGATGGCGATCGTGAAGCCGTTCGACGTGAGCCAGCTCGGCGCCGTCGAGCGGGCCATCCGTGACTCCGACCTCGGTGTGAACCCCGGCAACGACGGCACGATCATCCGCGTCGTGTTCCCGGCACTGTCCGAGGAGCGGCGCAAGGAGATGGTCAAACTGGTGAAGAACAAGGGCGAGGACGCCAAGATCTCGATCCGCAACGTCCGCCGCAAGGCCAAGGAGGAACTGGACCGCATCCAGAAGGACGGCGAGTCCGGCGAGGACGAGGTGGCCCGCGCGGAGAAGGAACTCCAGCACGTCACGGACAAGTACGTCACGCAGGTCGACGAGATCGTCAAGCACAAGGAAGCCGAGCTGCTGGAGGTCTGATGGCCACCGGCACGCTGACACGACAGGCTCCTGGTGAGCACTGACCGGGTGACGGACGCCGCGCAACCCGTCGACCCCGACGAGGGCGGGCCGGGCACTCCGCTGTCCCCGGAACGGCAGACCGCGTCGGTCGGCGGTGTCGCCGAGCCGGTCCCGGCCGCTGCCGAGCAGGCGCCGGACGAGCAGGCGCCGGACGAGCAGGCACCGAACGAGGGTGCGTCGAACGAGGGTGCTCAGCCCTCCGGCACGAACGACGGTCCGGCCGGGCCGGAGGCGCCGAAGGCTTCGCGGGCCGGACGTGACCTGCGCGCGGCGATCGCCGTCGCGCTGGGGCTGGGCGCGCTGGTCCTGGTGTCGCTGCTGACGGTGCGGCAGATCTTCATCGGCGTGGTCGCCGCGGCCGTCGCGGTCTCGACGATCGAGTTGGCCGGTGCGCTGCGCAGATCGAAGGCCGGCATCAGGGTGGCGCTGCCGCCGGTCCTGATCGGTGGCCAGGCGATGGTGTGGCTGTCCTGGCCGTGGCGGCAGGACGGCATTCTCGCCGCGTTCGTGGTGACGATCCTGGCGTGTCTGGTGTGGCGGTTCCGTGGTGGCAGCGACGGTTACCTGCGCGACGTGTCGGCGTCCATCTTCACCGCCGCGTACGTGCCGATGTTCGCGTCGTTCGCCGCGATGCTCGTCGAGCCCGTCGACGGCAGGGCACGGGCGCTGTGCTTCCTGATCGTGGTGGTGTGCTCGGACACCGGCGGCTACGTGGCGGGCGTGCTGTTCGGCAAGCACCCGATGGCGCCGACGATCAGTCCGAAGAAGTCCTGGGAGGGTCTCGCCGGGTCGATGACCGCCGGCGTGGTCGGTGGCGCGCTGTCGGTGATGTGGCTGCTGCACGGGCACTGGTGGGTCGGCGTGCCGTTCGGCGCCGCGCTGGTGATCTGTGCCACCGGTGGTGACCTGGTGGAGTCGCTGATCAAGCGGGACCTGGGGATCAAGGACATGGGCAGCCTGCTACCCGGCCACGGCGGTCTGATGGACCGGATGGACTCGCTGCTGCCGTCGGCGGTCGCGTCGTGGCTGCTGCTCAGCGCGCTGGTGCCGGTCTGATCGGCCGGCCTGGTCCGGACGTGGTGCCGAGCCCGAACATCTGGCGCTGGCCCGCGGTGTACGAGATCGAGAACCGCGCGCAGGACGCGGATGGCCTGATCTGGCGGTCACTGCGGGAGCGGTGCGAGTGGGCAGGGCTGGACGTGGTGGACGTCGGCTGCGGTGACGGTTTCCACCTGCCGGTGTTCGCGGCGACGGCACGCAGCGTGGTGGGTGTCGAACCGCATCCGCCGCTGGTGCGCGGGGCGAGGCGCCGGATGGCCGGGCACCCGAACGTCCGCGTGCTCAAGGGTGGTGCGCAGATGTTGCCGCTGCCGTCCGACAGTGCCGACCTGGTGCACGCGCGCACGGCGTACTTCTTCGGCAGGGGCGCGGAACCGGGCCTGGACGAGGCTGACCGGGTGCTGCGGCCCGGTGGCGCGATGGCGGTGGTGGACCTGGACGTGGCGTGTCCGCCGTACGGCGAGTGGATGCTGGCCGACCTGCGCCGCTACGACGCCGCGGACGTCGAGCGGTTCTTCGCCGAGCAGGGGTTCGACTGCCGGAAGGTCGTCACGCAGTGGCGGTTCGACAGCCGGGCGGATCTCAGGGCCGTGCTGGGCATCGAGTTCTCGGCACGGGTCGCCGAACGCGCTTTCGCCGCCACACCCGGTCTGACGATCCCGGTCGGCTACCGGGTGCACGTGCGGCACAAGCCGTCCCGGCTGGTGGCACCTCGCTAGCGTGCGCCACCAACCGGGACGTCGAGCGGGTCACGACTCGTCGGACTCGTCGTCCGGTACCGAGTCCTCGGCCGGGCCGGTGTTCTCCGTGCCCGCGTCGGCGAGCAGCAGGTAGAGCTGGCGACGGGTCTCGACCAGCAGTTTGGTCGCCTTGGCCTGCAGATCGGGCGTGCCGGCGGCGGACAGCTGCATCGTGGCCGCCATCAGCGTGGACAGGGCCTCGCGCAGGGCGACGTCGTGCGGGTCGACGTCGTCGGCGGCCTGCTCCCACGGCGGTGTGGAGTCCTGCTTGCCGGCTTCCGCCGTGCCGGTCTCGGTCAGTGAGTAGAGCCGCTTGCCGGACTGGTGGTCCTGGTCGGTGGTGACCATGCCCTCGTCGGCGAGCAACTGCAGCGTCGGGTAGACCGAACCGGGGCTCGGCCGCCACCAGCCGTGGCTGCGCTCGGTGATCTCCTGGATGATCTCGTAGCCGTGCATGGGGCGCTCGGCCAGCAGCAGCAGGACCGCGGCCCGCACGTTGCCGCGCCGCGCCCTGCCCTTGCCGGGCCTGGCGTGCGACCTGCGGCCGCCGCCCTTGCCGAATCCGAAGCCGAAGCCAGGACCGAAGCCGCCGGGGCCACCGAAGCCGCCGTGGCCGAACGGTCCGCCGGGACCGAACGGTCCGCGCGGTCCGTGTGCGAACGGGCCGTGCAGTCCGGAGGGCGGCACCGGCGGTACCGGTGGGAAGGGTGGTTGGTCGAAATCTCCGTGTGCGTCCCAGGCTTCGTGCTGGAACGGCGGGCGCGGGAAGCCGCGACGCCGACCGGGCATCTCGCCGGGACCGAATGGGTGACGCATGACGTTCTCCGTTCGTTGTCGGTGTGCACCCCTGGTCGGGGTTCACGTTGTTAACGATATATCGGAACCTATCGCCGATGCAACGTGCCTGGTGTGTCGCTGGCCATGGGCCCGTGTCGGCGGCCATGGGACACTGGTGGAACCATGACCTCCCTCCCGCTCGTGTTCGACGCTCCTCGGCGTGGCCTGCCGCCGCGTCATCTCGCCGACCTGTCGGCCGAGGAGCGCACGGCCGCCGTCGCCACGCTGGGCGAGCGGCCGTTCCGCGCCAGGCAGCTGTCGCACGCACTACTTCGCCCGGCTCACCACGGATCCGGCAGCGATGACCGACATCCCGGCGGCCTCCCGGGACCGGCTGGTCGGCGAACTGCTGCCGCCGCTGCTGACCCCGGTCCGGCACATCGCAGTGCGACGACGGGACCACCCGCAAGACGCTGTGGCGCGGCGCACGACGGCACGCTGCTGGAGAGCGTCCTGATGCGCTACCCGGACCGCACCACGGTGTGCGTGTCCAGCCAGGCCGGCTGCGGCATGGCCTGCCCGTTCTGCGCCACCGGCCAGGGCGGCCTGCAGCGCAACCTGTCGACGGCCGAGATCGTCGAGCAGGTCCGGGCGGCCGCGGCCGCGATGCGTGAGGGCGAACTGCCGGGCGGGCCGGGCCGGCTGTCCAACATCGTGTTCATGGGCATGGGAGAGCCGCTGGCCAACTACCGGCGCGTCGTCGACGCCGTGCACCGGATCTGCGACCCGACACCGGAAGGTCTCGGCATCTCACAGCGCTCGGTGACGGTGTCCACGGTCGGCCTGGTGCCGGCGATCCACAAGCTGGCCGACGAACGGCTCCAGGTACGGCTCGCGGTGTCGCTGCACACGCCCGACGACGAGCTGCGCGACACGCTGGTGCCGGTGAACAACAGGTGGAAGGTGGCCGAGGTGCTGACCGCCGCCCGGCACTACGCCGACGTCACCGGCCGGCGGGTGTCCATCGAGTACGCGCTGATCAGGGACGTGAACGACCAGCCGTGGCGCGCGGACCTGCTGGGTTCGCTGCTGCACCGGCATCTCGGGCCGCTCGTGCACGTCAACGTGATCCCGCTGAACCCGACGCCGGGCAGCGAGTGGGACGCCGAGCCCGAAGCCGGTGGAGCGCGAGTTCGTCCGCCGGGTCAACGACAGGGGCGTGCCGTGCACGGTCCGCGACACACGCGGCAGGGAGATCGCCGCGGCCTGCGGTCAGCTCGCCGCGGAAGGCTGACGGCAACCGGGCCGAACGGCACCTGGATGGTCGTGCCGCCGGCAGGACCATCCAGGCGAGGCAGCCGTGGGGCGTGGTGCCTACGTCTTGGCGACCATGGACATCGTCGCGGTGACGATGACCGCGCAGCCCGCGAACACTCCGATCAGGAGGAACAACACCGCCGCCGTGACGCGGGTGGTGGTGATGACGAGGGTCGCGAGTGCCTTGATCATGAAGCCGACCAGCCTGGCCAACACCTTGCCCAGGCCGATGCAGACCACCAGCGCGACGAGCACGAGCACGCTCGTCGATGAGGAATGCGTCGGTGTTGCCTGGAGCGCGTCCATCATTATGCTGGACATGACAGCCTCCTGACGTGAGCGTTAGGGCGCATGGAGCGGGAGCTGTTCGAGCAGAGGGGTCCCTGGTAGCCGCCGGGGGCCCTTCCCGTGTGCCGTGAGGGCGCACCTTCTTCTCCTGGGTCGCATCGACGCCGGTGGTGACCTCGCCCATCCGGTGTGCACCCTTCCGGTGGTCATTTCACCCGACTCCTTAAGTTAACTTCAGTAAAGTGAAGTTCGCTTTGGCTCAGGGTAGGTCTCAGGTGGCGGATGGGCAATACATTGCCGCTGCCTGGCGGATTGTGGCCGGGCGGGGGCCGGGGAAACGCTCCCCGTCGGGCTACCGTTCCAGATGCACACCCCCTGCCAGATGACAGCTATGGTCAGCCAGCGCTGCGGGGTGTACAGTCCCCACGTTCACGGACTACAGTGAAATTAACTTGAGAGGCGCGGTCTCGGTGCGGGTGACAAGAGATGCGGCGGCGGAGCTGGCGCGGCGGCTGCGGTCGTTGCGGGAGCACCACTGGCCGCACCAGACCATCACCCAGGGCCAGTTGGCCGAGGTCTTCGGCGGCCGCAAGCCGCTGAGCATCGCGCTGATCTCGTCGTGGGAGAGCACCACCAGCCCGCGGACGCCCCCGACGCACCGCCTGGAGGCGTACGCGCGGCTGTTCGCCACCGAGCGTTCGCTGGTCGACGACTCGCTCCAACTGCTCGACCTCGCCGACCTGACACCGGCCGAACGGCAGCGCCGCGACCACCTGCTGGATGAGCTGACCGCGCTGCGCGAGGCGGCCCAGTCCGGCGCTCAGGTGGCGACACCGGTCGTGCCGCAACGGGGGCTGCTGCACTACCCGCCGAACGAGGACATCACGATCGTCTGCGGCCAGATGCCGCGCGACCAGCGTCCCGACCGGCCCTACACCGACCCCGGCGATCCGGACTACGACGAGTTCTACACGTTCGCCGACCCCAGGGCCCTGCTGGAGATCTACGGTCACCTGTGCGCCGCCAACCCGCGCAACAGGGTCAGGTACAGGGTCGCCACCGAGATGCGGTCCGACCACTACTCGACCCACCTGGTGCTGATCGGCGGCGTCGACTGGAACGACGTGGCCCACGACCTGTTCCGGGAGCGGATCTCGATCCCGGTCCGCCAGTTGGAGCGGGAAACGGTCGACGACGTCGGCACGTTCGAGGTCACCGAGGACGGCCAGACGAGGACGTTCACGTCGACCCTGCTGGACGTCGGCGGCCGGCGACAGCTAGCCAGTGACGTCGTGCACATCTACCGGGGACCGAACCCGTACAACATGGCGCGCACGGTCACTCTGTTCAACGGCAACTACGCGAGAGGTACCCTTGGCGCTGTTCGGGCACTGATCGATTCCAGGTTCCGGGAGCGGAACGACGAGTACCGGCGAACCCGATTCGGCGGGACCGACCAGTTCTCGGTGCTGACACGTGTCGCCATCGTCAACGGGAAGGTGATCCCACCCGACTGGTCGGTGGCCGAGAACCGTCTTCACGAGTGGTCGGGGGTCAGGGTTGGAGGTGAACGACAGATTCCAACCGACAGCCAATCATCACGGTTCACACCGCACCCTGCTGACTGAGCGCGAGGCGCATCGCGTCGCATCGCTCGACGCGATCATCGTGCCGACGTTCCGGGCGACCGGGAAGCTCCGCACGGCGATCGATCTGGCAGCTCACCATCGGTGCACGCTGGTGGCACTGTGCAGCCGGAACGCGTCGGCCGCGGACGCCGTCGCCCGAGCCGGCCGGCAGGGCGTCGACATCGTGGCCATCGACAATCCGGGCGAGGACCTGCTGCCCGTTTTCGAGACCACCGACCTGTTACAGGGCGCCGGTTTCGGATACACGCGGGACACCAGCGTCAAACGCAATCTCGGGCTGTTGTTGGCCAATGTCGTCGGCTGGCGCCGGGTGTTCTTCCTGGACGACGACATCCACGTCCCGGACAAGGACGACCTGGGCCGTGCGGCCTATTTGTTGAACGAATACGAGGCCGTCGGTCTGGCGATTTCACAGTTCCCCGACAATTCGGTCGTGTGCCATGCGCATCGTGAGTCGCACGGTGTGCAGAAAACGTTCATCGGCGTCGGCGCGCTCGCGGTCGACCCGTCGGCCGTGTCGTTCTTTCCGCGCGTCTACAGACGAGGACTGGTTCTTTCTGCTGGACGGGGAGAAACCGCGCCCGGCCGCCATGGTGGAAAGCTCCGCGACGCAGGAGGAATACGATCCGTTCGCCGATGTCGACCGGGCCCGCATCGAGGAGTTCGGGGACAACCTGGCCGAGGGCGTGTTCTGGTGGATCGAGAACCCCGAGCACGACGTGCCCGTCACCGACGAGGCCTACTGGCGCGCCGCGGTGGACCGCCGGCTGCGGTTCATCGACGAGATCATGGCTCGCCTGACCAGCGCCGTCGCGTCCGACGGGCGGCGCGAGCGCATCCGGGCCGCGCTGGCGGCCGCCAGGTCGGTGCACGAGCTGATCAAGCCCGGCCAGTGTGCCGACTTCGTCGCCGCGTGGCGCCGGGACCGAGAGAAATGGCACGACTTCGTCGACCAGTGGCGGCTGAAATTGCAGGCCAGACCCGGTTGGGCGGATCAGGACAACCGGACGAGGGTGGCGGAGGCGCTGGCCGCGTGGGGCGTCACGATGGCGAGCTGAGAACCGGTCAGGACCTTCGTCATGACGTGACATTTCTCTTGTTCGCCCGGTTCGGCGTGGTGCAGGTTGGGATCCTTGCGGCACTCCACGATGCCGAGGTCCCACTCCGCGTAGCCGAGGCGCCGGTAGAGCTGCATGGCCTTGTCGTTGTCGGTCCGGACGGCCAGAACGACCTGCCCGTACCCGTGCCGCCGCAGGTGGGACTCGGCGGCGGCGACCAGTTCCGTGCCGATGCCGAGATTCTGGTATTCCTTCCGGACTTCCAGGTGCATGAGTACCGGTACACCCGTGAGATTTTCACGGAGATGGGTCCTCGGCCGGTTCCAGCCACAGGTAGACCGTGCCGACCACGGCGTCGCCGAACCGGGCGATCAACAAAATGCCGTCGCCCTTGTCCTGCCGTTCCAGACGCTCGCGGAAAAATGCCTCGTCACCGAACGCTTCGGCGATCGGTGCGAGGTCGGAGCAGCAGGCCCTGTCGGTGATGAGGGCGTTCACGTTGGCTCCCGCGGGCACGACACATTCTGAATCACGGCAAGGTATAAGAACGTGCGGCGGCTGGCCAGACAGTAGGAGGTTACGTAGTCTGCAACAGCTCTTCGAGTTCGCTGGCGATGGCGATGCCGCGGTCGCCGATCAGCGGGATCGACGGCTCGACCAGAGCTCAGCGGCGGAACGTGCGGCGGCGACGGCGGACGCTCATCAACAGCAGGAAGATCATGACGACACCGGTGATGACGAGGAAGACGTCCTCGGCGTGGCCCTGCTGGTTGCCGATCAGCATGCCGAACAGGACCAGCGTGACGAACACGCCGCCGAGCAGCGTGCCCTTGGGCAGCGTGCCGTGCCAACCCCACTCCACGGACGGCTCATCGTGCGGGTCAGGAGACTGCACGGGACGCTTCTCCAGTTCCGAAGACGGCACCGGGGCCACGCTCCTCACATCGCATCAGGGCCGGGACGACTACGGCGCAATCCTCGCACACGCCGCCGGGCGGGCCGATCAGCGGCCCGCCCGGCGGTTTCCGGTTGCTCGGGGACTGGGTTACCTGGCGACGGAGCGGCGGCCCCGGACCAGGTGGAAGATGCCGAGCACCACCACGGCGCCCAGGATGGCCAGCAGCCAGGTGCGCAGGTTGAAGAAGCCGCCGAGGTCGATGTGGAAGGCGTACTTGCCGATGAAGCCGCCCACGAACGCGCCGACGAACCCACAGGCAGGTCAGGATGATGCCGCCGCCGTCGCGGCCGGGCACGATCGCCTTGGCGATGGCGCCGACGATCAGGCCGAGGACGATCGACGCGATGATGCCCATGCGGGTTGCTCCCTTCACCCGCCCCGCCCGCGGCGCGGGAGGGGCTTACTTCGCTGAAGGAGTGCCCCGCGCGGGCCGATCAAGGCGCACGTGGTGACCAACCCGTTATCAATGGGGGATCTCTCACACCCTGTTCAGGTCGCTCGGGAAGAATGGGCCGCGATGGAACACTCCGTGACCGTTCCCGCCACCCGCCCGACACCGCTGACCGAGCCCACCGGCCAGCGCAGAGTGCTGCTGCTGGGCTCGACAGGATCGATCGGCACCCAGGCGCTGGACGTGATCGGCGCCAACGCCGACGCCTTCGCGGTGGCCGGCATCGCCGCCGGTGGCAGCGATCCGGCGGCGGTGGCCGCGCAGGCCGTCCGGTTCCGGGTGCCGCTGGTGGCGCTGGGCCGGGCCGACGCCGTGCCCGCCCCGCTGGCCGCCGCGATCGACGCCGAACGCGACGCGCAGGCCGTGTCACCGGCCGACTACCCGGACCCCGAGATCCTCGCCGGCCCGGACGCCGTCGCCCAGATCATCGCCACGTCCGGCGCCGACATCGTGCTCAACGGGATGGACGGCTCGAAGGGCCTGGAACCGACGCTGCTGGCCCTTGCCACCGGCGCGACCCTCGCGCTGGCCAACAAGGAGTCCCTGGTCGCGGGCGGCTCACTGGTACTCAGGGCCGCCAAGCCGGGGCAGATCGTGCCCGTCGACTCCGAGCACTCCGCGCTGGCCCAGTGCCTGCGCGCCGGCCGGGCCGACGAGGTCGACCGGTTGATCGTCACGGCGTCCGGCGGCCCGTTCCGCGGCCGGACCCGCGCCGACCTGGCCGATGTCACGGTCGCCGAGGCGATGGCCCACCCGACGTGGTCGATGGGTCCCGTGATCACGATCAACTCGGCCACGCTGGTCAACAAGGCCCTCGAGGTCATCGAGGCGCACCTGCTGTTCGACGTGCCCTACGACCGGATCGACGTCGTCGTGCACCCGCAGTCGATCGTCCACTCGATGGTCCGGTTCACCGACGGCGCCACCATCGCCCAGGCCAGCCCGCCGACCATGCTGCTACCGATCGCGCTTGCGCTGCACTGGCCCAACCGGCTCACCGACGTGGCCCCGGCATGCGACTTCGGCGCCCCCGGTGCGTGGACGTTCGAACCGCTCGACGAGACGACGTTCCCCGCCGTCCGGCTGGCCCGGCAGGCCGGCACGGCAGGCGGCTGCCTGCCAGCGGTCTTCAACGCCGCCAACGAGGAAGCCGTGACGGCCTTCATCACCGGCAGCACCGGCTACCTGACCATCGTGGACACGATCGAGCGGGTCCTGGACGAAGCCGCCGGATGGAGCGGTGAACCGGACAGTGTGGCCGAGGTACTGGCCGCCGAGCGATGGGCGCGCGACCGCGCCCGCACACATCTGGCCACCACGGGCGCAGCGCCGTGGCAGGGAAGGGACTGACGTGCTCGCCTACATCATCGGTGTGGTGCTGTTCGCGCTCGGCATCGGCATCGCCGTCGCGCTGCACGAAGCGGGACACATGCTGACCGCGAAGGCGTTCGGCATGAAGGTGCGCCGCTACTTCATCGGCTTCGGCCCGAAGGTCTTCTCGTTCCACCGGGGCGGCACCGAGTACGGCCTCAAGGCCATCCCGGCCGGTGGCTTCTGCGACATCGCCGGCATGACCGCGCTGGACGAGGTCACACCGGAGGAGGCGCCGCGCGCCATGTGGCGCTACCCCACGTGGAAGCGCGTCGTCGTGCTCGCCTCCGGTTCGGTCACCCACTTCATCCTCGGCTTCGTCATCCTGTACGTGATGGCCGTCACGACCGGACTGCTCAATCTGGACGACAAGCCGCTGGTCGGCAGCGTCGCGCAGTGCGCGTCCAACCTGGACCTCAAGACACTGTCGTCGGAGCCCTGCCGGGCGGGCGATCCCGCGCCCGCCAAGAACGCCGGGCTGCGCGCGGGTGACCAGATCCTGTCCGTCGGCGGCCGGAACACGCCGACGTTCACCGACGTCACCACCGTCGTGCAACATTCGAAAGGTGCCACGCCGTTCGTCATCGAGCGTGCCGGACAGCGGATGACGGTCACCGTGGACGTCGCCACCGTGCAGGGCCTCACCCTGGCCGAACAGGCGAAACCCAATCCCGGCAAGCAACCGCTGACCTCGATCGGCATGATCGGTGTCGTCCCGGCGAAGTACGTGGCCTACAACGCGGTCGGCGCTTTCGGCGGCACGATGGCGTTCACCGGCGACATGTTCGTCAACACGTGGGACGGCATCAAGCAGCTACCGAACAAGATTCCCAGCCTGGTCAGCGCGATCGGTGGCGCGCCACGCGATCCGAACAGCCCGATGAGCGTCGTGGGCGCCAGCCGCCTGGGTGGTCAGGCCGTCGAGGACAGTCAGTGGTCGATCTTCTGGTTGCTGTTGGCCACACTTCAGTTCTTCCTGGGAGTGTTCAACCTCCTTCCGTTGTTGCCACTGGATGGAGGTCACATCGCGGTAGCGTTGTACGAAAGGGTGAGGAACTGGCTGCGCAGCGTGTTCGGACGGCCCGCTCGCGGGCCGGTCGACTACACCAAGTTGGCACCGCTGACACTCGTCGTGGTGTTCCTGGGTGGCGCGATGGTTCTGCTCAGCGTGACCGCGGATATCGTGAACCCGATAAGCTTGACCGGTCAGTGACGCCAGGAGGACGCGCCCGGCCGGTCACTACGGTGGAGGTGCCATGACAGCCGGCGACGGTGTCCTGCTGGGTATGCCCGATCTCCCGCCCCCGACGCTCGCGCCACGACGGAAGACACGCCAACTGCACGTCGGCTCGGTCGGCGTGGGCAGCGACTACCCGGTCTCCGTCCAGTCCATGACCACGACGTTGACGGCCGACGTCAACGCGACCCTGCAGCAGATCGCCGAGCTGACGGCGGCCGGCTGCGACATCGTGCGGGTCGCGTGCCCCAGTGCCGACGACGCCGACGCACTGCCGATGATCGCGAAGAAGTCACAGATTCCGGTCATCGCCGACATCCACTTCCAGCCCAAGTACGTGTTCGCCGCGATCGAGGCCGGATGCGCCGCGGTCCGCGTCAACCCGGGCAACATCAAGAAGTTCGACGACAAGGTCAAGGAGATCGCGCAGGCCGCCAAGGACCACGGCACACCGATCCGGATCGGCGTCAACGCCGGTTCGCTCGATCCTCGCCTGCTGCGGAAGTACGGGAAGGCCACTCCCGAGGCGCTGGCCGAGTCCGCGATGTGGGAGGCGGCCCTGTTCGCGGAGCACGACTTCCACGACATCAAGATCTCCGTGAAGCACCACGACCCGGTGACCATGATCCGGGCCTACGAACTGCTCGCCGAACAGTGCGACTACCCGCTGCACCTGGGCGTCACCGAGGCAGGTCCGGCGTTCCAGGGCACCATCAAGTCCGCCGTCGCGTTCGGTGCCCTGCTGCGCCAGGGCATCGGCGACACGATCCGCGTGTCGCTGTCCGCGCCGCCGGTGGAGGAGGTCAAGGTCGGCAACCAGATCCTCCAGTCGATGAACCTCCGGCCGCGCAAGCTGGAGATCGTGTCGTGCCCGTCGTGCGGCCGCGCCCAGGTCGACGTGTACAAGCTCGCCGACGAGGTCACCGCGGGCCTGGAGGGCATGGAGGTGCCGCTGCGCGTCGCGGTCATGGGCTGTGTCGTCAACGGCCCCGGTGAGGCCCGCGAGGCCGATCTCGGCGTCGCGTCGGGCAATGGCAAGGGCCAGATCTTCGTGCGCGGCAAGGTGATCAAGACCGTGCCGGAGCACCAGATCGTGGAGACCCTGATCGAGGAGGCCCTCCGCATCGCGGAGGAGACGGGCGAGAGCGGTGAGGTGGCCACCGGCGCGCCCGTCGTCACCGTGTCCTGATCACACCCGGGTAATCACGTCAACGTCTTCCGGGCACGTCAACGGGTGTCGACACTGCGTCGAAAGGATGTTTCCGCGCACGGCGTGACCATGCCGGCGCGGACATCTGGCACGCTTAACGGGTGTTGAGGCTCGGTGGTGCGCGCCTGCTGAACGATCGCGACCTGACGGCGGTCAGGGCGGTCCTGGACGCCGACCCGGTGTCGTCCTGCATGGTGTCGGCCAGGGTCGAGGTGGCCGGGCTGGAGCCGTGGCGGCTCGGCGGCGAGATGTGGGGCACGGACAGCCGGCCGCTGCGGGGTGGCCGGCTGGACGGTCTGTGCTTCGCGGGCCCCAACCTGGTCCCGTTGCAGGGCAACCAGGCGGCGCTGCGCACGTTCGCCGACCGGGCCGTGCGCCGTGGCCGGATGTGTTCGTCCCTGGTCGGACCCGCCGAGCAGGTGCTGGGCCTGTGGCACGAACTGGCGGTGGACTGGGGTCCGGCTCGTGAGGTGCGTGCCGACCAGCCGCTGATGGCGATCAGCACCGAACCCGAGGTCCCCGTCGACCCGCTGGTCCGCCCCGTCCGCACGGACGAACTGGACTGCTACCTGCCGGCCGCGATCGCCATGTTCATCGAGGAGGTCGGCGTCGACCCGTGCGCCGACGACGGCGGCATCAGCTACCGCGCCCGCGTCGCCGAACTGATCGCGGCCGGCAGGGCGTTCGCCCGGTTCGAGAACGGCGAGGTCGTCTTCAAGGCCGAGATCGGGTCACTGGCCTCCCGCGTCGGCCAGATCCAGGGCGTCTGGGTGCACCCGGACCGCCGCGGCCACGGTCTCGCGACGCACGGCACGGCCGCGGTCGTGGACCGCCTGGTGCGCGGCATGGGCCGCAGCGCCAGCCTGTACGTCAACGGTTTCAACACGCCCGCGAAGGCCGCCTACCTGCGCGTCGGGTTCCGGCAGGTCGGCCAGTACGCGACGGTGCTGTTCTGAGCCGTCGTCCGGGCCGTCGTCCGGCCCCGATCGTTCGGAATCCTGTCGATCGGGACGTGCCCGTTCGGGCACTGTGACGAGGTGCCGATTCGGCTGTGACGACGTGCCGATCCGGTGCTGTGATCCGGCACCCGGCCACGGCGGCGTCCCCGCCGGGCGACGTAGGGTGATGACATGCCCGTTCGTGCACCCCTGCGGCCAGGTCGGTTGTCGCCCCGTCGTTGCGTGCCCATCACCATCCCGCGGCCCGAGTACGTCGGCAGACCGGACCCGAAGCGCGACACGAGCGACGGCGTGCGCACCCCCGAGACCATCGAGGCCATGCGAATCGCTTCCCGGCTGGCAGCGCAGGCCCTGCGGGAGGGCGGCAAACTGGTCCGGCCCGGCAACACGACCGACGACATCGACGCGGTCGTGCACGAGTTCCTCTGCGACCACGGCGCGTACCCGTCGACCCTGGAGTACAAGGGTTTCCCGAAGTCCTGCTGCACGTCGCTGAACGAGGTCATCTGCCACGGCATCCCGGACTCGACCGTCATCGAGGACGGTGACATCTGCAACATCGACGTCACCGCCTACATCCACGGCGTACACGGCGACACCAACGCGACGTTCCTCGCCGGCGACGTCAGCGAGGAGGCGCGGCTGCTGGTGGAACGCACCCACGAGGCCACGCTGCGGGCCATCAACTCGGTGCGCCCCGGCCGCAGGCTGAACGTCATCGGCCGCGTCATCGAGTCCTACGCCAAACGGTTCGGTTACGGCGTCGTCCGCGACTTCACCGGCCACGGCGTCGGCCCGTACTTCCACGGCACGCCCACGGTGCTGCACTACGAGGCACCGTTGGTGACCACGGAGATCAAGGAGGGCATGACGTTCACCGTCGAGCCGATGATCACCCTGGGCACCGCCGACTACGACGTGTGGGACGACGGCTGGACCGTGACCACGAAGGACCGCAAGCTCACCGCCCAGTTCGAGCACACGCTCGTCGTGACGGAGGACGGCGCGGACATCCTCACCCTGCCGTGACCGGCGCGCTGCTCGTCGCCGGCACCACATCGGACGCCGGCAAGAGCACCGTCGTGACCGGCCTGTGCCGTTGGCTGGCCAGGCAGGGTGTGCGCGTGGCGCCGTTCAAGGCACAGAACATGTCGAACAACTCCGTCGTCACCACCGACGGCGGCGAGATCGGCCGCGCCCAGGCAGCCCAGGCACACGCGTGCGGTCTGGCACCGAGCGTCCGGTTCAATCCGGTGCTGCTCAAGCCCGGCGGTGACCGGACCTCGCAGGTCGTGGTGCTGGGCAAGGCGGTCGGCGAGGTCAGCGCGCTGTCCTACCGGGAGCGGAAGGCCGGCCTCATGACGACCGTGCTGGACACACTGGCCGATCTGCGCGCCGAATTCGACGTGGTGATCTGCGAGGGCGCGGGCTCGCCCGCCGAGATCAACCTCCGGTCCGACGACATCGCGAACATGGGCCTGGCGCGCGCGGCCGGCCTACCCGTGCTGGTGGTCGGCGACATCGACCGCGGCGGGGTGTTCGCGCACCTGTTCGGGACGTTGGCGTTGCTGTCGCGTGAGGACCAGGAACTGGTGTCCGGCTTCGTGATCAACAAGTTCCGCGGCGACCCGGCGCTGTTGGAGCCGGGCCTGCACCAGTTGGCGGACCTGACCGGCCGTCCGACGCTGGGAGTGCTGCCGTGGGACGCGGGACTGTGGCTGGACGCGGAGGATTCGCTGTCGTACCCGGCGGCCGGCGTCGTCGGCCGGCCGGCGCCACCGGTCGGGTCGGAATGGCTGCGGGTCGGTGTGATCCGGCTGCCGAGGATCTCCAACGCGACGGACGTGGAGGCGCTGGCGGTCGAGCCGGGCGTGAGCGTGCGGCTGGTGACGGAGCCGTCCCGACTGTCCGATGTGGACCTGGTGGTGCTGCCGGGCTCGAAGGCGACGGTCGCGGACCTGGCGTGGCTACGACAAACCGGCCTGGCCGACGCGATCCTGGCGCACGTCGGTCGCGGTCGCCCGATCGTGGGAATCTGCGGCGGCTTCCAGATGCTGGCCAGGACCCTGGTCGACGAGGTCGAGTCGAAACAGGGCGCGGTAGCCGGCCTCGGAGTCCTGGACGTGGACATCGACTTCGCACCTTCGAAGACCCTGGCCAACCCGGTCGGCGAGGCGTTCGGATCGCCCGCGGCCGGGTATGAGATTCATCACGGCCGGATCACTCGGCGGGGCGCGGGGGTGGCGCCCTTGATCACGACCAGTGACGGCCCCGAGGGTGCGCTGGTGGGCCCGGTGGCGGCCACCCACTGGCACGGCCTGCTGGAGAACGACGACATCCGGAGATCGGTACTGACGTGGGCGGCCGATCTGGCAGGCCGCAGCGGCTTCACCCCATCGGGCGTCACGTCATTCGCCGCGGCCAGGGCGGCTCAGCTCGACCGCGCCGGCGACCTGATAGCCGACCACCTCGACACGGACACGGTGATGGCCCTACTCCGCAGCGGCCCACTCACGTCCCCACCGTTCATCCCACCCGGCGCCCCCGCCCCAGGACCGGCCACCTCCACCTGACCCGACTCCGGGCACCCTGACCCACTCCGGGCACCGCCGGGCGATCGCGGACCGGACCCAACCTCGCCACGTCTCGCCACCGCCGAAACGCGCGAACCGGACCCAGCCCCGCCACATCCCGCCACCGCCGGAACGCGCGAACCAGCCACCCGGTCATGCCTTACGAAATAGAGGTTCGCGCCTGCCGTCCGCCTGCCCTCGCCAGCCAGCGCACAGCCTTTCTCTGGCTAACCCCGGAGCGGTCGATTTCGTTGCAGCTTTCACCCGGTTCGGCGTCACTCGCCCGGTTACTACTGCTCAGCGCCCCTCTTGATCATACCTGTTCTTCGACCAGGAAGCGTTCCGCTTCCTTGGCCGCCCGCTGTTCGTCGCCCTCTCGGATCGCCGTCAACAAATCGTCGTGACCGATGCGCCAGCCGGGGTCGTCCGGGCCCGCGGTCGTTGCCAGGCTGGCTCTCACCACGTCCGTCAGGCCCCCGTACAACTCCGCCAGCAGGGCATTGCCCGACGCCCCGACCACCACCTGGTGGAAGCGCAGGTCCGCGTTGATCGCGTCGGTCCATCTGCCTTCCGCTACCGCCGTGTTCCGTTCGGCCAGCGCGTCGGCCAGGACCGCCAGGTCGGCTGCCGTCCGGTGCTTGGTCGCCAGGCGGGCTCCTTCGACCTCCAGCAGCCGCCGCACCTGCCTCGCCTCACGCAGCTCGTTCCCGCACAGGCGCCGGACCGCTCCGGACAGCTCGCTCGTCGCCCGCACGAACGTGCCGTCGCCCTGTCGTACCTCCAGCAGGCCCGCGTGGGACAACGCACGCACCGCCTCGCGCACCGTGTTGCGGCCAACGCCGAGCGCCGCGACCAGTTCCGGTTCGGGTGGGATGCGCTGGTTGACCGCCCAGTCGCCAGCGCGGATGGCCTGGCGCATCTGTTCGATCACCTGCTCGACCAAGCCGCTTCGTCGGGTCGTGGTCAACGCCACCGCAACATCCTTTCATCCGAACATCCCATGTCTGTCATAGTAGTGGGCATGCCGCTCGAACGTTCGCAGGAGGCCGTGCGCCACGACGTGCCACAGCCGAACACACCGGACAGGGATACGCCGGACACGCCGGAAGGGTGTGACAGGCCGGAAAGGTCGGATGCGCAGGACCGATCGAGCGCGCAGGGCGGTTCGAGCACCAAGGACGCTTCGAGCACCAAGGACGGATCGGGCGCGAAGGCGTCCTACGCCGCCGTGCTCGCGCCCACCACGCTGCTGATGGTCGCGATCCTGATGGTCGCGGCCAATCTGCGGCCCGCCGTCACCGGCATCGGGCCTGTGCTGGACGAGGTGCGCACCTCGCTGCACGCCTCCGCGGGCTGGGCCAGCCTGCTCACCGCCGTGCCCGGACTCTGTTTCGGGCTGGCCGGGTTCCTCGCACCGGTCACCGCGCGGCGGCTCGGGCTCGGGCGGGCCATCGGCGTCGCCATGGTGCTGGTCACGATCGGCTCCGCCGGCCGCGTGCTTGCCGGAGCGAGTGTCATGTTGACGGGGACGCTCGTCGCCTGCGCCGGGATCGCCGTCTGCAACGTGCTGCTCCCGGTCGTCGTCAAGGAGTCCTACCCGCGCCGCATCGGCCTGGTCACCGGGCTCTACACCGCCGTCATGCAGGGCGTCGCCGCGCTCGGTTCGCTGCTCACCCCGATCGTGGCCGGCCGCGCCGACGACTGGCGGCTCGGGCTCGGCGAATGGGCGCTGCTCGCCGCGATCGCGACCCTCGGGTGGCTGCTGGGGGCACGCCGGGGCGGCAACGGCCGGGCTCCCGCGGCCGCCGCGCCGGCCGAGTCACTGACTTCGTTGTGGCGCAACGGGTTGGCCTGGGCTGTGACCGCGTTCTTCGGGCTACAGGCCATGTTCGCCTACGCGATGATGGGCTGGGCGCCGCAGGTCTTCATCTCCGCCGGCGTGTCACGGGCCGAGTCGGGCGCGATGGTGGCCGTGATGAGCCTGATCGGCGTGCCGCTCAGCCTCGTCGTCGCACCGTGGGCCGCCCGCCGGCACTCGCAGTCGGTGTGGCTGGCGTCCATCACGTCGGTGAGCCTGGTCGGGCTCGTCGGGCTGGTGGTCGCGCCGAGCGCCGCACCGTGGGTGTGGACCGTGCTGCTCGGTGTCGGGATGGGCGTCTTCCCGCTCGCCGTCACGATCATCTCGCTGCGCTCCCGCACACCGGCCGACACGCGTCAGCTCTCCACGATGGCGCAGGGGATCGGCTACCTGTTCGCCGCCGCCGGGCCGCTCGTGTTCGGCATCCTGCACGGCGTCACCGGCAGTTGGACCGCGTCGCTGCTCGTGGTGCTGGTCGGCGTGGTCGCACAGATGGTCGTCGGCGTGTTCGCCGGCCGCGCCCGCTACGTCTGAGGGTCGAGCGGCAGGTTCAGCAGGGCGTTCTCCACGAGTTCGGCCATGGCGGGGTGGATCCAGTACTGCCCGCGGGCCATGCTGCGCGCGTCCAGGCCGAAGCTCATCGCCTGGATCAGCGGCTGGATCACGGTCGGCGCCTGTGGGCCGATGATGTGCGCGCCCAGCAGTTGGCCGGTCGCCGGGTCGGCGAGCAGTTTCGCGAAGCCCGTGGTGTCCTCCATCGCCCAGCCGTACGCGATGCCGCCGTACTCCTGGATCGACGTCACGTAGTCGACGCCACGCTCGACGGCTTCCTGTTCGGTGAGGCCGACGCCGGCGATCTGCGGCGAACTGAACACCGCGTGCGGCACGAACCGGTGGTCGGCTTCCACCGGCCGCTCCGGGTGCAGCAGGTTGTGCCGGACGACCTTCGCCTCGCGGTTGGCGACGTGTTTGAGCTGGTACGCGGAGTCGATGTCGCCCACCGCGTATACGCCGTCCACAGTGGACATCTGGTGTTCGTCGACGATCACGTACCCGTCGGCGTCGACCGCGATTCCACCCGCCGTCACCGCCAGCAGGTCCGTGTTGGGTTGCCGGCCGACCGCGACCAGCAGCGCGTCGCCCTCCACCACCTCGGCGCCCTGTGGGCCCTCCAGGTGCAGGCGCACGGCGTCGCCGTCCCGTTCGACGCGGGTGGTCTTGCGGTCCAGCCGCACGTCCCACCGCTGCTTGGCCAGTTCGGTGAACCGCGCGCTGACCGCCTCGTCCTCACCGCGCAGCAGCGCACCGGAGCGGGCCACGATCGTCACCTCGACGCCGAGCGATCCCATGATGTGCGCGAACTCCGCGCCGATGAAGCCACTGCCGAGGATGATCAGCCGCCGTGGCAACGTGTCCAGCCGCATGATGTCGTCGCTGGTGTGGTAGCCGGACTCGGCGAGCCCGGGGATGGCCGGGATGACCGGACGGCTGCCGGCGGCGAGCACGATCCGTTGCGCCGTGATCGTCTCGGTGTGGCCGTCGACGTCGATCGCGAGCGTCTTCGGGGCGGTGAACCGGGCCGCGCCCGCGTAGACCGTCACGTTCTTGTTGTCCTCGTGGCTGGTCCGGTAGACGCGGCCGCCCTCGGCGATCGGGTCGATGCGGTCGAAGATCCGGTCCCGGACGTCGGCCCAGCGCACGCCCCGCAGCGCCGTGTCCACGCCGAAGCGCGGCCCGTGCACGGCCGACGACGCGATGTCGGCCGTGTGCACGAACATCTTCGTCGGGATGCAGCCCACGTTCAGGCACGTCCCGCCGAACACACCCTTCTCGACCAGCGCGACGTCCCAGCCGGCGAACTCGGGCCCGAGGACGGAGTTGCCCGAACCGGTGCCGATGATGACCAGATCGAAGTGCCGCACGTCGCCGTCCTGTCGGTGAAGGGGTTGGCGGACGGGCGGGATCTCTCCACCCATCCGCTGTAACCGGTCGGGTGTCCCGATGATTCCGGTCAGGCGGCGTACACGGGCGTGATGATCGCCCTGGCCAGGGTGTGGAACGCGAGCATGAAGCTGGCCACGGCGGGCGATGCCGACGAGTCGACGCCCAGGTTCGGCACGTCGACGGCGTGCACCACGTAGAAGTAGCGGTGCGCCGGGTCGCCTGCCGGCGGTGCCGCGCCGCCGAACGCCGCCGTGCCGTAGTCGTTGCGCAGGTGCAGGGCGCCCTCGGGCAGTGTTTCGTCGCTCGCGCCGGCACCGGTGGCCAGTTCGGTGACGGATGCCGGCAGGTCGACGACGAACCAGTGCCAGAAACCGGACGGCGTCGGCGCGTCCGGGTCGAAGCACGTGACCACGTAGCTCCGCGTGCCGTCCGGCGCGCCGCTCCAGCTCAACTGCGGCGAGATGTTCTCGCCGCCCGCGTCGAAGCCGTCGTACACGTGCTTGTTCGACTTCTGCTGGCCCTCGGCGACGTCGGTCGACGTGACGGTGAACGATGCGACGGCGGGCAGCAGGCTGTAGGGATCGGGGGCGACGGGACGGTCCAGGCTCATCGGCGGTCCTCCAGGAAGGCGTTCGGGCAGGTCGGGCGTTGTCCGGCCACACGACCTGTATTCGTCAACCTATCGACCCGGTCCGGATGACGCGATCTCGGTCGCTCTGGGTGACAATAGGAAGGCGGTGGCCACGCAATCCGTGCGTATGTCACCCTATTGGCGGAATCCGACGTGTGAGCGGTTCGGGACGCCGGACGGGAGGAGCCGAGGCATGGAGCGGCCAGCACGGGCCACGGGCAAGATCGACGTCGACCGGCCGTCCTCGGCTCGCATCTACGACTATTTCCTCGGCGGGGCGCACAACTTCGAGGTGGACCGGATCGCGGCGGCCGAGATGGCCAGGCTGCATCCCGCGATCGGGCTGGGGATGCGGGCGAACCGGTCGTACATCCGCAGAGCGGTCAACTTTCTCGCCCACTCGGGTGTCGACCAGTTCCTGGACCTGGGGTCCGGCATCCCGACGGTCGGCAACGTGCACGAGATCGCGCAGCGCGCCAATCCGGCGGCGCGCGTGGTCTACGTCGACGTCGAGCCGATCGCGGTGACCCACAGCAACACGATCCTCGCCGACAACGACCTCGCGCTGGCGATCCGCGCCGACCTGCGGGCACCGCAGGAGGTGCTGGCCGACGCGGATCTGGGCCGACTGCTTGACCTGGACCAGCCGGTCGCGCTGATCCTGGCCGGTGTCCTGCAGTACGTGTCCGACGATGCCGACCCTGCCGGCGTGATCCGCGAGTACGTCGACCGGCTCGCCTCCGGCAGCTACGTCGCCATGTCGCACCCGTCGACCGACGAGCTGACCGATGAGCGCGCCGTGGGCGCGAACGCGGCCAGCGACATGTACAAGCGCACCGAGACGCCGTTCCACTACCGGTCGAAGGACGAGTTCGAGACGTTCTTCGCCGGCCTGGAACTGGTCGAGCCGGGCGTGGTGCACATGTGGGACTGGCGCCCCGAGTTCGGCTCGGACGCCGACGACATGGACGGCAAGGTGACGGGATTCGCAGGAGTCGGCCGCAAGCCCTGAATCTCGTTAGCATGAGGTGACGCCAAGCGGCGGTCACGGAGGAACCCGGTGCGAGTCCGGGGCGATCCCGTCACTGTGACCGGTCAGCCACCGTCCCGACGCACGGCCACTGGGCTCGCCAGCCCGGGAAGGCCGGGACGGCGGCGGCGACCCGGGAGCCAGGACACTCCGGCCGTCGCCCTCACACCGACCCCGGGGCGGACGACCCCGAGGAGGGACGCCCCGTGGCCACCATCCTGCTGCTGTCCACCGCCGACACGGACCTGCTGGCCGCCCGCGCGTGCGGCTACCGCGTCGCCAACCCGACCCGGGTCACCGATCTGCCTGCCCGGCTCGACGGCGTGGACATCGTCGTGGTCCGGCTGCTGGGCGGGCTGCGCGCCTGGGAGAGCGGGGTCGCCGAACTGCGCGGCAGCGGTGTGCCGCTGGTGTGCCTTGGCGGTGAGTCGACGCCGGACGCCGAGCTGATGGCGCGGTCGACGGTGCCGGCCGGAGTCGCCGCGCAAGCGCTTGCGTACCTCGTCGAGGGCGGTACGGCGAACCTGCGCGAACTGGCCGGCTTCCTGTCCGACACGGTGCTGCTCACCGGTGAGGGCTTCGCGCCCCCCGCGCCTACGCCCGCCTACGGCACCCACGGCGACCGGGCCGCCGACCCGGCGCGACCCACCGTGGGCATCGTGTTCTACCGGGCACACGAACTGGCCGGCAACACCGGGTTCGTGGACACGCTGGCCGACGCGGTGGAGGCCGCGGGCGGGAACGCGCTGCCGGTGTACTGCGGTTCGCTGCGGTCCCTGCCGCCGGACGCGACCGAGGCGCTGCGCGGGCTGCTCGGCCGCTGCGACGCGCTGATCACGACCGTCCTGGCCGCGGGCGGTGCCGTCGCGGCGGAGGCGAGCGCCGGTGGCGCCGAGGATTCCTGGAACGCGGGTGTGCTCGCCGAGTTGGACGTGCCGGTCGTGCAGGGCCTCGTGCTGACGTCCTCGCACGCCGACTGGACGGCGTCCGACGCGGCGCTGACCCCGATGGACGCCGGCATGCAGGTCGCGATCCCCGAGTTCGACGGCAGGCTGATCGGGGTTCCGTTCTCGTTCAAGGAAACCGGCCCGGACGGCGTCCCGGTCTACACGGCCGACCCGGAACGCGCCGCGCGGGTCGCCGGCATCGCGACCCGCCTGGCCGCGCTGCGCCACGTGCCGCCCGCCCAACGGAAACTGGCGATCGTGCTGTCGTCCTACCCGACGAAGCACTCCCGGGTCGGCAACGCGGTCGGCCTGGACACGCCCGCCTCGGCCGTGGCGCTGTTGGCCGCACTGGCCGAGCAGGGCTACGACCTCGGTGGACTCGACCCGGCGGCCGTCGACGGCGATGCGCTGGTGCACGAGCTGATCTCGGCCGGTGGGCACGACGTGGAGTGGCTGACCGAGCAGCAGATGACGCAGGCCGCCGTCCGCGTGCCGGCGGACGCGTACCGGGACTGGTTCGCCGCGTTGCCGACGTCGTTGCGGGACCGCATGACCGAGCACTGGGGCGCGCCGCCCGGACAGCTCTACGTGGACGGCGATCACATCTACGTCGCCGCGCTGCGGTTCGGCAACATCGTGCTGATGATCCAGCCGCCGCGCGGTTTCGGCGAGAACCCGATCGCCATCTACCACGACCCGGATCTGCCGCCCAGCCACCAGTACCTGGCCGCGTACCGCTGGCTGGACCGCGAGTTCGGCGTGCACGCCGTGATCCATCTCGGCAAGCACGGCACGCTGGAATGGTTGCCCGGCAAGGGACTCGGCCTGTCCGCCGACTCGGCGCCGGATGCCGTGCTCGGCGACCTGCCGCTGGTGTACCCGTTCATCGTCAACGATCCCGGCGAGGGCACGCAGGCCAAGCGGCGCGCGCACGCCGTCGTCGTGGACCACCTGATCCCGCCGATGGCGCGCGCCGACACCTACGGTGACCTGGCCAAGCTGGAACAGCTGCTGGACGAGTACGCGACCGTGCAGGCACTGGACCCGGACAAGCTGCCGGTGGTGCGCGCGCAGGTGTGGGAGCTGGTCACGGCCGCGCAGCTACACCACGACCTGCACACCGAGTCCCAGCCCGAGGCCGACGCGTTCGACGACTTCGTGCTGCACGTCGACGGCTACCTGTGTGAGATCAAGGACGTCCAGATCCGCGACGGCCTGCACATCCTCGGCCGCGCGCCGCGGGGCGAGGAACTGGTCAACGACGTGCTCGCCGTGCTGCGCGCCCGCCAGGTCTTCGGTGGCACGGCCGGCGCGCTGCCGGGACTGCGCGCGGCGCTGGCTGTCCATTTCGGACTGGACGAGCAGGAGCTGCTGGCCGACCCCGGTGCCGCGGTGAAGGCGCCCGAGTCGCTGGCCGACGTCGTGGACGGCCCGTCACACACCGGTTCGGACGTCATCGACCTGCTGGAGTCGTTGGCGCGCAAGCTCGTGCTCGGCGCGCAGACGCTCGAACTGGCGCTCCGGCAGCGTGTCCGCCGTCGTCGCGGAGGTGCTCGGCGAGCACGTGCCGGACGTCGCGGCGGTGCTGGTGTTCGCGTGCGAGCAGGTGGTGCCGAGGCTGGCCCGTACCACCGACGAGATCACCAACGTGCTGCGCGCGCTGGAGGGCCGGTTCGTGCCGCCGGGACCGTCCGGGTCACCGACCCGTGGCCTGGTGTCGGTGCTGCCGACCGGCCGCAACTTCTACTCCGTCGACCCGAAGGCGATCCCGTCGCGCAACGCGTTCGACACCGGCAGCGCGCTGGCCGACTCGCTGCTGGCCCGCCATCGTGCCGACACCGGGTCGTGGCCGCGCAGCGTCGGGCTGACCGTGTGGGGCACGTCCGCGATGCGTACCCAGGGCGACGACATCGCCGAACTGCTGTGGCTGCTGGGCACCCGGCCGCGCTGGGACGACGCGTCCCGCCGGGTCACGGGGTTCGAGATCGTGCCACCGGCTGAACTGGGCCGCCCGAGGATCGACGTCGTCGTGCGCATCTCCGGGTTCTTCCGGGACGCGTTCCCGCACGTCGTGACGCTGCTGGACGACGCGATCGGCGCGGTGGCACGGCTGGCCGAGCCGGACGCGGACAACTACGTGGCCGCGCACTACCGCGCCGACCTGGCAGGCCACGGCGACCAGCGGCGCGCCAGCACGCGGATCTTCGGCTCCAAACCGGGTGCCTACGGCGCCGGGCTGCTGCCGCTGATCGACGCCCGCAACTGGCGCGACGACGGCGACCTCGCGGAGGTCTACGCCACGTGGGGCGGCTACGCGTACGGCGCGGGCCTCGACGGGCGACCCGCACGCGACGACATGGAAACCGCGTTCCGGCGCATCCAGGTCGCGGCGAAGAACGTCGACACGCGCGAACACGACATCGCCGACAGCGACGACTACTTCCAGTACCACGGCGGCATGGTGGCGATGGTCCGCTCGCTGACCGGCTCGAACCCGGCCGCGTACGTGGGTGACTCTGCCGTGCCGCACGCCGTGCGCACGCGCACGCTCGGCGAGGAGACCCGGCGCGTCTTCCGTGCTCGGGTGGTGAACCCGCGCTGGATCGCCGCGATGCGCAGGCACGGCTACAAGGGCGCGTTCGAACTGGCCGCCACCGTCGACTACCTGTTCGGCTTCGACGCCACGGCCGGCGTCGTCGACGACTGGATGTACGCGAAACTCGCCGACTCCTACGTGTTCGACGACGAGGTGCGCGAGTTCATGCGGCGGTCCAACCCGTGGGCGCTGCGTGGGGTCACCGAGCGGTTGCTGGAGGCGGCCGACCGTGGTCTGTGGGCCGAGCCGGACGCCGAGACCCTGGACCGGTTGCGGGCCGTCTTCCTCGAACTGGAGGGCGACCTGGAGGAATAGTGTGGCGGACATGGAATCCAGCGGCGCCGACATCGTGCCGAACATGTCCCGGGTCCGCTTTCCCGGTATCAGCCCGAGGGCCTACGAGCACCCGGCCGACCGGGGCGCGCTGGCCACCCTGCGGTCCGTGCCCGGCTTCCCCGTGGTGCTGCGCGCGGTGGCCGGCGCGTTCAGCGAGCGCGGCGAACGGCTGATGTGGCTGGCGTCGGCCGTGCGGGTCGGGCCGAAGCAGTACCCGTTGCTGCACGAGCTGCGCGCCGAGTGCGCGGCGATCCTGGACGTCGACCCGGTGCCGGAGATGTTCGTCGCGCGGGACGCCGCGGTGAACGCGCTGACCATCGGCATCGACAAGCCGTTCGTGGTGGTGACCAGCGGCCTCGTGCAGTCCGTCGGCACGGAGGAACTGCGGGTCGCGATCGGGCACGAGATCGGCCACGTGCTCTCCGGCCACGCCCTGTACCGCACGATGCTGTTCCGGCTGCTGCGGCTGATGGACAGCCTGTCCTGGCTGCCCGGCGGGTACTGGGGCCTGCGTGCGATCGTGGCCGCGCTGCGCGAATGGTTCCGTAAGGCCGAACTGTCCGCCGACCGTGCGGGCCTGCTGTGCTCCCAGGACCCGGCGGCGGCGCTGCGGATGCACATGGCACTGGCCGGCGCGAACCGCCCGGACGACGTGGACACGGCCGAGTTCCTGAGCCAGGCGGCGGACTACGAGGCGGAGGGCGATATCCGGGACAGCGTGCTGAAACTGATGAACTCCGTCGACCTGACGCACCCGCTGGCCGTGGTGCGGGCCGCGGAACTGCAGCGGTGGGCGGCGTCCGAGGAGTACCGGGACATCCTCACCGGCGTGTACCCGCGCCGCGAGGAGCAACCGTCGAACATGTGGCTGGAGGACCTGAAGTCCGCGGCCCGCTCGTACAAGGACTCGGTCAGGACGTCGACCGATCCACTGGCGAAGGTGGTCACGGATCTGGGCGGCACCATTTCGGACACGGCTGCCAAGGTCTGGCATCGCTTCGGCGGCAACCAGGGTGGCGACGAACCACCCCAGTGATGTGGATTGGTCGGTTGGCGGCACGACACCGGTCCCACAACACTCTTGCCCGGACGCGGGAAACGTTCGTCCCGGATGCCGGCCTGACCGGTGGTGCCGGGGGACCGGTCGGGGATCACGCGCCATCCCTGTCAGAACTGTGATATTCACGTGAGATGACCGCCTATCCCGTGTCCACGATCCTGCATCGTGAGTGGGCCGCCGACCTCACCCCCGCACGGCTGTACGCACTGCTACGACTGCGGCTCGACGTGTTCGTCATCGAGCAGAACTGTCCGTATCCGGAGCTGGACGGGCAGGACCTGGAGCAGACCACCCGGCATTTCTGGATCGGGTCGGACGCCGATCCCGACCTGCCCGTCGCGTACCTGCGGCTGTTGGAGGACAAGCGCGGCAGGTACCGGATCGGGCGCGTGTGCACCGCGAAGGACGCGCGCGGGCGCGGGTTGTCGCGGCGGCTGATGGAGGCCGCGCTGGCCGAGATCGGTGACGTGGACTCCGTGCTGGACGCGCAGGTGCAGGTCGCCGAGCTCTACGCGGCGTTCGGGTTCGTGCGGACCGGTGACGAGTACCTGGAGGACGGCATCCCGCACGTGACCATGCGGCGCACCCGCTAGCGCACCGCGTTCGGCGGGGCCGTGTCCGTGATGACGGTCACGGCCTTGTCGATGTCGGCTTCGGTGAGGTCGGCGCGGGAGGTCAGGCGCAGCCGGGAGATCTTGTCCGGGACCGACGGCGGGCGGAAGCAGCCGACGGCGACGCCTGCCTCGCGGCAGCCGGCCGTCCACGCGACCGCGTCCTCCGGGGTCGGCGCCAGTACCGACACGACCGCGGCGCCGGGGCGGCCGGCCCGCAGGCCGGCGGCGGTGAGGCGCTCGGCCAGTTCGGTCGCGTTGGCCAGCACGCGACCGCTGCGCTCGGGTTCCGTGCGCAGCACGCGCAGCGCCGCCAGCGCGGCCGCCGTGCTGGCCGGGGCGAGACCGGTGTCGAAGATGAAGCTGCGGGCCGTGTCCACCAGATGGTGGATCACCCGGCGCGGGCCGAGCACGACCCCACCCTGCGCGCCCAGCGACTTGGACAGCGTCAGTGTCGTCACCACGTCCGGCGCGCCCTGTAGGCCGGCCGCCGCGACACCGCCCCGGCCGCCGTCGCCGAGCACGCCGAAACCGTGCGCGTCGTCGACCACGAGTGCCGCGCCGTGTTCCCGGCAGGCCGCCATGAGTTCGGGCAGTGGCGCAACGTCACCGTCCACCGAGAACGCCGACTCCGTGACCACGACCGCGCGCTGCCGGTTGCGGCCGGCCAGCGCTCTGGCCACGCCTGCCGGGTCGGAGTGGCCGACGACCGCGACCTCGGCCTTGGCCAGCCGGCAGCCGTCGATCAGCGACGCGTGGATGTACTGGTCGGCCACGATCGCCGAGTTCTGCCCGGACAGTGCCGTCATCGCCGCGATGTTCGCCGCGTAGCCCGAACCGAACACCAGAGCCGCCTGGGCGCCGGTGAACGACGCCAGTTCCAGCTCCAGTTCCGCGTGCAGCTCGATCGAGCCCATGACCAGACGCGAGCCGGTGGCGCCCGCGCCCCAGCGCAGCGCCGCGGCCGCCGCCGCGCCCGTGACCCGCTTGTCCCTGGTCAGGCCGAGGTAGTCGTTGCCGGCCAGGTCGAGGAGATCCGACGTCGGGGGTCGTGGCCGGAGCTGGCGTTTCAGGCCCGCCGCCCGGCGTTCGTCGGCGTGTGCGTCGACCCAGTCGAACACGTTCTCGGGCGCCACGCGGGTGGCGGCACTGGTCACGGTCACCCGGGCATCCTGGGGCGGCGCGGGGCCGTGCCCGTGTGTCCGCGTCCGCGAGTCGGTCGTCACCTGGTGCGCACCGCGTCCGGGATGCGACGATGCCAGGGACCCAGAGCGAGGGTGAGCGAGGAAGCCGGTGCGAGTCCGGCGCGGTCCCGCCACTGTCACCGGGGAGTGGTCGGCCATGCGTGCCACCGGCGTAGGAACGCCGGGAAGGCGGCGGGCCACGCCGATCCGGGAGCCAGGACACTCCGCCCGCGCTCGGGTGCGGTTCGCCGCACCCACCACCTTGACCCGGGCGTGGACACCCGAGGAAGGGAACGGGCATGACCCTGCTCACCACCCGCACGGCGGTCGCCGCATGACCGCCGGCTTTCCGTTCTCCGCCGTCGTCGGGCACGACGACCTGCGGCTGGCGCTGTTGCTCAACGCCGTGCACCCCGTGATCGGCGGTGTGCTGGTCCGCGGCGAGAAGGGCACCGCCAAGTCGACCGTGGTCCGCGCGCTGGCCGGTCTGCTGCCCGGACTGGACGTCGTCGACGGCTGCCGGTTCGCGCTGCGACCCCGCTCAGCCCCGATCCCGGCTGCCCGGACGGCCCACACGCCGGCACCGGCGTGGCGTCCCGGCCGGCCCGGCTGGTCGAACTGCCGGTCGGCGCCACCGAGGACCGGCTGATCGGGTCGCTGGACCTGGAGCGTGCGCTGACCGAGGGCGTCCGGGCCTACCAGCCCGGGCTGCTGGCCGGCGCGCATCGTGGCGTGCTGTACGTCGACGAGGTCAACCTGCTGCACGACCACCTCGTCGACCTGCTGCTGGACGCCGCGGCGATGGGCCGGGCGCACGTCGAGCGCGACGGCGTGTCCGTGTCGCACGCGTCGACGTTCCTGCTGGTCGGGACGATGAACCCGGAGGAGGGCGAGCTGCGGCCGCAGCTGCTGGACCGCTTCGGGCTGACCGTGCGGGTGGTCGCGGCGCGGGAGGTCGCCGTGCGGGCCGAGGTGATCCGGCGGCGGCTGGCGTTCGAGGCCGACCCGGCCGCGTTCGCCGCCCGGCTGGGCAGCCGCCGACCAGGAGCTCGCGCAGCGGATCGTGGCCGCGCGCGCCGCGTTGGCGTCGGTGCGTGCTGCCGGACACCGAGGTGCGCCGGATCGCCGCGGTGTGCGCCGCGTTCGAGGTCGACGGGATGCGCGCGGACCTCGTGGTCGCGCGCACCGCCGTCGCGCACGCCGCCTGGCGCGGCGCGGCCGCGGTCGCGGAGGAGGACGTGGAGATCGCGGTCCGGCTGGCGCTGCCGCACCGGCGCCGCAGGGACCCCTTCGACGAGCCGGGCCTCGACGACGAGCAACTCTCCGACGCGATGCGCTCGACGCCGCCGACCAGGCTCGACGGCGACAGCGGCGGTCCGACGACAGTCCCGACGACAGCCCCGACGACGACCCGGACGGCGGCGGCCAAGCCGCCCTCCGAGGCATCCGACGCGTCGTCCGGTGACCAGCCGAATCCCCTGCCGGACAAGGCAAAGCACCGCGGCGAACAGTCGCCTGCCACGCCCGCGCCGTCGTTCCGGGCCCGGCTGCTCCAGGTGCCCGGGGTCGGTGAGGGCGCGCCGGGCCGGCGGTCGCGGGCCCGCGTCCGGGTTCGGTCGCGTGGTACGGGCCGCCGACGCGGGTTCGGCCGACGGCGCCGGGCTGCACCTGGTCGGCACGGTGTCGGCCGCCGCTCCGCACCAGCGGGGCCGGGGCCGGGTCGGGCCCGGTCTGGTGGCTGCGCGCGGCGGACGTGCGGCGGGCCGTGCGCGAGGGCCGGGAGGGCAATCTCGTGCTGTTCGCCGTCGACGCGTCCGGCTCGATGGCGGCCAGGGCCCGGATGTCCGCTGTCACCGGTGCCGTGCTCTCGCTGCTGCCGACGCCTACCAGCGCCGCGACAAGGTCGGTGTCGTCACGTTCCGCGGCACGGCCGCCGAGGTCGCGCTCCCGCCGACATCCTCGGTCGACGCCGCTGCCCGCAGGCTGCGCGGACTCACCACCGGCGGCCGGACACCGCTGGCCGACGGTCTGCTGCTGGCCCGGCGGGTGCTTGCCGCGCGAACGGCTGCGTGATCCGCGGCGGCGGCCGCTGCTGGTCGTGGTCACCGACGGCCGCGCCACGCGTCGGCGCGGGCGGCGAGCCGGTGCCGGACGCGTTGCGGGCGGCGGCGTCTGCTGGCCGCGACGGTGTCGCGGCGGTCGTCGTGGACTGCGAGCACGGCCCCGTCCGGCTGGGACTGCGCCGGTCGGCTGGCCGGCGCGCTCGGCGGCGCCGTGTCTCACGTTGGCGCAACTGTCGGCCGCCCAGGTCGCCGGCATCGTGCGCGCCGCCTGATCCGGGAGGTCGCCGATGCCCAAGGGAAACCCGACCGTCGTGCCGGAGGACGGCCTGACCACCCGGCAGCGCCGCAACCGGCCGCTGCTGATCGTGCACACCGGTGAGATGAAGGGGAAGTCGACGGCCGCGTTCGGGCTGGCGCTGCGCGGCTGGAACCAGGGCTGGTCGATCGGTGTGTTCCAGTTCGTCAAGTCGCGCCAAGTGGAAGGTCGGCGAGGAGGCCGCGTTCCGCGCGCTGGGCACGGTGCACGAGACCACCGGCGAGGGCGGCCCGGTCGAGTGGCACAAGATGGGCGAGGGCTGGTCGTGGACCCGCAAGCACGGCACCGAGGACGACCACGCGGAGGCCGCGCGGGAGGGCTGGCGCGAGATCGCCCGGCGGCTCGCCGCCGAGCGCCACGGCCTGTACGTGCTGGACGAGTTCACCTATCCGATGCACTGGGGCTGGGTCGACGTGGACGAGGTCGTGGCCACGCTGGCGCGACCGGCCCGGCCGCCAGCACGTCGTGATCACCGGCCGCAACGCGCCCGCCGCGCTGGTCGACGCCGCCGACCTGGTGCATGCGAGACCACGAAGGTCAAGCACCCGATGGACGCGGGCCAGAAGGGCCAGCGGGGGATCGAATGGTGAGGCCGCTGCCATGACCGTCGACCGGGTGATCATCGCGGCGCCCGCGTCCGGGTGCGGCAAGACGACGGTGGCCACCGGGCTGATGGCGGCGCTGCGCCGCGCGCGGCTGCCGGTGGCGCCGTTCAAGGTCGGGCCGGACTACATCGACCCCGGCTACCACGCGCTGGCCACCGGCCGGCCCGGCCGCAACCTGGACCCGGTGCTGGTCGGCGAGGACCGGATCGCGCCGCTGTTCGCGCACGGCGCGCGTGGCGCCGACATCGCGGTCGTCGAGGGCGTGATGGGCCTCTTCGACGGCCGCGCCGGCACGACCGGCTTCGGGTCGACGGCGCACGTGGCGCGACTGCTCGGACGCGCCGGTCGTGCTCGTCGTGGACGCCCGCGGCCAGGGCCGTAGCCTGGCCGCGCTGCTGCACGGTTTCCGTGCGTTTCGACCCGGCCGTCCGGCTGGCCGGTGTGCGTGCTCAACCAGGTCGGCTCGGCCCGTCACGAACAGGTGCTGCGCGAGGCGTGCGGTGAGGTCGGCCTGCCGGTGCTGGGTGCGGTGCCGCGCGGTGCCGACGTGTCCGTGCCGTCCCGGCACCTGGGCCTGGTCCCGGCGGTCGAGCACGGGGCACCGGCGACCCGTGCCGTCGCGGCGATGGGTGAACTCGTCGCCCGATCGGTTGATCTTGCCGCTTTCCGCCGACTGGCTCGCCGGTTCGGGCGGTTCGGCGCGCCGCGCCGGCATGGGATCCCGAGTCCGAGGTCGAGCGCGTGGCCGAAGGGGTCGTGGTGGCCGTGGCCGGTGGGGTGGCGTTCACGTTCGGGTACGCCGAGCACGTGGAGCTGTTGCGCGCGGCCGGCGCCGACGTCGTCGTCGTCGATCCGGCGCGGGACGCGGCACTGCCGGAGCGGACGGCCGCGCTGGTGCTGCCGCGGCGGCTTCCCCGAGCAGCACGCCGGTGCGCTGGCGGCGAACCCGGCGCTGCGCGACGACATCGCACGACTCGCCCGTTCGGGCGGGATCGTGCAGGCGGAGTGCGGCGGGCTGCTGTACCTGCTGGACGAGCTGTGCGGCGAGCCGATGTGCGGTGTGCTGCGCGGCTCGGCGGACATGGCCGACCGGCTGACGCTCGGCTACCGCGACGCGGTCGTCGCCACCGACTCGGTCGTCCACCGGACCGGTGAACGCCGTGCCGGCCACGAGTTCCACCGCACCACCGTGACGCGGCGCCGGCGGCACGCCGGCGTGGTTGTGGCGTGGCCACGACGGCAGGCCGGTGCGCGAGGGTGTCGTGCACGGCAACGTGCACGCGTCCTACCTGCACACGCATCCGGCCGGCGCGCCGGAGACCGTGGCCCGGCTGGTGGCCGCCGCCGGGAGCGCGTCGTGACGGCGCGGCTGGTCGGTGTCGGTGTCGGACCTGGTGATCCCGAACTGCTGACCCTGAAAGGGTTGCGGGAACTCGAAACCGCCGGCCGCGTGTTCGTGCCGGTGCTGTCGGCCGACGAGTGCGGCCGCGCCGAGGCCGTGGTGCGCGCGCAGCTAGGTGACCGCACCGTGCAACGGCTGGTCTTCGCTCTGTCCGATCCGGTCAGCGGACCGCAGCGGCGCAGGCGGCGGCACTGGGACGCGGCCGCCGGGTGTGTCGCGCGGTATCTCGCCGAGTACGGCGGCACGGCGGCGTTCGCGACCATCGGTGACCCGAACGTGTACTCGACGTTCGGATATCTGGCCGCTACCGTGCGGGAGCTGCGTGCCGGGGGTCGGCGATCGCCACCGTGCCGGGCATCACGGCGATGCAGGCCGCGGCCAGCGCGGCCGGAATCACGCTGGTGGAAGGCGACCGAACCGCTGACGCTGCTGCCGGTGACACGCGACGTCGACCGCCGTGGCGGCGGCGCTGGCCGAGGCAGGGGTACGGTCGTCGCCTACAAGGGCGGGCGAAGGTTGCGGGACGCTGCGCGAGGTGGTCGAGCGAGCCGGGCGTCGGAACGTGCCGTGTACGCGGAGCATCTCGGGCACGCCGGACGAGCGGCGTGCTGCCACTGTCCGAAGTGGACTCCGGCGGCGATCGGTGCGCCCGGCGCGCCGTACCTGTCGACGGTGGTCGTGCTCCCGTCGCGCGGGGCGAGAGGAGAGCAGCTATGACAGCCGGGTCGCGTTTCGTTCGTCGGCGCCGGACCCGGTGCGGCCGATCTGCATCACGCTGCGCGGTGCCAAGCGGATCGCCGAGGCCGACATCGTCGTCTGGGCCGCGAGCCTGGTGGACCCGGACATGCGTGCGTGACCACGCCCGGCGCGGACGCCGAGATCGATCGACTCGTCGCTGATCACGCACGAGGACGTCGTCGACGTCTACCGGCGCGCGGCGCGCGCCCGGCTGAAGGTGGCGCGCGTGCACTCCGGCGACCCGTCGCTGTGGGGCGCCGTGCAGGAGCAGTACGACCGCTGCGTGCGGCTGGGCCTCGACGTCGAGATCGTGCCCGGTGTGTCGGCGTTCTCGGCGGTCGCCGCGATCGCGGGGCGCGAGCTGACCGTGCCCGAGGTCGCGCAGTCGGTGATCCTGACCCGGCTGGAGGGCGGCAAGACGCCGATGCCCGACGGCGAGCAGATTCGCGAGTTCGCCAGGCACGGCACCACGATGGCGGTCTTCCTGTCCGCCGCGCGCAGCGGCCAGCTGCGTGGACGAACTGCGCGCGGGCGGCTATCCGGACGACACGCCCGTCGTCGTCGCCTACAAGGTGACGTGGCCGGACGAACTGGTGCTGCACACCACGATCGGCGAACTGGCGGACACGGTGAAGCAGCACAAGCTGTGGCGGCACACGCTTTTCCTGGTCGGGCAAGGCGCTGCGTGCCGGCGGCACACGCTCGCACCTGTACAACGCCGGCCACTTCCACACCTACCGCAAGGCCGACCCGGCCGCTCGGCGCGCGTTGCGCGGCGAGCGCGGTGCACCGGCGGCCTCCGGCGACGAGCCCACCACACAGGCGAGGGCGAGCGGCTGGCCGCTCAGTTCCAGCCGCAGTGGCTGGGTGGCCGCGCGGATCGCGACCAGTGGCTGGACCGGCACCCGGCAGGAGTCCGGTGACCAGTCCGAGGCCGCGTGGTCGGCGGTGCGCGGCTGGCAGGAGACGGCACGCTCCGGCCGCGCGGCCGGCAGACCGGGCAAGGAGGAGCCGCGCAGGCATCCGGGCCGGCCGGTTTCGGCGGACCAGGAGACGCTCGCCCTGGAAGCGGCGGCAGACGCCCGCCGCACCCGGCACCGCGGCTGCCGAGTTCGTCACGCCGGTGGAGGCCAAGCCGACGCTGACCGTCCTGCCCCGGCACGCGGCGAGCTACCGGCGGACGCGGCGAAGACACCGGCGGACGCGGCGAAGACACCGGCGCAGCAACGGCAGAATGGCGGCCGGAAGGCCGGTGCCAAGCGTGGCGGGGGCAGGAAGGTGGCCGGTCGGTCGGCGCAGCAGGGCACACCGGGTGACGCCTGACCGACCTGGCACGCTGGGAGCGGACGTGCCGGAGCGGGAGGCGGGATCATGGCGGTGACGGTCATCGGGGTCGACGGGGTCACCCTGGCGCCGGGCGGCGCCGACCTGGTCGCGAAGGCGAGCCTGGTGGTCGGTGGCCGCCGCCATCTCACCAGACTGGCGCCGGACGCGCCGGACACGGTGGAACTCGGGCCGCTGGACGACGCGGTGCGGCGGCTGCGCGAGTTCGCGGGCGACAAGGCACCGCGGGACGCCGTCGTGCTGGCGTCCGGGGACCCCGGCTTCTTCGGGGTGCTGCGCGCGTTACGCGCGGCCGGTGTCGTCGTGACGGTGTTGCCCGCGCTGTCCAGCGTGCAGCGGATCACGGCACTGGCCGGCAGGCCGTGGGACGACATGGCCGTCGTGTCCGCGCACGGCCGCGACATCGGGCCCGCGCTCAACGTGTGCCGCACGCACCGCGCTGTCGTCGTGCTCACCGGACCCGGCGCGGGACCGGCGGAACTGGGCGCCGGCCTGCGCGGCTGGCGGCGCAGTCTCGTGGTCGCGGAGGACATCGGCGGCCCGGACGAGACTGTGTCCACGGTGGAGGCTACAGCGGCGGCCGGCCGGACGTGGCGGGAGCCGAACGTCGTGCTGTGCGTGCCGGAGTCCGACCCGGTGCCGGAACGGTCGTGGCTGGCGGGCGGCATCGGCGCGCCGCCGGACGACGGATGGGCGCTGGACGAGGACTCGTTCGCGCACCGCGACGGCATGGTGACCAAGCCGGAGGTGCGCGCGGTGGCGCTCTCCCGGTTGGCGCCGCGGCCGGGGACGCTGGTGTGGGACGTCGGCGCCGGTTCCGGCGCGGTGGGCGTGGAGTGCGCGCGGCTGGGGGCGGCGGTGATCGCGGTCGAGCGCGACCCGGGGCAGTGTGTGCGGATCGTGGCCAACGCCGCCCGGTACGGCGTGGACGTGCGACTGGAGGACACCGAGGCGCCGCCGCGCTGGAGGGACTGCCGAAGCCGGACGCCGTGTTCGTCGGCGGTGGCGGGCCGAACGTGGTGCGGGCGTGTGCCTCCGTCGGCGCGCGGCGGATCGTCGTCGCGCTCGCGTCGCTGGACCGGTTCGCACTGAGCCGGGATGCGTTGCGGGCAGGCGGTTACCAGGTGGCCGGCACTCAGGTGACGGCGGCGCGACTGGCCGACCTGCCGGACGGCACGAGCCGCCTGACCGGCGGCAATCCGGTGCTGCTGCTGTGGGGGACACGATGATCGGACTGTTCGCCGTGACGGCCGCCGGCCGGCGTGCCGCGACCGAACTGGCCGCCGGTCTCGGCGAACAGGCGCGGTTGATGGACGGGCCGATCGGGCCCGCGCTGCGGCGTAGCTGGCCGGAACTGGACGCCGCCGTGTTCTTCCTGGCCAGCGGGGCCACCGTGCGGTTGATCGCGCCGCTGTTGGCGGACAAGGCGACCGATCCCGGTGTGGTGTGCGTGGACGAGGGGCGCCGGTTCGCCGTCGCGCTCGCCGGCGGGCACGGCGGTGGCGCGAACGCGCTGGCCGAGCGGGTCGCGGACCTGTTGGACGCACGCCCGTCGTGACGACGGCGTCCGACTCGACCGGCACGACACCGCTGGACGAGGTCGTCGCGATGCTGGACGCGACCGTGGACGGCGATCTCGCCGCGTGCGGTGTCGCGGTGCTCGACGGCGCCCCGGTACGCCTGGTCAACACGCTCGGCTTCCCGCTGCCCGCGTTGCCGGACAACGTCGACCCGCGCATTGGTGATCCACAGTGGACGATCGAGATCACCGACCGGCTGCCGGCCGCCCCACCGGCCGGGCCGACGCTGCGGCTGGTGCCGCCGACGCTGGTGGTCGGCATCGGATCGGCGAGCGGCGTGTCCACCGACGCCGTCACCGCGGCGCTGGCGATGCTGGAGACGCGGCACGGTTTCGACCTGCACGCCGTGCGCTGCTTCGCCACCGTCGACCGGAAGGCGCAGGAGCCGGGCATCCTGCACGCCGTCACCGACTGGGCGTTCTGGCACTGGCAGGACGAGCCGACGCTGCGCGTCTACTCGGCCGAGACGCTCAACCGGGTCGACGTGCCCCATCCCAGCGACGTCGTGCTCGCCGAGGTCGGCACGGCCAGCGTCGCCGAGGCCGCCGCCCTGCGGGGCGCGGCCGACCTGGCGGGCGGCGGGCCGGTCGAGCTCGTCGTGCCGAAGATCAAGGCGGGCAACGTGACCGTGGCCGCCGCGCGCATCCGGCCACGGGGCAGGCTGGCCATCGTCGGGCTCGGGCCCGGCTCCGCCGACCTGCGTACCCCGTTGGCCGACGCGGAACTGCGGCGCGCGGCCGTGGTGATCGGCCTGGACTCCTACGTCGACCAGGTACGGCACCTGCTGCGGCCGGGCACCGAGATCCGGGCCAGCGGGCTGGGCGCCGAGCAGGAGCGCGCGCGCGACGCGGTCGCACTGGCCAGGGCCGGCAATGCCGTGGCGTTGATCGGGTCCGGTGACGCGGGGGTGTACGCGATGGCCAGCCCCGCGCTGGAGCAGTGCCCCGCCGACGTCGAGGTGGTCGGCGTGCCAGGCGTGACGGCAGCGCTGGCCGCCGCCGCGCTGCTGGGTGCCCCGCTCGGCCACGATCACGCGCTGATCAGCCTGTCCGACCTGCACACCCCGTGGCCGGCGATCGAACGCCGGATCACCGCGGCCGCGCAGGGCGACTTCGTCGTCTGCTTCTACAACCCGCGCTCAACCGACCGCCACTGGCAACTGCGTGCCGCACTGGACATTCTCGCCGAGCACCGCCCTGCCACGACACCGGTCGGAGCGGTGCGCAACGCGAACCGGACGGGGCAGCGGGTGTGGTGTCGGCCGCTGGCCGAGTTCGATGTGACCGAGGTCGACATGCTGACCACCGTTGTCGTCGGTTCGTCGCAGACACGGTTGGCGAGTGGCCGAATGGTGACCCCCCGTGGCTACCACTGGATGGCCGCGGGAGTGCCGGCGACGCCGGAGAACCAGCGGCGAACCGACCCGTGATCGAACCGCCTCTAGCCTGAAGCACATGTCGCAGCACGGGCACGGGCACGGACACGGCTGGCGCCGGACCTTCGTGCCGCACAGCCATGACGCCGCCGACCAGCTCGACGACACACTGGCCGCGAGTCGCGAGGGCATGCGGGCCCTGTGGGGATCGTTCGCCGTGCTGCTGGCCACCGCGGCCGTGCAGGCGTTCGTGGTGTGGCTGACCGGTTCCGTGGCGCTGCTGTCCGACACGCTGCACAACCTCGCCGACGCCTGCACCGCGGTCCCGCTCGCGGTCGCGTTCCGGTTGGGGCGTCGCGCCGCGAACCGCCGGTTCACCTACGGCTACGGGCGGGCGGAGGACTTCGCGGGCCTGATCGTGCTCGCCGTGATCGCGGTGTCGTCGGTGCTGGCACTGGTCGAGTCGGTGCGCAGGCTGTTGGTGCCCCAGGACGTGCGGGACCTGCCCGTGCTCGCGATCGCGGCCGTGCTCGGCTTCGCCGGCAACGAGATCGCGGCCCGCCTGCGCATCCGCACCGGTCGGCGGATCGGGTCGGCGGCACTGGTCGCCGACGGCCTGCACGCCCGCGTCGACGGCTTCACGTCGCTGTCCGTGCTGGTCGCGGCCGGTGGTGCCGCGCTGGGCCTGCGGTGGGTCGACCCGGTCGTCGGCCTCGTGGTCGCGGTCGCCGTCGCGGCGGTGCTGGTCGGCGCTGGGCGCGGCGTGCTGGGGCGGCTGTTGGACGCCGCTGACCCGCACCTGGTCGAGCGCGCGCACCGGTTGGCCGCCGAGACACCGGGTGTGCTGGACGTGGAGGAGTTGCGGCTGCGGTGGTCGGGGCACGGGCAGTTGGCCGAGCTGACCGTCGTGGTGGACCGTTCGCTGAGCCTCGTCGCCGCGCACGCCCTCGCCCACGATGTGGAACACGCGCTGCTGCACGCGATCCCTCGCCTTGTCCGGGCACATGTCCACCCGCACCCGGCGCCCGATCCTTCGCTCCCTGACGACCACGATGTGGTTGCCCACCACCGCGCGAGTGCCGCTCGCCCGGAGCGGGACGGCGGATCGGCTTGAGCCGCCGGGGATTCGATCGCGGGCTGCCCGCGCCACGCTGCGGTGAAGCACACACCACCCGTGGTTTGACGTGGTGAGCGCGCACAGGTGAGTATCGGCGCAATCACCCCCAGCCCGAGGAGCTTCGCCGTGCCACCAGCGCGCCAGGCGCACCCCATCGAGGTCGAGTCCTACCGGATCCTCCGCGAGCGCGTGGTCACCGACCACCTGCCGCCGCTGACCCGGGCCGTCGTGGAACGTGTGGTGCACACCACGGCCGATGTCACCTGGCTGGGTGACCTGGTGATGGCTGAGGACCGGCTCGCCACCGGGCGGGCCGCCCTGCTGGACGGTGCGCCGATCATCGTGGACGTGCGGATGGTCGCTGCCGGGATCACCGCCAGGGACTGTGTCGTCGGCATCGACCTGCCAGGCGTCGGGGAACTGGCCGCCGAACACGGCATCACGCGCTCGGCCGCCGGCATCCGGCTGGCCGCGCGGCAGTACCCGGACGGTGCGGTGTGGGTGATCGGGAACGCGCCGACCGCGCTGAACGAGCTGATCGACCTCGTCGTCACCGGCGTGCTGCGGCCCGCGCTGGTGGTCGGGGTTCCAGTCGGGTTCGTCGGTGCGCTGCTGGCGAAGGCCCGGCTGGGTGTCGTCGACGTGCCCGCGATCACCGGCGCCACCGAGCGCGGTGGCGCCGCCATCGCCGCCGCCGCCGTGAACGCGCTGCTGTACTTCGACGAGGAGGATCTGTGAGCGCCGGGACGCCGTTGTTGATCGTCGGCCACGGCACCGTGGACGAGCGCGGCGTGACGGAGTTCCGTCGCTTCATCCAGCGGGTCCGGGGCCGCATGGCCGGCGTCGACGTGGCCGGCGGTTTCATCGAACTGGCGGCGCCCGCCGTCACGCAGGCGTGGGGCGAACTGACCGGCAGCGGGCACCAGGCGCTGGCCGCCGTGCCGTTGGTGCTGGTCGCGGCCGGTCACGCCAAGGGCGACATCCCGGCCGCGCTGGAACGCGAGGTGCGCCGCCACCCCGGCACGTCCTACCGCTTCGGCCGCCCGCTCGGACCACACCCGACGCTGCTGACGCTGCTGGCCGAGCGGATCGCCGACGCCGTCGCGCCCGATCGGTGGGCGGACACCGCCGTCGTGCTGGTGGGTCGCGGTTCCACCGATCCCGACGCCAACGCCGAGGTCTGCAAGATGGCCCGGCTGCTCCAGGAGACGCGCGGTTTCGCCTTCGTCGAGACGGCTTTCGTGTCGCTGGCCCGGCCGGACGTGGCCGAGGGACTGACCAGGGCACGGCTGCTCGGTGCGCGCCGCGTCGTCGTCGCACCTTATTTCCTGTTCGACGGCGTGCTGCCACAGCGGGTCGTCGCCCAGGCCATGACGTTCGGGCACGAACATACGGACATCGACGTGGCGGTGGCGGGCTATCTCGGTGACTGCGCCGGACTGGCCGACGTCGTCGTCGAGCGCTACCACGAGGCACTGCACGGCGACATCAGGATGAACTGCGACACGTGCGCGTACCGCGTGCTGCTGCCCGGTTTCGAGGACAAGCACGGCGCGCCGCAGACACCGCACCACCACCCGGACGACCCGGCCCACCATCACCACCACCACGACGATCACGCGGGGGCCCACGATGGCTGAACGGCACTACCTGGCCGGGCTGGACCTGGAGGGCAGGCGGGTCGTCGTGGTCGGCGGCGGCACGGTCGCGCAGCGGCGGCTGCCCCGGCTGGTGGCGGCGGGCGCCCGCGTCGAGGTGATCTCGCCGGACGTGACACCCGCGGTGCAGGCGATGGCCGACGCGGGCGAGATCGCCTGGCACGCCAGGCCCTATGCGGCCGGCGACCTGGCGGGCGCGTGGTACGTGGTGACGTGCACCTCTTATATAGACGTGAACGAGGCGGTCGCGGCGGAGGCCGAAGGGCACCGTGTCTTCTGTGTGCGCTCGGACGCCGGCACGCTCGGCAGCGCCGTGACACCTGCCGTCGGCGAGCACGACGGGCTGGTCGTCGGCGTGCTGGCCGGTGGGCGGCCGCGCAGGTCGGCCGCTGTGCGCGACGGCCTGCTGGACGCGTTGCGCGAGGGCCGGGTCAGCGACCAGGCCGAGCGGCGGGCCGGTGTGGCGCTGGTCGGTGGCGGTCCCGGCGATCCCGAGCTGATCACCGTGAAGGCGCGGCGGTTGCTGGCCCGCGCCGACGTCGTCGTCGTGGACCGGCTGGCGCCGAGGGAACTGCTGGACGAACTGGCCCCGCACGTCATGGTCGTGGATGCCGCGAAGATCCCGTACGGGCGGGCCGCCAGCCAGGAGGTGATCAACAGCACCCTGATCGAGCACGCGAAGGCGGGCCGGTTCGTGGTGCGGCTCAAGGGCGGCGACCCGTACGTGTTCGGGCGCGGCTTCGAGGAGTTCCTGGCCTGCGTCGAGGCGGGCGTTCCGGTGACGATGGTGCCCGGTGTGACGAGCGCGTTCGCCGTACCGGCCGTCGCCGACGTGCCGGTGACGCATCGCGGTGTGGTACACGAGGTCGTCGTCGTGTCCGGCCATGTCACGCCGGACGACCCGCGCTCCCTCGTCGACTGGGCGGCGCTGGGCAGGCTGCGCGGCACGTTGGTGCTGTTGATGGCCGTGGAGCGGATCGGCGCGTTCGCCGACGCGCTGATGGCGGGCGGCCGGGCGCCGGACACGCCGGTCGCCGTCGTCGCGGACGGCACGATGCGTACGCAGCGAACACTGCGGTCCACTGTGGACAAGGTGGCCGCCGACATCGCCGCCGAGGGGATTCGGCCGCCTGCCGTGATAGTGATCGGGCCGGTGGCCGGGCTCCGCTGAGCCCAGGCCACCGGCCCGATCATCGGCTGCGATCAGCCAGGCAGGTGCTCGCGCCGCGGCCTGCGGCCACGGAACTCGGCCCGGCGCTCACCGGGTCGCTCGCCGGGTCGTTCGCTACGACCGGGGTCACGCCGTTCGCCCCGCGCCGAATCGCGGTATTCACCGCGTCGTTCGCCCCGGAACGAATCGCCGTGCTGACGGCCGCGGAACTCGCCGCGACGGCCGGAACCACCCGCGGCGTGCGGCCGGGCGGGCCTGCGGCGCGGCTCGTCGACCACCGGCTCGCCGCTGGGCGTGCGAGCGCCGGTGATCCGGTTGAGCTCGGCGTCGCCGGGCCGGACCTGGGTGCTGGACGGGCGGACGCCCGCCTTGGCGGTCAGGCCCAGCGCCGCGCGGCGCTGGCTGTGCGTCACGAGCGTGACCACCGTGCCCGCCTCGCCCGCCCGAGCGGTCCGGCCCGCGCGGTGCAGGTAGTCCTTCGAGTCGGCGGGCGGGTCGACGTGCACGACGAGGCTCACGCCGTCCACGTGGATGCCGCGTGCGGCCACGTCGGTGGCGATCAGCACCGGGGTGCGGCCGTCCCGGAAATCGCCCAGGATGCGGGTGCGGGCGTTCTGCGCCTTGCCGCCGTGCAACGCGCCGGCGCGCACGCCGACGGAGCGCAGCCGCTCGGCGAGCTTGTCCACGTGGTGCTTGGTGCGGACGAACATGATCGTCCGGCCATCGCGGGCGGCCATCTCGGCGACGACGTTCTGCTTGTCCTGCGACGACACCACGAGCAGGTGGTGCTCCATGGTGGAGATGCTGGCCTTGGCCGGCGCGACCGAGTGCGTGACCGCGTCGTGCAGGTAGGTCCGCACGAGGCTGTCGACGTCGCGGTCCAGGGTCGCCGAGAACAGCAGCCGCTGGCCGTTCGGGTCGACCAGGTCGAGGATCTCCCGCACCTGCGGCAGGAAGCCCATGTCGGCCATCTGGTCGGCCTCGTCCAGCGCGGTGATCGTCACGTCGTCGAGCACGCAGGTGCCCTGGCGGACGTGGTCGGACAACCGGCCGGGGGTGGCGATCAGCAGGTCGACGCCGCGGCGCAGCGAGTCGACCTGACGGGCGAACGAGGCGCCACCCACGACGACGCGGCACCACAGGCCCAGCGAGCGGGCGAAGGGCGTCAGGGCGTCGGCGATCTGCGCCGCCAGCTCCCTGGTGGGTACCAGGACCAGGCCGCGGGGCCGGTTCGGGGCGCTGGCCGCGCCGGCCAGCCTGGCCAGCATCGGCAGGCCGAACGCGAGGGTCTTGCCCGAGCCGGTGGCGGCGCGGCCGAGCACGTCACGGCCGGCCATGGCATCGGGCAGGGCCGCCGCCTGGATGGCGAACGGGTGACTCATGCCGCCATCGGCGAGCGCGCGCACGAGCGCGTCGGGCAGGCCGAGTTCGGCGAAGGTGGGGAGCTCGGTACCGGTCGACGACTCGGGGTGCGACTCGGTGACAGGCTCGGAACCGACTAGGACAGCGGACAAGTGTGGACCTCCGACAAGTGGCACGTCTCGGGGAGGCCCCGCAGGTCAGCGTTGCTGATCACGGTGCTGATCACACGGACGGGCCGGGCGCAGGTGAGCGCCCTTGGGGGAAACTGCTTTGGACTCGGCACGGACTCTTGAGGGTTCCGGCCGGCAGAACGCCGACCGTTCCCAGTGCCGCGATCAAGCATACCGGATCGCGGCGCGGATCCGTCCGCGGTCCCGGTCACACCCCGTCACGCCTCGGCGAGTCGTGACCCGCGCGGAGGTGTGCGGTAACGTTGCGTCGCCGGTTTTGCAACTTGCTCTCAGCAATATGGCGGATGGCGCTTGCAGCCTGAGCGGAGAAAGCTCTGACGCTTGTGGTTGCGTTCTCCGGTCATCTGTGCGCGATCGGGGCGCCGGACACATGATGTTGAAAAGTTCGCCAGTTCTGTCCCGCGCGGCAGTGTGCCGCGGGAAGAGAGGTACCGCATGGCGGTGGACACCGATGTGGTCCGCATCATCAGTTCCGATCGGATCAGTTCGCAAGACACGGCGCTGTGGTCCCAACTCGTCGCCGTGCACGCCAGGGTCGGCGGTTCGGTGGAACGGATCCTGCAGCGCAGGTTCGGCATAGGCACGTCGGAACTGCAGGCGTTGATGGCCCTCGCGCAGGCACCGGCGGGTGAACTGCGCATGCAGGAACTCAACGACGTGACCTTCCTCAACCAGAGTTCGGTGAGCCGGATGGTGGCCCGCCTGGAACGCGCCGGACTCGCCGAGCGCCGCTCCTGCGAGCAGGACCGGCGCGGTGTCTACACGGGGATCACCGACATGGGCGCACGGGTGCTGCGCGCGGCCATGCCGGTGTACGAGGGTTCGCTGCGGGAGAGCTTCGACCAGCTCGCGGTGGACCCGAAACTCCGCTCGTTGGTGCACCGGCTGCGCCGGGGCGACACGCAGGGCATCTGAACCGCCCCACGTGTCCCCGACCACCGCACCGACGACTTTCGGCCCGCCTCGCCGGGGTCAGGCCAACCCCGCCTCGGCGAGCAACAGGGCCGTCACCGCTTCGGGATCCACGACATCCTCAGGCAGGCCCCTGGCCCGGAACCAGCCGCCGATGTTGCGGGCGTCCCTGGCCAGGAAGTCCGGCCCCGCGGGGTTGCCGGCCAGGTCGACCACCTGCGGCAGGTCGATCAGCACCGGCGCCGAGTCGCGCACGAGCACGTTGTACGCGGACAGGTCGCCGTGCGCGAACCCCTCGCCGGCCAGCGCCACCAGCACGACCAGCAGTTCGTTCCACAGGTGCCGCAACTCGTCCGGTTCCGGCCGTAGCTGCGCCAGCCGAGGCGCGGCGATGCCGTCGTCGCCGACGAACTCCATCATCAACTCGGTGCCCTCGCGCTGCACCGGGTAGGGCACCGCGACGCCCGCCGACCACAGCCGGCACAGCGCGGCGAACTCGGCGACCGCCCACTGCTCGGCGATCAGGTTGCGGCCGAAGGAAGTCCGCCCCGCCATCGCCCTGTTCTCCCTGGACCGGCGCATCCGCCGGCCCTCCAGGTACTGCGAATCCCGCTGGAACTGCCGATGATCGGCGTCGCGGTAGCGCTTGGCGGCCAGCACACAGGACGGGCCGTCCACGCCGACCGCCCTGCGGACCAGGTGGACGTCGGCCTCCTTGCCGGACTTCAGCGTGCCGAGCTCGTGATCCTCGGCGGCCAGGTCGGTGATCACCCAGGCCGGCCGCGGCGACGGGCCGTGCTCGGCCATGTCCCACGTCGACCAGCGGTCACCGTGCCTCGGCCGGTCCGCATGGCTGGCCGCGCTCTCCCGCAGTTCCGCGAGACGGGTCTTGTCGTGTTCGGTGAGCCTGCCGATGCTCCGCGGCCGAACGCGGCGCCCCATGCGTGGACGCATCGATTCGGTGCCGGAATGATCGTCGGACAGGAAATCGTCGTACTCGCGCACGATGTGGTGCTCCTTGTGGGGAATCGAGCCGCCCCACCGGGCACCGGGGAAACGGTTACCGGGTCGGGGCGGGAGGACGGGTGCGAACCACGTCCGCGACAAGGGGATTGCGCACGGGGCACCTCCTTCACACCGCCCGACCGCCTGTCCGGTCGAGATCGGAACAGATTCTGGCGAACCGGCCGACCGCCGGCAACCGGTTTATCCGGCTGATTTATCCGACGACGAGATCCAGCGCCCGCTCACCGGTGCGCTCGACGGTCAACCCGGCGTTCCTGGCGATCCGCACCAGGCCCGTGACGCTCGCCGGTTCCCGCGCCGCCAGCGCGAGCGCCCTGGCCAGCCTGCCTTTGTGTGCCTTGTTGAAGTGGCTGACCGACGTGCCGCTCGGGCTGACCACGTGGACCGCGACGGCGTCGGGCAGCGCGGCCAGGTTCGCGTAGGCGCCCGAGCGCAGATCCACCACCAACTCGTCCAGCCCGCGCAGCTCCGGCTCCAGCGCGGGACGCCACAGTTCGCGCAGTGACCCGATCCCGGGCAGCACGCTGTTGCCGGACAACCGGTACGCCGGAATCGGGTCGGTGGCCCTGACCACGCCGAACAGGGCCGACGCCACGGCCAGCCTGCCGCCCGCCCGCCGTGCCTGGGCCCTGGTGAACGAGCCGAAGCCGAGCGCGTCGTACAGCACGCCCGTGTAGCGGTGCAGCGCCGGCATGGTGGGGGAGTGCCACAAGGTCGCGTTGCGCCGCGCCTCGGCGTCCTGGCGCGCGGACAGGCCCAGCGCGGCACGGCACGCCTCGGTGTCGCCGGCGAGCTCGACCAGTGCGCCGGCCAGCTTGCGGCGCACCGGGTTCAGGTCGGGGAACGACAGCAGGTCCAGATCCAGCGGTGCGTCGCCGCCACCCGGCGCCTTGGTCTCCGACGGCGGCAGCAGCACCAGCATGAACGCACAGCGTAGCCGGGGTGGCCGGTAACCCGGATGCGCGGCGACCGGCACGGTGACTACGCTGGCGCGATCCCCCACGAGTTGCCCGGCAAGGAGCGACAAGCCGTGATCACCAGGATGTCGTCGCTGTTCCTGCGCACCTTGCGCGAGGATCCAGCCGACGCCGAAGTACCCAGCCACCGGTTGCTCGTCCGCGCGGGTTACGTGCGCCGCGTCGCCCCGGGCGGGTTCTCCTGGCTGCCGCTGGGCTTGAAGGTGCTGCGCAACATCGAGCGGGTGGTGCGCCAGGAGATGGACGCGATGGGCGCGCAGGAGATCCAGTTCCCCGCGCTGCTGCCCCGCGAACCCTACGAGGCGACCAACCGGTGGACCGAGTACGGCCCGAACATCTTCCGGCTCAAGGACCGCAAGGGCGCCGACTACCTGCTCGGCCCCACCCACGAGGAGCTGTTCGCGCTCACCGTGAAGGGCGAGTACAGCTCGTACAAGGACTATCCGGTCACGCTGTACCAGATCCAGACCAAGTACCGGGACGAGGCGCGGCCCCGCGCCGGCATCCTGCGCGGCCGCGAGTTCCTGATGAAGGACTCGTACTCGTTCGACCTGGACGACGAGGGCCTGGCCCGTTCGTACCAGGCGCACCGGGACACCTACATCCGGATCTTCGACCGGCTCGGCGTCGAGTACGTGATCGTGTCCGCGATGTCCGGCGCCATGGGCGGTTCCGCGTCCGAGGAGTTCCTCGCCGCGGCCGAGAGCGGCGAGGACACCTACGTGCGCAGCACGGCGTCGGGCTACGCGGCCAACGTCGAGGCCGTCGTCACGCCCGCGCCCGCCGAACAGTCCATTGAGGACAAGCCGGGCGCGCAGGTGCACCACACCCCTGGCACGCCGACGATCCAGACGCTGGTGGACTTCCTGAACGAGAAGACCGAGCTGGACCGCACGTTCACGGCGGCCGACACGCTGAAGAACGTCATGCTGAAGGTCCGCCGGCCCGGCGCGAAGGACTGGACGCTGCTCGGTGTCGGCCTGCCCGGCGACCGCGAGGTCGACATGAAGCGACTCGAAGCGGCGCTCGACCCCGCTGAGGTGGCGCTGCTGGAGGACGCCGACTTCGCCGCGAACTCGTTCCTGGTCAAGGGATACATCGGTCCCGGCGCGCTGGCCGCCAACGGTGTGCGCTACCTCGTCGACCCCCGCGTGGTGCGCGGCACCGCATGGGTGACCGGCGCCGACAAGGCCGACCACCACGTCGTGGATCTGGTGGTGGGCAGGGACTTCACGCCCGACGGCACGATCGAGGCGGCCGAGGTGCGCGAGGGCGACCCCGCGCCGGACGGCAACGGCACCCTCGTCGCGGCGCGCGGCATCGAGATCGGCCACGTGTTCCAGTTGGGCCGCAAGTACGCCGACGCGTTCCAGCTCGACGCGCTCGGCCCCGACGGCAAGCCGATCCGCGTCACCATGGGCTCCTACGGCATCGGCGTCTCGCGGCTGGTCGCCGTGCTGGCCGAGCAGAGCCACGACTCGTCCGGTCTCATCTGGCCCAGGATCGTCTCGCCCGCCGACGTGCACATGGTCATCGCGGGCAAGGACGACACGGTCCGGGAGGGCGCCGAGCGGCTCGCCGCCGAGCTGGACGCCGCCGGTCTCGCGGTGCTGCTGGACGACCGGACGTCCAGCCCCGGCGTGAAGTTCGCGGATGCCGAGCTGATCGGTGTGCCGACGATCGTGGTCGTGGGGCGTGGTCTGGCCAACGGCGTGATCGAGGTCAAGGACAGGGCCACCAACGAGCGCACCGAGGTCGCCGTCGGCGACGCGGTGGCGCACCTGGCGGCGCTCGTTCGCGGCTGAGCCTCAGCCCAGGATCGCCGCCAGCGCTCGCGTCGTGTCGGCCAGATCGGGCAGCACGACGTGCGCGCCGGCCGCGGTGAGGTCGGCGGCGGGGAACGTGCCGGTGGCGACGCCCACGGCGCGGATGCCGTGCGCCAGCGCGGCTTCGACGTCGTGCGGCGTGTCGCCGACGACCACGACCGCGGGCCCGGTGAAGGTGTGGCCGTGCCGCTGCCCGGCGGCGGCGAGCGCGTCGGCCACCAGTGTCGCGCGCACCTCGGACGTGCCGCCGTAGCCGCCGATCTCCATGTCCAGGTACTTGTCCAGGCCGAACGCGCCGACCTTGTAGCCCGCGATCGGCCGCATGTTCCCGGTCACCAGCGTCTGCACGACGTCACCGTGGCCGGCCAGGGTCCGCAGCGCGTCCTCGGCACCGGGCAGCACCACGCCGCGCCCGGCGATCGTGTCCCGTTCGCCCGCCGCGATCGCGACGACCGCCGCGTGCAGTGCGTCGATCAGCTCATCGGTCGGCTCGACGTCCGCGCCGATCAGGAGCTGCCTGGCGATCCAGCGGTCGGTCCGGCCACCCATCGGCGGCAGCGAAACCAGCGACCGCCCGGTCAGTTCCCGCAGCGCGCGGACGAACCACGCGCCGCCGAGGCGACGCATGTGCAGCAGGGTCCGGTCGATGTCCCACAGCACGAGTGTCTGCACCGCAAGGGTTCCCGTCAGTCGGCTCAGGTGGTCGGTCGGACCGTGTCGACGATGGACCGCAGTTCGCCGTCGGTGGCCGGTGCCGGTTGCGCCGGCCCGCCTGCCACGTCCGCGTTGACGACCAGCACGCCGTCATGATCCGGGAACTGGAGCACGAACACCAGCAGTTCGCCCTCGCTGGCCAGGCACGGATCGGCGTGCTGCGTCACCGTGGCGCGCACCAGGGCGCCCTGCAGGGTCGTGCCGTCGTGGGTGGTGCGCCGCACCGGCTGCGCCGCCGCCACGCTGATCTGTGGTGCCGTGCCGTTGGTCGAGTAGTACTGCTCCGCAGCGCTCCTGGCCACGGCCGACGCCATGTTCGCCGGGTCGGTCCTGGGCGCCGACCCGCTGCCCAGCACGCCGCGCAACAGCCGTTCCAGCGGTGTGCCGCACGTGTACGCCGTGCGTTCCGCGCCCTGCGCGAGCGTCACCGGGCCGACGCTGCCCACCTGCGGGTTCGTCGACCAGTTGGACGGCGGGATCTGATAGGACAGCCCGCTGGCCGGATTGGTCAGCGTCGGCCAGTCCTGTCGCGTGCTCAGCGGCGCCGCGGTCCCCGACGTGGTGCGCGTCGGTGTCCCGGCCGGGGGACGGGTGGCCGTGGGCGTCGTCGTCGCCGTTGGCGTCGTCGTGGGGACGGCTTTCGGCTGCCCTTCGATGGCCGTGGGCGCCGACGCGTGCACGCCGACCGTGACGAGTCCGGCGGCGGTGGCGAGCGCCGCGATCATCAGCAGCACACCGGCGAGCGTGACCCGGATGTGGCCACGCCCGAACAGCCGAGCCGGTGTGCGGAACCTCACGGGCCGACAGTAACCGCATCCGCTGGGTCACCCCACCGGAAGCCCTCACCCGGTGAGGAGGCTCAGTCGCACCTTCCGGACCGGGTTGTCCACGTTCGTGTCGACGAGGCAGATCGACTGCCACATGCCCAAGGCCAGCCGCCCGGCCAGCACGGGGACGGTCGCGTAGGGCGGCAGCAGCGCCGGCAGCACGTGGTCGCGGCCGTGTCCCGCGGTACCGTGCCGGTGGTGCCAGTCCCGGTCGCGGGGCAGCAGTTCGCGCAGCACGCTCAGCAGGTCGTCGTCGCTGCCGGCACCGGTCTCCAGCACCGCGAGCCCCGCTGTGGCGTGCGGCACCCACACGTGCAGCAGCCCCTCGGCCGATCCGACATCCGCCACGAACCGTTCGCACCGGTCAGTGAGGTCGTACACGACTTCCCGGTCACCGGTGCGGATCTCGATCTCCTCGCTGCGCATCGCCCCACCGTACGGTGATCACGTTGACCCGCAGGATTTTCACAGCCGCGGAATCGACCGGTCGGTGTGACCGGGCCGGGCTCACCCGTTACGGTGGTGAACTGTGTCGGATCCGTACAACTACCGCCCCTCCGCGCCGCCGCAGCAAGGCCGGCCCCAGGGTTGGACCGGCACGTCCAAGATGCCGATGCAGGCACTCGGTGCGCCGCCACCGGACCTGCAGCCGTCGACCGGGTACGGCGGGCCCTACCAGTCGCAGTACGGCGGGCAGCCACCGTACGGCGGGTCGCAGCCCAGACCGGGCGGCAGGCCGGTGGCCGGTGGCAGACCGGTAACCGGTGGCAGACCGGCGGCACGCGGTGGGCCGGGGAACTTCTTCAAGGACCGGGGCAAACTCGCCGACTACACGCTCAAGGGCCTCGGCCTGCTCGGCGTGGCCCTCGTCGCCGGCTTCCTGTGGTTCCTGATCCGCAACGACCCCGCGACGCCCAACCAGGCCAACACCAACCAACAGCAGCAGACCGGCGGCCAGTACACGTTCACGCCCTACCAGCAGCCCTCCACGGTCACCAACTGCGCCGCGCACGCCACCGACCAGGTGCAGGCCTACCTGCAGCAGCACCCGTGCACGGGCATGACCCGCTCGCTCTACACGACCTCGCTGTCGGGCGACGACAAGGTCGTCACGTCGATCGCGGTCGTGCACATGGACAACGCCAACGCCGCCAGGGGACTCAAGCGCGTCAGCGACGGCAACGCGACGGGCCACGTGAAGGACCTGGTCGAGGACGGCGTCGTCATCCCGAACGGCCCGAAGGGCCTGCAGGACGCCGGCTACTACTCGAAGGTCAAGGGCTCCGACGTGGTCATCATCATGACGGAGTATGTCGACATCAACATGGACTCCGCGGCCAACCTCAACACCAACGACACCACTCTGAAGGCCGTCAGCTCGGACGCCGCCAAACAGGGCATCGGCGTCTACTGACCGACCCCGGTCAGATTGCCGCGCCACCGAGTGGTTCGGCTGAATCAGATGGCCGCGCTGGGTCAGATGGCCGCGCTGGTCAGATGGCCGTGGTCGTGCCCGGCATCGCCACCGAGGCGGGTGTCTGGCCGGCGAGTCGGCGCCACCTGGTCTGTCGGACGGCCGAGTCGACCAGCGCGGCCAGTGCGGCCGATCGCAGCGTGCCGTCGTCGGTGTGCTCCAGCACGGCGCGCCACGCCACCGTCGCGTCCGATTCGGCGATGGCGCAGTCCACCAGCGCCGACGACTGGTCGGCCATCGGCTTGGGCACCAGGTAGGCGGGCTGTGCGGGCTGTGGCGTCGATCCGCCCGCCGTGAGCCGCTGGCCGGTGGCGTCGCGCAGGTTCTGCACGGCGTTCATCGCCGCGCTGATCTCCGCGGCGATGGAGCCGTTCACGAACGCGCTCGCCGTGCCGTACAGCCACAGCGCCGCGTTCTCGGCGGACAGCGCCTGCTGCAGCGTCGAGGCGAGTTCGGTGTCCAGGCCGGCCGGCGCCGCCGACGTCGTCGGGATCTGGGACGGCAGTGCGGCACCGGACGTCGGGCCGTTCAGCGTCGCCGAGCCACCGGAGGGCGCCGGGTTCGCCGATGTGGCCGTCGTCGTCGTGATCGGCCTGCTCCGCAACGCCTCCGTGAGGCTCGCGCAGCCGGCGGCCACGGACCCGACGAGGCCGGCCCGGTAGCGCGGCACGTTCGCGACCAGACCCGCTGCCTGCTGCCGCGCGGTGTCCAGGTCGTGCATCAGCCGTTGGGTGACACCGGACTCGTCGTCCAGCTTCGGCGCGGCGGACGAATCGGGCGCCGCCGACGCGCCGGTGATCCCCGCGGCCCGATCCACCTCGGCGCGCAGTGCCGCCGCCTGCTGCTGGCGGACCGTGGCGATCACGGTGAGCGTGGCGCCGCCGGCCGGGAACGCGGTCGCCGCCGCCGTCGCGGTCGCCGCGTCCTGGGTGGCGAGATTCAGCATGGGCAGCAACGGATCCGGCGTGCTCCGCGGTGTCCCGCCCGTGCACGCGGCGACCGCCGGCCCCGCCAGGAGGGCCAGCGCGCCGATCCGCAGCAGCCCTCTTCGGCTCAAGCCCACGTCCGCCTGGCCCCCCACGCGTCCTCCCTCACGGTATCGGTGACCGCCGTGCGTCCCGCACCGCGCGGCCGGAGCCTTCATCCTGCCAGGTGGGTAACGGGCCACCCGGTCGGCCGGTGGCCCGCGTCCGTCGACCCTGCCGATGTCCTCCGACGCGATACGCTGGGCGACCACGGCCGGCGAACAGACGTCGGCCGTAGTCGGCGTGCAGCACAAGGCACCCGGCCGACCGGACGAGCGAGGAGCGAACGTGCGCAGCGAGCAGCACGGCGATGCCCAGTCGGGTGCCAGGGACGCGCTGACGGGCCGGCTGCGCCCCGTGGTCGCGGACGCCGTCGCCGGCCTCGGCTTCGACCTGGACTCACTGGACGTGCAGGCGGCCGGCAGGCGGAAGCTGGTCAGAGTGGTCGTCGACGCGGACGACGGCGTCGAACTGGACCTGCTCTCCGGCGTCAGCCGCGCGGTGGCCGCGGCACTGGACGAGCACGACGAGATCCTCGGCGGCCCGTACACCCTGGAGGTCACCTCGCCGGGGGTGGACCGGCCGCTCACCCTGCCCCGACACTGGCGGCGCGCCAAGCTGCGGCTGGTGCGGGTGCGCGGCGACGACGGTGTCGAGTTCACCGGGCGGGTCGGCGGGTGCGACGAGACCGGTGTCGAACTGCTCGTCGCGGGCGCGCTCGACGCGGGTCGACTACTCCACCGTGGCCCGCGCCACGGTGGAAGTGGAGTTCCGGCAGCCGCCGGCAGCGGAACTGCTGATGCTGGAGAACAGTGATCGGCGGGAGAGGACCCGGGACGGGTCCGGTACTGAGAAGGAGGAGTCGAGGTGAACGTCGACATCGCCGCGTTGCGGGCGATCGAGCGGGACAAGGACATCCCCTTCGAGACGGTCATCGAGGCCATCGAGACGGCACTGCTGACCGCCTACAAGCACACCGAGGGCCACCAGCCGCACGCCAGGGTCGACATCGACCGCAAGACCGGCGTGGTGCGGGTGCTCGCGCAGGAGGTCGGGCCGGACGGCGAGGTCCTCGAGGAGTGGGACGACACACCGGAGGGGTTCGGCCGGATCGCCGCCACCACCGCGCGGCAGGTGATCCTGCAGCGCCTGCGCGACGCCGAGCACGAGCGCACGTTCGGGGAGTTCTCCGCCAAGGAGGGCGAGCTGATCGCCGGCGTGGTGCAGCGCGACACGCGCGCCAACTCGCGCGGCATGGTCGTGGTGGCGCTCGGTGACATCGAAGGCGTGCTGCCGTCGGGTGAGCAGGTGCCCGGCGAGAGCTACGAGCACGGCACCCGGATCAAGTGCTACGTCGTCGGCGTGTCGCGCGGCGCCCGCGGCACCCAGGTCACGTTGTCCCGCACGCATCCCAATCTGGTCCGCGGCTGTTCGCACTGGAGGTGCCCGAGATCGCCGACGGCACCGTGGAGATCACCGCCGTGGCACGGGAGGCGGGCCACCGCTCCAAGATCGCGGTGCGCTCCACCGTGTCGGGCGTGAACGCGAAGGGCGCGTGCATCGGCCCGATGGGCGCCCGGGTGCGCAACGTGATGAGCGAGCTGGCCGGCGAGAAGATCGACATCATCGACTACTCCGAGGACCCGGCCACGTTCGTCGGCAACGCGCTGTCGCCCGCGAAGGTCATCTCGGTGCACGTGGTCGACGAGCGCAACAAGCCGCCCGCGTCGTCGTGCCGGACTTCCAGCTCTCGCTGGCGATCGGCAAGGAGGGCCAGAACGCCAGGCTGGCCAACCGGCTGACCGGCTGGAAGGTCGACATCCGCAGCGACGCGGCGGCGACCGCGCCGGCCACGGACCATGACGGTTCGACTACCGACGGTCAGCACGGCGCCCTGCCCGGTGCCAGGGCCGGTGACTCCGAGCGGTCCGCGGAGGTTCGTGACGCCATTGTTCGAGATCCGGTTCGGTGCGCGTCCGACCACGAGATAGACTGACCGTGGTGCAGCGTCATCAACCGGTCCCCGTGTGTCCCGGCCCAGTCCGAACATGCGTGGGATGCCGCGCGGCGACACTGTCCGTCGAGTTGCTGCGTGTGGTGGTCGTGGCCGGGGAAGTCGTTGCTGATCCCGGGCGCAGGCTTCCCGGGCGTGGAGCCTGGCTCCATCCCCGGCCGGAGTGCCTGCGAGCCGCGCAGCGGCGTCGGGCGTTTCCGAGGGCCTTCCGGCTCCCCGGGCCGCTGGACGCCGAGCCGGTCCGGGTCCATCTCTGCGCGCTGCTCGGTGAGAACGTCGACGTGGGACCTCCCGCGTTCGGTGAGAACAAGGAAGCAGGTCGACCCGTCATGAGTCAGCCGTGAAGCTGAAGCCATGAACGCGCGACGATAGGACGAGGTCGACGGCCAGCCCGCCGGCCTCATCGGATGAGGAGAGCAGTGGCAGGCAAGGCCCGAGTACACGAGCTCGCCAAGGAGCTCGGTGTCACGAGTAAAGACGTACTCGCCAAGCTCAAGGATCTGGGCGAGTTCGTGAAGTCCGCGTCCTCCACCGTGGAGGCACCGGTCGCCCGCAGGTTGCGGGATTCCTTCCCCCAAGCCGGGCAACGGCAGTGGCCGCGGTCGGGCGGCCGGCTCGGCGCCGCGGCCTCGGCCCCGGCGCCCAGCCGGCCGCGCCGCGGCCCGTCCGGCGGAGTCCGCCGCGGGGCCCCGGCTCCGGCCGCCCAGCAGAGCGGGCCGCCCGCTGCGGCCCCGGCGCAGCCGCGCCGACGCGTCCGTCCACACCGGCACCGGCCCGGCGCCGGCCCGGCCCTCGACCGGGTCCGGCCGCGCGCCCCAACCGGCGCCGGAACCGACCGAGGCTCCGGCCGCCGCGGCCGCGGCCCGGCACCCCCGCAGCAGGCCCCGGCGCCGCAGCAGCAGCCGCACAGCAGCAGCCGCCGCGCAGCCGCCAGCAACCGGCCCGCCCGCAGCAGCAGCCCAACCGGCCGTCCCGCCACTCCGGCCGCCGGTCAGCCCGGTGGGCAGGGTGGTGCCGTCGTGCCGCCGAAGCGGCAGTCCCCCAAACCCGGTCCGCGCACGCCGCGGCCCGGCAACAACCCGTTCGGTGTCGGCGGCGGCGCCGCCGCGGCGCCTGCTCCCCGTTCGCCCCGGCCCGGCGGTGACCGGCCGCAGCGTCCGGGTGGCGACCGGCCGGCTCCCGGCCCGCGCGGTGACCGTCCGGCACCCTCGGGTGACCGCGCGGACCGTGGCCCGCGACCCAATCCCGGCAACATGCCACCTCGGCCCAACCCGGGCATGATGCCGCCTCGGCCCGCCCGGTCCGGTCCCGGTGGTGGCGGCGGCGGTCGTCCCGGTGGTCCCGGTGGCGGTGGCGGTCGTCCTGGTGGCGGCGGCGGTCGTCCCGGTGGTCCCGGTGGTGGCGGTGGCGGTCGTCCCGGTGGCGGCGGCGGTGGTTTCCGCGGCGGCTCCGGTGGCGGCTCCGGTGGCGGTGGCGGTGGCTACCGCGGCGGCGGTGCCGGTGGCGGCAGTGGAGCGCCCGCCGGTGGCGGTGGCTTCCGGCCCGGTGGTGGCGGCGGTCGTCCCGGTGGCGGTGGCGCGCGTGGCGGCGGTGCCGCGGGCGCGTTCGGCCGCCCGGGTGGTGCGCCGCGCCGTGGCCGCAAGTCGAAGCGGCAGAAGCGCCAGGAATACGACAACATGCAGGCGCCCAGCGTCGGCGGTGTCCGGCTGCCCAAGGGCAACGGGGAGACCATCCGGCTGCCCCGCGGTGCCTCGCTGACCGACTTCGCGGACAAGATCAACGCCAACCCGGCATCGCTGGTGCAGGTGTTGTTCCATCTCGGTGAAATGGTCACCGCGACCCAGTCCGTCTCCGAGGACGTGCTCGAACTGCTCGGCTCGGAGATGAACTACCAGGTCCAGGTGGTCAGCCCCGAGGAGGAGGACCGCGAGCTGCTCGGGTCGTTCGACATCACCTACGGCGAGGACGCCGGTGGTGAGGACGACCTGTCGGCCAGGCCGCCGGTCGTGACCGTCATGGGTCACGTCGACCACGGCAAGACCCGGCTGTTGGACACGATCCGCAAGACCAACGTGCACGAGCGCGAGGCCGGCGGCATCACCCAGCACATCGGTGCCTACCAGGTGGTCACGAACCTCGACGGCAACGAGCGGCTGATCACCTTCATCGACACCCCGGGCCACGAGGCGTTCACCGCCATGCGTGCCCGTGGTGCGCAGGCCACCGACATCGCGGTGATCGTGGTCGCCGCGGACGACGGTGTCATGCCGCAGACGGTGGAGGCGATCAACCACGCGCAGGCGGCCGACGTCCCGATCGTGGTGGCCGTCAACAAGATCGACAAGCAGGGTTCGAACCCGCAGAAGATCCGCCAGCAGATGACGGACTACGGCGTCGTCGCCGAGGAGTACGGCGGCGACACCATGTTCGTGGACATCTCCGCGCGGCAGGGCACCAACATCGACGCCCTGCTGGAGGCGGTCCTGCTCACCGCGGACGCGTCGCTGGACCTGCGGGCCAACCCGGACATGGTGGCCCAGGGCGTCGCGATCGAGGCCCACCTCGACCGCGGCCGCGGCCCGGTGGCCACGGTGCTGGTGCAGCGCGGCACGCTGCACGTCGGTGACTCGATCGTCGCCGGCGACGCCTACGGCCGCGTGCGGCGGATGCTGGACGAGTTCGGTGCGGACATCACGGCGGCCACGCCGTCGCGTCCGGTGCAGGTCGTCGGCTTCACGTCGGTGCCCGGTGCCGGTGACAAGTTCCTCGTGGTGGACGAGGACCGGGTGGCCCGGCAGATCGCCGAGCGCCGCGCGGCCCGCAACCGCAACGCGCTGAACGCGTCCCGGGCCAAGCGGGTCAGCCTGGAGGACCTGGACGCCGCGCTGAAGGAGACCAGCCAGCTCAACCTGATCATCAAGGGCGACAACTCGGGTACCGTCGAGGCACTCGAGGACGCGCTGATGAAGATCGACGTCGGTGACGAGGTCGAGCTGCGGGTGATCGACCGTGGTGTCGGTGGCATCACCAAGGCCAACGTGGACCTGGCGATCGCGTCCAACGCGGTCATCATCGGGTTCAACGTCCGGGCCGAGGGCAAGGTGGCGGAGCAGGCCACCCACGAGGGCATCGACATCCGGTACTACACGGTCATCTACCAGGCGATCGACGAGATCGAGCAGGCCCTGAAGGGCATGCTCAAGCCGGAGTACGAGGAGGTGCAGCTCGGCCGGGCGGAGATCCGCGAGCTGTTCCGGTCCTCGCGGATCGGCACGATCGCCGGTTGCATGGTGTTGTCCGGGGAGATCCGCCGCAACGCGAAGGCCCGTATCCTGCGGGACGGTGTCGTGGTGTCGGAGAACCAGACGATCACCTCGCTGCGTCGCTTCAAGGACGACGCCACCGAGGTCCGCGAGGGCTTCGAGTGTGGTCTGACCATCAGCAGCTTCAACGACCTGAAGCTGCAGGACGTGCTGGAGACCTACGAGATGCGCGAGAAGCCGCGCACCTGATCGGTGTGACGCACCGGGACCGGCATCCCCGTCCGGTCCCGGTGCACCATCAGACTACGGGTGACCACTGACGTGTACGTGGGTGCGTTGGAAATGGACGTCCTCCTAGGGGATGTCCACTCGCTCAAGCAGAAGCGATCCGTGGTGCGTCCCGTGATCGCGGAGCTGCGCCGGAAGTTCGAGGTGTCGGCCGCCGAGGCCGGCCACCTCGACCTGCACCGCAGAGCCATGATCGGCGTTGCCGTCGTGGCATCCGATTCCGAACACGTCCAGCGCGTGCTGGACTCCTGCGAACGTCTGGTGGCCAGCCGGGTCGAACTGCAGCTGCTGTCCGCGCGACAGCGGCTGCTCGGCCCGCACGACGAGTGACCGACGGCCGGCGAACATTGTTGGAAAGGGAGGTTGTGTCGTGGCTGACGCACCCCGGGCCCGCCGCCTTGCCAAGCGGATCGCGAAGATCGTGGCGTCCGCTCTTGAGCACGAGGTGAAGGACCCACGACTGGCGAGGGTGACCGTCACCGCCGCCAAGGTGACCGCCGACCTGCGCGAGGCGACCCTGTACTACACCGTGCTGCCCGACACACTGGACGGCCAGCCGGACACGGCGGGCGCCGCGGCGGCGCTGGAGTCGGCGCGGGGCGTGCTGCGCACCCTCGTCGGCCAGGGCACCGGTGTCCGCTTCACGCCGACGCTGGCGTTCATCGCGGACACCGTGCCCGACGACGCCCGCCGTATCGACGAACTGCTGGCCAAGGCCCACCAGGCCGACGCCGAGGTGGCACGGCTGGCGGGTGGCGCCAGCCCGGCTGGCGACGCGGACCCGTACAAGCCGCCGCGCGACGCGAGCGAGGAGACCGCACCTAGGTGATCTTAGTGATCGTGCGATGAGTGATCGCTAGCTGGTCCGTCGGTCTGGAGTTGTGCGAGAACCGGCGGCATCGCCGAAAGTCGTTGGGCGACCGGGTGACCCAGCGGGTGCGAGTGCCGCCAGACGAGTGACACACACCGATCCACGCGGACAGTTGCGCGGCCGTCCCCCGCGCGCGCGACGTCCACCGGGAGTGTGTTGACCCGCCCGGCTTTCCGCAGCCCGACAGCGCCTGAGCGGCCCGTCGCCGGTGCCCGTCGCTCGATCCCGGTGTGTGACGCAGTGCTGTTGGCGTGTCGCCGTCGGCGTGTCGTGTTCGACTCGCGGCCACGCGGCGCGACCCCGCTGTGGTGTGACGTCGCGGCTTCGTGTCGAGGCTTCGTGGTGATCGGCGACCGCCGGTCGGGGGGGATGTCGCGTGGAGGCGGCGGGGGTGTGTCGGTTAGGGGGGGGAGACTAGGCCGGCCGGCTGTTCTCCTGCCCGGTGGGAGCGCCGCGGCGGGAGCGCCGGCCGCGGGCGATCTCGGTCGCCAGTGCGTCCATCGGCCCGGCGAACGGCGCGACCGGGTCGGCCAGGCGTGCCAGCCATGTGTGGGCGGCGTCCAGGCCGGCCTGGTCGAGCGCGTAGAACCGGCGGGTGCCCTCGGCGCGCACGCTGACCAGGCTCGCCGCGCGCAGCGCCTTGAGATGCTGTGAGACGGCGGGCTGGGAGATCGCCATCCTCGACCGCAGCGCCGTGACGAGCGCGTTCACCGGCTGCTCGCCGGGTGCCAGCAGTTCCATGATGAGCCTGCGGACCGGCTCGCCCAGCGCGTCGAAGACGCCGCCCCCGTCACGCACGCCCATCACGCACCGCCCCTGTCACGCACGCCCATCACGCACCGCCCCTGTCACGCACCGCCCATTCAAGCTCCGTCCACTCAGGTGTCGGGCATGGTCGTGTAGAAGGCGACCGTGCGCTCGGCCGCCTCCCGGGCCGCTGCGGTCTCGTCGCCGTCCGCGACGGCGGCCGCTGCCCAGCCGGCCGCCGACAGCCGGACGAACTCGCGTCCTTCCGGCGTGCCCGGGAAGGCGAGGCCGGTCGCGGGGTCCACCGGCGCTCCGGTCGACACGTGCAGCCCGAGGCCGATCAGCGCGAGGTCCCAGCCGACGCCGACCGCTCCCGGACCGAACCGCCCCCACAGCGCGGGGTCGACCGGCGTCTCGTGGACCAGTTCGAGCGTGGTGCGCCCGCCGTCCGGGATCAGCGTGATCTCCAGCCAGGACACCGTCTCGCCGAACTCCCATGTCACGGCGAACGACTCGGGTTGCGCGCAGCGCTCGACGATCCCGCCCGCGTTCCCGTCGAACTGGTATCGGCCACCGACCCGGAGGTCGCCGCTGACCGGCAGGAACCACCGGGGGATCCGCTCGGCGTCGGTGAGGGCGTCCCAGAGGTCGGCCTGGCCGGTCGGGTACGTCCGGCGGGCGACGGCGATCTTCGTCGGCACCCCGTCGCGGGTACCACTGCGGACCTCCCTGGTGACCAGGCCCGCCGTGGCCACGGGATCGATGATCATGCGGCTCCTTCCATAAGTCACCACTTATGAAAGGACACTACGTGACGGCAACGGCCGGCACAACACGGATCAGGCGGGCTTCCGCGCCACCAGCACGTCGCGCACGATCGCCTGGTCGACACGGTGCTGGAAACCGTGGTACGGCTCGGAGTCCAGCACCGTCAGGCCCACGTCGGCCAGTACGGCCGCCAGTTCGGCGCGTTCGGCCACGTAGGTGTTCCACGACATGCCCAGCGCGCCACCGGGCCGGATCAGCTTCGCCCAGCCGGGAGCGGCGTCCCGGATCAGCGCCACCGGGTGTGCGGGACGGCCCCGCGGTGTGGCTGCCGTGCCGCACGCCGTAGGGCGCGTCGGTGACGATCACGTCGAACGTGCCGGGCCGGAAGAACTCGGCGGCTGCGCATCGTGTCACCGAGCACATAGGACAGTCGCAGCGCGTCGCCCGCCTTGTACCGTTTCTTGGTCACGCCGACGGAGATGTCCAGCCGCGCCAAGATGCGTGTGCTCGCGCCGGATCGGCACGATGTCCGCCTCGTGCTTGAGCCGCTTGTTCTGCAGCCACGTGCGGATGAACCGGCTGTACTCCTCGAAGTCCTTCGGGTCGATCTCGATGCCGGACGCGTCGTAGTCGTACGTCATGGCCTGGTCAGCGTCGTGCCCCGGCCGCACATCGGGTCGAGCACGCTCAGCCGGCCGCCCAACAGGTCCGGCGGTCGGTGCTCAGCGCGGTGACGTTCAGGATGAGCTTGGTGAACAGCTCGTTGGTCTTGCCCGAGTACTTCTGGATGGTCAGCAGGTCGCTGTCGAACACGTCCAGGCGGCGCAGCGGCACCGGCCGCAGCAGGTCGTCGTGGATCTCGAACAGCGCGTACAGCACGGACAGGTTGGATAGCTGCGCCACGTCGTGCCCGGACAGTGCCGGCGCGGTGAACGTCACATACGGCACACCGCCGATGTCGGTCTCGGTGATGTCGCCGAGCTTGCCGCCCAGCACGGCGTCGTCGAACACGCGCAATTCGCTGACCAGCAGGCGCACGCTGCGTCCGCGTAGACCCGGTTGGCTGACGGGTAGATCATCACCGCGTAGGAGTTCATCGGGCAGCAGCGTAACTTGCTGGGACATGAGCATGTCGGTGCAGCGGTTGCTGAAGGAAGCGGCGGCGATCCTGGCCGGCGCCGAGGACGTCACGGTGCTGGGGCACGTCGACCCGGACGCGGACGCGTTCGGCAGCGCCGTCGGGCTCGGGGTGGTGCTGCGCGGGCTCGGTGCCACGTGCGGGTGTCGTTCGGCGAGCCGGCGGAAGTGCCGGAGTCGTTGCGGCACCTGGACGAACTCGGTCTGTTCGTCACGGCGGCCGACGTGCCTGCGGTGCCACCGGTGCTGGTGGTGCTGGACTCGTCCAGCCCGGACCGGCTGGCCCGCTGATCGACCGGGTCGACGCGGTGCCGGCGGCAGGGGGCCACGTGATCGTCATCGACCACCACGTGTCGAACACCCGGTTCGGCACGCTAACGTCGTCGACGACCGCGCCGAGGCCACCGCGTCGCTGATCTTGCGCCTGGTCGACGAACTGGGCGCGCCGCTGACCGAGCCGGCGGCTCGCGCGGCTCTACGCGGGCCTGCTCACCGACACCAGTTCGTTCCGCAGGGCCACGCCCGCGACCCACTGGCGGCGGCCCGGCTGTTGGAGGCCGGTGTCGACGCGGGCGCCGTGGCCCGGCCGCTGCTCGACACCCACCCGTTCGGGTGGCTGCGGATGTTGTCCTGGGTGTTGGGCCGTGCGGTACTGGAGCCGGCGGCGGCACGTGGCCTCGGCCTGGTGCACGCGTCGGTACGCTGGCGGACGCGGACGGCCTTCGGCCGAGGACGTGGAAGTGTGATCAACATCATTCGTGGCAGCGAGAGGCCGAGGTCGCGGCGGTGCTGAAGGAGGCCGGGCCGGAGCGTGGACCGGGTCGCTGCGCGCGATCGGCAGGTGGACGTCAGTGCGGTGGCCCGCGCGCTCGGCGGTGGTGGTCACCGGCTGGCCGCCGGCTTCACCACCGACCGGCACCCTCGACGGCGTGCTCACCCGGCCGTCCGCGGCCGGACCCGACCGCGCGGCATGACGCCGCCCGTGACCGAGACCGGGCCCGCCGGGCGGCGCACCGGTACGCCTGCTCTCGCTCGCCGTGCCGGCGCTGGGCGTGCTGGCTGCTGAGCCGCTGTACGTGCTGGTCGACACGGCCGTCGTCGGCCACCTGGGCGCCGTCCGCTGGGTGGACTGGCGCTGGGCGGGTGCTGCTGTCGCCAGTGTCGACCCAACTCAAGTTCCTCGCGTACGGCACCACGGCCCGCACCTCCCGGTTGCACGGTGCCGGCCGGCGAGCCGACGCCGTGGCCGAGGGCGTGCACGCCACCTGGCTGGGTTGTTGCTCGGCGTCGTGATCCTCGTCGTCGGCGAGCTGGTCGCCGGGCCGGTGGCGCGCGGCGCTGGCCGGGGGCGGGCCGATCGCCGAGGGTGCCGTGCGGTGGTTGCGGATCGCGCTGTTCGGCGTGCCGCTGATCCTGGTGACGATGGCAGGCAACGGTTGGCTGCGCGGGGTGCAGGACACGCGGCGCCCGCTGCGGTACGTCGTTGCCGGCAACGGGATGTCCGCGGTGCTGTGTCCGGTCCTGGTGCACGTCGTGCGGCTGGGCCTGACCGGTTCGGCGATCGCGAACGTCGCCGCCCAGGTGGTCGTGGCCGGCCTGTTCCTCAACGCGCTGCGCCGCGAAGCACGTAGCCGTTCGGCCGCACTGGGCCGACATCCGGGCCCAGTTGGGGATGGGGCGCGATCTGGTGTTGCGCGGCCTCGCGTTCCAGGCGTGTTTCGTGTCCGCGGCGTCGGTCGCCGCCCGAACGTCGGCCGCGGCGGTCGGCGCCCACCAGGTCGTGTTGCAGTTGTGGACGTTCCTGTCGCTGGTGCTCGACTCGATCGCGATCGCCGCCCAGGCGTTGGTGGGCGCGGAGCTCGGGGCCCGGCGGGAGGCCGCCGCGCGGCGGCTGGCCGTCCGGGTGACCGTGTCCGGGCTGGTGCTCGGCGTCGGTACCGGTGTGCTGTTCGCCGCACTGGCCGGGGTGTTGCCGCACGTGTTCACCTCGGATGCGTCCGTGCTCGCCCAGATCCCGCACGCCTGGTGGTTCTTCGTCGCGCTGCAACCGGTCGCGGGTGTCGTGTTCGCCGTCGACGGGGTGTTGTTGGGGGCGGGTGACGCCGCGTACCTGCGGACGATCACGATCGGGTCGGCGCTGCTCGGGTTCCTGCCGCTGGTGTGGCTTTCCCTTGTGTACCACTGGGGTCTGGTCGGTATCTGGAGTGGACTCTCGGCGTTCATGGTGTTGCGGTTGGTGGCCGCGTTCGGTCGGCTGGGCAGCGGGAAGTGGGCCGTCGTCGGCCCCTGATGTGGGCGAACACACGCCGTGATCCGTTACCGGTCGGGGTGTCCGGCACGATGGAACGGGTGTGGGTTCCTGTCCGCCGCACCCATGAGGACGCGTTCCGCCGTGCCCACCGCGACAGCCGGCCGCAAGGCCTGGTTGTTCTAGTCCATCGCCGTCGTCGTCTACACAGCCGTCGTCGTCTACACAGCCGTCGTCGTCTACACAGCCGTCGTCTACACGGCCGCCGTCTTCCACCGCAGTTCCCTTGGGGTGGCTGGACTCCAGGCCACCGAGCGGTTCGGTGTCGGTCCGGCCGCACTGTTGCTGGGAGCGGGCGAGGTGCTCTTCGGTGTCGTCCATTCGTATCCGTCGGCTCTGGTCGCCCGCGGTGTGCTCGGTATGGGTGACGCGATGACGTTCGTCAGCGTGCTGCGCGTGGTGGCCGGGACGTTCCCGGTGCGGGGCTACCCGTACCTGGTGCAGGAATACCTGTCCGCGGTGCGGGCCGACGAGGCGCTGGGCGGCCTGGTGATCGGCGGCCTCGTCGCCAACCCGGTGCTGGGAGTGCTGACCAGCAGGCATCGCGTGCTGCGGATGCCGCTGGTGGCCGGCTACCTGGTGGTCGCGGCGGCCGCGTGGGTGCCGTTGCCGGTGGTGCCGGGCCGGTTGCCGTTCCTGGTGCTGCTCGTCGCGTTCGTCGTGTTCGCGGTCGGTGGGCCGATGTCGGCGGTCGGGTTCGCGCTGGCGCGCGACTACAACCCGATCCGGCGGGTCGGCACGGCCACCGGGGTGGACAACGTCGGCGGCTTCCTGGCCACGACGATGGCCGCGCTCGGTGTCGGGGTGCTCGTGCAGGTGTCCGGGTCGTACCGGCTCGGGCTGTCGGCTGTGTTCTTGGTCATGGCGCTGGGCATGTCGCGGGTCGCTGTGTGGTGGCGCCGGACGCGGGCCGAGGTGTACGCGGCGCAGCACCGGGGCGAGGACGTGCCCGTGCGGGTCACGTCGCGCCGGTGGGATGTGCGTCCTGACCTCGTGGCCGCATAGGGCAAACTGTCGCCCCGTGGCACGTCCTGTTGTTCCTCCCGGTGTCGTGATCGTCGACAAGCCCGCCGGGCTGACCTCGCACGACGTCGTCGCCCGCGTCCGGCGGATCTTCGGCACCCGGAAGGTCGGCCACGCCGGCACGCTGGACCCGATGGCGACCGGCGTGCTGGTGCTCGGGCTGGAGCGGGCCACGAAACTGCTGGGGCACCTCGCGTTGGAGCGCAAGGCGTACCTCGCGACGATCCGGCTGGGTGCCTCGACCACCACCGACGACGCCGAGGGCGATCATTCTGTCCGAAGTGGATGGTTCCGGGGCCGAAGAGGATGCCATCCGTTCCGGTGTTCGCGCGCTGACCGGGCCATCGAGCAGGTGCCCAGCTCGGTCAGTGCGGTGAAGGTGGACGGAAAGCGCGCCTACCAGCGGGTCAGGGACGGTGAGGAGGTCCGGCTGCCGCCGCGGCCGGTGGTGGTGCACCGGTTCGACGTGCTCGCGTCGCGCCGGGTGCCGCGGGCCACGGAGCTCGACGTCCTGGTCGACTGCTCGTCCGGGACCTACGTGCGGGCACTGGCCCGGGATCTCGGCGCCGGGTTGGGCGTCGGCGGCCATCTGACGGACCTGCGGCGCACCCAGGTCGGGCCGTTCGGGCTGGCGCACGCGCGCGACACTGGACCAGTTGGGCGAGGCCGCCGAACTGTCGCTGACCTTGGACGAGGCCGTGGCGCTGGCGTTCCCGCGGCGGGACGTGGGGCGGGGACGCGGGGGCGTTGGCGCACGGCAGCGCTGTCGGCGGTGACCCGGGACGGGGTTTTCCGAGGGGCATCTCGCGCGGCGGCACGGAGTGTGCCGGGCACGGACGCCATTCTTCGATCCCGGCCGTTGCACGTCGTCCGGCCCTGGCGCGCACGGACGACGGCGAAGCCGCCGCCGACGCGGTCGCGGCCTCGTCGCGGGTCGACGGGCACCGGCCGAGGCGAAGCCGACCCGCAGCCGGAGGTCCGACGTCACCCCCGTGACGGTGCTGGCCGTAGGCTGCTGGTCGTGCTGAGATGGCGGGGACTTGATCATCTGCCCGGCGGCTGGGGACGGTGCGTGGCGACCATCGGCGTGTTCGACGGCGTCCACAAGGGCCATCAGGCGCTGATCGGCAGGGCCGTCGAACTGGCGCGGCAACGCGAGCTGCCCAGCGTGGTGCTCACGTTCGATCCGCATCCGTCCGAGGTGGTGCGGCCCGGACAGCATCCGGCCCAGCTGACCAGCTTGAACCGCAAGGCGAAGCTGGTCGAGGAACTGGGCGTCGACGTGTTCTGCGTGCTGCCGTTCACGCCGGAGCTGTCCAGGGTGCCGGCGGACGAGTTCGTGCACGAACTGCTGGTGGACCGGCTGCACGTGGCCGAGGTGGTGGTCGGCCAGAACTTCACGTTCGGTCACATGGCGCTCGGCGACGTCACGCTGCTGCGCAGCCTGGGTCACCGGTTCGGGTTCACCACCGAGGGCGCCGATCTGGTCACCGTGCCGGACGGGGCCGGGCGACGAGGACATGGTGTTCTCCTCGACCTACATCCGGGCGTGCATCGACGCCGGTGACGTGGTGGCAGCCGCGGCAGCGCTTGGCAGGCCGCACCGGCTGGAGGGCATCGTCGTGCGCGGTGACGGGCGGGGCCGCGAACTGGGCTACCCCACCGCGAACCTGTCCACCAGCCGGTACGCCGCGGTGCCCGCCGGACGGCGTCTACGCCTGCTGGTTCGTGCACCACCGGCGCCGCGACGCCGACCGAAGCGGCTGCCTGGCCGCCGTGTCGGTGGGCACCAACCCGACGTTCTCCGGTCGCGAGCGGAGGGTCGAGGCGTTCGTGCTGGACCTGGACGAGGACCTCTACGGCCAGCGGGTCGCCTGGACTTCGTCCCCGGCTGCGGGACATGGAGCGTTACGACTCGGTCGACGCGCTGGTGGAGCAGGTCGGCATCGACGTGGCCCAGACCAGGGACCTGCTCGGCCGACCGCCCGGGCTGGCGGGACCGACACGGGCCCGTTCGTCCGATTCGGCACCGCGGACGGTCGTGGCCTGGCAAGATGACCCGTCGGGTCGAGCTAGGTGACGACGTCCCGGAGAGGCGAAGGTGGAGGATCCCAAGATCGTCCAGCGCAATCTCGCGTTGCAGCGGGAGTGGTACGGCGAACCGCTCGGCGACCGGGTACGCCGTCTGGTTCGGGCGTTCAACATCTCGCAGGCCAACCTGGCCGACGTGCTCGGGATCAGCGCACCGATGCTCAGCCAGGTGATGAGCGGTCGGCGGGCCAAGATCGGCAATCCGTCGGTGCTGGCACGGATGATCATGCTGGAGCGCAAGGTGCTCGTCCCGGACGTGGCGGCCGGCAAGCCGGAGGCGATGAAGCAGGCGATGCTGGACGTGCGCGACTCCCGGCCGCCAGGTGGGCAGGGACGTGCTGCGGTGGACGGCAGCTCGGACGCGAGCGCCGCCGTCGCCGCGTTGCGCAACATCCTGTCCGGCGACGACCTGCTGGCCGCGGCCGAACTGGTCGACGACGAGTTCCCCGAACTGGGCGAACTGCTGCGCAGGGCGAGCGAGCGGCCACGGATCTGAACGCCACCGGGCCGTCAGCCGCTGGGCCGGAGAGCACCGGCAGCGGCTGTTCTCCGCGCTGGTCCCGCCGCCCGACGCCGTCGACGACCTGGCCGGGTGGCTGGCCGGGCACATCGCCGACCTGCCGCCCGAACTGCGCTGGACGCCGGTCGGACGCTGGCACATCACTCTCGGCTTCTTCGGTGACGGCGACGATCCGATGCGGCGGGCGAAGTGGCTGCGGCGGCGGGCCGGGGGCCGGCCGGCGCCCCGGTTGCGGCTGGCCGGGGCCGGCACGTTCCCCGGTGTGCTGTGGGCCGGCGTGCGGACGTCCGACGAACGGCGTGCTCGCGCAACTGGCTCGGGCGGCCGGTGCCGGGCGGCGTGGTTACCGCCGCATCTGACGCTGGCCCGGTGGAGATCCGGCAAACCGGACGAGGGCGCGATGGTCGAGCCGTTCGAAGCGTATAGCTGGACCTTGGTTCACGCCCCGACGTGCTGTCGCTGATGAGCAGCGAGCCCGGACCGGGCGGACCGACCTACACCACGGTGGAGCGCCTGCCGCTGGCCCCACCTGATCGCCATGCGCGGTCGCTGTTCGGTGCCGCGCGCGTGCCTGATACCCTCGGTGTTCGAGTCCGGCTGCGGTCCGTGGCGGCCGGCACTGTCATCCCACACCGGGACGGTCCACACGCTGGGCTGAATCACACGGCACAGGTATACGAGGAGAGCACGCGTGGCGCTGTCCACCGAGCAGAAGAAGACCATTCTCGGCGACTACGGCGTGCACGAGGGTGACACCGGCTCCCCCGAGGCCCAGGTCGCGCTGCTGACCAAGCGGATCAGCGACCTCACCGAGCACCTCAAGGTGCACAAGCACGACCACCACTCCCGCCGGGGTCTGCTGCTGATGGTCGGCCGTCGCCGCCGCCTGCTCGACTACCTGGAGAAGGTGGACATCGAGCGCTACCGATCGCTGATCAAGAAGCTCGGCCTGCGTCGATGACGTGGTGAGGTGGGGAGCGGCCGGGAGCCGGCCGCTCCCCACCTCGGCACTGTTGGAACGAAAGAGGGACCGCGTGCCACGGCGTTCGGGTGCGTCCGCCGGTCCTCGGTAGTGGTCTCCGGGTTCCGTTGGAACCGGGGACTTCGATCGAAGACCGGCCTCGTCGCAGGGCCGTGACCTGTCAGCACAGGGGTGCTGCCGGTTGCCGCGTGGCCCGCAAGACGAGGAGAGACAACCGAATGACTGACCTGCAGGAAAACGCGGTGCACGAAGCCACCGCGATCATCGACAACGGACGGTTCGGTACCCGCACCGTCCGGTTCGAGGCCGGTCGCCTGGCCCGCCAGGCCGCCGGAAGTGTCGTCGCCTATCTGGACGACGAGACCATGCTGCTGTCCGCGACCACCGCGTCCAAGCAGCCCAAGGAGCACTTCGACTTCTTCCCGCTGACGGTGGACGTCGAGGAGCGCATGTACGCCGCGGGCCGCATCCCCGGCTCGTACTTCCGCCGTGAGGGTCGCCCGTCCACCGACGCGATCCTCACCGCGCGCCTGATCGACCGCCCGCTGCGTCCGTCCTTCGTGGACGGTCTGCGCAACGAGATCCAGGTCGTCGTCACCGTTCTGTCGCTGAACCCGGACGACGTCTACGACGCCGTCGCGATCAACGCGGCGTCCGCGTCCACGCAGCTGTCCGGCCTGCCGTTCTCCGGCCCGATCGGCGGCGTCCGCGTCGCGCTGATCAGCCAGGAGGGCCAGCCCGGCCAGTGGGTCGCGTTCCCGACCAGGGAGCAGTCCAAGCGGGCCGTGTTCGACATCGCCGTCGCAGGCCGTGTCGTCGGTGACGACGTCGCGATCATGATGGTCGAGGCCGAGGGCACCGAGCAGATGGCCGAGCTGATCGCGTCCGGTGCGCAGGCGCCGACCGAGGAGGTCGTCGCGCAGGGCCTGGAGGCCGCGAAGCCGTTCATCAGGGCACTGTGCGAGGCGCAGGCCCAGTTGGCCGCCGCCGCTGCCAAGGCGACCGCCGAGTTCCCGACGTTCCCCGCCTACCAGCCGGACGCCTACGACGCCGTCGCCGGCGCCGTGTCCGACGAGCTGGCCGCCGCGCTGACCATCGCCGCCAAGCAGGAGCGGGAGAGCCGGATCGACGAGGTCAAGGCCCAGTGCCTGGAGCGCGTCGTGACCGACGGCTCGCCGTTCGAGGGCCGGGAGAAGGAGGTCGGCGCCGCGTTCCGGTCGCTGACCAAGAAGCTGGTGCGCCAGCGCATCCTGCGCGACAAGGTGCGCATCGACGGCCGTGGCATCACCGACATCCGGGAGCTGTCCGCCGAGGTCGCCGTGGTCCCCAGGGCACACGGCTCGGCGCTGTTCGAGCGCGGCGAGACGCAGATCATGGGCGTCACCACGCTGAACATGCTGCGCATGGAGCAGACGCTGGACACGCTGGCGCCCGAGACCTCCAAGCGCTACCTGCACCACTACAACTTCCCGCCCTACTCGACCGGTGAGACCGGCCGGGTGGGTTCGCCGAAGCGGCGCGAGATCGGCCACGGCATGCTGGCCGAGCGCGCCCTGCTGCCGGTGCTGCCCAAGCGCGAGGAGTTCCCGTACGCGATCCGCCAGGTGTCGGAAGCGTTGGGCTCCAACGGTTCCACGTCCATGGGTTCGGTGTGCGCGTCCACCATGTCGCTGCTCAACGCCGGTGTGCCGCTGAGGGCTCCGGTGTCGGGCATCGCGATGGGCCTGGTGTCCGACGAGGTCGACGGCAAGACGCAGTACGTCGCGCTGACCGACATCCTCGGTGCCGAGGACGCGTTCGGCGACATGGACTTCAAGGTCGCCGGCACCACCGAGTTCGTCACGGCGCTCCAGCTCGACACCAAGCTGGACGGCATCCCGACCGAGGTGCTGGCCCAGGCGCTCGGCCAGGCGCGCGACGCGCGGCTGACCATCCTGGAGGTCATGGCCGAGGCCATCGACCGGCCGGACGAGATGAGCCCGTACGCACCGCGTGTCACGTCCATCCACATCCCGGTGGACAAGATCGGCGAGGTCATCGGCCCGAAGGGCAAGATGATCAAGTCCATCACCGACGAGACCGGTGCGGACATCTCGATCGAGGACGACGGCACGATCTACATCGGCGCCAACGACGGCCCCGCGGCCGACGCGGCGATCGACAAGATCAACGCCATCGCGAACCCGCAGCTGCCCAAGGTCGGCGAGCGGTTCCTGGGCACCGTCGTGAAGACGGCCGCCTACGGCGCGTTCGTGTCGCTGCTGCCCGGCAAGGACGGCCTCGTGCACATCTCGAAGCTGGGCAACGGCAAGCGGATCGGCAAGGTCGAGGACGTCGTGAAGGTCGGTGACAAGCTCCGCGTGGAGATCGCCGACATCGACCAGCGCGGCAAGATCAGCCTGGTCGTCGTCGCCGAGGACACCGAGGCACCGGCGGCCAACGGCACCCCGGCGCCCGCCGCCGCGACCCCGGAGCCCGCGACGTCGTGAGCAGGCGTTTGACCGAGCCCGGTCGGGCGGCTCTGCCGCCCGCCGGCCGGGTTCCCGCCGGCTATCTCCAGAAGCCGGGCAGCACCAAGGTGTTGGAGCGGGACGGCGAGGGTCACGTGGTGACCCGGACCGTCCTGCCCGGCGGCCTGCGGGTGATCACCGAGCAGGTTCCCGGTGTGCGGTCGGCCGCGGTCGGCATGTGGGTCGGCGTCGGCTCCCGGGACGAGGCACCCAGCGTCGCCGGTTCCGCGCACTTCCTGGAGCACCTGCTGTTCAAGGGCACCGAACGCCGCACGGCGGCCACGATCGCCGAGGAGATCGACGCGGTCGGCGGTGAGCTGAACGCGTTCACCGCCAAGGAACACACGTGCTACTACGTGCACGCGCTGGACCGGGACCTGCCACTGGCCATCGACCTGGTGGCCGACGTGGTGTTCTTCGCGACCATGGCGACGTCCGACTTCGAACTCGAACGCGGTGTCGTGCTCGAGGAGATCGCCATGCGCGACGACGATCCCGAGGACATGCTGCACGAGGCGTTCGTCACCGCGATGATGGGCGACCACCCGCTGGGCCGGTCCGTGCTGGGCACCGAGGAGTCCATCACCGGGCTGACCCGCTCCGCGCTGCGGGGGTTCCACCGCCGCCGCTACCAGCCGCACCGCATGGTGCTCGCGGTGGCCGGCAACATCACCCATGGCGACGTGCTCAAGCTGGCGCGCAGGGCGTTGGCCGCCAGGCTCGGCGGCGACCGGACGCCGGTGCCGCCGCGCACCGGCCGGTTGCGGCTGTCCGCGCCGAGCGGGCTGGAACTGTGCACCGACGACACCGAGCAGGCCCACCTGATGGTCGGTGTGCGCGCGCTGGACCGGCACGACGAGCGCCGGTTCACCCTGGGCGTGCTGAACGCCGCGCTGGGCGGCGGGATGAGTTCCCGGCTGTTCCAGGAGGTCCGCGAACGGCGCGGCCTGGCGTACCAGGTGTACTCGTCGGTGGCGTCCTACGCGGACACGGGCACGCTGTCGGTCTACGCGGGTGCGCACCCGGACCGGCTCGGCGCCGTGGCCGGTGTGCTGCGGGCGGTGCTGGACGACGTGGCCGCGAACGGGCTGTCCGACGCGGAGGTCGAGCGCGGCAAGGGACAGTTGCGCGGCGGTCTGGTGCTGGGTCTTGAGGACTCCGGCTCGCGAATGTCGCGAATCGGCAAGGGCGAACTGAACTACGCGGACCACCTCACGGTCGAGGACACGCTGGCCAGGATCGACGCCGTCACACCGGACGAGGTCGCGCGACTCGCCGCCGAACTGTTGCGGCGACCCGTCGCCACAGCGGTCGTCGGCCCGTACGCTCACCCGGACGACCTGCCAGCCGAACTACAGGGGTGATCCGTGTGAGCACGCCGTCCGGCCCGTCGAGCGGCCCCGCGCACACCAGGCGTTCGGCCGACGACCCGATCCGTGTCGGCGTGTTCGGCGCGCGCGGGCGGATGGGCGCCCAGGTGTGCCGCGCGGTCGAGGCGGCCGACGACATGGAGGTCGTCGCCATGGTCGACACCGGCGACTGGATGTTCGACATGGTCGACGCCGCCGCCGAGGTCGTCGTCGACTTCACGCATCCCGACGTGGTCATGGACAACCTGCGGTTCTGTGTGGACCAGGGCATCCACGCCGTCGTCGGCACCACCGGATTCGACGCCGAACGCCTTGCCACGCTGACGTCCTGGCTGGAGCACAAGCCGGACGTCGGCATGCTGGTGGCGCCGAACTTCGCGATCGGTGCCGTGCTGTCGATGCGGTTCGCGCAGTTGGCGGCGAAGTTCTACGAGTCGGTGGAGATCATCGAACTGCACCACCCGCGCAAGGTGGACGCGCCGTCCGGCACGGCGGCGCGCACGGCGTCACTGGTCGCGCGGGCCAGGTCCGCCGCGGGACTGGCCGCACCGCCGGACGCGACGACGCGGTCGGCCGACGGCGCGCGGGGCGCGGACGTCGACGGCGTCCGCGTGCACTCCGTGCGGCTGAGCGGTCTGGTGGCGCACCAGGAGGTGCTGTTCGGCACCGAGGGGGAGACACTCACCATCCGGCACGACTCGCTGGACCGCAGCTCGTTCATGCCGGGCGTACTGCTCGCCATCCGGTCCATCGTGGACCGTCCTGGGCTGACCGTCGGCCTGGAAGCCTTGCTGGACCTGTGAAGGCCCGCACGACGGCGTTCGTGCTGACCGCCGTCCTGGTGGTCTACTTCGTGCTGCTCGGCCAGCGCGCGCTCCTGCTGCTGTCGACCGGCACCGCCGTCGGCATCGGGCTCGGCCTCGGTGTGCTGGTGCTGCCGGTGCTCGGCGCGTGGATCGCCGTGGTGAACCTACGGTTCGGCGTGCGGGTGGAGCGACTGGCGCGGCGCCTGACCGACGAGAACGCCCTGCCCGACGCGTCGGATCTGCCGCGCCGCCCGTCCGGCCGCGTGGACCGCGCCGCCGCCGACACGTGGTTCGACGAGCGCAAGGCGGAACTGGACGCCGAACCGGACGACTGGCGCAACTGGTACCGGCTGGCCTGCGCCTACGACATCGCGGGCGACCGGCGGCGCGCCCGCGACACCATGCGGCAGGCACTCAAGCTGGCTGGTGTCGGGTAATCCTGTTCGTCTCACCCGCCTCCGGCGCCCAGCCGAGGAAACAGGACTACCCGATATCAGTGCAGGTGATGGTGCAGCGGGAACCAGTGCATGAACATCGCGGGTGCCGCGGCCAGCACGGTGAACCGGATGATCCGCGCCGGCAGCGACGCCGCCAGGAACGTCGGCAGCGACATCCTGGCCAGGCCGGCCAGGACCGACATCGCCAGGAACGGCGGCAGCCCGATCAGCGCGCCGCTCGCGGTGGCCGCGATCATCCAGCCGGGATGCCGGTGACAGCGGTCCCGCACCCACCACCACACGCTACGGGACCACACCCTGACCGTGTGCCACCGCGCGCGCAGGCCGCCGGCCGGTGACGTGCGCATGACGGCCGCGTCCGACCTCGGCTTGCGGTGCAGGAACGCCGGCAGCCGGATCGCACCGCGCGCCGCGTAGAAGTACAACAGCTTGCCCGCGACCTGCCCGACGGCGACGACGACGCCGAACGCCAGCACCGGCAGGTGCGGGTGGCGCGCCGCGAACGCGAGCAGGAACAGTTCCGCCGACACCAGCGGGAACGCCGATGACAGGATCGCGACACCCAGCGTGACCCCCAACCAGGTCAGCACGGCCGCTCCCCTGGGACTGTGGGCTTGTGGTGACCACCACGTTACCCGCTCGTTATCAGCTCGCGGGAATCACCCGGTCGACGTCCAGGCCGGATCGGGCGATCCGGACAGTCAGTCGGTCGGTTTCCAGCTCAGGTCGAGCCGGCCGGACACCCGGATCTCCCGCAGTGGCTGCCCGCCCGCGTCCAGCGTGCGGGCGATTCCGTCGGCGTGCCAGGCGATCCCGGTGTAGAAGCGCCGGGATGCCTGGTCCGCCTCGGGAATCCACGCCACCGCCCGGGTCGCGCCGTCCTCGCGCAGTGCGGCCGCCGCGGTCGTCAGCAGCCGCCCGCCGTGCCCGCGCCTGCCCCAGCGCGGTTCCACCAGCAGCGTGCCGATCAGGCCGACCGTCGCCGCGTCGGGCGGCAGGGCGCCGGCCGCGTCGGCGAGGTCCGGTTCCGGTGCCATGCCGGCGGCGCAGAAGCCGACCGTCCACTCACCTTCCGTGGCGACGAACACGTGCCCGGCGCCGGTGGCGATCGCGTCGGCCCATGCCTGTTCGGTGTCCAGGTCTGCCAGCACATCGGCAGGCAGCAGATCGGCGTAGGCAGCGCGCCACGTGTCGCGCTGGACGCGCGCGATCTGCTCGACGTCTGCGGGTGCTGCGGGGTGTACGGAGGCGGTCGCCACGGAAGCGGACCCTACGCGAGGTGGAACCGTCGGTGGCCACTGGCAGGATCACCGTCTCGTGGAGACCATGAGCGGTGCCGTGGCACGCAGGGTCGCGCTGGCCGCGCAGGGCTTCGCCGAGCAGCGCCCGACCACCGTGCCGAACCGGCGGCACCTGGCGAAGGTGCTGTCCCGGGTCCAGCTCCTGCAACTGGACTCGGTGAACGTGGCGGTGCGGGCCCACTACATGCCGGTGTTCAGCAGGCTGGGCGCGTACCCGTTCGCACTGCTGGACGACGCGGCCTGGTCGGACACGGCCCGCAGACCGCGCCTGCTGGTGGAGTACTGGGCGCACGTCGCGAGCCTGATCCCGGTCGCCGACTGGCCGCTGCTGCGCCCCAGGATGCGCCGCTACGCCTCGGCCGGCCAGGGCTACTTCGGCAGTGTGCGGGACAGGCCGGGCCTGCTGGCCGACGTGCTGGCGGTCGTGAAGGCGCAGGGACCGCTCGGCGCGGGCACGATCGAGGACGAACTGGGCGGCGGCAGGACGGCGAAACCGCGCGGTGGCTGGTGGAACCGGTCGGAGGTGAAGCGCGCCTGCGAATACCTGTTCGCCATCGGCGAACTGAGCACCGCCACCCGGCGCGGCTTCGAGCGCCGCTACGACCTGACCGAACGCGTGCTGCCGCCGGAAATCCTGGCCAGGGACGTCACGGTCGAGGAATCCGCGCGCGAGCTGACCACCCGCGCGGCCGTCGCACTGGGCGTGGCCACCGAACCCGATCTGCGCGACTACTACCGCCTGCCGCCCGCGCACAGCCAGCAGGCGGTCGCCGAGCTCGTGGCCGACCGGGTGCTGGTCCCGGTGTCGGTGGACGGCTGGCGGCTGCCGGCGTACCGGCACGCCGACGCGCGGGCGCCAAGGCGGATCACCGCTCGGGCACTGCTGTCGCCGTTCGATCCCGTGGTGTGGCGGCGGGAACGCACCGAGGCGCTGTACGGCTTCCACTACCGCATCGAGATCTACGTCCCGGAGCCCAAACGCGTGCACGGCTACTACGTGCTGCCGTTCCTGCTCGACGACACGCTGGTCGCGCGGGTCGACCTGAAGGCCGACCGCGCCGCGGGCGTGCTGCGGGTGCTGGGCGCGTTCGCCGAGCCGGACGTCGACATCAGCCGTGTATCCGCGGAACTGGCCGAGGAACTCGCCACCATGGCCGGCTGGCTGGGCCTGTCGGACGTCGCGGTCGGCGATCGTGGTGACCTCGCGGCGCCACTGCGAATCGCCTGCCGCTGAACGACTTTCATCGCACAGGGGGATCGGGCGGTGCGCCGGCCACGGCCGGCGCACCGCCGCGTGTCTGAGTGGGCCGCCGCGTCAGTGGCGGGGTGGACCGCCGCGTGGGGTGGGCCGTGTGTCTGAGTGGGCCGCCGGAGAACGGGACGGGTGCCGGGTCGCGTGGTTCGCGTTGTCCGGCACCCGTCCCGCGCGCGGTCGGTGACCGCGCTTCCTTCAGGCCGGCGACGACGCCCCGTGCACCGTCGCTTCCCCTTGTTCCCCCTTGTTCCCCTCTGTTCCCCCGTTGTCTCCCCGAGCTCCCCTTCGGGGATTCCCCTCGTACCACCGGTTTCCCGGCGGCCTCCCCGGTCAGCCCACCGACGTGGCGATCACCGCGTTGCCGGAACCGGTGCGGCCCTTGACGAACAGGCGGCCCTGCTGCGTGGGCGGCGTGTCGGAGACGTCCAACTCGCTGCGGGCCTGACCGGAGCCGGACCGCAGGTCGACCATCGCCGCCGTGCCCGGCCGCACACCGATCCGGATCTCGCCGGAGCCCGTGACCAGTTCGACGTTGCCGCATGCGGCGTCCGCCACCGTGAGGTCGCCGCTGCCGGTGCGAACCTTGACGTCGCTCTGCACCGCGCCGAGCCACACGTCACCGCTCCCGGTGGTCAGTGTGGTCGTTCCGCCGACGGATGACACCTCGATCTCGCCGCTGCCGCTGCGTGCCCTCAGGCCGCCCAGCATCGGGCCCAGTCGCAGCGCGCCGGAACCCGAGTGGATGTCGGCGGCACCGTCGGCCCTGTCCATCGTCACCGCGCCGGACCCGGTGTGCAGCTTCACGTGACCGGCGGGGCCGGTCACGGTCATGTCGGCCGAACCCGCGTTCAGCTCCAGGTGCGAGCCGGCGGGCGCGCGGACCGTCACGGCCATCGGCACCAGATGGTGGCGCTTGGGCGCGTGCACGGTCAGGCGTTGGCCGACCATGTCGATCCTGGTCTCCTGCACCACACCGGACCTCGGCTCGTCGTAGCCCCCACCGAACTGGCCGCCGAACCAGTTCAGCACGTTGGACAGGCCCTCCATCCACGAGTTCGTGGCGGTCGGGTCGTAGCGCACCTCGACGCTCACGCCCGGCTCCTCGACCAGCGCGATGGTGACCCGGCCCGCGCCGAGTGCCACGTCGACCTCGATCGGACCGCCGGCATCGAAGTTCTCCCGGCGGATGACGTTCTCGGCACCGTCGGTGCCGTCGTGGCCGCCCTCGTTGATCACGTCGTCAGTCATGGCTGCAAACACCGTTTCTCTCCCCAGTTTCCGGATCAGCCCTCGACCCAGCCGCGCACGCGGGACGAACCCCGCCCGCCGCGACCGCGGTCGTCGTGCCTGCCTTCGTCGTCCCAGTGGCCACCCCACGGGCCACCGCCCCAGTTGCCGCCGTTCTGCCCGCGACCCCACGCCTGGCGGCGCATCTGCTGGTGCAGCGCGCCCTGGACGGCCTGGGAGACGAAGGAGTTCAGCGACACGCCGCGCGACGCGGCGGCCTGCTCGGCCTGCGTCTTGAGTTCCTCCAGCAGCCGCACCGTGATCCGGCTGATGTCACCGGGATCGCCCGCGGCACCGAAGTGCGGCGGCGGCTCGTCGGTGGGCTCGTGGTCCTCCTCCGGTGGTGCGCCGGTCACGACCACTTGTACGTCCTGCCCGTCGAGGCGGACTTCGACCACCCGGTCCTCCAGCGCCAGCGTGACCTCGCCGGCCAGGTCGGACAGGGCCTGCATGATGGCCAGCCGCGCCGCGGGCTCGATGGTCGCGGCCAGCACCCGCGCGGCGGTCCTGGTCTGCTCGTCACCGGCTGCCGCGGCGGCGGTCAGGTTCTCCCGTAGAGCGGAGACGTAAGGGCTCAGTTCCATGACGCCAGCATGACGTCACCGGTGACGTCAGTCAAGGACTTTCTGACGTCAGGTTGGTGTCATGGTGCCGTCATGATGATGTCGCCGCTGGTCAGATATGGTGTCATGAGTGACGTCACGGTGGTGTCAGCCGGGCTCGCCGGCCGCGGTGGTGTCAGTTGGCCTGTCCGCCGGTGCGGTTACGCTTGCCGCGGCCCGAAGGGAGTGGACCGTGACCGAGACCGTGGCGCCCAGGATTGTGCTGATCGCGAAGACGGAGTTCGTCGCGCCGTCGGACGTGCCGTGGACCACCGACGCCGACGGCGGCCAGGCACTGGCCGAGTTCGCCGGCCGCGCGTGCTACCAGTCGTGGAAGAAGCCGAACCCCGCCACCGCCACCAACGCAGGCTACCTCCGGCACATCCTGGAGGTCGGCCACCTGTCCGTGCTGGAGCACGGCAGCGTCACGTTCTACATCACCGGCATCTCCCGGTCGCTCACCCACGAGCTGATCCGCCACCGGCACTTCTCGTACTCGCAGCTGTCCCAGCGGTACGTGCCGGAGAAGCAGGCTGCCATGGTCGAGCCCGACGTCATCGCGGCCGATCCGGTGTTGCACGAGAAGTTCCTCGCCGCGGCCGAGGCCAGCGTCGCCGCCTACACCGACCTGCTGACCGGGCTGGAGGAACGCTTCGCCGACGAGCCGAACCCGACCCTGCGGCGCAAGCAGGCCCGCCAGGCCGCCAGGGCCGTGCTGCCCAATGCCACCGAGACGCGGATCGTGGTCACCGGCAACTACCGCGCATGGCGGCACTTCATCGCGATGCGCGCCACGGAGCACGCCGACGTGGAGATCCGCTCGCTGGCCGTGGAATGCCTGCGCGAGTTGCAGAAGGCCGCGCCGAACGTGTTCGACGACTTCACCGTGTCGACGCTGCCGGACGGCACGGAAGTGGCGGCCAGCCCGTTCGTCACCGAGGGCTGACCGCGTGCGCAAGCTCACCGTCCTGGTCCGGCCGGGCGAGTACGTCGTGTCCCGGCTGGCCGCCGAGGCGCCGGTGCCCGCGTCGCTCGTCGACGCGGGCGGTGGCCTGGTGTCGATCACGCGCACGGCCGAGGAGCTGTCCGTGGTGTGTCCCGCCGACGCGGCGGTGCCGGCCGACCAGACCGAACGCGGCTGGCGGCTGCTCACCGTGCGTGGGCCGTTCGAGTTCACGCTGACCGGAATCATGGCATCGCTGTCCGGTGTCCTGGCGGCAGCGGGCGTCCCACTGTTCGCACTGTCCACTTTCGACACCGACCACATGCTGGTCAAGGACGACGGCCTGGCCCGTGCCGTGGCGGCGCTGCGGGACGCGGGCCACGATGTGGTCGAGAACGGCGCCTGACGCGGACCGCTACCCGCGGGTAGTGTGCGCACATGGGAATCGCCGCCGACGAGCGACGCGCGCTCAGTGACCTGTTCGACGAACTCGGCCCGGACGCGCCGACGCTCTGTGCCGGCTGGCAGGCCAAGGACCTGGCCGCGCATCTCGTGTTGCGGGACCGCCGGCCCGACGCGGCAGGCGGCATCCGGTTCAAGGTGCTCGCAGAGCGCACCGAACGCGTGCAGCGCGAGATCGCCGACCGCCCGTGGCCGGAGCTGGTGCGGCTGGTGCGCACCGGACCGCCCACGTGGTCGCCGTTCCGCTTGCCCGGAATCGGCGAACTGGCCAATGGTGTCGAATACTTCGTGCACCACGAGGATCTGCGCCGCGGCCGGGCCGGCTGGGAACCACGGCCGCCCGACAACGACCGTGACGCGACGCTGTGGCGCATGCTGCGCACGGTTGCCCGCCTGTCGTTCCGGCGCAGCACGGTCGGCATCACGTTGCGGCGCAACGAAGGCGACCAGACCGTGGTGAAGAAGGGCCCGAACCCTGTGACCATCGTCGGCGAACCCGGCGAGTTGGTGCTCTATGCGTTCGGCCGCAGCGCGGTGCGACTATCTTTTAACGGTGATGATGCGGCGGTCGGCATCGTGCAGGGCCTTGACCGGACGTTTTGAGCGTCGCCGGCGGCCTGAAAGTTACCACCGTGTCCGCAGGACCGTTGTGCGGTGGGAATGTCCGGTCTTGACAGCGGGTGGTGATTGACGGACTCTCCGTGCAGGACTTCGACGCGCTGGCCGGCGACAGCGGAGAAGGAGTGCCAATGGAGGCACCTACAGACCGCGGTTCGTCGACGGTAGGGATGGCTGCTGCCAAGCCCACACTCGCCGAAGTGGCGAAAAAGGCAGGCGTGTCCACCGCCACCGCGTCCAGGGTACTGAATCGGTCCGCACCGGTCAGCGTCAACACCCTGGCGCGCGTCGAGCGAGCGGTACGAGATCTCGGCTATGTAAGGCATCGCGCGCCCAGCGCGGCCGCCCGCAACACGGGGGCGGTGTCCGTGGTCGTCTTCGACGACATGGCCCACTACCAATCCGACGCGTTCCATTCCCGGCTGCTGGTCGGTGCGGAACGCGAAGTCCTGCGAGCCGGCCGGGAACTGGTCGTTCTCACCGCGTCCCGCCATTCACCGCGTGACTCGTTGCTGCGTTTCCTGTGCGGCGGCCACGTGGACGGCGTGGTGATGGTCGGTATGCGCGACGACGACACACCGGCACAGTTGGTGCGTGCCGCGGGAGTGCCGGTCGTGTGCCTCGGCAGGCCGTTCGGATCGGAGGACCTGCCGTATGTCGACGCGGACAACAGGGGTGGCGCGAGACAGGCGGTAACGCACTTGATCAGATCCGGCAGACGCGCGATCGCCACCATTGCCGGCCCCAGGGACATGGTCGCCGCGTCGGACCGGCTCACCGGATACCGGCAGGCCATCGCGGACGCCGGCATGCAACCGGCCGGCGTGGTGTGCCGGGGCGACTTCACGGCCGCGTCCGGCGAACACGCCATGCTCCGATTATTGGACACCCATCCCGACGTGGACGCGGTGTTCGTGGCGTCGGACATGATGGCGCTGGGCGCGCTGCGGGCCCTGCACCGGCTGGGCGTCCGGGTCCCCGACTACGTCGCGGTCGTCGGCTTCGACGACGCGGCACTGGCCAGACACACCGTGCCGTTGCTGACGACGGTCCGGCAGCCGGTGGAGGAGATGGGCGCCAGATCGGTGGCCGACCTGTTGGCCGGGGCCGTGGTCGACCGGCAGGTCGTGATGCCGACCACGCTGGTGCTCCGCGATTCCGCCTGAGCTCTTCGCGGACTCTCCAGGATTCGCCTGGGCGGCCGTTACTCCGTTCGGCTAGTGTGACGACGGCCCCGACCGTGGCAGGAACGGCGCGGCCACAATGCGTGCCATGGCGCGGTCGCGATCACGGTGGTGATCGCGACCCGCCGACAGGCGTGCCGTCGCTGGTGATCGGGGAGGATCGTTGGCCCGGGGATTCGAATGCACGTTCCTGGAACTGGACGTGATCGGCGACGCGCTGCAACTGGACGTGCGGCCGTTCCCGTTCCAGTTCCCGGTCCACGGCGAAATGGTGGACGAGCGGATCCGGCTCATCGAGGCCGCACACGGCACCCTCACCGACAAGCGCCTCATCGAGGGTCGCCGCTTCGCCCCCGAGGTAGAGGACCTGCTCGGCACGTTCGCCCGCGGCCAGATCGCCATCGCCCTGGTCGGCACCGTCGACGGGGAGAACCTGTGCGCCAGAGCGGTCTCCGACGGCCGCTTCGGCGTGCTGGCCGAACAACGCGGCCACGCGATCAACTTCGACCCGGTGACCCCACCGTCCCTGGTCAGATCCATCCTCGGCCTGCTCCCACCGCTCAAACCGGGCCCTGGCAGCTCCGTGACGATCACGGTCGACCAACCGGCACCGGCGGCCGCTGTCCGCCGAGCCAAGGAAGACGACTTCGCCGCCCACAGGTACCTCCAGGGCACCCGCCAGGCGGCATCGTCGTCCAGCGCGCAGCTCAACATCGCCAACGACATCATGCGGCGCCCTCGGACGGGAAGCGGCTACTTCACGGTCACAGCGCGTGGTCGACACGGCCGCGAGGGTGACCCCCTGGCGGTCACGTGGCTGGACACGGATGCCGGCCGATACGCGGCCATCCCGTCCACAGGACAAGACGGCCGCCTGCACGTCACGTACACCCCCACTGACCTGCCCAGACTCGACCAGACCCTGAACCGCCTGGTCCAACTGGTGACCTGATCGAGTGGTTTTCCCCGCTTCCCGGAACCGAACCCACCTCACCGTCCGTCTTGCTACCGTGTTCTCACGCTGTGTGTGATCGTGGGGAGGTTCGATTAGCGATGCTCGTGGACCCAGGTGGTGGCGCTGTAGCGTTCCAAGGCATCAGCGCCGCGGTGGACGGCATCGTCGCCGCGTCCGAGGCCGGCTTCACGATCAGTGAGAACGGCGGCCAGCCTCTCCTGTCGGCCATCGAGGATCTCCAGACTGAAGTGCGGACGGCTTTGGGTAAGTCTTCTGTGCTGGAGCAGTCAGCCGCCGTTGGGCACCACGCCGAACGCGAAGGTGTGCAAGCCGTTCGTCGCGACCGTCGCCAGTGATCCGGCTCAGGGTGCGATCCCGGTATTGAAGAAACTGCAGCTGACCTTGAACGACGCACATACTGCGATCCAGAAGGCGATGGCGAACTACCAAGCCACCGAGCGGCAGAATACTTCTACCGTCGACGGCACCTGGGTTTAGGGACAAGGATCCGAGTGAACCGCCTCGTTGTGCTCGCAGGTTTGGTCGTCGTCATCCTGAGTGTCGCTCGCATGCACCGACACGACGACCGGCCGGCCGACTACGGATCCACCACCGGTGGCGGCCAGACATCGGGCAGCCAGCCGACCGCGACATCCACGTCGTCTGGCGGAACGGGTTCATTGCCAGTGGATCAGCCTTGCTCATTGCTGTCATCCGGAGAGCTGACAGGAGATCGGGGTGTCCTCGCAGCCGACTCAGGACATGGTCGGTACCGCGCATGCCTGCGAGCTCGATACCGCGAACTTCCACATTATCGTGGGAATCCGCACAAACGTGGGTTTGGCTGGTCTAACGCCTACGGCGCCGGTTACGTGCGACTACAATCAGTCGGTCGCCCACCAGGGAACAGAAGTATGACAGCGCATGTTCCTGCCTGATTGCCATTGGAGTGTCAATTCGTCTCGGGTCGACGTGACGGCGACCGGTGACGGGACGACCAATCCTTGTCCGACGGCGGAGAGTGTCGCCGAACTAGTTGCGCCGAAGTTGCCATGAGGGTGTGGGGACTATGACGGGAAACAACTCCGGGCGGACCAGCCCCGGCATCTATGCTCAGCCGCAGACGTCGGGCGGGAGTGGGCAACCCCCGCCGACCCAACAGCAGACCAACGATGCGTACCATCAATATGGCCTGCATCACTATTCGGGCAAGTCCAGAATTTGAACCAGGTCAATCAAACTGTCACGCAGAGCGACCGGACGAAATATGGGCCGTTGTTTGGGTCCGGTGCATTCACTTGGTCAACGGATCGAATGAGGTCGACAACCAGCTGAGCCTCGGCGGCGAAGAATCTCAAGCAGGGGCTGGACCTCCGATCGGCACCGGCTGCCATTGAGCCGAACTACATCGGCATGTCGCACGTGGAGCTATATAATAGCGTCACGCAAGGGGTCGATCCTGCGTCTGTCGGTTCCGTCAGTGACACCTGGCTGGGTATCGGTAACAAGTTGGCCAGCTTGCAGACCACGGTGGCTCAGTCGATTGCTAGTAGCCAAGTTACCTGGACCGGGAACGCCGCCGAACAGGCACGGCAGTCGATTGCAAAATTGGGTAACCAGTCTGGGTCTGCTGGACAGGCGTCGCAGTTGGCGGGGTGCTGATGGCCCAGCAGTCTGAGGCTTTGACCTATGCCAAGAACATGGTGCCGCCGCCGCCCAATCCGGCCTACAACCCGCAGACCGCGGCGCAGCAACTGCAGACGATCACCGATCCTTTCGCTTTCGCGCAGCAAGCGGCCAATGATCAGGCTCAGGCGGCCGCTCAGCAGGCTTCTCATCAGTTGGCCGCTCACGTCGTGCAGCAGTACGACCAGACCGTTTCGCAGACTTCGCGGAACATGCCGGCGTTCGCGCCTGCGCCTCCCGTTACGAAGGGCTCCCCGCCCGGCAGCACCACTCCACCCGGCGGGGGGAACCCGCCGGGAAGCGGGACGCCGCCGCCCACCTTCAGCAATCCGCCTGGCACCGGGTCGCACAGCACGCCGCCGCCTGGGACGGGTAACCAGGGGCCTGGCACGTCTGGGCACGGTGGGCCGGGGACCGTCACGTCACCGCCCAACGTGCCTGGTGGTGGCAACCAGACCACGACCACATCCGGCTCGACGACGCCCGGGTTCACCAATCCGGGTGGTCTGCCCGGCGGTGGCGGCACCGGCGATCCGTTCGGCACGCCCGGCGGTACCAATTCCGGTCAGTACGGCGGCGGTAACGGTGGACCGCCTGGCGGGCTGGCCGCGTTCAACAGTGGTCCCGGTGGCTTCGGCGGTGGTTTCGGCGGCGGCGGTGGTGGTGGCTTCGGGGGCGGCGACAGCGTCGGCTCCGGTGGTGGTCGGTTCAGTGGTGGTGGTTCCGGTTCCGGCTCCGGGCTCGGTGGGTCGCCCGGGTCCACCGGTGGCGCTGCTCGCTCCGCTGCCGGCGCGGCCGCCGCTGAGGAGGCCGCCGTCAGTGAGGGTGCCGCCGGCGCTCGGGGCACCGCTGGTTCGTCCGGTATGGGCGGGATGGGGGCTGGGCGCGGTCAGCGCGGCAAGGAGGACGCCGAGCACAAGCGGCCTTCCTGGCTCCTGGAGCAGGACGAGAGCATCTGGGGCACCGAGGAGATGACCGCCCCACCGGTCATCGGCGAGTAACGACGGCGACCAGGACGTCTGCCACCGTCGTCTGCCACCGTCGTGAACGGTGGCAGGCCGCGGTGGTGAGGGCCAGCACAGACCGTGCGGCCTGCCGTGCTGTGGTCGATGCCGGGATGCACGATCAGGCGGCGTGTTGGTGTGCGGGGTGGTTCTCGTCGGCTGCGCGTCGACGATCAGTGGCGGGGTCGTGGCAGGTGGTGCTGAACGGAGTCACGTGCGGGGCCGGGACCGCATGGGACCGCGCCATCGTCGGCGTTGCCGACCCCGACGATCCGAATGCGTTCGGATCGCCGTGTGACGAGGTGACGAAACTGGGGACGGCGCTGATCCGGTGGGAACCGGCTACGACGCCGCGATGATGTCGATGAGGAACGTCAGTGTGTCCGTGCCGGTGATGTCGGGGGCCTTCCCCTGGTCCCCGTAGCCGAGGGCCGGTGGGACCGTCAGCAGGATTCTGCTGCCCACCGTGTGGCCGCCGAGGCCCTGTTCCCAGCCGGGAATCACCTGGCCGGCGCCCAACACGAACGCCTGCGGGAAGCCTCGGCTCCACGACGAGTCGAAGACCTTGCCGGTCCGCCACACCACTCCCGTGTACTGCACGACTACCGTGTTGCCGTTGACGATCTGCGGGCCGGTTCCCTTTCGCAGCACCGTGGTCGACAACGTCGTCGGCGGTGTCGCCCCGGCCGGGATCTTGATCGTCAGGTTGTTCACCGTCGGCATCCCGGCGCCCGGGTGGTACGCCACGGGGGAGCCGTTCGCGGACGTGTTCTTTTTGATCGTGTCGACCACGTCGAACACGAAGACCAATGTGTCGCTGCCCATGACGTTGGCCTGCGGGTTGCCGGACGGGCCGAAGCCGTCCGCCGGTGGGACGACCATCAGGACGCGGCTGCCGACGCGCGCGCCGGCGAGATGGCGCCAGGCCGGCATCGCCGTGGTCAACGGAAGACCTTGCGGCTGGCGGTCGGTGAAGCTGTCCACCACCATGCGGTCGCCCGCCCAGACCTTGCCCTCCACGTTGAGCAGGACGTAGTCGCTGGACGCCACGACCGGGCCCCTGCCCTGGATCAGCGTGTCGACCACGAGGTTCTTGCTCGGTGTGCCGTTCGGGATCGAGATCACCGGGTCGGCGCCGAACGCGCCCGTCACCGTCGGTGCCGGATCTCCTTGGGATGTAGCGCATCCGGCCGCCACCAGGGCACCTGACAACAGCGCCACCGACCAACGCACACCACGCATCGCGACCTCCGCCTAGGAAGAGACCGGGGGCCGGCCGGGACAGCACCGGCCCCCGGTTGTGGGACCTCAGAAACCTGCCGGTGGCTGCACGCTCGGGAACAGTTGCGCGAACGTGTCGAACGCCGTCGCCACGTCGGCTTCCGCCCAGAACCGGTGGTAGTTGAAGACCGGTGCGGAGCCGCCGTTCAGGTATGCCTGAACCTTCGGCCACGCCGGGTCGTTCTTGTACCACGGCCGGATCGACAGGAAGGTGTTCGTCGACGAGTTGATCGTGATGCCGCCCGGGTACGTGCCGCTCCAGCCGGACGGGACGAAGACGCCCTCGTCGTTCGTCGTGTTCCACGCGACCGTGAAGTTCTTGTAGTCGGTACGCGTTTCCGGCGCCGAGTACCCCAACGAGTCCGAGTAGTACTTGTGGATCACGTCGAGGATGTTCTGCGCCGCCGTTTCCGATGTCGTGTCACCGGATTTGGCCCCGTAGTACTCGTAGACCTTCGCCAGTGACGTCGCCACACCGAGATCCGTCGACGAGCCGGACACCGACACGTGCAGGCCGCTGTTGGCACCCGGTGGTGTCGAGCCGGAGGTGTAGCTGGAGTTCGGCTGGCCGGTCCAGGTCAGCGCGCCCGGCAGCGACAGCGTGCCGTCGGCCGGGTTGACCGTGGTCACCGACTCTGCCCACTTCACCCACTTGTCGAGGATCGACTTGGCCTGCGCGTTGCCGGTCACGTAGTAGTACTCCGCGATCCGCTCCACCGGCCAGGTCTGGTAGCCGAACCACTGGTTGCTCGGCGGGTTGTGGTACTCCGGCTCCCAGTCGTAGTACATCCCGTCGAACGTCGGGTCACCTGACGGCGGCTTCGCCACGTCGCCGTAGTTGCCCTGCCAGTTGTTCTCCACGCCACCGGCGATGCCGCCCTCGGCCGACTGCAGCCACGAGAACAGGTTGAGCTGCGTGGTCAGGCTGGTCGCCCAGTCCGTCTGCGCCGTCGGCGACTTCGGGATCAGGTTCGGGTCGGTGGACAGCGCGAACGCCGCCAGCGGGTTCTGGTAGCCCTCGTGGATCGACGTGCCGCTGATCCGCCAGGACCACGCACCGCCCGCGTCGCCGCCGAACGCGTAGTACCACGACATCAGGTACGTGTCCTCGTTCGACTTGCTCGTACCGGCAGGGCACGCCACCGAGCCGACCTGGCTGCAGTTGGCGCTGATCTGCTTGAAGTACTTGTCGAACATGGAGTACCGCAGGTAGTCACCGAGTTCCGCGGCCTTGCCCAGTGTCGCGCTGACCGCCGAGGACTTGTTCTGCGCCTTGGCGAACGTGTCGGCCCAGTACGCCGCCTGCACCATGCGCGCGTCGGCGTCCGGTGCGTCGGTGTACTTGTACTGCTTGCCGAAGCTGCCGCCACCGTTGTTGAACAGGTCCAGGAACCCGTTGGGGCCACCGAACTTGAACATGTCGCAGTCCGGCTGCGGAATCGTGTCCCACACCGACTCCTCGGGACCGCGCTGGTAGCTGTTGATCCAGCTCGGCGTCGATGTGCCGTCCTCGCACTGGCCGAAGCCGTACTTGTTGTCGGTGTCCATGATCCACGACGGCGCGTACATGTTGGACGTCCCGTAGGTCGTCTTCAGTTCGCCGGCCAGCGGGTCGGAACCCACGGGCACGGAACTGTTCAACGCCACCGGGTAGTCGGTCGGCAGCGGTTCCTCGGGGCCGTACGAGGCCGGCGCCGACGCGTTGTACGTCGACTGGCCCGGCTGCTCCGAGGAGTTCGGGATCATGAAGTTCTCCATGTTGGTCCAGGCGTTGTTGAACCCGGTCCAGTCACCCGTCACGCGGCCGAAGTCGGCCTCCAGCCACAGCCAGTAGCTGTAGGTCTCCGACGTCGTCTCGTGCCCGTAGTCCGGTGCCTCCACGATCAGGGTCTCCACCGAGTGGTACGGGATGCCCTTCGGGCTGAAGTACCCGTTCGAGGGGTTCTTGATCGTGTTGTACAGCGACACGAACCAGCTGTCGTAGCCCGAGGACGTGCCCGCCGACTCCGTCGCGGCCACCGTCGCCGAGCCCCAGCCCGTGGCGCTGGCGGTGAACGTGCCGTTGCCGCCCGCGTCCGCCGCGTTGGTGCCGGCGGCGACCGTGACGGTCTGCGGTGCGTTCCAGTTGGCGGTGGTGAACGTCAGCGTGCCACCGGACGTCACGGTCAGGTCCGGGTCACCGGTCTGGGCCACCGACACCGTGACGGCGGCGGTCGGCTGTGAGGACAGCGCGAGCGTGAACGTGCCCGTGCCGCCCTGCAGCACCGTCAGTGACGTCGGGTTCGCCACGATGCTCTGCGCCTCGACGGTGATCGCCACCGGGTTGGACGTCGTGCTCTGGCCGAGGTTGTCGGTCGCCACCGCCGTCAGCGAGTAGCTCCCGGCGGGCACGTTGGTCCACTGCACCGCCCACGGGCTGGCCGACGCGACACCGATCAGCGTGTTGCTGGTCGCGCCGGTGCTCTCGTAGAACGACACCGAGCCGACCGTGCCGCTGCCACTGCTGGCCGCCGTGGCCTGCAGTGTGATCGCGGAGCCCGGCGTGAAGATCTCGCCCGCCGTCGGGCTGGTCAGCGACACGGTCGGCGGCGACTGGGTCGGCGTGCCGGAGCCGTTGCACGCCGTGCCGTTGATCGTGAAGGCGGTCGGGTTGGTGTTCGTGCCGCCGCTGTTGTTGAAGTTGGCGCCGACCTGGGTGGACGCCCCGGTGGCCAGGGTGCCGTTCCAGTTGGCGTTGGTCACCGTGACCTGTTTGCCGCTCTGCGCCCAGGTGCCGTTCCAGCCGGACTGCAGGCTCTGGTTGCCGCTGTAGGCGTACTGCAGCGTCCAGCCGCTGATCGACGGGCCGTTGTTGGTGATCGTGATGGCCACGCCGAAGCCGGTGCCCCAGTCGCTGCTCACCGTGTACGCGACCTGACAGGACGGCCCGGTCGCCGCGGGTGCCGCGGCCGGCCGTGCCGTCGCCGGTGCCGGTGCGCCGACCGCCGCCGCGTCACCCGTGAACGTCACCACGGCCGCGACGCACGCGAAACAGGACAGCAGGACACCGAGCATCCTGGCCCGTGTTCCTCGATAACGTGTTCGCATCCACACTCTCCTGATTCGTCGGGGCGTGCCACGTCGCACACCATCCATTGTGGACAAACGGAAGGGCGAGAATCACGAGCCGCGGGGGCGAACGGGCGAACGGGGCGCCGCGCATGGCACACCTCCGGCTGGCAGGGGACCGTGCGGGCAGGGTCGAATGGGGGACCGTGATCGGTCAAGCACGCAGCGCGGCGGACCAGTCCGCTCGGCCTCCCACGTCCACCTCTGGCCAGGGCAAGCCGGTAACTTTCGTACGCGACGGGGTAGCGTTGCCCCATGACGGCTTGTCCCACCGCAGCACCCGGCCGACCGTTCGGCCGGGTGCTCACCGCGATGATCACCCCGTTCGACGCCGAGGGCGGACTCGACCCGGAGAGGACCGCGGCGCTGGCCGACCGCCTTGTCGAGCAGGGCAGCGACGGCCTGGTGGTCAGTGGCACCACCGGTGAGTCGCCCACCACGTCGGACGAGGAGAAGGCCGAACTGGTGCGGGTGGCGCGGTCCACGGTGGGGGACCGGGCCACGGTGGTCGCCTCCGTCGGCACGTACGACACGGCGCACTCGATCGAACTGGCCAAGCAGGCCGAACGGGCAGGCGCACACGGGCTGCTGGTGGTGACGCCGTACTACTCACGGCCCCCGCAGGCCGGGCTGCTCGCCCACTTCACCGCGATCGCCGACGCCACGGACCTGCCGGTGATGCTCTACGACATCCCGCCGCGCTCGGTGGTGCCGATCGAGGTGGACACGCTGTACCGGCTCGCCGAGCACCCCAGGATCAAGGCCGTGAAGGACGCCAAGGGCGACCTGCTGGCCGGCAGTCAGGTGATCGCCGGCACCGACCTGGCCTACTACTCCGGTGACGACGCGCTGAACCTGCCGTGGCTGTCGGTGGGTGCCGTCGGTTTCGTCAGCGTCATCGGGCACGTGGTGTCCGGCCGGCTGCGCGACCTGGTGAACGCGTACGAGGCGGGCCGCGTCGCCGAGGCACTCGCCCTGCACCAGGGTGTGCTGCCGGTGCTGCGCGCGCAGGGCAGGGTGGGTGGCGTGATCTTCGCGAAGGCCGCGATGCGGCTGACCGGGCTGGACGTCGGCGACCCACGGCTGCCGCTGCCACCCGCCACCGCGGAACAGGTGGCCGCCATCGCCGGTGACCTCGCGGAGGCCGGCGTGCCGCTGGCCGGCGCCGTGACGCCGGGCGGGGGCAGCGACGTGCACGCCGCCAAGGTCGCGCACACCGACGCAACGGCCGCGTACGTGGCCGCCACGACACACACGAGCGCCGGAACGGTTGGTCGATGACGACAGTGCTCACGCGGGAACGGGGTCGGCGATGACCAGTACGCCTCCTGGGCCCGGTCCCTTCACGCCGCCGCCAGCCGCCCCGGAAGGCGGCCTGCGGGTCGTCGCACTCGGCGGCATCGGTGAGATCGGCCGCAACATGACCGTGTTCGAGTTCGACCACCGGCTGCTCGTCGTCGACTGCGGCGTGCTGTTCCCCGAGGACCAGCAGCCCGGCGTCGACCTGATCCTGCCGGACTTCCGGGCCATCGAGGACCGGCTCGACGACGTCGACGCGCTCGTGCTCACGCACGGCCACGAGGACCACATCGGCGCCGTGCCGTTCCTGCTCAAGTTGCGGCCGGACGTGCCGGTGCTCGGCTCCCGGTTCACGCTGGCGCTGGTCGCCGCGAAGTGCAAGGAGCACCGGCTCACGCCGCACCTGATCGAGGTCAGCGAGGGCGAGCGGACCCGGCGCGGCGAGTTCGACCTGGAGTTCTTCGCCGTCAACCACTCCATCCCGGACGCGCTGGCCGTCGCCATCCGCACGCCGGCGGGCCTCGTGCTGCACACCGGTGACATCAAGCTCGACCAACTGCCACTGGACGGCAGGCTGACCGATCTGGCCGGTTTCTCGCGGCTCGGCGACGAGGGTGTCGACCTGTTCTGCGTCGACTCCACCAACGCCGAGGTGCCCGGGTTCACGATCGCCGAGCGGGACATCGGACCGGTGCTCGACAACGTGATCGGACGGGCGACGCAGCGGGTCATCGTGGCGTGCTTCGCCAGCCACGTGCACCGCGTGCAGCAGGTGTTCGACGTGGCCGCCGCGCACGGTCGCAAGGTCGCGCTGGTCGGCCGCTCGATGCTGCGCAACATGGGCATCGCCGCCGATCTGGGCCTGCTGAACATCCCGCCCGGCCTGCTGATCGACGTCAACGAGGCCACCGAGCTGCCCGACGACGCGACGCTGTTCGTGTCCACCGGGTCGCAGGGCGAGCCGCTGTCCGCGCTGTCGCGGATGGCGCGCGGCGAGCACAAGCAGATCGACATCCGCCCCGGTGACACCGTGGTGCTGGCCAGTTCGCTCATCCCCGGCAACGAGACGTCCGTGTTCGGCGTGGTCAACGGGCTGTCCCGACTCGGCGCGCACGTCGTGCACCAGGGCACCGCGCGGGTGCACGTGTCCGGTCACGCGCCGGCCGGTGAGCTGCTGTTCCTGTACAACGCGGTGCGGCCGTCCAACGTGCTGCCCGTGCACGGCGAGTGGCGGCACCTGCGCGCCAACGCCGATCTCGCGGTGCGCACCGGCGTGCCGGCCGAGCGCGTGGTGATCGCCGAGGACGGCGTCGTCGTCGACCTCGTGGACGGCGTTGCCAGCATCACCGGCCGGGTCGAGGTCGGGCACGTGTACGTGGACGGGCTGTCCGTCGGCGACGTCGGCGAGTCGACCCTGTCCGACCGGCTGGTGCTGGGCGAGGGCGGGTTCATCGCGATCACCATCGCCGTGGACTCCACGACCGGCCGCGCGGTCGCACCGGTCACGGTGTCCGGGCGCGGGTTCTCCGACGACCCGAAGGCACTGGAGTCCGTGGTGCCGCTGGTCGAGATGGAACTGTCGCGCACCGAGGTCGAGGGCATCACGGACACGCACCGGATCGCGCAGGCCGTGCGTCGGGTGGTCGGCCGCTGGGTGGCCGATTCCTACCGCCGCCGGCCGATGATCGTGCCGACGGTCATCCCGGTCTGACGGCTCAGGCCGGCGGCACCGCCGGCTTCCACGGGCTGACGCTGTCCGTCGGGCGCGTCGGGTCGTGGAACGCCGGCCGGTCCGGTTCGTGTGGCCGCAGCGGTGCCAGGCCGGCCGTGATGGCCCGCATGATCCGGTCCCGTGCCCGCACGGCGTCACCCAACCGGGTGGCCGACAGGCCGCTCAGGTCGACGGCAGGACCGAAGTGCACCTTGAAGGTCGGCCTGCGCACCAGCGCACGCAGCCACGACAGGACCACCGGCCGCAGGTCCGCCCAGCCCGTGACGGTCTCGGTGCCCCAGTAGGCGGCCTCGTGCGCGCCCCACTGGCTGACCGGCACCACGGGCGTGTCAGCGGCCAGCGCCAGCCGCGCGACGCCGCTCTTGCCGCGTTCGGGCCACAGGCCGGGATCGTGGCTGATCCGGCCCTCCGGGTAGACCAGTACGGCCACCTGTCCGGACCGCAACACCGCGACGGTCCGGTCGAACGCCTCCGTCACGGTCGCCTTGCGGCGGTCCACGCGCAGGTGGCCCGACGTGCGCAGCGCCCAGCCGATGACCGGCGCGTCCATGAGGCCGCCGGTGATCAGGAACCGGGGCGCCACACCGGCCCGGTCGCACGCCGACGTCAGCACGAGCGCGTCGAACACGCCGATGTGGTTGGCCGCCAACAGGATCGAGCGGCCGTGTAGTTCGACCGGCAGTGATCCGCTGATCTCCACCCGGCCGCACAGGGCCACGACACCGCGGTTGATCCACATCAGGACCCGCCACAGTGGCGGCACGGAACCCGACGTCGCACGGCGTGTCGGCTCGGCCGCGCTCGTTCGCAGGGCAACCATGGGTCAGCAGCATGGCACGGTCGGGTGATGCTGGTGTCAGCGGTGTTGCCTCTGATTCAGGTGAGACTGAAGGGGGGCGGGGGATACTGTGAGGGGCATGCCGAGCCGGACGACGTCCTCGAAACGCGGCAAGAGCGGTACCGGCCGTTATCGACGCACCACCCCCGGCAAGCCGGCCGGCCGTACCCGGGCACCGGCCAAGAAGCCGCCGGTGATCGCGCGGCGGCCGGGCACCGGGCCGTTCACGCTGTTCGCGCGCGGTGCCGGCACCGTCGTCCGGGCGATCGGCAGGACGAAGGAGCTCGACCCGGCTCACCGCAGGGACGGCATCGCACTGGTGCTGGTCGCGCTCGCCGTGGTCACGGCGGCCGGAGTGTGGTTCCAGGCCGCCGGTCCGGTCGGGCACTGGGTGGACATCGGCGTGCGCAGCGCGTTCGGGTTCGGTTCCGTGGTGCTGCCGCTCGCGTTGCTCGGCGCCGGCATCACGCTGATGCGCACCGAGGCGAAGCCGGCGGCGCGGCCGCGGTTGGTGATCGGGGCGCTGCTGTTCAGCCTCGCGTTCCTCGGCGTGTGCCACCTGATCGATCACCAGCCGGTCGCCGACGAGGGCCGGATGCGTGCCGGCGGCGCCATCGGTTACCTGGCAGGCGGTTTCCTGGCGCAGGGCCTGACCGGCTGGGTCGCCGGACCGTTGCTGGTGCTGGTCGGCCTGTACGGGGCGCTGGTGTTCACCGGCACGCCGGTGCGCGAGATCGCGAGCCGGTTCCGTGCCCTGGCGAACCGGCCGGGCACGGAACCGACGCCTGCCGCCGAGAACCCGACCGCCGAACTCGAACCGTCCGGTGACACCCCGGTCAAACTTCGGAAACCGTCCCGGCGCCGGCAGTCCAGCGTCGACCCGACGGAGACGACGCAGCCGGAGCTGCCGCTGGACGAGCCCGTGTCGCCACCGGTGAAGCCGGTGAAGCCGAAGGTCGTCCCGGTCGCGTCCGAGGCCGCCGAGAAGCCGGCGGCGAAGGTCACCACGCGCAGCGTCGAGGGCGACTACCAGCTACCGTCACCGGACCTGCTCACCGCGGGCGACCCGCCGAAGGCGCGCAGCAAGGCCAACGACACCATGATCGAGGCGATCACCGGTGTGCTGGACCAGTTCTCGGTCGACGCGCAGGTCACCGGATTCACCCGGGGCCCGACGGTGACGCGCTACGAGGTCGAACTCGGCCCCGGCGTGAAGGTCGAGAAGATCACGGCACTGACCAAGAACATCGCGTACGCGGTCGCGACGGACAACGTGCGGCTGCTCGCGCCGATCCCCGGCAAGTCGGCGGTCGGCATCGAGGTGCCCAACTCCGACCGCGAGATGGTGCGCCTCGGTGACGTGCTCAGGTCGCAGAAGGCCACCGCCGACACGCATCCGATGGTGATCGGGCTGGGCAAGGACATCGAGGGCCACTACGTCACGGCGAACCTGACGAAGATGCCGCATTTGTTGGTGGCCGGTTCGACGGGTTCGGGCAAGTCGAGTTTCGTGAACTCGATGCTGGTGTCGCTGCTGGCGCGGGCGACGCCGGACGAGTGCCGGATGATCCTGGTCGACCCGAAGATGGTGGAACTGACGCCCTACGAGGGCATTCCACACCTGATCACGCCGATCATCACGCAGCCGAAGAAGGCGGCCGCGGCGCTGGCGTGGCTGGTGGAGGAGATGGAGCAGCGCTACCAGGACATGCAGGCCAACAAGGTCCGCCACATCGACGACTTCAACCGCAAGGTGCGCTCGGGCGACATCACGGCGCCGCCGGGCAGTGAGCGGGAGTACCGGCCGTACCCGTACATCCTGGCGATCGTGGACGAGTTGGCGGACCTGATGATGACGGCGCCGCGCGACGTCGAGGACGCGATCGTGCGGATCACGCAGAAGGCCCGCGCGGCAGGCATCCACCTGGTGCTGGCGACGCAGCGGCCGTCGGTGGACGTGGTCACCGGTCTGATCAAGACGAACGTGCCGTCGCGGCTGGCGTTCGCGACGTCGTCGCTGACCGACTCGCGCGTCATCCTCGACCAGCCGGGCGCGGAGAAGCTGATCGGCATGGGCGATGGCCTGTACCTGCCGATGGGCGCGTCGAAACCGGTGCGGGTCCAGGGCGCGTACATCTCCGACGAGGAGATCGCCGCGATCGTCGGCTCCGTCCGCGACCAGGCGACACCCGACTACACCGACGGCGTCACGGCGGCCAAGGCGGGCGAGAAGAAGGAGATCGACGCCGACATCGGCGGCGACCTGGAACTGCTCATCCAGGCGGCCGAACTCATCGTCACCAGCCAGTTCGGCTCCACCTCGATGTTGCAGCGCAAGCTGCGCGTCGGCTTCGCGAAGGCGGGCCGGTTGATGGACCTGCTGGAGTCCCGCGGCGTGGTCGGCCCGTCGGAGGGTTCGAAGGCCCGCGATGTCATGATCAAACCGGACGAACTGGAGTCGGTCCTCTACACCATCCGCGGCGGCGGTCCGGTCGACGTGGACGCGGACACCGAGGACTGACCCGCGGGGATTTCGCCGGCGACGCGCGACGAGCCGCCGGCCGCGACCTGTCGGGCCGGCGGGGATCGCTGCCGGTGATGACGACTCGGGCGCCGTTTCGCTAACGTGAGTCCGTGGCGGACGGGGAGACGGCGGATGGGGAGACGAAGGTGCCTGTCGGGCAGGATCTGCGGGCGATGCGGGTGTCCGACGCCGAGCGGGAGCACGTGACCGAGTTGTTGCAGAAGGCCGTCGGGCGCGGGTTGATCACGCTGGACGAGTTCACCGCTCGGACCGACACCGCGTTGGCGGCGCAGACCCGGGGTGAGCTGAACGGCGTGCTCGCGGATCTGCCGTTCGTGCGGCACGCCGAGCGGCCTTCCACCGTGCCGCCGCTGGTGTTGAAGACCCGGTCGGGGAAAGTGGCGCAGCGCGGGCACTGGGTGGTGCCGGCGGAGATCGCCGCCGAGTGCGGCATGGGCAACATCGCGATCGACTTCACCCAGGCCACGTGTCCACGACCGGAGGTGACGCTGCGGGCCACATGCGGTACGGGGAACATCGTGGTGACCGTGCCGCGCGGCTGGCAGGTGGTGCTCGTCGAGGCCACCGCCGGGATGGGCAGCGTGGTCAACAAGGCGACCGATCCGCCGCAGCACGGCATGCCGGTGCTGCGGGTGTACGGGCAGGCCGGGATGGGGCACGTGAAGATCCGTCATCCACGCCGCTGATCACAGGTCCAGCAGCATCCTGGTGTTGCCCAACGTGTTGGGCTTCACGTACGGCAGGTCGAGGAACTCGGCGACGCCCTGGTCGACCGACCGGCGCATCTCGTCGTAGACCTGTTGGGAGACAGGGGTTCCGTCGATCTTGACGAAACCGTGGCGGGCGAAGAACTCCGTCTCGAACGTCAGCACGAACACGCGCGCCACACCCAGTTCCCGCGCCACGCCGACCAACCTCGCCACGATCGCGTGGCCGACGCCCGTGCCGGCCACGCCCGGGTCCACCGCGACCGTGCGCACCTCCGCGATGTCCTCCCACAGCACGTGCAGCGCGCCGCAGCCGACGACGTCGCCCTCCAGTTCCGCGACCCAGAACTCCTGGATGGCCTCGTACAGCGTGACGAGTTCCTTGGCCAGCAGCACCCGGCCCGCATAGTGGTCGACGAGTGCCTTGATCCGCCGGACGTCGCCGGTCCTGGCCCGCCGCACCACCACGTCACCCACTGCTCACTCCTTCCGGATCGCCAACTGGTTGGTCGATCTCGCCGAACCGGGCCAGTGCCAGCGCGCCCGCCAGCGCCACCGCGAACCCGGCCGCCGCGACCGGCAGCCAGCCGGGCCTGGTGTGGTCGCCCAGCAGCAGCACACCGATCACGGATGCCGGCACCGTCTCGCCGATCAGCATCGCCGCTGTCGCGGCGACGACCCCGCCGCGTTGCAGGGCAGCGGCGTAGAACCAGGCGGCAAGTATGCCGGCAACCATCGCGGCGTACAGCGCCGGATCACGCAGCGACACCGGTGGCGCCAGACTCGGCAGCACCCGGACGGCCGTGCCGAGCACGCCGAAACCCAGGCCGCTGACCAGGCCGAGCAGCACCGTGCGCGCCGGATCGGCCAGGCTGCCGGCCGCTGTCCCCAACCCGGCCAGCACGAACGCGAACACCAGCAGGCCGTAGTGGAAGGCCCTCGGACCGTGACCCGCGCCCGCGCCGGCCGCGGCGGCGCCGAGCAGCACCAGGCCGGTGCACACCACACCCACCGACAGCCACTCCGCGCGGCGCAGCCGGATGCCGAACCACCGGCCGGCCAACAGCGCCGTCACCGCGATGCTGGCCGCCTGCGCCGCCTGCACCACGAACAGCGGCAGCACGCGCAGCGCCGTGACCTGTGCCACCAGGCCGACGACATCGAGGCCGAGACCGGCCACGTAACGCCACTGGCGCAGCAGCCGCAACACCAGCCGGGGGTCGACACCACGCCGGTCCTCGGCCGTCGCCCGCGCCGCCACGGCCTGCACGGCGGACCCGGCGCCGTAGCAGACCGCCGACACCACGGCGCACATCAGCCCGAACCACACGTGATCGACGATAGATGTCCGCCGGTCGGGCCGCCGCGTCGGTGGATCCGGACCCGCGGGCGCTCCGGGTCAATATCCTGTCGCTGACGGTGTCGGCGGACGAGCTGACGGTGTCGGCGGACGAGGGGCGGGCATGACAGGGTTCGGGCGGGACGCGTTCACCGAAGCCGAGCGGCAGGCAGCGGTGGGCTGGCAGACCACCCTGGTCACGCCGGACGGCACGTCGTGGCTGATCAACCCGGGTGGGCCGTGGCTGCGCTGGGCGGGACCGAACGGCTGGCTGCCCGGTCCGCCGCCGGCCGATCCGGGGATGCGGTTCAACGCGCGGACGGCCAGCGCGTACCCGCCGCACGCGCACGGGGCGCAGCACTACCAGCAGCAGGTGCAGCGCCCGCCGATGCCGGCGCCGGGCACGACGCAGTCGGTGCCGTACACGCCGCCCTTGCCGCCAGCGATGCCGCAGCGGCAGCCGCCGTCCGGGCCGTACACCCTGCCCGGCCAGGTCCCGCAGGGCCTGTTCGACACCGGCCCCCAACCGGTCGCGCACCAGACACCGCAACCGCAGCCGATGGCACCGCAACCGCAGCCGATGGCACCGCAACCCCAGCCCATGGCTGCGCAGCCGATGGTCCCGCAACCGCTGGCACCGCAACCCTTGCGCTCCGCTGTCGCGCCGATGGTGTTGCCGCGGTTGGAGTCCGTGAAGATCGACGGGCACGTGCGCGCGTTCGTGTCGGTCGGCGAGTCTGCGTGGGGCTTCCTGGACCGCGTGGTGCGGGTCGTGAAGTGGACCGCCGACGCGCGCCGAGATCCGCACAGGGAGAACCAGGCCAACCCGATCGTGATGCTGGTCGGTGAACCGCACTCCGGGCAGCGGATGCTCGCCGAAGCGTTGCGCGAGGCCATGTTCGACGCGAACGCCACGCCGGGCAACCGGCTGGTGTTCGACACCGGTGTGCGCATCCTGAAACTGGTCGACCCGCCCGACGCCGGCAACAAGGTGTTCGACCTGTTCGCCGAGCACGGCGACAAGGGCAAGAAGGTTTACCTGCTGCGTCAGGCGGAGGCACTGCTGGACAGCGACGACGCGTTCGCCTCGCTGTGCTCCGTGCTGCCCAGGATGGCGACCAACCGCGACGCCGAGGGCGTGTTCGTGATCGGTGGCACGCGGAAGTTCCTGGACAAGGTGAAGGAGCGCACGTCGGCGGCGATCAGCGACAACTTCGTGTACCACCTGCCGTCGTTCGGTGAGCCCGCGGTGCGCGGCGCGCTGCTGGACGTGCTGGCCGGCGAGGGCGCCACGACGCTGACCCCGGGCGCCCGCGCCCAGCTCATCGACTACACCGGCGCCTGCCACAAGGCGGGCACGGTGACCGGTGGCGACGCCGTCGTCTCGGCGATGGACACGGCGATGCGCTCGGCCGTCGTGCGCAACTCGGTCGGCCCCGACGGGCGTGTCGTCGTCGACGTGCCGGATCTCACGGACCTGGTGCCCCCCAAGAGCAAGGACTCCGACGGCCGGTCGAAGGAGGAGCTGCTGGCCGAACTGGACGGCATGATCGGCCTGGAACCGGTGAAGCAGCGGGTGCGGTCGTTGCTGGACGAGATGGCCGTCGACGAGCAGCGGCGGGCCGGCGGCATGAAGGTGGCCACCCGCAGCCGGCACCTCGTGTTCACCGGCAACCCGGGCACGGCGAAGACGACCGTGGCACGGCTGCTGGCGCGGATCTACCGGGCGGTCGGGCTGCTGTCGTCCGGGCACGTCGTGGAGGTGCAGCGGGCCGACCTGGTCGGCGAGTACATCGGCCAGACGGCGCCGAAGACGCGCGCGGTGTGCGAGAAGGCCATGGGCGGTGTGCTGTTCGTGGACGAGGCGTACGAGCTGACGCCGCGCGCCGACGACGACTACGGCCCCGAGGCGATCGCGGAACTGTTGGTGCAGATGGAGAACCACCGCGACGAGCTGATCGTGATCGCGGCAGGCTACCCGAAGCAGATGGACGAGTTCCTCGACGCCAACCCGGGCATGCGGTCCCGGTTCGCCAACCGGGTCGAGTTCCCCGACTACAGCAACGACGAACTGGCGAGGATCTTCCGCGCGATGGCCGAGTCCGAGGGCTACCGGCTGGCCGACGACCTGGTCACGGCGCTGCCCGGCCGGATGTCGCGGATCGGCAGGGGCAGCGGCTTCGCCAACGGCCGCTCCGCGCGCAGCCTGCTGGAGGCCACGCTGTCCGCGCAGTCCAGCAGGCTGGCCGCGATCGGCCCGACCGCCGAGGGCAACGCGCTGAACCAGCTCACGATGGCCGATCTGCCCGCGCCGGGCGGCGGTGTCGGCCAGACCGACGACGCCGGCCCGCGCCGTGGCCTGACCGAGCTGATGGCCGAACTCGGGGGCATGATCGGCCTGGAGGCGGTGAAGCAGCAGGTCCGGTCGATCGCCGCGGAGATCCGGGTGGACGCGCGGCGCCGGGAGGCGGGCCTGAAGGTCGCCGCGCACAGCAGACACCTGGTGTTCACCGGCAACCCGGGCACCGCGAAGACGACCGTGGCGCGGCTGATCGCACAGATCTACCGGGAACTGGGCGTGCTGTCCTCCGGCCACCTGATCGAGTCGGGGCGGCCGGACTTCGTCGCCGGTTTCATCGGCCAGACCGCCGAGAAGACCAGGAAGCTGTGTGAGAAGGCCATGGGCGGTGTGCTGTTCGTCGACGAGGCGTACGAGTTGGCACCGCAGGGCAACCAGCAGGACTTCGGCCAGGAGGCCATCGCGGAACTGTTGGTGCAGATGGAGAACCACCGCGACGACCTGGTGGTCATCGCGGCAGGCTACCCGAAGGACATGGACCGGTTCCTCGACGCCAACCCCGGTCTGCGGTCGCGGTTCGGCACCACGATCAACTTCCCGGACTACACCGGCGAGGAACTCGCCGCGATCTTCACCGCGATGCTGGCGGCACAGGGCTACCAGGCCGCTCCGGAACTTACCGCCGCGCTGCCGGCGGTGATCGCGAAGATCGACAGGGGCAAGGGATTCGCCAACGGGCGCAGCGTGCGCGGGTTGGTCGAGCAGATGACCGGCCGGCAGTCGCTGCGGCTGGCCGGGCCGGACGTGGACATCGACACGCTGCCCACCGAGCAGTTGACGACGCTCACGACGGCCGACCTGCCCCCCGCGTACCTGCCGGGTTGAGTGACGGCGTCGGTCCGGTGGCCGACAGCGGTTAGGCTGATCCGGTGTCGTCACCCACCACCGGACACCGGTTCACGCTGCTCACCCTCGGCTGCGCGCGCAACGAGGTCGACTCGGAGGAGTTGGCCGGCCGGCTGGCCGCGCGGGGCTGGCAACACGCCGCCGACGGTGACGGCGCGGACGTCGTGCTGGTGAACACATGCGGGTTCGTGGAGTCGGCCAAGAAGGACTCGGTGGACACCCTGCTGGCCGCCGCCGACCGCGGCGCGAAGGTGGTCGCCGTCGGCTGCCTCGCCGAGCGGTACGGCGCGGAACTCGCCGAGAGCCTGCCCGAGGCCGACGCGGTGCTCGGGCTTCGACCACTACGCGACCCTGGACGAGCGGCTGGATGACGTGCTCGCCGGCCGGACGGTCGAGGCGCACAAGCCGGTCGACCGGCGCACGCTGCTGCCGATCACGCCCGTGCAGCGGCCGAGGGCCGCCGAACAGGTGGCGGTGCCCGGCCACGGCTGGGGCCCGCGCGTGGTGCGGACGCGGCTGGACGACTCGCCCGGTGGCGCCGCTGAAGATCGCGTCCGGCTGCGACCGGCGGTGCTCGTTCTGCGCGATCCCGTCCTTCCGCGGCGCGTTCGTGTCCCGGACGCCGCCGAGGACCTGCTCGGCGAGGCGGCGTGGCTGGCCGAGCACGGCGTGCGCGAGTTGTACCTGGTCAGCGAGAACTCGACCTCCTACGGCAAGGACCTGGCGGGCGGCGCCAGGACGCGCTGGCCGTGCTGCTGCCGCGACTGGCGCCGTGCCGGGCATCGACCGGGTGCGGGTGTCCTACCTGCAGCCCGCCGAGACCCGACCCGGCGCTGGTCGAGCGCCATCGCCACCACGCCCGGCGTCGCCGACTACTTCGACCTGTCCTTCCAGCACGCCAGCGAGGCCGTGCTGCGGCGGATGCGCCGGTTCGGGTCCACCGAGTCGTTCCTGGACCTGATCGAGCGCATCCGCGACCTGGCGCCCGCACGCCGGCATCCGCACCAACGTGATCGTCGGCTTCCCCGGCGAGACCGAGGACGACGTGGACGAACTGGCCCGGTTCCTGACGGAGGCGCGGCTGGACGCGGTCGGCGTGTTCGGTTACTCCGACGAGGACGGCACCGAGGCCGAGGGCCTGCCCGACAAGCTGGACGCGGACACGATCGCCGAGCGGGTCGCGCCGGATCTCCGCGCTGGTCGAGGAGCTGACCGCGCAGCGGGCCGAGGACCGGGTCGGCGACACGGTGGACGTGCTGGTGGAACGGCTGGCCGACGACGAGTCCGACTGCGCGGGCCGCGCGGCGCACCAGGCGCCCGAGGTCGACGGCGAATGTGTGCTTTGTCGACAATGACGAGCTCGCCGGCGCGCTCTCGACCGACGCCCTCTCGGTCGGTGACCTGGTGCGCTGCGAGGTCGTCGACTCGGCGGGGGTGGACCTGGTCGTGCGGCCGGTCGAGGTCTTGCCGAGGTCGGTGTGACGACGCCGGCCGGTGGCCCGCCGGACGCGGCGGGACAGGCCGGTACGGCGGGTGCCGCCGGTGCCGTGCCCCGGCCGGTGCCGCTGCTGAACGTGGCCAACGTGCTGACGGTGTCCCGGCTGGTGCTGGTCCCGGTCTTCCTGGTCGCGCTGTTCACCGACGGGGGTCACCACGGTCGGGTGGCGCTTGGTCGCCAGCGCGGTGTTCGCCATCGCGTCCGTCACCGACCACCTGGACGGCAACCTGGCCCGCAGTCGTGGCCTGGTCACCGATTTCGGCAAGATCGCCGACCCGATCGCGGACAAGGCCCTCACCGGCGCCGCGCTGATCGGCCTGAGCCTGCTGGGCGAACTGTGGTGGTGGGTGACGGTGGTCATCGCGGTCCGCGAGATCGGCGTCACCCTGTTGCGCTTCTGGGTGATCCGGCACGGCGTGATCCCGGCCAGTCGCGGCGGCAAGGCGAAGACGCTGGTGCAGATCGTCGCGATCGGCCTGTACCTGCTGCCCTTCCCACACTGGTTCGACGCGGCCCGCTGGATCCTCATGGGCGTGGCCGTCGTGCTGACCGTCGCGACGGGCGTCGACTACCTGGTGCGGGCGCTGCGGCTGCGGGCCCGCGGCAAGCGGGCCGTGACCGGGGCCGGGCCGTGATCTGGCGCCGCGCCGTGACCGGGCCGCGTGACGGGCCGGGCCGTGATCTGGGCCGCGCCGTGACCGGAGCTGGGCCGTGACCGAGCTCGTCGACGCGCTCGGGCTGGACCAACAGCGGCTCGTCGAGGTCGTCGAGCTGTTGACGGCACGCGGCCAGACCGTGGCGACGGCCGAGTCGCTCACCGCGGGTCTGGTGGCCGCCGTGCTCACCACCGTGCCGGGCGCCAGCGCCGTCGTGCGCGGCGGACTTGTGGTGTACGCCACAGATCTGAAGGCCACCCTGGCCGGGGTGCCCGCCGCGCTGCTCGACCGGTACGGCGCCGTACACCCCGACGTGGCACTCGAACTGGCCACCGGCGCGCGCACCGCGTGCCGCGCGGACTGGGGAATCGGCCTGACGGGTGTCGCCGGACCCGACCCGCAGGACGGCGTATCACCCGGCCAGGTGTACCTCGGCCTGGCCGGACCGGACGGCCGCGACGGTTACGGGCTGCGCCTGGCAGGCGACCGGCACGCCGTGCGCGCCGGCTCCGTGCGGGCCGCGATCGACGCCCTGTACACGGCCCTGACCGGCTGATTGGCTGGGGCGGACACGGTGCGTGGTCACCGACCCGCACCCGTTGATCGCCCGCTAGCGGAAACCGACCGGGAACATCACGGGTAACTGGCACGTTCGCTCTTGGCATACAGGCGAGAAGTCGGTGCCGACCGACGGTGTCTCTCGGTAACCTGGTCGGCACGGGCGACACGAAGGGAGGCGCGCGATGGCCGTGCTGTTGCGCGAGGCGATCGGTGATCGGCTCCGCCATGCCCGCACCACCCAGCACCGCACCCTGCGCGAGGTCTCCCGGGCCGCCCGGGTCAGCCTCGGCTACCTCTCCGAGGTGGAGCGGGGACGCAAGGAAGCCTCCAGTGAACTGCTGGCTGCGATCTGCGACGCGTTGGAGCTGCCCCTGTCCGATCTGCTGCACCGCGTCGCGACCGACGTGACCGCCGTGGACGTGCGTACTGTGGACGACGTGGCCGTGCCGGTCGCGAGCGGCTCGGCCGACGAGGACCGTCACGTGCACGCCAAGGCGGAGCCGTCCCTGCAGGGAGGCAGGATGGTTCCGGCAGTGGTGGGGACGGATCTGACCGACCTGCGGTTGCAGCCGGTGCTCAGCCACCGGTTGACCACGTCGATCAGCCCTCGATCCGGCGGGATCACCGTCGCAGCCTGACACACCGTGGCCACGCGGTGACGTGGCGGACGGGGCACCGCCCACGAGGGCGGTGCCGATGTGCCGGGGGCGGTGGAAGCTCGCGTCCGTACCTGACACGATGTAGTCCTGACGGCACGAGGTCGTTGCCCGGACGCGGGGTGGGTAGTACCCACCGTGGGCTCGGCAGCAGGGGAGAAGGCAGGCGGAGGAGATGGCCAACCCGTTCGTGAAGACGTGGAAGTACCTGATGGCGGCCTTCTCGTCGAAGGTGGACGAACTCGCCGATCCGAAGGTACAGATCCAACAGGCCATCGAGGAGGCCCAGCGCCAGCACCAGGCGCTCTCCCAGCAGGCGGCCGCGGTGATCGGCAACCAGCGACAGCTGGAGATGAAGCTCAACCGGCAGTTGAGCGAGGTCGAGAAGCTCCAGGCCTCCGCGCGGCAGGCACTGGTGCTCGCCGACGAGTCGCGGGCCAAGGGCGACGAGACGAAGGCCGCCGACTTCGAGAACGCGGCCCAGCAGTTCGCCACCCAGTTGGTCACGGCGGAGCAGTCGATCGAGGACCTGAAGACGCTGCACGACCAGTCGCTGCAGGCGGCCGGCCAGGCCCGGCGCGCGGTCGAGCAGAACTCGATGATGCTCCAGCAGAAGCTCCAGGAGCGCACGAAGCTGCTCAGCCAGCTTGAGCAGGCGAAGATGCAGGAGCAGGTGTCCAAGTCGCTCAACCAGATGAGCGAACTGGCGGCACCGACCAACACGCCGTCGCTGGACGAGGTCCGCGACAAGATCGAGAAGCGCTACGCGACCGCTCTCGGCTCGGCCGACCTGGCGAAGAACTCCGTCCAGGGCCGGATGCTGGAGGTCCAGCAGTCCACGGTCAACATGGCGGGCTCCAACCGGCTGGAGCAGATCAGGGCGTCGCTGCAGGGTGGCCCGGTGGCCGGCCAGATCACCGGCGGCAAGCCCAACAGCGCGTCGACCAGCATCCAGCAGGAGATCGCGCATCGGGTGCAGCAGTCCCAGGGCCAGACCAAGAGCGCGGAGGCCGATTCGGCCTCCTGACCGCGTCACACGAATCCGGCGATCGACTCTCGGTCGCCGGATTCGTCGTATCGGGAGGGGATTCGACGGCGGACCTCGGCGTCGCCTCAGCCGGCCCGATGTGTTGATCTTGACCGCGGAGCGCCCTGTCGAAATGTTCGCGATGTCCGACTCGTAACGCAGGTGGGGCGAGGCGTCCAGGGGCGATGACCACCCGCTATGCTCCTGCCATCGCGCTGGTCCCGACATCGTGGCGAGACCTCGCCGTGCTCCGACCGCGACTCGTGCGCGCATATTCCATCACCTCGCGTAGTCGGTCTCTGCTCAATTGGGTGTTATGCCGGAAATGCTGCAAACATTCGTGTGATTATCGAACTGTGATGTGGGTGCTTCGGCTACCTGGCGTGGCACTATCGTCGCGGTGTTGTCGGAGACGTCGGGAGGGCACGCGTGGCGCTGTGGACGGTGCACGGCGACGGGCGGCGCCTGGACAACGACGAGGTGGTCCGGCCGGACGAGCGGCTGAGCTGGCCGTTGACCGTCGGCCTCGGTCTGCAGCACCTCGCCGCGATGGCCGGCGCCACGATTCTGGTACCGGCGCTGACCGGCTTCCCCCTCTCCACGACGCTGCTGTTCTCCGGCGTCGGCACGCTGCTGTTCCTGCTGATCACGCGGAACAGGGTGCCCAGCTACCTCGGCCCGTCGTACGCGTTCGTCGCGCCGCTGGTCGCCGCGCACGCGCAGGGGTTCGCCGCCCAACTGGGTGGCGTGCTGTTCGCCGGCATGCTGCTGGCCGTCATCGGCGTCGCGGTCAAGGCGTTGGGCATCCGGCTGGTCGACTCCGTGATGCCGCCGGTGGTCACCGGTGCGGTGATCGTCCTGCTGGCACTGAACCTGGCCCCGACCGCGACGCACGAGGTGGCGGGCGGTCCGCTGCCGGCCGGTGTCACGCTCGCCGTCGTCGGGGTGTGCGCCGTGCTGTCCCGCGGGCTGCATGCTGCGGCTGAGCGTGCTGGCCGGGGTGGTGGCCGGCTGGGTGGTGGCCGCGGCCACCGGCAGCCTCGACCAGGCCCGTGTCATCGCGCTGGAGGCGGCACCGTGGCTGGCACTGCCGGTGCTGCACGAACCGCAGTTGCGGCCCTCGGTGATGCTCGGCCGTGCTGCCGGCCGTCGTCGTGCTCGCGGCGCAGAGCGTGGGCTACACGAAGGCGATCGGCGCCGTCACCGGCCGCGACCTGGACGGCAGCGCAGGTGACGCCTTGATCGCCAACGGCCTGACCACGGCGCTGGCCGGCGCGGGCGGCGGCATGGCGTTGACACCGCTGGGCGAGAACGTGGGCGTCATGGCGGGCACGAAGGTCTACTCGACGGCCGCGTACGTGGCCGCCGCGATCGGCGCGATCCTGCTGTCGTTCTCGCCGAAGGTCGCCGCGTTGGTGCAGACGCTGCCGACAGGCGTGATCGGCGGACTGGCGCTGGTGCTGTTCGGATTGGTCGCGATGGTCGGTGTGCGGCTGTGGCTGGACAGCGGCGTCGACCTGGCCGACCCGGTGACGATGATGGTGGCGGGAGCCGCGATCGTGGCCGGCGCCGGCAACCTGACGATCGGCATCGGCTGGCTGAAGCTGGACGGCGTCGTCTGGGGCTCCGCACTGATCGTGCTGGGCCACCCGCTGCTGCGCGCACTGCGGGCCCTGCGCGAGCAACGCCGTCTGGCTGATCGAGCGACCGACCCCGGAAAGCCGAAGCTCGCCCCTTGAGCGGTGTACGGACCGGTGGTCTGCTGGTTTCGAGCTACCGGCGTTGCCGTGTCGTCCTGGCGATCGTGCGGACCAGGTGCGGTCCCGCGTAGATGAATCCGGTGTAGAGCTGGAGCAGGCTCGCGCCCGCGTCGAGCATTCGCAGCGCGTCGTCGGTGGTGCTGATGCCCCCGCTGCCGATGATCGGCAGCTTGCCGTCGGTTTCCTTGGCGACGAACTCGACGACGGCGAGTGCTCGTTCCGCCAGCGGCCGGCCGGACAGACCGCCGGTCTGTTCGGCGGTGGCGGCGTCGCTCGGCGCGATGCCGTCTCTGGCCACGGTCGTGTTGGTCGCGATCAGGCCCGCTACTCCGTGTTCGGCGCACACCTCCAGCACCTCTCCGATGGCGTGGTCGGTCAGGTCCGGTGCGATCTTGACCACCAGCGGCTTGGTGTCCGCGCCGGCGGCCGCGTCGGCCGACTCCGCGCGCAATCCGGCCAGCAGGTCGGCCAGCATCCCCTTGTCCTGCAGGCCGCGTAGGCCGGGGGTGTTCGGTGAGCTGACGTTGACCGCGAAGTAGTCGCCGTACGGGTACAGCTCGCGCAGTGACGACCGGTAGTCCGCTACGGCCTCCTCCAACGGCGTGACCTTCGACTTGCCGATGCTGATGCCCAGCGGCACGGGCAGCGGTCCGAGCGCCCGCAGCCGGGCGGCCAGTGCGCGGGCGCCCGCGTTGTTGAAGCCCATCCGGTTGACCAGCGCGCCGCTGGCGGGCAGCCGGTACAGCCGGGGGCGCGGGTTGCCTGGCTGCGCGTGCCACGTCACGGTGCCGGCCTCGACGAAACCGAAGCCCAGCGCCGCCCAGCCGGGGAGGGCGACCCCGTTCTTGTCCACGCCGGCGGCCAATCCGACCGGGTTGGGGAACCGCAGGCCGAACACGGTGCGCGGTGCGGCCACGGAGAACCACCTGCGCAGCGGGGCCAGCGCCGGCGGCACCCGGCTCAGCCCGGCCAGCGCGCCGAGCGTGAACTCGTGCGCGGCCTCGGCGTCCCCGGAGCCGATACGGAACAACACGGGCCTCACCCAGCGCTCGTACACGCCATCACCCTAGATTCCGCCGCCGGACGGTTCGGCGCGTGGCCCGTACGTGGAGCGGGACCGGTTCGAGGAGGTCGTCGCTTCGCTCTAACGGGTGGGACCCGGCTGGCACTTCGGGCAGTACCACGTGTACCGCACGGGCACGAACGAACCCTGCTCGCCGGCCCGGACCGCCGTGCCGCAGCGCAGGCATGCGCGCCCGGTCCGCTGGTACACCCAGTGCTGCCGGCCCCGCGCCGTTTCCCCCGTCGTGCTCTGTTCCGGACGAAAGGCGTTGCGCAGCAACAGTTTTCGGCTCAACGCGACGGCACGGTGGACGGTCCCGTCCGGTAGGTCGCGCACCGGTGTCCACGGTGAGACACCGAGCAGGAAACAGACTTCGGCCTTGTAGAGGTTGCCCACGCCGGCCATCACCCGCTGGTCGGCCAGCACGTCACCGACCTCGCGGTCGGCCTGCGCCGCGAAACGCCGCACGGCTTCTTCCGCCATCGCGTCGGACCAGTCGTCCGCCAGCAGGTCGGGGCCGAGGTGCCCGACGAGGTCGGACTCGTCGTCCGTGCGCAGCAACGCCATGTCGTGCAAGCGGAAGCCGACCGCGACGCGCTCCTGCGACCGCAGGACCGCACGCACGTCGTGCGCCCGGCCGCGCCACTTCTCGCCCGGCCGGTACAGGTGCCACGAGCCGTCCATCCGCAGGTGCGTGTGCAGGCTGACGCCGTCGTCGAACCGCGTGAACAGGTGCTTGCCGACCGACCGGACGCCCAGCACGGTCCGGCCGGCCAGATCGGCGGTCGCCAGCCGCGGATGGCGCAGTTCGGCGCGCACCAGCCGCTGCCCGGCCAGTGCTTCGTCCATCCGCCGGCCGGCGAGGAAAACCGTGTCGCCCTCAGGCATTCCCGCTCAGTCGACCGGTTCTTCCTCGCGCGACACGGACCGCCTGCTCTTGCCGGCCCGCAGAATCCTGGCCAGCAGCAGGTTGAACGCCAGGGAGACCTCCCTGGCACCCGGGGTGTTCCACTGGTGGATCGGCAGGCAGGCGCCCTGCGCCTGCTGGACCGCCAGCCGGTCCGGCAGTGCGACGGGCATCACCAGCGGCCCGAACAGTTCGCGCAGTTCCTCGATCCGGAACTGGTGTTCGTGCGAGCGCGGCCGCACCCGGTTGACGACCACGCCGAGCGGCTGCAACTGCGGGTTGTGCAGCTCGCGCTCGTTCTGCACCGCCTCGAACGCCCGCTGCACACCGGAGACCGCGAACATCGTCGGCTCCGTGACGAGCAGCGCGCGATCCGCGGCGACCAGCGCGGACCTGGTGAGCTGGCCCAGTGACGGCGGGCAGTCCAGCAGCACCAGTTGGTACTCCGGATCGCCCTCGTCGACCAGCGCGTTGATCTGTTCCAGGGCCTTGCCCAGCTTGCCGAGTTTCTGCGCTCCCGGCTCGGGATGGTTGAGGGCTTCCACGTCCTCGGACCCGACGAGCACGTCCAACCCCTCGCCCCACGGGCTGGGCGCGACCGCCGAACGCAGTGAGGCCAAGGTCGGCTTGGCCAACACGTCCACCAGACTGCCCTCTGTATCGGCGGGATCGAGGGTTGCTGTCGAGTTGCACTGCGGGTCGAGATCGACGACCAGTGTCTTCACTCCACGCCGCAGCGCGGCCGAAGCCAACCCGAGTACCACCGTCGTCTTACCCACGCCGCCCTTGAGGCTCAGCACCGCGACCGTATGCACGGTAGGCAGCTTAGATTGGTCAGGCAAGAACGGTCGGCCGCCATGTGGCGGATCGGTCACGATCCTTCCCGGGAGCGCCCGGCGGTCACCCGGTTGCCGCAGCGGCGGGCTCCGCCGCAACGGTGGCGGTGGCGGCCGGACGGACCAACAGCACCGCACCGGTGGCGACCATGCCGACGACGATCACCACCAGCAGGATCCGGTAGTCGAGGACCGCGATCAGTGCGGCGCCCAGCCCGATGGACGCGGTCTGCGGCACGGTCAGGACGAGATTCGCCGCGGCGTTCACCCTGCCCTGCAGTCGTGGCGGTGTGAAGCGCTGCAGGCCGGTGCTCCAGCCGACCACGAACAGCGCCACCCCGGACCCGAGCACGGCGATACCGGCCAGCACGGGCACCAGGCCCGGTACCACGACCACGGCCGTGCCCACGCCGACCAGCAGCAGCCCGACACCGACCGTGCGTGCCTCGCCCAGCCGCCGCATCACCCGCGCGGCCACGGTCCCGCCGGACACGGCGCCGACGCCCTGCACGGTGTCCAGCACGCCGTAGAACGACGGCGAGCGGTGCAGCCCCTGGTCGACGACGGCGAACCCGACGGTCTCCAACAGTCCGATCACGCCGAACGCCAGCGCGCCGACGACGGCCAGTTGCAGCAGCACCGGCTCGGCACGGACATGCCGGAAGCCGGCCGTCAGTTCCCGCCACAGCCGGCGCGTGCCCCGCTCCGGTTCGGACTCGGCGACCCGGATGACGGCCAGTGCGACGGCCGCGACGACGAACATGCCCGCGTCGACCAGGGCCAGCCCGTGGCCGCCGAGCAGCGTGTACAGGCCGGCGCCCAACACCGGCGACAGGATGCGCACGCCCTGCGTGACGGTCTGCAGGACCGCGTTGGCCGGGCCGAGATCGGCCTCGGTCAGCATGTCCTTGAGCAGTGCGCCCCTGCTGGCCGACAGGACGTCCGTGGCCAGGCCGGTGGCCGCGGCGACCGCGTAGATCAGCCACAGCTCGTGGCGGTCGTGCACGGCCAGCAGCGACAGCAGGCACCCGCCGATCGCCAGGTTGGTCACGATCAGTACCGGCCGCCGTCGGGTGCGGTCGATCAGGTGGCCGCCCAGCGGCGCGAGCAGCGTCGGTACGCCCAGGGCCAGGAACACGGAGCCGGCCAGCGCGTTGCTGTGTGTCAGGTCCTTGGCCCAGATGCCCAGCGCCAGGTACAGCGCGCTGACCGCGAAACTGGACAGCCCCTGCCCGATCACCAGCCACCGGAACCCGCGATTCCCCCAGGCGCCCATCTCAGGGCCGTTTCGCGTTCAGGAACGCGGAGAAGAAGTAGCGCACCTGCCGGGAGCCCTCCGGCCGCTTGTCCGGGTCGTCCCAGCGGTCGTCGTACGCGTCCAGGATCTGCCGGACTCGTGCCTCGATCTCGGTGGCCTCCTCGATGGTGACGTGCAGCGTCGTCGCGGTGATGCCGGTCGGAGCGAGCCATTCCTCCGGTTCCGTGTCGCGGTGTTTGAGCCGCTCCCGCATCGCGCCGAACTCGTGGTCGATGAACGCCTCGCTCGCCGCCTCGGCGGCGAGCCTGCCGTCGAGGTCCAACCCGATGCCCGAGAACGACTGGTTCCTGGTGGTGAGCTGCCACGGCTTCTCCCGGCCCTGGCCGCCTGCCGCCGGCTGGATGAAGTCGTACTTGGCCAGCATGTTCAGGTGGTACGAGCAACTGGCGACGCTTTCGCCGAGGGTCTGCGCGCACCGGGTCGCCGTCGCCGAGCCCTCCGAACCGATCAGCTCGATCAGCTTCCAGCGCAACGGGTGGGACAGGGCTCGCAAGCGTTTCGGATCGCGGATGACGGTGCGGTCGACCGGCTCTGACATGGTCGCAGGATAGCTTTGCAAAGAAGTCCTTCGCAAGGTTTCTTGTTACGCTGCACGTGAACCCGTTTGAGTGTCGCCGCCCGCACCGACACGGTGGGACCGTGTTGTGGCGACGGGACTTCCGGCTGTTGTGGGTCGGCGAGACGACCAGCGGGTTCGGCAGCAACATGACCACCGTGGCGCTGCCGCTCGTCGCCGTGGTGACGCTGCACGCGAGCACGTTCACCGTCGGTCTGCTCACCGCCGCCGGCTGGCTGCCGTGGCTGCTGATCGGCCTGCCGGCCGGCGCCTTGGTGGACCGACTGCCCCGGCGGCCGGTGCTGCTGGCCTGCGACGCGGTGTCGGCGCTGGTGTTCGTGTCCGTGCCGGTGGCCGCATGGTGCGGTGTGCTGTCGATGGCGCAGCTGATGTCGGTGGCGCTGCTGGCCGGGGGCGCGAGCGTCTTCTTCGGCACGGCCTACCGGGTGTACCTGCCGACGCTTGTGGCTCCCGGCGATCTCACCGCGGGCAACGCCGTGCTGCGGGGCAGCGAGTCGGCGGCCCAACTCGCCGGCCGCGGGCTCGGTGGCCTGATCGCGCAGTGGTTCGGCGCCGTCACGGGCCTGCTGGCCGACGCCGTCACGTTCGTCGTCTCGGCGGTGTGCCTGCTCTGGATCCGGACGCGCGAACCGGTCCGGCCGGCTCGGCCGCGCACCACGATCCGGCAGGAGATCGCGGAGGGCCTGCGCTGGACGGTGGCCGATCCGTACCTGCGGTCGCTGGCCGCGTTCGCCGCCGTCGCGAACTTCGGGTTGACCGGCTACCAGGCGCTGCAGGTGCTGTACGGGGTTCGCGTCCTGCACGCCGGGCCGGCGTTGGTCGGCGTCGTGGTCGCCATGTCCGGGGTCGGTGGTGTGTTCGGCGCGCTGTCGGCCGGCCGGTTGGCGGCGCGGGTGGGCACGGCGCGGGCGCTGGTGCTGTGTTTCGCGGTGACGTGGCCGTTCGGGCTGCTCATTCCGTTGGCGTTCCCCGGACCCGGGCTGCTGTTGCTGGGCGCCGGCAACATGGTCCTGGCCTCGGGCGTGGTCGCCGTGAACGTGATCGCGGCGGGTTTCCGACAGACGTACCCGCCTGCCGCACTGCGCGGCCGGGTCATCGCGACGTCGGCACTGCTGGCCTCCAGCGCCGACCCGCTCGGTGCCGTCGCCGCGGGTGCGGTCGGCACGGCGATCGGGGTGCGTGCCGGCGTGTGGATCATGATCGGCGTGCTGCTCGCGGCCGGGGTGATCGTGCTGGCGGGGCCGCTGCGCAGGGGCCGTGATCTGCCCACATCGGCCGTGTCGGCACCGGCCGGCAGGCAGGGTGGCGGTGGTGGCTCATAGACTCCCGACATGCGACCGGACGCGGTGTACCGCGTGCTCGAAGCCGAGGTGGCGGCCGCCCGCGACCGCCGGGACGGGCAGCCGCCCCGGGTGTTGGACGTCGGTGGCGGCAGCGGCGTGTTGGCCGTGCCGCTGGCCACGGCGGGCTGCGTCGTGACCGTCGTCGAGCCGAGTCCCAACGCGTTGGCCGCGCTGCACCGCCGTGCCGTGGATGCCGGCGTCACCGAGCGGATCACCGCCGTGCAGGGCGACACCGACGCACTGGCCCGGCTGGTGCCGCTCGGTGAGGCCGATCTCGTGCTGGGGCACGGCGTGCTGGAGGTCGTCGACGACGTGTCGGCCGCCGTGGCCGCGCTGAGCGCCGCCTGCGCACCCGGTGGCGCGCTGTCGGTGCTGGTCGCCAACCGCTACGGCGCCGTGCTGCACCGCGCGATCGCGGGTCGGCTGGAGGATGCCCGCGCGCTGCTGGACGACGACGCGGGCCGGCTGTCCGGACCCGGTGAGCAGTTGCGCCGCCGGTTCGACGTCGACGGCCTCGCCGCGCTGCTGCGCGGTGCGGAGTTGGACGTCGAGGTGCTGCAGGGCCACGGACTGGTGTCCGATCTGGTGCCCGGCTCCGTGCTGGAGGCCAATCCCGGGGCCGTGGAAGCGTTGGCACAGTTGGAGTTCGCCGCCGCGACCCGGTCACCGCTGCGGGACGTCGCGGCACGCCTGCACGCACTGGCCCGCCGGGCCGCGCTGAACTGAGGAAACGTCCGACGGCGCGATTAGACTGCTCCGCCGTGGGCAGAAGTGGCGGCCTGCCGCGGGACGCGGCCGGGAAGTACCTGGTCGACGAGACCGATCCGGCGAGCTGGCCGGACGACGACGGCTGCGTGATCCTGCACGTCGACATGGACGCCTTCTACGCGTCGGTGGAAGTCCGTGACCGCCCGGAACTGCGCGACAAGCCGGTCGTGGTCGGTGGTGTCGGGCCGCGCGGTGTGGTGTCCTCCGCCAACTACATCGCGCGCACGTTCGGCGTGCGGTCCGCGATGCCGACATCGACGGCCCGGCGGCTCTGCCCGCAGGCGGCGTTCCTGCCGACGGACTTCACCAGCTACCGCGAGGTGTCCGCGGGCGTGCTGGGCATCTTCCGCGAGCTGACACCGCTGGTCGAGCCGCTGAGCCTGGACGAGGCGTTCCTGGACGTGGCGGGAGCGTTGCGGCGCACCAGGATGACGCCCGCGGGACTGGGTGCCGAGATTCGTGCCCGGGTCGTGCGGGAGCACCGCATCGCGTGTTCGGTCGGTGTCGCGGCAACCAAGTTCCTCGCGAAACTGGCGTCGGGAATGGCGAAACCGGACGGCATGCTGGTGGTGCCGAAGGACAGTGGCCTGGAGTTCCTGCACCCGCTGCCGGTCTCGGCGTTGTGGGGTGTCGGCGCGCGCACGGCCGAACAGTTGGCCAGGGCCGGCCTGAGCACCGTCGCCGACGTCGCCGCGACCCCGCTGCCGAGGCTGCGCCGGGTGATCGGCAACGCGCTGGCCGAGCACCTGCACGCGCTGGCCAACGGCGTCGACGGCAGGCCGGTCGTACCGGACTCCCCGGACAAGTCGATCGGTGCGGAGGAGACCTTCGACGTCGACCAGCACGACCGGAACATGTTGCGGCGTGAGCTGTTGCGGCTGGCCGAGCGGACGGCGGCGACGCTGCGCTCGCGCGGCGTGCGCGGGCGGACCGTGTCGATCAAGGTGCGGTTCGACGACTTCACGACGATCACCCGCTCCCGCACGCTGCCGGTGGCCACGGACGTGACGCAGGAGGTCTACCGCATCGCGTGCCGTCTGCTGGCCGAGCAGGTGCCGGCGGGTGCGGTGCGGCTGATCGGCGTCCGGGTCGAGCAGCTCACGGACTCGGCGACCGGTGGCGAGCAACTCGCCCTGGACGCTCCCGAACACGGTTGGCGGGACGCGGATCTCGCCGCGGACCAGGCCCGCTCGCGTTTCGGCACGGCCGCCGTACGGCCGGCCAGCCTGATCCGGGGAACCTGAGCCGGGAAAGCGGGTCCGGGATTCCGTTCGGCCGCCTGCTTGCAATGTCGGCCGGATTCACAGGAAAGTCAGGCAAGCCGGCACAAACACGGCGTCAAGTCGCTGCAACACTGACAGTTGCATTGTGCGGCTTTCTCGGTGGGCAACCCGAAGAATTTGTCCATCGTGGACGGTGTGTCGTCCCCGCTCGACGATACGGCATTCCGCGGAGCCTCCGGCGGGGGCAATCCGGCACCCGGCGACCTGATAACGGTGTGGTCCTCCGGTTTGTGAAACGCGGCCGGAGCGATGCTCGGGGCCGGTACCCGGATCGTCCCCGTCGGAACCTCGAACGTTCCTCGATCGATCCGTCTGGCGGACTCCGGGTACGGCCGTCCCGGGCAATCTCGCGGCCCGGGGCTAACGGTGGAATGCCGGCCGTCGCGACACCCTCGCCGTGATCTCCGACAGCCTTGTAGAACCCTGTGTATTTGTTGGATTTCCCTTGGGGTGATGGAGTATTCGCCGTTCGGAGGCCGTGCCGGTGACCGGCTGATGTGGACGCCCGACCGAACTCGGCGATGTTGTGCCGAGTTCTCGCCGATGATTGCGGAGCATGACGGGGCCGGCACCGACCGGGTTCGTGGAAAGCCCGAATACCCATTTCCCGATTGTGCCGCTATGCTGGTTTCGGAACCACTGGACAGGCCGAGCCAGCTCACCTTTCAGGAGCCCTCGGACGCGTGTTTGAGAGAGTGAGAAAACCATGGCGCGCAAGGTCCTCGTGCGACTTGTCGACGACCTGGACGGTTTGCCCAGCGAGGGTGTGGCTACGGTCACCTTTTCTCTGGACGGGGTGGACTACCAGATCGACCTGAATGAGTCGAACGCGAGCAAGTTGCGGGACGGGCTGACGGAGTTCGTCGGTGCCGCTCGCCGTACCGGTGGCCGGATCAAGCGGGGAGCCGGGGCGACCGCTCGTACCGCCGGCCACGCGAACGACGGTCCCGCGATTCGTGAATGGGCTCGCGAGCAGGGGCACCAGCTCGCCGAGCGCGGTCGTATCCCGTCGCACATCGTCGACGCGTTCCGCGCCGCCACCGGCAAGGGCCGCGCGAAGGTGACCAAGATCGCCGACGCAGCCGAGAAGCCGGCGCCGCGCCGCGCCGCCGCCAAGACCGCGGCCGCCAGCCGGACGGCCGCCAGCACGACGGCCACGACCACCACGCGGCGCTCCCGCTCCGCCGCCACGAAGCCGGCCGCGAAGACCACGGCCGCGAAGACCACGGCCGCGAAGACCACGGCCGCGAAGACCACGGCGGCGAAGACGACCGCCAAGGCCGCGGCGGCGAAGACCAGGGCCGCCACCGCGAAGGCCGCTGACAAGCCCGCCAAGACCACGGCGAAGGCCAAGTCCCCCAGGGCCGCCGCCACGACGGCCAAGGGCGCTCCCAGGGCCGCTCGCCGCTCGCCTGCCAAGTCGCGCTGACCTGGCCGGTGAAGCTCAAGCTCGACCTGCACGACGTCTACAACAGGGGCGCGGACATCGACCGTGCCCTGCGGGCCGTCATCGACGAGGCGGTGGCCAAGAAGGCCACCGTCGTCGAGATCATCCCGGGCAAGGGTTCAGGTCAGCTCAAGAAACACGTCCTGCGATTCCTGGAGCAGAAGGACGTGAAGGCGTTGTACCACCGGGTGGAGAAGGACTCGAAGAACTTCGGCCGGCTGTTCGTCCACTTCCGGTGGCGCTGACCGGTCACCACGCGGCGGATCGGCGCACCGTGGCCGATTGGCCGACCTCGTCCGATTGGGCCGGTTGGCCCCATTTGCTGTGGCGTGCGTCATAGTCCGACAGCACGGCCGCAACTCGTAGCCGGCTCAGGATGCCGCATCGGGTAGTCGAGGGGACTTCCGGATCGTATCCTTGTTGTGACGACCCCAGGGCGGGGCGCCCGCCCGGTGCGATCGAAGCACCCGGCGCCTACGACAGCAGTGCCGGAGGAGGAGCCATGCCACTCTCCGAGCACGAGCAGCGGCTGTTCGACCAGATCGAGCGCGCGCTCTACGCCGAGGACCCGAAGTTCGCGTCCACCATTCGCGGCGCGCGACTGCGCCCGTCCCGGCGTCGGCGCGTTCAGGGCATTGCCCTGTTCGTGCTGGGCATCGCACTGCTCGTGTGTGGAATGCTCGTGCCGTTGAAGGTGTTCGACATCCCCGTCGTGAGCGTCGTCGGATTCCTGATGATGTTCGTCGGCGCCGTGTTCACCTGGGCCGCGATGCGGCGCGGTGACCCGGTGGGCGCCGACGGCCGCGAGGAGACCAAGCCACACCGCAGCGGCTTCACGCAGCGGATGGAGGAGCGCTTCCGCAAGCGCTTCGAGGGCGAGTAACCGGTAACAGAGGCAACGGTCCGTGGGCAGCCGCGGACCGCCTCTTTATGTCCGGACCGCCTTGATGTCCGGGACGCCCCTTCCGCGACGGCGAACCGGGGCCGCGGGAGTCCGGCCACCACGGCCTCGCACCGGGAGGAAGCTGTTCACCGTTGCCAGGCGGCCGCGTGCGGCCGGCCGATCACTCCTCGGGACCGCTGTCCCGCGCTTCGTCCTTGACGGGCCGCTTGACCGGTCGCAACACCGACCGGGGCAGCAACTTCGACCGCAAGGCCAGCGGCGCGTTGCGGTGCAGGCTCGCCCGCACCCTGTCGAACGACTCCACCACCGTGGCCGAGACCGTGGCCGTCGGCCGCGGCGGTGCGTACCAGGACCGTTCCACCTCGCCGACCAGTGTGCGCAGGCTCTCCTGACCCTCGTGGTCAAGGCCGTGCTCCCGCGCGATCCGGTGCGCGGCGACCCGCAGTGTGTCGCTGCGCTGGATCTCCGTGCCCCTGTCCCGCGACTCGGCCAGCAGTTCCCTCCACGCGGCGTCGGCGGCGTCCGGCCCGCGGGCCGCGACGGTCCTGTGGTGCGCCCGCCTGCGGGCCTCCCGCACCAGCGCGGGCGCCGCGGCGATGACCAGGACGAGCACCAGCGCGGACAGCCACCACGACAGCAGCGCGGCCGCGAAGAACAGCAGCAGTCCCCAGCCGAGCATCGCCACGGTCGGCCAGTGCCGCCACGACGGCCGCTCCGGCGGCGCGGTGCGCCTCGCCACCACGGTCGCCGCGCCCGCGGACAGCGCCAGCAGCAGCACGACGCAGAGCTGCCAGATCGGCGGACCGGACCAGCCGCCGGCACCGCCCGCCGACACCGGCGTGACCGACGGCTTGAGCTGCTGCGGGGACGCCGTCGGCGGCTTGGGCTTCTCCTGGTCCGGGTTCTGCCTGGCGGGCTGGCTGCCGTCGCTGTTGTTCTGCGGCGTGGACAGGTAGCCGGGCACCTGGGTGCGGCCGTCGCTGAGCGGGGTCGGGTCGAAGGTCACCCAGCCGTAGCCGGGGAAGTAGACCTCGTCCCACGCGTGCGCGTCCTGGCCGGTGATCGTCTGGTGGCCGTCGGAGGCGTAGCCGTCGGTGAAGCCGATCGCCACCCTGGTCGGGATGTCCAGCGACCGCAGCATCGCGCCCATCGCCGACGCGTACTGCTCGCAGAAACCGGTCTTGCCGTAGAAGAGGAAGTCGACCAGTGGATCACTGACGTGCGGCTTGGCCGTCTGCGTGCTGTAGGTGAAGCCGTCGGCCGGGTTGCGGAAGTACGCGTAGATGTCCTGCGCCTGGTCGAACTCGTTGGTGGCGCCGGAGGTGATGCTGCGGGCGAGATCGGAGACGCGGCTGTCCACGCCGCGGATCGCGATGTACTTCGGGTCGATGCCGCTGTAGTCCGAACTCGCGGCGCGCAGCGCGGCCGCCGTCGGCTCCGTCAGGTCGGCCGTCTCGACGTACGGGCCGGGCTTGCGCGGGTGAACGCTGTAGACGATGCCGGATGCGTTGTCGTACCGGTAGTCCGGTGAGATGTTCTGCAGGCCGCCTGCCATGCCGTAGACCGGCAGCCACACGTCCTCCCAGCCGACCGGGTTGATGCTGATCCTGGTCTTCGGGTCCTCCTGCTGCTGTCCCGGCGCCAGTGGCAGCGGGCCGTCGGCGGGCACGCCCGCGCCCATCCGGGCGTCGGGCACCCAACTGCCCTGGCTCGGGTCGTACGTGTCCAGCGTGACCGCCTGCAGGTACGGCGCGTTGTTGTGCGGCAGGCCGGTGACGTCGAACATCTCCTTGTTGCCCTTCTGGTCCAGCAGCCCGGCCAGCACGGTGAACGGCTTGATGCCCAGCGCGCCGATGCCGCCGCCGTCGTCGCCGTTGGCACCGGGCAGGCGGCCGACCGTGCCGATCACGGTGAACGTCGCGCCGACGAACAGCGCGAGCACCACCGCCACCGCGGTGACCGCGATCGTCGCCGGTGCGACGCCGGTGGTCGCGACGGTGGGCAGGCCGAGTTTGCCGCGCCACGCCTGGTGTCGCTGCACGCCGTCGACGGCCAGCATGATCGTGAACGCCGCGGCGCCGAGCAGGAAGCTCCACCACGGCAGCATCCCGTCGTCCAGGGACGCGGGCACCGCGTAGACACACAGCAGGATCAGGCCAGCGGCGGCCGGCACCTTCGCGGTCACGGCGAGCGTGTCCACCGCGACGGCGACCATGCCGATGGACAGCACGATCAGGCACAGGATCGGCTGGTCCGCGGTCACCGGCGGGACACCGCTCTGGACCTCCTGACCCGCCTGCCCGAACACGATGCCCAGATCGTGCAGCGAGGACGGGCCGGGCAGGAACACCAGGAAACCGGAGTCGGTGAACAGGGTGACCGTGAGGCACAGCAGCACGAAGACCTCGCCGAACCAGATCAGCGGGCGAGGCGTGCGCAGCGCACGGAGGCCGACACCGGATGCCGCGACGACGACCACCACGACGACCACGTAGGACAGCCAGTTCAGGCCGCCGACGACGCCGGAGATCGCGGTGGCCGCGCAGATCGAGGCGAGCGCGGCCGCGGCCGGCATGGCCAGCGCGGAACCGGCGTTCGCACCGTTTCTCGGCTTCGCGGTGCCCGGCTTTCGGCCGGCCGGCCCGGAATGCCCGGCAGTGGGCGGCCTGCGCCGCTGCCCGGTCGTCAGGTTGGTGGTCACCGGGCACCTCCCGCGTCGGTCGGCCGGCTGGTGTCCGCGGCGATCAGCGTCGCAGGTCCCGTGTCAGGCCGCCGTATCGTGCTCACCTGCCGCCTCCCTGCCCCATCCTGGCCCGCACCGCACCGATCCGGCACAGGTCGGACCACGCCGCCCGCATGTCCGCACCGCTGCTTGCCACCACGACGCCCCACCCCGCGTCGCGCAGCAGGTCCACACTGTCCTGCGGGTCGACGGCGGCGCCGTCGGACGACCCGGCCCAGCCGGACACGTCCATCAGCACCGCGAGGCTGCGGGCCCGCCGGTTGCGCACCCTGGCCAGCTCCGCGGCCTCGGTCGTGGTGATCGCACCGAGGATCGCGATCAGCTCGTGGCCCGCGCCCGGGTCGACGCCGACGGTCAGGTCCTTGCGGTGCGTCGGCTGGAGGGTCGCCAGCGCGTCGAGCACCACGTCGTCGCTGTGGCCGGTCTCGGCGTTGTCACCGACCAGGAGCTGGCCGTCCTCGGCGACCAGCCGGACCTGCTGGCCGGCGTGGTGCAGGTGCAGGCACACACTGCCGGCCAGGCTCACCGCCCACTCCAGGCTCGCCGACGGGTCCCTGGCCACGGTGCGCGGGGCCGCGCCGGTCCAGCAGCACCGTCGTGCCGCCGCGCCACGGCCGTTCCTCGACCCGCACCATCAGTTCGTCGCGCCGGGCGGTGGACCGCCAGTGCACGCGCCGCAGGTCGTCGCCCTGCCGGTACTGCCGCACCACGGCGTCGTCCTCGCCCTGCCCGGAGCGCAGCAGCACCGAGCCGTCGTCCCCGACACCCGTGCCCGAGCCACCGGGCATCCCGATCAGCGGCACGGTCCTGGGCACCACGACGACCCTGCTGGTCCCGGCCAGTTCGCGTTCGAACTCGGCCAGCCCGAACGGATCGGTGATCCTGGCGCGCAGCGGGCCCAACTGGTGCACGCCGCGCATCGTCGGGTGCACGCGGTAGCCCAGCCGCGCCGTGCCACGCCTGCGCAGCCGCTCCACCACGAACCGTGGCCGGCCGCCTAGCGTGTAGGGGACGCCGTCCTCCAGCAGCAGACCGCCGGAGGGCACGTGGCCGTGCGCGTGCACCTCCAGCACGACGTCGGCCTTCTCACCCGCGGGCACCCTGGGCGGCAGCAGGATCCGGCGGGCCGACAGGCCGACCCTGGCGCCGGCCGCGAGCGCGGCCGCCAGGAGGGGGAGCGCGACGACGAACACGGCGACCCGTAACAGGTCCCGCTCGTTGAGCACCACCGAGCACAGCGCTGCCGCGACACCCGCGGCGAGCAGACAGCGGCCCCGGGTGGTCAGGCCGGACAGCGCACCACGCATCGGATCACTTCCGCAGGTCGCAGGATGGTTCAGCGCGGGTTGCGCAGGCCGGACACCCACTGCGCGGACGGGTCGAGCGCGCCGTGCGGCACGGGCACCCGCTGCAGCAGCGAGCGCACCAGTTCGGGTGCGGACCGGCGGGCGGCCTGCGCCTCGGCCGAGAGCACGAGGCGGTGCGCCAGCACCGGGATGGCGACGGCGTGCAGGTCGTCGGGTACGACGAAGTCCCGGCCGGCCAGTGCCGCCTGCGCGCGGCCGGCGCGGACCAGGTGCAGCGTCGATCGCGGTGACGCGCCCAGCCGCACGTCCGGCAGCCTGCGCGTCGCCGACACCAGTTCCACTGAGTAGCGGCGGATCTCCGGGGACAGGTGGATCTGGCGGACCGTGTGCACCAGGCTCAGCACCTGCGCCGCGTTGGCCACCGGCTGCAGCCCGGCCAGCGGGTCGGCGCCTGCGTGCTCGTCCACCATGGCCAGTTCGGCCTGCGGGTCCGGGTAGCCGATCGAGACACGCGCGGTGAAGCGGTCGCGCTGCGCCTCGGGCAGCGGATACGTACCTTCCATCTCCACCGGGTTCTGGGTGGCGATGACCATGAACGGCGCCTTCAGTTCGTAGGCCGTGCCGTCGACCGTGACCTGGCGCTCCTCCATGCACTCCAGCAGCGCCGACTGCGTCTTGGGCGACGCGCGGTTGATCTCGTCGCCGACCACGATGTTCGCGAACACCGGTCCGGCGCGGAACTCGAACCCCATGGTCTGGCGGTTGTAGATGGAGACGCCGGTGATGTCGCTGGGCAGCAGGTCCGGGGTGAACTGGATCCGGTTGACCGTGCAGTCGATCGACTTGGCCAGCGCCTTGGCCAGCGACGTCTTGCCGACGCCCGGCACGTCCTCCACCAGCAGGTGGCCCTCGGCCAGGAGCGTGACCAGGGCGACCCGGACCACGTCCGGCTTGCCGACCAGCACCCGTTCCACGTTCGCGCCGATGCGCTGGGTCACGGTGTGCAGTTCGGCCAGCGCGTTGTCCAGCCGGACCGGGGTGGTGGTTCCCCCGGCCGCGGACAGCGGGTTCACCGGCGTGCCCGTCGTCACCTGAGTCGCCTCGGTGGCGGTCGCGGGCGGCACGTGCTTGTTGTTGCTCGCGCCGTTGTCGTGCATCGCGGCAGGGCGGCTAGTCGATGTCACTCGACCTCCTGGACATTGGTTCGGCGATCGCAGTGGATCACCGAGGCACTGTGCCGTACCGCCGGGTCGTCGGGAGTGACCGGGGGTTCGATTGACAGCCTGCCATGAACGGCGGCCGACGCGTGCGGCCGCGTTCTGGACCTGCGTTCCACTACGCCCCACGTCTACCACGTTTCGGCCGCGATCCGGCCCGATTCGGCTTCACAGGGCGGTCCGACGGGATCTTGGTGCTGACCCGATGCGGTTGGATGCCGTGGCCTTCCCCACCGGCGCCCCACCGGACCACACGTCCTCTACCTGCGTAAACGACCCCATCGGGCGAGGGGTTCGGGTGCGTGAGCCGTTGACTGTGGTGAAAAGTGGGGTACTGTGGCGGCAAGTGGGGCAGACGGGGGCTCCATGGTCGGCCCTACCCGGGTCGGCAGGGGAGGTGAGAGCCGATGTTTCTCGGCACGCACACCCCGAAACTCGACGACAAGGGGCGGCTCACGCTGCCGGCGAAGTTCCGGGACGCACTCGCAGGGGGGCTCATGGTCACCAAGGGCCAGGACCACTGTCTGTACGTGTTTCCCAGGGCCGAGTTCGAGCAGATGGCCCGCAAGGTGGCTGAGGCACCGTTCACGAACGAGGCCGTCCGCGCCTATCAGCGTTATCTGTTCGCCGGCACCGACGAGCAGCGACCGGACAGCCAGGGACGCATCTCCATCGCACCGGAGTTGCGTCGATACGCGAGCTTGGCCAAGGAGTGCGTGGTCATCGGCGCGATCACCCGGCTGGAGATCTGGGATTCCGTAGCGTGGCAGCGGTACCTCGACGAACACGAGGACAGCTACTCGCAGGCGCAGGAGGAGGTACTGCCCGGCGTGTTCTGACCGGCCACGTGACCGGCTGCCGGCCCGAGGAGTGTGCGGGCCGCACGGATTGACCGGATGCCGTTTGGCCTCGGTCCGCTCGGCTATCGGCCCTGACGCAACTTCCCCGGCGCCAGGTTCGACGGGCGGGCGGGGACCTGACTGCATCCGTTCAGCTTTTGCCGGCTTTCCGAGGGCTGGAGTGTCCGGGGGGACACGGTGACGAAGGCGCCCGGTCGAGCGGGCGGCCGCCCTTCCGGCGGAGGGACGTTGAGGGGGTGCTGCACAGTGGCTGACCTGTCGGATCAGCGGCCTCGGCATGTGCCGGTGCTGCTCGACCGCGTGCTCGGCCTGTTGGCGCCCGTCCTGGACCGGCCGTCCGCCGTCTGCGTCGATGCCACCCTCGGCCTCGGTGGCCACGCCGACGCGCTGCTGTCCGCGCATCCGCGCCTGACGCTCGTCGGCATCGACAGGGACACGTCGGCCCTTGCCCGGACCAGGGACCGGCTGGCCCGCCACGGCGACCGCGTGCACCTGGTGCACGCCGTCTACGACGAACTGCCCGAGGTGCTGGCCGACCTGGGCCTGCCGCACGTCGACGGCATCCTGTTCGACCTCGGCGTCTCGTCGATGCAGCTCGACCAGGCCGAGCGCGGCTTCGCGTACGCCAGGGACGCGCCGCTGGACATGCGGATGAATCCCGGCGTCGGCAAGACGGCCGCCGACATCCTGAACACCTACCCCGCCGCCGACCTGGCCAGGATCCTGCGCGAGTACGGCGAGGAGCGCTTCGCGGGCCGGATCGCCGGTGCCGTCGTCGACGCGCGGGACGAGGAGCCCTTCACCACCAGTGCCCGGCTTGTGCGGCTGCTGTACGACGCCGTGCCGGCCGCGACCCGCAGGACCGGTGGGCACCCGGCGAAGCGGACGTTCCAGGCGCTGCGCATCGAGGTCAACGGCGAGTTGGACGTGCTGGGCAGGGCGATCCCGGCGGCGCTGGAATCACTGGCGACCGGTGGCCGCATCGTCGTGGAGAGCTACCAGTCGCTGGAGGACCGGATCGTCAAGCGGGTGTTCGCCGACTGGGCGCGTTCCAGCACGCCCGCCGGCCTACCGGTGGAACTGCCCGGCCACGGCCCGCGGCTGCGCCTGCTGACCAGGGGCGCCGAGCAGGCCGACGACGCCGAGATCGAGGCCAACCCGAGGGCCGCTTCGGTGCGCCTGCGGGCAGGGGAACGGATCGGGGAGGTGGCGGCGTGACCGCGAGGGTGACCCGGCGGTCGGGGACCGCCACGGCCGCGCGGGTGGACACTCCGACCGGTCCTACCCGCACCCAGACTCCGGCCCGGGAACAGGGCGCAACGGCCGGGCAGACCGATCGGCACCGCTCCGCCGCCGCCGAGCGCGCCTACGCCCGGCGGGCCCAGCGTGGCCAGCGCTCCGGTGACGAGCGGCCGATGGTGAGGCCGGAACGCAAGCCCGGTTCGGCGTCGCGCGCGTCGTTCGTGATCCTCGTGATGGTGCTGCTGATCGGCGGTGTCGTGGCCACGCTGTGGTTCTCCACGCAGGCAACGGCCGACGCGTACCGGCTGGAGCAGGCCAAGAACACCACCGACCAGCTATCCGTGCGGGTCGGTCAGCTCCGGCAGCAGGTGGCGCAGCAGGGTTCGCCGCAGTCGCTGGCCCGGCACGCCCAGCAACTGGGCATGATCCCGGCCCCCGACGTGGCGCATCTGGTCGTCGGCAGTGACGGCAAGGTCACCGTGATCGGCACGCCCAGCAAGGCCGTGCCGCCGCCCCCGCCCACCACGACCACCGGCGCGCCCGCCGGATCGTCCACACAGGCGTCCACACCGGCCACACCCCCGACGGGAGGCTGATCCATGGTGCGGCCGACCGGCCCGGCCCGCAGGCCGTCCACGACCGCGCGCAAGCCGCCCCCGTCGACATCGCAGGCCCAGCGGCGTTCGCCGGCAGGCGCGCGTTCGGCCGCGCCGCGGTCCCAGGCGCCGCGGCCGCCCCGGCCGCGCAGGCGCCGGGCCGTCATCAACGGAAACTCCAAGGCGCGCCTGGTGATCGGCCGGCTGGTGATGATCACCGCGCTGGTGATCGCCGGGCTGAAACTGGTCGACGTGCAGGGCCTGGAAAGCGCGCAGCTCGCGTCCAAGGCGGAACGGCAGTCGGTGCACCCGATGACGATTCCCGCGCAGCGTGGCGTGATCACCGACCGGGACGGAACCCAGCTCGCGTTCTCCGTCGACGTCAAGGCGCTCACGGCGCAGCCCAGGACGATGCGCAGGAACTGGTCGGACCCGAAGCTCGCGGCCACCCACAAGGGCATCAGCTACGAGCAGCACACCGAGACCATCGCCGACGAGATGAGCAGGCTGATCGGTCCGTCGCTGGACAAGCAGCAGGTGCTCGACGAGCTGCGCTCCAACGTGACGTTCGTGTACCTGGACAAGGCCGTCGACCCGAGCACGGCGGCGCGGATCACCAGTGACTTCCCGGAGATCGGCGGCGAGGACCGGTCGCAGCGCGAGTACCCGGACGACTCGGTCGGCGCGAACATCATCGGCATGGCCAACTGGCGCGCGGACCTGGCGACGCCCGGTGTGCACGGCGTGCTGGGCCTGGAGAACTCGATGGACGCGCCGCTGTCCGGCAAGGCCGGGCAGGAGGTGATGAACACCGAGCAGGGCAACGACTCCGTCGTCATCCCGAACTCGCAGCGGGTGTTGCAGGCCGCGGTACCGGGCGAGAACGTGCAGCTGACCATCGACGCGGACGTGCAGTACGAGGTGCAGACGATGCTGTCCGCCACCGTGGCGCGGACCGGAGCGAAGCGCGGCGGCGCCGTCGTGCTGGACGCGAAGACCGGTGAGGTCTACGCGCTGGCCAACGACGTCACGTTCGACCCGAACGACCCGAACTCGATCACGGCCACCAACGCGGGCGATCCCGCTCTGTCCACGCCGTACGAGCCGGGTTCGGTGAACAAGATCGTCACCATGTCGGCCGCGATCGACGAGGGCCTGGTGACGCCGACGTCCGTGGTGGACATCCCGTCGTCGTTCAAGGACGGTGACAAGACCGTCACCGACGACTGGCCGCACGGCGACATGAAGATGACCGTCACGGGCATCATCGCCGAGTCCTCCAACATCGGCACGGACGAGCTGGCCGCGCGGATCGGCCCGCAGAACTACTACGACATGCTGATGAAGATGGGGCTGGGCCACAAGACCGGCATCGAGCTGCCCGGCGAGAGCTCCGGCTACGTGCCGCCGATCAAGACGTGGTCGGCGTCCACGTTCGGCAACCTGCCGATCGGCCAGGGCCTGTCGATGACCGTGCTGCAGATGGCCGGGATGTACCAGATGATCGCCAACGACGGCGTGCGCGTGCCGCCCAGGATCATCAGGTCCGTCACCAGGCCGGACGGCACGGTGGTGCCCACGCAGCGGCCGGCCGGTGTCCAGGTGATCAGCCCGCAGGCCGCGCAGACGGTCCGGATGATGATGCGCGCGATCACGCAGAAGGCCGGCTACATGCAGACCGCGACCGGTTACAACGCCGCGGTGCCCGGGTACCAGATCTCCGGCAAGACCGGTACGGCACAGCAGATCGACCCGGCGTGCGGCTGCTACAGCCGCAGCATGAACACCACCACGTTCGCCGGAATCCTGTCGGCGGACAACCCGAGGTTCGTCGTGGGCGTCATGTTGGACGACCCCAAGAACAACCTGGAGAGCGCGCAGACGGCGGCGCCGCTGTTCCACGACATCGCCACCTACCTGGCGCAGCGGTACAACCTGCCGGTGTCCGACGGCCCGTCGCCGGTGGCCACGCTGGTCGTCACGCCCTGACCGGCACGCCCGTCGATCAAGGGCGCACAATCAGGGTCCCATGGGTGCTTTAACACAATGGTGGGAAGGAGGCCGCACCGGTGCCCGATGACAGCGTGCGGCCACGCAGTGTGTCGCCGGTAGCCTTCCGCGACGTGCCTGCCCTTCCGGAGGACGACATCGCCACCATGCCGCCCCGCCCCACCCGGGTCGAGCCCGTGCCGCTGGCCACGCTCGCCGAACCGGCCGGTGCCCTGCTGACCGGCCCGGCCGGTGTCGCCGTCACGGGTGTCACGCTGCGTGCGCAGCACGTGCGTCCCGGCGACCTGTTCGCCGCGCTGCCCGGTACCCGTACGCACGGCGCCGACTTCGCGGCCGACGCGCTGGCCGCCGGCGCTGTCGCCGTGCTGACCGATCCTGCCGGCGCCCGACGGCCCGCACTGGCCGGTGTGCCGGTGCTGGTGCACGACGACCCCCGGTCCGTGCTGGGTGTGCTGGCGTCGCGGGTGTACGGCGATCCGTCGCGCAAGCTCGCGGTGCTCGGCGTGACGGGGACGTCCGGCAAGACGACGACGACGACGATGATGGCCGCCGGCCTGGCCGCCGCCGGGCGCAGCGCGGGCCTGATCGGCACCACGGGCACCCGGATCGCGGGCGAGCGGGTGCCCAGCGCGCTGACCACGCCGGAGGCACCGGATCTGCAGGCGCTGCTCGCGGTGATGGCCGAGCGCGGCGTGACGCACGTGGCGATGGAGGTCTCCAGCCACGCGCTGGCGCTGGGCAGGGTGTCGGGCATCCGGTTCGCCGTGGGCGCCTTCACCAACCTGTCCCAGGACCACCTGGACTTCCACCCGGACATGGAGGACTACTTCGCCGCCAAGGCGAAGCTGTTCGACGGCCGCTCGCGCACCGAGATCGTGTGCGTGGACACCGAGTGGGGCAGACGGCTGGTGAAGCCGGGCACGATCGCGGTGTCCACTCTGCACACGTCACCGGGCCTGCGTGGCTGGGCCGCGGCGGACGTGACGGCGGAGACCGACGGCGGCCAGTCGTTCACCGCCCTGGGCCCGGATCGGCTGCGGTTCGGTGTGACGCTGCGGCTGCCGGGCACGTTCAACGTGGCCAACGCGCTGCTGGCGGTGGCGATCCTGCACGAGGTCGGCGTCGGAGCGGACGCGATCGCGGCCGGACTGGCCGGTGTGGACGTCCCTGGCCGGATGGAACGCGTCGACCTGGGCCAGGACTTCACGGCCGTCGTGGACTACTCGCACAAACCGGCGGCGGTCGCGCTGGCGCTGGACGCGGTGCGCGCGCAGTTGGCCAGGGCCGGGCGCGGTGGCCGGGTGCTGACCGTGCTGGGCTGCGGCGGTGACCGGGACGCGGGCAAGCGGCCGCTGATGGGCGAGGCCGCCGCCCGCCGCTCGGCACTGCTGGTGGTGACCGACGACAACCCGCGCGGCGAGGACCCGGCCGTGATCCGCGCCGCGATGCTGGCCGGCGCGCGGGGCGTACCGGAGGGCCAGCGCGGTGAGGTCGTCGAGATCGGCGACCGCCGGGCGGCGATCGAGCACGCCGTCACCGCGGCCGCGGCCGGTGACGTCGTGGTCGTGGCAGGCAAGGGACACGAGACGGGCCAGGAGGTCGCGGGCGTGGTGCAGCCGTTCTCCGACCGCGACGAACTGGCCGCGGCGATCCGCGCCCATGTCGGCGCACACAGCACACACAGCAGAACGTCCGAGGACGCCGGTCGGGCGTCGGCGAGGTGACCTGGTGATTCCCCTTACCCTGGCCGACATCGCGGCCATCGTCGGCGGTCGTCCGCACAACGCGACCGGTACCGAGATCGTGACCGGCGCCGTGGAGTTCGACTCCCGCAGGATCGGGCACGGTGACCTGTTCGTCGCCGTGCCCGGTGAGCGCGTCGACGGCCACGACTTCGCCGAGGCGGCCGTCCGTGCCGGCGCGGTCGCCGTGCTGGCCGGTCGTGAGGTCGGCGTGCCGGCGGTGGTCGTGCCACCGACGGAGCTTCCCGGCAGCCGGGCGTTCGTGCTGGCCGGCGACACCGACGGCACCGGCGCCACCGTGCTGGCCGCCCTGGGCCGCCTCGCCCGGTCCGTCGTGGACCGGTTGACATCGCAGGGCCTGGTGGTCGTCGGCGTGACCGGGTCGTCGGGCAAGACGTCCACGAAGGACCTGATCGCCGGCGTGCTGGCCCGCCGTGGCCCGACCGTGGCGCCGCCGGGTTCGTTCAACAACGAACTGGGCCACCCGTGGACCGCGCTGCGCGCCGACGAGCACACCCGGCACCTCGTGCTGGAACTGTCCGCGCGCGGTGTCGGCCACATCGCCGCGCTGTGCGAGATCGCACCGCCCACGATCGGCGCCGTGCTCAACGTCGGCTCGGCGCACCTGGGCGAGTTCGGCTCCCGGGAGGCCATCGCGCAGGCCAAGGGCGAACTCGTCGAGGCGCTGCCGCCCGACGGTCTGGCCGTGCTGAACGCCGACGACCCGCTGGTGGCCGGGATGGCCGGCCGCACGAAGGCCCGGGTCGTGCTGGTCGGCGAGTCCCCGGCGGCGGCGGTCAGGGCCGTCGACGTGCGCACCGACGACGCGGCGCGGGCCGGTTTCCGTCTGGTCACGCCGGCCGGCGAGACCCCGGTCACGCTCGGCCTGCACGGCGCGCACCACGTCGGCAACGCCCTGACCGCCGCGGCGATCGCCCTGGAACTCGGCATGGACCTGCCGGACGTCGCCGCCGGCCTGGCCGCCGCCCGCCCGGTCTCCGGCCGCCGGATGGAGGTCACCAACCGCCCCGACGGCGTGACAGTGATCAACGACTCGTACAACGCGAACCCGGAGTCCATGCGGGCCGCGCTGACCTCGCTGGCCACCATGGCCGCTGCCGGCGGTGCCGAACCCCGGCGGAGCTGGGCCGTGCTGGGCACGATGGCCGAACTGGGTGACGACGAGGCCGCCAGGCACGACGACATCGGCAGGCTCGCGGTCCGGCTGGGCGTCGACCGGCTCGTGGTGGTCGGCGAACGGGCGCGGCCGATGCACCGGGGCGCCCAGCTCGAAGGGTCGGGGGGAAAGGAGTCGGTACTGGTGCCGGACGTCGACGCCGCGGTGGCGCTGCTGCGCGCCGAGCTGCGGCCCGGTGACGTCGTGCTGGTCAAGGCGTCCAACGCGATCGGCCTGTGGCGGGTCGCGGACGCCGTGCTGATGGGCGGTTCGCCGGCCGGTGGTGTCGCGTGAAGGGCATTCTCATCGCGGCCGCGGTCGCGCTGTTCGTCTCGATCCTGTTCACGCCGTACCTGATCCGGGTGTTCTCCCGGCAGGGTTTCGGTCAGGAGATCCGGGAGGAGGGCCCGAAGGGGCACGCCGCCAAGCGCGGCACGCCGACCATGGGTGGCGTCGCGATCGTGGTGGCCATGTGGGCCGGCTACATCGGTGCGCACATCCTCAACGCGTTCAGCGGCGTGAACGCCGTGCCCAGCGCGTCGGGCATGCTGGTGCTGCTGCTGACGACGTCGCTCGGCCTGGTGGGCTTCCTGGACGACTTCATCAAGATCCGCAAGCAGCGCAACCTGGGCCTGAACAAGACCGCGAAGCTGGTCGGCCAGTTCATCGCCACGATCGCGTTCGCGGTGCTGGCGATCCAGTTCCCGGACAAGTACAACATGCGGCCCGCGTCGGTGGACCTGTCCTACGTCCGCGACATCGGCGCGGTGTCGTTCGGCATCGTCGGCTTCGTGATCTTCTGCTACATCGCCGTCGCCGCGTGGTCCAACGCGGTGAACTTCACCGACGGCCTGGACGGCCTGGCCGGTGGCTCGTCGGCGATGTGTCTCGCGGTCTACATGGTCATCACGTACTTCCAGACCACGCACGACTGCAGCACCGCCACCGGCAGCAGGCTCAACGGCTGCTTCTTCGTGCGTGACCCGCTGGACCTGGCGCTGGTCGCCGCTGCCGCGATGGGCGCGTGTGTTGGCTTCCTGTGGTGGAACGCGGCTCCGGCCAAGATCTTCATGGGTGACACGGGTTCGCTCGCGCTGGGCGGCCTGTTCGCCGGGTTGTCCATGTGCACCCGCACCGAACTGCTGATGGTGGTCATCGGCGGCCTGTTCGTCGTCGAGGCGCTGTCGGTGGTGCTGCAGATCGCGACGTTCCGCGCCATCGGCCGACGCATCTTCCGGATGGCACCGTTCCACCACCACTTCGAGCTCGCCGGGTGGGCGGAAACCACGGTGATCATCAGATTCTGGTTACTCGGGGCCACGGCCTGCATGTTCGGCCTTGGCCTGTTCTACAGCGACTGGTTGGGCTACGGCGGAGGGTGACGTGAGCTGGTCCGCGAAGCTGGCCGGTGCGCACGTGCTCGTCGCCGGGGCGGGCGTGACGGGCCCGCCGGTGGTGAGGGCCCTGCTGGCCAGGGGCGCCAGGGTGACCGTGACGGACGCCGACGCCGACCGGTTGCGCGCACTGGCGTCCGCGCTGGGCGGGGTCCATGTCGCGCACGGTCTCGCGGCCCCGCCGCCGGACACCGATCTCGTGGTCACGGCGCCGGGCTGGAAGCCGGACTCGCCGGTGCTGGCCGCCGCCCGTGCCGAGGGTGTCGAGGTGATCGGGGACGTCGAGCTGGCCTGGCGGCTGTGCGCGGACATGGCCGAACCACCGGTCTGGCTGGTGGTGACCGGCACGAACGGCAAGACGACGACGGTCGCGATGCTGGCCGAGATCCTGCTCGCCGCGGGCCTGGACGCGGTGGCGTGCGGCAACATCGGCCTGCCCGTGGTGGACGCGGTCGCCGCGGGCCACCGGGTGCTGGCCGTCGAGCTGTCCAGTTTCCAGCTTTACTGGGCACCCTCGGTCCGGCCCGCGGCAGGCGCGCTGCTCAACATCGCGGAGGACCACCTGGACTGGCACGGCACGATGGCCGCCTACGCGGCCGCCAAGGCACAGGTGCTGACCGGTGAGATCGCCATCGCGGGCGTCGAGGACGAGCGGGTCGCCACGATGCTGGCCGACGCGTCCGCCCCCCGGCACGTCGGCGTCCGGCTCGGCGAGCCGGCACCCGGCGAGTTCGGCGTCGTCGACGGCCGGTTGGTCGACCGCGCGTTCGCGGATGCCGAGCCGCTGGTCGACACCGCCGACATCCGGCCGGCCGGCCCACCCGGCGTCTTCGACGCGCTCGCCGCGGCAGCCCTGGCCAGGGCGTACGGCGTGCCGGCAGCCGCCGTCGCCGCCGGTCTGGCCGCGTTCCGGCCGGGTGCGCACCGGTCCGCCGCCGTCGCCGAGGCCGACGGCGTGCGCTACGTGAACGACTCCAAGGCCACCAACCCGCACGCCGCGGCCGCGTCGCTGCGCGCGCACGAGCACGTGGTGTGGATCGCGGGCGGCCTGCTCAAGGGCGCTCGGGTGGACGACCTGGTCGCCGAGGCAGCGGGCCGACTGGCCGGTGTGGTGTTGATCGGCAGGGACCGGGACGTGATCGCCGCCGCTCTCGCGCGACACGCGCCGGATGTCCCCGTGCGCACGGTGTCCGGGGGAGACGATGATCGCATGTCCGTGATGTCAGCAGCGGTCACGGCCGCCCGTGCCATGGCCCGTCCGGGTGACGTCGTGCTGCTCGCGCCCGCCGCCGCGTCGATGGACATGTTCACCGACTACCGCGAGCGCGGCGACGTCTTCGCCGCGGCCGTCACCCGCCTGGTGTCTGGATGAGCAGCCCGGCGAGGGGGGTCCGGGACACACGGGAGCTCCGCCGTTCCGCCGTGTCGGCCAAGCCGGCCGCCCGGCGCACACCGCGCGAACCGGGCAGGGCGGCGAAGGTGCGGACCGCGCTCGGTCCGCTGACCGCGTGGCTGGGCCGCCCGCTCGCGTCGTTCCACCTGGTGCTGGCCGTGTTCGGCCTGCTCGCCGCGATCGGCCTGGTGATGGTCGCGTCCGCGTCGCCGGTTGAGTCGCTGCAGACCGGCTCGACGTCGGTCTACACGCTGTTCCGCAAGCAGTTGGCGTTCGCGATGATCGGCCTGGTCGTGTTCTGGTTCGGACTGCGGATTCCGCTGCGGCGGATCAGGGGCTGGTCCGGACTGTTCGTCGTCTCGTGCATCACGCTGCTGGTGCTCGTGCTCACCCCGCTGGGCCACCGGGAGAACGTCGCCCGCGGCTGGTTCGTGTTCGGCCCGATCTCGTTCCAGCCGGTCGAGGTGGCGAAGCTGGCGCTCACCCTGTGGGGCGCGCACATCCTCGTGACCAAGCGGAACGTGCTGCACCAGTACCGGCACCTGCTGGTCCCCGTCGTGCCGGTCGCGCTGCTGATGCTCACGCTCGTCGTGCTGCAGCCCGACCTGGGCAGCACCGTCACGCTGGCCGTGGTGATGTTCGCGCTGCTGTGGTTCATCGGCGCGCCGATGCGGCTGTTCGTCACGATCGCGCTGGGCGGCCTCGGCGGCGTCGTGATGCTGGCCGTCAGCGCCCAGTACCGGATGGCGCGCGTGCTGTCGTTCCTGCACCCCGAGGCCAGCCAGGCCGGTTCCTACCAGGCCAACCAGTCGCTGTACGCGCTGGCCGACGGCGGCCTGTTCGGCCGGGGGCTGGGCATGGGCCAGTCGAAGTGGGACTTCCTGCCCAACGTGCACACCGACTTCATCTTCGCGCTGATCGGCGAGGAACTCGGCTTCGTCGGCTGCGCACTGGTGCTGGGCCTGTACGCGATGGTCGCCGTCGTCGGCATGCGGATCGCGGCGCGCAACATCGACCCGTGGATCAAGGTCGTCGCCGCGACGCTGACCGCGTGGCAGATCGGGCAGGCGGCGATCAACATCGGCTACGTCGTGGGCCTGCTCCCGGTCACCGGCATCCCGCTGCCGATGATCTCCTACGGCGGCAGTTCGCTCGTGGTCACGATGCTGGTGTTCGGCATCCTGGCCAACTGCGCCCGGCACGAACCCGAGTCGGTGGCCGCGCTGCGCAGCCAGGGCCCCGGCCGGTTCGGCCGCCTGCTGCACCTGCCGGCCCCCGACGTCTACCAGCCGCCGGTGAAACGCCGCCCGGCCCGGCCTTCCACCCCGCCGCGCTCGTCCGGCCGCCCGGCCCGCAGCGCCCCCGGCTCCTCCGGGACGCGCCGCAACCCGGCCAGGGCCGGTGAGGAACGATGGGCTCCGGGTAGGCACGGCATCGGCCGTGCCACGGGACGGACCGCGGAAGGAGGAGGCCGGTGAGCGAACGACCGCGCAGGGACCCGGACGCCTACACCATCCGGTTCTCGGGGGCGTCGCTGGTCAACGGGCCGTGCGTGGTGGTCGCCGGGGGTGGTACCGCGGGACACATCGAGCCCGCGCTGGCGCTGGCCGACGCCGTGCTGCGGCTGCGGCCGGACGCCCGTGTGGTGGCGCTGGGCACGGCGAGGGGCCTGGAGACCACGCTGGTGCCCGCCCGTGGCTACCCGCTGGAGCTGATCCCCCCGGTGCCGATGCCGCGCAAGCCGACGCCCGAACTGCTGCGCCTGCCGCTGAGGGTCCGTGAGTCGATCCGGGTCACCCGGGGAGTGTTCCAGCGTGTCGGTGCGGACGTCGTCGTCGGCTTCGGCGGTTACGTGGCGCTGCCGGCCTACCTCGCCGCGCGCGGCAAGCTGCCGATCGTGGTGCACGAGGCGAACGTGCGCGCGGGCCTGGCGAACAAGGTGGGCGCACGGTTCGCGGTCGCCGTCGCGGCGGCCGTGCCGGACACGGGGCTGCCCAACGCGCAGGTCATCGGCATCCCGATGCGCCAGTCGATCACCACGCTGAACCGGGCGGCCCTGCGCGCCGAGGCCCGCCGGTTCTTCGGCCTCGACCCGTACGCCCCGACGCTGCTGGTCACCGGTGGCTCGCAGGGCGCCCGCTCGATCAACGAGGCCGCCAGCGGCGCGGCGCGGGACCTGTCCGCGGCAGGGATCGGCGTGCTGCACGCGTTCGGCCGCAAGAACTCCATCGCCGTCCAGGAGAACAGGGGCGGTCCGCCGTACGTCGCGGTGCCCTATCTGGAGCGGATGGACCTCGCCTACGCCGCCGCCGACGCCGTGCTGTGCCGGTCCGGTGCGATGACGGTGGCCGAGGTGTCCGCCGTCGGCCTGCCCGCGGTGTTCGTGCCACTGCCCTACGGCAACGGCGAACAGTCGCTGAACGCGCGGCCGGTGGTGGACATCGGCGGCGCGCTGCTGGTGCCCGACGCCGAACTGACCCCCGCCAAGGTGACCGAGCTGCTGGTGCCCATGCTGACCAACCCGCAGCGGCTGGCCGCGATGAGCGCCGCCGCGCAGGGCAGCGGTCACCGGGTCGCCGACGAGACACTGGCCAGAATCGTGTTGGAAGCGGTGCGAAAATGACCGGACACCCGGCCCCGGCGAGCGTGCTGGACGGTGCCCACCTGATCGGCATCGGCGGTGCCGGCATGAGCGGCATCGCGCGGATCCTGCTGGCCAGGGGTGCTGCCGTCGCCGGTTCGGACGCCAAGGACTCGCGCACCGTGCTGGCGTTGCGCGCCCAGGGCGCCGCGATCGGCATCGGCCAGTCCGCCGACAACCTCGACCTGCTGCCCGGTGGCCCCGGCGTCGTCGTGGTGTCCAGCGCGATCCGCGAGGACAACCCGGAACTGGCCGCCGCCCGCGAGCGCGGCATCACGGTGCTGCACCGCTCGGCGGCACTGGCCCAGCTCATGGCAGGGCACCGCGTGGTCTGCGTCGCCGGCACGCACGGCAAGACGTCGACCACGTCGATGCTCACGGTGGCGCTACAGCACTGCCGGCTCGACCCGTCGTTCGCGATCGGCGGTGACCTCAACGAGTCCGGCGCCAACGCCCACCACGGCAACGGCGGGCTGTTCGTGGCCGAGGCGGACGAGAGCGACGGCTCGTTCCTGGCGTTCACGCCGTCCGTGGCGGTCGTCACCAACGTCGAGGCCGACCACCTGGACCACCATGGCACCGTCGAGGCGTACGTGCGGGTGTTCGACGACTTCGTCGGCCGCATCGAGCCCGGCGGCGTGCTGATCGCGTGTGCCGACGACCCCGGTTCCGCCGCGCTGGCCGACCGCGCGGAGGCCGCCGGTGTCCGCGTGCGCCGTTACGGGTTCACCGCGACGGGTGACGGCAGCGCCGCACTGAGCGGCTTCCGGTCCGTCGGCGGCTCCAGCGACGAACGTGCCGGCGGCGGCGAGGTGCTGGTCGACCTGGACGGCGAGAAGGTCGCGCTGCGGGTCGCCGTGCCCGGCGCGCACATGGCGCTCAACGCGGCCGGTGCCCTGATCGCGGGCCTGGAACTGGGCGCCCCCGTCGACGGCCTGGTGGACGGCCTGGCCGGGTTCGGCGGCGTGCGCAGGCGCTTCGAGTTCAAGGGCCGCTCGGGCAAGGTGCGCGTCTACGACGACTACGCGCACAACCCGACCAAGGTCGCGGCGCAGCTCACCGCGACCCGGCTGGTGGTCGAGGACGGCGGTCGGCTGGTGGTCGTGTTCCAGCCGCACCTGTACTCGCGGACGAAGGACTTCGCGGCCGAGTTCGGCAGGTCGCTCAGCCTGGCCGACGAGGTCGTCGTGCTCGACGTCTACGGCGCGCGCGAGCAGCCGATCCCCGGTGTCACCGGGCGGCTGGTGGCCGACGCGATCGCGCTGCCGGCCGGGCACGTGCACTACGAGCCCGGCTTCGACCGTGTCCCGGACCTGGTCGCCGGCCTGGTGTCCGACGGCGACCTGGTGCTCACGATGGGCGCGGGCGACGTGACGATGCTGGGACCCGAGGTGATCGCCGCGCTCGACCGGCGAACCGGGTGACCACCCCTCGCGACGGCGACACCCCCGAGGCCCCCAGGCCCCGGGTGCGCAAGGCCGCCGCCGAGAAGGCGATGGCCAGGCGGGACCGCCGCCTGGCGAACGACCGCACCGCGCACACGCCCGACAAGACGCGTGGCACCGGCAGGTCGCGCACACCCGACAAGGACCGCGACACCGGCAAGGACCGTGCGGACAGGGACCGTGGCACCGGCAGGGACCGTGGCACCGGCAGGGATCGTGCGGACAGGGCGGCTTCGGCTCAGGAGACGCCGACGGTCGAGCGGCCGGCCAGGTCGCGTGCGTCAAGGGACCGGTCGGCCCGGGGTCGCCCGCCGCGCGGCAGCACGGTCCGGGAACGCCGCGGCGGGCGCGTCCGCGCGCCGCGGCCGGCACCGGCCGGCCCGAGCAGGCGCAGGGTGCTGATCCGCCGCTGGGTCGCGCTGTCGGTGATCGTCGTGCTGGCAGGTCTCGTGGTCACGGTGCTGTGGACGCCGCTGCTGGGGGTCCGCGCGGTCGACGTGACGGGCACGCGGGAGCTGACCGTGAACCAGGTCGTGGCCGCCGCCCAGGTGCCCACCGGCACGCCGATGGTGCGGCTGAACACGTCGGTGATCGAGGACCGCGTGTCCCGCCTGCCCAGGGTCGCGGCGGTCGACGTGTCCCGCGACTGGCCGGACACGATCCGGATCGACGTCACCGAGCGTGACCCCATCGGGTATCTGGTTCGCCAGGACGGCAAGCACCTGGTCGACGACACCGGTCTGGACTACGCCACCGTGGCCACGCCACCGCCCGGCCTGCCGATCATCGCCCTGCCCGAGGTGTCCCCGGGCGACCAGCGCACGCAGGCGGTCGTCGCGGTGATCGCCGCGCTGCCGCGACAGTTGCGGCCGTCGCTGGCCACGGTGGGCGCGAACACGCCCGGCAGCGTCACGCTCGGCCTGACCGACGGGCGCACGATCCGGTGGGGCAGCGCGGACGACTCGGCGCGCAAGGCCCAGGTGCTCGCGGCACTGATGTCCCAGCCCGGGAAGGTCTACGACGTGTCCAGCCCCGACCTGCCGACGATCTCCTGACCGTCTGCCATCGCGCAGCGTGACGAAGATGTGCGGCCGACTTACGGCGTGGCTGCTGGACCCGGCCTTTTCTGGTGCCTACCGTCCACACACACAGTATGGGGTTGACATAACTCTAGACCTCTGGTTGAGGTTCAGGGTTGGCCGGGATCCGCCCTACCCGTGCGAGGGAGGCCGGCGTGAACACCTACGCTCGACAAGCAGCCACGATCAGGAAGGCGGTCCGATGACGCCCCCGCACAATTATCTGGCGGTGATCAAGGTCGTCGGCATCGGCGGCGGCGGTGTCAACGCCGTGAACCGCATGATCGAGGTCGGGCTCAAGGGCGTCGAGTTCATCGCGGTGAACACCGACGCGCAGGCCCTGCTGATGTCCGACGCGGACGTCAAGCTCGACATCGGGCGTGAGCTCACCAGAGGGCTCGGCGCAGGAGCCAACCCCGAGGTCGGCCACAAGGCCGCCGAGGACCACCGCGAGGAGATCGAGGAGGTCATCAAGGGCGCCGACATGGTGTTCGTCACCGCGGGCGAGGGTGGTGGCACCGGGACCGGCGGCGCACCCGTCGTCGCCTCGATCGCCCGCAAGCTCGGCGCGCTGACCATCGGTGTGGTCACCCGGCCGTTCTCGTTCGAGGGCAAGCGCAGGGCCAAACAGGCCGACGAGGGCATCACGTCGCTGCGCAACGAGTGCGACACACTGATCGTGATCCCGAACGACCGCCTGCTACAGCTCGGTGACGTCGGCGTCAGCCTGATGGACGCGTTCCGCTCCGCGGACGAGGTGCTGCTGTCCGGTGTCCAGGGCATCACCGACCTGATCACCACCCCAGGTCTGATCAACCTGGACTTCGCCGACGTGAAGAGCGTCATGTCCGGCGCCGGCAGCGCGCTGATGGGCATCGGCTCCGCGCGCGGCGACGGCAGGGCGATACAGGCGGCCGAGAAGGCGATAAATTCGCCACTGCTGGAGGCGTCCATGGACGGCGCCTACGGAGTGCTGCTGGCCATAGCGGGTGGTTCCGACCTCGGCCTGTTCGAGATCAACGAGGCGGCGTCGCTGGTGCAGGAGGCCGCACACCCCGAGGCCAACATCATCTTCGGTACGGTCATCGACGACTCGCTCGGCGACGAGGTCAGGGTCACGGTGATCGCGGCAGGCTTCGACAGCGGCACGCCCACCCACAAGAAACTGGACCCTAGAGGGGCGGTCGCCTCCAGGGCGACGGCGTCCGCCACCTCCACCGGTCCGGCGACCGGCGCAGCCCTCCAACCGCAGGCCAGTACCCCGAGGCCGCAGGCGGAACCGCCGGCCCCGGAACCGCCGAGGCCGGCCTCCCGCCCGGCCGAACCGCCTGCCCCGAGGTCCAGCCCAGGCTCCGGCGCCTACGGCTCGGGCTACCCGTCCTCCGGCGGCCTGCCGGCCAACGGCGGCTACTCGGCACCGCCGTCACAGGTCGGCCACAGCAGCACCCGCCCCGGCATGCAGGGCGGCACGCAGCACGGCTCGACCGGCGGCGGCCTCCCGAGCAGGGCGGTCCCGGTAACGGACGACCCGGACGACGAAGTCGACGTCCCCCCGTTCATGCGGCGCTGACCGGACCGGCAACGAGCCGGACCCACCACGAGCCGGACTCACCGCAGGAGCCGGACCGACCACAGGAGCCGCGGCGACGTTCGTGTCGCCGCGGCTCCCGCGTGTCACGGCTCAGCCTGTGCCATCGGCGGCCGGCGGCGGGGCGGCCGCCGATGGCCAGCGGAAAACGCGATCGCGCCCACGAGGTTGTCCACATCGGACCGGGTTGTCCACAGTCCGGGGATATTCGGCTCCACGCCGCGACGACGCCGAATAGGCTGGCCAAGGGCAGTGCCCCCGTGGCGGGCGGGGTGTGTCCTGCGGGCGCCTGAATCGGGCGCTTGAATCGCGGCAGGGCCAGCATCTCCCGCGACACCGGCGGCCACCGACGCGGCCCGCCCCGTCGATACCGTCTGATCAGGAATCCTGACGACCGGGAGCCGATGCGGAGCGAGGCAACGGGAACCGGGGCAGACGTGCGGCGAGGCATTGGGCGACCGGCCGACGGCAAGCGACGCGACGACGGGTGGCGCCGATGCGACGCGATGCGGGGTCACTGGCGAATCGGGCAGCGGAGAATCGCGCCACGACAACGGGCCGCAACGGCCGGCGGGCCGTCACACGCCCGGCGAGCCAACTTCACCGCGGCGCCGCCGGGCGGGACGGCGGGCTACCGGTCCGTCGACTCGCCGCCCGAATCCTCGTCCTGATCAACGGCCGGTGGAACCCCCGCGGGCGGCTCACCCGGTTAGGGTGGATCACGTGCGGGTTCGTCGTGTTGTCACCACTCGGGTCGGCGGCCGGTCCCGGGCGCCCTATGACTCGTTCAACCTGGGCGACCACGTCGGGGACGATCCGTCGGCCGTGGCCGTCAATCGGCGGCGCCTGGCCACGGAACTGGGCCTCGCGCCGGATCACGTGGTCTGGATGGAGCAGGTGCACGGCCGGACCGTGACCGTCGTGGACGGTCCGCGGACCGGACCCGTCGAGGCCAGTGACGCCGTCGTCTCGACAAGGCCGGGGTTGGCGGTCGCCGTGCTCGTCGCCGACTGCGTGCCGATCCTCCTGTCCGACCCGGAGGTGGGCGTGGTCGCCGCCGTGCACGCGGGCCGGGTGGGCGCGCGGGTCGGTGTGCTGCCGGCCGCGCTGGCCGCCATGCGGGACGCGGGCGCGCGCATCGACCGGAGCGAGGCCCTGTTGGGTCCTTCGGTGTGCGGCGAGTGCTACGAGGTGCCGGCGGCCATGCGGGCCGACGTCGCCGAGCACCTGCCCGGCAGCGCGGTCAAGACCCGCCGTGGCACACCCGGCATCGACCTCCGCGCGGGCCTGTGGCGCCAACTGGCCGACGCCGGCATCGCGCGCATCGGACTCGACCCGCGGTGCACGGTCGAGGACAAGACCCTCTTCAGTCACCGCCGTGACGGCACCACCGGCCGCCTCGCCGCCCTCACCTGGCTGGAACCCGAGTGACGGGCAACCCCCACGACCGCACGGGCGGGCCGGCCGGGAACGAGCCCGGACAGGCCGATCGCACGGCACGGCCGTCCCCGGACCTGGAACGCCGCAAGGCCGAACTCGCCGCCAACATCGCCGACACCCGCGACCGCGTCGCCGCCGCCTGCGCCGCCGCGCACCGCGATCCCGCCGACGTCCGGCTACTCGCCGTCACCAAGACGTTCCCCGCCATCGACGTCGCTCTCCTCCTCGATCTCGGCCTGACCGATTTCGCCGAGAACCGTGATCAGGAAGCCGGCCCGAAAGTGGCCGAGCTGGCCAACCTCCGCCCCACCGCGCACGTCTCCTGGAGCATGGTGGGTCGCCTGCAGCGCAACAAGGCCCGCTCGGTCGTGGAGTGGGCGCACGAGGTCCAGTCCGTCGATTCCGGGCGATTGGCCGACGCATTGCAGGCAGCCGCCGGGACATCACTCGAACGGGCGTACCGCGCCGAACCGCTGGATGTGCTCGTGCAGGCGAGCATCGACGGCGATCCGGAACGGGGTGGCTGCCCGCTGCCCGACCTGCCGGCCTTGAGTGATCACATCGCCGGCCTGCGGGCGCTACGGTTGCGCGGCGTTATGGCGGTGGCCCCGCTGGGTATGCCGTCGGCGCAGGCGTTCGACCGACTGGCGAGGGCCGCTGCCCGGATGAGAACCGATCACCCGGAAGCGACACGTTTGTCCGCGGGCATGAGTGGAGATCTCGAACAGGCGATCACGTACGGGTCGACATGTGTGCGTGTCGGAACTGCCCTGCTCGGTGGACGGCGGTTAGCCTCACCGTAGGCAGTCGGGGGGAGCCGGCGCCAGCACGGAGTCGCGGGAGGGAGAGGCTGGCATGAGTGCTCTGCAGAAGCTGAAAGCGTACTTCGGCATGGTGCCCGCCGACGAGCTCGACGAGTACGACGACGACCGCTACAGCGGCTACGGATCGGTGTACCCGGCCGACGAGCCCGACTTCGACACGTACAGTGACCGGATCCGTCGCCGGCCGCTGGCGACCCCGCGCCCTGTGTCCCGTGTGGACCAGGCCGACGACTTCGGCCACGACATGGACCGCTCGCGGCCTCCGCGCCGTTCCTCGTGGACGTCGGAGCCGCCCACCCGCACGCTCGCCCCGCCGATCCGCGGAGCGCTCGCCGTGGAGCCACAGGTCGAGGCCCCGCCCAGACCGAGGGTCGAGCCGCGGCCCGTGCCGCAGCCGGTGGTCGCCGAGACCGCTCCCGCGCACCCGCTGAGCAGGATCACGACGCTGCACCCGCGGACCTTCGTCGACGCCCGCACGATCGGTGAGCGCTACCGGGACGGCGCGCCCGTGATCATCAACCTGACCGACCTGAGCGACTCGGACGCGCGGCGTCTGGTCGACTTCGCGGCCGGTCTGGCATTCGCGATGCGCGGTGATATCGACAAGATCACGAACAAAGTGTTCTTGATCTCACCACCCGATGTCGACGTGACCGCGGAGGACCGGCGGCGGCTGGCCGAGGGTGGGGTCTTCGGCTGACCGACGATCGTGGCACAGTTGAGCTGTGGAGACCGCGCGGCTGGTGCTGTACTACCTCTTGTTCGCCTTCTGGCTGCTGTTGACCGCGCGCGTCGTGGTCGAGCTCGTCCGAGCGTTCGCCCGGGAGTGGCGGGCGGCCGGAGGGGTTGCGGTGACGCTGGAGACCATCTACACAGTGACCGACCCCCCGGTACGGTTGGCTCGTCGGGTGATCCCGATGGTGCGGATCGGGGGCGTGGGACTAGACGTATCGATTATGGTGCTGCTGCTGGTTGTGTTCATACTGATGCGACTGGCCTACCCGGGTTGACGGGGTTCTCGGGTGCCGGCAGCCGTGAGTGCGTGAGGTGATCTGATGGGCTTGACCCCCGCTGACGTGCACAACGTCGCGTTCAGCAAGCCTCCTATTGGCAAGCGGGGCTACAACGAGGACGAGGTCGACGCGTTCCTCGACCTGATCGAGGCCGAGTTGGCCCGCCTGCTCGAGGAGAACAACGACCTCCGTCAGCAGGTGGAACAGCTGGACCAGCAGCTGGACTCCGCGCGGGCGGACCTGGACAACGCCAGGTCGGCGCCGGTTCCCGTGGTGTCGCGCGTGCAGGACGAGGTTCCGTCCCGCCGGCTGACCACCGTGCCGCCACCGACCTCCATGGAGGAGACGACCCCGGGCGGCATGGGTGGTGGTGACCACCACGTGCAGGCCGCCAAGGTGCTCGGTCTGGCCCAGGAGATGGCCGACCGGCTGACCGGCGAGGCGAAGGCCGAGTCGGACAGCATGCTGTCCGAGGCACGGACCAAGGCCGAGCAGTTGCTGTCCGAGGCGAGGGCCAAGTCGGACACGATGGTCAACGAGGCGCGCACGCGCGCCGAGACGATGCTCAACGAGGCCAGGACCCGCGCCGAGACGGTGGAACGCCAGGCACGGGACAAGGCGGGCTCGCTGGAACGCGACGCCCAGCGCAAGCACAACGAGCTGATCAGCACGATCACGAACGAGAAGAAGACCCTGGAGAAGGAGATCGAGACTCTGCGCACGTTCGAGCGCGAGTACCGGACCCGGCTCAAGACCTTCCTCGAATCCAGTCTGCGCGATCTCAACGATCGCGGCTCGGCCGCGCCGTCGGAGAGCCGTGCGCCGCAGACGGGGTACTCGTTCGGGCCGCGCGCCGAGGCGGGCTGAGCACGACCGGCAGGCGGGACCACCGATCTCCGGTGGTCCCGCTGATGCCGTCGTCCCCGGTCGGGTTTCGCCGATCCGGCCGCCGGGGCAGTACCTTCTAGCTCATGCTGCTCGTGGTACTGGCGCTGGTGCTGGCGGCCTTCGGGCTGCTGGTCACCGCGCTGGTCACGTCGACGATGCTGTGGGCGTGGCTGTCGGTGGGCGCGAGTGTGGTCGCCGCGATCGTGCTGGTGGTGGACTGGTCGCGCAGGCGCGCCCGGTTCGCGCGGCAGCCACCGCCGGTGCCGCGGCCCGAACCCGCCGAGGAGGTGGACCCGGACGCCGAACCGGCCGAGGAGGACACCGACGCGGCCGATCTGCTGATCGTCACCGACCTGACCACCGAGGTGCGGGTCGTGGACGAGCGGCCGCGCTACCACCTGGCCGGCTGCCGCTGGCTGGCCGCCCGGCCGACGCTGCCGCTGCCGATCGGCGAGGCACGCCAGCTCGGGTTCACGCCGTGTGCCGTCTGCGGCCCGGACGCCGTTCTGGCCGCCGAACACCGCACGGCGGGTACCGGAACATAACGGTTGGCGCGCCCGGTTATCCTGGACGCAGTCAGGCGTCGATCCGGCCATCACCGGGGAGCCTCCGGAAGAACGGGCGCGGCAGCGCCTCAGTAGAACCGGACGGGTCCGGCCCGTCACAGCCGGCAACGAGTGGTCGGTCGAGTCTCGACCGGCAATCGGGGTGGTACCGCGGGACACCGACAGCGGTGTGTCGTCCCCGGGTCACGAGTCACGCCAGACCCGCGAGGAGCCCCATGTCGTACCCCAAGGCGAGGACGTCCGGTGACGCCGGTGTGCCCGCGCAGCCGTCCTTCCCGCAACTGGAGCGGGCCGTCCTGGACTACTGGTCGGCCGACCACACGTTCCAGGCCAGCGTCGAGGCCCGGCCCGCCGGTGAGAACGGCGCCAACGAGTACGTCTTCTACGACGGCCCGCCGTTCGCCAACGGCCTGCCGCACTACGGCCACCTGCTGACCGGCTACGTCAAGGACGTCGTGCCGCGTTACCGGACGATGCGCGGCCGGCACGTCGAGCGCCGGTTCGGCTGGGACTGCCACGGCCTGCCCGCCGAGATCGAGGCCGAGCACCAGCTCGGGATCACCGTCAAGGCGGAGATCGAGGCGCTGGGTGTGGAGAAGTTCAACGAGACCTGTCGCACGTCCGTGCTGCGCTACACCGACGACTGGCGCGACTACGTCACGCAGCAGGCCCGCTGGGTGGACTTCGACAACGACTACAAGACGCTCGACCTGGACTACATGGAAAGCGTCATGTGGGCGTTCAAGACGCTCTGGGACAAGGAGCTCATCTACGAGGGCTTCCGTGTCCTGGCGTACTGCTGGCGCTGCGAGACGCCGCTGTCCAACACCGAGCTGCGGATGGACGCCGACACCTACCGGGAGCGGCAGGACCCGGCCAGCACGGTGTGGTTCGAGCTGGAGACCGGCGAGCGCATCCTGGCGTGGACGACGATGCCGTGGACGCTGGTGCCGAACATGGCGATGGTGGTCGGTGAGGACATCGACTACGCCGTCATGGAACTGGACGGCCACCGCTACATCCTGGCCGAGGCCCGGCTGGGCGCCTACGAGAAGGAACTGGCGGGCGCGGTCCGGGTCGGTTCGCTCAAGGGTGCGGACCTGGTGGGCCGCCGCTACACGCCGCTGTTCGACTACCTGGTCGACCAGACGCGGGGGACGAAGGCGTTCACCGTGCTGGCAGGCGACTTCGTCACCACCGACGACGGCACCGGCGTGGTCCAGGTGTCGCCGTGTCACGGTGAGGACGACTTCGACGTCTGCACCGCCAACGGCATCCCGCCGATCCTGACCGTGGACGCGCACGCGCGGTTCACGCAGATGATCCCGCAGTACCAGGGCCTACAGGTGTTCGACGCGAACAAGCCGCTGCTGCGGCACCTGCGCGAGCGTGGCGTGCTGTTCCGCCAGGACAGCTACGTGCACCCGTACCCGCACTGCTGGCGCTGTCAGAAACCGTTGGTGTACAAGGCGGTTTCCAGCTGGTTCGTGGACGTGCCGAAGTTCCGCGACCGCATGGTCGAGTTGAACCGGGAGATCAACTGGGTGCCCGGCCACGTGCGGGACGGCCAGTTCGGCAAGTGGCTGGCCGGTGCGCGGGAGTGGTCGATCTCCCGCAGCCGGTTCTGGGGTTCGCCGGTGCCCGTGTGGATGTCCGACGACCCGAACCACCCGAGGGTCGACGTGTACGGCTCGCTGGACGAGCTGGAGCGCGACTTCGGTGTGCGCCCCGCCGACCTGCACCGTCCGCACGTGGATGTGCTGACCAGGCCGAACCCGGACGACCCGACCGGGAAGTCCACCATGCGCCGGGTTCCCGAGGTGCTGGACTGCTGGTTCGACTCGGGCTCGATGCCCTTCGCCCAGGTGCACTACCCCTTTGCCAACCAGGAGTGGTTCGAACACCACTACCCCGGCGACTTCATCGTCGAGTACACCGCGCAGACCCGCGGCTGGTTCTACCTGATGCACGTCCTGGCGACGGCGCTGTTCGACCGGCCGGCTTTCCGCAACGCGCTCGCGCACGGCATCGTGCTGGGCGACGACGGGCAGAAGATGTCCAAGTCGCGCAAGAACTATCCGGACGTGAACGAGGTCTTCCAGCGGGACGGCTCGGACGCGATGCGGTGGTTCCTGATGGCGTCGCCGATCCTGCGCGGCGGCAACCTGATCGTCACCGAGCGCGGCATCCGCGACGCGGTGCGCCAGGCCGTGCTGCCGCTGTGGAACTCGTGGTACTTCCTCGCCCTGTACGCGAACGCGGAGGGCAGGGACGGCACCTGGCGGACCGACAGCGACAACGTGCTGGACCGCTACGTCCTGGCCAAGACGCACAACCTGGTCGCCGACGTGACGGCCGCGATGGACGCCTACGACATCTCCGGTGCGTGCTCGGCGGTCCGGGACTTCCTGGAGGTCCTGACGAACTGGTACGTGCGGCGGTCGCGGGACCGGTTCTGGGCGGGTGACGCGGACGCGATCGACACGCTGCACACGGTGCTGGAGGTGGCGTGCCGAGTGGCCGCGCCGCTGCTGCCGCTGACCACCGAGGAGGTCTGGCGCGGCCTGACCGGTGGCCGTTCGGTGCACCTGGCCGACTGGCCGGACGCCGCCGACCTGCCGGCCGGTGACGAGCTGGTGGCCGAGATGGACGAGGTCCGGCAGGTGTGCTCCGCCGCGCTGTCGTTGCGCAAGGCCAACAAGCTGCGCGTGCGGCTGCCGCTGGGCAGGCTCGTCGTGGCGTCGCCGGACGCGGAGCGGCTGGCCGGTTTCGTGGCGATCATCGCGGACGAGGTCAACGTCAAGCAGGTCGTGCTGAGCACGGACGTGGCCGCGCACGGCCGTTTCGAACTGGTCGTGAACGCGCGCGCCCTCGGCCCCCGGCTGGGCGGTGACACGCAGAAGGTGATCCGCGCGGTGAAGTCGGGCGAATGGTCCACGGACGCGTCCGGCACCGTCGTCGCGGCCGGGATCGACCTGCTGGCAGGCGAGTACGAGCGCAGGCTCGTCGCGACCGACCCCGGTGCCACGGCGGAACTGCCCGGTGGCAACGGACTCGTCGTGCTGGACACCGACGTCACCGGCGAGCTGGCCGCCGAGGGCGTGGCACGCGACGTCGTCCGTGCCGTGCAGCAGGCGCGCAGGGACGCCGGTCTGGACGTGTCCGACCGGATCTCGGTGACGGTGCACGCCGAGGACGCCGTGCACGACGCGGTGCGCACGCACGAGCGGTTCCTGCGGTCCGAAACGCTCGCCGACGCCGTTTCCTACGGTTCGCCGAACGATGTCGCGGACGGCACGCCGACCACGACGGTGGGCGACGGCGCACCGGTTGCCGTGCGGGTGACCAGGGGCTGACGCGGAACGGACGGAACGGGGCGCCAAAAGGGTTCTCGGCGCCCCGTTCCGTTGACACACGCACCGTGCGGGTGGGAATACTGGCCGTATGGGCGTACACATCCAGGTTCGCGACGTGCCCGACGCGGTGTTCCTCGCGTTGAAGGCACGGGCGTCGGGCAGCGGCCGGACGCTGTCGGAGTTCCTGCGCGGCATGTTCGAGGACGCCGTCGCGACGCCCCTGGTGACGCCGGCCGGTGCCGCGGCCGTGACCACGGACGGCCCGGTGCCGCTGCGCGACTGAACCGTGGCCCCACCGGTCGCCTCCGGTGAGTGGTGTCCGTTTCGCCGTGCGGGTCAGGCCCGGCGCACGCCGTACCGTGGTGGGTGGACGGTGGGAGGGCAGGCGCTGGTCGTCGCCGTGCCCGCACCCGGCGCGCCCGTGCACGATCGCCGTCGTCGGCGCTCACGCACGGGACGAACCGGTGGTGGTCGACCCCGGCTCCACGAGCTGACCGGCGGGAAAGCGCTGACCTGACGACACTGGGGTCCGGCGGTGCTCGACCACGTGAGCGCAGGTCCCGACCGTGGAGGAGGTGCCATGTCCGGTCTCGCGTTCGCGCTGGGCACCTCGGCCGTCGTGCTGCTCGTCGCCGTGCTGGGCATCCGGTTGTCCAACCGGCTCGGCCTGCCCTCGCTGCTGCTCTACCTGGGAATCGGCCTGCTGCTGGGCGAATCCGGGCTCGGCATCCGCTTCGACGACGCGTCGCTGACCCAGTCGCTGGGCATCGCGGCGCTCGTGCTGATCCTCACCGAAGGTGGTCTGACCACCCGCTGGAGACGCGTCCGGCCGGCGATCGGGCTGGGCATCGCACTGTCCACTGTGGCAGTCGTGGTCAGCATCGCGATCACCGGTACGGCACTGCACTTGCTGCTGTCACTGGACTGGCGCACCGCGCTGCTGTGGGGTGCCGTGCTGTCGTCGACCGACGCGGCCGCCGTGTTCAGCGTGCTGCGCAACGTGGACGTCGGCCGCACCCTGGTCGGCGCACTGGAACTGGAGTCCGGTCTCAACGACGCGCCGGTGTTCATCGCCGTCGTCGTGCTGGCCGGCACCGACCCGCTGAGCTGGACGACGCCGCTGCTGGCCGGCTACGAACTGCTGGCCGGCGCGCTGATCGGCGCCGTGCTGGGCAGGCTGGCCGGCTGGCTGCTGCGCAGGGCGGCGCTGCCGGCCACCGGCCTGTACCCGCTGGCCACCATCGCCGTGTGCGTGCTCGCGTTCGCCACGTCGGCGACGTCGCGCACGCGTCCGGCCTGCTCGCCACCTACGTCTGCGCCCTGGTGCTGGGCAACTCCCACCTGCCCCACCGTGCGGACACGCTGTCGTTCGCGGAGGGTTTCGGCTGGCTGGCCCAGATCGGTCTGTTCGTCCTGTTGGGCCTGTACGCGTCGCCGCCCAGGGTGCTCGCCGCCGTGGTCCCCGGCCTGGTCGCCGGTGCCGTGCTGGTGCTGCTGGCCCGCCCGCTGTCGGTGCTGCTGTCGTCGCTGCCGTTCCGACTGCCCTGGCGTGAGCAGGTCTTCCTGTCCTGGTCCGGGCTGCGCGGCGCGGTGCCCATCGTGCTGGCGCTGATCCCGCTGACCGACGGCCGGCCGCAGGCGCAGGAGCTGGTCGGCGCCGTGTTCGTGCTCGTCGTCGTGCTGACGCTGGTGCAGGGCGGCACGCTGCCCTTCGTGGCGCGGCGGCTCGGCCTGACCGGTTCGGTGCAGCCGCGGGAGCTGGAGGTCGACGTCGCCCCGCTGGACGAACTGGACGCGGGCCTGCTACAGGTCAGGGTGCAGCAGGGTTCCCGGCTGCACGGCGTCTACCTGGCCGAGCTGCGCCTGCCCGAGGGCGCCACGGTCAGCCTGGTGATCCGCGACGAGCACGGTTTCACCCCCAACGGCAGGACGCGGCTGCGCGAGGGCGACCAACTGCTCGTGGTCGCGGCCGAACGGGTCCGCGAGGCGGCCGAGCGCCGCATCCGCGCCGTCGACCGCGCGGGCCGCTACGCGAAGTGGAAGGGCGACCCGGACGCCTGATTCCCAGCATCCGGATCAACTCGCCGCCCGGGGACGCCTGCGCTACCGTCGCCGCGAAGGTCATGAGTGCCAGCGCACAAGCCCCGGCTCGCTGGCCGGCAACCCTCCAACCGCGGTGGGGTGCCCCGGGTGAGGACCTGGTCCGCCGCGAGGTGCGGCGGGCAAGCGCGGACTCTCCTCACGGGCGGGTCCCGACCGCCAGGAGGCACCGCCATGACGCTCGCCGTCACCCGCTCCGCCGTCCCGTCCGTCGCCGGTGCCGAGCTCACCGTGCCGCTGGTCACCGGCGGCTCGGTCGGCTACGCCAATCTCGACCACGCGGCCAGCGCCCCGTGCCTGGCCGAGGTCAGGGCCGCCGTCGACGAACTGCTGCCCTGGTACGCCAGCGTGCACCGCGGCGCCGGCTTCGCCTCGCAGGTCTGTACCAGGGTGTACGAGCAGGCACGGGACGCCGTCCGCCGCTTCATCGGCGCCCACGCCACCGACACGGTGCTGTTCACCCGCAACACCACCGACTCGCTGAACCTGCTCGCGCACGCCGTCCCGAGGGGCACCTCGGTCGTCGTGTTCGAGAGCGAGCACCACGCGGCGCTGCTGCCGTGGCGCGGCCCGAACGTGCACCGCCTGCCCGCCCCGGCCGACCCGGACGCGGCCGTGCGCGCCGTCGCCGACGCCCTGCGCGGCCTGCCCGACCGGGCCCCGGCTGGTCGTCGTCACCGGAGCGTCCAACGTCACCGGCGAACTGTGGCCGGTGGCCGAACTCGCCGCCACGGCGCACGCGCACGGCGCGCGGATCGTCGTCGACGCGGCCCAGCTCGCCCCGCACCGCCCGGTGGACCTGCGGCGGATCGGCGTCGACTACCTGGTCTTCTCCGGCCACAAGCTGTACGCCCCGTTCGGCGCGGGCGTGCTGGTCGGCCGCGCCGACTGGCTGCGGGCCGCGCCGCCGTACCTGCGCGGCGGCGGCGCCACCAGCCTGGTCACCGAAGACGGGCGTCGTCCTGGTCGCGGGGCACCGACCGGCACGAGGCAGGCTCGCCCAACGTCGTCGGCGTGCACGCCCTGGCCGTCGCGTGCACCGCGCTGTCCCGGCACTGGGACGCCGATCCTGGCCCACGAGCGGGCCCTGCTGGCCCGGCTGCGCACCGGCCTGGCAGGCGTCCCCGGCCTGCGCCCGCTGGCCGTGTTCGGCAGGGACGCCGAGCGGGTCGGCGTGGTCAGCTTCACCGTCGACGACCAGGACCCCGGTCTGCTGGCCGCGGCGCTGTCCGCGGAGCACGGCATCGGCGTGCGCGACGGCGCGTTCTGCGCCCACCTGCTCACCCACCGCCTGACCGGCGGCCGGACCGCGCTGCGGGCCAGCATCGGCCTGGGCACCACGGCCGAGCACGTGGACCGGCTCGTCGGCGCGCTGCGCGAACTCGTCGCCCACGGGCCGCGCTGGACCTACCAGCAGCGGGACGGCCGCTGGGTGCCCACTCCCGACCCGCGCCCGCTGCCGCCGTTCCTCACGTCGTGACGTCGTGGACAATGGCCGGGTGAGCACGAGAACAGCGCAGCACAGCGGACGACCAGGGGACCGCCCCGCCACCGCCGAGGCGGTTGGGCGTGCTGATCGTGGTCGCCGTGCTCGCACTCGGGCTCGACGTGCTGTCCAAGTACCTCGTCGTGGCGCATCTGGAGGGCAAGCCGGCCGTCACCGCGATCAGCGGCCTGCTGTACCTGGACGTGCTGCCGCAACCCCGGCGCCGCGTTCTCGATGGCCACCGGCATGACGTGGGTGCTCAGCCTGGTCGCGCTGGGCGTCGTCGTCGCGATCGTGTTCATCGCGCCCCGGCTGCGCTCGGTCGGCTGGGCGATCGGCATCGGCATGGTGCTCGCCGGTGCGCTGGGCAACCTGAGGGACCGGATCTTCCGCGCCCCCGGCCCGCTGCGCGGTCACGTCGTCGACTTGATCTCGGTGTTCAAGCCGCGGGCGGCAGGCGTTCGCGGTGTTCAACATCGCCGACTCGTGCATCACCGTCGGCGGTGTGCTGATCGTGCTGATGGCGTTGCTGGGCAAGGACTACGACGGTGGCGTCGCGCGCACCGCGAAGGCGGCCGAGCACAGGACTGCACGTGAGTGCGCGCACGCTTCCCGTACCCGACGGTCTGGACGGCATGCGGGTCGACGCCGGCCTGGCCCGGCTGCTCGGTCTGTCCCGCACCGTCGTCGCCGACCTCGCCGAGTCCGGCGAGGTGCTGCTCGACGGCCGTGCCGCCGGCAAGTCCGACCGCCTGACGGCGGGCGCCTGGCTGGAGGTCACGCTGCCCGAGCCGGCCGCGCCGATCGCCGTCGCCGCCGTGCCGGTGGACGGGCCTCGTCGTGCTGTACCAGGACGACGACATCGTCGTCGTCGACAAGCCGGTCGGCGTGGCCGCGCATCCCAGCCCCGGCTGGACCGGCCCGACCGTCATCGGCGGCCTGGCCGCCGCCGGCATCATGATCGCCACCTGCGGCGCGGCCGAACGCCAGGGCGTCGTGCACCGGCTGGACGTCGGCACGACCGGCGTGATGGTGGTGGCCAAGAGCGAACACGCGTACTCGGTGCTCAAGCGCGCCTTCAAGGAACGCACGGTCGACAAGCGCTACCACGCGGTCGTGCAGGGCCTGCCCGATCCCGAGCCGTGGCACCATCGACGCGCCGATCGACCGGCATCCCAAGCACGACTACAAGTTCGCCGTCGTCGCGGGCGGGCGTCCCAGCGTCACGCACTACGAGGTGGTCGAGGCGTTCCCGAACGCGTCGCTGCTCGACGTGAAGCTGGAAACCGGTCGTACGCACCAGATCCGCGTGCACTTCGCCGCGCTGCACCACCCGTGCGTCGGCGACCTGACCTACGGCGCGGACCCCGTGCTGGCCAAGAAGGTCGGCCTGACCCGGCAGTGGCTGCACGCCCGCACACTCGCTTTCGAGCACCCGTCCGACGGCCGCTGGGTCGAGTTCACCAGCCAGTACCCCGCCGACCTGGAACACGCGCTGGAAGTGTTGCGCGCCCAGTGATCCGTCACTGCTCCACGGTCCACGTCAGCGCGGTGCGGTCGTCGTCCGGCCGCGACGTCCACCGCACCGCGGTGATGTCGGTGGTCTCCGGCAGCACGTACACCGTGTGTCCGCCCGCGGTTTCGCCCGGCCGCACGCCCATCCGGTGCGGCGGGCGGGACGACAGCGACACCGGCGCCTTGCTCACCGTCTGCCCGTCCTTGGCCACCAGCACCAGGTACAGGTCGGGCAGCGTGGCCAGCGGCGCGGGGCCGCGGTTGGTCAGTTCGGTGTGCACGACGACGGCCCGTTCCCCTCGCGCAACCGGTAACCGGCCGCCGTGAACAGGAAATCGGCCGGATCGACGACCTCGACGAGCTGGATCGCGAACTGTTCGGCCTCCATCGGGTCGGTGTGCAGCGTCTCGCCGACCCTGCCCTGCTGCGCCGCCGGCTCGGCGGCCACCTGGTGCGGACCGCTGCCGCCGGCCGTCGCCCGCACCGGCGGAGACGTCCACACCGGTCGGGTCGGCTGGTCACCCCGGGCCCACGACGAACTCTGCGGCGGACCCCACGTGCTCATCGCGTCCGTGCCCGGAGCCGGGAAGGGCGCGCTGCGGGTGCCCTGCCGTGGCGGCTGTTGCGTCGGCGCCGGGAACGGACCGGACGACACCCCCTGCTGCGGCGCCGGTGTCGGATACGGCCGCTGCTGCGCGGGATACGGGCCCGACGTCACACCGGGGCCCGGCTGCGGGTACACGCCGGACGGCACCCCGTGCGGCCCGGACGAACCGCCCTGTGCCGCGTAGTTCAGCCACGCGCCCGCACCGGCGATCGCGTGGCGCAGCCCCTGCGGATCGCACTCCACGCCGACGATCAGCGGCAGCCCGGTGGCCGACAGCGCGACCAGCCGCGCGGCGACCTCCCTGGGGTCCATGCCCATCCGGGCGGCGATGTCGTGCACTGCGGCCCTGCCCAGCTCCGCGACCAGCGAGAGCAGGCGAATGTCCACGGGATCCGGGGCGGCCACGGCCCGAACGCTACTCGGTCGGGCCGCCCACGTGGCACGTGCCGGTCACGCGCCCGCGTCCACCGCCCGGTTGCGCAGGATCGCCGGGCGAGCGCCGTGGTCCATCCGTACCACGATGTCCGCGATGCCCTCCGGGGCCACCTCACGCGCGTAGCGCGGGTATGCCGGCAGCGTCCAGCGGTCGTGCTCGGCGGTCTGCCGGTTCAGCGCACCGGGCGACAGCGCCAGGTGCACCGTCAGGTCGAAGTCCAGGCCACGGCCCAGCAACAGCGCACCGTCCACCACGACCACACCGCCCGCCGGCAGCGTCACGTACCCGACCCGGCTGGCCCGATCGGCCGCCGCGTCCCACAACGCGGGCAGCACCCGGCCGTTCCCGCCCGGCGCCGTGGGCGCGAGCACCTCCCTGGCCAGCCCGCCGACGTCCAGCCAGTCCTCGTAGAACGCGTCCGGATCGGTCCGTCCGTGCTCCCACCGCAGCGACGCCGGCCGCAGGAAGTCGGCCGCCCGCACCCGCACCACCTCGCGGCCGCGCAACCGCACCAGGTCCACCAGGTCGTCGGCGAGCGCACCCGGCCGGGCCGGTGGCGCGCCGTCCACCGCGACCCGCAGCCACTCGCCCGGCGAGCGCCCGGCGACGGTGTCGGCGAGTTCGGCGAGCAGACCTTCGACGGTGATCGGGCGTACGGGCACGACACCAATCCTGCACGTCCGCCGAAGATCATCCGATCGGGTGGTCCTGGACCTCTACGATCGGCGGCGGATCTGGATGTCGAGCACGGAGGTCAGCCATGCCGGACGCGGTCACGTCACCCCGCGAACTCGCCGACGAGTTCGTCGCAGTGCTCTGTGATCAGGACCCGATGCTGCCTTCGATGTTCGGCCTGGACGGCACGCACGACAAGCTCGCCGACCCCGGCGAAGCCACGGAACAGGCGTTCCGCGCCCGGTACGCCGACCTGGGTGCCCGCGCCGGGGCCATCGACCCGGCGACGCTGTCGGCCGCCGACCGCACCACGCGTGCCGTCGTGATCCAGCAGGCGCGGACCAGGATCGACGTCATCGACAGCATGATCGACGAGTTCACCGTCACCGACATGTTCGTCGCGCCCGCCGCGCAGCTGTTGATGGCACTGCCCATGCTCGCGCTGCCCACGGCGGAGCTCGCCGAGGCGTACCTGCGCAGGCTGGGCGCGATCCCGGACTACCTGTCGGCCGTCGCGGTGCGCCACCGGCACGGCGTCGCCGAGGGCCGCGTCCCGGTCGCTCACCTGGTCGAAGCCGCGATCAAGCACGTCGACCGCTACCTCACCGACCCGGACGAGGACCCGCTGGCCCGCCCGGAACCGCCGGAGGGCGCCGTTCCCGACTTCGCGGCCCGCAGGGAACAGGTGCTCGCCGACGTCGTGCGTCCCGCTTTCGCCGCGTACCGCGACGTGCTGGCCGACGAGATCCTGCCGCACGGCCGCACCGCCGACCGGCCGGGCCTGACCTACCTGCCCGGCGGCGACCAGGCGTACGCGCGCCTGGTCCGCGTGCACACCACGACCGACCGCACGCCGGACGAACTGCACCAGACCGGCCTGGACATCATCGACGCCCTGCGCGCCGAGTACGCCGAACTGGGCGCCAAGGTGCTGGGCACCGACGACCTGGCCGAGATCTTCTCGAAGCTGCGCTTCGACGAGTCGCTGCGCTGGCAGACGGCGGAGGAACTGCTCGGCGCCGCGCGCCAGGCGATCCAACGGGCGGGCGAGGCGGCACCGCGCTGGTTCGGCCTGCTGCCCGGCCAGGAGTGCGAGGTCCGGCCGATCCCGGCCGCCGACGCGGCGGGTGCTCCGGCCGCGTTCTACGTGCCACCGGCGATGGACGGGGGTCGGCCGGGCGTCTACTACGCCAACACCGACCAGGTCACCGAGCGGTTCCGGCACCAGGCAGAGGCGACGGCGTTCCACGAAGCCGTGCCCGGCCACCACTTCCAGCTCACCATCGCGCAGGAACTGCCCGATCTGCCGATGCTGCACCGGCTGGCCGACGTCAACGCGTACACCGAGGGCTGGGGCCTCTACACGGAGCGCCTCGCCGACGAGATGGGCCTGTACTCCGGCGATCTGGCCAGGCTGGGCATGCTCACGGCGGACTCGATGCGCGCCGGCAGGCTCGTGGTGGACACCGGCCTGCACGCCAGGGGTTGGAGCCGTACGCGGGCCGTGGAGTACCTGTCCCGGCACACGCCGATGGCCGCGGTCGAGATCGAGGCCGAGGTCGACCGGTACATCGCGTTCCCCGGGCAGGCTCTGTCGTACATGGTGGGGCGCCTGGAGATCCAGCGGATCAGGACCGACGCGGAAGCGGCGCTGGGCGGGAGGTTCGACATCCGCGGCTTCCACGACACGGTCCTGGGCAGCGGCCCGCTCCCGGTGTCGGTGCTGGGCGACGTCGTCCGGGAGTGGGTGGCCGGCGGCGCCTCCTGAAGATCATCCACTCGATCCGGTGAAAGCCCGGCTTCCGGGCACTTTGTCCGGCCTGCGCCCGTTGTCTGGTCGGACGCCACACCGACGGCGTGCGGTACTGACCCGGCCAGAGGGAGAAAAAGACATGCGGGACAACGCGACCGCTGTTGCCGAGGAACTCGGTGAGGACTATGTCCGCGATCCGTACGCGATCGTCCGCCGCCTGCGCGAGGAGGCGCCGGTGCAGCCGGTGCGGCTGCCGTCCGGTCTGAGGTCGTGGCTGGTCACGCGGTACGCCGACGCGCGCGCGGCGCTGGCCGATCCGCGGCTGGGCAAGGATTCCGCGCGCATGGACGACCTGTTCGACCGACACAGCGAGGAGCCCCGGTTGCACGCGGGTGAGCCGAGCGTGCTCAACCAGCACATGCTCAACAGCGATCCACCCGATCACGAACGCCTGCGCCGCCTGGTGAACAAGGCGTTCACCTCCCGCAAGATCCAACAGATGCGCCCCCGCGTCCAACAGATCACCGACGAACTGCTGGCCGCCGTGGCCGACGGCGGCGACGTCGACCTGCTCGACGTGTTCGCGTTTCCGTTGCCCATCACCGTGATCTGCGAACTGCTCGGCGTGCCCACGGACGAACGCGACGCCTTCCGCGAGTGGTCGAACCTGCTGATCTCCGGTGGCGTCAGGGAGGAGATGGTCGCCGCGGAACAGGCCATGACCGACTACCTGGCCGCCCTGGTCGCGTCCAAGCGCGCCGACCCGGGCGAGGACATGATGTCGGCGCTGGTCCAGGCCCGCGACGCGGGTGATGCGCTCACCGAGCACGAGCTGGTCGCCATGGCGTTCCTGCTGCTGGTCGCCGGCCACGAGACGACGGTCAACCTGATCGGCAACGGCATGCTGTCGTTGCTGAACAACCCGGGCCAGCTTGCCGAACTGCGTGCGGACCTGTCGCTGCTCCCCGCCGCGATCGAGGAGTTCCTGCGCTACCAGGGCCCGCTCAACCACGCCACGTTCCGCTTCACGCTGGAACCGGTGGAGATCGGTGGGGTCTCGATCCCGGCCGACGAGTTCGTCATCGTGTCCCTGCTGTCCGCCAACCGGGACCCGAACCGGTTCGCTGAGCCGGACACGTTCGACATCCACCGGGAAACCACCGGCCACATGGCTTTCGGCCACGGCATCCACTACTGCCTCGGCGCCCCGCTGGCCCGCCTGGAAGCCGAGATAGCGTTCACGGCACTGTTGACCAGGTTCGACGAGATCACCTTGGCGGTGGGTCCGGAGGACGTGCGGTGGCGGCCGGGCACGCTGATCAGGGGCCTGGAGCGCTTACCGGTCCACCTGGCCTGACGGTCCCGACAGCCCCGCTGGTCCCGGCAGTCCTGAAAGGACTGTCCTACGCCTGCGGTCACCGCTCGAAGCATCGGCGACGGAGTCGACCGCATCGACGTGACCACCGGCAACCCTGACGGCCTCGCCCGTCGCGACCGATGCCGCCGACCGGCGGGTCTGGCGTCGACCGACTGGTGACCGTTGTCGGCGGTGCCCGGTCGACCGACCAGCGTCGACCCCACGACCGGGTGATGCGACCGAGTGACGGCCGTAACGTCGGAGGACGGGATGCGGACCATGTGAGCATGACCGAGCAGCGGGTGCCACTGTCGGGTAGTTCGCGTGATGCCGTGACCGGTGCGCAGCCGCTCGGTGACGTCGATCCCGGCGAGCGCGTCGCGTTCACCGTGCTCGTCCGTCGCCGCGCGGCTCTGCCCAGCGAACTGGTCGAGGGGCCGGACACCGTGTCCACCGCGGAACTCGCCGACCGCTTCGGCGCCGATCCCGCCGACGCCGAGCGCGTCCGCGCCGCCTTCACCGCGGCCGGTGTGACCGTCTCACAGGCGCACCACGGCTCCCGTCGGCTGTTCTGCCACGGACCCGCCGAGGCCGTCACCTCGCTGTTCGGCACCCAGCTCACCCGGGTGCGCGGCACGTCCCCGACCGGTGACCCGGTCGAGCACCGTGCCCGCTCCGGTGAACTCGCCGTGCCCGCCGCACTCGACGGTGTGGTCGTCGCCGTGCTCGGCCTGGACACGCGGCCACAGGTCCGGCCGTACGTCCGCGCTCACGCCGCCGCCGCCGAGCCGACCGGCTTTCCCGTGCCCGGCCTCGCCACCGTCTACGACTTCCCGGACACCGACGGCGCCGGCCGGATCGCGGCGGTCGTCGAGTTCGGCGGCGGTTACGGGCAGGACGACCTGGACGCGTTCTTCGGCGGCCTCGCGATCCCGACCCCGAAGATCACCGCCGTCGGCGTCGACGGCGCGCAGAACGTCGCCGGCCGGGCGCCGACCGGTGCCGATCCCGAGGTACTGCTCGACGTCGAGGTGCTCGGCGCGCTCGCGCCCAAGGCCGAACTGCTCGTGTACTTCGCGCCCAACACCGATCAGGGCTTCGTGAACGCCATCACGACCGCCATCCACGCGACGCCCTCGCCCGCCGTGCTCAGCATCAGCTGGGGCATGTCGGAGGACCAATGGACCGCACAGACCCGCCAGGCCCTCGACTCGGCGTTCGCCGACGCGGCCGCCCTCGGCGTCACGGTCTGCGCGGCGGCCGGCGACACCGGTTCCCAGGATTGCGACACCAGCGGTGGCCAGCACGTCGATTTCCCGGCCTCCAGCCAGTACGTCCTTGCCTGCGGCGGCACCAGCCTCACCGTCGGTCCGGACGGCCACGTGCTGACCGAGACGGTCTGGAACGACGGTGACGCGACCACGGCGGCCACCGGCGGCGGCGTGAGCGACGTCGTGGCACTGCCCGCGTGGCAGCGGCGGGCCGGCGTGCCGCCACGGGCCGGCGCCACGACGACGGGCCGGGGCGTGCCCGACGTCGCCGCCGTGGCCGATCCCGCGACCGGCTACCGGGTTCGCGTCGACGGCAAGGACACCGTCCTCGGTGGCACCAGTGCCGTCGCACCGCTGTGGGCCGCCCTGATCTGCCGGCTCACGCAGAGCCTGGGCCGCCCCCTCGGCCTGATCAACCCGTTGATCTACGCCGCGAACGCCGCCGCGTGCTTCCGCGACGTCACCGGCGGCGGCAACGGGGCCTACCAGGCCACAACCGGCTGGGATCCGTGCGCCGGGATCGGCGTCCCGCACGGCACCGCCCTCCTCGCCGCCCTCGGCGCGACCGCTGCAGCCCCGGCCGCCGCGACGCCCGCGACGGCCCCGACCCCAAGCGCCACAACAGGAACGGCGACCTGACCGCACCGGCACGCCACGCCGTCACCCGTCGCCGTAGTCTCCAGCGGTGACTCCCGAGGAACTGCTGGAGCTCGACCGCGCCCATGTCTGGCACCCCTACGGCCCGATGCCCGGCACGACCACGCCGCTGCTGGTCGAGTCCGCGTCCGGTGTCCGCCTGCGCCTTGCCGGTGGCCGCGAACTCGTCGACGGCATGTCATCGTGGTGGGCCGCGATCCACGGCTACCGGCACCCCGTCCTGGACGAGGCGGCCCGCTCCCAACTCGACCGGATGAGCCACGTGATGTTCGGCGGCCTCACCCACGAACCCGCGATCACGCTCGCGCAGCGGCTCGTCGAGCTCACCCCGGAGCCGCTGCGGCACGTGTTCCTCGCCGACTCCGGCTCCGTGTCGGTCGAGGTCGCGGTCAAGATGTGCTTGCAGTACTGGCGTTCCGCGGGCAGGCCCGGGAAACGCAAGCTGCTCACCTGGCGCGGTGGCTACCACGGCGACACGTTCCACCCGATGAGCGTCTGCGACCCGGACGGTGGCATGCACAGCCTGTGGCGCGGCGTGCTGCCGGAGCAGGTCTTCGCCGACGCACCGCCCCGCGACTTCGAACCGGCCTACGTGCGGCGCCTCGGCCGACTGATCGAACAGCACGCCGACGAACTGGCCGCGGTGATCGTCGAGCCGGTCGTCCAGGGTGCGGGTGGCATGCGCTTCCACGACCCCGCCTACCTCACGGTGCTGCGCGACCTCACCACCCGCCACGGTGTGCTGCTCGTGTTCGACGAGATCGCCACCGGCTTCGGCCGCACGGGCACGCTGTTCGCGGCCGACCACGCCGGTGTCTCGCCGGACGTGATGTGCCTTGGCAAGGCCATGACCGGTGGCTACCTGACGATGTCGGCGGCGCTGTGCACCGCGGACGTCGCCGACGGCATCTCCCGCGGCGAACTCCCCGTACTGGCGCACGGTCCGACGTTCATGGGCAACCCGCTGTCCGCCGCGGTCGCGAACGCGTCGATCGACCTGCTGCTGCGCCAGGACTGGCGGGCCACGGTCGGCCACATCGAGACGACCCTGAGAGCCGGCCTGAAGCCGGCCGAGGACCTGCCCGGTGTCGCCGAGGTCCGGGTGCTCGGCGCGATCGGCGTGATCCAACTCGATCACGACGTCGACATGACCGCCGCGACCGAGGCCGCCGTGCGGGAGGGCGCGTGGCTGCGCCCGTTCCGCGACCTGATCTACACGATGCCGCCCTACATCAGCACCGACGCCGATCTCGCGACGATCTGCGCCGCCATGACCGCCGCCGCCCGCCGGGGGTGACCGCGACCGCGGGACCCGGACCAGGGGACCGCGCGGCCGATCCGTAGCCTGAGAGCCCGTGAGCATCGTGGTGGTCACGGGAACCGGTACGGACGTGGGCAAGACGGTGGTGTCGGCCGCTGTCGCCGCACTGGCCACCGACCGGGGCCGCAGGGTCGCCGTCCTCAAGCCCGCGCAGACCGGTGTGGTCGCGGGCGAACCGGGTGACCTGGCCGAGATCGCCCGCCTGGCCGGCGACGTCACGGTCCGCGAACTGCGCCGCTACCCCGATCCGCTGTCCCCGGAGGCGGCCGCACGCCGCTCCGGCCTGCCCCCCGTGACGCCCGCCCAGGTGGCCACCGCGGCCGGTGAGCTCGATGCCGACCACGATCTGGTGCTGGTCGAGGGCGCGGGCGGTCTGCTGGTCCGGTTCGACGCCGACGGCGGCACGCTGGCCGACGTCGCGTGGTCGCTGGCAGCGCCGGTGTTGCTCGTCGCGCATGCCGGACTGGGCACGCTGAACGTGACGTCGCTCACCGCGGAAGCGCTGGTGCGCAGGGGGATCGAGTGCCTCGGTGTCGTCGTCGGACGCTGGCCGACCGAGCCGGATCTGGCCTCCCGCTGCAATCTCACGGATCTGCCGGTCGCGGCGGGTGCGCCGCTGCTGGGCGTGCTGCCCGACGGCATCGCGAGCCTGCCGCGCGAGGAGTTCCTGGCCGTGGCACGGGACTCCCTGTCACCCTGGTTGGACGGTGACTTCGACTCGGACGTATTCACCGCGGGCCACACCGCCTGAGCCGGCGGTTGCGGCACACTGTCCATCGTCGACGACCCACCGTCCCCGACCGCAAGGAGATCCGGTGACCCAGGCACCCGAGGAACTGGCCGGCACGGACATGCTCAGGCAAGCCCGCGAGCAGGTGCTGGAGAACGGTGTCGGCCTGACCGAGGAGCAGGTCCTGCGGGTGCTGCGGCTGCCCGAGGACCACCTGCCGGACCTGCTGGCGCTGGCCCACGAGGTGCGCACCCGCTGGTGCGGGCCGGAGGTCGAGGTGGAGGGCATCGTCAGCCTGAAGACCGGCGGCTGCCCCGAGGACTGCCACTTCTGCTCGCAGTCCGGCCGGTTCCCGACCCCGGTCCGCTCCGCCTGGCTGGACATCCCCGGCCTGGTCGAGGCGGCGCGCCAGACGGCGGCCACCGGTGCCACCGAGTTCTGCATCGTCGCCGCCGTCCGCGGCCCGGACGCCCGCCTGCTGTCCCAGGTGAAGGACGGCATCAGGGCGATCCGCGACGCCGGCATGGACATCAACATCGCCTGCTCGCTGGGCATGCTGACCCAGGAGCAGGTCGACGAACTGGTCGCGATGGGCGTGCACCGCTACAACCACAACCTGGAGACGGCCCGTTCGCACTTCCCGAACGTCGTCACGTCGCACTCGTGGCAGGAGCGCTGGGACACGCTGCGGATGGTGCGCGACGCCGGCATGGAGGTCTGCTGCGGCGGCATCATCGGCATGGGCGAGTCGCTGGAGCAGCGCGCCGAGTTCGCCGCGCAGCTCGCCGAGCTGGAGCCCGACGAGGTGCCGATGAACTTCCTGATCCCCAATCCCGGTACCCCGTACGAGAATTACCCGATCGTGGAGGGCGCGGACGCGCTGCGCACCGTCGGCGCGTTCCGGTTGGCGATGCCGCGCACGATCCTGCGGTTCGCCGGCGGCCGTGAGCTGACCCTCGGCGATCTGGGCGCCGAGCAGGGGATGCTGGGTGGCATCAACGCGATCATCGTCGGCAACTACCTGACCAACCTGGGCCGGCCCGCCGAGCAGGACCTGCGGATGCTGGGCGACCTGCGGATGCCGATCAAGGCCCTGAGCGAGACCCTGTGACGGAATCCGGGACCACGACGGACCTGACCGGGTACTGCGCCTGGTGCGGCAAGGCGGATGACGCCGCCGACCGGGCGGCGCACGAGAAGTGCCGGGCCCGCCTCGCGCTGATCGACCCGCCCCGCCACTGCGTGCGGTGCGCCCGCCGGATGGTGGTCCAGGTCACCCCGGCCGGCTGGGTGGCCACGTGCAGCCGGCACGGCCGGTTCACCGCCAACTGACCGCCTCCCGAACACCCTGTTCGGGCGGGCACTAGGGTCAGTGCCGTCGGTCGCGCCGCGCGGCCGAGCTCCCGGGGAGGTCGTGCGTTGTCCGAGCAGCCGGTGGAGGATCAGCCGGTGGCGAACCGGTCCGAGGACCGGCAGGTGCCCGACGACCGGGTGGTGGACCGGGACGTCGAGTACGCCGCCGCGACGTTCCCCAGGCGCAGGGCACGCGTCGTGATCAAGGCCGACCTGCTGCCGGCGATCAGCGTCACGAGTACGGCCGCGTTGGTCGGCCTGCCGCTGGCGTGGATCTGGTCCCGGATCGCACCCGCCATCCCGGGCGTGCTGAACGCGTCCGGACGACTGGTGCCGCTGCCATCGCCCTACGGCTACCACCGGTTCGACGACCTGGCGGTCTTCCTGCTGATCGGGTTGGGCGCAGGCGTCGCCACGGGTGTCGGGATGTGGATGCTGCGCGAGCGGCGTGGCCCGGTGATCCTGTTGGCCGGCGTGCTGGGCGCGTTCGTCGCGGCGTGGCTGGCGATGCACACGGGCGTGTCGTTCGCCGCGGGTCACTACGCGCTGACCACGGCGCCGAAGGCCGGTTCGGTGTTCGACATCGCGCCGCGGCTGGAGACCGGTTGGGTTGTGCTGGCCCAACCATTGGGCACGGCCCTGGCCTACGGCGTGCTCGCCGCCTGGAACGGCACCAACGACCTGGGCCGCCGGTTCGCCTGACAGCCCGGTGACCAGCGGCGGAACTTCCGTCGATCGAATTTTCCCGGAATCACATCTTTTCCGTCGCCGCGGTGGCTATCGTCACTGCTCATGGCACGAGGCGGCGGTTTCCACGCCCACCCGGAGACGATCGAGGCACACGCGAGCCGCACGGAGGACCGTGCGTCGCAGTTGCACGGCCACGCCGAGTCGATCGGTGGCACCTCCATGTCCGGCAACGCGCTGGGCTCCATCGGCAGCGGCCTCACCGGTTCGCTGACGTCCCGCTACCAGCACGCGGGGCAGGCCGTGCACACCGCGGGCGACCGGATGAACCACATCGCCACCACGGAACGCACGAACGCCGGCAACTACCGGGAATCCGAGTCGGCCAACGAGTCCCGGTTCCGCGGCATCATGTCCGGCGACGAGCCGCAGTTCCGCAGGGACGGCCACATCAGCACCGACCCCAACACACCGCCGCCGTCATCGGGTGGGACGAAGCCGCAGTCGGTGCCGACACTGACCGGTATCGACCCGAAGACCGGCAAGAAGGTGTCGTTCACGCCGGACCAGGTGCAGAGCGTTCCGTTGCGCGACAGCAAAGGCAACCTCGTCGGCGTCTCGTTCCCGACCAAGCCGAGCGACCCGACGGCGGTGCCGGCGTGGGCCGGCAAGAACCGCACGAGCGACCAGCAGTTCCGGCCCGCGCAGCAGACGCCGCCCGCGAACCCCGGCGCCGGGCCCGGCTGGGCGTTCCAGCAGCCGCAGTCCACCCCGTGGTCCAACACCGGCACGCCGGTCTACGTGCACGCGCACGCCAACCAGAACTCCTTCGGTGTCAACGTGAACACCGGCACCGCGACCAACCCGAACTGGCAGACGGTCGGGATCAACGGCGAGACGCACGGCCAGGTGATCGCCGCCAACCAGCACTACCAGCAGGCGGCGGGCGCGAACCCGAACAGTCCGCTGGTGCTGATGTCGTGCAGCTCCGGCAAGCCGGGCGGCACGGCGGCCGGCGACGCCGCGAACTACCTGCACACCCACGGCGACGGCAGGGACGTCTACGCCCCGACCGGAACGGGCCTGCGCTGGATGGACGGCAAGGGTGGCCCGAACTCGTACTACGGCGTGGCACAGACCACCGACGCGGCGGGCAACACGGTGCCCGGCTCGTTCCGGCACTACCCGGGGTCGCCACCGGCCCCGGCCAATCCGACGCCGCCGAGTGGCGGCGGTTCGACGCCGTGAGCGACAATCGTGGCACCGACCGAGGAGACATGACGTGGTAGAACCGGATCGGCACGTGGTCCGGCAGGACAACTGGTTCGTGCTGCTGGATCCCAAGTGGCAGCCCAGTTCGCCGGACATGAAGCCGCCGCCCGAGGCCATCGTCGGCGGTTGGATGCTCGACGAGCACGACAAGCCGGGGCCCTTCCAGCCCAACCCGGACTACGTGCCCGGCGACGAGACGACCCCGACCGATCCGACGGACGCCGTGCTGCGCCTGATCATGCGCGGCGAGAACGTCGGCGACCAGCTCATCCCGACCGTGCGCGACGCCGTCGTCGAGATCGCCGTGGACGAGGAGGACCAGCCACTGATCAGCCCGTCGCCCGACGGCGTGATGAGCGTGCTGGTGGCCACGGCTCCGGTGCAGCGCACCGGACTGCCGCTGGAACGCTGGTGGCCGGTGGTCGGCGCGCGGCTGCCCGAGCTCGTGCCGGACGGCGTGGACATCCTGCTCAACCCGGACGGTCTGGCGCCGTTCCGGCTGAGCACGGATGCGTTGCGGGACGCCTGATCGCGTCCAGGCCGTGTTTCGTCGGTCGGGCCGTTTCGTCGGTCGGGCCGTGGCTCGCGAAACACGCCTGCTCAGTTCAGGATCGGCTGCGGGTCCAGGTCGGCCAGTTTCATCGGCACCGCGCGCAGGTTGCTCAGGATGCCGGCCTCCATGGTGAGCAACTGGCGCACCAGCCGCAGCCGCCGCGCGGGGCAGATCTCCTCCAGCATCGACTGCCGGTCCCGGGAGTCCAGCAGGCAGTCGGCGGCGACGAGGTGGGCGAGGTCGCCGGGTTCGGTGTCGGCGGGCGGTTCGGCCCAGTCGTCCCGCTGCCAGGCGGCCTTGCAGTAGCGCCGGTGCGCCGCACGGGCGGACGCGGCCAGCGCCGGCACGAGTTCGGCGAGCTTGCCGGTCGGTGTCGAGTCGGGCAGCCACTCGATGACGCCCAGCAGGTAGGGCGCACTGGTGGAGTCGATGGACAGCAGCCGGAACCGCCGGTCGCCCTTGGTGACGATGTCGAACCGGCCGTCCGGTAGCTGCTTCACCTCACGCAGCACGGTCGAACAGCCGATGTGCCTGACGTGGTCGAGCTGGTCGACGTCCACGGCCCAGCCCGGCTTCTTGGCGATCACGCCGAAGCACTTGCCGGGCAGCACTTCGGTGACCAGGTCCATGGTGAGCTGCCGGTAGCGCGGCTCGAAGATGTGCAGTGGCAGCGACGTTCCGGGCAGCAGCACCGCCGCCAGTGGAAAGAGTGGGATCGTCTCGGCCACGATCTCCACCGTACGTCGTCGGACGGCGAACCGCGCGCCGTCAGCCGGATCGTGCGTCGAAGGCCCGGATCCGGGCCGCTCAGCCGGATCTGGCCTGCGGTGGCCGCAGCACCGCGAACGGGTCGGTGACCTGCATGCCGTGTCCGGTGAACCGGAACTCCGCCGCGGGCCGTCCGCCGGCCGGTCCCGGCGCCGCCGTCGCGCCGGTCGGTTCGAGCAGCCCGCGCCGGGACAGCACCCGCTGCAGGTTCGTCGCGGACACGCGGTATCCGAGGGCGGCGGAGTAGAGCTCGCGCAGTTCGGACACGGTGAACTCCGGCGGTGCCAGCGCGAAGCCGAGGTTCGTGTAGGAAAGCTTGGCGCGCAAGCGGTTGCGTGCCCTGAGCACGATGGCGCCATGGTCGAACGCGGTCTCCGGCAGCGCGTCCACCGGATGCCAGCCGGTGTCCGGCGGGATCACCGGGTCCAGTCCCGCGGGCACCAGGCCGAGGAACGCGGTCGCGATCACGCGGGCGCCGGGCACCCGGTCCGGCGCGCTGAACACGGAGAGCTGTTCCACGTGCGCCAACTGCCGGACGTCGACCTTCTCTGCGAGCTGGCGGCGGATCGAGGACTCCACGTCCTCGGTCGCGCCCAGCGCTCCGCCCGGCAGCGACCACAGCCCGGCGGCCGGTTCCCTGGCCCGCTGCCACAGCAGGACACGCAGTGACCTTGCTCGCACCTGGAGCACCGCGGCCAGGACTTCGTGTGCCTGCTGACTCACCTGGCTGATACTATCCAGGGAGGTTTTCAACTGGAAGGCGAAAACTTCGCGGTGGCGTTACGAATGAGGAGGACGCGATGGCTGCGGCAGCCGGAACCATCAGTCGGGACGAGCGCGGCATCTTCACGGGCGTGGCCCCGGACCGCTCCTGGGCGGACGAGGTGCGCAGGCTGGCCGAGCGGCGCGACGCCGTCATCCTCGCGCACAACTACCAGTTACCGGAGATCCAGGACATCGCCGACCACACGGGGGACTCGCTGGCGCTGAGCCGGATCGCGGCCCGCTCGGACGCCTCCGCGATCGTCTTCTGCGGCGTGCACTTCATGGCCGAGACCGCGAAGATCCTCGCGCCGGAGAAGACCGTGCTGATCCCGGACGCGCGGGCGGGCTGTTCGCTGGCCGACTCGATCGACGCGGCCCAGTTACGCGCCTGGAAGGCCGAGCACCCCGGCGCCCTCGTCGTGTCGTACGTGAACACGACGGCCGAGGTCAAGGCCGAGACCGACATCTGCTGCACGTCGTCCAACGCCGTCGACGTGGTCGCCTCCATCCCCGCCGACACCGAGGTGCTGTTCTGCCCCGACCAGTTCCTCGGCGCGCACGTGCGCCGCGAGACCGGCAGGGACAACGTGCACGTCTGGGCCGGTGAGTGCCACGTGCACGCGGGCATCAACGGCGACCAACTGGCCGCCACCGCGACCGCCCACCCGGACGCCGAGCTGTTCATCCACCCGGAGTGCGGTTGCGCCACGTCTGCCCTGTACCTGGCCGGTGAGGGTGCCGTGCCCGCGGACAGGGTCAGCATCCTGTCCACCGGCGGCATGCTCGACCAGGCCAGGCGCACCAGGGCGGACAGCGTCCTGGTGGCCACCGAGGTCGGCATGCTGCACCAGCTCCGCCGCGCGGCCCCGGACGTCGACTTCCAACCGGTGAATCCGCAGGCGTCCTGCCGCTACATGAAGATGATCACGCCTGCCGCGCTGCTGCGGTGCCTGCGTGAGGGTCGCCGACGAGGTGCACGTCGACGCGGACACGGCCGAACGCGCCCGAGGCGCCGTGCGGCGGATGATCGAGATCGGCCGTCCCGGCGGTGCCGAATGAGCGCCCAGACCTGGGAGGCGCGGGCTGATCTGGTCGTCGTCGGCAGCGGTGTCGCCGGCCTGAGCGCCGCGCTGGCCGCGCGCACACTGGGCCTGCGGGTCGTCGTGGTCACGAAGGCCGAAGCCGATGACGGCAACACCCGCTGGGCGCAGGGCGGTGTGGCGGTCGTGCTGCCCGGCCAGCACGACCGCGGCGACTCGGTCGCCGCACACATCGACGGACACGCTCACCGCGGGCGCGGGCCTGTGCGACGCCCACGGCCGTCGCCACGATCCTCGCCGAGGGCCCGGCGGCCGTCACCGACCTGGTCGGGCTCGGCGCCCGCTTCGACGCCGGTGCCGACGGCCGCTACGCCCGCACCCGGGAGGGCGGGCACACCGCGTTCCGGGTCGTGCACGCCGGTGGTGACGCGACCGGCGCCGAGGTCGAGCGCACCCTGCTGGACGCCGCCCGTGACGGCGGCCTGCCGGTGCTGGCCGGTCACGTCGCCGTCGACGTCGTGCACACGTCGGCAGGCGCGGTCGGCGGCCTGCTGGTGCTGGACGCGGCGGGCGTGCCCGGCGTGCTGCTCGCGCCCGCCGTGCTGCTCGCCACCGGCGGCATCGGCCAGCTCTACCAGGCCACGTCCAACCCGGCCGAGGCGACGGCCGACGGCCTGGCACTGGCCCTGCGTGCCGGCGCCACCCTGGCCGACGTCGAGTTCGTCCAGTTCCACCCGACCGTGCTGTTCACCGGCGGCGACGCCCGTGGCCGCCGGCCGCTGGTCACCGAGGCCGTTCGCGGCGAGGGCGCCGTGCTGCTCGACGCGGCCGGCAGCCGGGTGATGGCGGGCGTGCACCCGCTGGCCGATCTGGCGCCGCGTGACGTGGTGGCCGCGGCGATCAGCCGCAGCATGGCCGAACACGACACCGATCACGTCCACCTCGATGCCACCCGGCTGCGTGACGTGGCATTCGCCGACCGCTTCCCGACCGTGCACGCGGCCTGCGTCGAGGCCGGCATCGACCCGGCCCGCGAGCCGATTCCCGTTGCGCCGGCGGCACATTTCGCGTGCGGCGGCGTCGTGTCCACGGAGGACGGTCGGACCGGGCTGACCGGCCTCTACGCGGCGGGCGAGGTCGCGCGGACCGGCCTGCACGGCGCCAACCGCCTGGCGTCCAACAGTTTGTTGGAGGGCCTGGTCGTCGGCAGACGCGCCGCCCACGCCGTGGCCAGGGACCTGGCGGCGGGCCTGCTGGGCGACCCGGGAACCGCGGAACCGGCCCGCCTGCCGGCCGCCGCGGTGGCCGGGCGGGACGTGCTGCAACGTGTGATGAGCCGGCACGCCGGCATCGGCCGCGACGCGACCGGGCTGCTGACGGCGGAGTCCGCCATCGACGCGTCGACCATCGTCCGTCCACTCTGGACCCGCGAGTTGGTCGAGGACGCCGCGCTGACCGAGGCCGCCCGCGTCCTGCTGGCAGCGGCCCTGGCGCGCACCGAGTCGCGCGGCTGCCACCTGCGCACCGACCACCCCGGCCGGGACGACATCACGTGGCGGCACAGCACCCGTGTCCGGCTGGACGTGTCCGGCCGGCCGATCCTGGTCGCCCCGTTGGCGCTGCGAGGTGTGGCATGAGCGAACTGAGACATGGCCGACGTGCGGCGCGTCGTCGAGACGGCGCTGGCCGAGGACCTCCGCTACGGTCCCGACGCCACCACCGCCGCCACGGTGCCCGCCGACGCCGTCGCCACCGCCGAACTCACGCCGCGCGAACCCGGTGTCCTGGCGGGCCTGCCGGCCGCGCTGGCCGTCTTCGACACGGTCCTCGGCCACTACGAGGTCCTCGACCAGGTCCCTGACGGCACCCGCCTGACCGCCGGCACACCCGCCCTGGTCCTGCGCGGCCCGGTGCGCGGCCTGCTCACCGCCGAGCGCACCGCGCTGAACCTGCTGTGCCACCTCTCCGGCATCGCCACGGCCACCGCCGCGTGGGTGGACGCGGTCGCCGGCACCGGCTGTGCCGTGCGCGACTCCCGCAAGACCCTGCCCGGCCTGCGGCACCTGCAGAAGTACGCGGTCCGCCGCGGCGGCGGCGTGAACCACCGGCTGGGTCTCGGCGACGCCGTGCTGATCAAGGACAACCACGTCGTCGCCGCCGGTTCGGTGACGGCGGCGGTCGAGGCCGTCCGCGAGCACTCGCCGGAACTGCCGTGCGAGGTCGAGGTGGACACGCTCGCCGAGTTCGACGAGGCGCTCGCGCTGGGCGTGGCGGAGATCCTGCTGGACAACTTCACGCCGCGGCAGTGCGCCGAGGCCGTACGCAGGCGGGACGGCGCGGCGACGCGGCTGGAGTCCTCCGGCGGCCTCACCCTCGGCGTGGCCCGCGCCTACGCCGAGACCGGCGTCGACTACCTGTCCGTCGGCGGCCTGACCCACTCGGTGACCGCGCTCGATCTCGGCATGGACCTACGGTAGGCGCCGGTTCGCCAGCACCGGGATCTGTTGGCGGGCCGCGTCGACGGCACCGGGATCGACGTCCACGACGAGCATGCCGGGCGCCGCGCCCAGCGCGGCGACGACACGTCCGTAGGGATCGGCCACGAGACTGTGGCCGATCCCGGTCGGTGCCTTCGGCGACGGCGTGATCCCGCTGGCCGTTGGATCGGCCTGCCCGCACGCCACCACCCACGACGTGCTGTCCAGCGCCCTGGCCCGCACCAGCAGTTCCCACTGCTCCCGCTTGCCCGGCCCCGCGCCCCACGACGCCGGCATCAGCACGACGCTCGCGCCCCTGTCGGCCAGCGCCTGGAACAGTTCCGGGAACCGCACGTCGTAACACGTCGCCAGGCCCAGGTCCCCGGTCACCACAACCGAATCGCCGGGTGCGACGGTCGTCGACTCCGTGAAGCCGAACGCGTCGAACAGATGGATCTTGTGATAGACGACCGGCTGTCCGCCACCGGTGAACAGCAGCGTGTTGTGGACCCGGCCGTCGCCGGCCGGCGTGAACATGCCGGCCGCGATGCGCAGCCCGGTCCGGGCCGCGATGCCGCCCACCGCGGTGGCCCACGGCCCGTCCAGCGGTTCGGCCAGTGGCCGCAGCGGCACGCCGAAGCACGCCATCGTGGCCTCCGGGAACACCGCGATCCCGGCTCCGTCGGCCGCGGCGCGTTCCGCGTACTCGGCCACGAGGTCCAGATTGACCTTCGGTTCGGGGGTGGACGTGATCTGGCACAAGGCGATCCGCACGAGTCGCTCCGTTCTCCCGAGGCGTCGCCGGCGCTACGACTAGTGTCGATGACCGTGCGCCGACGGTTCCTGCTGCCCATCATCCCGGTTCTCGCGCTGGCCGGTGCCTGCACGGGCACGCCGACGCCGAGTGCCGGCGGCCCGGACAACACGGCGATGGTGCTCGCCGAACCCATCGAACCGCGCAGCCTCGACCCGCTGGAGGGCTACGCGCCCAACGGTGCCGGCAAGATCTACGACGGCCTCTACGAGTACCAGCCCGACGGCACGCTCAGGCCGGTGCTGGCCACCGGCCAGCCGGTGCCCTCCGCCGACGGCCGCTCGTGGACCGTCACGCTGCGCACCGGCGTCCGGTTCAGCGACGACACGCCGTTCGCCGCCGTCGACGTCCTGTCCACCTACCGGGCGCTGATCAACCCCGCGTTCGCGTCGCCGCTGCGCTCGGACTACTCGATGCTGACCGGGGTCGACGAGGTCGGCCAGACGACGATCCGGTTCGACCTCGCCTACCCGTACGCGCCGTTCCCGGACAAGCTCGTACTCGGCATCCTGCCCGCGCCCGCGCTGAAGACACCGCAGCCGGTCGCCACGCTGCCGATCGACACCCACCCGCTGGGCACCGGACCGTACCGACTGGTGTCATGGACCAGGGGCGACCGGCTGGTGCTGGCGGCCAACCCGTTGTACCCGGCGGTGTTCGGTGGCCCGCCGAAGGTGAAGAAGGTCACCGTCCTGTTCGTGCCCGACGACGCCGACCGGGTGTCCGACCTGAAGGCCGGCAAGCTCGACGGCGCGGCGCTCGCCCCTGCCCAGGCGGCCGGGTTCGCGCACTCCGACGCCTTCGGCGTGCTCACCGACCACAGCGCCGACCTGCGCGCGATCCAGTTGCCGGCCGCCGGTCCCGTGACCGGCGACAAGGCCGTGCGGCTGGCGCTGAACCTGGCCGTCGACCGGCAGGCCCTCGTCACGTCGGCGCTCGACGGCGCCGGCACACCAGCGTCCACGCCGATGCCCGCCGTGCTGCCCGAGTTCCTGGAGCCCGGCGCCACGTTCACCCAGGACCAGGACGAGGCCCGCACCGGCCTGCTGAACGCCGGCTGGGTCGCCAACACCAGCGGCGGGCGCGCGAAGGGCGGCGTCGTGGCCGCGTTCACCCTCGACTACCCGACCGGCGACAGCGTCGACGCGGCCCTGGCGGCGGCGTTCGCGACGGACGCGAAGGCCGTCGGGATCGTCGTGACGCCGAACGCCGTGGCCCCGGCGCAACTGGCCGCGAAGGTGGGCACGGACGCGGTGCTGATCAGCACCGGCAACCCGTTCGACCCGGACATCGGCCTGTACCCGCTGCTGGACTCGGCGGCCGGCACCCCGTCGGGATACGCCGATCCGGCCGTCGACGCGGCACTGGACGCGGGCCGCCGCACGCTCGACCCGAGCCAGCGCTCGGTCGCGTACCGGCAGTTCCAGAAGGCCTACATCGCCGACCCCGCCATGGTGTGCCTCGCGTTCACCGACCACACGTACGTGATGCGCGCGAACTGGAACGGCTACACGCCGGTCACCGACGCCGCCGCGCAGGGCGTCTCGTGGGGCGCGTGGTGGAACCTCGCCGAGTGGACACCGAAGTAACGTCCGTCGGAATTGACCGAGCGCGATATGCCGCGACGCACCCCGTACGCTGGGCGCATGCTCCGCCGTACCGACCTGCGCGGGTCCGTGCCGCCGCCCGCCGGCCTGCGCGCCATGCTGCCCAGAGCCGACACGGACGTGGACGCCGTGACCCATCTGGTCCGGCCGATCGTGGACGCGGTCGCCGAGCACGGCGTCCCGGCGGTGCTCGACCACACGGAGCGCTTCGACAAGGTGCGCCCGGCCACGGTCCGCGTGCCGGCCGCCGAACTCGGCAGGGCCGTCGACGAACTCGACCCGGCCGTCCGCGACGCGCTCGTCGAGGCGATCGCCAGGGTCCGGCGCGTGCACGCCGACCAGCGCCGCACCGACGTCACCACCCAGGTCGTGCCCGGCGGCACCGTCACCGAGCGCTGGGTCCCGGTGGCCCGCGTCGGCCTCTACGCCCCCGGTGGCCTCGCCGTGTACCCGTCCAGCGTCGTGATGAACGTCGTGCCGGCGCAGATCGCCGGCGTCGGCTCGCTGGTGCTGTGCTCGCCGCCGCAGGCCGAGTTCGGTGGCCTGCCGCACCCGACCGTGCTGGCCGCGGCGGGCCTGCTCGGCGTGACGGAGGTGTGGGCCGTCGGCGGTGCGCAGGCGGTCGCGCTGCTCGCACACGGCGGCACCGACACCGACGGCGCCGAACTGGCCCCCGTCGACCTCGTCACCGGTCCGGGCAACATCTACCTGACGGCCGCGAAGCGCCTGCTGCGCGGCCTGATCGGCATCGACTCCGAAGCCGGCCCGACCGAGATCGCGATCCTCGCCGACGACACGGCCGACCCGGTGCACGTCGCGGCCGACCTGATCAGCCAGGCCGAGCACGACACGCTCGCCGCGAGCATCCTGGTGACCACGTCGGAAAGCCTCGCCGACGCCGTCGACGCGGAACTGGCCCGCCAGATCACCGCCACCAAGCACAGTGAACGCATCGGCATCGCGTTGCGCGGCAAGCAGTCCGGGTGCGTGCTGGTGTCCGATGTGGATGACGGCCTGCTCGTCGTCGACGCCTACGCCGCCGAACACCTGGAGATCCAGACGGTGGACGCACGGGAGGTCGCGGCCAGGGTGCGCAACGCGGGCGCGGTGTTCGTCGGCGCGTACGCCCCGGTGTCGCTCGGCGACTACTGCGCCGGCTCCAACCACGTGCTGCCCACCGGCGGCTGCGCGCGGCACTCGTCGGGCCTGTCGGTGCAGACGTTCCTGCGTGGCATCCACGTCGTCGACTACGACCAGGACGCGCTGCGCGCCGTCGCCGGGCGGATCGTCGCGCTGGCGTCGGCCGAGGACCTGCCCGCGCACGGCCAGGCCGTCACCGCGCGGTTCGGTGGCGGGGTGCCCCGTGCCTGAGCCGATCGGCGCCGAGGTCGGCCTCGGCGACCTGCCGCTGCGTCCCGACCTCGTCGGCCGCAGCCCCTACGGCGCGCCGCAACTGGACGTGCCGTACCGGCTGAACACCAACGAGAACCCGTACCCCCCGCCGCCCGAACTGGTCGCCGACATCACGCGCGCCACCGAAAGGGCGGCCGCCACGCTGCACCGCTACCCGGACCGCGACGCGATCGCGCTCCGCACGGCGCTCGCCGCGTATCTGACGGACTCGACCGGCGTCCCACTGGATGTCACGAACCTGTGGGCCGCCAACGGTTCCAACGAGATCCTGCAGCAGCTCCTGCAGGCGTTCGGCGGCACCGACCGGACCGCGCTGGGCTTCGAGCCGTCGTACTCGATGCACCCGATCATCGCGGCCGGGACGCGAACGGAGTGGGTCCCCGCCCCGCGCCGTCCCGACTTCGGCCTGGACGTCGACTCGGCGGCCGCCGTGGTGCGGGAGAAGCGTCCCGACGTCGTGTTCGTGACCAGCCCGAACAACCCGACCGGGCAGTCCGTGCCACTGGAGGACCTGCGCCGGCTGGTCGCGGCGGCGCCCCGGTTGATCGTCGTCGACGAGGCGTACGCGGAGTTCTCGGCCCGGCCCAGCGCGGTCGCGCTGCTGGCCGAGTTCCCGGACAAGCTGATCGTCAGCCGGACGATGAGCAAGGCGTTCGCGTTCGCGGGTGGCCGGGTCGGATATCTCGCGGCGGCGCCCGCCGTCGTCGACGCGTTGCTGTTGGTCCGGTTGCCCTATCACCTGTCGTCGTTGACCCAGGCCGCCGCGCTGGCCGCTCTGCGGCACGCCGACCGGACGCTCGACTCGGTCGCCCGGCTCGTCGCCGAACGCCGGCGTGTGTCCGACTCGTTGGCCGAGCTGGGCCGCACGGTCGTGCCCAGTGACGCGAACTTCGTGCTGTTCGGCACCTTTCCGGACGCCACGGCGGCTTGGCGGTCCTATGTGGACCAGGATGTCCTGATCAGGGACGTCGGCATCGCCGGACACCTGAGGGTGACCATCGGCCTGCCGGCGGAGAACGACGCGTTCCTGTTGGCCAGCAAGGAGATCGCCAGGTGAACCGGATCGGCCGCGTCGAGCGGGCCACGAAGGAGTCCACAGTCGTCGTGGAGGTCGACCTGGACGGCGCGGGCAAGGTGGACGTGTCCACCGGTGTCCCGTTCTACGACCACATGCTCACGGCGTTCGGCGTCCACGGCGCGTTCGACCTGGCCGTGAAGGCGACCGGCGACACGCAGGTCGACGCGCATCACACGGTCGAGGACGTCGCGATCGTGCTCGGCCAGGCGATCCGTGCCGCGCTGGGGGAGCGGAAGGGCATTCGTCGCTTCGGCGACGCGTGGATCCCGATGGACGAGGCGTTGGCGCAGGCGGTCGTGGACGTGTCCGGCAGGCCCTACTGCGTGCACGCCGGTGAACCGGACGTGATGGCCGGTTTCGTCGTGGGCGGCCACTACGCGACCGTCCTGAACCGCCACGTGTTCGAGTCGATCGCGTTCCACGCGCAGTTGGCGTTGCACGTGCGGGTCCTCGACGGGCGGGATCCGCACCACGTCACGGAAGCCGAGTTCAAGGCGGTGGCGAGGGCGTTGCGAGCGGCGGTGGAGGCTGACCCGAGGGTCGGCGGGGTGCCGTCGACCAAGGGCGTGCTGTAGGAGGCCGGAAGTGTCCAAGGACGTGGTGCTGATCCTGCTGCTCGCGCTGGCGGGATTCCTGATCGGTGGCGTCTACACGACGTGGAAGACCGCGAAGGTGATGGCCGGGGTGCTGGGGGTGGCGGCACTGTTGGCGTTGGGCGGCGCGATCGCGTGGTACGTGTCCTGATTCGCCCACCGTCGCGCTGCGCGTCGCCGCACCGGTGACGACTCGCCGCCGCGCTGGTGACCATCGCGCCGGTGCGAGCCCCGACTCCGCTCGCGAATCGCCCGATCCCCGGTCAGTCCACGCCGCCTTCGCTGGTCGCCTTGAGGCGCAGGGCACCCGGGCCCTGGTGGGACATGTCGTCGTCCGGGTTGTACATGGCGCACGTGCGCAAGGACAGGCAGCCGCACCCGATGCAGGACGTCAGGCGGTCGCGGAGGCGTTGTAGGGCGTCGATTCTGGTGTCCAGTTCGGCTCGCCACGTTCGGGACAGGCGCGACCAGTCGCTCTTGGTCGGCGGGCGGCCGCCGGGCAGGTTCGCCAGCGCGTCCCGGATCTGTTCCAGGCTCAGGCCGACCCGTTGTGCCGTGCGGATGAAAGCCAGTCTTCGCAGTACCGCTCGGGGGTATCTTCGTTGGTTGCCGGCTGTCCGTTCCGCGCTGATCAGGCCGGACTCCTCGTAGAAGCGCAGCGCGGTGTGTGGTACGCCGCTGCGTTCCGCCACCTGGCCGATGGTCAGTTGTTCCGGCAGTGAGGGCACGTCGTCGATCCTACGCCCTTGACCTCAACCTAGCTGGAGGTTGCACAGTCTGCTCATGACTGTGACCACGCCAGCCGGCTACGCCGCGTTGCCGGCGCTGATGGCCAGGATGACCGGGGACGAGAAGCACGCGATGGCCGCCGCTGCCACCGCCGACGTGCTGTGGGTGCTCTACGACCGCGTGCTCGACGTCGCGCCCGGCAGGCTCGACGATCCCGATCGGGACCGCTTCCTGCTGTCCAAGGGGCACGGCCCCGCCGCCTACTACGCCGTGCTGGCCGCGCACGGCTTTCTGGATCCGGATCTCCTGGAAGGGTGGGGCGGGCGCGATTCCCCGCTCGGCAGACACCCCGACCGTGTGCTGGTGCCGGGGGTCGAGATCGGCAGCGGGTCGTTGGGGCACGGGTTGCCGATCGGCGTCGGTGTGGCGCTGGGGTTGCGGGTTCAGGGACGCGCGAAGCCCCGGGTCGTCGTGCTGGTCGGGGACGGTGAGTTGGACGAGGGCAGCAACTCCGAGGCGATCGTGGTGGCGGGTCGGCTCGGGCTGGACCGGTTGACGGTCGTCGTCGTCGACAACTCCAGTGCCTCCCACGGCTGGCCCGGCGGCATCGCGAGCCGGTTCGCCGTCGAGGGTTGGGCCGCCGAGACCGTGCCCGGCCGCGACCACGGTGAGCTGCACACCGCGCTCACACGACCGCATCCGGGACGGCCTGCCGTCGTGGTCGCCGTGATCGGGAACGAGGGGGAGTGATCATGACGACCGCCGGGACGAGCACGATGCGCGACACGTTCGCGCGGACCGTGACCGACGTGATGGGCACCGACGAGCGAGTCGCCGTGGTGCTCGCGGACATCTCCTACGACCTGTTCGGTCCCGCTGCGCGACGGTTCCCCGAGCGCGTCGTCAATCTCGGCATCCGGGAGCAACTGCTCGTCAGCGTGGCCGGCGGCATGGCGCTGACCGGATTGCGGCCGGTGGCGCACACGTTCGCGTCGTTCCTCGTGGAACGGCCGTTCGAGCAGGTGAAACTGGATCTCGGGCACCAGGACGTAGCCGCTGTGCTGGTCAGCGCCGGTGGTTCCTACGACATGGCCGCCGGCGGTCGCACCCACCAGTCGCCCGCCGACGTGTCCCTGATGGACACGTTGCCCGGTTGGACCGTGCACGTCCCCGGGCACCCCGCGGAGGCAGATCGGTTGGTGCGCGACGCGATCGCCGCCGACGGGCGGGTGTACGTGCGGTTGTCCGTCCAGTCCAATGCCGCGCCGGTGACCGGGGACGGCGTGCGGGTGCTGCGGTCCGGCCGCGGCGGTGTGGTGCTGGCCGTCGGGCCGGTGCTGGACCGGGTGCTGGCCGCGACCGAGGCGCTGGACGTCACGGTCGCCTACACCTCGACCGTGCGACCGCTGGACGGGCGCGGACTGCGCGCCGCCGTGCTCGCCGCCGACCGGGCCGACGTCGTGCTCGTCGAGCCGTACCTGGCCGGCACGTCGTCCCATCTGGTGAACGCCGCGCTGGAGGACGTGCCACACCGGGTGCGAGCGCTGGGGGTGAGCCGCGAGCACGAGGTGCGGATGTACGGGGAGCCGGCCGACCACGACGCCGCCCACGGACTGGACACCGCTGGCATCGCCGCGGACGTGCGGTCCTTCCTGCGGCAACGCGACCGGTAATCTGGAGGCGTGCGTCGAGTCGTCGTGTTGGACTACGGGTCCGGCAATCTCCGGTCCGCCGAACGTGCGCTGCGCCGTGCCGGCGCCGACGTCGAGGTGTCCGCCGACTTCCATGCCGCGCTGGAGGCCGACGGGCTCGTCGTGCCCGGTGTCGGCGCGTTCGCGGCGTGCATGGCGGGGCTGGACGCCGTGCACGGTCAGCGGATCGTCGGGCGGCGGCTGGCCGGTGGCCGGCCGGTGCTGGGCATCTGTGTGGGCATGCAGATCCTGTTCGCGCGCGGTGTCGAGCACGGCACGGAGGCCGACGGCTGCGCCGAATGGCCGGGCACGGTGGACCGGCTGCACGCGGATGTGTTGCCGCACATGGGATGGAACACCGTGCGCGCCGCGCAGGGTTCCGCGCTGTTCGCCGGGTTGCCCGCTGACACACGGTTCTACTTCCTGCACTCCTACGCCGCGCGCACCTGGGAGCTGACCGGCACCCGGCCGCTGCCCGAGCCGCTGGTCACCTACGCCCACCACGGTGAGGACTTCGTGGCCGCCGTGGAGAACGGGCCGCTGTGCGCGACGCAGTTCCACCCGGAGAAGTCCGGTGACGCGGGCGCGCACCTGCTGGAGAACTGGCTCACGACGTCCGTGGGCTGATGCCGCCGCGATCACACCGTCGGCCGAACGTCCGGACCGCCGCATCCGAAGCGTCGCATTCGAAGCGCCAATTGTGCCTTACGTCACGTCAGGCGGCGGCCCGGTGGCGTCCGTTGAGCTGCATCAGGAACTCGGCGTTCGACCTGGTCTTGCGCAGGCCGTCCAGCAGCATGTCGGCGGCCTGGTCGGACGCTGCCAGGGCACGGCGCAGGGTGTGCACCGCGGCCAGTTCCTGCTGCGACATCAGCAGGTCGTCGCGGCGGGTGCCGGAGCGCTCCAGGTCGATCGCGGGGAACACGCGCCGCGCGGCCAGACCCCTGTCCAGCTTCAGCTCGGCGTTGCCGGTCGCCTTGAGCTCCTCGAAGATCAGCGAGTCGCCCGCGGAACCGGTCTCCACCAACGCGGTGCCGAAGATGGTCAGCGAGCCGCCGTGCTCGACGTTGCGCGCGGCACCGAGGAAACGCTTGGGCGGCAACAGTGCCGACGAGTCGACGCCACCGGTGAGGATGCGGCCGGACGCGGGGGCCGCGAGGTTGTACGCCCTGCCCAGCCGGGTGATCGAATCGAGCAGGACGACGACGTCGTTGCCGAGTTCGACCAGCCGCTTGGCCCGCTCGAGCGCGAGTTCGGCGGCGGCGGTCTGTTCGGCGGGCGAGTGGTCGAACGTGGACGCGATGATCTCGCCGTCGATCGAGCGCCGCATGTCGGTCACCTCTTCGGGCCGTTCGCCGACCAGGACCACCATCAGCACGCATTCGGGATGGTTGCGGTTGATCGCCTCGGCGATTCCCTGGAGCACCATGGTCTTGCCGGCCTTGGGCGGCGAGACGATCAGCGCGCGCTGGCCCTTGCCGACCGGCATCACGATGTCGATCGCCCTGCTCGTCAGGAGCTGCGGTTCGGTTTCCAGGCGCAGTCGCTCGTTCGGGTACAGCGGCACGAGATCGGCGAACCGCGGCCGGTCCGCGCCGGGTGCGACGCCGTTGACGGTGTCCACACCGATCAGCGGCACGTGCCTGCCCTTGCGTTCGCCGCCGGCCGTCGCGGTGACGAGGTCGCCGGTGCGCAGTCCGCTGCGCCGGGCCAAACCCAGTGGCACGAACACGTCCTCGTCCGACGGCGCGTAGCCCTCGGTCCGCAGGAAGCCGGATTTCTCCTGTAGTTCAACGATTCCGGATACCGGAAAGTCAGTCATGAGCCCTCCTTGGAGCATGCTTGGGACATCGGCCAGGGAAGGCGGGAACGGGGCGGGAAGCGCTGGTTCCGACGAATCGACTGGCCGGATTGGTCCTCGGAGGGCATGAGACAGGCCACATCCACGAGGATTGCTGTCAGGATAGCCGGTCCGCGGTGGCTGGGCAACCCGGTGTGACGCGGCACGCATCGGGCCGGGGACGTTAGGGTTGGCCCGTGAGTTTCGTGCTGCTGCCCGCCGTCGACGTCGCCGATGGCAAAGCCGTTCGTCTGGTCCAGGGGGAGTCGGGCTCGGCGACCGACTACGGCGATCCGCTGGAGGCTGCCCTCGCGTGGCAGGCCGGCGGTGCCGAGTGGGTGCACCTGGTCGACCTGGACGCCGCTTTCGGCCGCGGCGGCAACCGGGAACTGCTGGCCGGTGTCGTCGCGAAGCTGGACGTGCGGGTCGAGCTGTCCGGCGGCATCCGCGACGACGACTCGCTGGCCGCGGCGCTGGCCACCGGCTGCGCCAGGGTCAACCTCGGCACCGCCGCGCTGGAGGATCCCGAGTGGTGCGCACGGGTGATCGGCGAGCACGGCGACCGGATCGCCGTCGGTCTTGACGTGCGGATCACCGAGCAGGGCCACCGGCTGGCCGCGCGTGGCTGGACCACCGACGGCGGCGACCTGTGGTCGGTGCTGGAGCGGCTGGACCGCGACGGCTGCGCCCGCTACGTCGTCACCGACGTGGGCAAGGACGGCACCCTGCGCGGCCCGAACATCAAGCTGCTGCGCGAGGTCTGCGCCCGCACCGACGCGCCGGTGATCGCGTCCGGCGGTGTGTCCAGTGTGGACGACCTGGTGGCGTTGGCGGCCTTGGACAGTGACGGCGTCGAAGGGTCGATCGTCGGCAAAGCCCTGTATGCCGGGGCGTTCACGCTGCCCGAGGCGCTGGCCGCTGTGCGCGCCGTAACAAGCGGTTAGGGCTGCCCGCGGCTCCGGGTGGCGCTACCGTGACGGGATGCGAGTCGCCATCCTGGGCTTGGGCAACATGGGCCGTGCCTTCGCCACGCGCCTGCTGGAGCGCGGCCACCATGTGACGCTGTGGAACCGGAGCGCGGGCAAGGCGTTCGATCTGCTCACCCAGGGTGCGACGGAGGTCTCCTCGGTCACCCAGGCCGCGTCCCGCGCCGAGGTGATCCTGGTGGTGCTGTCCGACGATGCCGCGGTGCTGGACGTGTGCCTGGGCATCGACGGCGCGATGGCCGCGATGAGCAGAGGCGCGATCCTGGTCAACATCAGCACGGTGTCGCCGGAGACCGCCCGTGAACTGGCCGTCGCGGGCCCCGCCGACTCGGTGATCGACGCGCCGGTGCTGGGCGCGCCGACGGGGATCGGGTCCGGTTCCGGCCACTTCCTGGTCGGCGGACCCGCGGACACGGTCCGCTCGCTGGACCCGCTGTGGGCCGATCTGGGCGCGGGTTACACGTACTGCGGCCCGGCCGGCAACGGCGCCGTGCTGAAGGTGCTGTCCAACATGCAGCTGATCGTCGGCGTCGCGGCGTTCGCCGAGGCCGTGGCGACGGCCCGCGGGTACGGCATCGACGACGGGCTGCTGCGCACCGTGTTCGCCGAGAGCCCGGTGGTCAGCCAGACCACCCGGATCCGGATGGAGACGGTCCTGTCGCAGGACCACCCCGGCTGGTTCGCGCCGGAACTGGCCCGCAAGGACGCCCGGCTGGCGGTCCGGCTGGCCGGCTCGGTGGGCGTGCCGGTGCGGCTGAGCCCGGCCGCGGAAAACCTGTTGACGGCCGTGATAGAGGCCGGCGGCCACTGGCCGGACTTCGCCGCCGTCATCGAGGCACTGCTGGCCCGCCCCGCTCCCGACCCGAACGGCCCGCAAGCCGGTTGACGCCCGTGGTGGCCGACTTCAGTCGAGCTTGACGGCGATGCCGGCCGGTAGTGCCCTGCGGCGGAGTCGGCCGCCGAGTGCGGTGATTCGGTACAGGAGGCCGTACTTGCGGGCCATGGCGGTGTGGACGCGGCGCATGCCGTCCTCGTCGAGCAGCCGGGCTCGTCCGGGTACGTCGGGTCCCGTGGGCCTGCCGCGCAGTGTGCAGGGCGCGACCCGGACGGTCCCGTCGCGCCGGATGCGCTTCACCTTCCCCGCGTCCGGCGCCGAGTACACCACCAGTTCGTCGCCGTCCCGCGCCACCCACACCGCGGTCGGCACGGCGCGACCGTCCTTGCGGAACGTCGTCAGCAACACGTACTGCTCGGCGCCGAGCCGATCCAGGTCAGCGGTCACACCTCATTCTAGTAGACCAGGCTCAACGTCCACTGTTGGTTGGCGCCTCCGTCGTTCGGCCACTGGATCACGCTCGCGTTCTGGGCCGTGGACGCCCCGTCGACGTCCGCGAGCAGTCCACTACTGACGCTGACCAGGTCGTACGCGCCGTTGCCGACCGACGTGAGCGTCCACTGCTGGTTCGTGCCGCCGTTGGGCGTCCACTGCTCCAGCGCCACACCCTGCGACGTCGACCCGTTCGGCACGTCCAGCACCTCGTTCGCGTTGGCGCTGCGCAGCACGTACGCACCGCCGCCGGCCGCCTGGAACGTCCACCGCTCGTTCGCGCCGCCGTGATAGGGCCACTGGATGATGCCCGCGCCGTCCGATGTGGACTCATTCGACACGTCCATCACCATGCCGCTGTTCCGGTTCGTCAGCACGTACGTCGCGCCCGCCACCGGCACCATCACGAGTGTCCACTCCTGGTTGGTGCCGCCGGTCGGCGTCCACTGGATCACCGGCGCGCCCGCGGCCGTCGAGCCGCCGCTCACGTCGGCCACCAGACCGTTGCTGCCCAGCGTGTAGTAGCCGTCGCCGCCCGGCGTCGCCGTCCAGTGCTGGCCGGACGTGCCCTGGTCGAGCTGCGTGCCCGGCGACGTGTTCGGTGCCTCCAGCGTCTGGCCCGTGGCCGCGTTCACCAGCGTGTCGCTGCCGTCGTCGTTGCCGAGCAGTTGCCACTGCTGCGCGGCGGAACCGTTGTTCGGGTTCTGCGCGATCTCGGTGCCGCTGCCGTCCAGCACGTCACCGCTGTTGCGGTTGACCAGTTCGTACGTCGCCGAGACGTGCTGCGGGCCGATCGGCGTCACGGACAGGTTGTCGAAGTCCTGCGTCTGCCAGCCGGCCAGCCCGAGCCCGACCTGGCCCTGCGGGTAGGTGGAGTCGGTGGCCGAACCCAGCGTCGAGCCGTCCAGCGCGGCGGTGATGGTGCTGCCGTCGAACGTCAGCGCGAGGTGGTGCCACGTGCCGGTGCCCAGCGCGCCGGTCGTGCCGCTTGCCAGCGTCGTCAGTGACGCGCTGGTGTTGTCGCGCACGATCGACCACGCGCCCGTGTTGCCGATCTGGAGGTAGTAGTCGTCGATGCCGGCCACCGAGAACGGCTGCTGCGTCCCGACCCGGCCGAGCAACTGCACCGAACCGGCCTGTTCCAGGTACGCGTCCGCCGCGACCGTGTAGTTGGTCCAGCCCAGATCGCCGAGCGTGGTGTACGGGTTGGACGCGTTGTCCCAGTTGATCGGCGACTGCGCCGCCATCTGGCGCACGCACTGCCCCGACCGGCCGGGGCACGGCCGCACCTCGAACGACCCGTTCTGATCGGACAGGTACGTCGCCTCCGATCCGGTCGCGTCCGAATCGAACCCGTCGGCGTACGGCAGACCCAGGTGGCCTGCGGACCGCCGGCCGCGGTTCCCTTGCCCTGTCCCGTGGTCGTGCTGACCGTGTAGACGGTGCCCGGCTGGAGCGTGAGCGTGACCTGGCCGTTCACCGGTGTCACGTCGGCGCTGTGCACGAACCAGTTCGCGGAGTTGGTCGATGCCAGGTTCGTCGTCCACACGTGTGCGGTGCCTGTGGACAACCCGCCGCCGACCGACAACGTCACCGTCTGCGCGGCCGTCGCGGTCGTCGTCTCCAGGACCGTCGTGTAGTCAGATCCGTTGGGGGACTTGAGGGACACGTATGCGCCGTTGCTCTCCGAGCCGCCAAGATACCCGCTGCCGGAGTCCAGGAACTGCCAGCCCGGCTGGGTGAACTGGGTGACCTGCGCGGTCGCCCACAGGTTCGCGCCGACGCTGTAGTTGCCGGCCCACGGTTGGTTGGCCACCATCAGGCCGGTCGTGTCGTAGCCCAGGTTCGGGTAGATCGCGGCCAGCAGCGGCCAGTTGAGGTACGCGGTGAACTTCGCGTCGGTGTAGCCGCGCACGATGGAGCGGATCAGCGGTGCCGCGCCGGCGTTGTCGTCCTGTGAGCCGTTCTCGCTCGCCCACAGCGGTTTACCGCTGGCCAGCGCGTTCGACGTCGTCGAGCACGTCGTCGCGTCACCGCCGTCGCCACCGTTGCACGGATAGTGCGCGCCGATGATCTGCACGGACTTGGCGAACGTCGGGTCGCTCTGGATGTCGTTGGCGACCGACCAGTCGCTGTCCGCGCCGACCACCTGCACGGCGCCGTATCCGTTGGCGTTCAACGCCGATCGCAGGCTCTCGTACCACCCGATGTCGTACCCGCGCTCGTTCCAGCCGCCCAGGTAGTCGATGGTCAGGCCGTGCGACTTCGCGCAACCCAGCCAGCTCACCAGGTAGTTGACCATGTCGGTGGACCAGAAGTTGCCGCCGCCGATCCAGCCCGGCGCGCCCCACGCCAACCCGTACAGCTTGATCGAGGGATCGCGCTGCTTCGCCTGCTCCATCAGCCACCACTCGTAGCCGGTCGAGCAGTTCACGGTGCCGCCGGTGTGCTCGATGCTGGACTCGGAACCGTCGGTGGAGTTCGTGTCGCCGCCGATCTCCACCTTCAGGATCTGCAGGTCCGCGCCGTAGCCGGGCTTGAACAGGTAGTCCAGGATCTGGTCGCGCTGCGCCTGTGGATAGTCCATCAGCAGCCGCGAGTTGCCACCACCGCCGCTGATCGCGCCGATCCCGTCGAACGTCCTGCCGGTCGCGGTACCGCTGACCGTGATCGAGGTGGATGTGGCGGCGGCCACCGGAACCGCGAGAGCGCCTGCCGCCAGAACGGCCGCGGCGACGATGCCAGACACCGAACGGATCATGACTGCCCAGGCTAGGGATCACCACGACCGGCGGACACCGCTGAAGCGCGTTAACTCATGTCAGTCGGCCACGTCCGCCGCGGCCAGTTGGCGCACGGTGCGGTGCGCGGTCCGCAGCGACTCGGCCGCGAGATCCCTGAACGCCGCCAGCGCCGGGTTCACGTCGGCCAGCGTCATCTCGGCGTTCACGAACGTGAGATGGTCGGTCACGCCGAGCTGGGTGAACACGGCCCGCAGATACCGCTCCTGGAAGTCGAAGTCGGCCCGCGGCGTGCCGGGTCCGTAGGCGCCGCCGCGCGAGGCCACGATCACGAAGGTGGTGCCGGACAACGGACCCACGCCGGTCTCCCGGTCGGCCATCGTCCGCGGCGTGATCGACCCGGTCCAGCCACGTCTTGAGTGTCGAGGGGATCGAGAAGTTGTACATCGGCACGCCGATCAGCACCGTGTCGGCGGCCAGCAGTTCGTCGATCAGCGCCCCGCTGACCGACCAGCCGGCCCGCTGCGCGTCGGTGTGCTCGTCGTCGGGTGTGCTGGCCGCGCTGAAGCTGGCCTCGTCCAGGTGTGGCACGGGATCGGCGGCCAGGTCCCGGTACACGTAGGTGCCGTCGGGGTGCGCGGCGCGCCAGTGGCCGGCGAACGCGGCGCCCACTTCCCGGGACACCGAACCCGACCAGCGCATGCTCGCGTCCAGGTGCAGCAGTCGTGCCATGTCCCTACCTCATCTCTGCCGAGAACATCTCGATACAGAAGATATGTCGAATTGACCTTCTCGCACAAGACGATACGGTGTGAGAGAAGTCATCGACTACCATGGAGGACGTGGAAGAGCAGCCCGAAGTGTCCGCCGAGACGTGCCGGGCGGCCGGCCGCGTCTTCGGCGAGCTGGACGTGAACTGGCTGCTGCACAGGGTCGCCCAGCGCTTCGGCGAGGCCGTCAACGCCGAGGCCCTCCGGCACGGCGTCGGCATGCGCGGCCAGCTCGTGCTCTCGGCGCTGTGCCGGGAAGGCGGCCGCACCCAGCTCGCCCTCGGCGCGGCGCTGGCGCTGGACAAGACGACGCTCACCACGGTGCTGGACAAGCTGGAGGCCGACGGCCTGATCCGGCGGCTGCCCGACCCGCGTGACCGCAGGGTGCGCATCCCGGAGATCACCGACGCCGGCCGGCGGGTGCAGCGCACGGTCGCCGACGCCAGCCGTGGCGTCACCGACGCCCAGCTGTCCGTGCTCGAACCCGCCGAGCGCAAGACGTTCGAGGAGTCGCTGCGCAGACTGGTCGAGGGTTGCCCCGAAGCCGGTCCGCCGGGCGGTTCCTGCATGTGAAAGGCTGCGCCCGTGGCGGTCGCGGTGCGTGTCATCCCCTGTCTGGACGTGGACGCCGGACGGGTGGTGAAGGGCGTCAACTTCACCGACCTGCGTCGACGCGGGCGACCCCGTCGAGCTCGCGGCCGCCTACGACGCCGAGGGCGCCGACGAGCTGACCTTCCTGGACGTCACGGCCTCCTCCGGCGACCGCGCGACCATGTACGACGTGGTGCGCCGCACCGCGGAACAGGTCTTCATCCCGCTGACCGTCGGCGGCGGCGTGCGCGCCGTCGACGACGTCGACCGGCTGCTGCGCGCCGGCGCGGACAAGGTCAGCATCAACACCGCCGCCATCGCCCGGCCGGAACTGCTGCACGAGGCGTCCCGCCGGTTCGGCGCGCAGTGCATCGTGCTGTCGGTCGACGCGCGCCGGGTGCCCGAGGGCACGGCGCCGACGCCGTCCGGTTTCGAGGTCACGACGCACGGCGGCAGGCGTGGCACCGGCATCGACGCCGTCGAATGGGCCGCCCGTGGCCAGGAACTGGGCGTCGGCGAGATCCTGCTGAACTCGATGGACGCCGACGGCACCCGCGGCGGCTTCGACATCGAGCTGATCCGGCTGGTGCGGGACAAGGTCGATGTACCGCTGATCGCCAGCGGCGGCGCGGGCGAGCTCGCGCATTTCCCGCCGGCCGTCGAGGCGGGCGCGAACGCGGTGCTGGCGGCCAGCGTGTTCCACTTCGGGCGGTTGCGGATCGGTGAGGTCAAGGGCGAACTGGCCCGGGCCGGGGTGGAGGTGCGGTGATGGCCAGAAAGACCGACCGGCGGCGGGAACGGCGTGACGAGGTGACGCCCGTTGCGGCACGGCCGGCGCTGGCCGGCGGGTGGCGGCGCACCGAGATCCGGATCAGCTCGCTGCTGGTCGCGGGCGCGGGCCTGGTCTTCCTGTTGGAGAGCCTGTTCCTGCTGCCCAGGCAGGGCCTGGGCATCCTCTATCTGCCGCTGGCGGTGTTCGCGCTGAACTCGCTGGCGACGTGGATCATCCTGACCGGCAACCGGGCGCTGCGCGCGCCGGTCCTGGTGGTGGTCGTCATGGGCGTGCTCGTGCACATGGTGATCATGCTGGGCGGTGGCCCGGTCTGGTCGCGGGTGATCTCCGGCGTGCTGGCCGCGGTATCGGTGTACGCGCTGGTCATCCTGAACACCAAGCCGGTCCGGATCCACTTCGGACTGGACACGGAGGACGAGTGACCGACCTGGACCCCGCGGTCGCGGGCCGCCTCAAGCGCACCGCTGACGGACTGGTGTGCGCCGTCGCGCAGGCACACGACACCGGCGAGGTGCTGATGGTGGCGTGGATGAACGACGCAGGCCCTGCACCTCACCCTCACCACGCGGCAGGCCACGTACTTCTCCCGCACCCGCGATCGCCTGTGGGTCAAGGGAGAGACGTCCGGGCACACGCAGCGGGTCCGCGAGGTCCGGCTGGACTGCGACGGCGACACGGTGCTGCTGAAGGTGGACCAGGTCGAAGCCGCGTGCCACACCGGCGACCGCACGTGCTTCGACGCGGACGTCCTGCTGCCGGAAGACTAGAGTGCGTTCCTGAGCCCGCTTTCCGGCCGCCACGCCCGGACACCCTAGAGCTCTCCGGTCAGGTAGCGCTGCAGCGTCGGGCCGATCATGCCGTACCAGCGTGTCCACGTCGGCCGACGCGACCGGTTCGAGCTTCAGCACGTAGCGGACCAGGCCCAGGCCCACCACCTGTGTCCCGCACAGCGCCGCGCGCAGGTCCGCGCCGTCGCCGCCGGCGGCCTCGGCGAACCGGCCGAACACCGCGCCGGCGAAGAACTCCGCCATCATCCTGGCCGCCATCTCCTGGCTGGCCACGCTCAGCACCAGCGTCGCGAAGCGGCCCTCGTGCGTGTCCCACAACGTCAGGAACGTGCGCACGATCCGTTCGGCGAGCTGTGCCGGATCACCGGCGACCACCCCGTCGATCAGCTCGGCCGGTTGGAAGGGCAGTTCGATGGTCGCGGCGAACAGGCCCTGTTTGCCGCCGAACCAGTGGTTGACCATGGCCGCGTCCACACCGGCGCGGGCCGCGATGCCGCGTACCGTCGCGCCCTGGTAGCCCTGCTCGGCGAACACGGCGCGCGCGGCGTCGAGCAGTGCGGCCTTGGTGTCCTCGCCGCCGGAGCGCCTGCCGCGCCGTCGCCCGGTGGAGGTCACGCCAGCACTTTCATGCCGCTGCTTCATGCTGTCGTCCTGCGCAGGGTGGTCGCACCCACCCCCAGTGCCAGCACCGCACAACCCGCGATCACCACAAGATCCCACCACACCGCCGCCGACACCGTGGTCGCGCCCACCAGCCTGCCCATGCCGTCCACCCCGTACCGCAACGGCATCACGCGGCTGATCGCGTCCAGCCAGCCGGCCATCGAGCCGGTCGGCGACAGCAGGCCGGACAGCAGGAACTGCGGCAGGATCACCGCCGGCATGAACTGCACCGCCTGGAACTCCGTCGTCGCGAGCGCCGACACGCCAAGACCCAGTGCGGCACCGAGGATCGCGTCGCCGACGGCGAACAGCAGCAGCACACCGACCGAAGCGGGCTCGTCCACGCCGAGCAGCAGCAACGACACGGCGGCCGCGATCAGTGCCTGCACCAGTGCCAGCAGCCCGAACGCGATCGCGTAGCCGAGCACCAGGTCCGCCTTGCCCAGCGGGGTGGTGAGCAGCCGTTCCAGCATGCCGCCGGTGCGCTCGCGCACCATCGCCACACTCGTCACGAGAAACATCACCAACAGCGGGAACGTGGCCAGCATCGCGGGCGCGAGCTGTTGGAACACGACGGGTTCGTCGGCGAAGACCTCCTTGAACAGCCACAGCAGCACACATGGCACCACCAGCACTAGCGCGATCGTGCGGCGGTCCCGGCGCAGTTGTGAGAGCACGCGGCCCGCCGTGGCCAGGGTCAGTGTCGGGTTCACGCCGCCACCTCCGCCGTCACGATGTCCAGGAACGCGTCGTCCAGGGTGGCCGCGCCGGTCGCGGCCAGCAACCCGGCCGGGGTGTCCGCGGCGATCAGCCTGCCCTCGCGCAACAGCAGCAGCGTGTCGCAGCGGCCGGCCTCCTCCAGCACGTGGCTGGACACGACGATCGTGGTGCCGTGCCGCTCGGCTTCCGTGCGGAACAGCGCCCACAGGTCGCGGCGCAGCAGCGGGTCGAGCCCGACGGTCGGCTCGTCGAGCAGCAGCAGTGCCGGCCTGCCGACCAGCGCGCACGCCAGCGACACCCGGTTGACCTGGCCGCCGGACATCGCCCGCACCAGCCGGTCGCGCTGATCGGCGAGATCGACCCGCGCCAGCACGTCATCGGCGGCCTGCCGGCCGGCGCCGTGCAGGGTCGCGTGGTAGCGCACGTTCTCCAGTGCCGTCAGGTCCCCGTACACCGAGGGCGCCTGCGTCGTGTAGCCGATCCGGCCGCGCAGGCTCGCGTGCCCGGCCGCCCCGCCGAGCACCGTCACGGTGCCGGAGGTGATCCGCTGCACCCCGACCAGGACGCGCAGCAGGGTCGTCTTGCCGCTGCCGCTGGGGCCGAGCAGACCGGTCACCGAACCTTCGCGCACCGTCAGGCCGACGTGATCGAGGACCGTGTTGCCCTTGCGGCGGACGACGAGCTGGTCGACAGCGATGGCGACCATGGTGGCCTCCTAATTTCAACGACAGATGAAATATAGGCCCGCTACAGGCTTCGGTCAACGGAGCGGGCAGAATGTCGGCCATGGTCGGTGATCTCGGCGGCGGCAGCGCGAACGGTCGACAGGGGCTCGGGGCCGTGCTGCCCGATCGGGCGGAGTTCCGCGCGCTGGCCGCGGACCGGCGGGTGATTCCCGTGGTGCGCAGGCTGCTCGCGGACGACGAGACGCCGTTGGGCGTGTACCGCAAGCTCGCCGCCAACCGGCCCGGCACGTTCCTGCTGGAATCGGCCGAGAACGGCCAGTCCTGGTCGCGCTGGTCGTTCGTGGGTGTCCGCAGCGCCGCGGCGCTGACCGTGGTGGACGGTCAGGCCGTGTGGACCGGTACCCCGCCGGTCGGCCTGCCGGCCGGCGGCGACCCGCTCACGGCGCTGCGCGAGACGGTCCGCGAACTGCACACCGACCCGCTGCCCGGCATGCCGCCGCTGACCGGCGGCATGGTGGGCTACCTCGCCTACGACGCCGTGCGCCGCCTGGAGCGGCTGCCCGAACTGGCGGAGGACGACCTGCAGGTGCCCGAGATGGTCATGCTGCTGGCCACCGACCTGGCCGCACTGGACCACCACGAGGGCACGATCACGCTGATCGCGAACGCGGTGAACTGGGACGACTCACCGGAACGGGTGGACGCCGCCTACGACGACGCCGTGGCCCGCCTGGACGACATGACGGCCAAGCTGTGCACCGACGCGGCGTCCACGATCGCCGTGTTCGGCCGGCCGAAGCCGGAGTTCACCCGCCGCCGCACGCAGGAACAGCACCACGCCGCCGTGAACGCCGCCAAGGAGGCGATCCGGGCCGGTGAGGCGTTCCAGGTCGTTGTGTCGCAACGGTTCGAGATGACCACGACGGCCGACTCGCTGGACGTCTACCGCGTGCTGCGGACCACGAACCCCAGCCCGTACATGTACCTGCTGCGGCTGGAGGGCTTCGACATCGTCGGCTCCAGTCCCGAAGCGCTGGTCACCGTGCGGGACGGCCACGCCACCACTCACCCGATCGCGGGCACCCGGTGGCGTGGCGTCGACCCGGAGGAGGACGCGCTGCTGGAGAAGGACCTGCTCGCCGACGCGAAGGAACGCGCCGAACACCTGATGCTGGTCGACCTGGGCCGCAACGACCTGGGCCGGGTGTGCAAACCGGGCACGTGTGCGCGTCGTCGACTTCTTCCGTGTCGAGCGCTACAGCCACGTCATGCACATCGTGTCCACGGTGACCGGTGAACTCGCGGCCGGCCGCACCGCTTTCGACGCCGTGACGGCCTGTTTCCCGGCCGGCACGCTGTCCGGCGCGCCGAAACCGCGTGCGATGGAACTGATCGAGGAGCTCGAACCGACCCGGCGCGGCATCTACGGCGGCGTCGTCGGTTACCTGGACTTCGCGGGCGACGCCGACACCGCGATCACCATCCGCACCGCGCTGATGCGCGACGGCGTGGCGTACGTGCAGGCGGGCGGCGGCATCGTCGCCGACTCCGATCCGGCCGCTGAGGACGACGAGACGCTGAACAAGGCACGCGCCGTGCTGTCCGCGATCGCGACGGCCGCCACGATGGCGTCCCCGGTGCCCGGCGAACCGCCGGTGACGTCCGAACTGGCTGGTGGCGGCGCCCATGTCTGACCGGTCCACGGTCACCCCGTCGCCGTCCCGGCCCGGTGTCCGTCCGTTGTGGACGGTGATCGCGCTGCTGGTGCTGGCCGCGGGCGGACTGTGGCTGTCCTCCCGGCTGACGTGGTCGTGGTCGCGGGAGCTGACACCGCTGCGCGGCTCCGTCGTCGTCACACAGGACGGTGCGGACGTGGCCGGTGCGCTGGTGCCGCTGGCGTTGGTGGCGCTGGCCGCGGTGGCCGCGGTGCTCGCGATCGGCGGCTGGGCGCGGCGGATCGTCGGCGTGCTGGTCGGTGTCGCCGGCCTGGCCGCCGGGTGGACCGGTGTCCACGACGTGCCCACCGTGTTCGCGGCGCATCCGGCCGGTTACCCAGAGTCGCAGGTCGTCGTCGGGCACGCGCTGGCCGTCGTGGCCGGACTGCTGCTCGTCCTGGCGGCGGTCGTGGTCGTCCGCGACGCCGACGGGCTGCCGAGGATGGGTGGCGGCTACCGGACACCGTCGGTGGCCAACCGGCGCAAGGACCCGGACACCGAACTGTGGCAGGCGTTGTCCGAAGGCAGGGACCCGACCGACGCGAAGTCCGAACACGATGATTAAGGGCTCTCTAGAGCCGTTCTCCCAACCCAGAACCGACCGGCGAGTGGCCCGGGGTTAGCATCCTTGCGGCGGGAAGGGGATGTGGCGTGAACAACTTGGAGTGCGCCAGTGCAAGCCAACGAAACCAGAAGGTCGGCACCGTATCCGAGTTGACACACAGGGTGATGTCGTGAGCACGCTTGAGTCGATCATCGACGGCGTACGGGAGGACCTGGCGGTCCGGGAAGCCGCACTGCCGTTCGACGACCTGAAGAGGCTCAGCACCAGGACCACGCCGCCGATCGACGTGATCGCGGCGCTGAACGCCCCTGGTGTCGGCGTGATCGCCGAGGTGAAGCGGCGCAGCCCGTCCCGCGGCGAACTGGCCGACATCCCGAAGCCCGACATGCTGGCCAGGGACTACGCCGACGCGGGTGCCCGGGTGATCAGCGTGCTGACCGAGCAGCGCCGGTTCGGCGGATCACTGGCCGACCTGGACGCCGTGCGCGCGGCCGTGCCGGATGTTCCGGTGCTGCGCAAGGATTTCACCGTCAGCCCCTACCAGGTGCACGAGGCTCGGCTGCACGGCGCGGACATGGTCCTGCTGATCGTGGCGGCGCTGGAGCAGAACGCGCTGGAGGCGTTGCTGGACCGGGTCGAGTCGCTCGGCATGACGGCACTGGTCGAGGTGCACACGGCCGAGGAGGCCGACCGTGCGCTGGAGGCGGGCGCGAAGGTGGTCGGCGTGAACGCGCGCAACCTGCACACCCTCGACGTGGACAGGGAAGTGTTCGGCCGGATCGCGCCCGGACTGCCGTTCGAGACGCTGAAGATCGCCGAGTCCGGCGTGCGCGGACCCGCGCGACCTGATGGCGTACGCCGGTTACGGCGCCGACGCGGTGCTCGTCGGCGAGGGGTCTGGTGACCAGCGGGGACCCGAAGACCGCGGTGGTGCAACTGGTGACCGCGGGCTCGCATCCGGCGTGCCCACGGCCGGCCAGATAACCGAGGGGAGTGCTCCGATGGCGGCGGCCAACGTGTCCGGTCAGGCACAGGACCACACGCACGACCCGGACGAACGCGGCTATTTCGGCGCGTTCGGCGGCCGGTTCATGCCGGAGGCGCTGATCGCCGCACTGGACGAGGTGGCCGCCGAGTACGACAAGGCCAGGATCGACCCGGACTTCCTCGGCGAGTTCGACCGCCTGCTGCGCGAGTACGCGGGCCGTCCGTCGCTGCTCACCGACGTGCCGCGGTTCAGCGAGCACGCCGGTGGCGCGCGCGTGCTGCTCAAGCGGGAGGACCTGAACCACACCGGTTCACACAAGATCAACAACGTGCTGGGCCAGGCGCTGCTCACCAAGCGGATGGGCAAGACCCGGCTGATCGCGGAGACCGGCGCCGGCCAGCACGGCGTCGCCACGGCGACGGCGGCCGCGCTGATGGGCTTCGACTGCACCATCTACATGGGCGAGGTCGACACGCGGCGGCAGGCACTGAACGTGGCCAGGATGCGGCTGCTGGGCGCCGAGGTCATCCCGGTGAAGACCGGTTCGCGCACCCTGAAGGACGCGATCAACGAGGCGTTCCGCGACTGGGTGAGCCAACGTCGGGAACACCCATTACCTGCTCGGCACGGCGGCCGGTGCGCACCCGTTCCCGCTGATGGTGCGCAACTTCCACCGCGTGATCGGTATCGAGGCGCGGGCCCAGATGCTCGAACACGTCGGGCGACTGCCCGACGTGGTGGCCGCGTGCGTCGGCGGCGGCTCCAACGCGATCGGCATCTTCCACGGCTTCATCGACGATCCCGGCGTCCGCCTGGTCGGCCTGGAACCGGGCGGCAAGGGCATCGACAGCGGTGAGCACGGCGCGACGCTGACCGAGGGCAGTCCCGGCCTGCTGCACGGTTCGCGCTCCTACCTGCTGCAGGACGACGACGGCCAGATCGTCGAGGCGTACTCGATCTCCGCGGGCCTGGACTACCCGGGCGTCGGTCCGGAACACGCGTGGCTGAAGGACACCGGCCGCGCCGAGTACCGCCCGGTCACGGACGCGGAGGCGATGGACGCGCTGCGCCTGCTGTCCCGCACCGAGGGCATCATCCCGGCCATCGAGTCGGCACACGCGCTGGCCGGCGCGCTGCGGATCGGCCAGGAGATCGGCCAGGACGGCGTCATCCTGGTGAACCTGTCCGGCCGCGGCGACAAGGACATGGACACCGCGAACAAGTGGTTCGACCTGGTGCCCGAGGGGGACAAGTGATGGGCGGGCTCGATCCGCTGTTCGAACGGACCCGCGCCGAGGGCAGGGCCGCGCTGGTCGGCTACCTCCCGGCCGGCTACCCGTCACTCGCCGGCTCGAAGGACCTGCTCGCCGCCATGCTGGACTCGGGCTGCGACCTGGTCGAGGTCGGCGTCCCGTTCTCCGATCCGGTCCTGGACGGCCCGGTCATCCAGGCCGCCGCGGACCAGGCGCTGCGCGGCGGCTTCCGCCTGCGCGACCTGTTCGGCGTCGTCGAGGCGGTCTCGGCGCGCGGTGGCCACGCGGTGGTCATGACGTACTGGAACCCGGTCTACCGGTACGGGGTCGACGCCTTCGCCCGTGACCTCGCGGCAGCGGGCGGCCTCGGCATCATCACCCCGGACCTGATCCCGGACGAGTCCGCCGAATGGTTCGCGGCGTCCGACGCGCACCACCTGGACCGGATCTTCCTGCTGGCCCCGTCGTCCACGGAGCAACGGATCGCCAGCACGGTCGATGTGAGCAGCGGGTTCGTGTACGCGGCATCGGTGATGGGCGTGACGGGCGCGCGCGACACGGTCGCGTCGTCGGCCGGTGACCTGGTGGCGAGGGTCCGCGCGCACACGACACTGCCGATCGGCGTGGGGCTGGGCGTCCGCTCCGGCACCCAGGCCGCCGAACTGGCGGCGATCGCCGACGCGGTCATCGTCGGCTCGGCGTTCGTGAGCAGGGCGGCACAGGGCGCGGCCGAAGTCAGCGCGCTGGCCGCCGAACTGGCGGACGGCGTCCGCCGCCCGCTGACCACCATCGGGTGACATCGCTCCCGGCCGCCACCCGGCCCGCCGACGCGGCCGGTGTACGTTCCCGGGCGTGTCGGTCCCGTGTCGGTGGCCGCCACGAGCTGGCCGACGACGAACACCTGGCAGTCGCCGGTTCGGGCAACGGCGTGCCGATCTCGGCGGACCGTTCGGGGTGACCGTGGGCCTCACCGGTCAGGGGCATTGACAGGGCGTTCACGGGCGACCGTTACGGTGGTCACGTGAGGTACGTCGCCGGGCCAGTGCTGGCCTACATCCCGAGCCCGCCGCAGGGGGTCTGGCATCTCGGTCCGCTGCCGATCCGGGCGTACGCCCTGTGCATCATCACCGGCATCATCGTCGCCATCTGGTGGGGTGAACGCCGGTTCGCGGCGCGCGGTGGCCAGCCCGGGGCCGTGCTCGACATCGCCGTGTGGGCGGTGCCGTTCGGCCTGGTCGGCGGCCGGCTGTACCACGTAAGCACCGACTGGTGGCGTTACTTCGGCACCGGCAAGAACCCGGTCGACGCGCTGAAGATCTGGGACGGCGGCCTGGGCATCCCCGGAGCGATCGCACTCGGCGCGGTCGGCGCGTGGATCGCCTGCCGGCGCAGGGTCTGCCGCTGCCGTTCATGGCAGACGCGGTCGCCCCCGCGATCGTCGCGGCGCAGGCGATCGGCCGGCTGGGCAACTACTTCAACCAGGAGCTGTACGGCGGCCCGACGAACCTGCCGTGGGGTCTGGAGATCTTCCAGCGCGTCAACCAGACCACCGGACTGCCGGACAACCTCGACGGTGTCGCGGTCAACACGTCGCAGTTCCAGGTCGTGCACCCGACGTTCCTCTACGAGCTGATCTGGGACCTGCTCGTCGCGCTGATGGTCGTGCTGCTCGACCGGCGGCTGCGGTTGGGCCACGGCCGCGCGTTCGCGCTGTATGTCGCGGGCTACGCGTTCGGCCGCTTCTGGATCGAACTGATGCGCAGCGACCCGGCGACGATGATCTTCCACGTCCGGGTCAACGTGTGGATGATGTCGCTGTTGTTCCTGTGCGGTGTCGCGTACTTCGTCCTGGCCCGCCGTCGCGGCCCGCGCGAGGACCCGGCCACGTTCCCCGGCCGGCTCCTACCGGAGTCCACTGTGGACGCGACCGGGGATCCGGAAGAACCGAGTTCGGCGACGGACGACGTTCCGGCCACCGGATCGCCCGCCGCGGAGTCGCCGGCCACCGAATCGGCCCCCGCCGAATCGCCTGCCACCGAATCGGCCGCCACTGGATCGGCCGCCACTGGATCGGCCGCCACTGGATCGTCGGCGACCACCGAGGAACCCGCCGAAGCGGAGACCAAGCAGGAGGACAAGGAACAAGCCGAAGCCACGGCCAAGGACTGACGCGGCGAACCTGGTTCGCCGCAACGGAAACGTCGGATGAGGAGCGGGTCCGTGGACAGCCGGGCCCGATGTGGACAACTCGGCGGTGGCACGCGCGGGTGCGCGTTCGGCGCGGCCTCGCCCCGTCCGCTGGAGAGTGCCGGGCGCCGTCAGTCCGCCGGCTTGCCGGCCACCAACCCCCGACCGGTGATCAACGGCAGGTCCGCGGCCGTCAACAGTCCCGGCCGCGCCGCCACCACCGCCGGGATCGCGTTCACCAGACGCATCGCCGTCGCCTTCAACCCGGCCGTGTTGTGGTCGCCGTCCCCTCCACCAACCGAAGATCCAGCACGTAGTTCGGCTCACCCGTCACCTGTACCCGGTAGCAACCCTGTCCACTGGGCCGCGGCCACTCCGGCGCCAGGTCCGGCCGCAGTCGCGTCACGTGTTCGAGCACACAGACCGCCCGGCCGCCGGACATCCCGCACACCTCGAACCGCAGCGCCGCCGCCGTGCCCCGCTTGATCGGACCGGCCGCGATGGCGAAGTCCTCCGGTGCCGGCAGTCGCGAGTGGCTGTCCGTGACCGCGTCCAACTCGACACCCAATCCAGCGGCAAGTTGCCGCACCACGCTGCCCCATGCCAGCGACAGCACCCCGGGTTGCAGCAGCATCGGCACGTGGTCCATCGGATGTCCGAAACCCATGATGTCGAACAGGACCGGTCCGTTGTCGTACGTGGAGTAGTCGAGGATCTCGAAGCACCGCAACTCGTCGATGCGCTCACTGATGCCGGTCAGCGCCAGCGGCAGCAGGTCGTTGGCGAAACCGGGATCGATTCCGTTCACCCACAGTGAAACCCCGCCTTCGGCCGCTGCCGCCGCGATCGGGTCGATCATCTCCGCCGGGATCACGCCGTACGGGTACTGGAGGAACACCGGGCCGCTGGCGACGACGTTGATCCCCGCGCGCAGCAACCGGATCAGGTCCTCGATCGCCTCGGGCAGCCGGTTGTCCGCCATCGCCGTGTACACGACGCAGTCCGGCCGCATCGCGGTCAATGCCGCCGCATCGGTTGTCGCGCGCACGCCCACGTCGCGGCCCAGACCGGCCAGCCGGCCCGCGTCCCGGCCGTCCTTGGCGTCACTGGACACCCATACCCCGGCCAGGTCCAGATCCGGCCGCGCGACGATGCCCGCGATCGCGTTGCGGCCCACGTTGCCCGTGCTCCACTGCACGACCCGGTACGTCATGACAGGTCCGGCAGACCGAGATCGAGATTGGGTCGTTCCAGACCGCCGTCCACCTCGATCACCTTTCCCGTCACATAGCCGCCCGCCGCCGACGCCAGATACACGATGGTCGCCGCGATGTCCTCCGCCGCCCCGATCCGGCCCAGTGGTGTAGCACGTTCCATCCGGCCGCGTAGTTCGTCGTCGCCGACGACCACACTCAGTGCCGACGTCGACACCGAACCGACCGCGATCGCGTTGACGCGTACGCGCGGCGCGAGATCCGTCGCCGCCAACCGTGTGTAGTGCGCGAGCGCGGCCTTCGCCGTGCCGTACGCCGCGAAGCCCCGGCCGGCCAGCCTGCCCATCGCGGACGTGATGTTCACGATCGATCCACCACCCTGTTTCAACAGCAGTGGTGTGGCCGCGAGGACCAGCGCGTGTGCCGTGGTCACGTTGAAGTGGAACGCCGCTTCGAGGAACTTGGGCGTGGTTTCCAGCAGTGGCCTGGGATACGTGCCGCCGACGTTGTTCACCACGATGTCCAGCCTGCCGAACTCGGCTTCGGCGGTGGCCGCGAGCGCGGTCACGGCGTCGAGATCGGACAGATCCGCGGCGACCACGTGCGCGCGTCTGCCGGTGTCGGCGACACGGGCCGCGACGTCGTTCAGATCGGACTTGGTGCGCGCCGCGACGACCACGTCGGCGCCCGCTTCGGCGAGCGCGACCGCTGTCGCGGCGCCGATTCCCCGACCGGCGCCGGTGACCACGGCGACCTGGTCGGTGACGCGAAAACGATCGAGTATCACGCCCGAACTGTAACACGTTCTACCTCTGGCGTGGAGACCTTCGGCGGCCTTCGTGTCAGGAACGACAATTCCGACCTATCCGATAAGAACAATTACCGCGGCATGGCAAATGATCATGCTCCGGTGGTCGGGTGACGGACAGCGCAACGGTGGTCCGACATGCGCCCGAATCCCCTGGGCACCTACGGCGTGGCGAAGGTTGCGGGATCAGGATGGACGGTCCGCCGGCACCGCCACCGACCGCCGCCGGGAAACCACGGTGCGCCACCGCTCACCTGCGCGCACAGGGGTGTCGACCCCGGTCGGTTACACTGGGCAGACCGAGTGGTGACGGGAGCTTGGGTCATCCATCGTCTCGATCAGCCAATTCGTTACCTGCCGATGACCGGGATCACTCTTTCGTAGGTGTCGGAATGTTTCCTGGCTGTTAGAGTCACGTCAACAAACGGGCCGCCGTCGTCCCGTCCGGGACTCAGATCCCAAGACCACCGAGGACGACGAGGGAGGTCTGGCTGTGATCTTCTCCGCCATCCCCGGCCCGCAGGGCCTGTACGACCCTTCCGCGGAGCGAGATGCCTGCGGTGTCGCCATGGTTGCCGACATCAGGGGTCGCCGGTCGCACCGGATCGTCGCGGACGCGTTGACGGCGCTGGCGAATCTGGAGCATCGGGGCGCGGCCGGGGCAGAGCCCACCAGTGGCGACGGCGCCGGCATCCTGTTGCAGCTACCGGACGAACTGCTGCGCGCCGAGGTCGGCTTCGGCCTGCCGGAACCGGATGAGGACGGACGCAACACCTACGCGGCGGGCATCGTGTTCCTGCCGCACGACGCCGAACAGCGCGCCAAAGCCGTCGAGCTGGTCGAGCGGACGGCCGACGAGGAGAGCCTGCGCGTGCTCGGCTGGCGCGACGTGCCGATCGCGCCGGACTGGGCGGACGTCGGCCCGAGCGCACGCTCGGTCATGCCGCACTTCTCGATGCTGTTCGTGACCGGCCTTCCGGCCGCCGACGGCACCGTGCCGGCAGGCATCGACCTGGATCGGTTGACGTTCGGCCTGCGCAAGCGGGCCGAGCGGGACAGCGGTGTCGCTGGCTGTGGCGTGTACTTCCCGTCACTGTCCGCACGCACGATGGTCTACAAGGGAATGCTGACCACCAGCCAGCTCCCGGCGTTCTTCACCGACCTGACCGACGAGCGGTTGCTCAGCGCGATCGCCCTGGTGCACAGCCGGTTCTCCACCAACACGTTCCCGAGCTGGCCGCTGGCCCACCCGTACCGGTACGTGGCGCACAACGGCGAGATCAACACGATTCGCGGCAACCGCAACCGGATGCGCGCGCGCGAGGCGTTGCTGGACTCGGACGTGATCCCCGGCGACCTGGCCCGTGCGTTCCCGATCTGCGACCCGGAGGGCTCGGACTCCGCGTCCTTCGACGAAGTGCTGGAGCTGCTGCACCTCGGCGGCCGCAGCCTGCCGCACGCCGTGCTGATGATGATCCCCGAGGCGTGGGAGAACCACGCCACGATGGACCCGAAACGGCGCGCCTTCTACCAGTTCCACGCCAGCCTGATGGAACCGTGGGACGGCCCCGCCTGCGTCACGTTCACCGACGGCACCCTGGTCGGCGCCGTGCTCGACCGCAACGGCCTGCGCCCTGCCCGCTGGTGGTACCTGTCCGACGACCGCGTCGTGCTGGCCAGCGAGTCCGGTGTGCTGGACGTGCCGCCCGCCGAGGTCGTGGCGAAGGGCAGGTTGCAGCCGGGCCGGATGTTCCTTGTGGACACCGCGGAAGGCCGGATCGTCGACGACGACGAGATCAAGAGTGCCCTGGCCGGCCAGTTGCCCTACGACGAGTGGCTGCACGCGGGTCTGCTGCAACTTGCCGACCTGCCCGAGCGCGAGCACGTCGTGCAGACGCACGAGTCGGTGCTGCGCCGCCAGTTGACGTTCGGTTACACCGAGGAGGAGCTGCGCATCCTGCTCACGCCGATGGCGGAGAAGGCCGCCGAGCCGATCGGCTCGATGGGCAGCGACACCCCGCCCGCCGTGCTGTCGCAGCGCTCGCGGCTGCTGTACGAGTACTTCAAGCAGAACTTCGCCCAGGTGACGAACCCGCCGCTGGACGCGATCCGCGAGGAGATCGTCACGTCGGTGGCCCGCATCATGGGGCCCGAGCAGAACCTGCTCGAACCGGGACCCGCGTCCTGCCGGCACATCCAGCTCCCGTACCCGGTGATCGACAACGACGAGCTGGCCAAGCTGATCCACGTCAACGACGACGGTGACCTGCCCGGCTTCGCGTGCACCGTGCTGTCCGGCCTCTACGAGGTGGACGGCGGGGGCGCCGCGCTGGCGCACGCGATCGAGCGGGTGCGCAGGGAGGCTTCCGAGGCGATCGCGGCCGGTGCGCGCACGCTCGTGCTGTCCGATCGGGACTCCGACCACCGCCTGGCGCCGATCCCGTCGCTGCTCCTGGTTTCCGCCGTGCACCACCACCTGGTGCGCACGAAGGAGCGACTGCGCGTCGCGCTGGTCGTCGAGACCGGTGACGCCCGTGAGGTGCACCACGTCGCGCTGCTGCTGGGGTACGGCGCCGCCGCGGTCAACCCGTACCTGGCGTTCGAGACGATCGAGGACCTGCTCGCGCAGGGCGCGATCACCAGCGCCGCCCCGCACAGGTCCGTCCGCAACTACGTCACCGCACTGGTCAAGGGCGTCCTGAAGATCATGTCCAAGATGGGCATCTCGACGGTCGGCGCGTACACGGCGGCCCAGGTCTTCGAGTCGCTCGGCCTCGACCAGGCGCTGCTGGACGAGTACTTCACCGGCACGTGCTCGAAACTCGGCGGCGTCGGCATGGACGTGCTGGCCGAGGAGGTCGCCATCCGGCACCGCAGGGCGTACCCGGACAATCCCACCGATCGCGTGCACCAGAGACTCGACGTGGGCGGCGAGTACGCGTACCGCCGCGAGGGCGAACTGCACCTGTTCACGCCGGAGACGGTGTTCCTGTTGCAGCACGCCTCGCGGACCGGCCGCGAGCAGGTCTACAAGCGCTACACCGACGAGGTGCACCGGCTCTACCGCGAGGGCGGCGTGCTGCGCGGCCTGTTCGCGTTCCGTGACACCGGCCGGCAGCCCGTGCCGCTGGACGAGGTCGAGTCGGTCGAGTCGATCGTGGCCCGGTTCAACACCGGTGCCATGTCGTACGGCTCGATCTCCGCCGAGGCACACGAAACCCTTGCCATCGCGATGAACCAGCTCGGCGCCCGGTCCAACACCGGTGAGGGCGGCGAGGACACCGACCGGCTCTACGACGCCCGGCGGCGCTCCGCGATCAAGCAGGTGGCCAGCGGCCGGTTCGGCGTGACGAGCGACTACCTGGTCAACGCCACCGACATCCAGATCAAGATGGCGCAGGGCGCCAAGCCCGGCGAGGGCGGCCAGCTACCCGGGTACAAGGTGTACCCGTGGATCGCGCGCACGCGGCACTCCACGGCCGGCGTCGGCCTCATCTCACCGCCGCCGCACCACGACATCTACTCCATCGAGGATCTCGCCCAGCTCATCCACGACCTGAAGAACGCCAACGAGAACGCTCGCGTGCACGTCAAGCTGGTCAGCGAGCTGGGTGTCGGCACGGTCGCCGCGGGCGTGTCCAAGGCGCACGCGGACGTCGTGCTGATCTCCGGTCACGACGGCGGTACCGGCGCGTCCCCGATGAACTCGCTCAAGCACGCCGGCACGCCGTGGGAGATCGGCCTCGCCGAGACGCAGCAGACGTTGGTGCTCAACGGTTTGCGTGACCGGATCACCGTGCAGGTGGACGGCGCCATGAAGACCGGCCGTGACGTGATCATCGCCGCGCTGCTCGGTGCCGAGGAGTACGGCTTCGCGACGGCGCCGCTGGTGGTGGCCGGCTGCGTGATGATGCGCGTGTGCCACCTCGACACGTGCCCGGTGGGCGTCGCGACGCAGAACCCGGTGCTGCGCAAGCGGTACACCGGTCAGGTCGAGCACGTGGTGAACTACTTCCGGTTCGTCGCCGGGAGGTCCGCGAACTGCTCGCCGAGCTCGGTTTCCGCACGCTGGACGACGCGATCGGGCACAGCGAGCTGCTGGACGTCGATCGGGCCGTCGAGCACTGGAAGACCGGCGGCCTCGACCTGACACCGGTGTTCGAGCAGGTCGCGAGACCGCTCACGGTTCGGCACGGCGCCGGGTGCGCGAGCAGGACCACGGCCTCGGCCACGCACTGGACCGCACGCTCATCCAGCTCGCCGAGGCGGCACTGGAGGACGCGCACCCGCTGAAGCTGGAACTGCCGGTGCGCAACGTGAACCGCACCGTCGGCACGCTGCTGGGCGCCGAGGTGACGCGGCGCTACGGCGGGCAGGGCCTACCCGAGGACACGATCCACGTGACACTGACCGGTTCGGCCGGCCAGTCGCTCGGCGCTTTCCTGCCGCGCGGCATCACGCTGGACATGATCGGCGACGCCAACGACTACGTCGGCAAGGGCCTGTCCGGCGGCCGGATCATCGTGCGCCCGCACCCGGACGCGGTGTTCACCGCCGAGAACCAGGTCGATCGCGGGCAACGTGATCGGCTACGGCGGCACCGGCGGGCGAGCTGTTCCTGCGCGGCCGGGTCGGCGAGCGGTTCTGCGTGCGCAACTCCGGCGTGCTCGCGGTCTGCGAGGGCGTCGGCGACCACGCGTTCGAGTACATGACCGGCGGCCGGGCCGTCGTGCTCGGACCGACCGGCCGCAACCTCGCGGCCGGCATGTCCGGTGGCATCGGCTACGTGCTGGATCTCGATCCGGCGCTGGTCAACATGGAAATGGTCGACCTCGGCCGGCCGAACCCGGACGACCTGCGGTGGCTGCGCGAGGTCGTGGCACGGCACCACGAGCTGACCGGCTCGACGTTCGCGGCGTCGCTGCTGGGCGACTGGCCGCGCAGGTCGGCGGCGTTCACGAAGGTCCTGCCGAGGGACTACCAGCGGGTGTTGGAGGCGGAGCGGATAGCACGCGCTCAGGGTCGAGACGTGGACGAGGCGATCATGGAGGCGACCCGTGGCTGACCCGACCGGGTTCCTGAAGTACGACCGCAAGGACCACCCGAAGCGCCCGACGACCGAGCGGCTCGGCGACTGGCGCGAGGTGTACGACGACCTGCCCACCGCCGAACGCGGTCGGCCAGGTCCGTACCCAGGCCGCGCGGTGCATGGACTGCGGCATCCCGTTCTGCCACAGCGGCAGCGCGGGTTGTCCGCTGGGCAACCTGATTCCGGAGTGGAACGACTTCGTCCGGCGTGACGACTGGGCGCAGGCCGGCGAGCGGCTGCACGCCACGAACAACTTCCCCGAGTTCACCGGCCGGCTGTGCCCGGCGCCGTGCGAGGCGGCGTGCGTGCTGGCCATCTCGCCGGAGGCCGGTGGCGCGGTCGCGATCAAGCGGGTCGAGCAGGCGATCGCGGACGTGGCCTGGGCGCAACGGTCGTCGTCGAGCCGCGTCCGTCCACTGTGGCCTCCGGCAAGCAGGTCGCCGTCGTCGGTTCCGGCCCGGCCGGGCTGGCCGCCGCGCAGCAGCTCACCAGGGCCGGGCACGAGGTCACCGTGTACGAGCGCGACGACCGGCTCGGCGGCCTGCTGCGCTACGGCATCCCCGAGTTCAAGATGGAGAAGTCGGTTCTGGACCGGCGGTTGGGCCAACTCCGCGCCGAGGGCACGCAGTTCGTCACCGGGTGCGAGGTCGGCGGCGGCGACCCGGCGATCTGTCGGTCGCCCAGCTGCGCGAGCGGTTCGACGCGGTGGTGCTGGCCGTCGGCGCGCTGCGCGGCCGGGACGTGCCGGAGACGCCCGGCCGTGAGCTGACCGGCGTGCACCTGGCCATGGAGCACCTCGTGCCGGCCAACCGGTCCTGCGAGGGCGACGGTCCGACCCCGATCGACGCCGCCGGCAAGCACGTCGTGATCATCGGCGGCGGCGACACCGGCGCCGACTGCTACGGAACAGCGACCCGGCAGGGCGCCCTGACCGTGACGCAGTTGGACCAGTACCCGCAGCCGCCCGAGATACGTGACGACGACCGGTCGCCATGGCCGACGTGGCCGTGGATCCTGCGCACCTACCCCGCGCACGAGGAAGGCGGCGAGCGGAAGTTCGCCGTCGCGGTCGAGCGGTTCATCGGCGACGAGTCCGGCCAGGTCCGCGCGGTCGAACTGCGCGAGGTGAAGGTCGCACCGGGACCCGGCGACCGGACGGCGGGAAGTGGTGCCCATGTCCGACACGGTCGAGGTGTTGCCGGCCGACATGGTGCTGCTGGCGATCGGGTTCGAGGGCGTGGAGCAGATGCCGCTGCTGGACGGTCTCGGCCTGACGCTCACCGCCTCGCGGGCACCCTGTCCTGCGGGTCGGACTGGCAGACCGATGTGCCCGGCGTGTTCGTCTGCGGCGACGCCCACCGAGGGGCTTCGCTGGTGGTGTGGGCGATCGCCGAGGGGCGGTCGGTGGCCCACGCGGTCGGATTCGTTCCTGACCGGGGAGTCGGATCTGCCGGCTCCAGTCATTCCGAACCAGTTGCCGCTGGCGGTGGTGTGACGACGCACCCTAGTCCAGCGCGGGCGCCGGACCGACCCGTTCGATGCGCGAGATCAGGAAGTGCCGCTCGTCCTCCCGCATGTGACACCACGCCTCCAGCATGCCCCCGGCCTGCCCGTACGGCGTGATCACCCGCCGGCTGCGGCGGTCGTTCTGGTCGACGTAGACGATCTCGATCGGCGTCTCGGTCCGGATCGCGCTGGCGAGCATCGCCTGTTCTCGCCGGTTCAGGTGCCAGCCGAACTCGTCCTCCGAGTGGTCCGGTTCCTGCCGCGGGCCGCGTTCCAGCAGCGTCGTGGCCAGCAGGAACAGGTTCGGCTCTGGGTCGGCCTTCGGCGTCGACCAGTACTTCGGCCGCGTGTCGGCCCGCCGCGGCCGAACCCGCTCCACCACCGCGGTGCCGGACCTGTCCGTCGCGACCGGCGCGTAACCGTGCTGCCGCAGCGAAGCCAGCGTCCGGGCAACCGATTGGCTCGACGCCAGCACCTCCGACCCGAGCAGCCGCAGGTCCAGTGACCGGTGCGCCGCCAGTTCCGCCGCCAGCGCCGCATCCTTCGCCAGCACACAGCACGCGACCGGCACCACGCTGATCTCACCGTGCCGCCGCGCGATGTCGCGCACCAGGTACTCCAGCGGCTGCGGCACACCGTGCGACGCGACGGCCGCGAGTTCGGCCAGCAGCCGGTCCGCGGTGTATCCGGCGTCCAGTGCCCGCCGCACACTGCTCGGTGAGAACCGCCACACCGACGCGGTGTCCCGCTCTCCGGCGTCGGCGGCCAGGTTGAGCAGTCCGGCCAGCTCACCGTCGGGGATGCCGGTCACGACGGCCGTCAGGTCGGCCTGCAACCGCGCCGACCTCGTCAGGTCCGGCAGCCAACCGGCGACCACGTCCATGTCGCCGTCCCGGGCCAGCGCCCGCCCCCACGACGACAACCCGTCCTGCGCCAGCACGCCCAGCGCCTCCGCCTCGGCCACGGTCGCGTCGAACGGCACCGTGAACGACGTCGGGTCACCGAACAACCCCGGCCGCTGCCAGCACAGCACCGAGACCAGCTCGCGCCGGTCGGCCAGCACCGCGCCGGCCGGCTGGTCGGCGAACCACTCGACGAGCGCGTGTCGGACCTGCCGGTCACCGTCGAGGTAGGCGTGCGCCAACGCGGGCGGCAGCTTTCCGTCCGGGCCCGGTACGGTCGGCGACCCCGGTAGCTGCCACCACGTCCGCGCCAGTGTCACCAGCCGCTCACCGGGCACCCCGGCCAGCCAGCCGTCGGCCGTGTCGGTGGGCAGGATCTCGCCTTCGTCGCCGTCGAGCAGGTCCGCGTGATACGCCAGTGCCAGCCACAGCCGCGTGCGGACCTCGTCGGCACCCAGCGCCTTCGCGAGCCTGCGCACCTCCTTCACCCCGATCCCGCCGGAGCGCAGCGGCTGTACCGGCGTGGCCGAACACACCTCGATCAGCCGCTCCACCCCCAGCACCGTCCGCAACGCGAGCGCGCCACCAGCGGTGTCGATCACGTGCTGTTCGACGAGGGACCAGCGTGGCGCGTCCGGCGGCCGGTGCACGGTCGGCTTCCGGGCCATCGGCCCACCGCGCAACGGATTCGCCAGCCGGTAGGCGTTGCCGTCCGCCGGCCACAACAGCCCCAACCGCTGTCCCTCCAGGAAGAGCCGCTCGACGAAAGCCTCGTCCACGGCCCCGGCCAACCGGTCCACCACGGTGGCGACGGTCACGTCACCACCGATCGCCTGCGCCGTGGCGAGCACGTCGAGGGTCGTCAGGTCCAACCGGTTCAGCGCCTGCCGCACCGAATGCGGCGCCGACAGCCGGTCGGCGAGCGCCATCAGCGTCGCCGGCGGCGGCGAGACGGCATCCGGGCGGCGCGCCAGCAGCCCGGCGAGGGCGTCGGCATCCAGCGTCGCCAGCCACGTGGGCATCGTGTGCTTCGACATCGGCCCCAGTGTCCCTCACACCGGATGGCCCGCACTCTCCCGGTACGCGGCACGACCGACAGGTGCACCGCACCGCGCACCCGGCCGCCGGCACGACGTCACGCGGCGAAGGCGCGTTGGGCGATTTTCACGAACTCGTGGTCCGGGTTCTTCACCAGGCCGTGGATCGTGGAGACGGTCGAACACGGCCAGGGCAGGGTGCACCTGCCGCATGTTCCGGTCGCTGTCTCCTTGTGGTCGAGCAGGATTCCGCGCACGATCGCGACGAGGTCCGGGACGAGCCGGCGGGCCGACAGCGCATCCTCGGGAGTCCATCGGTCCAGTTTGGTCGACAGGAACTCGGCCTCGTCCAGGTAGCCGCAGATGTCCCGGCGCAGCAGGCGGAACGCATCGGCGAGGGCCGGTGTCACGGTATCCATTGTGTACCTTCCTGTGGGCTGACGGGTACCACGGAACCGGTTGCTCGCGATGCAATCAATCACCGACCGGGTGCCGTTCGGGTGTCGTGGTACGAAAGCGTCCCGGCAGCGTTCTACCTTCGTCGGCATGTCGACCATACGCAGCCGTGAACTCGGCGACAATCTTCGGTTGGCCATGGAGAGCGCCGGTCTCAACGGCAAACGCGTCGCACACTTGTTGGGCTGGCCGGAGAGCAAGGTCTCTCGCCTGCTCACCGGCCACATCAAGCTTTCCGAGCTCGACGTCAGTGCCTTTCTCGCCATCTGCCACGTCAAGGGCGGCAGACGGGAGCGCCTGCTGCGACTGGCCAGGGAACAGGGCACCCCCGGCTGGTTGCAACAACATGGCTCGAACCTGCCCGAACAGTTGACCACCCTGATCGACCACGAGAGTAAAGCCGTCGAGATCTTCGCCTTCGAGCCGATCCGCGTACCTGGTCTGCTGCAGACCGGAGATTATGCTCGCGCCCTCTCGAAAGGAACGCGAACGTTCCGCCCGGTGAGGTACAGGTCCAGGGTGGCGGTTCGCTTGGCCAGGCGAAATCTCTTCAGCGAGCCGCAGACATCCGGTGTTCGTCTTCTACCTGCACGAGTTCGTGCTGCGATTGCCGGTCGGCGGCAGGAAGGTGATGTCGGAACAGTTGCACGAACTTCTTCGCATCGGTGTCCGCTCCTACGTCACCGATCAGGGTCGTGCCGGCAGAGGTCGGCGCACATGCCGGCATGGCGGGTGCCTGCCGGCTGATGGAGTTCACCGACTTCAAGCCCGTGGCCTACATCGAGGAGGAGACCGCGGGTCACTTCCTGGAGGACGCGGACGAGATCGCGGCGTATCGGCGAATTTTCGCGGCGTTGGCGGATTGCGCTCTCGATGAGGGACAATCGCGGGACAGGATCGCGACCCTGGCGGTCGAGTTGTATGGGGAGGATCGTGATGAGGACGGCTGACATCGTCTGGCGCCGGAGCAGTCACAGCGGCGGCAACGGCGACTGTGTCGAGGTTGGTCGGCCCGGGGACGGGGTGGCTGTTCGGGACTCCAAGCAGGGCGACGGGCCCCGGTTGGAGTTCGGTGTCGCCGCATGGCGGGCGTTTCTCGGTCAGAGGGTCAGTTCGTAGGTCTGGCCGGTGATCCGGTGGCCGAAGCTGTGTTCGTCCGCCTCACCGATCAGCGTGAAGCCCCGGGAGCGGTAGACGCGGGCGGCGGCTTCCAGTCCGGAGTTCGTCCACAGCGTCATGCGCTGGTAGCCGGCCCGGCGGGCGAACCCGACGCACTCGTCGACAAGGCGGCCGCCGACGCCGTGGCCGCGGGCCGCCGGGTCGACCAGCAGGACCCTCAGCTTCGCCGTCCGGTCGTCGGCGCGCACGCACAGCACACACCCGACCCGCCTGCCGTCCAGTTCGGCGATCCACGCCGCTTCCGCCGCCGGGTCGTGCCTGGTGCCGTAGTCGGCGACGATCCGCGCCACCAGCGCCTCGAAACTGCCGTCGTAGTCGTACTCGGCCGCGTACAGCTCGCCGTGCGCCAGCACGATCCAGCCCAGGTCGCCGGGACGGTTCGCGCTCCGGATGATCATCGTTCCTCCCGCCACTGAAACGAGTGTTTCAGTGACCAGCCTAACCGTTGACCCCGCAGTCGGGCGGGATGACCATCAGGGCATGAACCGGCTGCTGGCCGAGCGGGAGCACGTGCTGATCGGCTTCGACGGCGTGATCTCCAGCGTGTTCGACCGGCACGCGGCCCGCGAGGTGGCCGACCGGCTGCGGTCCCTCACCGGCCCCCGGCTGCCCGACGACGTCGCCACCAGCGGCGATCCGTTCGACGTGCTGCGCCACGCGATCGCTCACGGTCCGACGATGGCGCAGGCCGTGGAACTGGAGCTGCGCCGTTGGGAACTGGCCGCGCTGCACCGTACCGAGCCGTTGCCGGGAGTCACGGGCGCGCTGCGGCGGCTGCGCGTGGCCGGTCACACCGTGACGGTCGTCAGCAACACCAGCATGGACGCCGTCGGCGCGCACCTGGGCCGCTACAGCCTGGCCCGCTACGTCGACGAGGTGATCGGTCGCAACTCCGGCGAGCCGACCCCGCTCAAGCCGGATCCGTTCCTGGTGCGGCAGGCCGTGATGGCGCTGAGCGTGCGCGCGGACACGTGCGTGATGGTGGTGGCGAAGGTTCGCGACGCCGTGGCGGCGCGGGCCGCGGGCATCGCCGTCGTCGACGCGTCGGCCATCGCGCTGAAACGGACGTTTCAGTGAGACAGTGGCGGCATGACTGAAGGGTCGGCCCGCCGCGCGGAGCTGCTGGAGCGCGCCTACGCGTACGTCCTGGACCACGGCATCGGGGAACTGTCGCTGCGGCCGCTGGCCGGCGCGATCGGGTCCAGTCCGCGCGTGCTGCTGTTCCTGTTCGGGTCGAAGGAAGGACTGGTCAGGGCGTTGCTGGAGCGGGCGCGGGTGGAGGAACTGGCGTTCCTGGACGGTGCCCGGCCCAGTGGCCGCGATCTCCCGGGCCTGGTGCGCGCGACGTGGGAGTGGCTGGTGGCCGGCGCGCACCGGCCGCTGCTGACGCTGTGGCTGGAGTGCTACGCGCGGTCGCTGGTGGAACCGGACGGCCCGTGGGCCGGGTTCGCGGAGGCCACCGTCGCCGACTGGCTGGCCGTGCTCGCGAGTGCGCAGCCGGCCGCCCGGCGGCGCACCAGGGCCGGTGCCGCCGAGCGGACGCTGGCGCTGGCCGTGCTGCGTGGCGCGCTGCTGGACCTGCTGGCCACCGGTGACGTCGACCGGACCACCGCGGCCGTGACCGCCGCGTCGCTATAGCGCGGCGGCGGCCGCGTGCGGACCGTCGTGTGTGCCGGCGTGTGTGTCGTCGTGTGTGTCGTCGTCGGTTCTCGTTGGCAGTCAAGCCTTTCCGGCCTTCGCGACCGACCTGTCGTTCGCGTCGCACACGTTGGCCGGCGGCGACTCGACCGCCTGCGACACCAACTGGTAGGCCCGACACCGGCCGGTCACGATCGGGTCAGTCGCAGCGTCACGATCTGGAAGGGCCGCAGTACCAGGTCGACACCGTCGTCGACGACGGGATACTCCGCCGACTCCGCCCACCGCCGCTCCAGCAGATCGGTGGACACCGCGCCGGCCAACGGGAATCCGGCCGTCAGCCGGGCCGTGGCGCGGGTGCCGTGGGCCTCGTACAGCCGGACCACGACGTCGCCGGACCGGTCGTCGGCCAGTTTCACCGACTCCACGACCACCGCGTCGTCGTCGATCGTGACCACCGGCTCGACCGCCGTGCCGGTGCGTTCGCGGGCCGGCAGGTTGATCCGGTAGCCGGCCCGCACCGCGTCACCGACCGACGCGTTCGCCACCAGCGCGTGCCGGAAGCGGTGCACGCCGTGGTCGGTGTCCGGATCGGGGAACCTCGGCGCGCGCAGCAGGGACGCGCGCAGCGTGGTGTACGTGCCGCCGCCCTCCTTCGCGGTGCGGGTCACGTCGTGCCCGTAGTTCGCGTCGTTGGCCAGCGCCACACCGTAGTCCGGCTCGGCGAGCCGGACCCAGCGGTGTGCGCACACCTCGAACTTCGCGGCGTCCCAACTGGTGTTGCCGTGCGTGGGCCGGTGGATGTGGCCGAACTGGATCTCCGCGGCGAACCGCTCGGTGTGCAGGTCCAGCGGGAAGGCCAGCTTCAGGAACTTCTCCGTCTCGTGCCAGTCTACTTCGGTCTCGATGCCGACCTGGCCGCCGTCCAACTCGATCCGTTGCCGCACCACGGAACTACCGAACGACCTGACGATCTCCACGGCGGGTCCGGGCACGGTCCGCACCGCGTCGACCGCGACCAGGTCGGTGACGGTGTTGCGGTAGAACGCGTCGACGTCCCAGGCGTCCCACTGGTTGGGCAGATCGGGGTGTAGCTGGAGCAGGTTGCCGCGCCTGCCCGGCGCGACCAGTTCACGGTCCGCCGCGATGTCGAACACCGACGTGAGCAGGCCGTCGCCGTCGATCCGGACGACGAGCACGCCGTTGGCCAGGACGATCTCGTCACCGTCCCGCTCGGCGGAACCGGCTTCGGCGGATCGCGCCGCTGCGGCGCCCATGCCGGCGACACCGTCCCTGGCGTGCGGCGCGGCGTTGAACACGACCGGTTCGCCGCCGGCGCCGGCCAGCGCGGCCAGCGACGCCTCGATCAGCGTCTCCAGTTCCTCGGCGACCGCCGCGTACGTGCGCTCGGCCTCCCGGTGCACCCACGCGATCGACGAGCCGGGCAGGATGTCGTGGAACTGGTTGAGCAGCACCGTCTTCCACAGCCGGTCCAGCGCGTCGTGCGGATATTCGGCGGCACGACGGATCGCGGCCGTCGTGGCCCACAACTCGGCCTCCCGCAACAGGTGTTCGCAGCGCCGGTTGCCATGTTTCGTCCGTGCCTGGCTGGTGTACGTGCCGCGGTGGAACTCCAGGTACAGCTCGCCCACCCAGACCGGTGCGTCCGGGTACTCCGCGACGGCCTTGGTGAAGAACTCGGCCGGCGACTCGACGGTGACCTTCGGCGAGCCCTCCAGATCGGCCACGCGGGCAGCTCTGGCCAGCATCTCGCGGGTCGGTCCGCCACCGCCGTCGCCGTAGCCGAACGGCACCAGCGACCGTGTCGCCCTGCCCTTCTCGGCGTAGTTCTCCGCGGCGTGCGCCAGTTCCCGGCCGGAGATCTCGGAGTTGTACGTGTCGACCGGCGGGAAGTGGGTGAACACACGCGTCCCGTCGATGCCCTCCCACCAGAACGAGTGGTGCGGGAATCTGTTGGTCTGGCTCCACGAGATCTTCTGCGTCAGGAACCACTCCGACGCCGACAGGTGCACCAGTTGGGGCAGGGCGGCGCTGTAGCCGAACGAGTCGGGCAGCCACACCTCGCGCGTCTCGACACCGAACTCGTCGAGGAAGAACCGCTTGCCGTGCACGAACTGTCTGGCCATCGCCTCGCCGCCGGGCATGTTCGTGTCCGACTCGACCCACATCCCGCCGACCGGCACGAACCGGCCCTCCGCGACCTTCGCCCTGATCCGCTCGAACACCCTCGGGTGGTGGTCGCGCATCCAGGCCAGTTGCTGCGCCTGGGACATCGCGAACACGAAGCCGGGATGCTCGTCCATCAGCGCCGTCACGTTGCACGCGGTCCGCGCCACCTTGCGCACGGTCTCGCGCAGCGGCCACAGCCACGCCGAGTCGATGTGCGCGTGGCCGACGGCGGAGATCCGGTGTGCGCTGGCGTGCGCGGGCCTGCCCAGCACGTCGGCCAGTTCGGCGCGTGCCTGTCCCGCGCCTGCCGGGATGTCCTGCGGGTCGAGGCGGTCCAGGGCGCGGTCCAGCGCCCGCAGCAGTTCCCAGCGGCGCGCGTCGCCGTGGCCCAGTTCGCGCATGAGCTGGTCGGCGACCTCGATGTCGTGGACGAGTTCGGCGACCTCCTGCTCGAACACGACGAGGTCGAACGCCGCCGTCCGGTACAGCGGTGCGTCGCCGGCCGTCGCCTTGTCACCGAGCGGGGTGACGCCGAACGGGGGGTTGCCCATGATCACCGGGTTGGCCGCGGCCTCGACGTACAGCAGCACGTCCTCACCACCGGCCACCGGCGTGCCGATCCGGACCCACCTGTTGTCCGGGTGCACGCCCTTCACCGGTGTGCCGTCGGCCTCGTAGACCAGGCCCTCGCACTGGAATCCCGGTGTCACGGCGGCGAAACCGGGATCCACCACCAGTTCCACGACGCGCCCCGCCCACTCGGCCGGCACGGTCGCCGACACCCGGAACCAGCTCGTGCCCCACGGCGGACCCCAGGGCTGGCCCACCAGGGTCGGCGAGTAGTCGGCGGCCAGCGCTTCCTCGACGGCGACCGGTTCGCCCGGCGCGTGCCACACCGCGATCGTCGCGGGCACCCGCGCTCCGTGGACCGCCGGCCTGATCCGATCCCGCATGACCCGCGTGACGCGGCCTTCGACAAGTGCCCGATCGTCGTGCATGGACCCCCGCTCCCGAACGCCCTCTGTCGGCACGCGACGCTACCGTGTAGCGGTGGCACCGAGGAAGTTCACCGGATTCGGCGAGCACGCGATCGACTTCTACGACGGCCTGGTGGCCGACAACTCGAAGGCGTACTGGTCGGACAACCGGCACGTGTACGAGGCCGACGTCCGCGAGCCCATGCGGGCGCTGCTGGACGACCTGGCGGCCGAGTTCGGCGACCTCGGCTCGGCCAAGATCTTCCGGCCCTACCGGGACGTGCGCTTCGCCAAGGACAAGACGCCGTACAAGACACACTGCGGCGGCGTGATCGAGACGGGCCGCGGCGGCGGCGCGTACTACGTGCAGCTCGGCCCGGACGGCCTGCTGGTGGCGGGCGGGTCGTTCCACTGCGCTCCCGACCAGTTGCGCAGGCTGCGCGAGTCGGTCGCCGACGACCTGCGTGGCACCACGCTGAGCGAGATCCTGGCGAAACTGGTCAGGCAGGGCTGGGACATCCGGGGTGAGATGCTGAAGACGGCGCCCCGCGGCTACACCGCCGACCACCCGCGGATCGAACTGCTGCGGTACAAGTCGCTGTACGCGGCCACGTCCTACGAACCGGACGACGCGCTGCACACCCCCGAGGCGGCCGACCGCGTGCGCATCCGCTGGCGCCAGGTCCGCGCGTTCAACGAGTGGGCGGCCGACCACGTCGGCGTGGCGGAGCAGCAGCACCGTCGGTGACGCACACATCACCCGGTTGAACATCGCGTGACCATGAGGAAATCTGGTAGTTAAACGTGACGGGTCCCCTGGATCGGTCCAGCGCACAGGTCTAGTCTGGGCAATCGTGAGTAGACGCGCGAAGATCGTGTGCACCATGGGACCGGCGACCGCCACCCCGGAGAAGCTCCGTGACCTGGTGGCGGCCGGCATGGACGTGGCTCGGATGAACTTCAGCCACGGCAGCCACGCGGACCACAAGCAGGTCTACGACCTCGTCAGGACGACCGCCGCCGAGAGCGACCGCGTGGTCGGTGTGCTGGGAGACCTCCAGGGTCCCAAGATCCGCCTCGGCACGTTCGCCGGTGGGCCGGTCGAGTGGCGCACCGGGGATGTCGTCCGGGTCACCATCGAGGACGTCGCGGGCACCCACGACCGGGTGTCCACCACCTACAAGGGTCTGGCCAAGGACGCCAAGGTCGACGACCGCCTGCTGGTCGACGACGGCCGCATCGAGCTGGTCGTGACCTCGGTCGAGGGCCCGGACGTGGTGTGCCAGGTCACGGTCGGTGGCCAGGTGTCGAACAACAAGGGACTCTCGCTGCCCGGCATGGACGTGTCCGTGCCCGCGCTGTCCGAGAAGGACATCGACGACCTGGAGTTCGCCCTGCAACTGGGTGTGGACTTCATCGCGCTGTCGTTCGTGCGGTCCCCGGCCGACATCGACCTCGTCCACCAGGTGATGGACAGGGTCGGCAGGGGCCGGCTGCCCGTGGTGGCGAAGATCGAGAAGCCCGAGGCCGTCGACAACCTGGAAGCCATCGTGCTGGCGTTCGACGGCATCATGGTCGCCCGTGGCGACCTGGGCGTCGAGCTGCCGCTGGAGCAGGTGCCGCTGGTGCAGAAGCGGGCCATCCAGATCGCCCGCGAGAACGCCAAGCCGGTGATCGTGGCCACGCAGATGCTGGACTCGATGATCAACAACCCGCGGCCGACCAGGGCCGAGACGTCCGACGTGGCCAACGCCGTGCTGGACGGCGCGGACGCGGTCATGCTGTCGGGCGAGACGAGTGTCGGCCGGTATCCGGTGGAGACCGTGCAGACCATGGCGAAGATCATCTGTGCCGTGGAGAACGAGTCCGTCGTCCCTCCGCCGCTGACCCACGTGCCGCGCACCAAGCGGGGCGTGCTCTCGTACGCGGCCAGGGACATCGGCGAGCGGCTGAACGCGAAGGCTCTGGTCGCGTTCACGCAGTCCGGCGACACCGTGCGCAGGCTGGCGCGGTTGCACACCCGGTTGCCGCTGCTGGCGTTCACGCCGGAACAGTGCGTCCGCAGCCAGTTGTCGCTGACCTGGGGTACGGAGACGTTCCTGGTGCCCAGTGTCGACTCGACGGACGCCATGGTGCGCCAGGTGGACGCGTCGATGCTGTCCATCGGCCGGTACCAGCCGGGTGACCTCGTGGTCATCGTGGCCGGTTCGCCGCCCGGTACGGTCGGCTCGACGAACCTGATCCGGGTGCACCGGCTCGGCGAAGAGGACCACGCCTGACGTCGCACCCCCGTAGTGGAGGGTGCGCGATGACCGACGCCGCACGGCGAGCGGCCGCCGATCCGGACGCCCGAGGAGCTGACGTGCCCGTCCACCCGGACGGTGGACGGCACGGTCAGCCCGTGCTCGACCGGCTGGTCGCGCTCCTGGACCTGGAGCGGATCGAGGAGAACATCTTCCGCGGCGTGAGCCCCGCCGAGTCACCCGTGCGGGTGTTCGGCGGGCAGGTCGCCGGGCAGGCGCTGATCGCGGCCGGCCGGACCGTGCCGGCGGAGCGGCGGGTGCACTCGCTGCACGCGTACTTCATCCGGCCGGGCGATCCGAGCATCCCGATCGTCTACGAGGTCGATCCCATCCGCGACGGCCGCTCGTTCACCACGCGGCGGATCACGGCGATCCAGCGCGGCAAGGCGATCTTCGCCCTGTCCGCGTCGTTCCAGATCGACGAACCCGGCCTCGACCACGCCGAGCCGATGCCCGAGGGCGTTCCGGAGCCCGAGTCGCTGCCGCTGTACGGGACGGTCGCCGTCGCGCACCCCGACCTGGCCAAACGGATGGCCACGATGCCGCGCCCGATCGACCTGCGGTACGTGAACCAGCCCGCGTGGCTCTCGCGCGACGAGGGGCCGACACCGGGTAACCAGCGGGTCTGGATGAAGGCCGACGGCGTGCTGCCCGACGACCAGCTACTGCACGTGTGCGTGCTGACCTACTGTTCCGACATGACACTGCTGGACGCGGTGCTGGCCCGGCACGGCGTGTACTGGGGCGTGGACGACGTGCGCGGCGCGAGCCTGGATCACGCGCTGTGGTTCCACCGGCCGTTCCGCGCTGACGAGTGGTTCCTGTACGACTCGCACTCGCCGTCCGCGTCGGGTGCGCGCGGCCTGGCCACCGGCCGGTTCTTCGCCCGTTCCGGGGCACATATCGCCACGGTCGTGCAGGAGGGGCTACTGCGCGTCATACCCTCCGACGCGGGTTAGGCTAGGCTAAGTTGAAACGACCCCGCTGAGAGGTGAACGTGGCGGAACGAACGGAACGGCCCCGGCGTGGCATCTCGCGGATGACGGTGCTGCGCAGCGAGTGGCTGACACCACGCGTGCTGCGGGTCGTCCTCGGTGGCGGGTCCTTCACCGACAACGGCTTCACCGACTCCTACGTCAAGCTGATGTTCCCGCGGCCCGGCGTCGAATACCCGGAGTCGTTGGACCTCGACCTGATCCGGCGGGAGTTCCCGCGTGAGCAGTGGCCGGTGACGCGCACGTACACCGTCCGCGCGTTCGATCCGGACACCGGTGAACTGACCATCGACTTCGTCACGCACGGCGACGAGGGCATCGCGGCGCCGTGGGCGCAGGCCGCGCGGCCCGGCGACGAGGTGATCGTGCGCGGGCCGGGTGGCGCGTACTCCCCGGACCCGGCCGCCGACTGGCACCTGTTCGTCGGCGACGAGTCCGCGATCCCGGCCATCGCGGCGGCCCTGGAGGCGCTGGCGCCGGACGTGCCGGCGCTGGTGTTCCTCCAGGTGGCGGACGAGGCCGAGGTGCAGAAGCTGGCCGGCCCGGCCGACGTCGAGCTCACCTGGCTGTTCCGGTCGGACTTCCCGTCACCGGACGCGGCGGGCGAGGCGCTGGTCGAGCGGGTGCGGTCGCTGGAGTTCCGGCCCGGCGCGGTGCACGCGTTCGTGCACGGCGAGGCCGGTTTCGTGGCCGACCTGCGCCGGCACCTGATCGGTGAGCGTGGCGTGGCCAGGGACATGCTGTCCGTTTCGGGCTACTGGCGCCGGGGCAAGAACGAGGACGGCTGGCAGGCCGAGAAGGCCGAAACACGCCGCCGCGAGGAAGCCGCCGCGGGCTGAGCCGACGGGCACCGCCGGAAGCGGTGGCCCCGGCTACTTGATCAGCGTGAAGAATCCGAGGCAGCCCGCGCCCGCGACCAGGCAGTAGATCGCGAACGGCGTCAGCGTCCTGGTTTCGAAGTACTTGACCAGGAACCGCAGTGACATGTACGACGCCAGTCCGGCGACGACCGAACCGGCCAGCGTCGGGCCGAGCGAGCCGTGCATCTCCGGCTTCAGCAGATCGGGCAGCTTGAACAGGCCCGCGCCCGCGATCGCGGGCGTGGCGAGCAGGAACGCGAACCGCGCCGCCTCCTCGTGCCTGAGGCCGCGCAGCAGACCACCGACCATCGTGATGCCGGAGCGGCTGATGCCGGGCAGCAGAGCCAGAATCTGCGCGGCGCCGATCGCCGTGGCCTCGCGGTAGCTCAGGTCGGACAGCTTCTCGTCCACCGCCGTCGATGCCGTCACGGCGTGCATCTCGATGGTCTCGTCGGTCGGCGACACCCGCTGGATCAGCATGGTCTCGTCGTCGGAGCCGTCCGGATTGCGCAGTGCCGCGCGGAACTCCTCGTCGTCGGCCCTGTTGCGCTGCAACCGTTCCACGCCGAACAGCACGGCACCGTTGAGCAACAGGAACAGTGACGCGGGCACCGGTTTGCCCAGATCCTGCTGTACCACCTTGTCCAGCACGATGCCGGCGATGCCGACCGGGATGGTGCCGATGATCAGCAGCCACGCCAGCCGTTCGTCCGGCGTCTCCGCCTTGCGGTAGCGGATCGACGTGATCAGCCCGCGGATGATGCGCACCCAGTCCTGCCAGAAGAACACGACCAGCGCGATCGCCGTGGCCACGTGCAGTGCCACCAGGACGTCCAGATAGGCCGACTTGGGCGCGGCCATGTTCATGTCGGCCGCCCACTTGCCGCCGATCAGGGCCGGGATCAGCACGCTGTGACCCAGGCTGGACACGGGAAAGAGCTCGCTGACCCCTTGGAACAGGCCGGCGAAGATCGCTTCCGGGTAGCTGAGGGACATCGGCTCACTCTCATGGGCGTCCAGGGGGCTCGCCGAGCCTATCGAGTGAACGACGAAGGTCGTTTCCGCACCTCCGCTTAACGATTCGGTAGCGAATCACGCGAACGGGGCCGGGGACATCACAGGGGTGTCCCCGGCCCCGTTCGCGGCTGTTGCCGGGCGACGCGGTGGGGGAGGTGTCGGGTTGGCGCGCCGCCCGGCGAGCACCGGGGAATGAGCCCCGGCCGTCGATGAGGATCGGTCAACTGGCCCGGTGCAGGTGTCGCCTGCCACCGGGTGTCGGCTCGTCCATCGTCACCAGGCACAGGTGCGCGGCGAGGTAGGCGCGGCACGGCGACGGCAACTTGCGGCGCAACGGCCGCCGCCGGCACGTCGCGCACCTGCCCCGCTCGTCGGGCTGGTGCTCGTCGAGCAACGCCCGCAGCGCGGTGACGATCTTGGGAAGTTCGATCCGGGCCAGGTCCAGCGCCGTGCTGTCGTCGCCGCGCTGTGCCCTCCTGACCAGATCGCCGAGGCGATCATGCAATGACCGGTCGAGCTGGCCGAATAACGAACTGGCCATGCCGTGCGGGTCCCCTCCTTGCCAGGATGCGAGTGGCTGCGTCCGGACACGGCCTGCCCCGCTGCCGTATCCGATCGGATGTGCCCGTGCCGGCGGTGAGGTTGCCTCTGCCGTTCGCGTCGGCGGGTGACCGCCGTCAGGCACAGGAAGCAGCCTGCGATCCGCGCCACGATTCTGCAAGTTGCAGTACACGTCTGGGTGACAACTGTTGGTGACCGGCCGGGAGCGCGCACAAAATGTCGGCCAAACGCGTGGCCGACGATCACCAGGACCGGCCCGTCGTGCGGAACCCTGGAGGTGACGACCCATGGGACACAGTCCCACCGTGCGTCGTCGTCGGCTGGCAGCGGAGCTGCGCAGGCTGCGTGACCAGGCGAAACTCACCATCGAGGACGTCGCGGAGAAGCTGGAGTGCTCGACGTCCAAGATCAGCCGGATGGAGACGGGACACGTCGGCGTCAACCCGCGTGACGCCCGCGAGCTGCTGCGCTGCTACGGCGTCGGCGACGAGCAGCTCGAAGCGCTCGTGCAACTTGCCAGGGAGGCCCGCACGAAGGGCTGGTGGCACGCCTACAACGAGGTGTTCACCGGCGCTTTCGTCGGCCTGGAGGCCGAGGCGTCGTCGCTGCGCACGTTCCAGGCGCTGCTGGTGCCCGGCCTGCTCCAGACCCGCGACTACATGCGGGCGGTGATCCGCGCGGCACGGCCGGACGCGACCCCGGCCGACGTGGACCGGCGCGTGCAGGCGCGGCTGGCCCGCCAGCGACTGCTCACCGATCCGGGTCCGCCGCGCTACTGGGCGGTCGTCGACGAGGCCGTGCTGTGCCGGCCGGTCGGCGGTGCGGCCGTCATGCACGCGCAACTGGAATGGCTCGTCGCGCGCGCCGCACTGCCGCACATGACCATTCAGGTCCTACCGTTCTCGGCGGGCGCGCATTCCGGGATGGACGGCCCCTTCGTCATTATGGGCTTTCCCGGGCAGGCTGATCCCGATGTCGCCTACGTCGACAACACGACGGCCGGATTCTATCTGGAGGATCCGGCCGAGATTCTGCGCTACACGCTGTTGTTCGACCATCTCCGCGCTGCCGCGCTCTCCCCGGACGACACGCTGACCAGGATTGCCGAGGCGGCTGCTCGGTTCTGCTGAGCCAGGCGGCACAACGAGAGGAGAGGGAAGTGACCATGTCCGGAATCGATGTCGCACGGTGGCGCAAGAGCAGCCACAGCGGCGGCGGCAACGATTGTGTGGAAATCGCGGTGGTCGCCGACACGGCGGCGGTTCGTGATTCGAAGAATCCCGCCGGGCCGACACTGAGATTCGGACCGGCAGGCTGGACGGCGTTTCTCGGGCTGGCGCGGACCGAGCGCCCGTCCGGCTGACCGCGTGGGCGGGTAAGGGGTCGCCTGGCACCCCTTACCCGCCCACGGCCCTCACGCACCGCACGGTAAGGGGTCAGGGCGGCCAGAACGGCGTGCTCGCCCCATGCCGGCGGCCCACCCTCACGGCGACTCTCGTCCTCGGCAGCGAAACCGATCAGCCGAGGAGCGAACGATCATGATGAACTGGACCGACGAAGTGGTGCGGGCCGAGGCCGAGTACCGGCGTACGCAGCTACACAAGCTGGCCGGCCCGCGGCGTGCCGACGGCGGCAGGCGTGCCAGGGCGTGGTGGTGGCACCGCACGGCTCGGCACTAGGGCGCGATTCACCAGCCCCCTCGCCGCTGTGTCAATCGGCTCGTCGTGTCGGGATGGTGCGGAACAATGGAACTCGTGCCGAGGCTCGGGTCAGGAATTCCACTGGTGGGGCGGGCAGCCGAGATGGCTCGGCTGCACGCGTCGCTCTCGCGCGCGGAGGCTGGCTCGGCGGGGGCCGTGCTGGTCAGCGGTGACGCGGGCGTCGGCAAGTCCCGGCTGACCGACGAACTGGGCCGCGCGGCGCAGTCCAAGGGCGGCATCGTGCTGGTCGGCCGGTGTCTGGACGTCGGCGAAACCGGCCTGCCGTACCTGCCGTTCGTCGAGATCCTGGTGTACCTCAACCGCCAGGACCCGACGGCCGTGCGCCGGTGGCCCGCGCTGGCGCGCCTGCTGCCGGAGTCGACGATGCCGGTGGTGCCCGAACCGGGCAACAGCTCGCCGCGGCCGGGCAGCAGCGCTCCCGCGCCGGAGCGCGATCTGGGTCAGTTGCAGTTGTTCGACGCGATGTTCGGCCTGCTCACGGACCTGTCCGCGGACCGCTGCGTGGTGCTGGTCGCCGAGGACCTGCACTGGGCGGACTCGTCGACGAGGGACCTGTTGTCCTTCCTGGTGTCCCGGCTGCGCACGCAGCGGCTGCTGATCGTGGGCAGCTACCGCTCCGACGACCTGCACCGCCGTCATCCCCTGCGCCCGCTGCTGGCCGAGTTGGTCCGGTTGCCGGTGGTGGAACGCATCGACCTCGCCCCGTTCGACGCCGCGGACGCGCGCAGTTTCGTCGCGGCGCTGGCCGAGGAACCGTTGCCGGACGACGTGATCGGGCAGATCGCGTCCCGGTCGGAGGGCAACGCGTTCTTCGCCGAGGAACTGATGGCCGCCGTCGCCGACCATGCCAGCGGCGTGCCCACCGGCCTGGCCGACGTGCTGCTGGCCAGGATCGAACGACTCGCCCCGGCCACGCAGGCCGTGGTGCGGATGGCGTCGGTGGCGGGCCGCCGCGTCGAGCACGCGCAGTTGCAGGCCGTCGTCGACCTCGGCCCGGTGGAACTGGACGAGGCGCTGCGCGAGGCCGTGCACCACCACGTGCTGGTCGTCGAGGACCGCGACTCCTTCTACACGTTCCGGCACGCGCTGCTGCGCGAAGCCGTCTACGGCGATCTGCTGCCCGGCGAACGGGTGCGGATGCACGGCGCCTACGCGCGTTCCATCGCGGCGCGCGATGGCCGGCGCGGTTCGGCCGCCGCCCTCGCGCATCACAGCCTGCAGAGCAACGACCTGCGCACCGCGCTGGCCGCGTGCGTCCGTGCGGCCGGCGAGGCAGCCGGTCTCGGTGCGCCGGCCGAGGCGCTGCGGTACGTCCAGCAGGCACTGGAGCTGTGGGACGCGGTGCCCGCCGACCAGCGGCCTGCCGACGCCAACGAGGCGGATCTGTTGCGCACGGCCAGTTATCAGGCCGCGACCGCCGGCGAGCCGGAGCGGTCGGTGGCGTTCGCGAAGTCCGCGGTCGTCCGGTTCGCCGCCGCCGAGGAACCGGAGCAGGCCGCGAAGTCCTACCGTCGCCTCGCGCAGGCCCTGATCAACCTGGAGGGCAGGGGCGCCGAGGCGAGGGAGGCCATCGAGAACGCGTGGCGGCTGGTCGCCGACCGGCCGCCGACCTACACGCGGGCGTGGGTGCAGGCCGTGCTGGCGATGGCGCTGCGCAAGAGCGATCCGGCCGCGGCGCGGCAGGCCGCGCAGAACGCCATTTCCGACGCGCGTGCCGTGCAGGCGCTGGGTGCCGAGGCGGACGCGCTGGTCACGCTGGGCATGCTGGACGAGTACGAGGGCGACCCGGAGGGCGCCGTCCGGCACTTCACGGCCGCGATCCGCACGGCCATGCGGGTCGAGGCGTTCAGCACCGAACTGCGCGCCCGCTACTTCCTCGGCCTGCACAGCTACGAGCGCGGCGACCTGGCCGAGTCCGTCGTCCAGTTCGACGAGGCCGCGGCGCGGTCCACGGCCAACGGCCTGGGCTGGAGCAACTACGGCGTCGAGCTGCGCGTGATCCGGGCGCTGGCCAAGTACGTGACCGGTGACTGGGACGGCAGCGAGTCGGCCGCCGAGACACCGGGTATCCGCGTGTCGGACACGGTGCTGGCCAGGCTCGCGGCGGCCAGCACGTTCGTCATGGTCGGGCGCGGCCGCTGCGAGGAGGCCACCCGGCTGCTGGCCGAACTGCGCGGACACTGGCACCGGGACACCGAGATCGTCATCCTCAGCTCGTTCGCGAAGGTCGAGGCGTCGCTGTGGCTCGGCCGCCCGGACGCCGCCGCCGAAGCGGTCGCCGAGGTCAACGACTGGCTGGCCAAGACCGGCTGGACCAACCTGATGGGCCGGATCAGGCTGTCCGCGTGGGGCATCGCCACGCAGGTGGAACTGGCCCGCAAGGCACGCAGGGAACGGGACGTGCCCGCCGAACTGGCCGCCCTCGCCGAGGGTGAGCGACTCGCCGCCGCGGCCGAGGAGGTCGCGCGGCTCAGCAGGCCGTGGACCGGCCTGATGGGCGTCGAGGGCATCGCGTGGCTGGCCATGGTGCGCGCCGAACTGACGCGGCTGACCGGCGCCGGTGACGTCGCCGCGTGGCAGGAGGCGGTCGACGCGTTCGACTACGGCAGCGTCTACGCGCAGGCCATGGCCCGGTTCCGGCTCGCGGAGGCGATGCTGGGCGCCGACGACAGGGACCGCGCCACCAAGGAACTGGAGTCGGTCGCCGCCGTGACGAGCCGGCTGGGCGCGCAACCGCTTGCCACCGCGGCCGCGGACCTGGCCAGGCGCGGCAGGCTGACCGTGCCGGGGCTGGCGACACCGCGCGACCACGTCGACCCGTTCACACCGCGCGAGCGGGCCGTGCTGTCGCTGGTCGCGTTGGGCCGCACCAACCGCGAGATCGGGCAGGAGCTCTACATCAGCGAGAAGACGGTCAGCGTGCACCTGTCCCGGATCATGGCCAAGCTCGGTGCCGCCCGTCGTGCCGAAGCCGTTGCCGTGGCCTACGAACGCGGCCTGCTGGACGCGGGGAACGGCGACTGAGAGGTCAGCGGGCCAGCGACGAGGTGGTCGCGGCCGCGATGTCCAGCGACACCCGCAACAGGTTCTCCTCCAACCGCGTGGCCACCGGGTAACCGGCGCGTTCGGCGGCCTTGGGCAGGTCACGCTCACCGGGCAGGCACCAGCCGTAGACCTCGGTGTGTCCGGCGCCGCGCGCGGTGCGCACCAGGTGCGTGAGCAGCGCCCGCCCGACACCCCTGCCCTGCCAGTCGTCCTCCACCAGCAACGACATCTCCGCAACGCGCGGGTCGTTGGTGCCGATCAGCTGGCCGAGCGCGATCACCCGGTGCCCGATCACGGCGACCACCGTCCGGCCGCGCGGCGGTGTGAGCGGCCGGTGCAGCAGCCTGCGCGGCATGCTGCGCGTGCCCGTGTCGTAACGGGTGAACAGCGTCGCCCGGGAGCACCGGTCGTGCATGGCGGCAACGGAATCCGTGTCCGATGGCCTGCTGTCGCGCAGCACCACACCGGCCCCGTCCGACGTGACCAGCGCGGTAGCGCAGACACTCGGCATGCCCAGGGCCCGCACCAGATCGGCCAGCGCCGCGGAGCGGGCGAGTTCGACCTCGGTGAACGGTGCCCAGCCGCGTCTGACCTCCAGTCCGGCGCCGTCGGCGGCCTGCACCGTGACCTGGCGGCCGTTGTGCGTCTCGTCCGCCGTGCCGGCGGGTTCGGCGGAGTCTGCGCCGAGCAGTTCGCGCACCGACTCCGCGTAGCCGGCGGTGTGCTCCACCAGCTTCGCCGCGACCCGCAGCGCGGCCGTCGGTGCGTCGGTGAGGTCGGTCCGCGCTGCCTTCGTGATCCCGGCGCAGCGCCCGCCGACCCCGCGGACCAGCGTGACGAGTTCGGCGGGCGGCACGTCGTCCGGTGTGCTCACGATCAGGTCGTCGATCACCCCGTCGGGCACCGGCAGCACGGTCAGCGCGAGGATGTTGCAGCCCCTGTCGGCCAGTGACGTGGCCAGGCGGGCGAGCGTGCCGGGCCGGTCGGTCAGTGCGACGCGCAACCGCCAGATCGGCGCGGCGTCCGGGGTGGGATGTACGGCGTCCATCGGCCCAGCCTGCGATCCGCGTGTTGCACGGGGGGAACGGCCGTGTTACCGATCCGGCGGTTCCTCGACGACCTCGCGCCGGGGGTCGTGCGCGTGCCGGCTCACCGGCCTGCGGACCACCTGCTCACGCTGCAGGTCGGCCAGGCGGCGTTCGATGCTGGTCAGCCGGTCGTACTCCTGTGCCCTGGCGGCGGTCCTGGCCAGCACCAGGCTCGCGCCCGCCAGCCCGGCGACGATCACCGTGCCGGCCAGGTGCCACGTCGGACTGTCGCCGGTGCAGTCGAAGACGGTGGCGTAGCGCGGCGACGAGCATGTCACGAACGGGATGCCGGCGAGCGCGACACTGGCCGCGGCGACCCCGCCCAGCAGCGCGGAACCGAACGTGCGCATCAGGTCGAAGGCGGCGTTCCCGGCACCCAGCGCGCCCGCGAGGAACAGCACCGGCACGGGGTTGGGGAAGCGGCCGAACGCGGCCGCTGCCAGCATCATCGCGCAGATGACCACCTGCGCGATGAGGATGACGCGGTCCGGCCTGGCCAGCATGGGTTTCGACCCTAGTCGCCCCGCGGGGTGAGAACAGCGTCAAGGGCATTCGACACGCTCAAGCCGCCGGATGCCCGGCAGGACGTCTCCTCCGCCCCGTCGCAGGCTGTTCGCCCGGTCCAGGGTCCTTCGTTCAGGCGAGATCGGCGGGCGGTTGCTGCGGCGGTAGCGGCTGCTGGAACACCGGCAGCACGGCAGACCCGCCAGGGTGACCCCCGAGCGGCTGACCGGTGATGTGTTGTCCACTCTGTGGTCCGGCGGCCGGTCGGGGCGTGATCGGCTGGCCGCTGAGCGGGTCGATCCGGTGTGCCTGCGGCGGGATGAACGGCACGCTCGCGTCCGGCGGCCCGGCCGGTCCGCCGATGGCGGGGAAGCCGTAGCGCGGTGTCACCGGTTCGTCCGGGACGATGTGCTGGCGTCCGAACAGGACCAGCAGCCCACCGGCCGCCGCCGCGACCCCACCGGCCAGGATCAGCCAGAAGCCGCTGCCGGTGCTCCACGTCAGCTCGAAGTTCTCGCCCCTGGCGACGGCGTCCAGGTCGGCGGACACGACCAGCCCGACCGTCCACACGGCACCGACCAGCAGGCCGGCGCTGGCCAGCGCGAGCGGCCGCGCGACCGCGGCGAGCCGGCCGCGGCCGGTCACCAGCAGCAGTCCGCCCGCGATCACCAGCAGGCCGGCCACCAGCAGCGGGATGCCGAAGTGCGGCGCGTGGAAGTAGACCGGCTCGTCGTAGGTGCCGCCCTGGGCGAGCCGCCAGGACGTGTACGACAGTGTGATCGTCGCGGCGCCGGCCTGTTCGGCCTCCTCGTCCAGCGTGCCGAACGAGCCGCCGATCGCCAGCCCGCCCGCGAGGACCAGCAGCAGCGCGGTGACCAGCGGCGACACGGGGGGCACCCGGACCGGCGTCGACCCGACCCCCGCGGCCGGTGTCAGGTAGGGCTGGCCACCGGGTGTTGCCGGATTCGTCACACCACAAATCGTGGCACGCCGGGCCGCGGTTCACTCACAAACGTCTCGGTGTGATCGGAGAGCCCGCAGATATTTTCGGGTGCGAACGTCCCATCCGCCCGTGTTCGGCATCTAACAAGCAGGCGGGTCGGCCCGAGCGAGGGCCGGGCCGACCGGCCGCACCAGCTCCGTGCTCGCCGCGCCTTGCTCCAGCAGCGTCGGGGCGAGCCGTTTCCACTCGTCCAGCAGGTGTGCCCGGCGGGTTTCGTCACCGCCGATCATGGCGTCCATGGCCAGGCCGCGGGTGAGGTTCACGGTCAGCCAGTAGAGCGTGGTCATCCGTTCCTCGGACGCGTCCCGCCACGCGAGGTCCCGGTAGAGCGTGACCGTGGCCCGGCCCAGCGCGCGGTCGACCGGCACGAGTGCGCCGCGCAGCTCCGGATCGGTGCGCGCGGCGACCCACAGTTCCATCGCGGCGGTGGACAGCGTGCCCGAGAACGTCCGCCAGAGCAGGTCGATGCCCTTCGCGATGCGCTCAGGGTCGTCGGCCAGTTCGTGGATGGCACCGGTGATCTGATCGGTGAGCTTCGTCACCAGGTATTCCAGCGCGTGCGCCATCAGTTCGCCCTTGGTGGCGAAGTGGTGCTGCTGGGCGCCGCGGGACAGACCCGCGCGGCGGCAGATCTCGTTCACCGAGGTACCGGCGTAGCCGAGGTCGAGCAGGCACTCGATGGTCGCCTCGAACAGCAGGACGCGGGTGCGCTCGCTGCGCTCGGCCTGCGTGAGGTGGGTGCGGGCGCCGCTGGTTGCCGTGTTCATCGCAGGCCACTTTACTTACATTCCACGCTGCCGGTAACTTCGAGTTGGAACTTAACGGCCGGTCAGATGGTTCTTGAGCGTCGTGGGAGGCATGACATGTCCAGCCAAGCCAGTCGGCGGTCCGCGTGGATGACCGAGGACGTGGCGGCCTTCCGTGAGCTGGCCAGGTCGTTCTGCGAGAAGGAACTGCTGCCCAACCAGGAGCGGTGGATCGCGCAGAAGCACGTCGACCGCGAGCTGTGGCGCAAGGCGGGTGAGGTCGGACTGCTGTGCCTGTCCGTCCCGGAGGAGTACGGCGGCGGGGGCGGCACGTTCGCGCACGAGATCGTGCTGATGGAGGAACAGGTCCGGGTCGGCGACGGCTGCTGGGGCATCAGCCTGCACAACGGCATCGTCGCGCACTACGTGCTGGGTTACGGCACGGAGGAACAGCGGCAGGCGTGGCTGCCGAAACTGGCCAGCGGCGAATGGGTCAGCGCGATCGCGATGACGGAGCCCGGCACGGGTTCGGACCTACAGAACATCAAGTCGAGAGCAGTACTACAGGGCGACCACTACGTGCTCAACGGCGCGAAGACGTTCATCACCAACGGCGGCCAGGCCGATGTCGTGATCGTGGCCGCGAAAACGGACTCCGGCCAGGGAGCGCACGGTGTGTCACTGCTGGTCGTCGAGGCCGATTCCCCCGGTTTCCGGCGCGGTCGCGTGCTGGACAAGGTGGGTTTGAAAGGCCAGGACACGGCCGAGTTGTTCTTCGACGACGTGCACGTACCGGCGGCGAATCTGCTGGGCGGCGTCGAGGGCCAGGGTTTCGTGCAGCTCATGCAGCAACTGCCGCAGGAACGCCTGATCATCGCGATCTCGTCGGTGTGCGCGATGGAGGCGGCGGTCGAGGAAACCTTGCGCTACACCAAGGAACGCACGGCGTTCGGCAGGGAGATCTTCAACTTCCAGAACACCAGGTTCACGATGGCCGAGTGCGCGACGGAAGCCACGGTGTGCCGGGCATTCCTGAACCAGTGTATCGAGGCGCACCTGAAGCAGGAACTGGACGTCCCGACGGCCGCGATGGCCAAGTGGTGGTGCAGCGAACGAGCATTCGCCGTGATCGACAAGTGCGTCCAGATGCACGGCGGCTACGGGTACATGAACGAGTACCCGATAGCCCGAGCCTGGGCCGACATCCGGGTGCAGCGAATCTACGGCGGCACCAACGAAATCATGAAGGAAATCATCTCCAGGACCCTGTGAGGTCTCGGGTCGAGGGTGAGCGGTCGGCACACCCGCCGACCAGGCTCCGCCGATGCTCGAACTTGCCCGGCGGTTGTGACAACCCACCGCGCCGCGCTCGCGTATGCAGCGTCGAGCGACGAGGAGGGTGAATGCGTCAAGCCGATGAGGATCGCTTCCGCGAGTTCGCCAGAACACAGGCTCAGCTGTTACGCCGCTGCGCCTATCTGTTGTGCGGGGACTGGCACCTTGCCGACGATCTGGTCCAGACGACTCTGATCAAGCTCTACGGCGCGTGGCCGCGGATCAGCGACACCGACCGTCCGGTCAGCTACGCCCGCACGACGCTCGTGCGGTGTTGGCTGGACGAGCGCCGACGACCGTGGCGCCGGGCCGAGGAACGGTCTGGTCACGTGCCCGACATCGAGGACGTCACCGTCGCCCCAGGGCGCGCACCGGACCGTGCGGCGGTACGCGCCGAACTTCTCGCCGCGCTCGCCACACTGCCCCGCCGCCAGCGTGCGGTTCTGGTGCTCCGGTTCTTCACGGGTCTTTCCGTGCAGGAGGCGGCAGCGGAACTGCGGTGCTCGGAGGGCACCGTCAAGAGCCACACCGCCCGTGCCCTGGACAACCTGCGCACCCATGACTTCCAAAGGAGCGTTTTCTGATGGACGAGCAGACCCTGGGCCGCCGGTTCGACGACGCGGTGTCCGACGAGCCCCCGCTGGGCTTCGACCCGGACGACATCGTGCTGGCCGCCTCCCGGCTCCATCGCCAACGGCGGACCGTGCTGATCAGCGGTGTCGCGGCCGCGGCCGCGGTGGGCCTGGCCGTGACCGTCGTGCCGCACCTGGTCAGCCGGGACGCGCAGCCGGCGGTTCCGTCGACCATGATGTGGCCCTCGGGCGATTCGCCTGCACCGACCATCAGCAACAACAACCAGTTGCTCGGCAGGCAACTCGCCGACGAGGCGCCCCTCCTGAGAGTGTGGGGATCACTGGACGGCAAGAGCACATCGGCGGCGTGGGACGTCATGGGCCAGCCTGACCCGACCGAGTCCGACGCGGAGTCCGGTGCGTTCGGCGCCGGGTACGAGGCGGGGACGTTCGCCTATCCGAAGAACACCGAGGTCAAACTGGACATGATCACGCGGGTGTTGAAGGCGCCGGTCACGCCGGAACCGATGAGCAGGTGGTGCCCGCCCGCGACGTGCGCACTGAGCGCCCTGCCCGGCGGCGACATCCTCGCCGTCGACCACGGCGCGTTCGGGAACGTGATGTTGCCGCCCGCCGGCCCGGACCGGTCGGTGCTCGATGTCCGGGACTTCCGGGCGGACGGCACCGAGGTCGAGGTCCGGCTCACCGTCAGCCCCCACAAAACCAACGGGCTGGTCTTCGGCGACGGCGTCCCGTTCGACCCGGCGCGTCTGCCCACGCTCGCCCAACTGGAGGCGCTCGCCACGAACCCTGCCTGGGACCTGACTCGCTAGGCCGGTTCGTCGTGAGCAAGCCGAGCGGTGTCCAGCTCCATGTGCTGCGGGACTGGAGGGTCGACGCGCAGGGGGTTCGCCGGTGGCCCGACACTCCGGCCCTCGATGCATGCGACTGGATCGTCACCCCGGGCACGGGCACCCCACACCGCGTCCACATGCTGAAACGGTGGCGATTCGCAGCGCCGCGGCCGTTCGTCCGTTTCGTTTCGTCGCTCGGCCGAACGACGGCTGGATCGGCCATCCAGGGGGAAATACCGCTGATCGACCGACACGGACCGCTCATGCCGGGGTCCTCGCCCACCTCGACGCCGTTCCAGTACGGTTGGCGCGGTCAACCACGGACGGTCGGCTGACCCGGGGGGACACGGCAACGGAGTGCACAGTGGGGTGTCGACGCGCCCCGTGCCAGCCATCTGCGTGATTCTCTGGTCGAAATGCACCCGTCCGGGGGACTATGGGATCGAGGCGGCGGTGATGGCTCCGGAGCGCGGCGCTTGATCCGCTCGCACCGTTAGCGGACGGAGTAGGTACTGGTGAACGCGAAGAAGCTCATCACGTTGGTCGCGGTCGTGTTCGTGCTGTTCTTCCTGATCACCCAGCCGAACGAGTCGGCCGACGTCGTTCGCAACGTTCTGAACTGGCTGAAGAACGGCGCGGAGTCGATCATCACATTTGTCAAGAACCTCTTCGCGTGAGCGATCGGGTTGCCGGCTCACCCCGTGCCGCGCGATCGCGCGGCCGGGGTGCCCGCGTCTGCGCTGCCACGCCGGTGACCCACAGTGACGGTGCGTCCGAGTAGGTTCACCACGTTGGACCGTCCGGGTGGAAAGTTGCACATAACACCCTGGTAACGGGGTTGGGGGCGAACTGAGGTCTAGCGGACTGTCGGGGTCACGGCATACGGTGCGCGCATCAACTGATCATCAGCCCGCCGAGGAGGCATGGATGGTCGAGGACCACGGGGTCGACGAGCTGATCCAGCCAGTGGACCGTGGAGCGGTCCCAGGACGCGGAGCTCGACCGAGGCGAGCCGGCTGGCGTCAGCCTGGCTTGCCGAGTCTTCCGTCAACGCGCCGGCCGGATTGCCCGGCATTCCTGGCCAGCGTGGCAAGTCCGGCACGGGCGCCCTGTTCTCCGTCGAGTCGGCCGACCCGGCCTACGTCGCCGCCATGCGCGAGCGGTTGCCCGGCGTGCCGGAGGACCTGCTCGCCAGCGCGGCCACCTGCTGGCAGCTCGTCGGCGGCATCGCCGACGCCGAGAAGTGGTGGGACGCCGGGCATCAGCCCGCTCGACCAGCGCGCGCTCGACTACCGCGCCGCCGGTCTGAGCCCCGCCGACCTCGCCCGGCATCTCGGCCCGTACACCGTGCTGGAACACCTGCGGCGGGGCAGTTCCGCGGCCTGGTGCGTGGCCCGCCTCCGTCGCCAGCGCGCGACGGCGTGAGCCTGACGGTCCACGGACACGCGAACGGGCGGCACCCTCAGCGACCGCCTGCCGGCACAGTGCCGCGACGTACGCTACCGGTGCGTAACCGACCGGCCGGTCGCTCGTTCCACTGTGCGACCCAGTCGTACGGCAGGACCCGAGGCACAACACGTGGCGAGCACCCCGACCACACCGGCCGATGAACCGTCCACCAGCGGTACCGACGCGAGCAACACGAAACGGCTGGTGTTGCGCCTCGCGGCCGTCGTGGCCGTGCTGGTCGTCGGTGCGTGCCGGCGTCTGGTGTGCTGACCAGGGCGACCACGCCGAAACCGACCCTGACCGCGGCGGACATCCCGGCTCATGCAGGTCACCGGCTGCCGACGTGCGAACCCGGCGCCGCGATCCCGGTCGTCCTCACCGCGGCCGACCCGGAACGGGAACCGCAGCCGACCTCGCTGACCGACTGGGCGCGACCGCGTCACGGGCGCGACCGGCATCCCGGAGCCCGCGCTGCTGGGCCTACGGCAACGCCGAACTCGCCATCCGCACGACCGATCCCGGCTGTCACCTCACGTGGGCGACGCTGGCCGGCATCGGCCGTGTCGAGTCCGACCACGGCCGGTTCGGCGGCGCCACACTGCTGCCCAACGGCGAGGAGTCCAAGCCGATCATCGGCGTCCCGCTGGACGGCAACGGCGTGCGCGGACATCCCGGACACCGACCACGGCGCGCTACGACGGCGACCCGGTCTACGACCACGCCGTCGGCCCGATGCAGTTCCTGCCCAGCACCTGGCGTCGAGTACGGCGCCGACGCGATGGGCAACGGCCAGGCCCGACCCGGAGAACATCAACGACGCCGCGCTGGCCGCCGCCGAGTACCTGTGCGCGGGCGGCCGGGACATGGGCACGCCGGGTCGGCTGGTGGTCGGGGCTGTTGTCGTACAACAACTCCGAGCGAGTACGGCCAGAAGGTCTTCGGCGCTCGCCGACAGCTACGCCAGGCGGGCCGTCGGTGCCCTGCACGCCACCACCCACTGACGTGACGATCCACCCGACCCGACTGCGACGCGGGTCACGCAAGCCCTCGGTGCTAGCGTCGATTCGTGCAGTGGTTCTTCGGCTCGCGCGACGCTGGCCGTCATCGGGGTCAGCGCTGCTCGCCGTGATCGGCGGTGCGCTGCTCGCGTGGTGGCAGTGGACCCGCTACCAGTCGGCGAGCGGCACCCTGCAGAACCTCGGCTACGTCCTGCAGTGGCCGTTGTTCGGCGTGTTCCCGGCGTTCATGTTCTGGCGGATCCACCGCACCGCCCAACGGGAACGAGCCCTCGACAGGGCCGACGAGCCGCGGCGGGACACGCCGAAGGACGAACAACGATCAGAAGTGGCCGAGAGCCGGCACAGGCCGTCGATCCCAAGCTGGTCTACGCGCAGAACCGCACCGTGACCTACGTGGCCGAGGAGGACCAGGAGTTGCTCGCCTACAACCGCCGCCTCGCCGAACTCGCCGACCGGGAGCAACCTCATGCCGGCTGAGCGCCGCCGTCTCCACCGACGACCAGCGCGCCCAGCGCATCCAGTCCGCCCTGGTCCGGTACCGGGTGATCGCCTACATCGTCGGCTGTCGGCCTGCTGCTGCTGTGCGTGGCCACCATGCTGGACTGGGGTTTCCACGACCCGACGATGGCTGAGTTCGTCGGCCCGCTGCACGGCTTCCTCTACATGATCTACCTGGCGCTGGGCATCGACCTGGCGCTGAAGGCCCGCTGGTCAATCGTGGGCACGTGCTGGTGCTGGTGTCCGGCACGATCCCGTTCCTGTCGTTCGTGGCCGAGCGCCAGGTCACCCGGCGAGTGTCGCGCGGGCCGCTCGCTGTAGCGGGGTCGGCGGGGACCGCCTGCGGTGCTGCAGCACGGCCGCCTGGAACCTCGGGCACTGCGTGATGTCCGTCGTGCGCGCACTCCAGCGCGTGCGCCAGCAGGTCGCGTGCCTTGTTCAGCTGCCGCAGGCCGGCCTCCACGTCCGCCATCTTCGTCCGCGACCAGTGCCCGCCAGCCCGGTTCGCCCTCGTCCCGCGTGATCGCGCTTGATCTCGGCGAGCGTGAAGCCCGGCGTCCTGGCACAGCCGCAGCACGCCGACCTTGGTCAGCGACTCCTCGGCGTAGCGGCGCTGGCCGCCCTGCGCTGGCCTGCGGCGCGAGCAGGCCGCGCCGCTCCCAGAACCGGATCGTCGAAGTGGGCATACCGCTGGCCGCCGATAGCTGCCCGATGGTGAGCACGTCGACTCCCTTGACTTGAACCATGGTTCAACCTTCAGTGTGAGCGGGTGACAACGACACACCAGGCGGACCTCGGTGCGCTGTTCGACCCCGCGAACCGACCGGACCCCTACCCTGTTCCGCCGGCTGCGCGAGGCCGGGCCGTTCCCGATGGCCGGACGGCGCGATCACGGTGATCGGCTCGCACGCGCTGGCCACGGCGATCCTGCGCGACCCGACGTTGAGCAGCGACCGCAGCCGAACCCTGTTGCCGCGCCGCTTCTCCCGTGAACCCGCCGAGCGGCCGACGTCGTTCCTGTCGATGGACCCGCCGGACCACACCCGACTGCGCAGGCTGGTGGCCAAGGCGTTCACGCCGCGGGTGATCGCGGGCCTGCGGCCGAGGATCACCGAGATCGTCGGACGAACTGTTCGCCGGGTTCGCCGACGCCGACCGGTTCGACGTGGTGAGCGAACTGGCCTATCCGCTGCCGGTGCGGGTGATCAGCGAGCTGCTCGGCGTGCCCGAGGCCGACCACGAGCGGTTCGAGGGCTGGTGGCCGGCTGCTGGTGCGCGGACTGGACCCGGTGATGGCGATCACGGACCCGGCCGAGGCCGCGGCCGTGGAGCGCGGCCAGTGACGAGTTCCACGACGTACTTCACCGACCTGATCGCCGAGCGGCGCCGGTCGCCGGGCGAGGACCTGCTGACCAGACTGGTGCAGGTCGAGGAGGAGGGCGACCAGCTCAGCGAGGGCGAACTGGTCGCCACCTGCATCGCTGCTGCTGGTGGCCGGCCACGAGACGACGGCGAACCTGATCGCCAACGGCGTGCTCGCGCTGCTGCGCAACCCGACCAGCTCGCCGCGCTGCGCGCCGACCCGGCCTGATCGACGGCACGGTCGAGGAGATGCTGCGCTACGACCCGCCGGTGCAGCTGACCACCCGGGTGGTGCCGCAGCCGACTGCCGTCGGCGACGTCACGGTGCCGGCCGACGGCGTGCTGCTGATGCTGCTCGCCGCCGCCAACCGCGATCCCGCCGTGTTCGCCGAGCCCGGACCGCTTCGACATCACCCGCGACGCCCGCAGGCACCTGTCGTTCGCGGCGGGCGCGCACTTCTGCCTCGGCGCGCCGCTGGCCCGGCTGGAGGCGACGGTCGCGTTGGCCGCGTTCGCCGGCGGCTCGCCGATCCGGAGCTGGACGTCGAGTCGCTGCGCTACCGGCCGCACGTGAACCTGCGCGGGCCGGAGCGATGGTGGTGGGGTTCGGCCGGCCGAGCTGGGGCGCGTGCCGGACGTGGTAGGGCGGCACGGTCCGGCTGCGCAACGCTTCCGCGTCGATCGTGCGGGGCTGGTACGCGGCTGGTGGCCAGCCGCTCGCGCCATCAGCGCGGCCGGGTCGGCGAGCTCGTCCGGCCCGGCCGGTCAGGAACGCCCACTCGTGCTCGTCGGAGGAGAAGCACGACGACGGTGCCGAAGACCTCGGTGAACCGGCGGCATCGAGCGGATCAGCGTTTCGTTGCGCCACAACGTCGGGCAGCCGGCCTGGTTGACCACGACCCCGCCGGGCGTGCGTGACGGCCCGGCACAGGGCCATGAACTCCGCGCCGTAGAGCCGGTTGTGCTGTGCGGTCGGGTCCTCCGTCGCGCTCGTCGGGCAGGTCGACGAGCACGATGTCGTAGCGGGACCGGCGGCCGTGCCGCACGAACTCCCAGCCGTCGGCGTAGTGCACGCGTGACCGGGCCGTCGCCGCGCTCGCGCACTGTCCAGTTCGGACTCGCGTGTAGCCGTAGGGCAGGTGCCGCGCGCACAGCCGCACGGCCTGCTCGTCGATGTCGACGTGGTCGACGCGCGTCGCGCCGGCTGCCACGGCGATCTGGCACACGACGCCCTCGCTCGACCCGACGACCAGCACCCGGTCGACCTGGTCGGCCAGCAGCAGCGCGGGCACCATCAGCGCCTCGTGGTAGGTCAGCTGGCTGAACTCGGTGCTCTGCCGGTCGTTGTCGCAGAACAGCGACACGCCCTGTGCGGTGCGGCCGATCAGCACGTGCTGGAAGGCCGTGTCGCCCTCGAAGAGCACCTCGTCGACGTCCCACACGCGGGTCAGGCCCGGGCGCGAGCGGCTCGTGGATCTGTCGTGTGGTCGCGACGGGATCATCCGACGGATTCCTCCTGTGCACGGTGACGGGCCGGCCGCGCCGGATGGTGGTGATCTTGGTGGACGACGCGCGCCAGCGCCTCGGCGAGCAGCTGCATGGCCAGTTCCGGGTCGGCCCGGTCGCCGCAGGTGAACACGTCGAGGAACACCGACGCCGAGCTCCGGGTAGGTGTGCAGCGACGCGTGCGACTCGGACAGCAGCGCGAGCACGGTGACCCCTTGCGGCGCGAACCGTTTGGACACCACGTCGCACACGGTCGCGCCGGCCTGGGCGCAGCGCGCTCCAAGGTGCCGCGCAGAACGCGCGTCGTCCAGCAGACCGGGTCGATGCCTTCGAACTCGGCGAGCACATGATGTCCGGCGAAGGCCCCGACGTGGTGCGCCGTCATGGCCGCAGACGTCCGAGTCATCTATCACTCCCAACTTTCCATGGTGAACGGCAGACCTCCGAGCAGGTCTGCCGCACATCGGACTCCTGCCCGACGCAGTACGTTGGCAGCGGCGCGAAACCGTTGAACGCGACCGACGAGTAGCTCGCCGTGTAGGCGCCCGGCGCTGAGGAAGTCCACGTGGTCGCCCGCGCGCAGCGCCATCGGCAGCCGGTAGGCGTGTGCTGGTAGATCACGTCGTCGCCGTCGCACGTCGGCCCGGCCAGCACGACCGGCCCGGCCGCCGATCCGTCGCAGTCGGCCGGGTGGCGAGCCGGTACGTGATGGCCTCGCCCTCGGTCTCGGCCAGGCCGCCGTAGCGGCCGACGTCCAGGTACACCCAGCGGTGCTCGTCGTACGCCGACTTGCGTGAGACCAGCACGACCTCGCTGCGCAGCACGCCGGCGTCGGCGACGACGGCCCGGCCCGGCTCCAGCATCAGCGGTCGGCGGGGCGTGTGCCGAAAAGTGCGGCTAGCGGCCTGTCGATCGCCGCGGCGAAGTCGGCCAGCGGCGGCACGGATTCGCTGTAGGCGGTCGGGAAATCCGCCGCCCAGGTTGAGCATGTCGAGCTCGACGCCGTAGGCGGCCAGCCGTCTGCCGACGTTCGCCGCGTGCTCGATGCCCGTCCGCCAGGCGCCCGGGTCGGTCTGCTGCGAGCCCACGTGGAACGACACGCCCGGCGCGCGCAGCCCCAGTCCGCGGCGCGCGCAGCAGGGATCGCCGCGCCATCGGTTCGTCACAGCCGAACTTGCGGCCGAACGGCGTCGCCGAACCGGGCGGTGCCACCAGAATCCGGCAGAACACGCCGGAACCCGGGGCGTGGCGGCGATGGTGCGCCAGATCGGCGTGCGCTGTCCGTGGTGAACAGGCGTACGCCGCGCGCGTGCGCGTAGGCGATGTCGGCGGCCTTCTTGATGGTGTTGCCGTAGGAGAGCGACCCGGGAGCGGCGCCCTCGGCGAGGCAGACGTCGATCTCGGCGGGCTGGCCACGTCGAAGCCGGCGCCGAGTCGAGCCAGCAGGCGGAGCACCTCGCGGCGCCGGATTCGCCTTCACCGCATAGCAGATCCGGGCTGTCGGCATGGCTTGCCCGAGGCGCGAGATAGCGGTCCCGCACGATGTCCAGATCGATCACGAGGCACGGGGTCGGGGGTGTGGTGCGGTCCAGGAACGCGACGGCCGCCCGGGAAGCGGTGCCGGGGCCGAGTTCGCGCACGAGGCTGTTGGTCATTCCGATGGGATCTCCCGCCGGTCGGGCCGCGCGGTGCTCCTCGCGCGGACAGTCTGCCGAGCGTGCGGGTTGGATGCCGTCCCGCGCAAGACCGTCGGGCCGTGATGTCCTGCTGACGGTCCGGGTTCACTCCCCGGGAGGAGCGGCGGTTCACGCGTTCAGCCCAGCGGCCACGGTGGCCGGAACGGGCCTCCCGCGGATTGGTCCGATCCAATCGGGAGTGGCGGTGGGCGAGCTACCTGGCGACGATCAGGTAGATCCCGTAGCCGACGATCGCGACGCAGAGCGCGAAGCAGACGACCGCGCCGGTGAGCGGCGCGGTTCCCGACCGACCGTTCTCCTTGAGCCGTCGTCTGCTGGGACAGCCCGATCACGCCGACCGAGAACAGCCGACGACCAGACGGCGGCGACCAGCGTCGCGACGAAGACCTGGCCCAGTTCGGCCCAGTTGATGTTCATGGCGATACTTCCCGCTCAGGCCGCTGCCGGGGCGGGCACTGCCGCCGGGGCGATGGAGTCGTCGTCGTTCACGTTGTTCGCGGTCACCGGGTTGCGGCGGGACGCGAAGTAGATGCCGCCGCCCAGGATGATCGCGACGAGCGGCCACGACGAGCGTGCCAGCGCGCCGCCGGAGGCGAGCCTTGCCCGCGACCGCGCCGACCACGACCGGCGGCCGGCAGGGTGAGCAACCAGGCGATCGCCATCTTGCCGGCCACGCTCCAGCGCACCTCGGCGAGCCGCTTGCCGACACCGGAGCCGATCACCCGCCGGAGCACACGTGCGTGGTGGACAGCGCGAAACCCAAGTGCGACGACGCCAGGATGGACGCGGCCGAGCGGTCTCGGCGGCGAAGCCCTGCTGGGCTCTCCACGTCGGTGATGCCCTTGCCGAGGGTGCGGATGATCCGCCAGCCGCCCAGGTAGGTGCCCAGTCCGATGGCCAGTCCGCAGAGCAGGACGACCCACCAGAACGGACTGGCGCCCTTGGGCTGGATGCCGGCGATGATGAACGTCAGCGTGATGACGCCCATCGTCTTCTGCGCGTCGTTGGTGCCGTGCGCCAGCGCGACCAGGGAGGCGGAGACGGTCTGGCCGGCGCGGAAGCCCCTTGACCGTGTCCTGCCTGGCGCGCCGGTTGAGCGTGTAGGCCAGGTACGTGGCCGCGATCGCGGTGATGCCCGCCACCACCGGCGAGAACACCGCGGGGATGATCACCTTCTGCACCAGCGTGCCGAAGTGCACCGCGCTGCCGCCGAAGGCCACCCACGTCGCGCCGATCAGGCCGCCGAACAGGGCGTGCGACGAACTGGACGGCAGACCGAGATACCAGGTCAACAGGTTCCAGACGATCGCCCCGACCAAGGCCCCGAACACGATGTACGGGCCGGAACCGGCGTGGAACCTGGTTTCGTCGACGATGCCGCTGGAGATGGTGCTGGCCACCTTCACCGACAGGAACGCGCCGACGACGTTGAGGATGCCGGCGATCGTGACGGCCAGCTTCGGCTTGAGCGCACCGGTCGCGATGGACGTCGCCATCGCGTTCGCGGTGTCGTGGAAGCCGTTGGTGAAGTCGAACGCGAGCGCGGTGATGACCACCACGTAGACGATCAGAGAGACGTGCACGGGCACCTCCGGGTCTCTGCGGACGCCCAGAGGGTAGGGATCTTGGGCAAACAGCAGGTAAACCGCACGGGCCTGGCCTGGTCATGTAACGCGAAGTTCCGGCGACTTGCTGCGTACCGCCGCGCTCCGCGGTCCGCCGGGGGTGTTCCCTGCGGCCGGGGCAGGGAACGCGGGTCAGGTCCGGGGTGCTCGAATGGTCCAAACCACTGCCGGATACCCGGGGTCACCCTGGCGCGGATTTGCCCCTAGGGGATTCGAAGCTTTCCTGGTTTCGTCGGTAATTGTCCGAATACCCGCACGGCCGCCTTACCAGTTTTCCGACGAACAATGTCAAGGATCTGTCGACCTTACGTCAAGAGAAGGTCATGAAATGCTGGTGTGAGGGTGAGGGTGGACAACTTCGGGTGCTCGGTACGCGGCGGGACCGCCGGGTGCCCGCAAGTCGGTGAACGGTGTACGCGTGGTCACCGGTCGACCGCTACTGGTCACGATACCGAGTGAAGGTGTGGATCACTCGATCGTGCCTGGTCCGACGCCTGATCGCACCGTGCTCGACGGGCTGTCGCCACCAGCCACGACCAGGTCGTCACGAAGGGCTACGACGCCTGCCCGTCACAGTAGGATGACACCGCGACAAGACTTCGTCAGGCGCCTTCTCGGGGCAAATGTCGATGTCAATGTCTGATCGAGATCGAACACAACTGGATATCGGGTCACAATGGGCGTCGAGGCGAAGGACAAGGGTCCCAAATCGACGTGACATCCCGACGTTCCCGGGTGGCAGTGCTGGCCCCGGGGGGCGTGGGTAGTACTGTCTGTGACGCCCGGCAGAGTTGTTACAGGCGGCCTGCCGCGAGGGGTGAAGGTGGTGTCCAGTGTCGGTCGGCGAACCCGGCGGAATCAGTCCTCTTCGGAGTGACCGTCCGTTTCGCGGGGACGACCGTGCTGGCCGTGCAGTGATCGGAAGGGCCGGCACGCATCCCGTGTGTCGGTGATGGAGCCGGGGGAACCGTTCGGTGACGTTGGGGGCTGGGATGACCGAACTCGTAGCCAGTGAACCGCTAGCGGCGGCACTGCCACGCTTGAGCGCGTTGGACGCGGTGCGGCCGGACGCCAGGCGACCGGCGCTCCGCAGCGCGTCCACGGTAGACATCGATGATCTTGCGATCATCGTCGCCGCGGCCGTCTCCGGTGACCGCCCCGCGACCGAGCGGCTGCTCGGGCACGTGCGGCCGCTGGTCATCCGCTACTGCCGGGCCAGGGTCGGCCGCCAGGAGCGCTCGTTCGCATCGGCGGATGACGTCGCCCAGGAGGTGTGTCTTGCGGTGTTGACCGCGTTGCCGGCAGCTACCGCGATCAGGGCCGGCCGTTCCTGGCCTTCGTCTACGGCATCGCGGCGCACAAGGTCGCCGACGCGCATCGGGCCGCGGCCCGCAACCGGTCGGAGCCGGTGGCCGAGGTGCCGGACGAGCCGGAGTTGGACGCCGGGTCCGGAGCAGCGGGCGATGCGCGGCGAGATGACGGTCGAGATGGCGGAGTTGTTGAAGGTGTTGCCGGCCAAGCAGCGGGAGATCGTGGTGTTGCGGGTGGTCGTCGGACTGTCGGCGGAGGAGACCGCGGACGCGGTGGGCTCGACGCCGGGTGCGGTGCGGGTGGCCCAGCATCGGGCGTTGGCCCGGCTGCGGGCGGCACTCGCCGCATGTGCTGGGACTAGGTGAGTCCGAGAAGCCGGCACATCGGAGACTTCCGATTGATTGCGGACACGTCCGATAGTTGATCTAGGTCGTCGGTTCGGCGCCGGAGGTCTCGTTCAGGCACCGAGCAGCCGGGCCAGCGCGTCGCGGGCCGCGGCGTCTGCGCTCGGCCACGCTCGGTCAGCTCCTCGGCCAGGCAGCGACCAGCCACTCGTCGATGCCGACCTGCTTGCGGCTGATCACCACGTCCCGCACGACCTTGCGGATCTCGGCGTCCACCGCCGCGCTTGCCCTGCCGCAGTTCGAGCTCGCGGTCCCGGCCGTGCACCCGCACCGCGACCGGCCTGGCCCGGCCGGCCCGAGACCCGGTCGGCCAACGACTGCGCGGTACTCGACCTCGACCATGTCCTCGGGCAGCGCGTCGCCGAGGGTGTCGGTCAGCACCCGGGTGTAGGACTCCACGTCCGACCGGTCGGCCTCGCAGCGCGGCGACCATCAGGTGCATGTCCCACGCGGGGCCCGAGTCTCGACCACCTTCTGTCACGAGTCCACCAACGGGCAGCACGAGCTGCGGCTTGGCGATGGTGTGGTCGGCGCGCAGCGGCCGGACCGCGGTGCCGATGGCGAAGAACTCGGTGGTGTGCCCGCCCCAGCGGTGCGGCAGCGACAGCAGCTGCACGCCGACGATGCCCTCGGCGTGCAGCGCCTCGGCCTCGGCCTGCATCCGGCTCATGGCCAGCTCCCGCGCGTCGTAGAGCGCCTCGGTGAACTGCGGGATCTCGACGTTCTGGCCGATGTTGCCCATCGCCTGCCAGAACCGCTGGTGCGCGATGTGGTAGACGCAGGAGCCCATCACCATGCCCAGCGGCGCGTAGCCGGCCTGCATCAGCGTCCAGAAGTCCTGGCCGTACAGGTCGGAGGTGAACGGCTTGCCGGTGTTCGTTGCGCCAGTTGCCCGGCCGTCCTCGGCCTTCACCGCGGTGCCGACCGCGATGAACTCGGCCAGGTCGTTGCCGAACTCCTTGAACTCGATCTCCAGCCGGACGCCGACGATGCCGTCGGCGCCGAGCACGTCGGCCTCGGCCTCCATCCGGGTCATGGCCAGCTCGCGCGCGTGGTACATCGCGTTGGACAGGGTTCCGAGTTCCTGGTTCTTGCTCCACCGGCCGATCTGGAAGCCGACGTGGTAGATGCTGGAGCCCAGCACCAGGCCCAGCGGGCGGAACCCGGCCTCGCGGACCAGCAGGAACTCGTTGACGCTCAGGTCCGAGGTGAACAGGGTGGTGCTCTGGCCGGGCTTCATCTCGGCCAGCCGACGCATCGCATCCTCGGGGATGTTCTGGTCGTCGATATCCGCACTGGTCATCGGTTCTCCGTCTGCTTCGAGTCTCGTCGCGCCGCCGCAGCGGCATGATCGTCAGCGCCGGGTCGGCGCGCGGCCGCCCCGTGTGGAACCGGGCGATCGCGGTGCCGAAGACCGCCGACTCCGCGCACAGCAGCGGCGCGTTGTTCGCCTCCTGGTGCCAGGAGCGCAGCGTCATCTCGGAGACGATCGCGCCGTCGGCGCTGCGCTTCCCGGCATACGCGGCGCGAAGCTGCTCCCGCGCGTTGGCGCGCACCCGGGTGATCAGCAGCGTGTACGCGTCGACCTCGGTGTTGCCGGCCATCATCGACAGTCTGCGACGCGCTCTGCCAGTCCAGGTAACTGGCTTTCCACCGCGATGCCGATCGCGATCCTGGCCGGCACCCAGCCGGCCTGCATCAGCTTGGCCACGTCCTGGCCGGGCAGGTCGGTGGTGAACAGCGCGCGCGGGCCGCTTCGTGGAGTTGGCCCGCACCGCGGTGCCCAGCGCGACGAACTCCTGGTTGTTCTCGCCGAGCCTGGTCTGCGTCAGCCGGATGCCGACGACGCCGTCCGCGCCCATCGCGCTTCGCCTCGGTCGACATCCGCGCCAGCGCGGTGTTGTAACCGTGGTACAGCGCGTCGACGTAGGGCTGGAAGCTCACCGACGCCGCACGTAACGCGCCCGTACGAGCCGTAGCCGTACCCGCCGATCCAGCCCGATGTACTGCACGATGCAGCCCATCACCTCGCCGACCGGGCTCAGCCCGACCGACTCGACGCCGACCGCGCCGGCCACCGGAAGAAGAGAGGTGCGCAGGCCCGCGGCGTCGTACCGGGCGAGCCGGTGCCGCGCCGAGTCCGGCAGCCAGTTCCCGTCCGTGTCGGCCACCCCGACCTCCTCGTCCACACCGTTACCGAGGTGCTTGTTGTTCATCGTGCCACGACCCGCTGGGTCGTGCGGTGACCGCGCCTTACGTACAGGTGATCTCCAGCATCGGTGCGGGCGCGGGCACGGCCATGGTGATCGTTAGTCGCCGAACGTTACTGCGGAGTGTGACGAGCGGTGTGACTACTATCACCGAGCCAGTGAAGTAACGCGGCAGAAGGGGAGCTAGTGACTTCAGTAGAAACGGGGGCAGCGCACTCGGCATCGGGAGGTTCGATCCGGAGCACGATTCCGGCTCGGATCGACCGCCTGCCCTGGTCGACTTTCCACACCAAGCTGATCATTGCTCTGGGGGTCGCTTGGATTCTCGACGGTCTGGAGATCACCGTCGCCAGCTCGGTGGCGGGCATGCTGACGCAAGCCGGACACGCTGAACCTGTCGCGGCGGTCGCCGACGACCTCGGCACGCCGTACCTGACCGGCGAGATCCTCGGCGCGCTGATATTCGGCAATTCTCCGACCGCTGGGGGCGGCGGAACCTGTTCATGATCACGCTGGCGGTGTACCTGGTCGGCAGCGGCCTGAGCGCCGCTGACAGCTGGGTGCCAGCGCCGGCTGGGTGGTCTTCCTCTACGCCACCCGGGTCATCGCCGGTATGGGTATCGGCGGTGAGTACGCGGCGATCAACTCCGCGATCGACGAGATGATCCCGGCCAAGTACCGAGGCCGCGTCGACATCGCCGTCAACGGCACGTACTGGGCGGGCGCGATGCTCGGTTCGGCCGCGACGCTGCTGTTCCTCACCGCCATCCCGCCGAGCGCTCGGCTGGCGGCTGGGCTTCCTGCTCGGCCCGGTGCTGGGCGCGTTCATCATCTACGTCCGCCGCAACCTGCCGGAGAGTCCGCGCTGGCAGATCATGCACGGCCGCGCCGAGGGGGCCGAGGAGTCGATCACCTAGATCGAGCAGGAGGTCGCGAAAACCGGCGTCACCCTGCGAACCGGTCGACGAGAGCCTGGCGATCGAGGTCAAGCCGACCGACCGACGCGGTTACTTCGCGCTGTTGAGGATGCTGTTGCGGGACTATCCGGCCAGATCGGTACTCGGCGCCGGGTCTGATGGTCACCCAGTCGTTCCTCTACAACGCCATCTTCTTCAGCTACACGATCGTGCTGACCGTCTTCTACCACGTCGACGGCTCGTGCGCCGCTGTACGGATGGCGTTCGCGATCGGCAACCTGATCGGTCCGCTCGTGCTCGGACCGCTGTTCGACACGGTCGGCCGCAGGAAGATGATCGCTGGCAGCTACCTGATCTCCGGGGTGCTGCTGGCGGTCGGCGCGTTCCTGTTCAACGCGCAGCGTGCTCAACGCGACGACCCAGACCCTGGCCTGGGTGATCGTCTTCTTCTTCGCGTCGGCCGGGTGCGAGCGCGGCCTACCTGACGGTCAGCGAGATCTTCCCGCAGGAGGTCAGGGCGAAGGCGATCGCGGTGTTCTTCTCCATCGCGCAGGTCGTCGGCGCGCTGGCCGACCTGTTCTACGGTGCGCTGATCGACAAGAACCACCCGGACTTCGGCAAGCTGTTCATCGGCTACATCTCGGTGCGGTCATCATGGTCGTCGGTGGCTGATCGCCGTGTTCTTCGGCGTCGCGGCCGAAGGCAAGTCGCTGGAGGACGTCGCGGATCCGCTCGGCGCCGTCGCGCCAGGATCACCAAGTCCGACAGCTCGCGGGCGGAGGGACGCCGATCGCCGACTGACCGGTACGGCACCACCGGCCACCCCGTTCCCGCCGGTTGTTTACTCGCCAGTAGGTATACTCTACGGTAGTTGCTGGGCTGAACGACCGACAGGAACGGGGTGGCCCGCATGGCACTGCGCAGGACCCACGGGCGCCGGGACCCGATGAGCGTCGCGCTCGCCGTGCTCAACCAGCTCGCGGGGCCCGCATGCTCGACCGGCTCGGCCTGCGCAGACCCGTCGCAGAAGGCGGTTTACGAGGCCACCGAAGACGGTTTCCGGGTCGCCGCCAGCGCCAGCCGCACGTTCCAGGCCGCGCAGCGCCTTGGCAAGCCCGCCCGGCTGCCGGCGGGCCGGATCGGCGACCTGTTCGACCTCACGCCGACCGACGACCAGCGGATGATCGTCGAAGCGGTCGGCGAGTTCGCCGCCGAGCAGCTGCGCCCGCGCGCCGCCGACGCCGACGCCGCTGCGCCGACCCGCCGAGGTGCTCGCCAAGACCGCCGAACTGGGCATCCCGCTGCTGGGCGTGCCCGAGGAACTCGGCGGCGCCGGCACCGAACGCTCCGCCGTCACCTCCGTACTGGTCGCCGAGGCGATGGCACACGGCGACATGGGCCTCGCCGTCGCCTGCCTGGCGCCGGCGGCCGTCAGCAGCGCGCTGGCGCTGTGGGGCGACGCCGAGCAGCAGGCCACCTACCTGCCCGCGTTCGTCGGCGACGACGTGCCGGCCGCCGCGCTCGCGATCACCGAACCACGCCCGTTGTTCGACCCGTTCCGGCTGGCGCACCAAGGCCCGCCGCACCGCGGGCGGGTTCGTGCTCGACGGCGTGAAGTCGTTGGTGCCACGGGCCGCGCAGGCCGAACTGTTCGTGGTCGCCGCCGAACTGGAGGGCCGCGGGCCCGCGCTGTTCCTGGTCGAGTCCGGCGCGGGCTGAGCGTCGAGGCCGACCCGGCGATGGGCCTGCGCGCCGCCGGCATGGGCAGGCTGTACTGGACAGCGTCGCCGTGCCCGCGGCCGCGCTGCTCGGCGGCGGTAGCCGCGACGGCTACGCCGACTGCGTGCGACTGTCCCGGCTCGGCTGGTGCGCGCTGGCCGTCGGCACGGCGAAGGCCGTGCTGGACTACGTGATCCCGTACGTCAACGACAGGGTCGCGTTCGGCGAACCGGTCAGCCACCGGCAGGGCGTCGCGTTCAAGGTCGCCGACATCGGCATCGAACTGGAGGGCATGCGGCTGGCCACCTACCGCGCCGCCAGCCGCGCCGAGCAGGGCATGCCGTTCGCCCGCGAGACCGCGCTGGCCCGGAAACTGTGCGTGGACAAGGGAATGGGCATCGGCAGCGACGGCGTGCAGTTGCTCGGCGGGCACGGCTACGTCAAGGAACACCCGGTCGAACGGTGGTACCGCGACCTGCGCGCGATCGGCGTCGCCGAGGGCGTCGTGCTGGTGTGAGGGGAGGACTGCAAGTGATCAACCTCGAGGTGCCGAAGAAGCTGTGCATGCTGGTCGGCCAGGCCCACCGGTCGGCCGCGGAGATCTTCCGGCCGAACTCCCGCAGCTACGACCGCGCCGAGCACACGTACCCCATGGAGCTGGACATGCTGGCCGCGCTGATCGACGGCCTGAACGCCTCCGGCGCGGGCGGCGCGGGCGCGGCCGGCGTGCGCAAGGCGCGGCTCCGGTAGCCGTGCCGGAAGCGGCCGGTAGAAATCCGCAACGGCGGCAACCTGGCCACCGTGCTGGGCACGATCGAGATGTGCTGGGGTGACGTCGGCCTGCTGCTGTCCATGCCGCGCCAGGGCCTTGGCAACGCGGCGATCGCGTCGGTGGCCAACGACGAGCAGCTCGCGCGGTTCGCCGGCAAGTGGGCCGCGATGGCGATCACCGAGCCGGACACCGGCTCGGACTCCGCCGCCATCCGCACGACGGCCGTGCGCGACGGCGACAGTTACGTGCTCAACGGCGAGAAGATCTTCGTGACGTCCGGCGAGCGCGCCGACTGCCGTCGTCGTCTGGGCCACGCTGGACCGATCAAGGGCCGCGCCGCGATCAAGTCGTTCGTGGTGGAGAAGGGCACGCCCGGCTTCGAACTGGTGCGGCTGGAACACAAGCTGGGCATCCGCGCGTCGGACACGGCGCAGTTCCGGCTGGACAACGTGCGGGTGCCGGCGGAGAACCTGCTCGGCGACCCGGAGATCAATGTGGCACAAGGCTTCGCGGGCGTGATGCAGACGTTCGACAACACCCGGCCGCTGGTCGCCGCGATGGCCGTCGGCGTGGCCCGTGCCGCGCTGGAGGAGACGGAGCGCGCTGCTGGCCGAGGCAGGTGTCGTCGTCGACTACGACCGGCCCGCGAACAGCCAGTCCGCGGCTGCCGCGCACCTACCTGTCGCTGGAGGCCGACTACGAGGCGGCGTACCTGCTGACGCTGGAAGCGGCGTGGATGGCCGACAACGCACGGCCGAACTCGCTGCAGGCGTCGATGGCCAAGGCGAAGGCGGGCCGTGTCGCCACGGACATCGCGTTGCGCTGCGTCGAACTCGCCGGCAGTCTGGGCTACTCCGAACACAGCCTGCTGGAGAAGTGGGCCAGGGACGCCAAGATCCTCGACATCTTCGAAGGCACCCAACAGATCCAGCAGCTGATCGTGGCGCGCAGGCTGCTCGGGAGGACCAGCGGCCAGTTGAAGTGACCGGCATCACATTCGCCTGATTCGGACCCGTTGTTGACACGCACCCGCCTGTGATCGGGCGCTGAGCTGCGCGTTCATCGGACGTTGACCCGTCGGGGCCACCGCCGGCGCACACTGGCGAGCCGGAATCACGTGACGAACGGGAGCACGCGGTGCCCGGCCGGAACCGATGCCGGATCGGTCGCGTCAGAACCACCCGAAGGTGCGATGGCGATGACGTTCGCGACGGGTGAGGTTGGAGATGGCGCTGTTTAACCGATTGGCGCTGTCGTCATCTGTCCGTCGCGTATCGTTCGCCCACTGAGTGGGTGAATTTTGGGGCTGGCTCGGCTAGGGAGGCGCAGGGTATGGACCCGCAGCAGTGGCTGCAGAACTACCAGAAGAGGATCGCCGGTTACAAGCGTGCCTCGGAGCAGCTGAAGGAGAACCTGGGCGCCACCACCGTGACGATGAAATCGCCCGACGAGTCGGTGACCGTCACGATCGGTCCGAACGGCAGCCTCAAGGATCTGCAGTTGAGCCACCGTGCCGCTGAGCACACCCCGCAGCAGCTCGGTTCGATGATCATGAACACCGTCCGGCGCGCCCAGCGGGCGATGGCGGAAAAGGTCGTGGAGGCCGTCACGGAATTCGGCGGTGGCGAGAACGACGCCAGCAAGCTGATCCGCAACTACCTGCCGGCGGACCCGAACGACCAGCCCGCGGCCGTCGACGACTCCGAGAACGACTTCGAGGCCGGGCTGACCGAGCAGCCGCCCGCCGAGGAGCCCCAGTACGCGCCTCCCGCACCGCCCGTCGGCGTCAGCCCCGGCCGTGGCCCCGGGTTCACGCCACCCCCACCGGCCCCCGCGGACGCCCCGGCTCCGGCGGCGCGGCCGCGCGCCCCACGGGCTGACTCGGCCGAGGAAGACGTCTTCGAGGAGAATCCCTGGTGAGCAGGCGAGGCGGCACCCACAGCGGCGGTGGCTCCAGCGGCGGCCACTTCGGCTCCAGTGGCACCCACAGCGGTGGATTCGAAGGCGGTGGCACGCACGCCGGCGGTTCCGAAGGCGGCGGCACACACGCCGGCGGTTCCGAAGGCGGCGGCGGGGGCCACAGCGGCCTTGGCAGTGCCTTCGGCGAGGGCCTGGCCGGCGGCCTGGGCAGTGGTCTGGGCCAGGGCTTCGGCGAGACGGTCGGCAGCGGCCTCGGCCAACAGGTCATGGGTGGCGGTTCCGGCGGCGGCTACGGGGAGGGCGGTGGCGGCGGCTACGGAGAGGGCGGCGGCTACGGAGAGGGCGGTGGCGGCGGCCAGGGCACCAGCCCCTCCGGTTACGGCGACGGCTCGGGTGGCGGTTACGGCGACGGCTCGGGTGGCAGTTACGGGGGCGCTGGCTACGGCGAGGGCTCCGGTGGGTACGGCGACTCCGGCGCCGGCACCTCGGGTTACGGCGACTCCGGCAGCAGCGGTGACTCCGGCAGTGGCGGCGGCGGCCAGAACGGCGGCGGCGGGTCGGACATCCTGTCCCAGGTGACCAACCTGGTCAACCAGGCCGACCAGTTGGGCCAGAGTGTCTTCGGCGGCAGCGCGATGAACGCGCTGAGCGAGGTGGCGTCGTTCGTCTCCGACCCGATCGGCTCGATCATCGGCGCCGGCGTCGGCTTCCTGATGCAGGCCATCCAGTTCCTGTTCGAGCCCCAGCAACAACTGCAGAACGACCCGAGCGCCGTGCAGGGCACGGTGGGGCAGTTGCAGTCGCAGGGCCAGAACCTGCAACAGGTCGCACAACAGCACATGCAGGACGTCAACTCCCTGTCCGAGTGGCAGGGCGACGCGGCCAGCTCGGCCACCGGCGTGCTCAACCAGACCGGCCAGAACCTCAACGACATGGGCACCGTGGTGCAGGGCCTCGGCTCGGTCACCCAGGCGTCCGGTGGTCTGGTCCAAGGTCTGCTCCAGGTCGTGGAGCAGCTTATCGGCCAGTTCATCGAGGAACTGATCCCTGAGGCGCTGGAAGCCCTAGGTCTGGCGCCGGAGACGTTCGGCGCGTCGATCGCGGAGTTCGTCGGCGAGGCGGGCATCGAGGCTGCCGAGATGGCGGCCCAGATCGCCAGCAAGATCAGCGAACTGCTGAACGCGCTGCAGCAGATCGAGAGCTTCATGAGCACGCTGTCCGGCCTGCTCGACCAGCTCAACGGTGGCCAGGGTGGGCAGGGCGGCGGCCAGGGTGGGCAGGGCGGCGGCCAGGGTGGGCAGGGCGGCGGCTACGGCGACGGTTCCGGCGGTGGCGGCGGCTACGGCGACGGTTCCGGCGGCGGTTCCGGCGGCGGTGGCGGTTACGGCGGCGACGGCTCGGGTTATGGCGGCGGCGACGGCACGTCGACGTCCGGCTACGACGGCGGCGGCAGCGGCTACGGCTCGGGCGACGGTTCCGGTTACGGCGACGGCTCCGGTGACGGTTCGGGCTATGGCTCCGGCGACGGTTCGGGCTATGGCTCCGGCGATGGCTCCGGCGGTGGCTACGGGTCCGGTGACGGCAGTGGCTATGGCTCCGGTGACGGCTCGGGTTATGGCTCCGGCGGTGGCTACGGGTCCGGTGACGGCAGTGGCTATGGCTCCGGTGACGGCTCGGGTTATGGCTCCGGCGGTGGCTACGGGTCCGGTGACGGCAGTGGCTATGGCTCCGGTGACGGTTCCGGTTATGGCTCCGGCAGTGGCTACGGCTCCGGTGATGGTTCCGGCTATGGCAGCGGCGACGGCTCCGGCTACGGCTCGGGTTCCGGTTCTGGGTCGGGCTCCGGTTACGGCGGCGGTGCCGTCGACGGAACCCAGACCTCCGGCTACGACGGCGGCAGCGGTTCGGGCTATGGCAGCGATTCCGGCTATGGCAGCGGCTCCGACAGCTCGGCCGGCTACGGCGGCCCGTCCGCAGGCGGCTATGACGGCAGTGGCGCCGCGGGCGGCGGGCAGCAGCAACAGGAACCCGTGTCCTACACGCCGCCGACGGCCAACATCCCGTCGTTCCCCGGCGGTGGCGGCGGCAGTGGTGGCGGCAGCGGGTTCAGCGGCGGTTCGGGTGTGACGTCCCCGTCGTTCAGCTCGCCGAGATCCGGCGGTGGTGGCAGCTCCGGCGGCGGTTCGGGCAGCGGTGGTTCGGGCGGTGGTGGTTCGTCGTTCGCGCCCGCGGCTTCGGTGAAGCCCGAGTCGTACACGCCGCCGACGGCCAACATCCCGTCGTTCCCCGGCGGTGGCAGCAGCGGTGGCGGCGGTGTCGGTTCGGGCGGTGGTGGTTCGTCGTTCGCGCCCGCGGCTTCGGTGAAGCCCGAGTCGTACACGCCGCCCACGGCCGACATCCCGACGTTCCCCTCCGGTGGCAGCGGTGGTGGCAGCGGTGCCGGCGGCTACGGCGACTCCGGCGCCGGGACCTCGGCCTACGGCGGCGGCAGCAGCGGTGGTGGCGGCGGCTCGTCGATGCCGGCCCCGGTCAGCTACACGCCGCCGACCGCGAACATCCCGTCGTTCCCGGGCAGTACCACCGGCGGTGGCACCGCCGGCGGCGGTTCCGGCTCGTTCACGCCGAGCGCCATGTCGACGAACATGGCGCCCAGGATCGGCACGACGATGCCGACCACGCCGTCCATCCCGAACTTCAAGGCGGGTGAGCACGCCGTGGCGGCGGCCGAGAAGATCGGCACGACGGGCACGTCCGTGTCGTCCGCGTCGCCGAGCTGGCCGTCGGCGTCCGATCTCTCCAAGAGCATCGGCGGTGGCGGTGCTGGCGGACTGGCCGGCATCAGCGGTGGCGGCGGTGGCGGCGGTGCCATGCCGTCGATGTCCGGCACGCTCGGCGCCGCCGGCGGTGTCGGTGGCTCCGGTGGGCCGGACGCGGTGAGCGGCGTGATGCAGGACGGCCAGCAGGCGCCGATGAGCGTGCCCGGCGCCGCGGTCGGTGGTGCCCAGGCGGCCGGTGCGGGCGCGTCGTCCGCGGCGGGTGGCGGCGGCATGATGGGCGGCATGGGTGGCATGCGCGGCGGCCAGGGCGGTGGCAGCGAGCAGAAGCGGAAGTCGCCGGGCTACATCAAGGGTGAGCAGATCTTCGGCACGGTGGGCGAGAACCTGCCGCCCGCGGTGATCGGCGAGAAGGCGCCGCGACCCAACCAGCAGTAACCACGGTTCGATCCTCGACGCCGGGTGGCCATCGTGCCGCCCGGCGTCGTTTCGTCGGTGGCGGAAAAAGTCGTCCGGACGCGGGAAAGTGGTTGAACCAATGGACATGAAGCATCGCAACTGGTTCAACCACGCGGTTCCGGCAGGGCCGGCAAAGAGTCTCCCACCGTTTCGCCACTGTTCGCGAAACGGTCGTCCCCGGTGTCGCCTGAATCCCCTGTTCTCAGAGCACGAACATCGACGCGGTGGTCGGTCAGAGTTCGAGTGTCAGCTCCGCGGCACACGCCGCGTTGCAGGGCCAGTGCTGGCCGCAGGAACTGCAGTCGGTACCCACGCACTGATGGCTCGCCAGCACGTGCACCGCGGTCCGGCGGTAACTTTCCAGGAGACCCGGCCAGCCGTCCGCGGACGGTGTCGTCGCCTCGACGGGCTGCGACATGACGATCACGCCTTCCAGTTCATCTTTCACTCGGTTCCTTGACGGTTCGACGTCCCGACCGTGACGCCGGTTTTCCCCTCACTGCCACTATTGACGTCTACCGGTATCCCGCGGTTCACCGAATTGGCTGACTGGTCGTTCTGAATCGGTCAGCGGTCGGCCGGGGTTCGTGGCCGCCACCGCGGCGCCCCTGCCGTGGCCGCACGGCGATTCGTGACGGTACCAAGGTGATGTTGTCGGCTTCCTGTCGTTTCCGTTATCGGATGGCCGGATCGGAAGCCGCCGTCCGGTGACACCTCACCGTGGCCGTACGATGATGCGCGCGCCCCGCGACGGCACCAGCGTGATGTTGCGTGCCCGTTGCCGTTCCCGCGTCGGTCGGTCGGGACGAATGTCGTAGTGGCGTAATACTTCGCCGAGCACGGCGGCCGACTCCATGAGCGAGAAACCGGCGCCGGGACAGCGCCGTACGCCGCCGCCGAACGGGATCCACGTGTTGGCCGCGGGTTGGCCGGCGAGGAACCGTTCCGCCCGGAATCGGTCCGGATCGGCATGATTGCGCGGATCGGTCTGGACCAATCCGATCACCGGCGACACGACGGCGCCGCGCGGCACGCGATAGCCGCCGACGTCGACCGGTTCGGTCAGCTTCCGCACCACTTCGTAGATGACCGGCCGCAGCCGCAGCGCCTCCTTGGCCACCGCCGTCAGGTACTCCTCGTCGTGCCGGTCGGCCGCCGCCTGCGCCTTGCGCAGCTCCGCCGGGGCGCGGGCCAGTTCGTGCAGTGTCCAGGCCAGCGCCGTCGCCGTGGTCTCGTGGCCGGCCAGCAGCAGCGTGATGAGCTGGTCGCGCAGTTCCTCGTCGGTGAGCGGGGATTCACCGGTGTCGTCCGTGACACCCAGCAGCCGGGACAGCACGTCGTCCCGGTCGGCCAGGTCGGTCGCCGCGCGCCGGTCGGCGATCTCGGCGTACAGCAGCCGGTCCAGTTCCCGCTGCACGGCCACGTAACGCTGCCACGGCCCGAACCGCTGCAACCGCGGATACGCCCAGCCGAACATGATCACCGGTCCGATGTCGGTGATGTGCCGGACCAGCGGCCGCAACCGCGCCAGCCGCCGGTCGTCGGTCACGCCGAACACGACCTGCAGGATGATCTCCAGTGTCAGCGCGTGCATCCGCGCGTGCGCGCTGAACGCGTGCCCGGTCGGCCACCGCCGCACCTGGGCCGCCGCCAGTTCGGTGACCAGGTCGCGGTAGCCGCGCACGGCCGAGCCGTGGAACGCCGGCATCAGCAGCTTGCGCACCCGGCGGTGCTGGTCCTCGTCGACGAGCAGCACGGAGTGCCTGCCCATCACCTGCCCGAGGATCGCGTTGCCCTCGCCCGCGTGGTAGACGGCGGGTGGTCCGGCGAACACGGTCCGGATGTCGTCCGGGTCGGCCAGGAGCACGACGGTCCGCTCACCGGGCGCGAGCCGCACGCTGAACACGTCGCCGTAACGGCGGCGCAGCAACGGCAGCAGGACCGGCCGGAACTGGCCGAACACAAAGGTCTGGACCACGGTGGGCAGCCGCACGCGGGGCGGCGCCGATGGCGTCGTGGTGGTCGCAGGGCCGGTGATCGCCATGGCATGCCTCCCGCCGTCATCCAGTGTTCACGGTACGCCCGATAGGCTCGCGGCCGTGTCCATGATCGAGCCGGCCGGCTCGGTGCCGGTGCGCGGCACGGAGGTCCGGTACTGGTGCGTCGAGGGCGGCCACGCCGACACCGTCCTGGTGCTGCACGGCCTCGGCGGCGACCACCGCGGCCTCGCCGAACTCGTGGCCGGTCTGTCCGGAGTGAACGTCGTCGTGCCCGACCTGCCCGGCTACGGCAGGTCGGCGCCGATGACGTGCCCGCACAGCCTGGCGAACTACGCCGACGCGATCGCCGAGTTCCGCACGGCGCTGGGGTTGGGCTCGTGCCATGTGCTCGGTCACTCGCTGGGCGCCTCGATCGCGCTGGTGCACGCGGCACGGCACGGCGCGGGCCTGCGCAGCCTCGTCCTGCTCAACCCGGTGTCGACGGCGAACAACATCACGGCGAACCTGGGCAAGCTGTACTACCGGCTGGCCGCCGTGCTGCCCAGGCGCGCGGCCCGCTTCTGGCTGACCAGCAAGCCTGCCGTCTACGTCGCCGACGCGTTCGTGATCACAACGAAGGACAGGGCTCGCCGCCGCTGGATACTGGAGCAGGACTACGAGAACTACGCCAACTCGGACGTGACGGCGATGGTCGAGAGCTTCCTGAGCTACTACCGGACCCCGTTCGACGAGCACGCCGCCGCGATCGACGCGCCGGTGCTGGTGACGACCGGAACCCGGGACGGGATCGCCCCGGTGGCCGCCGTGACGGCGCTGGCTGCGCGGTTGCGCGCGCGACTGGTCGTCTCGCCGGGCGGAGGCCACCTGGCCCCGATGGAGACGCCCGCCGAGGTGGCGGAACTGGTGTCGGGTTTCCTGTTCGACGTCACATCCGCCGTGGACTGACCGGTGCTCAGCCCGCCGACTCGTCCCGGACGCCCAGTCGCAGGTGCTCGATGTGGTAGACGGCCTCGTCCAACAGCATCGCGACGTGGTTGTCGTACAGGCTGTAGACCACGTTGCGACCCTGGCGCCGGCCGGTGACCAGGCCCAACGCGCGCAGCAGGCGCAGTTGGTGGGACACCGCGGACTGTTCCATGCCGACGGCCTCGGCCAGTTCGCCGACCGGGCACGCGCCCCGGCGCAGCCGGGTCAGGATGAGCAACCGGCTCGGCGTCGCCAGCGCCTGCAGGGTCGTGGCGACGTTGGCCGCGTCCTCCGGGGCCAGCCGCGCAGGCGGCGTGTCCCGACCACCTACACCGTGTCCCATGATGGGGATCGTAGCTGGTCGACGCATGCATACCTGAAGATGTGTTCAGGTATGGTGCGTGCCATGCGCCCCGGTGGGCGGCCGACGCCGATCGGTGCCGTAAACTGATCGGTAGTTGAAGGGGAGTAGCCCCCGCCGGTGGATCGACATACTGGTGTCACGAGACACCCGGTCGCCGGGCCCGGTGCGCAGCCGGGTGGGCGAGACCTTCCGCTGATCGGCCTGTCGTCTTGATGGGCCGGCGCGGGAGTTCCCCTGGGAGCGCCCGCGCCGGCCGGGAGCGGAGCAGCGTGAATCCTGTCGTTCTCGGCACCGTGTTCGGTGTCGTGTTCATCGGCGAGTTGCCGGACAAGACCATGTTCGCCTCGCTGCTGCTGGCCGCGAAGGGCCGTTCCGGACTGGTCTGGCTCGGCGCCGCGGGTGCGTTCCTGGTGCACGTCGCGATCGCCGTCACCGTCGGTGGCGTGCTGTTCACGCTGCTGCCGCACCGGCTCGTGCTGGGCGTCGTGGCGCTGATGTTCCTCGCGGGTGCCGTGATGTCCTTCCGGGACACCGGCCACGACGATGACGACGAGATCGGCGACAGCGGCTACCGGATCGGCGGCGCGCGCACGATCGGCACCGCGTTCGTGGTCATCTTCATCGCCGAATGGGGCGATCTGACACAGATCCTCACGGCGAACATGGCCGCCCGCTACGACAACGCGCTGGAGGTCGGCATCGCGGCGACACTGGCGCTGTGGGCGGTGGCCGGGCTGGCGATGGTGGCCGGCAGGCTGATCCGCAACCTGCCCGTCGTCCTGGTCCGCAGGGTCACCGGTGTCGTGCTGCTGGTGCTGGCCGGGCTGGCCGCGTTCGACGCGTTGACCGGCATCAGCACCATCGGCTGAGCCCGGTGTAGTTTCGGCTCGGCGACGGGAGGATGGATGGGTGCTACAGCACCGTTCCAGGGCGCCGTGCTGGAGGCCGTGCTGGAGCGGATCACCTACGCCAACGAGGAGACCGGCTACACGGTCGCCCGGGTCGACACCGGCCGCGGCGGCGACCTGCTCACCGTCGTCGGCGCGCTGCTCGGCGCGCAGCCGGGCGAGTCGCTGCGGATGCAGGGCCGCTGGGGATCGCATCCCCAGTACGGCAAGCAGTTCACGGTCGAGGACTACACGACCGTGCTGCCGGCCACCATCCAGGGCATCCGCCGCTACCTCGGCTCCGGCCTGATCAAGGGCATCGGGCCCCGTATTCGCCGACCGCATCGTCGAGCACTTCGGCGTGGACACCCTGGACATCATCGAGCAGGAGCCGAAGCGCCTGATCGAGGTGCCGGGGCTCGGGCCCGAAGCGGACCAAGATGATCGCCGGCCGCCTGGGAGGAGCAGAAGGCGATCAAGGAGGTCATGGTCTTCCTCCAGGGCGTCGGCGTCTCCACGTCGATCGCCGTGCGCATCTACAAGAAGTACGGGGACGCGTCGATCTCCGTCGTCAAGCACCGAGCCGTACCGGCTGGCCGCCGACGTCTGGGGCATCGGCTTCCTCACCGCCGACAAGATCGCCCAGGCCGTCGGCATCCCGCACGACAGCCCGCAGCGGGTCAAGGCGGGCCTGCAGTTCGCGCTGTCCGAGGCCACCGACCACGGCCACTGCTACCTGCCCGAGCAGCGGCTGATCGCGCGACGCGGTGCAAGATCCTCCAGGTCGACACCGGGCTCGTCATCGACTGCCTGGCCGAGCTGGTCGACGAGGAGGGCGTCGTCCGGGAGAAGTTGCCGGACCGGACGGCGGCGAGACCGGTCACCGCCGTCTACCTGGTGCCCTTCCACCGCGCGGAGATCTCCCTGGCCAACCAGCTGCGCGCGGCTGCTGCGCACGGACGACCGACCGGATGCCGGCGTTCGCCGACGTCGACTGGGACGAAGGCGTTGGCTGGCTGCGCGGCCGCACCGGCGCCGACCTGGCGCCCGAGCAGGAGGAGGCGGTGCGGCTGGCGCTGACCAGCAAGGTCGCCGTGCTCACCGGCGGCCCCGGCTGCGGCAAGTCCTTCACGGTCCGCTCGATCGTCGAGCTGGCGCGGGCCAAGAAGGCCAAGGTGGTGCTGGCCGCGCCGACCGGGCGGGCGGCCAAGCGGCTGGCCGAGCTGACCGGCGCCGAGGCCTCCACCGTGCACCGCCTGCTGGAACTGAGGCCGGGCGGCGACGCGGCCTACGACCGGGACCGGCCGCTGGACGCCGACCTGGTCGTCGTGGACGAGGCGTCCATGCTGGACCTGCTGCTGGCCAACAAGCTGGTCAAGGCGGTCGCGCCCGGCGCCCATCTGCTGCTCGTCGGCGACGTCGACCAGCTGCCGTCGGTCGGCGCCGGGCGAGGTGCTGCGCGATCTGCTCGCCGAGGGCAGCCCGATGCCGCACGTGCGGCTGACGCAGATCTTCCGGCAGGCCCAGCAGTCCGGGGTGGTCACCAACGCCCACCGCATCAACTCCGGCGACTGCCCGATCACTGACGGGCCTGCCGGACTTCTTCCTCTTCGCCGAGGACGACGCGGAGCGCGGCCGCCGGCTGACCGTGGACGTGGTGGCCACGGCGGATCCCGGCCAAGTTCGGGCTCGAACCCGCGCCGCGACGTGCAGGTGCTGGCGCCGATGCACCGCGGCCCGGCCGGCGCCGGCGCCCTCAACGGGCTGCTGCAGGAGGCGATCACGCCGGCCCGGCCGGATCTGCCGGAGCGGCGCTTCGGCGGGCGGGTCTTCCGCGTCGGCGACAAGGTCACCCAGATCCGCAACAACTACGACAAGGGCGAGAACGGCGTCTTCAACGGCACCGTCGGCGTCGTCACCGCGCTCGACCTCGACGACCAGCGGCTGACGGTGCGCACCGACGAGGACGAGGAGGTCGACTACGACTTCGACGAACTGGACGAGCTGGCGCACGCCTACGCCGTGACGATCCACCGCTCGCAGGGCAGCGAGTACCCGTGCCGTGGTGATCCCGGTCACCACGAGCGCCTGGATGATGCTCCAGCGCAACCTGCTCTACACGGCGGTGACCCGGGCCAAGCAAGCTGGTCGTGCTGGTCGGGTCCCGGAAGGCGATCGGCCAGGCGGTGCGCGCGGTCGGCGCCGGCCGCAGGCACACCGCGCTGGACCACCGGTTGCGCACCTGAGCACGGTTATGCCTTGACAGGTATATACGATGCTGGTTATATGCTGCTGTGGGCATGTTCGACGTACTGGCCGAGCCGACCCGCCGCCGCATCCTCGACTCGCTGCTCGAACAGCCGCTGTCGGTGAACGAGCTGGTCGGGCGGTTGGCGCTGAGCCAGCCACAGGCGTCCAAACACCTGCGCGTGCTGCGCGAGGCGGGCCTGGTGCGGGTGCACCGGGACGCCCAGCGCCGTCGCTACGAACTGTGCCCGGCACCGTTGGCCGAGATCGACGAGTGGCTCGCGCCCTACCGCGAGCTGTGGGCCGACCGGTTGACCGCACTGGCCGCGCACCTGGACACGATGCCCGACACCGAGGAGTAGCAGGCATGGACACAACGCTGCACACCGTCGACGGCACACCGGTGCTGCGCTTCGAACGCAGGCTGCCGCACCCGGTCGCGAAGGTCTGGCGGGCGATCACCGATCCCGAGGAACTGGCCGGCTGGTTCCCGTGGCACGTCGAGATCGACCTCCGGACCGGCGGCACGATCGCCTTCACACACCCGTCCGGCGCCGTCACGGCCCCGGACGCGGTGATCACCGAACTCGACGAGCCGCGCGTGTTCGCCTACCGCTGGAACGGCGAGGACCTGCGCTGGCAGCTTTCCGCCGACGGTGGCGCGTGCGTCCTGGTGTTCACGCACGCGTTCGCCGAACGCCCCGCTGCCGCCAAGTTCGCGGCCGGCTGGCACCTGAGTCTGGACGCGCTGGGCGCGGTGCTGGACGACACGCCGGTGGTGACGACCGGCTGGGCCGGGTACAACAGGCGCTACGTGCGGGAGTTCGGCCTGCTGGACGGCGAGATCGACGGCCGGGAACTGCGCGTCGTCCAGGAACTCGCGCAGCCGACCGCCGTCGTGTGGCAGGCACTGGTGGCCGGGGTGCCGACCGGTGTCGAGGCCGACGCGGACGGCGAGAAGTCCCTGACGTATCCGTGGGTGGAGTCCGGCACGGAGGTCGGAACGGTGCGGTTCGCCTTGGTGCCACAGAACTTCGGGGCCCGCGTCGAGCTGACCGTGACGGCGGACACGCCCGATCGGCTGCCCGCCGCGCGGTCCGCTTGGCGGGACCGGCTGCTGGCGTTCGCCGACGAACTCGACGCCAGGGGTGAGTAACGCCGCGATCGCGCCCGGTCGCCCTGTGCTGGAATGCGGTCCAGGTGAGGACCGACGGCGGCGATTGCGAGCGGCCGAGCCCGACGTGCGGGAACCCGAACCGGAGCTGTCCAGCTAGGACGGTTGGCCGAGCGGGTCGTAGGTGGTCCGCAACAGCTCCGGCACCGGCGTGTCCAGCGTGCCGCGCGCCGCGCCGGCCGCGGCCCTGGTCAGCAGCGACCGGTGGGTAGCCGCGTCGATCGCCTGCGACTCGTCGGCGCGCATCAGGGGGACATCTGCCTCAATGCGATGCAGCCTGCGCAGGCGGGGGTTGTAGAGCGTTGCGTCACCGGGGAAATACAGCAGCGGACCCTTGTCGACGGGGCAGGCGAGGATGCCGAGCAGGTGGTCGTCGAGTGCCATGGCCGGATTCCTTCCACAGTGGGTCGCGCGGACGTCGAGGGCTGGATCACCAGCGCCAGCACGGCGACGGCGAAACCGCCGACGCGCAGCGTGAACGCGGTCGGGTCGGTGGGCAGGCTCTCGTGGAACAGCCACGTGCCCAGCACCAGGACGTAACAGCTCCCGGCGACGTTGGACGTCGGGATCACCACAGAGGCACGGCAGCGCTGCAACGCCGTCTGGAACAGCGCCATGCCACCCGCCGACGTGGCCGCCACCAGGTACAGGTACGGCGAGAACGGCAGCGCCGCGAGCATCCCGGCCACCGATCTGTGCGCCAGTTCGCCGGACAGCCCCTTCAGGCCGAGGCCGGACATCCCGTACAGCAGGCCCGTGGCGAGGCCGGACGCCATGCCGGTGGCCGGCAGGTGGTGTCTGCCGGCCTGCCGGTGGGCAACGCCGTACAGCACGACGGACACCAGCAGCGACAGCCCGAGCACGGCCGCCATCGTGGTCGGGTCGGGCAGCAGCGTGCCCGGTCTCGTGCGACTGTCCACGGACAGGCCGAGCAGCGCGACGGAGCCGACGACGGCGGCCAGCCGCCACGCGTCGCGCCGGGCGGCCCGTTCGCCGAGCAGCAGCCACGCCAGCACCAGCAGTACCGCGATACCGGCCGCCTGCAACGGCTGCACGACGCTGATCGGCAGCATCGCCAGCACGACCACCTGACAGCCCAGCCCGCACAGGGTGCACACGAAGCCGATCACCCAGGCGGGCGCGGTGAACAGCGTGCGCAGCAGCACACGCGGTCGGCGCACGTCGATCGCCGGCAGCCTCGCCAGGGCACGTTTCTCCAGTACGAATCCGGCGTTGTAGGCGCCGGTCGCGACCAGCGCCAGGGCGATCCCGCCGCCGCCGGTCACGACACCGCACCGAGCCGGGGGTCGTGGAACGAGGCCAGCGCGGTGTGGAACGTGTCCGCGAACCGGGCGGCCGCGCGGTCGTCGAATTGTGCCCTGCGGTAGCGGAACGACAGGTGCAGGCGGTCCCGGACGGTGGCCGCGCCGAGCGTCACGCCGCGTGGCATCCGCACCGGCGCCGACACCCACAGCCCGGTGACGGTCGCGTCCGGCCCGAAGTCCGGCGGTTCGCCGACCCGGCCGAGATTGGTCAGCAGCGTCGTGTCGCTGGCCGCGCCCGCCAGCCGCAGCGCCAGCGCGGGCAGTTTCGCCTTCACGGCGACCGGTAGCCACGGTGCGGCGAGCAATGAGGTGAGCATGTCGATCTGTGGCCCGGCAACGGTTTTCGCTGCCTCGGTCTGGCGGACGACGTCGGCCAGCAGCCCGTCACCGCGCAGTTCCGGTTCGTTCGCGACCACGGCCAACCGTGACAGGTTGCCCAGCCGCTCGCTGCCGTCGGTCCTGGCGTTGACCGGCAGCGTGACCCGCACCGTGCCGGCGGCGGCACCGTGCGCGGCGTTCCACTCGCCGACGGCCAGCACCAGCGCTGCCACCAGCACGTCGTTCACCGTCGCTGGTCCACTGTGGACGTTGTGGAACGGGACCGACGTCAGGTGGAAACCGCACCCCGGCACCGGCGTACCGCCCTCGGCGGCGACCCGCGCGACCGGCCGCAGCGACCTGCGCGACCTGGGCGCACGCCCGGCGGGTGGCACGCGGACGGCGAACGGGTCGTCATCGACCGGGTCGGGGCTGCCGGTGTAGTGCCGTGCGACCGACCGCAGCAGCCGCAGCCCGGACACGCCGTCCATGGCGGCGTGGTGGATGTTCACGATCACGGCGTCCCACGTCGGCCCGACGGCGTGCGCCACCCGCAGCGGCGGAGCGAGGTCCAGCGGCGGGGTGCCGTCCAGGAATCGACCGCGCCGCGCCGCCAGTTCGGTCTCGTCGCTCCAGGCCACCGGTGTCACCGGCGGCACGTCCGGCCCCTCGGCGATCTCCCAGTGCAGCCTGCGATGCCAGCCGTGCCAGCGGTTGCGCCGCGCCCGCGCCAGCGGATGTGCGGCCAGCGTGGCCAGCACGGCATGGCGCAGGCGGTCCGGGTCGAGATGACCGGACAGGTGCAGTTCGAGGTGGATGTTGTTGGGCTCGGCCGGATCGTCGAACCAGCAGCCCAACTCGTCCACCCGGGTGAACGGCACCAACGTCGTCATGCCGCGGGCTCCTCGGGTGTCCGTCGCAGCATCGGCACGAGGGCCGCCGCCAGTGCCGCGAGCGCGAACACCTGTGCCGGTGCGCCGAATCCGCCGTAGCCCGGCGTGCCGACGTGCCCCGCCAGCCCGATCAGCGAGCACACCCCGGCCGCGACGGCCGCGCCGCCGGCCACCCACGGCAGCCAGCCGGGCCGCAGGAAGCCCAGCGCGGCCAGGAGCGGCACCAGGACCGCCGCCCACCCGCCGATCACCACGAACAGCAGCGCCACGACGACCAGCGAACCGATCGCCTTGTGCCGACCGCTCATCCGCGCCGACCGGGGTGACACCTCGGAACGCTTGCGGCGGCCGGAGAACCGCGCCGGCAGCACGGCCAGCAGCACCAGCACCACGACCCCGACGGCCGACCCGACCAGCGCGGTCCGGTACGTGTCGCCTGCCGGGAACGACAGCGTGATCACGCCGCCCTGGCCGGCGGGCACGACGAAGCCCTGCTGCCAGCCGTCCAGCGTGACCGGCGTCAGCGTCCGGCCGTCCAGCGTCGCCGTCCAGCCGCTGTTGTACGACTGGTGCACCTCAAGATACGTCGAGGTCCCCGGTCCGATGCCCACCGAGCGGTTCTCGGCGCCCCAGGACAGCACCGTCGCTGTCCGCTCGGTGTCCGCCGAGGGTGCCGGCGTGCCGCCGGACAGCAGCATGTCGGTCAGCGCCAGCGCACCCGTGCCACCCGGCGACGTGATCGTGTGCCTGCCCCCGGCCAGCCGCAGCGTCCCGCCCGGCGTGCACAGGCTCAGCTTGATCGGGGCGAACGAGGTGAGCTGGCCGGCCGTCCCGCCGGCCGACGTCTGGTACGTGTGGCCGTCCACGGTCACCGGCGGACCCTGGCCGCACGGCAGGTTCAACGGCATCGTCGGGTACGGCGGCGCGGTGCGCAGGTCGTCCAGCGCCGGGATGTACAGCTCGGCCAGCCCGACCGGCAACTGCTGGTCGGTGCCCAGCGCCGGGTCGTACGTCGTCGTCCTGGCCAGCGTCGGGAAACTGAGGTCGAGCTGGTCGGTGGTCATCGCGGGGAAGTCCACCTCACCGTCCGACGCCACCGGCGCGGTCCGCGTCGTGCCGTCGGCGGCCACGATCCGCACGCTCGTGGGCGCGCTGGCCAAACCGGTCAGCGGCAACAGGAAGAGCTGTTTCACCGACCGCAGGCCCGGCCAGCTCAGCCGCAGGAACGCTCCCTTGGCACCGGCCACCCAGCCGGTCTCGTAGTTCCCGTCGATCAGGTTCGCCGCCCGGAACTGCGGCAGCGAGTCCCAACTGGAGCTGGCCGCGATGCGCAGCGTGGACTGCTTGAGCCGGTAGGCGTCCAGCAGCGAGTCCAGCGCGTCACCGGGCATCGCCGTGGCCGTCGCGGACATCCGCACCGTCGTGGGCGAGCTCGTGGTGAACGTGCGCGCGAACTGGCTCTCCGGCTCGCCGGCCGCCATCGACAGCGGCGGGTTGAGCTCCCGGTGGAACGAGTACGCCACCGAGTCCGCGGCCGCGCCGGCCTGATCCTGTGCCGGCCGCAGGAACCGCGTCACGTGCACGCCGGGCAGGCTCACCTCGCTGATACCGGCACCCAGGCCGCCCGCGGTGGACGTGGTGGTCGCGTCGATCGTGAGGCGCAGCGATGTCGTGCGCCCCGGCGGCAGTCGCAGCGGCTGCGAGCCACCGTGGCCGGCGAGGTTCGTGGTGGCGCTGCCGGCGTCCGTCGTGGCCGTGATCCTGGTGATCATCGGGCGTTGCGCCGTGTCGGCCAGCAGCGAGATGTGTGCCGCTGCCGGCAGGTCCGGTGCGTGGTCGAACGTGATCGACAGCCACTGGCCCACGCTGCCGTCCGGCCTGCCCACCGCCCACGCGGTGTTCTCCTGGCCGTCGAACGCGTTCACCGGGTCGTACTGCGGCAGCATCCACAGCCACGAGCCGTACGACGACGCCGTGACCTCGGCAGCCCCCGACAGCACCGCGACCGTCTGGTTCCCTTGGGTGGCAACGGGAGTCATCTGCCTCGGCGGTCCACCGGCGTCGCCCTGCGCGTCGTCGGCCGGGTTCGTGCCGCCCGCCGTGTACGTGTAGGACGTGTTCTGCCGTGCCAACCCGAACGCGTGGTCCTGCCGCCGGAACCCGTCGGTCACCACGGCCGCGGCGGGCCCGTCCGGCAGCGGCTGCCCGGACATCACCACCGGCTGGTCGGTCAGCGCACCCTGGTCGGCCAGTTGCAGCAGCGAGCCGGGATCACCGTCCACCAGCACGGTCCGGTCGGTCGGCGCCGTGGCCACCGGGCCGGCAGGCGGCGTCGTGTTCGGCACGAACACCTCGACCGACGGGAAACTCCTCAGCAGTGCCTGCGCGTTCAGCGGCGTGTTCGGGTAGATGTAGCCGCCGGTCACCTGGGGGCCGAACGACGCGACCCGGTGGAAACCGGACTCGGCCAGCGTCGTGTGGATCGCGCCGGGCGGCGTGTAGCCGAGCTGCGTCGGGTCGAGATCGTTGCGCACCACCACGTAGTGGATGCCGGCGCGCGCCAGGTAGGTGGCCAGGCCCGGCACCGCCGAACCGGACTCCATCGCCTGCTCCGCGGCCGTCAGCATCGCCGTGGCACCGGCACTGGAGAAGGGCACCTGGTCCCGCTGTACCCACGGTGACGTCGCCAGCGGCTCCAGCGGCTCGTCCACCGGCGTGCCCCACGTGTAGATGCCGTGCGAGTCGGCCGGCACCACCATCGCGGGCGCGGTCGGCGAGTTGTGGCCGAGGTAGTTCGCCACGTCCTGCCAGTACGACGGCACCGCCGAGAACGCACCCGGCTGCAGCACCTGCCCACTCGCGTACGGCAGCGCCAGCCCGACCAGCACCGCGATCCCCAGCAGTGCGCTGCCCAGGCGCAGCACCGGCGTGGCCAACCGCTCGTGCCGCGCCGGCACGGCCACCCTCTCGCGCAGCGCGGCCAGCCCGTGCGCCAGGCCGAACACCAGCCCGAACGCCACGATCGGCTCGAACTTGTAGATGTTGCGCAACGGCGCGAGCGAGGAGTCGAGCAGGTGCTGCACGGTGCCGTGGAACAGTCCGCCCACCGCGCCGCCGTACCCGGCCAGCGCGACCAGCGCCGCGATCCCGACGCCCAGCCGCAGCCAGCGGCCCTCCGGCAGGTCACGCCGTGCCAGCCCGTACAGGCCCAGCGCGCTCACCACCGTCACGGCCACGATCACCAGCGGCCCGCTCACCACCGCCCAGCCCGCCGACAGCCACGGCGTGCCGAAGTCCAGGTACGCCGTCCAGTTCCCGCTGCCGTGCAGCAGCGATGTCGCCGACATCGTCCGCGTCGTGTTCGCCGCCTGCTCGATGTAGGGCAGGAAGTTGAAGCCGTACACACCCTGGAAGAACAGCGTCACCAGCCACCACGCGGTGGCCAGCAGCACCGACGGCACCCACCACGCGATCAGCGAACGCCGCCGCCGGCCGGGTTCGCGAGTCACCAGGTACAGCGCCGGCACGACCAGCGCGGCGATGGTGACGACGGCGTTGACACCGCCCATCGCCAGCACGACCAGTCCGGAGCGGGCGGCCGCCGCCCGTGTCGACCCCTCGCGCGCGCCGCGCACCAGCGGGAGCACCGCCCACGGCAGCAGCATCCCCGGCAGCACGGCGGCCGACGTCGAGCCGATCACGATCGTGTACGTCGGCCACAGCGCGAACACCGCGCCCGCCAACAGCCTGCCGCGTGGCCCGCCGACACCGATCCGCTCGGCCAGCCGCACGACACCCCAGAAGCCGGCAGCCACCAGCACCGACATCCACAGCCGCTCGACCAGCCACACCGGCACCGTCAGCACGTGACCGAGCAGGTAGAACGTGCCCATCGGGAACGCGTAGCCGATGTACTGGTCCTGGAGCCCGCCGAACCACTCCAGCGGGTTCCACAGCGTCGTGAGCCGCTGGTAGAAGCCGACCGGGTCGATGTCGACCCCGAGCTTCGTGTCGAACGTCATCTGCCCGATGTCGTGCGATGCCAGCAGCAGGAACGACAGCAGCCACCCCAGCAGCAGCCACCACCGGCTGGCGGCGCGCGGTGGCTCGCCGTCCGGCCACGGCCGCCGTTTCGTCGGCGGATGCCCGGGATCGCCCGCGCCCGGCTGCCCGGTCTCCTGGACCGGGATCGGCTCGGTGATCGGCTCGGTGGTGGACTCGGTCGTGGGGACGCTCATCGCCTCATCCGTTACGTCGCAACACCATCAGCAGGTTCCACGTGATCAGCTCACGCAGCAGCGGCACTCGCAGCACGGACCTGGCCGCATGCGGGTAGTACCTCGGCAGCGCGTCGACCAGCTCCGCGTCCTTTCGGGAGCGGGCCAGTCGCAGCGCAGCGCCGACGTGCACCGGGAACAGGCTTTGCTGGAACCTGTTCTTGGGCAACTTCCCGGTGCGTCTGTGGTACCGCCGTGCGGCGTACTCGCCGCCCAGGTAGTGCCACGGCGACGTCTCGTGCCCACCCCACGGGGAATACCAGTTCGTGAACGACACGTACACGATCCCGCCCGGCCTGGTCACCCGAATCATCTCGTCCAGGAAACCCACCGCGTCCGGTACGTGTTCCAGCACGTTCGACGAGAAGCACACGTCGGCGGCGCCGTCGCGCAGCGGCAGCCAGTAGCCGTCACCGACGATCGTGCCCGGCTGCACCTCCCGGCCCGCCATCTCGCGCCGGTCCGGCTCGATCATGTAGTACCGCGCGCCCCGCTCCCGCACGGCGGCGCCGAAGTAACCCGCGCCGCCGCCGACGTCCACCACGGTCGCGCCCGCCAGCGGCTGGTACCCGGCCAGTTGACGCACCGTGTCCTGCGCCAGCATCGTGTAGAAGAACTCGGGATCGGTCTGCTCCATGCGGAACGCCCTGAACAGCCGCACGGACCGGCGTAACCCGGTGGGTCCGTCGGTCGCGGTCCGGTCGGCGGTGTCGGTCACGCGACCGCCCTCCTCGACCGCCGCAGCGCGACGACGACGAGCACGGCACCCAGCACCACCAGTGCGGAACCGGCGGCCAGCAGCACCACCGGCAGCGTCCGCTGCACCAGGTCCAGTTTCGCGTCGGTGTCCCTGACCAGCGACACCAGTGCGTCCTGGCTGGCCCGGTCGGTGCGGAAGGTCGCGGCCAGCAGCGTCAACCGGTCGGTGCCCGAACCGGGCAGCCGGAACGTCGTCACAGCGTGCTGGACGGTCACGACAGGAATCCCGGACACCGGGTCGACATCGATTTCGGTGCCCTTGTCCTGGTAGTAGATGTCCACGTTCGTCATCGCGGGGTCGGTCAGGCCGACCAGCGTGCCGGGCACCTGCGTGCTGCTGATCCTGGTCGGCGGCACCGTGCCCTGGAACCGGTACAGCGACAGTCCTCCCACGTCGACGTTTCCGGCGTAGTGCACCGGAAATGCGTTCCTGGCCTTGGGATTCCAGTACGTGTAGGTCTGTTTCGCCACGTTGAACGGGAACTTGATGTAGGCGTCACCGGAGAAGTGAGTACTCGCTCCGCAACAGTTCACCGGGCGGTCCGTACTCCGGTTGCCCACCCACCGTTCCAGCGTCCAGTCGATCGACTGCCTCGGGTCCTGCTTGTCCAGCGTGGCCGGCGTGTCGACCGTGGTGGAGATGTTCCATACGGCGTCACCACTCGACTGTCCCGCCGCGACGTCGCCGACGACGTGGGTGGTCACCGTCAACCGCACCGGACCGGCGACCTTCAGCGAGGTCGTGTCGAAGTACGTGCCCTCACCGGTGCTCACCGACGTCGCGTTCTCGTCCAGTGGCAGCACTTCCACTCTGGGCAGCACGTACCACCGCAGCAGCGGGACGAGGGCGAGGGCGAGCACGCCGATGCCGACCACGATGAATCCGGCCACCGGGCGCGCCGGCAGCCTCCGAACGAGACCCACGAGTTTGGTCTCCCATCGTCGTTGGCTGGGAAACTACTAACGGACGACACAAAAATCTGTGCCAGATACGAGATGCCGTGCCAGATACCAGATGCCGTGTGAGATGCCGTGATGTTGTCTCGGCAGGGAAAACTAGAATGACTCTTGACACGGTGTCAAGTGAGGGTGTTGATTGGGCTTCCGGCGAGGCCGCGCACCGGCGCGGTACGGCTAATCCTGGGGCCGACAACGGATTGGTCGCGAACACGGCACAATGTCGGCATGGTGGGCACACGAGCGGTGCTCGCCCACCGTTTTTGTTGGCGCGAACATTTCGGAGACGCCCGAAACGATGTGGAAACTCACCGGTGGCGCGGTACTGACCGTCCTCGTCGCCGCGGCCCTCGCGGTCGCCCTGGCGGTGCTGATGGTGGGCGCGGCGAACGCCGAGCCGCACCAGGCCAACGTCCCCGTGTTCACGTACGGGAGCTGACACCGACAACTCCAGCCGGGAGGCGAGGTGACCGGTCGACATGCACGGCGGACGGGTTCACCCGGGTGCCCCGGCGCGGTTGCGGTAGGAAGGAGGCGTGAGCAGGAACGCCCCGGCCAGGCGCACCCAGGAGCGCAGGTCACCGGCCGAGCGTCGGCAGGCGGCCATGGAGGCGGCGTTGCACCTGCTCAGCGTGATGCCGTACGAGGAAATCCTGGTCGAGGACATCGCGGCGGCGGCGGGTATGTCCCGCCCGCTGCTCTACCACTACTTCGGCGGCAAGGACCGGGTGGCCGCGGCGGCGCTGCGCTGGTGCGGCGACCGGATGCTGGCCGACGTGCTCGGTTCGGCGGCGTCGGCGGGCGAGGACTGGCTGGCCGCGGGGGTTCACGCGTACGTCGACTACATGACCGACCGTGGCGACTGGTACCGAGCCCTGGTCCGGCACACCTACCTGCCGGGCACCCAGATGGAATCGGTTCGGAAAGAGGTTCGCATCCGTATTTCTCGCGGCTTGAACGACCGGCTTGCTCCATATGGCGGATCACCGCTCCTGCGTCTGCTGACATGGGGCTGGGTCGGCCAGGTGGAAACGATTTGCCGAGAATGGATGACCACCCGGGAACCTGCTCGCGAGAAACTCGAACCGCTCCTGTGTGAACTGCTGTTCGCCAGCCTGCGGGCAGGCGCCGAACTGGATCCCAGGACGGCGGACGCGCTGCGGTCGCTCGCCGTTTCTTGACCGTATTTTGTTTCACCGTTGATGGGGTTGAGTTGATGGTGCGTGCGCACGCCTGGCCGGAACCGGTACCGGTCGCCGAGGCCGCGAAACGGCGCGTCGTGATCATCGCGTGGCGCGACCTGGCCAGCCCGAAGGCCGGTGGCTCGGAGTTGCTGGTGGACCAGTTGGCGACCGGCATGGTGCGACGCGGGCACGACGTGACCCTGCTGTGCGGCGGCGTGACCGGCGACCGACCGTACCGTGTCGTGCGCAGCGGCGGCGACTATTCACAGTTCCTGTTGGCGCCCTTGGCGTTTCGTCAGCGCATCCCGGAGTGCGACGTCGTCGTCGAGGTCTGCAACGGCCTCCCGTACCTGGCACCGCTGTGGTGCGGGCGTCCCGTCGTGTGTCTGGTCAACCACGTGCACACCGATCTGTGGCGGCTGCGCTACCCACCACCGGTGTCCACACTGGGCCGCTTCACCGAACGCGTCGTCATGCCCCGGGTGCACACCGACAGCGTCTTTCTGACCGTGTCCCGCTCCAGTGCGATGGATCTCGCCGAGATCGGTGTCCGTCCGGATCGGATTCGCGTGCTGCACAACGGAGTTGACACTCCGGTTCGCCGCGATCCGCGATCGGCCACGCCGATGTTCCTGGCCCTTGGCCGGTTGACCGACTACAAGCGACTGGACCTGTTGCTGGCACTGTGGGAACGGGTGCGTCCGGTGACCGGTGGCCGGCTGGTGATCGCGGGCGACGGTCCCGACCGGTCCCGGCTGGAACGCCTCGCCGGTGCCGGCGTCACGTTCACCGGCCGGGTGTCCGAAGCGGAGAAGAACAGGCTGCTGAGCGCGGCGTGGCTACTCGTGCACCCGGCGGTGATGGAGGGCTGGGGCATCGTCGTGATGGAAGCGGCGGCGCGGGCCACGCCCACTGTCGGCTTCGACGTCCCCGGCCTGCGGGACTCGGTGCTGGACGGCCGGACGGGCCGGCTGGCGACGACGGAGAGCGGCTTCGCGTCCGCGTGGGCAGGTCTGGCCCTCGACCACGGACGGCGGATCGCGATGGGTGAGCGAGCGGTGGCGTACGCGTCGCGACTGCGGTGGTCGGCCGCGGTCGACCGGTTCGCGGAGGTCGTCGAGGAGGCCGTGACCGGTGAGGCGCGACTGGCGTCGGTGGTGAACTGATGGCCACCCCCGTCGCGTTGCGATCGTTCTACGACCAGCCGGACGTGCCCATCAGTTCGGGCTCCGACCGGGCCAGGCGCCAGCTACGCATGCTGGCCGAGGTGCTCCGGGATCGCAGCGGCCCACAGACCATCGTGGACGTGGGGTGTGGCGACGGGGCGGCGACGGCCCTGGTCGCGGGCCTCTCCCCGGCGAACCGCGTGGTCGGCGTCGACTGGTCGGCGCGCGCGGCGGGGATGGCACGGCAGCACGGCTTCGCGATGGTGGGCGGCGGGGTGGAACACCTGCCGGTGGCGTCCGGGGTGGCCGACGTGGTGATCATGAGCGAGGTCATCGAGCACCTGGTCGACACGGACGCGGCGCTCGACGAGGCGAAGCGGGTACTGCGGCCCGGTGGCACGTTGTTGCTGTCGACCCCGAACCTGGCGGCCTGGTACAACCGGGTGTTGCTGGGCCTGGGGGTGCAGCCGCTGTTCACCGAGGTGAGCTTGCGGGGCATACACGGCCGCCCGGGAAGTCAGGTAGTCGGGCACCTGCACGTGTTCACGCGGCGAGCACTGGTGAGCTTGTTGCGTGCCAACGGTTTCGTGGGGGTCAAGGTGGAGGGGGCGAGGTACCACGACGTGCCAAGGCCGTTCGGCCCGCTGGACCGTCTGATGTGCAGATGGCCGGCGGCGGCATCGATCCTCCTGGCCAGCGCCACCCGGCCGGCGTGAGCCGTCAGCTCGGCCATCCGCCGCAGCCCGCCGTACCGACCGGATGTCGGGTGGGTACGGAGCGTCAGGACTTGTCCGGCTCTGCCAGTGGCTTCGTGAAGTCGATCGTCGGTGAGGCCGAAGGCGCGATCGTGGGTTGGCGGGGGCGGCGGTCCCGGAACAGCCAGCCGCCCAGCAGTCCGCCCACGAAGCCGAACATGTGGCCCTGCCAGTCGATGCCCTCCGTGGGCAACAGCACCGAGAACTGGTACGCGAAGCACAGCGCCATGACCAGACCGATCACGACGTCGATGCGGTGCCGGTCGAAGGCCCCACGCACGATGATGTAGCCGAAGTAGCCGAACACGACCCCGCTCGCGCCCGCGCCGACGCTGTGGTCCAGGCCGGTCAGCCACGAGCCGACACCGCTGGTCAGGACCACCAGGACCGTCACCGACAGGAACTTGCGCACGCCCCGGTACGCCGCGAGAAACCCGAAGATGAACAGCGGCCCGGAATTGCCCTCGATGTGGGACCAGCCGAAATGCAGGAACGGAGCGCTGAGGACGTCCGGCAGCGAGGACAGGTGCCTGGGCCGGATGCCGTAGTCGTAGCTCAGCGAATAGTGCAGTGCCGCGTTGATGATCTGGACGATCCAGATGATCGCCAGGATCCACACCATCACCCACAGCGCCCGGCGCGCCTCGGCGATCGTCGCCTCGGCTTCCGACCTGCCCCGCGGGCTCCCACCCATGACGGTCACGTGCATTCCCCCAGAGCGCTCGTCGCCGGCCCGCAGAATAGGCGCGCCTCCAGGTTCCCGACAGGCCGCGCAACGAAACAGACCCTAGAGCAACCCGTGCGACGACCCCGCGAGATACGTCATGAGCAGTTCGCGGAAGGCGTCGGCCGATGTCGGCAGTTCGATGTCGCTCCGGTACGCCAGCCCGATGCCCCTGCGCAGGTGCGGCCGCGTCAGGCGGGTGGCGCGCAGGCCGGTGCCACGGACCGCCGAAGCCGGCAGCAGCGCGACACCCATGCCCGCCTTCACCAGCGCCACCACGGCGTCCAACTCGCCGCCCTCGACCGCGAATCTCGGCTCGAAGCCCGCCGCGCGGCACGCCGTCACGGTGACGGTTCGCAGGTCGTAGCCATCACGCGGCACGACCATCGGTACCTCCGCCAGGCGTCGCAGGTCGCCGCCCTCGACCGGTGCCGGCCGGTGCGCGGCGCTCGCGACGACGAGGTCCTCGGCCAACAGGGGCACGGTCACCAGCGCCGGATCACGTTCGGCCAGCGGCAGCACCAGCACGGCCAGGTCGACGGCACCGGCGGCCAGGTCCTCGACCAGGCTCGGCGAACCGCCCTCCCGCACGGTCAGCCGGATGCCGGGGTGGTCGGCGGCGAACCTGGCCAACGGGTCCGGCAACAGGCCGGTGAGCAGGCTCGGCGTGGCACCCAGCCGCAGCCGGCCTCGGCGCAGCGACAGCAGTTCCGCCATCTCGGTGTGGGCACGGTCGGCGTCGGCGAGCATGCGACGGGCCACCGGGAGCAGGAGTTCACCCGCTTCGGTGAGGGTCACGTCGCCTCGGTTGCGGTTGAACAGCGGCGCGCCCAGTTCCTTTTCCAGGGCCTTGATCTGCTGGGACAGCGATGGCTGCGCGATCCGCAGTTGCCGGGCCGCCCCGGTGAAGTGCCGGGTCCGGGCGACGGCCAGGAAGTACTCGAGCTGGGTCAGGCGCACGATAGGCATTGTCTATCGAACAGGTCGGATACCGGTCTTGGACCTCTGATCGACGATGAGTGATGCTGCTTGCGTGAGCCCGTCGCCCGACCGCCTGCTCGTTCCCGTTCTCGTGTTCGTCTGCCTCGTCGTCGCGGCCGTGGGCAGCCTCGGTGCGCCGTTGGTGCCCACCGTCGCAACCGCCGACCACGTGTCGCTGGCCGCCGCGCAGTGGACGCTGACGATCACGCTGTTGGTCAGCTCCGTGGCCACGCCCGTGCTGGGGCGTCTCGGTGACGGGCCGCGGCGGCGCGAGGTGATCCTCGGCGGGCTGGCGATCACGCTGGTCGGCAGCGTGCTCACCACGCTGCCGACCGGTTTCGGGACGCTGCTGGTCGGCCGCGCGCTGCAGGGCTGCGGTGTCGGGCTCACGTCGCTGGCCATCGCCGTCGCCCGCGACCACCTGACGGGTGAGCGGTCCCGGTCGGCCGTGTCGGTGCTGTCCATCACCACCGTCGCCGGCATCGGGTTCGGCTACCCGCTGGCCGGCGTGCTGACCGTCTACTTCGGACTGCACGCCGCCTACTGGGCCGGCGTGGTGGTCAGCGCGGCAGCACTGGTGGCCACCGCCGTCGTCGTACCGGCCGGGCCGGACCGGCCGTCGGCCCGGTTGGACTGGGCCGGCGCGCTGCTGCTCGGCGCCGCGATCGCGGCGCTGCTGTTCGCGTTGAGCGAGGCGACTGTCTGGGGGACCGGTGTACTGCCGCTGGTCACGATCGCGCTCGTGTTGCTGGGCGGGTGGGTCCGGCACGAGCTGCGGTGTCCCGCGCCGCTGGTCGACCTTCGGCTGGTCGCGAACCGCGCGGTGCTGGCCGCCGACCTGACCGTGCTGCTCGGCGGTGTCGGCATGTACCTGCTGATGTCGCTGGTCACCCGGTTCGTGCAGACGCCGCCGTCGGCCGGGTACGGGTTCGGTGCGTCCGTGATCGTGGCAGGGCTGGTCCTGACGCCGTTCTCGCTGCTCGGGTTCGTGGCCGGCAAGGTGATGCCCGCGCTGGCCAGGCGGATCCGCGCCGTGCTGCCGTTGAGTTGCGGCGTCGTCCTGCTGGCCACGCTGATCTTCCTGCTGGCCCGCGGCGAACTGTGGCAGATCTTCGTCGTGATGGCCGTCGCCGGGTTCGGGGTCGGCTGTGTGTTCGCCGCCGTGCCCTCGTTCGTCATCGGTGCCGTCCCGGCCGCCGAGACGGGCAGCGCGATGAGCTTCAACCAGGTGCTGCGCACGATCGGCTTCTCCGCCGGCAGCGCGCTGTGCGGCGCCGTGCTCGCCGGTTACACGCCTGCCGGCGCCGTGCTGCCGACCGGCGCCGGCTACCGCACCGCCGCCCTGCTCGGCATCGCCGCGCTCGCCGTCACGATCGTGGTCACCGCGGCCGTCAGCGCTTCCGGCCGACGCCCGCGAGAATCGCCGACTCGTTCGGTTCCGCGAACGTGATCACCGGCGCCGTCGGGCTCGTCTCCTCGGGGTGCCACAGCGGGGTCCACGTCAGCCCCGGCTCGACCAGCTCGAAGTCCCCGAACAGCGAGAGAATGCCCTCCCGGTCCCGGAAGAACGCCTGGGAACTGCTGCTCCTGTCGTACATCTGCTTCAGGTCGGCCAGGTGCAGGTCCAGCTCCGCGGAGATGCCGTCCGTGGTGAGCTGCGAGATCGCCAGGTAGGAACCGGACCGCATCAGTTCCCGGTACCTGGCCAGCACCGCGTCGCCGATGTCGTCGCCGTTCGGGCCGGGTTGGCGCATGTGCAGCACAGCGATCATCAACAGCGCCACCGGCTGGTCCGTGTCGATCACGCCGGTCGCCTCGACCTGCCGCCACAGGTGGTCCGGCTCGCGCAGGTCCCCGTTGATCGCGGCGTGCCTGGCCGGATCGCCGTGCTGTTCCAGCAACATCTCCGAGTGCGCCACCGCGACCGGCTCGTAGTCCACGTAGACCACCCGCGAACCGGGCGCCAACTGGTCGGCCACCTCGTGCGTCGGGCCCATCGTCGGCACTCCGGAACCGATGTCGACGAACTGCCGCACGCCCTGTCGCGCCAGATACCGCACGACGCGGTGCAGGAACAGTCGATTGGCCTTCGCGATCGGGCGGATCAGCGGGAACCGCGACAGCACCTTCTTGCCGAACTCCCTGTCGATGGCCCAGTTCGCCGTGCCGCCCAGATAGAAGTCGTAGACCCGCGCGACGCTCGGTCGCGCCAGGTCGACGCCCGGCGGCGGTAACGGGTCATTGGGAGCGGCACTCACAGTTGACGATCCTTCCGTGGCAGCAAGGAAAACGTTGGCCATCATAACCGTAGCGCGCTGTGCCGAAAGAGCGCTGCGCCGAAAGGATGCGTCACGCGTTCAGCTCAACGGCGAACCGTTCGGCGAGTTCCCGCAGATGGTCCAGGGTCTGCGTTTTCTCCAACGCCGGTCCGCGCAACTGGTCCCACGCTTCGACGAACTGCTTGAACTGCGATTCGTTCTCGATCTTGACAGCGCCGGCGACGTGTTCCACGAACACGCAGTTCGGCGTGCCGTCGGTGAACCGCATGATGGTGAAGTCGTTGGGCACGTAGGGCAGCGGCGCGTTGAACGGCAACACGTGGATGGCGATGTCCGGGTGCGTCTCGGCGAGTTGGATGAGATGTTGCACCTGATCCAGCGCGACGCCGGGATTCGGCCCACCCGGCATTCGCCGAAACGCACCCTCGCCCAGGATGAAACGGTGGCTGGGCGGGGGTTTCAGTTCGAAGACGCGTTTCCTGTCCCGCCGGTTGCGGACCAGTTCGGTGACGTTCGTGTTTCCAGCGGCCTGGAACTGGGTGAGCATGTAGTGCTCGGACTGGAGAGCACCGTGAATGCGCTCGCCGTGCCAGCCGAACACCTCGGACGCGGCCTGTTCCAGGCTGGTGAAGGCCCGGAACCAGGGTGGCACCGCCGAGCGGTAGCCCGACCACTCACCGCGTTGGTCGCTGGAGGCCGCCAGCCCGCGCATCAGCTCGGTGGCGGCCGAGCCGACGTGGAACGCCTCCAGCATCATGTCGAGGTCGGTCTGCTTGACGCCGACCGTGCCGTCCTCGATCTTGTTGATCTTGCCCTGCTTGCAGCCGAGCAACTCGGCCACCTGCGTCTGTGTGAAGCCCGCGGCGAGCCTGGCGGAGCGGATCTCGTTGCCGAGTCGGATACGCAGTGAAGTGGCCGTCCCGGGCACCGCTTCTTCTCCAGTCTTCACGCGCGGATCCAGTCAAGTGACTGACAGTAGACCACGACGGGACCGGTCCGGTTCAGATGTCGCCCCTGATCGTTGCACGCAGGAAGGTCCGCCACTCGGTCGGACCGACCGTCAGCACCGCGCCGCGCTCCGGCTTGCTGTCCCTGATTCCGACAATACCGGCATTGTCCACTCCGGTGAGATTGACCTCGACGCAGTTGCCGCCGTTGGGGCCGCAGCGGGTGGCGGAGCGCCAACCGTCGACCGGCAATTCCGGGATTGCCCTGGTGGAACCATCACGGGCCATCGTGTGCTCCTTCACGAGTGAGTCGCGTCGATCGACGCTGGATTAATCGTGCTCTAGGATTAATCCAGACGCAACTGTCTGAGGTGTCCTGATTGATTGTCGTAACGCGCGGCGATCAGCCGTTCGCATCCGACGACGACCCCCGGCTCCGCTCGCGGTAGCAGGTACGGTACACGGTCGTCTGGTCGAGGCGCTGGTCACGGGTCTGCCCGACGTGTCGGCGAAGATCGCGGACCGGACTGCGGACGACCCCGCCGCGATCAGCCGGTGGGGCTTAAGGGGCGATTATTCCGAATCGTTGATTGTGCCGGTTCACTTGGCTCGCTACGAAAACGGCCGGCTGCCGGGAACGTCCGAGCGCGTGGTGCATCTTGTGTGCCTCGAACCCGGCGAGCCGCACGGCCGGTCACCGGACGCGCTGTGCGGCAGGTTGCCGTCCCTCCTCGAAGTGATGCCGGTCGTGGTGGGGGCGGGCATGCCGTGTGAGCCATGTCTCATCCGCCACGTGGTCCTGGGTGCCCCCGAGACGCCGGTATACAGAACGGCTCGGACCACGGTGGATTACAGCGTGCTATTGGCGCGCGACTTGATAGGCGGATCGGGTGAAATGTTGCGAGACCGATTTCACAATGCGTTGGTGAACGCGAGGATTGTTCACACGAACGAGTGACGTTTTGCCTGGTAGAGCGCTATGTCGATCAGTCACGGGCCTATTAAGCAGGGATTTTGCCGTTCGCCGTGAAATCGTGACCGCTTGACGCTTGTGGTCGGTGTGCCCGTTGAGAACCGGGACCGGTGCGGCAAACTGACACGTGCGACACAAAAGGGCTCCCAGGTGAGTGCCACGGCAGCGGCAGCGGCAGCCGTCACGGCAGCGAGGACACCCCCTGGGAAACCGTGAACGCGGACCCCTGTTCCCGCAGGAGTCTCGCGTCGTGTTGCTACTCGTTGTGCAAGCGTCAGAAATGAGCACCAACGTGACCAGTGTAGAACCAAGGCGGCGGATTAATCCAGGGCTGATTGTGTCACTCGACCGGGTCGAGACGGATTCCGCTGTTCAGGACAGTGTGCCGCTTCGTCGGCTCACCCGATTGGATGCCGATTACTACGCAGCGCACGACCGGACACCCACCAGGACCATCCCCCGGCCCCGAACGGCGGCCGCACCACCGCCCGCGGACCGCGCATGGCTGCGCCTACTGGAACGTGCCGTCGGCGGATGGGCGCCGACGCTGCGCGCCTCCGTCGTGCTGCTCGGGATTTTTCTGTGCGCGACGATTCTGTTGGTGATGGCGCTCGGTCCCGGCGCGCTGATCCTGTCCGCGGCCGCGCTGACCGTCGGTGTCCGCCTCGACGGCAGCGGCCGGCTGCCGCGCGCCTGAGCGTCAGCGGACCGGCCTGGCGCGCAGCCCGTCGGTCAGCACCATCAGCACGTCCTCGACCCGGCTGGACCGCTCGGATTCCTGTTCCCGTAGCCAGGAGACGGCCCCCACCAGCGAGATCAACGCGGCGGTGTCCATGTCCACCCGCACGGCACCTGCCTGTTGGGCGCGCAGCAACAGCGCCGTCGCGGCCGCGTCGATGGCGACGTAGGAGTCGCGCAGGCCGCTGTCACCGCCCCGCGTGCCGGCCAGTAGCAGGGACGCCGACATGCCGCGGTAGGTGGCGATGTGGTCGATCAGGCAGCGCAGCCAGGTGATCAGCGCCTCGGCGGGCGGCTGCGTGTCGTCGAGGCGTTTCGCCTCCGTGCACAGGGCGATCGTGCGGTCGTAGGTCAACGCCTCCAGCAGCACCTCCCGGTTGGGGAAGTGTCGGAACAGTGTGCCGATGCCCACGCCCGCGCGGCGGGCGATCTCGTTCAGCGAGGTGTCGCTGCCGGTGCCGGTGAGGGCATCGCGGGCCGCGTTGATGATCAACTCCCGATTGCGACGGGCGTGCGACCGCATCGGGCGGTCGTCGGCCGGCACGAGATCAACCATCACGTCCTCCTCTGCATCCCGGACTTTACGTGGTTGTCCAGTCAATAACCGCATCGACGGCCGTTGCTGTCACACCTGCGTGCACAGCCGCCGGATTTCGGCGGCGTGCTCGGGTATTCGCGCGGCCAGCCAGTCGGGGTCGGCGAACTCGACGGCGTCGTCGGTATAGGGAGGCGCCATGAACGTGCCGAAGAGGGTCCATTCGCCCAGTGAACGCGCGCCCTGCCACGTGCCGGCGGGCACGGCCAGTTGAGGCCGCTGCCCCTCGGCCAGCTCCGGCCCGAGCACGTGGTGGGTCACCTCGTCGGCCACGAGTGTCAGGCGGGCGGGAGCGCCCGGCGTGATACGCCCAGATCTCGGGATGCGGCAGCCGGTGCAGCGCGGAGAACCCGGGATCGGCCAGGAGGTAGTAGATCGCGGTGCAGTGCCGATCGCGCCAGGTCTGCGCCCACAGTCCACCCTCGACCGGCAGCGGCTCCAGTCCGAGCGTGACGGCGATCTCCTGCGGCGTCATGCGCGCATTGTGCCCTCCGAACCGGTCGGCGGAACGTCCTCTTTGAAACTTTTTTGAGATCTCTTCTTCAGGCTGTCCACGGGACCACGACCGAAGGAGAACGGAATGGCGGACGGTACGGTCGACTACCTGGTCGTCGGAGCGGGGCCGGCCGGACTACAGCTCGGCTACCTGTTCGAGCGCGCCGGCAGCGACTACCTGGTGGTGGAGGCCGGCGAAGCGGCCGGCACGTTCTTCCGCACGTACCCCAGGCACCGCACGATGATTTCGGTGAACAAGGTGCACACCGGCTGGGACGATCCGGAACTCAACATGCGGATGGACTGGAACTCGCTGCTGTCCGACGATCCGGAGCTGCTGTTCACCCGCTACAGCACGAAATTCTTCCCGCCCGCCGACGACATGGTGAAGTACCTGGACGACTTCGCGGGCAAAGCCGGGATCAACGTCCGCCACGGCGTCCGGATCACCGAAATAGCACGGGAGGACGGCGAGTTCGTCGCCACGGACGCGGCAGGCGGCACACTTCGCGCCAAGCGGGTGATCATGGCGACCGGCGTCTCAAAGCCCTACATTCCGCCGATTCCCGGCATCGAACTGGTCGACACGTACCAGACGGTCTCGATCGACCCCCAGGAGTTCGTCGACCAGCGCGTGCTGATCGTCGGCAAGGCCAACTCGGCGTTCGAGACGGCGGACAACCTCATCGAGACGGCCGCGGTCATCCACGTGGCCGGCCCGCACTCGCTGAAACTGGCCTGGCGCACCCACTTCGTCGGCCACCTGCGTGCGGTCAACAACAACCTGCTTGACACGTACCAGCTGAAGCTGCAGCACGCGATCCTGGACGGCGACATCAGGTCGATCGTGCGCGACGGCGGCGGCTACCGGGTCACCTTCGCGTTCGCCCGCGTCGAGGAGGTCATCAAGGAGATCTACTACGACCGGGTCATCGTGTGCACCGGCTTCCGCTTCGACGATTCGGTCTTCGACGACCGGAATGCCGCCCGTCGCTCACGATCAAGGACCGATTCCCGGCGCAGACAGCGGCGTGGGAGTCGGTGAACGTCCCGGATCTGTACTTCGCCGGCACGCTCAGCGCAGGTGCGCGACTTCAAGAAGCGCCACGAGCGGGTTCATCCACGGCTTCCGCTACAGCGCCCGCGCGCTGTCCGCCATCTGACGAGCGCTACGACGGCCGGCCGTGGCCCGGCGAGGCGGTCGGCTCGACGCCGGAGTCGATCGCGGACGCCGATCCTGGCCAGGGTCAACCGGACGTCGGCGCTGTTCCAGCAGTTCGGCGTACCTGGCGACCTGGTGGTGATGTCGCCGACGGCGGCACGCTCGCTACTCGAGGAGGTCCCGGTCGACTACGTCGGTTCGGAAGGCTTCCGCACGGCCGAGGACTACTTCCTGATCACCCTCGAATACGGTCCCGACCACGACAAGATCGACCCGTTCGACATCTCGGTGCGCGCGGATCAGCCAGTCCGACGACAAACACGCGGACGAGGGCCACTACCTGCACCCGGTCGTGCGCCACTACCGCAACGGTGAGCTGGCCGGCACCCACCACGTGACGGAGAACCTGGAGAACGAGTGGGACAAGGAGGACGTCCACCGTGACCCGCTGATCGACTTCCTGGCCGGGGAGTTGGCGGTGGCCGAGACAGGGGCCACCCGATGACACCGCATCCGCGCGAGCCGACCCTCGGCGACCGGAGAACGACGGCGCCGCCCGAAATCCCCGGCGTGTCGACGGTGGGGGAGCGCGGCCCGCGCGTGTCGACCGTTCAACGACCGCAGGCGACGGCGGCCGGAACCACGGGCGTGTCGGCCTTTGGCCGGCGCGTCCCGGGCGTGTCGACGGTTCGTGTGGCTGGGGTGCCGGCTGGTTTGTTGGGCGTGTCGACCGTTGGAGGGCGCGCGCCCGGGGTGTCGATCACGCGGGGGGTCGGGCCGGTCACCGGATTCCCGGGCGTGTCGACCGTTCAGGTCGGTGCCCGATGACAGGCGGGGTGCGGACGATCGCCGAGTTCGAGGCCGCGGCCCGGAACGTCTCGACCCGGTCCACTACGACTACTTCGCCGGTGGCGCCGGCGACGAGATCACCATGCGCGCCAACGAGAGCGCGCTTCGCCCGGCTGTGCCTGCTGCCCCGGATCCTGCGCGGCAGCGACAAACGGCGAGCTGCGGTCGTCACGCTGTTCGGCTGCGCCGCGTCCATGCCGATCCTGTTGTCGCCGACCGCGTTCCACCGGCTCGCGCACCCCGACGGCGAACTGGCCACCGCCCGCGCGGCCGCGCTCGCGCCGGCACGATCATGATCGTCAGCATGGCGTCCACGGTCGCCGTCGAGGACATCGCCGCCGCCGCGCGCGCGGCCGTGCCGGACGCGATCCGGCCTGTGGTTCCAGCTCTACCTCCAGCCCGACCTGGCGTTCACCGAGGCGCTCGTGCGCCGCGCCGAGGACGCCGGGGTCGAGGCGCTGGTGGTCACCGTCGACTCGCCCGTGCTCGGCCGCCGCGAGCGCGACGACGCGCACGACTTCCACGACCTGCCGCCCGGCATGCGCTGCGAGAACCTGCGCGACCTGCGCGACGGCGAGCACCGGTCACGTCCGGCAGATCCAGATGTCGCGCGGAGCTGTCCTGGGACCACATCGACCGGCTGCGGTCGATCACGCACGCTGCCGTCGCTGCTCAAGGGCGTGCTGCATCCCGAGGACGCCCGGACTCGCGGTCGCACACGGCGTTGACGGTCTGCTCGTGTCCAACCACGGCGGCCGGCAACTCGACACGCGTGCCGGCCACCATCGACGCGCTGCCCGAGATCGTCGGCGCGCGGTCGGCGGCCGGGTTCCGGTCCTGCTGGACGGCGGCATCCGGCGCGGCACCGACGTGGTCAAGGCGCTCGCGCTCGGCGCGACGCGGTCGGCGTCGGCCGGCCGGTCGTGTGGGGACTGGCCGCCGACGGCGAGGACGGCGTGCCGCGGCGTGCTGGAGCTGCTGCGCGACGAGTTCGACCACGCGCTCGCGCTGTGCGGCGCCGCGTCGCTCGCCGACCTGACCCCGGATCTGGTCCGCACCTACTGACGTCGGGAGGCGCCGTGCTGCTGCGCTCGGGATCGTCGGCCGCGCTCGCGGTGCTGGCCAGCCTGCCGTACTGGCTGCCGGCCGCGGGTGGTCGCGCTGCGCATGCGGATGTTCGCCGCGGTCAACGGCGAGGAGGGCATCACCGTGCCGGGCCGCGCAGGTCGGCCTGGACGACTTCCGCGCAGCTCTACGCCGACCCGGCGGCCGACGGCCGCAGTCGCGGCGCCGCGCTGTCCGACCTGTTCTGGTACTGGCTGGCCCCCGGTCCGCACGTGCACCAGGAACACCTGGAACCCGGGCCGCGCTACGACGAGGTGGCCCGCGCGACCCGGCAGCATCCTGGTCCGCCGCAAGGACGAATCGGAGGAGCTGACCCGCCGCTGGTCGCCGAGCGCGTGCTCGACGAGATCGACCCGCCGGCGCCACCGCTGGTCCGGTTGCGGGACGCGATGATGCCGATCTGGGCCGAGGTCTACTACGAACTGGTCTTCGGCGAGCCGTGCCCGCCCGAGGCGCGCGAGCTGATCGTCGGCAACGCCGACGACGTGGTCAACGCGCTGAAGTGCACGCGGCCTGCGGCACATGCGGCCGGCGCGGCGAAGCTCACCGACGTACCTGCGCGGCGCATCGTCGCGGCGACGTGCCGCACGCACTGCCCGCGCGCTCACGCCCGAGGAACAGGCGTACTACCTGCAGGGCACGTTCTTCAACACCGCCGTCGTGCAGATGTCCGAGGCGCATGGCGCACCTGCTGCTGGTCGTCGCCGAGCACCCCGGACGTGCAGGACGCGCTGGTCGCCGGATCCGGACGACGCGCCTACCTCGACCGGGTGATCGACGAGACGCTGCGGATGTACCCGCTGTTCGGCATCGCGCACCGGATCACCTCCGCCGACATCGCCGCTGGAGCGAGACCGTGCTGCCGGCCGGCTCGGTGCTGTGCTTCAGCTACCCCGACTACCACCACGCCGGGCTACCGACCACCCGGACCGTGTTCGACCCGGACCGCTGGCTGAGCCTCGCCGCCAAGGACGTCGAACTTCATCCCGTTCGGGGTGACGGCGAACCGGCCCTGCCCGGCGCGCGGCCTGGCCCCGCTGACCATGCGGGTCGTGGCGCGCGAAGTGCTGCGCCGCTACCGGCTGGCAGTCCTCGGTCGCGGCACACCCGGTCGATGCCCAACCGTGGCCCGTGTCCTGTTGGTCCGCCGCCGGCCGGAGCGGCCGCGACGCCGCCGGTCGCTGGCGCTGATGCGCTGCGGGACCGCTGGGAGGACGTCTCCGCAGCGTGACGCAACTGGTCCTGGGCAGCTACATGGTGTGGGACGCGCGGCGCAAGAGCCTGTCCGACAACTACTTCGCCGGCGACGGCCCGGCCTGCCCCGTGGCGGCCGGCGGAGGAGACGGGGCATGAGGGTCGGGCCGGCGCGGTGCGCGAGCCCTGCCGTGAACGACAGGGGCGTGCCGGTGAGCACCGCCGCGACCGGAACGGCCGTCTTCCTGACAGCGGTCGTGATCGGCGTGGTGTCCTCGGTGGTCGGACGGTTCGGCCCGGTGGCGTTCATCCTCCGGGCGGACCCGAAGTTCGCGCTACCGGCCGATCCACGGTGTTGTCGTTCACAATTGCCTGTGTGCTCGGCCGTGTGATCGGCGAGGCCGACTCGTGCCGGCGGCGGCGCGGATCTGGCCCTGACGGACCGGTGGCAGTCGGTCCGGGAAGGACCGGCCGGCACCGCACCGGAGGCCGGACTGGTACTGGCCGGTGATCGCTGGTCCTGTCGGATTTGGTCGCTGAGTTCACTGACATCCCAGATCGCGGCTGTCAGGATGATCCATGTGCGAGCCGTGCCGGAACCGTCGCAGCACGCGACCGGGGAGATCCGCCTCCTGGTGGTCGAGGACGACCGCGAAACCGCGGACATGCTGACCGAGCTGCTGGCGGAGGAGGGTTACCGCGTCGACCTGGCCCGGGACGGCCAACAGGGCCTACATCTGGCCCTGCGCCGTGCCCACCAGATCATGGTGATCGACCGGGGGCTGCCCGGGATCGACGGCATGGATCTCGTGGTGCGGCTGCGCCGGGTCGGCGTGGTGACGCGCGTCCTGATGCTGACGGCACAGGGCGGGCTGGCCGACCGGATCGAGGGCCTGGACGCGGGCGCTGACGACTACCTGGCCAAGCCGTTCGAGGTGGACGAACTGCTGGCCAGGATTCGCGCGCTGCACCGCAGGCACCTCGACGACGCCGAGGTGCTGCCGGTCGGCGCCGGTGAGCTGGACCTGCTGCGCCGCGAGTTCGTGCTCGCGATGGGCGGCAGGGTCGGCCTGTCCGGACGGGAGTTCGAGCTGCTGCGGCTGTTGGCGGCCAGTCCGAGGACCATCTACCGCCGTTCGGACCTGCGCGCGCGCCTGTTCACCGACACGTCGGCGGAGTCCATTGTGGACACCTATGTGTATCACCTGAGACGCAAGCTCGGCAAGGACGTGGTGCGGACGGTGCACGGCCTCGGATACCAGTTGGGAGCGGTATGAAGAAAAGCGGTGCGGCTGGGCTGGCCGATTCGGAACGCGCGGTGCTCAATCGGACCCGGTGGCGGGTCACGTTCCACATCGCCGCGGTCCTGACGGCCGTGCTGATGGTGGTCGGCGCCCTGGTGTACGTGGTGATGCTGGGTGCGGAACAGGCCACGGTGGACCGCGACCTGAACTGGGCCGCCACCCGCAGCGCCGTGGACAGCCCGCCCGGCTGCGCGTGGCTGATCCTGTCCTCGGGTGGCCGGATCACCGAGACACACGGCACACCGCTGGGTTTCCCACTGACCTCCGACATCGCCGCCGTCGCCGCCGGCCAACACTCGATCAGCCGGTCGGTGACGGTGAACGGAACGCACTACGACGTGCTCACCACGTGGCGTGGCCACGACGTGGTGCAGGCCGTGTACGACCTGCTCTACCAGGCGGAGGACCGGCAGTGCGTGCTGCTGGCGATCCTGGTGGCCCAGATCGTCGGGCTGGCCGGCTCCGTGGTCGCGGGCGGCCTGTTGGCGCGCCGGTCGATGGCACCGTTGTTCGAGGCGCTGACCAAGCAGCGCCGGTTCGTCGCCGACGCCAGCCACGAGCTGCGCACCCCGCTGACGCGCCTGCACACCAGGGCCCAGTTGTTGGTCCGCAAGTCGGACAAGCTGCAACTGCCGGCCAGTGTCACGGCGGACCTGCGGCAGCTCATGGCGGGCAGCCGGCAGCTCGGCGATGTCATCGAGGACCTGCTGATGTCGGCCGAACTGCGTGACTCGGCACGTGCCACGGCGCCGGTCGACCTGGCCGACCTGGTCCGACAGGTCGCCGCGGACGAGGAGCCACGGGTGCAGCTTGCGTGGCTGAAGCTGGTGGTGCGGCGTGAGGAGGGCCCGTGGCAGGTGGCGGGCGTGCCGTCCGCGCTGGGCAGGGTCGTGTCGGCGTTGGTGGACAACGCCATCGGCCACACGCCGCCCGGCGGCCGGATCACGCTCACCGTCGGCGGCACGGATCGGAACACGGTCCGCTTGACTGTGGCGGACACCGGGGTCGGCTTCCCGCAGGAGGACGCCGAGCGGCTGTTCGAACGGTTCGCACACGGCACGGACGGCGTCGGGCGCCGGTTCGGGATCGGCCTCGCGCTGGTGCGGGAGGTGGTGCGCAGCCACGGCGGCACGGTCACCGCGAGCGGCACACCGGGCGAAGGCGCGGTGTTCATGGTGGACCTACCGGCCATCGTGCCGCAACGGGTGCCCAGCCAGCGCACGGGCAGCGAGTCCATCCAGGCCCAGGAGGCGGCGGAGAGGTGACGCCGGTCGCGGCGTACCTCGGTGGCCGACCTGTCCGTGCGCTGGCCCTGGAACCGCGGATGGCGCCGCCGACCTGGTACGGCGCGTCGGCACGCTTGGCGGTCAGGGCCGCCCGGCCGCGCCGACACGCCCGGTCCAGGTGGTCGACGCCGTGACCGTCATCGCGGCCGTCATCGTGCGGTCGTCGGCTCCGGCGTCGGCTTCGGCGTCGGTTCTGGCGTCGGCTCCGGCTCGTCCTGCCGCGACACGTCCCTACCGTCCTCGGCCGGCGACGCGGGCACATTCCGCAGTTCGGCCGCCCGGCCGACGGCGGCCCACGCGGCCACCAGCAGCAACATCCTGGCCACCAGGTAGATGAATATCAGCAGGCCCACCAGCCACCCGAACGTGACGCCGAGCGGGGTGCGGCCGATCGCGGTCAGGTAGATGTTGCCCAGCCACTTGAGCACCTCGAAGCCGATCGCGGCGGCCAGCGCTCCGCGGACCGCGCTGCGCACCTCCACGGGTTCGCGCGGCAGCTTGGCCAGCACCAGCGTGAACACGACCCAGTTCGTCACGACGGCCAGCACCACCGACAGCACCACCAGTACGTCGTGGGTCGCACCGGTGTCCTGCAGGCCGACGAGGCGCATCAGCACGTTGCCCAGCCAGCCCGCGACCGACGTGAGCCCGAACGACACCAGCAGCGCACCGGCCAGCCACACCAGCGCCAGCAGGTCCTTGAGCACCATCCGGACCAGTGGCTGCTCCGGCCGCTGCCGGTCCCACATGGTCGTCAGCGCGTCGCGCAGCGCGTTCATCCAGTTCCAACCGGAGTACAGCGCGACAGCGAGGCCGATGACCCCGATCCGGATGCGGTGATCGACGATGCCGGTGATGACGCCGTTGATGGAGCCGCTCAGCGACGGCGGCAGCACCTGGTTGACCTCCAGGTGTAGCTGGTTGAGCAGTGCCGGCTGCCCGGCCAGCACGAAACTGGCCACCGACAGCGCCACCAGCAGCAGCGGCAGCAAGCACAGCACGGTGAAGTACGTGATGGCCGCCGCTGCCTGGTAGCCGGAATTCTCCACGTACCGTTCCGCGGCCCTGACGAGGCGGTCCAGCCACTTGAGGCGCATGCGCAGCCGGACCAGTCGCGACGGCGTGGTGTGCCGCCGCTGCTCGGGTACGAGCGACCGGTCGCTGGGACGGCTGCGATTCATGAGCCTGGTATAGCCCGATCGAGTCAGGTCGAACCAACCCCTCATCCCTGGTTGAGCCGTTCGAGGGACGTCATCTGTCCAGATGGTGTGCTCCCTCACCATTGTCCGATCGGCCACGCTCCAGGGGTGGCACACCGAACGTGCGCCGGATCCGGCCCGCCAGGTCGGGGCGGCCGTGGTTGTCCACGAGGTTGGCCAGCTCGTAGCCGAACAGCCTGCGCTGCGCGTCGTCACCCAGTTCGGTGAACAGTTCGTCGGCCAGGCCGAGCGCGTGGTCGTCGTCTGGCGCCGCGTCCAGGGCGGCCGGGCCCGACGGGCCGACCTGCCGGGGGAGCTGTGGTTCCTGGCGCACGAGATCGCCGAGCAGTTCCCGGACCGGCGTGTCGTGCGCTGCCGCGGAGAGCTGGGTGAGCGGCCCGATCAGCCGCACCGTCTCCGCGACGTCCTCCGGGTGGCGCGCGAGCCACCACACGACGGCGCTGCCCGGGGTGTCCAGCACCTCGTCCTTGAGGTAGCCGCGCATGTTCCGCTCGAAGCCGCGCTCGTGTTCCCAGACCTGCTGGTGCTTGCGCAGATCGTTGATCTTGGTGAGGCGCTTGGCGTCCTCCTCCGAAATGGACAGTGAGACATCCGTTGCCCACGTGACGACCTGGCCGGTTCCGTCGGGCAGCACGGTGCCCAGCGACGACGCGAGCTGGTAGCCGACGGCCAGGTGGTCGCCGGGCGCGCTGCCCTCGGTGATCCGGCTGGCCCGCGATCGTACCGACTCCATCGCCAGCGCCTCCGGATTGGTGTGCCGCATACCCACCGGGTTCGGCGCCGGCCGCCAGAACACGGTCGCCGAGAACACGAACCGGTAACCGGGCTCGACGCTGGGCAGCGTCACCTCCGTCATGCGCATGCCCTCGTCGGCCGGTTCGGCGGGCGGGGCGGGCGGCGGCTCCGGCGGCGGCCGCCGGGCCTCCTCCGCGCGTAACAGCGCCTGCTGGCGCAGGAAACGCACCCGCCGGTAGACCGTGAACGTCATCGTCAGCGTCACCAGGATCAGCAGCACCACCAGCCACGTGGGCACGGCGAACGCATAACCCGCGGCGACGGGCAGGACGAGACAACCAGCGGCCAACACGGCGAACAGCAATGTGTCCTCGCGTCTCATGGGTCGGCCTCCTCGGTGCCCCGCCGGCCGATCGGGTCGGCGGATGGCCCGATATCTGCGTACCGGATGCGCGCACATGTATCGATGGCCCCAGTGGTTAATTCCCTCGATCAGAGCACGGCCGTGTTCGGTGGGTCACCAGGTTGCCGGTTGACCGGGTGTCGGGGGCACGGGTTGACTCCCGACCATGTTGCCCTGGGACGTGGAACTCGCCGGCCGCCTCGACCGACACCGTTCACTCGACGCTGCTGCGGGACAACCCGCTCGGCGACCCGGCATGAACGGCCGCTTGTGGGTGTACGTCCCACCGGGCTACGACGACGGCGCCACGCGTTATCCGGCCGTGTACGTGATCCAGGGCTACACCGGGCACATCGGCATGTGGACCAACCGGACAGCCGTTCCGGCAGCCGTTCGTGGAAACGGCGGACGCGGTGTTCGCCGATGGCAGCGTCCCCGGCTGCATCGTGGTCTACGTCGACGCGTGGACCGCGTTACGGCGGCTCGCAGTTCGTGGACTCGCCGGGCACCGGCCGCTACCACTCGTACCTGTGCGACGAGATCGTGCCGTGGGTGGACGCGCGCTACCGCACCATCCCGGACCGTGAATCCCGTGCCATCACGGGCAAGTCGTCCGGCGGGTTCGGCGCGATGATCACGCCGATGCTCCGGCCGGACCTGTTCGGCGCGCTGGCCACGCACGCCGGTGACACGCTCTACGAGCTGTGCTACGTCGCCGACGTTCGGCAAGGCGGTCCGCTTCCTGCGGGAGTACGACCACGACATCACGCGCTGGTGGGACGACTTCCCTCCCGGGTGGCGTTCACCAAGGAATGCGACATGGACACTGCTGATGGTGCTGGGTGTCACGGCGTGTTTCTCGGCCGACGCCGACGGCACCCCGGTGCTGCCGTTCGACCCGAGGACCGGCGTGTTGCGGCCGGAGGTGTGGCAGCGGTGGCTGGACTGGGATCCGGTGCGGATGGTGCCGAAGTACGCCGACGCGATCCGGTCGCTGCGCGCCGTGTGGATCGACGCGGGCACCCGCGACGAGTGGTTCCTCGATCTGGGCGCGCAGGCTTTCCGTGACCAGCTAGGGAAAGCGGGCCTGCCCGACGATCGCGTGTCGTTCGAGCTGTTCGATTCCGGCCACGGCGGGATCGACTACCGGTACCCGATCGCGTTGGCCTGGTTGGCAGACCGTCTCGCTCGTTAGTCGTTCGTGGACGGTGGGATCTGGCCGTCGACGGCCAGTACGGGCACGTCGACGTCGACCGTCTGCGGGTAGATCAGGCCGGTGCCGGTGTTCAGCACGACGACCTCGTCGTCCCGGGACAGCCAGCCCGACTCGCGCAGCCGCCTGGCCGCCGCCAGGCACGCGGCGCCCTCGGGGCAGATGAACAGGCCCTCCTCGCCGGCCATCGTGCGCTGTTCGGCGAGGAGGGCCTCGTCGCTGACCGCGATCGCCGTGCCACCGGTGGACCGCACGGCGTCCAGCATCAGGAAGTCACCCAGCGGCTTGGGCACGGTGATGCCGAACGCGACCGTGTGGGCGTTCGGGAACGGCTCGCTCACGTCGGCGCCCGTCTCGAAGGCCCGCACGATCGGCGCGCACCCCTCCGCCTGCACGGCGACCAGCCGCGGCACGCGATCGGGGTCGATCCAGCCCAGTTCGCGCAGTTCGCCCAGCGCCTTGTGGATGCCGATCAGCCCGACACCGCCGCCAGCCGGATAGAGGATCACCTCCGGCATGCGCCAGCCGAGCTGCTCGGCGATCTCGTAGCCCATGGTCTTCTTGCCCTCGAGGCGATAGGGCTCCTTGAGCGTCGAGACCTCCTGGTAGCCGCCCCTGGTGCGGACCGCGGCGTTGATCAGCTTGCCCGCGTCGCCGATCAGCCCGTCCACCAGATACAGCTCGGCACCGGCCACGGCGCACTCGGCGCGCGTGATGGACGGCGCGTCGACGGGCATCGCGATCAGGCTGCGCAACCCGGCCCGCGCCGCGTACAGCGGCCCATGCCGCGCCCGCGTTCCCGTTGGTGGGCATGGCGATTCCCGTGACACCCAGCTCGGCCGCCCGTGACACGCCGACGGCCGCGCCGCGCGCCTTGAACGTCCCGGTGGGGATGACGCCCTCGTCCTTGAGCAGGAGCCTGGGCACACCGATCGTGGTGCCGTAGGTGGGCAGCGGCACCAGCGGCGTCATGCCCTCGCCCAGCGTCACGACGTGGTGCGCGTCGCGCACCGGCAGCACCTCGTGGTAGCGCCACAGGTCCGGTGGCCTGCCCGCGATGTCGACGGGGGAGACGGTCCCGGCGACCCGCTCCAGGTCGTAGCGGGCCAGCAGCGGCACACCCGCCGCGCTGGTGCCCTGCACGACGTCGGCCTCGTAGCGCTCACCGGTTCTGGAACATTCCAGGTGACTGAGGGCCGAAAATGTCATGGCAGCTCCCGGTGCGGTGGTTCGTCGCCGTGCGATGTATCCCCCGATGATGGCATCCGGGACCGCGCAGCCGCTTGACAGTGATTTCGAAACGATGTTTTATAACAGCGTTGCCAAACAGTCGTCCCGGGAGGTTCTATTGGCCGAGCAGATGTCCCTCGTGCCGTCGCGGACGGCGGCCTACCGGCCGGGATTCCAGACCCTCGGCGTCGAGTCCGACCCGATTGACCTGACCGTCGAGGGCACGCTGCCGCCATGGCTGGCGGGCGACCTGGTGCGCAACGGTCCCGCCCAGTTCGACGCCGGACGCAAGTCGTTCCGGCACTGGTTCGACGGTCAGGCGATGCTGCACCGCTTCGGTTTCAGCGGAGCGGACGGGGGCAGCGTCAGCTACACCAACCGCTTCCTGGACACACCGAGCCTGCGCAGCGCACGCGAGCGCGGCCGGATCTCGTTCAACGAGTTCGCCACCGACCCGTGCCGCTCGATCTTCGCCCGCTTCTTCACGTACTTCAGCCGCCCCAAGGTGTCCGCGAACGCGTCGGTGAACGTCGCGACGATGGACGGCGGCGCGCGGTTCGCGCTCACCGAGGTGCCCATCGCGGTTCGCTTCGACCCGAAAACCCTTGCCACAGTAGGTATCGACCGCTACGAAGACACGATCGGGGGCGACACGACGACGGCCCACCCGCACCAGGACCCGACCACCGGCGACCTGATCAACTACGTGCTGCGGTTCGGCCCGCGCAGCGACTTCGTCCTCTACCGGCAGCGGCCGGACAGCCTGACCCGCGAGGCCCTCGCGCACGTGCCGGACATGACGCCCGGCTACGTGCACAGCTTCGCCGTCACCGAGAAGTACGCGGTCCTCGTGGTGTTCCCGCACGTGGTGAACCCGCTGTCGTTCATCTTCCGCGACCGGCCGTTCATCGAGAACTACCGCTGGCGCCCGGAGATCGGCACCCGGTTCGTCGTGATCGGCCTCGCGGACGGCACGGTCCACGGCACCTACCGCGCGGAGCCGTTCTTCGCGTTCCACCACATCAACGCCTACGACGACGGCGACGAGATCGTCATCGACGCGGCATCCTACGAGGACTCCACCATCATCGACGCGCTCTACCTGGACCGGCTGCGCGCGGGCGAGACGATCCCGAAGTCCGTGCCGACGCGCTACCGCCTCGACCTGACCACCGGCACGGTGCACAGCAGGCGGCTGTCGGACGTGACGCTGGAACTGCCGCGCATCGACTACGGCAGGCACAACGGCCGCCCGTACCGCTACGCCTACGGTTCGGGCCAGCAGCCCGACTCCACCGACTTCCTCGACCGGCTGGTCAAACTGGACGTCGAGACCGGCGCGACGACGACGTGGCACGAACCGGGCTGCTACCCGGGCGAGCCCGTGTTCGTCGCCGCACCGCAGGCCACCGCCGAGGACGAGGGCGTACTGCTGTCGGTCGTGCTCGACCCGGCGTCCGGCACGTCGTACCTGCTCGTGCTGGCGGCCGCGACGATGGGTGAACTGGCCAGGGCCAGGGTGCCGCACGCCGTCCCGTTCGGCTTCCACGGCCAGTTCACCCGCGACGTCACCCGGTGACGCAGTCGCGGCCGTTGAGCGTGAACGCCGTCGGCTTCGGGTTCGTGCCGGTGTAGCCGGCGGTGAAGCCGGGCGTGGTCGTCGCCCCCGCGGCCAGGTTCGGCGCGTAGCTGGGCGCCGTGACGGTCACGACGTCGCCGCTCTGGGTGACGTCGCCGCCCCACCCCGCCGACACCTGCTGGTTGCCCGGCCACGTGAACCGCAGCGACCAGTTGGCGACGGCGGCCGTGCCGGTGTCGGTGACCGCGATCGACGCGCCGAACCCACCGCCCCAGTCGTTGGACACCGTGTAGACCACCTTGCAGTTCGAGGCCGTCGGTTGGCCGGTGCTGACCGTGACCTGCGCCGACGGCGCCGATGTCGCGCCCGCCGAGTCCACCGCGACCACGTCGAACGTGTACGCCGTGTTCGGTGTCAGGCCCGTGACCTCCAGGCCGGCGGTCGCCGGGCTGCCGATCAGGGTGCTCGTCGTGCCGCCGACCTGGTAGACGCGATAGCCGGCGACCGGGTTCGAGCCCGCCGTGGCCGCGGGCCAGGACAGCGTGATCGACGTCGACGAGACGGCCGAGGCGCTCGGTGTGCCGGGCGCCGACGGCCCGCTCGCGCCACCGGACTTCGCCAGGTGCAGCACCGTGATCGAGTACGGCGGCAGGCTCACCGACGACGATGACGCGGTGCCGGACGTGATCGACGTCGCCCCGCGCCCGTACACCGCCGTCGTGCCCGCGGCGGCAGGCGAATAGCCGTCGTAGGCCAAGGAGACCTGGTACGTGCTGGACGGATCCTTGTTGATCAGCAACACGTTCAGCGACCCGTCGGCCTGTTCGACCGCGTGCGAGGCGACCAGCGACTGGCTCGACGACGTGCCCAGCAACGTGCCACCACCGGAGGTGAACCTCCCTGCCATGGCAAGGCCGAAGTACGGCGGGAACGGCGTCTCGGCAGCCGGTTCGCACGGGCTGCCACCGCTGGCGCAACTGGCGTTGGACAGGATGCCCTGGTCGTTGTCGTCGGTGCCGCCGGTCTGGTCGGTGCTCACCGTGCCGATGCCGTTGTGCACGTCCCACCAGTCCACGTTCGCGGCACCCTGCTCCAGCCACGTCGGATACGCGTCGGCCGCGAACAGCGCCGCGGCGGCCGAGTCGTCCTCGTAGCCCGCGTTGGTCTCCGTGGTCATCACCTGCACCGGCCGTGATCCCGCGTACTGGCCGATCAGCCCGTGCAGTGTCGACATGATCGGCGCCACCTGCGATTCGGGCTGGCCCAGCAGCTGTGACTCGGAACCGCTGCTGGGATACCAGTGCACGATCGCGAAGTCGATCTTCGAGCCGAGCATGGACAGCACGGTGTGGTTCCAGTCCTGCGTGTCACCCGGCGCCACCAGGCCGTCCGGCCAGTTGCCGGGCGTGGTCAGCACGACACCGACCTTGATCGACGGGTCGGCCGCCTTCATCGCGTCGATGTACTGGCCGGCGTTGGTCGCGTACGTCGTCGCGTTCTTCGTGCCGTGCGTGTCGTATTCCCAGGAACTGCCGTAGGCGCCGTTTCCGTACACCTCGTTGCCGATTTCCCAGTATTTCACGCCGTAGCCCTTGGTGACATTCGCGTATTGCACCCAGGAGGCCGCCTCGGCGGACGTGCCGGAACCATAGTTCACGGTGATCACCGGCTGCGCACCGACCGATCGGGCAGCGGTCATGAAATTGTCGAAGGTGTCATTCGGATTGGCGTACGACGTGCCCGGCACGACGCTGTTGTGCTGCCAGTCGTACACGTCCGACACCGAGCCGCCCGGGTAGCGCAGCGCGTCCACACCGGCGGCGGACAGCAGCGGCGGCAGCGCCGAGTCGGTCAGATAGCCGTCGTAGACGGCGGTGTTGGCGCCGAGACCGATGCTCGGCACCGTGCCTTCGCCGGTGTTCGCGTCCACGGTGACGGTCGCCGCCGTCGCGGCGACGGCGGCCGGCGCCGACACGGCGGACAGCGGCAGCGCCATTGTCGCGCCCAACAGCGCGGCCGCCACCACGGCCATTCGGGAATCGATTCGCAGGTCCATCGCGCCATGCTCGGTCGGCTACCGCACGGGGGGCAATCAGTGCGACAATTCGCTACCCCGACCTGCGTACCCGGATGTAACTTTCCCGTTCGAATCGAAAATTCGACCACTCACTTCGAGAAGTGTGTGACCGGCCGCTCCAGTGCCTCGCCGTCCACGAACACGTCGACCTTCTCGTTGTAGAACGCGACCAGCCCGGTGATCGGCAGTAGCTGCCGGGTCGGGAAGTCGTAGGCCCACGCGAGATCCGGATGCACGGTGTCGCCGATCCGCACCGACCAGTAGCCGCTGGTCACGCCCTTGTACGGGCACGCCGTCACGGTGTCGCTCGCCACCAGGTGCCCGAAGTCGACCTCGGTGCGGTTGAGGTAGTAGCGCGTCGGCAGCCCGGTCTCGAACACCATCACCGGCGACCCGGACTCGGCGAGCACGACACCGTCCAGTTCGATTCGGACGGTCCGCGTCGACCGCAGCGCGTCCACCCGCGTGTACGGGTTGCGCGGGTGCACGAAAACCTGCTCGTCCTCCTCGTACCACGCGTCCATCGCCGCCCAGTCGAAGCGCACCGTCCCGGCCAGCCCGGCCGGCGCGTCGTCACCGAACACCCGAGCCGTCCCCGGCCTGGACACCTCGCCCACCCGCAGCCCGTGCCGGCGGGCCCGGCCGCGCTTGAGTTGCTGCACGTGATCCTCGTCGACCAGCACGTCCGGCCGCACGTCCGCCAACGGGACGTAGAACTGCGGATAGGGCTGCCACTCCCACACGTACAGCGCCCGCGTGGTGTCCAGCACCACCTCGCCGCCCAGCACGGCCCGGATCCGCCGGGGCACCGGCTCGATGTGGTCGACCTCGACGATCGGCCGCGGGTAGTCCGTCACGTCGTGTACACCCCCGTCGGTGTCGCGTGGTAGCCCTTCGCGCCGATTCTAAGCGCCAGTTCGCTGCGTGGATCGCGACCGGCGGCCACACCGTCCAGCACGGTCCGGAAGTCGAACCGGGGCGACCAGTCCAAAGCGGCCCGCGCGGCGTCGTTGACGTAGACCCGCTCGATCGCCGGGAACATCGTCCAGCCACGCGCCGCGTAGACGTCCGGCTGGTCGGGGAACAGCCGCGCCACCACGGCGGGAGCGTCGACGGCCAGCTCGGCCAGGTCGTCGCGGGTGAACGGTGTCGTGGCGCTCACGACGTACCGCCCGAACCCGATCTCCGGTGCCTTTCGCGCGGCCGACAGGTGCGCGGACACGACGTCGGCGATGTCCACCCGCCGGTACAGGAACTCGTTGGCCTTGAGGTTCGCGTCGGGGTACGCGGCGCGCACGTCGTCCCGGTCATCGCCCTCCGGGAAGAACCGGGACGTCCGCAGCACCACGACCGGCAGCCCGTCGTCGCGGTGCGCCAGTTCGCACAGATCCTCCGCGGCGACCTTGGTGGCGCCGTAGACGTTGCGCACCACCGGCCGCACGCCCTCGGTGATCCAGGCGGCCGGTTCACCCGCCCGGGGCGTCGACGCGCGGCCGAACGCGCTGGTGCTGCTGGTGAACACGACCGACCGCACGTCCTCGGCCACGGCGGCCTCCAACACCGCCAGCGTGCCGGCGACGTTCGTGGCCACGAAGTCGGCCCGGCTGTGCGACCCGATGTGCGGCTTGTGCAACGTCGCGGTGTGCAGCACCCGCGTCACACCGGCCGCCGCGCGGCGCACCACGGCCGGATCGGCCACCGACCCGACGATGTCGGTGAACGGCGAACCGAGCACGTCCAGCCCCACGACGTCGGCGCCCTCGGCCCGCAACGTCCTGACCAGTGCCTCGCCCAGATGACCCGAGCTGCCGGTGACCAGATACCTCTCCACGGTGGCACATCCGAACACGGCAGCCCGGCCGGGGCAAGCGCTTATCCACAGTGGACGGTCAGTGCACCTGCCGTTCGTGACCCGACCAGAACGGCTCACGCAGCTTGAACTTCTGCAGCTTCCCGGTCGCGGTACGCGGCAGTTCGGTGACGAACTCGATCCGCTTCGGACACTTGTAACCGGCCAACCGGCTGCGGCAGTGGGCGATCAGGTCCTCCTGCGTCACGCCGGACCCGTCGGTGACCACCAGCCCGGTGACCAGTTCGCCCCATTTCTCGTCCGGAATGCCGATCACGGCGGCCTCGCGGACGGCGTCGTGCCCGATCAGCGCGTCCTCGACCTCGATGGACGACACGTTCTCACCGCCGGAGATGATCACGTCCTTCTTCCGGTCGGTGATCACCAGGTAGCCTTCGTCGTCGAGATAGCCGCCGTCACCGGTGTGGAACCGGCCACCCGCCTGGACCCGGTCGGTCTCCTCGGGCTGCTCCCAGTAGCCGTCCAGGTTGTGGTTGCTGGCGGTCAACACCTCACCGTCGACGTCGGTCGCCACGCGAACACCGAGTGCCGGCACGCCGGCCCGCATCAGCTTGCGGGCCTTCTCGGCGGTGGGCAGGCCGTCCCACTCGGCACGCGAGCGGTTCACCGTGACCAGAGGGGACGTTTCGGTCAGGCCGTAGATCTGGATGAACTCCCAGCCCAGCTCGTCCATGACCCGCTCGATGGTCCGGGAGGGAGGCGGCGCACCGGCGACCACGATCCGCACGCGGTCACGGCCCGGGATCTCGCCGTCCCACGAGCCCGCGGCGTCGAGCACGGCGTTCACCACGGCGGGAGCGCCACACAGCAGCGTCACGCCGTGCCGCTCGACCCGCCGCAGGATCTCGGCGCCGTCCACCTGCCGCAGCACGATGTGCCTGCCGCCGACCCCCGTGACGCCGTAGGGCATTCCCCATCCGTTGACGTGGAACATCGGCAGGGTGTGCAGGAGCACGTCGCGATCGCTGATCGTGGTGTGCAGCCCGAAAACGGTGGCGTTGAGCCACAGCGCGCGATGCGTGAGCTGAACACCCTTCGGCCGCGCCGTGGTGCCCGAGGTGTAGTTGATCGTGGCGGTGGCCGCCTCGTCAGGATTCGCCCAGGCCAGAGGCTCGGTGTCGCGGAGATAGAGGGCGTCGTCATCGCCGAACACGAACTTGTGCTCGACGCCGTCGAGCGCGTCCAGCGCGTCCTCGCAAGCCGGATCGGCGAAGACGACCTGAGCCCCGGAGTGCGCCACGATGTACTGGATCTCGGGCTTGGCCAGCCGGAAGTTGATCGGCACCAGCACCCGCCCGTACGCGGAGACGCCGAAGAACGAGGTCAACAGCCGAGCGGAATTCTGCGACAGCACGGCCACCCGGCCACCCACGGGCACCCCGAGCTGATCCAACCGAGCCGCCTGCGCCCGGGCCAGAGCGCCCATCTCCCGGTAGGTGACCTCGCCGAGCCCGGCAGCAGGCTGATCGGGCTCGTCGACGACGGCGACGCGATCGGGATAGACGAGCTCGGCACGAGACAGAAAGTCACCAAGAGTCAACGGATAGTACACGGTCACCTCCGACTACTCGACGCCGCCCGAGTATCGGCCCCGCACACCGACTCTGACCAGCACCCGCCCGCCCGGACGCCCGGCAACGGCGATCAGCCGGAGCCGAGCTCCGCCAGCCGGCGAGCCAGATAACGGCGTTCGACGTCGTTGGGTGCCAGCCGGAGAGCCTCGCGATAAGCGGCGACGGCGTCGGCGCCCCGGCCGAGACGGCGGTACAGATCGGCCCGCGCGGCCGGCAGCAGGTGGTAGTCGGCGGGCAGGCTGTCGGTGGCGTCAAGCGCGTCGAGCAAGACGAGCCCGGCCGAGGGCCCCTCCGCCATCGCGACGGCGACCGCCCGATTGAGCTCGACGACCGGGGACGAAGTGAGCCGGCCGAGTTCCCGGTACAGCAACGAAATCTGGAGCCAGTCGGTGTCACCGGCAACGGTGGCCGTGCAATGGCAGGCGGCGATCGCGGCCTGCAACTGGTAGGGACCGGGCCGCCGACGGAGCATCGCGGCGTCCAGGAGCGCGACGCCCTCGTCGATCCCGGCCCGGTCCCACAGGGAGCGATCCTGCTCCTCAAGCGTGACGAGTTCACCTCCCGCGTCGACACGAGCGGCCCGCCGCGAGTCGTGCAGCAGCATCAACGCCAAGAGCCCCAAGGCTTCCGGCTCGCCCGGCAGCAGCTCGACCAGCACCCGGGCCAGCCGAATGGCCTCCGACGTCAGAGCCCGCCGGATCAGATCCGCACCCGCGCTGGCCGAATAGCCCTCGTTGAACAACAGGTACAGCACGCCGAGCACAGCGGATGTCCGCTCCGGCAGCAGATGCGCCGCCGGAACGCGATACGGGATGCGGGCATTGCGTATCTTGCGCTTGGCGCGCACCAGCCGTTGCGCCATCGTGGCCTCCGGCACCAGAAAGGCGCGGGCGATCTCGGTCGTGGTGAGCCCGGCGAGCGTGCGCAGCGTGAGTGCGACCCGGGCTTCCAACGCCAGAGCCGGATGGCAGCACGTGAACATGAGGCGGAGCCGGTCGTCGGGCACGGGATCCTTCTCGACGGCCACCGGCGGATCGTCGACGTCCAGCACCGGAGCGATCTCCCGCAGCCGGTTCGCCTCGACGGTCCCCCTGCGCAGCTTGTCCAGCGCACGGTTGCGGGCGGTGGTGGTCAGCCAGGCCCCGGGACGGCGCGGAACACCGTCCCGGGCCCAGCGCGCCACCGCTTGCGTGAAGGCGTCCTGAGCGCACTCCTCGGCGAGGTCCCAGTCACCGGTGAAGCGGATCAGGGTCGCGACGACGCGTCCCCACTCGGCCCGAAAGGCGTCGTCGACCGCGTCCTCGACGGTCGAGGCCAAGAATCCTCCCCGAAGCTCTTCACTCGTGCGCGACTAGTCGCCACGAACTGATGTCGGCGACACTAGTCGTCCCAGCACGGGCGCAACTCCAGGGCACCCAGCCGGGCCAGCGGATGCTTCGACGCGACCTCGATGGCCTCGGCCAGATCCCGGCAGTCGAGGATGTCGTAGCCGGCGAGCTGCTCCTTGGTCTCGGCGAACGGTCCGTCGGAGACGAGGATGTCGCCGCCCCGGGACCGCACGACGGTCGCGTCCCCGCCGCCGGTGAGTCGCTCACCTTCCAGCCGCACCCCGCGCCCGTCCATCTCCTCGACCCACTCCTCGATGGTGTAACCACCGGGCGAGGGCTCGGCGGTCGGGTCGTAACACACCCACATCAGATACCGCACCGCTCAGTCCTCCTCGGGAAACGGACGAATCTCCACGAAACCCGAGGCGGCCGGATGCGCCCCGGCGCGCTCGATGGCGTGGTCCAGATCGTCCAGCTCGATGATCTCGAAACCACCGACCTGCTCCTTGGTCTCGGCGTAGGGCCCGTCCGACACGAGCACCTCACCGTTGCGCACCCGAACGGTGACGGCCTCGGACGCGGGCCGCAGCCGAACCCCGCGGTGCTTGATCCCGCGGCCGTCCGTCTCGACCCGCCACGCCTTGTGATCCGGATGAACCGCCAGGTCGGACGGTCCCATCGTCGTATCGATGTCACACAGCAACAACATGTAGCGCATCGGCTCCTCCTACCAGCCCCAACCGAGGCTCTCACCCCACCGACGCGCCTCACCGTCCAAATCGACACCCGAGGTGGTGTCGATCCGGCCACCCGACCGCGTCGGCCGGACAAGAGCCGAACACAAGGTCCACCGGACACGAGCCGAACACAAGGAGGAGCCCGACATGCTCAACACCACGACATCCTCATCGCAACTCACCCACCGAACCGACCGAGACCGCAGGACGACGGACTGGGCACACCGGCCGCGGCCGTCCACCGCCGACTGCGGCGCCTGAGCCGCAGGCGAACCCCTGACCAGCGATGATCACACCATCGGCTGAACATGATCGAAACGGGAACCAAGCCACTGTCCCATTTCGTTGCGTGTAAAGATCGGTGCGCACACGCGGCACACGTACGCGCCCACGAACCCAGCAGCAGCCCCACCCGAAAGGCGGACCCGAACGACAGCACGAGAGCCCGGCCAAAGCGGCGGCCCACGCGGCCCCGGCGAGAGGGCGTGCGGCGAGGCGGTGCACGGCGAGAGGGTGCGCGGCCGAGACCGGCCAAGGTTCGGCGCTCGAACCAGGCGCGCCGCGGGATCGGCCCGGAACTGGCCCTCGGGATCGGCCCACAACTGGCTCTGCTGCGGGTCCCCGTGGCTCTGCTGCGGGTCCCCGCTCGTGCCAGTCGGTCAGATGGAGACGGAAATCCTTGTCTCGCAGTGATTCCGGCGGCTGATCACGGGACGTAGTCTTCTCACGGGACGTAGTCTTCTTTGACCGAGTCGATCTGGTCGTTGGCGTTGACGTGGATGTCGGCGATTCCCATGTGGCCGCCTTGCAGGCCGGTGATCAACTGCTGCGCCGTGCAGGGAACGCCGTTCAGGTTCGGGGTCGCCTGCGGGCTGCAGAGTGACGACACACTGAGGATGCGGACGTTCGGGGCCAGAGGTAAGCGGTAGATCTCTGGCCTGCTGGGGTCCGTTTCGTAGTGGCCGTCGTTGGCGCCGCCGGGGATCCATTTTTCTACCTGGAAGTCGACCATCTGGGTGGCGCCTTCCCAGCTGTTGAGCGCTGCCGTGAAGTTCGTGTTGGGGAACATGCGCTTCTGCTCGACGACCGACGCGCTGGTGGTGGGGCCGTCGGTCACCGTCTGCCAGTGCACCGTTTCCGTGGACCCCGCAGCGGTGCCGCTTGTCGTGCATGCGGCCGCGGCCAGTGCCGTCAGCGTGGCGGCGCCCAGCAGCACCGCGGCGCGCAAGTGGTCGGCCGTCATGTCGTCCCCCTGGGGTTGCGTTGTCCTCTCCTCGCTTCACCTGATCAGACGTTTGGCGCGGCTTCTGGTTCCCCCTCGACGATGGGCGCCATTCGGAGCGGCCGAGCGCGACGGACCGGCCTATCCGAGCCACGCTGATCGGCCGTGTGTGATGCTACGGACGCGCCGATCCTGGTGGAACCTGTTTCAACAAACTGCTCTCGCGCGGTTGGCATCGACCCGACCGAGGGCTGACGGCGTCTTGGGGAATGCGTCGAAGCGTCCGTCAATGGGGCGTCGGTTCGGGGAATTAGGGGCGTGGGCTGAATTACAACCAGGATTTCGACCTGGATCACTTGATAACATCGGATCATGACTTGGTCGTTGTGTTACCGTGAGTGCAATGCACTCGCAAGGCGTCGAAGATGATCGTGGTCAAGATCACCTTCTGTTGATGTTCACGGTTCACCGACCCAGTCGCTGACATGGGGATTCCGCAGCTCGGCGACGTGCCTCGCGACGGTCTGCTGCGGTGTGTCACCGCGCGAGTAAACAGGGTCACCGGCTCGGCGGTACCAATACGGGATGGTTCCAAATAACTTTCCTCTGCGGTACCCAATTCCCTGCCAAGCCGCGTGGTCATCATCCTGAGATCGGAGCGAGCATGGGTGGCGCCGCACCCTCGCTATATGAGCACGTCAGCGACCAGTTGCGCAAACTGTGCAGTGTCGTCGGACTGTCGCCGCACGCTCCGCTGGCCGGGCTGAGGGCCCTGATCGATCCGATCGGCAGCCGGTCCCTGGCGGAATCCCCCGTTTGGCCCACTGGTGTGTCCGACGATCACACCCCCGTCGAATACTCCATCGCCTGCGATGCGGGTAGGCCGCCGGTGCTACGCGTTCTAGGTGAAACAATTGCGCCGCAACCCGGTCGCCGGGCCAACATGTGGGCGGCGCTGCGTTTGGTCGAGACCCTTGCCGAGCAGCTCGACCTGGCGCTCGACAGGTTCCACCGGGTGCGCAAGGTGTTTCTGGCCGACGAACCTCAGCACGACTTCGCCATGTGGTTCTCCCTGGTGCACCGCTCCGACCAGGAGCAAGAGGTCAAGATCTACTTCAACCCGGACACCCAGGGTGCCAGGCGGGCGCCGACGCTGGTCGCCGAGGCCCTGCGACTGCTCCACCGCGACCGCGCCCACGCCGCGCTGACCCGCCGCCTGCGCCCCGCGGACCGCTTCGTCTTCTTCGCGCTGGACCTGCACTCACGGCCGTCCTCGCGGATCAAGGTCTACCTGTCGCACCACGACGCGGACGCGGACGACATCGTGCACGCCGCCGGTGCGGTGCCCGGTGTCGACGACGTCGCCGTGCGGGACTTCCTGGAACTGACCGGCTGCGCCGGCCCGCTGACGAACCGGCCGCCCGTGTCCGGCTACACGTTCGTCGACGACGACATCGACAGCCCCAGTGGCTACAGCCTCTACCTGCCGATCCGTGACTACGTCAGCGACGACGAGCAGGCGCGCGAACTGGTCCACGCCGTGCTGCGCCGGTTCGGGTTGGACACCTCGGTCGTGGACAGGGCGATCGACGCCGTCGCCCGGCGGCCGCTGAGCGAGGGGGTCGGGCTGATCGCGCACGTCTCGCTGCGGCTGGCCGCCGGCCGGCCGCCCGGGGTGACCGTGTATCTCTCGTGCGAGGCGTACGAAGTGTGCCCGCCGCGACCTCGCGTCACAGCGGAAATAGAACAAGTATCAATGCCGTCAGGGAGGTCTGCGTGACGTTGACGGATCCGTATCGAATCGAGGTCGCGCAACCGATCCCGGTTTTCACGGGGGCGTAGCGGGAGCGGGCGCCGGCCGGGTCGGTTACAACGCGTTCAACCTGCCGGCCGCCGAGGCCACCGTCGAGCCGCCGAGGCCACCGTCGACCTGCTGTCCGGACCCGCTGTCCGAGTTCGGGCACCGGCGCCGTCTCGGCGCGGCAGAACGCGGCGGCGGCCGTCGGCGACGAGCCGTACGCCGGATTCCTTTCATGATAACGGTTTCTGGAGACCAGGTCTGCCTGATCGTGGTCAGTGGGACCGGGAGCCGAACGCGCCGAGGAACTTGTCGCGGAAGTCGCTCATCGGCCAGACCGGCGCGTCGGGGCTCGGCCTGAGCCCTTCCTGCCAGCCCCAGCCTGAGATCCGCTGCATCACCGAGGGGTCCTTCGCGACGATCGCGACCGGTGCGTCGTGGCTGGCGTGGTCACCCACGACGGCCGGGGACGGCTGGTGGTCGCCGACGAACACCATGACGGTGTTGTTGTCGGCGTAGGTCAACAGGTAGGAGATCAGGCTGTTCAGCGAGTACTGGATGGACTCGCCGAACGCCGCGTGGATCTTGGCCGAATCCGGCCAGACCTGGCTCACCTGCTTGCCCTGTGCCGGCATCGGGTCGTAGATCGAGCCGTTGCCGACGGCGTTCCAGTCGACGACGCGCGGGATCGGTGTCCACGGCGTATGGCTGGAGATCAGGTCGAGCTCGGCGAACACCGGCGGGTGGCCGGGCTTGGCGAGGACGTTGTGCTGGAACGTGGCCAGCGTGTACTGGTCGGGGATGTCGGCGTAGGAGAAGTTGGGGCCCTGGTAACCGACGTTGCGGGCGTCGTAGATCTGGTCCCAGTTGTACACACGGCCTTCCGGCCAGTCCTCGTGGTTCTCCGGGACGTCGTCGACGGTGTGCCAGCCTGCTTTCTTGAACGCGTCGCTGAGCGTGAAGCGGTTGCTGGACGTGAACGTCGAGTAGCGCTTCGAGTTGTCGATCCACAGGCCGGACTCCACGGTGGAGTGCGGCAACCAGCTACCACCGCCGGTGGTCGGTGACGTGAGGAACGCGCTGCGCGTGTCGAAACCCGCCGCGCGGAGTTCGGCCGTACCGGCGGCGAGGACGGAGTTCACGCCGGGGGAGATGTCCGGGGCCTCGACCGAGACGCGGCCGTAGCTCTCGACGAACACCAGCAGGACGTTCTTGCCGCGCAACGCCGTCAGTAGCTGGGTGGCCGGGGTCCCGCTGTACGCGTCGACCGACATCTGCTTGGCGAAGTCGGTCGAGTCGTTCAGGTCGGCCGAGACCTGGCGGACGTTGTCGTACGCGAGGGTCGCCGCGTCGTCGGCGGCGATCGGGACGCCGGGGGCGATGTGGACGTCGAACACCGTGAACACCAGCCAGACGACGGCGATGGCCGCGACGGCCTGGAAGGTCCGCGCGCGGTGGCGGGTGGCGATGCGGGTGAGGCGCAGAACGGACAGGGTGACGAACAGGACGAGCGCGATACCGATGACGACGGCCAGGATCACGGCGATGACAGCACCGGCCTTGCCGACGACCCCGCTGACGAAGTTCAGGCCAGGAGCCAGGAAGCTCCAGTCGAAGATCGGGTCGAACGGGCGGGCCAGGGAGACGTAGAAGCCCATGTCGAACAGCTTCAGGATGGTGATGATGCCGAGGATCGCGCCGAGGACGGCGGCGATGACCGTGCGGACGCGCCCGGGGAGCAGGAGGAGGACCGCGGCGGCGACGACGGCTTCGACGGGGATGCGGACGAACTGCCACGGGGACAGGGTGTTGATGTCCTCGGGCGCGATGAGGGCGAAGAGGACCAGCAGGCAGGCGATGACCGTGGCCACGACGCGGAGGGTCCGGCGGACGGGGCCGCCCGACGCGCGTTCGGTGGCCTGATCGGTTGTCCGGTCGGGCGCTGGTTCCGCGGTGCCCACCGCCTGATCGGCCGCGCCGGTATCGGTCGCGCCGGTATCGGTCGCGTCATGAGTGGCCGCGTCGGTATCGGTCGCGGCGTGACCGGCCTGTTCAGGTGCGGGGGCGGTGGGGGTGTCGGCCTCGTCGTCCCGGAGGTCGCCGGTTCCCTGACCGGCGGGGTCCTCCGCAGTCATGTGTTCCTCCGCTGTCGTCGAGGTTGTAAACCCCCCCGTGCGACATCCACCATGCCCTACCCGATCGGTGTAGCGGCGGCGGCTGCCTCCAATTGCGCCATGACGAGTCGTACCACCTTGATCAGTGCCAGTTTTGCCTGCTCGGTGCGGCGGACGTCGCAGCGGACGATCGGGACGGAACGGTCCAGCTTCAGTGCTCCGATCACCTCGTCGTCCGTGTACTCGCACTGTCCGTGGAACATGTTGATCGCCACCACGAACGGGACGCGGCGCCGCTCGAAGTAGTCGACCGCGGCGAAGCTCTTGTCCAGCCGACGCGTGTCGACCAGCACGATCGCGCCGAGCGCACCGCGGGACAGTTCGTCCCACATGAACCAGAAGCGGTCCTGGCCCGGTGTGCCGAACAGGTACAGCACGTGCGTGGGGCTGATGGTGATGCGGCCGAAGTCGAGGGCGACCGTCGTGTGGCGCTTGTCCTCGATGCCGTTGAGGTCGTCGACGCCGACGCTGGCGTCGGTGAGGACCTCCTCCGTGCGCATCGGGGGGATCTCGCTGACGGCGCCGACGAGTGTGGTCTTGCCGCTGCCGAAACCGCCGGCTATGACGATCTTGATCGCCTGGGGGATCACTCGTGCCATCCTCTCGGGCTACGAAGCTTCGGGCTACAAAGCTTGAAGACGATCAAGAATCTGCTCCATCAGCCGTAGGTCCGGTGGGGGGTTGTCCTGTGCGCGCTGCCCGGCCTGCAGCGCGCCTCTGTCGATCAGGTCGCCGATCAGCACCTTGGCGACGAACAGCGGGATGTTCATACGGGACGCGATCTCCGCGACCGCGAGCGGGCGCCGGCACAGCCCGATGATCTCTTCGTGCTCGGGTTCGAGGTCGGTGCGGTCGAACTCGGTGCGCGTCACCGCGATCTGGGTGGCGAGGTCGAGTTGGGCGTGGGTGGTGCTGGTGCGGCCACCGGTCAGGGCGTAGGGACGGACCAATCGGCCTGCCGCCTCGTCGTACCGTCCCTCGTGCTCGACCACGGGCTATGCCCTCGAACCGTCGGCCGCCGCGACGCGCGTCTCCGTCCCGAGGTACCCACCGACCTGTTGCACGATCCGGTTCATCTCGTAGGCGACCAGGCCGAGGTCGACCTTCGCGCCGGTGAGCAGCGCGAGACAGGCGTTCTCACCGGCGGCCGTCACCACGAGATAACCTCCCTCCAGGTCCACCACGAGCTGGCGCACCTTCCCCTTGACGAACTGCTGGCCAGCTCCCTTGGCCAGGCTCTGCAGCGCGCACGACATGGCGGCGAGATGGTCGGCGTCGTCCTTGGTGAGCTTGGCGGACTTGTCGATCACCATGCCGTCGGTGGACACCACCGCGGCCTGCTGCACGCCTGCGACCCGCGCGACCATGTCGTCGAGCACCCAGCCCAGGTCGGTGCTCACAGCCGGCTTGTCATTCATCACTGCTTCTCGCCCCTGTCTGTGTCGTTCACGAATCGCCGGCGAGCCGACCGGCTTCGGAGCCCTGCTGGAATGCCGACAGCGCCGTGCCGAGGTCGCGCGCGGCGTCCGCGGGACCGTCCTCACCGGGCATGTCCTCCTCCACCGCCTCATAGACCAGTCGCGGGTTGAGGTGGTCTCCCGGGGAGCGTTGCGGCAGTGGGGAACGTCGCGTCGGCTCCTCGGCCGCCGCTGTCTGGCTGCTCGGCCACGCGCGGAGATCGTCACCGGAGATCTGGGTCACGGCGGGCTCCGGCGGGTCGACGAACCAGTGGCCGCTGGAGGCGGCGCGACGGGTTCGGCCGGTGTCGTTCGCGTGGCCGTGATCCTGGTCGTGGTCGGCCTCGGCCGTGGTGACCGTGATCCTCGGGATGACGAGCGTCGTCTCCTCGTCGGTGACCTCGCGGACCTCGCGGACCTCGCGCTGTTCCCGTTGCCGCTCCAGCGCCGCGCGTTCCCTGGTGCCGCGGGCTTCCAGCGACCGGTACACGTCCATGCCCTGGTGGAAACCGTTGGTGCCGTTGCGCGGTGCCTCCGGCAGGTTGTCGGTGACCACGAGCTGGTTGGGCACCCGGATGATGGCGAGGATGCCGCCGTAGTCGGATTCCCGCAGCGCCACCTTGAAACCGAACCGCTTCACCAGCGACGCGATGACCCAGAAGCCGAGCTGTGAACCGTCACCGATGGCCATGACGTCGACCTCCGGCGGGTCGGCGAGCATCGTGTTGACGCGTTCCCTGCGGTCGGTGGGTATGCCCAGACCCCTGTCCTCGACCTCGACGATCACACCTGCCTGCGCCGGCATGCTGCGCACCAGCACCTCGTAGCTGGGCGGTGAGAAGCGGGCCGCGTTCTCCAGCAGTTCGGCGATCAGGTGGATCAGGCCGGTCACCGCGTCGCTGGTGATCGCGATGTCGGGCACCACACCCTTGAGCTTGACCCGCTGGTATTCGTGCGTCTCGGAGATGGCCGAGCGCAGCACGTCCCGCATCCGGACCGGGCCGGGCAGGTGGTGGCCGAGCTCACCACCGGACAGGATGATCAGGTTCTCGCTGTTGCGTCGCGCGCGGGTCGCCTCGTGGTCGAGGCGGTACAACCGTTCCAGCGCCACCGAATCCTGTTCCGATTGTTCCAGCGTGTCCAGCAGGCTGAGCAGGTTGTACAGGGGCAGCTGGTTGCGGCGGGCGATGCCGCGGAACACGGTGTTCAGCGCGTTGCGGGCCTGGGCCTCACCGGCGGCGGCCGTGACGGCCTCGCGCAGTGCCGCACTGATCGCCGTCGCGACCTGTTCGATCTCGTCACCCTGGCCGTAGTGCAGTTCCGGCAACTGTTCCTCGGTGTCGACGGCCTCGCCGGACCGCAGCCGGCGCACGATCTCCGGCAGCCGCGCCCCGACCAGGTCCTGCGCGTCCATGCGCAGCTTGGCCAGGCGGGTCACCAGGGCGTTGTCGACCAGGACGGAGGACTGGCGCCTCGCCCACCAGATCGAGCCGATGACCACGAGGAGTGCGACGACCAGCGCGATGCCAAGCTGCAGGAGCTGCGTGTTGCCGTCGGCGAGGGCCTGTGCGGACACCTGGTCGGCCTGGGTGATCGTCATGTCGGTGAGCGCGGCCGACACCGTGTTCGTGGTGCCCTGCCAGGACGCGGCGGTGATGCCGGCCGGCACGCCGTTGGTCCACGGGCCGTGCTCGATCAGCGAGTGCTCCGCCGCGACGAGTTGCTGCCACGCCGCGGAGGCACTCAGCTGCTGGTACTGGTTCTGCACGTCGGGGCGCAGGTCGGAGTCGGTGTTGTCGAGCAGCGCATGGTACGCGCCGACCAGGCTGGTGAACTGGAGGTAGTCGGCCTGGTCCAGCCTGCCGGCGGCGATGGCGCCGGAGATCAGCGAACCGGCCCGCGACATCAGGTCACCGATGTGGAAGACGTTGGTGCCCGCGATGGCGCCGGGCACGACGGTGGCGTCCGGCACGACCCGGGCCTGGGTGCCGAACAGGTCGGTCGCGGCGTCCAGCAGGCCGTTGTAGAACGTGGAGACCTCGGCGGTCGTCGCGACGCCCGCGTCGATGCGGCCCCTGATGTTGGGTAGCTGCGCCAGGTACTTGGTGAGCGCGCCCATCCGGTCCACGATCGACTGCGGCGCGCGCGCCAGCACCGGGCCCGCCGCCGTCTGCATCGCGGACAGGCCCTGGTCGCTCAGTTTCTGCTGGGTCAGCAGCGGTTGCAGGTCGACGTGCGGCGCGGCGAGGTACGCCATGCTGAGCTGCCGTTCCTTCTCCACCGATGCCAGCCCGGTGACGGCCGGAATGGACACCGACCGCACGCTGCTGGCCACCTGCTGGTCGTAGAAGCCGGTGCCACCCAGGTACAGCGCGGCCGCCAGCCACAGCAGGATCAGGGCGACGCTGGGGATGAGCGCCACCCGGATGACGCGCGTCTTGATCGACTCAGGTCGGTTGGCGCGGCGCCACGGCAGCCGCCGCCTGGACTGATCGGAATCGTGTTTGGTCACGACACTCCACTCGTGAACTGCACTGGACATCCAAGCTCGACGAAACACGTGGTTGGCGTAGGGGTCACCGAGCGTTCACCGGTCGTCGGCGGTCGGGTCGTGCCAACTCGCCGGTCCGGCACAGCGTCAACCTCCGTTCGTTCGCGATCGCGCACGACAAAGCCGGCGACCAAGACTGTGAACCCGCCGGCTTGACTCATCGACCCCGGATGTCTGGACCGGCGACGCCGGCTGTGGCCGTCAGCGCCGATGCCCGACCACCGCCGAACAGCGGTCGGCTGCTAACCCATCCAGAGCAGGTACTCTAGCGCGGGCGATCTTCGAAGACTAGACTTGCCGCCGACTTCGCCCGCTGCCAGCGGAAATATCCTACAGCTCGGCGCGCCCGCGCTCCCCCCATTCTGCGGACCGTACGACACGCGTCCCGGACGAGTGAAAGTGGCGCAACCCCGGTCACATTCTGTGGCCATCGGCATTCACACATCCTCCATCCGTGGACGGCGGAAGTGATCAGAACCACGCCGTGACCTGGCGACCATTCCCCCATCCGCGGCGGTCGCGCAATCCCCTAGGGGGCTGATCCCCTAGAGTGCGCACTCCGATTTACGCGAACTTCACATCCCGCAGGGGGGTCGTCGGCGTCCGCTCGGGCCGGTTCCGGCAATCGATCAGACCAGCGTTCATTTCACTTTCCGTCCGGCCGTGCCGATGCCAATGCGCGTCATATTCCAAGGAATTCCACAATGCGCGGAGTGGCCGGTCCTCGCGCATTCCGGTGAACGATTCCCATAACGTGGATCGGCGGACCTGGTCTGGTATGTCTGTTATGGACTCGGCGCTGAGTGAAGGGGAACCCGATACGGCCGCAGTAGTGCGATGAGCCGTTCGGCGTCACGCGGTGCGGCCGCTCGGGCGGTGTTGTCGAAGTACACGTACACGTCGCCGTGCGCGGCGAGTTCGAGTATCCGGTCGGCCCAGCGGGCCAGTGCCGCGTCGTCGTAGGCGCTCACGTACAGCTCGGTGTCGCCGTGCAACCGCAGGTAGCTGAAATCCGTTGGCGTGTCGGCAAAGTAGGGAAACGTGCCGGCCGTGTCCGCCGCCACGAGCGCGACACCGAACTCGGCAAGCAGGTCCGTGCACAGAGGCGACGCGAAGCTGGGATGCCGTGGTTCGATCGCGTGCCGCAGCGGACGGTCGGCCGGTCGCGCCGGCGGCGTGTAGCCCTCGGGCATCCGCTCGGCACGGTCGGCCAACCGCGCCGCCGTCGGCACGTCCTTCGGCAGCACGGTCAGGAAGTCCCGCAGCAGACCGGCATCGAACGCCAGCGACGGCGGAAGCTGCCACAGCAGCGGACCGAGCTTGGCGTCCAGCTCCAGTACACCGGACGCGAAGAAGTTGGCCAGCGGCGCCTCCGGACCGCGCAGCCGCCGCCGATGCGTGAGGTAGCCGGGGCCCTTCACCGCCAGCACGAAGTCCTCCGGTGTCCGGTCGTGCCACGAGCGGTAGCTGGTCGGTCGTTGCAGCGAGTAGAAGGAGCTGTTCACCTCGACGGTGGCCACCCGCCGCGCCAGGTACTCCAGTTGCCGCCGCTGCGGTACCTCCTTCGGGTACCAGGTGCCGCGCCACTCCGGGTACGTCCAGCCGGACGTGCCGATCCGGACCACCAACCGCTCCTCCCGATGGTTACTTGACCTGGACGATCACCAGGCACGTGTCGTCCGACCGGTTCGGCGGGATGTGGCCCAACAGCAGGTCGGCGTACCCGTCGATGTCGTCGACGACGTGCTTGGCGCTGGCCAGCAGCCGTTCGATGCCGTAGTCAAGGTGCTCGCCGCGGCGCTCGACCAAACCATCGGTGTACAACGCCAGCAGATCCCCGGACCGCAGCTCCGTGACGATGTCGGCGTACCGCGCGTCCCGGATCACGCCCAGCATCGGACCTGAGGACAGCGGCAGCAACCGCGGCGTGCCGTCACGGACCAGGATCGGCGGCAGGTGCCCGGCCCGTGCCCAGCGCAGCGTGCACGTCACCGGGTCGTAGCGCGCGCAGATCACCGTGCCCAGGCCGGGAGCCGGCAACGCGAACGCGGCGTCGTTGAGCCAGCCCAGCAGCCGCGCGGGTGACGCGTCGGTCACGGCCATGCCGCGCAGGCCGTAGCGGGTGCTGATCATGCCGGTGACCGCGTCGATGCCGTTGCCCATCATGTCGCCCACCACCAGCAGCACCTCGCCGGAGGGCAGGGCGAGCGCGTCGTACCAGTCGCCGCCGACCAGGTGCTGGTTGCCGGCCGGCCGGTAGCGCACGACGACCTGCACGCCGGGCAGGTCGATGGTGGGCGGGGCGGGGGCGATGATCGAGTGCTGTAGCCGGATCGCCAGTCTCTGCTGCTCGTCGACCAGCCGTTCCGCGTCGACAAGCTGGTCCTGCGCCGCGGACAGCGCGAACTCGACGTGCCCGAGGTTGCTCACGTCCTGCACGACACCCCGCACGGCCAGCACGGACCCGACGCCGTCGGTGACCGGCTCGCCGACCGCACGCAGCCGGTGCGACCCGTCGGCGAGCTGCACGGTGAACTCCGCGGTCGCCGGGCGGGCGCCGGTGAACAGGGTGGCGACGAAGCGGTCCAGCACGGCCAGGTCGTCGGCGCGCAGCCGGGAGCGCCAGTCGTTCAGCGGGATCGGCGCGGGCGTGCCGAGCAGGCCGAACATCTGCGCCGTCCACTCGGTGCGGCCGGTGACCAGGTTGTCCTCCCAGCCGCCGGTGCGGCTCAGCCGCAGCACGTCGTTGGCCAGGTCGGCCCGGTCGTGGTGGCGCCAGCCGACCGCGACGCCGTCGGCCAGCGGCGCGGCCCTGACGTCCATCACCGGACCGAGGGTCGTGCCGTCCACCAGCACCGGGACCACGATCCCGTCGGCCCGGTACGGCTCGCCGGTGGCCAGCACGCCGGTCAGGATGTCGAACAGGCCGCCGCGGTCGCCGACCAGCGGACACAGCCGCAGCAGCGTGTCACCCGGTCTGCCGATGACCCGGCCGGTGGCCGGTGACGTGTAGTCGAGGACGAGGTCGACGATCACACCGTGGTCGTCCCGCATCGGCCGTAACACCACGAACCGCTCGGTCAGCGCGGCCAGCAGGCCGGTCGCCCAGTCCGGCAGGCCACCCGCGTCCACCTGTTCGTCGGCCGGTGCCAGGGTGCTCGCGCACAGGTCGGCGAGGCCGGTGAGCTGGGTGCGCAGGCCACGCGGCAACGTCACCGGCCCCGGCCAGCAGATCTCCAGCACGCCCAGCAGTGCCCTGCGGTGCCGCATCGGCAGCACGGCACGGGCACCGTCGGGCCAGCGCCGGGCGCCGGGCGCGAGATCGCCGTCGGCGGGACCGTCCGGCAGCCAGATCGGGTCACCGGTGGTGACGGCCCGGCGGGCCAGGGTGGCCATGTCCGGTGGCTGGCTGCGCCAGCGGGCCACCTCCAGCGGCACCAGGCCGTGCTGGCCGGCCAGTTGCAGCACGCCGTCCGGGCGCAGCAGCCAGCAGCCGACGGCGGCGGCACCGATGCCCCGCAGCACGTCGGTGAACATCGCGTCGGCGAGCGCGCCACCGTCGGCGGCCAGCGGCAGCGCGGCCTCGAAGCGCAGCAGCCGCAACGGATCCAACGCCGGATCGTTACCCCCGACGGCATCCGCGCCGCTGATCTCGGCCGCTATCTCCAGTACTGTCAGCCCAGCGCGTTCAGCAAGCAGCGCCAGATGGTCCGCGGCCTGGGCCGGAGTACAGCCGAGGCGCTCGATCAGCATGCCCTTGGCGCGCTCCTCGACCAGGGTCTGGCCGACGCGCTCACGCATTCGATCCAGGTCACTCTGTTGGCGCGCCACGACCCTGGAGAGTCGCTCGATCTCGGGATCACCTGGCCGCTGGACTGCCACCGGCAGAGTGTAGGAGCACAATTCGCGGGGGTGCCGACGGTAGGTCCGTACCGGCGGCGCGGTGCTCTAGGTTGACGGGACGCCTTGGAACAGGAGAGCGCCATGACCGAGCACAGCCACGCGCCCGCTCCGGGTGACGGGTCGCTCGACGACGGGCGGCTGCAGCAGTTGCTGCACGGGCTCAAGGCGGTGTGGGACGGCGATTTCAGCACTCGCCTGCCGCGCGTCGGCGACGTGCTCATGGACGAGATGGCGACCGTGTTCAACGGCATGGTCGACCAGTTGGCGCTGTTCACCTCCGAGGTGACGCGGGTGGCGCGCGAGGTGGGCAGTGAGGGCAGGTTGGGCGGTCAGGCCGAGGTGCCCGGTGTGTCGGGCACGTGGAAGGACCTGACCGATTCGGTGAACGTGATGGCCGGCAACCTGACCGGCCAGGTGCGTGACATCGCGCAGGTCGCGACGGCCGTGGCGCAGGGCGACCTGTCCCAGAAGATCACCGTCGACGTCAAGGGCGAGATGCTGGAGTTGAAGAACACCATCAACACGATGGTGGATCAGCTCTCGTCGTTCGCCGACGAGGTGACGCGGGTGGCGCGCGAGGTGGGCAGCGAGGGCCAG
>CAVWRF010000004.1:0-710413 GCA_963757325.1 Candidatus Melainabacteria bacterium
TGCCCTCCAGCGATCCCGACGTCGACGACCTCGGCGCGGCGAACGTGATCCTCACCAACGGTGCCCGCCTCTACGTCGACCACGCGCACCCCGAGTACTCCGCGCCGGAGGTGACCAACGCGCGCGATGCCGTCATCTGGGACAAGGCCGGCGAGCGTGTGATGGAGGAGGCCGCGCTGAAGGCGGCCACCGTGCCCGGCCAGCCGCGGTTGCAGCTGTACAAGAACAACGTCGACGGCAAGGGCGCCAGCTACGGCACCCACGAGAACTACCTGATGGCCCGCAGCACGCCGTTCACGGCCGTGATCGGCGGCCTGACGCCGTTCTTCGTGTCCCGCCAGGTGATGTGCGGTGCCGGCCGGGTCGGGCTCGGGCCGACCGGGGACAAGGCCGGTTTCCAGCTGTCCCAGCGCGCCGACTACATCGAGGTCGAGGTCGGCCTGGAGACGACCCTCAAGCGCGGCATCATCAACACCCGCGACGAGCCGCACGCCGACGCCGACAAGTACCGCCGGCTGCACGTGATCATCGGTGACGCGAACCTCGCCGAGACCTCCACCTACCTCAAGGTCGGCACGACAGCGCTGGTGCTGGACATGATCGAGACCGGTCACCGGTTCGACCAGCTGCGGCTGGCCGACCCGGTGCGGGCCGTGCACGCCATCAGCCACGACCCGACGCTGAAGACCACCGTGGAACTGGCCAACGGCCGCAAGTTCACCGGGCTGGACATCCAGTTCGCCTACCACGAGCTGATCAGTGAGTTCGTCGAGCGTGAGGGCACCGAGCGGGTCGTCGCGGGACGTGCTGCGGACGTGGGGCGAGGTGCTGTCCGACCTGGCGCGCGACCCGATGAGCTGCGCGGACCGGCTGGACTGGCCGGCGAAACTGCGCCTGCTGGAGGGCTACCGCGCCCGGGACGGCCTGAACTGGGGCTCCCCGCGTCTGCAGCATGGTCGACCTGCAGTACGCCGACGTGCGGCTGGCCAAGGGCCTCTACAACCGCCTCGTGTCGCGCGGCTCGATGAAGCGGCTGGTCAGCGAGGAGGAGGTGCGCGAGGCGATCACCACGCCGCCGGAGGACACGCGGGCCTACTTCCGCGGCCGCTGCCTGGAGCGCTACCCGAACGCCATCGCCGCCGCGTCGTGGGACTCGGTGATCTTCGACCTCGGTCGCGAGTCGTTGGTGCGCATCCCGACTCTGGAACCGCTGCGCGGCACCAAACAGCACGTCGGCGCGCTGCTGGAGGCGGCGAACACGGCCGAGGAACTGGTCGACGCGTTGACCAGGGGATGACCCGGCGCCCGCTGGGACATTCGGGTAACGGCGACCGCGCCGCGGCGGGCGATGTTCGCCCCGACGTCGGTGCGGCTGGGTAATCTTCGGGTAAGGCCAATCTTGGTCCGCAGCCTCGGGAGGCGAAATGGCCCAGGAACAGACGCAGCGCCAGGGCGGCGGCGACGGCGACGACGGTGAAGAGGGCGGCGGCCCGGCAGGTCAGGAACGTCGCGAGCAGCTCAACGAGGACGTGGACGCCATCCTGGACGAGATCGACGACGTACTGGAGGAGAACGCCGAGGACTTCGTCCGGGCCTACGTGCAGAAGGGCGGTGAGTGACCGTCAGGTCACGCTCCGCTCGTCGACCCTTTGTGATCAGGAGACCACACCAGGTATGGAACCCACGTCGTCCAGTTTCCAGCAGGGCGTCGGCCTGACGCCTGCCCATCTGTCCATGGGCACGTCCTCGTTCACCGACTTCCTGCGGTCGCAGGCACCGGAACTGCTGCCGGTGCGCAGGTCCTCGCCGCAGCAGCAGCATCTACCGGGCGGACACGTGTCCCTCGACCTGGCCCACGCGACCACGATCGTCGCCCTGGTGTTCAAGGGCGGTGTGCTGATCGCGGGTGACCGCAGGGCAACGTCAGGGAACCTGATCGCCTACCGCGACATGGACAAGGTGTACGCGACCGACCAGTACTCGGCCGTCGGCGTCGCCGGCACGGCCGGTATCGGGCTCGAACTCGTCCGGCTGTACGAGGTCGAACTGCGGCACTACGAGAAGATCGAGGGCGTGCCGCTGTCCCTGGACGGCAAGACGAACAAGCTGGCCACGATGGTGCGCGGCAACATGGAGGCGGCCATGGCCGGCCTGGTGGCGCTGCCGCTGTTCGCCGGCTTCGACGTGGACGCCAGCGACCCGGACAAGGCGGGCCGGATCGTGTCGTTCGACGCCGCCGGTGGCCGGTACGAGGAGTTCGCCGGGTACCACGGCATCGGCTCGGGTTCGCTGTTCGCGAAATCCGCGCTCAAGAAACTGCACAATCCGGGCGACGAGCGGGATGCCGCGGTGCGCAACGCCGTCGAGGCGCTCTACGACGCGGCCGACGACGACTCCGCGACCGGTGGCCCCGACCTGGTGCGCAGGATCTACCCGACGGTCGATCACGATCACCGGGGCCGACGGTGCCGTGAAGCTGTCGGAGGACCGAGACACGTGCGGTTACGGAAGCGGTCGTGGCGGGTCGCATGGCAGGCTGACCCGCAGGCCGGAGCATCTGACCACGCGGGACCAGGTCCGACGGTCCCGGCAACGCCTCGATTCCACCCTAGACCCAGGGAGCCGCAGCCGTGTCCATGCCGTTGTACGCCTCACCCGAGCAGTTGATGCGCGAGCGGTCCGAACTGGCCCGCAAGGGCATCGCGCGAGGCCGCAGCGTCGTGGTCCTCACCTACACCGGCGGGGTGCTGTTCGTCGCCGAGATTCCGCCGAAGAGCACGCTGCACAAGGTCTCCGAGATCTACGACCGGATCGGCTTCGCGGCCGTCGGCCGCTACAGCGAGTTCGAGAGCCTGCGCCGGGCCGGCATCCGGCACGTCGAACTGTGGGGCTACGCCTACGACCGCAGGGACGTCTCGGCGCGCCAGTTGGCCAACGTGTACGCGCAGACGCTGAGCACGATCTTCACCGAGCAGCTCAAGCCGTTCGAGGTGGAGATCTGCGTGGCCCAGGTCGGCGCGAACGCCGGGCGAGGACCAGCTCTTCCGGCTCGACCTACGACGGTTCCATCACCGACGAGCCGCAGTTCGTCGTGATGGGCGGCCAGCCGGACGTGATCAGCAACGCAGCTGCGCTCCACCTACGAGGAGGGTATGGACCTGGCGGGCGCGCTGGGTGTCGCCGTGCGGGCGCTCAGCAGCACGACACCCGGGCTCAGGGACGAACGCCTCGGCCAGCGGCGGCGAACGCCCCATGCTGGACGTCGACCGCCTTGAGGTGGCCGTCCTGGAGCGCGGCAGGCCGAACCGGACGTTCCGGCGGATCACCGCCGCCGCGCTGGCGTCGCTGCTGCCCTCGCCCGCATCGACGGACGAGACGCCCGCGCAGGACGCGGTACCCGCCGACGACGGCCCGGAACCGCCGGCCACGCCGCACTCGCCCGGCGACAAGGGCTGACCAGGAACACACCGCGGGCACGCGTGGTTGCTTCCACCATGAAGGTGGAGATCTACTCGGACGTCGCGTGCCCGTGGTGCTACGTCGGCAAGACGCGCTTCGAGCACGCGCTGGACAAGTTCGCCGGCAGGCAGGACGTGGAGGTCGCCTACCGGCCGTTCCAGCTCAGCCCGGACGACGCCCGACGAGGCGCAGCCGCTGTACGAGTACTACGACGGCGCTGTTCGGTCCCGGTTTCCGCCGACAACCACGACCATGTCGCGGAACTGGCCCGCCGCGAGGGCCTTGAGTTCCGTTTCGACCGCGCGCTCGTGGTGAACACGTTCACCGCACACCGCCTGCTGTGGCTCACCGAGCGGGACTACGGCGCCTCAGGTCCAGCGTGATTCGGCAACGCCCTGCTCAAGGCCTATTTCACCGACGGCCGCGACGTCGGCGACCACGAGACGTTGGTGGCGCTGGCCGGGAGTGTCGGCGTCGACCAGGACGAGGCACGGGCCTGGTTGGCCGGTGACGAGGGAGTGGCCGAGGTGCGCGCGGCGATCGGCGCAGCTCAGCGGCTGGGCATCGACGCCGTCCCGACGTTCGTCTTCGACGGCAAGTACGCCGTGCAAGGTGCCCAGGAGGTCCCGACGTTCGTGGACGTGACTGCGACAGGTCGGGCCGCTGACCTGCGTGAATCCACAGGCTGAGCGGTCGTTTCGGCGCCGGTTCCCCGCGCCGGGGCCCGACACGAACAGTCATCCCCGAACGGCGCACGGATGAAGTCAGCGGAAACGCCTAGGGTGGAGGAATGCAGCGGCGGATCTTCGGCATCGAGACCGAATTCGGGGTCACGTGCACCTTCCACGGGCAGCGACGGCTGTCACCGGACGAGGTCGCCCGGTACCTGTTCCGGCGCGTGGTCTCATGGGGGCGTTCGTCGAACGTCTTCCTGCGCAACGGCTCCCGGCTCTACCTGGACGTGGGCTCGCACCCCGAGTACGCGACGGCCGAGTGCGACGACCTCGTGCAGTTGGTCACGCACGACAAGGCGGGCGAGCGCATCCTGGAGGACCTGCTCGTCGACGCCGAGCGGCGGCTGGCCGACGAGGGCATCGGCGGGGACATCTTCCTGTTCAAGAACAACACCGACTCGGCGGGCAACTCGTACGGCTGCCACGAGAACTACCTCGTGGCGCGGGCCGGCGAGTTCTCCCGGATCGCCGACATCCTGCTGCCGTTCCTGGTCACCAGACAGCTCATCTGCGGTGCCGGCAAGGTGCTCCAGACGCCGCGCGGCGCCGTGTACTGCCTGTCGCAGCGCGCCGAACACATCTGGGAGGGCGTGTCCAGCGCCACCACCCGCTCCCGTCCGATCATCGACACGCGTGACGAGCCGCACGCCGACGCGGAGCGCTACCGCCGCCTGCACGTCATCGTGGGCGACTCGAACATGTCCGAGGTCACGACGCTGCTCAAGGTCGGCAGCGCGAACCTGGTGCTGGAGATGATCGAGCAGGGCGTCCAGTTCCGGGACTTCAGCCTGGACAACCCGATCCGTGCGATCCGCGAGATCAGCCACGACCTGACCGGCAAGCGGCCCGTGCGGCTGGCAGGCGGCCGGGAGGCGTCCGCGCTGGAGATCCAGCGCGAGTACCACTCCAAGGCCGCCGAGCACGTGGCCCGGCGCGGTTCCGACCCGATCGCCGACCGCGTCATCGAACTGTGGGGCAGGACGCTGGACGCCGTGGAGAGCCAGGAACTGTCCAAGATCGACCGCGAGATCGACTGGGCGATCAAGTACCGGCTGGTCGAGCAGTACCGCGTCAAGCACAACATGGAGCTGTCCAGCGCCCGTGTCGCACAGCTTGACCTCGCCTACCACGACATCCGGCGCGGCCGCGGCATCTTCGACCTGCTGCAGCGCAAGGGCTTGGTGGAACGCGTCACCAACGACGACGACATCGAGGCGGCCAAGGACGTCCCGCCGCAGACCACCCGTGCCAAGCTGCGCGGTGACTTCATCGCGGCCGCCCAGCAGGCGGGCCGTGACTTCACCGTCGACTGGGTGCACCTGAAGCTGAACGACCAGGCGCAGCGCACCGTCCTGTGCAAGGACCCGTTCCGGGCCGTCGACGAGCGTGTCGAGCGCCTGATCGGCTCGCTCTAGAAGGCCGCGACCTTCGTGTAGAAGTCCGGATAGCCGCCACAGCCGACGTTCCACGAGACGATGCCGGCGAGCTTGCCGTCGATGACGAGCGGGCCGCCGGCATCGCCCGTGCACACGCCCTTGCCCTGGCCGACGAAGCCGGCGCAGAACATCGTCGTCGCGTCGTAGGACGCACCTGTGACGAGGGCGTCGTACTCGTCGCGGCACCTGTCGGTTGCCACCACGGGCACCGTGAGCTGCCGCAGTTCGCTCGTCTCCTGGCCGGGTGCCCCGCGACCCCAGCCCAGCACCGTGCCGACCGTGCCGGGCGTGTAGAGGTCGGCGTCGGCCGCCCCGGCCACCGGGATCGGCTGGAACGGGAACGGCGTTTGCAGCGTCAGCGTCGCGATGTCGTTGCCGACCTGAGCCGACTCGAACCTGCCCGGCACGTCGATCCTGGTGACCTGCGAGATGGCCTCGCCGAGCTCGACCCTGCTCAGATCGGAGCGCCCGCCGAGCACGAGCAGCCCGTCGGCGGACCGGCCGAGCAGGCAGTGTGCCGCTGTCACGACGGTGTCCGGCTTGATCAGCGAGCCCGCGCAGAACTGCCGGTTCCGCTGGTCGATCAGCGCGACCACCCACGGGTGGCCGGCGCCGGCCGAGTCGCCACCCACGATGCCGGGCGTCGTACCGGCCGCCGCCGACGTCGGCGGCACGATGAGGGCCAGGACGACCAGGACACGCGTGAGCCACGTCATTCGATCTCCCTGCCGGTCGCGGACACTCCCGTCAACGAACCCAGGTCACGCGATCCCGCAACTCGGACCACACGGTCGAGTGATCATCACGGGAGGCAAGCCGATGAGACCAATCTCGCAGGGCGAAGATCGAACATCTGTGCGATCATGGACAAGTTGGCGAACGGCCTGGCAGCCGGTCGTCGATGCCGTGCGACCCGCTTCCTCCGGGGGCCACCTCCAGGGCTTCCGGCGGGGGCGGGATCGGCCGCGGTTCAGTGGTGGTGACCGGAATGGTCCGTGTGGTGCTCGTCCTCTGGCGCCCCGCCCATCATCTTCAGCATCGGCATCCCGCCGCTGCGCTGGAACCGCACCACGAGTACGGCCGCCACCAGCAGGAACGCGATGTTCAGCCAGGTCGTGTAGTTCCACGAGATGCCCACGTGCGGCAGGTGGGCGCTCGCCCGCCCCGGCACCAGGCCCAGGCCGCCGAACACCAGCTCGATCACGTAGCCCGCGGCGGCCATCGTGACGTAGCAGGCGCCCGCGACCAGCAGCGCCATCCGGCGGCCGTAGTAGCGCCGGTAGATGTTCAGGATCGGCAGGATCAGCAGGTCGGCGAAGATGAAGGCGATCACCCCGCCGAAGCTGATGCCGCCGGTCCACAGCACGACGGCCAGCGGCACGTTGCCGACCGAACAGACGAAGCTGAGCACGGCGACCAGCGGTCCGACCAGCGGCCCCCAGACGGCGGCGGCGACCGGATGGCCGCTGAGGAAGAAGCCCTGCCAGAACGAGTCCGGCACCCAGGTCGCGATGGCGCCCGCGACCAGCAGTCCGATCACCAGGTCGCGCACGATCGCGGCCCACTCCATCACGAACACGTGCGACACGGCGGTGAACCCGTCCGGTGAGACGAGCCGGCGCCAGAACGAGCCGTCCCGCTGGACGGACATGTCCATCGCGGCGTGGCCCTCCATCGACCCGGCGATCCCACGATCGGCCTGCCGTCTCGCCGCGTCGACCAGCCGGTCGGAGAGCACGAGCCGGAACAGCAACGCCAACAGGACGATCATCACCGGCCCACCGACGAACTCGGCCAGCGTGAACTGCCATCCCAACAACAGCGCGAGGACGACCCCGAGTTCGATCACGAGGTTGGTGGACGCGATCTCGAACGCCATGGCGGCGGTGAAGTCGGCTCCCTTGCGGAACAGCGACCTGGCCAGCGCGACGGCGGCGTAGGAGCACGACGAGGAAGCCATCCCGAGCCCGGTCGCGATCGCGAGACTGCGGGGCCGGTCGTCCCCCATCAGCCGGACCACGGTCGACCGCCGGACAACGGCCTGCACGACGGCCGACAGCGCGAACCCGAGCACCAGGGCCCACAGAATGTCCCAGGTCATCGACCCGGCCATCGCCAGCGCCGCACCTACCTGCCGCATCCGCGACCACCTCCCGCGTATACCCCCCTTGGGTATCGGACATCCAGTAGTACCCAGTGGGGGTATCCACGTCAAGTCGCCGCCGCGTGTCAGACGTCGGTTGCGTGCCCGCACCGCTGCTTCGCAATCGGGACACGTGTCCCTTCGGTCATCTGTTCGAGTGATCGGCAGGTCCTTATGTGCGATGAGGGCAGTCGGCGTTAGGGTGCGGGACGTGTCCACCGCACGCGCGGAGCGCCTCGTCAATCTCGTGTTGTGCCTGTTGTCGACCCGGTCCTACCTGACCGCCGATCGCATCAGGGGCATCGTGGCCGGCTACGCGGACGCCCCGTCCGACGAGGCCTTCTTCCGCATGTTCGAACGCGACAAGGCCGAACTGCGGGACCTCGGCGTGCCCCTGGAGACCGGGCGCAACTCGGCCTTCGACGCCACCGACGGCTACCGCATCGCCCGCCGCGACTACGAACTCGGCGACATCGACCTGGAGCCCGACGAGGCCGCCGCCGTCGCGCTCGCGGTCCGCCTCTGGGAGGCACCGGAACTGACCGGCGCGGCGAACGGCGCACTGCTCAAACTCCGTGCCGCGGGCGTGGACGTCGACGAGGTGTCCGCACCGACCGTCGAACCCAAGGTGCGGGCCACGGAACCGGCCTTCGCACCTCTGCTGGCGGCCGTCGACGCCGGGCGGGCCGTCACGTTCGACTACCGCCGCTCGCCGCCCGGTGACGTCATGACCCGCAGCGTCGAGCCGTGGGGTGTCGTGTCGTGGCGGGGTCGCTGGTACCTCGTCGGCCGGGACCGCGACCGGGACGCGCCGCGCTGCTTCCGGCTGACCCGGATCGTCGGTGACGTGGCGACCGTCGGCAAACCCGGTGCGGTGCGACGGCCGGCCGGGATCAACCTGATGGACTACGTGCTGGTCGGCGAGAAGGAACAGCGCCCGACCACCCCGGCGCGCGTGTGGGTCGCGACCGGCAGGGCGCACGGCGTACGGCGGCAGGCCACCCGGATCGGGCCGCTCACCCTGGACGGGCAGTCCGGTGACGAGATGACCGTCGAACTGCGGTTTCCGGAGTCGGCGGCGGGCTGGCTGGCCGGGCACGGCGCGGACGTCGTCGTGCTGGCACCGGAACTGCTGCGCAAGGCTGTCCGCGAGCGCCTGCTCGGCGTCGTCGACGGCCAGACCAAGGGCGCGGAAGCGGAGAGTTGGGGGAGATGAACGGGGGCTGGGGGAGATGAGCGCGGCGAGCAAGGCCGGTGCGGACAAGGGCGCCAAGGCGGCATCCGGCAGCGCGGCGACCGACCGGTTGCCGCGCCTGCTGGCGCTCGTGCCGTACCTGATCGCCCGGCCGGGCATTCCGGTCGACGAGGCCGCGGCCGACTTCGGCGTGACACCCAAGCAGTTGCGCAAGGACCTCGAACTGCTGTGGATGTGCGGCCTGCCCGGTTACGGTCCGGGTGACCTGATCGACCTGTCCTTCGAGGGCGACACGATCACCGTCACCTACGACGCCGGCATGCGCCGCCCGCTGCGGCTGACCGCCGCCGAGGCGACCTCGCTGCTGGTCGCGCTGCGCGCGCTGGCCGACACGCCCGGCGTCGTGGACACCGACGCCGTCCGCCGCAGTCTGGCCAAGATCGAGTCGGCGGTCGGTCAGGCGCAGCCGGCCGGTGTCGTGGTCGGTCTCGCCATGCGGGAGAGCGAGTCCACGGAACGGACCCGGCAGTCCGTGCAGGCCGCCATGGCACGCGGCCACGCGCTGCGCATCCGCTACTACACCGCGTCCCGCGACGAGATCAGCGACCGCACGGTCGACCCGATGCGGATGCTGCTGGTGGAGGGCCGGGGCTACCTGGAAGCCTGGTGCCGCATGGCCGAGGACGTGCGGCTGTTCCGGCTGGACCGCATCGACGAGGTGTCCGAGCTGGACGAACCGGCCGCGCCCCCGCCGCACGCGCGGCAGCACGATGTGTCCGAGGGCCTGTTCCAGCCCGAACCCGACCAGCGCGAGGCCGTTCTGGTGCTGCTGCCCGACGCCCGCTGGGTCGCCGAGTACTACCCGGTGGACGAGGTGACCGAGCTGGACGGCGGGCGGGCCAGGATCCGGATGCGCTACGCCGACACGTCCTGGATGGTCCGGCTGATCCTGGCGCAGGCGGGTGAGGTGCTGGTCGAGGCGCCCGCCGACCTCGCGGACGCCGTGCTGTCACACGCGCGACAGGCGTTGGCCAGAGCTGATCACCTGTCGTCCACCTGATGCGGCTACGGTGTGCCGGTGCTGTTCGTACCGATCCTGATCGGGCTGCTGGTGGTGGTCGTGATCGTCGCCGCCCTGGTGGGCGTGCGGCTGTCGGGCTCGGTACGACGGCTGTCCGCGGCGCGTGGCACGCTGCGTGCCGACGTCGCCGACCGGTCCGGACTGCTGCGGGCCAGGACGGCGGCACTGAAGGTCGCGGTGTCGGATTCGAGGCAGGTTCCCCTAGGGCGTAGGCCGCGGGTGGGGACGCCGCGTACGATCGGGACCAGCGTAGAACGGGAGGACAACCGTGCTTAACGGATTCGGCTGGCCACATCTGCTCATCATCGCCGTGCTGATCATCTTGCTGTTCGGCGCGAAGCGGCTGCCAGACGCTGCACGAGGCATCGGCAAGTCCATGCGCATCTTCCGCGCCGAGACCAGGGGCCTGCACGAGGACGAGCACGCCGCGAACGGCCCGGCCACGCCGCCGGTACCGCCGCAGCAGCTCGCCGCACCGCAGCCGCAGCACACGGTCGCCGATCAGGTCCAGCGCGACCAGCAAGCCAGCTGACGCACTGACGAGGAACGGACGAACAGGTGGAGCAGAACAATCCGCTCCGCCCGCGTGGTGGGCGCCTGGATGCCCGTCGTCGCCGTAGCCGCCGGGCCAACCCCGACGGCACGATGACGCTGATCGAGCACCTCTACGAACTGCGGTACCGCCTGGCGCTGGCCGCGCTGGCCGTACTGCTGGGCTCGATCGCCGGCTTCCTGTGGTTCTACTACCGGGTGGGGCCGGTCCCGTCACTGGGCCAGTTGATGAACGAACCGTACTGCGCGCTGCCGGTCGACCAGCGGGCGACGTTCGCCGGCCACGGGTGCGCGCTGCTGCAGACGCAGCCGTTCGAAGGCTTCATGATCCGGTTGAAGGTCGGCATCGCGGCCGGGTTCGTGCTGACCAGCCCCGCGTGGCTGTACCAGGTCTGGGCGTTCATCACCCCGGGCCTGTACCGCAAGGAACGCAAGTTCGCGCTGGTGTTCGTATCGGTCGCCGTGCTGCTGTTCTGCGCGGGCGCCGTGATGGCCTACGTGGTGCTGCCCGAGGCGCTGCGGGTGCTGTCCAACGTCGGCGGCGGCAACTTCGTCACCGCGCTGGCCGCGACGGCCTACGTGTCGTTCATGATCAACCTGCTGATCATCTTCGGCGTGAGCTTCGAGCTGCCGCTGCTCGTGGTCATGCTCAACCGCGTCGGCGTGCTGAAGTACGACAAGCTCAGGCGCTGGCGTCGGGGCATGATCTTCGGCCTGTTCGTGTTCGCCGCGTTCGCCACTCCCGGCCAGGACCCGATCTCGATGTGCGCGCTGGCCGGTGGCCTGACGCTGCTGCTGGAGGTCGCGGTCCAGATCTCCCGCGTGCACGACAAGCGGAAGGCGCGCGACCGTGTCGAAGAGGGCTGGGACGGCCTGGACGACGACGAGGCCTCGCCGATGCCGAAGGCGGAACCGGTCCCCGAGGAGCCGTTCAGCTACGACGACGCGACCTGATCCGGCCGTGTCATGATGCCGGGGTGATCGCGGCACTTCTGGTCAGCCCGGCCGCCGGGACCGGTCTCGCGGCGCGGGTGGCCGGCCGGGTGGCCGCGGCCCTGCGGACATCCGTGGACCACCTGCAACCGCTGGTCGCCGACTCGGCCGCCGGCAGCGCGGAACTGGCCGCGCGTGCCGTCGCCGACGGCGTGGACGTGCTGGCGGTACTCGGCGGCGACGGCCTCGCCCACTTGGCGCTACAGGCCTGCGCCGGCAGCACGACAGCGCTGGCCGTGATCCCCGCCGGCACCGGCAACGACCTGGCCAGGGCATTGTGCGTGCCCGATGAGCCACTGCCGGCCGCGCGGGCGATCGCCGACGCGATCCGGACCGGCCGCTTCGCGTCGATGGACCTGGGCAGGGTGTCCGGCGGCTCGTGGTTCGCCACGGTGCTGTGCGCGGGCTTCGACTCGGCGGTCAACGAACGCGCCAACACACTGCGCTGGCCCGCCGGCCCGCGCCGCTACGACGTGGCCCTCGTCGCCGAACTGGCCCGCCTGCGCCCGCGCCCGCTGACCGTGGAGACCGACTCGACGGTGCTGCGACTGGACGCGACGATGGTGTCCATCGGCAATCTGCCGTTCTACGGCGGCGGCATCCCGATCTGCCCGGACGCGGTCCCCGACGACGGCCTGCTCGACATCACGGTCGTCGGCGCCACCACCCGCCGCGTCCTGCTCGCGATACTGCCCACCCTGCGCAGCGGCCGCCACGTCGACCACCCGGCCGTCACCACGATGCGCGCCCGCTCGGTCCACCTCGCCGGCCGCAACCACTGGGTCGCCTACGCCGACGGCGAACGCCAGGCCCGTCTCCCGCTCACGGTCCGCTGCGTCCGCTCGGCCCTGTCCGTGGTCAGGCCGGAAACGTGATCAACAGCCGATGACGCGCACCTGGACATCGGGGAGTCCGTGGAACCGGGCGCGTCCGGCCGATCGACCCGGTCTCGCTGTGTCGACTCGGTGCTCGCTGTGGGGAGCGTCTCAACTGGTGCCCCACGGATCGACACGATGTGATCGGGGCAGCGCGTTGTCGGGTCGGTGTGACAGTCTGGAGTCGTGGCTGATCGCCCGGTGCGAGCCCCGGCTGACGCGTATGCCGCGTCCCGTCGGCGGGCCGCCCGTCCCCAGTTGACCGAGTTCGCCGCCGTCGTACCGTTCGAGCTCGACCCGTTCCAGCGGACCGCCTGCGAGGCCCTTGAGGACGGTCACGGTGTGCTCGTCTGCGCCCCGACCGGGGCCGGCAAGACGATCGTCGGCGAGTTCGCCGTGCACCTCGCACTGGCCGAGGGCCTCAAGTGCTTCTACACCACGCCGATCAAGGCGTTGTCGAACCAGAAGTACGCCGATCTCGTCGCGCGGCACGGGGCGCGCAACGTCGGCCTGCTGACCGGTGACACGTCCGTCAACGGCGACGCGTCCGTGGTCGTGATGACCACCGAGGTGCTGCGGAACATGCTCTACGCCGGATCGACCACGTTGGACGGTCTGGGCTACGTCGTGATGGACGAGGTGCACTACCTGGCCGACCGGTTCCGCGGTGCCGTGTGGGAGGAGGTCATCCTGCACCTGCCGGAGGCCGTCCGCCTGGTCAGCCTGTCCGCCACGGTCAGCAACGCGGAGGAGTTCGGCGACTGGCTGCTGGAGGTGCGCGGCGACACCACCGTCGTCGTCGACGAGCACCGGCCGGTCCCGCTGTGGCAGCACATGATGGTCAACGGCCGCCTGATGGACCTGTTCGCGGGCGAGAAGGCCACCGGCATCCCCGGCCAGCAGCTCGCCCACCAGGCCGCGATCAACCCGAACCTGTTGCGCCGCACCGAGGAACTGGCCCGGCTGCACGCGCCGTGGCGCGGTCGCGGCCGCACCGGCGGTGGCCGCACGCCCCGGTTCCGGCCGACCTCCCGGGTCGAGGTCGTGGAACGCCTGGACGCCGCGAACCTGTTGCCCGCCATCGTGTTCGTGTTCAGCCGGGCCGGCTGCGGCGCAGCCGTCGACCAGTGCGTGCGGGCCGGGATGCGGCTGACGACGCCGGAGGAGGTCGAGGAGATCCGCGCCATCGTCGAGCGCCGCACCGCCGACCTGCCCGAGGCCGACCTGCGCGTGCTGGGCTACTGGGAGTGGCGCGACGCCCTGGAGCGCGGCGTCGCGGGTCACCACGCGGGGATGCTGCCGGCGTTCAAGGAGACCGTCGAGGAACTGTTCGTCAACGGCCTGGTCAAGGCCGTGTTCGCGACCGAGACCCTGGCGCTGGGCATCAACATGCCTGCCCGCACGGTCGTCCTGGAGCGGCTGGTCAAGTACAACGGCGAGGCGCACGTCGAGCTCACGCCGGGGGAGTACACGCAGCTCACCGGCCGCGCGGGCGGCCGCGGCATCGACATCGAGGGCCACGCGGTCGTCCTGTGGCAGCCCGGTGTCGACCCGAAACAGGTCGCGGGGCTGGCGTCCACCCGTACGTATCCGCTGAAGTCGTCGTTCCGGCCCGGCTACAACATGGCCGTCAACCTGGTCCACCAGCTCGGCGCCGAGCAGGCCCGTGAGCTGCTGGAGCAGCTCGCTCGCGCAGTTCCAGGCCGATCGCTCGGTCGTCGGGCCTGGCGCGCCGGATCGAGGCGCAACGAGAAGGCCCTGGCCGGCTACGCCGAGTCGATGACCTGCCACCTCGGCGACTTCACCGAGTACGCCGCGCTGCGCCGCAAGGTGTCCGACCGCGAGAAGTACCTGGCGCGGCAGAACACCGCCAGCCGCCGGGCCGAGGCGGCCGCGTCGCTGGAGAAGCTGCGCAAGGGCGACGTGATCGCCGTGCAGTCGGGCAAACGGTCCGGACTGGCCGTCGTCATCGACCCGGGCATCGACCCGCTGACCGAGCCGCGGCCGCTGGTCGTCACCGAGGACCGTTGGGCGGGGCGCCTGTCGGTGACCGATTTCCCCGCCCCGGTCCGCACGCTGGGCCGCATCCGGCTGCCCAAACAGGTCGACGTGCGGTCGCCGCGCTCGCGCCGGGAACTGGCCGACAACCTGCGCAACGCCGGTATCCCGGCCCCGGGCCGGGAACGCCGCCGCGCTGGCGCGGCCGACGACGCCGAGCTGGCCACCCTGCGCCGTGCGCTGCGCGCGCACCCGTGCCACGGCTGCGAGCGGCGCGAGGACCACGCCCGCTGGGCGGAGCGCCACCACCGGCTGGCCGCCGAGAACGAGCAGCTCAAGCAGAAGATGGCCGCCACTACGCACTCCCTGGCCCGCTCGTTCGACCGGATCCGGGACCTGCTGGTCGACCGCGGCTACCTGACCGTCCCGGTCGGCGACGAGGAACAGGACGTCACCGAGCACGGCCGCCGGCTGGCCCGCCTGTACAGCGAGTCCGACCTGCTGGCCGCCGAATGCCTGCGGCACGGCGTGTGGCGCGACCTCGACCCGGCGGAACTGGCCGCCGTCGTGTCCGCCCTCGTCTACGAGGCGCGCCGCGACGGACCGAAGGAGGCGAGGGTTCCGGCCGGCAGGATCGGCGACGCGCTGCGCGAGACCGCCCGGCTGTGGGCGTCCATCGAGGAGGACGAGCGCCGCCACCGGCTGGACCGCACCCGGGAACCGGACGCCGGCTTCGCCTGGCCGGTCTACCGGTGGGCGCGCGGCGAGCCCCTTGAACGGGTGCTCGTCGCTGCCGAGGCGAACGGCCAGGAACTGCTCGCGGGCGACTTCGTGCGCTGGTGCCGGCAGGTCATGGACCTGCTCGACCAGATCCGCGACGTGGTCCGTGGCACGGATCCGATCAGTGACGTCGCCGCCAGGGCCGTCGCCGCGATCCGCCGCGGTGTCGTGGCGATGGGCACGGCCTGACCGAGCACGGCCGATCGCCGGCGACAATGCCGCGACAGGTTGGTCGACTGGGTGGGGAAACGAGGTCGACCTGTGGTTTGATCCCCGCGGGGGTCGGTTGCCGTTTCGTGGATCGACCCGGAGGCCAGCAGGACGGCGACGCCGATCCCGATCTCGGAGGCGAACGATGAGCAGCCCCTACGGCCCGCCTGGGGGGAACGACCCGCAGGGGTGGGGTCAGCAGCCCTCCTACGGTGGTGGCCAGTATCCGACGCCGCAGTCGGGTGGATTCCCGTCCCAGCAGGGCAGCGGGTACGGGCAGCCCGCGACGCCGAACCAGGGAGGCTGGCCGCCGCAGCCGCAGCCACAGCCGGGCTACGGCCAGCAGCCCGGTTACGGCCAACAACCCTACGGCCAGGAACAGCAGCCCGGTTACGGCCAGCAGCCGATGCAGCAGGGCTACCCGAACGCCTACGGGCAGCAACAGCAGCAGTACCCCGGCTACCAGCAGCCCGGTTTCCCCGGTACCGAGCACGCCGCGCCGCGCAAGCGGACCGGGCTGATCTGGACGATCGTGGTGATCGTCGTCGTACTCGCGGCCGCCGTGCTGGTCGGCGGGTTCGTGTGGCCGGGCTTCTTCAACACCAAGGTGCTGGACACCGGTTCGGTCGAGAACGGCGTGAAGAACGTCCTGCAGAACGACTACAAGATCAACGTGAGCACGGTGACGTGCCCGAGCAGCCCTGAAGTCAAGGTGGGCAACGTCTTCTACTGCACGGCCACGATCGACGGCTCGCAGAAGCAGGTCCAGGTCACCGTCAAGACGGCGGACGGCCAGTACGAGGTCGCACAGCCGAAGTAGCGAACCACGGCCGGCGGCCGAATAGTCGGTCGCCGACCGTCGGCCCGCTGGGCGACGATGGGTGCATGACCGACGATCTGCGCGTTCGTCTCCTGGAACCGGACGAGCACCGCGCCGCCAGTACGCTGTTCCGCGGCACGCTGCACCATCCGCCGGCCACCGACGAGGCCTGGGCGCAGCGCGTCGACTCCTTCCGCGAGGGCCGCGTGCTCGGCGCGTATCGCGGCGACGTCCTCGTCGGCACCGCCATGACGACGGCGAGCGAACTGGCCGTGCCGGGCGGGGCCGTACTGCCCATGGCGATGGTCACCGCGGTCGGCGTACGCGCCGACCACACCCGCCGCGGAGTGCTGACCGCCCTGATGCGCGCCCAGTTGGGGGGCGTGCCGGAACCGTTCGCGTCGCTGCGCGCCAGTGAGGCCCCCATCTACGGCCGGTTCGGCTACGGCGTCGCCACCCGCGGCCGCGCCGTGACCGTGGACCGCCGCAGGGCCGTGTGCCGGCCGGAGGCGCCCGCCGGCGGCGCGATCCGCCTGCTGACGATGGCCGAGGCGCTGCCGCTGCTGCCGGAGCTGTACCGCGCCATGGGCGCCGACGGGCCGGGCTGGGTGGCCCGCTCGGACGGCTACTGGCAGCTCATGACCACCAAGTGGGCCGAACTGAAGGCGCACGCCGTGATCGCCGTGCACTCCGGTCCGGACGGTGACGACGGATACGCGATCTACCAGGTGGAACGACGGGACAACCGGCGTGTGCTGCTCCTGGCCGACCTGCACGCGGCCAACCCGCGGGCGTGGGCGGCCCTGTGGCGCTTCCTGGTGTCGGTGGACCTGGTGGCCGAGATCCGCGCCGACCTGCGCCCGCTGGACGAACCGCTGGAGTTGCTGTTCACCGACCGCAGGGTGGTCACGACCACCGACATCGACGACGAGACGTGGCTGCGCGTGATCGACGTGCCCACCGCGCTGGCCGCCCGCTCGTTCGGCGGGTCGGCGGCCGACGGCTCGGTCGTGATCGAACTGGTCGACGACTTCCTGCCGGCCAACTCCGGCCGCTACCGGCTCGGTGACGGACCGGCCCGCCGTGTCGAGGAACCCGCCGAACTCGTGCTCGGCGCCGACGCCCTCGCCATGCTGTACCTCGGCGACGTCATGCCGTCCGCGCTGGCCGCCACCGGCAGGCTCACCGTGGTCAAGGCCGACGCGCTGAGCGTGGCCGACCGGCTGTGCGCGGTGGCGGGCTCACCATGGGCAGGCACCTACTTCTGAGCCGGCCTGGTCAGCGACGTGCGATCCAGCGGTTGCGCGCCTAATCGCGATCATCTGGATGGCGGCGTGCCGCCCCGTCAGGCCCCACCTTGCCTCGCGCCGGTCGCAGGGAGTGGGCGAGCGATGCGCGAGTACCTTTTCGATGCGTCAATAGTCAGTACGAATCGAACCTGGCCGAGCCGGACTGGTCAACCATCCTGGTAGTGACCTCCGCAATGGGATTCTGCCATAGTAGGGCGATGGGTGACCAAGTAACGCGACGATCATTCCAGCTTCCACGATCGAATAACTTGAATGTTAGCATTTGCATAGACCACCTGATGGTCTTGATGCCGCGCCAGTACCTCGCCAGGTAGCAGTGTTCGTGTCGGTACCTTTTCGTTCCGAAGCATACGTTCCAGCAGGTCGACTGTTGTTTCGGCAACCTTATACGAATCTTGGGTGACCGTGGCACGAAACGGGCTTGGACCGGCTTCAATTAGCGCCCTTGCCTGTGGAGTACCATCTCGCAGCGGTGCAGGCCTTACTCGGCTCGCATAATGTAGGCGGCGGGAACGTTGCAATCGCTCCGGCAGCCCCCATCATGTACTTCCCTGCCTGGGTAAATGGCCTCGTCCGGGTGAAGCAGGGTTGAGCCGCGCATACGCATGGCCAGGTTCGACACCGCGAACTCGCCCTCTACCGTGGCAGCCGGACCAGCCAAGATCATCAAAGGGCGGCTGCCGTACTGGGAAGACAGCCACGGTCGCAACAGTGGAGTCGCTATCGGTTACCCGACTGGACGCCGAAAATCCCCAGCCATCTTACGATGCCTAAAACTAGCTGGTCAGAGCCGTGAGCGCACCGACCGCGGATCCAGATCCGCCGTCGGCAGGGACTCGGACACACGGTCACCGTACCGGGCCAGCGGTCATACCTGTTCGGTACGACCGCCCCGGCCCGCGTTGGCGGCCATGGCGCTGGTGAGGCGTTTCACCGACGATTCGATGCCCCAGCGCCTGCCGAGTTCGGCGAGTCGTCCGGGGTCGGCCGGTTCGGTGGGTACGTCGTCGGGTCCGGACACGGTGACGGGTGCGTCGGTGGCGACACGGACGACGCGGGGTGCGGCGGCGAGGTAGTCGGCCGCGTCGGCGAGGCGTGCGGCGACCTTGTTGGGCACCTTGCCCTCCGTCGCGGCGACCAGGAGGCCGTGCAGCGAGCCGTACTCGGTGATCAGCTTCGCCGCCGTCTTCTCGCCGATCCCGACCACGCCGGGCAGCCCGTCGGACGGGTCGCCGCGCAGCAGCGCCATGTCCGCGTAGCCCGGTCCGGTGTCGACGGGCGGCAGACCGTAGCGCTCGGCGAGTTCGACCGGGCCCAGCACCTCGGCCCTCGCCCAGCCCTTGCCGACGTACACGACGCGCGCCGGACTCGGCTCCTCGCGTACCACCTGGAACAGGTCCCGGTCGCCGGTGATCACTTCGACGGGGTCGTGCTTCTCGTGATCGGTCAGCGTGCCGATCACGTCGTCGGCCTCGTATCCGGCCGCCTCGGCGGTGGCCAGGCCGGCCGCGGCCAGCACCTCCAGGATCACCGGCACCTGCGGGCTGAGGGTGTCCGGCACCTCCTCGATGTTGGCCGCCTCGTCGGCCAGCCGGTGCGCCTTGTAGCTGGGCAGCAGCGCCACCCGGAACGCGGGCCGCCAGTCCGCGTCCAGGCAGGCCACCAGTCTGGTCGGTCCGCGGTCGGCGATGATCCGCGCGACGGTGTCGGTGAACCCGCGCACGGCGTTGACCGGGATGCCGTCCGGCGATGTCATCGACTCGGGCAGGGCGAAGTACGACCGGAAGTACAGGCTGGCGGAGTCCAGCAGCACGAGCGTCACGGACATAGCGTGCCATCGCACGTGCCCGGCCCGCCCGATGGCTAAGCTCCGGGCATGGCGACCACCCCGGAAACCCTCGCGGCCAGGCTGCGGCGGGCACAGGAAGCGACGGCAGCGGCCGGCATCGACGCGTTGCTCGTGTCGTCGGGTTCGGACCTGCGCTACCTGCTGGGAGTCGCGGGCGGCTCGTTCGAACGGCTGACCTGCCTGGTGCTGCCGGCAGGCGGCGAGCCGACGCTGGTCGTTCCCGCCCTGGAACGCCCCGGCTACGACGACGTCCCCACCGACGACCTCGGCGTCGGCGTGCGGAGCTGGGTGGACGGCGAGGACCCGTTCGCCCTCGCGCTGCGGATGGCCGGCGGGCCGCGCCGGATCGCGGTGAGCGACATGATGCCCGCGCTGCACGTGCTCGGCATGCGCGCACAGGCGCCCGACACCGAGCAGTCGCTGGCCGGCCCGGTGCTGCGCGAACTGCGGATGCGCAAGGACGCCGAGGAACTCACCGCGCTGCGCAGGGCGGGCGAGGCGATCGACCGGGTGCACGCGCGGATGGGGGAGTGGCTGCGGCCCGGCCGCACCGAGGCCGAGGTGGGTGCGGACATCGCCGCCGCGATCGTCGAGGAGGGCCACGAGTCGGCGGCGTTCGTGATCGTCGGCTCCGGCCCGAACAGCGCCAGCCCGCACCACGACGTGTCCGACCGCGTGATCGAGGCCGGTGACGTCGTCGTGATCGACATCGGCGGCCTGGTCGCCGAGGGCTACAACTCCGACTCGACCCGCACGTACGTGCTCGGCGAGCCGAGCGAGCCGGACGTCAGCAGCGTCTACGGCGTGTTGCAGCGCGCACAGCAGACGGCCGTCGACATGATCCGGCCCGGTGTCACGGCGGAGGCGGTCGACATGGCGGCCCGACGGATCATCACCGATGCCGGGTTCGGCGACAACTTCATCCACCGCACCGGCCACGGCATCGGCCTCGACGTGCACGAGGAGCCCTACATCGTCGCCGGTAGCTCGCTGCCGCTGGCGCCGGGCATGGCGTTCAGCGTCGAACCAGGCATCTACCTGCCGGGTCGCTGGGGCGCCCGGATCGAGGACATCGTCGTCGTCACCGACCACGGCGTCGCGTCGCTGAACAACCGTCCGCACGAGCTGGTCGCCCTGTGACGGCCTGCCCGTGACCCTGGAAGCGATCGACAGAGCGATCCTGCGGGAACTGGTCGGCGACGGCCGATGCACCCTCACGGATTTGGCCGAACGCGTCGGCCTGAGCGTTTCCGCCGTGCACCAACGGGTTCGCCGCCTCGAACAGCGCGGCGCCATCCGCGGCTACACGGCTCACGTCGACTACGGCCAGCTCGATCTGCCGCTCACCGCGCTGATCTCGCTGACACCGATCGACCCGGCCGCCGCCGACGACTATCCGAGCCGGCTGCAGCACCTGTCACAGATCGAGGCGTGCTACTCCGTCGCCGGCGACGAGTCGTACGTGCTGCTGGTGCGTGTGGCCAGTCCGTTGGCACTGGAGGAACTGCTGCGCCAGATCCGTGAGTCGGCCAACGTGTCCACCCGCACCACGGTCGTGCTGTCCACGCCGTTCGAGGCCCGCCCGCCCGCGGTCTGAATCCGGTCGACGCCGACCGGGCTCGCCAGTAGCCTCGGTTCGTGGAGTTCGTCGAGATCATGTCCGAGGCCGAACTGACCGAGTTGGTCGGCACACCAACCGAAATCGTCGCCAACAAGGTCCGCCCGGCGCTGCACGACCTGGACCGCGCCTGGCTCGCGGAGTCGCCGTTCTGCCTCGTCGCCACGGCCGGGGCGGACGGCTCGTGCGACGTGTCCCCGAAGGGTGACCCGTCAGGCTTCACGTTGGTCCTGGACGACACGACGATCGTCGTGCCGGACCGGCGCGGCAACAAACGCGTGGACGGTTTCCGCAACATCCTGAGCAACCCGCACGTCGGCCTGATCTACGTGGTGCCCGGCCGTGGCGACACGTTGCGCATCAACGGCCGGGGGCGCCTGCTGCGTGACGCGCCGTTCTTCGACGACATGGCGGTCAAGGGGACGCGGCCGCGACTGGCGCTGCTGGTCGAGATCGACGAGGTCTTCTACCACTGTTCCAAGGCGTTCCTGCGGTCCGGGTTGTGGCGGCCGGAGTCGTGGCACCCGGAGGCGGTGCCGTCGCGGCCGGTGATCTCCAAGACGCTGGAACGCAAGCACACGTCGCTGGCCGAACTTGAGCGGTACTACGGCCCGGAGTACGCCGACCAGCTCTACTGATCCTGTTTCGGGGCTCGTTGCGGCCGGCCGCAGCGCTCAGCACATCCTGACCGCCGTGCTCAGCCCGGGCTGACCATGCCGGCCGGATGCAGCAGGCCCTTCGCGCCGGGCAGGCACGCGGCCGCCTTGTCCGTGGTGGCCAGGAACTGGCCCAGGCAGTCGCCGAAAGCGGCCTGGCCGCGCGCGTTCGGGTGGAACGACTGCTGCAGCGCGTGCGTGATCCTGTCCTTGTCGGCAATGTCCTGCCACGAGATGGTCAGCCGCGTGAACCACTCGTTCGCGTCGCTGCGCCCGCCCGAGCACGCCTCGTGCCCGAAGCCCGCCTCCGACATGTCCAGGAACCGCGTGCCCGCCGTGTCGGCGGCCTTGTGCAGGCCGTCGTCCAGCGCGTGCACCGCCGTGGACCGCACCCACGTCAGGTCGACCGGCCGGAACGGGCACCCTGCCAACCCCAGCAGGCCCGTCGCCACATCCGGCCCGATCGGCGCCGCGTACGACTGCAGCACCAACTGGTAGTCCTCCGGCGCGTAACCGGCGCCCGCCATCACCTTCCGCACGTCCCGCAACGCCTTGACGACCTTCGGCACCATCACGTCGATCCGGTGCTGCCACTGCCGTTCGAACCCGGCACTGCAACTGCCCTGGGAGACCCACGCCTGCACGCACGCGTTCAGCACGTCCGCGAACCTCGGGTCGTCGTTGGCGCCCACCGCCACCAGCACCGCGACCACGCGGTCGCGCCGTGCCAGCAGGCCGAGTTGGGCCGCCTGCGACCCCTCCGTGTAGTGCAACCCGGCGCCGAGCCCGACCTGCGCCGCATCCGCGCCGGAGCACGCCAGGTTCACGGTCTTCACCACGCCCGGCACGTGCGTCCCGTCGATCTCGGCGACCTGGGAGCGATGGCACCAGTCGCCGTTGCGGCCGTTGGTCGCCGGGTCGTAACTGCCTGCGCCCTCGCCGGACACAGTGCTGTCGCCCAGCGACACGATGGCCAGTGGCGCGTTCGACGGCGGGCCGGGGCGCGGCTTCGGTGCCGGCGGCACGGTGTCCGCGGTCACAGCGAACAGGACGAACAAGAACACGAGCGCCAGAACGGCCAACGAATTCCCGTCCGACTCACGGCTGCGCACCGGATCGAGTCTACGGGGCGCGGCGAAATACGATCGCGACCCTCCCTCACGCGGTGGTAGTCATGGGGCCATGAGTGACACGACGGCGCTGGACCGCGTGCTGCGGCAGGCCGGTGATCCCGAACTGGCGGACCGGCTCGGCGCCCTGGCCGGCGCCGACCTGACCACGCTGCTGCTGCGCGTGATGCGCGACCGCACCGGCAGGATGTCGCCGGCCGACGTGCTGCGCCGCTATCGCGAGGACCGGTTCGTCGCGCCGGCGACCCTGTCGCCACAACGCCTGCGCGCCACCGAGGACCGCCTGTTCTCCTTGCTGCCCGACGACTTCCAGCTACTCACCCTGGCACCGGTCGCACCACTGGGCACACATTCGGTGCTGGGCACCGTCAACCAGGACAAGGTGCTGACGACCGTGCGCGGCAACGAGGTCGCCGCGGACGCCACCAACGGCCTCACCCTGGAAGCCGCGCTGCGCCGGCACACCGCGCTGGCCGCCGACCCCCGCGCCGCCGACCCGGTCCGGCTGGCCGCCGTGCAGCGCGTCGTGCGCGCACAGCGGTTCGGTGCCGGCTGGTCGTCCCACTTCGGCCTGCTGGGCATGGTGTCCGCCGGCCGCGACACCGGTGACCTGGCGTTCGAACTCCACCATGTCGTCGAGCACGCCCGGTACCTGGCCGACGCGGCGCGGGTCCGGCCGGGTGACACAGCCGAATTGCGCGTCACCGTCGGCGACCCGCGGTTCGCGCCGCTCGCCGACGCGATCCGCGCCGCCGTGCCCGACGCTCGCGTCGTCGACGACCCCGACCGCGCCGCCGGCACCGCCTACTACGCGGGCTTCTGCTACCGGGTGGCCACCGTCCGCGACGGCGTGACCACCGAGATCGGCGACGGCGGCGTCACGGACTGGACCGGGCGCCTGCTCGGCAACCGCAAGGAACGCCTGGTCACCAGCGGCATCGGCGTCGACAACCTGGCTAACCTGTGACGGCGGGCTGTTCGGGCACGGCTGGCTGTTCGGGCACGGCGGGCCGCTCAAGTACGGCGGGCCGCCGGAAGTCCTGGATCGCCGTCCACACCGCCAGCGCCAGCGCCAGCAGCATCGCGAACGACAGGATCGGGAACCCGATGATCGTGGTCCGAGCGGCACGAGCCGTTGCCGCCGCCGACACCGCGCCCGCCGGTCATCATCAGGAACGGTGCGTACGAGAACGCCGACGCGAACTGCTCCAGGATCGGCAGCGCCCACAGCTTGCTTCGGCAGGTAGCACGCCGCGATCACGGTCAGTGTGTCGGCCAGGTAGAAGTAGCGTTCGTGCATGGCCGGCAGGAAGAACGGCACCAGCACGGCGGACACCGCACTGGCCAGCACGATCCGCGTCGGCGTCAGCTCAACGCGCTTGCCCCACACGGGCATGATCAGTGCCACCAACAAAACACCGGTCAGCATGATCCCCAGTGCCTTGTACAGCGGCGTGTCACCGACGTCGCCCAGGAACTGGTAGACGTTGGCCGCGTTCAGCGTGAGCTGGTGGTAGGTGCCGGCCTCGGTCAGGTACACGGTCAGCAGCGTGTGCGGGTTCGCGCCGACCAGCAGCGCGGGAACGTCCAGCACGAGGTACACGGCGGGAATCAGCGGCAACGCCCGCCACGGCACCATTTTTCGCAGCGCCAGCAACAACAGCACCGGGAACAGGAAGACCACCTGGAGCTTGAACGCGAACGCCAGCCCGAAGAACAGGCACGCCTGCCAAGGCCGTCGCCGCAGCGCGAAGTACACGCCGCCGATCGCGAACGCCGAGTAGATCGCGTCCGCCTGGCCCCACAGTGAACTGTTCATCACCACGGTCGGCAGGAACAGCACCAGCGCCGTGGCCAGCACCGGCCACCACGTCCCCGGCCGCCGTGACTCCACGATCCGGTACACGAACAACGCCGACACGAGGTCGAAGGCGACGGAGATCAGTTTGACCGCATACAGAGCCGACAGCGGTGTGTACGACAGGATCGCCATCAGGTACAGGTAGGGCACGTTGTAGTTCGCGAAGTCGTACCTCAGCGCCGCGAAATGCCCGTGCCGCTGGATGAACTCGTACCACGGGCCGAAGAACGCGGTGAAGTCGCCGGATCGGAACTGGAAGAATGCCAGCCGGACCGCGAGCGCACCGATCACCACCACGGCGGCGGCCGCGATGTGTGCCGGCCGCCATGCTCTGTGCGCCACGGGTTCGCGCGCTGGTGGGCCGATCACGTCCACTGCCTGTCCACGGTCATGTGTCCTGACGGTAGCCGGGGGAGTTCGCCGGGCAATAGGTGCCGGCTGTGTGATCGCTGTGCGTTCCCGGCGGGTCTCGTCTCCGAGGCGACATCGGCGCGAGGCCGCTACGCGGATGTCAGCCCGGCTCGCTAGCGTGAGGGCATGCCGGAGATGCCGCAGGAGAACTGTTCGTCACGGTGGTCCGCGGAGCGGCCGGTCGTGCCGTCGGTCGGCGACGAACGCGAGACCCTGACCGGGCTACTGGACTGGCAACGCGCCACGTTCGAGTCCAAGTGCACGGGTGTCCCGCCAGAACGCTTGTCGGACAAGGGAGTCCCACCATCCGGTCTGAGCCTGCACGGCATCCTGCGACACCTGACGGCGGTCGAGCGCTGGTGGTTCCGCATCCAGTTCGCGGGCGAGGACGTCCCGATGCTGTACTACACGGACGATGACCCGGACCAGGACTTCGACGAGCTGGACGGCGACGTGGCCGAAGCGTTCCGGGCCTGGCACGAGGAATGCGAGCGATCGAGGCAGATCGTCGCCGACAGCGCCCTTGACGACACGGGAATCCGCGCAAGCACCGGCGAGGCGGTATCCCTGCGCCGCATCCTGGCGGACATGATCGCCGAGTACGCCAGACACAACGGCCACGCGGACCTGCTACGGGAACGCATCGACGGCGCAACGGGTTGGTAGGTCCCGACGAAATCGGGCCACCCTGCCGTGGGACGAGGACGAGTCGGGGCCCTGACCGGTCGGTAAGGGCCCCTCTCCGTTACCGCGACAGCGGAATCGAAGCCGACGACCCGGCCAGATTCACCGTCAGCTCAGGCGTCCCGGAAGCCGGATCGATGTACCCGTTGTCCGTCCCCCCGATGATCAACGCCAGCGAGTGTCCAGCCGGCACCGTGTGATCCGTCGTGTTCAGCGGAAACGTGATCGTGTAGGCCTTCCCGGGCGTCAACGAGACCTGGGCCGACAGCGACTTGTAGTGGCCCAGATCGGCCCAGCCACGCTCGAACACGTCGGTCTGCACCGTCTCGGTCGCCGGCGCCGTGTCGAGGTAACAGGCCGAATCGCTGGAACTACTGTCACCCCAACAGGACCGCGTGCTCAACGTCTGAATTCCCTCGTCGTCGTTCGACGAGTTCTGATCATTGGCGTAATCCCGCATCGTCGTGGACCCGTAGTCCACCAGCACGGCGGACAACCGAGCCTGCGACGCCGACGGAGTGACCGTCACGGTCACCGTGGTGGTACCGGAAACCGTGACCGGCGCGGACAACGGCCCGGTCGAGTACAGAATCCGCTCGGGCGATGTCGACGTGGAGTCGGCAGCCCAACTGCTGTCGTTGTCGTTCGGATTGTCGGTGAACGAAGCCGTTGCCCCAGCGGGTGCCGTCCCGGTGCCCAGCGTGCCGACACCCGCCGTGGTCCCGGGCGCCATGTGCAGCACGGTCTGCGCCGTGCCGGGAATCGGCCAGGTCGGATAGGTCGTCCACTGGTCGGGCTGCCGCTCGATCGCCGCCTGTGGATCGTTCTGCACACCGTTGTCGATCCCCATCAGGTAGTGGTCGAACCACCGGTGCAGTTCGTCCACGAACGCCGACCGCCGGTAGTCGAAGGGGTCGACGTGACCGGTCTGGGACAGCCAGATCATCTTCGGCACCGACGCCGGCAGCGCGTTCCACCACTGGCCGAAGTCGAGGGTCAGCACGTTGTAGTCGTTGACCCCGTGCGTCAGGAACACGCTGGCCTTCACCTTCGACGCGTTCGCCACGTAGTCGCGCGCCGCGTACATCGACGTGAAGTCGCCGTTGGCGGGTGATCCCGCGTCGATCGAACTGGCCACGTTCGCGCAGGCGGCGATCGTGGGGCTGTCCTCAACGAACGTGGACAACTGGCCGGGCGTCTCCCGTGCCAGTGGCGCGCCGTTGGCCCGGAAGTAGTTGTACCAGTCGCTGATCGCCGACTCCGGCACGATCGTCTTCAAACCGTCCACGCCGGTGGCCGCGACCCCTTCCGCGATCGTGCCGTCCCACGACTTGCCGATCATGCCGACACTGCCGCTGCTCCAGTAGGCCGTCGCCGTCGTACTGCCCGTGACGCTCGTGTACGCCGTGGCCCTGCCGTTCAGCCAGTTGATCACGGCCTTGGCGGAGGTCACGTCGGACGGTCCGCCGGTGTCGACGCAACCCTGGGACCTGTTGGTGCCGGCCAGGTCCACCAGTACGACCGCGTAACCGCGCGGCACGAAGTAGTTGTCGAAGAACAGCGGGAAATCGATCGGGTTGCCGTTGGCGTCGTACTGCTTGATCTGTGACTCGTTGCCGCGCCCGCAGCACTTGTAGTACGGGCTGGCCTCCATGATCACCGGCACGCGGGACACGTTGTCCAGCTCACTCGGCCGGATGATGTCGGCCGCGACGCGGACGTGGCCGCCCGCCTTGCCGCCCGCGGTCAGGCCGGTGTCGACCCACACCGACTGCCGGATCGCGTTGGTGTACGAGTAGACGTCCTCGGTGGCATGGTGCCGGATCGGCGATGCCGTGGCGACGGACGGGATCAGTGCGACGATCGCCGCGCTCAGCGCGGCGATCAGGACCAGGGGGAGAAATCGGCTGCGCATAACCACCTCCGGCCAGCAGACTAGGAGCCGACTTTTCGGTGATCCAGCGCCGAAAGTATGTTTTTTCGCAGCTAAAAGTTATGGGCGGCCGATCAGCCGAAGCCCACGACCTCGTGCGGCGTATACGGCTCCTCCAGTAGCGCCGCCTCGTCGTCGCTCAGGTCGACCTCCAGGGCCGCGACCGCGTCGTCCAGGTGTTGCGGTTTCGTCGTGCCGACGATCGGCGCCGTGATGATCGGGTTGCGCATCACCCACGCCAGCGCGACCTGCGCCATGGACACACCACGCTGCTCGGCCACCGTCGCGACCCGCTCCACGATCGCCCGGTCGGAGTCCCGGTAGAGCCGATTGCCGAACGTGTCGGTCTCGGCGCGGGCGCTGGTGTCCCCCCAGTTCCTGGTCAGCCGCCCGCGCGCCAGCGGGCTCCACGGGATGACCCCGATGCCCTGGTCGGCGCACAGCGGCAGCATTTCCCGCTCCTCCTCGCGGTAGAGCAGGTTGTAGTGGTTCTGCATCGTGGCGAACCGGGTCCAGCCGCCCAGGTCCGACGTGTACAGCGCCTTGCTGAACTGCCACGCCCACATCGACGACGCGCCGATGTAGCGCGCCTTGCCGGCCTTGACGACGTCGTGCAGCGCCTCCATCGTCTCCTCGATCGGCGTCGTGGGGTCCCAGCGGTGGATCTGGTACAGGTCGACGTAGTCGGTGCCCAGCCTGCGCAGGCTGGCGTCGATCTCGCCCATGATCGCCTTGCGGGACAGGCCGCTGCCGTTCGGACCGGGCCGCATCTGGCTGTACACCTTGGTGGCCAGCACGATCTGGTCCCGGTCGGTGTACTCGGCCAGCGCGCGCCCGACGATCTCCTCGCTGCTGCCCATCGAGTACACATTGGCCGTGTCGAAGAAGTTGATCCCGGCCTCGACGGCGGCACGGATGAACGGCCGGCTGGTCTCCTCGTCAAGGCTCCACGGGTGGTGGCCGCGCGTCGGATCGCCGAAACTCATGCAGCCCAGGCAGATCGCGGAGACGTCCAGCCCTGTCGACCCCAGCTTCACGTAGCGCACGACCCCAACACTACCGGCTCGTTGATTATTACTAATAATGGACAGGGAGTCGCCCGCGACGGCGCGGCTGCCGGAGGCGGTGCGCCCGTTCGACTTCCGGGACGGTCAGGTGGCGCGATCGACCGGACCGGGCTTGGGTATCGAGGTGGACGACGTGGCCGAGGCGGCGGTGCGCGGGAAGGCCGTGGTCGGCCACGTGTGGCGGTCGCCGTCGCGGCGGCACGACGACGGGAGTTTCACCGAATGGTGACGTTCACGGAGCTGCTGGGGTCGGCGAGGTTGCTCGCGATCGTGCGCGGGCACAAGCCGGACGCGGTGCGGGCATCGGTGCTGACGCTGTTCGAGGCAGGGGTGAAGCTGGTCGAGGTGCCGTTGACCGGCCGGTCGGCGTTGTCGGTGCTGGCTGATCTGGCCTCGTCGGTGCCGGCGGGGTGCATGCTGGGTGCCGGGACCGTGCGGAGTGAGGGTGACGTGCGGCGGGTGCTCGACGCCGGGGCGCAGTTCGCTGTCAGTCCGTCGGTGACGGATTCCGTGCCGGTCGCCGTCGCCGCCGGACTGCCGATGTTGGCCGGTGCGCTGACTCCGACGGAGATCGAGACCGCGTTGGGGTTCGGCGCCGCTGTGGTGAAGATCTTTCCGGCTTCGTTGGGCGGCCCGTCGTACCTGGCCGCGCTGCGGCAGCCGTATCCGGACGTGCCGATGGTGCCGGTGGGTGGGGTCGGCTCCGACGAGGTGCCGCTGTATCTGGCGCACGGTGCCGTCGCCGTCGGGGTCGGCTCGCCGTTGGTGCGGGATGCCGCCGAGGGTGGCGATCTGGGTGCTCTTGCCGCTCGCGCGCGGGAGTTTCTGCAGGTGGCCGCGGGATGACCGACGTGGTGGCGTTCGGCGAGACGATGGCCGTCGTTCGGGCCGTCGAGCCCGGACCCCTGCGGTTCGCGCAGTCGTTGCGGTTGGGCGTGGCGGGAGCCGAGTCGACCGTCGCCGTGGGTCTGGCCCGGCTCGGGCACACGGTGCGGTGGGTCGGGCGGGTCGGGGACGACGAGTTCGGTCGGCTGGTCGTGTCGCGGTTGCTGGCCGAGCGGGTCGATGTCGGTTTCGTTCAGGTGGACCCGGCCGCGACGGGGTTGTTGGTTCGGGAGCAGCGGACCGCCGACGTGGCTCGGGTCCGGTACTACCGGTCCGGGTCGGCCGGCTCTCGGTTGGCCGTGTCGGACGTCCTGCCGGCGCTGTCGGACGGTTCGCGGCTGTTGGTGGTTTCCGGGATCACGCCCGCGTTGTCCGCGTCGGCGTCGGCCGCCACCCGGACTGCTGTCGCCCATGCCGTCGATGCCGGGTGGGAGGTTTGTTTCGATGTGAACTACCGAGCCGGGTTGTGGTCCCGGGAGGCCGCGGCGCAGGTGTTGCGGCCGTTGGCGTTGTCGGCCGGGATCGTGGTGGGGGATGCCGAGGAGTTGTCCGTGGTGGGTGGGGTGGAGGCGCTGTTGGCGGGTGGGGTTCGTGAGGTCGTGGTCAAGAAGGGCGCCGAAGGGGCTTCGGTGTCTACTGTGGATGGTGCGTTCTCGGTGCCCGCTGTTCCGGTCACGGCCGTGGACGTGGTGGGTGCCGGGGACGCTTTCGTGGCCGGGTATCTGTCCGGGTGGTTGGACGGGGTGGACGTGCGGGAGCGGTTGAGCCGGGGGGTCGCGGTGGCCGGGTTCGCCGTGGGGTGTGTCGGGGACTGGGAGGGGCTGCCCACCCGGGTCGAGTTGGAGATGAGCGGGCCGCCCGGGACGACGTCGAGATAGCGGTCGGAGCTGGTGGACACCGGCGCCGGGCCGGCATGCCCACGGCACCGCGCGCCCACGGCACCGCGCGCACCCACGACACATCCCGATCCGACCGTCCGAAAGCGACGGGCGGACTGAACGGGTCAGACGGCCGTCCGGCGGCGGTACCACCACCACTCGCCCGCCGACACGACGACCAGCACGATGGCGACGCCACCGGACAGCCAGCCCGCCAGCCGCTGGTGCGGCAGCGCGTACCGCAGTGTGACCGTGTGCGTGCCCTCCGGTACGTGCACCGCGACCACGCCCTCGTCGGCGTCCACCAGATCCGCGGGCCGGCCGTCGACGCTGGCCGCCCAGCCGACCTGGTCGGCGTCCGCGACCACCAGATAGCCCGCGCCCCGCGCGTTCACCGACGTGGTGATCGAGTCCGTGCCGTCGTCGTCGACCCGCACCGTGGCCGGACTGCCCGGTGGCCACCGGTCCCGGGTCGGAGAGCACCACCTGGTCGGCCGGCACGTCGCCGGAGGACAGCAGGTCGACGCGCTTGTCCTGCGAGGACACCACTTCGCTGTGTGACGCCCACCTGATCCGCGGCTGCGCGTCGAGCCGCTCGTAGATCACCGTCGAACCCACGTACACCAGCCGCAAACCGTCGTCCTGGGCGATGATCGTGTCCAGCGCCGGACCACCGCCGGGTGCCGCGTCCATGGTGACCGGCACGCTGGCGTGCAGTGTCAGCGTCGCCGTCAGCCGTTCGCCCGACGGCAGTGACTCGCCCGCCTCCGCGAACTCGAACCGTTGGCCGGTCACCATTCCGATCGTCAACCGGCTGGAGCGGGCGACCTGCCTGCCGGCCGGGTCGGTGAGCACGACGTCGACGGTGTCGGTGGAGTTGTCGTCGGTCAGGCTCTCCGCGATGCGGCCCTGTGGGGTGAACCCGAGGCCGCGCAGCGGTCCCGTCGTGGGCACCGGCACGCTCACCGGCCGGCCGGGCCGCAGCACCAGCGTGCCCGAGCGGGCAGCCGGTTGCAGCACGCCGAACACCGGCTCGCCGGGATCGGTCACGTAGTACTTCGTGCCGAGCACGTCCAGCACCGGGCTGGTGGCCTGTGCCGGGTCGCCGGGCGCGAGGTCGATGTAGGTCGGATAGGGGATCGGGGTGTCCGGGATTCCGTTGATCAGCGCGGCGAAGTTCTGGTTCAGGAACGCGTGCCCGTTGACCGACCGCAGGCCGTACGCCGTGCTCGTGCCGAACACGATCGAGTTGAACGACGACGCGTAGCGCTGCTCGCCGAGATTGTCCGCCAGGAACGTGTGCGAATCGGTGACCGGGTAGAAGTCCTCGTCCGGCGAGTGCGGGTAGTAGGACGACATGAACTGCGCGCCCTGCGCGGCGGTGATCAGCATCAGCACCGACGCCATGCTCAGCCGCACCAGCTTGCCGGCGCGTTCCCGGAAGTACGAGCTGTTCGGGTCGCCGACCAGCCGCAACACCACCACGCAGCCGGTCGCCACGGCCACCAGCACGACGGCGATCAGCACCTGGTTGCGGTACAGCGACAGCGCGTCACCCACGTCCTGGCCGGACGAGTTCGCGCCGTCGGCCATCGCCGTGCGGCCGTGGTAGACCAGACCGCCCAGCAGCACGACGCCCGCCACCACGACGGTGCCGGCCCACACCCGCCGCCCGCGCAGGGACTCCGGTTGCCGGGTGCGGACGCGGATCAGCAGTTCGAACCCGATGGCGACCAGCACGGCCAGCAGGAAACCCGTGATGCTGCGCGCCCTGCCGATGAAGTTCTGTTCGAACAGCGTGCGCAGCACAGGCAGCTTCTGCACCAGCGCCAGCGGCGGCCCGCCGACGTAGGTCAGCTCGGCCCACACGGCCGTCGCGGCGACGAAGAACACCCACATGCCACGGCACAGCAGCGCCCTGCCCTGGCGAGGCATGGCCAGCGCCACCAGCACCAGCACCGCCGACGCCGCGCCGATGTAGGCCACGACCTCGATCATGTTCGGTCCCAGCACGAACTGCGTGCCCTGGCTGGGATTGACCGAACCGAACGGCCACGGCGTGATCGTGGTGAGGATGCTGGCGATCGGCAGGGTCGTCGTCGGCGTCTGCTCGCGGCCCTGGATCAGCCACGTCCGGAAGAACGCCAGGAACGGGATCATCTGGAACAGCGTCAGCCCGGCGCCGGCGACCAGCGACCCGGTCAGGTACAGCAACGGCCGCACCGTCTGCCGCAGTTCGTGTCTGTGCATGCTGATCAACCGCACCAGCACGTAGCCGACGGCGGTCAGCAGCGCGTAACCGGCCACCGACGGGAAGCCGCCCAGGATCAGCGCCGCGACCGGTAGCGCGACCAGTGCGGCGTCCCGCAGCCGCCGGAGCCGCACGAATCTTTCCAGCGTCCAGAACAGTGCCGGGATGAACGTCGCGACGCGGGTCTGCGGGAAGCCCAGCCACGTCACCATGAAGCCGCTGCCGGCGAACACCATGCCGCCCAGCAGCGCGGCCGGCCGGGACAGCGAGAGCCTGCGCAGGAACAGGAACGTGCCGCCCGCCGCGCACACGATCTCCAGCAGCCGCTCGTAGGCCGGTGCCAGCCAGGTCGGCAGGACGTAGAACGGAATCGTCAGCGGCGAGAAGAACGCGTAGTCCGGCACGGCCGCCAGCGGGCTGCCACCCGAGCCGTACGGGTTCCACTCGGCCAGCACGCCCTTGGTCAGTTCCCGCTTGAACAGGATCGTGCTGGGCAGCTCCGAGGTGTAGATGTCGTCCAGATACGTGTTCGTGTCCGAGGCGTTCGGAAATCCGGCGTTGGCCCACGGGCCCAGCGACACCATCTCGTTGGTGGACGTCAGCGTGGACGTGCCGAACAGTGGCCCGCCGATGCCCCACAGCGCGAATCCGGCGATGGCGATCACGGCCACGACGGTCATCGCGGTGGGCCTGCGCCCGCGTCCCGCGTCCTCAATCCGCCGCCCGCGTCCCGCGTCCTCGGTCCGCGTCACCGGTGTGCCGCTGTCGGGAGCTGCCGGCTCCGCGTGCGGCCGCACAGTGGCAGCGCGTGTGTCGCCGCCGGAGGAATCACGATATCCCGGCATGCCGATCCGATGTGGGAGTGTGACGCCGGCAACGCGGCGCATGGGACCTGGAGGACGTTAGCCCACGATACTGAGGACCGCTTAAGACGGTTCCCGCCGGCCGCCTGCGAGTATGATCCACAGTGTTGTCGATCACACGGTGCTCGATCATCTTCGGCAGGTCACGCGGTGTCCTCACCCGGTCTCTGGCAGATTCCTGAAAAATCACCGAAAACACGCGAGGGCCGTGCCGTCGTGTCCGACGGCCGGCCCTCGCGTGCTCGATCGGTGCCTACTACTTCTTCCGGCCTTTGGCGGGTGTCGCCTGCGCCGTTTCGAATGCGTCGATGACAGCGGCCGGGATGCGGCCGCGGTCGGACACGTCGTGACCGTTCTTCTTGGCCCATTCCCGGATCGCCTGGGTCTGCTCACGGTTGCGGCCGCTGCCGCCGGAAGCCGGGACAGGGCTGCCGCCCCGCTTGACCCGGCCACCGGTGCGGCGGGCCGAAGCGATGAACTCGGCCAGGTTGTTACGCAGGTTGTTGGCGTTGTCCCCGTTGAGATCGATCTCGTAGGTCACGCCGTCCAACCCGAAGGTGACGGTGGAAATGTCACTGCTGGACGTGCCGTCCAGGTCATCCACCAGTTGCACAAGAACTTTCTGGGCCATGTGATTCCTTGCGTCTTTCTGTCGATGGAACGCCGGCGGCCGTCCGAGGAGCAGGTGGGCGGCTACTAGGAGAAGTGTAATTCGCCGATTCCGCCAATCGGGTGACGGGTACCAGTGCGTGTCGGAATGTGGACCCGACAGCGGCGCGAGACTGCCGGAAGTGGGTACCCGAACCCGGCCGACAGCCAGGTCGAACCTCCCGGACCAGCCCATTGACGTGCGGACGACCCGCAGGTCACCCGGGTCGCGGCGACAGTGAGAAGAGGATGGCCGCCGCACCGACGAGCGATGCGGCCAGTCCGATCGCGAGCGCCGGCAGGGTCCGCGCCAGCAGCGCGCCCACCGCCGCACCGATGATCATGATCACCACCGATCCCAGCCTGCGGAACGCCCGCCCGTCCGAACCACCGCCCAGCACGCCGTCGGCCACCAACGCGGTCAGTGTCGTGGTGAGGACGGTCGTGGTCAGGTCGTGGGCGCCGAGTCGCCGTGCCGTCTGGGTCTGCGCGCCGAAGCACAGCGCCAGCGGTGCCGTCGTGATCAGCGACGCCCTGCCGGAGATCGGCAGCACGCCGACACCGATCAGCAGCGCCACCAGTGCCAGCACACCGGCCTGACCACCGCACGCCACCGTCAGCCACGCCCGTGTCCGGTCACCGAACACCCTGCCCAGCCGCCCACTGACGGCCGCGCCCGCGACGAACCCGGCCAGCGCCACCACCTGCGCCGCGGGGGACAGGCCCGAGCGCGGGTCCAGCGTGACGCCGACGAACAGGATGTTGCCCGTCATGTTGGCGACGAACACGTGGCCCAGCAGCAGGTAGCTGACCGCGTCCACGATGCCGGCCGCCGCCGTCAGCGCGAACATTCCGGCCAGCAGCGCCGACCGCGCGACAGGGATCTCCATCCGGCCCTCCCCGGTCAGCAGCTTGCCGAGCGGCCCGTGAACAGACGCTGGCAGCGGGCCGGGATGGTGCAGCACGAGATAACCGTCCTCGGGCGAACACGATCCGGTAACCGTCGGCCTCCAGTTCGGCCACGTGCCGCTGCTGGCCGACGATGCCACAGAACGGGAACACCGGCCGTGCCACGTCGGCCACCACCCACGGCGTCCAGCGCGGCACCAGATCCCACAGCACGACGGTCGTGCGGCCGGTCAGGTGCGGGCCGAGGCCGTTGGCGGCCGCCACCGTCACCCCGGACGGCACGTGCGCCACGGCGTCCTCGGCGGCCCGCACAGTCGGGTCCCTGCCGCCACGACGACGGGCTGCAGCAGTGGGGCGAACCCGAAGTCGTGCACCGAGACACACGCCGAACACCAGTACCGTCGCCGCCCACAGCAGCGCGAACGGCCGCGCCCAGTTCACCCGTGTCCACCCGTGCCGGCCCCACCACCGCACCAGCCGCGCCATGCCGTCCACACCGGCACACAGCAGCGCCACGACCAGGAACGCGTTGTAGTGGAACGCCAGACCCCACCAGTTCGGCGAGTCGGACAGCATCCGCTCGGCCAGCAGCGGCAGCACCATCAGCAGGAACGGCGAGACCACCGGCGCGAACGCCGCGATCGCCAGCAGCAGCACGACGGTGTGCGTCTTCACGTCCGGCTGCACCAGCGTCGTCGCCACGGTGCCCGGGTGGGTCAGCATGTCCCACGCGGCGCTGCCCATGGTCGGCCCGAACCGCCCGTAACTCCAGTAGAACGCGGCCTTGCTGCCGAACGCCGGCAGGATCACCTCGATCGTGACGACGACGGCCACCAGGCCGCCCACCACGAAGCCCGCGCCCAGCCACCGCGCCTCCCGCCGCCGAGGCGTCACCCAGCGCGTCGAGCACACCAGCACCGCGGCGCCGAAACCGGCCACCAGCAGCCCCATGTCCTCCTTCACGCACAGCAGTCCCACAGCCGGCAGCACCAGGTGCCACCAACGGCCCGCGTCCCCGCGGTACGCGGAGAACCGCTCGAACAGCACCGCCGTCAGCACCGGCACGAACGCGACCTCGTGGAAGTCGAACGTCACGGCCTGCGCGACCGGCCACGCGACGGCGTAACCGACGACGACGCAGTACGCGGGCACGGCGCCGAGTTCGCGGCGCGTGAACACCCACAGGGGCGGGATCGCCGCCGCGAACAGCAGCGCCTGCGCCACCAGCAGCGTCTGTGGTCCTGAGTGGACCCAGTACAGCGGCGCCAACAGCGCCAGGATCGGCGAGAAGTGGTCACCGAGCACGGAGAACCCGGTGCCGAAACCGCGGTGTACACCGGCCACCATGGACAGCGGCAGATGGAACTGGCTGTACGAGCGCACGGCCTGGTCGAAGATCACCAGGTCGTACGTGCCGTTGCCGAACGTCACGAACCGCTGGAACTCCGCGGCCCCGTACCGGCCGCCGCCAGCACCGTCAGCACGGCCACCGCGATCGGATGCCGGTCACGGCGCAACGGGTGCGGCCACGACGACGCCCGTCGCCCGGACGTCCGCTGTGTCCACCGTCGGCGCTACCCGGGCGGCGGCGTCGCGTGGTGCCGGCCCGACCACGCGGCCACGCCGGCGGTCGCGAAGTCGCCGATCGTCATCAGGATCCGCGACACCAGCGCCACCGCCGTCGCACCGCCGCCACCGAGCACGGCACCGAGGATCGCGATCACCAGCACGTCCCGGAAACCGGCCCCGGCGGGCGCGAACACCACCAGGAACCCGACACTCCACGCGAACGCGAACCCACCGATCGCCAGCAGCAGCGTCCGCCCCTCCGGCGCGCCGAGCCGCACCGCGAGCAGCCAGACCTGTAGCCCGAACAGGACCCACGACACAACGGCCCAGCCCAGCGCCGCGGCGACGGCCCGCCCGGTCAGCGGCTGCTCCAACGGTGGCCGCCGGACCAGCGTGAGCAGCTTGTCCACCACCGGATTGAGCACCTTCGGGGATGCAGGCACGCCAGCAGCGCCGGGACGGCCAGGAACGCCCACCGGTAGCCGCCGGCCGCGCCACCGAGGAAGGGCAGCGTGACCAGCGCGGTGAGCAGGCTGCCCAGCAGCGACACCAGCATCGTCAGGATCGACGCGGTCGCCGAGCGCCTGCGCGGCACGGCGTACGCGGTGCCCAGTTCCATCTGCGCCAGCACCGGCCACACCGATCCCGGCAGGTACTTGCCAAGCTGGCCGACGAACAGGATCCGTGCGGCGGCCCGCAGCGGCAGCGGTGACCCCAGCGCGCCGAGCAGCACCCGCCACACCAGCATCGCGGCCACCATCGCGGCCAGGATCGCCAGCATCGCGCCGATCACGGCCGGCGCGCCCATGCGGGCCAGCGACGTGGTCACCGCGTGCCACTGCCGCACCACGGCCCAGACACCGAGCCCGACGGCGGCGGCGACGAACAACCAGCGCACCTCGCGCCCGCCCAGCACGCGCCGTGCCACGGCCAGCCAACCCCTGCGCCGGCCCGACGCCGGGGCTCGTCCGGTCGGTGTGGCGACGGGTTGGTCCGGCATGACCTCGAAACCTGGTGGGTGACGGTGACGGCCGGCACGCGCACCGGCAGCGTTAGGGTACCCGCCATCATGCGTGTTCTCGTGTTCGGCACCTACGACACCACTGTGCATCCGCGCGTCGGCACGATCGCCGCCGGCCTTGCCGCGCGTGGTTTCGACGTCATGGAGTGCAACGTCCCACTGGGCATGGGCACGGCCGCCCGGGTCGAGGCGCTGGCCAAACCAAGCAGGGTGCCCGCGTTCCTGGCCACGGTCGCCCGCCGCTGGCTGACGCTGGCCCGCGCCGCGCGGCGGCTGCCCGAGCCGGACGTCGTGCTGGTCGGCTACCTGGGCCACTTCGACGTGCACCTGGCCCGGTTGCTGTTCCGCAAGGTGCCCATCGTCCTGGACCACCTGATCGGCGCCGGCGACACGGCTCGCGACCGCAGGCTGGACGCCGGTGTGCGGCAGCGCCTGATGGACATGATCGACTCGGCGGCGCTGCGTGCCGCGACCGTGATCGTCGTGGACACCGATGAACACCTGGCTGCGCTGCCGGAACGTCACCGCGACCGCGGTGTCGTCGTGCCGGTCGGCGCACCGGACGCGTGGTTCGGGGCCGCGGCAACGGAAACCGAGCCGGACGGTCCGCTGCGGGTGGTCTTCTTCGGCCTCTACACGCCGTTGCAGGGCACCCCGGTGATCGGCGCGGCGCTGGGTGCGTTGGCCGGCGAGCCGGTCGAGGTGACCATGATCGGCACCGGCCAGGACGAGTCGGCGACGAAATCGGCGGCGGCGGCCAACACGTCGGTGCGCTGGCTGGACTGGGTCGCCGCCGATCGGCTACCCGCCCTCGTCGCCGGACACGACGTCTGCCTGGGCATCTTCGGTACCGGCGGGAAGGCGCTGCGGGTCGTGCCGAACAAGGTCTTCCAGGGCGGGGCCGCCGGTTGTGCGATCGTCACGTCGGACACGCCGCCGCAGCGCCGAGCGCTGGGCGATGCGGCTCTGCTGGTGCCGCCCGGTGATGCCGACGCGTTGGCCGCCGCTGTGCGCACGCTGGCGACGGATCGGGAGGAACTGGTTCGGCTGCGGAAGGCGGCCCGTCAGATGGTGACGGACCGGTTCGCGGCACGGCAGATCGTGGCTCCGCTGGTCGACAAGCTGTCGGACGACCGGGAGTTCCCGATGGCCCAGAGGAACTCCCGGTGAATCCACATCGGACCCGCTAGTCCGGGCGTGACCGCACTATCAGGTCCGCCAGCAGTGCCAGCGACGCGATGATCAAGCCACTCAGGAACACCAGGATCGTGTTCGTCGCCAGGCGCACCGGGTGGAACGCGATGTCGTAGATGCCCTTGCCGATCCCGATCCCGATCAGCGTCAACGCCAGCGGCATCAGCGCCTTGAGCGGGTTGAAGTACATGACCATCCGCAATACCTGCAGGATGTACCGGTAGGCGTCGCGGACGAACTTGAACTTCGACGTCCCGGCGCGCTTCGCGTACTCGATCGGCATGTAGTGGATGTCGTGCTGGTTGGACAGGAACGCCACGGTGATCGTGGTGACGCACGAGAAGCCGGGCGGCAGCAGCCGCAGGTACGGCTTGGCGACCTCCTTGCGGAACGCGCGCATCCCGGAGTTGAGGTCCGGGATCTTCTGGTCGGTCAACCATTCCGCGATCTTGCGGATCATCCACTTCGCGGGCACCCGCAGGAACTTGTACGTGCCCTCCTCAGTGGTCCGCGCGCCGACCACCTGGTCGACCGACGGGTCCTCGTCCAGGGTCCGCACCAGTTCGGGAATTCGCTCGTTCGGGTACGTCATGTCTGCATCGGTCCAGACGACGATGTCGCCGCGGGCCATCTGGGAGCCGACTCTGCGTACGGTGCCCGAACCGCTGTTGCGCCGGAACGGCAGCACCCGCAGGTTCGGGAAGTCCAGTTCCGCCTGCTGCAACACTTGCAGCGTGCCGTCGGTGGACTTGTCGTCCACCGCCAGCAGCTCGTAGGCGTAGCCGGAGGCGTCCATCGCCCTGGCGATCCGCTCGATCTCCTCGCGGAGGTGCGGTTCCTCGTTGTAGCAGGGCAGCACCACGGTGACGTGGGGCCTGGGCGAACCGTCACCCGCCAGCTCCATGGCCAGGTTGGCCGGCGAGAACGACGAGTTCCTCGGGTCGACAAGCATGCGCTTTCGACTCCCATCGTGACAGCGCGAATGTACTGATTGTGCTCGATCTTCGTTCGATCTTCGTACTCGGGAGGCGCCGCTCGACGCGTGAGCGGGGCGGCACCGCACGAGTACCCTACGGCTACGACCTGTGACGCTCGCTCAGGCCCGGGTCCGGCACATGCTTTTTCAGGATATTGTCAGCCTTGCGGAGCCACACCGGTAGTGCGTCCCGGCGTCGGCCGCGATGTCGGCGATGGTCAGGGGATCGCGGGCCGGGCCAGCCAGTACTGGATGAAGAGCACCGTCGTGCGATCGGGCCGGTGCACCAGTTGCCGGTCGTCCTCGCGGGAGGTCAGGTCGATCACCACGCTGGTGTCCAGGCCCAGCGGGACGGGGCTGTCCGACTGCGATCCGACCACCACCGGCGTGCGACCGCCGGCCTCGATGCTCAACGCGGCCAGGTCCACGTTCGCCGGTGTCGGATGCATGAGCTGTGCCACCGGCAGCCCGCACTGCGCGCGAATCACCGGCATCCACTGTGGGTCGATCAGCAACACGGTGTCGTCCGGCCGCAGCGTGCCGCACACGTGGTCGATCGCGGCCAGCTCACCCTGTTCGGTGCGTTCCACCGAAACGGGTGTCAGCGCGACACCCATCGGGATGACGAAACTGAGCACCGTGGCCCCCACGAGCCCCACCGGCAACAGTTTCGCCACACGATCAGGTGGTTCCGCGGCCGTGCCCCACAGCCGGCGCACAGCCCAGCGGCCCAGCGCGCCCGTCGTCCACGTGGCCAGCAGTGCGACCACGGGGATCACCTCGACGACCAGCCGCCGGTCCGCCCACGGATGGTCCGGTGTGATGCCCGGCCGCAGCAGCGTCAGCACCGCCGTGCACAGGTACACCAGCAGCACCGGCAGCCACTGCATGTTCCGCCCGGACAGCACCCGCCACGCCAGCAGCACCGCCCCGACACCGGCCGCGGCAACGGCCGCCCACCCCACGTACCACGCGACCCAGCGCAGGCTCTGCTCCGCGTAGGCACGCGTGCCGTCCACCGGCAGCAGCAGCAACCGCTGCATCTCCTCGGTGTACTCGCGCACGCCCGGATCGGTCTGCGAGTGGTCGATCAGCACCCACGGCCGCACGAACAGCCCGATCTCGACCAGCAGCACGGCACCCGCGCCGACCAACGGCACCCACCGCCACCACACGGCGTCGTGCGGCGAGCGCCCGTAGTGCCGGACGACCTGGATGACCACGGCGACACCGACCGGCATGACGGCCAGCAGAGCCAGCATCAGCCGCACCGACGACCAGTTGACCTGCACGTACTCGCGCGTCACGAACGCGGCGTCCACCGTGCCCAGCGCGGCCCCGACCAGCGACCCGAGCAGGAACGGCCCCACTCCCGGCCGCCGCGTCCACCACAGCCAGCCCAGGATCGGCAGCACGAACGCGAAGTCGACGCCGAAGTCCAGCCGCACCAGCTCACTCGCGGTCAGCAGCAGCCCCGCGGCGAAGCTGTGCCTGCGGATCAGCCTGCCCAGCGCCGGATCACCGGCCAGCGCGCCGCCGACACCGGTCCGCCGCGCCGCCATCACCAGGTCCACCAGCAGGCACGTCCCCGCGGCCAGCATCAGCAGCGCGAGCGGTTCGGACAGCGTCTCCTGCGCCGCCCGCAGCACCGGCCACGCACCCGCGGTCAACAGCGCCGCCAGCGGCGCCCACCGGGCGCCCATCAGCCGGGCGGCCAGGCCGCCGACCGCCAGCACGCCGCAGCCGCCGACGATCGCGGACAGCAGCAGGAGCCCTGTCCAGCCACCCGCCCAGTCCGCGCCCGCCAGCAGTTCCGGCCAGCCCGTCATGAACTGCGGCACGATCGTGGCGCCGTGCTGGTAGAACGCGGGACTGGCGAAGCCGAGGTCACCGGGGAACGGCCCGAACGCGCTCAGCGGCGCCGCGTAGAACGGGCCGCCGTGGTGGGCGATCCAGTAGCCGATCTGCGCGTAGGAACCGGCGTCCCGGCGCGGGATCACGTGCTCGCTGTGACTGAGCGCGGCGAACAGCGTGAACGCCAGCGCGATCGTGCCGGTCGCCGCGACCGACCACCACGGACCGCGCAGGGCGACGGCCGACCGCCGCACCAGGCTCAGTCCGAGTGGCACGATCAGCACGGACACGGCGACGAAACACGGCACCACCAACGCCGGCCGGAACTGGCCCAGTGCGGCGAGCGGGAATCCGGCCACGATCCACGCGGTCGCCAGCAGCGCCGGCAACAGCGATGCGGCGGACAGGATCCGGCCTGCCAGCGCGCTGCCCGAACCGGGATCGGGGTCGTCGCCGTCGGCGAACGCGCTGCCGGGACTCGGCGGGGTCGCCCGTGGCGTGAACTCGCGCAGCCGCGACCGCAGCGCCACCGCGAAGCCGGTCGTGGGACGGTCGACGGCCGCGCCGCGGCCCTCATCGGCCGTGCCCTTGTCGGCCACGTCGGCGCCGAACACGTGTCAGCCTCATCTCGTCGTCATCCGCGGCACCGGACGGCTCGCTCCGCACCCGGATGCTATAGCCGTGCGGTTCGCGGCCGCCGTGCCCGTCCGCGATGAGGAATTCGGTGGCGTCCCGGCCGGGTGCCTAGGCTGGGGTTGTCGATCACGGCGAGGAGCGTGGGCTGATGGCGCGGGTGACCCTGTTCGGGCTCGGCGGGACGATCGCGATGACCAGGTCCGATGACGGTGGTGTCGTGCCGGCGCTGTCGCCCGCCGACCTGATCGCCGCCGTGCCCGGCCTGGCCGGCAGCGGGATCGACGTCGATGCCGTCGACTTCCGGCGGGTGCCCGGCGCGTCCGTGACGGTCGCCGACCTCACAGCGCTCGTCGACGAGATCCGGTCCTGCGACGCCGACGGGATCGTCGTCACCCAGGGCACCGACACGATCGAGGAGACCTCCTACTGGTTGTCGCTGTCCCTCGGAGCGGCCAGACCGGTCGTCGTCACGGGCGCGATGCGCAATCCGGCGCTGGCCGGCGCCGACGGCCCGGCGAACCTGCTGGCCGCCGTCCAGGTCGCGGCGGGCGGCGCGGACGGCGAGGTGAACGGCGTGGTGGTCGTGTTCGCCGACGAGATCCACGCGGCCTCCCGGGTCCGCAAGACGCACACCACGGGCATCGACACGTTCCGCTCGCTCGACGGCGGTCCGGTCGGCTACGTCGTGGAAGGCAGGGTGCGCCCGTTCGGCCGCAACCGAGCCGACCGTCGTGCCGGACGGCGACCGCGCCGCGCGGGTCGCGCTGGTGACGGTCGTGCTCGACGACGACGGCGTGCTGTTGGAGGGCCTCGCCGACCGGGTCGACGGCATCGTCGTCGCGGCGATGGGTGCGGGCCACGTGCCGCAGCGGCTCGCGGAGCCGTTGGGGGAGTTGGCCGCGCGGCGTGCCGGTCGTCCTGGCGTCCCGCACCGGCGCCGGGTCAGCGTGCTGCACGCGACCTACGGCTTCGTCGGCTCGGAGAGCGATTCGCTGCGGCGAGGGCTGATCTCGGCCGGCTACCTGGACGGCCCCAAATCCCGCGATTCTGCTGACGAAAGCGTTGGCAGCCGGCGCGACGGAGCGACGAGATCCGGGCCGCGTTCGCTGTCGCGGGTGGTTATGCCGGGCGCCGAGCACTGGCCGTGGTGACCGCTTATCCGTTCGCGTAGAAATTGCGCCAGTTCGGCCGTCGAAGGGTGCAGGCGGGCGGCAGGGGCCTGGCCGAACAGCCACAGCAGATTGCCGGTGATCTGTTGTAGGCTGGTCCGAGTTCGCCCAGTGCGGCGATCCAGTTGTTCGTGCCGCTGTCCCAGACGCCTGCCTTCGTGTTCGGGTCCGTGAAGTACGTCATGTCCGAGTAGAAGACGGGGCCGTTGCGGGTGTTGCTCTGCGCCTGGTCGGCCGGCAGCGCCGAGTGCGCCAGGACTTCGACGTCCTGCGGGAAGGCCGTTCCCGATTCCAGACTGTCCACATCGGATGCGATGACGTCCGGCAGGGAAGCGCCGGCGGCCAGTCCCGTGCCCTGGAAGATCCACGCGCTCGGGTCCGCGACGGTGATCGCCGCTTGGACGCCCGGTTCCAGGAAGCCGTTGTAGTACTAGCCGACCAGTCGCGGTCTCCGGCCAGCTCGCCGGTGGCGAGCCCCACGTGTTGCCCGTGACCTCCTTCGGGTCGCCGTCGCCGTTGATCGGGTCGTCCTGGTCGAGTTGCGGTAGTCGACGAGCTGCCGGTCCGCGCCCAGCGCCGACGGCTGCGTCCGGACGTGTCGGAGCACGCGCTGGCGCCGAAGAACGCGATGTTCATGCCGGCCGAGTTCGCCGACGTGACCGCGTCGCGCTCACCGAGCGACCAGCACTCGTCGTGGCCCAGCGACAACAGGGCCCGGTGGTTCGCGACGATCGACGGATGTTGCTGGATCGTCAGGTCGGTGACATATGCTGACGTCCAGCCCGTGTTGTTCCATCAGTCGGACCAGCGGCAGCTCCAGCGCCAGGAAGTCGCCCGCGCCCTGGCCGTAGCCGTAGGGCCGGTCGTAGCTGACGATCCTGGCCCGCGTGCACAGCGGGTAGACGTTCGGCGGGCAGTCCCCACGCCCTGGTAGTAGTCGTAGCCGCCGTACGGAGTTCCACGCCTGCCACGTGAACACGTCGTTCTTGACCAGGTACGCCGCTTTGCTGGTCGGGGTCCCACACGGTCAGCGGAACGTAGCTCTGCTCGTTGTCGCTGCCGACCAGTTTGAGCAGGTAGTCGCCCTGCACGAACGACTGCGTGACCTGAACCGTCATCGACACGTCCAGTCGCCGCAGTCGACCATGTTCACGCCGCCCGCCAACTGGCACTGTGGCTGCGGCTGCCCTGGAACGCCGGTGATGTCCCACACCAGCCGTCCGCCGGTGCCGCCGTAGTAACCCATCCGGTACGCCTCGACGTGGAACTCCTGGCCGATGTGGACACATACACGTTGCACCGGCTGCCCGGTCGTGGCATAGGTCTGGTCCGCGTAATCCCTCGATGAAACCGTAGGACGGTGCGTTGGCGATCTGCCAGTTGGCGGTACCGGGCTGCTCGTTCTCCTGGATCACCCAAGTGGCCTGGACGCCGAACTGGCCAACTGCGTCGCCGCGACGGGAGCGTTACCCGCCGGTAGGGGACGTGGCGGCCGTGGGCGTCGACGCACTGGCCGAGGACGTGGTCGATACGGTCGGCGAGCAGGGCCACCCGGTGGACAGCAGCACGCCGACGAGAACGATCACTGCCATCCGCCATCTCGGAAGCGGCATGTCGATCACCTGGGCACGTCGGTGGAGGGATTGTTCGGCGCGCGGAAGACGTTCGCAGTGCTGGGCCTTCACGTCAACCCCTGGTTACAGATCAAGTCGTTGATTGATCGACATCGCTGGGCGGACGGCCGACAGAACCACCGCGAGACGCGCCGGCGGCCGGCAGCAGCCGGTACTCCGGCAGCACGCCCGGCCCGCACGACGCGGAGCCAATGCCCTGCTGCGCGACGTCCAGGTTCAGCCAGATCCGGTCGCCGGGCCGCAGGTCGCTTGTGTGCGTCGCCGCGGTCAGGGTCCTCGCTGGTCCAGCGGCGCGCGGTCAGCCCGAACGCCGGTTCGCCCTCGATCGCGCAGGCCCGTGCCGTCGGTCCGGTCAGCGTCGCCCAGCGCACCCGCCGACCGGTGCCCGTTCTCCTGCGGGAAGACGTACGGCGTCTGCCATTGGTCAACGGTCAACGCGAACCGGCCCACCCGCGCCGCCCGCCTGCTGTCCGGATAGGACTCGCCGGGCCCCGTGCCGAACCACGTGACGCGGTCCAGACCAGCTCGGGACACCCATCCGGACACCGATCCTGGGCAGCACGCCGTACCAGTTACCGACCGGTTCGCCGACAGGTCGAGCCGCAGCCGCTCACCGTCCGCCGTCCACTCGAACACGGCCAGGTAGCCGATGTCGGTCGCCGCCGGGCCGACGTGGGTCGTCACGACCAGTCGGTCACCGCGGTCGTCGACGGACACGACGCGGTGTTCCGGAGGCGGTGCAGGCCGATCCGGCGCCAGTCGTCGGCGACCGGCGTGCCGTGGTGGCCCTCGTCGTTGTCGGTCGGCGCGCGCCAGAGGTCCAGGCGTGGGCCGTCGACGCGAATGCCTCGCAGCGCGACCAGCCGGCCGCGTTCGTCGAACTCGGCCGGGCCCGAGCCGGCCGCCCCTCGACGTGCGGGCGGTGGCCGGGAACGGAACCGGTTCCGGCCGCTCGATCGCGGCCTGGCCGAAGGCGATCTCGTGACCCTTGTCGGCCCAGGTGGCCGGGGCTTCGAGCGTGGCCCGGACGGTCAGCCAGGTTTCGCCACCGGTCGGTGTGCTCGCGTCGCCCGGGAGCCGGATCGTGGTGGACTCGCCCGCGGTGATCGTCGGGACGTCCAGCGGGCCGGACGCCACCGGTTCGCCCTCCCTGGTCAGTTCCCAGTCGAAGCCCAGGTGGCTGGTGTCCGCGAAGTCGTAGCCGTTCGTGATCGTCACCGTGCCCGTCGGGTCGGGCACGATGCGTACCGGTGCCACCACCGTGGCGAACTCGGTCAGGCCGGGGCTGGGCGTGCGATCCGGGAAGACCAGGCCGTCGGTGATGAAGTGCCCGTCGTGCAGCGGTTCGCGGAAGTCGCCGCCGTACGCGTAGTACGGGCGGCCCTCCGGCGTGGTCCGCGGGATGCCGTGGTCGATCCACTCCCACACGAAGCCGCCCTGACAGCGCGGGTAGCGGTCGAACATGTCCTGGTACTCGGTCAGCCCACCCGGCCCGTTGCCCATCGCGTGCGCGTACTCGCACTGCACGAAGGGCAGCGAGCGCCGGTGCTCGTCCGCCGACGGGTCCTCCGTCACCGGCTCGACGCCCCTGCCGATCTCGTCCACGTCCTCGTGCGGCAGGTACATCCTGCTGTACACGTCGGTGTACGTGCAGTTCCAGTCGCCCTCGTAGTGCACGGGGCGGTGCGGGTCGCGCTGGTGCACCAGGTCGGCCATCGCGGCCAGGTTGGCGCCGGTGCCCGACTCGTTGCCCAGCGACCAGATGATCACGGCCGGGTGGTTCTTGTCGCGCTCCACGGTGCGGCGCATCCGGTCCAGCATCGCGTCGCGCCAGGCCGGGTCGTCACTCGGATTGCCCTGCCAGCCGACGAAGATGAAGCCGTGCGTCTCCAGGTCGCACTCGTCGACCACCCAGAGGCCGTACTCGTCGCACAGGTCGAGGAACGCGGGGTGCGGTGGGTAGTGGCTGGTACGGACGGCGTTGATGTTGTGCTGCTTCATCAGCAGGACGTCGGCCAGCATCGTTTCGCGGGGGACCGCGCGGCCGTGTTCCGGGTGCCATTCGTGGCGGTTCACGCCGCGGAACTGGACGCGCCTGCCGTTGACCCGGAGCTGGCCGTCGCCGAACGTGACCGTGCGGAAGCCGATCCTGATGTCGATCCGTTCCGCCGCCGTGGTGAGGGTGCCCCGGTAGAGCCTCGGTGTCTCCGCCGTCCACGGTCGCACCCCGTCGATGTGGTGCGTCGCGTTCGCGTCCACGTCCGTCAGGTTCAGTTCCGGGACGCTGAGTCTGGCCGGTCGCGTCGTCTGCACGGTCAGGGTTCCCGCGCCCGTGATGTGGTCGTAGTCCGCGTGGACGAAGTAGTCGCGGATGCCGTCGGTGGGCATGTGGTGCAGCGTCACGTCCCGGAAGATGCCGGACAGCCACCACATGTCCTGGTCCTCCAGGTAGCTGCCGGCCGACCACTGGTGCACCCGCACGGCCACCACGTTGCGTCCCGCGCGCAGGAGATGGCCCACCTCGAACTCGGCGGGCAGCCTGCTGCCCTTGGCGTGGCCCAGTTCCTCGCCGTTGAGCCACACGCGGTAGCACGAGTCGACACCGTCGAAGCGCAGCACGGCGTCGCCTGCCGGCCAGTCGGGGGGCAGGTGGAACGTTCTGCGGTACTCGCCGGTCGGATTGTCGTCCGGGACAAACGGCGGGTCGACCGGGAACGGGTAGGCCACGTTCGTGTACGCGGGGCTGCCGTGGCCGTGCAGTTGCCAGTGCGCGGGAACCGGGATCGTGGTCCAGGCGGTGTCGTCGAGGTCCGGATCGGGGAGGGTGTCACCGGAGCCGGTCACGGTGGGATGCAGGGCGAACCGCCACGAGCCGTTCAGGGCCAGGGATGCGGCGTCGGAGTCGGTGGTGGCCCGGGGGGCCGACATGCCGGCGCCGGGGGTCGGGTCCTCGTGATAGGCCATGCTGTTCCTCTTCTTACCGTGTTACTTCGGTCAGGTACCGCAGTTGGTTCTCACGTTGGTGCGGGCCACCGCCTTCGTGTTCGTTGAACGGCCAGACCGTGATGTCCTTGGGACCGTTCCACGCGTTGTAGGCGGCGAAGACCGTCGAGGGCGGACAGATCGGGTCGCGTAACGCGACGGAGTAGAGGGCGGGGATCGTGCCCAGCGGAGCGAGGCTCAGACCGTCGAAATAGGACAGTGTGGTGAACACGCGGTCCTCGTCGGCACGGTGGGTGCACAGGTAGCGCACGATTTCGGCGTACGGGTCCTCGTCGGTCAGGTCGACGGCGCGACGGATGTGGGTCATGAACGGTACGTCGATGAGGGCCGCCAGTGGGGCTGGTCCGTCGGTGAACCGGTGGAGGGCGCCGACCGCCTGCGAGATGGCGCCACCTTGGCTGGCCCCGGCCACGACGAGTCGTGCCGCGTCGACGTCGGGCGCCTGGCGCCGCCGCCGTGAGGGCTCGCACCGCGTCGGTGTAGACGCGGCGGTAGTAGTAGTTGTCCGGGTGGTCGACGCCCATGGTGAGGAATCCGGGGACGTGGGGTGTGGTGCTGGCGTCGGGGTCCGGGGTGTCACCGGGCTGGCCGAAGCGGCCCGCTGACGCCCCGGGTGTCGACAACGAGGGTGGCCCAGCCCGCTGCCGGGAACATCGTGTGCTCATGGGGAAGGCCCCGACCCATGCCGTAGCCCAGATACTGGATCACGCAGGGTTTGGTGGGCTGGTCGTCACGGGGGGTGAGGAGCCAGGCGGAGATCTGCGCTCCGCCCCAGCCCGCGAAGCTGACGTCGTGGACATCGACGTTGCGCAGGGATGTGTCGGTGGGGGTGTAGGTCGGGGCTACGGGGTTGGCTGCCGCTGTTTCGAAAGTGCGCTCCCAGAAGGTGGTGAGGTCGGCGGGCGCTGGCGGGGGTGGGTTGTAGGCGCGTAGGTCGGGGAGCGGGAGATCGAAGAGGGCCATGTTGATGGAGGGTACCTGTGTCGTTGGCGTTCTGGCGTATGCTACGTGAATGGTCCTTTGTGGACTTTAGCTCCCAACCTCGCCATCGGGGACGGGGTCGCCTCCTGTGGTACCTCGCCATGCCGGATTCCGGTGACCCAATGTGAAGAGGATGGGCTGGCTGCGCGGTTTTCGGCATCGTTCGGCCGAAGCTGGCCACTTCGGGTGAGCTCTCCACTGCTCGACAACGTGCCGGATCAGCGCCGCTCATGTGCCGTCGGTCACCAATCGGGCGCCATTGGAGCTCCCGATGCGGCGCAGGGAGTACGTTCCTGATGAAACCGCTGGCAGTGACCATATCGCAGAGCCTTGCTGTCTGGGAATTGCACACCGGTTGGCTGCCGGTTGAGGAGTAACGTACCCTACCCGATCGCTCTATCGTTGATGCGAAGTGTGCGAGGTAACCTCCACCTAATATGCCTGAACCTGATACTGGGAACGTAGCTAAGGGACTATCGAGTAGCGTACTTGTCCGATTCGTTCCGGTGTCGAAGCCGCGGGGGTCGAATGAGAAAAAGCTTCCTCGAATGGCTCGAAGACTATGTGGTGAATGCCGGGCTGGTGGGACTTGTCGAGGGCATGCTGGCGGTGATCGCATTCGCAGGAGCCCTGACTGCGCTCCTCGGGTCTGTGGCGATCAAGGCGGGCGCCATATTTGCTGTCGCATTCGCCGTTCTGGGGCTCATTGCGCTGCTGTCGTTCAATCGGATTGAGTTGAAGAACCAGGTTGATTTATATCGAGGTCTCCTCGCGCGTTACTGCACTACTCTCGCCGAGCGGTCAAATCACGCATATCGGACGTTATCCTGGAATGATGTATTCATCATATCCGCAAGGGGGGATGTGCGCGAGACGATCACGGTCAGGGCTGTCGTCGACTGCGAGGAACTCGACTTCTACAAGATTTACTCCGGACCTGGATGGTCACAGCCCCCGCGTTCTCGCGGTGAAGTCCGGGCAAGAGTGCGCAGCTTGGAGGTGGAAGGCGTCGGGGGTGCCAGAAGGGACGTGACGACGTCGTGGAGTGAGAGGGGTAACCTGGAGATCATCGCGCATTTCGGCGAGCCGGCGCTTCGCGACAGTGAGATCAGCTTGCAGGTTGAGCTCGATTGGCCGGGGAGATGCGCACCTCTGATGCGTCGTCGCGTACCGGAGGAGTTCGCGGTGGCATTTTCTGGGCCACTCCGCAAGCTTGACTATCTCATAGTGTTGCCCGAAGGGTTCGATGCCTATCACGATGTTATTGGTCTCAATCGCGGTCGGGACACTTTCGAATCGATGCGTGTCGGCGTTGGCGGTAGAAACGTTGAGATCCGCTTGACCGCGCACGACGTCGATCAAGGCCGGAGAGTGGGTTTGAGGCTTGATCTGAAGTAGCCGGGCATCGACATCTGCACGCGATGCCCGGCCACCGGTTGGACGGCGGTGCTACTTCTTGTTGTCGTTGCCGTCCCCGCCTTCTCCGCCACCCGCCTGGACCGGTACGAGGGATGAAACTTTTCCATGGACCCGTGGAGCCGCTGAGGATCGTTTGTTCATGGCGGCGGAGCATAGCGTTCGGAGTAATTGTTCGAAGATGCCTCCCCGAACAAGCCCCCTTACGCCTGATGCTATGGTCGGCGTCTGGTGTGAACGCTAAAACTCTTCGTACTCGTCCGCGTCCACCGCCGCTGTCGGGCCCTTGTCCAGGGCACGCATTCTGGTCATGTCGTCATGGGACAGTTCGAAGTCGAAGATGGCCAGGTTCGCCTTCTGGCGTTCCGGGTCCGCGGACTTCGGGATTGCCACCAGTTCCTGTTGGACGTGCCAGTGGAGGATGATCTGTTCGGGCGTCTTGTCGTAGCGCTGCGCCAGTTCGCGGACGATGGGGGCCTTGTGGAGGTCCTGCTTGCGGCCCAGCGGGCCCCAGGACTCGGCTACGATGCCGTACCGCTCCAGATAGGCCCTCAGGGCCGCGCGTGGCGTTGCCGGTGAGACCTGGATCTGGTTGACGGCCGGGAGGACTCCGGTTTCCGCGTCGAGCTGTTCGATGTGGGCCTTGGTGAAGTTGGAGACGCCGACGGAGCGGATCAGGCCTTCGGCGCGCAGCGACAGCATCGCCCGGTAGGACTCGACGTACTTGCCCTGCTTGGGTAGCGGCCAGTGGACCAGGTACAGGTCCACGTAGTCCAGTCCCAGGCGCTTGAGGCTGGCCTGCAGTGCGGTCTTCGTGGAGTTGTAGCCGTGGTCGGAGCCGCGGAGTTTCGTCGTCACCATGACGTCTTCCCGCGGCACGCCGCTGTCCCGGATGCCCTGGCCGACGCCTGCCTCGTTGCCGTACTTGGCTGCCGTGTCGATCAGGCGGTAGCCCAGTTCCAGGGCGCTGCGCACCGCCGCGGCCGCTTCCGCGTCCGGCAGCGGCCACGTTCCGAAGCCCATCAGCGGGATGCTCCAGCCCGAGTTCATCGGCCTGGTCGGAACATCGGGCGTCTGGTTCACTGTGCCTCCTTCACGGGCTCGGACGGCCGCCGGGCGCGTGGTGACGATATGCTAAACGCCTCGACCAGCAACTATGCGGAGGGTGGATGACTGGCCACTCGGGGCGGGGGCCGGGTCGCCCGCGCAGCGAGCGGGCCAGGCTGGCGATCCTGGCCGCGGCCGGCGAACTCATGCTGGAGGGCGGGGTCAACGCGGCTTCCATGGAGGCCATCGCGGAACGCGCCGGGGTCAGCAAGGCGACCATCTACAAGTGGTGGCCATCGCGCGGCGCCGTCGCCCTGGACGGCTTTCTCGCCCAGGCCCAGGACACCATCACCGTGCCGGAGGGACTGTCGACGCGGGATGCGCTGCACTTCCAGCTACTCGCCCTGATTCGTCTGTTTCGGGACACTCCGTCCGGACCGCTGATGCGCGCCCTGGTCGGTCAGGCCGAGTGCGACGTGGAGATCGCGCGGGCCGTACGGGAGCGCTGGCTGGCTCCTCGCCGGGCCGTCGCCGTCGAGATCCTGCGCTCCGGGATCGCGAACGGTGAGCTGCGGGCGGACATCGATCTGGCCGTCGTCACCGACCAGTTGTTCGGGTCCGTCTACTACCGCCTGATCTTCGGTCACGAGCCGCTCGACGACGGCCTCGCCGAGCGGCTGGTGGGCCACGCCATGGCCGGACTGAGCGCCGCGTCCTGAAATGCGGGCCGTGTTGCCTGGGCCACTTTGTCCGGCTGCGGGAATTTCTAAACGGTCGTTTCAGTATTACAGGGACGGAGGTTGACGATGACACAGCACACCGGCGCCGACGTCGCCACTACCCGCACCCTGAGTGACCGCGCTCTGCGCCGCATCACCGTGCTCATGGCCGTGGCCTGCGGATCCGCCGTCGCGAACCTGTACTACGCGCAGCCGCTGCTCGCGCTGATCGCCGGCTCGTTCCACGTCGGCGAAGGCTTGGCCACCGTCGTCGTGACGGTCACCCAGCTCGGTTACGCCCTCGGTCTGCTGCTCCTCCTGCCGCTCGGTGACCTGGTGAACAACCGCCCGCTCACGTCCCGGATGATGCTCGGTACGGCCGTCGCACTGGCCGTTGCCGCGTTCTCGCCGGTGTTCCCGCTGTTCCTCGTGATGGCCGTGCTGGTCGGTGTCACGTCCGTGGTCGCGCAGATCCTCGTCCCGCTCGCCGCCCACCTCGCGCCGGAGGAGCAGCGCGGCCGCGTCGTCGGCCAGGTGATGAGCGGGCTGCTGCTGGGCATCCTGCTGGCGCGCACCGTGGCCAGCCTGGTGGCCGCCGAATGGGGCTGGCGCAGCATCTACGTCGTCTCCGCCGTCCTGATGGTCCTCGTCGCCGTGTGTCTGCACACGGGTGCTGCCCGACCGTGCGCCCGACCACACCGAGGGCTACGGCCGGTTGCTGCGCTCGGTCGGCCGGTTGGTGCGCACCGAGCCGGTGCTGGTGCGGCGCGCTGTCGGCCAGGCGATGCTGTTCGGCGCGTTCACCGCGTTCTGGACCGGCATCACGTACGAGCTGATCGGCGCGCACCACATGAACCAGGTCGGCATCGCCGTCTTCGCGCTGGTCGGCGCCGGTGGCGCTGACCGTGGCGCCGCCGGCCGGGCGGCTCGCCGACGCCGGATACGGGACGGCCGGCCGCGCCATCGCGATCGTCGTGGCGTTCGCGGCGCTGGTGCTCGCCGATCTCGGTGCGCACAGCGTCGTCCTGCTCGGGCTGGCCGGTGTCCTGCTCGACGTGGCCGTGCAGGGCCACCAGGTGTTCAGCCAGCGCGACATCTACTCGCTGCGCCCGGACGCCCGCGCCCGCGTCAACACCGTCTTCATGACCACGGTGTTCGCGGGCGGCGCGGCGGCCTCGGCCGTGGCCGGGTGGCTGCACGACAGCTACGGCTGGACCGGTGTCACGCTGTTCGGCGCGGCCCTGCCGGTGCTCGGCGCGATCGTGTGGGCGCTCGGTCGGCGGTCGGCGACCGGGACGTCCGCGCCGTCGCGCAGGTAGACCGGAATCCGGTCGATCGGCGCTTCGGCCCCGATCGTCGTCCCGCCCCCGTGTTCCTCGCCGGTCCACGCGTTCCGCCAGCGTGCGCCTGCCGGCAGGTACACCGGGCGGGACCGCGCGCCGGCGAACAGGATCGGTGCCACGAGCACGTCCGGGCCGAGCAGGAACTCGTCGTCCACGTCCCAGGCAGCCGGATCGGCGGGAAAGTCCACGAACAGCGGTCGCATCGGCGGCATGCCGCGTTCGTGCGCGACGCGCATCTGGGTCAGCAGGTACGGGCGCAGCCGCTCGCGCAGCCGCAGCGTCGCCTCGATCAGCGCCAGCGCCTCGTCACCGTAGGACCACACCTCGTTCGGGCCACCGGTCATGTCCTCGCCGAGCGGCATCCGCGGTTCCCGGAAGCCGTGCAGCCGGAACAGGGGGCAGAACGCGCCGTACTGGAACCACCGCACCACCAGCTCCCGGTACTCCGGCGAGTCGGGGTCGCCGCCGTGGAAGCCACCGATGTCCGTTGTCCACCAAGGAATCCCGGACATTCCGATGTTCAGCCCCGCCCGTACCTGGGTGCGCAGCGACTCCCACGTCGCGTCGATGTCGCCCGACCACACCGCCGCTCCGTAGCGCTGGCTGCCCGCCCATGCCGACCGGCACAGCAGCACCACCTCGTCGTCGCCGTCGGCCAGCATGCCCTCGTGGAAGCCACGCGCGTGCTCGGCCGGGTAGCTGTTGAACACCTCGGCGCCCGCGCCGCTGTGGAAGCGCAGGTTGTGTGCGTGGCCGGGCTGGATCTCCGGCTCGCACGCGTCCAGCCAGAACGCCCGGACACCGTTGGCCACGTAATTGTCCTTGATCTTCGACCACAGGTACGCCCTGGCCGCCGGGTTCGTGGCGTCGTAGAACGCCACCGGGATCTCCACGTCGAAACCCTTGTCCCGCCACGGCGCGTGGAACGGCACGCCGTGCTCGGTGCCGATCAGGAAACCGTCGCCGTGCAGCTCCTGGTAGTTCTCGCTCAACGGGCTCACCGACGGCCACACCGACACCATCAGCCGGATGCCCAGCTCGGCCAGCTCGCGCGCCATCCCGGCCGGATCGGGCCACTCGGCCGGGTCGAAGCGCCAGTCGCCAAGATGCGTCCAGTGGAAGAAGTCGACCACGATCACCGACAGCGCCAGCCCGCGCCGCACGTACTCCCGTGCCACGGCCATCAGTTCGTCCTGCGTGCGGTAGCGCAGCTTGCACTGCCAGAAACCGGCCGCCCACTCCGGCAGCATCGGCGCGTGTCCGGTGGCGTCGGCGTAGTGCGCCAGGACGTCGGCAGGCGCGTCGCCGACCGTCACCCAGTAGTCCAGTTGCCGCGCGCTGTCGGCGACCCAGCGCGTCCCGTTGCCGGCCAGTTCGACCCTGCCGACGCCCGGCATGTTCCACAGGAACCCGTAGCCCCTGCTGGACACCAGGAACGGCACCGTCACCTCGGCGTTGCGCTGCACCAGGTCCAGCACCAGACCCTTCTGGTCCAGCCTGCCGTGCGTGCGCTGGCCGAGGCCGTAGAGTCGTTCCCCTTCATAGGCGGCGAACCGCTGCTCCAGCCGGGCGTAACCGTTGGCCTGCGGCAGGAACAGCCGCGCACCCGGCCACCAGAAGTGCGAGCGCTGCTCGGCGACCAGTTCCGCGCCGGTGTCGGTGCGCACGAAGCGCACCAGCGCCGACTTCCCGGTGTCGGCCGCGCGCACGTCCACGATCCCCGTGATGCCCCCGTTGACGATGCGCGCGGTGTCACCGCTGACGCTCACGTCGACCTCGGTCGGTTTCGGCGGCAGCAGCGCGCCGGGCACGTCGTCCAGAATCCGGTGCCGCGCGGCGCGGACCCGCAGGCTGTCACCGCCCCACGGCTCGATGCGCAGCACCTCGTGCCGCACGGTGACCTCGACGGACCGTCCGTCACTGCGGATCATCGGGTCTCCTTTCACTCCTTGAGCGCGCCACCGGTGACCCCGGCGACGACGTAGCGCTGGGCGATGACCAACAGGATGGCCGCGGGGACCGACGCCAGCACGGCGGTGGCCATGATCCCGTTCCAGTCCGCCGTCTGGTTGCCGACGAAACGGTAGATGCCGACGGTGATCGGCTCGATCGTCTGGCCGGTGGTGAGCGTGACGGCGAACAGGAAGTCGGCCCATGCGAACAGGAACGAGAACAGACCCGGCCGTCACCATGGCGTTGCGGCTGACCGGCACGATGATCGACGCGAACGTGCGCCAGTAGCCCGCGCCGTCCACCCTGGCGGCATCGGACAGGTCGCGCGGGATGCCGACCACGAACGCGCGCAGCACCAGGATCGCGAACGGGACGGTGGCCGTGGAGTCGGCCAGGATCAGGCCGAGATAGTTGTCGATCAGGTTCAGGTCACCGAAGATCGTGTAGAGCGCGTTGGCCATCACGATGCCGGGGATCATCTGCGCGATCAGCAGCACGAAGATCACCAGCGGCCGTCCGCGCATCCGCAACTGCGCCAACGCGTACGCCGCCGGCATCGCGATCGCCAGCGACACGGCCACCGCCCCGAGCGCGACGATCAGGCTGGTCAGCAGGTGTCCTGTCTGGCTGCCCAGCGCCTCGCGGTAACCGGCCAGCGTGACGTGGAACGGGAACCAGTCCGGCGACGCCTTCAGCAGCGCGCCGCTGGGCTGTAGCGACGCGTTCACCATCCAGTACAACGGGAACAGCAGGATCGCGACGACGACCACGCCGACCGCGGTGCGCCCGCTCATGCCGCCACCTCCGCCAGATCGGCCCGCGCCGACCGCAGGTACAGCAGGCCGAACAGCGTCGTCACGACGACCAGCACGTTGCCCACCGCCGCACCCTGCCCGAACGCGAACTGGCCGAACGACAGGTTGTACGACCACGTCGTCAGCGTCTGGCTGGCGTTGGCCGGACCACCCCGGGTGACGACCATGATCACGTCGAACACCTTGATCGTGTAGACCAGTCCCAGCATCAGCACGACGGCCGTCACCGGTCGCAGCAGCGGCCACGTCAGGTGCGCGAACCGTTGCCACGCACCGGCTCCGTCCAGCGCCGCCGCCTCGTACAGCGTGGTCGGGATGGCGCGCAGGCCGCCGTGCAGGATGACCAGGTTGAACGGGATGCCGATCCAGATGTTGGTGACGATCACGGCCACCAGCGCCCAGTGCGGACTGGTCAGCCACGGCACGGGGCCGCTCGGCCAGGTGCAGCGCCCGCAGCACCGTGTTCACCACACCGTGGTCGGCGTCCAGCATCCACCGCCAGACCGCGCCGCTGACCACCAGCGGCAGCAGCCACGGCAGCAGCAACAGCGACCGCAGCAGCGCGCTGCCCAGGAACCTGCCGTTGAAGAAAACGGCCAGCGCCAGCCCGATGCCGAACTGGAACACGATCGACCCGACGGTGAACAGCACCGTGTTCACGGCGGCCTTGCCGAACACCGGATCGCCGAACACGTCGACGTAGTTGCGCACGCCCACGAACGGCGCCTGTCCGGTGTAGAACGACGCCGACCGTGTAGTTCTGGAATCCCATGGTGATGTTGTTCACCAGCGGGTAGCCGAAGAACACGACGACGTAGACCAGTGCCGGCGCGAGGAAGGCCAGTGCCACCCACGACTGCCGGGACCGGTGCCCGCGGCCGGGGACCACGGGCACCGGCTGTCGCCCGGCACGCCGGTCGTGGTGGCCGACGTCATGACCCGGCCACCGACCGCTGTGCCTGGGTCAGCGCGGCCTGCGGCGACTGCTGGCCGGTCAGCGCGGACTGGATCGCGGTGGCCAGTGCCGTGGACACCTTCGGGTATTTGGTACCCAGCTGCGCCGTGCGCGAGCTTCGCGGTCCGCACCTCGGTCACGAACGACTGGAGTGCCGGGTGCTGCCGCGCCGAACACGGCCGCCGTGCTCTGCCGGGTCGGGATGTAGTCGTGGCCGGCGTCCCAGGACAGCATGTTGTTCTCGGACAGGATGCAGGACAACACCTTCCCGGCAGCCGCCTGCGTGCTCGCGCCGGTCGCCGGTATCGCGCCGACCTCACCGCCCAGCGCCACCACCGGTGTGCCGCCCGCCCGCGGTGTCGGGATCGGCACCACGCCGTAGTGCAGGCCCGCGGTCGCGTCCAGCGTCGGCAGCGTCCACGACCCGTTGATCATCATCGCGGCGTTGCCGGAGGTGAACTGGTCGGTCACGTCGTTCTGGTTCCAGTTCACCACGGACTTCGACGCCGACCCGTCGGTCACCAGACCGGTCACGTACGACAGCGCCCGCACCGCCTTGCCCGAATCCACCTGGGACAGATCGGCGCCGTTGCTCCAGAAGAACGGCAGGAACTGCCAGGTGCCCTCCTCGGAGTTGGCGGCGGAGAACGCCAGCCCGTACACCGAACCCTTGGTCAGCCTGGCGGCGGCGGCCTTCAACTCGTCCCACGTGGTCGGAGGCGTCACGCCTGCCGCGCTGAGCATGTCCTTGTCGTAGATCAGCGCCAGCCCGTTCACGCCCGGCGCCAACCCGTACACCTGGCCCTGGTACGTGCCAGCCTCGACGATGCTGTCGTAGTAACCGGTGGTCGAAATCCCGTAGCCGGACAACGGGGTCAGCGCGCCGGTGCTGGCGATCTCCTGCAGCGTCGGGTTGTCGGTGAACACCAGGTCCGGCATCGAGTGGGAGGACGCGCCCTGCAGGATCTTCTGCGTCAACTGGTCGGTCGGCACGCTCTGCCGGTGCACGGTGACACCGGTCTGGCCGCCGCACGTGCTGCAGGACCTTGTCCCACGCGGCACTGCCGGACGCGTCGGTGTAGTAGTCGAGTTCGGTGATGGAGGACGCCGGGCCGGCCGATGTGCCACCGGACGAGCCGGAGCCGCACCCGGCGGCCAGTAACGTGACGGCTGCCGCCGCCATGCCGATGGTGAGCGCGCGGTGGCCGGCCCCGCGCCGGTACGAACGATGTGTGGCCATCTGCCCTGCTCCTTCCAACAGCGGTCGAACAGTGTCGAAGCGCTTCGACGAGGCATTCGAATAAAGGCACCGGTGCGGCACCGATCAGCGTCTCGCCGTACTCGCTCGCTCGGTGAGCCGGGGGGAGAGCAACCGGATCTCCGGGTGTGTCTCACCGTTGAGCTGCCGCATCGCCATCTCGACGGCGGAACGGCCCAGTTCGGCGGCCGGGATGGCCACCGACGTCAGTGCGATGGCCTGGTTGGTGGCCATGTCGTCCGGGCACACGGCCACCACGGACAGGTCCTCCGGCACGCGCAGCCCGCGCTGCCGCAGGTCCGACAGCAGCGCCGCGAGCACAGCCTCGTTGTGCACCACCAACCCCGTCGTGCCGGGGTGCTCGTGCAGCACGTCGTCGACACACGTGTGCACGGCGTCGTAGGACGGCGCACACGCGTACGACGCGGCGACCAGCCGCCGTTCGGTGGCTGTCGTGGTGAAACCACGCAGGAACCGGCCCGCGTAACTGGTTCCGCGCTCGTACACGGCGGGCGAGGGCCCGATCAGCGCGATCTCCCGGTGGCCCAGATCGGCCAGGTGCGCGACGCACACCGAACCCGCCGCGGCGAAATCCAGGTCCACGCACGTCAACTCGAACGGCTGATCCGGCACACCGATCAGCACCACCGGCCTGCGCAGTGCCCGCAACACCGGCACCCGCGGCTCGGCGGCCTCGATGTCCATCACGATGATCGCGTCCGCGATGCTGGACGCCGCCACCCGCCGCAACCCTTCCGGGCCCTCGTCCTTGGTCAGCAGCAACAGGTCGTGGTCGTAGGCCCGCGCCGACGTCACGGCCGACGCGACGAACTGCATCACCACCGGCACGTTCTGGTCGGCCCGCAACGGCACCACCAACGCCAGCACGTTCATCCGGCTGCTGGCCAGCGCCCGCGCGCCGGCATGCGGGTGGTAGCCGAGCCTGCGGATGGACTGCTCGACCCGCCGCCGCGTCTCCAGCGAGATCGACCGCTTGCCGGACAGCACGTAGGACACGGTGCTCGGCGACACGCCCGCGTCGGAGGCGACGTCGGCGATGGTGACCACGGTGCCCCCTGGAGTCGAAGCGCATCGATGGTCGGTCAATGTAAGAGACGGTGCTCCGTGACACAACCCCCGTCGCGGTCAACTGTCGAATCCGCAGGCAAGCGCTTCGACCATGTGCTCTGTTCGGTGGAAAACCGGCCGAGCGGCCTTGACCCCCCAGAAACCGGCTGCAATAGTCCAGCGCGTTCCGGTCATTCGAATCGCTTCAACGACGTGCGTGCCGATCCGGAGGAGTTTTCCGATGTTCCGCGCAGCCCGCCTGCTCGCACCATTGTTCGCCGTGGCGCTCGCCCTGCCCGGCACGGCCTACGCCGGCACGACGTACCAGTACCCGTTCCGCGACCCGCACCTGCCGCTGACGGTGCGCATCGACGACCTGCTGGGCAGGCTGACCCTCGACGAGAAGGTCTCCTTGCTGCACCAGTACGAGCCGCCGATCCCGCGGCTGGGCATCGCGTCGTTCAAGACGGGCACCGAGGCGCTGCACGGCATCGCGTGGTCGACGGACATCCACGACAACGGTGCGGTGGTCACGGCGAATGGCACGGTGTTCCCGCAGGCCGTCGGCCTGGCCAGCACGTGGGACCCGGCGCTGATCAACCAGGTCGGCGACGCGGTCGGCCAGGAGGCGCGCGGCTTCCACGCGGAGAACCCGGACGTGTGGGGCCTGAACCTGTGGGCGCCGGTGGTGAACCTGTTGCGCGACCCGCGCTGGGGCCGCAACGAGGAGGGGTACTCCGAGGACCCGTACCTCACCGGCGTGATCTCCACGGCCTACGGCAGCGGCATCGAGGGCAACGACCCGCGTCATCTCCAGGCGGCACCGACCTGAAGCACTATCTGGCCTACAACAACGAAACCGACAGGGACACGTCCGAACTCGATCGTCCCGCCGGCGATCCTGCACGACTACGACCAGAGGCGTTCCAACCGGCGATCTCGGCGGGCGCGGCAACCGGCGTGATGGCGTCGTACAACCTGGTCAACGGCCGCCCCAACACCGTCAACCCGGATCTGGCGACGATGGAGCGGAGCTGGACCGGACAACCGCCTGATGAACGTCACGGACGCGGGCGCCCCGGACAACCTGACCGGCTCGGAAAGCTACTACGCCACGCAGGCCGAGGCGGATGCGGCCGCGATCAAGGCAGGCATCGACAGCTTCACCACGGACAACACGGACTCGTCGATCACCATCACGGCAGTGCGGGCAGGCACTGCGACAGGGAATGCTGACCCAGGCCGACATCGACAAGGCCGTCGGCGACATCCTGCGCGATCCGCTTCCGCCTCGGCGAGTTCGACCCACCCGGCAGCAACCCGTACGCGAACATCACCCCGTCGGTGATCAACTCACCGGCCCACCAGCAACTGGCGCCGCCAGGCAGCCGACGAACAAATGGTGCTGCTGCGCAACAACGCCAACGTCCTCCCGCTGAACTCCGGCCACCACGCGACAAGATCGCGGTGGTGGGCCCACTGGAGAACACGCTCTACACCGACTGGTACTCCGGCTCACTGCCGTACGCGGTGACCCCGCTGCAGGGCATCACGCAACCGCCTCGGCGGCGACGGGACGGTGGCCGCCAGCGAGGGCGTGGACCGAATCGCCCTGCGCGACAACACAACCGGCCAGTACCTGACGGCGTCGACGGCGGCCGGCGGAGCCGCGCTGGCCGAAAGCCGGCACAACGGCCGGCACGGACCAGTCGCTCGACGTCTTCGACTGGGGGGACGGCATCACGACGCTGCGCGCGGTGGCCAACGACAAGTACCTGACCCTGGCCGGCGACCGCTCGCTGGTGAACAGCGAAACCCAGCCCAACGGCTGGTTCGTGCAACAGCAGTTCACACTGGCCGCCCAGCCGGACGGCAGCTACGTGATCGAGTACGCCGGCAACGACGCGACGCAGTCCTGGTTCGGCCCGGCGAAGTACGGCGTGGTCGGCGCGAACGGTGTGCTGACCATCGGCGCGGACACCCCGGCAGCGGCGACGCATTTCACGAAGGACGTCGTCACCAGCGGCGTGACCAGCGCACTGTCGGCGGCAAGGGTGCCGACGCGGTCGTCGTGGTCGTGGGCAGCATGCCGTTCATCAACGGCAGGGAGGCCGACGACCGGACGTCGACGGCATTGCCGGCAGCGCAGGAAGCCCTGGTGGAGGCCGTCCAGAAGGCGAACCCCCACACGGTCGTGGTACTGGAGAACAGCTATCCGACCACGGGCATCACCCCCGCCTGCCGGCCCATCTGCACACCACCCACGCGGGCGAGGAGACCGGCGACGCGGTGGCGGACGTCCTGTTCGGCGACTACGACCCGAGCGGCCGCCTCACCCAGACGTGGTACGCGTCGGACGCGAACCTGCCGTCCATGCAGGCGTACGACATCGCCAAGTCCGGCATGACGTACCAGTACTACGCCGGCACGCCGCTGTATCCGTTCGGCTACGGCCTGAGCTACACGTCGTTCCACTACTCGAACCCGCGGTTGTCCTCACCGTCGGTGGACCAGCGCGGCCAGGTGACGGCAACGGTCGACGTGACGAACACGGGCGCGAGGGCGGGCACGGACGTGGTGCAGCTCTACACCCACGAACAACGGTCCAGGGTCACGCAGCCGGAATTGCGCAGCTGCGCGGCTTTCACGCGCGTGACACTGGCGCCACACCAGACGAAGCGCGTCACGATGACCCTGAACGCGGCGGACCTGAAGTTCTGGGACGTGACCCGGAACAGGTTCGTGGTGGAGTCCGGCACGTACGACCGTCCGGGTGGGCGACAACGCCACGGACATCGGGGCGCGGGCACCACTGACCGTCCATGGCGACGACCATCCCGCCCCGGGACCTGAGCCGTCGGACCGAGGCCCAGAACTTCGACAACTACAGCGGCATCACGCTCGACGGATCAGAGCGAAGACGTCCGGCACATCGGTCGAGTCCACCGCGGCCCGGGCAACTGGATCGCGTTCAGCGACGCGGCACTCCCGGCCACGAGACGCAACCTCACGGCCCAGGCGGCGAACGCTGGAACGGCGACCGTCCACGTGACGGTCCGCCTGGACAACCCGACCACCGGCCCCACCCTGGGCACGCTCACGGTGCCGCCGACGAGCGGACCAGTACACGTACGTCACGGCACAGGCGCCACTGACCGGCGGCCACGCCGGGCCGGCACACCGTCTACCTGGTCTTCGACGGCCCGGCGGACCTGTACACCTTCCACATTCGCCCGTTCCGGGTGCCGATTGGTATCGGTTTGGGCGAATGTGAGGCGCGCGTGAATACCGGGTCTAGGTTCGGACGACCATGACCACACCGTCCATGACCCGGGCCGCCGCCGACCACGGGCAGAACAGGGCTTCCAGAGCTACCCGTCGGCCCCGCCGCGGCAGGAGGCCATGCGGCAGACCTACACGCCGCCGAAGGAGATCATGGCGGCGTTCTGGTGCTACATCGTCGGCGCGGTGATCACCGGCGTGGGCGGCGTACTGGTCCTGACCCAGCGCCAGGCCATCGTGGACGCCACGAGGGCCAACAACCCGAGCGACCTCTCCGACGAGCCGATCCAGGCGGCGGCAACATAGCGGTGGCATGGCGATAGTGCTGTCCCTGATGTTCGCCGGCCTGTACGTCCTTTTCGCCTTCAAACTCCGGGTCGGCCGCAACTGGGCCCGCATCGTGCTGACGATCGTCGCGGCACTGGCCCTGCTGTCGCTGCTTCTGGGCGGCGCGGGCTCTCGATCCTCCGCGTGGTCGGCGACCTGACAGCGGTAGCGGGTGCGGTCCTGACCTACGTCCAGAACTCCAGCACCTACATCGCGGCAACGAAGCGCCAGAGCTGATCGGCTTTTCGTCGCGGCCGGTCCGGCACACCTCGGCCGGTCGTGCCGACAGCGGTTGATCATGATCTGCACGGCCGGCCGATCATTCGTGGTGTGTCGGGATCGCGAGAGCCTGGTCGAGGCAGTCGACCGCATCCTGCGGGCGCTCCATCAGGCGGAACACGTCGCCCAGGCCCCGCAGAGCCCGGGCCTCCGCGAGGTGGTTGGCTGTCCTGCGCGAATGATCGCGACACCGCCGGAGATAGTCGGCGGCATCCTCGTAGCGGCCGAGTTCACGCAGACCGGTCCCGATCTCGTCGAGCGCCCAGCAAGCTCCCGGCGGATCGGCGACCGACCACCAGATGGCCAGCGACTCGTGGAACAGTTTCCTGCCCAGATCGGGTCTCCGGGAATGCGTCAATGCCATGGCGAGCATCATGAGCATGTGTGCCTCACCGCGTTCGTCCCAGGCGCCCCGGGCGACGAGCAGTCCGATTCTGGCCAAGGATTTCCATGCTGTGCTGTTCGGTCGCGCGAGGAAATAGGCGTTGCAGGAATAGGCGAGGCGCCACGACAACTGAGATCGGCCTTCGCGAGCGGCCTGGTGGACCGCGGCCGCGATATTGGGGTACTCGACGTCGAACCATTCGAGTGCCGTCCTCATCCTGGCGAACGACCGGTCGTCGGCGCCTTCCATGCCACTCGACAGCGCGAACTCCCTGAGTACGCCGCCCTCGGCGTGGGCACGGTCCAGATACCACGTGAGCATGCGCAGTGTGACGTGGCGGCGTGAGGCGTCCGGTTCGTCGTCCTGTGCGCGTTCGGCGGCGTACGCGTGCACCAGGGGATGGCAGCTATAGCGTTCACCTCCGATCCGGTGCAGCAGACTGCCTTCCTCCAACACCTCCAGCACCGACCTGGCCGCGTCCGGTGCGATGTTCGCCGAGGCGGCGACCACGGCGACATCCATCCGCGCTCCCGCGTGCAGGCCGATCGACCGGAACAGCCGGGCGGCCTCGTCGGACAGGGCGAGGTACGACCATGACAACGCCACACGACGGCCATCGTCTCGTCGTCGTCCGCGGCCAGCGCGTCCAGGCGTCGTCGGTGATCGGCGACGTCCAGATCCAGGTCGGCCACCCTGGCGTCCGGTCTCGCCGCCACCCGCTCGGCCACTATGCGCAACGCCAGGGGAAGGTATCCACACCAGTGGGCCACCTCGGCGAGCGCGGCACGGTGGTGCCGGGTCCTCGCGGCACCGATGATCCGCTCCAGGAAGGTGATCGCTTCGGGGGGCACCATCGGGCTCAGCGCGATCGGGTGGGCGCCCTGGTTGACCAGACTGGACAGTCGACGCCTGCTGGTCACGACCACCGGGCAGCCGGCCGCGCCGGGCAGCAGCGGACGCACCTGCTGCGAATCGGCGGCGTTGTCCAGAAAGACGAGCATCCGCCGGTCGTTCATCAGCGACCGGTACATTCCCGAGCGCGATTCCAGGTCCGGGGGTACGTCTCGGGCCGGAACGCCCAGTGCGCGCAGGAATCGCTCCAGCACGTCCTCGACCCTCGCGGGCGGACCGGACGCGAAACCGCGGAGGTCGACGTAGAGATCACCATCGGGAAAGCACTGTCGCAGGCGATGCGCCCACCGCACGACCAGTGCCGTCTTCCCCACTCCCGCCGCACCGCTGACAGCGGTCAGCGGTGCCGCTTTCGACGCCCCCTCGCCGCGCTGGTGCAGCGCGACGTTGAGCCGGAGCAGGTTGTACGCGCGGCCGGTGAAATTCGCGATGTCGGGCGGCAGTTGTCGCGGTGTCGGTACCCGGCGCTCGACCGATGTGTGGACGTGCACGCCGCCGTTGACCAGCCCGGCCTGCATGACGGTGTCGAAGGAACCTGTCACGGAATTCCGGGCCGCCGCGGTGTTGTCGTCGAGGGAAACGGACATCGGTACTCGGGGTTCCATCCGCCATCCCATCTGTGCCGTTGGCGTGACGCCGATGTGACCGAACCGGCTCGGCGTTCGACCGCTGGCCGATCCGGACCGGCCGCGACGGTTCGGTAAAAACCTTGCATATGGTAGGCCATGTGGTCCAGCCGATCCGGTGTACGGCGAGATCGGGGCGCCGAGCGGCGACACGTATCAGTGCGGGCAATATGTATGGCAGATTATCAGTTAAATGGGCAAATAATGGACAGATACGGTCCACTCGGTACTGAGGACGGCGACGGCCTGCCGGTGGTGCGCCGGCCTGACGCGAACACGATACGAACCGATTCGTCATCGCCGCGGGGTCGGACGGCGGAGCAGATCCGCACTCGGCGTCACGTCACACGTGACCGGGCTCACGTCGCGCACCCGCAACGCTTCGGGCTTCGACCTCGTCAATGTCCACAACGCAGTGCGCCGCGGTAACTCATCGATTTACCCTGACGCACTTCAACTGCAATTGCACCCAGGTAAATCCTCAAGTGCGGAGAACTCATTTGCATTGACTTCATTTTCTCCCTAATGTGGTGGTCAACACGAAGAAATCACCGGGAGTGCACGATGAGCCTCGCTGTTCATGACGGAAATCCGAACCTTTCCTCGGGCCGCTGACCGATGGCGGCCAACGACACCATCCGCCGGCCTGGTGCGCGCCTGTCATTGACGCCCACCCAGCGCAAGGGCACCCTGATCCTGCATGTTGTGGCATCCAGCACGTGGCTCGGGATCGACATCCTGACCGCGATCCTCGTCGGGATCGGGCTGCTGGGCCGCGACAGCGGCCGGTCCACCACCGTCTACCAGGCTCTCGGCAGCTACTTCCTCGTCCCGACGCTCATCGCCGCGTTGGTCGCCGGCCTGGTCAGCCTGGCCAGCGGCATCCTGTTGGGCGCCGGCACCAAATGGGGTCTGCTGCGCTACTGGTGGGTGGCCGTGAAGCTCGTGCTCAACATCGTGCTCTGTGTGGCGGTCGCGATCATCCTGCTTCCCGTCGACCAGATCGCCGTAGGGCAACGTGAACCCACCGACGTCACCCCGCTGTTCACTCTCGCGCTGATCGCCGCAGCCCTTCTCGTCTTCGCCGATACGCTGTCGATCTTCAAGCCGTGGCGCCGTGTGCGACGCGCTCCCGGCCGGCTCCCGGTACGCGTCGCGACTCCCGCCGAGAACTGACCGGCGAAGCGTTGTGGACCGGGTCCGTGCGGCGAGCCGGTGTCGGTTCCCGCGGCTACAGTGCGGCGATGGTCATCGAGGTGTCCCGAACGCAGGTCATGGCATACCGGATCGCGGCAACCGGCCTGCACACGACCGACACGCGCCCGGCCGAGCTGGCCGTCACCGCGCTGGGTGTCCAGGACACCCCGTACGGCACGGCCCGCCTCGCGATCTCGGCACGCACCACCGCCGATCTCGCCGACGACGGCTCGCCCTGGTCTGGTCCATGCGAGGTGCCCCGCATCTGCACCGCCGCACCGATCTGACGACGATCGCTGCCGCCCTCTGGCCCCTCAACGACGCGGACGCGCGATCCCGGATCGCCGGCCCCAGGATCAAGGAAGGCGCCAGGCTGGGCATCGCGGCGTTCACGGCAACGGCGGCGGCGATAGCCGACGTCGTGACGGAACCGACCCGCAAGGGCGACGTCAGCACAGCGGTGAGCAAGAAGATCCCGCCGGCCCTGACCTTCTGGTGCGACCCGTGCGGAGCCCAGCACCTCTCCGGCGCGCTGTTCCAACAAACCGGCCTGCCCGCAGGCACCGAACTGGTCCAGCGGGAACGAACCACGCTCACGCCCATCCCGAACTGGCCCGGCATTCCGGTCAGAGCGGAAAGGGCAAGTGAGCTCGCCAGGCTCTACCTGGCCTCCTCGGGCCGGCCACGGACACCGAGACGGCGAACTTCCTGGGCACCACCCGCACCCACCTCCGGACGACCTGGCCCACCGGCCTGACGGAGACGGCAACGGGCAACCGCACGACCTGGCTCCCCGAAGAGCGGCTGGACGCTCTGCGCAACCCACCCGAACCCCCCACCTGAAACTCCTCGCAGCGGGCGACCCGCTCCTCCAGTCACGAGACCGAGACCTCCTGGTACCGGACACGACACGACAAAGAGAAGTCTGGAAGACGCTCGGCAGCCCAGGAGTCGTCCTGGCCGACGGCGAGATCACCGGCACCTGGCGAGCCAAACTGACCAGGAACCGCCTCGACATCACCGTCACCCCGTTCGAGAAGACGACCACCACCAAGGCCCTGACCGGCGAAGCCGAACGGGTCGCGACGGCCCGGGGTGTGACCGACGTCCGATTGCTCGTCGCCGACTGACCGGTTACCTACCATGGTCAGGAAGCGAGCTCCGACGGCGAACGGATGGACGCGTGACCTTCTTCAGCGGAGTCGACGACGTGTCCGAGCAACTGGCCCTGACCGGTTACCTGGCCTCGACGGCCGTCGCGACCACCGTCTTCCTCGCCGACCGGCTCGGCAAGCCGCTGCTGGTCGAAGGCCCGGCAGGCGTCGGCAAGACCGAACTGGCCAGGGCCGTCGCCGCGGCGACCGGAGTCCCGCCTGGTCCGCCTCCAGTGCTACGAGGGCGTCGACGAGTCCCGCGCCCTCTACGAGTGGAACCACGCCAAGCAGCTCCTGCGCATCACCGCGGGCCGCGAGGAGACCTGGTCGGAGGCCAAAACCGACATCTTCGGCGAGGAGTTCCTGCTCGCCCGCCCGCTGCTGACCGCGATCCGGGGTGACGAGCCGACCGTCCTGCTCATCGACGAGACCGACAAGGCCGACCTGGAGTTCGAGGGCCTGCTGCTGGAGGTGCTCGGCGACTTCCAGGTCACCGTCCCCGAACTGGGCACGATCACCGCGACCCGCACACCGTTCGTCGTCCTGACCTCCAACGCGACCCGCGAGCTGTCCGAGGCGCTGCGCCGCCGCTGCCTGTTCCTGCACATCGACTTCCCGGACGCCGGAACTGGAACGCGAGCATCGTGCGCCTCAAGGTTCCCGGCATCGACGACCGCCTTGCCGAGTCACTGGTCAAGGTGATCACCGCACTGCGCGCGATGGACTGCGCAAGGCGCCGTCGGTCGCCGAGACCATCGACTGGGCCCGCACACTGCTCGCCCTCGGCGCCGACACCCTGTCCGACCGGATCGTGCAGGACAGTCTCGGCGTCATCCTCAAGCACCAGGACGACGTCGATCCGCGCCCGTGAGCAGCTCAAACTGGTCCCATGACGGGCCTGTCCGACCGGTTGGTCGAGTTCGTCGGCGCGCTGCGCGACCGCGGCATTCCGGCCGGTCCGAGCGAGACCGTCGACGCGGCCGCCGTGCTGGACGTGCTCGGCGTGGCCGACCGTGGCCTGATGCGGGAGGGACTGGCGGCGGCACTGGTCCGCCGCGGTGGCCAGCGAGCCGTGTTCGACGCCGCCTTCGACATCTACTTCCCGCTCGGCGTGGGCACCCCCGAACACACCCGCGACACGGACGAACCACCAGACTCCGACCGGCTGCGCGACGAACTCGCCGCGGCTCTGGCGGCCGACGACCGGCGCGCGCTCGCCCAGCTTGCCGGGCAGGCCGTCGAACAGTTCGGCCAGTACGGTTCCGGGCCGGGCGGCGGGTTCTCCGCGTTCCAGACACTGGATCGCGTGTCACCGCAGACACTCCTGGTCCGCGTGCTGGCCGCGATCCGGGCCGGCGCACCGGCCGACGAGTTCACCGACCGCCTGACCGCCGACGAGATCCGCGGGCGCATCGAACGGTTCCGCGGTCTGGTCCGCGGCGAGGCGCTGCGGCGGGTGGCGGAACTGCGTGGCAGGGAACGGATCGCGCGGCACGGCATCCCGCCGTCGACCGACCGCGTCGACTTCCTCGTCGCCAGCCGAACACAGTTGGCCGACCTGCGGCGGGCCGTGTATCCGTTGTCCCGCAAGCTGGCCACCCGGTTGGCCGCGCAACGCCGCCGGCACCACAGGGGACAGGTCGACGTGCGGCGCACCCTGCGCCGCTCGCTGTCCACCGGTGGCGTGCCGATGAAACCGGCCTACCGCGCCCGGCGGCCCGCCCGCCCGGAAATCGTGCTGGTCTGCGACATGTCGGGTTCCGTGGCCGGCTTCGCCCACTTCACGATGCTGCTCGTGCAGGCGCTGCGCGACCAGTTCAGCAAGGTCAGGGTGTTCGCGTTCGTCGAGACGACCGACGAGGTCACCCACCTGGTCACCGCGGGCGGCGCCGATCCGGAGACCCTCGGCGCGCGCATCATGCAGGAGGCCAGGCTGACCGTCTTCGACGGCCACAGCGACTACGGCCGCGCCCTGACCACGTTCGCCGACCGCTACCCGGACGCCGTCGGCCCGCGCGCGTCCGTGCTGTTCCTCGGTGACGCCCGCACCAACGGCGCCGACCCGAAACCGGCCGTGCTGCGCGGGATCGTCGCCCCCGCCCGGCACGCCTACTGGCTCAACCCGGAACGCACCGAACTGTGGTCGACGGGTGACTCCGTCGCGCACGCGTACGCCGAGATCGTGCCCATGCACGAATGCCGCAACGTGCGCCAGCTATCCACGTTGATTGCCAGGCTTCTCCCGGTATGAGCCAACCGGACATGTCGCATCGCGACAGACGTGATTCCACCTGACCCGTCAGGCGGCCGCCGCCGTCGCTCCCCGCACGAGTTCGACCACCCTGGAGTGCAGGTAGTCGACCCATTCCTCGTCCTCGGGCTTCATCAGCGAGCTGCGGAAGATCCGGGCCTTGGGGACGTTGGAGATGACCTGGTGGCCCCGGTCGGCGACGGCCTGCGACGTGACGCTGTAGGCCGCGACGTAGACGGCTTCCTTCGGCTGCGCGTACATGCCGTCGTGCACGACGGCGTTGGTGATCCTGTCGATCTCCGACATGAGTGCCGCCCTCGGCAGGAACGTCACCACGTCCAGGTCCGGCTTCTGGTACAGGGCAAGCGAGTCCTCCTGCGAGACGAGATCGGCCCACCGCAGGGCCGCCCGGCGGCACGGCCGGAGGATCTCGCCGAGTCCGTCGGGTGTCGGTGGGATCAGCTCGAACGTCAGCCACAGCGCGGCCGCGGCGGCACCGGCGCGGGAGCACTCCAGGGATATCTCACCCAGGTGCAGGTCGTTGGACGTGAAGTACGTGTACGGCGAGTCGTGCTGGTAGAAGCGGCCGACGGCCGGGTCGGCGAACAGCACCGCGCCGCAGCCGTAGGGCTGTAGGCCGTGCTTGTGGGGGTCCACGGTGACCGAGTCGCACGACTTGATGGCCTCGAACGGAGCTGACGCGACGCCGTCGGGGGAGTCGTCGGCGATCAGACCGAAGAAGCCGCCATAAGCGGCGTCCACGTGGATGCGCACGCCGTATCGTTCGCGCAGTTCCAGCGCCTCGTGCACGGGGTCGACGGCGCCGATGCCGGTGGTGCCGGCGGTGACCACGACGGTGCCGATCCGTCCGGTGCGCACCAGGGCTTCCAGTGCGTCCATGTTCATCCGGCCGTTTGGGTCCGTCGGAACAGGATAGGAATCGATCCCGAGTACGTGGCACATACGTTGATGCGTGAAATGGGCGTCCACGCTGTGCGCGACGCCCCTGCCCGGATGGGTTTCCCGGGCGACAAAGAGCGCTTCGAGGTTTGCGATCGTGCCGCTCGTGGTGAGATGCCCGAGATGGGTGGGAAAACCGAACATGCCGGCGAGTTGGTCGACGGCCTCGCGTTCCAGTCCCGCGGTCGCCGGTCCGCCGTCCAGTGCGTGGTTGTTCGGATTGATCAGCATCGCTGCCAGATAGCCGACAGCGGCGGCCGGATGCGGCGGCTTCAACATCTGCCCTGCGTAGCGGGGGTGAAAGAAGGGATAGTTGTCTCTGAGACGGCCGATCAGCTTGCTGAACGCAGCGCCGAACTCGCCGTCGTCGACCGCCGTTGACGGGTGGGACGTGAATGTCCCGTAGTCGAGCTGCCACTGGCCGATCTCATCCGCAGCGGCACCCAGCCACTCCCGAAGGTCCATCGCGTACCTCCTTGCGCATACATAAGTATGCGTGGAGTAACCGCATTGGGACAGATTTCATACCCAGCCGAGTGCGGACCGGTTGGCCCAATACCGAGGTGGCAATTGGACTAATTTCGCGAGCTCCGCGAAATCAACCGAATTGAGACGGACCTGGTCGGCAAGCAGGTTCGCATACAAATGATCGACGGATGCCGGGCCGAGCAGAACGACGTCCGCCCATTCGTTGGCCGTCGCCGCTGCTAGTGCCACCGCGTCGGTTCCGGTGTGGAGGCGTTCGGCGATCTTCACCAACTCGACCGGTGCTTCCACCGCGAGAATCCCGTTGGCCAGCGGCTCTTTCACCATCACCAGAGCACCCTGCGCGTGAGCTTCGGCCAGTGCCGGACCGACCGACGTTTCCAATACGTTCCACGTCGACTGCACGGCGGTGAACACGGGTTGGCCCTCGACCTCCAACGCGAGCCCGCGCCGCACCGCGTCCGCCTGGTGCGGACCGGAGGTCGAGAAGCCGACCCGGATTCCGCTGCCCGCCAAGTGAGCCAGCTCGGTGATCAGCTCCCGGTCGTCGAACAGCGGACTGTCCACGGTCAGCGAATGCACCTGGTAGAGCGTGAGCTGGTCGCCCAACAGATCACGGGTCTCGGCGAACTGCGTGCGGAACCGGGCCGGCGAGTGTTCCTTCACCTCGTGCGCTTCCGCGTCCAGCCGCCAGTCGCCGACGTACGCGTAGCCCCACTTGCTGGACACGGTGACGTCCTCGTGGTCCCGGTCGGTCAGCCAGCCGGCCAGGAACTCCTCGGCCCGGCCGTAGGAACGGGCGGTGTCGACCCAGCGGATACCGGCGGCGTAGGCGGCGTCCAGCACGTTCCACGTGGCCGCGCGCAGCGCCTCGACCGAACGGTCGGCGGGTAGCGCGTCGACCCGGCCGACGTTGATGTAGGCGGGCCGGCCCAGTGCCGCGAGGCCGACGGCGAACCGGTCGATCGTCGGTGGTTGCGTGCTGGTCATGCCCCGACCCTATGTCGGCACCCGGGTCGCGGTGCGCTTCGCCCACGTGCTCGTGGTCACGAAGGCCAGTACGAGCACCGCGAGACCGCAGCCGGTCATGATCACCCAGCCGAGGTGGGTGGCGGCCGGGAAGCCGGCGGCGAACGACCCGACGACCCGTCCTGTCACGACCGAACCCAGCACGGCCACGCCGAGCGAACCGCCGACCTGCCGGCTGGTGGACGCGATGGCCGCGGCGACACCGGCCCGCGAGCGCGGCATGCCGGACACGGCCGTGTTGGTGATCGGCGGGTTGACCATGCCGAAGCCGATGCCGAACACGACATAGGCCAGCAGCAGATACCAGATCGGGGTGTCGGTGCCCAGTCGCGTGAGCAGCACGCCGGTGGCCGTGATGCCGACCCCGCCGATCACCAGTGGCACCCTCGGCCCCCGGTGCCCGACGATCCGGCCGGACAACGGCGACATCAGGCCCGTCGCGAGCGCCATCGGCAGCGTCAGCAGACCGGCGTGCAGCGGGGAGAAGCCGCGCGCGCTCTGCAGGTACAGCGCGTTGAGGAACAGGAACCCGGCCAGGCCCGCGAAGCCGCACACGGCCGTCAGCGTCGCCCCGGTGAACGGGACGCTGCGGAAGAATCGGATGTCCAGCAACGGTTCCGGCCGCCTGCGCTCGTAGCCGACCAGCGTCACGGCGGCCGCTGCCGCCGCGACGAAGCAGCCCACGATCACCGGCGAGCCCCAGCCGCGGTCCGGCCCCTCGATGATCCCGTAGGTCAGCGTGGCCAGCACGATCATCACGCACAACTGGCCGATCGCGTCCACCGCGCGCGGCGATGCCGCCCGGGACTCGGGCACGAACAGGGCCGTCAGCACGACGGCGAGGATGCCGACCGGGACGTTCAGCCAGAAGATCGACCGCCAGCCGACCGAGTCGACGAGGGCGCCGCCGACCACCGGACCCAGCGCCATGCTCAGCCCCACGACGGCGCCCCAGGCACCGATCGCCTGGGCGCGTTCGCGCGGCTGGGTGAAGACGTTCGTGATGATCGACATGGCCACCGGGTTGAGCATCGAGCCGCCGATGGCCTGGACCATTCGGAAGGCCACCAGCGAACCGGTGTTCGGGGCGAGGGAACACAGCAGCGAACCGGTGCTGAACAGCACCAGCCCGAGTTGGAACGTGCGCTTGCGCCCGACCCGGTCGGCCGTGGAGCCGGCCAGCATCAGCAGGCTGGCCAGCACGATGGTGTAGGCGTCGATCGTCCACTCCAGGCCGGACAGCGCCGAGTGCAGTTCGCGCTGGATCGAGGGCAGCGCGAGGTTCACGATCGTGTTGTCCAGTCCGACGATGAACAGGCTCATGCAGCAGATCGCGAGCACCAGCAGCTTGCGCTGTCTCGTCGGCTCGCCGGCAGGTGCCGTCCGCACGTCGAGCGGCACTGGCATCACCCCGGTTCGCGTTTCGCGGGCTCGCGCTTCGTGATCGTGTGCAACAGGCGTGTCAGGTCGGTCAGGTCGTCGACGGACAGCGCGGCCACCGCGGGCGGCGGGTTGTCCACGACGGCACGTGCCATGCGCACCGTGCGGGCGCCCTCGTCGGTGAGGGCGACCAGCTTGGCCCGCCGGTTGGTCGGATGTGGCGTGCGGCGCACCAGGCCGCGGCGCTCCAGGTCGTTCACGGCGACCGTCGCGGCCGGAGCGTCGACGGCCATCGAGTCGGCGAGCTCGGCCAGTGTCATCGACCTGTCGGTCAGGCGCCACAGGGCACGCACCCGGCTGAACGGCAGGCCGGTCGCCTCGGCGACGGAGCGACGCCAGTCCCCCCTGCTGTCCATGACGAGGGACACCAGTTGCCGCCAGACATGGGTTGCCGAGACGTCCACATGACCATTGTAAAAAAACAACAATTGTAAGTCAACAACTGTAAGCCAAGAGCTGTTCCACCGTTCGTGGTAACGGGAAGTCCAACCGTTCCGACTGAACACGCATGATGGTGCCGTCCGACTGGTTCGCCGAACTGTTGGAGCGTTGGCGCCGTGACATCGCCGCGGAGCCGTTCTGTCACGGTGTGGAACTGCGCGATGCCATCCGGCAGTGGGCGGAACGGCAGCAGCGGATCGCCGAGTTGGAGCGATCAATCGAGCGCCGCGAACCTTTGGACGACTGAGTCCGAGATTCTGTCAGAACTGACAGGATATGTCGGCCGGCTGGTGATCTCAGCCGTGCTCGACCACTTCGGGTTCCTCGGCGCGGTTGATGGCGACGAACTCGGTCAGTGCGGACAGTTCGACCGCGTTGGCCGTCATCGCACTGGAAACCGTTGTGTCCCACGGAATGGGGCTGGCCGAGCGCCAGCCGGCAAGCCACCGCCGCGCGCGCGGCGTGACCAGCACGCTGCGCCGCAACCGCTCCAGTGTGACCCATGGCTCAGGCACCGCGTCATCATCCCGTTCCGGGCCGGTGATCAGGTGAATCGTCGCCTTCTCACTCACGCGGATGTGGCGGAAACGGAACTATGGGATCTCCGGGTGGTGCGAAGTGATAAGTCATGTTACCCGACGGGTCACTTCGCCGCCGCGTACGCCTGTCCCACCTGCGTCGCGGTCGTTCCGTCCCGATAGAGACCCGTGTCGTCACCCTGCGACGGCAGCGCGAACCATGCGTAGCGCTCGACATAGGACAACGAGTCCAACATCTGTGTGGAGCCGGTCACAAACGCCGCCTGCTGCGCCTGCGTCGGATACTTCGGGCCCGATCCGAAGTTGATCAGCGCGTACTCGGTGAGCCAGATCGGCTTGTGATAGCGGTTGTAGACGGCCTGGAGGTAGCTCTGCAACTGCCCGACCGCGGCCGGACCGAAGTCCGAGCCGTACCAGTGCAGCGTGATGAAATCCACCCGGTAACCGCGGGAGGCCGCGCCGGACATGAACTGGTCCAGCCAACCGCCCGGCGTGTCACCGCCGTACGCGACGGCCGGGCTGCCCAGCCGCATGCCGGTCGCCTCCAGTTGCGGCCACAGATCCAGCGCCTGCGTCGGCGTCATGTTGGCCTGACCGCTCATGTCCGGTTCGTTGAAGCCGAGCAGTTCCGTGCCGTTCTGCTGGGCCTGCGCGAGATTCGCCGCCGTCACCGACGCGGAGCCCCACATCATCGGCACGAACTCGACGCCACTGGGCGCGGTGATGTTCTGGGGCGTGTCGGCCCAGTCGTAGAACCAGCTCGCGCCGACCTCGTGCAGCGCCGACGTGACGCCGTTGAAGTCCCATGTGCTGACGCCCTTGCGCGAGGAGTGAGCCGCGATCGGCGTCACCGGCGGCGGTGCGGCGGCCGCGTGCGTCGTCGTGGTCGGTGTCGTGGTGGTCGGTCGTCGTCGTCGTGGTGGTCGGCTGTGGTGGCGTGGTCGTCGTGGTGCGCTGGGACGCCGAGGCCGGCAGTGACAGCGGGATCGCCTCGGCGGTCGGCTGCGCCTGGTGATGCGCCGGCAGCACGACGACGGCACCGGCCGCGGCCAGTGCCGCGACGGCCGCGACCACCGGCTTCGCCGCCGTGTGTGCCCACAGGTGCGTGAACCGGCGGCCGTGCCGCGCGTGAGAGGTCACGGTGTGCCCGTGCGCCGCCGGGTGCGCGGGCGGCGGGAGCAGCCGCGCGGGCAGCGGCACCAGCGGCAGCCCGGCCAGCAGGCGCTCGGCGGGCACCATGTCCGACCAGCAGCGCTGGCAGCGCCGGCAGTCCCTCGTGTGCCGCACCAGTCGCTTGCGCCACAACGGGCTGGGCTCACCGTCCCAACCGGCGGCCACGTCGGCCAACTCAGGACAGCGCGGCGTCAGCCGCAGCGCGCGCACGACCGAGCGCGCCGCGTCCAGCTTCGCCTTCATCCGCTGCACGCGCACGGCCGTGTGCTGCGACGTCAGAGCCGAGCCCCGCGGTCACATCGGTCCTGGTCAACTGCCCTGCCGCCTCCAGCCACCACAGCGACAGCAGTTCCCGGTCCTCCGCGCCCAGCCACCGGGTGGCCTCCACCAGGTCGCGCCGCTGGTCGGCCAGGTGCAGCCGGGTGATCGTCAGGTCCACGAAGTCGGCACCAGGATCGGCGACGTCGTCGGGCAGGTCGGTGAACGCGCCCCTCGGTGCGGTGCCGGTTGCGCACCTGGCGCATCGCGATGATCACCAGCCAGGACCGGAAACTCTCCGGTTCGCGCAGCCCGGACAGCCCGTCCAGGGCGCGCAGCATGGTGTCCTGCACGACGTCGTCGACGTCGGCCGCGTGGCCGCCGATCGCGCGGCCGACGATGTTGTAGACCAACGGGAGGTACGCGGCCACCAGTTCGTCCAGCGCGTCGGGACGCCCGTCCCGAGCGGCGACGACCGTGGCGGCACTCGGTTCACCCGCTGTACGCATAGCCACATCCCCTCGTCAACTCCGACAGCGACCGTTGACCGGCGCTGACCAGGAGACACGCGAGCGCGGCGGAGATAACCGAAAATTCTCGCCGCGCTCGCCGGCTCATGGTGTCGTGCCGAAGGTGATCCGGTAGTCACACCCACCCGCGCAGGTGAACGTACTCGTCGCGTCGTCGTCCGCGTAGGAGTACGCGTACGGTTCCGCCTTCTTGAACGCGGTCGCGTAGTCCTCCGGCTGCCACCGCGTCGGATCGCACGCCGAGCGCGACGCCCACTGACCCTGGCAGCAGTACTGGTCACCACCCAGTTTCGCGCACGCGGACTCGCAGCCACCCGGCACGACCAGCGCCGACGGGGCAGACGACCGGCGCCGTGCAGCCCGCGGCGACGCAGCCGGTCGGGCCGATCTGGTCCTTCGTGCCGCCCCTGCCGATGTTGATGTACATCGGCAGGTTCGACCCGTCGACCATGCTGACGTCGTAAAAATCCATGCCCTGCCAGGCACTCAGGTTGTACTCGGCCAGGGTCGCGGGCAGCGCGCCGTAGCCCTTGCACTGGAAGACACCGCCACAGTCGCCGGTCAGGCAGTGGCCGTGACCGGAGCCGTCGAAGGAGCAACCGGTGCGGCCCCAGAACCGGCCGTTCCACTTGTCCGGTACGACGACGGTCAGGGTGCCACCTGCCGGCAGGACCCAGCCGCTCATGGTCAGGGCCGGGGTCGGGGTCTGCTGCCAGCCGGCCAGCCAGATCGTCTGGTGCACGTCGTTGACGAAGGTGAACCCGCGACTGCCTGCCGGGATGGTCACGGCCGGCGTGGCCGGTCGGCGCGGTGTCGGTTGCGTCGCCGTGGCGGTCGACGTGGTGGCCGGTGTCGTGGTGGCCGGTGTCGTGGTGGTCGTGGTCGGCGGGAGCGCTGATCAGGGGATCGGGGGTGGCTGCCGGGGTGAACGTCGGTGCCGAGGGCATGGCCGTGCCGGTGGTCGTCCGCGCGGTGTCGGTCACCACCCAGACGGTGAGACCGCCGCCGAGCAGGATCACGGTGATGACGGCGGACAGGATGCGACCGAGATGCATGGGGCCGCATCCTGGCATCAGAGCCAGCCGAATGTCACGACGGGATAACAGAAATCGGGGAGAATAACGGAAAGTCGCGGCCGCGGCCGGCCCGAGGCCAGGCGGTCCGAGGACGGGCGGCGTGGGAGTACGGTCGTGTGTGGTGGCGGGCTGCCGGTTCTGGCCGAGTCGACGGTGGGTACGTGATGCGGGTCGCGTTCGGGGCCGATGATGAGAACGAGTGTGTTCGGGCCGTGGTCTCCTGTCTGAGGTCGGTTGCCGAGGTGGTCGTGGTGGAGGGGGAGCACTGGCCGGAGTTCGCTCGGAGGGTGGGGGAGTTGGTGGCCGGCGGGGAGGTCCGGTTCGGGGTCGTGATGTGTTGGACGGGGACCGGGACCACGATCGCTGCCAACAAGGTGGTGGGGGTTCGGGCCGCTCTGGCCTGGGAGCCCTGGATCGCCGCGAATGCTCGGCGGTGGAACGATGCCAACGTGTTGGGGCTGAGTTTGAAGCGGTTGGCGCCGGATGTCGCCGTGGAGTGCGTCAGGGCTTTCCTGGGGGTCGAGGATTGTGATGACGACGAGGCGGCGAATATCGACATGATCCGGCCGCTGTAGGCCGGATTCCGGCGGTTTCGCGCCGGGATCGGGGCAGCGGGAGAAATCCGGAGGCCGGATTCTCACCGGCCTCCGGTCGTCTCGGTCTTTCCGCGATTGTGGTTCGGTGCCGGTCCGCTTTCCTGGCCGCCGGTGCCTACCCGTTCTGGCCGGCTTTGTTGGCCGTTGTGGTTATCGCTTCGATTATTTGTGGCCAGGTTTCCGTTGGGAGGTCGTGGGCCATGCCCGGGATGGTCAGCAGTTCCGCGTCCGGGAGTGCCGCCGCTGTCGCCTTGCCGCCGCTCACGTCGATCAGTGGGTCTGCCGCGCCGTGGACGACCAGTGCCGGCACCGTGACACCGTGCAGTTCCCGCGTGCGGTCCGTCGTGGTCATGATCGCCGCCAATTGGCGCGTCGAGCCCGCCGGGTGGTAGCCGCGGTCGTAGGCCGCCGTGGCGCGGTTGCGCAGATAGTCGTCCGTGGCCGGGAAACCCGGGGAACCGATGAGTCGGTAGGCGGCCATCGCCGATTCGATGGCCAGCTCGCGGCTGGGTGCCGGTGGGCGCAGCAGTGCCGAGACGGCCTCCGGTGACGGTTGGCCCACCGTGGAATCGCCCGTCGTGGACATGATCGACGTCAGGCTCAGGATCCTGTCCTGGTGGTCGATGGCGAAGCGTTGGGCGATCATGCCGCCCATCGACGCCCCGACGACGTGGGCCGCCGGGATGTCCAGCGCCGTCAGAGCGCGGCCAGGTCGTCCGACATGTCCTCGATGGAGTACGGGGACCGGCCGTTGCCGGTCATCAGGTCGTTGATGTCGGGCGTCCCGAGGTCGTCCAGCCACGTGGACATGCCCGCGTCCCGGTTGTCGTAGCGGATGACGCGGAAGCCGTTGGCCGCCAGTTGGCGGGCGAAGTCCTCCGGCCAGTCGATCAGCTGGGCGCCCAGGCCCATGACCAGGACGAGCGGTGGGTCGGCCGGGTCGCCGAACGTGTCGTACTCCAGCTCTAGGCCGTTGGCCTGGACACGGGGCATGGTGGCTCCTCGTCGGTCGCGGTTGGTCCCCCGCCATCGTGGCACGGCCGCGGTGATGAGATCGTCATCGGACGAACATTGCCTGGTCAGCCTTTGGGTTGGCAGCTGATTTCCGCGATCGCCGAGCCGTAGCCGTCGCCCACCTGGGAGAGCTGCGTGATCCACACCAGGACGTACTGCGTCGGCGCCGTCATGGTCAGCGGGATCGTCGTCGGGCCGTTGTTCAGCGTCGCCTTCGTGAGCAGCGGTGCCGAGTCCAGGGACTGGTCGGGGACGTCGCCGAGTGGATCTCCACCGTCGTGCCCGCGGTGGGGGACGTGATCGTGATCGACGCCAGCGTCGTCGGCTGCGGGAGCGTCGTCATCAGGCCCAGGCCCGGGATGAACATCGGCAGTTGCTGTTTGTAGATGTCGGTCTGCCAGAGGGTGGCCGGGTCGCCGTCGATGGCGTTGCCGACCGCGTCGACGTTGTCCGGGTTGCCGCTGACCAGGTATTCCGAACCGCCGTCGGTCTGATCGGAGGTGGTGGCGGTGGTGTCGTCGTGGTCGTCGGCGGTGGTGTCGTCGTGGTGGGCGGGGCCGCGTGCGTGGTCGTCCTCGGTTTCGGTGCCGCTGTGGGGGGGCTCGGGCCGCTGAATGCTCCGGCCACCTTGGCGCCGACCAGCACCGCTGTCGCTACCGCCAGCACCGCTACCAGGACCGTGATCACCCGGCCCAGTGGCCTCGTCGTCGGCGGGCGGTCGGTCGGTCTCTGCCGGTTCGGGTTCCGGTCGTCCTGGTGCTGCCGTGGCGCCTGTTCGGTGAACGTCGGGCCCATCAGGAGGGGCAGGTCCATCGTTTCGATGTCCGGGTCGTACGCGATGACATCGTCCATCGCCCGCAGCAGCGGACCGCACGTGCGGATGTCCGGGGTTCTCGTGCCGTCGATGCTGCGGACCGCGATCAGCGACAGGTCCCTCGGCACGTCCGGGCGCACGTCGTCCGGTGCGACCAGGTCGGACCGGTCCGGCATGCGGCCGGTCAGCAGCACGTAGAGCAGTGTGCCCAGGCCGCGGACGTCGTCCCTGGTGGTCGCGTTCGGTCTGGTGCCGCGGAACGCCAGGACCGCCGTGCCCTGTTCGCCGACCCGAATCTGCTCCGGTACGTCGACGCCCGCGACCACGCCCATGTGGTGCGCCCCGTCGACCGCGGCGACCAGGGGGCGCAGCAGGCGGCACGCCGCCGCGACGTGCAGTGGGCCGTCCAGAACCACGTCAACCAGGTCCAGGCCGTCGATCCACTCGGTGACCACCAGGCCCAGCACACCATCCGGACCGGGACCCAGTAGATCGATCACCCTGGCCAGGGCCGGGTGCGCCGTCGACTCGGCCCAGCGGATGCCTTCCAGGACCTGGCGGGCCGACGCGACCGCCGACCGGTCGGCCGGGTCGCCGGTCAGGGCCGTGATGGCGACATTGTTCTGATACCGGAAATCCCAGGCGCGCCAGAACTCCATGCCGGTGGACTCGTCGACTCGGCGCCGCGCGAGCAACCGGTACCGGCCCTCGCCCAGCACCTCGTTCGGCGCCAAAGCCATTGCTGAGGTCCTTGTCGTGGCTGAGTCGTGGCGTGCGAGTGGATCAACCCGACAAGGGTCCCGCCACGCGCGCCGCCTGGCAAGACATCATGGACGGGTGAGAGTGGTGGTGCTGTCCGACACGCATGCGCCCCGGCGGTGGAAGTCGTGCCCGCCCGCCGTGGCCGAACACCTGCGGCGGGCCGACCTGATCCTGCACGCCGGTGACGTGTGCGTCGCCGGCGTGCTGGACGAGCTGTCCGAGTATGCGCCCGTGCACGTCGTGTGCGGCAACAACGACGGGGCCGACGTCGTCGCGTGGGGTGCACCCGGGACGCTCGAAGTGGACGTCGGCGGGACTGCGCGTCGCGATGGTTCACGACAGCGGCCAGGGACCGGCCGGGCGGCTCGGCTGCGCCGGCTGTTCCCCGACGCCGATCTCGTGGTGTTCGGGCATTCGCACATTCCGATGGACGTCACCGACGCGGGCGTCCGAATCTTCAATCCCGGGTCGCCGACCGACCGGCGCCGCCAGCCGCACGGCACCGTCGGGCTGCTCACCGTCGAGGACGGTCGGCTGGTCGCAGCCGAGATCGTGCCGGTCGACTGATCGGCCCGCGCGCCTGTGGCGGCATGTCGGGCTCGCCAGCATCGAGTCCTGACCTCCATTTCCGCCGGTTTCGTCGAAAATGGTGGCGGTGGCGGAGTCCGGTCGGGGACACTTGGGTTGCGCGAAGATGGGGGGCGAGACAGTCCAGATGTCCGTGGCACATCAGGCCCTGGCCATGTCCGTGACCGCCGGGGTGCCGGTGGTGCTGTGGGGCAGTCCGGGCACCGGCAAGACGTCCGTCGTGCGGTCGCTGGGCGAGTCCCTCGGGTGGCCGGTCGAGGTCGTCGTCGGCTCCATTCGCGAACCCACCGACTTCGCCGGGCTGCCGGTCGTCGTCGACGGTGACGTCCGGCTCGCGCCGCCCGTGTGGGCCGCCGGCTCGCCGAAGCCGGTCACGGGCTGCTGTTCCTGGACGAGTTGACCACCGCGCCGCCTGCGGTACAGGCCGCGATGCTGCGGATCGTGCTGGAACGGGTCGTCGGCGACCTGCCGCTGCCGGCCGGAGTGCGGGTCGTGGCCGCCGCGAATCCGCCGGAACAGGCCGCGGACGGCTGGGAACTGTCCGCGCCGCTGGCCAACCGGCTCGTGCACATCGACTGGCCGGTGGACGCCGCCACCATCGCCGATGGCCTGGCCATCGGCTTCCCACCGCCACCCGCCAGTTCGCACACCGGCCCCGACCCGGCCCGCCTTGCCACGGCCCGCGCCACGGTCGCGGCGTTCCTGAAGGTGCGCCCGACCCTGGTCCTCCAGGTGCCCACGGTCGCCACCCAGGCCGGCCGCGGCTGGCCCAGCCCGCGCAGCTGGGAGACCGTGGCGACGTTGCTGGGCATGTGCGACACGGCAGGTGCCGACGACGACGTCCGCGTCACCCTGATCTCCGGCGCGGTCGGCGACGGCGCAGCCATCGAGTTCCTGTCCTGGCAGGCCAACGCGGACCTCCCCGACCCCGAAACGGTACTCGCCGACCCCGACTCGTTCGAGCTGCCCGAACGCAGCGACAGGGCGTTCGCGGTGCTCACGGCGGTGGCGTCGGTTGCGATCGCGCACGGCGACGCCGACTCGTGGACGGCGGCGTGGAAGGTGCTGGCCAAGGCGACGGAGGCAGCTCCGGACGTGGCCACCCTCGTCGCCCAGTCACTGGCCGCGGCCCGCCCGAACGGGGCGGTGCTGCCGCCGGAGGTGCTCCAGCTGACGCCTGTGCTGCGGGCGGCGGGCCTGCTGCCGGACCAGGACGGGCGGTGAGCCGTCCATGGCGTCCGCATCCGTCGCATCGATGCGACTGACCGCCCGCAACGGCAGAAGTGGGCGGCCGCGCGTGTGTGGACGGCTCGCCGTGCACCGTACCTGGCGTCGGCCATTCTGGCCCTGGAACCGATCGTGGTCGAGCAGGACGGCAGCGACTTGGACCTGCGCGCCCTGCCCACCGACCCGGCGTGGCACGTCTACCTCGACCCGGAGGTCGTCGACGCGACGCCTGTGCCGGTACTGGGTTTCTGGCTGGTGCACCAGGTCACGCACCTGCTGCGCAAGCACGGCAGCCGCTACCCGGGCGAAGGCTGCCACCGACCACGCGCTGATGTCCGGCCGCAACGCCGACCAGCGCCGCTGGAACCTGGCCGGCGACGCGGAGATCGACGACGACCTGACCGTCGACGAGGTCACCCTGCCCGAGCGCGCGGTGACACCGGCGAGCTCTCGGCCTGGCGAACGCCCTGGTCGCCGAGCAGTACTGGGACGAATTGAGCGCCCGGAACGCTCCCCGCCGACCAACCCGACTGCGGCACGGGCGCGGACGGCCAGCCCAGCCCGTGGAACGCGGGCGTGTCCGGGCTGTGCGAAGTGGACCAGAAACTCCTGGCCAGGGACGTCGCCCGGCGCATCAAGGAACACACCCGGTCGCGAGCCAGCACACCGGCCGGCTGGCAGCGTTGGGCCGACGACATCCTGGAACCGGTGATCGACTGGCGCCGCATGCTGCGCGCGGCGGTCCGCCACGGTGTCGCGGACATCGCGGGCCGCGTCGACTTCACGTACCGCCGCCCGTCCCGCCGGGCCGCGGCACTGCCGGACGTCGTGCTGCCCAGCCTCCGCCAGCCACTGCCCACGGTCGCGGTGGTGATCGACACGTCCGGCAGCATGAGCGACGGCATGCTGTCCCAGATCCTCGGCGAGGTCGCGGGCCTGCTGACCAGCGTCGGCGTCGGCCGCAACAGGCTGCACGTGGTGTGCTGCGACGCGAAGGCGTACCAGGCGCAGCGCGTCCTGAACGCCCGCGAGGTGAGGCTGCTGGGCGGGGGCGGCACCGACATGGGCGCGGGCCTGGCCGCCACCGACGAGCCTCAGACCGCGCCCCGACCTGGTGATCGTGCTCACCGACGGCCACACACCGTGGCCGCCCGAACCACCCGGCAAGGCGAAGGTCCTGGTCGGCCTGATGGATCCGGACGGGATCGGGTACCTGACTGGGCGACATCGGTGGCGATCGACCCGGAAACGGTGGGGAGCGGACGGTGAGACGATTCAACGATCCCGACGACAGAAACCGGCAGCCCGAGGATCTGACGGCCTGGCTGGCCGCCGGCATGCGCCGAGTGGACGCGCAGGCGTGGCGCGATGGAACTTCACGCTGGCGGACGCCAAACAGTGGCGAGCGGCCGGCGTCAACGGAGGCACTGACAGCGGCCCAGTGGACCATAGCCGGCGTCAACCCGACCACCGTCCACGACTGGCTGGACGCCAACATCTCGGTGGCCGAAGCCATCAGATGGCACGAATTCGGCTTCAAACTCGAACAGGCCCGCGAACACGCGAAAAAGGGACGCAGCCCCGACGAGGCATACGGCCTGCGCGACAAGTCCGGCCAAGCATCGAGCATCGTGCAGGCACAGGCAGCGATAGGCCGTACGTCAAGCAGCATAGGCGGCCGCATCCAGGTCTTCCTGAAGGCAGGCGTCTCCCACCAGGTCATGGCCAGCTACCTGCACACACAGTGGACGGACGACGAAGCGGTAGCCTGGTCGAAAGAGGGAATCCAGGCGTGGGACGCGAAAATCTGGCAGTCCATCGGCATCACACCCACAGAAGCCGGTGAACTGCACAAAGCCAAAAAGACGCCAGCCGAAATCATTCAGGAATGGTGGCGCTCCGGCATCCCGTACGACGAGGTAGCGAACTGGCTGGGCGCCGGCCTCACACCGGACGAAGCGGTGGCACAACGCGAATCCGGAGTCACGGTGGAACAAGCAGCGGCGCTCCGGGCCCTACGCCGGGGTGGCGCACTCTGACGAACGTCCGCACAATCTCCCCATGATCGAGATCCACACGGCCCACACGTCGGACCTGGCCAAGGCAACCCTCCAGGCAGCAAGAACGCTCCTGGAAGAGGTGTTCGAAGACGAGCTGTCCGACCACGACTGGGAACACGCGCTGGGCGGCATCCACGCCCTGGCCTGGTCCGGCAGCACTTTGGTAGGCCACGCCTCGGTCATCCAACGCCGCCTGATCCACGCAGGCAGAGCCCTCCGCACGGGCTACATCGAGGGAGTGGGCGTAGCCGGGAACCACCGAAGACAGGGCTACGCCTCGGCAATGATGACAGCCCTGGAACGAGTAATCAAAGGCGCCTACGAACTGGGTGCGCTCGGTGCCACCGACGACGCCGTGCCGCTGTACTCGGGGCGCGGTTGGCTGCTGTGGCAGGGCACCACGTGGGCGCTGACCCCGCACGGCGTCGTGCGCACCGCCGAGGAGGACGACTGCATCCACGTCCTGCCGGTCACGGTGCTGCCGGACCTCACCGGTCCGCTGACGTGCGACTGGCGCGACGGCGATCCCTGGTGACTCCCGGAACTGCGGTTGGTCGGGGACGGTCCGCGGGTCGGCCAGGCGGTTGGCGCGTTCGTCGTGCGCCGCGATCCCTTCCGCCGCCGCGATTCCGATGTGCGCACGCAGCTCCCGCGCGACCTGATTCGGTTGTCCGTCAAGACAACGCGGTGATGTCACCCGCCACGTCGTCGATGTACCGGGGTCCGAGGGCCGGTCCGCCGATCGTGGTGGGGCACGGTTTTCGGTGATCTGGTCGCGCGTGCCGCGTTACCGGTGGCCACACCCTGTTGACCTGGTCACGAAGCGCCGGCCCGCGCACGAAACACCGCCGTGACGGCGAAGTGCGCTACGCTGCGTGAAATGTCCGTGACGCCGGGCTCGGGTCCGGTGAGTTTGTTCCGGTGTGTGTCGGGCAACCCAATCCTACGAGTGCACGGCCGACAGGGTGGAGGCCATGAACGATCGGGATTTGCTGCGCACCGTGCTGGCCGGCGCCGTCGGCGCTGTGCGGCGAGGCGACGAGGACGACGCTCTCGCGCGGTTCGGCAGGCTGGCCGGGACGGCCGGCGTGACGTTACGGGACAGCGTGCTGGAACTCGGCGGGCGCGAACGTCGAGATGCTGCTGACCCTCACCGGGCACGACGCCGATGAGGACGACCCGCTGGTGGTGCTCGCCGGTGAGGACACCGACGGTGAGCCCGCGTCCATCGACGACACCGAACCGGCACAGCGGGCCAGCACCCGGGTGCTGTTGGCGCTGGCCAACGGCCATCAGGAGGACGCGGAGCTGCAGCTGGACATCGTGGCCGCCACCTCCGAACCGGACGAGACCGGTCACGTGCTCGCCCACACCATGAGCTGGACGCTGGAACTGCTGGACATGTGCGCGGACACCGGACACCCCGTGCCCGGCTGGTTGCGTCCCGTGCTCGCGTGATGACCGACGACAGCAGCGTCCACAGCGGACAGGCCATGATGATCATGCCTGGCCAGGTAGAGTTCCCACCCATGGCAGGCGCGCACCGGTCCTCGCGCCCGGACCCCGACACGACCAGGGACGCGATCCTGGACGCGGCCAGCGCGCTGTTCGCCGAGCGCGGGTACCTCGCGACCAGCGTCGAGGACATCGCGGTCGCGGCGCACGTCCCGACCGGCGTCGTGTACACCAGCTTCGGCGGGAAGCAGCAGCTCCTGGAGGCCGTGGTCGGCCGGTTCGTGGAACCGGGGACCGAGGAGACCGTCCGGCTGTCGCCGGAGGAGATCGCCGCGTCGATCGACCCGGCGGCCGTGATCCGGGACACGGTCATGCCAACCGCGCTGGCCACCGAGGCGTTCGCCGACTTCTACGACCTGATCCACCGCAACGGCACCATGGACGGCATGGTCGCCAGCGGCGCCACGGCCGCCGAGGAGCGGATGCGCCGCGCCGCGGACGCAGCTCGTCGCCCGGCTCCGGCCGAGCTGGAGGCATTGCGGGTCACCGCCGCCGAAGCCGCCGAGGTGCTGGCCTACTTCCTCGGCTACCTGTCGTGGCGGCGGCTGATCCCGATTTCGGCTGGTCCTACGACACCGCCGAGGCGTGGCTGGCGACCGGATCGGCGAGGCGCTGTTGACCGTGGCAGGGTAGGTCCGGTGAGCTAGGACAAGCTGAAACTGCCGGAGCACGTCAAGGCCTGCCTGTTCGACCTGGACGGGGTGCTCACGGAGACCGCGAAGGTGCACGCGGCCGCGTGGCGGGAGATGTTCGACGACTACCTGCGCGAGCGCGCGCAGCGCACCGGTGAGAAGTTCGTCCCGTTCGACCCGGTCGAGGACTACGACGAGTACGTCGACGGCAGGCCCCGCGAGGACGGCACCCGCACGTTCCTGGAATCGCGAGGCATCCACCTGCCCGAGGGCGGACCGGACGATCCGCCGGAGGCCGAGACGATCCACGCGCTGTCCAACGCAAGAACAGCTGGTGCTGCAAGCCGAATCCAGGAAGGCGGCGTCGAGGCGTACCCGGGTTCGGTGCGGCTGCTGCGACGCGGTCAAGGCCGCCGGTCTGCCGACGGCGGTGGTGTCGTCCAGCGCCAACTGCGAGCAGGTGGTGGCGGCCGTGGGCATCAAGGACATGCTGGATGTCCGGATGGACGGCGTGACCGTCGAGCAGCGGCACCTGGCCGGCAAACCGGCGCCGGACACGTTCCTTGCTGCCGCCCGCAAGCTGGACGTCGAACCGGCGAACGCCGCCGTGTTCGAGGACGCCCTGGCCGGTGTCGCGTCCGGCAAGGCGGGCCGGTTCGGTTACGTCGTCGGCGTGGACCGGGTCGGCCAGGCGGACGAACTGCGGGACCACGGGGCCGACGTCGTCGTCGCAGGACCTCGCCGAACTGCTGGAGAACCGGTGATCAACCACGACGCCTTCGTCGTCCAACCGTGGCGCCTGTGTGAGACAACGCTCGACCTGGACGTGCTCGCGGAGACGGAGTCGCTGTTCGCGCTGTCCAACGGCCACATCGGGTGGCGCGGCAACCTGGACGAAGGGCGAGCCGCACGGCCTGCCCGGCTGCTACCTCAACGGCGTGTTCGAGCGCAGGGTCCTGCCGTACGCGGAGGCCGGCTACGGCTACCCGGAGTCCGGCCAGACGGTGATCAACGTCACCGACGGCAAACTGCTGCGGCTGCTCGTCGACGACGAGCCGTTCGACGTCCGCTACGGCGAACTGCGTTCGCACGAGCGGATCCTGGACTTCCGCACCGGCACGCTGTCCCGCGAGGCCGAGTGGACCGCGCCGACCGGCCGCACGGTGCGCGTGTCGTCGACCCGGCTGGTGTCCTTCACCCAGCGCGCCCTGGCCGCGATCTGCTACGAAGTGACACCGGTGGACGGGCCGGCACGGCTGGTCCTGCAGTCCGAACTGGTCGCCGAACGAGCCGCTGCCGGCGACCAGCGGCGACCCGCGCGCCTCCGCCAGCCTCGACTCGCCGCTGGAACGCGGCCGGCACCAGGCCGACGGTGCCCGCGTGAGCCTGGTGCACGCGACCAAGCAGAGCTGTCTGCGGCGTGGCCGCGGCCATGGACCACGAACTGGACGCGCCGGTCGAGATGGACGTCAGGGCGGAGGTGATCGGACAACATCGGCCGCGTCACGGTGTCCGTGCTGCTGCAACCGGGCCAGCGGCTGCGCGTGATCAAGTACGTCGCCTACGGGTGGTCGGCGCAGCGGTCCATGCCCGGCCTGCGTGCCCAGGTGGACGCGGCGCTGGCGTCGGCGCGGCACACCGGGTGGGACGGGCTGTGCGGTGAGCAGCAGCGCGTACCTGGACGGGCTTCTGGAACCGGGCGGACGTCGAACTGGACGGCGACGCCGAAGTCCAGCAGGCGGTGCGCTTCGGCCTGTTCCACGTGCTGCAGGCGGGCGCGCGCGCCGAACGCCGTGCCGATGCCGGCGAAGGGCCTGACCGGTCCCGGCTACGACGGCCACACGTTCTGGGACAGCGAGATCTTCGCGCTGCCCGTGCTCACGTACACGGTGCCCGACGCGGTCGCCGACGCGTTGCGCTGGCGCCACGACATCCTGCCGCTGGCCCGGCAGCGGGCCGCCGAACTGGGCCTGTCCGGCGCGAGCGTTTCCGTGGCGCACCATCGACGGCGCCGAGTGCTCCGCGTACTGGCCGGCCGGCACGGGCGCCTTCCACGTCAACGCCGACATCGCCAACGCCGTCATCCGGTACGTCGACGCGACCGGCGACGAGGAGTTCCACCGCGGCCCCGGCCTGGAACTGCTCGCCGCGACCGCGCAGTTGTGGTGCACCATCGGCCATTTCGACGCGGCAGGACCGATTCCGGATCGACGGCGTGACCGGACCGGACGAGTACAGCGCCATCGCCGACAACAACGTCTACACCAACCTGATGGCCAAGCAGAACCTGCTCGCCGCGGCCGACGCGGCGGAACGGTTCCCGGAGCGTGCGGCCGAACTGGACGTCGACGCGACCCAGATCGACGGCCTGGCGCAAGGCGGCGGGCGCGATGACGGTGCCCTTCGACGACCGGCTCGGCGTGCACCAACAGTCGGAGGGCTTCACCAGCCACCAGGCGTGGGACTTCGCGGGCACACCTGCCGACGCGTATCCGTTGTTGCTGCGGTACCCGTACTTCGACCTGTACCGCAAGCAGGTCGTCAAGCAGGCGGACCTGGTGCTGGCGATGTACCTGTGCACCGACGAGTTCACAGAGGAGCAGAAGGCCCGCAACTTCGCCTACTACGAGGCACTGACGGTGCGCGACTCGTCGTTGTCGGCGTGCGTGCAGTCGGTGCTGGCGGCCGAGGTCGGCCACGCCGAACTGGCCCGCGACTACCTCGGCGAAGCCGCGCTGATGGACATCGCGAACCTGGAGCACAACACGAAGCGACGGCGTGCACATCGCGTCGCTGGCCGGCGCGTGGCTGGCGCTGGTCGCCGGGTTCGGCGGCATGCGCCACCGTCCCGGCGAGCCCCTGCGGTTCGCCCCGTGCCTGCCGCCGGGCACCACGCGGCTCGCGTTCCGCCTGTTCTTCCGCGGCCGCCTGGTCGCGTCGAGGTCACGGACAGCACGGCGACGTACACGCTGCTGGAGGGCGAACCGATCGAGATCGGCCACTACGGCGACCTGGTCACCCTGTACGACGAAAGCGCCGCCGAGCTGTCACGTGCCGGCGCCGATGCGACCGGCCACCCCGACGCACCGACCCAACCGCCGGGCAGGGAACCCCGCCGCCGCCCGAACGAGGACTGCGGCGTGCGTCTACCGAACGCGCCGAGGGTGCTGGCCGAGCCGGACTGGCGGCGCGGCGGGACGCGCACGTGCGGCGGGTGAGGGCGTGGACACGGACCGCACCGGGAGCGGAAGGCGCGCGGCGAGCGGCATCCGGTGCTGGACTTCCTGTTCTCGTACTACTCGCACCGGCCGTCGCGGCTGGAACGCTGGCATCCGGGCATCGGCGTCACACTGGCCGGCGCGGGGGCCGGGTACCTGGAGCTGGGCGCGTACACGGCGACCGACGACGGCGTCACCGTCGATCCGGCCGGGTTCACCCGGAATCGACGCCACACAGCCGAGTTCGTGCTCGCGCTGCTGTCCGCGACCGGCCGCCGCGCGCCGCGGCTGGGCTGTTTCGGGCTGCACGAGTGGGCGATGGTCTACCGGGCTTCCGCCGAGGAGATCCGGCACGCGGGCTGGCCGCTGCGGCTGGGCCGCAACGGAACCGACGCGATCGTCGAGTCGTTGCCGTTGCGCTGTACGCATTTCGACGCGTTCCGCTTCTTCACCGAGCCCGCCCGGCCACTCAACGCGCAGACGCCGACCCGTGACCGCCAGGTGGAACTGGAACAGCCGGGTTGCTTGCACAACAACATGGACCTGTTCAAATGGGCGTACAAACTGGACCCGTTCGTGCCGTCGGAGCTGGTGGCGGACTGTTTCGAACTGGCGTTGCGGATTCGTGAGTTGGACATGCGGGCGAGTCCGTACGACCTGAGTGCGCTGGGGTACGAGCCGGTGGCGATCGAGACGGCGGCCGGCCGGGCGGAGTACGCGCGTGCGCAGGCGGAGTTCGCGCAGCGGGCAGCACCGTTGCGGGAGCGGTTGATCGGCGTGTGCCGGGTGTTGTCGCAGCGTTAGGGTGCGTTGCACAAGCCCCCTAGTCGCGGCCCTGCCAGGTCGTCACGCAGACCTCGTTGCCCTCGATGTCCGCGAGCACCCAGAACGCGGGCGCTTCCGCGTCCGACACCAGCCGGCCGCCTGCCGCCAGCGCCGCCGCGATCCGCCGTGCGGCCTCGTCGTGCGGCACGGACACGTCGAAGTGGATGCGGTTGCGCTGCGGCCTCGGCGCGTCCATCTGCTGGAACCACACCGAGGGATGCTGCCAGTACGGGTCGACCAGCGCACCTTCCGGCCCGCTGTCGGCCAGTTCGTCGACGTATCCCAGCACCGCTTTCCAGAACGGCCGCACCGCCGCGATGTCCAGCGCGTCCACCGCGATCTCGATCTGTTGCGCCGAGCGCGGCAGGCCGTCGACCTCCGCGTCGGTCCGAAGTCCGGATTCCGCCACCACAGCCGTGATCCGGCGGGCGATCGCCACGTCGGCCTGCGTGATCGCCATGTCCGCCACCGACCACACCGTCACCAGCGCGCGGTCGTCGCGGACGTCGATCTGCACGTGCCCCGCGGCGTCCACGTCCCGCGCGATCCGGGCCGCGACGTCGGCCGCCGCCGTGACCGAACCGGTCCGGATCTGGGTGCACAGCTTGCCCAGCACGTACCGCCAGCCGTGGCCGGTCACCGCCGCCGAGGCTTCCTGTCGGGTCAGCCGCTCCATGCCCGCATCATCACCGGGCACCCTGACATTCCCAGCCCGGGTCGCGTCCGGTCAGGCCCAGCAGCCGGTCCAGCGTCCCCGCCGACTCCGGCACCGCGACCTCAGGCCCGAAGATCCCCATCTGCCGGCCCGACTCGGCCGTTTTCGCCGTTTCCTCGTACAGGTACGCCAACAGTTCCTCGTCCCAGTCGACCGGCGTGCCGACCGCCCGCGCCAGATCCCAGCCGTGCACGACGAACTCGCCGGCCACCATCGCGCCGACCATCTCCGCCGGCAGTTCCGCCGGACCGCCCAGATGCGTGACGCCCCGCCACGCGCCCGGTCCGCTCCACGCCGAAGCCGTGCGTTGCGCGTGCTCGGTCAGCGCGGCCGCCCAGTCGCCGGTCACGAGATCCACGTCCGACTCGGCATCGGCCGGCGGTGGCACGGACTCCTTGCGTGCCGCGCCTTCCAGTGACGGCCCCCAGAACAGCAGGTGGTGCACGAGCGCGCGCACGTCGTACTCCGCGCACGGTGTGGCAGCGGACAACTGGTCGGGCCGGACGTGGCGGGCGACGGTGACGAGTGGGGCGGCCGCGCGGGCCACCAGGTCGACAGTGGACATGCACCGACCGTAGGGCCGTGCGCGGCCGCTGTCTTGAACGAACGCGACCTACACTCGACCGCGTGACCAGGGACGCACGCGAACTCGGCGGAGCGTGGGCGGCGTTCCAGCGCCACGAGTACCCGCGTCCGTCGCCACACCTGGCCCGCTACGTCGACCACTACTGGGTCGTGTCGTGGCACTACGACTCGCCGTACCGGCAGCTCGTCGTGCCGTACCCGAACGTGCACCTGTCGTTCGCCGGGGGCGGCGCGATCGTCAACGGCGTGGCCAGCGGTCACCGGATCAAGGTGCTGGACGGTGCGGACCGTGTGTTCGGCGTGGCGTTCCGGCCAGGCGGTTTCCGGCCGTTCCTGGGCCGTTCGGTCGCCACGATCACCGACCGGACACTGGCTGCGGCTGAGGTCTTCGCCGGCCCGTTGCCCGAACCGGTCGATGTCGCAGGCGTCGAGGACTTCCTCACCACGCACCTGCCGGCACCCGACCCGAGAGCCGAGGACGCGGCCGACGCCGTCGCCACGATCGCGGCGAAACCCCACCTCACCAGGGTCGACGTGCTCGCCGACGAGCTGGCCACGAGCGTCCGGCAGGTGCAGCGGTTGTTCGCCGAGTACGTCGGCATCGGCCCGAAGTGGGTGATCCGCCGTTACCGGCTGCACGAGGTCACCGAACGCCTGGCCGCGGGCGCCGACGTCGACTGGCCGGCACTGGCCGCCGAACTCGACTATGCCGACCAGGCCCACTTCGTGCGCGATTTCAAGGCGATGTTCGGCGAACCGCCGACCTGGTACGCGCAGCGGTACTGACCGACACCGCTACTGACCGACACGCTACTGACCGACACCGCTACTGACCGATCCGCCGTCGGGCGCTGCCGACGGATTCATTCTTGACTGACTGACCCAGTCAGTCAAGAATGGGAGCCATGGCAGGACGGGTGCCCGCGCGGTCGCTGGCCGACATCGCGGAGGCCGCCGTACGCGTGTTCACCAGGAAGGGATTCCGGGCGGCCGGGATCTCCGACGTGGCGGTCGAACTGGGACTGAGTCACGGCGCGCTCTACACGTACGTGCGGAGCAAGGACGCGCTGCTGTACCTGGCCCTGGTCGGGTGCATGCGGCCCGAGATGCTGGATGAACTGGACATCCCGGTGGTGATGCCGGCCCAGGACGATGTCGTCGTACTGGCCAGGAAGTGGGCCGACGGCGACGGTTTCCCGAGGCTGGCCATGGCACTGAACCGGCGGCGGGTCCATGACGCACGCGAGGAGTTCGCGGGTGTCGTCGACGAGCTGTACGCGTTCGTCGAGGGCAACGCGACGATGCTCTCGCTGGTCGAGCAGTGCGCCCGCGAGTTGCCGGAGATGTTCCAGTTCTGGTTCGTGCAGCGCAGGCGCGGCAGCTTCGATGTGCTGTCCCGCTACCTGGACAAGCGCATCCGCTCGGGGCACCTGCGTGCGGTGCCCGACGTGCCGACGGCGGCCCGGTTCATCATCGAGACCATCGCGTGGTTCGCCTGGCACCGGCTCGGTGATCCGGACTCCGCGATGCTGACCGACGATCTGGCCCGCGGCACGGTCCGCCATCTCCTGCTTGCCGCATTCCTACCGTCCGAGGGGGACACATGAGTGACACGGGCGAGTTGGCAAGGACGACCGAGGCAGCCGACGACGTGCCGCGCGTGACATGGCGGCCGGTGCTGATCATCGCCGGTGTCGCGGCCCTCGTGCACCTGGCCGTGGCGACCCGCTACGGCTGGCACCGCGACGAGTTCTACTACGTGATCAGCGGCCGGCACCTGGCGTGGGGCTACGTCGACCAGCCGCCGCTGACACCGGTGCTGGCCCGACTGGCCGCGGCGCTGCCCGGGGGTGTGCTGCCGCTGCGGATACTGGCGATCGCGTGCCAGGTCGGCTGCATCCTGCTGACCGCCGCACTGGCCGCCGAACTGGGCGGCAGGACGCGGGCGCAGTGGATCGCGGCGGCGGCCCTCGCCGCGTGCCCGATCTTCGTGGCGGTGTCGGTGCTGTTCGGCACGACGGTGACCGACCAGTTGGTGTGGGCAGCGATGTTCGTCGCGGTCGCGCGGGCGCTTCGGTTGCGCACCAAGAGATCCTGGCTACTGGTCGGCCTGGTCGGCGGCATCGGCCTTGAGAACAAGGACACGGTCGCGGTGTTGTTGCTGGGCATCGTGATCGGCATCGTCGTGTGGCACCGGGACGTACTGCGTACGCCCGGCCCGTGGCTGGCCGGTGTGCTCACGGTCGCGCTGGCGCTGCCGAACGTACTGTGGGACGCCGGCAACGGCTGGCCGAACATCGCGATGGCCAAGGTGCTGTCGGACAAGTCCGGCGGTCCGCTCGGTTCGCTGGCCCAGGTCCCGTTGCTGGCCCTCGCGTTGGCCGGGCCACCGCTGATCCTGTTGTGGATCGCGGGGGTGCGCCTGCTGTGCCGGGGAGCGGGAAAGCGGCACCGCTGGCTGCTGGCCGTCGCCGTGACCGCTGTGGTCGTGTTCACCGCTGCCGGCGGCAAGTCGTACTACCCGGCACCCGCGTTGATCGCGCTGTTCGCGGCCGGCGCCGTGCACGTCGCGGTCGCCAGCCGGACGCGGCTGCGCTGGCCGGCCGCGATCTCGGTGTCCGCGGTGATCGCCGTCCTCATCGGCTACCCGGTGCTGCCGGCCAGTGCGGAGAACTCGGTGAGCAGCGCGAACGCGGCGATGCTGGAGACGTTCGGCTGGCCCGGTTTCGTCGACCAGGTCAAGGCGGCGGCGGTGCACCTGCCCGCCGGTACGCCGATCTTCACCAGCAACTACGGGGAGGCAGGCGCGATCACGATCCTCGGGCCCGCTGCGGGGCTGCGCAATCCGGTCTTCAGCGGGCACAACTCCTACAGCGACTGGGGCCATCCGGCGGCCAGTCCCACGACGGTGCTGTGCGTCGGCGAGTTCCAGGCGTCGGGCCTGCGGCACGGCTGGGCGGAGGTACGGGAGATCGCGCCGATCACGATGCCCGACGGCGTGCGCAACGAGGAGGTCAGGAACCACGCGGCGATCTACCTGTGCCAACAGCCGCGTGCCCCCTGGGCACGGTTGTGGCCGGAGATGCGCCACTACGACTGAGGGGAGTGTCCCGGCCTTCGTGGATGCGGTCTCACTTCCACACCGCCCCGCGCGAGGCGATCGACACGCATCGATCCTCCGCCGTTCGAGCCCTTCCCGCCCGCCCCGACCGGTCGAACGGATGACGTGGCCAGGGCGTGGCGGGTCCGGGTGAGAGCCACCGGAGCGACGACCGTCAGGCGCAACAGCCGTCGATCCGCGTCGCGGTGTCGGTTCGGCCGGTGGCGTCGGGCCGGCAGCAGGTGGCCGGGGTGGCGAGCGCGGCGCTGTCGGTGCCATAGGTGGCCGAGTCGCCGGTGACCGTGTAGACCTCCCAGGGTTCCTTGCCGGGGCCGTGCACCCACACCTTGTCCTGCTGGGCGTAGCAGCAGGTGGTGCCGTTCTCGACCAGCGTCTGCATGCCTTCGCCGGTCAGGCGCTTCGACGCGGCGTCGACCTGCTCGGTGGACTCGACCTCGACGCCGAGGTGGTCCATCACGGTGGCCTGACCCGGCTCGCCTTCCAGCAACACCAGCTTCAGGGCGGGCTCGGTGATGGCGAAGTTGGCGTAGCCGGGCCGCAGCTTCGCGGGTTCGGTGTCGAACAGCTTCGAGTAGAACTCGATCGACCCCCGCAGGTCCCCGACCCGCAGCGCGAGCTGAACTCGTGACATCGCTTCCTCCTTGGATAGACAACCATCAAAACAAGACCTGACTTAGATTGCCCTCTATATAGGAGTCTGTCAAGATAGACGTATGTCGAAGCAACTGCCGCTGGTCGCGATGGACGCCTGCTGCTCACCCCTGGCCCGTGACCCCCTCACCCAGGACCAGGCCGTCGAACTGTCGCGCCTGTTCAAGGCGATGGCCGATCCAGTCCGGCTGCGACTGCTGTCCCTGATCGCTTCCCACGAGGGCGGCGAGGCGTGCGTGTGCGACCTGACCGACGACTTCGAGCTGACCGGTCCGACCATCTCCCACCACCTCAAGGTGTTGCGCGAGTCCGGGCTGATCACCGGCGAACGGCGGGGCACCTGGGTGTACTACCGGGTCCACCCCGAAGTCCTGGCCCGCCTGTCCGCGGTGCTGGTGCCCGGCGAGTCCGGCGTGGTGACCGGGTGACCACCACCGACACCACACCCGTCGGTGGCGTGGTCGGCACGTTGTCCACCCCGGACCGGTTCCTGCCGGTGTGGATCGCCGCCGCGATGGCTGCTCTACCAGGTCAACCAGCGCTGCGTGTCCTGCTTCCCCAGCGCGGCGGACGTCGTCATGGGCAAGGCTGCCGTTCCATTCACCGAGGTCACGTGCACCAGCACACCGCAGGAGGCGACCGCATGACCGACGACCTGGAACAGGTACAGGAGCGCTACGCCACGGCGGCTCGTCGCGCGGCGGCCGGCGAGGGCACCGGACTGCTGGCCGGCGCCGGGGACACCGATCGTCTCGGCGCGGTCCACTACGCCGCCGAGGCCAACGACGTGCCCGAACACCTGCTCGCGACGAGTTTGGGCTGCGGCAACCCACTCGCGGTCGTCGAACTCCGCGACGGCGAGACGGTGCTCGATCTTGGCTCCGGCGGTGGCCTGGACGTGCTGCTCTCCGCTCGCCGGGTCGGTCCCACCGGCAGGGCGATCGGCCTGGACATGACCGAGGAGATGCTCACCCTCGCCCGAGACCACGCCGCCGAAGCCGGTGTCAGCAACGCCGAGTTCCTCGCCGGCCGAATCGAGGACATCCCGCTGCCCGACGCCTCGGTCGACGTGGTGATCTCCAACTGCGTCATCGCCCTGTCCACCGACAAGACCGCCGCGTTCACCCAGATCGCCCGCGTCCTGCGCCCCGGCGGACGCCTGGGCATCACCGACATCCTCGCCGAGGACACCCTCACCGACACCGAACGCGCCCAGCGGGCCGGCAACGTCGAATGCCTCGCCACCGCCCTGACCGCCGAACAGTACGAGTGCCTGCTCCAGGACGCCGGCTTGCGTGCCGTCGCGGTCCACCGGACTCACGAGGTGGGCGACAAGCTGCACTCGGCGATCATCCGCGCCACCAAACCCGAACCGTGCGGGTGACCGCCATGACCGCGGACCACGCCGACGCCGTCCTCGCGATCTACCGGGCCGGGCTCGACACCGGTGCTGCCGGCTTCGAGACCGCCGCACACTCGCCGGACGAGTTGGCCGCGCTGGTGGTCAAGTGGCTCCGTTCGTGAACACGTCCGCGACCTCGGGGATGCGCGCGATGTAGCCGTCCAGGAGTTGGCGCGCGATCGTGACCGAGTCGACGAGCGGATGCAGCGCGAACGCCCGCAGCGCGTCGGCGCGGGAGCCGTTGAGCGCGGCGCCGATGGTGAGTTGTTCGACGGCCTTGACCTGTTGCATCAGGCCGGCCTGCTCCAGGTCGGGTTGGGTCGGGGGCATCGGGTGCGGGCCGTTCGCGTCGACCATCACCGGGACCTCGACCACCGCGTCCGGCGGCAGGGCGGGGATCGTGGTTCCGTTGCGCACGTTGAGGATCATCGTGGCCCGCTCGTTGCGGCTGATCGCGGCCATCGCGCTCAGCGCCACACCCGCGTACCCCTCGTGCTCAAGGCCGCCGGGGTCCTCCTCGACCTGCCGCTCGCCCTGCACGGTGCCCTTCGCCTCGGCCATGTAGCTGGCGCCGCGGTTGGCGACCGTGCGCCGCCACAGCGACACGCCCGCGTCCGGGCCGGCCGCCATCCGGCCGTAGAACTCGTTCTGCTGCGTGCTCAGGAACTCGCCACGCGTCTGCGGCGAGTCCAGGATGGCCCGCACCGCGTCCCGGTTGAAGTAGTAGTAGTACAGGTACTCGTTGGGAATCAGGCCCAGATCCCGCAGCCAGTCCAGGCCGAACACCGACGCCCTCTTCGAGACCGGCCCAACAACCCGTCGTCGGCCAGCAGTCGGGGGAGCACGTCGACACCGTCGTGCAGCACGCGTCGCATCCAGCCCAGGTGGTTCAGGCCGACGTAGTCGAACTGCGCCCGCGCGCTGTCCAGCCCGAGCGACTCGACGACGCGTCTGCCCAGCCCGGAGGGCGTGTCGCAGATGCCGAAGACGCGGTCGCCGAGCACGGACTGCATCGCCTCGGTGATGATGCCGGCCGGGTTGGTGAAGTTGATGACGTACGCCTGGGGTGCCAGTGTCCGTACCCGCCGCGCGATGTCGAGCATCACCGGGCACCGTGCGCAGGCCGTACGCGAGCCCGCCGGGTCCGGTCGTCTCCTGGCCGAGCACACCCAGCTCCAGCGCGACGCGCTCGTCGGCGACCCGGCCCGCCAGCCCGCCGACCCGGATCGCGGTGAACACGAAGTCGCAGCCCTCGCAGCGCGTCGTCCAGCGACGTGGTCGTGGTGACCTTGGGCGGCACGGGGAAGTCGTCGGCCAGTTCGGCCAGGATGGCCGCCATCGCCGCCAGCCGGCCGGCATCGGTGTCGTGCAGCCAGACGTCGTCGACGCGCCGGTCGGATTCGTCGCGCAGCAGGGCGTGGTAGACGTACGGCGTGCGGAACCCGCCGCCGCCGAGGATGGCCAGCTTCATACCATCGATCACCTCGTCTACCAGCGTCACGGCACAGTCGCACGGTCGCCGGGTCGGCGCCGCTCGTGGTCACCAGGACGTCCACATCGGACAGCGAGCACAGCCGGAGCGAACCGCGGCCGGGGAACTTCACCTCGGTCGCGACCAGCACCACCTTGTCGGCGGCCTCGATCATGGCCTGCTTGATCGGCGCCTCGACGGCCATGTTGTCCACCACGTGGCCGTTGGGGCGGACACCGGTGCAGCTCAGGAACAGCAGGTCGGCGCTGACCTGGCGCAGCGCGGTCTCGGTGAGCGACCCGACCAGCGACCGGTAGTTGCGGCGCAGCACGCCACCCAGCAGCACCAGGCGGACGGTGTGGTCGTCGCGCAGTTCGTCCAGGACCGCGACGTTGCTGGTGATCACGGTGACCGGCCTGCCGCGCAGGTGGCGCGCGATCAGCGGGGTGGTGGTGCCGATGTCGAGCACCACGACGGCATCGTCGGGCACCAGCGTGGCGGCACGCCGCGCCATCGCCAGCTTGGCCGCCCGGTCGTGGGTGGCGTGGACGTCGAACGGTTCCTCGGTCGGTGGACCGGTTGGTCAGCGCGGCGCCGCCGTAGGTGCGGACCAGTTCGCCGTCGCGGTCCAGTAGCTTGAGGTCCCTGCGGATGGTGGACTCGCTGACCGACAGCCGTTCGGCCAGGACGCGTACCGAGGCGACCCCGGTGGTGCGCAGCGTCGCCACGATCTGCGCATGCCGGCTGCTCGATGTCACGCAAGAAAACTAGCATCTGTGACCGACTTCGGTCATTGTGAGCGGAGATGCTCACCGGCGTGGCCGACCCTCGTCAGCCGGCGTGACAGATACTCCTAGCTGAACATCTGTCGGTACGAAGGGAACAGGTCCTGTGCGCGAACCGGACGATGTGGATGTGGTGTTCGTCGGCGGTGTCTTCTGCGACATCGTCTTCGGCGGCGTGCCACACCTGCCGACACCCGGCAGCGAGGTCTACGCGGACCAGTTCACCGTGGTCGCGGGCGGTACGGCCACCCGTGCGGTGGCCACGGCACGACTCGGCGTGCGCACCGGCCTGTTCGGCGCCGTCGGCACCGACATGTTCGGTGACCACGTGGCCGAGCAACTGGCCGCCGAGGACAATCTGGACCTGCGGTGGCTGCGGCACGACTCGACGGTGTGCACACCGGTGACGGTCGCCGTCGCGAACGAACACGACCGGGCGTTCATCACCTACGAACACCACTGCGCCAGGCGGCCGGACACGTGGGACGGTCCACTGCCGAACACGAAGGTGCTGCAGTTGGGCGTCGGGGAGCCGCTGCCGGGCTACGCGGCCGAACTGCGCTCGCGCGGCGCGCTCGTGGTCGGCGGCGTCGGCTGGGACGCCAGCGGCGCTTGGTCACCGGAACTGTTGCGGCGGCTGCCCGAGATCGATGTGTTCGTCCTGAACGCCGTGGAGGCCAGGGCGTACACCAGGACCGAGTCGGTCGAGCAGGCCACGAAGGTGCTCGCCGAACTGGTGCCGAGCGTCGTGGTCACCGACGGCGGCCACGGCGCCGTCGCCATCGACTCCGGTACCGGTGAGCTCGTTCGGGTGCCCGCGCCGTACGTACCGGTGGCCGACCCGACCGGTGCCGGCGACGTGTTCACGGCCGCCCTGATCACCGGCATCCTGCGCGACTGGCCGCTGAGCACGCGGCTGCGGTTCGCCACGATCTGCGGCGCGCTGTCCGTGCGCACCCTGGGCGGCGCCAGCAGCGCCCCCACCTGGGACGCGGTGCTGGAGTTCGCGGCCGGCACCGAGGACGTGCCGGACGCCGACCGTGAGCTGATCGTGTCCGGCGCGCCGTGACCGGCCGGGCGGCGGGTTTCAGGGCAGCAGCAGGTTGACGTCGCCGAACTCGTGCCACAGGTAGCCTGCCGCGACGGCCTCGGCGTAGCAGCGGTCCAGCAGCGCGGGCGGGGCGATCGCGGCCAGCATGTCCAGGTGCGACGCGCGGGGTTCGTGGAAGCCGGTCAGCAGGCCGTCCACCGCGCGGACCCCGCGCTCCGGCGTGATGATCACCTCGGTCCAGCCGTCCACCGCGTGGACGGTCCCGTCCAGGTCCGCGGCGCTCTCCAACGCCCGCACCGCCGTCGTGCCGACCGCGATCACGCGCGAACCGGATGCCTTGGCCTGGTTGACGATCCGGGCCGTCGGCGCGGACACGGCGAACCGTTCCGGGTAGGGCCGCTCGTGCGCCTCCGGTGACGCGACGCCGGTGTGCAGCAGCACCGGCACGACGAGCACGCCGTGCGACACCAGCCGCGTGACGATCCGATCGGTGAACGGCCGGGCCGCGCTGGGCATCTCGGCACTGCCCGGTTCGGTCGAGAACACCGTCTGGTACGCCGAGATCGGCCATCGCATCGGCACGTACCCGTAGCGGATCGGCGTGCCGTACACCGCGAGGTACCGCGCCACCGGACCGGTGTCGCGCAGCCGCGCCACCCACAGCCGCTCCCGCGAATACCGCCGCACCAGCTCGGCCGACGCGCCACCGGGCAGTCCGAACCGCGTGTCCGGCTCACCACCGGAGTACGGCACCGTCGCCTTGTCGGTGTCCCGCCGCGGTTCCACCAGCCACGTGCCGTCCGGGCGCTCGGTGGACAGGTGCAGCGTGAGCCCGGTGCCCGGGACCGCGACGGCCGCCGGCACGGTCGCCGACGTGTTCACCACCAGCACGTCACCGGGCAGCAGCAGCTCGGGCAGTTCGGTGAACCGGCGGTGGGTCACGGAATCGCCGGCACCGACCAGCAGCCGCACGCCGTCGCGGGCCAGGCCACGCGCCTCGGGCGGCTCGTGCGCCTCCAGCGCCGTGGGCAGTTCGAAGTCCAGCACGCTCATGCTGGCGTCTCCGTGAGCAGGCCGGCGAGCCGGATCCGGCCGGACGCGGCGCCGGAGTCGAGCAGCCGCAGGAACGCCGGCACCACGGTCTCCGGCAGCGGCCGGTCGCTGATGTCCTCGCCGGGAAACGCCTCCTGGTGCATCCGGGTGCGCAGGTCACCGGGGTCGACCGCCCACACCCGAACGTCCGGCCGTTCCGCGGCCAACACCCGGGACAGCTGCTCGACGGCGGCCTTGGCCGAGCCGTACCCACCCCACCCGGGATACGGTTCGACCGCGGCGTCCGACGTGACGGTCGCGATCGCACCGACCGGTCCGCGCAACACCAGTTGCGCCAGCGCCAGCGGCGCGACGACGTTGACCTCGTACACCTCACGCAGCACGCCGATCGGGTACTCGGCCAGCAGCGGCTGCGGGCTCGGGCCGAGGATGCCGGCGTTGTTCACCAGCAGATCGGTGCCGCCCAGCCGGTCGGCGGCCGCCACCAGTGCCGCCCGGTGCACGGGATCGGTCACGTCCCCCGGCACGGCGACGGCGCCCGGTATGCCGGCAGCCGTCGAGTGCAGTGCGGCCGCGTCCCGGGCGTCCAGCACGACGTGCCAACCGGCGTCGGCGAGTCCGGCGGCCAGCGCGCGGCCGAGGCCGCGGGAGGCTCCGGTGATGATGGCGACGGACATCCCGCCACCTCCGTTTCGTCAGGATCGTTTCGACACCACCGACGCTAGGCACGGCACCGGCGGCAGCCATCGGGCCGAGGGCGCCGAGGGCGTCCGCCTTTGGTCGTAGGACCGGTGCCCGAGCCGGACCGGCCCGAATCTGGGTACGGTGCGCAGGTGGGCGGCTTCGACGGCACGGAACTGCACGAGGTGAGCGCGGCGGTGCTCGCGGTCACCTCGCACCTGTCCGTGCGGGACGTGCTGCGCACCATCCTGACCACGGCTCGCCGCCTGCTGGACGCCCGCTACGCGGCGATCGGCGTGCCGGACGACAACGGCTCGTTCGCGGAGTTCCTCGCCGACGGCGTCACCGACGAGCAGTGGCGCGCGATCGGCCCCGTGCCGCGCCAGCACGGCCTGCTCGGAGTAATGCTGCGCGACCCGAATCCGGTGCGGCTGAGCGACATCCGTGACCACCCGCAGTTCCGCTGGTGGCCCGCCGCGCACCCGGTGCTGACCGACTTCCTCGGCATGCCGATCGTCGACGGTGCCGAGATCCTCGGCGAACTGTTCCTGGCCAACAAGACCACGCCCGGCGGGTTCACCGAGGCCGACCAGGACCTGTTGCGGCTGCTGGCGACACACGCCGCGATCGCGCTGGTGAACGCGCGGCTGTACGAGCGCAGCCGGGAACTGTCCATCATGGCCGAACGCAACCGGATCGCCCGCGAACTGCACGACGCCGTCACACAGAAACTGTTCAGCCTCCGCCTGACCGCCGACGCGGCCGCCACGCTGCTGGAGCGCGACCCGGCCCGAGCCGCCGCCGAACTGGACACGGTGCGCCGGCTGGCGGCCGAGGCGACCGGCGAACTGCGCGCGGTGGTCGTCGGCCTGCGACCGGTCGATCTCGCCGGTGACGGCCTGGCAACGGCGCTGCGCAAACAGACCGACCTGCTCGACCGCGTGCACGACGCGTCGGTCACGTTCCACGGCTGCCGGGCCGTCGTCATCGACCCGGCGCGCCAGGAGGCCGCGTACCGCATCGCGCAGGAGGCACTGCACAACGCGCTTCGCCACGGCAGCCCGACATCCGTGCGGATCTCCCTGTCCGAGGAGGACGGCGGTGTCGCGCTGGAGATCACCGACGACGGCGCCGGATTCGACGTCGACGCCGACCGGAACGACCACGCGGCCGACCGCCTCGGGCTGGCGTCCATGCGCGAGCGCGCACACGCCGTCGGCGGCAGGCTGACCGTCACGTCCCGGCAGGGCCGTGGCACGACGGTGCGACTGGTGGTGCCCGCGGATGACTGAGCCGATCAGGGTCCTGGTCGTGGACGACCATCCCGTGGTGCGCCAGGGCCTGCGCACGTTCATCGACCTGCAGGCCGACCTGACCGTCGTGGGCGAGGCGGAGGACGGTGAGGCGGCTGTCGACGTCGCGGAACGCACGTCGCCCGACGTGATCCTGCTGGATCTGCGGATGCCGGGCAGTGACGGTGTGACGGCCCTGCGCGAACTGCGTCGTCGCGGCAGCACGGCCCGTGTCCTGATCGTCACCAGCTTCACCGACCCCGGTGCCGTGCTGCCGGCGGTCCGGGCCGGGGCCGCCGGTTACGTCTACAAGGACGTCGATCCGCCCGCGCTGGCCGCGGCCATCCGTGCCGTGCACGCGGGCCACGTGCTGCTGCACCCGGACGTCGCGGCGCTGCTGTCGGCCGCCGGCACCCGGCCGGACACCGAACGGCTGACCGCGCGGGAACGCGACGTGCTCGCCGAACTGGCGCGTGGCCGCTCGAACCGGGAGATAGCCAGGCAGTTCGGGGTGTCGGAGAAGACGGTGAAGACGCACGTCAGCGCGGTGCTGCGGAAACTGGCCGTGCAGGACCGTACCCAGGCCGCGTTGCACGCCGTGCGCGAAGGGCTGGTGGACAACGGCTGAGCGCGACGCGGTCGGGCAGACTGGGGCCGTCCAGCCGCCGATCCTGGAGTGCACACACATGACGCTCGCCATCACCGCAGCCACCGGCCAACTCGGCACCCTCGTCGTCGAGGAAGTGCTGCGCGCCGTCCCCGCGGACAACGTCGTGCTCGTGGTGCGTGATCCGGCCAGGGCCGCCGGGTTCGCCGAGCGTGGCGTGACGGTCCGGCACGGCGACTACGACGACCCGGCGAGCCTGGCGGACGCGTTCGACGGCGTCGAGAAACTGCTGCTGATCTCGGGCAGCGAGGTCGGCAGGCGTGTCGCGCAGCACACGGCCGCCGTGCACGCGGCACGGCAGGCCGGCGTGCGGCACATCGCGTACACCAGCGCACCGCACGCGGACACCACCACCCTGCGCCTGGCGCCCGAGCACAAGGCGACGGAGGCGGCGATCCGCGAGTCCGGCGTGCCGTTCACGTTCCTGCGCAACGGTTGGTACACCGAGAACTACGCGGCCCGCATCGCGACGGCGCTGGCGACGGGCACGTTGGTCGGCGCCGCGGGGGACGGCCGGGTGGCCAGTGCGGCCCGAGCCGACTTCGCGGCGGGAGCGGCAGCCGTGCTCACCGGTGACGGCCACGAGAACGCGGTCTACGAACTCACCGGTGACACCGCGTGGAGCTTCCCGGAACTGGCGGCGGCGATCACCGCGGCGAGTGGGCATGAGGTCGTCTACCGGAACCTGTCCGTCGACGACTACGCGGAGTCGCTGATCGCGGCGGGGGTGCCGGACGCGGGGGCGCGGTTCGTCGCGGGTGTGGACGGTGACATCGCGGACGGGACGCTGGGTGAGGTGACGGGCGACCTGTCGCGCTTGATCGGTCGTCCGACGACGACGCTGGCGCGGACGGTGTCGACGCTGCTGTCGTCCTGACACACCCGGTCGGCTGCCGTGGGCACGGCGGCCGACCGCGGAGTCACTCCTTGCCGGCGCGCAGGCCCCTGCGGACGGCCGCTGTCAGGTCCGCCGCCATGCGCCTGCTGATCGCGGCCTCCCGGATCAGCGTCGAGCCGTGGAACGTGCGCGGGTAGTGGTGCAGTTCGACGCTCACGCCCGCCTGCACCGACCGCTGCGCGTACGTGAGGCCCTCGTCGCGCGGCGGGTCGATCCCGCCTGACGGTCAGTCCGCCAGCCGCTGTTCCGTCGCCGTGCTGAACGCGTGGATCTCGTCCGAGCGCGGCACGGTCACGTTCACGATCTGCCCGATCGTCGGCGGCTTGCGGCCGTCGGTGCGCACCACGAGGCGCTGCGCCGAGCCACCGACGTCGACCGTGCCGTGCACGTAGGCGTCCGCGCCGAGTTCCTCGACCAGTTCCACGGTCAGCTTCGTCGACCGGTCGTCGGCCTGCGTCAGGTGGAACGACTCGGGCCGGATGCCCAGTGTCACGGTGGCCAGGCTCTCGGCCCGCGCCGCGGCCAGCGTGGCGCGCGGCAGCGCGATCGTCATGCCGTCGAGCTGCGCACCGTCCGAGGTCAGGGCGACGGTGATCAGGTTCATGCTCGGCGAGCCGATGAAGCCCGCGACGAACGCGTTGTCCGGCCTCTCGTACAGGCCGCGCGGCGTGTCGACCTGTTGCAGCAGACCGTCCTTGAGCACGGCGACCCGGTGGCCCATGGTCATGGCCTCGACCTGGTCGTGCGTCACGTAGACCGTCGTGGCGCCCAGCCGCTGCTGGAGCGCCGCGATGTTGGCGCGGGTCTCCACGCGCAGTTTCGCGTCCAGATTGGACAGCGGCTCGTCCATCAGGAACACCGCGGGCTCACGCACGATCGCGCGGCCCATCGCGACACGCTGCCGCTGGCCGCCGGACAGCGCCTTGGGCTTGCGGTCCAGGTACTTGGTCAGGTCGAGCAGTTCGGCGGCCTCGCGTACCCTGCGGATCGTCTCGGCCTTGCCGATCTTGCGCAGCTTCAGCGCGAAGCCCATGTTCTCCGCGACCGTCATGTGCGGGTACAGCGCGTAGGACTGGAACACCATCGCGATGTCGCGGTCCTTGGGCTGCACGTTGGTGATGTCGCGGTCGTCGATGAGGATCCTGCCCTCGTCCACGTCCTCGAGGCCGGCCAGCATGCGCAGCGCCGTGGACTTGCCGGAACCGGACGGCCCGACCAGCACCAGGAACTCGCCGTCGACGATGTCGATGTCCAGGTGGTCGACGGCTCGCACCGGGGGACTGCCGGGGTAGATGCGGGTCGCTCCCTGGTAGCTCACCGTCGCCATGGGGGTCCTCTCGTCGTCGCGTTGCGGGATGTCTATCCGTTCCGGGCCCCGCAGGCCATACTTGGTTAGTTCATTGACCTGACGAACCGGAAGCGATCACGATGAGGGACACCGAGCGCGGCGCGGGTTCCGGCACCATGCGCAGCCACAACATGGCCCTGGTCCTGCGGCTGATCGCCGACGACGGCCCCGTCTCCCGGGTCGATCTGGCCGGCCGTACCGGCCTGACCAAGGCGACGGTGTCCAGCCTGGTCGCCGAACTGGCCGACGCCGTGCTCGTGCACGACATCGGCCCTGCCGGCGCCAGCACCGGCGGCCGGCCGGCCACGCTGCTGGCGCCGAGCAATCTCGGCCCGATGGCCGTCGGTCTACAGGTCGACGTGGACCGCGTGGCGGGCTGCCTGCTGGACCTGGGCGGCCGGGTCAGGGCCAGGGAGGTGCGCCGCGTGCAGACAGCGGGTCTGGCGCCGCGCGACGTCGTGCACGGCCTGCGGCGCATGCTGGGCCGGTTGCTGGCCGCCGCCGTGGACACCGGCAGGCTGGTCGCGGGTGTCGGCGTGGCGCTGCCCGCCGTCGTCGAGACGGTCGACGGCGATCCGGTCGTGGCATGGGCACCGCCGTTCGGCTGGCGGGACGTGGACCTGCGCGGGCTCGTGGCCGCCGAACTGGCCGCGATGGGCGCCGCCGAACTGCCGGTCCGGGTCGGCAACGACGCCGTGTTCGCCGCACGTGCCGAACTGCACGCCGCCCGACCGCCCGACGACGTGGTCGTCTACGTCGGCGGCGAGAGCGAGATCGGCGCCGCGGTGCTGGTGGACGGCAGGGTGAGGCCCGGTGCGCACATCGGCGGCAGCGGCTTCGGCCACGTGCCGCTGCACCCGCGTGGCGACCGCTGCCCGTGCGGCGCCCGCGGCTGCCTGGACAGCTACGCGGGCCTGGCCGCGCTGCGGGCCAGGGGCGCAGCCGAGGTCCGGCTGGCCGCCGAGGCGCTCGGCGACGCACTCGGCCCGCTGGCCGCCGTGCTCGATCCGGACCTCGTCGTGGTCGGCGGCAGGCTGGGCACCCTCGGCGACGTCCTGCTGGAACCGTTGCGGCGCAGGCTCGACACGTTCGTGCCCGGCGTCGCGCCACGGACCACGGTGCGGGCGGGCACCCTGGGACCGGACGCGGCGATGCGGGGCGCGGCGCTGGCGGTCACGCAGCGGATCGTCGCCGACCCGCTCGCCTGGATCACGGAGATGGCGTCATGACCACGTTCGGCATCGACATCGGCACGGCCAGCACGAAAGCCGTGGTCGTGGCGCGGGACGGCACGGTGCTGCGCGGCGCGACCCGCGAGCACGCCGTGCGCCGCCCGCACGTCGGCCACGTCGAGATGGACGCCGACGTGTGGTGGGCGGAGTTCACGTCACTGGCCGAGGAACTGACCGACGGCATCGACGTCGACGCGGTCGGCGTCAGCGGTATGGGCCCGTGTGTCCTGGTCACCGACGCCGAGGGCACGCCGCTGCGCCCGGCGATCCTCTACGGCGTCGACACCCGCGCCACGCGCGAGATCGCCGAACTGACCGAGCGGTTCGGCGAGGACGAGATCCTGGCGCGCACCGGTTCGGTGCTCACCACGCAGGCCGTCGGGCCGAAACTGGCCTGGCTGGCCGCGCACGAACCCGACGTGCGCGCCCGCCGGCTGTTCATGCCCAGTTCCTGGCTGGCCCACCGGCTGACCGGCGGGTACCGCCTCGACTTCCATTCGGCGAGCCAGTGCACGCCGTTGTTCGACGCCGAACGCCTCGACTGGTACCGGCCGTGGACGACGGAGATCGCTCCTGACCTGGAACTGCCGCCGCTGGCCTGGCCGGGGGAGCAGGCGGGCCGCGTGCGACACGCCATCGGCGGCATCCGCGCCGGCACGCCGGTCACCGTCGGCACGATCGACGCGTGGAGCGAGGCCGTCAGCGTCGGCGCGGTGCGGCCCGGCGACCTCATGCTCATGTACGGCACGACCATGTTCCTGATCGCGACCGTGCCCCGGCCGCTGCGCGTGCGCACCATGTGGGGCACCGTCGGCGCGTACCCGGACACCCGCAACCTGGCGGGCGGTCTCGCCACCTCCGGCGCGATCACGGCGTGGCTGCGCGACCTGTTCGGCGCACCCGCCTACGAAGGGCTGCTCGCCGAGGCCGCCGATTCCGGTCCCGGTGCGCGTGGACTGCTGATGCTGCCGTACTTCGCCGGCGAGCGCACACCGATCCTGGACCCGGACGCGCGCGGCGCGATCCTCGGTCTGACCGTCGCCCACACCCGCGGCGATCTGTACCGGGCGGCGCTGGAGGCGACCGCGTTCGCCGTGCGGCACAACATCGACACGATGACCGAGGCCGGCGCCGAACTGTCCCGCGTGATCGCCGTGGGCGGCGGCACGCGGGGCGGACTGTGGACCCGGATCGTCAGTGACGTCACCGGACGGACGCAGGTGCTCCCACGGGTGACCGTGGGAGCCTGCTTCGGCGCCGCGTTCCTGGCCGCGGGCCTGGTCGACGACGTCGACATCGAGCGGTGGAACCCGCCCGCGTCACTCGTCGAACCCGACCCGCGGCCGGCCGACCGCTACGCCGCACTGTACGGGCTGTACCGCGACCTCTACCCGAGCACGCGGCACGCCAGCCACGCACTCGCCGCGCTGCAACGTGATCAGCAGTTGCCGCCCGGTCCGCCGAAGTAGAAGTTCGTGCCCCAGCTACCACCACTCGACGACGGTGTGTACGCGATCGAGTAGCAGTTGGGATTGGTCGCGTCGGTGTTCAGCGACGAGCTCACGCCGTCCGCGTTCTGGTCGGAGATGTAGAAGATGTTGTTCTGGAACGCGGCCTGGCCGAAACCGGCGCCGGCCCACTGTCCGCTGCCCATCTGCGGCCAGTTCGAGCCGTCGGTGTAGGTCTCGCCGCCGAACTCGGTCAGGTCGGAACCGGAGGCCATCGGGCCGCCGTTGTAGACCGAACCGGGGTAGTAGCCCAGCCACGTGCCCTGCACGTTCAGCCACCAGTTCCCTTGGTAGTACTGGTACTGCAGGCTGAACCCGTACTGCGAGCCGCCGGTGGCGCTGTAGCTGCCGAACGCGCCGCCCAGCGCGATCGACGAGTCCGTCTGCACGAACGCCGAACACGACAGGTTCCAGCACCCGGTGCCGGAGTAGTCGTCCGCCGTGAAGTAGACGAACAGCACGGACTGGTTGCCGAACGCGGCCGGGTAGTGCACCCAGCCCGCTTCCGCGGTCTGCGTGCCGGAGCCCGAACCGTTGACGTACCACTGCTGCGACAGGGTGAAGTCACCATTGGGGTTCCACAGGTTCAGCCACGAGCTGCCGCCGTAGTTGGTGACACCCTGGGACCCGAACGCGTACCGGTGCGGACCGCCCGGTGTGGTGCCGCTGTAGGGCTGCTTGGCCAGGAACGCCTTCAGCGTGGGGAAACGAGTGGTCTGGTCCAATGTGACGCGCCGCATCGGAATGCTGCCGGCCGGGCAGGACACCGCGTTGCCGTACGCGTCGCGCAGGCCCTGCGTCAACGGCGAGACCACCCGCCGCGAACCGGGATGCAGCGGCGCGAGCCTCGTCGGCGGCGTCGCCACCCTGCCGATGTGGCCCTCACGTACGGATGGCTGCGACGTCGTGGTGGCACAGTCGAAGTACGCGCCGCCGTAGGTGTACGAGTGCGTCACGTCGACGCCCTGGTACATCTCCAGGATGTAGGAGCGCATCTGGTCGAACGCGGGCCGCGACGTGACCCGGTTCGCGGTGTCCGCGGTGGCGAACGACGTGAATTCGCTGGCCGCGGTGGTGGACAGGAAGTCGTGGAACGACACGAAACCCGACGTGCTCGCGTTCGCCGGCAGCGAGGCGAACAGGCCGGCGGCAAGGCAACCGGCGGCCAGAAATGTGGTCAATCGGCGTACGGACATGGGCACCCTCGCTGGTCGGTTCCGTTGACAACGTTGTCAATCGCCTGTGCAGGGTCAGGAGCGGAACGCGGAAACACGACAACCCGAACGGGTCCTCGACGTCACGCTATCGACCGGGAACCGAAACCGGCAAGACCGAACCGTTCACGGCGGAATCGCTGTGAAACAAGGTCCACAGTGGCCGACCGGCCGGTTCGTGAACCGACCGGCGGCGCTGGCTCAGGACCGCAGGAACGCCGTCAGCTCGGCGTTGAACACGTCGGCGTGCGTGACGGTCAGGCCGTGTGGCGCGCCGGGCAGGAGGACCAGCCTGCTGTTCGCGATCGCCTCAGCGGTGCGCTGCCCGCTCACCTCGAACGGCACGATCGCGTCGGAGTCACCGTGGATCACCAGCGTCGGAATGGTGAACGCCGTCAGGTCGTCGCGGAAGTCGGTGGTGCCGAACGCGGTGGTGCAGTCCAGCGTGCCCTTCGGTGACGCGGCCGCCGCGATCGACAGGTGGTAGAGCCGCTGCGGTTCGCTGACGAGGTCCTTCCGGTCGCCGACGGCGAAGAAGTTGGTGACGAAGCCGTTGACGAACGCGATCCGGTCGGCGCGCAGCCCGTCGTGGAACCCGTTGACGACGGTCATGTCGAAGGCGCCGTCGGGATTGTCGTCGGTCCTGAGCAGGAACGGCGGCACCGCGGACGCGAACACGGCCTTGGCGATCCGGTCGGTGCCGTAGCGGCCGACGTAACGGGCGACCTCGCCGCCGCCCATGGAGAAGCCGACCAGCGTCACGCCGGTCAGGTCGAGGTGTTCCAGCAGGCGGTGCAGGTCGGCGGCCAGCGTGTCGTAGTCGTAGCCGTCCCAGGCCTGCGTCGACGCGCCGAAACCGCGCCGGTCGTAGGTGACGACACGGAAGCCGTCATCGACCAGCGCGGGCACCTGGCTCTCCCAGGAGCGCCCGGACAGCGGCCAGCCGTGGATCAGCACGACGGGCGCGCCGGATCCCCGGTCCTCGTAGTAGAGCTCGACGGGTGAGCCGTTCTCCTCGGCCACGGTGACAAAAGGCATGCCAGCCATCCTTTCTCCTGGCGCAGGGTAGCCCGGCGGTGCGCGGCACGCACGGTTCGCCTTGCCAGCAAAGGACTGTCGCCGCCCCTCCCGGGCAAGTGGGAGGGGCGGCGACGAGCAGCCCGTCACGCGCTGCGGAAACCCGCCTGCTCGGTGACGAGCATGCTCTGCAACGACACGGAGTGCTGCCCCGCCGGCAGGGTCAACGCGGCGGGCTGGACGAGGTACGTCACCGTGCCCAGCGAGTTCGCCGTCAGCGTCACCACGGCCTTGCCGTCGATCACCAGCCGCACCGGGTGCTGCGGCAGGAAACCGCCCGCGAACAGGTACGTCTGCCCACCCGCCGGCACGTTCGTGCTGGTGAGCCGGATGCCGTGCCGCAACGCGGCCAGTTCCCGCGCCGCGTCGCGAGCCGCCGCACCGTGTGACGCCCGGCTGGCGGCGACGAGTGCCGGCACGAACCTGCTGGCGTCGACCGTGCCCCACCCGCTCGCCACGTCGAATCCGCTGGTCGCCGAGAATCCCGGCACCACAACGGTGTTCCCCGAGGTCGCCGCGTCGTTGCCGGACACGACGTCCGCGATGCCGGCGCGCGTGCCGTTCGGACCGAGCACGTCGTAGAGCAGGCTGTTCACAGGTCCGACGGCGCCGTGATTGAGCTGCGCGGCAAGGCCGAGCACGCCCGCGAACATCGGCGCGGCCTCGGACGTGCCGTCCTGCGCGTCCATCGTGATGTCCGGCACCGAGCGCATGGAGCTCCCGGTGATCGACGCGACGCGGTTCTGGTAGTCCGGTCGCTGGTACACCGACGAGTAACCGGCGCCCTCGGAGAAGAGTCCGACGTGCCACAGCGGATCCGGCCCCAGGCGTGCGCCGGTGGTCTTGTCCAGGTTCGGCACGGTGCCGCCGACCGCGGTCACCCACGGCGAGTCGTCCCACGCCGCGGTGTCCGGCGTCTTGGTGATGTTGCCGCACTGGGAACTCGCGACGGCCAGGTTCTGCGCGGAACCGCAGTCACCGGTGGCGACCATCACCGGGATGCCGGCGGCGGCCGCCGCCAGTTCGCCGGGGTCCTGGGCGTGGATTTCGGCCGCGCCGTAGCTGTAGGTGCTCTCACCGGTGCCGTCGCTGACGGAGACCGCGTCGGCCAGGTGGTGAGCTCCGATGTATTCCAGCGCCTGCATGATCTCGGGCATCGCGACCTGGCTGGCGGCGTCGTCGGTGATCTCGCTGTCAGCGGGCGTCGCGGAGATGAGAATCTTGGCGTAGGGCGCGATCAGGTGCACGGTCTCGACGTCCAGCCGCAGCTCGCCGGCCCACGCGTCGCAGGAGCCGTAACCGCCGAGCGCGACCATGCCGGGCGGGCACTGCGCCGGCAGGTGTCCGTCACCGGACGGGTAGATGGTGTCGATCTCGGGGTCGGGCAGGCCGTAGCGGGCGTCGAAGGTGTGGACGACGGAGTTGATCTGCGGGTCGTCCCACCCCTCGAGCACGGCGATCGTGGTGCCGGTGCCGTCGATCCCCTTCAACCACAGGTTACCGATGTCGTAGTCGAAGATGTCCTGCGGGCCGGGAGTGCGCCTGCCGAGTGTGGCGTAGTTGTCCTTCATCAGCCGCAGGGCGGCGCTGAGCGTCTTGACGTGGTCCGGATTCGGCTGGACGGTCGGCGTGTCCTGCGGCGCGGCGACGGCCGGCACGGCGGCGGCTGAGGGCACGGACAGCGCGCCGACGGCCAACGGCACGAGGGCCAGGGCTAACGTCCTTCTCATGGTCGGACCTCATCACACTCGGGGTTAGGACGGCGCACGCATTGTGTGCCCGCGTCGAGGAGCCAGGCCAGACCCGAAGGTGCGGACAAATCGGTTACGACCTCCTGTGGCCCCTGGCCAGCGTCACCTGAATGGGTGCGTAACGAAACGTGACTTGTCCTCTTTTGGTTAGTCCACAGTGGATACCGGCGCCCAGTGCTCGGGACATCGGGTGATTGCCCTTGACCAGCCCGGCCGGGCAGCCGATTCTGTCGGAGTCCTGCGGAACACTGTGTGGCGACGGCCGGAGTGGGGTAACCGACCGTATCGGCACGCAAGAGGGAAGGACGGGCAGATGGCTGGCGACGTGATCACGGCGGACTTGTCGGCACGGGCGAAGCGGACGCTTGGTGTCCTCATTCAGCGCCGTGACCAGGTAGATGCCCGAGAGGGACGCCCATCGGCGGACGACGCGCTGGAGCGCCTCGCGGCGGCGACGGCGGCGATCGACGAGGTGTGGTCCGAGGGCGCGCGCAGGGTCGACGAGCTCCAGCGCGAAGCGGAGCGGGTGCGGGACGAGACCCGCGCCAAGGCCGCCGGCTGGGAAGCCGAACAGGCATCGGCGCTGCTGGAACTGGCGGCGGTGTGGCCGACGGAGGATCTCGCCGTACTGCTCGGGGTTCCGGTGGAACAGGTGACGGAGCTGGTCAAGGACGCGGAGCGGCAGGTAGTGCTGCCGCTCCAGCGCACACAGACGGCCTGACGGTGAGGTGACCGTCGGTCCTGGTCGATCCGATCGACTCGAATCGCCGGGTGCCGTTCCAACTGGGTGGCGGCTGTCGCGTCGTAGTGGTCGATGACGGATCGCCGGGCGCGGTTGCGGCTCGCGCCGGAACGGACGAGTCAGGGATGCGTGTGGATGATCGTCTTGCAGTCGTCCGCCAGGTACACCGAGCACTTTCCGTTCGGCATCCGCGACGTCTGGCCCACCCACGCCAACTCGCCCATCGAGTTGTCGTTCCTCGGCAGGTAGTTGTCCACCGACGCCGACCCTGCCGAGCCCAACACCAGCAGCAGCGCGCAGAACGCGCCGATCACGCCGGCCGGCAGCGACCGTCCCGCGACAGCTCCGGCACCCTTGCGCAGCAGTGCGACCGTCGACTCGCGAAGCCGTTCCCACGCCAGCATCACGGCCACCAGCGTCAGCAACAGCAGGCAGTACAGGATCTCCATCGTCGTGCGCGGATACAGCTGCACCGCCTGGTCCTGGTACATCTGCGACGCGTAGTAGAACCGCATCAGCCACGCGCCACCGAAACAGCAGATCGCCGTGATGACGATCGTGTTGCGCAGGCCGAGGAACATGGCCGCCGCGACGCCGAGCCCGAGAATGATCGTGAACACCCCGACGCCGCCCAGTTCGCCCGGCGGCGGCCACACGCCGATGTTGCCCGGGAACGGGCCGCGCCACATCGCGATGTACGCCGGGTCGACACCCGTGTCGAAGTAGAAGTACTGGTCCTTCACCGAACCGGACGCCGACAGCAGCGCCGTGATCTGGCGGAAGCACAGCGCCCCCATCACGACCGCCGTCACACCGACCAGCGTGAGCGCCTTGAGCGGCGCGGCCCGGTACGGGAACACGATCAGCACGGCCGCGATGAAGCCCAGCGCCGACCACACGAACCAGCCCGAGTAGGACAGGAAGCAGATGGCGAGCGCGACGCCGAACAGCACACCGGCGATCGCCAACTGCCGGTAGCCGCGCTCCGGCGCCGACCGGACCGACCGCAGCAGCTTCGCCAGTACCGGGATCAGCGCGATCAACACCAGGTTCTCGTACGGCTTGTAGAACTCGATCAGCGGCAACGCCGCCACGACACCGATCGCCAGCGCCGGCAGCGGCCGCAGCAGCAGCCGCCACGCGAGATACGCGACCGGACCGAACAGCGCGGCCCCGACGAGCTCCAGGTCCTTGAACGCGAACTCCACGTTCACGCCGGTCAGTTCGGACAACCACGCCAGCGTGTACACCGGGATCGGCGGATAGAACGACTGCAGCGTGGAATGGCCGTTCACGATCGACTGCGCCCATTTCGCGATGGTCGCGAAGTCGCCGCCGGACATGGTGCCGAAGAACGGCAGGCTGGTGCCGCGCAACGCCAGTGTCACGCCGCCGGCCAGCATTCCGGAGACCAGACCGGACAGTGTCGCCGCGCCCAACCGCGTCACCACCGGCACGACCGCCGAACCGCGCAGCCGCACCACGATCAGCACGGCGGCGACCAGCGCGATCCCCAGGATCGCGAACCGTAGCTGCAGACCGGCCAGACCGCTGACCTGACCCGTCCTGACCAGCGGGTTGACGTTGATCGACCGGCTCCAGAACGCGAGCACACCCGCCGCGAGAAGTGCCAGCACCACCTCCGCCGCGACCAGCAGGACCTCCGTGCGGCGGTCCCGGATCGCGGCGGTGAACGTGACCGTCGTCTCGTTGGCCGCCGCGTCGTCGCCCTTCGCGACGACGGGGTCGTCATCGAGCAGAAGTTCGTTGTCCAGGGTGGCCATCTCCTCTGTGGTCGGCACAAAGGCCGTCTGAACCTACTTCGTGCCCGGTGCCGAACTGCGCATGGCCTGTGCAACGACTGTGACGCGTAAGTCTGCCAAACCGCCCGCTTGGTGGGTGTATGGGGGCAGCGGATCGCCGCCCGACAATTACTTTCCGTAGTGAAATGTACCGAAACGTAACCGGCCGAGTGAGCCGCTGGTGGACGTCAGGTCTGGCTGAAGAACTGGATCTCCGACAGTGCGGCCGCCTGCGACCGCTGGCCCGGGTACACGTCCTTGACCACGACCACCAGTTCGGTGACGTTCACGAAGCTCGCCGACCGGTTCTGGAACGCGGGCGAGTCGTCGAACGACAGGTCCACCGGTTGCCCACCGGGAGCGCTGACCTCCAGCGTGTGCGGCCGCGCGTCGGCCCGGTAGTCGCCGCCCGGCTCACCGGACAGCAGGCCGATCCGGTCGATCTTCACCGGCGCGCCGAACGTCACGGTGAGCTGCGCCCCGGTGCCCGCGGCGGCCGACGCCCAGTACGTGTCGCTGACGCCGTCGACGGCCAGGCCCGCCGCGTGCCCGGCCACCGCGGACGACGCGACGGCGCCGACCGGCGCGACGCTGACGTAGTGCTCGCTGAGCTTGGCCTGCGCCGTCCGCTCGAGGCCGAACAGGTGCGCCGTGATCCACGTCCGCGCCGGACCCAACCCGATGCCCAGCAGGCCGGCCACGATCAGCAGTGGCGCGAACCGGCTCAACGCCATCCGCGGCTTGCGGAAACCGCCCTTGCGGCCGGCGGGCCGCGGGACCGCGTCGTGGCGACGGAAGTTGCCCGGCCGCTCGCCCGCCGCGTAGTCCCCGCGCCTGAACAGTCGCCGCCACATCCGGCGCCACCAGCCGACCTTCGGTGCCGCGGCCATCGGTTCCGGTTGCAGCGGCAGGCCGCAGGACCGGCAGAACACCCTGCCCTCCGGGTTGCGCACACCGCATTTCATGCAGTACGGCCCGGTGTACTCGGGCTCGACCAGCACCGGCACCGGCCGTGGCCGCGCCGCCTCGACGGCGGGCTGTCGTGCCACCACCCCGCCGGGGACCTCCTCCCCCGACCACTCCAGTAAGGCGCCGCAGGACGGGCAGAAGCCGTCCTTCGACGCGGCCGAGTTGCCGCAGTTCCGGCAGACGATCATCGCTCCACCACCTCGATTCGAAGCCGACACCAGATCGGCAGGCACGCGGACACCGCGTCGCGCACCGCACCGGTCAGCGCCGCCCGGTCCCTGCCGGGCGGCACCGCGATCGTGAGCACCACCACCGGGTCGTGCGGCCGGACCTGAGCGGTGTCGCGGCTGTGAGCCCACGTCACGCCACCGCCCTCGGCCAGCCCGACCCGTTCGATCGGCACACCTGCCGCGTCCGCCGCACAGGCCCGCAGCCCGGCGACCGTTCCCTTCCCGCGATAGCCGGCCACGGCACCGGCGATCAGCGCCCGCGCCGCGCGGCCGAGCCGGCGCCATCGATCTCGACGCCGACCAGGTCGGCCAGCCACGCCAGGAAGTCCTCCGGTGCCAGCCACGGGTCCAGGTAGGCGGGGAAGCAGTCCAGCGCCGTCACGACCGGTGCGAGCAGTTCGTCCACCGCGCCGCACAGATCCAGGAACAGCGGGTCCTCGTGGTACAGCGAGGGCACCGGCCCGGACACCCGGTAGGCCCCGCCGACCGGGACGTCGCCCGCGTCGCTGATCGGGCCCCTCATGACCGCACCCGCACCTGGTGGTCGTAGGAGAACGGCAACTGGTCGGGCGCGATGTCGATGTGCTGCGTGGCCTCGCCGCGCATCGGCGACGTCGGGTCGGCCGGGAACAGGCGCGCGTCCTCCACGTAGTCCAGGTCCGGCAGGCCGGCCAGGGCCGCGTGCACGTCGCCCAGCGTCACAGGGCGCCCGAACGCCCAGCCGTCGCCGTCCGCCCCGCCCCGCCACGGGTGCAGCCACTCGTACAGCGCGGCCAGCGCGTCCTCCCGCAGCCGGTCGACGTCCCGGTTGCGCCGCGCCCGCATGTCCACCGTGATCGTGACGCCCTGGTAGCGCGGCGGTTCCACGACCACCCGCGTGCCGACCAGCCGGCGCCGGTCCAGCGCGTCCGAGATCGACCGCAGCAGGCCCGGCTCGGGCACGAGCGCGTGGAACGGCAGCCGGCCGGCGCCGTAGCCGGCGACGTCCGGCACGACCAGCACGTGCACCGGCGCCGTCGGGTCGGCCGGCGGCACGCAGTGCACCCGCGCCGCGCCACCGGCCGCCTCCTCGGCCAGCACGACGTAGTCGGCCGCCGTCACCGCGCGGTCGCCGGTGCGCAGCGCGTTGGCGGCGCGCACCTTCGCCTGCTCGACGTTCTCGCCGTCCCGGCCGCCGATCGCGGGCCGCCTGTTGGTCACCGACTTCACGCACGGGATCGGCGTGCGCAGCACGCTCACGGCGCCCGCGTGCACGTTCCCGATCGCGCCGCCACCTGTCCAGTACTCCCTCACCCGCAGCACGGCACCCTCCGGCGGCACGGCACCGTGACAGCGCAACGTCCCGTCGGCCAGCCGCACGGCCGGACCGAGTTCCAGCACACCCGCGGCGCGGTCCAGGGTGAAGTGCGGGTCGTCCCGTTCGCTGGCGGCGAAGTTCGGCACGCTCGTCCACTCCTGCCATCCGTCCACACCGGACACTTCCAGCACGGGTGACGTCTCGGTCGACAGCACGGGGCGGCGGGACAGCGTGAACCGTTGGCCTGGCGCGCCTTCCGCCTCGCCGAGCGTGTCATCGGTGATCCGGTCGGCGTGGATCGCGGACACCGTCGCGCCAATGCACGCCGCCGACACCCGGGACAGCACGGGGGAGCGGCTGTAGGCAGGGCGGCCGTGGTGCGGCTCGGTGACCATGGCGCGCAGCCAGCCGGCCCGGATGCCGTTGATCAGCGCGACGGTGTGCCCGGCGGGCAGGTGCAGCTCGATGTCACCGGGCCGGTTCAGGCCACCGGTGCCGTCCGACTCCACCTCGCACGGCACCCAGCCGGACGCCGTGTGCGCGTCCCAGCGCAGCGGCGGGTCGTCCGGATCGACGCCGATACCCTCGACCGTGCTGTCGGTGCGCAGCAGCACGACGCAGTTCGGCGCCGGCTGCGACAGTCCGAAGTAGAGCTTGTCGCCGGGTCGAGGCACCGGCGAGAAGCACGGCAGCGACTCGCTGTCGGCCAGTCCCGGTGCCAGGTCGCGCAGTTCGCTCGGCCCATGGTCCCCGACCGCGGGCACTGCCCGCACCTCGGTGAGCTGGACCGACACGATGTCCAGGTCGGACAGCGTGGTGAACGAGATCGGCTCCTCACCGGGCAGCCGCCGTGTCGCCACCCGCGTGCCACCCGGCACCCGCACGGTGTCCGGGCGCGCCGCCGACAGCCGGAACGTCAGGTCGGTGCGCGCGGCCGTCGGCGGGCGCAGCGTGATCCCGAGCAGGTCGAGGAACTTGCGGTAGTGGCGTTCCGGGACCTGGTTGAGCCGGTAGCCCAACTGGTCGGCGATGGTCGCGACCGCCTCGATCAGCGTGACACCCGGATCGTGCACGTTGTGGTCGGTCCACGCGGGGATGCGGCGCTGGACGAGCCGTTTCGCGTCGTCCACGAAGTCCTGGAACCGCCGGTCGTCCAGGTTCGGTGCGGGCAACGGCATCGCTGGTCACTCCTCGGGGATCGAGTAGAACGGGAACACGAGGTTGCGGCGGTCGTTGGTGGCCTTCACCCGGTACGTCACGGCGATCCGCAGCACGTGCGGCTGGACGGGATCGGGGCGCGCATCGATGTCGGCGACCTCGACCCTGGGCTCCCAGCGGGTCAGCGACGCCCGCACCTCGGCGGCCACCCGGCCGGCCAGTCCGGCGTCCACGGTGTCGAACACGAGATCGTGGATGCCGCAGCCGTACTCCGGCCGCATCGGCCGCTCGCCGTAGGCGGTGCCCAGGATCAGCCGGATCGCCTCGTCCAGTTCCTGCTCGCCGCCGGACAGCGCGAACGAGCCGGAACCGTCCAGCCGCAACGGAAAGCTCCAGCCGCGCCCGGTGAAGTCACTAGTCGTTGCCATCGTCAACCGCCGATCAGCACGGTCGACGCGCTGCCCACGAGGGTGCCGACCGGCGCTCCGCAGCACGTCGCACCGGACCCGGTGCGGGCGGCGGGCGTGCCGCCGAACAGCACGCTGGAACTGCCGTCGGTCACGTTCGTCCGCTGCGCCGGTGGAGCGAGGAACGGGTCGGAAGGGTGCAGGCCGACGTGCGGCGGTGTGTTCACGCCGGACGCCCCGACCACCACCGACGGCGTGCCGCTGACCAGCACGCTCGTGCAGAGCCCCATCGTGACCGGGCCGGTGAACGGCAGCGGCGGCGCCGGCTGCGGCGCGCCGGTGGCCGGGTTCGGGACCAGGTGCGTGACACACGTGCCGGTGACCTCGTCACCCGCCACGGCGGCCGGAACACCCATCGTCTTGTCCTTTCAGCGCAGGGGAAATCAGTTCAACCGGATCAGGTCGCCGGACACGCTCACCGACGGGCCGCCGTCGATCGACACGCCCGTCCGGCCGGACAGTTTCAGCTCGCCGGACGCCTCGACGCTCACGTCGCCGTCGCTGCTGATCCTGACCTCGTTGCTGCCGCTGATCGTGACCGAGCCGGAGCTGTCGATGGTGATCGACGTCCGCGTCTTGTCCAGCGTGATCGTCAGGTTGTCGTCCCCTGTGGACAGCAGCACCTGCGACGAGGAGTCGTCGTCGGACAGCACCAGCCGGTGGTTCGTGCGCGACACCAGTGCCCGCTTGACCACGTGGCCGGTGCCCGGGTCGACCAGTTCGTCGGCCAGCGGGGGAGCGTCCACACCGTTGTAGAGGCCGCCCAGCACGTACGGGGCGCGCACGTCGCCGTGCCCGAACGCGACCAGTACCTCGTCACCGACCTCGGGCAGCCACGCCAGGCCGCGCTGGTCGCCCGCGCCCGGCTGGATCACCCGCGCCCACCAGGACTCGTAGTCGTCGGACAGCCACGGGAACGACACCTTCACCCGGAACTGCCGGTCGGGGTCGTTCACGTCGGTGACCTGGCCGATCACCATGCCGTGCACCGGAGGACCACCCGCGCGGTGGCTGCCCTTCGTCGCGCCCAGCGACGCCAGGCCCAGCAGGGACCGCTCCTGCCGGCCGCTGACCGTGAACTCGGTGCGGTAGCCGGTGGCGTCGTAGTGGTGCCGGGTCGACGTGAGCACGTAGTTGCCGTCGTGCGGCCAGCCGACGCACCCGATCCGCACGGCGGCACCGGGCAGCAGCCGAGGGTCGCCGATGGCGCTGCCCTCGGCCTCGGCGTGCGCGCCGGCGATCTGCTCGGCGACGGCAGTGGCGACCGAGTCGGCCTCCTCCTGCGCGCGCACCGGCCGGTCCACCATCACGAACGGCGCCGCGGAGAACGTCGACGCGAGATCGCCCGGCGTCACACCGACGCTGGCGCTGCTGGTCGCGGCCTTCGCCGTGCCGACGACGGCCTGCTTGTTCGCCGGGTCCCAGCCGCGCACGTGTACCTCGCCGACCTGCTCGGCCGCCGTCACGCGCGGCCGCAACCGCAGCAGCGTGCCGCCGAGCAGCAGTTGGAACGGCGCTGCCGGTGCGCTCAGGTCGGCGTTGCCGCTGGGCGCGTCACCGCTGTCCCTGGGTGTCCGCCACTCCAGCTTGCCGTCCACAACGGACAGTTCGTGGCCGGTCTCCTGGGCGCGGGACCGCAGGAACTCCCAGTCGGTCAGGTTCACCTGCGACACGTGCTCGTAGCCGGGACCGTCCGAGTCGACCCGGCCCAGATCCAGGCCCGCGTCGCCGGCCAGTTGCCGGACGATGTCGGCGTCCGTGGTGTCCGCGAACGTCCGCGTCCGCCTGCCCCTGCCCAGCCGGTGGCTCGGGTCGTAGCCGCGCACCAGGGTCCGCGTGCCGGTCGTGTTCGACTCCTGCTCAAGGCCGGTCACCTCGCCGGTGAACAGCGCCGTCAGGCTGCCCTCGCCGTCGGAGGTCGCCGACACCACGATCCGGCTGCCGAACCGGATACCGGCCCTGTCCAGCACGTCGCGCTGGGTGTCCTGGAACTGCAGCACCACCATGTCCGGCAGGTGCAGGTGCAGGTCCACGGTGACGGCCAGCAGCGCGGGCACCACGTCGGCAGACAGCGCCGTGCCGTTCACGGTCACCTCCGGCCTGCTGCCGAACCGGGTTGTCTGGTCAGGCATCGCTACCTCCGACTGCTTCGGTGCGGGGCGGGATCAGCAGGCGGGTGCCGACCGGGACGCGGGCCGGGTCCTCGACCCCGTTGGCCTGCGCGATCGCCCGCCACAGCGCCGCGTCGCCGTACTCCCGGTACGCGACGGCGGCCAGCGAGTCGGCGTCGCCGAGCACCGCACTGCGCCGGCCCGCGACACCGCCGGACGTCGGGTTGGTGCCCTTCGGGTCGTCCGGCGTGCGCTGCATCGAGATGTCCACGGTCGCGCGCAGCGGCGTGCCGTCCGGGGCGAACATCGTGTACTCGGCGTCGACCTGGTGCAGGAAACCGGTGAAGCCGACGCCGGTGCCCCAGCGGAACGTCACCAGCGGCGGCTGTGGCGTCGCCGCCTCGTACGACGAGGCCGGCACACACGTCCAGTCCAGCAACTGCGACACCGCGTGCAGCACGGGTGTCGCCGTGCCGCCGAGCGAGTCGAAGCCGTCGAACAGCAGTTTCGTGGCCAGCACTTCCGGTCCCGTACCGACGAACTGCGCCCTCGGCGCCTGCCGCGAGCCGCGGGTCGGGTTCGCGTGCCACGTCGACGTCTTGCTCAGCCGCAGCGTCGACGGGTTGAACTGGCAGGGCAGCAGCGTGCCGTCCGATCCGGTCAGCACCGCCCGCACGATCGCCTGGCCACTCACGCCTCCTCCTCGCCGACGCTCGTCGGACGCAGTCGCGAACGCGCGGTATCGATCGGTTCGCTCGCAAGCTCGCTCACGGCAGCCACCCCTGGTGGCACAGTTCCAGCGTCTCCACCGCGATCGCGTCACCCTCGGCGCCGGTGGCCAGCGTCGGGCCGCTGTAGCGGACCGGCCACGCACCCTCCAGCTTCCAGCTCGTCACGGTCGAACCGTTGCCGTCGTACAGCTTGATCACGGCCATCCGGCGCTGTGGGTGCTGGCGCTGCTGGCTGAACCACGCCGCGAGCTTCCCGCTGTCGGTGTCCACCGACCGGGTCAGCCGCACGGTCCCGTAGCTCAACCGGCCGGGCAGCCGCACGGTGGTGCCGTTGTCGCCGCCTTCCTTCCACTCGACCGACTCGTACTCGGCGGCCAGCCCGGAACACCCGGTGAACGTGGCGACCTGGACGCCGTCGATGGACACGCCGAAGCGCAACGAGAGCCCTGTCGATGTCGGCTCGGCCACGGTGATCTCCTTCAGGTCAGGTCGGTGAGCAGCTGGGAACGTTCCCGGCCGACCAGCAGTTCGGCGGACAGTTGGCCACGCAGCCGGTCGTAGAGCTGGCCGGCCAGGCGATCGAGTGAACCGGGGTCGTGTGCGGCACCCGCGTGCGCCGCGCCGGCCGTGACGGCGGGCAGCGCCGCCTGCGCGAGCGCGGGCAGCACGGCTTGGGCGCGCGGGATCGCCTGCGGCACCGGCACGGGCGGTGGTGGAGGCGGCGGCGGGGGAGCGGGTCGTGGTGCGACGGCCGGCGCGACCGTGGGCAGCGCCGGCATCGCCTCGTCGACGATCGGCGCGGCGACCGTGCTGCCCCGCGCCACGTTCGGCCCGGCACCCGTTCGCCGGATCGAAGGCCGCCGCGACACCAGCGGCGCCACGTCCGCCACGGCGGCTGCCGGTGCCGGGGGTGCCGATGCGGCCACGTTCCGCGCCAACGGAAGTCGAGCCCCGCCGGCGACAACCGGATCGGCCGGGCCGCTGGGCGCCGGCGCGATCGCAGCGCTGGACGTCGCGACGATCGGGTTGCTGCCGGCGACCGGCGCGACCGGGTCGGGGCTGACGGCCGGAGTGGACGATCCGCTCGGTGCCGCCGCTGCCGGCTCGGCATCGGCGACCGAGGTCGGCGGTCGGGATTCGGCGGCCGGCGCGGGTGAGTCGGGCACGGGTGTCGCGGCAGTCGACCCCAGCCCGGTCGCGCGAGCCCGCGGCGCGTAAGCCGTTGCGGGCGAAGCGAGAGCGGGAACGGTCGCGGGCGGGCCGGGCACCGGTGCCGGGACGGACGCGATGGCGCGGACCACCGGCATCGTCGCGTCGAGATCGCCCGGGATCGGTTCGGGTGTGGTCGGTTCGGTGTCGGCCGGAGTCCCGGTGACCGGCGTCGTGACCGGCGCCGGTGCCCGGCCGATGATCGGTGCGGTGGTCCGGGTGGTGCCGGCCGGCGTCGGTGTGGTGTCCGGCTGTGCCGGGATTTCGTTGCCGGGCCGGGCTTCTCGGGCGTTCGGCGCCGCGGTCGTGACCGGCGTCGTCGTGGCCAGCGGTGCACCGAGGCGGGACCGGCGACCGGTGCGTTTCGGTTGCGGGGCAAGGGGAGTCGTGGCGACCGCCGGCGTCGGGGACGCCGTGTGCGGGGCGATCCCGGGCAGCGCCTCGGCCGTCGGTTCGGGCTCGGAAGCCGGTTCCGGCTCGCGGGTCGGCGCGACAGCGGGGTCGGTGGTCGGCGTGGGGCGCGACGTCGGTTCCCGGTGGGCCACCTGGGGTGGCGCAGCGAGCGGAGCCGGCGTCGCGAGCGCCTGCGTCGTCGGTCGTGCCGGGGCGAGCGGCGGTAGCGCGACCGAGGTGGCCGGAGGTGCCACGTGGGGCACCGCCAGCGGGATCGGGTGTCCACTCGGGACTGCCGTGGCCGGCCCGGCGGTGACCGGCGTGATGGTGACCGGTGCTGTGGTGACCGGTGCTGTGGTGACCGGCGTGATGGTGGCCGGGCTGATGGTGGCCCAGTGCAGTTCGGGCAGTGTGCCGCCGACCGGCTCGACCGAGCCGGCCAGGCCGGTCACCAGGCCGGCCGGTGCGTCCGGCCGGACGTCGTGGCCGAGCCGGCCCAGTGTCGGCGGCACGGCCCAGCGGGTGGGCAGCGTGCGGGCGAACGAGCCGCTCCCCGCGCCGGGTGGCGTGCCCAGCACGCCACCCAGCGGGGCGGCGTCCCGCCATGCCCCCTCGGGGCGGGACACCGGTTCGTCGGGCATCCCCACGACCCGGCGACGGAACGGCCATCGCATCGCAAGCTCACCACCCGTCGGTGTCGTCGGTACCGGAGACTCGTTCGTTGATCTGGGCGATCCGCGACACGAACGCCTGACGCATCGGGTGTTCCATGTCGAGGATCTCGGCCAGCGGCCAGTGGAAGTGGTAGGCCACGTACGACACCTCATCCATCAGGCGTTCGGTGCCGTACGTCAGGATTCCCCCTGGCGGCCCCGGTTCCCGGCGACGTCCACCGCGAACTCGTGGGCGCAGCCGGGACAGGTGACCGCGGCGCGGGTGTGGCCCTCCGCGTTCACCCGCCGGTACAGGTCCTGCAGGAAAGCCAGGTCGGCGGCGAACATCCCTTCCACCACACCGGGATTCACCGACCCGAGCGTGCCGAGCGCGACCACGACCCGCGACAGCAGGATCACCGTCAGGTACGCCTCGTTGTCCTGCACCCTCGGGTCGCGCAGCGGCAGGATCTCGTCCCTCGCCGTGGCCAGCCGCATGCGGCCCTCGCGGTGCAGCGTGCCGTCGTCGTCGAGGTAGCCGACCGGCAGGGTGAAGGCGAACTCCGTGCGGACCGTGGCCGGCGCCGACATCACTTCACTTCCAGCCGCTCGATCGCGATCACCACGGACTCCAGCAGCACCTGGTCCGAGCCCGCGGCGAGCTTGCCGACCTCGACGCGGGAGGGCCAGCCACCGAAGAAGTTGAACCGGGTGACCTCACCGTGCGCGTAGTCGAACAGGACGATCGACCCGTCCTTGCGAGCCTGGTCGATCTTGCCCTCCTGCACGGTCTTCATCCACTGCCAGAAGGCGGGATCGGCGACCTTGCCCCGGGACAGGTGGATGTCGTCGTACTTCACCGAGCCGGGCAGCTTCTGCAGCAGCGGCTGGCCGCCTGCCTGGTTGGCGCGGTTCTCGATCACGTTGATCGAGATGCCGAGGCCGTTGACCTCCTTGAACTGGGCGATGGTCACTCCGGTGATCTCGACGCCGAAGCTGTAACTGGCGAGCGGGTCCAAGACGGGCATGACAGCTTCTCCGATTCCTCACTCGTTGACGGCGGCTTGGCCGGTGGGCAGCTGGGCGAGCCGGAACACCACGAACTCGGCCGGTTTGACCACCGCGAGCCCGATCTCACAGACCAGTTGCCCCGCCTCGATGACCTCGCTCGGGTTGGTCTCGTCGTCGCACTTGACGTAGTAGGCCTGCTCGACGGTGTCGCCGAACAGCGCTCCGTCCAGCCACACCCGGTACAGGAACGACCGGATGGTGCGGATCAGCCGCTCCCACAGGTCCTTGTCGTTCGGTTCGAACACCACCCACTGGGTGCCGCCGGTCAGCGACGACTCGACGTAGTTGTAGAGCCGGCGCACGTTGACGTAGCGCCACGCCGGGTCGGACGACAGAGTTCGCGCGCCCCAGATCCGGATGCCCCTGCCGGGGAACGCCCGGATGCAGTTGATCCCGTTGGGGTTGAGCAGGTCGTGTTCCCCCTGGTGAGCACGGTGCCCACCCCGATCGCGCCGCGCACGACCTCGTTCGCCGGTGCCTTGTGCACGCCGCGGGTCGCGTCGTTGCGGGCCCACACACCGGCCATGTGGCCGGACGGCGGGACCAGCACCGGGCTGCCGCTCGCCGGGTCGAACACCTTCACCCACGGCCAGTACAGCGCCGCGAACTTGGAGTCGTAGCCGACCTCGGTCACCCGCCAGTCGTTGACCTGCTGGGCGTTCAGCTCCGGTGGCGCGTCCAGGACGGCCATCCGGTCACCCATCGACTCGCAGTGCGCGATCATCGCGGTCTGCACCGCCTGCACGCCCTCGCGGTCGATGGCACCCGCCTGGTAGGCGGCCATCAGGTCCGGTACGGCCACCATCGTGATGCCGTCGATCGCCGCCAGGCCACCGAATCCGGTGCGGGCGGCCGCGTCGCCGATGTAGTCGTCCGGCCGTGCCACCTGCCGCGTCGGCCGGGCGGCCACCGTGACGACGGTGTTGGCGGGCCTGCGGTCGGTGAGCAGCGTCTCCGTCTCGGCCAGCCGGATCAGCGTCGACGTCGCGTTCACCTGACTGACCACATTGGACCGGCCGCGCCGCGTGGTGACCGGTTCGAAGACCTCCTGCCGGCCACCGCCGCGCACCACGACGCGGAACGAGTTGTCCGGCGAGCCCTCCGGCGCGTCGGTCACCTCGACACCGATGCCGTCCGCGCTGACCTCCCCGTGCAGTGCCGTGACGACATACGCGCCGGCGGCGGGGTCGATCGCGGCCGGCAGGACGACACCGGCGGTCTCGCCGGTGTCGCCCCCGTCACCGATGCGCACCACGTAGGCCCGGCCGCCGCCGTTGAGGAAGTAGCCGTACACGGCGTGCGCCAGGTACGAACCGGGTACCGGCTCGCCGAAGGTCGCCGTGAACTGCGACCAGTTGGTGACCAGGACCGGCGTGTGGCACGGTCCCGTCGACGCCAGGCCGACGAACGCCGCGACGGCCGTCCCGACCCCCTCGATCGGGCGGGCGCCGGACTCCACTTCCTCGACATAGACGCCTGGTGACAGATAACTGGGCATCGAGCCCCTCCACTCGCTGGTCCGTGGTCCGTGGTGAGCGACCGGTTATTCGGCGATCTCGTGCCACAGGTCTTCCGCGCCCTGCTCGACGCCGTCCACCGCGTCGCCGACCGCGTGCTCGGCGCTGTCCACGGCCTCGCCCGCGGCGTGGCCGATGGTGTCCGCGGCGCCCTCGGCCATGTGGCCGACGCCGCCGAGGTAGTCGCCGTCGTCGAACGCCACGGCCGCCTGGTGCGACTGGTCGGCGCCGACGAGGTCGAACATCCCGTCGCCGATGGCGTTGCCGGCGGCCTGTGTCGCGTCGTGCAGCGCCTCGTGTGCGGTGGGCAGGCCGGTGCCATCGGTCGCGGCGTCCCAGCCGGCCTCCGCCAGTTCTGAGATGCCACCGGTGGCGACGCCGATCGCGCTCTCCGACATGGACAGCGAGCTGTCCGCCGCACCGTTCCAGTCACCGCCGATCGCGTGGCCGATGCCCTCGCCCGCGTTCAACACGGTCTCGCCGACGCCGGCGAGATCACCCATGACCTCTTCGCCGAAGCTCTCACTCATGACGGACTCCCTTGCTCTTCCTTGTCTTCCTTGGGTTTCCCGGCAACCGTCTCACTGGCCGCGACGGTCCTGGCCGGGTCGGCGCCGGGCATCGGGTTGACCGACATCTCGGCGGGCCGTTGCACGGGCGGTGCGGCGGGCCGGTCCGGCAGCACCGGCATCGGCACGGTGACGGTCAGCTCGAAGCCGACCTTCAACTCACCGCCCAGGTTCAGGAACATGCTGCGTTTGGCACCCGCGCCGGTGGTGAGCAGCACCTCGTAGGGCAACTCGGCCAGCGCGGGCGGCAGCATGTCCCTCGGCAGCACGTCCATGCCGCTGAAGCAACGCAGCACGGCGGCGAGGACCTTGTGCTCCGCGAGGACCTTCGGTGCCCACGCGGTCACCGTGTAATGCAGGTCGTAGCGCAGCGGAGGGGGCCTGCGCGCGACGACGACACCGTCGTCGTCGCGCACCTCCTCGTACATCACGTCCCGCCGGTGCGTGTTCTCCCTGATGTCGAACAGGAAGAAGTTCACGCACGGTCCCTTGACGGCCGCGATCCACGCCTTGTTCGGCGGGTCGAAGGCGACCCCGATCGCCGCGGTGCCGATGACCTTGGCCTTCAGCACGGTGGCGAGCGCCTGATCCGCTTCGAGAATCACGGGACCAAGAATCGTGTTCTCCAGGCGCCGCCGGCATGCCGAACGGGGCATTCGCCGGGTACCCCGCGGTTGCCCTTCGGGGCTGCCCGATCGGGCAGCGCGCGTTGCCCTCCCGGGTGCACCGTCGCACCCTGCGCCCGATGCCGTTCGGCTTCTAACTTTCCCTGTCATGGGAGCAGAAGCAACACTCACGCCAGACCAGTCCTTGGTCACCCCGGGTGGCGAGACCACGTTCGAGGCGACGGTGCGCAACACCGGCGGCGTGGTCGACTCGTTCACGTTCACCCCGCTGGGCCCCGCGGCACCGTGGACGGCGTGCGAGCCGGCCGTGCTGTCGTTGTTCCCCGGCCAGACCGGCACCGTGCGGATCACGGTGCGGTGTCCTGCCATGAACCCCGACCTACCGGAGGGCCCGGTCGCGTTCGCGGTGCGGATCGTGTCCAACGAGGACCCGGCCGGTTCCGTCGTCCAGGAGGGCACGCTGCACGTCGCGGGCGTGCCGCTGGTCACGGCGGAACTGTCGCCGCGCACCAACCGCACGCGCGGCAAGCGGGCCAGCAGGTACCGGATCGCCGTGGACAACAGGGGCAATGTGCCCGCCGTCGTCGGCTTCGCCGGCTTCGACGACGAGGACGCGCTGACCCTGACTTTCCTGCCCGCCGAACTGGAGGTCGCGGCGGGATCGGCCGCGTTCTGCGACGTGCGGGTCCGCGCGGTCCGCCGGTTCTGGCGTGGCGCGGGCGTCACTCGGCGGTTCACGGTCGCGGCGCACCCGCCGCACGGTGAACCGATCGACATGCCCGGCACGCTGCTGCACGAGGCCGCGATCCCCGGCTGGCTGCCCAAGGCCGCGGCACTGGCGGCAGCCGCCGTCGTGGTGCTGGCCATCGGGTGGTTCGCGCTGCTCAAACCGGTGGTGAAGGACGCGGCTACGAGTGCTGGAACCGCTGCCGCGCAACAGGAACTCAACAAGGCTCTGCAGAACGGGAGTTCCGGTGGCGGCGGCGGTGGCGGGGGCGGCTCGTCGAAGTCGTCCACCACGACCACCCCACCGCCCACGTCGGCCAGCCCGAGCAAGCCGACGGTCACGCTGCCGCCGCCCGCGCCGTTCGCCAGGACGCTGTCCGCGTCGAACGCGAGCCTGCCGGCGGACAGCAGGCACGAACTGTCCATCACCGACCTGGTCCTGCAAAACCCCAACGGGGACAAGGGAACCCTCACGGTCACCCGAGGCGGCCAGGTGCTGCTGTCCACCCGGTTGGAGAACTTCCGCGACTACGACCTGCACTTCGTCACGGCCATCTCCGTGGCAGCGGGCCAGAACCTGTCCATGTCCGTCACCTGCCAGAATCCTCCAGGGAGTCCGCAGTGCTCACCCGTCGCACTGGTCAGCGGTATGTCCGACACGATCGCGTTCTGAACCGGACGGTCCGGATCGTCGCGATCGGTGTGCTCGCGGGCGCGGGCGCGCTCGTCGCGGCGCCGGCGAGCGCGGCGGGTGTCGCGGTGACACCGGCCGAGACGTTGCTCTACGAGCTGCACGAGTTCACCGCCAGCGGCTACACCGTCGGCGTCAACACCGTCTACTTCAACGGCGTCGACGTCGGCCAGGTCGTCGGCGACGTGGAGTCCAGCTACTACAGCGGCACGTTCCAGGTCCCGGCGGCCACGTCACCCGGCGCGCCGCACTGTGGTGCCAACACGGTCACCGTCGCGGGCCAGACCGGCACCGTGACCGCGGACTGCGCGGCCATCCAGGTGACGCCGACCCCGGTCGCGTCGGCCCAGCTGCCCACGCAGCTCACCGTGGCACCGTCGAACTTCCCGCTGGCGGAGGAGTACGTGCTCACGCTGGACGGTGTGCAGCAACAGATCTCCTACGTCGAGGACGGCACGGAACTGGCGTTCACGGCGGCACCTGCCTGCGGTGCGCACACTGTCGTGCTGTCCCAGCGCTACCGCGCGACGACGGTGTCGGCCCAGGCTCCGCTGACCGTGCTGTGCCCGACGCTGACATTGAACCCGCCGACGATCGCGCAACCCGGCGAACCGGTGCGGGTCACGGCGACCGGCGGTGCGTTCCACGCGGCCGTACCGGTTTCCGTGCTGGTGGACGGAAACCCGGTCGGCAACGGCACGACGGACGAGACCGGCGGGGTCACGGTCGCGTTCCCGGCCGACGGCCTGCCCTGCGGCTCCCATCAGGTCACGCTCACCGAGCAGACGCGGACACCGTTGTCCGCGACGGCCCCGCTGACCGTGACCGGCTGTCCGGCCGCGGCCGGCACGGCGACGCTGGCGATCAACCCGGTCGTCGTGCAGACCGGAATGCTCACCGAGGCCACCGGCAGCGGGTTCGCGCCCGGCCAGCCGGTCGTGCTGAACTGGCAGGCGCCGGACGGCACGCCCCTGCTGGGCAGCACGACCGTCACGGCGTCGGCGACCGGCACCGTCGACACGTTCTGCATCGTGTTCGACAACGACGAACTCGGTGCCCGGCAGCTCGTGGCCACGCAAGGAACAACGACAGCGCAAACGCCCGCCGTCGTGGACGGCGGGACGATGCAGCCGAGTACCGGTGACCAGTTGGTGTTCCGCAGGTGAGCTCAGATCCAGCCGTTGCGGACCGCGTAGGCGACGGCCTGGGTGCGGTTGCGCAGGTGCAGCCGGGTGGTCAGGTCCTGGATCACGTTCTTGATGGTCCGCTCGGAGTAGCAGAGCTGGACGGCGACCTCCCTGGTGGACAGGCCGTCCGCGAGAAGTTGGAGCACCTCCTTCTCGCGGGCGGTCAGGCCGGCGAAGGACAGGCCGCGCGGCTGTAACAGGTTGCGGCCCAGCTGGGACACGTGGTCCAGCAGGTGGCGGACCAGTTCCTGCGGCAGGTCCCCGTTGCCCCGCGCCGCCGACTCGATGGCCCGGACCAGCCGCTCCGGTGTCGCCTCCACTCGTCTCAACACGCAGCACACGCCCGACTCGACGACCGGCACCAGCGTGCGCGGGTCGATCTGGCCGATGACCAGCACCAACGGCACCCCGCACACGCGGTGCAGGCTGCGCAGCCAGCGCAGCGCCTCGTCGTCGGCCTGGTCCAGCACGGCGACGGCGACGTCTTCCTGCTCGCTCCGGTCCACGATGCTGATCTCCGGCCGGTGCCGAAGCTGCCCCAGGATCCCCACCTCGGAGATCGAGTCCACCGCATGGACCCGAACCCGCACGGTCTCCACCAGCACGTTCATCACAGCGCCCTCCCTCTAGTAACCGCAGTTGTGAGGGAGAGATCCGAGCCCGCGAAATACCAACAACTTTATTTGTAACGAACAGGTCACGGGCTCAGGTGATGCACGTGTTCCAACTGACCGTGATCGCGGGGTTGCCCGCGCTGGACGCGAAGTCCGCCTCGAACGCGCCCGAGCAGGGCTGGATGTCGTTGTTCACGCTGAACGTGACGGGGACGCAGCCGGTGGTCGTGCCGCTGGCCGGGCTGATGCCGAGGCCGGCCAGCTTTCCGGTGCCGCCCGGGATCAGCTTCGGCGACGCCGACCAGGACGCCGATCCGTTCGCCACGCACAGCGTCGCGGTGCCGGTGTCGTCGAACGAACCGGAACCGAGCACGAGCACCTGCGGTGTCACGGTGAGCACCGGCGGTGGTGGCGGCAGCAGGCCGGTCGTCGTGGTCGTCGGTGGTGCGACGGCGGGTTTGGTGGTCGGCTTGGTGGTGACCGTCGTGCGGCGGGTCGTGACCGTCGTGGTCGCCGTGACCGTCGTGGTGGTCGGCGCGACGGTGCTGGTCGCCGTCGTGTCCGGCGGTGCCGTCGTCGCCGGTGCCGTCGTCGCTCCTGCCGTGGCCGTCGTCGGCAGAGGTAGGGAGACGGTGCGGTGCGAGGCGCCCGCGTCGCGGATCAGGACCGTCGTGACGGTGCCGCCGATCAGCAGCAGCATCGCGACGCCGGCCACCATCGGCACCAGCCACCTGCGGCGCTTGCGTTCCTCCTCGGTGGGGAAGCCCGCCCAGTCGAACGGACCGGCCGCCTCGGCGGTCCGTTCGCGGTAACTGACCAGTTCCGGTTCCTCGACGGAGTCCGACACCCTGCGGGCCAGTTCGGCCGGCAGCACGGCCAGCGGCAGCATCGCCAGCAGGGCCGACGCGCGGACCTCGCGCTTCTTGCGCTCACCACACGCATCGCACTGCTCGACGTGCCGGTTGATCCGCTTGCGCAGCAACGGTGTCAGCGTGCCGTCCCAGTCACCGAGCATGCTGGCCAGCACGTCGCAGTCCTGCGTTCCGGTGCGGGCCAGGATCAACGCGGTCAGCGAGCGGTCCATCTGCTCGCGGGCGCGGGACAGCCGCGCGTGCGCGTGGTTGACCGAGACACCGAGGGCGAGTGCGAGATCTTCGCTCTCAAGACCGTGCCGGACGTTGAGTTCCAGCACCTCGCGTTCACCGGTGTTCAGGCCGTTCGCCGCGTCCCAGACCAGTTTCCGCAGTTCCCGCTCGTGTGCCTCGGCGACGAGGTCGACGGACTCGTCCGCCATGTCGCCGGCCTCGTCCAGCGGCATGGTCCTGGTACGGGTCTTCAGCACACGCAGACACTCGTGCCGGGCGATGGCGAACAGCCACGGCCGCAGCTTGTCCGGGTCCCGGAGCTGCTTGATCCGACCGTCGACGATGACGAAGGTGTCCTGCAGTACGTCGGCCGCCGCGTCCTTGTCGTGCAGTAGCGACCAGCAGAATCCGTAGAGCTGCGCCGCATAAGCGTCATAGAGTGTGGCGAGTCCGAGCCGATCCCCAGTACGAATGGCGGCGACCATCTCGCGGTCGTCCATGGCGATAGACAATAGGGCCTGTCCGATCTTTCGCTCAAGCGATGCCATCGTTGTGTGCGAAGGATTTCAGTGGAACGTCGCCGCGCAGTACGCCTGTGCCCGCGCCGCGGCCGCCTTCACCTGCGGAGACCGGTAGTCGGCGTTCTCCATCCCGTTGCCGACCTGTATCGGCCACACGCCCAGTTGCCGGTACGTACCGTCGAGCGTGCCGGCCGACTCGGCCAGCGCACCCGCGCCCGCCCACCGGTCGCCCTCGGCGAGTGTGATGTCCTGCGGCCGCGCGGGCGGCTGCGCACCTTGATCGCCAGGCACGCGGCCCGCGCCTCGGCGCCAGCACCGGTAGCGGCACCGCCGCCGCTGAACACCCAGCCCAGCGCGACACCGCCCGCGCCGACGACCGGTCCGATCACGACGCCGATCACCAACGGCGCCCGGCGCCGAAGCCGGCTCGTCGGTGGCTGCGGGTATCAGGAGTTCGCCCGCACCACGGTGCGCAGCCCCTGCCGCAGTTGCTCGGCGGCCGTGTCGTCGAGCGCGGAGAGGAACCGTCGTTCGGCCTCCCCGCCCGCCGCGCTGGCCTTGTCCAGGATGTCGCGACCGGTCGCCGTGGCGGATCGGTTGCGGCACCGGACGTACAACGTCGGCAGCGGTCGGCCGACGTCACACGGCGATGTGGTGGCCGCGTTGCGGGTGGTGGTCCCGGAGTCGCGGTTCTCGTTGCGGGATGGGCGGAATCCGGCGTCACCGGAGGACTTCTACCTGGACGTGACGCGGCCGCACGAGGACACGGCGTTCGTGCCGGAGTTCGACGTGCGGCGTGGTGTCGCGGACTACGTCGAATGGCTCCGGGCCGGTGACCCGCGCTGATCGTTCGGGGGATCGCGGTACCTCCGGAAGCGGTGCCCACTTCGGGCCACCGAACCGCACCCACCGAACCGCACCCGGCGAACAAGGATCGACCGGGCCATCAGGATCGCTGCGGTCGCGGCGCCCCCCGGTGCCGGTAGAACTCCGCTCGGTCCGGGGGCAGCGGCGTGTTGCCCAGGATCAGGTCGGCCGACTTCTCGGCGATCATCATCACCGGCGCGTAGATGTTGCCGTTGGTGACGTACCGCATCGCCGACGCGTCGACCACGCGCAGGCCCTCCAGCCCGTGGACCCGCATCGTCGCAGGGTCCAGCACCGACATCTCGTCCGTGCCCATCCGGCACGTGCACGACGGGTGCAGCGCGGTCTCGCCGTCCCTGGCCACCCAGTCCAGGATCTGATCGTCCGTCGCCACGCCCGGCCCCGGCGAGATCTCGCCGCCGTTGAACTCGGCCAGTGCCGGCTGGTTCAGGATGTTCCGCGCCACGCCGACCGCCTCGACCCACTCGCGGCGATCCTGTTCCGTGGACAGGTAGTTGAAGCGCAGCGCGGGATGCGCGTACGGGTCCGTCGACGTGATCCGCACCGAGCCGCGCGCGTCGGAGTACATCGGTCCGATGTGCACCTGGTAGCCGTGCCCGCCCGCGGGGGACGTGCCGTCGTAGCGGATCGCGATCGGCAGGAAGTGGAACATCAGGTTCGGGTAGTCCACGTTCTCGTTGCCGCGCACGAACCCGCCGCCCTCGAAGTGGTTCGTCGCACCGGGACCGCCGCGCAGGAACAGCCACTGCGCCCCGATCAGCGGCCGCCGCCACAGTTTCAGCGCGGGCGCCATCGACACGGGCCGCCGGCACGCGTACTGGATGTAGACCTCAAGGTGGTCCTGCAGATTCTCGCCGACCCCGGGCAGGTCGGCGACCACGTCGACGCCCAGCGCGCCCAGGTCCGCCGCGTTGCCGACGCCGGAGAGCTGCAGCAGTTGCGGCGAGTTGATCGCCCCACCGCACAGGACGACCTCGCCCGCGTCGACGCGTCGCGCGGAACCGTTGCGGTGCCGGTACTCCACGCCGACGGCGCGGGTGCCGTCGAACAGCACCCGCGTGACCATCGTCCTGGTGCGCACCGTCAGGTTCGGCCGTTTCATCGCGGGCCGCAGGTACGCGCGTGCCGCCGAGAGCCGCCTGCCCCGGTGCACGTTCCGGTCGAACGGCGCGAAGCCCTCCTGGCGGTAGCCGTTCACGTCGTCGGTCAGCGGATAGCCGGCTTCCTGCGCGGCCGCGAAGAACGCCGTGAACAGCGGGTTCGTCGCGGGGCCGCGTTCGAGGACCAGTGGTCCGGCGTCACCGCGCAAGCCGCTGCCCTCGTCGGCGAGGCAGTTCTCCATCCGCCTGAAGTACGGGAGGCAGTGCGCGTAGTCCCAGTCGGCCATGCCGGGGTCGGCCGCCCAGCGTTCGTAGTCCAACGGGTTGCCACGCTGGAAGATCATCCCGTTGATGCTGCTCGACCCGCCCAGCACCTTGCCCCGGGCGTGATAGATCCGGCGGCCGTTCATGTGCGGCTCGGGCTCGGACTGGTACCTCCAGTCGTAGAACCGGCTGCCGATCGGGAACGTCAGCGCCGCGGGCATGTGGATGAACACGTCCCACGGATAGTCCGGCCGACCGGCCTCCAGCACCAGGACCTGGTTGCCGCCGTCCGCGGACAGGCGGTCGGCCAGCGCGCTGCCGGCCGAACCGCCGCCCACGACGACGAAGTCGTAGCGGGTCATGTCGTTTCCCCGACCGGCGCCGGTTGCGTCGCCCACGTGCGCCGCCGCACCAGCAGCATGATGCCGCCGATCACCACGATGGCGAGCGTGAAGACGACCGCGCCCCACTGGAAGTACCAGTGGTCGTTGCCGTAGACGGCCTCCCTGGGCCACGCCAGGTTGACCGTCATGCCGATCCCGTACAGCACCGCGAAGGCGTTCACCGGCACGCCCCAGCGACCCAGCGAGAAGAACTCGCCGTGATCGGCCCTGGGCCAGTGGCCACGCAGCCGCCGGATCAGCAGCGGGCCGGTGACCAGCAGATACGGAATGTAGAACAGGATGATCGCCACCGAGGTCAGGATCGTGAACACCCGCTGGTTGCCGATGTTGACCACCAGCAGCAGGATGGTCAGCGCGCCGGTCACCAGCGCCGGCACGACCGGCGTCCTCGACTTCGGTGACACCGAACTCAGCGCCTTGGAGAACGGCAGCCGCCGGTCCCGGCCCATCGAGAAGATCATCCGGATCGCCGCCGTCTGCACCGCGAGGCAGCAGACCGTGATCGCGATCGCCGAGCACACCAGGAACACGTCGCCGAGGCCGGTGCCCAGGGTGCTCTTGATCAGGTACGGCATGCCGGACGAGCCGAGTTCGGCGGCGTGGATGTTGCCGACCGACATCATGCCGAACAGCATCAGCAGGCCGCCGACGACGAACGCGGCCGTCAGCGCGCGGATGATGGCGCGCGGCGCGGACCTGCGCGGCGACTTCGTCTCCTCGGCCAGCGAGCCCGCCGTGTCGAAGCCGTAGAAAACGTAGGCGCTCATCAGCGACGCCACCAGGAACGCACCGAGGTAACCGGCGGAATGCCCGGCCGCCGTGCCGTTCTGGTCGAACACGACCTGCGGGCCGCGCTTGATGTGCACCGCGAGCAGGATGATCAACAGTGTCGAGCCGAGCAGTTCCACGAACACGCCGATATTGTTGATCTTCGCCATCGCCTTCACGCCGATGAGGTTGATCACCGTCGTGAACACGACGAGGCCCAGCGCCAGCACGATCGCGTTGCGCGCACCGTTGGGTGTCGCCGTCTGGCCGGCGTCGGACGCGCCGCCGACCACCTCGAACGCCTGCGACACCTGCGGCAGGATCACCTGGTAGGCCACGGCGACCGCGGCGGCCGTGACGATCGCGCCGATGCTCATGATCCAGCCGGCCATCCAGGACGTCGCCGGCCGCGTGATCTGCTTGGACCACTGGTAGACCGACCCGGCCAGCGGGTACTGGCCGCACACCTCGGCGAAGCACAGCGCGACGGCCAACTGGCCGACGAACACCAGCGGCCACGTCCAGATGAAGGCCGGACCGCCCGCGCCGAAACCGAAGTAGAAGAGCTGGAACACGCCGGTCATGATCGAGATGTAGCTGAACCCGGCGGCGAAACTGGAGAACGAGCCCAATGTTCGCTCCAGCTCCTGGCGGTAGCCGAATTTCGCCAGGTCGTGGGTGTCGGTGGAGGCAGGCGGGTCGGCCTGCGTCGGTTGAGCGGTCATGCGGTCCTCCGTTGCCGAGCGGGGAGCCGAATGTCAAGCCTGGTCGCGCGGCGATCGGGCGAACCAGTGCTGCTCGACCGGCTTGTGGTTGCGGTAGACGTGCTTGGCCTCGCAGTACTCGTGCAGTCCGGACGGTCCCAGTTCGCGGCCCACGCCCGACCGCTTGAAACCGCCCCATTCGGCCGCCGGCAGGTAGGGGCCGAAGTCGTTGATCCACACCGTGCCGTGCCGCAGCCGCCGCGCCACCCGCTCGCCGCGCTCGGTGTCGCGCGTCCACACGGCACCGGCAAGGCCGTAGTCCGTGTCGTTGCCCAACCGGATCGCGTCGGCCTCGCCTGCGAACCGTTCCGCCGTCACGATCGGGCCGAACGTCTCGTCGCGCACCACCGTCATGTCACGCGTGCAGTCGGCGAACACCGTCGGCAGGTAGAAGAAGCCCTGCGCCAGCACGGGATCGTCGGGTCGGCGGCCACCGGTGAGCAGCCGCGCGCCCTCCTCGACGCCGAGCCGGCCGTAGCGTTCCACCTTGGACAGTTGGGCAGCCGACACCAGCGGACCGCTCTCGGTGTCCGGGTCCATGCCGTTGCCCAGCCTGATCGCTGCCGCGCGCCTTGCCAGTTCCGGCACGAAGTCGTCGTACACGTCGTCCTGCACCAGCAGCCGCGTGCCGGCGGAGCAGACCTGGCCGGAGTGCAGGAACACGGCGGTCAGCGCGTGGTCCAGCGCCACGTCCAGGTCCGCGTCGGCGAACACGATGTTCGGGTTCTTGCCGCCCAGTTCCAGGCACACCCGCTTGACCGTCTGCGCGGCGGCACGCATCAGCCACCGGCCGGTGGCCAGACTGCCGGTGAACGACACCAGGTCCACGCCCGGATGCTCGGCCAGCGGCGCGCCGGCCGCCGGACCGGTGCCCAGCACCAGGTTCGCCACACCGGGCGGCAGGCCGGCCTCCGCCAGCAGCCCGAACAGCATGATCGTGGTCAGCGGCGTGACCTCGCTCGGCTTCACGACGATCGTGTTCCCGGCGACCAGTGCGGGCGCCATCTTCCAACTCGCCTGCAGCAGCGGGTAGTTCCACGGGGTGATCAGCCCGCACACGCCGACCGGCTCGTACTCGACGCGGCTGGTCACGTCCGGCCCGGCGGCCACCGGCCGCGCGGCCGACTGTGGTGCCAGTTCGGCGTAGTAGCGCAACACGGCCGTCACGTCGTCCACGTCGGTCCGGCTCTCCACCAGGGTCTTGCCGGTGTCCAGCGTCTCGGTGCGCGCGATGTCCTCGCGGTCCCGCACCAGCAGATCCGCGACCCGGGCCAACACCGCGGCGCGCTCGGCGACCGGTGTGTGCGGCCACGGACCCTCGTCGAACGCGCGCCGCGCCGCCAGGATCGCGGCCTCCGTGTCGGCCGCCGCGCCCGAGTCGACGCTGCTGATGATGCTCCCGTCGAACGGGTTCACCACGTCGTCGGTGGTGCCGGCTACCGAGCCCCGCCAGTCGCCGTCGATGAACAGGTCGGGCACCGGTCGTCCTCCTCGGTCGTCGTGGCGAACCTCCGGCGCGCCCGCACGAACGCGCGGGCCAGGTTCATCGCCAGCGCGCCCGTGGTGCGGCCGTCCCTGTGGTAGGTGGCCAGGAACTTCCGGTCGTCGACACTGCCCTCGACGACCCGCACCTCGTCGGTCGGCCGGATCGACCCGGCGAACTGGATGCGCACGCCGTACTGGTCCGACCAGAAGTAGCCCGGTCCAGGGCAGTGGCCGAGGTGCTTGCCGGCCAACAGGTTCCCGGCCGCCACGCGCGCCTGCTCAGCCGCGTTCGTCCAGTGCTCGTGCCGGGCGGGTCCGCTCACGCAGTCGTGCCGTGCGACGTCGCCGACGGCGACCACCCCTGGTACGGCGGTGCACCAGCCCGCATCGGTGACCACGCCGTTGTCCAGCGCCAGCCCGGAATCGGCCAGCCAGTCGGTCGCCGGCACGATCCCGATCGCCACGACCACCAGCTCCGCCGGCAACGCCCTGCCGTCGTCCAGCCGGACGGCGCGCACGCGCCCGTCGATCGCGACCAGCCCGCCGACCCCGTGCCCGGTGATCAGCGTGACCCCGTTGTCCGCGTGCAGTCCCGCGCACACGGCGCCCATCTCCGGCCCGATCGCGGCGGCCATCGGCACCGGCAGCGCCTCGACGACCGTCACCGAGCGGCCCATCGCGTGACAGCTCGCCGCGACCTCGGCACCGAGGAACCCCGCGCCGACCACGACGACGTGCTCCGGCCCGGCCAGCAGGCGCTTCCGCAGCTCCTCCGCGTCGTCCTTCGTGCGCAGCGTCAGCACGCCCTCGATGTCGCCGGAGTTGCGCAGTTTCCGTGGCGTGCCACCGGTCGCGATCACGACGCCGTCCACGGTCAGCTCCGACCCACCGGACAGTGTGACCGTGCGGCTGCCCGAGTCCAGCCGTTCGGCCCGCACCCCCAGCCGCCACTCGGCCGCCAGCGCCTCGTCGTCCTCCGGTCGCGCCAGCGCGATGTCCGTGGCGCGGCCCAGCAGGAAGTCCTTGGACAGCGGCGGCCGGTCGTAGGGCCGGTGCGGCTCGGCGCCGACCATGATCAGGCGGCCGTCGAAACCGCTGGCGCGCAACGCCTCCGCCGAACGCAAGCCGGCCAGGGACGCGCCGATGACCGCGATGCTGTTCATGCCGCCTCCGCGGCACCGGTCTCCACGTAGATCACGCCGTCGACCACCCGCACGGGATAGGTCCGGACCGGCGTTCGGGCGGGCGGCGCGGTCGGCGCACCGGTGCGCAGGTCGAAGCACGACGCGTGCAGCGGGCATTCCACGAAGCAGCCCTCCAGCCAGCCGTCGGCCAGTGACGCGTCCTGATGGGTGCACGTGTCGTCGATCGCGTAGAGATCGCCGCCGGCGTTGAACACGGCCACCGGCACGGTGCCGTCGACACGGACGGCGTCACCGGGTGGCAGATCGTCGAACTGGCACACGCGGATCATGAGCGCACCTCCGCTGGGGCGGTTGCCACCGTTGGCGGGAAGGTGCCAGTGTGACGGACTTCGTTGCGTTGATGCAATGGGCGAATACAGTTGCGCAATGAGCAACAGTGCGGGGGAGCGCGGTTCGGCTGCGCTGGTGCAGTCGGTGGACAGGGCGGTGGCCGTGTTGGAGCTGCTGGCCAGCAGGGGCGAGTGCGGCATCACGGAGATCGCGGGCGAGTTGGGCGTGCACAAGTCGACGGCATCGCGGTTGGTCAGCGTCCTGGAGGGCCGCGGCCTGGTCGAGCAGTTGGGCCAGCGCGGCAAGTACGTGATCGGCTTCGGCGTGGTCCGGCTGGCCGGTTCGGCGATCGCGCGGATGGACCTGGCCAGCGTCGGCCGGTCGGTGTGCCAGTCGCTGGCCGACCGGCTCGGCGAGACCGTCAACATCGCGATCCTGGACGGCGACGTCGCGATCAACATCACGCAGGCGCGGGGAGCGGCCGCGATCAGCGCACAGAACTGGATCGGCCAGCGCACCCCGCTGCACGCCACGTCCAGCGGCAAGGTCCTGCTGGCCCACCTCGACGACGGCCGCCGCGCGGAAATCCTCGCCGCACCACTGTTCGCCTACACCCGTAACACGATCACCGATCCGGTCGAGTTGGCTTCGGCGTTGGCCGCGGTGCCGGCGCACGGCTATGCGGCGACGTTCGAGGAGTTGGAAATGGGGTTGCACGCCGTCGCGGTGCCGGTGTTCGGACCGCACGGTTCGCCGGTGGCGTCGATCAGTCTGTCCGGGCCCGCGTTTCGGCTGCCTCGGCGGAAGGTGCCCGAGATCGCCCGGGAGCTGACCGCTGCCGCGGCGGACATGTCGGGGCTGCTGGGCTATTCGAGCCGACCGGCTTGACAGTAACTCCCGGCTCGGCGCACCGTGTTGCACGTAGCGGAACTTGTCTCCCTATGTGCAACATCACCGGGAGGGCCGGATGCCACGGGTGGTCGTCATCGGTGCCGGCATCGTCGGCTGCGCCGTGGCCGACGAGCTCACCGAGCGAGGCTGGACCGACGTCACCGTCCTCGACCAGGGTCCGCTGCCGCGCACCGGCGGCTCCACCTCGCACGCCCCCGGCCTCGTCTTCCAGACCACGCCCAACCGCACGATGACCGAGTTCGCCAAGTACACGGTCGCCAAGTACTCCTCGCTCACGCTCGACGGAGCATGGTGCTTCCGGCCGGTCGGCGGCCTCGAAGTCGCGACCACCCAGCAACGCTGGCAGGACCTCACGCGCCGGCACGGCTGGGCGACGTCGTGGGGTGTGGCGAGCGAACTGCTCTCGGCGGACGAGTGCGCGCGCCTGCACCCGTTGCTGGATCCGGCGAAACTACGCGGCGGTTTCCACATTCCCGGTGACGGCATCGCCAAGCCGTTGCGTGCGGCCGAGGCCCAGGCTCGGCGCGCCACCGGCAGGGGAGCACGGTTCGTCGGCGGCCACCGTGTCACCGCCGTCGAACGGTCGGCCGGCCGGGTCACCGGTGTCACCACGGAGACCGGCTCGTTCCCGGCCGACGTCGTCGTCTCCTGCGCCGGCATGTGGGGGCCGGTGATCGGCGCGCTCGTCGATCTCGTCGTGCCGCTCGTGCCGATGGCCCACCAGTACGCGCGGAGCACCCCGCTGCCGGCGCTGGCCGGCCGCAACACCGAGCGCTCCGAAGCGAGCCTGCCGATCCTGCGGCACCAGGCCGCCGACCTCTACTTCCGGGAGCACGTCGACCGGATCGGCGTCGGTGCCTACGGCCACCGGCCGATGCCGATCCCGCCGGAGCAGATCGGTGATCCCCTTACCACCCAAGGCATGCCGTCCGAACGGACGTTCACGCCCGTCGACTTCGAGCCGTCCTGGGCCGACGCCGTCGACCTGCTGCCCGCACTCGGCGACGCCAAGGTCGACCAGGGAGTCAACGGGCTGTTCTCCTTCACCCCGGACGGCAACCCACTGCTCGGCGAGCACCCCGACCTGCGTGGTTTCTGGATCGCCGAGGCCGTCTGGATCACGCACTCGGCAGGCGTCGCACGCGCGATGGCCGAATGGCTGGTCGACGGGCAGCCGACGCTGGACCTGCACACGTGCGATCTGGCCCGGTTCGAGCCGCCGCAACTGGCGCCCGACTACGTGCGCACCCGAAGCTGCCGCAGCTTCGTCGAGGTCTACGACATCCTGCACCCGCTCGACCCGATCGTCGCGCCGCGCCCGCTGCGCACCAGTCCCTTCCACCAGCGCCACCGGGAACTCGGCGGGTACTTCCTGGAGGGCGCGGGCTGGGAACGGCCGCACTGGTTCGAGGCCAACGCGGGGCTGCCCGAGGTGGGGAAGGTGCCGCGCCGCAACGACTGGGCGGCCCGGCACTGGTCGCCGATCGCGGGTGCGGAAGCGTTGGTGGCACGGGACCGTGTCGCGTTGTTCGACATGACACCGTTGAAAAGACTGGAGATCAGCGGGCCGGGTGCGTTGGATCTGTTGCAGCGCCTGACCACCAACCAGCTCGCGCGCAAGCCCGGTGCCGTCGTCTACACGCTGCTGCTCGGCGCGGACGGCGGCGTGCGCAGCGACCTCACCGTCGCACGGCTGGACTCCGACCGCTTCCAGGTCGGTGTCAACGGCAATCTCGACCTGGCGTGGCTGCGCGCACACGCTCCTGCCGACGTGCGCATCACCGACATCACACCGGGCACGTGCTGCATCGGGCTGTGGGGCCCCCGCGCCCGCGACCTGCTGCGACCGCTGACCCGCTTCGACCTCGACGCGATGCGCTACTTCACGTGCCGCACGTTCTTCGTCGGCAGCGTTCCCGTGACGGCACTGCGGTTGTCCTACGTCGGCGAACTGGGCTGGGAGCTGTACACGACCGCCGATCTCGGGCTCGCCCTGTGGGACCTGCTGTGGGAGGCGGGGCAGCCGCTCGGCGTGATCGCGGCCGGGCGCAGCGCGTTCAACTCGATGCGGCTGGAGAAGGGCTACCGGTCGTGGGGCGTCGACGTGACGCCCGAGCACGACCCGTTCGAGGCCGGTCTCGGGTTCGCCGTGCGGATGGACAAGGGCGAGTTCCTCGGGCGGGCCGCGCTGGCCGGCCGGTCGTCGGACAAACGCCTGACCTGCCTGACGATCGCCGACCCGCACGCCGTCGTACTGGGCAACGAGCCCGTCTTCGACGGCGACACGCCGGTCGGCTACGTCACCAGCGCCGCCTACGGCTACTCGGTCGGCACGAACATCGCGTACGCGTGGCTGCCGGTGGACAGCCGGTCGGTGGCCATCGAGTACTTCGGCGAGCGGGTGCCGGCCGTGGTCGCCGACGAGCCGCTGTTCGATCCCGGGATGACCCGCCTGCGCGCCTGACCGACGGGAGAGGGCCTTGCCGTACGACGTGATCGTGATCGGGCTCGGCGGGATGGGCAGCGCCGCCGCCTACCGCCTCGCCGAACGTGGGCAGCGGGTCCTGGGCATCGACCGGTTCGCTCCCGTGCACGACCAGGGCTCCAGTCACGGTGGCTCCCGGATCACCCGCCAGGCGTACTTCGAGGACCCGGCGTACGTGCCGCTGTTGCTGCGTACCGAGGAACTCTGGCGTGAGATCGAATCGCGGTCCGGGCGGCAGGTCGTGCACTACACCGGCGGCCTGATGATCGGCGCCGCCGACAGCAGGACGGTGGCCGGCAGCCTGGCCAGCGCACGGCACTGGGGCCTGGACCACGAACTGCTGGACGCGGACCAACTGCGCTCCCGGTTCCCGACGCTGTCGCCCGCTGACGGCGACATCGCCCTGTACGAGCGGAAAGCCGGCTACGTCGTGCCCGAGGCCAGTGTCGCGGCGCACCTGCGACTGGCCGGCGGGGCGGGCGCCGAACTGCACCACGGGGAACTCGTCACGCGCTGGGAGACAGCCGGCAGCGGCGTGCGCGTCCACACGCCGGACAACGTCTACTCGGCAGGCACCCTCGTGGTCTGCCCCGGTGCGTGGGCACCGGAACTGTTGGCGGAGCTGAACGTTCCCCTCACCGTCGAGCGCCAGGTGCAGTACTGGTTCACGCCGCGCGGCCCGGTCGACCCGTTCCTGGCCGACCGCCACCCGATCTATGTGTGGGAACGCGAAGCGGGCCGCCAGTTCTACGGTTTTCCCGCGACGGACCGGACTTCCGGCGTCAAGGTCGCGTTCTTCCGGGGCGGTTCCATCTGCACACCGGACACCATCGAGCGCACCGTCGGCGAGGACGAGGTCGCGGCGATGGCCGAGTTCGTCGCGCCCCGCATCCCCGACCTGCCGGGGGCGCTGCTGCGCACGGTCACCTGTATGTACACCAACACACCGGACGAGCACTTCGTCGTCGCACGCCATCCCGCGCACGAGAACGTCGTGGTGGCATGTGGCTTCTCCGGGCACGGGTTCAAGTTCGTGCCGGTCGTCGGCGAGATCGTCGCCGACCTCGCCGTGCACGGACACACCCGCCACCCCGTCGGACTGTTCGCGCCGGGTCGGTTCGCGGAGGCGACACCATGACGGCCAGCCTGATCAGAACACTGCCCGGCCGGTACTACACCGACGAGGCGATCTTCGGCCGGGAACAGGAGAAGATCTTCGAGACGATGTGGTTCTGCGCCGTCCGGTCCGCGGAACTGGCCGCACCGGGCCACTTCCGGACCGTGGCGGTCGGCAGGGAGAGCGTGCTGCTGGCCCGTGGCCGCGACGGCGCGCTGCGGGCGTTCCTGAACGTGTGCCGGCATCGCGGCGCACGGATCTGCACCGCGGACGAAGGCACCGTACGGCGGGCGTTCCAGTGCCCGTACCACGCGTGGACCTACGGCCTGGACGGCACACTCGTCGCGGCGCCGAACCTGACGTCCATGCCGGACGTCGACCGCGCCGAGTACGGCCTGACACCGGTACACCTGCGGGAATGGCTGGGCTACGCGTGGGTCAGCCTGGCCGCCGAGCCCGCGTCGTTCGAGGACACCGTGATCGCGGCCGCCACCGAGCGGCTGGGCACGGCGACCGCCATCGAGCACTACCGCACCGAGGAACTGGCCGTCGGCAGGCGCGTCCGCTACGACGTACGGGCCAACTGGAAGCTGATCGTCGAGAACTTCATGGAGTGCTACCACTGCGCGACGATCCACCCGGAACTGACCGAGGTGCTGCCGGAGTTCGCGGGCGGCTACGCGGCCCAGTACTACGTCGGGCACGGCGCCGAGTTCGGTGCGGGCGTCGACGGCTTCACCGTCGACGGCAGCCCTGGCTTCGCCCGCCTGCCCACACTCGCCGACGAACAGGACCGGCGCTACTACGCGGTCACGATCCGCCCCCAGGTCTTCGTGAACCTGGTGCCCGACCACGTGATCCTGCACCGGCTGTATCCGATGGCCGCCGACCGGACCGTCGTGGAGTGCGACTGGCTCTACGCGACCGACGTGGTGTCCGGCGGCGCGGACGTGTCCCGGTCGGTGGAGTTGTTCCACCGGGTCAACCAGCAGGACTTCGACGCATGCGAACGGTGTCAGCCGTCGATGTCCTCGCGCGGCTACCGGGACGGCGGAGTGCTGGTGCCCTCCGAACACCACATCGGCGCGTTCCACGAGTGGATCAGGGCGATGGTCGACTAGTGCCGTGCGATCCCGCCCTATTCCTGCTGGGGGCCCGGCCGGCGTGTCGCCACCAGGACCGGCACGTCCCCGGGGCTCGCGACCACGGACGGCTGGCTGTGACGTGCCGTTTCGCGACACGCCGGCGGTGTGTCACGGTTCTGTCGGAGCGCGGTGGTAACAAGTTCGGCGTGACGGACTGCATGAGGTGCGAAAGGGATCTCGACCACTGCCACGGCACGCTAGTCGTGCACGTCGACGGTGGTTCGGACTGTACGGAGCCCGGCTGCGACGACCTCGACGGCGTACGGCACACCCTGGTCGTCGACTGCGGCAGTGTGCTGGCGCACGGCTGCACCTGCCTGGTGACGGTCCAGTTGGCCCGCGCGTCCTGACGTCTCAGGAGCCGGTCTTCTTGCGGCGGCTCCCGGACTTCGGTTCCGACTTCGCCGACGACGGACGGTTCCGTTTCGCGGCCTCGACGCTGGCCTGTAGCACGTCGATCAGGTCCGGTGCCGCCTCGGTCTTCTTGGCCTTGCCGCCGCCGGACTTCTTGTCGGTCTCGGCCGCGCCGGACACCTTCGACTCGATCAGCGACTCCAGCGCCGCGCGGTAGTCGTCGTGGTACTTGTCGGGCTCGAACACCGGCTCGGTCAGCGAGTCGATCAGCGAACCGGCCATGGTCAGTTCCTGCGGCCGGACCTGCGGCGCGTCCTCCTGCAGGAAGTCGAACGACGCCGCGCGCACCTCGTCGGGCCACAGCATCGTCGTCATCACCAGCACGTCGGCGTACACGCGCAGCACGGCGAGGCTTTCCCGCTGCCGCAGCGCCACCTTCGCGATCGCCACGTGCCCGGACTTGTGCAGCGCGTCGCGCAGCAGCACGTACGGCTTCACCGCCGCCTGCTGGGGTTCCATGTAGTACGTGCGGTCGAAGTGGATCGGGTCGATGGCCTCCAGGTCCACGAACTCCAGCACGTCGATCGTGCGGGACGTGGACAGCGGCAGGTTGCCCATGTCGGCGTTGGTGAGGATCACCGTCGAGCCGTCGTCCAGCTCGTAGCCCTTGGCGATCTCGGAGTACGGGACCTCCTTGTCCTCCTCCGAGCAGAACCGCCGGTACTGGATGCGCGCGCCGTCGGCCTCGTGCACCTGGTGCAGGCTCACGTTCTTGTTCTCGGTGGCCGCGTAGAGCTGGATCGGGATCGTGACCAGCCCGAAGGACACCGCGCCCTTCCACATCGCCCGCATCTGCCGACACCTCCGCCACCGCGACATCACCGCAGGTCACCGACGGTACGCCGGATGATCGCCCGCCGACAGTCGACGGGCCTCCCTCCGGTCGCCCCGTACTGACGAAGATACTGGTCAGAGCGCTGTTCGGCAGCCCTCGTTCGGCCCAGGCATCGTCGCCGACCGTGGTGGCGCCGCTACCCGCTGTCGGTCCTGATCGGACGATCCGAAACCGGTATACAAGCGCTGGACCAGTCGTTTCAGTGGCCCGCCGGGCCGTCCTGATGACGCCGGAATCATTGCGCCACAACGATTCGTACCCGACATGCACGAGTGTCGTGCCGTTGTCACGTGAGAGGATTTCAGATGTCGACGGTGCGAAGACCGCGGTGGCGGCACGTCGCCCTCGTTGCCGGGGCACTCGCCCTGGCCGGCGCGGGCACGACGCCCGCGTCCGCCGCGAGCGGATTCACCGGCCCGCCGACCCACAACGTGACAGTTGCCAGCACCGTCCCGGCCAACGGCGACGTGAACCCGTACGGGTGGCCGTCGTACCCGAGTCGCACCACAGGCTGGTCGAGGGCGACATCCTCGTCAGCAACTTCAACAACGCGCCCACCGCCGCATCACCCGGCGGCGAACAGGGCACCGGTACCACGCTCGTGGAGATCTCCCCGCGCGGCAGGCGGACCCTGTTCGCCACGATCCCGTCCGCGTCCGTGCCCGGCGGCGTGGGCCTCACCACGGCGCTGGTCGTGCTGCGGTCCGGCTGGGTGATCGTGGGCAGCCTGCCCACGGCCGACGGCAGGTCGGCGACGATGACCTCCGGTGAGCTGATCGTCCTCGACTCCGACGGCCGGGTCCGGTCGGCGGGCAGCCGTCGGCCACGACCGACGGCGACGTCGAGCGCCTGGCGTTCGACCTGATCGGCCCGGTGCCGCGCCTGGTGGGCAGCGCGGTCGTCGGCGACGGCCTGTCCGTGCACACCGACCCGGCCGCGCTGGTGGTCGGTCCGACCGGGCTGGCGCTGGGTCCGCGCGGCGAACTGTTCGTCGCCGACACGGCCGACTCGCGGATCGCGGTGATCCCGGACGCGCTGTTGCGGCAGCACCCGGTCGACGCGGGTGCGGTGAGCGCGACCGTGTCCACGGCCTCGGTCCTGAACGGGCCGCTCGGCCTGGCGCTCGCCCCGAACGGCGACCTGATCACCGTCGACGGGGGCGACAACAACCTGGTCGAGATGACCAGGACGGGCGCCGTGGTCGCGGTGCGCGACCTGGACACGGTCGATCCACCGGTGGGGCCCTGTTCGGCCTGGCCACCGCCGAACACCCTCGGGCGCTCTACTACGTCGACGACGACGCGAACACCCTCGACGCACTGCGCCGAGCCGTCCCGCCGGTGGCCGGCGGCCACCGGTGGGAGCAGCGCGTTTCCCGCCGGCACGTGTCGGCCGGGCGGCCTACAGTCGCGTGCGTGGAACTGCCTGTGATGCCACCGGTCCGGCCGATGCTGGCCAAGGCCGTGCACGAGGTGCCGCGCGCACCGGGGCTCGTCTACGAGCCGAAGTGGGACGGCTTCCGCTGCGTCGTGTTCCGGGACGGCGACGACGTGGAACTCGGCTCCCGCAACGACCGGCCGCTGACCAGGTACTTCCCCGAGCTGGTCGAGCTGCTGCGGGACGTGCTGCCGTCCAGGTGTGTCGTCGACGGCGAGATCGTCGTGGTCACCGATGCCGGCCTGGACTTCGACACACTGCAACTGCGGCTGCACCCTGCCGCGTCCAGGGTGCGGAAGCTGGCCGCGGAGACCCCTGCCAGCTTCGTGGCGTTCGACCTGCTCGCGCTGGCCGACCGCGACCTGACCGGCGAGCCGTTCGGCACCCGTCGGGAACTGCTGGCGGGCATGCTGGACGGCAGGCTGGCCAGGGTGCACCTGACGCCGCTGACCTCCGACGCGGACGTGGCGCAGGACTGGTTCACGCGCTTCGAGGGCGCCGGTTTCGACGGCGTGATGGCCAAACCGCTGGACCAGCCCTACCAGCAGGACAAGCGCGTGATGTGGAAGGTCAAGCACGAGCGCACGGCGGACTGTGTCGTGGCGGGCTTCCGCTGGCACAAGGACGGCGAGACGGTCGGCTCGCTGCTGCTCGGGCTGTACGACGACGAGGGCGGGCTGCACCACGTCGGCGTCGCCAGTTCGTTCGCGGCGGCCCTGCGCCGGCAGCTCGTCACCGATCTGGCTCCGCTGCGGGACAACGCGGTCGCCGACCACCCGTGGCGGGACTGGGCGGAGGCGCAGGCCGCCGCGGGTGGTCGGATGCCGGGTGCGCTGAGCAGGTGGAACGCGCAGAAGGACCTGTCGTGGGAGCCGTTGCGGATCGAGTTGGTGGCCGAGGTGCGTTACGAGCACCTGGCGGGCGGCCGGTTCCGGCACACGGCGCGGTTGTCGCGGTTCCGGCCGGACCGTGATCCGGGGTCGTGCACGTATGTGCAGTTGGAGGAGGTCGCCCCCGCCGAGTTGGCGTCGTTGTTCGGCAGCGACCTATAGGCGGTCGAACTCGGCTCGGACCCCGAGCAGCCGCACCGGTCTGGTCTTGTCGAACCGGTCCAGCACCGCCAGTGCCGCGCGTTCGATGTCGTCGGTGTCGCTGGTCGGGGCCGGCAGCGTCATGCTGCGGGTCGTCGTGAAGAACGGCGCGAACCGCACCTTCACGCCGACCCTGGTGGCCGGGCGGCCCTCGGCGCGCACGTCGTCGGCGACCCGCCCGGCCAGCAGCCGGGCCTGCCGCTCGACGTCGCTCCAGGCGGTCAGGTTCTCCTGGAACGTGACCTCCCTGCCGTGTGACCGCGCCACGTACGGCGTCGCCGTGACCTCGGTGTCGCCCGCGCCCAGCGCCAGCGTCCGGTACCACGGGCCCAGCCGGGGGCCGAAGCGCCGCGCCAGTGCCTCCGGGTCGGCCCTGGCCAGGTCGGCGACCGTGACCAGGCCGGCGTCGGCCAGTTTCGCGGCCGTGCGGCGGCCGATGCCCCACAGCGCGTCGGTCGGCCGGTCGGCCATCACCGCGACCCAGTTGTCCCGGGTCAGCCGGTAGATCCCGGCCGGTTTGCCGAAACCGGTGGCCAGTTTGGCGCGCAGCTTGTTGTCACCGATGCCGACCGTGCACGCGAGGCCGGTCTCGTCGGCGACCGCCTGCTGGACCTGCGCCGCCAGCGACTCCGGGTCGTCGGTCCGTGCGCCCAGGAACGCCTCGTCCCACCCGATGACCTCGACCACGACCGGGAACTGGCGCAGCGTGGCCATGACACGCTCGGAAACGGCCTCGTAGGCGGGCGCGTCCGACGCCAGGAACACCGCGTCCGGGCACTTGCGCGCCGCCAGCCGCAGCGGCATGCCGGAACGCACGCCGTACTCGCGTGCCGCGTACGAGGCGGTCGCCACGACCGCGCGCCGGGTCGGGTCACCCGTGCCACCGACCACGACCGGCCGGCCACGCAACTCGGGTCGGCGCGCGATCTCCACCGCGGCGATGAACTCGTCGAGGTCCACGTGCAGAACCCAGTCCAGGGTGGACACGGCTCCAGTATGGCCGGTGTGGCACAGTCGTCCCCGGTAAACGTCGCCGGAACGGGTTGGGTGTGCGCATGCGGGCGGTCAGGATCACGCGGTTCGGTGGACCCGAGGTGTTGGAGGTCGTCGACGTCGACGAGCCGGCGCCGCGCCAGGGGCACACGCTGGTCCGGGTGAACCGGGCCGGGATCAACTTCGCCGACACGCACCAGACCGAGGACAGCTACCTGCGGCCGACGAAGCTGCCACTGGTACCCGGCGGCGAGGTCGCCGGCACGACCGAGGACGGCAGGCGGGTCGTGGCCGTACCGCCCACCGGCGGTGGCTACGCCGAAGTGGCCGCCGTGCCCGACGCGCTCGTCTACGACATCCCCGACGGCGTCAGCGACGCGCAGGCGCTCGCGCTGGTCGTGCAGGGCGTCACCGCGTGGCACCTGCTGACCACGTCCACCCACCTGGTGCCCGGCGAGTCCGTCGTCGTGCACGCGGCCGCGGGCGGCGTCGGCACACTGGCCGTGCAGCTCGCCAAGCAACTGGGCGCCGGCCGGGTGATCGCGACGGCGTCCACGCCGCAGAAGCGCGATCTCGCCGTGCGGCTGGGCGCCGACGTCGCGGTCGAACCCGATCCGGAGGGCCTGCGCGACCGGTTGGTCGAGGCCAACGGCGGCAACCGGGTCGACATCGTGCTGGAGATGGTCGGCGGGCGGGTGCTGGCCGAGTCGCTGCGCGCCGTCGCGCCGTTCGGCCGACTGGCCGTGTTCGGTGCGGCGTCCCGGGAGGCGACCGAGGGGATCGACCCGATCCGGCTGATGGCCGCGTCGCGCACCGTCGCCGGTTTCTGGCTCGGGCACTGCTTCCAGCGGCCCGAGATGGTCAGCGGGCCACTGGCCGAGCTGGCCGGACTGGTCGCCGACGGCAGGCTCACGCCGGTGCCGGGCGGCGAGTACGCGCTGTCGGACGTGCGCCAGGCGCACACCGACCTGCTCGCCCGCCGCACCGTCGGCAAGCTAGTGCTGGACCCGGCCCGGTAGGCCGGCTCAGCCCTCGGCTTCCAGCTTCTCGATCACCAGTCGCAGCGAGGCGGCCAAGTCCTTGCGCTGCTTGCTGGTCAGGCTGGAGACCACATGGGTCTCCTGCGCGTTGAACTTCGGGAACAGGTCCCGCATCAGCCGTTCGCCCGTGCGGGTCAGCGACAGCAGCACCCGCCGGGCGTCGGTGGCGTGCGTGGCGCGTCTGACGTAGCGGTACGACTCCAGCGTCTTGACCACGCCGGTCAGCGTCCCCTTGGAGATGCCGCTCTCGGCGGCGACGACGCGTGTCTCGCTCTCGCCCCAGATCCACACCACCCACAGCACCACGAAGCCGGTCCAGGTCAGGCCGGTGTCGCGCAGGACGGTGCGTTCGAGGTGATTGCGGATCGACGCGGAGGCCCGGTAGACGTTGGAGACCGCCCACATCGCCTCGGTGTTGATGTCCATGTCGCGCAGCCGCTCGCCGATCGCCTGTTCGGTGGCACGCAGCGTGTGGATTCCGGTCATCGGCCTTGGTCTCCGTTCGGCTCCTTCGCGCCCGTACGATAACGCTCCACGCATCCGGGCTGCCGTCGCCCTCGGCATCGTCCCGCCCAACGGGTGGCACGGTCCAGTTTCTCTTGACCACGCAGGTTCGGGTTCCCTACGTTTGCGTCCGAACGATATGGAAAGGGTGGCGATCATGGGTGAGATCGTCGGAGCCGGCATTCTCGCGCACGTACCGACGATCATGCTACCTGAAGATGAACGGCGGAACCTCAACGAGGGCAAGGAAATTTCGCTGGTCCCCGGCCTGCGGAGACTGCGCACGGAAGTGCTCGACGTGCTGCGGCCGGACACGGTCGTGGTCATCGACTCGCACTGGGCGACCACCATGGAGTGGGTCGTGTCGTCCCACGAGCGGCGCAGCGGCCGGTACACGTCGGAAGAACTGCCGCGCGGTATGGCCGGATTGCCCTACGATTTCGCGGGTGACCCGGAACTCGCCAGGGCGATCGCGGGCCGCGCGGACGATCACGGCACCTGGATCACGCCGATCGACGACCAGTATCTCCCGATCCATTACGCGACATTGAATCTGTGGCAGTATCTGCGCGGCGACGAGCGCTGGGTGAGCCTGAGTGTCTGCCAGACGGCGGAAATGCCGGACGCGCTGGCCCTGGGCGCGGCCGTCGCCGACGGGATCGCCGACGTGGACCGCAGGGTGGTGCTGATCGGTTCCGGCGCGTTCAGCCACAAGTTCTGGCCGTTGCGCCAATTGCGCGAACACGAGGCCAGCGATCCCGTTCACGTTTTCACGCAGGAGGCGTTCGCCGCCGACCAGGAACGGCTGCGATGGTTCCGAGACGGTCAACACGGACGGGTGCTCGAAGCGATGCCGGAGTTCTACCGGTATCAGCCCGAAGCGCGTTTCCAGCACTACACGATGATGGTCGGCGCGCTCGGCGGCCCCGCGTGCACGGCGCCGGGCCGGTTGTTCAGCGAGTACGAGAACGCCGTCGGCACCGGGCAGGTACACATCTGGTTCGACCGACCGGAAGGCGGTTGGACGGCACCGACCGGTGTCATGGAGACAGCGTGACGGAGTACCGGCGCGTCCTGCTCGACGGTGTCGTGGTGGACGTGATCCGGGACGGCGAGGTGCTGCGGGCACGGGACGGCCGCGCGGTGTCGGCGACCGACGCGGCGCACCTGCCGCCGGTGGTGCCGACCAAGATCATCGCCGTACACCTCAACCACACCAGCCGGGTGCGCGAGTTCCGGGCCACGCTGCCGCCCGCGCCGACCTACTTCCACAAACCGGTGTCCGCGTTGAACGCACACGGCGGCGCGGTGGTCCGGCCGGCCGGCTGCCGGTGGCTCAACTACGAGGGCGAGGTCGCGATCGTGATCGGTCGCACGGCCCGCGACATCACGCCTTCCGAAGCGGGGGAGTACATCGCCGGCTACACGGTCGCGAACGACTTCGGGCTGCACGACTTCCGCGACACGGACGCGGGTTCCATGTTGCGCGTCAAGGGTTCCGACACGCTCTGCCCGCTCGGCCCCGGTCTGGTCACCGGATGGGACTTCCACGGCAGGCGTCTGCGCACCTACGTCAACGGTGAACTCGCACAGGACGGCTCGACCGACGAGATGACATGGGACATGCACTACCTGGTCGCCGACATCGCCCGCACGATCACGTTGGTACCCGGCGACGTCCTGCTCTCCGGAACGCCGGCCAACTCCCGGCCGGTGCGACCGGGTGACGTCGTCGAGGTCGACGTGGAGGGTCTCGGTCGGCTGTCCAACACGATCGTGTCCGGCCCGGCCGGCATCAGCGCCGACTTCGGTGCGCAGCCGTCGGGTTCGGAGGAAGTGGTCGCCACGGCGCTGGGCGGTGACTGGGAGTTCCGCGGCATCCGCGCGCCGCGTTCGTGAAGTCCGTCGTGGACTATCTGGCTCGGTCGGCGACCTCGTCGGCCGCCGCGTGCAGGTTCTGCTTGCGGTACAACGCGATCGCCCGCTGCCACGCGTCCCGCGCCCGCTCGTGCCCGGCCAGTTCCCGGTGGGCGTCGCCCAGCGCAGCCAGCGTGCCCGCCTGGCGGTAGGTGTTGTCCAGGTCCTGCCACAACACCAGCGCCTGCCGATGCCGGCGCACGGCTTCGGCGTGCGCACCGGTGGCCGCCGCGATCGCGCCCAGCGCGTCCAGGCTGTCGGCCTGTCCGAACACGTCGTCGCTCTGCCGGCACAACGCCAGCGCCGACCGGCAGTACGTGCGGGCCTCGTCGTGATCACCCAGTCGCGTGTGGCACGCGCCGACCAGGCTCAGCGCGCGGACCTCCCAGCGCGTGTCACCGATCTCGGCGTACAACCGGTGCGCGGCCAGGGCGTGGTGCAACGCGAGCCGGTCGTCCTTCTGGTGGCTCCACGCCATCGCCAGCACGTAGTGCGCGCCCGCCTGGCCCAGCGCGTCGCCGACCTGCTCGGACAGTGCCAGCGACCGCCGCACGTGGTGCACGGCCTCCTCGGTCCGGCCCAGCGGCGCGTACACCAGACCGAGCCGCCGGTGCGCGCGGGCCTGCACGGCGACGTCGGCAAGTCGTTCGGCGGCGGCCAGTCCCGCCAGCCACGACGTCACGTTGTCGTGCACGTGCCCACGGCGGTAGTGGAAGTTGTCCAGCGTCCACGCGAGCTGCCAGACCGCCGTGTCCCGGCCCAGGTCCGCCGCGGCGGCCCGCGCGTCCAGCACACACGCGTGGTTGGCATCGAACCATGCCATCGCGGCCGCGTCCCCGGCCAGCACGCCCGGCACGCATCCGGCCGCGGGGACGCCGATGTCGATCGGCGGATGCTGCTGGTCGAGCAGCCTGCTGGCGCGGTAGGCGGTGTGCAGGTAGTAGTCGATCACCCGGTCCAGCGCGGCGACCCGGTCGGCTTCCGGTTCCTCCACCAGTGCGGTGGCCTGCGCGTGTTGGCGGATCAGGTCGTGGCACCGGTACCGCCCGGTCACCGGCTGCCGCACCAGGTGGACGTCGACGAGGTCCTCCAACAGCCGTTCCGCCTCCGCGTGCCCGACGGCCGCCAGCGCCGCTGCCGCCGGCACGTCCACGTCCGGACCGGGACAGACGCCCAGCAGGCGGAACATCCGCCGGTGCGCGTCGTCCCACTGCCGATAGGACAACGTGAACGCGGCCGCGACGCTCCGGTCACCGGCCGACAGTTCGGTCACCGGCCATCGTGCCTGGCGCAGCCGGTCCGCGAGATGCCGCACGGTCCACGCCGGCCGGGTGCGCAGCCGGGCCGCCGCGATCCGGATCGCCAATGGCAGCCGGCCACACAGTTCCACCACGGCCCGCACCGAATCCGGCTCCGCATCGGTGCGCTCGTCGCGCACCACGCTCGCGAACAGCGCCACGGCGTCGGCGTGCGGCAGTACGTCCAGCGACCGGATGCCGGCCGCCTCCAGGTCGACCAGTCTGCGCCTGCTGGTGATCAGCGCCATGCTGCGCCCGGTGCCCGGCAGCAGCGGCCGGACCTGCGCGGCGTCCAGCGCGTTGTCCAGCACCACGAGCACGGCCCGCCCGGCGAGTTCGGCCCGCCACATGGCCGACCGCGCGTCCGGATCGGCGGGAATCCGGTCGGCCGGCACGCTCAGCGCGCGCAACAGCCGGTCCAGCGCGGCGGCCGGCGGCACGGGGGACCGGCCGGACGTGTGGCCGTGCAGGTCGATGAACAGCCGCCCGTCCGGGTAGCGCTCGGCCAGCCGGTGGGCGGCATGCACGGCCAACGCCGTCTTGCCGACACCCGCCATGCCGTCCAGCGCCTCGATCACGACGTTCTCCCGCGCGGCGAGCAGACTCGCGATCTCCTCGTGCCGGCCCGCGAAGTCGGCGACGTCACCGGGCAGGTCGTCGCGCGGCGGCCGGGCCAGCAGCCGTGGATCGTTGGCCAGCACCCGCCGGTGCACGTCGACAAGAGCGGGCGACGGATCGAGCCCGAACCGTTCGGCCAGCACCTTCCTGGCCAGCGGGAACACATCCAGCGCATCGGCCTGCCGCCCGGCCCGGTACAGGGCGGTCATCAACTGCGCCCAGAACCGGTCCCGCCCGGGATGCCGGTCGGCCAGCGCGGTCAGCTCGTCCACCAGCGTGGCGCCGGCGCCGGCGGCCAGGTCGGCGTCCACGCGATCCTCGGTCGCGGTCAGCAGCAACCCGTGCAGGCGCGTCACTTCCGTGCGCAGCTCGGGCATGCCGGTGAACTCGCCGTACGCGTCGCCGCGCCACAACGCCAGCGCCGCCCGCAACAGTCCGCCGGCCGTCACGGCGTCGCCGGCGCCCAACGCTCCACGGCCGTCGGCGACCAGACTCTCGAACCGCCGCGCGTCCAGCGCGTCCTGTGGCAGCCGCAGCACGTAACCGGCCGGATGCGTCACGATCAACTCGCCGGTACCCAGTTCGTCGACCACCGGTGACAGCGACCGCCGCAGCCGCGACACGTAGGTCCGCACGGTGCGCTGCGCGTCCGGCGGAGGATCGAGTCCCCACAGTGCCGCAACGGCCGCACCGATGCCGACCACCCGCCCGGCGTCGGCCGCCAGCAGGGCCAGCAGTGTCCGCCTGCGGGGACCGCCCAGGTCCACCGGCCGGCCTCGCAGGCGCACCTCGAACGGGCCCAGCACCCGAAACCAGGTCGCGTCCGCATCGCCTGCCGCCACGTCGGAACAGGTGTGCGGACCGAGGCCCCGGATACCGTGTTTCGACACTCGAACGATCGCGGGTGCCGGTGCGACGCAACGGATGTCGGACATCGGCGAATCGCCGGAAGCGCGCCGTGACGACCAGCGTGCCGGGAATCAGGCGGCGTCGTGGAAGACGAGGCCCAGCGTGTGGCGTCGACCGGTCAGGATCGTGGAGACCCCGTGCCGCACCGGTGCGGCCGACCAGCCACGCGCGGAACGGACCGGCCTGTCCCGCGTCGTGAAGACGAGTCCGTGACCCTGCGGAATCAGGCGAGCCGTGCCCCGTGACTGCGCCCGGGGCCGTTGTTCCACGAGCAGGAACTCGCCGCCGGTGTGATCGTTGCCCGGGTCGTTGAGGTTGATCACCACCTGCAACGGGAACACCTTGTCGCCGTACAGGTCCCTGTGCAGCGCGTTCCAGTCGCCTTCCCGGTACCGCAACAGGATCGGCGTCGGGCGCGGCTGGCCCGCCGCGTGGCACACGTCCAGCCATTCGGCCAGCGTGTCGGGCCATTCCGCGTCCCGGCCCAGCCGCTCGTACCAGTCCCGCGCGATCGGCAGCAGCCTCGGGTACAGCTCCTCGCGCAGCCGCCCGACCGGCTCGGGGAACGGCTCGGCGAAGTAGCGGTACTGGCCGCTGCCGAACCTGTGCCGTGCCATGTCGATCGTGGCCCGGAACCGCGCCGTGTCCTCGTACAGCGCGGCGATCCGGGCGCACTCGTCAGCGGCCAGCAGTCGCGGCAGCGGCGCGCAGCCGTGTTCGTCGAGTTCCGCCGCGATGGCCGGCCAGTCCGCGGTGGCCACTCGCTTCGCGTACCTGTCCATCACTCCGCCTCCAAGGTCAGCAGCGTCCGCTTCGCGTCGGCGCCGCCGAGATAGCCGCCGAACGCTCCGTCCGAACGCACCACGCGGTGGCACGGCACGATCACCGGCAGCGGGTTCGTCGCACACGCCGTACCGACCGCCCGCACCGCCTTCGGGCTGCCGGCCGCGGCGGCCACCTGCGCGTAGCTTTCCGTTCGCCCGTAGGCGATGTCGGGCAGGTGAGCCAGCACGGCACGGCGGAAGCCCCGTGAGAGCCGATTGTCCAGCGGAAGCTCGAAAACCCTTCTGCTGCCGGCGAAGTACTCGTCCAACTGCCGGCTGGCGTCGTCCAGCCTGGCCGGTGCGCGCAGAATCCGTGGGCTCACCTTGGCTGCCAGCGCGGACAGCACCGCGTCGTGGTCCTCGTTCGGGAACGCCACGCGTACCAGGCCGACGTCCGTCGCAGCCAGCAACAGTGTGCCGACCGGCGTGTCGACCGTGCGGTACGCGACGTCCAGCAGACCCGCGGCCGCCGCGTCGGCGACCAGTCGCGCGTGCAGTCGTGCCCTCGTCGCCCCGTCGGCGGCCGGGAGGGTGTCGAACAGTTCGCTCATGATGTCGCTCCCACGTAGTTCGTCCGCAGCGACGCGATCCCGTCCGACGCGGCCCGTCGCGCGGCATCCGTGCTGCCACCGGTGATCTGCGCGATCTCCCGGTACGGCAGCCCGGCCAGGTAGTGATAGGCGACGGCCATCCGCTGGCGGTCCGGCAGCTTCGCCAGCGCCGTCCACAGCTCACCGTCCCGGTCGCCGGGGCGGCCCAGGGCGGTCGGCCGCTCCGGCACGTCGGCCACGGCCACCGGTCGCCGCGCGGCCGCCCTGATCACGTCGATCGCCTTGCGGTGCGCGATCGTGACCAGCCACGCCTCGACGTTCGCGCCGTCGGCCAGGCCCGGGTACGCCGTGAGCGCGGCCAGGAACGTCTCCGACCACGCGTCCTCGGCGTCCGCCGGACCCAGCACGGCCCGGCACACGCGCAGTACCGTCGGCCCGTGCTCGGCCACGACCTCCTCGAAAGGTCTCATGACACGCAGACGCGTGGCGGCGCCGAAACGTGAGATCTCAGAACAGCCTCGCCTCGCTCGGTTCTTCCAGATCGAGCAGGAACCGCTTGCGCGCCAAGCCGCCCGCGTAACCGGTCAGGCCGCCGTCCGCGCCGACCACCCGGTGGCACGGCACCAGCACGCACAGCGGGTTGCGGCCGTTCGCCGCGCCGACCGCCTGCGCCAGCCCGACGTCGCCCAACTGCCGTGCCAGGTCGCCGTACGAGCACGTCTCGCCGTAGGGAATGGCCGGCAGCAGCGCCCACACACGCTGCTCGAACGGCTCGCCCTCGGCGCGCAGCGGCAGGTCGAACGTCGCGCGGTCACCCGCGAAGTACTCGGCCAACTGCCGGCGCACCTCGTCGAACAGCGGCGATTCGGCCGGTTCACCGAGCGCGTCCGGTGCGGGCCGGCGGCGCTGGTCCTCGAAGTACAGCCCGGCGACGGCGTCGTCGTGCGCCACGACGGTCAGTTCGCCGACCGGCGAGGCGATCACGGTGTGTGTCACGTTCATCGTGCCCAGCATCCTCTCGTCGCGTCGTCCCGCCGGGTAGACGTCCCACGTGGCCGGAACGTGAGGTGTAGGGTCGGGCACGGAGCGTTGGTGTGGTGAAGGTGGGTGGGTGTGGTGGTCGCGGGCAAGGTCGTCCGTTTCGACGAGTTTCGTGGGTATGGTTTCGTCGCGCCGGACACCGGTGGCGAGGACGTGTTCCTGCATGTGAACGATCTCCAGTTCGACAAGCGGCTGCTCGGGCCGGGCGCGCTGGTGGAGTTCGATGTGGAGGAGGGCGACAGGGGCCTCAAGGCGTCGCGCGTCCGCATGATCAGCAGGGGCGCGGAACGGCCGGCGGTGTCCTCGGCGCCCAGGCCGACGCCGAGGGTGAACGACGACGACGGCATGTGCGACGTGCTGTCGGTCAAGGAGTTCCTCGAAGAGGTCACCGAAACCCTGATGGACGCCGCGCCTTCCATGACCGCGGAGCAGATCCTGACCGTCCGCCAGCGCCTGGCACAGGTCGCGCACACGCACGGTTGGGTTGAGGCGTAAGCCTTCCGCCACTCCCGGTCAGTGATCGCAACACCGCCGTTACGGCTGCCCGAGAATTTCGGCCGTCGGGACATTTGTCGCACGGGGTTGTTGGCCACCGCCACGCGCCGTCAGGCATGATCCCTGGTGAGGCAACACTCGGGAGGCTTTATGAGCGTGTTGGGCACCCGGGTCGTCCGGATCGAGGATCAGAAGCTGATCACGTCGGGCGGCACGTATGTGGACGATTTGCGGGAACCTGCGTTGAACGGTGCCGCACATGCGATGTTCGTGCGCAGCCCCATGGCGCATGCACGGATCTCCGCGATCGACGTGTCGGCGGCGCGGGCGGCCGACGGCGTCGTCGGCGTGTACACGGCCGCCGATCTGGACCTGGCGCCCGCGTCCACCGAGGCGGTCGCGGAACCGTGGCTGGCGGCGGACGTGGTCCGCTACGTCGGTGAACCGGTGGCGCTGGTGCTCACCGAGCACCGCTACCAGCTCGCGGACGTGGCCGAACTGGTCGACATCGACTACGACCCGCTGCCGGCCGTGATCAGCTTCGACGACGCGCTTGCCGGCGACACACTGCTGTTCGACGGCCTGGACAGCAACGTCGTCCAGGTGCACGGCGGCGGGTTCGACGACGCGACGTTCGTCGACTGCGAGGTCGTGGTCACCCGGACGATCGAGAACCAGCGGGTCGCGCCCGCACCGCTGGAGACCCGCGGCGGGTCGTGCGTGTGGGGCGAGGACGGCAGGCTCACCATGTGGCTGTCCACGCAGAACGCCCAGATCGGCCGCGGCCAGCTAGCCGGTGGCCTCGGCGTGGACCCCGCCAAGGTGCGCGTCGTCGCGCCGGACGTCGGCGGCGGGTTCGGTGCCAAGATCGGCGCCGACCACGAGGCGATCGTGCTGGCCTGGGCGGCGAAGGCAGCCGGCAGGCCGGTCAGGTGGTTCGAGTCGCGCAGCGAGAACATGACCGCGATGACGCACGGCCGTGCGCAGCGACAGGTGATCACCATCGGCGGCCGCCGCGACGGCACCGTCGAGGCGTTCCGGCTGGACATACAGCAGGACACCGGCGCCTACCCGCGTGCCGCGTTCCTGCCCACGCTGACCGAGTTGATGGCATCGGGCGTGTACCACTTCCCGAAGATCGAGACCGCCAGCACCGTCCTGCTCACCAACACCACCCCGGTCGCCGCGTACCGAGGTGCCGGCCGCCCCGAGGCCACGGCCGCCGTCGAGCGCGCGATGGACCTGTTCGCGGCCGAGATCGGGATGGACCCGGCGGAGGTGCGCCGGATCAACTTCATCCGGCCCGACGAGTTTCCGTTCACCACGGCCAGCGGCGCCAGCTACGACACCGGCGAGTACGAGGCCGCGCTGGACCGCGTGCTGGCCGCCGTGGACTACCAGGCCCTGCGGGCCGAACAGGCCAGGCGCCGCGAGGCCGGTGACAAGGTCGCGCTGGGCATCGGCGTGTCGACGTACGTCGAGATCACCGGCGGCGACGCCGGTGGCGAGAGCGGCCGGGTGGACATCGACGCCGACGGCTCGGTGACCGCGTACACCGGCAGTTCACCGCACGGCCAGGGCCTCGCGACGACGTTCGTGATGCTGCTGTCCGACCGGCTGGGCATCCCGATGGACAAGATCACCGTCCGGCACGGTGACACGGACGAGGTGCCCAACGCGATCGGCACGTTCGGCTCGCGGTCGCTGCAACTGGGTGGCTCGGCCGTGGCCAGCGCCGCGGACAAGGTGATCGAGCGGGCGAAGGAACTGGCCGCCGACATCCTGGAGGCCAGTCCGGACGACGTCGAGCTGAACCTGAACCTCGGCGCGTGGCAGGTGCGTGGCGCGCAGTCGGCCGGTGCGGTGAGCTGGAGCCAGGTCGCCGAGCGCGCGGGCACCGAGGAGCCGCTGTCGGCCGACGTGTGGTTCGGCGACGGCACGCCGACGTTCCCGTTCGGCGCCCACGTGGCCGTCGTCGACGTGGACACCGAGACCGGCAAGGTCGTCGTGCGCAGGCTCGTCGCGGCCGACGACGCGGGCCCGGTGATGAACCCGCTGACGTTCCGCGGCCAGCGGCACGGCGGGCTAGGGCAGGGCATCGCGCAGGCCCTGCTGGAGGTGATGAGCTACGACGAGGACGGCAACCCGGTGACGGCGACGCTGGCCGACTACGCGTTCATCACCGCGACCGAACTGCCTGACTTCGAGCTGATCGAGTCCGTCACTCCGACGACGCGCAACCTGTTGGGTGTCAAGGGAATCGGTGAGGCCGCGACGATCGGGTCGACACCTGCCGTGCAGAGCGCCGTCGTGGACGCTCTGTCCCACCTCGGTGTGCGGCACGTCGACATCCCCACCACGCCGCAGCGGGTCTGGCAGGCGATCATGGACGCGAAGGAGGCTGACCGATGAAGGTCACCGTCGAGGTGAACGGCCGGACCACCGACGAGGAGGTGGAGGACCGCACGCTGCTGGTGCACTACCTGCGCGACAACCTCGGGCTGACCGGCACCAACGTCGGCTGCGACACGACGTCGTGCGGCGCGTGCACGGTGCTGCTGGACGGCGAGTCCGTGAAGTCCTGCACTGTGCTGGCCGCACAGGCCGACGGGCACGCCGTGACCACCGTGGAGGGCCTGGCAGGCGACGGCGAACTGCACCCGGTGCAGCGGGCGTTCCGTGAGCAGCACGGCCTGCAGTGCGGTTTCTGCACGCCCGGCATGATCATGGCCTCGGTGTCGCTGCTCAACGAGAACCCGAAGCCCAGCCGGCAGGAGGTCAGGCAGGCCCTGGAGGGCAACCTGTGCCGCTGCACCGGCTACCACAACATCGTCAGCGCCGTGATCGACGCGTCAGGCCAGGAGGTTGCCGAGTGATCCCGGCCGCGTTCAGCTACCGGCGGGCCGCGTCCGTCGACGAGGCGCTCGGCCTGCTGGCCGAGCACGGCGAGGACGCCAAGGTGCTGGCAGGTGGCCACTCGCTGCTGCCGCTGATGAAGATGCGCCTGGCGGCACCGGAGGTGCTGGTCGACGTCGCCCCGATCGACGAGCTGCGCTACGTGCGGCTGGCCGGTGACACGGTCCAGATCGGCGCCCTGACCCGCTACCGCGACCTGCACGAGAACGACGTGCTGCGCGAGCATGCACCGCTGCTGGCGCACGTGGCCGGCGAGATCGGCGACCCGCAGATCCGCCACCGCGGCACCATCGGCGGCTCACTGGCACACGCCGACCCGGCTGCCGACCTGCCGGCCGCCGTGCTCGCGTCGGACGGCGTGCTGGTGGTGCGCGGACCGAACGGCAGCCGGGAGATCCCGGCGACCGACTTCTTCACCGGCCCGTTCACCACGCCGCTGGAACCGGAGGAGATGCTGCTCCAGATCAGGGTGCCGGCGCGCGCCGGGATCGGCTGGGGCTTCGAGAAGTTCACCCGCCGCTCGATGGACTGGGCCATCGTCGGTGTCGCCGCGGTCGGCAACCAGGTCGGTCTGATCAGCATGGCCGGCACGCCGATCAGGGCGAGGGCCGTGGAGCAGGCCCTGGCCGACGGTGCGTCGATCGCCGACGCGGCCGAACTGGCCGCCGAAGGCACCAGTCCGTCCACCGAGCCGCACGCGTCGGCCGCCTATCGCCAGCATCTGGCGCGGGTGCTGACGGCTCGGGCGCTGACGGCTCGGGCGCCGAGCTGACGGCTCGGGCGCCGACCGGCAAAGGTGGTGGAACCGCCGCCGATCGGCCCTGATGATCGCTACTGTCGGGCTCGGCGTTCCGTACCGAACGCCGGACAACGACAGGAGTGAGACCAGATGCGCAGAACAGTGGTGACCGCCGCGGTAGCCCTCGCGGGCGTCGGGGCCGCGGTGGCCCTACTGTCCATCGGACCGGCCAACGCCGTCGCGAACGGCACCCCCGCCACACCGGGGCAGTACCCGTTCGCGGTCAAGTTCACGATGACGGACATCCCGAAACCGGACGGCACGACGTACAACAGTGCCTGCTCCGGAGCCCTGATCGCACCGCAGTGGGTCATCACCGCGGGGCACTGCTTCCACGACGTCAACCGCGTCCGGATCGGCGGCGCGCCGATCTACCAGACCACGGCGACCATGAACACGGTCAACGTGAACGACACACCTGGTGAGAAACGCACGATCGTCGACGTCCGCCAGTCGGCCGTCAACGACATCGCCCTCGCCAAGCTGTCAGCACCCGTCCGTGACGTGTTGCCGCTGGTGGTGAAGCCGATGGCGCCCAAGTTGAACGACCAGCTCGTGATCGCGGGGTGGGGTTCCACGTCGGACACCGATCCGACGCCGAGCAGCCAGCTCAACACCGGCAAGGTCGCCGTGGGCGAGGTGGACGCCGACACGATCGGCGTGCACGGTGTCGCACCGGCCGACGACACCAGCGCGTGCCTGTACGACTCGGGCGCGCCGTACTTCCAGCCCATCGGGCAGAGGGCGGGCCTGCTGGTGGCGGTGGAGAGCGAGGGGCCGGACTGCCCCCACACCTCACTGGAGACGACGAGCCGCGCCGACGTGGTCGTCCAGTGGATCTACCAACAGATCGCGGGCGGCTGAGCACCGACCGACACGGCGCCCCGGCGACACCGCCGGGGCGCCGCTTTTTTCTCGGGCTGACATCCGTTGTTCCCGGCTCCCAGCTACGTCGCAATTCTCACGGCAATCGCAATTCCACGTCTCATTGCATGCCGAATGCGCCGAACGCATGACGGTGCTAGGGCCGGAAAAGTATTCGACCTAACCTGGACATGGGGTCGCGTGGCGACACACGCAAGTCGGGGAGTTGATGAGTCATGTCCGGGACCAGGGTCACCCGCATCGCTCGAAATACCGTGACGATGGCGTCGGTCGTGGTGGCGAGTGCGCTTTTCGCCGCTGTACCGGCAGGCGCCGACAATTCAACCGGTTGTCCGGATCTGTTGGTTCCACATTCCGTCGTGGCAGGTTATTCGGTCGGCGAGACGTCGTGTTCGGTCACCGCGACGTCGTCGTTCGTCGACCCGGCAGGCCATCCGTGGCAGCGCGTGGACCTGGCATTATCCGGCACGGCCGCCGGCTATTCCGATCCGGTGACCGTCGGCAACACCCGCAAGGACATCACCGACGTGCCCGACGTCCTGTACCCGCAGTTCGGCATCACCGGCTGGATGCCCGCGCTGGGCACGTACACAGGTGGTGGTGACGGGCAGGGTGCGGGGATCTCCGTGCTGTATCCCACGACTCCGGGGCAGTGGAACGGCCACGTCGCCGTGCTGGTGCACGGCCAGGCCGACAACACGCCACTGGGCCAACTGGTGCCACAGCCGGCCGGTGGCGTCGTGCCGCGGCGCTCGTTCGACAACCTGTATGCCGACGAGTTCGTCGCCGCGGGCTACGCCGTGATCTACACGCGGCGCCCTGCCGCCGGTGGCGTGCCCACGACGCTGGCCGACGGCGCCACGCTGGACGAGAGCGTCAACGACAACGTCACGATGCTGCGCGACTTCCTGCGCAGCGGCGAGCGCCTGCTGGTGGAACGGCTGGGCAGGGCGCCGTCGCTCGTGCTGTGGTACGGGCATTCCGCGGGCGTCATCGCGGGCCGGTTGTTCAACTATTCCGGTCTCAACGACGAACCGGGCGGCGGGCACTACGTGGACGGATTCCTGTCCGACGATCCCGGTGGCGGCCTGCCGCTGCCGTTGACAATGCCCGAAGGCCAGGTGCTCGGTGTGCACGACGGGCACGTCACGTATCCGTCGAACGCGTTGCTGTCGGAATCCACGCGTAACCGGATGGTGCCGGAACTGACGTTCGCGCACGCCCTGTATCTCGATCACCACACGTGGCTGCCCGGCGTCAGCTATTTGTCGCTGAAACAACTCGGCGAACAGCTCTACCGCCGGTCGGAGCTGAGCGGTAAAACGGCGTTCTACGTCGTCGGTGGCGTCTCGCACATTCCCGATTCCACCGGTTCGCCCGCCCACACATTGGACATGGGCAGCCTGATCCAGGCCGCGATTCCGGTGTTGCAGGACTGGGTCGCGCGGGGCACACCGCCGCCGGCCGGCCGGTCCGGCGCCGACGGTCGATCCGATCAGCTCCTGCTGCCGCCGATCGCCTGTCCGACCGGGTACCGGTATCCGTGGCCCGCGCCTGCCGGTGCGTCCTCGCAGACCGGGTTCGTGCCCTATGACGGCACCACGCCGGAGGCCGTGAACAGCCAGGGGGCGTTGGTCGACGTGAACGGTGACGGGGTGCGGGACGCGATGCCCACGATCGACCAGGCCTGGCAGGGGTTCGGGTTGTCGCGGGGTGGGCGGTCGGTGACCCGGAACGCCTACGTGTCGTGTGTCCGACGGGACGCGGACGGGTTGCTGCACGATCGGTTGATCAGTTCCGCCATGGCTTCGTGGTACGTGCGGCAGGCCGGTGGTTATCCGAATCTACCCTGGTAGAGCCGGCCCCGAGCTGACCGGTGGCTCGCGCTGCCACCGGTCACGCCCACCACGGCCGTGCCGCAAAAGCCGCGGCCGTGGTGGGTTCGTTCCGGCTACCGCTCCGCTTCGCCTCGGCCTGCCGCCATCGGGATTCCTCGGTGCACGCCGGTTCTCACCGGTGCCGGGGTTCCGTCCAGCGCCGGGAACGGCCCGCGGCGCAACTCGGCTTCCCGGTAGCGGTCCACGGTGACGTGCCAGTTCAGCAGTGCGGCCATCCAGTTTCGTAGGTCCTGCGCGTAGTCGGTCAACGCCGTGCGTGTCGCGTCGTCCAGGGCGAAGTCCTCGCACAGTGCTGGCAGTTCTACGTCCGTGACGTGCTCGAACAGTCGGATTCTCGCCGTCATCAGGTCGTTCACCACCTCGACCGCGTGATCTCGGTCGCAGCCGAGGAAGTCCTGCACCACCAACACGCCGTTGTTGACCTCGCCGTCGAACTCGATCTCCTTCCGGTAGGAGACGATGTCGTTGAGCAGGCATCCGTGGTCCGCCGCCGCGTGCTCCATCGCCGCTACCGGCGTGGCGCACCGGACGTCGGCCGGTACGCCGGACAGGTGGGTCAGGCGGGAGAAGGTCATCGACAGGTCCATGCCGAACGTCCTGCGCCGCATCTCGACGTAGTCCACCGGATCGGGGACCCGCCGCAGTCGCTGGTTGCCCAGTTCCCACAGCCAGCTCTCCGTCATCTCCTCCACCGACGCGCGCAGCGCGGCGCGGTCGGCCTCGCCGATCGGTGTCGCCGTGCGCCGCCACAGGTCGGCCAGGCCACGTTCGACCGCGGTCACCGGCTCCGGGACGGCACCCAGGTCGATCGGCATGAGCAGGGACAGCCTGTCGTTGCACGCCTTCGCCCCGGCCAGGTCGTGCCGGCGGCGGAAGACCGCCGGGTACCAGTCGTCCGCATACGCGCCCCACGTCAGCCAGTGGGTGGCCAGGTCCAGCCTGCCCGGTGTGGCGTCCGGATGGACTCCGGCCGCTGCCAGCGCCGTGTCGCTCACCTCGACCGAGCGCGCGTCCCACACACGCTCGCCGGTGATACCCATTCGTTCGGCCCAGGCCGCGTTGCGGGTGCGCGCTTGGGATAGATGTCTGTTGAGCCGCAACGGGAAGGGCATCGTGAACTCCGGCAGCGGCGTCGGCCCGACCCGCTGGTACGGCGCGTGGGCGTGCCTGCGCAGCCGCTGTGGTGCCGTGGCCAGCAAGGACGACGCGATCCTCGCGGTGTTGGTGCCCAGGCCGTGCGGGCCGCCGAGTACGCCCTCGGCGAGCGTGCCGCCCTGGTTCATGTACCGGCTGGAGCGCAGGTGCCACTCGTGGCCGCCCGCCTGCCAGTCCTGTAGGCCCTTCACGTACGCGGCCGTCGCCGCGCGGTCGGCAGGGTCGACCGCGTGCAGGTCGAACAGCGCGGGGACCTCGGCCAGTGCTGTGTGCTCGAACTGCTGCATCCGGGACGTGAGCAGGTCGTTCACCGCCTCCGCCGCCTCCTGCGTCGTGCGGCCGAGGAACCGTTCGAAGACCAGTACTCCGTTGGACAGTTCGCCCTCCTCCTCGACCTCCCGCTGGTAGGAGAACAGGTCGTTGCGCAGGTGCACGGCGTCGGCGAACGTGTCGCACAGCACCCGCATCGGTCGCGACGCCGCGATCCGCGCCGGCACCTCGGCGCCCGCGGCGTGCTCCACCAGGGCCGCCGACCACGGTGCGCCGCCGACCTTCCTGCGCATCTCCAGGTACTCGATCGGATCGGCCAGCCGCTCGGCGCTGATGTTGGCCAGCTCCCACAGCGACTCGTCCAGCAGGTGCTTCGTGTGTTCGGCGAAGCGGCGCCGCCAGTCCACCGAGCGCGCCGGCACGGTCCTGCTCCACAGGTCGGCCAGGCCACGCTCCACCGGATTCACCGGCGTCTCGGTGAGCTCGCCGGTCAGCGGCATGAACAGCGGCAACCGGTCCAGGTGTGCCCGCGCGCCCACGATGTCCCTGCTCCGCTTGAACAGCTCCAGGAAGTGGTCGTCGAAGTAGAACACCCAGACGTACCAGTCGGTGATCAGATCCAGCACCTGTCCTGCCGCATCCGGGTGCGTGTACGCGCACAGCAGTGCGTAGTCGTGCGAGTCGAGGTCGGCCTGCGTCCAGATGGCGACGCCCTGCTGCGGCACGTCGATCATGCCCATCCCGCGCGCCCACGCGCCGCTGTGCGCGCGGGCGCCCTCGACGTGCGGGTTGAGCCGGGCCGGGTAGGGCAGGTAGAACTCGGGAAGCTCGAACGGCTGCGCCATCACCAGTGCCTTTCCGCGATGTCATTCCACGGGGAGGCAACCAAAGCCGGTCAACCGCGCCAAGTCCCGCCCGCGTCTTCCACACGATCGGGACGGCCCGGTTCGCTCGTCCGGCCCATGCCCAGCCACGCGAGTATCCGCTCGGTGTGCTCGCCGGCGGCCGGTACCCGTTTCGGTGCCGGGTCGTGCACCAGCGGCGGCATCAGACCCTCGACGCGGCCCTGCTCGGTGTCCACCGGCCGCCACCTGTTTCGCGCCGCGAGCTGCGGATGTGCCGTGAACTCGGCCATCGTGCGCTGCTGGGCGTAGGCGACGCCCGCGGCGGCGAGTCGGCGCTCGGCCTCGTCGAAGGACAGCGTGCCGAACACCTCGCCGAGCGCCGTCTCCAGTTCGGCACGGTGTGCCACCCGGTCGGCGTTGGCCGCGAAACGTGGGTCACGGGTCAGCTCCGGCCTGCGGAGCACGACGGCGCAGAACGCGACCCACTCCCTGTCGTTCTGCACGGCCACGTCGATCACCTGGCCGGAGGCCGTGGCGAACGGGCCGTACGGTGCGATCGTCGCGTGTGCCGCGCCGGCCCTCGGCGGATCGCCGCCGCCGTAACGGGAATAGAAGTACGGGTAACCCATCCACTCGCCGAGAGCATCCAACATGGACACTTCGAGCGCCTGGCCGACCCCGGTGCGCTCCCGCTGGAACAGCGCGCTCAGCACACCGGAGAACGCGTACATGCCGGCCGCGATGTCGGCGACCGCGATACCGGCCTTGGCCGGCTCCGCGGGCGATCCCGTGATCGACACCGTGCCCGCCTCGCACTGGATGAGCAGGTCGTAGGCCTTCCGATCGGAGTACGGTCCGCCCGGCCCGTAACCGGAGATGCCGCACGCCACCAGCCTCGGGTGCGCCGCGACCAGGTCGTTCGCGGCAAGGCCGTGCCGGCGCGCGGTGGCCGGCGCCATGTTCTGCACGACGACGTCGGCCCGCGCGACCAGCGCGTCCAGCACCTTCCTGCCGTCGGCGGAGCCGATGTCCAGTTCGATGCTCTCCTTGCCCTGGTTGAGCCACACGAAATGGCTGGACAGGCCGCGCACGGCCCCGTCGTAGCCACGCGCGAAGTCGCCGCCCGGCCGTTCCACCTTGATCACCCGCGCACCCAGATCGGCCAGGTGCCGGGTGGCCAGGGGAGCGGCGACCGCCTGCTCGACGGCGACCACGACCAGGCCGGTCAGGGGCGCCGGCATGCCGCCGCCCGGTAGAGGTCCAGCCGTGCCCGGCGAGGGAAGTCGCGGAACGCGGCCCGGACCTCGCCGTGGTCGTTCATCACGAACACGGGCGCGCAACCGTGCGGGCTGTGCTCATGGTTCGTGACATTACGCTGTTGGGAAGCTGTCGCCGATGTCTCAGTGCCGGTGCGCCCGCGCCGTACCGTGGCCGTGTGAACGGCCCGAAATCGTTGGACGAGCGCGAAGAACGGCTGTGGCGCGCGTTCCGTGCCATGCGGCGCAGCCTGGATCGGGCGATCGAAGGGCAGCTCACGGTCGCGGGAGGGTCGTCGGCGGACTACGAACTGCTGGTGGCGCCGTGTGAGGCGCCCGACCGCAGGCTGCGCGCACGGGAACTCGGCCGCCAGCTCGACTGGGACCGCAGCCGTCTGTCGCACCAGTTGCGCAGGATGCAACGCCGAGGGCTGGTGGTGCGGCACGAATGCGAGAACGACGCCCGGGGCACCATGATCACCATGACCCGGGAGGGCGCGCACGTCGTCCGGGTCGCCGAACCCGGTCACGTGGCCACGGTCCGGGCGCGCTTCGTCGACCTGCTGTCCGCCGACGAGATCGACACGCTGACGGACGTGGCCACGCGCGTGCTCGGCCACCAGGACGTCAGTCGCCGCTCGCCGTGACCTCCTCCGCCAGCGCGGCCCGCGTGACCAGCGTGTCCGAGCGGCCACCGCGCAGCGCGAGCAGTGCCAGCAGGCACGACACGAGCGCCGCGACGCCGCAGACGACGTAGCCGACCGAGTAACCGCTGCCCAGCGCGTTCACCGCGATCGACGCCGCCTGTCCCGGCGGCGACGTCGGCGGCACCGAGTTCACGGCCAGCGGACCACCCTCGCCCGCGACCGCCGACGCGGCCGCTTTCACTTGTGGCGCAAGGGACGACGACGCCAGCCCGCCGCCGAACAGCGTCGCGGCCCTGCTCAGTGCCACGGCGCCGACGATGGCCGGGCCGAGCGTGAAGCCGAAGTCGCGCAACAGACTGGTGGACGCGCTGGCCATGCCCGCGTAGTGGATCGGCACGGTGTTCACGGCCGTGGCCGTGACCGACGAGATGCTGAACGCGAACCCGATGCCGACCAGCGCCAGTGGCAGGATCATCGAGGTCAGCGCGGTGTCGTGCACGTCGATGCCGGCAGCGACGAAGTCACCGGCGGCCATCAGCAGCATGCCGGTGGACAGCAGGTACCTCGGGTTGACCCTGGCCAGCAGCCGGGACGTGACCGGTTCCAGCACCAGCGTGATGCCGTTGAGCAGGATGAACGCCACCGACGTGCGCAGCGGGCTCTGGTGCTGGATCGGGCCGAGTCGGATGCTCGTCGCGTACGCCGTGCCCAGGAAGCTGAACATGCCGACCACCGCGATCACCGACGCGACCGTGAAGGCCCGGTTGCGGAACAGGTCCAGTCGCAGCATGGGTGAGGCCGCGCGCCGTTCGGCGACCACGAACAGCACCAGGAACACGGCGGCCACGACGAACGCGATGATCACCGACGGCGCGCCCCACCCGTCGCTCTGGCCCTGGATCACGCCGTAGAGCAGCGCGAACAGCCCGACCAGGATGGTCACCTGGCCGCCCCAGTCCAGCGACCGCCCTGCCGGCGCGCTGGAGTCCTCCGCCAGCAGCAGCGAGACCCCGGCACTGGCCGCGGCGATCACCAGCACGATCACGAACGCCCAGCGCCACGATCCGTAATTTCCGGTCACACCGCCCAGCACGGGCGCGATGAACCCGCCGGAGGACAGCGACGCCGCCCAGATCGCGATGCCGTGCGCTCTCGCCCTCGTGGTGTGCGTACCGGCCGCGATCATCGCCAGCGACGTCGGGAACAGCGCCGCGGCACCCAGACCGGCCAGCGCCTGCCCGACCCAGAGCTGGTACACGCCGCCGGACGTCGCGGCGACGAGTTCGCCGATCGCCAGCAGCAGCGCTCCGCCGACCAGCAGCCGTTTGCGGCCGAACAGGTCACCCAGCACGCCGAAGGTCAGCTCCAGCACGGTCACCGGCAGCAGGAACGCGTCGGAGATCCAGGTGAGCTGGGAACCGATCGGATGCAGGTCGGACTGGAACAGGCCGTTGAGCGTGGCCGGGATGGCCAGGCCGATCTGTGCGACGCAGACCGCGAGGCAGCCGGCGACCAGCGTGCCGCGGCGCAGCGAACGGGACTCGGTTGCGTTCATCGTGCCCCCACGGGGTCGGGCGTGCGTCGTTGCATGCGCCTTGAGCAGGGTGCCACATGTGGCGCCGGACGTACAGGATCCCTGACTAACACGTGACATCGGGCCCACTTGTGACCTCGGCGCGAATGCGCCACCATCAGGAAACCTGACTGTCATGGACGGAGATCCGGATGGGCGTGCTGGACGGCGAGGTGGCCGTGGTGACCGGAGCGGGCGCCGGACTCGGCCTCGCGTACGCGCGGGCCCTGGCGGCCGAGGGCGCCGCGGTCGTGGTGAACGACGTCGACGCGGACGCGGCGCACGCGGCCGTGGAGTCCATCGTGGATGGTGGTGGCCGGGCGGTCGCCGAGATCGGCGCCATCGGGTCGAGCGAGCTCGCGCAGGCGCTGGTGGACCGCGCCGTCGCGGAGTACGGCAGGCTGGACATCCTGGTCACCAACGCCGGCATCCTGCGCGACGCCGTGCTGTGGAAGATGACCGACGACGACTTCGACGACGTGATCACGGTGCACCTGCGCGGCACGTTCACCTGCGTCCGGGCCGCCGCCGTGCGGATGCGCGCGCAGGGGCCGGCGGCCGGATCATCTGCGTCGGCTCGCCGACGGGGCAGGTCGGGAACTTCGGGCAGACCAACTACGCGGCGGCCAAGGCCGGCATCGTCGGCATGGTGCGGACGTGGGCGCTGGAACTGGCCCGAGCGAAGGTCACCGTGAACGCGGTCATCCCGGTCGCGGCCACCGCGATGACGGAGTCGCTGCCCTTCGTGCGGCCCTACGTGGACGCCCTGCGCGCGGGCGCGCCGCTGCCCGCCTACGCCCGCCGCGAACTCAGCTTCGGACCGCCCGAGGACGTCGCGGGCCTGGTCGTGTTCCTCGCGTCCCGGCCGGACATCACCGGTCAGGCCGTCGGTCTGGGCGGTGACCGGCTGGTGCTGTGGTCGCATCCGGCGGAGACCGTGGTCGCGTTCGCCGATGGGGGCTGGACACGCAGGCCATCGCGGACACGTGGCCCACCCTGTTCGCCGACCATGTCCAGCCGCTCGGCCAGCACTTCCCGGATCCGTACTGATGCCCGTCGACCCGGCAGCCGTCGAGGCGATCGACACCCACGTGCACGTCGAGTCCGACGGGCACGGCCACCACTCCCTGGACGAGGAGCTGATGGCGGCGTCGGCCGCGTACTTCAGGGCGGGGACGAACCGGACACCGGACATCCACCAGATCGCCGAGTACTACCGGGAACGCCGCATGGCCGCCGTCGTGTTCACCGTCGACGCCCACACCGCGACCGGTCATCCCGCGTTGTCGAGCGAGCGCGTCGCCATCGAGGCAGCGGAGCATCCGACGTGCTCATCCCGTTCGCGTCCGTCGACCCGCACGACGGTGCGGACGCCGTCGCCCTGCTGCGCGATCTCGCGGCGGCCGGCGCACGCGGCCTGAAACTGCACCCGTCGCTACAGGCGTTCCAACCCGACGACCGGCGGTACTACCCGCTGTACGAGGCAGCCGCCGAACTCGGCCTGCCGATCGTCTCGCACACCGGCCAGACCGGTATCGGCGCCGGCCTGCCCGGCGGCCGTGGCATCAAACTGCGCTATTCGGACCCGATGCTGCTCGACGACGTCGCCGCGGACTTCCCTTCGCTGACGGTCATCCTGGCGCACCCGTCCGTACCGTGGCAGGACAGCGCGATCTCGATGGCGACCCACAAGGCCAACGTGTTCATCGACCTGTCCGGCTGGTCGCCGAAGTACTTCGCGCCGCAGTTGGTCCGCGCGATCAACGGCCCGATCCGGCGCAAGGTCCTGTTCGGATCGGACTTCCCGGTGATCACACCGGACCGGTGGCTGGCCGACTTCGCCGCGCTGGACATCAAACCGGAGGTCCGGCCACTGGTGCGCAAGGACAACGCGGCGCGACTGCTGGGCCTCGGCGAAACGGGAGCGTGATGGCGAACCACGGGTTGGGCTCATGGCCGGGCAGGCGCGCCAGGATCAACCCGGACGGCGTCGCGCTGCGCCAGGGTGAACGCGCCCTGACCTACGCCGAGTTGGCCGCCCGGGTCGGCCGACTCGCCGCCGCGTTGGCCGGTCGCGGTGTCCGGAAGGGCGATCGCGTCGCGTATCTGGGCCTGAACGACATCGCCACCTTCGAGGTGTTCTTCGCGACGACGCTGCTGGGCGCGATCTTCGCACCGTTCAACTTCCGCCTCGCCGAACCGGAGATCGAGTACCTGGTGTCCGACGCGCAGCCCACGGTGTTCGTCGACCGCCGCACCATGACCGACGACGACTACGAGGCGCTGCTCGCCGAGGGCGCCGGCGAACCGGTGCCACTGACCGATGTCGCGCTGTCCGACGACGCGGTGATCCTCTACACCAGCGGCACCACGGGCCGCCCGAAGGGCGCCGTGCTCACACACGCCAACATGACCTTCAACACGATGAACCAGTTGGCGCACGAGGATGTCCTGTCGTCGGACACGGCGCTGTGCATGTGCCCACTGTTCCACGCCACGGGGCTGGGCCAGGTCAGCCTGCCGACGCTGTTCAAGGGCGGCACGGTCGTCGTGATCCCGAGGTTCGACGCCGGGATCGTGCTGGAGCTGGTCCAGCGGCTGCGGCTGGCGTCGTTCTCCGCGGTGCCGACGATGTTGCGGATGCTCTGCGACCATCCCGATTTCGCGACCACCGATCTGTCGTCGCTGCGCTACGCCATCTACGGCGGGTCCATGGTGGCCGAACGGGTCGCGGTCGCGTGGCAGCGCAGGGGAGTGCGGATCCTGCAGGGCTACGGCATGACGGAGGCGAGTCCCGGCGTGTACCTGGCGCCCGGCGACGGCGCGGCGGCCAAGCCGGTGTCCATCGGCGTGCCGCACTTCTTCACCGACGTGGCCATCGACGACACCGGTGAGCTGCTCGTCCAGGGCCTCAACGTGTTCCGCGGCTACTGGCGGCGCCCCGCCGACACGGACAACGCGTTCACCGACGGCTGGTACCGTTCCGGCGACGTCGTCCGTGTCGACGGCGACGGCTGGGCGTACGTCGTCGACAGGGTCCAGGACATGGTCATCTCCGGCGGCGAGAACATCTACCCGTCCGAGGTCGAGGCAGCCGTGAACGCGTTGCCCGGCATCGTGGACAGCGCGTTGATCGGCATCCCGGACGAACAGTGGGGTGAGGTGGGCCTCGCGTACGTGATCGCCTCCGACCCGTCGTGGACGGAAACCTCGCTGCGCGAGGCGTTGCGCGGCACGATCGCCGGCTACAAGATCCCGCGCCGCGTCCGCTTCGTCGACGATCTGCCGAGAACGGCGACCGGCAAGGTCCGCAAACGGGAACTGCGCGCCGAGGAAGGCAACTGAGCTACCGGATGTCCTGCGGTGCACCACCGTGCGCCATGGCACGCGGCCGGCGATGTGGTCGCGCCGATCGTCGTCGGCCTATGGCGTGACGGTGATCCCCGGCGTCATCACCCGGTCGAACCCGACCGGTCGACGCTCGCCGACCATCCGCACGGCCACGGTCTCCCGGATGTCCACACTGGACGCGCCGACCAGCAGTTCGACGTCACCGGTGTCGACGATACGCTGTCCGGCCCGCCCGGTGTACGACGTGAGATCGGCGTGCAGGTCGAACACGACGGTCCGCTCCTGCCCGGGGTCCACGTCGACCCGCGCGGCCGCGATCAACTGCCGCACCGGCCTGGCCACCTCCGCCACCGGATCGTGCAGGTACACCTGCACCACCTCGGTCGTGCCGACCTCCGCGTCGTTGCGCAGTGTCACGGCGATCCGGCATTCGCCGTCGGTCGGCCCACTCCGCCGCCGACCGCCGTCGCACGCCGACCCACGTGGCGGGCGCGTAGGACAGGCCGTGTCCGAACGGGAACACCGGCGTCGGATCGATGACCGTCACCGATGTCTTCTGGGCCAGTTCCGCCGCCAGGTACGTCGACGGTTGGCTCGACCCGGCCGCCGGGAAGCCGACCGGCAGCCGTCCGGACGGGTTGACCCGCCCGCTCAGCACGTCGGTCAGTGCTGTGCCGCCCTCCTCGCCGAGGAAGAACCCACAGACGATGGCGGCAAGCTGGTCGACGAGGGCAGTTCGTACGGCCTGCCGACCAGCAGCACCAGCACCACGGGTGTGCCGGTCGCCACGACCGCGTCCAGCAGTTCCTGCTGCCTGCCGGGCAGTCGCAGGTCGTGCCGCGTCGTCGCCCTCGCCGGACGTGCCGCCGCCGAACAGTCCCGCCTTGTCGCCCAACACGAGTACACAGGTGTCCGCGTCCGCGGCGACCCGTGCGGCCTCCGCGATGCCCGCGTCGTCACCGCCCTCCACCGGGCAGCCCTGGGCGTACGTCACGTCGAAGTCGTCGCGCAGCGCCCGCAGCACCGTCGGGATGTGCACGCCGTCCGGCACGTCCGGGTGGTGCACACCGACGTGCATCGGGAACGAGTAGCAGCCGAGCATCGCGCTCGTCTCGTCGGCCCGTGGCCCGACCACCGCGACCCGACCGCCGCGCGGCAGCGGCAGCGTGCCGTCGTTGCGCAGCAACACGATCGACCGGCGCGCCAGCTCCAGCGCCAGGGCACGCGACTGGGCATCGTCCATGTCGACGGAGTCCATGTCGACGGGGTCCGTGTCCACGGCGCCCGACCGGGTCGGCTCCCAGTCCTCGTCCAGCAGGCCGAGCTCGCACTTCTGGGTCAGCACCCGCTCGACGGCGCGGTCCACGAGCGCCTCGTCGACGTCGCCCGCCCGCACCGCGCGCAGCAGCGGTTCGCCGTACGCCTGCACCATCGGCAGCTCGACGTCGATGCCCGCGGCCAGCGCCTGACCGGCGGCGTCCGCCCTCGACGAAGCCACGTGGTGCAGGATCTCCAGGAAGCACACCGCGAAGTAGTCCGACACGACGGTCCCGTCGAACCCGTACCGGTCCCGCAACAGATCCGTCAGCACGGTCGCGTCCGCACCGACCGGCATGCCGTCGTTGTCCGTGTAGGAGTTCATCACCGAGCGCGCCCCGGCCCGCAGCGCCATCTCGAACGGCGGCAGCAGCACGTCGGCCAGTTCGCGCGGTCCGATCGAGACCGGCGCCAGGTTACGGCCTGCCCTCGACGACGAGTAGCCGACGAAGTGCTTGAGCGTGGCGACGATCCCGGCCGACTGCAGCCCGCGCACGTACGCCGAGCCGATCGTGCCGACCAGGTACGGGTCCTCCGCGATCGTCTCCTCGGTCCGGCCCCACCTCGGGTCCCGGTTCACGTCCAGCACCGGTGCGAGCCCTTGGTGCACACCGATTCTCGCCATCAGCGAGCCGATCCGCGCGGCCATCGCCTCGACCAGGTCCGGGTCGAAGCTGGCGCCCCAGCACAGCGGTGACGGGTAGACCGTCGCCTGCCACGCGGCCAGTCCGGTCAGGCACTCCTCGTGCGCCATGGCCGGAATCCCGAACCGGTTGGCGGCCATCACCTGTCGCTGGCTGGCGGCCAGCGCGCGCACGCCCAGCGTCGGGTCCAGCGGCGCGGTGCCGAAGGCGCGGGTGATCTGGCCGACGCCGTCCTGGATCAGCTCGTCCCAGGTCGGCCTCGGTGATCGCGTTCTCGTTCTGGTGCGGTGACACCTGCGCCGGCCGAGTCGATGCCGATCCAGATGCCCGAGAGCTGGGCGATCTTCTCCGTCAGGGTCATCCTGGCCAGCAGGTCACGTGCCCGTTCCGCCGGTGTGGCAGCCGGGTCACGCCAGATGTCGACGGCGACGCCGCTTTCGAGGGTCACAGGACTCCAGGTGTCTCTACAGAACCGCGGTGGATCGCCGCTCGACGAGGTTCGTCGCGAGGGTGAGGTGGACGGAATCGGATGTCTCGCCGCGGATCAGGCGGATCAGCAGTTCGATGGCGCACTGGCCCATTTCCCGGATCGGCTGGTGGATCGTGGTCAGCGGCGGGTCGTTGAGCGCCGACTCGGGCACGTTGTCGAACCCGACGACGGACAGGTCGTCCGGCACCCGGATGCCCAGCGACGTGGCCGCCGTGACGGTCGCGATGGCCGAGATGTCGTTCGCGGCGAAGATCGCGGTCGGCCGGTGTTCGGACTTCAGCAGCCGCAGTGCGGAGGTCGCCGACACCTCGGGATCGTAGTCACCGGGCTGCACCAGGTCATCGTCCACCGGCACGCCCGCGGCCACCAGCGCCTGGCGGAAGCCCTCCTCGCGCAGCCGGGCCGACTGCAGGTCCGCGCGGCCGGTCAGCATGCCGATCCGCCGGTGCCCCAGCGAGAGCAGGTGTTCGACGGCCAGCTGCGCGCCGCGCAGGTTGTCCGAGTCGATGGTCGGCAGGTCGGACGGGCCGGCGTGCGGGTCGACGGCCACGATCGGCGCGCCGTAGCGTACGTCGACGACGGTCGGCGTGACCAGGATGGCGCCGTCCACCAGCGTGCCGGACAGCCGCGACAGATAGCGGCGCTCCCAGCCGACGTGATCGCCGACCCGGCCGCCCGCCGAGTAGACGACGAGTTCGAAGCCGGAACCGCGGATCGCGTCGGCGGCGCCCTTGAGCAGCTCCGTGCTGAATGGTTCCAGATCGGACACCAGGATGCCGATGACGTTCGTCTTGTGGTTGCGCAGGCTCTGCGCGACCAGGCTCGCCTCGTAGCCCAGTTCCTCGATGACCGCCTGGACGCGCGCGAAGGTGTCGGCCGCGACCCCGTATCGCTGGTTGAGCACCTTCGACACGGTCGCGACCGAGACGCCCGCCCGCGCGGCGACGTCGCGAATGGTGACACGCGAGCTCGGTTGCACGAAACCAGGATAGCTTTATAAAACGTTATCGACAACGATTGACACGCCTGGCGAGTCGGCGCAGACTCAACTGCCAACCTGGGCTCGCCACGGCCCGGTCCAGCCCGCGCCGACGTCGTCAGGAGTGGACCAACATGCGCGACATCAGAAAAGTCCGGATGGCTGTCATCGCGGCGTCGGTGGCATTAGCGGCCGCCGCCTGCGGCGGCGGCACAACGCCGCAGAGCAGCGGCAACTCCAACGGGCCGCAAACCCTGACCTGGTGGCACAACGGAGCACTCGACCCGCTGAAGACCCTCTGGCAGCAGACGGCGGACGCCTACCACGCTGCCCACCCGAACGTGAAGATCGTCGTCGATCCGATCCAGAACGAGCAGTTCACCACCAAGATCCCGCTCGCGCTGCAGTCCACCAGCCCACCCGACCTGTACCAGCAGTGGGGCGGCGGCCAGGAGGCCACGCAGCTCAAGTCCGGCAAGCTCGCCGACCTCACCGACTCCGTGTCGGGTTGGCTGAACCCCTTCGGTTCGGCCGTGCAGGGCTGGCAGGTCAACGGCCGGCAGTACGGCGTGCCCTACGACCTGCACGTCGTCGGCTTCTGGTACCGCAAGGACCTGTTCGCGCAGGCCGGCATCAGCGGCACGCCGAAGACGTTGGCCGACCTGGAATCCGACGTCGCCAAGCTGAAGAGCCGCGGGCATCTCGCCGATCGCGCTGGGCGGCAAGGACCGTTGGCCCGACGCGTTCTACTGGGACTACTTCGCGGTCCGCGAATGCTCGGTGAACACGATGAAGCAGGCGGCCAAGTCGCTCGACCTCGGTGACCCGTGCTGGATCAAGGCGGGCCAGGACGTGCAGGCGTTCCTGGCGCACCAACCCGTTCCAGACCGGCTTCCTCGGCACGCCCGCCCAGCAGGGCGCCGGCAGTTCCGCGGGCCTGGTGGCCAACGGCAGGGCCGCCATGGAACTGCAGGGCGACTGGGAGCCCGGCACGATGGCGACGCTGACCACGGACAGCAGTCTCACCTCCAAGATGGGCTGGTTCCCGTTCCCGTCGGTGTCCGGCGGCAAGGGCGACCCGCGCGTCGCGCTCGGCGGCGGTGACGGCTTCTCCTGCACCACGACCGCACCGTCGGCGTGTGCCGACTTCCTGAAGTACATCGACAGCATCAACGTGCAGAAGCAAATGGCGGCCAAGGGCGATCGGCCTGCCGGTCAACCCGGCCGCCGCCTCCGCGCTGACCGATCCGAGGCTGCAGACCGGCGTAGAAGTACAACCAGTCGACGCCCTACATCCAGACCTACTTCGACATCGCGTTCCCGACCGACGTCGGCCAGGCCCTCGACGACGCCGTCGCCAACTACTTCGCGGGCCAGGGCACACCGGCAGACGATCGTGAGACGGTCGGAGCACGCGATGTCGGGAGACAGGTAAGTGACCAGCAGTGACGCTGGGATCATCGTGGGTCCGGTGGGGGAACGCGCCGTCTCCCCACCGGGCACCGCGGACCGGGCTGGTCGTACGCCGGTACGGCCGGCCCGGCGCCGGTCCAGGTGGGGCACCAGGCTGGAACTGGTGCTGCTGCTCGGCCCGGCGGTGCTGTTGTTCGTCGGGCTTCGTGCTCGTGCCGATCGGCATCGCCGCGTACTACAGCGTCTACAACTGGAGCGGTTTCGGGCCGCTGAACGACTTCGTCGGCATCCAGAACTACCAGCTGGCGCTCACCGGGCCCGTGTTCCAGCAGGCGATCCTGCACAACCTGATCATCGCGGGCTGTCGCTGGTCATCCAGCTGCCGCTGTCCATCGGCCTCGCGCTGCTGCTCAACCGCAAGCTCCGCGGCGGCGGCTCCTGCGGCTGATCGTGTTCGCGCCGTACGTGCTGTCCGAGGCGGTCACCGCCGTGATCTGGCTGCTCATGCTGCAGCCGGGCGGTTTCGTCGACGAGGCGCTGTCGGTCGTTCGGGCTCGGCGGCCTGGTCCACCTGTGGCTGGCCGACCCGCAGCATCGTGCTCTACACGCTGTTCGCGGTGATCACGTGGAAGTACATCGGCTTCGGCATCATCCTGCTGCTGGCCGGCCTGCAGGGCATCCCGCCGGAACTCGGCGAGGCCGCCGCGCTGGACGGCGCGTCGGCATGGCAGGCCACGCGGCACGTCACGCTGCCGCTGCTCGGCCCGACCATCCGGATCTGGATCTTCCTGTCGCGTGATCGGCTCGCTGCAGCTGTTCGACCTGGTCTGGATCATGACGCTGGGCGGTCCCGCGAACGCGTCGACCACGATGGCGACCTACCTGATCGACCACGGCTTCAAGCGCTACGAGTTCGGCTACGGCAGCGCGGTGGCCGTGATCCTGTTCGTGATCTGCTTCGTGTTCGCCCTGCTGTACCAACGTTTCGCGCTGCGCCGGGACACCGAAGGGCGCACTGACCGGTCGGGCGGGGTGGGGAATGCGCACCAGAGCTCTCAGTACCCTGTTCGCGTACCTGGCGGCGCTCCTCGTCGTCGGCATCACGGTCGTGCCGCTGCTGTTCGTGGTGATCGGCGGCTTCCGCACCAACGCGCAGATCAACGCCGACCCGGCCGGCCTGCCGCAGCCCGTGGGTGCTCGACAACTACCTGGACATCCTGGCGAACGCCGCGTTCTGGGAGTTCCTGCGCAACAGCCTGCTGATCGCCGTCGTCGCCACCGGGCTGGCCGTGGCGCTCGGCTCGATGGCCGGATTCGCGCTGTCCCGCTACAAGTTCCGCGGCCGCGAGGCGTTCTACGTCCTGTTCACCATCGGTCTGCTGTTCCCGCTCGGCGTCGCGAGCGCTGCCGCTGTACCTGCTGCTGCGCGACATCAACATGCTGGAGAACCCGTTCGGGGTGGCGATTCCCGAGGCGGCGTTCTCGCTGCCGGTCACGATCGTCATCCTGCGGCCGTTCATGCGGGCGATCCCGCGACGAGATCGAGGACGCCGCCGTGCTGGACGGCGCCACCCGGCTCGGGTTCTTCTGGCGCATCCTGCTGCCGCTGTCGCATGCCCGCGCTGACCACCGTGTCGGTGCTGGCGTTCGTGACGAGCTGGAACGCGTACCTGTTGCCGCTGCTGGTGTTCAACGAGACCAGTCCAACTTCACGCTGCCGCTGGGCGTGGCCACGTTCCAGTCGCAGTACTCGCAGGACACCGCGCGGGTGCTGGCCTTCACCGCGCTGTCCATGGTGCCGGCACTGGGGTTCTTCGTGCTGGCCGAGCGGCGGCATCGTCGGCGGCGCTCACCGGCTCGGTCAAGGGATGAAACTTTCCACTGCGTCGCAAGGATTTCCGGTGCTCAGCCCGGTGTGGACGGTCGCCGCGCCCGGCGGCGATTGTCCGCCGGAACGTCAAGGCCGATAGTCGTGACATGAGAACGGCACTCAGGGCACTCGCCGGTGTCGTGGCGTTGCTCGCGACCGTGGTCACGGTCGTGCTCTCCGCGCCGACGGCATCGGCGGCATCGCTCGTCCAGATCACCAACTTCGGCTACAACCCCACCAATCTGGGCATGTACGTGTACGTGCCGAACAACGTGCAGCGCGCACCCGGCGATCCTGGTGGCGGTGCACCAGTGCACCGGCTCCGGGTCCGGCGTTCTACTCCGGCACCCAGTTCGCGTCGCTGGCCGACCAGTACGGGTTCATCGTCATCTACCCGTCGGCCACCCGCAGCGGCAGCTGCTTCGACGTGTCCTCGCCACAGGCGTTGACCCACAACGGAAGCAGCGACCCGGCCGGCATCGTCTCGATGGTCGACTACGTCGAGCAGCACTACAACGGCGACACCAGCCGCGTCTACGTCACCGGCGCGTCGTCCGGCGGCATGATGACCGACGTCCTGCTCGGCGACTACCCGGACGTGTTCAAGGCCGGCGCCGCGTTCATGGGCGTCCCGTTCGGCTGCTTCGCCACCACCGACGGCTCGATGTGGAACGCGCAGTGCGCCAACGGCCAGATCACCATGACCCCGCAGCAGTGGGGCGACTCTGGTGCGCAACGCCGATCCCGGCTACACCGGCGCCCGGCCGCGCGTGCAGCTGTGGCACGGCACCGCCGACGGCACGCTGAACTACCACAACTTCGGCGAAGAGATCAAGCAGTGGACCGAACGTGCTCGGGCGTCGAGCCAGACGCCGACGTCCACCGACACGCCGCAGTCCGGCTGGACCCGCACCCGCTACGACGAACAGCGCGGGCGCGGTGGACGTCGAGGCGTACAGCATCGCCGGCGCGGGCCACGTGTTGCCGGAGACCGGCATGGCGCAGTTCGCCATCCAGTTCTTCGGTCTGAACGGCACCCAGCCGCCGCCCACGACGACCACCCCGCCGACGACCACCCCGCCGACGACCACGCCGACACCGTCCGGGGGCGGTGCCGGCTGTCACGTGACCGACACGATCAACTCCTGGAACACCGGTCTCACGTCGTCGATCACCATCACCAACAACGGCACGTCGGCGATCAACGGCTGGTCGCTGGTGTTCATGCTGCCGTCCGGCCAGGCGATCACCTCGGGCTGGAACGCCACCTACACGCCGAGCCGGCGGCCAGGTGACGGCGACCAATGCCGGCTTCGACGCGGCGATCGCGCCTGGCGCGTCGGTGAACATCGGTTTCCAGGCCAACCAGAGCGGCAACGCGGGCGCGCCGTCGTCGTTCACCCTCAACGGCGCAGCCTGCGCTGTCGGCTGAACACTCCCAACACAACGCTGTCGACGGAGGATCATCCATGTCACTACCCAGCCGAACACCGTTTCTCAGGGCGGTGCCCGTCATGGCGGCGATGGCGGCCGTGACCGTGTGCGGCGTCGCCGCGCCGGCACCCGCCTCCGCCGCGAGCACACTCCGGTCCCTGGCCGAGGCGTCCAGCCACTACTTCGGCACGGCGCTGACCCAGGGCAACCTGAGCAACTCCACGCTGACCAACGTGGCCGGTCCCCAGTTCGACATGGTCACGCCGGGCAACGAGATGAAGTGGGACACGACCGAACCGTCCAACGGCTCGTTCAACTTCGGTCCCGGTGACCAGATCGTGGCGTTCGCCAAGGCGCACAGCGACCGCGTCCGCGGCCACAACCTGGTGTGGCACAGCCAGCTCCCCTCGTGGGTCAGCAGCCTGCCGCTCAACCAGGTGCAGAGCGCGATGGAGACCCACATCACCACGGAGGTCAACCACTACAAGGGCCAGCTGTACGCGTGGGACGTGGTGAACGAGCCGTTCAACGACGACGGGTCGTTGCGCCAGGACGTCTTCTTCAACGCGTTCAACGGCTCCGGCTACATCGCCGACGCGCTGAAGACGGCGCACGCCGCCGACCCGAGCGCCAAGCTGTACCTGAACGACTTCAACATCGAGGGTGAGAACGCCAAGAGCAACGCGATGTTCAGCCTCGTGCAGTCGTTCAAGCAGCAGGGCGTGCCGATCGACGGTGTCGGCTTCGAGAGCCACTTCATCCTCGGCCAGGTCCCGTCCTCGATGGAAGCGAACATGCAGCGCTTCGCCAACCTGGGCGTCGACGTCGCGGTCACCGAGCTGGACGACCGCATCCAGTTGCCGGCATCGCAGGCCAACCTGCAGCAGCAGGCCTCGGACTTCGCCGCCGTCGTGAACGACTGCCTCGGCGTGTCCCGGTGCGTCGGCGTCACCCAGTGGGGCGTCGGCGACGCCGACTCGTGGATCCCCGGCGCGTTCTCCGGTTTCGGTGCCGCGACGATGTTCGACCAGAACTACCAGCCCAAGCCCGCGTTCACGTCGGTGGAGAACGCACTGAGCGCCGCGGGTGGCGGCGGTGGTGGTGGCAACACCGTCACGGTCACCAATCCCGGTTCGCAGAGTGGCACGGTCGGCACGGCGGCCAGCGTGTCGGTGCACGCGACCGACTCCGGCACCGGCCAGACGCTGACGTACTCGGCGTCCGGCCTGCCCGCCGGCCTGTCGATCGCGTCCGGCACGGGCGTGATCTCCGGGACACCGACCACGGCCGGCACGTCGTCCGTCACCGTGACGGCGACGGACGGCACCGGAGCGAGCGGTTCGGCGTCGTTCACGTGGACCGTCGCCGGCTCCGGCGGCGGTGGTGGTGGTGGTACCTGCCACATCGACTACGCCAAGGCCAGTGAGTGGGCCGGTGGCTTCGTCGCCAACGTGACCGTGAACAACACGGGCACGTCGGCGATCAGCGGCTGGCAGCTCGGCTTCACGTTCCCCGGCGACCAGCACATCACCAACGCGTGGAACGCGACCGTGACGCAGTCCGGCGAGGCGGTCTCGGCCACCAACGCCAGCTTCGACGGCTCGATCGCGCCGGGCGGCAACGTGCAGTTCGGTTTCCAGGGCACGTGGACGAGCAACGACACGTCACCGAGTTCGTTCACCGTCAACGGCGCGGCGTGTAGCTGACCGCGACAAGACCGGCGGGTCGGGCCATCCGAGCGAGGCGGATGGTCCGACCCGCCATCCATGTCCACAGTGGAGCATTGAGTCCACCTTTCAGCTCTTGACCGGCCCCGCCGCGCCAATTACTTTGCCGGAAAGAGCTTTCCGACGTTCGGGCGGAGTGGCCGATGACTGTCCGGGTCGCGATCGTAGGTGCCGGCGGTATCGCGGAACTGGCTCACGTGCCTGCCATCCGCGCCCAGGCCGAGCGTGCCGTACTGGTGGCCGCCGTGGACACGGACACCCAACGGCTGGCCGAGTTCGGCCGCGACACCGGCGTCCCCGCCACGTACACGTCGCTGGAGGCGATGCTGGAGCGGGAACGGCCCGACCTGGTGCACGTCTGCACTCCACCCGCGCTGCATGCCGGACCCGTCGTGCAGTGCCTTGAGGCGGGCGCCTGGGTGCTGGTGGAGAAGCCACCGTGCCTGTCGCTGGCCGAGTACGACCGGATCGAGACCGCGGAACGCGATGGCGGTCCGTACGCCAGCGTCGTGTTCCAGCACCGGTTCGGCGCGGGCGCGCGCCACCTGAGTGAGCGCATGGCCGACGGTACGCTCGGCCGGCCGCTCGTCGCGCTGTGCCAGACCACCTGGTACCGCGACCACGCCTACTACGCGGTGCCGTGGCGCGGTGGCTGGGACCTGGAGGGCGGCGGCCCCACGATGGGCCACGGCATCCACCAGATGGACCTGCTGCTGGCCGTGCTCGGCGACTGGACCGAGGTGCGTGCCATGGCCGGCCGGCTCGACAGGGCCGTGCGCACCGAGGACGTGTCGATGGCGATGGTGCGCTTCGCCAACGGCGCCATGGCATCCGTGGTGAACAGCGTGCTGTCGCCGCGCGAGGAGTCCTACCTGCGTTTCGACTTCACCGACGCGACCGTCGAACTCACCCACCTCTACGGCTACGACAACGCGGACTGGCGCTACACGCCGGCGGCACACGTCACCGACCCGGTGCCGTGGCAGCCGTCGGCGGGCACCCGCACGTCGCATGCGGCACAGCTGCCCTACCTGCTCGATGCGATGGAACGAAAACAACGGCCGCCGTTGAGCGGACAGCAGGGCCGCCAGACGCTGGAGTTGGTCACCGCGCTGTACCGGTCGGCGTTCACGGGGCAGCCCGTGCACCGCGACCAACTCGGCCCCGACGACCCCTTCTACCACCACCTGCACGGCGACGTGCCCGGCTGGGCACCGGAAGGGATACCGGCGTGAAACTGGCCAGCGACGGCCCGGCGCTCACCGCGACCACCGACGAGGTCGAACTGTTCCGCTACACCTACCTTCCCGACACGCCACCGTTCGAGTGCCCGTGCCCATATTTTCATCCACTTCGGACACTCGCGGGTCGGACGGTGACCCTGTACCGGCCGCACGACCACCGCTGGCACAAGGGCCTCGCCATGACCGCGTCGCACGTGTCCGGCCAGAACTTCTGGGGCGGCGGCTCGTACGTCACCGGCCAGGGCTACGTCGACCTGCCCAACGTGGGCAGCCTGCGGCACCGGGCCTTCACCGAACTGCACGACACCGGTTTCACCGAGACCGTCGACTGGATCACCCACGCCGGCGAGCACTGGATCGCGGAGCGCCGCACCGTCGGCATCACCGTCGGCGACGGCGCGTGGGTGCTGGACTTCGCCACCACACTGCGCAACGTGCGCGGTGAACGGCTGGACTTCGGCAGTCCTACGGTGTTCGGCCGCGAACTGGCAGGCTACTGCGGCCTGTTCTGGCGTGGCCCACGGTCGTTCACCGGTGGCGACGTGATCGCGCCGCAGGGGCGGCGGGGACAGGAACTGATGGGCGAGAAGGCGTCCTGGCTGGCGTTCGTCGGGCGGCACGACGGGACCGACCACGCGTCCACGCTGGTGTTCGCCGAACAGGGCTGCGAGCCGTACTGGTTCGTGCGGTCCACCCCGTTCGCGGCGGTCAACCCGTCGCTGGCGTTCCACGAGTCGCTGCCGCTGCCGGCCGGCGACGTGCTGGCACGGCGCTATCGCGTCGTCGTCGCGGACGGGGCATGGACCGAGAACCGGATCGCCGGCCACCTCGCGGAGCGCCCGTGGTGAGCGACCAGCCGATCTTCCCCGGCGGCACCGCCGTTTCCGGCCTGTCGGTCTACCCGTGGGAGGCGGCGGACGGCATCCGCGGCGGCTCGCCGCACATGCACCTCGCGTGCACCGAGGGCTACGTCACGGTGTCCGGCAGCGGCGCGGTGCGGACGCTGACGGCGGACGGCCTGCGCGAGACACCGCTCGTCGCGGGCACGGTGGCATGGTTCGGTCCCGGCACCATCCACCGTGCGGTCGACCACGGCGGTCTGCGGCTCGTGGTGGTCATGCAGAACAGCGGCCTGCCCGAAGCGGGCGACGCGATCTTCACGTTCCCGCCGGACGTGCTCGCCGACCGCGAGCGGTACCGCGCCGCGGCGGTCCTGCCGCGACCCACCGACGATGCCGCGCGGAAACGGCGTGATCTGGCGGTTTCCGGTTTTCTGCGACTGGCCGAACACATCGAGCGAGGTGAACTGACCGCGCTGGAGGACTTCTATCGCGCCGGTGTCGCGCTGGTCGCCGAGCACGCCGATCGCTGGGAAAAGATCTGGCGAGCCGGTGCGATGGCCGCGGCGCAACGCACCGGTGAACAACTGGAAGCATTGCGGGAAGGAAGAATCGACCACCTCATGCGAGCAGGTGTGCGCAGTGCGCAGGCGCCGGAACCGGAAGGCCGACGCTACGGCATGTGCGGCCGGCTGGACACCTACGAATGGGGCCCGGCGCACGCGGAAATGTAATGTACATCGTGCTCGGACTTCCTTTTCCGTCTTTCGACAAAGATTTCTTGACGCTCGTGGCGGCTCGTCGATAACGTTTTACTCGTCGTGTTTCCGATCTTTGTCATCGCTGCTTCCCCGGAAGGCTGGTCGACATGCGTACACGCACGCGAGCGGGTGGACTTGTCGCAGCCGTCACGGTCGGCGTCGCCCTGGTCACCGCACCGGCGAGTGCGACGACGGCCGACATCGTCGTGCACGACGACCAGTTCCACCAGGTGATCGACGGATTCGGCTTCGCCGAGGCGTTCCAGCGCGCCGAGATCCTGCACGGCTCCCAGGGCCTCTCGCCCGCCAACCAGCAGAAGGCGCTGGACCTGCTGTTCGGCACCAGGGACGGCGCCGGTTTCAGTATCCTCCGCAACGGGATCGGCTCGTCGCCCAACAGTGCCAACGACTTCATGAACTCCATCGAGCCGGTCAGCCCCGGCAGCCCGGACGCGCCACCGCGGTACGTCTGGGACGGCTCGGACTCCGGCCAGCTATGGGTGTCGCAGCAGGCGCAACTGCGTGGCGTGCGCCAGATCTACGCCGACGCCTGGAGCGCGCCCGGCTACATGAAGACCAACGGCTCGGACGCGAACGGCGGCATGCTGTGCGGTGTCACCGGGACCAGTTGCGCGACGGGGGACTGGCGGCAGGCGTACGCCAACTACCTCGTCCAGTACCTGCGCTTCTACCAGCGGTCCGGCGTGCGTGTCACGGACGTCGGCTTCCTCAACGAACCCGACCTGACGGTCAGCTACGCCAGCATGACCTCCGACGGCCGGCAGGCGGCGGACTTCCTGCGCGTGTTCGGCCCGACCCTGGCGCGTTCGGGCCTGCACACGACGATCGCCTGCTGTGACGCGGCCGGCTGGCGCGAACAGGCCGACCGGCTGGCTGGCATCCAGGCCGATCCCCAGGCGTACCGGTACCTCGGCCTGGTCACCGCGCACGGCTACGTCGACCCGCCGGCCGCCCCGCTGAGCACCGACCGGCACGTGTGGCAGTCCGAGTGGGCCGACTTCAACCCGTGGGACCCGGCATGGGACGACAACACGGCGGCCTCGGGCATGACGTGGGCGCAGCGCATCCAGTCCGCACTGACCACCACCGACGTGAACGCGTTCTTCTACTGGTGGGGCGCGTCGGCGAGCACCGCGAACTCCGGCCTGGTGCGGCTGACCGGCGACACCGTCACCGCTTCCTCGCGGCTGTGGGCGTTCGCGGCGTTCAGCAGGTTCATCCGGCCGGGCGCGATCCGGCTCGCGGCCACCAGCGACTCCAGCGACGTGACGGTCAGCTCGTTCCGCAACCGGGACGGCTCGACCGTGACCGAACTGCTCAACTCGGGCACGACGGCGGCCACCGAGACGGTCGGGATGGACGGCGTGCGCGGCCGCACGATCGCGTCGTACCTGACCGACGGCGCCGACAACGTCGCCGCGCGGCAGCCGATCCGCGCGCACGGCAGCACGTTCGGCGTGACCGTGCCCGCGCGGTCGCTGGTCACCCTCGTCGAGGGAGGCCGCTGATGCGCGGGCGCGGGGCGCTGCTGCCGCTCGCGCTCGTGACCGGGCTGGCCGTGGCGTGCGGCGCGCCGACCGCGAACGTCGGCGTGGCGCCGTCGTCGGTGCCCAACCTGCCGACCAGGCCGATCACGCTGACCATCCTGGACGTCAGCGGCGACCTGCTCACCAGCAAGCCCGCCATCCAGTCGTTCGCGGCGAAGAACCCGAACCTCGTCGACAAGGTCGACTTCGAGACCGGCGCGCCGACGGACGTGGCAGGCAAGGTGCAGGCGCAGCAGAGCGCCGGCAGTGTCGACATCGATCTCGTGCTGACCGGCGGCGACGGCCTGTCCGCCATGCAGTCGCAGCACGAGCTGGTCACCCTGCTGCCGCAGTACGCGGCCGCGTTCCCGGACCTGCGGCAACAGATGGACCCCGGCGCGTGGACGATGATGAGCTCGGCCGGCTTCCAGGGCATCGTCGCAACGCAGTACGGCGCGGGCGGCCCCTTGCTGGAGTACAACCCGTCGATGGTGCGACAGCCGCCGACCACACCGCAACAGTTGTTGGACTGGGCGAAATCGCACCCCGGCCAGTTCATCTACGCCAACCCGGACAACTCCGGTCCCGGCCGCGTGTTCCTGATGGGTCTGCCGTACATGCTGGGCGACAGCGACCCGCAGGACCCGGTGCACGGCTGGACGAAGACGTGGGCCTATCTCAAGCAGCTCGGCCAGTACATCCAGTACTACCCGTCCAGCACGAAGGAGACGCTGCAGGGACTGTCCGACGGTTCGCGGGCGATGGCGCCCAGCGAGATCGGCATCGACATCGCCGACCGGGTCGCGGGCGTGCTGCCGCCGACGGTGCAGGTCGCGACGTTCAGCGACCAGAGCTGGATCGTGGACGGCCACTACACGGTGATCCCGAAAGGCGTGCCACCCGACCACATCGCCGTCGCGCTGGACCTGATCAAGTGGCTGCTGCGGCCGGACCAGCAGGCCGGCAGCTACGCGCAGGGCCTGATCACGTATCCGGTCAAGGGAGTCAAGCCCTCGCTGGCCGACGCGAAGGGCCAGCAGATCTACCAGCGGTACGGCCGCCCCGACTACTACCCGAAGCAGCTCGCCGCGCATCCGGTGCGGTTGCCGCTGTCCGGCGCGGCGCTGCAATCCGCGTTCGACATGTGGAACCGTGACATCGGGTCGCTGAAGTGACCACGAGGTTCGGCGAACTCGTCCTCACCGGCGTGACCAAGCGATTCGGCGAGCACACGGCGCTGGACGCGCTGTCCCTGACCATCTCCGGGGGCGAGTTCGTCGCCCTGCTCGGCCCGTCGGGTTGCGGCAAGTCCACGGCGCTGAACCTGATGGCCGGTCTGCTGACACCGACGGCCGGCACGATCTTCCTGGACGGCACCCGGATCGACACGGTGCCCTCCGAGCGGCGCGATTTCGGGATGGTGTTCCAGAACTACGCCCTGTTCCCGCATCTCACGGTCACCGACAACGTCGGGTTCGGGCTGCGCGTGCGGCAGGTGCGCAAAGCGGAGCGTGCCCGGCGGGTCGCCGACGCGCTGCGCCTGGTGCGGTTGTCCGACCAGGCCGCGAAGTACCCGGGGCAGCTCTCCGGCGGCCAGCAGCAGCGGGTCGCCATCGCGCGGGCGGTCGTCACGGAGCCGCGGCTGGTGCTGATGGACGAACCACTGTCCAATCTGGATGCCAAGCTGCGGTTGGACATGCGCACCGAGATCCGCCTGCTGCACCAGCAGCTCGGCCTCACCACGGTGTACGTCACGCACGACCAGCAGGAGGCCCTGTCACTGGCCGACCGGCTGGTCGTGCTGCGCGACGGTGCGGTGCAACAGATCGGCTCGGCGGCGGACGTGTACGAACGCCCGTCGAACGCGTACGTGGCCGCGTTCGTCGGCTACCGCAACGCGCTGCCGGGCGTCGTGGTCGGCCCGCACCAGGTCGTGGTCGGTGGTGTTTCGTTGTCGGTCACCGACGACCTGCCGGTCGGGCGGGTCATGGTGCTGATCCGCCCCGAAGATCTCGTGGTCACCGATGCCTCGGCGCCGAACGCGTTGCCGTTGCGGGTGTTGGTGTCCGAGTACCAGGGCAGGCACTTCGCGGTGGAGGGCACGACGGTCGGGGACGTGACGGTGCACTGTCACGCGGAGCGGTCGCCCGCACCCGGCGAGGAGGTCACGGTGACGGTCCGGCCGGAGCGGATACGCGCCTATCCGGACGGCGCACCGGTCCCGGCCGCTCCGCCGGTCCCGGTGGGTACGCGACCGTGACGGCGCTCGCGCTGCCGTGGCGTGTCGGGCGTCGGCGGTCGGCGAGGGTGTGGCCGGCCGTGCCGGCGGCGCTGGTGATGGTCGCGTTCTTCGTCTACCCGCTGTGTTACGGGGTCGGCCTGTCCTTCCAGTCGGCGGGCGGGACGTTCGCGGCGTACCGGAACTTCTTCGCCGACGGGTACCAACGCGACTCGATCTGGATCACGCTGGAACTGAGCCTGCCGACGGCATTGATCAGTGTGGTGGCCGCGGTCCCGTTGGCGTACCGGATGCGCGGTTCGTTCCGCGGGAAGCGGACGCTGACGGCGGTGATCATGGTGCCGATGACGTTGGGCGCCGTGTTCGTCGCGGACGGCATGATCGATTTCCTCGGCCCGAACGGCTGGTTCAACCGTGTGCTGCGGTTGGCGCACATCGTGGATCACCCGATAGTGTTGATCCACAACTTCGCGGGCGTGTTACTGTCGATGTTGATCTCGGTTTTTCCGTTGTCGTTCCTGCTGGTGCTCGGGTACATCAGCGGGATCGACCGGAGTCTGGAACAGGCGGCGGCGATCTCCGGAGCCGGTCCGTGGCAGCGGTTCCGGTTGGTGTTGCTGCCGTTGTTGCTGCCTGGCTTGACGATCACGTTCGCGTTGTCGTTCGTGATGGCGTTCGCGGTGTTCCCGTCGGCCACGTTGGTCGGTGATCCGGCGGGGTCGACGCGGGTGATCTCGATCGTGGCGTACACGGCGTACAGCCAGGCGGACTACGCGTCAGCATCGGCGATCGCGGTCATCATGGGTGTGGTCGAGCTGGCGGTGCTGGGCGTCGTGTTCCTGCTGCGCACCAGGCTGTACCGGGGCGCCGGGATGTCCGGGGGCAAGGGGTGAACCGGATCCGGTTGACGGGTGTCCTGACGTGGCTGGGCACGGGTGGCTTCTTGCTGGGCTTGTTCGGTGCGGTGGCGATGGTCGTGTTGTCGTCGGTGGCGCAGCGGTGGATCGGGACGTGGCTGCCGGGTGGATACACGGTCAGGTGGTACGGCGACGCGTGGACGGCGTACGGCGTGTCGGGCATGCTGGAGGTCACCTTCGAGGTGGCGCTGGCGGCCGTGGTGCTGTCGTTGGTGTTGGGTCTGCCGGCGGCGTACGTGCTGGCGCGGTCGAGCTTTCCCGGCAAGCGGTTGCTGTTGATCCTCTTCCTGCTGCCACAGGTGTTGCCGACGCTGAGCTACGCGGTCCCGCTGGCGACGTTCCTGTACCGGCTGCACCTCGCGGAAACGCTGCCGGGCGTGGTGTTGGCGAACCTGGTGCCGAGCCTGCCGTTCGCGGTGCTCGTGTTGATCCCGTTCGTGGAACAGATCGACCCGAGGGTGGAACAGGCGGCACGGGTGTGCGGAGCGGGGACGCGTCAGGTGTTCGGCCGCGTGGTGGTGCCGTTGTTGGTGCCCGGTCTGCTGGCCGCCGGGGTGTTGGTGTTGGTGAGGGTGGTCGGCCAGTTCGAGTTGACGTTCCTGGTGGCCGGGCCGAGCACGCAGACGTTGGTGGTGGCGCTGTACAACATCGCGACGCAGGCGGGTTCCGGGGCGGCACCACAGGAGGTGGACGCGATGGCGGTGGTGTACATGATGACGACGTTGGTGCTGCTGCTGGTGGCGTTGAGGTTCGTGGACCCGACGTCGATCGTGGCTCGGCGTCGTCGTTAGGGTTCGGTGCCGGTTCGCCGGTTTCGGCTCGGCCAGACTAGTGGGGCGGCCGATTGCCCAACGCCGTCCGGCACGCCAGCAGACTCCGCCGCAGCTCCCCGGCCTGACGGTCGCTGAGCCCGGCCAGCATCTCCGTCTCCAGCGCCGCGATCTTCCCCCGGTACCGTCCCAACAACCGCCGGCCGGTGCTCGTCAACGCCAGCACCAACCGTCTCCGGTCGGCAGGGTCCCGGTGGCGTTCGATCAGACCCCGCTCCTGTAGCGCCATCACCATGTCGGCCATGGTTTGCGCCGTGACGAACGAGTTGCGCGCCAGTGCGGCCGACGTCATGTCCGGGTGCCGTTCCAGGACCGTCAACGCCGTGTACTGCAGCGCCGTGAGCCCGGCCGGTCTGAGTAGTTCGTCCAACCGGGACCTGACGGCCAACTCGACCTGTTTCATCAAGTACAGCAGCGTCGGTTCGGCTGGTCTCCGGTCCGTGGCGGACGTGCGGACTGGCGTGGCTTCTGACACGGACCCAACCCTACGTCAGTCCATGTGGAATACCTCGTCCATTGGTGCCCACCATTCACCTTCGGCCGCGGAATCGACCGGCTGCTGGCACGGATCGGTGATCTTCCACCACCGCCGGGTGTCCTCGTCGGCCGCGATGGCCGCGGTGTCCGCCGCGTAGTCCGTTCCGGTGTACTCCAGGTACGCGAACAGCAGGCCGTCGCGCAGGAAGATCGAATAGTTCGTGATGTTGGCACGGCGCAGCGCGGCCAGTACACCGGACCACACGTTCGCGTGCAACTGGCGGTACTCGGCTTCCTTCTCCGGGCGCAGCCGGACGACGGTCGCGTAACGCTGCATGGCTGTTCTCCCACCTTCGGGCCGACCGGAGCCCGAGAATGTCACATCTCGCCCCAGCGCACGTCCATCGGCTCGCCCGTCTCCAGCAGGGTCTTCAGGTTGGCCAGCACCAGACTCCAGCCACCGGTAACGTCGCGCACGTGCTCGGCGGGCAGGTCCTCGTGCGTCAGCGTGAGCCGCACCAGGCCGGCCGTCGGTTCGATGTCGAACGTGACCCTCGACTCACGATCCGCCTGTCCCGGTTCGGAGGTGAACATCCAACTGTGCGCCAACCGCCTCGGCGGGTCGATCTCCAGGATCGTGCCGACGGTGTCGTCGTGGCCGTCGACGCGGCGGTGGGCCCAGTCGGCACCCTTCGTCCAGGCGGACACGTTGCGGTGGTTCCAGTACCGGAGTGTCTGCTCGGGATCGGTGAGCGCCTGCCACAGTTGCTCCGGCGTGGTCGCGATGTACGTGACGGACACCAGTTTCGGTCTGTCCGTCATGGCATCGATCTCCAGTCGTCGTCTCGGTCCTGCCAGTGCGTCCAGGTCGGGCAGCTCGAACTTCGCGATCCAGCGCTGGTGGACCTCGTGCAGCGGCATCGGGTTCAGGTAGTGCAACTTCTCCCTGCCCCTGCGCACCGTGCTCACCAGACCTGCCGCCTCCAGCACAGCCAGGTGCTGCGTGGTGCCCTGCCGGGTCATGCCCAGATCCCGGCAGAGCGCGCCGAGCGTCTGGCCGTTGTCCTCGTGCAGCCGGTCCAGCAGCAGTTGGCGGGTGGGGTCCGCGAGTGCCCGCAGGACGAGCACCATCCGTTCGTCGTCGGTTCCGGGCACGTCAGGTACCATAGGCAAGTCACTGCTTGCCTGTCAATGGCCGAGATAGGGGTTCGTCGGAGTGCCGTTTATCAGACGTAGGTCGCCTGTCGATGTCCAACCGCGATGCTGTGTACGTGGGAGGAGGCGTGCGGCCGCATGTCGTACCCGGTGGGACCGAAGTGGTGACCTCGTTGGGGGGTCGGAAGGAGGAGCGGATGGTCGGGCTGGGGGCTCGCCACCGCAGGGAAGTAGCGGATGAGGCGCTGGTACGCCGGATGTTCGACGAGCACGGCAACGCGATGCTCACGTACGCGACCCGGCTGACCGGTGACCGCGGCGCCGCCGAGCACGTGTTCCAGGAGGCGCTGGTGCGCGCGTGGCGCCACCCGGACGGGTTGTCAGGCGGGAAGAGCAACGCCCGGACGTGGCTGCTGTCCGTCGTCGACAACGTCGTCACCAGCGATGCCGAGGCCCGCGCGAAGGCCGCGAAGGCCAACGCCGCGCCGCGTCAGGTGGCCACCCTGCTGGCCACCGACGACACCCCCGTGCCGCACGTGCGGCTGTACCGGACGTGGCGGATCACGGGCGTGGCACGTCGCCGCCTGCCATGACCTACCGGGATCGTGTGGCGTCCGCGTCGGCCAGCAGTGCCCTGACCTCGTCGGCCGCCGGGTGCCGCAGTTGATCGAGCATGGCCAGCGAGATCGTCCAGGCCGCCACCGCGCCGGGCCGGTCGCCCGCAGCGGACAGTGCGTCGCCCAGTCTTCGCGACGTCTCCGCCTCGGCGAAGCTCACGCCGAGCTGGTGATAGAGATCGATGGCGTTGCGGTAGCTCTCCGCGGCGTGCGCGAAATCCCCGAGGTGCAGCTGCGCGTAGCCGATGCTGTCCCACGTGTCGGCCTGGCCGTAGCGCTCGCCGTTGTCCTGGAACAACGCCAGCGCCCACCGGCAGTGCTGCAGCGCCGACTCGTACTGGCCGAGCAGTCCGTGGTACCAGCCGACCGCGTTCAGCGCCGCCGCCTCGCCGCTGGCGTTGGCCGCCGCTCGGTTCAGGTCCAGCGACCGGTAGGCGTGGTCGAGCGCCTTGTTCAGATCGCCGCCGTGCCGCGCTGTTCCAGCGTCCAGGAGAACTGCCGGTGGATGTTGGCCTGGGCCTGGGTGTCGCCGGTCTCGCCGAACAGGTCGAACGCCATGTTCAGGTGCTTGAGAGCGGCGTCGAATCTGCTCAGGTCGCCGTTGGCTCTGCCCAGCGCCCGGTGCGCGACGGCCTGCCCGTACGTGTCGCCTGCCCGCTCGGCCGCGTCCAGGCCGGTGTGCTGCGCGACCAACAGGTCCAGCCAGTGGCCTCTGCTGTCCAGGAACAGCGCGATCGTCCAGGCCAGTTGCCAGCATCTCGCGTCGTGGTCCCTGGCGAACGCGTCCCTGACCACCACCAGCATCACGGCCTGCTCCGCCGTGAACCACGCGACCGCCTGCTCGTCGTCGGCCAGTTCCTGCACGATCGCGCCCGGCACCGGCGGTTCCGGCCGGATCTCCTCGCGGCTGGGGGAGAACAGTCGCGACGCCAGGAACGCCGTGTGCAGGTAGTGGTCCAGCATGCGGGTGATCGCCTCGGCCCGCTCGGCCTCGGTGTCGTGCGACGCGGTCAGTTCGGACGCGTACGCGCGCAGCAGGTCGTGGCTGGAGAACCGGCCGGGCTCGTGCTCGGTCAGCAGGTGGCTGCGGGTCAGCGTGCCCAGCAGCGACCGTGTCGTACGCACCGGCAGCCCGGCCAGGCTGGCCACGGCGGGCGTCGCGACGTCCGGCCCGGGATGCAGGGCCAGCAGCCGGAACAGCCGCGCGGCCTCCGGTGGCAGCGTGCGGTAGGACCACGAGAAGACGTCGCGCACGTCGATCGTGGTGTCAGCGACCGTGAACGCGTCCAGGCTGCCCTGACTGTCGCGCAGTTCGGCGGCGATCGACGCGAGCGGGAAGTTCGGGTTGATCGCCGCGCGCGCCGCGACGATCGCCAACGCCAGCGGCAGACCGGCGCACTGGTCGATGATCTTGCGCGCCGCGTCCGGTTCCGCGGCCAGCCGGTCGGCACCGAGGCGATTGGTCATGAACGCCAAGGCATCCGCGCTGGGCAGCAGGTCCAGGTTGACCGGCCGCGCGTCGCCGGCCGCGATCAGGCTGGGCAGTTGCGTGCGGCTGGTCACGATCACCAGACAGCCCGGCGTGCCCGGCAGCAGCGGCCGCACCTGGTCGGCGTCACGCGCGTTGTCGGCCAGGATCAGCACCCTGCGCCCGGACAACAGGCTCCGGTACAGCGCGGCCTGGGCATCCAGGCTCTCCGGCACCGTCTGCGGCGGCACACCCAGCGAGTCCAGTATCGCGCGCATGATCTCCGGCGCCGTCATCGCCGAACCGGTCGGCTCGAAACCCCGCAGGTTCACGTACAACTGGCCGTCCGGGAAGCGCGGCGCGACCTGGTGCGCCCAGCGCACGGCCAGCGTCGTCTTGCCGACCCCGGCCATCCCGGCGATCACCGTCGTGACCAGCGCCGTGGTGTCCGGCGGCAGCAGTCCGTCCAGCAGCGCCAGTTCCGTTTGCCGGCCGGTGAAACTGGTCAGGTCCGCCGGCAGTTGCGCGGGCACGGGCGCGGCGGGTGGCGCCGGTTCGGGTGGCGGTTGCGCGTCGCGCCGTCTCGATCAGCGTCGGATCGGCGCGCAGGATGCGTTCGTAGGTCGTGCGCAGGCCGGGGCCGGGATCGATGCCCAGTTCGTCGGCCAGCAGCGCCTGGCCCTCCCGGTAGGCGGCCAGCGCCTCGGCCTGCCGGCCGGATTCGTACAGCGCGAGCATCAGCAGTTCGCGGAACCGTTCGTCCAGCGGGTTTTCCGCCACCAGCGCGGTCAGTTCGACGACCGCCTTGCCGAAGTCGCCGAGCCGGAAGTCCAGCGTCAACCGGGACTCGATGGCGTTGCGGCGCAAGCGGTCCAGTGTGGCGCGCTGAGCGTCGGCGTACGCGCCGTGCACACCGGCCAACGGCGTGCCCTGCCACAGCGCCAGTGCGGACCGCAGATGGCCGGCGGCCTTCGCGAGATCACCGGCGCGCCGCGCGGTGTCGGCGTTGGACAGTTCCTGGCTGAACGCGGCCAGGTCGCACTCGTCGGCCGTGACCCGCATGACGTAGCCGTTGCCGACGGTCGCGATCACCGACGTGGTGGCACCCGCCGGATCGAGTATCCGGCGTAGTCGGTATACATAGGTGCGGATCGCCTTCTCCGCCGACCGGGGCGCGTCCTCGCCCCACACCGCGTCGACGAGTTCGTCGACCGAGGCCTGCGCGCCCTCGCGCAGCAGCAGCGCGGCCAGGGCGATCGTCTGTTGAGGTGAGCCGAGATCGACCTCGTCCGGACCCACGCCACGCCCGCACCGGACCGAGCAGCGAGAACCAGAGTCGCTCCTGCACTGGCTCCTCTCCCTACGGAATGTCGGGGTACTCGCCGGCGGGCCATGGATTGGGTGACAGTACCCATGCCCGCGAGTGGTTACGCCGGGACCCGGCGTCACGACTGGCCGGTACGGATCACGTCGCAGGGCGGAACGGAAGCCCCCATCGCACTGATCGATTCTAGGCCGAACGGGTGACAAATGGCCGCGGGCAGTTGTGCGAATCCTTTCCGCCGCGTCGCTGCTCAACCCTGCTTCATCTCGGCGGCGATCACGTCGGCCAACCGGTCCAGCACCGCCAGCATCTTCGCCGGCCCGTGTTCGGGCAGCGTGAACAGGCAGCGCGTGATCCCGACGGCCTCGTAGACCTCGATCGAGATCGGCTGCGGCTGCGCGCCCAGCAGCGTGATCGGCACCGGACCACGCCCTGCCTCACCGGCCCGTCGTTGCAGCGCGGCGGCGCTGCGCGCGAACGCGCCCACGTTGTCCCGTGTCACGCCCTGCGGGAACCACTCGTCGCCGAAGTCCAGCACCCGGTCCTCGACGCCCGCGGCGTTGCCGCCCACCAGGATCGGCGGATACGGCTTGCTGACCGGTTTCGGCCACGACCAGATCGGATCGAAGTTCACGTGCCGGCCGTGGAACGACGGCGACCTCGTTGGTCCAGATCTCCCGCATGGCATGCATCCGCTCGGCAAGCACCGCCATCCGGTCCGCGGGGTGGATGCCGTGGTTGGACATTTCCTCGCGGTTCCAGCCCGCACCGACACCGAACAGCAGCCGACCGCCGGACAGGTGATCGAGGCTGGCCACTTCCTTGGCCGTGACGATCGGATCGCGCTGCACCACCAGGCACACCCCGGTACCCAGCTTGAGCGTGGTCGTGGTCGCGGCGACCATGCTCAGCGCGACGAACGGATCGTAGGCGTGCGCGTAACCCTCTAGCCGTTCACCCTCCGTGCCCGGCCGGCGGCTGTGGGTCGGAATGTGGGTGTGTTCGGGGAAGAACAGCGACTCGAAGCCGCGCTCTTCGGCGGCCTGCCCCAACGCCACGGGGTCGATGGCGTTGTGCGTGGGATAGGTGATCAGGCCGAACCGCATGCCGGCGACGTTACCCTCAGTCGCCAAGGGGCGCCGTGACCAGGTGCGGGCGGCTGTCGGCGCAATGCTCGAACCGTTCCCTGAAAGCGATTTCCGCCGATTCGGTCACGGCCGCGGCCTTCGTCCGGCGTGTCTCCCGGGACGCCCGACCAGACGATCGCGCGGCGCTGCCGCCGGCTGCGCTCCGGCGGCCGGATGCGCGTGCCCGGCCGCCGCGCCGGCACTCGTGGGCCGCCCAGGTCGTCAGGAGCGCAGCCAGAGCCGGCTCGCGGTGGGGTCGGTGGTGGCCAGCAGCAGGCCGTCGGACAGTTCGCCGACGCGGACCTCGGAGGACCGGACCGGTAGCGGCACGGCGTCCAGGTCTGCAGTCCCGGCTTGACCGACTCCAGGCGGGCGGCGCCGCCGAGCGAGATCGCGTCCAGGACTTCGTTGCCGTGCAACAGGATCTGGTCGAGTTCTTGAGTGTCGAACCGGTGGGACCGGCACCGGGTGCGCTCGACGTTCGTGCCGCTGTCGACCGGCCAGCACAGGGCCTGCCACGTGGTGCCGATCGCCGAACCGCGCCACCAGGACGCAGCCGGTGCCGTCGCAGTCCACCCGGTCGGCCTCGATGCCGTCCTGGCCGTGCGGTCGGCAGGTGATGCGGCGCCACACCTTGCCCTCCGGTGACGTCCACAGCAACGGCAGCAACCGCGGGCCGCGCTGCGTGTCGCCGGCGATCACGAAACCGGGTGGCCCGGTGCCCGTGCCCAAGGCGCTGGTCTGCTCGCCCTCCGCCGACGCCAGTGCCGGGTCGGCCGTGTTGCGCTGCCAGGTCACGCCGTCCGGGGACGTCCAGACGGCCGCGCCGTAGCGGCGGTCGGGCCGTCCCACTGCGCCGACCAGCAGTGCCGTGCCGGACAGCGCGGTGGCGTCGCCGACGGTCGATCGCGTGCGGGCCGCCGAACATCTCGAACGGCTGCTCGTGCTCGTCGAGCCCGTACGCGTCTCCCGACCACACCGTCATCCTGGGGTTGCTGTGCGCGCCGCCGAACGCCTCGCCCAGCGCGGTGATCCGCCCGTTCGCCACGCCGACCGCGATCAGTTCGGCCTGGTATGCCGTAGAACGTGTGCGGCCGCAGCGGGACCGTGTGCCAGGATGCTGCCGTCGGCGGTCGTCCACGCGCCGGGAGCGCGGCCGTTCTGTCCGGGTACCGAGCCGAGGACGAGCAGGCGTGGCCGTCCGGGACGATCGCCAGCACGCGCGCGCCGAGGGCAGGCGGTGCCAGTTCGTGCCAGCCGTTCACCACCACCGGCGCTGGTGGTGATGCATGCCACGCAACGGCCGCCAACAGCGCCGTCAGCGCGATCAGCAGCCACCGACGTCCCATCCGGCCACGGTGCCAGAGACCGCGTCGGGTGAAGATACTTTGTCCAGTTCCTGTCCTCGCCACGCCGCCGGCCACGCGCGGGGACCATGGGGATATGGGCGATGTGTTCATCAACTACCGGGTCGCCGAGGAGAACATGGGTGCGGCGGTCATCCACGAGACGCTGGCGCGGAAGTTCGGCGAGGAGCACGTGTTCCGGGACCGCAACTCCATCCAGTCCGGCGAGTACTACCCGGAAGCCCTGCGCGCCGGACTGCGCGCGGGCCGGCATCCTGCTCGTGGTGATCGGTCCGCGGTGGGTCCGATTCGCCGAGAGCGGCGGTACGCGGATGATCGAGCGGGAACGGGACTGGGTGCGCTGGGAGATCGAGCAGGCGTTCGACCGCGCAAGATCGCAGGTGATCCCGGTGCTGCTGAAGACCGGCACCGAGGATCCCGTCGTGCCGGCGAACGCGCAGACTGCCCGAGTCGATCCGTGACCTGGCGCTGGTGCAGGCGTTCATCGTCGACCAGGCACAGCTCGGCCGCGACCTGGAGGCGCTGGCGATGCGGCTGGTCGGCGATCGACCGGAACTGGTCATCCCGCGCTTGTTCACCCGGACCGCCGCGCCTCGCACGGCGGAGAACGCTCCCAGCACCCTGCTGCGCCCGGAATACGGCGTCGTGCCCTTCACCGGACAGGCCGGACACCTGGCCGACCTGCGCTCCTGGGCGACCGACTCGGCCGCGTGCTCGGCCCGGCTGGTCGTCGGTCCCGGTGGTTCGGGCAAGACCCGACTGGCCCGGGAGCTGTGCGACGCCCTGGTCAGGGACAACTGGCTGGCCGGCATCGCGCACGGCCAGGCACCCGCCGTCGAGATACGGCACACCGCCGGCATCGACAAGCCGCTGCTGGTCGTCGTCGACGACGTCGAGACCCGCACCGACCAACTCGTCGCGCTCGCGACCGCGCTGGGCGAACGCTCCGCGGTGCGCGACGCCCCCGCCCGCTTGCTGTTGCTGGGCCGCTCGGCGGGTGACTGGCTGCGGTCGCTGGCCAGACACACCGACCCGCGGGTGCGGGAGTTGTTCCAGCCGCTGGTCGAACACTCCGTGGTGACACTCACCGACGCCGACCGGCAGGAGCAGTTCACGGCCGCACGGGCCGCGTTCGCCGAAGCGCTGGACCGCCCGGTGCCGGCCGCGCCGCTGCCGGACACCGTGGACGGCGTGCTCGCGGTGCACGCCACCGCGTTGGCGGCGGTGCTGGGCGGCGAGGACGCCGGCCGACCGGGCGACCCGCTGCGGCGGCTGCTGCGCTTGGACCGCAGCCACTTCCGCCGCCTGGCCAGGGCAGCGCACGCCGCGCATCTCGACCCGGCGACACTCGCGGCCGTCGGCACGCTGGCGACGCTGTGCCGGCCCGCGTCACCCGAACAGTCGGAGAGCCTGATGGCGCGGCTGCCGATGATGCTCGGTCCGGTCGAGGACCACGTGGCCTGGTGGGGGCGGCTGTATCCGGGAGCGTTCCCGTTGGTGCCGCTGCGCCCCGACGCGCTGGGGGAGCAACTGGTCGCCGCGACCCTGCGGGACCGGCCGTCGTTGGCCGTCGCGATCGCCACCCACGGTACCGATCAGCAGGTGACGAACGCGTTGACCGTGCTGGGCAGGTCGCTGCGCGAGCATCCGCCGCTGTGCGACGTGGTGCGGGAGATGGTGTCGGTCAACCCGGAACGACTGGTGTCGATCGGACTGGTCATCGCGGCCGGACTGCCCGATCCGCAGCCCTTCACGCGGGTGATCGGCACGGTGGTGAAGGACGCCGGCATCAGCGCGGACGGCATCTGGGCGCTGATGGACAAACTGGGCCGGGACAGCGGCCGCTCGGCCGATCCGGTGCGGGCGACCACATTGGACGCGTTCGTGAAGGTCTTCACCGACTTCATGAACCAGAGCCGACCCAGCACGGCGAACGTGCCACCGCAACTGGTTCAGGCAGCGGACAACGTGACCGGGCTGTTCCTCAACATGGCCAAGGCTCTGTTGGATCCCACCTCGGGCACGATGCCCAAACGCCCGGACGGCGCCGACTTCATCTCCATGGACATCATGCGGCTGATCCGGACGCTGATCGAAGGTCCCCGCGACGACAAGCGCTGATCACCGCACGCGGTGCGCGAACAGCCGGGAGGACCAGATCACCGCCAGCGTCGCCAGGACGACGAGGATGATCGCGCCCTCCCAGACCGAGTTGTCCCCCGGGTGACCGGTGAACAGCGCTCGGGTACCGTTCGTGGCCCAGTAGAAGGGATTCCAGCGGGCGATGGCCAGCAGCCATCCCGGCGCCAGCGCCAGCGGCAGCAACACCCCGGACAGCAGCGCCAGCGGCTGCGAGATCGTGTTGATGATCGGGCCGAGCGCGGCGGGACTGCGGATCAGCAGCGCCACCGCGTACGACACCGACGCCGCGAACAGGCCCATCAGCATCAGCAACACGTAGGCCAGCAACGCGTCGCCGACCGGCACCGTCAGTCCGAACGGGATGGCCAGCAGCGTGATGATCAACGCTTGCACCATCAATGTGGCGACCTCGCTCAGCGCCCTGCCCAGCAACAGGGCCAGCCGGCTGACCGGCGTGACCCGCGCCCGTTCGATCACACCGGTGTGCAATTCGTTCAGCAGTCCGAACCCGGTGAACGCGCCGCCCAGCAGCACCAGGATCACCAACAGCCCCGGCACGTAGACGCGATATGCCTCGGCGTAGGTGCTCGCGCCCAGCGCCGACTTCAGCAACGGTGCGAACAGCAGCAGGTACGAGATCGGCTGCGTGAAGCCGATCACCAGCCGGATCGGCGTGCGGACCACCAGCAGCAACTGGCGCTGGAATACGATCCAGGTGTCGTGCAGCGGTTTCACGGTCAGGACTCCCGCAGGGATCGGCCGGTTTTGGTCAGAAACACGTCGTCCAGAGTCGGGCGGTGCAGTTCCATCCCGCCGAACGTGATGCCGGCACCGTCCAGGGCACGCAGGATCAGCGGGATTGCCGTGGTGCTCTCGTCCACGAACAGCCGTAAACCCCTTGTCCGGCAATGCTTCCATCTTGCGCACGAAGTCGCGGCCGGTCGAAGAGGCGCTCTGCTGCGGTCAGGTCGCCGGCGACATTGACCTCGACGACGTCACCGGCGATCTCGTGCTTCAACTCGTCCGGCGTGCCTTCCGCGACTATCTCGCCGTTGTCGATGATGGCGATCCGGTCGCACAGCGCGTCGGCCTCGTCCAGATAGTGCGTCGTGATGAAGACCGTCATGCTTCCTCGTCGCGCAACCGTCTTACTTCGTTCCACACGTTGGCGCGGCTGTGTGGGTCGAGGCCGACGGTGGGCTCGTCCAGGAACAGCACCTTGGGCTGGTGGATCACACCGAGCGCGATGTCCACTCGCCGCCGCTGGCCGCCGGAGTAGGTGCGGCACTGACGGTCGGCGAACTCGGTGAGCTGGAAGGCCTCCAGCGCCTGCGCGGCGCGGCGTTGTGCCTCGGCCTTGTCGATGCCGTACATCCTGGCCTGCAACACCAGCTCCTCGCGGCCGGTGGCCTCGTCGACCGTGCCACCGCCCTGCGCCACGTAGCCGCACAGCTTGCGCACCTCGGCCGGGTTCTTGCGCAGGTCCGCTCCCGCCACTACCGCGTCACCACCGTCCGGGCAGCAGCAGCGTGGTCAGCATCCGCAGTGTCGTCGTCTTGCCGGCGCCGTTCGGGCCCGAGGAAGCCGAAGATCTCGGCGTCACCGACTTTCAGGTCCACACCGCGCACCGCGTCCACCGTCGATGGCCTTGCGGCCTTTGCCTACGTGGAAGGATTTGCGCAGTCCTTTGGTTTCGATCACGTTGATTCTCCGGATGCCGCTCGGGCCGGCGACGGACCGCCGCGCGCCAGGCTGGGGTGCGTTTCACAAGACCGCTTTCCGGCTGCGCGGCGGGGGCATGTGAAACGCACCCTAGGTGCTCCATCACGCGCCGGACAATGATCCGTGCCGGTCAGCCACGGTTTCTGCAATCGTGCGACGCGTGCGGCCGCCTCCGTCGCACCACCGGCCATCCGGAACGACTCGGCGATCCGGGCGGCCGACTCGCGGTAGACCGGTTCGTCGAGCACCGCCGTCACCGCCGTCGCGATGTCGTATCGTGGTGGCGCGGCGGAAGTTCAGCCGCCGTCCCGTGCCCGCCTCGACCACCTGGCGGGCGGTTTCCGGCTGGTCGTTGCGCATCGGAGCGATCACCAGGGGCACGCCGGCTGCCAGCGCCTCGATCGTCGTGTTCAGGCCGCCGTGGCACACGACGGCGTCCATGTGCGGCAGCAGCTCCGGCATCGGCACCCGTGGTACGACGATCACGTTGTCCGGTGACGTCGGTCAGGTCGCTCGCGACGACGATACCCTGCGTCGTGTCGTCGAGCGCGGCCACCGTTCGTTGGTAGAAACGTCGCCAGTTCCTCGGACAGCGTGCCGACCGTGACCAGCACGTGCCTGCCGATCCGGATCGAGTCGTCGAACGGGAAGGGACCGGTGCGCGTCGGCCCGAGCAGCGGGCCGACGAACCGGAAGTGCGGTGGGAAGTCCGGCCTGCCGAGCAGTGCCGGGTGTCGTCTGCGCGATCACCAGGAAGGGTGAGTACCGGAGGTCGAAGCAGTCCGCGGCCGGCAGGCCGGCCGTGCGCCCACAGGTGACCGGAGGTAGCCGGTGGTCCACTCGGTGATCTTCGGCCAGCGCGCGGAACGGTTCGGTCAGTTCCATCGCCGAGCACACCAGCGTCGCCCACGGCAGGCCCTCGCGGTGCGCCACGATCGCGCCCGCAGCCGCGTGCTGGTCGACCACGAGCACGTCCGGTTGGTAGGACGAGCACCGCCTTCGCGACACCCGGAAGGATGAACTTGTTGTAGGGCAGCTATGTAGCGCGTCCACACCGACCGGATCGACGCCATGCCCCGATCGCTGCTGCTCGCGGAACAGCCGGGAGCCGGTCGACAGGATCATCGCATCGTCACCGAGCATCGGCCGCAGCATCAGTTCCGAGCCTGCCCACGCGACCTCGTGGCCGTCGGCTGACCAGTCGCCGAGCCAGTGCCGATGCCGGATTCACGTGTCCGGCAAGGGGAAGCGACACGAACAGGAACTCTCACGCCGCCACCAGCCGCGCCAGGTCGGCCGCGGTCAGCGCGATCAGTTCGTCGATGTCCAGCGTGGCGGCGTAGCCGAGCAGGTCGACGCCGTAGCGGTCGCGCAGGCGGCGCGCGAACTCGATCAGGTCCAGACTGTCCAGCCCGAGATCGCCCTCCAGCGTCGCGTCCGGCGCGACGCGTTCCTCACCGGTCACCTCGGCCAGCATCGCCGGCGATCTCGGTGAACAATTCCCGGTTCACGAGCGTGACCGTACCTTGATTGGCGACGACATTGATTGCACGATTATTTTGCAATGCTTGTGTTTCCGGCCGGGGCGGCGGGATATTTGCCGCCGGGTGCGGCTTGACCGAGTCAGGAGACAACATGACGGAGCGGATCCTCGTGTCGTTCGCGGCGGACGACGCGGTCTGGGCGAGCTGTCGTGGGGCCAGTCTCCATCTGGGACTCGATGACGAATGCGGGCAGTTCGCTGCCCATCGGCGGGACCGACTCTGGCGCCGCCCGGCATGACGGTCGGATGCGGCCGTCGGCCATGCTCCGCTACTTCATGCACCGGCACCAGTCGCTGCGCACCCGCATCGTGACCTGCGAGGACGGGCGCGACGCTCCAGCGGGGTGCACGTCCGGGACCGTGCCGCTGGAGGTCGTGGACGCAGGCGACGCAGATCCCGGTGCCGTCGCGCGAGCAGGTCAGCGACCGTTACTACGACTCGACTTCGACTACGGCACGGAATGGCCGATCCGAATGGCCGCCGTGGCCTGAGCGGCGGCGCCGTGACGCAGGATCGTGGCCGTGTTCTGCCACATCGCCACCGACGCTGCACGGCATCGACGCGATGGTGGCCGACCTGGCGGCCATGGATCCGGACACCGGCGAGCCGACCGGGCCGGTCACCGGGCTGCCGCCGATGGCGCAGGTGGCGCAGCAGCGCACGCCGGGTGCCGCGCGGTCGCAGTGGGAAGGCCATCAGCTACGCCGAACGCCTGGTCAGCGACATTCCGGCGCGCCGCTACCCGACTCGGACGATCCGCGTGATACCCCGATGGTGGCTGATCGGCTTCAACTCACCGGCGTCCTACCTGGCCGCGCTGACTGTCTGCCGAACGCAACAAGGTGCACACCACGCCGGTGCTGCTGGCCGCGTTCGCCGTCGCGTTCAGCGAGGTCACGCGCAGTCACCCGGCCGTGGCGCAACTGGTCGTGCACAACCGGTTCCGGCCCGGTCTTGGCGCGGCGGTCGCGCCGATCGCGGAGGAGCGTGGTCGGCGTGATCCCCGTCGACGACAGCACGTTCGACGAGGTCGTCACGCGCGCGTGGCAGACGTCCACGCGGGCGGGCAAACACGCCTACTACGACCCGCCGCCATGGCGGAGATGCTGGCCAGGGTGTCCAGCGAGCGTGGCGAGGAAGTGGACGTGGACTGCTACTTCAACGACCGACGCCGTCGCCCCTGTTTCCGCCGCCGCTGGACAAGGCACCGACGACGGCCGAACTCCTGAAGCAGCCCGGGAGGCCGCGATGGTCCGGTGGGAGCCACCGATGGAGCTCTACGACCACACGGTCTTCTTCCATGTGAACGACGTTCCGGACACCATCGACCTGCTGATGGCCGCCGACACGCACCACCTGTCGCCCGCCGACATGGAAACGCTCGTCCGGCGTATGGAAGACGTTCTCGTCAGTGCCGTTCTCGATCCGGAAGCACGCGATCCGTTCGTTGTCACCAAAGGCGGCATCCGTCGAGTATTGACAGCTTTCATTCGGAAGTATCATAAGAATGCGACCGAGCGCATCGGTGATCTGATGAACAAGGAGAATGGCATGTCTCATCAGATCCCGGTCGAATTTTCACGGGCCCGGTCACGGGATCGGTGAGTTGACATGGGGTCAGCGGCAAATCTGGCGGACCATCAAGGCACAGGGTTCCTCCGAATTCATGGGCGGCATCATGGCGCTGCCGGACGGCGTGACGGTGGACGAACGCCGCGCTGACGCTGGGGTTCTCGATGAGCCGGCACCAGTCGCTGCGGACGAGACTGGTCTTCGACGAGCACGGCGAGCCGCGCCAGCGGCTGTTCGCGATCCGGCACGATCCCGATGGAGGTCGTGGAGGCCGGTGACGACGATCCCGCCGACGTCGCCGAGGAGGTGCGGAACCGTTACGAGAGCAAACGGATTTCGACTACGTGGACGAGTGGCCGGTGCGGCTGGCGGTCATCTGCCGCGACGGCGTGCCCAGCCACTCGGTCGGCGTCTACAGTCACCTCGTCATGGACGCGGCGGTCTCGACGCACTGCTGGCCGATCTGGCCACGATGGACCCGGCGACCGGCACGTCCGACGTGCCGGTGACCGCGACCCAGCCGCTGGAGCAGGCCCGCCAGCAGGCCACGCCGGCGGCTCGGCGGCAGACGGAAGCCGCGCTGCGGCACTGGGAACGCGTGCTGCGGGCGGCGCCACCGCGGCGGTTCGGTGAGTCGGCGGACCGCCGGGAGCCGCGGTACTGGAAGGTGCGGTACACCTCGCTCGGCGGCCGAGCGGGCCATGCGGGCGGTCGCGGCGCGCATCGGCAGCGACACGTCACCGGTGCTGCTCGCCGGCTACGCGATCGCGCTGGCTCGGACGGTCGGCACCAACCCCGTCGTGTTGCAGATCGCGGTGAGCAACCGGTTCCGGCCCGGCTTCGCCGACTCGGTCAGCGCACTGGCACAGACCAGCCCGTGCCTGATCGACGTCGACGGCGTCACGTTCGACGTGGCCGTCGGCAGGGCGTGGCAGTCGGCCATGATCGACCTACCTGAACGCCTACTACGAACCGAACCAGCGGGCCGCGCTGGTCGCGGCCGATGCAGGCCGAGCGCGGCGAGGAGATCGACCTCGGCTGCTACTTCAACGACCGCAGGGACACCGGCCGCCGTGGACGAGGCACCGACCGAGGAGGAGATCCGCGCGGCGCTGCCGGCCAGCCGGTTGACGTGGGACGAACCGACCGCCGTACCGCAACCGGCGCTCTACCTGGACGTGGACGACGTGCCCGACGGCGTCGAGTTCAGCATGACGGCCGACACGCACCACCTGTCGCCCGCCGACATGGAGGCCGTCGTGCGGACCCTGGAGTCGGCCGTCGTCGAGACGGCGCGGGCGGTCGGCGAACGGGCATCGGTGTGACCGCGCTGGAGGCCGTGGCCACCTACCTGCCGGACGGCCGGGTGCGCATCGAGGACCTGGCCGACCGGCACGACCTGAGCGAGCGCCAGTTGCGGGTGTTCCGGCGGTTCTTCGGGCTGCGCGAGATGGTCCGGGACGTCGACGGCACCGTGTACGACCTGCTGGCCGGCGCCGTGGACGAGCTGGCCGAACTGCGCGGGCAGGAGCACCGGGTCCGTTATGTGCTGTACGCGCGCGGCATGCCGGTCGTCGTGCCGTACCCGATGAACCCGTTGCACGACCTGTGCCGGTCCCGCGGCCTTGGCCACGCGATCGCGTTCACGGTGACGCACCACGCGTGCGCGACCGGACTGCTGGCGGTGGACATCGCCGGTCGCATGCTGGCCAGCGACGACGAGCCGGGTGCGCTGGCCCTGATGTTGGCGGGGGAGAAGACGTTCACGAAGGACGCCGAGTTCGTGCCGGAGACGTCCGCGTTCGGGGAGGGTGCGGCCGCGTGCCTCGTGTCGGCGGACGGCCCACGGGACCGGTTGCTGTCCTACGTCAGCCGGACGCGGGGCTACTACGACCGCCGGTTCGTGGACGACCCGGACCTGTTGGCCAGGTTCCAGCGGGAGTACCTGGACTCGCTGGCCGAGGTGATCGTGGCGGCCGCCGAACGCGCCGGCCTGACCCTGGGCCAGTTGAGCCTCATCCTGCCGCACAACGTGAACGTCGTGTCGTGGCGGCGGATGTGCAAGCGGATCGGCTTCCCGCTGGACCGGGTCGTGCTGGACAACGTGCCGCTCACCGGCCACAACTTCGCCGCCGACGCGTTCATCAACTACCGCACGGCGAGCGAGCAGGGGCTGCTGCGGCCCGGCGACGTGTACCTGGTCGCGGCAGCGGGCCTCGGTGCGACCTTCTCGGCCATGGTCTTCCGGCACTAGACGTTCTCCGACGGCAGATGGGACCACAGTGATGGAACAAGCCACCGCGCAGATCGACGCGGAACTGCGCCGCGGGTCGTGGCGAGCATCGGCGCGCTGCTGCCGAAGGTGCTCAAGCGGGACATCCCGGAACTGCCCGAGCAGACGCGGCTGTTCGACGAACTGGGTCTCAGCTCCGCCAGCACGCTGGAACTGTTGCTGGAACTGGAGGAGGACCTGGACATCCAGATCGACGTCGAGGAGATCGACCAGGGCGACCTGGCGTCGGTCGCGACGCTGGCCGACTTCGTGTCCGCGCACGCGCTCACGGACGAGTGAGGACATGTACTCGGGCGGACCGCCGACGGCCGTGCAGCCGGGCCGGTCGACGCGGTTGACCAGGGCGACCCGGCGGGTCTTCGAGGGCATGTCGGATCTCGTGTTCGACCCGGAGCTGCGGGTGTTCCTGGCCGACATGGTGCGGCCGTACGGGTTGCCGTTGCGGGACGACCTGCTGACCCACGGGGCCGGTCACTCGTACGGTGAGATGGCCGAGTCGGCTGATCAAGGAGACCGTGCACGACGACGAGCCGGTGGACCTGCTGGTGCTGGCGTTCGGCATCCACGACATCCGGCTCGGCCGCGCCACGGCCGCCTACCTGAGTCACGTGTGTCCCGGCGATCCGATGCCGATCGCCGTTGTGCGACCAGGGTGCCGCGGCCGCCTACACCGGTCGTGCGGCTGATCGACGAGTACACCGGTCCGGTGCGTGTTCACGGGCACTGCTGGTGCTGGCCGAGCAGTCGGCGTTGCACTACCAGCCGGCCGGCGCCCGCCGTGCTGCCGGATCGGCACACGGCCGTGGCGTTGCTGTGTGAGCAGTCCGCCGTGGGCGGGCCGACCGTCGTCCGGCAGCACGCCGACGTGTCGCCAGGGCTGGTGGGGGCGCTGCTGGCCGACGAGGTGGCCGTGTTGGCCGGCGGACGGGCCGACGTGACGTTGGTGCTGGGCGGTGGGCTGGCCGACGTGGGGCACGGGTTGGGCGTGGAGTCGGTGGTGCGGGCGCCCGCCGGGCAGCCGTTCACCGGGCCGTGGTGGGAGTTGGCCGGTGGGCTGGCCGGGTGGCGGGGGGAGGGGCGGCTGGTGGTGCTGGCCGAGTACGACGTGACGTTGGGGTACCTGTCGCTGTCCTCCGTGGACCTGATGGCGCCGGTGGCGGTGGCGTGATGGCCCGGGACGAGGTGCACGTCTGGCTGATCCGGGTGGATCTGCCGGCCGCCGAACTGGGCGGCTTGAGCGCCGTGCTGGACCCCGACGAGCGGCGGCGGGCCGACCGGCTCGCGTTGGACGGGCACCGGCGTCGGTTCATCGCCGCGCACGGCGTCGCCCGGGTGATCGTGGGGCACTGGCTGTCCGTGCCGGCCGAGGACGTCGGCTGGCGGCGCGGACCACACGGCAAGCCTTCGCTGGTGAATGCCCCGGCGCACGTGAACCTGTCGCATTCCGGGGACCTCGCCCTGCTGGCGATCAGCGAGCGCAGGCGGTGCGGTGTGGACGTCCAGCGGTTGCCCGACGCGCGGCAGGCCGTCCGGCTGGCGCGGCGGTTCTTCCCGGCCGACGAGATGCGAGCGGTGGTCGACGGGGAGACGCCGGACGTTCGCAGTGAGCGGTTCGGTCGGTTGTGGGCCCGCAAGGAAGCCTGTTTGAAGGTGGCCGGCGGGCGATTGATGCCCGGTTTGCGGCTGCCGGCCCTGGACGCCGTGGTGGCCGGTCGGTACCTGGTGCGGGATCTCGCCGTGCCGGTCGGGTTCCGGGCCGCCGTGGCGTTGGAGGGCGATGCGCCTTACCGGGTGGTCCGGCACTGGTGGCCACCCGAGCTTGATCACGAAGTTCCCGAGACGATGGCGGTGGAGAGATGTTGGACAGTCAGTCCGTCGGCGTGATGGAGATGGCGGACCTTCGTCCGCTGGCCACCGGCGTGCCGGGGGTGTACCTGTTCCCGGAGCCCTTCGAGCGGGTGATCGGGCTGCTGCGGCAGCGGATCGCGGCGCTGGCCGTGGCGGAGCCGTTCCGGCGGTTGACCATTCCGCCGGTGATCTCGCGGCGCACCATCGAGCGGGCCGGTTACGTGAAGACCTTCCCGCAGTTGCTGGGGACCGTGCACAGCTTCGCTGGTGACGCGAGGACGTGGAGTTCGCTGGTGCCGCTGGTCGACGAGGGCGGCGACTGGCACGCCGAGCAGCGGATCAGCGACATCGTGCTGTTGCCGGCGGCCTGCTATCCGGTGTACCAGACGTTGGTCGACGAAGCCCTTGCCGGGCCGAGGAAGTTCGCCGTGGAAGGCACGTGCTTCCGGCAGGAGGCGACCAGTGAGACCGGCCGGTTCCGGTCGTTCCGGATGGTCGAGCTGGTGACCGCCGCGACCGAGGAGTACTGCGTCGAGTGGCGGTCGGGGTGGCTGGAGCGCTCCGCGGGCTGGTTGCGGTCGATGGGGCTGGACGTGCTGATCGAGGTGGCGGACGATCCGTTCTTCGGGCCCGGCAAGAAGCTCTACCAGGCCGCGCAGCGGATGCAGGAGTTGAAGCTGGAACTGCGGGTGCCGCTGGCGGACGGGCTGGTCCAGGCCGTCGCGTCGGCGAACTTCCACAAGGACCATTTCGGTGAGGCGTTTTCGTTCACAGTGGACGGTCAGGTCGGGAACACGTCCTGCATGGCGTTCGGGCTGGAGCGCATCGCGCTGGCGCTGCTGCACGCCCACGGGCCGGACGTGCTGGCGGTGCTCGGCGATGAGTGACCCCGCGTCCCTGTACCGGATGATCCGGTTCATCCGGCGGTTCGAGGAGCGATCCGTCGACCTGGTCAGGGCCGGCGAGATCGCCAGCGGGATGCACCCCTGCATCGGGCAGGAGGCCGTGGCCGTCGGGGTCTGCTCAACACTGAGGGCCGACGACGTCGTGTTGAGCAGCCACCGCGGCCACGGACACCTGCTCGCGAAGGGGTGCGACCCCGCGCGGGTGCTGGCCGAGATGTGCGGTCGAATCTCTGGAATTGACAAAGGGCGTGGCGGATCGTTCCATCCGTCGGACTTCAGCGCGAACGTCTACAACGCGACCGGGACGGTCGGGCACGGCGCCGGCGATCGCCGCCGGCATCGCGTGGTCGCTGGCGCGGGACGGCGGGGATCGCGTCGTCGTCAGCTTCTTCGGTGACGGCGCCGTGACTCAGGGGGCGTTGCTGGAGGGCTTCAACCTGGCGGGCTGCTTGCGACTGCCGGTCGTGTACGTGTGCGAGAACAACAAGTACGCGACCACGCTGCCGGTCGAGACGGCCGTGGCTGGTTCGATCGTCGGTCGGGGTGAGGCATTCGGCATTCCTTCCGGCTACTGTGGACGGTCAGGACGTGGACGTGGTGCGGACTGCTGCTGCGGAGGCCGTCGCCCGGGCGAGAGTCGGGCGGACGGTCCTTCCTTGATCGAGTTTTCCACTTATCGCTTCTACGGGCATCACACGTTCGAGTTGAAAACCCGCATGAAGTACCGCACCGAGGACGAGGTCGCGCGGTGGAAAGCCCGTGACCCCTGGACATCCAGGCCGCGCGGGTACCGGCCGACGTGCGCGAGCGGATCGACGCCGAGGTCGAGGCGGAACTGGCCGACGTCGTCGCTTTCGCGTGGCGGCGGGAAACCCGACCCGCGCGACGCCATGGAGTACATGTACGCCAGCGGCCTGCGGGCCAGGGCCGGGGCGGTGGACTGATGCCGAAACTGTCCTACCTGAAGGCGTTGCACCGGGCGCTCGGCGACGAGATGGACCGCGACCCTTCGGTGTTCGTGCTGGGCGAGGACATGAAGTTCGCGCTCACCAACGTGACCGCGGGTTTCCTGGACCGGTTCGGGCCGCGACCGGGTGCTGGAGATGCCGCTGACCGAGCAGGGGTTCACCAACTTCGCCACCGGCGCGGCCATGGCCGGCCGGCGACCGGTGGTCGAGTTCCAGATCCCGTTCCTGCTGCTGCTGGTGTTCGAGCAGATCACCAATCAGGCCAACAAGTTCCGCTTGATGAGCGGCGGGCAGGCCGCGTGCCGGTGACCTACCTGATGCCGGCCGCCGGGTGGCGCGCGGCATGGGGCGCCCAGCATTCCGACCAGCCGTACAGCCTGTTCGCGCACATGGGCGTGAAGACCGTGCTGCCGGCCACCCCGACCGACGCGTACGGGCTGCTCGCCACCGCGATCCGGGACGACGATCCGGTGGTGTTCTTCGGGCCGATCGCGGCGCTCGGCGTGCGCGAGGACGTCGACTACGCCGACCTGCGGCCGATCCCGCTCGGCGCCGGGCGGGTGCACCGAACAGGGCGACGACGTCACCGTGGTCGCCGTCGGGCACCTCGTGCACGACGCGCTCGCCGTGGCCGGCGAACTGGCCGGCGAGGCGTCCATCGAGGTGTTCGACCCTCGGTCGGTGTACCCGTTCGACTGGGACGGCCTGGCCGCGTCGCTGGAGAGGACCGGCCGGCTGGTCGTGATGGACGACTCGAACCGGTCGTGCGGACTGGGCGGCGAGATCCTCGCGACGGCGGCCGAGCAGATGCGCCTGGTCGCGCCGCCGAAGCGGGTGACACGGCCGGACGGCGCGATGGTCGGCGCGTCGCCGGAGCTGGACGTCGCGCTGCAGCCGACCCGCGAACAGCTCGTCACCGCGATCCGGAAAGTGCTGAAGGGCTGACCCTCTCGTTGTGGGCCGCGCCCGCTGCCACCATGCTGGAGGACGTGGATCAGGAGCTCGCCGACCTCGCCGACGCCTACGGCGTCGCCACCCACTACGAGAACTCGGAGCAGCGGGAGGTGACCGTCGACGACGACGTCGTCGTCGCGGTCCTCGCGCAGTTCGACGTGGACGCCGGCACGCCCGGAGTCGGTCCGCGCCGCGCTGGCCGAGGTGCGGCAGGCCCGCGACGCACGCCGCGCTGCCGCCGACCGTCGTGGTCCGGGAGGGCAGGGCACGCGGCGCTGCCCGGGCCTGCCGTGGTGTGGCTGGAGGACGGCGGCCGGGTCGAGGTGACCAGGCACCTGCCGGCCGACCTGCCGCTGGGCTGGCACCGGCTGGTCACCGCCGACCAGGACGTCGTGCTCGCCGTCGTGCCCGGAGCGGCTGCCGCCGGTGCCGCCCGCGTGGGGGTGGGCGGTGCAGCTCTACGCGCTGCACTCGGCGCGAATCGTGGGGGATGGGCGACTTCGCCGATCTGGCCACGATGGTCCGGCGGTCGGCCGACGAACTGGGCGCCGGCGTGCTGCTGGTGAACCCGGTCGGGGCGATCAGCCCGACCCACCCGATCGAGCGGTCGCCGTACTCGCCGGCCAGCCGCCGCTTCGCTCAACCCGCTCTACCTGCGGGTTCCCGGCGAGAGCCGCGCCGCCGGCGCGAGCTGATCGGACAACGAGCTGATCGACTACGACGCCGTGTGGGCGGCCAAGAGCGCCGCGCTGGAACTGCTGTGGGCGCACGAACCGGTCCGGGTCGACCTGGATCCGGCGCTGCGCGACTTCGCCACGTTCTGCGCGCTGGCCGAGGTGCACGGTGCCGGACTGGCGGGACTGGCCGGTGCCGCTGCGTGATCCCGACAGCGCCGAGGTCGCAGGCGGCACGGGCGGAACTGGCCGACCGGGTCGCGTTCCACGCCTGGCTGCAGCACCTGTGCCGGGAGCAGTTGGCGGAGGTGCGCCGGGCGCGCCGCCGGGATGGCCGTCGGCGTCGTGCACGACCTGCCGGTCGGCGTGCGGCCCGGTGGCGCGGACACGTGGGCGCAGGGCTCGGTGTTCGCCGTCCCGCGTCACGGTCGGCGCGCCGCCGGACGCGTTCAGCCAGCTGGGCCAGGACTGGAACCTGCCGCCGTGGCGGCCGGACCGGCTGGCCGAACTCGGGTACGCGCCGTTCCGGGACATGCTGCGCGGCATCCTGCGGCACGCCGACGGCATCCGCGTCGACCACGTCGCCGGGCTGTGGCGACTGTGGTGGATCCCACCGGGCGAGCCACCCGGCCGGGGCACCTACGTGCACTACGACCCCGAGGCGATGCTCGGCATCCTGGCGCTGGAGGCGCACCGGGCCGGCGCGGTCGTGATCGGCGAGGACCTGGGCACCGTGCAGCGCACGGTGACCGCGACGCTGCACCAGCGCGGCGTGCTCAGCTCGGCCGTGCTGTGGTTCCAGCGCGACTGGGACGCCGAGGGTCAGCCGTTCATGCCGCCGCGGACTGGGAACGCGATGCCATGGCCAGCATCACAACGCACGACCTGCCGACCGTCGTCGGGCTGGCTGCACGCCGACACACGTCCGCGTCCGTGCCGAACTGGGCCTGCTGGACGGACCGCCCGAACGCGACTACGCGCAGGCCGACGCCGACCGGGCGGCGCTGGTGGAACTGCTGGCGGGCTACGACGTGCCGACCGACGATCCGGTCGCGGCGCTGCACGCCCTGCTGGCCGCCGCCGCGCCGCGACTGTTGCTCACCTCACCCGCCGACGCGCTCGGCGTGCGGCGGCAGCCCGAACCTGCCGGGTACGGTCGACGAGTACCCGAACTGGCGGATCCCGCTGCCTGTGACGCTTGGCGGAGTTCTTCGCCGACGAGCACGTCAGGGCCGTGGTGGCGCCGCTGCGGGCGGCCCGGCCACCGCGCGGCGCGACCCACCTCACGGTGCGCCCGGTGACCGGCCCGCCGCTAGCTTGGACATCTCGACGTCCCCGGCCGCGACTAGCGGCCGGGGAGCCTTGCTGAGGAGAACATGTGTCGTCGCCCTGGCCTGGAACCCCGTACCCGCTCGGTGCGACCTACGACGGAGTCGGCACCAATTTCGCCCTGTTCTCCGAGATGGCCGAAGTTCGTCGAACTGTGCCTGTTCGACGACGAGCGGCAAGGAGACCACGGCACCGCCTGCCCGAGGTCGACGGTTTCGTGCACCACGGCTACCTGCTCGGCATCGGTCCCGGCCAGCGCTACGGGTACCGCGTGCACGGCCCGTACGAGCCCGGAGCGCGGCCTGCGCTGCAACCCGAACAAGCTGCTCATCGACCCGTACGCCAAGGCGATCTCGGGCGGCGTGGACTGGGACCCGTCGGTGTTCTCGTACCCGTTCGGCGTCGCCGGACGGGCGCAACGACGACGACTCGGCCGGTCACATGCCGCTACTCGATGGTGGTCAACCCGTTCTTCGACTGGGCCAACGACCGGCCGCCGAGGACCCCGTACAACGAGTCGGTGATCTACGAGGCGCACGTCAGGGGCCTGACGATGCGCCACCCCGACGTGCCCGGAGGAACTGCGCGGCACCTACGCCGGCCTGGCGCACCCCGCGGTCATCGAGCACCTGACCGAAGCTGGGTGTGACCGCGATCGAGCTGATGCCGGTGCACCAGTTCATCACCGACCACGGCCTGTCCGAGCGGGGCCTGCGCAACTACTGGGGCTACAACACGATCGGCTTCTTCGCGCCGCACCACGCCTACTCGTCGATGGCCGGACCAGGCCGGGCAGGTGCAGGAGTTCAAGGGCATGGTGCGCGCCCTGCACGACGCCGAACATCGAGGTGATCCTCGACGTCGTCTACAACCACACCGCCGAGGGCAACCACCTCGGCCCGACGCTGTCCATGCGCGGCATCGACAACGAGGCGTACTACCGGCTGGTGGACGAGCGAGCCGCAGTACTACATGGACTACACCGGCACGGGGAACTCCCTGAACGTGCGGCATCCCCACACCCTGCAGCTGATCATGGACTCGCTGCGCTACTGGGTGACGGAGATGCACGTCGACGGCTTCCGCTTCGACCTCGCGGCCGCCCTGGCCCGCGAGTTCTACGACGTCGACCGGCTGTCCACGTTCTTCGACCTCGTGCAGCAGGACCCGGTGGTCAGCCAGGTGAAGCTGATCGCGGAACCGTGGGACGTCGGGCCCGGTGGCTACCAGGTCGGCAACTTCCCGCCGTTGTGGTCGGAGTGGAACGGCAAGTACCGGGACACGGTGCGCGACTTCTGGCGTGGCGAGTCGGCGACGCTGGGCGAGTTCGCGTCCCGGATCACCGGTTCGTCCGACCTGTACCAGCACGACGGGCGGCGGCCGTTCGCGTCGATCAACTTCGTCACCGCGCACGACGGCTTCACGCTCAACGACCTGGTGTCCTACAACGACAAGCACAACGACGCCAACGGTGAGGACAACCGGGACGGCTCGGACGACAACCGCTCCTGGAACTGCGGCGTCGAGGGCCCGACCGACGACCCGGACGATCCTGGACCTGCGCCGCCGCCAGCGCCGCAACCTGCTGGCCACGCCTGCTGCTGTCGCAGGGCGTGCCGATGCTGCTGCACGGTGACGAGATCGGCCGCACCCAGCAGGGCAACAACAACGCCTACTGCCAGGACGACGAGCTGTCCTGGGTCGACTGGTCGCTCGCTGCAAGGAGAACCGGGAGCTGCTGGAGTTCGTCGGCGGGCTGACCGCGTTCCGCAGGGAGCACCCGGTGTTCCGGCGGCGCCGGTTCTTCGTCGGCAAGCCGATCCGCAAGGACGACGAGCTGGGCGACATCTCGTGGTTCACGCCGTCGGGCGAGGAGATGACGCGAGCAGAACTGGGACGACGGGTTCGGCAAGGCGATCGTCGTGTTCCTCAACGGCGAGGCCATCCCCGACCTGGACCCGCGCGGCATGCGCGTGCGTGGACGACTCGTTCCTGATGGCCTTCAACGCGCACTACGAGGACATCGAGATGACCTTGCCCGGCAAGGACTACGGAGCGGAGTGGACGAAGGTGGTCGACACCACGACCGGTGAGGTCGACACCGAACCCGGCCAGGACACCGTGTGCCGCAGGCGGCACGGTCAACGTCGGCTCGCGGTCGCTGATCGTGCTGCAGCGCGTCCGGCAGGACGAGGAATGACGGTCCCGGCCTCCACCTACCGGGTGCAGCTGCGCCCCGAGTTCACCTTCGCCGACGCCGAGGCGCGTCGTGGACTACCTGGCCAGGCTGGGCGTCGGCGCGCTGTACGCGTCGCCGATGCTGGACGCCGCGCCCGGTTCCACGCACGGCTACGACGTCGTCGACCCGACCCGCGCGCGGCCGGAACTCGGCGGTGAGCAGGCGCGGGTCGCGCTGGCCGCGCGGCTGCGCGCGGCCGGGCTGGGCATGGTCGTCGACATCGTGCCCAACCACATGTCGGTGGCCGTGCCGAAGGTCGAACGCGTGGTGGTGGGACGTGCTGCGGCACGGCCACGACGTCGAAGTACGCGCGGTACTTCGACATCGACTGGTCGCGCGGCCGGCTGCTGCTGCCCGTGCTGGGTGCCGACGACGACGTCGCCGACCTGCGGGTCGACGAGCGACGAACTGGTCTACTACGACCACCGGTTCCCGATCGCGCCCGGCACCGACGGCGGCACGCCGCAGGAGGTGCACGACCGCCAGCACTACGAACTGGTCGGCTGGCGGCGCGGCAACCGCGAGCTGAACTACCGGCGGTTCTTCGACATCACCACGCTGGCCGCCGTACGCGTCGAGGACCCGGAGGTGTTCGACGCGACCCACGGCGAGGTGCTGCGCTGGGTCGCCGACGGGGACGTCACCGGCCTGCGCGTGGACCACCCGGACGGCCTCGCCGACCCCGGCGGCTACCTGCGCCGGCTGCGCGCGGCCACGCCGGAGGGCGTGGCTGGTGGTGGAGAAGATCCTGGAGCCGGGGGAGGCGCTGCCGGTCGAGCTGGCCGGCCGACGGGACCGTCGGCTACGACTCGCTGCGCGAGATCTGCGGCGTGTTCGTCGATCCGGCGGGCGAGCCGGGCTTCACCGAACTGGCGCGGCCGGCGTGGCGTCGCCACGGATTTCGCCGCCGTACAGGAGCAGTCGCGGCGGCTGGTCACCGACACGATCCTGGTCGCCGAGGTGCGCCGGATCGCCGCTCTGGTCGCCGGGGTCGGACCTGCGAGACGGCGCGTGGCCGCGATCGCCGAGATCATGATCGCGTTCCCCGTCTACCGGTCGTACCTGCCCGAGGGCGAGGAACACCTGGCCGACGCGATCGGGCGGCCAGCGTGAACCGGCCGGACCTGATCCCCGCGCTGGACGCGATCGACCTGCAACTGCACGCCCTGCCGGACGGCGAGCTGGCCACCCGGCTGCAGCAGACCTCCGGCATGGTCGTGGCGAAGGGCACCGAGGACACCGCTTTCTACCGCTACACCCGGTTCTCCGCGCTGAACGAGGTCGGCGGCGCGCCGGACCGGTTCGGCGTCGGACGTGGCCGAGTTCCACGAGCTGGCCGCGGCCCGTGAAGCCGGCCACCCGGCGGCGATGACGACACTGTCCACACACGACACCAAGCGGTCCGAGGACGTGCGCGCCCGGCTGGCCGTGCTGGCCGAACTGCCCGGCGAGTTCGCCGCCGCCGTCGACGCGGTGGTCGGCCGCCCGGCCGATCGACGAGCCCGCGCTGAACCTGTTGGCGTGGCAGACAGCTGGTCGGCGCGTGGCCGATCAGCGCCGACCGGCTGCGGGACTACCTGGACAAGGCGGCCAAGGAGTCGAAGCTGCGCACGACGTGGACCGAGCACGACGAGCCGTTCGAGCGCGCGGTCGCCGCGTGGCCGGACGAGGTGCTCGCTGGACCCGGACCTGGCGGCCGACGTCAGCGCGTTCGTGGACCGGATCACGCCGTCCCGGCTGGTCCAACGCGCTGGGCCAGAAACTGGTGCAGCTAGCCGGTCCCGGCGTGCCGGACGTGTACCAGGGCACCGAGCTGTGGGACCTGTCGCTGGTCGACCCGGACAACCGGCGGCCGGTGGACTACGCGGTCCGCTCGGACGCTGCTGGCCCGGTCGAGGGCGGCTGGCTGCCGCCGATCGACGACACCGGCGCGGCGAAACTCCTCGTCACGCACCGGGCGCTGACCCTGCGCCGGGACCGGCCGGAGCTGTTCCACGGCTATCGCGCCGCTGAGCGCCGAAGGCTCCGCGAGCCGAGCACGCTGTCGCGTTCACCCGGTCCGCCGATCTGGTCGCCGTCGCGACGCGGCTGCCGGTCGGCCTGGCGAGCCGCGGCGGGTGGCAGGACACGGTGCTGCCGCTGCCGGCCGGCACCTGGACCGACGTGCTCACCGGCGCGGGTGTCGAGCGACGTCCCGCCGCTGGCCGTCTGCTGGACCGCTATCCGGTGGCGCTGCTGGTGCGGGGGGATCCGATGACGTTCTCGGTGTGGGCGCCCGGACCAGCGGCGGGTGCGCGTCCGGGTCGACGGCGTCGACCACGAGATGACCGCGGCCGACGGCGGCTGGTGGCACGCCGACGCGCCGACGGGCACCGACTACGCGTACCTGCTCGATGACGACGACACCCCGCTGCCCGATCCCGCGGTCGCTGTGGCAGCCCGACGGCGTGCACGGGCCGTCCCGCCGCTACGACCACGGTGCGTTCGAGTGGTCGGACGGATGCGCTGGACGGGCCGGTCGCTGCCCGGTGGCGTGCTGTACGAGCTGCACATCGGCACGTTCACGCCCGGCGGCACGTTCGACTCGGCGCTCGAACGGCTCGATCACCTGGTCGACCTGGGCATCACGTTCGTCGAGGTGCTGCCGGTGAACTCGTTCGACGGCACCGGCGGGCTGGGGTTACGACGGGGTGCTGTGGGGTGCGGTGCACGAGCCGTACGGCGGCCCGGACGGGTTCAAGCGGTTCGTCGACGCGTGCCACGCGCGTGGGCCTGGCTGTCGTGCTGGACGTCGTCTACAACCACCTCGGGCCGTCCGGCGCGTACCTCGGCCGAGGTTCGGCCCGTACTTCGCCGGCCAGAGCGACTGGGGTCCGGCGCTGAACCTGGACGGCCCGGACTCCGACGAGGTCCGTCGCTACGTCATCGACAACGCGCTGGGCTGGCTGCGCGACTTCCACGTCGACGCGCTGCGGCTGGACGCCGTGCACGCGTTCACCGACCGGCGCGCGATCCACCTGCTGGAGGAACTGTCCGTCGAGGTCGACGCGCTGTCCGCGGCACTGGGCAGGCCGTTGACCCTGATCGCCGAGTCCGACCGGAACGACCCGCAGCTGGTCACGCCGCGCGAGGCCGGCGGCGAGGGCGCTGCACGCGCAGTGGTCCGACGACGTGCACCACGCGCTGCACGTGGCGCTGACCGGCGAGACGACCGGGCTACTACACGGACTTCGGCAGCGCCCGGGCGCGCTGGTCGCGGACGCTGCGCGAACGTGTTCTTCCACGCCGGAACGTGGTCGTCGTTCCGTGGCCGGACGCACGGCCGGCCGGTGGACCTGCACCGCACGCCCGGGCACCGGTTCCTGGCGTACCTGCAGAACCACGACCAGATCGGCAACCGGGCGGTCGGCGACCGGCTGTCGGCCACGGTGTCGCACGGGCCGGCTGGCGTGCGGTGCCGCGATCGTGTTCTGCTCGCCGTACACGCCGATGGTGTTCATGGGCGAGGAGTGGGCGGCGAGCACGCCGTGGCAGTTCTTCGCGTCGTTCCCCGATCCCGGAACTGGCCGACGCGGTGCGCAACGGGCCGGCGCCGGGAGTTCGGCCGGCACGGCTGGGACGAGCAGGACATTCCCGACCCGATGGACCCGGCGACCGTGGCCCGTTCCCGGCTGGACTGGGCCGAACCGGACCCAGCCTGGGCACCGCGAGATGCTCGAGCTGTACCGCGCGCTGATCACGCTGCGCCGGGACGGCCGGAGCTGAGCGATCCGCGGTCTGGACACGGTTCGACGGTGCGCGGCGACGGCTCGTGGCTGGTGCTGCACCGGGGCCGCTGCGACTGGCGTGCAACCTCGGCGCACCGCGGTCGACGGTCCAGCTCGGCGGACTGGCCGGGCGAAGTGCTGCTGAGCTGGGGCGATGCGGTTCGAGCGGCTCGGTCGGCACGGCTGGCGGCCGAATCGTTCGCCTTGTTGAACTGCGGGCTAGGTGACGTCCGTCAACGGTCACCGCCTGTGTCGGGGATCACTGGAAAGATGGACCGACGATGGCGACACGACCAGTGGCCGGCGCGCACGTCCTGCCCGGCAGACCGTTCCCGCTCGGCGCACACCCGGAAGCAGGCGGCGTCCGCTTCGCCGTGACCTCCGCGGTCGCCGAGGCGGTCGAGGTGTGCCTGATCAGTGAGGACGGCGCGGAGCGGCGGATCGAGCTGACCGAGCGCACGTTCGGCGTGTGGCACGGCCTGGTGCCCGGCGTGACGACGGGCCAGCGGTACGGCTACCGCGTGCACGGGCCGTACGACCCGTACCCGCGGCCTGCGCTGCAATCCGGCGAAACTGCTGGTCGACCCGTACGCGACCACGGATCACCGGCCAGGCTCACGAACCTCGCGGCCGCGCTCGGCTACGTCGGCGACCCGATGCGTGGGCCCGCGTCGCCGGTCGACTCGCTGGGCAGCGTGCCGCTGTCGGTGGTCAGTCTCGCCGGGCGGCCCGGACGTCGGTATCCGGCCGGAGACGCCGTTCGAGGAGACGGTGATCTACGAACTGCACGTCAAGGGCTTCACGCAGCGCCACCCCGACATCCCGCGCAGGCTGCGCGGCACGTACCTCGGGCTGGCCCATCCCGGCGGCGATCGAGCATCTCGTCCGGCTGGGCGTGACGGCGGTCGAACTGCTGCCGGTGCACGCGTTCGCGCGACGAGCCGTCGCTGCTGCGGGCCGGCCGGCACAACTACTGGGGCTACTCGCCGCTCGGCTTCTTCGCGCCGCACGCCGCGTACGCCAGTGAGCCGGGCCGGGAGATCGAGGAGTTCCGCACGATGGTGGCCGCGCTGCACTCGGTGCACATCGAGGTCATCGTGGACGTGGTGTTCAACCACACGTGCGAGGGCGGCCTGGACGGCCCGACGCTCAGCTGGCGCGGCTTCGACGCGCCCGACGTACTACATGCACCGGGCGGGCGGGCGGGTCGTCGACGTCACCGGTTGCGGCAACACGCTGGAGTCCGGCTCGCCGACCGTGGTCCGGATGGTCACCGACTCGCTGCGGTACTGGGTGAGCGAGCTGGGCGTCGACGGGTTCCGGTTCGACCTGGCCAGCACGCTGGGCCGGCCCGGTGGGCGGCTGTTCGACCGTGACTCGACGATGCTCACGGCGATCACGACCGACCCGCTGCTGTCGCGGTGCAAGCTGATCGCCGAACCGTGGGACGCGACCGGTGACGGCTACCGGGTCGGCGAGTTCGGCGCGCAGTGGGCCGAGTGGAACGGCCGCTACCGGGACACCGTGCGGGACTTCTGGCGTGGCGCGACCGGAGTGCGGGACCTGGCGTACCGGCTGGCCGGTTCGTCGGATCTCTATGCCGACGACCTGCGGCGGCCCGTGGCAGTCGATCAACTTCGTCACCGCGCACGACGGCTTCACCTTGCGGGATCTGGTGTCCTACAACGACAAGCACAACGACGCCAACGGCGAGGACAACCGGGACGGCACCAACGACAACCGGTCGTGGAACTGCGGCGTCGAGGGCGAGACCACGCGACCGCGAGGTCCTGTCGCTGCGCGCTCGGCAGGCCCGCAACCTGCTGGCCACGTTGCTGCTGTCCACCGGGACGCCGATGCTGATCGCCGGGCGACGAGATGTGGCGCACCCAGAACGGCAACAACAACGCCTACTGCCAGGACAACGAGACGTCGTGGGTCAACTGGTCGCCGACAGCCGAGGCTGCGGCGCTGCTGGCGTTCACGTCGCGCGGTTGGTGCACCTGCGGGCCGACAGTCCGGCACTGCGGCAGCCGGAGTTCTTCGAGGGCCGGACCACACCCACCGGCCGGCCCGACTTGATCTGGTTCCGGCCCGACGGGGCCGAGATGACCGAAGCGACTGGTTCGACGACAAGCGGCGCACGCTGATGCATGTGGATCGACGGGTCCAACAGCCAGTCCAGGACGCGGGACGGCGAACTGATCCCGGACCACTCGTGGCTGCTGCTGTTGCACGCGGACGACGTCGCCGGTCGAGGTCACGTTGCCCGGCGCCGGAGTACGGCGAGACGTTCAAGCCAACGCTGGACTACGACGACGGCGGACGGCAGCCCGACGGTACCGGGCGGCCTCCGAGCCAGAAGTGTCATTGAAATCCCGGCCCGCTCCCTGCTGTTGCTCAGAGCCCCGCGCTGAACCGGCGGCCGGCGCGGCGAGGCGAGCCGGCCGGCTCCCGCGACAGACCGGCGGCGAGCAGCGACCCGCAGGCCGGCCGCCCCGAGAGTGCGACGACGACGCCGCGACACCTTCAGATCAGTGGGCCAGGACCACCCGACCCAATTCGGCCGGGGTTGCCAGCAGCGGATGCCTGGGGAGTACCCGGACCGTGTATCCGACCGCTCCGGCCACCGGCATCGGCAACTCGGCCTAGGTACCCCCCGTCCACGAATTCGCATCGGCACCTTCACCAGGTCGTACAGATCCCCGTCATCGCTCACCTTGCCGATCACGGCCTGCACTTCGACGTCTCGACGGTTCCAATTCGCCGTGCTCGACCGAAGCCGTCACCCGGACCGCGGTGCCCAGTTCGGCGTCGGCCGGCGTCCAGCTCCAACTCGGCGACTCGGACCCGGCCCCAGTGGGCTCGCAACCGTTCCCGGTAGGCGGCCAGCTCCTTGGCGCCATGGTGGTCGTCAGCCGCGATCGCCGTCGCGGACGTCGCGGCCGGTACGTACAGCTTCGACGTGTACTCGCGCACCATCCTGTGAGCCTGCATCGCTGGCCCAGCGTGGCCAGCGTGTGCCGGACCATGGCCAGCCAGTCCGCCGGCATCCGTCGGACCGGTCGTAGAACAGCGGCAGTACCTGGTGTTCCAGCAGGTCGTACAGCGCCCGTGCTTCCAGGTCGTCGCGGTGGTTGGGGTCGGCCACGTCGTCGGCCGTGGGGACCGCCCAGCCGTTCCTGCCGTCGTAGTGCTCGTCCCACCAGCCGTCCAGGATGGACAGGTTCAGCCCACCGTTGAGCGCCGACTTCATGCCGGACGTGCCGCACGCCTCCATCGGCCGCACCGGGTTGTTCAACCACACGTCGCAGCCCCAGTACAGGTACCTGGCCATCGACATGTCGTAGTCGGGCAGGAAGACGATCCGGTGCCGGACCCCGGCGTCGTCCGCGTAGTGGACGATCTGCTGGATCAGCGACTTGCCGCCGTCGTCGGCCGGGTGGGCCTTGCCGGCCACCACCAGCTGCACCGGGCGCTCGGGATGCAGCAGCAGTGAGCGCAGGCGGTCCGGGTCGCGCAGCATCAGCGTCAGCCGCTTGTACGTGGCCGCCCGGCGGGCGAAGCCGACGGTGAGCACGTTCGGGTCGAAGACCGAGTCGACCCAGCCCAGTTCCAGGGCTGACGAGCCGCGCAGCAGGGCCGACGCGCGGACCCGCCGCCGTACCTCGCCGACCAGGACGTCGCGCAGTTCGCAGCGCAGGTCCCACAGCTCCCGGTCGGTGACCGACGCCAGTTCCCTGCGCCGGTGCCTCGCTGTCCGGTTCGCCCAGCAACGCCAGTGTCCTGCGCCGCCGACCACGTCGGGCCGTGGACGCCGTTGGTCACCGAGCCGATCGGGACCTCGCTCGTCTCGAAATCCGGCCACAGGCCGTGGAACATTTCCCGGCTGACCGCGCCGTGCAGCTTGGACACCCCGTTGGCCCGTTGCGCCAGGCGCAACCCCATGTGCGCCATGTTGAACACGCCTGGGTCGTTGTCCTCGGAGCCCAGCGGCAGGATGCGGTCCAGCGGCACGCCGGGCAGCAGGCGGCCGTCCTCGAAGCAGCGCCGGACCAGGTCCACCGGGAAGCGGTCGATGCCGGCCGGGACCGGGGTGTGCGTCGTGAACACCGTGCCCGCGCGCACCGCCGACAGCGCCTGGTCGAAGTCCAGGCCGGAGCCGCCGATCAGTTCGCGGATCCGTTCCAGGCCCAGGAAGCCGGCGTGGCCCTCGTTGGTGTGGAAGACCGATCGGGGCGCGGTCCGGCCGGTCAGGTCGCAGTACCGGCGGACCGCGCGCACGCCGCCGATGCCGGCCAGGATCTCCTGGCGGATGCGGTATTCCTGGTCGCCGCCGTAGAGGCGGTCGGTGACGCCGCGCAGCTCCGTGTCGTTGCGCGTCGATGTCCGAGTCGAGCAGCAGCAGCGGGATGCGGCCGACCATCGCCACCCACACCCTCGCGTGCAGTGTCGCGGTTGCCGGGCAGCGCCACCGTGATCACGACCGGGCGGCCGTCGGTGTCGGTCAGCTGCTCGAACGGCTCGGCCGCTCGGGTCGTTGGGCGGGTAGTCCTCCAGCTGCCAGCCGTCCCGGGACAGCGACTGGCGGAAGTAGCCGTGGCGGTAGTGCAGGCCGACGCCGATCAGCGGGAATGCCCAGGTCGGACGCTGCCTTGAGGTGGTCGCCGGCCAGCACGCCGAGGCCGCCGGAGTAGTTCGGCAGCGTCGCGTTGACGCCGAACTCCATCGAGAAGTAGGCGATCGAGTCGGGGCGGTCCTCGGTGCACGTCGCGCTGGTACCACCGGTCGCCGTGACGGTAGGTCGCCAGGTCGGCGGCCAGGTCACGGCAGCGGACAGACGAAGCCGTCGTCGGCGGCGAGTTCGGCCAGCCGGTCCGGCGCTGACCCGGCGTGAGCACCCGCAGCGGGTCGGCCGACTCCGTCCCACAGTTCGCTGTCGACCGCGGCGAACAGGTCCCTGGTCGGTGTGTGCCAGGTCCAGCGGAGGTTGTGGGCGAGGGGGTCGAGTGCGGCCAGCGGTTCGGGGAGGCTGGCCGGGACCGTCAGGCGACGAACTGCGCGCATGGCGGCTCACCCTATCGGCGCCGGAACCGCCCTGACACGAGTCGGCCGAACGTCTGACGACGCGCCGGTCGACCAGGTGGCTCGCGCGTAAGCCTGGGTTTCCAGTCGAGTGACCACTCTGGACAGACCCGTCACGCGCCACGACATGGACGGTCACGAGGTGTACCGGTCGATGCGCCGGGGTAACCCGGTAGTGGAGAGTCCCCGATGAATGGTTCCAAGATCGAACAGGGCACACTCATGGAGGGCGCGGACATGCCGCGTGACGACAGCTTTGTCGCCAGGCAAGAGGGAGCGCTGTTCATGACGGGTCGGCTGGGCATCGACGAGGTGACTCCGTCGGTCGGATGTGGCCGATGGCCGGCGAAGGCCGTCGTCGGAGAGCACATCCCGGTCGACGGCGACGGTGTGGCGGGACGGGCACGACGCCGTCGCTGCGACCGTCACGTGGCGCGGGCCGAACGACCGGATCTCCCGAGCAGACCAGGATGGTGCCGCAGGGCAAGGGACTGGACCGGTACGCCGCGGTGATCGTCCCGGACGCCGAGGGCCTGTGGACCTACCGCGTGGACGCGTGGAGCGACCCGTGGTCGACGTGGCGGCACGCCGTCGAGGTGAAGGTGGCCGCCGGCCAGGACGCCGACGAACTGGCCAACGACCTGGAGACCGGCGCCCGCCTGCTGGAGCGCGTCAGCCGCAGGCCCGACCGCAACGCCGACCGCGCCCTGCTGGGCGCCGCCGTCACCGCGCTGCGCGACGTCGAGGCCCCGCTGGCCGACCGCGTGGACACCGCGCTGTCCGACCACGTGCTGCGGATCATGCACGAGCACCCGGTGCGCGAGCTGGTCACCAAGGGCAAGCCGATGAAGCTGTGGGTGGACCGCAAGCGGGCCGCGTTCGGCTCCTGGTACGAGTTCTTCCCCCGCTCCACCGGCGGCCTGGACGAGTCGGGCCGGCCGGTGCACGGCACGTTCGCCACCGCGACCGCCGAGCTGGACCGCATCGCGGCGATGAAGTTCGACGTCGTCTACCTGCCGCCGATCCACCCGATCGGACGAGTCAACCGCAAGGGCGCCAACAACACCCTCGGTGGCACCGAGTCCGACGTCGGCTCGCCGTGGGCGATCGGCGCCGACGAGGGCGGCCACGACGCGATCCACCCCGAACTGGGCACCATCGAGGACTTCGACGCGTTCGTCGCGCGGGCGAGGGAACTGGACCTGGAGGTCGCGCTGGACCTCGCCCTGCAGGCCGCGCCGGACCACCCGTGGGTGCTCAAGCACCCGGAGTTCTTCACCACCCGGCCGGACGGCTCGCATCGCCTACGCCGAGAACCCGCCCAAGAAGTACCAGGACATCTACCCGATCAACTTCGACAACGACCCGCGCGCCATCTACGCCGAGGTGCTGCGCGTCGTACTGCACTGGATCGAGCACGGGGTGTCGATCTTCCGGGTGGACAACCCGCACACCAAGCCGCCGGACTTCTGGGCCTGGCTGATCGAGCTCGGTCAAGGACACCCACCCCGACGTGCTGTTCCTGTCCGAGGCGTTCACCCGGCCCGCCGATCCTGTGGGGCCTGGCGCGGCTCGGCTTCACCCAGAGCTACACCTACTTCACCTGGCGCACGACGAAGGAGGAGCTGATCGAGTTCGGCGTCGACCTCGTCGAGCACGCCGACGACGGCCGGCCCAACCTGTTCGTGAACACGCCGGACATCCTGCACGAGTCGCTGCAGCACGGCGGGCCCGGCATGTTCGCGCTGCGCGCCGCGCTCGCCGGCGACGATGTCCCCGACCTGGGGCGTGTACTCCGGGCTACGAGCTGTTCGAGCACGAGGCCGTGCGGCCGGGCAGCGAGGAGTACCTGAACTCGGAGAAGTACGAGCTGCGGCCGCGGGACTACGCGGCGGCCGCTGGCCGAGGGCCGGTCGCTGGAACCGTGGCTGCGCAGGCTCAACGAGATCCGGCGGGCGCACCCGCGCTCCAGCAGATGCGGACGCTGCGCTTCCACTACGTGGACAACGGCTGCGCTGCTGGCCTACTCGAAGCAGGACCCGGCCACCGGTGACACGGTCGTCGTGCATCGTGAACCTGAACCCGTCCGGCGCCGAGGAGGGCATGCTCTGGCTGGACCTGCCCTCGCTCGGCTTCGAATGGTCCGACCGGCTGCTGGCCCACGACGAGGTGACGGGTCAGACCTGGGACTGGGGCCAGGCCAACTACGTCCGTCTCGAACCGTGGCGCTCCGTAGCGCACATCGCCAGCCTCCGACCACAGGGCGGCGGGTAACCGGAACCGCAAGCCCCCGCCAGCCGCCCCGCGCCCGCCCAAGCCGCGGGGTGGCTGAACAGACGCCTTGACGAGGTGGATCCTCGTGACGCATCGAATCCGCGACCGACGTGCGTGGCCGAGATTGGCGGGCGTGCCGCACACCGGCGAAGCCATCACCGAGGAGGGCCTACTGGTCGAGCCCCAGGCCGACGACTTCGGCTCGGCCCAGGAACCGCCCCGCGACCCGGTGTGGTTCAAGGGCGCGGTGTTCTACGAAGTGCTGGTGCGCGCGTTCCAGGACTCCAACGGCGACGGCACCGGCGACCTGCGCGGCCTGGCCAGCAAGCTGGACTACCTGAAGTGGCTGGGCGTGGACTGCCTGTGGCTGCCGCCGTTCTACGCGTCGCCCGCTGCGCGACGGCGGCTACGACATCAGCGACTTCCGGGCCGTGCTGCCGGAGTTCGGCAACGTCGAGGACTTCGTCCACCTGCTGGACGAGGCGCACGCGCGGGGCATCCGGGTGATCACCGACCTGGTGCTCAACCACACGTCCGACGCGCACCCCTGGTTCCAGCAGTCGCGCACCGAGCCGGACGGGCCCGTACGGCGACTACTACGTGTGGAGCGACGACGACTCGCGCTACGCCGACGCGCGGATCATCTTCGTCGACACCGAGACGTCCAACTGGACCTACGACCCGGTGCGCGGCCAGTTCTACTGGCACCGGTTCTTCGCCCACCAGCCCGACCTGAACTACGAGAACCCCGACGTCCAGGACGCCATGCTGGACGTGCTGCGGTTCTGGCTGGGCCTGGGCATCGACGGTTTCCGGCTGGACGCCGTGCCCTACCTGTTCGAGCAGGAGGGCACCAACTGCGAGAACCTGCCCCGCACGCACGATTTCCTGCGGCGCTGCCGCAAGGTCGTCGACGACGAGTACCCCGGCCGGGTGCTGCTCGCGGAGGCCAACCAGTGGCCGATCGGACGTCGTGGCCTATTTCGGTGATCCCACGGTCGGTGGTGACGAGTGCCACATGGCCTTCCACTTCCCGCTGATGCCACGGTTGTTCATGGCGGTGCGGCGGGAGAGCCGGTTCCCGATCAGTGAGATCCTGGCCCAGACGCCGGCGATCCCGTCGGGCTGCCAGTGGGGGATCTTCCTGCGCAACCACGACGAGCTGACCCTGGAAATGGTCACCGACGACGAACGCGACTACATGTACGCGGAGTACGCCCATGACCCCAGGATGAAGGCCAACATCGGCATCCGCCGTCGCCTCGCCCCGCTGCTGGAGAACGACCGCAACCAGCAGGAACTGTTCACGGCGATGCTGCTTGTCCCTGCCCGGATCACCCGTTCTGTACTACGGTGACGAGATCGGTATGGGCGACAACATCTGGCTCGGCGACCGCGACGCGGTGCGGACGCCGATGCAGTGGACACCGGACCGCAACGCCGGCTTCTCCGGCTGCGACCCGGGCCGCATCTACCTGCCCGTGATCATGGACCCGGTCTACGGGTACCAGGGGATCAACGTGGAGGCCCAGCAGAACAACGCCTCGTCGCTGTTGAGCTGGACCGGCGGATGATCGAGGTGCGCAAGCAGCACTACGCCTTCGCCGAGGGCGACTTCGTCGACCTGGGCGGCTCCAACCCCAGCGTGCTGGCCTACAAGCGGCACTGGCTGCGGCCGGACGGGCGGGAGGACGTCGTGTTGTGCGTGAACAACCTGTCCCGTTTCCCGCAACCGGTCGAACTGGACCTGTCCGCAGCACCGCGAGTGCACGCCGGTCGAGCTGACCGGCGGCGTGCGGTTTCCCAGGATCGGCGAACTGCCGTACCTGTTGACACTGCCTGGTCATGGTTTCTACTGGTTCCAGCTGGTCGAACCGGGCCACGACACCGAACCGAGGTGAGTCATGTGACCGAACTCGGACAGATGGTCGACGACCTGGCCGCAGCGCTGCCGGGGTGGCTGCCGGAGCAGCGGTGGTTCGCGGGCAAGGACCGGCCGATCACGGCGGTGCGGCCGGGCACGACCACGGTGCTGCTGGACGGCAATCCGATGCTGCTGCACGTCGTCGTCGAGGTCGAACAACACGACCGGCACGACGACTACCAGTTACTGATCGGCAGCCGGCACGCAGATGCCGGAGCACCTCGGTGCCAGCTGGATCGGCACCGAGCACGGCATCCCGTGTTACGAGGCCAGCGGCGACGCGGACCTCACCTACGTTCTGCTGGACCTGCTGGCCGACGGGGCGGACCGTCGGCGACCTGAAGTTCGAGCGGGAGCCGGACGTGGAACTGACCGGCGGGCTGCGTGCCCGGCCGATCACGTCGGAGCAGAGCAACACGTCGCTGGTGTTCGGCAACCAGTACATCCTCAAGCTGTTCCGCAGGCTGACTCCCGGCGTGAACCCGGATCTGTTGCTGCACAGGGCGTTGCGCGAGCGTCGGCAGCGAGCACATCGCCGCTGCCGCTGGGCGCGGTCACCGGTGAGGTGCCGGGCGGGCCGACGACGATCGGCATGCTGCAGCAGTTCATCTCCGACGCGGTGGACGGCTGGGCCATGGCCACCACCAGCGTGCGGGACCTGATGGCCAACGACGAACTGGCGCCCGACGAGGTCGGCGGCGACTTCGCCGGCGAGGCACACCGGCTGGGCACGGCCGTGGCCACCGTGCACGCCGATCTGCAGCGCGCGCTGGGCCAGTCAGGAGGTCGACGCGGACGAACTGGACCGCACGGTCGTCGCCATGACCGACCGGCTGGCCGCGGTCACCGACATGGTGCCCGAACTGGCCGCGCACGCGCCCGTGCTGCGCGCCGCGTTCGAGCAGCTACGCGAGGTCAAGACCCCGGTGTAGCATGCAGTACATCCACGGTGACCTGCACCTGGGCCAGGTGCTGCGCACCGCGAACGGCTGGCTGCTGATCGACTTCGAGGGCGAGCCGGCCGCGCCCGCGCAGGAGCGCGGCACGCTGCGCTCGCCGCTGCGCGACGTGGCCGGCATGCTGAGGTCGTTCGACTACGCGGCCCACCAGTTGCTGTTCGGCCAGCAGTACGAGGACGGCGCGCACTCGCAGCGAGTCGCGGGACAACGCGTTGGCCTGGGCCAGCGCAACCGCGCCGCCTTCTGCGACGGCTACGCCGAGGTCGCGGTCGACACGGTCGGCGACCCGCGCTCGCACCCGGTGCTGATGCGCGCGTTCGAGTTGGACAAAGCGGTGTACGAGGTCGCCTACGAGCACGCCAACCGTCCGGACTGGTTGCCGGTGCCGCTGTCCTCCATCGCCAGGATCACCGCAGGAGGCGAACGAGCAGTGAAGCACCAGTGCCAGCGACGCCGCCCGGGGTGGCGCCGCCCCGCCAGGACGTCGACCGCCTGCTGGCCGGGTCGCACCACGATCCGCACTCCGTGCTCGGCGTGCACTCCGGCGCCGGACGGCATCGTCGCCAGGGCGCTGCGCCCCGGCGCCCAGTCGGTGACCGTGCTGTTCGGCGACGAGCGGGTCCGGCTGGCCGAGGTCGCCGACGGCCTGTTCGCCGGCGCGCTGCCGCGCAACCCGGGCTCGTACCTGCTGGAGGTCGACTACGACGGCCGACGTCGTCACGGTCGACGACCCGTACCGCTGGCTGCCCACGATCGGCGAACTGGACCTGCACCTGATCGGCGAGGGCCGGCACGAGCGGCTGTGGGACGTGCTCGGCGCGCACGTGCGCACCTACGACACCCCGCAGCGGTGTCGGTCGAGGGCGTGTCGTTCGCGGTGTGGGCGCCGACGGCGCGCGGCGTGCGCGTCACCGGCGACTTCGACGGCTGGGACGGCCGCGCGAACCCGATGCGGTCCCTGGGTTCGTCGGGCGTGTGGGAGATCTTCCTGCCCGGCGTGCCGGTCGGCGCGCGGTACAAGTTCCGCGTGCTCGGCTCCGACGGCACGTGGCACGAGAAGGCCGACCCGATGGCGTTCGCGACCGAGCAGCCGCCCGCGACGGCGTCGGTGGTGACGCGCGTCGGACTACGAGTGGGACGACGCCGTCTGGACCGCGCGGCGCGACGCGACGCACTGGGTGGACGCGCCGATGAGCGTCTACGAGGTGCACCTCGGCTCGTGGCGGCAGGGGCTCGGGTTACCGCGAACTGGCCGACGAACTGGCCGACTACGTCGAGGAGATGGGCTTCACGCACGTGGAGCTGCTGCCCATCGCCGAGCATCCCGTTCGGCGGGTCGTGGGGCTACCAGGTCACGTCCTACTACGCGCCGACGTCCCGGTTCGGCAGTCCCGGACGACTTCCGCTACTTCGTGGACCGGCTGCACCAGCGCGGCATCGGCGTCATCGTGGACTGGGTGCCGGCGCACTTCCCGCGGGACGAGTGGGCGCTGGCGCGGTTCGACGGGTCGCCGCTGTACGAGCACGCCGACCCGCGGCGGGGCGCGCACCCGGACTGGGGCACGCTGATCTTCGACTTCGGCCGCAACGAGGTGCGCAACTTCCTCGTCGCGAACGCGCTGTACTGGTTCGACGAGTTCCACCTCGACGGGCTGCGGGTCGATGCGGTCGCCTCGATGCTGTACCTGGACTACTCGCGCGACCGAGTGGCTGCCCAACGAGTTCGGCGGCCGGGAGAACCTGGACGCGGTGCGGTTCCTGCAGGAGCTGAACGCCACCGTCTACAAGCGGCACCCGGGCGTCGTGATGATCGCCGAGGAGTCCACGGCGTGGCCGGGCGTGAGCAGGCCGACGTACCTGGGCGGGCTCGGGTTCGGGTTCAAGTGGAACATGGGCTGGATGCACGACACGCTGCACTACCTGAGCCGCGATCCGGTGCACCGGTCGTATCCACCACAACGAGATGACGTTCTCGCTGGTCTACGCGTGGACCGAGAACTTCGTGCTGCCGCTGTCGCACGACGAGGTCGTGCACGGCAAGGGGTCGCTGTGGGGCAGGATGCCCGGCGACGACTGGAACAAGGCCGCGTCGCTGCGCTCGCTGTTCGCCTACATGTGGGCGCATCCGGGCAAGCAGCTGCTGTTCATGGGCGGCGAGTTCGGCCAGGAACGCGAGTGGTCGGAGAGCGCGTTCGCTGGACTGGGGTCTGACCGACCAGACGCTGCACGCGGGTGTGAAGTCGTTGGTGCGCGACCTGAACCTGGCCTACCAGGACTCGGCCGCGCTCTACAGCGACGACGGTCGGCCGGATGGCTTCCAGTGGATCGACGCGAACGACACCAGCGGGAACACGTTGAGCTTCCTGCGGCTCGGCGTGGACGGCTCGGCGCTGGCGTGCGTGGCGAACTTCGCCGGTGTGCCGCACCTGGACTACCGCGTCGGCCTGCCGCGCGCCGGCCGGTGGCGGGAACTGGTCAACACCGACGCGGACGCCTACGGCGGTTCCGGGGTCGGCAACATGGGAGTCGTGATGGCGGAGGAGAAGCCGTGGCACGGCCAGCCCGCGTCGGCGCTGCTGCAGTTGCCGCCGAGTGGGGTGTTGTGGTTGACGCCGGAGGAGTGATGGTGGGTGGCGGCTCCGTCATACGGTGTGTGTGACGCGCCCGTCGCCTTCCGCCAGTACGGTCAGTGCCTGCCAGCGCGTTGTGGTGTCGGGGTTTTCCGGTGTGCCGGCGCAGAGGATGTAGTGGGCGGGGGCCATGGCGGTGTGCCGGCCGGGGAGCCGCGCCATGACCGCGGCGTGTACGTCTTCCGGCGTCATCGTTCGCGTCGCCGTCACATAAGCGACGAGGCCGGCTTCGGTGAGTGTCACGTGGGCAGGGGCCGGTAGTGCGTCGGCCAACAACTGACGCACCGACGACAGTCGGATCCAGGACGAGTCGACCTGTGCCCAGTCGGCGTCGCGGACCACTTGTGGCACACCGGTGATCTCGCCGATCCGGGTCATGTCGACGTCATCGGTCGCCGCCGCGGCCAACAGTGACACGATGCCGCGCAGCAGATCTTCGGCCTCCGGTTCACCGACGTACTCCAGGTCGACCGTGAGGGCCAGCATCAGTTCCGGCGCCAGTCGGACCGGGTTGCACAGCAGCACGACCGGGAACCGGTCGGAGTCCGACCAGGACAGCGTCGTCGCCGGCGGCGGCGGGTCGGACTCGCCGGCCTCCTCGTCCGGGAACGGCAGGTGCGCGCTCATGTCGTTGAGCGTGAAGTCACGCGTGAACGCCGTGCCGCGCTCGTGGCAGATCCGCTCGATGATCCGCCACAGCCGGTACGCGTCGAACATGCTGTTCGCGTTCGCGGCCAGCGTCGATCGGGCCGCGCGCGTGACGAGTTCGTCGAACGTCGGCCGCTTCGGTGTCCAGTGCGATCAGGCCGTCCTGGGACAGGCTGCCGACGTACTCCCGCAACCGCAGCCGGAACCGGTTGCCCGACACCGACGCGAACACGCAGCGCCGTGAGCTCGTGCGCCACGCCAGCACCGCGCACACCGCCGCCAGCAGCACGGCCTGGCGACCGACCCTCGTCCGGGCCGAGATCTGGCCCAGGGCGACGCCGGCCGCCGGCGACTCCAACAGCGCCATCCGCATGCCGACCACCGGCCGGTCCGGTGGTGGCATCGGGTAGACGGCCTGCGGTGCCGTGCGCAGGTGACGTCTCCCAGTAGCGCAGCGCCGCGTCCGCCGTTCTCCGGCCGCGCGCGGACAGTTCGAGTGCCGCCTGGTCCAGCGGCCGGTGCGTCGCGGGGCCGACGACGCGGTTCGCCGGATCGGCGACCAGTTCGGTGAACTGCCGGCCGATCAGTGCCATGCTGCCGTAGTCGACCGCCATGTGCGAGTAGACGGCCACGACCGACTTCGGCACGCCGGCCACCGTCCCGACCGCGAACCGCAGCGGCACGCCGGAGGTGAAGTCGATGCCGCCGACGCGCAGGTCCGCGATCAGCGACTCGGCCAGCGCCAGGCCGGCCAGCGCCGCCTGCGCGTCGGTCAGGGTGTGCACGTCGACGCGGACCGTGCCGGAGCGCAACACCTCCTGCGTCGGCTCGTCGCCGGGCAGGTACCGGCTGCGCAGCGCCTCGTGGCGGGCCAGCAGGATCGCGATCGCGGCCGTGATATCGGCCATGGCCGCGCCGTCGGGCAGCGCGAACCACCACTGCATGACGGCGGAGAACTCGTCGTCCTCGCGGCCGACCCAGTTGAGCGTGTTGCGCTGGCCCAACGTCAGCGGCCCGGACGCCGCCCGTTCACCCCGGAACGGCACCGGCAGCACGACCGGCGGCACGCCGTCCACGGGGTCACTCCCGCCAGAGCACCGGACAGTACGCCGGGTCGGCGTAGTCCGGGCGCCCGTCGTCGGTGCTGCGGACCAGCACGTCGTGGTTGTAGACCACCGGTTCGCCGTTGGGTCTGCGGTAGGGCCGGTAGGGGTTCGCGCCGTCCTGCATGTGCAGCGACACCGCCCTGCGCGGCCGGTCGCTGAGGTTCGCGCCGCTGCCGTGGTACGTGCGGCAGTGGTGGAAACTCATGTGGCCCTTGGGAATCAGCATCGGGATGGGGTTCACCGTGACGCCGTTGTGCGCGGCGTTGGCGGCCAGTAGCGTCGTCCAGTTCGCTGCGGTCGCGTTGCGCGAAGTGCCGCGTCGAGTCGTCGCCGGGGATCTCCGACCACACGTGGCTGCCGTCCACCATCGTGATCGTGCCCATCGACTCGTCGCAGTCGTGGAACGGGATGAACGCCGTCAGCATCCGCTCCGACGTGCACGTCTGCCAGTAGTGCTTGTCCATGTGCCACGGCACGCGGTTGGTCGGCTCGTCCGGGCGCGGCGGCTTGTAGATCAGGGTCGCCTGGAAGATCCGGATCTCGTCGGCCTGCGCCAGCCGCGCCGCGACCGCGCCGACCAGCGGCTTGCGCAGGATGCCGGCGATCACGTCGTTCTCGTAGTGGACGTAGTCGTTGTGCCGCTGGACGGGGCCGTCGTCGGGCGTCCAGTAGGCCAGGTTCGGCGGGCGCAGTGGCAGGTCGCGGTCCTTGCGGCCCGCGTAGAAGCGTTCCGTCTCCTCGACGATCGTGTCGATCTCGTCGTCGGTGAACAGCTTCTGCGTCAGGTACCAGCCGTGCGCGGCGTACCGTGCGCACGTCGTCGTCGGTGGGCAGCAGCGCCCGCTCGGCATCGGTGAGGGCGAACTGCCTGATGTGAAGCTGGACACGGATCTCCTTCCGGATCGGCGGAAAAGCTCACGGCGGGGAGTCGGTCACCGGGCGCTGCCCTGGCTCTGCGCTGCCCGTTCGCGTTCCACGGCCTCGTACAGGGCCTTGATGTTCGCGCTGCCGAAGGTCAGCGCGTCCCGGCGCTCGATGATCTCGAAGAAGAACGTGCGGCGGGGATGGGTGGACCGGGCGAAGATCTGGAACAGTTCGCCCTCGTTGTCCTGGTCCACCAGGACGTTCAGCTCGCGCAGCGTGTCCACCGGCAGCCCGACGTGGCCCAGCCGCCGCTCCAGTTCGTCGTAGTAGCTGCCCGGCGTGGTCAGGAAGCCGACGCCGCGCTCGGCCGAGCGTGCGCACGCTGCCGGCGATGTCGTCGGTGCGCAGCGCGAGGTGCTGCACGCCCGCGCCGTCGTGCGAGCGCAGGAACTCGTCGATCTGGCCGGGCATCCGCGTCGTGTCCGGCGCCAGGATGGTCAGCGTCACGCCGCCGGACGCGCTCTGCACGACCTGCGAGTTCATGGCCTGGTCGCCGACCTCGATGTACTCCTCGAAGATCTGCCTGAAGCCCAGCGCCGAGCGGTAGAACGCGACGGTCGGCTCCAGTTCGCCCGCCGGCACGCAGACCGCGACGTGGTCCAGCACGTCCAGCAGGTCGTCGGCCGGCTCCGGCCGCGGCACCGGTTCGAACCGCGTCGGCCAGCTCGTCCGGGTGGACGAACGTGTGTGTCACGTCGCCGAACGCCGTGAACCGGACGGGCCGGCGCCGCGCGGCGTCGGCAGCACCGGCACCGCGCCGCGCCGCGACCGCCTCGCGCAGCGCGCCGTCCGGGTCGTGGGTGGCCAGTGCGATCGTCGGCGGGGCCGTCGCCGTGCGCGGTCGACGAACTCGCGTGGCCGGGTGGTCGGCTGACCGGCCGGTGGTGCACCAGCTGGATGTCGCGCTGCCGCAGCAGCACGCGAGCGGTGGTCGGCCTGGTCGGCGCGGCCGTGGACGCGGAAGCCGTAGCCGGCGCACAGTCGCGCCGCCACCTGCGTCGGCGTCCGCCACGTAGAACTCGACGTGATCGATCCCGTGAAACAGTGCATGTGTCAACCTCGTTGGAGGGTCGGCGTCGAGCGGTCGGCGAACAGCAGCGAGATGTTGTGGCCGCCGAAGGCGAACGTGTTGGACAGCGCCACGCGCACCGGCCCGGCCGCGGGCCGCGCCGCGCACGTGGTCCAGGTCGCAGGCCGGGTCGGGGTCGTCCAGGTTGTGCGTCGGCGGCAGGATGCCGCGGCCGACCGACAGCGCCGTCGCCGCTGCCTCGACCGCGCCGGACGCGCCGAGCAGGTGCCCGGTGACGGCCTTGATCGAACTGACCGCCGGCTGGCGCGTCGCCGAACACCGCCCTGATCGCGACCGGTCTCGGCGACGTCACCCGAGCTGCGGTGCTGGTGCCGTGCGCGTTGACGTAGTCCACATCGGACGGTGTCACGGCCGGCGTCCGCGATGGCCCTGCGCATCGACGCGATGGCGCCCTCGCCGTCCGGTCGCGGTTTCGTCGGGTGGTACGCGTCCGTGCGTGGCGCCCCAGCCGATCACGTCGGCGTAGCCCGGCGCGCCGCGGGCGGCGGCGAAGTCGGAGCGTTCCACCACGAAGACGCACGCCGCCCTCGCCGAGCACGAAACCGTTGCGGCGCTTGTCGAACGGCCGGCTGGCCGCCGTCGGGTCGGCCCAGCCGCGGGCCAGTGCCCTGGCGTTGGCGAACGCGGCCGCGATGGTCGGGTGCAGCGGCGCCTCGACCGCTGCCGCAGACCACCACGTCCGCGTCGCCGGCCCGGATCAGCCGCACGCGCCTCGGCGAGCGACTGCGCGCCGGCGGCGCACGCCGTGACCAGGACCGCGCTGTAGCCGCGGATGCCGTACTTGATGGCGATCCGCGCGGCCGCCATGTTGGACAGCATGCCCGGCAGCAGGTACGGGCTGATCGCCGGCTCTGCCGCGGTCCCGCCGGGCGCTCGCGTAGTCCTCGTACGTCTCGAAACCGCCGCCGCCGGGTGGACACGACGACCGCGATCCGCTCCGGGTCGACGTCCCGGCCGACCTCGATGCGCGCGTCGGCGACGGCGTCGTCGGCCGCCGCCATGGCCAGCAGCACGAACCGGTCGACGCAGCGTGCCTCGGTGGCCGGCAGCACCTCGGTCGGGTCGATGTCCGGCGCGATGCCCGCCGCGTCCAGCCAGCCGGCGGCCGACGTGGTCCGCCGGCGGCGTGCGCAGCCCGGACCGGCCGGTGCACAGCGCGTCGAACACGTCGTCCACCTTGCGGCCGACCGGGGTGACCAGCCCGATGCCGGTGATCGTGCGCGGTCATCCGCGCACCCTGCGTCCTGGCAGTTCGCGCAGCCGGAACTTGCGGACCTTGCCGGTCGGGCCGAGCGGGATCGACTCGTCGGCCACGACGGACACCTGCCGCACGGTCGCGGCCACGTGCGGGTCCAGCGCGGCCAGCACCCGCTGCGGTCCGGTCGATCGCCGGGGTCGGCGTCGCGCGGTCAGTTGCAGCATCACGTCGGTGACGATCCGGTCGTCCTCGTGCACCGCGCTGACCGTGCAGTCCACGATGTCCGGGCAGGCGGCCAGGATCCGCTCCTCGGACATCGCGGTGTACAGCCGCCTGCCGTCGCCGAGGTCGACGGAGTCGACCAGCCGGTCCAGGTGGTAGAAGTAGCCCTCCGCGTCCCGGTACACCAGGTCGCCGGTGAGGAAGTAGCCGCGCGACGCGGGTGCGGAACGTGGTGACCGAGTCGTTCCAGTAGCCCAGCGCCAGCGTCGGCGACTTCGTGCCCAGTTCGCCGACCTCGCCGACCGGCAGCTCGTTGCCGTCCGGGTCGAGCACGACCAGGTCGGCGAACGTGTGCGGGCGGCCGACGCAGCGGCCGTACCGGTTGGTGTCCGGCGTGTGCGTGATGAAGAAGTGCGAGTGGCCCATCTCGCTGGAGCCCGAGGCCGTCGACGAACACCGAACCCGGCTGTCGTGACCCGGCCCGTCGACGTGGCGACCGTCCGGTTGCCCACGGCGACCAGCCGCCGGATGTGGGCCTCGTGCGCGCAGTCGCCGGTGTTCCACCACAGCGCGACCGAGCCGAAGTCGCGCGCCGCCAGGTCGTGCCGGGCCAGGTCGGCCCAGGTGGCGGCGAAGCCGAGCACGCCGGTCGGGCTGCCAGCTCTCGATCGCGTCCAGCACGGCCGGACCGGTCTGGTCGGACAGCAGCAGCAGCTCGGTTCCGGTTGGACAGGGCCAGGTTCACCGCGATCAGCGTGGCCACGTGCGGTACCGGCAGCGCGGACAGCATCCGGTCGGTGCCCTGCGCCTTCGGCATCCGCAGCCGGTGCCGGATCGCGGCGAACATGCTGTCGTGCGAGTGCACGACGGCCTTGGGCACGCCGGTGGTGCCCGACGAGTGGGTGATCGCGACGGCCTCGTCGGCGTGGTGCCGGTAGGGCGGGGGAGCGTCGGCCGGGTCGCCGGCGCCGAGGCCCTCGATCGCGATCACCCTCGGCACGCCGATGTCGTGCGCCGGCCAGCGAAGCGCGGCGGCCGGCGTCGGCGATCAGCGCGACGGCGCGCAGCCGTGCTCAGGAACAGCGCGGCCAGTTCCGGCTGGCACCTTCACGTTCAGCAGCGCCGGAATCGCGCCGAGCCGGACCAGCGCGAGGAACGTCAGCACGATGTCCGCGCCGTCGGTCGCGCTCGACCGCGACCGGGTCGCGGCGGCGGACGCCCAGCGCGTGCAGCGTCGCCGCGCGGGCCCGGACGCGGTCGTCCAGTTCGCGCAGCGTCAGCGCCTGCCAGGCCGGGTGGACGCCGTCGATCTCGGTGTCGAAGGTCAGCGTCGGCTCGTCCAGCCCGATACCCGCGCGCCACCAGGGTGGTCAGCACGTTGCCCGCACCCAGTTCGTGGTCGGCGGCCAGCTCGCGCCCGGATGCTCGTCATGCCGTCGCTCCTTCTCCGGGTCGGCCCGACCAGCAGCGCCACCGCGTGATCCGTGTCGTGCCCGGGTGCGGCGAGATCGGCGGCGATCACCAGCACCTGGTCCGCCGCGCCGTCGCCGATCAGCAGTTCCGCGACCGCGACGCCGTCGGCCAGCGGGTCGCCGGCCGGGCTGGTGCACACCACCGGCCCGGTCAGGCCCCAGCGCGCGGTCACGTGCCCGACGACGGCGTTCGGGTTGGACTGGAAGAACAGCAGCGGCGGCACCCGCCGCCCGGCGCGCGACCGCCGCGGCAACGGCGTTCGGCGGTCGTCGTGTCGCCGCGCACGCTGGCCAGCACCACGCCGGTGTCGCGGCGGACCGGGCGGTGTGCGCCGTAGCGCGGCGCGTCAGGCAGCGTTCGGCGGCCTCGGCGACCAGCGGGTTGAACGCGGACACCACGAAACCGGCGATCGGCGGCAGCGGTCGTCCCGGCCGGCCGGCCACTCGGCGCGGGCCAGGACGGCAGGACCGGCCGCCCGAGCAGGCGTGTCATGGCGCACCGACCAGCAGCGCGGTGTTGGCGCCGCCGAACGCGGCGTTGACGCTCAGCGCGTAGCGGGCGTCGGCGGTGCGCGGCTGCCAGGACCAGGTCGAGCCGGCAGCGGTCGTCCACGCCGAGGATAGCCGGCGTTCACCGGCAGCTGGCCGGCACCGCAGCGCGCAGGACGGTGACCACCAGTTCCAGCAGGCCGGACGCCTCCAGGGCGTGGCCGTGCGCGGACTTGGTGGAGCTGACCGGGATTCGGCCTGACGTCCGGGCCGAACGCCTGGTGCAGCGCCGCCGACTTCGGCGCTGTCGTTGAACACCGTGCCGGTGCCGTTCGCGTTGACGTAGCCGACCGCCGCGGGCGCGACGCCGGCGCGTTCGAGCGCCGCGGTGATCGCCCGCGCCAGCCCGGCGCCGTCCGGTCGCGGCTGGCACACGTGGTAGGCGTCGCCGACCGCGGCCCCAGCCGGCCAGCAGGCCAGCGCTTGGCCCCGCGCGCGCAGCCGGATTCCAGCACGACGGCGGCGAACGCGTCGCCGAGCACCATGCCCTGCCGGCCCGCGCTGAACGGCCGGACCCGCCCGTCCCTGGCCAGCGCCCGGCCCGCGTCGAACGTGCCGAAGATGTCCGGCGTCCACGACGAAACCGGCGGCCACGACCACCCGGTCGCACCGGCCGGACGCGATCATCGCGGCCGCGTCGGCGACGGCACTGCTGGCCGCCACACAGGCTGCCGTGTAGGTCCGGACGTCGGTCCGCGCCGACCCTGGCGGCCACTTCCCGCGCGGCGGCCGCGTTGGCGCGCGTCCGCGTGCCCGGCCAGCAGCAGCGGACAGCCCGGCGTCGGCACCGGCGTCGGCGCAGGCGCGTCCTCGATCGACCGCGACGAGTTCGTCGGCCAGCTCCGGCGTGCCCGGCAGTGTCGCGGCGACACCCGTCCTGCGGCCGGTCGTGTCGAACCTGGCCGTCGAACCGGTCGCCGGTGCGGCCGGCCAGCCGCCGTGCCCGCCCGAACGCGGCAGCGCGCCAGACCGGTGACCGCGACCTGCTCAGCCATGGCTCAGGCCCGCTGCTCGCGATCGCGGTCCGCAGCACGCCGACCGCCCCGGTCACGGTGGACATGCGCGGCGAACGTCTCGTCGCTCAGGTCCAGCAGCACCGAGTAGCGCTGCTCGGCCTGCGTGATCAGCCACGTCAGCTCCAGCGAGCCGAGTTCCTCGCCGACCTCGCCCGGCTGCCGGTCGCCGTAGCCGGCCAGCATCGACCAGCACGTCGTCGCGGCCGGGCAGCGAGCGGTCATGCCACGCTGGCGGCACCGTCGGCGGCCGCCGTGATCCGCTCGGTCAGCGCCGTGGTGAACTCGGCCAGCGTCATCAGCGCGAGGCTCTCCATGTCGTCGTCGTCGAACTTGACGTGGTAGCGGTCCTCCAGCTGCACGGCGAGGTCGGCCAGCGCCAGCGACTCCAGGTCGAGGCCCGCCGGGCCGAGTTCGGTGTCGTCGGTGACATCGGAGACGTCGTAGTTCATCTTGCGCAGGGCCTCGATGGTGAATGCGCGCACGTCGTCGGTCATCTGCCGGTGTCCTTCCGATCGGTGGGGGTCGCCGCCGCTGCCTCGCGCAGGGCCGCCGGATCGCGGACCAGCTTGCCGGTCGCCGTGCGCGGCAGCCGGTCCAGCACGTGCAGCCGGCGGGGACGCTTGAACGCGGCCAGCTCCCGGTCGATCACCTGCCGCACGGCGTCCACGGTGGAGTCGCGGTGTGAGCGCCAGGTACGCCTCGACGTCGCCGTCGTGCACGACGACCACCTCGGCCACGTCGGGCAGCGGCGGCCAGCGTCTGCTCGACCTCGGTCAGGTCGACCTTCAGGCCGCCGACCGAGATCTGCGAGTCCAGCCGGCCCAGGATCGTGACCAGGCCGGTGCCCGGGTCGATCGCTGGCCGCGTCCCTGGTGCGCAGCCAGCCGTCCGCGAAGCGGGTCGGGTCGGACAGTCCGATGTAGGGCGATGCGGGCACGGCGAGCCGCAGTTCGCCGCCGACCGACTCCGCGGCCATGCCGCCGGCCAGCCGTACCGACGGCCACAGCGCGCCGGACAGGTCGGTCGCGATGACGCCGACCTCGGTCATCCCGTACATCGTGCCCAGCGGCACGCCGAACGCGCGACGTGAACCGGCCGGGCACCCCGGGCCGCACCAGTTCGCCCGCCACGATCATCCGGACCAGTTGCGGCACCGCGGGTCGCCCGGTCATCGCGGTGAGCAGTTCGGCGTGGAAGGGCACGCCGAGCACCGTGGTCGGCGCGGGATCGGTCGGCGACGGCGGCCAGGATGCCGTCCGCTGTCAGCCGGTCGCGCGAAGACCAGCGGCACGCCGGCGTGCAGCCCGTGCAGCAGACCGCCGACCAGGCCCAGCACGTGCACCATCGACGCGAGCACGACGATCCGCTCGCCGCGGCGCGGATAGTCCGGCCAACCGGGCGTAGCGGTCCAGTTCGGCGATCAGGTCGGCGGAGGTGCGTGCGATGACCTTGGACGCGCCGGTCGACCCGGAACTGAACTGGATCAGCGCGTGTCCGGTCCGTGCCGGTCGACCGTCCGGCCGGGCCGTCGTCGCGCGCGACGACCTCGGCGTAGCCGCGCAGCCGGTTGCCGCGCACCCGGGCCGGTGTCACCACGAACTGGGCCGCGACCCGGTCCAGCGCGCGGTCCACCTCGTGCTGGGTCAGCCGGTGGTCCAGCAGACTGACCTGGGCGCCGATCCGCCACGCGGCCAGCAGCATCGCCACGTAGGTCAGCGACGGCGGCAGGCGCAGCGCGATCGTGCCGCCGGATCGCAGGCCGGCGGCTGTGAGGTCGCGTTCGTGCTCGGTGACGATGGCGCGCAGCGCGGCGCGGTCGACGGGACGGTCGAACCACAGACACGTGTCCGTGTCCGCACCGGCGAGCAGGACGTCATCGACCCAGTCGGTGTGTCGGCCGGGCTGTGACGGCAGCAGAAACTAACGAGCTCTTCATGAGCCCCCCGGTATTAGCGAGATTGATTCCACGGTCCTATTCGCTGCGTCGAGCGACAACCGGAGAATTTCACACGGTCCTGGTCCGGTCAAGGCCAGGACTGCCGGGTTCGATGTATGCCCAGCGTTTATGAATACTGGTCTAGACCGGTTAGCGGGCACAGTTTCATGTCACCATCAATGCGCCGGTCACGCTGTGCTCGACAGGTGGGGGGTAAGATCGTCGTAACTATCCGTTCGGGTCGACCGTGCCTGGCCAGGGAGGTGTCGAGACCATGGAGCCATTGCGAGTCGACGACTACGCGGAGTTGGCCGAATCGAACGTCCCCGCCCAGAGCTGGGGATACGTTCAAGGTGGCAGTGGAGTCGAATGGACGATTGCAGAAAACCGTGCCGCATTCGACCGCGTCGTTCATCCGGCCGCGCTGTTCTGGTGGACGTGGAACAGTGCGATACCAGCACGACGTTACTGGACATTTCGCTGATCCGTCGCCGATCGGCGTCGCGCCGATGGCGTATCACCGACTGGTGCACGACGACGGCGAGGTGGCCACCGCCGGGCCGCGGCCGAGTCCGGCGGGCCGTTCGTGGTGAGCATCTTCGCCACCCGCACACTGGCCGACATCGCCGCGAACGCCGCCGTGCCCACTGTGGCTGCAGCTCTACTGGCTGCGTCGCCGCGACGCGCTCATCGGCCTCGTCCGCCGCGCGGAGGACGCCGGTTTCGGGGCGCTCGTGCTGACCGTGGACCTGCCCAAGGTGGCGCGGCGACTGCGCGACATCCGCAACGGATTCACGCTGCCCGACGGCATCGGTGCGGCCAACCTGGATCATGTCCGTCATGTCCACGCGCGCACGACCCGGTGTCCGGCTCGTCGTCCATCGAGCGGCACTCGCTGCAGCAGTTCGACCGCACGATCACCTGGCCGGACCTGGCGTGGCTGCGCGAGCAGACCACGTTGCCGTTGCTGCTCAAGGGAATCCTCACCGCCGAAGATGCCGTGCTGGCCGTCGAGCACGGTGTGGACGGCATCATCGTGTCCAATCACGGCGGCCGGCAGTTGGACTTCGCGGCGTCGGCCCTCGATGCGCTGCCCGAGGTCGTGGCCGCCGTCGGCGCCGGCTGCCGGTGCTGATGGACGGTGGTATCCGCAGCGGCACCGACGTCTTCAAGGCGCTCGCGCTGGGCGCGCGGGCGGTGCTGGTCGGCAGGCCGGTGCTGTGGGGCCTGGGTGCCGACGGCGCGGCGGGGGCCGGTGGTGTGCTGCGGCTGCTGCGGGAGGAACTGCTGGACTGCATGACGCTGGCCGGGCGGCCGACGGTCGCCTCGATCGACGCGTCGGCCGTCAGCGTGCGGCCTGGTCGGTGAGGAACGCCGCCAACCGGGCCACACCCTCGACCAGTACGTCCGGTGCCACGTAGCTACAGGACAACCGTAGCTGCCGCGTGCCGCCACCGTCGCAGTGGAACGGCCGCATCGGCGTCCACAGCACGCCGTACTCGTCCGCCGACCTGGCCAGCGCGGCCGCGTCGGCGGCGAACGGCACCGTGAGCACGACGAAGAAGCCCCCGCCCGGCGTGTTCCAGCCCAGCCCGAGTTCCGCCCTGCGCGCGGCGGGGAAGTGCCGGTCCAGTTCGGCCAGCAGCAGGCGCAGGTTGTTCCGGTAGAAGCGGATGGTGTCCCGGTTGGCGTCGCGCAGCCGGCAGTTCGCCCGCACCAGCATGCCGCCGATCACGGCCTGGCTCAGCGACGGCGTGTTCACGGTCGTCATGCTCTTGATCTTGGCCAGTTGGTCGGCCAGCAGCGTGCCGTCGCCCACCAGTTGGTCGGCCAGCACGTAACCGAGGCGGGCACCGGGAAAGCAGGTCTTGGCGAACGAACCGAGATAGATCACCCGGCCGCGCGGTGTCCAACGACTTCAGCGTCGGCCGGAACATCGTCGTCGGCGCGCGAAGAAACCGTACGGATTGTCCTCGATGACCAACAGGTCGTGTTCCTCGGCGACGTCGAGCAGCCGCCGCCGGTGCCGCACGGCCATGCTGACACCGGACGGATTGGCGAAGTCCGGCACCACGTACAGCGCGCGTGGCCGCCGCCCGGCCGCCCGCGCACCGCCGCGCCGCCGCCGCGCACGGTGTCCGGATCGAGCCCGTCGTCGCCCTCGGGCACCGGCACGAGGCCGACGTCCAGCAGTCGCGCGGCGCCGGTGATGCCGACGTAGCACGGTGAACCGACCAGCAGCACGTCGTCGGGCCGCGCGAACAGCGCCCGCAGCGCCAGCAGCATGCCCTCCTGCGCGCCGACCGTGACGACGACCGATTCCGGCGGCACGTCGATGCGCTCGTCGTTGGCGACCGTGCGCGCGATCAGCTCGTGGATCTCGCCGTTGGTCCTGCCGTACTGGAACAGCGCCGTGCGCACCTGCTCGGGCCGGAAACCCTTGTCCCGCACCAGGTACTCGGTGTAAGCGGTGAGGTGGTCGTGGATGCCGGTCCGGGTCGAACAGTCCCTCGTAGGGCCTGCCGGGCGCGAACGAGATCGCGTCCGGGAACCGTGACGTCACCTCGTTGAGGAACGTCATCGCGTCCAGCAGCGGGTCGGTCAGAGCAGCCGTGCAGGTCGTCGAGTGTCGCAGGTCGCCGGTGATGACCGTTCCGGTCATGGCACACGGGCTTCGCGCGAACGCGGCCCGCAGCCTGCCGGCCGCGTGGCCGACGGCCAGCCGCGCCGCGTCCAGCACGCCGGACATCGTGAAGAAGCCGTGCACCATGCCGTCGATAGCGGGTCAGCGTCGACCGGCACACCACTGTCGCGCAACCGCTCGCGCGTACTGCTCGGCCTGGTCGCGCAGCGGGTCGTACTCGGCGGTGATCACGGTGGCCGGCGGCAGCCCGGACAGGTCGGCCGCGCGCAGCGGCGACGCCAGCGGATGCACGCCGTCGCCCGGGCTGTCAGGTAGTGGCCGCCAGTACCAGTCCACCGACGTGCTGTTGAACAGCAGCGGGTCGGTGTTCTCGCGCAGCGACGGCGTGTCCGACAGGTAGTCGGTGTTGGGGTAGACGAGCAGTTGGTGCGCCAGCGCCGGGACCCCGGTCGCGGGCCAGCAGCGTGACCCCGGCGGCCAGGTTGCCGCCCGCGCTGTCCCCGCCGACGGCCAGCCGGCCCGCGTCGACACCCAGATCGGCCGCGTGCTCGGCGATCCACGCGGTGCCGGCGTGAGCAGTCGTCGATCGCCGCGGGGAACCGGTGTTCGGGTGCCAGCCGGTAGCCCACCGACGACCGTGACGCAACCGGCCGCGTTGGTCAGTGCCCGGCACACGCCGTCGGACGTGTCGATCGTGCCGAGCGTCCAGCCGCCGCCGAAGAAGTACACCAGCACCGGCAGTCCCGGTTCGGCCGACGGCCGGTAGATCCGGATCGGCAGGTCCCGCCGGGCCCGGGAATGTGGTCGTCCACGACGGACGCCACCGGTTCCGGATCGCCGCCGCCCTCCCGGATGGAGCGCAGGTCCCGGCGCGGGCCTCGACGATCGGTCATCGTCGTACAGCGGCCTGCCGCCGGCGGCGGCCCGCCGTCTCGCGCATCGCCCGCACCTGCGGATCAAGTGGCATCGCGGTATCTCCTTCGCACCGGCAGCGAGCACATTGTGCAGCAGCGAACCGCTGGTGGGACGCGGTGTCGGGTGAGCCGGGTTCAGTGTCATGATCGTGGCCATGAGCTACGGCTACCTGGGCAGCATGCGCACCCGCTACGGACACCGCGACGAGGTCGTCGAAATCCTGCTGAGCGGCGTGGACGGCCTGCGGGCCGTCGGCTGCGAGTTGTACGTCGTCGGCGTGTCGGACACCGACAGGGACGTCATCTGGGTCACCGAGGTGTGGCGCAGCAAGGCAGCACCACGAGGCGTCGCTGCAACTTGCCCGAGACGCAGGGCGGCGATCGCGGCGGGCGATGCCGTTGCTGACGGGGGAGTTCACCCGTCAGGAACTGACGATCGTCGGCGGGCTCGGCGTGAACGCCGGATAGAGCGGCAGCGGATCGACGTCCCAGTCGCGTGTCGCGGCGAGCAGCCGCTCGAACGTCTCGGTGAGCGGAGTCGGTTCGTCCTCCACGAGGTACCGCCAGCGGTGGCGCAGTAGCTGCCGCACGGTCGGCACCGGCCTGCGGTCGGAGTGCATCGGCTTGTCCCCGGTGGCCGCGAACGCGCCCATCGCAGCGGTGTTGTGCACGGTCCACCAGCCGATCGCCTGCCGGACACCGGATCGCCACACCGCGTCGTCGGCGAGTGCGGGGCTCACGGTGACGACCTCGGCGCGGTACGTGGCCTCGATCCGCTCGGCAAGGCCGTCCGGCAGCCCGAACACGCACCAGCACGTCGCGAACGGCATCCGCGAGTAGGCGGCGTCCAGGAACACCGAGTGGAAGCTCGCGCCCTCGAAGTCGAGCACGTGCAGGTCGCCGTCGACGAGGACGTTGTTGTCCGGGCAGATGTCGCCCGGCGAGAACACCGGCACCGCGGTCGGCTCGGCCGGTGCCGGACCGTCGGCACGGACGCCCAGCGCGGCCAGTGCCCGCTCGAACCGGTCGGCGGTCGACGGCTCCTGCGGCGCGCCGCCGTAGCGGTGCAGCAGCGCGTCGAACTCCGGCCGCCTGCCGGACGTCTCCGCGGCGATCCGCCCGTAGCACGCGGCCCAGGCCAGCAGCGCGGCTTCGGCGGCTTCGGCCGACGTGCCCAGCAGCGCGTCCGCCAGGCTCGGTCCGGCGCCCAGATCGCTCATCACGATCAGCCGCCGCGCCTGGTCCACGGCCAACAGCCGCGGCCCGTGCGCGGAGAACGTCAATCCTGTTGCTTCTACAGCAAAGTAGAGGGAGTGGTCGTGGTGCGCCTTCACCACGACGGTCGAGCCGTCACCGGCACGGCACCGCAGCACGGTGGTGCGGTCGCTGCCGCCCAGCTCAACCGGTTCAGCCAGGGGACCGCCGACAGCGGCCGACGCCGTCGCCAGCAGGTCCGTGATCGACACGCGGTCAGACCAGGTCGGCGTTGCGCGGATCGTGGTTGCAGGTCGGGATTTCCCGGCCCGCGTAGTTGAACGCGTCCAGTGCCTGGACCAGTTCACCGCGCATGTTGCGCGGCATCCTGGCCACCACGCTCGCGATCTCGTCCCGGCGCAACTCGTTGACCCTGTTGACCACGCCCGTGCCGGCGCGGGTCAGCTCGACCATGATCTCGCGGCGCGAGTTCGGGTTGACCTGGCGGCTGACCAGGTTCGACCCGATCAGGCGGTCGATCATCCTGGTCGCGGTCGACGGGTTGACCTCCAGGTAGTCGGCGAGGCTGGACAGTTTCAGCGCTCCCTGCGTCGCCAGGACGCTGAGCAGCCGGAACTGCGGCAGTGTGATCGACTCGTCCACGGCCGCGATCGACCGTGAGGACAAGCCCATGAGCAGGCGTGTCGCGGCCATGACTGCCTCGATCACGATGTCCGCGTCGTCGGCTGGCTTGGCCCGGGCTGGCACTTGGCCGGTAGGCATATGTTGTTTGTACCTGATGCGGCGGCAAAACTAACGTGGACCGGTGGAAGTGGTCACGACCGACCGGTTGCTGCTACACCCGTTCACCGTCGCCGCTCTCGACGCGCCGGCCGAGATGGACGGTGCTCCGGACGTCCGGCGGTATCGCGCTGACGGCAGACCGGTGCCCAGAGTGATCGCCGAGCACGTGACACCGCCCGAAATGCTCGACATGTACCGGAGCAACCCTGGCTGCGGCTCTCGGGCCGTGTGCAGGGGACCGAGTTCCTCGGCCGGGTGGAACTGACTGGCCCGAACACGTCGACGGCGCCGAACACGGGGACGTCGAGTACGAGCTGGATCTCACAGGTCGCGGAACGTCTCGATCCGCGCACCGAGCTGGTTGAGCCGGTCGGCCAGCTGCTCGTAGCCGCGGTTGATGACGTACACGTTGCGCAGCACCGACGTGCCCTTCGCGGCCATCATCGCCAGCAGCACCACGACGGCGGGCCGCAGCGCGGGAGGGCAGATGACCTCCGTGCCCGACCAGTGCGTCGGGCCTTCCACGTAGACGCGGTGCGGGTCCAGGAGCGTGACCGTGGCGCCCAGTTTGGTCAGTTCGGTCAGGTACAGCGCGCGGTTCTCGTACACCCAGTCGTGGATCAGCGTCGATCCGTGTGCCGTCGCCGCGATCAGCGCGAAGAACGGGAGATTGTCGATGTTCAGGCCGGGGAAGGGCATCGGGTGGATCTTGTCCCTCGGCGCGCGCAGCACGGACGGCCGCACGGTCAGGTCGACCAGCCTGGTGTGCCCGTTGTCCGCCCGGTACTCGCCGGAGCGGTCGTAGTCCAGGCCCATCTCCTCCAGCAGCGCCAGCTCGATCTCCATGAACTCGATCGGCACGCGCCGGATGGTGATCTCCGAGCCGGTCACGATGGCCGCCGTCAGCAGGCTCATCGCCTCGATCGGGTCCTCCGACGGCGCATAATCGACATCTTTGTCGATGGTCGCCACGCCGTGCACGGTCAACGTCGTCGTGCCGATGCCCTCGATCCGCACGCCCAGCGCTGTCAGGTAGAAGCACAGGTCCTGCACCATGTAGTTCGGGCTGGCGTTGCGGATCACCGTGACACCGGGGTGTTTCGCGGCGGCCATCAGCACGTTCTCGGTAACCGTGTCACCGCGCTCGGTGAGCACGATCGGCCGGTTCGGCACCGCGCCACGGTCCACTCGGGCGTGATAGTTCCCGTCGGTCGCCTTGACCTCCAGGCCGAACGGCCGCAGCGCGGCGAGATGCGGTTCGACGGTACGGGTGCCCAGCGCGCAGCCGCCGGCGTACGGGAGTTCGAACTGGCCCCTGGTGTGCAGCAGCGGGCCGAGGAACATGATGATGCTGCGGGTGCGCCGCGCCGCGGCGACGTCCATGCCGGCCAGGTTCGACCGCCGCGGGCGGCACGATCTCCAGGTCGTTGTCCTCGTTGAGCCACCGGGTCTGCACGCCGATGCTGTCGAGGACCTCCAGGATCCGGTTGACCTCCTCGATCCTGGCCACCTTGCGCAGCGTGGTGCGGCCGGAGTTGAGCAGTGACGCGCACAGCAGCGCGACGCCCGCGTTCTTGCTGGACTTCACGCTGATGCTGCCGGACAACCGGGTCCCGCCGGCGACCCGCAGGTGCAGCGGGCCGGACCTGCCGAGCGAGACGATCTCCGAGTCCAGTGCCGTGCTGATCCGGCTGAGCATCTCCAGACTGAGGTTCTGGTTGCCCTGCTCGATCCGGTTGATCGCGCTCTGGCTGGTGCCCAGCGCGTCGGCCAGTTGGGCCTGGGTCCAGCCGCGGTTCTTGCGGGAGTCCCGCACGAGGGTGCCGATGCGTCGCAGGTAGTCGCCGAGCAACAGGGTGCCGTCCGCCATGTCGCGCACCATATCTCACATGTGACGTGAGATTGCGCTCGACGCGCCGTTTCGATCTTTTTCGCTGGTCAAATATGCGTCTGGTGATGTTTTGAGCAGCATGATCGTGTCACGGAGGCAGGCCAGTGCGTCACCGTCGTGACAGGCCCGTTCCGCCGGTTCGACGGACCGCGCGAAGTCACCGTAGACGAACGCTCCGCGGATCGCCGCCGACGGCCGTGCCAGGGGGACGGCGCGTTGCGGCCGGCAGCACGGACACCCGTTCCCGCCAGAACTCACACCACGGCCCGACCAACTCCGGCGCGGGGCCAGGTAGGGGCGCCATCGGCCGATGGCGCCCCATTTATCGCAGGAGTACGGTCACGCCATGCGGCTGGCCGGGCGCGCGCTGCGGTTGACGATCTTCGTGGACGTCGACGACGTCTGGCATCACCGGCCGCTCTACCACGAGATCGTGCACAGGGCGCACGCCGCCGGCCTGGCCGGTGCCACGGTGCTGCGCGGCATCGAGGGTTTCGGTGCCACGTCGGCGATTCACACCAGCCGGATCCTGTCGCTGGCCGAGGACCTGCCGGCCGTGATCATCATCGTGGACGACGAGCCGAAGGTGCGCGAGTTCCTGCCGCGGCTGGACGAACTCGTCGGGGAGGGCATGGTCATCATCGACGAGGTGGACGTCATCCGCTACGTGGGTGGTGCGCGCCAACGGTGAATCCCATGACCGCCGACAGCACCGTGCCCAGGATCGACGGCTGACCCGCGGTGGCGGGTTGTGTCCACAGTGGCCCCAGGCTGCGCTCAGACAAGGGAATGTCATTGGTGGGGTTGGTGTTCGCGATCGGTCCGGCCAGTTCCGGCCGAACTGGATGCCCAGCCACGGCGACGACACCTGCCGTGACACGGTTTCGCCCGGCCGGACCCGCCGTGCGTCGGGGAGCGGGCCGGGTCATCGAGCAGGGGGCTGGTTCCGCTGACAGCGACCTGCTGGCCATCCGTCTCGCCGCCGTGATGACATGGGCGCGACAACGGTGAACGAACGGGGTGCGACGGAGTGGACATGACGATCGAGCCGCGCCGGGTGATCGTGGCGATCACCGGTGCCAGCGGTGCCGCGATCGGGTTGCGCATGCTGGAACTGCTGCGGGACGCCAAGGACGTCGAGTCGCACCTCGTGGTGTCCAAGGCGGGTGCGATCACCTTGCGCCACGAGTGTGACGTCGGCCTCGCCGACGTGCGCGCGATGGCAGACGTCAGCTACCGGTCCAGCGACATCGCGGCGGCCATCGCGTCCGGCTCCTACCCGGTGGACGCGATGCTGGTCGCGCCCTGTTCGATCAAGACCCTGTCCGCGATCGCCTACAGCCACGCGGACGATCTCGTCACGCGCTCGGCGGACGTGTGTCTGAAGGAAGGCCGCCCGTTGTTGCTGATGGTGCGCGAGACGCCGTTACACCTCGGGCACCTGCGGGCGATGGTCGCCGCGACGGAATCGGGTGCGATCATCGCGCCGCCCGTACCGGCGTTCTATCCTCGTCCCCGGTCGATCGATGACATGATTGACCATTCGGCCCGGAGGGCGCTGGCCAGAGTAGGTCTGCGGGAACTCGCACCCGCGGCATGGCAGGGTGATCTCAACGGGCGTGGTGACCACGCGGGCGGGTGACGGCGAGCTGCCGTGCCCGGCCGGGAAGGAAGTCGGGTGCTGGAGATACGGCGGCCGCGGATCTTCGCGGCGGTCGCGGAACGCGGGTCCTTCACCGCGGCGGCGGAGGAACTGTTCACGACCCGTTCGGTCGTGTCACAGCAGATGGCCCTGCTGGAACGGCAGTCGGGCGTGCCGCTGATGATCCGCCGACCGCGCGGGATCGAGTCGACCGAATCCGGCAAGGTGCTTGCCGAACGTAGCACCGTTCTGATCGGCACGATAGCCAGCATCGATCGGGAAATGCGTGACCTCAAGGTTAAGCACGCGTACGTCCGGCTGTGCGCGGCCAACTGCCGCCCTACGACGACGCGTTCGCGGTGATGTGCCGGCTGGCCGGCTTCGAGCCCACCATCGGCTTCGTCACCGATGACCACCCGTCGGCCCAGGGCCTGGTCGCCGCTGGGATCGGCATCAGCACGGCACCCGAATTGTCCCTGGTGGCGCAGCGCCCCGACGTCGTCGTGGTGCCGATCGCCGCTCCGGCACCACACCGTAGGATCGCCGCGGTTCGGCTGCGCAGCGCCAACCATCCTCCCGCCGCCCAGCAGACGCTGGACGTGTCGCGGGACGCCACCGTCACGGCAGACCCAGTGAGGGCCGCATGACCATCTCCGAGGACATCACCATCGACGACGAGCATCGAAGCCGGCCTGGAGGGCATCGACCGCCCCGACGGCAGCGACGTACTCGGCCGCATGCTGTGGGAGGGCCGGTCGGACACGTCGCTGGTCGACAAGATGGTCGAGGACCTTGCTATGCGGATCATCGACGGCAGCCTGCCGCCCGGCGCCGACGTCAACTCGGTCGAGCTGGCCCGCCGCTACGGCAGCAGCCGCACCCCGGTCCGCGAGGCCCTGCTGACCCTGCAACGCGAGGGCCTGGTGGACATCCCGGCCCGCCGCCGCCCCCGCGTGGCACTGGTCACACTGGCCCAGGTGCGCGAGATGTACGAGGTGCGCGCCAGCCTGCACGGCCTGGTCAGCGAACTGATCGTGCGCAGCGCCGACAACGCCGGCCTGACCGTGTTACGCGAGTGGCAGGACAAGCTGCGCCTCGACGCCGAACGTGCCGACGTCGAGGCGTACTTCTGGCACAACGTGGCGTTCCGCCAGGCGGAGGCCGAGATCGCCGGCAACCACTCGCTGACCAGGCTGCTGTCGACGCTGGGCCTGCGCACCCTGCAGTTGCGCCACCTGAGCCTGTCGTTCCCCGGCCGCCTGGACCGCTCCGTCGAGGACCATGAGCGCCTGCTCGCCGCGTACGCCGAACGCGACGAGCCGCTCGCGGTCGCCCTGACGAAGTCGATCATCATGGCCGGCTACCGCGCCATCGAGGCGTCCGGCTGGTCCGGCCTGGAGAACAACGCCCAGCCCGAACCGGCCGACGACTGACCACCAGTGACGACTGACCACCAGGGACGGCCGACCCCATCAGACCGACCAACCGATCACGACGACTAACCGATCAGATCACGGAACCGCCCTTCCCGAGGCGCCGCGGGCAACGGCACGGCCGCGTCCTCGGCGGCCCGCACCACGTCGGAGAGTCGAATCCCCAGCCGTGCACAGACGTTCATCAGCAACGGCATCCCGGGCGTCCGCCTGGCCAGTTCCACCCGACACAGCACGGATTGCGAGACCCCGCACTGAGCGGCCAGCTCGGACAGCTTGAGCCCACTGGCCAACCGCGCCCGCCGCAACAGATCGCCGACGGCGTGAATGATCGCCTCCTGCGTGGCCCTGTCGATCATCCCGCAGCACCAAGGATCCGCCGTGTCGGCGGACCACCGATCACCGGTCGTCACCGCAACCCCTTCCGCAGCCGCCGAACGTGCCGCCGAGCCACCCACCGCCGCACGAGCGGGTCACGTGGCACCAACAAGACCAGCGGATAGGTGCAGACCGCGATGACGGCCATCAAACCGACGGACAACGGGTCGGTCACCGCGTACCTCCAGAAGCAGATCCCCATTCCTTGATCATGTAACGTACATGGCGCAACGTCCGCACATGATCGCTGAACCCGGTGACGTTTTCGGGCTCCGGCAAGGCATCACTCGCACGGGTACCTGAGGGGCTCTGGTCGCGATCTGCGGCGCGCGCGCCGTGAGCCAGCGCTCGGAGATCATGTACCGTGCATGGAGTTACGTGCACCACGTATCGCTCATTGGTGTGAACGCTCTCGAAAACGATCCCCGTGACACGGCAGACTAGGGCCACCTACTGCTGACAGGGAGACCATGTCGATGCCAGAAGAGGTGGGACCAGCCGTACGGCGCCGACAGTTGTCCCGCCAGTTGCGCGAACTGCGCACAGCGGCCGGCTTCACGACGATGGAGGCCGCCGCCGCGGCCACCGGCCTGAGCCGGGCGACGATCAGCCGGATCGAGTCGGCGAAACAGGTGATCCTGCCGCGCACCGTCCGGTTGCTGTGCCAGATCTACGGCATCGGCTCGCCCAGCCTGGACCATCTGCTGCGCCTGGCCGAGGAGTCCGACGACCGCGGCTGGCAGGTCGCCTATGCCGACACCGTGCCCACCTGGTTCGAGCGCTACGTCGGCGAAGAGGCCGACGCGACCGAGATGCGGACCTACGAATCGGAGTTCGTACCTGGACTGCTGCAGACGCGGGATTACTGTCGCGCGGTACACGTGGCGAGCGGCCCGGACGTCACGGACGCGGACGCCGATCGCGCCGTCGCACTCCGGATGGCGCGCCAGGCAAGGCTGACCGCCAAGCGGCCGCCGAAACTGCACGCCGTGGTCAACGAAGCCGTGCTGTATCGCGAGGTCGGCGGCCCGGCCGTGCTGGACGACCAGCTGCGCCACCTGATCACGCTCGCCCAGCGCCCCAACATCACGCTGCAGGTGCTGCCGTTCGCCGCGGGCGCCCACCCGGCGATGACCGGCTCGTTCATGATGCTGCTGTTCCCACCCAGCACCGGTGTCGCGACGATCTTCGTCGAGATCGACTCCAGCGGCCTGTACCGTGACCGGCCGTCCGACTTCGACCGCTACGACTGGGTTTTCCGCCAGGTCCGCGATCTCGCACTCGATCCCGGCCGCACCCTCGACCTGCTCACCACGGTCACCGAGGACGCCCTCCACCCGGCGCGCTGAAGGGAGAACCGTTGGCCACCGACGAGAAATGGCGCAAGAGCAGCCACAGCAGCGGCCAGAACGGCAACTGCGTCGAACTGTCCGACCACGGCGCCGTCCGCGACTCGAAGAACCCGGACGGCCCGGTACTGCGCTGTGACGTCGGCGCACTGGTCGCCGCCGTCGGGTCGCGCGCGGGTCTTGTCCGAGTCGTGGCCGGCGGCCAGACGCGCCACGATGTCTCCCGGTGATGGACCGAGGTCGGCGAGCCCGTATACCGCCACCGAGGTAGAGCTTCGAGGCCACCCAACACCCACACCGTGACCTCCCGTCACGTAACGGCGTACCGGCTGTACCGCCGAATCATGGCGTGTAACCCCGGCGTCTATTACGTGACGACGTCTTGACGTCGTATCCAGGGAGGAATTTTTTGATGCGCATGCTTTTACAGGTAACCGTGTTGGCCGCAGGCGCGTTGACCGCGAGTATCGGCGCGGCCGTGCCCAGCGCGGCTGCCGCGACCGCTCCGCAGTACAGACTCGTCCTCGGCTCCGCGGAAACCTCGCAATACCTCGGGATCAACGCGCGCGGCGACATCATCGGTGTCGGTAACGACGCGGCGCTCTTCGGGCGCCAGGAGGGCTTCATCATCAAGGCCGGTACGACGACGCCCATTTTCCTCGACGACCCCGGCACGAACAACCAGAACTCCATGCCGCGGTCCATCAATGACCAGGGCGTGGTGGTGGGGAACTACCAGAAGAACGAGGTCGTCGCCGGTGCGGAGGCGCAGATCACCCGCCCGGCGATCTGGCCGGGGCCTGGCAGCACCGGATCGGACCTCGGCGTGAATCCCACCGGGACGGCGGACGCGTTCGGCGTCGACAAAAATCAGCAGATCGTGGGCACACAGGGCGGCAACGCGGACACCCCGTGGCTCCAGCAGGGCAGTACGGTGACCAATCTGCCGACGTTCCCCGGCGGCAGGACCGCGGAGGCGCTCGCTGTCAACGACAGCGGGGTGGTGGTCGGCGACGCCGCGCAGACCAACGGCCACCAGCCGGCCTCGGAGTGGGTCAACGGGAAGATCAGCTCACTGGGCACGCTCAACGGCGGCAGCCTCGCCGAGGCGCTGGCCGTCAACAGCTCTGGTCAGGCGGTGGGCGCGGCCAGCGAGCCCGGCAGCTCGACCCTTCAGTTCTCCCATGCGGTGCTGTTCAGCAACGGCAAGGTGACCGACCTCGACGTGCCGGGCACCAACCAGGGCGCCGCGCACGCCACCGCGATCAACACCGGCGGCGTGATCGTCGGAGATGACGGCATCGACCCCGATCTCGTGGACATCGGCAACGGCTTCGTCTACAGCAACGGCCACGCGAGGGAGCTCAACACGCTGATCGCACCGACCCCGAACGTGCGGCTGGCGGGCGCCACCGGCATCAACGACGCGGGAGACATCGTCGGCACCGCCGTGCTCACCGCGCCGGACGGCACGGAGACCGACGCCGGCTACGAATTGCTGCCCATCCCGGCCACCTGATCCCGACCGAAACACGCCTGCCTCCGGACCGGTCACCGGTCCGGAGGCAGAACGCGCCGCACGGCAGCTCGTCGCGCATCCGGCCGATGCCGGCGCGCTCGGGCCGCCGACGCCGGGCCGCCGCCGGCGATCGTGTCGGCACCGCCGCCACTACCCGGCCACTATCCGGCTACCTCCGGCCACCTCCTGGCGACCGACTCGATGAGCGACTCGCTCGACTCGGCGACCTGCGGGAAGTCGGCCAGCCGCTCGAACGGCCGGCACGCGTCGATCACGGCCCTGCTGTTGAACGCCACCGCGCCCGGCAGCGTCAGCGGGTCCACCCTGCTGCCCCACGTGCGCTTCATGATCTCGATGTCGATCGACGGGTCGGTGCGGCCGCACATCGCCCACACCACCTCGCCGAGATCACGCGGGTTGACGTCGTGGTCGACGACGACCGTGAAGCGGTTCATGTAGGCGGCACCGGGCAACTGCGCCGTGAGGTACGCCGCCTGCCGCGCGTGTCCCGCGTAGCGCTGCTCGATCGACACGATCAGCAGCGACCGCCCGCCGCCGGCCTCGTGCGCCCACACGCCCCGCAACCCGGGGAGCCCGGCGCGGCGCAGCGAGTCGGTGATGATCGCGGACTTCATCACGGTCCGCATGTACGAGTAGTCGTGCGGCGGTTTCCCGGGCGGCGCGCCGAGCAGGATCGGGTCGTCCCGGAAGTACACGCGTTGCACGTCGATGTTCAGCACGGGTTCGCGGGAACCGGAGTAGTAGCCGGTCCACTCGCCGAACGGCCCCTCCGGCCGCCGGTCCTCCGGCGTCACCCAGCCCTCGATCGCGATCTCCGCGTCCCACGGCAGCGGCAGCCCCGTCACCTGGCCGGCGACCGTGCGCACGGGGGCACCCAGCATCGCGCCGACGTAGCCGTACTCCGACACGTCGCCGGGCACCTCGACTCCGGCTGCCACCAGGTATGCCGGGTGCATGCCCAGCGACGCCGCGATCGGCGCCCGCCCCTCCGCCGCGAACCAACGGCGCAGGTGCTGCGCGCCGTGCTTGCCCGCCTCGATGTTCACCGTCGCCGAGCGGCCGTCGTCCTGCACCTGCATCCGGTAGGCGCCCAGGTTGATCCGGCCGGTGTCGTAGTCCTTCGTCACCACCGCGCAGCCCGTGCCGACGTACCGGCCGCCGTCACCCTCGTGCCACAGCGGCACCGGGAAGCGCAGCAGGTCGACATCGGGTTTGGCGACGGCGTTGGCCAGCAGCGGCCCGTCGGTCACGGTCAGCGGCGCGAACTCCGCGGCGCCACGCACCCACTCCTCCGGCTTGACCGCCAGCTTCTCCATCAGGCCGAAATCAGTGTTCTCCCAGCCCAGCCCCAGCACCGAACCCAGCAGCCTGGGGTTGCCCGTGGTGCCGGTCAGCACGCGGTTGCCCGCGCCGTAGCCGGTGACGTCGTCGAACAGCAGCGCCTTCGGGTTGGGGCGCCGGTAGTTGACCTGCGACAGCGCGCCGATCTCCAGCTCCCAGTGCGCGCCCCTGACCGTCTGCAACTCGCCGGCGTGCTCGGCGTCCTCCAGCCACTGCCGGAGGTCGGCCACCGTGTCACCCATGCCGCTCCCTGAATCGTCCGATGCGCGTCCGCCGTCCATCGAACCGCCTCGCCCGGCGCACGTCGCGTCCGGGCGGGGCGGTACCTGCCCGACGGTAGCCACCTGCTCGCACGTGGCCGGCGTCAGCGTGGCCACCCGCGGGTTAGGGTCCGGTCGTGGACGAGCACCTCGCTGACGACCTGGCCGACCTGCCGGCGCTGCTGGAGGCCGTGCGGCGCACCGCCGTGACCGCGCTGGCCCGCGTCGACACCCGCCCCGTGGCCACTTCCGTGCGCCCGGAATCCGCGCCGGTACCCGAACACGGCACCGGACTGCGTGCCGCGCTCACCGAGTTCGGCCGCCGCTGGGAGCCCGGCTTCTCCGGCGGCGCGGGCCCGCGCTACCTCGGCTTCGTCACCGGCGGCACCACTCCCGCGGCGCTGGCGGGCGACTGGCTGACCGGCACGTTTGACCAGAACGTGGTCACAGCACGCGATTCCGCCGCAACCGCGCTGGAACGCGAGACCGTGGGCTGGCTGCGCGACATGTTCGGCCTGCATCCCGAACACGTCGGCGCGTTCGTGTCCGGCGCGACCATGTCCAACGTCGTCGGCCTGGCCGTCGCCCGGGAATGGCTGGGGGAGCGGCGTGGCGTCTGCGTCGCCGACGCCGGTGTCGCCGCGCTCGGGCCCGTCACCGTGCTGTCCGGTGAACCGCATTCCAGCGTCTACAAAGCACTGTCCGTGCTCGGCATCGGCCGCGACAGCATGCGTCTTGTTCCGACACTGCCCGGCAGGGAAGCCGTCGACGTCGGGCAACTGGCCGACGCGCTCGCGTCCCTGGGCGGGCCGGCGATCGTGGTCGCCAACGCCGGCACCGTGAACACCGTCGACTTCGACGACATCGCCGCCATCGCCGCGCTCAAGCAGCGGTTCGACTTCTGGCTGCACGTCGACGGCGCGTTCGGCGCGTTCGCCGCACTGTCGCCGGAGCACGCGCATCTCGTCGACGGCATCGACGCGGCCGACTCCGTCTGCGTCGACCTGCACAAATGGCTCAACGTGCCCTACGACTCGGCTGTCCAGTTCACCCGCCGCGGGGACCTGCAGGTCACGGTCTTCCAGAACGCGGCCGCGTATCTCGGCCTGCCGACGGCCGACCCCGACTTCGTGCACCTCACCCCGGAGAGCTCGCGGCGGCTGCGCGCGCTGCCGGCGTGGTTCACGCTCACCGCCTACGGCCGCGACGGTCACCGCGAGATCGTCGAACGCGGCATCGCCGCGGCGCACCGGCTCGGCGAACTGCTCGCCGAACTGCCCGGCGTCCGGCTGCTCGCGCCGGTCCGGCTGAACGTGGTGTGCTTCACGGTCGACGGCTTCACTCCTGACCAGGTCGCCGACGCCCTCGCCGAGAGCGGCGAGACATTCCTGACACCGACCCTGCTCGACGGCGTGCCGGGGCTGCGGGCCGCGTTCAGCAACTGGCGGACCACACCGGCCGACGTCGACCGGATCGCGGCGGCCGTCGCCACGGTGATCACGCCGGCTTGAACCGGCACCGGCGGGCCGCGATGCTGGAGCGCGACACTGCCGATCACGGAGGTTCGATCCATGGGCATGATCAGCGCGATCGGCCTCGTCCTGCACCCGCGCCGGGACTGCGGCGGCGTCATCGACACGATCGCCAAGTGGGCGCGGGAGCGGGACATCGAAGCATTCGGCCTGGCCGACGAGATGCACCGCACCAACGGCGTGCTGTCCGCCAGCACCGACGAGGAGATCGGCCGGCGGGCCGACCTGCTGGTCAGCCTCGGCGGCGACGGCACGATGCTGCGTGCCATGCGGATGGCGTTCCCCCGGCGCGTCCCGGTGCTGGGCGTCAACCTCGGCCGGCTCGGTTTCCTGGCCGAGATCGACATTCCCGATCTCGACCCGGCGCTGTGCGCGATCGACGCCAAGGAGTTCACCGTCGAGCCACGCTCCGGGCTCAGCGTGAAGGTGAACGGCCGGGAGACAAGGGCGTTCAACGACCTGGCCCTCGTCCGCGTGCCCGGCCACGGCATGACCGAGGTCGAGCTGACCGTGGAGGGCCACCCGTTCGTCCGCTACTCGGCCGACGCGCTCGTCGTCGCGACACCGACGGGTTCCACGGCCTACAACTTCTCCGCAGGCGGCCCGATCGTGTCACCACGAGCCGAAGGCATCCTCGTCACGCCTGCGGCTCCGCATTCCGCGTTCAACAGGGCGCTTTTCCTGTCCAGCGGGGAAAAGTTGGCGCTGACGATCCTGCCCGGAAGTGGTCAGGTCGCTGTCGAGGCGGACGGAATCCTCGTCGGCCATCTCGATCCCGGCGCACTCGTGGAGATCAGCGCCATCACCGAGGCGGCGCGCGTGGTCCGGCTCGGCAAGACCACGTTCTACCAACGCACCCAGCGCAAGTTCCGGCTCACCGGATCGATCGAGGCGGAGTGGCCGGGGAACTGATCGTCACCGGTCCAGCCCTGCCATTGCGGACATTGTTCGCTTAGGATCACACAACGTGACCGACGACGTTCGCGGGAGGCGGCAATGGCGGCGGTGAACAGGCGGGGTTTTCTGGCGGGTGTGGCGGGCACGGCCACGCTGTCCGGCCTGGCGAGGGTGAGCAGCGCGGACGCGGTGCCGGCACCGTCGAGATCCGGCCTCCCGCTGGCCGTCCGCCAGGGCACCAACCAGGCCGTCCAGGTCTCGCCGGACGGCCGCACGATCGCGACGGACCTGCTCGGCGTGCTGTGGCTGATCCCCGCGTCCGGCGGCGCGGCCACCCGCCTGACCAGCGATCTGTTCGACATCGCGCAGCCGGCGTGGGCGCCGGACGGCCGGTCGCTGGTGTTCCAGTCGTACCGGGAGGGCAACTTCGACATCTGGACCGTCGGCGTCGACGGCTCCGGCCTGCGGCGGCTGACCACCGGCCCGTTCGACCACCGCGAACCCAGGTTCTCGCCGGACGGCAGCCGGATCGTGTTCTCCTCGGACGCCGGTGGCAGCTACGGAATCCACCTGCTCGACCCCGCGACCTCGAAGATCACGCCGCTGGCCGACACACCCGCGGTCGAGGAGTACGAACCGAGCTGGTCAACCGACGGCACCCGGGTCGCGTTCGTCGTCGCGAACACGCGGATCGACGTCGTCACGGTCGCCGACGGCTCGCGCACGACCGTGGTCACCGTGCCGGCGGGCCAGGTCGTCCACGGCCCCACGTTCACGCCGGACGGCTCGGATGTCGTGTACTGCCTACAGTCCGGTGGCACGCCGCCGTTCTCGGTCGGTGCCTCGCAACTGGTGAAATCCGGGGCGCCGCTGTTCACCGGCGAGGAGGTCTATCCGTTCCGTGTGTCCTGGGCCGGTGCCACGGACTACTTCTACACGGCCGACGGCGCGATCAGACGGCGCTCGCTGGGCGGTGCCACGGTGCGCGACATCGCGTTCACGGCGCCGGTCACGGTGCGGCGCGCGCACTACGCGAAACGGCGGCGCGACTTCGACTCCCGGACACGCCGGCAGGTCGTCGGCATCGGCAGCCCCGTGCTGTCACCGGACGGTCAATCGGTCGCTTTCCGCGCGCTCAACGACATCTACACGATGCGGATCGGGCAGCCGCCCCGGCCGTTGACCCGGGATCACTGGTGGAAGTCCGATCCGGCGTGGTCGCCGGACGGCCGGTTCCTGTCGTACTCGACGGATCGCGGCGGCAAGCTCGACATCTGGGTGCGTGACCTGGCCGCCGGCTCGGACCGTCAGCTCACGAATCTGGCCGGCGCTGCGGCGGTGTCCGGCTCGTGGTCGCGGGACGGTTCCGCGCTGGCGTTCCTGGACCAGACCGGTGCTCTGTACACGGTCGATGTCGCGTCCGGCGCGGTGCAGAAGGTGTTCACGGCGACGTTCGAGCCAGGCAGGCCGACGTGGTCGCCGGACGGCTCGGTCATCGCTCTCGCCGCGATCAAGCCGTACTCGGCGCGGTACCGGGAGGGATTGAGCAAGATCCTGCTGGTCAATCGGGTCACCGGTGCGGCGACGTACGTCGATCCGCTGCCGGATCGTTCGATCCAGACACGTGGCGACGACGGGCCGGTGTGGTCGCCCGACGGCACGATGACGGCGTTCGTCGTGGCCAGTGTCCTCTGGGTCGTCGACGTGCATCCGGACGGCACGTTCGCCGGTGCGCCGCGTCAGGTGACCACCGAGGTCACCGACGCGCCGACGTGGAGCGGTGACTCGAAGTGGTTGCTGTATCTGAACAACGGGCGGTTGCGGTTGGTGTCCGTGGCCGGTGGTGCGCCGCGCACGGTGCCGGTCGGGCTGAGTTGGACCAACGTGCGTGGGCGTGGGCGAACCGTGATTCGGGCCGGCCGGATGTGGGACGGGGTCTCGGGTTTTCTACGGTCCGATGTGGACATCGTGGTCGAGGGACATCGGATCGCCTCGGTGTCGCCTGCCGGCTCCGCCGCCGGGGATGTGCTGGACGCTCGGGATTCCGTTGTCGTTCCCGGGTTGGTCGACATGCACAACCACCGCGAGATGCAGGGGTACGGCTACGGGGATCGGCAGGGGCGACTGTGGCTGTCGTTGGGGATCACGACGACGCGGTCGCCGGGGAGTCCGGCCTACCACATGGTGGAGGAGCGGGAGTCGGTGCAGTCCGGAGTGCGGGTCGGGCCCCGGTACTTCGCCACGGGTGAGGCGGTCGACGGGTCGCGGATCTACTACAACTTCATGCGGCCCACCTTCGACGTGCGGCAGTTGGGTCTTGAGCTGGAACGGGCCGCCGCGTTGGACTACGACCTGATGAAGGCCTACGTCCGGTTGCGGCCGGAATGGCAGGAGTTCGTCATTCAGTGGGCGCACGATCGGGGGATTCTGGCTTCGTCGCACTACCACTATCCGGCGTTGGCGTTCGGTGGCGACGGGATGGAGCATGTCGGTGCCACCAACCGGTTGGGTTATTCTCGTACCGTCACCTCGCTGGGTGCTGGGTACGGTGACGTGGTCGATCTGTTCAACGCCACCGACGCCGCTCGTACGCCTACTTTCTTCGTCGCGACGGCCCTGTTCCGCGATGACGTGAGCCTGGTCGAGGACCGGCGGGTTCGGACGTTGTATCCGTCGTGGGAGTACGCGTCGTTGCAGGCTTCGGTCGCCGCCGCGCGGTCGTCGGACCAGACGGCCAATCTCGCCAATCTGGCGCATCAGGTGGCGCAGATCGCCGCGATCGTGCGGGGTGGTGGGACAGTGATCACGGGAACCGACTCGCCGATCGACCACACCGCCGTCAGTACGCACATGAACCTGCGGGCCATGGTCGCGTACGGCATGACACCGTACGAGGCGTTGACGACGGCCACCCGGAACGCCGGGGACGTGCTGGGGGAGCCGCTCGGCCGGATCGCACCCGGCTACTACGCGGACCTGACCGTCCTGGGCGGCGATCCGCTGACCGACATCACACAGGCGGCGAACGTGTCGCGGGTCGTCGTCGGGGGACGTGTCTTCGGGGTCGACGAGTTGCTGTCACCGTTCGTCGGTGGTGGCGCTTCGGTTTCCGTGAGCCGGATGGTCCCGCCCGTGCCGGACGCTCCGTCGAACGCCGGTTACTGGTGGCACGATCCGCATTACGTGGCCGAGGCCCGGCATTCGTGCTGTCTCGGGTGAGGGTGGCTCCAGCACCTGATTCCCGGTGCCGGGCCGCTTCGGCCCGCCCTGGTCGCCGGGCCGCTTGCCGGTTTTCGTCGTCACCGACGGCGGTGGTGGCGGCTGGACTCCCGGATCACCAGTTCCGGCGTGAAGACGATGTGCTGGTGCTGGTGTTGTTCCGGTTCCTGGGTCTCGCCTATCACCAACTCGGCCGCCGTGCGGCCGATCTGTTGGCGGGGCTGGCGGACCGAGGTCAGCGGGACCGCCGCCGCCGCCGCGAAGTCGATGTCGTCGTAGCCGACGATGGCTATGTCGTCGGGGACCTGGACTCCCGCTCTCACCATCACCTGGAGCACGCCGAGGGCCAGCATGTCGTTGGCGCAGAAGACCGCTGTGGGGCGGTCGGTTCTGGCCAGGAGTTCTTCGCCTGCCCTGCGGCCGCACGACACGTTGAAGGCCGGGACCTCGATCACGCGCAGGGTGTCCTTCGGGCGTCCGGCCTTGCGGACCGCTTCCTCGGCGCCTGACCTGCGCTCCCTGGCCTGGTACAGGCGGGACGCCCCGTTGACCATCACGATGCGTTCGTGGCCCTCGGCCAGGAGATGGTTGATGGCCAGTTCACCGCCGACCCGGTCGTCGACCGATACCGAGCACGCGTCGGCCAACTCCGCCGGGTGGTCGAGCAGGACCACCGACACACCGCGTTCGCGGAGTTTGAGGATGGGCTCCAGCGACGGGTCGGCTGGGGTGATCAGGACGCTGTGCACGCGCTGCTCGGCCAGCAGTTCCAGGTGCCGGGCCTCGCGCGCGGCCGACTCGTCCGTGTTGCACAGGATGACCGCGTGGCCGGCTTCGCTGGCCACCTCCTCGACGCCCCTGGCCACGTCCGTGAAGAACGGGTTGGAGACGTCCAGCACGACGAGGCCGATCGCCCGGGCCGTGCCGGTGCGCAGTTGGCGGGCCGACTCGTTGCGGACGAAGCCCAGTTCGGCGATCATGGCCAGGACCCGGTCCCTGGTGGCCGGGGCGACCATGGCCGGGCGGTTGAGCACATTGGACACCGTGCCCACCGACACCTTGGCGGCTGCCGCCACGTCACGGATGCCGATCGGTGGCTTCACCGCGCCCTCCTTGAAACGTGTCAGAGGACTGTAACCCACGCCGGGTTACAACACCTACACGGTAGACCGATCCAGCCTTGACACAAGCTACGCGTGGCTCCATGCTTCCTGGCAACTTGGATTGAAACGTTTTATTCACTCGACGGAGAGACCGGTGCGACAACCTGCCGATCCCGCCCCCGTGCTGGCACTGGCCGACGTGAGCAAGTCGTTCGGTCCGGTACGCGCCCTTGCCGACGTCTCGCTCGAACTGCGGGCCGGGGAGGTGCACGCCCTGGCCGGCGAGAACGGTGCCGGCAAGTCCACGCTGGTCAAGCTGTTGGCCGGCGTGCATCGCCCGGACTCCGGTCAGGTGCTGATGGACGGCGACCCTGTCACGTTCGGCGGACCCGCCGACGCCCGGGACGCCGGCGTCGCCGTCATCTACCAGGAGCCGACGCTGTTTCCCGACCTGTCGGTCGCCGAGAACATCTTCATGGGGCGCCAGCCGCGCGCCGGCCTCGGCCGGATCGACCGGCGGGCCATCGCCGATGCCACCAGGGCACTGTTGCGCCGGTTGGGGGTGGACCTGCGACCCGACGATCCGGCCCGCGGGCTGTCCATCGCCGACCAGCAGATCGTCGAGATCGCGAAGGCGTTGTCGTTCGACGCCCGAGTGTTGATCATGGACGAGCCGACGGCCGCGTTGACCGGCAGCGAGGTCGCCCGGCTGTTCGGTGTCGTCACCGCGCTGCGCGAGCAGGGTGCCGCGATCCTGTTCATCTCCCACCGGCTGGAGGAGATCTTCCGGATCTGTTCCCGGGTCACGACCCTGCGGGACGGACGGTGGATCGCCTCCGAGGACGTCGCCGGGATCACCGAGGACGACCTCGTCCGGCGGATGGTCGGGCGGACGCTCGACGAGCTGTATCCCAAGCAGGACACCGTGCCCGGTGACGTCGCGCTGTCCGTGCGCCGGTTGACCCGGGAGGGCGTGTTCACCGACGTCTCCTTCGACGTGCGGCGCGGGGAGATCGTCGGGTTGGCCGGGTTGGTGGGTGCCGGACGGTCCGAGGTGGCTCGGGCGATCTTCGGGATCGACCGGTGGGATGCCGGGTCCGTCGAGGTGGCGGGGAAGCGGTTGCGGGCCGCCTCGCCCACCTCCGCGATGGCCGCCGGGATCGCTCTGGTGCCGGAGGATCGCCGGGCCCAGGGGCTGGTGATGGGGATGTCCATCGAGCGCAACATCGGGCTCGCCGGGTTGCGGAAGCTGGCGCGTGGTGGGCTGATGAGCAGGCCCGCCGAGCGCGGCCGCGCGACCGACTGGGCGATTCGGTTGCAGGTCAAGTACAGCAGGCTCACGGATCTGGTCAGCACGCTGTCGGGCGGGAACCAGCAGAAGGTCGTGCTCGCCAAGTGGCTGGCCACCCGGCCCCGGGTACTGATCGTGGACGAACCGACCAGGGGGATCGACGTCGGCACGAAGGCCGAGGTGCACCGGCTGCTCTCGACTCTTGCCGCGGACGGCATGGCCGTGCTGATGATCTCCTCCGACCTGCCGGAGATCCTCGGGATGGCCGACCGGGTGCTCGTCATGCGGGAAGGGCGGCTCGCCGCCGAGATCAGCCGGGCCGACGCCACCGAGGAGTCCGTGATGGCCGCCGCCACCCGATCGCGGGAGGCGGCATGAGTACCGCCACCGCCGCCGAACCCGCGCAGCTCGCGGCGGGCGGGCCGCGGAAGTTCGTCGATCTCGTGCTCCGGCTGCGGGAACTGGCGATTCTGGGCGTGCTCGCCGTGTTGATCGTCGTCACCGAGATCGGCAACCCGCGATTCCTGTCCACCCAGGGGATCAAGGACCTGCTGCTGAACGCCACCATCCTGGTGCTGGTCGCGATCGGCGAGGCCGTCGTCGTGATCACGCGCAACGTCGACCTGTCGGTCGGGTCGGTGGTCGGGATCTCGGCGTTCGCCAGCGGGGAGTACCTCGCCGGCGGCGGGAACGGGCTGGTCGCCGTGCTGATCGGGCTCGCCGTCGGTGCCGTGTTCGGTGTGCTGAACGGGCTTCTGGTCAGCATCGGACGGGTGCCCGCACTGGTGGTCACCCTCGGCACCCTCTACATCATTCGCGGCATCGACTCCATGTGGGTCGGGTCGCGCGAGATCACCGCGTCGAACCTGCCGGGCGGCTTCATCTCCTTCGGCCACTCCGGTGTCGGGCCGGTGCCCTACCTGGCCGTGCTGGCCGTCGTCGTGCTCGTCGTCATCGCGTGGTTGCTGCGCAACTACCGCAGCGGCCGCGAGGCCTACGCGCTCGGTTCCAACCCGGAGGCCGCCCGGCTGGCCGGTGTGCCGGTGCGCCGCCGGATCGTCGCCGCCTACGTGCTGTGCGGCGCGCTCGCGGGTCTGGCCGGGGCGTTGTACCTGGCGCGGTTCGGCAACGTGGACAGCGGCACCGCGAGCGGCTACGAGCTGACCGTCGTCAGCGCCGTCGTCGTCGGTGGCGTCGCGTTCACCGGCGGCTCCGGTTCGGTCCACGGTGCGGCGCTGGGTGCCCTGCTGCTCACCTCGATCAACAGCATGCTGCCATCGCTCGGCGTCAGTTCCACCGCCGAGCAGGCCATCGACGGATTCCTGCTGCTGCTGGCCATCGCCGTCGACCGGTTGGTCGCCGTCCGCGTGGCCCGCGCGCTGCGGAGGAGGAACGCCCGCCATGCCTGACTTCCTCGGTTCCCGGACGCGGTTCGTCCGCTGGGACACGGTCGCCGGCGCGCTGCTGGTCGTGGTCGTCGTCGTGTCGCTGACGTCGGTCGGCAGCTTCGGCAACGCGCAGAACATCGCGTTCCTGCTCGGCAACACGCTGCCCATCGCGATGATCGCGCTGCCGATGTGCATGCTCGTCGTCGCGGGCGAGGTCGACCTGTCCGTCGGCTCGATGGTCGGGCTCACCAGTGCCGTGCTGGGCGCGCTGTGGAACGCGAACCTGCCGATCGACGAAGTGATCGGCATCTGCCTGCTGGTCGGCCTGGCCGGTGGCCTGCTCAACGGCCTGCTCGTGACGAAGCTCGGCCTGCCGTCGCTGGCGGTCACGATCGGCACGCTGGCCGCGTTCCGTGGCCTGGCACAGATCATCCTCGGTGCCAACGCCGTGACCGACTTCCCGCAGAGCTATCTGGACTTCGGCGCCAACCGGTTCGCCGGCACGCCCATCCCGTACGCCGCGCTGCCCTACGCCGTGCTGCTGATCATCGCCGTGGTCGTGCTGCACGCGACCCCGTACGGGCGCTCGCTGTACGCGATCGGCGCCAACTCCGAGGCCGCGTTCTTCGCCGGCATCCGTGTGAAGCGCGCCAAGCTGTGGCTGTTCGCGGCGACCGGCCTTCTCTCGTCGTTGACAGGTGTGTTCTGGGTGCTGCACTACGCCAGCGCCCGCTACGACAACGCGACCGGCCTGGAACTGGCGGTGATCGCGGCCGTGCTGCTCGGCGGCGTCGACTTCGACGGCGGCCGGGGCACGCTCGGTGGCGTGTTCGCCGGTGTGTTCCTGCTCGGCGTGCTGCAGAACGTGATGAGCCTGGTCAACGTGTCGGCGCAGTCCCAGACCGTCGTCACCGGCGCCCTGTTGGTGATTTCCGTGCTCGGCCCGCGAGTCGCGGGGTCCATCAGTGCCCGGCGCTCCCGTGTCCCTGATCGTCAGCCCTTCAGTGTCGAAAGGTAGTGGTATGTCCCCAACCAACAGGCTCGCCATGATCGCGGGACTGGCCGCGGTGGCGATCTCCGTGGCCGCGTGTGGCGGTGCCACGCAGAGTCAGACCCAGGCCGCTGCCTCCAGCGCGGGCAACGTCGCGTCCGGCGCCGTGAACCCGAACGCGCCCATCAAGACCGGGGTGACGGTCGGGTTCCTGCCCAAGCAGGTCAACAACCCGTACTTCACCGTGTCCGACGGTGGCGGCAAGCAGGCGCTGACCGCCATCGGCGACCAGTACACCGAGGTCGGCACCAGCAGCGCGACCGACACCGCGGGCCAGGTCAACTACGTGAACACCCTGGTACAGCAGAAGGTCGGCGCGATCGCGCTGTCCGCGCAGGACCCCGGCGCGCTGTGCACGGCGCTGAAGTCCGCGATCAGCGGCGGCATCAAGGTCGTCACGTACGACTCGGACACGAACCCCGGCTGCCGGCAGGTGTTCGTCTCGCAGGCCAGCACCGAGGACATCGGCCGGTCCCAGGTGGACCTGCTGGGCAAACAGATCAACTACACCGGTGACATCGCCGTGCTGTCGGCCGCGCAGACCGCGACCAACCAGAACGCGTGGATCGGCTTCATGCAGGACGAGCTGAAGAAGCCGCAGTTCAAGAACATGCACCTGGTCAAGATCGCCTATGGCAACGACGACGCGCAGACGTCGTTCCAGCAGACCCAGGGCCTGCTCGCGCAGGACGCGAACCTGAAGGGCATCATCTCGCCCACCACGGTCGGCATCAAGGCGGCCGCGCAGTACCTGGACGGCTCGCAGTACAAGGGCAAGGTCATGCTGACCGGCCTCGGCACCCCCAACGACATGCGCCAGTACGTCAAGGACGGCACGGTGCGGTCCTTCGAGCTGTGGGACCCCGCGAAGCTGGGCGCACTGGCCGCGTACACCGCGAGCGCGCTGATCTCCGGCCAGATCAACGGTGGCGAGGGACAGTCGTACAAGGCCGGTGACATGGGCACCTTCAAGATCGGCGCCAAGGGCGTCGTGACGCTCGGCCCGCCGCAGGTGTTCGACAGCGGCAACATCGACCAGTTCAACTTCTGAGTCAGGCGAAGGACGAACCTGTGACGACCACCGATTCCGCGGTGAAGGAAGCCTTGCGGGCGCAACGGATCGAGACACCTTCGTGGGCGTACGCCAACTCGGGCACCAGATTCAAGGTGTTCGCCCAGCAGGGTGTGCCGAGGACGGCGTTCGAGAAGGTCGCCGACGCCGCGCAGGTGCATGCCTACACCGGGGTGGCGCCCTCCGTGGCGCTGCACATCCCGTGGGACGCCGTCGACGACTACTCGGCGCTGGCGTCCTACGCGGAATCGGTGGGCGTCCGGGTCGGTACCATCAACTCCAACACGTTCCAGGACGACGACTACCGGCTGGGCAGCATCGCCCATCCCGAGCAGCGGGTGCGCCGCAAGGCGATCGACCACCTGCTGGCATGCGTCGACGTGATGGACGCGACCGGATCGCGCGACCTGAAGCTGTGGTTCGCCGACGGCACCAACTATCCCGGCCAGGACGACATCGTCGCCCGCCAGGAGCGGCTGGCCGACGCGCTGGCCGAAGTGCACGCCCGGCTCACCGGGGAACAGCGGATGCTGTTGGAGTACAAGCTGTTCGAGCCGGCGTTCTACATGACCGACGTGCCGGACTGGGGCACGGCGTACACCCACTGCCTGGCGGCGGGACAGCGCGCCGCGGTGGTCGTGGACACCGGGCACCACGCGCCGGGCACGAACATCGAGTTCATCGTGGCGAACCTGCTGCGCCTGGGCCGGCTCGGCGGTTTCGACTTCAACTCGCGGTTCTACGCCGACGACGACCTGATGGCAGGCGCCGCCGACCCGTTCCAGCTGTTCCGGATCATGCACGAGGTGGTCGCGTGGCGGCGGGCTGGCCGACTCGGCCGGGATCGCTTTCATGCTCGACGAGTGCCACAACATCGAACCGAAGATCCCCGGCCAGATCCGGTCGGTGATGAACGTGCAGGAGGCCACGGCGAAGGTGCTGCTGGTCGACGCCGACGCGTTGCGTGCCGCACAGCGGTCCGGTGACGTGCTCGGCGCCAACGCGGTGCTGATGGACGCCTACAACACCGACGTGCGGCCGCTGCTGGCCGAAGTGCGCGCGGACAAGGGCATCGATCCCGACCCGATGGCCGCCTACGCCAGGTCCGGTTACGCCGAGAAGATCGTCGCCGAGCGGGTCGGCGGCCAGCAGGCGGGGTGGGGTGCCTGATGGGGGCGGTCGAGGACCTGCTGGACCGGTCGCACCGGCTGGGTGCCGATCCGAGGAACACCAACTACGCGGGCGGCAACGCGTCGGCCAAGGCCACTGCCATCGACCCGGTGACACGGCAGCCCGTGGATCTCATGTGGGTCAAGGGTTCCGGCGGTGACCTCGGCACGCTGCGGGAGGCCGGGCTGGCCGTGCTGCGGCTGGACCGGCTGCGCGCGCTGGTCGACGTCTACCCGGGCGTGGCCGCCGAGGACGAGATGGTGGCGGCGTTCGACTACTGCCTGCACGGCAAAGGCGGCGCGGCGCCGTCCATCGACACGGCGATGCACGGCCTGGTCACGGCGCCGCACGTGGACCACCTGCACCCAGACAGCGGCATCGCGCTGGCCACGGCCGCCGACGGTCCGTCGCTGACCGAGGAGTGCTTCGGCGACCGTGTGGTGTGGGTGCCGTGGCGGCGGCCGGGATTCCAGCTTGGCCTGGACATCGCGGCCGTGCAGGCCGCGCACCCGGAGGCGATCGGCTGCGTTCTGGGCGGCCACGGCGTCACCGCGTGGGGCGCGACCAGCGCCGAGTGCGAGGCCAACTCGCTGGAGATCATCCGCACGGCCGCCGAGTTCCTCGCCACGCACGGCCGCGCCGCGCCGTTCGGTGACCGGATCGCGGCCAACGAACCGCTGCCGGACGCGCGACGCCGCGAGCGTGCCGCCGCCCTGGCCCCGGTGGTGCGGGGGCTCGCGTCGGTCGACCGACCGCAGGTCGGCCACTTCACCGACAGCGCGGAGGTGCTGGACTTCCTCGCCGGCCAGAAGCATCCTGCCCTTGCCGCACTGGGCACGTCGTGCCCCGACCACTTCCTGCGCACCAAGGTCCGGCCGCTGCTGCTGGACCTGCCGCCGTCCGCGCCGCTGGCCGACGTCGTCGCGCGGCTGCGCGAACTGCACGCCGCCTACCGGGAGGACTACCGCGCCTACTACGAGCGGCACGCCACCGCGGACAGCCCTCCGATGCGCGGCGCGGACCCGGCGATCGTGCTCGTGCCGGGCGTCGGCATGTTCAGTTTCGGGCGGGACAAGCAGACCGCTCGCGTGGCGGGCGAGTTCTACGTCAACGCGATCAACGTGATGCGCGGCGCCGAGTCGGTGTCCCGCTACGCGCCGATCGACGAGGCGGAGAAGTTCCGCATCGAGTACTGGGCACTGGAGGAGGCCAAGCTCGCCCGGATGCCCGCGCCGAAAGCGCTGGCCACCCGGATCGCGCTGGTCACCGGCGCCGGTTCCGGTATCGGGCGGGCGATCGCGCGCAGGCTGGCCGCCGAGGGCGCGTGTGTCGTCGTGGCGGACAAGGACGCGGCGTCCGCCGGGAACGTGGCGGCGGAACTGGGTACCACGGACGTCGCCGTGCCGGTCACCGTCGACGTGACCGACGAATCCGGTGTCGCCGAAGCGGTCCGCGTGGCGTGTCTGGCGTTCGGCGGTGTCGACATCGTGGTCAACAACGCCGGTCTGTCGATCTCCAAGCCGTTGCTGGAGACCACGACCGCCGACTGGGATCTCCAGCACGGCGTGATGGCGCGCGGCTCGTTCCTGGTGGCGCGCGAGGCCGCGCGCGCCATGATCGACCAGGGCATGGGCGGCGACGTCGTCTACGTCGTCAGCAAGAACTCCGTCTTCGCCGGCCCCGAACAACGTGGCCTACGGCGCGACAAAGGCCGACCAGGCGCACCAGGTCCGGCTGCTCGCGGCCGAACTGGGCCGGCACGGCATCCGCGTCAACGGCGTGAACCCGGACGGCGTCGTGCGCGGCTCCGGGATTTTCGCCGGCGGCTGGGGCGCGCAGCGCGCCGCCGTCTACGGCGTGCCGGAGGAGGAGTTGGGTGCCTTCTACGCCAAGCGGACCCTGCTGGGTCGCGAGGTGCTGCCCGAGCACGTCGCCGAACGCCGTGTTCGCGCTGACCGGCGGCGACCTGTCCCGGACGACGGGACTGCACGTGCCGGTGGACGCGGGCGTCGCGGCCGCGTTCCTGCGCTGATGGCGACCGTCGTCCCGGTCGACCTGGGGGCGTCCAGCGGTCGCGTCATGGTCGCCGAGGTGGGCGCGGGACGGTTGGAACTGACCGAGGCACACCGGTTCGCCAACCGTCCCGTCCAGGTGCGGGACACCCTGCACTGGGACGTTCTCGCGACTCTACCAAGGAGTTCTGGACGGCCTTGCGGCCGTGGCGCGGTCCGGCGCGGCACCGGCTCAGCGTCGGCGTCGACTCGTGGGCCGTCGACTACGGCCTGCTGTCCGCGGCCGGCAGGCTCATCTCCAACCCCGTGCACTACCGGGACTCGCGCACCCACGGCGTCGACGCGGGCGTGCCGCTGGACGAGCTGTACGCGATCACCGGCATCCGGACGATGCCGATCAACACGCTGTTCCAGCTCATCGCGGCCGGCGAGGAGCTCGCGGACGCCGACCGGTTGCTGCTGATGCCGGATCTGGTGTCGTACTGGCTGACCGGTGTCGAGGGCACGGAGATCACGAACGCCTCGACGACGCAGCTACTGGACGTGCGGACGCAAGCGTGGGCCGTCGACCTGATGCGTCGGGTCGGCGTGCCGCGGTCGCTGTTGGCACGCTGCGCCGGCCGGGCGACGCGGCGGGGGAGCTGACCGTCGACACGGGGCTCGGCGCGGTGCCGGTGACGGCGGTCGGTTCGCACGACACCGCGTCGGCCGTGCTGGCGGTGCCGGCGCGCGGTGACCGGTTCGCGTACGTCTCGTCCGGGACCTGGTCGCTGGTCGGGCTGGAACTGCCGGCGCCGGTGCTGACGCCGGAGAGCCGGCAGGCCAACTTCACCAACGAGCTCGGCGTCGACGGCACGGTCCGTTACCTGCGCAACGTGATGGGCCTGTGGCTGCTACAGGAATCCATGCGGACGTGGGGCGACGCGCGGCTGGAGGACCTGCTGCGCGAGGCGGCCGGACTGCCGCTGCTGCGGTCCGTCGTCGACGCCGACGACGAGGTCTACCTGCCGCCGGGCGACATGCCGGCACGGATCGCGGCCGAGTGCCGCCGGACCGGGCAACCCGTGCCGGAGACGCCGGGCGAGGTCACGCGGTGTGTGCTGGACAGCCTCGCGCTGGCCTACCGTGCCGCGATCACGCGGGCGCAGGAGCTGTCCGGGCGTGATGTCGAGGTGGTCCACGTCGTCGGCGGGGGAGTGCGCAACGAACTGCTGTGCCAGCTCACGGCCGATGCGTGCGGCCTGCCGGTGGTCGCCGGTCCGGTTGAGGCCGCGGCGCTCGGGAACGCGTTGGTGCAGGGGCGTTCTGCCGGCGTGGTCGGTGACGACGTACGCGGGCTGGTGCGGGCGACGCAGCCGTTGCGGAGCTACGCGCCGGTCGGGGACCAGGCGGTGTGGGAGCGGGCGGCGGCTCGGATCCGTTAGCCGGGGCGCCGGGGGCGGCCTGGTTACCGCCCCCGGCGTGTCGCTCTGTTACCTGTCGACCGTGATCGTGTGCGTGCCCGGCCCGACGTTCCGCAGGGTCACGTGACCGTTCCGCGCGGTCAGGTTCGCGATCCGGTGCCCGTCGACCTCGACGTCGCCCGCTGGAACCGAGATCGCGCCCGTCGTGCCGCGCGGTGACATGACCGTGAGCGTGAACCGCTTCGCGCTCGAGGTCCAGCTCACGTCCAGCGGGCCGTGCGGCGTGGGCAGTCGGCCCTTCGCCCACGTCACCGGGCCCGGCGCCGGTGCCACCGTCCACGTGCTGAAGCCCGGCCCGGTCGGGGTCGCGCCCAGCAGGTCGTTGGTCAGCGCGGGCACGACACCGGTGGACCAGCCGTGCGCCGCCGACGTGTACGCGCCCTCGTAGAGCGAGCCGTTCGCGCCGATGCCCTCCCAGTCCGTCGTTCCCGGGTCGTGAGCGCTCATCGAACCCGTACAGGCGCTTGATCTCGTCGATCGCCGAGTTCGCCTGGCCGGACAGGAAACGCGCCTGGATGTCCGGGTACGACGTGAACGCGTAGACGCGTTGCGTGCCGTCGGACACCAAGGTGTCGTTGTCCATGAAACTGTTGCCGTAGGGCAGTTCGGTGTTGGTGGCCAGGTAGTTCAGCGCCGAGGTCGCCTGCTGCTGGCTCGCGACGCCGGACACGATCGCGATGCCGTTGCCGTCCTGGGCGTGCCGGGCGGGGCCGGTGGCGGAGTCCAGGTAGGCGCCGGTGGCCGGGTCCCACAGGTACGTGTTGACCGCCGCCGCGACCGTGCCCGCCCGCTGCTGCCACGTGCTGGCGTCCGCCGCGTGACCCAGTGCGCTCGCCATGCCGCGCCGCGTCGTCGAGCGCCTGGACGTACAGGGCGTTGTAGTACGTGACCTCACCGGTGCGCGGCAGGAACGCGTAGTCGCCGTAGCCGTCGGTGCCGTTCATGCCCTTGTCCAGCAACCCGTGCGCGTCCGTGACCGACGGGTACCAGGAGTTCAGCAGCTTCACCAGGTTCGAGTAGTACGACGACGCGTAGCCGGTGTCACCGGTGTAGAGCACGTAGTCCCAGCTCGACGTGACCCACCACAGTGGATACTCGAACAACGGGAGCGTGTAGTCGTTGATCGAGGCGGGTGGGATCCAGCCGTCGGAGCGCTGGTGGTCGGCCAGGTCCGCGAGCACGTTGCGGGCCGCTGCCCCCACGTCGTGGGTCAGGTAGTCGGTGCGGCCGGAGACCGCGATGTCACCGACGTACGGGTCACGGTCGCGCTTGGCACCGTCCATCAGCACGACCTTGCCCTCCAGCGTCGGCGAGTCCGCGCCGCGCGGCTCGACCTCGCCGGGCCGGAACGTGTCCGTGACCAGTTCGTTGGTGTACGAGGCGTCGTACCAGTACTGGTTGAGCCGCGTGTCGGAGGACTCGAACCAACCGGCGTACGTGTTCGGAGTGCCCAGGTACGCGGTGAAGTGCAGTTCGATGCCGCTGATGTCGACCTCGCCGTGGCCGGCCGCGTCGGGCGCGTCCGACGCCAGCGCGTCCAGGCTGATCCTGAGGTACCGGAAGCCGCGCAGGCCGTCCGCGCACACCTTGCCGTTGGCGTCACACGTGTTCTTGTCGTCGGTCCACGTGCTGCGGCCGGTCGGCACGGCGTGCTGGTCGGTGCCGGGGCCACCGGAGAAGTCGGAGCGGGAGAAGTCCGAGCGGTCGGTCAGGTACTGCGTGCTCTCCGACGTCGCCAGGCGCACGCCGGGATTCCCGCCGGACGCGCCCGCGAAGTGCACGATCGGGTAGCCGACGACGACCTTGCCGAAGTCGACCGTGATGCTCGGTGGCGTGTCCGCCGGCACGAGGCCCGGGTAGACCTCGTTGATCCTGGTGAACTCGCCCTGCGGCGTCGACTGGTCCTTCGTGACAGTGATCCGCACCTGCGTCGTCGTCACCGGCGCGGCGAACGGGACCTCGTGCCGCACGTCGGTGTTGCCGGTGGCGGTCGCGGCAGGCTGCCACGCGGTGCCGTCCCACGTGTCGACCGTGTAGTCCTGCGGGACGCCGTCACTGTTGGACAGCACCGTGATGCCGGGCAGACTCACCGGCTTGGCGGAGGTGATGGTGAGGACGTCCGGGTACGCACCGATCGTGTCGTCGTTCCAGAACGTGTCGGTGTCGCCGTCGACGGTGTTGCCGGGGGCGTAGGTGCGCGGCTGGCCGTTGTCGCCGCCGTTGGGCGCGTGGAACGAGGACGCGGTCGCGGTCGTGCCGGTCGGCCATGTCGGCGGGGCGGGTGGAGTGAAACGTTTCAATACCGCAACGCCGTGACCCAATGCTCCCTGTGCGTGCGTGACGTCTCCCGCGGTCGCGATCACCCGGACCGGCTGCACCGTCCTGCTGCTCGGTGCCACGACGTAACGCTGCCATGACGCACCGTAATGCGATGTCGGCCCGGCAGGGACCAGGGCGGCGGCCGCTGCCACCGCAACGATGGTCAATTTCAGCAAAACTCGTTCACCTCACGTCGTCGTGGGCAGGGGACCGCTGAATCGTCTCATCGAGCGGCCGTCGTTGCACCTGACTGTGAACGGTCAGTACGGTCGACTGATGAGCGACCGGAGTTGGGGCTTTCGCACCAGGGCGTTGCACGCGGGTGGTGCGCCCGATCCGACGACCGGCGCCCGCGCCGTGCCGATCTACCAGACGACGAGCTTCGTGTTCGAGGACAGCGCCGACGCGGCGAACCTGTTCGCGCTGCAGAAGTACGGCAACGTCTACAGCCGGATCGGCAACCCGACCGTCGCCGCGTTCGAGGAGCGGATCGCCAGCCTGGAGGGCGGCATCGGCGCCGTCGCCACCGCGAGCGGCCAGGCGGCCGAGTTCCTCACCTTCGCCGCGCTCGCCGAAGCCGGCGAGCACATCGTCTCCGCCGCGGACCTCTACGGCGGCACCGTCACACAACTGGAGGGCACGCTGCGCCGGTTCGGCATCTCCACGACGTTCGTGCCCGGCGACTCGATCGACGACTACGCCGCCGCGATCACGCCGCAGACCAAGCTGATCTACACCGAGATGATCGGCAATCCCAGCGGCCGGATCGCCGATCTGACCGGTCTGGCCGATCTGGCGCGCTCGCACGGCATCCCGCTGGTCGTCGACTCCACGATCGCCACGCCGTACCTGTGCCGGCCGATCGAGCACGGCGCCGACATCGTGCTGCACTCGGCGACGAAGTTCCTCGGCGGCCACGGCACCACGCTGGGCGGCGTCGTCGTGGAGTCGGGCCGGTTCGACTGGGGCAACGGCAAGTTCCCCCGGATGACCGAGGTGGTGCCCAGCTACGGCGGCCTGCGCTACTGGGAGAACTTCGGCGAGTACGCGTTCTGCACCCGGCTGCGCGCCGAGCAGCTGCGCGACATCGGTCCCGTGCTGTCGCCGCAGTCGGCCTTCCTGCTGCTGCAGGGCGTCGAGACGCTGCCGCAGCGGATGGACGCGCACGTGGACAACGCCCGCGAGATCGCCGCGTGGCTGGCCGCCGACCCGCGGGTCCGCTGGGTGAACTACGCCGGCCTGCCCGACCATCCGCACCACGAGCGCGCGGAGCGCTATCTGCCCGCGTGGGCCCGGTTCGGTGTTCTCGTTCGGCGTGCGCGGCGGCCGCGCGGCGGGGCAGCGGTTCGTCGAGTCCGTCGAACTGTGCAGCCACCTGGCCAACATCGGCGACGTGCGGACACTGGTGATCCACCCCGGCTCCACCACACACCGACAACTGTCCGACGACCGGCTCGTCGCGGCGGGCGTCACGCCGGACCTGGTGCGGCTCTCGGTGGGCATCGAGGACGTCGAGGACATCCTCTGGGATCTGGACCAGGCGCTGGAGCGGGCGGTGAAGGACGCATGAGCGACTGGCAGGGGCCTTCGGCGCGGGAACGGCGCCGGATCCTCGGCGCCACGAGGACGGTGGCCATCGTCGGCGCGTCGGCCAACCAGGCGCGGCCCAGCTACTTCGTGGCCACGTACCTGCTGTCGGCCACGCCCTACGAGGTGATGTTCGTCAACCCCCGGCTGGACACGCTGTTGGGCAGGCCGGTCTACCCGTCGCTGGCCGACCTGCCGGTGCCGCCGGACCTGGTGTCGGTGTTCCGCAGGCACGACGATCTGCCCGGCGTGGCGGACGAAGTCGTCGCGGTGGGCGCCCGGACGCTGTGGCTGCAACTGGGCCTGTGGCACGAGCCGGTCGCACGCGCCACCGAGGCGAAGGGCCTCGCCGTGGTGATGAACCGGTGCGTCAAGATCGAGCACGCCCGGTTCGCCGGTGGTCTGCACCTCGCCGGTTTCAACACCGGGGTCGTGTCGTCGCGCCGCAGGCTCGACTGGTGATCACAGGGCCGTTGGTGATCACCAGGGCCTTCGCGAAGCACAGCGACACGTCGATGTTCTGGTAGGGCGGGAAGATCGGCACCCGGACGTAGCCGGACCTCTCGTACAGCCGCACGGCGTCCTGCTGCCGGTTGCCGGTCTGCAGCACCAGCCGTGGCGCACCCATCTCCCGTGCCGTGTCCTCGACGGCGGCCAGGATCGCCTGTGCCACGCCGGTACCGCGAGCGCGGGGGACCACGTACATCCGTTTGATCTCCAGGTCCGGCCCGAGCCAGCGCAGCGCCACGTGCCCGACGGCCGAGCCGTCGGACTCGGCCAACCCGGTGTAGGCCACGGATTCCATGCCGTCGCCCCACGTGAGCTCGCCACTGGCGATGAGATCGGCGTAGCGGTCCCGCAGTTCGAGCATCATCGCCTCGCGCAGGGCGGCGGCCGCGGTGTCCTGCCACGCCACCCGCCGGACGGTGATCGAACTCACTGCTCTACATGGCCGTCGTTGGTCCTGTTGAGCCCGAACAGGATGCGGCGCATGACCTCCTCGTTGACGTCCGAGGCGTGCCGCAGGTCCTGCGGCGGTTCCTCCTCTCGAGCCTGCTGGACCGGCGCGCGGCGGTGGTGACGGCGCGGCAGCGGCACGGCGGAGGCGTCCATGCCGCCGGGCAGTGGCAACTCGCACCAGGCGAGCTGGCCATGCCGCACGGCGACGACGCCCGCGCGCCATCCGTTGGGGCCGTTGAGGTTCGTCGGCGGACGGGTCTTGCAGGGACACTCCACCTCGACGACCAGCCGGTCGCCGTGCACCCTGGCGCGCACCGTGATCAGGGCGGGAATCCTCTGGTCCGCGGCCTCCACGGCCGCGGCCGTCAGCTCCCGCACCACGTCGGTCGCCTCGTCCAGCATGACCTTCAGGGACCACTCGGACAGCGCGAATCTGACGAACATCTCGGCGCAGTTCACGGCGGTCGGCAGCGCGACGAGCTTGATGTCGTCTATCTGCGTGGCCTCTGGGTTCACCGGGAACCGTCCTCCAACCGTGTCCGGGGCGAGCATCGCCGAAACGTGCGGTTGCCGCATCTTGCCAACCTGCCTGACCAGGTCGACTGCCAGGGCCGAACAGAAGTGTGTCACCCGATCGGACCACATCTGTGAGGAACCCGGTCAAAAGTCTGTGACCAGCGGCAATGGGTCGGCATGCGCTGGCGGGAGTGCAGCCGGCATGGCGATCACCGCGACCGGCCGGCCGGTGACCGGCCGGTCGCGGTGATGGTCTAGTCCGGCAGGCGGTACGTGCTCGGGTAGTTCACGGTGCAGACCAGTGCGTCCCGGTGGGCCTCCCGGCCGTCGGCCGGGCGCACCAGTGGCGAGGCAGTGTGCTTGAACTCGTCGTCCCGGAAGATGATCAGGTCGCCGGGCTCCAGCGTGCTGTGGTGCTCCGTCTCGTCGGAGTCGATCCGGTACAGCTCGCTCATCGCGCCGCTGCCCACCCGCTCCAGGACGTAGATGAGGATGTACTCCTCCTCGTCCTGGTGCGGCTTGGTGACCACCTGGGTGTGCGTGCGGAACAGGTTGACGCCGAACGTGCCGCGCGGCTGCCGGCGCTCGGTGGGCACCAGCGACAGCGCTGTCGCGGTCCAGGACCGGAAGTGCTCGTCGCCCAGTAACCGCACGCGCTCGAACTCGCGCCGGAAGGGCTGGTCGCCCCTGCTGTCGATGGCCACGGTGTCGTGCTCGGTGAGCGCGACACCGTCACCGTGCCAGTCGTAGCGCACCACGTCCCTGGCCCGGTCGCGGTCCTTGGGGATGTCGAACGGGTACCTGCGCAGGTACCGCTCGTTGAAGTACGTCGAATGTATGTGTTCGCGCACAACCTTCCCGAGGCCCAGGTCGACGTCGTTGGTCAGCGCGTAGCCCTCCTCGCCGATCTGCTTGTGTATCAGCCGGAGCACGTCCGGGGCGACTGTGGGTAGCGTCGTATCCATCTACATTGCACTTTCTTTGGTAAAGGGAAACCAGCCGCCGCGGTGTCCGCCGCTGCGGCTGGTGCAGTCGAGGTCAGCTGAGTAGCTCCGCTTGGACCGATCTGATCAGGGCGCGGGAGTCGTCAGTCGACAGCGAGCTCTCCAGGAGCTGCTCATAGTGCTTCCGGTACTGCGAGACACGGTTGGTCGTCTCGATGTACCGGAAGCCGGCATGCGTCTCAACGGCAACGACGTCCCGGTCCAGGGTGTCGTTGAACTCGAAGTACGCGTACATGCACGTGCTGGTGAACGGCAGGGGGACCGAGAACGGTAGGACTCGCAGCTCGATGTTGGCCGCGGTGGAGCGTTCCACCAGGTAGTCCAGTTGCCTGTGCATCGTCTCGGGGCCGCCGATCAGCTGGTGCAGGCCGGTTTCGTGGGTCACGGCGATCAGCCGTAGCGGCCCGATCTCGCTACGGTTGTCCAGGGCGGCCTGCCTGCGCTGCCGCAGTTCCACCAGCGCGTCCAGTTCGTCCGACGTGCGCCAGGGTTCGTTGCCCTCGTAGTAGGCGCGCGCGTACTCCGGGGTCTGGAGCAGCACGGGTAGGGCGGGGATCGTGTAGACGCGCGCGGTCGACGCTTCCGTCTCGTAGGCGATGTGGGTGTCCAGATCACCGGTGATGGCGTCGGAGTAGTCGTTCCACCAGCCCTGCCGGTGAGCTGCGCGAACCCACCGGGTGAGCTTGGCGGCCAGTTCGGTGCCGTCGATCTTGTAGTAGTTGATCAGGTCCCGGACGTCCCGGGCCTGCGGACTGCCCTGGGCGTTCTCCAGTCGGGACAGCTTGGACGTGGAGATCATCAGCTCGCCGGCGACCTGTTCGAGGGTGCGCCCCGCTTCTTCCCGCAGTCGCCGCAGCTCCGCGGCGATCCGCTTGCGCGGCATGACCGGTCCCTGAACCGAGGCCATCGCTCCCTCTCCACGCTCGTATCGGCGGCTGCCAGTATGAGCCGTCACCCTAGCGCCTCGCGGGATTCCCATCACGGGCACCATACTGCGTTGCTGCCATCCAACAAGTGCTGGTCACAACATTGAGACGTGCTAGCACCCGGCAGGCTGTGGACAGTCGGTGACCACAGACCCGATCGGGCGTACTCATTCGGGTAAAAAGACTAACCATTTGCAACGTGACCAGTCACGCCAGGCGGTCCGGTCAGATGCAGTACGGGAATCCACGCGCGGGAATTGCAGTGCGGGTGTGTCGTTGGGGTACTGACTTTCGCGGTGCGACTCACGACTTCGATCATGCACCATGACGGACCGTCCTCGCGATCTGTTCCACCCAGCCGTGGCAGCCGTGATGTGACGGCAAGTCACGGCCACCTATCGCAGTGTCGCATCGCGGCGGCCGATCCGCCTACGCCGTTGGCGAATCGTCTTCAGGTCCCTCTGGCGGCACACCCCATGGTCCGGACCGTGATCCGCGTCGCCGGCCGGCAACGGGTCTCCGGTCGACCCCGCTGCTCCGCTGCTGAGTTGGACAACCGAACCAACCCGTCGCCGGACACCGTGTAATAGGTGCCGTGACAATTCGAAAAGGCTCGGAACGCCCATTGCGCCGCTTGTCCGAAATTGTGTTCGGTGATCGTGAATCGGAACCGGATTGTCTTGGTCCACACCGTCCCGCTGGGCTACAGTCGGCCGTCCGCACCGACTTCCGGCCGCTCGACCAGCGATCTTGATGGGGGGACAGGACTCATCGGCCGGTTGCGCGATCCGTTTCACGATCGCGTCGCCGAGAGTCTTCAAACCGTTATGTCCGAAGCGACCGATCATGACGAAGAAATGGCCACGGCGCTCGACCACGACTCGCTCGCCGACGTCGAGCCGGACAGACCCGGGCGGCGCCCGAGAATGCGGCGCCGCGTCGTCATCGCCGCCGCGGTGGCCCTCGTGGCCGCCGCTCTCGTCGCCTGGTTCATGGCCGGCAGCCGCACCACCAGCGGCACCGCCGTCGCCGGAGACGTATCGAAGATCACTACCGCACCCGCCGCTCCCGGCTCCGCGACCACCCCACCGGCGTTCCCGGACAAGCTGACCGCCGCCTACTCCCACAACGCGGTGCAACTGACCTGGCAGGCGGCCACCGGCCCCCATCCGGTCACGCGGTACGTCGTGTTCCGGGACGGCAAGAAGGTCGCCACCGTCGACGACGCCACGACGTGGCAGGACAGCGGCGCCAGCGGCGGCCACACCTACGCCTACCAGGTGCAGGCAGTCGACAGCACCGGCATCGGTTCGGCACTGTCCCCGAAGGTGTCCCTGGCCGTGCCGGTCGCCCCGACCACCACGACCGGCGCCGCGTCGAAGGCGCAGGCGGGCGTGCCGCCGATGCCCGGGTCCTGGCCGTCGGCGAGCAACACCGGTGCCAGCGGCAACCTGACCACCGTCTCCGGTGACGTGACGCTGTCGACCGCCGGCCAGGTCTATACCAACATGCGGGTGCGCGGCACGCTCACCGTGACCGCGTGCAACGTGACCATCCGCAATGTCGAGGTGGACAGCGGCGAGCCGTTCACCGGCGACAACACGCCGGACCTGTTCGCCGTCTGGCTACAGCAGTCGGCCGCGTGCGGCACCACGATCGACCACCTCAGCACGATCACCGGCAGCGCGCCCGACGTGTACGTGACCACCAGCATCCGCGACGCGCGCGGCGGACCGGTGACGATCACCAACTCCAAGCTGGTCGGCGCGCAACTGGGCATCCTCGGCATGGCCGGCGGCACGATCCGGGGCAACTACATCGAGCTGGGCCAGAACATGCGCGGCGACCACAACGACGCGATCCAGGGCGACGGCGCCAGCAACCTGACCATCGACCACAACACGCTGCTCAACCCGAACGACCAGACCTCCGCGCTGGCGCTCTACACCGAGTACGGCAACAACACCAACATCACGGTCAGCAACAACCTGATGGCCGGCGGCGGGTACACCTGTTACTGCGGCGACGGCGCCACCCGCAACGACGGCTCACCTGCCCGCGCGGTCGACGTCGCGTTCGTCAACAACGTGTTCTGGCGCAAGTACTTCCCGGACGCGGGCTCGTTCGGCTCCGGCCGCGCGTACAACCCGGCGGGCGGCGGCCGCTGGGTGAACAACGTCTACATGGCCGCCGACGGCACGCTGACCGGCCAACAGGTCGAGCAGCCGTCGCTCGACGGCAGCTAATGGTGTCCCGCGCCCGAAATCATGGTGCTGGTTCCGGTGCTCCAGGTACCGCCGTCGTACCCGGAGCACCGAACGTCGGGCGCTGGGCCGGCAGCCGCAACCGCAGCGCGGGGTAGCGCGGCTCGGTGAACCCGACCGACCTGTAGAGACCGATGCCGTCGCTGGTGGCGTTCAGCGTCACCAGCGAGGCACCGGACTCGTCGGCGAACCACGTCAGCAACCGCGTCAGGCACGCCCTGGCCAGGCCGCGGCGGCGGCGCCGCGGATCGGTGCTGACGTTGAACACCTCACCGCGCACGCCGGTCGGGTTGGTCGGTGACGGCGCGATCACGTGACACAGGCCGACGGCACCGCAGACCACGCCCAACTCCGGGTCGTCGGCCACGAACGCCGCGAACGTCCCGTCGCCCGCGTCGGCGCGCTCGGCGAACCAGCGCACTGTCGCCGGCCGCCACGGTACCGTGTCGGGTCCGGTGGTCACGCCCATCGCGTCGAACATCAGACCACGCAACCGGGTCAGGGCTTCGGCGTCGCCAGCGGTGGCCGGCCGGACGATCGGTGGGTCAGTCGTCATGCGCCCATCTTCGAACGGCCGCCCGACAGTCCGCTCTACCCGAACAGTGCCGCCTACCCGAACAGTGCCGCGCACGTCCCGATCTCGTGGACGACGAACAGGTTCAGCGCCGCGCCGATCACGCCGGCGCCCGCCAGCACGGCTCCGATGACGACCGCGACCGGCCGGGACGGCCGCCGCCAGCGGTGTTCGGCCACGATCGCCAGTGCCGCCAGCATGATGCCGACCACGTTGGCGGCCACCGCGCACCACGCCATGCCCTGCCCGACGACCAGCCCGCATCCCGACGCCGAGCGTTCCAACGCGTCGCGGAACCGCAGCGCCGCCGCGAGACCGAGCGCGAGTCCGGCCAGGAACAGCACAGCACCGCAGGCCAGCGCCCCGACCGGAGCCAGCGCGGTCACGGGCCGTCGTCTGTCCGAGTCCGCCATCGTCGCGATCACGAAGCGGCGGCCTGCACGTCGTTCATGATGGCGAACTTTACGGCGGATCACCGCGCACCGTGGGCGAACCGCGCGGTAGGTCCTGTCCGCCGACGACGGCCGGACGTGACGGTCACGCTATGTTGCGCGGGTGCAACGGTCAGGAGAACAGTCCGCGCCCACGATTCCCGAAACCCGGAAACGCCGCCCGATCGGACTCGTCCTGAGCGTCGTCGTGCTGGTCCTCGGAGCAGGTCTGGCCTGGATCGGCGCCGTCCGCCTGCACGGCGGCTACCGCGCGGTGACGGTCGCGGACCACTCGATGTCCACCACCCTGGAACCCGGCGACAAGGTGCTGTTCCACACCGTCGTCGGCACACCGCACCGCGGCGACGTCGTGCTGGTGAACCCGCGCTCGTGGCCGCGGGAGTCGGCGAACAGCTCGCTCGTGCGGCGGGTGATCGGCCTGCCCGGTGACACGGTGGCCTGCTGTGACGACCACGACCGCATCGTCGTCGACAGCCAGCCGGTCACCGAGGAGTACCTCCACCCCGATCCGACGGTGCCGGCCGGGACCCCGTACCAGCCGTTCCACACCACGGTCGCCACCGGCACGGTGTTCCTGGCGGGCGACGACAGGGCCGACTCGATGGACTCCCGCTTCGTCGGCACCCTGCCCGAATCCGACGTGCTCGGCATCGCCGTGACCGGCTGGCCGATCCCGAAGTCGTTCGTGTCGCTGCCGGCGACGACGGCGTTCGTGCACGCGGGCCTGCACGGCGTGCCGACCCAGGACGACAAGTACCTGTGGGACCTGTGGGCGATCGTGGCCGGCGCGGTGTTGACGCCGGTCGGCCTGTGCTGGCTGCTGGGCGTCGGTATTCGGGCGATGGTGCGCGGCAGACGCTAGGGTGTCCAGCGCCGTTCCAGGCCCGCCAGTCGCCAGTACGCGACCGCGGCGGCCCACACGACGACGAACAGGCCCACGATCAGGAAGCCGACGTTGTTCAGGTTCAGGCCGGAGATCCACGTGGTGACCGGGTTCACGAAGCCGAGGTCGTCGTGCAGCACACCGACCACCTCGATGCTGCCGATGATCAGCGCGACGGCCACCGACAGCCCGGTGATGGTGAGGTTGTAGTAGACCTTGCGCGCCGGGTTGGCGAACGCCCAGTGGTACGCGAAGTTCATGAACGTGCCGTCGACGGTGTCCAACAGGCTCATCCCGGCCGCGAACAGCAGTGGCAGCACCACGATCGCGTACCACGGCAGGCCACTGGCCGCACCGCTGCCGGCCAGCACCAGCAGCGTCACCTCGGTCGCCGTGTCGAACCCGAGCCCGAACAGCAGGCCCACCGCGATACATCTGGCCGGGCCGGCTGATCGTCGCTGGTCAGCCTGCCCAGGAACCGGTTGACGAAGCCCCGCTTGGCCAGGTGTGCCTCCAGGTCGGCCTCGTCGAACCGGCCGCGCCGCATCGACCGCCAGATCCGCACGATGCCGACCAGCACCACCAGGTTGAGCGCGGCGATCAGATAGAGGAACAGCCCGGAGACCCCGGTGCTGACCAGGCCGAGAGTCTGGTGCGTACCGGAGTCGTCGTTGGTCAGTGTCGCGCACGACGTGCGCGCCGACGGCGATCAGCGCGGCCAGCACCAGCACGACAGTGGAGTGACCCAGCGCGAACCAGAATCCCACCGACACCGGCCGTTTCCCGTCCGCCATCAGCTTGCGCGTCGTGTTGTCGATGGCCGCGATGTGGTCGGCGTCGAACGCGTGCCGCAGGCCGAGCGTGTAGGCGGTGACGGCCAGCCCGATGCCGAACACCTGCGTGCCGAGGGCGAAGTGCCGGGGGATCACCAGCAGCACCAGCACACCCCACGCGGCCACGTGCAGCACCACGATCACGCCGAACACACCGGCCAGCCGAACCTTGTCCTCGCGACGCAGCATGCGACCGACGTTAGGGACGGTTAACCGGACCGCACAAGGGTGACCGATGTACATATGAACATGTACCGGCTCGTCAGCGGTTCCGCAACCAGTCGAGTACGGCTGCTTCGGTCGGCACGGCGGGTACCTCCGGCAGCGCCGGCCGCCGCACCACGACCACCGGCAGCCCCAGTTCCCGCGCCGCCACCAGCTTCGCCGCGGTCGCGTCGCCGCCGCTGTCCTTCGTCACGAGCAGGTCGATCCCGTGCTCCCGCAGCAACGCCGTCTCACCCGCCACGTCGAAGGGCCCACGCCCCAACACGATCACGTGCTCCCGAGGCAGCGGTGGCCCAGGCGGGTCGACGGCACGGATCAGGAACCACAGCGGCAGCCCGGCGAAGGGCGCCAGATCCCCGCGCCCGACGGTGAGGAAGGCCCGCCGCCCCAACGCGGGCAGCACATCGGCCGCGTCGGTGACACCGTCCACCCAGCGCCAGTCGTCACCCGGCCCTGCCAGCCAGCCCGGCCGCCGCAGCACCACGAACGGCACACCCAGCGCCGCCGTCGCCTCGGCCGCGTGCCGTGTGATCGCGTCGGCGAACGGGATGTGTGGCGTCGATCACCGCGTCGACCCGCTCCTCGGTGAGCCAGCGGGCCAACCCGGCCACGCCCACCGAACCCGCCGACCCGCACCGTCACCCTCCGGCAGTCGAGGCCGGTTCACCCGACCGGCCAACGAGGACACGACGTCGACGCCGTCGGCCGCCAGCAGCGAGGCCAGCCGCCGCGCCTCGCCGGTGCCACCCAGCAGGAGGACCCGCACGGTCACGGCCACCGCCGAGCGTTGCATGCTGGGCGGGTGCGCTACGGCTGGACGACCGGTGCGTGCGCGACGGCCGCGACGACGGCCGCGTACACCGCGCTGCTCACCGGCGAGTTCCCCGACCCGGTGCGCATCACGCTGCCCGAGGGGCCGAGCAGCCGGCGTTCGCCCTGGCCACCGAACGACTCCGGCCCGACGCCGCCGAGCGCCGCCGTCGTCAAGGACGCGGGCGACGACCCGGACGTCACGCACGGCGCCCTGGTCGGCGCCACGGTCCGACGCGGTGCAGCCGGGCAGCGGCGTGACGTTCGTGCGCCGGCCCCGGCGTCGGCACCGTCACGAAACCCGGCCTGCCGCTGGACGGTGGGGGAGCCGGCGATCAATCCCGTGCCCCGCAGGATGATCCGCGAGCACGTGGCCGAGGTGGCCGCGGCGCACAACGGTTCCGGTGACGTCGTCGTCGAACTCTCCGTGCGCCGACGGCGAGGAACTGGCCCGCCACACGTGGAATCCGCAGGCTGGGCATCCTGGGTGGACTGTCCATCCTGGGCACCACCGGCATCGTCGTGCCGTACTCGTGCTGCCGCGTGGATCGACAGCATCCGCCGCGGCATCGACGTGGCCCGCGCGCTGGGCACACCGGCACGTCGCCGGCTGCACGGGCAGCACGTCCGAACAGGTCGCCGCTCGGCTGTACGGGCTGCCCGAGGACGCGCTGCTGGACATGGGCGACTTCGCCGGCGCGGTGCTGAAGTACCTGCGCCGGCACCCGGTGGACCGACTGACCATCGCGGGCGGCATCGGCAAGCTGGCCAAGCTCGCCGACGGTCACCTCGACCTGCATTCCGGCCGCTCCCAGGTGAACCCGGACCTGTTGGCGGCACTGGTACACCAGGCGCGGCGGACCGAGGGACTGGTGGACCGGGTGCGAGCCGCGAACACCGCACTGGAGGCGCTGCGTGCCTGCCAGGACGCACGGCCTGCCGCTGGGCGACCTGATCGCCGCGCGTGCCAAGGACACCGCGCTCGACGTGCTGCGCGGCGCGCCGGTCGACGTGGACGTCGTCGTGATCGACCGCGCGGGCACGGTGGTCGGGCGCTGCTGATGTCGGCACGTCGTTCACAGTAGATCCGTTGGTGCGTTCGGCGGCTGCCATGTCCAGCGGACAACGAGGATGGTCGGTCGGGTGCGATCATCGTGGCTTGCCGGAGCATTCGTCCTGGCGTTGGCGGCAGCGGTTCCCACGGGCCAGGCGAGCCGCCGCGCCGCACCGTGACCACCCGCGGTCGGTGACCGACGGGCACGCCCGGTTCGAGGTGCTCACGCCGACCCTGATCCGGCTGGAATACGCGGGCGACGACCAGTTCCAGGACGCCGGCACGTTCAACGTGCCGAATCGGAACTTCCCCGGCGCCGCGTACACGACCGATGTGGCGGGCGGCTACCGGGAGATCCACACCGCCAGCGTGACCTTGCGCTACAAGGAGGGCAGCGGCCCGTTCACGTCGGCCAACACCTCAGTGCAACTGGCCACCGGCACCACGGCGAGCGCCGGAGTTCCCGTCGTACTGCGTGTACGACACACCGTGCCAGGCCGAGAACGGCATGCTCGGCGGCTCCGCCGCGACGAACGTACGACCACCAGAACTACAGCGGTTCCGGTTTCCTGGCCGGGTTCGGCGGCACCGGTGCCAGCCTCACGCAGGACGTGTCGGCGATCCCGTCGGCCGGCACGTACCAGCTGGCCGTCCGGTACGCCAACGCCACCGGCGGCGACGGCCAGAGCACCACGCGCACGCTGTCGACCACGATCGACGGCAGTCCCGGCCCGACAACTGTCGCTGCCGGTGACCGGTTCGTGGGACACGTGGTCGACGGCGTCGGTGTCGGTCGGCATCGGCGCCGGCACGCACACGATCGGCATCGTGCAGGACGCGTCGGACTCCGGCAACGTCAACCTGGACAGCATCGCGGTCACGCCGACCGGCGCGGGCTACCCGGCCGACAACGACCCGCTGTCGACCACCGGCTACGGCGCCGGCCCGACCGACGTGCTGGGCGGCTGGGACCGCTCGCTGGACAACCCGGACGTCCTCCCGATGCCCGAACACCCCGGCATCCTGGACCGCGACGGCTGGTACCTGCTGGACGACACGCGCACGCGCGCTGACTCAACGCGCGACCGCCCGTCGCACGGCACGCAGCCCTACCAGGACGGCTACTTCTTCGGCTACGGCCAGAACTACAAGCAGGGCCTGACCGACCTGAACACGCTGACCGGCGGCACCGACCTGCTGCCGCAGTCCGCGTACGGCGTCTGGTACTCCCGCTACTACGCCTACATCGACATCGGACTACGAGAACACGCTGCTGCCCACGTTCCGCTCCACGTTCACGCCGATCGACTGGCTGGTCGTCGACACCGACTGGAAGTCACCGTCGCAGTGGAACGGCTGGAACTGGAACTCCGCGCTGTTCCCCGACCCGCAGAGCTTCATGAACTGGACCAAACAGCAGAACCTCTCAGGTCGCGATGAACATCCACCCGTCCATCGCGAGCAACGACCCGCAGTTCGCCACGGCCAACTCCCAGGCGGGCGGCAACCTGCACCGCCGAGGGCAACGGCAACTACGACTTCGACTGGTCCAACCCGGCCCAGCTCAACGCGTACCTGAACCTGCACAACCCGTTCGAACAGCAGGGCGTCCGCGAGTGGTGGCTGGACTACTGCACCGGGTTGCGGCAGCTCGTCACGGCCTCCGACCAGCACGTCGCCCCGGACAACTGCATCAACCAGGCGTACGCGGGCGACGACGCGGCACGCGGCCTGCGCGGCTTCTCGTTCGCCAGGATCGGCGGCGAGGAGGCGGGCGGCATCCACTCCAACTTCCCGCTCGGCCCATGGTCGGAACGCCGCAACACCATGCAGTTCACCGGTGACACACCGGCCACCTGGGACATGCTCGGCGTTCGAGGCCGGTTCACGCCGGACGAGGCGGCCGCCGGCCTGAGCAACGTCAGCGACGACATCGGCAGCTTCCACGGCAACCACCTGGCCGACGACATGTACGCGCGCTGGGTGCAGCTTGGCGCCTTCCAGCCCGTCGACCGGCTGCACTCCGACCACGGCGACCGCCTGCCGTGGAACTACACGGGCGACGCGCAGGCCAGCGCGCGAGCGCTTCCTGCGCCTGCGCGAGGCACTCGTCCCCTACACGTACACCCTCGCGGCCGCAGGCGAACGCGACCGGCATCCCGATCACCCGGCCGCTGTACCTGGACTACCCGGACCAGATCGCCGCGTACATCGAACCCGACCGGAATACCTGTACGGCGACAACGTGCTCGTCGCGCCGATCACGTCGGCCGAGCAACTCGGTGAGCGCGTGGATCCCGCCGGGCACGTGGACCGACTACTTCAACGGCACCACGTACACCGGCCCGACGACGGTGACGATCACCGACCCGATCACGGCGATGCCGGTGCTGATCAAGTCCGGCGGCATCATGCCCACCCGCACCAACTACGTGGACAACGAGCACAGCAGCCGCTCACCCAGCTGACGCTGAACGTGGCCGCCGGCGCGGACGGCCAGTTCACGCTGTACCAGGACGGTGGCGAGGGCCCGGTCACCAGCACCACCAACACGCCGTTCACCTGGCAGGACGCCAGCCACACGCTGACCATCGGCGCCGCCGTCCGACCCGGTCGCCAGCCGCGCCTACACCCTGCGCCTGTCCAACTCGTCCGCCCCGACGGCGGTCCAGGTCGACGGCGTGCAGGTGCCGGAAACCGCGTGGTCCTACAACCCCAACTTCCGCACGGTCACGGTCACCACGGCGAGCCTGGCCGACCAACGCCGAGCACACGGTCACCCTGCTCGGCTCGGCGACCGGCAACCCGACCGCCGGTGAGGTGGTCGGTCCGGGCGGCCAGTGCCTGACCGGCAGCCCGTCGGTCGGCCTCGCCGCGTGCGACCACTCGGCCGGCGCAAACCGTGACCCCACCGACCGGTGGCACGGTCACGCATCCAGGGTAGCTGCCTGACCGCCGTCGGGCACCGGCGGTCGAGTTGGCGTCCTGCAACGGCGCCACGGCACAGAACTGGACGCTGCGGGCCAACGGTGAACTGGTCGACACCCGGCCGGGCAGTGCCTCACGGGTTCGGGCGGCACCGTGAACGCTGGCGGCTCGTGTACGGACGCGTCGAGCCAGGTCTGGCAGTTCCCGCCCGAACACGCATCACCGAACTCGGCGGGCCTGTGCGTCGACGTGGCCAACGCCGATCCGGCGTCGGGCACGGCCGTGCAGCTCTACACGTGCAACGGCTCCGACGCCCAACGCTGGCACGCCCCCGGCGACAGCACCCTGCGCACGCTGGGCAAGTGCCTGGACGTGACCAACGCGCGGCACGGCGAACAACACGCCGGTCCAGCTCTGGGACTGCAACGGCAGCGGCTCGCAGACCTGGGTGACGCAGGCCAACGGCAGCCTGCTCAACCCGCAGTCCGGCCGCTGCCTCGACGACCCGAACAACAACGACCAGCCAGGCGACCACCTGCAGATCTACGACTGCAACAGCACGACCGCACAGCAGTTCCGCCTCGGAGCGTGACGCCCCCTACCGTGGTCGACCGGGGCACGGGGTCGATGCCCGCGGAGGAGGCAGCGTGTCCGAGGTGCAGACGGTCAGGGGAGCGGTGGACAGCGCCGACCTGGGGCGGACCTACATGCACGAGCACATCTTCGTGCTGACGGCGGACGTCCAGCAGAACTACCCGGACGAGTGGGGGACGAGGACGACCGGGTGGCCGGACGCGGTCACGAGCTCTCCGCACTGGCGGCGCAGCGGCGTGCGCACCGATCGTCGACCCGACCGTGATCGGCCTCGGCCGCCACATCCCGCGTATCCAACGCGTGGCGGAGCAGGTCCCCGACCTGAACATCGTCGTGGCGACGGGCTGTTACACCTACCACGACGTCCCGTTCTTCTTCCGCCACCGCGGCCCGGGCCTGGGCGCGGCAAACCGACCCGATGGCGGAGCTGTTCGTCCGCGACATCACCGAAGGCATCGCCGGCACGGGCGTCCGAGCCGGCCTGCTCAAGTGCGCCATCGACCACCGGGCATGACCGGCGGAGTGGCGAGGGTCATGCGTGCGGTCGCCGAAGGCGCACCACCGGAACGGCAATCCCGATCATGGTGCACACCCACCCGGCCAGCCAGGACCGGCCTCGCCGTGCGAACAAGTGCATGTGCGAGGAGGAAGGCGTGGACCCGAGCCGGGTGGTCCTGAGCCACAGCGGCGACACGACGGACGCGGACCACCTGTCGAACTGGCCGAGACCGGCTTCATCCTGGGCATGGACCGTTTCGGTCTGAACGCGGCCACCACCTTCGACAACCGAGCCGACGTCGTCGTCGAACTGTGCCGAACGCGGCTACGCCGGCAACATGGTGCTGTCCCACGACGCGGCCTGCTACATCGACTGGATAGCCCCCGACGTCCGCCCGCTGCTGACCCAGTGGCACTACCTGCACCTGGAACAGGAAGTGCTGCCCGTACTTCCGGGACCACGGCGTCACCGAAGAGCAGATAACCACGATGCTCGAAGAAAACCCGAGAAGCTACTTCGAGACCGCCGGTCGGCAGCAGAGCTGAACGAGGCCGTCGATCACCGGCGAGCATGGAGTCGAACCGGCCGTCGGCCTGCCCGGCGGCCGTGCCGCGCAGTGGACCGGATCAACCGACCAGATAGCACGCCTTCACGACGTCGAACAGCGGATCGGTGCCGAACGCCGTCGTCGGTGCAGGGCGTGCCGCCGGTGAACGTCCGGTAGAGTGTAGTCACCGTCGGCGCCGAAGGCGACCGTGGCCTGCCCGCTGAACGAGCACGTCCCGTTCTCCGCCGGCACACTGCGATGCCGAACCCGGCCGGAGCTCCGGTCCGACGAGTAGCACGTACTTCACCACGTCGAACACCGGATCGACGCCGAACGTGCCGCCGTCGCACGCTGGTGGTGCCGTTCGACCGTTCGTCGACCAGTAGGCCCCGTCCGCACCGAACGCGAGCGGCTGGCTCCCGGTCACCGCACAGGAACCGTGCTCCGCGGCGCACTGCGTCCAGTTCCCCGGCGGAGTCCCGGACGACGGCACGTAGCACGTCTTGGCGACCCCGGGCAGCGGATCGGTGCCGAACACGGCATCGTGCACGAAATGCTGCCGGTGGCAACCGTGAACCGGAACGCGCCGTTGCAGTCCGAACGCGACCTCCTTCGTCCCGCTGAACGTGCACGTCCCGTTCTCGGCGGCACACGAGGCAAATCCGGCCGGTCCGCCCGCGGGTGCCAGATAACACGATTTCAGCACGCCGAAAGCCGGGTCGCCGAACGTCGCGACCGGAGCAACGCGGTCGCGCCACTCACCACCTGGTAGGCGTACGAACCCGGCGCCGAAGGCCAGCACCTGCGAGCCACTGGGCGTGCACGTGCCGCCCTCGGTGGCGCACAGGCGTGTACCCGGGCGGCAACAGGCCGGGCAGGACCGACGTCTGGAACGACTGCGGCGCGGCGACTCCCGACCCGACCACCGTGTACGACCCCGGCGCGACGCCGGTCAGGTAGACGTAGCGGCCGTCAGTCGCTGCCGCCGCTCACGCCCGGCCGTCGGCGTGAACGTGCCGCCGCTCCACACGGTGGCGCCGTTGACGCGTGACGGTCACCGCCGACGAGCCGTAGGTCGGCACGCCGATCGATGCCCGTCGTGCCGGCCGGGCTGGTCAGGTGCTCGGTGAACGTGCCCGGCGCCGTAGTCCCACGACCCGCTGACCGCGCCCTGCGGCATCGTGATGTCGCCCTCGACGTGCGTCAGGTCGCCCGCGTGCGGCACGAAGCTCGTACTGCCCGCCCGCGGCCGGTCGGCAGCAGGCCGAGCACGTAGAACGTCAGCGCCGACGTCGGACCGGTCGCCCAGCCGTGCGCCGCGCTCATGTACTGGCCGCCGTAGTCGAACGAGCCGTCGTACTGGAAACCCTCCCAGAACGTGCTGTTCGTGCCGATCGGCGCGGTCAGCATGTAGCCCCACTCGCGCCGGATCATGGCCAGCGCGTCGGTGTCGTCACCGGCCGTGAAGTGCGCCTGCACCTCCATCGAGCCGGGGAACGTGCCGATGGCGCCACCGCTGTTCTTCTCCGGGGTCAGCGCGCCGTAGCGCTCCCAGCGCGCCGCCAGCGTGCCGGTGATCGTGGTGTTCTTCGCCTGGCTGTCGGTCAGGCCGAACCACACGGCCAGCGAGTTGCCGTCCTGCGGGTACAGCGTGCTGCTCGGATTGTCCTTGTACAGCCCGACGGCCGCGATTCCACAGCCGTCGAGTTCGCGGCGGACTTCAGCGTCGGCGCGCCTGCTGGGTCCACGCGTTCGCGTCGGCCGTGTCGTTCTCGGCACCCGCCAGCGCCGCGCCCGTCAGGTCAGCGTCCGGTAGAGGATCGCGTTGGCCTCGATGTTCTCGCCGCCCTGGTCGCCGCGCGCCCAGTCGGACGTTCCGGTGACGTTCGAGCAGGCCGTTGCCGTCGATCTTCGCGGTGATGAACGACATGCCCTAGCTGGTACTGGCTCCAGATCGAGTCCAGCCACGCCTTGTCCGCCGAGTACGTGTAGTACGACGCCGTGCCGACCAGCGTCCACATGTGGTACGTGTCGGAGCCGTAGAAGTTGAACTCCGGCCCGCCGTACTCCAGTTCGCCGGTCGACGTGTTCTGGTGCTGGTACATCGTGGTCAGCGAGTTGCGCGACGACGCGATGTCGTTGGTCGACACGTACTCGGTGGGCAGCGAGATGCCCATGTCGCCCGGCCACACCGTGCGGTCGCGCTTCGCCCCGTCGGTCAGCACGCTGCTGACCCGACACCGATGACGCCGTTGTTCTCCCAGCCGCTCGACGGCGCGCGGCCACACCCGGCCCTGCGTTGGGGTCGATCGCTGTCCATCTGCACCGTGTACGCGCCCGCGTACCAGATGCGGTTGAGCAGATCGTCGTTGGAGGAGAAGTAGTTCGGGTACGCCTGCGGGTCGGCTCATGTCCGGCACGGCCGTGAAGTTCAGCGAGACCCGTTGAGGTCGACCCAGCCGGACTGGTCAGGAACACCGTCAGGTAGCGGAAGCCGCCGCGCAGCTTGTCGGTCGGCATCGTGTAGGTGCCGGCGCCGGTACGGCCGCGTAGATCGCGCCGTCCGCACCGCCGCCGCCGCTGCTCGCGTCGCTCTGCTCGCCGACGTACTGAGACGATTCACTGAACGCCAGCCCGACCTGCTGGTTGGCGCCGCTGACACCGGCGAAGCGCAGCGTCACCAGGCCGCCGACCTCCTTGCCGAAGTCGAGCACGACGTAGGAGTTCGCGCCGGAGATGCGCGTCGACTGTCCGGTCAGGACGTTCTGCGGCGAGCCGACAGATCCCTGAGGTGCCCTCGAATCGCCACGGGCGCAACGGTGCGGGACGCGGGAGCGTAGTTGTAGTGCGAACGTCGGCGGGCCGGCACCGGCCGGCGCGACCGCGGCGGCCAGCGGCAGGACCAGCGCGGCGAGCAGCGGACCGGCCGCGCGACTCAGGACTGGCGACATTGTCATGGCGTCCTCTCGACGGCGAGCGGATTGAATCGTTTCAAGCGACCTGAGTTCAATTCTGCCGGCTACGCACGCCGACCGCTCAGAAGCGCCGATCCACAGTTACCGGACCCGACGCCGGCCGTCGACCGTCCCCAGCCGCTCGGTCGACCCGTTCCGGTCCAACAGCTCCAACAGCGGCACGGCGACCCGCCTGCTCGTGCCCAGCGCCTGCCGTGCCTGGCTCACGCTGAACGGCCTCGGCAACCCGGCCAGCAACTGGCGGCCCGTTCCGGCGCGTCCGGCAGCAGCACGATGCCCTCGGCCACCCGCAGCAACCGCCCCACCCGCGCCGCGGCCGCCAGTTCCCGCCTGCCCAAGGCCGAGTTCGGCCAACCGATCGGTATCCGGGGCCGCGAACGGCGCGGCGGCGAGTTCCGCCTCCAACGCGGCCACGGCGGCGTCGACACGGGCAGGCAGCGCACTCGCCACCGACCGCACCATCCACAACGGACAAGCCGGCCGGCCTTGACGAACAGTTCCGTCACGGCGGGATCAGGCAGGCCGAGCTCCTGCCGCACGACGTTCACCGGCACACCGGCCGGCCAACGGATGCTCGACCGGCCACCGCTTCACCAACGTCCGCAACTCGTCCTGCGCCCGTGCCCAGGCGCCGGCGTCCACCCACACGTCCCCGACCGGTCGCCGACGACCGGCAACCCGGCCCGCCGGAAGACCTCCCGATCGGCGAACCGCTGCCGCCGCAACACCGATCGTGCCCGCTCTGCCGGGCTCGCCGACCCGAGCGCGACCAGCTCGTCGCCCGCTCGCGAGCCGCCGCCCGCCGCCACAACTCCGGCGGCTCGACGTCCACGACGTCGGCCCGACCGACGACCCGGTGCCGCCCGGGATCACGCAACAACACGCGATCCCCGACCCGCAAGGGCAACGCCCGCCCCAACCGCAACCGAGCCGCCGATGCCCCCAGCGGCCGAACCCGCACCGGCACGGCAGCGGTGCCGATGTGCAACACGAGCTGTCCGGGCAGCGGGTCACCGTCGCCGCGCACCACGACGTCGACCTCGGCCGTCGACCACCAGGCCCCCGCGGTGAGCAGGGCGTCCCCGTGTGCCAACCGAACCCGCTTGCCCCGCACGCTCACCGCGACCCGCGCCACGGCGCCGCCTCCCGCACGTCCCGCCCCAACGACTGCAACCCGCGCACCCGCACCGAACCGTCCCCGGTGGACACCTCCAGTTCGTCGCCGACCCGCAGCGTCCCGCGGATCAGCGTGCCCGTCGCGACGGTGCCGGCCCCGGCAACGGAAAACACCCGATCGACCCACAGCCGGACGTCCCCGTCGGCCTCCCCGTCGCCGACCGAACCGGCCAACCGGCCCGAGCGCGTCCCGCAACTCCGCCATCCCGGCCCCGGTCCGAGCGCTCACGGCGACCGCGTCCACCGGCCCGAGACCGGTCCCGGCGATCCGGGACCTGGCGTCCGCCATGACCGGCGCCGGATCGGCCAGGTCGGCTCGCGTCACGACCAGCAGGCCGTGCGCGACGCCCAACGCGTCCAGCGCGGCCAGATGCTCCGCCGGACTGCGGCATCCAGCCGCCATCCGCCGCCACCACGAACAGGACGGCGGGCACGGAGCCGACCCCGGCCAGCATCGTCGGCACGAACCGCTCGTGTCCCGGCACGTCCACGAAAGCGACATCACCGACGCCGGGCAGGGACGTCCAGACGAACCCGAGCCCGATGGTCAGTCCGCGCCGGTGTTCCTCGGCCCAGCGATCCGGCTCCATCCCGGTCAGCGCTCGGACGAGCGTGGACTTGCCGTGGTCGACGTGGCCCGCGGTGGCGATCACGCGCATGAGGCACCACGGCCGCCGCCAGCGCGGCTTCGTCCTCGACCGGCACCGTCCGCAGATCCAGCAGGCAGCGGCCGTGCTCGGTCCGACCGACCACGGGCACCTCCGCGGTCCGCAACGCGACGGCGAACGACTCCGGCAGGCCCACCGCCGCACTCTCGATCCGGATCCCTGGTGCGCCACCGCCGCCCACCACGGCCGAACTGGCCACGGCCACCGCGTCGATCCCGTGCCCGACCAACAGGTCGGCCAACCGTGCCGCCCGCTCCCGCAACTCGGCCACCGACGTAGCCAACATCGCCCGCACCGGCGGCAGCGGGCCCGCGCAGCGTCGCCTCCAGCGCGGCCACCGTCAGCTTGTCCACCCGCAACGCGCGCGCGGCCGGATGCCGGCGCAGCCGCGTGCACGAGATCGGCCTTGGCCGAGCAGCAGCCCGGCCTGCGGCCCGCCGAGCAGCTTGTCGCCGCTGGCCGTGACCAGCGCCGCGCCGGCCCGCAACACGGTCGTCGCGTCCGGTTCGTCCGGCAGCAGCGGATGCGGGGCCAGCAGGCCGGACCCGATGTCCACGACCACCGGCGGTCCCAGCCCGGCCAGTTCGGCCACCGGCACGTCCGAAGTGAACCCGGTGACCTGGAAGTTGGACGGGTGCACCTTCAACACGAACGCGGTGTCCGGCCCGATCGCGTCGGTGTAGTCGCGCAGGTGCGTGCGGTTGGTCGTGCCCACCTCCCGCAGCCGGGCACCGGTGCTGGCCAACAGTTCCGGGATGCGGAAGCCGTCGCCGATCTCGACCAGTTCACCCCGGCTGACCACGATCTCCCGGCCGGCGGCCAGCGCGAGCCCGCACAGCAACAGCGCCGCCGCGTTGTTGTTCACCACGTGCGCGGCCTGGGCATCCGGCACGGCGGTGGCCAACGAGTCCAACAAGCCGGCGCCGCGCCGCGCCCGCTGCCCGGTGGCCAGGTCGAACTCGACGTCGGTGTACCCGGCCGCGGTCAGCCAGCGCGTGCCGCGCGGCCGACGACAAGGGCGCCCGGCCGAGGTTGGTGTGCACGACGACACCGGTCGCGTTGATCACCGCGCGCGGACTTCGGCAGGGCGGCCAGCGCCGTGTCCAGCACGGCCTCCGGCGCGATCTCGCCTGCTGCGCGCGCGCTGCCTGGGCGGCGACGATCGCCGCCTTCACGGCGTCCCGCCCGATCACCTCGCGCGGCCTCGGCGACCGCTGGGTGGCCGAGCAGGACGTCCGTGCCGGCGATCCGCCGCCGGGGATCGTCAGCCATGCCGGACCCGGCCGGGGCGGCGGAGGCGGACGGGAATCGAACCCGCCAACGGCAGCTCCTGCCGTTCAACGGTTTTGAAGACCGCGCCGACCACCAGGTCGGAGACGCCTCCCCGGCACATGCCCAACATCATGGTCCACGTAGCGGTGGAGATGCGAACCGGGCACGACGACGATGGGACACATGGCCACCTACCGGTTGACTCAGTACGCGCACGGCGGCGGTTGTGCCTGCAAGATCCCGCCCGGCGAACTGGAACAGATCGTCTCCGGCCTGGTCGGTGCCCGCCCGGCCGGCGCGATCGGCGAACTGGTCGTCGGGCTCGAACACGGCGACGACGCGGCCGTGGTACGCCTGATCAGGGCCTCGCGCTGATCGCCACCACCGACTTCTTCACGCCCGTCGTCGACGACCCGTACGACTGGGGCCGCATCGCCGCCGCGAACGCGCTGTCCGACGTGTACGCGATGGGCGGCCGGCCGGTGATCGCGGTCAACCTCCTGTCCTGGCCGCGCGAGATACTGCCGTTCGACGCTGGCCACGGAGGTACTGCGCGGCGGCCTTGACGTCGCATCGGCCGCCGGCTGCCACGTGGCCGGCGGGCACAGCGTGGACGACCCGGAACCCAAGTACGGCATGGCCGTCACCGGCATCGGCGACCCGGACCGCCTGCTGCGCAACGACACCGGCCGGCCGGGAAGCCGCTGTCGCTGACCAAGCCGCTCGGCATCGGCGTCCTGAACAGCAGGCACAAGGTCGACCGGCGAGGTGTTCCCCGACGCGATCGAGACGATGACCACGCTCAACCGGGCCGCGGCCGAAGCCGCTCTCGCGGCCGGAATCACGTGCGCCACGGACGTCACCGGCTTCGGCCTGCTCGGTCACGCGTACAAACTGGCCCGCGCCAGCGGCGTGACGGCCGTCATCGACGCGGCCGCCGTGCCGTACCTGGACGGCGCCCGCGAGGCACTGCGCGAGGGCTACGTCAGCGGCGGCACGCGCCGCAACCTGGACTGGGTCCGCCCCAACGCCGACCTGTCCGCCGTGTCCGAGGACGAGGCCCTGTTGCTGGCCGACGCGCAGACCTCCGGGGGTCTGTTGGTGGCGGGTGAGATTCCTGGTGCGCCCGTCGTGGGTGAACTGGTGGCCGACGCCGGGCACACCGTCGTGGTGCGCTGACTCGGCTTGTCGTTCAACCGGCCCGGATGCCGGCCGGATGCCGGCTCGGCTGCCGCCGCTCGGAGAGCGCGTTGCCACCCCGATGCCCCGATCCGCGACCTCTCAGACGGTGGCTGTGGACCGCCAGCCCTGGTGATAGCTCTCGCGTACCACCACCGAGTACGGCGCTGGGCTGACGATGGCGCGTACCGCGAGCTGGTCGTGCGGCTGGACCGTCGTCTTGCGCGTGCCGCCGCCCGGCTCGCCCCACACCACGCGGACCTCGGCGCCGACCGGGGTGTCGGGGTCCACCGTCGACAGCGACAGCACCCTCCGCTCGTTCGCGCTGTACCCGGTGAACAGCGACAGCCCGACGAGCTTGTCGTCGGCGTCCACGACCGAGTCGAAGTTGGACGAACCGTAGTTGGCGTTGGGCAGGTCGAAGAACTGGTATCCAGGCGGGTCACCGAGCGGTGAACTGAGCAGTTTCGCCACGTCGTCGCGGTTCCACGCCAGCGTCACCTTGCGCCGCTGCGTAGACCGGTCGATCGCGGCCAGCGCGTCGCGGCCGACGAAGTCGTGGTCGAACTTCACGAACGACCCGTAGCCCAGCTCCCACGGGTTGAGGTAGTAGTCCCTGATGTCGTCGGACACGTAGCTGCCGGCCAGCGCGTTCGTCGCCTCGTAGCTGTCCGGGCCCAGCCATTCCCGGTACGGCCGCAGTTCCTCGCTCGTGTACACGGCGGGCAGCGGCGACGGGATCCAGCCCGACTCCAGCGTGTTGCACGAGTACGCCCGCGAACCGACCGGTTCCAACCCGAACTCCCGGCCGGCCTCCAGGACCGTCTCGCGCACCCGGTCGTAGGACTCGTACGGCCCCCAGATCTCCAGTCCGGGCGCCCCGGCCATGCCGTGCCGCAGCGTGCGCACCCGCTGGCCGCCGATGTTCATGTATCCCATCCGGAAGAACCGCACCTGCTCCAGCGGGGCGCCGTGCAGCTTCTCCAGGACCGGCCACGCGTTCGGCCCCTGGATCTGGAACCGCCACAGGTCACGGGTGACCGGTTTGCCGTACGGGCGGGACGGCGAGCGGTCGTCCTTGCGGATGTCCACGTCGTAGCCCAGGCCGCCGCGGTACGCCAGCCAGTTCGCCACCGGGGCACGGCCGACGAACACGAACTCGTCCTCGGCCAGCCGGAACAGGATGCCGTCGCCGATCACGCCACCCTCCGGCGACACGGGCACGAACTGCTTGGCCGAGTCGACGGGGAACTTCGCGAAGCTGTTGATCGCCGTCTCGGACAGCAGCCGCAACGCGTCCTTGCCGGACACGAACAGGTTGGCCATGTGGTGCGACTGGTCGAACAGCACGGCCGTCTCGCGCCACGCGATGACCTCACGGCGCCAGTTGGTGAACTCGGCGGGCACGACCGGGTAGATGTAGGCACCGAGCTGTGAGTTGCGGAGCAGTTCCACGGTGTTGCCGGCCTGGTCCAACACTTCCTGCAGGTTCTTCGCGCTCATGTGTGGCACCCGTCCTCGTCGGCGATCCCGTCGCCAAGCTACGCGGGCGGAAGGCCCGATGACATCGTGGAATGCCGGTGGTGGACCTGCCGGACGGGCGCGGGTGACCGGGTCATTTGACGTAGCGGTGGCACCGCGTTTCGCCTGGTCGGTCATTTGTCGCGGTGAACTCGGCATCGATGCCGGAGGCAACCGGATCTCCGCTCGGCTCTACTTGGTCTCGGGAGGCCCGCACCCGCACGGAAGTGCCGAGGAGACGACATGATCACCCACCGCTCGGGTCGGTTGGCCGACCTGGTGCGCGACATCAGCTACGAGGTCATGCCGCTCAAGAACGCCGAGCGCGCCGTGCTGGCCGACGTCCCGCCGACCGTCCCGCTCACCGTCACGGTCACGCAGCAGCGCGGCATCGACGCGACCATCGACCTCACCGAACGCCTGCTGCACCACGGTTACACGGTCGCGCCGCACCTGCCGGCACGCCAGTTCACCGGCACGGCGCACGTCGAGTCGGTCGTGCACCGGCTACGGACGGCGGGCGCGAACTCGATCTTCGTGATCGGTGGCGACGCGCCGAGGGCGGCAGGTCCGTTCCCGGACGCGTACTCGCTGCTACAGGCCATGGAGGCGATCGGCCACCCGTTCACCGACATCGGCGTCGGCGGCTATCCGGAGGGTCACGCGCTCATCCCGCAACAGTCGATCGACCTTGCCCTCAAACAGAAGGCCCCGTTCGCCACCCACATCGTCACTCAACTGTGCTTCGACGCCACGACAACGACGTCGTGGGCGGCGGGTCTGCTCACCGAAGGCGTTCACCTGCCGATCCGGGTCGGTATGCCGGGCCCGGTGAACCGCCAGAAACTGGTGCGCATCACCGGCCGGATCGGCCTCGGCCAGTCCGCGCGGTTCCTGCGCAAGCAGCAGAGCCTGCTGTGGCGGCTGCTGCTGCCCGGTGCGTACCGGCCGACGACGTTCGCCAAACGCCTGGCGACGGCGGTTCGCCGGTCCACGACGACGATCAGCGGCCTGCACATCTTCACGTTCAACGAACTGCGCGCCACCGAGCGGTGGCGCGCGGCGATGGTCGCGGCGTTCGCCGAGGGGGACGGCCGATGACGCTGGCCGACCACGGCCGCCTGATCGTCCAGGGAGCCGACCGGCCCGGCATCGTCGCCACGGTGTCCGCCGTCCTCACCGAACACGGCGCCAACATCGTCGCCCTCGACCAGTCGTCCAGCGACCCGTCCGGTGGCCGGTTCTTCCAGCGCACCGTCTTCCACCTGGCCGCCCTGTCGGCGAGAATCGACGCGCTGCGGCACGCCCTCGACGCGCGGCTGGGGAAGGAACTGGGCCTGGAGTTCCGGCTGGTCGACGCGTCCCGCCGCAAGCGCGTGGCCATCTTCGTGTCCAAGGCGGACCACTGCCTGCTCGACCTGCTGTGGCGGCAGCGGCGCGGCGAGCTCCCGATGATCATCCCGATGGTCGTGTCCAACCACCCCGATCTCGGCGACGACGTTCGCCGCTTCGACATCCCGTTCGTCCACGTGCCGGTCGACACGCACGACAAGGCGAGGGCCGAGAAGGAACAGCGCAACCTGCTCAAGGGCAACGTGGACCTGCTGGTCCTGGCCCGCTACATGCAGATCCTGTCCGGCGACTTCCTCGACGACCTGGCCGTCCCGGTGATCAACATCCACCACTCGTTCCTGCCCGCCTTCGTCGGCCCGTACCCGTACCGGCGGGCCAGGGAACGCGGCGTCAAGCTGATCGGCGCCACGGCGCACTACGTCACGCCCGCCCTGGACGAGGGCCCCATCATCGAGCAGGACGTCATCCGCGTGTCCCACCACGAGTCGACCGAGGCGTTGCGGCGCAAGGGCGCCGACGTGGAACGGCTGGTGCTGTCCCGCGCGGTGTCCTGGCACTGCGACGACCGCGTGATCCGGGACGGCACCACGACCGTCGTGTTCTGATCAGGCGTTCAGCGCGCCGTCGATCAGGTGGATCGCACCGGACAGGTAGGACGCCTCGGCGGACAGCAGCCACACGGCGAGGTTCGCGACCTCGTCCGCGGTTCCGTAGCGTCCCAGCGGAATCGACTTCGACATCCGCTCGAACACGCCCAGCGGGTCGTCCGGGTCGATCTGCGCGGTCAGGTCGCGCGCCATCCTCGTGTCGATGTGGCCCGGCGCGAGCGCGTTCACCCGGATCCCGAACGGTGCGCCCTCCAGCGCGGCACACTTCGTGAGCCCGACCACCGCGTGCTTGGCGGCCACATACGGCGAGAACGTCGCCGCACCGCGAATCCCCGCCATCGACGCGGTGTTCACAATCGCTCCCGACCGCTGCCGCTTCATCACCCGCAGCACGGCCCGCAACCCGAGGAAGACGCCGCGCGCGTTGACGGCGATCACGCTGTCGAAGTCGTCCACCGACAACTCGGTCATCGGCGCCATCCGGCCCTCGATCCCGGCGTTGTTGAAGAACAGATCGATCCGCCCGAACCGCTCGACGGCCCGGTCGGCGTAGTCGTCGACGTCCGCCTCCCTGCTGACGTCGGCCACGACGCCGATCGATCCGGCGATCGCGGCCTCGGCTGCCCGTAGCGGGTCGACCGCCCGGTCGACGAGGACGAGCAGGGCTCCTTCCGCCGCCAGGCGGGTGGCCACGGCGAGGCCGAAGCCCGCCGCCGCACCGGTGACGACGGCGACCTGGCCGTCGAACCTCATGAGCTCACCCCGCTCGCGGCGGCGCCGAGGATGGCTTCGTGGCGTCGGATGATCCGGTCGTCCCACTCGTGATCGGTCAGCAGGTACAGCGCGCGCGCCCGCACCGCTGCCACGAGTTTCTCCGCGACCACGTCCGGCGACATCCCGGCCGCCAGCGTCGCGTGCATCCGCTCCCGCAGTTCCCGGCCGTCCGCGCTGGGGCCGTCCGCGTCGCGCAGGTGCGCCGGCCGGTTGCGGCTGCCGTGGAACAGGTTCGTCGCGATCGTCCCCGGGCACACCGCCGTCACACCGATGTCGGCGCCGGCCGTGCGCAGGTCCGAGTCCAGCACCTCGGTCAGTGCCAGCACACCGTGCTTGGTGATGCCGTACATGTTGCCCGCCGCGATCACGGCCGTCATCGACGCCGTGTTCACCACGTGCGCGGGCTCGCCGTGGGCCAGCATCAGCGGCACGAACGTCCGCACGCCGAGCACCACCGACCAGAAGTTGACGCCCATGGTCCACTGCCAGTCCCTGTCCGTGGCCGCCCAGATCGGCCCGTCCAGGTAACCCTCGACGCCCGCGTTGTTGCACAGCAGGTGCACGGCGCCGAACCGTCCGACGGCTTCGTCCGCCAGCCGTCGCACGGCCGCCGGATCGGCCACGTCCGTCACCACGCCGACGGCCTCACAACCGAGGGCCGTCAGCTCGTCGACGGTCGCCGACAGCGCGGCCCGCTCGATGTCGGCCGCGACGATCCGCATGCCCTCCGCCCCGAACCGGCGCGCGAACGCCCTGCCCATCCCGCTGCCCGCGCCCGTGACCACAGCGACCCTGCCACCGAACTCGTCCACCGCGCCTCCTCACGACCACGGCCGGACCAGCACCCTGACCAGCTCACCGGGCGTGCGCAACCGCGTGAGCATGTCCGGCGTGCCGGCCAGTCCGATCCGGTCACTGATGATGTCCCCGACCGGTACCCGCCCGGCCACGATGTGCCCGACGGCCGATCGGTAGCGATCGTCGTCGAACGCGCAACTGCCCAGGACCGCCATACCGCCGCCGACGATGCCGGCCACCGGCACCGGCACGACCTCCGCGCTCAGCGCCACGGCGACACATCGGCCACCCGGCTCCAACAGCCCGATCGACGCCGCGACCGCCCCCGGCGCACCGGAACACTCGAACACGGCCGAGAACCGCCCCGTGACGCCGGCCTGCCTGGTGTCGACGACCTCGTCCGCGCCGACCACCGCCGCGGCTCGCCGCCGTCCCGCCGACCGTCCGGCGGCCACGATCCTGTCCACTCCGGACAGTCGGAGCGCCATGATCACAGCGAGTCCGATCGGGCCGACGCCGCGCACCAGCGCGCTGTCGCCGCGCCCGACCGCACCCAGTCCCACCGCCCGCAACGCCACCGCCAGCGGTTCGGCGCACGCGCCCAGTTCCACCGGTACGCCCTCCGGCAGCCCGACCAGTTGCTCTGTCGGGACGGGTACGTACTGCGCGTACGCTCCCTGCGCCGTGATCCCGATGTTCGGCACCGCGCAGCCGAACGGCACTCCGCGCGCACACGCCCGGCACCGCCCGCACGATCCGAGCGGATTCACCGCGACGGCCGCGCCCACCCGCCATCCGGTCACGTCGGCGCCGAGTTCGACGATGCGCCCCGCGAACTCGTGGCCCAGGATCTGGCCCTCCCTCGGGTAGCCCCGCTCGATCGAGTGCACGTCCGATCCGCACACGCCGCACGCGTCGACCTGGACGACCACCTCACCCGAGCCCGGTTTCGGATCGGGCACGTCGGCGACCTCGGTGCCGCCGGACATGCACACGACGGCCCTCATCCCAACGTCGCCCCTCGGGACAGCGGCCGCACGGACCGGGCGTAGACCGACAGCCAGCCGCACCCGCTCGCCGCGGCCGGTCCACTGTGCCGTTCGCGTCGCCGTCGCAGTTCCTCGTCCGGCACGTGCAGGTCGACCGTGCGGGCGTCCACGTCGACGCTGATCTCGTCGCCGTCCTCGACCAGGCCGAGCGGTCCGCCGATCGCACCCTCCGGGCTCACCTCGGCCACCACCAGCCCGTTGTTCACCAAGCCGGACATCTGGCCGTCGGTGATCACCACGACGTCGTCGGCCAGGCCCGCGCCGTCCAGCGCGAACACGACCGCCGAGGTCAGTCCCATGCCTGGCGCGCCGCGGAGTCCCAGTCCGGTCAGCACGACCACGTCACCGGCCCGCACCTCGCCGGCCTTGATCCCGGCCAGGCCTTCCTCTCGGGACCGGAACACCGTGGCCGGTCCGGTGAGCCTGTGCAGTCCGGTGTCCGCCACGGTCCGCTTCGCGACGGCCCCGTCCGGCGCGAGCGTGCCTCGCATCACGACGATTCCCGGATGCCTGGCCAGCGGCCGGTCCAGCGGCCGGATCACGTCGTCGTCCCGTACCGCGTCCGGTCCGAGCAGTTCGCCCAGCGTTCGCCCGCTGACGCCGCGCCGGTCCAGGTCCATCAGCGATCGCAGCCGGTGGAGCAGCGCCGGTGTCCCGCCCGCCGCCTCGAACTCGTCGATTCGCCGGTCGCCGTTCGGTTTCACCGCGCTGAGCAGCGGGACGTCGCCGGACAGTCGCTCGAACAGCCCGTATACGTCGACGTCGCAGCCGGCTTCCACGGCGACCGCCTGCAGGTGTTTGATCGTGTTGACCGAGCCGCTGACCGCCAGCATCGCCACGACCGCGTTGCCGAACGCGCCGGGTGTCAGGATGTCCCGTGGCCTGAGGTCCTCCTCGATCAGTTCCACGATCCGCCGTCCGGCGTCGCCGACGACCTCCCACATGCGCGGTCCGTTCGCCAGCACCGGTGTGCTGCCGGGTAACGCCATGCCCAGCGCCTCGGCGGCGATGTGCATCGAGTTCGCCGTGCCCATGCCCGCGCACACGCCGGGCCCGCCGATCGCGCACCGGCTCATCTCGGCCAGTTCGTCGACCGTCAGCGCGCCTGTCGCGACGTGGCCGGCGAACCGGAAGACGTCCTCGAAGTCGACGTGCTCGCCGCGGAACACGCCCGACCGCTGGTAGCCGCACCCGATCACGATCGTCGGGATGTTCAGCCGGCCGGCGGCCATCAGGTGGCCGGGGGTCGTCTTGTCGCACGAGGACAGGCACACCATGCCGTCCAACAGCGCACCCTCGACGGCGACCTCCACGTCACTGGCGACGAGGTCCCGGCTGGGCAGGATGTAGCGGCCTGCCTTGCCGGCGCTGGTGATCGCGTCGCTGGGCGCGGCCGTTCGCACCTCGAACGGCACCCCGCCGGCATCCCGGATCGCCTGTTTCAGCACGGGCACGATGCCGTCCAGGTGGCTGAAGCAGCTCGCCAGGCCGGACGACGAGTTGACGATCGCGATCTTGGGCCGTTCCAGGTCCTGCTCGGTCAGCCCGATCGCCAGCCACTGGGCACGGCGCATCGCCCACGGCGTCGAACCGGGCTCGAAGTTGCTGCGCAGCCCGGTCACGTGTCCGTCCCGAGATACGTGCCGTCGCGCTCCAGCCGCCGCCGCAGTTCGGTCACGTCGACCGCTCGCGGTGTCACGTTCGTGCTCAGCGCCAGGTCCGCCGCCGTGCCGGCCGCCTCACCCATCGCGAAGCACGGTCCCGTCACACGCGCCGACGACTGGCCGTTGTGCGTCATGGACGCGCAGCGCCCCACGACGAACAGGTTGTCCACCCGTTGCGGCACGATCATCCGGTACGGCAACTGGTTGAAGCCGCGCGGATTCTCGCCGCGCTGCCAGCGGAACTCCACCGTTCCGGCGACGTGCGCCTCGATCGGCCAGCCGTTCACGCCGATCGCGTCCGGGAAGTCGGCGCCGTCCAGCACGTCGTCCTCGGAGAGCTGGTAGCCGCCGATCACCCGCCGGGTCTCCCGGATGCCGATCTGCGGCGCGATGTCCACGATGTATGCGGCATCGAAACCCGGCGTGCGGTCGCGGATGAACGCGAACGCGTCCAGCACCTGCTGCCGGCCCTGGATCTCGCCGAGAGTCAGCTCGTCGACGTCCGTGCCGTCGATCGCGCCGCCGTCCGCGGTGCGCAGCTGCGTCAGGTTGGCACGCCACTCCAGTGGATTGCGCTGCGGCCGCACGATCGGCTTCTTGCGAGGGAAGCGGTGTGTGCCAGCGCGTTCGGCCTCGTCCATCAGCCGTTGCACCGTGCGCCACGGCGCCTCGCCCGCCGCGTCGACGTCCACGCCGTTGATCCGGAACATCAGCGACGGGTAGAGCATGCCGTCGATCGGCGGCGACTGCTCGTACGGCACGCCTGCCCACGCGGCCAGATCGCCGTCGCCGGAGGCGTCGACGAACATCCGTCCGCGCACGGCCGCCCTGCCCGACTTCGACTCGATCAGCACCGCGTCGATCGTGTCCGCGTCGGACATCACGACGCCGACGGCCATCGCGTGGAACAGCGGCCGCGCTCCTGAACCGGTGACGAGTTCGTCGGCCGCGATCTTGTATGCCGAGATGTCGAACGCCTGCGCCAGGATGCCGTTGTCGATCGTGAGGTGCGGCGCGGACAGCGCGTCCAGCTTCGTCAACCGGTCCAGCAGTTCGTCCGCCAGCCCGTGGATCACCCTGCGGTGGTCGCCGTACACGTTCGCGTGCAGGCCGCAGAACGTGCTCAGGCCACCGGCCGTGCCCGCGCCGCCGAGGAAGCCGTATCGCTCGACGAGCAGCGTGGACCGGCCGGTGCGGGCCGCAGACGTGGCCGCCATCAGGCCGGCGGGGCCGCCGCCGATCACGACGACGTCGAACTCGCCGTAGATGGGCGTGCGCCGGCCCGGTTCGGCGATGTGCGTCATGATGCCGGCAGTTCGACGTGGTCCAGTGCGTACGGGGTGCCGTCGAGCGCGTCCGTCATGATCGCTTCCATCACCTGGACCGGGACGAGGCAGTCCGCGCAGGCGTCCGCGCCCGCTACTACGCGGATCACGATGCGGTTGGCTTCCGTCAGCGACCATTCCAGGCCGTAGCCGTCCGCGGTGAGCACGCCGCGCAGTGGTTCCAGCGCGCCGTCGATGGCCGGGTTCTCTGACGCCGTCACGGTTGTGCGTCCTCCACTCTGGCGATGCTGGGCGGACCGCCGCGCGGCCCGAACGTCTCCACGACCGCCGACACACCCGCGTTGGGCGCTCCGGCGACCATGACCAGGACGGCTGCCGGCGAGTTCAGCACGTGCACCCGGTCCGGTTGGTCGCTCGTCGAGGCGGTGTCCGGCACGGCTTCGGGATGGTCCGCCGGTAGCCGCCAGCGGGTTCTGGCCGATACGGCGTCCTTGCCGACCTGTGCCAGGACTGCTCTGGGTACTGTCGCGTGCTCGTACACGAAGGCGGAGATGTCGGCCTTGGTCCAGCCCGCTGTCGCGAACAGGTCGGCGTGTTCGGGGCCGAGGACCACGCAGTCGCTGATCGTCTCGTGGATCAGGGCTCCGGTGCGGGCCACCGTGTTCGCGATGTCCCTGGCCAGTTGGTCGGCGACCGTGGTGTGTCTGGCTTCGATGTGCAGGACCGAACGGATCACCATCGCCGTCACCGTGCTGTCGGTCCGGTCGAACCCGAACTGGACGTGCAGCGGTGCCCACGGGCTGGCTTCCTCGTTCTCCGCCACGCACATCGTGTACTTGGCAGGCGTGCCCTGGGTGGCCTGGTCGAGTTGGTGCGGTCGCAGGCCGAACGCGTTGATCGCGGTCAGGCGGACGGCACGGCCGATCGTGGCGTTCGCGCGGCAGCCCGAGCCGAACACGTTGCCGGCGCCGTTCATGCCGATCTCGGTTCTGACGGGTCCGTTCACCACCAGGTACGGTGCCGTGCCCGTGGTGCTCTGCCAGATTCCCCTGGTCGGATAGCCCTCGTCGGCCAGCGCGTCCCACGCCGCGATGACGACCGGGAAGTACTCCGGTCGACAGCCCGCCAGTGCCGCGTTGATCGCTGCCAGCCGGACGGTGCACCGTCGGTCCAGGTGCGGCATCGCCATCAGGACGTCGTCCGGGTCGCGGGTGGTCTGTGCCAGGAACTCGCGGACGTAGGACTCCGTTGCCGGGACGACCGGGAGCCCGTCGGTCCAGCCTCGGTCGTCGTAGTACTCGATCGCCGTGCGGAGGTCGGCGCCGTCCACCTGGGGTGTTTCCGTCGGCAAGCCCGCCTCCTCATTCGATGCCGAGAATCCGCAGCACGTCCGGCAGCAGATCCCGTGCCCGGTCGCGCACCCGGTCGGCGTCCAGGCTGGCGATCGGGTGCGGCATCGTGACGAACCGGAAGTCGGGGAGCCCGTACGCCTTCGCCATCGCCCGGGCCGGCACGCGGAACGCGTCGGTGCAGATGCTGACGGCGGGTAGGCCGGCTCGTTCCAGCAGAATCCCGTCGGCCAAACTGGCCGCGCTGCACGAGCCTCAATCGCCGATCCCCGCGATGACGAAATCGCTGTTCTTCAGTATTCGCTGGATGACGCTTTCCTCGACCGGTGTCCCGAAATAGCCTTTCGTGTACGAAGTGGACTCGCCGATGTGGTGCGTCCGGCGTAACTCCGTGGCGATCTCGGCCAGGACGTTGCCCGCATTGGGCTTGGTGTTGTCCAGCAGGGCGAGGCGCAGGCCGCTGACGCTGCTGGGCCGGGCTGTCAGTGTGGCGCGGGCGACGACCTGGCTGTCGCCGGTCGGGTCGAGCAGGGGTTCGCGCATCGCCGTCGCCTCGCCTTCTGGCCTTCGGCCAGCAAAGCACGCGTGTTTGCGGTGCACAAGATTGCATCGGCCGGTTCGGCTACGTCATTTGACCCGTCTGGCAACGTGATGCTCGTCTTGATCGAGCCGGTGCCACCATACTCGTGTGTCGTGCATACACAAGCCGCCGTGCTGTGGGAATACGGTCAGGACTGGCAGATCGAGGAACTCGAACTCGACGAGCCGCGTGAGGGCGAGGTGCTGGTCGAGCTCGCCGCTTCGGGGTTGTGCCACTCCGATGAGCATGTGCGGGTCGGTGACCTGCCACTCGGTGCACTGCCCGGGATCGGGGGGCACGAGGGTGCCGGCGTCGTGCAGCGCGTCGGGCCGAACGTGACCAAGGTGCGTGAGGGCGATCATGTCGTGCTCAGTTTCATTCCCGCGTGCGGGTCGTGCGTATGGTGCGCAGGCGGGCACCAGAATTTGTGCGACGAGGGCGCGAATCTGACGGTCGGGCTACAACGCGACGGCACGTCGCGGCATCACGTGCGCGGACAGGATGCCCGGTTGATGTGCCTGATCGGGACATTCTCACCCTACACGGTGTGCAGTGAGAACTCGGCGATCAAGATCGAGGACTCCGTTCCGTTGGACAAGGCCGCCCTGGTGGGGTGTGGCGTCACCACGGGGTGGGGGACCGCCGTCTACGGGGCCGGCGTGTCGGCCGGCGACACCGTTGCCGTGCTGGGTATCGGTGGTGTCGGCGCCAATGCGCTGCAGGGGGCGCGGATGGCCGGTGCCACCCGGATCGTCGCCATCGATCCCGCGCCCTTCAATCGGGAACAGGCCAAGCGGTTCGGGGCCACGCACGTGTTCGCGTCGGCGGCGGAGGCAGTGGAGCCGCTGCGGGACATGACGCGGGGGTTGATGGCGAACTCGGCGTTGATCACGGTGGGGGTGACGACGCGGACCATCGTGGCCGAGGCGTTGTCGTTGGTCGGCAAGCTGGGGGTCGTGGCGGTGACGTCGTTGGGGCCGGTGGTGGCTCACGACGTGGAGCTGGGGTTGTTCGAGCTGGCGGCGTGGGAGAAGCGCGTGGTCGGATGCCTGTTCGGACACGCCAGTCCGCGGCGCGACGTGCCCAGACTGTTGAGGCTGTATCAGGAGGGCAAGCTGATTCTCGACGACCTGATCACTCGGACCTATTCGTTGGAAGACGTCAACGTGGGGTATGCGGATATGAGGGAGCACCGGAATATCCGGGGGTTGATCCAGTATTAGTTCCGACTCGTTGTGCAGGATTCATTCCCTGCGGCCGTCGATCTTCCGCGGCCATCGGGTGTCGTCCTGGATCGCTTTTCTTCTCACGTGTCGCTGGTTCGGCGGGTTCGGTTCAGTGCCGGGCCAGCAGTTGCCTCGCCCGGTCCGCGATCTTGCTCGTCGTGAGGCCGTAGTGGTCGTAGAGTTGTCGTGGTGCGGCTACTTCCAGGTCTTCGTCCGGCAGGGCCGCTCTGGCCAGGTCCGTGGGGAGTTTGTGTTGGGCCACCGTTTCCGCCACCAGGGTGCCCAGGCCGCCGATGTGGTTGTGGTCCTCGATGGTGAGCACCTTGCCGGTCCTGGTCGCCGTTGCCACTATCGCCTGCTCGTCGTACGGCTTCAGGTACGCCGCGTCGTAGACGTCCGCCGCTGTGCCTTCCCCGGCCAGCGCCGCCGCCACCCGCACCGCGAGGCCCACTCCCATGCCGTAGCCGATCAGCGAGATGTCCCTGCCCTCGCGTAGGTGCGGCCAACTGCCCAAACCGATGGTCGGTGGCGTGGCGTACACCGGTTGGGCGTCCTCGCTGATACGGAGGTACACCGGGCCCTCGTGCGTCGCCGTCGAGCGCATCATGCCCAGTACCGCGTTGCTGTCCGCGGGCGCCACCACCGTCAGGTTCGTCAACGTTCTGGCTATCGCGACATCCTCGACCGCGTGGTGGCTCGTGCCGAAGAAGCCCATGGCCAGGCCCGTCAGCCTGCCCACCAGCCGGACCGGCAGGTGCGTGTACGCCACGTCCGTGCGCAGTTGCTCCGCGCACTTCAGCACCCCGAACGGTGACATCGAGTAGATGTAGGGCACATAGCCACACGCCGCCAGGCCGGCCGCCACCGAGATCGAGTTCGTCTCGGCGATACCGAGCTCTAGGTAGCGGGACGGGTGCCTGTCGCGGAAGTCGGCCAGTACCGTGCTCAGGTCCGCCGTCAGTGTCACGATGCGCGGGTCGGTGTCCGCCAGTTCGGCTATCGCGTGGCCCGCCGGGTTCGTGTCCGTTTCGACGTCCGAGAAGACGTCGACCATTGTCGGCTCGGTCATCGCATTCTCCCGTTGATCTCGGCCAGGACCTCGGCCCTCAGGTCCGGCGGCAGGAGTCCCAGATGCCACGACTGCGGCGCCTCTTCCAGGAGTTTCGAGCCCTTTCCCTTGCGGGTTCTGGCTATCACGCACACCGGTTGCCGGCTGTCCGGCGGTGGCAGCGCGTCGAACGTCGTCGTCAGCGCGGTCACGTCGTGGCCGTCGATTTCCGTTGTCCGCCAGCCGAATGCCTCGAAGCGGGCCGCCAGCGGTTCGATGTTCATCGCCGCTGACGTCGGGCCGGAGCCGGAGTAGCCGTTCGCGTCCACCACCGCGACCAGGTTGCCAAGGCCGTAGTGGCTGGCCGACATCGCCGCTTCCCAGACCTGGCCTTCCTGCAGTTCGCCGTCGCCGGTCACCACGAACGTGCGGTAGTCGCGGCCGGACAGTCTCGCCGCCAGTGCCATGCCCGTCGCCACGGACAGGTTGTGGCCGAGAGCTCCTGAACTGAAGTCGATGCCTGGGGCCAGGCGCATGTTCGGGTGGTCGTTCAGCGGTGATCCGAGCTTGCCGAACTTCTTCGTCCATTCCTCCGGGTAGTAGCCGAGGTCGGCCAGGACCGGCCACAACGCCGTCGCCACGTGGCCCTTGCCCAGCAGGAACCTGTCGCGGTCCGGCCAGTTCGGCTCCTTCGGGCGCAGGCGCAGTGTGTGGTAGTACAGCGTGGCCAGGATTTCCGCGCAGGAGAATGAACTCGAATAGTGACCGAGACCGGCCTGGTCGATCAGTTCCACCGTGTTGCGCCTGATCCAGTCGGCTCTCGTTCGCAATTCGCGGGTCGTCACCGCTCGGCCGCGGGGCAGGGTTTCGTCGACCGCTGACATACGCTCTCCCTACAGGCTCCCGCTATTCAAACACGATCCACTCACCGTGGGACTGCGACGCTTGACGTAGACACGGCCGTCATCTGTCCAATCGATCCGGTGGGACAACGTTCGTAGCGTTGCGGTGGTGACGAGGACACGGGCAGCGGTCATCCGTCGAGTGGGTACGCCGTGGGAACTGGCGGAACTGGATCTCGACGCACCCCGCTGCGGCGAGGTGCTGATCCGGTTCGCCGCGGCGGGGCTGTGTCACTCCGACGAGCACCTGCGCACCGGGGACAGCGTCGGTCGGCTGCCGCTGGTCGGTGGGCACGAAGGGGCAGGCGTCATCGAGGTCGTCGGGCCGGAGGTCACCCGGGTGCGGGCCGGTGATCACGTCGTCTGTTCGTTCATTCCCGCGTGCGGGAGTTGTCGGTACTGCTCCACCGGTCGACAGAACCTGTGCGATCAGGGCGCTGAGACGAGCACCGGGATGATGGCCGACGGCACGTTCCGCTTCCATGACGGCGACACCGATCTCGGCGGGTTCTGCATGCTCGGCACGTTCTCGCAGCGCGCCGTCGTGTCGCAGAATTCGTGCGTGCGGATTCCGCCGCACATTCCGTTCGAGGTCGCCGCGCTGGTCGGCTGTGGCGTGCCGACCGGCTGGGGGTCGGCCGTCTACGCGGCCGGTGTGCTGGCCGGGGACACCGTGGTGATCTTCGGTGCCGGTGGTGTCGGGTCGAACGCCATCCAGGGCGCGCACTACGCGGGTGCGCGCCGGATCGTGGTGATCGATCCCGCTCCGTTCAAGTTGGAGAAGGCGTTGGAGTTCGGTGCCACCGACGTGTTCGACAACGCGGCGGACGCGCACAACGCCGTCGCGCACATGACCCGGGGGCAACTGGCCGACCACGCCATCTGCACGGTCGGCGTACTCAGCTGCGAGGTCGTCGCGCAGGCGGCCGCGATCGTCGGCAAGGGCGCGCAGGTGACCATCACGTCCGTCGGCCACAGTGGCGAGGAACAGATCCGGCTCGCCGCCAACGGGCAGGTCGTCGGCCACCAGCGGCGCATCCAGGGACACGTGTTCGGCATGTGCAACCCGCTCTACGACATCCCCCGGCTGCTCGACCTGTACCAGGACGGCAGGCTCAAGCTCGACGAGCTGATCACCCGCCGCTACGCGCTGGAGGAGATCAACGCGGGCTACCAGGACCTGTGCGACGGAAAGATCATCAGGGGCATCGTCATCCACGAGCCGTGACCGCGCGACGTCACCTACTCAACGGCGAGGGCGTGATTCGATGAGCAGTCAGAGGTTCCGCCACCGGTGGACGCTCGCGGTCGTCGGCGTCCTGCTCTGTCTGGCGGGCGCCGCGTGCACCACGGCATCCGGCACGTCCGGGTCCGGGTCCGGTGGCGGCCTGTCGGCGAGCCAGGTGTCGGCCTTGCGGACCGAGATCGCGAAGGCCAGCGGTGTGCCGACGTTCGCGGCTCCCGGACCCGCGTTCGACGTCCGCAGGGCCGCCGGCAAGAAGATCTTCGTCATCCCGACGGCCAGCCAACTGCCGGTGTGCGACCAGATCGGCAAGGACGTCGTGTCGCTGGCCCGCCAGGAAGGGCTGTCCGGCACGTACTTCCAGAACAGCGGCGGCCCGTCCGGCTGGATTCCCGGGATGGAGCAGGCGATCAGCCAGCACTACGACGCGATCGTGCTGATCTGCGGCATCGACCCGAACCTGATCAAGCCGCAGGTGCAGGCGGCCACGGCCGCCGGTATCGCCGTGATCGACTCCGGTCTGGGTGACACGCAGGACGGCGCCGCGAAGTCGCCGCTGGTCACGGCGCAGACGAACATCCCCAACGCGCAGTCGATCCGCGACTCCGTCGACGTGGCGCTGCTGGACCACAAGGACGCGCCGTTCGACATCTTCGAGATCACGTCCAACGAGGTGCCGGCCGGTGTCGTGATGGACGCGGCGCTGCGCCAGGAGGTCGCGAAGTACTGCCCGAAGTGCAGGATCCGCTCGGTCAACATCGCCGTTCCCGACTGGGCGACGAAGGTGCAGTCGGCCGTCGGGTCCGGGTTGCTCGCCGACCCTGGCGTCAAGGTCGTGCTGCCGATCTTCGACGGCGAGGTGCCACCGGCCGCCGCTGCCGTGCGCGCGTCCGGGCGCGGTGACGTCGAGCTCTACGGCGACTACGGCGGCACACCCGAGTACGTCCTGCAGATGGGCAACGGACTGCCGATGGCCTCCAACGTCGGACCCACCCACCTGTGGCGCGCCTACGCGACGATGGACCAGACGCTGCGCGTGCTCACCGGTGTCGGCGCCGCGCCCGCGGACAAGGAGTCCGATCCGTCGCGGTTGTGGACGGTGCGCAACTACCGGCACGCCGGTGACGTGAACGGCGGCTTCGGCACGGCTTTCCCGTCCGGATACGAGAAACTATGGCTGCGGAGCTGATCGGCGAACCGCCCTCGGGCACCGCGCCGACCGTGCCGCCTGCCCTCGAACTGCGCGGGATCACGATGCGGTTCGGCTCCTTCCGCGCGCTGCGGGACGTCGACCTCGTCGTCGAGCCGGGCGAGATCGTGGCGCTGCTGGGCGAGAACGGCTGCGGCAAGTCCACGCTGGTGAAGGTGCTGGCCGGGGTGCACGCGCCGGAACCGGGTGGCGAGCTGTACCTGGGTGGCAGGCGCGTGCGGCTGCCCGTGCCGCCCGGTCGGTTCCGCGATCTCGGGCTCAGTTTCGTGCACCAGGACCTCGGGCTGGCCCGCACGCTGTCGGTTGTGGAGAACCTCGTGGTGGGGGAGTCCCGGCGCGGCAGGCGGCCGATCAACTGGCGGGCGGAGTACCGGCGGGTGCGGGCCCTGCTGGACGACTACGGCGTGCGGATCGATCCCCGGCTGCCGATCGACCGGCTGCCACCGGTCGGGCAGGCACTGGTCGCGATCGTGCGCGCTGCCGAGGAACTCAAGGCCCACCGGCGGCGTGACGACGTGCGGCACTCGATCCTGTTCCTGGACGAGCCGACCGTGTTCCTGCCCAGGGCGGAGGTCGAGTTCCTGTTCGACCTGGTGCGGACCGTGGTGCGGGACGGGGCCGGCGCGGTGTTCGTCTCGCACGACCTGTCCGCGGTCCGGACCCTGTGCGACCGGGCCGTGGTGCTGCGCGACGGGGAAGTGGCCGGGCGCGCCGTGATGGCCGAGATCGACGACCAGGAGCTGGTCGACCTGATCGTCGGGCCCGCCGGCGCGAAGGCCGTGCCGGATGCCGGGCGGTCGGCTCCCGGCGTCGTGCGCTGTCAGGTCGACGGGTTGGCCGGCGGGCGGGTGCGGCACGTGGACCTTTCGTTGCGCGGCCGGGAGATCGTCGGTGTCGCCGGGTTGCTCGGGTCCGGAGCGGAGGACCTGGCGTACCTGCTGTTCGGCGCTCGGCGCTCGACGCGTGGGTCGATGGTCGTCGACGGTGACCGGGTCGCGCTGCCCGCCATGACGCCGTTCGACGCCGTGCGCCGGGGTGTGGCCATGGTGCCCGCCGACCGGCGCCGGGACGCGATCGCGCCCGCGCTGACCGTCGGCGAGAACACCACGATCCTGGTCAACCACCGGTACACCGTGTTCGGCCGCATCCGGACGCGGCGGCTGGCAGCTCGGGTGCGGACGCTGCTGGAGCGGTTCGACGTGCGACCGCGGCGGGCCGACGTGCCGATCGGGCGGCTGTCCGGTGGCAACCAGCAGAAAGTGGTGCTGGCCAAGTGGCTGGAGATCGGGCCGAAGGTGCTGCTGCTGCACGAACCGACGCAGGGCGTCGATGTCGCCGCACGCGCCGAGATCTACCGGCTGGTGCGCCGTGCCACCGAGGACGGCATGGTCACCCTGTGGGTGTCCAGCGACCTGGAGGAACTGGCCGCCGTGTGCGACCGGGTGCTGGTCATGGCGGAGGGCACCGTGCGCAGCGAACTGGCCGGTGACGCGCTCAGCGAGGACCGGATCAGCGCCGCCGTCTACCGCCACTCGACCGGCGCGGCGATGACACCGGGCGGCACCGCCGAGGGGCAGTGAAGGGTCAGGAAGCCATGACAGGTACCGAGATCGCCCCGCAGCCGACCGGCCAGGGGCGCGGGCCGGGTTCCCGGTCGGAGGAGATCGCGATGTGGGCGGAGCGCTCCGCGCTGCCCGTCGTGTGGCTGGCGCTGATCGTCGGATACGGCATCACCGCGCCGGACACGTTCCTGTCCTGGGCGAACGTGTCGAACATCCTCGGCTCGCAGGCGGTGCTGTTCGTGCTCGCCCTCGCCGCGCTGATGCCCTCGCTGGTCGGGGACTTCGACCTGTCGCTCGGCGGCATCATGGGGCTGACCGCGATGGTCGCAGGCGTGCTGAACACCAAGCACGGCATGGGGATCGTCGAGGCGTGCGCGGTCGGTGTCGTGGTCGCCGTGGTCGCGGGAGCGCTCAACGGACTGTTCGTGGTGCGCTACGACACGAACCCGCTGATCGTCACGCTCGGCACCGGCACCGTGTTCACCGGCCTGATCTACTACCTGTCCGGCTCGGACACGATCGTCGGTGTGTCGCAGTCGCTGTCCGCGTGGACGTTCACCACGAAGCTGCTCGGCGTGCCCGTCGAGTTCTACTACGGCCTGGTCGTCATGCTGATCGTCTGGTACGTCTCGGCGTTCACGCCGCTGGGCCTGCGATCGCTGTTCGTCGGCCAGTCGCGCGATGTGGCCGGACTCAGCGGCATTCGCGTGTCCCGGATTCGCTGGGGCGGTTTCGTGCTGGGCGGTCTGATCGCCGGCATCGCGGGTGTGCTGTTCCTCGGTACCACGGGCTCGGCCGACCCGACGGCGAGCGGCCCGTACCTGCTGCCCGCGTACGCGGCCGTGTTCCTCGGCGCGACCACCCTCAAACCGGGCCGGTTCAACGCGCTGGGTACGGGGATCGCCGTGTACTTCCTGGCCACCGGCGTGAACGGCCTGCAGATCCTCGGCGCCGACAACTACGTCCAGCAGCTTTTCTACGGGGCGGCACTGGTGATCGCCGTGGTGCTGTCACGGCAGTTGGGACGGCGGCGATGAGCGGGCCACTGGCGGAGATCTTCGACGTGCGGGGCCGGGTCGTGCTGGTCACCGGCGCCGGTTCCGGCCTCGGCCGCGCCATCACCGAGGGCCTGGCGGCGTGTGGCGCGACGGTCGTTGCCGCCGACATCGATCCGGCGCTGCCGGCGTTCGACGGTGACGTGCTGCCCGCGCCGCTCGACGTGCGCGACGCCGGGGCCGTGGACGTGCTGGTCGCCGGGATCGCCGAACGGCACGGGCGGTTGGACGCCGTGTTCGCCAACGCCGGCATCGCGCGCGGGCGTGGGCTGACCGACCGCGGCGGCCACCTGGACAACTTCGACATGGCCGACTGGCACGCGTTGTTCGAGGTCAACGTGCACGGCGTGCTGCACACGATGCGTGCGGCGGCACGGGCGATGAAACGGCTCGGCGGCGGCAGCATCGCCGTCACGGCGTCCACGGCCGGCCTGCGCGCCGATCCGCTGGTGTCCTACCCCTACGTGGTGGCCAAGGCCGGCGTGGTGAACCTGGTCCGGCAGGCCGCGCTCGATCTGGCGCGGTGGGGCATCCGCGTGAACGCGATCGCGCCGGGACCGTTCCGCACCAACATCGGCGGCGGTCCGCCGGACGCGACCAGCGAGAAGATCTGGGGTTCCACGGTGCCGCTGGGTCGGATGGGCGAACCGGCCGAGATCCGGGGGCTCGCGCTGCTGCTCGCGTCGTCTGCGTCGAGTTTCATGACCGGTGGCGTCTATCCGGTCGACGGTGGTGCGTTGTTGCAGTCGATGGCGATCGACGCGGCCTCATGGAGGTGAGACGAGACCTTCGCGGATGGCGACGAGTGCGGCCTGGGTGCGGGAGGAGAGGCGCAGTTTGCTCAGGACGTGGCTGACGTGGGTGCGTGCGGTGCGCTCGCTGATGTAGAGCTTGGCGGCGATCTGGCGGTTGGACAGCCCGCGTCCGATGAGCACGAGGATGGCGCGTTCGCGGGGGGTCAGCGCCGACAGTCCGGTGGGCGGTGACACTAGCTGCCTGGCGAGGCGTCCCGCGACGGCCGGGTCGAGGTGCAGTTCACCGCGGGCCGCCGCCCTGATCGCCGCCGCGACCTCGTCGGGTTCCGCGTCCTTCAACAGGTATCCGGCCGCGCCCGCCTGCAGCGCCGCGTGCACGCGTTCCACCTCACCGAAGCTGGTCAGCACGACCACCCTGACCTCCGGGTAGCGCGCCGCGATCGCGCTGGTGGCCGCGATGCCGTCCATGCCGGGCATCAGCACGTCCATCAGCACCACCTGCGGCAGCGGTGGTGCCACCGCCAGCCGGGCCAACTGGTCCAGCGCGTGCTGGCCGTCGGACGCCTCGGCGACGACCTCGATGTCCGGTGCGCTCTCCAGGTACGCGGCCAGTCCGCGCCGGACGACGGCGTGGTCGTCGGCGACCAGGACGCGGATCACGTCGGCGTCCGGCACAGCGGCGGTCATGGCGTGCCCTCCGTTCTGGTGATCGGTACCGACACCGTGACGACGCAGCCGGGCCGCCCGTCGCGCATCGTGCTGATCTCGGCCGTGCCGCCCCAGCGCAGTGCCCGTTCCCGCATCGACACCAGGCCCAGCGCCCCGGCCCGAGGACGTTCGGCGTCCAGGCCGACGCCGTCGTCGCGGATCCCGACCGTGAGGTGCTCGGCCGTGACGCCGATGCGGACAGTGGCCCGTCCGGCGTGGGCGTGCTTCACGATGTTGTGCAGCGCCTCCTGCACGATGCGGTAGACGTCCTCCTGCAGTTCCGTCGGCAGCTCAGGCAGCGGGTCGGCCTGCACCTCGATCCACAGGCCGGAACCGGCGCGCAGCGACTGCGCGTGCACCCGCACCGCCGCCACCAGGCCCTGCCCGACCAGCTCCACCGGATGCAGTTGCGCCACCAGGCTGCGCAGATCGGCCAACGCGTTCTGGGCCAGGTCGAGCAGTTCGTCGGCGACCGCGCGGACCTTCGCCGCGTCCGCCACGGCGGCCCTGTCCACCTGCGCGCGCAACGCCTTCGCCTGCATCCGCATCGAGAACACCTGCTGCACCACGGAGTCGTGCAGTTCCCTTGCCAGCCGGGCACGTTCCTCCAGCCGCGCGTCCTGGCGGGAGCGGGCGAGCAGATCCGCCGAGTCGACGGCCATCGCGGCCTGGTCGGCCATGGCTTCCAGGAACTCCAACGTCTCCGGTACCGGGTCCTCACCCTTGACGCAGAACGCGTTCAGCACACCGACCGCACGCCCGCGTACCACCAGCGGCACCGCGACGAAACCGTCCCACTCCGGCGCGCCCATGATCGCGTGCAACGGCTCCCACGCCGGATCGGCCAGCACGGCGGCCTTCCTGTGCTGCATCACGACGCGCTGCTTGGTGCGGAACGCCTCCACGAACATCATCCGCGCGCCCAGCTTGCGGCAGCGCTCCAGGCGTTCGGGGAAGTCGTCCGCGTCGGTGAAACCGGCTTTGCCCAGCACGCGCATCGTGCCGCCCTCGACGCGCAGGATCTGCACCGCTGCCACGTGCGCCGCCTGCAGCACCTCGTGCGCCACCACGTCCAGCGTGACGTGCAGCGAACCCGCGTCGGCGACACTGGAGGCGGCCCGCGCGATCGCGGCCAACCGCGGCTGCCCGCGCAGCGCGTCACCGGTGTGGCCGCCGGGCCGACCGCACGTCGGGCACGTGCCCGACGTACTGGTCGCCACCTCCGCCACGCCGACTCCTTCGTCGCACTCCGCCGCGCCAGGGCGGGTTCCACGGACCGCAGTGCGGCTGTGCGCACGCGACCCGCCCATCCGGGCCGCCACGCCTCCCTGCCCGCCTTGCGGCTGGACCACCTGGCCGCCGCCGGCTCGGAGAAGGTCCATGACACCCGCCCTAGTCTCACCACGTCCACGTTGCGGTGGCAAGTGAGGCCACCGGGTTGCCGGCCGTGGCCCGTGCCGCGCGCGTGCGACCGAGACGAATGACGTAGCCGCACCGCTGCCCGAAACTCGCGCGTCGGCACGGTCTTTCGTGACGCGGAAGGCGTATCGCCCCGGGTCTGGCCCGCGCGGCATGGTGGATTCCGGCCACCGCAACGATCATCGCCGTCCCGGCGGCCGGTCATGTCGCCGCACGATGGACCGAACGGGGACCCGCATGAGCATGACGACACGTGCCGCGATCTGCCGGGAGCCCGGGCGCCCGTGGGAGATCGCGGACATCGAGCTCGACGAGCCCCGGGCGGACGAGGTCAGGATCAAGTTCATCGCCGCGGGCCTGTGCCATTCCGACGACCACATCCAGAAGGGCGACGCGCGGATGCGGTTTCCCGTCGTCGGCGGGCACGAGGGCGCGGGGATCGTGGACGCCGTCGGCGAGGACGTGACCAGGGTGTCCGTCGGCGAGCACGTGGTCTGCTCGTTCATTCCCGTGTGCGGGCAGTGCCGCTACTGCTCCACCGGCCACCAGAACCTGTGCGACGCCGGCAGGAACGCGTCGACCGGCGAGTTCCCCGACGGCACGTTCCGCTTCCACGCCGAGGGCGAGGACCTCGGCGGCCTGTGTGTGCTGGGAACGTTCTCCCAGTACGCCGTGGTGCACGAGTGGTCGGTCGTGCCGATCCCGCACGACATCCCGTTCGAGGTCGCCGCCCTGGTCGGCTGCGGCGTGCCGACCGGCTGGGGCACCGCCGTGCACGCCGCAGGCGTGCGGGCGGGCCAGACCGTCGTCGTCTACGGGGCCGGTGGCGTGGGCAGCAACGCCGTGCAGGGGGCGCGCTACGCGGGCGCCAAGAACGTCGTCGTGGTCGACCCGGTGCCGTTCAAGCAGGACATGGCCAAGGTCTTCGGTGCCACGCACACGTTCGGCGACCCGCTGGAGGCGCACGAGTTCGTCGTGCGGACCACCTGGGGCCAACTGGCCGACCACGCGCTGATCACCGTCGGCGTGCTGCACGACGAGGTCATCGCGAACGCGATCAACATCGTGGGCAAGTCGGGGCAGGTCACGATCACGGCCGTCGGCAACGGTTCCGTCGACGCGCACGCCGGTCTGCTGATCGGTTTCCAGCGGCGCGTGCAGGGCGCGATCTTCGGCGCCTGCAACCCGCTGTTCGACATCCCGCGCCTGCTCGGCCTGTACAGGTCCGGCGACCTGAAGCTGGACGAGTTGATCACCCGCAGGTACCGGCTGGACGAGGTCAACCAGGGTTACCAGGACATGTTGGAGGGCAAGAACATCCGCGGCGTCATCAGCCACGAGCACTGAGGCGGGACGGCATGACCATCGCACCACCCGGCCCGCGCGCCGCCGCGGCGTTCCCCGCCCGGCGCGACACCGACCCGTCGGCGCGCGCCGCGCTGCTGTCGGTGATCCCCGTCGACGGCGAGGACGGGGCGCCGGCCGTGGCCAACGGCACCGGCCACGAGCGCAGCGGGTTCGGCCGCACCATGGGTGCCGACTCGGTGCTCGACCACACGCGGGTGAAGGCGGTGTCCCTCGGTGGCACCGGCTGACGGGCTGCGCCTGCGCGTGCTGCTGGAACCCAGGCACGGCGCGGACTACCGGCGCATCCTCGCCCTGGCGCTGGCCACCGAGGACGCGGGTTTCGACGCGTTCTTCCGCTCCGACCACCTGATGGGCGTCGACGCCCGCGACCCGGCCTTCCTGCCGACCGACTGCTGGACCACCCTGGCCGGCCTGGCCAGGGACACCCGGCGGGTCCGGCTCGGTGCCCTGGTGGGCGCCGCGACGTTCCGGCCGCCCGGCCTGCTGGCCACCATCGTTTCCTCGGTCGACGACATGAGCGGCGGGCGCGTCGAACTCGGCCTGGGCACCGGCTGGTTCGAGCGTGAGCACGAGGCGTTCGGCCTGCCGTTCCCGCCGATCCGGGAGCGCTTCGACCGCCTGGAGGAACAACTGGAGATCATCACCGGGCTGTGGGGCACGACACCGGGCGACGAACCGGGATTCCTGTTCACCGGCAAGCACTATCGGCTCGACGACAACCGCACCCCGCCACGGGTCGTGCAGTCGCCGCACCCGCCGGTCATCGTCGGCGGCTCGGGGCCGAAGCGCACACCGGCCATCGCGGCCCGGTTCGCCGACGAGTTCAACGGCGCGCTCGGCACGGATCTGCGGGAACGGTTCGCCGTGTTCGACGCGGCGTGCGAGCGGATCGGCCGGGACCCGGCGACGGCGCGGCACTCGGCCGTGCTGCCGGTCGCGTGCGGCGCCACGGCCGCGCGGGCCGACCGCCGTCGGGCCGCCGTCGACGCGGACCGGATGTTCACCTACGGCACCGTCGGCACGCCGCAGCAGGTCGTCGACCGACTGGCCGAGATCCGGGCCGCCGGTGCCGACACCGTCTACTTCCACATCTACGACGTCGACGACACCGATCATGTCGCGCTGCTGGGTGCGGACGTACTGCCGCACTTCGCCGCCGGAGGGATGCCATGACCACCATCACGACACGCGCCGCCGTCGCCTACGCTGCGCACTCGCCGTGGGAACTGATCGACCTGCGCCTCGACGAACCCGGGGCCAACGAGGTGCGGGTGCGCTTCGAGGCGGCCGGATTGTGCCACTCCGACGACCACATCACGCGCGGCGACGCCCGCGTGCGGTTCCCCGTGGTCGGCGGCCACGAGGGGGCGGGTGTCGTCGAGTCGGTCGGGCCGCACGTGCGGCGCGTCCAACCCGGCGACCGGATCGTCTGCTCCTACATCCCGGCGTGCGGCAAGTGCCGGTCGTGCTCGACCGGGCACCAGAACATGTGCGACGCCGGCAAGAACGCCTCGACGGGTGCGTTCGCCGACGGCACGTTCCGGTTCCACCGCGGCGAGTGCGACTTCGGCGGTTTCTGCGCGCTGGGCACGTTCTCGCAGTACGCCGTCGTGTCGGAGTGGGCGTGCATCCGGCTGCCCGACGACATCCCGTTCGAGATCGCGGCACTCGTGGGCTGCTGTGTGCCGACGGGGTGGGGGTCCGCCGTGCACGCGGCCGGGGTCCGCGCGGGGGACACCGTGGTGGTCTTCGGTGCCGGCGGCGTGGGCAGCAACGCCGTGCAGGGCGCGCGCTACGCCGGTGCCAGACACGTCGTCGTCGTCGACCCGATCGGCTTCAAGCGGGACATGGCCAAGGTCTTCGGCGCCACGCACACGTTCGCCCGTGCGTCGGACGCCCACGACTTCGTGGTGTCCGCGACCCGTGGCCAACTGGCCGATCACGCGATCTGCACGCCCGGCGTGCTGACGCAGGACGTCGTGAACAGCGCCGTCCAGATCACCGGCAAGGGTGGCAAGGTGACGATCACGGCCGTCGGCAAGATCGACGAGCGCGCCGTCCACGTGCACGCCGGCCTGCTGATCGGCTACCAGCGGCAACTGCGCGGTGCCCTGTTCGGCGACAGCAACCCGCTCTACGACGTGCCCCGCCTGCTCGGCCTCTACAAGTCCGGTGACCTGAAGCTGGACGAGCTGATCACCAACCGGTACCGGCTCGACGAGGTCAACCAGGGCTACGAGGACATGTTGAACGGCAAGAACATTCGCGGCGTCATCGTCCACGAGCACTGACCCCGGAGAGGAACCACCGACGTGGTCGGATCTGGTTTCGTCACGCCGGAGGACCGCGATGCGCTCACGCATCTCCTGCGGCGCGCACCTGGCCGAGCTGCCCGGCCCGGTCACCGTTCTACGCGGACCTGTTCGCGGCGCACGGCATCCGGCCCGCCGACTTCCGGTCACTGGCCGACCTGTCCCGCTTTCCCTGCACGGACAAGCAGATGCTGCGCGACAGCCAGGCCGCCGCGCCGCCGCTGGGCCGGCACGCCGGCATGGACCTGACCGAGGTCATCCGCGTGCACGCCTCCACCGGCACCACGGGCAGACCAAGCTGGGTCGGCGTGACACGGAACGACTCCGAGGCGTGGACCGAGATGACCGCGCGGGCGTTCCGCACGATGGGCGCGACGAAGCGGGACGTCGTGCTGCACGGTGCCGGCCTCACCCTGTTCGTCGGCGGCCTGCCGATCAGGGACGCGTTCGAGCGGATCGGCTCGACCGTGATCCCGATCGGCACCGGCGCGTCCGAGAAGGCCGTGCTGGCGCTGGACTCGCTCGGTGTCACCGCGCTGCACTCCACGCCGTCCTACGCCCGCTACCTCGCCGAGTACGTGCGGGACAAGGCAGGGCGGAACCCGCGCGAGTTCGGCATCAGCCACGTGTTCGTCGGTGGCGAGCCCGGCGGTGGCGAACCCGGTTTCCGGGAACACATCGAACGCGAGTGGGGCGCCACCGTCACCGAGGGCCTCGGCAATGCCGACATGGCACCGGTGCTGTTCGCCGAACCGCCGGGCGCGGGCGGCATGTGCTACACCGGCGGCCGGCACGTCGTCGTGGAACTGGTCGACCCGGACACCACCGAGCCGATCGAGGCCGAAACCGGCGCCACGGGGGAGCTCGTCTACACGGCCGTCGGCCGGGAGTGCTGCCCGCTGGTGCGCTTCCGCACCCGCGACCGGGTCGTGGTGACCGGCCGGATGCCCGACGGCGCACCGCTGATCCGCTGCGTCGGCCGCACCGACGACATGCTGATCGTGCTCGGCGTGAACGTGTTCCCCTCGGCGATCCGCGACATCGTCCAGGCGCTGCACCCGCGCACCTCCGGAGCGATCCAGATCGTGCTGGCGAGCGCGGGCCCCCGGGTCGCGCCGCCGCTGCGGGTCGAGGTCGAGTGCGGGCCGCAGCCGGGGGACATGGTGCGGTTGGCCAGGGATGTGGAGGCGGTGATCAGGGCGCGGCTGTCGGTCGGTACCGCGGTCACGCTCGTGCCGCCGGGCGCGATCGAGCGCTCCGAGCTGAAGACGCGGCTGACCAGGATCGACGACCGAGTGACCGCCGCCGTGACGGCGGGCAGAAGGGACGGGTAATGGCTGACCTGGTGCGTGCCGCGGTCCAGACCGGGCCGAAGCGGATCGAGATCCAGGAGTTCCCACGGCCCTCGATTGACGCGGACACCGCGCTGCTGCGGGTCGAGGCGAACGGGATCTGCGGCAGCGACGTCGAAACCTACAGGGGCACGCTCGGGCGCGGCCGCTATCCCGTGATTCCCGGGCACGAGCCGCTCGGGATCATCGAGGACATCGGCGAACGCGCCGCGCGGCGCTGGGGTGTCGACGTCGGCGACCGGGTGGCGCTGGAGGTGATCGTGCCGTGCCGCTCGTGCCACCTGTGCCTGACCGGCCGCTACCAGTCGTGTCCCAACCGGACGGTCGGGCACGGCGTGACACCGACGAGTGTCGCACCGAGCCTGTACGGCGGTTTCGCCGAGCTCCTCTACGTGTCGCCCAACGCGGTGCTGCACCCGGTGGACGGCGCTCTGCCGGCCGAGATCGCCGTGATGTTCAACCCGATGGGCGCGGGCGTGCGCTGGGTGTGCCACCTCGGGGACGTGCAGCTCGGTGACACGGTGGTGATCCTGGGTGCCGGGCAGCGCGGGCTGGCGGCGGTGATGGCGGCGCGGTCGGTGGGCGCGGGCACGATCATCGTCACCGGCCTGGCCGCCGACCGGCACAAACTGGCGCTGGCGCGGGAGTTCGGCGCCGACCACACCGTCGTCGTCGACGGTGACGACGCGCAGGACGTCGTCGAGGTCGTGATGGACCTGACCGGCGGCATGGGGGCCGACGTCGTGCTCGAACTGACACCGATGGCGGGCGGTCCGGTGTCCGACGCGCTGCTCGCCGCGCGGCACGGCGGCCGGGTGGTGCTGGCAGGCCTGAAGGGCGGCAAGGACATCCCGGTGCGCACCGACCTGATCATCAACCGTGCGCTGACCGTGGTCGGCGCGTTCGGCGTCGACGCGCGCGGCTACCGCGAGGCGATCCGGCTGATCGAGTCCGGCAGGTTCCCGCTGGAGCGGCTGCACACGCACACGTTCGGGCTGGACGACGTGGAACTGGCCATCGAGACGCTGGCCGGTGAGGTGGCCGGTGAGCAGGCCGTGCACGTGAGTGTGCACCCGAACTCCTGAGGAGGCGCCGTGCTCGTCGACGCGCACTGCCACGTCCTGCCCCGCGACTACCCTGCCGGCTCGCCGGAATGCTTTCCCCGGATGGAACCGGTGGAGCGCGACACGGCCCGGCTGCTGCTGTTCGGGCGCACCCGGTTCCGCGCCCGGGACGTGTTCTTCGACGCCGAGCGGCGGATCGAGGCCATGGAGACCTGCGGTGTCACGGTCGAGGTGGTCACGCCGATGCCACCGCTGCTGCGCTACGACCTGCCCGCCCAGGACGGACTGTCGTTGTGCCGCTTCGTGAACGAGTGGACAGCGGCGCTGTGCGCGACGGCGCCGGACCGGTTGATCGGGTTCGGCATGGTGCCGATGCAGACCCCGGAGGCCGCTGCCGGTGAACTGTCCGCGCTGCTCGACGGTGGCCTGCGTGGTGTCGAGATCGCGTCGAACGTGCTCGGCGTGTCCATCGGCGACGAGCGGTTCCTGCCGTTGTTCGCCGAGGCGGAGCGGTTGGGGCTGCCGGTGTTCGTGCACGCGATGCCCGCCGCGACCGACCGGCTGCCGCCCAGCGCCATGGGCACGTACGCGGTCGGGCTGGAGGGTGCGCTGGCCGCCGCGTCGCTGATCGCCGGCGGGACGGCCGCGAAATGCCCGGACCTGCGGATCTCGTTCAGCCACGCGGCGGGTGGGTTCCCGCTGATGGTGCCCAGGGCACAGTACTTCTGGGGTGGCGGATGGGACGAGGAGGTCGTGCCGGAGCGGGCGATCGCGCACGACGACGGGCCGTCGCCGATGGACTACGCCCGACGTTTCTATTACGACACATTGGTTTTCGACCGCCGAGCCGTCCGCTACCTGGTCGACCTGCTGGGCACCGAACACCTGCTGCTCGGCTCGGACTTCCCGGCCATGGGCCGCGAGGACCCGATGGGCCGCACCGCGCGCTCCCTCGGACTCGGCGAGTCCGAGTGGGAGGACGTCGCGTGGCGCAGCGCCTTCCGGTTCCTCGGCCGGCAGGTCTGAGCTCAGGGACGGCGGGAGACGCTGAAGGTGTGGTTGTGGGAACGGGTGTCCAGGGCGCGGGAGATGGCGCGTGCGGCGCAGGTGAGGATCGCGGCCAGTTCCCGTGGTTCGGCCTGTTCCGTGCCGACGACGACGCTGACCGCCGCGACCACGGCACCCTGCGGTCGGCACACCGGCACCGCGACCGCGACCGCGTCCATCGTGATCTGGTCGTGCGCGACGGCCACCCCGGTGCGCCGCACCTTCGCCAGCGTGCTGCGCAGTTCCCTCGGGTCCACAGTGGTCCGATTCGTGTAGCGGACCAGCGGTGCGCTGAGCACGCTCTCCTGCACGTCCTGCTCGGCGAAGGCCAGCAGCACCAGGCCGGTTCCGGTGGCGTGCATCGGCCACCGGTCGCCGACCCTGCTCAGCACGTGGGCCGACACCCGCGAGCGCAGGGTCTCCACGTAGACGACCTCGTGGCCGTCGCGTACCCCCAGATGCACATTGCCTTTGGTGACCTGGTGCAGGTCGTCCAGGAACGGGAAGGCCGCCTCGCGCAGTTCGAGGCCCCGGGGCGCCAGCGCGGACAACTCCAGCAGCCGCAGGCCGACGAAGTAGCGGCCGGCCGCGTCGCGTTCCAGCGCGCCCCAACTGACCAGCTCCCCGACCAACCGGTGAGCCGTGGGCAGCGTGAGGTCGGCTCTGCGGCTGATCTCACTGAGCGACAGTGTGCGGTGCGCCGGCCCGAAGGCGTCCAGGATCGCCAGCATCCGCCCGGCCGCCGTGCGGCGCGGCGGGCCGTCGTCGACGGGCGGCTCCGGGGTGTCGAGGTGCGGTCGCGATTCGGTCGTCGTCATGTTGCCGACTCCCTTGTCAAGCGTCAGTCCGACCAGTATCGCCAGCACAGCCGGTCCGCTACAAGCGGCGACCGCCGCGTGCCGGCCGGTTTCGGCTGTTCGGCTTGTGCGACCGCAACGTATGACGTACCGGGAGCACCGGCACACGTCGCGAACGTGCCCTGTTGGCGGCCACTCGGCCGCCCGGTCAGTTTTCCTTCCGCCCGGCGAAAGTTGACTGCCACCCGTGGGGCGGAAATGGGGACGCTGTAGCCCCGGGCGAGGTGATCGCTTTCCTCCCACACGAGGCGGACCGGCGGGACCGTCTCGCGGGCGAGCACGCTCGCGGACCGTTCGGCCGCACGTGAGTCCCTACCGCACCGCCACCAACCGACCAGCGGGAGAACGCGCGTGAGAAACAGGATTGCTCTGTTCACCATGCTCGCGACGACGGTGCTCGTCGTCGCGGCGTGCGGAGGTGGCGCCAAGTCCGGCGGCAACGGTGCCGCGGCAGGTCCGCCGCGGCGTGGTGGCACGCTGACCGTGCTGGAGGCCAACGGGTTCTCCGGATCCTGGCCCAGTGGCCTCGATCCGGCCACCAACACCACCGGTGGCGCGAATCTCACCCAGATGAACGCGATCTTCGGTGGACTGTTCGACCTGACCGCCGACGCGGACGGCTCGCACGCCCGCGTCGTACCGGACCTGGCCGGCGGTTACCGGCTCAGCCCCGACGGCACCGCCGTGACGATCACGCTGCGGGACGGCCTGAAGTTCAGCGACGGCACGCCGTTGGACGCGAACGCCGTCGCCTGGAACTTCGACCGTGACGTCACCTCGACGTGCACGTGTGCGCCGATGTGGCCACTGGTGGCCAAGGGCGGCATCACGGTCAGCGGCAACAGCGTCGTGCTGAAGTTCAGCCGCCCCTTCGCTTCGGTGATCAACTCGATGGTGGTGTCCAACGCGAACTGGATCGCGTCACCCACGGCGTACCGGCAGCTCGGCGAGCAACGGTTCAAGATCGCACCGGTCGGAGCGGGTCCGTTCAAGGTGGTGTCCGACCAGCTCAGCTCCGAGCTGACGCTGGCCCGCAACCCCGACTACCACAAGGCCGGGCTGCCGTACCTGGACACGCTGATCGTGCGGACGGTCGGCGGCGACCAGCCCGCGTACCAGACACTGCTGGCCGGCCAGGCCCAGGCCTACGAGGGCATGGTGACCACACCCCTGATCCAGTCGGCGCAGTCCAACAGCAGGCTCCAGGTCACCGTCGAGCCGCCGACGTCGCCGTACGTCATCCAGCTCAACACCAGAATCGCGCCGTTCAACGACAAGACGGCCCGCGAGGCGGTCTACTACGCGACCGACGTGGACGCCATCCGCCAGGGTCTGTTCAAGAACTGGTATCCGGCGGCGCAGACGTTCACAGCGCCCGGCGGCCTGTTCTACCACCAGGACGTGCCCGGTTACCGCACCTACGACCTGAACAGGGCCAAGCAGCTCGTGCGGCAGCTCGGTGGGCTCACCGTCGACCTGGGCACGCTGAAGAACTACGTGGCCGACGAGGTGGACACCGCGCTGCAGAGCCAGTGGCAGGCCGCCGGCATCAAGGTCGCCATGCACTCCGACGAGCTCAACGCGCTGATCGGCGACTTCAACTCCGGCAAGTGGCAGGCCGAGCTGCAGACCGCGGGCGCGTGGGACCCGGCGGCGGGCGTCGGCGTGCCGTTCCGGTTCGAGTCGACGTCACCGTTCAGCGGCGTGTCCGATCCGACCCTGGACAACCTGCTCAACCAGGCCGGCGCCGCCGTCGACCCGAGCCGGCGCGACTCGCTGTACCAGCAGGCCGGCAAACTGATCAGCGACCAGGCGTACGCGCCGTACATCCTCGCGTTCGCGCCCGCCAACATCGCCGTCACCGGTGTGCACGGGCCGGGGTTGACCACGAAGATCCCACCGGTGCTGGTCAACTCCGGTGTGCTGTGGGACCAGGTGTGGCTGAGCCAGTGACCACGGCCGACCCGAACGTGGCGGCCCGGGACGGTGACGCCCCGGGCCCGCTCGTCACCGTGCTGCGCTCGCCGAGCCTGCGGCTGGCCGGCAAGCGGCTGCTGATGGCCGTGCCGATCGTGCTGGGCGTCAGTGTCCTGACGTTCCTGGTGCTCGACCTGATCCCCGGCAACGCGGCACAGCTACTGCTCGGCCCGTCGGCCACGACGGCGCAGATCAGGGCGCTGGACCACCAGATGGGTCTGGACGAGCCCGCCGTCACGCGCTACCTGAACTGGCTCGGCGGCGCGATCCACGGTGATCTCGGGCATTCGCTGGTCAGCGGCCAGCCCGTGACCAGCGAGATCGGGTCGCGGCTGGCGGTCAGCTTCGAGCTGGTCGGGCTGGCGTTCGTCGTGTCGCTGCTGGTGGCCATCCCGGTGGCACTGCTGGCCGCCCGCCGGCCGGGCAGACTGCTGGACCGGGTCAGCATGGTGATCAGCATCAGCGGCCTGTCCATCGCCAACTACGTGTTGGCACTGCTGCTGGTGCTGGTGTTCGCGGTGCAGCTCTCGCTGTTCCCCGCCATCGGGTTCGTGCCGATCAGCCAGGGACTGCCGGCCAACCTGCGCTCGCTGACGCTGCCCGCGCTGGCACTGGCGTTCCCCCTGTTCTGCTTCTACACGCGGTTCCTGCGCGGCGACCTGATGGAACAGATCCTCAACGAGGACTACATCGTGACCGCGCGGGCCAAGGGCATCGGCCCGTGGCAGGTGCTGTTGCGGCACGCGTTCCGCAACTCGTCGTTCGGGCTGCTGACCGTGGTCGGACTGAACCTGGGCACGCTGATCGGCTCGACCGTGATCATCGAGCAGATCTTCTCCCTGCCCGGCATCGGCCAACTGCTGCTGCAGGCGATCAACACCCGTGACTTCGTGGTGGTGCAGGACGTCGTGGTCGTGTTCGCGATCGTCGCCGTGCTGGCCAACCTGTTGACCGACCTGCTCTACGCCGTTCTCGACCCGAGGATCCGCTATGGCGATGGTTGACGCCTCCACGTCGGTCCTGCTGCCCGACGACACCGTCACCCCCGGCGGTCGGCGCTGGCTGCGGCACGTCGAACTGGCCGTGCCGATCGTGCTGCTGGTGATCGTGGTCGGCGGCTGTTTCCTGTGGCCGGTGTTCGGTTCGGTGCCGGCGCCGGTCGGCGGCGACGTGCTCGACTCGAACCTGCCCACGTTCGCGCCGGGGCACCTGCTGGGCACCGACTCCAACGGCAACGACGTGTTCTCCCGCATCCTGTACGGCGGCCGGTCGTCGCTGGAGGTCGGCATCGCGGTGAACCTGCTCGGCCTGCTCGTCGGTGGCGCGCTGGGCACGGTCAGCGCCTACGTCGGCGGCGCGCTGGACACCGTGCTCATGCGGCTGCTGGACGTGCTGATCGCGTTCCCGTCGCTGGTGCTCACCCTGGCCGTCGCACAGAGCCTCGGTCCCAGCCGGCTCAACACCGTGTTCGCGCTCGCCTTCTTCTCCGTACCGGCATTCGCGCGGATCGCCCGCGCGGCCACGTTGCGGCTGCGCGAACAGCCGTTCATGGTCGCCGCGAAACTGTGCGGCACCGGCACATCCCGCACGCTGCTGCGGCACATCGCGCCGAACATCGCGCCGCAGCTCGTCACGTTCGCGATGCTCGGGATGGGCGTGATCATGGTGATCGAGGGCGCGCTGAGCTTCCTCGGTCTCGGCATCCCGCCGCCGAATCCAAGCTGGGGCAACATGATCGCCGACGGCCAGCAGAGCCTGTCCGCGACGCCGATGCTCGTGGTGTGGCCGTGTGTCGCGCTGTTCGTGACGGTGCTGGCGTTCAACCTGCTCGGTGAGATGCTGCGGGAACGCTGGAGTGGCCGATGAGCGTGGCAGCCGAACGCGTGGCTACGTCCGGCGCCGTCGGGCAGCCGCTGCTGGACGTGCGGGACCTGCGCGTCCGGTTCGACGGTCGTGGCCGGCGGGTACAGGCGGTGAACGGGCTGAGCTACCAGCTGCACGCGGGCCGGACGCTGGCGATCATCGGTGAGTCGGGGTCGGGCAAGAGCGTCAGCTCCCGTGCCCTGATGGGCCTGCTGCCGGCCACCGCGAGAGTGTCCGGGTCGGCGCGGTTCGAGGGCGTCGAACTGCTCGGCCGCTCCGACCGCGAGATGCGCCGGCACCGCGGCGCGGACCTGGCCATGGTGTTCCAGGACCCGACACGCTCGCTGAACCCGACGATGCGGGTCGGCAGCCAGATCACCGAGGCGATCCGCGCGCACGCCGACGTCGACCGCGGGGCGGCGCGGGACCGGGCCGTGGAACTGCTGCGGCTGGTCCGGCTGCCGGCGCCGGAGCGCCGCTTCCACGAGTACCCGCACCAGCTCTCCGGCGGCATGCGGCAGCGCGTGATGATCGCGATCGCGCTGGCGTCCGGACCGAAACTGCTGATCGCCGACGAGGCCACCACCGCGCTGGACGTCACCACGCAGGCGCAGATCATGGAGCTGCTGCTGGACCTGCAGGACAGTTTCGGCATGGCGATCATCATGATCAGCCACGACCTCGCGCTGGCCGCCGGCTACGCGCACGAGGTGATGGTGATGTACGCGGGCAGGGCCGTGGAGTACGCCGCGTCGCGGACCCTGTTCGCGCACGTCAGGATGCCCTACACGCGGGCGCTGCTGGACGCGGTCCCACGCGTCGAACTGCCCCCGCACACGCGGTTGCCGGTCACGCCGGGCCAGCCACCGGACCTGAGCGCGCTGCCGGCCGGCTGCCCGTTCGCGCCGCGGTGCGCGTCGGCCGGTGAGCGGTGCGCGACGGCGCCCGCGTTCGAGGAGCACGAGAGCGGCCACTGGTGGGCGTGCTGGCATCCGTGCGAGGAGGACGCATGACGGCGGAGTTGCTCCGGGTGCGCAATCTGGTGCAGGAGTTCACCGTGCGCGGGCGCGGTGGTCTCAGGGGCGGTGTCGTGCACGCCGTGTCCGACGTGTCGTTCGACGTCCTGCCCGGCGAAACCCTCGGCGTGGTCGGCGAAACCGGCTCCGGCAAGTCGACGCTGGCCCGCTCGGTGATGCAGGCGCCGCCCGCCAAGTCCGGCGAGGTGCGGTTCCAGGGCGCCGATCTGACGAAACTGCGGCACCGCGCGCTCACCGACGCCCGCCGGCAGTTGCAGATGGTCTTCCAGGACCCGTTCGGCTCGCTGAACCCGAAGTGGCGGGTCGCCGACATCGTCGCCGAACCCCTCGTCGGCTACCGCGTGCCCGGCCGCTCGGCTCGGGTGCGCGAACTGCTCGACCTGGTCGGCCTGAACCCGGACACCTACGGCAACCGGCATCCCGGGGAACTGTCCGGCGGACAGTGCCAGCGGGTGGCGATCGCGCGGGCGCTGGCGCTGGACCCGGCGCTGATCGTCTGCGACGAACCGGTGTCGTCGCTGGACGTGCTGATCCAGGCACAGGTGCTCAACCTGTTCGAGCGGCTGCGCGCCGACCTGGGGCTGTCCTACCTGTTCATCTCGCACGACCTGGCCCTGGTCAAGCAGGTCAGCGACCGGGTCGCCGTGCTGCACCTGGGCCAGTTGTGTGAGATCGGCCCCTCGGAGGCGCTGTACCGGTCGCCGCTGCACCCGTACACGGTGGCGCTGCTGGCGTCGATCCCCGGCCTGGAACCGGGCTGGGGCAGGCGTTCGGCGACCGTGCGCGGTGAACCGCCGTCGCCGATCCATCCGCCGAGCGGCTGCCGCTTCCGCACCCGCTGCCCGCGCGCCGCCGACATCTGCGCCGAGCAGCGCCCCGCGGTGCGGGAACTCGCTCCCGGCCACGGTGTCGCCTGCCACTTCCCCGAGGGGAGCCAGGAATGACCGGGTACACCGGGCCCGCCATCGACGTCGACAGTCTGGTCGGCATCGATGTGCACACCCACGTGCACGCATCCGTGCACGGCGCGCCCGCCGAGGCGGACACGGCGATGGGGGAGTACTTCGGGATCGGCGCCATGCGCCGCTACACCGTGCCGGAACTGGCCGCGTACTACCGGGAACGGCACCTGGCGTGCGTCGCGTTCGGCGTGGACAACGCCGCCCACGACCAGGTTCCCAGCAACGAGGAGGTCGCCGAACTGGCCGCCGAGCACGACGACGTCGTGATCCCGTTCGCCAGTGTGGATCCGGCGCGCGGCGCGGCCGGGGTCCGCGCGGCACGCCGACTGGCGGCCGAGTACGGAGTGCGCGGCTTCAAGTTCCACCCGAACACGCAGGAGTTCTTCCCCGACGACCACAAGGCGTACCCGCTGTACGAGGCGATCCAGGAGGCCGGCCTGATCGCGCTGTTCCACACCGGCCAGACCGGTGTCGGCGCGCGCACCCGGGGCGGCGGCGGCATCCGGCTCAAGTACGCCAACCCGATGTGCGTCGACGACGTCGCCGTCGACTTCCCCGACCTGAAGATCATCCTGGCGCACCCGTCGTTCCCGTGGCAGGACGAGGCGCTGGCCGTCGCGACGCACAAGCCGAACGTGTACATCGACCTGTCCGGCTGGTCGCCCAAGTACTTCCCGCCGCTGCTGGTGCGGTACGCGAACTCGCTGCTGCGGGACAAGGTGCTGTTCGGCTCCGACTTCCCGGTGCTCACGCCGGAGCGCTGGATGAAGGACTTCGCCGAGCTGCCGGTGAAACCGGACGTCCGGGACATGATCATGAAGGGCAACGCCGCGCGGCTGCTCGGACTGGGCACTGCTCCGTGAGTGCGGATCAGGGCCACCGGTTTCCGTGGCGCGGAAGACGCGTGGCGGCGGCGCCACCGCCGATCTTATCGTCGAAGTCGTCGCGATCGCGGAAATCGCCATCAGCGGTTGACGATCGGCGGGTCGTGGACCAGCGGCTCGCGGATCGGCGGGTCGTGGATCGGCGGGTCGTGGATCAGCAAGGAGAGCGGGCCATGTTCGGTGCGATGATCGACCCCACCGGTGCCACCACGTCGACCACGGGACCGACCCGGCTGGCAGCGCGCCCCGCCGGCCTGGCCGGGCGCACGGTCGGCCTGCTGGCCAACACGAAGCAGAACGCCGAACGGTTCCTCGACGAGATCGGCGACCTGCTGCGCACCCGGCACGGCGTGGCCGGTGTGGTGCGGCGCAGGAAGCTCAGCATCACCGACACCGTGCCGCCGGACATGCTGGCCGAACTGGTCGAGCAGTGTGACGTCGTGGTCGTCGGCGTCGGGGACTGCGGCTCGTGCAGCGCGTCCGCCGTTGCCGACGGGCTCGCCCTGGAGGGTGCCGGCGTGCCGGCCGTGGTGATCTGCACCGAGGCGTTCACGGTCAGCGCCGACGCGATGGCGGCCGTGCGGGGCAATCCCGGCTACGAGTACGTCCGCACGGCGCATCCGGTCGCCCCGCTGGACGGTGCCGGTGTGCGCAAGCGCGCCGAGGAGGCCCTGCCGGCGATCGTCACGAGCCTCACCGCGTGATGACGGACGAACTGGAACTGCTCGACTACGCCCGCCGGGCCATCGAGCACGCCTACGACGAGGGCTGGACCGACGGCCTGCCGGTCGTGCCGGTCACCCGGCCGCTCGTCGAGGAGTTCCTCGCCACCACGGAGCGTGCCGAGGACGAGGTCATCGGCACGCTGGAGCACCTGAACCGCCGGTGCACGGTGGAACGCGCCGCCGTGAACGCCGCGCTGGCGGGCTGCCGGCCGGAGTACTTCCCGGTCGTGCTGGCCACGATGGACGCGCTGTGGGCCGACCGCACCGTGCAGCCCGCGTGGCAGAGCACCAGCGGGCCCGCGCCGCTGATCGTCGTCAACGGCCCGGTCCGCCACGAACTGGGCATCAACAGCAGGGGTGGCGTGTTCGGCCCCGGTTTCCGCGCCAACGCCACGATCGCGCGCGCCGTCGGGCTGATCGTGCGCAACGTGTTCGGCGTGCGTCCCCAGGAACTGGAACAGGCCACGCAGGGCCTGCCCGGCCGCTGGACGCTGTGCATCGGCGAGAACGAGGAAGAAAGCCCGTGGCAGCCGCTGTCCGTGGAACTGGGCCTGCCTGCCGGTACGGACGCGGTGACCACGGTGTTGTTGCGTACCTGCGAGTTCGTGGACAACCGGCACACGCAGGACCCGGAAGAGGTGTTGTGGGACTTCGCCGACACGATCTCCCGCACCGGCGCCGCCATCGGCAGGCACTCCTCCGCCGGGCTGGTGCTCGGCGTGGAGCACGCGGAACTGTTGGCGTCGGGCGGTTTCGGCAAGGCGGACGTGCAGCGCTGGCTCTACGAGCACTGCGTGCGCAGCCACGTCGAACTGGAACGCGCCGGCAAGGGCCTGCACGGCATGGAGGGCCCCGGCATCGACGAGTACGGCCTGCACATGCTGCCCTCGCCGGAGCAGTTGCTGGTGGTCGTCGCGGGGGCGCGCAACGCGGCGATGTCCATGGTGGTGCGGCCGTTCGGGTTTCTCGGGTGGCCCAGGACCGCGCATCCGGTCCGGCGGGCGCACGCGCTCGCACCGGCGGGTGACCGGCCGTGACCGGCGTTACCGACCGGCCCTCCCGCGCCTGGGCCTGGCCACGCGAGTGAGCGCCCTGCGGCGCGCCGCGAGGGAGTCGCCGTCACGCCGGATGCTGCGGCTGCTGGAGGCGTTCTCGGTCGGGCACGTGGAACTGAACCTCACCGGGATCAGTCAGCGCGCCGGCCTGCCGCTGTCCACCACGTACCGGTTGGTGGGCGAACTCGTCGAGTGGGGCGCACTGGAACGCGGACCCGACGGCCGCTACCGCGTCGGCCTGCGGCTGTGGGAGATCGCGGCCCTCGCGCCGCGCGGCCTCGGCCTGCGCGAGACCGCGTGGCCGTTCCTGGAGGACCTCTACCTGGCCACCCACGAGAACGTGCTGCTCGCCGTGCGGGACGGCACCGAACTCGTCGTCGTGCAGCGCCTGTCCGGTCACCGGGCAGTGCCCGTGCTGACCAGGATGGGCAGGCGCCGCTCGCTGCACGCCTCCAGCGCGGGCCTGGTGCTGCTCGCGTACGCGCCGCCCGACGTGCAGCGACGCGTGCTGTCCGCGCCGTTGCGCCGCTACACCCCGAACACCGTCGTCGACCCGGAACGGCTGCGGATCGACCTGGCCGAGATCCGGCGGCAGGGCTTCGCCGTGTGCGAGGGCCACATGGCCAGCGACGCACTCGGCGTGGGGGCGCCTATCCGGGAGTCCTCGGACAGCGTGACGGCGGCACTGTCGGTGGTGGTGCCGCTGGCCGACTCCGACCACCGGCGACTGGTGCCGGCGGTACTGGCCGCCGCCCGAGGGATCTCCAGGGCGCTGCGCGCGCCCAGCGCACAGCAGACCCGGCGACCCGGCCGGCCGAGTGTGGCGAAAGGTGGATGAGTGCCGTGGCGATGACAGCGCCAGCCCGGACCGCCGAGCCCGTCCGCGTGCTGCTGGTGGACGACCATGCCGTGGTGCGCAGGGGCCTGCGCGCCTACTTCGAGGTAGTCGACGACATCCTGGTCGTCGGCGAGGCGGCGGACGGCGTCGCGGCCCAACGGGAACTGGCCGCCGCCGTGGCCACGGGCCGGCTGCCGGACGTGGTGCTGATGGATCTGGTGATGCCACGCTGCGACGGCATCGCCGCCATCGCGGGCATCGTGCGCGACCACCCCGGCGTGCGGGTCGTCGTGCTGACCAGCTTCGGCGAGACCGGCCGCGTGCACGCCGCTCTCGGCGCGGGGGCCGCCGGTTACCTGCTCAAGGACGCCGAACCGGAGGAGGTGGCGCGTGCGATCCGGGTCGCGGTGCGCGGCGAGGTGCACCTGGGCGGGCGGGTGGCACGGCACCTGACGCGGCAGCTCTCCTCGTCCGGAGCCGGTCTGTCGTCGCTCACCCCACGGGAGCGCGACATTCTCACGCTGGTCGCGTCCGGGTTCTCCAACAAGGAGATCGCCGCGCGGCTGACGTTGAGCGAGCGCACCGTCCGCACACACGTCAGCAACATCCTGGCCAAGCTGCGGTTGCGGTCACGGACCCAGGCCGCGCTGATGGCGATCCGGGAAGGACTGGTGCCGCCGCCGGGCAGCGAGGCGTCGGGTGCGCGGCCTGTCCACTGTCGAATGACGTAGCCGGCATCGCACCGGCCGGCCGGTGCGATGCCGTCATTGGCGGGCGGTCCGCGCGATCGCCGTGGCCTAGGTTCGGCTCGTGGACGTATCCCTGGCGGGCAAGGTCGCCCTGGTCACCGGAGCGGGCCCGAACATCGGCAGCGGCATCGCGCTGGCACTGGCCAGATACGGCGCGCGCGTGGCGTGCAACGACATCGATCCCGCTGCCGCCGACGCCGCGGTGCGCCGCGTCGAACGCAACGGCGGCACCGCGATCGCGGTACCCGGCGACGTGACGGACGAACAACAGGTCACCGGCTACCTCCAGACCATTGTGGACACCTGGGGCCAGATCGACATCCTGGTCAACAACGCCGCACTGCTGGGCGGCAGGGGAGTACTCGACGAGAGCGCCGAGTTCTTCGACCGGGCGGTGCGGGTCGCCGCGATGGGCAACTTCCTCAACACCAAGTATGTCGGCAGGCACATGGCCGAGCGCGGCATCCGCGGCTCGATCGTGTGCATCTCGTCGTCCAACGGCTGGTCGGGCACCGCGGGTGTGATCGCCTACGCGTTCCACAAGGGCGGCGTGAACAACTTCGTCCGCGCGGCGGCGATGGACCTGGCGCCCTACGGCATCCGCGTGAACACGTTCACCCCGACCGCGCCGACACCGGACAACCCGGAGTTCATCGCCGTCCAGGGACCCGGCGGTGTGCTCGATCGCGGACGCCGCAACGGGATCGGCGGCGCGACCGGTGACCAGGAGTGGCGCCGCCCGTCCCGCTGGACCGGCGCCCGTGCGCCCATGGTGCCGATGGGCACCACGGGAACGCCGACCGACATCGGGCACTGCGTCGCGTGGCTGTGTTCGGACTACGCGCGCTTGATCACCGGCGTCGATCTCGTCGTGGACGGCGGCGCGCGGGCGAAGAACTTCGCGTACTCACCGGCCGGCGCCGGCGACCTGGCCGGCCCGGCGCCGCTGATCACGCTTGACGTCACCGGCGAGCTGGACCAGGGGATCCGGTGAGGAAACCGGTCATGACGGCCGCCGACGCCGTCGCCGACATCCGCGACGGCAGCGTCCTGCTGGCAGGTGGTTTCGGCGGTTCCGGCTATCCGCTGGAACTGTTCGAGGCGTTGGCCGACCGGGATGTCCGCGGCCTCACGCTGGTCTGCAACAACGGTGGCCAGGGCACCGAGGGGGCCGCCCGGCTGGTCATGCGCGGCGCCATCGACCGGCTGGTCTGCACGTTCCCGAAAGGCCCGCGCAGCGAGGCCGTCCGGGACGCGGTCGAGTCCGGCCGGATGACGATGACGCTGGTGCCGCAGGGCACCCTGGCCGAGGCGATCCGGGCCGGCGGCGCCGGCCTTGGCGGCGTGTTGACCAGGACCGGTCTGGGCACGCGGTTCGCCGAGGGCCGGGAGACGGTCGTGGTGCGCGGCGTGGAGTACCTGCTGGAACCGGCCGTGCGCGGCGACGTCGCGTTCGTGCGGGCGCACCAGGCCGACCCGTGGGGCAACCTGCGCTACCGGTACGCGCAACAGAACTACAACCCGTTCGTCGCGATGGCCGCCGACGTCACCATCGCGTACGTCGACCGGATCGTCGAGTCCGGCTTGGACCCGATGTCGGTGCACACGCCGGGCATCTTCGTGGACCGGATGGTCGTCGGCGGTGCGGGCTGATGCCGTTGGCGCGCGCCGAGATCGCCAGCAGGGTCGCCCGCGACCTGCGGCCGGGCTGGTACGTCAACCTCGGCATCGGCATCCCCGTGCTGCTGGCCAACTCGCTGGCCGACTCGGCGGAGTTCACGCTGCACAGCGAGAACGGCATCCTCGGCATGGGACCGGAACCGCCGCCGGAGGAGTGCGACGACGACCTGATCGACGCCGGCAAGCGGTACACCAGCGTCGTGGGCGGGTGCTGCTTCTTCGACTCGTCGCTGTCGTTCGCGATGCTGCGCGGCGGTCACGTGGACGCCGCCGTGATCGGCGCGTACCAGGTGTCGGCACGGGGCGACCTGGCCAACTGGAGCGTGCCCGGCCAGGTGGTCGGCGGCATCGGCGGCGCGGCCGACATCGGCGCGTCCGTGCCGAACCTTTTCGTCACCATGAACCACACCAGCCGCGACGGCGAACCGAAGATCGTCGAAAAGTGCACGTATCCACTCACGGCGGTCGAAGCGGTCACCCGCATCTACACGGATGTCGCTGTCGTCTCCGTGACCCCGGACGGGTTGTGGCTCGACGAGGTCGTCGACGGCCTGACGCCGACCGACGTCCAGCGGATGACCGGCGCGAAGCTGCGCTGGGACGATCCCGTCACGGTGCTCACGGTGTGACCGCCGTGCGGGGTGAGGCGGAGGTCGTCCGTGCCGTGCTGGCCACTCTGATCGGTGTCGTGGCCGAGGACGATGCCTGTCTGACCGTGCTGTCCTACGACCCGTCGGCCCGCTCGGTGACGTTGGCGTTGTCCGCTGTCGGCGACTCTCCGGACGCGCTGCTGATCTGGGAGTTCCTCGCCGAGTCGCTGTGCCGGCACGGCATCCGGCTCGACACGGTCCGTATCGACACGGTGCGGATCGACGCGATCCCGATCGACGCGATCCCGATCGACGCGATCCCGATCGACACGGTCCCGGTCGACACGGTCCGGATCGACGCGGTCCCGGTCGAGACGGTCCGGATGACGAGACGGTCCGGATCGAGACGGCGGATGGCGGGGTGTCGTGACTGGCGTCGCGCACAGCGCTGTGTCAGGGTCGTCGGGTGCGTCCCACGTTGTACGAGTTCGCGGGCGGAGCGCCCGCGTTGCTGGCCCTGGCCACCGCCCACCACGAGCGCTGCCTGGCCGATCCCGAACTGAATCATCCCTTCTCCCACCCCGGCCAGCACCCGCGGCATGTCGAAAGGTTGGCCGCCTACTGGGCGGAGGTACTCGGCGGGCCGCCCACGTACTCGGCCGAGTGCGGCGACGAGTCGTACATGCTGGGCCTGCACTCGGGCAAGGGCGACATGGGCGACCTGGGCAACCGGTTCGTCGAGTGCTTCGTGCACGCGATGGACGACGCGGGCCTGCCAGACGACCCGGAGTTCCGCGCCGCGATGCGTGCCTACCTGCGGGCCGCCGTCGACGGGGTGCTGTCCTATCCCGAGCGTGGTGACGTGCCGGCAGGACTGCCGATGCCGCGCTGGTCGTGGGACGGTCCGGTGCGACCGCCCGCGTGACGCCGCGGGCCGATCGTCGAAACGTTATCGGTGTTTCCACCCGGTTGGCCCTATCGTGTCGACCATGGTGATGACCGCGGCTCTCGCCGCCTCGACCTGGACCGGCCACGACACCCGGTTGATCGTGGTGACCGTGATCGGCATCGCGATCATCGTCGGCCTGATCGTCGGCCTGAAGATGCACCCGTTCCTGGCCCTGGTGCTCGGTTCCGCGTTCGTGGGACTCGCCGCGGCCGTGGCGCCCGCCAAGATCATCACGAACTTCGAGACCGGCGTCGGAGCGGTGTTGCAGGAAGTCGGCCTGCTCATCGCGATGGGCGCGATGCTGGGCAAGCTGCTCGCCGACTCCGGCGGTGCCGACAAGGTGATCGACAAACTGTTGGCCAGGGCCCGGCCCGCCGCCGTGCCGTGGGCGGTGACACTGGTCGCGCTGATCATCGGGTTGCCGATGTTCTTCGAGATCGGGCTCGTGCTGATGATCCCGGTGATCGTGCTGCTCACCGAACGGTCGCACCTGAAGTTGATGCGGGTCGCGATTCCGGCGCTGGCCGCGTTGTCCGTCCTGCACGGACTCGTGCCGCCGCACCCGGGGCCGCTGTTGGCGATCAGTCTGGTGCACGCCCAGTTGGGGACCACGTTGGCACTCGGCATCGTGGTCGCCATTCCGACGGTCCTGATCTGCGGGCCGTTGCTGTCGTTGCTGTTGACCCGCCTGGTGCCGGTGAACGCTCCGGCGTCGGCCGGTGGCGTCGACACGACGTCGCCGCGGTCTCGGGCCGAGGACGTCACCCGGCCGCCGTCGTTCGGTGTCACCTTGGCCACCGTGCTGTTCCCGGTCGTGTTGATGTTGAGCAAGGGCCTGGCCGACATCATCGACACGGACTCCAAGCATCCGTCCGTGGTGCGGACCGTCCTTGACTTCATCGGTGAGCCGTTCGTCGCGATGACGCTGGCCGTGCTGTTGGCCATGATCACGTTCGGGTACGCGGTCGGGATGAGTGGTGGGCGGATCGGTGCCCGGATCACGACTAGTGTCGGGCCTGTCGCCGCCGTGATTCTGATCGTGGGCGCCGGTGGTGGTTTCAAGCAGACGTTGATCGGGGCCGGGGTCGGGGACTCGGTGGCGAAGTTTGCCGGCCACAGTCATCTGTCGGTGTTGTTGCTGGGATATCTGATCGCCGTGGCGCTGCGGTTGGCCACCGGGTCGGCCACCGTTGCCACCATCACCGCAGCCGGGATCGTGGCTCCGCTTGCTTCGAGCCTGTCACCCACTCATGCCGCTCTGCTGGCGTTGGCCATCGGAACCGGTTCGCTGTTCCTGTCGCATGTCAATGACGCCGGGTTCTGGTTGGTGAAGGAGTCGTTCGGGTTGACCGTCGGGCAGACGTTCAAGTCCTGGTCGGTGATGGAGACCGCTGTGTCACTGGTCGGGTTCGGGTTCGTCTCGTTGTTGTCCGTGTTCGTCTAGTTCGTTTCGTTTCGTTCGTTCGGTTCGGAGGCGTTGGTGGCTGGCGTTGTCTCTCGGTTGGCCAAGTTGTCCGGTCCCGCTGGTGGGTCCCTGTGGGCCGTTGCCGACGACTCGGATTCGTATGGTCTGCTGCCGCCGGGCACTTCCCTGGGTTCGCTGTTGGCTTTGGAACAGGGTGCGCTGGCCGAGACCCTGGCCGCCGTCGCGTTGGATCGGACCGGGTTGCCCGCCACTCTTGCTCCTGTCGACGACGACACGGAGGTGTGGGCGGCCGGCGTCACGTACGAGGTGTCGCGTGAGGCCCGGATGGCCGAGAGCACGGAGGCCGGGATCTACGCGAAGGTCTACTCGGCCGCTCGCCCCGAGTTGTTCTTCAAGTCGGTGGGGTGGCGGGTTTCCGGGCCCGGTGCTCCGATCGGGGTTCGGGCGGACTCCACATGGGACGTGCCCGAGCCCGAGTTGGCCGTGGTGTGCGACGCGTCAGGGGCGATCGTGGGGTACACGATCGCCAATGACGTGAGTTCTCGCAGCATCGAGGGGGACAACCCGCTCTATCTGCCGCAGGCCAAGATTTTCCGCGGTTGCTGCGCCCTGGGACCCTGGATCCGGTTGGCCGCCGCCGTGGATCCCCACCAGCTTGACATCGCCGTTCGAATCGACCGGGACGGTGGTCGGCTGTGGTCCGGGCACACGTCCACGTCGCGGTTGCATCGCACGTTCGACGAGCTGGTGAATTACCTGTATCTGGCCGACGTGTTTCCTCGCGGGGCCGTGTTGGCCACCGGTACGTCCGCCGTGCCGGGGGACGACGTCACTCTGTTGCCCGGCGACGTGGTCACCATTGACATCCAGGATGTCGGTGTGCTGTCCAACCCGGTGGGCTCGTTCGGCCCGAGTCGCTGAAGATCATCGATCGCTGAGTGCATGACGGGCGTCACACCTCGGGGCGGGTGATGATCGATGGCGTCGTGGGTAAGTTCAGTGCGCGACGAACATCGGACGAGGGAGCCTGACGTGCGGTACCGGAGTCTCGGCGACAGTGGCCTGATGGTGTCGGTGGTCGGCTTGGGCTGCAACAACTTCGGCGGCCGACTGGACGTCGAACGGACCCGCGTCGTCGTGGACGCCGCGATCGACGCCGGCATCACACTGTTCGACACCGCCGACATCTACGGCAACCAGGGCGGCTCCGAGACGTTCCTCGGCGAGGTGCTACAGGGGCGCTTCGACAGGATCGTGTTGGCGACGAAATGGGGTAACCGCGCCGCCGACATGGGCTATGGGCCCGCCGCAGGCGCCAAGGGCGGTCGCGCGTACATCCGCCGTGCCGTCGAGGAGTCACTGCGGCGGCTGCGTACGGATCACATCGACCTCTACCAGTTGCACACGCCCGACCCGGTGACGCCGATCGCCGAGACGATCGCGGCGGCCGGTGAACTCGTCGCCGAGGGCAAGGTGCGCTACCTCGGGCACTCGAACTTCACCGGCTGGCAGATCGCCGAGGCCGCGCACACCGCGAAGGAACTCGGTGGCGTGCCGTTCGTGTCGGCGCAGAACCACTGGTCGCTGCTGGAACGTGAAGTGGAGAAGGAGGTCGTGCCCGCCGCCGTGCACTACGGCCTCGGGGTGCTGCCGTACTTCCCGCTGGCCAACGGGTTGCTGACCGGCAAGGTTCGGCGCGGCAGCGAGTTGCCCGCCGGTTCCCGGATCTCGGAGCGGCCGCACCTGATGACCGACGCGCGCCTGGACACCGTCGAGCGGCTCGCCGAGTGGGGCGGGAAGCACGACCGGAGCCTGCTGGAGATCGCGATCGCCGCGCTGGCCGCCCAGCCGGGGTGTTCGTCGGTGATCGCGGGCGCGACGTCGGCCGAGCAGGTCGTCGCCAATGCGGCTGCCGGCGAATGGGAGCCTTCTTCGGATGAGCTGACCGAAATCGACGAGGTGTTGTCGGGACCGGTCTCGTCGTCCTAGTACGGCAGCCTCACCGAGCTGATCTTCGCAGTCGCCGGCCGAGGGGCGGACACTTCTCGCGCTGGACTGGGCCGGCACCCCTGAAACTCAACGGTCTGGCTGGTCGCGCAGCACATCACGGCTTGAGATGAGCAACTGCCGCAACGTCTCGTACGCCTGGTTGCCGAGCAGGTGGCGAATGTCGCGGTCGACGGCTTCTTCTCGGGCGACGGCCTCCTCGGCGAGCGCACTGCCCTGCTCGGTGGCATGCAACTCGACGGTGCGTCCCCGGCCTACCCGGCGTTCGACCAGTCCGAGCTTCTCCAAGCGGGCAACCATGTGGCTGATCGCCTGCTGACTACGTGGCTTGAGCCGCGACAGCTCGGTGATCGTGATTCCCGGACTGCCGTAGATGGTCATGAGGACGCCGCCGGAGGCCGTCGTGACGGGTAGGTCGCCGAGAGCGTCTTCGCCCCGCAGTTCGACGTAGCTGGAGACCTCCCAGAGTAGGTCGCTGAGCATGGCGTCGCTCGACCCGGGAAGGGGAACCCGTCCCACCTTCGCGCGATGAGACGGGGGCCGACCTCGGGGCATGACCCGATCATAGCCGTTGCTCGCCCATGCGAGTGTGGCAAGCATGTTGTTAACACAACATGTTGTGTTACTGTGCGTCTGGACGCCAACCCGATGGCCGGACTGGCCAAGCGCGTGGGGAGACCAGAATGAACAGGGCCTACAACAGGCCGCTGCTCAAGCCAAGGTGGCCATCGTGGAAGGCATCGACGTCCAAGCCTTCACCGACTCCACGCCGGACAGCGTCACCGACCTCATCGGAGATCGCTTCTGGACACGGCGGGTATCCACGACGACACCATCGACCGACGCCAGGAGAGCAGCCATGGCCCACGAATCCCTTGCCAATCTCGTCGACCTCAACGGACGCCGCGCAGTGGTCACCGGCGCCGGTTCAGGCATAGGCCGAGCAACAGCTCACACACTCACCCGCGCGGGCGCATCGGTTCTTGCCCTTGACCTCGCCGGCACCGACACCGCGGTCGACGTCGCGGACTACGGTGCGGTTGAGCACGCCGTGCGGAACGAGAAGCTCGACATCGTCGTCAACTGTGCCGGGATCATGGCACCGGACTCACTCGCGACGACCAGCCCCGACGACTGGGAGCGGGTCCTGGCAGTGAACCTGACCGGCTACTACAACATCCTGAAATGCGCCGTTCCCCGGATGCGCCGACCCGGCAGCATCATCCAGATCTCCTCGATGCAGGCCCACATCGGTGTCGCGTTCCCGGCCTACACCGCGTCCAAAGGTGCCGTGATCTCGTTGTCCCGGCAGCTCGCCGCCGAACTCGGCCCAGAGCAAATCCGAGTCAACTCGATCAGTCCGGGGATGATCCTCACCGGGATGACCGAAGACCACCTCGCCAACGGCCCGGAAACAGAGCGCATCACGCGCCGAACCCCCCTGCGTCGAGTCGGTACGGCACAGGACATCGCGAACGCGGTCCTCTACCTTGCCAGCGACCTGTCCACCTTCGTCACCGGCACCGACATCCTGATCGATGGAGGCATCACGTCAGCACTGAACCTCTGAACCTGTCCGGAACGTCCGACCTGAGCACCACGACCGAGAACCGACCGTCGAATCTCCGCCAGAAGACGCCCTAATGTTTATCTGGTGGCCACGTGGCCGTTCTCGTGGACAACGTCAATCGCTGGTCTCTGGACGCGATCGCGCCCCGGTGCAGATCGGGTGTCGTGCGGACATAACGCCGATGGCAATGGCAGCTCATGTCGTACACGGTGTCGCCCAGATACCGGTTCAGGTAATCGGCCATGGCTCGCGCGCTGGTCAGTTCCAGCGTGCTCGCCCTGTCCCGTGGCCCGACCGCTTCCGCTCTGGCCAACCGGTGGCGTGTCTCTTCGGTGACCGAATAACCGGTTCGGGGCATCAGTACGGCACCTGTCACCGTGCTGTGGACGTCCATGCCCAACGCGAGTGGGCGGATACGGACGATCGCGAAGATCATGCGGCATTCACCGCACACCAGATGTACCTCGCGCCGCCGCAGCATGTCCGGTGAGCCTATCCGCGTAGGCCATCCGCCAAAAGCCCAGTCGATTGACAGTGCTTTCTATACTGTTACTTCAGTATCGAGTGAAATTTTGCCTCGTGGTCGTACGGCCCGACATGGTGGCACCGTGACCGACGCCATGGGCACCGAATCGACCCGCCGTCGATCCGCGGCGAAAGTTTCCGGTCCGGCCGTCGTGACCGCTGTCGGGGTGGCCGTGGTGAGCCGGGTGGTCACGTCATCCGGCCGCCGGCTACGACGTCGTCGCGGCCGTGTTGGTGGTGACCGCCGTCGGTTACGTGGTCGCCGTTCGGGAACCGGTGGCCGACCGGCCGCCGGCGAATCATGTTCCGTTGACTGGCCGCGTTCTGGGTAAGTCCTCGGCGGCATCCGGGTTTCGCGCGGGCGTGGTCGAGTCGGCCGTTGGTGAATCTGAGTCAGGCGCCGGGGATCGGTTATCTGATCGATTTCCTGCGGACGAGGTGCGGTTGCCCGCGGACCGGTCGGCGTCGGCCGTCGCCGTGCTCGTGACCGTCCACACGGGTTCGCCGCCGCTGACCGTCGTGGTATCGGGGTGGTTGTCGGATCGGTTGCGGCGTCGGCGAATCTTCGTGGTCTGGGCCACCATGGTGATCACCGTCGGTGTCGGTCCGGTCGCGGCGTGGCCGTCGTGGGCCACCGATGTCGTCGCGGCCGTGGTGCGGGGACTGGGTTTCGGCGTGTACGTGGCCGTGCACGCCGCGGTGATCACGCGGGTGCTGCCGGCCGCCGCTGGTTGTCGCGGTTTGTTCGCGGGCGGGCGTGCTCACGCTGTCGGGTGGCGGTGTGGTGACACGAATCGTGTCCGTCCGCCAGTGCGATTGGGGAACGGTCGCGGTATTCGGGCGCGAGCGGCAACGCCGACCTGCCGGGTTGGCTAAGGTAATCAAACATGTCGTCCGTCGAGGCAGAGGGGGCCATGTTCGGCGTCGAGGTGGCGGGTCTCGAAGTGGCCGGCCTGGACGGTGCGTTGTCACTCAACGTGCCGATCGGCCGGGTTCGGGCCATTGTGTCACCCGAGCGGCGGACGGCGCGGGCGATCGCGGACATGCTGACGGGTCTGGTTCCGGCCCGTGGCAGGGTGTCGGTCACCGGTCCGAGCGGGGACAAGCGGCGGCTGGTGCCGAGCGACGGCGCGTTGCTGCCGCACCTGACGGTGCTGGAGAACATCATTCCGTCAGGTCAGGACGGTCACGAGCCGGCGTGGCGGGCGAAGGCCGCCGGCTTCGGTCTGGACGGTCTGCTGGACCGCTATCCGCACGAGATCCCGGTCGGCCGCCGCCGGATGACGGGTTTGGCCAGGGCGTTGCACGCGCTGCCGGATGCGGTCGTGATGGAGGACGACCTGGAGATGCCGAGTTGGGGCGCGCTGTTGGCCACCGTGTGGCGTGGCTACGAGGTCCGTTCGGGTGACGGCGGTGGGGCGGAGCCGAGGACGCCGGATCTGTTGGTCGGTGTGGCGACGGTGTTGATCGTGCCGACCGTGGAGCGGGCACGGGACTTCGACGCTCACCCGATCGTGGTGGCGAGCGAGAAGGGCGGTGATCCGGGTCGTGCCGCGTGAGGGGGTCGGGCGGCGGGCGGTGCTGCGGGCCGGTGCGCTCGCGGCCGCGGCTCCTGTGCTGGCGGCCTGTGGTGCGGTGGACAACCTGCTCGCGGTGGACGTGGTTCGGGTCGCGGTGAGCTGGAGTGACGCGGAACTGGCGGCGTTCCAGTCCGTGTTGGACGGTTTCCGCCGGCAGACGCAGATCGCCGTGGACGTGATCCCGTTGGGCGACGACATCGCGGACGCGGTGACGGCGCAGGTCAACGGCAAGCCGGACGTGGTGATGCTGCCGCGCGTGGGTCTGGTGGAGGAGAACCTGGGCCGCCTGGCGCCGCTGCCCTCGGGTGTGTGGCGGGACGACTGGCTGACGCCGGGTTGGCGGGACGTGGTGTGGCTGGCCGACGGGGCGGCCAGCGCCGTGCCGTACGGGTTGCCGTTCAAGGTGGCGAACCAGTCGGCGCTCTGGTACCGCAAGGACGTGTTCGGTGCGCTCGGGTTGGGCCCGCCGGACACGTGGTCGCAGTGGCTGGACCTGAACGACACGCTGATCGGTCACGGCATCGCGCCGATGGCGCTGGGTGCCGGTGACGGGTGGCCGCTGACCGGGTTCTTCGGCAACGTCCTGCAGGGCTGCCATCCGGACTTCTACCGGGAGTTGGTGCGGCCGGGGCGGCCGCCGAGCCTGTGGGAGGCACCGGAGTTCGGGCAGGCGTTGCGGTTGCTGGGCGGGATGCTGTCGGTGCGCGGTGTGCTGTCCGGTGGGGTGGACCGGACGATGGCGTCGCAGTACCCGGACTCGATCGTGGACGTGTTCGGCTATCACAACGCGGCGATGGTGGTGTCCGCTGATTTCGCGGAGCCGGTGATCGAGGAGTTCCGCCAGCCGCCGGCCGAGGTGGGCGTGGTGCCGTTCCCGGTCGTCGACGGTGTCGGCGGAGCACGGGCGTCGGCCGGTGAGCAGGACCTGGTGGTGGGTGTGGCGCCGACGTCCGGTGATCATCCGCTGATGATCGGTTCGGACGTGGCGGTGTTGCTGCGGCCGGTGAAGGACGGCGCCGCCGCGCTGGTGCGGTGGTTGGCCGCGCCGGACACGCCGCTGCCGTGGATCGAGCAGCACGGCGGGTTCGTCGCGGCGAACGAGCGCACGCCGATCACGAAATACCGGTCGGACAACGCGCAGCGGCTGGTGCAGCAGGTGACGCGGCCGTGGCCGGATCCGTTGGTGTTCGACCTGTCCGACGAACTCGGCTCGGTCGGCGGCAGTGGCGCGCTGTTCCAGGTGCTGGAGGACTTCGTGCGTACGGTCGGGGACGGCCATCCGGAGCGGGTCGCGGCAGCCGCGACGGTCGCGGGTCGGCGGATGCGGGACATCGAGGTCGGCCATGGCCGTTGAGGAAGCGGAGACGGGCCTGCCGGTGGACGCACCGGTGGAGTTGCGCATCCAGGTCGCTGTGCGGGAGATGTCCGGCGCGCCGGTGCCGGGTCAGCCGCGCAGGCCGGGGTCGCGGCATCCGGCGTGGGTGCTCGCGCTGGGCCTGTCGGCGCTGATCGCCGTGCCGATCGCCGTGACGTGCTGGTACGCGCTGCACTCGTCGTCCGGGTTCGGTCTGGGCAATTTCGGCGCCGTGCTGACGGACGGGTCGGTGTGGGCGGCGCTCGGGCACAGCGCACTGTGGGCCGTCGCGGCGTTGCTGCTGGTACTGGTGGGGTTGGCGATCGCGCTGTTGTCGCAGCGGGTTCGGCGGGTCTGGCGGGTGCTGTTGCTGGTCCTTGTGGTGCCGTTGGGGATGTCGGCGCTGGTGGTGGGCGCGGTGTTCCGGTTGATCTTCGACCAGGCGCCGCAGCGCGGCACGGTGAACGCGCTGCTCGCGGCGGCCGGTGCCGGGCAGCCGGTGTGGCTCGGGTCCGGTCTGGTGTGGCTCGTGCTGATCTCGGCGTTCGCATGGTCGTGGCTGGGTTTCGTGGTGTCGCTGTTCCGTGCCGGGCTGGACGCGATCCCGGACGACACCATCCGGGTGGCCACTGTGGAGGGTCAGAGTTCGTACCAGCGGTTGCGGCACATCGTGTTGCCGATGCTGCGACCGGTGTTCGCCGTGGTGCTGCTGACGATGGTGGTCGCGGCTGTGCGGGTGTTCGACCTGGTGCTGATGGTGGTGCCCGATCCACAGCGCTCCATGACCGACGTGCTGGCAACGCGCTGGTACCAGCTCACGGCGTCCACTTCGGACACGGGTCGGCCGGCCGCGCTGGCTGTGGTGTTGTACGCGTTGCTGATCGTGGTGGCGCTGGCGTGCCTGCGTGGGCTGCGGCACCGGTCGGCGCCGCTGGAGGACGTCGACCTGACCGGTGGTGGCGGGTCGGCGGGCGATCCGGTGCCGACCCGGAAGTGGCCGCGGCGCGGGCTGTGGGTGCTGGGCGTGGTGGTCATCGCGGTGTGGGTGTACCCGGTGGTGACGCTGGTGGCGACAGCGCTGCGCAGCCCGGCGGACGCGGGCCGGGTCGGCTGGTGGCGGCCGGGCAGTGACGGCCTGAGCACGGGCGCGCTGGCCAAGGTGACCGACGCGGGCATCTGGGGCGGTGTGCTGGATACGGCCGTCGTCGCGATCACGGCGACGACGCTGGTGCTGGTCGTGTCGGTGCCCGCGGCGTATGCGCTGGCCAGGGGCGGGTGGCCGCGCTGGCTGAGCCGGGTGATGACGACCGTGCTGGCGATCGTGGCGGTGGCGCCGGTGCAGATGTACGCGGAACCGCTGGAGCGTTTGTTCACGCACGCAGGTCTGGCGGGCTCACAGTTGCCGTTGGCGCTGGTGCACGCCGCCGTCGGCGCGCCGTTCGCGGTACTGGTGCTGCGGTGGGCGTTCGCGTCGGCGCCGGCTCCGGGCACCCGCAGGAACGACACGGCCGAGTCGGGCGGCATGTTCAGTTGGGCGTGGCAGCACGCACGGTCCACCGTGAAGGCCGTGCTGGTACTGGAGTTCGTATTGGTGTGGAACGACTTCACGGTCGGCTTCCTGATCAGCGGCCCGGAGGCCAGCCCGTTGGCGCTGGTGCTGCGCGGTGAGGCACGGCAGTTCGCGACATCGGCCGCTGCGGTGGCGGCCGGCGGCGTCGTGTATTCGGTGGTGCCGGTCGTGGTGCTGTTGTTGAACTGGCGGCAGGTGGTCGCCGGGTTGAGCGGAGGTGCGCCCCGGTGAGCGGCAGGCGCCGTGAGCCGGACACGAACACGTCGCCGTCGCCGTGGTCGCGGCGGCTGGCGATCGGTCTCGCCGTGGTACTGGGGCCGGAGTTGGCGGCGAACCTGGTCAGCACCATCTTCACCAGCACGTCGTTCGGCCTGTTCCTGAGCAAGAACGGCGCGCTGGTGCTCACGGTCGGCGCCGTGCTGGTCATCGGTGTGCTGCTGACGGTGTTCCTGCTGGACCGGCGACGTGCCGCGCGGGACAGGAAGGTCGTCCGGACACGGGAGTTCGAGCGGCCGGCGGTCGTGCCAGAGCCGCTGCGACTGCCCGCGTGGCACCGGTTCCCCAGCCACGTGCACGGCCGGGAGGCCGAGATCGAACGGGCGCTGAGCGTGGTGCGTGCGCGCAGCGTCGTGGCGATCGTCGGGCGGCGCGACATCGGCACGTCGTCGGTGGCGAACCTGGTCGTGGAGCGACTGCTGGCCGATGTCGGCGCGGACGCGGACGCCGTGGTGTGGGTCGACCTGCGCGGCAACTCGTCCACGTCACCGCCCGGTTCCAGAGCGGTCGCGGGCCGGCTGCTGTCGACGTTCGACGAGGACGAGCCCGCCGACGCGACACCGCCGGTGCTGACCGGCGCGGCGGAGCGGCTGCTCGACGCGGCCCGCAAGCGGACGACGGTGTTGTTGCTGGACAACGTGTTCACCGCCGAACAGGTGTCGTGGCTGACCGAGAAGTGGCCGATGACCGGTGAGCCGCCGATGCTGGTGATCGCCGGTGACGAGCCGGCGGCGGCCGCGGTCGGTGAGGCCGGCGTCGTCACGGTCGGCCAGCTCAACCTGTCGACGATGCGCACCATCCTGTCCGACGAACTGGGGGAGAGCAGGTTTCGGCGCTTCGCCCGTGGCCTGCGGGTGGACAGGACGGACCCGGTGGACGAACTGCTGTCCCGGTTCCGCGGGCTGCCCAGGGCGGTGCGGGAGATCGCGCGGCTGCTGCGGGTGGCCGGCAAGCGGTCGTGGTCGGTGGTGGAACTGGTCGAGGACACCGCGGATCGGGTGCGCGGCAACGAACCGCTGGTCGCGTTGTGGCGGGCCGTGCTGCCGCTGCTGATGGGCGGCAGTGACCTGTCCGACGACGCCGTCGGCCTGTTGCGCGCGCTGGCCGTGCTGCCGGTGACCGGGCTGAGCCGGGACGCGCTGGACGCGCTGCTGCCCGACGAGGAACACGGCCGCGGCTACGCCGACCCGGTGGCGGAACTGAGGCGCGCCAACGTGCTCCGCGAGTCGCCACCGGGCCGCTACCGGTTGCCCGAGGAGGTACGGCGGGCGCTGCGGCAGGTCGAACCGTGGCCGGTGGCCGAGCGGACGTGGACGGCCGTCGCGGTGCTGGTGCGCCACTACGCCGAGCGGGCGGGCGCGTGGGCCGCGGCGCTGCGGTCGGTGAGCGACGCGCGGTCGGCGATCGTATGGCTGCACCAGGAGGAACCGCTGCTGCGTGCGCTGCTCACCGACTGGCGATCGGACCTGCCGCCGGAGTCCTGTGTGGACGATCTGGCGGTCATCGCGGACGCGCTGGACGTCTGGTACATCAGGGAACTCCAGTCCGACGGCCTTGTCTCCACCAGCCGCGGCCTGGTCGACCTGGCCGGCCGCGCCGACCGGGACGAACTCGTGTCGCTCGCGCATCTGCGCACGGCGGCGGCGCACCGCATCGGCACCCACCTCGACCTGGCCGACGTGGAGATCGCGGCGGCTGAACCGGACGAGCGGATCGCGCGGCACCCGGCCGGTTTCGCGCTGCGCGCCCGCTGGCACACCGAGCGCGCGCTGATCGAGTTCGACCGGGCCGTGTCGGTGCGTGCGGACGAACCGGCGTTCGCCGAACGGATGCAGGCAGCCGAACACGAACTGCGCCGGGCGCTGGAACTGGTGCCCGAGGACGACGCCGCCGGGCGGCTGTGTGTGCTGGTCGACCTGGCAGCGGTGAACCTGGAGCAGCGCAGGCTGTTCGCGGCGCTGGAGCATCTGGACGAGGCCGAGGTGCAGGCCGGGATCGGCGGTGACCTCTCCGGGGCGGCGCAGGTCGTGGAGTTGCAGGGCGTGGCGGCGATCTTCGGCGGCAACGCGACGCAGGCCGTGATCCGCTGGCAGGAGGCGCGGGCGATGTACAAGGAACTCGGCGAGGAACAGGGCCAGGGCCGCTGCCTGCAGCATCTGGGCACGCTCGCCGTGACCAGCCCGGAGTTCGCCGGCCTGCTGCTGAACACCCAGCACCGGCTGCCGCTCGGCGTCGGTGAGGCCGCGGCGGTCGCGCACGACCACCTGGAGCGTGCCCGGCGGTTGTTGGCCGGTCAGCCGGACACGACGCTGATCGACCACTACCTGCGGATCGCGAAGCGCAGGAAGGACGCTGTCGGCTCGTCCTGACCCCTATGTTGGACGCGTGCAGCGGATCATGTCGCGGCTGGTGCTCGCCGTGGCGGTCGTGCTGGCGGCGTCGGTGCCGGTGGCCCGGCAGCCCGCGGCCACGTGGACCGTCGCCGGGTGCCTCGGCGGCGTCGGAACCGGCTGCGTCGAGATCCGGGTGACGCCGACCGGCGGCCGGCCGGTCGTGGCGTCGAACGTGCGTGAGCTGCAGATGAACCTGTGCCACAGCGGCGAGGCGCACTGCTATCGGGGAGCGAGGACGACGGCGGAGGCGGCGGGCGTGATCGGCGACTACGCGCCGACGGTGGTGACGCTGAACGAGGTCTGTTCGGCCGACGTCGTCGATGCCGACGCGCCGGTGCCGGCGGCGATGACGATGATCGCGCGGCAACACGGTGACGCGAGCGAGTTCGCGCTGTTCGCACCGGCTGTGCACCGGGGGACCGGCGTGCCGTTCCGCTGCACCGACGGTGATCTGTACGGCATCGGCCTGGTCGGCCGCGGCACGTTCCTGGGCACCGCCCGGCACTACCTCTACACGCACCAGTTGACGAGGTCACCGGAGGAACGGGTCGCGGTGTGCGCGGAGGTGGCCGGCTACGACGCCTGCACGACCCATCTGGAGTCCGACGACGGCGACGTCGCGGCGGCGCAGTGCCGCGAGCTGATGGGCGCGCGTGTCGAGGACTTCCGTGCCGCGACCGGGCGGCCGCCGACGTTGGTCGCGGGCGATCTGAACGAGACGGGAATCGGGTTCTGCGTGCCGTCGGGATGGACCGCTGCCGGTGACGGCGCGTTGCAGCATGTGATGGCCGACGGGCTTGCGGTGCGGTCGGTTCGCACCGTCCACCTGCGGTTCACCGATCATCCCGCGTTGATCGTGGATCTGGCCGGCTGAACCCGTGTGCGGTCAGGCGAAGTCGGTCGCCGGGACGGTCGCGTAGTGGCTCATCACGCCGATGGTCGCCTCCGCCGTCATCGGTTGGCCGCCCGCGACCATGTCCCGCAGGTCGCGGAAGTACTGCAGGTACAGGTCGGGTGTGAACGTGCTGATCATGACGACCGGCTCGTCGCCCGGGTTGGCGAACGTGTGCGGCACGCCCGGTGGGACCATCACGAGCGTGCCGGCCGGCGCGTCGTGGTCGGTGGTGCCGACGGTGAACCTGACCGTGCCGGACACGATGTAGAAGCCCTCGTCGTGCTGCGCGTGCCGGTGCTGCGGCGGGCCGTCGCTGTGCGGGGCGAGCCTGATCTCGGCGATCCCGAGGCGGTGCGCCGTGGTCGTGCCGTCCTCCAGGATGCGGATGCTCGTCGACCTCAGTTGGATCGTCTCGCCGCCGTCGGGTCCGACGACCGACACCTCACTCATCGTCACTCCGTTCGTGATAGTGGACAATCACGACAGTAGACGACCTTCGCGACAGTGGCGCCGTCCGGACTTTGGCCGGGTTGAGCCGGGACCGGGCCATGGCCGGTCCCGTGCACACGGCGGCGACGCTGGTGCCGGCCGCTGGTGACCAGCTCAACGGCGTCGCTCGGCCGGCGCGGCGGGCCGGTCGCCGCTGATCCGCTCGTGGTCGACTGGCGCCGACCGGTGGGCACCACCAGAATGTGCCGGTGTCTTCCGTCGACGTTCGCGTGCAGCGTGTGTACGACCAGCCCGCAGCCGAGGACGGTGCCCGGGTACTCGTCGACCGGCTCTGGCCGCGTGGGCTGGCCAAGGATCGTGCCGCGCTGCGGTCGTGGTGCCGTGAGGTGTCGCCGTCCACGGAGTTGCGGCACTGGTACGCCCATGATCCGGACCTGTACGACGAGTTCGTCCGCCGGTACCGGGAAGAACTCACCGACGACGAGCACGCGGCGCCCCTCGCCGCGCTGTGCGACATCGCCAGGAAAGGCCGGCTCACGCTGCTGACGGCGGTGAAGGCGATCGACATCAGCCACGCCGCCGTCCTGGCCGCCGTCATCGGCGAGCAGGCCTGAGCTCACCCACCGGTGCGTGCCTTCGACTCGCCGACGACCGTCGTGTCAGGTCCGGGTAACGTTCCGCCGCGTCGTCCCAGGAGCGTTGCGCGGTTTCCAGGTCGTCGGCCGCCGCCGCGATGTTGCCCAGCCCGGTCTTGGCGCGGGCCACCTCGTACGGGCTGCCGGCCCGCTCTCCCGCCGCCACGGCCCGCCGGTAGGCCGTCGTGGCTGATTCGGCGTGCCGGCCGGAGCGGAAGTAGGTCCAGCCGAGACAGTTCAACGCCATCGCCGCGTCGAGCGGCAGTCGAGTCGTTCGCATTCGGCGAGCGCCTCGGTGGCGTGGGCGATCGAGTCGTCGTAGTGGCCCAGTTCGGTTTCGGCGAGCGCGATGCCGCGCAACGTGATCGCGGCGTTGCGGTCGGCGCGGTGCCGCCGGTAGAAGTCCAGCGCCGCGGACAGGTCGCGCAGCGCGGACTGCTGCTCGCCGCGGTAGTGGTGCACCCAGCCGAGTTGGCCCGCGCGGTCACCTCGCCGTGCTCGTCGCCGATTTCGTGGAACACCGCCAGCGCGTCCCGGTAGTAGCCGGCGGCGATGTCCAGTTCGCCCCGGTCGACGTGAGCGATGCCCAGGTTGTTCAGCGTCGCGCCCTCGGCCCAGCGGTCCTCGATGGCGCGCGCCGACGCGAGGGCCACCGTGTGCGTGTCGATCCACGGCTGCCACAGCTTGGTGAGGAAGAAGTAGCCGCGCAGCACGAAGGCGAGACGCCAGGCGCGGTCGTGCAGAGCGTTCTGCGCGGCCACGCTCGACCAGTTGCGCCAGCGCTCGCCATTCGCCGGTCCAGCCAGGAGGTGGCTGTGGTCGAACGTCGAAGGTCGCGCGGCAGGTGGCTCCTGGGCCATGACGGGGCGGTAGCGGCCCGGGGTGATCACCATGTCCGCCCGCTCCGCGGCGTGCAGCGCGTGGTCGACGAGCCGGACGAGGGCCTGCCGGCGTTGGTCGGGAGTCGTGGCCCGGGGTGCCGCTTCGGCGGCGAACTCGCGGACCAGGTCGTGGCACTGGTAACGGTTCGCCGGTTGTGGGATCAGCAGATGCGCCGCCTGGAGGCGGTCCAGCGATCGGCGTGCTTGCGCCACCGGCGTGCCGGCGAGCGCGGCCGCCGCGTGGTCGTCGATGGCCGTGCCCGGGTACAGCGGCAGGAGGGCGAGCAGCTTGTCGTTGCTCGGGTGGCAGGGCCTCGTAGGACAGTCGGAACGCGCCGCGGACGCTGCGTTCGCCGTCGTCGAGTTCGTCGAACGCGCTGGCGTCGGCGAGGCGGTCGTCCAGGTCGGCCGAGCGTCATCGCGGGATTGCCCGCGTAGCGTGCCGCCGCGATCCGGATCGCCAGCGGCAGTCGGCCACACCGGTCGACGATGCTGGCCAGCGTGCGCCGGCCGCCGGCGTCGTCCGGGATCCGGGCAGGGCCGGCGACCGAACCGAACAGGGTCGTCGCCTCGGTCTCGGGCATCGGGCCGAGCGACACGTGGCGGGCGTCGTCCAGTGCGATCAGGCGGTTCCTGCTGGTCACCAGCGCCCGGCAGGCCGGGTCGCCGGGCAGCAGCGGCAGCACCTGGCGTGGTGCTGCCCGCGTTGTCGAGCACGACGAGGACACGGCGGTCGCGTAGGCAGCCGCGGTACAGGGCTTCGCGTTCCTGTTGCGACCGCGGGATTTCGTCGCCCGGTACGCCGAGTTGGCGCAGCAGCGCGTCGAGTGCGGCCGAACTGTCCAGTTCCCGGCGCCCCTGCGTGTGGGCGTGCAGGTCGAGGAACAGCGTGCCGTCCGGGAAATCGTCCTCGACCCGGTGCGCGGCTAGTACGGCCAGCGCGGTTTTGCCGGATCCCGCCATGCCCTCGATCACGCAGACGATGGTGGGCCCGCTCGCGCAGCATGGCGCACACGTCGGTCAGTTCGGTGTCACGGCCGGTGAACAGCGGGGTGGACTGCGGCAGGCCGGACGGGCGGACGGTGAAGGTGCGGAGGCGGAGCTTGCGGCGGCGGCGGGGAACCACGGCGATCAGCACGCCGCCGGTGTCCAGTTCCGAGTCGCAGAGCAGGGCCAGGGCCTCATTGGGCGGTGCGACGCCGTTTTCCACCTTGCTCAGATAGCCTTTCGTGTAATGAATGCGCTTGGCCAGGTCGGTCAAGGACCAGCCGGCCTCGGTGCGCAACCGGCGCAATTCGGTGCCGAAATCCGCGTCGCTCATGGTTCTCCGTTCTACGCCATCCGCCCGGTGGGTTCAACCACCGGACGGCCGGCCCGATCATGTCAGTGAGTCAGGATCGTCGCGAACCCGTGCGTCTGCATCGCGTGGCCTCCTTCCTGGCTCGTTCGTTCGCATCATGGTCGTCCGGGTGATCGGGATGCCAGTGGTTTCCTGTTTCAAGGACAATCGTGAAACAGGCAATGACGGATGGCGGACAGTTGTGTGCCTGCACGCGGGGATGCGGGTTCTGGGCCGGTGGTGCGGAACTAGACTGGATGCGATTTCGGAAAGGAGGATCCGGGGATGAACGACATCGTGGCCGAACTGATCGGCGAATTGAAGGCCCTGCGCAAAGGTCGCGGCATCGACGATCGTGAATTGCGCCGGCGGACCGGGCCCGCGCTGAGTTCCCTGCTGGACCTGGGCGCGGACGCGACCGTGACGGACGTGCGCGCGGCGCTGCGGGCGTGGTTGGCGACGACGACGGCGCAGCTTCCCGATGACCTGCGGTTGGCGGTGCTGGTGGCGTTCGGGGTGCATCCGGACGCGCCGAACCGGTTCTATCGGGAGCGGGTGGCGTGGCTGGCCGGCCAGTTGCACCGGGACGAGCGGACGGCGCAGCGGCGGATCGACGAGGCGAGCGGGCGGTTGGCGGACCTGGCGGTCGCGGCGGCCGGCCAGCCTCCGGGCGGTGAGTGTCCGGTGACGGCGTCGGCGTCGGCGTGGCACAGCGAGTCGATCACGTCCTACGTGGTGCTGGACGGGGCCGGGCCGGAGGTCATCGAGTCGCGCCGGATCGTGGGGCACGGGGACGGGTTGGCGGTCGTCGACCTCGCCGTGACGATGCCGGCGCCCGGTGCCGATTCGGTCGACGCCGCTGGTTTGCGGGTCGACATGGTGTCCGGCGGGACGGTGGTGCGGACCGGGATGGAGTCGAGTCGGCGGGTCGGGATCGGTGTGGAGTTGCCGGCGCCACTGGGCAAGCAGCGGCGGGCCGAGTTCACGGTGCGGTTCCGCGTGGTCGCCGGACTGTTCGAGCCGTACTACGTGTGTGTGCCCCGGCAGCGGTGTGATCGGTTCGAGCTGCGGGTGCGGTTCGGGCGGGGTGAGCCGCCTGCGAAGGTGTACCGGTTGGTCGGTGCGTTGCAGGCCGACGTCGACGATCCCGGGCAGGTGGGGGAGTCGATCGTGGTGGACGGCGCGGGGGAGCTGGCGGTGACGTTCGACGATCTCAAGCCCGGGTTCGCTTATGGGGCGCGATGGTCGCGATGACGTCGTGCGTTCGTACCACAGGGTGTTGGTCGAACACCTGACTGTTTCGTGGCGGTGTCGGGCGGGATCGTGGCCGTCATGTCACGATTTGTCTTTTCCTTGTCGGCGCGGCGGCTGGGTGTCACCGTCGTCGCGTTCGTTGCCGTGGTGGTCGGTGCCGTCGGGTGGGCGCCTGCCGCGAGTGCGTTGGGGACCGGAACCGGGTGCATGTTCAACGCTCCCGCCGGCGCGACGGTCGGGCCGATTTCGTTCGGGCACGTCGGATGGGCGTTCCAGGTGGCCGGGTCCAGCACCTGGATTTTCGGTGCGACCGAGAACGGCGGCGGTAGCGCTTACGTGCCGCCGGGTGGGAACACGGATTCGTGGAACGCTTCGGGGTCGGAGAACCAGATGTTCGCGGCGTTCAAGAATGCTGGGCATTCTCATGCGGCTGGATATTACACCAAGTGGCGTTGTCGTACCATTTCCACAACGTCCGTTGGCGCGGCTTCTCAGCAGATCGCCGTTCAGGCTGGTAGCGGGTATTTTTTCCCGACCAATAATTGTTTGACGAAGTCGGTGGCGATTTTGAACACTTACGGGGAGGGGTTGGGGTGGCCCGGGTATTTTCAGGCTCCCGACAACTACTTCGATAATTTGGGAAGCGCTGGGTGGGGTCCGGTTCACTCGTTGTAGTCCTGGACCCTTTGTTCCGCCGGTTGTCGGTCCCGTTTCTCGGGTCGGTCGTCCGTGCCTCGTCCTGGCCGGTCGCATCCGGCGGCCGCGCCCGTCGTCGGCATCCGCACTATGTCAGGTCGGTCGACTTCAGTTGGCTCAGTGCGGCTCTGGTCAGGTCCGCCTTGTTGCCGAGCTGTAGTTTGGCCCTGATTCGTTCCACGTACGTGTCCACCGTGGCCTTGCTCACGCCCATTCTGGTGGCAGTCTGGGCGTGGGTGAAGCCCTTCGCTATGTAGGTCAGTGCCTGTTCTTCTCTCGGCGAGAGCGGGGATTGTGGCTGTGGGGTCGGGATGTTGGTCAGTTGGGACTGCAGGATGTCGGCCAGTTGGGACGACAGCGCGAAGCCGCCCGCGGCTACCGTTCTCACCGCCGAGACCAGCATTTCCGGGTCCGCCAGTTTCGTCACGTAGCCGCTGGCTCCCGCACGGATCGCTCCCAGGACGTCGGCCGGGCGGGCGGATGCCGAGATCACCAGGACCTTCGTCACCGTGCGTAGCTGCGCGATCGTCGGCAGGCACGGATCGTCGTTGCTGTGGTACAGGTCCAGCAGTACCACGTCCGCCGCGGCGGCCGCCGATTCCAGCAGTGCCACCGGCGATGGCGTCGACACCGCCACCGCGATGTCGCCCGCTTCCGCCAGGATCGCTGCCAGGCCCCTTCTTGCCAACGGGTGGTCGTCGACGATGGCTACCTGGATCATCGCCTCCGCCCCCGCTTCGACGCGCCGGCCATCGTGCTCGCCCATCGTGCTCCATGCTGTTGCGCGCTCGGACCGTGCTCCACCGGAGGTCCACCCCTTCCGCACCCAGCGTCACGTCCCGACGGCAGGCTGTCATGTCCGCAGAACACACCACGCCGCACTACACGGGCACCGTGATCTCCACGTATGTGCCCGTTCCCGCCGAGCTGTCGATCCGCACCGTGCCGCCCACCTCCTCGATGCGCGATCTGATCGACCGTTGGATGCCGGTGCCTCTGCACACCCGGGCCGGGTCGAAGCCCGTGCCCTGGTCCAGGACGCTGAGCGTCAGTTCCGTCGCCGTCGCCGCCGCTCTCACCACCGCCGTGTCCACACCCGCGTGTTTCGCCGCGTTGGTCAGTGCTTCCTGAGTCGCGTCGACCAGCGCGTCCACCGTGGTCGAGGGCAGGGTCGCTCGCAATGCCTGAGCGTCGCGTAGCTGGGTGCCGTTGAGTTCCACCCGCAGGCCCAGGCGGGCGTTGCGCTGGACCAGGCGTTGCAGGGCCGCCAGCAGGTCTCGTTCTTCGGTTGTGTCCGCGCCCTCCACGAACGCCCTGAGCCACGCCGCTTCGGTGGCTATGTGGGCACGGAAGTCCGCGTCGGTCACCCACCTGCCCTGCGCCAGCGTCTCCAGCGTCTGCAGCACCCGGTCGTGCAGCGCCCTGGCGTGTCTGGCTCGCTCGATTTCCCGCGCCAGCTCGCCCGCCTTGTCCACGGCCTCGGCTCGGCTCTCGTCCGCCTCCCGGCCACTGGTCAGCAACTGTCTCGTCACCGCCCACGCGACCAGCATGTTCGCGTAGTACGTCAGGCCGTTGGGCAGCACGTTCCACACCGGGTCGCCGTGGAACACCACCGCCGATGCCACGTACGCCGCCACCAGCACCGTCGTGATCGCCGTCGCCGCGAGGGGACGGCGGGCGGCCGCGCCGACGCCCAGGGCAACCAGGATCGTGTACGGATACATGAAGTTGGCCCACGTGTTGTAGTCGCGTGGCGCGGTGAGTGCCGCGCACGCGATCAGGGCCGCTGTCGAGAACAGCAGGTCCGCCGTGATCCAGCGCGGTCCGAGCGACCTGGCTCTCAGGCAGACGGCGATCAGTACCGCGCTCTCCACCACTACCAGTGCCAGCAGGGTCATCGTCGGCGCCGGGTGCGGATAGCGGGTGATGTCCAGCGACACCGCCAGCAGTGCCTCCGCCAGTCCTGCGATGCGGAAGAACACGATCGCGCGCGTCATGGTCAGTTGGGCGCGCGCGATCGCCGTGTCCACCGGCCGGGGTGATCCGATGCCTGGGTCCACGAGCTGGCCTTTCTCGCCGGTCTAGGTCTTCGTGAGATGGGCTCGGATCGTGTCGGCCTGGGGGCTGCCCAGGGACTCGTACAGGGTCAGCGCCTGGTGCCAGTGGTCCTGGGCCTCGTCGGGGTGGTCCAGGCCGCGCAGGGCCGTGGCCAGGCGGTCCAGGGACTCCGCCATGCCCCACCTGTCGTCGAGGCGGGTGCGGATGTCGACCGCCTCCCGGGCGTGGTCGGCCGCTTCCTGGTAACGGTGCAGCGCCAGGTACGTCATCGCCAGACCGTCCAATGTGGAACTGAGGTTGTAGTCGTCGTCGAGTTCCCGCTTGATCTCCAGGGCCTGCCGCAGGCAGTTCAGCGACTCGTCGAGTTCGCCGAGGCTGCGGTGGTGCTCGCCCAGGTTGTTGACGAAGATCGCCTCGTACGCGCGGTTGTCCAGGCTGTCCCTGGTCATCTCCAGTGCCTGCCGCGTGTACTCGACCGCGAGGTCGTCACGGCCGTTGGCGCTGTAGCAGACGGCGATGTTGCCCAGCGTCGCGCACTCCCGGTCGGTGTGGCCCAGTTCACGCGCTATGCGGAGGGCCTGTTCGAGAGTGGCGATCGCGGGGTTGAGCTGCCGGGTCTGGCCCAGCGCCACGCCCAGGTTGCTGGTCATGCGGTATTCGCCGTCGCGGTCGCCCATCGTCTGCGCGCACGCCACACCCAGGCGCAGCACGCCGGTCCAGTCCTGGCGTGGTTTGCGCAGGTAGAAGTAGCCGCGCAGGCTCGTCGCAAGCTGTACCACCAGGCTGTGCAGGTCCATCCGGGCGCCCGCGCGTGCGGCCAGTGCCAGGTTGGGCAGTTCCGTGTCGCACCACGCGACCGCCTGGTCCCGGTCACCGAACTCCGGCGGGCTCACCGCCGGTTCCGGCAGGTCCGGTCGCGTGTGCTCCGGCAGCGGTGGGATGAGCTGTGCCGCGGCGTGCGCCGTGTTCACGTACCACGTGAGCAGCCGTCGCACCGCCGCCGTGCGCTGCTGCTCGGTTTCCTCGTCGTGCGGCCGTTCGGCGGCCACGATGCGGATCAGGTCGTGCAGGCGGTAGCGGCCGGGGATCGACGTGCCGAGGAGGTTCGTGTCGACCAGGAGTTCCAAGGCCGCTTCCGCCTCCGCGGGCGATCGTTCGATCAGTGCGGCCGCCGCCGGGAGGCTGATGTCCGGGCCGCCGACCAGGCCCAACAGGCGGAACGTCCGTGCCGGCTCCAGGCGTTTGTGGTCGCCCCTGGTCTCCAGGTTGTCGTAGCTGAGCTGAAAGCTGGCCCGGACGGCCAGGTCGCCGGTGGTCAGTTCGCCGAGCCGACCGCGCTCGTCGGCGAGTCGGTCGGACATGTGCCGGATGGTCCACTGTGGACGGGAGGCCAGACGTGCGCCCGCGATCCGGATGGCCAGCGGCAGGCCCGCGCAGGCTGCCAGCACGTCGGCCGTCGCCTGCGGTTCCGCGTCGGCCCTGGACCGGCCGACGATCTGCGCGAACAGCTCCGCCGCGTCCTCGTCCGACAGCACGTCCAGGCTCACGTGGTGGGCGCCGGCCAGGTCGGTCAGCAGCGCACGGCTGGTGACCAGCACGCAGCAGCCGCGATCGCCGGGGATCAGCGGCCGCACCTGGTCGGCGCCTGCCGCGTCGTCCAGCACGATCAGCACCCGCCTGCCGGTCAGCACGCTGCGGTACCGCGCCGCCCGCTCGTCCACGTCGGCAGCCACCGTGTCCGCCGGCACTCCCAGGTCACGCAGCAGCCTGGCCAGCGCGTCGGCCGGGTCGACCGGGCTGGTGCCGGTGCCGCGCAGGTCGACGTAGAGCTGGCCGTCCGGGAACCGCTGCCGCACCCGGTGTGCCGCGTGCACGGCCAGTGCCGTCTTGCCGATGCCACCGGCGCCCGCCACCGCGAACACCGACACGACGCTGACGTCGTCGCCGCCGGTCAGCAGCGTGCGACAATTGCTCGACGGCGTCGTCGCGGCCGGTGAAGTCGGGCAGGTCGGCCGGTAGCGCCGCAGGTGCGTTGGTGGCCGGCAGCAGTGCCGGGTCCGAGCGCAGGATGCGTTGGCGCAGTTCACGCAGTGCCGCGCCGGGGTCGATGCCCAGTTCGGCGGCGAGTGCCGTGCGGGCGTGTTCGTACGCCGCGAGCGCGTCGGCCTGGCGGCCGGACCGGTACAGCGCGAGCATCAGCTGGGCGTGGAACCGTTCGCGCAGCGGGTGTTCGGCGACCAGGGCGGACAGTTCCGGGATAAGCTGGTCGTGTCGGCCGCGGCGCAGGTCCGCGTCGATCCTCGACTGCAGGACCTCGGTACGGGACTCGTCAGGTGCGCGGCTTCGCGCCGCAGCGCGTCGCTGGGCACGTCCACCAGTGCCTCGCCGCGCCAGATGCCCAATGCGGCGCGCAGCAGTTCGGCCGCGCGTTCGTGATCACCGGATTCCAGCGCGACACGGCCGGATTCCCGCAGTTCCTCGAACCGCGCGAGGTCCAGTTCGCCCGCGCCGATCTCGATGACGTAACCGGGGGTACGCGTGTGGATGCGCACTGTGGTGTCCTCGCCGAGTGCGCGGCGCAGTGCCAGGACCTGATTGTGCAGTGACGCACGGGCACTGGCCGGCGGATCACCGTCCCACATCAGGTCGATCAGCTCGTCCATCGGCACGATCCGGCCTGCCCGCAGCAGCAGCGCCGCGAGCAGTATCCGCTGTTTCGCGCCCAGCGCCGGGTGATCACCGCGCGCTCCCGTGACCCGCAACGGCCCCAGCAGCCCTAATTCCACATGTACCCCCGGAGAAGTGACATCGTCACCGTAGCGAAACGCGGCCGTCGGCGGCACTGTTTTCGGGACACATCGGTGCCGCCGTGGGACGCTCGGCCGCCCGCCCCGGTCCTTACCGTCCATACTGGACGGTCAAGCGACGGGGGAGTGCGCACGTGACCGGCGTGCGGACGGGCCGCGGGTGCGGATCGTGTGGTGGCAGGACCTGGCGGTGGGCCCGGCCGCTGCGCACCCTGGGCCGCGACGTCGCGCTCGCCGAGGCGCAACCGGTGACGGGGACGGGAAAGCCGCTGGCCACGGCTATGAGCGGCTGTCTGATCATGCGTCGCCCCGACGCTCGTTAGCCGCTCGTGAGGCAGCCCCGTTAGAACGGCCTGACACGAAACGGCTGATCGGGGGGACGACAGTGGGCGACGTCGTCGATCTGGATCCGACGGGTTCCGCGCTGGGACACCGACTCGCGATGCTGACCAGGAGCACGCGCCACGAGGTGCTCGCACTGCACCCGGACGTGGCCGACGTCGTGTCGCTGACCGCCCGCGTCGACGACGCCGCGGGCCCGTGCGTGACCGTGCGGCACATCGTGCCCGGCCCGGACATCGTGCCCGGTGGGCACAACGTGCGGGTCCGCTCCGCCGTCGCCCCCGCGGGGTTGTTCGTGTTCGACCGGGCGCGGGCACTGGTGATCGGATTGGACGTGGCCACCGGGTGCGTCCTGCTGACCGATCGCGGCAGCGTCGGGCTGTTCTGCGCGCTGTTCGAGCGGATCTGGGCCGACTCCCTGCCGGCGGCCGGTCTGACCGACCAGCAGGCCGAAGCCGTGCGGCTGTTGGCCGACGGTCACACCGACGACGCGATCGCCACGCGGCTGGGCGTCTCGCCGCGTACCGCACGCCGGATCGTCAGCAGGCTGATGGCCGCGCTCGGTGCGCGCGGCAGGTTCCAGGCGGGTGTCCGCGCCGTCGATGCGGGCTGGTTGACCGACCGCCCTGCCGGCCGCGCGTTCGACTACCGCACCGGCTGACCGCGGTTTCGTTCTGGTCACAGCGTTTCCGCGCTTCCCACCAGCGTTGATGTCGCTGTTCGTTCCGTTTCGCGTGTCCCTGCGAAGTGATGTCGGCTTCGGGTCGTAAGGTGTCCGGGCTGCTGGTTACGCCGGTGTGACCGCGGGCGCCGCGGTCCGCGGCGACCGGCCGATGTGTGGAACACGCAGAACAGGAGCCTGGCATGTCCGGAAGCCCCGACCGAACTTCGAGCTCGACGACCACTGCCGACGACGTCGGCATGGCCGGCGGGTTGGAGGCGTGGCTGGCCCGTTCGGACGACACCGTACCGATGGATGCGGTGGACCGCCCGGAGGGCGCTCCGGCGGCCGGGCGCCTCGCGCGGCGGGAACCCGTCGGACGGGACGAGGCAGCGGCCGAGCTGGACGAGTTGGAGACACGGTTGCTGGTCGCCACCGCCAAGTCCCGGTTGCAGCGGGACCCGGCGTGGATGGACGTGCTGTCGGAGGACGAGGTGACCGCCGAGCGGGCGGCCGTCGAGCAGTTGCGGTCGCTGCGCCGCGCGGAGATCACGGCGGCGGCGAAGGCCAGCACGGCGCGGATGGCGCGGGAACGTAAGCAGGCCGACCGGATGGCCGATCTGGATCTGCGCGAGAAGCTGTGGCAGCAGCGGGCACTGGCCAAGCGTGCCCGGTTACAGGACCCGACGAGCAGGTTGGCCAGCCTGCAGCGCACGCACGTGCTGGTGTCGTTGGTGCTGATCACGTTGGCCGTGGCCGGTATCGCGTGGACGTCGGTCGGCGTGCACGACGCGCTCGTCGGCGTCGGTGGCACACCGCTGGCCTACGTGGTGGAACCGCTGTTCTCGCTGCCGCTCGTGGTGATCATGACGTTGCAGGCGCGCGCCGCGCAGTGGGGCAGGGTGTTCCCCAGCGAGGGCGGCAAGGGCAAGGTGTACGCGCTGGAGGCCGGGCTGTTGCTGGCCACGGTGCTGGTCAACACCAGCAGCGTGATCCCGGTCCTCGGCCACTGGCACAGCACGACGGTGCTGCTGGCGCACCTGGCGCCGCCACTGCTGATCCTGGTCGCCGTCACGCTCCAGCCGATGGCCGCCGCGTTCATCGCCGAGGTGCTGACCAACGCGCACGTCGAGGTCACGCAGGGCGAGAAGCGGCTCACGGCCGAGACGATGGATGTGCTGACGCTGCTGGAGCGAATCCGGCAGGACTGGGCGGCCGGCGCGCTGCGGGCCGGCCCGGACGGCGGTCCGTCGATCTCGCACGTGCAGTCGCTGTACGGGATCGGCAAGGTGCGCGCGCAGGCCGCGGTCGACGGCTGGCACAGGATGTTCGGCTGAGCCCGGTTTCCCCGGGAGCGGGCCGGGTGTCGGGATCCCGGGCCGGATGGTCAGGGGTGACAGATGGCGAGCATGGCGGCGCGGTCGGCGAGTTTGACGGCGATGGTGCCGCGGGCGGCGCCGAGTGACAGTTCGTGTTGTTCCAGACGCAGCCATGCGGTCCAGTCGACGAACGTGACGTCGCGTTCGGCCAGCAGCGCCTCGATCGCGGCCGGGTCGGTGATCTTGCGCAGCGGCAGCGTGTCCAGGTCCGCGGCCAGGCTGCGGACCGTCTCGGTCGCGTCGCTGCGGTTCGTGCCGATCGACGCCGGACGGGCCGCGCTTGAGCCAGCCCGCCACGTACTCGCCGGGCAGCACCGTGCCCTCGTCCACCACGCGGCCCTCGACGTTGGGCACCACGCAGCGCCCCTCGTCGAACGGCAGGCCGGCGATCGGCCGGGCCTCGTAGCCGATCGCCCGCACCACCAGTTGCACGTCCAGCGTCTCGGTCACGGCCTCGCCACCGGGGCGCTTGCGGCGCAGCACCAGACCCGTGACGCGGTCGGTGCCCAGCAGTTCCACCGGGCTGGACCAGAAGCGCAGGTGGATGCGGCGCGGCCGGCCCTGCGGCGGGCGACCGACCCAGCTCGTCATCACCTTGACGTTCGTGCCGACCCGCCGCGCGGCCGCCGCCTCCTGGCGGGAGTCGGCGTCCAGATCCAGGTCGACGTCCTCGACCAGGATGTCCGCGTCGGTCAGGTCGCCGAGTTCGCGCAGTTCGACCGGTGTGAACTTGGCCTGCGCGGGACCGCGCCGCGCGATCAGGTGGATGTCGGTGATCGTGCTGGCGCGCAGCACGTCGATCACGTCATCGGGCATGTCCGTGTCGAGGAGGCTCTCCGCGTCCTTGGCCAGGATGCGGACGATGTCCAGTGCGACGTTGCCGGCGCCGATCACGGCCGCCGACGTGCCGTGGCGCAGCGGCGGCGGCCCGGACGACGTCCGGGTGGCCGGAGTACCAGGACACCATCTCGGCGGCACCGTGGCTGCCCGCGAGGTGCTCGCCCGGCACGCCGAGCGCCCGGTCGTGCCGCGCGCCGGTCGCGTAGATCACCGCGTCGTAGTGCGCGAGCAGGTCGGCCCGGTGCAGGTCCTTGCCGATCGTTGACGTTGCCGAAGAAGCGGACGGTGCCGGACCCGAACAGCTCCTTGAAGACCCTGCACGACGGTCTTGGTCTTCGCGTGATCGGCGGCGACACCGTAGCTGACCAGGCCGTACGGCGCGGGCAGCGCGTCGAACACGTCGATTCCCACCACGTCGGGCAGCAGCGGCGCGGCCTGCACCGCGTACAGGCCGGCCGGCCCCGCGCCGACAACGGCGATCCGCCTTCCCTCGTCGGGACTCATCGCGCCTCCGGGCTCCGGGTTCACTTGGGATGGAGCGTAGGTCCTCGAATACTCCCATCGCAGCCACTAGTCGCAGAGCTGCTGTCACACTCGACACACCCGAGCGCGTGGTCCGTTCGGCGAGTTCGGGGGAGCGGGACACGACGGCGTCGATGGTGTCCAGGTGTTCCCGCAGGCACTGGGCGGTTCGCGCGGGCAGCATGGCGGCGCTGAACCGGTAACGCACGTTTTGGGGCGCGCAGCCGGTCCAGGACACCGCCGGCGGTCTGCCGGCCCGAGAGCCGCCGGGCGCACGGGTGCGCCTTGACCGCTCGCCGGCCGGGCGCCCGTTCACCGCGCACGACCGCCTGGCGCAACCAAGAACGCTCGTGGTGCCCCGGCGGGGTCAGCCGCCGGAGCGTGCCGCCTGGAACCTCGCCCTGCCCTGGTCGATGTCCACAATGGGCGGTGGATAGTCGAGGCGCCGCAACGTCGTGTCGCCCAACCTCCACGGCTGGTGCACGTCCTTGCCGCCCAGCTCGGCCAGTTCCGGCACCCAGCGGCGCACGTACGCGCCATCGGCGTCGTAGCGTTCGGCCTGCCGCAACGGGTTGAGCACCCGGTTGGGCCGCGTGTCCGTTCCCGTGCCCGCCACCCACTGCCAGTTCAGGCTGTTGTTGGCGATGTCGCCGTCCAGCAGGTGGTCGTAGAAGTGCGCGGCGCCCGCCCGCCAGTCCAGGTACAGCGTCTTGGTCGAGGAAACTGGCGGTGATCAGCCGGGCGCGGTTGTGCATCCAGTGCTCGGCGGCAAGCTGCCGCATGCCGGCGTCCACGATCGGAATGCCGGTCCTGCCCTGCTGCCACGCGGTCAGCGCCTGGTCGTCGTCGCGCCAGCGGTCGCCCTTGGTGCGGTAGTCGTCGGTGCGCGGCGTCCGGGCGCGCGGCCAGTACCTGGTGGTGGAAGTCGCGCCAGGCGAGCTGCCGCACGAACGCCTCGGCGCCCTCATCGCGTGACCCCGCCTTCGTGACCAGTTCCAGCGGTGACACGCAGCCGAAGTGCAGGTACGGCGACAGCCGGGACGTGCGGTCGCCCGCGAGATCGTCGTGCTGGTCGGCGTAGCCGCGCAGCTGCCGACCGGTACCACCTCGCCGGCCCGTTCCCTGGCCGCCGATTCGCCGCCGGCCAGCTGTTGGTCTGCGCCGGGCAGCCGGGACGGCGAGATCCTCGCGGGCAGCCCGGACCCGGTCCGGCTGCGGCGAGGACGCGACGCAGCGGGGCTGTCCGACCAGCGCCGGAAGTACGGCGTGAACACAGCGAAATGGTCGTTGCCCGGACGGCGCACGCTGCCCGGCGCCACCACGGTCGTGACCTCGTCGTGGCGTGTGCAGGCTGCATCGCTGCGCGGCCAGCGCCTCGGCCAGCCGCGCCTGTCGGCGACGGGCGTAGCGCATTGCGTCCGACCGACACGTGCACGCTGGTCGCGCTCGGCCGCGACGGCACGCGGCAGACCTCGTCGGCGAGCTTTCCGCTGCGTACGACCAACTGGCCACCGCGGTCGCGCAGCGCAGCGTCCAGGTCGGCCAGCGACTCGGCGAGGAACCGCATCCGCGCCTCGGCCGGCGAACCGGCTGCCGGTGATCGCGTCGTCCAGCACGAACAGCGGCACGACGTGGTCGGCGGCGCACGCCGCGGCGAGCATCGGATTGTCGTGGACCCGGAGGTCACGGGTGAACAGCGCGATCGCCGTGGCCACGCTCTCGTCGGTCCTCTCGTACGGCGGTGCGCGACAGCCTGCCAGCAACCGCGCACCAACGCACGTCAGAGCGGTTTCGCCAGGCCGAACTGCCACACGTCCAGGTAGTGCGCCGCGGAATCCGGCCTCGGAATAGGCCAGGTAGAACTCCCACATCCGGCGAAACGTCTCGTCGAAGCCGAGTTCGGTGATCGTCGGGCCACAGCGCGCCTGGAACCGCTCCCGCCACAGCCGCAGCGTCGTCGCGTAGTGGTCGCCCAACTGGCGGCGCTGGTCGATGCGCAGTCCGGTGTGCCGGCGCGACGGCGTGCTCGATCGCCGGGCACGGACAGCACCTGGCCGCCGGGGAAGATGTACTTGTGGATCCAGGTGTACGAGTCGCAGCGTGGCCAGCATCCGGTCGTGCGGCATGGTGATCGCCTGCAGCCCGACCCGGCCGCCCGGCGCCAGCGAGCCGGTCGATGGCGGCGAAGTAGGCGGGCCAGTACTCGCTGGCCGACCGCCTCGATCATCTCGACGCTGACCACGGCGTCGTAGCGGCCCGCCGCCTGCCGGTAGTCCTGCAGCAGCACGCGAACGCGGTCGACCAGGCCGGCATCGGCGATGCGGCGCTCGGCCAGGTCGCGCTGCTCCGGCGAGATGGTCAGCGACGTCACGAACGCACCCCGCCGGGCGGCGCGCAGCGCCAGTTCGCCCCAGCCGGTGCCGATCTCCAGCAGCTCCGTTCCACCGCGGACGCCGGCCAGGTCGAGCACGGCGTCGATCTTGTGGCGCTGCGCGGCGGCGAGGTCCGTGTGGGCGTCGCGAACCAGGCCGACGAGTACGTCATCGTCTCGTCCAGGAACTGCGCGAACAGGTCGTTGGACAGGTCGTAGTGGCGGTGGATGTTCTCCCGCGCGCCGGCGACGGTGTTGCGTTCGGTGCTCGGCGGCGCGGGCGTCCACCCAGCGGCGCAACACCTGCAGCGGCGGCGGCACCAGCGCGGCCATCCGCTCGGCGAACGGCGTGAGCAGGTCGGCCAGTTCCGGCGCTGACCAGTCACCGGCCATGTAGGACTCGCCGAAGCCGATCTTGGCGTCCACGCCGAGCCGGTGGAAGAACGTCGTCCGGCCGTGCGATGCGCATCACCGGCGATCCGGCCCCCGGCTCCCAGCCGCTCGCCACCGGGCAGGCAGACCCGGACCGGCAGCTTGCGCACCACGAACCGGAACAGGCGTTCGGCCGCGAGCGCGCGGAGCGGCGACCGCGGCACGGCCATCGACGTCCGCCCACGGTCCGGGTCGGCTCGACGATGATGTCGGTCATCGGATTCCCTCCTGGTGGACGTGCGGGTCCGGGCGTATCGGCAGGCCGCGCGCCCACAGCGCGATGCCGTGCCGCGCGGATCAGTGCCGACACCCGTTGCGGCATCAGCGGCCGCGTGAGCAGTAGTGCGCAGCACGGCGACGCGGGTGGCCGGGCGGCGGGTGCCGCGCAGGGTCGCGGCCAGCGGCGTGTTGCCGTGCTGGCGCAGCGCCACGGTGACCGACAGCCGCTCGTCCGGGCACCGGCACGCGCATCACGTACTCGCCGTCTGGCGTCGAGGAACGGTGACACGTAGAGCTTCTTGGCCGTCGTCGGCGCGGCCGGCCGCGTCGGGGTGCAGCAGGTAGCAGTGCCGCTCGCCGTAGGTGTTGTGCACCTCGGCGACCACGCACGCCAGCGCGCCGTCGGGCCGGTGGCACCAGTACAGCGGTGATCGGGTTGAACACGTAGCCGAGCCACGCGGGCGTGCGGCCAGCATCAGCACCCGGCCGCCGCGCAGGTCGATGCCCTGTGCCGGCCAGCCAGGCGTCCAGGTTGGCGCGGATGGTGCGGTCCGGGTCGCCGCAGATGGTCGGCGGCGTCGGAACCGGGCGAACGGGCCGCAGCCACCGCGGCAGGTCGCGGCAGCGCGTCCAGGTCGACCAGCCACAGGTAGATCCGGTGGGTGAACGAGCGCTGGACGCGGTCGCCGCCGGACGTGCGTGACCCGCGCGTCGTACAGCGCGGGCACGGTCACCACGTCGCCCCGAAGGCCGTCGGCGGCCCGGACGCCGGACGCGCAGCCGTCCTCGTGGAAGCCCCAGCCGTGGTACGCACCGGCGTACGCGGTGCGGCCGTCGGTCAGTTCCGGCAGCCGCGCCTGCGCCGCGACCGATTCCGGCGTGTAGATCGGGTGGTGGTAGACCATGCTGCGCCAGCGACCCTGGCCGGGTCGACCCGGTCGGTGGCGTTGAGCGTGACGACGTAGTCCTCCGGTTCGGCCAGGCGCATCAGGCGGTTCATGTAGTAGCTGACCTGGACGCGCGCCGTCGTCGCTGGCGCAGGCCGGCTTCAGGTAGTTCCACGACGCCGCGGGCGCCGGGCGCACGGGGCAGCAGGCGCGGGTCGGTGTGCAGCCAGGTCTCGTTGCGCGAGTACTCGAACGCGCCCAGCACCGCCCGCTCGGCCGGCGGTCGGGTCGGCCAGCAGGCGCAAGCGCCTGGTCGGCGTGCGTGGCCACGACGACGCGGTCGACGTCGTGCGGCGTGACCGGCGTCGTCGTGCACCTCCACACCGTCGGCGTGCCTGCTGCACCGGACGGACCGGCGTGCCCAGTCGCACCGCGGTGAGCTCCTTGGCCACCCGTTCGGTGTACGTCGCGGGAGCCGCCGACGACGGTCCGCCAGGTCGGCGAGCCGGACACCGACAGCAGGCCGTGGTGGCGCAGGAACGTGAACAGGTAGCGGGCCGGGTACCGCATGCTGGCGGCGCGGTCGGCCGACCACACCGCCGACACCAGCGGCAGCGCGAAGTGCTCGACGAAGTAGCGCGAGTAGCCGCCGGCGGACAGGAACGCGCCGAGCGTGACGTCGTCGGCGCCGTCCTCGCGCCAGCAGCCGGCTGGGCGTGCCGGTGGAAGCGGGGGATCTCGGTCGAGCATCCGCAGGTAGGCCGGTCGCGGCCAGGTTGGCGCGCTGCGGCGAACAGGCCGGCCAGGCCCCTGGCGCCCGCGTACTCAAGGCCGCAGCCCTCGCAGCGCACGCTCATCGACATCTCGGTGTCCTGCGTGGCCACGCCGAGTTCGCCGAACAGCCGGAGCGAGGTTCGGGTAGGTGCGCTCGTTGTGCACGATGAATCCGCTGTCCACGCCGATCGTGCGGCCGTCCGCCGTGCGCACGTCGTGCGTGTGCGCGTGGCCGCCGAGCCGGTCGTCGGCCTCGAACAGCAGCACCTCGTAGCGCCGGGCCAGCAGGTAGCCCGCGGTCAGCCCGGCCACGCCGGAGCCGATCACGGCGACTCGTTCCCTGTTCGTTGTGCACGTCAGGGATTCGGCGCCCGTACGATCCCGGTTGGGCCGTATGTGATACGGGTCACATCGCCGTCGACGCAACCCGGCACCGCCAGTGGCGCCGAACCTCGCACGGAGAACATGAGTCCAGTGAGGTCACGCGAATGGGCAGTCCGCGACAGCCTGGTGTCGCACCGCAACTGGCCGAACTGGCCAGCAGTTCCTCGGCACGGCGCTGCCGGTCGGGCTGGTGGCCTGGGACGGCAGCACGGCCGGACCGCCGGACGGCCCGCGCGTCGTGCTGCGGTCCCGGCGTGCGCTGCGCCGACTGCTGTGGCATCCGAGCGAGCTCGGGCCTGGCCCGCGCATTCGTCGCCGGTGACCTCGACGTCGACGGCGACCTGGCCGACGGGCTGCGCCGCTGCTGGGCGCTGGCCCGCGACGGCGAACCGCACCGGCCGACGTTGGGCGTCGCCGACTGGCTGACGCGCGCTGCGCGCGGCCGCCCGGCTCGGCGTGCTCGGGCCACGCCCGCAAGCCGCCCGCCGACGAGGCGCGGCCGGCCGGCAGGCTGCACAGCCGGCTCCGCGACCGGGCCGTCATCGCCCACCACTACGACCTGGGCAACGACTTCTACGAGGCCGTGCTCGACCCGAACATGGCCTACTCGTGCGCCTACTTCACCGCCGACGACCAGTCCGCTGGCCGACGCGCAGGCCGCCAAACTGGACCTGATCTGCCGCAAGCTGGACCTGCGGCCCGGCCTGCGGCTGCTGGACGTCGGCTGCGGCTGGGGTTCGCTGGTGCTGCACGCCGCCGAGCACTACGGCGTGCGACGCCACCGGCGTCACGCTGTCCCGCAACCAGGCCGAGTTCGTCGGGCGGCGCGTCGAACAGCGCGGGCTGGCCGACCGCGTCGAGGTGCGGTGGTAGGACTACCGGCAGATCACCGGCGCGCCGTTCGACGCGGTCGCGTCGGTCGAGATGGGCGAACACGTCGGCGCGGGGAACTACCCGGCGTACGTCGTCGATCCTGCACCAGATGCTCGAGCCGGAGGGCAGGCTGCTGCTGCAGCAGATGTCCCGCGGCCCGGTCGCGCCCGGCGGCGGCGCGTTCATCGAGGCCTACATCGCGCCGGACATGACCATGACGACCCTGGGCGCCACGCTCGACCACCTGGAGCGCACGGGTTTCGAGATCCGGGACGTGCACGTGCTGCGCGAGCACTACGTGCGGACCATCCGGGCCTGGGGCGACACCGGTGGAGCGAGCGGACGGCGAGCTGACACGCGATCGCGGGCGCCGACGGTGCTGCGGGTGTGGCGGCTGTACCTGGCGGGCGTCGCGCTGGCGTTCGAGGAGAACCGCATGGGCGTCAACCAGATCCTGGCCACGCAGGACGACAGCCGACGGCCGCAGCGGCATGCCGGCGACGCGGGGTGACTGGGCGCGGCCGCTGGTGGAGGTTCGATGACACGCTGCTGCTGAACCTCGGTGGTCACGCTCGTGGTGGCCGTCGGCGTGATCCTGGCCGTGTTCGGCGCGGCCGTCCGCCGCGACCGCTACGACCTGATCGACAGCTTCTGGGGTCTCGGGTTCGCGGTCGTCGCGGTCGGTGACGTTCGCGCTGTCGGCCGGGCACGGCGAACTGTTCGCGCGGCTCGCGGTGACCGTGCTGACCGTCGTGTGGGGTGTGCGGCTGTCCGTGCACATCCACAGCCGCAACCGGGGCAAGGCCGAGGACCCGCGCTACGTCGACATGCGGCGAACGCGCCGGCGAGCACGCCCGCAGGCGCATGTTCACCGCCGTGTACCTGGTGCAGGCCGGCCTGTTGTGGTTCGTGTCGCTGCCGGTGCAGTTCGCGCAGTACGGCACGGGCGTGCCCGGCTGGCTGGTCTGGCTCGGTATCGCGGTGTGGTTGGTCGGTTTCGTGTTCGAGACCGTCGGCGACCGCCAGCTCGCGTGTTCCGCGCCGATCCGGCCAATCGACGGCCAGGTGCTGGACACCGGCCTGTGGCGCTACACGCGGCACCCCAACTACTTCGGTGACGCGTGCGTCTGGTGGGGCCTGTACCTGATCGCCTGCCACACCGGCATCGGCGCCGCGACCATCCTCTCGCCCGTCGTGATGACGTTCCTGCTCGCCAGGGGCACCGGTAAACCGTTGCTGGAGAAGGGAATGAGCGACCGCCGGCCCGGGTACCGCGACTACGTCACCCGGACCAGCGGCTTCTTCCCGCTGCCACCGAAATCCCGCAGACGTAGGCCGGCAGGGGAAGCAGCATCACCGGCGCCGTCGTCGGCTCCGCCGAGCCCCCTGCCGGCTCGACCGTCACACCGATCTGCGTCTCACCGCCCAGGTCGCCGAACACCACCGGCGGGATCGTCGTGTTCCCGTTCGGCCGGACCAGGCCCAGCGAGCGCGGATTGCCCTGGCCCATCGCCCAGACCTGCAGCGCGCGGCCGGGGGCGGGTTCGGTGCGTTGAACATCAGCAGCACGCCCCGGTCCAGCTTGTGCGACGCGGCGACGAACGCGGTGCCGCCGACCGTGCCGTTGCCGAACGTCACGCGGGCGTCCGGCGCGTCCAACACGGCCGCGACCGGTGCGTACTGGTTCTTGGCCTGCGCGAGTTCGGTCTGCGTGTCGTCAAGCTGCGAACGCGTGTGCGCGACGATGACGCCCAGCGCGATCGCGGCGGCCAGGCTGACAGCGGCGGCCACCGACGTGATCCGCAGCGCCCACGGCCGACGGGTTTCGCCTGGGTGTGCCGCTGTCCGGCGACTCCTGCCGTGTCACCGAGATCTGCTCCAGCACGCGCCTGCGCAGGTGGTCGGGCGGCCGTTCGGCCACAGCGCCACCCAGCCGGGCCGCCGTCGCGAGGAGTTCCTCGACCTCGTGCGTGCAGTCGGGGCATTCGGCAAGATGCCGCTCGAACTGACGGCGTTCCAGTTCGCTGAGCGCGTCCACGCATAAGCGCCGGTCAGCGTGTGCACATCGGGATTCATCGGGTCACCCCCAGGCAGTCGCGCAGCCGGATGAGCCCGTCGCGCAGTCGGGTCTTGATCGTCCCCAGCGGAGTGTCGAGGAGTTCGGCCACTTCGGGATAGGTTCGGCCACCGTAGTACGCCAGCATGACGGACTCCCGTTGCAGTTCGGTCAACGAGGACAGGCAGCGGCGCACCTGCTCGTGCTCCAGCCGCGCGGTGACGGATTCGGCGACCTCGTCGAAACTGCGTTCCACCGACATCGCGCCGACCCGCTGCTCGCGGTCGGTGCGCGCCTGCGCCGACCGCACCCGGTCCACGGCCCGCCGGTGCGCCAGTGTCATCGCCCAGTTCATCGCGCTGCCCTTCTCCGGGCGGAAACGGGTGGCGGTGCGCCACAACTCCACGAGCACCTCCTGCGTGACCTCCTCCGACTGGGGCACGTCCCGCACCACCCGCCGCACCACACCGAACACCGGTCCGGCGACCACGTCGTAGAGGCGTTCGAACGCGCCCTCACTGCCCTTGGCCACCTGCACCATCAACTCCTCGGGCGTCACCGGCGGTTCACCGGTGCCTTCCCGGGAGCGGTGCGCCGACCATGCCGAACCGTCCACCACGACCCCTCTCAGCCGACGTCGAACCAAATGTATTCCGGTGCCGACGTGCCTCCGGATGGGTCCGGTCCGCCATGGCCTTCATCACTCGAACGAGCGCCAGTCCGGCGGCCGAACCGGTCCGAAGTACCGACGTGACCAGTGAACAGCCCGTGACCGTCCGGCAACGCCGCAACATCGGCGCCGGCGCCCTGTTCGGTGTGCTGGCCGCGGCTGTCGCCGTCGGCGTGGGTGACCTGGTGGCCGTGGCCACCGGTCAGTCAGGCGCACCGGAACTGGCCGTCGGGTCGGCGCTGATCAACCTGGCTCCGGTGTCGGCCAAGGACTTCGCCATCCGCACGTTCGGCACGAACGACAAGCTGGTGCTGGTCACCGCGGTGCTCGCGGTGCTGGCGGTGGTCGCCGCGATCGCGGGAATCCTGGCCCTGCGCAGGGCATGGCTGGGCATCGGGATCGTGGTGGCGTTCGGTGTGATCGGCATGATCGCCGCCGGCACCGCACCGGCCGCGACGTTCACGTCGGTACTGCCGTCGTTGGCCGCGGCGATCGCCGGCGCGTTGGCGCTGTTCCTGTTGCTGCGTGGTCGTCGTCGCTCGGCGACCGCACAGGACGGCCGGCGCGCGGTCCTCAAGACCGGTGTCGCGGTCGCCGCCGTGGCCGTCGCGACGGTGATCACCGGACGGGTCGTGCTGTCCTCATCGGACAGTGTGGCCGCGTCCCGGGCGCGCATCCGGCTGCCGCGGCCGACCAGTCCCGCGCAGGCGCTGCCGGCCGGCTACCAGTACTCCATCGACGGGCTGACTCCGTTCATCACGTCGCCCACCGACTTCTACCGCGTGGACACGGCGCTCGCGCTGCCGCAGGTGCCCGCCGAGCGGTGGACGCTGTCCATCCACGGCATGGCCGACCACCCGCTGCGGCTGTCGTTCGACGACATCCTGCGGATGCCGTTGGTGGAGCGCTACATCACGCTGTCGTGCGTGTCCAACGAGGTCGGCGGACCATACGTCGGCACGGTGCGCTGGCTGGGTGTCCCGCTGGCGAACCTGTTGCGCCAGGCCGGTATCCAGCGCGGTGCGACGCAGTTGGTCAGCACGTCGGTCGACGGCATGACGATCGGCACGCCGACCGAGATCGTCACCGACGGCCGCGAGGCACTGCTGGCCGTCGCGATGAACGGCCAGCCGCTGCCGATCGAACACGGTTTCCCCGCCCGGCTGATCGTCCCCGGCCTGTTCGGCTACGCGTCGGCGACGAAGTGGGTCACCGACCTGAACCTGACCACGATGGCGACGCAGCCGTACTGGGTGCGGCGCGGTTACGTGCCGGTCGGCACCGTGCGGACCGGCTCCCGGATCGACCTGCCGCGCCCGTTCGCCCAGCTCTCGCCCGGCCCCGTCACCGTCGCGGGCATCGCGTTCGCGCAGCACAGCGGCATCAGCGCCGTGCAGGTCGGCGTCGACAGCGGCCCGTGGCAGGACGCCGAACTGACCACATCGGTCGGTATCGACACGTGGCGCCAGTGGCGCTACCGCTGGCAGGCCACGCCCGGCACCCACCAGTTGCGGGTCCGCGCGGCCAACGGCCGTGGCGAGCTGCAGCCCGAAACACGCACCCCCGTTTTTCCCAGCGGTGCCACCGGCTGGGAGTCAGTCGTGGTGACCGTCACCACCTGAGGAAAGGAAATCCGATGCGGTTCAAGCGCACCGCCCTCGCAGTGACAGCCGGCGTCGTAGGACTCGGTCTGGCCGCCTGCGGCAGCAGCGGTGGTTCCTCCAGCGCCGCTGCGCGACCCACCACGACCACCATGGCAGCGCCGAGCTCCGCGCAGACGATGGGCCAGTTCGGCCCCGCGTGTTCCGCGGTGCCCTCCAGCGGCCCCGGCAGCTTCTCCGGCATGGCGACCGCCCCGGTCGCCACGGCCGCCAGCAACAACCCGGTGCTGTCCACCCTGGTGACGGCCGTGAAGAAGGCCAACCTGGTCGACACGCTCAACAGCGCCCCGGACATCACGGTCTTCGCACCGGACAACGCGGCGTTCGGCAAGATCCCGTCCGCGACCCTGGACAAGGTGCTCGCCGACAACGCGACGCTGACCAAGATCCTGGAGTACCACGTGGTCCCGCAGAAGATCACGCCGGACCAGCTCGACAAGGGCAGCTTCAAGACCCTGGAGGGCGGCACGCTCGACACCTCCGGCATGGGCCAGGACTACACCATCGCCGGTACCGCCAAGGTCGTGTGCGGTGACGTGCAGACCGCCAACGCCACGGTCTACATCGTGGACAGCGTCCTGATGCCGCCGTCGAACTGACCGCGGTGGCCATCGGCCGGGTCGGACTCCACGTCCGTCCCGGCCGTTACCGTGTCAGTGCACGCAGCCAGTCGTACCAGTCGGTCATGCCATCGCCCCGGGTGGCGCAGACGGGGACGACGGTCGGGTGTGGTCGTACCCGACCGAGGTCGCGGACGAAGGCGTCGACGTCGAAGTCGAGATAGGGCAGCAGGTCGGTCTTGTTGAGCAGGACCACGTCGGCCGTGCGGAACATGTGTGGGTACTTCAGTGGTTTGTCCGCGCCTTCGGTGACCGACATGACGACCGCGCGGGCGCGCTCGCCGAGGTCGAACAGCGCGGGACACACCAGGTTCCCGACGTTCTCCACGAACACCACCGAACCGTCCGGCGGATCGAGGGTGTGCAGCGCGTCGTCCAGCATGCCGGCGTCCAGGTGACAGCCGCTGCCGGTGTTGAGTTGCACGACCGGCCGGCCGGTGGCGCGGATCCGGTCCGCGTCGAACGCCGTCTCCTGGTCGCCCTCCACCACCGACACCGGCAACCCGGTCAGCTCGCGGATCGTGCGTTCCAGCAGCGTCGTCTTGCCCGAACCCGGCGAGCTCATCATGTTGATCGCGACGATGCCGCGGTCGGTCAGCCACTTCCGGTTGCGTTGCGCGTGCTCGTCGTTGTGCGCCAACACCTTCTGTTCCAGCAGCACCGTGGTGCCGTGTTCGTGCGTGGTCAGCTCCGGGGAACACCCGCAGGTGGCACACATGCGCGTCTCACCTCCACCGATCTGATCCGGAAGTCACCACCCGACTCGACGGCCACGTTCGCGCCGTCGCAGCCGGGACACAGCAGGATCGGATCGTCCAGCTCGAACTCCCGCCCGCAGTCCCGGCACCGCGCCGCGCCCGCCTGCTCCTCGATCACCAGCGCCGCGCCGGCCAACGTCGTACCTTCCGCGACGACCGGGAAGCAGAACCGGATCGAGTCGACCACGACACCGGACAGCCTGCCGATCTCCAGCGTCACGCTCGCCACCTCGCCGTCGCCGAGCCGTTCGGCCACGGCGTCGACGACGGCCTGCGCAAGTGACAGCTCGTGCATCAGCAGATCCGGGGCAGCGGATCGCCGACCAGCATGTCGCAGATCCGCGTGCCGCCGAACGTCGGTGTTCAGCAGCACCAGACCGGGTGGGTCGTCCTTGACCCTGCCGATCACGGCCGCGTCCGCCCCGAGCGGGTGCGCCCGCAGCGCCGCCAGCGCCGCGTCGGTCTGTTCGCCGTCGACCACGACGACGATCCGGCCCTCGCACGCCACGTACAGCGGGTCGATGCCCAGCAGCTCCGACGCGCCGCGTACCTCGGCGCCCACCGGCACCTTGTCCTCGTCCACGACGACCGCGACCCCGGCGCCGCGCGCGACCTCGTTCAGGATCGTGGCCACGCCGCCGCGCGTCGCGTCGCGCATCACGCGCACGCCGTCGGTCGCCGCGAGCAACCCGGCGACGAGTTCGTGCACCGGGGCCGTGTCGGACACCAGGTCCGCCTCGATGTCCAGTTCGCCGCGCGCCAGCATCACCGTGATGCCGTGATCGCCGATCGGCCCGGACACCAGCACGGCGTCACCGGGCCGGACGTGCCGCATGCCCAGCGCGCCGGGCCGCCGCACCACGCCGATGCCGGCCGTGTTGACGTAGCACCCGTCGGCCTTGCCGCGCTGCACGACCTTCGTGTCCCCGGTGATGATCGACACCCCGGCCGCCTCGGCCGCCGCCCTCATCGACGCGACGATCCGCCGCAGGTCCGCGACCGGGAAACCCTCTTCGAGGATGAAACCCGCGGTCAGGTACAGCGGCTGGGCACCGGACACGGCCAGGTCGTTCACGGTGCCGTTGACGGCGAGGTCGCCGATGTCGCCCCCGGGGAAGAACAGCGGCGACACCACGAACGAGTCCGTCGTCAGCGCCAACCGGCTCCGTCGACGGTGAACTCGGCCGCGTCGTCGAGCGGTGCCAGCAGCGGGTTGCCGAACGCCTCCAGGAAGACGGCCTCGATCAGCGTGTGCGTCGACTTGCCACCGGAGCCGTGCGCCAGCGTGATGCGCTCCTCGCGCACCTTCGCCTTGCGCTGGCGTGCCCTGTCGATCCGGTCCAGCACCTGCTGTTCCCGGGTGGACGGTGTCGTGGTCATGACAGGCTCGCCTCTCGCACCCGCGTCCTGCTGAACCGCCCGAAGTTGTAGTAGGCGGCGCAGGCGCCCTCCGGTGACACCATGCACGTGCCGATCGGCGTCTCCGGTGTGCACGCGGTGCCGAACACCTTGCACTCCCACGGTTTCAGCACGCCCTTGAGCACCTCGCCGCACTGGCACGCCTTCGGATCGGCCACCCGCACACCCGGCACGTCGAAGAGCCGTTCCGCGTCGAACCGCGCGTACTCCTCGCGCAGCCGCAACGCCGAGTGCGAGATGAAGCCCAGACCGCGCCACTCGAAGTACGGCCGCAGCTCCATCGTCTTGCCGATCACCCGCAGTGCCGTGGCGTTGCCGTCCCAGGGCACCACCCGGGAGTACTGGTTCTCCACCTCGGAGCGGCCTTCGGACAGCTGCAGCATAAGCTGGTAGATCGACTGCAGGATGTCCAGCGGCTCGAACCCGGCCACCACGATCGGCTTGCCGTAGTCGCCCGCGATGAACTCGTAGGGCCGGCAGCCGATCACCGTGGACACGTGGCCCGGTCCGATGAAACCGTCCAGCCGCAGGTCGGGGGAGTCGAGAATGGCCTTGATCGCCGGGATGATCATGATGTGGTTGCAGAACACCGAGAAGTTCTCGATGCCTTCCGCCGCGGCACGCAGCACCGTCATCGCCGTGGACGGCGTCGTCGTCTCGAAGCCGATCGCCATGAACACGACCTGCTGGTCCGGGTTCTGGCGGGCGATCTTGAGCGAGTCCAGCGGCGAGTAGACCATCCTGATGTTGGTGCCCTCGGCGTTGGAGTCGAAGAAGTTCCCGCCGCTGCCAGGTACCCGCATCATGTCGCCGAACGACGTCATCAGCACGCCCGGCCGGCGCGCGATGTGGATCGCGTCGTCGATGCGGCCCATCGGGATCACACACACGGGGCAGCCGGGACCGTGCACCAGCGTGATGCACTCGGGCAGGTAGTCCTCCAGCCCGTGCTTGTAGATCGTGTGCGTGTGACCGCCGCACACCTCCATGAACTTGTACTGCCGGCCCGGTTCGCACAGGCTGGTGATCTTGGCGGACAGTGCCCGCGCCGTGTCGGCGTCGCGGAACTCGTCGACGAACCGCATCACGCTTTGGTGGGACCATCGCCCTCCTGCCTTCCGGCCGCTGGCGCGCCAAGGCCCTCAACGATTCGCGAATCCCGTAGCGCGGCCATCTCGTCCTCGTACGCCTTGCCGATGCTCTCCAGGAACTCCATCGCCTGCTTCGCCTCGGCCTCGTCGATCTTGGACAGGGCGAAGCCGACGTGGATGAGCACCCAGTCGCCGGGCCCGATACCCTCCTCGGCGACCAGGCCGATGTTGATCGCGCGTTTCACCCCGCTCACGTCGACCCGGGCGATGTCCGGCCGGTCGGTGAGGATCTCGATCACCTCACCGGGAATGCCGAGGCACATGGCACACCTGTTCCCTTCCCGTCATGTTCGCGGATGATCTCCAGCACAGCGGCCACCGCGGTGGCCACGGCTCGCGCGACCGGCGGACTGAGCCCCATCCGGTGGTCCAGCACCTCGGGTTCGCAGCCGACCAGCAACACCCGGCCCGGATCGCCACCCAACAGCCGCACCAGACCCAGCACCACGTCCGGCTGCATGCCGTGCGCGTCCAGCACGGACGCCGGCGGTTGCGGCGGCCGGATCGAGCTCGACGACGTACACCGTGCCCGGCGCGTCGTCGCGACCGGTCGCGTCGACGATGACGTCGTTGCGTAGTCGCCACCCGCCAGGTCGTAGGCGAGGTGCATGCCGCGGATGCCGTAGTCGGCGACCCTCACCCACTCCGGCAGGTCCAGCGTGGACAGCTCGCGGACCACGTCGACGCCGAAGCCGTCGTCGCCGAGGAACACGTTCCCGACGCCCGCCACCAGCACCTTGGTGGTCACGGGTCCCACCAGCGGTTCGATCTCGTCCGGCCCGAAATAGCGGTAGCGGCCGTGCTGCGCGTACAGCTCGGCGCCCTCGTCGTCGGCCACGGTCACCGCGACGTGCCACTCGTCGTCCACGTCCAGCAGCACCGCCCGCACGACCGCGATCCGGCCGGCCAGGAACATGTCGTGCGCGTCGGCGCGCTTGTTCGGCCGCAACCGCACCCGTGACCCGGCACCCACCCGGACGCCGTCGATCACGATCGTGTCGGTCTCGGGGGAGACCGAGCTGTCCGCGCCCGGGTCCCACCACGGCACGTCCGGCCGTGCGGTGACGTCGGCCGGTTCGGTGACCGAGCGCAGGTAGCGGATCGTGCCGTGCAGCCGGTCCAGCAGTTCCGGCGGCAGCCCGTCCACCCTGTCGATCAGTTCGGCGGCGCGCGGGTCGGTGGCGCGAGCCTCGCGCTTCTCCTCGTCGGTCAGCGTCATCGTGCGCAGCGTCAGGATCTCGTCGATCTCGGTGCCGTCGAACAGGTTTCCCGCGCTCTGCTCGGCGATCTCGGGGTAGTCGTAGAGGATGATCGGCGAACACAGCACGGTGTCCGCGTCGCCGACCAGCACCGGCCACACCCGCTCGTTGGTGCACTCCGCGACCGCGGGCTTCGCCCACTCCGGCGGTTCCACCGACGACAGGAACGCACCGGGCGACAACGACAGCACGGTGTGCGCGGCGATCAGCGCGTGCGGCAGCGCCTCGTCCCTCGGCCCGGCACCCGCCCAGCCGGACGTGTTGCGGACCAGCACGGTGAGCCGGACACCGCCGTACGGACCGGACAGCGGATCGGCCCGCAGCACCAGCTCACCGTGCAGCTCGGCGCGCCGCCAGACCAGCCGCGCGTCGCCGACCGGCTCGCGGTCCTCGCCGCCGTCGATCGTGAACGGCACCACGTGATCGCGGCCGAGCAGGTCGGCGATGCCGACGACACTGTCCACTTCGCACTCGACGGCCTCGTCGAAACTCGTGTACTCGGTACCGTCGACGACCAGCGCCGGCACCGGAGTGCCCTCCACCTCGACGGTGCGCCTGCGCAGTTGCAGGCAGCGCAGCCGCGCGTGCAACACCGCGCCCGGCCTCGGTTCGGCGATCAGTTCGGCGCGTGAGTCGGCGTGCTCACCGGTGCCGTTCGCCGCGACCCGCGGCGGCATCAGTACGCCCCACTGCCAGCGCACCGTGTTCTTCGCCGCGGACGCGCGGTACGGGTAGAGCAGGTAGCCCTCGTAGAGCACCGCGTCGGCGACGGCCCGCGCGCGCTCCAGCGCCGCGGTCATGCCGACACCAGCTCGCCCACGGTCAGTTCCCACAGCAGGTGGTACAGCGTGGTCTGCGCCTCCTGGACGCGGTGCACCGACGGCGACGGCACCACGAACAGGTACTCGATGCTGTCCAGTTCGGCCATCTTCCCGCCGTCGTAGCCCGCGATGCCGACGGTCAGCAGACCCAGCCGCGCCGCCTCGTCGAACGCGCGCAACAGGTTGTCCGAGTTGCCGCTGGTGGACAGGCCGACCGCGATGTCCGGTGGCCGTCCGAACGCCGCGATCTGCCGGGAGAACACCACGTCGAAGCCGATGTCGTTGGACAGTGCGGTGAGCACCGCGACGTCGTTGGTCAGGCCGAACGCCGGCAGCGGCCGCGCGTCGCCCGCCGGGCTGAGGAACAGTGCGGCCAGGTCCTGCGAATCCGTGGAACTGCCGCCGTTGCCGAACGCGAGCAGCCTGCCGCCCCCGGCGAACCGGGCGGCCATGTCACGCGCGCAGGCCAGCAGGCGCTCGCCGTCGCGTTCGAGCACTCTCTCGCGCAGTGCGATGATCTCGTTCGTCTTGTCCACCGTGGATCGCCTGACCTGTTCGAGCACCGCGTCGAGGTCGCCCGTGTCCGCGTACAGGAACGGGTACAGCGAACGCATGTCGTCCGATGCGGTCATCCCCGCTCACCGCCGAGCACCGCGATCGCCTCGCCCGCGTGCACGAGCACGGTGTCGCCCTCGCGCGCCGACACCAGCGCCACGCTGATCTCCTCGTCGCCCGCATCGGTGTGCACGAGCGCGAGCCCGTCGGCCAGCAGCCGCGCCACGGTCACCGGGACGGCCTGGTCCGAACAGGTCACACAGACGTCGTCGTGGCATTCCGGCATGCTCATGACACCACCCCGGGATCCAGCACGCCCGGCTGTTCGAAGAAGACGTGCACCAACTCCCACAACACGTGGTACGTCGTCACGTGAACTTCCTTCACTACTCGCGGATCGTCCGACCGGGCGACCAGTGCGTGGTCCACGGCCGGGCTCGCCGCGATCGGCCCGCCGTCCCCGCCGGTCAACGCGACCGTCAGCATGCCACGCCGGTGGGCCGTCTCCAGGGCGCGCAACACGTTGCCGCAGCGGCCGTCGGTGGACAGCCCCAGTGCGATGTCCTCCGGTTCGGCCAGGTACTTCATCTGGTGCGCGAACGTCTCGTCGTAGCCCTCGCGGGCCGCGATCCCGGTCAGCGTGGCGACGTCCGAGGTCAGCGAGATCGCCGGCAGGGCACGCTTGCCGACGATCACCGGATGCACGAACTCGACGGCGATGTGCTGCGCGTCGGTGCTGGGACCGCCGTTGCCGAACACGACGAGCTTGCCGCCCTGATGGAACCGGACGGCCATCGCGTGACACGTGCGAGCCACGTCACCCGCGTGCTCGGCGAGATCCCGCAGGGGGTCGACGCGGCGGTGCACCAGCTCCCGCACGCCGCCGACGCCAGTGTCGGACCGCGGGGAACCGGTCATGGCACCCGTGCCTCCTCTGTTGTCTCCGAAACGCCTGCCGGCCGCCTGCGCGCTCTGGACACGAAGCCCATCGGGACGTCGGGCCCCAGGATGCCCGGTACCCGTTCGGACTGTCTGTCCATTTGCGACGGGCGATCGTCGTCATCGTCAGGGTGCCAGTCGGTCGGATCGGACGCCAGCCCGAGCAGGTACGTGACCGAACAGGCGAGCGACAACGCCAGTTCGGGCAGCAGTCCCAGGTCGAGGCTGCGGCCGTTCTCCATCGCGGACAGCGCCCGGTTGGTCGTCATCGTGCCCTGCGCACAGAGCCGGTCGGCGACCTCGCGCTGCGTCAGACCGAGCGCCAACCGGCGCTCCCGCAGTCGTTGCGCGCAGATCCAGTGTCGTTCACGTGCGGGATTCAACTTTGGCGTGCTCATCGGACACCTCTGTCCGCCAGACAACGGACACAAGTGTTCGCCGGTTCGGTGCGCCCGTCAATCAGTGATTCGGGCGAGAGCTTTCGTCGCCCAGCGGATCAGGCATTTCGGCGAGCGGATGGATCTCGTAGCGCGCGAAGTTGTAGACCGGTGACATCGCCAGCAGCCGTTCGAGTTCCTCGTGCGAGGACACATCGTAGATCCACGCGCCGCCATGTTGACCGACCAGGTGATATCGGGCGATCACGGTGCCGCGCTCCTCAAGAGGCTTGGCGTACCGGGGCATTCTGGCCACCGCGGCAGCCATTTCCCCTGACAGGAGGGACAGTTCCATGCGCCACAGCACGAGGTGTTTCATGGTCATGCCGAAGCGGATTCGGGGGCATCGGAAAGATCCACCTCCGCGGTCACCGAAACGGCGTCGGCCAGCTTCAACGCCCCGAACAGACCCGTATAGGGCTTGATACCGTGCTCGGTCTGGATCACCCGACCGTTCACCCGGTAGCGGTTTTCACCCAATAGGGTGATGTCAAGATGAAGTGGCCGATCGGTCCCGTGGAGCGTCAGCGTGCCGTCGGCCGAGCCGTTTTCACCCGATGAGGTGATCTTCGTGGCGACGAACCGCGCTTGCGGGAACTGGTCGGCGCGCAGCGTTTTTCCGGCATTGGCCAGGATCTCCCGCTTGTCCCGCTCGGACAGCGGCTTCAGGCCACCGGTCCCGCCGACCACCTTCAACGACCCGAGCTCGACGGTCACGTCCAGCGCCGCGTCCGACGGCTCGTCGCCCGTCGTGACCGTGCCCGACCACCTCGTCACCTCGATGGTCAGATCGTGGCCGGCCTGCGCCGCCAGCCCTTGCCTGGACGTGTGCAGCGACAACGTGCCGGAGTCCGGCCCGATCCGGTGAGTGGCCATGCCGGAACGGTAGAACCACCGGCGGCCCGCGTAAAGGCTACGGTAGCGGTGAGTGACCGAAACGTTCCTGGATCCGCCGGAGGTCCCGCAGCCGTGGCTCGGTCTCGCCGCCCACCCACCTGCTCACCGTCTTCACCGAAACGCCCAGTTGGCGGGCCGCCGCCTCCTGCGTCAGGCCCTCGCGCCGCAGCACCTCCGTCATCCACTCGGCGAACGACGCACTCTGGCCGTCACCGATGTGACCGTCCGGGGCGTGCCCGTCGCCCTGGCCGTCGCCCTGGCCGTCGTACTGCGCGGTGGGCGACTGCGTCATCGTCGGTGGCGCGCCCAGCGCCGCCAGAGTGGGTTCGCCCGGACCGCCCGCCGAATGCAGAACGTCGACCTCGACGTGTTCGGGAAAGATCCGGATCGAGATCTGAATCGTGCCGCTCGGCCCTGCCGCGTCCAGCAGCGCACGGAACACCGTCTGGCTGACTTCACGGTTGTCCGCATCGGTCAACGGTGACTCGGCCAGACTTCGCCGGACAAATTCCCGGATTTCCGGAATCGAAGACGGGCGAGCGGGGAAAGTCCTGGAAAGCACGACTACCGGAAGGACCTCAATGGGTTCTCCCGGACGGGTGACATTTGGTTCGTCCACGACGTTTTCCGTCCCGCGACCGACGTTCTGACCAGCGTACCTGTCGACCCAAAGTCTTTGAGTCGCCTGGTCCGGACAGTTCTGTCCGACCGAATCCGCCTGCTGTCTTGTCGGCCTCGCCGTACCGGTCTACCGTGACTCACGTCGGACCGGGAAAGGTTCGGCACCCTCTTTTCACGCAGCCGGCAGACGAACCGCCGGCGACTTCGCGCGCGGTTCGAGCCCAACTCGATCGCGGCCGGTGGGCCGCAAGGAGGTGGTCGGCGATGACCACGGCCGAACAGACCGACGCCACGCAGGACGGCGCTGACGAACCCGTCGTGCACGTGCTCTGGATGAACGGTGGTCTGAGCTGCGACGGGGATTCCGTCGCGCTGACCGCGGCCACGCAGCCCAGCATCGAGGAGATCGTGCTCGGCGCGCTGCCCGGTCTGCCGAAGGTCGCCGTGCACTGGCCGCTGATCGACTTCGAGTGCGGTCCCGAGCAGGGTGCCGACACGTTCATCGAGTGGTGGCACAAGGCCGATCGCGGTGAGCTGGACCCATTCGTGCTCGTCGTGGAGGGCTCCATCCCGAACGAGGCCATCAAGTCCGAAGGCTACTGGTGCGGTTTCGGCAACAACCCGGCAACCGGCCAGCCGATGACGACGAGCGAATGGCTGGACCGGTTGGCGCCCAAGGCACTCGTGGTCCTCGCCGTCGGCACGTGTGCCACCTACGGCGGCATCCACGCCATGGTCGGCAACCCGACCGGCGCGATGGGTGTGCCCGACTACCTCGGCTGGGACTGGCGCTCCAAGGCCGGCATCCCGATCGTGTGCGTGCCCGGTTGCCCGATCCACCCGGACAACCTGTCGGAGACCATTCTGTACCTGCTCTACCAGGCCGCCGGACAGGCGCCGATGATCCCGCTGGACGAGGCCCTCCGTCCGAAATGGTTGTTCGGTGCCACCGTGCACGAGGGCTGTGACCGCGGTGGGTACTACGAACAGGGCGAGTTCGCCAAGGAGTACGGTTCGCCGAAGTGCCTGGTGAAGCTGGGCTGCTGGGGGCCGGTGGTGAAGTGCAACGTGCCCAAACGCGGCTGGATCAACGGCGTCGGCGGCTGCCCGAACGTGGGTGGCATCTGCATCGCCTGCACGATGCCCGGCTTCCCGGACAAGTTCATGCCGTTCATGGACGAACCGCCCGGAGCGCGGGTCTCCGCGGCTGCCAGCGGAATGTACGGCACGGTCATCCGTGCGCTGCGCGGTTTCACGATGAAGACCGTGGACGAGGAACCGAAATGGCGGCAGAAGGGCAAGGAACTCCTGACCGGCTACAAGGCGCCCTGGTGACCGAGGGGATTGGCTTGCGATGACCACCACGAACGACTCCAACCTGGTCGAGATGGCCTGGGACCCGATCACCAGGATCGTCGGCAGCCTCGGAATCTATACGAAGATCGACTTCGCCAACCGGACGGTCGCCGAGTGCCACAGCACGTCGTCGATCTTTCGTGGCTACAGCATCTTCATGAAGGGCAAGGATCCGCGCGACGCGCACTTCATCACCAGCCGGATCTGCGGCATCTGCGGTGACAACCACGCGACCTGCTCGGTCTACAACCAGAACATGGCCTACGGCGTCCGCCCGCCGCACCTGGGCGAGTGGATCATCAACCTCGGCGAGGCCGCCGAGTACATGTTCGACCACAACATCTTCCAGGAGAACCTGGTCGGCGTGGACTACTGCGAGCGGATGGTCGCCGAGACCAACCCCGGCGTGCTGGAACTGGCCAACCGCACCGAATCGCCGCACGCCGACCAGCACGGCTATCGCTACATCGGCGACATCATGCGCTCGCTCAACCCGCTGGAGGGCGAGTTCTACCGCGAGGCGCTCCATGTCTCCCGCTACACCAGGGAGATGTTCTGCCTGATGGAGGGACGCCACGTCCACCCGTCCACTCTGTACCCGGGCGGCGTCGGCACGGTCGCGACGGTGCAGCTTTTCACCGACTACCTGACCCGCCTGATGCGGTACGTCGAGTTCATGAAGAAGGTCGTGCCGATGCACGACGACCTGTTCGACTTCTTCTACGAGGCCCTGCCCGGTTACGAGAAGGTCGGCCAGCGCCGCGTCCTGCTCGGTTGCTGGGGCAGCCTGAACGACCCGGAGTACTGCGACTTCACGTACCGGAACATGGCGGACTGGGGTCGCAAGATGTTCGTCACGCCGGGCATCGTCGTCGACGGCAAGCTCGTCACCACCAGCCTGGTCGACATCAACCTCGGCATCCGCATCCTGCTCGGTCACTCGTTCTACGAGGACTGGGAGGACCAGGAGATGTTCGTCCGGCGCGACCCGCTGGGCAACGAGGTCGACCGCAGGCATCCGTGGAACCAGCACACGATTCCCCGACCGGCCAAACGCGACTTCGACGACAAGTACTCGTGGACGATGTCGCCGCGCTGGTTCGACGGCAAGGACTACCTGCCGCTGGACACCGGCGGTGGCCCGATCGCCCGGCTGTGGACCACGGCGCTGGCCGGCCTCGTCAATACCGAGAACGTGAAGGCAACCGGTCACAGCGTGCTGATCAACCTGCCGCGCACGGCGACCAAGCCGGAAGTCACGTTCGAGTGGAAGATTCCACAGTGGAGCAACGCGCTGGAGCGCAACCGTGCGCGCACGTACTTCCAGGCGTACGCGGCCGCGCTGGCGCTGCACTTCATGCAGCAGGCACTGGTCGAGATCCGCGGTGGCAAGACGAAGACGTGGGAGCCGTTCACCGTGCCGGACGAGGGCGTGTCGTGCGGGTTCACCGAGGCCGTGCGCGGCGTGCTGTCACACCACATGGTGATCCGCGGCGGCAAGATCGCCAACTACCACCCGTACCCGCCGACACCGTGGAACGGCAGCGTGCGCGACGTCTACGGCACACCCGGCCCGTACGAGGACGCGGTGCAGAACACGCCGATCTTCGAGGAGAACTCGCCGGAGAACTTCAAGGGCATCGACATCATGCGCGCCGTGCGCAGTTTCGACCCGTGCCTGCCCTGCGGCGTGCACATGTCGCTGGGCACCGGCAAGGTGCTCAAGAAGCTGCACACCCCGCACGCCTTCAACGCCGAATACTGACATGGGCCGCACCGCGCAGTCCGTGGGCGAGAAGATCGAGGACCTGCTCGGCGGCTTCCCGCCGGGCAGGACCCGTGATCTGGCGGAGGAACTGGTCCGGCTCCTGGTCGGTCTCTACGGCGAGGGCCTGACGAACGTCGTGACGCTGCTTCGGGAGCGTGACCCGGAGCTGGTGCGCGAACTGGCCGGCGACGAAGCTGGTCGGCAGCCTGTTGTTGCTGCACGACCTGCACCCGGTCGACGTGGACACCCGCATCCAGCAGGCACTGGACCGGGTCCGGCCGTATCTCGGGTCGCACGCCGGCGGTGTCACGTACCTGGGCGTCGACGGCGAGGGCGTCGCGCACCTGCGGCTGGAGGGCCACTGCGACGGCTGCCCGTCGTCCACGGTGACCGTGCGCACGGCCATCGAGGGCGCGTTGCGTGAGGCAGCACCCGACCTGGCCGGCATCGACGTGGCCGGCGTGACCGAACCGGCCAAGATGCTCCAGGTCGGCATGGGTCCGCCTGCCGGCTGGCAGGCGCCGGAACCCGCGCACTCCGGGGACTGGGTGACGCTGCCGGAGATCGGGCCACCGACCGGCCACGCGGTCGGGCGTGCCGGTCGGCGGTACGCGGGTCGCGCTGTGCTCGGTGCGCGGCACCCTCTACGCCTACCGCGACGCGTGCGCGGCCTGCGGCGCCGCGCTCGCCGGCTCGGCACTGGACGATGCGGCGCTGACGTGCGCCGCGTGCGGTGCCCGGTTCGACGTGCGCCTCGCCGGCGCCGGGCTGGACGGCACGACCGCGCACCTCGATCCGTTGCCGCTGCTGTCGGACAGCGCCGGCACGCGGGTCGCGTTGGCGCAACCGGTGCCGTCGTGACGCGATCCGCGGGTCTGCGCCGGTTCGTCGGGCCGGCCGAACCGGAACCCGCACCCGCGCGGGACCCGGTCGAGCACTGCGAGATGTGCGGCAACCCGGCCGGCGAGCAGCACGGTCACGTCGTGGACGTGGAGAACCGGTCGCTGATGTGCGCGTGCCGGCCGTGCTACCTGCTGTTCACGCAGGCCGAGGCGGGCGGCGGGCGGTTCCGTTCGGTGCCCGACCGGTTCCGCCTACGACCCGGACCACCCGGTCACACGCGCCGAATGGGACGCGGTCGGCATCCCGGTCGGCTCGGTGTTCTTCCTGCGCGGCGACTCCGGCGTGCACGCGTTCTACCCGAGCCCGGCCGGCGCCACCGAGTGCGAACTGGACCTGGCCGCGCTCGCCGCACTGGCCGGGGACCACCCGCTGCTGGACGCGGCCAGGCCCGAGGTCGAGGCGGTGCTGGTGCGCGGCGAGGCCGACGGCCCGGTCGAGGTGTTCCTGGTGCCCATCGACACGTGCTACGAGCTCGTCGGCACCGTCCGCGATGCTGTGGCGGGGCTTCGACGGCGGCGCGGAGGCGCGGGCGGCGATCGACGCCTGCTATCGAGCGCATCCGCGCTCCGCGCGACCGCTCGCGGAGGACTGACCGATGGCCGAGCTCGTCTTCGACTGCGTCGGCGCGGCGGCCGAGCGCTACGCCGCGACCCCGTCGTTCACCCTGCGGCTGCGCATCACCGAGACCAGCGGTGAGACGGATCGACGCGATCGCGCTGCGCTGCCAGATCCGCATCGAACCGCACCGCCGCCGCTACTCCGACGAGGAGGCCGAACGGCTGCACGACCTGTTCGGCGACACCGACCGCTGGGCGGACACCGTCAAACCGCTGCAGTTCTGCACGCTGTCCGACATGGTGCCCGGGTTCACCGGCTGCCACCGACCGTCGACCTGCCCGTGCCCGTCACCTACGACCTGGAGATCGCGTCCACGAAGTACTTCCACGCCCTGACCGACGGCGTGGTCCCGCTGCTGCTGCTGTTCAGCGGCACGGTGTTCACGCACCGTCGACGGCCGGCTGTCGGTGCAGCAGGTGCCGTGGAGCAAGGAGACGTCTTTCGGGCTGCCGGTCGAGGTGTGGCGGGAGACGGTGGACGTGCACTTCCCGAACAGCGCGTGGCTGCCGGTGCGCAGGGACACCGCTGGACGCCCTCGGCCGCTTCAAGTCCGGCACGCGCTGCCCACGTGGGACGACGTGGTCGGTGTCCTGCTCGCCAGGGCCGGAGCACGAGGAGATGGAGAGGTCATGATCGTTCGAGTCGTCAAGGCCGCGGTGCTCGCCATCGCGATCGCCGCCGTCGTCCAGTCGTTGCCCGACATCAAGCGCTACCTAGAGATACGCGAGATGTGACATGGAGCCGCTGATCGGATTGCGCCGTCGGCTACGTCGTCGGCACACAGCAGGGCAGGGACGGCCTGCGTCGCATGCAGGAGACGATCGAGGCGATCCGGTCGTCCGATGAGGTCCGGATGGCCGTGATCACCGGCGCGTCGATCGCGGGTTCCGCGGTGCGCCAGGTGCTCGGCTCGGGCGCGGGTGCGCTCGCCTCCGGCGCGGCGGACGCGGTCATCGCGTCGATCAAGCGCAGGTAATCCGGTCGATCGCCGCGGCGACGGCCGCCTGGCCGAGGCTGATCACCGCCGTCGTTGGTCGGCACCCGTGAGTGGGTCAGCACGCGGAAACCGTTGTCGCGCAACCGGTCGACCGACGCGGTCGAGCAGCAGCAGGTTCTGGAACACGCCGCCGGACAGCGCCACGTCGGGCACTCCGGTGGCGTCCCGCAACGCGGTGCAGCACGCCGTGATCGCGTCGGCGAGCCCGTTGTGGACCCGGGCCGCGATGACCGCGGACCGTCTACCCCGGCCAGCAGGTCGGCCACCGCGGCGCGCACCAGGTCGGTTCCCGCGACGACGATCGGTTGCCGTGTTCCAGACGCACCGGGTAGCTGCGCGTCTCCGCCGGGTCGGCGAGCTGTTCCAACTCGATCGCGGCCTGGCCCTCGTAGCGGATCACGTCCCGGACACCGAGCACCGCGGCCACCGCGTCGAACAACCGGCCCGCGCTGGACGTGCGCGGCTGCGTGCCCGAGCGTGCCACGGTGAGCACGTCCGCCCAATGCGTCGTCGTTGCGACGAAACACATCCAGGCCACCGGCGGCTCCGCCGTGGGCGGCGTCAAGGTACGCGGCGGCCATCCGCCACGGCTGTCGGATCGCCGTCACGCCACCGGGCATCGGCAGCGGCGCGAGGTGCGCCAGCCTGCGGAACCCGGTCAGGTCGGCGAGCAGGAACTCGCCGCCCCAGATCGTGCCGTCGGTGCCGTAACCGGTGCCGTCGAACGCGACGCCCGAGCACCGGCCCGGTCTCGCCGTTGTCGGCCAGACACGACGCGATGTGCGCGTGATGGTGCTGCACGCCCACCGATTCGATGCCCAGGTCGAGCGCGTACTTGGTGGACAGGTACTCGGGGTGCAGGTCGTGGGCGACCAGTTGTGGCGTCGATCTCGAACAGCCTGCCGATGTGCTCGATGCCGCTGGTGAACGAGCGCAGCGTCGGGTAGTTCTCCAGATCGCCGATGTGGTGCGACAGGAACGCGTGCCGGCCCTTGGCCAGGCAGAACGTGTTCTTCAGCTCGGCGCCGCAGGCCAGCAGCGGGCGTGGCGCCGGGACCGGCAGGGCGACCGGTTCCGGCACGTAGCCTCGGGATCGGCGCAGCACCGACCCGATGCCGCGCCACGGCCGGACCACGGAGTCGTCGGTGCGGATGTGGATCGCCCTGTCGTGCACGAGGAACGCGTCCGCGATGCCGGCCAGACGCGTCGGTCGCGTCGTCGTCGCGGTACGCGATCGGCTCGTCGGACACGTTGCCGCTGGTCAGCACGATCGGCTCACCGACGGCGTCGAGCAGCAGGTGGTGCAGTGGCGTGTAGGGCAGCATGACGCCGATCGCGCCGGTTGCCCGGCGCGACCGCAGCCGCCAGCGGGGCGTCCGGCGAGCCGGCGGCAGCAGCACGATCGGCCGGCGCCGACCGGTGAGCAGCCGACGCGCGGCGTCGTCCACCACGCCCAGCCGTGCCGCCTGGTCCGCGTCGGACACCATCACGGCGAACGGCTTGTCCTCGCGGTGTTTCCGCGCTCGCAGCTCGGCGGTGGCCCGTTCGTCGGCGGCGAGCACGGCCAGGTGGTAGCCGCCGAGTCCCTTCACGGCGACGATCCGGCCCGGCCGTCAGCAGTGCGGCGGCCGCCTCGATCGGGCCGCCGGTGCCGGTTCGGGCAGCAGGCGCAGGCGTGGACCGCAGGCCGGGCAGCAGGTCGGCTGCGCGTGGAAGCGGCGGTCGGCCGGATCGTGGTACTCGGCGGCGCACGGTTCGCACATCGGGAAGCCCGCCATCGTGGTGAGCGGCCGGTCGTAGGGCACGTCCCGCACGATCGTGAACCGAGGCCCGCAGTTGGTGCAGTTGACGAACGGATACCGGTAGCGGCGGTCGGCCGGGTCGAACAGTTCGCGCAGGCAGTCCGCGCAGGTGGCGCTGTCGGCGGACACGAGCGTCCTGCGGGCGCCCGCCGCGTCGCTGGCGGCGATCGTGAACCCGAGTTCGCCGTTCGGTTCGGCCTCGGTGACCGTGACGCGTTCGACGTCGGCCAGCGGCGGTGCGTCCCGGCGTACCGCGACCACGAACTCGGCAACGGCGTCGGCCGGCCCCTCGACCTCGACGAACACGCCTGCCACGTCGTTGCCCACCCGGCCGGCCAGCCCGAGCCGGGTGGCCAGGGCGTGCACGAACGGCCGGAAGCCGACGCCCTGCACTATTCCCTCGACCCGGATGTCCCGTCGCACGGTCACCCGACCAGTGTCCACCCTGCGGCCGCTGTCCACATCAGACATTCGTCGGACCGCGCAGCCGTGTCGTCACGTCGGTCACGTGATCGGCCGACTCACCCGGCCGGGCCAGCCACAACTGATGCGCGGGCTGCCACCGTGCCATGCGCTCACCCTACGACCGATGTCAGCAACTGTCGTCACGTGGTACGGGCATCGGCACCACGTTCGAGGTCGGCTGATCCAGAGACATCCGGCCCCCACAGGGTCGTCACTGTGGGGGCCGGGAAGCCTGCTCACTCAGTCCTTGCGATGCTCAGTTCTTGCGATACCGCGCGTCGAAGAAGCAGTACACCCCGAACGCCGCGAACCCGATGGCGACGGCGACCAGCAGCACGACACCGAACGGCTGCGTGGCCATCGTGCGCAACGCCTTGTCCAGGCCGCCCGCCCGCTGCGGGTCGAGCTTGACCGCGGCCACGACCAGCAGGATGCCGATCACCGCGTACGCGACACCCTTGGCCAGATAGCCGAGCGTGCCCAGCCACTTCACCCACTCCGGACACCTGCCGCCGCCGAGCGCAGGTCCAGGTCCCGCAGGAAACGGTGACCGACGGCCCGCCGGCCGGCCAGCACGCCGGCCACGACGACACCCAGACCGATGAGGATCACCAGGAACTTGCCGCCGGGCACGGCAAGGAGTTTCGCGGTCATCTCCTGTTGCGTGCAGTCACCCGACTTGCCATTGTTGCCGCTGACCAACAACCTCAACGTGAACGACGCGATCGCGAACACCACGATGGCACGGCCCACCGAGGACAGCCGCCGAACGGTCCGCTTACGCTTCGGCTGCACCCAGCGGTATCCGTTGGCGGCGGCCAGCAACTGCCAGAGTCCGAACGCGATCAGGCCGACCGCGAGAATCCACAACAGCACAAGGCCGAACGGCTGCGCGGCGATCTCGGTCACCGCGCCCTTCTGGTTGGCCTGCGTCGACTTGTCACCGAACGCGATCTGCAGAGCCAGCCACGCGACCACGATGTACACGATGCCGTAGCAGGCATCACCGAACCTGCCGAGACCCTGTACCAGTCGTTGGTCTCCATGCGGCCCGCCTTGCCGCGCGCTCTGGACGTCGTGCTCATCGCTCCTGCCTCTCACGGCCGGACGACCGTTGTCGGAGGAGCTACCCGATCGGGCGACTGTTGACACTCCTGGTCGTACTCCGCCACAGCGAAACGGGGCGAAACGCCCAGAGTGGGCGCGCCTCGGCAACAACACCGGGGTGGCCAGCAGGAGCACGTCCGGCGACGCCGAGTCGCGGTGCGTGGCCCGGCGACTCCGGCCAGCACGCCCCACAGTGCCGTCAGCGCGGCGATCGTGAGCCTTGCCGGTGACCTGCCACGCGGCCAGCGTGCGCGCGATCCGGTCGGCGGGCACCTGCTCGAGCCGATACGTCGCCAACACCGGATTGAATACACCGATACAGGTGATCAGGCCGAGCTCGACGACCATCACGAGCAGCAGCCCGGGCAGGCCGGGGCCGATGAACACCAACCCGATCGGCCAGCATGCCCGCAGCGCCCCGGCCACCCGCAGCACGCGGGCTGCCCGAACCGCGCGACCAGTCGCCGCGCCAGCCGTGACCCGATCAGTCCGCCGACGCACGGCACCGCGAACGACAGCGCGTACTGCCACGGCGCGAAGCCCAGCCGCCCCAGCATCAGCACGGCCAGCACGGGCTCGGTCGCCATGATCAGTCCGTTGACCACCAGCGAGTTGGCGAACAGCGGCCGCAGCGCGGATGGCCGAGGACGCAGCGCCAGCCGTCCAGCAGGTCGCCGGCGCGCAACCGCGGCGAGCCGGCGCGGTCGGGCAGCGGGTCCGAGCCGCCGATCGCGCGGATGCCCGCCGCGGACAACAGGTAGCTGACGGCGTCCGCGAGCACCGTCGTCACCGGTCCGAACAGCCCGATCGCGGCGCCGCCCAGCGGCGGTCCGAGCACGGTCGCCGTCCACATCGTCGACTCGAACCGCCCGTTCGCGACAGCAGGTGCCCCGGCGCGACGAGCGACTTCAGGTAGGCGCCGCTGGCCGCCCGGAACGCGATGTCCGCCGCGCCGACGCACCATCGACACGATGAGCAACTGGGCGAAACTCAGCCAGCCCAGCGCGAACGCGGCCGGAACGGTGAGCAGCACGCCGAACCGCGTCAGGTCCATGGCGATCATCACCGGCCGCTTGCGCCGGAACTCGACCCACGGTCCCAGCGGCACGGCCAGCAACGCGCCGACCGCCGGCCCGGTCGCCGACAACGCGGCGACAGCGGCGGGCCCCGCGTGCAGCACGAGGATCGCGATGAGCGGGAACGCGTTGAACGCCAGTCCCGAGCCGAACGTGCTCACCGCGAACGCCGCCCACAACCACCCGAACCGTCGCCCCAGGCCTGCCGCCCGCTCACAACCACACGTTGACCGTGCGATTCAAGCGAGCCGTCGGACAGGGAGCAAACAACCGTGGAGCAGGTGAGCCACAACCGCAGGTTGTGTCAGCCGCGCGGTGCCACGGACGTGCCGCGCAAGCCGCCCCCTAGCGTCGGGCGTACGCGTCGCGCAGCACTCGTCGTTGTACCTTGCCGGTCTCGGTGCGTGGGAAGTCGGTGACGAATTCGAACCGGCGTGGGTGTTTGAACGATGCGAGACCCTCGGCGCAGTACGTGCTCATAGTGCTCGGCGAGGTCCTCGCCCGGGGTCACGCCTGCCGCGGGCTGGACGATGGCGACGACGCGCTGGCCCCATTCGGCGTCCGGTTCGCCGATCACGGCGACGTCGTTCACCGCCGGGTGTGTCACAGGTGCTGTTCGATCTCGGCCGGGTAGATGTTCACGCCGCCGGAGATGATCAGGTCGGTGCGGCGGTCCAGCAGGAACAGGTAGCCGTCCTCGTCGAGGTAGCCGTAGTCGCCGCCGTGATCAGGTCGCCGTGCCGGCCTGCGGCCGTCTTCTCCGGATCGTGGTGGTACTCGAACGCGGGTGGGACGCCGGGCACGCCGAAGTAGATCGTGCCGGGCTCGCCGGTCGGCGCCTCCTCGCCGTCGTTGAGCACGCGAACGGTGACACCGGCCGCCGGCCGTCCCACCGTGCCCGGTTTGGCCAGCCAGTCCTGGCTGTCCACAACGGACACCACACCCCCTCGGTCGAGCCGAGGTACTCCCACAGCACCGGCCCGAGCCACTCGATCATCCGCTGCTTGGTCGGCACGGGGCACGGCGCGCCCGCGTGGATCACGACCTGGAGCGAACCGAGGTCGAACGACGTGCGCACGTGCTCGGGCAGGCGGAGCATCCGGTGAAAGTGGGTGGGCACGAGATGCACCGACGTGACCCCGTGTTCGGCGATGGCGCGCAGGGTCTGCTCGGGGTCGAACCGCCGGTGGATCACGATCGTGTGGCCGGCGTGCAGGAAACCGAGCGCGTGCAGGCCCGGTGCCGCGTGGTACAGCGGCGCCACGACCAGGTGCACGCCGTCGCCGGGCGCCATGCCGTACCGCTGCGGCGCACCGGCCGGAGTTCGGCCCTCGTGTCCGGGTCGGCGTCGGGCAGCGCGTTGTGCACGCCTTTGGGTCGTCCCGTCGTGCCGGACGTGTACATCATCAGCGTGCCGGTGCGCCGGTCCGGCGGCGGCGCGGCGATGCGTCTGCGCCCAGACCGGTGTAGGGCCGCCAGTCGGGCAGTTCGCCGTTGACGACGTAGCGGTGTGCCGGCAGTTCGGCTACCGGCAGCAACGCGGCCTGCTCGGCGTCGGCGACGATCACCTTCGACTCGCTGTCGCTGACGACGTAGAGCAGTTCACCCGCCGACAGATGCCAGTTGACCGGCACCAGGATCAGCCCGCTCTGCACGGCCGCGAGGGCGAGTTCCAGATATTCCGGTCCGTTGTGGACGATCGCGGCCACGCGGTCGCCCGCTATCAGGCCGTGCGCGAGCAGCGCGCGGGAGATCTGGTTGACGCGCTCGGCGAGCGCGCCGAACGTGATCACGTTGCCGTCCGGGCAGATCATCGCCGGGCGGTGCGGCCTGGTCGGCGCCAACCGGTAGAACCCCGCTGCCGTACTGGTCGTCGTGGACACCACGGTCTCTTTCGGTCGGCTCAGATCACCACGTTGCCGATCTGGAAGGTCTGGATCGTGTTGGTCGGGAAGGCGACTGAGAAGGTTTTCGCGGTGATCTAGGTGTCGGTATGGTGCGTGTACAGGTCACCTGTGCCGCTTGTCTGGGTTACCCAGCGGTCGATCAGGCCGTTCGTACCGCCCGTTGCCGTTGCGAACTTGCCAGGTCGTACGTGATCGTTGTGCCGTGCCGTAGTTCGTGGTGACCAGGACCAGGCGTTTGTCGGCCGGGTCGTAGGCAGCCGTGGTGTTCGCCTCGCCGCCGTCGATGATGTGCATTCCCGGGCCGGATGTGCCTCGTGTACTGGGCGAGTACGTAGTATTTCGTGTTCACCGCGCCGGTCGTGCCCGCCGACTCGTCGGCCTGGATCAGGCCCCAGCCGCCGCCGTCGATGCGCCTGCCAGTAGACCCACGCCGTGGGGTGCAGCCAGCGCATGTCCAGGTTGAGGTTGCTGGCCAGCGACAGTCCGGTCGCGTCGCTCTCGCCGTACTCGGAGTTCCACAGCACCTTGCCGGCCGCGTGCGCCGCGGTGTACAGCAGGTCGCGGCGGCCGCTTCGCGTACTGGTAGCCGTGCACGTTGATCTTGGCCGACGGCCGCTCCGCGTCGCCGAGCCGAACGACTGCCACGTGCTCAGTGCCAGGTCGTAGGTGTTCTCGTCGGACGCCGCCACCAGCGCTCCGGTCAGGCCGCGGGAGTTCAGTTCCGTGCGCAGGTACGGGATGACGGTCGCCTGGGTCGCCGCTGTCGAAGTGGCAGCCCTCCTGCGTACCGGTCGCCGTCCACCAGTTGGAGCATCGGCTCGTTGAACGCCTCGACCGAGTGGAAGTCGAAACCCCAGTTGTCGTGCGCGTACTTGGCGATCGTGGCCAGATACACCGCATGCTGCTGGTGGTTCCACGTCTGCAGGTTGTCCTGGCCGCCGTCGGCGTTGCCGGACGGGTTGTGGTTGTCGCACATCCACCACATGGGCGAGTTGGAGAACAGCTCGAAGATGGTTGGCGCCGCGATCCCTGGCCGCCCACAGAAGGTTGCGCTGGTTGGCGTCGGTGAACCAGTTCCAGCTCGCCGACGACGGGGTCGCTGCTGTTCCAGTCCAGCCAGTAGCCGTCCATCTGGCGGGTGGGCGAGATGTTCGGCGAGACGACCATGCTCTGGCCGTTGATGCTGTTCGACGTGCACGCGCCGGCGTTGTACCGGACGATGTTCAGGCCGAGGCCCGGCAACGACGTGCCGTCGTAGGACACGCGTGTTGGTGGTGAACACTGACGTCGGCGAGGGTGGCGTTCGCGCCGTACGCCTTGCCCCACCAGCACAGCGACGTGCCCCAGCCCTCCCACGTGCCCCAGTTCGTGCCCGGGTTCACCGTGGTCGAGTAGTCCGCGTACGCCGGGAGACGACCAGCGCCGATCCGACCACCGCGGTCCCGGCTGCCGCCAGGAAAGTCCGACGACGCATTCGGCACCCCACCCTCATTGGTCGGTTGTGTCCCTTTGTCGGGCCTACCACGGGTGCTCCGCCGCGGACAACGTCGGATCTGTGGGTGGTCACCTCCTGCTGCCGGACCGTTCATTAGGCGAGGCTAACCATTCCGAGCTGTGGTCATCGACCTTTCAGCCGCGGCTCCCGCGGTACTTCCCGACCGTCGGCGCCGGTCGCCCGGAGCCACGACGCACCGTCAGCCACCGACGCGCCGTCAGCCGCCGATCTGCACCGTGCCCAGCGCCACCACGGTCCCGGCCGGCAACGGAGCCGGATCGTTGCAGGTGTTCGCCCTGTCACCGTCGCGGGCGGCCGGTTTCCCACCGATCAGCACACTGCCGCTGCCCTTGGTGATCGTCGCCTGATTCGTCGGTGGAATCTGGAACGTGCCGGATTCGGGAATGTGCGGCGGTTCGTTGACCGCGACCGAACCCAGCACGGCCGCCGGCAGGCCACCGATCAGCACCGACGTCACACAACCACTGGCGATCGCGCCCTGGAACGGGAACGGCAGGGGTGTGGGGACCGGCCCACCTGGGGAGGGCACCATCACGATGTGCGTGTCCTCGCCCACGACCTTGTCACCCATCTTCGCTGCCGGCGCACCCATGTCGTCAACTCCGCTCCCGAACCCGTTTCCGTGGCACCGCGCCTGGTGGCACCGCACCCGGCGGCGCCGGGGCGCCGGCGCCGGAGCGCCGATGCCGAGATCGACGGTGTCCGGCGGCGCCGCCAGTGCGGTGACCGGCGGGGGCACGGCCACGACCGTCACCACGACGTCCAGATACGCCCTCGGCCGGATGCCCAACGACTCCCACGGCGGTGCCGATCCGGTCAGGTCCGGGTGCCCGACGTCGACCGCCACCGGCTGACCGGCATCGGCCAACGAGCCGGCCAACAACTCCGCCGGCACCACGTCACAGCGACCCAGCCCGGCCAGCGCGGCACCCAACAATGCGCGTTCCACCCGCGGTTCCGCGTCCCACGCGGTGAGCACGTAACCCGCCCGGTACCGCCGGGGCGGCGGTTGGCGGCCGGTGACGCGGCCGTGCGCGTCCCTGATGCTCGGTCCAGTTCCCCTCCCGTGCGGCGGGATTCTCGCCGATCCGGCACAGGAACAGGTTCACCGTCGACCCGTCACCGGCCGACCACGACGCGTCCGGGGTCGCGAAGTCGACCGAAAGTCGGCAGCGCGCCGGCCAGCGGGCGCGCAGGACGGCGTCGACCTCGTGCAGCATCCCGCCAGTGTGCGGCGTCGCCGGGGCACGAGGGCAGTGCGCGCAGGGTGTCCGTCCGGACGGTCCGGGCCGCCCGATCGGGCAGCGTCGGGCGCTCTTTGGTTCGTCCCGCGGATCGACGAATCGGTACCGCCGGTGATGGACAGTGTGGTCTCACGTTGGCCGTCACTGCTGGGAGGGCAGATGCCTGGTTACTTGTCACCTGGGGTGTACCTGGAGGAGGTGTCGTCCGGTTCGAAGCCGATCGAGGGCGTGGGCACCGCCGTCGCCGGGTTCGTGGGTTTCGCGGAGAAGGGACCGGTGCACGAACCGGTCCTGGTCACCAACTGGACGCAGTTCGGTCAGTCGTTCGGCGGTTTCGTGGCGGACTCCTATCTCGCGCATTCGGTGTACGCGTTCTTCCTCAACGGCGGCGGCTCCGCCTACGTCGTGCGGATCGGCGGCGCCACCGGTGACGGCGCTCCCGTGGCCACGGCGGAACTGCCGGCCGCCGTCGACGGCCGTCCGCTGGTCCTGCGCGCGCTGCAGGCCGGTGCCGAGCCGGCGACGCCGTGACCGTCGAGGTGCAGGACGCGTCCGAGCCGTCCGAGGACACCTTCAAGCTCGTGGTCCGCAAGGGCGGCCAGGAGGAGGTGCTTCGACAACGTCAGCACCAAGCGCGGGCCCGCCAACGTCGTCACCGCTGTCGCGGCAGTCCACGCTGGTCGCCATCGAGGAGGTCAAGGGTGGCGCGCTCGCGTTGCCCCGCAAGGGCTCCGTGACGCTGGCCGGTGGCCCGACCGCCGCTGTGCCCGGCCCGGGTGTCCGTCGAGGACTACGTCGGCGACTCGGCCGACCGGACCGGTTTCGCCGGCCTGGAGGCCATCGACGACATCACCATGCTGTGCGTGCCGGACGTGATGGCCGCCTACCAGGCCGGGATGATCGACGAGGACGGCCTCAAGGGCGTCCAGTTGGCGATGATCGCGCACTGCGAACTGATGGCCGACCGGGTCGCCGATCCTCGACCCGCCGCCCGGCCTGAAGCCGCAGCAGGTCAAGGACTGGCGGATGAACGTCGCCGGCTACGACTCGAAGTACGCCACGCTGTACTGGCCGTGGGTCAAGGTGATCGACCCGCGCAGCGGCAAGCCGGTCCTCACGCCGCCCAGCGGTGCCATGGCCGGTATCTGGGCGCGCAACGACGACACCCGCGGCGTGCACAAGGCACCCGCCAACGAGGTCGTGCGCGGCGTGATCGAACTGGAGTGCGGCCTGACCCGAGGCGAGCACGACCAGCTCAACCCGATCGGCGTCAACTGCATCCGCGCGTTTCCCGGCCAGGGTATCCGCGTGTGGGGTGCGCGGACCCTGACCAGCGACCCGGAATGGCGCTACCTCAACGTGCGCCGGCTGTTCAACTACGTGGAGAAGTCCATCCTGAACGGCACCAACTGGGTCGTGTTCGAGCCCAACGACGAGTACCTGTGGAGCTCGGTGCGCCGCACGGTCACCATGTTCCTGCGCCGGGTCTGGCGCAGCGGCGCGCTGTTCGGCCGCACCCCGGAGCAGGCGTTCTACGTCAAGGTGGACGCCGAGAACAACCCGGAGGAGAACCGCGACGCCGGCATCCTGACCGTCGACGTCGGCATCGCACCGGTGAAACCCGCCGAGTTCGTCGTGTTCCGGCTGTCCCAGTTCTCCGAGGGTGCGGCACTCGACGAATAGCGTTTCCCGGAGGAGGGGGTCGCGTGTCCGAAATCATCAGCGCGGCGCGGTTCTGGATCAGTTGCGAGATGTGGACGCAGGGCCTCGGATTCTCCGAACTGGCCGGGATCAGCTCCGCCGTCGAAGCCGTCGAATACTCGTACAACAATCGCTCCGGCAATTTCCACGCCAAACAGTTCGGGCGGTCCCGGCCGCCGACGCTGATGCTCAAGCGGGCACTGGACGACGACGGCTTCGGCAAGCTGTTCGGCTGGCACACCCTGGCCAGGGCGAACAGCCCCTGGCCAAGGTGCCGGCGATGTTCACGCTGATGTCCGCGTCCGGCAAGGGCAAGGTGCACTACCTGCTGGAGAACGCGTGGTGCTCACGCGCTGGACATCGATCCCGCCCAGGCAGGCGCGACGAGCACCGTACTGATGAAGGTCACCATCGAATGCGACAGCATTCTGCCGGCGTGACCGATTGCCAATTCGCTGGGAGGACTATTCCATGGCATCCGCGCAGAACTCGGCGCTGCAGGTGTTCAGCGCCCCACGGTTCTTCATCCAGAGCGACAAACTGCCCCCGCTCGGCTTCTCCGAGCTGAAGGGCATCAGCACGCAGGTCGAGCACCACGAGTACATCTTCAACGACGAGAAGGGCAACACCCAGCACACCAAGCAGTTCGGCAAGACGAAGCCGCCGACCGTCGTGCTGGTGCGCGCGCTGGACGCCGACATCAAGCCCTTCTTCGACTGGCACGAACTGGCCCGCAACGGCGAGCCCGGCGCGCGCACCGGCGTCACGATCACCGTGCAGGACGCCAGCGGCAACATCCAGGTCAACTACATGCTGGAGAACGCCTGGCTGACCAAGATGGAGATCGGCAGCGCCAAGGCGGGCTCGACGGACAGCCTCATGGTCACGATGACGATCGAGTGCGACAAGATCCTGCCGGCGTGACCTTCGGTCCACAGTAGAACATGAGGGCACCGTGACCATGATCGACGCGCCGCCGGCCGGAATCGGCGGCACAGAGGGAATCCGTACCGAGTACCCGTTCGTGCTGCCGCGCGGTTTCGTGGACGAGCGGGGCGTCAACCACAGGGCGGGCGTGATGCGCCTGGCCACCGCCAGGGACGAGATCGCGCCGCAGACCGATCCCAGGGTCAGGCAGAACCCGGCCTACCTCACGGTGTTGCTGCTGGAGCGCACCGTGACGCGCCTTGGCTCGGTGCCCACGGTGGACACGTTCGTGGTGGAGAGCCTGTTCGCGTCCGACCTGGCGTTCCTGCAGGACCTGTACCGCAGGATCAACCAGCAGGGCCACACGGAGGCCGACGTCACCTGTCCGGCCTGCGAGCACGCGTTCTCGGTGGACGTCGCCGGTGATGCCCCGGGGGATCCTGACGTACACGGCCGACCGCCTCTGGGAGGAGGTCGTGTACGTCGCGTACTACCTGCACTGGCCGCTCGAATCCATTTTGGACATCGAGCATCCGGCCAGGATCAAGATCATCGACGAGGTGGGCAGGATCCACCATCGGCTCGGGGTCGGCTGACCCGTTGACGAAGGCCGCAGACAGGGGGACATGCGATGCGCTGGCCGTTTCGCCGCCGCGACCGGGAGCAGGCCGGGACGGCTGCCGCGCCGTCCGAGCCACAACGGGACTGGGCCGGCCTACCGGTCCTGACCGCGACGGTGGACCTGGCAGCACCGGCCCTGACACCGGTGCTGCGGATGCCGGACGTGTCCGGCACCCGTCCGCTGCCGGACCGCGCCGACCTGACCACGGTCTCGTCGGCGCCGCGCGGTCGGGTCACGGGTCTGGCGCGTTCCCGAGGGACCGGCGCCCCGGCCCTCGCCCACCGCGCCAGGCCCTCCGTCGAAGCCGAACCCGAACCCGACGACCCGGAACCCGACCGGGAGCCCGAACACCGCCGGAGCGTTCGTGTGGTGAACCGGCCGGTTGTGCGGCGGCCGGTGTTGACGGCTGCGGTCGACGACTACGTCGGCGAGGCACGCGAACCGCTCGTCCCACACCGCACGACCGACCTGGACCGGTTGCTGCACCAGCAGGGCGGTATCGGCGCCGGCTCCGGCGAGCCGTGGGCGTCGGCGCTGGCCGGCTACTCGTCCAGCGTCGCGGAACCGCCACCCCGCGCCGACGATCCGCAACCGGCCGCCCCACCACCTCCGGACCGCCCCCACCGCCGGGCCACCCTCGCCCAGAGCCGCCGTCTCGGCCTGACTCCGCGATCGACCCCGGACCAGCTTGCGCAGGCGGAGCCACCCGAGCCCCCGGAGCCCGCGGCCGAGGACGCGGAGCGCCACCCCGCGGTGCCGGAAACACCTGTCCGGCCGGCCACCGCGCCGGTGATGGTCCAACACGAAACCACGGCGCCCGCGACGGAGGCACCGGACCCGACCGCGCCGGCTACGGCCGCGCCAACAGCGTCCCGGCCGACAACCATCGTGCCGACGAACTCCCCACTGGCAACAACCGCGCCGACGACCGCCCCGCCAACGACCGCGCCCGCCATCACCCCAGCGCCAACCATCAAGCCGCCAACCATCAAGCCGTCGACCATCGCGCCCGACACGATCGTGCCGTCGACCATCGCGCCTGAGTCCATCGAGCCTGAATCCGTCGCGCCCGAGTTCATCGTGCCTGAGTTCATCGCGCCCGAGACCGACCCGCCGGCGGCCATCGCACCGGCGAGCGCCGAGCCTGTCATCGCAGGATTTCCGGGTGTCGCGCCCGCGATTGCTGCCCTGCGGACTGCCGCACCGGCGATCGATCCGCCTACGACCAGCACACACATGATCGATCCGTACGAGACCGGGTCGCACGTGCGGGCGAAGCGGCCGTTGGGGTTGGGGGCACCGCTGGTGGATCCGCCGCGGCGGCCCGTCACGGAGCCGACCGAGGTCGTCGGCGTGCCGGAGGACGTGACATCGGCGTTCCGGTCCACGTTCGGTGTCGACGTCGGCGACGTCCCCGTGCACCGGGGTGGCGCCGTCGCCGAGCGGGCCAGGACCAGCGCCGCCCGCGCGTTCACCCAACACGGCCAGGTCTACCTCCCTGACGACGCGGGCCCGCTCCACGAACCGGAAACCAAGGCCCTCCTGGCGCACGAACTCGTCCACGCCGTCCAGCAACACGCCATCGGCCCGGCGCTGCCCGCCGAGAACTCACCGGCCGGTGCGGCCCTGGAAGCCGAGGCCGTCGCCACGGAACGCTGGTTCCTCGACCCGGGCTCCGCGCCGACACCTCTGGTCCACCGGCCGCCCACCAATCCCGAACCGCCACAACCCACGGCCCCGCAGCGAGCGCCGGAAGTCCGCCACCACGAACCACCCGCGACCTGGCGACTGCCGGACTTCACCCCGTCCGAGCCGCCGGATCTGGCCGAACTCAGGAAGACCGTCGCCCGGCTGGAGAACACGGTGTCCACAATGGATCTGAAGCAACCGGACCCACGCGAACTGGACGACCTGGCAAACCGCGTCTATCGGCGGGTCCGGGGAAATCTCCGCCGCGAACTGCTCGTGGACCGGGAACGCGCGGGCCTGCTGGCCGACCTGTGACGACGTGACGACAGCATGAACGGGAGACGATCATGACCAGTGCGATCCGGCTGGCCGCCAGGGCCTCGGGGGAACTGTTCAACGAGGTCGGCATGACCCACCGGTTCGTCGTGGCCATCGACAGCGGTGCCTACGACCTGGGCAGTTGGTCGAAGGTGACCGGGCTGACCGTGACGTGGGCCGTGTGCTCGTACCGGCCAGGTGACACGAACGACCAGTGGATCTGCCCCGGCCCGACGCGGTACCCGAACATCCGGCTGTCGCGGGCGGCGTGTGCCGACTCGCGGATCGTGCAGCGCTGGTTGCAGGAGACCTCCCGTCGGCACGTGCCGCTGACCGGGTCGGTCAGGATGCTCGACTGGACAGCGATGCCGATCGTCGAGTGGAGGCTCAAGCACTTCTTTCCGGTCGGCTGGGCGATCGCCGACTTCGACTCGACCGGCGCGCGGCCGGCCGTGGAAACGCTCGATCTGGCACACACCGGTTTCCTGGACGACGAGATGTCCTACGGCGGTGCACGGTGACCGCGTTCCTGGGCAAGGCGGCCGCCGCGATGATGAGCGCCGCCGGTTCGGTGCCGCCGCCGACCGCGTACGGCAGTTACGGCCTGGCCATGCGGTTCCACGTCAAGGTCGGCGACCTGACGCTGGGAAGCTGGTCGGGCTGCCAGGGGCTGAGCGTGAACTTCACGCCGGACGTGCTCCGTGAGGGCGGCCAGTACGAGCACCCGTGGCTGCTGCCCGGTGAGGTGAGCTACGGGAGCGTCACGCTGGAACGGGCCATGCAGAAGAGCAGTTCGGCGACCATCCGCGCGTGGCTCGGTGACGTGATGAAGCGCTGGGTGAACGGCAACGGTGCGCCCTACCGCGGTGAGACGGTCACCATCACCCTGTGCGACGGTCAGGGCGGTGAGGAGGTCGCGAACTGGGTGCTGCGGGAGGCGGTGCCGGTCGCGTGGCTCGGTCCGACAATGTCCGGGCACAGCAGCGAGGTGGCCGTGGAGCGGCTGCAGTTCGCGCACACCGGCTTCCTGCCGGAGTCGGGCGGCCACAGCGGGAACGTCAAGGCCACGCTGAAGAAGTCGGACGCGGACTCGGTGAGCTTCAGCTACAACCCGACGTCCGTGAGCGTCCTGCGCGGCTCGACGTTCCGCAGCGTGGGCGCGGTCGCCAACGACAAGGCCGAGCAGGTGATCGACGTGGAGCCGTTGCGCATCACGGTGACCAACCTGCGGTTGGAGGGCGTCCGCGAGGTGGCACAGACCACGAGACTGTCGTCCTGGTTGGAGCCCGAGCAGAAGCCCGACCGGTCCAAGGGCAACGGCGACCGCGCACAGGCGCAGCGGCTGGAGTTCCAGATGGGCGGCGGCATCCACTACGACGTCACGCTGACCAAGCTGGACGTCCGGTACACGCGGTTCACCGGTGACGGTGCACCGGTGCGGGCCGAGGTGAGCGTCACGCTGGCCGACGCGAAGCAGCGGCCGCCCAAACAGAATCCGACGTCCGGCGGGCCGCCTGGCAGACGGGCGCACACCGTCGTGGAAGGCGACAACCTGCAGCGGATCGCGCAGGCGACGTACGCGAACCCCAACGCGTGGCGCGACATCGCCACGGCCAACGGGATCGACGACCCGCTGCGGATGCGCAACGGCCGCGTGCTGTTGCTGCCCGGGGAGAGCTGAGGACGCCGTGCCATCCGTGGACGCCACCAAGGGCAACCTGACGATCGCCATGCCGTCGGTCTACGTCGGCGGGTCGGCCACGAAGCTGCCGACGGACACGCTGTACCGGACCGTGGTGGACAGCAATCTGCACCTGCCCGACATGTTCGAGATCACGTTCGACGACAACGACGGTACCGCGCTGCCCGGCGCCGGCATCACGATCGGCACATCCGTCGAGATCTGGGCGGCCGCGCCGGGCGAGTCGTCGGCGAAGCAGTTGGTCGTCGGTGACGTGACCTCGATCGAGGGCGCGTTCGTGGACAACTTCAACCGGACGATCGTGCGCGGTTACACCAGGGATCACCGGCTGCAGCGCGCCCGCCGCAGCCGCACGTTCCTCAACATGAAGGACTCCGACATCGCCGGCCAGGTCGCGAGGCAGGCCGGCCTGGAGGTCGGTGAGGTCGCCGAGACGCGGACCGCGCACGATCATGTCGGGCAGGTCAACCAGACCGACTGGGACTTCCTGGCCGGCCGGGCGGCCGCGATCGGCCACGAGTTCGGTATGTCCAGTGGGAAGTTCTTCTACCGCAAGGCATCCGGCACGACCGGTGGCACATCGGTGACCATGCGGTTCCCGGCGAACCTGCGTGCGTTCCGCGCCAGGACGACCGCCGGCAACCTCGGTGTCGAGACCGAGGTGCGCGTGTGGGACCCGTTGGCCGCCAAGGTGACCAGCGTGACCACGTCGACGACGACGGGGTCGGTCGACCTCGACGGCGCGTCGGTGGACTCGGCGATCCGGACGTTCACCGCGCGGCACGGGCCGCCCCTGAAACCCGACGGTCCGCCGGCCGCCCCCGGACCGGCCGACCTCGGCCCGGAACCCGCAGCGCAGGCGCACGTCGTGGTCGACCGGCCGCTGGCGACCGGGGCGGCGATCGAGTCGACCGTCGGCGAGGTGGTCAAGGGGATCGCCGAGCAGCACGGCAGCACGGGTGCCGAGGCGGAGGGTGAGGCGATCGGTGACCCGCGCGTGCTGGCCGGCACGGTGCTGGACGTGTCCGGCGTGCCGGACCGGTTCAGCGGGAAATGGGTGGTGACCAGTGCCAGGCACGTGCTGGACCGCACCGGTTACCGCACCCACTTCGACGTCAGCGGCCGGCAGCAGCGTTCGCTGTTCGGGCTGGCCTCCGGCGGCGCCGGGCGGGCCACACCGCCGAGGATTCCCGGCGTGGTCTGCGGGATCGTCAGCAACGTCGGCGACCCGCTGCACAAGGGCCGGGTCAAGGTGCTGCTGCCGTGGCTGTCGCCGAAGTTCGAGTCGGACTGGGCGCCGGTGGTGCAGTTCGGTGCCGGCAGGCGCTCCGGCGCGATGTTCCTGCCGACCGGCGGTGACGAGGTACTGGTCGGGTTCGAGTTCGGTGACCCGCACCGCCCGTACGTGCTGGGCGGCCTGGTGAACAACCACAGCGAATACGGGGTCGGCGGCGAACCGGTGCGGGCCACCGGGTCCACGTCGGCCGTGGTGTGGCGCGGTTTCACGTCACCGTCGGGCAACCGGCTGGCCTTCCACGACGAACTCCCACCCGCCGCGGACGGTCCGCCGCAGGCGTCGGACCTGGTGCTGGGCACGAAGAACGCGAATCTCGCGCTGAAGATCGACCAGGTGGCCGGCACCGTGACGCTGTCCTGCAAGCCGGCGCCGCCGGACTCCAGGAGCCCGGCGGGCCGTCTCACCGTCGAGTGCGGTGACGGCGGCACCGTGGACATCAGGGCAGGTGAGGGCGGCACGGTCAACATCGACGGCGGGGCGTCGCTCAGCCTGAAGGCGACGACCGCCGTGAAGATCGAGAGCAGCGGGATCGTCGAGATCAAGGGACAACTGATCAAGCTCAACTGAGGGGTGCACCGTGGTCACCGACTTCATCGGGTCGGGCTGGTCGTTTCCGTTGGAGGTCAACGCCAGCGGCACGTTCGAACTGGCTAGCGGCACGCGCGGGCTGGAACAGTCGATGCGGCTGATCCTGTCCACCTACCCGGGGGAACGGCCGATGCGGCCGGCGTTCGGCTGCCGGCTGCGCGACTTCGTGTTCCGCGCCGCCACACCGGACAACGCGGCCGAACTGGGCCGCGAGGTGAAGAAGTCGTTGGTGCGCTGGGAACCTCGCGTCGAGGTGGCCGACGTGGACGTCTACCCGGACGGCGACGAGCCCGGCCTGCTCTACGTGGACATCCACTACACCGTGAAGGCCGGCAACGACGAGCGCAACCTGGTGTTCCCGTTCTACACGATCCCCGAGAACGAGGGCGACTGACCATGGCACTGCCAGCTCCGAACCTGGACGACCGGCGGTTCCAGGACCTGGTCGACGACGCCAAGCGCATGGTGCAGCGCAACTGTCCCACGTGGACCGACCACAACGTGTCCGACCCGGGCGTCACACTGATCGAGACGTTCGCGTTCATGACCGATCAGTTGCTGTACCGGCTCAACCGGTTGCCCGACCGGCTGCACGTCGCGTTCCTGGACCTGATCGGCCTGCGCCTGCTGCCGCCGACGCCTGCCCGTGCCGACGTGACGTTCTGGCTGTCGACGCCGGCTCTCGCGCCGACGGTGATCGCGTCCGGTACGCAGGTCGGCACGGTGCGCACCGAGGCGGCGCGGTCGATCCTGTTCTCGACCAGGGAGGACCTGAGGGCCGTGCCGTGCGCGCTGCGCTCGGTGCGGACCGGTCGGGCGGGGGCCGACGAGACCGTGGCGCGCATCGACGAACTGGCCTTGCGCACGGCGTTCGGCGCGTTCGCCGAGCGGCCCGCGGTCGGTGACCACCTGCTGGTCGGACTGGACGGTGCCGTGCCGGGTTGCGCGGTGCGGCTCGACCTCGACGGCACCGTGCACGGCATCGGCGTGAACCCGCTGCGCCCGCCACTGGTGTGGGAGGCGTGGACCGGCCGGTCGTGGACCGAGTGCCCGGTGACGCTCGACGAGACAGGCGGCCTGAACCGGGCAGGCGCGGTGATCCTGCTGCTGCCGCCCGAGCACGAGGCCAGTGTCGTCGACGGCGACCTGGCGGGCTGGCTGCGCGCCCGCGTGGTGTCGCCGGAGGACGGTCAGCCCCCCTACAGCGCGTCGCCCGTGGTGCACGGGTTGACGGCGTGCACGGTCGGTGTGACCGGTGCGGCCGTCAACGCGGAGATCGTCGACAACGAGACGCTCGGCAACTCGGAAGGCGTGCCGGGACAGGTGTTCTCGCTGCTGTCCAGGCCCGCGCTGGCCGGTGTCGGCGAGCCCGTCGTCGAGGTGAGCTCGGTCGACGGCTGGCAGGAATGGAGCCAGGTCGAGCACTTCGCCGCGAGTTCGGCGACCGACCGGCATTTCGCTCTCGACGCCTACGCCGGTGAGGTGCGGTTCGGACCGGCCGTGCGCCAGCAGGAGGGGACGCTGCGGTACCACGGCGCCGTGCCGGCGAAGGGCGCCGCGATCCGCATCCGGCAGTACGCCGTCGGCGGGGGAGCGGCGGGCAACGTCGCCGCCGGGGCGATCCGGACACTGAAATCGTCCGTGCCGTTCGTCGCGGCCGTGCAGAACCTGCGGGCCGCGCAGGGCGGTGTGGACGGCGAAACCCTCGACGAGGCACGGGATCGCGGCTCCGTGCTGCTGCGCACCCGCAGCCGTGCGGTCACCGCGGAGGACTACGAGGTGCTGTCACGGCAGGCGGTGCCGGAGGCCGCGCGCATCCGCTGTGTCACGGCGGGCGACGCCGGCACGGAGGCCGGCTCGGTGCGTGTGCTCGTCGTGCCGTCGGCGTCGGTGGAGGGGGGCCGGATCGAGTTCGCCGACCTCATCCCGGCCGAGGCCACGCTGGCCCGGCTGGCCGACCGGCTGGACGAGGTCCGGCTGATCGGCACGAGGGTGATGGTCGAACCGCCGCGCTACCGCGGTGTCACGGTGGTCGCACGGGTTCGCGCCGTGCCCAGGACGAAGGTCGTGCGGGTGCGCGACGACGGGTTGCTCGCGCTGTACGAGTTCCTCAGCCCGCTGCCCGGCGGCGGTCCGAACGGCCACGGCTGGCCGTTCGGTCGGGCCGTGCGCACCGGTGACCTGTACGGCGTGCTGCAACGGGTCCGCGGCGTCGAGACGGTCGAGGACGTGCGGCTGTTCACGGCGAATCCGCTGACCGGTGAGCGCGGCCAGGAGACCTCGGTGATCGAGGTCGAGCCCAACAGCCTGGTCTTCTCGTTCGACCACCAGCTCAGGGTGGACGGCGAGGAAAGGGGGAGATGACCACGATGATCGTGTGCCACGACTGCGGGTTCCGCAACGAGGACAAGGACACGTTCTGCGGCCGGTGCGGCCGTTTCCTGGAGTGGACGGGCAAGAAGGTCGCGGTGGAGACACCGCGACCCGCACCCGTCCAGGACGAGGAGGACGAGGCGCCACGACCGGGGATGCTTCAGCGCATCCGCAGCGCGGCCGTGCACGCGCTGTCCGGCCCTGTGCCCGACGCCCCGGTGGTGACCGGTGCCAGAACCGGCGCCCCGCCGCCGCCGGCCCGGACAGCGGCCCCGCCACGCTCGGCGCCGCCGCCACCAGCGCGCTCGGCACCACCGCCGCCACCGCGGTCCACGCCACCACCGCCCCGGCCACCCGGCCCGCCGAAGCCACCTGGCCCATCCAGCCACGCCACCACCGCCCCGCGCGACCGGTGCCCCGCCGCCGCCCCCGAAGGCCACCGGCGCCCCGCCGCCGCCACCACGGGCGACCGGTGCACCGCCCCCGAAAGCGACCGGTGCACCACCGCCACCGCCACCGCCACGGCGAACCCCGCCACCGAAGGCGACGGGCACCGCGCTCGATCCCGACGACCGGATGCCCGTGGTCGACGCCGTGCCCGCGATGGCGCTCGTCGCGCCCGTCGATCCGAAACGGGACGAGCCGGAGCCGGTCGACGAGGAGGTGGCGCCGCAGGCCGCGCGGCCGAAGGCCGCCCCGGTGCGGCGGACGGCAGCGCGTGACCTGAGGGCCGGCGACCGGATCTGTGGCCAGTGCGGCACGGGCAACCCGCCGGTGCGCAAGTTCTGCGGCCGGTGCGGCGAGAGCCTCGCCGAGGCCGAGATCGTCGCGACACCGTGGTGGCGCAGGCTGTTCCGCCGCAACAGAACCGTCAAGGCCGGTACCCGGCCGAGGAAACCGGGCAGCGCGCGGTCGCGTGCGGCGTGGCGGCAGGTCGTCCGCAAGGTCCGCGTGGTGGTCGCGCTGGTGCTGGTCGTCGGCGGCGTCGTCTACGGCGCGTACCCGCCGTTCCGCAACTTGGTGAACGACAACGTGCTCGCGGTGAAGCAGCGGATGTTCGGGCTGGCCAGTTCCGCGCTGTCCCCGCAGCACGCGAGCGCGGTCACGGCCGACGAGCAGGTGCCGGGGCATCCCGGACGGCTGGCGGTCGACGAGTTCAGCAACACGTACTGGCTGGCCCCGTGGAACGGCAGCCAGGCGCCGCAGGTGCCGACGTTGACGCTGACCCTGGCCAACACCACGATCCTGCGCAAGATGATCATCACGATCGGTGCCGCCGGCAGCTACACGTCGCAGGACCGCCCGTCGATCGTCGAGCTGACCTACTCGAACCGGAAGAGCGACTTCATCACCCTGCAGGACGAACCGAAGCCGCAGGAGTTCGCACTGAACAACGCGATCGGCGTGAACAGTGTCCAGCTCCGGATTCTCGAGGTGTTCCCCGCCCAGGGTTCCTCCGACGTCGCGCTGACCGAGATCGAACTGTTCGGCGTCCGATGACCCGGTCGCCGGAATGTCGCGGAAAGGAATGAGCATGCGCGCGATGGTGTCCGAACTGGACACTCCGTACCCGCTGGGTTCGTTGCTGCCGGCCGTCCTCCAGGAGGACGCCGTCATGATGGGCCTGACGACGGCGCTGGACGCGGTGCTGGCACCGGTGATCGCCACGCTGGACTGCCTGCACGCGTACGTCGACCCGCGGCTGGCGCCGGCCGACTTCCTGGAGTGGCTGGCCGGCTGGGTCGGCATCGACCTGGACGAGAACTGGCCGAGGACCCGGCAGCGCGCCGTGGTCGCCGCGGCCGCGGAACTGCACAGGGCCCGCGGCACCGTCGCGGGCCTCCTGGCGCATGTCGAGGCCGTGACGGGCGGCCGGGTCGAGGTCGAGGACAGCGGCGGCGTCGCGTGGTCGACCAGACCGGGCGACGCCCTGCCCGGCACCGACCACCCCGGTGTCAGGGTCCGCGTCACGATCGACGACCCGGCCACGGTGAGCATCGGCAGCCTGGACGCGCTGGTCGCGGCGACGAAGCCGGTGCACGTGACACACAGCGTGGAGATCGTCCGGGCCTGACCGGACGACGAGGGAGGGGCCGCCGAACAGCGGCCCCTCTCTCCTCGTCGCGTCAGTCGCGGGTGGTGAAGTCCGGTGGTTGGTAGGTGCCCTGGACGACCAGCAGTGGCGCCGTGGCCGTCAGGCCGGTGCCGGTGGCCGTCGCCGTGGCCTGCCACGTGCCGGTTTCCGTGTGTTCGAACACCGGCAGCGCGACGGTGAAGTCGCCGTGCGGTCCCGCGATCGCCGATACCGTCGCCGCACCCGGCAGGTTCGGCAGTGTCACGGCCACGGCGTGACCGGCAGGGAAACCCTGCCCGACCAACGTGGTCACGCGGCCGTCCGCCACCACGGCCGGATTCGCCCGCAGCGTCGGCGGCATTCCGGCCGCGCTCAGGCCGACCAGTTGCGGGCTGCCCGCACTGCTGTCGGTGAACGCCAACGCCCCCGGCCGGCCGCCCGCACCGTGCGGCACGTCGACGACCGTCACCTGGCACGTCCCACCGCCCGGCAGCGGCGCACCCACGCACGTGTCCCGCGTGATCGTGTAGTCGCCGGCGAACAGTCCCGGCCCTGCCGGCGGACTCACCGCGCTCACCGTGAACGGCGCCGATCCGGTGTTCGTCACCGTCACGACCTGCGGTGCGCTCGTGGCGAACGCCAGCGCGGGACCGGGGAACACCAGTGGATCGGGCGTCGCACGGAACGTGTCGACGGCCGGCCCCGCGCCACCGGACAGGCCGACCGTGAACGGCGCGGGCCGCCCGGCTTCGACGAGGTGCAGCGTTCCGCCGCGGGGACCGGGAACCTGCGGCGTGAACCGGATCGATACCAGGCAGGCGCCGGTCTCGTAGAGCGTCGCGTCCTGGCACGTCTGGCTCGGGAACACCCCGAAATCACCACCCACGACCGTCACCGAACCCAGGTGCACCGGGCCGAACCCGACCTGGTGCACGGTCAGCGTCGCCACCGCGCTGCTGCCCACCGGGACCGTGCCGAACGCGAGCGGGTCGGCCCGCAGCGACGGCTGGAACTGCCGCGCGAACACGTCCGCGATGCCGTTCGTGTCACCGGGTACCAGGTCGTCGGCGTTCGACAGGTACGCGACCACGCCGCCGTCACCGTCCAGCACCGGCGGCCCGCTCACGCCGTCGCCGGGGCACGCCGCACCGGCCGGCACCGCGCAGTCCGCGCGCACACTCGGCGTGGCGAGTTCACCGGGCAGTGGCGGCAGTTTCGCGGCAGCCCGCGCCGCGTCCACGTCCAGGTCGCGTTCCACCACCTGCGCCGGCAGCACCTCCGTGTCCGGTGGATCGGTGCCGTCCTCGGCGTTCGGTGCGCCGGTCAGGTATGCCAGATAGTGGCCGTCGGTGGACAGCGCAGGCGTCGTCGCGTTCGCCGGTGCGCCGGAATTGTCCGTCGCCGCAACGGTTTCCCCGATCGCCGTGCCGGTCCCCGGATCACGGTCGACCACGATCACCCGCGAGTCGGTCCCGTCGGCGCCCGTCTCGGAGAACGCGACCCGCGAGCCGTCGCCGGACAGCGACGGAAAACCCGGCGTGCCGGTGAGCTGGTGACCCTGGGCGTCGATGTCCAGCTCGACGGTCCGCCTTCGGGCCAGATCCTCGACCAGCAGCACGGCCCCGGTGCCGGGCACGTCGTGCGGCCGCACTTCGGTCGTCACACCGCAGTCGACGCAGTAGAACGCGGTGAACGCGACGTGCCCGCCGTCCGCGGACAGCCGCGGATACGTCGCGTCGACCGCGTTCCCGGTCGGATTCGGCACGTCGACGTCGTGGTAGTCGGCCTCCGCGGGCGGCAGCAGCTTGCCGGTCGCGTCCTTGCCGAGTGTCGCGACGACCACGGTCGAGAATCCCTCCTGAACCGGGTTCTGCTGCCACGCGATCGTCGTGCCGTCAGCGGAGATCGACGGCCGCTCGTTCGACCACAGCCGGCCACCGGCCTGTTCGTCGAGCCGCCCGACCACGACGTAGCGGTAGTCCGGCGCGCCGTTGGCCAGCGTCTTGTCGAACCGGCCGTCACCCTCCGGGTCACGGTCCGCGACGACGACGTCCAACGCTTCGGCCCCAACGATTTCGTCACCGTCCGGGATGTTCGCGGCCGACGTGTCGAACGCGACGTAGCGGCCGTCCGCCGAGATCGACGGGTCGTCGCTGGCACCGTTGGCCGACCCGCCGGCACCGCGGCTGAGCAGCACGGTGTGGCCGGGCGCCGCGCGGTCGCGGACGTAGACGCCGTCGACGCCGCTGCCGGCCGCCGGATCCACCGGTCCGCTGTCGGAGAACGCCACATAGCGCCCGTCAGCGGAGACGGCAGGGTTGGACACCACGTCGCCGGTCGTCACCTGCCCGCCCCCGTCGGCGACCGACAGCCGCTCGGTGCTGCCCGGCGCGACACCGGCCGCCGCGGGCCGTGCCGGTCCTGCGAGCACCAGCAGTCCGGCGGCCACCACCGGTACCACGCCGACCAACAACGTCCGCCTTGTCAGAGCATGAGTCATCACACCACCCCCTCGTAGCCGTGTGGCAACGCTAGAACTCCGTCGCGTGCGGCGGTCGGCGGAACGTACGCCGTTTCGGGCGGTGCCGAGCGCCCGATCGGGCAGCCAGCACCGCCCGGGGCCGTTCCCGCCCGACGGTCGTGCCGCCGTGGCGCTGCTTCGACACTGGTGCGATGGCCGTAGCCACATCTCTGAACGATGATGCCCTTGCCGTCGAGGCGGGCGAGGACGCCGTGTGCGAGTTGAGGATTCGCAACACCGGCGATGTCGTGGACCAGTTCACCGTCGAGGTGTTCGGTGCCACGAGGGACTGGTGCACGGTGACACCAGCCGTCGTCAACCTGTTGCCCGGCACGGAAGTGGCCGTGCGGGCAGTGTTCGCGCCACCCAGGTCGCCTGCCGCGCCCGCCGGCACGGTGCCCTTCGCGATCCGGGTGCGGTCCAGGGAGGACCCGCACGGCTCCACCGTCGAGGAGGGCGAGATCGAGATCGCGCCGTTCGACGACGTGGTCGCCGAACTCGTGCCGGCCAAGCGCCGGGGCAGACGGCGGGCGAAGTACCGGCTGGCCGTGGACAACAACGGCAACACGCCGATCAGCGTGGACGCCATGGCGGTCGACCCGGATGACGAGCTGACCTTGCGCGTGCGGCCGTCGACGATGCGCATCGAGCCGGGCCACGCCGTGCTGGCCACGCTGAAGGTGATGCCGCACAAGCGATTTGTGAAAGGCGAACCGAAGAGCCATCCGTTCCGGGCCGTCGTGTTGCCGGCGGGCGGCAAGGAGATCGTGGCCGACGGCGTGATGGTGCAGGAACAGTTGCTGCCCAAGTGGCTGATCCCGGCGATCGCGCTGCTGACCGCAGGCGTGGTGGCGCTGATCGCGCTGTGGTACCTGATGCTGGCGCCGGAGGTCCAGTCGATGGCCACGCAGGCCGGCCAGCAACAGGTCAACCAGGCCGCCGACATGGCGGGCCAGGCCAGCCGGGCGGCCGAACAGGCCAGTCAGGCGGCGCAGGCGGCCCAGGGCGGTTCGGGTGCCGGCTCGGGTGGCGGTTCGGGTGGTGCCAGGTCCGGTGGACAGTCCGGACAGGGCGGACAAGGTGGACAGAGTGGCGGGACCGCGGCACAGAACGGTGGCACCGGGACCAATCCGGTCAGCGTCCGGATCGCCGCCACGGCCGGACCGGTCACCGATGGGTCCTACCAGAAGTTCGGTTACACGGTGCCCGACCACCAGGCCGCGGACATCAGCGACCTCGTGCTGCAGAACCCGCGCGGCGACACCGGATATCTGCGGCTCATGGTGGGCAACAACGTGATCCTGGAGGAGGGCCTGGCCAACTTCCGGGACCTGGACTACCACTATGTCGTACCGCTGCACGCCGATCCGGATGAACCGGTCGTCGTCGCCGTCAGTTGTCAGACGCCGGGAGCCGGTGCGGCGCAGTGCACGCCGTCGGTGTCGTTGTCCGGCAAGGTCGGCCCATAAATCCGCATAACGTTGGATTGTTGGTTGTATCCAGATGTCCCCGTGCCCACTCCTTCACACGGAGTGGGCGCGGTTCGTCCCCGATCGAACCGGCGCCACACGGGGCAGATCATTTCAGGCTGGGGAGAACCTGTGAACACCAGAGTGCCGATCCACGTGCGCGCCGAAGATCCCATCACCCAGGCGGGACTCATCACCCAGTTGGCTTATCAACCGGAAGTCCATCTGGTGGACGAGGCGTTCGTCGACGAGCGGACCGTCGGCATCGTCGCCGCCGAGGTCGCCAACGAGATGACACTGCGTTTGTTGCGCAGCCTCAACAAAACCGGGTGCCAGCGGTTCGTTCTCGTGGTCACCAGCGTGGACGACACCGCGCTGCTGGGTGCCGTCGACGCTGGCGTGTGCGCCCTGGTGCACCGCGCGGACGCGACTCCCGCCCGGTTGGCCAAACTGGCCGTCCAGGCCGCCGCGGGAAAGGGCGCGATGCCCACCGACATCCTCGGCAGGCTGCTCAAGCACGTCTCCCGGTTGCAGCACAACGTGCTCTCTCCCATGGGCCTGAGCCTCTCCGGCCTGAGTACCCGCGAGATCGACGTGCTCCGCCTGGTCGCCGACGGCCTGGACACCCAGGAGATCGCCCGCGAACTGCGCTACTCCGAACGGACCGTGAAGTCCATCCTGCACGACGTCACCAGCCGCTTCCAACTGCGCAACCGCTCGCACGCCGTCGCCTACGCGATGCGCGAGGGCCTGATCTGATCAGTCCACAGTGTACTGGACGATGACGCCGGACCGGGCGTCGCCGCGCGCGTCAGTCCGCCATCGCCGCCACGATGTTCTCCGGCGTCAGCGGCAGTGTGCGCACTCGCAGCCCGAGCGCGTCGTACAGCGCGTTGCCGATCGCCGCCGCCGTCGGCCCCTGTGCCGCCTCACCGACTCCGAGCGACGGATTACCGTTGTCCGGCAACAGTTCCACGTCGACCGCCGGTACTTCGGAGAATCGCAGGATCGGATACGACTCCCAATCGGTGCTGGTCACGGTCGACCGGTCGAAGCGCACGCGTTCCTTCGTCGTCCAACTGGTCGCCTGGATCGCGCCGCCCTCGATCTGGTTGGCCGCGCCGTCCGGATTGACCACCAGCCCGGCGTCCACGGCGATGGTCAGCCGCCGCACCCGAACCCGCGTCGTGGCCTCCACCTCGGCGACCACCGCGCAGTAGGCGGCGCTGTTCTTGTAGCGGGCGTAACCGATCCCGTGGCCCGCCGACTCGCGCGGCGCCCATCGCGGCCACCCGGATCGCTCGACCACCGCCTCGATCACGGCGCGGCCACGCGGATCGGCCAGGTGCGCCAGCCGGTACCCGACCGGATCACGGCCCGCTGCCTCGGCCAGCTCGTCCAGGAACGACTCGACCGAGAACACGTTCACGAACGCGCCCAGCGCCCGCAGCGCCGACGTGCGCAACGGCATCACGGACAGTTGGTGGTTCACCACGCGGTACGCGGGAAACGCGTAGCCAGGCACGGCATTGCGGGTGGCGGCGCCGCCGCGTTCCGGCGGCACCTCGGGGCCGGATCCGATCTCCTCGCCGCCCTCGCGGTGGCTGTCGGCGAGCAGTCCGGTGCCAGGCGTCGCACCGGGCCGGCTGACGTGCCCGTTGCCCCAGATCTCGTGCTGCCACGCCAGGACGTCGCCGCGCTCGCCCAGCTCCGCCGAGACACGGACCACGGCGGCGGGTCCGAACGGCGCCCAACCGAGCTCGTCGGCGCGCGACCACACCACCCGCACCGGCCTGCCGGGTGTGGCCATCGCGAGCAGAGCGGCGTCCATGGCCACGTCGTCGGCACCGTTGTGGCCGTAGCAGCCCGCGCCCTCCACGTGCTGCACGCCGACCCGGTCCTCGGCCATGCCGAACGCCGTCGCCAGCGCCCGGCGCAGCACGTACGGCCCCTGACTGTGACTCCACACCCGGAGATCGCCGCCGTCCGTGACCAGCGCCGTCGCGCTGGAGGGTCCCATCGCGCCGTGTGCGATGAACGGCCGGTGGAACGTGGCGTCGCGGGTGTCCGTCACACCGGTGGGCGGCTCGCCGTGCTCGGCGACCACGGTAGTGCCGGCCGGTGCCGTCACCAGGAACGCCGGCAGGTCGTCCTCGTCCGGCAGAGTGGGTCGCTCGTCCCATTTCGCGTCGTCGCGAATGCGATCGGCCGCGCGCACGGCGACTTCCTCACGCTCGGCGAGCACGCCGAGGAAGTTCCCGTCCCGGACCACGATCACCATGCCGGGCAACGCCATGGCCCGCTGCGTATCGACATCCAGCAGGGTCGCACCGCGCGACGGCGGCCGGATCACCCTGCCGTGGAGCAGGCCGTCGGGCGCCATGTCGTGCGCGAACCGTGGCCGGGCCGCGAGTTTGTCCGGCAGGTCGACGCGCCGCACGCCGGTGCCGACGACGCGGTAGTCCTCGGCCGCCTTCGGCGCGGCCCGACCGCTGGCCCGCCGGTCCAGCAGATCGTCGTCGGCCAGGTCCCAGTAGCTCGTCACACGGCCGTCCGGTGCGCTGATCACGCCGTCGGCCACGCTCAGTGTGTTCGCCTCGGCGCCCCACGCCCGTGCCGCGGCCTCGACGTAGATCGTCCGGGTCTCCGCACCGGCGACCCGCAGCGCCGCCCCGGAATGCTGGATCGACAGGCTGCCCGACGTCAGGCCCTCGTTCGGGCTCGTGCCGGTCGCGGCGGCGATCATCCGTACGCGCGAGACGTCGACGTCCAACTCCTCGGCGACGATCTGGGCCAGCGCCGTCAGCACTCCCTGCCCGAGTTCCACCTTGCCGGAACGCACTACCACCAGACCGGCCGGCAGAATCCGCAGCCAGTCGCCCAACCGAGGATTGGCCAGCAGCGACGGCGGCAGTTCCCGCGTCACGCGGTCGCCTCCCGCGGTCCGGCGGCCGCCGCCAGCACCGCGCGCACGATCCGGTTGTGCGCACCGCAGCGACACAGGTTCGCGTCCAGCGCCGCGCGGACCTCCGCGTCGGTCGGATCATGGTTGTCCGCCAGCAGACTCGCGGCGCTGACCACCATGCCGGACAGGCAGTAACCGCACTGCGCGGCCTGCTGGTCGATGATCGCGGCGGCCACCGGATGCGGCCGGCCCGGCGGGCTGAGGCCCTCGACGGTGGTCACCTCACGCTCACCGATGGCCCACATCGGCGTGTCACACGAAGACGCGGGCCGCCCGTCGATCAGCACGAAACACGCACCGCACAGCCCGACACCGCAGCCGAACCGGGTGCCCACGAGCCCGAGATGGTTGCGCAGCACGTACAACAGGGCCGTGTCCGGCTCGGTGTCGACCTCGGCGCGCTTGCCGTTCACGCGCAGGGCCATACGTCGCGGCTGCTGGACGTCCGCCATGGTGTCGCTCCTCGTGCGGAGGCTGCGCATCACGATAACGGAGGACACCCTCCGCATCCAGCGCCGACGGCCGGCGAACCGGCGGGGGTCCTCCTGTCGTGGCTCTCTCGTCTCCCGACGTTACTGACTTGTCCCGGACAAGTCAGCCTGGGTCGGCTGACCCGCCGTACCACCGGCGGCGGACACCGCGAACGACCCCGCGCGCACGGCTCTGCTCAGGCACGTGACCAGGTCGGAGCCGGTCAGCCAGGCGTCCAGGAACCCGGCGTCGAACGTGTCACCCGCGCCGGTCGTGTCGATCACCGTTCGAGGCCGGGCCGCGACCTCGACCACATCGCCGTCCCGGCGCACCGCGAAACCGCCCTTGGCGCCGTCCTTCACCACGACCAGCGGCCCGGCGCCCGCCAACGCGCGGGCCGCCGCCATCGGGTCGTCCCGCCTGGCCAGTTGGGTGACCTCGGTGCGGTTGGGCAGCAGCACGTCGAGGTGGGGGAGCAGTTCGGTCACGCCGTCCCAGCGCAGCGCGGGATCGGCATTGGTGTCCAGTGACGTCGTCAGTCCGGCCTCGCGCAACGTCACGAGTACGCCTGCCAGTTGCCCGGCCAGCGTCTGCTGCAGGAACAGCGACGAGAAATGCACGTGTGCCAGTCCGCCCGGCCGCAGTGCGTCGACCGCGTCGAGCACGTCGCCGCCGGACAGCGTCGGAATCGTGCCCAGCAGGGTGAGGATCGCACGATCGTCCGGTGTGGACAGTACGACGGTCAGGCCAGTGCTGGTCTCCTTGCGTACCAGCACGAACCGCGTGTCCACGCCCGCCGATTCGAGCCTGCCGACGGTGTCCCGGCCGAACAGGTCGTCGCCGACGGCGGCCAACAGCGTCACCGGGCGGTCCAGCCGGGCCAGACCGTGCGCCGTGATCGCGGCCGACCCGCCGAGTACGAGGTCGGCGGTGTCGAGTAGCTGCTCGGCCTGCGCGAACCGCGGCACCACGTCACCGCGCAGCACCAGGTCAGGGTTCGCGTCGCCGACGACGAGCACCCTCGACGGGCGCTGCACGATGCCGGTCACGCGGGCCATCATGAACCATTCCCGTTCGCTTTGTCCAGAAGCAAGCACTAATCGTGCACGAATCTGTTCGTTTCGATGGTCAACCGGCCGGTACGACGTGCACCTTCGGTCCGTGCCGTTCCAGCTCCGCGACATCGGACGGGTTGGCCGACGAGCTCGTGATGATGTCCGAAGCGGTGGCCAGATCGCAGATCTTGGCGAAGCCGCGCTTGCCGATCTTGCTGGAGTCGGCGACCACGATCACCCGCTCGGCGGCCGTGACGAGGACACGGTTGGTGTGGGCCTCGACGTCGTGGTGCGTGGTGAAACCGGCGGTCGGGCTGACGCCGTCGACACCGATCACGGCGACGTCGATGTTGATGTTGGCCAGCGTCAGCTCGGCCAGCGGGCCGACCAGTTCGTAGGACTCCTGCCGGGCGCTGCCGCCGCACACGACGAGCTCGATGTTGGACCGTACGGCCAGTTCGGACGCGATGTTCAGCGCGTTGGTCACCACGCGCAGCCGCGATCGGCTCCCCGCGAGCACCCGTGCCACCTCGGTCGTCGTCGTACCGCCGTTGAGGCCCACCGACGCGACGTCGGACGGGATCAGCGCGTTGACCGCCTCCGCGATGGCCCGCTTCGCCTCGTGGTGCTGCCCGCCGCGGTAGCGCATCGGCAGTTCGTAGAGCACACCGGACGCGACGGCGCCGCCGTGCGTGCGGGTGAGCAGCTTCTGCTTCTCCAACAGGTGCAGGTCGCGGCGCACCGACGCCTCCGACACCCCCAGCTCCTCGGCGAGGCGCGCCACCGCCACCGAACTGTGCTGGTTGAGCTGTTCCAGGATCAGCCCGAGACGATCTTCCTGTCGCATACCCGCACGATACGCGCATCAGTGTGTTCATTTCCGCCACGTTCGCGCGAATGCACATTCCTGGACATACCCGATCACCGGTGTCGGCTGCCTTGACCACCTCCGGAGACGGTGCAACACTGCGCACCAATTTCGATCGATCATGCTCGAATTACTCTATTTCCTCAAGGAGGCACCAGGTGATCCTTGATCATCCGGTCCGTCGACGCCCGATCCGCCGTGCCGGCCGGCTGATGGCCGTGGCCCTGCTCGCCGGAACCGCGCTCACCGCCTGCGGGTCGAGTTCGGCCGGCGGCGGATCGACGATCACCCTCTCCCATGGCTACACCGACGCCGAGGCCACCGAGCTCAAGGCGTTGGCCGACCAGTGGAACACGGCGCACCCGTCGGCCAAGGTGACGCTGGCGTTCAACGGCGGCAACGACGGCGCACTGCAGAAGACCATCGCCGGATTCACCGCGGGCAACTATCCCGACGTCGCCTACGAGTACGGCTCGTCCGCGTCCCAACTGGTCCGCCAGCCCAAACTCGTCGACCTCACCGGCAAGGTCAACGGCGCCGACATCAACTGGGCCGACTTCTACCCGTCGGAACGCCAGGCCGCCACCGTCGACAACAAGGTCGTCGGCGTGCCGGCGCTGGTGGACAACCTCGCCCTGGTCTACAACAAGGCCCTGTTCGCGCAGGCGGGCGTGGCACCGCCGACCGACGACTGGTCCTGGCAGGACTTCCGCAACGCCGCAAGGCAGCTTGCCAACAGCGGTAACCAGACCTACGGCTGGGCGTACGTCAACGACGGCAGCGAGGACACCGTCTGGCGCTACCTCGCGATGCTCTGGCAGGCGGGCGGCGACCTGCTCACCAAGGACAACTCGAAACCCGCGTTCAACTCGGCCGCCGGTCGCGCCGCGCTGCAGCAGTTGCAGGACATGGCCGTCACGGACAAGTCGGTCTACCTGGACACCGGCAACGACAACTACATCAACCTGTTCAACAGCGGCAAGATCGCCATGCTGTGGACCGGCCCGTGGGACCTGTCCAGCATCAACAAGGACGTGGACTACGGCGTCGCCGAACTGCCCGGTTACAACGGCAACCACGAGACGATCTCCGGCCCCGACCTGTACATGCTGTTCGACCACTCGTCGGAGCGATCCGACACGGCGTTCCGGTTCGTCACGTGGCTGACGTCGCCCGAGGTGAACCTGCGGTTCGCCATCGCCACCGGTGACCTGCCGCTGCGCCGGTCCGAGACCACGATGGCCGGCTACCAGTCGTTCCTGAAGAAGTACCCCTCGGAACAGACGTTCGTGACGAACCTGAACAACGTCAAGCACGTGCGGCCCAACATCACCGCGTACTCGCAGGTGTCGTCGATCATCGGCCAGATGGTCCAGTCGGTGCTGCTGGGCCAGGCACAGCCCGCCGCGGCGCTGAAAGCGGCAAGCGACCAGGTCGGCAGCGCACTGGCGGGTTCGTGAGCGTGGGCACCGGCCGCGTCCGCCGGCCACGCACCATCCTGCCGCCCCCCACCAACCGGCCGCCGGCCGGCTCCGCCCGCGGGCGGAGCCGGCCCGGCCGCCGCCGGGACGCGGTCGCCGGCTGGCTCATGGCCACGCCGTCGGTGGTGCTGATCGGTGTGTTCGGCCTGATCCCGGTGGTCTGGTCGATCGTACTGTCGTTCCAGACCAACGACCTGGAGACGCCACCGACGTGGGTCGGCTGGAGGAACTACGAGCGGCTCACCGGCGATCCCGTGTTCCTGGACTCCGTCCGGCACACGATCGTCTACACGGTCCTGTTCGTGCCGATCACACTGGTGCTCTCACTGCTGGCGGCGGCGGCGCTCAACCGCCGCATCCGCGGCATCACGCTGTACCGGCTCGCGGTGTTCGTTCCCGTCGTGACATCGACGATCGCCACCGGCGTGATCTTCACGTGGCTGATGGACAAGGACTTCGGCCTGATCGACGAGGTCCTGCGCGCGCTCGGCCTGCCGACGTTCGCGTTCTTCGCGTCACCGACGCACTCGCTGTACGCGGTGGTGGCCATGACGGTGTGGGGGTGGGTCGGCTTCGGCGCGCTGATCTTCCTGGCCGGCCTCCAGGCGATCCCGCAGGACCTGTTGGAGGCGGCACAGATCGACGGGTGCTCGCGGCGGGCCGCGTTCTGGCGGATCCAGGTCCCGCTGCTGCGGCCGGTCACGGGGTTCCTGCTGGTCTGGCTGACGATCAACGCGTTGCAGTTGTTCGACGAGGTGTACGCGACGACCAAGGGCGGCCCGCTGCACGCGTCCACGGTGATCGTCTACTACCTGTACCAGCAGGCGTTCCAGTTCTTCCATGCCGGGTACGCGGCGGCCATCGCGGTCGTGCTGTTCGTCGCGATCGTGCTGATCTCGGTGCTCCAGCTCAGGTTGACCCGCGACGGCTCGGCCCCGGGAGGTTCCGAGTGACCACATCTCTCGGTACGCCACGCGTGCGATCGCGGCGCACCTGGCCGTGGCACGGGGTGCTCATCCCGGTGGCGCTGGTCATGACCGTGCCACTGGTCTGGATGGTGATCACCAGTCTGTCCACACTGGACGAGGCACGCCGGTTGCCGCCCAGCCTGCCGGCGAGCCTGCAGTGGGTGAACTACATCAGGGCGTGGACCGACTCGCCGTTCGCCACGTGGATGCGCAACAGCACGATCGTGTCGGTGACGTGCGTGATCAGCAACCTGGTGCTGTGCAGCCTGGCCGGCTACGCGTTCGCGCGGTTGCGGTTTCCCGGCCACCGGATCGTGTTCGTGGCGATTCTGGCCACGTTGATGGTGCCGTTCCAGGTGGTGATGATTCCTACCCTGCTGATCGTGAAGGATCTGGGGCTGGTCGATTCGCTGCCCGCGCTGATCGTGCCGAATCTGGTGACGCCGTTCGGTATCTATCTGCTGCGGCAGTTCTTCCTGACGTTGCCGGTGGAATTGGAGGAGGCGGCGCTGATCGAGGGTGCCGGGCGGTTGCGGATTCTCGGCTCGATCCTGTTGCCGCTGATGGGTCCCGCGTTGACGACGGTCGCCGTGCTGACGTTCCTGTCGACGTGGAACGATTTCCTGTGGCCGCTGGTCGCGACGTCGTCGACGGACACCATGACGGTGCAGTTGGGATTGGCCACTTTCCAGAGTTCGCACTACTCGCAGTGGCCGTTGCTGATGGCCGGAACCGTGACCAGCCAGATCCCCGTGCTGTTGCTGTTCGTCTTCGGCCAGCGGTTCTTCGTCAGTTCCATCGCGAACACCGGGATCAAGTGACCGGCGGGGTGCGTTCGCACGCACCCCGCTGTCCCGCTCAACAGGTCTTGCGCACGTACCCGGAGTCGCCGGGGGCGGAGACGTCGAGATCTCGTTCCACGATGGACAGCGTGCTGCCCCATCCGGCACACGCTGCGGCCAGACCGTCGTCGGTGTACTCGATCACGAACACCCGGTTGTCGAAGGCGGAAGCGTAGGCGTCGCACTCGCTGTACGTGCCGCACTCCTCGGCGATGGCGAAGTCCAGCCCGTTGGCCGGGCCGGAGCCGGCCAGTTCGGCGGTGTTCTTCTGCGCGATCGCCAGACCGTCGGCGTGCGAGTGGGCGGAGAGGAGTTGGATGTAGGACTGCGCTTCGCTCGTGTTCAGCAGACCCTTGGACCGCGAGTAGCTGTCGTAGTTGTCCGGTTCAACGGCCTGGAAGCCCTTGTTGGCACAGCCGTCGATCCAGCCGTCGACCTTGGCCGCGATCCGCTGCCGTTTCGCCGAGGTGCTGATGTCGAGCAGGGCCTCGTTCCAGTCGGGGTCCTTGACGACGTTGCCCTTCGAGTCACGGAGCAGGAGATCGGAGTCCCAGGTGTTCTCCTCGCCGGACTGGGCCTGGAATGCGTTGACGTAGCAGATGTTGTAGAGACCGGCGGCAGGGGAGGCGCTGTGGTCGCGGCTGACCACCCGGACGCCGGCCGGGGGAGTGTAGGGACTGCCGATCTGGTAGTCGAAGCCGACGTGGACGGGCGGGAGGGTCACGTCCTTCGGGTGCTGGCTGGCGGAGGCGGCTGGTGAGAGCGCGAACGCGGTACAGATGACGGCCGCCGCGGCAGCGACGGTCGGCACGGCTCGGAGAGCAAGGCGCATCGTGAAACCCCGTGTGATCGAGGGCGTGTCCCCGCCTCGGACGGTGATGGGCGTCCTGGCGACTCAGTCCGGGCTCACGCGAACGCATACCGGCTGGGCACACCGCTGATCATGACTTTAGAGCACATTGTCGGGTTAGGCCAGATTCGCGCAACGGTTGTGTCGCCTACACAGTTGCCAGTGGATCGCACCGCGGTACCAGTGACGCACCGCGGCAAGCCTCGGAACCGCCGAGCCACGGCGGGCCTTCGGCCGCGTGCCTCGTCCGCCCGCGCCCGATGTCGTCGGGCTAGTTCTGATTCTGCGGCCACAACGCGCATTGGTGTTCTGCCGTGATCGCCGTGTCCGGGATTGGTGTCGAGTGGCCACCTGCTCTCAGCGACATCACTTTGTTCGATGCGTTGAAGGACGGCCAGTTGGCCGACTCCGGGGCTCTCGGGTGAGCCGTTGCCACGAATGCGGTCCAGTAGTGGCTCATGTTGTCGGCCAGTTCGCGTTCCGCCGCGTCGAACGTGGGGGCTATGGGGGTGCCGTTGTCGAAGCTGGGCCACATGTAGGCCAGCTCCGCCGCGTGGCCGGCTCCCCACACGTAACCCTGCGGCGTCGGCGCCAGGCCAGGGCCGGTCCTGTGGTCGAACTCGTACGCGTACGTCGGTGTGACGCGCGCGAGCTGCGCAACCAGCGCGTTGTTCACGCAGCCGCCGATGCCGCCCACCGTGCCCGAGTCCGTCAGGACGGCGCCTGCCAGGTAGGCCGCCGTGAACTGGTCCGACTCAGCCGGCCACGGGTAGTGGGCCAGGATGGTCGCGGCGCTGGTGGGGAACGTCGACCGGACCCACGATTCGTACTGCGCCCGCGTCTGGCCGATGAAGCCCTGGGCGAACGTTCTGCCCTCGTCCCTGTTCGCGCCGACCAGGACCGGGACTCGCGCTATCGAGCCGTTGTCCACCGCCGCGTCCGGGTCCTGCGGCAGTGCCGGTACGCCGTGCACCATCTGGAAGCCGTCGGACGAGGTCGCCTGCAGGATGTCCGTCACCGACCTGCCGCGCAGGCACGTCGCTGCCGTTGCCGCGTCCGTGCAGCCCAGCGCTGTCGCGATGCTCGTGCCCTCCGTCTGGGCTGCCGGGAGCGTTTGCGTCGCGACGCACGAGCCGCTTTCCATGATGGCTCCGGCGAACAGGCCACGGGAGGCGGGCGCGGTCAGGTGCGAGCAGACCGACCAGCCGCCCGCCGATTCGCCGCCGATCGTGACACGCCCCGGGTCGCCGCCGAACGCCGCGATGTTCTGGTGTACCCAGCGCAGTGCGGCTTGTTGGTCCAGGAAGCCGTAGTCGCCGGACTGGCCCGCCTCGGCCGTCAGGGACGGCAGCGCCAGGAAACCCAGTGCGCCAAGGCGGTAGTTGATGGTGACGACGATGACGTCGCCGGTGTGTACGAGCTGCGTGCCGTCGTGTTGGTTGGAACTGCCGTTGACCAGGCCACCGCCGTGTATCCAGAAGTACACCGGCAGTCGCTCGCCCGCTCGCGCCCACGACGGTCGCTGCACGTTCAGGAACAGGCAGTCCTCGGTCGTGGACTCGGGACCGTTCGTGCTCGCCAGTGCGGGGCAACGGTTGCCGTAGCTGGTGGCCGTCCTGACTCCGCTCCACGGTCGCGGTGGTAGCGGTGGCCGCCACCGCAGGGCACCGGTCGGTGGTTGTGCGTACGGGACGCCCAGGAAGCTGTCGACTCCCGCCGACCGTTCGCCGCCCAGGAATCCTGTTGCCACATGGACGACGGGACTTCCCCTGTCCTGTGGTGTCGTCGCACCGGCCACAGGTGCCGCGAACAGCAGCGACAGTGCCGACAGACTGGCGAGCACGACCCGCACGACGGCCTCCGATCCTCGTCGACCGAACGGCCTGAGTCTGCGACGGTCCACAGGTGCCGTCAAGTCGTCTGACTGGAGCACGTCCTCGCTTCGTGCTGGCGCATGAAGTCAAGCGCCTGGTTGGAGCATTGACGTGAAAATTTCCGAGAACTAGAACTTGTTTCTGGCGTGCCTGAACGATGGCGGCTGCGCCGAGTTGGGCGGTGCCGCCCGGGGAGGTCGCCCGGGGAGGTGGAACACCATGCCGCGCGGGAACGTGCCCGCATCAGGCTGATCGTGGACCGGTCGCAGCGCAGGTGATGGACAGCACGTGCATCGTCGGCGGCTCGGTGTCCGGGTTATCGGGAAGGAGTCGTCGTGGAACTGGGGATCGCGCTGCCGACGTCGGGCGAGCATGCCTCGCCGGCAGCCATCGTGCGGATCGCGCAGGAGGCGGAACGGCTCGGTTACGCCTCCGTCTGGACGTTCGAGCGGCTGCTGCGGCCGGTCGGCGGTGTGCTCATGCCGGGTAGCGACGAGCCGCAGCAGACGCCGGAGGTCTACCGGAACGTCTACGAACCGCTCGTCACACTCAGCCACGTCGCGGCCGTGACCAGCCGGATCAGGCTCGGTACCAGCGTCATCGACCTGCTGCTGCACCCGCCGGTGGTGATCGGCCGCCGGTTCGCCACGTTGGACCAGTTCAGCGGCGGCCGCGTGATCGCGGGTGTGGGGCAGGGCTGGATGCGTGAGGAGTTCGAGGCCGCGGGCGTGCCGCCCGGTCGGAAGGGTGCCGGGTTCGAGGAGGCCATCGCCGCGCTGCGGGCCGTGTGGGGACCGGATCCGGTGTCGTTCGACGGGCGGTTCTACCGGATCGCACCGTCCGAGGTGAACCCGAAACCGGTGCAGGCACACGTGCCGATCCTGGTGGGCGCCATGACGCCGAAGGGGATCGAGCGGGCCGCGCGGGTTGCCGACGGGCTCAACCCGATCGCGTTCTCGCAGGAGCAGTTGGTCGGCATGGCCGCGCAGTTCCGCGAGCAGGTGCGGGCGGCCGGTCGGGACCCGGGTGCCGTGACCGTCGTGGCACGGGCGAACGTGCCCGTCACCGAGAAGCCGATCGACGTCGACCGGCCCTACCTGGGTGGATCGCCCGAGCAGATCGCCGAGGACCTGGCCGCGCTGGACGGCAAGGGCGTCGAGCACGTGCTGTTCGCCAACGGTGCGTTCGTCGGCGTCGACACCGAGGTCGGACTGCTGGAGCGGCTGGCGACGGCCGCCGGATAACGATCGTCCGTTGTGGACTGTCGTACATTCCGCACCGGCGCCGGCCGGTGAGCCACACCACAGGTGCCTTTTTCCGGTGGCGGGTCCATGCTGATGGACACGACCACACCGGCCGCGACCGTTTCCCAAGGGAGAACGAGGTTGCGATGACACCATCGGACAGGCGCGGGGGAAATGGCTCGGGGCCGGCTTCGGGAATCTGGTACTTCATCCTCACCGTGGCGACGTTCGGGCTGATGGCCTGGGTGCCGTTCGCGCACGCCGCCGCGCGGCTGCGCAGCCGCGCGCGAGCGGTGCAGGCAGGCGTCTACGCGGGGCTGGCCACATTGTCGTTGGTGCTGCTGTCGATCGCGCCGGTCGACGCGCAGGGCAACGCGGTCGGCGCCGGGACCGGTGAGGTCGGCGTCGGTGTGCTCACGCTGGTCGGGTTGGTGGGTGTCGGCTGCGGGCAACAGGTGCGGTTGCGGCGCGAGGCGTACGGGTCGCCGATCGCGAGGCAGCCGCGCGTGATCGAGCCCGCCGTCGCCGTCGTGCTGCACAACAGGGAGAAACGGCAGCGGGCGCGCGAGATCGTGGCCACGGACCCGTTGATGGCACACGAACTGCGCATCGGCAGGCCCGATCTGCAGCGCACCTTCGACGACGGCGGGTTGATCGACCTCAACGCCGCGTCGGCGAGAGCGATCGCCAAGGGCTGCGAACTGACGCCGGACGTCGCGCGGGCGATCGTCGACGCGCGCGACGAGTGCGGCCAGTTCGCGTCCGTCGAGGACGTGTTCAGCCTGGTGGACATCCCACTGCCCGCGTGGCCGATCGTGCGGGATCGCGCCGTGACGATCACGCTGGCCGCCTGACGTTGGCGTATCCTGCCCGTGATCGGTCCAGACGATCAGGCCGACACGGGGAGGCACGGGTGGTGCAGCGCGTCGACGGCGCTCCGGGCGCCCGGCCGCCGACCATGGCCGACGTCGCGCGCATCGCGGGCGTTTCGCACCAGACCGTGTCACGCGTACTGAGCAACCACCCCAACGTGCGCGACCAGACGCGCGCCGACGTGCTCAAGGCGATCGGCGAACTGGGCTACCGGCGCAATTCGTCCGCACGGGCGCTGGTCACCCGGCGCACCCGCACGCTCGGTGTCGTCGGCTGCAACATGACGCTGTTCGGTCCGGCCAGCACGCGGTCCGGTCTGGAAGAGGCCGCGCGCGCCGAGGGTTATCTGGTGTCCACCGTGTCCCTGCGCACGCAGACCAGCGGAACACTCGGCCAGGCGCTGGAACACCTCGGCGAGTGGGGCGTCGAGGGTGTCGTCGCGATCGTGCCGCTCCGCGAGTCCGTCGCCGTATTGGCGACGATGCGGCAGCCGTTTCCCGTGGTGACCGTCGAAGGTGGCCACGACCTGGCGATTCCCGGCGTTTCGGTGGACCAGCACCTTGGCGCGCGACTGGTCACCGAACACCTGTTGGCCGCGGGACACGAGACGGTGTGGCACGTCGCGGGGCCGCAGGACTGGCTGGAGGCAGAGGCGCGGATGGCGGGGTGGCGCGCGTCGTTGCGGGACGCGGGCGCACCGGCGCCGCCGCCACTGCCGGGCGACTGGAGCCCGTTGTCCGGTTACCGCGCGGGACAGGAACTGGCCGGCCGGGTGAAACACGGTGCCCACCGGGTGACCGCCGTGTTCGTCGCGAACGACCAGATGGCACTGGGCGTGTTGCGGGCGTTGCGGGAGGCGGGCGTGCGGGTGCCCGAGGATGTCGCGGTCGCGGGTTTCGACGACATCCCGGAAGCCGAGTTCTTCACGCCACCGCTGACCACCGTCCGGCAGGACTTCGCCGAACTCGGCCGCGCCAGCATCCGGCTGCTGCTGGACCGGATCGAGGGCACGGGCGCGAACTCCAGCCCGCACGTGATGATCGAGCCGAAGCTGATCGTGCGCGGCAGCACGACCGCGGACCGGATCAGCCGAGTGTCAGGACCGTGACCGAGTAGGCCGGGGCCAGGTGCGTGAAGTCGTTACCGAGGCCGGTCAGTCGCGTCGTCCTCGGCGTGACGGTGTTCGGTCGCGTGATGGTGTTGGTGTCGGTCGCCTTCGCCGAGGACAGCACGGTCGCACTGCCCCACCGGGAAACCCGGCTGCCGCTGACGTGCACGGTGACCGGTTGCGCCGCCCCGCCGGGGTTGACGATCGTGACGTAGATCCGTCCGGACCGGCTGTCCCGCGTCGCGACCGCATTGATGCCGCCGACGCCGGTGTAGCCGGCGCCGATCACCTGGTCGCCGTGCTCGTCGGCCAGCATCCGCTGCACCCAGTAGCTGGGTGACGCGTAGCTGGTCAGCGCATCGAACCCGATCAGATTGGTCCGCCACGCCACGTTGTTCACGTTCACCAGCATCGGCGCGTACGCCTCCTGCGTGACCAGGTCGGAGTTGCGTTCCAGGCCGGTCAGCCAGGACGCGTCGCCGAGCGCCGCGTTCAGGTCCGGTGTCGGCGAACCCTCCTGCGACGCCCATTCGCCGACCATGATCCTCGGGCCACCACGGGACACGTCGTCGAACTCGTCGGCGTGCGCGTTCATCCACGCGGGGGACTCGTAGAAGTGGTCGTCGACGACGTCCGGTGTGCGTGACGCGACGGGCGTCGTCGCGACGATCCTGATGTCCGGGTAAGCCGCACGGATCGCGTCGTAGAACATCGGGAACCGGTACGCGTCGTAGCTGCCCGACGCGTCGAAGAAGTCCTCGTTGCCGACCTCCACGTAGCCGATGTCGAACGGTTCCGGGTGACCGTCCAGTGCCCGCTGGTGACCCCACGGCGTCGTCACGGCGCCGGTCGCGTACTGGATCTCGTCCAGGGCGTCCTGCACGTAGGGCCCCAACTGGTTCCGCGCCACGTGCTCACCGTCCAGCGAGTACCCCGCGTACACGGCCAGCAACGGCTTGGCGCCCAACTGTTCGCACCATTCCAGGTACTCCAGCAGGCCCATGCCGTCGGTGGACCAGTAGCCCCACGCGTCGTCACGGTGACCCGGCCGTGTCCACACCGGACCGATCGTGGTCCTCCAGTCGAAGCGCGTCTGGATCGTGTTGCCCTCCAGGTAGTTGCCGCCCGGCTCGCGGATGAACGCCGGCTTGAGCCCGGCGAGCTTCCGCATCAGGTCGACCCGCAGGCCGTTCGGGCACGTTGTCGTACGTCGGCGGGAACAGTGACACGTTGTCCAGCCACAGCGTCCGGCCGGAGTTTCCGCTGGCGGACAGCACGTAGCGGGCGTTCGCCGTCGTCGGCACGTGCGGACCCGCCACCAGCGTGGTGGACAGTTGTCGCCACGTGGTGCCGATGCCGCGAACCTGGCCGGCCGCGTAGACCTGGCTGCCGTCCGGGCTCTCCACGGTCAGCGTCAGCGGCCCGCGGAATCCCGATGTCGCCTTGGCGAACAGCGACGCCTGGTAGACCTGGTGCGGCCGGACCGGGAAACCCCAGTAGCCGTCGTTGGCCACGCCGGACGCCGTGCCGGCGAGACCGACCCTGAGCGAGCGGGTCAGCTCCGCGTCGAGCGGAGTGGCCGCGTCCAGCCCGATCGTCGAACCGCCCACTGCCGACCAGTCGACCGGGTTGGTCGCATCGGCCATCATGGAGCGGTTGTTGACCATCTCCGGGTAGAGGCCGCCGGTCATCGAGTGGTTGATGTCCTCGGTCATCAGGCCGAAGAACGTGTTCGGCAACGGGTGCAGCGGCGTCGTGTCGACGGCCAGCGTGCCGCCGACCGGACCCGACGATGCCGTCGATCTGCTCGATCGGCATGGCGTAGTCGGTCACGTAGACGTCGTCGACCGCGCCGGTGAGGTGATCGCCGACGACCGTGTCGCCGGTCGCCGTCCACGGCGTCGTGTACGGGGTCGTCCCGGCCAGCAGACCGTTGACGTACAACGAAAGTGTGCCGGTACCGCTGTTGTCCACGCCGATCAGGTGATACCACGTGTTCGGCTTGACGGCGGTCGGTGCCGTCACGGCTGTGACCGCCGCGGTCGCCGAGTCGGACGCGGGCCTGGCGAAGGTCGGTTCGCCGTTGTGCAGTTGTAGCTCGTAGCCGCCGGTCGACGTGCCGCCCACCGAGGCGACGTCCTGTGTGCCGGTGGTATCGCTGAACCTGGCGTACGCCGCGACGGAGAACGAGTGTCCTGTGTCGACGGTCGGGCCGGCGGAGGTGATGTTCGCGGCGCCGTTCAGTGCCACCGCGTGGCCGCCGAACCGCCCGGTGGTCCAGGACGCGCCCGAGCTCAGCGTCGCGGTGTGGCCGTTGCCGGACGCGTCGGCCGCCGTGCTGCCGGTGCCCTCGTCGAACGGCCAGTGCGCGCCACGGTCGAGTGCGTCGACCTGGGCGGTCGTCATCGCGCCGGACCAGAAGGAGACGTCGTCGACGGAGCCGTTCACGAAGTCGACAGGGCCGCCGTACTTGCCGCGGCCGATCATCGTGTGACCGGTCGCGCGCCAACCGGACGTGAACGTCGCCTCGGTGCCCGCCAGACCGTCCACGTAGACCTTCAACGAGTTGTCCGCCGCGTCGTCGACGCCGACGACGTGGTACCAGGTGTTCGCGGTGGGCGCGATCGACGCGTCCGCGCGCACCTCGGTGGAATTGGTGTCGTCGGCGGTGCGGCGGGTGAACGCGAACGAGCCCGTGGCGTTGCTCAGTTGCAGGTAGAAGCCGCTGATGTCGGCCCCGTCGATGCTGACGGCGGTCTGGTAACCGGTGAGGCTGTTCAGCTTGATCCATGCCGACACCGTGAACGACCGCGAGGTGTCGACGACGGGTTCGGGGATGTCGATGTCGCCGGTGCCGGAGCCGTTGAACGCCACGCCGTGCGGGCCGACCTGGCCCTGAGTCCACGAGGCACCGGAGCCGAGCGTTCCGTTGGCGCCGTTGCCGGACGAGTCGGCGGCGGTGGTGCCGATGCCCTCGTCCATCGCCCAGTGGGCAGCCAGGGTAGCCACGGCGGCCGCGGGGGAGACCGATGTCAGAACGCTCGTCGTCAATGTGGCTACGGCCGCGATCGCGACCTTTGTTCGCAAGGTGGGGAGTCGCTTTCCTCGGCCGGTCGGTTTCGCGACGGGCATGGCACCTTCTCCGCTGGGGTAGCTCAGCTCCGAGTCGGGCAGGCCACAATTGTTAGCGTTAACACATTGAGTGTCAATCGCACTTCGGTCCGTTCCTGAAGATCGGCTGGAGTTCCGCGCGGACACCGAACCGGTGCCGGAACCGGCACGTCCACCGATCGCCAGCAGACATCGGCGATGAAGGGACAGCGACCATGGTGGTGTGGCACAACCGGTGGACGTGGACGTGGACGCGGATCGGGGCGGTGGCAGTGGTATGTGCCGGCCTCGGACTCGGCGTGTCGGCGTGCGGCGGGACGGCGGGCGCGGCTGGTGCCGCGACGACCAGTTCGGCGGCGCCCGCTTCCGGCGCGAAGGCGCACGACAAGCGCGATGGGGTCGCAGGCCGCATCACCGCCGAGAACGGCGACTCGTGGGTGATCACCACGAAGGCGGGCAAGACGATCACCGTCGACATCACGCCGAACACGAAGTTCGGCACGACCGACCATCCCGCGACCGAGCAGCAGTTCCCGGTGGGCAGCACGGTGCGCGTCAGTGGCGCCGTCGACGGGGACACCGTGTCGGCGGCGCGGATCGCCATCCCGCAGCAGAGGACCGGCCCGAGCGCGTCGGTGACGCCGACCCCGGCTCCCACGACCTGACCGTCCGGCCAGGGCGCCGCACGGCCGGTATCCGTGGAACTTACGGACCTGGTTCGGTGGCCATAAAAAACGTTATCGATAACGGTTGACACGGTTCGGACCGCGGAGCAGTCTGTTCTGCGGTCCATTCCCTTGCCGAGAAGTCACCGACCACTGCGAGGACGGTGCCCGTGCCGACCGAACGCCATCGCCGTCGTTCCCCCCGTTTCGGCACATCACACGGTGTGCTGATGTTCGCGCTCGCGGCCGGGGTCGCCGCGGCCACCGCACTGCCCGCGGTCGCCGCCGCTCCCGCTGCCGCGGCCCCGGTCCGGCCGGGTCCCGCGATCCTCTATGCGCCGCCGCCCCGCGCACCCCAGTTGGAGAACGCGCCGGGCGGCCCCTGGCACGCCGCACCGATCCTGGTGTCCGGCGCCAGCGCCTACCGACAGGGCGAATTCCTCTACCAGGACTACCTGTTCGACGACCTGGGTGCTGGCGCGACCTACACGTATCCCACGGATTCCCGCTACGCCGGCGACGCCGCCGATCTCGTCGAATTCCGCATCAAGCCGGCCCGCTCCGGTCTGCTGATCCGCCTGACCTACAACGCGATGATCGACCCGGCGCTGGTCGCGTCGACGATCGCGCTCGGCGACTCGCCGACACCGCGACCGCTGCCGTTCGAGGCGGGCGCACAGGAGCCGGCACAGGTGTTCGTCACGGTGCACGGGTCGACGGTCGCGATCACCGACGCCGCCACCGGCCGGGCGATCGACGCCAGAGGCGCGCGCGCCGGCGTGGATCTGACCCGCCGCCAGGTGACGATCAGCGTGCCGGGCAACGCGTTCGACACGCGCGGCAGGTCGACACTGCGCGTGTCATCCGCCTCCGGCCTCTGGGACGTCGCGAACAACCGTTATCTGCAACCGGTTTCCGGCGCGGCGACCGCGACCCGGCCGGGCAACGCAGGCACGACCGGCGGCGCCCTGTTCAACGTGGCGTTCCGGTTCGGCGAGCCGATGACCGGCACCGGCGGCCTGGAGATCTGGCGCGACTCGCAACAGGCCGCGGCACTCGAAACCGGCGACCTGTCGGCCTTCCACGCGGACGTGAACCTGACGAAACTGCGTGCGGGCGTCAACGACGACATGCCCGACCAGCCCGAGGGTGTGCCGACACACGGCGAGACCGACCGGATCTTCGCCAGCCACTTCGAGGACCAGCAGGGCCGTGGCCCGCAGCCCGCGCTGCAGTACTGCCACGAGCCGTGCACCGGCAGCATCCACGCGGTGCCGGACTACACCAGCCAGCTACAGCCGTACTCGGTGTACGTCCCGGACGTCCCGGCGCCCAGCACCGGCTACGGCATGACGCTGAACCTGCACTTCTGCGGCGGCAACTACAACAACGGCCCGCCCGACGCGCAGCAGCTCGCCGACCGTGGCACCGGATCGCTGGTGCTGACACCGGAAGGCCGGGGCAGGTGCTTCTGGTACTGGAGCGAGTCGGGCGCGGACACGTTCGAGGCGTGGGCCGACGCCGGCCGCCACTTCCACCTCGACCCGACCTACAACGCGATCTCCGGCTGGTCGATGGGTGGCTACGGCACGTACAAGTACGCGGCCGAGTTCCCGGACCTGTTCGCCGCGGCACTGCCCGACATCGGGTGTGTCAGCGCGGAAACCGGCTGGCCGGGCGAGCCGACGCCGGCGGTCAGCGGGGAGGACGCCGAGATCCTGAACCTGGCCGCGTCGTACCGGAACATCCCGTTGCTGTCGGCCAACGCGAACACCGACGTGCTGTGCGTGACCAGCAGCCAACTCCAGCTCCTGGATCGCCTGCGGTCGCTCGGTTACCGCTACGACTGGCGCGAGTACGTCGGCAGCCACGGCCCGTACTACCCGACGGCGGACGAGTCGGCGCGGTTCCTCGGTGATGCGAAGGTGAACCCGAACCCGCCGCACGTGAGCTATGTACTGGACGGCGGCATGCAGGAACCGACATGGGGCCTGACCGCGAACCACGCGTACTGGTTGTCGGAGATCCAGGTCCGCGACGCGACGGCGAACAACGACCTGGGCACGGTGGACGCGTTCTCGCACGGCTTCGGCCAGGCCGATCCACAGGTCGACCCGGTTCGGACGACGAGCGGCACCAGCGGCTCGTTCACGTTCACCGGCGAGGTCGAGACGTGGCAGCAGCCGCAACGCGCCAGGGCCACCGACGAGCTGGACATCACCCTGACCAACGTCGGCGGCGTCACGATCGACCCGCGGCGCGCGCACGTGGGCTGCGACGCGGATCTGCACGTGACGTCCGACGGACCGGCCACCGTCCGGCTCGCCGGCTGCGGCCGGACGGTGACCGTGCGCTGAGTCAGACCGTGAGGTTCTCCTGGTAGAGCTGTTGGAGCGCGGCCCAGTGCCGGGAAGCGGCGTCGGTGTCGAAGGTGTCGTTGTCCGGCACTGCGAAACCGTGCTTGGCCGGGTAGATCTCGACCGTGTGGTCGACACCGGCGTCGGTGAGGGCGCGGTCGAGCAGTTCGGCCTGCTCGGCGGTGAACGAGCTGTCGTCGGTCGCGCCCGCCACATAGACGGTCGCGGTGATGCGGTCGGCGGCAAGATGCGGACTGGCCGGATCGTCGGCGACGGCGATCCGGCCGCCGTGGAACGACGCCGCGGCCGCGACCGTCGGGCCGAGACCACCGGCGGCGACCATCGACATCCGGCCACCGAGGCAGTATCCGGTGGTCCCGATGCCCGATCCGCTCACCTCGGGCCGGGCCAGCAGGAACCGGGCGTAGGCACTGGCGTCGGAGACGATCCCGTCGTTGGTCAGCGGTGCGATGAGCGTGCCGAGCCGGGCTCGCTCGTTCGGATCGCTGAACAGCGTGGTGATGTCGAAGGGCGCCCACTCGCCGGAACGGTAGTAGAGGTCCGGGACGAGCGTGACGTAGCCGAGACCGGCCATCCGGTCACCCATCTCGTGGAACGTGCCGCGGATGCCGCCCGCGTCGGGGAACATCAGCACACCGGGCCACGGCCCGTCGCCGTCGGGGATGTGCAGGGTGCCGTTGCTCTGGCCGTCGGGTGTCGGAATCTGGACGTCAACGCGTGGCATGCGGTCTACTCCACAGGTTCGTCGGATGCTGATCACCCGACGGTAGCATCGCTGTGCCGCAGCCGGCCGGACACTCGTGCGCCACGCGCCCGGTGTCCTCAGTAGACGATCAATCAGCGGTGCAGACGCACGGTTTCGCTGGTGACCATGAGGACGATCGAGTCAGATAGACCAATGACACCAGCACGCCGACGGCGGTCATGACCTGCCGCCCCAGTAGGGGAGCGTCACCTTGGTCAGGCCGTACTGGACGCAGTTCTCGACGGCACGCGCTTCCACCGCAACCGCTGCCGCCACAGCGCCCCCACGTCGGCATCACCTCGGTGACCAGCGTGCACTCCGGCGGTGAGACGACGCGATAAGCCAGGTGCCGCAACGCGAACGTCAGCTCGTTGTCCTCGGTCAGCACGGTCGTGTCGTACAGGCCGCCGACACCGTCACCGGCCGGCAGGCGCCCGTCGAACCGAGCGTCGGACACCCGCCGCAGCACCTCGACCCGGAACGCGGCGGCGGTTCCGGTCACCACCGGACATCTCCCGTTGCGCCGCGCCACGTCGCGCGCGTAACGGGCGTACTCATTGCGCCGCAGATGGCCCACGAATCCGCCACCGGAATCGCCGGAAAAGATCCCACCGACAGCGCCGTAACCGCGATCGAGATAGCGGCCGGCATTGTTCAGAAAGCCGGAGTCGAGCGTGCAGTCGGCATCCATCACGAGCACCCGGTCGTTCTCGCGCAGTTGCGGCAGCAGTCCCCGCAGCGCCTGGTTGAGCGCGCCGGCTTTCTTCTTGGTGTTCCCCTAGGTGACGAAAACCTCGGCACCGTGCGCGAGCGCGATGTCCACGGTGGTGTCGGTGCAGTTGTCGGCCACGACGACGATCCAGGTGGGACGGTTCAGTTGGGCGTGCAGGGAGGCCAAAGCGGCACCAATCCGCTGCGCCTCATTATGAGCCGGCACCAGGACCAGGGTCTGAGCGCCGGCGGCGTGCCGTCGTGAATGTAGGTGCGTTACGCAACGCGGCAAGCGGTGGTGACCACGGTGACGTAATCCATCACAAAACTTCCCCCGACCGAGTCGACGGCCCGGCCGATACCGGCCAGCAACTCCGCCCTCTTCTCCGACGGCAGCCGGCTATGACCGCCGAATGTGGGAACCTGATCCAGCCACTCGTCCCGTGAATAGACACGCTGCCAGTCGAACCGCCATTCCTCCGGGCCCTCGAAGACTCCCGCCTGCCGCATCCCGTCATCGGCTTTCCCGATCATCACCGAATACAACTCGGGAGCCGGCCGAGACCAACCGTTGGGTGCCTCCGGCAGCACCGACCGATAAACTTCGGCGAAAGCCTTTCCCACCTCCTCGGGCGGCAGGAACACGTTCCAGAACAGCGCCAACCGTCCTCCCGGCCGCAACACCTGACCCGCCTTCACGGCCCCGGCGACCGGATCCACCCAATGCCAGGCCTGCCCCGCCGCCACGATGTCGAACAACCGGCCGCCGGCATCCCAGGTCTCGAACGTCGACACCTCGACCTCGATTCCACCGGCACGCGTCAACTCGGCCATCCGCTCGTCGACCTCGACACCGACAACCGAACACCCGGCCGCCCGGAACTGCCGAGCCGCGATGCCGGTACCGCAACCGACGTCGACCAGCGACGATCCCGGACTCGTAGCGACGATCCGTTCCACCAGCTCCGGCGGATAGCCGGGCCGAACGCGGTCGTACCGGGCGGCGTCGTCGCCGAAGGACTCGGCCACGTCGCGGTGTTCATGTGGCTCTGCTGACCTCGACGGTAAAGTGGGCATGTGCCCAACCTAGTGGGCACATGCCCACTAGCCAACACCGTTCGCCGTCAGCGAACACCAGTGACGCCAGCGAGTACGAGGAGGCAGCAGCGGTGCCAACAGGAGTGGCGCTCCGCGACGTCCGGCAACAACTGTTCGACGCCGCCGAACGAATCCTCCTCCGCGCCGGTCCGAACGCCCTGACCAGCCGCGCCGTCACCACGGAAGCCAACTGCGCCAAGGGCGTCCTGCACCGCCACTTCACCGACTTCGACGGCTTCCTTGCCGAGTTCGTCCTGGACCGCATCGACCACATGGACGTCCAGGCGTCGGCTCTGCGTGACGCGGCAGGCACCGGGAGCGTGATCGACAACCTGGCCGACGCGCTGGCGGCGCTGTTCAACTCGGCGGCGGTGGCGATGGTCGCCCTGGTGACCTTCAGGGACGAACTCCGAGCCCGACTGCGTGAGGCATGGCCGGCAGGTGTCCCGGTACTGACCGAGGCCGCGATCATGATCGAGGAGTACCTGACGGCGGAGCGCGCGAGAGGGCGGCTGGCGCCGAGCGCGGCAGTGGAGATGCTCGCACCGACGCTGATCGGCGCCGGCCATCTCCTGTACGCCGATCGCACGGGCACGCCACCGGACGCGAGCGCCGTCCGGGCGATGGTGAGCACGGTGGTCGGCGCGGTCGTCCGGGACGGCACGGTCCCCGGATGATCCCGAGCGTCGTCGGAATCCCGGGAACCCTGTGCGCGCCGGCCGTTTTCGACCGGCTTGCCGAACGTGTGCCGCTCCGGGCCGTGTCGTGGTTGACCGAACCGGGCCCGTGGGACCTGAAATCCGTCGCGGACCGGATCGCGGCCGACCTCACCGGACCAGCGGTGATCATCGGGCACTCGACGGGCGGCGCGATAGCGCTCAGACTGGCGATCGACCATCCGACGCTCGTGGCGGCACTGCTGATCGTGGACAGCGGCGCCCACATGCACGGCCACGGCGACGTGGACCGCATCCTCGCGGCGATGGAAACGGCCTGGGGCCCGGACATGAACGAAGCGCTACTGAAGCGCTCGTTCGCCACGCCACCGGACCCGGTCATGCTCGCGACGCTGGTGGACTACGCGGCGCGAGTACCGATGAGCGCGGCTGTCCAAGCGCTACGCAGCCAGCGAGATACGGACCTGACCCCGCGACTGACCGAACTGGCGTGTCCGACGACGGTCATCCACGGCACCCTCGACCCGACGCGGACTCCGGCCCAGGCGAAGGAACTCGCGGACAGCATCCCCCGCGCCCGCCTCCGGCTCCTGGACACGGGCCACACGCCGATCCACGAGGCGCCCCGAGAGGTGGCCGCCGAACTGACCGACCTGATCGCCCGCATCGAACACGACGATTAACTAGGACGACTCATCGTGCGCGGCGCCTGGTGGAACTACTCGCCGTGGAAGACGGGGGCGCGGCGGTCCAGACTGGCCGCGATGCCCTCGGCCGCGTCCCGCGTGGTCCACAGGCGTGACTGCTCGGCCAACTCGTGGTCCAACGCCTCGGCTATCCGGGCCTGCAGACCGGACCGAAGAGTCGCCCGGATCGACCGGACCGCCAACGGGGCCGCTGCCGCGAACGAACGTGCCCACCCGACCGCCACCTCCCGCTGCTTTCCCGGCTCGGACAGTCGGTCCGCCAGCCCGATCCGGACCGCCTCCTCGCCACCCACCCGCCGACCGGTCAACAGCATGTCCGTCGCGACCTGACGCCCCACCAGGTCCGGCAACGTGACACTCAACGCGAAACCCTGGTGGAACCCCAACAACGCGAAGTTGGCCACGAATCGCGTCCCCGCGTCAGCCACCCGGAAATCCGCCGCACACGCCAAGCCCAACCCACCGCCCACGGCAGAACCCTGCACAGCGGCGATGATCGGCGTCCGCACGTCGAACAACCGGGCCGCACGCCGGTAGAGCCGTTCCGCCGCCCGCACCCGGTCGCCCGCGAAGTCCCCTCCGACACCGAAGTTCGCGCCGGCACAGAAATGCCTGCCCTCCGACGCCAGCACTGATCACCCGGCACCGCGCGTCGGCGTCCAACTCCTGGGCCGCGTCGACGATCTGCCCGATGATCTGTTCGTCGAAGAAGTTGGCCGGCGGGCGGTGCATCTCCAGCAGCGCGACACCGTCCTCGACCGTGACCGACAGTTCGGGGTTCCGCACCACGACACGACCTCCCTGGATCAACCTTCGCCGCCCCACCGTACGTCTAGCATGAGCCGGTGGACGTCTCGTTCGGCACCATCTGGGAGGCCGTCGCCCGCGAACTGCCCGACGCCGTCGCCATCTCCGAACCCGGTCGGGACCACACGTTCGCCGACTTCGCCGATCGTGCGGCACGACTGGCCGCCGCGCTCGTCGCCGCGGGTGTCGGGCCGGGGGACAAGGTCGCCTGCTACCTGTACAACGGCGCCGCCTACCTGGAGACCGTGTTCGCGGCGATGAAGATCGGCGCCGTCCCGGTCAACGCCAACTACCGGTACACACAGGACGAACTGTCCTCGCTGCTGCGGGACGCGGACGCCGCGGCGCTCGTCTTCAGCGGCGAACTGGCCGGCAACGTGACACACGCGGCCGCGCACGTGCCGACGCTGCGGCTCCTGGTCCGGGTCGGCGCCGGCCCCGGCGGCCCCGACGTGCCGGAACTGGAACCGCTGCTCGCCACGACCGAACCGCTGCCGGCCCGACCACGACCGGGTTCGGATCAGCTCTTCATGTACACCGGCGGCACGACCGGCAGGCCGAAAGGCGTGATCTGGCAGCAGAAGGACCTGCTGAACTGCCTCGTCGTGCCGATCTTCCGGCCGCTCGGGGTCGACGCGCTGCCGGCATCCCTCGACGAGGCCGTCCGGATCGCCGTGACGGCCCGAAGCAACGCCGAAGCCCCGGCCACGATGCCGGTCGTGCCGCTCATGCACGCCACCGGCCTGTTCAACTCGATGGGCGCGCTGCTGGTCGGCGGCCGCGTGATCACCGCGCGGCCGGGCGGCCTCGACCCACGGCACGTCTGGGAGAGCGCGTCCGCGCAGCGCGCGGGCACGATCATCGTCGCGGGCAACGCCGTCTGCCAGCCGCTGGTCGACGAGCTGAGGGCCGCCGAACGCGATGGCAGGCCCTACGACCTCACCGCGCTCGACTCCGTGCTCAGTTCGGGGACGGTGCTCAGCGACCGGCTCAAACGCGCGCTGCACGAACGAGCCGACCTCACCATCGTCGACGCGATCGCGTCCAGCGAGGGTGGCCCGTTCGCGTTCGCCATCACGTCGTCCGTGGCCGACCTGCCGTCCCGCTTCTTCCCGGTGCCGGGTACGACCGTGATCACCGACGGGGACCAACGGGCCGCGCCGGGCGGCAAGGAGGTCGGTGTGCTCGCGTACAGCGGGCCGATGCCGTTGGGCTACCACAAGGACACGACCCGGACGGCGACGACGTTCCGCGTCATCGAGGACGTCCGCTACTCGGTTCCCGGTGACCTGGCGCGGATCGACGCCGACGGCGCGATACTCTTCCTCGGCCGGGGATCCGGCGTGATCAACACCGGCGGTGAGAAGGTGCACCCGCAGGAGGTGGAGAACGCGCTGCTCACGCATCCCGACGTGACCGACGCGATCGTCGTCGGCGTGCCGGACGACGTGTGGGGCGAGCGGGTGGCCGCCGTCGTCGCGACGGCGAACACCTCGCTCACGTCCGAGGAACTGCGTGCCACCGTGCGCGCGACACTCGCCGGCTACAAGGTGCCGCGCACGGTCGTGCTGTTGCCCGAGCTGCCCCGCACACCGACCGGAAAACTTGAGGTCGCGTGGGCGAAGCGGCAGGTCAGTGGGCGACCGTGAAGCGGCGGCGCCGGTAGGCGGGCCGCTCGACCTCGTCGACGAGCGCCACCGAGAAGTCCTCGGCCGAGACGGCGTCACCGGCGGGCGAGTCCGTGCCGATCCGGTACGCGCCGGTGCGCTCGCCGGGTTCGATCAACGGGGGCGGGCACAGGAACGTCCAGTCGACGCCCTCGCCGAGGCCACGGAAGTACTCCAGCGCCTCGGCGGCGACCAGTGCCTCCAGCTTGTAGGCATCGGGGAAGTACGGCTGGTCGACCAGGCGCGTGCCGTCCACCAGCAGCGAACCCGCACCACCCACGACGATCAGCCGCGCGTCGCCGAGCGTGTCCACCAGGTTGCGCTGCTGCGCCAGGAACTTGCGCTCTTCGCCCCTGGTGCGGGTCGGGCCGATCGCCGACACGACAACGTCCGCCTCAGCGGCGATCCGCTTCGTGAAACCGCTGTCACCCGCGTCTCCCCTGACACCGTCGCCGGTGCGGCTGATGCCGGTGACCGCATGGCCCCTGGCGGTCGCCTCGGCCACCACCCGACTGCCGATCATCCCCGTTGCGCCGTAGACCGCGATCTTCATCTCGTCGTCCTTCACTGTCGATCAGGTTGTGACGACGCAAAGGTATCCATTGGTTACTGAGTACTTCAACGTGCTATAAGTACCTCATGGTAACTGTTGCGACGCCGCGGCTGATGGACAAGCTGCGGGTCAGGCGCACCGGTCCCTCGTACGGCGATCTGTTCGATCCCGAGTGTGCGACGCGGCACGTGCTGGACCGGATCGGCGACAAGTGGACGGTGCTGATCGTGCTGCTGCTCAGCGACGGTGCGCTGCGGTTCACCGACCTGCGCGGCCAACTCGGCCGCGTGGCGCCGAAGGTGCTGACGCAGACGCTGCGCAGGATGGAACGCGACGGCCTCGTCACGCGCGAGGTCTTCGCGGAGGTCCCGCCCAGGGTCGAGTACGAGCTGACCGATCTCGGCCACTCACTGATCAAGCCGATCGCGGCGATCGGCGACTGGGCCGAGACGCACGTCGAACGGATCATGTCGGCACAGCTCGCCTACGACGAGGCCCGCCAGTCCTGATCGCGTTGCCGAAAACCGGCCCATCGTCGATAGTGCCGGCGTGCTGGTACGACGCGAGAACCCCGGCGACGTCGACGTGATCCGGTCCGTGACCGCCGCCGCGTTCGCCCGACCCGACGAGCCGGGCCTGCCGATGGAGGCGACCCTGGTCGACGAACTGCGGGCCGGTCCGGCGTGGCTGCCAGCCCTGTCCCTGGTCGCGATCGGGGCCGACGACGGCGTGATCGGGCACGTCGTGGCCTCCCGGGGGCATGTCGGTGGCGCGCCGGTGCTGGCGCTGGGGCCGCTGAGCGTGCGGCCGGATCACCAGCGGCGCGGTGTCGGTAGCGCACTGGTGCACACGCTGCTCGGCGCCGGTGACGCGCTCGGCGAGCCGCTGGTCGCGCTGCTGGGGTCGCCGGACTACTACCGGCGGTTCGGGTTCGTGCTCAGCACCGGTGTCGGCATCACGCCGCCGGTGGCCGAGTGGGAGCCGCATTTCCAGGTCCGGACGCTGACGGCTCACGACGCGGCACTGCGCGGCCCGTTCACCTACGCTGAGCCGTTCGGGGCCTGAGCGCTGTCGGACCGGCTGGAGATGATCCGGGCATGGAACCTGAAGTTCGGCAACGGGCCGCCCAGCCCTACGTGGCGATTCGGGCGAGGGCGACGATGCGGACGCTGACGGCCGAGCTGGTGCCGCTGCTGCCGGAGGTCCTCGACTGGCTGGCCGCGCGCGGTGTCGCGCCGGCCGGGCCGCCGTTGTGGAGGTACGACGTGGTCGACATGGCGGGTGAGATGGTCGTCGAGGTCGGTGTCGCCGTGGCCGAACCGGTGACCGGTGACGACCGTGTCGTCGCGGGTGTGCTGCCGGCGGGGAAGTACGCGACCGTCGTACACGTCGGGCATCCGGACGGCCTGCTGCGGGCGACGGGCGAACTGCTGGCCTGGGGCGAGCGCGAGGGCCTGACCTGGGACAGGCGGCCGGCCGGCAACGGGGAGAGCTGGGGGTGCCGGCTGGAGGAGTACCTCAGCGATCCGGCCGAGGTGCCGGACATGGACAAGTGGGAGACCCGGCTGGCGTTCCGTCTCGGCTGAGGGGGGTACCGATGGACGGGTTGTCCGACGAGGAGACCGCGATCGTCGCCGTGGTACGGGAGTTCGTGGACCGCGAGGTGCGGCCGGTCGCGCGCGAACTCGACCACACGAACACCTATCCCGAACGGCTGATCGAGCAACTGAAGCAGCTTGGCGTGTTCGGGCTGGCGATCCCGCGACCGTGGGGCGACGCACACGTCTCGGCGCAGTGCTACGCGGCCGTCACCGAGGAACTCGCGCGCGGCTGGATGAGCCTGGCAGGCGCGATGGGCGGCCACACCGTGGTCGCGAAACTGCTCGTCGACCACGGCACATCCGGACAGCGGGACAGGTACCTGCCCGGGATGGCGACCGGCGAGATCCGGGCCACGATGGCGCTGACCGAACCGGGCGGCGGTTCGGACCTCCAGGCGCTGCGCACCACGGCCCGCCGCGACGGCGACGAGTACGTGGTGAACGGCTCGAAGACGTGGATCACCAACGCACGCCGGTCACGGCTGGTCGCGTTGCTGTGCAAGACGGATCCGGCCGCCACGCCCGCGCACACCGGCATCAGCATCCTGTTGGTGGAGCCCGGTCCCGGTTTCCACGTGTCCCGTGACCTGCCCAAACTGGGTTACAAGGGTGTGGAGAGCTGCGAACTGGCCTTCGACGACATGCGTGTGCCGACGACGGCCCTGCTGGGCGGCGAGGAGGGTCGCGGGTTCGCGCAGATGATGCGCGGGCTGGAGATCGGGCGCATCCAGGTGGCCGCGCGGGCACTGGGCGTCGGCCGTGCCGCGCTGGAGGACTCGCTGCGCTACGCCCAGGAACGGGAGAGTTTCGGCAAACCGATCTGGCAGCACCAGTCGGTCGGCAACCATCTGGCCGACATGGCGACCACGCTGGAGGCCGCGCGGCAGCTCGTGCTCTACGCGGCACGCCGCTACGACTGCGGCGACCGCGCGGACATGGAGGCAGGGATGGCGAAGCTGTTCGCGTCCGAGGCGGCCATGCGGATCGCGCTCGACGCGGTGCGGATCCACGGCGGCTACGGGTATTCCACCGAGTTCGACGTGGAGCGGTACTTCCGGGACGCGCCGCTGATGATCGTCGGCGAGGGCACCAACGAGATCCAGCGCACCGTGATCGCGCGGCAGCTCATCAAGCGGTACGGCATCGGTTCCTGATCGCCGAAGATCCTCAACGCGGAAGGACGGACGTGGTCGAGCGGACGGAACTGCTGGTGCCAGGGCCCGCGCGGGCATTGGGAGCACTGCTGGACGTGCCGGTGCCCGACCTGGATGCCGACGGCCTGCCGCCGCTGTGGCACTGGCTGTACCTGCTGGACCGGCCCGCGCAGGCCGACCTCGGACCGGACGGGCATCCGGTGCGCGGCACCGTGCCCGTGCCGCCGGGGCAGGTGCGGCGGCGGATGTGGGCCGGTGGGCGGGTGCGCACGCTCGGGCCGCTGCGAACCGGCGAACCGGCGACGCGGCGCACGGAAGTCGTGTCCACGCTGGAGAAAACGGGTCGGTCGGGAGCGTTGACGTTCGTCGTCGTGCGGCACCGGATCGAGCAGCGCGGGCGGGTCGTCGTCGACGAGGAGCAGGACATCGTCTACCGCGCCGCCGCACCGGTCGCGCCGGCGACGGACGGGCCCCTCGTGCCGGTCGCCGAGGGGGAGTGGTCGGTCGACGTGTCGCCGACGCTGTTGTTCCGGTTCTCCGCGCTCACCTACAACGCCCACCGCATCCACTACGACCGCGACTACGCGCGGGATGTCGAGGGCTATCCAGGACTGCTGACGCACGGCCCGCTGCAGGCCATGGTGATGGCCGAAGCCGTTCGGGCACAAGGCACTGCCGGTGACGTGTCGTTCGAGTACCGGCTGGTGTCACCGTTGTTCGACCATCAGGGGATGGTGGTGAGCGCCGTGCCTGGCGCGGGGTCCGTCGCCACGGCCGTGCGGGACGTGCACGGGCGCACGACCGCCACCGGCGTGTTCGTCAGGACGTGAGAGCGGGCGCTCGGCCGAACGTCGGTACGAGGCTCGGGTCGTTGAACGAGGAGATCCGCGAGATGCGGTCGCCGATCAGCGTCAGCACCTGCACGCCGTAGGCGGTGTAGCGGCCGTCCGCCGTGCGCTGGTAGGCGACGACGGCCGGCTGGCCGTTGGCCCGGTCGGGCAGCATCCGCCACTGGCCGGGCCCGCGGAGCACGCGAGTGCCCAGGAACCCGACGACGGCCGTGCGGCCGGTGAACCACGTCGGTGTCGGCGGCATCTCCAGTTCCACGTCAGCACGCAGCAGGGCCACCAGCGCGTCCGCGTCGGCGCGGGTGAACGCGGCCACGTAGCCGGCGACGAGATCGCGGACGGTCCGCTCGTCCGGTTCGGCGAGATCATCCTGCACCGGGCCGGCTTCGGCGAGCCGCGTGCGGGCGCGGCGCAGGGCGCTGTCCACGGCGGTGGTCGTCATGTCGAGCATCTCGGCGACCTGCGCGGTGCGCAACGCCAGCACATCGCGCAGCGTCAGCACGGCGCGCTGGCGGGCCGGGAGGAACTGCAGCGCGGCCACGAACGCCAGCCGCACCCCGGTCCGACCGGCCACGATCGCGGCCGGATCGGTGACCAGTGCGTCCGGCGCCGGTTGCAGCCACGGCACCTCCGGGTCGCGGTCGCCGACCGCGACCCGGTGATCGTCCGACGGTGCCGCCAGACCGGACGGGAGTGGCCGCCGGGCGCGGGTCTCCAGTGCGGTGAGGCAGATCCGGGTGGCGATCGCGTACAGCCAGCGCCGTACCGACGACCGGCCCTCGAACCGGTCGAACGCGCGCCACGCCCGCAGATACGTGTCCTGCACCAGGTCCTCGGCGTCGTGGATCGAGCCGAGCATGCGGTAGCAGTGCGCGAGCAGTTCCCTGCGGAACGGTTCGGTGACGGCGGTGAACTCGGCGTCCGAGGGCATCGCGGCTACTCCCGGGGTTGCGGTGCGGTCCACTGTAGGCGGCGGTCAGCCGATCGGCTGTAGACCGGCGCCGCCGATCCGGTACTCCGCGGCGCTGTCGGGGTCCGCCGCGATCTCCAGGACGGCCTTGGCCACCTGGTCGGCGGTCAGGATCGGCTGCCGGGCGGCGACGTACGCGTCCGGGTCGACGCCCTCGCGGGCCGCGTAGCCCTCGACGGCCGCCGAGCCCAACCCGGTGATCGGGGTCAGTTGCGGCAGCAGCGCGACGAACCGGATGCCGAGGCCGGCCCGCTCGGACTCGTCCGCCGCGTAGCCGCGCAGATACCGGACGGCCGCCTTGGCACTGGCGTAGCCGCCGCTGAGCGGTGAGCCGGCCAGTGCCGCGCCGCTGGACATCGCGAGCACGATGCTGCCCGGCGCGAGCGGTGCCAGCAGTGCCGCTCGGATCCAGGTGAACGCGTGCTTCGTGTCGACGTGCCAGTTGCGGCTGAACGTCTCCCAGGTCTGTTCCTGGACGGGCGCCACGTGGGGCCTGGCGCCGGCATTGAGCACCAGCAGGCTCGGGCGATGGTCGCGGATCACTTGGCGGGCAACGGTTTCCTCGGTGGCGTCCGCGGCCAGCGGGGTGAGCCGGTCGCCGAGGTCGTCGCGTGCGGCGGCGAGTGCCCGCTCGTCGCGGGCGATGCCGATGACGTCGGTGCCCTCGGCGACGAGCGCGGCGGCGATGGCGCGGCCGAAGCCGCGGCTGGCACCGGTGACGACGGCGGTCCGGGTGGGCTGGGACATGGTGTGCTGCTGGGACATGGTGTGCTCCTGAGGTCGTCGTTGACGTGTCGTTGACGTGTCCATGTCGAGACCGGTGCCGGCGGTGGAATCCGTCGGCGATGATCTATGACATAGGTCACTGCAAAACTTGCCAAAATAGAAACTTTGCAAAATTGGCAAGATTCGCTACGGTGGTCGCATGACGGAGGACACCGGCCTGCGGGAGTGGAAGAAGCGCGCGACGCGCTACGCGCTGAGCACGGCGACCGTGCGGCTGTGCCTGCGGCACGGCTGGGATTCCGTCTCGGTCGACGACATCGCGGCCGAGGCGAAGGTGTCACCGCGCACGTTCCGCAACTACTTCGCCAGCAAGGCCGAAGCGGTCGCGGCCATCCATCTCGAACGCGCGATGCGGATCGGCGACGCGTTGCGTACCCGGCCCGCGGACGAACCGCTGTGGGACGCGATCCGGCACGCCGTCGTCGCACAGTACACAGTGGACACCGTCGAGGACTCCGACACGGCGAAGCGGTGGCGCGACGGCCTCTGGGCGATCTTCGCCGTGCCCGCGGTCGCGGGCGAGATCCTCAAGGCCGACGCGGCGGCGCGTGAGGAGCTGGCCATGGCGATCGCCGAGCGGATCGGCGTCGACGTGGACCGCGACGTGTATCCGAGGCTGCTGGCCGGGGTCGTCGGCGCGGGCACCGGCGAGGCCGTCGGGCACTGGCTGCGCAACGACCCGGACGGCCCGGTCGAGCCGCTGCTGCACGACGTGCTGGACCGTATCCGGGCCGGTCTTCCCAACTGACTTTCCTTACCGACAAAGGGGATCGACACATGATCGACGTGATCATCGCGGGGGGCGGCCCGAACGGGCTGATGCTGGCGGCTGAACTGCGACTGGCCGGTCTGCGGCCCGTCGTGCTGGAGCGGCTCCGCACGACCAGCCAGGAACTGAAGGCGAACGGCCTGATGGGGCCGGTCGTGCGGCTGGTCGAACGCCGGGGGCTGTACGAGAAGTTCAGCGGCAAGGCGGGACCGCCGGTGCCCAGCGAGTTCTTCCTGTTCGCCGGGATGGGGCTGGACCTGCGGGACCTGGCCGACCATTCGGTCTACACGCTGCCCATCCCGCAGCGGCACATCGAACGCCTGTTGGAGGACCGCGCCACCGAACTGGACGCGGAGATCCGGCGCGGCCACGAGATGACCGGGTTCACCCAGGACGCCGACGGTGTCGGCGTGACCGTCGCCGGGCCGGGCGGGACGTATTCGCTGCGGGCGCGGTTCCTGGTCGGTGCTGACGGAGCACACAGCCTGACCAGGAAGCTCTGCGGCATCGGCTTTCCCGGCGTCACGTACGACCGGCGCACGCTGCGCATGGCACACGCGACCGTGCCGGCCGACCGGGTCGATCCGGTGACCGGTGGCCTGATCGTGCCCGGTCACGGCACCGTGTTCCCGTTCGTCGGTCTGCGCACCGAGACCGGCGGCTTCAACTACGCGCCGCTGCCCGGTCATCCGCCGACCATCGCCACCACCGAATGGGACCAGCCGGCAGCGGACGGGCCGCTGACGTTCGAGGAGCTGCGCGCCAGCATCCGGCGGGTGCTGGGCGTCGACGTGCCGATCGAGCCGCCGACCGGTGCCGGGCCACACCTGTTGAGCAGGCGGGACCACGGCAACACGCGGCTGGCCGACCGGTTCCGGGACGGGCGGGTGTTCCTGCTCGGCGACGCGGCGCACATCTACGCGCAGGGCGGTTCCGGGCTGAACCTGGGCATGCAGGACGCGGCGAACCTGGCGTGGAAACTGGCCGCGGCACTGCGCGGCGACGCGTCGGAAGAACTGTTGGACAGCTACGAAACCGAGCGGCGCCAAGCCGCGACGCGGATCGTGACGTACGCGGAGGCCGTGTCGGCGCTGCTGGCACCGGGCAGGGACGTGACCGCGCTGCGCGAGGTGTTCGGCGAGCTGATGCGGGACCGGTCCACGATCCGGCGGCTCGCGGATCTCACGGCCGGCACGGACGTCCGCTACGACGGGGACGGCGGCGGCCCGGTCACCGGCCTGTTCGCGCCGGAGGTGACACTGCGTACCGACACCGGAACGGTCCGGCTGGCCGAGCTCACGACCACCGCGCGACCGTTGCTGCTGGACATGACGGCGGACGGTTCCGTGGCGGCCGCGCTGTCCGATCAGGACGGACGCATCGACGTCGTCGTCGGTCGCGCCGAGCACGCCGACGTCACGGCGATGCTGCTGCGGCCGGACTGCTACGTCGCGTGGTCGACGGCATCGGCACGGCCGGACGACGGCGAACTCGGCACGCTGCGGCAGGCGGCGGCGCGGTGGTTCGGCGTGCCGGCGCCGGTCACAGGCTGAACGCGATCGTGCGCAGGATCAGCGCCACGATGAACACCACGGTGAACGCCAGGTCGAAGGCGATGCCGCCGGTCCGCACCGGCCGCAGCACCTTCCGTACCGGCGCCAGCACCGGTTCCGTGCCGGCGTGGGTCAGTGTGCGGACGCGCCCGACCCACGGCGGTCCGCTGGTCACGACGCCGCTCCAGTCCAGCACCATCCGCACCAGCAACACCACGATGAACGCCGTCAGGACCCAGCCGATCACCGACGCGACGAGACTGACCACGCGAACCTCCAGTTGCCGTCCTACCCGTACAACGTGGATCACCGGTGAAAGTGCCCGGGACCGTTCAGCCGCCCGCCGCGAGGAACCGTTCGCCCAGCGCGCGGGCGGCCGCTCGGAGTTCGGGACACCGCACGACGCGGAACGGTGCCGGGACGGCGGCGAGCTGTTCGACGTACCACGTGGGATTGCCGGTGCTGCCGACCAGGCGTGTCGTCCGGTCGTCGATCGGCGTCAGTCTGCCCAGCGTGCGGGGCACACACCGGCCGACCCGTTCGGCGGGCGCGTCGATGACGATCTCGGCCTCGTACTCCCAGCCGATCCCGAGGTGTTCCTCCAGCATCGCGACCGGGTCGAGGTCGGCGGGCGTGGTGAACGTGTCGTCCAGTTGGTCGACCGAGCGGACCCGGTCGATCCGGTAGGCGCGCACGGCGTGCGCCGAATGCGACTCGCACAGCAGGTACCAGCGGCCGTGCCGCACGACGACCGCCCACGGGTCCACCTCGCCGACCCACTCCGAACCGGCCTCCGAGCGGTAGCCCACCCGGACCCGGCGGCGCGTCGAACACGCCTGGACCAGCGTGGTCGTGATGCCCGGGTCGGGACGGGCGGCGGCGCGGTCGGGGGCGGGCGCGGTGTTGCGGCGGACCGCCTCGGCCTGGGCCGCGACGGGTTCGGGCAGCGCCCGCACGATCTTGCCCAGCGCGCCGCCGACCAGGCCGGCCGGATCGCCCGCCTCGTGGTGGCCGTCCAGCACGGCCATCACCAGGCCGAGCGCTTCTGTCGCGCTGAACACCAGCGGCGGCAGGCGCAGGCCGCGGCCCAGTCGGTAGCCACCGTAGGGACCGCGCGCCGATTCGACGGGAATGCCCGCCTCGCGCAGGATGCCGATGTAGCGGCGGGCGGCGCGCTGGGTGACGCCCAGCTTGTCGGCCAGGCGGTCCGCGGTGATGCCGGGGCTGCCCTGCACCAGTTCCAGCGCCAGCAACGCCCTGGCCGTGGGGCTCGTGTCGGCGGTCATCGATCGTCCTCGGCAATCCGGTAGCGGAACGTCCGGAACGGAGCCTAGCGTGCCGTGCCATGGCTGGTAGGGCAGTGGGCGAACCGCATGTCGGCGCGCGGCAGGTGTACGAGGAGGCCGGCTTCCGGCCGGTCGGCAGGCCGACCGCGCGCCGCGTGATCATGCGGATCGACTTCGGCGGCCGGTAGCGTCGAGGCGTGCACACGCCGTACGAGGAACTGGACGCCGTGCTGGCCGGGCTGGTCGGATCGTTGCGCGACATCCTCGGTGCCGCGTATGTCGGGACGTACGTGCAGGGCTCGTTCGCGCTGGGCGCCGGTGACCGCTACAGCGACTGCGACTTCATCGTCGCGACCACCACCGCGCCCGGCGGCGCCGTGGAGCGGGACCTGCGGCGGCTGCACGACGACATCCCCACCCGGCCCGGTTTCTGGACCAGGCATCTCGAAGGGTCCTATGCGGACACGGCTTCGCTGCGGAGCGTGGCCGGACTCGGTACACCGTGGCTGTTCTGCGACCACGGGCACCGCGAACTGGCCTGGGACACGCACTGCAACACACCGCACACCCGCTGGATCCTGCGCAACCGGGGGATCACGCTCGACGGCCCACCGGTAAGGGACGTGGTCGACGACGTGCCGCCGGACGCGTTGCGCGACGCCATGCGCGCCGCGCTGCCCACTGTGCTGGCCGACATCCGCACGTGGGCGCCGATCGGCGTCGCGTGGACGCAGCGCTACATCGTGTCGACGTACTGCCGGACGCTGTACACGCTGTACACGGCGCAGGTCGCGTCGAAGCGGGGTGCGCTGGAGTGGGCGCGTGCGACGCTGGATCCGCGCTGGCGGCCGTTGCTGACGCAGGTGATCGAGGATCGCGCGCTGGGGTGGGACGTGGAGCAGCCGCCGCGGCCGGGCAGTATGGCCGCCACGTACGAGTTCGGGGCTTGGGCGGTGGAGTGGGGACGCGCGTTCAGGCCAGTTTCGGGATGATCTCGCCCGCGATGCGTTCCGCGTGTTCCGGCTGGTCGTACAGGGCGGTGAAGAGGATCAGTTCGGCGCCCGCCGCGATGACGTCGCGCAGTTCGCGGACGCAGTCGTCGACGGTGCCGGCGATCGCGGCCGCTTCGATGGACGCGGGCAGGTGGCCGTAGAGCGAGCCCAGTTCGGCGTTGATCCGTTCGCGCGCGCGGCCACCGTCGCTGTCCACGGCGATGTAGACGCGCTTGGCGATCGGGTAGCCGTCGGTGTCGCGGCCGGCCGCGGCCAGTTCGGTGCGCACGGAGCGGACCTGGTCGGCGAACTTCACGGTCGGGGTCGAACCGGCGCCGAAGAACCCGGTGCCGTGGCTGACCGCGCGGCGTAGCGCCGTCGGGCCGGAGCCGCCGAACCACAGTGGCGGATGGGGTTTCTGGAACGGCTTCGGCTCCATAGCCGCGTCCTTGAGCTGCCAGAACTCGCCGTCGTGGGTGATCCGGTCCTGCGTCCACAGCGCCTTCATCAGCTCGACGCCCTCGATGAAGCGCGCCAGGTAGCGCTCCTGGCGCATACCGAACGCCTCCCACGGCCGCTGCTTGCCGCCGCTGCCGACGCCGACCTCGACGCGGCCGCGGGAGAGCTGGTCGAGGCTGCTGATGCTCTTGGCCAGGTGCGCCGGAATGTGCAGTGTGGACACGAACACCGTGCAGCCCAGCCGGATCGTGGTCGTGCACGCGGCGGCGAACGTCATCGACTCCAGCGGGCTGAGCTGCGGATGCGTACCGAGGACCTGTTCCTGGGTCCACGCGCTGTGGTAGCCGGCCTGTTCCGCGCTGACCAGATAGTCGCGGAACGCGTCGGGGTCGAACGTGCCGTCGCCGTGGAACTGCGGAATCGCGATGGCATACCTCATACCGTGATCCTAACCGCCGTACCTGGCTCGCAGCGCGGCCACGTTGGCCAGCGCCCGTTCGTCGACGGCACCGTCGGGCACCAGCCCCTCGACCGGATCACGCAGCACCCTGCGCACGTCCCGCACCTGCTCGCGCGGCACGTCGAACACGCCGGCCAGCAGGTCGTCGACGTCCTCGGTGAGCAGCGTCGTCACCGCGCGCTGCCACGCCGTGACGAAGCGGCTCACGGCGTCGGCGTGCTCGGCCAGCCACGGGCCGGTCGCGGCGAGGACCGTGCCCAGATACGGGTTGACCACGTCGCTGATCCGGCCCAGCCGCACCAGGCCCGCGTGCACCGCCGCGACGGCGGCACCGCCGTTGAGCAGCGTGGCCGCGCACCGGCCCTCGCGCAGCGCGACCGCGCGGCGAGGCGTCGAGCCCAGCGCGACCACCTCGCAGTCGCCGCGCCGCAGACCGCTCGCGGCCAGCAGTTCGTACAACGCGAACGCGAAGCCGGAATCGGCCACGTCGACACCGATCACCCGGCCCCGCAGGTCATCGACGCAGCGGACACCCCGCGCGCCGACCAGGCACAGGCCCATGCCGCCGTCCACGGCCCGCACCACCCGGACGTCCATCGACGAGTGCGCCGCGATGTTGTCCGGGCTGGTCAACACCATCTCGTAGGCGCCCTCGCGCAGTGAGCGGAACTGCGCGGGCGACGACGCGACCGGCCGCGCGTCGACCGTCAGGCCGCGACCGGCGAACATGCCGTGGGCCTCACCGACCGCGATGACCGGTGACGCCGAGAAGTACCCGAGGCGGACCAGCACGTCAGTACGGGTTCGCGACGACGAGATCCCGCGCGGGGAACAGCGTGAGGATGCGCGGGCCGTCCTCGGTGACCACGATCTCCTCCTCGATCCGCGCCGCCGAGAACCCGTCGGACGCCGGACAGTACGTCTCCAGCGCGAACACCATGCCCACCCGCAGTTCCACCGGTTCGACCATGCTGTTGAGCCGCGAGATGATCGGCCGCTCGTGCAGGCCGAGCCCGAGGCCGTGGCCGAACTGCAGGCCGAACGCGTCCATCTCGGTGGCGAAGCCGAACTCGGTCGCCTTCGGCCACACGGCGGCGATCTCGTCGGTGCCGACACCCGGCCGCACGGCGGCGATCGAGGCGTCCATCCACTCGCGGGCCCTGGTGTACGCGTCGCGCTGGCTGGGGGTGGAGCTGCCGACGCCGAACGTGCGGTAGTAGCACGTGCGGTAGCCGTTGAACGAGTGGATGATGTCGAAGAACGCCTGGTCGCCGGGGCGGATGATGCGGTCGGAGAAGTTGTGCGGGTGCGGGTTGCAGCGCTCGCCGGACACCGCGTTGATCGCCTCGACCTGGTCCGAGCCCATCTCGTAGAGCCGCTGGTTGGCCAGTGCGACGATCTGGTTCTCCCGGATGCCCGGCTTGAGCGCCTCGTAGATGTCCTGGTAGACGCCGTCCACCATGGCCGCGGCCTGGGTGAGCAGCATGATCTCGTCCGGCGACTTGATCACCCGCGCGTCCAGCATGAGCTGCTGCGCGTCCACAACGGACAGTCCCTGGCGTTGCATCTCGAACAGGAAAGCGGGTTCCACGATGTCCACGCCGACCGGTTGGTCCGCGACGCCGGCGTCGGTGAGCAGTTGCCCGAGTTGGCGCACCGCGGACTCCATCAGGCCCGCCGACGGTGCGATCGCGCCGCGCAGGCCGAGCATGCCCGCGTGGCAGTTGGCCGGGTCCAGCCACGGCGAGTACAGCCGGTGGTGGCGTGCCGCCGAGCCGAAGTCCCACAGCATCGGCTCGCCGTCGCGGGTGAGCAGCGCGTAGCGGGTCATCTTGTCGCCCAGCGCACCGCCGATCCACGTCTGCGTGGCGTAGCGGATGTTGTAGAAGTCGAACAGCAGGAACGCGCCGCACTCGCTGCTGGCCAGGCGCTCCCGCACCCTGGCCAGCCGGTAGCGGCGCAGCCGGTCGAAGTCGACCCGTTGCTCGAAGTCCACGCCCATGTGGCCGGGTGCCGCCATCGGCCGGGCCGTGGTCTGTGCCGTCGTCATCGATTCTCCGCTCGTCACGCGCCCAGCCCGTCGTCGACCTCGGCGTCCTCCGGGCACAGTGTCATGCCGGCGCGGCGCGCCTGCTCCAGGATGAGCGTCGCGAAGTCCTCCTCCCGGTGACCCGCGCCGACAGCGCCTGCGATCAGCGCGGCTGCCGCCGACGCCAGTGGCATCGGCACGGCCAGGTCGTGTGCCATGTCGTAGGCGAGGTCGAAGTCCTTGGCCAGCAACGGCATCGTGAACGTCGGCGTGAAGTCCAGATTGACCAGTGCCGGCGACTTGTAGCGGGTGAACGCCGAGCCCATGACGGAGTCGTTGAGGAACTCCAGGAACGCCGCACGGGACGTGCCGCCACGCTCCGCCAGCAGCGTGATCTCGGCCAGCGACTGGATCACCACACCGAGGAACACGTTGTGGCAGATCTTCGCCAGCCGCGCCACCTCGCCGTCACCGAGATACGTGGCGTTGCGGCCCAGCGCCCGCAGCAACGGCTCGACCTCGTCGAACGCCGCACGCGGGCCGGACACGGCGAGGGTGAGTCCGCCGGCCCGGACGACCTTCGGGTTGCCGCTGACCGGTGCCGCCAGGAACGCCGCGTCCCGCGCCGACGCGGCGTTCCTGGCCTCAGCGGACGATTCGATGGACACCGTGGAGGAGTCGACCACGATCCGCGGCGCGGCGGCCGGAGCGGTGAACAGGCCGCCCTCACCGGTCAGGACGTGGGTCAGGTCGGCCGAACCGGCGACCGTGACGAACACGATGTCGCGGTCGGCCAGGTCGGCGGGGGTGTCGACGACCTCGCAGCCGCGGTCGGCGAATTTTTCCGCCTTGGCACGGGTGCGGTTCTGCACGGCGACGTCGTGCCCGGCGTCCAGCAGCCGGTGGACGAGCGCGGCACCCATGCGACCGGTGCCGATCCAGCCGATCCGGGCCGGGGACGTTGTCATGGTTGCGTCCTTTCGTAGTTCGCCGCGCGCCCGCCTCCCAGGTACAGCCGTGCGACCTCGGGACTGGCCAGCAGATTCGGTCCGCTGTCGACCATGCGCACGACGCCGGTCTCCATCACGGCGCCGACGTCGGACGCGGCAAGGCCGCTGCGCGCGTTCTGCTCCACCAGCAGCACCGTGATGCCGCGCTCGGCGAGGCCGCGGATGCTGGCGAAGACCTGGGTGCGCGACTTGGGGTCCAGGCCGATGGACGGCTCGTCCAGCAGCACGAGTTTCGGTTCCAGGACAAGGGTTCTGGCCAGTTCGACCTGTTTCTGCTCGCCACCGGACAGCGAGCCCGCGTGGTCGTGCGCGCGCCGCACGCAGATCGGGAACGCCTCGGCGGCCGCGTCGACCCGCGCCCTGATCTGTTTCCGGTCGCGCAGCACGTAACCGCCCATCAGCAGGTTGTCCCACACCGACATCGCCGGGAACAGACTGCGTTCCTGCGGCACGTGCGCGATCCCGCGCAGCAGCCGGGCGCGCGGCGACAACCGGTTCACCGGCGTGCCGTCGAACACGACCTCACCCCGGCGTGGCCGCAGCAGACCGCTGACGCACTTGAGCACCGTGGACTTCCCGGCGCCGTTGGGCCCGATCAGGCACGTCACGGTGCCCGCCGTCACGTCCAGGTCGACGCCCTTGAGCACGTCGCCAGCACCGTAACCGGCGACGACGGCGCGCAGCGTCAGCAGGGCTGCCATCACGCCCCCAGGTACGCGTCGAGGACGGCCGGGTCGTCCTGCACCTCGCGCGGCGCGCCGACGCAGATCTCCTGGCCCTGGTCCAGCACGACGACCGGATCACACAGCCGCATCACGAAGTTCATGTCGTGCTCCACGATCAGGAACGTGATCCCCTCGGCGTGCCGGGCGCGGATGTGCCGTTCCATCGTCTCGATCAGCACCGGGTTCACGCCCGCCGTCGGCTCGTCCAGCAGCACCAGTTTCGGCCTGCTCATCAGCACGGCCGCGAACTCCAGCAGTTTGCGCTGCCCGTAGGACAGTTCGGTCGCGTAGAGGTCGGCGACGCGGTCGAGCCGGAACTCGGCCAGCAGCTCGTCCGCCCGCTCCCGGTCGGCCGCGCGCACCCGCCTGCCGAACAGCGCGGCCAGTGCGAAGCCGCCTGCCACCACCAGGTTCTCCACGACGGTCAGCTCACCGAACACGCGTGCCTGCTGGAACGTGCGGGACAGGCCGCGCCGGTACAGGGCGGCCGGTTTCACGCCGGTCACGTCGTGGCCGGCGAAGCGGACCGTGCCGGAGTCGGCGCGCAGGTAGCCGGTGACGACGTTGAACAGCGTCGTCTTGCCGGAGCCGTTCGGCCCGATCAGCGCCGTGACCGAGCCGCGTGCCACGCTCAGCGACGCGTCGTCGAGCGCGTGCACGGCGCCGAACGCCTTCGTCAGACCCGTGACCTCCAGCAGTGGGCCACTCATGCGGCATCCACCACCCTGCGCCGCCGCAACCGGATTCTGTCCTGAATGGACGGCAGAATCCCGCGCGGCAGTACCAGGATCACCACCAGGAACACCAGCGCGTACGCGATCAGGTAGAACTGGCTGCCGCCGAGGCTGTACGCGAAGTACTGCTGTGCCAGTTCCAGCACGAACGCTCCCAGCACCGGACCCCACAGCGTGGCGCGGCCGCCGAGGAACGTCATCAGCACGATCGCCACCGTGATCAGCGGATCGACGGCGAACTGCGGGTAGATGATGCCCTGGTAGTAGGCCCAGATCGCGCCGACCATGCCGGTCAGGCCGACGCTGACGCAGAACGCCAGCAGCTTCACCGTCTGCACCCGCACGCCGACACCGGCGGCCTTGTCCTCGTCCGCGCGCACGGCGGCCAGCGACAACCCGACCTTCGAGCGCATCGTCAGCCACGTCAGGCCCATCGCGAACGCGAGCAGCACCAGCAGCACGTCGTAGAACGGCTGCTCGAACGTGTCGGCGGGGAAGGGCGCGACCGTGATCGACGCGCCCTGCGCGCCGCCGGTCAGGCCGCGCAGGTTGAACGCGAGCGTCTGCACGACGAACAGCAGCGTGATCGTGACGATCGCGAACACGTCGGCACGGGTGCGCATCGACAGCGCGGCGACCGGCAGCCCGATGACCGCGACACCGATGCCGACCAGCGGCAGCAGCAGGAACGGCTCGTAGCCGGTGACGATGGCGTGATGGTGGAACCACAGCACCTCGGCGTACGCGCCGATACCGAAGAACGCCACGTGCCCCAGCGACGGGTAGCCCGCGAAGCCGCCCAACAGGTTCCACGCGCTGGACATCACGGCGAACATCAGCGTGAACACCAGCATGTTCATCGCCCAGTGCGCCAGGCCGACCACCGGCAGCGCCGCCAGCACGGCGAAGAACACGACCGCCCGCGCGGGTCCGACGGCGGCCCTCATATCGCGCCCCGCGTCGACACGCCGAACAGGCCGCGCGGGCGGATCACCAGGACGAGCAACAGCACCACGAAGAACGTCATCTGCGACCAGATCGGCGACACGGACGCCGCGACCGCGGCCGATGACACCGAGATCACCAGCGCGCCGACCACCGCACCGCCGATACTGCCCAGTCCGCCGAGCAGCACGATGGACAGCAGCCGCGAGATCAGGTCGTAGTGGCTGTTCGGGTTGAACGGGTACAGCATCCCGTACATCGCGCCGGCCGCCGCCGCCGTCGCCGTGCCAAGGCCGTAGCCGATCGCGGCGACCCGGTCGGACTCGACGCCGAGCAGCCGCGCCGACTCCGGGTTCTGCACGCTGGCCCGCACAGCGCGGCCGAACCGGGTCCTGTGCAGCACCAGGTACAGCAGGGCCAGCGCGAGCAGCGACAGCAGGAACGCCCACAGCCGCACCAACGTGATCTGGTAGCCGAACACCGTCCAGCTCGTGTTCGCGTAGCCGGTGTCGATCGCGCGGTCCGTCGTGGTCCACGTGATCGTCATGATCCCCTCGACCAGCAGTGCCACCGCGAACGTGACCAGCACCGACAGCTGCGATCGGTCGCCGGCGTGCAGCGGCCGCAGGAACACCAACTGCACGGCCATCCCGATCACGAACAGCACGGCCGTGGTGAGCGGGATGGCCAGCAGCGGGTCGATGCCGAACGAGGAGAAAAGCTGGTAGGACAGGTACGCACCGAGGATGACCATGGCGCCCTGGGCGATGTTGACCACCCGCATGATCCCGAAGATCAGCGTCTGGCCCGACGCCATCAGCGCGTACACGCCTGCCGTGAGCACGCCGAGGATGACGCCCTGGATCAGTGCGTGCACGGCTCACCCGCCCCAGTTCGGCTTGGGCGCCTCGGGCTTCGCCTGCGCGATCGCGGGCGGGTAGACCGGGATCAGCTTGCCGGAGCGCCACTGCACGAGGTTGAACTCGCCGCTGGGCGCACCGTTGGCCGACCACGCCAGGTTGCCCAGGATGGTGGGCCACGTGCCGCTGTGCAGCGCGCTGATCACGGTCGCGTTGTCCACCTTGTGCTCCCGGTCGGCGACTTCCGCGAGCACCTGGCCGACGGCGTACGCCTCGGCGCTGCTGTCGTCCACGCCGTTCGCGTCGCCGCCGTAGGCCTTGACGTAGGCCGATGTGAACGCGGCGCTGCCGGAGGCCTTCGAGCCCGGGTACCAGTCGGCCGAGGAGAAGATGCCCTCGGTGTTGTTGCCGCCGACCTTGTCCGGGAAGTTCTCCGGCGAGTTGGCGCCGTTGGACAGGTACAGGAACTTCGGGTCGTACTTGAGCTGTACCAGGCCCTTGACCTGGTTGTAGGCGTCCTCGTTCTGCGTGCCGCCGACGATCAGGTCGGGATGCAGGGCCGCGATCGCGCCGACGACGGGGGAGAGGTCCATCGTCTCGGACGGGTAGACCTGCTTGTAGACCGTGCGCACGCCCGCCGCTTCCAGCTTCGTGCGGATGTTCTCGGCGACGGGGCCGGAGAACGGGTCGTCCAGTTCGGCGTACGCGGCGGTCGTGGGCCGCTGGTCGGCGGGCAGGCTGAGCAGGTAGTTGACGAACACGTCGCCGGACTGGATGGTCGGCGCGGGCTGGACGAAGAAGTAGTTGTGCAGGTTGAGCGCGAACATGGCCGGGCCGCCGCCCGCCGGCGCCAGGAACGCGTAGCCGTAGCGCTTGGCGACCTGGGACGCGGGGATGGTCAGGAGCGTGGAGAAGGGGCCGAACGTCAGGTCGACGTGATCTTTGTTGATCAGGTTCTGGTAGTTGGTGACGACCTGCGTGGGGCTGGACGCGTCGTCCACGATGTCCAGTTTGACCTGGCGCCCCAGGATGCCGCCCTGCGCGTTGACGGTGTTCGCCCATAGCTGGTAGCCGCGCTGCACGGCCTTGCCCGAGTCGGAGAAGTCGCCGGTCAGCGAGACCGATGCGCCGATCACCAACGGCCCATGGTTGCCGCCGGACCCCGACCCGCCGGTCGACGCGCACGCCGTCAGCAGCACGGCCGACGTCGCCAGCAGACCGATTGACCACAAACGATTGTTGTGCTTCATCGCACACGCCCTCCTGGGCACGGATGGGGGACTCGACGCCTACTTGCCAGCGGAGCTGGCCACGGTGCGGCAAACGATTGTGGTCAGAGTCCACCTGCCCGGTAGCCCTGTCAAGAGGCCATGGGTGGAGCTGTTGCAATCGATTGTGGTTATCATCGCGTCGTGAACAAGGTTCGGCTCGTCGACGTGGCACGTGAGGCGGGTGTGCACGCCGCGACGGCGTCCCGTGCGCTCAACCCCGAAGCCAGGGCGCTGGTCAGCCGGCAGACCGTGCGGCGGGTCGAGCGGGCGGCGCGCAAGCTCGGCTACACGCCCAACACGGTGGCGCGCGGCCTGCGGACGTCCAGGTCGTTCGTGATCGCCCTGGTCGTGCCGGACATCACGAACCCGCTGTTCCCCTACATCGTGCGCGGCGCGGAACAGGTGCTGGCCGAGGCCGGCTACACGCTGGTGCTCACCGACACCAACAACGACCCGGACACCGAGCGGTCCCAGGTCTCCGCGATGCGCGCTCGTGGCGTCGACGGCTTCATCGTGGCGACGGCCCGCTGGTCGGACCCGGTGCTGGACGACCTGGCCGTCGCGTCGGTACCGACCGTGCTGGTCAACCGCCGCAACGAACACGGCCCGTTCCCGTACGTCGGGACCGACGACCGGCAGGGCATCGAGCTGTGCGTGCGGCACCTGCGCGAACTGGGCCACAGCGCGATCCTGCACCTGGCCGGACCGGCCGACACGTCGACGGGCCGGGAGCGGTGCGGCGCGTTCCGGCAGGCGACGCAGGGCGGCGAGATGACCGAGATCGTGCAGTGCCCGTCGTTCACCGAACGGGCGGGAGCGGCGGCGGTGCACTCGGCGCTGGCTGCCGGTGTGTCGTTTACGGCGATCGTGGCCGGCAACGACCTGCTCGCCATCGGTGCGATGGAAGCGTTGGCGGAGCACGGCATCCGCTGCCCGGACGATGTGTCGATCACCGGCTACAACGACGTCGACTTCATGCGTCGGTTGACCCCGGCTTTCACGACGGTGCGGATTCCGTTGCACAACATGGGAGTCCTGGCGGCGCGGACACTGCTGGAATGGGTGCGGGGCACGGAACCCGATGCCGGCACCCAGACCCTGCTCCCGGTCGAGTTCATGGCGCGCGGCACGACGGCCCCGCTCCGCTCGTGACCGATACGTCCAGGACGGTGCCGGTCAGGGTTGCGTCTCGGGTCGGTCGGTGGTGGCGAGGCCGTGGCGGAAGGCGTAGGTGACCGCCTGTGCCCGGTCGCGGACACCGGTTTTCGCGAACAGGTTGTTCACGTGGGTCTTGACGGTGCCCTCCGTGATGTAGAGCTGGCCGGCGATCTCGGTGTTCGACCTGCCCTCCGCGATCAGCCGCAGTACCTGCAGTTCGCGCGGTGTCAGGCCGGGAGCGGGTCCCTCGGTGCGGTCCCTGGTGGCCAGTTCGACCAGGCGCCGCTGCACGACCGGGTCCAGGTGTGACTCGCCGGCCAGTACATCCCTGATCGCCTGCGCGATGTCCTCCGACCGCGCGTGTTTCGTGAGGTAGCCACGGGCGCCCGCCCGCAGCGCTGCCAGGACGGACTCGTCATCGGAGTACGTGGTCAGGACGACGACGCGCGTGTCCGGGAAATCCGTGCAGATCCGTTTCGTGGCCTGGACTCCGTCCATGCGGGGCATCCGCAGGTCCATCAGCACGATGTCGGGTCGTTCCCGTTCGACGACACGCAGCGCGTCCTCGCCGGTGGCCGCCGAACCGGCCACTGCCACGTCCGGCAGCATGCCCAGGATCAGCACCAGGCCCTCGCGGATCACCGTCTGGTCGTCCACCACGACCACCCTCGCCCTCACGCCGGTACCCGCAGCCACACCCGGAAACCGTGCCCGTTCGGGCCGGCTTCCAGTTGTCCGCCGATGAGTTCCGCACGTTCCCGCATGCCGACCAGGCCGTAACCGGTGGTCTCCGGCCCGCTGTCGCGTCCGCCGCCGGTGTCGCGGACGTCCAACTCGCACCAGCCGGGCGTGTCGCGCAGTGCCACCGTGACCTCGGCACCCGGCGCGTGCTTGCGCACGTTCGTCAGCGCCTCCTGGGCCGTGCGCAGCACCGTCAGCCGGATCTCCGGTGCCAGCCGGTCCTGATCACCGGACACCACGACCGTGCAGGAACGTCCGGTGGCCGAACGGAACTCGGCTGCCAGCAGTTCGAGTTGCTCGGCCAGCGGTGCCTGCTGACCGCGCAGCGCCTCGACGGCGCGCTTCGTCTCCTCCAACCCGGTACGCGCCAGATCGCCCGCCTTGATCACGCGCTCCAGCACCAGCGCCGGCTCACCGCCGTGCTCCAACAGCATCCGCGTCCCCTCCAGGTGCACGACCTGTGCGGACAGCGAATGCGCCAGCACGTCGTGGATCTCGCGGGCCAGCCGCTGCCGTTCGGCCAGCACGGCCTCGTTGGACCGGGCCGAGGCGACCGCGTCGGCCTGCCGTCTGGTGACCGACAACTGGTGCAGCACCTCGGCCAGGAACATCGCCCACCCCAGCCCGGTGGCGACGCCGAACGCGGTGCCTGCCGGCAGCGGCGTGACCACCGACAACCCGAGGAACGCGGCCACCACGAGCACCGTGAACAGCAGCGACCGCACCAGTGACACGCAGAACGGTGCGATCCACACGACCGTGAACAGCAGCCCGAGCCCGGCGTACTGGCCCAAGAGCTGCGCGCCGAGCGCGGCCAGCGCGGCGGCACACAGCAACGCCGGGGTGAGCGGGTGCCCGCGCAGTGCCAGCACACAGCACGCGATCGCGACGCCGTGCAACGCCAGCAGGCCGACCGCTCCCGGCCAGCCGTGGACCTGACCGGCCTCGACCGCACCGGCGACGGCGCCGCTCAGCAGGTACGCGACGACGATGACGCCGACCAGGTAGGCCCACCACGGAGTCCGGCACCGTGCCACCCGACCACGCTAACCCGCGCCGCCGCGCCGCACCTCCACCCTGGGGCAGAGACCGGCTCCACTCCCGGGTACAGCGGCTCGTGTCCGTCCCCGGGCCGACGACCCGAGGCTCAGGAAACGCCACCCTGGCCGGCATGCCAGACATCTCCGTGCGCCACCTGAGCAAGTCGTTCGGCAAGGTGCGCGCCGTGGACGACATGTCGTTCACCGTCCCCGCCGGTTGTGTCACGGGGTTTCTCGGCCCGAACGGCGCGGGCAAGACCACCACGCTGCGCATGGTGCTCGGCTTGGTGCGCCCGGACTCCGGCACGGCGCTGATCGGCGAGCACACCTATACCGAGCTGGCCGCGCCGGTGCGGACCGTGGGCGCGGTGCTGGAGAGCGCGTCGTTCCATCCTGGCCGCAGCGCGCGCCTGCACCTGCGGACGCTGTGTGTCGCGGCCGGTCTGCCGGCCGAGCGCGTCCAGCGGGTGCTCGACGACGTCGGCCTGGCCGGTGCCGCCGACCGCAGGGTGGGCGGGTTCTCGCTCGGCATGCGGCAGCGGCTCGCGCTCGCCTCGGCGCTGCTCGGTGATCCGGACGTGCTGATCCTCGACGAACCCGCCAACGGCCTCGACCCGGAGGGCATCCACTGGCTGCGCGGTTACCTGCGGGCGCTGGCCGACATGGGCCGTGCCGTGCTGGTGGCCGGTCACGTGCTGGCGGAGATGGCGTTGGTCGCCGACCGCGTCGTCATCGTGGACGGCGGCCGGCTGGTCGCGGACACCACGGTCGACGACCTGCCCGGCGGGCGGTCCGGGCTGGAGGACGCCTACCTGGAGATGGTGAGGGAGATCCGGTGACGAACCTGGTGAGGGCCGAACTGCTGGCGGCACGCGGCACCCGGTCGGTGTGGCTGCTCGGCGCGGTCACCGCGCTGTTCTGCGTGGGATGGGCGGTCCTGGAGGTGTTGGTGTTCCTGCGGCAGGACGGGGACACGCCGGACAGCGTCTACAGCATGGCCGGGCAGGGCTATCTGCTGGCGATGGTGCTGGGCATGACGTTGGCCGCCGGCGACTACCGGCACCGCACGATCACGTGGGCGCTGCTGGTCACCCCACGGCGGAGCGGTGTGGTGCTGGCGAAACTCGTGGCGTGGTCGGTGTTGGGCCTGGTGGTCGGGCTGGTCGCCGTCGTCGTGACGGCTCCGGTGACCGCGGTGTTGTTGGCCGCCACGGGGCATCGGGTGTTCGACCCGGGTGTGGTCGGGTCACTCGCCGGGTCCGCGCTGGGCACGATGTTGTGGACGACGCTCGGTGCGGCCTGCGGCATGTTGATACGCAATCAGGCCGTGGCGGTCACGGTCGCGTTGGTGTGGTTCTACTACGCGGAGTGGGCGTTGGTCGCTGTGGTGCCGGTGGTGGGCCGGTGGACGCCGACGGGTGCCGCGAAGGCGTTGTCGGGTTGGGTGCGCAGCGGGTTGCCGGGTCCGGGGTCGTTGCTGCCGGTGTGGGCCGGCGGTCTGTTGTTGCTGGGTTACGCGGTGGCCGCCGCGTTCGCCGCTCGGGTGACCAGCGTGCGGCGGGACGTCACCTGACGGTGCTGACGGCCTTGCCGCGCAGCGACCGCGCCTTCGGCAGCACCTCGCGCGCGAACAGTTCGACGCTGGCGCGGGCGTGGTCGTACGGCATGCCGCCGAACGACGGCGCCAGCGTCAGTTCGTAGTCGCCCAGCACGTCCCGGATCGCCTCGATCTGGCCGAGAATCCGCTCCGGATCGCCCCACAGCGCGGTGGCCGCGTAGTCGTCGGCCGCCTTCTCGACGCCGATGCTCCGGAAGTACTCGGCGTTGGCCGCATAGCGTTCGTGGCCCTTCAGGCCGTCGAAGTGGCTGCCGGCCATCTCGTAGTGCTCGACGTTGGACATGAAGAACCGGTTCACGTACTCGTGGTGCCGCTCCCGCGCCAACTGGTCGTCCTCGTGGCAGTACATGTTGACGTTCAGCGCGATCGGCGGTGCGATCTCGCCGTGCTCCGCCTCGTACAGTTCGCGGTAGGTGGTGAACGTCGGCATCAGGTCCGGTACGGGCCGCACGATGAACGACATCATCCTGGCGCGCAGCTTCGCCGCCATCGCGACGGAATCCGGTGAACCGGCGACCATGTAGCGGCGGTCGGCGAACGAGGCGCGCGGGCGGGGGCGCAGTTCGGTGCGCGGTTGCGGGTAGAACGGCCCGTTGCCCTCGATGAAGCCGGTCTCCACCGCGTCGAAGATCATCGGGGCCGCCTCGTCGAACCGTTCCCGCGTCTCGCCGAGCGTGATGCGGAACGGCTCGAACTCCTTGCGGGACAGGCCACGTCCGAAACCGAGCAGCAGCCTGCCGCCGGAGAGCGTGTCCAGCATCAGCGCCTTCTCGGCCACCCGCAGCGGATCGTTCCACGGCAGGATCACCGCCGCCGTGCCGAGCAGGATGCGGGACGTGCGGCCGGCCAGGTGCGCCAGCAGCAACAGGTTGTCCGGGCACAGCGCGTAGTCGGAGAAGTGGTGTTCGACCGCCCACACCGCGTCGTAGCCCAGTTCCTCGGCGAGCACCGCGACGTCCAGCTCACCCTGGTACATCTGCTCGTCGGTGAGTCCTTCCGGGTGCAGCTTGCCGAAACCCAGGTTGATGCCGATGTGCAACATCGCTGTGCCACCTTTCACTGGTCGGTTCGGCGGGATCACCGGCAGCCGGATCGCGCCCGTCCGGTCCCGGCCGCCTTCCCACGGCCGTCGTTGTGACCCTATTTTCCTGTTGCCACAACAGGAATCAACGACGACCGGTTCGTGACAAATGACGTAGCGCGTCCCGTCATTTGCCGGTCACGAACCCCTGCTCAGGTCACGGCTTGTGGAAGATCTCCGGGTGCCTCGACAGTTCCACCCGGGTGCGACGGATGTGGCCCTCCAGGTATCGGCCGGCGTCCACCGTGTCGCGCCTGCGGATCGCGTCGACCATCAGGTTGTGCTCCGCGTACACGATCCACCGCTGCGCCGACCCGATGACGCCCATGAACAGCCGGCGGTAGTGCTGCGTGGAGTTCCACAGCCGCAGCACGGTGCCGGCCAGCGGCTCGGCGTGGCAGCCCGAGTACGTCAGCAGGTGGAACTCGCTGTCCAGCCGCAGGAACTCCTCGACGTCGGTACTCGCCTCGATCCGCGTCTCGATGTCGGCCAGCCGCTCGATGTCGGCCTCGGTCAGCTCGGGCACGCTTTCGCGCAGTGCCAGCGGTTCCAGGCGTTCGCGCATCTGGTAGACGATGTCCAGTTCGCGCGCGTCCAGGCGGGTCACGCGCGCGCCCTTGTTCGGTTCCAGTTCGGTCAGGCCCTCGGACTGCAGCATCCGCAGCGCCTCGCGCACCGGCAGCCTGCTGGCGCCGAGCCGCTCGGCGACCTCCTCCTGCCGGATGCGCTGTCCCGGCGCGAGGTCGCCGGCCAGGATGGCCCGCCGCAGGTGCGCCGCCACCCGCAGGCTCGCGGCCGCGCCTGCCTGGTCACTGTCCACTGGTCACGCCCACGCTCCGGTCACCGCCGCCGGTCGAACGCCTTGCCGTCCGGATAGGACACCAACTCGAACTGCATGCCCCACGGCGACAGAAAGTACACCCAGCGCTGCCCCTCGCTCGGCCCGCTACTGGCCGTCGGCTCGCCGAGCACGGTGACGCCCTGCGCCGCTCAGGTACTCGACGGCCGCGTCCAGGTCCTCGACGTAGAGGGCGACGTGGTGGCCGCCGATGTCGCTGTTGCGCGGCTGGCGTGGTGTCCTGGTCGGGCGCCTCGTACTGGAACACCTCGAAGATCGCCCGGCCGCCGCAGCGGAAGAAGTGGAGCTCGTCGCATGACGGCGCGGTCGTCGACGCCGAGGTGCTCGGACATCCAGTCGTCGTCGTGCTCGAACGGGCCGAGCGTGTACATGTACTCGCAGCCGAGGACGTCGACCAGGAAGTCGCTTCGCCTGCTCCAGGTCGGGCACGGTGAAGCCGATGTGGTCGACCCCGGTCATGCCGGGCAACGTGTTGGCCATCAGTCCTCCTTTGGATCCAATCCATCGCATCCTAGCGGTCATGGAGCCCGATGTCTTGAAAAATGGATCCATGTAGTGCACGCTCGGAGCATGCCGACCCGCAGTTCCCTGGAGCCCGCTGTCCCCTGGATCCATGTGGGGATCGACGATTCCGACTGGGACGCCGCCGACCCGGCGCTGCTCACCGCCATGTACGGCCAGCTCGTGCTGATCAGGACGTTCGAGGAGTACGTGCTGGAACTGGCCGCCGACGGCCTCGTGCACGGCCCCGCGCACTCCAGCATCGGGCAGGAGGGCGGCGCGGTCGGCTCCGTGCTCGCGCTGGCCGACCACGACACGGTGAACGGCTCGCACCGCGGCCACCACCAGTTCCTGGCCAAGGTCCTGGCCCACGTCGAGCCGAAGGGCATCGACCCCACCGCCGACTACTCCGCCGACGTGCGCGACGTGGTGCTGCGGACACTGGCCGAGATCTGCGGCCTCGACCGCGGCTGGAGCCACGGCCGGGGCGGCTCGATGCACCTGCAGTGGAAGGAAGCGGGCGCGATCGGCACCAACGCGATCGTCGGCGGCGGCGTCCCGATCGCGGCCGGGTCCGCGTGGTCGCACCGGCAGGCCGGCACGGACGCGGTCGCCGTGACGTACTTCGGCGACGGCGCCACGAACATCGGATCGACGCTGGAGACGTTCAACCTGGCCGCCGCGTGGCGGCTGCCGCTGTGCTTCTTCGTGGAGAACAACCTCTACGCGGTGTCCACGACCGTGGCCGAGGCGACCGGTGAGCCTCGGCTGTCCGCGCGGGGACCTGGCTTCGGCATCCGCAGCTACCAGGTGGACGGCATGAACGTGCTCGCCGTGTACCTCGCGATGCGGGACGCCTTGGGACACCTGCGATCCGGCGATGGACCGGCGCTGGTGGAGGCGCAGGTCTACCGTTACTTCCATCAGAACGGGCCGTTCCCCGGCAGCGCGTTCCGCTACCGCACCAAGGAAGAGGAGCAGCGGTGGCGCGACCGCGATCCGGTCCGGCAACTCGGCGCGCAGCTCGCCAGGCGTGACCTGCTCTCCGAGACCCAGCAGGCCGGTGCCGTGGAGCGCGCCAGGGACCTGTTGCGCGACGTCGGCGGAGTCCTGCTGGAACCGTTGCCCGGCGGCAGGTCCGGGCAGCGGCGGATCAAGGCGGCCGAATGGCCCGATCCGGTGTTCGTCGACGTCGGCATCCGCGGCGACCTCACCGAGTTCGATGGCGCGCCGCTGGCCGACCGCGACACCTACCGTGGGCCGACCACGACGATGAAGTTCATCGACGCGGTGGCGGGCGTGATGGCTCGGCGGATGGCCGATGACGGCCGGATCGTCGTGCTCGGCGAGGACGTGCACCGGCTCGCCGGTGGCACCAACGGCGCGACGAAGGGCCTCAAGGACGCGTATCCCGACCGGATCCTCGGCACGCCGATCAGCGAGAACGCGTTCAGCGGCCTCGGCGGCGGGATCGCGCTGGACGGACGGTTCCGGCCGGTGGTCGAACTGATGTACGCGGACTTCATGTGGGTCGCCGCCGACCAGTTGTTCAACCAGATCGGCAAGGCACGCCACATGTTCGGCGGCGACGACCCGGTGCCGCTGGTGCTGCGCAGCAAGGTCGCCATGGGCACCGGATACGGTTCGCAGCACTCGATGGACCCCGCGGGCGTGTTCGCCACGGCTGCCGGGTGGCGGATCGTGGCGCCGTCGACGCCGTTGGACTACGTGGGCCTGATGAACAGCGCGCTGCGCTGCCAGGACCCGGTGCTGGTGCTCGAACACGTGGACCTCTACGGCAGCACCGGCGAGGGACCCGGTGACGACTGGGACTTCTGCCTCCCGGTCGGCAGGGCAGCCGTGCGGCGCGGCGGTTCGGCCATCACCGTGCTCTCCTACCTCGCGATGACCACGTTCGCGCTGGCAGCCGTCGAGCAGACCGGCGTGGACGCCGAGGTGGTCGACCTGCGCTGGCTGGACCGCGCCAGCATCGACTGGGACACCATCGGCGCCAGCATCCGCAAGACCAACCGGGTGCTGATCGCCGAGCAGGGACCGCTCGGCCCGTCCTACGGCGGCTGGCTGGCCGACGAGATCCAGCGCCGCTACTTCGACTGGCTGGACGCTCCGGTCGCAGCGCGTGACCGGTGGTGTCGCCTCGCCGAGCATCAGCAAGGTGCTGGAGCACGCGGCCATCGCCGGACACGGCAGAGGTCGCGAGCGCGCTCGTCGACATCGTCGGAGGCAGGGGTGCCTGAGCTGCTGCGGATGCCGGAGATCGCGGCGAACACCGAGGAGGCCACGCTGGCGAGCTGGCCCGTCCCGGAACGCCAGCGGTTCAGCGCCAGCGACGTGATCGCGACCGTGGAGACCGCGAAAGCGGTGGTCGACGTCGAGGCCGAGTCGGACGGCGTCATCGTGAAGATCCTGGTGACAGCGGGTTCGGACGTCCGCGTCGGTGACCCGATCGCGCTGATCGCCGCACCGGGCGAACAGGTCGCCGACGTCGACACGGCACTGGCCGCCCTCGGGCTCGGCACGCCGAAGCCGGCCGGCGACGACGGTCGACGGGTGTTCGTCAGCCCACTGGCCCGCCGGCTGGCCAAGGAGGCCGGCCTTGACCACACGACGTTGACCGGCACCGGCCCGAACGGCCGGATCACCCGGGTGGACGTCGAGGCCGCGAATCGGGCCGGACTCCCGCACCGGAGCCGCCTACTCCCGTTGTGCCGCAGGCGAAGCCGATGCAGACCACGGGCGTGGTGCCGCACCCGCGGTTGCGGCGGACGATCGCGGCCCGGCTGACCGAGAGCAAGCTGCACATCCCGCACTTCTACGTGCGCGGCACCGCGCGGGTCGACGCGTTGCTCGCCCTGCGCGCGGAGCTGAACTCCGTGGCACAGCAGAAGATCTCGGTCAACGACCTGGTGCTGAAGGCGGTCGCGCTGGCGCACACGGCGATCGCGGGCGTCAACGCGACCTGGACCGACGAGGGCATGCGCGAGTTCGACACGGTCGACGTCGGCGTCGCGGTCGCCACGGACGGACGGTCTCGTCACGCCGGTGGTGCGCGACGTGCACCGGCTCGGCGTCGGAGCGGTCGCCGCGGCGACCCGTGACCTGGCCCAGCGGGCCCGCGCCGGCAGGCTCAAGCAGGACGAGTTGGCGGGCGGTGCCGTCACCGTCACCAATCTCGGGATGTACGGCACGGAGGAGTTCACGGCCATCATCAACCCGCCGCAGTCCTCGATCCTGGCCGTCGGCGCGGCCAGGCAGGAACCGGTCGTCACGGACGGGGGGTTGGGCGTCGCGAGCGTGCTGCGCGTGACGCTGTCGGTGGACCACAGGGTCATCGACGGAGCGCTGGCCGCGCGGTGGATGCGGGAGTTCCTGGCGATCCTGGAACAGCCGCTGCGGATTCTGGCATGACGAAACGGGACCCGATCGGATCGGGCCCGTTTCCGCCGTGGTTCAGACGTTCTGCGGGACGCCGTTGTTGATGTGGGACTGCGCGTGGCGCTCGGTGGGCAGCGGGCCGGCCGTGGTGTAGTAACGCTGGCCCGCGACCAACAGCGCCTCCGCGGGGAACTTCGTGATGACCTCCGCGCCGGTGGCCGTGACCACCATCTCCTCCTCGATGCGCGCCGCGCCCACACCGTCGGCGGACGGCCAGTAGGTCTCCAGCGCGAACACCATGCCCTCCTCCAGCACCTCGGGATGGTCCAGCGACACCAGGCGGCTGAAGATCGGCTTCTCCCAGATCGACAGGCCGACGCCGTGCCCGTACTGCAGCGCGAACGCGGCCTCCTCGTCCCCGAAGCCGAACTCCCGCGCGGTCGGCCACACGTTCACGATGTCGGCCGTCGTCGCGCCCGGCCGGACCAGCGCGATCGCGTTGTCCATGTACTCCCGGCAGCGCCGGTACGCGTCCACCTGCGCCGGTGACGCGCTGCCGACCGCGAACGTGCGGTAGTAGCACGTCCGGTAGCCCATGAAACTGTGCAGAATGTCGAAGAACGCGGGGTCGCCGGGCCGCAGGATGCGATCGCTGAACACGTGCGGGTGCGGCGAGCAGCGTTCACCGGAGATCGCGTTCACGCCCTCGACCTGCTCCGATCCGAGGTCGAACAGCCGCTTGGACACCAGGCCCACGGTCTCGTTCTCGCGCACGCCGGGCCGCAGGAACGCGTACAGGTCGTCGTAGGCCGCGTCGACCATCGATGCCGCCGTGGTCAGCAGCGTGATCTCGTCCGGCGTCTTGATCCGCCGCGCCTCCAGGAACACCTGCTGGCCGTCGACGACGTCGATGCCCTTGGCGCGCAACGCCGCCAGCACGGGCATCTCCACGATGTCCACGCCGAGCGGCTCGTGGTGCAGGCCGTAGCGTTCCAGTTCCTGGTAGATCTTCTGTGCCACCGACTCCGCGATGCCGGCGTCCGGGTGGAACGCGCCGCGCAGCACCGAGATCCCGGCCCTGGCGCCGCTGGTGCCCTTCGCGCCCGGTGCCACGGTGTCCGACGTGCGGTAGTCCAGCCACGGCGCGTACAACTGGTGGTGCCTGGCCGCCGAACCGAAATCCCACAGCACCGGTTCGCCACCGCGCGGCAGCAGCGCGAACCGGATCATCTTGTCCATCGCCCACGTGCCGATGTGGGTCGCCGTCATGTAGCGGATGTTGTGGAAGTCGAACGTCAACAGCGCGCCGACGCTCGACGCTTCCAGGTGCCGCTTCAGCTTCGCCAGCCGCTCGGTGCGCAGCCGGTCCACGTCGACGCGCGCCTCCCAGTCGACGACGTTCATCCCGAAGGTGCCGGTTCCCATGCGTTTCTCCTGACTGGTCGGCTACAGGTGCGCGTCGCGCCCGTCCGTCGCGGCGTAGGTGTAGGGGTTGGCGATCCGCTCGTTCTCCGGCAGCATCGGCGCGACGGCCTCCCGCCACGCCTGTTCGCCCATCTGCGCGCGGATGAAGTCGACGGTCGTGGCGACCTTGTCCTGCGCCGCGCGGACGTTCACGTCGAGCAGCTTGTGGTCGCGTTTCACCAGGCGGCCGTCGATCATCACGGTGTGCACGTCGCCCCTGCCGGCCTGGAACACGATGTGCCCGTACGGGTGCAGCACCGGCCGCATCGCGGGCGAGTCGTCGTTGCGCAGCAGCACCAGGTCGGCCTTCTTGCCGACGGTGATGCTGCCCAGGTCGGACTCGCGGCCGATGGTCTTCGCGCCACCCAGCGTCGCCCAGCGGACGACGTCCTGGGCACGGGCCTCGTTCAGCGTCACCGTGCGCCCCTCCCGGTGCGCCTCAAGATGGCAGCGGGCACGGTCGGCGTTGAGCGTGGCGCGCATCGCGGAGAACATGTCGCCGCTCCACCACACGCTGGTGTCCTGGGACAGCGAGATCGGGATGCCGTGGTGGCGCAGCAGGAACGTCGGCGAGTAGCCCTGGCCGGCGCTGCACTCGCTCTCGGTGGCCACCGACGCCGTGCCGCCGGTCGCGGCGATCCGGTGGTAGGAGTCGGCCGACAGCGTGGAGCAGTGCACATAGGTCACGGTGTCGTCCATGAAACCGGCGTCCCACATCTGTTGGATGCCCACGTCGTTGGTGGCCTCCCAGACGCCGGCGTGCGTCGTGACGCGCAGACCGAGATCACGCGCGGCCTGGAACGCGGCGCGTTCCGGGAAGGTGGGGTCGCTGGTGACGTCGAAGGCCATCTGCAACGTGAGCAGGTCGGCCTCGGTGCGGCGGCGCTCGACGAACGCGTGGAACGCCGGATCGGCCGACCACTCCCACGGTCCGCCGAGCAGGTTGCCGTAGGCGAGCACGAACCGGCCGCCCGCCGCCAGCAGCGCGTCGGCCGCGGCCTCGCCGTGGTCGATCGTGCGCAGGCCGTGTGACCAGTCGACGGTCGTCGTGACACCGGCGTCGACCGACTCGATGCCGGACAGCAGGTTGCCGGCGAAGATGTCGTCGGGCCGGAAGTACTTGCCCCAGTTGAGGTAGTAGAACGTGAAGTACTCCGACAGCGTCCAGTCCGCACCCAGGCCGCGCAGGTTCGTCTGCCACATGTGCCGGTGCGTGTCGATCATCCCCGGCATCAGGATGCCGCCGTCGGCGTCGATCACCGTCGCGTCGGCGGGAGCGTCCAGGTGCCGGCCGACGGCCGCGATGCGGTCACCCACCACCAGCACGTCGCCGTCCGGGATGACGTCCGCGTCGACGGTCACCACGGTCGCACCCCGGAACACGACCGAAACGTCATTGTCTGGTCTGGTCATTACGGCTTCCTCTCCACGCGCGATCGAACTCAGCGCAATCCTGCGGTCGCGGCTCTGTCTCGTACACCGCCAGCGGGTCATGGTCACCGAATCCGTGCGTGATCGCCAGCGGGAACGGTTCGGCATGATCTCGACCAGGTCGTCGGACGCCGACACCATCACGGACACGACAATCGCACAGGTCGGTCAGGTTTCCTGCCTGTTCGGCGCCGTTCGCGACCAGCGCCGCCGCCTTGACCGATCCGGCAACACTCACCATTCGTGGTCAGGCGGCCAACCCCGCGAAGATGATGCGCAGTGCGCGGTCGCGCAGGTCTCGCGTCCAGCCGCCGCGCAGCGCGCCGTGGCAGGCACTGTCCAGCAGCGCGAGCACCTCGTCGGTCCGCACTGCCGCGCCGATCGCGCCCGCGTGCTGTCCGCAGGCCAGCAGCCGGGCCACGGTGTCGGCCACCGAGCCGATCGTGCCGGTGATCGTGGTGCCGTCCTCGGGCAGCAGGCTCACGGCCGTGCGACTGGCCGCCGTCCGCTCCACCAGCAGCCCGAAGAACTCGAACAGCGCGGTCGCCGGATCGCGGTGCGTGGCCAGTTCGGCGGCCTCGTCCGCGATCTGCTGGAGGACGCGTTCCATCAACGCCCGCAACAGATCCGCCTTCGTCGGGAAGTGCCGGAACACCGTGCCGACGGCCACGCCGGCGCGCCGTGCCACGTCCTCGGTCGACGCCTGCGGCCCGCCCGCGGTGAACACGTCGTGGGCGGCGGCCAGGATGCGCGCCCGGTTGCGTTGCGCGTCGGCCCTGATCGGGCGGCCAGCGTCACTGGACACGTCACCACTCCCGTCGGCGAACTCGGGGCCGGGCCGGCTGCTCGTGCGCCGACACTGACCGGGTACCCAGTCGGCCTGGTCGGCGACCAACCCGGCGGCTCGTGGCGGCCGGTCTGCCGGCGCGCTATGTTGGTGGCGCAGGCGTGCTGACCGCCTCCGGGTCCGCGGGAAGGGCAAAGCCCATCAGACCGCGGGGTCGATTGCCTTCTCGATCACCTCCTCTCGGCCTGCCCTGCGGACCACAGGCCATGAGCAGGAGGCGTCGTGCCTGTCGTCCCGCTACCCGAGCGGCCCGATCTCGAACAGCTCAAGAAGCAGGCCAAACTGCTGCGGCGCGCTGTGCGCGATGGCGATCCCAAGGCCGTCGCGATGGTCGCCGAACACCATACGAACGCCCCGGCCGGCGATGGCTGCACTGTCGCCGTCGCGCAGTTCGTGCTGGCCCGCAGCTACGGTTTCGCCAGTTGGGCCAAGCTGCGTCGACACCTGGCGACCCTGGAGCCGGAACCGGAACCGGCGCCCGGCGTCCTGTACACCCTGACCGTGGAGAACCAGTACCACGCCCAGCCGGACCGGGCTGCCGACGACGACATCGGGCGGGCCGTCGCGCTGTGGCCGGAAGTCGGCGACTGGCGGCCGCGACTGACCGTGCGGCGCAACGGCGTGCGCGTGATCGTGTTCGACACGCCGGACGGCCCCCGGTTCTGCGAACTGACACCGACGGCGATCACGCTGTCCCGGCTCGGTGTCGCGGACGAGCGGCGCGCGACGCTACAGTTTCACACGCCGCTGGGCACGATGGCCGGTGTCGTCGTATCCGGCGTGACGAGTCTGTCGCTGGAACGCCCCGCCGACAATCTGGCCAGGGACCGCGTCGTGGTGGCAGGCGGGATCTTCGTGGTGCCCAACGCGTTCCCGGTGACGTCGGCCGGCCTGGTGTTCCGGTGCGACGGCAGCCGGACCGGGGACATCGTCGCGGCCGCCGACCTGCCGGTCCGCTCCGAGCCGACCGTCGACCGGCCACGCCCGCCCGCCGACCGCACGTCGGCGGCCGGCCGGCGGCTGGCGGCGGCCATCGCGGTGGCGGACGCTCCGCCGGTCGTCGACCCGGACCAGTGGTCGCCGGGCGTCCACCTGGCACTGACCGACACCGACACGATCCAGTTGGGCCGCTACGAGAACCTGCTCGGCTGGCACAGGTCCGAGAACGACTACGGCCTGCGGGTGTGCGACTTCCTCCCGCGGCGGGGTCCGGTGCGCGAGTTCGGTGTGCTCGGCAGGACGATCTCGGCGACGCGCGTCTACTACGACTTCAGGGAACACCACAGCGACACGATCGCGGTGGTCGGCCTGGTGCACGACGACCGCGTCGCGTCGATCACGGTGTGCCCGACGGCGAAACCGGACGTGCCCGCGGTGATCGACGGCGGCACGTTCGTCGCGCCCGGCCTGGCCGGTCTGTCCGAGCGGACGACGCCGACCAGGGCGCACATCGTGGTCCGGGACGCGGCGGGCGAGGTGCTGGAGGATCTGCCGTATCGGCGGAGTTCCTGAGCGGTCAGGCGAACTGGGTCAGCGACGGATCAGATCCACGGCCGCACCTCCTCGCGGCGTCGATCGCGCCTGACAGGTCATACGGTGTCAACGAACTTGTTCGTGACGAACATGTTCGTTATGGTGGTGACACGGCACGGGAGTCGCAGCGCGCCGACCGGGCCGGCCCGTGGTCCGGCAATGGGTCCGTGCCGACAAGGGGGACGACATGACACACCACAGGATCGCGATCATCGGCGGCGGCCTGTCCGGCCTGACGCTGGCCCGCGTGCTGCACGTCAACGGGATCGGCGCACCCGTCTTCGAGCTGGAGACCTCCCGTGATGCCCGCACCCAGGGCGGCATGCTGGACATCCACGACGACTCGGGACAACTCGCGCTGCGCGCGGCCGGCCTGTACGACCAGTTCCTCGGTCTGGTGCACACCGGCGGCGAGGCGATGCGCATCGTCGATCCACAGGGGACGGTCCTGATGGCCGAGGAGGACGACGGCGGCGGCGAGCGCCCCGAGGTGGACCGTGGCGCCCTGCGCGACCTGCTGCTCGACTCGCTGCCCGCCGACACCGTCCACTGGGGCGCCAGGGTGACCGGTGTCCGGACGCCGGCCGACGGCCGCCACGAGGTCACGTTCGCCGACGGCTCGGTGAGCACCGCCGACCTGCTCGTCGGCGCGGACGGCGCGTGGTCGCGCGTTCGGCCGCTGCTGACCTCCGCGATGCCCGCGTACACCGGAATCTCCTTCGTGGAAACCGACCTGCTGGACGTCGACACACGTCATCCGGCGATCGCGGAGCTGATCGGTGGCGGGATGTTCTTCAGTCTCGGTGACGCGCGGGGCATCCTGGCGCACCGGGAGACCGACGGCAGCGTGCACGCCTACGTGGCCGTCAAGGCGGACGAGAACTGGCTGGACGGCATCGACTTCACCGACACGGCCGCCGCGAAGCGGTCCCTGCTGGAGCATTTCGCCGACTGGAGCGACACGATGCGCGCGCTGATCGCCGACGCGGACGGCCCGATCACTCCGCGCCGCATCCACGCGCTGCCGGTCGGCATCCGCTGGGACCGCGTGCCTGGCGTGACACTGCTCGGCGACGCGGCGCATCTGATGTCGCCGTTCGCGGGCGAAGGCGCCAATCTCGCGATGTTCGACGGCTCGGAACTCGGCAGGGCGATCGCGGCGCACCCGGACGACGTGGCAGCGGCGCAGGCCGACTACGAGGCGGCACTGTTCCCGCGCGCCGAGTTGGCCGCGGCGGTCTCGGCCGGGAGTCAGAACATGATGTTCGGCGACAACGGACTCGCCGACCTACTCGACCAGTTCGCGTCGCGAGTAGCCGGATAGTCGGCCCGACCGGCGGCGAACCGAGCCGAAACTGCGCTCCACCCGCACCCGGCCTACGATCGACGGTGATCGCGTTGTGAAGGAGGCGTTGTGAAGGCGGCCCTGTACGACCGGAACGGTGCGGCACACGAGGTGTTGCGGATCGAGGACGTGGAGCGACCCGAGCCGGGCCCCGGCGAGGTACGGGTACGGCTGCGCGTCTCGGGCGTCAACCCGACCGACGTCAAGTCCCGCGGCGGCGCCACGGCACGGCCCATCGACGGTTTCCAGATTCCGCAGCACGACGGCGCGGGCGTGATCGACGCGGTCGGTGCCGGCGTGGACGGGACGCGCGTGGGACAACGGGTGTGGGTGCTGCTGGCGGCGACCCGCAGGTGGGGCACGGCAGCGCAGTGGACCGTGCTCCCGGCGGACCAGGCCGTGCCGCTGCCCGGCGGAGTCTCCTTCGACCTGGGCGCGATGCTCGGCGTGCCGGCGATCACCGCGCACCGCTGCCTGTTCGCCGACGGTCCGCTGGCCGGGAAATCCGTCCTGGTGGCCGGCGGCGCCGGTGCCGTCGGCCACTACGCGATCGAACTGGCCCGGCATGCCGGCGCTCGCGTGCTCGCGACCGTGAGTTCGCCGGAGAAGGCGGAACTCGCGACGCGGGCCGGTGCGCACCGCGTCGTCAACTACCGCGATGTGGACGCCGTCGACCAGGTGCGCGGGTTCGCCGACCGGTTCGACCGCGTCGTCGAGGTCGATCTGGAGGCCAACCTGGCACTGGACCTGGCCGTCGCCGGCCCGGACACCACCGTGGTGACCTACGCGTCCACCGGCAGGGAACCCGTGCTGCCGGTCCGCTCGTGCATGGCGGCGAACGTGGCACTGCGGTTCGTGCTGCTCTACGGCGTGCCGAGGCCCGCGGTGCTGCGGGCCGCCGCCGACCTGACCGACGCGCTGGCCGTCGACGCGCTCACCGAACTGCCGGTGCACCGGTTCGCGCTCGACGACATCGTCGCCGCGCACGAGGCGGCGGAAAAAGGCGTGGTCGGGAAGGTGCTCGTCGACATTCCGTGAGCCGTTCCATCCCGGGGTGGACAGGATTTCCATCCTGGGGTTGACGAATTGACCTGACGGCGGCGATTGACTTTCCCCGTGACGACGCAGGTGATCGAGGGGCCGGCTGCCGGGCGTGGTGACGCCGCCGTACGCCGCTGGGAAAACGTGGCACTGTGGGGGATTCTCGCTCTCGCCGCGGTGCTCTACTGCTGGTCGCTGGGAGACCGGACGCTCCAGCCCTATTATGCGGTGGCCGTCCGGTCCATGACCGAAAGTGGAAAGGCGTTCGCGTTCGCCGGATTCGATCCGGCGGGTGTGCTGAGCATCGACAAGACGCCGCTGGCGTTCTGGGTGCAGGGCATCGGCGTGTGGGTCTTCGGTTATCACTGGTGGGCCATCGCGCTCGTCCAGGCGATCGAAGGCGTCGCGTCGGTGTTCGTGCTGCACCGTGTGGTGCGGCGCTGGGCGGGGGAGCGGCCCGCGCTGGTGGCCGCGCTGATCCTCGCTGTCACACCGATCACGGCGGCCATCGCCAGGGAGAACCAGGCCGACGAACTGATGGTGCTGCTGCTCGTGCTGGCCGCCTACTGCGTGACCAGGGCGGTCGAGCGGGCCGTCGACGCGGGTGCCGGCACCGGCTGGCTGGTGTGGGCGGGCGTGTTCGTGGGGCTGGGATTCTTCGCCAAGATGCTGGCCGCGTGGATCGTGTTGCCGGCACTGGCCGCCGCGTACCTGGCCGCACCGATCAGTTGGCCGAACCGCGTGCTGCGACTGCTGTTGTCGGGCGCGGTGTGTGCTCTCGTGTCGCTGGCGTGGGTGGTCATGGTGAGTCTGTGGCCCGCCACCGACCGGCCGTTCGTCGGCAGCACCACGGACAACTCGATCTGGCAGCTCATCTTCGGCTACAACGGTTTCGGCCGCGTCGCGGGTGCCAGCACCGGCTCCCTGGGCACGCTGGGCAGTTCCTACGGCGCGCAGTACAGCGGAGCTCCCGGACCGCTGCGCCTGTTCGGGCCATTGCTGGGCGGCCAGATCGGCTGGCTGCTGCCGGTGGCGCTGGCCGCCGTCGCCGGTGCGGCAGTGGTGTGGCTGCGGACCCGGGCCGGCACACCGTCGCAGCGGGCCGGCTGGCTGCTGTGGGGCGGCTGGCTGGTGGTCGGCGGCCTGGTGTTCTCGTTCGCGGGCGGCATCTTCCACCGCTACTACACGGTGGAGATCGCACCGGCGGTCGCGGCCGTCGTCGCTGCCGGGCTGAGCGTCTGCTGGGCCTGGTACCGCGCCGGTAGGACCGTCGGCCTGTTGCTGCCGCTGGCCGTGCTGGCCACCACCGGCTACGCGTACCTCGTGCTGGACTGGGTGTCGGACTGGCAGCCGTGGCTGCGCGTGGTCATCGCCGTTGCCGGCGTCGTGGTCGCCGTGCTGCTGGTGCTGGCCTTCCCCGGCCGGCCGGTGCTCTCGACGGCGCCGCGACCGCTGGCCGTACTCGGTGTCGTCGTGATGCTGGCAGGGCCGGCCGCGTTCTCCGTCGACACCGCGTCGACCTCGCAATCCGTGATCGGCGCGGCGGATCCGAGCGCCGGACCGTCCACAACGGATGTTCTGTCGACGGCACAGGGTGCGCTGGGGTCGACGGCGGCGGCCCTGGTCTACGTCAACTTCATGAACGACGCGCCGGTCATCACCGACGGCCAGCGGCAGGTGCTGGACTACGTCACGACCCACGCGCCGAACGCCCGCGTCCAGCTCGGCGTCGAACTGGGTAGCTGGGGTGCCGATCCGTACCTGTCGAACACCTCGGCAAGGGTCGTCGCGTTCGGCGGTTACGTCGGACTCGACCCGGTGCCGACCGTGCCCCAGTTGTCACAGTGGTCCAACAGCGGAGCGCTGGGCTACGTGCTGCTGCCCGGCCCGCTGGTGCAGCTCAGCCGGCTGCTCCAGGCGGGCGGCGCACGGCAGCCGTCATCCGGTGCGGCACTGGGCGTGAGCACGCTGGCCGTGCGGCTGCGGTGGGTGATCCGCTACTGCAAGCCCGTGCCACCGGCCCGGGTCGGTGTGAACTCGATCGGTGCCGGGCTGCTGTTCGACTGCCGACACTGAGGGTGTGTTCGTAAGCCGCCGTGCAACCGGAAGGGGGCTTATTACGCACCCTAGGGGGAGAGGGCGCGCTGGCCGGCGTCATAGTCGGCCAGCGCGGCGCCCACCGCTGCCGCGACCGTGATCTCGTAGACCTCGTCCTCGGTGTGGCCCGCGGAGATGATCCGCCGCACGTCGGTCTCGGTGACCCGGTACGACGCGTCGCGCACCAGCGTCACGTAGTCCCGCCACGGTTCGGGCACGTTCTCGCCGCTGCCGGCGGCGCGACGCAGCGCCCGATCGGTGTCGCCGGGACCGTCGAACACGGCGTGTCGCAGACCGGCGACGGGATCGTCGGCTGCCCGCCCGGCACGGTCACCGCCGCCCAGCAGGAAACCCGGGAACCGGTAGCCGAAGCGGTGCAGTGCACGGGTTCCGCTGTGTAGCTGCCCGGCGCGCATCACGAAGCCGAACGCGTTGGCCAGCCGGTTGACCACGTTCCACACCAGCCGCACCCGCAGCGCGTGCTCCACCGCGGCCTTCGGTAGCCCGGCGGGCGCCACCGCGCCTGGCAGGCCGTCCAGGAACTCCTCAACGGCAACGAGTTCGGGCCGGGCCGACGCCGGATCGTCCGGGTTGATCTCGCCGTAGCCGGCGATCCTGGTCAGCTCGGTGTGCGCCTCGACGCAGAACGGACACCGGTGCCGCTGCGCGGCGCGCAGCGCCATGTACTCGCGTTCGCCCGACGTCCAGTAGGACGGGCCGCGCATCGCGGGAACCGTGATGGCCAGCAGCGGACGGCTGAAGAACTCCGGCCGGTACAGCAACATCTTCACGATGTCCGGCGAGTCCACACGGGACGGCGCCGCGGTGGCGGCGAGGAACAACCGGGCACGCAGCCGGTGTCCATGGTCAAGGATCGTCAGTCTCAAGATGACCTCCGCGCGGCCTGATCGGAGCACATGCTACTGCCCCCCGCGGACCGTGGCCGGATCAGTGGTCCCCGATGCCCAGGATGGTCCGCAGCGCGTGGCGGACCTGGTCCCGCAGCCACGCGTGCGCCGCGTCGCTGTCATAGCGGTGGTGCCATGCCATGATCACCGGAACGTCGGGCACGGCGACGGGCAGCGGCCGCGCGCGCAGGCCCAATCGCTCCCACACCGGCCGGCACACCTGCTCGGCGACCACCGTGACCACGTCACCGCCCGCGGCGAGATCCAGCGCGGCCGCCGTGGTCGGCAGCGATGCGATCACCCGTCGGTGCAGGCCCAGTTCGGCGAGCCGGTCATCGACGACGCCATGCAACCGGCCGCGCCGCGACACCGTGACGTGCACGGCCTCGGCGAACCGCTTCGGCGTCAGTTTTCCCTCGCCCAGCGGGTGCCCCGCGCGGAACACGGCGACCATCCGGTCCGTGCCGATCGTGTCGGACGAGACCTCCGGTCGCGCCGGCTCGGTCGCGCCGACCTCCAGATCCGTGTTGCCCCGCCCCAGATCGGCGGTGTCCGCGCTGGTCTCGCCGAGCAGGCTGAGCCCTACGTTCGGTGCCGTCGCGGCGAACGCGCCGGTCAGCAGGGGAGCGAGAGCGGCCAGCAGTGCGTCGTGGCCGCGGATGGCGAACACGCGGTCGAGAGCCGCCGGATCGACCTGGCCGGCGGGTGTGAGCACGGCGTCTGCCCTGCGGACCAGTTCATGTGTCTCGTCGCGCAGCGCCAGCGCGCGGGGCGTCGGGGTCATCGTGCGGCCGGTGCGGACCAGGATGTCGTCGCCGGTGGCGCGCCGGATCCTGGCCAGCGTGCGGCTCATCGCGGGCGCCGACAGGTGCAGCCGCGCGGCGGCTCCGGCGACGCTGTTCTCCTCCAGCAGGGCGTCCAGCGCCACCAGCAGGTTCAGATCCACATGCGCCATGGTAACCGTTGCATTGCGAAGAGTGCATCGAACGTCAGGTTTGGTCGCCCCTGGCGTCGTCGTACCGCGATCCCGCCGGAGCGCCGGACGACCGCACGGCGTTGGGCGGAAACCGTTCACGACACGGCATGATTGGATGTTTCGCGATGGTGGTATGAGGAGTATGTGGAGGGCCTGTCATCACCCGCCGGGCGCAGGACACCCTGGGGTCACCGAATCAGGGTGCGCTACCTGCGGCACGCCGTGCCGCACGCTCCGTAGGACGTCATTTCACAATTCCGCGAAATGCCGATCCCTGTTCCCACGGAGCTGTCATGAACCTCTCGCATCGCGAAAGTGTCGCATTGTCCAAGATGGACGCGGAGCTGTCCGGTGATCCGGTGCTGCGGGCGGTGGCCGCGCTGTTCGCGCAGCCGCCGTCCGGGCACCGGCCGCAGCCTCCCGCCGAGGTGCCCCGCCGCTCCCTGCTCGCGCGGATTCCGTACCCGTACGCCATTCTGAGCGTCGTCGGGGTCGTGCTGGGGCTGCTGTGCTGCGGCGTGACCGCGTCGGTGCACCTGCCCGACGCCGCGACCGCCGGTGCCGCGCTCGCGATGTGCGCGGGCATGGTGTTCGTCGTCGTGGTCATCTGTCGTCGGTCCCGGTCGACGACAGCCACTCCCGTGCCGCTGTGAGGGCGACACCCAACGGATCGGCGTGCGGATACCAGCGCCGTTCCCATTCCAGGCTCACCGGTCCGCGGTAGTCCAACCCGTCCAGGGCGGCGAGCACGCCCCGCAGCGGCAGCACGCCGCGGCCCAGCCCGACCGGCGTCAGATCCGCCGTGCTCGCCACGTCCTTGACCTGCACGTGCCGCAGATACGGCGCCAGTGCCCGGCCGGACTCGATCGGTGACTCGCCTGCCAGCCACGTGTGCAGCACGTCCCACACCGCACCGACCGCAGGGTGAGCCACCCGGCCCAGCACGCGTGCCGCGTCCCGGCCCGCGCGGTGCGAGTCGTGCGTTTCCAGCAGCAGTGCGACGTCCGCGTCCGCGTAGCGGTCCGCGACGGCCGACAGCCGGTGGCACATCGGTTCGTCGGCCGTCGAGTCCGTGGCACCGGGAAAAACGCGTATCCCGTCAGCACCCAGGTCGGCCGCGAGTTCCAGGTGCCGCAGCAGGGCGTCCGCACACTCGCGGTCGGTGATCTCCGCACCGCCGGCCCGCACATAGCCGGCCAGGCACACGATGTCGATGCCCGCGCCGGCCAACGCCGATCGCACGGCGGCGCGTTGCGTTGCCGTCAGGCCGATGCGCACGTGTTCCTCGTCGGAAACCCTGAGTTCCACGGCACTGCAGCCGCTGTCGCGGGCGATGCCGACGATCTCGTCGATCGATGCGCCCGGACAGCCCAGCGTGCTGAAAGCGAATGCGCGGCTCATCCGTTCGATTATGTCGCTTATGTCGTTCTGATGCCCGTGACGGATGCGTCCGGCCGCACGGCCTTGCGCTTGTCAATCGTTATCGATAACGTTTCACGAGCCGTGGGGGTCAGCGAAAACAGTTCGAAAACCAGACGGGCGACGGTGCCCGTCTCCGCGAAGGAGTCAGTCTCATGAGACTGCGATCTCTTGCCGGGACAGTGCTGGGCGTCCTCATGCTCGCCGCCGGGTCGACCGCGTTCGCCTCCACGCCGAACAGCGGTGGGTTGCGCCCAGCGCCACCCGACTCGTTACGGGCGCTCGGCGCGCAGGTGGGCCTGCACGTGGGCAGCGCCATCATCCCGTTCGACCTGGACAATCCCGCCTACGCGCAGATCGCCGGCGACCAGTTCTCCGTCGTGACGCCGGGCAACGAGATGAAGTGGCAGGTCGTCGAGCCCACGCAGGGCACCTACGACTGGTCCGGTGGTGACCGGCTGGTCCAGTTCGCGCAGGCACACCACCAACTCGTCCGTGGGCATGTCCTGCTGTGGCACAACCAGTTGCCGACCTGGCTGACCGATGGCGTCGCCAACGGCACGATCAGCGACGACCAACTGCTCGCCCTGCTGCACAAGCACGTCACCGACGAGGTCACGCACTTCAAGGGCAAGATCTGGCAGTGGGACGTGGCCAACGAGTTCTTCACCGACAGCAACCCGTCCCAGATCAACCCGAACGACTTCTGGATCTCGCATCTGGGCACCGGCGTGATCGCCGACGCGTTCCGCTGGGCGCACGCCGCGGACCCGCACGCGCTGCTGTTCTACAACGACTACAACATCGCCGGTGAGGACGGCTCCAACGCCAAGAGTGACGCCGCGTATGCGTTCGTGCGGCAGCTCAGGGCGCAGGGCGTGCCGATCAGCGGTGTCGGCGACCAGGGTCACCTCGACCTGCAGTTCGGATTCCCGACGCAGATGCGCCAGGACCTGCAGCGGTTCGCGGATCTGGGCCTGAAGGTCGCGGTCACCGAGGCCGACGTGCGCACGTTCGTCAACAACGCGACCGCGCAGGTGCCGACGGACCCGCTGGCGCCGGCCGCGCAGGCGTACTACTACGACCAGATGATGAAGGCGTGCCTCGCGGTGCGTAGCTGCATCTCGTTCACCGTGTGGGGCTTCGCCGACGCCGACTCGTGGGTTCCCGGCTTCTTCACCGGTGAGGGCTATGCCGCGGTGTACGACGTGAACCTGCAACCGAAGGAGTCGTACTTCGCGCTCCAGCAGGATCTGACACTGGCCGCCCGCGGGGCACCGCATCGTCCCCCGACCGGCGACTTCCGGTAGCAGCGCGGCGCCCGGGACCCGTCCCGGGCGCCGTTCACCGTGAACGACGACGATCACGACATTGCTCGGATCTTGCTCGGAACCGAGCAAGTAGCGCATTCTGTTGACGCCGCAACTGTGGGAGGCGTCATGGTTCTCGACAACGGTGCGTCCACCGGGTCCTCGGACACCACCAGCGGGGCGACACACACCCAGGTGCGCAGGGCCGCCATCGCCAGCGTCGTCGGCACGACGATCGAGTGGTACGACTTCTTCCTCTACAACACGGCCAGCGCGCTGATCTTCCCCGCGCTGTTCTTCCCGTCCGCCAGTGCCTATTCCGGCGTGATGGAGTCGTTCGCGACGTACGCCGTCGGCTTCGCGGCACGGCCGGTCGGTGCGGCGATCTTCGGCTACTGGGGCGACCGGATCGGCCGCAAGGCGACGCTGGTGGTCACGCTGCTGGTGATGGGCATCGCGTCCGCGCTGGTCGGCGTGCTGCCGGGCGCCGCGTCGTGGGGCGTCGCGGCACCGTTGCTGCTCGTGCTGCTGCGCCTCGTGCAGGGCCTCGCGGTCGGCGGCGAGTGGAGCGGGTCGGTGCTGCTCACGATCGAGTGGGGCAACCAGCGCAGACGCGGTCTGCAGGGGAGTTTCGCGCAGCTCGGTGTGCCGTTCGGGCTGGTGCTGGGCACCGGTGGTCTCACGCTGCTGTCCACCGTGCAGAGCAAGGCGGAGTTCGCGTCCTGGGGTTGGCGGCTGCCGTTCCTGTTCAGCCTGGTCCTGGTCGTGATCGGCCTGATCATCCGACTGTCCATCATGGACACGCCGATGTTCCGCGATGCCGTGACGGCGGGCCGGATCTCGCGTACGCCGATCAGCGATGTGATCCGCCGACACCCCAAGGAGATCCTGCTGTCCGCGGGTGTCCGGTTCAGCGAACAGATGCCGTTCTACCTGTTCACCAGCTTCATCCTGACGTTCCTGGTGGGCCGAGGGTTCAGCAAGACGTTCGCGCTGGACTGCGTGCTGATCGGCGCCGCGGTGGAACTGGTGGCGATACCGGTGTTCGCGCACCTGTCCGACCGGATCGGGCGCAAACGTGTCTACCTGACCGGTGCCACGCTGGTGGGCCTGCTGGCGTTCCCGTACTTCGCGGCGGTCAGCAACGGCGGCGCGGCGCTGATCGTGGTGGCGGCGATCGTGTCGCTCATCGTGCACGCCATGCACTACGGCCCGCAGGCCGCGTTGATCGCCGAGAGCTTCCCGACCCACCTGCGCTACGGCGGTGCGGGACTCGGCTACCAGTTCGCGTCGGTGTTCGCGGGTGGCCCGGCACCGCTGCTGGCCACGTTCCTGCTGGGGGCCACCGGATCCCCGTACTCGATCGCCGGTTTCATCGTGTTCGCCGCCGCCGTCACCATCGCGTGCACGATCGCGCTGCCGGACCGGTCGCATGCCGACATCGCCGATGACACGACGTTCGTGCAGGCGGGCCGGACCGCGGGCTGAGCACGCTGTCGGCAACCGGTCGCGGTCAGCGGGTGGGGCCATGTCGGACAGCGCGACCGGGGACGAGCCGGTGTGCGCCGGTGAGCGGTTGGTCGAACGACACGCCTATCCCCTCGGCCCGCCAGCACGGTGTTCCGTCCCGGTGAGCCGAGGGCGGCTTCAGTCGATCTCGACCAGCGCGGGCGCGATTTCGACCAGCCGGTCCATGCCGGTGGCGAACCCGCCACCCAACGGCAGCATGATCATCACATGGTCGGCGCCCGCGGCGAGGTGCTCGCGCGCCTTCGCCGCGATCGACGCGGGGTCGCCGTGGGCGACGAGCGCGTCGACGATCCGGTCGCTCGGGTCGGTGACTTCCGCCTCCGGATAACCGAGTTCGAGCAACGCGGCGGCGGCCCGTGGCATCTGCATCCACTCGGCAGTCCTGGCGCGGGCCTCCGCACGGTTGCCGGCGATCGGCAGCCCGGCGATCAGCAGCTTGTCCGGGCCGAGCGTCCGCCGGGCCCGCGAGGTGAATTCCACCGGCAGGCCACCGGGCATGGCGCCGTCGGTGATCTCGCCGCCCAGCGCCACCATCTTCGGGCCGTTCGACGCGAGCACCGTCGGATACCGGACGTCCGGCGCGGGGAGCATGCCGGGCGCGGCCATGCCGGTCACGTAGTCGCGCATCGTGGCCAGTGGGCTGCCGAACTCACGGCCGACCATCGCGGCCTGCTGCGGATAGCCGACACCCATGCCGAGCACGAACCGGTCCGGATAGGACTGTGCCAGCAGCGCGGCCGCGCCGTGCATGGTCTGTGGCGCCCTGGCCCAGATGTTGGCGATGCCGGTGCCGAACGTCATCCGTTCGGTCGCGCCGAGCAGCAGCGCCACCTGCACGAGGGTGTCCTTGCCACCGAGCGGCTCGTTGAGCCACGTCGTGCGGTAGCCGGCGGCTTCCAGCCCGCGGGCCGCGTCGCGCTGCTGGTCGACCGTCGGCGACTCGGTGAACGGGACGGGCAGGTACGGCCCGACCGGCCCCAGCGCGGCGCGGGCCGATTCGACGATCGTGTTTCCCATGGTGATCTCCTACTGTTCGAAGTAGTAGCCGGCTTCGAGATCCTCGACCAGCCCCGGACGCGCCGGCCGCCAGTCCAGCAGCTTCTGTGTCAGCACGCTGGACGCGGGGATGTCCAACCCGAACACGGGGCCGACGAAGCCGAAGTGCTCGAATGCCTTGTCCATCGGGACGCCGCTCACCGGCACGTCCAGGTGCCTGCCGATGATCTCGGCGATCTCCTTCGTCGACACGGCCTCGTCACCGACCCCGTGCAGCCGGGAGCCGGCGGGCGCCGACTCCAGCGCCAGCCGGAACAGGTGCGCTGCGTCCAACTGGTGCACCGCGGCCCAACGCGCCGCTCCATCGTCCACATAGGAGGAAACACCCTTGTGGCGCGCGACGGCGATCAGAATCCGCACGAAGCCGTGCCTGTCCTGGTCGCTGTGCACCGACGGCGGCAGCCGCAGCACCGAGACGCGCACACCGCGCTCGGCCAGTGCCAGCGCGGCCACCTCGGTGGCGGCACGGGGCGCGCCGAACGCGGGCGGCCGCGGTTGGGCGTCCTCCCTGGCGATGCCGCCCGGTGACACGTGGCCGGTGCCCCCCGCGAAGACCAGCGGCCGGTCCGAGCCTGCCAGCACGTCGCCCATCGCCAGGATGGCCTCGCGGTCGGTGCGATTGGCGGCCTCGAAGTCGCCGAAGTCGTGCCGGAACGCGGTGTGGATCACACCGTCGGTGTGCTCGGCCCCGGCGCGCAGCACGTCCAGATCGTCCAGCGTGCCGCGCAGCACCTCACCGCCAGCGGCGGCGAGCGCGTCGGCGGAGGCGTCCGAGCGGACCAGTCCGAGCACCTGATGGCCCTCGGCCAGCAGTTCGCGGACGATGGCGCTACCGATGAATCCGGTGGCGCCGGTGACGAAGACACGCATTGGTGCAATCCCCTCGATGACGACGGCACCTGACTCGATGCCGTACCCCAACGCTCCTGCCGCACGCGTGCCACGTCCAATGAATGTTTCGCAAGATGTGATACGAAGTGTGCATCACCGCAGTTCGCGGCCGCTGTCGGGCCGTTGACCGGGGTCACCGGCCGGCTAGCATGGGGCCATGCCCGAACTGCAACCGGTGGACCTCGACCTGCGGCTGGTGCAGTGCTTCACGGTCGTCGCCGAGTACCAGCACTTCGCCCGCGCCGCGGAGGCCCTGCACATCACGCAGCCGTCGCTCAGCCGGCAGATCAACCGGCTGGAGCAGCAGACGGGCGCGCGGTTGCTAGACCGTGGTCCGCAGGGCACCCGGCTCACCGAGGCCGGTGAGGTCTTCCTGCCGCTGGCCAGGTCGCTGCTGGGATCCGCCGTGCAGGCCGTGGCACGCACCCGGGCCGCCGCGCAACCCAGCAGGCTCACCGTCGGCTACACGGTCGGCGTGATCGTCACGCCTGCCGTGCGCGAGATGCGGCACAAGCATCCCGACGCCGACATCCGCGCGCTGCACGTGCCGTGGAACGAACAGCGAGTCGCGCTGCTGGAACACCGGGTGGACGCCGTCGTCGGCAGGCTCCCGTTCCAGACCGACCAACTGCACGTGACCGTCCTCTACGACGAGCCGCGCGTGCTGATCGTGGCCAAGGACCACCGGTTGGCCGGCAAGGAGTCCGTCACACTGGAGGACATCGCCGACGAACCGATGCCCACGATGCGCGAGCCCGATCCGGTCTGGAGCGCGTTCTGGCGGATCGACCCGCGACCCGACGGCAGGCCAGCCCCCGGCGGGCCGCTGATCGAGGCCGTCGAGGACAAACTGGAGGTGGTCGCGGCGGGTCAGGCCGTGGCGATCATGGTCGACATGCACATCGAGCACCTGCGCCCCGATCTCACCACGATCCCGCTGGAGGGCGTGGCACCGTGCCAGGTCGCGATCGCGACCCGAGCCGGTGACCGCAACCGGCTCGTGGCCGCGTTCCGCAAGATCGCCCAGGCGCACCTGACCGGCCCGCCGGACGGTCCGGACGGTTACTGATCTTCCGGTCGCCACGCGTCCAGCGCGGCGGCAACCCTGCGGTGTGCCTCCCAGATCTCCTCCGGCAGACCGGAGAACTGGGCGAGATGCTGCTCGCGGTGACCCATCTCGCGGCGCCAGCGCGGGACGTCGATGGCCAGCAGACGGTCCAGGTCCTCGTCCGGGATCCGCAGTCCGTCCAACTCCAGTTCGTCGCGGGTCGGCACGATGCCGACCGGCGTGGAGCGGCCGGTGACCTCACCGTTCTGCAGGCGCAGCAGCCACAGCAGCGCGCGCAGGTTCTCCCGGAAGCCGGGCCACAGGAAGTGGCCGTCGTCGGGATCGCGCTGGAACCAGTTGACGTGGGCGAAGATGGGCCGTACCCGCGCGGACTCGATGATCTTCAGCCAGTGCGCCGCGTAGGCACCCTCCGGATAGGACATGAACGGGCGCATCGACATCGGGTCGTAGCGCAACTGCCCGTCCACACCCTCCGCCGCGAACGTGGCCTCCGCACCCAGCGTCAGCCCGTCGTACACGCCCTCGGCCACATCGGTGATCGCCCGGACCAGCGGTTCCCTGTCGCTGGTCCGGCCGCCGAAGATGATCGCGTCGACGGGGACGCCGCGCGGATTCTCGAAGTCCTCGGCCATGTTCGGCACGTTCGCCAGCGTCGTGGTGAACCGGCTGTTCGGGTGCGCCCACGGCGCGTCGCTGTCCTCTTCGGTGCGTTCGCTGATCAGCCGGCCGGTCCAGTCGCGCCAGCCGGTCGTGTCGGCCGGCGGTTGCGGTGTCCTGCCCTCCCACCACACCTCGCCGGTCGCGTCGTGGTACGCGACGTTGGTGAACAGCGTGCCCGTGCCCTCCGCGATGGCGGCCAGCGCCGTCGGGTTCGTGGTCTCGTTGGTGTCCCGCGCGACACCGAACACGCCGAACTCCGGGTTCATCCCGTAGATCCGGCCGTCCTCCGGGTCGACGCGCAGCCACGCGATGTCGTCGCCGTAGAACGACACGTGGTAGCGGTCGCCCAGCGCGTCCGGCGCCAGCATCATCGCGAGATTCGTCTTGCCGGATGCGCTCGGGAAACCACCGCAGACGTGGTAGGTCCGCCCGGTCCGCTTGTCCGTGATGCCCAACAACATGAACTGCTCGGCCAGGAACTTGCCGGACTCCCAGCCGTCGTAGGCCGCCTGGCGCAGCCCGTGCGCGATCTTGCCGAGCAACGCGTTGCCGCCATAGGAGGACCCGTAGTGCAGGATGGTGCGCTCGTCGGCGAACGTGACGAAGTACCGCTGGTCGTCCGGCGTGCCCTGGCCGAGGTCCTCCAGGTCACCGGTCACGTGCACGGCGCGCACGAACGTGTTCGGGTCGGCCAGGTCGTTGACGTACTCCACGCCCACGCGCGTCATCCGGATCATGTGCAGCGCCACGGTGCGGTGGTCGGTGAGTTCGACGCCGGCCGCGTACGGCTCCAGCGGCGAACCGGGCGGCGCCATCAGGTACGGCACCACCCACATCGTCTTGCCCGCCGAAGCGCCGCGCATCCGCTCCTCCAGCAGTGGGCGCATCTCCGACGCCGGGTGCCAGTTGTCGTACGCGCCCTCGTCGGCCGGTTCGTCCGTCGCCACGATCGTGCGTTCCTCGGAACGGGCCGTGTCCTTGACGTAGCTGCGTGCGTAGTACCGGCCCTCGCCCGCCGGCAGGATGTCGCCCGCCGCCAGCGATTCGCGCACCAGTCGCGCGTCGTCGGCCGCGCTCACCACCTCGATGCGTTCGGCTCCGGTGAGATCCGCCCAGTAGCGCACGAAATCCCGGACCCGGGCGTTCTTCAGTCCTGCCTCATCGAGCACGGTGTCCACATCGGCGACCACGACAACATCTCCCTCGGCCATGAAATTGCGAGACAACGAGGATATCCACCGGTTGGTACGACGGCATATCGACAATCGTGTTCTTCTTGTCACTGCATCGATCGGGGAATCGATCAAGCCGGAGGTCGACGAATTGTGCGACGGGTGAACGAAAATGGCACGAGATGTGCTCACACAATCGTCGTGGTCGCCGCGTCCGCGGCCGGTTCAGCCGATGCCCAGACGTGCCTCCGCCGTCGTCCAGTCGGCCGCGATCGCCTGCTGCGCCGCCGCGAGCTGTACCCGGCCCGAACAGACGGCCTTGTGCAGGTCGTTCTCCACCTGGTCCTTGGGATTCGGGCTGGCACCGGGTTCCGGCCACAGGTTGCGCGGATCGTCCGGGGCGCCACCCAACTCCAGCGACACCAGGTGATCCTCCTCGTAGTCCTTGAGAGCGGTGTCACCATCGGAGTAGGCGGAGATCTGCTCCCGCTTCAGCTTGGTGGTCATCGACGCGGGCGGCCGGATCGTGGCCGTGTAACCGGTGCGGCAGATCGTCGAGCCGATGTCGGCCTGCGTCACCTGTGGGTTGATCGCCCCAGGCGTGCAGTGCGGATCGGGCAGCGGCTGCCCACCGTCGGTGCCCACGTGGCACGTTCCCGGCCCGGCCACCGGCGAGTTGGGATCGTCGACGGGAAGGACTCCGCCCGCCGCTGCACCGCCCGCCACCACGGTCGCACCCGGATCGGTGGCACCGCTCGCGCCGACCGGCACCCTGCACGCACTCAGCAACCCCACGGCCGCCAGCGTCACGGCCGCCAGCCCGAGGCCGGTCCGACCTGCTCGGGACACGGACATACAACCCTCCACGCTCGGGCCGTTCGGTCGGATCGCCGGTGTGGCGCCTCGTCCAGGTACCCCGCGTGACAGAGTTCTACACGATCGAGTGACGCATCACCCGGCTATCGGCTGACCGTTGATGGTCACGTCGCGCAGCACGAGATCGCTGACGTACTGGGCCACGTCGGTGCCCGTCATCGCCGCGATCGTGACGTCGGCCAGCGTCACCGTCCCGATCGGATCATTCGGGTAGCCGGTCGCCCGCCAGGCGGACGCGCACGAGCCGACCGTCCAGCCCGCCAGTTCGATGTCGGTGACGGTGGGCGGGAACGTGCCGGTGTCGCCCTCGCCGTAGTTGTAGTCGATCAGCAGCACGGGGCCGCCGATCGTGCCGGCTCTGACCCGCCGTACGTGGATGTCGCGCACCGTCCCGCCGCGCACCGAGTTCGTCTTGATGCGGTGCCCACTCTGCAGCGACGGGCTGTTCATCGTCAGGTCCCGCGCGTGCACGTGGTACACGCCGCCGGTCATCTCGCTGCCGATCGTCACGCCGCCGTGGCCGTTGGCGAACGTCGAGTTCTGGATCACCACGTGCTGGCACGGTACGTCCACCCGCCGGCCGTCGGCGTTGCGACCGGACTTGATCGCGATGCAGTCGTCGCCGGTGTTGAACGAGCAGCGGTCGATCAGCACGCCGTCGCAGCACTCCGGGTCGCAGCCGTCGGTGTTCGGGCCGGCGGAGTCCACCGTCACACCGTCGACGGTGACATTCGTGCACAGCACCGGGTTCAGGTGCCAGAACGGCGTGTCCACGAAGGTGACGCCCTCGATCAGCACACGGTCGCACCCGTAGGGCTGTACGAACGGCGGCCGGAAGTGGTAACCGGTGGAGAAGTGACGGTCGGCGACCGGAACACCCGCGTCGGCCGCGGCCTCCAGCGCGGTGAAATCGCTGTCGCCCAACGACTTCCACGCCCACCAGTTGGCTGTGCTCGCCTGGCCGTCCAGGGTGCCCTCGCCGGTGATCGCGATGTCGTGCTCCTCATGGGCGTAGACGAGAGGGGAGTAGCCCATGAACTCGATGCCCTGCCAGCGGGTGTAGACGGCGGGCAGGTAGTCGTTCGGGTCGGTGCTGAACGTGATCCGGCTGCCGCGTTCCAGGTGCAGGTCGACGCGGCTGCGCAGGTGGATCGGCCCGGTGCGGAAGGTACCGGCCGGCACGATCACGTGGCCGCCGCCGAGCGAGTGAACCAGTGCGATAGCACGGCGGAAGGCCTCGGTGCAGTCGGTGGTGCCGTCGCCAACGGCACCGAACGCGGTCACCCGGACCGACAGCGGCGGGAACCAGGGCCGCCGGATGGTCGCGAGCAGGCGGTCGGCCGCGACGTCGGCGGGATCGGCTGCCGCGGCGGCGGTACCGGCGAACGTGGCCAGCGCGAGCGCTCCACCGGTAGCGGCGGACAGGCGGAGCAGGGTACGACGGCTGATCGGCTGCGACATGACATCACCGGTCCAGATCTGATATATGATACATCGGATACTAGGACCCGGCGGTGGGTGCGTCAACGAACCCGATCCGCCCTGCTGACGGCCGCGCCCACCCTCCACAGTGGAGGGTGGGCGCGGTGGGGAACCGATTCAGCCGGCGATGCGCCGGAGTTCGATGACCGGGATCGTGCGGGTCGTGCTGGCCTGGTAGTCGGCGAACTGCGGGGCGACGGCGGCCTGCTTGGCGTAGATCTCGTCGCGTTCGGTGCCGGTCAGCACCCTGGCCGTCACGGGGAACCGCTCCGTGCCGAACTCCACGGTAACCTCCGGGTGGGCCACCAGATTGTGGTACCAGGCCGGGTTCTCAGGGGCGCCGGCCTTGCTGGCGAACACGTAGAACCGGTCGTCCTGCACCAGTGGCACCAGCGGGGCGATCCGTTCCGTGCCGGACTTCGCGCCGATGTGGTGGACCAGGATCAGGGGTACGCCCTGGAGCTCGTCGGGGGCCTTGCCGCCGTTCTCCCTGAACGTGGTGATCACGTTGCGGTTCATCTCGTCGTAGTCGAAGTCGATCGTCATACATCCATCGTATGAGGCATGGGCCGACCCGGACGATGGCTCAAACGGCCATCTTCATATCCATCTGTAGCGGCTATCCTGTCGGACATGGATCTGTTGGCCGACGCGTTGGCCGTCTCCGGTGTTCGTGGCACCGTGGGCGCGCGGATCGAGGCCACGGGTGCCTGGGGTATCAGGTGGACGTGCATCGCGGGTGCCGCGCTCTACGCCGTGACCGCGGGCACCGCGTGGCTCAGCGTGCCCGACCAGCCTGACATACAGCTGATGCCCGGCGACGTCGTGCTGCTGCCCGGCGGCGTCGAACACATGCTGCGCAGCGACCGGCAGACTCCCGTCGTCCAGTTCGCCTGCGAGACCGCGCAGTGCGCCAGAGCCAACGGGAGCGTGCTGCGGCTGGGTGACGGCGACGTGCAGACACACGTGCTCGGCGCCTCGTACCACTACGACGCGGGCGTCGCCACGCAGGTGCTCACGTCACTGCCGGCGGTCCTGCACATCCAGGCCGACCACGGCGGCAACTGCCTCGACGACACCGTCCGGCTGCTGTCCAGGGAACTGGCGTGCCCGCAGGTCGCCACGACGTTCGTGCTCGACCGCATCGTGGACATCCTGCTGGTGCAGACCCTGCGCGTGTGGCTGCATCGCAGGCCGGCCGAGGCGCGCGGATCGTGGCTGGGCGTGCTGGACGACGCGCTGGTCACCGCTGCGCTGACGAAACTGCACGAGAACCCGGCCCGCCAGTGGACCACCGAACTGCTGGCCGCTGAGCTCGCCGTGTCCCGGACCACGCTGGCCCGCCGCTTCCGCACCGCCATCGGCCAGAGCCCTGGCGGCTACCTGGCGAACTGGCGGATGGACCTGGCGGCGATGCGGCTGCGTGACACCGACGACACGCTCGACACGATCGCCCGTTCGGTCGGCTACACGTCGGCGTACGCGTTCGGCAAGGCGTTCCGCCGCATCCGCCGCCAGGCCCCCGGCCGGTACCGGTTCACGGCCCGGTCGGCTCCCGCGGTGACGGGCGCGGCACCCGCCACCGCGGGTTGACTCACGACCGCGCGACCAGTGTGAACGTCTGTGCCGCGGTCCCTGCGCAGTTCAGTTGCACGAGCTGCACGCTGTCGGCCGTCGACGAGCCCGGCACGGTCAGGCATTCCATGTGGCCCTGGCCGGCCGCGCTGTCGCGGTTCACCACGTAGTACCCGCCTCCGGCGGCCGGCACGAGCTGCCACTGCTGGTTCTTGCCGCCGACGTAGTCCCAGAGCTGGATCGGCGCGTTGTCCGATGTGGACATGTTGGTGACGTCGAGCGACCGGGTCGGCTGGTTGTTGTTGCTGATCCGCACGTACGGTCCCTCGACGTAGGGCAACTGGAACTGCTGTGCGCCGGTGCCGTTGCACGTGTACTGCTGGATCACGGTGCCGTTCGCGGTCGCCGCGGCACGGGCGTCGACGCACTTGCCGTCACCGGTGTTGACCAGGCTGAACCAGGTGCCCTGCGGGATCTGGTCGGTGGTCTGGTTGTTCTGCGGAGCACCGCCGAGCCAGAGCAGGCCGTCGATGACGAACGCGTCCTGCTGCGGGTCGGCGAACGTCGAGGACGTCGGGATGTTCGCCGAGTAGTTCATGTCGTTGTGGCCGAAGTTGGCGTACAGCATCCGGTAGTTCTTGTTCGTCCACATGATCGGGTGGTAGCCCGAGTCCCACTGCTGCGCCGGATCGGTGCCCAGCGGGAAACCGGCCGCGTCGACCGACGCGAGGACGTCGATGTTCGGGTTGTGCCGCAGGTCGTTGTGCCAGCTATACCACTCGCTGACGCCGGACGTGTACGTCGGCGGCACGCGGCGCATCGCGGGCTGGCTCGGGTCGTCATTGTCCAGGATCGCCGCCTGCGGTCCCCACGTGTTCGTCTCGAACGCGCCGGTGCCCAGGAACTGGTCGTAGTACCAGTCCCAGCTCGACGGGTCGGTGTCGAACGCCGACACGTGGAAGCCGAAGAACGCGCCGCCGTTGGTCATGTAGTGCTGGAAGCCGTTCTGCTGCGCGGAGCTGTGCGGCGCGTCGTCGAGGAACATCACGACCTGGTACTGCGACGCGGAGATGCTGTCCAGCATGTCCCAGTTCGTCGTCGCGGTGAAGGTGAAGCCGTCCTGCGCGCCGACCTGGGGGAACCAGGCGCGGGCCTCGGTCTCGAAACTGACGTGCGCCGCGTCGCCCTCCGCGGGACCGGTGTAGAACGCGAGCACGTTGAACGTCGCCGCCTGGGTGGCGGCCGCTGCCCGGCCGACCACGAGCGCGCCGGCCAGCGCCAGGAACGCGGCCGCGAACACCGCTGTCTTCCTGGCCTTCTTGACACCTGTCACCGAAACGTCCCTTCTCCTCGCCACGGCAGGAACTCAACGAACCACACCAACCGGTGTTAATTCAATACATGAACTATGAGGTGAAAATTTGAGCGGCGACTCAGTCGGTGATCGAAACCGGTGCCGCAACACCGGTTCCGGGCCGCGATTGACGCAACCGATCGGTTGCTATACGGTTGCAACCGTTCGGTTGCTACTTGATGGAGGCTGTCATGGGATTTCCCGATCGGATCGAGCGGACCGTCGAGCTCGCCCAGTCGCCGGGCACGGTGTGGGACGCGATCACCACGGCGGAAGGGCTGTCCTCGTGGTTCGGTCAGACGGCGGCGATCGACCTGCGGCCCGGTGGCGCGGCCAGGATGACCTGGAGCGGTGGCCACACCGCCGACCTGCGCGTGGAACGGGTGGAGAAGCCTTCCGTCTTCGGGTTCACGTGGCACATCAGCGAGATGCCGGAGGACGACCCGCGTCGCACGTATGTCGAGTTCACGCTGGAACCGGTCGGCGAGGGCACCCGGCTGACCGTCGTCGAGTCCGGTTTCGCGCAGTTGCCCGATGACAGGCACGAGAAGGCGTACGACTCGCACCTCCAGGGCTGGGTCGGCGAACTGGGCGAACTGGTCGACCACCTCGATGCCGCCTGACATCGAGGCGATCGCCGAGCAGGTCTTCACCGCGCTGGCCGATCCGAGCCGGCGCGCGATCCTGGCCGCGCTGGCCTCCGACGGCCCGTCCACGGCCACCGATCTGGCCGCGGGCCTGCCGATCAGCAGGCAGGCGATCGCCAAGCACCTGGCCACGCTGGCCGAGGCCGGCCTGGTGGCGGCCGAACAGGGGGAGCGGCGCCGCGTGCGGTACCGGCTCCGGTCGGCGCCCATGCGGGTCGCGAGTCAGTTCCTGGCTGCGCTGGCCCGCGACTGGGACGGCCCGCTGGGCGCCCTGCGCGATCACCTCGACGGGGGCACTTCACACGGGGCCACATCACCCGGAGCCACTTCACACACGGGCACTTCACAAGGAAAGGGTTGAGCCGCAATGCGGACACCACCGATCGTGACGGCGGACGAATGGGAGTCGGCGCGCGCCGCGCTGCTGGTGAGGGAGAAGGAACTGACCCGCGCCCGCGACGAGCTGGCCGCGCGGCGCCGCCGCATGCCGTGGCTGGAGATCACCGAGCCCTACACGTTCGAGGGGCCGGAGGGCGCGCGCGGCCTGCTGGACCTGTTCGAGGGCCGCAGACAGTTGCTCGTGTACCGCGCGTTCTTCGAACCGGGCGTGTTCGGCTGGCCCGATCGCCCGTGTCGCGGCTGTTCCATGGTGGCCGACCAGGTGGCGCACCTGGCGCACCTCAACGCCCGCGACACCACGCTGGCGTTCGTCTCCCGCGCGCCGCAGGCCGACATCTCGCGCGTGCGGGCCGCGATGGGCTGGGCGATGCCCTGGTACACCATGACCGACACGTTCGACGCGGACCTCGGCGTCGACGAGTGGCACGGCACGAACGCCTTCTACCGGGACGGCGACCGCGTGTTCCGCACGTACTTCGTGAAGGACCGTGGCGACGAGCTGATGGGTGGCACGTGGGCCTGTCTGGACCTCACCGCGCTCGGGCGGCAGGAGGAGTGGGAGGACTCGCCGGAGGGTTACCCGCGGACGCCCGCGTACGAGTGGTGGGACTGGCACGACGCGTACGGCTGCGAGGTGTCGCGGGAATGGCTGGACAAGGTGGCGGGCGGCATCGAGGCGATGCGCGGGAATTCCGAACGGTGAGACGAAATCGATACGCACCAACCCTTTCGAAAAATATGTCCGTGTAGTATGATGCCGCAAAAGGGGAAAAGGCTCTGCTAGCGTTTCGCGCATGAGTTCAACCTTCCCGTCGATCATGACCCGCGAACTGTCCTATCGGGACGATGCCACCACGTTCACCGGTGTGTTCCACTGGAACGACCAGCTATCCGGGCCGAGGCCCGGCGTCCTGGTGATCCACGGCGGTGCCGGTCTCGACCAGCACGCCCGCGACCAGGCCCACCGCTACGCCGAACTCGGCTACGCCGTGTTGGCGTGCGACATGTACGGCGAGGGTGTCGCGGGCGACGCCGGCCGCATCCGGGCCACCGCGGTGGCGCTGCGCGACGATCCGGCGCTGCTGGTCCGCCGTGGCGCGGCCGGGCTGGCCGCGTTGGCCGGCTGCTCCGAGGTCGGGGGACCGGTGGCCGCTGTCGGGTTCTGTTTCGGTGGCATGGCGGCGCTGGCACTGGCCAGATCCGGTGCCGCGCTCGCCGCCGCCGTCAGCATCCACGGCAGCCTCGTCACCACCACACCGGCGGAACCGGACGTGGTCACCGCGAAGGTGCTGGTGTGCCACGGCGCGCTGGACCCGCACGTGCCGATGACCGACGTCGTCGCGTTCACCGAGGAGATGACGAAGGCGAACGCGGACTGGCAGGTTGCCGTGTACGGCAACGCGATGCACGGGTTCACGCACGAGCACGCCGTGGCAGGCGCCATACCGGGCGTGGCCTACGAGCCGGTGGCCGACCGGCGCTCGTTCGCCGCGGCGACCGCGTTGCTGGCCGAGGCGTTCGCCGCCTGATCGTGGAACAGCGGTGGCAGCAGCAGGAGCATCAGCGTCGACCACGTTAGGTGCGTCAGGATCGGCGCGAGGATGCCGCCGGTGTTCCTGCGCTGCCAGCCGAACAGGGTGCCCATCACCATGGATGCCAGTACCAGCGCGGGATTGCGGGTCGCGCACGTCACGAGTGCGTACACGGCGGTCGAAGCGGCCAGCGGGCGCTCGGCACACGCGTCGTACAGCGCGCCACGGAAGAACACCTCCTCGGCGACACCGTTGACCAACGTGGTGGCCAGCACGGTCGGCGTGTCGCCGTAGTGTGCGTAGCGCAGCACGGACGACAGGGCGCGGCGCAACAGCGGCACCTTGCGGGCCACCAGCGCGACCCCGTAGAAGGCGCCGAAAGCGCCCACTCCCAGAGCGACCGGTCCGACGATCCCGCCCCGGCCCCGGTGCGGTCGTCCCAGGCCGATCCCGCCCGCGATCCACGTCGCCGCCACACCGCCGGTCAGCGCGTAGAACCGCGGCGAGTCCGGTTCGCTGGCCAGCGACACGCCCAACTGCGCGGCACCGGCCGCCGTCACCGCGGCCAACAGCGGTCCACGTCTCACGAGTCGCCCCGCTGCGCCTTGGCGCGTTCGCCCAGTGCCGCGAGCACGGCGTCGTCGTAGGCCATCGGCTCGAACGGCACCAGGTCGCGGATGTCCGTGTCGCGCACGACCACCTCGTTGTACATCGAGGCGACCAGCGACTGCCCGGTCGAGACGTCCACGTCGGTCACCAGCGACAGCCACCGCGACGACAGGCCCGGCGACAGCAGCGGCACCGGCACGAGCACCAGCGCCCTGCCCTGGATCACCGCGACCCGCCGCATCATCTCCTCGTAGGTCAACACCTCCGGTCCACCGATGTCGAACGCGCGCCGCTGCGCCTCGGCCGGTTCCAGCACACCGACCAGGTAGCGCACCACGTCGGCCACCGCGATCGGCTGCGTCCTGGTGCGCACCCAGCGCGGTGTCACCATCACCGGCAGGTGCTCGACGAGCTGCCGCGTGATCTCCCACGACACGCCGCCGTGGCCGATGATGATCCCGGCACGCAGCGTGGTGACCGGCACGCCCGCCGTGCCCAGCAGCGTCTCCACCTGCCGTCTGCTGCGCAGGTGCTCGGACAGTGTGTCGGAATCCTCGCCCAACCCGCCCAGATAGACGATCCGCCGCACGCCGGCGTCCGCGCACGCCTGACCGAACCGCCGCGCGGCCCGCGCGTCGCGCACCGCGAAGTCCTGGTGTTCCAGTGAATGCACGAGGTAGTACGCGGCATCGCAGCCCGCCAGTGCTTCGGCCAGCGTGTCCCGGTCCTCGATGTCCGCGCCGACCGGATGGCCCGCGCCCTGGTAGGACTCGGGCCTGCGGGTCATCGCGCGGACGGTGTGGCCTGCCTTCTCCAGCGCCGGGCACAGCCGCCGTCCGACGAAACCGGACGCGCCTGCGACGAGAACGTTCATGCCCCGATCGTCGCGCACCACGACAGCTACGGCGAATTGTCGAACAAAACCGACCGACCAGGGTTGAAGCGCTGGTCACGTGGTATCCGGACTGTATTCCACCAGCTCGCTGCCGGGGAGGGCTCGCCATGGCCACCACGCACTCGTACGCCAGGACTCATCACGTGCGACGGCCGCGCCGCAGCTTCTCGCGGGTGCGGGCGGTCAGTGAGCAGGAGTACGAGCAGATCCGCGACTGCTGCTGCCACAAGCTCGGCCGGGCCCGCCCGCACCCCGCCTTCGCGTGCCGCGACCTGGACTGAGCGCGACCCGGAGGAGCCAGGAACCGCCGCGGTGTCGGCCACCATCGGCTGTTCGTTCCGACACGGGTTCGGTGCGGCCGTTGCGCGCGGAGCCGGCCGCTGGCGCGCTCGGCGATCTGTGGCTGGTCGAGTCGTTCGAGCACAATGCGCGGTTCCACCCGAGTGACCGGCCGGCGCGAACCGGGCCGAGCGGGTGTCGTCGTGTTTCGGCGTGAGACGTCCGTCGCAGTCATTGTCGACACTCGACAATCGACTACCGTGATGCCTCGTCATCGCCCCGGCGCGACGAGCCGAGCCAGAGGTGAACCGGTGGTGATTTCCAGCGCCACGGCGCGGCACCACCGTCGTCGGGACGTCCGAGCAGGACGCGCGCGAGATCCGCTTCGCCCGGTTCGCGCTCAAGGGCCTGAACCGGTCGCGGCGGCATGACCTTGCCGACCGGATGGACGAGGTGCCGGCCGTGATGGACCTGTGCGCGGCAAAGGGCGGGGAGAACGCATGAGGTGGGCGGTACTGGGCACGGCGAACATCGCGGCGCGGGCGTTCCTGCCGGCGATGCGCGCCGCGGGTGACGTCGCGGTGGCCGTCGGCAGCCGCGACCCCGAGCGTGCCGCGGCGTGGGCACGGGACAACGACGTGGGCCGCGCCGTCGGCTACGACGACGCGATCACCGCGGGTGACGTCGACGCGATCTACATCGCGCTGCCCAACGATCGGCACGTGCACTGGGCCGCCCGCGCCGCCGCGTCCGGGAAGGCCGTGGTGTGCGAGAAACCGCTCGGCCTGGACGCCCGGCAGGTCGACGACCTGCTCACACGGACCGGCGACGCGCTGCTGTGGGAGGCGTTCGTCTTCCCGTTCCACCCGCAGACCGCGCTGCTGGCCGAACTGTGCGCGGCCGACGGACCGATCGGCGGCCTACGGGAGATCATCTCGGAGTTCCACTTCACCGTCACGAAACCGGAGAACATCCGGTGGAACGCGGCCCTGGGCGGCGGTGCGCTGCTGGACGTCGGCTGTTACCCGATCCGCTTGGCGCGCCTGCTGTTCGGCACCGAACCCACGTCGGCCGCCGCGTCCGCCGTCGTCGCGGATTCCGGTGTCGACGCGGAGTTCGCGTCCGTCATGGCGTTCCCGGAGGACCGGCGGCTGATCTTCTCGGTCGGCATGCGCCGCTTCCCGTCCACGTACGCCCGGATGATCGGCGCCCACGGTGAACTGCGGGTGAGTAACCCGTTCCACCCCACCGAGAACGACACCGTCGAACTGTGGCGCGACGGTGCCCTGCGGCAGACCTGGCAGGCGCATCCGGCGCGCGCCTTCCAGCACGCCGTTGAACACGTCGGCGCCGTCGTCGCCGGTGCCACCGCGCCCCGGCGGCTCGCCGCGACCGACTCACCGGGCAACGCCCGCGCGCTCGACCTGGCGAGGGCGGCGGCCCGATGAGCGAAACCATCCTGATCGCCAGCTTCGTAGAGCCGCACCTCGTGGACCGCATCCGGTTCGCGTGGGACGGCGACGTCGACTACGAACCGAGCCTCCTGCCCCGGCCGCGCCACGTCGCCGACCACCACGGCACGCCACCGGAGCTGGACGCCGCAGCCGAGGTGCGCTGGCGGGACCTGTTGGCGCGCGCCGAAATCTGCTTGGACTTCGACTGGTGGCAGCCGGACCGGATGCCCGTCAACTGCCCGAAACTGCGCTGGGTGCAGGGCACCAGCGCCGGCATCGCCGCCTACGTGCGGCGCTCCGGCCTTGAGACGGGTGACGTCGTGTTCACCACGGCCGCCGGCACGCACGCCGTCCCGCTGGCCGAGTTCGCCCTGACCGGCGTGCTGTACCTGATCAAGGGCGTGCCGGAACTGCTGCGCCTGCAACGCGACCACGAATGGCAGCGGCACACGACGCGCTCGCTGGCCGGCCGCCGGGTGACGGTCGTCGGCCTGGGCAACATCGGCCGGCACGTCGCGACGACGTTCGCCGCCCTCGACACGCACGTCACGGGCGTGGCCCGCCCGGGTGGCCGCACACCCGATCTGCCCGGCGTGACGGTGACCGATCTCGGCGCACTGGACGAGGTGCTCCGCGCCACCGACGTCCTCGTCCTCGCCACGCCACTGACCCCGCAGACGCGACACCTCATCGGCAGGGACCGGTTGGCGCTGCTGCCCGACGGCGCGATCGTCGTCAACATCGCGCGTGGCCAGGTGATCGACCAGCCCGCCCTGATCGACGAACTGGCGACCGACCGGCTGGGCGGCGCGGTGCTCGACGTCACCGATCCCGAACCGCTGCCGGCCGACTCGCCGCTGTGGGACCGGCCGGACGTGCTCGTCTCACCGCATTCCGCGGCCACGCTGGCCGGCGAGAACGAGATGATCGTCGAGGTGTTCGTGGACAACCTGGCCCGCTGGCGTGACGGCAGGCCACTGCGCAACCGCTACCAACCCGACCTCGGCTACTGAAGTTCATGATCTGCCGCCGACGCGGTGTGGCGCTCCTGTCTCGGTGACGGGAGCGCCGACCCGCCTCAGCCCTGCCGCTGCGCGGCGTGGTAGTCCGCGATCGTGGCCGTAGTGAACAGCGACGAGAACGAGTAGTCCGGGCTGTCACCGCCCTGCTCGTAGCCGCCGATCACGCCGATCACGTGGTTGGTGCCCGCCACCACCCACGGGCTGCCACTGGTGCCGTCCTGGTAGTTCGGGCAGTTGAACCGCTCGTAGTGCGAGCCCGCCTCCATGACCTCGAACGCGCTGGCGTGGCAGATGATCGGCGTGTTGCCGTTCTTGTCGTACCGCACGTCGTTGTAGCCGACGACCGAGACCTTCTCGGGCAGCGGCGACGAGACCGAGGGCGTGAGAGATCCGGTGTGCTGCTGGATGTTCGTGGTCCTGCCGTCGTGCGTCTGCGGCCGCATCACCAGGAACGCGTAGTCGTCCTGCGGGTTCTGGTTCGCCAGCCAACCCCGCGGCACGATGATCTTCTTGACGTACCACACACCCTCGGCCGACGGCCCGTTGTCGAACTTCGGCGCGAACGCGAGGGACTTGGTGTAGCCGTTCTTGATCGAGTACACGCAGTGCGCCGCCGTCAGCACGAGATCGCCGTGCGGGCTGTCGACGACGCTGCCCGAACAGAAGTGCGCGTTCTCGGTGATCGTGCCCCCCGGCGCAGGGAACAGCGCGCCGACCGACGACCGGCCACCGAAGTGCGCCGTGGTCCCGCTGGTCGTCGCCGCCGTGGCCACAGCGCTGCCGCCCAGGCACGTCACGGTCGCGGCCAGCACCGCGGCCCATCTGCCAAGGCGCCCCTTCCCCCGCATGGAGTGCTCCCTTCGCCGGTTGATCAACGGCGTTCATCATAGGAGCACGGACGCGCTCACAGGCTCGGGAACGACGGGAAAACGCAACCGGGCACACTGCCGCCGCCGGGCACCGACGAGACCGTCACACCGGTGCCGGAGGGCGCGAGATCGGTGTTGGACAGGCCGATGTTCGCGTCCTGCGCGGATGTCTTCGTCGCGTCGAACGACACGTTCTCCAGTGTCAGGCCCAGGAGGTGCGACGAGTCGAAGCCGTCCAGCACGGACTCGCCGGACGTCGAGCCGACCGCCTTCGCGCCGTTCACCACGATGTCGGTGAACGTCGGGATCCGCGACCCGCTCGTGGTGGAGTAGAACGGGTTGAAGTCCAGCAGGTCCTCGACGCCCGTCAGGCAGGTGTCCTCGTAGGTGACCTGCGTGACCAGGCCGCCTCGGGACGGGTCGCTCTTGATCCGGATGCCGTTGTCCGAACTGCTCTTCGTGCCGGAACTGTCGGTGCCCTGCAGGGTGTTGTCCCGCATCAGCACGTTGCTGACGCCCGCGTTGGTCTCGCTGCCGATGGACAGGCCGTGCGTGCCGTAGCAGTGCACGTTGCTGACCGTGATGTTCTTCGACGCCCCGTTGCCGCCCTTGATCGCGACGCAGTCGTCACCGTCCTGCAGGTACGAGTTGGTGATCGTCACGTCCGTGGCCGCCGACGGGTCGATGCCGTCGGTGTTCTTCGCGGTGTCCGGCGTGAAGATCTTCACGCCCCACGCGGTGAAACCGTCCGCGTCGCGGAACACCACGTGGAAGAACGGCGAGTTCAACAGGTCCACGTCGTACAGCGTGAAGGTGCCGGCCGACGCGACGATCAGCGTCGGATTGTTCTGCGACCCGCCGGAATTCTTCGCGTCCTGCGCAAGCTGGTACCAGCTTTCGCCGCCACCGGCCAGTTTCACGTCACCGCGCCCGTCGATCCGGCCCTGCGGGCCCGATCCGCCCGTGGTGCCCATGATGCCCGAACCGGCGCCGGTGACGCTGATGAACGGCGAGCAGCCGCCGCTGCCGGACTGCACCGTGCCGCACGTCGGTTTGCCGGAGATCTGGTACTGCGACGCGTTGGCCGACGCGAACAACGTGGTGCCCGGCGACACCAGCAGCGTCTCGCCCCGCTCGACCGTCAGCGGTCCGGACAGGAACGCGTTGTCACTGCCGGATGCCGAGAGCACGACGGCTTTCCCGCTGCCGGCGCAGGAATTGAGCGCCGACTGGATGCGGCTGGTGTCCGGTGGTGTGGTCTCCTGCGTGCCGGTGAACGTCCTGCCGCCCGGTGTGGCCAGGGTCGACGTGAGCGACCGGCACGTGGCCGGGACGGTCGGTTGCGTGACGTGCCGGGAGTCGCCGGTGGCAAGGGTCGCCGCCGGTGCCGGATTGGCGAACACGACCGCGCCGACGGTCGCGGCGACCATCACGGCGAGTGATACATGAGCCCGCATGGCAAACTCCGGAACTGGTCCGATGGGTGATCCGCAGATTGGCGGGCATGCCGGCCGGCGTCAAGAAAGCCATCCCGGCACTTGACGTTCCGTTCGACATTATTCGATTGCTTCGAGGCAGGATCGATCGCGTGCAGTCGGCCGGGTGATCATCCCGGCGGCGAAACTTTCGTCAGTCGATCTCATCGGTTTCGACCGGCTGGGTGCCGTTGCGCTCCGGGTCGAGATGGGGCTGGTAGGGGAGCGGACGAGCGTTGATCGGGCGCAGCGAGTTGACAGCGTCGGGCCGCAGCGGCGGATCGTGCAGCAGCGACCCGATCGCGGACTTCGCGACGGCCACGATCGGCACCGCCAGCAGCGCCCCGACGATCCCGGCGACCTCCAGCCCGGTCGCGATGGCCAGTACGACGGCGATCGGATGCAGCCGCACGACGCGGCCCAGCAGCAGCGGCTGCAGAATGTGGCTCTCGAGCTGCATGACGCCGATCAGGATGGCCAGCACGATGATGGCGGCGAGGAAGCCCTTGGCCACCAACGCGATCAGCACCGCGACCGCGCCGGCGATCACCGCACCGATGATCGGCACGAACGCCCCGATGAAGATCAGCGCGGCCAGCGGCACCGCGAGCGGCACGCCCACCAGGAAGATGCCGACGCCGATGCAGATCGCGTCGACGCAGGCCACCATCACGGTCGCGCGGACGTAGGTGACCAGCGACGCGAACCCGCGCCTGCCTGCCACGTCGACACGGTCGCGCACGTCGCCCGGGACGATCTTCAGCGAGAACTTCCATACCAGGGAGCCGCTGTGCAGCAGGAAGATCAGCGTGAACAGCGCGAGCAGCATCTCGGTCAACGTGGTACCGACCGTGGTCGCCGTCGTCAACGCCCTGCTGACGAGCTGGTTGGTGTTGCCCTCGATGGTGGACACGGCATTGGTCAACAGTTTCTGCATCTGGTCGTGCGACAGGTGCAGCGGGCCCTGTTGCAGCCACGTGGTGATGCTGTTGAGGCTCGCGCCGACCTGTGTCTGCAGTTGGGGCAGGTTCGCCGTCACGGTCGTGATGACGAGCGTGAGCACGCCGCCGACGACGGCCAGGCCGACCACGATGGCCAGCAGCACGGCCAGTCCGCGCGGCACGTGCCAGCGCACCAGCCGGTCCACCAGCGGCGCGAACAGTGCGGAGGCGAGCACGGCGATCCCCGCCGGCACGGTCACGGCGGACAGGTAGCCCAGGATCCAGGCCAGCACCCCGATGGCCGCGATGATCATCAGGAACCGCCAGCTCGTGGCCGCGGCGACCCTCATCGGCCAGGGCACCGCCCTGCTCGCGTCCCGGCGCGGCGAGTTGTCGGCCGGCAGCAACCGCGCCAGATCCTCACGCTGACCGACTTGCCGGCCGCCCTCACCCGCCATTGCCGCACCCCTGCCGCGTCTCGCCGTCCACATACCCAACCAGGTGTTCCCCGTACAGCGAGTCACCACTCACGACACGATGACGTTACCGGGATGATCCGAACATCCACGGTACGCGACGACGTCGTCCACTCGGTCGCCGAGCCCGTCGCCGCGGCTTCAGCGGCCTCCCGGATCGTGCATGTATGACCGGGGCTCGTGGGTACCCACCAGGTATGACCGGCATCATGGACGACACCGGACAGACGAAAGCCACCGAACCGGGCAGGACCTCGACAGCGGGTGACGCCGTCACGGCGTACCTGCGCGTCCAGCTCGACCGGCTGCGGGCCCACGATCTGGAGGTACGCGTCGGCGAGCCCGACGGGGTGCACGACATGAGGGTGGCCGTGCACCGGTTGCGTGCCGTGCTGCGCGACTTCCGCCGGCTGTACGGCAAGCCGCGACGGCGCCGGGCGAAGGAGCTGCGCGGCGAGCTGAAGTGGTTGGGTCGTGAGCTGGGCCGGGTGCGGGACACCGAGGTGCTGGACCGCCGGCTGGCCGCCGAGGTCGACGCGACGCCCACCGAACTCGTGCTCGGGCCGGTGAAGGCGGAACTGAACCGCTACCTGTCCCGTGACGCCGCCACGGCTCGCGCCTATCTGCTGTCCGCATTGGATGGACGCCGCTACTCGGACCTGGTGACGGCGCTGAACGAGTTCGTCGGCGAACCGCCGACCGGCGGCCGGGCCCGCAAGCGCGCCAAGGACGTGCTGCCCAAGCTGGTCGCGCGGACCCATCGCAGGGCCGAGCGCGCCGCGAAGGCGGCCGAGGACGTCACCGGATCGGCCAGGGACGCCGCCCTGCACGGCGTGCGCAAGGCCGTGAAGCGCGCCCGCTACGCGTCCGAGGTCGCGGTCCCGGTGGCCGGCCGGGGTGCCGACAGGTACCGGCGGCGGGCCAGGCGGCTCCAGCGCGTGCTCGGCGACCACCACGACTACGCGATGCTGCGGCGCACGCTGCGGGACCTCGGGGTCCGGGCACACCTGGACAATTCGAACTCCTTCACGTTCGGCTTGCTGCACGGCAGGCTGGGGATGGCCGCCGCGCGGCGGGACGAGGATTTCGCCCGGGGTTGGAGTAGGTTCGACCGTCCTCGTGTGCGTCGCTGGTTGCGTCGGCGGTGATCAGCGGCGGCGCGGCCGAGCGGTCGATCTCCCCAGGTCGACAACCTCGGTCCGGCTGATCGGTGAGTCGACCGCCACCGCGCGGCGGCCTTCGATCACGGCGTAGGGCTGGGTGTCGTCCCGACCGGGTGCGGTCCGGTCACGTCGCTGGCCGTGTCCTGGCGGCCGTGTACGAAACGGTGCCCGTCGGCTACGTCCAGTGGTCGGGAACCGACCGTAGCCGGGATTATCGGCCGGCGGCGGTACCGGTTACCCAAAATTGCAGATGTGCCGGGGTCAGACCGGTGTCCAGGCTGGTGCTACACCGCGGGAGGATCGATCCTCCCGCGGGCACGCCGTTCCTGGGAGGCCGCGATGGACGCGGGCACACCGACATCGGCCGCCCGCCGCGCCGCGATCCGCTGGCACCGCTCCGGCGACAATCCGCCGACCGCCCCGCGCGGCCATGCCCGGCGCGTGGTCGACATCGGGCTGGTGATCGTCGGCGTGGGGGCGGCACTGGTGCTGTTCGCGCTGGCCGCGGCGCTCACCGTGGTACCCGCGTTCGTCGGTGGTCACGCGCTGACGGTGATGTCCGGCAGCATGGCGCCCGCACTGCGACCGGGTTCGATCGCCGTGGACCGGCCCGTGGACCCGACCATACTGCACGTAGGTGACGTCATCACCTTTACTTCGCTCGATCAGGTGACAGGTGCGCCCGAGACGGTGACACACCGGGTGGTCCGGATCACCGATGACGTGTCCGGTCCGCTGTTCACCACCAAGGGCGACGCGAACGACGTCACCGACGAACAACCCGTGCGGGCCGACCAGATCCACGGCAGGCTCTGGTACGACGTGCCACTCGTCGGTTACGTGCGCGGAGCGCTGCGCAGCAGGGGGCTGCTGATGGTGGCCGGTGGCATCGTGCTGCTGTCGGCAGGGGGCTGGCTGTTGCGCTGGAGCGGTTGGCCGGGCAGCGGCAGGCGGGACCGGACATGACCACCGCCCGCACGGTGCGGCGGGCACTGCTGGGCACGGTCGCCGTCGCCGTGCTCACCGGACTGGCCGTGCCCGACGCGGGCACGACGCGGGCTTCGTTCTCCGATCAGCGAACCGTGCATTTCACCGTGACCGTCGCCGGTACTCCGACGTCGCAACCGAACAAATCGGTTGTCCCGTTCCGTCATGACCACAAAGGCCATTGATCACCCGATCGAGCTGTCATTTACGCAAATTTGTAGATGTGGCCGGGGGAGGCCACCGGCAGTCTGGTTTCGGCCTGAACCGCGCGGCAGGCGATCCAGTCGGTCGCGTGTGGCCCGAACCCGAAGGACGTCAACCGATGGCATCCCCGAAGAAGGTCGCCGCCGTTGTCGGAGGGCTGGCGGTGGTCAGCGCGGCAGTCGCGCTCACCGCCGGCACGTACGCCTACTTCAGCGACAGCCACACCGTGCCCGCCGCGACGATCCAGGCCGGGTCGCTGCACCTGGACGTCGTCGTCGACCACAGCGGCGGCACGGGGGCGATCGACTTCAAGAACGCCGAACCAGGCGGTGCCCAAACCGAGAACGTCACGTTCACCAACGGTGGCACCGTATCCGGGTACCTCCGGGTCGCGGTGCGGCCGACCGTGACGAACGCCCTGGTGACCGCGCTCCAGATCCAACTGCCGGGCGGCCCGCTGATTCCGTTGGCACAGGCCGCCGATTATTCGACCAGCGGGTTCGGTACGACCCTGCTGGCGCCTGGGAAGTCGGTCAGTTTTCCGGTGGTCATCAGCATTCCCACGGCCGTGGGCAACACGGTCGCGGGAGAGGCCGCCGCATTCGACATCGTGGCCGATCTGCTCCAGGCGGACAACAACGCACCGACGAGTGAGCCGTTCCCGGCGCCACCAAGCTGACGGCGCGCCCACGCCGTAACGTAGCGATTCGGTGAAAGAAAGGGCGAGGAGGGGTCGAATGCGTTCGACTATGATTGGTCTGACCGGTGCCATTGTCGTGGCACTGGGCTGCGTAGGGGTGATGCCTGCGAGCGCACAAGCACCACCGTCCGTCCGGTCGCAACTCGCGCCCGCGGCGGCAGCAGGGGGCGACTACATTCCGGTCGGTCCCGCCCGGCTGATGGACACCAGACCGGGCGGGACCACTGTGGACGGCCAGAACGCCGGCACCGGGGCCCTGGGTTCCGGTTCGACCGCGAACCTCACGGTCGCCGGTCGTGCTGGTGTGCCGTCCTCAGGGGTCCTGGCGGTCGCGTTGAGCGTGACCGGCACCGATCCGACCACCAGCACGTACGTGACGGCGTGGCCGGCGGGGCAACCGCAGCCGGTGGCGTCCAACGTGAACCTGGTGGCCGGGCAGACCGCGCCCAGCGCGGTCGTGGTGCAACTCGGCTCGGCCGGACAGGTCAGCCTGTTCAACCACGCCGGTTCCACCGACCTGGTCGTCGACGTCGTCGGGTACTTCCCGACCGGCAACGACCTGGTGCCCGGCGTGCCCCGCCGGTTGATGGACACCCGTGCGGGTTCGTCCACATTCGATGGTCAGCAGGTGGGCGGGGGCGCGCTCGGCCCGAACGCCACCACCAACGTGACGGTCGACGGTCGCGCGTTCGTCGCGGCTCCGGCCGGTTCCACCGCGGTGCTGAACATCACCGGCACCGACCCGACCGACAACACCTACCTCACGGCATGGCCCGCGGGGCAGCCGAAGCCGGTCGCGTCGAACATCAACCTGGTGCCCGGCCAGACATCACCGAACGTGGTGATGGTCCCGGTCGGCACCGGCGGCCAGATCAGCATCTACAACCACCTCGGCAACACCGACGTGGTCGTGGACCTGCTCGCGGTCGCACCGGCCAACCAGTCGATCACGTCGGTGCAACCGGCGCGACTGCTGGACACCCGTGCCGGTGGCCCCACGGTGGACGGTCAGCAGTCCGGCATCGGGGCGTTCGCCCAGGGGCAGGCCCGCAGCCTGCCGGTCGCCGGCCGGGGTGGCGTGCCCGGCAGCGGTGTCACGGCCGTGGCCGTGAACATCACCGGTGTCTCGCCCACCGCCGCCACGTACGTGACGGCATGGCCGAGCGGGACGCGGCCGCTCTCGTCCAACCTGAACCTGGCACCGGGTGAGACCCGCGCGGTCTTCGCTCTGGTGGCTCTCGGTTCGGACGGGTCGATCCAGCTCTACAACAACGCCGGCAGTACCGATCTCGTCGTCGACGTGCTCGGCTACTTCAGCAACAACACGCCACCGCCGCCGCCCGCGGGCTCCAACGGGTTCGAGGGCTGCACCACCGGCACCGCCGTGACGGTGGCGAACTCCGCGGCCGGCGGCACACCGTTCAGCACGGTGGACTCCGGTACCGGCACGCCGGTCTACTCGACGGCACAGGCGGCGCACGGCACGTGCTCCGTCACGCTCACCGGCACGGTGGGCACGACCGGCATGTACGCGTCGTGGAACAACGTGGTCGCCCCGACCGCGCCACTGTTCGTGCGTGCCTACATCAAGATGACCGCGCTGCCCGCGGGAACCGACGGCACCGTCCGGTTCCTGAGGTTCGCCACGGGGGCGCAGGTCGGCGGCTACGTCGCCGTGAACGACGACACCCCCGGCCCGCAGGGCACGGTCGCGCTGGAGGACGCCAACACCGCCCACCTCGGCGTGTCCACGACCGCGCTGGCCATCAACACGTGGTACCGGATCGAGGTCGAGTTCGACAACTCGACCCAGACCATGACCGGTCGCATCTACCAGGGCGACTCCACGACGCTGCTCGAACAGTGGAGCGGTCCCGGTGCCACGTTCACCAACACCGACGTCGGTGTCGGGCAGGAGTACGACGGGCCGAACGACAACGGCGGCAACTTCTTCATCGACGATGTCGCCTACGGCAGCACCACCTGGCTCGGTCCGGCATGACCCACCGGTGACGACCGAAAAGCCGCACCGCCCCGGGGAAACCGGGGCGGTGCGGCTTTCCGGTCGGATGTGCGATCCTGGTCGGGGAGGGGATCGGCGTTGGTGACACTGCGGCGGGCGAGGCCGGGCGAGGCCGGCGTGCTGAGCGGACTGGCGCTGGCCGCCAAGGGTTACTGGGGTTACGACGGGGCGTTCCTCGAGTCGTGCCGGGCCGAGCTCACGTTCACTCCCGAGGATGTGGCACGTCAGCGTTTCGTGGTCGCCGACCAGGACGGTGTCGTGGTCGGTTTCTACGGCGTCGACGGCACGCCGCCGGTCGGTGAGCTGACGAACATGTGGGTGCGGCCGAGTGAGATCGGTACGGGGTTGGGCCGGGTGTTGTGGCGGCACGCGATGGCCACCGCGGCGGACGCCGGGTTCGAGTGTCTGGACATCGGTGCGGAGCCGAACGCCGAAGGCTTCTATGTGCGGATGGGTGCCGAGCGGGTCGGGTTGACGCCGTCGGAGTCGATTCCGGGTCGGATGTTGCCGATGATGCGGGTCGCGGTTGGCCGTGCGGGGGGATGAGGCCGGCGTCGGCCGGGGTGCGGCCGCCCTCGCGCACACCGCGTCGCTCGTACGTGCTCGTCACGCCGTGATCACGGCGCGGACCAGACGTCGGTGATCGGCGTGGCGTCCGCGGCCGAGTTGAGCGGGGCGAGGCCGTAGGCGGTTTCGAGCGTGCGCAGCACGCCGTAGTGGTCGATCTGTTCGTCGTAGCGGCCAGGTTTCACGTGCGCGCCGACGAAGACCGTGACGATGTGGTTGTCGTGCGACGTGTCGTCCTCGTCGAACGTGAGGACCAGCAGGCTGTCGTGGGTGCGCGCCCAGTCCACGTACCCGGCCAGGTTGGTGCGCAGCCAGGTGTCGGCCTGCTCGATCGAGCCGTCGTGCATGTCGTTGGCCAGGTCCGGGGTCACGAAAGACAATGTCGGCAGCGACGCGTAGTCGTGCGGGAAGTCGGTGAACGGCCGGTTGGCCGACGCCGGCACGTTCGTGAAGTCCACCCACGGGCTGTGTTTGCGCGCGTAGTCGCCGCTGGTGCAGCCGGTGAATCCGGTGTCCGGCAGGCTCTGCGAGTAACCGGCGAACGTGTCGCCCGCGGCGATCAACTGCTGGCCCAGGTTCGGCGCGTCGAACGTGCGCGGACACGAGTCGTCGGAAATGTCCTGCGTGGACCCCGAGAACAATGCGATGTAGTTGGGCTGGCTGGGATGCGTGACGGCGGCGGAGTTCGTGAACAGCGCTCCCTGCCGTGCCAGCTCGTTCATGTACGACGCGGACGACTCGCCGATGATGTCGTCGTACGCGTGGTTCTCCTCCAGCACGACCACCACGTGACTCGGCCGCGGCACCGAACCACCGGCCGCCGACGTCCGAGCAGGAACGCTGGTGGTGGTGGGAGCCGTGGTGCACCCGCTGACCACGATCGCGAGCGAACACGTCACGGCAAGAAGGCGGGCCAGCCGCATGACATCTCCTTCGACTACGGGGTCGGTGTCGGCGCTGCCGGCCGCAACTCGACGACCTGCGGTGCGGTCGACCGGCCCGGTTCGGTGAGCGTCGCCTTCACCTGCTGGCCCACCGTGATCGGCACGGCCTGCTGCCACGACTCGCCCGCTCCCAGCGTGAACTCCCAGCCGCGGTCGGGTGCGTCGCCGTTCCTCAGCACCACCGCGTAGCTCTCCGCGTCGCCGCGGTCGTTGCGTACGCCCAGCGTCGCCGTGGCGGAGTCGGCCGGCACCAGCCACAACTGCGCGAAGTCCGGCCGCGTCTGCCCGGCCGCGCCGGAGTACGACAGCCAGATCGCGGCCGTCACCGCGACCACCGCGCCGAGCCCGTAACCGGCCGTGCGCAGAGTACCCGGCCTGCGCCACAGGGGTGGGCCGGCGGCAGCGGGGCGGCCGACCGGGCGGCGATGCCGGTCGATGGCGACACCGGCGACCGCCAGCAGCGTCACCGCCGTGAGCAGCACGGCCCAACCGGTCTGCGTCAGACCCATCGGCGTCAGGTTCAGCAACAGCCCGCCCAGCACCGTGACGAGCAGGCTCAGGCCGATCGACCACATGCCCAGCCGCAGCCACGGCATCCCGCCGCCGCGCGGGAACGCGGCGGCGGGCGACAACAACAGGCTCAGCGCGCACCCGGGCAGTACCAGCGCCAGCGGGATGCCGGTGAGCAGCCGCGGTACGAGCGCGGCCGCACCCGCCAGCGGTATCGTCAGCAACTGCACGCCGCCCGCGACGACCGCCGCGCCCGCGACGACCACGAGATCGGTGTTGTCACGGCGCATCGGACACCGCCCGCAGGTCGTAGATGAGGATGTCGCCGCTGTCGTAGATCCGGCTCGCCCCCGGCACGGAGTCGAACTTCAGCAGATCGGCCAGGGGGATCGGCTCCGGACAGGCCGTCGACTGATCGCTGAAGTACGTCCCGGACGCCGGCTTCTGCCGGCTCATCCGCAGATCGACCACGACATACTGGATTCCCTGGTCCCTGGTCAGTCGCGCGTCGCCGTCGGTCCACCGCGCACCGCAGTACAGAGCGTCCACATCGTCGGCCACGTCCTCGTCGCCGTAGCCGGACAGCAGCGTGTTGTTGGTGAAGTCGGCCGCCAGCCGGTGATCGCTGCCCAGCGTGTCGGTCACCCAGTCGGTGGTGGCGAGCCCTTCCGGCGTGATGCCGCTCTCGAAGCCGTCCACCACGAAACCGCCCGGGAGCCGCTCCCAGTACGGCGGCCACCCGGCCGACAACCCGCCGAACAACAGGATCAGCGCGGCGATCACCGTCAGCCATGGCGCCAGCCGGGCCGTCACGAACCTGTGCACCGCCGGCAGTCGCAGTTCCGGCAGGCCGAGCAGCGCGTGCGCCAGCACGAAGCCGATCGGCACGTACAGGAACGTCAGCGCGCGGCCCGCGATCTCCGCGCCGTCCGGGGTGGTCACGCGCAGCAGCACGACCAGGTAGTAGCCGACCGAGCCGATCGCCAGGGCCGGTGCCCATGGCCGCTTCCGCTGGGTGCGCCAGATGTGGCGCCAGCCCAACGGCAGCGCGACCATGATCAGCAGCGCGGCGGCGTAGTTGCCGATCTCGTCCACGAACGGCCCCGCCGGCACCGCGTTCTGGCCGGACGTGCGCGCGGCAAGGGCACTGCGGATGCCACCGAGGAAGTTGCTGGCCGTCGGCGTCAGGTACCCGACCGTCAGCGGCGCGACGAACGCGATCCACGCGATGATCAGCCCGGTCGTGGCGAGCGCCAGCACGAAATACCGGTGAGCCTCGACCCGAAGACCGGGGTCGCGGGACCGGAGCCAGCGCACGCCGGCGACGACGGCGACCAACAGCAGCGTCGCTGCCAGCACGTAGCTCGTGACGTGGTGCGTGGCGACGGTGGCGATCACCAGCGCCACGGTCACCAGCCACCAGCGCAGATCACCGGCCCGCCCGGCCAGCCTGCCGACGGCCAGCAGCGCAAGGCCGAAGAACGCCAGGGCCAGCGTCTGGTAGCCGAAGATCGCGTCGAACACCTGGTAGTGCGGGCTCATCGCGTACAGCGTCGCCGCCGCGACCGCCAGCCACGCCGTGCCACCGGCCCGCCGGAACACCAGGTACAGAGCGGCCGCGAACACCAGGTGCGCCAGCCCGGCCACGATCATCCCGGCCACGAACACCGACAGTCCGGTCATCGCGACCACCGCGCCGGTGGCCTCTTCCAGACCCGGATACAGCGGGCTGACCGGCAGCCCGTAGTTCCAGTTGAACAGGTGCTGCGTGTCCAGCAGCGTCGTCGCGGTTCGCCAGTGCGCCAGCTCGTCGGGAAAGCCGAAGGCCAGCGGACTGTAGAGGTACTTCACCAGATAGGTGGCACCGGCCACGCTCAGCACCAGGCCCACGGCGTCGCCGTCGGCGAGTTTCCGGCGGCTGGCCAGCATCAGCACCGCGGGCGTGAACACGATGACCTCGCCGACCCAGTAGACGGCGATCCACCAGTCCGACGCCTCGCCGTGCCGGCCCGCGTTGTCGGCCAGCGCGACCAGCAGCACGCCAAGCGCCGTGACGAACAGGCAGGCCGGCAGCACGCCCGACCCCGCGGAGGGCGGCGTGAGCACCTGGTCGTCGGGAACGGTGCGTCCCAGGCGGTCGAGCACCGCGATCACGGCGGTCCATCCGCGCGGACGGACGCGGACCGGAGAAGTGGGCGGCAGCGGCGACACGCCTGCCACGCTAGCCGTTTGACCTCGGCCAGGCAGCGCGAGCGCATCGTGGGGCCGCCGCCCAGCATTCTGCGCAGGCCGTCCACATCGGTGTCCGCGTCCATGGACAGCCGTGGCAGCGTCAGCGGATCACTCTGCTGCCGGGTCATCATGTCCTGTACACCGCACGCGGACAGGTAGCCCGCCGCGGCGACCTCGGCGCGCACGGCGGCGCTGTGATACCCGAACGGGTACGCGAACGAGTCCACCGGCACGCCGAGCCGGTCGGCCAGTTCGCCACGCGGATCGGTCACCTCGGTGCGCAGCTCGTCGGCCCGCAGCCGGTCCAGTTCCGGGTGTGAGCGGCTGTGCGCGCCGATCTCCACACCGGCCGACGCCACTTCGGCCAACTGCGTCCAGGACAGCATGTGCCGGGTCGCGTCGTGGTCGCCCTTGGTCCAGGTCGCGATGCCGTCCAGATGGCCGGTCGTGACGTACAGCGTGGCTGTCGCCTTGAACTTGGCCAGCGCCGGCAGGGCGTAGGTGTGGAAGTCGGCGTAGCCGTCGTCGAACGTCAGCGCGACCGCGGGCTGTCCACCGGTCCGGCCCGCCGCGCGCCGCGCTGCCAGCTCGCTGACCGTGAGGAACTGGTAGCCCAGGTCGGACAGTAGTTCCAGGTGCGCCACGAACACGTCCGGGTGCAACGTGAACCGGCTGAAACCGGGTGTGGAGCGGGTGCCCAGCACGTGGTACATCAGGATCGGCACCACGTCGGCCCCGCTCGCCGTCGGACCGACGGAGCGGCGCCGGCCGTCCCCGGCCGGCGCCCCCCGCGCGTCGCGTGCGGCCGCCGTCATCGCGGCCCCCGGCGGACGCGGTTGTCCAGCGCGTCGAGGACCTCGCTGTCCCGGCGCGGGTCGAACTTGCGCGCCCAGTGCGCGCCGCTGCCCAGCAGCTTCGGCAGATCGTCGATGCCGAGCACGTTCGAGTGGTTGTTCCTGCTGTTGGTCAGGTCTATGTAGCGCATCGCGTCCGGGTGGAACTTGAACTTCCCGGCGTTGACCAGCACGGTCTGCAGGAACGATTCCTCCGGCGCCAGCGTGGTGCGGAAGAAGTCGACCACGTCCGGCCGTTCCTGGGCGAACTGCCGCACGTACCGGACACACCGCGCGGACAGCGTGCAGAAGAACCAGCCGCCGTAGCAGGGGAAATCGGGTCCGAACGGCGTCCGGCGCCTGCGCACGCCGACGGTGGAGAACGCCAGGCTCAGCCGGAGCCACGGCTGCACCAGGTTGATCGCCATCAGCGGCCGCAACCACTTCTGTTTCGTTGGCGTGGGCCTGCCGAACCGCCAGTGCCGGTACAGGTAGCGCACGGCGGCGTCGTGCGGCGCGCACAGCGTGAAATAGTCGCTGGCACCGGGATCCGCCTCCGGCGTCCGGTCCGGGAACACCGGCGCGTACAGCAGGTAGCCGTCGAACGGGGTGCGCGCCAGGACGTCCTCGAAGTCCGGAATGGACAGCAACGGGTAGTCCTGGCCGGTGATGTTCTCCAGCCAGTCGTACTCGATGCCGTGCTCGTCCAGCCAGTCGATGGCGGCGAAGTAACGGTCCAGGTGGGAGAAGTCGCCGTAGCCCCCGGACTCGGTGAACACGTGCACCCCGGACATCGCCTCCAGCGCGGGGATGTCCAGTGGCGGACCGGCAGCGTCGTGGCTGATCAGCACGACGCTGTCCGGACTGCCCTGTTTGATCAGTCCGACCAGCCGCGCCACCTGCTCGGGCAGCGTGTGCGACTGGAGGTAGTAAACGACCCGCACCCGCGGCCTCCCCATGTCGTCGTCGAGCAGCGGAGCCGGCAGGTGCTCCACCGTGGACTCATCAGGCGGGTCCACGGCCGCCATACTTGCCGAGCCGGTCGTCGGCGCACCACCGTCACCACCGCCGCGGATCACCCGCAGCACGGTCGGTGTCGCCGCGGCGCCTTCGATGGTCATCGCGACCAGCAGCGCGACGGCCAGGCCCGGCAGGCCGTCGACCAGCGCGCCGACGGCGCCCGCCACCAGCCGCACCACACACGTCACCGTCGCGAACCATGCGGCCCTGCTGATCTGGTCACGCACCCGGCACACGGCCACGTAGCTGTTCTTCAGCACCGAACCGAAGTAGCCCAGCGCGAGGATCTGCAGCGGCAGCGCGGCCTGGTTGGCGTACTCCGAACCGAACAGCGTCAACAGCGGGTGTGCGATCACGATCAGCACCGGGATGCCGATCACGCCCGCACCCAGCGACAACCGCAGCGTCACGCGCAGCTTGTCGCGCAGCACCCGGGAATCGGCCGAGCCGACCGCGTAGAGCACCGTGGTGAAGTGGTAGGGCAGCAGGTAGGTCAGCGACACGATCGTCCACGCGACGTAGAACGCGCCGCTGGCCGCCGCCGGCATCAGGCCGGTGACCACCAGCGGCAGCGCCAGTCGCGGCGCCTGCAGCGCGTTGTTCAGCCACGTGTGGCCGACGCTGACTCTGCCGAGGCTGCGCAGCGCGCCCCACGCGGGTGTCGGCAGCACCGTGATGTTCCTGCGCCGCAACAACAAAGCCACCGCGACGATGGAGATCGCCGTGCCGGCGGTCCACGCGCCCAGCAGGCTCGTACCCAGCCGGTCGTGCAGCACCATCACCAGTACGGCCAGCGCGCCGAGCTTGGCCAGCGCCATCGCCGAGTTCCGCCACAGCTGCACACCACCGAGCAGCAGCCCGATCAGCGCCTCGTCCAGCACCAGCGTCGCGCCGGTCAGACAGCTTCCCACGACGAACAGCGCGATCTGGCCGCCACCGTGCAGATACGGCGCGAGTCGCGGCACCAGCAGCGCGGCCAGCGCGAAACAGCCGGCCAGCGCCGCGCTGATCATCCCGGAGGTGTAGAGGGCGGCGGCCAGCAGCCCGTTCGCGTCGCGCGGGTGGCGGGCCAGGTGTCCGATCAGGACGGTGTTCAGGCCCGCCATGCCGAACGTGCCGATCAGCATCATCGCCGACACGGCCGCCGAGCCGTAGCCGACGGCGTCGACCGGAACCAGGTGCGCGGCCAGCCACCAGAAGACGACACCGACCAGTGTGGTCACGCCGGTGGCACCGAGCAGCGTCGCCGTGGTGTTGAGCAGCGGGCGGTGCGCGGCCCACCATTCGGCGGGACCGGACGGCTTCGGCCGGCCGGTGACCGACGTGGTCATCGGCCTCGCCGCCGGGCACGGGCCTGGGTCAGCCTGCTGCCCAGGTACAGCGCGGGACCGGCGAGCATGCCGCGCCGGTGCGCTCTGCGCAGTTCGGCCGGGTAGTCCTCGCCCATGGTCGCCGTGCGCACGGAATCCTTGCCGCGCAGGTCGTGCAGCGCCGCCGGCACCAGCCTGGCCAGCGCGGCCAGCTTGCGGGGATCGGTCAGCGCGCGGGTGTAGAAAGCCGTCAGGCCGGAGCCGTAGCCGCGGAGCTGGTCGGCCAACTGCGTGAACTCGGTGCGGTGGTGGTGCCACATCACGGCACCGGGCCAGTAGACGAACGTGGCACCGCTGAGCATCAGGTCGCTGATCGCCGCGGTGTCCTCACCGCCGCGCACGGCCGTGCCGGCGCCCAGTGCCACGTCGAAACCGCCGATCCGCTCCAGCGCGTCCCGGTCGAAGGCCATGTTCGCGCCGGTACCGAACGGTGGCAGCGGGTAGAGCGGGTGCTGGCGGATGTGTGACGCGGCGTCGAAGACCTCGGCCTGGAAGCCGCGGCCCTTGCTGTGGCCGCCGAAGCGCTCGAACCAGTTCTGCGCGGGCGTGTTCAGGACTGCGGGCAGGATCACGCCGCCGACCCCGGCCACGTCCGGCGCGCCGCGGAAGCCGTGCACGATCTCTGCCAGCCAGTGCCGATCGGGCCTGCCGTCGTCGTCGACGAACGCGACGAACTGCCCGTGCGACACGGAAAGGCCCTTGTTGCGCGCCCACGCCAGGCCCGGCCGCGGCTCGACGATCCGGCTCAGCGGCAGCGCGCTGTCCCGTCTGGCGGCCACGACGGCGGCCACCGCGTCCGACGTGGGTGCGTTGTCCACCACGATGATCTCGAAGTTCGGATAGTCCTGTGCCGCGACGGCATCCAGACACGCCGGCAGCATCGCGGCCCGGCCGCGGGTGCACACGACGACACTGACCGGCGGCGCGCTGACGATGCCACGCTGCCGCCCGACCAGGTACGGCGACGGCCCGGACAGCCGGACTCCCTCGACCGGCAGCGTCGCGGGCGGCCGGTCACCGGCGGCGGCCAGCCGCGCGGACAGGGCGGTCCGGACCGCCGGCCACACCGCTTCGGCCACTTGTTCCGGTGTCGCGCCGTCGCGATCCAGCGGAACGTCGACCAGCGCGAGCGGTTCGCTGTACCAGCGGGCCAGCAGCTTCGCCGAACCGTAGCGCCGCTGGTCGTCCGTGGCGGCGACGAAGGGGAGCGGCCCGGACAGTTCCACCTCGCCGACGCGGGTCGGGGTGAACGCCGCGGGGGTGGTCAGTTGGGCGGTCATGCGGCGACTCCGATCGTCGGGGCAGCCGGTGGGCCGACCGGGTCGGTGGGCCTGGAGGACAGTCCGCGGACGACGCCCGCCGCCACGGCCGCGAGCCCGGCCACGATCGCGCCCGCCCGCCGCAGTGCCGTGAGATCGCCGCGCCGGCCGGCGGCCAGTTCCCTCAGCACGGCCGCCGGCAGCGTGCCGGCGTGGCGCAGTTCGCTGGACATGCCGTCGGTGCCGGACAGCAGGCGGGTCAGCTCCACCTTGCCACGGCCCTCGGAGTAACAGCGGTTGAGGAAGAAGCGGAGCGTGGCGCGCTGCGCCGGCACCTTGTGGCCGACCAGCGCCGCGGGCTCGTAGTGCCAGTGCGACGACGGGAAGGCCCGCGCCGCGCGCAGGCAGAAGTCCGTGTCCTCGGGCGCCGATCGGCCGCCGGTCTTGCCGAAACCGATGCGGAAACCGCCGACCGCGTCGAACACCTCGCGGGACACCAGCATGCTGCCCGTCCACACGTTGCGCACCGCTCCGCCGGCCGCTGGCAGGCCGCGGTAGGAAGCACCGACGACCCACGCGAACTCGTCGGGGAACCACAGCGGTCGGGGCCGTTGCCACAGCGGCAGGATCCGGCCGCCGACTCCCAGCACCGACGGATTCCCTGCCGCCGCGGTCAATCCGGCCAGCCACTCCGGTTCCGCGACGGCGTCGTCGTCCAGAAACGCCAGCCAGGCACCACGCGCGTGCGCCGCTCCGGTGTTGCGGGCCCCGGAGGCACCGCGTGGCCCCTCGTTGGGGACCACGCGCAGGGCGGGCAGTTCGGCCCTGATCCGGGCCACCAGGTCCGGCCGGTGATCGACCACCAGCACGATCTCCCCGGCCGGCGACGTCTGTGCCCGCACCGATTCCACGGCCTCCACCAGGTCCGCCCAGCGCCGCGGATCATGCGTGCAGATGACCACCGAGACGCCCTGCTCGGCGGGCCGCTCGGTCATGCCCCGGCCTCACCGGCGCCGGCCGGCTGCGTGTCCGTGGCCAGGTCCAGCCCGGTCACGGTGTCCAGCAGGCCGTGCCCGATCTCGGGCAGTTCCTGTGTCCGCCCGGCCATCGCGGATCTGTCCCGCCGGGACAGCCGCTTGCGCTCGTTCATGATGGTGCGCAGCACCCGCATGCCGTCGCGCATCGCGTACAGGTTGCTCTCGCCGAAGATCCGCGGCCGCTCCCTGCTGGGCACCTCCACGATCCGCAGGCCCGCGGCCGCGGCCCGCATGTGCAGCAGCGTCTCGATCTCGAAGCCGTCGCCGCGCCGCATCGACCCGTCGTCGTTCGGCGCCGACACGTCGAGGTCGAACACGGCGACGTGCTGGCGCCACACCGCGTTGTAGCCGTAGCACAGGTCGCTGAACGACGTGCCGCACATCGAGTTCACGATCGCCGTCAGCACGGTGTTGCCCAGCCTGCGCCAGCGGGTCAGGTCGTCGCTGCCGCCGCCGGTCATCCGGCGCGATCCCTTGACGTAGTCGGCGCCACCGCACAGCGCCTCGACGAATGCCGGGATCTCGCCGGGGTTGGTGGAACCGTCGGCGTCCAGCAGCACCACGACGTCACCGACGGCGGCGGCCAGTCCGCACGCGATCGCGTTGCCCTTGCCCCGCCGGGTCTGGCCGATGATCCGCACGTCCGAGCGCAGCGATCGCGCGACCGCCACGGTGTCGTCGACAGAACCGCCGTCCACGATGATCACTTCGGCCAATCCGGGCGGCAGCTCCGCGAAGACGTGCGGCAGGTTCCTCGCCTCGTTGAGCGTCGGGATCACCACGCTGATCGACAGCCGACGCCATCCGATCGGCTCCGATGCCGGTAGCCACTCTGCCATCGCGAATCCCTCCCGAGCGTGAAACACGGGGTTTCACATCGGCATTCGGTGGGGCCGCTCGCCGAACGGCCGAGAACAAATATCTGGTCAGGCTCCTCATAGCCTGCCCGGCCGGCCCGAGGGCGGACATCTACAAAATTGCGTATTCACGCCACGACGGGCCGCGTCCGCATCGCTCCGAACGACCGGTACGCTACCCGGTGCGGGTATCCCGATGCCCGTAGTGACCTCGGACGATGGGAACCGATGGACTGGACGTGTCAGTGCGGCCACCGACGGTCAGCGCATCGCCACTATCGGCCAGGCTCGGAATGCGCACTATGTGACTGTCCGCGTTTTCGCCGTCGCGTTTTCGCAATCATCCGGCGTGCGTTCGGACTCGGCTGAAACATCCGGCACCGCCGAACAGATATCCATACCAGTCATTCGCCGGTCTCGGGCGAAAGGAGCGGTGACGATGTCCGGTTCGGCCGATCCGGGGTCCAGCGGCGCGCGTGCGGCGCTGCGGCACTGGATGGTGCGCACCACGCGGGCGATCTACCTCGGTGTCGAGCGCACTCCACTGGCTCCGGTGCTGAACGCGGGAGCGGTGCGACGGCTCAAGTCCCGCGTCACCTATGTACCCGCCGAGGCCGTGATCGACGTCATGAACGCCCTCGCGGCCGGCGGCGTGCGTGCCTGGCTGGCGGGCGGCTGGGGCGTCGACGCTCTCGCGGGCCGCCAGACCCGGCGTCACTACGACATGGACATCGTCGTCGACTCCGCGCAGGACGTGTGGCGCGCCGTGCCAGCAGTGCTGACCGCGGCCGGCTTCCACGAGTTCACCGTCGAGCGCAACGAAGGACTCGCGATGCCGGTCCGCTGGGCGTGGCACGACGACAACGGGCTCATCGTGGACATCCTGCCGGTCGCGCTGGACGAACCGCCGTTCCGCGGCGACGACCAGGAGCCGTTCAGCACCGGGCACATCTCCGGACATGCGGTGCGTTGCCTGTCCGGCGAGTTGCAGATACGGCTGCACAGCGGCTATTCGCCCCGAGATGTCGAACCGCACGACATTGCGGTACTGCGGCAGAGGGAAGTGAGACCGACATGACCGTTGTCCTGCTGCGTGGAGTGCGCACCGTGTTGGGCAGGGCGAAGGGCCACGCCGAGCTGATCGCGCGGCCCTCCAGCGCGCTGATCGTTCCCGTGCTGGACGCCGAACCCGCCGTGGCGTCCTGGCTGGACACGCCCACCGTCGACTTCGACGGCGCCCCACTGCACGTCACACTGATGTTCCCGTTCCTGCCGGCCCGCGGCCTCGCCACCCGCGAGGCCGCGATCGCCGCGTTCGCGGCGGACATCGAGCCGTTCGAGTTCTCACTCACGCACGTGGGCGGTTTCCCCGGCGTGCACTTCCTGTCGCCCGACCCGGCGGACAGGTTCGTCGGCATCGTGGAACGAGTGATGGCGCGCTGGCCGGGCTGCCGGCCGTACGGCGGCGTGTACGAGTCGATCGTCCCGCACGTGACGGTCGCCTTCGGCGAGCGGCCGCCCGCCGATCCGGCGCTGCTGGAGGCGAAACTCCCCATCACGACGAAGGCGACCGAACTGTGGTTGCTGGAACAGACCGTGCGCGGCTGGCGAACCAGGGCGCGCTTCCCGTTCGGTGGTATGTCCTAAGAGGAGCCGTTGTCCGTGGCGGATCACCGGCTGAGGTACTGTGCACGGTCGGTTCGCTGTCGGCGCAGCCGTCGCGGTCAGGTGCGGGTCGAACGCCGCGCGTCGCGGAAGTCCGTAGCTGTCGATGACCGAATCCGCCTGTTGCGGCGGGATCCGCCGGTCGTCAGCCATGGCCTCCGAAAACGGGGTCCTTGGCCATCGCGATCCACGCCTGCCAGGCCTGCGGTGTCTGGTCCACGCGCCAGTCGTGCTCGTCGTCGGTGTCGGTGTCGAACCAGCACAGCGCCATCACGCCGTATTTCGGCCCCGCCGTGTTCTCCAGGTAAGCGCGCATGTCGTTGATCCAGCCGGCGGAGTTGCCGCCCTTGGCGTCGGTCGCGGTCTCCCCGACCAGGATCGGCTTGCGGCCCGCGTAGTGCTGGAAGAACTTCTCGAAGATGGACTGGAACGACACCCACGGCTGGCCGGTGTTGTAGCCGTCGACGCCGATGACGTCGACGTACGCGTCGCCCGGGTAGTACCGGTCCCAGTTGGACGGTGCGATGTTCGGTCGCCAGACCCACTTCACGTTCGTCACGCCGACCTGCTCGAACAGGTCGTGGATGTGCCGCCACGCGGGGACGTAGTTGACCGGATCGCCGGAGAACCCGTGGTACCACGAGCCGTTCATCTCGGGCATGGGGCTGAGGTAGACCAGCGTGCCGAACGCCTTGATCGCCCGCGCCTGCTGCATGATCCACGCGTCGTCCTGACCGCTGACCACCTCGGCCAGCGTTCTGTGGTCACCGGGGTCCTTGCCGGGCCCGTACCACGCCATCAGCGGCGTCCGGCCGTGCGCGGTGATGACCGTCTCGCCGAAATCGGGGAACTGGTCGTCCCAGTTGTAGTACGTCAACTGCAGGTCCAGGTGCCTGCCCGCCGCCTGTTCGCGTTCTTCGAAGGCCTTCTCGTCGTTGCCGTAGTCGTGCAGGGACACGTAGGCACCCAGCAGGATCCGACCCTGCGGATGGGTCGCGGTAGGAACTGGCGGTGACGGTTCGGTCGCGGTGGGAACTGGCGGTGACAGTTCGGTCGCGCCGGGCGCACCGAGGCTGGAGCTGCCGATGCAGAACAACACTGCGATGGCCAGGACCGGCATTGCCAGCCGGGCGGCACGGATAGGCGACATGGCCCTGCGCTCCCCTGTTTCACGGCGGCGACGACCAGGACGGGGCCACCGCCTTGTCCCAGGGTGCCGGCAGTGCCTGCCGCTCGCATCGGCAAAATTGGGTAGCCGGGCCGTTGCGTAACGTTGACGGTGCGGCCAGCGACTAACTGTGCATACACCGTTCGGGTGATTGGTGTCGGGTCGAACGGGCTAGTCGCGCACGAAATCGAGCACCGCGGTCACTGCCGAATCCAGCCCTCGCCCTGATGAGGAGGATGCGCGCATGGCCGCTGACGACACGGCGACCGTCCTGGTCGTCGACGACCACCAGTTCATCGCCGCCGCGCTGGTACATCTGCTGTGCGACAGGGGTTTCGACGCTCACGCCGTGCCGGTGACCGACGGGCCGACCATCCTTGCCGTAGCGGCAGGGTTTTCGCCCGGCGTCGTGCTGCTGGACCTCGATCTGGGTGCCGGCCCGGACGGCAGGCTGCTCGACGGTGCCGAACTCGTCGCGCCGCTGCGCGCCGCCGGCTGGACCGTGCTGGTGATCACCGGCACGAGTGATCTCAACCGTATCGCGGCCGCCGTCGCGAACGGCGCCGCGAACTGGATCATCAAGAACGTCAACTTCGACGACATCGCCCGCCTGGCCGACGAAGCCGCCCACGGCAGGGGAGCGCTGCCACCCGCCGAGCGCGTCGCGCTGACCACCCGGTACCGCGAGCACCGACGGCGGCAGCAGAGCACCGTGACCCGGCTGGGCCGGCTCTCGCCGCGCGAGCGTGAGGTCCTGGACAAACTCGCCGACGGCGCGGCCCCTGCCTCGATCGCAGCGGTCGGTTACATCTCCATCGGCACGGTCAGGGCGCACATCAGGTCAATTCTGCTGAAGTTGGAAGTCAATTCACAATTGGCCGCCGTCGCGCTGGCGCGGCGGTTCAGTGAACCGTCCACTCCGATCACGGTCGCCCAGTGGCGCCGGATGCTGCGCAACGACGTCGACCGCGGACAGTCCGTGACGGGTGAGTAGGGTCGTCGTGCCTCACCTGGGTGATCCTGGTCACCAGGTCGGCCCAGCGATGCCCGATCGGCCCGGTTTCGTTTGTCGCAAGCATGGCCGAAATCTGTTTCGTCCCGCACCGATGGCTGTGCGTGACGCATCCGATCTGCCTGGTAATCGTATGTGTCAGAACTTTCTTGCCTAGGGCAATAATTCAAATTCTGTTAACGACGCGAAGATCATCGGCGAACAGTGGATTGACAGGGAAGTCCGAGGCAGGTGGGTGCCGAGGTTATGAGAACGGCAAGAGTCGCGGCAGGACGGTGGCGGCACCGACGATGTCCACTGTGGTGCATCGTGGCCGGCGAGGCGTTCCTGGTGCTGGTCGCCACGGCCGCCACCGGTGCGTCTCTGCAGCTCATGCCCGCAGGCGAGGCCCATTCCGCCCAGGCCGTCCTGCTCGTGCAGCTGGCGACGGCGGCCGGTGCCGCGATGGTGGCGCTGCAGTGTGGTTTCCTGGCGCAACTGCTCGGTGACCGACGGCTGCTGGCGGTCGGCACGGCGTGGGCCTTCTACGGTCTGGTGCTGATGCCGCTGTCCGTGATCGACGACGGTACGGCGCTGGCCGCTCCGCTGGGCATCAGCGCGACCGTCGGCCAGCTCATGTTCCTCACCCTGCTGGCGTCCGGCCTGCGCCCGGTGTCGTCGCGTCCCCGGCTGACAGCGCTGCGTGCCTGCGGTCTTGCCGTACTGGCGACCGCTGTGCTGTCGGCCGCCGCGACACTGCTGCCCGCCCCGATCACCGGTGTGCTGGTGACGCCCGCGGCCGACCAGGTCGTGCTGATCGGCTGGACGCTGCTGGCCGTCGGCTTCGCGGCCCGCGGTATCGTGCGCGCCGAGCCGGTGTGGTGGCGTCTCGCGCTCGGCATAGCGGTCGAGGCGGCAGCACGGTTCGACCAGCTCGACACGGATTCGGCGGCGGGGGAGAGCCTGCGGTTCGTCGCGCTGCGACTGCTCGGTTTCGTCGTACTGGTCGTCGGTCTCGGACTGGGTGTCCGGCAGGCCAACCGCAGGCTGCGGCTGGAGCACGCGCAGGAACAGGAGCGCGCCGCGGCGGTGGAACGCTCCCGCGCCAGCCGCGACCACGAGATCCGCAACGCACTGTCCAACCTCGCGGCGATCACGGTACTGGCGGGCGCGAACAAGGCGCCGCAGCCCGGTGACGTCGCCGAGTCCGTGAACGGTGAACTGGCCCGGTTGCGCGACCTGCTGGAGGACCGCGCCGACAGACGAGGCAGGCGCACCGCGCCGGTCGACCTGGTGCTGCGCAGGCTCGTGCTGCTGCGCAGGGCAGGTGGCCTCGCCGTGACGCTGGACTGTCCGGCCGAGCTGAACGCCGCGTTGCCCACCGACGTCCTCACCGAGGTGCTGACCAACCTGCTGGCCAACTGCGAGCGGCACGCTCCCGGCGCTGCCGTGCGCGTCGAAGCACGCAGGGTGAACGGCCGCTGCCGGATCGACGTCTCCGACAGCGGCCCCGGTCTCGCCGCCGCAGGCGAGGGACGGACCCGCGGCAGCGGCATCGGCCTCGCGCTGAGCAGCCAACTGATGATCGAGAACGGTGGCGGCCTCCGTCTGTTGCCGCACACCGAACCCACCGGCTGCACGGCCCGCCTCGACCTGCCCCTCGCCGACGGCCCGCCGCTGCGGATGTTCGGCACGCGTGCCACGGCGGGCGGCACACCGCGTCACCGGTCCGGTACCGAGGAGCAGGCCGAGCGCAGCGCGTAGCCGCTCTGTCACCCTCCGCAGTGGAACTCAGCCTGCCGCGTCCATCAGGTCGAGGCCGGACTGCTGGCGTGCCGCGTCGGTCTGCTGGAACGGTCCCGCCCACGGCTGGTCGTAGTTGTCCGAACCGGAGTGGTCCTTCGTGTACGCGGATGTCGCCTGCCGTTGCAGGTACGTGGTGTACGGGTGATCGGACAGTGCGCCGTTCAGCCGCACCAGCGCGCGCACGTCGATGCCCTTGAAGCGGGGTACGTCGCCGCCACCGCCGTTGTCGAACAGGATGCCGCTCGGGTTCAGCGTCGTGTCGGTGGTGGACGCGTTGGCCAGCGTCCTGGCCTGGGTGAGGTAGTTGGAACCACCGGTGGCCTGGTACAGCTCGGTCAGCCCGGCCAGCGGCACGCCCTGGGTGTAGCTCCACGGCGTCTCACCGTTGTTGGCGCACGTGGAGTTCAGCCCGTCGTTGACCATGTTCGAGCCGTTGATCATCCCGGAGCCGCGGAACCACGTCCAGCCGTTCTCGGCGCGCCGCAGGTACGTCGAGTCGCCGGAGATCCTGTTGTGCAGGGCGGCGTTCAGCTCGATGTAGAGGCCGTTGGCGATGGCGTTCTTGTAGGTCCTCGCCGAGTCCCACCAGATCCCGCCGCCGCAGGTGCCGTCCCAGTAGCCGTTGATGTGGTCGGCGTCGGTCTCCGCCGTGCCCAGGTAGCGGCTGTCGCCGGTCAGGTCGTAGGCGTCCACCCAGGCAAGGCCCCACCACGCGGTGTCGTCGTTGTAGTCGTTGACGAAGTTGCCGTTCCACGCGGTGATGTTCGTGTCGTAGGTGCGCGAGATCGCGTACTCGTAACTGCCCATGCCGGTGTCGCGGGCGTTGTCGATCACCGCGATCAGCGCGTTGGCCGAGTTCCACCAGCCGGTCGTGTCGAACAGGTCGTCGGACAGATCGTAGTCCTCCATCAGCGCGGTCGCCGCGGCGGTGCGCCGGTCGCCGGCGTTCCAGGTGGTGCGGTACCAGCTCGTGCACGCGATCGCGCCGGTGCCCGACGGCTGGCCGCACGCGCGCAACAGGCCGATGCCCAGGTTGTTCCAGTCGTCGACGTTGTACATCAGCGTCCGCCAGCCGCCGTAGCCCGCCGGGACGGTCGTGTCGCCGAGCTTCGAGCCGGACGACCACGTGCGGCCGTTGTCGAACGACCGGTCCAGCCACACCTCGTCACCCTGGCCGCCGGTGTCGGTCACGGCCCAGCCCATGTCGTCGGAGTCGTCGAGGTGCAGGCTGATCGTCCGCCCGTTGTCGCTCACGGCCTGCGCGACACGGTCGCTCGCGGCCGCAGCCGGATCATGGCCGTCGCAGTACTTGTCACAGATCGCGGCGGCCGGGTTCGCGGTGACCGACGGCGACTCGGTCGACGTCTTCGGCGTGGTCCGCTGGGCACTGGGCGGCAGCGCCGGATCGCGCGTGTCGCAGTAGGGCCCGCAGTTCGTCGCGGAACCACTGGGCGGCGGGGGAGGGGTGGCCGCGTGGGCCGGTGCGGTCACCGTCAGCGCGGACGTCATCAGGGCAGCGAGTAACGCGGACTTCCTCACGGGACCTCCCGGTGCGGGGTTTCTGGGCGGCCGTGCCGGGACGCGAGGGAACCCGATTCGCGACCCGCTTTCCACCTGTACCGGGATTCGAGTGGACTAGTCCACTTTTCTGTCTCGTCCGGAGAACGAATTGTCTTTCACTGTGAACCGGTCCGAGGTCACGTGTGATGAGCCCGCACAGCGGGCCGGACGCGATGCGTCCGCTCAACGGGCCGCTGTTCAGCGACAAGCCGCGGTGTGACCGTCGGCAGGCGGTGGTCTTCCCGGCCGCGGACCGGGAAGACCACCGTAGGTCAGCGGGCCTGGCGGCGGATCGCGCTCACCCGCACCAGGGTCGGGTCGAAGGCCGCCGCGATGCCGGCCGCCGCTGCCAGGTGTTCGCGCACATCAGCACGCCCCAGCGCTTCCTTGTACTGCCGCTCACTGGACCACTGCGCGTAGTTGATCACGCGCTTGCCGTCCAGGCTGGCATGCAGATTCGCGGACTCGAAGCCGGGCAGCGAGACGAACAGGTCGCGGGTCGCCCTGTCCAGTGCCTCGACGAGTTCGGTCTGCCGCCGCGGGTCGACGGTGAAGACGTTGACCAGCGTGACCTGTTCGCTGTCGCCGGTGACCGAGATCGTGGTCGTGTCGTCGCTCATGGTTCTCCTCGTCGTTCAACGGGTGGCGCGCAGCCAGAACGAGACCCACGACCGCAATGGCCGCCAGGCTTCGGTGATCGCGCGGTACTGCTCTTCGGTCGCGGAATCGGGCAGGCCGTAGGCGGCCCGGACGGCGGACAGCACACGCGGCTCGGCCATCGTGAACACGTCCGGCGCACCGGCGCCGCGGATCAGGGTCAGTGCGGCGGAGAACGGTCCGACACCGGGCAGTTCGCGCAGCATGGCCAGGGCCTCGCCGGCGGGCACGGCGCGCAGTGCGCCGGCGGTCAGCGTGCCGTCCAGCGCGGCCAGCGCGAGGCCGCGGATGCGCTGCAGCTTGACCGGGTTCACGCCCGGCAGGCCCGGTGCGTCCAACACCGCCCGCGGTGACGGGAACGCGGTCGCCGCCTCGCCGCCGATCGTGATCCGCGTGCCGTACTCCTGGCCGATCCGCTGCTTGATCCCGGCCGCCGTGCGCATCGACGTGCGCTGCGACAGGACGGCCCAGCACGCCGCCTCCCACGGCGTCCAGAAGCACACCGGCCGCAGGCCCGGCACCTCCCGCACCAGGTCCGCCACGACCGGATCGCGGCGGGCGAGCTCGGCGACGGGGGTCGCGTCCACGTCCAGGGACAGGATTCGCGCCACCTGGTCGGTGACGTCCTGCCCGGTCGACTCGACGCGCACGACGTCGCCGTCCTGCGTGACACTGACGCCGACGGGCTGCCAGTCGTGTTCGGACGTGAACGCGAACCTCAGCGCGGGCCCGGTCGACGGTCGCCCGCCCGCCGGCCAGCTCGTCAGGAAGCGGATCGACCAGGACAGGTCGAACGCGCCCTTCGGGACGATCGTGCCGAGGTGTACGCCCATCGCCGCCATCCGTGTTAGTGCCCTAATAGCAATTAGCACGCTAACACACATCGGGTAGGGTGGGACAGGTGAGTTCGCACGTGGATCCGGAGGAGTCGCTGGGGTTCGCGCTCAAGCGACTACAGCAGGCCCTTCGTAGCCGTATGGACGCGGCGCTGGCCGAACACGGCCTGACGACGCCGCAGTACGCGGTGCTGGCGCTGCTGGCCGAGCACCCCGGCATCTCCAACGCCGAACTCGCCCGGCTGTCCTTCGTCGCCGCGCCGACGATGCTGCGCATCCTGGACGCGCTGGACAACGTGGGACTGATCGCGCGCGCCGCGCCGTCACCCGAGCAGCGCACCCGCGGCACGGCGTTGACCGGCGCGGGCCGCACACGGCTCACCGCGGCCTCCGCGCACGTCCAGCGGTTCGAGGACCTGCTGGTCGGTCAGGCGGGGCCGCGGCACGTCGAGATCATCCTGGCCTGGCTGCGCGATTGCGCGGAACAGCTGTCCTGACCGGCACACCGGGTGGCGGCCGGTCAGGACGGGCCGGCTCACGCGTGTCGGAGGACGCCGAGCAGGCCGTGCTGTTCACCACCGATTCCGGCGCTGAACCACACCGAATCGGCGCCACCTGTCGACGCGGTGCCCGGCAGCAGCGCCCACAGGTGTTCGATCGCCAACGGTGTGCCCGTGGTGCTGTCGCGCAGTTGGCCGGCCACGAAGTGGTGGAAGCCGCCGTTGGCGTTCATCGGCACCACGTTCACCCGGCCGTTGCCGAAGTTGCCGACCAGCAGCGAACCCGCCAGGTCACCCCAGGCGGCCGGCGCCATCGCCAGGCCCCACGGTGAGTCCAGCGTCTGCCGCGACACGATCCGCGCCATGAACCGGCCGCTCGTGCTGAACTCGTCGACGAAACCGTGGCCGACGCCGGGGTCGTCGCGGTGCGTCATCGGGTCGTGCTTCGCGTACGCCACGAACAGGTTCCCGCCCAGCTGCTGGATGTTGAACGGGTGGTACGCGGCGGGCAGGAACGGATCCCGGAACGCCCACGCCGGCATCGTCGTCTGGTGGAACGTCGAGTCGAAGACGTCGATCCCGCCCCGCTCGAAGTCGGCCGCGAACAGCGTCGTGAAGCCGCTGTCGATCGCCAGGCCGGTGAACGAGGCGCCCGGCACCGACGCCGCGTCGGTCAGCGGGCCGGTCCGGCCGTCGGCCGCCGGATTCCACGCCTCGATGTGGCCGCCGAGAGTGTCGAAGATGAACGGCGCCGCGCCGGTGCCCGACGCACTCGACACGACGAAACCGCTGCCACCGTTGAAGACCTGACCGGTCGGGCTGGCCTGCGCGCCGGGGAAGGTGACCCGGATCGCCGACACCAGCGCCGCTGTCGTCGTGTCGGCGGCGGACGAGTAGAGGGTGGACGTGCTGGTGCCCTGGTTGGCCACCCACAGCGGGGACGTCGGACTGAGCGCGAGACCCCACGGGTTCACCACGTCGGGGTCCTGGAGCGAGGCGCCGGGCAGGTCGGAGACGAGATTCACCTGTTGTGTCGCGAGATCCGCGTGTGGGTGCGCGTGCGCGGGCGCGGCGTCGGCGATGGCCGGAGCGGCGGCCACCAGACCGGCCGCGGCGGCCAGCACCACCAGTGGCCGCAGGGAACGAGAATGGAGCGTCATCACACTTCCCGTCGTCGGGGACAGTTCCCTACCCGGTACGGACGGGGTGTCGGCGCGGATGGCGCGTGGCCGCCGGATCGGCCGGTTGGAACGGCGCGGGTCCGCCGGATGCGGACGACTGTTGCGCCGGTCACGTTGCGGGGTTTCGAAAATCGATGTTGTAAACGTGTCCTCAGTGGACCGTGGGTGGCGGGTCCCGGACGGCCGTGGCCCGCCACCCACGGTCGTTCACCCCACGTGGACCACGAACGAGCCGGACGCCGTCCGGCCGTGGTACGCGACCGTCGCCGTCACCGTGGCAACGCCGCCGCCGACGGTGCGCGGGACGCCGTCGCGGCCGACGGCGACCACGCCCGGATGGTCGCTGCGGTATCGCACCACCATGCCCGGGGGCAGCGGTGTGCTGGCGCCCTCGGTGACGTAGCCGAACAGGCTCTCGTCGGACAGTGACACCGTCAGCCGCGGGTCGATCACCGAGCCGACGCCGAACATCACGCGCTGCGCGACGTGCGCCGCCGCGTCACCAGGCGCGACCGGCCGCGCCGTCACCACGGCCGGCGTCGGCCGCAGTTGCCCGCTCACCGTCACGAACGCCTGCTGCTCGACGCCGCTGTTCGCGGCCGACGAGCCGAGCTGGATGCCGTAGCGACCGTCGTCGACCCGGAACGTGTTCGTCGACTGGTCGAAGAACGCCAGGTCCGGCACCTTCACCGTGAACTCGACCCGCTTCGTCTCGTGCGGGCGCAACGAGACCTTGCTGAACGCCTCCAGCCGCTTGAGCGGCCGTTGCAGCGCGGCGGGCGCGTCCGGTGTCGTCACGTAGATCTGTGCGACGTCGTCGCCCGCGGCCGATCCGGTGTTCGTCACGGTGGCGCTGACGTGGACCGTGTCGTTCGCGTCCGGCCTGCCGCGATCGACCTTCAGGTCGCCGTAGCGGAAATTCGTGTAGCTCAGGCCGTAGCCGAACGGGTAGGACAGCGCGCCGGTGAAATACATGTACGTCCGGCCCGGTGTCGTCGCCGTCGGCCGGATGCCGTAGTCCGTCGTCGCCGGTAGCTGGTTCGCGTCCGCGTACCAGCTGAACGGCAGCCTGCCGCTCGGGTTCGTGGTGCCCAGCAGCACGTCGGCCAGGGATGCACCCTTGCGCTGGCCGTTGTAGGAACTCCACAGCATCGCCGGCACACTGCCCTGGAAGCCGCTGACGTCGACCTCGCCCAGCGTCTCCAGGTAGACGATCGTGTTCGGGTTGGCCGCGGCGACCTGGCTGATCAGCGACGCCTGCGCGCCGGGCAGCGCCAGCGTCGAGCGGTCGACGGCCTCGGTCGCCGTGCTGGCGTCGGTGCCCGCGTAGACGATCACAGCATCGTAGTTCGCGCCGCGGCGACCGAGGCCGGGTCGATGGTGTTCAGGCCGGTCCCGGTGACGCCGGGGAGCCAGTCGACCTGTGCCTGCGGGTCGATCCGCTGGATCGCGGACTTGAGCCCCTGGTAGCCGTCGACCTCGTTGGCCACGCCCGCCGTGCCCTGGTGTGCTGGCGTAACCGCCCAGGTACATCGACGGCGGGTTGGCGTAGTAGCCGATGACGGCGACCTTGTACGCGCCGGAATGCGGCACCCGCAACGGAAGCAGCTTGTTGCCACCGCCGGTCGGCTCGTTCTTCAGCAGCACGATGCTCTGGTCGCCGACCCGCTGGGCCTCGGCCAGCCGGGCGGGGGTCTCGGTGACGGCGTCGTTGGCGTTCGAGTTCACCCACGCCGTGCCGCCGAGCGCCGCGCGCGCCTTCGCCACCCACGGCACCCGCGCCTCGTTGTCGAACTCGCCGGTCTCGATCCGCGCGGTGAACAGCCGCACCAGCGACGCGTCGACGTCGCCCTCGTTGTACGTGTCGGTCTGCGGTCACGATGCCCTGGCCGAGGGCCGTCGGGCACGGTGTTCCCGTAGTTCGACGCGTCGTGGTAGCCCAGCGTCGCAGTTCAGGTCCTCGCCCGCCGCGTTGGCGAACGCCGTGCGCTGGTCCGCGTTGAGCGGCTGCGGATAGCCCGGCGGCTGCCAGTGGTGACCGGCCTGGATGATCGTAGACGGCGTCGCAGTCGGACGTGAAGTAGCCGTCGAAGCCGTACGTCTCGCGCGCGAGCGTGTCGATCAGGTGCACGTTCGCCGCCGCCGGCACGCCGTTGACCTCGTTGTACGAGCTCATGATCGCACCGGGACCGGCCTGCTGGATGATGTCGCGGAACTGCGCGGTGTAGTACTCGCGCAGCGTGCGTTCGTCCATGTCGGACGATCCGGTCAGCCGCGTGTTCTCGGTGTTGTTGGCGGCGAAGTGCTTGACGTCGTGATCGTCTTCAGGTAGCCGTCCGAACCGGGCAGCAGCGTGCCGTTCGGCGTCCTTGCCCTCCATGCCGTCCACGTACTGCGACGCGATGTCCGCGGTCAGCAGCGGGTCCTCGCTGAACGTCTCGTCGTCGCGTCCCCAGCGCGGGTCACGGGCGAGGTTGACGGTGGGGGAGTAGAAGTCCAGATCGTGGTGTTGTTCGGGGACACCTCACGGGCCTCGTCGGAGATCATGCCCGCTTCGGAGTACATCAGCGCGGGATCCCAGCGTCGACCCGAGCGCCAGGTCCACCGGGTAGGACGTGGTGTTGACCAGCGCCGGCGGGTTGCCGCCGTTGTTCGTCTGGGTCCTGGCCACGCCGTGCGCGGCCTCGTTCCACCAGCCGTACGCCTCGACACCCAGGCGCGGGATCGCGGCCGCCTGGCTGCTGTTCATCTCCCCGGCCTTCTCCTGCAACGTCATCCGGGAGACGAGGTCGGCGGCGCGTTCCTCGGGGGAGTAGTGGGGGTTGAGGTAGCTCGGGGCCGGCGCGGCGGCCGCGGTGGACGTGGTGCCCGCCAGCAGCATCCAGGTCGCCGAGAGTGCGGCGACGGCGGCGACCGGCAGTGCTCGCCTTCTCATCTGGCTCTCCGTGTCCGCGAGGCCCGTGGACCGGGCGACCCGGCCACGGGGCCCATCGCATTCGGTGGTGCGCCTACCCGGTGACCGTATGGTGGGTATTTGTCTGCGTCAAGGAGTAACTGTGCCGATTCGGTCGCTTTGTTGATCCGCATTCCGGAACAAGTACTCTGACCTGGTGACCGACGCCCCGGGATCACTCGAATCGCTGCGCAGGCTCAACCGGCTGCGCGTGCTGGAGACCGTCCGGCTCCGCGGCGCGGCCAGCCGGGTGGACATCGTCCGGTCGACCGGGCTGTCCCGGACGACGGTCTCCAGCCTGGTCGCCGAACTGCTCGCGGAGGACCGGCTGACCGAGCGACCCGATCAGCCGGTCGCGGCCAACATCGGGCGCCCGCCGACGCTGTTGACGCTCAATCCGCGTGGCGGCGGTGTTCTTGGTGTCCATTTCGGACACGACGGTGCGCGGGTGGCGCTGGCCGATCTGTCGTGCACCGTGGTCGCCGAGTGGGCTGGGGAACTGCCGGTCGGGTATCGGGCGCTCGACGTGTTCGATTCGGTCGCCGGGGTGGTTCGTGACCTGGTGCGTGGCGCCGGGCTGACGGTGGACCGGTTGACCGGGGTCGGCATCGCCGTCTCGACGCCGGTCGCCGCGCACGCCGTGCGGGTGCCGGCCGTGCTGGACGGGTGGGACGACGTCGACGTGGTGGGCGAGTGGCAGGATCGGTTGGGATTGCCCGTCTTCCTGGGCAATGACGCGAATCTGGGCGCTGTCGCCGAGTGGACGTTCGGTGCCGGGCGGGGGATCGACGACTTCGTCTACGTGATGTTGTCGGAAGGTGTCGGTGCCGGGTTGGTGCTCGGCGGGCGGTTGTACGAGGGGGCTGCCGGTACGGCCGGGGAGATCGGCCATGTGGTGGTGGCCCGGGACGGGTTCGTCTGTCGGTGTGGGAACCGGGGGTGTCTGGAGACGGTTGCCGGCGCCGGGGCGTTGATCGCTGCCTCGTCGCACATCATGGGGGCCGGGGTGACCTTGGATGCCGTGCTCGGCGCCGCCCGGTCGGGTGATCCCGGTGCGGTGCGGTTGATCGAGGATGCCGGGTTGGCCGTCGGTCGGGCACTGTCGGGAATCTGCACCGTGCTCGACCCGACTCTGGTCGTGGTCGGGGGAAAGACCGCCGGTGCGGGGGAGCCGTTGTTGGCCGGGGTGCGGACCGCGTTGGGACGGGGGGTTTCGCGGTCGGTCGGTCGGGCCGTGGGGGTGGTGGCGGGGGAGTTGGGTGGACGGGCGGAGGTGATGGGAGCCGTGGCGCTGGCCAATCGCGGCGCGTCCCTTCCGGTTTAGTGTCGCAGTGACTCGTCGGCTTGGTTGTCCTTCGGCTTCGTCGCCCGTCGCCTCGCCGAGCCCGAAGGCTGGTTCGGCCTTCGGGCTCGGCTTCTGCCGGTCTGTCCGGTTTTCCTGGTCAGACCAGGATTTCGAAGCGTTCGGCCACGTCACTGAAGAGGGCTTCGTCCTCGTCGGGGATCGAGGAGCCGCAACCCAGTACGAAGTGGTTCGTGTCCTGGACGACGATGTACTGGCGGACCACCCAGGTTCGGCCGGCGTCGTGTTTGGCGCAGTCCAGCCGTGCGCCCTGCTGGCCGGCCACCTCGGCGTCCGCGATCTCGAAATCGACGAATCCCTTGGCTGCCAGGGTGTTCTGGATTCGTGCCGCTGCCAGTCGCGGGGTCGCGTCACTGGAAGGAAAGTTCCGGAAGACGATGACGATGTGCCGGCGGTCGGTGGGGTCGACGAACCTGGCGGTTTCCAGGTTGCTGTTCGTCAGGTCCGGCGGCCGCTCGTCCCAGCCCTGCGGGATGTGGATGGCGTAGCTGAACTCGGGTTTGGCGATGCGTTGCCACTGCATGGCATGCTCCTCGGCGTCGCGTCGTCGAAGGTGCCTGAGGGCAGCGGTGTACGACTCGCCGGTGCGGCGAGCTCGATCACGGACACGTCCTTTGAAGTGTTTGTTCGCTGTCATCAGGCCCTCGATCACCAACGGCACTGTCCCCCGGCGTACAGCCCGTGGTGGGCGGATGACTGCGATCCGAGGAAACAGGTCCCCTTTGCCTCCGCCGAGCGGCCCTGCCGGGGAGGGCCGAAGGAGGTTGGGCGGTAGATCAACGCCCTGCCGTCAGCATAACACCGCGCCCGTTCCGGTTCGATCGGGTTGCGGGGGGAACGGGACTTCGCCGACCGAGCCGCTGTCCGCCGGTCGCGTTCCGGTACGTCGCGGGCGAGGTCGTCGGCGGTCTGTCCGCGCGCGGTGACTCTGCCGGTGAGACTGCCGGTCAGAACGCCTGTTTCGGTGCGAAACGCCTGGCTAGCGTCGCTGCCATGGGACCGAGACTGTTTGCGGATCTGCTGCCGACGCAGGCGCACCGGCATTCCGGCGGGGTCGCGCGTTGGCGATGGTGGGCGTGGCGGCGTGCGTCGCGGGCGCGTTCTCGTGGGGCGCGGCGACGCCGGCCGCCGCCGCGAGCGACTTCACGTCGGCCGTGGCGCTCAACCCGGACGACACGCTGGGGCTCGACGTCGGCGCGGGCGGCGTCGACGTCGACTCGTCGCCGGCCGAGTGGAACGTCATCGACCAGGGCAGCGGCACGTGGGACGGCGTGTCCGGTGAGTCCTACGAGTTCCAGGTGCCGGGCAGCACGTTCTGCCTCGTCGACACCACCCGGGCGGGTTCGGCCGTGTTGGGCAGGTGCGGCGCGAACGGCACGTCGTGGGTGAACACCGACACCACCGGCCGGGGCGAGTTCCTGTACGAGCGGTACGGCCTGAACCACGCGGCTACCAGGTCGTCCTCGCCGTGCAGAGCCCGTCGGACGGCGCCACGGTCGCCGTGACGTCGGCCGCGAACGTGGAAAGTGGCTCGTGGAGCGGATTCTGGGGCTATCCGGGCTGAACGGGCCCGTCCTGTCGCGGGTGGTCCGCGAGCCAGGCCCGCTGCCTGGCTCGCGACGCGCGGGACAGCCAGGCGTCCTCGACCACCTCGGCCAGCTCCTGGTGGGTCAGTTCGCCGATCCGGCTCTCGCGCAGCAGCACCGATGTGTGACCGTCGAAGTGGGGCGTGGTGAAGAACGGTGAGTCCGGGTCCTGCACGAGCGACTGCTTGTCGGACTCGGACGGCACCCAGAACACGATCACGTCCGGATACCGTGCGCCGGTGTCCGGATCGACAGCGTCCGGGCGCGGATTGCGGAAGAACACGAACGACTTCCCGCCGACCTGGTAGACCGGCCGGTCGGCGGTCTCGTCCCATACGGTGACATGCGGCATCGCGCGTGCCAGTTCGTGCACGTCGGCGATCCGGGCCCGGCGAGTCCTCACGCCGGGTGAGCATACTGGCCGGTGGTCGGTCAGGCCGGCTCGTCGCGCGCGAACAGCCAGCAGCGGGCGGTGTGGCCAGGGGCTGCCGGCAGCACCGGCGGCCGGGTCGTGCAGACGTCCATCGCGAACGGGCACCGGTTGCGGAACCGGCACCCCGTCCCGGCCACGGCCGCGCGCTGCTCGGCGCCCCGGCCGACCCGCTGCTCGATCCTGGCCCTCCTGGCCTCGACCACCTCGGCCCTGCCGCGGCTCGGATCGGGCGCCGCCGACGCGAGCAGTCGCGTGTACGGGTGTGCGGGCTCCAGGATCACGGCGTCGCTCGGGCCGTGCTCGACGATCTCGCCCCGGTACATCACCGTGATCTCGGACGAGAAGTGCCGGGCGGTGGCGAGATCGTGCGTCACGTACAGCAGCGCCAGGTCGCGTTCGGCCTTGAGCCGGTCCAGCAGGTTCAGGATCTCCAGCCGGATCGACACGTCCAACATGGACACCGGCTCGTCGGCCAACAGCACCTGCGGCGCAGGCGCCAGCGCACGCGCGATCGCGACGCGCTGCCGCTGGCCGCCGGACAGCTCGTGCGGGTGCTTGGCGGCGAAGTCGGCGGGTGGGTTCAGGTTCACCGACCGCAGCAGCTCCGGCACCGCCGTGGCCGGGTCGCCGCCGGACAGCAGCACCGGCCGGCGCAGGTGGTGGTCCACGGTGTGCATCGGGTTCAGCGAGGCGAACGGGTCCTGGAACACGACCTGCACGGCCCGCCGGTACGCCCGCACCGCCGATCTCCGCCGCCCGACCGGTTCGCCGCGCAGCAGGATCTCGCCCGAGTCCGGTGTCAGCAGCCTGCTCAGCGCCTTGACCACCGTCGACTTGCCCGACCCGCTCTCGCCGACCAGCGCCAGCGTGCGGCCCTCGGTCAGCGTCATGGACAGCCCGTCCACGGCGGTCAGCCCTCCGAAGCGGACGGTCAGGTCGCGGACCTCCAGGATGCTCACGGCGCCGTCACGCAGGTGGCAGGCAACGCCCTCCACCAGCGTCGGCGCGATCGTGGCACACGGCTCGAAGGCGTGTTCGCAGCGGGGCGCGAACGGGCAGCCGACCAGCTCCCGGCTCAGATCCGGCGGCGAACCCGGGACACCGCGCAGTTCCCTCGATCGCCGCGCAGGTCGGGGAACGAGCGCAGCAGCCCCCGCGTGTAGGGATGCCGTGCTCCGGCACGGATCTCGTCCGTCGACGCGTACTCCACGATCTCTCCCGCGTACATCACGGCCAGCCGGTCGCTGATCTCCAGCAGCAGCGACAGGTCGTGGGTGATGAACACGACACTGAAGCCCAGTTCGCCGCGCAGCCGCTCGATCTCGTCCAGGATCTCCCGCTGCACCACCACGTCCAGCGCGGTCGTCGGCTCGTCCATCACGACGACCTCCGGTTCCAGCGCCAGCGCCATCGCGATCACCACCCGCTGCCGCATGCCGCCGGACAGCTCGTGCGGGTAGTCGCGCAGCCGGTCCGGATCGATGCCGACCATGTCCAGCAGGGCCGCGAGCGCCGGTCGCGCTCGGCCCTGTCGTAGTCCGGCCGGTGGGTGCGGAAGATGTCGGCGAACTGCCTGCGCAGGCTGGTCACCGGATTCAGCGCGTTCATCGCGCTCTGGAACACCATCGACATCCGGTGCCAGCGGAACGCCCGCAATTCGGCCGGTGGCAGCGCGAGCAGGTCGACCTCGGCACCGTCCTGGCCGGCGAACGTGATCGATCCGGACGGTCAGCTCTGCCGGCGGCCGCAGCAGCCTGGTCAGCGCGTAGGCCAGCGTCGACTTGCCGCAGCCGCTCTCGCCCGCGATGCCGAGCACCTCGCCCCGGCGCAGGCCAGCGTCACGTCCCGCACCGCCCTCGTCGGCCGCGCGCCCGCGTACTCGACGCTGACGTGCTCGGCCCGCAGGATCGCCGTCGCTCACCGCTGCCTCCGGTGCGCTCCGCAGCCGCGGGTTGAGCACCTCGTCCAGGCCGAAGTTGATCAGCGCGAGCCCCGCGCCGAGCAGCGCGATGCACAGGCCGGGCGGGATGAACCACCACCACGCGCCGGTTGCCAGCGCCTGGTCGTTCTGCGCGAAGTGCAGCATGTTGCCCCAGGTCAACAGGTTCGACGTCGCCGAGCCCGAGGAACGCCAGGCCCGCCTGGGTGAGGATGGCGAAGATCATCGCGAAGATGAACTGCGACACGATGATCGGCAGCTCGTTGGGCAGGATCTCGACGAACACGATCCGCCAGGCCGGCTCGCCGGCCGCCTTCGACGCCAGTACGTAGTCCCGGTTGCGCAGCGACAGCGTCTGCGCGCGCAGCACCCGCGCCGACGCCGCCCAACTCGTCATCGCGATCACCAGGATCACGCGACACGACACCGTTGGTGCTGCAGGAACGCCGACGATCACGATCACCAGCGGCAGCGCGGGGATCACCAGCACCACGTTGGACACCAGCGACAGCAGCTCGTCGATCCAGCCGCCCGCGTAACCGCCGGCGATGCCGATCACCACCGACACGACCGTGGCCAGCAGGCCCGCCCCGGCGCCGATCTCCAGCGTGGCGCGGGTGCTGACCACGAGCTGCGCGAACACGTCCTGGCCGGTCTGCGTCGTGCCGAGCCAGATGCCGGCCGGACGGCGGCGCGTACTGCGCGTCGCCGAACGCGTTCGGGTCGTGCACCAGTAGCGGCCCGAACACGGCGACCAGCACGAAGAACCCGACGATGCCCAGCCCGACCAGCAGCCGCGGCGCCCGCAGCACCCGGCCGCGCGGACCGGCCGGTCGACGGCGACGCCCGTCTCCGGCGACGGTGGTCACCGGGCCATCCTCGTCCTCGGGTCGACGAAGCCGTAGAGCAGGTCGACGATCAGGTTGGCGCCCAGCACGGCGAACGTGATCACCAGGAAGATCCCCTGCATCAGCGGATAGTCGTTGTTCTGCACGGCCTCCAGCAGCTTCGCGCCGATGCCGGGGTAGGAGAACACCGTCTCCATCACGATCGACCCGCTGACCACGAAGCCGAGCGAGATCGCGAAACCGGACACGCTGGGCAGCACCGCGTTGCGTGCCGCGTAGCCGATCGCGACCCGAACGGGCCGCAGGCCCTTCGCCTCGGCGGCCACCACGTAGTCCTCGGACAGCGTCGCCACCATCATGTTGCGCATCCCAGCAGCCAGCCGCCGATCGAGCTGATCACGATGGTCAGCGCCGGCAGCATCGCGTGCTGCACGGCCGAGGCGAGGAACGGGCCGTTCAAGCCCGACCGTGAGATCGGAGTTCGTGTCGTAGCCGCCGAAACCGGGCAACCAGTGCGACACGTTGTCCGAGAACAGGTACAGCAGGATCAGCGCCAGCCAGAAGTACGGGATCGCGGTGAGGAAGGTGGTGGCCGGGACCAGCGAGTCCAGCCACGTGCCGCGTTTCCAGCCGGCCAGCGCACCCAGCCCGATGCCGATCACGAAACTGATCACCGTCGCCGTGCCGACCAGGACCAGCGTCCACACGATCGTGTCCCCGATCTCCGTGGTCACCGGCGTCGGGAAGTCCGTGATCGACAGGCCGAACCGCAGGTGCGCCAGGTTGTCCAGGTACGCGCCGTAGCGCTGCAACACGTTGCCCGAACCCAAGCCGAGCATTCTGGCCAGCGACTGCTCCTCACCCGGCGGCGTCGGTCCCGCCGAGTGCATCTTGGCCAGCAGCAGCTGTACCGGGTTGCCCGGGATCAGCTGCGGCAGCAGGAAGTTCAGCGTGATCGCCAGCCACGCCGCGAGCACGTAGAACCCCAGCTTGCGCGCGAGGTAGCGCACTGGCGTCAGGACGCCGGCGCCAGGCGCATCGCCACCCAGCCGTCGTCCGGCTGGAGGTAGATCGCCGGCGACGCGTACGGGTCGTCGTTGGTCGGGTAGCCGGTCACCTGGGCGCCGTTGAACTCGATCTCGTCCTGCTGCTCGAACAGCGGGATGTCCGGCAGCTCCTGTGCCACCACGTGCTCGATCTGGTAGAAGTCCTGCTTCGCGGTCGTCTCGTCCTGGTGTTTCGCGATGTCGGCCAGCAGCGCGTCCACCGTCGGGTTGCTGTAGCGGCCGTAGTTGCCGACGGTGTCGTTCTGGCCGATCGGCTGCGCGATCGGAGCTGTCCAGCAGTTCGTCGTAGTACGCGTACGGGCTGGGCGTGTAGCCGAAGTTGTCGATCAGCAGTTGGAAGTTGCCGGTGTCCTGGTCGGCGGTGAACGCGGCGAACGACTCGCCCTGCACCGTCAGGTCGATCCCGGCCGCCTTCGCCTCCTGCGCGATGATCTGCACGTCGCTGACGTAGTCGGTGTAACCGGAGACGACCTTGACGCTGATCGACAGCGGTCTGCCGTCGGGCCCGTCGAAGATCCCGTTGCCGCCCATGGTGTAGCCGGCGGCACGGAGGAGCCTGTCGGGCCTGTGCCGGGTCGTTGTCGTGGATCTTCGCGCCCGCCAGCGACGGGTCGAGCACGTTGTCGAAGTTCGGCGTCAGCAGCGCTTCGGGGTTCGTCGCGGGTGCCTCGCCGTCGTAGACCGACCGGCTGATGAACGACCTGTCGACGGCCAGGCTGATCGCCTGGCGCACGGCGAGGCTCGTGGTCGGGCCGGACTTCATGTTCGGCACCAGGAAACCCACGGCCAGCGGGAAGTTCGCCAGGTGGAACTTCGGGTTGCGGCCCAGGTAGGTCTTGCTGATGTTCGGGATGAAGCTGCCCGACCAGTCGATCTCGCCGGACTCGATGGCCGCGTCCGAACTGTCGTTGCCGTTGAACGACAGGAACCGCAGTGTCTTGACCTTCGGCAGGCCCGGCTGGTAGTAGTGCGTGTTCGCGGTCAGTTCCATCACCTGGCCCTGGCACTTGGTCAGGAGGTACGCGCCGGTGCCGACCGGCTGCGAGTCCAGCCAGGTCGCCGGGTCGGACACGGACTTCCAGATGTGCTGCGGCAGGATCACCTGCTTGCCCGCGATGTAGTAGAAGTCGCTGTAGGCCGGTTTCGTGAACGTCACCGTCACGCCGTACGGGCCGCTCGCCGTGGCGCCGGCCAGCGGCAGGCCGAAGCGGTTCAGCGCCTGGTCGCGCATGGCCAGATCGAACGTGAACACCACGTCCGCGCTGGTGAACGCCTGACCGTCGGTCCAGTGCACGTCGTGCCGCAGTTGGAAGGACAGCGTCCTGCCGCCGTCGGCCCACGTGTAGCCGGTGCCCAGCCACGGCGTGATCTGGCCCGATTTGACGGTGTCGAAGTAGAACAGCGGCTCGTAGATCATCCCGTCCGCCGGTATCTGCACGTTGGGGGAGAACGGGTTGAAGTCGGCGACGAAAGCGCCCGCCGCGCCGGTGGTGACGGTGACCAGCCCGCCGGAACCGCCCGCGTCGCCGGTGCCGCCGCACGCCGCGACCGCGCCGGCCGTGAGCAGTGCCGCGGCCGCGACGGCCGCCCTCAATCGCCAGTGACCGATGGACATCGCGGCTACCTCCCGGCTCTGCGACGGGTTGTGCTGCTGTGCGCCAGATCAAAGCACTATACCGGTTAAGGGTCAATAGCGGCCCGTGTCGAGATGTTGCCCGTTGATGATCAAGCAACCATGTGAACGCTGTGGACAGCGGAACTTAACCGGTATAGCTTTACCGGACGAGTGTGGAGAGGAGTCGGTCGATGCGGCGCAACGGCATGCCCCTCACCGTCGACGGCAGGCCGCTGCGGTGGCTGGGTGCCAACTTCTGGTCGTCCACCGGCGGTCCGCTGATGTGGCGCGGCTACGACCCGGCCGTCATCGAGCGCGAACTGCGCGTGCTGCACGAGCACGGCATGACGATGACGCGCTCGTTCTGCTACTGGCCGGACTTCATGCCCGAACCGGACCGGCTCGACGAGACGATGCTCGACCGGTTCGCCGACTTCCTCGACCGGCACTCCGACGCCGGCATGTCGACCGTGCCGACGTTCCTGGTCGGCCACATGTCCGGCGAGAACTGGGATCCCGCCTGGCGCAACGGCCGCGACCTGTACGGCGACGTGTGGATGGTCGCGCGGCAGGCGTGGTTCGCCGGGGAACTGGTGCGCCGTTTCGCCGACCATCCGGCCGTCGCGGGGTGGCTGGTGTCCAACGAGATGCCGATCTACGGCGAGCACGCCGAGCGTGCGACGGTGACCGCGTGGGCGCAGTTGCTGCGCGACGCGGTGCGTGCCGCCGGTGGTCGGCAGCCGTTCTCGCTGGGTGACGGCGCGTGGGGCGTCGAGATCACCGGGGTGGACAACGGTTTCTCCGTTCGTGACATCGCGGGTCTCGTCGATTTCCTCGGGCCGCACGTCTACCGGATGGAGGACGATTCCGCCCGGCAGCACTACGCTGCCGCCTGGGTCTGTGAGCTGGCCGGCACGTTCGGGCGGCCGGTCGTGCTGGAGGAGTTCGGCGTCTCCTCGGAGTTCGCGTCCGACGAGAACGCGGCGCACTACTACCGGCAGGTGTTGCACAACTCGCTGTTGGCCGGTGCGGTCGGCTGGATCGGCTGGAACAACACGGACTATGACGATCTCGCGCACCAGGATCCGTATCGGCACCACGCGTTCGAGATGCACTTCGGGTTGACCGACCGGCGGGGGAGCCCCAAGCCGGCGCTGGCCGAGTTCCGGTCGTTCGCCGATGTGCTCGATGCCGTCGACGTGTCCCGCTGTCGTCGTGCCGACGCCGACACCGTGCTCGTCGTGCCGTCCTATCTGGACACCCGATATCCTTTCACCCATGACGACGATCGGTCCTTTGTGTACACCACGCTGCGTCAGGCCTACGTGTCGGCGCGGTTGGCCGATCTGCCGGTGGCGGTGAGCCGGGAGAGCGACGGTGTCGTCGAGGACGGTCGGTTGTATCTCGTACCGTCGACCAAGCAGTTGCTGTCACCTACGTGGGCTTTGCTGGAGCGGCTGGCTTCCGGTGGCGCGACGGTGTACGTGTCCTACTCGCCCGGCGCGCATCCGGTGCAGCGAGGCCCCTGGTACGCCAACGTGAACTCGTTGTTCGGGGTGCGGCACCGGTTGCGTTACGGTCTTGTCGATCCGGTGGTCGACGACGAGGTGACGGTCACGTTCACCCGTTCGTTCGGTACGCTCGCCGCTGGTGCCCGGTTGTCGTTCCGGGCCGCCGGGACCGAGAGCGGTCGGGCCTATCTGCCGGTCGATCCGGTGGACGCCGAGGTCGTCGCCGTCGACGGGCATGATCGGCCGGCTCTGTTGGTCCGCCGGGTCGGTTCGGGGTCCATGGTGCTGTGCACCTACGGGCTGGAGTACATGGCTTCCGTGACTCCGGCGGTGAATCCGGAGGCGGGGCAGGTGTTGTACGGGGCGCTGGCCGAGTACGCCCGTGTCGACCGGATCGCCACGGTCGACGATCCCCGGGTGGCTGTGGACGTGTTGTGCCACGAGGACGGCCGTCGGTTCCTGTGGCTGGTCAGTCAGGCCGATGTCGAGTTGACGGTCAAGCCGGCGGTCTCGGCCGGGTTGCTCACGTTGGCGGGTGAGGTGGTGGCGGGGTCGGTTACGCTGGCGCCGTTCGGGATCGGGGTCTATCGCCTGGTCGAGTGACGTCCGGCGCCGGGTTCTGATCACCCAGGCCGGCATTCTCGCGTGCGGCTACCGGTAACCCCGCCGGGGTGGCGTCTTGAGGCTGACCGTGCCGGTTTCCAGCAGCGTGCCGTACGCCACCCATTCGGATGTCGGCGTGACGACCAGGCGCGTGTCGTAGATGCCGAAGTCGAGATTCCAGTGGCCGGTTTCCTTGCTGCGGAGCTGGTACGGCAGCAGCGCCCCGACCCGTGAACCCACCACGGGCAGCGCCTTCGTCTCGGCGTTGGATTTCATCGACGTGATCGCCAGGTCGGGACTGGCACCCTCGCCGACGACGATTCCGTGGCTTCTGCCGTCACCGGCGCTGGTGGCGACCTCGCCGACCGTCACTTTCATCTCGCGCTCCACTCGCACAGTGGAACAGATTCCGGTTCATCGAGCATCTACCGTGTGGGTGATCCCGTTTGGTACCGAATCAGTTTCGCTTTACCGGCGCCGTGATCACGCGCAGTTGCAGCATCGCGGCGAATCTGGCCTCCGGGTCGGCCAGGTCGATGCCACCGATCTCGGTGAGCCTGCGCAGCCGGTACCGGAACGTGTTGGGGTGCACGTGCATCGCCGCGGCCGCCGCCGGCACGTCACCCAGTGCGTCCAGCCACGCCCGCAGCGTCGGCACGAGATTCATGCCGTGCCGCTCGTCGTAGCCCAGCAGCCGGGCGATCGGGCCGGTCGGGCGGTCGCCCTGCGCCGCAACGAGATCGCGCAGTTCCAACATGAGCGCCTCGACGTGCACGTCGGCCAGCAGCGCTACCCGGCGGCTGCCGCTGCCCGAGCGCAGCACGCGCAGCGTCCGGTTGGCGCTGGCGCGGGCCGCCGCGAGTTCGGCGACGTCCTGCGCCACCGGCCCGACACCGATCACCGCCGGGATCTGGTCACCCACCCGGGACAGGAACTCGGTCGCGATGCGCACCGCGCGCTGCTCGCCGTCCGCGCCACGGGCCACCGGAATCAGGCCGTAGGCCACGTCCCCGACCAGCGCGACCGCGCTGCGCGGATGCACGGCACTGAGGTGCATGGCAAGGCCGTCGCACAGCCGCTGCCTGCGGTTGGCCGTGGTCGCGTCGGCGGAGATCGAGTCGGTGCCGGGTTCGGCCGGCAGGTCGAGCGCGAGCACCACGACCGGCTGATCGGCGAGCCCCAACCGGGTGAGTGCCTCGCGCGCTCCGGCGCCGCCCTCCAGCGCCGTGCTCACCAACTCGGTGCGCAGCCTGCGTCCTACGTCCTCGCCCGCCCGCACCCGCAACAGGTGCAGGGCGACCAGCCGCGCCGCGTCGCGCAGTGCCTGCGCGCGCTCGTCGCTGAGCGGTTCGCGCACCGCGGCCCAGACCGAGCCGAGCACCTCGTCACCGGCACGGACCGCGATCGCGACCCTCGGGATGAACGACCACGAGCCGGGCGGCGACTCCAGCGGGTCGACGTGGACCGGCCGGTCGCTGCGGTACAGCTCGTGGAACACTCCGCGCTCGGTGAGTATCCGGAAGATCCAGTCCGGCACCTGGCGGCCCAGGATCGTCTCCACACGCGACTCGTCCGCCTCGTCCTGGCGGCCGGAGAACGCCAGCACCCGCGAGCTGCGGTCCTCGATCGTGACCGGTGCGTCGATCAGCGCGGCGATCGCGTTGGCCACGGCGAACAGGTCACCGGACGGGATGCCGCCCAGCGTCTCCTGGCTCGTGTCGCCGACATCGCCCTCGGCCAGCAGCGACCGCAGCAGCGCCGCGAGCTGCGCCCACGACGCGCCCGGCGTCAGCCCGAGCACCGCGACGCCGGATTCGTCGACGGCGCGGGCGAGTTCGTCGGACACCGGCACCGGCGCCCGCAGCACCAGCCCGGCCACGTCCTGCCTGCCCAGCACGTTCACCAGGCGCACGATCTCGGCCGGTTCGCGCAGGCCGACGCCCAGCACCAGCGCGTGCCTGGGCGGCGCGGAGTCCTCAAGCGGATCGTGGATCACCACGCCGCTCAACTCCACGTCCCGGTTCGCCCGGCCGTGCACCAGCTCCAGCAGGGTCGTGCCGAGCTCGTCCAGGGCCCGACCCATGCTGGCGTGCGGCCCGAGACGCGCCGAAGCGTCCATCGCTCGACACTACCGGCGAAGTACCGCGGACGTTCGGTACCGACCGACCAGATTCGGGCCGGTTTTCATTCGCCGGTACGAACGGTCAGAGCGGCACCGGGTCGGTGCTCGTCGTGATCTCGGCCAGTATGTCCGGATCGGGTGCCACGCCGAGACCAGGTGCCGTCGGCACCGCGAGATGTCCGTCGTCCAGCACGAACGGGGCCGTGATGTCCGTCCGGTAGTAGCGGTCCGATGCGGACGTGTCGCCCGGCAGCGTGAACCCGGGCAGCGCGGCCAGTGCCACGTTCGCCGCCCGGCCCAACCCGGTCTCCAGCATCCCGCCGCACCAGACCGGCACGCCGTGCGCGGCGCACACGTCGTGCACCCGCCGCGCCTCCAGGTACCCGCCGACCCTGCCCGCCTTGATGTTCACGATCGAGCAGGCACCCAGCCGGATCGCGTCCGCCGCCGACCGCGCCGACGTGATCGACTCGTCGAGGCACACCGGAGTGCGCAGCGACTTCGCCAGGTCGGCGTGGCCGAGCACGTCCTGCTCGTCCAGCGGCTGCTCGATCAGCAGCAGGTCGAACGCGTCGAGCTGGGCCAGGTGGCGGGTGTCGGCACGGGTGTAGGCGGTGTTCGCGTCGACCTGCAGCAGCACGTCGTCCCCGAACCGCTCGCGCACCGCACGCACCGGTGCCAGGTCCCAACCGGGCTGGATCTTCAGCTTGATCCGCAGGTAGCCGTCGTCGAGGTAGCCGCCGACGGCGTCGGTCAGCGCCCCGATCGAGTCCATGATCCCGACCGACACCCCGCACGGCACCCGGTCGCGCACCGCGCCGAGTTCGCGTGCCAGCGGCCGGCCCTCGGCGCGCAGTTCCGCGTCCAGTACCGCCATCTCCAGTGCCGCCTTGGCCATCCGGTGCCCCTTGAACACCTCCAGCGCCGGGACGACGGCGTCGGCGGTGAGCCGGGGGAGTGCCGCGACCGCCGGCAGCAGGAAGCGGGTCAGCACGTCGGCCGCCGCGGCCACGTACTCCGACGAGTAGCGCGGCTCGGACATCGCGACACACTCGCCCCAGCCCTCGGCGTCCTCGGTGATCACCCGCACGAGCAGGATGTCGCGGTTGGTCTCGCTGCCGAACGACGTGCGGAACGGCGCGACCAGTGGCATGCGGATGCGGTGGAGTTCGGCCGCGGTCAGCTTCATCGGGTGTCCTGTCTGGTCAGCACGTACCAGCCGCCGCGCGCGAAACCGGTGATGCGGGCGCCGTCGGCCAGCAGCGCGCCGAGCACGTCCCGGGTCGCCGAGCGCCATTGCCTGGCCAGCCCCGGATCGGTGGCACGCAGTGCCGCCACGTCCGTCGGTGTCGCCACCAGCACCGTGTGGCCGTGCAGCGCGCCCCGGATCGGTCTGCCGTCCTCCGACCGGGCCAGCGCGGTCACCGCACCGTCCACCGCGGACAGTGCCCGCGCGGGCGTGCCCGCGCACGCCGCGACGACCTGTGGTGCCTCCAGCGGCCAGCGGACCAGCAGCCGGTCGGTCAAGTCCTCGCCGTTGATCGCGTCGTGCAGGCCGCCGTAGAAGTCCGGCAGGTACTCCGTTGCCGTCGCGGCCAGTTTGCGCAGGTTGAAGTGCGCGTTGCGGGCGATCAGCGGGTCGAACGTCCACGTGATCGCCGCGATGCCCCTGCGCAGCGCCCACGCCCGCTGGTGCACCTTGAGCGCGAAGCCCACACCGCGACCGGTCGCCGTCGCCGACACGCCCGCGATGTGGCTGTGCAGCGCGTGTTCCGTCGGCGGCCCGAAGAAGCCGACACACGCGCCGACCAGCCGGTCGCCGTCGAACGCGCCGACGACGTAGTTGTCCGCCTTGGCCAGCGCGCGCAGCATCTCCTTGGTCATCGGGTGGTGTTCGGGTTCGGGCCGCCAGATCTCGTCGTACAACCGGTGCACGGTCGTGAGATCGGCCAGTTCGGTGAGCTCCCGGACCGTGACACCCGCCGTGTTCGCCGCCCGTTCCGCGGCCGACACGGCGTCGGCGGTCACCGTCCTCGGCACGTCGATGCCGGTCATGCCCGCTCCGCCGCGAGCAGATCGGCCGTCAGGGCCGCGACCAGTGCCGTGCGGCCGGGCAGTTCGGCGACCAGCACGTGCTCGTCGTCCGCGTGCGCGCCGCCGCCGACCGCGCCGAGCCCGTCCAGTGTCGGCGTGCCGACGGCGGCCGTGAGGTTGCCGTCCGATCCGCCGCCCACCGCGACCCCGGTCAGCGGCGACAACCCGAGTTCGGCCGCGAGGACGGCGGCCCGCGCGAACAGCTCCGCCGACGAGGCGGCCGTGAGCGGCGGCCAGTTCGGGCCGCCGAGCACCTCCAGCCGGGCGCCGGGCAGGTGTGGTCGCAGTGCGTGCATTTCCTTGTTCACCCTGTCCTGTTCGTCCGGTCTGCGTACACGAACGTCCACGGTGAACTCACCGCTCGCGGGCACGGTGTTGCCGGTCGTGCCCGCCGCCGTCAGCGTCGGCGTCACCGTGGTGCCCGCGCCCGCGTCGGCCAGGGCGCTCACCGCGAGGATCTGGTGTGCCAGTTCGACGGCCGCGTTCACGCCACGCTCGGGCTCCAGTCCGGCGTGCGCCGCGCGGCCGGTGATCCGCACCCGGTACTGCGACACGCCCTTGCGCTCGGTCTTCAGCGCACCGCCGTCCGCGGACGCTTCGAGCACCAGCGCCGCGGCGCACCCGGTCGCCGTCTGCTCCACCAGGCCGCGCGAACTGGGCGAACCCAGTTCCTCGTCCCCGGTGACCAGGATCGTCACGCCGGACGGGTCGGGCAGGGCCGCCACGGCGTGCAACGCCATCACGACACCGGCCTTCATGTCGAAACATCCCGGCCCGCGCAGCACGCCGTCGTCCACCGTGGACGGATGGTCGAGCAGGGAGCCGTGCGGCCACACGGTGTCGTGATGACCGAGCAGCAGCACCCGCGCCGGTCGGCCGAGCCGCCAGCGCAGGTGCGTGCGGCCGTCCAGCACGATCGACTCCGGTGCCTCGCCCAGCAGTCGCGTGCCCAGTGCCGCCACCACGCCGGCACTGGCCGCCACGGCGGCCAGGTCCGTCGACGGTGACTCACACGTGACCAGTTCCTCGATCTCCGCCAGCATCGCCGGCAGTTCGGCCGTGAACCGGTCCAGCAGTGTCGTGTCCGCCATCAGTCCACCTTCGGGGTGGCGCGCACGCCGAAGTGGACGTACCGCTCGCCGGTGGGCAACTGGTAGCACAGCACGGGAATCCACGACTTCGCCTCGGGTTCGCGCGTGACGAACAGGTTCTCCCCGATCGGGACCAGCGGGTACTCCAGGACCCGTTCCGACTCCGGCATCATCTCGGCCAGTTCGCCGCTCAGCGTGATGCGCATCATCGGACCGCCGTCGCCCTCGGACAACTCGGTCAGCACTCCGCCGCGCTCGTAGCGGCCCAGCCACGCAGCGAGGTCCACGGTCACCGGTTCCGCGGGCGGTGCCAGTGGTTCGGGCATCGTGATGCCGGCCAGTTCGGCGAACAGCTCCCGGTACAGGTCGAGGAACAGCTCGCGCGCCTGCCCGCCGTTGGTCAGCATCGTGATCGCCAGGCCCTGTTCGGGCAGAATGCGCAGGAACGCCGCCTGGCCGATGGTGTTGCCGTCGTGGCCGATCACCAACTGCCCGTCCCAGTGCATCCGAATCCAGCCCAGACCCCAGGAATCGCCCAGCGAGTGCTTTTCCGGGACCTCCGCGTGCTCATCGGCCATCGCGGCCGTGCTCTCCTCGCGCAGCACCCGCGTGCCGTCCGCGGCGACACCGCCGGTCAGGTGCATGCGGGCGAACGCGAGCACATCGGCGGGCGTCGAGCAGATCAGGCCGGCCGGCCCCGCCGAGCGCGGCATGCCCCACTGCGGTGCCTTCATCACCGTGCCCTCGACGGTGATGTGGCCCATCGCGGCCCGGTGCTCCAGCACCTCCTCGGGCAGCGTCGCGGTGTGCGTGAGGCCGAGCTTCGCGAACAGGCGCTCGCGCATCGCGGCGTCCCACACCTGACCGGTGATCTTCTCGATCACCCGGCCCGCCAGCGAGAAACCCGAGTTGCAGTACGACCACGTCGCGCCGAGCGGATGGTTCTGCGCCACGCCGGCCAGTTCGGCCACGTACTTCTCCAGCGCGTCGTCGCCGCGGCCGGTGTCGGTGAAGATGTCGCCGTCGATGCCGCTGGTGTGGGTGAGCAGGTGCCGCATGGTCACCCGCTTGGCCACGTCCGGGTCGCTCAGCCGCAGATCCGGCAGCACCTCGGCGATCGGCGCGTCCAGGTCCAACAGGCCCTCGTCGACCAGTTGCATCACCACGGTCGACGTCCAGACCTTGGAGATCGAGCCGATCTGGAACAGCGAGTCGGTGGTCGTCTCGACGCCGGTGCCGATGTTCAGCACCCCGTACGCGGCCTGCACGACCTCGTCCGGCCTGCCCGGCCGCAGCCGCAGGATGCCCAGTGCCACACCGGGAACCTGGTGCCGCTCGGCCAGTTCCGCCAGCCTGCGCCGCCAGTGACCGGCGTCGACCGCGGCCGGGCGCGGACCTGCCGCGTCACCCGCGTAGCGCTCCACCCAGTCGACGACGCGCCGGTTGAAGTCCATCCGGTGCGACGGCGGGCCGTCCAGGATGAACGGGTGCGCGCCGTCGGGGTACAGCACCAGGTTGGTCGGCACGCCGCGTTCGCGCAGCGCCGTGTGCCACTGCTGCGCCTGGCCCATCGGGGCGGTGACGTCCGTGACGCCCTGCACGAGCAGCGTCGGCGTGCGCACCTTCGCCACCTCGGTGATCGGTGACATGGCGGCGAAGCCGGCCGGATCCGCCCACGGCATCGCGTGCAGTTCCAGTTCGCTGAGCAGGTGCCCGTCGTCCGCCGTGCCGTGCAGGCTGACCAGATCGCTGACCACGCCACCGGCCACGGCCGCCGCGAACCGGGTGTCGTGGCTGGTCAGGTAGCACGTGAGGTAGGCGCCGTAGCTGTAGCCGGCCACGGCCAGCCGGGCCGGATCGGCAACGCCCTCGGCAACGAGCTGGTCGATCGGCTGCAGGATGTCGTCCGCGTCGGCGCGGCCCCACGCGCCCAGCGCCGCGTTGTGGAACGCCTCGCCGTAGCCGTCGCTGGCGCGCGGGTTGACCACCAGCACGGTCCAGCCCAGCGCGGCCAGCTCCTGGTGGTACAGATGGATTTCGTCGGCAGCACCGTTCCACGCGTTGTGCGGACCGCCGTGGATGTCGACCAACAGCGGCCCGGGGCCGGTGACGGCCGGATCGCGGAGCAACCACCCCTCGACGACCGTGCCGTCGGTGATGGTGAACTCGCGTTCCGCGCGCTGGAACAGCGTCACGTCGGCGAGTGCCGCGCCGTGGTCGGTGCGCACGGTTTCGTTGCCGGTGGCCAGGTCCACGGTGACGATCTCGCCGAACGACGTCGGCGTGGCCAGCACGATCACGGCCGTGTCACCAGCGATCTCCAGCGCCGACACGACCCGGCCGGCCCCGCCGACCACCTTGCGTGGCGGCGCCGGATGGGTGAGGGCGTACAGGTGTGTGCAGCCACGGTCGCGGGCGCAGAACAGCACGGTGCGGCCGTCGTCGACCAGGCGCGGCAACGAGCCCGGATAGGCCGGGCCGCCGGACATCACGTTGCGGTCCAACGACTCGGCCAGGTTGACCGGCTCGTCACCCTCCAGCGACACGCGCAGCAGGCCGTGGTACCCGGCCAGGCTGCCGGTGTGGCCGATGACCAGCAGTGCCGTGCCGTCGGCGGTCCAGATCGACGGGCCGCCGGTGCCGTCGGGCAGGCCGGCCAGTTCGGGTGTCGCCCCGCCGGACAGCGCGTCCACGACGTACATCGGCGCGCGGTAGGTCAGGTCGGCGTCCGGCGCCGTACCTGCGGCGAACGCGAGCCGGCGGCCGTCCGGCGACCACGACGGGTCGCCCGCGTGCCAGTCGCCGGACGTGACCTGGCGGCACTGTCCCGTTTCCGTGTCGAGCACGTGCAGGTGCTGGCGGAGGCCACGCAGCAGGCCCGCGCCGTCGGCCTGGTAGTCCAGCCGTTCGGCCACGATCGGCGCGTTCGCCCGCCTGGCGCGTGCCGCGTCGTCCTCGCCGGGTTCGGCGAGGGTGTCGACCGGAGCGGTGAACGCGATCTTGCCGCCGTCCGGGCTCCAGACCGGCGCGCCGGCACCGAGTTGCAGCGTCGTGAGCTGTTCCGGTTCGCCGCCGGCCACGGGTAGACACCACACCTGTGGTGGTCCGGATTCGGCGCGCAGGAACGCGATCCGTGTCCCGTCCGGTGACCACGCCGGCGCGGAGTCGGCCGGCCCGCGGGTCAGTGCGCGGGGTTCGCCGTCACGTGTGCCGACCGTCCAGAGCGTCCGCACCGCACGGTCGGCGGTGACGTCCTGGGTGCGGAGCACGTAGGCGCAGCGGTTGCCGTCCGGGGACAGCGTGGGCTGCTCGGGCACGGCCAGCGCGGCCAGATCGCCGATGCGCAGATGTCGGGTCACGGATGCTCCTCGGTCGGATGTCACGGGACGGGATCGGGTTGGCCCGCCGGTGCCGCGAAGTGGCACGCGGCGTTGTGCCGCCGGTCGGTGCCGGGTGGCTCGGCCTGCAGGCAGACCGTGCGCTCGGCGACCACCAGCGGCCCGATCGGGCAGCGCGGATGGAACCGGCAGCCGGTGGGCGGCCGGTGCGGGTCGGCGGGCTCGGTGTCCTCGACGGGGTCCATTTCGGACGGTGCGTCGGCCCGGGGGATCGCGGCCAGCAGTTCGCGGGTGTACGGGTGCTGCGGGTCGGCCAGCACGTCCTCGGTCGCGCCGTACTCCACGATCCGCCCGAGGTACATGACGGCCACGAAGTCGCTGACGTAGCGCACGACGGCCAGGTTGTGCGAGATGAACAGCATCGACAGCCGCATCCGCCGGTGCAGATCGCGGACCAGGTTCAACACGGTGCCCTGCACGGACACGTCGAGCGCGGAGGTGATCTCGTCGGCGACGACCACATCGGGTCGCCCGGCCAGCGCCCTGGCGAGCGCGACGCGCTGCCGCTGCCCGTTGGACAGCTCACCCGGGTACTCGGCAGCCGACCGGGCGGGCAGATCGACCAGTTCCAGCAGCCGGCCGACCTCCGCCCGTCGTTGGGCCCGCGACCGGAACTCGCCGCGCGGCAGGGCCTCCGCGATCGACTCGCCCGCCGCCATCCGGGGATCGAGCGACGAGTACGGGTCCTGGAACACCATCCGCAACCGCCGCCGCGCCGAGTCGCGACCACGCAGTGGCGCGCCGTCCAGCAGGATCCGGCCGCCGGTGACGGGGACGAGGCCGGCCGCGGCCCTGGCGAGGGTGGACTTGCCGGAGCCGGACTCGCCGACGAGGCCCACCACCGAACCGGTGGGAACGGTGAGGTCGACGTGGTCGACGGCGGTGAGACCGTGGCGGCGGGTGCCGAAGCGGACGGTGACGTCGTCGAAGCGCAGTTCAGTCATCCGCGCTCACCCACCCGCACCGCGGGCGTGTCGTCGGCCGGTGCCGGCTCGGCAGCGTGCCAGCAGGCAACGCGCCTGCCGTCGGCGGCGGTGACCAGTGGCGGCTCGACGCGCCGGCAGTGGTCGTCGGCCAACGGGCAGCGTGGCGCGAATGCACAACCCGCGGGCCGGTCGGCGGGGTCCGGCAGTCGGCCGGGGATCACCGCCAGTGGCTGGTCCCTGTCGGTCGTCATGTCCGGAACCATGGCCAGCAGCGCACGGGTGTAGGGGTGGCGCGCGTCGGTGCGCAGCGCGGTGACGGGCAGGTCCTCGGCGATCTGCCCCGAGTACATCACCAGCACCCGGTCGCAGAACTGCCCGACAACGGTGATGTCGTGACTGATCAACAGGATCGCCACGGAGTCGGCGCGGCGTACGGATTCCAGCAGTGCCAGCACCTGCCGCTGCACCGTCACGTCCAGCGCCGTCGTCGGCTCGTCGGCCACGATCAGCGCGGGCGACCCCATCATGCCGAGGCCGATCATGGCGCGCTGGCGCATACCGCCGGAGAACTCGTGCGGGAACTGGCGCGCCCGCCGCCGTGCCGCCGGCACCCGCATCGCCCGCAACCGGTCGACTGCGCGGTCCCTCGCCTGCCGGCGCGTCATGCCCAGGTGCTGCCGTGCCACCTCGGCCAGTTGCGGTCCGACGCGGTGGGCCGGGTTGAAGGATGTCAGCGGGTCCTGGAACACCATCGCGAACGACGTGCCCAGCAGCGTCCGCAACTCCTTCTCCGGCCGGCCCAACAGGTTCTCGCCGAGGAACTCCAGCCGGTCGGCGTGCACCCGACCGGGTGGCTCGATCAGCGAGGCGACGGCCAACGCGGTCAGGCTCTTGCCGGACCCCGACTCGCCGACGATGCCGACCACCTCACCACGCCCCACCGTGAGATCCACTCCGCGCACCGGCGTGACGACGGTGCCGTCCGGCCCGGGAAAACTGACGTGCAGCCCACGGACCGACAACACGGCGCCGTCGTGCTCGGCCGGTGGAGCCGCCGGCACCGGGGCCGGCGGCAGTCGCCTGCCGAACGAGCGGCCCGTGATCGTCGCCGCCCCGACCGCCCGTGCCACCGCCTCGCCGAACAGGTTGAACGCCAAGCCAGCCACGACCACCGGCACACCGGGCGCCAGTGCCGCGAGCGGGTGCTCGTAGATGCCGTCCAACCCGTTCTGCAGGAGCTGGCCCCAGTCGTACGACGGCGGCTGCACGCCAAGGCCCAGGAACGACAGGCTGGCGAACGCCAGCAGCGCGCCGCCCGCGGTGATCGTCGCGTTCACCACCAGGGGTTCGGCGATGTTGGGCAGCACGTGCCGCACCAGCACCCGGAACCGCCCGACACCGGCGTTGCGCGCCGCGGCGACGTAGTCGCGGTTCGCCACGCCCGCCACCAGCGTCTGCGCCAGCCGCGCGAAGCCCGGCGCGATGGCCAGTCCGATCGCCAGCAGCGCGCCCCGCGCGCCGACGCCGAAGATCACCGCGAAGAACAACGCCAGCAGCAGCCCGGGAAACGCGACGGCGGCGTGCACGACGGCGGTCACCAACCTGCCCAGCCGCCTGCCCAGCAGCACCGGCGCGGTGCCGAGCAACAGTCCGATCAGGACACCGATCGCCGTCGCCAGCACCGCCAGCACGACCGAGAGCCGCGTCGCGACCAGCACCCGGAAGAACACGTCCCGGCCCAGATTGTCGGTGCCCAGCCAGTGCGTGGCGGACGGCCCGCGCAGGATCTGCCCGACGTCCACGGCCGCCGCACGGTCCGACCACAGCATCGGCGCCAGCACCGCGAGCAGCAGCACGGCGGCCAGCAGCACCGTCGCGCTGGCACCGGTCGGCGTCCGCAGCGCCGCCGTCCACCTCGACCGGGCGCGCACTCAGTTCTCCCTGATCGTCGAGCGAGGGTCCAGCGCGGCCAGGGCGACGTCGACGGCGAGGTTGACCAGCAGCACGCCTACTCCGTAGACCAGCACGATCGCCTGCACCATCGGGTAGTCCTTGGCCAGGATCGCCGACACGATGGTGCTGCCCAGACCTGGCCACGCGAACACGTTCTCCACCAGCACCGTGCCGACCACCAGCGAGGACAACAGCAGGCCGCAGATCGTGATCGTCGCGGTCACCGCGTTGGGCAGCGCGTGCCGGAAGTACACCAGCCGATCGGGCAGCCGTTTGGCGCGCGCGGTGCGGACGTAGTCGGCGCGCAGCACGGCGAGCATCTCGACGCGCACGATCCTGGCCAGCACCAGTGCGGGCCCGATCGCCAGCGAACAGATCGGCAGCACGTAGGACACCAGGCCGGCCCGCCCCGCCACCGGCAGCCAGCCCAACCGCACCGCGAACAGGTACACGAAACCCACGGCCAGCAGGAACTCCGGCACCATGCCCAGCACCACGCTGGTCGCGGTGAACCCCAGTTCCAGCGGCCGGCGCCGGCCACCGCGGGTCAGCACCGCCATGCCGACCCCCAACGGCACGGCGATCAACACGGCCAGCACGAACGCGCCGACCGCGAGGGCGAGGGTGGCCGGCAGCCGGTCGCCGATCGCGGTGGACACCGGCAGTCCCGACGTCATCGAGACGCCCATGTCCCCGCTGAACACGCCACGCAGGTAGTGCAGGTACTGCGTGACGAACGGATCGTTGAGGCCCAGCGCCGCGCGGCGGGCGGCCACCACGCTCTGCGGCGCCGTCGGACCCAGCGCCGCGCGGACCGGGTCCCCGGGGATGACGTGGATCATCGCGAACGCGGCGGTGACCAGCACCCACACCGACACCAGCAGCCTGCCCAGTCGCCGCACGGCAAAGCGCAGCCAGGGGTTCTCGGTCAGGCCGGCCAGCGGCCGCGCGTCGGCAAGTGTCGTCATCCGTGTCACCGCCGCTCAGCCGAGCATCCGGATCGAACTGGGGATCAGGGAGCCCTCGCTGAGCTGGAACGTCGCGTTGCGCTCGAACGTGGGCAGGTTGTCGTTCACGATCGGCACCAGGTCGACATCGCGGAACAGTGCCACCTCGGCCGCGTTCCACTCCGGGCAACCAGCCGAACCGGCCGTGGCCTCGGCCCTGGCGACATCGGCCGCGTACTGTCCATTGTGGATGAAGCCGAAGTTGCTGCCGGACGGCGGTGTCGGCCCGGACACGAACGGTACGGCCTGGCTGGGCTCGGTCAGTCCGAGCGGCTCCAGCGCGGCCGTCCAGGTGGCCTGGCCGTCGATCACGAACTGGCCCATCTCGGCGTCGCTGACGCCCTTGAGGCCGACCTTCGCGCCGATGCCGCCCCAGATCTGCTCGGCCAGTTCGGCACCCGCCTGCACGGCGGGACCGCCGCTGCTGAGGTAGTAGAAGGTGACGGTCAGTGGGTTGCCATCCTTGGCGCGCACACCGTCGGGCCCCGGCGTCCAGCCTGCCGCGGTGAGCGTCGCCTTGGCCGCGTCCACGCTGTGTCCCGGCAGGTTGCCGGCGACGGTGTTCGTGTGGCACGGGCCGTAACCGGGCGCGACCAGCCCTTCGGCCGGCTTCCCCGTGCCACCGGTGAGCACCTGGCCGAGTTGGTTCAGGTCCAGCGCCTGGACCAGCGCCTTGCGCACGGCCGGGTCGGCCGAGGGCATGCCGGCCTTCTCGTTGAACCACAGTTCGCCCAGCGGTGCCTCGACGTCGTGCTCACCGAGCTTCGACGCGCGCAGCCGGTTCTGATCCTGGCCCTGCACGACCGCGCCGTTGACCTGCCCGGACAGCAGCAGGTTGGCCGCGGTCGTCTCGTTCGGCACGACCTTGATCACCACGGTGTCCGGCAGGCCCTGCTGATCGGCCCTGGCCGCGCCCGGTCCCCACGCGTACTCGTGGCGCCGGGTCAGCGTGTAGTGGTCGCTGGCGACGGCCTGGGTCAGCTTGAACATCCCGGTGCCGTCCGCGCCCTGTTTCAGCTGGTCACGGTGGGCCATGCCGTTGGCGCACACGATCGGCAACGTGCCGACGTCCCGCGTCAGGAACGGGTCCGGCGTGGGGGAGTGCACGGTCACGGTGCCGGCCGCGTCGTCCGCGGTCGCCGTCGTGCCGGGCTGCACGAACAGGCCGGTCGCCGTGGAGGCATGCGAGGGATCGGCGACGAACGTGATGTTCGCCGCCACCTGGCTCGCTGTCAGCGCGGTCCCGTCGGCGCACGTGACGCCCTTGCGCAGCGTGTAGCTGGCCGTGGTGGTCGTGCCGGACCAGTGCCCGGCCAGCCCGGCGACGACGGCGTCGTTCTGGTCCAGTTCGACCAGCGAGTCGTAGAGGAACTGGTCGACCTGCAGCGCGTTGGTCAGCGAGGTGAAGTCGGGATCGAGGGCGCCGGGATCGGAAGTCAGCACGAACGTGAACGTGCCGCCGTTGACGAGGTTCTGGCCCTGGCCGGCCGACCCGCCGCCGCATGCGGCGAGGGTCAGCACCAGCACACCGGCAGCCGCGACGCTGGGCACGGTCTTCATCTCTGCCTCCCGAGGTGACTCATGGCGCAGCCTGCCCGCGCGGACACCTCCGTGTCTTGGTGCGCGCCGACGAATCACGGGGGCCCGACTCGTCCGCTCGCACAACGGCCCGATCGGCCGGCCGCCTGACCGGTCACGTCCGTTGTGGACGTTCGGCGGTCGACACCGGTTGACGAGGAGCACAGGATGTCCCCATGGCAACGCAGCCGATCGAGCCGTACTCAGCCGTCGGGTTGATCCCGGCGGTCCGGGGAATTCGGACCCGCGCCGACATCCAGCGCAACCTCGACCACATCTCCCACCTGTTCAAGGCCGCCTTCTGGCTGTCGCAGCCTGGACCTGCCGGTGCGACTCGTGGTCGATCCCGGAAGGCGCGCTCCAGGGGTTCAACGACGAGGTGCTCGACCTCGACCACGTCACCTACGCCAGGGAGTGTGCGATCGACATCCCGGACCCGGAAACGCGAGTACCTCGGCGACCTGGCCCGCGAGTACGACACGTACGTGATGGCCCAGGCCAAGGCGACGCACGCGGAGTTCCCGGACCGGTTCTTCAACGTCGGCTTCGCGCTCGACCCGCAGCGGCGAGATCGTGCTGCAAGCACTACAAGCTGGCCACGCTGTATCCGGTCGAGCACTCGGTGACGCCGCACGACGTGTGGGACCGCTGGATCGAGCTGTACGGCCGCAACCTGGACGCGTTCTTCCCGGTCGCCGACACCGAGATCGGCAGGCTGGGCGTGCTGATGGCCAACGAGGGCTCCTACCCGGAGAACGCCCGTGGCCTGGCGCTGAACGGCGCCGAGGTCGCTTTACCGCGCCTCCTACCCGCACCCGCACACCGGCAACGAGTTCTTCGAGATCCAGAACCGCGCCCGCGCGCTGGACAACAACTTGTACGTCGTCGCGCCGAACCTGGCCACGTACTACCTGATGCCCGACTCGGACCAGCCGATCGACACGTTCGGCGGCCGGTCGATGATCGTCGACTACAAGGGGCGCGATCGTCGGCCAGCACCTGTACGGCGCCGGCTCGTCGTACGTGGCCGGGCACGATCGACATCGGCGCCCTGCGCGCACTTCCGCACCCACGCCCAGTGGGACAACTGGGCCAAGGACCTGCGCACCGAGATCTACCAGCTGATCTACGAGCAGCCGATCTACCCGAAGAACCTGTACGCCGACCGCGCACCCGTTCAACCACAAGGAGTTACCGCGAGGAGGTCATCGAACCGCAGATCGGCAGCTGATGATCGACCGAGACGTCTACCGGCCGGAGTAGAGCTCCGCCAGGAGCGGCAGGAGGGCCGCCGGGTCCTCGACGTGGGCGTTGTGGCCGAGTCCGGGCGAGGGTGACGGCGTCGCGTCGCAGCGCCCGTAGGTGCTCGGGTCGGCTGATCGGGTCGTGTTCGCCCGCGGCCAGTACGACCGGGCAGCGGACGACGGCGAGCAGCCCGGTCATGTCCGGTGCGCCGACGCCGAACGCGGCCAGGTCCAGCGTCGAGTCGCCAGCCTCCGTCGGTCCCGTGAACCCGGCCGGGTCGGCGCGATCCGAGCAGCCCGGACGACCTTCAGGTAGGCCTGTTCGGCGTCTCGCGCGTCGCGGAACAGGCGCGACGGGCCGCGCGGCGAACGCCGCCGCTCGGGCCAGGTCGTCCTCGGTCCACTCGACCTTCACGCCGAGCGCCAGCACCCCGGCGACCTCGACGCCGAACCAGCCCGTGGCCAGCTTCAACGCGACCACCCCGCCGAGCGAGTGCCCGGCGACGACGAGCGGCCCACGCGTCGGCAGCCGCTGCGCGATCGCGGCGGCGAGGCCGCCGAACGAGTACTGTCGGCAGCCGGGCGGACGGTGCCGTGACCGGGCAGGTCGGGCGCGTGGCACGGCTGGTCGAGCAGGCCGACGAGGCCGTCCCAGACGGCGCCGGTCGCGCCGAGGCCGTGCAGCAGCACAGGTGTCCCCGGTCGCAGCTCAGCGCCCCGGCCGGGTTAGTGTCAGACGGTGTCGGTCCACGATCACCGATCCGGACACCTATCTGACCGGTGTCCCGCACGACGAACTCGCCGAACTGCGGCGCCGGGCGCAGTGTGGTGCAGGATCGACGACTTCTGGGCGGTGCTGCGGCATGCGGAGGTGCGGCAGGTGCTGCGCAACCCGCGGCTGTTCTCCTCGCGCTCGGCGGCACGCAGATCCGTGATCCCGCGACGCCCGCCGACCTCGCCTATGTGCGGCGGATGATGCTCAACACCGATCCACCCGATCATGCCCGGCTGCGCAACCTGTTGACCAGGGCGTTCACCCCGCGAGCCGTGGCAGGGCTGGCCGAGCGCATCCAGGGCTGGGCGCGGGAACTGGTGCCGGCGTGGCCGATCGCGGCGAGTGCGACTTCGCCGTGGACGTGGCGGCCGACCTGCCGCTGCGCACCCTCGCCGACGTGTTCGGCGTGCCCGAGCAGGACCGGCGGCTGATGTACGACTGGAGCAACCGCGTCATCGGCTACCAGGACACCGAGTACGCCGCGAGCGCCACGGCGGGCGCCGAGTTGACCGACATGGCCCGCGCGGCCCTGGACCTGCGGCCCGAACCCGGACCGGACGGCACCCTGCCCGATCCGCGCACCCGCGCCGGCATGCCCGACCTGTACGCCTACGCGCACGCACTCGGCGAACACAAGCGCGCCAACCCCGGCGACGACGTGATGACGACGCTGATGCGGCACGTCACCGACGACGGCGGCCGGGTGTCACTGGCCGAGTTCGAGAACCTGTTCTGGCTGTTCTCGGTGGCCGGCAACGAAACCTTGCGCAACGGCCTGCCCGGTGGACTGCTCGCGCTGCTGAGTCATCCCGAGCAGTACCGGATGTTGTCCGCGGACCGGACACTGCTCGACGGCGCCGTCGAGGAGATGCTGCGCTGGTGGACGCCCGTGATGCACTTCCGCCGCACGGCCACGACCGACACCGAACTCGGCGGCGTGCGGATCGCGGCCGGGGACAAGGTGGTCGTGTGGTTCAGCTCGGCCAACCGTGACGAGAGGGTCTTCGCGGATCCGGACGCGTTCGACATCACCCGCACACCCAACGACCACCTGGCCTTCGGCCACGGACCACACTTCTGCCTCGGCGCGCCGCTGGCCCGCATCCAGCTTCGCGCGATGTTCGACGCCGTGCTCGACGAGTGGGGCGAGATCGAACCGGCCGGTCAGCCCGCCCGCCTGCGCTCCAACTTCCAGCACGGCGTCAAACACCTGCCGATCCGCTGGCGCTGACCGGCTCCGGCCCCGCAACGGAAGCCTGCCGTCCTCAGTGGACGTTCTGCTGGCGCAGTGCCGCCAGCGCGCGGTCGGCGTGGACCTCCATGCGCAGTTCGCTGCGGATCACCTCGATGATCCGCCGGTCGGCGCCGATCACGAACGTGGCCCGCTTCACCGGCAGTGGACCGAACCGCCTGCGCACGCCGAACTGCCCGGCCACGGCGCCGTCGGCGTCGGACAGCAGCGGGAAGTCGAACGAGTGCAGCTCGGCGAACTGCCGCTGCCGGTCCACGGCGTCCGCGCTGATCCCGACGCGCTGCGCGCGGACCTGCTCGAACTCGGCGGCGAGGTCACGGAAGTGGCACGTCTCCGCCGTGCACCCGCCGGTCATGGCCGCCGGGTAGAAGAACAGGACCACCGGTCCGTCGGCCACCAGCGCGGACAGCGTGTGCCGCACGTCGTCCTGGTCGGGCAGCGTGAACTCGGGTGCCAGCTCTCCTGCGCGCATCGGCGGGTCCTTCGTCGTCGGGACGGTGTCCTCGGCTGGTTCGGTGCCGGTGTGCCGACGGATTGGTCACTCACCGACCGCCTGCCGACCGGTGTGCCGGCCAGGACGGGCGTCGAGCCGTCAGCTCCTGCCCGGCCTGGTGATCCACTGGCCGTCGACCCAGCCGCTGACCGTCTCGTAGCCGGAGCGGAACGAGCCCAGCCAGTGCACCGGCGCCAGCGGGGTGCCCGGCCGCGCGGTGTAACTGGACGCCTCGTTCGTCGGGCCGCCCGTCGTGTCGACCGCCATCAGCGGGTACGGGTAGACCGGCCGGGTCGCGGTCGTCGTGCCGTTCGTGACCGCCGACGTGAGCAGGCTGGCCGGTGCCTTGCCGTTCGTGACCCAGTTCGTGATCGCGGTCAGGGCGTCGAACGAGTCCGGGCCGTCACCGCCGCCGCAGTGCGCGACGCCGGGCAGCATGAACAGGCGCGCGAACGCGCTGGTGGCCGCGGCGCCGCCCATCGCCTGCCGCACGGCCTGGTAGTAGGCGACCGTGCCGACGGGGGAGATGGCCGGATCGGCCCAGCCGGCCCACAGGATCAGCTTGCCGCCTGCCGCCCGGAACGCCGACAGGTCGGGGTCGATCGCGTCGTACATGCCGTCGTTCGCCGCCGTCAGACGCTGGAACTCGGCGTCGGTGAACCTGACGTCGTGGAAGGTCGCGCCGCCGTCGACACCCGGATTCACGATGTAGCGCAAGGTTCCCTGCGCGATGCTCTGGTCGAGCGACTGCCCGGCGTCCGCCGGGACGAGCCACGGCAGCCAGTTCGCCTCCGACCCGGGCAGTTGCCATCCCGGGTACAGCAGCGTGCCGTGCGCGTCGCGCGGTCCCTCGTACAGCGCGCGCACGGTGGCCACTTTCGCCGCCGTGAGGCAGAAGGCGGTCGAACCGGTGTGACACGCCAGGCTCGCCGGGTCGAAGTGGCAGCTCAGCGGGTCGGCGATCAGTCCGTCCACGGTGCCGTCCGCCGCGTCGCACTGACGCACGACCGCCGCGTGCAGTGGCGCGAGATCCGCCGCGGTGAGGATCGGCGAGCCGTCCGGCGCCGTGTTCGCCTGGGACATCCAGCCCTGGTAGAAGACGTTCAGCTCGGTCATGATCGACGCGGGTGAGCCTGCCACGATTCCGTCGAAGTCGTGCGGGAACCGTTGCGCCTCGGTGAGTCCCTCGTGGCCGCCCTGCGAGCAGCCGTCGAAGTAGGCGTGCCGGGCCGGAGTGCCGTAGAACTTCGCGATGATCGCCTTGGCGGCCAGCGCCAGTTGGTGTTCGGACTGATAGCCGAAGCTCGCCCGTAGCGTCGGGTCCGCGCCGAACGACGCCGAGAACACGGCCGGTCCGTAGTGGCCCTCGTTGTCACTGGCGATCGCGAACGCACCGTTCGTCAGCGGCACGCAACCGGCCGCTGCCTGGGTGCCGATGTTCACGCCACCGCAGTAGCCGCCGCAGCCGTCCTGCAGGTAGTCGCCCTGCCAGGTGGCGGTCGGCAGCAGCAGTTCGAACTGCAGTTGTGGCGCGATCAGACCGTGTACGTCACAGGCTTCCCACGGTCCCTGGGTGTTGTCCTTCGCCGCCAACAGCGTCGCCGAGCTGATCTCGGTGGACGCGCCGGGCAGCGCGCCGAGATCAAGCTGGGCCACCTGGGCGCAGTTCGACACCGGCGTGAACGGGGTCGCGGCGAGCGGAGTGGTCGCGGCGCCCGCCGAGGCGAACCCCAGGACGAGGGCCAGGAGGGCGAGCACGGCGGCGAGGCCGGTGGGGTTGCTTCGTTGCGTGCGGGACGGTGCCACGGCGGTCCTTCCTGGCTCGAACGGGGCGTTCGTCGGCGGAGGATGCGCGTTCGTCAGATGAACCAAAGGCCGACCCGCGAACGTACAAGGGGTGTGACGTGCGTCGCAAGACACCAGGTGCCGCAACGCGGTTCCGTCGGTGCCGCCGAATGCCGGCGGGGCTCCAGCACGTGCCGCACACCGATTGCGGTGACCTGCGAGAACTGAGAGGACACGCGAGTCGACCGACATCGCCACCGACACGGCCGAACCGGCGCCGTCGACACAGCGTCCGGTCCCTCGGTGCCGGCGGAGGCCGCTTTCGATGCCGCCAGTCCGGAACTGAGCGCGAGGCCGATGCCCAGCAGCGCCAGCATGAACAGCCAGTCGGGCCCAGCCGGAACCCGCCCACGCCCGGAGCACGTCCGTCGGTCCGGTGAGCGGCGGCTCTCGCCGGTTCCGCCGGAGGCGAGGGCGCTGAGGAAACGCTCCCTAGTTCGTGGCCGCCGCCAGCGGCCGGCCGTACCGGTTCTGCCAGCTCTGCCAGTTCCACGTCGCCATGAACTCGGTGCCCGCCCTCCGGCGACGCCTGGTCGACGTAGGAGTTGTCGTGCGCGCACGACATCGTCTCGATCAGCCGGTGGACCATCTGCGCCGAGTTGTCGATCGCGCTCCACTCGGTGGCGGGTGTCTGCCTGGCCGACAGCTTCACACCCAGCGTCGGCCATCGGCTCACCTCGCCCTGCGGCCGGTCGATGACGTCGACCGGGTAGTTGGACAGACAGCACCGCACCGGCGCGGCACCGGTCGGTTCGATGAACCCGACGAGATCGTCGAGATCTGGCACGTCACCGCATGTCAACAGATCACTCGACGCGGCCGCCTCGTCGATCGATCGGCCGGCGCGCTACCGGAAGTCCAGGCCGTCGAAGCTGCCGGACGTCCGCCACTGGTCGATGAACCGGAAGTACGCCATCGCGCCACCGGGATAACCGATGTTCAGTCTGCGCGATCCCGGTGGCCGGCCCTCGTTGTTGTAGTAGCCAGGCGTGCAGTCCGGTGAGCCGAGCATCCGGCCCGGTCCGGACAGCAGCAGGTCCACCCAGCCGGCTTCGGCCGCCTCCGTCGCCTCGACCGCCGCGAACCCGTTCGACAGGGCGTGCGCCACCGTCACCGCGATCGTGCGGCCCGCCTCCGTCAGGTTGTGCGGCACGTTGGAGATCAGCATCGCGCCCTGCGTCGGCTGCACCATGAACGCGTTCGGGAAGCCGTGCACGTGGATGCCGTGCAGCGTGCGCATTCCCGCCGCCCAGTACCGCGACAGCCGCACGCCGCCACGGCCGGTCATGTCGAAGCCCGCCCGCCCGGTGTACTCGGTGCCGACCTCGAAACCGGACGCGTAGATGACGCAGTCGACCTCGTACTCGCGGCCGTTCACCACGACGGACGTCTCGGTGATCCGCTGCACGCCCTTGCCGTCGGTGTCCACCAGGTGCGTGTTCGGCGAGTTGTACGCCTGCAGGTACTCGTCGTGGAAGCACGGACGCTTGCACAGTTGCCGGTACCACGCCTTGAGCCGCCGCGCGGTCTCCCGGTCCTCGACGATCGAGTCGACCCGCGCGCGGATCTCGGACATCTTCTCGTAGTCGGAGTCCTCGAACGCGGCGAGCATCTTCTCCTGCGTCATCTCGTGCGCCGGCAGGCCGGCGAGCCTGGCGCGCATCCGGCGGGACAGGTCCGTCCAGCCGTCCATCACCAGGTCCTCCTGCGCGTTGCCACCGGTCTGGTTCGCGGTGAAGTTCTCCAGCCACCGCTGCTGCCAGCCGGGCGTCGCGATCCGCGCGAACCAGTCCGGATCGGTCGGCCGGTTGTCGCGCACGTCCACCGAGGACGGCGTCCGCTGGAACACGAACAGTTCGCCGCACGCCCGCGCCAGGTGCGGCACGATCTGCACGGCCGTCGCGCCGGTGCCGATGATCGCGACGCGCTTGTCGGCCAGCTTGTCCATCGGCGCGCCGTCCGGATCGCCGCCGGTGTACTCGTAGTCCCACCGGCTGGTGTGGAACGAGTGGCCGCGGAAGGCGTCGATACCGGGAATGCCGGGCAGTTTCGGCACGTGCAGCGGCCCGGTGCCGATCACCACGAACCGCGCCGTCAGCTCGTCACCGCGGTTGGTGCGCGCGATCCAGCGCGACCGGGTGTCGTCCCACGCCAGATCGGTGACCTCGGTGTGGAACAACGCGTCGTCGTACAGGCCGTACTGCTTGGCGATCCGGCGGCTGTGATCGAGGATCTCCGTGCCGTGCGCGTACTTCTCGCTCGGCATGTGGCCGGTTTCCTCCAGCAGCGGCATGTACACGAACGACGCCGTGTCGCACTGCGCTCCCGGATACCTGTTCCAGTACCACGTGCCGCCGACGTCGCCGCCCTTCTCGACGATCCGCACGTCGTCGACACCGGCCTCCTTCAGCCGTGCCGCGGTGACCAGGCCGGCGAAGCCGCCGCCGATCACGATCACGGTCGAGTGGTCGGTGAGCGGTTCCCGCCGCGCGACCGGCAGGTACGGGTCGACCAGGTAGTGCGCGAACCGGCCGGTGAGCCGCTGGTACTGGTCGTTGCCGTCCGGCCGCAGCCGCTTGTCCCGCTCTTCCAGGTACTTCCGGCGCAGCTCAACCTTGTCGACCGCCATCGGTCCAGTTTGTCAGGATCGCGCCCGCGTCGTAACCCTGGCCGGACTGTCGACAGTCGTTGCGTCCGACAGCACGGCACACCGGGTCCGCCGATCGCCGGCTCGGCCCCTTCGTGTCGGTCAGACGGAGACGGTTTCGGTCGACCGTGATTCCGTTGCGGAAGAAGTGTTCCGTGCGCCGTCGGTGATGTGCAGCGACGGCATGCCGCGGCGGCGCAGCATGAACTCGGCGATCACCAGGTTGGGAATCCAACCCAGGTACGGCAGCGCGCCGTACGCCTGCGCGAACACGTGGTCGAACGTGCCCGGCGCCATGAACGGAATCTGGATCGCGATCAGCGCGCCCAGCCAGAATCGCAGTGTGACGGCGCCGTAGGTGAGCGAGAAACTGCGGATCATCCACGCCTGGTGCGAGCGGAAGTCCCCGCGCCGCGCCGCGCGGTAGCCCTGCCACGTGGTCAGGCCCCACATCGCCGCCAGCGACACGAAGCCGAAGAAACCGGGGATGCCCAGCGAGCCGTACGGCGACATCACCAGCGCGCCGATGGTGCCCAGCCCGACCGAGACCGCGTACGCCCGGCCGATCGTGCGGTGCACCTTCGGGAACCGGTTGCGCAGCAGGCGCGCGAACTGGAACGGGCCCAGCACCAGCGCCAGGCCGCCGAAACCGATGTGCAGGTAGAAGGCGAGCTGCACCGGCCACGGCTGGGCCGCGTAGTTGGCGGACAGGCCGACGTTGTGCCGCGCGAGCTGGTTCAGCGTGCCCTGGCCGTACTGGCCGACGAACAGCGCGGCGATCGTCGCCGAGGACAACACCACCCAGCCCCAGCTCAGACGTCGCGTCCACGCGGGTCGGACCGAGGTTGCGAGTGAGCTGTCGACCATACCTGCCCCCTGCCTGCCAGATGTAAGAAGCTCTTACATCTGGCAGTCTAACCAGACTTCGGCGGCGTGGGCGAACGGTGTCGGATGTCCGGATCGGCGGGCCGTGCGCCGGCCAGCAGCATCCTGACCGACCGTACGGCCAGGTCCTCGGCGTCCTCACCGGTGTCGACGACCGAGCCGAGATCGCCACTGAGGTTCAGTTCACACACCCCGTGTGCCGTCGACCACACGCTGGCCGCGAGCGCGTGCGCCGATCCGGTGACGGTGCCGGAGTCGGCACCACGGGACACGGCGGCCAGCAGCACGCCGAACGAGCCGGGCACGCCCTCCTCGCGCGGGTCACGCACCCGGCCCGGCCCGAACACCACCTCGTACCGCGCGGGCGACTCCAGCGCGAACCGCACATAGGCCCGCACGAGCGCCACGACCTCGTCCTCGACCGTGCCGGACAGCCCGGCCGCCGTCGCGCGCAGCACGTCGTGCAACTGCGCGAGTCCTTCGCCGGCCAGCGCGTCCAGCACGGCGTCACGGTCGGCGAAGTGCCGGTACGGCGCACCGCTGCTCACCCCGGCCCGCCGAGCTGCCTCACTCAGCGTGAAACCACGGGTTCCCTTCTCCCGCACGAGATCCAGCGCCGCATCCAGCAGAGCGCGGCGCAGGTCGCCGTGGTGGTACCGGTCACGGACCGGCCGGGTCGCCATGACGGGACGGTAGCAGCGCGTGACCCTCGATCCCGCCCGCGCCGCGGCGGCCTGGATATTCTGACGTTGTAACCGGCGGAGCGGACGGGCACGGGGGCGATGACGGTACGCGACGGCCACGCCGAGCAGGATCGGCAGGACACGGGCGGCACGCCGGCCGCGTCCCGTGCCGGCGCCGTGCGCCTGCAGGACGTCGCGCGGGCGGCGGGCGTGTCGCCCAAGACCGTGTCCAACGTCGTCAACGGCACGGCGCGGGTCGCCGACCACACGCGGCTGCGCGTCCAGCAGGCCATCGACACGCTCGGCTACCAGCCCAACGCGGCCGCCCGCTGGCTGCGCACCGGTCGCAGTGGCGTGCTGGCACTGGGTTTCCCGGAACTGCCCTCGCCCTACTTCGCCGAACTGGCCGTCGCGGTGATCGCGGCGGCCCGCCGCAACGGCCGGACCGTCCTGATGGACGACACGGCCGGCGACGCGGCGGCCGAGCTGCGGGTGGCCAGTGGCCTCGGGGTGCCGATGATCGAGGGCGTCATCCTCAGTCCGCTGGGTCTGGACCAGAACGAACTCGCCGCACGGGAGCGGCAGATCCCGTTGGTGCTGCTCGGCGAGGCCGACTACGGCCTGGTCTGCGACCACATCCACATCGACAACGTGGCCGCGGCGCGCGAGGCCACCCGGCACCTCATCGACCGGGGCTACCGCAGGATCGGCGCGATCGGCCGCCAGGACCTGGCACCCAGGGCGACGGCGCAGCAGCGAGTGCTCGGCTACACGCAGGCACTGCACGCCGCCGGCCTACCGGTCGAACAGGCCCTGATGCCGCCGGTCCGCTCGTACTTCCGCCCGGACGGCGCGACCGCGATGCGCCGACTGCTCAAGCTGCCCGACCGGCCGGACGCCGTCTTCTGCTTCAACGACCTGATGGCGCTGGGCGCGATGCGCGCGATCCACGAGGCCGGCCTGCGGGTACCCGGCGACATCGCGCTGGTCGGCTTCGACGACGTCGAGGAGGCCGAGTACGCGATCCCGTCGCTGACCACGGTCGCGCCGGACAAGATCGGGATCGCCGAGTCGGCCGTGGCGACGCTGCTGTACCGGATCGGGGACGGCTACACGCAGCCGTGCCGACTGATCCAGCCCGGCTACCGGCTGGTCGTCAGGGAGAGCAGCACTCGCTGAGAGTCCATTGACATTTTCAACGATGTAACGTCGACGTTGCCACGCCCTCGGCGCCACCGGCCCCGCTAGCTGCGCTTTCCACTATGGGCCATGCGGTTCCGGCGCCCGTTCCGCAACCCGCGGGCATTCTTGACGCTGGTCCCAGTGTGGTCTATACCATATTTTTACAACGTTGTACTCCGGCCTCCGCACAAGGTCGGCGGCACGCGCCGTTCCCGCACATCTCCGGTTGTTCTCCCCTGCTCGGAGAAATGAGACACACATGATCGGTCGATCAGGGTTCGGCCACTGGCGGCGACTCGTGGTCGCCGTCGGCGCGACGTTCGCGTTCGTCGCAGGCGCGGTGGCGGGCCTGACCAGTCAGGCCGGCGCGGCGGGCACGCTGCCGTGCGACATCTACGCCGCCGCCGGCACCCCGTGCGTCGCGGCACACAGCACGGTGCGGGCGCTCTACTCCGGCTACAACGGCAGCCTGTACCAGATCCGGCGCTCCTCGGACGGCGCCACCACCGACATCGGTCCGCAGTCGGCGGGAGGCTACGCCAACACACCGGCGCAGGACAGCTTCTGCGCGCACACCAACTGCGTCATCACGACCATCTACGACCAGTCCCCGCAGCACAACGACCTGACCATCGAGGCAGCCGGCGCTGCCGGCGGTCAGGACGTCGGCGCGAACGGCGCCGCGATCCCGGTGGTCGCGGGCGGCCACCGGGTCTTCGGTGTCTACATCGGCCCCGGCACCGGCTACCGGCACCACGTCGGTTCCGGCATCGCGCAGAACGGCCAGCCCGAGGGCATGTACATGGTGGCCAGCGGCACGCATGTGAACAACGGCTGCTGCTTCGACTACGGCAACGTCGAGGCGTCGATCTCGGACAACGGCAACGGCCACATGGACGCGGTCAACCTCGGCACGACGTGCTTCTTCTCGCCGTGCAGCGGCGGCGGCCCGTGGGTGGCGGGCGACCTGGAGAACGGTCTGTTCCAGGGCAACTACTCCAACACCGCGGACGCGGGCAACAACAGCACCTACGTCACGGCGATGCTGAAGAACAACGGCCAGAACACCTTCGCGCTCAAGGGAGGCAACGCCCAGTCGGGCGGCCTGAGTACCTGGTACAGCGGGACGCTGCCCACCGGCGGCGGCTACATCCCGATGCACCAGGAAGGTTCCATCGTCCTGGGCACCGGCGGTGACAACAGCAACGCCTCCGTCGGCACGTTCTTCGAGGGCGTCATGACGTCCGGCTACCCGACCGACGCCGCGGACGACGCCGTGCAGAGCAACGTCGTGTCGGTGGGCTACTCCGGCTCGACCAGTCTGCCGGCCACCGGCGCCACGATCGTCGGTCCCGGCGGCGACTGCGTCGACGTGGCGGGCGACGACTCGGGCGGTGACAGCACGGCGGTGCAGCTATGGGGCTGCCAGTCCTACGCGGTCGACCAGCACTGGACGCACAACTCGGACGACTCGCTGTCCACCCTGGGCCGCTGCCTGGACATCAACGGCGACGGCACGGCGAACGGCACACAGGTCGAGTTGTGGGACTGCAACGGTGTCGGCGGCCAGAAGTGGATCCAACAGGCCAACGGCTCGCTGCTCAACCCGCAGTCCGGCCGCTGCCTGGACTCGCCAAGCGACGCGACCGCCAACGGCACCAGGTTGCAGATCTGGGACTGCAACGGCACGGCCGCGCAGGTCTACTCCGTCAACGGCGGCGGCATGATCGCCGGACCGGGCGGCCAGTGCGTCGACGTGGGCGGTGACGACGCCGGTGTCGACGGCACGGCGGTGCAGCTTTGGGGTTGCCAGGCGTACGCGGTCGACCAGCACTGGTACCACAACGGCAACGGCTCGCTGGAGGCGTTGGGCCGCTGCCTGGACATCGTGGGCAACGGCACGGCGGACGGCGCGCAGGTCGAGTTGTGGGACTGCAACGGTGTCGGTGGCCAGGTCTGGCAGCAACAGTCCAACGGTTCTCTGCTCAACCCGCAGTCGGGCAAGTGCCTGGACGCGCCGAACGGCGCGAGTGCGAACGGCACTCGACTACAGATCTGGGACTGCAACGGCACGGCAGCGCAGGACTACCCCCTGAGCTGACGCGGCTGCGACCACCCCGCTCCGCGCCCTGCGGCGTGCAGCGGGGTGGTCGCTCGCGGTGCGGCTTCCTTCGAGGATGACGCCGTTGCGCACCGCGTCGCCGGCGTGTTAGCGTCCCGCCGATCGTGATCCGTCAGCAGGAGGTGAGACCCATGAACGCAGTGTCCACAGTGGGTGCTCCCCGCAGTCCACGATCACGCGACTGAAGTAGTCGCCACCGGGAGCGCCCGACAGGCAATTCGCGAAAGGCGCCCCATGAACACCACACCTTCTTCAACTCCGCACCGCGCCTCGACGACCTCCGATGGCATCGCCGAGCGCACCCGTACACCCGACGACATCGGTGCCGTGCCACGGTCGCCCGAGTCGGCGACCGACGGCGCACCCCCGCTCCTGATGGGCCACGGCGACCGGCCGAAAGCCGACCGACAGGTCGACGCCACAGTGCCCGAGCGCGGGCGGGCGCTGGTCCTCGGTGGTGGTGCGGCGGCAGGCAACGCGTGGGAGATCGGCGTCATCGCGGGCCTGTTCGATGCCGGACTGGATGTGACCGATGCCGATCTGATCATCGGTACGTCGGCCGGATCGACGGCCGCGGCCCAGCTGAGTGGCGCGACCCGACCGGACGAACTGTTCGCCGCCATCCTTGCCGCCGCGCCCCCGCCGGGGAGTGGCCCGGTCGGATCCGGCCATGGACGTGGTCCGCATGCGCCGATGGTGGACCTGCTGGCGAAGACGAGCGCCATCATCGGTGCCGCCGAGGATGCGGCCGACATGCGCCGCAGGATGGGTGCGGCGGCGCTGGAAATGGACACGGTGTCGGACAGTTCCGGGCGAACGCGGCGGCGCGCCGTCGTCGCCGCTCGGCTGCCCAGCCAACACTGGCCGCAACGGCCGATGCTCATCGTGGCCGTCGATGCCCATACCGGTGAACCGGTCGTGTTCGACCGCCACAGCGGAGTCGACCTGGTGGACGCCGTCACCGCAAGCTGCGCCGGGCCCGGCGCCCCTCCCCACGGCATCGGCGACCACCGGTACATCGACGGCGGCTACCGAGCAGGCGAGAATGCCGATCTGGCAGTCGGCTACGGGCGGGTGCTGGTGCTGTCACCCTTCGGCGGCAGATCACGGGCGCCGCTGGAGTGGGGTATCCATCTCGCGGCGCAGGTCGACCAACTGCGCGCAGGCGGCAGCAGGGTCGAGACGATCTTCCCGGACAGCAACGCCAGCGACATATTCGCCTACGGCGCCAATCAGATGGACCTGTCGACGCGTCCGCCCGCGGCCAGAGCCGGCTACCAGCAGGGCAGCGCCCTTGCCGAGCAGCTCACCGAATTCTGGCGCTGACGCCCGCGAAACGGCCGACCCGGTAGGCGTGACGACGTCCGCTCATGCCCCGGGTCGCCGTTGGCGCGACGCCATGGTCGCCATGACCGACCCCGTCTTCCTCGGCACCGCCTGGGTCGACGGTCCGGAGAGTGCGAACCTGCGACCGCCGGCTGGTAGGCCGTAACCTCACCAGCGCTGTGCCCGGCCGTGAGACGACTCGTCTCGTCTCGCGGTCGGTCACTCCGGCGCGATCGCCGTCAACGTGAGCGCGGTGACCGTGTCGGCATACCGGCGGTCGACGGGGCGGCCGGTCAGCAGGCGGTAGTGCAGCGGACCGAACAGCAGGTCCAGTACCGTGTCGGCATCGACGTCGGCGCGCACCCGACGTTGCTGCTGTGCCACCCGCAGAGCCTCGCGCAGTGGTTCCCGCCGTGGCCGGAACCAGTTGTCCTGCATGGCATCGGCCAGTTCGCGGTCATGCTGCGCGGCGCCCAGCAGTTCGGTCAGGTGAGCGCCGAGGGACGTGCCAGAGTAGAGCCGCACGAAGGTGCGCGCGTGTTCGCGCAGCAGACCGGCCACGTCCTTGGCCCTCGGCGGCTTCAGATCGGCCCGCGCCCGGTCCAAGAAGGACTCGAAAACGACGTCCGCCTTGCCCCGCCACCACCGGTAGATCGTCTGTTTGCAGACACCCGCCGAGGCCGCGATCCGGTCCACGGTGACGGCCTGCCAGCCCTCCTCGTCCAGCAGTTCCCACGTGGCGTCCAGCACCGCGCGGTGTGCGTCGGGATTGCGGCGCGCCGAGTCGGGCGGCTTCATCGCATGCATTGTCCGCCCGCCCTCACTGTGCGACGCTGCCCCGGGTCACGCGGCGACCGGCACCCGCCGGCCGTGCGCTGTCGGTCACCGGCCGATGCCGCGGTATCACTCGTTGGTTCACCGTGCGGATTCTCCCCCCGTGCCCGGTACAGCCTGCCTGAGCGGGCAGTCCGTGTCATCAGCCTGTGGGATGTTTGCGACGCCCCCGCATCGGTCTCAGGGTAGCGTCCGTTCGCCGTACGACGTACGGCGTTCGACGAACCGGCAATTTCGGTCAACGTCGCTTTATCGGCGGGAAAACGGCGTTGACGTGGACCGAGAAATGTGACCGCGATCGTCATCCACGCTGGGTGTACGGCCCGTCACTCGATAATGAATGGTTGCCGCGTTGATATTCACTCTTTAGAGTGACCCTTGCCGCCACCGCGTGCGGGAGGGAGAACCGGAAAATGGTGCGACAGCCTCCCGGTGCGCGTCGAAATTCGATCAAGAGCCGAATGTTGGCCATCGCACTGATTCCCAGTCTGGTCCTGTTGCTCGTCGGTCTCGTGATATCCGGTTACCTCGTCGGCCAGGGTGTGGACACGTACCGCTGGGCCGACAACCTCCAGGCAGCCGTCACTCCGGCCACGCGGATCGTCACGGATCTGCAGATCGAGCGATGGCTGAGTCTGGTTCAGATCGGCGGGGAACAGGTTCCGCACGCACAACTGTCGGCGCAGCGCGGCAAGGTCGACGCCGATCTGGTCACCCTCCGTACCGCGCGCGCCACGGTTCCCGATCTCGCGTATCTGGTGCTGCGGAACGGCACGACGGCCGACGCGCCGTGGAATCAACTGGGAGCCGTTCGGCAGCAGGTCGATTCCGACGACATTTCGCTGCTCGACACGTACACCTATTATGATCAACTGTTGGCACCGATCGCGAATTACACCGCATCGGTCGCCGCCGACGCGCCCAGTTCGGCGATCACCGACGCGCAGCTCACGGCCGCGTCGCTCTACTCGGCGACCGAGGACGTGGCCCGCGCCAACGCGCTGTCCTTCTCCGCGGCCATCCACGGCGGTATGAGCGGCACCGAGTTCGCCGAGTACGCCCGCCAGGTCGGCGGCTACCAGTCCTCACTGGACCTGCTGCTACCCAGGATGACCCGGGCCGAGCAGCGCGACTACGCGACCCTGATCGCATCACCGGCCTGGCAGCAGCTCTCGTCCGTGCAGGACGCGCTGTCCGCCAGCGGGCCCGCCCTGACCAGCGCCCGCACGCCCGCACCGCCGCAGGTCAGCCAGCTTGACTGGCAGAACGACACCCTCCAGGTCACCGCCACGATGCTCGGCCTGTTCGGCAGCCACTTCCGGTACGCCGCTGGCCTTGCCGTCACCGATGGGCGCACCACGCTGGTCCGCGCGCTGATCGCCGGTGCGCTCATCCTGCTGGTCGGGATCGCCGTGCTCGTCATCGCGCTGCGCATGTCCAACGGTGTGAGCAGGCGACTGGGCCGCCTGCGCAGGGAGACCCTGGACCTGGCCGAACAGCACCTGCCCCGGCTCGTGCGGCGGCTGCGCGACGGCAACGGGGTCGACGTGGACAGCGAGGTGCCCAGGCTCGACCACGGCAACGACGAGATCGGCGAGGTGGCCGAGGCGTTCAACATGGCCCAGCACACCGCCATCTCGGCCGCCGTGCGGGAGGCAAGGACCCGGCACGGCACCAACGTCGTGTTCCTCAACATCGCGCACCGCAGCCAGGCCGTGGCCCACCGGCAGCTCAACGTGCTGGACCGCGCCGAACACCGCCAGGACGACCCCGAGCAGATCCGGCTGCTGTTCCAGCTCGACCACCTGGCCACCCGCGCCCGCCGCAACGCGGAGAACCTGATCGTCCTCGGCGGCCGCCAGCCGTCCCGGCAGTGGCGCGACGCCGTGCCGATGCGCGACGTCATCCGCAGCGCGATCGCCGAGACGGAGCACTTCGCGCGGATCAGGATCACCGGCCTGCCACAGATCGCCGTCGCCGGCCGTGCCGCGGGCGATGTCGTGCACCTGTTCGCCGAACTGCTGGACAACGCGACGGCCTTCGCGCCACCGGACGCGCACGCCGAGGTGCACGGCAACTCCGTCGGCCGCGGCGTGGTGATCGAGATCGAGGACCAGGGCCTCGGTATCCCGCCGGCGGAACGGGACGCGATGAACGCGAAACTGCTCGACCCGCCGGACTACGGCGTGATGGCGCTGAGTTCGGACGCCCGGCTCGGCATGTTCGTGGTCGCGCGGCTGGCCGCCAGGCACGGTATCCGCGTCACGCTCACCGAATCCGTCTACGGCGGCACGAGGGTCATCGTGCTGCTGCCGTCGGACATCGTCGAGGAGTCCGACCAACCGGTCACGGCCGACGACGGCATCGTTGTCGCACCGGCCATCCCGGATTGGCCGCGCCACGAACCCGCCGAGCCGGCGATCGTCGATCCGGACGTGGTCGACGCCGTCGAGGACATGGTCGTGGACGGTATCCCCGCCACCGAGCGGACCCTGCCGGGATTCCCCGTCGAACAGGCCACGCCTGGCATCACGCCCACGGCGGTCACCGAGGAACCTTTCGTGCCGCGGCCGGTCGGCGAACGGCTGCTCAACCGGCAGCCGGGCAGCCCGCCGCCGCTGCCGCACAGACGCAGACAGGCCCACCTGGTGCCACAACTGGCCACGCCGAACACGTCGGCGGAGGACAACGGCAGCCGCTCGGCCGACCAGACCCGCAGCGCCATCGCCGCGTTCCAGCACGGCACGCGGCAGGGCAGGGACGACGACACCCGAGGAGACACGAGGGAATGACGCGCGACCAGCGCGGCCGGGGCGCGGCCGACCTGGACTGGTTGCTCAACGATCTGGTCGACCGCGTGCTCGGCGCGACCGGCGCTGTGCTGCTGTCCGCCGACGGGCTGCTGATCACCGGCACGCGCGCGCTGGGCAGGGACGACGGCGACCGGCTGGCCGCGGTGGCGGCCGCGTTCCACAGTCTGGCCAAGAACGTCGGCCACCAGTTCGGTGGCGGCAGGGCGCGGCAGACCATCGTGGAACTGGAGACCTCGTACCTGGTGGTCACGGCGGCCGGCAGCGGCGCGTGCCTCGCCATGCTCGCGGCATCCGAGGTCGACCTCGGTGTCGCGGCGTACGAGATGAACATCCTGGTCAGGAAGGTCGGCAGCTACCTGGGCGCGGCACCGAGGTCGTCGGCGAAGAAGTCCTCCTCCGACGGGCCACGGCGGCGATGACCGAGGACGACCTGCCACACGGCCCGTTCGTCCGGCCCTACGCGATCACCAGGGGCCGCATCCCCGCGGCGGCGCACCACCTGAGCCTGGTGACGCTCGTGGTGGCGCTGCGCGAGCGCATCGACAGGGGCGACGTGGAACCCGAGCACCACCTGATCCTGCGACTGTGCCAGCGACCCGCCTCGGTGGCGGAGGTGGCCGCGCGCAGCAGCCTGCCGCTGACCGTGGTGAAGGTGCTGCTGTACGACCTGATCGCGAACCACCACGTGATCTTCCGTGAGCCGCTGCCCATGCCGGCCGGCCGTGATCCGCGAATCCTCCAGGCGGTACTCGATGGCATCCGCGACATCTAGACCCACCGAGCCGCAGCTCTCGGTGACGGCGGCGAAACTGCTGATCGCGGGCGGTTTCGGCGTCGGGAAGACGACCATGGTCGGCTCGGTCAGCGAGATCCCGCCGTTGCGTACGGAGGAGACCCTCACGGCTAACGGCGTCGCGATCGACGACACGGCAGGCATCGAGCACAAGACCACGACGACCGTCGTGCTGGACTTCGGCCGGATCACCATCAACCCCGAACTGATCCTGTACCTGTTCGGCACACCGGGGCAGGACCGCTTCTGGTTCATGTGGGACCAACTGGCCAGTGGCGCGATCGGCGCGGTCGTGCTCGCCGACACCCGCAGGCTGGACGACTGCTTCCCGGCGATCGACTTCTTCGAGAGCCGTGGTGTGCCGTTCGTGGTCGGCGTCAACTGTTTCGACAACGAGCAGCCCTACGACGTGGCCGCCGTCCGCTCGGCCATCGACCTCGACCGGTCGGTACCGATCGTGTTCTGCGACGCCAGGAACCGCGTGTCCAGCAAGACGGTGCTGATCACACTGTTGGAGCACCTGATCCGGCGCGCCACGTCCACGTGATGCGCGCTACGTCCGCGTGATGGCGGCCCGTACGCCGCAGGTATGACACCGCAACAACCCGTGAACCGACGGCGACGCGCGGCCGCACCCCCTAACGTGTGACCCCGTGGACAACGCCTACCTGAGCTGGCGGAGTGTGGCCCGCCGCCAGTGGCCGCTGGCCGGGGTGCTGTTGCTGCTGCTGGCGGCGCAGGCCACCGCGTGGCGGGGCGAGAACATGACGCAGTGGGCGCAGCTGCCCGGCGACCTGGCCGTGTGCGCGCTCGCGGTGATCTCGCTGCGCCGCACGTTCGACACGGCTGTCGCGGCCGCGATCGTGATGACCGGCAACGCGGTCCTGCTGTTCGTGTTCGGCCTGCGCTTCTACGGCGGCGACGTGATCGAACTGGCGGCCGCCATGGCGCTGACCGCGATCGTGGTGCGGCTGGCGTCGCGTGGCCGTGCCGTGACCGCGACCGTGCTGTTGGTGCTCGCGTACCAGTTCGCCCAGACGCTGCGACTGGGCTTCGGCCCCTACACGTTCGGCGACAGCGCGGCGCGCATCAGCGTGACGCTGCTGCTGCTCGCCATCGGCGTGGGCACCGGCCTGTACTTCCGGGCCAGGGACAACGAACGGCGGCGGGCCGAGGCGGCGTCGGTGTCCGCGGCGCAACAGGCGGAGCGGTTGGCGTTGGCGCGCGAGTTGCACGACGTCGTGGCGCACTACGTGACGACGATCGTGGTCCACTCGCAGGGTGCGGAGGCGATCGCCGACCAGGACCCGGGCGCGGCCCGGATGGTCCTGCCGATCATCACGATGAGCGGCCACGAAGCGCTGGCCGCGATGCGCCGGCTGGTCGGCACGTTGCGCGGCACGGAGGCTTCGTCTGCCAGCCGCGACAACAACGAGCTGACCGAGCAGATCCGTGGCGTGGTCGGGCAGGTTGGTGGTCCGGTCCAATTGGCGGTGGAGCTGACCGAAACGGTGCCACCCGAACTGGCCCAGTCGGTGCTGCGCCTGGTACAGGAGTCGCTGACGAACGCGTTGAAGCATGCGGCCGGGGTGAGCCGGATCGACGTGGACGTACGGACGTCGGGTTCGGCGGTCCATGTCCGGGTGGCCGACGACGGGTCGGGTGCGAAGGCGCAGCCGGTGGGCGGTTCCAGCGGTTTCGGCCTGGTGGGCATGCGGGAGCGGGTGGAGTTGCTGGGCGGCCGGTTCACGGCCGGCCGGACCAACGGCCGAGGCTGGACGGTGGCCGCGGAACTGCCCCTGCGCGACTAGTCGGCACGCGACTCACCGGGCATTCGGCCAATGGGGGAGCACTCGATCGGCGTGGCCGTGCGGACGAGTAGTCGCACGCGGGTATCGATCCACGGCATCGCACCCATCGCTGTCCTGCCAATGGCAGACGTACCAGTTGGCGATCAGGTGCGGGCCGTCAGGGCCGTGGCGAAGGTCCCGGGACCTTGTGCCCCTGGCCACTGCCCAGTCGCCGACCGACGGCGGATCGTGGCTTGCGAATCCGAACGGAAAGGTGACGGTCGCGATGCGTGTGCTGACGGTGAATCCCGGGTCGTCCAGCGTGAAGCTCGGTGTTGTCGACGACGGAGTCGAGTTGGCCGCCGTGACGGTGGATGCCGCCTCGGCCGGGGCGGCTCGCAAGCCGCTCACCGAGCTGGTTCACCGCTGGGGTCCGGTGAACGCCGTCGGCGTCCGCTTCGTGCACGGCGGTGGGCGCGCACTGCCGGCCGTGCTCGACGACCAGGAAACCGCGCGCCTACAAGTCCTCTCGCCGCTCGCGCCGCTGCACCAGCCGCTCTCGCTGGAACTGGCCGACATGGCCGTGATGCTGGACGTGCCGGTCGTCGCCTGCTTCGACACCGCATTCCACGCGCGGATGCCCGACGCCGCAACGAACTACGCGCTGCCGAAATCCTGGGTCGACAAGTACGGCCTGCGCCGCTACGGCTTCCACGGCCTGTCCTGTGCCTACGCCCTGCGCCGCACCGCCGAACTGCTCGACGAGGACGATCCCGACGGGCTCCGGATCATCTGCTGCCACGTCGGGGCAGGCGTTTCGGTGACCGCCATCCGCGATGGCCACGGCGTCGACACCTCGATGGGGTTCACGCCGCTGGAAGGTGCCGTGATGGCAACCCGCTCCGGGACGGTCGATCCCGGCCTCCTGCTCTACCTGCTGCGCGCCGGCGTCACCGACGTCGCGTGCGTCGAGGAGACGCTGGACCGCCGCTCCGGGCTCGCCGGCATGACCGGCACCAGTGGTGACATGCGTGAGGTGCTCGCCGCCCGCGCCAGCGGGGACCAGGACGCCGAACTCGCCGTCACCGTGTACCTGCACCAGTTGCGGCGCCAGATCGGCGCGATGGCCGCCGCCCTCGACCGGCTGGACGCCGTCGTGCTGACCGGCGGTGTCGCCGAACACCAACCGCGACTGGTCGCCGACCTCGTCGGCGGACTCGGGCTGCTCGGCCTGTCCGTGGACTCCGATCGCCTGTGGGGCAGGGGAGATCGCGTGATCAGCCCGGTCGGCGCCGGCGTGCGGGTGCTCGTGGTGACCGCGCGCGAGGAACTGGAGATCGCCGCACAGGCGACCACAGCCGTGACCGTCGCACGACGAGAAACGCGACGATGGACACCAACACACCGATAGCGGTGGGAGTCGACGGCGGCCGATTCGGCCCCCGAAGCGCCGCGCTGGCGCTCGGCGACGGCCGGCGACGCGACTAGTTGTCCGCTCCGACGTGGTGTCGGTCGCCGTGGTGCGGGAATGCCGAGCCGGAGGTCCAGGCACTGGACAGGCCCAGCACCACCACCGCGGCGACACTCGCGGCGACCAGTGTCACCGCGAGCAGTCCGGCGCGCGGCACCCGGCCGGGGACCTTGCCGGCCCGCGCGCCTGCCGCCGTGACGATCTGGAACGCGGGCACCAACCGGCCCAGCGTGTGCACACCGGTGACCACGGCCCACACCACGAACGTCGCCTGGTGCACGGTCAGCGCACTGAGCGGATGACCGAGGACGGAACCGAACGGCGTCCGGCTGCCGTCCGGCCCGAGAGCCACCAGCGCGAGCCCGGAACCCAGTACCGCCAATGTGAACAGCACCACCAGCGGGCCGAGCACGCGCAGCAGCATCGGTGGGGGACCGGCGCAGCGGTACGGCTCGTTGCGCATGTAGTAGCGCACGATCCGCCAGCCCGTGGTGCCGGTCTTGACCAACGCGGCCGGCACCAGCAGCGTGCCGACCACGATGTGCCAGTCGATCAGGCCGCCCACGTCGATCAGCGTCACCAGTTCGACCAGGGACAGCACCAGCAGCACGGCTCCGGTCCACGCGGTGAGCCGCGCGTTGCCCGCGGGGCCACCGGTCCCCGGCAGTACCGGGTCGTACCGGTGGTCGGTGCCCGTCGCCTCCGCCAGCGCTTCGTCGGCCCAGTACCGCAGTGTCACTCGAACTCCGCTCTCCCCGCACCGTCACCAGCGGACGGCTCCGTGAGCCCGAGTATGGATAACGGATCTTGGGGAATGCTGGGAGTTCAGCCGCCCGCGTGCAGTCCGCCGCCGGGCCACCTGTCCACCGTGCCCGGCGTCGCTACCGGGTGCTCCTCCAGTTCGGACCGACCCTCCGCGTACAGCCGGTCGATGATCTCCCGGGCTTCCCTTGCGGCCTGTTCCAACCAACCCCACTGGCCGTTCGGCTCGGTCACTCGGCGTCCCCTCCCGACCCCGCACATCTCCGCCCCTCGACGGCGACTACAAAGTATCCGATACATCGATGTGCCAGCAATGGCACGAAGGGTGCCGGGATGATTACGCCGTGTGTTCCGGTTCGGGGAACGGTGGCAGCGGCACGTCCGGGGCCAGGATCACGCCGGATGCCCGCAGCATGTGGTCCAGCAGTCCCCAGATCCAGATCGACAACTGGTCGACTAGGCCGTCCCGACCGAGCGTGCCCGGGGCGACGAGCCACCGCTCCGTCGTCGACTCGACCATCCCGACCAGACCCCACGACAGCGGGTCGGAACCACTCGGATCGAGACCGAGCACGATCAGGTATCCCCTCAGCAGATCGGCCAACAGCCTGCTGATCCTGGACCGGACGTCGACGATCACCGGCTCGCCGGGCGCGGTCGCCCGGAGCACGAGGTAGTGGTAGAGCGACACGTTGTCCGTCATCCAGGTGACGAAGACGTCGACGATCCGGGTGATGATCTCGTTCGGCGTCCCACTCGGCCGGGTGAGCGTCGGTGTCAGTTGGTCCATCAGCGAGTCGGCTACCCGGTGTGCGATCGCGTCGTGCAGGTCGTCGGCGTCGGTGAAGATCCGGTACAGGCGCGGCCGGGGAATGCCGGCGCGCTGCGCGATCAGTTCGGTGGACACCCCCGGGCCGTGCTCGCCGATCGCGGCCAGTGCCGCCGTGACGAGCTCGGCCCGTCGCCGCTCGCGGTGCCCGGCCCACCGGGTCGCCCGACCGTCCTCGGCCCTGTCCTCGCCGCTTGCCACATCTGCCAGCGTATTCCGGCGGATCGGTTCTCCGCTTCGGCCTCACCGATCGGTGTCGCGTCCAGCTCGGCTCGCACGAACGACGGGGTGCCGACCGGACGGCCGGCACCCCACGGCCGGCACCTCACGGCCGGCAACCCACGACCCCGGTCAGCAGGTGTGCGTCCACGAGCACTCCAGTGCCGCACGGGGGTCGTTCGCCGCGAACGGCACCGCCTTCTCCTTCGGCAACTGGGCCGTCGTCTTGGTGGCGCTGGTGCCGGCCGTCGCCGAGTAGTTCGCCAGCCGCTCCGCGACCGCGTCCTCGACGTTCTTCACCGAGCTGGGCAGGAAGGCGTTCTCCATCAGGGCGAACACCAGGTGTTGGCCGTCGGCCGACGTGACGTAACCGGACAGCGCGCTGACCCCGGTCATCGAGCCCGTTTTGGCGTGCACGTTGTTGGCCGCCGCCGTGCCGACCATCCGGCTGGCCAGCGTGCCGCCGACCATCGGGTCGGAGTTGCCGGCCACCGGCAGCGCGTTGTACCAGGTCTGGTACCACGGCTGGCTCTCCGCCTTGACCAGTAGCTGCGCCAACTGGTTCGGGGTGATCAGGTCCTGCCTGGACAGACCGGACCCGTCGACCTGCTTCTCGGCGCCGGCCGTGATGCCCAGCCCGGACAGGCTCGTGCCCAGCGCCTGAACGCCCGCCGGGAAGGTGCCCTGGTTGTAGACCTTGCGGCCGGCCGCCTTGGTCAGCGCCTCGGCGATCATGTCGTCGCTCAGCTTGAGCAGCGGCACCAGGATCTGGCTCAGCGGCATCGACGCGTGCGACGCGATCCGCGTGGCGGCGGACGGCGTCGCCTGGAAGTCCGTGCCGCCCCGCACGGTCACGCCGGCCGCGTTCAGCGCCTGCCGGAACAGGGACGCCACGTAACCGGTCGGGTTGTCGACCGACATCTCCGAACTCGTCGTCCCGCCACCGGCGGGGATCGACCCGGTCACGGTGATCGTGTTCGAGCCCGCCGCGCGGTTGACCGAGATGCTCGACCCGGAACCGGAGGTACCCGTCGTCGCGCTGTTCGCGATCGTGACGTAGCTGTTCGGCGGGTTCGTCGTCACCGTCGGGGGCTGGCCCGCCGTGCCCGGCGTGACGATGACGTACACCGAACCCGCGTTGTAGTTGGTCGTCGGTGCCACCGTCAGCGCGGAGATCTGCGCGTCGTAGTAGTACGGCTCGTCGTCCCACGACCACGCCGGTCCCAGCCGTGTCGAGTCGAAGAAGGTGTCGTCGGCCACCAGATCACCGCTGACCGTGGTGATGCCGCTGGCCGCGACCTGCGCCGCCAGGTTCTGGTAGTCGCTGTAGAGCATCGTCGGGTCGCCGGTGCCCTTGAGGTACAGGTTGCCCGACAGAGTCGAGCCGGACACGCTGCCGGTCGACGACACGCTGGTGGTGAAGGTGTAGCCGGCGCCGAGCACGTTCATCGCGGCGGCCGAGGTGACCAGTTTCTCGTTGGACGCCGGCAGCAGCAGGTTGTCGGCCTGCTTGGAGTACAGCGTGGTGCCGGTGTCCGTGTCGAGCACGACCAGGCCCACGTTGCCGCCGGTCAGCTCGGAGTTGGCCAGCAGCGTGTCGAGATCCTGGCCGAGCGTCGTGCCTGCCGCGTCCGCGTTGGCCGCCGCCGGCACGCCGAACACCACGGCGGCCGCGACACATCCCGCGACGAGACGTCGCGAGTTCATCTTCATCATGTACTCCACAGGAGCGGTCGGTTACCGGACAGTTCTCATACGCGCAGGCGAACAGTTCGGTTGCCCCGAACGTCGCGTCGTGCCGTAGCGCACGAGAAGACCATCATGTCCGATTGCCGCCCGGGTCGATCCTGCCGTCCGGCGCCACGGGGACAGGCGACCCGCGCATCCGGCGAACTTGACAGTGCAACGATTCCGCCCCGCAACGATGGCGCAGCCGTAGACCGCCGACGGTGTCCACTGTGCACCGTGCGGTGCTGGGCCGGGCGCGGGTTCCTGCTCAGGCATTCCGGGTCCGCGGCCTCGCATTGGTGGCGAAGCGGCTGACGAACAGCGAGCTCGCGTTGGGGCTGGCGGACCCGACCACCGAACGGCGATGAATTTCACCGGTTGAACAATTGCCTACGGCAAGCTACCCGGAAGATGAATGCCGCGGCGGCGGCCGGGGTGTTCGTATGCGCACCCCGGCTCGAACCACGCTGCTTTCCTGACGTTTATGACAAACCGCTGGGCCCGCTCCCAGCGGTACCGGCGGCACGACCGGAGGGATCACGCCTCGTTCGGCCGGCCGCCGCCGTCCGTGACAATCGACCGACGGCTCGAACTTCCGCTGCGTTTACCAGGTCACTTGCCGCGACGGCCTTTGGCCTTCCCGGCCTGGGCCTCGAATGCGTCGATGATGTTGGCCGGGATACGGCCGCGGTCGGACACGTCGTGGCCGTTCTTCTTGGCCCACTCGCGGATCGCCTGGGTCTGTTCCCGGCTGCGGCCCGAACCCGCGGGACGGGTCAGCGACGAGGCCATACCGCGCCGCGCCCGGCCGCCGGTGCGCCGCGCGGAACCGACGAACTCGGCCAGGTGATCGCGCAGCTTGCCGGCGTTGTCGTCGTTCAGGTCGATCTCGTACATTACGCCGTCGAGACCGAACTCGACTGTTTGGATGCTGTCACTGGTCGTGCCGTCCAGGTCGTCAATGAGGGTGACGACGGTCTTCTGTGCCACTGAGGTACTCCTCGAATCTTTCGAACCAACGATCTTGTCGACTGAAGTTGTAACACATACGGTTGGTGGCACGCTATATCGGTCGCCAAATCGACGCATGGTTTGTCGGTCACGAGTCAATGTTATGGGGATCTCATTGCTAATATCCGGAGGTGATCACGGACAGTGATTAGTGCTTGACACCCGCCGTCGCGGGCGCGTGACGGCCAATGAGTGGCATCGGCGAAGGCGTACCGGGTGAAATTTGCACGAGCCGACCATGAAATGCCGGCGACCGCTGGCCGACATCGCCGTTGGTTCCACCTACGTCGTGGTGAGCATGAACAGCGGCATGACGGCGGAGGTCAAGAGCCGGTCGAGGACGCAGGGCGCCGGTCGACCAATGGCCCGGCAACGATGGTTCGAACCAGGCGTGGACCGCGTCGTGACCGCCCACTGTGGACCGCCGGTCAGCGGGCCGGCCAGTGCCATGCCGGGCCGTCCAGCGGCCCGCGACCCTCGACGGTCGTCTCGCCGAACTCCTTGACCAGCGCGATCGACTCGAACGCCAACCCGACCTCGTCGGCCGTGGCCTCGATCGCCCTGATCAGTGACGCGGCGTGGGACACGACGACCAGTTGTGTCCGGGTGCTGGCGGTCGTGATCAGGGCGGCCAACGGTGCCAACAGGTCCGGGTGCAGGCTGGTCTCCGGTTCGTTGAGCACCAACAGCTCCGGCGGTCGCGGCGTGAGCAGCGCCGCTACCAGCAACAGATAGCGCAGCGTGCCGTCGGACAGTTCGGCCGGCCCCAGCGGCCGCAGCAGGCCGTGCTGGTGGAAGCGCAGGTCGAACCAGCCGTCCCGGTTCGCCACGGTCACCCGGCAGCCGGGAAAGGCGTTGTCCACGGCCTGCTCCAGCGCCTCGACCTCACCCATCTCGCGGATGGTCTGGACCGCGGCTGCCAGGTCGGCGCCGTCGTGGCCGAGCACCGGCGTGCGCGTGCCGACCTGGCTGGCGCGCGCCGGCGCGGTCGCGTCCGTGCGGAACTGGTCGTAGAACCGCCAGGACCGGATGCGGTCGCGCACCAGGACCAGTTCGGGCGCGACGCGCGGATTGGCGAACTCACTGATCATGCTGTCGGACAACCCGATCCCGTAATGGTCGCTCGACCACCGGCCGTCCTCGTCCCGGATCCGCACCATGGTCAGCGCCCGGTCGGCGACCAGCTTCGACGGCTTGAGCACGTGGCCGTGCCACATACACTCCCGCTTGACCTGCGGGTCCAGGTCGAACATCGTCTTCGCCGGTGTCGGCAGGCCCAGATCGATGGCGTAACCGTAGTCGTCACCGGAGAAACCCAGCCGCAGCGAGACAGGTTTGGTGCGCACGGTGCCCTGCACCGCGTGTCGGCCCTCGCGCACCGAGCGGCCGATCGTCTCCGGACCGGCCCACAGCGTGGATCGCAGCCCGCCCTGTCTGGCCAGAGCGGCCACGGCACCGTTGCGCGACGCGTCGGCCAGCAGCAGCAGGGCACGGTAGAGGCTGGACTTGCCGGTGCCGTTGGCACCGGTGACCAGCGTCAGCCGGCGCAGCGGCAGGACGAGATCGCGCAGGGAGCGGTAGTTCGCCACGGCGAGTGTCGTGAGCACACGACCGACACTAGCCAGCCGGCCGGACAGCCGTCGGTCCCTGCCCGTCAGTCCATACCGCGCCGGCCGGGGGTCCAGAAGGGTTTGGTGACGACCGAACGGCGAGGCCAGCCGCGGTCGGTGACCACGTGCCGGCGGACGGCCTGGCAGGTGCGGGCTTCGCCTGCGACATAGGCGATCCCGGGTTCGTCGGGCAGGTCGAGCGCGGCGACCGCCTCGACGAGCAGTTCGGAGCCGGCCGCCGGCGCACCGTGTCGGAACACGGAGGGCAGCGGCAGGTCGAGCAGGTGTTCGGGCCGGTCGGCCTCGATGACTCCGTACACCGGTTCGGTGAGGCTCCGCAGCATCGCGCCGATGGCGACCGACGCGGTGTCCTCACCCGCGAACACGTGGTACGACGCGGGCCGGGTCACGAAGTCGCCGCGCGGGGTCAGGAACACGACCTCGTCGCCGGCTCGCACCCGCCGTGCCCAGTCCGAGCCGGGGCCGTTGCCGTGCAGGTAGATCCGAAGCTGGATGCGCTCGCCGTCGTAGGCCCACACCGAGTAGGTGCGCAGCGCGCCCAGCGGGCCGGTGCCGCCGACCTGTACCCGGATGTGCTGCCCAGGTGTCCAGGACAGGCCGCGCACCGCAGGACCGGTGATGCCGACGCCGAGCATCCGCTCGTTGAGCACCGTGACCTCGTCCACCTCGCCCCGGACGAAGAACCGGTCGATGAGCCGCCTGCGGCCCACTGTTGCCTCAGTCACCTAATCATCTTACCGGCAGAGATTCTCGCATGGCAAAGATTGATTGCCCGCCCACCACGGCATGGTCCACTGGGCCGGTGAACGAGATCGACGAGTGGGCCGCCGCCCAGCGACGGGTGATCGAACTGACCGAGGGCCTCAGTGCCGAGCGGGCTGGCACCCGAGTGCCCGCGTGTCCGGACTGGACGGTGCGGGACCTGTTGTCGCACATGGTCGGCCTGGACGCCGATGTGCTGCGGGGTGACGAACCCGACGACCACAACAGCGGGTGGACGCAGCGTCAGGTGGACCAGCGCGTGCACCGTGACGTGGCGGCGCTGCTGGGCGAGTGGCGCACGCACACCGAACCGCTGCGCGTGTGGATGAGCCGACACGGCACGCGGCCGCTCGGTGACGTGATCATCCACGAGCAGGACCTGCGCGGCGCCCTCGGCGTGCCCGGCGCCCATGACACACCGGGACTGGTCGCCGTCCGCGACCGGTTCGTCGGCCGGTTCGCCGCTCGACTGGGCGACCTGCCGCCGATCGCGTTGGTGGGCACGCACTGGCGGTGGGCCTCCGGCGACGATCCGGCCGTGATCGTCGAGGCGGACGACTTCGATCTCGCCCGGGCCCTGCTGACCCGTCGCTCGGCCCGTCAGTTGCGGCACTGGACCACGCGCGGCGACATCGAGCCCTATCTCGACGCATTCGCGATATTGGGACGCCTACCGGCTGGCGATCTTTCCGAATAAGTCCGACATTCGCGGTAACGACGACGGTGACGCGCACGACACCACGCATGTTCGACAATGTTAACGGCGGAAGCTGGAACGTGTGGAGGTCGGAAATATGTCGCGCCCGAAGTTGCCGGCGAATCACTGGTCGCGCGCAGCGCTGATCGGCACCGCTGTGATGCTGGTCGGCGGAATCGCCGTCGGTGGGTGCGGTGACGCCACTCCGACGCCGACGGTCCCGGCCGGGACCGTGTCGACGCTGACCACCGATCCGCCCACCAGTTACACCACCGACGACCTCGCGACGCTCACGACGGACACCACGGTCGCCGCGCCGCCGACCACCGCGGCCCCCGTCCCGGTGACCACCGAGACCCCGGTGCGGCCGACCGAAGTCGCTGTGCCGCAACAGGGTTCGGGTGGCTCCGGGTCAGGGTCCGGGTCCGGTTCCGGTGGCTCGGACGGTTCCGGCAGCTCGTGCGGCTCGGACTCCTACGTCAACTCCGACGGCCAGTGCGTGCACGACCCGGTGCAGGCTCCGTCCGCGCCGAGTGGAGCGACCGCCCGGTGCGAGGACGGCACCTACAGCTTCAGCAAGCACCATTCCGGAACGTGTTCCGGTCACGGCGGCGTCGCCGAATGGTTGTGAGCCGCGATGTGCGGCTGAATTCCGGACATTTTCCGAAATGGTCCGGTGGACCGCCGTCCGCCCGCGCGAAAATGTGACAAAAGCTGGACAGAGTTCTCGCTCTCAGGATTTCTCCGGTCCGGCCATCGACCAACCGGGGGCGGTCGTCGTGCGGCCGATGTCCTCAGGTCGCACCTCCTCGCCACAAATCCGACACGTCATGGTGGGCGTGAACTCGTGGTCGTGGTGCCGGAAGGTGAGCGGTGGGGTGGTCACCGCCCACTTGTCGCCCCACGCGCGCAGCGCGCTGATCACCGGGGCGAGGTCGCGGCCGGCGTCGGTGAGGAAGTAGCCGTCGCCGAACCGCCCCTCGCCCGGCCGGCGTTCCAGCACGCCGGCCGCGACCAGGTCCTTCAGCCGTGCGGCCAGCCGGTCCCGAGGCGCTCCCGTGTTGCGGGCGATCTGGCTGAACTGGTGGTTGCCGAACATGACCTCGCGCACGGCCAGCAGTGCCCACCGGTCGCCGACCAGTTCCAGGGCGGCAGCGGCGGCGCACGGCCGGCCGGCGAGTGTCGTCGGGTCGAGTCGGTCCGCGGTCATGTCCGTCACTCTCGCACTTTGCGGTTTGCTTTTCAAACCAGACCTGGCTACCTTCCAGGCATGACAGGCTCAGTTGGGGAATCCAACCGATCTCGGACCGCCGCCATGGTGGTCATGCTCGCCGTCTTCATGACCAATCTCGACCTGTGGATCGTCAACGTCGCCCTGCCGACGATGGCCACCGGCTTCGGCCACGGCGCGACCCTCGGCGACCTGTCCTGGGTGCTCAACGCGTACGCGATCACGCTGGCGGCGCTGTTGGTCGTCATCGGTCGGATCGGCGACCGGATCGGCCAGCGACCGGTGTTCCTGGCCGGCGTCGTCGTGTTCACGATCGCGTCGGCGGCCTGCGCCCTGGCGCCACAACTGTGGGTCCTGGTGCTGGCCCGCGTCGTCCAGGCCGCCGGTGCCGCGGCTGTGTTGCCGACGTCGCTCGCGCTGCTGCTCGCCGCCGTCCCCGTCGAGCGGCGGACCGGCGCGACCCGCGGGTGGGGAGCGGTCGGCGCGCTGGCCGCCGTCGCCGGTCCCGTGGTCGGTGGCCTGCTGGTGCAGGTGGACTGGCGCTGGGTGTTCGTGGTGAACCTGCCGATCGGTGTCGCGACGCTGGCCGCGGGGCTCGCCGCACTGCCCCGGCCCGCGGCGCGGGAACGCGGTCCGATGCCGGACTTGGGGGGAGCGGCACTGATCGTCGTCACCGTCGCCGCGTTGTCCGGTGCGCTCGTCGAGGCGCCGACGTGGGGGTGGGGCTCCGGCGGCACCGTGGCACTGCTCGCGGTGGCCGTGCTCGGCGGCGCGTGGTTCCTGCGCCGCACCGCGCGGCATCCCACGCCGCTGGTCGAGCCGGGCCTGGTCCGGCTGCCCCGGTTCGGCGAGGCGGGCGCCGGCACGTTCGTGTTCGGCGTCGCGTTCGCGATCATGTTGCTGTCCAACGTGTTGTGGTGTCAGGACGTGTGGCACTGGAGTGCGCTGCGCACCGGCATCGCGCTGGTCCCCGGTCCCGGCCTCGTGCCGATCGTGACCTTCCTGACGGCCCGGCTGGTCCGCAGGGTCGGCCACGGCCCGCTGATCCTGACCGGTGGTCTGCTGTTCGCGGCCGGCATGGCGTGGCGCGTCGCGTTCGTGTCGGCGACGCCCGACTACGTGCGCGACCTGCTGCCCAGCATGATCCTCACCGGCGCGGGCGTCGGCTTCGGACTCGGCACGCTGATCGCCGCCGGCGTGCAGGCACTGCCCGCACAGCGCGCCGCGACGGGCTCCGCCGTGATCAACGCGCTGCGGCAGATCTCGGCCGGCGTCGGCGTCGCCATCCTGGTCACCATTCTGGGCGGGCACGTCGGCGAGGGCTCGGTCGGCGACTTCAGGCTGGCGTGGACGGTCGGTGCCGGGTTGAGCGTGCTGGCGGCCGGAATCGGCGCGCTGCTGATCCGGCGCACCGAAACCGTTCAGTCCGAACCGGCGGCCGCCGCGCTGCCCCGCAGCAGGTAGGCCGAGCTCAGCAGCGCGGGATCGTCGCGCAACTCCCTGGCCGGCCTGGAGAAGCGCAGCCGGCCGCCCTCCATCACGTGTGCGTGCTCGGCAAGGCCGAGCGCCACGGTGGCGAACTGCTCGATCAACAGCACGCCGATGCCCGACTCCGCGACCGCGCGGATCGCCGGTACCAACCGGTTCACCACGACCGGCGCGAGGCCCAGCGACAGTTCGTCCAGCAACAGGAACCGCGGGCGCGACACCAGTGCCTGCGCGAGTACGACCATCTGCTGCTCACCGCCGGACAGCGTGCTGGCCCGCTGGTCCAGTCGCCTGCCCAACTCCGGGAACAGTGCCAGCACCCATTCCCGCCCGGTCCTGGCCTGCTCCCTGGTCAACGCGTAGCACGCGACACCGATGTTGTCCTCGACCGACAACCCCGGCAGCAGCCTGCGGCCCTCCGGCACGATCGCGATGCCGGCCCGCCGGATCCGTTCCGGCCGCCGGTTCGCGATGTCGTGACCGTCCAGCAGCACCGATCCGCTGCTCAACCGCAGCACGCCGCCGACGGCGAGCACCAGGCTGGACTTGCCGGCGCCGTTCGGCCCGAGCAGCGCCGTCACCTCGCCCGCCGGCAGGTCGATCGACACGTCCCTGACAACGGCACGGCCGCCGCGTTCGACGGTCAGCTCACACAGTCGCAGCGTGGCCACGGGTCACGTCACCTCCGCCGTGCCGAGATACGCGCGGATCACGTGCTCGTCGCGCAGGACGCCGTCGGTCGGGCCGGACGCGATCAACCTGCCGAAGTCCAGGACCGCCGTCGTCGCGCAACACGCGGACACCAGGCTCATGTCGTGGTCCACCAGGATGGCCAGCGCGCCCGTGTGCTCAGGAATCCGGCGGATCACGTCCGCCAGGTGCGCTGTCTCCTCGTCGGGCAGCCCGGCGGCAGGCTCGTCCAGCAGCACCAGTTTCGGCCGCCCGACCACGGCTCGCGCCAGCTCCAGCAGTCGCCGCTGACCGGCGTCCAGCGTGCCCGCGCGAACGGCCGGATCGATCCGCAGGCCGACGAACGCCAGCGCGGCGAGCACATCCGCGCGCCGTGCCGCCCTGCCGACCCCGGCGTGCTCGTGCACCATCGCCACGTTGTCGAACACCGACAGTTCCTCGATCGACTGCTCCGTCTGGAAGGTGCGCCGCAGTCCCCAGCGCGCCCGGCGGAAATGGGGGCGCGTCAACAGGTCCTCGCCGAACGCCCGCACCGTTCCCGCGGTGGGCCGGACGAAACCGCTGAGCACGTTGAAGAACGTCGTCTTGCCGGCGCCGTTCGGCCCGATCAGTCCGCACGTGCCGGCCTGGAACGTCACGCTCATCGCGTCCAGCGACCTCACGCCGCCGAACCGGACGGTCAGCCCGTCGACCTCGATCACGGCGACCCGCCCCTCCTCAGCCGGCGCGCCAGCCGCCGCAGGTCCCGTGGCATCTGGTCGGCCAGGCCGCGTGGCGCGGTCGTGAGCACCTGCAGCACGCCGACACCGAACAGGATCGTCAGCCAGTCCGCGGACACGCCCCAGTTGTGCAGCAGCGCCGGCAGCAGTTGCAACAGCAGCGCGGCCACGATCGCGCCCCACAGGCTGTACGCGCCGCCCATCAGCACGACGGCCAGCAGGGTGATCGAGTCCTGGGTGGGAAAGTCGATCGGGTACAGGTAGCGCACCGCCCCGGCGAGCGTGCCACCGGCGACACCGGTCACGAACGACGCCAGCGCGAACGCCCACAGCTTGTAGAACGTCGTGTTGATGCCGGCGGCCAGCGCGGCCGGTTCGCTCTGCCGGATCGCCGACCACGCCCTGCCCGGCCGACCGCGGATGTGCGCGAACACCAGCAGGAACATCAGTGCCGCCACCACGACCGTGTACCGGAAGTAGGCAGGGTCGCTCGTGGCGACGTCCGGCCTGCGGATCGCCGTGATGTGCACCGTACTGGCGTTGTAGCCGAGGAAACCGTTGCCGCCGTTGGGGAAGTTCGCCGTCGCGAGCACGACGGTGATCGCGCCGGCCACCATCAGCGTGATCAGTGCCAGGTACAGGCCACGCAGCCGCAGCGTGGGCAGCCCGATCAGCGTGCCGATCGCCATGGTGATCAGCCCCGCCTCCAGCAGCACCAGCGGGTACGGCTGGGCCGTGGCGAACAGCAGCCGCGCCGCCACCCACGCGCCGATCGCCAGCACCGCGACCTGACCCAGCGAGTACAGCCCGACCCGGCCGACCAGCACACCCAGTCCGAGCGCCACCACGGAGTACACGGCGACCTGCGTCATCGCGTCCACGTAGTAGAGGCTGAGCACCTGCGGCAGCACCAGCAGCACGAGCAGCAGCAGCACGGCGCTCACGCCTGCCCGCACGCGGCCCGGCAGCCGCGATGCCACGCGTGGCCCGGCGGTGACCTCCGTGGTGTCCATCAGGTCCATGCGTCAGATCTCCTGGCGGGCGAAGGAGATCTCGCGGTGCCGCGCCAGCACCAGCAGCGCGATGGCGGCGAGCACGAACTCGGTCAGGTCGCGGTAGGCGGACAGCGCCTGGATCGGTGTCAGCAGGTCGTGCACGAGGCCGATCACGATCGCGGCCACGAACGTCAGCCAGATCGACCGCAGCCGCGCGATCAGCGCAGCGGCCAGTGACGAGATCACCAGGAACGTCAACGTGGTCGCGTCCAGGGCAACCAGGTCGGCCAGCAGCAGCCCCGCGACACCGGCGATCACGCCGCAGCCCAGCCACGCCGCCGCCTCGACCTGCCGCACCGGCACGCCCAGCGTCGCGGTGATCTCCCGATCGTCGGCCATCGCGCGCATCGCCGTGCCCATCTTGGTGTAGCGCAGGAACACGGCCGTCACCACGACGATGCCGATGCCCGCGCCCAGCCCGATCACCTGTGTCCAGTTCACCTGGAGCTGCCCGATCGTGAAGCCGCCGTTGTCGGTGGGCAGCGCGATCGACCGGGACGCCCCGCCGTTGGACGTCCACACCAGATCCATCAGCCCGAACAGCACCAGCGTCAACCCGAGCGTCGCGACGGCCTTCACCAGCGGCCCGCGTGCGGCCAGCGGCGGCCCGAACACCATTCCGTACCCGAGGGTGACCAGCCCGGCGAACGCCACGCACGCCAGCCAGCCCACCCAGTCCGGCGCCCCGGCCTGCGTGATCGACCACGCGATCAGCGCGCCCATCGCGCCGACGGCGCCGAACGCCAGATACACCACGCCGGTTGCCTGGTAGAGCACGACGGTGCCGACACCGGACAGCGCGTACACCCCGCCCAGCGCCGCCCCACTGACCACGAACGGTTCGAAACCCTGCCAGCCGCCACTCATCCCGCGACCTTGCGGTACGCCGCGATCTGCGGATCGACGGACGAGATCGGGGTGCAGCCCTGGGCCGTCGCCATCTTCCCGTCCTTCGGCGTCACCGTGTAGTCCTCGTTGTTCGGGATGTGCATCGGATAGCTGCCGTAGGTCCACGGCGAGCACAGCATCCCGGTGTCGAAGTCCGACACCGCCTTCAGCGCCGCGTTCACGCTGCGCACGGTGTAGTCGCCGCTGATCGAGCGCAGCGCGTGCACCATGATCTCGGCCTCCGCGAAGCCCATCTCGCTGAAACTGCCCACACCGCCGCTGACCGAAGCGCCGTACTGCGCCAGGATCGCGCGGTACAGGTTCATCCCGGGCGTGTTCGTCGAGTCGGGTGGCGTGAGCTCCGCGTTGACGAACAGCTTGCCGTTCCACTTCGCGCCCAGCGCTGCGGCCAGGAAGTCGGTGTTGCACGGTGTCGAGCAGCCCCACAGTCTGACCCGGTTCTCCAGCCCCAGTTTCTGTGCCGCCCGCAGGATCACCAGCGCCTGCGGCGGCGTGAAGTTCAGCACCACGGCGCCGTTCGGGCCTGCCGCTTCGGTTTCCTTGATGGCGATCGAGTTCGCGTCGGTGATCGGCACGTTCTCGGTGAGCTGCGTGATCGGCACGCGCGCGGCGCCGGCCAGTGCCGCCGGGCCCGCCGCGATGTAGCCGGTGCCCGGCACGTTGGACTGGTCGAACACGATCGTCGAGACGTGTTGCGACAGCGCGTACTGCACGGCGCCGTCCGAGCTGTAGCGGGGACCCATGTTGACGGCGGCGCTGTTGGGCGTCGACCAGCATTCCGGCGCGATGCCGGAGTCGACGACCTGGTAGCCGAGCCCTTCCCAGTAGCTGTGGTCGATCGAGCACTCGATGATGCTGGTGTTGCCGACGATCCCGACCACGTGATCGGTCTGCACCAACGAGTTCGCCTCGGCCGCGATCTGGTCGGGTTTCGTCTGTTCGGTCTGGATGTAGTACTTGATCGGATGCCCGTCGATGCCGCCGTTGGCGTTCACGCAGTCGAAATAGGCGTTCGCCATGTTCGCGATGTCGGTGAACGACGTGCCCGGCTGGTTGGTGACGATGCCGCCCAACGGGATCGGCGTTCCGGTCGCCCGCACGCCCGGCTGTGTGCCGCACCGGGACGTGTCCACGGCGGTCGCACCACGGCCGCCGGTGTTGGTCGTCGAACCGCCGCCGCAGCCGGCCGTGACGGCCAGCCCCGCCACGGCGACGAACGTGAGAACCGAACGCACGCCCCGGGTACTCATGTGGCCCCGCCTCTCCCTGGTACCGCCTTCGGCCGGCCAGCCGTGCGGGGCGAGGCTAGGAGCGGAGGGTGGCCGCGGCAATGTGCCGTCCGCCGGATGGAAAGGTTTCCGAATCACCCGAGGTCGGTGGAATGCCGGAGCGTTTCACTGTTAACCCGATCGGCGCGCTCCCGCACCGGGTGGATCGATCCGCAGGTACCGGGCCGACTGTGGTCGGCTTTCAACACAATTCGCCACTGTGTGGCAATCTTTGCCGGTTCTCGGTGAACCCGTCGGTAACTATCGTCGGGAATCGACCACCCGATCACCACCAGGAGGTTTCGTGCGCACCCAGCACCGGTCCCGGCCCGCCTGGGCGAGGCGGCTCACCGTGACGCTCACCGCGCTGGTGTCCCTGCTCGGCCTGGCCGCCGTGGTCACGCCGGCCGCCAACGCGACCGTCCACAACTCCTGCACCATGTCCGACTGCGCCGACGCGAACTCGGCCGACTCGACCTGGCAGTCCATGGGCTACCCCGGCTCCAGGGGCTGGTACGACTGGCCGAACGGCGAGTGCAACTACGCGGGGGGCACGTACTACAACGACGACGGTCAGCTGCCCGGCGGTGACTCCTTCCAGGAGTTCGACGTCTACCCGCGCTCCTGCGGTGCCCACCGGGACGCCTACCGGATCGTGGTGGACATGAACACCGGCGAGGTCTGGTTCTCGCCCGACCACTACAGCGACTTCTACCAGCTCTGATCACCGGCACGGCGGAACCCGGTGGGTGCTCGCCCACCGGGTTCCGCTGTGCCGCGACTCTCCGGTGTGGACTTCGGCGGAATTCGTCGCGGTTGCCGTCGACGGGGTACGGCGGCGGCGGGAGACCGTAGTCTGGCCGGTGGCGATCCGATCCGATGGAGGGCTCATGGCGCTGCCGCTGTTGCCGACGTCCCTGGTGGGTAGTTACGCACAGCCGGACTGGCTGATCGACAGGGCCAAGCTGGCCAGCCGGTTCCCGCCGAGGGTGCGGGCGAAGGAGCTGTGGCGGGTCGCGCCGGAGTATCTGCGGCAGGCCCAGGACGACGCGACGCTGCTGGCGATCCGGCAGCAGGAGACCGCGGGCCTCGACATCGTCACGGACGGTGAGATGCGGCGGGAGAGCTACTCGAACCACTTCGCGACCGCACTGGAGGGCATCGACATCGACAACCCGGGGACGGCCCTGGACCGCAGTGGTCATCCCAACCCGGTACCTCGGATCACCGGTCCGATCCGTCGGCCGCATCCTGTCGAGGTGTCCGACCTTCGTTTCCTGCGTTCTCATACCGACCACACGGTCAAGATGACCGTGCCCGGGCCCTTCACGATGTCGCAGCAGGCGCAGAACGTGCACTATCCGGATGCCGAGGCCGCCGCCATGGACTACGCGGCCGCGGTGAACGCCGAGATCAAGGATTTGTTCGCCGCCGGGGCGGATATCGTGCAGATCGACGAGCCGTACATGCAGGCTCGGCCGGATGCCGCGCGGGCTTACGGGTTGGCTGCGCTCAATGCCGCGCTGGACGGGGTCGTGGGGACCACCGCCGTGCATATTTGTTTCGGGTATGCGGCCATCATTCATGAGCGACCGGAGGGGTATTCGTTCCTGCCGGAGCTGGCCGGGTGTCCGGCCGAGCAGATTTCGATCGAGACGGCTCAGTCCGGGTTGGACCTGGGTGTGCTGTCGGACCTTACTTCGAAGACCATTGTCCTGGGTGTCATCGATCTGTCCACGCCCGAGGTGGAGACGGCGGAGGTGGTCGCCGGCCGGGCTCGGCGGGCGTTCGACCGGCTGCCGGTGGAGCAGATCGTGATGGCTACCGATTGTGGGATGAAGTATCTGCCTCGGGAGAGTGCCGAGGGGAAGTTGAGGTCGTTGGCGGGCGGGGCGGCGCTGTTGCGGGCCGAGTTGGGGGTGTGATCGGCGTCGTCCCCCGTTGATCGTCGTCCCCCGTTGATCCCGGTGCCGGTCGCTCGTCGTTTCGGCTTGGCGTCCCGGCCCGGCGGTCTGCGGCGACTGCCTCGCACCGCGGAGACGGCTTCGCACCCGGGGGCATGGGCCACGACTCGGCTGGGGGCGCCGGTTCGCCGGCCGCGGTTCGTCAGGTGTGTGGGCGGCCGTTGGCCGGGGGCGTGGTGACCATCTTGAGGGCCAGGTCGGCGTTGAAGTCGCCCAGTTGTTCTGGGTGGTCCGATCCGTCCGAGCGGTACCAGCGGACCAGGTCGATGCCCAGCGACAGCATCGCTCGCACCACCCGCTTCACGTCGACCGCCGCGAACGTGCCGTCGGCCACACCCCTGGCGACCGCGTCCCGGAAGACCTCGTTGGTCTCGTGGCGGACGCGCAGGATCTCGTCGTAGTGTTCCGCGGTCAGGCCGTGGAGTTCGTACTGGGCCACTCTCGCTGCCACGTGGTGCCTCGCGTGCCACGCCGTGTATCTCGTGATCAGCGCGCGCAGTCGTTGCGCCGCACCCGCCGCCTCGTCGATCTCCGGGCAGCTCAGGTAGGCCAGGGCCCGTTCGTGGCTGATTCGGGTGATTTCGTACAGCACCAGTTCCTTGGACGGAAAGTGGACGTACAGCGCCGCGGGGGACAGGCCCACTCCGGCCGCTATGTCCCGTGTGGTCGTCGCGTGGTAGCCGTTCGCGCGAAGCAGCGGACCGCTGAGGTCAGCAGACCTCGGGCCGACCTCGCCCAGGTCCGGGTCCCACAGTGCGGGGGAGTCGTCGAGCAGTAAGGGGTCGTCCGCCAGATCCTGCGGTGTGAACCGGGCCTGCCGTCTTGGCCATCGCTTGCCGTCTCCTCCCGCCGTGTCCTTTTCGGAGCCAGACGACCGCGACTGCCCGCGCGGTCGGCCCGACCGTGTTGCGGGCAGTCGCCGCGCTTGTGACCCTTGACACCAATCTACCACGGGGGTGACTATGCGCTTAGTCAGTGGCGCGACCGTTTCTCGACGGACGAGGAGAGCCCATGCGCACCGGGATCGTGGTCACCGCTCGACCGGGAGTCGAGGACCTCGCTGTGCGAGCCGAACAGTTCGGCTTCAGCAGCTTCTGGGTCTACGACACACCCATGGTCAACGGGGATCCCTTCGTGTCCCTGGCGCTGTGCGCGAAGGCGACCGAACGGATCAAACTCGGCATCGGCGTCACATCGCCCGCGCTGCGTTCGGCACCGGCCGCCGCCGCTGCCGTCGCCAGCCTGAACGCCATCGCTCCCGGCCGCGTCATCTGCGGCGTCGGCACCGGCAACACCGCTCGGCGCACGCTGGGCATGTTGCCGACGAAGATGGCCGAACTGGAGTCGTTCACCGCGTCGCTACAGGACCTCACCGCCGGCCGCGAGACGGAGTACACCGAGGGCACCCGCACCCGTACGGTCCGGTTCCTCCATGTCGGCGACTACGTCAACACCGAGGACCCGGTGGAGTTCGTGGTGGCCGCGTTCGGACTCAAGGCGGCCGAGATCGCCGGTCGACTCGGGTACCGGCGTGATCTCGTTCGGTTTGTTGGACCCGAACGCGTGGACCGCGTTCCACCAGGCGCGTGCGGCGGCGGCACGCGATTCCGGGCGGACCGGCCAGGCCGACTGCTACGTCATGACCTCGCTGCGCGTTCTCGCCGACGGCGAGGACCGCCACGGCGATCTGGCCCGCGACACCATGGGCCACGTCGCCATGGCTCTGCTGACGTTCGCCGCCGACAATCCCGCGTTCGGCGACACGCTGGAACCCGACGAGGCCGACGCCGTGGCGGCGGCTGCTGGAACGCCGTGGCACCACGGCCACCGACCCCAACCGTCACGCCACCCTCTACCGCAACTACCTCGGCCGCATCGAACCCCAGGACCGCGACCTCGTCGTCCCATCCCTTGTGGACAAACTGGGCCTGATCGGCACCCGGCAGGAACTGCTCGACCGCATCGCGGCCATGGAGCGGGCCGGTGTCGACGAGATCGTGATCCAGCCCGTTGTCGATCCGGAGCGGGAGATGGGCGAGCTGGCCTCGCTCACCGCCTGATCCGCATCTCCTCCCCACGCCCATTCGCGTCGAAGGAGATTCCATGTTCCGCACCAGAGTCCGCCGTGGCGGCCTGATCGCCGGGCTGCTCGGCATCGCACTGGTCACCGCGGCCTGCGGCGGCACCGCGGCCGGTTCGTCCAGCCCCGGTACCGTCCGGTCCCGGTGGCCTGAAGGGCAAGACGATCGACCTGGTCGGCTACGGCGACAGCAACCCCTGGGGCGCCTACTTCAACCAGGTGTTCCACCAGCAGTTGGCCGCCTCCGGCGCGAAGATCAACGACCTGACCACCATGGACGCCGGCACCCAGGTGCAGGACTTCAACCAGGCCGTCGCGCAGAAGCCGGACCTGATCGTGCTGGCGGTGCTGGACACCAAGGCGATGGTGGTGCCGATCGAGAAGGCCAAGCAGGCCGGCATCCCGGTGCTGGTGTTCGACGGCAGGACCGACCCGGCCGTCGCCGGTGACGTGATGTCCGTGCTGTCGGACAACGTGGCGCTGGGCGAGTTCGCGGCGCAGAACATCATCGACGGACTCAAGGCGCAGGGCCGCACGTCGGGCAACATCATCGTGCTCACCGGCACGAAGTCCATGCTGGTCACCCAGGATCGCATGCAGGGCTTCGACAAGGTGATGGCTACCGCGCCGCAGTACAAGGTCGTCAACGAGCAGGACGCGAACTGGGACCCGACCCTGTCCGGCCAGATCGCGCAGCAACTGCTGGCCCGCTACGGCTGCGGCGGCGTGCAGGCCGCCTACGGCATGGCCGACTACATGGCGCTGCCGATCATCCAGGCCGCCAAGCAGGCCGGGTGCGCGTCGGCGGCAAGGACGGCCTGGTCGTCACCAGCAGCAACTGCTTCAAGGCCGGTATCGACGTCGATCCAGGCGCGGCCAACTCTACGGGTCGGCCACCGAGGATCCGCTGACCATCGCCAAGCAGACCGCCGACTACGTCGTGAAGTACCTGTCCGGTCAGAACCCGCCGCAGCACGAGACCGTGCAGGAGGAGCGGATCACGCCGCGAACGTCGGCAGTTGGCCGCGCAGTGCAGCCACGTATGAGCGGCACCGACTCCGGCCGGCAGGTCATCGTCGAGGGCTGGCCGCGGTTTCGGCGGGGTGCCGGCGGTGCGGGACGTGTCCTTCACCGTCGGCACCGGGGAGATCCACGCCCTGTGCGGGCACAACGGCGCCGGCAAGAGCACCGTGGTGAAGATGCTGTCCGGCCAGCTCACGCCGGACAGCGGCCGGATCCTGCATCGACGGCGAACCGGTGCGAGCTGCGCAGCCGCCAGGCCGCGCAGCGGCTCGGCATCGCGCTGGTCGACCAGGAGCTCAGCGTCGTGCCGGCGCTCACGGTGCTGGACAACCTGCTGCTGGGCGACATCGGCGCGCCGCTGGTCAACCGGCGGCGCGCGGCGGCGGCCCGCTGCCGCCAGGTGCTCGACGACATCGGGCTGGAGCGGCTCGACCCGGATCAGCCGCTGTCCACGCTGGGCATCGGCGAACGGCAGCTGGTCGAGATCGCCCGGGCGCTGAGCCAGGACGCCCGGCTGGTCATCCTGGACGAGCCGACCGCCACGCTGAGCGACGTGGAGAGCGAGCGCGTCTTCGCGGCGATCCGCCGGGTCGCCGCGCGCGGCTGCTCGGTGATCTACGTGTCGCACCGGCTGGCCGAGGTGCTCGAGCTGTGCGACACGGTGACGGTCCTGCGCGACGGGCGCCGTGTCGCCACCACGCCGACCGCGCGAGCCTGACCGTGGACGAGCTGATCGTGCGGATGCTCGGCGAGGCCCCGCACCGGCTCGCCGCGGTGCGGCACCGCCGACCCGAATCCGGCCCACGCGCTGCGCGATCGGCGCACCTGCGCGTGCCCGGCCGGCTGGCCGACTTCACGCTCACCGCCCAGGCCGGCCGGATCTACGCGCTGGCCGGGCAGTTGGGCAGCGGCGCCTCCGACGTGCTGCGCGCGCTGGCCGGGCTGCATCCGCAGGCGACCGGCGCGTGGCGCTGCGCGACGGCGCCGTCCCGTTCCGCACCCCGGTCGGCGCGGCCCGGGCCGGCGTGGCGTTCGTGTCCAACGACCGCAAGTCCGAGGGCCTGTTCCTGGACAAGACGATCGCGTGGAACCTGGTGGCCACCCGCCTGCCGGATCTCGCGTCGGGCGGGCGTGCTGCGGCCGCGGCGCGAGCAGCGGACGGCCAGCGGCTGGCCGAGCTTGTCCGGCCTGAGCCGCCGACCGGCTCAGCGAACCGGCGGTCGCGACGCTGAGCGGCGGCAACCAGCAGAAGGTGTTCGTCGGCCGGTGCCTCGGCCGGGACGACGTGTTCGCGCTGCTGCTCGACGAGCCGACGCGCGGCGTGGACATCGGTGGCCGCGCCGCCATCCACCGCCTGCTGCGGGCGGCCGCCGACGCGGGCCTGGTCGTGCTGTTCGCGTCCACCGAACTGGAGGAACTGCTCGAACTCGGCGACGTGATCATCACCATGCGGGACGGCCGGATGGTCGGCCGCTACGACGGGACGTCGACGGCGCCGTGCTGATGCGGGACATGACCCACGGGGCGACCGCGGCATGACGACGTCGAAGCGCCCGCGATGACCCCGGCCACGACCGTGCCGCAGGAGACCCGCGCACGCCGGCGGCGCCCGGGCCGCTGGCGACCGTGCTGGCCGTCGTGCGTGGTGGCGGTCGATCGTGGCCGCCGTGACGACCCAGCGGTTCCTCACCCTGGACAACGCCCGCGCGATCCTCGCCTCGGCCGCGTTCGTCGGGCATCACCGCGATCGGCGCGACGCTGGTGATGATCGCCGGGTCGGCGGTGTCGCTGGCGGCGTCGCAGACCGCGACCGTCGTCGCGATGGTCTTCCTGGCCACCCAGCAGTTGGGCCTGGCCGTCGCGATCCTGATCGGGCTGGCCTGCGGCGTGGTGCTGACCGCGCTGCAGGGCGCGGTCATCGGCTTCTGGGCGGCCAACCCGATCGTGCTGACCATCGCCGCCGGGTTCGCGATCGGCGGCATGGCGACCTGGTTCTCCGGCGGTACGGCCGGTCTATCCGACGGGTCCCCGCCTTCGACGTGCTCAACGCCGCACCGCTCGGCCTGCCGCTCGCGGTCTACGTCCTGCTGGTGCTGACCGTGCTGGCGCAGTGGATGCTGCGGCGGACCACGGCGGGCCGGCAGATGTACCTGGTCGGCGAGAACCGCGCCGCGGCCCGCGCCGCCGGGCTGCCGGTCGGCCGGGTCACGGTCGATCGCCTGGGCGTTCTTCGGCGCCTGCATCGCCGTGACCGGGATGTTCCTGGCGTCGTTCAACACCAGCGCGAACACCGCCCTGGGCGGCAACCTGACGCTGGACGCGATCGCCGCGGTCCTGGCCGGCGGCACGGCGATCGCGGGCGGCAGGGGCTCGGCGCTGCGCACGCTCGGCGGTGCCGTACTCATCTCGGTCATCTCCGACGTGCTGCTGCTGCGCGGTTTCTCGACCGGTCCGCAGATACTGGTGAAGGGGGTCCTCGTGCTCGCCGTGGTCGTCACCGTGCACCTGCGCTCGCACCAGGGGCCGGCGATGATCCGCCGGCTGGGCTCACGGCCGGAGCGCCTGGTCCCGGCGGTGTCGTTCTGCTGGTCGCGATCGCGTTCGCCTTCACCGCCGCTGATGAGCGGCAAGGCGTTGGCGCCGTTCGACTTCTACAATGCCCTCCAGGGCTTCGCGCAGCTCGGGCTGCTCGCCCTCGCGCTGGGCTCACGATGATCGCCGGTGAGTTCGACCTGTCCGTCGTCGGCACCTACGCGCTGGGCGGGATGCTGGCCGTGCAGACCGGGCAGTCCTCGCCGTGCTGGGCGTGCTGGTCGCCGTGGCGGCGGGCGCGGCCATCGGTGCGTTGCAGGGCGGGCTGGTCGCGCGCTGGGCATGCCCTCGATGCCGGTCACCCTCGCCACCTACATCGCGCTGCTCGGCCTGACCAGCACGATGTCCGGCGGCCTGAGCAAGACGTACGCCAACAGCGCCGCCACCCTGTGGGTGGACCAGACCGATCGCGGGCATCTTCTCGCCGCGCAGCCTGATCACCCTGGCCGGGTTCCTGGTCGCGGCGGTCGTGCTCCTGGCTGCACCAGGCTCGGCCGGGAACTGCGCGCCATCGGCGGCGACCGGCGCGCCAGCCGGGTCGCCGGCGTCCGCGTCGACGCGGTCCTGGTCGGCCTGTTCACCGTCTCCGGGACGCTCGCCGCGCTGTGCGGCGCACTGCTCAGCTACAGCTTCGCCTCCGCCAATCCCGATCCCGGCCTGCAACCGCTGATCCTCGGCACGGTCGCCGTGCTGCTCGGCGGGCGTGTCCCTGGCCGGCGGCCGTGGCCTGCCGCTCGGCCTGCTGGCCGGCACGCTGTCGGTGGCGCTGGTCGCGCAGATCGTCGCGGTCACCGCGCTGCCCGACTTCTCGACGCAACTGCTGTACGCGGCGCTGCTCGCGGTCATCGTCGCGATCGACGCGCCCGGCCTGCGCCAGGTACTGGACCGCGTGCGCGCCGCAGCCGCTTCCGGCAGGCGGGCGCGCGGTACCGTGCCATCCGATTCCGGTGGCGCCGACGAGGGGAGCACGTGACGATGATGCCGACGAGGGTGTCCTGATGGCGAACCTGAGGTTCGACTTCACCGGCCGCACGGTCGTGGTGACCGGTGCCGCGCACGGCGTCGGCCGAGGCGATCGGCGAGCTGTTCCGGGCGGCCGGCGCGAGCGTGTACCTGGTCGACGTGGACGCCCAGGAGGTGGAGATCGCGGCGAAGGAGATCGGCGCGGTCGGCCTCGTCGCCGACGTCGGCCGACACCGAGCAGGTCACGGCCGTGGTCGAGCGCGTGGTCGCGGACACCGGCCGGCTCGACGTGCTGGTGAACAACGCGGGCATCCTGCGCGACGGCATGGTCTGGAAGCTCACCGACGAGGACTACGAGGCCGTCATGGCGGTGCACGCGGGCGGCACGTTCCGGTTCACCCGCGCCGCGGTGCCGCACTTCCGCGGGCAGGGCGGCGGCCGGATCATCAACGTCACCTCCTACACCGGCCTGCGCGGCAACCCCGGCCAGTCCAACTACGCCATGGCCAAGGCCGGCATCATCGGCTTCACCAAGACGACGGCCAAGGAGCTGGCCCGTTCGGGATCACGGTCAACGCGATCTCACCGAACGCGCAGACCCGGATGATCTCCTCCATCCCGCCGGACCGGCTGGCCGAACTGGCGGCGCCGATCCCGATGGGCCGGTTCGCCGAACCGTCGGAGATGGCCGCCACGGTCGCGTTCCTGGCCTCCGACGAGGCCTCCTACATCACCGGCGTCGTCGTGCCCGTCGACGGCGGCATCTCGCTGTGAACACCCAGCGCGACAGGAGGACGACCCATGCCAGAACCGATGACCACCGTGCTGTCCGGCTTCTCGTTCCTGGAGGCGCCGCGCTGGCACGAGGACCGGATCTGGTTCTCCGACTTCTACACCTACCGCGTGTACTCGGCGCTGGAGGACGGCTCGGACCTGCGCGAGGAGGCCAGACGTGCCCACCAGCCGTCCGGCCTCGGCTGGCTGCCCGACGGCGGTTGCTGGTCGTGTCGATGCGCGACCGCACGGATTCTGCGCCGCGAACCGGACGGCACGCTGGTCACCCACGCCGACCTGAGCGGCCACGCGACCGGCCACCTCAACGACATGTCCGTCGACGCGCGGGGCCGGGCGTACGTCGGCAACTTCGGCTTCGACCTGATGAGCGGCGCGGCCCTGGAACACGGCGTCACTGCACCGGGTGGACCCGGACGGCACCGTCACCGAGGTGGCGACGGACCTGTGGTTTCCCAACGGCAGCGGCATCACGCCCGACGGCACGCTGGTGGTGAACGAGACGTTCGGCAACCGCGTCAGCGGCATTCGACATCACGCCGGACGGCCAGCTGACCAACCACCGGGTGTGGGCCGAGTTCGGTCCGCTGCCGGCCGACCGCGCGCTGGACAAGGTGCTGGCCAGACGGTCGGTCGCCCCGACGGCGGCTGCCTGGACGCCGAGGGCGCGATGTGGATCGCCGACGCGGTCGGCGGCCGGCTCCTGCGGCACGGGTGACGGAGGGCGGGACGATCACCGACGAGGTGCGGCCGGGCACGAACGTCTACGCGTGCGCGCTGGGCGGTGCCGACGGCCGCACCCTGTACGCGTGCGCGGCACCGGACTTCGACGAGCGCGGCCCGCAAGGCCGCCCGCGAGGGCAGACTGCTCGCCACGAAGGTGACGGTCGCCGGCATCTAGTCCACTGTAGACCAACAACGACGAGCCGGAACAACTCAGCCGACAGCCTCGTCCGAGGGCTCGTCCCGCATCTTCCGACCGATCTTCGGATCCGGATGAGGAAGCCGTGGCTCACGAACACCCGAGCCGCCGTCACCATCGACCCACAACCGCACCGTGGAACCGGGAGGCACGGTCGCGCCCGACTCGGGACTCTGGTCCGTGACAACGGAGTCCGGTCCGCCCAAGGCATCGAGCGGTGGCCCGTCCGGATCGGCCGCGATCCCGACCAGATCGTGGAGTCTCAGTTGCTGTTGAGCAAGCATTCGAGTCAGGCCGACCACGTTGGGCACCATGACCGTCGAGCGACGGCGGTGTGCCCGAGCATCCGGAGCCAGCGGTACGGGTCGACCCGCTGCGCGACGGCCTCCGCGACGGCCTCCGTGACGGCCCTTTCCCCGGGCCGCACCGGCTGGTCCGGCTTGTCCACGTCCTGCCAGCGCTCCCACGCCGACTGCCGCGTGATACCCAGCCGCACCGCGACCTCCGCCCACGACCTACCGCTGCGCCGAGCGATCCGGATCGCCTCGAACTCCGTCTGGTCCAGCAACCGCCGCAGCGCGCCGATGTCGGTCAGCGCGAGCAGCGCCTGCTCGCCCTCGTCGCCGCTGGGCGGGCGACGCTCGGGATCGTCCTTGCCCCAGCGGGCCAACCGCTCCCACGCGCGCGTGCCCAACTGCCAGCTGAATACCCAGTCGCCAGCCATACTGCAAGGCTAGCCTGACAAGCGGCCGTGTGCCAGGCCAGCCTGACAGCACGATGACGCTCTGGGCGAACACGCCGCGCAGCCGGCCACGCCCTGTTCGCCTACCTCACCACGAAGGTCGCTACGCTCCCGGCGGTTGTGCGGATGGAGACGGCCCCCGTCATTCCGACGCTCAAGACGCTGCGGCCCGTGACGGAGGAGATCCGGTGGACGACCCGAGGCAGTTGGTGACCCAGGCGGGCCGAGCCCTGGCCGCGGCCGGACTCGGCGACATGGTCTGGGGCCACGCCTCGGTCCGCGACCCCGACGGTCGTGGCGTCTGGATGAAGGCCTCCGGCTGGGGTTTCGAGGAGACCGACGACGACCGCGTCGTCCTCGTGACACCGGACGGCGACGTGCTGGACGGCTCCGGCCGACGGCACCTGGAGTACCCGATCCACACCGAGATCATGGCCAACCGGCCGGATGTCGGCGCCGTCGTGCACACACACGCGCCCGCGCTGGCCGCGTTCGCGTCACTGGACCGCGAACTGGTGCCGCTGTCGCACGACGCGGTCCCGTTCACCTACCCGCAGCTGCCCCGATTCACCGACACCGGCGCGCTGATCGTCAGTCGAGAACTGGGTGCGGCGCTGGCCGGCCGACTCGGGGCCGCCAACGGCATCCTCATCCCGAACCACGGTGCGGCCACAGCGGGACCGGACATCGAGTCGGCCGTGATGTATGCCGTACTGCTGGAACGGGCCTGCCGCACGCAGTTGATGGCCGTGTCCGCGGGCGGACCGCTGGTGTGGTCGGACGAGGCCGAGACGAAGCTCAAGCGGGAACAGGTGTGGAACCCGTCGCAGCTGCGCTCCGGCTGGGAATACCTGGTGCGCAAGGCGGACGCGGTCAGCCCTGCTACGAGATGACCATCCGGAACTTGCGGCCCACGGTCTGCTCGGGCTGTTCGGTGGCGACGCCGTCCGGGCCGTGATCGGTCGGCAACGCGTGCCGATCGGTGCGCATGTGCGGCCGCGACCGCTTCCTCGCTGGATTCTGTTGTCCAGCGCGCTGACCGGCACCGTGTGTGTGGCCGCGCCGTCGACGGCGCCGACCGACCGCCTCGTCAGAGCACCGGCCAGTATGCGGTTGCGGTCGTCCTGCAGGAAGATCCCGCGCTCGCCGGACGTGCCGGACGTCGTCGTGACCAGGTACCTGCCGAGGAACCGCTCGCCCACCAGGTCCGGATCGGCGACGAACTCCCGCACCCGCGTGAGTGTCGCCTCGGGATCGGTGACCCAGTCGTCGAAGCGGGTCATCAGCGTGTTCTTCGTGGTGACGGGCAGCAGGACCGGATCGTCGACGCGATCGGGCAGCTTCCGGTAGAGATCCCGGTAGCAGCGGGAATGTGTGCGAGCGTGGGCGACCGCGTCGGCGAGCCGCGCGCGTTGCCGGCGGGCCATGGCCTCGACGCCTTCCCGTGGTGCACGGCGCACATCGCGGAGCAGCCACTCCAGGTCGTCAGCCATCACCGCCAACCTACCGCAGCGCGGATCGATCCGGCTCGTCGGTCGGTCCGCGAGACATACAGTGACATAGCGTTATAGGTTGTCGGTGTGGGTGTGACGGCGGGTTGACGATGGCGGTTGAGTTCCGTGTGCTGGGCGAAGTCGAACTCGCGGTCGGCGGGGAGCGCGTCGCGGTCCGGGGCGCCCGCCAGCAGGGCATCCTGGCCGTCCTGCTGGCGGAGGCGAACCGGCCGGTCACCGCTGACCAACTGCTGGAGCGGGTCTGGGACACACACCGGCGGCCGGAGCGGCCCGCCAACGCGCTGCAGAGCCAGTTGACACTGCTGCGCCGCACCCTGTCCGCCACGGACGCGACGATCACCTGGCAGGCCACCGGCTACCGGCTGGCCGTCGACACGGAAACCGTTGACCTGCACCGGTTCCGCCAGCTCTGTGAGCGAGCAGGGGACGTCGTCCGACGACGAGCGGGCCGTGGCGCTGTTCGAGCAGGCGCTCGGCCTGTGGCGCGGCGAGGCGTGCCACGGCCAGGACACTCCCTGGTTCACGGCACTGCGCAGCACTCTGGACCGGGAACACCATGCGGCACAATTGGATCTGACCGATGCCAGGCTCCGATGTGGACAGCATGCCGCGCTGGTCGCCGATCTGACCGACCAGGTCGAGCGGCACCCGCTGGATGAACGTCTCGCCGGGCAGCTCATGCTCGCCCTGTACCGGAGCGGCCGTCCGTCCGACGCGTTGGCGCACTACCAGCGGGTGGCACGGCAACTGGCCGACGAACTGGGCAGCGACGCCAGCCCGCCGCTGCGCGCGCTGCACCAGCAACTGCTCACCGGCGATCCGGCGCTCGAACCCGAAGCACCGGCCCGGCAGAACGTGCCACGGCAACTGCCTGCCGCGCCCCCGTTCTTCACCGGCCGGTCCCGGGAACTCGGCGCACTGACCGATCTGCTGGCCGAGGCGCTGGACCCCGGGCGGACGGTGGTGATCTCCGCACTGGCCGGAACGGGCGGGATCGGCAAGACGTGGCTGGCCCTGCACTGGGCGCACGACCACCAGGACCGGTTCCCCGACGGCCAGTTGTTCGTGGACCTGCGTGGCTTCAGTCCGGACGGTCCGCCGGTGCGGCCGGAGGTGGCGCTGCGCGGTTTCCTGCACGCGCTGGGCATCGACCGCTCGTCGATCCCTGCCGAGCCGCACGCGCAGACGGCGCTGTTGCGCAGTCTGGTGGCGGACAAGCGGATGTTGCTGGTGCTGGACAACGCGGCGGACGCCAAGCAGGTCACACCGCTGCTGCCCGGCAGCCGCACGTGCCTGGTGCTGATCACCAGCCGCAACCATCTGACCGGCCTGATCACCCGGCACGGCGCCCATCACCTGCGACTCGACGCGCTGCCCGCGTCCGACGCCCGCGAACTGCTCGTCGCCCGGCTCGGCGCGGGTCGCGTCGCGGCCGAACCGGAGGCCGTCGACGAGGTGCTGCGGCTGTGCGGTGGACTGCCGCTGGCGCTGGTGATCGCCGCGTTCCGCGCGCAGACCAGCCGCGACGCGTCGCTGGGTGAACTGGTCGGAGAACTGCGCCAGGCGGCGACCCGGCTCGGCGCGCTGGACGACGAGGACCCTGCCGCGAGCCTGCCGGCCGTGCTGTCGTGGTCGCAGCGTGCGCTCACCGACGAGCAGATCAGGGTGTTCGGCCTGCTCGGGATCGCGCCGGGTCCGGAGATCGGCGTGGCCGCCGTGGCCAGCCTGGCCGGTATACCGATCGCGTCGGCAGCCGCCGTGCTGCGTGCGCTGGAGCGGGCGTCGCTGGTCGACCGGGAAGGTGGCCGGTACCGGATGCACGACCTGCTGCGGCTGTACGCGGCCGAGCACCTGATGAAGGACCGGCCGGAGCAGGAGCGGCGTGCGGCACTGCGGCGGCTGATCGACTTCTACCTGCACACCGCGTACGTCGCCGACCTGCTGCTCAACCCGCACCGCGTGCCCCATGAACAAGCCGGGCGCACCGGCGGACGGCTGCGAACCGGAGGAACTGGGCGACGCGGCCGAGGCGATGCGCTGGTTCGACGTCGAGTACCGCAATGTGCTGGCCGCACAGCAACTCGCGGTGGGCTACGGCTGGTACCGCGACGTGTGCCGGCTGGCGTGGGCGCTGGAGTCGATCAACGTCCGGCGTGGCTCACCGAGCGACCGCGTCACGTGCTGGCAGGCGGCGCTCACGGCCGCCGAGCAGTTGGCCGACCCCACGCTGTTGACGTCGGCGCACGGCTACCTCGCCCGCGCCCACGGCGCCGCCGAACACGATGCCGAGTCCCTCGACCACTTCGGGCGCGCGCTCGCCATGGCCGAACGGCACGACGACGTGCGCGCCCAGGCCTACGTCAACTACATGCTGTCGCTGTTCCACGACACCCACGACGACCACGAGAACGCGTTGCTGCACGCGACGCGGTCCCGCGACCTGTACCACCGCCTGCCCGACCCGGTGTGGGAGGCGATCGCGCTCGGTGCGATGGGCCACCACAACGCCCACCTCGGCCACCTGCGACCGGCCAGGGATGCCGCCGAGCGGGCGCTCGCGCTGGCGCGGGAGCAGCGGCACCGGGACAACGAGACCGACGTGCTGAACACGTTGGGCTACATCGAAATGCGGTACGGCGCGTACGCCAGGGCGTTGGACCTCCACACCAGGGCACTGGAACTGTGCCGCGCGGCGGGCAGCGTCCCCAACGAGGCCGACACGCTCACGATGCTCGGCGACGTGCACGCCGCCGCCGGCCGCCGCGATGCGGCCCGCGCCTGCCGCGAGCACGCACTGCTGCTGTACCGGCAGATGCACCGGATGGGCAAGGTGGCGGCCATGGAGCGCCTGCTCGACCCGTGGACCAGCGCTGACCAGTAGTTTCAAGATCTGTTCAAGGGTCACCGGTAGGACGTGTTGGCAGCATGGGGCCACGTCGAGAGCAGGGGGTGGCTCCATGAGCGCACGCGGGCCGAGGGTGCGGGGACACGGTCGGACGGACATGACGTGGCGGGCCGGTGGCCGGGGGCATGCCACCGCACGCGCCACCGACTACGAACGCCGCCGCCCGCGGCCGGGCGCACCGTGACGTGAGCTAGTTCGCGCTGGGGGGACCCGGTGGGCCGGGAGGAAGGGATGGGGGCCTGACCTCCCGGCCCACCCGGGCAGTGGTTCGGGGGGCCGGCGGCGTGACCGGATGGCGATGGGGACGGCTGGTGTTGTGGCTCGTGTTCACTGTGGACCGACGATGCCCGGGAGGTCGTGATCGTGCGGCTCAGACGCCCAGCAGGCGTCGCACCTGCGGTGCGTGGCGGCGGGACACCGGGATGTAGTCCGGCGTTCTCGGGTCGGTGATGAGGAACATCTCGCCCTTGACGCCACGCTCCAGTTCGGCCACGCGGCGCAGGTTGACCACGAACCTGCGGTGGACACGGCAGAAGCCGTGCGGTCGCAGTTCGCGCTCCATGTTGTCCAGGCCCCGCGTGGCGGCGCGCAGTTTGCCCAGATCGGTGTTCAGCCAGACCGTGTTCCGGTCGGCCTCCGCGGAGCGGATCTCGGCCGGCGCGAGCACCACGACCCTGTCATCGTGTACTCCGATGACGCGCTGCGGTACCGGCGCCGTCGTCGCCTCGTCGGGTTGCTCGTACTGTTCGTCGCCGTCGTGTGCGCCGAACTCGCAGAGCATGCCGACGAGTTGGTTGGCCGCGAACACCGGCCTCAGACTCACCGGCAGCACCTCGTCCGGATCGGCCGCCAGCAGCCGCGCGTGGCCGGTCCACTGTAGACTGCCACGGGAACGCCTCGTCGCCCAGCGGATCACGTCCGGCAGTTCGGGGATGTCCGGCCGGGCGCGGTCGGCCACATCGACCATCGGGGCCGACCGCGGCAGGCCCAGCATCGACTGCGCCGACTCGTCGGCCACGATCGTCCGTCCGGCCAGGTCGAAGCCGGCGAACGGGCCGACACCGCGCGCCGTGGCGTCGGTGAACCGCGCGACGACGAACTCGCCCTCCCACAGCGCGCGCCGCCGGATCTCGGCCTCCACACCCGCCGCCGCCTGCTCCAGCCACAGCGTCACGTGCGGCGGTATCGCCGCCGACCAGCGGGACACGTTGATCATCGCGACCGGCGAGTCGGTGACCACGTCACGGATCGCGACCGCGGCGCACGCCCACCGGTGGAAACCCTCACACCAGTGCTCCGGCCCCGTCACGACGACGGCGCCGTCGCTTTCCAGCGCGGTGCCCATGCCGTTGGTGCCGGTCGTGTCCTCGGCCCACACCGACCGTGGTGCCAGGTTGCTCTCCTCAGCCCGCGCCCGCACCGCTGGGTCACCCCACGACGCCAGTACCCGGCCACACCCGTCGGCCACGGCGATCAGTCCGTCCTCGCCCTCCAACCGCTGGCCGGCCAGCGCGGCGACACCACCCAGCCTGGTCAGCAGGACGTCCTGCTCCAGCCGGTGATCGGCGTGGTCGGGGGCACCCGGGGCGGCCTTGAGCGACGGGTCGACGTCGTACCTGTCGCGGGAGCGGTACCAGGACGCGAGTATCTGCGGGCGGACTCCGCGGACGGTCGCGGCGCCGGTGGTGAATCCTTCCCACGCGCGGGTGACGGTGCGTTCGTCGACGCCCGCCATCGGATCGGTTCTGCCTTGCCCGCGACAGAAAGCGGCGTGTGCGGTCGCCTGCGAATCCGTCATCCGACCTCCTTGTCGTGATCACAGATCAGCGCGGTGAAATGCCGGCGTCGGCCTGAATCAAAGTAACCGGACCGGTCAATTGGCTCAAGAACGCCGAATGGCGTAGACGTGTCGAGTCCTTTGTCCGCCGCCACCCGCGGGGCGGCGTCGCGACATGACGCCGCCGGGTGGCCGGCGGGAGCGATGCGGCACCGGACCGGCCGCTCATGCGCTGGAACGAGCAACGCGGCACCCTGGACCGAGCTACCGGATGTCCATGCCGCCGCCATGATGACGGCCGCCCGCGATGCCGCCGACCTGGCCGTTGTCGGGATTCGCGGGGCCGACCGCACGTGCACCCGCGGTGGCCCGGGGAGGCGTGGTGTCGCTCCGGTGCGGTCGTCGCGCCACCACGCCTCCGAGCCGCCGAACTACCGTACGTCGGCGGCCATCGCCTCGCGCAGACTGCGCGGGCGCATGTCCTTCCACACTTCGTCCACGTGCGCGCTGCACTCGTCCTTCGTGCCCACCGTGCCGTCCGGGTGCCAGCCCGCCGGTACGTCGAGGTCGGCCGGCCACAACGAGTACTGCTCCTCGTCGTTGACCAGCACCTGGTAGGTGGTGTCGTCATCCATTGTCGGCGGTTCCTTCCGTCGCTACTTCCCGGTTCTGTTCCAATGTGGGGAAAGCACGCAGGCTCGGGTTGACCGTGGCGAACACCGTGAGCACCGCCGTGCCGGCCGCGCACAACCCGATCGCCACCGAGGCGGGCAGCGTCTGCGCGACCGCGCCACCCACCGCCGGTCCGGCGACCGCCGCCGCGCCCAGTGCCACGGTCAGCGCCCCGGTGACCCGGCCACGCAACTCGTCCGGCGTGAGCAGGAGTTGGTAGGTGAAGATCGTGGTGCTCGCGGTCGGCGCGAGGAACGCCATCGCCGCGAACAACGCGCCCATCAGATATCCGTTGTGGATGAACAGCGCCAGCGGGGTGAGCACCGTCAACGCCCAGAACACGCCGGTCACGGCCCCGTACGGCCGGACCAGCCGCTGCACGTGCGGTGCGGCCAGGGTGCCGACGACGCCGCCCGCGCCGAGCATCGCCGCCATCAGACCGATCTGCGCCGACGGCGTGCCGCGCTGCTGCGACACCGCGATCACCACCAGGTAGAACGCCTGGAAGGTGAAGTTCAGGCCGACCGCGCACAGCGCGGTCGTGCGCAGCAGTCGCTGGCCCCAGATCCAGCGCAACCCGTCGCGCATCTCGCGCGGCAGGTCGCCGATCGGCATCGGTTCCCGTTGCCCGGCCGGCAGTCGCACGAACCACAGCGCCACGAACGCGCCCGTGTGCGCGAGGGTCTCCACGGCGAACGGGAGCCAGCGCCGTGCCGCGAACAACACGCCGCCCAGCGCCGTGCCGGACAACTGTCCGAGATAGCCGCGCGCCGCGTTCATCGCGACCGCCGTGGACAACTGGGCGTCCGGCACGACGTGCGGCAGCGACGCGTCCTCCGCCGGCTGGAACAACGCCCTGGACACGCCGAGCACCACCGCGACGAGCACGATGTGCCAGAGCGTCGCCACGTGCGACAGCAGCGCGACCACCAGACTGGCCGCCGCGATCGCCTGTGCCGCTTCGCAGCACAGCATGATCCGCTTGCGGTCCCAGCGGTCGGCCAGCGCGCCGGCCGGCAGGCCCGCGACGAGTTGCGCCGCCGCGTCCGCGCCCATCACCAGGCCCGCGTCGGCCGGTGACCTGGTCAACGTCAGCACCAGCAGCGGGAACGCGATCGTGGCCGCGTTGAAGCCGACCTCGGACAGTGCCTGGCTGCTCCACAGCAGGCGATAGGTTCGGTTGCGGGACAACGGAACGGTCACGATGCTCACCTCGACCGCGTGCAGTCGGCGGCGATCTGCCGCAGCGCGTGGGCGAAGTCGTCCGCGACAGTGGCCACCGTGGACTCGTCCAGCGCGTCGGGCCGATAGATCCAGGAGAACTCCAACCGGCCGCCGTTCACCGCGCCCACCACCTCGATCAGGTGCGCGCCGCGCTCGGCCGGATCGTGGTCCTGGCCGATCGCCGAGTGCACGGCGTGCCACAGCGAATCGCCGCGTGGACCGCCGGTGTCCCACTGGCCGAGGTAGTTGAACGCGACCTGTGGCTCCGACCCGCCGGCCAACCGCTCCCGCACGGACGGCGAGCCGAGGTACCGCAACGCGCCGAAGCCGAACCCGTTGCCCGGCACCGTACGTAGCTGCCGCCGCACCGACTTGACCAGCGACCGCCAGTCCTGTCGGTCTGCCGGTGCCCGCAGCGACACGGGGAACATCGTGGTGAACCACCCGACGGTGCGGGACAGGTCGACGCCGTCGACGATCTCCTCGCGGCCGTGCCCCTCCAGGTCGACCGACACCGTGTCCCGGCCGGTCCACCGGCACAGCGCGACGGCCAGCGCGGACAGCAGCACGTCGTTGATCCGCGTCCGGTACGCCGTCGGCGCGGCCCGCAGCAGCGCGTCGGTTTCCTCGTCTGCCAACGAGATCGTGATCGCGCGCTGTGGTGTGACCGGGCCTTCGGCGCGGTCGGTGGGCAGTGGGGTGTCGGTGAGCGCGGCCCGCCAGTGGTCGAGCTCGTGGTCCAGCGCGCCGCTGCCGACGTGCTCGACCAGCCGCTGAGCCCACGTCCGGAACGACGTCGTCCGTGCGTCCAGTTCGATCGGCCGACCGGCGGCGGCCTGGCGGTAGGCGATGTCCAGGTCGTCCAGCAGGATGCGCCAGGACACGCCGTCCACCACGAGATGGTGTGCGACGAGCAGCAGCCGCGGCCGGTCGCTGCCGAGGGAGAACAGCACGGCGGCCAGCAGCGGGCCGGTGGCCAGGTCGAAACCGGCGTGCACCTCGTCGGCGACGCGTTCCATCGACGCCTGCCGGTCGGCGACCGCGGACATGTCCTCGTGCCGCAGGACGGTCACCGGTCCGGCGGCCGGGACGTGCGCCCGCCAGTGGTCGTCGACGCACACGAAGCGCGTGCGCAGCGCGTCGTGGTGCGCCACGAGCGCGGCCAGCGCCCGGTCCAGGGCCTGCCGGTCCGGTCGGTCGGTCAGTTCGACCAGCATCGACTGGTTGAAGTGCGCCGGGTTGACCGGATGGGTGCGCAGGAACCAGTGCTGGATCGGGGTGAGCGGCGCGTCGCCGGCGACCGGCTCGTCGTCCGGTCGGGCGGCCGCCAGCGGCTGGGCCACCGTCGCCAGTTCGCGGATCGTCTGGTGCAGGAACGCGTCCTTCGACCCGATCCACCAGCCGGCCCGCCGGGCCCGCGACACGACCTGCATGCTCAGGATCGAGTCGCCGCCGAGTTCGAAGAAGTTGTCGTCGATCCCGACCCGCGCGAGGCCGAGCACGTCCGCCCAGATCCGCGCGAAGGCCTCCTCCGTCGGGTCGCGCGGCGGCACGTGCTGCGTCTCCGGCTCGACCCGGCCGGTCGGTGCCGGCAGCCTGGTCCTGTCCAGTTTTCCGTTGGGGGACAACGGAAGCTGGTTGAGCACGACGAACGCCGCCGGGATCATGTGGTCGGGCAGGGCGTGCCGCAGGTGCTCGCGCAGCGCTGCCGTGGTCGGTGGTTCGGCGACCGGGACGACATAGCCGACGAGTTGCCTGTGCCCGGGGCCCGTCTCGCGTGCCACGACGGCGGCGTCGGTGACGTCCGGGTGTGCGCGCAGCCGGGTCTCGATCTCGCCGAGTTCGATCCGGTAGCCGCGGATCTTCACCTGCTCGTCGCCACGACCGACGAAACACAACTCGCCATCGGCCGTCCACCGCGCCAGGTCCCCGGTGTCGTACAGGCGGGCACCGGGCTCACCGAACGGATCGGCGACGAACCGCTGCGCGGTCAGGCCGGGACGGTCGTGGTAGCCGCGCGCAAGCCCGTGACCGGCCACGAACAGCCTGCCCGGCACGCCGATCGGCACCGGCCGCATGACCGCGTCGAGCACGTAGACCCGCGTGTTGCCGATCGGACCGCCGATCGGTGGCGCCTGGTCGCCGGACAGCGGCCCGCTCCACGTGGCCACGACCGTGGCCTCCGTCGGACCGTAGGCGTTGATCATGCGGCGGTCCGCGGCCCACCGCGCGACCAGTTCGCCGGTGCACGCGTCGCCACCGACCACGAGCGTCCGGAACTCCGGCAGCGGGACCGGTGGCACGGTGGCCAGTGCCGCGGGTGGGATCAGCGCGTGTGTCACGCGGTGCCGGGCCAGCACGTCGGCGAGGTGGTCGCCCAGCAGCGGGCCGGGGGGTGGCGAGACGAGAGCCGCGCCGGCCGGCAGTGCCATGCACAGTTCCAGCACGGACGCGTCGAAGCTGGGTGAGGAGAACTGGAGGACCCGGTCGCCCTGTCGTACGCCGAAGTGCTCGATCTCGGCGGCGGAGAAGTTGGCCAGGCCGCCGTGCGTCACCGTGACACCCTTCGGCACACCGGTCGAACCGGACGTGTAGATCAGGTAGGCGGCGTTGGCCAGGTGCCGTGGTGCGATCCGGTCGGTGTCGGTGAGATCGTCGTCCGGCAACGCGTCCAGCTCGGGCAGGTCGTCCAGCAGGAGTGTCGGGACGGCGGTCGGGATGGTCAGGTCCCGGTGGGTGAGCAGCAGGGCGGCGCGCGAATCGTCGAGCATGAACGTGATCCGGTCGGCGGGGTAGTCGGGGTCGATCGGCAGGTAGGCCGCGCCCGCCTTCGCCACGGCCAGCTGTGCCACGACCATGTCGGGGCAGCGGGGCAGCGCCAGCGCGACGATCCGCTCGGGACCGGCACCCTTCCGCACCAACAGCCTGGCCAGTCGGTTGGCGCGCCGGTTCAGCTCGGCGAAACCGATCGCCGTGCTCTCGGTGAGTACCGCGGGAGCCTCCGGTGTGCGGAGGACCTGGGCCTCGAACAGTTCGGCCAGGGTCGCGGGCGTGACGTCGCGGGCCGTGTCGTTCCACTCCACGACCACCCGGTTCGCCTCTGCCGCCGGCAGCACGGGCAGCGTGCTCACCGGCTGTTCGGGGTGCTCGGTGATGCCGGCCAGCAGGACCGTCAGGTGTGCCGCGAAGCGGTGCATCGTGGCCGCGTCGAACAGGTCGGTGTTGTAGTTGAGCACCCCGTGCAGGCCACCGTCGTCGACTTCCTGGAACTGCACCACGACGTCGAAACTCGCGCTCACCACCGGCAGCGTCACGTCGGCCAGCTCAAGGCCGGGCATGGCCGGCCGCCGCGCGGGCGTGTTCTGCAGCACGACCATCGCCTGGAACAGGGGTGTCCGGCTCGGGTCACGCACCGGCCGCAGCTCGTCCACGATTCGCTCGAACGGGACGTCCTGGTGGTCGAACGCGGCCAGCACGGTGTCCCGGACGCGGCCGAGGAACTGCGCGAACGTGCCCTCCACGGTGGCCCGCAGCACGAGCGTGTTCACGAAGAAGCCGACCAACTGCTCCAACTCGGCCCGCTCCCGGCCCGACGCCACCGTGCCGACCGCGATGTCGTCCTGGCCGGACCACCGGTGCAGCAACAGTTGGCACGCGGCCACCAGTGTCATGAACAGCGACGCCCCGTGGTCCCGACCCAGGGACCGCAGCCGCGTGGTCACCTCCGGGGGCACCGGGAAGTCCACCAGCGCGCCGTTGGTCGTGTGCACCGCGGGTCGCGGTCGGTCCGTGGGCAGTTCCAGTGGCGGCACGGTGTCCAGTTGTCGGCGCCAGTAGTCCAACTGATCGGCCAACAGCGTGTCGGGCAGCGTTTCCCGTTGCCACACGGCGAAATCCGCGTACCGGACCGGTTGCGCCGGCAGTTGCGGCCCGGCGTCGTGCAGGGCAGCGGCGTAGAGGTGGGTCAGTTCGTCGACCAGGATCCCGTTGGACCAGCCGTCGGTGACGATGTGGTGCAGCGTGAGCACCAGCACGTGCTCGTCGACCGCGACACGCAGCAATCGGACGCGCAGCAGCGGACCCCGGCGCAGATCGAACGGCCGCGTGGTCTCCGCCGCGAGCACCTCCGCCAGGCGTTCGGGTCGGTCGGTGAGGTCGTCGGTGGTGATGGTGGCGTCGAACGGTGGGTGCACGATCTGCCGGCCGACGCCGTCGACATCGTCGAACGTGGTGCGCAGCGACTCGTGCCGGCGGATCAGGCCCGTGACGGCCCGGGCCAGCGCCGGCACGTCCAGCCTGCCGGTCAGCCGCAGCGCGACCGGCGTGATGTACTCCGAGCTGTCGGGTTCGAAGTCGTGCAGGAACCACAACCGCTGCTGCGCGAACGACAGTGGCAGCGCTCGGTCCGACGGTACCGGTGTGATGGGCGGGATGCCGGCCGTGCGGCCCGGTCGGACGAGGGCCGCCAGTTCGGCGACCGTCGAGTGCGTGAACACCTCACGCGGCGACAGGTCCGTGCCGAGCGCGGCGCGCAGGCGAGACGTGATGCGGATACTCAGGATCGAGTCACCGCCCAGCTCGAAGAAGTTGTCGTGCACGCCGATGTCGTCACGTTCGAGCAGGTCCGCCCAGATCTCGGCGATCACGCGTTCGGTGTGATCGCGCGGCGGCCGGTGTGCGAGGGACGCCCCCGTGCTCCGGTCCGGCTCGGGCAGGGCCTTGCGGTCGAGCTTGCCGTTCGCGTTGAGCGGCAGGGCGTCCAGCGTTCGGAACGCCGTCGGCACCATGTAGTCGGGGAGTCGTGCGGCCAGGAAATCACGCAGTCGCAACGGATCCACTGCCTGTCCGGTGACGACGTGCGCGACCAGCCGCGCGCCGCCCTGGCCGCCGCGGTGCACCGTGACGACGGCCTCGGCCACGCTCGGATGGTCGGTGAGGTGCTGTTCGATCTCACCGAGTTCGATCCGGAACCCGCGGATCTTCACCTGGCCGTCCGCGCGCCCGACATAGCGAAGGTGGCCCTGCGCGGTCCAGCGGGCCAGGTCGCCGGTGCGGTACATGCGGTCGCCGGGCCTGCCGTAGGGGTCGGCGACGAACCGCTCCGCCGTCTGGCCGGGGCGGTCGAGGTAGCCGCGGGCCAGACCTTCGCCCGCGATGCACAGCTCGCCCGGCACGCCCGGTGGCACCGGCCGCAGGTCGGTGTCCAGCACGTAGACCCGCATGTTGTCCTGTGCCCGCCCGATCGGCACGACGTCCGGAATCGGCTGATCCGGCCGAATCGGGTGATGGGTGGCGTAAGCGGTGGTCTCGGTCGGGCCGTAGACGTCGACCAGCGTCACGTCCGGACACGCGGCCCGGACGGAGCGCAGCGCGGTCGCCGGCACGGCCTCGCCGCCGGTCCACACCTCGGCGAGCCCGGCCAGGCACTCCGGGCTGTCGGTGGCCAGCGCGCGGAACAGGCCGGTGGTGAGGAACAGGCTGCGCAGGCCGTGCTCCGCGATCAACTGCCGGACACGGGCCGCGTCGAGGTCACCGGACGGTGCCACGACGATCCGGCCGCCGTTGAGCAGCGGAATCCACAGCTCGTACGTCGACGCGTCGAACGCCAGCGGCGAGTGGTACAGCACCCGCTCGTGCGCACCGGTCCGGAAGCACCGGTCGGCGGCGAACGCGACCACGTCCCGATGCCGCACCGCGACACCCTTCGGTGTCCCGGTGGAACCGGAGGTGTGGATGACGTAGAGCAGATTGTCCGGCCGCAGCGGTACCTCCGGCCCGTCGCCATCCACAGTGGACGGCTCGTCGGCGAGCACGGTGTGGCCGTCGTGGATCTCGCGCGCCACGGCGTCCCAGGTCCGGTCGGTCACCAGCACCGGCACACCGGCCACGAGTTGCCGCAGCCGCGCGGCGGGCGCGCGTTCGTCCAGCGGCAGGTAGGCCGCGCCCGCCTTCACGGCGGCCAGTACGGCGACGATCTGCTCGGCCGAGCGTGCCATCAGCACGCCGACCCGGTCCTCCGGCCGGACACCCAGCCGGACCAGCCGGTGCGCCAGGCCGTTGGCGCGGGCATCCAGTTCGCGGTAGGTCAGCGAGACGTCGCCGTCGACCACGGCGACCGCGTCCGGACTCCGCCGCACCTGCGCGGTGAAGCGGTCCGGGACCGTGCCGATCAGAACCGGGTGACCGGTGGCGTTCCACTCGTCCAGCACGAGCCGCCGTTCCGCGGCGGACAGCCACGGCACCTGGCCGAGTCGCACGTCCGGCTGATCGGCCATGCCGAGCAGCAGCGCCCGCAGATGACCCGCCATGGCGCGGATCGTGGTGCGGTCGAACAGGTTCGGGTCGTGGTCGAGATCGACGGTCAGCCGGTCGTCGAGGTACGCGCGGACCACGAGCGGCGAGTTCGTCGTGTCGATCGCGCCCATGTCGGTGACCGTCGGCGCGCCGGGGATTCCGTCGTCGCCGAGCGGGAAGTTCTCGAACGCGACGATGGTGTCGAACAGGGGCGCGTCGGCCGGGAGACCTGTCCAGGCGTGGAGTTGGGGGAGCGGGGTGTGGTCGTGGTGACGGGACCGCGTCTGGTCGTCCTGGAGTTGGCGCAGCCAGGCGATGAGTGATTGGTCCGGTGTGGTGCGTACGCGGGTCGGGACCGTGTTGATGAACATGCCGATCATCGCGTCGATGCCGGGCAGTTCCGGCGGTCGGCCGGAGACCGTGGTGCCGAACAGGACGTCGGTGGTGCCGCCGTAGCGGGACAGCAGCAGCGCCCACGCGCCCTGGACCACGGTGTTCACGGTCAGCCCGTTGCGTCGCGCGAACGTGCGCAGCCGGTCGGACCGTTCGACGGAGAGTTCCGTGTGCACCGAGTCCGACGACTCGCCGCGGTGGCTCTCGGTCGGGAGCCGGTCGTAGGGCAGCGGGGTCGGCGAGTCGAAGCCGTCCAGGACGTCCCGCCAGTAGCGCTCGGCGGCGGCCGTGTCCTGGCGGGCCAGCCAGTCGAGGTAGTCGCGGAACGGTCGCCGGTAGGCCGGTTCGCGGTTGCGGCCGGTGGCGATCGCCGCGTACTCCTGGAGCACCTCGGTGAACACGGCCGCGTTGCTCCAGCCGTCCAGGAGCACGTGGTGCGACGTCCAGATCATGACGACCTCGTCGTCGGCCGTGCGCCCGAGCGCGAGCCGCATCAGCGGTGCCGACGTCAGGTCCAGGCGGTCAGCCCGTTGCGCCGCTTGAACCGCGGACACCTCGGCTGCCGGGTCGGCGGCATCCCGCCAGTCGTGGTAGGTCACCGCGACCGTGACCTGGCGGTGCACGACCTGGACCGGTTGGGCCACGTTCTCCCAGACGATGGACGTGCGCAGCACCGGTGTCCGGTCGACGACGCGCTGCCACGCCTTGGCCACGATCGCCGGCTCCCGGACCCCGGACAGCCGCAGGGTGATCTGGTCCAGGTAGGCGCCCGACGCGGTGTCGACCAGGCTGTGGAACACCATGCCGGCCTGTAGCGGGGTGAGCGGGTAGATGTCCTCGACCGTCCGGCCGGTGCCGGCGATCCGGTCGACCTCGGCCTGTGTCAGGCGCGCGAGCGGGAAGTCCGACGGCGTACGGCCGCCTGCCTCCGGCTGCCGGCAGTGCGCCACGATGCCGCGCAACGCGGCCGTCATGCGGTCGGCGACCTCGCGGACCGTGGTCTCCTCGACGGCGTCGGGGGAGTACTGCCAGGTCAGTCGCAGCTCACCGTCGGCAACGAGTCCGGTGACCTCCAGCGGGTAGTCCACGGCGCTGTCCGGCGCGAAGTCCTGGCCGATGCCCTCGCAGTGCTGGCGGAACAGCCCATCGTCGTCGCGGATCGGCTGCCACTGGCCGTGATAGTTGAAGCAGATCTGCGGATCCTGTTGTGCGGCAAGGGAACCCTCGGTCGACAGATAGCGCAGCGCCTCGTAGCTGAGGCCGTGCCTGGGCACCGCCCGCAGTTGCTCCTTGACCGACTTGAGCGTGCTGCCCCAGTCCATGCCGGCCGGCACGGACAGCGCGACCGGGTACTGCGTCGTGAACCAGCCGACGGTACGGGTGGTGTCGACGTCGGCGACGACGTCCTCGCGGCCGTGACCTTCGCACGCGATGACCACACGGTCGCGCCCTGTCCAGCCGGCCAGCGCGGTGCCCAGTGCCGTGAGCAGGACGTCGTTGACCTCCGTGCGGTACACGCCGGGCACCTGGCGCAGCAGCGCGGTGGTGTGCTCCCGGTCCAGCGTCACCGTCACCGACCGCACGCCGCCGGCGGTTCCGGCGCGGCCGACCGGCAGCGGTGCGGGATCGGCCGCCGTCGTCCAGTACGCGAGATCGCCGTCCAGCGCGCCGGAACGGACGTGGTCGGCGAGCCGGTGTGCCCAGTCGCCGAATGTGGTGCCGACCGGTTCGAGGTCGCAGCGGCGGCCGGCGAGCAGGTCGCGGTAGGCCGTTTCCAGGTCGCCGAGCAGGATGCGCCAGGACACGCCGTCGACGACGAGATGGTGCACCGTGACGAACAGCCGGGGCCGGTCGCCGGTGAACAGGATCGCCCTGATCACCGGGCCGTTCGTGATGTCAAGGCCGGCCTGTGCGGCGACCGCGACCGCGTCCTCGTCGACCGGCTCCCCGACCAGTTCGAGGATTCCGGTCGGGTCGGCGTCGTCGACCCGTTGCCGCCATTCGCCGTCGACGTGGTCGAAGCGGGTGCGGAGTGCCTCGTGGTGTGCCACGAGTGCGTGCACGGCGTCGCGCAGGACATCCGCGTCGACGTCCGGGTCGAGTTCCAGCAGTAGCGACATGGTCCAGTGCGGCTGTGGGCCGTGCGTGGCGAAGAACCAGTGTTGGATCGGCGTCAGCGGCGCGGGACCGCTTCGCACCCGCGGCGCGGGCGCCGCCTCGGGTGCGCGTGCCACGGCGGCCAGTTGTCTGACGGTCGGGTGCTGGAACACATCCTTCGTGGTGACGCGCAGGCCCTGCTGGCGCGCGCGGGACACGATCTGGATGCTGAGGATCGAGTCGCCGCCCAGTTCGAAGAAGTTGTCCTCGGCGCCGACGTCGTCGGCCCCGAGGGTTTCCGACCAGATCCCGGCGAGCAGTCGCTCGGCGTCGGTGCGCGGTGCCACATAGGCGGTGCCGCGCAGGGACAGGTCGACGTCGGGCAGCGCGCCGCGGTCGAGCTTTCCGTGTGCGGTCACGGGAAGCCGCTCCAGCATCACGAACGCCGAGGGCACCAGGTAGTCCGGCAGCCGCTGCCCGAGGTGATCGCGCAGTTCCATGGTGTCCGGCGGTGAGCCCGCCGGCACGACGTAGGCGACCAGTTTCCGGTGTCCCGCCCGGTCCGCGCGGGCGAGCACGACCGTCTCGGCCACGTTCTCGTGCCGCCGTAGGTGTGTCTCGATCTCCCCCGGTTCGATCCGGAAGCCGCGGATCTTCACCTGCTCGTCGACGCGGCCGAGGTACTCCAGTTGCCCGTCCTCCGTCCACCGCGCCAGGTCACCCGTGCGGTACATGCGGTCGCCGGGTGGGCCGAACGGGTTGGCGACGAAGCACTGCGCGGTCAGGCCGGGCTGGTTCAGGTAGCCGCGCGCGGTCTGCCGGCCTGCCAGGCACAGTTCGCCGGGCACGCCGATCGGCACGGGTGATCCGGCGGTGTCCAGCACGTAGGCCGTGACGTTGCGCAGTGGTCGCCCGATGACCGGCCGCCGGTCGCCGTCCACGGCGCAGTAGACCGCGTCGACCGTGACCTCCGTGGGACCGTAGAAGTTGAAGCCGGCGGTGCGGTCGGCGTCGGCCAGGTGCTGGCGCAACCCGTCCGGAAGTGCCTCGCCGCCGAGCATCACGATGGCCGGGGCGTGCCGCGGATCGGTGAGCAGGCCGGCCGGGATGAGCTGGGTCAGGTAGGTCGGCGTGAGATCGAGAAAGTCGATGCGGTGCTCGACGACGTACGCGACCAGCGCGTCCGGGTCCATTCGGGTCCGCTCGTCGATCACGTGCAGTTCGTGGCCGGCGGTCAGCAACACGTTGCCCTCCAGCGACGTGTCGAACGTGAACGCGGCCGTCACCGCACCCCGCAACCGCACCGCACCCCGCGACCGCGGTCCGTCGGCCAGGTGCGTGGCCAGCCAGTGGTCGCGGTGGTGCAGCAGCAGGTTCGTGAACGCGCGATGGGTGACGGTGACGCCCTTCGGCCGGCCCGTCGAGCCGGACGTGTAAATCACGTAGGCGGCATTGTCCGGGTGTGGTTCATATCGGGTGACCTGATCCGTCGACCGGGCCAGCAGGTCGTCGATCGTGTCGGTGTCCAGGACCAGGATCGGCTCGGCGTCCCGGAGGATTCGGTCGGTCGGCTGGGTGGGGTCGACGGGCAGGAACGCCGCGCCGGACTTGAGTACCGCGACTTGCGCGACGAACATCAGGTGGGTGCGCGGCAGCGCGATGGCGACGATCCGCTCCGGGCCGGCGCCTCGGGCGCGGAGCTGGTGCGCCAGCCGGTCGGTGACGGCGTCCAGTTCGGCGAACGTGAGGCGCGTGTCGCGCCACACGAGCGCTGTCGCGTCGGGCGTGCGGGCGGCCTGTCGCCGGAAGATCTCCGGGTACGTGGTGACCGGTATGTCGGCGTCGGTGTCGTTGTGCCGCACCAGAACGAGGTGTCGTTCGCGCTCGGTGAGCAGCGGCAGCCCGCGCAGCGGGACGGAGGGGTCGGTGACCAGGCCGTCCAGCAGCACCATGAGATGTCCGGCCATGCGCTCGATGGTCGCCGCGTCGAACAGGTCGGTGTTGTACTCGATGACGGCGGCCAGCGTGTCGTCGCGTTCGGCGAACTCGAAACTGACCTCGGTGCTCGCCGTGATCACCGGCACCGGCACGTCCTCGACGGCCAGCCCGGACAGGTCCGGCAGCGTGCCGGGCAGGTTCTGCAGCAGGACCATCGCCTGGAACAGCGGAGTCCGGCTGGTGTCGCGTTCCGGCCGGACGTGCTCGACGACCCGCTCGAACGGCACGTCCTGGTGAGCGAACGCGTCCAGCACGGTGTGCCTGACGTCGTCGAGTAGCTGCCCGAACGTGCCGCCGACCGAGGACCGCAGCACCAGCGTGTTCACGAAGAAGCCGATCAGGTGCTCCAGTTCCGGCAGCCCACGGCCGGACGTCACGGTGCCGACCGCGATGTCGTCCTGCCCGGTATAACGGGCGAGCAGGACCTGACAGGCGGCCACGAGCGTCATGAACAGCGTGCAGTCGTGGTCGCGGCCGACCGAGCGCAGCCGCGCCGTCAGTTCGGCGGGGATCGTGAACTCGTGCAGCGCGCCGTTCTTCGTGTGCACGGCGGGACGGGGCCGGTCGGTGGTCAGGCGCAGCGGTTCCAGGCCGGTCAGCCGTTCCCGCCAGTACTCCAGTTGGGCGGCCGAGTCGTCGGCGAGCGCGGTCTGCTGCCACGCGGCGAAATCCGCGTACTGCACCGGCAGCGCCGGCACTACGGGCGACCGGCCCTGGGCGTACGCGTTGTAGAACTCGGCGAACTCCCCGATCAGCACGCCCATCGACCAACCGTCGGTGACGATGTGGTGCAGGCACAGCATGAGCACGTGGTCGTCGTCGGCCAGTCGCACCGACAGGCAGCGCAGCAGCGGTCCTTCGCGCAGGTCGAACGGCCGGGTGCACTCGTCGCGCACGATGTCTTCGATGTCCGTGTCGGACGTCGACAGATCGAGCGTGCGCACCGTGACGTCCCGTACCGGACGCACGATCTGCGTGCCCACACCGTCGGCGAACGCGAATGTCGTGCGTAGCGACTCATGGCGCGCCGCCAGCGCCGTCAGCGCCTTGCCGAGCACGGCGACGTCGAGGTCGCCGCGGAGCCGGATCGCCAGTGGCGTCACGTACTCCGAGCTGTCCGGTTCGAACTCGTGCAGGAACCACAGCCGCCGCTGCGCGAACGACATCGGCAGGTCGCGGTCGCGTGCCAGGACCGGGATCGTCGTGGCGCGCGGCGCGGTGCCGGCCGGTAGCGTCGCTGCCAGCGCCGCGATCGTCGGGCTGTCGAACAGCATCCTCGGGGACACGTCGACACCGAACGCCGTCCGCATCCGCGCCGTGACCCGGATGCTGAGCAGCGAATCGCCACCCAGGTCGAAGAAGTCGTCCTCGACACCGACCTCGGGCACGTCCAGCACGGCCGCCCAGATCCCGGCCAGCACGCGTTCGGCGTCGGTGCGCGGCGCCACGTGGCCGGCGCCCGTGCCCCAGTCCGGCGCCGGCAGGGCGCGTCGGTCGACCTTTCCGTTGGTGCTCAACGGAAGCCGGTCGAGTGTCACGAACGCCGCGGGCACCATGTAGTCGGGCAGCGTGCGGGCACAGAACGCCTTCAGTTCGGTGCCGTCCGGAACGTCGGACCCGACCACGTACCCGACAAGGCGCTTCACGCCCGGCTCGTCCTCGCGTGCGAGGACCACCGCCGTGCCGATGGCGGGATGCCCGGTCAGGACGTGCTCGATCTCGTCGAGTTCGACGCGGTAGCCGCGGATCTTGACCTGGTCGTCGGCTCGGCCGAGAAATTCCAGTGTGCCCTCGAGTGTCCACCGGACCAGGTCGCCCGTGCGGTACATGCGCGCACCCGGTGCGCCGTGGGGATCGGGCACGAACCGCTGTGCCGTCAGGCCGGGACGGTTCTGATAGCCACGCGCCAGTCCGGCTCCGGCGACGTACAGCTCACCGGGTGTCCTCGGTGGCACCGGGCGCGACCGTGGGTCGAGCACATAGGTGTGCATGTCCTCCAGCGGCCTGCCGATCGGCAGCACGGCCGGCACCGGCCCGTCGGCCTCGATGCGGTGGTGGCTCGCGAAGGTCGTGGTCTCGGTCGGACCGTAGCCGTCGACGACCACGATGCCGGGACACGCGGCCCGCACCGCGCGGACCGCGGCCGCCGGCACGACGTCACCACCGGTCCACACCTCGCGCAGTCCCGCGAAACACTCCGGCGAGTCGAGGCCGAACGCCCGGAACAGACCGGCGGTCAGCCACAGTCCGGTGACACCGTGCGTGCCGATCGCGTCGCGCAACGTCGCCGCGGTGACCTCACCGGCCGGCGCGACCACGACCGTCCCGCCGTTGAGCAGTGGCACCCACAGTTCGTACGTGGACGCGTCGAATGCCAGCGGCGAGTGCAGCAGGACGCGCTCGTGCGCACCGGTGCGGAAGCACCGGTCGGTCGCGAGCGCCACGACGTCCCGCTGCCGCACCGCGACACCCTTGGGCACACCGGACGATCCGGACGTGTACATCAGGTAGCAGAGATTGTCCGGATCGGCTCGCACAGCGGGCGGACCGTCCGGTTCGCCGGTCCCGTCGGCCACCGTGACCACCGGACCGTCGTGCACGGTGGCGGCGGTGGCGCGCCAGTGCTGGTCGGTGAGCAGCACCGTCGTGTCGCCCTCCGCGAGCAGCGTGCGCACCCGCGATCGCGGCGCACGCAGGTCCAGCGGCAGATAGGCCGCACCCGCCTTCGCGATGGCCAGCACCGCGACGACCAGATCGACCGAGCGCTCCATCAGCAGACCCACACACCGCTCCGGCCCCGCGCCCGACCGCAGCAGCCGGTGCGCGAGCCGGTTGGCGCGGACGTCCAGTTCGCGGTAGGTCAGCGTCTGGCCGCCACGGATCGCGGTGGCGTGCGGCGTGCGGCGTGCCTGCTCGGCGAAGCGGGCCGCGACCGTGCCGGCGACGCGGTCGGTCGTGGTGCCGTTCCAGTCGGCCAGTTGCCGTGCCTCGGCCGCCGTCGTGGTCGGCAGCGCCGCGATCGGGCGGTGCGGGTGGTCGGTGATGCCGGCCAGCAGCAGGTCCAGGTGGGCCGCGATGCGCTCGATCGTGCCGGTGTCGAACAGGCTCGGGTCGTAGTTGAGCGCGAGGTGCAGTGCCGGGCCGGTCAGGTACGCGGTCAGGCCGAGCGGGAAGTTCGTCGTGTCGTGCGCGTCGATCGACACGACGCGCACGCCGGTGTCGGTCGAGTCGTCCAGCGGATAGTTCTCGAACGCGACGATCGTGTCGAACAGGTGCGCGTCGGCGGCCAGCTCGGTCCAGCCGTGCAGTTGGGGCAGCGGGGTGTGATCGTGGTGGCGCGCCTGGGTCTGGTGCGCCTGGAGTTCCTGGAGCCAGCCGAGCACCGGGCGGTCGGGGGAGGTGTCGGTGCGGGTCGGGATCGTGTTGATGAACAGGCCGATCATCGTGTCGATGCCGGGCAGTTCCGGCGGTCGGCCGGAGACCGTGGTGCCGAACAGGACGTCGGTGGTGCCGCTGTAGCGGGACAGCAGCAGCGCCCACGCGCCCTGCACGACCGTGTTCACCGTGAGCGCGTTCCCGCTCGCGAACCGCCGCATGCGCTCGGCGTCGAACTCCAGTCGCAACGACGCGGTCGACTCGGTGCGGTGGTTGTCGGTCGGGGGTCGGTCGTAGGGCAGTGGTGTCGGCGAGGCGAAACCGGCCAGGACCTGTCGCCAGTACCGTTCGGCCTCCTCGTCGTCCTGCTCGTGCAGCCAGTCGACATAGTCGCGGAACGGTCTCCGGTGCCGCATCGGTGACGGCCGGCCCGCGGTGATCGCGGCGTACTCCCGGCACACGTCCGCGAACAGCCGCCCCGTGCTCCAGCCGTCCAGGATCAGGTGGTGTGACGTCCACAGCACCAGCGCCTCGTCATCGGCTGTGCGGCCGATGACGAGGCGCAACAGTGGCGGCACGGCCAGGTCGACGCGGATCTCGCGGTCGGCGGCCACGACGCGCCGGATCGCGGCGTCCTGTTCGGACCCGGGCAGCGATCGCCAGTCGTGGTACGTGATCGGCACCGTCACACCGCGGTGCACGACCTGCATCGGCTCCGGCACGTCCTGCCACACCACCGACGTGCGCAACACCGGCGTGCGGTCGACGATCCGCTGCCATGCCTCGCCCAGCGCCTCCGGTGCGGTGATCCCGGCCAGGCGCAGCCGGATCTGGTCCGAGTACACGCCGGAACCGTCGTCGACGAGGCTGTGGAACAGCATGCCGGCCTGCAGCGGCGTGAGCGGGTAGACGTCCTCGACGTCCGGGCCGAGCCTGTCGATCCGCGCCTGGTCCAGCCACGCCCGTCGCACCGGTTGCCGGCTCGCTGCTGGGACTTCGGGGCGCGTCACGGCGGCGAGCTGCCGGATCGTCTGGTGCTGGAACACGTCCCGCGTGGTCAGGTGCACACCCTGCCGGCGGGCCTGCGACACGATCTGGATGCTCAGGATCGAATCGCCGCCCAGCTCGAAGAAGTTGTCGTCGACACCGGTCTCGTCGACGCCAAGGACGTCGGCCCAGATCCGGGCGAGTGTGCGTTCGGTCGGTGTGCTCGGTGGCGTGTGGCCGGCCTGGGACGCCTGGATGTCCGGTGCCGGCAAGGCGTTTCGGTCGATCTTGCCGTGGGCGGTCAGCGGTAGCGCGGTCAGCGGGACGTAGGCGGTCGGGATCAGGTAGTCGGGCAGCCGCCGCTTCAGCCAGGTCCGCAGTTCGACGGTGTTCATGGTCGCGCCGGCTGTCGGCACGACGTAGCCGACCAGGTGCCGGTGGCCGTTGACCTCAGCCGCCGTGACGACGGCCTCGGCGATGTCGTCGTGGCCGGTGATGGCCGCCTCGACCTCGCCGGGTTCGATCCGGTGGCCGTGGATCTTGAGCTGGTGGTCGACGCGGCCGAGGTAGTCGAGTTGCCCGTCCGCGGTCCAGCGGACCCGATCACCGGTGCGGTAGAGCCGGGAACCCGGGGGCCCGAACGGATTCGCCACGAACCGCTCCGCCGTCAGACCCGGCCTGCGGAGGTAGCCGCGGGCGGTCTGGCGGCCCGCCAGGTACAGCTCGCCGGGGACGCCGATCGGGACGAGCTGGAACGAGTCGTCCACGACGTACGCCCGCACGTTGCGCAACGGGCGGCCGATCGTCGGGGCACGGTCACCGACGATCGGCGCGACGGTGGCGTCCACAGTGGTTTCGGTGGGACCGTAGAAGTTGTGGCTCACCGTGCCCGGCACGTCGGCCAGTTGCCTCCACAGCGCGTCGGGCAGCGCCTCGCCGCCCAGCATCAGTACGCGCGGCCGGTGCCGTTCGTCGGTGAGCAGGCCGGCCGGCAGCAGGTGCCGCACGAATGCCGGCGGCAGGTCGAGGAAGTCGATCCGGTGCTCGACGACGTATGCGATGAGCGCGTCCGGGTCCATCCGGGTGGCCTCGTCGATCACGTGCAACCGATGGCCCGCGGCCATCAGCACGAGCCCTTCCAGCGACGTGTCGAACGTGAACGCCGCTGTCACCGCGACGTCCAGGCGCTCGTCGGGAGTCCGCAGATGCTCGGTCAGCCAGTGGTCGCGGTGGTTGTGCAGCAGGTTGGCCAGGTTGCGATGGGTGACGGCGACGCCCTTGGGCACACCGGTCGAACCGGACGTGTAGATCACGTAGGCCGTGTTGTCCGGACGCGGTGGTCGGACAGCGGCGCCGGAGTCGCCGGTCAGGAGTCCGGCCATCGTCGTCTCGTCGACGACCAGGACCGGTCGTGCGTCGTCGAACAGCCGGCGGCGGCGGTCGGCGGGCGCGGCCGGGTCGACGGGCAGGAACGCCGCGCCGGACTTGAGCACCGCGAGTTGCGCGACGGCCATGTGCTGGCTGCGCGGCAGCGCCAGTGCCACGATCCGCTCCGGCCCGGCACCCAGCTCGGTCAGGCGGCGGGCCATGCGGTCGGTGGTGGCGTCGAGTTCGGCGTAGCTGAGCTGGACGTCCCGGTACGTCACGGCGATCGCGTCGGGCGTGCGCCCGGCCTGTTGGCCGAAGATCTCCGGTAACGTGCTGTCCGGTACGTCGACGTCGGTGTCGTTCCACGCCGAGGAGACCATGTGCCGTTCGTCGGCCGGCAGGAGCGGCAGCCTGCCCAGTGGCCGGTCGGGATCGGCGGTGACACCCTCCAGCAGGACCAGCAGGTGTCGTGCGAGGCGCTCGATCGTGGTGGCGTCGAACAGGTCGGTGCTGTACTCGATCACCGTGGCCAGACCGTCCGAGCGTTCGGTGAACTCGAACGTGACGTCGAAGTTCGACGCCCAGCGCGGCAGGTTCACCTCCTCGACCCGCACACCGGCGAACTCCGGCAGCTCGCGTTGCGTGTTCTGCAGCACGACCATCACGTCGAACAGCGGGTTGCGGCTGACATCCCGCTCGATGCGCAGCGCGTCCACCAGGCGCTCGAACGGCACCTCCTCGTGCGCGAACGCGTCCAGCACGGAATCCTTGGTACGAGCCAGGAACTCACGGAAACCGAGGGCCGGGTCGACCTGGCCGCGCAGTACCAGCGTGTTGACGAAGAACCCGACCAGCCGGTTGAGCTCCGGGCGGTTGCGGCCGGACGTCACCGTGCCCAGGGCGATGTCGCGCTGTCCGGCATGCCGTGCGAGCAGGAGTTGGCTCACGGCGACCAACACCGTGAACAGCGTGGTGTCGCCACCCCGCGCGAGGTCGCGCAACCGGGCCAGCGCGGCGTTGGGCACCACGAACTCGTGCGTCGCACCCGCTGACGTCCGGACCGCGGGGCGGGGCCGGTCGGTCGGCAGGTCCAGCGGGGTGGTGCCGGCCAGCGCCTGCCGCCAGTGGTCGACATGCTCGGCGATGCGTTCGTCGGACAGCCGATTCCGTTGCCACACGGCGTAGTCCGCGTACTGCAAGGGCTGCGCGGGAACGGGCCGCCCCGCGTAGCCGGCGCTCAGTTCCTCGACCAGCACGCCCATCGACCACCCGTCGACGACGATGTGGTGCGAACTGAGCAGCAGCACGTGCTCGGCGGCGCCGCGGCGCACCAACAGCGCTCGGAGCACCGGTCCGTGCCGCAGGTCGAACGGCTTCGAGTACTCGTGCACCAGCACCCGGTCGAGGTCCTCGTCCGTGCCGCCGGTCAGGTCGACGACCGGGATGTCCAGCTCCGCCACCGGCCCGACGACCTGCACGCCCGTGCCGTCGGCGTCGGTGAACGTGGTGCGCAGCGACTCGTGCCGGCGCGGCAGTCCGCGCACGGCGTCCAGCAGCGCGGGCACGTCCAGTTCGCCGGTGAACCGGAGCGCGAGCGCGCTGTTGTACTCGGTGGCGTCCGGCTGGAACGTGTCGAGAAACCACAGCCGCTGCTGCGCGAACGACAGCGGCAGCGGGCCGCCGCGCTCGGCGGGCGCGATCGTGTCCGACATCTCGGCACGACCGGCCAGCCGGTCCCGCAGCAGTTGCTGGAGTTCCTCCGGCAGCGCGGAGATCCGGCGTTCCCTGGATGACGTCACTGGTGTTCCCCTTGCGTACCGAAGGCGGCCAGTTCGAGTTCCCGCAGCACCTTCTCCTCGACCAGTTCGGCCAGCGAGGAGACGGTGCAGGTGGTCAGCACGTCGCGGGGGGTCAGCGGCACGTCGAACGCCGCCCTCGTGCGGGACGCGATGTGCAGGCTCTGGATGGAATCCCCGCCCAGCGCGAAGAAGTTGTCGTGCACACCGACGGTCCCGGTGCGCAGCACGTCGGCCCAGATGTCGGCGAGCCGGCGTTCGGTCTCGGTGCGCGGCGCGATGTACTCGGTCTGCGCGGCCGTCGGCGGATCGGGCTCGGGCAGCGCGTCACGATCGATCTTCCCGTTGGGCGTCAACGGAAACTCGCGCACCGCGACGAACGCGTCCGGCACCATGTAGTCCGGCAGCCGCTGACCGAGGTAGCCGGCCGGATCCGGTGCCGATCCGGTTGCCGGCACGACGTACCCGATCAGTCGCTTGAGCCCCGGCGAGTCCTCGCGGGTGACGACGAGTGCCTGCGCGACGTCCGGATGCGTGGCCAACACGGCCTCGATCTCGCCGAGTTCGACGCGGAAACCCCGCAGCTTCACCTGGTGGTCGGCTCGACCCAGGTACTCGATCTCGCCGTCGGCGCGCCACCGGGCCACGTCGCCGCTGCGGTACATCCGTGAGCCGGGCGGTCCGTACGGATCGGCGAGGAACCGGTCGGCCGTCCGGCCGGGCAGGCCGAGATAGCCGCGAGCCAGGCCCTCGCCCGCCAGGTACAGCTCACCGGGCCGGCCGGGTGGCACCGGCCGGAGCCGGTCGTCCAGTACGTAGCAGCGCATGTTGTCCAGCGGTCGCCCGATCGGCACCGGGTCCGGTACCGACGCCGCGATGCGGTGTGTGGTGGCGAATGTCGTCGTCTCGGTCGGGCCGTAGCCGTCCACGACGACCAGTTCCGGGCACGCGTCGCGCACGGCCCGCACCGCGGCCGCCGGCACGACGTCACCACCGGTCCACAGTTCGCGCAGGCCCGCGAAACACGCCGGATCGTCCTGCGCGATGGCACCGAACAGTCCGGCCGTCAGCCACGCGGCGGTGATCCCGTGGCCGGCTACCTGCTCGCGCAGCACGCGTGCGTCGACGTCGCCGGGTGCGACCACGATCCGGCCGCCGCGCAGCAGCGGCACCCACAGTTCGTAGGTGGACGCGTCGAACGCCAGTGGTGAGTGCAGCAGCACACGATCGTGCGCGCCGTTGCCGAAGCGGTGGTCGGCGGCCAGCGCCACGACGTCGCGGTGCCGTGTCACGACTCCCTTGGGCGTGCCGGTCGAACCCGACGTGTGGACGATGTACGCCGCGTTGTCCGGTCGCAGCCGCGGCGCGGGATCGTGGTCGGGTCCGTCGATCGGCTCGTCGATCCGGACGATCTCGCCCACTTGCACGCCCGGTTCGCGGTCGGTGAGCAGGACGTCGACACCGGCGTTGGCCAGGATCAGCGCGAGCCGGGCGGTCGGCGCGCGCAGATCCAGCGGCACGTAGGCGGCACCGGCCTTGACCACGGCCAGCACGGCGACGACCTGGTCGACCGACCGCCCGGCGAGGACGCCGACGTGCGCCTCGGGACGGACTCCGAGGCCGACGAGGCGGTGGGCGAGCCGGTTCGCCCGCCGGTCCAGCTCACGGTAGGTCAGCGACATCGCGCCGCCCGACACGGCGACGGCGTCCGGGGTTCGCCGGGCCTGTTCGGCGAACCGGTGTGCGACGGTGTCGTCCGGGCACTCGCGCGCGGTGTCGTTCCAGTCCAGCAGCACGCGCGTGCGCTCGGCCGCGGTCAGCATGCCGATCGCGCCGACCTGTCGGTCGGGGTCGCTGATGATCGCGGTGAGCAGCGCGTCCAGGTGACCGGCCAGCCGGGTCACCGTCGCCGGATCGAAGGCGGCAGGGTCGTAGCCGATCACGACCGACAGGCGCTCGCCCGGGTACACCGTCGCACTGAGCGGGTAGTTCGTGGTCTCGACGGCGTGGATGTCGGTCAGGCGCACGCCGCCTCGGGTCAGGGACTGTTCGTCGATCGGGTAGTTCTCGAAGATCACGACACTGTCGAACAGCGCGGTGTCGCGGGGCACGTCGCTCCACGCGTGCAGCCGGGGCAGCCCCACGTGCTCGAACTGCCGGCCCTCCACCTGCGTCCGCTGGAGTGCGCGCAACCACTCGCCGACCGGTTCGGCGTCCGGTATCCCGACCCTGACCGGCAGCGTGTTGATGAAGATGCCGATGATGTCGCGCACGCCGGGCAGTTCGGCGGGCCGCCCGGCGACGGTCGCGCCGAAGCACACGTCGTCCTGCCCGCTGTAGCGGGACAGCAACAGCGCCCACGCGCCCTGCACGACGGCGTTCGTGGTGAGCCGGCAGCGTTTCGCGAACTCGTGCAGCCGGGCGGACCGCTCGGGGCCGAAGTCCATCGTGGCGCGCTCGGACGTGCGGCTGGCGTGCGGGGTGGACCGCCGGTCACGGGGCAGCGGGGTCGGCGCGGACAGGCCGGCCAGCACCGGGCGCCAGTAGCGCTGCGCCCGCGCCTCGTCCTGGTCGTGCAGCCAGGCAAGGTAGTCGCGGAACACCGGGCGGTCCGCCGCCGCCGGCCGGCCGGCGGTGTAGCGGTCCAGGACGTCGGACAGGACGCCGAACGTGCTCCAGCCGTCCAGCAGGACGTGGTGGAACGTCCACACGACCCGCACCCGCGTCGGCGACAGCCGGGCGATCGCCAGCCGCGAAACAGGTGCGACGGCCAGATCGATGCCACGCGCCCGGTCCTCGGCCAGCAACGGTCGCAGCCGTTCCGGACCGTCCGACCAGTCGAGGTACGTGATCGGCAGGGTCGCATCGGCGTGCACGAGCTGCACCGGCTCGACCAGGCCGTCCCACGCGACCGTGGTGCGCAGGACGGGTGTGCGGTCCACGACGTGCTGCCACGCCGCGCCGAGCGCGAGCGGGTCGGTCACGCCGTCCAGTACGAAGCTGACCTGCTGGAAATAGACGCCCTGGTCGGCCTGGGACAGTCCGTGGAACACCATGCCGGCCTGCATCGGCGTCAGCGGGTACACGTCCTCGATGCCACGACCGTCGCCGACCAGCCGGTCCACGTCGGCCTGCGTGAGCCGGGCCAACGGGAAGTCCGACGGCGTGCGGCCACCGGCACCGCGTCGTGCACAGTGGACGGTGATCGCGCGCAGCGCGTCGAGCATCTCCTCGGCCAGTCCGGTGATCGTGCGTTCGTGGTGCAGGCCGGCTGAGTAGCACCACGTGAACTCCAGGCAGCCGTCCTCGACCTTGCCGACGATGTCCAGCGCGTGCGGGCGGTCGGATTCGGGTGCCGCGTCCAGGCGCAGTTCGCGGTGGGTCGAGCGGTACAGTCCGCCGTCGACGGGGTGGAACTGGCCGAGGTAGTTGAAACTGACCCACGGCGCCCGGTTCTGGGCGAGGGCCGGTTCACCGGTGATGTGCCGCAGCACGCCGTAGCCGATGCCCTTGCCCGGTGTCGCGCGCAACTGCTCCTTCACCGACTTGATCACCGCGCCCCAGTCGGCCGCCGGCACGTCCAGGGCGACCGGGAACATCGTGGTGAACCAGCCGACGGTCCTGGACAGGTCGACGCCCGCGGCTTCCTCGCGGCCGTGTCCTTCCAGGTCCACCGGCACCCTCGCCCGGTCGGTCCACCGCGCGAGTACGCGGCCCAGCGCGGCCAGCAGCACGTCGTTCACCTGGGTCCGGTACACGTCCGGCACGTCCCGCAACAGGGCCTCGGTCTCCTGGCGGTTCAGCCGGACCGTGACCGAGCGGGTCGAGCCGACCGAGTTGGTGCCGTGTCCGTCCAGCGGCAGCGTCGGGTCGCCGGTCGCGGCCAGCCAGTGGTCCAGTTCGCCGTCGAACTCGCCGTTCGCGGCCTGTCCGGCGAGCCGGATCGCCCAGTCGCGGAACGACGTCGTCTTCTGGCCGAGCGTGATCGGTTCGCCGGCCACGGCCTGCCGGTACGCGGTGTCCAGGTCGGCCAGCAGGATGCGCCACGAGACACCGTCGACGACCAGGTGGTGAACCACCAGCGACAGGAGCGGGCGGTCCGTGCCACGGTCGACCAGCGCGGCCCTCAGCAACGGCCCGGATGCCAGGTCGAAACCGGTGGTGTCGAGTTCGGCGCCGCCGCCGGATCTGTAGCGGCGGAACACCTGGCCGGCTTCGGTGGCCGCGTTGTGTGCCGTCCAGCCGCCGGTGGCGCGACGGAAGCGCATCCGCAGCGCGTCATGGTGCGCCACGACGGCCGCGACCGCCCGTCGCAGCGCGGCTTCGTCGACACCGTCGCCGAGTTCGACGACCAGGGACTGGTGGAAGTACTCCGGCCGGGCCTGGTCGCCCTCCAGCAGCCAGCGCTGGATCGGTGTCAGCGGCACCTCGCCGCTCACCGGTCCCTGGTCGATCCGCTCAGCCGTCCGCGTCGTCGCGCGGGCGGCCAGCGACGCCACGGTCTGGTACTCGAAGACGTCCCGCGAGGTCAGCCGCAGCCCGGCCTGCCTGGCCGTCGACACGACCTGGATGCTCAGGATCGAGTCACCGCCGAGGGAGAAGAAGTTGTCCCGCACACCGACCCGGCTCACGCCGAGGACTTCGGCGACGATCCGCGCCAGTGTCGCCTCGGTCGGCGTTCGCGGTGCCACGTAGCGGGTCTCGGAGCGCTCCGGCACGGCGCGCTCCCGTGGACGCCCGACCCGGACCGCGCCCGCCGGTGCCGGCAGGACGTCGATCGGCCGGTCCGGATCGGTGGTCACGTTGCGCAGCAACAGTTCCAGGTGCGCCGCCAGCCGCTCGATCGTGTCGGTGTCGAACAGGTCGGTGTTGTACTCGACGACCAGGTCCAGGTCGTCGTGCCTCGGCCAGAACTCCACGACCAGATCGAAGCGTGCGCTCGGGCGGGGCAGATCGTGTTCCTCGACGTGCAGCCCACCGGCCCGGCGGGGGCGCACCATCGTGTCGTGCAGCACCACCATGGCCTGCACCAGCGGGGTGCGGGACAGGTCACGGTCCGGCCCGACGTCGTCCACCAGCCGGTCGAACGGCACCTCGTTGGTGAACGCGGCGAGCACGGTTTCCCTGACGTCACAGAGGAAATCGCCGAACGGTCGGCCCGGCTCGACCCGGGTGCGCAGCACGACCGTGTTCACGAACATGCCGACCAGTGCCTCCAGTTGGGCGCTCGTCCGGCCCGCCGTGACGGTGCCCAGCGCGATGTCGTGCTGGCCGCTGTACTGCGACAGCAGCACGGACACCGCCGCGGTGAGCGTCATGAACCGGGTCGCGCCGTGGGCGCGGCCGACCGTCGTCGCCCGACCGACGAGATCGGCCGCGAGCCGTCGCCGGCAGACCCCTCCGGCCGCAGTTCGTACCGCGGGCCGGGGCCGGTCCGTCGGCAGGTCCAGCGTTTCCAGGCCGGCCAGTTCGTGCCGCCAGAACTCCAGCCGCGCGTCGGTTTCCGGATCGGCCGGCCGGTCGCGCTCCCAGGCCGCGAAGTCGGCGTAGTCGATGGTCGGCGGTGCCGTGGCCGGTGCGCCGTCCAGGCTGTCGATGAGCTCGTCGACCAGCAGGCGCATCGACGTGCCGTCGGTGACGATGTGGTGCTGGCCGAGCATGAGCACGTGATCGTCGTCGGCGAGGCGCACCAGCAGCGCGCGGCTGAGCGGGCCGTGCTTGAGGTCGTAGGGCATCCGCAGTTGGCGGGCCAGCACGTCGGCCAGCGCGTGCTCACGGTGATGTGGGTCCGTTGTGGACAGGTCGAGTGTGTCCAGGGGCAGCCTGCCGTGTGCCGCGACCACCTGGACGCCGCGGCCCGCGACGGTGTCGAATGTCGTGCGCAGCGACTCGTGCCGGCGTACCAGGTCGGCCAGCGCGGCGCGCAGTGCGGCGACGTCGACCGGGCCGGTCAGCCGCAGCGCGATGCCGGTGTTGTACTCGGTGCTGCCGGGCGTCAGCTCGTTGAGGAACCACAACCGCCGCTGCGCGGTGGACAGCGGCAGCGCCCGGTCCCGCGACACGCGCGGGATCGGTGTCACCGGCCGATCCTGGGCGGCCGGCAGCAACTCGGCGAAGCGTTCCACCGTCGGCGCGTCGAACACCGCGCGCACCGGCAGCCGCACGGTCAGCCGGGACAGCACTCTGGCGGCCATGATCGAGTCACCGCCGAGCGCGAAGAAGTCGTCCCGGATGCCGACGTGCGCGACACCCAGCACGTCGGCCCAGATCTCCGCGACCAGTCGCTGCGCCGGGTCGGCCGGCGCCACGTAACCGGTGTCCACGTCCTCGACGACCGGCTCCGGCAGTGCGGTCCGGTCCAGCTTGCCGTTGGGGCTCAACGGCAAGGCGTCGATCGTGACGAACGCCGATGGCATCATGTGGCCGGGCAGCGACTCGGCGACCAGCGCACGCAACTCGCCGGTGTCCGGTGCGTCGCCCGCGATCGGCACCACGTACGCGACGAGCCGCTTGTGTCCCTGGTCGTTGGCCCTGGCCACAACGACGGCCTCGGCGACACGGGCATGCCGGCGCAGCAGCACCTCGATCTCGCCCGGCTCGATGCGGAAACCGCGGATCTTCACCTGGTGGTCGGCGCGGCCCAGGAACACCAGCCGGCCCTCGGCGTCGCGGCGGACCAGGTCGCCCGTGCGGTACATGCGGGAACCGGGCGCGCCGTGGGGATCGGCGACGAACCGCTGCGCGGTCAGGCCGGGCCGGTTGTGGTAGCCGCGGGCCAGGCCGACACCGGTCACGTACAGCTCGCCGCAACCGCAGGCGCGCAACGAGTCGTCCAGCACGTGGCACGTCACGCCGGGGATGGCACGGCCGATCGGCGGTGCGTCGGCACTCGGCGCCAGCGGCGCGCTCCAGGTGGACACGACGGTGTTCTCGGTCGGCCCGTAGGCGTTGATCATCCGCCGGCCGGGGGCCCACCGGCTGACCAGATGGGCCGTGCACGCGTCGCCACCGACGATCAGCGTGCGGAAATCGGGCAGCGGCACGGCCGGCATCGTGGCCAGCGCGGGCGGTGGGATCAGCGCGTGCGTCACGCGTCGCAGCGCCAGCACCTCGGCAAGCTGGTCGCCCAGCAGCGGCCCCGGGGGTGGCACGACGATGCTCGCACCGGCCGGCAGCGCCATGCACAGTTCCAGCACCGACGCGTCGAAACTGGGGGAGGAGAACTGTAGGACGCGGTCGCCCGGCAGCACGTCGAAGTGCTCGATCTCCGCCGCGGAGAAGTTCGCCAGCCCGGCGTGCGGCACGGTGACACCCTTCGGCACGCCGGTCGAACCGGACGTGTAGATCAGGTAGGCCGGGTTGTCGGCGCGCAGCGGCGCCAGGCGGTCGGTGTCGCGCACCGCGTGGTCGGGCAGCGCGTCGGCCAGTGCCAGGTCGGCGGGTGTGAGCGTGGCCGCCTCGGTGGCGCCGAGCACGATCGTGGGCCGCGTGTCGGCGAGCATGAAGGCGATCCGCTCCACCGGGTACGCCGGATCGATCGGCAGGTACGCGGCACCTGCCTTGAGCACGGCTAGCTGCGCGATCACGATGTCGACCGAGCGCGGCATCACCAGCGCGACCACCCGTTCCGGTGCCGCGCCGTGCCGGATCAGCAGGCGGGCCAGCCGGTTCGCGGCCCGGTCCAGTTCGGCATACGTGAGCGTGCCGGTGTCGGCGACGACGGCGGGCGCGGCAGGGGTTCTGCCGGCCTGCGCGTCGAACAGTGCGGGGAAGGTGTCCACTGTGGCCGTTTCGGGCACAGGGGGGTGTTCGAGCACCATGAAGTCCGCGACCTTTCAGGCGGTTCGCGTGGGAGGTGGAGCGGTCAGGCGGCGTGCTCGCCGCGCTCGCGGCTGCCGCGCCTTGCCAGGCGGCCGCTCAGTTGCAGCATGTCGATGCGGCCGTTGCGTGGATCACGCAGGAAACGGCCTGCCTGCGGGTGATCGTCGTCGGCGTCGTGCACCTCGAACCGGAGACCGTCGTAGCAGGCGAGTTCGGCGAACGGATCGCCGTCCACTTCCAGCCGCAATCCGGCACCGTGCCCGACGACGCTGTACTCGGTGTCGCCGTTGCGGTAACTGCCGGTGCAATCGGGCGGTGGCGGCACGCGCCGAGTCGCGCCGATGCCGCGCCCGCCGGCTGCGAGACCGGAGGCGAACAGCTTGGCGGACAACGCATCCCACATCGCGAATCCGGTGTTGGCATTGGTGGTCAGCGCGACGACGGTGCCGTCGTCCGGGCGCAGCCGCAGGTGGCACGCGGTGCCGTCGGCCGTGCCGTCGTGGCCGAGCCACACGCCGTCCGCCGTGCGGAACAGCGCGAGACCGAGACCCCAGCCGTCGGCGAGGCCGTACGGTTCGGCACCGGGCGCGGGTTGGCGCATTTCGGTCAGCAGCGCGGGATCGATGAGGTCGGTGTCGCCGGTGAGCAGCATCCGGCCGAACGCCACCAGGTCGCTCGCGCTGGCCGCCAGCGCTCCTGCCGGCGCGTCGGCCGCCGGCAGCGACTGCTCGACCGGCCGGACCCGGCGCTGGTTCACCGAATGCCCCGTCACGACAGGGGTCGTTGGCGCCGGCACGACGAACGCGGGCTCGATGCCCAGCGGTGTGAGCAGGATCGTGGACATGGCTTCCCACCACGTCATCCCGGTCACGACCTCGATGAGGTGACCGACGACGACGTAGCCGAGATTGGAGTACGAGAAGCCGAGTCCCGGGCGTGCCAAGGGAACCAGGCGACGCCTACTGTCCAGTGCCCTGCGGCGTACCGAAGTCAGCGTCGTGTTCGCATCGGCCGCCGACGGCAGACCCGCGGTGTGGCTGAGCAGGTGCCGCAACGTGACGCCGTCGTCGTGCGGTCCGGGGAGATGCTCGGCGATCGGTTCGTCGAGTTCGAGATCACCGTCGGAGACCAGCACCAGTGCCAGTGCCGCGGTGAAAGCCTTGGTGATCGAGCCGATCGGCACCTTCGCGTCCCGGCTCATCGGTACGCCGGTGCCACATTCCGTGTGACCGAATTCGTGTCCCCACTCGTCGTCGCCGTGGGCGATCACGAGTTGGGCGCCGGGCACGGCGTACTCGCGGGCCAGCAGGGTGAACGTCGTGGAAAAATCGCAGCGGTCCATCAGTCCTCTTCGGAGCGTCAGTTTACGCTACCGAGGCTGGCGGTGATCGACGGTGATCAATCCAAGCCAGGCGGACCGCTCGGTTCGTGAATCAGTAACACACTTGCTCAGACCACCGTGTCGACGCGACCGCCGAACGGAGTAATCCGAACCTCCCCCATTTCCCGAAACCTCGCGAATTGGCAGAAATCTTGCCTCCATAATGGATAAGAATGGTTGCACTGTAGCTTCAGTGGTGACTGAATCTAATCCGGGGTGGAGACATGTCTCCACCCCGGATACGGCTGCCGGCCGAGGACAACGGCTCGTCGGATTCCTAACGTCGATTCGGACAGCGGAGGTCGTGTCGAGGAGGAGGTGGGATCGTGAGCGGTCCTGTTGAGATCATCGTGATTGTCGCGGCGGTGGTCTATGTGATGGCTCGCAGGCTGATCGGCGAGCCGGCCGAGGCCAAGCGGATGCTGCTGCTGCCCGCGGTGCTCACCGTGATCGGCGTCGCGGACCTGGGCAAGGTCGCTCAGTCGGCGTCGACCATCGCGTTTCTGGTCGGCACCACGGCGGTGAGCATGGTGATCGGCCTGCTGCGCGGCGCCAGCATCCGCGTGTTCGCCAGGGACGGCATCGTGATCATGCGGTACACGGTCGTCACGGTGGTGCTGTGGGCGGTGAACTTCGCGATCAAGTTCGGTGCCGGCTTCGCGCTCGGCGCGATCGACCCGGCCGCGGCGCACGCTGCCAGCAGCGGACTGCTGCTCACGCTCGGTGCCGGCATGCTGGTCGAGGGCCTCACGGTGCTGGCCAAGGCGATGCGGTCGGAGGGTCGGATCGTGTGGCAGAAGGGCAGGGACGGGCAGCCGCACACGATGTCGCCGTACCTGGACGACCTGCGGCGCACTGTCCGGCCGAATGACTGGTCGCGCGGATCGGATGCGCCCTGGCCAGCGCGGGACGATCCGCGCGATGACGACTTCCGCCGGCCGCGCGACCGGCGCCGATGACCACCGTGGTCGCTCCTGGCGGAGAATGCGGGCGATGAGCGCCGAAACCGACACCGACCGCGCGGCGGCAGCCCGCGGGGCGCGGCCGCCGCGGTTCGTGGACGAGTTGATCAGCCCGATCGTGTGCGCGGCGGTCGCGGTGATCGCGATCCTCCAGCTCATCGAGCGGCCGCCGCGGCATCTTCCGGTGTTGGTCTGGGTGCTGGTGGCGGGGTGCGTCATCGGCGTGGTGGTCATGGCCGTGCCGCGGCACCGGTTGCCGGTGCGGGTGCGGGCCGTGCTGGTGTCCGAGTTCGCGGTGTCGGGCGCGGTGTTGTTCGCGTTGGCGCCGTCGACCGCGGCCGTCGCCTTCGTGTTCCTGGCGGCCACGACAGCGGGGGAGCGGCTGGACTCGCGGCGGACCGCGTTGACCGTCTCGCTCGTCTCCGTCGTCGTCACGGCGGCGTCGATCTGGGTGGCGGACACGTGGCTGCACGTGGCGGGGGAGTCGCAGTACTGGCTGTCGCTGCTCGTCGGCCTGCCGGTCTACGTCGGGATCGCGCGGCGCGAACGCTCGGACGCCATCGTGGTGGCGGAGTTCGCCGCCGAGCAGAGCAGGCGGGCGGCGGCGTCGGAGGCGCGGGAGGCCGCGCTCGAGGAGCGGGGCCGGATCGCGCGCGAGATCCACGACGTGCTCGGGCACGCACTGTCCGGGATCGCCGTGCAACTGGACATGGCCGACGCGCTGTACGCGTCCGGGCGCGGCGACGAGGCGAGCGAGGCGGTGCGGCGGGCACGGGCCCTCGCGGTGTCCGGGATCGGCGAGACCCGCAGGGCGATCAACGCGCTGCGCGAGGACACGCTGCCGCTGCCGGAGACGTTGGCACGGCTGGCCGACGGCGGCGGGTCCGGCTGTAGGGTCGCCGGCGAGCCGGGCCAGGTGCCGGTCGCCGTGGCGCAGGCGGTGATCCGGGCCGCGCAGGAGGCGATCACCAACGCCCACCGGCACGCTCCCGGCTCGAAGGTGGATCTGTTGCTGGAGTACGAGGACGGGTCGGTGCGGCTCACGGTCACGGACACCGGTGCGACGGGTGCGCTGGCGGCTGAGTCGCCGTCCACCGGGATGGGGTTGGTCGGGATGCGAGAGCGGGCCGGCCTGCTGGGCGGCACGCTGTCGGCCGGTCCCGTCGATCCGCCCTCGGTGGGCTGGCAGGTGCGACTGGAGTTGCCGCGATGAGCGAGATCCGGCTGTTGGTGGTGGACGACCAGACCTCGGTGCGCGAGGGGTTGGCGGTGATGCTGGACCTGGACCCGGAGATCGCGGTGGTGGGCACGGCCGGCGACGGGCGGGACGCGATCGCCGCCGTCGAGGCGCACCACCCGGACGTCGTGCTGATGGACCTGAACATGCCGGTGATGGGTGGCGTCGAGGCGACGGGGAAGCTTCGGGAACTGCGACCGGGGCTGCCGGTGGTGGTGCTGACGACGTTCGAGGACGACGAGTCGATCCTCGCCGCACTGCGCGCCGGGGCCCGCGGCTATCTGACCAAGGACGCCGGCCGGGCGACGATCGTGCAGGCCGTGCGCAGTGTCCATGCGGGCCACGCCGTGCTGGATCCCGACGTGCAGACGCGGTTGCTGGATCTCGCGTCCCGCACCCCTGCCGCGCGGCCCGTGACGGCGGTGCCGCTGACGGCGCGGGAGCGGGAGGTGCTCGACCTGATCGGCCAGGGCCTGCGCAACAACCAGATCGCCAGGAAGCTGTTCATCAGCGAGGCGACGGTGAAGACGCACATCAACAATCTGTTCGCCAAGGCGGACCTGCGTTCCCGAGCCGATGCCGTTCGGTTGGCGTTGTCCTCGGAGCACCGGCGTCGGTGATTTCTGTGGCGATGTGCGGGTTCGGCGACGACCCTCGGGGCGGCCCTGGGCAGCCCCTGCCGCCGGTCGCGGTGAATCCGCCGCCGGACACGTGGATCCCGGTGTCGCTGCCGCCGACACCACGCTGGACCCGTTCCACGCGGGACCCGTTCCGTCCGGCCACCTGACCAGCCGTGTCTCACGAATTGATCGATTCCATCCTCCCCGCCGCCGCTTGATCCGTATCATTCGACTCCGCAGGAGAAGAAACGCTGGGAGGGCGCTGATGGCGCGGTCGATCCACTACCCGCACGACGACATCCGCCGGGTCGCGCAGTCGACGCAGACCCGCGGTGAGACCGTGGAGCAGCACTCCCAGGCGCTGCGCGGCATCAGCACACCCGGCACGGCGATGAGCTCGTTGGGCGCGGGCGCCGCGAACAGGTCCAACAGCGTGATCAGCCAGGCGTCCGGCCACGTGTCGGCGAAGGCGTCGGAACTCAAGAGCCACGCGAACAATCTCAACCGCAACGCGAACTCGATGCAGGACGTCGACCAGCACCACGCGGGGGTGTTCAGCGCCATCCACCCCGAGGCCACGAAGATCACCGTCAGGGGCAACGGGGGCACGCCCAACTCGATGCCGAAGACGGCACCCGACCGGCAGCAGCCCGGCTTCCCCGGCCCCAAGGGCAGCGGCGGTGGCCAGGGTGGCCGCGGCGGTGGCCGGGGTGGTGGTCGTGGCGGCGGCTACGGTGGTGGTCGTGGCGGTGGCTACGGCGGTGGTCGTGGTGGCGGTGGTGGCCGGGGTGGTCGCGGTGGTGGTCCGGGCGGCGGAGTGCCGTGGACGGCGAGGCCGCAGCCGCTGCCTCAGCTCACCGAGGACCGCGTGCGGCGCGACCCGAACTCCGGGCTGATCACGCACGTCGACAACCGGCCGGTCGAGCAGTACGTCGCCGGCGAGACGCAGCGCCAGCGCCAGCAGTGGCTCAACCGGGTCGGTCAACCGGGGCCTGACGGCAGGCCCATCCGGCAGGACGATCTCGGTCCCGTCGTCGCGGTCGGCCTGGATCGCCGCACCGGCAACCAGTACGTGGGCATCAACGGCGGGCGTGACTCGATCGTGCCGGCCAACGAGCGGCATCCGCTGTTGCAGCAACGCATGCAGCAGTTGGAGAACAGCGCTCCCCACGGCGGTTACCATGACAGCTACGGCAATCCGTCCGCATGGCCCATGCGGGACCACCCGTTCCGGCACGCCGAGGTCACCGCGACCAACCAGTTGCTGCGCGACCGCGACACGTGGGCGGCGCAGAACCGTCCGGCGGGAACGCAGGGCCCTTCCGTGCCCACCGGCAACGACGCGATGGGCGAGTTCGTCGCGGGCAGCGCGCGGTTCCAGCCGCACCCCAACGGTCGGGTCGGGGTACCGTTCTGCGTGAACTGCGACACGATGCTGCAGGGCGTTCCCAGTGTGTCCGGCCGCAACTCGGCGTTGCCGCCGACCCCGGCACAGTACGACTATCCGAATCTTCCCCGGTGGTGAGGCAACCAGTGCGCGTCGAGATCGGTTCGCCGGACTTCTACACCGAGGACGGCGTGAACATGCTGTACAAGCAAGAACCCTTCACCGGCGAGATGATCGAGCGGTCGCCCGAAGGCGTCGTGGTCGTGTCGAAGGAGTACGTCAACGGCATGGAGCACGGCCCCTACCGGACCTGGTACCGCGAGGGCGTGCCGGAACGCGAGGGCCAGCACGACAGGGGCCTGCCGGCAGGCGTGTGGCACGAGTGGCACGAGAACGGCCGGCTCGCGCTGGAACAGCACTACGACGAGCGCGGCGAGCTGACGTCCTACAAGGTGTGGGACGAGGACGGCGTGCTGGTCGAAACCGGCGACTGACCCCGGTTGTCGTCGAGCCGGCCGGATGTCCGCCTGGTCGGTGGTGTCCGACGTGCACGGGGCAGCCCGGACGAGGATGCTGGACGGGCCGCGTTCATCGACGCCCTAGGGGACCAGTGACCACACAGGTGAGCGACGTGGTGCCCGATGGGCACTGACGTCGCGTCGCACGGGAGTGAACCGATCCGGCCGGCGGGCACGTCCCCGGCCAGGGTCGACCCGTACGAGCGGATGGCCGACCTGGCCTGGCGCGCCGCGCGTGGCGCCGGCCTGTCCGAGCAGGCCAGCACCCAGGTGTGCCAGGACGTCCTCGCCGACGTGCCGGCCGCGCGGCAGGCTCCCCAGCGCGGTGTCCGGACCGGTGTGCTGGCCGCGTTGCGGCACCACCTGGCCCCCGCCGTGGACGCGGTACACCTGGAGCGTGCGCTGCGGGACGCGGTGTTGTGGGACGAGGTGGCGCTGCTGCCGCCGCGACAGCGACTGGTGCTGACACGGGTGGCCGGGCTCCGGATGCCGGTCAGCGCGGTCGCCCGGGACACCGGTTGGTCACCCGATCGTGTGGTCTGTCTGCTGCGTGCGGCCCTGCGTACCGTCACCGTGCACCGGGACTGGGCCTGACACCAGGTCGCGCTGGTACCAGACGCCTTGCTTGCCGCCGAGCTGGGCCGGATCGGCCGGGCCGACGACGACGAACCCGGCCTTGGCCAACACCCGCCGGGACGCGGCGTTCCGGCTGGAGGTGGCCGCCCGCAGTGTGCGCAGCCCGTACCGCACCGCCGCCAGCCGGCACAGTTCCAGCACGGTCGCCGTCGCCACGCCACGGCCGGCCACCCGCTGTGCGACCCGGTAGCCCAGTACAGCGGTGTGATCGGCGATGTCGTACAGGTTGAACCTGCCGAGCACCGAGCCGTCCTCGGCGACGAGCACGTGAAAGGCGCAGTCACCGGCTTCCTGCTCTGCCAGCAGGTCCTTGAACCGGCTGGCGAACTGGTCGAAGAAGTCGCCGCCTCGGTCGGTGACCGAGGCGGCGAAATAGGCGCGGTTGGCCAGTTCGAATGCCAGGACGGCCGGGGCGTGGTCGGCGTGCAGTCGTCGCAGTCGGGGCATTACCGGACCGCGGTCGCCGGCTGGTCGGTGTACGCGCTGGCCTGCAGTTCGAACAGCTCGCGGTAGCGCGTCGAGGACGCCATCAGCTCGTCGTGTGTGCCCTGCTCGACGATCTGTCCCTCGTGCAACACCAGAATGCGGTCCACCTGCCGGATGTTGGCCAGCCGGTGCGTCACCAGGACCGTGATCCGGCGGGCGCCGTTGTGCCGGGTCGCGGAGCGCAGGCCGTCGAACGCGCGTGCCTCGGCCCTGGCGTCCAGTGCCGCGCTCGGCTCGTCCGCGACCAGCACGTCGGCGTCCCGGTAGATGCCGCGTGCGATGCCGAACCGCTGCCACTGGCCGCCGGACAGGTCCTGGCCTTCGGTGTAATCCCTGGCCAGCACCGTGTCCGGGCCGTCGGGCAGCGAGTCGATCAGTTCCTGCACGCTGGACAACCCGACCGCGGCGTGCCATCGCGCCAGGTCCGGGTCCTGGGCGTCCAGTCGCCCGATGCGCACGTTCGTGCGCGCCGTCGTCGGCCACTGCGCCGGTTGCTGCGCGATCAGCGCGATCCGTTGGTGCAGCGAGTGCATGTCGATCGTGGCCACGTCGACGCCGTTCCAGCTCACCGAACCCTCGGACGCCAGGTACAGCCCGGTGATCAGCTTGCCCAGCGTCGTCTTGCCCGATCCGTTCTCGCCGACCAGCGCGACGATCTCGCCCGCGCGCAGCGTCAGGTCGACGTCGCGCAGCGCGGGCGCCGACCGGCCGGGGTAGGTGAACGTCACACCGTGCAGGGCGATGGTGTGCGGCGACTCGGTCAGCACGGTGGACGCCGCGGGCCTGCTCCGGGCCGCGGCCTCCTCGTGCAACTGGCGCAGGAAACCCAGGTAGAAGGAGTCGCCGTAGACCCGGTTGATCGTCGACAGCGCCATGGACAGCGCGCTGGACGCCTGCCGCATCGCGATCGCCGCGGTACCGGCCAACGCGAGCGCCAGGCTGCCGGAATACAGCAGCAGTCCCAGCACGACGTACGCCAGTCCGGTGCCGGCGCTGGACAACGCCTGTCCCACCATCGAGACCATGGCCTGCTTGCGGCGCAACGTCCGCGCATCGCGCAGGAGCTGCCAGGACAGGTCCGTGTACTCGCTCAGCAGGCGCGGTGTCACGGTGTAGGCGAAGCGTTCGGTGGCCTGGTGCCGGTCGGTGAGCAGGTTGCCCAGGATCATCATCTGCCTGCGCTGCGGCGCTTTGGCGAGGAAGTTGGCGTGCATCAGGCGCGTTCCCCTGTGCGCCGTCCACGCGTCCACGACGGCGACCAGCACCAGCGCGGGTGCCAGCAGCGGCTGCAGCAGGCTCACGGCGACCAGCGCCGCGATCATCGACACCACTCCGGACGCGATCGTGGCGACACCGCTGATGGTGGCGGAGATCGCGCCGATCGCGCGATCACCGGTCTGCCGCAACAGATCCAGGAAGTCCGCGTCGTCGAACGCGATCAGGTCGACCGACGCGACCGCTTTCTTCAGTTCCAGGTCGGCGGTCAGCGTCACCCTCGGGATCAGTGCGCGCTGCGCTGCCCCGGTGGCCGTGGACAGCCCGCGCCGCGCCGCGTACACGGCGACCACGACCCCCAGCGCCGGCAGCGCGGCGAGCACCCTGGCCGGCGTCGGGCCGCCCAGCAGCAGCCGGTTGAACACGCTGGTCGTCGCCAACAGACCGAAGGTGGTCATCACACCGGTCGCGCACTGGGTCAGCGCGACGCTGACCGCCAGCCAGGGCGAACTGCGCCACACCAGCCCGACCGTCGCCCGGACGGCAGCCGGCAGGGCACGCAGCGACTGCCAGCCGCCGAAGCCCATGTTGCGGCGGGCCCACGGCGGCGTCTCGGCGGTCGTGGGCCCCACCAACGGTTCGGCAGCGGTCATTCCATGAGTCTGATGGAGATCATGGAAGGGGCGCATCCGGTTATTTCCCGGATGCGCCCCCGGCCGTCAGCGACCGATCATCTTCCGCAGCGCCGCGGCGACCAGCGCGGGCGCCTCCTCGGCCATGAAGTGTCCACACGCGACGATGGAATGGTCCAGATCCGGTGCCCACGCACGCCACAACGTCTCCGCGTCGAACCCCATCGCCGCACCCCAGTCCTGCTGCAGCACGGTCACCGGCATCCGCAGCACGGTGCCCGAACGGCGGTCGGCCTCGTCGTGCTCGACGTCGACCGTCGCCGACGCGCGGTAGTCGGCCACGATCGACGGCACGGCGGCACGGCAGGCGGCCAGGTAGGCGCGGCGGACGTCCGGCGGGATCGCATCCGGGTCGCTGGCCCAGATGTCGAGGAAATGGCCGAAGAACGTGTCCGCGTCGGCCGTGATCATGCTTTCCGGCAGTCCTGGCGGCTGGGCCATCAGGTAGAGGTGGAAGCCGATCGCGCCGGACGTGCCGTGCAGCACGTCCCACATGTCCGGCGTCGGCAGGACGTCGAGGCATGCCACGTGCGTGACCACGTCCGGATGGTCCAGGCCCGCACGGAACGCGACGAGCGCGCCGCGATCGTGACCGGCCAGCGCGAACCGTTCGTGACCCAGCGCGCGGGCCACGGCCACGGTGTCGGCGGCCATCGTGCGCTTGGAGTACGTGCTGCCGGTGTCGGCGGGTTTGTCGCTGCCGCCGTAGCCGCGCAGGTCCGGGCAGATCACGGTGTGCTCAGCTGCCAGGTCGACGGCGACGTGCCGCCACATCAGGTGGGTCTGGGGGAAGCCGTGCAGGAGCACCAGTGGGCTGCCGGTGCCACCGACGGCGACGGCGATGTTCACCCCGTCGGCGACCCGGACGCGCTGGTGGTCGAAGCCGGGAATGGTCGGCGATGTCATGATGTGCTGCTCCCGTCGAGGCTGGTCGGTGGTCGGCGTCGAGCCTGCCGCCGCCCGATCAGCGTTCGATCAGCACGGCGGAAAGGCGGGCATGGACGGGGTCCGGTTCGGGGTGCTCGGGCCGGTGACGGCCTGGGACGGCACCGGTGACGTGCTGCCGCTGAAGGGACCGCGCCACCGCGCGGTCCTGGCGCGGCTACTCGTGGCCCGCCGCCGCGTCGTCCCCGTCACCACCCTGGTCACGGACCTGTGGGCCGAACCGCCGCCCGGCGCGATCGGCTCGGTCCGGACGTTCGTGGGCACACTGCGCCGAGCCCTGGAACCGGACCGGCCGCCGCGCACCCCACCGAGCCTGCTGGTCACCGACGGCCCCGGCTACGCGCTGCGCGTAGCACCGGACGCCGTCGACGCGTGGCGGTTGGAGGCCATGCTCGCGCCCGCCGCACCGGCCACGGCGCTGCGCCGGCTCGGCGAGGCACTCGGCCTGTGGCGTGGCGCGGCCTACGCCGACTTCGCCGACGAACCGTGGGCCCGCGCGGAACGGTCCCGGCTCACCGAACTGCGCCTGCAGGCCGTCGAAGCCCAGGCCAGGGCCCGGATCGACCTCGACCTGCCGGCCGAGGCGATCCCCGACCTGGACGCGCACCTGACCGCCCACCCGTGGCGAGAGGAGGCATGGCGCCTGTTGGCCTTGGCGCTCTACCGAACGGGCCGCCAGGCCGACGCGCTGGCCGTGCTGCGCAGAGCCCGATCGATGCTGGCCGACCAACTGGGCCTCGACCCGGGCCCGGCACTGCGCACTCTCGAAGCCGGCATCCTCGCGCAGGACGCGGGCCTCGATGCGTCGGCAGGCGTGTGGTCGCGAGCGGCCGAGGCGTACGACAGGACCGTGGCCGCGGGCTCGCGTGCCCGGCTGGAATCCACGGTCGGCCTGATCCGCACGCTCGCCGTGACCGGAGCGGGCGGCCCGTACGCGGCGCAGGAACACCGGTCGGCCGCGATCGCGGCCGCCGAGCAGTTCGACGACCCCGCCCTGACCGCGCGCGTCATCGGCGCCTACGACGTGCCCGCGATCTGGACCCGCAGTGACGACGCCGACCAGGCCGGCCGGATCGTGGCCGCCGCCGAACGCACCCTGGCAGCACTGCCCGACGACCCGGCGCACGACGCCGCCCGCTGTCGTCTGCTGGCCACGGTCGCGCTGGAGATGCGCGGCACCCGCTCACCCCGTGGCCCGGCCGCCGCGCGCGAGGCCGAACGGCTGGCCCGCCACCTCCAGGACCCCGCGCTGCTGGCGTTCGCCCTCAACGGCACATTCATGCAGTCCTGTACGAGGGCGGGCCTCGCACCGCGCAGAGCCGAGATCGGCGCGGAACTGATCGCCCTCGCGTCGCGGCACGGTCTGCACACGTACGAGGTCCTCGGCCACCTGATCGGTCTCCAGGCGGGCAGCGCCACGAACGACTTCACGGCGGCCGACACCCACGCGACGGCAGCCGACGACCTGGCCGCTCGCCACGAACTCCCGCTGGTCGGCGTGTTCACCACGTGGTACCGGGCCCTGCGCAGCGCCGCGACCGGCGATCTCACGAAAGCGGCGGCCACCTACCGAAGCGCGGCCGACCGACTCGACGGCGCGGGCATGCCCGGCGTCCACACCGGCCTGCGCCCGCTCGCCCGCCTGTCGCTGCACCTGACCGAAGGCCCACGCCCCGCCCGGGAAATCGCGGACCTGATCGACCCCGCGGACGACTGGGGCCCCTACCGCCCGTGGGTCGAACCTTTCGTGCGGCTGGGCCAGGGCAACGAGATCCAGCCGCCACCGGAACCCCCGGCGGACCTGATGTACGAGGCACTCACCTGCCTGCACACCGTCATCGCGACCGAACAGGCCGATCCCGGGACATGGCACCGACTCCGTACCCGCTTGGCCCCTGCGGCAGGCGAACTGGCGGCCGGCAGCGGCCTGATCACCCTCGGGCCGGTCAGCCGCTACCTGACCTGACGGCTCGCGCGCGGCAACGTAGCAGAGTGGTCGGACAGTTTGTGGACACCGCTTTTCGCCCGCGTGTCCGGGCCGGTTCGCCGCCGCGTCGGTGATAGGACAGGCGGCGGATCTTGTCCCGGACCTGGGAGCGTGTTGTGCCATGCGGGTCGTCCACGCAGCCGACATCCACCTGGACAGCCCGCTGCGCGGGTTGTCCAGGCTGGGCGACGACTCCGTGGCCGACCGCGTGCGGCAGGCATCCCGGCACGCGCTGCGCAACCTCGTGCGCCTGGTGGTCGACGAGCGGGCCGACGCGCTCGTGCTGGCCGGCGACCTCTACGACGGCGACTGGCCGGACTACGCGACCGGCCGGTTCTTCGCCGAGCAGATGGACATCCTGCACGACGAGCACGTCCCCGTGTTCCTCGCCGCCGGCAACCACGACGCGGACAGCCAGATCACGAAGACGCTGACCCTGCCGTCCAACGTGCGCGTGCTGTCCACCGAGCGGCCCGAGACGGTCGTCGACGAACATCTCGGGCTGGCCGTGCACGGCCAGGGTTTCCCGACCCGGAAGGTGACCGAGAACCTCGTCGTCGCCTATCCGCGCCGGCTGCCGGGGCTGGTCAACATCGGCATCCTGCACACCGCCGTGAACGGTGCCGAGGGCCACGACCGGTACGCGCCCTGCACCGAGGACGAGCTGCGGGACTGCGAGTACGACTACTTCGCGCTGGGCCACGTGCACGAACACCGCGTCGTCAACGACGGTCACCGCGTCGCCGCGTTCTCCGGCAACCTGCAGGGCCGCCATCCGCGCGAGACGGGCGTGAAGGGCGCGCTGCTGGTCGACGTCGAGCCGGACGAGCGGGCGCGGCTGCGGCTCGTGCCGCTGGACGTGGCGCGCTGGGCCGTCGTGGACGTCGACGCGACCGGCGCCACCGACATGGAGGACGTGCTGGAACGGGCCGACGAGCAGCTCGTCGCGGCACGCTCGGCGGCGGGGGAGCGGCTGCTCGTCGCACGCGTCGCCGTCACCGGCAGCACCACGGCTGCGCCCCTGCTGGCCGACCGGGAGCGGCTGCGCGAGGAGATCGGCCGGATCGCCACGAAACGCGGTGTCACGGTGGAACGCGCCGTGTCCAGCGCCACCACGCCGGACGCGAACGCCGTCGACCCGGAACTGCTGTCCGCCGTCGGCCGGGCGGGCAGCGAACTGGCCGACGATCCGGAGCGGCTGGTCGCGCTGGCCAGGACGCTGAACATCGAGATCGGCCGGTCGTTGCGCGAAGGCCACGGCCTCGATCTGGGCGACGCGGCGACATTGCGCCGGTTGTCGGTCGACGCGGTCGCGGAACTGTCGGCCCGCCTGGCGTCCGGGGACTTCTGATGCGGGTCGCATCGCTGGGACTGCGGCCCTACGGCCCGTTCGCGGATCGAACCGTCCACTTCGGACCAGGATTGACACTGGTCGTCGGCGTCAACGAGGCCGGCAAGTCGACCGCCCTGGAAGGGTTGGGCGACCTGCTGTGGGGTGTGCCGCACCAGAGCCCGCAGGCGTTCCTGTACGGCAGGTCGACGCTGCGCGTCGATGGCACGCTGACGCTGCCCGACGGCACCGAACTGGACGTGGTGCGCCGTGCGACCGGACTGTACGACCGTGCCACCGGCGCCGAGATCGACAGCGCGTGGCAGACCGATGGCGACTCACGGAACCGTTGGCGCACGTCGTTCGGGCTCTCGCACGCCGAACTGCGCGATGGCGGGCGGATGCTGTGCCGGGGCGAGGGCGATCTCGCGCAACTGGTCTTCGCGGCGCGCAGCGGCCAGGCCGTCCGCAGGCTGCTGAACCGGCTCGACACCACCGCGGACGAGCTCTACAAGGACCACAGGGGCAACAAGTCCGTCCAGGTGCGGCTGGCCAATGTCGAGTACGAGCGCCTGCGGTCCCGGGTCGCCGAGGCGAGCGCGATGGCGCACCAGGTGGGTGCGTCCGCGGGCGCACTGGCCGGCGCCGAGGCCGACGTGCGCAGGGCCCAGCAACGCCAGACGAAGGCGGACGGCGAACTCCGCCACAGCCGGGCCCGGCTGCGCGCGGCGGGCCACGCGCGGGAACTGCACGCCGTGCTGACCCGTGCCGCGACGATCCGTGCCGCGGGACCGGTGCTGGAGGGGTCACACCTGGCCGACTGGGCGTCGGCGACCGAGCGTTCCGCGGAGATCGGCGGGCAACTGCTCAGGCTCGCGGCCGAGCTGGCCGACCTGCGTGCCGCCCGGGACGTGATCGTCGTCGAACGGCCGCTGCTGGCCGACGCCGAGGAGATCCACGACCTGCACCTGGCCTGCGAGGCTCGCCTTGCCGACGGTCGGGCGGCGGGCGAACTGTTGCAGCAGGCCGAGGACGGTCACCGCGCCGCCGCGGCGCTCCTCGCCGGCCTGACCGGTCCGGACGACACCCGTCCCGCCGAAACCGTCCTGGCGTCACTGCACGTCCCTGCCGACCTGTCGGCACAACTCGACCAGCTCGCGACCGACCTGACCGAAGCGGCGGCAGCGGTGCGGAAGGCCGAGGAGTGGTGGGACACCACCGGCACAACCCTCGCCGCCGCGGAAGCCGACACGGCCGACACCGATCCGTCCGCCGTGGCCGCCGTGCGCGAGGCGGTCGCCGCGATCGAGGCAGCCGACTCGCCGGTGAGCCTGCGCCGGAAGTCTGTTGTGGACCGCGCGGAAGCCGTGCGGCGCCGCGACGATCATCTCGGTCGCGCCGGACTCCCTGGTGGTGCGGTGCCCCAGGGCGTCATCCCGACCGTGCACGACGTCCACGAGGCGACCGAGCTGCTCGCCGCCCGCCACGCGGAACGCAAGGACCTGCAGAGCCAACTGCTGGCCGTCGATCTGCGACTGGGCAGGCTCCGGGATCAGTTGCGCGATGCGGACACCGGTGAGGTCCCGACCGTCGAGGACCGCGACACGGCCCGCCAGGACCGCGACGACCTCGTCCGGGCGTGGCTGGCCGGCGCGGCGCCCGGTGGTGTCGAGCGCGCGATCAGAGCTGCCGACGACGTGGCCGACCGCCTGTTCGCGGGAGCGGAAGCCGCCACCCGACGAGCCACCCTGCTGCACGACGTTACCGCCGCCGAAGCCGAATCCGCCGCCTTGGCAGCGAAAGTCAGGGCAGCGGCCGACGAGGTCGGGACCGCGGCGAACCACTGGGCCATGCTCTGGCAGGACTGGGAGCGCCCGCCGAGCCCGGCGGACGCCCTCCAGGTGCGCCAGCACCTCGTGGACGCACGGTCCGCCGAGGCCGACATCGCGGCCGCCGCCAGCGCGGCCGACAGCCTGCGCGACCAGGCCGAGCGACAGGCCGACGTGCTGGCGGCCGCGCTCGCCAGGGCAGGCCGCGAGCGCCCGGACACGGACCTGGCCGGCCTGCTGACCGCGGCCGGTGCCCTCATCGCGGATTCCGACGCGGCACTGGGAGCCCGAGCCGTGGCCGACGCGGCCCGGAAACAGGTGACCGCGGCAGGCCAGGCCCGCGCCGGTGCCGTTCAACGGCACGAGACGGCACGGAACCGCTGGGCCGCGTTGGCCAGGCTGTCCGACCTGCCGCGGAACGTGGACCACGTCGGCTGGTCGAGCCGGCACGACGTGCTGCGCCGTGCGACGGCCACGCTGCGGGAGGCCGAGCGTGCCGCGACCAAGGGCCATGGCGCGCAGCACGCGTACGACACGTTCGCAGGACGTGTCCGGTCCCTGGCGACCCGGCACGGCGTGATCGCCGACGACACCGGCCGGATGATCGCCGAACTGGCCGACCGCCGCGAACGAGCCGTGACGGCCGGCCGCACCGCGGCCCAACTCGACGACCGGATCAGCCGCGCCACCACGGACATCCAGACACAGGAACACAATCTGGCCGCCGCGACCGCACGGCTGGACAAGCTGCGCGTCGAACTCGCGATCGCCGATCTGACCGAACTCGCCGCGGCGGCCCGTCGCGGTCACGAGCTGGTCGAGCTGGCCGAGGACATCACGCGGCTGTCCGACCTCGTCGCGATCGCGGTGCCGGACACGGATGTGGCCGAACTCGCGCCCGAACTGGCCGCGGCCGATCCCGACGAACTGACGACAGCCGTGGCGGTGGCCGAACAAGCGCACGACGACGCGGCAGCACACCTGGAAGCCGTCCGCGACCGGCGCTCCGAACTCGCCGGGCAGCACCGCGCGCTGACCACAAGGGCCGGAGCGGCCGAAGCACACGCGCAGGCTCAGGAACAGTTGGCGCTGCTGGAAGAACGTGCCGAACGCTATCTCGTGGCGCACATCCAGCGGACCCTGCTGGAGACGGAACTGGCCGAGTACGAGAGGAAACACGCGTCGCCGCTGCTGGCCGACGCGGGGCGCCTGGTCGAGGACCTCACCGACGGCCGCTACGTCGGCCTGCGCACCCTGCATCAGGGCGACACCCGGTCGCTGGTGGTCGTCACGGCGGAGGAGGAACTCCGCACGCCCGCGGAGCTGTCCGAGGGCACGGCCGATCAGGTCTTCCTCGCGCTGCGGCTGGCCGGAATCGCTGCCCTGCAACGGGACCGGCGGGACGCGGGTGTGCCGACGCTGCCGGTCGTCCTCGACGACGTCCTGATGACGTTCGACGACCACCGCGCGGCCGCGGCACTCCGGGTGATGACCCGGCTGTCGGCCGACATGCAGGTGATCGTGCTGAGCCACCACCTGCACCTGGCCGACGTCGTCGCGTCCACCGACGTCACCGTGTCCCGCCTCGAAGCCCCCGACGCGCTGCGGTCGACCAGGACACCGGACGCCATCCGCGCGGCCACCGTCGCGGCACCGGCACCGGCACCGCCGAAGGCGACCCGTGCCCCGGCCGAGCACCCGACCGGGGCGGTGCGGGCGTGGGCCAAGGAGAACGGCTACCCGCTCGGCGACCGCGGCCGTATTCCGGTGCACGTGCTGCGGGCCTACGAGCAGGCCAACCCGTAGCCCTACGCCGTGGTGTCGCCGACGATGCGGTGCAGGGCGGCGACGTGCCCCCGGTAGGCCGCCCGGCCGCTCTCTGTCAGGCTGAGCCAGACGCGCTGCCGGGTGTTGCGCACCGCTCGCCGTTGGGCGACGTAACCGGCTTCGGCGAGCAGCGAGATGTGCTTGCTGAGCGCGGATTTGCTGATGTCGAGCAGGTCGAGCATGGAGCCGAACTCGATCTCGCGCACCTGGTCCAGCGTGGCGCAGACGCGCAGCCGGAGCGGTGCGTGGATCAGCTGGTCGAACCCGTCGTCGGTGGCCGTGGTCTGCTCGGCGCCCGATGACGCGCTCACGAGCGTGCGGCTCGCGCGCCGAACATCAGCCCGGTACCGGCGAACAGGGCGAACACCAGGACCGCACCCGCGATCGGCCACCACGGGACGAATCGGCCGACGACCGAGTTGGCCAGGATGAGCACGACAGCCGGCCCGTACAGCAGGGCGCTGTCCTGCGGCGACATGCCGATCCGCAGCCAGCCGACGCACACGCCGCGCACCCGGCCCGCCACGCGTGCCACGGCGACCAGGGTCGCCGCGATCACGACGCACACGCCGACGTCCCATCCGGTGGGCAGCCACACCGCGTACGAACCCGCGCCGAGGCATGCGCCCGTGATCAACCAGTACCACGCCGGATATCCGCTCCACGCCGCCCGGAACCGGCTGCGTCTGGTCTCCGCCAGCGCGGCCGATGCCTCCTCACGGCTGATCGGATCGTAGGTTTCCATGTCGGCAACTGTAGAGTTGCCGGACTGGAAACGCAAGGGCTAGAGCATACCGGCGGCGCGGAACATCCGGTCGTAGATGTCCCGGATCACGCCCTGCTTGCGCCGGTTGTAGTCCATGACGTTCCCGCCGCCGGGCACGGCGGCGCGCTTCGCTTCCTCGTAGCGGGCCAGGTCGTCGGAGTGTTCGCGCAGCCAGTCCCGGAACATGCGGTGCCGGACGGTCTCCGGGCAGTCGGGCCCGAACACGTGCAGGTTGACCCTCGGGGCCTCCAGCCGGAGACAGCGGTGCTCGTGGAACGAGGGCTCCCGGACGGTCAGGACGTAGCCGATCGCCTCCAGCCGCGACACGTAGGTGTGCTCGTCGCGCGGATCGGCGACGGTGAGGTCGATGTCGATGACGTCCTTGGCCGCCAACCCCGGCACCGAGGTCGACCCGACGTGCTCCACGTTCAGTGCCGCGTCCCCGAGCGCGGCGCGGATACCCTGGGCGAGCGTGCCGAAGCGGTCGGGCCACGCGGGATCGTAGGGCGTGATCGTGATCTGCTCGACCGCCGACTGCGCGACCACCCACGGGTTCTCGTCGGGATCTGGATCGGTGTGCCGGGTGATCTCCTCGTCGGTGGGCATTCGAGGGAAGGTAGCAGCAGGGCGCGTCTCGGCCGACCGGATTTCCGGCCCAGGCCGGCGCCTTCAATACCGCGCCCCGTCTCTCCCGTGCGGTCGACCCGGGATGCGCCGCGCCCCGTTCGTGGGCAGGATGGCATCCCGGGGACAGCCGACACCGGACCGGCGTCCCGCCACCACAGGAGGCTGGACCGACGTGACGACGCACACGCTGGACACCGGTGGGGCCGACATCGTCTACGACGTGCACGGCCCACTGCCCACAGCGGACGGCAGACCGCCGTTGCTGATGATCGGCCAGCCCATGACGGCCGACGGATTCGAGGCATTGGTGTCCTACCTGCCGGATCGCACGTCCGTCACGTACGACCCGCGCGGACTGGGCCGCAGCACCCGCAAGGACGGCCGTGCCGACCACACACCGGCCGTGCAGGCGGAGGACGTGCACGCCGTGATCCAGGCGCTGGGCGCGGGCCCGGTCGACCTGTTCGCCAGCAGCGGCGGCGCTGTGACCTCCCTCGCACTGGTCGCCGCGTACCCGGACGACGTGACCACACTCGTCGCGCACGAACCGCCGATCATGCCGATCCTGCCCGACGCCGACGCGGCCCTCCGTGCCCGTGTCGCGGTCCGGGATGCCTACCAGGCCAACGGTTTCGGTGCCGGCATGGCGACGTTCATCGCGATGACGGCGTGGCGCGGCGAGTTCACCGACGACTTCTTCGCCGGCCTGCCGGCGGATCCGGCGATGTTCGGCCTGCCGACCCGGGACGACGGCACCCGCGACGACCCGCTGCTGTCCGAACTGGCCTGGCCGGTCAGCGGTTTCCAGCCGGACGCCGACGCGCTGACGGCCGCGTCGACGCGCATCGTGATCGGCGTCGGCGAGGAGTCCGACGGCATCTTCACCGGCCGCACGTCCGCCGCGACGGCCGCGCTGCTCGGTGGCCAGGTGACGGTGTTTCCCAGCCACCACGGCGGTTTCGTCGGCGGCGACAACCCCTACGCCGGCAAGCCGGAGGAGTTCGCGCGCACGCTGGCGGCCGTGCTGGGCTGACCCGTCAGGGCGCGGGCCAGTTGCGCAGCAGCGCGTCCATGGCATCCACGACGCGCACCCACGACTGCTGGGGGTCCGGCTCGCTGTGGCTGAACGCGCCGCCCAGTTCCAAACTCACGTAGCCGTGCACGACGCTGCCCAGCAGCCGGACCGCGTGGGTGCGGTCGGGCTCGGCCAGCTCGTACGCACGGAGAATGGCGCGGGTCAGCTGAGCGTGGCGGCCGCCGGCGCTGGCCGCCGCCGTCTCGGGGTCGAGCCGCAACTGGGCGGCCGCGTAGCGGCCGGGGTGTTCGCGGGCGTAGTCCCGGTACACGTTGGCGAAGGCGGCCAGCGCGTCCCGGCCGGCACGTCCTGCCACGGCCGCGGCGAGCCGGTCCGCCAGTTCGGCCAGCGCCAGCAGCGCGATTCGAGTCCGCAGGTCATGTGAGTTCTTCACGTGCGAGTACAGGCTCGCGACCTTGACGTCGAACCGCCTGGCCAGCTCGGACACGGTCACGCCGTCGAAGCCGACCTCGTCGGCCAGCTCGGCACCCGCCGCCGTGAGCCGCTCCGTGGTCAGTCCCGCCCGCACCCTGCTCCTCCGCTCGTCACCTGGTGTCGTGACCTAGTGGAGAATCTAATTTGCCTAAGTGCTTTAGGCAAATTACGGTGCTCTTCGTGAACCCGCTGACCGAGCCCGAGATCCGTGCCGCGTTCGTGAACTGCACGAAGGGCGAGACGAAGCGCCTGTACGTGCCGCGTGACCTGGCCGCCCGACCGTGGGCCGACCTGGACTACCTGGGCTGGCGCGACCCGCAGGCCGGCGACCGCGCGTACCTCGTCACGATGCTGGCGGACCGCCCGACGGCCATCGCCCTGCGCTGTCCCACGCCGACCCCCGCGCTGGGTCGCCGCAGCATGTGCGCCCTGTGCCTGACCTCGCCGACCGGCGGCGTTGACCTGATGGTCGCGCGGCGCGCGGGCAAGGCCGGACAGCAGGGCAACTCGGTGGGCACCTACATCTGCGGCGACCTGGCGTGCTCGCTGTACGTGCGGGGCCGCAAGGACCCCGGCTCCGGTGGCCGGCTCAAGGAGTCGCTGTCGCCGGCGGAGAGCATCCAGCGCACCGTCGACAACCTCGGGGCGTTCATCGCGCGGGTCACGGCGTGACCGGTCACCCGGGGATCGGACCCGCCGCCTGGAAGTAGCCGCCGGTCGGGCCGTCCCTGTCCACCCGCGCCATCCGCACGATGATCTCGGCGCCCTGTTCGACGGTCTGGAAACCGCCGCGCCCGTTGAGGCCGAAGACGTCGGTGTCGAACACGTCCCGCATCGCGTCGGCCGCACCCGGCGTCATGCCTGCGGGCTGCTCCCGCCCGATCGGACCCGTAGCCGCCTGTTGTTCCTGGGACTGCCGTCGATCACCACCTGCCGACCGGGTTTCCGTCCACCGGCGCGTCCACCACAGCTCCACCCCGGTTCGGCTCGGCGGTTGATGTGTCCACGGTGCGCCTTTCCTACGTTGTGATCACCACAACGGAACACGGAAGGCCACCGCGATGGACATGAGTGTCTGGATTCTGAATCTCGCCGTTCTCTTCGTCGTCCTGGAATCCGATCTCGGCACCAGGAGGGTCACGAAAGTCCGCGTGCTGCGGCCGGTGGTCACGGCGGCCGCGATCGTGCCGTTCTTCCTCGGACATGTCGCCACCGGCGGATACGGGCTGTCGTTGGAGATCGGCGGCATCGTCGTCGGATCGTCGCTGGGACTGCTGGCCAGCGCTTTCATGTCCGTGCATCCGGGTGTCGCGAAAGGCCGTCCGTGTGCGAAGTCCCGGGCCGGTGCCGGCTATGCGTTGACATGGACCACCGTCGTTGCCGCGCGCATTCTGTTCGCCTACGGCACCGAGCACGTCTTCGGCCGGCAGCTCGGTGAATGGATGGCCACGCACGGCGTCACGGCGGGCGCGCTGACCGACGCCCTGATCTTCATGGCGGTTCTGATGATGCTCACCCGCACCGCGATGCTCGAGCTACGGGCCCGCGCCGCCGTCGGCCGCACCATGGTCGAGGCGGATGCCCTGCCCGCCTGACCGGAAGCCACGGCGGCGCGCACCAGCAGGCCGCCCGGTTCGACGTCTTGCGCGCGGAGCGTTTCCGGGCCGGCCGAAACGGGCACTCGTCCGCCATGAGGGACGGCAAACGGCTACGGGGCGTCCTTGCGCAAGCTCTCTGCGCCGTTCAGCGGGGCGACGAGCAGCAGGCGCTCCGGATGTTCGACCGGCTGGCCGGCTCGTCGTGGGCCACGCTGCGCGCCGCGGTGATGGAACTGGCGGACGCGATCTTCGAGATGCTGCTCACGATGACGGGCAACCGCAGGGAGGACGACCTGGTCGTCACGCTCGCCGAGGATGGCGTGGGCTCGGTGGACGACCTGGAGCCACCACAGCGCACCGCCACGAGGGTGCTGCTGGCGCTGGCCGCCCGCCACCCGGACGACGCCGAGGCGCAACTGGACATCGCGGCGCAGGCCGACGACCCGCAGGCCGTCGGCCATGTGCTGGCCCACACCGTGAGCTGGACACTGGACCTGGTGAACACCTGCGAGGACCTCGGCAAGCCGGTGCCGTCCTGGCTGCAGCCGGTCGTGGGCACTCGCTAGGTGCGATTTACGAGCCCCTGCCGGAAGCGGGCTCATGAGGCGCGCCTAGCGGGGCATCACACCCACCACCGCGTAGACGAGGCGCCGCGCCACCGACACGACCTGATCGGCGAAACGCTCGTAGAAGCGGCACAGCAACGACAGATTGACCGCGCAGGCCACACCGTGCGGCCAGTCGCCGCCGGTGAGCTGCGTCATCAGCCGCTGGCAGGCCGCGTCCACCTGCTCGTCCGCGGCCTGCATCCGGTCGAACGCGTCCGGCGCCGTGTCCCGGATCAGCTCGGTCAAGGAGCCGGCCATCGCGTGGGCGAGTGCGCCGAGTTCCTCGAACGACGCGCGCAGCACCTGCGGCACCACGGGTTCCGGGTGCGCCCTGCGGCTCGTCTCGGCGACGTGCCGGGCCAGGTCGCCCATCCGCTCGATGCGCTCGGCGCAGTGCATCGCGGTGATGATCGTGCGCAGGTCACCGGCGACCGGCGCCTGCAGCGCCAGCAGCCGGTGGGCGGCCTGCTCGACCCGGTCCCGGTCGGCGTCCAGCGCGGCGTCCTCGGCGAGCACCTGGTCGGCCGCGCCCAGGTCGCCGTTGAGTAATGCCGACGTGGCCAGCTTGAGCTGTCGGGCGGCCGTGTCGCTCATGCCGGCGAGCAGGTCGCCCAGCCGGTGCAGGTCGCCGTGGAACTCTTCACGCATGTCGCTCTCCAGCCTCGGGTTGTCGATCGGTCCGCTGAGGACGAACGCCGACCCGCCATGCTACGCCGGGTCGATCATCAGGTCGGCCGGCGGTGTTGCCCGGCAATGGTTGCCTCGTCGCCGAGTTCGTGGCGCAGTGTCGCCATGCTCGTCGCCAACAGCCGGGACACGTGCATCTGGGAGACACCGATCCGGTCGGCGATCTGGGTTTGCGTCATGTTGCCGAAAAACCGCATCATCACGATCGAGGCCTCGCGTTCGGGCAGCGTGGACAGCGCCGGGAACAGCGTGGCGCGGTTGTCCACCGTCGCCATCTCGTCGTCCACCGCACCGATCTGGCTGTCGCGGCCGGGGCTGCCGTCGTCGTTGGTGCCCTCGTCCAGTGACTCGTTGTGGTAGGCGTAGCCGACCTGGAGTCCTTCGTAGACGTCCTCGACGGACAGGCCCAGCTCGGCGGCCAGTTCGCTGGGCCGGGGCGAGCGTCCGAGTTGCTGGCCCAGTGCCGCGGCGGCCTTGTTGACCGTCGCGTGAAGTTCCTTCAGGCGGCGGGGAACGCGCATTGCCCATGTGGCGTCGCGGAAGTAGCGGCGGACCTCACCGGTGATGGTCGGCACGGCGAACGCCAGGAAGTCTGTGCCGCGCTCCGGGTCGAACCGGTCGACCGCGTTGATGAGTCCGATGGTCGCGACCTGTTTCAGGTCGTCGTCGGCTTGGCCGCGGTTGCGGAAGCGGCGCGCGATGTGCTCGGCGAGCGGCAGGTGGCCGGTGACCAGTTGCTCCCTGGCCTGCCGCCGATGGGCAGCCGACGCGGAGCCGGCCAGTTCGTGGAACAACGGTTCCAGATTTTGGTACTCGCTGCTTTGGTCACGTTCCGTTACGGTCATGCGGTGACACCTCCGGCGCGACACGGTGGTGGCCGCGTCGTCGGCCTGGGTCGACATGCGAATCCCTCGTTTTGTGAAGGAAATTCTCCGTCTCTGGACCCGCAGGTGATGGGTGTACGCGGGCCGGCGGCGCGCTTCCCGGACAGCTGTGATTTCAACCGCTCCGCCACCCACCGTACTCCCCGGTGACGACGGGGCAAGCTGTACGGCCGCCGGTTGGCGGCCATCCGATCGGGCTACCTCAGCCCCATGGAGCCGAAGCACAGCGCCCTCACGCTGGGGGTCGAGGAGGAGTTCCTCGTGGTCGACGCCGATGGACGGCTGTCCTACGAGGGAGGCGAACTCGCCGACGAGGATGCCGCCGTCGACGGTGAGTTCCAGCGGGAACTGGTGCGCTGTCAGGTGGAGACGACCACGCCGGTGTGCCGCGACGCGGCCGAGGTCCACAAGAGCGTCGTCCAGTTGCGCGACGGCGCGGACCGCGCCGCCGCCCGCGGTTTGCGGCTGGTGCCCAGCGGCACTCCGGTGCTGCGAGAGGGCGAGCGGCCCGCGATCACGCCGGGTCGGCGCTACCAGCGGATGGTGGACTGGTTCGGCGGTATCGCGCAGACCAGCAATACGTGTGGTGTGCACGTCCATGTCGGGATGGCGGACCGGGCCGACGGCGTACTGGTCAGCAACCAGGTCCGCGGGTGGCTACCGGTGTTGCTGGCGCTGAGCGCCAATTCGCCGTTCGACGAGGGCAGGGACACCGCGTACCAGAGCTGGCGGCACGTGCTGTGGTCGCGCTGGCCGTCGGCAGGGCCACCGCCGGTGTTCACGTCGCTGGACCACTACGACAGCACCGTGGAAGCCATGCTGCAGGCGGGTGCGGTGCTCGACCGTCGGATGATCTATTGGTACATCAGGCTTTCCGAGCACCAGCCGACGCAGGAGTTCCGCGTGTGCGACGTGACGGCATCGCCCGGCACGACCGCGTTGATCGCCGGCCTGATCCGCGGACTGTCGTACATGGCGCTGGACGGTGCCCGACTCGGTGCGTCGTTCCCGCAGGAAGTGTTGCGCGCCAACCTGTGGCGGGCTTCGCGGGAAGGGTCTGGAGGGCACGTCCCTGCACCCCGCGACGGGCGAACCGGCGCCGATGTGGCAGCAGGTGGGCGATCTGGTCGATCTCGTCCGGCCGGCCCTGCGCCACGGTGGCGACGAGGATCTGGTGACGGCCGAACTGGCCGCGCTGCGCGGCAGCGGCGGCGGTGCCGGGCTGCAGCGTGAGGCCTACGCGCGGCGCCGGGACTGGACCGACGTGGTGGCCGCGCTCGCCGTGTAGCGCGGCAGTGGTCGGGGTCGCGCTGCCGGAGGCCGGCTCCGGGAGGACACTGGAGGTGTGGACGTCCGGGTCGACCGGCCTTCGCGGGCCGATCGCGCAGATCCCCTCTTCCGGTTGGTGCCAACGATGTTGGCGGTGCACCGGGCCACGTCCGTGATCGATCTCGGGCTCGCGATGACCAGCACGGTGCTCGGGTCGTACTGGGGATGGTGACGGCGTGGTCGTGGCGTGTTGGCGGATCACGACGCCGGTGGTCGCGCCGCCACTGTCCGTGTCCGTTCGTCCGGTCGGGCTGTACGAACCGGGTGAGTAGGGGACGGGCCCCGTCCTGTTGTCGGAGCGGGACCGGGCGGACGGAGCCCGTCGGGTGTGGGCAGCCCGCCGGCCCTGGGGGGTGGCCTGTGGGGGGACGGCCTGCCTGGCGGGCTACCCACCCCAACGGTTTCCCGATTTCCCGCCGCATTACACCCCGTGCGCCAGCCGCATCGGCCCGACCCGGCGCGGACCTGCGTCGATGCCGGCCGAGCGGGTCCGCCGTCCGAGGCGATCGGCTAGGCCGACTTCGCCGATCTGTCCGATCGTCAACGGGTCCGCGGAAACGGCCAGGTTTGGCACAATTTCGCGTGGGTAGCTCTATAGTCATGGTGCGGTGGCTCCGCGGTGTGGAAGGGATCGCGATGGACTTCTCCCTGCATGAACAACGGCGGCTGGCCCAGATCGAGAGGGACCTGTCGCGGACCGCCGGTTGGCGGCACATGATGGGCGTCCTGGCGTCGGACCGGCCAAGGCCCCTACGTCGGACGCGGTCCCGGTTGCGGTGCTTCGCCGTGACCGTGCCGACACCCGTGGCACGGCCCGGTCGGCGTCCGTGGCACGCGGTCGTGGCACGGCTGACCTTCGTCGCTGCGATCGCGGTGACGCTGGTGGCGCCGCCGCTGCTGATCGCCTCGGTGATCGCCGGCCTCACGCCCCTGGCCATAGCCGCGACGGCGGCGATCCCGGTGGCGGCAGCACTGCTCGTCGTCTCCTACCGCCGGACACGGCGGTTATTTGAAACATATACTATAGGTCCAGTGACTGACTGAAATTGATATGTCCGGTCCCCGACACTCACCGAGCCGGGGACCAAAACGCCGCCGACCGGTGGTACGGCCGCCGCCGTTGCCGTGACGTGCCGTCACCGGGACGCTAGGGTGCGTCGCGACGCGTCCACGTGCGGAGAGGAATCACGTGCCCGCGACCGACCTGGCCTCCCTGATCGACTACGAGTCGTCGCTCTCCGACGAGGAGCGGATGATCCAGCGGACGGTCCGTGACTTCGTCGCCGAGCGCGGTCGGCCCCGGATCGCGGAGTGGTTCGAGGACGGCGTGTCGCCGAAGGAACTGGCGGGGGAGTTGGGTGCGCTGGGGTTGCTCGGCATGCACCTGGAGGGTTACGGGTGCGCGGGCACGAATGCGATGAGCTACGGGTTGGCGTGCCTGGAACTGGAGGCCGGGGACAGCGGGTTGCGCAGTTTCGTGTCGGTGCAGGGATCGCTGTCGATGTTCTCGATCTGGAATTTCGGTTCCGAGGAGCAGAAGCAGGAATGGCTGCCGAGACTGGCCGCGGGCGAGGCGATCGGCTGTTTCGGGCTGACCGAGCCGGACTTCGGTTCGAATCCGGCGGGCATGCGGACCGGGCGGTGCGCGACGGATCGGACTGGGTGCTGTCGGGCACGAAGATGTGGATCACTAACGGCAGTATCGCCGACGTCGCGACGGTCTGGGCGCGGGCGGAGGAGGGGGTCACGGGTTTCGTGGTGCCGACGGACACGCCGGGATTCAGTGCGGTGGACGTGCGGCGGAAGTTGTCGCTGCGGGCGTCGATGACCTCGGAACTGCGACTGGACGGCGTGCGGTTGCCGAATCGGCGCGGTTGCCGGGGGCGCGGGGATTGCGTGCGCCGTTGAGCTGCCTGAACGAGGCGCGGTTCGGAATCGTGTTCGGGTCGATGGGTGCGGCGCGGGACTGTCTGGAGAGCGCGCTTGAGTACGCGGGGTCGCGGGTGCAGTTCGACCGGCCGATCGCGGGTTTCCAGCTGACGCCAGGCGAAATTCGCGGACATGGCCGTCGAGCTGTACAAGGGTTTGTTGCTCGCGGTGCACCTGGGGCGGTTGAAGGACGCGGGCCGGGTGTCGCCGGAGCAGATCAGCGTGGGGAAGTTGAACAACGTCCGGGAGGCGATCGAGATCGCGCAGGACGTGCCGGACGATCCTGGGCGGTTCGGGTATCACGCTGGAGTATCCGGTGTTGCGGCACGCGAACAACCTGGAGTCGGTGCTGACGTACGAGGGGACCAGCGAGATCCACGCGTTGACCATCGGCCAGGCGCTGACGGGGTTGTCGGCGTTCCGTTGACGGCTCGGTGAGTCGTGGCACAGGTGCCGGTGTCGCCGCATCGATTCGTCAGGGCCCGGGGCTAGGGTGGTCGGCCTATCGGAACGCGGCCACCAGCTGATCGCCCTGGAGACCTGTCGCCGTGTCGGACTCGTTCGTTCATCTACACGTTCACACCGAGTACTCGATGCTGGACGGCGCCGCCAAGGTCGCTCCGCTGTTCGCGGAGGCAGAGCGGTTGGGTATGCCGGCGGTGGCGATGACCGATCACGGGAACATGTACGCGTCCGCGGAGTTCTACCGGCAGTCGAAGAAGTCGGGCGTCAAGCCGATCATCGGGATCGAGGCGTACCTGGCGCCGGGCAGCCGGTACCACAGGAAGCCGGTGTTCTGGGGTCAGTCGGGGCAGCGGGGCAGTGACGAACTCGGTGAGGGCGGCGACGTCTCGGGCGGCGGTGCGTACACGCACATGACGATGGTGGCCAGCACCGCGACGGGCCTGCGGAACCTGTTCAAGTTGTCCAGCCAGGCGTCGTTCACCGGCTACTACCGCAAGCCGAGGATGGACCGTGAGCTGATCGCGGAGCACGCCGAGGGGATCATCGCGACGACCGGCTGCCCGTCGGGCGAGGTGCAGACGCGGTTGCGGCTGGGGCAGCCCGCCGAGGCGCTACAGGCGGCGAGCGACTACCGGGACATCTTCGGCAGGGAGAACTTCTTCCTGGAGCTGATGGACCACGGGCTGCCGATCGAGCGGTCGGTCCGGGCGGGCCTGCTGGAGGTGGCTCGGAAGTTGGAGCTGCCGCCGCTGGCGACCAACGACAGCCACTACGTGACCCAGGACCAGGCCGACATGCACGCCGCGTTGCTGTGCGTGCAGGCGGGTAAGACGCTGGACGACCCGAACCGGTTCAAGTTCGACGGCGACGGCTACTACCTGAAGTCGGCAGCGGACATGCGGGAGTACTGGGACAAGGAGATGCCCGGCGCCGCGGACAACACCCTGCTGGTCGCGGAGCGGGTGGAGTCGTACAAAGAGGTGTACGACTTCGTCGACCGGATGCCGCGGTTCCCGGTGCCGGAGGGCAAGACGGAGGACGACCTGCTGCGCGAGGAGGTCGAGCAGTTCATCCCGGCGCGGTTCCCCGGCGGTTTCCCGCAGGAGTACCGAAACCGGGTCGACTGGGAACTGAAGATCATGGCGCAGATGGGCTTCAGCGCCTACTTCCTCGTGGTCGGTGACCTGGTGCGCTGGGCGAAGAACCAGGACATCCGGGTGGGTCCCGGCCGCGGTTCGGCCACCGGCTCGCTGGTGGCCTACATCCTGCAGATCACCGATCTCGACCCGATCGAGCACTCGCTGATCTTCGAGCGGTTCCTGAACCCGGAGCGCGTGTCGCCCCCCGACATCGACCTCGACTTCGACGACCGGCGCCGCGGTGACGTGATGCGCTACACGATCGACAAGTGGGGTGCGGAGAACGTCGCGCAGGTCATCACGTTCGGCACGATCAAGACGAAGGCCGCGATCAAGGACGCCGCGCGCGTACTGCACGGCCAGCCGGGCTTCTCGATCGCGGACAAGATCTCCAAGGCGCTGCCGCCGCCGATCATGGCGAAGGACATCCCGCTCTACGGCATCTTCGACCCGAAGCACGAGCGGTACCAGGAGGCGGCCGAGGTCCGGTCGCTCGCGGAGACCGACCCGCAGGTCGGCAAGATCATGAACACGGCCCGCGGACTCGAGGGCCTGATCCGCAACGCCGGTGTACACGCGTGCGCGGTGATTCTCTCGTCGCAGCCGCTGATGGACGTGATCCCGCTGTGGCAGCGCGACGACGGTTCGGTGATCACCGGGTGGGACTACCCCTCCTGCGAGGACATCGGCCTGCTGAAGATGGACTTCCTGGGGTTGTCCACGCTGACGATCATCGACGACGCGATCAAGTCGGTGAAGGAGAACCACGGCCTGGACATCGATCTGGCGACGTTGTCGCTGGACGATCCGAAGACCTACGAACTGTACGGGCGCGGCGACACGTTGGGTGTGTTCCAGGTCGATGGTGCCGCCATGCGGGATCTGCTGCGCAGGATGCAGCCGACGAAGTTCGGTGACATCGCGGCCGTGCTGGCGCTGTACCGGCCGGGTCCGATGGCGGCCAACGCGCACATCAACTATGCGGAGCGCGCGAACGGCCGGCAGAAGCTGACGCCGATCCACCCGGAGCTGAAAGAGGCGCTGGAGCCGATCCTGGGTGAGACCTACCACCTGCTGGTCTACCAGGAGCAGGTGATGGCGATCGCGCAGCAGTTGGCCGGCTACACCCTCGGCGGTGCGGACCTGCTGCGCCGGTCGATGGGCAAGAAGAAGAAGGAGATCATCGAGAAGGAGTACGAGAACTTCCGTTCCGGCATGATCGGCAAGGGGTTCTCGCCGGAGGCGACGCAGACGCTGTGGGACGTGATGCTGCCGTTCGCCGGCTACGCGTTCAACAAGTCGCACACCGCCGGTTACGGCCTGGTCTCGTACTGGACCGCGTACCTGAAGGCGAACTACCCCGCCGAGTTCATGGCCGCGCAGTTGACGTCCAACGGTGACAACAAGGACAAGTCGGCGATCTACCTGTCCGAGTGCCGCCGGATGGGCATCAAGGTGCTGCCGCCGGACGTGAACGAGTCGGTGTACGCGTTCGCCGCCGTGGGCGGCAACATCCGGTTCGGCCTCGGTGCGGTGCGCAACGTGGGCGCCAACGTGGTGGCGTCGATCGTCGACACGCGGGAGAAGAAGGGCAAGTACACCTCGTTCACCGACTTCCTGGAGAAGGTCGAACTGGTGTGCTGCAACAAGAGGGTCATCGAGTCGCTGATCAAGGCAGGCGCGTTCGACTCCTTCGGGCACTCGCGGCTGGCGTTGCTGCAGGTGCACGAGGAGGCGGTGGACGCGGTCACCGGCCTGAAGCGGCAGGAGGCGATGGGCCAGTTCGACCTGTTCGGCGGCGGTTCGGACGACGACTCCGAGCCGGACGTGAGCGCCTCGCCGCTGTCGCACCTGAACCTCACGGTGGACGAGTGGCCGCGCAAGCAGCTACTCGCCGCCGAGCGGGAGATGCTGGGCCTGTACGTGTCGGCCCACCCGTTGGACGGTGCCGAGCGCATTCTGCGCAAGCACGCGCCCAAGCCGATCGCGGCGGTGATCGACGACGCGCCGAAGGAGGGCGAGGTCGTCGTCGCGGGGATGATCGCGTCGGTGGACCGCCGGGTGAACAAGAGCGGCGAGTCGTGGGCGATCGTCACGTTGGAAGATCTGGACGCCTCGATCGACGTGCTGTTCTTCGCCAAGTCGTACTCGGTGCTGCACGAGGACCTGATGGCCGACGCGGCGGTGGCCGTGAAGGGCAGGGTGAACTGGCGCGACGACCAGATGTCGATCTTCGGGTCGGGTGTCGTGGTGCTGGACATCAGCGACGCCGAGCACAATCCGGGCACTGCGCCGCCGTTCGTGCTGCGGGCCGATCCGACGCAGCTCGAGCAGGACGGCGTCGCCGAGCTGCGGTCGGCGTTGGCCGCGCACAAGGGCGACACACCGGTACACATCCTGGTGTGCCACAACGGCAGGGAGACGGCGCTGGCGATCGACGACTTCCCGGTGAATCCCACGTCGTCGCTGGTCGGCGAGCTGAAGGGGATCCGGGGGATCTCGGTCGCGGTGTGACGTTTTCGACGGTGTGCGTCGGTAGCATCCGGGCGTGAACCGGACCGATCGGCTGTACGCCCTGGTGGAGGAGTTGCGCGCGGCCGCACCGCGGCCGCGTTCTGCCCGGCAGCTCGCCGGGCGCTACGAGGTGAGCACCCGCACGATCGAGCGGGACATCCTCGCGTTGCAGGAGTCCGGCGTGCCGATCTACGCCGAGACCGGCAGGCTCGGCGGCTACACGATCGACAGGACGACGACGTTGCCGCCGATGAACTTCACGCCCGCGGAGATGGCGGCGATCGCGGTGTCGCTGGCGCGCCAGTCGGACACGCCGTTCGCCGCCGCGACACGCAGCGCGCTGCACAAGGTGCTCGCGGTGGCGGGTGCCGCGCGCACGGCCGAGGCGGCCGAGCTGCTGGACCGGGTGCGGCTGATCGAGAAGGGCCGGCGCCCCGGCGCGCCCGCCGACGGCGTGCCGCTGGCCATCCAGGAGGCGATCACGGCGCGGCACGTGCTGTCCATCCGCTACCGCGACCGAGCGGACACCGTGACGGTGCGCGAGGTGGAACCGGTGGCGTTCGTCGGGTCGTCGACACAGTGGTATCTGATGGCCTGGTGCCGGTTGCGGCAGGGCTCGCGGGCGTTCCGGCTGGACCGGATCACGGGCGTGACCGACACCGGCGAACCGGCTCCGCACCGCTCGTACGCGGATCTGGACGTGGACATTCCGCGCTCGCACGTGCGGCGGCCGGATCTGGTCTGCTGATCGCGGCGAAACACCGACACGGGGTTGTCGCGAACGCCGGGCAGAGTCTTCTCCAGCAGGAAATCCGAGTGAGGAGAAGCGAATGCCCGTTCAGAACGAGATCAACACCGTCGCCTGGTTCGAGATCGGCACGGCGGACCTGGCCGCCACGAAGTCCTTCTACGGCCCGCTGTTCGGCTGGTCGTTCGCCGCCGACGGTCCGTACGAGCTGATCAGCACCGAGGGCGCGCAGGGTCCGACGGGTGGCGTCTTCGACACCGGCGGCAACATCCCGCCCGTACGCGGTGTTCTTCGTGCGGGTCGCCGACGTCGCGGCGAGCGCGAAGCAGGCGGAGGAACTGGGCGGCAAGGTGGTCGTGGCGCCGATGCCGATCGACAACGGCATGGTCGTGTCCTATCTGGCCGATCCGAACGGCAGCGTGTTCGGGTTGTACAGCCAGCCCGGCGCCTAACTGACATCGATCGTGAACTGCGCGGTGAGCGGGGTGCTGGCGGTCTGGAACGTCACGAACAGCCGCCACGCCCCGCTCTCGGCGAACGTCGCCTGTGTGCTGAGATCGCCCCCTGCCCGGTGGCAGGCGTGAAGTGTGCGAACGCGAGGTCGCGCGCTGATGGAACGCCGTGAGATGGGCGTAGCCATCGAGATAGCGCTGAGAAGTAGCGCACAGGCGCTGCCGTCCGGGTGAAACTCAGCTGCAGCGCGTCGACACACCGGCTTTCGGCGGACCCGCCCAGGGTGACCTGATAGCCGCCGACGTCGTGACCGGCCGATGGGGCGGGCAAGGCGACGTCGGACAACCGAACCGGCCACGGCGAACGGCCGGGACAGCTGGTAGACCGCGGGGTGCCGGCACTGGCGTCAGGCGCGGCAAAAGTCGCGTAGGCCCGATAGTCGCCGGGCGGCAGGGCCGGCAACGACATGACCCAGGTCCCGTCCTCCCGCATGGCGGCGGCCGCATGCTGATACCCGGTCAGATCCGACCGCACGACGTCGAACTGCATGAGTTCGCTCTCATAAGGCTGGTACCGGGTGACGAACCTGACCGCCAGGACCGGTGACACGAAACGGAAGCGCGTCCGGCGCCAACAGGAGCGTGTACCCGTCGACACTGGCTGACAAGCCGGGCCCTCCGGCGTGGCCTGACGCAGCGAGAGAAGGCGCCGGCGCGGCGAGCCATGCCGGGCATGTCAGCCATGCCGCTCATGCGCATCGGGGGAGCGGCCGGAGTGGTGGCCGGCCCGCCGCACGCGGCGGCCGCGAAGGCCGCCGCGAGCAGCGGACGGGATCGCACGCGCATTACGGGCTGTCACACGTGACGCCGGTCGGCACGGCCGGTGTGCCCGTGTAGTCGGCCGTGAACCCGAACGACGTGCTGCCGCTGGGCGCCAGTTGACTGTTCCAACTCGCGGCCGTGACGGTGGCCAGCGACCCGGCCTGCGTCAGTGTGCCGTTCCACGAACTGGAGATCGTCTCTCCGTCGGGCATCGTCCAGCTGACGTGCCAGCCCGAACATGGTGGCCGTCGTCGGGTTCGTCACCGCGACCTGTGCCTGGAAACCGCCGGGCCAGGTGTTGGTGATCGTGTACGCCGCGCTGCACGGTGTCGGGTTGGGCGGTGGGGAGGCGCCGGCACCGATGCCGGTGACGTTGCCGCTGCCGCCGTCGAACATCACGTCCGAGCAGCCGAGGAAGTTCTCCGTGCTGTCCGACCGGACCCACTGCGAGAAGATGATGTGGTAGCCGGTCTTGTTCGCCGGCAGCGTCGCCGTCCAGTAGTAGTAGCTGCTGACGGCGCCCGGTGAGCCGACCGACGGGGGGTTGGTGGCCGTGGAGAACGGTACGGTCTGCAGGTCGGCCCACGTCAACGGTTTCGTGGGGTCCCAGCCGTCCTTCGTGATGTACAGGTTGAACGTGCCGGGGTGCGCCGCCCACTTGTTGTACTTGATGGTGACCGTCGAGCCCGAGGTCAGGTGGGTGATCGGCCAGTCGGTGCGGGCGGCGTCGAATCCGGAGAAGTCGTAGTAGTTGCTGTTACCGCTGCACAGCTTGCCGTCCGGGATGACGCCGGCCGTGCCACCGCGGCGGTGCGGTTGCCGACAGCGAACCAGTTGTACAGCGGAGTGGTGCCGCTGTTGCGCGACCGCCGCCTGGCAGGCGGGGTTCTGCGGCACGATCTGGCCCGTGGACGTGAGGCCGTCCTCGTAGCACAGGAAGGTGCGGCTGCCGATCGATTCCATCGCGCCGTGTGCCGCCGCGGGAGCCGTGGCGAACACGCTGGTTGTCAGTGCGGCGAAAACGACGACCACGCCGGCGAGTGTCACCTTGCGTCGTATCCTCACATTCGACCTCCATCGCCGTTCGGGCCCGGCCGTAGGTCATGCGGCGGGACCGTAACACGGGCAATTCGATGACCCTGCTCGGGTTTGGCGCGGCCGGAACATCGCACGTGGCAGGCGCGCTGCCGCCGATGAAAATTTCGCGACAAGCGTATCCGCGGTCAGCGGAATCGCCCACGGTGAACAACACGGCGCGGCCCGCCGTTTTCGATAACGTCGGATGGGGGTGGGCGAAACAACGGCGACGAAAGGAACCGCGATGAAACCGCGATCGCAATGGCGGGAGGGTTATCGAACACTGCTGCCACGACTCACCGCGACGGCCGGCACGCCGCCGGCATGACACTGGGCGACTCGGTGTACGAGCAACTGCTGCGTTCGCGGATCGTCTTCCTCGGCGCGGAGGTCGAGGACGAGATCGCGAACCGGATCACGGCGCAGCTACTGCTGCTCGCGGCCGACGACCCGGTGCAGGACATCAAGTTCTACATCAATTCGCCGGGCGGCTCGGTCAACGCCGGCATGGCGATCTACGACACGATGCAGCTGGTCGAGCCGGACGTGCAGACGTGGGGCCTGGGGTTCGTCGCGTCGATGGGCCAGTTCCTGCTGTCGTCGGGCACACCGGGCAAGCGGTACCTGCTGCCCAACACGCGCGTCGTGATGCACCAGCCGTCGGCCGGTGTCGGTGGATCAGCGACCGACGTGGCCATTCAGGCGGAGGCGTTCGGTTACACGAAACGCCTGATGGCCGAACTGACCGCGCAGCAGACCGGGCAGACGGTCGAACGGATCACGGCCGACGCCGACCGGGACCGCTGGTTCACGGCGGAACAGGCGCTGGAGTACGGCTTCGCGACCACATCGCGGTGCGGGAGCCGGTCGTGACCGCCCCGCAGCCCGGTACGTGCTGCCGTCCTACGTGGAGCGCACCAGCGACGGCATGCGGGAGTCAGGACCCGTACAGCAAGCTGTTCGACGAGCGGATCGTGTTCCTCGGCGCCCAGGTCGACGACACGTCGGCCAACGACGTGATGGCGCAACTGGTGGTGCTGGAGGCGGCCGAACCGGACCGCGAGATCACGCTGTACATCAACTCGCCGGGCGGTTCGGTCACGGCGCTGATGGCGATCTACGACACGATGCGGTACGTCCGGCCCGACATCGTGACGTTCTGTCTTGGCCAGGCGTCCTCGGCCGCGGCACTGCTGCTGGCCGCCGGTGCCCCCGGCCGGCGTTACGCGTTACCCAACGCCCGCGTCCTGATCCACCAGCCGGCCATCGACGTCGATCCGCGGCCAGGTGTCGGATCTCGGGTTGCGGGCGGCCGAGATCGGGCGGGCACGGCGCCAGATGGACCTGGCGTTGAGCCGGCACACCGGCCGGACGGCAGAACAGGTGCACGCCGACGCGGACCGGGAACGGGTGTTCACGGCGGAACAGGCCAAGGAATACGGCTTCATCGACGAGGTGCTGCCCTACCGGAAGCTGTCGGCCGCGCGCTGACGGAGGCGGTGACGACCGGACAAATGCCGAACACGGTGCAACTCCGGGCACCCTGGCCGATGGCCGGAGCGGATAGCATCCGGCACCACCTACGGCGTTCCGGGCGGGACGGGTCACGATGTTCTTTCGCGTGCTGGGTGTCGAGCAGGGTCACCGGTCGGCGCGCACGTGTCCGGCAACTCGTGGACCTGCTCGCCCCGGCCGCGCACGGTCCGGACGCCCCACCACGAGCACCCGCGGTGATCGCCGGAGCGGGCCGGGGCCGGCAAGACGTCATTGGCCATCGGGGTCGCGCGGCGGGCTGCGGGGGGCGTTCCCGGACGGTCAACTCTTCGCGGACCTGCGCGGCACCAGCGACGTGCCGGCGGCGGCCACCGACGTGCTCGCCGCGTTCCTGCGCACCCTGGGCGTCGAACACGTACCGGTGGACGCGGACGAACGCGGCGCCCTGTTCCGCACGCTGCTGGCCGACCGCCGAACCCTGATCGTCCTGGACGACGCCCGCAGCGCGGCCCAGGTCCGGCCGCTGCTGCCCGGAGTCGGCTGCAACGCGGTCCTGGTCACCAGCCGCAGCCGCCTCCCTGGCCTGGACGGCGCCCGCCGCATCAGCCTGGACGCCTGATCACCCGCGGCCCCTTCGCTGCCCGTCCGGCAGCGGCAGGGCTTGGGCATGCACACTGCGTCCTGATCGCTGGCCGCACTCGGTGTCCGCCAGTTCGGCGACGATGTCCAGGTGGCCCAGATGGAGGAAGACCGCGAGCCGAGCGGCAGCGCGGGGGGACACGAACGCAACGGTCATGCCGCGAGCGTGGGTGCGGCCGCCCACGCTCGCGGCACGGTTCTCACGTCGTCGTGCTCGTGACCTCCGTGGCCGTCGCGGACGCGCTGGTGCCGAACTGGATGCCCTTGGCCTCCTTGCCGAACAGTCGTCAGCAGGCCGACCGCGATCAGCACCGGCACGATCGTGACCGTCAACGCGAACGGGTACCCGTGCGACTTGGCCAGGCCTGCTGGATCGGCAGGTTGAACGCGGCGAGGCAGTTGCCCAACTGGTACGTCACGCCCGGGTAGAAGCCGCGGATCGCGTCCGGCGACATCTCCGTCAGGTGCGCCGGGATCACGCCCCACGCGCCCTGCACCGCGACCTGCATCAGGAACGAGCCCAGGCACAGCATCGCCGCCGTGGGCGAGTACGCGAACAGCGGCACGATCGGCAGGCCGATGACCGCGCAGAACACGATCGTGTAGCGGCGGCCGAACCGTTCGGACAGCGTGCCGAACACCAGGCCGCCGATGATCGCGCCGACGTTGTAGAGCACCGCGATCCACGTCGCCGTCGTCGCCGACAGGCGCGGCGCCGCCCTGGTCGTGGGCCTTGAGGAACGTCGGGTAGACGTCCTGGGTGCCGTGGCTCATCCAGTTGAACGCCGTCATCAGGCAGATCAGGTAGACGAACCGGCGCACGATCGTGCCGTTGAACAGGATCTGCCGGAACGACACCCGGTTGCCGCGCAGCCGTCCCGCGTGGTCTCCCACACCTCCGACTCGCGGACCCGCGACCGGATCAGCAGGGTGATCAGCGCCGGGATGATGCTCAGCCCGAACAGCCACCGCCAGGACAGGCCCAGTTCGGAGCGGACCAGCAGGAACGCCAGCGACGCCAGCAGGTAGCCGAACGAGTAGCCCTCCTGCAGCAGGCCGGAGAAGAAGCCGCGGCGCGCGGTGGGGATCTTCTCCATCGCCAGCGCCGCGCCGAGGCCCCACTCGCCGCCCATGCCGATGCCGTAGAGCAACCGCAGCACCAGCAGCACGGTGAAGTTCGGCGCGAACGCGCACAGGAACCCGACCAGCGAGTACGCGCACACGTCCACCATCAGCGGGATCCGCCGCCCGACGCGGTCGGCCCACAGGCCGAACAGCAGCGCGCCGACCGGGCGCATCAGCAGCGTCGCCGTGGTCAGGAACGCCACCGTGGTCAGGGACGTGTGCAGGTCCTTCGCGATGTCCGCGTAGACGAGCACGACGAGGAAGTAGTCGAACGCGTCCATCGTCCAGCCGAGCTGTGCCGCGATGAACGAGTTGCGCTGGTCTGGGGTGAGCCGCTGGCGGCTTGCCCCGCCGGAATCGGAAACACGGGACATTTCCGGACCTCTCCACTCTGATCGGTCGGATGATTCGGCCACAGTGTCCAGTATTCAACGCCGCTGGTCACGGATCTGGTCGTACTGTTCGTGGCCGTTATGGTCGCGTCAGCGGCCTGTGCGAACATGTCGGGATGCCGGGCAGCACACGTCGGGGACGCTGGGGCCTGGCGCGGCAGCTGCTCGTGCTCCAGGTCGTGGTCGTCGTGCTCACGGTCGGCATCGGTGCCGGCGTGAGCGTCCTGTCCGCGCAGCGCAGCGCCACCGATGCCAGCCGCGCCGAGGTGCTCGCGATGGCCCAGACACTCGCGCAACTGCCCGGCGTCATCGGCGCCCTGCGCTCCGGCGATCCGACCACCGTGCTGCAGCCGCAGGCCCAGGCCGTCACGGACAGCACCGGCACCTCGTTCGTGGTGTTCATGAGTCCACAGGGCATCCGCTATTCGCACCCCAACCCCGCACAGATCGGCCAGCACTTCGTCGGCGACATCGGCCCCGCGCAGCACGGGCACGCGCTGACCGAGACCTACGAGGGCACGCTGGGCCTCTCGGTCCGCTCCGTCGTGCCGGTGTTCGCCGCCGGCAGGGTGATCGGGTTGGTGGCGGTGGGTGTGCTCGTGCAGCGGATCAGCGACGAGGTGAGCCGGCAACTGCCTGGTCTGCTCGGCCTGGCCGCGCTGGCACTGGCCGTCGGCACGATCGGCTCGCTGCTGCTGGCGCGGCGGGTGCGCCGCCAGACCCTCGGCCTCGATCCGGCCGACATCGCGCGCCAGTACCAGCACCACGACGCGATGCTGCACGCCGTGCAGGAGGGACTGCTGATCACCGACCTGGCCGGCGATCTGGTGCTGGCCAACGACGAGGCACACCGGTTGCTGCGCCTGCCGCCCGGCGGCGTCGGCAGCCCGTTGGCCGATCTGGTCGACGACCCCGAACTGGCCGCCGTGCTCGGTGATCACGAACCGATCCGGGACCAGTCGTGTGTCACGGCGGATCGCGTGCTGCTGGTCGGCCGCAGTCCGGCCGAAGTGGACGGTCGTGGCATCGGCACCGTCACGACTTTGCGCGACCGCACCGAACTGCAGGCCGTGCTGCGCGAACTGGACACCGTGCGGGCACTGGCCGATTCGCTGCGCGCGCAGGCACACGAGTCGGCGAACCGGTTGCAGGCACTGGTCGGCCTGGTCGAACTGGGGCGGCACGAGGACGCGGTGAAACTGGGCACCCGCGGACGCGTCGGTCGCGCAGGAACTGTCCGACCAGCTGATCGACCAGGTCGGCGAGCCGGCGCTGGTGGCTCTGTTGCTGGGCAAGGCGTCCACGGCCGGCGAGCGCGGTGTGGAACTGCGGCTGGAGATCGAGGCACAGGACGGTGCCATGGCGAGGCTTCCGGTCGAGGACGTGTTGACGGTGGTCGGGCAACCTGTTGGACAACGCGATCGACGCCGCCGCGGCAGCGGGTTCGGGCTGGGTGTCACTGACCCTGAGCGAAACCGAGGGCGGCGCACTGCTGGTGCGGGTCCGCGACAGCGGTCCCGGTATCCCGCCCGAGCACGTCGAGGACCTGTTCCGGCCCGGCTGGACAACGAAACCCGACGTCCGGCTCGGCGGCCGGGGGCTGGGGCTGGCGCTGGTGCGCAGGGCCGTGCAGCGGCTGGGTGGGACGATCAGCGCGGACAACGACGGCGGTGCCGTGTTCGAGGCACGGCTGCCGGCCCACGAACGGACCGGGGCGGGCGCATGATCCGTACGATGATCGTCGAGGACGACGTGATCGTCGCCGAGGTGAACAAGGGCTACGTCGAACAGGTGCCCGGTTTCGTCGTCGTCGGTACGGCGCACACCGGCGCCCGCGCGATCGCGCTGGCCGCCCGCAGCCGGGTGGACCTCGTGCTGCTGGACTTCGGGCTGCCGGACGCGACCGGCATCGAGCTGTGCACGAGCCTGCGCGGCGAGCAGCAGGCGACCGGTGGACGTCATCGCCGTCACCGCGGCGAAGGACGTGCGGACCGTGCGCGACGCGATCGCGCACGGCGTCGTGCAGTACCTGATCAAGCCCTACAGTTTCGTCGTGTTCCGGGAGAAACTGGAACGCTACGCCGCTTTCCACCGCACCCTGGCCGGCGACGGGATCACCGACCAACGCGAACTGGACCGCACGCTGGGCGCGCTGCGCGGCTCGGCCAGCACCGGCATCCCGAAGGGTCTCGTCCCCGACGACGCACGAACTCGTCGTGCGCGTGCTGCGCGACGCGACGGACACGTTGTCGGCCAACGAGGTCGCCGACGCGGCCGGCCTGTCCCGGGTCAGCGCCCGCCGCTACCTGGAGCACCTGCACGAACAGGGCCTGGCCGAACTGTCCTCACGCTAGGCGGCAGCGGTCGGCCGGAACACCGTTACCGCTGGGTGGACGCTGACGCCACAGCCACCATACGTCCCGGCCGAACGACCAGACCAGCGCCGCCAACGCCACCACCACCACGGCGGTGCCGCACAGTCGGGGCAGACAGCTGTGCTCCGGCGACCACCAGAGCGATGCCCTGTGCCGCGGCGACCGCCTTGCGTGCCGTGCTGACCGGCAACGGTGAACGCAACCACGGCAGCAGCCAGCCCGCCACGACGAACCCGTACCGCATCGCGCCGATCGCCAGCACCCACGCGCCGGCCGTCGTGGCCACGAACACGCTCAGCACCAGGATCAGGAAAGCGTCCACTTCCATGTCGAAACGCGCGCCCAGCGCCGTCACCGTGCCGGTGCGGCGCGCGACCTGCCCGTCCACCGCGTCCAGCACCAGCGCGACCGACGCCAGCGTCACCAGCATCGTGACGTGCTAGGTTCGTCACGATCGCGTCCACGACCAGCGCCGTCACGCCGCCGACCAGGATCGCCCTGGCCAGCGTGACCCGGTTGGCAGGACCCAGCGCCGTCGTCGACGAGCGGCCGGCGGCACCACCCAGCAGCGCGAGCGCACCCGCCGTGTATCCGAGGCCGGCCATCCAGCCGGCCGGCTGTAACCGCGCCAGCGCACCCAAGGCCACCAACAGGCCGATCTGGGCGGTCGCGGCCGTGGTCAGCTCGATGCCGACCAGGTCCGCAACACGCCGATCCTGCGTGGTCACAGTGCCTCCCGTAGCGCTGTCGTACCGTTTCCGCGTTCGCCGACACCGGCGATCCGTGGCTGTCGCGGAGGATCTCGATGGAACAAGCCTTCTGGATACGGTCGCCGGGGCACGGCGGAGATTGACCCGGTCGACATTCGTCACGACGGCTCCGGGGACGTTCTGGTTCGCACCCTGCACTCCGGTGTGAGCCGAGGCACCGAGACCACGGTCTTCCGCGGAGGCGTACCGGCCAGCCAGTACGACGGTGATGCGCGCCCCGTTCCAGGAGGGTGAGTTCCCCGGGCCGGTGAAGTACGGATACCTGAACGTCGGCGTGGTCGAGGCCGGACCGGCCGGGCTGCTGGGCCGTACCGTGTTCTGCCTGTACCCGCACCAGACGCGCTACGTGGTGCCGGCTTCGCGCCGTGGTGGCCGGTGCCGGAACCGTGCCACCGGAACGGGCCATCCTGGCCGGGACCGTGGAGACCGCCGTCAACGCGCTGTGGGACGCGGCGCCGCTGGTGGGGGACCGGATCGCCGATCGTCGGTGGTGGCATGGTCGGCTGCTGCGTGGCCGGTGTGCTGGCCGGCCTGCCCGGCGCCCGGGTGCAGCTGATCGACGTCGATCCGGCGCGGGCCGCCGTCGCCGACGCGTTCGGGGTCGGCTTCGCAACCCCTGACCAGGCATTAGGAGAATGTGACATTGTCGTGCACGCCAGCGCCACGTCGGCCGGGCTGGCGCTAGCGTTGCGGCTGTTGGCGACCGAAGGCGAGGTCGTCGAACTCAGTTGGTACGGGGATCGCGAGGTGAGCGTGGCGCTCGGTGAGGCGTTCCACTCCCGCCGGCTCACCATTCGAAGCAGCCAGGTGGGCTCGGTCGCACCCGCGCGCCGGGCGCGGCGCACCTACGGCGACCGGCTGGCGCTGGCACTGGATCTGCTGGCCGACCCGGCCTTCGACACGCTGATCACCGGTGAGAGCAGCGTTCGCGGATTTGCCCGATGTGATGCGAATGTCTGGCGAGCGGTGAACTTTTCGCGCTCTGCCACCGTATCAACTACCAGCCCGAGTAGCAGGAAGGACGAAGCCTGTGTTCAGTGTGACCGTTCGTGACCACATCATGGTCGCCCACAGTTTTCACGGCCAGGTGTTCGGTCCCGCGCAACGCCTGCACGGTGCGACGTTCGTCGTGGACGCCACGTTCCGCCGCGCCGAACTGGACTCGGACAACATCGTCGTCGACATCGGCAAAGCCAGCGAGGAACTGGCCGCGGTGCTCGCCGACCTCAACTACCGCAACCTGGACGACGAACCGGCGTTCGCCGGGGTCAACACGTCGACGGAGTTCCTGGCCAAGGTCGTCGCCGACCGGCTGGCCGAGCGGGTGCACGGCGGGTGCGCTCGGCGAGGGGGCCGACGGGCTGGCTGGCATCTAGGTGACGCTGCACGAGTCGCACGTCGCCAAGGCCGGTTTCGAGCGTGCGCTGTGAACCGTTCGGTGCATGTGATCGTCCCTGGTGACGTGGACGATCGACGCGGTGCCCAGCGGTGGCAACACCTATGACCGGCAGGTGTGCCGGTGGCTGGCCGCCGTGGGCTGGCGGGTGGACCGGATCGCGGTGCCCGGCGCTGGCCCCGCCCGGACGCGGCGTCGCAGGGCGATGCTGGACCTGACGCTGTGCCGGCTGCCCGACGGCGCGATCGTGCTGGTCGACGGCTTGGTCGGTTGCGGTGTGCCCAGCGTCGTCGTGCCACACGACGACCGGTTGCGATCGTGGTGCTCGTGCACATGCCGCTGGCCGACGACACCACCCTGGCCCCGGATGTCGCGACCGACCTGGACGCGCGGGAGTGGGAGACGTTCGGAGCCGCTGACGCCGTGATCGTCGACCAGCCCGACGGCCGCCGCCCGGCTCGTTCAGCCACCACGCCCTGGTACCGGGGGCGCGTGCACGTCGCAGCGCCGGGCACCGACATCGCGCCGGTCGCCAGTGGCACCGACGGCGGTCACACGTCGCTGTGTGTCGCGGCCATCACTCACGGCAAGGGGCAGGACGTGCTCGTCGACGCGCTCGCCGAGGTACCGGAACTGCACTGCGAACTCGTCGGGCCACTGCTGCCGCGACCCCGCGCACGTGGCCAAGGTGCGCGCCCATCGGGCGGGCCACGGGATCGCGCCACGCGTGCGGATGAGCGGCCCGCTGACCGGTGACGACCTGGCCGCCGCCTACGACCGTGCCGACCTGTTCGTGCTGCCGTCCCGGCACGAGACCTACGGCATGGTGGTCACCGAGGCACTGGCGCGAGCGTTACCGGCGTGGTCACGACCGGTGCCGGCGCGTTACCCGAGACGCTCGGGCAAGGCCCCTGACGGCACCGCGCCCGGCCTGGTCGTCCCACCGGGCGATCCCGGGCGCTGGCGGACGCACTGCGCCGCTGGGCGACCGGACCCGAACTGCGGCACGGCTGCGCACGGCGGCACGGCAACGCAGGAGTTCCCTGCGTGGCTGGTCGCAGACCGCCCGCGCGATCGCCGGCATCCTCTCGCACGCCGGGCCGGTGGCGGCATGAGCACCGACACAGGCCGGGTCACGTCGGACTGGCTGGCACTGCGGGAAAGTGCCGACGCGGCCGCACGGGCACCCGAACTGCTCGGCCCGCTGCGCGCCTACCTGGCCAACACCCCGCGCGGCAAGCGACTGCTGATCCGCGACCTGGGCTGCGGCACCGGTTCGATGGGCCGCTGGCTGTCCGCGCGGCTGCCCGGTGACCAGCGCTGGATCATGCACGACCGCGACACCGGACTGCTGGACATCGCCGTCGCCAGCATGACCCGGCCGGCCGCGGACGGCGGTTCGGTGATGGTCGTGCCCAAACAGGGCGACATGACGCAGTTGCGGGCCGACGACCTGGCCGGCACGTCGCTGGTCACCGCGTCCGCGCTGCTGGACATGCTCACGTTCGACGAGATCGACGAACTCGCCGAAGCATGCGTCACCGCCCGCAGCCCGGCACTGTTCGTGCTGTCGGTGGACGGCCGGGTCGAGATCACGCCGACCGACCCGATGGACGGCGAGATCATGGTCGCCTTCAACGCCCACCAGCGCCGCCTCGTCGACGGCCGCCGCCTGCTCGGGCCGGGCGCCGTCGACGCGATGTCGGTGGCGTTCGAGCGGCGCGGGGCGACCGTGCTGGACTGCCCGAGCCCGTGGCACCTCGGCAGCGACCAGTCCGGGCTCACCGCGGAATGGCTGCGCGGCTGGGTCGGCGCGGCATGCGAACAGCGACCCGACCTGGCACCACCTGGCGCAGTAGTACCTGCGCCGCAGGCTCGCCGAGTGCACCGCGCGGCCGGCTGCGGGTCGTCGTGCACCACCGTGACCTGCTCGCGTTCCCGCCCTCGATCGACGGTGTGGCGCGATGATCCGTACCGCATGGCCGTGGCTCCGGGTGCTGATCGCGGTGGCGATCCTGGCCACGCTGGCGTGGCGGCTGGGCACCGGCGCGTTCCTCACCGGGTTGCGCGCCATCACCGGGCCCGCCGCGTTGGTCGCGTTCGGCATCGGCGTGCTGACCACGGTCTGCTGCGCGCTGCGCTGGTGCGTGGTGGCGCGCCGGCTGGGTCTGCGGCTGCCGTTCTGGACCGCGCTGACCGACTACTACCGCGCGATGTTCCTCAACGTCGTGCTGCCGATGGGCGTGCTCGGTGACGTGCAGCGCGCCGTGCGGCACGGCCAGGACTCCGGCGACATCGGCCGCGGCGTGCGGGCCGTCGTGCTGGAGCGCAGCGGCCGGGCAGATCGTGCTGTGCGCGGGCGTGATCCTGCTCGCGCAGTCCGCCGCCGTAGCCCTGACGGCGGCGGCGCTGGCATCGCGGCGGGGGCGCTGGGCCTGGTGCGCGTCGCCGTGTTCGCCGCGCGCATGGGGGAGACCGGGCCGCCCGGTGGCGCCGCTCCCTGGCCACCACGCTGGCCGACATCCGCGCGGGACTGCTGTCCCGCGACACCTGGCCCGCCGTCACCGGGTTGTCCGTGGTCGTGCTCGTCGGGCATTTCGCGCTGTTCCTGGTGGCCGCCCGCACCGCGGGCGTGACGGCGCCGGTGTCCCGACTCGTCGGCGCCATCGCGCTCACGCTGCTGGCCAGCGGCCTGCCGATCAACATCGGCGGCTGGGGGCCACAGGGAGAGCGCGTCGGCGCTGTCATTCGGTGCCGTCGGCCTGGGCGCCGCGCAGGGGCTCACCGTCGCCGTGGTGTTCGGCGTGCTCACGTTCGTCACGACCCTGCCCGGCGTCGCCGTGCTCCTCGCCCGCGCCGCCGATCGCCCCGCGGACCGTAAGGTCCAGTTCGAACAGCGTGTCCTCGCCGAGCGCGAACCGGCGGGCCGGGGCGCGTAACGCGTCCCGCATCCGCGCCGTACCCGGGAAACCGCAAGCCGGGCTTGCCGTCACCGATGATCACCGGCGCGACCGTGACGTAGAGCCGGTGCAGCGCGCCCGCCGCCAGGAACCGTGACACGGTCACGCCGCCGCCCTCCACCAGCACCCGGCCCAGACCCCGCGCCGCCAAGTGCGCCAGCAGCCGTCGCGGCCCGAAACCGTTGTCGTCACACGGCAACCGCAGGACGTCCACACCGCTGCCCAGATCCGGCGCACGTCGCCGTCGGCACAACCCAACACCCACAGCGTCGGCGCGGACCCGTCGGTGAACACGCTTCCGCTCGGTGTCCACCCGGCCGCGGTGGTCCAGCACGACACGCACCGGATTGCCGCCCGCGCACGCGCGGACGGTCAACTGCGGGTCATCCGTGCGCACCGTGTCCACACCGACCACGACCGCGTCGGCCAGTGCCCGCATCCGATGCAGGTGCAGCCGGTCCTCCTCACCGGTCACGTACACCGCGTCCCCGGTCCGGGTGGCGATCGCGCCGTCCAGGCTCTGTCCGAGTTGCGCGAAGGAATAGCGTGGTCCGGCAAGGCACAGCGGCACATACAGCTCCGCCAGCTGAGTCGCCTCCCGCGTCGCGTCCTCGAGCCAGCGCCAGCCGTCGCGCGTCGGCACCAGTCCCGCGGCGCTCGGCGTGGGCCCGCGTCCGCACCGACAGCAGCCGGTCCCAGGCCGCCGCGGCGGCCAACCGGGCGCCGTACGCACCTTTCGTGCCGAGAGAACCGCTCGATCCGCTCATGTCTGTCTCCCGTCGGTCCACGCACACGGGTACCCACGCCCGACACTCCTCTCCACCCTCCTGTCTACCAAATCGGCCCGGTTCGTGGGTCGCCCGGCGGCGCACGTCGAGCCCGTTACGGTGTGCCGGCCGCCACCCGCTCGTGTCCGAAGTGGATGATCCACACCGATTTCTCCCGACACATTGGGGGCACGGAATTCAACCGCCCCGATCGCGGAAATTCAGCCGGACGAGGTGTCAGGCAGGTTGCGGTAATCCGCGTCGCGCCTGGCGGGGACGACGGTCAGTCGGTGACGTTGACCTGGTAGCGGTCCGCCAGGTCGGTGATCTGGAGGGCCTGTCCGGTGAGCGACATGAGCTGCGGGTCGATGGCGAGGGCAGCGATCACGCGGCCGACACCTTCTGGCGACTGCGAGCCGGCCAGGTCCAGTTGGTCGGCGAACTGCAGGACACCCTCGGTGCGTACCAGCCCCGGATGGACCGCCACCGACGCCACCCCGTCGGACGCGAGTTGGCCGGCCATCGCCTGGGCGAGGCGATCGTCGGCCGCCTTCGCCACGCTGTAGGCGACCCCGTGGGTTGGGTTGTGGGCGGCACCCACCTCCATGGACACGGTCACGATCGCGCTGCCGGGCGTACGCCGCAGCAGCGGCACACAGGCCGCACCGGTGACATAGTGTGGGCGCACCCCACCCCCGAACATCGAGTCCCACAACGCCAACGGTTGCTGCCAGAACGGGGCGTTCCACTCGGCCCACCCGCCCGCGTTGAGCCGCTCGTAACCGGCCCAGACATTGTTGACCAGCAGGCGCAGCGCACCGGACTCGGCATCGATGCGGTGGGCGAGCGCCAGGACCTGATCGTCGTCGCGGTGATCGCACACCACACCGATACCCCGGCCACCAGCCACGGTGACCGCCTGGGCGGTCTGCTCCACCGTGCCCGGCAGGTGCGAGGTCGAGCCCGCCACCTGACCGGATCGGGCGCTGACCCAGACCGTCCAGCCGGCGTCGCCCAGAGCCACCGCGATGCCGCGTCCCACGCCCCGACTCGCCCCGGTCACCCAGGCAACCTTCGCATCCATGGACGGCACGGTATCGGCTGCCCACGACACACCCTGACCACCGCGCTGAACCGACATCGTCGTGCACGACCATCGGTACCGGCCTGTGCGCGGTGTCCCGAACCGCCGCACTGTAGTGGTTCGGGATGACAGTGGCAGTACTATGTGGACGGTGCGCCGGTCGAATCGGCGCCCCGCCGGACGTCCGCGGCGGCGGGTCGCCCGCCGCAACTTTCGCCGACCGGGTGGCACGCAGCGGGGCATCGGCGGTCAGTTCACCGGGGCGGTCGGTGCACCGCGCGCCGCCGGCGTGGATCACCGGTGCCCGCTCGCCGCGCCCGCGTTCACGTCACTGGCTCAGTAGTCGGCCTTCCGGGCGGACGTCAGTTCGTCGAAGCCGATCTCGACGAGTTCGGCGATCGTCGTGACCGGTTCGCCCGCGGAGCGCAGTTGCCACTGGCGGACCATGGCGGTCCGGTAGACGGCGACCGTCGCCCACACGACCACCTCGACGCGGTAGCGGGCCTCGTCGTCGGGCGGGCGGCCACCCGCAGCCTCGGTCAGACGGTCGACCAGGGCCTCGACCAGCGCTTCCATCATCGAGTTCAGCCAGCGCCAGCGGCGGCTCGCGGTGATCTGCTGGGCCGGCGGCCCCTCGGAGAAGAGGGTGAGGAACGTCGGGCTCGTCGCGTTCGCGTTGTACTGGTGCAGGGCCAGGAACGCCGAGCGCAGCGCGGCCGGCGGGGACAGTTCGACCGGTTGGCTGCGGACCAGGTGTTGCAGGGCCGGCAGCCAGGTCAGCACGTCGTCGACGATCAGTTCGGCCTTGCCGCCGAAATAGCGGAAGAACGTGCGTTCGGTGACGCCCGCGGCGGCCGCGATCTCACGGACCGTGACGTGTTCGTAGCCGTGCTGGTCGAACAGGCGTTTGGCCGAGTCCTGGATCGCCTTGCGGGTGGCCTGTTTGTTCTGTTCACGCTTGCCGGCGGGCTCTGGCATGTGGTCATTCTGGCAGGCCATGTCACGTCTGACATCTTTTAGTGTCAGTACTGACAGTGGCCGGGCGTTGCTCGCCGTGCTGTCGGTGTCGGGGCCGGGACTACGGTGGATGCCGTGCGGATCGCGACCTGGAACGTCAACTCGGTGAAGCAGCGGATGCCCCGGTTCCTGCCGTGGCTGGACGAGCGTCGGCCCGACGTGGTGTGCCTGCAGGAGACGAAGCTGTCCGACGACGCGTTCGCCGCGTTGCTCGACGAGGAGTGGCCGGCCGGGGTTACGCGGTCGCCGCGCACGGCGAGGGCCGCTGGAACGGTGTCGCGCTGCTGTCCAAGGTCGGGTTGGACGAGGTCGTGCTCGGGATTCCCGGCGGCCCCGGGTTTCCCCAGCCCGAGGCGCGGGCGGTGTCGGCCACGTGTGGCGGTGTCCGGGTGTACTCGCTGTACGTGCCGAACGGGCGGGAACCGGATTCGGAGCACTATCACTACAAGTTGGCCTGGCTGGCAGCGTTGCGCGACATGGTCGAGGCCGGCCCCGAGTCGACCGTGTTGTGCGGCGACATGAACATCGCACCCGCCGACGCCGATGTCTTCGATCCGGCCGCCTATGTCGGACAGACACACGTCACGCCGCCGGAGCGGGCCGCGCTGGCCTCACTGATGGAGTTGGGGCTGCACGACGTCGTGCGGGACAAGTGGCCCACGTCGCGGGTGTTCACGTACTGGGACTACCGCGCCGGCATGTTCCACCAGGATCTCGGCATGCGGATCGACCTCGTGCTGGGTACGGAGCCGGTGGCCCGGCGGGTCAAGGCCGCCTGGGTGGACCGGAAGGCCAGGAAGGGCACCGGACCCAGTGATCACGCACCGGTGATCGTGGACCTGGACGAGGCGCCGGACGGCGACATCGGTCCGGTCGTGCCACCGCCGTCCGCCCGGTCGGCGCCGAAGAAACCTGTCAAACTGCCCCAGTCGTCCTGATCGTCTTTGGAGGGTTCGTGCCTACTCGCAGCGCTGTGACCGTGTGGAACGGTTCGTTGACCGAGGGCGCCGGGCGGGTCGAGCTCGCCAGTTCGCACGTCGGGACGTACGACGTGAGCTTCCCCAAGCGGGCCGCCGACGAGGCCGGCGGCGTCACCAGCCCCGAGGAGTTGATCGCGGCGGCGCATTCCGCCTGCTACGCGATGCAGTTCTCGGCGTTGATCGGCGAGGCCGGCGGCGTGCCGTCGGAGCTGACCGTGAAGGCGGACGTCTCGCTCGGCCCGGACAAGGCGGGCGGATTCCGGCTGACCGGGATCGCACTCACCGTGCGCGGCACCGTCGACGGGATGGATGCCGCGACATTCGCCGAGTTGGCGGAGGCGGCGAAGGCCGGTTGCCCGGTGAGCAAGGCGTTGACCGGCGTCGACATCACCATGGACGTCGCGACGGCGTAGCGGCGGCTGTCAGGATGGCCTGGTGGATGAGAGCAGGGGATTGCTGCTGCTGGACGTCGACGGGCCGCTGAACCCGTATCTGGCGTCTCCCGATGAGTTGGCGGGCTTCCGGACGTACCGGGACACGCCGGAGGGGGAGTGGGTGGCCGACGACGACGGCTCGGCCGGGTATCGGGTGTGGTTGCATCCCGGTCACGGGTCGTTGTTGACGGCGTTGGCCGAGGAGACCGGGCTGGAGTTGGTGTGGGCCACGGCGTGGCAGCACGCCGCCAACGCCCGGATCGCTCCGGCCATCGGGTTGGAGCCCTTGCCCGTGATCGAGTTCCACGCCGGGGACGCCCACGTGGATGAGAACGGGCGGCTGACGTGGCGGGTCGACGGTGGGTGGAAGTGGCCTTCCGTGATGGCTTATGCGGCCGGGCGTCCGTTGGCCTGGTTCGACGACCAGTTGAACGATCCGGACTTCGCGTTGGCCAGGGCCGCGTTCGATCGCGATCGGACCGGAGCTCCTACCTTGCTGTGCCATGTGGATCCGCGGTTCGGGTTGCGGGAGCCGCATTGTGACGAGGTTCGGGGGTGGGCGGCCGGGTTGCCGTAGTCGCCTGGTCCGGCGGCCCCTCGGTGTTTCTGTTCCGCCGGGTCTCCGTTTCGGTGCAAGGTCGTTCCGTGTCTCGCGTCGGTGGTCTTGTCCGGCCGGTTCGTGTTCTCCTGCCGCCTTGTCGGAGTAGTGCTCCATGTTTCGGCTCGGTATGTGGTCCGTGTCCTGCCGTTTCGGGTTTCGTGGGGGTGGGTAGCCAAGTGGCACGGCTGATACGGGAGGTAGTTGTGGGCGGAACGCATGTCGAGTTCGCGTCTGGCATCCCGGGGACGACCTGCCCTGGATGCGAGCGTGACACCGTCAGAGTCGTGGTGTTGGTGAATCGGCACGGTTTGGTGCTGGCACACGGAAGTTCGTGTGTGCAGTGCGGCCTTGAGCGGCATCGGGCCCGGCGGCACGGAGACGGATTCGTCGCCGACAGCGACATGGCCGCCGCCGCTGCTTAGTTGTAGTCGCTTTCCACGGGTCCTCTAGGCGTTCTGCCTAACGTTGGGCCATGATCATTCATACGTTGATCTACCGGTTTCCACCTTCCGTCGACGTGCGGTTGCGGGAGCGGTTCTTCCGCGAGATGCGAGATGTCGCCCTGTCGTCCGGGCTGGTGTCGGCGTTCGGATTCGGTGCACACCACGAGCTGCCGGCCGATGGCCTCGCTCACGGCATGACCGCTGACTGCGTGGTGCAGTTCGCCTGCGCTGATCTGGAATCGCTGCGGGCGTTCTCCGAGTTGCCGCACGTGCACGAGTTGATCGCCTCCTGGCGGGCGCGAACCGGGTACCAGGCCGCCTATGCCAATCACGAGCCGTTGCTGGCCGGGGCGGAGCCGTCGTGAGGGAGACTCGGGTTGCCGTCGTGACCGGGTCCTCCGCCGGCATCGGGGAGGCCGTCGCCCGGCGGTTCGCCGCTCGGGGGATGCGGGTCGTGGTCAATTCCGCACGGTCCGTGGCTGCCGGGGAGGCCGTCGCCGCTTCGCTGCCGGGCGCGGTGTACGTGCAGGCCGACGTGTCCGTCGACGAGGACGCCCAGCGGCTCGTCGCCGCCGTCGTGGAGCGCTTCGGGCGGATCGACGTGCTCGTCAACAACGCCGGGGTCACCCGGGCGGTGCCGCACCACGATCTTGCCGGCGCTTCGCCGAAGGTGTGGCGGGAGGTCTTCGACGTCAACGTCGTCGGGACCTGGCAGGTGAGCGTGGCCGCCATGCCGCATCTCACCGCTTCCGGGGACGGTGTCGTCGTCAACGTGTCGTCCATTGCCGGCAGCCGGCCTGCCGGCAGTTCGATTCCCTACGCGGTGAGCAAGGCCGCCGTCGAGCACATGACCCGGTTGCTGGCCCGGGTGGTGGGCCCCGAGGTGCGGGTCAACGCCGTTGCTCCCGGCTTCACCGATACGTCGTGGACTCGGGGGTTGCCCGAGTTCGCCGCGATCGGTCGGCGGGTCCGGCAGGAAGCCCCGTTGCGGCGGATCGCCACTCCCGGGGATGTCGCCTGCGCCGTGTCGGCGCTCGTGGACGCCACCTATACGACCGGCACGGTGCTGCTGGTCGACGGTGGCGCCCACCTCGTTTCCTAGGGTGCGTTTCCTACGCGCCCTGATCGCCCGCCGCGATCACCACGCTGGACGGTGCCGCCGAGCCGATCGTGCTGGAGTGGCGCAGGCCCGCATCGGCCAGCAGCCGCTGGATCTCGCGTTCCGTCCGGTCCCTGCCCCTGGTCAGGGCCATCATCGTGATGTCCATGAACTTGCCGGCGTGGGGTACGTCGCCCTCCGGGAGGACCGGGTCCACCAGGATCACCTCGGCATTCGTCGCCATCACCTTCTTGATGTTGGTCAGGACCGTCGTCGCGTCCTCGTCGTTCAACTGGTGGATGACGTGGGACAGGACGTACGCGTCGCCGTTGGGGGGGACCGATGTGAGGTAGTCGCCCGCCACCAGTTCGGCCCTGTCCGCCACGCCTGCCTCTGCCAGGACCGCCGCCGCGCCAGGGACCACCTCCGGGAGGTCGAAGACCACGCCGGTCGCTGTCGGGTAGCGGTGCAGGATGGCGGCCATCAACTGGCCGTGGGCGCCTCCCACGTCGACCACGTGGCGGACTCCTGTCAGGTCGTACGCGTCGAGGGCCGCGTTCTGCACGTGCTTGACGGCGTTGCCCATCGCGTCGCTGAACAGCTTCGACTTCTCGGGCCTGGTGGACAGGTAGGTGAACAGGTCGGTGCCGTGGACGTGTTCGAAGGCCGGTTCGCCGGTGCGGATCGAGTGGCCGATGTCGGCGTAGACCTCGCGGATGAATGGCTGGCCCTGCATCCGGAACACCTCCCGCAGCGAACCGTCCACATCGGACACCAGGGTGGCTGCCAGTTCGGTCATGCCGAAGACCCTCGG
>CAVWRF010000005.1:0-259133 GCA_963757325.1 Candidatus Melainabacteria bacterium
CGCGGTGAAGGTGGACACGGCGGTGCCGATGGCCAAGCCCGCACCCGTCACCACCGACATGCGTGCCGAGATGCGCGCGGATCTCCGCTCGGAGCTGCGGATCGAGCCGCGCAACGGGGATTCCTTGCTGCCGCCCGCCAATGGTCAAGCGGTGGGCGACCCGTCCGTCGACGGTCAGCAGGACGAGGTGGTGGACGAGGAGGGCGAGGCCCTCGCGACCGTCCACGAGATCTGGCCGACGTTCGCCGGCACGTCGCCGCCGACCCAGCCGTTCACGGCACCGGCCAAGCCGCAGACGTCGCAGACCAGGCTGAACGAGAAGTACACGTTCGACACGTTCGTGATCGGCTCGTCCAACCGGTTCGCGCACGCGGCCGCGGTCGCCGTCGCCGAGGCACCGGCGCGCACGTACAACCCGTTGTTCATCTGGGGTGAGTCCGGTCTGGGCAAGACGCACCTGCTGCACGCGGTGGGGCACTACGCGCAGCGACTGTTCCCCGGGATGCGGGTGCGGTACGTGTCCACCGAGGAGTTCACCAACGACTTCATCAACTCGCTGCGCGACGACCGGAAGGTGGCGTTCCACCGCCGCTACCGGGACGTGGACGTGCTGCTGGTGGACGACATCCAGTTCCTGGAGGGCAAGGAAGGCACCCAGGAGGAGTTCTTCCACACCTTCAACACGTTGCACAACGCGAACAAGCAGGTCGTGGTGTCCTCCGACCGGCCGCCCAAGGGACTGGGCACCCTGGAGGACCGGCTGCGCACGCGGTTCGAGTGGGGTCTGATCACCGACATCCAGCCGCCGGAACTGGAAACCCGGATCGCGATCCTACGCAAGAAGGCGGCGCAGGACCGGTTGGCGGCGCCGGCCGAGGTGCTGGAGTTCATCGCGGACCGGATCGAGCGCAACATCCGGGAGCTGGAGGGTGCGCTGATCCGGGTGACGGCGTTCGCGTCGCTCAACCGGCAGCCGGTGGACGTGCAGCTTGCCGAGATCGTGCTGCGCGACCTGATCCCCGACTCGCACGCGCCGGAGATCAGCGCTTCCACGATCATGGCGGTGACCGCCGAGTTCTTCGCCGTGTCCATGGACGACCTGTGCGGGCCGGGCAAGACGAAGGCGCTCGCCCAGGCGCGGCAGATCTCCATGTATCTGTGCCGGGAGCTGACCGACCTGTCGCTGCCCAAGATCGGGCAGACGTTCGGCGGCCGCGACCATACGACCGTGATGCACGCGGACAAGAAGATCCGCAAGGAGATGGCGGAGCGCCGCCGGATCTACGACCAGGTGCAGGAACTGACGTCCAGGATCAAGCAGCGCGCCCGCGGCTGACCCACGCCCCCGGAGCCCCCGTCCGAGATTTCCGGACGGGGGCTCCGGCGCGTCCGGGGCGGCTCCCCATAAAGAGGTGCGATCGGCACGCCGCCCGCCGGGCTCGCGGGGACTTTTCTGGGACGCGACGGGTCGCGCAGATCGCCCTCTCAGAAAGATCTCGTGCCGCGACGGGCATCGGGCCACCCGGGAAGGTGACATTCGGGGCTGTGGACGGGCTCGCGGGCCTGGGTACAGAGCCACCCACATCTGTGGATCGAGCTGTGGCACAACTTCGCCGTTGTGTGGACGGCCCGCCTGTGCACAAAAGTTCTCCACCGACCCCCCGAGCTGTCCACCGGGTTCCACACCTACCCGTCCACAGCCCACCTACCGCCTCGACCAGCGCGAACGTCGAGCTGTCCCCAGTATCCACACCGCCTACTGTTACTGCTGTTTTCTCTCTTCATGAAGAGAAGAACGAAGAACAAGAGGCGGTGTGGACAGTGGGGACAGCCGGCGGACACCGCCGTCCGAGTGAGCTTCGATCTGTCCGCCCGGCGTGACGAACCCGCGGCGGACGCTCTACGGTGGGACCTCACGACAGACGTCGGCAGCCGCGGATCACCGCTCCGACACGACGTCTGCGCTCTCACCGCACGAGCCGGCCAACTCTGGTCGGTGCCGGAACCCGACTGCTCAACCGGAGGGATCGTTCGATGAAGATTCGCGTCGAGCGGGACGGGCTTGCCGACGCCGTCGCCTGGGTCGCGCGCAGCCTGCCGTCCCGGCCGTCGATCCCGGTGCTGGGCGGCGTGCTGATCGACGCCGGCTCGGACGGTGTCGAGTCGGGTGAGGCGCTGACCGTCGCCGGGTTCGACTACGAGGTGTCCGCCAAGGTGGACGTCCCGGCGACCATCGCGGCCGAGGGGAAGGCGCTGGTCTCGGGCCGGTTGCTGGCCGACATCACCAAGGCGCTGCCCGCCCAGCCGGTGGAGATCGCCGTCGACGGCTCCCGGGTGAGCATCACGTGTGGCAACGCGAAGTTCAGCCTGCCCACGATGCCGGTCGAGGACTACCCGCAGCTACCGGCGATGCCGCAGCGTGCCGGCGAGGTGCCGGGCGAGGTGTTCGGCCAGGCGGTCGCGCAGGTCGCGCTCGCGGCGGGCCGCGACGACACGCTGCCGATGCTGACCGGTGTCCGGCTGGAGATCGGCGAGAGCCGGCTCACCCTCGTGGCGACGGACCGGTTCCGGTTGGCGATGCGGGAGTTCGAGTGGGCCAGCGCGGGCGAGGTGACCGACACGGCGGTGCTGGTCCCGGCACGGACGCTGGCCGAGGCGGCGAAGACGCTGGGCACGAGCGGCAACACCGTGGAGATCTCGCTGGCCGCCGGTGACGGTCTGCTCGGCCTGGCCGGGTCCGGGCGGCGCGCGACCACGCGGCTGCTGGACGCGGAGTTCCCGAAGTACCGGCAACTGTTGCCCGCCGAGCACACGTCCGCGGCGATCATCGGCGTGAGCGCGCTGGTCGACGCGATCAAGCGGGTGTCGCTGGTCGCGGAACGCGGTACCCAGGTGCGGCTGGAGTTCGCCGACGGGATGCTGCGGCTGTCCGCCGGTGGCGACGACGAGGGCAGCGCGGAGGAGGAGCTCGGTGTCGAGTACACCGGCGAGCCGGTGACCATCGCGTTCAACCCGGGTTACCTGCTGGACGGGCTGGGTGCGCTGCACACCGATCGCGCGCACCTGTCGTTCACCACACCCAACCGGCCCGCGCTGATCAAGCCGGTGGGGGAGGATGGCGAAGTGGCGCCCGGCTACCTGTACCTGCTGATGCCGGTACGGCTGCCCGGCTGACCGCGCCGGAGCCAACCGCGACAAGAGAGGAACCACGACCGTGCAGCTCGGACTCGTCGGCCTTGGCAAGATGGGTTTCAACATGCGCGAGCGTTTGCGCCGCGCCGGACACGAGGTCGTCGGCTACGACCGCAACGCCGATGTCAGTGACTCGTCGTCGCTGTCCGACCTGGTCTCGCGGCTGGAGGCGCCGCGCGTCGTGTGGATCATGGTGCCCGCCGGCGACCCGACGCGGGACACCGTCAAGGAACTGGCCAAGGATCTGCAGCCCGGCGACCTGGTGATCGACGGCGGCAATTCGCGGTTCACCGACGACAAGGCGAACGCCGCGTTCCTGGCCGAGAGCGGGATCCACTACCTGGACTGCGGTGTGTCCGGTGGTGTGTGGGGCCTTGAGGTCGGTTACGGCCTGATGGTCGGCGGTGCGGACGAGGACGTGGAGCTGGCGCTGCCGATCTTCGACGCGCTGCGGCCCGAGGGTCCGCGTGAGGAGGGTTTCGCGCACGCCGGTGCCGTCGGCGCCGGTCACTTCGCCAAGATGGTGCACAACGGTATCGAGTACGGCCTGATGCAGGCCTACGCCGAGGGCTACGAGCTGCTCACCGCCGTGGACGAGGTGACCGACGTGCACGCGGTCCTCAAGGCGTGGACGAAGGGCACGGTCGTCCGGTCGTGGCTGCTGGACCTGCTGGTCAAGGCGCTGGAGGAGGACCCGGGCCTGGGCAGGATCACCGGCTACACCGACGACTCCGGCGAGGGCCGGTGGACGGTGAACGAGGCGGTCAACCACGCGGTGCCGCTGCCGGTGATCTCCGCCGCCCTGTTCGCGCGGTTCGCCTCCCGGCAGGAGGACTCACCGACGATGAAGGCGGTCGCCGCGCTGCGCAACCAGTTCGGTGGGCACGCCGTGCACTCGGTGGGCCCCGCGTCGCCGCCTGCCGGCTGAGGGAACCGGTGGTCGGTGTTCGTACGGCAGCTGCAGGTCACTGACTTCCGGTCGTGGCAGCAGGCCGAGCTGGCACTGGAGCCGGGACCGAACGTGCTGGTCGGGCCCAACGGCCAGGGCAAGACGAACCTGGCCGAGGCGATCGGCTACGTGGCCACCCTCGGCTCGCACCGTGTCGCGACCGACGCACCGCTGGTCCGGCACGGTGCGCAGCGGGCGGTGGTGCGGGCCGCGGTGGTCAACGCGGGCCGGGAACTGCTGGTCGACGTGGAGATCACCCCCGGTCGGGCGAATCGGGCGCGGGTCAACCGGGCGCCGGTCACCCGGCCGAGGGACGTGCTGGGCATCCTGCGCACCGCGTTGTTCGCGCCGGAGGACCTGGCGCTGGTCAAGGGCGACCCGTCCGAACGGCGCCGGTTCCTCGACGAGCTGCTGGTCTCCCGCTCGCCGAGGTTCGCCGGCGTGCGCGCGGACTACGACCGGGTGCTCAAACAGCGCGGCGCGCTGCTGAAGACCGCCGGTGCCGCCCGCCGGGCCGGCGGTGCCGGTGACATCCGGACGCTGGACGTATGGGACGGGCACCTCGCCCGGCACGGTGCGCAGCTCTTGGCCGGGCGGTTGGACCTGGTCGCGGACCTGGCGCCGTACGTGGCGGCCGCGTACGCGGGGGTGGCCCGGGAGTCGGAGCCCGCGATGGTGCGCTACCGCTGCACGCTGGGCGGATCGCTGCCGCCGGAGTACGGGCTGCCCGGCGGCGAGCGCGCGGACCAGCAGGTACTGGAGGCGGGGCTGCTGGTGGAGCTGGCCAGGACCCGGCAACAGGAGATCGACAGGGGCGTGAGCCTGGTCGGGCCGCACCGCGACGAGCTGGAACTGCTGCTCGGTGAGACGCCCGCGAAGGGATACGCCAGCCACGGCGAGTCCTGGTCGTTCGCGCTGGCGCTGCGGCTGGCCGGTTACGAGTTGCTGCGTGGCGACGGCGTCGAACCGGTGCTGGTGCTCGATGATGTGTTCGCCGAGCTGGACCGCGGCCGCCGCTCGGCGCTGGCGAAGGTGGCGGTGGCGGCCGAGCAGGTGGTCGTGACGGCCGCGGTGGCCGACGATGTGCCCGACGAGCTGGCCGGCATCCGGTTCGACGTGGGTGGCGGGGAGGTACGACGTGTCAGCTGATGGCGAACGGAGCAGCCGGGTTACGCCCGATCAGGCGCACGGAGCGCCCAATAGCCCCGCTGCTCGTCGCACTTCTGGGGATAAACCTGTGGATGGTGTGGATAACAGCGCTACACAGAGCCGACCGAACAGCGCTCCACCGGAGAAAACGGACAGTGTTTCTGATCGACCGGGTGGTTCTGCCGACACGATCGGGGGTGATCCGGCGACGCTGCGTGGCTCCGATCTGGCCCGCGAGGCCCTGCGCGCGGCACAGGATTCGGCCAAGGCTCGCGGCCGCCGTCCGACGGCGGGCCGTTCGGTCGCCGGCAGGCGTCGTCGTCGCTGGTCCGGGCCGAATCCGGATGACCGCGACCCCCAGCCGCTGGGCCGCTTGGCAGCCCGGATCGTCAAGGACCGGGGGTGGAAGGGCAGGCTGGCCGGTGGTGAGGTGTTCGGCAGGTGGGCGGGCCTGGTCGGCGCGGACGTCGCCGAGCACACCAGGCCGGTGTCGCTGACCGACGGTGAGTTGACCGTCCAGGCCGACTCCACGGCGTGGGCCACCCAGTTGCGGCTGCTGCAGCGCCAGTTGCTGATCAAGATCGCGGCGACCGTCGGCGACGGGGTGGTCAAGCGGTTGAAGGTGCAGGGACCGGCGGCGCCGAGCTGGCGGCACGGGCCCCGGCACGTGCCCGGCAGGGGCCCGCGCGACACCTACGGGTGACTGGCCGCTGACGGCGAAGCAGCCATGTCGGGCAGTGTCAAGCGCGGAGGGCATCGTCTGGGTTCACTTCGGCGTCTCTGTGACGTTCCTAGGGGTGTCCTTTGGCCACCTCAGCGGCCTCGGCCAAGTAAGATGTACCTATAGCCGAACACCGTGTCGTGGGGATCCGCACGAACAGACAGCGAGGACTGCGTGACATCGACCGACAACCAGTACAACGCGTCATCCATCACCGTTCTCGAAGGTCTCGAAGCCGTCCGCAAGCGACCAGGCATGTACATCGGTTCCACCGGTGAACGCGGCCTGCACCACCTGGTCTGGGAGGTCGTGGACAACGCCGTCGACGAGGCGATGGCCGGCTACGCCACCAAGGTCGAGGTCACGCTGCGCGCGGACGGCGGCGTCACCGTCGTCGACGACGGCCGTGGTGTCCCGGTGGACATGCACCCGGTGGAGAAGAGACCCGCCCTTGAGGTCATCCTCACGACGCTGCACTCCGGCGGCAAGTTCGGCGGCGACTCGTACGCGGTGTCCGGCGGTCTGCACGGCGTCGGCGTCTCCGTGGTCAACGCGCTGTCCACCCGGATGGACATCGAGGTCGCCAAGGACGGCTACATCTGGACCCAGAGCTACGAACACTCGCAGCCCGCGCACGCGCTCAAGCAGGGCGAGCCGACCAGCCGCACGGGTTCCACCTTCACCTTCTGGGCCGACCCGACGATCTTCGAGACCACCGAGTACAACATCGAGACGGTCGCGCGGCGGTTGCAGGAGATGGCGTTCCTGAACAAGGGGCTGACCATCGTCCTGCACGACCAGCGGATCACGGAGGCCGACGAGGACGCCGAGTCGGGCAAGGTGCGCACCCGCTCCTTCCACTACGCCAACGGCCTGGAGGACTTCGTCGCGCACATCAACGCGACGCGCGAGCCGGTGCACAAGAAGGTGATCTCCTTCGACGCCAAGGCCGACACCATGGAGGTCGAGGTCGCGATGCAGTGGAACACCGGCTACAGCGAGTCGGTGTTCACCTTCGCCAACACCATCAACACGCACGAGGGCGGTACCCACGAGGAGGGCTTCCGCGCCGCGCTGACCCGGGTGATCAACGTGTACGCCCGGGACAAGAAGATGCTGAAGGACAAGGACGTCAACCTCACCGGTGACGACGTCCGCGAAGGCCTGGCGGCGATCGTGTCGGTGAAGCTCAAGGAACCGCAGTTCGAGGGCCAGACCAAGACGAAGCTGGGCAACACCGAGGCGAAGTCGGTGGTGCAGACCACGGTGAACGAGTGGCTCGCCGACTGGTTCGAGCGCAACCCCACCGACGCGAAGTCGATCATCATGAAGGCGGTCTCCAGCGCGCAGGCCCGGATGGCCGCCCGCAAGGCGCGCGAACTGGTGCGCCGCAAGAGCGCACTGGACATCGGCGGCCTGCCGGGCAAGCTGAAGGACTGCCGCTCCACCAATCCGGAGGAGTGCGAGGTCTACATCGTCGAGGGTGACTCGGCGGGCGGCTCGGCGAAAGAAGGCAGGGACTCGCGGTTCCAGGCGATCCTGCCGATCCGGGGCAAGATCATCAACGTGGAGAAGGCCCGCATCGACCGGGTGTTGAAGAACACCGAGGTGCAGAGCCTGATCACCGCCCTGGGCACCGGCATCCACGACGAGTTCGACCTGTCGAAGCTGCGCTACCACAAGATCATGCTGATGGCCGACGCCGACGTCGACGGCCAGCACATCACCACGCTGCTGCTGACCCTGCTGTTCCGCTTCATGCGGCCGCTGGTCGAGTACGGACACGTCTACCTGACGCAGCCGCCGCTGTACAAGATCAAGTGGCAGCGCACCGACCCCGAGTACGCGTACTCCGACGCCGAGCGGGATGGTCTGCTGGAGCAAGGAATGGCAACCGGCAAGAAGATCAACAAGGACGACGGCATCCAGCGGTACAAGGGTCTGGGCGAAATGAACGCCGAGGAACTGTGGGAGACCACGATGGACCCCGCCAACCGCCTGCTGACCCGGATCACGCTCGACGACGCGGCCACGGCCGACGAACTGTTCAGCGTGCTGATGGGCGAGGACGTCGAGGCCCGTCGCTCGTTCATCACCCGCAACGCCAAGGACGTTCGTTTCCTAGATGTGTGACGTCCCCACATCGCCGCTGTTCACCGAGGAAGAAGGACCGTGACCGAAACACTGCCGCCCGCGGGTGGCGAACGTATCGAGCCGGTTGACATCCAGCACGAGATGCAGCGCTCGTACATCGACTACGCGATGAGCGTGATCGTGGCGCGCGCGCTGCCCGACGTGCGGGACGGTCTCAAACCGGTGCACCGCAGGGTGCTGTACTCGATGTTCGACACCCGCCTGTACCCGGACCGCAGCTACGTGAAGTGCTCCCGCGTCGTCGGTGACGTGATGGGCAACTACCACCCGCACGGCGACTCGTCGATCTACGACACCCTCGTGCGGTTGGCGCAGCCGTGGTCCATGCGGTACCCGCTGGTGGACGGCCAGGGCAACTTCGGTTCGCCGGGCAACGACCCCGCGGCGGCCATGCGGTACACCGAGAGCCGGCTCACGCAGCTAGCGATGGCGATGCTGCAGGACATCGACGAGGACACCGTTCCGTTCCGGGACAACTATGACGGCAAGACGCAGGAACCGGACGTCCTCCCGTCGCGCATTCCCAACCTGTTGGTCAACGGCGGCAGCGGTATCGCGGTCGGCATGGCCACCAACATCCCGCCGCACAACCTGCGCGAGGTCGCCTCGGGTGTGGTGTGGGCGCTGGAGAACTGGGAGACGCTGGAGAACGACGAGGACGAGACCCTCGCGCAGCTCATGTTGCGCATCAAGGGTCCCGACTTCCCGACGAAGGCGTTGATCCTGGGCACGTCCGGCATCGAGGACGCGTACCGCACCGGTCGCGGTTCGGTGCGGATGCGGTCCGTCGTCGAGGTCGACGAGGACGCCAAGGGCCGCACCATCCTGATCGTCACCGAGCTGCCCTACCAGGTGAACCCGGACAACCTGGTGGAGAACATCGCGCAGCTGGTCAAGGACGGCAAGCTGACCGGTATCTCGGACATCGCCGACGAGTCCAACCGGCGCAGCGGCATGCGCATCGTGATCGGCCTGCGCCGGGACGCCGTGGCCAAGGTCGTGCTGAACAACCTGTACAAGCACACCCAGCTACAGGCCAACTTCGGCGTGAACATGCTGGCCCTGGTCGACGACGTGCCGCGCACGCTGCGGCTGGACCAGATCATCCGGCACTACGTGCACCACCAGGTGGACGTCATCGTCCGCCGCACCCGCTACCGGCTGCGCAAGGCCGAGGAGCAGGCGCACATCCTGCGCGGCTTGGTGAAGGCGCTCGACCAGCTCGACGAGGTCATCGCGCTGATCCGGCGCTCGCCGTCGGCCAACGACGCGCGGCCCGCCCTGATGGAGCTGCTGGAGATCGACGAGATCCAGGCCACCGCGATCCTGGACATGCAGCTACGCCGCCTCGCGGCGTTGGAACGGCAGCGCATCATCGACGACCTCGCCGTCATCGAGGCGCGCATCGCCGACCTGCAGGACATCCTGGACAACCCGGTCCGGGTACGGACCATCGTGCGCGACGAGCTGATGGAGATCGTCGACAAGCACGGCGACGACCGGCGCACCCAGATCATCCCGTTCGACGGCGACGTGTCGGTCGAGGACCTGATCGCGGTCGAGGACGTCGTCGTCACCATCACCCAGACCGGTTACGCCAAACGGACCAAGACCGACCTGTACCGCGCGCAGAAGCGCGGCGGCAAGGGCGTCCAGGGCGCGACGCTGAAGCAGGACGACATCGTGGGGCACTTCTTCGTGTGCTCCACCCACGACTGGATCCTGTTCTTCACCAACAAGGGCCGCGTCTACCGGTGCAAGGCCTACGAACTGCCCGAGGCCAGCCGTACCGCGCGCGGTCAGCACGTGGCGAACCTGCTGGCGTTCCAACCGGACGAGGAGATCGCGCAGGTCATCCACATCGCCGACTACCAGGCGTCGCCCTACCTGGTGCTGGCCACCAAGAGCGGCCTGGTGAAGAAGAGCAAGCTGTCCGACTTCGACTCCAACCGCGCGGGCGGCCTGATCGGCATCAACCTGCGCGAGGACGACGAACTGGTCGGCGCGGTGCTGTGTTCCGGTGACGACTACCTGCTGCTGGTGTCGGCGGCCGGCCAGTCCATCCGGTTCCACGCGTCCGACGAGGCGCTGCGCCCGATGGGCAGGGCCACGTCCGGTGTGCTGGGCATGCGGTTCAACAGCGGTGACGAACTGCTGTCGATCGGCGTCGTCGTTCCGGGACGTTATGTGCTGGTCGCCACCGACGGCGGTTACGCCAAGCGGACGCCGATCGAGGAATACCCGTTGCAGGGCCGTGGCGGCAAGGGTGTGCTGACCATCCAGCACGACACCCGGCGTGGCAGGCTGGTGGGCGCGCTCATCGTCGACGAGGACGACGAACTGTACGCGATCGAGTCGACCGGTGTCGTCATCCGCACGAACGCTCGCGAGGTGCGCAAGGCCGGACGGCAGACCAAGGGGGTCCGGTTGATGAATCTCGCCGACGGGACCACATTGGTCGCGGTGGCCCGCAACGCCGAGGCCGTTCCGGACTCCGTCGGGAACGGGACCACCACCCCCACCGCCGACACCGACGGTACGAGCGCCGAGAACGGTTCGACGGACAGCGGTTCGACGGACAGCGGTGTTTCCGGGGATGCGGTTTCCGGGAACGAGGTTTCCGGGGACGGCAACGCGGAGGGTGGATCGGACGTCTCCGAGACAGAGGCGTGACGTGTCAGCTGACATGATCGCGCTGGCCAATTCCAGCAGCTAAAGGACAGCTCGTGACTTCACCCGACAAGCCGGAGACCACGGACGTGCCAGCCGAGACCACCCGTGACGAGCAACGCGCGGTGGCCACAGCATCGCCGACGCCCGAGTCGAAGCCGGTGGCGTCGGGCGCCCCGGCCAAGGGGACGAAGCCCACGAGCCCGGCGCAGCCCGGTGGTTCGGCTACGGGCTCGTCGGCGCAGCCCGGTGGTTCGGCCGTGAAGCCGGCCACACCGCCGAGCGGGACCCCGGCCGCGTCGGCCACCGCGACGCAGCCGACAACGCCGAAATCGCCGCAGGTCCCGCCGGTCTCGACTCCGAAAGCGGCGACCCCGCCGACCCCGTCGACCTCGACGCCCAAGCCCGCGAGTTCGCCGGCCGCCGCGTCGAAACCGGCGACTCCGTCGACGCCCGCGACTCCGTCGACACCGTCGGCGGCCAAGCAGGCTCCGACGCAGCAGCCCGCGGTGTCGCAGCAGCCCGCGGCGGCCAAGCCGTTCCAGTCGAAGCCGGTCCCGCCGAGGCCCAGTGTGTCGTCGTCGGTTCCGCCGAAACCGGCGGCCGCCAAGCCGGAACCGGCGAGGCCGAACGCGCGGCCCGCCGAGGAGCCACCGACCGTCATCGCGTCGGTCGGCGGCAACCAGCCGGCCACATCGCTGGACGGGCCGGACGTGACGTCGTCGGCGCCGCCGCCGTGGCAGCGGGTGGCGTCCGACGCGCAGTTCGTCGCCGACAAGAACGAACTGCCCGGTGACGGCAGCACGTCGGACAGCCAGAAGACCACCCGGTTCTCCGACTGGGGCTACCAGCGCAGTCCCCGCTCGTCCACCTACTCCCCGGAGTCGGCGGACCCGCTGGCCGGCCGTGTCGTCACCGGCTCCGCCGCGTCGTCGGTGTTCGCGGCGACGGCCGGTCAGTCCGGCGTGCACGCGGACGCGAGGCCCAGCACGGACCCGTCGGCCAGGACCACCGTCAACTTCGGCGGCCCGCCGCCGGCGTCGATGCGCCCGGCGGCCGCTCCGCCCGCCGGTGCGCCGTCCGCGCTTCGGCGGCCCGGCCGTGGACCGCGGCGGGCCAGCCTGCAGGTCAAGCGGATCGACCCGTGGTCGGTGCTGAAGCTGGCGTTCGTGCTGTCCGTCGCGTTGTTCTTCGTGTGGCTGGTCGCGGTCGGCGTGCTGTACGGCGTGCTGGACGGCATGGGCGTGTGGGACCGGGTGAACGGCACCTACACCGAGTTCGCGGCCAACACCAGTGGCGGCAACGGTGGTCCGCTGATCACCGCCAGCCGGGTGTTCGGCATCGCGGCGATCGTCGGTGCCATCAACATCGTGCTGTTCACGGCGCTGGCCACGGTCGGCTCGTTCGTCTACAACGTGTCCGCCGACCTGGCCGGTGGACTGGAGATCACGCTCGCCGAGCGCGAGTGAGGGCGGGCGAAGATCCGTACCCGGGTTGGGGCCGCGGCCGCCGGTACGGTAGTCTTCGCTTCGTTCCGGGGGCCTATAGCTCAGGCGGTTAGAGCGCTTCGCTGATAACGAAGAGGTCGGAGGTTCAAGTCCTCCTAGGCCCACGCGATTGTTCCCACGGATGGGTGATCGTGGCTCCAATCCGCCGTCAAGGAGGCGTCCTGTCGTGAAGAAGATCCTCGCACTCGTGGCTATGGCCGGTGCCGTCTTCGTGATCATCCGCCGCAGCCGGTCCGCGAAGGTCGAGGCCGACCTGTGGCGCGAGGCCACCGCTCCGACCGACAAGTGACCCGGCCGAGCGGGAGCGACCCCGATACGGTCCTCCCGCTCGTTCGTCGAGCGCGGGGTGCGCTGTCGGCCGCCCCGGTCGGGGACGTAGCTCAATTGGCAGAGCACCGCCTTTGCAAGGCGGGGGTTGAGGGTTCGATTCCCTTCGTCTCCACCTGATCAGGCGAGCATGCCTGCGGATTGCGATCGCCCTCACCGGTAGGTCCCGGTCTCGTGTGGACGTGCCGGTGCGCCGGTTCCGGTGTGAAGTCGTTGTTTCCAGCACGGTGGGGCACCGCCTCTTGGGTGCTTTTGCTGGTCTGGTTCACTTCCTGGCTTATGAGACGTGCCGTGTTCGTTGCCGTGCCTCTGCTGGGGGTGCTGCTCGGTGGGTGCGGTCCGGCCGTTGACGGGGTCGCCAAGCCGGCATCGAAGGTCACCGCTGCGGTGACCACCACTCCCGTCGTGGTGCCGCCGCTGCTGCCGCCCGCGCACACCGCTTCCTGTCCCGTGGTGTCCTCGTCGGAGGTCACGTTCGACAACGCCGAGGCCGTCGGGTCGGTGAAGGTGTCCGAGCTCGCCGACGGGCAGAAGTACCCGGTGTGCTACTTCTACCGGCTCAACGGCACGCTCCAGATGACCGTGCGGGTCTACACCGGGACACCGGACGTCGCCACCGCACTGGTCGACCAGGCCGCGCCGATCGCCACCTCGAACCCCGCCGCGCAGCCACCCGGATGGCAGGGCGGGTCACTGTCGGGCAAGCAGGGCGCCGTCTACGCCGTCGCCAAGGGCGGCACCGCCGTCATCGTGACCAGCAACATGACGCAGACGGTGAAATGCCGCGACGTCACCATGGCTGTCGCGGCATATCTGGCAAATCACTGAGTGCTGGAAAGCCACTGAGTGCTGGTAAGCCACCGTTCGGGGCGACGGCCCGTGTGCGCCGACGGCACTGTCGGCGCACACCGACCGTCTGGTCCGGATCAGGTGTGCCGCACCGGTGTGGGCTGGCTGTTCACCTGCTGCTCACGCTGCGGTTCCGGCGTGTCCGGGGATGGCTCCTCGGCGGCAGGTGTCGACGTCGCCGACTGCTGTGACCTGAGCACGTAGGCCGTGCCGGCACCGGCTGCCGCGATGGCGATGCCGAGCAGCCACGGCCACTTCTTGCGGCGCTGCTTCGGGGTGGCCGCGGCGACCAGGTCACCGGGTACGGCCAGGGCCGTACGGGCGGTCTTCCTGACCTGTTTGGTCGATTTCGCCAGTCCCTTGGCCGTCAGCTTCGCCTCGCGGGCGATCTGTTTGCGTGCCCTGCGGCCGGTGCCGGCCACCTCGGTGCTCGCGTCGGCGACCATCGCCCGTGCCTCACCTGCCATGTCCAGGCCCTCGGCCAGCTTCTGCTCGGCAGCCGCTGCCACATGTTCGGTGGCAGCCGCGACCCGCTCGGCACTGCGGCGCAAGCTCCGCAGTCCGGTGCCGGCCGCCCGGCCGACGGTCTCGCCGGCGTGTGCCCCAGCTCGTGTCATGGTCCTCACCTCGTCCATCGCGGTGCTCCACGCTCCTCGGTCGTCGGGTCCCGCCGCATGATCGGGTACCACATCCTGCCCCGTCCTACGCCACTTCGCCGTGGATGGCACGATGACAAGGTGGCTGACGGCAATCAATCGCTCGTTGGAGCGATAGTGACGGCGACCCTGCACACCTCGATGGGTGACATCAGGTTGAATCTGTTCCCGAATCAGGCGCCGAAGACGGTCGCCAACTTCGTGGAGCTGGCGCAGGGCTCGAAGAAGTACGGCGCGAACGCGCGGGGCACCGGGGAGGGGCCGTTCTACGACGGCTCGGTCTTCCACCGGGTCATCGACGGTTTCATGATCCAGGGCGGTGATCCGACCGGTACCGGCCGTGGCGGCCCCGGTTACCAGTTCGCCGACGAGTTCCACCCGGAACTGCAGTTCAACAAGCCCTACCTGTTGGCGATGGCGAACGCGGGCAAGAACACCAACGGCTCGCAGTTCTTCATCACGGTCGCGCCGACGACGCATCTGAACTTCAAGCACACGGTGTTCGGCGAGGTCGCCGACCAGGAGTCGCGCAACGTGGTCGACTCGATCGCGAACACGTCCACCGGGCAGCAGGACCGCCCGGTCAAGGACGTCGTCATCGAGAAGGTCGACGTGGACGTGACCCCCGGCGCGCGGTGACTCAGCCTCCCGGGCAGCAGGCCGGTCCGGTCGAGCAGCAGCCGGCCCTGCCGGCCTGCGTGCGTCACCCGGACCGGCCGACCGGATTGCGGTGCAGCCGGTGTGACCGGCCGGCGTGCCCGGACTGTCTGCGGTCGGCCTCGGTCGGCCAGCACTGCGTCGACTGTGTCGCCGACGGCAGACGGACCACCCGGGCGCCGGTGACGGTGTCCGGCGCGCAGGTGGGGCACCGGTCCTACGTGGTGCCGGCGATCGTGCTGGTGAACGTGGCGGTGTACGTCGTCACGGCGATCCAGGCGGGCAGCCTGTCCAACCTGGGCAACTCGGTGCTGTTCCGGGACTGGATGCTGTGGCCGTACGCGACCCGCAATGGCGACTGGTGGCAGCTCGTCACCGCCGGGTTCCTGCATGTGAATCCGATTCACATTCTGATGAACATGGTGGCCCTGTGGGTGATCGGCCGTGATTTCGAACGGGTGATGGGCCCGGTCCGGTTCACCGCGATCTACCTGCTCGGCGTGCTCGGCGGCAACGTGGCGGTGTTCGTGTTCGGCAACGTCGACGCGCCGGAGGCCGGTGCGTCCGGCGCGGTGTTCGCGCTGATGGGTGGCCTGCTGGTGGTCGTGTACCGGCTGAAGGTCAACGCGAGCCAGGTGATCGGCCTGATCGTGGTCAACATCGTGATCAGCGTCGTCATCCCCGGCATCTCGCTGCTCGGCCACGTCGGCGGCCTGGTCACCGGCGCCGCCGTGACCGCCGCGATCGTGTTCGCGCCGACGGACGATCCGCGCAGGCGGCGGCTGATACAGGCCGGTGCGTGCGTCGCGGTGCTCGTCGTACTGATCGGCCTGGTACTGGTGCGCGCGCCGCAGATCCCGGTCGGGCCGGTACCGAGCTAGCGCCAGTAGGACCGGATCGCGGCCGCCACGTCCTCCGGGTCGGTGCCCAGGTCCAGCCAGCCCAGCACGATCAGGCCGGTGTGGTCCTCGTCACCGGTGTCGGCGTCCAGTTCCAGCAGGGACACCTGGCGGCCGAACCGGCGCGTCGACGACACCGAGATGCGCACCGACCGCCACGGCAGCCGCTGGCGGCCGGCCAGCCGCCGGACCTCGACACCCTCGGCGTCCACCGACAGCCGGGGCCGTGCCACGGTGCCGAACAGCGCGAACAGGGTCAGGCCGACGGTGGCCACGGCGGTCAGGACGCGGCCGCCGGTGTCGGCGCCGAACACGGTGTACGCGAGCGCGCCGGCCGCCAGCACCCATGTCGTCACGACCATGGCCACCAGCGGGGACCAGGTGTGTATGGCGGCCTGTGGCACGGTGTCATTCGGCGGCGTGTCATTCGGTGGCGTGTCATCCGTCGGCGCTGTGTCGTCCATGTGTCGAGTCTGGCGCACCGGCATCCGTGCGGACCCAACGCGGCCCGGGGTCTACGATCACCGGCGGTGGGCCGGTCCGATCGCCAACCGAAACAGGGCGGACGTGACGAAGGTGCTGGACGGTTACGGGCTGATCGACCCGGGTGTCGTGTTCGCGAGGGACCGGCGGCCGGAGATCGAACTGGACCACGGCGCGGCGTCCCGCCGTATGCCGGGGTGGGCCGGCTGACCTGAGTCAGGGCTCTCACCTGGCACGTGCGTGAATCGACAAAGTTGTCCACAGGAGTTGTCCCCACTGGGGATGACTTACAACTGTGTCGTTTGGTGACCGTCCGGTGAACAGCGTTCAACGATGGAATGGACCGGACTTCACGGTCGAGTGATGCGGGCGATCAGCGCCAGCGCATCGTCATCAGCAGCCCACCGATCATCAGCGTGAACCCGATGGCGAAGTTCCACGAGCCGAGCGCGCTCATGAACGGGATCTTGTCCGACGCGATGTAGGTGACCACCAACCAGGCCAGGCCGATCAGCATCAGGCCGAGCATGACCGAGATGTAGATCGGATGGGACGGTCCTGCCATCCGCGCCTTGACCGGCGTGCGGCGGTCGGCCGGTGCTGTGTACACGGCCTTCTTGCGGACCTTGGACTTCGGCATGGTGTCCTCGCCTGGGTGGAACCGGGTGGCCTGGGGGTGACGCCCGACGAATCGCCGGGCAGGCGCGCGTACGGTGTGAACGCAGCCGCAGCGCGACCTCCTCCGGTGGAACACGTTAACGTAATCGGGGAGTCCCGCGAACAACGACCGGACTTCAGGTCGGTCAAACCTCGTCTCGGCCATCCTTGACCGGGGCGCCAGGTCCGGGCGGCCAGGGCAAGGGACGGCAACGCACGGTTGGGAGGTTCGAGGGTGAGTCAACAGCCACCTCCCCCGCCCGGGCATGGCGGGTCGTGGCCACGCGGAGCGTACAGCCGATCACCGGGCGGCCGACAGGGTGGGCCACCGGACGGCGAACGTCCCACCGTCTTCATCCCGAAGGTGGATGCGAAGGTCGACCAGACGGTCTACATCCCCAAGGTTCCCGCGGAACCGGACGGCTTCCAGCCGGTGCGCGGCAGTTTCGCCGATCTCGTCGCGCCTGCCGCCGAGGAACGCACGCAGGAGAACCGCTTCGGCACCGACTTCGCCGACGCCGGCCCTGCCGGCTCCGGTTTCGGGCCGCCCGCGTCCGCGCAGCCGCCCGCGCCGGCGCAGCGGGACACCACCAGGACCGTAGTCCGGACGGCTGGTGAGGTGCTGCTCACACTCGGCATGGTCGTGCTGCTGTTCGTCGTCTACCAGCTCTGGATCACCGACATCTTCTCGGCGCAGAAGCAGGCCACCGCGACCAGCCAGCTCAACCAGGAATGGGACACGGTCCTGGGCGGGTCGCAGCGCACCAACCACTACGACCTGGCCGACGGCCACGGCATCGCGAAGCTCTACATCCCCTCGTTCGGCCAGGACTACGTCTACACGGTCATCGAGGGCACCAACGACAACGACCTGGCCACCGGCCCCGGCCACTACGTCGGCACCGCGCTGCCCGGCCAGCCCGGCGACATGGCCATCGCGGGCCACCGCGTCAGCCACGGTGCGCCGTTCAGCGACCTGGGCATCCTGCAGTCGTGCGACGCGATCGTGATCGAGAGCGACGCCGACTGGTACGTCTACCGGGTACTGCCGATGAGCGACGAGGTCTCCGGCTGGGCCACCGGGCGCGGCCAGTCGGCGCAGTGCGACGGCCCGGACGGCGAGTCGAAGGTGGCGCCGCTGACCGGTCCGTACGCCCAGACCGCCGGCAGGGAGATCGTGCTGCCCAGCCAGGGTGACGTCGTGGCGCCGATCCCGCACCACTACGGCGTGCAGCTGCCGGCCGGCCAGATGCTGCCGCTGCTCACCCTCACCACGTGCAACCCGAAGTTCTCCTCGGCGCAGCGGATGGTCCTGCACGCGGTCCTGGTGAAGGACTGGAAGAAGGACGCCGCGGACCCGACGAAGCTGCCGCCGGAGATGAAGGAGACCACCTGATGTACGCCTGGCTGTGGCGGCACCTGCCCGGGCCGATCGCGGTCCGGGCCGCGACCGCGGTCGTGCTGGTGTGCGGCGTGGTGGCGCTGCTGTTCTTCGTGGTCTTCCCGTGGCTGGACCCGCTGCTGCCGTTCGACACCGGCACCACCGGCTGAGCGGAGCGGAGCGCCACCGGCCGGCCGGAATTTCCATCGAGAACGGCAAGAGCCGGCCGATACGCTGGCCGCATGCGCGTCCTGGTCGTCGACAACTATGACAGCTTCGTCTACAACCTGGTCCAGTATCTGGCCCAGCTCGACGTCGAGTGCACGGTGCTGCGCAACGACGCACCCGAACTGGCGGCCACCGAGGTGTTCGACGGCTTCGGCGGCGTGTTGGTCAGCCCCGGCCCGAGCACCCCGCAACGGGCCGGGCGCAGCATCTCGGTGATCCGCGCCTGCGCCGACCGAGGGCTGCCGGTACTCGGCGTGTGCCTCGGCCACCAGGCCATCGGCGCCGCGTGGGGTGCCGTCGTGGAACGGGCCCCGGAACTGCTGCACGGCAAGACCAGTCAGGTGCACCACACCGGTGCCGGCGTGCTCGCCGGCCTGCCCGATCCGTTCACCGCCACCCGGTACCACTCGCTGACCGTGCGGCCGGACACGGTCCCGGCCGAGTTCGAGATCACCGGCCGCACCGACACCGGCATCGTGATGGCGATGCGGCACCGCGAGCTGCCCGTGGAGGGCGTCCAGTTCCACCCCGAGTCGGTCCTCACCGATTCGGGACACCGCATGCTGGCCAACTGGCTGGCGACGTGCGGCCACCACGTCGACGGCGGCCTGGTGGCCAAGCTGGAGGGTCAGATGCGGGCGCTGGCCGACGCGGCCCGCGTCTGACGGACACACGGGACACGTCCCCCTTCAGGAACCCCGCTCGTACCTCCGGTGACAGCACGATCCCCGCAACTCCCCGCAATCCAGGGGTGTTGCGGGGATCGCTGGAACCCGCCGCTCCGAGAGCCGTGTCGGTGTCAGCCGCCGCCGTTGGTGCCGCCGCCACCGCCGGGCTGCGTGGTGCTCGTCATCGCCTGGTACACCGTGATGCTGACCGCCTGGGTCTTCGACATCTGGGTGTTCTGGGCGGGGTTCTGCGTCTTGATCGTCTGGTCCTTGGTCGGATCCAGCGTGGGCGTCGTCGTGACGTTGAAGGTGCCCGTCCAGCCGATCCCGGCCAGTTGCGCCTGCGCCTGCGCCTGTGTCTCGCCCACGATGTTGGGCATCGCGATCTGCGTCTGGCTGCCGTCGGACACGCTCAGCGTGACCGTGGTGCCCGGCTGCACCTCAACCCCCGGCTCCGGGTTCATGTCGACGACCTGGTTGGCCGGCTCACCGCTGGGGACGGTCTTCATCCTCACCTTGAAGCCGTTGTTGGTCAGGTCGCCGGACGCCGCGGTGTACTGCTTGCCGATCTCGTTGGGCACGCCCACGTTCTGCGGCGCCTGGCCGATCGTGATGGTGACCGTCGTGCCCGGTGCGGCCTGCGTGTTGGCGGGCGGATTCTGGCCGACGATCTTGCCGACCTGGTTCGGGTCGCTGACCGTCTGGCTGCCCGGAGTCTGCTGGGAAAGCTGCAGGTTCACCTTCTGCAGCGCCTGCTGCGCCTGCGTCTGGGTCATGCCCGTCAGGTCGGGCACGCCGACCGGCGCCGCGGGCGTGCCGACGCTCAACGTCACCGTGGTGCCCTGGTTGACGCTCGTCTCAGCGGGCGGGTCGGTGCTGATCACCTTGCCGACCTGGTCCGGGGTGCACGGCGGCGCGCCACCGGACGGGGCCTGGCACACCACCTGCTTGATGGTGGCGACCAGCTTGGCCTGGTTGATCGCGGCCGACGCGATGTTCTGCGGCTGGTTGACGACGTTGGGCACCTTGATCTGGCCCGAACCGGCCCCGCCGCCCCCGCCGCCGAGCAGGTTCGGGATCAGCAGCGCGCCCAGTACCACCGCGGCGATCAGGGCCAGCACGCTCAGCGCGATGATCCAGCTCCTGCGCTGCCTGCGCCGCCGTTCGGCATCGAGGTCGTAGTCGTAGTCGTCGTACTCGGCGGCGATGGCGCTGGGCCGGTGCCTGCCGCCGGTCAGCACCTCGGTGCGGCCGCCGGAGTTCATGATCGACGTGCGGTCCTCGTCGGTCATCACCATCGGCGCCGCGGGGCGCTGCCCGGACAGCACGCGCACCAGGTCGCCGCGCATCTCGGCGGAGGACTGGTACCGGTTGGCAGGGCCCTTCGACATCGCCTTGAGCACGATCGCGTCCAGCGAGGGGGGCACCCTCGGGTTGAGCGCCGACGGCGGCTTCGGGTCCTCCCGCACGTGCTGGTACGCGACGGCGACCGGAGAGTCACCGGTGAACGGCGGTTCCCCGGTGAGCAGTTCGAACAGCACACAGCCGGCCGCGTACACGTCGGAACGGGCGTCCACGGCCTCACCGCGGGCCTGTTCCGGCGACAGGTACTGGGCTGTACCGATCACGGCCGCCGTCTGCGTGACGGCCGCCTGGCCGTCGGACACGGCGCGCGCGATGCCGAAGTCCATCACCTTGACCGCGCCGGTCATGGTGATCATGATGTTCGCCGGTTTCACGTCCCGGTGCACGATGCCGTGCCGGTGCGAGAAGTCCAGTGCGGCGCAGACGTCGGCCATGACCTCCATGGCGCGCTTGGCCGGCAGCGGACCTTCAGACTTGACGATGTCCCGCAGCGTCCTGCCCTCGACGAACTCCATCACGATGTAGGGCAGCGGGCCGTAGTCGGTGCGTGTCTCGCCGGTGTCGTACACGGCGACGATCGCCGGGTGGTTCAGGGCGGCCGCGTTCTGTGCCTCGCGGCGGAACCGCTCCTGGAACGTGGGGTCCCTGGCGAGGTCGGCACGCAGTACCTTGATCGCCACGTCTCTGCTCAGCCGCACGTCCCGGCCCTTGTGCACCTCGGACATACCGCCGTAGCCGAGTGTCTCGCCCAACTCGTAGCGATTGGACAGCAAACGCGGAGTCGTCATCGCCGTCCTCGCTTCGACAACGACGGCGATGAGGTGCGGGGGACGCCGTGCCCCTCGACCCGCTCGCTCAGCTCACTCATGGGTGCTTCGTCCCGGTGCTCGTCTACGGTCAGTTCATCATGCCTGTTGCCTGTATCGGTCTCGGTTCCCGCCCTACCGAGTCGTGCCATCCGCTGTGCATTCGATCGTCACCACGTTGCCGATCGCCACGTCGCCGCTGGGTGTCACCCCGGTGACCACGCAGTGTGCGGGATCGGCGCGCCCGGCGGGTGTCGTGCGCAGTGCCGTCCGCAGGCCCAACGAGCCCAGTTGGCGCTCGGTGCGGTCCGCCGCCACGCCCACGTAGTCCTGTGCCCGCACGGGTACCGTACTGATCGGGCCGAGCTGGGCCAGCCCGTTTGGCACACCTCCTTGCGGCACTCCCTTGACCTGCGTCGTCGTGGCCGGCCGGTCGTCGGCCGGTCGGGCCGTTCCGGCGCTGCCCCGGACCGACTGTGTCAGCACCCAGACCCCCAGCGCCACGAGCAGGACCATGAGTACGGCGACCAGCAGCCACAGCGGGTGCACCGAGCGGGTTCGCCGCGGCCCCGGCGGCGGGGGCACCGGTGCCGACGCCGGCATGGTCCCACCGCCCATGGGCGGCAGGGGATGCGACACGGCGGGTCCGCCCGGCTGCACCGGCATCGCCACCGATGGGGTGGGATACCCCGGTACGGCACCCGGCATCCCGGCCACCGACTGGAGCGCCATGGCCAGCCCGGACGGTGTCGGCAGCGGCCGGCCGGAGCGCACCGCGGCGACCGCGGCCGAGAACTCGCCGCCGCTGCGGTAGCGGTGCCTGGGGTCCTTCACCAGCGTCGTGTCGATCAGCGCGCGCACGGCGGGCGGCACGTCCGGCGGCAGTGGCGGCGGCAGGTCGCGGATGTGCATCATGGCGACCGTCACGGCGTTCTCGGACAGGAACGGCCGGTGCCCGATCAGGCACTCGTAGCCGACCACCGCCAGCGAGTACACGTCGCTGGCCGGTTCCGCCTCATGGCCGAGCGCCTGTTCCGGCGCGATGTAGTGCGCCGTGCCCATCACCATGCCCGACCGGGTGACGGGTACGGCGTCCGCCGCCTTCGCGATGCCGAAGTCGGTCAGTTTCACCGTGTTGCGGCCACCGGGCTCGCTGATGACCAGGATGTTGCCCGGCTTCACGTCGCGGTGCACGTAGCCACGCTCGTGCGCGGCCTGCAGCGCGTGGCCCGCCTGCTCCAGGATGTCCAGCGTCAGGTTCGCGGGCAGCCTGCCCATGCGGGCGATGATGGCCGCCAGCGGCTCGCCGTCGACCAGTTCCATCACCAGGTACGCGGTGTCCTGCGGACCGTCGGGAACGGCGGCCGTCTCGCCGTAGTCGTGCACACCCGCGATGCCGGGGTGGTTCAGCGACGCCGTGGTGCGGGCCTCGGTACGGAACCGGTGCAGGAATTCGGCGTCACCGCAGAGTTCCGGCTTGAGCACCTTCACCGCGACCGGACGGTCCAGCCTGGTGTCAGCCGCCTCCCACACCTCGCCCATGCCGCCCACCGCGATACGGCGGGCCAGCAGGTACCGGTCGGCCAGCAGCTGCCCCGACATCAGCACCGTCAGCCACCCCCGAGATCGGCGTTGATCATCGCGCGGGCCACCGGGGCGGCCACCTTCGCGCCGATCGTGGCGAGGTTGAAGTTACCGCCGGAGGTCACCACGACGGCGACCGCGATCTGCGGGTTGTTCGCCGGGGCGAACGCCACGTACCAGCCGTAGGGCTGGGTGTGCTGCGGGTCGTTGCCGTGTTCCGCGGTGCCCGTCTTGGACGCGATCTGGATGTTCGGGTCCTTGTTCGTCGTCCCGGAGTTGTTCTCCGACAGGAGCATCGCGCTCTTCAGCGAGTTGGCCACGTCCGGTGAGATGACGTTGTCGTTCATCACCTGCGGCGAGAAACCCTGCATCGTCGACAGGTCGGGAGCCAGCAGCGCCTCGATGAGCTGCGGCTGCATCTCCTTGCCGCCGTTGGCGATGGTCGCCGCGACCAGAGCGTTCTGCATCGGCGTCTCCTGGACGTCCCGCTGCCCGATCCCACTCTGGTAGACGCCAGGGACACCACCCTGGATGCTCATGCAGTTGCCACCGGCGCGCGGCCCCATGCAGGAGCTGATCACGTTCAGCGGGATCGACATCGTGCTGCCGAAGCCGTACTTCTGCGCCTCCGACGTGATCGTGCCCGCACCGAGCTGGCCGGCCAGCGTGGAGAACGCCGTGTTGCACGAGTGCGCGATGGCCGTGGTGATCGACACCTGTCCGTTCACGCTGTCCGGGCACGTCTCACCCTGGAAGTTCTGCAACGTGGCCTGCGTGCCGGGCAGCGTGATCGTCGACTGCGCCGGCAGGTTGTTCGCGTTCACGTCGGCGCCCTGCGACAGCGCGGCGCTGGCCACGATCAGCTTGAACGTCGAACCCGGCTGGTAGGACGCGGAGATCGGCTGGTTGATCAGCGGCGACACCGGCGACTGCGGGTTGAGCGCCTTGTACGCGGCCTGCTGTTGCTTGCTGTCGTGCGACGCCAACTTGTTCGTGTCGTAGGACGGGTTCTGCACCATCGCGAGGATCTCGCCGGTGGACGGCTTGATCGCCACGGCGGCGCCGGTGAGGCCGCCGCTGACCATCGTGTTGTAGCCGGCGGTCTGCACCTTCGGCTGGATGGTCAGCTCGACGTTGCCACCGCGGTCCTTGCCGGTGATCAGGTCGGACAGCCGGCGCACGAACAGCCGCGAGTCGCTGCCGTCGAGGATGCTGTTCTCGGCCTTCTCCACCCCCACCGAGCCGTACACGGTGGAGAAGTATCCGGTGACGGGTGCGTACATCGGACCGTTGGCGTAGACCCGTTGGTACTTGTACGAGTCGTTGGTCGGCGTCGACGACGCGAGCACCGTCTTGCCGTCCGCCGTGACGATCACGCCGCGCGGCTGCGCGTACTGCTGGTAGAGCACACGCGTGTTGTACGGGTTGCTCTGGTAGCTGTCGGCCCGCACGACCTGCACGTACATGTCGTTGGCCAGCAGCAGCACGATCATGACCATCATGGCCAGACCGACGCGGCGCAGCGGAGTGTTCACGAGGGGCGCTCCACCATGATCGTGCTCGCCTCCGCGATCGGTGCCTGGGGCAGTATCGGCCTGCTGCTGGTGTTGGGCCGTGGCCGCCGCGCCGAGTCGGAGATGCGCAGCAGGATCGCGATCAGGATGTAGTTGGCCAGCAGCGACGAACCACCCGCCGACATGAACGGCGACGTCAGGCCCGTCTCCGGGATGAGCTTCGTCACACCGCCGGCGACCACGAACACCTGCCACGCCAGCGAGAACGCCAGGCCGCCGCCGAGCAGCTTGCCGAACGTGTCCCGCACGGCCAGCGCGCTGCGCATGCCGCGCATCGCCAGCAGCAGGTAGATCACCAGCACCGCGAACAGGCCCAGCAGGCCCAGTTCCTCACCGATGCTGGACAGGATGAAGTCCGAGCTGGCTTCCGGCACGATGTCCGGCCGGCCGGCGCCCAGCCCGGTACCGAAGATGCCCCCGGTGCCAAGACCGAACAGTGCCTGCGCCATCTGGTAACCGCTGCCGGTCGGCTTGGCCAGCGGGTCGATCCAGTTCGCCACCCGCACCTGCACGTGGGCGAACATCTTGTACGCCAACACACAGGCACCCAGGAACGGGATCAGCCCGATGATCACCCACGCGGCGCGCTCGGTGGCGATGTACAGCATCACCAGCACCACGCCGAAGATCAGCAGCGAGTTGCCGAGGTCGCTCTCCAGCGCCAGCACGCCCACCGACACACCGAGTGCCAGCAGCAGCGGGCCCAGGTCACGGGGCCGGGGCAGTTCGAGGCCGAGCAGTTTCTTGCCGGCGGCCATGAACAGATCCCGTTTGGCCACCAGGAAGGCCGCGAAGAAGATGATCAGCATGATCTTCGCGAACTCACCGGGCTGGATGCTCAGGAACGGCAGCTTGAGCCACACCTTCGCACCGTTCACGCCGGAGATGCTGTAGGGCAGCACACCGGGCAGCAGCAGCAGGCCCAGACCCACCAGGCCGAACGTGTAGCCGTAGCGGGCCAGCGTGCGGTGGTCCTTGAGCACCACCAGGACCACCACGAAGAACACCAGCGCGATCGTCGTCCACAACACCTGCTTGGGCGCCTGGATCACCGCCGTACCCTGGCCGAGCGTCGCCTTCTGCGCCGATGCCAGGTCCAGCCGGTGGATCATCACCAGACCCAGCCCGTTGAGCAGCGCGACGCACGGCAGGATCAGCGGATCCGCGTACGGCGCCCACTTGCGCACCGCGACGTGCGCCGCGCCGAACAGCGCCAGGTAGGCCAGGCCGTAGTAGACGACCTGCATCGTCAGCGACTGCTCCTGGTTGGCCTCCACCAACACCAGCGCCGCGGTCACCAGCACCGACGCGAACGCCAGCAGGAACAGCTCCGTGCCCCGGCGGGTCAGTGTCACCGTGCCGGCGGCAGGCGGAGCACCCGGCGGGCCGGCCGGGCCGCCCCCGGAGGGTGCCGCCCCTGCCTCGCCGGGGACCGGTGCCGACATCAGTTGCCGGCCTTCCGGCAGTCCACGCCAGGTACCAGTGGATGGCTCGTCGTGGTCGCGCCCGCCGCGGGCGCCGTCGTGCCACCGGGCGCCGTCGTCCTCCCGGCCGCCCCGCCCACCGGCGGCTGCTGCGCGCTGGTCGACGTAGTGGTCGTCGCGGCAGTGGTCGTCGTCGCGGCGGTCGTCGTGGCCGGGTGCGGTGGCACCACACCGGTCGACGCCGGCGCACCCGACGTGGTCGCCGACGTCGTCGGGCACTCCGGCAGCACCTGGTCGGTGCGCAGCCGCTGGATCACCTGTTCGGCGGCCTGCTTGCTCTGCAGGTTGATGATGCCGCTGCTCACCGTCCCGCGGGCGCCCTGCTTCAGGTCGTTGACCGTGATCAACTGGCAGCCCGGCGTGTTCGGCGGGCAGGAGCCCTCGATCTCGCGGTTCAGGCTGACACCGAGGAAACTTCCCCGCACACCCTGGAAGACACCGATCTCACCGGTCGGCGACACAGACACGAAGTACTGGCGCAGCACGAAATACCTGGTCAGCAGCGCTCCACCGACCAGCAGGACCAGCACGATCCCGGCCACCACCAGCGTCCGCAGCAGCCTGCGCTTGCGGGCCTTCTTCGGCGGAGTCGGTTGCGTCAGCTCGGTGCGCTGCTGCGGTGGCGGCACCGGGTTCAGCGCCCGCGCCCGCGACGCCGGGGAGTCCGGCGGCGTGCCCTCGTCGCTGCCGTCACCGGCCGCGCCGCCCACGATCGGGGCGTCGTCACCGAAGTCGATGTCCACCACGTCCGCGATGATCACCGTCACGTTGTCCGGACCACCGCCGCGCAGCGCCAGCTCGATCATCCGGTCGGCGCACGTCTGCGGATCCGGGATGTGCATGGCCTCGGCGAGCGTCTCGTGGCTGATCACGCCGCACAGGCCGTCCGAGCAGAGCAGATACCGGTCGCCCGGCCGTACCTCGCGCACGTTCAGCGTCGGCTCGATCGAGTCGTGACCGGTCAGCGCACGCAGCAGCAGCGACCGCTGCGGGTGTGTGTTCGCCTCCTCGGCGGTGATCCGGCCCTCGTCGATCAGCGACTGCACGAAACTGTCGTCGTGGGTGATCTGCGGACGGAGCCGTTGCGCATCAGGTACGTGCGCGAGTCACCGATGTTCACCAGGCCCAACTTGGTGCCCGCGAACAGGATCGCCGTCAGCGTCGTACCCATGCCGTCCAGCTCGGGATCGCCGGCGACCAGCTCCGAGATCGCCCCGTTGCCGGCTTCCACCGCCTCCCGCAACTGGCCGAGCAGGTCGTCGCCCGGCTCGTCGTCGTCCAGCGGTGCCAGCGCCGCGATCACGATCTTGCTGGCGATCTCGCCTGCCGCGTGACCACCCATACCGTCCGCGACGGCGAGCAGGCGAGGGCCCGCGTACACGGCGTCCTGGTTGTTCGACCGAACCAGGCCGCGATCGCTACGGGCCACGTATTTCAGAACGAGGGTCATGAGCGCAGCTCGATCACCGTCTTGCCGATGCGGATCGGGACGCCGAGCGGGACCCGAAGGGGTGCCGTGACCTTCGCCCGGTCCAGGTAAGTGCCGTTGGTAGAGCCTAGATCCTCGACGTACCAGTCCGAGCCCCGCAGCGACAGACGCGCGTGACGGGTCGATGCGTAGTCGTCGTCCAGCACGAGAGTCGAGTCGTCGGCCCTACCGATCAGGATCGGCCGGCCGTCCAGCGTGATGCGGGTGCCGGCGAGCGCCCCGTGCGTGACCACCAACTGCCTGGCCGCCTTCCCTCGGTTCTTCTTGACCCCTCCGCGCCGAAATCCTGGCACGGAGACGCGCAGGCCGGAGGCCGCGTACAGGTCCGAGCGAACCACCCGCAGCACGGCCAGCACGAACAACCAGAGCAGGGCGAGAAACCCTGCTCTGGTCAGCTGCAACACCAGCTCTGGCACCTGTTGAGTCCGCTTCCGTTCGACCCGTGTCCTACCTACCACTCATGGCCGTGTCGGGTTACGACACGACCATGAGTGGGTCGGTACTGCTCTCAGCCCTGGCTGCGGAACACCAGCGACGAGTGGCCGATACGGATGACGTCGCCGTCCGCGAGCTGCCAAGTCTGCACCGGGTTGTTGTTCACCGTGGTCCCGTTTGTCGAACCGAGATCAGCGAGCATGGCACTCTGCCCGTCCCACGTGATCTCCAGGTGCCGGCGGGACACGCCGGTGTCCGGCAGCCGGAAGTCCGCGTCCTGGCCGCGGCCGACCACGTTGCCACCCTGCTTGAGCTGGTAGTTCCGGCTCGAACCGTCGTCGAGCTGCAGGCTGGCCTGTAGCTGCCGCGGGCCGGTCTGTACCGCGGGCGGCGCATAGCCCTGCGGGGCGCCCTGCTCGTAACCACCCTGCTGGGGGTATCCACCACCCTGCGGGGGGTAGCCGCCGCCGTAGCCGCCACCCGGCTGGCCGTAGCCCTGGTCGTAGCCGCCACCCTGCTGCGGCTGGCCGTAGCCCTGGTCGTAACCGGCGCCCTGGCCGCCCGGGTAGCCGCCACCCTGCTGGGGCTGGCCGTAACCCTGGTCGTAGCCACCGCCGCCACCCGGGTGCTGCGGCTGGCCGTAGCCCTGCTCGTAGCCCGCGGGCTGGCCGCCCGGGTAGCCGCCGGCGGGCTGGCCGCCGTAGTTGGGGTCGCCACCGTACTGGCCGTACCCACCCTGCTCGTATCCGCCTTGGCCGCCGTAGCCGCCCTGGCCGTAGTTCGGGTCGGCACCGTAGTGGCCCTGTCCATAACCTTGTTGCCCGTAGGGGTCACCCTCGGGATGCTGGCCGTAGCCGCCGGGCTGGCTCATAGATCGGTCTCCTGCGTTGCGATGTCGTGCCGACCGTCGGCGTGCGTCGGGGTCGACGGACGAGCGGGTTCGGAACTGTCCGGTGTGCAGCGCGTCGGAACGCTCTAGGGAGACTACGACGTCACCGTAAGTCTCCCAGCCGTGCTCGGCCAAATGCTCCCGAACGCAGTCCGCGAAGAGCGTCGTGATTCGCTGTTCGTCCTGTTCAGCGCCGGCAAGCCGGTCGTGATCGGTGGGACTGAGCAGGACCGTGAAGTGGTTCGGGGCCAGTAACCGTCCGCCAGCGAGCTCGCGAACGCTCGACTCGCCCTCCCGTTGTAGAGCCTGGGCCACCTCCTGCGGCACGACACTGCCACCGAACACGCGCGCGAAGCTGTTACCGACCATGCCTTCGAGACGGCGCTCGAAGCGCTGCACGAGGCCCACGGCATTCATCCCTTCCTGCCTGCGCGACTTGTCTCTGGTTTCGATCGTATCCGTGCTCGTCCACCTCGACACCGGGTCGGTGCAAACAGGTCTGGTGATCGTGCTACGCTTCCGCTCATCCACTTAGGGCGAGTGGCGGAATGGCAGACGCGCACGGTTCAGGTCCGTGTGTCCGAAAGGACGTGGGGGTTCAACTCCCCCCTCGCCCACGCCGATGGCCGATCCTTGCTTGGTGCTTCGCACCTTTGCCGGGTCGGCCTGTCGTCGTTTCCGGGGGGCCGAGCCCCCCGGACCCCCACGGTGCGAGCTTCTCGCTTCCCAGTCGGGTCGTCTTCTGTCGTCACCCGCATCGGTCGGGTTGGTCGGGGTTCCGTTGACGGCGTCCGGCCGCTGGGGGTCGCCGCTGACGGCGTCCGATTGCTGGAGACGGCCGTCGACGATGTCCGGCTGCTGGAGATCGCCGTTGCGGCCGATAGTGGTTGTCGTCGCCGGTTGTTGGCCGTCGTCGCGTCCTGTACCGGCATCTGGTGGTCTCCTTCCTCGTCTGACCGCCTGGGTGGGCCTGTGGTCAGGGTTCCCCGTTCTCGTGTGGAGACGGGTAACCGGTGGGCTCGGTGGCCAAATTGTGACGTCCGTTACCTGGCGGGTCGCGTTGGGTGGCCGCTGTCCGTGTAGTAGGGGATAGGGATCGGCCGGTTGTCGTAAGGGGTTTGGACCGTGTTTCGGAATGCGGTCCGAGTATGGCTCAGGAATGTGGGTTGTGTGCGGATAGTGCGATGACCGGTTGAGCGGTCGGGTGCTGTTTCGGGTCGGGCATGTGCTGTCGGTACCGGAATCCGGTGGGGTCGCGATCGATGTTCGGTCAATCAATTCGACCGGTGTGCCGCTGACCACCGCATCCGTGTGCTGACCTGCGTTGATCCTGGTTCTCGCAGGCTGGTGGCCGAGGGAAGATCGTGATTGCTGAAAGTGACGAATTGGCATCGTCGGCTTGCGGCGCCGAGTGCGCCGCTCACCCAGTATGGCGGCACCGCCGGGCTGAAGTTCCCTGACCGGTCGGCGACCGGTTACCGATGGGCCGTTGCCGCCGATCGCAGGCCGCTGTTCGACCGTGCAGCGTCCGGCTTGCTTCCTGGTACCAAATTCACAGGCGTCAGATCGGCATGACCGAGTCGTGCGGGCTGCCGATGCCAGACGGTTACCAGGGAGGCGAACTTCGTGAGCGGCACCCAAGGGCGCATGACAGTCCCGCAGGACGTCAACGCACGCCCGGCACGGCCGCTGCCTTCGGTCGAGCTACCGGCCCCGGTCGAGGAATTGGCGGCGGGCGCGGCGGCACGACTCGGGTGGCGCGGCACGGTGCTCCCGCCGATGACGCTGCTCGGCCGTCGGGTCGTGGTGGTCGCCGACCTCCTCGCCGACGCCCACGCCGAGCGCATCTGTCTCGGCTGCGGGCCGGTGCCCGACCGGGCCACCGTCGCCACGTGGGTCTGGCCCGAGCTGGCCGGCCGCGTGCCGCCGCCCGCCGTGCGGATCATCGGTGTGCTGGCCGTGGCGCGGCACTGGCGGACCGGCCTGGTCTCGACCGTGCCGTTCACCCGCTACGCCGAGACCGCGATCGTGCTGCCCTGGTGGGCGGCAACGACGCACGACTACCTGGTCAACTGCCTGCCCCGGGCGCGCAAGCACGGGGTCGGCGTGCTGACCGCCGACCCCGAGGGCGTCACCGACGTCGATCTGCCCGGCGCCACCGAGTGCACCGCGGTCGAGTTGGACGCCACCGGCCGTTGGCTGAACGAGGCCGTCTACGAGCGGCTCTCCAGCACCGTGGAGTGAGTCCGGCTAGGGTCGATGCCGTGCGAGTGGTGATCGCCGGAGGGCACGGCAGGATCGCGTTACGGCTGTCCCGGCTGCTGGCCGACCGGGGCGACCAGCCGGTAGGCTTGATCCGTCGTATCGACCAGGCTTCCGATCTTGCCGAGGCCGGAGCCGAAGCCGTCGTCTGCGATCTGGAGCGGACCGGCGTCGAGGAGTTGGCCGGCCATGTCGCCGGTGCCGACGCCGTGGTGTTCGCGGCCGGTGCCGGGCCGGGCAGCGGGGCCGCCCGCAAGGACACCGTCGACCGCGCGGCCGCCGAACTGCTGGCCACCGCGGCCCAGCGCGCCGGAGTGCGACGCTACCTGCTGATCAGCTCGATGGGCCTGGACCGGGTGGGCGATCCCGACGTCGACCCGGTGTTCGCCGCCTATCTCGCCGCCAAGACAGCCGCCGAGGACGCGGTGCGCACGTTCGGGTTGGACTGGACGATCCTGCGGCCCGGCGCGCTCACCGACGATCCCGGCACCGGACTGGTGCGGCTCGGGTCGCCGCCGGTGCACTTCGGCTCGGTGTCCCGCGACGACGTGGCCACCGTGCTGGCCGCGCTGCTGCTCTCGCCGGGCAGCGCCGGCCGGACGCTGGAACTGGTGGCGGGCGCCGACCCGATCGCAGACGCCGTCTACCTCGCGGTCGGCGGCTGACCGTTCGTCGCGCCGTTCATCGGCCGCCGATCACCCGGTCGGTGTAGGCATTGGCGAATCGCCCATCGGGATCGACCGCTTGGCGCACTCGGCGGAAGTCCTCGAACCTCGGGTACAGCGCGCCCAGCCGCTCGGCGTCCAGCGAGTGCAGCTTGCCCCAGTGCGGCCGGCCGCCGACGGTGGCCACGATCGACTCGAACAGGTCGAAGTACTGCCGGTAGGGCATGCCGGTGAACTGGTGGATCGCGATGTAGGCCGAATCCCTGCCGTGCGCCGTGGACAGCCACACGTCGTCGGCCGCCGCCACCCGGATCTCCAGCGGGAACATCACCGGATCGGGCAGTTTCGGGATCTCCCGGCGCAGTTCGGCCAGCACGTCCCGCAGCGACTCGCGGGGGATCGCGTACTCCGACTCGACGAACCGCACGTTCCTGGTGCTGACGAACACCCGGTGCGACACGTCGGAGTAGGTGCGCGCCGAGAGCACCCGATCCACCGTGCGGTGCAACGGACGCACCAGCCGGGGCATCGCGCGACCCAGCCGCGACATCGCGCCGAGCGTCACGTTCTCCAGCAGCTCGTACTCGACGTAGTGGCGTAGCGGGGACAGCGGTTGCGGCTCGGTGCCGGCCGGTCGGCGGTCGTTGCGCTTGACCAGTGCCCTGCCGCCGTAGGGGAACCAGTGGAACTCGACGTGGTCGTGCTCGGTGACCAGGGTGGGGAAGCGCTCGAACAGCTCGTCGATCGGTTCCGGCCGCTCGTCGGCGGCCAGCACGAACGACGGCTCGCAGCGCAGCGTGACGGTGCTGATCACGCCCAGCGCACCCAGCCCGATCCTGGCCGCCGCGAACAGATCCGGCCGCTCGTCCGGGGAGCACGCCACGAGCGAACCGTCGGCCAGCACCAGTTCCAGCCCGACGACCTGGGTGGCCATGCCGCCGTAGTTCGCGCCGGTGCCGTGGGTGCCGGTGGAGATCGCGCCGGAGATCGTCTGCGCGTCGATGTCGCCCATGTTGGTCATGGCCAGACCGTGGGCGTCCAGCGCCGCGTTCAGTTCGCGCAGCGTCGTGCCGGCGCGCACCGTGGCCAGACCGTCCCGCACGCCGACGACGCCGGTCCAGCCGGACAGGTCGATCGCGACGCCGTCGGTCGCGGCCGCCGCCGTGAACGAGTGGCCGGCACCGACCACCCTGACCGGCAGCCCGTCGCGTTCGGCGTGTTTGACCACGTCGGCGATCTGCACCGGGTCGGCCGGGTGCTGCCAGCGGGCCGGGGTCGCCGTCGCGGTACCCGCCCAGTTGCGCCAGGCGCCTACTCGCACGGCCACGTCGCCTCCTGTGACGATCGGCACTTCCAGTGCCGTGAAATTACGTGAAGAGTATTCGCATTTCAAGGGTGGATCGCCTACTGTTCTGGTGTGCGGCAGACTTCCGCCCGGCGCAGGTACGACGAGGCCACCAAGGACGTCGACCCGCCCCTGGCCATCATCGATCTCGACGCGTTCGACCACAACGCGGCCGACATGGTCCGCCGTGCCGGAGGCCGGCCGATCCGGGTGGCCAGCAAGTCGATCCGCTGCCGCTACCTGCTCGACCGCGTCCTCGCCCTGCCCGGCTACGCGGGCATCCTGGCGTACTCGCTGCCCGAGGCGTTGTGGTTGTGCGCACAGGGACGTCAGCACCGATCTGGTGGTCGCCTACCCGACCACCGACCGCGCCGCGCTGCGGCGGCTGGCGGCCGACGATACGGCGCTGCGCTCCGTCACGATCATGGTCGACTCCGCCGAACACCTCGACTACGTCGACAAGGTGCTGGGCACCGACCACCCGCCGATCCGCGTCTGCCTGGAACTGGACGTGTCGTGGCGGCCGCTGGCGCGCAGCGAAGCGGTGCACATCGGCACCCGCCGCTCACCGCTGCACACGCCGGAGCAGGCCCGCGACTTCGCCAAGGAAGTGTTGTCCCGCAACGGTTTCCAGCTCGTCGGCGTGATGGCCTACGAGGGTCAGATCGCGGGGCTCGGCGACAGCCCGGCCGGCAGGCCGCTGCGCGCCGCGACGCTGCGGTTCATCCAGAAGCGCTCGGCCGCCGAGCTGATCGCCCGGCGTGCCGCGACGGTCGCCGCCATCGCCGACCTGACTCGACTGGAGTTCGTCAACGGCGGTGGCACGGGCAGCATCGAGGTGACCGCGAGCGACACGTCGGTCACCGAGATCGCCGCCGGCTCCGGCCTGGTCGGGCCGACCCTGTTCGACGCCTACCGCAGGTTCACACCGCAACCGGCACTGCTGTTCGCGCTGCCGGTGGTGCGCAGGCCGGGTCGTAACACGGCAACGCTGTTCGCGGGCGGCTACGTCGCCTCCGGCACCGCGACGCCCGACCGCCTGCCGACGCCCTACCTGCCCGAGGGCCTGCAACTGGTCGGCGTGGAGGGCGCGGGCGAGGTGCAGACCCCGGTCACCGGAGCGGCGGCCGACCGCCTGCATGTCGGCGACCGCGTGTGGCTGCGGCACGCCAAGGCAGGCGAACTGGCCGAGCGGTTCCCCGAGTACCACCTGGTGCGCGGCGAACAGCTCGTCGACACGGTGCCCACCTACCGTGGCGACGGCCGGTCGTTCGGCTGAGGCTCGTCCAGGTGGCCGGCCAGGTAGGCCCGGACGACCTTCTTGGCCTCCGCGATCACCACGTCCTCGTGGAACAGCTTGCGGCGGAAGGCCAGATTCAGGATGCCGTCGGCGATCTCCACCGACACCGAGATCGGCAGCCGCAGATCGGTCATCGGCAGCGTGAACTGTTCGGCGAGCAGGCCGGCCAGCCGGTCGGCGATGACGGTGTTGTTGTCCCGCTGGTCGTCCATCAGCCGTAGGTCCACGACGTCGCCGAAGCGGATCTGGGTGAACCCCGGGACGTGCCGGTACATCTCCACGTAGGCGTCGAACACCAGGTCCACGGCGTCCCACCAGTTGTCGAGCACGGCGGCGGCCAGGCGCTGGCCGATCAGCTCCATGAACTTGTCCAGGTTGCGCGTCGTCAACGCCTGCACCACGGCACGCTTGTCGGGGAAGAACTGGTACAGCGAGCCGACGGCGACGCCGGCGCGTTCGGCGATCAGCGTGGTGGTCACGCCGTCGTAGCCGACCTCGTCGATCAGAGTGGCGCAGGCTTCCAGCATGCGCTCGACTCGCGCGGCGCTGCGCTGCTGGACCGGCCGGCGGCGAAGGTGGGTGGTGTTGGCGGGCAACGTGTCTCCTCTTGCGTTCTCTCCCCGCTATCTTGCCTGCATCTCGGCGGGAGTACTTCCGTGTGGGCGAACTGATACGTACGATCCGAAGAACTTTCACGTTCGACAGGGCGGTCGGGTGATCCAGTGACAGATCTTCGTACCTCGGCGTTCCCCACGGGTTTTTTGTGGGGCGTGTCCACTTCGGCGTACCAGATCGAGGGAGCCGTCACCGTCGGTGGCCGAGGCCGGTCCGTCTGGGACACCTTCTGCGACACCCCCGGCAAGATCGCCGACGGCAGCTCCGGCGAGACCGCGTGCGACCACTACCACCGCTACCCGCAGGACGTCGCGCTGCTGGCCGAGCTCGGTGTCGGTGCCTACCGGTTCTCGGTGGCGTGGCCCAGGATCCAGCCCGACGGAACCGGCCCGGCCCATCCCGAGGGCATCGCGTTCTACGACCGGTTGATCGACTCGCTGCTGGCCGCCGGCGTCGCCCCGGTCTGCACCGCGTACCACTGGGACACCCCGCAGTCTCTGGAGGACGGCGGCGGCTGGCTGTCCCGGGACACGGCCGCGCGCTTCGCCGACTACGTGAGCCTGCTCGCCGACCACTTCGCCGACCGGGTGCGGATGTGGATCCCGCTCAACGAGCCGGTCGTGGAAACCCTGTACGGGTACGGCATCGGCGAGTACGCCCCCGGTCGGACCCTGCTGTTGGACGCGCTGCCCGCCGCGCACCACCAGAACCTCGCCCACGGCCTGGCCGTCCAGGCGCTGCGTGCCGCGGGCGCCACGCACATCGGCACCGCCAACAACCACTCGCCGGTCTGGCCGCGCAGTGCCGACGAAGACGACCTCGCCGCGGCGAAATCCCTTGGCGCGCTGCTCAACTGGCTGTTCGCCGACCCGGTCCTGCTGGGCACGTACCCGGAGGAGATGCAGCCGTTCCTGCCGGCGAATTTCGCCGACGACCTGCCCGTCATCGCGGCACCACTGGACTTCTACGGCGTCAACTACTACGAGCCGCAGGCGGTCGCGGCGCCGTCACCGGGCAACCCGCTGCCGTTCGACCTGCTGCCCGTCGAGGGCTATCCGGTGACCGACAACGACACCCCGATCGTCCCGTCCGGACTGCACGAGTTCCTGATCGCACTGCGCGACCGCGCGGGCGAACTGCTGCCGCCGGTCTACATCACCGAGAACGGCTGCGGCGGGATCGACGAACCGGACGCCGAGGGCGTGGTGCGCGACCAGCACCGCGTCGGGTTCGTCACCGGGCATCTTGCCGCGCTGGCCAAGGCCGTCGAGGACGGCGTGGACGTGCGCGGTTACTTCGTATGGTCCCTGTTGGACAACTTCGAGTGGTCGAAGGGATACCGGCCACGGTTCGGCTTGGTACACGTGGACTACTCGACCCAGGTCCGCACGCCGAAGGATTCCTACCGCTGGTATCAGAGCCTGATCAGGAGACGATCATGAGCGCAACCGCCGAACTCGGTGACGGAGCGGTCGACCGCGACCTGCCCGAGGCGCTGGCCGAACCAAGGCACCAGGTGCGCCCCGGGTGGATCACCCTGTTGTTCCTGGCCAACCTCGGCCTCTGGCTGGCGATCTACGCTCCGGTCCAGGTGCTGCTGCCCGAACAGGCACAGTTGATGGACAAGGCGGACAAGACCCTGCTGCTGTCCACCGTGATGGGCGTCGGCGCGCTGGTCGCGCTGTTGGCCAACCCGGTGATCGGCATGCTGTCCGACCGCACCACGTCCCGCTGGGGCCGCCGCCACCCGTGGACGGCGGCCGGCGCCCTGATCGGCGCGGTCGGCCTGGTCGTGCTGGCGCTCGCGCCGGACGTGCCGGTGATGACGATCGGCTGGTGCCTGGTGCAGGCCGGCCTGAACGGCATGCTCGCCGCTCTCACCTCCGCCCTGCCCGACCGCGTGCCGGTCGGGCAGCGCGCCCAGATCGGCGGCTTCATCGGAATCAGCCAGATGCTCGGCACCGTGCTCGGCGCGCTGGTCGTCACCGTGGTGATCACGCGACTGAGCGGCGGCTACCTCGCGTGCGCCGTGATCGTGGTGGTCGGCGCGCTGGTGTTCATCGCGTTCACTCCGGACGCCCGGCTACCGGTGGCGTTCCGGCCTGCCGGCTCGATCCGCGCGGGCATGCGCAACCTGTGGATCTCGCCGCGCCGGTTCCCGGACTTCGCGTGGGCCTGGAGCACACACTTCCTGATCAACCTGGGCAACGCGCTGGGCACGCTGTACCTGCTGTTCTTTCTCGGCGACGCCGCGCACTATCCGGACCCGCAGACCGGCCTGCTGATCCTGATGGCGCTCTACGGTGTCGCGCTGATCGTCGGGGCCGTGGTCTGCGGCATCATGTCGGACAAATCGGGCCGCCGTCGGTCGTACGTCGTCTGGTCGGCAGGCGTGATGGCGCTCGCCGCGCTGGTGCTGGTCATCTCGCCGACCTGGATCGCGGCGCTGGTCGCCGCGCCACTGCTCGGCGTCGGGTTCGGCATCTACTGGGCGGTCGCGATGGCCGTGCTGACCCAGGTCCTGCCGGCCGCGTCCGACCGTGCCAAGGACCTCGGCGTCGTCAACATCGCCAACGCGCTGCCCCAGGTCATCGCACCCGCGATCGCCGGTGTCCTGCTGGCGACCACGCACAACTACCCGGCACTGTTCGCACTCGCCGCGATCGCCACCGTCGGCGGCGGCCTGACCATCCGGAAGGTCCGCTCGGTCCCGTGACCCCGGCACGAACGAACGCCCCGCGGGCATCCCGCGGGGCGTTGTTCGGGTGGGGCCGCGGACCGGTGCCGGTCGGGGGAGGGGGAGTGCAGCAGCACCGGCCCGCGGAGTTCGGTTATTGGCCGACGACCCGGTTCGACGCGGTCGGGGGAACGGACGACCCGGGTCGCCGGCCAGGCGGTTGCTGGGACCACGCCGGATCGGGGGCCGACGTGGGAACCAGGCCGCCAGCTCTAGTACGCGCCTGCCACGGCGCGCCTGCCGACACCGGCCACCCGCAGGTGACGTGCCGGCCTGGGGGCGAGACCACCGGCGACCAGGTGCTCGTAGGCCGCCCGCCACACCGAGCACGGGGACCGCTGCTGGCGCCACTTCGTCGAGCACTCGGGGCAGTTGCCGCGCTCGTCGGGCTCGTGCGCCGCGAGCAGCGCCCGCCAGCCCTCCGTCAGCTTGGGCAGTTCGGAGCGTGCCACCGACAGCAGGGACGGAGCGTCCGCGCGGTTCGCCAGCTCGGAGAGCATGTCGAGGCGTTCCCACACAGCGTTGCGCAAGACCTGCCCGAGTATCTCGTCCACCGAAACGTCACCGTCACCTTTCCGCCTCGTCGGCGGCTTCCTGCAGAGCCGTTCTCAACTGGGTCAGCTGAGCCGGGGTCAACACAGCGGACTCACCGGGCGGGCCGACGAGCACCACACGTCCGTTCTCCACGAACAACATGAGGAAGCGCTCCCGGTTCGCCACGTCCTGGCAGCGCACCCGCCACTGGCGGGACCGCGCGGGCCGGTCGTCCACACCCATGCTGGCACCGAAACCCGGTTCGGGACGGAGTGCGGGACGCACAGCAGCCGCGGCGAGGCTGACCCCGGAGCCAACGGGCTCGACCAGTTCCACCGCTCCGCTTCCCTCCGTGCTCGACTGCTTACCAGAAACCAGACTGCGACCTGAGCACTCCCAGTGGGGACTCGCAGCGCCGATCGGTGGTGCTACTACGGTGAACGGTCAGAGGACTTCGGTGCTGCCGATCAGCCTCACCGATCCACACTTCTCGGCATTCGCAAAATAGCTCTACCCTGCGGTTGACGCCCAACGGACTGTGAGGGGGCGCAATTGAATACCATCGGCGGACAGGGCTCCCCTGTTACTCCCGATGTCTGGGAACAGCGAGAGATGCGTGACGCGCTGTCCAACCGTGACGTGAGCCAGATCTACCGGCTCCTCCGTCGCAGGGGCGTGTCGCAGCGTCAGATCGCTGCACTCACCGGCCAGTCACAGTCCGAGGTCTCGGAGATCCTCAAGGGTCGCCAGGTGATGGCCTACGACGTGTTGGCCCGCATCGCGGACGGCCTGAGCATCCCGAGGGGCTACATGGGCCTCGCGTATGACGAGGCCACCGCGGTGAGGGTCGCCACTTCGGAGGCGGACCCCCAGGCTGAGGAGGACGAGTCGGTGAAGCGACGGAGGTTCCTCGCGCACGCCGCTGCCGTCACCATGGGTGCGGCCGTGATGGGCAAGGACTCCGCGTCGTGGGTGGCGCATCCCGCCCAGGCCCCGGCCCCGGGACGGATCGGCATGACCGACGTCCGGCAGGTGGAGGCCGCGACCAGGGCACTGCGCGCGCTGGACTACCAGTACGGCGGCGGGTTCTGCCGTGACGCCGTGGTGGCGCAGTTGTCGTGGGGGCAGCAGTTGCTCGACGCGAACGCGACGGACCAGGTCCGCGAGAGGCTCTACGTGGCCCTCGCCGACCTGCACAACCTGGCCGGCTGGACCTCGTTCGACAGCGGCCTGATCGATGCGTCCCGCAACCACTTCGCACACGCGTTGGAACTGGCCAGGGCGGGGCACAACGACCCGTTGGTGGCCAACATCCTGTACCGGATGGGACGGGTCTATCTGCACCAGAACGCGCCCAACGACGCGCTGAAGCTGTTCCAGCTGGGCCAGATCGCGGCCCAGGAGTCGGGTTCGGAGCTCGCGGTGGCGGTGCTCTGCGCGAACGAGGCATGGGCGTACGCGGCGCTGAAGAACGAGCGCCAGGCCATGAAGCTGATCAACCGGACGAAGGACGAGTTCGCCCGCGCCGACCACACCAACGTCGACTCGTGGGTGAGCTTCTTCAACGAGACCGACCTGTACGCGATGGTCGGCACGGTGCACACCGTCCTGGCGATGGAGGTGGACCGCAAGCACACCCGCTACGCGATCCCCGCGCTGACCAGGGCGATCGGCACGTACGGCGACGAAATGGCGCGCAGCAAGGCGTTCAACCTGTCGATGCTGGGCACCAACCATCTGATCGACGGTGACGTCGATCACGGCACCCGGATCGGACGGTCCGCCGTCGACCTGGCGGAGGGCATCAAGTCCGCGCGCACCAAGGAACGGATCCGGCCGCTCAAGGAGGAGGCGGACAAGCGCAGCAACAACAGCGACGCCCGCGACCTCTCCGAGCGGATCAACAACTTCCTGCAGAGCTGACGACCGGCGTCGGCGTCGGCGGCGGGCCACTCGGGATGCGGTGACCATGACGGCACCTGCTGATCCACACGCGCTGGCCGACCCACCCGAGGCGGCCGGCGGAAACACTGGCGACGACGTGGGCCGGTTCACGCCGGAGCGGCTCACCGAGGTGCTCGCCGCCGTGTGCGCCGTCGCCGGGCTGGACCCGCGCGGCGCCGCACTGGTCAAGTTCACCGCGAACGCGGTGTTCCGGCTGCGTGCCGATCCGGTCGTGGTTCGCATCGCGGGGTCCACCGCGCTGCGCCACCGGGTCGGCAAGGTCGTCGACGTGGCCGGTTGGCTGGCCGCTGGTGGTGTGCCGGCGGTCCGGCTGCTGGCCGACATGCCGCAACCGGTCGCCGTCGGTGACTATCTGGCCACCGTGTGGCACGAAGTCCCGCAGAGCGGCCGCCGTCCGACCACGAAAGACCTCGCGGAACTGCTGCGCGGGTTGCACGAATTGCCGCCTCCGCCCTTCGAACTCCCTTCCTGGGAGCCGCTTGACGACGTTCGGCGCCGTCTCGGCGACGCGGAGGAACTGGACCCCGCTGACCGGCTGTTTCTGGAGGATCGCTGTGCGGAGTTGACCGAGCGGCTGACCACGCTGGATTTCCCGCTCCCGACAACCGTTGTGCACGGGGACGCCCATTTGGGGAATCTCGTCGCGGGTCCGAAAGGGCCGGTACTGTGTGATTTCGACTCCACCTGTCTCGGGCCGCCGGAATGGGATCTGACGCCCGTCCCGGTGGGCCTGCAACGCTTCGGCGGTTCCCGCGGAGCCGTTCGCGCATTCTCCCGCCACTACGGATTCGACGTGACGAAGTGGTCGGGATTTTCGGTGTTGCGCGAGGTCAGAGAGCTGAAGCTGGCGACGAGTGTGCTGCCTATCCTGCGAAGCAATCCCCATGTCGTCCCGGAACTGCGCAAGCGATTGGCCAGTGTCCGAACGGGCGACACCAGCGCCGAATGGTCGCGCTACGGGTAGCGGCCACTCCTGGTGGCCGGCGCGACCGGGCCGTGATCGCCACCAGGTTCGGCCTGGACATGGACCTGTCGGCACCGGACGAGAGCCGCCCTCCGGGCCGCCGCTGAATAACGAGCGTTAACCTCACCGGGTAGGCCAGCCGCCCCGGGAGGACCCATGCGCATCGCGGACACCGTCGCCATCGTCACCGGCGGGGCCTCCGGCCTCGGCGGCGCCACCGCCCGAGCCCTCGCCGACCGCGGCGCCCGCGTGTTCGGCGTCGACCTGCCCGCCGCCGCGGAGAAGGCCCAGGCCGACGCCCTACCCGGGATCACCTACCTCGGTGCCGACGTCACGGACCCGGCGCAGGTCGCGGCCGCCGTGGACACGGCGGCCGAGGAGGGCCCGCTGCGCATCGTCGTGTCCTGCGCCGGCATCGGCACCGCCGGCCGCGTGCTGTCCAGGAAGGGTCCGCACGATCTGGACAGCTACCGCAAGGTCATCGAGGTCAACCTGATCGGCACGTTCAACGTGCTGCGTCTGGCCGCCGACGCGATCGCCAAAACCGACCCGTTGGCCGACGGTCAGCGCGGCGTCGTCGTGAACACGGCGTCCATCGCGGCGTTCGACGGCCAGATCGGCCAGGCCGCGTACGCGTCGTCCAAGGGCGGCGTCGTCGGCCTCACCCTGCCCGCGGCCCGTGACCTGGCGCAGTTCGGCATCCGCGTGATGACGATCGCCCCCGGCATCGTGGACACCCCGATGCTGGCTGGCGTCGGCGACGACTTCCGCGCCGGCCTCGCCGAAGGAGTCCCGTTCCCGAAGCGGCTCGGCCGGCCGGCCGAGTACGCGCAACTGGCCGTCATGATCGTCGAACACGACTACCTCAACGGCGAGGTCATCCGCATGGACGGCGCGCTGCGCATGGCTCCTCGCTGAGCACGGCCCCTCGCTGAGCACAGGCCCTCGCTGAGCACAGCCCCTCGCTGACCAGCGACGGCCGAACTACAGATCACCCACGAACGGCAACTGCCGCACCGCGGCCGACGTCATCCACTCGCGCAGCGCGCGGGTGGCCCGAACGTCGTCCTCGTTGTACTCCAGCAACCGCCGCCGCTGCGCCAGGTCCACCGGGTCGCCGCCCAGTCCGACCGCGTCCCGGTACCAGCGCATCGAGTTCTCGCCGCCGGCTTCCGGGTCGCGCCAACGGAAACCGGCCACCGGAGCGATCGTCTTCAAACCCTTGCCCCGCGCGCAGAGGAACGAGTCCGACACGATCCGGAAAAGATCCACCCAGTCCGGCGAGTCGATGAACCGCTGCACCTCCGCGCGCGCCGGCACGTTCGGCGTGCCCGCGAAGCGGTCCGCGGACGACAGCAGCCAGCGGTTCTCGGCGAGTTCGTTGTAGCAGTAGGCGCGGAACGTCAGCCCTGCCAGGCCGGCGCGTACCCGCACCTCCGTCAGCCACTGCCAGAACTCGCCGAAGGACCGGCCCTCGTCCTGCGTCGGCAGCGGCCGCCACGTCACGAAAGCCCGGTAGCCAGGGGGGAACGTCAGGTCCGGCAGCCGTGGCCCGGACAGCAGCGCGCCCCACAGGTACGCACCGGAATCGCCGAAGCTCTCCATGTCCACGTCGATCTCGATGTCCGCGCGCGGCACCGTCACGTCGACCACCCGCCGGACCACGGTCAGATTCGCCTGCCACGCCCGTGCCAGCGCCACCGCGTCCGGGAACGGCGTGCCGACCAGCGGCACCGGTGGTTCCCCCTTCGGTGACAGGGCCGCCAGGTCGTCCACGGTGCGCAGTCCGGCCTGCCGCAGCGCGACGGCGTCCTCGCCGCGCAGCACGAGGCTGACGTCCCGGGCAGCCGTCAGGTCCGCCTCGCACACCGGCCACCACGGGCACGTCCGGCAATCCACGATCCGGGACGGCTGCGCGAGCGCGGCACGGTGCGAGCGCGACGCGTCCGCGATGGCCAGGCGGTCGGAGAAGCGTGCCTCGTACTCGGCCAGCGCGGTGCGCCCGCCCGGCCAGTTCGGCGCCTCGAGGTCGTGCCACACCACGACGTCCGCGTCCAGCCCGATGACGCCGCCGACGGCGCGCCCGGACGCGGCGTGCCCGCAGGCACGCAGCAGCTGCCGCGCGTGCACCAGCCGCAGCTGGTCGCGGGCCTGCGGGCGCACCTTGCGCAGCGGGTCGGAGCGGCTGCCCCCGGGTGTCGGGTCATGCGGCGGTGACGTGCGTGCCCCGGTGCCCGGGTCGGTCACCTTGTGCCGCACCACCAGCACGGGCACGTAACCGTCACCGACGTTGACCAGCAGGTCGATCCGGCCACGCCGGCCGCCGACGACGTCCCTGGGCAGTTGCGCGTTCCAGATGAACCGCGCGCCCGCGGCCATCGCGCCGCTCGTGGCACGTTCCCTGTCCGCCGAGGTGAGGTCCGGACCAGCGGGGATCTCCATCCACTCCGAACCGAACAGCCGAGCCAGGTCGTCACCGACGCGCCTGCGGTGCGCCATCGCGTCGGCCGAGCGCTGTTCGCCCGCCGGGTCCGGCGGTGCCTTCACGGCGTCGGCCATGTCCGGATCGTTGTCCAGATGGACCCGGCGCCGGCAGCGGCCGACCGCGTTCGCGTCCAGGAGCACCGGGTTGTTCACGATCACAGACTCTAGAACGTCGCCTCCGGTGATCCGGCCGCCCATCACGGACTTCGCCCGCACGTACCAGTTCGCGCGCGGGTCGGCGTGCCAAACCGCCCCTCGACCAGTAGGTTTTCCGAACATGGCACGAAGCGGGAAAAGCGATTCGCGCTCACCGAGGCTGACGCCGGGCAGGGCGAAGAACATGGTCGGCGTGGCGAAGGTGCTCGGTCCGGTCGTCGTCCCCGTCGTGGCCCCCTACCTGCTGAAGGCCGCGTCCGCCGCCAGGGACGGCCTGGACCGCTACCGCGCCCGCAGGCTCGGTATCGACGTCGGCGACCTCGCCGAGTACACCGGCAGGGGTGGCGCGCTGCACGCCAGGATCGTCGGCGCCGACCAGTCGCTGGCCGAACTGGAGGCCAGTGACACCGATCGCGACTTCGCCGTCCGCAGCCGGAGCTCGCTGGCCAAGCTCGCCGCCGCCGTCCGTGCCGCCGAACGCATGCCCGTCGCTCGCCGCAAGGCCGCACACCGCGCCGTCGCCGCCGAACTGGACCCGATCGAGCAGGAGTTGCTGCGCAGGCTCGGCGCTGGAACTTAAGTCTCCGACCAGCGGATTCACTCGATGGATCGAACCTGTGCACCGGAATGCCGGTGTGGCGGCATAGTCTCTTGACCCGTGACAGGCCGGCCGATCCCGACCCGGGGCGCACCCAGGGTGTTGCGGGGTGTCGCGCTGTCCGTCACGTCGGCCACGCTGGCCGTCGCCGCGCACACGGCCGGCGGCGGCATGGCCCCCGACACCGGGCTCACGGTGCTGCTCACCGTCGGCGTCGCTGCCCTCGGCGTCGCCCTGGCCGGTGAACGACGCTCCACGGCGGCGATCCTGGCCGTCCTCTCGGCCGCCCAACTGGGCACCCACGTGCTGCTGTCACTCGGCTCGATGGACATGCCCGCGCACGTCGACGGCCTGGCCATGCTCGGCGCGCACGCGCTGGCCGTGCTCGGCACCGCCGTGCTGCTGGCCCGCGCCGACGACGCGGTGTTCCTGGCGGCCGCCGTACTGGCCAGGTTGCTGCCGGTCCTGCTGGTGCCGCCACCGGTACCGCGGGCACCGGCCCGCGCCCACCGTCCCCGTACCCGGCAACGGGATCGCCGGGCGACGATCCTGACGTGCCGGCGCCACGCCCACCGTGGCCCGCCCGCGATCGGCTGACCCAGGTCCCCGTCCGAGCCGCGCCACGCGGCCCGGACCCCACCGCGCACCGGCTGTTCAGCCGGTGCCACAGCCTTGCGGAGTCGCACCGACCATGTCCCTGTCCCCGATCGGCCGCCGCGTGGCGGTCACCCTCACCGCAACGGGCGTGCTCGTCCTGGCGGGCGCCGGAGTCGCGGCCGCCCACGTGACGGCGCACAGCCCGGACAGTCCCGCCAAGGGCGGCGACGCCGAGATCGTGTTCCGTGTCCCCGACGAGTCCGACACCGCCCACACCGTCAAGGTGCGGGTCGACTTCTCCACCACCAGTCCGGTGACCAACGCGGACATCAAGCCCGTCGCCGGCTGGACGGCGCGGGAATCGATGATCACGCTGCCCAAGCCGGTGCGGATGGACGACGAGAACGTCACCGAGGCCGTCGGCTCCATCACCTGGACGGCCGCGGCCGGTGGCGGCATCCAGCCCGGCCAGTTCGAGGAGTTCGCCATCTCGGTGGAGGGCCTGCCGGACAACACGAACGAACTCGTGATGCCGGCGGTCCAGACCTACGACGACGGCAAGGTCGTCAACTGGGACCAGGCCACGGTCGCCGGCCGGCCCGAACCGGAACACCCGGCACCGCACCTGGCACTCGCGGCGGCCGGTTCCGACGACGCGGCGGGCCCGGCCGCGGCGACCGGCACGACGTCGGCGTCGGCGTCGGACGACACCGCCCGCTGGCTGGGTGGCGCGGGCCTGATCGTCGCGGCGCTGGCGCTCGGCTTCGGCCTCGGCGCGTTCGTCCGAGGCCGCGGTGGTGCCGCGAGGTCGGTACCCGAGACGGCGAAGGCACCGGTCTCATGAGGCGCGTGCTGGTGCCGCTCGCCGTCGCCGCGATCGCGGTCACGGCGCTGGCCACGCCCGCGTCGGCGCACAACGTGCTGGTCGGCAGCTATCCCGATGCCGGCGCGGCCGTGTCGACCGGTCCGACCGAGGTCCGGTTCGACTTCAACGCGCCGGTGAAGTTCGGTGACGACACGATCGTCGTGCTCGGCCCGGACAACACCCACTGGGAACGGACGCGGAACGCCACGGTCACCGGCGACTCGGTGTCCGTGCCACTCGCGCCGCTCGGACCAGCGGGTTCGTACACCGCCAGCTACCACGTCATCTCCGCCGACGGCCACCCCGTGACCGGTGACGTCACGTTCACCCTCACGAAGGCGGGCAACGGCAAGCCGGTCGCGGCGACCGATGCCGCCGGCACCGGCGGCGGCGGTGGCGTGCCGGTGTGGGTGTGGCTCCTGGTGGCCGTCGTGGTGCTGGCCGGAGCGCTGTTCCTGGCGCTGCGGCCCGGAAGGACGCGGGAGACGACGCAATGACAGCCCCGACCGCGACCGCCGTGGCCCGGCGGCCCCGTTACCCGCTGCTGTACGCGCTGGCGGGCGGCGGTGTCGCCGGTGTCCTCATCGGACTGGCCCTCACCGCGTCCGCCGCGGTGCCGGGGATCGTGACGCCGAACACGGCGGTCGTGGTCGGGCTTCCGCTGTCCCGTGCCGTGCTGGACCTGGCGGCGGTCGTCACGGTCGGCCTGAGCTTCCTGCCCAGGCTGGCCGGCGGCCACCGCCGAACCGAGCACGTACTGGCCCCGGCTCGCCGGATGGCGCTGGTCAGCGCCGCGGTGTGGATGGTGGCGGCGCTGGTGTCGCTGGTGCTGGAGGTGGCCGACACGAACGTGGGCCAGCCGGTCACGATGGCGTCGATCGAGTCGTACGTCAGCGAGATCGGTTCGGGCCAGGCGCTGGTCATCGTGGCGTGCTGTGCGCTGTTGTACGTGGTGATCGGCGTGCTCGCGGTACGCAGGGGCGAGGACGTGCCCGTCGAACTGCGGATCACGGTGGCGATGTTCACGCTGCTGCCGCTGCCCGTGACCGGTCATGCCGCGGACGGTGCGGTCGGCTGGCACGACCTCGGCCTGATCTCGATGGAGTTGCACGTGCTGGCCGCGGTGTCGTGGACCGGTGGCCTGCTCGCGGTGATGCTGCTCGTGGCGACGGACCGGACGCTGCTGGCCGACGCGCTGCCCAGATTCTCGTCGCTGGCAACGGCTTGCGTGTTCGCGACGGCGGTGACGGGCATGTTCAACGGGTGGTACGAGCTGTACAGCACGCCCGGAATCCACTGGTACACGGCACTTTTCACCACCGGCTACGGCTGGGTCCTGATCGGCAAACTGGTGTGCGTCGCGGCCGCCGGCGTCCTGGGCGGCTACACGCGGTTCGCGCTGCTACCCCGGATCGTGCGACGGAAGGCGACGGCGGTCCTGACGTGGACGACGGTCGAGGTGGCGGTGCTGGGCACGGCGTTCGGTCTGGCGGCGATCCTGGTCAGGGCCCCGGTGGTGCGGGGCTAGCCGCCCGGCGCGGTCCGAACCGTCCCGGGCCCCCGGCCGGATCGGGCGGTGGGCGGTCAGTCCAGTTCGGTGTACTGGGCCGTCGACGGGTGGCGGTGGCGGTAGTTGTCCAGGCGGCGGACCGTGCGGTGGCTGCGTTCTTCCAGTTCGGCCCGATTGATCCAGCCGGCGGCGTAGTGGCGGTAGGCCTGGCCGAGCATGACCAGTTCGGCCAGGTAGCCGGCTGAGCGGCGGCGGCCGGCTTCGGACAGTCCGGCCAGCAGCGGGAGTTGGCTGTCCACGATGTCGTCCAGCATGACGGCTGCCTGCAACGCCTTGCGGGCACGCCACCTGTGCCACGGTCCCTGCATGCCCACCACCGCCCGACTGATCCTCGGCGCCGTTGCCGAGTCCTGCTCGTTCCGACCTGGCCCACCGCTGGGCCATCCTGTCGCTGCTGAATCGCCGATCCAGACCCTGACGTTACCTGTTCGGAATACTCCTTCACCCAGGTGTCCTGATCGATGTCAGCCGTTCGTGGACGTTCGTTGGGTCACACATCACGCAACGTAATCGTTGGGTCACTCGGCCGCGCGGCGTTAGGTTTGACCTCGTGTTCACCACCAGACCGGAACTGACCGGCACCTTCGGCATGGTCGCGTCCACGCACTGGCTGGCGTCCTCCGCCGGCATGGCCGTGCTGGAGAGCGGCGGCAACGCCTTCGACGCCGCCGTCGCCGCCGGATTCGTCCTGCAGGTGGTGGAACCGCATCTCAACGGACCCGGTGGCGAGGTCCCTGTGTTGTTCGCCACGCCCGCCGACACCCGGCCTCGGGTGCTCTGTGGCCAGGGGGTCGCGCCCGCAGGGGCCTCCATCGCGTACTACCGGTCGCTCGGACTCGAACTCGTGCCCGGGGCCGGGTTGCTCGCGGCCACCGTGCCGGGTTCGTGGGACGCCTGGTTGACGCTGCTCCGGGACCACGGCACCAGGTCGCTGCGGGACGTGCTCGGTCACGCGATCGGCTACGCCCGCTCCGGCTACCCCGTCGTCGACCGGATCGGCTCGACCGTCGCCGCCGTGGCCGGGCTGTTCCGGGATCACTGGCCTGGTTCGGCCGACCTGTGGCTGCCCAACGGGAGACCGCCACTGGTCCGGCACGCCAATCCCGTGCTCGCCGACACCTGGGAGAAGTTGCTGGCGGTGGCCGAAGGTGCCGGTGGGGGTCGCGAGGCGCGGATCGACGCCGCTCGTCGCGCCTGGTCGCAGGGGTTCGTCGCCGAGGCCGTGGATGCCTTCTGCCGCAAGGCTTTTCGCGACGACTCGGGCCGGGATCACGCCGGTGTGCTGACCGGGGCCGACATGGCGGCATGGCAGGCCACCTACGAGGACGCCCTGACCGTCGACGTCGACGGCTGGACGCTCGCCAAGTGCGGTCCCTGGAGCCAGGGGCCGGTGCTGGCGCAGCAGTTGTTGCTGCTCAACGAGTTTTCCGATCAGTTGTCCTATGTGGATGGTGTGCCCACGGCTCGGACCGTGCACCTGGCGGTCGAGTGCGCGAAGCTCGCCTTCGCCGATCGGGAGGCCTGGTTCGGTGACGTGGCCGACGTGCCGATGGCCGGGCTGCTGTCCGCGGAGTACATACGGGAACGGGCAAAGCTGATCGGTGACGACGCCTCCTGGGAGATCAGGCCCGGTTCACCCGGTGGCCGGGTGCCGGTGCTGCCCGAGTACGTCAGGGCGGGGAAGGGTATCGGGGGCGGGGAAGCCGCCGTGTCGGCGGCGCTCGGCGAGCCCACCATGGGGAGCCTCGGCGAGCCGACCGTCGGCGGCGACGGCCGCACCCGCGGTGACACCGTGCATCTCGACGTCGTCGACGCCTACGGCAACATCGTCTCGGCAACACCGTCGGGTGGCTGGTTGCAGTCCTCGCCGACCATTCCCGAGCTCGGTTTCTGCCTCGGCAGCCGGGCGCAGATGTTCTGGCTGGAGGAGGGGCTGCCCAACTCGCTGGCGCCGGGGAAGCGGCCCCGGACGACGTTGTCGCCGTCGATGGCCGTGCGGGACGGCGAGCGGTCGCTGGCTTTCGGTACGCCGGGCGGGGATCAGCAGGATCAGTGGCAGCTCTGCTTCTGGCTCGCGCACGTCGTCGGCGGGCTGAACCTGCAGGCCGCGATCGACGCTCCCGCCTGGCACACCACCGCGTTCCCCAGTTCGTTCCATCCGCGGTCGTGGGAGCCGGGCGAGGTGATCGCCGAGTCACGGCTCGGTGCGGCGGCGTTCACCGAGCTCCAGCAGCGGGGGCACGCGCTGGTCGACGCCGGTGCCTGGGCGCTGGGCCGGTTGTCGGCCGTGTCCCGGGACACGCGGACCGGGCTGGTGCGGGCAGGCGCGAACCCGCGCGCGATGCAGGGTTACGCCGTGGGCCGCTGAAGCGGCGCCGGGACCCGCAACGTCTCGGCGAGCACCGTGCGGTGGGTCGCCGCCGCCACGTGGTGGCGGTCGCGGCCCGCCTCGGTCAGCTCCACGAAGATGCCGCGGCGGTCGTTGGCGCACATCACCCTCGACACCAGGCCGTCCTTCTCCAGTCTGCCGACGACCCTGGACAGCGCGCTCTGGCTGAGCTGTACGCCGGCACCGAGTTCCTGCATCCGCAGTGCGGGGCCGTCGCACGGACGGTCCTCCGACTCGGCCAGTGCGTCCAGGACCTCGAACTCGCTGGCGCCCAGTTCGTGTTCCTCGCGCAGCGCGCGATCCAGGGCGCACCACGTGACGTGGTAGCGCCTGAGCAACTGTCGCCACTCGCCAACGAGTTCGTCCTCGCCCACGACCGGCAGCCTAGCACTTGCACCCGCACCAGTGTCCACCGCATTAATTGTACTTGCATTAGATTCCATTGCATGTAGGTTGGTCGGCGTGACTTCAACGGCAACCACCGTTCCGCCCGTCGACTCCCCACCACCCGGACCGCCGATCGGCGTCCGCTGGGCGCCCCGGCTCTGGGGTGCGCTGATCCTGCTGTGCGGCGTCCTGTTCCTCGACGGGCTGGACGTCTCGATGGTCGGCGTCGCGCTGCCCTCGATCCGGCGGCAGTTGGGCATGTCCACGTCCGCCCTGCAGTGGGTGGTCAGCGGTTACGTGCTCGGCTACGGCGGCTTCCTGCTGCTGGGTGGGCGGGCCGCCGATCTGCTCGGCCGGCGGCGCGTGCTGCTGGTCGCGCTCGGGGTGTTCGCTCTCGCGTCGCTGTTCGGCGGCCTCGTCGACAACGCCGCACTGCTGATCGTGGCCCGGTTCGTGAAGGGCATGGCGGCCGCGTTCACCGCGCCGGCCGGGCTGTCCATCATCACGACCACGTTCCCCGAGGGGCCCGCCCGCAACCGCGCCCTGAGCATCTACACCGCTTGTGGGGCAAGCGGTTTCTCCTCCGGGCTGATCCTCGGCGGCCTGATGACCGAGGTCGGCTGGCGCTGGACGTTCCTGCTGCCGGTGCCGATCGCGCTGGTCGTGCTGGTGGCCGGCAGGCGCCTGATCCCGCACGGCGGCCGCTCCGAGGGACACCGCGGCTACGACGTGCTCGGCGCCCTGCTGTCCACGACCGCGCTGCTGGCGCTGGTGTTCACCGTGGTGTCCGCACCACAGGCCGGCTGGGCGGCGCCGCGCACGATCGGCGGACTGGCGCTGGCCGCCGGATTGGGCGCCGCGTTCGTGCTGACCGAGCGGCGGGTCGCGCATCCGTTGCTGCGCTTGGGGATTCTGCGCAACCGGCGGGTCGTCGCCGCGAACGTCGCCGCCATGGTGATGTTCGGGTCCTACGTCAGTTTCCAGTTCATCGGCACGATGTACATGCAGTCGCTGCTGGGCTGGAGCCCGGTGGTGATGGCGCTGGCGTTCCTGCCGGCCGGTCTGCTGGTCGCGGTCGGCGGGCCGAGGACCGGTGCGCTGGTCAACCGGTTCGGCTCGGTGCCGGTCGTGATCGCCGGGCTGGTGTCGCTGTTCGCCGGGTACACGCTGTTCCTGCGGGTCGGGATCGTGCCGAACTACCCGGTGCTGATGCTGCCCAGCATGCTGCTGCTGGGCATCGGGTTCGCGCTGGCCTTCCCCGCGCTGAACATCCAGGCCACCAGCGGTGTCGGTGACGACGAGCAGGGGTTGGCGTCCGGGCTGGTGCAGACCGCGTTCCAGGTCGGCGGCGCGATCACGCTGGCCGTGGTGACCGCGGTGATCAGCGCGTCGGCGACCGGCGACCGGCCGGCGCAGGTGCTGGCCGGCTACCACTCCGGCCTGGTGCTCGTCACGTGTGTCGCGCTGGCCGGCGTGCTGGCCACCGTCGCGCTGGGCGGGCTACCCGGCAGGTGGAACGAGACGGCCACCGCGGCCGTCGAAACCGTCGACTGACCGGGTTGGGGAAGCTGGGGTGACCGGCGGGGGACCGGTCACCCCAGCGTTAGTTGGGTAATCCAACGATGTATGTTCCACATGAAACATCCCACGTCAGTCCCACTCCCAGCGCATCCCGTACAGGCCTGGTTCGAGATTCACCAGCGCCACGTGAGCTGCGAGGTCATAGGTGATCCAGGCATCCTGGACATCCTCGTAGCCGGCCTCGGGGCCACTGCGGTGATAGGACATACATCGGGTCGGTACGGCCGCCGGATCGAACTGGACCTGCACGATGTGCTGGTGCGCACCGGACCGGAAGCTGCGTTCGAAGTGCGCGTCGGTGCAGTGGGCGACGTCCAGTTCGTACTCCAGGATCGTCGTGTCGCCCTGGCCGAGCACCCGGTCCAGGATCAGTTCGGCGCCCAGGAACTGGCTCTCCTCGTCGGTGCGCACCCGCCCGACCCGGCAGTACCGCGTCGCCACCACGCTCGGCGCGCGCAGCGAGTGCTCACCGTAGTGCAGCACGAAACTCCTGGTCACGCGGTCGGTCGTGGCGCGCAGCACCTGGCGCACCTGCATCCGGCGCACTGTCCGATCCGCACCGACGGTGAGCTGGTCGATGACGCACAGCCGGTCCAGTTCGGGCTGCTGCGGCATCTCGAGCTGCTCGGCGACCCGCGCCGCGACACCCGCCATCGGGAAGAGCTGCTCGACCCGGAACACGTCCGGTGCGGAGCGCACCCAGCGGCCACGCGGCCTGCGTGGACCCAGCAGGCCGGTCAGCGCCGCCTGCGGGAGGCCGAGCAGCCGTTCCAGTACCTGCACGCCGCGAAGCGAGTCGGGCCGCTCGGGCCGGCTGCGGCCGGTGCGCCAGTGGCTCAGGGTCGTCGTGCTCAGGTGCACGTCCACCTCGGCCAGGCGGAACTGGAGTTGTTGCAGGCTCAGGCCGCTGGCCTCGATCGCCAGCGCGAACGCCACCGAGAACGGGCCGTCGCGGAGCGCGCCCGCCAGTTCCTCGGGTGGTGGCGGACCCGGCAGGTGTGCCGGTGCCCGGAGCGCGGCACGCACGGTCGCGGCCACGATGTCACCTCACTCACGACTCGACCCGTCGCCGCACAGTGTCGACCCGCCCGCCGCCAGGTCACAAGGTCCATTGGTCGGGCGGCGGACGGCAACGGAACTCTACGGTCGGCTCGTGTTCGCTGTGCGTGACGTGACAGCACCGGCGGTACGCCCAAGACGCGCTTCCCGCCGTATGCGCTGGCCGGACCGCTGGCAGTACCGTCGACGCGTGGTGACCGGCCGGCGGGCAGTGCTCCTGGACGCGCGGGCGCTCCGTCCGGCGCGGCCGGACGTGATCGTCGCGCTGGCCATCAGCGTCGTGGTGGTCGCAGCCACGGCCGGTTTCGGCCATTGGCACCCCCAGGAACCGCCGCTGGACGCGCTCGGTGCGCTGTGGCTGCTCGGCTGCACGGTCCCGCTGCTGTGGCGGTGCCGTGCGCCGCTGGTCGTGCTGGCGCTCACGTCCCTGGCGACGTTCACGTACTACCAGTCCGGTTATCCCCATGGGCCGGCGGTTCTCGGGCCCACGCTGGCCCTGGCCGCCCTCGCGTACCTGCGCGGGCCGGTGACCGGCGCCGTCGCCGCCGCCGTGCTGGCGGTCGCCGAGATCACGCAGGTGCTGGTCGCCGGGGATGCCGCCGGCACGTTCGATCCCCGCTTGATCGGGTTCGTGCTGTGGGTGGCCGTCGCCGTGTGCGCCGGCACGTTCGGCAGGCTGCGCAGGACGGCGATGCGGTCGGCCGCGGAACGGGCCGCCGAGGCGGACCGGTTGCGGGCGGAGGAACAGCGGCTGCGCATCGCGCGTGAGGTGCACGACGTCGTCGCGCACAGCCTCGCCATGATCAACGTGCAGGCGGGGGTCGGGCGCGCACGTCGCCGACCGGCGGCCGGCGAGGCCAAGGAGGCGCTGCTGGCGATCAAGGAGGCCAGCCGGGTCGCGCTGGTCGACCTGCGGGCCACCCTCGCTGTGCTGCGCGGTACCGGCGACGACGGGCGCCTTCGCCGGCCTCGCCGGCTGCCCGGCCTGGTCGCGGCCGTCGCCGCCGGGGGCTGCGGGTCGAGGGCGACGGCGACCCGGTCGACAGTGCCCGCCCCGGTGGACGTGGCCGCGTACCGGATCCTGCAGGAGTCGCTGACCAACGTGTCCGGCACGCCGCCGGGGCCAGTGAGGTCCGGATCCGGTTGACGCGCAACGGCCCGGTCGAGCTGGAGGTCGCCGGCTGGACGGCGCGGCGCTCGGTCGAAACCGGCGGCTCGCGGCGGCAAGGCGCTGCGCGGGATGCGGGAACGCGCCGAGGCGCTCGGTGGCCGGTGACCGCGGGACCGGCGGACCGGCGGCTACCTGGTGCGGCGCGTCCTGCCGATCGAGGGGGGGCATGCGGTCAGGGTCGTGCTGGCCGACGACCAGGCGCTGGTGCGCGCCGGGTTCCGGGTGCTGCTGGAGACCGAGGACGGCTTCGAGGTGTGCGGTGAGGCCGCCGACGGTGCCGAGGCGGTGGCGCCGCCCGCGCGGCACCGGCCGGACGTCGTCGTGATGGACATCCGGATGCCCGGCATGGACGGGCTCGCCGCGACCAAGCTGATCACGGCGGACCCCGGCCTCGCCGAGGTGAAGGTGCTGGTGCTGACCACGTTCGACCTCGACGAGTACGTCTTCGAGGCGTTGCGGGCGGGGCGAGCCGGCTTCCTGCTCAAGGACACCGAGCCGGTCGAACTGCTGCGGGCGCTGCGGGTGGTCGCGGCCGGCGATGCGCTGCTCGCGCCGACCGTGACCCGAAAGGCTGATCAGCGAGTTCCTGTCCCGGCCCGAGCAGCGCAGGCTCGACGCCAGCGTGCTGCGCGAGCTGACCGACCGGGAACGCGAGGTGCTGGCGCTCGTCGCGGGCGGCATGTCCAACGACGAGATCGCCACGCACCTGGTGATCAGCCCGGCGACGTCACGCACGCACGTCAGCCGCATCCTCACCAAGCTCGCGCGCGCGACCGGTCCCAGCTGGTCGTGCTCGCCTACGAGTCCGGCCTGGTCACGCCGAACCGTCGCTGACCAGCGGAACCAATCGATCAGCGGGCGCGCTTGACCAGCGTGCGCGTCAGCCGCACCACGAAGAATACGGCCACCGCTACCAGCACGAGCACCTGCACCAGCATGGCTAGGTCCTTCCAGCGTTCATCGTCCCGACAAGATGTCCAGCGTGCTCCCCGGCACGCCGACCGTGGGCAGCGACACACCCCGACGGCCTCACCCGAATAGACGCCTCGCGGGCCGCGCGGGTTGCCCCGGAGCGCGGCTGGATCCGCCCGCCAGCCGCTATCGTGCCGGTGTGGGGACGGTCAGGGGACATACGTGACGGTCGGGACGCCGGGCGGCCAGGACACCGGAACAAGTCAGGACACCGGAGCCAGCCAGGACACCCGGCCGGGTCCCGGTGTCCGGATGGGCCGGCCGGACCCGTCGAGCCGGACGTCGCTGCACGAGTCGTGGCTGCCGAAGTTCCACCCGCTGTACCGGCCGCGCCACCCCAACCAACTGCTGGCCCGCGCCTGCGCACTGATCTTCTTCGTGGTGCCGCTGGCCGCCCTGGCCGTCGTCGGCATGCCGCCCGCGATCGAGAACCGGCCCGTGCACGGCTTCCCCAGCCTGGCGCAGGGGTGGGGGTTCTTCTCCGGACTGCTGCCCTGGGCGGTGGACAGCCTGGCGTTCCGCCAGGGCGCGATCCGGTTCGCCGACGGCGTGAGCCACGGCCTGTTCGGCGAGCCCGCGCCGCTGGGCCAGGGCAACCAGGACAGTGACACCGGTCCGCTGCCGGCCGCCCCGCCCGCGACGACGACGCCGCAGACGGTGCCGGACAACCGGACCGACCAGACCAGCGACGGCTACCCCGAGGTGATCGAGGGCACCGACGGGTGGCTGTACTTCGGGTTCGACGTGCAGGGCCGGTGCGAGCCCGCGCAGCCGCTGACGACGGTGATGGCGAACCTGCAGCGGCTGCGCGACGCGGTGCAGCGGTCCGGCCGGGAGTTCTTCCTGTTCGTGCCGCCGGACAAGTCCAGTGTCCAACCGGAGCACCTGCCGCCCGACTACGTGGGCAAGGCGTGCGCGACGACCGTGGACCAGCAGTTCTGGCAGCAGATGGACACCACGTCCGGTGCCATCGACCCGCGACCGGAACTACAGGCGGCGGCCGAGGAGACCGGCAAGCCGGTGTACTTCCCGCAGGACACGCACTGGACGTTCACCGGCGGCCTGGTGATGACCAGGGAACTGGCCGAGCGGATCCAGCCGGGCGTGTCCACGACGTGGCGGGTCACGCAGGGCGTCAAGCACTCCGGCGCCGCGGACCTGCCGCCGATGATCGCGACGTCCGGCACCGACACCGCCTACACCTACCACCTGGCGCCGGACGGCATCACCAACCGGGACCGGCCGGTGGCCTCGGACGTGCAGGCCCCGGTCACGCTGCACACCGACGATCCGGCGACCGGCATGGTGAGGGCGAAGACCACGATGATCGACGACTCGTTCGCGCAGTACGCGTCACCGCTGCTGGCGGCCACGTTCGCCGACCTGACGATGGTCGGCCAGCAGGCGGTGGCCAGCGATCCGACCGCGGAGGCCGACCGGATGGTGGCCAGCCAGGTCGTCGTGGTCGAGGTCGTGGAACGCGATCTGGTCGCCGGCGTCAGCCCGGTGACCACGGAGTCCTTTGTGGACGCCGCGACGGCCGACCTGGCGGCGCACCCGGCGCACTGAGCGAGCGCGCCGGGCGTGGTGTGCTCAGTTGTCGCTGGGCGGGGTCAGTTTCGTCTGCGAATCCAGCAGTTTCAGGAACTCCGTGCGCGCCCTGGTGCCATCGGGGTCGAACGCCTCGACGCGGATCACCTGGTTGCCGACGACGTAGTGCAGCCGGTACACGATGATGTTCTGCCCGCTGATGGACTGCTGCTGCGACGTGTACGCGGTGTACTGGCCGTCGCCGACGGTGATGTCGGTCTTCTGGTAGCCGAACCGGCCCTGGTCGTTGTCGAACGCCTTGGCCAGCGACTTGGCCGCCACCTCGTCCTGCACGGTGAAGCCCCACAGGTCCAGTACCGAGCTGCCGTCCCTGTTCAGCACGTAGTCCGCTTTGGACAGTGAGGACTGGTTGAGGATGTCCAGGTCCGAGGTGGGCAGCGGCTTCGTGGTGGTGAGCTGCGTCGGCGTGAACGTCTCCGGTGCCGCGTAGCCGCCGGGCGGGCTGACCAGCGAGCCGATCGCCCGCCGGGGTCCGGTGCTGGTCGGCCTGGGCGGCCTGGTGGTCGTGGTGGTCGTGGTGCCACCCTGCGCGTGTGCGCTGCCGTGGTCGCCGATCAGCAGCCACGCGCCGACACCCGCACCGGCCAGCACGACGACGATCAGCGCGATGAGCGCGATCCGCTTGCCGCGCTTGCCCGAACCGGCCGACTCGAACACCTCCGGGCCCTGCTTGGGCCACTCGCCGAACGCGCCCGAGGTGTTCCAGTTCGGCATGCTGTCCATCTGGCCGCTGCTGTAGAGGCCCTGCGACTGGTCGTGCCACGGCGAGCCCTGGCCGGGCTGCGGCCCGCCGTACGGACCCGGCTGCTGTCCGCGGGCGCCCGGCACGACCTGTGTGCGGTCCGGGTCCCCGGGGCGGCCGCCGATGGCCTGCGTGCGGTCAGCGCCGGACGCTCCGTGCACCACCTGGGTGGCCTCGCCTGCGGGCTGGCCGACCGGATGGATGGTCTGGGTGCTCTCCGCGCTGGAGGGCGGCGGGACGTTCGACTGCTGGGCGGGCGGTTGCGTGGACCACTTGAACGCGGGCGGGAACGGGGCGGACTGCTGCTGGCCGGGAACGACGCCGGGTGGCGTGCCGGGCGGCTGCGTCCCGCCGGGGGGCGTGCCGGGGAAGCCCTGCGTCCCGCCGGGGGGCGTGCCCGGCATCCCACCGGGTGGCGTGCCCGGGAAACCCTGCTGGGATTGCTGTGGTGCCTGGGGCTGTTGGGGGGCTTCGTAGGCCTGGCCGGCGTTGGCGGCGGCGAGCAGCTCGTCCCGCTGTTTCCGGTAGTCCTCGGCGGAGAGTCGCCCAGTGGCGAGATCGCGCTCCATCCGCTGCAGATCTTCCTGCCAGGACACCCGGCACCCACTTCCTACGCTCCGGACACGTTTGCTTCGGCCATTGTGCCTATGTCGCTCCACGTGCCGGCACGCAACACCCAACTTGTGACAATGGGCGCCGGATACGATCAGCGCGGAGATTACCTGGTCGGCGAGGGGCGCACAGAGTGACTGGTGGGCGTATGGACGTGGTGCTCGCGGCGATCGTCCTGTACCGGCAGACCGTTGAGGAAGTGTGGCGGACGTTCCGCCCGCTGGTGCACGCCCTGCACCTGGCCCAGCGGTCCGGGCGGCTGGCCGACGCGGGCGTGACGATCGGTGACTGCTCGCCCGAACCCGTGCTCGGCGACGCGGCGGCGGCCGACCTGGCGGAGCACGCGGGTGCCAAGGGCGTGTCCTTCGGCCACCGCTGGTTCAACGCGAACCTCGGGCACAGCGGCGGGTGCAACGAACTGGCCGTCGGCGCCACCGCGGACGCGCTGCTGTTCGTGAACCCGGACACCTACTGCGCCCCGACCGCGATCGGTCACCTGCTTGCCGTGTTCGACGATCCGAGGACCGCGGCCGCCGACGCGCGCCAGATTCCCGCCGAGCACCCCAAGGACTACTTTCCCGGTACCGGTGAACAGGCCTGGGCCAGCGGCTGCTTCCTGATGGTGCGGCGCACCGCGTTCGAGGAGGTCGGCGGGTTCGACCCGGCGCTGTTCACCTACGGCAACGACGTCGACCTGTCCTGGCGGCTGCGGCTGCGCGGCCACAAGGTGGTGCACGCGCCCGGTGCCGTGGTGTTCCACGACAAGCGGCTCGGCGAGCACGCCGAGGTGTTGCCCACCAGCACCGAACTGCACCAGGGTCTGCTGGCGCGGTTCCTGCTGGCGCACAAGTTCGGGCGGCCGGACGTGATCGAGGATCTGCAGCGGCAGCTCGCGCACACCGAGCTGCCCGCGCACCGCAAGGCACTGGCCGACTTCCGGGCGATGGTGGCCGCGGGCACCCTGCCCGAACCGCTGACCGACACCGAGGACGTCGCCGACTTCGCGGGCGGCGACTACGGTCCCAGGAGGTTCTGAGGACATGCAGTACGAGTTCCGCTACGCGGACGGTTCGGCGTACGCGGCCGTGCGGGAACTGCTGGCCGGCTTCGAACTCGCCGGCGGCCTGGTCGTCGACATCGGCTGCGGCAACTGCCCGTTGTCCGACGTGGTGCGGGAACTGGGTGGCGAGTACGTCGGCGTCGACGTCGACCCGGAGACGGTCGCGGTCGCGCGGCGCCGCGGTGTCGAGGCCTACCAGGTGGACCTGGCCCGGGATGACGTCACGGTGCGGCTGGAGAAGGTCGCGTCCGGTAGGCGGGTGGCCGCGGTGCTCGCACTGGACGTGCTGGAGCACCTCGTCGACCCGGGCGCGCTGTTGGCCACACTGCACGCGTTCGCCGCCGACCAGCGCACGATGCTGGTGGTCAGCGTGCCCAACGTGACACACGCCGACCTGGGCGCGAAACTGCTCGCCGGCCACTGGGACGTGACTCCCACCGGTCTGCTGGACGCCACGCACGTGCGGTTCTTCACCAGCGCGACGCTGGACGAGCTGCTGCGCCGCACCGGATGGCACGAGATCGGCCGCCGCGACTTCCACCTGCGCGAGTCCGACCAGCACTTCCCCGGCGACCACCCGGTCCTGGCGGCGGGATCGCTGGTGGCCGAGCAGTTGCGCTCGCTGCGCCGGCAGGCCGACGACTTCGGTGACGTGAACCAGTTCGTCCGCGCCTACCTGCCCGGTGCCGTCGCCGTGCCGGAGAGGACACCCGCCGAGGGACCGTTCCTGTCGGTGGTGATGCGGACGCTGGGTGCCAAACCCGACTCGATGATCGAGGCGCTGTGCTGTCTCGGCGGACAGACGGACTCGGACTGGGAACTGATCATCGCGGTGCACGGCGACGACGGCCTGGCCGGTGTACGCGGGGTGGTGGACCTGTTCGACGAGGAGGTCCGCTCCCGGGTGAAGGTCACGTCGGTGTCCGGCGGGACGCGGGCGCGGCCGGCGAACAAGGGCCTGGACCTGGCGACCGGTCGGTACGTGGCGTTCTTCGACGACGACGACTTCGTGACGGCCGACTGGGTGGAGACGTTCCGGGCGGGTGCGCAACGGGCCCCGGGCTCGGTGGTCAGGGCATGGTGCGCCGACCGGGACGTGGAGCCGGGTACCGGTGGCATCGCGCCGTATCGGACGGTCAGCGGGCTGCGGCCGACGTTCACCACACCGTTCGACCTGGTGCAGCACCTGTACGAGAACCGCACGCCACTGCACTCGTTCGCGGTGCCCAGGGCGGCGGTGACCGAGTTCGGGCTGACCTGGAACGAGGACCTGCGCACCTGCGAGGACTGGGATTTCCTGCTGCGCAGCGCGCTGTGGTGCGGCGTCACCGACATGGGCGTGGTGACGGCCGTCTACAACCGGTGGCACAAGGTGGCTTCGCTGCACACCGTGCCGTCGTGGACGTGGGACACGTCCCGGGAGTGGGTGCGCCACCAGATCGACGCGCGGCCGCTGCTGCTGCCGGCCGGTTCGGTGGGGCGGCTGACCGAGCTGTACCAGGCGTCGCTGCGGGTCGCGGAGCTGGAGGCACGGGTCCCGTCCGACCAGGTGCACGAGGAACTGCGCCAGGCGCGGGAACGCGCCGAACTGGCCGAGCACGCCGCGCACCACCTGCGGCTGCGGGTCGAGTCGCTGGAGAAGTCGACGTCCTGGCGGCTGACCGCACCGCTGCGCTACCTGACCGGCAAGCTCGGCGGACGGTGACCGCGTCACCGTGTTCGACTGCCGGCACGGCAATGCCGTTGTGCCGCAAGGGATCGGCGCTGGTGGCGATCGACGGGACCGCACAGGGCACAGGGTGGGCGCGGAGCGCTCTGCTTCCTGGGGGAGAGCGGACGACGGGACTCGAACCCGCGACCCTCACCTTGGCAAGGTGATGCGCTACCAGCTGCGCTACGTCCGCATGACCATCGCACCCGACGTACCGGTGTGATGGTGTGAATACTAGCCGACGTCGCGTGCGGCGGTCTCGGGGGTCGGCCTCGTGTCGGCCACCAGACGGTCCACCTCGCTCATCCGCTGACCGGGCAACCGCCACTCCCACAGCGGCCGGACCTTCGCCACGACGTCGGCCGGCAGCCATGCCGCGATGTCGTGCCGCAGCTCCCACTCGTCGAAGACCAGCTCGTAGAAGCTGACCACCGCCGCGTTCGCGAGGAACTGGCCGGGCTGGTCGAAGCACCAGCGGGCGAAGCCGTAGACGCGCGTCAACGAGTCGGTGTCCTTGGTCCGGTGCGCTTCCCAGACCAGCGGCAACAGCTCGCCGAGGAACACGTGACACGACCAGTCGTGTTCGATGACCGGCCGCAGCGCGGGCAGCAGCTCCAGCGCTTTGTTCTTCCAGTCGGCCACGCGAGCAGACAGTACCCACCAGCACGAGGGAGTACCGCATCCCCGTAAGCATTGGCGCCTATCTGTGACCAGACCGATACAGGTGGTCACCAGTGGGAACGACATCAACCACATTGTCGTCCCATGTCCGTGTCGGCTGTGGCATGTTGTCCAGACGGCGCTAACCGGTGAGGAGGTACCCGGCGGGATGACGGTGACCGATGGAACCGAAAGCTCTCCTGCCGGACCGGAATTCGGGCCGAAACCGTCCCCGGCCGCGGTCGACCTGACGGCCGAGCCGGACGTCGAGCTGCTGCGGCTGGTCCGAGCCGGCCACGACGACGCGTACGGCGAACTGTTCGAGCGACATGCGGGCGCTGTGCGGGGTTTCGCGATGCGCTGCGCCACCGAGGTCGCCGACGCCGAGGACATGGCGGCGGAGGCGTTCTTCCGGGTGTTGCAGGCGGTCCGGCGGGGCGCAGGCCCGGACGACAACGTACGTGCCTACCTGCTGACCGTGGTGCGGAGGCTGGCCGCCGAGTGGAGCATGCGGCACCGCGACGTGCCGGTCGCCGACGACGAGCTGAGCCGCCAACTGGACGCCGGTTACGCGGCGCCGGCCAGCCGGGCCGACCTGCAGTTGATCACCCGGGCGTTCACGTCGCTGCCCAACCGCTGGCGGGCCGTGCTATGGCGGGTCGAGGTCGAGGGTGAGCGGCCGGCAGTGGTGGCACGGCACTTCGGGCTGAGCGCGAACGCGACCGCCGCGCTGGCGCGCAGGGCACGGCAGGGTCTGCAGGCCGCCTACCTACAGGCACACCTGGCGCCCACCGGCGGCGCGACCGGGTGTCGTTCGGTGGTGGACAAGCTGGGCGCGTTCACCGCCGGTCAGGTGACGGGTACCGAGGCCGCCCGGATGCGCGGGCACATCTCGTGCTGCCCGACGTGCCAGGTGCTCTACGCGGAGCTGCTGGACGTGTGTGCCGGCCTGCGCCGCTACGCGGGCTCGCTGACCCCGCCGGTGCTGGGCACCGCGCTGGGCGCTCACCACGGGCTACTGGGCAAGCTGGGGATGGGCAAGCTGGGGATGGGTAAGGCGGGGATGGCCGCGGGCCGGGTCGCCGGACACGTGGCCGCGTTCGGTGGCCGGCTGAAACTCGTGGTGGCGGCCGTGTCGATGGCCGCCGTCGGCGGGTTCGGGGTGGTCGCCGGGCCGATCATCGCGCACCTGGGCCCGTCGCCGAACGCCGATCGCGGCGTGGTGGTGGGGCCACTGCTGCAGAGTTCCGACACGGGGTCCGCCGCCGCGGTGCCGGGGTCGGTGGCGCACGGCAGCGCGGGCGGCGTGTTCCCGGCCGTCGGGCACGGCACGACACGGGACCGGCGGCCGGGGACGTCGGCGTCCCAGAGCACCGCCTCCGCCGCGGGCACGACCGGCCAGGACACCGGATCGGCCGCGACCGCCGCCGACCCGACCGGGACGACCGCCGACCCGGCCGGCACGACCACCACCGGGTCGCAGATGAGCGTGCAACGGCAGGCCCTGGAGGGCCCGACGACGACCACGAACTCCGTGACGGTGAGCACGACGCCGACCGGTGGCCGGCAGGCTGTGGCGAACACCACGTCCAGCGGTTCGGAGACCGTCTGGAGCACGTCGTGGACCACGAACGGCACCACGGTCTACGAATGGTGGACCGTCACGCACGGCTGATGGCCGCGCCACGCGCCGCCGGCTGGCAGAATGCATTCGCATTCATTGCGCTGGGTAGTCGGCGGGCACGTGGTTTCGACCGGGGTGGCTGATCGGGTTCACCCTCCTTGACCAGCGACTGCTTGCTACCGTTGGGAGCGCGCAGTGGCCGGTCTGCGGTCCCGCCGCTACCGGTGGTCAGCAATGTTCCAGGAGGCAAGGGGACATGACGCGACTGGTACGAGGCCAGGACGGCCGGATGTGGACTCTCCGGAGCCAGCTGGAGTGGACCAGTCCGGCTACGGTCGACGATTTCGAGCACGACGTGGCCAGCGGCTACACACCGGGCATCGTGATGCTCACGATGCTGGCCGTGCTGGTGGTGGCGCTGGTGCTGTGGACGCCCGCGGGTGTCGTGATACCCGGCTGGCTGATCGCGGCGATCGTGGTCGTGCTGGCGTTCTTCCCGTTGCGTTGGGCGTTGCGGCGGCCGTGGCGGCTGGTCGCGAACACCCAGGGCGACGAGGAGAACCTGGCCGCCGAGCGCTGGGTCGGCACGGTCCGCGGCATGTTCAACATCCGCACCGTCACGTCCAAGGTGGCCAGGGACATCGAGGTCTACGCGATGCCCAGCGCCGAGGGACCGCTGCACCCGGTCGACTGATCGGGATTTCCGAGCAAGACTGGACGGGTGCCCGAGCTGCCCGAAGTGGAGGCGCTCGCCCAGCACCTGCGCGAACACGCGGTAGGCCGCACCGTCGCCAGGGTGGACGTTGCGTCGATGTCGGTGTTGAAGACCGTGCTGCCCGCCTGGACCGAGCTGTGCGGCGAGCCCGTCGTGGCCACCGGCCGGCACGGCAAGTTCCTCGACCTCACGATCGGTGGGGACGACCCGCTGCATCTGGTCGTGCACCTGGCCAGGGCGGGGTGGCTGCGCTGGTCGGACACCCTGTCCGCAGCGCCGCCCAAGCCCGGCCGTGGGCCGCTGGCGTTGCGGGTGCACCTCGGGCCGCCCGGTCAGGGGCCGGGTTTCGACCTGACGGAGGCCGGGACGAAGAAGGGCCTCGCGGTGTGGATCGTGCGTGACCCGGCCGAGGTGCCCGGCATCGCGCGGCTCGGGCCGGACGCGCTGTCGCTGACCAGGGACGGGCTGGCCGAGGTGTTCGCGGGCCGAACCGAGCGGCTGAAAACGGCGCTGACCACGCAGGGCGTGATCGCCGGCATCGGCAACGCGTACTCCGACGAGATCCTGCACACGGCGAAGCTGTCGCCCTACGCGACGGCCGGCAAGCTGTCCGATCCGGCGCTCGACGCGCTGCACGCGGCGATGGTCGCGGTGCTGCGGGACGCCGTGGCCAGGTCGGTGGGCCAGCACGCCGCTCTGCTCAAGGGCGAGAAGCACGCGGGTCTGCGGGTGCACGGCCGGACCGGGCTGCCGTGCCCGGTGTGCGGGGACACGGTCCGCGAGGTGTCGTTCGCGGACAAGTCGTTCCAGTACTGCCCGACATGCCAGACGGGCGGCAGGCCACTGGCCGACCGGCGGCTGTCCAGACTGCTCAAATAGGACGGAGGCGGAGCCGGCGAGGTCGCGGACGTCGGCTGCTTCGCGCCCGACCCTCCCGCGCTCCTGGCGTCCCGGGGCATGGGCGTACTTGCCCCGCCCCACACAAGAGCGGAGCATGTGGGCCGTGGCCCAGCTTCTGTCCGAGCGCGCCGTGCTGGGAGTGTTCGCCACCCTGGCCGTGCTGGTGCTGTTCGTGGTGTTGTGCCGGTCGCGGCGGGTCAGCTCGTCGGTCGACGACGCGACGCTCGCGGCCCTGCAGCGCATCTCCAAGGCCACACCCGACCTGCGCCAGGGCCTGACCGGCCAGACGGCCGACCGCGCCACCCCGCACCTGCGCGAACTGCTGCGCTGCGTGGCCGTCGGCATCACCGACGGCGGGGGCGACCTGCTGTCCTGGGACGGCGAGGCCAACGAGCACTACGAGGACCTCACCGAGCACATCGCGAAGTCCATCGGCGACCTGCGGATGGAGCACGTCGACCACGACAAGCTGCCGTGTCCGCGCAGGGCGAACTGCCCGATGCGCACCGCGGTGATCGTGCCGCTGGTGGTGGAGGGCCGGGTCGAGGGCGTGCTCGTGGTGGTCGGCGGGGTGGGTGGCAAGCGGCTGATCAGGATGGCCGACGAGATCGCCCGGTTCGTCCGCACCCAGCTCGAACTGGCCCAGCTTGACGAGTCCCGCCAGCAGCTCGCCCAGGCCGAGGTGCGGGCGCTGCGCGCGCAGATCTCGCCGCACTTCGTCTACAACGCGCTGAACACCATCTCGTCGCTGATCCGCACCGATCCGGAGCGGGCCCGCGAACTGCTGATGGAGTTCGCCGACTTCACCCGCTACTCGTTCCGCACCAACGGCCTGTTCACGACGCTGGCCGAGGAACTGCGCAACATCGACAGGTACCTGACGCTGGAGAGCGCCCGCTACGGCCCGCAGCGGCTGAAGGTGCGGCTGAAGATCGCGCCGGAGGTGCTGTCGGTGACGGTGCCGTTCCTGGTGCTGCAGCCGCTGGTGGAGAACGCCGTGCGGCACGGCCTGGCCAAGAAGCCCGGTGGTGGCACGGTCACCGTCGTGGCGCAGGACAACGGCAGCGAGGCGCTGATCAGCGTCGAGGACGACGGCGTCGGCATGGACCCGGACCGGCTGGCGGACCTGCGCGACGCGCACCGCAGCGGCGCGCACGTCGGCATCGGCAACATCAACCAGCGGATGCGCTCGGTCTACGGCGAGACGTACGCGCTGGAGGTGGAGACGGCGCCGGGTGCTGGCATGAAGGTGATCCTGCGGGTGCCGAAGTTCAGCCCGAACGTGCGTCCGGTGATGCCCGGCTACACCGACGTGGACGACATGGAGGACACCGACCACGGCCGGCACACCGCACCGGACTACGACGCGGAGCCCAACGGCACGTACGCCAACGGCGTGCGCCCGACCGGCAAGCCGGCTCGTGTCGTCACCTGACGCCGGCTCAGTAGCCTCGGTCCCATGAACGCGACGGAGAGGTGGACGGCCAGGCTGCCGGTCGTCGGTGACCGCGTGGACCGCCGCCCGGTGGTGGCTGTCGTCAAGCTGCACGGCGTGATCTCGCCCACGCCGTCGCCGGTGGGCCGGGGCGCGATCAACCTCGGTTCGCTGGAGTCGGCGCTGACCAGGGCGTTCGAGCACGACCGACTGTTGGCCGTCGCGCTCGCGGTGAACTCGCCCGGCGGCGCGGCCACGCAGTCCGCGCTCGTCGCCGACCGGATCCGCGGCCTCGCCGACAAGAAGCGCGTGCCGGTGCTGGCGTTCTGCGAGGACGTCGCCGCCTCCGGCGGCTACTGGCTGGCCTGCGCCGCGGACGAGATCTACGCGCACGCGACGTCGCTGGTCGGCTCGATCGGCGTGGTGTCGGCCGGGTTCGGCATGGCGGGGCTGCTGGAGCGGTTCGGTGTCGAGCGCCGGGTGCACACCGCGGGCGACCGCAAGGTGCGGCTGGACCCGTTCCGGCCGGAGTCGCCGGAGGACGTCGAGTGGCTGGCCCGGCTGCAGGGCGACCTGCACGAGCAGTTCGTCGGCTGGGTGCGTGACCGGCGCGGCGGCAAGCTGGCCGGTGCCGAGGCCGACCTGTTCTCCGGCGAGGTGTGGACCGGGTCGAAGGCGCTGGAGCTCGGTCTGGTCGACGGGCTGGGCACGCTGCGCGAGGTGCTGGTCGAGCGGTACGCCGACGCGCACGTGATCGCCGTCGAGCCGCGCAGGCCGCTACTGGCCAGGCTCGGTATGGCGGGGGTCACAACCCGACTCGGTTCGCCCGCCGAACACCTGCTCGCGGCCGTGGAGCTGCTGGAGCACCGGGCGACGTGGTCCCGGTTCGGGCTGTGAGGGCGAAAGCTCACCCCATAGAGGCCGGATTGACCATAGACAATCCGGCCCTGAAGTGGGCAGTATTCGCGTCACAGTGAGTACACGTGACGGCACCCCAGGTCTCGTCGTGCTGGCCGTGGACGACGAGCCGCACGGCCTGACCGAGCTCGTCTACATGCTGGAGGCCAACCAGCACGTACGGCGGGCGTTGGCGGCCGGCGACGCGGCCGAGGCACTCGGTGTCGTCGGCGGCGGCGACGCGGAGGTGGTGGTCCGCAAGCGGGCCAAGCTGCCCCCGGTGGACGCCGTGTTCATCGACATCAACATGCCCGGGCTGTCCGGCGTCGAGCTGGCCAGGGTGCTGGCCGCGCTGCGTCCCCCGCCCGCGCTGGTGTTCGTCACCGGCATCGGCGACGAGGCGGTGACGGCGTTCGACCTCGGTGCCGTGGACTACGTGCTCAAGCCGCTCAAGCAGGAGCGGCTGGACAAGGCGGTGGACCGCGTGCTGGCCAAGCGGGTGCCCGTCGCGGCCGGCGGCGGACCAATGCTGGCGCCCGAACCCACCGACGACGAGGTGATCCCGGTCGAACTGGCCGGCACCACGAAACTGGTGCCGAGGGCGTCGGTGCGCTGGGTGGAGGCACAGGGCGACTACGCCCGCCTGCACACCGCCGACGGCTCGCACCTGGTCCGGATTCCCCTTGCCCAGCTTGAGGAACGCTGGGGCGAGGCCGGTTTCGTGCGCATCCACCGGTCGTTCCTGGTGGCGCTGTCGCTGATCACCGAGCTGAAGATGGGCGCGTCCGGTTACACCGTCGTGATCGGCGACAACGAGAAGGAACTGCCGGTCAGCCGCCGGCACACCCGCCAGCTCAAGGACCGGCTGGTGCGGGCGCCCAAGAACGGTTGGGTCAGCGGCGGATGAACGTGTGCCCCGGTGCGGAGCGGACGTGAGCCGGCACTCCGGCGGTGTCCCGCCGGACGACCCGCCCCCGGTGTCGGCCCGGTCACCACGCCGCAAGCGCGTGGTGCTCAACGACTCCCGCAACCCGGTCACGGTCGTCCGCGTGATGACCGAACTGGAGGAGCAGACCAGTGTCGGCGAGGCACTGGTACGCAACCTGATCCGCGCGCAGCGCAGGCTGGCGCTCGGCATGGCGGCGCTGACCGCGGTGATCTTCGGCGGCCTGCCGCTGGCGTTCTACCTCTCACCCGCGTTCGCCACGGCCAGCGTGTTCGGCGTCCGGTTGCCGTGGTTGTTGCTGGGCGTCCTACCCTTTCCCGTACTGTTCGCGATCGGCCTGTTGTACAACAGGTTGGCCGAACGGCACGAAAAGGACTTCGTCAACATGGTCGAGGGCTGACCATCGGCAGGACAGCGTAGGCAGTGGATCCGAACCCCAGCCTGAATGTGGCGGCCGTCGTCGGTATCGGCCTGATCGGTGCCGTCACGTTCTACCTGGGCTTCCACAGTTCCCGGCTGGCCAACACCACTCCCGACTTCCTGGTCGCGCGGCGCATCGTCCGCTCGCGCCGCAACGCCGCCGCGATCGCGGGTGAGTACCTGTCGGCCGCGTCGTTCCTCGGCGTGGCCGGGCTGATCCTCAAGGACGGCGTCGACTCGCTGTGGTACTCGGTCGGTTTCACCGCCGGCTACCTCGCGCTGCTGCTGTTCGTGGCGGCGCCGCTGCGCCGGTCCGGCGCGTACACGCTGCCCGACTTCGCCGAGGCACGGCTGGGTTCCACGGCGCTGCGCAGGATGTGCACCGGGTTCGTGGTGCTGATCAGCGTGCTGTACCTGGTGCCGCAGTTGCAGGGCGCGGGTCTCACCCTGGCCACGATCATGCCGGTGCCGCCGTGGGCCGGCATGGCCGTCGTCGTGGCGCTGGTGACGGTGAACGTGTTCGGCGGCGGCATGCGGTCCATCACCGTGGTGCAGGCGTTCCAGTACTGGGTGAAGCTGGTCGCGATCGCGGTGCCCACGTTCGTGCTGGTCGTGGTGTTCGTCGGCGGCCACCCCGAGCCGGACACGCTGTCGGCCCACGCGCCGCCGACGTTCGCCGCGACCACCGTCATCCGCGTGCCGGTCACCGTGGCGCTGCAGGTCGCCGAGCGGGTGGACATCAAGGCCTACGGCGTGGTGAACAACTTCGACACCAACGGCGCCATGGTGATGGAACCGGGCCTGGAGTACACCGTGCAGGCGCACGCGAGGCTGGTGTTCCCGGCTGGTTCGCCGACACCGACGCCGTCCGGTTCGCCGACCACGAACTCCGCGTGGCAGCGCCCGCAGTCCGGCGGGGTCGCCGAGCTGCTGGGCACCTATTCGCTGATCCTGGCGCTGTTCCTGGGCACGATGGGCCTGCCGCACGTGCTGGTTCGCTTCTACACCAACCCCAACGGCCGCGCCGCGCGCCGCACGACGCTGCACGTGCTGTTGCTGCTGGGCACGTTCTACCTGTTCCCGATGATGCTGGCCGCGCTCAGCCGCCTGTACACACCGGAGTTGCTGGTGACCGGGCAGACCGACGCGGCGATCCTGTTGCTGCCCAGCAAGATCATGCCCGGCCTCGGCGGCGAGATCCTGGGCGCGGTGATCGTCGCGGGCGCGTTCGCGGCGTTCCTGTCCACGTCGTCGGGACTGCTGGTGAGCATCGCGGGCGTGGTGTCCACGGAGGTGTTCCCCGGGCGGGTGCGCGACTTCCGCTGGGCAACGGTGTACACGGCCGTGATACCGCTGGGGTTGGCGATCACGCTGCCCGAGGCGGACATCTCGCTGTCGGTGGGCCTGTCCTTCGCGCTGGCCGCGTCCACGTTCTGCCCCGTCCTGGTGATCGGCGTCTGGTGGCGGCGGCTGACCTGGGTCGGCGCGGCGGCCGGAATGCTGGTCGGCGGTGGCCTGGTGCTGATCGCGCTGGTGCTCAACATCGTCAGCGAGTACACCGGCTCGTGGGCGCCGTGGCCGGTGGTGCAGCCCGCGCTGATCACGGTGCCGGCCGCGTTCGCCACCGTGATCCTGGTCAGCCTGTGCACACCGCGGCGGATACCGGAGGACGTGAACCGCATCCTGCTGCGGATGCACGCGCCCGACCCGCTGGGCTTCATCCGGGACAGGGACGTGGCCAGGTTCGGCGCGAGCGCGCCGGCCCGCCGCACCGACGGGCGTCACCACCGCTGACCCTCACGTTCCCGATACGCCGAAACGTGGCAGCATCGTCGCTGTGAACCAGCCGAGTGTGCCCAGCGTGTCGGTGTCCGACGTGGCCGACGACCTGCCCGAGGGCGTCCTGCTGCTGGACGTGCGGGAGCCCGACGAGTGGTCGGCGGGCCACGCGCCCAGCGCCCTGCACATCCCGATGAGCCAGATCGCGGGCCGCCTGGACGAGCTGCCGCAGGACGACAACCTGTTCGTCATCTGCCGCTCCGGCGGCCGGTCGGCCAGGGTCACGGCGTACCTGAACGACAACGGCTGGGACGCGGTCAACGTCAGCGGCGGCATGCAGTCCTGGGCCGCCGCGGGCAGGCCGATGACCAGCGAGGTCGCGGGCGCCGAACCAGAGGTCATCTAGTCCGATGGGGTATCCGTACCGCGTGACCTGGGTGGCGACATCGCCGTCCGGTCGGTGGTCGCCGCCCCCACCGCTGAAACCGCCCTACCAGGGGCCGCCCGGCTATCCCGCGGTGCCGCGCTGGGGATTCCCGCGCCTGTCCTGGCGGGAACCGACCATGGTGCCCGGCACGTCGACCAGGCCGCACCGCACCGCGGAGCGTCTGGTCCGCCACGCGCACGCCGCCGGCGCCGTGCTGTGGACGGTTGCGATCGCGGCGCTGCTGGCCGCGGGTGGCGAGATCTGGCGTTACACGCTGCTGGTGATCGGCCGGTCGGCCGCGCTGTCGCGGGACGTGGTCGCCGTGTCCGACGCCCTGGTGGACACCGGGGCGCTGCTGTCCGCCGTGGCCGGGCTGGTCGCCCTGGGCCTGGTGCTGCGCTGGCTGCTGACCGCGCGCGACGTCGCCGCCGAGCGGGCGGGGGTGTCGCCGGCCCGGCCGGACTGGCAGGTGCTGCTCGGTGTGCTGCTGCCCGGACTGAACCTGTTCGTGGCCGGTTGCGTGCTGGCCGAACTGGAACACACCGCGCTGCGCGCCGGCAGCGGCCGGCCGAAGCCCTCCCGCCAGGTGCTGGCCTGGTGGGCGGCCTGGGTGGCCGGCGAGGTGATCGCGATCCTCACACTGTTGCTCAGCCTGCGGACCGGCGTGCAGGCCAGGGCCGACGGCGTGCTCTGGTACGCCACGACCGACCTGGTGGCCGCCGTGACCGCCGTGCTGACCGTGCGCGTGGTCGGCGCCGTCACCGGTCTCGTGCAACCCAACCCGGGCCGGCTCGCCGACCGGCTGAGGGTGATCCGCGTCCACGGCGCTCCCGCCCCACCGCTGCGCGCCGGCCGCCCTGCCGGCGCCACCCGGTAGCGGCACATGGCACGGCCGCTGGTCGTCGCGCACCGCGGTGCGTCGGCACACCACGCCGAACACACGCTCGCGGCCTACGCGCTGGCCCTCGAACAGGGCGCGGACGGCCTGGAGTGCGACGTCAGGGTGACCAGGGACGGGCACCTGGTGTGCGTCCACGACCGCACGGTCAACCGCACGTCCGACGGCCACGGCGTGGTCAGCGAACTGACGCTGGCCGCGATGACCATGCTGGACTACGGTCGCTGGCACGGCGAGCTGCCAGCGTCGGCCGACGAGCTGGTGACCGACCCGGCCGGCGTGCCGTCGGCGCCCCTGCTCACCCTCGACGACCTGCTCGACCTGCTCCGCGGCGCCTCACCGGACGTGCGGCTGTTCGTCGAGACCAAACATCCGGTCCGCTACGGCGGCCTGGTGGAGGCGAAACTGGTGGCGCTGCTGGCCAGGCACGGACTGGCCGAACCCGCGCACAGGGCCGAGTCACGGGTGCTGGTGATGTCGTTCTCGGCGCTGGCGGTGCGCCGGGTGCGCGAGATCGCGCCGCACCTGCCGACCGTGCTGCTGATGGATCGCCGGTGGCCGCTCACGGCACTGCCGCCGTGGGCCGACATCGCCGGTCCCGGCATCCACCTGCTGCGTTCCGACCCGGGCATCGTCGCCCGCACGGCCGCGGCGGGCAAACAGACCTACTGCTGGACCGTTGACGCGCCCGAGGACGTGGCGCTGTGCCAGCGCCTCGGCGTGCGTTACGTGGCGACCAACTCCCCGGCCGACACCCGCCGGCTGTTGGACCGCTAACCTCGCAGGCCGGTAACGATTGTCGAACGGAGACTGGACGTGGGCAGGCGGACGGCGGTCAAGGGCACGGCGAAGCCGCGCGAGGGCATCAACCCGAGGCAGCACTGCCCGTGCGGGTCGGGACGGCGTTACAAGGCGTGCCACGGCGCTGCCGGCGGCCCGGCCGAGATCGTGGTGACCCGGCCCTACGAGGGCCTGGCCGCCGAGTGCGAGCTGGTGGCGCTGCGCGAGTTCGTGCCGTCGGCGACGGCGGCACTGCCGCTGCTCGGCTCACCCGAGCGGGAGGTCACGCTGGCCACGGTGCTGCCGGTCGCGGCGGCCGGGTTGGTGCGCTCCGACGGTGTCGCGTTCGTCGGCATGCAGGTGCAGACCCGATCCGGTGACATCGGCCTGGACCTGGCGCGCTCGATCCGCTGGGCGCGCGCCGCGGAGCCGGGTGACGTGCTCGGCGTCGTGGACACCGAGGAGTCCGACGACGAGCTGCGGCTGGTCGACGTGATCGATCCGAAGGCCGACCTGGAGCCCGAGCTGCACGCCGACTTCGGCTGGTGGATGCCGGCCGACAGTGGCGAGCCGACCGGCGAGGTGGCGCTGTCGCTGGAGCGGGCGAACGCGGCGGTGCTGCCGACCGAGCGGCTGTCCGGCGAGGGCGTGCGGGCCGCGTACTGGGTGGACGCCGGCGAGCGGGCGCACCTGCGCTGGGTGCGGCCGGAGCCCGAGGAGGACCTGCTGGCCGGTCTGGCGCGGCTGTCCGTGCGGGGCGAGCTGGACCTGGGCGAGGGTTCCCGGTTCGCCGGCTCGTTCCGGGCGCACGGCCTGCTGGTCCCGGTGTGGGACCTGGACCGCGAGATGCACGCCAGGGAGTGGGAGGAGCCCGCCGCGACGCTGGGCAGGCGACTGGCGGCGGCCGTCGAGTCGCTGGCCGAGGAGCCGACCACCGAGGCGGAGCGCAGGGCGAGGGATGGCCTGCGCGGCCGTCAGGTCACCCTGCGCTGAGACCGCGAACACGGCGCTGACCAGCTCATCCACGGAGTTGTACACAACTTTCCACAGGTCTGTCCACAGGGGGTGTGCACAACGTGATACTGCACATCGCGGGCCGCGACGAGTGGGCGGCGGCACGCGCCGACGGCGAGTGCCGCCCGCCGTCCCTGGCCGGGCAGGGCTTCACGCACTGCTCCGACTTCGGCACCGTGCGCCTGCCGGCCAACGCGTACTACGCCGGCCGGACCGATCTGGTGCTGCTGGTGATCGACCCGGCGCTGGTGCCATCGCCGGTGCGCTGGGAACCCGGTGACCCGCCGCAGCCCGGTGGCCCGTGGTTCCCGCACGTGTACGGACCGATCCCGGTGACCGCTGTGGTCGCGGAACACGACTTCCCGCCGACCGCCGACGGCACGTTCGAGTTGCCGGCGGTACTGGCGCGGGCAACCTGAGGGGAGGAGTCGAGCGTGTACCCGTTGACGGTGGCCGACCGGTCGCCGGAAGGGGGAACCGTCGGTGACCGCACTGGTGCCCGCGGCCCGGCCGGACACCCGCCTGCTGGGCGCGGTGCCGGCAAGGGACACCCGGCCACGCCGTGGCGCGGACACCGACCGAGGTGCGGAGCCGGCCACGAAACCGGGTGAGGCCGAGGACTTCGGCGACTTCGTCCGCGCGGCACTGCCCGGTCTGCTGCGCTACGGGCACGCGCTCACCGGCAACCCGCACGACGCGGCCGACCTGGTGCAGGGTGTGCTGGAACGCATCGGTTCGCGCTGGAGCACCGTGCTGCGCAAGACCGGCGACCCACTGGCCTACGCGCGCCGGGCGATGGTCAACGCGCACATCAGCCGCTGGCGGCGCACCCGCCGGGAGAACCTGGTGGCCGAACTGCCCGACGTCAAGGCGGTGTACCAGCCCGACCGGTTCGCCGACGAGCCGCTGTGGCAGGCGCTGCGTACCCTGCCGCCCCGACAGCGAGCGGTCATCGTGCTGCGCTACTACGAGGACCTGTCCGAGGCCGAGATCGCCGCGACGCTCGGCATCACGAAGGGAACCGTGAAGAGCCAGGCGAACAAGGCGATGACGACGCTGAGGACCAGGATGGGCGTGGTGCTGGCGAAGGGAGGGGAGGCGCGGTGAGCGACGACATCGGCGACGAGCGGTCCGGACTGGACGACGACCTGCGCCGCCTGTTCTCCGACGAGCGCCTGACCGTTCCGGTGGCCGACGGCGCCGACCGGGCAGTGGTGGCCGGAGCGCACCGCAGACACCGGCAGCGGCTGACCGTGGCGGCGGCCGGTGGTGTCATCGCGGTGGTCGCCGTCGTGACGGTCGGCCTCGGCCTGTCCGGCGTGATCCGCGGCCCGTCGAGCGCTGTCACGGCGGCCAGTCCGCCGCAGTCGCTGACGCTGACCACGACGACCACCACGAGCCCGTCGCCGTCGCAGTCCGCCGTCGCGGACGACGTACTCGGCCCGTACGGTGTCGGCTTCCTGCGGCTGGGCATGGTGGAGGCGGATGTCAAGTCGATCGGCGCCAAATCAGGCTCCATCGGGATGTCGAGCTCCGGCGGTGCCACGTGCGAGACCATGGTGGTGACGATCCGCAGGGACGGGCACGACTTCGGCAGCGTGCCCGCGGATGCCCCGCCGCCGATCTCGACGACCACGGCCGCGCAGCCGGCCCACGTTGTCAGCCCGTACACGAAGCCGACCGTGCCGGGCGACGCCCAGCGGAACATTCTGCCCCTGACGGTGCAGGTCACGATGTCGATGAAGAGCGGTGTCGTCCGGATCGGCGGGTCGATGCTGCACACCCCGGAGGGCATCGGCATCGGTTCCCGGCTGGACGAGATCATGGCCGTGTACCGGGACGTGAGGCGCCCGCAGACACAGGTGCAGGCACAGAGGTACCAGGCGATCCAGGTGCCCGTGCCGGACAACCCGGCGGCGCTGTATGTGTTCGACCTGGACAAGGACGGCACCGTCGTCGACCTGTGGCTGGAATACGCCCACCTGCCCTGCTGATCCCAGCGGTGTCGTCCCGCGTGGCCCGGCTCTCACCCGGAGTGGCTCTCAATGAGAGCTATTCTGGTGGCGTGCGCGACGGTGACCCGGTCGACCTCGGCGACCAGCTCATGACGACGATGGCGGCGATGCGCCGCCAGGTCCGGCGTGAGCTGCGCCCCAAGGGCATCGGGCCGGCGCTGCGCGGCGCCCAGGTCGAACTGCTGCGCGTCGCGCACGACCGGCCGGGCATCGGCGTCGCGGCGGCCGCGCGGGAACTGCACCTGGCGGCCAACTCGGTGAGCACGCTGGTCAACCAGTTGGCCGACGCGGGAATGCTGGTGCGGCAGCCGGATCCGGCCGACCGCAGGGCGATCCGGCTGTATCCGACCGACGCGGCGGTGGCCCGCATGTCGCAGTGGCGCCAGGCCAGGGCCGAACTCGTCGGCACCGGCATCGCGGCCCTCGAACCCGCCGACCGCGCGGCGATCGCGGACGCCCTGCCCGCGTTGCGCGTCCTGCTGGCGAACCTGGATCGGGAGGGGCGGGAATGACCGAACTCGCGGTGCACTGCGTCGGACTGCGACACGCGTTCGGCGAGACGCTCGCGGTCGACGGCGTCGACCTGGACGTGGCGGCCGGCAGCCACGTTCGGCCTGCTGGGCCCCAACGGCGCCGGCAAGACCACCACGATCCGCATGATCACCACGCTGCTGCCCGCCGCGCGGGGCGCGATCGAGGTGTTCGGCGTCGACGTGGCGAGCAGGAAACTGGCCGTCCGCAGGCTGATCGGCTACGTGCCACAACAGTTGTCCGCAGACGGCGCGCTGACCGGCAGGGAGAACGTGGCCCTGTTCGCGCGCTTGTTCGACGTGCCACGGGCGCGCCGGAGGACGGCGGTCGAACAGGCCCTGGAGTCGGTGTCCCTGGCCGACGTGGCCGACCGCACGGCCAGCACCTACTCCGGCGGCATGATCCGCCGACTGGAACTGGCCCAGGCGCTGGTCAGCTCACCGCGCCTGCTGGTGCTCGACGAACCGACCATCGGCCTGGACCCGATCGGCCGCGCCAGTGTGTGGGAGCGGATCGGCGAGGTCCGCCACGCCACCGGCATGACCGTACTGGTCACCACGCACTACATGGACGAGGCCGACCAGCAGTGCGACCGCATCGCCCTGATGCACCGCGGCCGGATCCGCGCGCAGGGCACACCGGCCGAACTGAAGGCGAGCGTCGGCGACAACGCGACACTGGACGACGTCTTCCGCGCCACCACGGGCGACGATCTCGCCTCAGCCACCGGGGAGAGGATGCGCAATGTCCGCTCGGCTCGACGTACCGCAGGCCGGCTCGGCTGACGTTCCCGTCCACCGGCTCGGCTTCGTCGGCCTGACGCTGTCCCGGATGGGCTCGATGTGCCTGGTGGAGTTGCAGAAACTGCGGCACGACCGGACGGAACTGGTCACCAGGGCGATCCAACCGCTGCTGTGGCTGGTCATCTTCGGCGAGACCTTCACCCGCCTGCACGCCATCCCCACCGGCAAGGTCCCGTACCTGGACTACCTGGCGCCGGGCATTCTCGCCCAGTCGGCGCTGTTCATCGCGATCTTCTACGGCATCCAGATCATCTGGGAACGCGACGCGGGCGTGCTGTCGAAGCTGTTGGTGACACCGACGCCGCGCGTCGCCCTGGTCACGGGGAAGGCGTTCGCGGCCGGGGTGCGGGCTCTGGTGCAGGCGCTGGTGGTGCTCGTCCTCGCCGCCGTGCTCGGCGTCGGCCTGACGGCGAATCCGTTGAAGCTGCTGGGAATGTGCGTGGTGGTGGTGCTGGGCTCGGCGTTCTTCTGCTGCCTGTCCATCACCATCGCCGGGCTCGTTCTCTCACGTGACCGGTTGATGGGTATCGGTCAGGCGATCACGATGCCCCTGTTCTTCGGCTCCAACGCCTTGTATCCGGTGGATCTGATGCCCGGCTGGCTGCGGGTGGTCAACCGGATCAATCCGCTGGGGTACGAAGTGGATGCACTGCGGGGTCTGCTGATCGGGACACCGGCCGACCTGCCGTTGGATTTCGGGGTGCTGGTCGTGGCGGCGGCCGCGTTGATCACCCTGGCGGCGGCTCTGCTGTCCCGGCTGGCCCGCTGACGGTCCGTCCACAGCGGACCGTAATCGCCGTCGTGGCGCGGTGCCCCGATCGCCTCGCTTCGCGCCGACCTACGATGATCTCCTTGACGCACAACGGTTTCCACCGATGAAGACACCGGCCCGGAAGCCATCGACCCCAGAACACACCCCCGCCCGCCCGGGGGGCTGCCCTTGGCCATCCTATCGGGACCGGTCGGCGGCTCGCAGCCGACATGTTCGGATCTGTGGACAACGTCGTCCGATGTGGACAACTCGAAGCCGGCGCCCACCCGACGTGTCGTCGGACCCGCATCGGTTGCGGCTCTCGCCGACGACGAAAGCTTCGGTCCGCGTCAGCCGGTCAGTGCGTCCCGTCGCATCGGGCACGACATGCACCGTGGACCGCCGCGTCCGGAACCCAGTTCCGAGCCCGAGATCCGCAAGACCTCGATGCCGGCCGTCTCCAGTCGCGCGTTCGTCTCCACGTTCCGCTCGTACGCCACCACGACTCCCGGCGCGACCGCGAGCGTGTTGTTGCCGTCGTCCCACTGTTCGCGTTCGGCCGTCACCGGATCGAGACCGGTGTCGATCACGCGCAGCCGGTCGATGCTCATCGCCTTCGCGGCCGCCGTCAGGAACGGCTCCGGGCCGTCGACCCGGACGCCGTCGCCGTCCGGGCGCAGCGCGTATGCCGACAGCGATTCCTGGATCGCCGGGTACATCACGAACGCGTCGCCGTCGACCATCGTGCACACCGTGTCCAGGTGCATCGTGGCCCGCTGTTGCGCGATCGGGACCGCGAGCACCGTGTGTGCCAGGCCGTCGGCGAACGCGGAGCGGGCCAACGCCTCGGCGCCGGCCGGTGTGGTGCGTTCGCCCACTCCGACGGCGATCACGCCGGGGGCCAGCATCAGCACGTCGCCGCCCTCGACGGGGGCGTTGTGCGCTCCGTACGCGCGGGCCGTCTGCCGGAATCTGGGGTGGTAGGCGTAGATCAGGTCCGTGATGGACGACTCGCGCCGCCGCGCGGGCATGGTCAGGGACGCGATCGCGACCCGGTCGCCGATCCACACCGACGAGTCGCGGGTGAACAGCAGGTTGGGCAGCGGGTCGACGGCGAAGTCGTGCGGCTGGTGCATCCGGCGGACCAGGGAGGCGCCCTCGGCGACCGGCAGTTCCTCGAACGTCATGCCGGCCATCAGCACCGCCGCGAGCGCCTCGGCGGGGACGCCGGACAGGTGGCCGCGCAGCGCGTCGGCAAGGTGCATGCCCAGCCGCAGTTCGTCGACGGCGATGTGGACGCCCGCCGCGTGGCCACGCGGGTCGCGCAGGGCTTCGACCAGCAGGTCGGCCAGCAGCAGTACCTCGACACCACGTGCGGCCAGGGTCCTGGCGAACGCGTCGTGTTCGGCCTGTGCCCGGTCGACCCACGGGATGCCGTCGAACAGCAACTGGTCGTTGTTGCGCGGGGTGAGCCGCTTGAGCTCCGGGCCTGGCCGGTGCAGCAGGACGGTCCGCAGCGGTCCCACCTCGCTGTCCACCCGATGGCTGGTCACAGGCGCGATAGTAGTCAGCGCAGGAAGGACACGTGGCTCGCGAGCAGCGCGTAACCCACGAACGAGGCGACGTCCAGCAGCGTGTGCGCGACCACGAGCGCCCACAACCGGTTGGTGCGCTGCCACACCCTGCCGAATACCAGGCCCATCACGAGGTTCCCGACGAATCCACCGAAGCCCTGGTACAGGTGGTACGAGCCGCGCAGCACCGCCGCGCACGCCACCGACGAGTTCTCGCGCAGCCCGAGTTGGCGCAGCCTGCTGATGAAGTAGCCGACCACGAGGGCTTCCTCGGCCCACGCGTTGGCCGCCGCGGCCAGCACCAGCACGGGGATGCGCCACCACGTGTCGCCGAGCGTGGTCGGCAGCACGGTGAGGTTCAGGTTCAGCGCCCTGGCCAGCAGGTACAGGCCGAGCCCCGGAACGCCGATCAGCGCGGCCAGTCCGACGCCGCCCGCCGCGTCCCGACCCGGCTGCCCGCGGTCGATGCCGATGTCGGCGAACCGGTGGCCGGCGCGCCACAGCAGATAGACACCGAGGCAGCCCCACGCCAGTAGCTGCGCGATGTTGGCCAACTGGCCCAGCAGGTCGAGGAAGCCGACCCTGGCCTGCGGCACGTTGATCGCCACGTGCTGCTGGCCGAGCGGCACCTGGCGCAGCAGGGAGTCCAGCAGTGAGATGAGGCTGCGCACGCCGGACAGGCCAAGGGTGACCGTGAAGACGATCACCAGCTCGATCCGGACCAGCCGCCGTTCGCCGGGGTCGCGGACGTACCGGATCCCGTCCGGGGGACCGGGCACCAGCCAGTCCCTGATGCGCACACGGTCATCCTAGGTGGCGGTAACGTCGCCACATGCCGAAGTACGCCTCGAACGACGCCTTGGACCGTAACGCCCTGATCGCGTTCCTCCGCGAACGGCACCAGGGGATTCTCGCGACGACCCGCTCGGACGGCAGGCCGCAGCTGTCACCGGTGACCTACGGCGTGGACGGTGACGGCCGGATCGGCGTGGCGACCTACCCGCAGCGGGCGAAGGTGCGCAACCTGCGCCGGGACCCGCGTGCGTCGCTGTGTGTGCTGTCGCCGGAGTGGGACCCGTGGGTGCAGGTGGACGGCACCGCCGAGGTGATCGACCTGCCGGACGCCGTCGAGCCGCTGGTGGAGTACTTCCGCAGCATCTCCGGTGAGCACCCGGACTGGGACGACTACCGCGACGCCATGCGCGAGCAGGGCAAGTCGCTGGTCCGGATCACCATCCAGCGCTGGGGGCCGCTGGCCACGGGCGGTTTCCCGCCGGAGCTCAGGCAGACCCTGGACTGACGGAGTTCAGGAACGGGCAGCCGACCATCCGGCGTAGCTGGACACCCAGCTCGCCGGGTGTGCTGACCGGCTGGGAGAACGCGAGCCGGACGTCGTGGTCGGCGTCTGCCGCCTCGACCCGCAGCCGCAGGCCGAGCCGGTCCAGGCCGAGTGGCCGGATGTGGCCGCCGCGCAGGTGTTCGGGCAGCAGGCGCGACAGCATGCCGACGACGTCGCGGTGGGCCAGTTCGAGGTGGCGCAGCCAGTGGTCCTCGTAGCGGCAGAACGGGTCGGGCGTCGCGTCGCCGAAGTCGCGGGGCAGCAGCGAACCGGTGCCGTCGCCGTCGGCGAGCACCAGGGACACGGGCGTCAACCGGAGCACGGTCATGCCGTGGCCGACGTCCAGCAGCCGGCTGTCCGGTTTGGCCTCGGCGACCTCCAGCGCGGCCTGTCGGGACCGCTCACCGGTCAGGGTGCGCAGCCAGCCGGTGATCCACAGCAGACCGCGGACCGGTTCGCGCAGCGCGACCGCGGCCCGATCGGCCACCTCGACCATCGCGGCCATGTCCGCGGAGTGGCCGACCAGCGGGTGGTCGTCGGCGAGCAGCATGGTGACCGAACCGTCGGCGTGCACGTGGTGCAGGTGCGGTTCGAAACGTTCGCCGGTGCCGCTGCCGGAGCGCAACAGTGTCGCCCGGCCGCCCTTCGTGGCGATCGTTCGGGCCCGCTCGGCCGGACGGGGACTGGGTGGTCGACGAGTCACGGCTGCACCTCCACTGGTAAGGCTAACCTAACTTCCTCGGCGCCGTAGTCATAACCAATGGTAGAAGGCTTTCAGGTGCAAATATCACACACCGGACGAGGTGGGCAAAGCGTTCGAGAGGCGGACAATTTTGTTCGCTTGTTTGACACCATTAGCGTGTCACCTGTGTCAAGCGCTGTGGAGCTTCGTGCGCAAGGTCCGTTCGGCATTCCGCCCCTACTGGCGCGGCTGGTCGACGACGCCGCCCTGTTCCCACCGGGCAGCATGACGATGCCGGACGCGGTCCGCGAACACCTCGCAGGACGTGCCGGCCGGCGTGCCGGAGTGATGGGACTTTTCCTGTGCACCGCCTCGCGGCTGCCGGAACTGATCACCGAACTGATCAAGGCGAAACCGACGTCACCGGTCGGGCTGTCGCTGGTCGTGGACACCGGGCTGGGCGGCCTGCCGAAGGCGGTGTCGATCGTCGAGTCCCGCACGGAACTGCTGGCACTGCGCATGGTGGAGATGCCGGCGCCGTCGGACGTGGACGAGGTGTGGCTGGAGCGGGTCGACGAGTTCGTCCCCGAGGACGCCATCCGCGTCATCGAGCCGCGCCGCGGCGGTGTCGAGTGGCTGGCGGGCGTGCGGCGGGTCGCCGATCACGGCTACTGGCCGAAGCTGCGCTGCGGCGGGCAGTCGGCGGAGGCGTTCCCGTCGCTGGAGCAGGTCGCCGACTTCCTGGGCGTGCTCGCCGGTTCCGGCACCTCGTTCAAGGCGACGTCCGGCCTGCACAACGCCGTCCGGCACACCGACCCCGCCACCGGCTTCACCCACCACGGTTTCCTGAACCTGTTGGTGGCCACCGCCAGGGCACTGGCGGGCGGGGACGTGAAGGACTCCGTGCTGGAGGCGCTGGCCAGCGAGGACGGCGCCGCCCTGGCCGGTGAGGCCGCCGGGCTGAACGACGCCGCGGCGCGCGCCGTCCGTGGCGTGTTCGCCTCCTACGGTTCCGTGTCGCTGGCCGAACCGGTCGCCGACCTGGAGAAGCTGGGCCTGCTCACCAGATAGGGGCGTCGATGAGTTGGATCGAGGACGAGAGCTTCGCCGCTGACCGGCCGTTCGGGCCGCAGACGCTGCCCTACGGTGTCATCGACACCGGTGACGGGCCGAACGTCGCCGTGCGCGTCGGCGACCACGCGCTGCCGCTGCGCCCGGTGGCCGACACGCTCGGCCCACGGCTGGCCGACGTGGTGACGAGGCGGTCGCTCGACCCGCTGCTGGCCACCTCCAGGGCCACGTGGGGCGAACTGCGGGAGCGGCTGAGCGAGCTGGTCACCCGCTCGGCCCGCCCGCGTGGCGCCGAACTGGTCCCGCTGGACCGGCTGGCCGCGGTGCTGCCGTTCACGGTGTCCGACTACGTCGACTTCTACTCCTCGCGCGACCACGCCGGCAACGCCAGCAGCATCTTCCGGCCGCGGTCGCCGTCGCTGCCGGAGAACTGGACGCACCTGCCGATCGGCTACCACGGCCGCGCCGGAACGGTCGTCGTCTCCGGCACCGACGTGGTGCGGCCGCAGGGCCAGCGCAGGGGAGCCGAGCCCGGGTCCGTCGGTGTTCGGCGCGACACAGCGGCTGGACGTCGAGGCGGAGGTCGGGTTCGTGTGCGGCGGTCCGGTGGCCAGCCGGGTGCCGACGGCCGCCGCCGCCGAGCACATCTTCGGTGTCGCGCTGGTCAACGACTGGTCCGCGCGGGACATGCAGGGCTGGGAGTCACAGCCGCTCGGCCCGTTCCTCGGCAAGTCGTTCGCCACGTCGATCGCCGCGTGGATCACGCCACTGGAGGCGTTCGCGCACGCCCACGTCCCGGTACCCGCTCAGCCCTCAGCCGCTGCAGCGCTACCTGGTCGAGGACGAGCCGTGGGGCCTGGCCATCGACCTCGAGATCCGCTGCAACGGCACGGTCGTGTCGACGCCGCCGTTCGCCGGTATGGGCTGGTCGTGCGCCCAGCAGTTGGCCCACATGACCGTCAACGGCGCCACGGTGCGCCCCGGCGATCTGTTCGCGTCCGGCACGGTCGACTGGCCCGGCACGGCACCAACGGGGTAGCTTCCTGGAACTGTCCTGGGGTGGGACGGACCCGTTCACGCTGGACGACGGGTCGAAGCGGACGTTTCTGGAGGACGGGGACACCGTGGTGATCACCGGCAGCGCACCCGGGCCGCACGGCAGCCGCATCGGCCTCGCCGAGGTCGCCGGCATGGTGCTGCCCGCCGACGTGCCGGGCAGAGGCTGATCGTCGTGCGCCGGCGGCGACGGTGAACCCACGCTCGGTGGGCGCGACGCGGCTTGGCCAGGTGACGCGTCCGCGCCACGGCGCCGGGCCGGGCAAGGAGAGCTCACTCACGCTGGAGCGGGGTCTCGCCGTACTGCAGGCCGTCGCCGACTCGGAGTCCGAGGCGCCGACGATCAGCGATCTCGCGGTCGCGGTCGGGGCCAGCCGGGCCGCCGTGTACCGGCTGTTGGTGCCGCTGGTGGAGCGTGGGTTGGTGCGGCGGGAAGGGTCCCGGGTGCGGTTGGGACTCGGGATGCTGCGGCTGGCGGCCCGCGTGTTGCCGCAGTTGCGGATGGTGGCCATGCCCGTGTTGCGGTCGCTGGCCGAGGAGGTCGGGGCCACCGCTCATCTGACCGTTGCCGAGAGCGATGCGGCTCAGGCTGTCGCCGTCGTCGAGCCTTCCTGGACCGCGTATCACGTGGCCTATCGGGTGGGCACTCGGCATCCGTTGGCGAAGGGCGCGGCCGGCAAGGCGATGTTGTTGCCGGTCAGTGGGCCGGCTTGGATCGGTTCGGCCGGGGAGTTGCAGGCCGGGGCGTTCGGGGTCGCTGCGCCGGTGCGTGGAGTGCCCGAGTTGCGGGCCAGCGTGGGGGTCGTGTCGCTGGCCGAGCTGGACGACGCCGTCATCGGGCCCCGGGTGGTCAGCGCGGCGGCCGAGTTGACGGCGGCCCTCACGTAGGTTTCTGGCTGTTCGGGCGGGACCTTGGTCCTGGGTGGGTCGGGACCACGCCCTGTGGCGGCGGGCCCGGTTCGCCGGATAATCTTGTTGTGGACATACTCGGAATCGCCAGATGGCAGTTCGGGATCACCACCGTCTACCACTTTCTGATGGTGCCGCTGACCATCGGTCTGTCGATTCTGGTCGCAGGGATGCAGACCGCGTGGGTGCGCACCGGTGATCGGAAGTACCTTGCCATGACGAGGTTCTGGGGCAAGCTGCTGCTGGTCAACTTCGCCATGGGCGTGGTCACCGGGCTCGTGCAGGAATTCCAGTTCGGCATGAACTGGAGTTCTTATTCGCGGTTCGTGGGTGACGTGTTCGGGCGCGCCGCTGGCGATGGAGGGGCTCATCGCGTTCTTCGTCGAGTCGACGTTCCTCGGGCTGTGGATCTTCGGGTGGGATCGGTTGCCGCATGGGGTGCATCTGGCGTGTGCGTGGGCGTTCTCGCTGGCCAGCACCGTGTCCGCGCTATTTCATTCTGGCGGCCAATTCCTGGATGCAGCATCCGGTCGGCGTGACGTTCGTGCACGGCAAGCCGCGAGTTGACCTCGATCGGTGCCGTGTTGACCAATCCGACGCTGATGGCCGCGCTGCCGCACACCGTCGCCGGGTGTTTCGCCGTCGCCGCCACGTTCCTGGTCGGCATCGCCGCGTGGCACATGGCCAGGGCCGCCGAGCACGACCGGTACCGCGGGATGTGGCGCGCGTTCGCTGAAGCTCGGTGCGTGGGTCGGTGTCGTCGCGTTCGCCGGCGTTGGCGATCAGCGGCGACAGCAGGGCAAGCTGATGTTCGAGCAGCAGCCGATGAAGATGGCCGCGGCGGAAGCGCTGTGCCACACCGAGCAGCCGGCCGGTTTCTCCGTGTTCGCCTACGGCGACGTGGCCGAATCCGAACTGCGAGAGCGTGAAGAGTCTCGACATTCCCTACATCCTCTCGTTCCTGGCCACCGGTGACTTCACCGTCGAAGGTGCAGGGCGTGCAGGACCTGATCCCGCGGTACCAGGCCAAGTACGGCACCAACTACCCGAACGACCCCGCGCTCGGCTCGCTGGCCGGCAAGCCGATCGACTACGTGCCGGACCTGCCCGTCACCTACTGGGGATTCCGGCTGATGATCGGGTTCGGCGCGCTCGCCGCGTTGGCCGCGCTCGCCTCGCTGTGGCTGATCAGGGGCGGCCGGTTCCCGACAGGACCGGCTGGTTCCCCCGGCATCGCGCTGCTCGCGCATCGCCACTCCTTACCTGGCCAACAGTTTCGGCTGGATCTTCACCGAGATGGGCCGCCAGCCGTGGGTGGTGGCGCCCAATCCGACCGGCGTGGACGGTGTGTGGCTGTACACCGCGCAGGCCGTGTCGGCGGGCGTGACCGTCGGTGAGGCGCTGACGTCGGTGATCGCGCTGACCGCCGTGTACGCCGTGCTCGCCGTGATCGAGGGCGTCGTGATGGTCCAGCTACATCCGGGCCGGGATGCGCGGCCGTGCTGCCCGAGCGACGAGCCAGAAGAAGTCCGACGACACTCTGTCGTTCGCCTACTGAGGACGCGACATGGACCTGCCCACGTTCTGGTTCTGCGTGATCGCCCTGTTCTGGCTGGGCTACCTGTTCCTGGAGGGATTCGACTTCGGCGTCGGCATGCTGCTGCCGGTGCTGGGGCGCGACGACGCCGAGCGCCGCGTCATGATCAACACGATCGGGCCGGTGTGGGACGGCAACGAGGTCTGGCTGATCGTCGCCGGCCGGTGCCACGTTCGCCGCGTTCCCCGCGCTGGTACGCCGGGCCTGTTCAGCGGCGCCTACCTGCCGCTGCTGATCTCGTGCTGGTCGGCCTGATCGGCCGCGGCGTCGCGTTCGAGTACCGCGGCAAGGTCGACGCGACCGCTGGCGCCGCACCTGGGACCGCGTGATCATCACCGGCTCCTGGGTGCCCGACGCTGGGCGTCGGCACGGTGCTGGCCACCACCGCTGCTGGGCCTGCCGCTGGACGCGGCCGGCGACCGGGTCGGCTCGCTGTGGCGGCGTTCGCGGCCCGACGGTGCTGCTCGGCGCGGCTGGCCGTTCGCCGGTTTCGCGCTGGTGCACGGCGCCGTGTTCCTCGCGCTGAAGACCGAGGGTGAGATCCGGGAGCGGGCGCGCCGGTTCGCACTGCGGATCGCGCCGGTCGCGCTGGCGCCGATGGTCGCGCTGCTGCTGGTGGTGCAGGTGACCGAGGGGCACGGCTGGACGTGGCTGCCGCTCGGCGTGGCCGTCGCTGGCCGGCGCTCGTGGGCTGGCTGCGGTTGCTGCGCCGGCCGCGAGGGCCAGGCGTTCGCCGCGCTCGGCGCCACGCTGATCGCCGTCGGTGGTCACGCTGTTCGGCGCGCTCTACCCGGACGTGCTGCCGTCCACTGTGGACGCCGCGAATTCGCTGACGGTGCACGGCGCCGCGTCCGGGCACTACACGCTCGACGTGATGAGCTGGGTCGCCGGTTTCGGCGCTCCGGCCGTGCTGGTCTACCAGGGCTGGACGTACTGGGTGTTCCGCCGCCGGCATCGGCACCCGGCACATCCCGGCCGGCGCACACGTCCGTGGGTCCGGGGCCCCGCTCGGCGCGCTGCCCGCGCTGTCCCGTACGGCCCGCCGGGCGCTGGCCGGCATCGTCGTGCTGGCCGTCGCTGACACGGCCGCGCCTCGTGGCGCTCGCGTGGTCGCTGGCCGGTCGCGCTGGCCGCGGATCGTGGCCGGCGCACCGCGGTCGGCGGCGCGGCTGCTGGTCGCTGGCGGCCGCGGTGCTGGCCCGCGCGCGTGCTCGGCTGGGCGAAGCAGACCGTGGCCGCGCGGGCGCGCGGCCGGCGCCAAGGAGGAGCTGCGCGCGCGCCTGCTGGACACGGCGCTGCAGCGCGGCCCGGAGTGGATCGACGCCCGGCGGTCCCGCCGAACTGGCCGCGCTGGCCACGCGGGGCCTGGACGCGCTCGACGACTACTTCACCCGGTTCCTGCCCGCGCTGGTCGCGGCCGCCTGTCACGGTTCCGTCGGTGGGCCTGGTGATCCTGTTCGCCGACTGGCGTTCGGCCGTGATCGTCGCGGTCACCGTGCCGCTGGTCCCGCTGTTCGCGGTCCTGATCGGCCGGTTCACGCAGACCCGCGTCGCCGCGGCCGCCGACGCGGGCGCCCGACTGGCCGGCCACCTGCTGGAACTGCTGCGTGCGCTGCCGGTGCTCACCGCGTTCGGCCGCGCCGCGGCGCAGGAGCGGCCGTGCGCGAGGTGTCCGAGCGGCACCGGCGCGCGACGGGCCGACGCTGCGGGTCGCGTTCCTGTCCGCGTTCGCGCTGGACCTGATCGCCACGCTGTCGGTCGCGCTGGTCGCCGTGGACATCGGCCTGCGGCTGGTGGCCGGCGACATCGGCCTGGGCACCGGCGCTGCTGGTGCTGATCCTGGCGCCGGAGTGCTACCTGCCGCTGCGCGCGGCGGGCGCCGCGTTCCACGCCAGCGAGGACGGCGTGGAGGCCGTGCGCCGGGTGGCCACAGTTGTTGGTGCCGAAGGAGATCCGGTCCCGAAAGGGGTGCGGCCGGATGGACTTCGGCACCAGCTCGACATCACGGGCGCTGCGTGTCCGGCGCCGTGACCGTGACGCACCGGAGGGCCTGACCGTGCGCGGTGCGGCCCGGCCGGATCACCCGGCTGGACTCGCCGAGCGGCTCGGGCAAGTCCACGACGTTCGCGGTCCTGCTGCGGTTCACCGAACCCACGTCCGGGCACGGTCACCGTCGGCGGCGCCGATCTGTCCACACTGGACCCGATCGAATGGCGGCGGCAGGTCGCCTGGCTGCCGCAGCGCCCGACGTTCACGCGCCGGCACGGTCGACCGAGCGAACTCGCTGGCGCGGCACCGGACGCCGACCGGAGCCGACATCGACGGCCGTGGCGGCGGAAGCCGCGGCGAGCCACCTGCTGCACCGGCCGGTCGGCCGAACTGTCCTCCGGTGAACGGCAGCGCGTCGCGCTGGCCCGAGCGCTGCTGCGGCTGCGCCACGGCGCGTGGCTGTTGCTGCTGGACGAGCCGACGGCGCACGTCGACCCGGCCACCGCCGGCCGCACGTCATGGCGGCCGTGCGAGAGCGCGGCCGCGGACGGCGCCGCCGTCCTGCATGGCCACGCACGTCGACCGTCACCGACGCGGACCCGCGCGAACCGGCGACACAGGTGCCGCCGCCGGTCCGGCGGGAACCCGGCCCCGCAGCGGCCTGCGTCACCTGGTCGACGCGGGACCGCTGGTGCGGCGCGGTACTCGGCGCGCTCGCGCTCGGCGTGCGCATCGCGCTGACCGCGACGGCCGCGTGGCTGATCGCGCGGGCCGCCGGCCATCCGTCGATCGTGGTGCTGACCGTCGCGGTCGTCGCGGTCCGCGCGTTCGGGCTGGGCAAGGGCGCGCTGCGCTACGCCGAACGCCTGGTCACGCACGACGCCGCGCTGCGCCTGGCCACGCACGCTGCGGGTGCGGCTGTGGCGCCGCGTGGTCGCCGCCGGGCCCGACCCGCGCGACGGCGGACCTGCGGCGGCTTCGTCGACGACGTCGACACGGTGCGCGACCTGGTGCCCAGGGTGCTGACACCACCGCTCACGGCCGTGAGCGTGGCGGCGGGAGCCGTCGCGACTGCAGACCGCGCTGCTGCCGGCCGCCGGCGCTGGCGCTGGCGGTCGGATTGCTGGTGGCCGGCGGTGATCGGGCCCGTCGCTGGGCCTGCGTCGCCGAGCGCCGTGCGACGCGGCGCTGGCCGAGGGACGCCGCGCGCTGGCCGGCTCGGTGCTGACCCTGCTGGACGGCGCCGCCGACCTCATCGCCACCGGCGCCGACCGCGTCCGGCGCGCCGAACTGGCCGCGCTGGACGCCCGGCTGGTCGGCCACCGGCGCGGCGGCAGGCGTGGGGCGCGGGCCTGGCCTCCGGTGTCGCCACGGGCGCTCTCGGCCTGGCCGCGCTGGTCAGCACGTGGCTGGTCGATCGGGCACGTGAACCCGGTGCTGGCCGCCGTGCTGGCGCTGGTCCCGCTGGCGATGGCCGAGACCGTGGACGGCCTCGGGCCCGCGTTGCGCAGGCTGGACCCGCTGCGCGCCGCGAACGACCGCATCGCCCACACCGAGCCGCCGCGCCCGCGTCGCGACCACCCGGCGGCGAGATCGACCTGGCCGGTGTCGACGTGTCGCTGGCCGGACGCGACCGCGCCCGCGCTGCGCGACGTGACGCTGACCGTGCCGGCCGGGCACCGAGATCGCCGTGGTCGGTCCGTCCGGCGCCGGCAAGTCGACATTGTTGGCTCTGCTGCTGGGTTTCCTGCAACCGGAGTCGCGGCGCGGCGCGCGGCTCCCGTCCGCGGTCGCGTGGTGTCCGCCGGAGCCGTACCTGTCGGCGACGACGGTGCGGGAGAACCTGCGGCTCGGCGACCCGACGGCCGACGACGACACGCTCCGCGCCGCGCTGCGCGACGCGTCGCACTGGACGACTGGACCGACCGGCTCGACCTGCGCTCGGCCCTGGCGGTGCGGGCGCGTCCGGCGGTGAGGCGCAGCGGCTCGCGCTGGCCAGGGCCGTGCTGCGGCCGAAGCGACGCCGACCTGGTGCTGCTCGACGAGCCGACCGCGCACCTGGACGAGGCCGACCGCGCGCAGGGCCCTGGCCGGCTGCGCGCGCGGCGTGCGCCGGCCGGACCGTGGTGCACGTCACGCACCGCGCCGACGACGCGGCCGGGCGCCGACATCGTGCTCACCGTCGCGGCGGCGGCAGGTCCGCACGCACTGGAGCCAGTGCGGTGGCCTAGCCTTGCTGGAACTCATGGACCTGCCACTCGCCACCCGCACGTTGCGCGCGTCGACCGAGATCGCCAACGCGGCGCTGGCCGCCGACGACCCGGACGAGGTGCTGCGCCTGGTCGTGCGCAGCGCGACCGAACTCGCCGAGGCCGATCTCGGGCCTGGTGATGGCACGCGGCGACGACGGCACGGTCACCGTGGAGGCCGCGCACGGCGATCGTGCCCCGGACGACGAGGACCCGGTCGGCCTGGTGCTGTCCGCGCGCTCGTCGGCGGCGCGCGTGGCGCGCAGCGGCGTCCCGGTCGTGGTGGACGACTTCACCACCGACCCGCGCACGGCCCCGTTCGTGCCGCAGGGCGCTGCGCCGCTACGGCCCGTTCGCGGCGGCCCCGTTCGGTACGGCGGAACGCCGCCTCGGCGCGCTCACCGTCTACCGGCGGCGCGGGCGCGGCGCCGTTCACGCCGGTCGCGGTGGACGTGCTGACGGCGTTCGCCGACCAGGCGGGCCTGGTGATGCTGCTGGCCGAGGGCTCGACGGCCCGCCAGCGCGTCGCGATCTACCAGGAACGCGAACGCATCGCCCGCGACCTGCACGACGTGATCATCCAGCGGCTCTACGCGGCCGGCGTGCAGCTCGACGTGCTCGGCCGCAGGCTGTCCCGCCGCCTCGCCCGCCGGGACGCCGCCCGGCTCGCCGACGCCGTCGACCAGCTCGACGAGACGATCAGCGAGGTGCGCGCCACGGTCGGCAGGCTGCGCAGCGCCGACCCGGCGTGCCGCCCGCCTCGACCGACCTGTTCGACTCGGTCCGCGCGGAGGTCGGCACGGCGGGCGAACTGCTCGGCTTCGCACCCACCCTGACCCTGATCGGCGACCCCACGGACCTCCCGGTCGCCGTCGCCGACCACGCGCGTGCCGCGCTGCGCGAGGCACTGGCCAACGTGGTCCGCCACTCCGGCGCCAGCGCGGTCGAGGTCGTGGTCGACGCCAGCGGCCCCGCGCTGCGGCTTTCGGTGCGGGACAACGGATGCGGCATCCCCGCCGACGTGACCCGCCGCGGCCTGCGCAACATCGCGGACCGGGCGGCGGCCGTCGGCGGCCACGTCGACGTCACCTCGTCCCCGACCACCGGCACCGAGGTCGTCTGGTCGGCCCCGCGCTGAGGGCCGTCAGTGGCGGCCGCGCCGACCGTCCGTCAGGGGCGGCCGCGGCGGGCCACCATGGCGACCGCCTGGGTGCGGCGCTGCATGCCCAGTTTCGCCAGCACCGACGTCACGTAGTTCTTCACCGTCTTCTCGGCCAGGAACAGGCGCTGCGCGATCTCCCGGTTGGACAGGCCCTCGCCGATCAGTTCCAGGACGCGGCGTTCGCGTTCGGTCAGGGCGTCGAGCTGGTCGGGTTCGTTGCCCCGGCGCAGTCGTTCCAGCACGTGCGCCGTCGTCACCGGGTCCATCAGCGAGCGCCCGGCCGCGACCTCACGGACCGCCGTCACGAGGTCCTGGCCGCGGACCTGCTTGAGCAGATAACCGGCCGCGCCGGCCTGGATGGCCGCGATGAGCGTCCGTTCGTCGTCGAACGCCGTCAGCACGAGGCAGCGCGTGCTGCCCGCGTCGCGCAGCCGCCGGCACAGGTCCACGCCGTCGCCGTCGGGCAGCCGGATGTCCACCACCGCGACGTCCGGCTCGACCGCGGCGGCGACCACGGTGGCCTCGGCGACCGAGCCCGCCTCCGCGACGACGTCGATGTCCCGCTCGGTGCCCAGCAGGTCGCGCAGGCCCCTCCGGACGACCTCGTGGTCGTCCACGAGCAACACCCGAATCGCCACGATGTCAACGGTACGGGAGGGTTCGATCGGGTGAACACGTTACGGCGGGCGGCGCACGTCATCCCCAGGTCCGCCGGCGTCCGATCCACATCCGGGTAGCTGATCAACCTGCCACGACTCGGCGGCGTACACAGCGGTTGATCCACTGCCCACAAGTTGTCCCCAGGGTTGTCCACAGCGGTGGACAGTTATCGGTGATGTAAATCACACCTGTTCTGGTGGTTCCACCGGACGGGCGCCGTCCCGGTGTCGACGGGCCAGTTCCTGGTAGATCGACGGGTTGTGGTCCACCCACACGCGGGCGGTGTCCGACAGCGGCCGCTGCCGCTTGGCCGCCTCGCCCAGCAGCATCACCTCACCGTCCACCCGCGTGTTCGGCGCGACCAGCGCGCCCGCCGCGACCAGCGCACGCGCGCCGATGACGGCACCGTCCTGAATGGTCGCGTGGTTGCCGATCACGCGCGTCGGCGCCGATCGTGGCGCCGTGCACGACGCACACGTGCCCGACGGTCGCGCCGGGACCGACCGTGCAACCGTCGGCGCCGCCGTGCAGTACCGAGTTGTCCTGCACGTTGGCTCCCGCGCCGAGCACGATCGGCCCGAAGTCCGCGCGCAGCACGACCCCGTACCAGACCGAGGCGTCCGCCTCGACCGTCACGTCACCGACGAGCGTTGCCGTCGGCGCGATCCACGCGGACGGGTGGACCTTCGGGCTGGCGCCCTCGAACGAGAACAGCGGCATGACCGTCACAGTAGGACGGCGCCGGCCGGAAGCGGATCAGTTGGTGCCGGCCGTCACCAGTCGCGCGTCGGCCATGTCACCGATCCTCCGGTAGCCGATCCGCTCGTACAGTCGGGCCGGCTCGTCCCGTTCCACCTGCGAGGAACGGGCGCAGGCCACGGCGGATCGCCTCGACGGTCAGGTCGGTGGCCACCAGCCCGCCGACCCCGCGCCGCCGGTGCGTCGGCAGCACGCCGACGGCGGCGATCTCCACCATTCCGGCCCGGGGCGGGGTGAACAGGCCCGCTCCGGCCGGTGCGCCGGTGGCCGTCTCGGTCGCCAGCGCGACGGCGCCGCCGTCGGCCACGACGGCCAGCAGTCGGGACGGATCGGGTTCGCGGTCCTCGCCGTAGGCCGTGTCCTGGACGGCGACGGCCTGCCGCAGCGACTTCTCGTCCTGCGGGAACACCACGTCGTAGTCCGGTTTCCGGCCGACCGGGAGCACGTCGTCGATGGCCATCAGGCCGAGCGTGCCCGTCACGTCGAACCCGCCTGCCCGCAGCGCCGCGTCCACGGCGGGTGCCGGCCGGACGTACTCCAGCCGGGGCAGCCGGTCCCGGTCGGTGAAGTACGCCACCAGCGTGGCCACGTCGGCCGCCGTCGGTGCGGCGCCGTCCAACGGAACGGCGTAGTTCAGGAATGGATTGGCCGATGTGTCGTTGATGAGAACGAGGAACGGGCCCACCTCGGTGGCCCGGCTCTCGATGCCCGCGCGCAGGCAGGCGCGTACGTCACGCAGATTCATCGCGTGGTGGACCTTTCGATCGCATGGCGAGGCTCACGACAGCGCCGTCGGGCGCGCTCACGGGGCCGGACTACCGGCGGTCGGACCTGGCCATGGCGGTCACCTCGCGATCTCGGGACGAGGCAGCGTAGTTCGCCGGAGGCGAACAGCGCCACCGGATTTCGGTGGAACAACGCGCCGGGTTGCGTCGTTGCAACGAATGAAAGGTGAGCCGAAGCGGCTCAACCAGAAAAGTGGAGGGTCCGACATGGCCATCGCCGTCCGGGGTTCCGTGTGGAGCCCCTTCCCGCTGGTCCGGCAGTTCGACACCGAGTTCGACACGCTGGTCCGCCGTTCGTCCCACCGGGCCCGGCCGGCCGCCTTCGTCCCCGCGGCGGACGTCGCCAAGGACGGCGACGACGTGGTCGTGACGCTGGCGCTGCCGGGCGTCGACGTCGACAAGGACGTGGACATCGAGGTGACCGAGGGTCGGCTGGCCGTCACCGGCCGCCGCTTCGCGCGCCACGAGTCCGAGCAGGGCGGCGTGCTGGTCAGGGAGATCGGCTCCGGTGAGTTCCGCCGGGTGTTCACGCTGCCCGAGGGCGTCACCGCCGAGCACGTCGAGGCCGACTACGACCAGGGCCTGCTGACGGTGCGCGTACACCAGGTCGGGCCGCGGACACCGGAACCGACGAAGATCAAGATCCGTCGCCCGGCCACCGAGCTGTCCGAGCGCTCGCCGGCCGGCGAGGTCGAGTCGCGCGGCGACTCGACGCCGGACAACGACTGATCACCGTGACCCGCCCGTGACCGTCTCCACCAACCCCCTCGGGAGGCGGTCACGGGCTGCCCACGCCCCTTGGCGCCCGTCACGGCAGGCCGGGGCGTGGCTCAGGTACCCGGGGTTCGACGGACCGCCGAACCGTCACCCCGGGCCTGGAGTCGTATAAGACGGACGCCGGGCATCGGCGCGGGGTTCGCGGCGGGATTCGAACACCTCGCCACGCGGTCGGGCCCGGCGCCAGGTGATCACGGGCCCTGGTGCCGGGTCGTCCGCAAGTCGGGCCGCCCGTCAGCCGGGCCGTCCGTCAGCCGGGGTGCCGTCAGGCGGTCGCCGGATGGCCCGCGTCGGCGAACAGTTCGTCCCACGCGGCCGCCACCTGCCGCGCGCACGTCCCCACCGACAGGCCGCCGATCCCGGTGCCCAGACCGGGCAGCGCGATGCTGCGGATCACCCGCCGGACCTGCCTGCCGTCCTCGACCAGACCGGTGCGCCACATCCGGAACACCGCCCGCGCCGCGAGATACGGGTGCACGGTGTCCTCGGGCAGCGTCGTGCCCGGTTCCCGCATGGTCGGCGCGCTGAACAGCCAGCCCGGCCGAACCGCGCCGGTCGACACGACGACGGCCTCGCCGACGGGCAGTTCACCGCCGTGGAAGGCGAGTACGGCGCTGCGCACCCGTTGTTCGATGGACGGCCACGCGGCCGCGTAGACCGCGTCGACCCCGGCTCGCATCAGCCCGAACGAGTTCGACGGGCTCACCACCGCGTCCGTGCCGACCTCCAGGACCGAGCCCTGGTGGACCCGGATTCCCGGCCGCTCGTCCGCGATCCCGCGCCAGGCCCGCGCCAGGGAGTCGTCGACGGCACACAGCACCACACGTGGTCCCCGGGTCGGTGTGGTCGGCTCACCCTCCGAGTCCGCGGTCACGCTGTCAGCATGGCATTCCCGCCGTATGCGGCGTAACCAGGTGTCCACCGGCCGTCCGGGTGATCTGTGCCTCGTTGCCCGCGGCAGGGCCGCCACTAGGGTTGTGCCGTGGCGCGCATCGCGTATTTCGGCCCACAGGGCACTTTCACCGAGCAGGCGGCACTGGGGTTGGTCGACGCGGACGCCGACGAGCTGATCCCGGTGGACACGCCGCCCGCGGCGCTGGCCGCCGTCCGCGACGGGGCCGCCGACGCGGCGTGCGTGCCGGTGGAGAACTCCGTCGAGGGCGCGGTCAACGCCACGATGGACGCGCTGGTCGACGGTGAGCCGCTGGTCGCGGTCGCCGAGGCGATCCTGCCGGTCCGGTTCAGCGTCCTGGTCCGGCCGGGCACGGCCGCCGGCGACGTGCGCACGGTGGCCAGCCACCCGCACGCGCTCGCGCAGGTGCGCACGTGGCTGGCCGAGCACCTGCCGGTCGCCACCGTCGTGGCGGCCACGTCCACCGCCGCCGCCGCCGTCGCCGTGGCGGCAGGCGAGTTCGACGCCGCCGTGACCGCGCCGGTCGCCGCCACCCACTACCCGCTGGCCGCGCTGGCCACCGACGTCGCGGACGTCGCGGACGCCGCCACCCGCTTCCTGTTGCTGCGCAGGCCGGGCCCGCTGCCCGAGCCGACCGGCGCCGACCGCACGTCACTGGTCGCGTTCACCGCCGACCGAACCGGGGCGCTGGCCGACCTGTTGGTCGAACTGGCCGAGCGGGGCATCAACCTGACCCGGATCGAGTCCCGGCCGACCAGGGGCAGGCTCGGCGAGTACCGGTTCTACTTCGACGTCGACGGCCACATCGCCGAGGCCCGGCTGGGTGACGCCGTTGCCGCGCTGCGGCGGCGCTGCGCGTCCGTGCGGTTCCTCGGCTCGTACCCGAAGGCGGGCGGCCTGGTCACCGCGCCGGCCCCCGGCACGAGCGACGAGGACTTCCGGGCGTCGGCCGAGTGGGTACAGCGGATCCGGGACGGGAAGGGCGCGTGACCCGGCTGATCATGGCCAGACACGGCCAGACCGACGCGAACGTGCGGATGGCGATCGACTCGGTGCCGCCGGGTGGACCGCTGACCGAAGCCGGGCAGCGGCAGGCCGAGGAACTGGCCGAGGCGCTGGCCGCCGAACCGGTCGCGGGCGTCTGGGCGAGCACGGCGCTGCGCGCGCAGCAGACGGCGCTGCCGGTCGCCAAGCGGCACGATCTGGACGTCCAGATAGTGGACGGCATCCAGGAGGTGTACGTCGGCGATCTGGAGGGCAGCACCGACCGCGACTCGTTACGCCGGTTCGCCGACGTGTTCGGTAGCTGGGCCGGTGGCGACCTGGACCGCCCGATGCCCGGCGGGGAGACCGGCCGGGAGGCCGTCGACCGGTTCACCACGGCCCTGACCAGCCTGCGAGCCGGTCGTCAGGACGAGGACACCCTGGTGATCGTCAGCCACGGGGCGATGCTGCGACTGGTCGCTCCGCTGTTGGCGGACAACCTCGACACGCTGGCCGGTGAACTGTCATTGCTGCAGAACACGGCGCGAATCCTGCTGGAGGAGGATTCGGCGGCCCGTGGAGGCTGGCATTGTGTGGAGTGGGCCGGAGTCCGGCTGAGCTAGTCAGACGTTGTCGATCTCTGGCGGGTAACGGTCAAGAAGGACCCGACCGGGCGCCGTCGGCGGCAACGTAACCTACGACGGGCGATGGGGATCGCAAGCGAGCGGAGGTCACGTGCGTAACCGGTGCGGGCGGCTCGACGGACACGGCGAGCGATGCACGGGCGACCGTACGTGCACGGCGAGCGTCTACAAGGGAGTCGGCGTGGGTAGCACGGAACGCCGTGGGGGTAGCCGGTGAGTGGGGAGGACACGCCGCTGTTGCGCAGCCTGCGGGCGGCGGTGGCGGCCAATCCGGACGACGTGCCGTTGCGGCTGCATCTCGCGGAACTGTTGCTGGACGCGAAACTGCACGACGAGGCTGTGATGCACGTCTCGTCGGCGCTGCGGCGGGAGCCGAACTCGGGCCCCGGTCGGGCGCTGATGGCGCGCGCCCGCAACGAACGCGGCGAGCACGCCGCGATGAACACGCAGGCGGCCGAGTCGGAGGAGAGCCTGAAGACTCCGTCCCAGGGCATCAAGCTGCCGCCGATGCTCCCGCCGACGCCCCAGCAGGGCCTCCGGACGCCGCCGCAGGGCATCAAGCTGCCCCCGGTGCCGGCCGCGCCCAGCCAGCGGCCACGGCGGGCCGGTGACGAGCCGACCGAGCGGCACAAGTTCAACTGGGCGGCTGCGGAGAGCCAGTTCCACGGCGTGCCCACGCCCTACGTGGACGGCGGCACGGCCCCGCTGGGCGCGCCGATCCTGTTCGACGTCGAACAGTCGCAGGTCCGGCTGGCCGACGTCGGCGGCATGACCGAGGTGAAGCAGCGGCTCGACGCGGCCTTCCTGGCGCCCATGCGCAACCCGGAACTGCGCCGGATGTACGGCAAGAGCCTGCGCGGCGGCCTGCTGCTCTACGGCCCGCCAGGGTGCGGCAAGACGTTCCTGGCCCGCGCCGTCGCCGGTGAGCTGGGCGCCCGGTTCCTCTCCGTGACCCTGGCCGACGTGCTGGACATGTGGGTCGGTTCGTCCGAGCGCAACCTGCGCGACCTGTTCGCGGAGGCCCGTCGTGCCGCGCCGTGCGTGCTGTTCCTGGACGAGATCGACGCGCTGGGCCACAAGCGCACCCAGTTGCGCTCCAACGCCGCCCAGCGCGGCACGGTGAACCAGCTACTGGCCGAGCTGGACGGCGTGCAGCAGACCAACGAGGGCGTGTTCGTGCTCGCCGCGACCAACCACCCGTGGGACGTGGACGCGGCGCTGCGCAGGCCGGGGCGGCTGGACCGGATGCTGCTGGTGCTGCCGCCCGACCTGCCGGCGCGCGAGGCCATCCTGCGCTACCACCTGCGGGACAAGCCGACCAGCGGCGTGAACCCGAGGGACCTGGCCAAGCGCACCGAGGACTACTCGGGTGCGGATCTGGCGCACCTGTGCGAGACGGCGGTGGAGCGGGCGCTGATGGAGTCGGCGCGCACCGGCAAGGTCCGCAAGATCGGCATGCGCGACTTCGAGGCCGCGCTGGCCGAGGTCCGGCCCTCCACCGGGGCGTGGCTGTCGGTGGCGCGCAACGTCGCGCTGTTCGGCAACTCCGACGGCAGCTACGACGACCTGCACCGCTACCTGAAGCGCCGCCGGATGGCGTAGCGCCTTTATGTCGGACGGCACGTCGGGCCCACCGACCGAGGCGGCGCTGCGACTGATCAACGCGGGTCGCGCTGACGACGCGGTCACGCTGCTCGGCCGGTTCCTGGCCGAGCAGCCCGCCGACGTCACCGCGCTGGGCCTGATGTCCCTGGCCCATCTGCGGGCGCACCGCTGGGACGAGGCACTGGACCTGGCCGACCAGGCGATCGGCTTCGATCCCGGGTACCTGCCCGCCTGGCAGCGGCGCAGCATCGCGCTGATCGAACTGGACCGGATGCCCGACGCGCGCGACGCGGCGGTGGAGTACCTGCGGCTGGCGCCCGACCAGTGGCACGCGCACTACACGATGGCGCGGGTCCTGCTGCCGGTGCGCGGGCGGCGGCAGCAGGCGCTGTGGCACGCCGGGCACGCCGTGGAACTGGCGCCGCAGGACGCCGACGCGCACAACCTGCTCGGCGTGATCCACCGCGCGATGGAGCACAGGGCGGCGGCCGAGGCCTCCTACCGGACCGCGCTGGGCATCGATCCGACGCACGCCCTGGCCCGGTCCAACCTGGCGCTGCTGACGCTGGGCCGGGAGGGCACCGAGAAGGTGATGGCCGGGCTGCGCGAGGCCGCCGCCAGTGATCCGCACCAGGCGGCGATCCACCGGAACATGGCACTGGTCGCCGTGCTGGCACTGGTGAAGCGGGCCACCTGGATGGCGCTGGCGGACCTGATGGCTGTGTGGTTCGTGCTGGCGCTGGCCGAAGGCCCCGACGACGCGCTGGTCGTCCGGCTGGTGGTGTTCGGTGTGATCGCGGTCGGCTGGGCGGGCCTGCTCGGGTGGTGGGCGCGCGGGCTGCGCTCCTACCTGCGGTCACTGGTGCCCGGCGTGCTGCGCAGGCTGCTCCGGTCCTCCGACGCGCGCTGGGCGCTGGTCGGGACCGGTTGCGCCGTCGTGTGTTCCTTCGTGGCGCTGCTGTGGCCGGCGATCGGGCTGGGCCTGGTCGTGGTCGGCTACCTGTTGCGGATCGCCGGTACGGGCACCAGCAGACAACTGGCCTCGCGGCATCGCCGCAAGGCCGCCACCGACCAGGCCTGAACCCTGGGCCGCCGTTGGGCCGTGCGGCCCACGGACCGGCCTCAGCCCCAGCCCAGTTCGTGCAGTGTCGCGTCGTCGATGCCGAAGTGGTGGCCCACCTCGTGCATCACGGTCACCCCGACCTGCCCGACCACGTCCTGCTCGCTGTGGCACATGCGCAGGATCGGCAGCCGGTAGATGGTGATCCGGTCGGGCAGCACACCGGAGTAGTACGACGTCCGCTCGGTCAGCGCGACGCCGTGGTACAGGCCGAGCAGGTGGTCGTTGTCCGGGTGGATGTCCTCGACGAGCACCACGACGTTGCTCATCGCCGCCACGAACCGCTTCGGGATCGTGTCCAGCGCGTCGGCGACGAGCTCCTCGAAGCGCTCCCGCGTCATGTCCACCGGCATGGTCAGTGACCCGTGCTGGTCGGTGCCGCGCCGGCTCCGATGCCCTTGACCGAGTTGACCACCGGGCCGAGGCCGGTGCCGTCGGGCAGCATCGCGCCGATCTTGCAGTTCACCTGGTACGAGCCGGCGGCCCAGCTTTGTTGTGAAATCGTGTCCCAGGTGACCGAGAGCTGGTACTGCGTCAGATTCGCGTTCTTCGTGTAGTCCGCGGCCACCGGCTGGCACAGCTTGCCCAGCGCGCTCTGCTGGTCGGCGACCGACGGGTAGCCGTCCGGGAACTGGCCGCGCAGGCCGACCGTGCCCACGATCTCGTACGAGTGCTGGTCGCTGCACCGCACGGGGCCGCCCGCCGCCTTGTTCACCAGGGCCAGGCAGGTGCCCGTGGGATAGACGTCGGACTGGTCGGCGCCCTTCGCCGAGCCCGTCGTGGCCAGCAGTTGGCCGGACGGCGTCGAGCGCTGCACGCCGCAGCGCAGCGAGCGGTCGCCGGAACTCCACTGGGAACTGGTCGGCTTGAGCGCGCCGACCGTGAACCGGCCGTTGGGATCGAGCTTGCCCAGGTAGTTCGTGGTGCTGGTCGCGCAGTTGGACTGTGCCGCCTGCTGCCACTGCTGCTCGTTCGGGAACGGAGCGCCGGGCGGGTACTGGCCGGACACGTCGGCCGAGCCGGTCACCTCGAACAGGTGCGGCCGGCCGCAGTCGACCTGCGTCAGGTTGCTCGCGTCCGGCTTCGTCCAGGTCAGGCAGGTGCCCGCCGTCGCGTCGGCCACGACCGTGGCCGGATCCGTTGGTGCGGAGGTGTGACCGGGCAGGACCGGCCAGCCCGAGACCATGCTGAGCCCGAGCACCACCACGGCACCGACGAAGGCGCCCACCATGTAGAGCCGGGTGCTCCCCGCCGGACCGGTTGGGTGCAGCCAGCCGACTTTTGCTGCCATCGACGTCCATGATGCCCGGTTGGCCGTTGCGCGTTCCCGCTCGGGTGACCGTAGGCGATATGTAAAGCTGGACTCCTACCTCCGGGGGTGTGACGGATGAGTGAAGAGGACGACAAGTACCGGCTGCCGACACCGGACCTGAGCGCGTTCGCTGACGGCGACGACAAGGCCGAACCCGGGTCGGAACCGCCCGGTGGGCCGACCCCGCACGGCACGATGCGGTTCCAGGACCGCGCGTCCACCACCCCGAGGCAGCCGACCCTGGCCGAGCAGCGGGCCAGGATGGAGGCCGAGCACGAGGAGACCGAGGCGCGGGCGGTCGTCGCGGCGCGGGCCAACCGGCGGCGGCGGGTGATGATCGGCGGCGGCGTGACCGTCGGCGTCGTGGCCGTGATCGGTGCCTGGTACCTGCTGGCCAGCCCGCCGGACGTGACGGCGCAGTGCACGGTCGGGGCGGGCAGCGACACGAACACGATCGTGTCCGACCAGAACTGCGACCCGGACTACGCGACGGCGCACGGCGGCTACGTCAGCAACGGCTTCATGTTCCTGCCCATCGGCGGCGGCCGCTACCAGCAGTACCACTACTACTACGGCGGCTCGGGCGGCAGTATCGGCCAGCGGGCCAGCGGCGGCTCGTTCACCGCGCCGGAGAACGCGAACGTGCGCACGCCCTCGGGCAGGACCATCCAGCGCGGCGGTTTCGGCATCACCGGCAAGGTCGGCGGCAGCGGTGGCAGCAGCGGCGGTGGCGGCGAAGCGGGCGGCAGCCAGCAGCGGGGGTAGCTGAGTGCGCAGGCAACGGTCGACGCCGCGGCGGAACTGGCGGCAGGAGATCCACGAGCAGGGCCTGGTCTACGACATCCCCGGCCGCGACGCGGCGGGTCGCGCCCGGCCCTACTGGGACGAGTCGGTGCACTACGTCTTCGAGATGGACGAGATCCTGGCCCTGGAAGCGGACGTCGAGGTGCTGCACTCGATGTGCCTGGACGCCGTCGAGCACGTCGTGCTGACCGAGCGGTACCGCGACTTCGGCATCCCGGAGTGGGCGTGGCCGGCGATCGCCGAGTCGTGGCGCCGTTCCGACCCGCACGTGTACGGCCGGTTCGACCTGCGCTACGACGGTGTCCGGCTCCGGCGAAACTGCTGGAGTACAACGCCGACACTCCGACCTCGCTGCTGGAGGCGCTGTGGTCCAGTGGTTCTGGAAGACGGCCGTGTTCCCCGACGACGACCAGTGGAACTCGATCCACGAGAAGCTGGTCGCGCGCTGGCGGGTGATCGGCGACCTGCTGCCCAAGCCGGAACTGCACTTCACGTGGTCGTCGGCCGACACGTCCGGCGAGGACCACGTCACGATCACCTATCTCCAGGAGACCGCCGCCGAGGGCGGGCTGGACACCGTCGGGCTGGCCATCGAGGACATCGGCTGGGACCCGGTCCTCAAGCGGTTCGTGGACCTCGCCGAGGCGCCGATGCAACACGCTGGTCAAGCTCTATCCGTGGGAGTGGATGGTGGCCGACCAGTTCGGCCGGCACGCCGTCAGGCGCTGCCGGCCACCATGTGGATCGAGCCGCTGTGGAAGATGCTGCTGTCCAACAAGGCGCTGCTGGCGGTGCTGTGGGAGATGCATCCCGGTCACCCGAACCTGCTGCCCGCGTTCCTGGACAGCCCGGGGATGCTCACCGAGTACGTGCGCAAGCCGAAACTGGGCCGTGAGGGCGGCGAACATCCAGATCGTCGCGCCGGGCCACGAGGTCGTCCACCGGCGGCGTGTACGGCAAGGAAGGCTACGTGTACCAACTGTTCGACCCGCTGCCCGAGTTCGACGGCTACCGGCCCGCGCTGGGTGCGTGGGTCGTCGCCGACGAGGCGGCCGGACTGGGCATCCGCGAGACGGCCGGGCTGGTCACCGACGACGGCGCCTCGTTCGTGCCGCACCGCATCGTGGGCGGCGGCCCTGGCGCACCAGCGGCGCGTAGGGCCAGGAGCGAAGCGACTCGTCAGCCACGACGTCGACCTGCCGCCGGCTGGTGCTCTCCGCGAAGCGGCTACCCTGACATGCTGTGATCGACCTGAAGACCCTGCGCGAGAATCCGGAGGCGGTGCGCGCTTCGCAGCGTGCCCGTGGCGAGGACGAGACGCTGGTGGACGGGCTGCTGTCCGCCGACGAGCGGCGCAGGGCCGCCATCAGCCGCGCCGACGCGCTGCGGGCCGAGCAGAAGCAGCTGGGCAAGCAGGTCGGCAGGGCGCGCGGCGACGAGCGGGACGCGCTGCTGGCCAAGGCCAAGGAACTGGCCGCCGAGGTGAAGGCGGCCGAGGCCGAGCAGAACGAGGCCGAGGAGGCGCTGCACCGCGGCGCACCGGCAGGGTGTCCAACGTCGTCGAGGAGGGCGCGCCGGCGGGCGGCGAGGACGACTACGTCGTCCTCAAGCACGTCGGTGACGTACCCGAGTTCGACTTCGAACCGCGCGACCACCTGCGCTGGGCGAGGGGCTGCCGCCGATCGACATGGAGCGCGGCGCGAAGGTGTCCGGCGCCCGGTTCTACTTCCTGCGCGGCGTGGGCATGCAACTGGAGATCGCGCTGCTGAACATGGCCGTCGCAGCAGGCGCTGGAGAACGACTTCGTGCCGATGGTCACGCCGACGCTGGTGCGGCCGGAGATCATGGAGGGCACCGGGTTCCTCGGTGCGCACGCCGGCGAGGTGTACCGGCTGCGCGACGACGACCTGTACCTCGTCGGCACGTCCGAGGTGGCACTGGCCGGCTACCACAAGGACGAGATCCTCGACCTGGGCGGCGGCCCGCTCCGCTACGCGGGCTGGTCGTCCTGCTACCGGCGGGAAGCCGGCTCGTACGGCAAGGACGTGCGCGGCATCATCCGCGTGCACCAGTTCGACAAGGTCGAGATGTTCTCCTACTGCCCGCCCGAGCAGGCGCACGACGAGCACCTGCGGCTGCTGGCATGGGAGGAGGAGATGCTGGCCAAGATCGAGGTGCCCTACCGCGTCATCGACGTGGCAGCGGGCGACCTCGGTTCCAGCGCCGCCCGCAAGTACGACTGCGAGGCGTGGGTGCCCAGCCAGCGTGCCTACCGCGAGGTCACGTCGACGTCGAACTGCACGACGTTCCAGGCCCGCAGGCTCAACATCCGGCTACCGGGACGCCGACGGCCGCCCGCAGCATCGCCGCCACGCTGAACGGCACCCTGGCCACGACCCGCTGGATCGTGGCGATCCTGGAGAACCACCAGCGGCCGACGGTTCGGTCGTGGTGCCCGCCGCGTTGCGGCCCTACCTGGGCGGCCAGCGAGGTGCTGACTCCCCACAGGTTCCTCCCAGTGACCCGCTAGCCTGTACGCCGTGCTGAGCAACTCCGATGTGTGGCTGATCGTCCCGGTCTACAACGAGGCCACGGTGATCGGTGACGTCGTGCGTGAAGCCTGCGCACCTTCCCGAACATCGTGTGCGTCGACGACGGCAGCAGGGACGGCTCCGCCGACCGGATCGGGCGGCGGGTGCCCATCTGGTACGCCACCCGATCAACCTCGGCCAGGGCGGCGCCATCCAGACCGGCGTCGAGTACGCCCGCGCTCAGCCGGGCGGCGAGTACTTCGTGACGTTCGACGCCGACGGCCAGCACCAGGTCTCCGACGTCGTGAAGATGGTCGAGCGGCTGCGCACCGAGCCGGTGGACATCGTGGTCGGCACCCGGTTCCACGGCGACACGTCGCACATCCCGCTGGCCAAGCGGATCGTGCTGCGCACCGTGGTGGCACTGAGCCCGCAACTGCGGCGGCTGCGGCCTGACCGACGCGCACAACGGGCTGCGCGCGTTCAACCGCGCTGTCGCCGAGCAGATGGACATCACGCCAACGGCATGGGCCACGCGTCGGAGATCGTGGAGATGATCGACCGGCACAAGTGGCGGATCGCCGAGGAGCCGGTGACGATCGTCTACACCGAGTACTCGATGGCCAAGGGCCAGTCCCTGATCAACGGCGTGAACATCCTGTTCGAGTCCGCCCTGAAGACCGGTCCACGTCGATGAGGAACTGGCGGTAACCATGGTCATCCAGTTCGTACTGATCGCCGCTGTCCTGCTGCTGCTGGTGTTCTTCCTGCGCAACCACGGCACGTCCAGGGCCAGCGCGAGCGTGAAGATCGGCTTCGTGCTGTTCCTGGTGTTCGGCATCGTCGCGGTGCTCTACCCGAGCGCCGTGACGAAGCTGGCCGAGTCGCTGGGCGTCGGCCGTGGCACCGACCTGGTGCTCTACGGCCTGGTCGTCGGCTTCGCCTTCGCCATGATCAACATGTACCTGCGGTTCCGTTCGCTCCAGGTACCGCGAGGCACGCCTGGTGCGCGCACTCGCCCTGCGCGACGCGGAACCGCCGGTGGTCACGCCAGACCCCTGAAGTACTCGACGGTCCGCCGGACCCCTTCGGTGATCGTGACCTGAGGGGTCCAGCCGATCTCGGCGGCGGCCAGGCGGGCGTCCAGTGCGGACGCCCGCAGGTCGCCCAGCCGGGCCGGGGCCGGTTCCGGCTCGTCCGGCGCACCGGCGGCGGCGGCCACCAGGCCGGTGCAGTTCCCGGTCCGGCGTCTGTACGCCGGTGCCGATGTTGTAGCGGCGGCCGTTGCCGGCCGAGCCGGCGGCGGCGCGGAACGCGGCGGCCACGTCACCGACGTACACGTAGTCGCGGGTGTTGCCGCCGTCGCCGAAGATCCTGGTCGGCTCCCCGGCCAGCAGCGCGCCGCGCGAAGATCGCGACCACGCCCGCCTCGCCGTGCGGGTCCTGGCGTGGCCCGTACACGTTGGCCAGCGCCAGGTGCGTGCACTCCAGCTGGTAGAGCTGCCGGAACGCGTTCAGGTACAGCTCGCCGGACACCTTGCTCACCGCGTACGGCGACAGCGGGTTCACCGGCGTCGTCTCCGCGACCGGCAGTTCGTCCGGCGTGCCGTAGATCGAACCGCCGCTGGAGGCGAACACGATCCTGCGCACGCCCGCCTTCCGCGCGGCCTCCGCGACGCTGATCGTGCCGAGCACGTTCTGCCGCGCGTCCAGGAGCGGGTCGGTCACGGACTTGCGGACGTCGATCTGCGCCGCGAGGTGGAACACGACCTCCGGCTGCGCCTCGGTGCACACGTCCGGCGAACGCCGGATCGTTGACGTCCAGCGCGTGCAGCACCGCGGCATCCGGCAGGCCGGCCGCCCTGCCCCGGCTCAGGTCGTCCACGACGTGCACGTCGTGCCCGTCGGCCAGTAGCTGCTCGACCAGCGTCGAGCCGATGAAGCCGGCACCGCCGGTGACCAGAGTCCGCACGTTCGTCAGTTCCCCTCAGCCGGTGACTCGCCTGCTGCGCCCGAACGCGTGCCTGGCCAGCACTTTCGCGCCGTCACTGCTGCCCGCCGCGCAACGCTCCCGGCAGCATCGTCAGCGCGTGCAGCCGGGACGAGACGTGGTTGTGCGCCGCGCGGGCGGCGCGGTCCCAGCCCTGCGCGCGCATCCGGTCGGCGACGTCCATGAAGTAGTTGCGCTCCTCGACGAACCGCGTCGCCTGCGCGGCGCCCACCGAGGACACGCTCGCCTCGTGCCTGCGGTACTGGAAGCACACCGTGTCGTCCACGACCAGTTCGGCCGCCCTGCTGGACCAGGTCGATGACCAGGGCGAGGTCCTGGATGACGTCGAGGCCCTCGCGGAACCCGACCGACCGCATCGCCTTGGTGCGCCAGCACAGCGCCGGGAAGTACAGCCAGTTCCCGCGCAGCAGGCTGACCGCGAGCGGTTCGCCCTTCAGCACGGTGCGGCCGGTGAACTTCGGCCGGTAGAACCGCTGCTTCGTGTCGTCCACCAGGCTGCGCACCGGATTCCCCGGCCGTCCACGATCTCGACGCCCGGCTGCACGATCGTCGCGTCCGGCACGGCGGCGACGATCGACCGGACCGTGCTGACGTAGTCGGGCAGCATCACGTCGTCCGAGCCGATGATCACGACGTAGTCGTGCTCGGCCAGTTCGACGCAGTGCTGGAAGTTCCGGTTGATGCCGAGGTTGTGCTCGTTGCGCCGGTACGTGATCGCGCGGGTCGCCGAGTTCGGCGAAGAAGCCGGGCACGGAGTCGTCCGGGTAGCAGTCGTCCACCACGGTCAGCCGCCAGTCCTCGTCGTCCTGGGCCTGCACGCTGCGCACCGTTTCGCGCATCAGGGCGGCGTCACCGTAGTACGGCAGCATGATGTCGAAGGTGGTCACCGTGATCGGCTCCTGAGCGCGGGCTGGATGGGCGCCCAAACCGTAGCAACACCCCACTCAGGCCAGCACCGTGGCCAACTGGTCGGCGACGTGACCGGCGATCTCCAGCGAGCAGGTCGCGGCGGGCGACGGGCGCGTTGAGCACATGCACCTGGTTGCGGGTGGTCTCGATGAGGAAGTCGTCCACCAGCGTGCCGTCCGGCAGCAGCGCCTGCGCCCGCACACCGGCCTCGGCGCGCACCAGGTCGGCGGGCCGGATCGCCGGCACCAGCCGGGCCAGGCCGGCCGCGAACCGCCGCCGGGACAGCGACCGCAGCACCTCGTCGACACCGGTCCGGCCGTACTTCGCGGCCAGCCGCCACGTCCCGGGAAACCGCGCGATCTCACCCAGGTCCCGCGCTGACACGTCCGCCCAGCGGTAGCCCTCCCTGGCCAGCGCGAGCACCGCGTTCGGCCCGGCGTGCACGGTGCCGTCCAGCATCCGCGTCAGGTGCACGCCCAGGAACGGCAGCGCCGGGTCGGGCACCGGGTAGATCAGGCCGCGCACCAGATCCCGCGCGCGGGGCCGCAGTTCGTAGTACTCGCCGCGGAACGGCACGATCGTCGCCGCCGGGTGCAGGCCGGCCAGCCGCGCCACCCGGTCGGACTGGAGTCCGGCACAGTTGACCAGCGCGTCGGACCGGATCACCTCGCTGGGCGTCGCCACCTCCACGCCGCCGTCGCGACCCGCCCGGATGCCCAGCACCGGCGAACCCAGCCGCAGGTCGGCGCCTGTCTCGCCGAGCTGCCGCACCAGCGCGGCGCACACCGCCGGGAAGTCGATGACGGCCGTCGTCCGCACCCACAGGGCCGCGACGCAGGACACCTCCGGCTCGTGCTCGCGTGCCTCGGCCGCGCTGATCCGGGTCACCGGCACGCCGTTGGCCAGCGCTCTCTCGGCCAGACTGGCCAGCCGTGGCACCTCGGCCTCGTCCACCGCGACGACGAGCTTGCCGCACACGTCCACCGGCACGCCATTGTCCTTGGCGAACGCCACCATCGACGCGTTGCCGGCGACGGACATCCTCGCCTTGAACGAACCGGGCCGGTAGTACAGGCCGGCGTGCACGACGTTGCTGTTGTGGCCCGTCTGGTGTGCGGCCCAGTGGTCCGCCTTCTCGCACACCGTGACCCGGTCGCCGCGCCTGGTCAGTTCCCGCGCGATCGGCCAGCCCGACGATGCCGCCGCCCACGACCGTGACATGTCGCACCGTAGCCTCCTGGATACACTCCGTGCCTGGAGTTGGGAGATCAATGACCGACAGCATCGCACTCGGCCGGCCCACCGTGGGCGACGAGGAACTTTCCGCGGTGGCCGAGGTGTTCCGTTCGGGCTGGTTGGCGGGCCAGGGACCGGCATGTCGGGCATTCGAGGACGAGTTCGCGGCGGCCGATCGGCGTGTCGCACGCGGTCGCCGTGACCAACTGCACGGCGGCACTGCACCTGGCGCTGCTGGCCCACGGCGTCGGCCCGGGCGACGAGGTGATCGTCGCCGACCACACGTTCCCGGCCACGGCGCACGCCGTGCTGCTTCACCGGCGCGACCCCGGTGTTCGCCGACGTGCTGCCCGACACCGGCTGCGTCGACCCGGCGGCCGTGGCCGCACTGGTCGGCCCGCGCACGGCGGCGTGTCATCGCCGTGGACAACGCCGGCCTGCCGGCCGACTACGCGGAACTGGCCGACGATCGCCGAACGGCAACGGCCTGTTCCTGCTCGAGGACGCCGCCTGCGCGGCCGGTGCCACGTACCGCGGCCGCAACGCGGGCCGGCTCGCGCCGGTCGCGTGCTTCAGCTTCCACGGCCGCAAGGGCATCACGGCCGGCGAGGGCGGCGCGCTGGTCACCGGCGACCCGGCCATCGCCGCCACGGCCCGCAGACGGCACGCGTTCGGCATCGAGAGCGCCCTGAGCCGGGCGGCCGGCGACCTCCGCGTGCCGTCGGTTCACCGAGTTGGGCCACAACTACAAGATGTCCGACATCGCCGCCGCGATCCTGCGCGTGCAGCTGCGCCGGCTGCCCGACCTGCTGGACCGCCGCAGCGCACTGCGCCATGGCGTACCGGCACGTTGCTCGCCGACCTGCCGCTGCGCCTGCCGGTGCGAACCGCCGGACCGGGACGCACGCCTGGCAGAGCCACGTCGTCGTGCTGGCCGACGACGCCGACCGGGACGCATCGCCGCCCGGCTGCGCGAGCAGCGGCATCGGCTGCACGATCGGCACGCTACGCCTGCCACCTGCAACCGGTCTACCCAGCCGGCAGCACTGTCCGACCTCGCGTCACCTGTTCGAGCACGGCCTCGCCGATTCCCCTGCACGCCGACCTCGACCGACAGCCAGGTCGAGCGCGTCGCGGCCGAACTCCGCGCCGCGTTGGCCTGATGGAGAGCCCATGCGAACCGTCCTGTTCACCGGCGGCGCCGGTTTCATCGCGTCGCACGTCGTCCCGCTGCTCACCGAACGCGGCTACAAGGTCCGGATCTTCGACAACATGACCCGCGGCGACCGCGACCGGGTGGCCGCGATGACCGGCGCCGTGGAACTCGTCGAAGGGCGATGTGCGCTACGGCGGCGCGGTGCGCGCCGCGATGCGCGGCTGCACCCACGTGATCCACTTCGCCACGGTCTCGATCAACAGGAGCATCGCCGACCCGCACGAGAGCGTCGACATCAACATCACCGGCAACCACAACGTGTTCGCGGCGGCCGCCGACGAGGGTGTGCGGCGGCTGGTGTTCGCGTCCTCCGCGTCGGTCTACGGCGAGCCGGAGCGGCTGCCGATGCACGAGGACGACCCACTGCGCCCGCTCACGCCCTACTGCATCGGCAAACGCACCGGCGAGGACCTGCTCGGCTTCTACCAGCGGCAGCGCGGCCTGTCCTGGATCGCGTTGCGGTTGTTCAACGTCTACGGTCCCGGCCAGCGTACCGAGGCCTACTACACGTCCGTGATCAACCATTTCGTGCGGCGCCTGCGCGCCGGACAGGCGCCGGTGATCGACGGCAACGGCGAGCAGTCGATGGACTTCGTGCACGTCAGCGATCTGGCCGGGCCGTCGTGCTGGCACTGGAGAGTGAGCGCGCGAACCTGCCGATGAACATCGGCACGGGCGTCGCCACGTCCGTCGCGACGCTGGCGGAGATCCTCATCGAGGCGATCGGCGCGGACGTCGGCGCCGGTGTTCCGCGACGGGAGGTGCTGGTGTCCCGGCGTGCCGCGGACATCCGCCGGGCCCGCGAGGTGCTGGGCTGGGAGCCGCGATCGCCGTCGAGGACGGCATGGCCGACCTGGTGCGCCGTTCATGAGCGAGCTCGCGAGCGAATCAACAGGCACAGCACGCCACAACGAGAGCGCCTGGATCACCGGGGATCCGGCAGATCGGCTCCGGCACGTGGATCGGTGCGTTCGCCGTGCTGGACGGCTCCGGGGGCCTGCGCATCGGCGCCGGCTGCGACATCGCCTGCGGCGTCCAGATCTACACGCACAACACGGTCCGCCGCTGCGTCACCGGCCGCGCGTACCCGGACGTGGACCGGGCCCCGGTGACCATCGGCGACCACGTGTTCGTCGGTGCGAACGCGGTGATCCTGATGGGCACCACGATCGGCGACCGCGCCGTCATCGGCGCCGGGCGCCGTCGTCGCGCAGGACGTGCCTGCCGAACACGGCCGTGGCCGGCGTTCCGGCCCGGATCGTCGGCACGGTCAGACGCGGACGGCACGATCGCCCTTGAGCGCCGCGGCGACCACGCGGTGCGCCGGCAGGATCGACCGCCGCTCGGCGGCCGCGTCGACGGGCCGGTCGACCAACCCCAGGAAGCGGTCCAGTTGCGCGGCGAGGGGTTCCGTCCTGGACACCGGCTCCGGCCGCTGCACCGAACTCGCCCGGTGCACGATCACGGTACCACGCACCAGATCCACCTCGATCACCCGGCCGAGCTCGGTGACGGCCAGCGACCGCACCTTCCGCTGCCCGATCCGGCTGGCCGACACGCTCGCCACGCCACCGCGCGGAAACTCCAGCACGGTGTCCAGCACGTCCTCCGCGCCCGGTTCGGACGACGGGTGGAAGTAGCCCGGCGTCGCGGACACGCGGCGCGGTTCGTCGCCGAAGCACCGGATCGGCGAGATCCACGTCGTGCACCAGCAGATCCCAGCCGACACCGGTGCGGATGCGCGGCGCGTACGGGCGAATGCCGTGCCGCCGTCACGTGCACCGGCTCGCTCGATCAGCGCCGCGGCCGTCAGTACGGCGGGATTGAAGCGTTCGGCCAGCCCGCACATCAGCGGCACGTCGCGGCGCTCCGCCAGCCGCACCACGTCGCTGCGCCCGCGTCAGGTCGTCGCACAGCGGTTTCTCCACCAGCAGCGGCACATCCGCCGCCACGACGTCCAGCGCGACCGGATGGTGCGCCTGGGTGGCCGCGGCGAGCACGACCGCGTCCACCCCGGTCACCGAGTCCAGTTCCGGCGCCCACGGCACCCCGTACCGCTGCCGCGACGGCGAGTCCGCGTCGGCACAGGGATCGACCACCCGCGCCAGCACCCCGGCACCGGCCAGCACACGGGCGTGCGCCGATCCCATCACACCCGCGCCTGACCAGGACGATCCTGCCTCACCCGAGCACCCGGCCGACCGCGTCCACGATCGCGTCCAGGTCGGCGTCGCTCAGTCGCGGGTGCACCGGCAGCGACAGCACCTGCCCGGTCAGCGACGCGGCCACCGGCACGTCCGCGGTGACGACGCGCGGGTGCTCGCGGTAGCAGTCGTAGTCGAACACCGGCCGCGGGTAGTAGATCGCCGGAGCCGACGCCGAGTTCGCCCAGCCGCGCGGCCAGTTCGTCCCTGGTCACCCTCGCGCCGGCCGTGACCAGCACCGTGTACTGGTGCCAGCGCGTGCGTCCGTCCGGCGACGGCCGCCGGCAGGACCAGTCCGGGCAGTCCGGCCAGGCCCTTCGTCAGCCGCTCGGCGTTGCGGGTGCGGGCCTCGGTGATCTCGCCCAACCTGGCCAGCTGCGGGATGCCCACGGCGGCGTGCAGTTCGGTCATCCGGTAGTTGTGGCCGGCCAGCTCGTACCGGTAGCGCTCCCGCATGCCCTGGTTGCGCAGCACGCGCAGCCGGTCGGCGAGGCGCGCCGTCGGCCGTGGTGATCATGCCGCCCTCGGCCGCGGTCACGTTCTTGGTGGCGTACAGCGAGAAACAGCCCAGCCCGAAACTCCCGGCCGGCCGGCCGTCGAACGCGGCGCCGACCGCCTGCGCGGCGTCCTCGACGATGGCCACGCCGTTCTGCTCGGCCAGCGGCGCCAGCCGCCGCATGTCGGCGGCCTGGCCGTACAGGTGCACGGGCATCAGCACGCGCGTCCGGTCGCCGATCGCGGCGGCCACGGCGTCCGGGTCGAGGCAGAAGTCGGCCGGTGACACGTCGGCGAACCGCACGGTCGCGCCGGCGTGCAGGATCGCGTTCAGCGTGGCGGCGAACGTGAACGGCGACGTGATCACCTCGTCGCCGGCCGCAGTCCAGCACCTGCAACGCCGCGAGTCAGCGCCGTCGTGCCGCTGTTCACGGCCACCGCGTGCGGCACGCCGGCGGCCGCGCGCGAAGCCCGCCTCCAGCCGCCGCACCATCGGCCCCTGCGCGAGCACTCCCGACCGCAGGACCTCGCTCACCAGCGCCTCCGCTTCGCGCGACGTCGACGGTCGAGATCGGGATCATGAGCTCATTTCATCATGAGGAAACGAAGTTCCGGGATACGGTAGGCTACGCCGGCCGGCGGAGCGCCACCGACGAGATATCGACCATCTGGCCTACCCGACTGAAGCCACACGACCGGGTGAATCTGTACGTGAGGAGGACCGCGGATGGGCAATCGCATCCATCCGTCCGCGATCGTCGGCCCGGCGTGGAACTGGTGCGATGACAACGTGATCGGCCCGTTCACCGTGCTGGTCGGCCCGTGCCGCATCGGCGACGGCAACTGGATCGGCCCACACGTCACGATCGGGCACGCCGGCCGAACATCGGACGAACCGCATCCCGTTGCCTGGGAAGGGGAAACAGGCCGGACAAGGCGTTCACATCGGACACCGCAACCGGATCAGGGAGTACGTGTCGATCCACCAGGGCACCGAGCAGGCCACGCGGATCGGGGACGACTGCTACCTGCTGGCCCGCAGCCACGTCGGCCACGACTGCCGGCTGGACGACGACGTCACCATCGCCTGCGCCGTGCAACTTGGCGGCCACACCGACGTGGGTCGCACGCGTGGTCGGCATGGGCGCGCTGGTGCACCAGCGCGGCCGGATCGGGCCGGGCGCGATGGTCGGCATGGGTGCCGTCGTGCGCGGCGAGGTGCCGCCGTTCACGGTGACCGTCGGCTCTCCGGCCCGCATCGCCGGCCTGAACGAGGTCGGCCTGCGCCGGCTGGGCTGCGCCGACCCGGATCCGCACTCGCCGCCGTCGTCACCGGCCGCGCCGAACCGTCCGATGTGGACCTCCCGGACGCCGTGGCCGGCCTGCTGAAACGCTGGACCGATCGGAGCATCGCATGACAACCGGAGTGATCGCGCGGCTGCGCGTCGTCTTCGCCGCGGCCCTGGACCTCGACCCGGCCGTCGACGTGACCGCGTGCGCTACCGGGAGATCGCCGGCTGGGACTCGGTCGGCCACATGACGCTGATCGCGGCCGATCGAGGACGAGTTCGACATCCGCTGTGCACGGAACAGGTCATCGACCTGAGCAGCTTCGCGGCGGCCGTCGCCATCGTCGCGGGCGCCCTGCTGGTCAGTGACTGATCTGGCGGGCCGCGTCGCGCTCGTCACCGGTGGCACGCGGGGCATCGGGCTGGCCACGTGCCGGGCACTGGCGCAGGCCGGCGCGACGGTCGTGCTCACCGGCCGGGACGAGCAGGTCGCGGCGTCCGTGCCGCGAAGCTCGGCGTCGAGGGCTTCGGTGTCCAGGGCGCGGCGTCAGGCGTCGGCCTCGACGTCACCGACTCGGCGGCCGTCGCGCGCGTGGTGCTCGGGGCGTGGCGAAGGCGCACGGCCGGCTGGACGTCGTCGTGGCCAACGCGGGCGTGCTGGCCGACGGGCTGCTGGGCATGATCACCGACGAGCCGGTCGACCGCGCTGCTGGCCACCAACGTCGCCGGCACGCTGGCCACCGTCCAGGCCGCGTCCCGCGATGATCGCGGCAGCGGCGGCGGCTCGATCGTGGTGCTGGCGTCGATCGTCGGCGAACGTGGCAGCGCGGGCCAGACGGCGTACGCCGCGACGAAGGCCGCCGTCGCGACGATCGCCCGCTCGTCCGCGAAGGAACTGGTCCGCCACGGCATCCGCGTCAACGCGGTCGCTCCGGGTCTGGTCGCCACGGACATGACCGCGCACCTGCCGCGCGGCCGTCGCTGGACCGCCGCGTCGCGGACACGCCGCTGGGCAGGCTGGGCACGCCGGGCGACGTGGCCGCGGTGATCCGGTTCCTGGCCTGCGACGACGCCGGCGTTCGTGACCGGCCAGGTGCTCGGCGTCGACGGGGGACTGGTGCTGTGAAACTCGTGCACCCCGAGGCACGCCTGGTCGTGGCCGCGACCGGCGAAACGCTCGGCGGCACCAGCCCTGTTGGCCACAGTGGACAAACTGGCGGAACTGTTCGCCGCGCTGCCGGCCGGCGTGCTGTTGGCCAGGATGCCGTGACCGTGCCGGCGATGCTGCGCTACCTGGCCGCACTGCGCGCGGGCCGCGCCGTCGCCCTGATCGATCCCGGCCGGCCGCACGACGAGCTGATCCGGCGCTTCCGCCCGGCCGCCGTGCTCGGCGCGGACCCGCTGGACACCCCGCCGCCCGGCTACACCGTGACCACCCTGGCGTGGGTGCGCGACGACCCGGACGGCGTCGCTGCCGCATCCCGATCTGGCCGTGCTGCTGCCGACCAGCGGTTCCACCGGCAACCCTCGCCTGGTGCGGTTCGTCCGCGGACGCTGATCATGGCCAATGCCGCCGCGATCGCCTACGTGCTGGGCATCGGCCCGGCCGACGTCGCCCCGACCAGCCTGCCGCTGCACTACAGCTACGGCTGTCCGTGCTGAACAGCCACCTGCTGCGCGGCGCGACCGTCGTCGTCGAGGACGCGGGCCTGCTGGCCGGCTCGTTCTGGCGGGCTGTCGCCGAGCACGGTGTCACGTCACTGGCCGGCGTGCCGCACCACTACCGCCTGCTGCGCCGCATCGGCTTCGACCCCGGCCGCCACCCGACGCTGCGCACACTGACCCAGGCGGGCGGCCCGCTGCCACCCGACCTGGCCACCGAGTTCCACACCGGCGATGACGGCCGTGGGCGGCCGGATGTTCGTGATGTACGGCCAGACCGAGGCCGCCCCGCGCATGGCGACGCTGCCGTCGGAACTGGTGCCCGACAAGCCCGGCTCGGTCGGTCCCGCGCTGCCGGGCGGGCAGTTCACATCGCACGGCGGCGGCGAGATCGTCTACCACGGCCCGAACGTGATGATGGGCTACGCCAGCAGCGAGCCGACGACCTGGCCAGGGGCGACGACTGTCACGGCGTCCTGGCCACCGGCGACCTCGGTCACCTCGACGCCGAGGACTGCCTGACGGTGACCGGCCGGCTCGGCCAGGATCGGCAAGGTGTTCGGCCACCGGGTCAGCCTCGACGACCTGGAGCACCTGGTCCGCCACGGCAGGGCGCGGCGTGGCGGCAGTGGCCGCCGACGACCGGGTCGCCGCTGTACGTCGAGGGCGCGGACGCCGCGACCCGCGGCCGCGGCCGCGCAGCGCGCTGGCGGCACGGTTGCGCGTGCACGCGTCCGGTTTCGACGTGCACGGCATCGACAGCCTTCCGTTGCTGGCCAACGGCAAGATCGACTATCAGGCACTGGAGGCGCGGTGCGCTCCGCTGATCGCCGAACTGGCGCGCCCTGACCGAGCACCACAGAACCGCACTGCCGCGGGTACGACGAAGATCCTCGCCGCGCTCGGCGCGCCACGCATGTTCGACACGGTCGCCGACCTGCCGTGGCTGCCGGTCGGCCTGTTCAAGACGCACGAACTGCGCAGCATCCCGGCCGAAGAGGTGTTCCGCGTGCTCACGTCGTCCGGGACGACGGGCACGCCGTCCCGCGATCTGCCTGGACCGTGCCGCGGCCGCCGGCCCAGACCCGGCACCTGGCGCGGCACGTTGCGCCGCGATCCTCGGCGACCGCCGGCTCCCGATGCTGGTGGTGGACGGCCTGCGCGTGGTCACCGGATCGTCCGCTCGCAGCGGCGGGCGTGCTGGGCATGGCGACGTTCGGCCGCGACCACGTCTACGCGCTTGACGAGCACGAACGCCGGCTGATCTGGCCGCCATGCGCGGCATTCCTGGCCCGAGCACGGCCGAGAACCGTTCCTGGTCTTCGGTTTCACGTTCCTGGTCTGGACAGCACCTGTACCGCCTGGCGGCGGAGTACGGCCTCGATCTGACCAACGGAATCCTGGTGCACGCCGGCGGCTGGAAGAAACTGGCCGAGCACGCGGTGGACAACGCCGGTGTTCCGGCGGCGCTTCGCCGCCGACACCGGCCTGGCCCGCATCCACGACTACTACGGCATGGTCGAGCAGATCGGCACGGTGTTCCTGGAAGGGCCGTCCGGCGGCTCGTTCTACTGCCCGGACTTCGCCGACGTCGCTGATCCGCGACCCGCGCACCTGGGCCGAACAGCCGGTCGGCGTGCCGGGCGTGATCGAGGTCGTCAGCACGCTGCCGCGCTCGTACCCGGGCCACGTGCTGCTCACCGAGGACATCGGCGTGCTGCATGGGCGTCGACGACGGCGACTGGCCGGGCAAGTCGGTTCGCCGTGCTCGGCCGGCTGCCCTCAGCCGAGGCGCGAGGGTGTTCGGATACCTATGTGGGAGTGTCATGACCGCCGACGTGCTCGTCTCAGCGGAGGCGGCGTCGTGACCGTCCGGCAACGTTTTCCCGCCGGTCCTGATGTCGACGTGCCCGTGTCTGCTGGACCGGTTGCGCACGCCCGACCGGCTGTCCGTCGGCGACGAGCGGATGGTCGAGTTCCTCGGCGCGTTCGCCGGGCGGCTGCTGGAACCGTCACTGGCCCGTGAGCATCCCGAACTCGCCGCGCTGGGCTTCTTCCTGCGGCCGGCCGAACTGCGCGACGCGCTGTGCCGACTATCCACATCGGATGGATGCGCTGCGGTTCCCGCGCGGGCATGGTGCTGCACTTCCCGCCCGCCAACGTGGACACGCTGTTCGTCTACTCGTGGGCGCTGTCCGCGCTGGCCGGCAACGCGAACGTCGTCCGCGTCTCACCGCGCTCGGCGGGTGCGGCCGACGTCGTGCTCGACGCGTTGAACGACACGCTCGCCGACGCGCGATCCGGTGGTCGCCGCGACCCAGTTGATGGTCACGTACGGCCGGGACGAGGTGGCGACGGCGATGCTGTCGGAGGCGTGCGATCTGCGGGTGATCTGGGGCGGCGACCAGTCCGTCACCGACATCCGCCGTCACCCACTGGCCCCGCACGCGCGCGACCTCACGTTCCCGCACCGCACGTCGTTCGCCGCGATCTCGGTGCGCGGCTGGCGGCGCGCGATGCGCGCCGACCGGCTGGCCGCCGTCGTCGGCTTCCACAACGACGCCTACTGGTTCGACCAGGCTGCGTGCGCGTCACCGCGCACCGTGTTCTGGGTCGGCGAACACGGCCGGCCGCCGCGGACGCGCGGGCCGAGTTCGCGGCGCTGCTGGCCAGGGTCGTCGCCGAGCGCGCCACCACGGTCGACCCGGCGATGGCGATCCGCAAACGCCTTGCGGCCTACGGCATGGCGGCCGACGGCCACGTGGACGCGGTGCGCTTCGCCGGCAACGAGGTCGCCGTGCTGGACCTGGTGCGGCCGGAACCGACCCGCCGCTGGCTGGGCGTTGGCACGTTCCCGCAGGCCACCATCGCCGACCTGACCGACCTGGTGGACGTCGTGCAGCGCGAGGACCAGACGCTGAGCTGCTTCGGCTTCGACCGCGCCGAACTGGTCGGCCTGGCCAGCGCGCTGGCCGGCCGCGGCATCGACCGGATCGTGCCCTTCGGTGCCGCGCTGGCGTTCGCGCCGGTCTGGGACGGCTACGAACTGCTCGCCGAGTTCACCCGGCTGACCACGGTCGCCACGTCATGGTGACGTGGCTGCGGCGCCTGCTGCTGCTGGCCGTGCTGGTCGCGGCGGTCTGGTACCTGGCGGTGCGGTGGCCGCAGGTGTGGCACACGCTGCGCGCCGTGTCGCCCGCGGCGGCGATCGGCAGCCAGTGCGCGCTGCTGGCCGCGATGGTGGCGGCCACGTACGGCTGGCGCGTCGTCGTCGACGCGCTGGGACGAACCGGTCGACGCCGTCGCGGCGGGCCGGATCTACCTGGTCGGCCAGCTCGGCAAGTACCTGCCCGGTTCGGTGTGGGCGTACCTGCTGCAGATGGAACTGGGCAGCGAGGCCGGTGTCGCGCGGTCGCGGGTGTTCACGGCTTCCCTTGTGCAGCTGGGGATTTCCCTGGTAGCGGCGTTCGGGCTCTGGCTGGCCGTCGTGCCGAGGCTGTGGTGGCTGCTGCCGATCGGCGTGCTGTCGCTACAGCCGAGGGTGCTGACGTGGGGTACGTCGCGCGTGCTGCGGCTGCTGCGCAGGCCGCCGCTGCCGGCACCGCTGCGCTGGTCGGTGATCGGCAGGGTGTTCGGCGCCGCCGTGCTCACGTACCTGCTCTACGGCGTGCACCTGTGGCTGTTGTCCGGCGCCGGTCTGCTGCTGTGCACCGGCGCGATGGCGGTCGCCCTGAACGCGGGCCTGCTGGTGTTCCTGCTGCCATCCGGCGCCGGTCTGCGCGATGTGGTGGTCGCCGCTGTGCTGGCGACCACGCTCGGCCCTGTCCGCGCGGCGGCGTTCGCGGTGGCGTCGCGCCTGATGTTCACCGTCGGCGACCTCGCCGCCGCGGGTGCCGCAGCGGCGGCCGCCCGTCACCACCGCGCGGCGGGCGAGCCGGTCGCCGGGCACGCCGACGTCCTGCACGCCGCGCAGCACGTAGACCGGCCGCTGCCGCGCGTCGTCCCCGGCCCGCCACAGGTACTCGCCGAACCCGCCGATCGCGCCGAGCTGCAGGCCGCCGACGAAGCACACGGCCGCCAGCACCATGCCCCACCCGGACGGCACACCGAGCAGCACCTGCGTCAGCCCGGCCAGCAGGCCGACCGCCGCCAGACACAGCCCGCCGGCCGTGGTCGCCAGGAACGGGGCGGGGCAGAACTCGACGAACGAGTCCAGCACCAGCTTGAGCTTCCTGCGCGCGGTCCACTTGCTGTGCCCCGCGGGCCGGGGGAGCTGGTCGAACTCGATCGTCCGCTGCGTGAAGCCGACCCACGCGATCATGCCCAGCACGTTGCGGTTGCGCTCGGGCATCCCGCACACCACGTCGATCACCTGACGGGACAACAACACCTGTGACGGCCCGTCCTTCGGGTACGTCGGGATGTCCGACCAGCGATGGAACAACCGGGAGAACAACCGTGCCGTGCCGGCCCGCTCGGCCCGCGTCCGCCGCACGCCCCACACCACGTCCGCGCCGGCCCGCCACTCGGCGAGGAACGCGCAGATCGCGTCCATCGGCTCCTGCAGGTCCGTGCTCACGGTGATCACGCAGTCGCCCCTGGCCAGCGCCAAGCCCGCCGACACCGCGGCGTGCGAGCCGAAGTTGCGGGACAGCCGCGCCACCCGTGCCACGTCACCGGCCCGCAGTGCCGCCAGCACCACGTCCCCGGTGCCGTCGGTCGACCCGTCGTCCACGACGAGCAGTTCGAAGTCCAGATCCGGGTGCTCCCTGCGGATCTCCCGGTAGAAACCGACCAGCCCGACGGCGTTGTCCGCCTCGTCGTACGCGGGCGCCAGGATGGTCACCAACGGCCGCTCAGCCACGGCGCACCGCCACGGCCAGCCCGATCGCGAGCACCACACCCAACCCGAACGCCACGAGCGACACCTGCCATCCCGGTGGACTCCACGACACACTCACGTCACCGGACACGGGCACGTCCACCACGAGGAGCCCGTCCGGTCCCGACCGCACACCCACCGGCTGACCGCCCAGCGTCGCGGAATAGCCCGGCCACGCCAGTCGGGCGAACGTCACCGATCCCGTGCCGCGTACCGAGAGCCGCTCGGTGGTCGGTCCGGTCGCGTCGTCGGACAGCACGTCGACGCCTTCCGCGTCGGACACCCGGCCGCCCGACCGGATCGGCACGTCCCGCGTCCACACCGTGACCAGACCGCTGTCCTCCAGTGCGGGAGAGCGGTGCCAGCCAAGCGGTGCGGGCAGGCCACGGGTGTCCACGAGCGAGTTCTGCACGACAATCGTGTTGGCGCGCAACAGATCCACCAGCGGTGTGCGGTAACCGGCTGGCGCCCGCCACAGCGTGTGCCACGTGGCCGGGCACGACGTCGAACCCTGGTAGGCCTCGCACAGCGCGGAATCCAGTGCGGTGTAACCGATCCCGCTGTACGCGGTGGTGCTCTCCACGCCGGCGACGCCGTACATCGATCCGTACAGCTCGTCGCGGTACGCCTGGCTCGGCGAGCGCTGCCGCGCGTCGCGCAGCACGTCGGAAAGCTGTACGACCGGCGCCGTGTACTTCGCGAACCGCGCGTGCAGTAGCGCCGCGCTGGTGGGGAAGTGGTAGTCCGTCACGGCGCCGTTGGCCGGGAACCACACGAGCTGCACGGCGAGCACCAGCAGCGAACCGGCGATCAGCACGGCGACCTCGTGCCACCACAACAACACCGCGACCAGCGCCGCGACGACCAGTGCGCCGACCACGTGCCGCGGCCACGTCTCGGTCCGCTCGCCCCACGCCAGGTACGCGCCGGCGGCGACGATCGCGGCACTGGCGGCGGCCCGCGCGCGCAGGCGGGTGCGCTGGAAGCCCTCGCCGGCCAGCAGTGCCCACAGGATCACCACGGGGAACCAGAGGAAGTCGATCAGCCGCAGCGGCCAGCGGAACATCCAGACCTGCGACGGTCCCAGCATCAGCAGCCCGAAGCTGCCGCCGAACACGTACAGCCCCAGGTGCGCGCGCCAGCGCTCGCGCAGCAGCCGCCAGCGCAGCCACGGCAGCGTCGGCAGCACGAACCACGCCAGGTACGTCACCGGCACCGCGAACCAGCCGATGCCGAAGATGTCCGCGAAGTTGACCAGGTACGGCTGTGCGCTGGGCGTGCTCAGTTCCAGCAGGTTGGTCAGGTTCGGCTTGAGGAACCCGTCGTTGACGGTGCCGCTGGCCGCCCGCACGCCGACCTGCGAGGTCAGCAGCAGCGGCAGGTAGACCATGACGTCCAGCAGCAGCACGGCGAGCCCGGCCAGCACCAGCGGCACCATCCGACGCCGGGTCTCGACGCACACGGCCAGTACGGCCAAGCCCAGCACCGGCAACGCGTACGGGTTGCCGATCGACACGGCCAGGTACCCGGTGAGCACCAGCCACAGCGGGCAGCGGCCCCGCGCGACCAGTCGCGCGGTCCACCACAGCCACGGCGTCGCGGCGGTCAGCGCCAGCGCGTTCACCCACGCCGTGCCGTCCATGAAGAACGAGTAGCCGGCCAGTGGGATCGCCGTCCCGGCGACCGCGGCCAGCGGGCGGCCGACGCCGTGGTCGCGGGCCAGCAGGTAGGTGCCGCCGGATGCCAGCAGCACCAGGCACGCCTTGGCCAGCGTGATGCCGACCGCGAGGTTGTCGATCGGGTAGATCGCGACCATCAGCGCGACCAGCACCGGGTTCCACATCCCGGTCGCGGCCTCGGCGGCGAAGTTCCCGCCCCGCCACAGGTCGGGAGCGAGCAGCGGCAGCCGACCGTGCAGCACGGACTCCGCGATCCGGTGCCACACCGGGACGGCGGCCGCGGCCGTGTCGTCCCAGAAGTAGAAACCGTGGTTGTTCACCACCGGCAGCGCGACGGCGACCGCGACGGTGGCGAGCATCACCAGCGGCCACCCGATGCCGGCCGTGCGGCGCGACGGTTGCGCGACGGTGACCGGTTCGGCACTGAGGGTGACGCTCACCGCGCCAGGGTAGCGGCCCCGTTCGGCCGATCAGCCGAGTGCTCGTGGTGCGAAAGGACCATCGGCGGGAGAGTCGGGTGTGATCAGAACCAGCGCTCCAGCACCTGCGCGACACCGTCGTCCACGTTGGACGCCGTGACCTCGTCCGCGGCCGCCTTGACCTCGGGGTGCGCGTTGGCCATCGCGACGCCGTGCCCGGCCCAGCGCAGCATCGGCACGTCGTTGGGCATGTCGCCGAACGCCACCACGTCCGCGCGCGGGACGCCGATCCGGTCGCACAGGTCGGCCAGCCCGCTGCCCTTGGTGATGCCGTGCGCGGAGATCTCCACCATGCCGACGCTGCTGGACCAGGTGATGTCCACCACATCACCGAACAGCGCGTCGGTCGCCTCGGCCAGTTCGGCGCTGGTCATACCCTTGTGCCTGACCAGCAGTTTCACCGCCGGATGGCCGATCACCTCGGCCTTCGCCGTCACGAACACCCCCTCGCCGGGCCACGGGTGCTCGTAGCCCTCCTCGGTGGCGAACTCGCGGCCGTCGAGTGCCAGCGCCGAGGAGCCGAGCCGTTCCACCGCGATCCGGCCCTCCGGCAGCGCACCGGACAGCGAGGCCGCCAGCTCACGCAGCAGTTCCGGGGACAGCACGTGCGCCTGCAACACCCGGTCGGCGGCGATGTCGTAGAGCGCCGCGCCGTTGGAGCAGACCGCGTAACCGGCCACGCCGGCCGCAGCGGCGACATGCGGAATCCAGCGTGGCGGACGGCCGCTGACCAGCACGAACGGCGTACCGGCCGCCAGTGTCCTGGCGATCGCGGCGCTCGTGCGCCGCGTCACCGTCTCCCGAGAGTCCAGCAGCGTTCCGTCCACGTCCGATGCCACGAGCCTGGGAGTCTCCACACCGTCATCCTGCCTGTCCCGGCACCGGGTTTCCGCATCGATTGAGCCAGGTGTTCGTCGATGGCAAGGTTCGCCGGATACCGTCCGGTGTATGCGTGTGGGGCTGGTGATTCTCCCGGAGTACCGCTGGTGGGCGGCCGAGCCGAAGTGGCGGGCCGCCGAACGGTACGGCTTCGACCACGCCTGGACCTACGACCACCTGGGTTGGCGGTCGCTGGTGGACGGGCCGTGGTTCGGCGCGATGCCGACGCTGACCGCCGCCGCGATGGTGACCGAGCGGATCGGGCTGGGCTCGTTCGTCGCGTCGCCGCACTTCCGGCACCCGGTGTCCTTCGCCAGGGAGATCACCGCGCTGGACGACGTGGCCGACGGGCGGTTCCTGCTGGGCGTCGGAGCGGGCACGACCAGCGGTGTCGACGCCGACGTGCTCGGCGTGCCCCGACTGTCGCCGCGCGGGCTGGTGGACCGGTTCGGCGAGTTCCTGGAACTGCTCGACGCGATCCTGCTCAACGAGCGGACCACGTGGCAGGGCGAGTACTACTCGGCCGTCGACGCGCGCAGCACGCCGGGCTGTGTGCGCAAGCCGAGGGTGCCCTTCATCGTCGCCGCGAACGGACCACGATCCATCCGGCTGGTCGCGCGCTACGGCCAGGGCTGGGTGACCACAGGGCCGAAGACGGAGGACCTTGGCGAGTGGTGGCGGGGTGTCGCCGAGCGCTCACAGCGGCTCACCGAGGCGCTGGCCGAGGCGGGACGCCCGCAGCGGTCGGTGAGCCGATATCTCAGTATGGACTCGGCGCCAACCTACTCACTGTCCAGCGCGTCCCGTTTCACGGACATGGTCGGGCGCGCCGACGAACTCGGGTTCACCGACGTCGTCGCGCACTGGCCGAGGGCGGACGGTGTGTACGCGGGACGTGAGGCGGTCCTTGAGGAGGTCGCCGCCGACGTCCTGCCGACGTTGGGCTCCGGCGCAGCGGCGTGGGAGGGCCAGGAGCGAAGCGACCAGTAGCGCGGTCCCGAGCGAAGTGACCAGTAGCGCGGTCCCGTTTGCCGTGGGACCTGTCAGAGAGGAGCAGCGATGTCGGTACGCTCGTCCGCCGTGAGCTTCGCGGGCTATGACCTCATCGTTGTCGGTTCCGGATTCTTCGGCCTCACCGTGGCCGAGCGCACGGCTTCGCAGCTGGACAAGCGTGTCCTGGTGCTGGAGCGCCGTGCCCACATCGGCGGCAACGCCTACTCCGAACCGGAGCCGGAGACCGGTATCGAGGTGCACCGGTACGGCGCGCACCTGTTCCACACGTCCAACAAGCGGGTGTGGGACTACGTCAACCAGTTCACCGACTTCACCGGCTACACGCACCGGGTGTTCGCCATGCACGGCGGACAGGCCTACCAGTTCCCGATGGGCCTCGGCCTGATCTCCCAGTTCCTCGGCCGCTACCTGACGCCGGAGCAGGCGCGGGCCTGGGTGACCGAGCAGGCGGCCGAAATCGATTCCAAGAACGTGTCGAATCTCGAGGAACGGGCGATCTCACTGGTCGGCCGGCCGCTGTACGAGGCGTTCATCCGCGACTACACCGCGAAGCAGTGGCAGACCGACCCCACGGAGCTGCCCGCCGCGGTGATCAGCAGGCTGCCGGTGCGGTACACGTTCGACAACCGGTACTTCAACGACACCTACGAAGGCCTGCCGGCGAACGGGTACACCGCCTGGCTGGAGAAGATGGCCGACCACCCGAACATCGAGATCCGGCTGGACACCGACTTCTTCGACGTGCGCGACCAGATCCCGGCGGGCATCCCGATCGTCTACACCGGACCGGTCGACCGCTACTTCGACTACTCGCAGGGCTGGCTGGGCTGGCGCACGCTGGACTTCGAGCAGGAGGTCGTGGCCACCGGCGACTACCAGGGCACGCCGGTGATGAACTACAACGACGCCGACGTCCCGTACACCCGGATCCTGGAGTTCCGGCACTTCCACCCGGAGCGCGACTACCCGGCGGACAAGACGGTCATCGTGCGCGAGTTCTCCCGTCCGGCGGAGAAGGACGACGAGCCGTACTACCCGATCAACACGCCCGACGACCGGGAGAAGCTCGAGCACTACCGCGAGCTGGTCAAGGTCGAGGCCAGGGAGCACAACGTGCTGTTCGGCGGCCGGCTGGGCACCTACAAGTACCTCGACATGCACATGGCGATCGGGTCGGCGCTGTCCGCGTTCGACAACAAGATCGCCCCGCACCTGACCGATGGCGCGCCCATCGACGGCGCGTTCGACGAGTGAGGAATCCGTGACGACGACCGTGGACCCGCTCGCGCGGCCGAGCGGGAGCTGGTCAGAACGTGAGGTCGCCGCCCTGCGCGGCGTCCAGTCGGCGCTGGGGCGGCGCGGTGTGATCCGCGCCGCCAGGGCGTTGTCGTTGTTCGGCGAGCACAGCGCGGGCTGGTTCGCGCTCGGCCTGCTCGGCGCCGCCGTGGACCGGAACCGGCGGGGCCAGTGGCTGGCCGCGGCCGCCGGTGTCGTCACGGCGCACGCCGCGTCCATCGCGGTCAAGCGCGTGGTGCGCAGGCCGCGGCCGGTCGACCCGGGTGTCCGGGTGCTGGTCGGGACGCCGAGCAGGCTGAGCTTCCCGTCCTCGCACGCCGCGTCGACCACGGCCGCCGCGGTGCTTTACGGTGGACTGACCGGACAGCCGGCCGCCGCGTCGGTGGTGCCGCCGATGCTGGTGTCGCGCCTGGTGCTGGGAGTGCACTACCCCACGGACGTCCTGGCCGGGTCCGCGCTGGGCGCGGCCGTCGGGGGCGTGGTGTGGAAGATCCTGGGGCGGAGGCGCACGTGATGTTAGTGGCGGAGGCGGGATGACCGAGGTCGAGCCGATCGCGCCGGAGCAGCGGCACAGCGTCGTGGCAACGGTTCGCGGCGTGGTGCGGACGGCCCGGCCACGGCAGTGGGTGAAGAACGTCCTGGTGTTCGCGGCGCCGTTCACCGCGGGCCGGATCAGCGACTTCACCGTGCTGCGCGCCGCGCTGATCGCGTTCGTCGCGTTCTGCCTCGCGGCGTCCGCGATCTACTTCGTCAACGACGCCAAGGACGTCGAGGCCGACCGGGCTCACCCGACCAAGCGCAACCGGCCGATCGCGGCCGGCATCGTGCCGGTGCCGGTGGCCTTCGGCACCGGTGTGGTGCTGCTGCTGGCCGCGCTCGGCGTGTCCGCCGCGCAGAACTGGCAGCTCGTCGTGGTGATCGCCGTGTACGAGGCGGTCCAGTTGGGCTACTGCTTCGGCCTGAAGCACGAGCCGGTGATCGACCTGTGCATCGTCGCGTCCGGCTTCCTGCTGCGCTCCATCGCGGGCGGTGCCGCGGCGAACATCCCACTGTCCCAGTGGTTTCTGCTCACCACCGCGTTCGGCTCGCTGTTCATGGTGTCCGGCAAGCGGTACGCGGAGATCCAGCTCTACACCCGGACCGGCGCCGAGATCCGCGCGTCGCTGCGCAAGTACTCGGCCAGCTACCTGCGGTTCGTGTGGGCCACGTCGGTCGCCGTGGTGATCGCGACCTACGGACAGTGGGCCTTCCAGCTCCACGAGCAGTTCGGCACGATCTGGTCGGCGATCTCCATCGTCCCGTTCGTCATCGCCCTGCTCCGCTACGCGGTGGACGTCGACGGTGGCAAGGCCGGTGAACCCGAGGAGATCGTGCTGCGCGACCGGGTGCTGCAGGTGCTCGGTGCCGCCTGGGTCGTGACCCTGGCCCTGGCCTTCTACCGCTGACCTTCCACCGCTCACCCAGGGAACACGTTGAGGGCACAGGCGATGGCCGACACCGATGTGGCGAACCCGGCCGGCCGGGCCAGGATTCCGCCGCCGCCCGCCCGTGGCTGCCCGCCGTCGCGGCGGCCGTGATCGCGCTGGTGGTGTTCTGGCTGGCCAGCCACACCTTGATCGACGACGCGTACATCACCCTGGCCTACGCCAGGAATCTCGCGTTTCACCTGCACTGGGGCCTGATCCGGTCGGTCACCGCGAACACGGCGACGTCGCCGCTGAACGTGCTGCTGCTCGGTGCGCTCACGGTGATCACGCGGCAACCCGTTGTAGCGCTGGGCATCCTCTACGTACTGTCCACAGTGGCCATGGAGTACGGCCTGCGGCGCGCGGCGCGCGAGGTCGGCCTGCCCGGCTGGATCGGCCTGCTGGTCGTCGTGCTGACGGCCGTGAACCCGCTGCTGATCTCGTCGATCGGCCTGGAGATCGCACTGGGCGGCGGCCTGATCGGGCTGCTGCTGGCGGCGAGCGTGCTGCGGCGGCCGGTGTGGTTCGGCGTGCTCGGCGGCCTGCTCGTGCTGACCCGGCCGGACCTGCTGATCATCGTGCTCGTGGTGTTCGTGCTGCGGCCAGGGTGGTCGCATGGCTGGTGGCGCAGCCTGCTGGCGATGCTCGCGGTGACCGTGCCGTGGTACCTGTGGAGCTGGCTGGTGCTGGGCTCCGCGCTGCCGGACACGTTGCTGCTCAAGGTGAATCAGGGTGCGTGGGGCGGCCACCGGTTCGGCACCGGCCCGGTGCTCTACCACCTGGCGTACCCCGCGGTGACGATCCTGTCGTTCCTGCCGGCCGCCGCCGGCGCGTTGTTCGCGCTGTGCTGGCTGGTCGCAGGGTGGTCCGGCCGGGCGCGCGGGTGCGCAAGCTGGACCAGTTCTTCGCGCTGCCACTGGCGGGCGCGCTGCACTACGTGGCGTACTCGCTGCTGTGCGTCCCGCCCTACCACTGGTACTACGGCACCAGCATCATCTGCTGCACCGCGTACTTCGCCGTCGTGATCGGGGCGCTGGCATCGATGGTTCCCCGGCGTGGCCTTCGGGTGCCGGTGTTCGCCGGTGCGGCGCTGGCCGCCGCGCTCGTCGCGGTGTCGGCTGTGAACTACTCGGCCGCCGGTCTGCCGCGCACGTCGGCGCAGATCACCAGCAACTGGGCCACGCCTGCGCAGTACGAGCGAGGTCGGCAGTGCGATCGGCAGGCTGGCCGGCGGGCAGGCCGTGTCGGCGGCGGGCGAGATCGGCGCCATCGCGTACTACTGCGACTGCACCGTCGTCGACGACGTTCTCCGATCGCGGTGACGTCGTGGCGCAGTTGCCGCAGTGGCTGGCGATCATGAAGCCGGTCAGCCGCAGGCTGATGCAGTGGAACTTCCACTTCCTGAACCGTTCGCAGCAGGCGCTGGTGGCCCGCTCGGACTCGCCTACACGACGACACCGCCCGCGGGCGCCCTCGGCTCGTGGCGCGTCAGTTCACCGTGGACCGACGCGCCGGGCCACTGGCACTACCTGTCGCTGGTGCGCGTCGGCTAGATCGGCAGCCTGCGGAACATCGCCCGGGGCAGGTGCCGCAGCACGACCATGACCCAGCGCATCGGGCCGGGCGCCCATGCCTGCTGCCCTGCGGTTGCGCACGGCGTCCACGATCGATCGCGGCGACCTGGTCGGGCGTCTGGGACAGCGGCGCGGCCTTCATGCCCTCGGTCATCCGGCTGTGCACGAACCCGGGCCGGATCACCGACACGGCACGCCGGCGGGCCGCAGCGCCTCGGTGAGTCCGGTGTAGAAGCTGTCCAGGCCCGCCTTGGTCGAGCCGTAGACGAAGTTCGACCGCCGCGCCCGCTCGCCGGCCACCGACGACAGCGCGACCAGCGAGCCGTGGCCCTGCCCGCGGAACCGTTCGGCCAGCGCGACACCGGTGGTCACCGCGCCCACGTAGTTCACCTCGGCCAGTCTCCCGCGCGGCCTCGACGTCGGTCCACGCGGCCTCCTGGTCGCCCAGCATGCCGAACGCCACCAGCGCCACGTCGATGTCGCCGTCGGCGAACGCCTTCTCGACCACCTCGGCGTGCGTCTGCGGCCGGCGCGCGTCGAACGGCAGCACGGCCACGGTGCTGCCGGTGGCGCGCAGCCGGTCGGCGGCCTCGTCCAGCCGTGGTCCCGGCCGGCCGGCCAGGACCACGCGCAGCGGACGCGACCGGGCAAACGCTTGCGCGACCGCGAGGCCGATCTCGGAGGTGCCGCCGAGCAGCAGCAGGGACTGGGGATTGCCAACGGCGTCGATCACAGGGCCAGCCTTCGGGACATGTCGGAGGAGAAGACACCCCTCGGGTCGACGGCGGCACGGATCTTCCGCCACTCGTCGATCCTCGGGTACATGCGCTGCAGCGTGTCCGGGCGTGGTGCGGGACTCCTTGGCCAGGTACAGCCGCCCGCCGGCGGCCAGCACGACCTCGTCCAGCCGCTGGCACAGCTCGTGCAGCCCGGAGCGCACCGGGAAGTCGACGCACAGCGTCCAGCCGGGCGTCGGGAACGACAGCGGGGCGCGGTTGCCGGCGCCGAACCGCTTGAGCACGTTCAGCGCGGACACGTGGCCTGAGCCGGCGATCATCGCCACCGCCTCCCGGATCGCGTCCTCGGCGCCGAAGGGCACGACGAACTGGTACTGCAGGAAGCCGCGCGGCCCGTACACCCGGTTCCACTCGCCGGCCAGGTCCAGCGGGTGCAGGAACTGGGTGATGTTCTGCACGGCGCCCGCCCTGGTGGGCGACTTGCGGTACCAGAGTTCGGCGAAGACCTTCGCGGTGACGCGGTTGAGCATGCCCGGCGGGAACACGTCGGGCACGGTCAGCAGCCGCGGCGCGTCGAACTTCAGCGGGTCGGCCCGGCGCGCGGCCGGCAGGTCCTCGACCCGGGCGTGGTTGGCCCTGGTCAGGATGCCGCGGCCGAGGTGGCGGCCGGTGGTCACGGCGTCGAACCAGGACACCGACTCGACGTAGTCCTCGTCCCGGACCGACTGCCTGGCCATCAGGTCGTCCAGGTTGCCGATCTGCTCGGTGTCCACCAGGAAGTACGCGGTCTCGACGTGGTTGACGTGCAGCGTGGCGCCCAGCACCACACCGGTCAGGCCCATGCCGCCGACCGTGGCCCAGAACAGCTCGGAGTCCGGACCGTCCGGGGTCAGGGTGCGGATCTCGCCGTCGGCCGTCGCCAGGTCCAGCGACAGCACGTGGTTGCCGAAGCTGCCCTCGACGTGGTGGGCCTTGCCGTGGATGTCCGAGCCGATCGCGCCGCCGACGGTCACCTGGCGGGTGCCGGGCAGCACCGGCAGCCACAGCCCGTGCGGCAGCAGCTCGCGCATCAGTGTGTCCAGGCTCACACCTGCGTCGACGGTGACCGTGCCGGCCGTGCACATCGATGTCGTGGATCGTGGTGCAGCCCGGTCATGTCGATGACCAGACCGCCGGAGTTCTGCGCCGGGTCGCCGTAGGAGCGACCCAGTCCGCGCGCCAGCACGCCGCGCTGACCGGCGCCCAAGATCGCCTCGACCACGTCGCGGCGGTCGGCAGGCGTGACCACCCTGGCCACCGACGGCGACGTGCGGCCCCAGCCGGTCAGGCGTCGTGGTTGTCCCAGTTCACGTTCCACCGGCCCGAGGATATCGGGTGGTGCCGGGTAACGGTTTCGCGAGCCGGCGCGAGTCCACGAGTGGGGTACTTCTAGAATTTCGGTGGAAATCGGTGGTCGACGAAGACAACGCCGAACCCGGTAACCGACGTGGAAGGTGACGTGATGGCATCCGTCCAGGCAGCGCCGATGCGTCGCGGCGTCGTCGACCAGGCCGTCCGGTTCGTCGTCTTCGGGGTGCTGTCGGCGGGCGTCGACTTCGGCGTGTACCAGCTGTTCCTGCACCTCGGCACGTGGCCGGAGTCTGGCCAAGGCGATCAGCTTCGTCTGCGGCACGATCACCGCGTACGTGCTCAATCGCAGGTGGACCTTCGACTCCGCAGGGCGGTGCGGCCCCCGCGACCAGGTTCGCCCTGCTGTACACGGTCACCTTCTTCGTCAACGTCGGCGTGAACGCGCTGGGTCTGCACGCGCTTGCCGGACACGGCTGGACGGTGCCGGTCGCCTGGGTGATCGCCCAGGGAGATGGCGACCGTGATCAACTTCGTGATGTTGCGAACGGTGGTTTTCCGGGACTCCGGAAGCCTTCCGGCCGTCCCGGACCACGTGACATCTGGACCAGCGGAGGACTGACGGCGCATGGCCGGTACCTATCCCGTTCGTGGTGAGCAGCTGACGGTGCCGGGGAAGGGGCCCGGTACCGACGGCGACCCGGCAATGGCGCGCGAGGCGGGTGAGCTGCGCCCTGCGGAGCAGCTGGTCGTGGCACGCGGCCTGTTCGCGGGCCCGACGGTGCAGGTGCCCCTGGATCATGTACGCGAAGGTCGCGCCACGGCACGGCCGACCGCGCGCGGCACTCGCTGGCCCTGCGTCCCCGGACCAAGGTCACCACCAACACCTACTTCGGCCGCTTCCCGGCCAGCTACTGGCAGCGCTGGACCACGGTCACCGAGGTGCAGGTCGAGCTGGACTGCACCGGGTGCGCGGCGACGATCTCGATGCACGCGTCCGACTCGGTCGGCGACGCGCGGCTGATCACCGCGCAGCACGTCGGCGGCGACCGCCGGACGGTCCGGCTGGTCGCGCCGGTGGACAAGCTTCGTCGACGGCGGCTCGATGTGGCTGGAAGCGGAGACCGTCGACGCGGACCTGCGGGTCGAGCGGGTGCGCTGGACCGTCTCGTCGCCCGACACCGTGGTGCCGACGACCATGGTGATCTGCACGCACAACCGGGTGGACGACTGCATCGCCACGCTGACCGCGCTGGCCGATGACCCGGTGTCGCTGGAACTCGTGAGCGCGCTGTACGTCGTCGACCAGGGCAGCGACCCGGTCGAGGCGCACCCGAGGTTCGCCGAGGTGTCCGTGGCGCTGCGGAACAAGCTGAACTACGTGCGCCAGCCCAACCTCGGTGGTTCCGGCGGCTTCACCCGTGGCCTCTACGAGGCCACCGCGCCCGGCGAGCGGCCCGGCGCACGTGCTGTTCATGGACGACGACGTGCTGTGCGAGCCGGAGGTGGCGATCCGGCTGGCCGCGTTCGCCAACCGGCTGACCGAGCCCGCCATCGTCGGCGGCCAGATGCTCAACCTGCTGCACCCCAGCCAACTGCTCGCCCCCGCCGAGCACGCCGACCTGGCCAGGATGCTGCCCGGCCAGATGGTGAGCCGACGCCAAGCTGAACGTGGACCAGCTGGCCACCAAGCGCAACGGCCGGTCGCACGATGGAGGAGAAGCGGCTGGACGCCGGCTACAACGGCTGGTGGTGCTGCCTGATCCCGTCCTCGCTGGTCGAGCGGATCGGCTACCCGCTGCCGTTCTTCTTCCAGTGGGACGACGTCGAGTACGGCTACCGCGCCCGCTCCCGCGGCTACGCGACCGTGACGCTGCCCGGCGCGGGTCTGTGGCACGCGGACTTCCACTGGAAGGACTGGGACGAGTGGCACCGCTACTTCAACATGCGCAACGGCATGATCACCGCCGCGCTGCACCACAGCTTCGAACCGAAGCGGGTGGCCGGCGTGCTGGCCAACGACCTGGCGCACTACCTGGTCGGCATGCAGTACGGCCTGGCCGCCACGCTGATCAAGGCTGTCGAGGACTTCCTGAGTCGGCCCGGAGATCCTGGCCGACGGCGGTGTGGCCGCGATCGGCGAGATCCGCGCGCTGCGCGCCGGCTACCCGGAGACGGTCAAGCACCCGGCGACCGAGGTCCCCGGCCTGCGGCCCGGCGAGGTGGCCGAGATCCCGGCCGGCCCGCCGCCGGCGATCGACGGCCTGGTGATGCTCAAGCGCGTCGTCTACCAACTGCTGGGCCGTGGTCCCAAGCACGTCGGCACGGTCCGTGCCAACGACGCCCGCTGGTGGCACGTGTCGCTGTTCTCCACCGCCGTGGTCACCGACATGTCCCAGGAGGGCGTGCGGGTCCGCAGAATGGACCGCGCGACCATGCTGCGGCTGGGCCGGCAGGGCATGCAGCGTGCTGACCAGGCTCGTGAAGGAGGGCGCGAGCGTCACGGGACAGACTACCGGGCGGCCGCCGACCGACTCGGTAGCAGGGACACCTGGACCCGCCTGTACGGTCAGTCACACTAGGCGAACTTCGGTGACCGAGTGTTACTGAACGACGCTCGGCACTAATTCGCGCAGCGTGACCGTGTGATCACGCGGAGGACTGACTGTCATGGCGAGTACGACCGTCGACCCTGCCCTGTCGGCTGCCGCGCGTCACCGGCGCACGAGACGGCACGCCCTGCTCCAGCGCGTCATGGTGCCCCGCGCCGACGACCCGGCCGACGTCCGCGCGCTGTACGTGGACGAGGGCGGGCGGCGGGAGCGGGGCGCGCGGGCCAGGCCCGTGGGCGGCGCCGGGCTGGCGGTGCCGGCCGGCACCGACGGTCCTTCGCGACGTACTTCAACGCGTTCCCGGCCGGCTACTGGCGGCGCTGGACCACGCTGGAGTCGCTGCGACTGCGACTGCTGCCCGACAACCCCTGCCGGATCGACGTGTACCGCTCCAAGGCCGACGGCAGCCGCATCCACGTCGCGGGCCAGGCCGCCGACGGGACCGCCGAGGTCACCTTCGACCTCGACCTGGCGCCGTTCGAGGACGGCGGCTGGTACTGGTTCGACGTCACCACGGACGATCAGCCGGTCACCGTCACCGACGCCGGCTGGTACGCCCCGGCAGCGGCGCCCGGCCGGGCCGCCGTCGCCATCGCGATGACCACGTACAACCGGCCCACCGACTGCGTGCGCGCGCTGGCCACCATCGCCGCCGACCCACTGGTGCTGGCCGCCGTCGACGCGGTCGTCGTCACCGACCAGGGCACCGAGGGTCCGTGACGCGCCTGACTTCCCGTTGACGGCGAACGGCTGGGCACCCGGCTGACCTGGTCGAGCAGGGCAATCTCGGCGGGTCCGGCGGTTTCGCCCGTGGCATGCACACCGCGCTGACCCGCACCGCCTGCGAGCAGATCCTGCTGATGGACGACGACATCGTCATCGAGCCGGACTCGATCCTGCGTGCCGTCGCGTTCTCCCGTTTCGCGCGGCGCCCGATGCTGGTCGGCGGTCAGATGCTGGACCTGCAGGTGCGTTCCCGCCTGCACTCGATGGGCGAGGTCGTCGACCCGCGCGCGTTCACCTGGCGCGACGCGCCGCGCTCGTCACGCCGGCCACGACTTCGCCGCCGCGCCGTTGCGCCCGCCGACTCGTCCGTCGACCTGCACCGGCGGGTCGACGTGGACTACAACGGCTGGTGGATGTGCCTGATCCCGCGGGCCGTGGCCGCCGGCCTGGGCCTGCCGCTGCCGCTGTTCATCAAATGGGACGACGCCGAGTACGGCCTGCGCGCCGCTGCCGCCGGCTACCCCACGGCCAGCCTGCCCGGCGTGGCCGTGTGGCACCTGCCGTGGTCGGACAAGGACGACACCACGGACTGGCAGGCGTACTTCCACCTGCGCAACCGGCTGGTCGTGGCCGCCATGCACGGCACCCGCCCGGTCGGGCGGCCTGATGCGTCGACAGCATGCGCGGCACGTGCGAAGCACCTGCTGTCCCTGGAGTACTCCACGGTCGCGCTGCAGGAACGCGCCGTCGAGGACTTCCGTGCCGGCCCCGCGCACCTGTTCGACCTGCTCGCCGGCCGCGCTGCCGGCCGTCCGCAGGAACGGACCGGGTTCACCGACGGCAGGGTCTTGCCGTCGGCCGGCGGTTCGGCCTGCCCACGATGGACCCGTACGCGCCGAACGCCTGCAGCGCCCGCCGGCCACCCGTGGTCGCCAGGGCCACCACGATGGCCGGCGGTATCGTGCGCAACCTGCGCCGGCGCGGTCCCAGCACCACGGCGCCCACAGTTGAACGTCGCCGCCCGCGACGCGCGGTGGTACCTGCTGTCCAGGATCGACGGTGCCACGGTGGCCACATCGGACGGTCGCGGAGTCGCCTACCGCAAGCGGGATCCCGGACGTTCTGGCGGCTGCTCGGCCGTGCCGTGGCGGCGCACGCGCGCCTGGCGGCCGAATGGCCGCGCCTGCGCCGCGCGTACCGTGACGGCACGGCGCGGACCTCGTGTACGGAACGGCGTGGACGCCGGGTGTTCGACGCTCAGCGTTCCCGGGGCGGACTCCCGTAGATCTGGCCGATGCCGGGCAGCCGGTCCACGTGCGCGGCCAGCACGTGCGCGAAGTTCACCGCGATGGACGAGCCGTTCGCCGCGCGATCGTCTCGACCTCGCCCTTGCGGATCAGGTCGGGCAGCCTGGCCGCCAGTTCGGCCACGGAGTCGGCAGGAACGGCGACCAGCAGCGGATCAGCGCCCGCTGGCCAGGTGCAACACGAGGGCTTGCTTCGGTGTCGCTCATGACTTCAACCTCAGCAGCGGATCGATCGGACGGCAAGTCGGGTTCGCTGCCAGCGCAGCGTCACTCCGCCGACCAGGGGATTGCGCCGAGGGCGTAACGCGAGCGTCGAACACCTGCAGTCACGGCGACGCGGCCGCCCGCGAGGCGATTGGGGGACCCGAGGCACGTTAGTCGTTTCGTTCCGGTGAGAAACTGTTCGGCGTGAGTTCGGTTTCGTCAGACCCTGATCCGCGGTTGATCGCCGCCGCACTCGACTGCTTTCTCAGCTTCGGCGTCCGCAAGACCTCGCTGACGGACGTCGCGGACCGGGCGGGCGTGTCCCGGGCGACCGCCTACCGGACGTTCCACGACAAGAACGGCCTGGTCAGGGCCGTCGCCGAGGCGGAGGTCGGGACGATTCCTGCTGAGGCTGGACGAGGCGGTGACCTGGGAGGCCCCGCTGGCCGACGCGCTCGGCGGAGGCGATCACGTTCACCCTGGGCTACCTGCAGCGACCACGCGGTGCTGCAGCGCCTGATCGACCAGGGAGCCCGAGCAGCTCACCGACGTCGTGGTGCCCAGGCCCGGCGAGCCGTCGCTGGTGCAGGCGCTGCTGCCGGCCGTGGTCGAACGGTTCGTGCGGACCCACCACGACGTGCTGCGCGTGCCGGTCGACCAGGCCGCGGAGTGGCTGCTGCGGATGGCGATCAGCATGCTGCTCTCGCCCGGACACCACCCTGCCCGACCCGAGGGCCGTCGCCGACCTGCTGATCGCCGGCATGGTCGATTCAGGTAACAAGTCGGTGTCGTAACGCGTGCTGGGCACCGGAGGCATCACCTGCGGCGGGTGCGGTCACGTGTCCGACGGTCAAGAGCCGCCGTGCCCGTCACTTGCGCGAAGAACTCGCTCCCGAACGCGAGCCCTGCCGGACCAGCCGCAGCCACTCCAGGAACGCCTTCGGGTCCTTGCGCACGCCCAGGAAGTACAGCCCGAACCGGACGACCTCCAGCGCGCCGATCTTGCGCATGCCCGGCTGGGACAGCAGGTAACCGCGGTTGCGGTACGTGTAGTAGCGCTTGACCTCGTCGCCCGGGTCCTGCGCGTGGAACCGGCCGCCCAGCATCGGCTTGAACTCGGCCGAGCCGTCCGGGTGCAGGTAGGCCACCTTCAGCGACGTGCCGAACGGCAGCCCGGAGCGGACCAGCCGCCGGTGCATCTCGACCTCGTCGCCGCGGAAGAACAGGCGGTAGTCCGGCACGCCGATCACGTCCAGCGTGGCCGCCCGGAACAGCGCGCCGTTGAACAGCGACGCGATGCCGGGCAGGAAGTCCGTGCCCAGCTCGCTCGGTGGTCCGCTTCCACGTCAGGCCCGCGGCGCAGCGGGAACGCCAGCTTGTCCGGCGTGTCGATGTCGGCGACCACCGGCGAGATCTCGGCCAGGCCCCGGCGCTGCGCCTCCGACCAGCAGGGTGGCCAGCACGGTCTCGTCGGCCGGGCGCCCGTCGTCGTCGGCCAGCCACACCCACTCCGCGCCCAGCGCCAGCGCGTGCAGCATGCCCAGCGCGAAACCGCCCGCGCCGCCGAGGTTGCGGTGCGACACCAGGTACGTCGTGGGCACCGGGCAGGCCGCGACCACGTCGCTCGGCCGGCTGGTCCGGGCCGTTGTCCACCACGACCAGGTGGTCCGGCGGCCGGGTCTGCGCCGCGATCATCTTCAGCGAGTCGGCGAGCAGCTCGCGGCGGTGCATGGTCACCACGACCGCGACCACGGCGCCCTCGCCCAACGGGCGATCCTCACTCATCGGTCGCTCTGCGCTCGTCCGGCCGGTCATGCTCGCGCGCCGGCGTCATGCGGCACGCTGTCGGTCGATCCCCAGCCGCTCCAGCGTCTCCTGGCTCATGTTCTCGAACGGGTCGCTGCCCTTGTACGCGGTGAGCACCTCGCGCAGGCCACCCTGCTGCTTGACGTGGCCCTCGTCCATCCAGATCGCCGTGTCGCACAGCTCGAACAGGAACTCGTCCGAGTGGCTGGCGAACACCAGGAGCCCGGAGCGCTTCACCAGGTCGACCAGCCGGTCGCGGGCCTTGTCCAGGAACGCCGCGTCGACCGCGCCGATGCCCTCGTCCAGGATCAGGATCTCCGGGTCGATCGAGGTGACCACGCCCAGCGCCAGCCGCACCCGCATACCCGTCGAGTACGTGCGCAGCGGCATCTGCAGGTAGTCGCCGAGCTCGGTGAACTCGGCGATGTCGTCGATCCGCTTCTCCATCTGCTTGCGGGTCATGCCCAGGAACAGGCCGCGGATGATGATGTTCTCCATACCGGAGATCTCCGGGTCCATGCCGACGCCCAGGTCGAACACCGGCGCGATCTTGCCCTCGATCAGCGCCGAGCCCCGGGTCGGCTCGTAGATCCCGGCCAGCAGCCGCAGCAGCGTCGACTTGCCGGCGCCGTTGTGCCCGACCAGGCCGACCCGGTCGCCCTCGCGCAGCGACAGCGTGATGTCGTGCAGCGCCTCGATGATCGGCACCCGTGGCGTCGGTGCCGATCTTGCCGCCGACCTTGCCGAGGACCTGCCTTCTTCAGCGACCGCGTCTTCGCGTCGAAGATCGGGAAGTCGACCGACGCGTTCCAGACGTCAATGCTCACCATGTGTGCGGCCTCACTCACACCCAGTAGGACACTCGGGCCCGGTAGTTGCGCATGGCCACCAGAGCCATACCCCAACCGAGCACGGTGATACCGCCGACGGTAACCCAGCTCCACCGGTCCACGTGCTGGCCGATCAGCGGGGCCGCGCATGATCTGGACGAAATGGTAGAGCGGGTTGAACTGGAACAGCGACCTTCGCCCATTCGGCATGCGTGTGCCCGCTGCCGAACAGGTCGTCCGGCGACCAGACGATCGGCGTCAGGTAGAACACCAGCTGGATGACGCTGTTGATCACCTGCGGGATGTCACGGTACCGCGTGGAGATGATGCCCAACATCAGCGTCAGCCACATGCCGTTGAGCGCCAGCAGCGGCGAACGCCGGCATGCCGCAGGAGCGACCACAGGCCGAGGCCGGGATGTATCTGCGCCACCGGCGTTCATCTGGTACGGCTGGTCCAGCGACGTGAAGAAGATCGCCAGCATGATCACGTAGACGATCATGTTGTGCAGCAGCATCAGCGTCTGCCGCCACACCGTGCGCAGCACGTACACCGTCAGCGGCGCGGGCAGGTGCTTGATCAGGCCCTCGTTCGAGATGAACGTGTCCATGCCCTCGGTGAGGCAGCCGTTGATGAAGCCCCAGACGATGAAGCCGGTGGTCACGTACGGCAGGAACTGCGCCGATCGGGTGGTGGAACAGCTTCCCGTACAGGACGCCGAGGCCGACCGCCGTGACGCCCATCGAGATGGTGATCCACAGCGGCCCGATCACCGACCGGCGGTACCGCTGCTTGATGTCCTGCCAGCCCAGGTGCGCCCACAGCTCCCGCTGTGGCGATACCGAGCCGGATGTCCTCCACGGCCCGCCCGAACGTCCGGCTGGACGGCGGCCGCCGGTGGTGGCACGGTGGGCCGCTCCATCGTGCTGGTTGCTTGCACGCCATGGAGGGTACCGGCGGGCGGCTACCGGCCTCGGTGACCGGTGGGCAGAGCGTGACCAACACGATGCGTATCCGGATCGGTACCCGGCGGCGTCGTCACAGGTACTACGGCGACGGCCGCGCAGACGACCGACCACCGTGCAGTGCGGCCCGTCGCCGCCGCCGGTGCCCGGCGGCAGCGCACCGCGCCGCATCTGCTCCAACTGCACCCGCGCCGCCATCTGCTGGGCGAACAGCGCCGTCTGGATGCCGTGGAACAGGCCCTCCAGCCAGCCGACCAGCTGCGCCTGCGCGATCCGCAGCTCGGCGTCCGACGGCGTGTTGTCCTCGGTGAACGGCAGCGACAGCCGCTCCAGCTCCTCGCGCAGCTCCGGCGCCAGGCCGTCCTCCAGCTCCAGGATCGAGCGCTGGTGGATCTCCCGCAGCCGGTTGCGGCTGGCCTCGTCCAGCGGCGCCGCCCGGACCTCCTCCAGCAGCTGCTTGATCATCGTGCCGATCCGCATCACCTTGGCCGGCTGCTCGACCAGGTTGGTCACATCGTCGCCGCGGCCGTCCAGTCACGTCGCACTCGCTGTCCGGAATGGGCGCGGTACCCAGCGGCGTCCCGTCCGGGCCCACGACCACGACGTGCCGCTGCCCGGCGCCGTCCGCTGCCTCGGTCATGACTACTCCTTCTAGCGTCGTCTGCCGGCCCAGCCTAGTCATCGGCCGGCACCCTCCCGGCGCGTGGCGTTTGCCTGGCCTCCGTACGGTGTGCTCCATGGCGTTGGACGTCGCTCGGATCCGAGGGTTGTTCCCCGCGCTGGGCGACGGCTGGATTCACCTGGACGCGCCGGCCGGGATGCAGATCCCCGAGCAGGTCGCCACGGCCGTGTCGATGGCCCTGCGCGCCCCGGTCTCCGGCCCCGGCGGCGTGTTCCCCGCCTCCCAGCGGGCCCAGGCCATCGTCGACGCGGCCCGCCGCGCGCTCGCCGACCTGGTCGGCGCCGACCCGGCGGGCGTCGTGCTCGGCCCCAGCTCCGCCGTGCTCCTGTCCAGGCTGGCCGACGCGCTGGGCGCCGGCTGGCTGATCGGCGACGAGGTCGTGGTGTCCCGCCTGGACCACCCGTCCAACATCGCTGCCCTGGCAGCAGGCGGCGCAGCGCTGCGGCGGCATCGCCCGCTGGGCCGAGGTGGACATCGAGACCTGCGAACTGCCCGCGTGGCAGTACGACGACCTGGTCAACGGCACGCACCAAGGCGGTCGCCATCACGGCGGCGTCCGGAGCCGTCGGCACCCGACCGGATCTGAACCGCATCGCCGAGACCGCCCGCCGGGCCGGCGCCCTGGTCATCGTCGACGCGTCGTCGGCCGCCCCGTTCCTGCCGGTGGACATGGCCACCCTCGGCGCGGACATCGTGGTGCTGTCGGCCAGCGCGTGGGGCGGCCCACCGGTCGGCGCGGCCTGGTGTTCCGCGACGCCGACCTGCTGGACCGGCTGCCCTCCTGCTCGCTGGAACCGGGCGCCAAGGGCCCCGAGCGCCTGGAGCTGGGCCCGCAGCCGTACTCCCTGCTCGCCGGCCTGGTCGCGTCCGTCGACTACCTCGCCGAGCTCGACGACGCCGCGGTCGGCCCGCGCCGCGAACGCCTCCTGCACGTCGATGGGCTCGATGAAGGCGTACCAGGCGGGCCTGCTCGCCGGCCTGATCAGCGAACTGCGCACGCTGCCGAACGTCATGGTCATCGGCGACGCGATGCGCCGGGTCCCCGTGATGGCGTTCGCGGTCGCCGGCATGCGCGCCGAGGACGTCGTGGCCCACCTGGGCAAGCGCGGCATGTGCGCGTTCGCCGACAGCGGCCACAACGGCGTGTTCGCGGCTCTGGGCGTGGGCGAGATCGGCGGCGCGGTCCGCATCGGCCTCGCCCACTACACCAACATCGTCGAAGTGGACCAGCCTGGTCCGAAGTCTCCGCCGGACCCGCTCGGCCCCCTCACCGGATCAGAAGAAGCACCTTCCCGAACGGCCCACCGCGTCCACGGCCCGGTGCGCGTCGCCAGCCCGCTCCACCGGCAGCACCTGCCTGACGATCGGCGTGACGCCGCCCCGACTCGACGAGCGGCCACAGCAGCGCGACGACCTCGGCCACGATGGCCGCCTTCCCGCCCGGCCGCGTCACCGGCCGCCCCCGCAACCCGGTGCGAGATGACGTGGCCCGCTTGCCCATCAGCGAACCGATGTTGAATTCGGCCGTGCCCCCACCCTGCATCCCGATGATCGCCAACCGCCCGCCGAGCGCCAGCACGTCGACGTTGCGCTGCAGGTAGCTGGCGCCCATGTTGTCCAGGATCACGTCGGCCCCGTCTCGGGAAGCGCGTCCACGAAATCCTGCTCCCGGTAGTTGATCAGTGATGTCCGCGCCGAGTTCCCGGCAGTGCGCCAACCGACGGCGCTCGACCCGCGGTCACCGCGACGGTCGCGCCGAGCGCCCTGGCCACCTGAATCGCGTGCGTCCCGATCCCACCGGCCCCGCCATGCACGAGGAACGTCGCCCCGGCCCAGACGGGCCAGCATCACCACGTTCGACCACACCGTGCACGCCACCTCCGGCAGAGCCGCGGCGGCCACCAGATCCACCCCCTCCGGCACCGGCATCACCTGCTCGGCCGGCACCGCGACCCGCTCGCGTAGCCCCCGCCGGCCAGCAGCGCACACACCCGATCGCCGACCCGCCACCCGGTCACCTCGGCCCCGAGCTCGGCGACCGTCCCCGAGCACTCCAGCCCGAGAATCGCGGAGGCCCCGGGCGGCGGCGGATAAAGCCCCTGCCGCTGCAACAGGTCGGCCCGGTTGAGCGCGGAGGCGGCGACATCGATGAGCACCTCGCCGGGCCCGGCGTTCGGGATCGGGCACCTGACCCCAGGCCAGCACCTCCGGCCCGCCCGGTTCCCTGATCGTGATCGCATACATGCCCAGCACGGTAATTCGTTCGCCGGTCCCGGCGCGCGGCGGCAGCATGTCGGGCATGCCGGAGATGCCAGACCCGTGGCCCTTGTGGGGCCTGGAACTACGCACACCGAGGCTGACGCTGCGCCCGGACGACGACGCAGGGCTGGTCGAGCTGGCGGCGGAGGCACACCGAGGCATCCACCCACCCGAGGTGATGCCCTTCGGCATCCCGTGGACCGACGCCGAACCGGAGGCCATGGTCCGCGACAGCCTGAAACACCACTGGTCGAGCCGTGCCGCGTGCCGCCCGGACGACTGGGAACTGCACTTCCTGGTCCGGCTGGACGGCAACGTGATCGGCGCCCAGAGTCTGCGCGCGACGAACTTCACGCTGATTCGCGAGGTGTCGACCGGCTCGTGGCTCGGCATGCGCCACCAGGGCAAAGGCCTTGGCAAGGAGATGCGAGCGGCGGTCCTGCTGTTCGCCTTCGACCACCTGGGCGCCAGAACGGCCAGATCGTCGGCCTTCGAGGACAACCCCGGCTCGCTGGGCGTGAGCCGATCGCTGGGCTACCGCGAGGACGGCACGTACACGGACGTGCGGCGAGGCGTCCCGGCGACCAACATCCGCCAACTGGTCACCCCGGACACGTTCCACCGCCCCACCTGGCAACTGGAGGTCGACGGCCTGAAACCGGCCCTACCGATGCTGGGCCTGTAGACGGGGTCTGGGTGCGACCATGTCCCGCCGCACCCAGACCAGCTCTGTAGTTGACATCGGCGGCACGACGCCCGGATTCGGCGCGGACCACTACCCGGAAACCACGGAGGGCATCCGGAGACGCAGCACTCGACAGCGCCGACGAGCACGAGAGGAGCGTCATCGCACCCTGCGCATCGTGAGAATCCGACTCAGCCACTCACAATCGGAACCGGACCGACATACCAGACCCGCTCCCGGGGCCGTAGCCGAGTGCGCACCGCCGCGTGTTGATTACCCAGCATCGCACCACCTGTCCCTTCCCGAACGTCCGGCCACCGGGGCACGTGACGCGCAACCGTCCGGCCGCGCCCAGAATGCGCGCAACCGAGACCCGCGCACAACCAAAAAACTACCTCTGAACAGCAAAAACCTACTGAACCGGTCCTGATGAGACACAGCGTCACCGAACGAACCCCCACCGCAACCCACGTGAGTGACGACCCCAAGTACCCTTACCCCAGGGAAGCGTGGCAGAGCGGCCGAATGCATCCGCCTTGAAAGCGGAAGACGGGCAACGGTCCGGGGGTTCGAATCCCTCCGCTTCCGCCGCAGGGCCTCTGAACTGGCAAAACGCCGGATCGGAGGATCTTGGAGTTCAAGGTCGTACCGTGCACAGCGTTCCCAGGTACTCCGCTTCGGCGGATTCTGGGGTGACACGGGAGAAGTGACCATCAGATCATGGCTGACCTGCACACATACCCTCCAGGACAGTGGGGAATGCTCGCCAAGCAGTGGCGGCGGGCACTGAGGGCAGAGAACAAGTCCGAGCGCACGATCACGACCTACCTGTACGCCGTCCGCATCCTCGGAGAGTGGGCGAGCGAGCAGCCCGAACCCATCGAGCCAACCGAGATCGGCCCCAGAGACATCCGGGAGTTCATCGGCGAATTGCTCGACCGGACATCGGCGGCCAACGCCCACACGAACTACCGTGCCTTGCGAACCTTCTTCAAGTGGCTGGTCCAGGACGAGGAAGAGATCGACCGGTCTCCGATGGACCGGACCAAGGCGCCGATCGTGCCCGAGAAGCCGGTCCCGATCGTGCGGGACGACCAGATCAAGGCAATGATCGCCGCCTGCGCCGGCCGGGATTTCCTGTCCGTACGGGACACCGCGATCATCCGCGTCCTCTTCGACACCGGAGCACGCCTGTCAGAGGTCGCGCTGTTGCTGGTCGATGACGTCGACCTCGATCTGGACGTCATCAACGTCCTGGGCAAGGGCCGCCGTTCGCGTGCCATCCCGTTCGGCGCCAAGACCGGCCAGGCCTGACCCGCTACCTACGGGTCCGCAGCCAGGACAAGTGGTCGAAGCACCAACGTTTGTGGCTTGCCGAACACGGCAAAGGACCACTCGCGCCGGCCGGCATCAAACGTGTCGTTGAACGGCGAGGACGGCAGGCCGGCGTCGAGGGCATGCATACCCACCGCCTTCGGCACACGCTCGCGCACAACTGGCAACTCCAGGGTGGCAACGAAACCGACCTCATGTGGATCATGGGCTGGAAGTCACCGGAGATGCTGCGTCGCTACGGCGCCAGTGCCGCCGACGAACGCGCCCACCAATCCCACCGCGACATGGCACTCGGCGACCGCCTGTAGCCGGTGACACAGGTGGGTTTGTGCTGGGTGCATGACTGACCACCTGACACCGGCACAGCGCACTCTCCGCGCCAAGATCGCCGCCCACCACTCCTGGACCAATACACCGGATCGCCTGGCGCGAACCGCAGCGGCCCGCAAAGCCGCGTGGGACCGCTTCGACAAACAAGTCGACCCCGACGGCTCGCTGCCACCGGAGGAACGGGCACAGCGCGCCAGGAACGCGCGCAGCGCCTACTTCTCCGGCCTCGCCCTGCGCAGTTCGCAAGCGAGAGCGGCGAAACGGCAACAGCAACAGACGTGACTTCTGGAGAACACGAATGACTTCCCACGAGAGTACGAGCGAGACTCCGCCGAACCTTCCCGTCTCGACCAGCCGAGTTGATCTTTGGGCGAGGCGGGTCGCCGCCGGTTTGGTCGCCGCTGTCGCCGCCTACGGTTCGTACGAGCATCAGCGGGCCTTCGCGTTCCACGGTAGGGCGGACCCGACGAGTGCCGGCCTGTGGCCACTCTCGGTCGACGGCCTGCTCGTTCTCGCGACGGTAGGGCTGCTGAAGTCCAGCCACCACACCGACCGACGCATCCGTCTCGCCGCCTGGTTGGCGTTCGGTCTCGGCATCGCAGTCTCGCTCGCCGCGAACATCGCGTCAGCACCCGCTCTCGCCTGGCAGCCAGTGCTGGTCGCGGGTTGGCCGCCGGTGGCCCTACTGCTCGCGGTGGAACTGCTCGCTCATGGACCGAAACATCGAGAGCACAAGGAGACCACGCCCGAGACCGACCTCGTGTCGACGCGAGACGAGATCGAATCACCCCGAGAGCCCTCAGCCGAGGACGTCATGTGGGAGCACTTCCAACGAGAGTTGTCTCGCGGTCGCGCACCGACCGGCGCCGAACTCGACCGGATCGCCGGCACCAACAACTTCGGCCGGGCCGTCTTGCGTCGATGGCGCCGAGACGGCCGTATCCCGCCCGCGACCGTGCTCCAACTGGGCTCTCGGCCCAGCACCGAAGAGTCCAACAAAGAAGAGGAGATGACCTCATGATCGGCACCGCCATGTCCACCGCGTTCTATGTGGATGATGACTACGACCGCGACATGGCCAGCGATGGCCGCTCCCGTTACAGCGCCTACGTGCGCCAGCGGGCGCACATGTTCCGGGACGAAGATGAGTGGATCAACGACGCCGTCCGGTTCGCCCCTCCTGGCATGGCGTATTGCCCAACCGCCGATCATGGCGCCAGGCTACGTCCACACGCATCCACGGGTACTCGACAACTGCGAACACTGGGACGACGAAGGTCGCGTCGCGCTCACCGTCGAGTTGGCAATGTCGCTGCCGACGCAGATCGCGCGCTCAGCGAGGAACATGGGTTGGCGCAGTTGGGGCCGACGCGACGAGCAGTGGATCGAACCATACGACAACGACGGCCCAGCAGCGTTCACCACCTTGTTCGTGCGCGTACCTTTGCCACAGCGCTCGCTTCCCGTCCCGAACTACAATTGCCGCGCACCACACCTCGACGCCACCCAACTCGCCGTCCACGCCATCTGTGACCTCATCAACAGCAAGATCGAACCCATAATGGCTGATCTATCCGGCCAGTAGAAGAGATCGCATTGAGTTCTGGCAGCGTCCGTATACAGTTTTGCCAAGCGTGTCCATCTTGGCGATGACCAGTGCCAACACGCAGGCAAGCTAAATCTGCTGACAGCGCAACGGTGACGCGGTAGTGTCGAACCCGGACCAGGGATGTACGGAGGATCAACAGACGTCGGCGGGGGATGCATGGCGGTCGCAGAATCCGACTCGTGTCGCGTTGAATTCGACTTCCGTTTCGGCTGGTGCCGAATGCGGTTGGAGGTAGCAGGCGGCTCGGCTGTATACCGGGCTACGTCGATCGTCGACTCGTTCGGGGCGCTGGCGGACGCGGTCAGCGCGGTGGCGTCGGGTGCGGTTATCGCGTCCGCCCTCTGGGGAGACGAGCCTGGTGGCGTGTTCATCGATCTGTCCACAAGCGGCCCCAACTACGTCGGCCTGGTTGTGGCAGAGATGGCCTGGCCGGACTGGATCACGCCCCAATCACCACCGTGGACACCGCTGCGGGGAACAGTTCTGGTCAACACGATCATCCCTCGTGGCGTCGCCCTGCGCGGATTTCAGGTCGGGTTCAGATCTGCTCGTGAGCGTGTTTCCGATCGCGGAAGAATCGAAGGTTGGGGTTATCCGTTCCCGACTGCGGCGCTGGCCGCAATCGACGCTGCTCTGGCCGTCGACCAGTAGCGGTGCATCGAACTCCCAGTCGCCCTGATCGGGCGAATCTGGGGTGCAATAAATAAACAGACTTGGGGGATTCACTAAGGGTTGTCCCGTAATGATCAACTCAGTTGGATGCGCAACAGGAGCGGCGCGGTCAGACGGCTCGGTCCGCGATGACGAGATTGCGCATCAAGGCGATACCAGTCGTGGCGTAATAGACGCCATCGCCTGTACGTCGGCAGTTGCGCAGGATGTTCCAGCAGCGCATGTGACACAAGGCGTGTTCGACCCTGGCGCGGACCCGCTTGTGCACGGTGTTCAACTCCTCCTGCCACGCGGGAAGCTCACGACCTTTGCCGGGTTTGCGGTAGGGCATGATCACCTCGGGATTGCCCCGGTAGCCGCCATCGGCCATCACATGCGCACCGCGACACTGCTGGTCAACACCGGAGTCGCGGTAGGCACGGCAGTCGTTGCGGTTACCCGGCGTCGGGGTCCCGACCGCCACCGTCAGGCGGGTGTCGGCGTCGATGACGACCTGCATGTTCACCGAGTACCGATAGTTTTTGCTGGACGCGGTCACCGCCCGGTCGTAGGTGGGCACCAACATGCCATCCACAATCAGGACGGTGTCTGGGCTGTGCTTCTTGCTCACCGGCGTGAGCGCCAGCAACGGCGCGACCTGGTCGACCACCCGGTCCACCGCGGACTTGGAGATGCCGAACAGCAGCGCGATCTGCCGGTAGGTCAGGTTGGTGCGGTAGTACACCGCGACCAGCAGCACCCGATCGGCCAGCGACAACGCCCACGGCCGACCCCGCCGGCCCTCAGCCACCGCGTCACCGCCCCGACGAGCCACGATCCGCACCAACTGGTGAAACTGACGCACCGACAACCCGGTGAACACCGGCACCCACTCCGGCTTGCTCGCGCTGATGACCTGCTCCACGCCATGATCAACGATCAAGCCCGACGGAGTGTTCCCGACAGAATTACGGGACAACCCTTAGCATGGCCAAGAATAGATACACTGTGGTAGGAGTTCTCGTCGCAGCAATCGCGTTGAGCTTATCCGGCGCAACCGCCGCCATGGCAGCCAACTCGCCGAATACTCAACCACCGCCACCACCGAACACCGTGTGGAGCGACTGCCTCTACGCCAATCCGCAGCCAGACAACAACGCGCTGGTGGACAGCTACTACAACGCAACTCTGAACATCGGCGTGGATCTGGTGTGCGGCAACCACAACGTGGGCGACATCAACGGTTTCGGGGTCAGGCACATCAGTGACGGTCACGGGTTCGACGACTTCACCGAGGACTGTATCAACCTCGTCGTGCAGAAGACGCCGTATCTCACTCCCGGCAGCGGACCTCGTAACCAGGCGTTCCGTTTCACCCAGAACGGCGTCACCGGTGTCGTCGTCTACAACGTCGACACCAAGAACATCGTGACCGCCTATACCCAGGGCTCAGGCGGCGACGGGAACTGGGAGGGCTGCGTCGAGGCGCTGACTCCAGCAGCGGCGACCGTTCCAGACCTGCACGCGCCGGCGGGAGCGCATCCAACAACCGCGCTGCTCTCGCCCACGGCATTGCCGCGGCGCGCGGCCGCCGCCATCACCCCGCAGTCCGCGACGGGATGTACCGCGAACTTCTTCGACACGGACATCGTGTGTATCGACGTCGAAGGCAGTGGTCTGCTCGTCGATCACGTCACACCGAGCGAGATCTACCTGCTGCCGGGCACCTCATGCGCCACGCCCTATCTGTATGCCAATGGATCGCTCTACGCGCAGGGCGCGCAGGTATGTAGTCCGAACGAGCTGAACACGGAACTGCAGTGGACGATCCCACTGAACCAGTACTATGCCGACCAGACACAACTGTGCGTGACCTGGACTGACGCGAGCAGCCTGGAGCCCTGCGAGACAGTCCACTCCTGAGCGGTATGGCTTCGACCGGCGGTCCTTCCCGGCTACGACTCGGGAAGGACCGCTGAGCTACATGTGACGCTGTTGACGACGATGCCGTTCGTCGCGTCGGCCCGGGCCGCCCAAGCTGCCCGAGGCGCCCGAGATGGCCTGGATCAACCAGCCGGTCGACCAACCGCAACCAGCCCTGTAGGCATAATCGGTCTCAATTGGACTTGACAACTACCGTGCCGCCAAGCCCACGCAGACTGACGTGTCATATTCCGGACTGCCGGCGGTGTGGACTCGATCAAGTGGGCCGCCGGTATGGGTGGCCGGTACGCGCAGACGGTCGGTGAGATGAACATCCTGCTCAACGCGCTGGGCCGCACAGATCCGGTGATCTCCGCGAAGTCGGTGACCTCGGGAGCGGTGCGGCGGCGCCGCTTTCACGCGGTCGCCGAAGTCGAACTCGACGGCGGCGACCGGTTGTCCTACCGGGTGTGGGGACCTCGGGCGTCCGACCGGCTTGCCGAGACTGTCACGCGCCTGCTCGGCGACCGGTGCACCGTGTCCTAGTGCATACCGGAGTGCGTCGTTGACGACCTGTTTCATGGGTCGGTGCTCGCGGTGGACGACCTCCTCGATCAGTCGGACGACATCGTCGTCGAGAGTCAAGGTGGTTCGCATATCAGACATCATGATGCGCTATCAGGGAGACGTCAAAATGCTTGCGACTCAAGGCGCTGGTCGGGGCCCGAGCAGAGATCGTTGCGGCCGGCTCGGGCACCGCGTCTGTCGCGACAGACGCCACCCGTCGGTCGTGCTGCAAGAAGAGCTTCCAGGCCGAGTGCGACGACCAGGACCAGGCCGCAGCCGAGCTGCCAGTGGCGGTACCGGACGCGGTCGTCCGGGAACACCGCCCAACCATCGGTCAGCTCGACCAGTCGTAGCCACCCACCCGGAGCGGCGCGGACACCGGACACCCGGCGCAAAAGCCGCTGTCCGGAATCGGCTCCAACTCTCGTCCGCCGTCGGTGCTCATGACCAATCCCGGCGGAACGTGGTTGTCCTGCCTAGCTGTCGGAACCATCCTCGGTGTCCAGCATGTCGAGGTAGCCGTCGACGGCCGCCCAGAGGTGGTTCTCCGGATAGGAGCCGTTGCCGCGATGATCGCGGCGCCAGTCGGGTTCCCAGTACGCCTGGTGGACGGCCCGTAACCGGCCCAGAGCCCGGTCGAGTTCGACGGCGGTGCGCCGCCGTGTCTCCGCTGGGCTCGCCAGCTGTCTCGGCAGGTCCGGGAACCGCCGTTCTCGCAGTGCGTCCAGCACGGCTTCGTCGGTTCCGACCGGCGACCAGAATCGCACCGGGTCGCGGATGAGGTGGTTTCCGACCGGCTCGTGCCGGGAGCGCCACCAGTAGGCGATGCCCCCCTTGTCCAGCCGCAACTCCTGTACCAGCCACTCCGTTCCTGGTGGTTGCGAGCACCAGGGCACCTCGTCGGGCGGCAGGTCGAGTGCGAACGCCACGTGGAGACGCTCGATCGGGTCGGCACCGTCGAGGATCTCGCCGAACACGTAGGCCTCGCGCAGGAACGGCCCGTCGACCGGCCATCGAGTCGTTCGTTGGCACCCGTCGGCCAACAGACTCAGTTTCTCCACCGCCCGTGCGTAACGCATGCCTAGGTCGTCACCTAGCTGGCGCGGCTGAGCTCTGTGGCGGCGTCGATGAGCTCCGCCGGCAGGCCGGACCTCTCGCCGAGCCACCGGGTCCAGTCCCCGAGCAGTGTCTTGATCGCGATCGTGGCCGGGTGGTCGGGTATCCAGTCGTCGTCGATCAGTGTTCGCCGGAAGCTGATGCGGTGTGGCGAGATCGAGTACCGGGTTTCCGGCAGGGTGCCTTCCAACCACTCCTCGGCGAGGCCTTCGACGGCCTCCGGGTCGGGTCCGGTGCCGTGGCGGTCGGTGTACCAGCCGGAGAACTCCTCGACCATCGGTTCGGTGTCCAGATCGCTATACAGCGACTCCGAATGCGACCACAGCAGGGGGGACCTGCGCAGAGCGTGCGCGAGGTCGTGGACGCGGCGGTTCGCCCTGTACCAGTTGTCCATGCGATCGCGTGTCTCGTCACCCATGACCTCGTCGCCGCCGACGTCGCAGTGGGCGAGGCAGCTCAACTGGTCGCTGGTGCGCACCTCGACCGGTTCGGCGTCCTCCGCGGTGGCACCGACCAGCGTCCGCCAGGCCGCTGCCGCCTGTTCGACGTCGTCGTAGGTTCCGGCGTGGGACAGCACGATGAATCCGCAGGCGTCGATGTCGAACAGGAACACCGACGGATCGGTGCCGTGCGGGTAGGACATGCCGGCCAGCACCGCGATTCGCGTGCCGTACACGTTCTGCATCCGCCAGACCTCGCCGGTCGCTTTGACCATGTGTGTCAGGGCCAGCCAGCGCGGCAGTCGCGTGAACGCGGGGCGTCGCCTGGCGAGTTTCATCAGGCCGTTGACCTGCTGGCGGGCGATCGACCGGAGCGCAGGCGAGCCGATCGCGGCCAGACCGTGCAGCAGCGGCCATTCGCCGCCCAGGTCATCCGTGTCCCCGACGCGGGCCGCCGCGGCCGCCACGAGTTCTTCGAACCACCAGTTGAACCTCAGGCCGCTTCGTTCCTCGTGAACGGCGCGGTACAACTGCTCGCCCAGCAACTCGCAGGTGGCCTGTTCCAGTTCGCGCGGACCGGTTGCGCTCAGGAGCGTGTCCGTGTTGTCGAGAACCGCTCCGATCGAGGCCGCGAACCAGGACGGCGGCTCCCGGACGACTTCCGGTTCCGGGTCGATCCACTGACGGCTCGACCCCTGCGGACCGTGCTTCTTCTTGCGGCTCTTGGACGCTGGCGACATTCATCCGATGCTATGACAGCGGGCCCGCGGCCCCGCGTGGGGTCTCGCGCGTATCGGTCATCGCATGCGGTCCAGGCCGTCCAGGATCAGCTCCAGGCCGAATTCGAACTCGGTCTGGTCGTCGCACCAGCCCAGGGTCGAGTTCGGGTCGTCGTGGGCTACCTCGGCCATCATCGCGACCAGGTTCGGGAGTTGGTCGGCCAGTTCGGCCAGTGCCGCGGCGGCTGCCGGGCCGCCGCCGGCCCCGCCGCCCGGGTCGAACAGTTCCAGGGCGAAGCCCAGTGCTCGGCTCCCCAGTGCGTGCATCGAGTGGTGGATCACGTCGTACGAGAACCCGCCGTCGCGCAGGAGGCCCAACAAACCGTCGAAGTAGCGCAGGATTTCCGGGCTGGTCGTGGTCCGCGTCTGGAACACCGCCGGTGCCCACGGGTGGCGTGGGAACATCTCGCGCGCCGACAGGATCCGGCGCCGGACCGCCTCTTTCCGCCGGTCACCACCGGACGGCACATCGAGCCGGTCCACGACCTCGTTGATCCCCCGGGTGATGAGGTCGACGATGCCGTCGAGCACGTCCTCCTTGTTCGTCACGTCGTAGTACAGCGACATCGCCTCCGGCGTCGACCTTCTCGGCCAGCCGGCGCATCGTCAGCGCCTCGACACCCTGTTCATCGACGATCGCGATCGCCGTCGGCAGCACCCGCTGCCTGCTCGGCGGCACCGGGGTTCCGGTTCGGTCCGTTCGTGAGCCAACGGGTGACGTTGGTCCAGGCCGCCGGCGGCGTGGAACACCTGGCCGCCGTTGCCGAGTTCGCCGAGAACGGCGAGCTCACGCCGGTGATCGACCGCCGCTACCCGTTCGACGACATCGCCGCGGCCATCGAGTACCAGAAAACGGGCCACGCCAGCGGCAAGGTCACCGTCACGCTGTGAGCACGAGCGAAACGCCCCCGGCCGGGAAAGCCGGGGGCGTCGCTACGGATGAGCCAGGGTCAGGACTTCGGGCCCGCGCAGTACAGGTCGTGCGTGGGCAGGGTGCCGTTGGTCAGGAAGGCGATCGTGGCCTGGTCGGCGCACGTCGAACCCGTGCCGTAGACGTAGTGGCCGCCGTTGTCGACACCGACGAAGCCGGCGCGGGAGCCGAGGGCGGCGCGCATGCCAAGGCCGGTCTGCCACGGAGTCGCGTTGTCGCGGCGGTTCTGCAGGATCAGGACGTCCCGCGGGCCGTGCGAGGTGACCTTGACCGGAGCCTCGATCGGGGCCTTGGACCAAAAAGCACAGGGCATCACGTTGTCGGGCATACCGTCGCTGAGCGGGTACCTGGCACGGGCGGCAGCGGTCGCCTTCGCGTACGTCGCCACGTCACGGGACCACGAGACGTCACCGCAGATGATGGCCATCGTCATCGACACCTGGTTGTCGGCCGGTACACCGGCCTCGGGGGCGGTGTCGGCGAATACCTGCTGCAGCACCATGACGTCGGTGGCCGTGGGGGTCCTGCCGGCCGACAGGTCGGCTGCCGCCTTCCAGAACTGGGTCAGCGGGGTGAGCGTGGTGTTGTGCAGCAGCAACTGGTAGGTCACCACGCGCAGGATCGCGCCGCTGATCGTCGCCTGCGTGCCCGGCACCGGGGCGGGGGTGCTGTCCAGGTGGTTGGCCAGGGCCAGGAACGCGTTGGTGACCTGGGGGATCGTGCTGCCGAGGCCGAGGTCGGCGTTGTCAGCGGCGGCGACCCGTGCGGCATCGGGGAAGCGGGCGTTCATGCCCTGGTTCCACGCGTCGATCTGGCCCGCCCACACCTTGTTCGGGTCGACGTCGCCTTCCAGGATCATCCGGTCGGTGTGCTGCGGGAACAGCGACGTGTAGACCGCGCCGAGGTAGGTGCCGTAGGACTGGCCCCAGTACGAGATCTTCGGCACGTCCAGCGCCTGGCGGACGAGGTCGAGGTCACGGGCGGTGTTGGCCGTGGTGAAGTACTGGAGTTCGTCGCCGATCTTCGCGCAGTCCGCCGCGATGGTCTTCCCGGCGGTGATGTTGCCCTGGATGTCGCCGCCGGCACCGGGATAGGGGAACGCCGCCTGCTCGCTCGCGACGTCCAGACCACAGCTGATCGGGTTGCTGTGACCGACACCGCGCGGGTCGAACCCGATGAGGTCGTACTCGTCGAGTACCGAGGACGGCAGCGTGGGGGCCATCGTGCTGGGCATGTCCAGGCCCTCCAGCGCCGGGCCGCCCGGGTTCAGCAACAGGTCACCGCGCTTCTTGCCCGGCTTGGCCGACGCGATCCGGGACACCTCGATGGTGATCGTCCTGCCGTTCGGATTTCGGTAGTCCAGCGGGACCGTGACCGTGCCACAGGTCTGCCTGGGGTCCCGGGTGACACCCTGCGCCGGGGCGGGGCAGGCACCCCAGGTGATCGAGTTCCGCACCGGGGCGGGGGCGGCGGTGCCGGTCGCCTGTGCGTCGGGGATCAGCGCCAGCGTGCCGGTGGCGGCCACGGTCGCGGCCAGGACGCCTCCCGCGACCAGGCGCCTGCGGTGGGAGCGGGGCGACGTGCTGCGGTCCGTTGCCATTGGGTCGTGCCCTTCGAGTTCCGGTGGTGCCGCGGACCTTCGATCCGCGGTGGCCGGTGTGTCGGCCGATGACCGAAAAAGTAGGGCTTGGAGGGGCGTGGGGGCTTCACCCTGCGGGGGACAATCGGCGGTAGCTCTCGCGGGGGACAGGGCCGCGACGCGCTCGCCGTGGCCCCCACCGTCGGGCCGAGGGGCCGGTGAGCTCCCTGCCGGGCAGCCAGCCCCTGCGCAGGTCGGTCACCGCCACGACGACACCGTCAGCCGCACCGCCTGGATCGGGAACTCCAGGACCGGCGCGCTCGGGCACCTTGGCCGGCAGCTGCTCCGCGCACGTCCGCGTGCAGCACGCCCTCGACGATCTCGGCCGTGGCCCGCGCCTGCAGGAAGGGATCGTTCCCGCACCGCCGTTTCACCTCGGACAGTACATGTAGTCGATCGACGGCGGTCAAGCTGATTTCCCTCTGATTCTCGAAATGGCATCCCCGCCGTGGACGCAACCACATCCGGACTCGTGCACTGGGTTCGACGCTCCGGCCAATCACCCGTTCGTGCACATTGATGCCCCCCAAAGCGGCGGCCGTCACGGCTACATCTCGGATCACCTGGACGATCACACCGACGGTCCTTGTCCTCGTCTCTACATCACCCGGACGTAGAGCCAGTGGAATGAGCCTTTCCGTGTAACCGTTGGTGACGGTGAGTAGTAGCTCGGCTGGGTCGGTACACGACACGCCGAACCTGGTGCGATACAACGGAAAAGCAGAACCCCTGATACCAAGACGGTCCTTCCGAGATCATCTCCACAGAGGTTCTGCGCGTGACGAGGTGACATACACGGCCACCCTGCCCGTACGGCAGCGCACGGTGGTGTTCCTGACCAGCCTGTTCGACACCGAACGCGCACGGCGCGGCACCCGCGCGGGGCGGCGGGCGCTGACCACGGTGCAGCAGGCGGTGCTGGTGCTGCGGTGGTTTCTCGACGGCACCCGGGTGGTGCAGTTGGCCTGCGACAACGGGATCAGCAGATCCACGGCGTATGAGTATCTGCACGAAGGGATCGACGTGCTGGCGGCTCGGGCGCCGAAGCTGGAATCGGCGCTGCTGGCGGCGAAGATGGCCGGGTACGAGCCTGTCAGCATCGACGGCACGCTGATCGAGACCGATCGCTGCTGCACTCCAGGACCTACCCAAGGGGGTGGACCTGTGGTGGTCGGGCAAGCACGCCAACCACGGCGGGAACATCCAGGTCATCACCGCCCCGGACGGCTGGCCACTGTGGGTCTCCGACGTGTGTCCAGGTCGCGAGCACGACACCACCGCGCTGCGGGAACATGCCGAGATTCTTCCGGCACTGGTGACCTGGACCGCCGAGAACCGGCCCGCGCTGGGCGATCTGGGCTACGAAGGTGAGGCCGACACGATCACCGTGGCGTTCAACAAGCCCAAGGGTGGCGAGCTCACCGACGAGCAGAAGACGCACAACAAGGCCCACAACGGCAAACGCGCAGCCGGTGAGCGCGGCAAGGCGCTGCTCAAGATGACCTTCACGGCGCTGCGCAACGTCAGCCTCTGTCCATGGCGAATCGGCAAGATCGTCGCCGCTGCCCTGGTCCTGCTGCACAGCGAACACGACCGCACGACATGATCACACGGAGCAACAAACCGTTACGCGGAAAGGCTCAGTGTGCATGGGTGACGCAGGCGTTTCCGTCCGATCCTTCGGACGAACCGTGTTCCAGTAGGAGCGGAGCGCCGAACGTGTGGGAATAAAGATCGGTGATCTCGGAGAGGAGCGGTCGAAGCTCGCCGGACAGAGTCGGCAGCAACGCGGAAAATGAGAAATAGTGGTGCTTGGGCAGCAGTAGAAGGTGGCCCACGGTGAGCGGCGACATGTCGGCGAGCAGCACGAAGCGCGTCGTCTCGGTGATTAATCGATGTGGTGGATCACCTTCGTACGTACGGGTAAAGCTGGTGTCCGGGTATCGCGCGATCTCCTGGCACAGGTCAGAGCCCTCGCATGTGACGAATTGAGTCATCATCGCACTCCAAAGGAGCTGTACAAGACGACCGAGTCTACCGCGCGACTGTATCGGAGTGAGTGCTGGAACGGGCGACAATGCGTGATGTTCGCTCGTCTGTTGCACGGCCTGTTGACAATAAATGGTCATTTCTTGTAGCCGGGGAAAGGTGCCCCGATGTCACGTGTGGATGCCTGCTCGGTGTGGAAGTGGGCCGTACCCGGCACGAACTTGGTGCGCAGGCGCGCCGGCATGGCACCTGTTCGGGGTGTGACATCGCTGAATCGGTCCACATGGCCGACTGAATCGGTCCACGCAACCGGGCGGCGGCCCCCAGGGGGTACCGGGCGGGCGAGCGTCGCTGGTCGTGAGGCGTACGTCACTCGTCCGGACGCTCAACTTGATTCATTCCAGATTATCGGCCAGACTTCCGCGAGTGCCCACCACCTCGGACTACGAGCGCCTGTTGCGGGGGGCCGCTCTGCGGGTCACGCGACCTCGGGTCGCGGTGTTGCAGGCCGTGTACGGTCATCCGCACGCCGACACGGAGTCGATCATCGATATCGTGCGGCAAGATCTTCGTGAGGTCTCCCACCAGGCCGTCTACGACGTGCTGCGCGCGCTGACCTCGGCCGGGCTGGTGCGCCGCATCCAGCCTGCCGGTTCCGTGGCGCGCTACGAGTCACGGGTCGGGGACAACCACCACCACGTCGTCTGCCGGTCCTGCGGTGCCATCGCCGACGCCGACTGCGCGGCCGGTGGCGCGCCGTGCCTGACCGCGTCCGATGACCACGGTTTCGCCATCGACGAGGCCGAGGTCACCTACTGGGGCCTGTGCCCTGACTGCTCGATATCGCCCATTCCCGAGGACACATCAGATCCCGGAAAGGATTCGCATGTCCGATACTCCTGACGCTGTCGTCGGCGAGATGAACGACCTGGACACCGGCGGGTGTCCCATGGCGGCCCGGCACCCCAGCGAGGGTGCGGGCAACCGAGACTGGTGGCCCAACCAGCTCAACCTGAAGATCCTGCGCAAGCACCCGGCCGAGGCCAACCCGATGGGGGCCGACTTCGACTACGCGACCGCGTTCGGCTCCCTCGATCTGGACGCCCTGGCCAGGGACGTCGACGAGGTGCTCACCACGTCGCAGGAGTGGTGGCCGGCCGACTTCGGCCACTACGGCCCGTTCATGATCCGGATGGCGTGGCACAGCGCGGGCACGTACCGCATCGACGACGGCCGCGGCGGGGCAGGTGCCGGCATGCAGCGGTTCGCGCCGCTGAACAGCTGGCCGGACAACGGAAACCTGGACAAGGCCCGTCGTCTGCTGTGGCCGGTCAAGAAGAAGTACGGCAGCAAGATCTCGTGGGCCGATCTGATGATCTTCACGGGCAACCGCGCCCTGGAGAGCATGGGCTTCACGACGTTCGGCTTCGCCGGTGGCCGCCCCGACGTGTGGGAGCCCGACGAGGACGTCTACTGGGGCCCGGAGAACACGTGGCTGGGCGATGAGCGCTACACCGGCGACCGGCAGTTGGAGAGCCCGCTGGCGGCCGTCCAGATGGGCCTGATCTACGTCAACCCCGAGGGCCCCAACGGAAATGCGGACCCGCTGGCCGCTGCCCGCGACATCCGCGAGACGTTCCGCCGGATGGCGATGAACGACGAGGAGACCATCGCGCTGATCGCCGGTGGCCACACGTTCGGCAAGACGCACGGTGCGGCCGACCCCGACCGGTACGTGGGCGCCGAACCGGAGGGCGCGCCGCTGGAGGAGCAGGGCCTTGGCTGGAAGAACAGCTTCGGCACCGGCAAGGGCCGCGACGCGATCACCAGTGGCCTGGAGGTCACGTGGACCGGGACGCCGACGCAGTGGGACAACAGCTTCTTCGAGAACCTGTTCAAGTACGAGTGGGAGCTGACCAAGAGCCCCGCGGGTGCGAACCAGTGGCAGCCCAAGGACGGCGCCGGCGCGAACACCGTGCCGGACCCGGAGACCGGTGAGCTGAAGCGGCCGCCGACGATGCTGACGACCGACCTCGCGCTCCGGTTCGACCCGGTGTACGAGCCGATCTCGCGGCGGTTCCTGGAGCACCCCGAGGAACTGGCGGACGCGTTCGCCCGCGCCTGGTTCAAGCTGACCCACAGGGACATGGGTCCGGTCGCGCGCTACCTCGGCCCGCTGGTGCCGCAGGAGACGCTGATCTGGCAGGACCCGGTGCCGGCCGTCGACCACGAACTGGTCGACGACGCCGACGTCGCGTCGCTGAAGGCAACCGTCCTGGACTCCGGCCTGTCGGTGTCGCAGCTGGTCGCGGCCGCGTGGGCGTCCGCGTCGACGTTCCGTGGCAGCGACAAGCGCGGTGGCGCCAACGGTGCGCGGATCCGGTTGGAGCCGCAGCGGGAGTGGGAGGTCAACGACCCCGACACGCTCGCGAAGACGCTGCGCACGCTGGAGGAGATCCAGGAGTCGTTCAACAACTCGCAGGGCAACGGCAAGCGGATCTCGCTGGCCGACCTGATCGTGCTCGGTGGCTGCGCCGCCGTCGAGCAGGCCGCGAAGACCGCGGGTCACGAGGTCAAGGTCCCGTTCACGCCCGGTCGCACGGACGCCACGCAGGACCAGACCGACGTGGAGTCGTTCGCTCCGATGGAGCCGAGCGCGGACGGCTTCCGCAACTACCGCGGCAAGGGCAACCGGCTGCCGTCGGAATATCTGCTGATCGACCGCGCGAACCTGCTGAACCTGTCCGCCCCCGAGATGACCGTCCTGATCGGCGGCCTGCGGGTGTTGGACGCCAACGTGGCGCAGTCCCCGCTGGGCGTGTTCACGTCGACGCCGGAGTCGCTGACCAACGACTTCTTCGTGAACCTGCTCGACATGGGTACCACGTGGCGGGCGACGGCCCAGGACGCGGAGACGTTCGAGGGCACCGACGCCAGCGGTGCCGTCAAGTGGACCGGCAGCCGCGTCGACCTGGTGTTCGGCTCGAACTCCGAGCTGCGCGCGATCGCCGAGGTCTACGCGAGTGACGACGCGAAGGCGAAGTTCGTGCAGGACTTCGTCGCCGCGTGGGACAAGGTGATGAACGCGGACCGCTTCGACCTGAAGAAGTGATCCACCGGTGTCCGGACCGGCGGGAAGCCGGTCCGGACACCGCGCGTCAGCGGGCCGTCATGAGCAGTGCCCAGATCCGGTGCCGCACCATCAGCGGCTCATGTGGAAACCGTTCGCGCAGCAGTTGCGCGAGATCCGCGTCGAACGCGGCGACATCGGCGTCGGACAGGCTCGCGCCGACACCGTTGGACGTGCGCATCCGGCCACGCCACTGCTCGTGCGTGAACGGGACGTCCACGTCGAAATCGATCATGCTCGGGCCGTGGAAGCCGGCCCGTTCCAGGTCGGCCGTCCACGTCGCCGTGTCGAACGTGGTGTCGGCCATCGACCAGTCAGGGTGGTACGCGAGCACCAGGTCCTCGCTGGCGGCGCAGACGTTGCCCGGCCGGACGTGGTAGTCGCGGTAGCACAGCGCGATCCTCCCGCCGTCCACCACCAGCCGCCGTGCCTCGGCCGCTGCTTTCGGGCCGGCGAACCAGTGCCAGCTCTGGCCGGCGCAGACCACGTCGAACGACGTGTCCGGCAGTCCCGTGTCGTCGGCGGGGGCCAGCCGGTAGGTCACGTCCCCGCCCTGGCGGCGGCCCTCGTCGAGCAGTTCCGGTGAGATGTCCACACCGGTCACCGTGCAGCCCGCCGCGGCGAACCCCCGTGCCAGCACACCGGTTCCGGTACCCAGATCGACGATCCGCTGCCCGGCGACACCCACCTGAGCGCCACTGAGCCGGGTGAACAGTTCGGCGGGGAACGATGTGCGGTACCGGGCGTAGTCACTGGCCGTACGGCCGAAGTCCACAGGCACGCCGACCATCATCCCCCGGCACTGCCGGCGTGTCCTGTCGGTTTCCCCGCGCATAATCCCCGTCATGGCCTATGACCAGGAGTTGGCCGACCGGATCCGGGAAGTCGTCGGCGCCGAGCGCGGTGTCGTCGAGCAGCGGATGTTCGGCGGCCTGGCGTTTCTGATCAACGGAAACATGTCGGTGGCCGCGAGCGGCCAGGGCGGCCTGATGGTCCGCGTCGACCCGGATCAGGGCGATGCGCTGGTCGACGACGTGCACGTGCGGCCGATGGTGATGCGCGGCCGCGAGATGAGCGGCTGGCTGCGGGTCGATGCGGCCGCGGTGCACTCCGACCGGCAACTCCGCGAGTGGGTCGAGCGCGGCGTCGGCTACGCCCGGTCCCTGCCCGCGAAGAAGCCCGCGAAACGCTGATCACGACCGCTGCTTCCGCTGGCGCGCGTGCCGCTTCGTGCCGGCGGTGTTCGCCAGCGGGCACATGACCGTGTCGGGGGACGCGGTCGCCCCGGCCACCGGCAGCGGCGGGCACGACGGCACGTTCCCACTGGTCCCGCTCGCGAACCGATGGATGGTCGCGGTGTCGGCGGGGTTCGTCAGATCCGCCGTGAAGACCAGGATCATCCGGGCTGTTTCGGTGCCGGCGAGATCGTCGGCGACCGGCCTGGTGAACCTCCGGTGCACCGCTGCCGCCGCCACCGCGCCCCCGATCAGCGCAACCGCGGCGACGGCGTCGGCGCGGCCGGTGATGCCGATCCGGCCCTGCGTGTTGGCCACGAAGCCGGAGTAGAACGGCCAGCCGAGCGCGCCCGCCAACCCTGCACCCGGGATCGTCGACCACCAGCCGACCGCGGCAGCGATGCCGACCAGCAGCACCAGACCGGCGGTGTGGCCGACGTGCGTCACGGCCAGGAGCGCTCCGGCCGCCAGGTAGGCCGGAAACCCGGCGACGCACGACATCTGGGCCCGCATCCGACCTGTCCGTGCCTGCTCCATGGCTCGATGGTCACTCGGAAGCGGTTCGCGGGGCAGGTGTCCTGACGCCGTCCTGACGCCGATCCGGTGGTTGTTGACCGACTGTTGACGGCCCGGCCGGTCGTAAGCGACACGGACCCCACGGGTGCCGTCGCATGATGGTGGGGACGAGGGGGGCACGGGATGATGCGCTGGGCGCGGATCGCGATGGTGGCCGCCGGGTGCCTGTGTCTGGGTGCGCTGGGCGCGTGCACGAGCAGTCCACCGAGCTCGCCGAAGCCGACCCGGCTGGCCCCGCCCATTCCGGGCAACCCGCTGGACATGGCGAAACCGGCGGCACAGCCGTGCGCCCTGCTGCGACCGGACCAACTCGCCCAGTACCACATCGGCACGCCGGGCGCCGCGAGCGGTTCGGGCTGCACCTGGACGTCGTCGGTCGGGGCCTACACGGCGAGCGTGGACCTGCGGTCCGGTGGCATCGAGGCGCTGTACCACCGGCGGCACACGATGCCGGTGTTCGCGCCGGCCACGGTCCTGGAATATCCGGCCGTGCACACCGCCGACACGGCGGCCGCGCCGAGCCACGGCCGCTGCACGGTGGACGTCGGCGTCGCGGACGACACGCTGCTGGTCGTCGGCGTCACCGTGCCGGACAGCAGGGCGCTGGACTACACCACGCCGTGCGACGACGCGGACGCGTTCGCCGCCGACGTCATCGCCAATACGCAGGGCACACAGCCGTAGCCGCAAGCGGTCCGTAAGAACCGCAAGAAACCAACACTCGCGAGTCGTCTCCTCTCACCGGTGCTGTCGCCTGCCGCGCACGTCTTGCGAGATGCGAACGGTGCGCTTACCGGCGAATCCTGAGGTGACGACGGCGGCGGTGGCTCCGCCCCAGCTCACACGGTACAGTCGACTTTTTGCGTTAACATGTATGTTTTTACCTGGTATTGATTCGCATATTGCTGGCGAGTGTCGACGGAGTTACGGTCCGTCTACCCTGCCCGCGCTCGCTCACCCCTTCACTGTCGAAAGTGAGCACACGATGTTGCGACATGCCCGAAGTCTCCGTCCGATGATCGTCCTGACGGCCGGCGCCGCCCTGATCGCGGCCGGTGTGTCCGTCGCCGCCGCGTCACCGGCGGCCGCCGCGACCGCCACCGGCGGCAGCGGCGCGACCCTGCCCTACGTCGAGGTGCAGGCGGAGAACTCCGCCACCAACGGCACCGTGATCGGCCCCAGCTACACCCAGGGCCAGTTGGCCGACGAGGCGGCCTTCCGCAAGGCGGTCACCCTGCAGGGCTCCGGCCAGTACGTCCGGTTCACCACGCCGGTGGCCACCAACTCCATCGACTTCCGTTACAGCATCCCGGATTCCTCGGACGGCTCGGTGTACACCGCTCCGTTGTCGCTGTACGTCAACGGCACCAAGCAGACCGACTTCACCCTCACGAACGCGTACAGCTGGTACTACGGCAGCTACCCGTTCACCAACACCCCGGGCAGCAACCCGCACCACTTCTACGACGAGACCCACCGCCTGTTGTCCACCACCTACCCGGCGGGCACCACGTTCACCCTCCAGGTCGACCCGGAGGACACGGCCTCGTCGTACACGATCGACTTCGCCGACTTCGAACAGGTCGGCGCCGCGCTGTCGCAGCCGGCCGGTTCGGTGTCGGTGACCAGCGAGGGCGCGGACTCCAGCGGCGCAGCGGACGCCACGGCCGCGTTCAACGCGGCGATCAGCGCGGCGGGCGCGGGCGGCACGGTGTGGATCCCGCCGGGCACGTACGACGTCCCGGGCCACATCACCGTGAACAACGTGACCGTCACCGGCGCCGGCATGTGGTACTCGACCGTCACCGGCACTCAACCCGGTTTCTACGGTCTCGGTGAGCCCAACAGCTGCGGGGTCGGCGGCAACTCCGGCGTCAGCAGCAACGTCCACCTGTCCAACTTCGCGATCTTCGGACAGGTCGGCAGCCGGGTCGACTGCGACCAGGACAACGGCATCGGCGGCGCGATGAGCAACTCGACCGTGTCCGGCCTGTGGATCGACCACATGAAGGTCGGCGCGTGGATGGACGGTCCGATGACCGGGCTGACGTTCAGCGGCCTGCGCATCCGCGACACCTCGGCCGACGGCATCAACTTCCACGGCGGCGTCACCGGTTCGACGGTCACCAACAGCGACATCCGCAACACCGGTGACGACGGCATCGCCACCTGGGCCGACTCCAGCCTCGGCGCCGACGCCAACGACACCATCTCCGACAACACGGTGGAGATGCAGATGCTGGCCAACGGCATCGCGATCTACGGCGGTCACGACAACACCGTCAGCGGAAACCTGGTGCAGGACACCGGCATCACCAACGGCGGCGGCATCCAGGTCGGCCAGCGGTTCACCTCCACCCCCGTCGGCACGACGACGATCTCCGACAACACCATGATCCGCGACGGCAGCCTCGACCCGAACTGGCAGTTCGGCGTCGGCGCGCTGTGGTTCGACGGCAGCCAGGGTGCGGTGACCGGCCCGATCAACGTGACCAACGCGCTGATCGAGCAGAGTCCGTACGAGGCGGTGCAGTGGGTCGAGGGCACGGTCAGCGGCGTGAACCTGAACAACGTGACGATCGCCGGCGCCGGCACGTTCGCGTTGCAGGAACAGACCGGTGGTTCGGCGACGTTCACCGACGTCACGGCGACCGGCGTCGCGCAGAACCCGCCCAGCTACAACTGTGAGGGCAGCAACTTCACGATCACCGACGGCGGCGGCAACTCCGGTATCACGCCGACGCAGTGCGGCCCCTGGCCCGCCCCGGTGTACCCGCCGTACCCGTCGACCGGTGTCACGGTCGCGCCGACAGCGCTGAACTTCGGCTCGACCCCGACCGGCTCGACCAGCGCGGCCCAGACGGTCACGGTGTCCAACCCGACCAACGCGGCGGCAGCGGTGTCGTCGATCGCGACCAGCGGCGACTTCGCCCAGACCAACAACTGCGGTTCGTCGATCCCCGCGTCCGGCTCGTGCACGGTGAGCGTGACGTTCACACCGACGGCGGCCGGCACCCGCTCCGGCACGCTGACGGTGAACGCGGGCGGCGTGACGAACACGGTCAGCCTGTCCGGCACCGGCACGGCACCCGGACCGGTGCTGTCGCCCAACCCGGCGAGCCTGACGTTCGCCGGCACGGTCGTCGGCTCGCACGCCGCCGCGCGGACCGTGACGGTGAGCAACACGGGCACGACGGCGGCCACGGTCTCGTCGGTCGCGACGGCAGGTGACTTCTCGCAGACCAACAACTGCACGTCGATCGCGGTCGGCGCGTCGTGCGCGGTGACGGTCACGTTCACCCCGACGGCGTCCGGCACCAGGACCGGCACCCTCACGATCACCAGCAACGCCAACAACAGCCCGACGACGGTGGCACTGTCGGGCTCCGGCATCGACAGCTCCACGAACATCGCGGCGGGCACGACGGCGACGGCCAGCTCGGTCAACGGCCAGTACGTCCCGGCCAACCTGACGGACGCGGACCCGTCGACGTACTGGGAGAGCGCGAACGGCACGTTCCCGCAGTGGGCACAGGTCGACCTGGGCCAGAACTACTGCGATCGGCAAGGTCGTGCTGAAACTCCCGCCGTCCACGGCGTGGGCCGCGCGTACCGAGACCCTGTCGGTGCAGGGCTCCACGGACGGCTCCAACTTCAGCACCATCGTCGGCTCGGCCGGCTACACGTTCGACCCGAACGCGAACGACAACACGGTCACCATCACGTTCGGCGCGACGACCGCCAGGTACGTGCGGGTGAACATCACGGCGAACACCGGCTGGGCGGCCGGTCAACTGTCCGACTTCGAGGTGTTCCCGGCCGGAAGCACGACGTCGGTGACGCTGTCACCGGCCCCGACGTCCCTGACGTTCGCCAGCCGGTCGGTGGGCACGACCAGCGGCGCGCAGGCGGTGACCGTGTCGAACTCGGGGACCGCACCGGCAACGGTGTCCGGTGTCGCCACCACGGGCGATTTCGCCCAGACGAACAACTGCACCACGGTGGCGGCGGGCGGCACGTGCACGGTCAACGTGACGTTCACCCCGACGGCGTCCGGCACCCGAACCGGCACGCTGACCATCACCAGCAACGCCGGCAACTCGCCATCCACGGTGGCACTAACCGGCACGGGCGCGGGTTCGACTCCGACGAACCTGGCACTGGGCAAATCGACCAGTGAGTCCAGCAACACCCAGAGCTACGCGTCGGCCAACGTGACGGACGGCAACCAGAACACGTACTGGGAGAGCGCGAACGGCACGTTCCCGCAGTGGGTCCAGGTGGACCTGGGCAGCTCCCAGAGCGTGAGCCGAGTGGTGCTGCAGCTGCCGGCGTCCACGGCCTGGAGCGCCAGAACCCAAACCCTGTCCCTACAGGCCTCCACGGACGGCACCACGTTCAGCACGATCGTGGCATCGGCCAACTACACCTTCGACCCCAACACCAACGCCAACGCGGTAACCATCACGTTCCCGGCAACCAGCCAACGGTACGTCCGGGTAAACATCACAGCCAACACCGGCTGGCCGGCAGGACAACTGTCCGAATTCCAGATCTGGAACAGCTAGATCTCGAAACGCGAGGACCGTCGGCCGTGTGGCTGGCTCGCCGGTCCGTCGTATGCGGTCAGTTCGGCTGCTTGGTGCTCCGTCGCGCGGGATCCGACAAGAAAAATCGCCCACTGGGGGGAGCCGAAAACCGAGCACCGGCCCTTCGGTGAACTTCGAGTCTCGAACGAACACGCAGGCTGTCGATGGTCGGCGACCTCGACGCAGTTGGTGGCGGCGCCACCTCGGCGCCGCTCGCTGTGGCAATTTACGCGACATCACGGCGTGAGCTACACGCGGCGGTATGGCAGGTTCGAACAACGCGACGAACTGACTACTTGCTTGCAAGCCATCCACGATAGGTGCGGCCGCACGACCTGTACCGGGAGACGGGCGCGAAGCTCCGGCGATCGATGCCGTCGTAGCCATGCCGGACCACCGATCGGTGGATTTCGTCCGATATGACGAGCACGGTCGGTGCGGTCGTTCGGACCAGCCCTCTCTTGACCGCGGTCGCGTCGAGCAGCCGGAATGCGATGTCCAGAGACTCGCCGAACCAGCCCTTGCCGTCCCAGTGCACCTCGCCCGCATGGACCACGATACGCAGGCGGAAGCCATGTCGGGATGATCTGGCGTTGTATTCACCGAGCAGTTCGGCCAAGGTCGGAACCACCGTGTCCAGCAGCAGCGACTTCGGCACTTCGTCCGCGTGGATCAGCACCAGGAGGCTGTCGCCTCGATCGACCATCGGGTCGTGACGCTGCTCGGTGATGCCGGCGCACGGCAGAGCATCCTCGACCAGTTCGTACATGGCGTGGCGTAGTTGCGCTTTCGCGGAGTTGACCTGCCATGTGGACCCCTCGATGTCCACCGCGAGAATGATCCGGTGGACGGCCCGTGTCGGACCGTGAGGGCTCAGCGCCTGACGTTGCGGCAGGCTTTTGGCGCGCTCGCTCCGGGGGTCCGTCCGTGGCGGAGGATGGGTATACTCGCGTTGGCAGCATCAGCAGCCAGGCGCAGAGGTAGCCAGTTCGAACTCCTGTGATTCAACCGAGCCAAGATGTCAGCGCGTAGGCTCGGGCGTGTTGGCGAGTAAGGTCAGGGTCGAATCCGGTAATTTCTTTCATGGCGAGACGGCTCCTTGTTCCACCCCAGCGGGACGTCTCGATGTCCGCGATTACGAGAGTACGCGCGCCATGGTTCATGTACATACATGTAATACATGTATGGCATCAAACTGTCCAGCATTAACGTGAAATATGGCCTGATGAAAGGTGTCTTTCGGTGAGGTATTCGATATGAACGACGGATCGGTGACAGGTGGCACGAACGGCAGGTGGCAGTCTGGCCGACATGTGACGGTCCGGCGAGACGTGCTGGTATCAGAGCGCGCGGAAACTGTCGATCTTGGCATCCAGCAGTTCGTTGGTCTGGTCCTTGGTCGAGTGCAATGTCCCTGATCCTGTAGAAGGCCTCGACGTAGCTACTGGTCGTCTCAGGGTTGTCGTGGATGAGTGCCTCCAGCTTCGGCCGTAGTCCTTCGGTGTTGACGACGTAGTCGACGTCCACGGCGTCCGGTGCCGTTCGTACTGGCACTGGCGAAGTCGAAGATGGCGAACGAGCCGTTCAAGGTCGCCTTCACGTCCAGCGGTGAATGGCACGATCTGGATACTGATGTGCTGCCTTTCGTTCAGTTTCCTGAAGATGGCGCAGCTGCTCGAACATTATTTCACGGCCGCCAACGACGCGATGGATGACGGCCTCGTCGAGAATGAACTGCATCTCGCCACCGTTTTCCCGGTTCAGGATCTCCTGTCGACGCAGGCGTACTTGCAACGCCCAGTTCGATGTCCTGGGCGTTCCTCTTCGCAGTTGAACAGCGTGCGGGCGTAGGCCTCGGTCTGCAGAAGACCGGGCACCTCCAGCGTCTGGAACTGGCGGATGCTGGTGGCTGAGTCCTCGTATGCTAGGAAATCGATGAACCGTTTCGGGTAGATGTCCTTGTAGTCGTCCCACCACCAGATGTGTTCCTTGGCTCTGGTGATGGCCAGCAGGGAGTCGATGAGGGCCGTGTCGGTGATGCGGTAATAGTGGACCAGGGCCATGACGTCTGCCGTGGAGATGTTCTGGGCGCCCGTTTCCTGGCGGATTACCTTGGACAACGACCAGCCGAGATCCTCCGCGACCTGCTTCTGCGTGCGGCCGGCCAATTCCCGTGCTCTGCGCAGTTCGCCGCGCAAACGGCGGAGTTGGATGACCGGGATGTTGCCGCGAGCCATCGTGCCTGCCCTTCCCCATGGAGTGGACCACCGCTGTGCCACTCCTGGCATGCGTGGTCGCCCTCGGTTGTGGGGTGCTGCCGAAGCGGCGACAACTCGAGGATAGCTGAGCGGGCGACCACTTCCAGCGGGTGCGAAGCCTTATTGCCGAATCGTGCTCGGTCGGGTTTGGAAATTGCAACCTGGAAGGATTATTCCGGGCCGTCCGTTCGGTCCCGCGTAGGCTGTGGGCCGTGACCTCCTCGGATGTCGTCGAGCGGTTCCTGCGGGCCAGCGTGCGCGGGCCCCTGCGGGACGCCGTGCGCCTGCTCGCCGACGATCCCGCCATCGCCGACCACGACTTCCGCACGGCGTTGGTGCTGGGGGACGTGGACCGCGTTCGTGACGCCATCGCCGGAGATCCCGCGCTCGCCACACGGCCGGATGGCGCCACGGGGTGGACACCGTTGATCGGTGTGTGCAACTCGCGGTGGCATCGGGATCCGGCTCGCGCTCGGGGGCTGGTCGAAACCGCCGTCCTCCTTCTCGACGCCGGTGCGGACCCGAACGACGTCAGCGGCAACTGCAACACGTTGTTCGCGGCCGCCGGTTGTTCGAACAATCCCTCATTGACGCGACTGCTGCTCGAACGTGGCGCCGTTCCCGACGATCACACGCTCTATCTCGCCGCTTTCTTCGACGATCACGAATGTCTCCGACTACTCCTGCGGCACGTGCCGGACATCGCCGCCAGTACCGCGTTGGCCGCGCCGATCAGCACCGGTGACGTCGACGGCGTACGGCTGCTGCTCGAAGCAGGCGTCGACCCGAACCGGCCACTGCCCGCCGATCTGGTCGGTGGTGCCGAAACGGCGACCGCCAGCGCACTCGCGGCCGCTGTCGAACACGGCGACCCCGCCATCGTCGGACTGCTGCTCGACCACCACGCCGACCCGAACACTCCGGTCGGCCGCTCGCCCTACCGGACCGCGCTCCGCCGCGGCCGCGCCGACCTCGCGACACTCCTGGCCGACGCCGGCGCGCGAGACGACGCCACCGACGCCGACCGTCTGCTGGCCGCCTGCCTGACCGGTGACGCCGCCACCGCGGACGAACTCGCGGACACCCCGCTCACCGAGGACGACCAGGGCGCCGCTCTCGTCGTTGCCGCGGAACGCGGTGACACGGCAGCCGTCACGCTCATGCTCGACACGGGGTTCGACGTGAACGCGCACGGCGGTGCCGACGGTGCCACCGCGCTGCACGCCGCCGCCTCGTCCGGCAGCGCTCGACTCACCCGACTCCTGCTCGACCACGGTGCCGACATCGGAGCCCTTGACCGCACGTACGACGACACCCCGCTGGGCTGGGCCGTCGTCGGCAGCGGCATGCGCCTGGGCACCGACCCACGACCCGACTGGCCGGCCACCGTGCGCACCCTCCTCGACGCGGGCGCCACCATGGACGCATGGGGGTCGACCAAACCGCCGAGCGACGACGTCGCCGCGATACTCGCCGGGCACGGCATCGTCCAGGCCCCGACGACCCGGTGACCGAACCCGAGGACAAGACCGAATCCGAGGACAACGCCGAATCCGAGGACAACGCCCAGCACGAGACCAAGACCGGACCCGGGAAGGCGACCGAACGGCGGCCGAAGTGGAAGCGCCGGCTGCGCTGGCTGCTGATCGGGATCGCCGCCGTGCTCGTGCTCGAAGCCGTGCCGAACGTCTGGGAGCGGGCTGTCGCGGCTCCCTACCTGCGTGCCGCGACCACCGTCCCGGCCACCCCGGTCGGCATCGTGTTCGGTGCCCAGGTCGACGGTGACCGGCCGTCCGCCTTCCTGGCCAGCCGCCTGGACACCGCCGTCGACCTCTACCGGCACCACAAAGTCCAGCGGCTCCTGGTCAGCGGCAACGACGACGGTCACGGCTACGACGAGCCGGACGTGATGCGCACCTACCTCGTCGCGCACGGTGTGCCGAGGGACCAGGTGAGCGTCGACCGGGCCGGCTTCGATACCTGGGACACCTGTCACCGGGCCCGAAGCGTGTTCGGCGTCGATCAGGCCGTGCTCGTCACGCAGGCGTTTCACGTGGCCAGGGCCGTGGCCGTGTGCCGGGCGAACGGTGTGAGCGGCTACGGCGTCGGCATCGAGTCGATTTCGGTGGGGGTGAACTCCACGGTCTACGGCTATGTCCGCGAGTACTTCGCGGCGGGCAAGGCCATGTGGCAGGTATCGGCTGAGCCACACGTGGCACCACGCGGCATCGCGGCGGCACCAAATATGTGCCATGAGTGCTTGCGGTGATGCCACAGTGGTGCCATGATGGCATCATGGATCTGACGCCCTATGTCGACACACTGCGGGACCAGCTCGCCGTGGCCGCCGAGGCCGGTGGCGAGGACGCCCGCGTCCTGGCCGAGCGGCTGGTCGGTCCGCTGGAGTCCGCTGCCCGGCTGGCACTGCTGGAAGCACTGTCGGCCGCGGCGGAGGAGATCACGCGCGACCTCGCGCCCGGCTCGGTGGACCTGCGCCTGCGCGGCCGCGAGCCCGGGTTCGTGGTCACGCCGCCGCCCACCGAGAACGCGGCGGACGACGGCACACCGGTGGCCGGCACGCCACCGCCGGTCACCGACGCCGAGGACGGCGCCATGACACGGATCAACCTGCGCCTGTCCGAGAACCTCAAGGGCCGCATCGAGGAAGCCGCGGCGACCGCGGGTCTGTCGGTCAACGCGTGGCTGGTCAGGGCCGCCAACGGCGCGCTCGGCTCCGACGACCAGCCCCGCGGCACCGGGCGCCGCGCGACCGTCCGCGGCTCGCAGCGTTTCACCGGCTGGGTCCGCTGACCTAGCCAAGAGCTAGCCCGGCTCCACCTCACCCACACATCTCCGACCAGCGGAGATGCCCACTCAACACCCACGGAGGCACAGCTATGCCCACTTTCCAGACCCCAGAGCCCATTTCCGTTGAGCTGGAGCTGTCCGTCGGCGACGCCCGCGTCGTCGCGAGCGACCGCTCCGACACGGTCGTCGAGGTGCACCCGAGCGACCTGGACAACGACCAGGACGTGAAGGTCGCCGAGCAGACCCGCGTCGAGTACTCGGCAGGCCGGTTGCTGGTGAAGGCGCCGAAGCAGCGCGCGGTGAGCCTGTTCGGCAAGCCCGGTTCGATCGAGGTCACGATCGAGGTGCCCGCTGGCTCCGACCTGCGCGGCACATCGGCCGTCGGCGCGTTCCTCTTCCAGGGCCGGCTCGGCCGGTGCCGGATCAAGACCAGCGCGGGCGACGTGCGGGTCGAGGACACCGCCGGGTTGGACGTCGACACCTCGGTCGGTGCCGTCGAGGCCAGACATGTGGCCGGTGACCTGGAGATCAGCACCGCGTCCGGCCGGGTGCGGGTCGCCGAGGTCGACGGCACCGCCGTGGTGAAGAACTCCAACGGCCAGAACTGGGTCGGCTCCGTCGGCGGCGACGCGCGGATCAACGCGGCCAACGGTGACATCTCCGTGGACCGCGCGGGCGCGGGCCTGACCGCGCACACCGCCAACGGCGACGTCCGGGTCGGCGAGGTCGCGCGCGGCGTGGTGTCGCTGAAGTCCGGCATGGGCTCGGTCGAGATCGGCATCCGACAGGGCACCGCGGCACAACTGGACCTGCACACCGGATTCGGCCGCATGGTCAACGAGATGACCTCGGTCGAAGGCCCGTCGGGTTCCGACGACACCGTCCAGATCACCGCGCGCACCGGCTGCGGCGACATCGTCGTCCGCCGTTCGTGACCCGCGACCACGTACAGGAGGAGGGGACATGGCCGCGATCGCGGTTACCGGGCTACGCAAGTCCTTCGGCGACAAGGTGGTGCTCGACGGCATCGACCTGACCGTCGCCGAGGGCACGATCTTCTCACTGCTCGGCCCGAACGGTGCCGGCAAGACCACGATGGTCCGCATCCTGTCCACGCTGATCCCGGCCGACGCGGGCGACATCCGCGTCGCGGGCCACGATCCGGCCACGGAACCCGACTCGGTGCGCGCCGCGATCGGTGTCACCGGCCAGTTCTCGGCCGTCGACGCCCTGCTGACCGGCCGGGAGAACCTGCGGCTGATGTCCGACCTGCATCACCTCGGCCGCGCCGAAGGGCAGCACCGTGCGACGGATCTGTTGCGGCACTTCGATCTGGAGGACGCGGCCGGCAAACCGGCCAGCACCTACTCCGGGGGTATGCGGCGCAGACTGGATCTCGCCATGACGCTGATCGGCAGGCCCCGCCTGGTGTTCCTGGACGAGCCGACGACCGGTCTCGACCCGCGCAGCCGCCGCTCGATGTGGCGGATCATCCGGGATCTGGCCGCCGACGGCGTGACGATCTTCCTGACCACGCAGTACCTGGAGGAGGCCGACGAGCTCGCCGACCGGATCGCCGTGCTGGACGACGGCGGGCTCGTCGCGGAGGGCACGCCGGACGAGCTCAAGCGGCGCATCCCCGGCGGCCACATCAGTCTGCGGTTCGCCGACCCGGAGGCACTGCGCGCGGCGGCGGGCGTGTTCGGCGGCTCGTCACCGGACGGCGACGCGCTGACGCTGCGGGTGCCCGGCGACACGGATGTGAAGTCGTTGCGCGCCTTGCTGGATCGGCTGGACGGCGCGTCGATCGACATCGACAGCCTGTCCATCCACACCCCCGATCTCGACGACGTGTTCCTCACCCTCACCGGTCCCGGACAGGAGAGCCAGCGATGACCACCCTCGGCTACGCCGTGTCGGACTCGGCGACGATGCTGCGCAGGCAGCTCAAACACCTGGTGCGCTACCCGTCCATGACGGTGCTGATCCTCGGCATGCCCGTGGTCTTCCTGCTGCTGTTCGTCTACGTCTTCGGTGGCACGCTCGGTGCCGGCATCGGCGGCGCGGCGGCCGGCAGGGCGGGCTACGCCAACTACATCGCGCCCGGCGTGATCGTCATGACGGTCGCGTCGGTCGCGCAGGGCACCGCGATCTCGGTGGCGATGGACATGACGCAGGGGATCATCGCCCGATTCCGCACCATGGCGATCGCGAGGGCGTCGGTGCTGACGGGGCACGTGCTGGGCGCGCTGATCCAGACCGCGGTGACCACGGCGGCCGTCACCGGTGTCGCGATCCTGGTCGGGTTCCGTCCGGCCGCGACGCCGCTGGAGTGGCTGGCCGCGTTCGGCGTGGTGCTGATGATCGCGTTCGCGCTGACCTGGCTGACCGTCGCGCTCGGCCTGGCGGCCAAGAGCGTCGAAACCGCCAGCAACACCCCGATGTTCCTGTTGCTCCTGCCGTTTCTGGGCAGCGGTTTCGTGCCGACCGACTCGATGCCCGGCTGGCTGCGCTGGTTCGCCGAACACCAGCCGTTCACGCCGTTCAACGAGACCATCCGGGATCTGCTGCTGGACCGCCCGGTCGGCGGCAACGTCATCACCACGGTCGCGTGGTGTGCCGGGATCGCGCTGGTGTCCTACGTGTGGGCCAAACGCGGCTACAACCACCGGCCGGCCGGCTAGTCGTCCACTGTGGAGCCAGGAACCACGAGACCGGACTCGTAGGCGGTGACCACCGCCCGGGTCCGGTCTCGCAGTCCGAGTTTCCCAGCAAGTGGGCATCGGGTTGACCGTGCTGATCGGGTTGCTCGGCCCGCTCGTCGCGACGATCAGCTGCGGCGACCACGAGTGCGCGCCGACGCTGCCGCCGACCGGCCCGGACGGCACACCGGTCACCGACACCTTCTACTTCGTGCACCAGCCGCTGACCGGCGACGGCGGCATCACCGTGCACCTCGCGTCGCTGACCGGCCTCTACCCGACCCGCGGCAGCCGTCCCGCCGGCCAGGGTGCGCTGGCCGGCATGGCGCAAGGGCACCCAGCCGTGGGCCAAGGGCGGCGTCATCGTCACACGGGACATGACGCAGGCTCGGCGTACGCGGCGGTGCTGGGCACCGGCGGCCACGGCGTGCGCATGCGGTACGACTACACGCACGACATCGCGGGCTCGGCGACGGCGCAATGGTCGCGGCTCGACCGTTCCGGCGACACGCTCACCGGCTACGACTCGACCGACGGCACCCACTGGACCGAGATCGGCGCGACCACACTGCCCGACCTGCCGAAAACGGTCCAAATAGGGTTGTTCGCGACCTCGCCGCAGCACAGCGTCGTCACGCAGTCCTTCGGCGGCTCGACCACCCGGGGTGGACCGTCGACCGGCACCGCGCGCTTCACCGACATCGACGTGCGGGGTGGCAGCGGCACCTGGACCGGCACGGCCGTCGGCGGCAACAGGCCCGCGCTGGCCACCGGTTACGTGGACGGCGCGGGCGGCGTCACCGTCACCGGTTCCGGCGACATCGCGCCCGCGCTGGCCGGCGAGGGCACGTTCGCGATCGAGCAGAGCGGTGTCATGTATCCGCAGGTCGACGGCGACTACACGCCGGTGTCCGGCTACTTCCCGCTGTCCCCGTGGGCCGGTTTCGCGGTCCTGTGCGGCTACGCGGTCGCCGCCCTCGCGCTGGCCGCGGTGCTGCTGCGCAGGAGGGACGCGTGACGTTCCGGGAGACGCTGCACGCCGAGTGGACCAAGACCCGCACGATGCCGGGCACGCCGTGGCTGGTGTTCGCGGTCCTCGTGCTCACCGCGGGCATCGGCACGGCCGCCGCGTCGATGGTCACCTGCCCCGGCCGCCGACTGCGGCCAGGACCCGGCGTGGATCAGCCTGACGGGTGTCACGTTCGGCCAGGCCGCCGTCGTGCTGCTGGCCGTGCTCGTCGTCGGCGGGGAGTACGGCAGCGGCATGATCCGCGTGACGTTCGCCGCGATGCCGCGCCGCGACGGTGCTGGCCGCGAAGGCCACCGTCGTGAGTGGTCTCGTTCTCGCGGCCGGCGTCGTCGCCGCTCCACTGTCCATTGTGGTTGGAAGATACATGTTGCCGAGCCGGGGTTTCACGGCCGCGAACGGATACGCCGTGCTGTCGCTGGCCGACGGTCCCGTGCTGCGCGCCGCCGTCGGCTCCGTGCTCTATCTGGTGCTGGTCGGCCTGCTCGGCATCGGTGTCGCCGGCGCAGTGCGCGACTGCGCGCCGGCCATCGCCATCGTGCTGGGCCTGCTGTACCTGTTCCCGATCGTCGCCGTCGTCGGCGACGATCCGATCTGGTACCGGCACGTCCACCAGATCGGCCCGATGACCGCGGGCCTGGCGATCCAGGCCACCGTCGGCGTCGCGACGCAGCCGGTCGCCCCGTGGATCGGACTCGGCGTGCTGGCCGCGTGGGCCACGGCCGCTCTGCTGGCCGGAAGCCTGGTGACGACGCTGCGGGACGCGTGAACGGGGCCGCCGGAGCACGGGGGAGCGGGCGAGCGCCGCCATACTAGACTCAGCCCGCTGCACTGGTCGGCGTGCGAGGGCAAGGTCGCACAGGCCGCTGTACCAGCGACGACAGCCAAGACAGTGTCTGTGAGGCTAGATGAGTTGGCTCGACGCCGTGCCCGTGGCCCTGCTGGCCGCCGTGTGGCTGTTCGTCCCCGGTCTGCTCGTCACCTACGGGTTCGGCCTGCGTAGCTTCGCCGCGTGGGGCATCGCCCCCGTGGTGACCGTCGGGCTGGTCGCGACCACCGCGGCCGTCGCCGGCAAGCTCGGTGTCGCGTGGTCGGTGTCGCTGGTGGTGATCGTCGCGCTCGTGGTCGCGATCCTGGTCGCGGCACTCATGTTCCTGTTGCGCCGCCGCTGGCCCGCGCTGCCCGCCGACCCGCGCCGCGTCACGTTCGCCGCCGCGATCGGCCTGATCCCGGCCGTGCTGCTTGGTGCGGTGTCGTTCGTGCACGGCATCGGGCACGCCGACGCGCTGTCCCAGACCTACGACGCCGTCCTGCACTACAACGCGGTCGCCTCGATCCTGGACACGCACAACGCGTCGTCACTGACCATCGGCAGCCTGGACACCCCCGGCGAGCCGGGCAGCTTCTACCCGGCCGCGTGGCACGACCTGACGTCGCTGCTGGTCATGTCCGGCGGTTTCAGCATTCCGATCAGCGTCAACATGATCTCCGGCGTGATCGGCATCGTGGTGTGGCCGGTGTCGTGTCTGCTGCTGGTCCGCCAGGTCGTCGGCCGCTCGGCCGCAGGGCTGGCCGTGACCGGCGTGATCAGCCTCGCGTTCAGCGCGTACCCGTGGTCGCTGCTCAGCTTCGGCGTGCTGTGGCCCAACCTGCTGGGCATGTCGATCTCGCCGGCCGTGCTCGCGCTCGTCGTGTCGGTCACGGGACTGGCCAAGGACGACGCGATCGGCAAGGGCCGCGCGTGGACACTGCTGCCGATCGCGGCCGTGGCCACCGGTTTCGCGCACCCGAACGTCGTGTTCACCGTGATCGTGCTGTCGTTGGTGCCGATCGCGATCGTGATCGGCCGCAGGGTCCTTCGGCTGCGCGCGAAGGGAAAGCTGATCCGCGGCCTGGTCGAGGCCGCCGTCGCCTTCGTCGTGTTCATGGCCGTCTGGTACTGGGCCGCGACCACGCCCGCGCTGGCCGTCGTGCGCTCCTTCTACTGGGCGCCGATCGAGACGCCGGCCCGCGCCGTCGGCGAGGTCATGTTCATGTCCACCACCGGTTACAGCGCCCTGTGGCTGCTGGGCCTGCTGGTGCTGGGCGGCCTGCTGCTGTGCCGCCGGTACCCGAGGCTGCGCTGGCTGGTCGCCGGTTACCTGATCACGACGGTCCTGTTCGTCATCGCGGCCGCGATCAACTCGCCGTCGACACAGAAGTTCACCGGCTACTGGTACAACGACCCGTACCGGCTGGCCGCGATGCTGCCGATCACCGCCGTCCCGATCGCCGTGGCCGCGCTGATGCACCTGGGCCGCACCGCGAGCGACTACGCCGGCGCCCGCGGGTGGCGCGACGGCAAGGCGGAGGGCAACGGCCTGTTCCGGATGCTGCGCGCCAGGTCGTTCGCCGCGTCCACGCTCGTGATCACGCTGTTGCTGGGCATCCTGACCGGTGGCTACTACCTCACCAAGCACTCCACCGTGGTCGCCAACACCTACACGTTCCCGCAGACGCAGAAGGCGCTGGAGATGGTCGACCCGGCCGAGCAGGCGTTCTTCGCGGACATCAAGAAGGACATTCCGCAGGACGCGATGGTGGCCAACAACCCGTGGGACGGCAGCGCGCTGCTGTGGGCACTGGCCGACCGCCGGGTGCTGTTCCCACACCTGGAGATCACGACGACGGCCGACCAGCAGTACCTGGCCAAGCACCTCGACCAGGCGGCCACCGACATGAAGGTCTGCCAGGCCGCCACCACACTGCACGTGGGCTACCTGGTGATCGGCGACTCGAAGTTCTGGCCGTGGGACGGTCGCAGCAAGCTGTACCCGGGACTGGCCGATCCGGGCCCGAACAACCCGAGCTTCCAGCTCATCGCGTCGTCGGGTCCGCACCTGAAGCTGTACCAGCTCACCACCTGCGGCAGCGCACCCTGACCGGGGCGCGGCCGATGGGCGCCCCCGTGACCGGGAGCGCCGCCGCGGGAAACTAGGCCGCTTTCTCGGCGGCGACGATGAACTCGTTGTAGAGGAACGCCTTGCCCATGACGCGGGGCAGCGGGAACGACAGGCTGTCGCGCACCGTCAGGCCGAGCTGCTTGGCCACGTCGGCCAGACCGTCCAGGTCGGTGAACGCCACGTGCGTCGGGTCGGCCGCGTAACCGCGCTCCTGCGGGCAGATGAACACGCACAGGGCGCCCGGCGCGAGGTACTCCAGGTACGAGCCGAGGATCTCCACGGCCTGCGGCCGGGGCATGTGCTCGATGAGGTGCGCGGCCAGCAGCCCGCCGAACCGGCCCGGCTTGGCGTACTCGCTGTCGCCGAACTCCTCGGTGGTGAACGCGGTGAACCCGCGCTCGCGGCACACCTCGATGGAGTGCTTGTTGTGGTCGACGCCGACGCCGTGCGGTGCCAGGTGGGCCAGGCAGCGGCCGAGCCCGCAGCCGATCTCCAGCACCTCGCGGTCGCCGAACAGCTCCCGGAGCTTGTGCCGGTACGGGCGCTGAACGTCCAGCGCGCGCTTCCACAACGGTTGTTCCAGGCGCTTGAGGCGCTCGGTGTAATCGGAGTTCTCGGTGGATTCGAGTTCAGCCACCGGGGGATCCTATGCCGTGCGTCACTCCACCGGGCGACCGCCCCTGGCCTGCAACTCCGCTGAGATCGCCCGCGTCATGCCGGCGACGACCAGCGCCGATCCGGCGAGCTGCGCGATGACGGCCGCGTGCACCGGGTCACCGGGCAGGAACAGCAGCCCGGTCAGCACCACCGATCCGACCAGCCAGGAGAACGTCACCGAGCGGTGCCTGCCCAGCGCCACCAGCGCCGGCTGCAACACCTGCGCCACCATCAGCCCGATCGTGCCCACACCCAGCAGCCCCAGCATCGGCCCGGACAGCCGCACGTGCGCCCCGAACAGCACCTGCACGGCCAGCGGACCGATCAGCAGCGACGCGATCGCACCGGGAACGCCCACGACCGCGATGGCGGTCAGGATCAGCCGCAGCGTCCGCCGGAACACCGACAGCCGGCCGGTGGTCGCGGCGGCCGTGAGCGTCGGCAGCAGCATCGCCTGCACCGGCGCGAACAGGAAGAAGGGAATCCGCACCAGGATGAACGCCGACGTGAACGCGGCAGCCGTCGCGGTGTCGGACACCAGCCGCGCGTTCACCACGATCGGCGCCACGTTCGCCACGAACTGCGAGAGCAGCGTCGACCCGGCCAGCACCAGGGTCGCACGACGGCCATCGGGCAGCGACCCACCACCGGTCGCGGACGGCCCGATCAGGTCCTGGTCGGGCACGGGGCCGGTCGGCGGTCGCCTTGTCCAGGCCACGCAGCCACGGCGAGCCGGCAACGGCGCCGAACAGCCGATCCGGCGGCGAACAGCAGCCCGTACACGGCGGCGTCGCGCACACCGCTGGCCGCCACGACGACGGCCGGCAGCAACCGGGCGGCACCCTCCAGCGCCAGCGTCATCGAGTACCCGGCGAACCGCCGTGTGCCACCGAGTACACCACGCGCCAGGTACACCATCGCGGACGTCGCGGTACCCAGCAGTACGGCCGCGAACAGGCTCCACCGGCCACCCAGCGCCCGGGACACCAGCATCGGCGAGATCGCCAGCAGCACCACGAGCACGCCGACCAGCAGCGCGACCGGCCAGGCTCGCGTGCCCGCCGCGCGACCGGCGACGCGCTCCCGCCGCGCGCGAGCGAAGCGCTCACCGAACGGCTGGTTTCCTGTTCCAGCGCGACGAACACGCCCGGCCCGATGATGTTGATCATCAGGTAGAGCGACGACAGGGCGGCCGCGTCGGCCGTGGACAGTGTCCGGCCGGACAGCGCGATGAAGCCGTAACCCGCGATGCCGACGACGAGCAGCCCGCCGCCCATCATGGCCGCCGGGCCGAACCGCTGGCGAAGGCCGGCCACCCTGGTCACCGCTGTCACGCGCCAACCGTAGCCGTACGACCCGACACGACGAAGGGGCAGGACCACGGTCCTGCCCCTCCGTCGCTCGTCGCCGGCTCAGAGGTCGCGAAGTACCCGAAGAGGTCGGCCACCACGTCGACACTGCCGGCGTGGTTGTAGAAATTGACGAACGGCCGTTGACCGGGGTCATCACGGCGTTGGGGATGGTCAGCCCGGCGGTGAAGTTGAGGTTCGACACCGTCGGGAAACCGGCGCTGGACGGATACACCTTGAGGTAGCTGTGCGGTCGTGTCGGTCGCGATCACGTTCAGCACCACACCGCCCGACGTCGTGATCGGGCCGCGTTGCCGGGACCGTCTCACGTCGTCGCCGACCGGCAGTCCCAGCGTGGTGTCGGCACCGATCGGTGCGGGCTGACCCGCCGCCACGCCGTCACCGTCGCGGGTGTCCAACACCCGGTGCGGTGCCGACGGGTGGAACTTCAGCCCCGACTGCCCGCTGGTGTAGTAGCCCTCGACGTCGACCAGCAGGTCGGTGGTTCCGGTGTGGTTGTACAGGTTGACCGCACCGTCGGCACCGACCGGGACGATGACCAGGTTCGGGATCGTCTGGCCGGGCGTGACGTTGAGGTTGGACACCACCGGCTGCGAGCCGCCGTCCGGGTAGACCGAGATGTAGCTGTTGTCCGTCGGCGCGGTCGCGGTGACGTTCAGGATCACGCCGGATGACCCCGGACGCGGGCACCCCGCCCTGGTGGAGGACCGGCAGTACCTGGTGGCTGTTCGGCCCGACCGGCGTGGCGTCCAGCAGCCGCGTCGGCGTGACCGGCTCGTACGTGCTCGTTCCGGACGTGTTCGTGGTGTAGTAACCCTGTAGGTCGGCGAGGACCTCCACGCCGCCGCTGTGGTTGTAGAAGTCGATCGAACCGTCATTGCCCACCTGCACCGTGACCAGGTTCGGAATGGTCTGGCCGGCGGAGAAGTTCAGGTTCGACGAAGCCGGCCGCGCCGTGCCGTCCGGGTAGACGGTCAGGTAGCTGCTGGTGGACGGGTTGACCACCGTCACGTTCAACACCACTGCCGTGACACCGGATGCCGGAACATTGTCGGCGTTGGCGATCTGCAGGGAGTGCGTCCCGTTCTGGCCGACGCCGGCGTCCATGATCCGCACCGGCGTCACCGGCACGTAGTACTGCCCGGGGCCGCACCCGTGGCACCGCACAACGTCCTCGACGAGCTTGGGCGCGTTCGGCGTACCGAGCCCGGTGGCCAGGTCGTAGCCGGTGGTGGCCGAGTACAGCCCACCGGAGTAGCCGGAGTCGAGGACGTCGTTGTTGCCGCTGACGATGTCGTGCTGGTCGCCCGCGTGCGAATACAGCGCCGGGATTCAGGAAACCGGCGTTCCCGTTGGCCGCGCAGGCAAGACCGGAGTCGGCCAGCGCCGCGACGGACGCCCACAGCGGAGCGGCGCCACTCGTGCCACCGACCGGGCAGTAGAACTCGTAGCCGTCGTCGAACTTCCCGCACGCGGTCATGTAGCCCTCGTTGGGATTGGCCAGCGCCGCCACGTCCGGCACCTGCCGGCACCTCGCGCCGGACGAGGCGCCACACGCGTTGGTGTACCCGGCTGCCGGTCACGCCCGACTGATAGTTGGCGGCACCCGACAACTGCGTTGCCGGTGAGACACCGCCGCCGCTGGCCACCCCGGGGACGAAGTTGCCCTGCGAGTCGGTGAACGACGGATTGTTCCACGTCGACTGCGTTGCCGTGCCGGTCCCGTTGGCGACCAGCGTGGTGCCGCCGACCGCCGTCACGAACGGCTGGTCCGCCGGGTCGTCCACGTTCAGCGTGGCGTCCTGGCTGCCATTCCCTCGCCGTAGCAGTCGGTCGAGCCTTCGTCGCCGGAGGCCGAGAGCACCGACTGTCCCTGCGCCGCCGCGGCCGCGAAGACGTTGCCCTCCGCGGCGATGAACGCGGGACTCAGGCCGTCCGAGCACTGGCCCCAACTGGTCGAGAGAACCTGTGCCGAGTCGTCGGTCTCCATCCGCTGGTACACGTCCAGCACGTTGTTCGGCGACGCGCTGGTGTGGTCAGGGCCCTGGTACACCAGGACCGTCGCACCGGGCGCCATACCGGCGACCACATCCATGTCCAGATTGGACTCCAGGCCGACGCCGTTGAGCGGGTCCGGCGCCTTGGCGGGCCCACCGTCCACGGTGACGTTGTACACCGGCACGTTCAGGCCGAAGCACTGCTCGTAGTTCACGAGGTCGGTCGAGTCGTAGTTCTCCAGCTCGAACAGGCCCACGGTCACGTTCTGGCCGGTGTCACCGTACTTGTTGTACAGCGGCGCGGTGTTGTACGCCTGCGGCTGGGACAGCGAGCCGGACTCCCAGTAGCCGGTCGTGTCGAACAACGGCGGTGTCTGCTGTGCCCAGTAGTCCGACGGCGCGCCGCACATCTGCGGAGTCGCCGAATTCGACTTCACCGCGGGGCGGTTCGACCCGACGCCGTGCGACGTCGTCGGCTTCGCGTGCGGTGCGCTGTACTCCGGCTTGGCCTGCACCAAGCTGTCCAGGCCGACGATCCCCTGCACGGCGCCGACCACCGAACCGGGCAGCGACGGCGCGGTGTCGTTGGCGAACGCCGTACGGCCGTCCCTGAGGTGGTAGTTGGTGAATGCGGTGCCGAACGCGGCGCTCGCCTTCGCGAACGTCGTCGTCACCGGAATGGTCAGGCCGTCCGGACTCGGCGCTCCCGCGGACAATCCCTCCGCGCGCAGCGCGCCGGTCACCGAGTCGATGGTCGCCTGACTCGGGCCGAAGACCGGCGCGAACTGGCCCTTGGCCAGATAGTGCTTGTACTGCACGGACTTCGGGTCCGACACCGCGTTCACGAACGTGGCGAGGCCGGCCGGGTCGCGAGGCGCGAGCTCGACGTCCAGTCGGAGCTGTGTGCCGCCGTCCGGCGCACCGGTGCGCACAGCGCCCCGCGGTACGTTCGGCGCCACACCGACCTGCCGCGGTGTCGCGGCGGCGGCGTTGGGCGCGCTGAGCCCGGCCGTCACCGTCACCGAGACGGCGACGAGGGCGGCGGCCGCGAGCCACTGCGTGGCCTCCCGGATAACCACCCGGTGGAGCTGGGGGGAATCCCCTGTCATCGACAATCCTTCCCAGTGGAACGGCGTCAACTGCGGAGGCGCTCTGTCCGGGATGTCGTATCCGGACACGCCGGAGTTACGGCGTGTCCGGACATTTCACCGAATCAGCCGTGTAGTACCCGGCGATGTCCACGAGCACGTTGACCGAGCCCACATGGTTGTAGAAATCGATCGAACCGTCGACCACCGGCACGATCACGGAGTTCGCGATCGTCTCGCCGGCCGTGTAGTTCAGGTTCGACACGCCGGGCAGGCCCTGGCCGTCCGGGAACACGGTCAGATAGCTGGCCGCCGTCGGCGACACCGCGGTCACGTTCAGCACCACGGCCGCCACGTTGCCCGGCACACCAGCGGCACCGGCGACCGGCAGATTCATCGAGCCACCGGGCCCGATCGCCGAACCGGTCCGCGTGTCCAGCAGGCGCGTCGGCTGCGTCGGCGTGAACTGCGGCGAGCCGCCCGCGGTGAAGTAGCCGAACACGTCGGCCAGCACGTCCACCCTGCCGCTGTGGTTGTAGATACTGATGACACCGTTGTTGACCGGCACGATCGCCAGATTCGGGATGGTCAGCCCTGGCGAGAAGTTCACGTTGGACACGGCCGGCTGCGGCGTGCCGCCCGCCCACGCGCTCAGGTAGCTGGTGTCCGTCGGGTCGACCGCGGTCAGGTTGATGATCACGGCGGTCGCGTCGCCCGGGAGACCGGCCCCACCGAGGGCCACGTTCACCGTCCCACCGGCGCCCAACGTCGACCCGTTCCTGGTGTCCAGCAACCGGGCCGGTGCCATCTGGTGGTACTGCGAACCGCCGACCGTCGGTGTAGTAGCCGAACAGGTCGGCCAGCACCTGCACCGAGCCGACGTGGTTGTAGATGTCCACCACCCCGTCGTAGACCGGCACCGTCACCAGGTTCGCGATCGTCTGGCCGGGCGAGAAGTTCACGCTGGACGTGCTCGGCGTCGGCACGCCGTCCGGGAACGCCGTCAGGTAACTGTTCGACGTCGGACTCACCGCGGTCACGTTCAACACCACGGACGTCACGTTGCCGGGCAGCCCGAGCGGCAGCGCCAGCGTCGACAGGCTGCCCAGCGCGGCCGAGGACCGGGTGTCCAGCAGCCGCGTCGGCGTCACCTGTTGATAGGAGCTCTTCACCGTCGGCACGCTCCCGCCCGCGACGGCCACGTCCAGGTAGTCGTCGTCGGTGCTGATGTTCACGCCGCCGTACGTCTCGCCGCTCGCCGGACTCGCGTACTGGTGTACGCGCTGGTGCGGATTCCAGTCCGCGTCCGGGATGTACGTCGGGTCGCTGGTGCGTGACCTGGTTGTTCCAGCTCGCGTCGTAGACCACGTCCGGAGTGGCCAGTCCGCCGACCACACGGACCAGGTCGGCCATCGTGGACGACCCGCTGCCGTAGATGCCGGCGAAGTAGCCGTCCTTGTGCAGTTCCGCGACCCATGCGGCCTCGAACGCCTGCGCCTGCCCGCGGTACTGCGCCGAGTAGCCCTCCATGTCGTCGTACAGCACGCTGCCGACCGGCAGGCCGAGGTTCTGCGCGTCGGCGACCGCGTCGTCCGCCTCCGACGTGCCCATCGTGATCGGGTCGGTGATCTCGTTGTACAGCGCCTGCATACCGACGTAGATCGGGATGAACCGCCAGCCGGCGCTGTACTCGTCGGACACCCACTGCGCCGACAGGTACGTCTGCGTCTTGCACGCCGCCTTCGGACCGCCGAGGTAGATGCCGACCGCGTTGTACGGCGAGTTCCCGTGCCACGCCGCCATCGACTGCTCGCTGGGTGCCTGGCACGCGTCGAAGCCCTGGCCGGTGTAGTTCGTGGCGTTCACCGGCACGGCGGTGGCCGCGGCGCTGGTGTGCGCCCTGATCGCCGCCGGCTTGGGCGCCGTCGGCTTCGCGGTGGGCAATCCGGCGCCGGCCAGCACCGACACCACGGTCGCCCGGTCCGTGTCGTAGCTCGCGGTGATCTCGGCCGACGCGGTCGTCACCGTGATCTGCCGCGACGCGGTGTCGTCGACGGCCGACGTGCTCGTCCCGGTGGCCGGCTGCACCAGCATCGCCTCACTGCTGCCGACCAGGTGCGCCGGGCAGTCCTGATGGGCACCGGGCGTACCGAGATAAACCGCGTGTCTGTCGAAACGGACACAAGTTCTCGAATCGGCCGAAATGTCGACGACCGGCCAATCGGCCGGCACGGTGAAATTCAGTCCCAGATAGGAAACGGTTTTTCCGCCGGTCTGCGCATTCGCGATCGCGGTGGTAGTGCCCGCTACCAGCGCGATCGCCGCGGTGCCACCGAGCAGGAGGGCACGCGACATCCCCAACCTCATAAACGCACGAATCCCCTCGTCGCCAGTGGAGAAAATGGTTTTCGAAACACCGGCGGCAAGAAGACATGCGCCAGCTCACGGAACGTACCGGACACCGCTTACACCGCACTCACACCGCCGCTCCGGTGCTTCTGTGTCCTGTGTCACATGCGCTAGGCCGCTGTCCGGATCACCGCGACCGCAGGAACCTGGCCCACTCTCGTTGCGGCACGACGAGCACGGGCCCGTTCACGTTCTTCGAGTCCCGCACACCCACCACCGGGCCGTCGAACGCGACCTCGACACAGCTAGAGGTGTCGCTGCTGTAGGAACTTTTACGCCAAGCCGCTGGTCCAGGCTGCTCCTTCGTCAGATCTGCTCGGCGATGGCGGCGACGAGCTCCACCGACTCCGCTGTGGCAGGGCCTTGTCCAGGATATTGCCGAAGTGAAGCCGGAAGGCGGCAAGGTCCTCTTTTTCCTCCAGAAACAGCCCCAGCGTCTGGTTCTCGATGTGCACCAGGCTCGGTTCGTCCGCGAAGTCCATCGTCATGAACGATCCACGCAAACCAGCATATGCGCCCCTGGCAAGAGGAACGACACGGAGCGTGACGTTCTCGCGCTCTGATTCGTCAACCAATCGGCGTAGTTGGCGACGGTGAGTCGATGGATCTGCCAATCACCCGCCGCAAGACCACTTCATCGATCACCACGAAAAGTTGAAGGTGATCCTTCCGCAGGATGGTCTGCCTCGTCATCCGAGCGGCCACCAGCTTGTCCAATTCATTGTCGGTGATCGCCTCGTTCATGGCCTGGATGATGGCGGCGCAGTAGTCGGCGGTCTGCAGCAAACCTGGCATGAGTAGCGGCTGGAAATCCTGGATGCGGGTGGCGAGGCGTTCGAAGTCGATGAGTGTCTGCCAGAGTTCCGGCAGGCCGGAGCCCTGTGTGAACCACAGCCCACGCTCCTCGGCCTTGCGCACCAGCTCCAGCAGTTCGTCCCGGCGCTTTTCCGGAACCCGGTACAGGCCAAGGAGAGCGGCCACGTCCTCGACGTGCAGTCCACGTGAACCGGTCTCGATGCGACTCATCTTGCTCGCCGAGCAGCCGAGCGCGTCGGCGGCCTGTGCCGACGTCATGCCCGCCGACTCGCGGTAGCGACGCAGTTCCGATGACACCCGTCGCGACCGTATGCTGGAAGTGTGGTTCAAGGTCATGACCACAGAATGTGGCTTGCCACCCCGGCACGACAATGCCACGATCCGGTCGTTGCTATCGCCCCTGGCACGGTGACATCTTCCGGGTCGCACATTTCTGGCCTGGGAGGACGCCATGACGCAAATGCTCAGCACGACCGAACTGCTCGCCCGGCTTGCCGAGGACGCATCGTATTTCCGGCCCGAACTGTTCGCCGTCTACGGTGTCGACCGCGCCGGCCGCCCGTTTCTCGGCTGGGGAATGCAGATGGGGGAGCGGCAGGCCGTGTTCTTCGATCCTGCCGGCTCCGTCACACATCTGTCCACTTCGGCCGATCAGGTGCTGCGCACCCACCAGCGGATCGCCGACGCGCACCTGGTCTGGCTCACCGGGTGAGGAAAGTCCGTGCGGCGGCGAGGAAAGCGTCGTTCTCGGCCGCGTCGCCGACGGTCACGCGAGCGCCGTCACCGGCGAACGCCCGCACGATCACCTTGTGGCCCATGCAGTGCTCGTTGAACTCCGTGCGTCCGGTCGCCCAGCGGCAGCCACACGAAGTTCGCCTGCGACGGCGGCACGTCGTAGCCCATCGCCAGCAGTTCGGCGTGCACCCGGCCGCGCTCGGCGACGATCTGCTTGCAGCGGGCCAGCAACTCGTCCTCGGCGTCCAGCGACGCGATCGCGGCTGCCTGTGCGATCGCGTTCACCGAGAACGGCACGAACACCTTGCGCAGCGCGGCGGCGACCGGTTCGGGTGCGATGCAGTAGCCCACCCGCAGTCCGGCCAGCCCGTACGCCTTGGAGAACGTCCGCAGCACGGCGACGTTGTGCCGGCCGCGCGCCCAGGCGTCCTTCGTCACCGCGACACCGTCGGGCACCTGTGGATCGTCCACGAACTCCCGGTACGCCTCGTCGATCACGACGAGCACGTCCGCCGGCACGGCGTCCAGGAACGACCGCAGTGGCCCCTCCGGCAGCGCGGTGCCGGTCGGATTGTTCGGCGTGCACACGAAGACCAACTCGCGTCCTCGGCGTGATCGCGGCGAGCATCGCGTCGAGATCCAGCCGATGGTCCTCGGTCAGCGGCACGCGAACGCCGACCGCGCCGACGACCTGCGTGATGATCGGGTACGCCTCGAACGACCGCCACGGGAACACGACCTCGTCACCGTCGGTGCACGTGGCCTGCACGAGCTGCTGGCACAACGACACCGAGCCGCAGCCAACGGCCAACTGTGCTTCGCTCGACCGCGAAACGATCGGCGAGCCGCGCCACGAGCGCGTTCGCACCACTGTCCGGATAGCGGTTCACGGCCGTGGCGGCGTCCGCGATCGCGGCCACCACACTGGGCAGCGGACCGGCCGGACACCTCGTTGCTGGCCAATTTGATCGCGCCCGGAATGGACCGCCCGGGCACGTAGTCGGGCAGCGTGGCCAGGTCGGCTCGGGTGTACGCAGGCATGGTCGGTCCTCGTCCGAAGTGGTGTCCTCCCCATGAAACTACATGTCAGTCGCATTCGATTCGGCTGGCAGTTCCCCGGATCACGTTGACTCACGTTCACCTGTTCATGGTTGGCTTGCCCGATGACCCAGACCCGCATCGAGAACATCGAGCTGACCGACGGTCGTTCGGTGCGCATGACGATCGCCGAGCCCGACCGTCCGGTGCGCGGCGGCATCGTCGTCCTGCACGAGGCGCGGGGGGTCACCGACATGGTGAGAGGGCTCGTGTCCAGCCTCGCCGAGGAGGGCTGGCTGGCCGTCGCGCCGCACCTGTTCGACGACCGACGTGGTGGCCGACGGTGACGTCGACGCCGAGGTGAGGCAGCTCTCCGGCGACGCCGTGCTCGCCGAAACGGACTCCGCGGCGGCCTGGCTGGCATCCCGCGGCGTGGCCACCGACCGGACCGGTGTGATCGGTTTCGACCTCGGCGGCGCGGCGGCGATGGTGGTCGCCAGCAGCCGCACGGTCGGCGCGGCGGTCACCGTGGCGGGCGGCGGCATCCTGGAGTCGCTGTCGTCCGGCCTGCCGGCGCTGGTGGACGTGGCACCCGAACTGGCCTGCCCGTGGCTGGGCATCTACGGCGTGAGGGACCGGTGGTCCACGACGGCCGAGGAGGTCGAGAAGCTGCGCTCCGCGGCGGCCACCGCCGAGGTGGCCACCGACGTCGTGCGCTACGAGTTCGAGAGCGACCCGGATGCCGGTGCCGAGGCGTGGCACCGCACCCTGAACTGGTTCGACCTGCACCTGCGCTGAGCGCGATCGCGGTGCGTGGTCGTGGTGTGGCGTTGCGCCCCGCGGCTTCGCAACGACAGTGGTCATCGGCTAGGAATGGAGCATGACCGCTGCTCCGGAAGTGTTGTGGCGTCCGCCTGCCGATCATGTGCCGGCGGTGACGAGGTTCCGTGCCTGGCTGCGCACGTCGCGTGGCATCGACCTGGCGAACTACGACGAACTGTGGCGGTGGTCCACCACCGACCTGCCCGCCTTCTGGGGCGCCCTCGTGGAGTTCTGCGGCGTCCGCTTCCACGACCGCGCCGACGTCGTCCTCGGTTCTGCGCGGATGCCCGGAGCGACCTGGTTCCCCGGCTCGACGCTCAACTACGCCGAACACGCCCTGACCGGCGCTCCCGACGACACGACGGCGATCATCCACCGGCGCGAGGACGGACGCTCCGAGCGCCTCACCTACGGCGAACTGCGCGCCCGCGTCGCCGCCGCCCGAGCCGGCCTGCTCGCCCTGGGCGTCCGCAAGGGCGACCGCGTGGCCGCGCTGGTGCCCAACACGCCGGACACCGTCATCGCGTTCCTGGCCGCGGCCAGCATCGGCGCGACGTGGTCGTCGTGCTCCCCGGACTTCGGTGTGCGTGCCGTGTTCGACCGATTCACCCAGATCGAGCCGACGGTCCTGATCGCCGTCGACGGCTACCTCTACAACGGCCGCGACTTCGACATCCGGCCCACCGTCGACCGGCTGCGCGCCGAGATCCCCACCCTGAAGGCGACCGTCCTGGTCGACCACACCGGCGGCACGCTGCCGGACACGGTGTCCTGGACGCGACCTGCTGGCCGAACACGACGGCGCGCCACTGGTGTTCGACCCGGTGCCGTTCGAGCACCCGCTGTGGGTGCTGTACTCCTCGGGCACCACCGGGCTGCCCAAGGGCATCGTGCAGGGCCACGGCGGGATCGTCGTGGAACACCTCAAGGCGCTCACGATGCACTGCGACCTCGGTCCCGGCGAGACGTTCTTCTGGTTCACCACGACCGGCTGGATGATGTGGAACTTCCTGGTGTCCGGCCTGCTCACCGGATCCACCATCGTCCTGTTCGACGGCAGTCCGGCACACCCGGACCTGTCGGCGCTGTGGGAACTCGCGGCGACCGAGAAGGTCACGTACTTCGGCACGTCCGCCCCGTACGTCCAGTCCTGCCTCAAGGCCGGCCTGCGCCCGGCCGAGGATCTCGACCTGTCCGGCCTGCGCGCCATCGGCTCGACGGGCTCCCCGTTGTCCCCCGAGGGTTTCCGGTGGCTGGCCGACGCGGTCGGCCAACACATCCAGATCTGCAGCGTGTCCGGCGGCACCGACCTGTGCACCGCGTTCGTCGGTTCGTCCCCAGATGTCCCGGTATGGCTGGGCGAACTGTCCTGCCGGGCCCTCGGAGCTGCGGTTTCCGCCTTCGACGAGACGGGTAACCAGGTCGTCGAGGAGGTCGGGGAGTTGGTCGTCACCGAGCCGATGCCGTCCATGCCGGTGTTCTTCTGGAACGACCCGGACGGCAGCCGGCTGCGCGAGGCCTACTTCGAGATGTACCCCGGCGTGTGGCGGCACGGCGACTGGATCCGCATCACCGACCGTGGCTCCGCGGTCATCTACGGCCGCAGCGACTCCACTCTGAACCGTGGCGGCGTCCGGATGGGCACCGCCGAGTTCTACCGAGTGGTGGAGAACCTCGACGAGGTCGTCGACTCGCTGGTCATCGACACCTCCGGCGTCGGCCGCCCGGAGGGCGAACTGTTGTGCTTCGTCGTCCTCGCAGCCGGGTGTCGCACTGGCCGACGTGGAACCGAGGCTGCGCGCCGACCTGCGCGAGCAACTGTCGCCACGGCACGTGCCGAACCGGTTCATCGTGATCGACACCGTGCCCAGGACGTTGAACGGCAAGAAGTGCGAGGTGCCGGTCAAGAAGATCCTCGCGGGCGTCGACGTCGACCGCGCCGTCAGCCGGGACGCCCTGCGCGACCCGGACTCGCTGCGCCCGTTCGTGGAACTGGCCGCCGGATGACCGTCTCCGCCTCGACAGGCCGGCCCGCGACGGAACGTCGATGGCTGCTCCGGGGCGCCACGACGGTCCGCGTTCTCGTGTGGTCGACCAGGATCGTCGGCCTGTTGACGCTGTCGTCGGTGGTGTTCCAGCACAAGCGGATGCGGTCGGGCCTGTCGTCGTGGTTCTCGGTGCCCGTGCAGGCCACCGTCGCCGGCACCACGGTCGTCGTGGTGGCGGGCGTGTGCCTGCTGATGCTCGCCACCGGCCTGCGCCGCCGCAAACGCCGCGCGTGGCAGGTCACGGTGGTCTTCAGCGCGCTCATCGCGGTGCTGCATCTGCTGGCGCACAAGGGTGATCTCGCCGGCCTCACGGCCATCGTGCTGTTCGTGTCCCTCGTGGTGTACCGCAACGAGTTCACGGCACTGCCCGACCCGGCCACCGGCAGATGGCGAGCCGTCCTGGCCTTCACCCAGCTCATCCTGGCCGGCTTCGGCGTCAACCTCCTCCTGCTCCTCGCCGACCGCAAGCTGGAGCAAGGGAACCCGACGTTACTGGCCAAGGTCGAACACGCGGCCCTGTCGATGGTCGGCGTGTCCGGCCCGCTCCGGTTCCGCGCGGAGGTCCTCGACGACCTGACGGCGACCATGGGCCTGGTGTTCAGCGTCGGCGCCATCCTGCTCGGCGGCTACTTCCTGCTCCGCTCCGCCGAACCGAAGCCGTCACTCGGAGCGGAGGACGTGCGGCGAATCCGCGCCCTGCTGGACATCGACCCGGACTCCCTGGGCTACTTCGCGCTGCGCCGCGACAAGTCGGCCGTGTTCTCGGCGAGCGGCAAGTCGGCGGTCGCGTACCGCGTCCTGGCGGGCGTGGCACTGACGTCCGGCGACCCGCTCGGCGACGCGGAGGCGTGGCCGGGTGCGATCGACGAGTACCTGAACGCGTGCGCCGGGCACGCGTGGGTCCCGGCGGTCCTCGGCTGCTCGGAACGTGCGGCGACGGTGTGGTCCAGATACGGCCTCGACGTGCTGGAACTGGGCGACGAGGCGGTCGTGAACGTCGACGAGTTCACCCTGGAAGGCCGCCGCATGCGAGGCGTCCGCCAGGCGGTCGCGAGGGTCAGACGAGGCGACTACGAAGCGAAGGTCCACAGAGCCCCCTCGCTGTCGGCGGACGAACACGCCACCCTCACCGAACTCGCCGACAGTTGGCGGGGCACGGACTCCGAACGCGGCTTCTCGATGGCCCTGTCCAGGCTCGCGGATGCCGACGACGCGGGCTGTGTCCTGGTCACGGCGGAACAGGACGGCGTGGTCAGGGGCATGCTCCAGTTCGTCCCGTGGGGCGATGACGGCCTGTCGCTGGACCTGATGCGCCGAGACGGCGCCGTGACCGACAACGGTCTCAACGAGTTCATGATCACAGAACTACTGGCCGCCTGCCCCGGCCTCGGCGTGACCAGGGTCTCCCTGAACTTCGCGATGTTCCGAGCGGCCCTGGAACGAGGCGAACGCATCGGCGCGGGCCCGATCGCGCGCCTGTGGGCGAAAGCACTGCACGTGGGCTCCCGCTGGTGGCAGATCGAGTCCCTGTACCGCTTCAACGCGAAGTTCGCCCCGGAGTGGATCCCCAGATACCTGGTCTTCCCGGCGGTCCGCGACCTACCCAGGATCACCCTTGCCGCCATGGAGGCCGAAGGCTTCGGCGGCCGCCCGCCCGCCATCCTCAGAATGCTCCGCAGATGACGCGTCCCCCCAGCTCAGCGCCAAGTGGATCACCGAGCGTCCACCCACTTTGCCAGCCACCGGCGGCCCTGTGTACGCTACTCGCCGAGTGGCCAAGAGCCCGGGAGGCTTCGCCTAGTCTGGTCTATGGCGCCGCACTGCTAATGCGGTTGGGGGCAACACCCCCTCCCGGGTTCAAATCCCGGAGCCTCCGCAACGCCGACCCACTAGGGTAGGCGACAACTGAACAAGCGCCCGTAGCTCAACGGATAGAGCATCTGACTACGGATCAGAAGGTTGGGAGTTCGAATCTCTCCGGGCGCGCTCCTATTTCCACAGGTGGAACGGTCATTTCTTTCGTTCAGCTGGTGCGGTGGGGCCGTCTCATCCCCCTAACTATCCCCCTATTTCGGGGGACGCCCTGGCCAGGGCCGCGTCCGCGAGGACGCAGGCAGTCCGCTACTGTCCCTCGCCGTTAGCGGCAGTCGATCATGGAAGAGCGGCAGGTATGCACGGCGTGTTGGGGCTATGTCGTTGGCCGAGTAACCGGCTGCGGCGTGGTGGGTGCTGAGTGGGGATCCTGTTCGATGTCGGCGAGCGGTGGACGGTCGCGTCGCTGCTCCAGCGATTTCAGGAGGCTCCCGGCTTTGCCAGCCCGGCCACGCTGCTGCACCGCCGCCGTTCGGCGGCGGCAGTTGAGGCCGACCCGCTGGGATCGCTACCGGTCGGCCGCCTCAACGCGCTGCGGATGGGTCACGTGGTGAAGCGGTGGCGGGCGGCCGGTGTGTCCAGCGACCAGATCCGACACCGCGTGGTAGTGCTCCAGGCGGCGGTCCGGTGGGCGGTGACCGGCGACTATCTCGCTCGACCCGTTTGCACAGGGCGGCCAGATGTTCACGCAGCACCGACTCCAACTGCCGGGCGTGTCCGAAGGTGAACTCCCCGCAGCAGGGTGCCGACCATCGAGGGCGCGTACACCCCGCCGAGCAGTGTCCTTATCCCGCCCGAGCGCACGACATCGATATCGTCGATGCAGTCCGCGCCCGCGCACATCCCCGCGATCAGCGTGGCCAGTTTCGGGCCGGGGTTGGCCGACCCGGATGCGATCCGCGGCGCGGTGATGGACACCGTCTCTGCCAGTAGTTGCGGCAGTCGGGTCTGGTCGGTCAGGGTCATCACCGGCACCAGGCCGGCCAGCGACACGAGGTGGTCATCGTCGAACATCGCCGAGTCCGCGGCGAACCTGTGCGAGACTTGCACTCGAAGTGCCTTCCTGAGCTGGTCGGGTTGTTGCGTGAGAACTCCAATCATCCCAGCTCAGAGGGCACTTCTCTTATTTCGACACGCCCGCCAGACCCCACGCGTCGGTGGATCGAGGGTTAGTGGTCACCGCACTACGAGCCACGCCGCAGTTGAGGCGTGGGACCGCACTACGGAGCATTTTCCGTGCGCTCAAACAGGAACGGCTCATCTTCCGCAACCCCACACGAGGTGTCGCCCTCGCCACGATCGTTCGGCTGCCAGCCTCGATCCCTGGCGACCCGGCTACGCGGTCTGATCGACCGCGCCACCGGCCCGTTGGCCAAGGTCGTGATCGCCCTCATCGCTATCCACGCTCCCGGCAAGCACGAGATCACCGAACTACTACTGGCCGATCTCGACCTGGTGGGCTACCCGATGAGTGTCTGCACCGGTTGCGCGACACAGTCAGAGCCTTGGTCGCCGAGGGTGGGATCGCGCAGACGCCTCGAAGACTGCGGCACAGGGATGTGAGCGACGACTTTCCGGGCGTATGTGCGCGCGTTGCCGCTGGATGGTCGGCAGACAGTCGATCAGTTTTAGCCCGAGGCGGCCCCGCCCCAGCCTCGGTCACAGCAGACGTTGGGATCTGGATCATGCACCCCACGGCTGGCGCGCAAGCGTGATCCCCGCGACGGCTGCTGCGCCGGCTTCCCGCAGTCGGCGGGCCACGGCGTTGAGAGTGCTACCAGTGGTGAAAACGTCGTCGTCGATCACAATGATCCGCTGCCCGGCAACCGCGGCCGGATCCACGACGGTCAGCGCGTCGTAGATCTGGTTGGTCGCAGTCACCCGTGCGCCGTAGCCGCTGGTGCTGGCCATTGTCGGGGTGGGACGTGTCTTGACGATGACCGGTGGAGCAGGGCGGAACCGGTATCCCCCGTAGTCCTGCTCAGCGGCGGCCTTGACGATCAGCGCGACGTGATCAAGGCCGCCGGCGCCCGGAGTGCCAGGCGGGAGCAGCAGGGTCGGCATGGGGATGATCAGATCGGTGGTGGTGACGTCGGTGTCGCGGCCCAGGTGACCGAGCAGGACGCGGCCGAAGATGATGCTCCAGCCGGTCTGCCCGTGATACTTCAGCTGCTTGATGGCCCAGTCCAGCGGGCCGGTCTTCATCGCGATGGCGTGGTTGAACGCGAACTGGCGGTCAGGGCTGGAACAGAGCAGGTTGCCGCAGCGGCCGGGTCAGCTTCATGTCACCACCTCAGCCAGTTTCGACGCCTGACGGCGATACGCTCCGGGCGTTGTTCCGAACTCGCGTTTGAACGCGCGGTTGAATGCTGACTCCGAGGTGTAGCCGGTGCGTTTGGCGATGCTGGTCAGGGGTGTGTCTTCGAGGCGGATGAGGGCGCCGGCCATGGTCATCCGCCACCACGTCAGGTAGTCCAGTGGCGGCCGGCCGACGAGTGTGGTGAACCTGCGGGCGAACGCCGCGCGAGACAGGCCCACACACCGTCCGAGTTCTTCGACCGTCCACGCTCGCAGGGGGTCGCGGTGCAGATATTGCAGCGCGGCGCCGATCGCCGGATCCGTGAGCGCGGCGGACCAGCCGGTGTCTTGTGCTGGTGCTCGCTCCAGATACCAGGCGCGCAGGATGTAGAGCAGCATCGCGTCCAGCAGGCTCGGGACGAGCGCGTCTGTGCCGGGCCTGTGCCGATCCAGTTCGTCGCCGAGCAGGTCGATGATGGCATTCAGCTGAGCGTGCTGCCCGACCCTTCGGGGGATGTGGATGGTGTCGGGGAGCTCGGCGAGCAATGGGTGTGGACGGATTCGATTGAATCGATACGCCCCGCACATGAGCACCGTCGTAGCGGCTCCGGATTCTCGTGGCCGCCACGCGTCGTCCATCTCCAGCGTGGCCAGGACGGGTGGGGTTGACGGATCGTCAGCGAGGGCGACGGTGCTGTCTTGTGCGACGAATACGACGTCTCCTGTGCTGAGCGGGATCGGCTGCAGCCCGCTACCTGGGAGCAACCAGCAGGTGCCCTGCAGGACCACGTGAAAACCCGGGCCGGTCGAGGGCGGGAACCGCAAGCCCCACGGGGCCTCGCGGTGGGTCCGGGCGGCATGTGGGTGGCCGGCTCGAATGGCGGCGATCGCGTCGCTCACGACGTCCATAGCCACACAGTACCCGAACACAGCCTGTCCAAGACGATCGAGCAAGAGACAGAGACTTGAAGGCGTGGATCGTCCAGCTCACTGGATCTACGGTGAATATGACCATTCGTTGACGCAATCGAACACGGACCGAGGGACTCTCATGGCGAATCGCGCTCCAACCTTTTCGGCCGACGTTGAACTTGCCGGGAAACGGGCATTGGTGACCGGCGGGACGCGCGGCATCGGAGCTGCCATCGTCGAGGCGTTCACCAAGGCCGGAGCTGAGGTCGCGTTCACGGCCCGCTCGGCCGCGAGCGACGTGACCGGCCTTTTCGTGCAGGCGGACGTCGGCACACACGAGGGAGTGGCGACGATCGCGCGCTGGGTGGAGCAGCGCCTGGGCGGCATCGACATCCTCGTGCACAACGTGGGCGGCGACGGAGGCCGGCATGCGCCGCTGCTGGAGCAGGCCGACGACGTCTGGCAGTTTGTCATGGACGTGAATCTGTTGAGCGCGGTCCGGCTCGACCGCGCGTTCGTGCCCGGGATGGTCGCGCGTGGATCCGGGGCAGTTGTCCACATCTCCTCGTTGTCGCGTTCCATTCCGAGCGTGAATCGCGTCCCCTACGGGGCGGCGAAAGCGGCGCTCACGCTTTACAGCAAAGGCCTGGCGAACGAGGTCGCGCCCGCCGGGGTGCGGGTGAACAGCGTGACACCGGGCTACACCGAAAGCGACTGGGGCCGCGCCTTCGTGACCGGGCTCGCCGAGGCCAACAACGTCAGCTACGACGAGGCGCGGCAACTGTTGATTGATCGCCTGGAGATACCTCTCGGCCGGCCCACTCGCCCCGAGGAAGTGGCGGATCTTGTCACCTTCCTCGTCTCGGATCGTGCGACCGCGATTGTCGGAGCTGAGCACGTGATCGACGGCGGAGCCAAGCCCACCGTCTGACAACCGATCATCAACCACTCATGCGAAAGGAACTTCCCATGATCATCGAGAACGGCGACCTGCCCGCGAGTGTCGAGCGCTATCTGTCCGCGGCGATCGCCGATCGGCCGGCGCTGGTCGACGAGGTGTTCGCGCCGGGAGTCGTGGTTCACGACGAAGGCCAGACGTACGTGGGTATCGAGGCAGTCCGGAAGTGGACCACCGACTTGGCGGAACAGTTCACGTTCGACGCCGACCTCCAGCAGGTCGAGCGCGACGGGAACCGCATCAGCGCAGACGTTGTCTATACCGGGGACTTCCCGGGCAGTCCCGCACGCGTCACCAGCCACCTCACCCTCGAAGGCGACCTGATCGCAGAAATCGACAACCGCGGCTGAAAGGGCCCGCGTGACCATCGGCTGAGTTGAACGCGGGGTCAGGCCGGACGCAAAACGGGCTACGCCCGCACGCACCGCGCCCGGGCCGGCCACCACGCCTGCCATTTCCCGACCAGGTCCTGGCCACCATCCTCCACAAATGACTGTCCCTGCCCTACGACACCCTGGCCGATCCCTGAGCTGGCGCCGGTGATGAGCGTCAGCGCGCCGCGGTGATCGAGGGGCATGTGTCCTCCTGGCGTGGGCATCAAGTGTCAAATCGCGGACTGGTCGAGGAGTCGGCCAGTCGATACCCGGCGATGACGCCGTCCATCACTGCACCTGGGGTGCAGGTGTCCACGGCCCGTGAGATGCCGGGCGGGCATCCGCGCCGTAGTGGCAGAGGACGAGGATCACGGTCTTCGACTGGTTGCCGACGATGAGTACGTCGGTGTCCATGGAGTCTCCCCCGTCGTAGGTTGATCAGGTTGCCTGGCTACGGTGCACCGGCCGGGCCGGCAAAGCCATAAAATCGGTCCGTATCTGTTCAGAAGGGACGCTGACTACAGTGCCCGTGGTGGAATCCGACATGGCCTCCGGCTACGACGAGCTGGATCGCAAGCTTGTGCACGCTCTTCAGATCGATGGCCGGGCCGCGTTCAGCACGATCGCCGAGGTACTGGACGTGTCGGATCGCACCATCGCCCGCCGCTACGCAAGACTGCGCGCGATCGGGGCGGTGCGAGTGATCGGCAGCGTCGACCCCACAACCCTGGGCGCGGCGCAGTGGTTCCTGCGGATACGTTGCGCGCCCACCACGTCAATCCCACTGGCCGAGACACTGGCCCGGCGACCCGACACGTCCTGGGTGGGCATCACCGCCGGCGGCACCGAGGTCACCTGCGCGGTCAGGACCGAGACCGACAGCGAGACACTGCTGCTGACCAAAATCCCCGGCACGTCGCAGGTCAAGTCGGTGATCGCCTATTCGGTGCTGCACCCCTTCTACGGCGGTCCGGATAGCCTGGTGGCCAAACTCGGCTCGCTGGACACAGAGGCAATCGAGCGGCTACGCCCACCCCCGATGCCGCTGCGGCTGGGACCGGTGCGGCTCAACGACGGCGACCGCAGACTCCTGGCCACACTCGCCGCGGACGGCCGGACCCAGGTCGAGCAATTAGCTGCGGCTACCGGGTGGTCACCAACGACGGTCCGCCGCCGGACGGTGGAACTGCGCGAGCGCGGCGTGCTGTACCTGGACATCGACTACGACGAACGGCTGTTGGGCGCCGGAAACCGGACCCTGCTGTGGCTTTCGGTCCTGCCATCGCACCTGGAGCAGGTCGGTGCGACGCTGGCCGAACATCCCGAGATCGCCTTCGCGGCCGCCACGACGGGGCCAACCAATCTGTGCGCCAGCGCGGTGTGCGCTAACCAGCGGGAACTGTACCGCTACCTGACCACCCGGGTGGCCGCACTGCCCTCCATCACTCACGTCGAGACGGCGACGATGATCAGAACCGTGAAACGGGCCGCGAACCATCTGTGAGCCTGAATGCGCTTCAGCGGTGGAGATCATCGACTCGTCGCAGGCCGGCGGATGGGCCAGCGGCCAGACGTTCTTCGTGAACGGCGGATTCGCCAGCCGCTGATTGTCCACGTTCCGCCAGCATAAGCCCGTGACACGCCCCAGAGACTTGCCTGCGGCGAACCCAACCTCGGCCGGGCCGGCCAGATGAGAAGCGCTGGAAGGGAAAGCCTCGCTAGGTGGTGCTCGCTGTACTCGGCATGGTCTTCCCAGGAGGGGCCGCGCAGCTCGCTTCCGGTGACGTACAGACACTCACCGAGAGTTGGTGTAGCCGCTGATCGCCTCCGTGTGCAGGGAGTCCAGTTTGGCCACCAGAACGCGCCGCGCCCAGGGTCGTGGGGTCGACGCTGCCGATCACTCGCACCGCCCCGATCGCGCGCAGTCTTGCGTAGCGGCGGGCGATGGTGCGATCCGACACGTCCAGTACCTCGGCGATCGTGCTGAACGCGGCCCGGCCATCGATCTGAAGAGCGTGCACAAGCTTGCGATCCAGCTCGTCGTAGCCGGAGGCCATGTCGGATTCCACCACGGGCACTGTAGTCAGCGTCCCTTCTGAACAGATACGGACCGATTTTATGGCTTTGCCGGCCCGGCCGGTGCACCGTAGCCAGGCAACCTGATCAACCTACGACGGGGGAGACTCCATGGACACCGACGTACTCATCGTCGGCGCCGGCCCGGCCGGAATGACACTGGCCAACGAACTGCGGCTGGCCGGTGCGTCGACCGTGCTGGTCGACAAGCTGCCGCGACGCAGTGAGCTATCGAAGGCGGGCGGTGTGCAATCCCGCACGCTGGAGGCACTCGACCAGCGCGGCCTGCTGGAACCGCTGCTTGACAGTGGAGACTTCCCGATCAGCGCCGGCCACTTCGCCGGTATTCCGCTGTCGCTGGAATACGCGCGGCACCGCTTGCCGTGGCGGTCCGTGCCGCAGGTCGACATGGAAGGCTTCCTGGAGCAACACCTTGCCGCGCACCACATCCGAGTCCGGCGCGACCACGAGTTGGTCGGCGTCGCCCAGGACGACAACGGAGTCACCGCGCTGATCGGCAACGGCTCCGCCATCCGCGCCCGGTACCTGGTCGCCGCAGACGGTGGCCACAGCACGGTGCGGTCACTGGTGAAGGCTGAGTTCCCCGGCCGACCGGCCACGGTGACGATAGTCGCCGCCGACGTTCGGCTGCGCGGCGACGACCACCTGGCCACGCACACCTGGAGCGAGGACGGGCACTGGGCCCAGATCTTCCCGTTGGGTACCGATCCGCAGGGCAGGCCGCTGCGCCGGCTCGCGCTGGGTGGACCGGGCCAGTTGCCCCGGGACGCGCCGGTCACCGAGGACGAGATCCGCGCGGGCCTGAACACCGTGTTCGGCGAACAGGTTCAACTGGTCGAGGTGCGCTACTCCCGCCGCATCACCAACGCGGCCCGCCAGGCCGCGCAGTATCGGCACGGCCGGATCTTCCTGGCCGGCGACGCCGCGCACGTGCACCTGCCGCTGGGCGCGCAGGGCATGAATACCGGGATGCAGGACGCGCTCAACCTCGGATGGAAACTTGGCGGTGCCGTACACGGCTGGGCGCCGGAACACCTGCTGGACACATATCATGCGGAACGTCATCCGGTCGGGGCCGGCGTGCTGAGCAATGTCCAGGCGCAGAGTCTGCTGATGGACTGGGAGGGTGCCAGGGATCCGGACGTGACCGCCGCGCGGGAGATGTTCACGGCCCTGGCACAACTTCCCGAAGTGCAACGCTATCTGGGCGACCTGTTGTCCGGCATGGCGATCCGCTACCCCATGCCGGGTACCGAGGAGCACGCGCTGGTCGGCCGCCCGTCACCGGACGTCAACCTCGACCCCGCCCGGCTGCACGAAGTGCTGCGGTCCGGCCGTGGCGTCCTGGTCGACCCGGCAGACGCGTTCGCCGAGGTCAAAGCGCACTGGTCGGACCGGGTGGACCGGGTCGGTCAAGGCTGCGACGCCGAGCCGATGCTCGTCCGGCCGGACGGCTACGTGTGCTGGGCCGGCGGCACGGACGCACTGGAACCGGCACTGCGCCACTGGTTCGGCGAGCCCCGCTGAGACGACCGGCTCCCGACGAACGGTCACGACGGTGCGCCGCCGAAGCCGAGTTGATGGCTGAGGCATGTTCGCTCGGCGTCGTGGTTCTGGCCAGTGGGTAGCGCCTTCATGGTGCGGTTACGGCCGGGCAGCCAATCACCGCCGAGGCTGTCCGCTGGGGCGACAAGAGAATTTGAGAGAGGCTTTGATGAGCAATCCGACGCGGACCACAACCGCTGGTCTGCCGCCGCTGGCAGTGCAGGCACGCCGCGAGATTCCGGAATTCGTCCGGCTGAGCCAGCACCTGATGTCGATCGGGGGCAACTGGGTCCCTGCGGCGTCGGGCCAGACGCTCCCGAACACCGACCCCACCACCGAACAGCCGCTCGCCAGTATCGCCCGGGGCCACGCCGCGGACGTCGACGCGGCGGTGCGGGCGGCGCAGGAGGCATTCGTCCACCCCGGGTGGGCGCGGATGAGTGCCGACCAGCGTGGCCGGATCCTTCACCAGATCGCCGACGTCGTTGAGGCGAACGCCGACGAACTCGCGACGATTGACTCGCTCAACATGGGCGCGCCGAAGACCTTGACCAACCACATGCTCGCCGATGCCGCCGAAACCTTCCGCTACTACGCGGGATGGCCCACGAAGATCTTCGGAACGACCGTCCCGACCAGTCCGGACCGGGTCGCCTACACCCGCCGGGAACCGCTGGGGGTCGTCGGGATCATCTGGGGATGGAACGGGCCCATGGGCCAACTGCCCGGCAAGCTCGCCCCGGCCCTCGCCACCGGCAACACCGTGGTGCTCAAGCCGGCCGAGGCGGCGTCACTGAGCACACTGCGCCTGGCCGAACTGCTCGAGACCACTGACCTGCCCGCGGGCGTGGTCAACGTCGTCACCGGCCAGGGTTCCGAAGCGGGTGAGGCACTCGTCGCACACCCCGGCGTCGCGAAGATCGCCTTCACCGGCTCGACGGCCGTCGGCAAGCACGTGCAGGAGGTCGCCAGCCGCACGCTCAAGCAGGTCACCCTGGAGCTCGGCGGCAAGTCGCCCGCCGTGGTGTTCGCCGACGCCGATCTGCAGCAGGCCGCGCGGGTCACGGCAGCGGGCTTCCTGGGCAACGCCGGTCAGGCGTGTGTGGCCGGGTCGCGCGTCCTCGTCCAGGAAAGCGTCCGCGAGGAGTTCGTCGAACTGCTGACGCAGACGATGACGACGATCTTCACCCCGGGCGACCCGCTGGACCCGGCGACCCTTGTCGGTGCGCTGGCCACCCGGACCCACTTCGACCGGGTGAGCTCCTACCTCGACATCGCCGAGCAGGAAGGCGCGCACGTCATTACCGGCGGGACCCGCTACGGCGACCACGGGTACTTCATCACCCCGACGCTGCTGGACGAGGTCACCCCCGACATGCGCGTCGCGCGGGAGGAGATCTTCGGCCCGGTCGGGGTCCTGATGACCTTCACCGACATCGATGACGCGATCGCCAAGGCCAACGACACGGAATACGGGCTCGCGGCCTCGGTCTACACCACGGACCTCACCACGGCGCACCGCATGGCCGCGGCGATCCAGGCCGGCACAGTCTGGGTCAACACATGGGCCGAGCAGAGCACCGGCGCGCTGCCTTTCGGCGGCTACAAGCAGTCCGGCATCGGCCGCGAAGGCGGACTCGAGGTGCTCGACGCCTACACCCAGTCGAAGACCGTGATCCTCGCCCTCTGACCCCACGGCGCGGACGCCTGGCCCCGGGGCGGGCATCCGCGCCGTGGCTCGGGTTCCCGACCATGAGTACGGCTGCGAGCCGGACCAACGGTTCCGGTCCAGGGTCCGAAGGAACCGGCGCGCACCCGAAGATCCGCCACTTCCCGTTCCTGGCCCAGGCGAACCGGCAGGATCGGCGATCCGCTGCCGAATTGCGCCGACAACAGCATCGACGTCCGAGACCACGGCGACGGCCAGGACCGGACGTGTCCGGCCACCGCTCAACCATGACGCCACGTCGGGAGACCCCGACAGTCGCCCCGGTGGCACCTTCCCGGTGGCGATCCGTCCGGCCGCCTCCCCTGCCGCCACCTCGTCGATCTGCACGGCCCCGGTGACACCCTGGTAGACCGGCAGCCCGAAGTGGACGATGATTCGCGGAACGTCGTGCGCTTGGCGGTCTGCGACCACTGGTCGACGACCCAGATCTTCCGGCTCTTGAGCTGGGCGTCGGCACGCTCACCTGGACTGCGCCGGGCCACTCAACGCGGGCTGTGTCGACTCCGGTAGGCCGCGACGCTGGCCCGGTGCGCGCAGCTTCGGGTGCAGTACTGCTTCGAGCCGTTGCGCGAGAGGTCCACGAAAGTGGACCGGCAACTCGGCCCGGCACACACGCCGAGACGAGTCGGACCGAGCGTGGCGATGACGCAGGCCAGCGCGCCGAGCGTGGTCGCGGCAAGGTGCGCCGAGCAGCGGTCGCTGTCGGAGGTGACCTCGATCCACCAGCGGTCGTCATCATGGCGCAGCGCCGGGGTGGCGCGGCTGCGACGCAGACCGCCATTGACCAGGGCCGCAGCTCCCACCGCGTCGGTGCTCGCACGTTCGAGCACGGCACGAACCGTCTCGCGCAACGCGCGGACCTCCGCCAGGTCGGCGCGGGTGAGACGCCGCCGCGGAGCGATCCCTTGATCCGCGGCCGAACCCGGAGGCTCGGCCGGTCCGGCCGGGGAATGGTCGTCGAGGAAGTCCCGGAGCTGCTCCACGGTCTCGAGCGCGTCCTCTCCCTTGATCGGCTTCAAGGTGTTGGCAAGATCGACGGCCGTCTGCACCGCCGATGGGCTGTGACACGCATCAAGCATTTGACGTGTCTCCTCGCTGTTCCGTAATGTGACACGCATAGTAGCTGGCACGTGTCACACAATGCGTGGGAGGAGATGGCGATGCCGCAGACGATCCCGTTCAGCGGGGTGCTCAGCGGCGGATCGAGCCACGCCCCGGACGGGCGCTGGCTGGGGCTGGCCCTGGGGATGCTGGTGCTGCCACAGTACGTAGCGCTGGGAGCACCGTCGGTGGCACTGCCGACCATCGGCCGCGCGCTCACGGTGCCGTTCGGGGCCACGGCCTGGATCCTCGCCGCGTGGTCGCTGACCTCCGCGCTCACGATGCCGGTCGCGGGTCGGCTGATTGCCCGGTGGAGCCCCTTCCGGGTACTCGTCGCCGGGGTCGTAGTACTCGCCGCGGGCTCGGCACTCGCGGGAGCCGGCCCGACGCTGCCAGTCGTGATCGTCGGTCGACTGATCGGCGGCGCCGGAGCGGGTGCGACCGTGATCGCCGTCTTCGCCACGGTCACCGCCCTTCCCGGGCGGGAACGGATCCGTGCGCTGGGAATCATCGCCGCCGCCAGCGCGACGGCGTCAGCGTGCGGGACCCTGTTGGGCGGGGCGGTCACCGCATGGCTGGGGTGGCGTGCCGTGCTCGCGATCCCGACCCTCGCGCTGCCCCTCCTGCTGGCCGCATTGGCGGGTAGGCGCACGTTCACCCGGATCGGTGGCGGTGAGTGGGACAGCTCGGCCGGGCGACTCGACATCGTCGGCGTGGCCCTGCTGTCGGTACTCGCCGGCTCGGTGATCACGTTGCTGCAGGCACACTCGGTCGGCCTGCCCGCTCCGGTCACGCTCGTCATGGCCGCCGCCGGGACGCTCGCCGCCGCGGGACTGTGGTGGCGCGTGCGACGCACGCCTGACGGGTTCGTGCCTCGGCGGGTGGTCGCGGCCCGCGGCTTCCTGTCGGCCGGGCTCGTCGGCGGGACGATCTTCGCCGGGTACTACGGGGTGCTGTTCCTCGCCCCGTCCCTCATCGAGCAGGCCACGGGCGGTGGCGCCCTCGAAGCCGGCGCGCTGTTGGTCCCGGCCGCCGCCTGCTCGGTGCTGGCAGGGCGGCTGGTCGGCACCGTGACCGACCGGTTCACCGGCTGGCAGATCTCGGCCGGGCTCGCGGCACTCACCGTCGTCGGCGTGCTCGTGGTCGCGGTCTTCAGCGGGCCGATTCCGGTCGTCGTCGGCGCGGCGCTGACCGTGTGTGGCTTCGCCGGTGCCCAGGCCGTACTGGTGGGCCTCGCACCGGAACTCGTCGCCGCGCGCGACCGCGACACCGCACAGGGCCTGCTCAACTTCATGATCTTCCTGGGTGGCGGGATCGGTCCGGCCGCTGTCGCGGGCCTGTCCGGCGTCGCGTCGGTGCCGGTGGCCCTTGCCGTGCTCGCGGCACTCCCCCTGGCCGGACTCGTCCTCAGCCTGACCCGGCGCCCTGGCCGGTCGACGACTTCACCCTGACCTGCAGCCGAACCGACAACGCCTTACCGAGGAAGGGAGCCCCGCCATGGCCGCCGAGCCGTTTGGGGTCAGCATCACCGACGCCGAGATCGCGGATCTGCGTGAACGGTTGCGACGGACGCGGTGGCCCGAACCCGAGCCGGTGGACGACTGGTCACAGGGGTTGCCGCTGGCTTATGCGCAGGAGCTTTGCCGCAGTTGGGCCGAGGACTACGACTTCGGGTTCGCCGAGCGGCTGAATACTTTCCCGCAGTACCGCGACACCGTCGACGGGCTGGGTATCCACTTCCTGCACGTCCGCTCGCCGGAGCCGGACGCGTTCCCGCTGGTACTCACGCACGGGTGGCCGGGTTCGGTGCTGGAGTTCCTGGAGGTCCTCGGCCCGCTGACCGACCCGCGCGCGCACGGCGGGGACCCGGCGGACGCGTTCCACGTGGTCGCGCCGTCGTTGCCCGGGTACGGCTGGAGTGACAAGCCGTCGACGACCGGGTGGGGCGTCGAGCGCATCGCGCGCGCCTGGGACACGTTGATGGTTTCGCTGGGTTACCAGCGGTACGGCGCGCAGGGCGGTGACTGGGGTTCGGCGGTGTCCGGCGCGCTGGGCGAGGTGGCGCCCGAGCGGGTCGCCGGCGTGCACCTGAACCTGGGGTCCGTGGCGGCGGGCACGTTCGATGACCCGACGCCAGCGGAGCTGGCAAACCTCGCGGCCGAGAAGGAGTTCCAGCGCACCGGCCGGGGGTACTCGGCGCTGCAGGCGACCCGGCCGCAGACGCTCGGCTACGGTCTCACCGACTCCCCGGCGGGCCAGGCCGCCTGGATCGCCGAGAAGTTCTGGGCCTGGACGGACAACAACGGCCATCCCGAGGACGCGGTGTCGCGGCAGCAGATCCTCGATGAGATCTCGGTCTACTGGTTCACCGCGTCGGCCACGTCGTCGGCGCGCCTGTACTGGGAGAGCTTCGGCAGGTTCCGGGACAAGGTCACCGCGCCGTCCGGGCTGTCGGTCTACCCGCGCGACATCACCCGTCCGTCGCGGCGGGAGGCCGAGCTGCGGTTCACCGACCTGCGCTGGTTCGAGGAACTGCCGCGAGGTGGCCACTTCGCCGCGCTGGAGCAGCCGGAGTCGCTGGTCGAACAGGTGCGCGGGTTCTTCCGCCTCGTCCGCTGACTGTTCGTCCCATCCCCGGGGAGCTGCGCGCGGGGATAGTTCTTCCCGCCCTCAGATCAGCAGTCCGCCGCCGTCGACAGTGACCACGCTGCCGGTCGCGTACTCCTGCTCCATCAAGTGGACGTAGCTGCGCGCGACATCGGCGGTCTCACCGATGCGGCCGACCGGCAACGCTCCGCCGGTCGAGCGGAACATTTCCTCCCGCACCTCCTTCGGGTACTCGCGCCACATTTCGGTGCGCACCATGCCGGGCCGCACCACGTTGACCCGGATCGGCGCCAGCTCCGCCGCCAGTGCCCGGCCTAGCGCCTCCATGGCGCCCAGTGCGCTGGACGCCGCCGCCCAGCCGGGCCCTGGCCGCTGGGAGGAGCCGCCGCTGGAGAGCACGATCGAGCCGCCGGGCCGGATGTGCGGGGCATGGATCTTGCGGTTCGCCGACCCGCACACCACGTGGCTGACCGGGCAGATCCTCACCGTCGACGGAGGACTCGAACTGACCTGACGTCATCGCAGATCAGGTACGGAACAAGCACGTCACCTTCGGTTTCGGTAAGCACCGCCCCATCGGGTTCCCACATGAGCAGTTATCCACATGTTGTCCCCAGATGGGGATACCTCGAACGTGTGTGCGAACGGCTGCTTGGGTAGCGCGCCATGGACGACTTGCACGCGCAGTGTCCTGTGCCTAGCAACGGATCTCGGTATGCGTCCGCTCGAACCGCCGCGCGATTGAGCTGTCGTCAATAGGGTTGTGCGGTTGGGGCGTTTGCGCGGATCTGATCCCGGCCCTGTAAGTGCAGGTGATGCAGTGCCGTATCCGCTCGCTGCTGCCCCGCTGAGACCTGGTGGCGTCGGGCGGCGATCTATTCGGTGTCGGTGGCATTCTGGACTCGGCACAGGTGCAACGCGTTCAAGAACGGGAGGAACGCGTCCTGGTGTGACGGTGTGGCGGCAGCGCCACGATGTTGTCGCCGTGGGTTTCGTGGGTGAGTTCAGTAATGACCGCGCTGAGCATGGTGATCCGGTCCTGGAGTTGGATGTTGGCGGTCTCCAGGCGCTGGATGCGGTCGTGGGCGTCGGCCAGTCGCTGCCGCATCGCGGCGATGGTGGGGCTAACGGGCCCGCCGCCGGAGTTGGTCTTGAACTCAGCGACCACCTCGGCATGGTCTTCCTACAGCCGATGTCGGGGCAGTCCGGCTTCGATGGCCAGGGTGGTCACGGTGAGTGCGCCGGTGCTGCGGTATGGCGTACCGGCCAGTAGCCGCTCGATGGCCTGCCGAAGCCCTTCGCGCTCGGTGTCGAGTCGGGTTGTGCGGTCTGGAGTCATGATCGGCATCCCTGGTAGTTGATGGTCGAGGCTGGTGGACGGGTGCGCCACCGCGCCAGCCCCCGACCCTACTAAAGTGGCTGGTCAGACAACGAGTCTGCAGATGTGGAGCGGGCACTCCGACGTTATGCCAGGGCCGAACTTGACACAAATGTGCAGAACTCAGCGACCGAGTCGATTTATCGACAGGTGGACCACGCATGCACTGGGAAGGGGATCCCCTTAATGCATCAGCGTCGCAATCATGTCTCCGCTATGTCCAAAAGCACTTTGCCGACCGCTCCTTGTTCGACCGCGTCCTGCGCCGCCGCAGCTTCCGCCAGGGGGAAGTGATGGATCGGGAGTCCAGAGTCCTCACCGATGCGGAAGCCACCAGTGGCGATGGCCGCCGTCACGTCACTCGCCGCCTGCGCCAGTGCCTCGGCATGCAGGGAGTACAAGACAAGGTATTGATATCGTAGGTTCTTGAAATAGGTTTCCAAAATGGGTACTGAGTATTCATCGCCCCCGTGCTTGGCATAGATCGATACGGTTCCGCCGGTTTTCACGACAGCAAGGTCCAGTGCGTTGTTCTGGGCTGGAGCGACCTCCACCACCAAGTCCACGCCGTCGGGCGCGGCGGCGCGTACCGCGCTCTCGGTGTCGCCTTGCCGATAGTTGATCACATGGTGGGCACCAGCGGCCTCTGCCAACGATCCCTTCCTTGTCGAACTCACCGTTGTGACGACGGTTGCGCCCGACCAGCGCGCCAACTGGACTGCGGCGTTGCCAACTGCGCCTGCACCGCCCTGCACCAGGACCGTCAGTCCGGTCATCGCGCCCGGCCCTAGATGCGAGGGGCCGCGATCGTGCACCGTCAGAGCACGATGCGCAGTCAGGGCAGGAATCCCGATTGAGGCACCGATGTCGAAACTCACTCCATCGGGCAAAGGAATGACGCGGCTGATCGGTTGCACTACATACTCAGCTGCCGTACCGGAAGGCTTTCCATGCTGGGCGAGAATCAGCCAGACGCGATCCCCAACCGCACAATTACCTACATGCGGCCCCACCGCGTCGACGACGCCAGCACCGTCTTGACCCGGCGTCACTTCATCGAACAGCAGCGGTCGGATTCGGAATCGCCAATCGGTGGGATTGACTCCGGAACGCATCAGGCGGACACGAACTTCGCCCGGACCGGGCTCGGGAATGTGGCGCTCGGCCAGAGACAGAACGTCGGAGGTGCCGGGGCGGGTGTAGACAATGGCTCGCAAGTCGAGACTCCTGACTAGAGATTGACGTTGTGTTTGCCGTTACTGCCTCGATAGTGAAGGAAGTTGACCCATTCGTATGCAGAGGCAGCGTCGAGGGTCAGGTTGAGCTGTTCGGCCACTCGTCTCTTCACAACACGCTTGGTCAGAGCAAGCGCATAGGCGGACTTCGACAGAAGTTGACGAACCATGTCGTCAACGACCTGATCCAGTTCGGCCGGGGGCACGGCGTAATTGATCGCACCCATGGTGGCCAGTTCGGCGGCCGTGTAGGGCTTGGCAAGAAGCAGGTATTCCATCGCTTTGGCCGGGAACATGTGCAAGGGCACCAGCGCACCTCCGCCGTCACCCGGAACCGTGTCGAACCCAAAGATCTTCTGCAGGTCCATATGCACATCAGCCACTACCGCATCTTCCCTGGCGGCGATCAGGTCGCAGCCGAACATGATGCTTTGGCTGAACCCGATACAGTCTCCATTAACTCGAGCGATCACCGGCTTCTCCATTTCGGCCAGCGTTTGCTGAGTCAGCCGCACACCCTGAAACCCTTTCCACATCCAATCCGGAAAGTCGATCGGCTCGGGATCGAGCCTGTTGCCCTCTGCGTAGGGCGGAGCTGGCAGAATCCACGGCGCGCCGTCGTCGATGCCAGTGATGACTACAACTCTGACCGCATCATCCTCCCGCAATCGTGCGAGCGCCCGGCCGAGGTCGAAGTGGAGTTCAGCTTGAGAGCCCTGCGCGCTGAGAACCGCCACTCGTTCTGTGGTCAACAACCTCACAGTCGCTACGGCCCTACTGATCTCCACTTCCACCGATTCGAACAACTCATAACCAACGGATGTCACCATGTGACATCTCCTCACCTTCGGATTTCTCGAGCATCGAATGTCGGTGTTCACGCAGATTCAAGCCAGGCGGCAACGGCATCAGGAGTCAAAACTCGACCCGAGCATCGACCTGAGCAACTAACCGGACTTCCGTGTCGTCCGACTTCCCGCCGAGCGCAGCCACCAAAGCATGAGCGCGACGAGCTGTCTCGCTGCCGCCTCAAGCAGCGCTCGATGAGGAGGACCGCCACGTCGCGTACCTGGCGGGCACGCTCCGGGTCCTTCCGGTCGGACCCGAGGGCACCTCCGCATCAGTCAGTCATCTATGTGGAAGAAACTGTTCCATCTTGTGCTCACCGTACCGCGGATCGAGAGAAGGTGGAAGTATTACTTCCAGTTGCTACGCTGGAGGCATGTTTATGAAGCCGCTACGACGAGATGCGATCGAAAGTCGTGCTCGGATCATCAGCGCTGCACGAGTGGTGTTCGCCGAGCGTGGTTGCGAGGTGCCGCTGTCTGAGATCGCTGCTGTCGCCGGGGTCGGCGTGGCAACGCTTTCGCGCCACTTCGACCGCGCGCAGCTCGTCCAAGCCGTCATCGAACAACGCCTGCTGGAGCACGTGAACACCGCTGACGACGCGCTCGCGTTGGCTCCCGAAGTGGCGGTCCTCTCCTACGTGCGGGGCCTATGCGCTCGTGGGCTCGTCGATCGTAGCCTGATCCGAACGTTCACACTCCCTCTGCCGGACTCGCAGATTGCGGGTCGCTTGCGTCGCCAGCTCCGACAGCGGCAACTGAAGCTCATTAGGGCTGGGCAGGATGCGGGCGTGCTGAGAGCGGGTGTGGTTCCCGAAGATCTTCTTCTCGTTCTCCTGGCTGTGCAGTGCAGCATGGAGAGCACGACTGGAGGCGCCGCGTGGGAACGTACGCTGGCAATCCTTCTTGCCGGGCTATCCGATACCGCCACAGATCGCGAGTTGCCGAGACCCCCTCGGCTGGACGACCTCATTCACCCTGCCAACGGTCCACGACCGGGGCGTCGGCCCAGCTCGCTCTCGAAATCTTGACACCGAGCCGTGCTGACTGACGCCCGCCCTAACGGCAGGCTGGTTGCTCGCGACTCCCACCGTGAGCGGCCCCGGCCGGCGCCGTTACGGATAAGGTTGGGGGTTCGAATCCCTCCGGGCGCAACGCATTTCGCAGGTCAGGGCCATGTTCTGGTGGCCTGGCGGAAGACGGCCGTTGGGCCGTCCCTTTAGCTATCCCTATACGGCGACATCGATCGGCGCGAGCTACAGGGACACGAGAGGGCTGAAGCCTTGTCGCGCAAGGAGATCACTGGATCCACCTGGTTCGCAGCGTTCGTCGCGCGACCAGGGCTGCCGCGTGTGCAGTCCACGGCGCGATGGTCACAGACCGCTGTTCACACAGGTCGCAACACTGGGTGAGTCGCAACTCGGTCGATGCCGCATGCCGCGTGCGTCCTCGCTGTCAACGATCTGTTCACCGGACCAGACGGCACCATCTCACCTCAGCTGCCCCCGGTCCTCCAGCATCTCCGGCAGATCATGGTGCAGACCGGGGTGCTCCCCGAACGCCACGATGACCTCGAACGCGTGCCAGCCTGGCTCGACCACCGCCTGGCCGACAAGCCGGATCCAGATTCTGGGAGCTGTTGAGCGTTCATCTACCAGTGGCCTATCGTTCGGCCGTGAGGTTTCAAGTTCTGGACATCCTGCCGTACCTGCAGAACCCGGTGACCGGTCGGATGATCAGCCCGGCCGAGCGGTACTCGCAGGCGCTGACCACCGCCCGATATGCCGAGCAGTTCGGCTACGACGCGGTGGCGTTGGGGGAGCGGCATGCCGACGCGTTCCTGTCCGCCGGGGTGACCGTGCTGTTGGGTGCGATCGCCAGTTCGACCAGCCGCATCCGCATCCAGACCGGTGTGACGGTGCTGTCCATCCTCGACCCGGTCCGGGTGGCCGAGGACTACGCGACGTCGACCAGTTGTCCCGGGGCAGGCTGGAGATCGTGATCGGCAAGGGCAACCTGGCCAACACGACACAGGAAGCCAAGGAGCACTTCGGGCCGGTCTACGAGAAGATCGTGGAGTTGTTCAACAAGCCGGGCAACCACACACCCGGCAACGAGATGACGTTCCGCGACATCGACCACTCGATCGCCGAAGGCCCGGTACTGGTCGGCAGTCCACAGCAGATCATCGACAAGATCATGTACTTCCACGAGGCGTACGACCACGACCTGCAGTCGTTCAGCCTGCCCACGATGCTGCCGCACGAGCAGCAGATGGAGATGCTGGAACGCCTGGCCACAGAGGTGATGCCGGTCGTGCGGCGGGCGGCGCCGACCACGCTGTGGACCGACGAGGACCCCTACGGTGGGCGGCCGTCGTTCGCCGGTCGCCAGGTCCCTGACGCGGCTGCCGTCATCGAGTCCGCCAGCACGGCCAAGGCAGACTGAGCCGACCAGGCACATTTCGGTGTCCGAGCGTGAACAGCGCCCGTCTGTCTCATGATGTGGTTGGCTGGCCGTTGGGTGGAATGTCGGCTTGAGCCCGGCCTACGGTGTGCCCGTCAGGCGGCTCCGGCCGCCTTCCGCCGGGTCAGGGGCGGCCGCAGGCCGAGGTGTTCGCGCAGGGTCGTGCCGGTGTACTCGGTGCGGTAGACGCCACGTTCCTGCAGTTCGGGGATCAGCAGGTCGATGATGTCGGCCAGCCCGTCCGGGATGATGTAGGGCGTGATGTTGAACCCGTGCACGGCGCCGTGCCGCGCGAAGCGGGTGAACTTGTCGGCCAGACCCGACGGGGTGCCGACGTGGCCGCGCTGCGGGCCCAGAGCGATCGCCGTCTCCCGCAACGACCAGCCGTGCGCGTCGGCCTGCTCCCGCCAGGTGCGGGCGACGGCGTGCGGGTCGGCGATCCTGCGGGCGCCGAACGCCCCGGTGTTCTCCGCGACGACCGGATCCTCGGCGGGGAGCGGGTCGTCGGCGTCCCGGTCGGACAGGTCGAAGCCCCAGATCAGGCTGGCCATGTTCAGCGCGGTCGCGGGCGTGACCTGTTCCAGGCGAACCTGACGCGCCTTGTCCTTCGCCTCCGCTTCCGTGGCACCGATGATGATCTCGGTACCGGGCAGGATGCGTAGATCGTCTTCCGGCCGGCCGGCCGTGCGCAACCGCCGCCGGATGTCGTCGGCGAACGCCAGTGCGTCGTCGAAGTCGTTGCCGTGCGCGGAGAAGATCACGTCTGCGTTGCGGGCCGCGAAATCCCGGCCATCCGCTGAGTCACCGGCCTGGAAGATCACCGGGTGGCCCTGTGCACTGCGCGGCAGCGTCGGGACGAGGTCGACGTCGAACTGGCCGGTGTGCTGCCGTACCCGCGCCACGGCACAGGCCGATGGCCTGACGCGCGTCGCGGCACTCAGCACATCGATGAGATCCGTAACGTCGCGCGGCAACCAACGTTCGATCCGAAGATCTGCGATTCAAGGAATGGCGTCGGAATTGATTCACGTTTGATGGCAAAGGGCGCGCGGGTACACCCACTGGCAGGAACAAGAATTTTCGACTGAGAAAGTTGGCAAGCCATGACCGAGAAGCAAGGCGACGAAAACGAGGTGAGCCGGTTCGAAGGCGAGGACCAGCACGGCTGGTCTCCCAACGTCGGCTCAGGTGGTAGTGAACGCGCCACGGAAGCGAACAAGAAGGCATTCGGCGAGCCGCCGCCTGATCGTGGGCCGGGACGTGTGATATCCGAAGAGGAACGCACCGGCGTGCCAGCAACCGACACGCACGCGCGCACCCCCCTCGGAGTCGGCACCAGCAGTACGACACGGGCGGAGGAATACGGCGCCGAAGGCGATCCCGATCGGAGCACGTGGGGCACGAAGGGAGAATCACAGCGTCCCTACGGCGGCGTCGACGACGAACGCGATGCTGGTAGCGATCCCCAGTAGTCGACAGGCCCGGCACCGGGCTACCCGGGTGAGTTGACTGCCTGTCCAAACCTCAAAATGACCGTGCCAGCTCTAGATCCGTGCATTGATGATCGGCGGTGACGTCCTTCACACCAGCATGGTCGTGATGCTGCCGTTCGCTTGTCGCACAAGCCCACGGGGAAGCGAAGTTCGGTACGTCCGCTGCCGCATCCCATGCGTCGGCGAGGCATCGGATCGTGGTGGCCCGGCCGGGCCTGGAGTTCGGCTGGGTCGCCGATCCAATTGTCAACCGCGGCAACGAGTTCCGTCTTGGTAGCAAAGGTGTGATGGTAGTAGCACTCGTGCTTGAACGTCGACCAGAACGATTCCGCGGGACGGTTGTCCCAATAGATCCCGGTATCACCCATCGACCGTTTCAAGCCGTGCCGGGCGCAGGCCTGCACCGTCAACGCCGCGGTGAATTCCTCGCCACGATCGGAATGCAGCACCGTACCGGCGACACCGCTACCGCGGCAGACCACCGCGGCGTCGATGGCCTGGCACACCATGTCAGCCACGATATGGTCGGCGACGACATATCCCAGCACGCGGCGAGAATGCCCGTCCCGGATCGCGCACAGATACATGTCACCCTCGCCACACGTGAGATAGGTGATGTCGGTCACCCACGGCATCCAGTCGGCCCTGGTCGAAATGCCGCCGCACCTGATCCGGTGGGAACAACGCGGTCGGATCGGCCACGGTGGTGCGGACTTTGAAGGTGCGCGGGCTGATGCCCTCGATGCCGATCTCGGCCATGATCGCCGCGACAGTCTTCTCGTTCACCGTCTCACCGCGCTCCCGCAGCTCGGTGGTGATCCGTGGTGATCCATAGGTGCCCTCGGACCCGGCGTGCGCGTCGAGGATCTTCACCGCCAGGTCGGCGTGGCGCTGCTGCCGGTGGTGTCAACACCGTTGCCGCAGCGCGTTTCACGTACGTAGTAGCCGGATGTCGAGGCACCCAGCAGCCGCGCCATGCGCAGGACAGAAAACCGCTTGCCCTCTGGTGAGGTGGTGCCGGCGGGCATGTCGGGACCGGCGTACTTCACCATCAGATCGAACCGGGTGGATTCTTCTGCATCGCGGCAAAGTACGCCGAGGCTTTTACCAGGAAGGAGTTGTCCTTCTCCAGTTCGGCTAGCTGCCTGCGCAACCGCAGTAGCTCGGCCCGTTCGGCCGTCTCCAGGGGTTTCTCCCCGTGGACCTCGGCGGCGGCGATCCTGCGCCGCTCGTCTTTGACCCAGACACTCAACATTCCCGCGTCGATTCCCAGCTCGCGGGCGACCTCGGAGATCGTGCGGTCCGTATCGATCACACGATGCGCAGCCTCGACCTTGTACTCAGCCGTGTAGGACCGGCGCTTACGAGGTGGCATGATGGACATCCTTCCAGCAGGACTGTGGTCCTGCTAGCTCGGTGTCCACTCCCCAGGGGAACCTCAGGCGACGATGGGTGCGGGCAGGATCATCTGCCGGTTTGCCAGGCGTGGGCCAGTGAACAGCTCGACGCATCGGTGGTGGTCACGGTCCTTGTACAGCGCGGCGGCAACCAATGGTGCCGTGTCACAGACGATCACGCGTTACCGACCGAACCCCTCGCGGAGCAGTTCATCGGCCGTTTCGGCGATGCTGGTGCCGTCGCCGGATGCGCTGGCGAAGAACGCTGGCGGCCACGAACGGTGCCCGAGGCCGTCGATCACTCCCAGCGCGCGATCAGGATGACGCAGCCGGGCCGTGGAGCGAGGGATTGCGGCGCGTCGAGCTCTTGCCACTGCGGAGTTTGCCGGACTGGGTACCAGATCGAGGGTGTGCGCAACGGCGACACAGCATGCCTCCACAGTCGCGATCTTCATCAGCCCGCGGATGTGATGCCAGAGGCGGAGATATGAAAGCCCCTGCCGCCCACGATGCAGGTGACACCAGTGGTGGCCGATTCGCACTGGAAGGGGCCTACGCCCGTCTCTGTTCCATAGGCGACGGTGGGCGTGCCCGCTCCCGCGTTCCCAAGGCACTGCTGGCCTGTGCAGGTCTTGTACGTGCCAGTGACGTCCATGGTCACCGACCGGGCGGGTGCGATCGTCTCGCAGTAGGCGTGGTCGGGAACGCCGGCCATTTGGTACTCGACCTCGCAGCTGATGTTGTCCGACGGCGTGACGAACTCGCCGCCGGTGGCCGTCTGCATGGGCACGTGCGTGAAGCTGGTGGCGGGCATGGACGCGGGTGACGTGGGCCGTCCGGTTGAACCGCCAGACCCCACCGGTGTGGAGTGGGCGTACGTGGTCGCCTTGGAACCGCTTCCGCTGGCAGTGCTGCTGGCGGTATTGGTGCCGATCGAGCCACTGCCGTTCGAATTGTCGGTGACGGTGAAGGCGCCATTGCCGTTGCAAGCCGACACCAGTGTGATGGTCAATGCGGCGAAACCGGCGATTCCGAGCGCGCGAAATCCACGGAGCTGAGTAGCCATTGTATTGAATTCCTTTCGGAATAACCGGTCCAGTGCCTGCCTTCTGCTGACAAAGACGGTCCGAGTGCTGACCGGTTGTGCAATTCGTATGAAACGTGATCCAAGTCACCCTTGACTGCCTCGACGCAACCCGGAGCCAGGGCTATGTCCCGGCCTGCTGCTTTGCGGAGCCGGGCGGGTTCCAAGCCGAGAACATTGCGGTGAGGGCAGCGACCCTTGTACGGGCGGCCGCGACCAGCGGCCCGGTGTCGCAGATGATCACTCGTACTGGCTGAAGCCCCCAGCGAGCAGTTCGCCAGCACGAGCACCGATGGCCGTGCCGTCGCCAGGAGCGATGCCGAACCAGGCCGTTGGCCATGGTCGCCGACTCGCCGATCGGAGGTGAGGGCGCAGCTCGGCGAGTGCCACCGGCACCTGGTCGTCCGGGATCTTGGACCAGGCGCTCCAATTCCTAACGATCGGCGCTCATGGGATCAGCCTACGATCGAGGCGGCGGTTTGCTGCTCCGATGCCTGAGTCTGTGGTTCGCCAGGCAAGGGCATCACCACGCTTTACCCACACAGAATGTCGAGAAATGACGAGTGTTCTGGCGTTTGAGGGCGCGTCGCCGACCCCATCTGTTGACCTCTATCCACAGGTTCATCCACAGGTGTTGCTACCGTGCTGTTCCTGGCTGCTACGGGCGGCGCGGATGGCGCCGGACGCGGGGGGCATTCGCCGGTTGGGGAACGTGCCCCAGATTCGGGTATCGGCTGGCGCGGATCCTGTGACGGGCGAGCGCGCGCTGAAGGTCGCTCGTACCAAATCGACCTTGGGGCGCTGCTGGACCGGTGGCTGCGCTCGCGCAACCGACTCGGCTACTCGCCCGGTCTAGCCAGTCTTGCACCCGCTCGCTGACCTGACGTCGATCGGTGGGCTTCAGTGCGGCCGCACGGTGGTCGTGACAGGTTCCCGGTCAATGTTGCTGCCGTTGATGGCGGCCACGACGCACAGCGGATGGGTAGCTATGGGGATGTCCGATCTCGGTTCGAATCCGTCTCCGCCGAGACATGGAACGACCTGATTGCCGTTGAGAGCATCAGCAATGTCTTCTGCCGCACCGTTCAAGGCCGCAATGTCGAGTTCACCACGTACCCCTGCGAACCAGGCAATCGCGATGACAAGAGGGGCTTCACGGCCTGACTGCTTTGAGTGGCAGCGGGATCAATCCCGCTGTTTACTGTGAACGACGTGCCCAATTCGGAAAGGGACCATAGTCATGAAGTTGCGTATTCTTTTCCTGGGCATCGGTACCGGAATCGTGGTGACCGCGTGCGGGACCGCGACCACGCCCCTTCCCGCGCCCGCTCTCGACTCACACCCTCGGATAGTCCACGCTGATGTCCGTCCTCTGCTGGCCGAACCCCACCCGACCGCACTCGCTTCCCCCGTTGTCGTGGCTCACCCAGCACCGAAGATCACTCCGAAGCCGACACCGCCCCGCCATAGCTCTCCGCAATGCGCAGCCAATCAACCACCACCGGGCGTGCCATTCTGCTCTCAGAACCAGATTCAGCAAGAAGTTCAGGATTACCTCGCCTCCCACCCGGGCATGTGCGAGTTCGGCACGATGGGCGCTGTCGCGCCATGTAATTCTGGGCCTGGTGGCTATCGACCCTAACTAAAAGGTTGTCCAGTACGGATCTTTGCAACGGTGGGTGGCCGCTCCGGGACCGCGGCACCGGCTCGCCGGACGCCTGCGAACAGGTCGACACACCGTCGGTAGTCGGGTCTTTGTACAGGGCGGCCGTGACCAGCGGCCCGGTGTCGCAGATGATCAGTTGTACTGGCCGAAGCCTTCGGCAAGCAGTTCGTTACCGGTGCGTCGTCGTGGCCGACAATGATCCTTCAGCAAGGAATCGATCGAACTGCCCGTCGTCAACGGCGTGGCCCGGGTCCGGGTTGCCGCCGGCGACTGGTCCGCGATGGCCGGATTCAACGACTTCGACTCCGCAGGCGATACCACGCTCGCGCGGCAGGTGCTGATCGAGGACATCACGGTGCAGGCCGTCGACGGCGTGCAGAACGTGAACATCTCCGCCAACAGCGCCACCGTCGCGGTCACCGGTGAGGCCCCACGCCCGACCGACCAGGCCATCGTCGTTGGGGTCCAGCACCTGACGCCGCCGGTCACCCACCGGAGCCCGTCCACTGATCGGCTCCAGCTCACCTGACCGTCCAGCCACTGCGGACGGGTGGCGCATGTGTGCTCCGGCATCATGCGCGCGCCGTTGACCTGCGCTGGCACCGACCGACTCCTACGCCGGGGGCGCCTGCTCAGCCGCGAGCAGGGTGACGGTCCGGCGTCGGTAGGCCACATCGGCCACCATCTGGTCCAGGATCCGCAACGCCTCCGCCGCGTCCTGCGCCTGCACCCGGTCCCGCACATACCGCGCCAATCCGACCAACTCCTCTGGCCAGGTGTCCCACGCGGCCCGGGCGGCCTCGATCAACGGGCCCAGATGCTCGGTTTTCCATTGCGCTTCCGCCGCTTCCCTGCCCGCCTCCGTCGCGGGGTGATCGCCCTCCGCGCGCCACCCGCACGAACACGCGGCGACGAAGCCCTGTAGGGAACTGGTTTCCTCGGTCCACTCCGCGCTGACCGTGCCATCGGCGAGCTTGCGCGCGGCGTGCCCCTCGTGGTCGTCGACCTGCTGCGCGTACGGACCGGTGTAACGGATACCCATGATGATCCCCTCGTAGGCTGTCCTGTCCGCTCGACCTCGGCGAGGATCCTGCCACCACGGTCCATGGGCCACCCGATGTCGCCGGTGACGGGGCCGGTCCGATGAGGGTAATGCCGTTGAGCTGGTGAATCGATGAGCACCAGACACGGGTGCGCGCCGCAGCGCCCGAGGTGTCTTTCGGCCGCGGTGTCGGTGGTGTGCGCCCGTTCGGTCGCGTTCCCGTGCGGTGGTGGGCTGGTTGGGCGCGTCGACGGGAGCGCGTCACGCGGTGAGTGGGTTGGTGCTCTTCTCGGGGACGGCGATCATCATGCCTGCGGTGCGGTGAGGCGGGCGAGCCGTTGCGGGGTGGGCCAGCGCACGTTCCACGCCCAGCCGAGTTTCTCGAACACCCAGATGAGGCGGGCGGAGATGTCGATCTGGCCTCGGCGGACACCGTGCCGGGCGGAGGTGGGGTCGGCGTGGTGGGAGTTGTGCCAGGACTCGCCCATGGACAGGATCGCCAACGGCCAGAAGTTGGCCGAGCGGTCGCGGCTCTGGTACGGCCGGTCGCCGATCATGTGGCAGATCGAGTTCACCGACCAGGTGACGTGGTGCTGGAAGGCCACCCGGGCCAGCCCGGCCCACAGAAAGCCGGTCAACGCTCCCCACCAGGACCAGGTGAGCACGCCGGCGAGCACGGCGGGCAGTAGTACGGACAGGGACACCCAGAGCGGGAACAGGCGGTCCACCATCGTGAGATCGGGATCGGCGGCGAGGTCCGGTGCGAAGCGGTCGATGTTGGTGCGCTCACGGCCGAACAGCCAACCCATGTGGGCATGCCAGAAGCCCCGGGCCAGCGCGACCGGGGAGGTACCGAACAGCCACGGCGAGTGTGGGTCGCCCTCGCGGTCGGAGAAGGCGTGGTGGCGGCGGTGGTCGGCCACCCACCCGATGACCGGGCCTTGTGCCGCCATGGCGCCCATGATCGCCAGCGTGATCCGCAGCGCACGGTTGGCCTTGAACGAGCCGTGGGTGAAGTAGCGGTGGTAGCCGATGGTGATCCCGAGCGTGGAGAGGGTGAAGAACACGGCGGCGATCGTGACGTCCGCCCAGCCGATGCCCCAGCCCCACATCAGCGGCACGCCGGCGACGAGGGCGAGGAAGGGGATCAGCAGGAACGCGCGGATCGTCACCAGTTCCAGTCGCCCAGCCGGCTCGGCGAGCACGGATTTGGGCCGGGGGCATTCCTTCTCGGCGGGGTGTGTGAGGTCGGCAGTGGTCATGGGATACCTCATGGTGTTTCCCAGGCGTGTGCCGCCTGCGTTGTCCGATCGAGCATCGGGGGAACTGGGCTGAGCTGATCTCGATGATGCCCACTGACGACGAACCGTGCCGCGGTGGCGGGGGTGGCGTGATGTGCCGCCGAGGCGGCAGATCACGGGACGGCTGGTCGTTTCCGCAGGGCTCGATCGCGATGTGCCAGCTGAGTCGTTCGTCCCGGACGAGCATCGGATCGCGCTGCGGGGGTCAGCGGTGCGGGCGGGTGAGACCGAGGTAGGCCGTGGCCGTGTCGGTGACCTCGTGCGCACCGCTTCGGGTACACCTACCTGACCGGCGAACAGGTAGGTGTGGGCCGCGAACTCGGCTGCCCGGTGAGCCTCGTCGTAAGGGTCGCGGGCCGCCAAGCCACGGTGAGTCTGCGCCTCGCGTTCTTGCCGGACACGGGAGTCACGGTGCCCTGGGACATACAGGATCTCCTTGTCGCATCGAACATGCGGTACGGCCTCACCTGAGGCGGCCGGGCTGCGAGCGTGAACCAAGGAGCGGAAGGACACCAGAGGCGCTCGCCAAAAACTCCTGCGAGCGTCTGAGAACAACGAACACAAAAATCTTCAACCTCGACCAGTGCAACACAGCCCCAGGTGACCGTCAAGCGAGGTGGTGCGTGGGCTCGCCCGGGTGGCGGTCACCGCCGGAGGCGGGTAACGTAGCTGACGGCAGGTTCGCGCCGCGCTTCCGACCTATGGGATGGCAGCCCGCGACGCTGTCGATCCGCGGTGGCGCCTGACGTCGAAACGAGAGCCGACAGGTACTCGCCCCAGCCAGGCTGCCGCCCACCTTTGTTCGACACCAGACACGATCCGCGGCCCGGCACACCCACCTGGGCACGTCGGCACCGCGATGTTCGGCTGGTCATTTACCGAGGAGTTCCCCTGTTCCACACACATGCACATGCCCGCACCGATGCAGCACCGGTCTCACAGGTGACGTTCAGCCACCCTGCCGCGCTGCCCGCCGTCAGTGACGTGTCCGATGCCGACCTGCGCCGCGCCCGCCAGGTCCACTTCTCCGCCCCGACGGCCGCCCCGGCAGCGCGACGCCGCTGAGCGACCGCGACACGGCCGGCAGCCACGGTCGCCTGCTCGCCGAGGCGCGCGACGCCCGACTGCGCCGCCGCCGGTGCGGGCGGGTACCGCGCGATCACGATCACCGCGCACCTGACGACGAGGTCACGGGTGGGTGGCAGCCAGGTCCTCAAGCAGGGTGACGATGAGGCGTTCCTCCATGACGGCGCGGCCGTGAGCGCGCATCAGCTCGGCGAGGGCCGGATCCCAGGGGCTGCTCGACGGTGCGCCGGCGAGGGTTGTGGAGTCGCCGTCGTCCAGGTGGCCCCGGTAGTCCTCGGCGGTCATCCGCCAGGGGAGGGCACCGTGGGCGGTGACGGCCGCGCCGACGATGTGCAGGCCGGCCCAGTCGAAGTCGGCTCGCCAGTGCAACCGGGCGCCGGCAGCCACCGCCGCGGCGAGCAATCGCTGACAGGCCGCTGAGGGGACGCCCTCCGTGCACACCAGGGGCGGGCAGGCAGCGCCGAGTTCGGCCGCGGCCACCCGCAGTACGGCCGGGTTCTCGCACACGTGGAGATCGGCGGCCTCGGGGATGATCGGGTCGGCTGCCTGCTGATGCAGTGTGAGACGGAACGGGATACCGAAGTCGGCGGCACCCGCCAGCCAACCCGACACGACGTCCGATCCGGCGCAGCGGACGTTCAACAGCAGGACCTGGCTGGCCAGGTCGTCACCGATGGCACCGGCTGACTCCCACAGCGCCCGCTGCGCGGTGCGGTCACGCGGGACGGAGGCCACGCCGGCACGTAGCGCCAGCGCCCGCAGCACCAGGGTGGCCAGCGGGCTGCCGGGCAGCAGCGCCTTGGTGTCGCCGCAGGCCCACTCGGCGAGGACGGTCAGCGGGATCGGGTTGGCGCCGTCGCGGCGGTGCAGCCGCTCCAGGACGCGGACGGCCAGGGCGAGCAGCCGGCCGTCGCCGCGGCGGACCAGGCGGGTCAGCGTGCCGTCGGCGCGCAGCGTGGACAGCCACCCGGTGAACCATGGCTCGGTTTCGGCGAGCGCCGAGTCGGCGGCGGTCAGGGCCTCCTCGCGCAGGCGGTCCTCGGTGGCGCGTTCGGCCGGTCGGTCGCGCAGCGGGCCGTCCAGGGCGGCCAGCGTGCTCAACAGACCCGTGCCGTGCCGGTCACGCAGGGCCAGATCCAGGTCGCCCAGGTGCACGGTGAGTCGCTTGGCGGTCTCGGGGCGGTACCCGCCGGTGATGCCGATGACAACCCGGCGCTCGGCGTCGGTCGGGGAGTTCAGGCCGATGGTGCCCTCCAGCGCGCCTCCGGTGCGCTCCAGGCGCCGACGGGCGGCGGCCAGCAGCCGCCGCCAGCCGGCGTCGCGTAGCTCGTCGAGGTCCGTGCTCACACCGCGGCCATCCGACGCCGGGTGCCGGGTGAACCGAGGGCGGCGGCCAACTGCCCGGCGTCGTCGGCCAGCAGTTGCCCGTCGTCCCACACCAGCAGCAGCGCGCTGACCGTGTGTTCGACAGGGGAGTGCGCGAGGTCGTAGTGGGCGGCGGCGGGCACGGCGGCGTGCGCTGCCCACAGGTCGTAGCCGGTCATGAACAGGTCCAGGTCGAACTGGGCGGCCAGGCTCATCAGCTCGCCCCGTCCGGTGTCGTCCACACCGGCGAATGCCTCGTCCAGAGCGAGCAGCCGGGGCGCGTGCGGCGCGGCCGAGTTGAGCATGGCGTGCGCCGCGGCGAACAGCGGCAGATGCAGCGAGACGGACTGCTCGCCGCCGGAGAGCCTGCTGTGCCGGGACCGGGTCAGCGTCTCCTCGGCGCCCTCCGGGCGGACCAGCAGGAAGGTGAACTGGCGCCAGCGGCGGTAGTCCAGCACCTGGGCCAGCAGTTCTCGGTAGGGCAGTTCCCGGTGTCGCGCGCGGGCGGTCTTGATCTGCGCCGCGAAAAGACCGCGCATCCGGGCCAGCGCGTCCGGGCCCAGCCGGGAGGAGTCCGCGTCGAGCAGTGCGCACACCGCGCGCTGCTCGTCGTCCAGGTTGTCGGCGAGCTGCCAGCGCACGCCGACCGTGGTGCCCGACGACATCCGGCGCGAGCGCATCTCGGTGTTCATCCGGTGGATGAGATCCCGGGCGTCCACCGTACGGTCGTGGATCTGCTGCGCGAGGCGGGTCAGCAGCGCGTCCTCCAGGATCCGCTGTTCGGACTCGGAGAGCAGCAACTGCTGGTCGCGCCGGGCGTCGGCGATCCGCCGTGCGAACGCGCCGACCGGCAGCGGCCCCTGCTCGTCGGCGATCCGCACCACGATCACCCCGTCGGAGCTGTCCCACTCGGGATGGTAGTCCTGGCCGGCGGCGGCGAGCTGGGTCTGTAGCTCGTCCAGTGCCCTGGTCAGACGGGTTGCGGACTGCTTGAGTGAGGACTCGGTGGGGGTGAGGTCGCGGGTCGCGGTGAGGATCGCCTCGTGCACGGCGGTGACGACGGCCGGGAGTTCGGTGCCGGCCCAGTCCGCCTGCTGAGCCGGCCAGGCCAGGCCAGGCGGGCACTTGAGCAGGTCGAGCAATTCGCGGGCGGCATAAGGGGCGAGGCCGTGCGCGGTCCGGTGTTCCTCGGCCGCGGCCGTCTCCAGCGCCTGGCGGCCCCCAGCCAGGCGCTCCCGGGCCGCGGCCTCGGCGACCAGGGCTGCCCGCTCGGCGGCCCGGGCGGTGTTCTCGGCGCGTTCGGCGTCGATGATGCCGGACTCGGCCTCCTCCATTCGGGCGATCACCTCGCGCGCCTCCGCACCGACCGCGCCGCGCAGCGCGTCCAGCTTGGCGGCCTCCTCGGTGTGGTGTCTGCGGGCCGTTCGCTCGGCCTCGGCGGCGGCGTGCTGCTCCTCGATGGCGGCCGTCAGCCGGGCGCCGGCGTCCGCGACGGACTCCCGCTGCCGGGTCTGCTCCCGCCGACGTCCCGTCAGCTGATCCGCGGTGGCCCCGAACCGGCGGGCCGCCTCGGCGACCTGCTCCAGCCGCTCAGGGTCCAGCGCGTGCTCCGCGGCGGTGCGGCGCAGTGTCCGCTCGGTGACCGTGCACGCGGCGACGGCCTGGTCGTAGGTTGCCTGGGCCTGGTCGGACGCCTCCCGCGCTGCGCGCAGCCGCCCGGCGGCCCGTGCCATCTCGCGAAGTGCCGCCGCGACCGCTCCGGTGCGCGGCAGCGCCGCGCGGGCCTCGGCGAAGGCGGCCAGGGAGTCCTCAACTTCGGTGTCCTGCCGGTTCAACCCGGCGAGCCGGTCGTCGAGTTCGCCGATCCGGGCCTCGCAGGAGGCGATCCGCGCGGCGCGGCGGCGGGCACGGGCGGTGGCGCCGATGTACTCGGCGTGCTCCTTGTGGTGCGCGCCCACCGTGATGCCGTGGGCGTACCGGCCGTCGTCGGTCAGGACGGCCGCGGCCCCGAACAGTTCGCCGCCCACGGCGACGGAGCGCAGGACGGCCTTGATGCGCGCCGCTGCAACGGGTGCGCCCTTCTCGGGCAGCAGCAGATCGGCCAGGCTGGCACCGGTGACCGGGGTGCCGGGAGTCAGATAGCCGTCGCTGTCACCGGCCGCGACGGCCCCGTCTTCGGGACGGATCCACGCGTCGAGCATGCCGGCGGCCTGTAACGCGGCTTCCAGGGCGGCGCCCCGATCCTCCGTCACCTTGGCGGCGAACCGGACCAGTTGCCACAGCGGTGCGCCGGTGCGCCCGGTGCGGTCGGCGGTGCGGCCGGGATGCGGTGGCGGGGCGTCGTCACGCTCGGCCGCGATCCGATCGCGTTCCTCGGTGACGAGCCCGCGTTCCCGCTCGGTCGCCGCGCGGTCGGCGCGCAGCCTCGTGCGCTGCTCGCGCAGGTCCTGCACGGCGTCGGCGGTCGCCTCACCGAAGACGGTCTCCAGTCCGGGGGCGTCCGGCTCGCCGACCTGTTCCAGGGCCGCACCGAGCGCCTCGGCGAGCGAGTCGTCGTCGGTCAGCGGCTGACCGTGCCGCTGCCACCACTGTCGCAGGGCCTCACCGGCCTGCTCGCGGGCCGCGGCCACGGCGGCCGCGGTCACCGCCTCCTCGGCTTCGGCTTCGGCGGCCGACTCCTGCGCCCGGTCCAGAGCAAGCCGTGCGAGGTCTCGGGCCTGCAGGGCACTGCGGTGCGCCGCCTGCGCCGCCCGCACCGCGCGCACGGCCTCCTCGCGGGCGGCCACCCGCGAGGAGACCCGGTCGGCCAACCCTTCGCCCCGGGCATCGTCGGGGCGCCAGGCGATGCCAGCGGCGGTGGCGTGATCGGCGAGTTCGGCCGCGGCCCGGGACACCGCCGCCTCCAACTCGGCGAGGGTGGTGCCCGCGCGTTCCACCTCGGCGCGGGCCCGGCCGGTGGCCGCGCCGCGCCGAGCGAGGTCAGCGGCCGCGTCCACCGCGGCCTGGTCGCAGGTGCGCACCAGCCGCTCCAGGTCGGCGAGTTGCTGCACGGCCTGGTAGGCGCCGCTGGACCGCAGCTGTTCCAGGCGGGCGCGCAGTCCCGCCAGGGCGTTCTCGGCCTCCTCGCGGGCGGTCTCGGAGCCGGCGCGCTGCTGCTCGGCCCGCTCCAGGTCCGCGTGGGCGGCCCAGACCGCGTCGCGGCGGGCGGTGGTGTCCTCGCGTCGGCGGGTCAGCGCGTCGGCGGCCGATCGGGCATGGGTGCGCAGGTAGGTGGTGTAACCGGCGAGGAACGCGCCGGTGGCGTCGTCCGCCGCGGCCAGCCCCTCCAGCGTGCGCGTCACCGACTCCATGTCGTCGAAGGAGCGGGCCGCCTCTGCGATCAGATCGTCGTCCACCGGGCGCAGCCCGTCGGTCAGCGTGTCGGACAGCTTCACCGGGTCGAGATTCTTCGCCAGCTGTGGGCGGCGCAACGTCAGGATCAGGGTGAGCAGCTGCTCATAGCGTTCCCGGCCGAGCCCGAACAGCCGTTGGTCGATCGCCGCCCGGTAGTCGGTCGGGGACGAGTACAGGGCGTCCTCGCCGATCTCGGCGGCGAGTTGCTTCTTCGTCATCGGCCGGTCGTCCGGCGTGATCAGGGAGAAGTCCTCACCGACCCGGCCGGGCGTGACGAAGTGCCAGCGCACTGGTGTGTCCCGGTGCCGTTGCGCGTGCATGCCGACGCCGACGGTCACCGCCTCGCCGCTGTCGCGGTGGCGCAGTTCGAGCCAGACGTAGCCGACCGCGTTGTCCTGTCCCCGGAACAGCAGGTTGGACTTCATCGTGCGGTCCTCGGCGGCGAAGGGGTTGAGCCGCTTCGGGTCGATCCGGCCGTCCAGGACGAACGGGAAGAGCACTTCCAGCGCCTTGGTCTTGCCCGAGCCGTTGGGACCGCGCAGCACCAGCCAGCCGCCGGCGAAGCAGAACTCCTCGTCGCGGTAGTCCCATAGGTTGACGATTCCGGCCCTGCTGGGCTCGAAGCGTGTCACGCGCGGCTGTCCTTCGTGTCGATGGTGTGCGAGCTATGGGGATCCGGGACGCCGGCGACGATGTCGGCGCGGGCGGACAGCGGCGGCTACCCGCGCGGGGGCCGCGTCCTCACGTGCGCGGTCACCGAGCGGTACCGGGCCAGCAGCGGCAGCACCAGCACGCCGCCGTCCACCCGCGCGAGCAGGCCCATCGCGGACAGCAGGGCCAGCGCGTCGGCGAGCAGCCGGTCCGGGTCACTCGCCTGCTTCTCCGCCATGCCCGCGCCGAAATCGGCCACGAGGTTGCGCAGCGCGGTGCGCAACCAGGCGTCGGGCAGGAAGGGGTAGTCCGGCTCCGGCGGACCCTCGGACCCGTCGTCCGGTCCGTCCGCGTAGTCGGTCACCGGTTCCACGTCCAGCAGTTCGGCGACGCGCGCCCGCTCCGGCAGCGCCGTGTCCAACTGCCGCGCCGCCTCGGTGAGCCGCTCCGCCGCCGTCGCCGCGGGCAGCCGCTCGAACCGCTCGCGTCCCCGGACCACGTATCCGGCGATCCGCGCGCACAGCAGCAGCGCCGCCTGTGCCACCGTGCCGCCCGACGGGAACACGATGTCCGAGAGCCGCCGGCCGATGTCCACCAGCGCGACACCCTCCGCGCGGCGCTCCAGTGGGAGCCCGGTCAGCCGTTCCAGGTCCTCCGCCAGCGCTGGGGAGCGTAGTTGCCCGCGCAGCGACTCATCGACGTCCGAGTAGTACACCACCGGCTGCTCCAGCACGAGCCTGCGCGCCCGCAGTGCCGCTGCCCGCCGCGCTGCCTCCCGCCCCTGGGCGAGGCCGCGCGCCGCCCCCTGGCCCAGCAGCTCGGTCACCGAACCCAGGTGCTGCAACACCCGGCTGGGCTGCCAGACGGCCGCGACCACCTCCCGGTCGATGTCGTAGAGCGCCTCCGCCCGTTCGGGATCGTTGGCCCACTCCAGCGCCGAGCCGTCCGCCATGCGCAGCGCGCCGCGCTCCTCGAGCCAGGAAACCGCGTCCACGAACGCGTCCCGGTCCGGCTTGCGTCCGGTGTCCATGCCCAGACCGTCGATCCGCCCGGCGTCCGCCGCGACCGCGTCCGCCAGTTCGCTCAGCGCGATCTGGGCGCCGGACCGGCCCAGCGCGGCCAGCGTCAGTGCCAGGTACGCGTAGCGCCGGCGGTCGAACGGGCGCTTGGCCCGGGACAGCGCGGGCCGGGTGTCGTCCAGCGTGTCCTGGGTGCGGCGCAGCCGGGCGGTGTCGCCGGCGAGCACCAGGGTGTAGCCGAGCACCTCGGAGAGGTCCTCCCGCAGTTGCGGCGCCCACCGGCGGACCGTCGCCAGCGCCGCCTGGTCCGGGTAGGACGCGGTGACCAGCGGGTGGCGCAGCACCAGCCGCACGGCCTTCTGGTACTCGGCCAGCTCCAGCGAGCCGACCTCGGTGGCCACCCTCACGCCGTGACCTCCAGCGCCAGACCGTCCAGATGCAGGCGACCGCGCACCGTGCGAACGGTGGTCGAGCCCGGGGCCGGACGCAGTGTCAGCCGCACCCCGTGTGCGGAGCCGCTCGCCTCCCGCGCACCGTCGGCGACCGCACGGCTCACCGGCGCCCGCGCCGACAGCGCGAGGTCGAGCAGGCCCAGCAGCGCCTCCGTCTCCGGCTCGTCCAATACCCGTTGGTACACCCCGTCCGAGGCGAGTTGCGCAGCCGCGATGCGGCGCTGCGCGGTGGCCTTGAGCTGCTCGGCACGCAGTCGCAGCCGTTGCTCCTCGTTGCGCTCGATCCGGCCAGGACCCTGCAGCGCCTGGACACGGCCGGCGCGCACGAGGGTGCGGGACAGTTCCACCGGCTCGGCGTCCCACCAGGACAGCCGGGACGGGATCAGCTCCGGGTCCTCGTGCGGCACCGAGGCGTGCCGGGGGCCGCCGAGGGCGAACACCGCCTGGAACAGTGCGTGCGCGGCACCGTCGGTGGGGCAGCCGGCGAACCACTGGGCCAGGTGCCGCAACTGGCTCTCCCGGCTGACCCCACCGCGGCGGGACTCGGTGACCCGGCGCAGCAGCGCGGTCACATTGGCGATCGCGGTGACGGTCGCGTCCTGCAGCCGCTCGGCCTCGCTGGTGCGGCCGTCGCCGAACCAGTGCACCAGGCCGCCCCAGCGCTGTCGCCAGTCCGCGATGCGCTCCGCCTGGCCGCGAAACAGCCGTTCGTCCGCCTCGGCGGCGAGTTCGGCCAGCCGCTGCGCGTCCGGTCCCGCGACGGCGGCCACCTCGGCGACCGCTTCCGCCAGCAGGGGAGCGAACCGGGCCAGTTCCGAGTGGAACTCCCGCATGTGGGCGAGCAGGGCATCCTTGTGGGAGAGGAACACCTCGGGGCGGGTGTCGTTGGTGCGGGCCAGGTCGCCGAGCATCAGGTAGAAGCGGGCGGCGCGCTGCGCCATGTCGGCGAGCACCGCGTCCAAGCGGGAGAGCTTGCGGTACGCCTCGGCGGAGTCGGCCGCACGCACGGCCCCGGCAAGCGCGTGCAGGTCGGCCAGGATGTCGGGAAAGATGAGCCGGGACAGTTGGGCGTCCTCAAGGCTGGCGCCCAGCACCTCCTCGACGGCCCGGTAGGCGCGGTAGCCGGCCTGGGTGAACTGGTAGATGTAGTGCCGGTTGCGATACTCGGCCAGGTTCGCGGCCCGGGTCCCGTCGTAGGAGCGGTCCAGAACCTGCCACTCGGTGAGCGCGTCGAGCAGCGGTTGTACCTCGCCGACGCCGGCGGCCTCCGGCAGTTCCTCGGCCAGTCGGTCGAGCAGTTCCCGGGCATCGGAGGCGTGCAGCAGCACCTGGTATTCGGCTCGGGCCCGGTCGAAGGCGCGCAGCAGCCACAGGTATTCGTGGTGCTTCTCGGCGGCGGCGAAATGGAACAGCCGTAGCCGGTCGTCGACGGTGAAGGCGTCGATTCCGAACGCCGGATCGGTCTCGGCCGCGGGAGCGGGAGGTGTTGCGGGGCTGGTGCTCACGTTGTCGTTTCGTCTCGATCGTCATGGCCACGGACGCGTTCGGGCGCGGTCGCGCACGTCCCGACATGATGCCCCACCGGCACGACAGCCGTGGCACGGACGGCAGCACGGCGGCCGCGGACCAGGCGATCGACGACCGTTCTCGACGCGGCCGCCGCCTGGTCCGCTCCGACCACATCCGTTCAGTCCGCGGCGACGCTCAGCGCGGCCAGCGAGCGCAACACGCTCAGCGCCGCGCCTCGGCTGAGGTCCTCGTGGTGTCGTTCGTTGCGCTGTGTGCGCAGGCAGCCGTAGCACGACGTCTCCGCGCCGCAGTCGCAGGACGCCACCCGCCGCAGCGCGGCGGCCACGACCTCGTGCAGCGCGCCGGCCACGCGCAGCGCACCGCCCGCGCCGCCCGGCACGGTGTCGTACAGCACCAGCCCGCTGTGCCCGTCCGCGCCGGCGTGCACCGCGCCGTCGATGTCGTTGCGACTGATCTCCAGGCCCTCGGCGGCACCTTCCAGCAGTGCGTACAGCAGGGAGTGCCACTGCGCCCGGCTGTCCAGGCCGGGGGCGTGCAGCCGCAGCCGCAGGATGTCCGTCTCGTAGCCGTGTGCGAGCGAGCGCCACCGCAGCGGCCCGGTGCACGGGCGGGAGCGCAGCGGGTCGGTGTGCCGGGTGGGGGTGCGGCCTCGGTTCGGGGCACCCCAACCGCACCAGTCGCAGATCAGGAAACCGCGGCCGCCAGGCCCCTCGGCGAGGGCGACCAGTCGTCCGCGTGCGCCCGAACGGCACCAGGCGACCGCTCCGGACTCGTCCTGCCAGCGGAGCTCCCCCACTTCCTCGCCGAGCGAGACCACGTGCACCGCCCCACCCCAGGACCGCTGCGGCGGGGTCGCCTGCGGCTTGCCGGTGCGTGCCTCCGCGACGAAGCCGAACTCCGGCACGCAGTACTCGCGCACCGCGCCGTCGCCGGGACGCCCACAGGCGGGGCAGGCCGGTTCCAGTTCGCGCCCGCCCTCGCGGTAGTGCTGGCAACCCCGGCACACGGTGTAGCCGCGGGTGATCAACTCTCGCCCGGGGAGCCGGTAGATTCCGCCCGAGCGCCACAGCACGCCCCCCGCGACCACCTCCGCCCCGGGTGCGTACTCGTGGATGGCCACCGACAGGTCGCGGGTCAGCTCCAGGCGGGCGCCGACCTGGCTGTCGCAGTGCGCAGTGCGCAACTCCACGGTGTCCACCGGGAAGCCGTACTTGGGCAGCACGTTGCGATTGGCGAGCAACCCGATCAGGGGGCGGCGGGTGAGCGTGTTGACGCTGCGCTCGAACCGCGCCGCGAGGTCGCTGCGGCGGGATTCGAAGGCGTCCCTGCGCCTGTCCTCGAACAGGGCGACGTCCTGTTCGAGCTCCAGGCGGACCTGCTCCAGGTGTGCTGACAGTTCGGCCACCCAACCGCCGTCGGCGAGACCGAGCGCCCGGTGCGCATCGGCGGGCAGGACGGCGTGCAGCGCCCGCTCCACCTCCGGCGGCACCGGGGTGAGAAAGGTCCGAACCCGTGCGCAGGGCGCCTCGCGCCCATCCTTCGACGGGAGGAAGAACTCCCCGGCGTTCCGCCATTCCTCGCCGGTTGCCTCCTTGGCGTCGCGGAAGAACGCCGCCAAGGCCACCGAATGCGCGTGCCGCCGGTCGATCCGCACGTTTCCCAGCGGCACGTAGGGTGCGCGGACCTGGCCCGCGAGCATGCTCTCCGGCGACTGGTAGCGGGACAGGTCGTGCGAGCGGCGCTGGGCGTAGGTCAGCACCAGGGCGGCCGTATCGCTGCGCCGCCCGGCCCGCCCGGCGCGCTGGATGTAGTTGGCGGTGCTGGGCGGCATGTTGCGCAACAGCACCGCGCTCAGCGCGCCCACGTCCACGCCCAGTTCGAAGGTCGTGGAGCAGGACAACACGTTGACGTCGCCGGCCAGGAAACGCCGCTGGATGTCGGCGGCCTCCACACCGGTCCATTGTGCGGTGTGCTCACGGGCCGTCAGCGGCACCGGGGCGGCGTCCCGGTACAGCGTCCGGTAGTGCTCCTGCTCGTCGGGCACGGCGGCCACCAGCGTGCCCGTGCAGCGCAGAGTGGGGCACACCCCGCGCAGTGAGACGGTGACCAGGCGGCGGCACAGCGTGCACTGCCACACGTGCTGCCCGCCGGGTGCGAGGGTCAGCCAGGTGTGGTCGACCTGGTGGAGCTGCCCGAGCCTGGGTAGCGCGGCCGAGTGCAGCCAGCCCTGCCCGGCCGGCTCCGAAACCGGCCCGGTCAGCGCCCGCCAGCAGCCGGCCAGCACCTCGCGTGGGTCGGTCCGGACCGCCCCGAGAGCGGTCAGCAGCCGCCGCAGGTAGTCGAGGCGCTTGTTGGTGCCCCGGGTGGGCAGCCAGCTGAGCACCTTCTGCCTGGCCTCGGCCCCGTCCTGGCGGACGTGGATGGGTCCGCGCCTCGGGTCGAAGATCTCGTCGGCCGGGTCCACCTCCTCGGGCATGGTCAGCGCGCCCTGCAGCCGCAGCGAGCGCAGCAGTTCGGCCAGCAGAGCCCAGCATTCCTCGACGTCCAGACCGAGCTGGAGCAGCGGCGCCGGAGGCGTCCAGCCGGGCTCCCGGTCCAGGCCCACCCGGAGCAGCCCCAGGCCTTCGAGCGAATGCCGCTCGTCCAGGGCGACCAGTTCGCGCAGGACCCAGCGGGCGGCCTCGCGCCTGCGCCGTTGGCGGGAGTCGCGGCGGGCGAACATCCCGGCCGCGCCGGCCGTCCGCGCGGTCTCCTCGATGAGGTCGTCCACCGTGCAGTGCCCGTCGTGCGCGCTGGCGCGAGCCAGGCCGTCCAGGATCAGGCGGCGCTGGACGACCATGGCGTGGCCGGTCTCCAGGTAGGGCGCGAAGAAGGCGGCGGCCTGACGGCTGTCACTGAAGGTGAGCAGCTTGCGCCCCCCGCCGGGGCGGTCCGCCATGTCCTCGGCGGGCGGCAGCGCCTGGTACAGGGCGGTGGCCAGGACGGCGGCGGACGCCTCGTTGCCGCTCTCGAACTGGCGGATCATGCCGGCTCCCCGGGCGCCGCAGGCCAGGCAGCCGGCCGGGGTGCCGGCGGAGGTGACCGACAGCCGGCGCACCGGGCGCGGCGCCGGGTGGGAGCAGTCGCAGCGCCGCGCGGACGGCCCGGTGGCCGACAGGGCGCCGCAGCTTCCGCACAGCAGGGCGGCGTCAGCGGCGGTGGCCGGCGAGGCGTCCTCCAGGGTCTCGTCGTCCTCGTCACCCGCGTGGCCGTCGTCGCCCTCGTCCAGCAGCAGCCAGGTGCGCTGGTCGGGTCGGACCGGGCGCGGGGTGAACCGCTCACCGCTGGAGTCGCGTGCGACCGAGCCGACCAGGTGCACCGCCCCACATCGTTTGCAGCAGCCGAATTCGAACACCGCCGCCGCGCAGTCCGCGCAGACCTCGTGCCGGGCCAGTGACACGTGCGGGCCCCGTGGCGACAGACAGGTGAACGCGCCCTCGGTGGCGCGGGCGAACAGGTGGTAGCGGGCGGAGAGCACCGCGGTGCCGGCACCGTCACGGACCCGGGCGCCGACCGCGACCAGCGCGGCGAGCGCGGCTTCGGCCCGTTCGGGCGACTCATCCGGAAAGGTGGACCGCGCCAGCTCCGCGAACGGCCGTGGCCCCCGGGCCAGTGCACCGCGCAGCTCGGCCATCGTCCGCTCCAGCGCGAGGACGGTGGTGGCGCTGCCGGTGACGCCGGGCGCGAGCGCGGCCAGTTCGGCCCCCGGATCCGCGAGTGCCGCCAGGCGCAGGTACTCCGCCGTGCCGAGCGGTCCCCAGTACGGCCCGGTGGCGACGGCGACCCGCGCGGCGCCGACCAGGTCCTGCCGCTCCGGGTCGTCGGGCACCCACTCGAAGGGCGCGTCGAACAGTTTCGCGGCGAACTCCACGGCCGCCGACGGATGGTCGCCGACGGTCGCGCTGGTCGCGATCGCCTGGAACGACGCGGTCCGGGCCGGGACCTGACGGTTGACGCGTTCTCTGAGCCGCCGCAGCAACATCCCGACTTCCTCGGCCTTGGCACCGTCGTAGACGTGTGCCTCGTCCAGGACCACGAACCGCCAGTGGCCCCCGTGTTTGCCCTCGAACAGCTCCAGGTCGGCCGGGCGCAGCAGCAGGTACTCCAGCATCGCGTAGTTGGTCAGCAGCAGATGGGGCGGGGTCTCGCGCATCTCCTCGCGGCTGAGCAGTTCGTTGGGCAGCCGCGGCTCACCCGGGTGCAGCTCCTCGAAGAGGGAAGCACCCTGGTGCGCCCGCTCCGGGGTGTCGCCGGTGTACCGGCCGAAGGTGAGCTGCGGTGTGGCGGACAGCAGCCGCCGCAGCCGCCGCAGTTGGTCGTTGGCCAGCGCGTTCATCGGGTACAGCAGCAGCGCCCGCACACCTGGGCCGAGCGAACCGGCGGCGTGCTCGGTGGTCAGCGCGGAGAGCACCGGCAGCAGGAAGCTCTCGGTCTTGCCGGAGCCGGTCCCGGTGGCCACCACCAGATTCCTGCCGGCGGCGGCCTTGCGCAGCGCCCGCTCCTGGTGCAGGTACAACGGCCGGTCCAGCGGCAGCTCCGGACCGCCGAGCCGGGCGAAGGCGGTGTCGAGCACGCCCTCCTCGATCAGCGCGCGCAACGTCGCCCCGGCCCGGTACGGCGGGGTCGCCTCCAGCAGCGGACCCTTCGTCAGCAACGGGCTGGCGTCGATCCGGCCCGCGAGCGCGGCGGCGATCGCCTGTTCCCGGACCGGCAGCAGCGAACGGAGATAACGCCGGTAGGTGCTGCTGAGCAAAGCGCTGGTGGCGATCGGATCCACGACGTGTACTCCCAGGACGTAGCTAGCGGGCCGCGCCACCGATGAACCACGGGCGCCCGGCTTGCGCCTGTTGGCGCTGGCAGGGACCAACCGCATCGGACACGGAACGCCGATACGCGATCACGGCGAACCGGCGGACTCGGATCGGACGCCGAGATCGGTCGGGTCGGTAGCCTACGGGGAGCGGGCCGGCGTCCGGACCGACGGCGCGGGCAGCCACGGGTCCGCGCCGGGTGCCGGAGCCGCGAGCCGGGCCACCGTCGTCATCCGACCCGCGACGGTGACGCGTAGCTCGGCGCCACCGTGCGCGGTGACCGTGTCCAGCAGGCGGCGCAACGGGTAGCGGCCCTGTCGGGAGGGCTCCAGTCGCTGCACCACCTCGTTCCCGGCGACCACTTCCAGCGGTGGGTGGTACGCGATTCCGGGCAGCTCCAGGCGTAGCGCCGCGGCATGTCCTGCCTGCGCCAGGTCCAGCCGGAGCGGGCCAAAGGTGTGCCAGGCAGCGGCCGTCGATCCGCCTCCCGACTCCGGCTCCACCCGTGTCCGACAGCGCGGCGGGGTGAGCACCAGCGTCTGCACCACGGGCCCGGCCACACAACGCACTTCCACGCCCTCGACCGAGGCAGCGAGGGCGAGAGCGCGCGGCGCCACGGTCAGCCCCGGCACCGGCGGCAGGACCACCTCGGCCGGCTCGATCCCCTGAGCGTGTGTCAGCCGGATCTCGGGCGAGTACCGCACGGCCAGTCCCTCGGCCACCGCGACGGTGCGCCGTAACCCGACCTGTGCGTCGGTCCCGTCCAGCGGCGTCGCGGACACCACCAGTTCCCCGAGGACCGGGCGTCGCACCGCCGCCCACAACCGCGTGGGCTCCCAGTCCGCCGCCCTGGCCTCGACGTGGCCCAGCACCGGCCCGCCGGTCACCCGCCGCGCCTCCACCCGCCACCGGCCGTCCCCCGCGGGCAGCCGTAACGCGGGTAGCGCCGCGTGCACGGGCAGGCCGGCCGGCGTGGTGACGCCCGGCAGGGCCGGGCCGGTGACCAGGCGTGGCCGAGAACGACCCCGTACCCGGCGGCGGGCGCCGGTATCGTCCAACGACAGCCACGAGACGCTCTCCAGAGCGATCAGGACCAGTCGCCAGCCCCGCCAGGCCAGCGGTGTTGGGGCCGCGACCAGCACCCGTGGCGGCACGTCCGCACACAGCCGGCGGTTCTCCGGGTACAGCGCCCACACCGCCTCGGGCGGCAGTGCCCCGGACAACGCCGCGCCCTCCTCGTCGAACAACAGCAGCGGATCCGCCGCGTCCACCACATCCTCCGGTGCGGCGCTCCGCTCCTCGCCGGCGCTCCGCTCCTCGCCGGCGAGGAGCACGCCCCGACCGTAGGGATCCAACCGCGCGGTCGCCCTGGCCTCGGGCAGGTCGCTCGCTGTCCGCCGGGCCGCGTCGACGATCCGTGCGGGCAGCCGCAGCTCCGCCACCTCCTCCGCCGGCACCCCGTCCCCGGTGCGGAGCAGTTCGACCAGCGTCCGGCACCGGTCGAGCAGCGACTCGGCCGCCGCACCGCCGTGGCGCAACAGGGCAAGGACCGCCGGGTCGGCGGTCCCGATTTCCGCGTCCACCGCCTGCCGCCGCAGCACCTCGTCCAGACACGAGGTGGGCAACGCCATGTGCACCAGCACCGCCGTATCGGTGTCCCGTTGCCGCGCCGGGACATCCAGCACGGCCAGCGCGTCCACGAACGCCCGGGCCCAGTCCGCCGTCCGCCGGCTCGCGCCCGGCCCGCAGGCCCGCAGCCAGCCTGGCCAGAACGCCCCCCGGCGATAGCACGCGGCTGCGACCTGGGCGAGCGCCACCGCGACGCACGCCGGCCAGCGGCGAGCGAGTTCCTGGGCGGGCCGCGTCCTGGACGCCTCGCCCAGCGCCCGCGCCGCCGCTTCCCGCACCTCGGGCTCGACGTCGAGCTCGCCGGCCAGCGCCCCCTCGCGCAGCCGTATCCGCCAGCCGGGCTCCAGCAGCTCCAACAGTGCGATCCCATCGCCCCTGCTGTTCATGCTCTTCATCTCTTCACTCCCACACGGCCGGCGGACGTGGGCCGGCGACAGCGCCGACCCACGGGGCGGCCAGGGCTGGGTTCCCGCTCGTCGTTGATGGTATGAGATGGCGCGGACAGGACCGGATGGTCGCCGAGATCGGCAGGCCGATGTCTGATCCACGACAAGTACGGCACCTGCTGCGACATGCCGCCGCTGCTGTCACGCCGTTTCCCGTGGCACTGATCGCCGCGCAACTCGGCTCTGGATACTCCCGGACTCCGGGGTCCGACCCGAGTCGATCCGCTGAGTCACCACACGCCGGCCGGTAGCGGACTCCGCAGGCCGTCCGGTGCGGGTGCCCGCAGTCCCGTCATGATCGTCGCGTCGGGCGGTGTCACGCCCAGTGTCGTGGTCACGAACGCGCGCACCAGACCGGTCCAGTCGGCGGCCCTGCGCAGCATCGGATGGCCCGCACCGGGTATCACGAACCGGCCCACGTCCGGCGTGACCTCGCGGGCCCGCAGGGCGTAGGCGTACGAGTGTTCGGGGCTGGTCGCACGGTCCCGGTCGCCGTGTGCGATCAGGACCGTGCGACCGGCGAGCTGCGCGACCGGTTCGCCCGGTTCCAGCCATGGTGCCAGCGCGCAGATCCCGACCACGCCGTCGGTTCCCGCGACGCGCAGCGCCGCCCGTCCGCCCATCGAGTGTCCTATCAGGATGATCGACGCGCCGGGATGGACTGATGCGATCCGCTCCAGTGCCCACTCGGCGTCCCGGACCGGGTCCTGTCGGGGTTCGTTCCAGCCGCGGACGCGGTTGCGCAGCAGCCATACCGCGACGCCGTCGTGCCGGGCGGCGCGGTGCACGGCGTGCGCGATCGGCACCATGCGCCGGTAGGCCAACTGCCACTGGGTGGTCGGCTGGTCACCGCGCGACCGGCCGCCGTGCAGGACGAGCACGACCGCCCTGGTCCGGCCGCCGGCCGGCAGCATCCGCAGTGACGGTGTCTCGGGCATGGGCTCTCCTGGCTGGTCGGACCGGTCGGTCGGATGGTGGGCGGCGGTTCGCCCGTCGCCGCCACTGGTTCGGAGCCGCGGCCGGACCGGATGGGTCGGTTCCCGATCGTTCGTCCGGCAGACGAACACAGGGTGACCCGGGCACATGTAGGCGAATCCTTGGTCCGGTTGTGGCGGAATGGTTCTCGCCGGCCGGCGCGGTGACTTCCCCACAGGAAAGATCGACGTACCACCATCAGGAGATCCCCATGCGATTCATCTTCCTGCTCAAGGCGAACGAGGCCTCCGAAGCCGGCACGACGCCGCCCGCCGAGTTCCTCGAGTCGGTCTACAAGTACGGCGAGGAAATGGTCAAGTCGGGCGTGGCCGTCGCCGCCGAGGTGCTGCGGCCCAGCTCGCAGGGCTTCCGGGTGGCCTACGACAACGGCAAGGTCGGCGTCGTCGACGGCCCGTTCGTCGACTCGAAGGAACTCGTCTCCGCCTACTGGCAGATCGACGTCAAGTCCAAGGACGAGGCCGTCGAATGGGCCAAGCGCGCCCCGTTCAAGAGCCACGCGATCGAGGTCCGCCGGGTCTACCACCAGAACGACCAGGACTGACGTGGCGGACGTCCGGTAGGAAGCCGACGCGGCTCGGCTTCCTACCGGCAGGCCCGCGCGCGTCAGGTGTCGTCGTGCGCGGGCAGTCGCGGGGTGAACGTGGTCCCCCGGCCGGGAACGCCGCACACGGTGGCGTTCCCGCCGTGCGCTGTCAGAAAGACGTGTCGATCCCGTGCGATGACAAACGGACCGGGGCGTGGACAGATCGTGGACAACGTGATCGCCGGGTATGCCGGACCGGTTCCGTGTGGTCCCCTTGACAGGACGGCAACACGCGTCGCCGACAAGGAGAACAACGAGGGTGGGCCTGCCGCGACCCGCGCCGCGTCGGGTCTTCATCAGCCACACCGCCGAGCTCCGGGCGCTGCCCGACGACCGGTCGTTCGTGGCCGCCGTCGAGTCGGCGATCGCCCGAGCCGGCGACGTCGTCGTCGACATGGCCTATTTCACGGCGCACGACCAACGACCGGCCCAACTCGACCGCGAAACGGTCGCCAGTGCGGACGTGTACGTACTGCTGGCAGGATTCTGTTACGGCTCACCGGTTCGTGACCGGCCGGAGGTCTCCTACACGGAGCACGAATTCGAAGCGGCAGGCGAAGCCGGCATTCCGCGCCTGGTGTTCCTGCTCAGCGAACAGGTCAAGGGGCCGGCCGCACTGTTCCGGGACTCGCGACACGGCGCCCGCCAGGAGGGTTTCCGCAGGCGGTTGCAGGACAGCGGCATCACCACCACGGAGGTGACATCACCCGACCACGCCGAGGTCGCGGTCCTGGATGCGTTGCGGCAACTGCCCCGCGCGGAATCGGCACTGGCGCCGGTCGGCAGGGTGTGGGGCATTCCGGCCCGGTCGGCCAGATTCACCGGCCGCACCCGGCAACTCGAGACCCTCCGTAGCGCATTGCTGGCGCGCCAACCCGCGGTGGTGCAGGCAGTGCACGGCATGGGCGGGGTGGGAAAGACGACGCTGGCGCTGGAGTACGCGCACCGCCACGCCCGCGACTACGACATCGCGTGGTGGATCAGCGCGGAACAACCAGACCTGATTCCGGATCGACTCGCCGCGCTGGCCAGGGCACTACGACTGACCGGTGCCAACGACAGCGCCGACACGGCGGTCGCCCGATTGCTGGGAGCACTCTCGGCCCAGGACCGCTGGCTGGTGGTCTTCGACAACGCCGAGGACCCGGTCATGCTCGCGCCGTTCCTGCCGACAGGAGGCGGGCACGTCATCATCACCTCCCGCAATCCGCACTGGGACGCGGTCGCGGCGCCGGTGGAGATCCAGGAATTCACCCGCGGCGAGTCCGTGGCACTGATCCGGACCCGCCTGTCGGACGCGTCCGACGCGGTCGCCGAGGCACTCGCGCAGGCGGTCGGCGACCTGCCGCTGGTCGTGGACCAGGCGTCGGCCCTGCTGCACGACACCGGCTGGACCGTGGCCGAATATTTGCGACTCCTGCACGCCAGTGCCCAGAAACTGCTCGGTCGCGAGGACGAATCCAACGGCTACCCGGCCTCCGCGGCCGCATCCTGGCAGATCGCGTTCGACCAGCTCGCGTCCACCAACCCGGGCGCCCTGCAACTGATCACCCTGGCCGCGTGGTTCGCGCCGGAACCGATACCGCTGACGGTCTTCACGGACAACACGGGCGCACTGCCCGAACCACTTGCCGCCAGCGCGGTCGACCCACTGGCGTGGGTGCAGGTCCTGGCCGTGCTGCGCCGCCGAGCTGTCGCGCGGGTGAACCCGGACAGCCTGGCACTGCACCGTATTCCGGCGGCGCTGCTGCGCGAGAGCGCACCGTGCGCGGGGTGGTGTGCCACGGCGGTGCGGGTATTGCGCGCGGCGGTGCCCGGCGACCCGTGGAACCAACCGGACAGGTGGCCTGCCTGGCAGGCCCTGCTCCCGCACATCCTGCACGCCACGGACGCGAGCCGGGCACTGACACCGGTCGACGACGACGTCGACTGGCTGCTCGACCACGTGGCCACCTATCTGCAGACCCGAGGCGAACCCAGAACCGCACTACCGCATCTGGAAAGGGCCTACAGCCGACGCCGCACCCGCCTCGGTGAGGACGATCCGGGCACCCTGACCTCGGCCAACAACCTGGCTCTCGACCTGCACGCCCTTGGCGACCACCGGCAGGCGAGGCAACTCGACGAGGACACCCTGGACCGACGCAGCAGGGTCCTCGGCCAGGACGACCCGGGGACACTCGTGTCGGCCAGCAACCTGGCCCGCGACCTACGCGCGCTGGGTGAGTTCGCGCGAGCGCGGGACCTGGACCAGGACACGCTGCACCGCTTCCAGCGGGTCCTCGGCCCCGACCATCCCAACACCCTGATCTCGGCCAACGAACTGGCGTGCGACCTACGCGCCCTGGGCGAGTTCGCCCGAGCGCGCGACCTGGACCAGGACACCCTGGACCGCTGCCAACGCGTCCTGGGCCCCGATCATCCCAGCACCCTCCACCTGGCGAACAATTTCGCCGCCGACCTACAGGCGCTGGGCGAGGTCGTTCGGGCGCGGGATCTCGACGAGGACACACTCGCCCGCAGGCGACGCGTGCTGGGCGCGGATCACCCCGACACCCTGGTATCGGCCAACAATCTGGCCCGCGATCTACAGGACCTCGGCGAGATCGCCCGAGCGCTCGACCTCGACGCGGACACCCTCGAACGACGCGAACGCGTCCTTGGCGCCGACCACGCCGACACCGTGGCATCAGCGCGAAACCTGGCATTCGACCGGGAACTGCTCCACCGCGCGCGGAGCGACGAAGACACGTCGCAACGTTCGGTGTGACCACAAGGGAGCCTCGAACTCGCGGCGAGCCGGCCGTCGATCGTCGGAGACCCACGGCGGGCTCCGCGAGTTCGAGGTCGCTCCTTGGTTTCCCGTATTTCCTTGACTTACCTTGTTCCCATTGTTTCCTGCCATGACGGCACTCCAGCATCAGCCGGTGGGCCCGAGACGGGAATTGTGTCGGCCGGCTCCCGTACCGGGTCGCTCTCGATCACGAATTCCGCCCGCGCGGCTCTACCGCACCGCGCAGCAGCGGCGTCGTCGCCGAGCGAGACCAGCGTTCCCACGGTGGACACAAATGACCTCCAATCATCCCTGGCAAGACTGAGTATCGGCCTGTCACTGCTGTGTGGATCCTTGCTGTCCCTGATCAGGACCACGTCCGGAGCGAGTTTGACCTCGACGCATGTCCCCGAAGCGTTCGAGTAACTGCTCTTGTACCACCCATCCGACTCCTCCGCCGACGATGCGTGATGCTCACTTGTCAAGCCAGCTCCTTGATTCGGCGGTCAATCATATCCAGCGATTCCCGCATGGTCAGGGCTTGTCGGATTGCTTCGGAATACGCTGTCTTGAGGTCCCGAACATGCAGCGGGTCGTCAATGATGTCGAAGATCGTCACCGTCTCCCGGAATATGACGGTCGGCAGGGTCGAACCGGGAAAGTCGATCAGGTGGATCGTCGCCGAACCGAACAGTGGGCACCATCTGACGGTGAACGGAATGACATGCAGATCGATGGTGTCCGGATGCTGTTCGACGACCTTCACCAGATGTCGCAGCTGATCCCGCAGCACCTTCGGCCCACCGGTCTCCTGCAACAGGACGGCCTGGCTGATCACGGCGGTCAGGTGAAGCGGATCGTCGCCGTTCAGCCGTCTCTGGCGTTGTTGTCGGATGTCGATGAGTTGTTCGATTTCCACCGGACGCACCGTGACGTCGGAGGTCATCATCGCTCTGGAGTAATCCGGAGTCTGCAGCAGGCCGGGCACGATGAGGTTTTCGTAGGTCAGCACGCTCTCGGCCCCGTACTCCAGGCCGTAGAAGCGTTGGACGTTCTCATTCGAGAGCCGCGAGTATTTGGTCCACCAACCGCGTTGCTTGGCCGTGTCGCGCAGGGCGAGAAGTTCGCGCCGCTCCTCGTGATCGAACTCGAACACGTCGAGAAGCCTGGTGAGACTCTCCTCGGAGAGGATCTTGCGTTGGTTCTCCACCGCCGACCAGTAGTTGCGGCTGAACGACATCAGCCTGGTCAGCGTGTTGACATCGATCCCCATCTCCGCGCGGCGGTTGCGGAGCATCAGGGCCAACTCCCAGGCTGCGACGACAGGTGACTGCGGCATGAGCGCGACCCCTTTCCCTCCGTTCGACCTGCGTCGATGACAGTCTTGGTATGTAGATACGATGCCACCACCGGTCACGGATGCACAAGGTGTATCCGGTTACGGTAACCCGAAAGTATGCCCGAGCGGTCCACCGGTTGGGTATTCGGTTACACAGGCTGGTCCGGTCTGATGGGTACCGTGAAAACGATCATGCACCGTTGGTGCGGCGATGCGCCCCCGGGAGCTGCCACGACATGGTCCGATGGTGAGCGGTCGACCATAATCACTTCCGGATCAGCATGCCGTACGACATGATGGGAAGACCTGCTCTGGCCACACAACGGGTAGAGGGGAATTGACATCATGAATTCGGTAGGCGCTGAACCAGGCATCGAATCCGAGTTGATCGACCTTGACGGCGTTCCATTCACCAGGCTGCGCGAACTCGGTGGCGAGCCACTGCACCGGTCGATGCGCCGTGTGGTGGAACGAACATGCCGCGTCCGGTCGCCGTACAGAAGCAGCAACCCGTCTGGTGGTGAGCGGGTCGACTGATGACGTTCCTGTCCGGGGGAGACCTACCCGGGATGGGGTTTCACAACCTGCCCTGGGACGACTTCGATGCTCTCGCCCGAATATGTGGCGACGCGTCCATGGTTCGGCGGTTGCGGAGGACCGAGCGCAGCAGGCGGAAGTTGCTGTTGTACGCGCTGCTGGAAAAGGCCGGGAAGACACCCGATTGTTTCGGCCCGCTGCCGCCGATGGAAATCGTCTGGGAGTTGCTGGCGCGGGTCGAGAGCGTGTCACCGGCCGCGTTCGACAGGCTGCTCACGCATCCGTACACCGGTACATGGGCCGGTTACGCGACCCGGTTGCTCAGTGACGGCCTGGACGGCGTTGGTCCCTTGTGGAGCCACCTCGGCCACGTGCACGCGATCGCCGCCGCGGCCGCCGTGCATGCCGGTCTCCCGTTCGAGATCGCCGTGCCGTCCTGGAATGGCGACGTTGCGCTGCCGTCCCTCGGAGTGGCCAGGCTGCCCGCACCGGCGATGTTCTCGGTTGCGGAGGTCTCCGGTACACGAGGCGAGTACGTGGTTTCCCAAGGTGGCCACCAGGTGCGTCTGGGGGACGGCCCTGGTTGGTGGGGCGTTCGCGAGGTGCACGCCAAGGCCGGGCGGGAACGGTTCTCGGTGCGGTTGGACGATGTCGATCCCTATCGCGGACTTTATGAGCCCCTTGCGCCGGAGCGTCTGACCGAAGCGCAGTTCGGCGAATGGCGGCGGCTGCTGGACGAGGCATGGGGATTACTCGTGCGGGCGCTGCCGGATTATTGCCGGTTGATGGCCGCCGGACTGGATTCCCTGGTGCCCAAACCTCCCGTGCTGTTCCGCAACCCGAGCGCGTCGACCGGTGAGGCGTTCGGCAGTGCGGTACTGGGCCGACCGACGGACGCGGCGTCGCTGGCGGCGTCGCTCGTGCACGAGTTCCAGCACATCGTGCTCGGTGGTGTGCTCCATCTGACCCGGCTGTATGAGAGTGATCCCCGGGAGCGGATCGCCGTTCCCTGGCGGGACGACCCCCGGCCGATCTCCGGTGCCGTTCAGGGTGCTTTCGCGTTCCTCGGTGTCACGGCCTACTGGCGGGCATCGGCCGGTGCCGGCGTGCTGGGCCGGCGTGCCTGGTTCGAGTTCGCGTACTGGCGTCAGCAGACCTGGCGTGTGCTGGAGCGGCTGCGCGCCGACGCGAGTCTCACCGATGACGGGCGACGGTTCCTGCACGGCGTCGCCGAGACCCTCGGACCGTGGCAGGAGGAGCCCGTACCCGCGGACGTGGCGGGCCTGGCGGCCGCCGCGGCGACGGATCACCGGGCAGGTTGGCGGCTGCGGCACCTGCGGCCCAAGCCGGACGCGGTCGCGGAACTGGCGAAAGCGTGGCTGGCCGGTCGTTCGCGGCCCCCTGTGGCGCTGCTGCGGGCCGATCTGCCGCCGACGCCGGTACCGGACGGTCCATGGTCACGCGCCCGCTCCGACCTGATCAGACTCACCCTCACCGAGGCGGATCGAACGCGGTTGGCGGACGTCTGGCCCACCGTGCCCGGCGCCACGAGCGCCGATCTCGCCTATGTGACGGGCCGATACCGGGAAGCAGCCGACCAGTACCGCGTCCAGCTCGCCGAGACGCCCGATGACCCGCCGTCACTGGTGGGACTCGGATTGGCTCTTGCGGCGGTCGGCCCGCATCCGGCGGCACGCGCGCTGGTGAGCTGTCCCGAACTGGTCAGGGCGGTGCACCGGGAGCTGCGCCACATCGGCTGGCACGAGCCGACCCAGGAAACGATCGCCTCCTGGATCGGCCAACTCGTGTCGGAGTGACGCGTCACATCAGCATCGGGTCGATGTCGCAGTCCGCTCGTGCACCCCTGATGGCGGCGATCGTGGCGGGGTGGCCACCGCCCAGGACCTTCCGGTACGACTTCAGCGTCGAGTCGTGGTAAGGCTCGGCCTCCGCGGTGCGGCCGAGGGCGCGCAGGTCGAGGCTGAGATTGAAGGCTGCTGCCAGCAACGTCGGATGCTCGATGCCCAGGATCCGGGTGCCGCGTTCGATCGCGTCCTGGTCCAGCACCACCGCCTTGTCGATCGCGCCCAGTGCCGCGAGATCGCTGGCGAGGTTGATGGTCGCGATGATCGCGTACGGGTGGTCGGGGCCGATGGTCGTGCGCAACTGTTCCAGGGCTCGTTCGTCGATGTCGCGCGCGTTGGCCGTCTCGCTGCGCAGGCGCAACGTCACCGCGAGGTCGACGGACGCCGCGATCGTGTTCGGGTGGTGCTCACCCTGAATGCGGCGGTAGCGCTCGAACGTCTCCTCGCCGAGTTTCTTGGCGGCGTTCAGATCTCCCGAGTGGCGCAGGTCGATCGAGTGCGCCAGCGCGCAGGCGATCGTCGTCGGGTGGTCCTGGCCGTATGCGATCTTGAAGCGGTCGAACGCTCTGCCCGACAGCGTGATGGCGCCTGGATGGTCGCCGTTCTTGCGGCGCGCGACGGCCAGCAGGAACGAGTATGTGGTGTAGTCGGTGTTGTCCTTGCCGAGCCGACTGCTGTACGTCTCGGTGAGATTTTCCTGATCGATGCGGGTCTGTACGTACTCACCCGCCTCACGCCGGTCGACGATCACGGCCGAGTTGCTGCTGATCGTCTTGGGATGGTCAGGGCCGAGGACCTCGACACGCCGCCGCTGCGTCTCCTCGTCGAGTTTGGCCGCCTCCCGGTAAGAACCGGACAGCCGCAAGCTCAGAGCGTGTTGGTAGGCCGCGTTGAGGGTTTCGGGGTCGTCGTCACCGAACAGCCGTGCCGACTTGCGGAAGATCTCCTCGCTCAGCTTCGCCGCCTGGGCGAAGTCACCCTGCGCTCGATGGTCGGTGACGATGTTCGTCTGCAGTGCGAAGGTCTCTTCGCTGTCCTCACCGGAGACCTGGACGCGGAGTTGAAGGGTAGCCTGGTTCAGCCGAGCGGCTTCTCCGTAACGTCCCAGCACCCAGAGGTAAAGACCCAGACGCTGCGACACATCAAGGGTTTGCGGGTCGGTCGGACCGAGGTTCTGTTCGAATTCCCTGCGGGCCAGGGTCGCGAGGTTCGCTGCCTCCTCATGGTCACCGAACTGGAACAGATAGCGCATGAGGTTGATGACCAGTTGGCGGACCCACCTGTCGTCGCAGCCCACCACTTCAGCCGCGTAGACGTGCGACAGGAGTTCGCGGTAGCGCGGCCAGTGACGGCTGGACTCCGGGTCGTTGGGGTCGAGGCTGGCCAGCAGTTGGTGTGCGCCGTGCTTCATCTGTGCCTGGACCTGGGGCGACATCACACGATTGCGCAGCACGAGTTGAACTAAGCGGTGCAGCTGGATGGTGTTGTTGCCGTGGTCGATCTTGGCGAGGCTGTAGCGGTTGATGTCGCGGATGGCCCTGGCCAGCTTGATGGGGTCGCGCAGCGCGGCGTCCAACTCGGGGGAGATGGACACCCGGCTGACACCGGTGAACAGATCCCTGGAGATCGGTTCGGGTGAGAAGAATGCGCAGATGTGCAGAATCTGGTGGGCTGCCGGATTACGGGTACGGAGTTCGTCGAACGACACGTTCCATGCCGCCGCCACGTTGACCTCGTAGTCGGGTGGCGCCGAGGTGTCCAGGATCTCCGCGACCGATTCCTCGAACAGGCGCAGGTATTCGGTCGACCGGCATGCCCGTCACCGAGCGCCATGCGGCCGCCTGCTCGATGGCCAGCGGGAGGTCGCCCAGCTTCTCGGCGAGTTGATCGGCATCCTCGTCGACGATCTCCGGGCCACGCTTGCGGAGCAGTTCGATGCTTTCCTCACGCTTGAACACCGCGAGTTCCAGCGGCCTGGCCACGCCTGCCCAGTCCGCGTTGCGCGAGGTGATGAGCACTTCACCGGGACCGTTGGTGGGAAAGAACTGGCGGACCTCGTCCGGGCTCTCCGCCGCGTCGAACACCAGTAGCCAGCGTCGGTAGGGGTTTCCGGTGCGGAGTGCTTCACGAACCGCACGGACCGCCGTGTTCGCGTCGCCGACGTTGGACAGCCCGAGCGCACGGGCCAGTTCGGCGAGGCTGGCGCGGATCTGGGTCTGGTGCGCGGCTTCGATCCACCAGATGACGTCGTAGTCGGGCAGGTGGCGGTAGATGTATTCGGTGGCTATCTGGGTTTTGCCGATACCGCCCATGCCGTGCAGGGTCGAGGGCAGGACCGCCGTCGTGCCGCCCGCGGTCAGGCGTTTGCCGAGTTGGTCGAGCAACTCCTCGCGCCCGGTGAAGTTCGGGTTGCGCGGTGGGACGTTGCTGCCCCAGACCGGTGGGGGGTCGTCGGGCTGGCGTCGGTGATACGGTCGGCCGCCGGTCGACGGGTCGAACGATGTGGGAACTCGGCTGCCGCCCTCTGTTTCGACCCGACCACCCAGATGGCTTTCCGGCGGAGTATAGGTCGTGGCCGGAGAGTTGGATGGGTCGGTCCTGAGGCGTTCAGCCGATTCGGGCATCGTCTCGCTCGCTGTGTCGGATTCGGACCTGGGCTTCCCCGACCGCTGGTGTTGCGACCCGGCATCCACAGGTGTGGACGGGGAAACCATAGCGGTCACGGCGGTTCTAAGTCGATCAGCGCGGGATAGGTAAGGGCCGGACAGCGCCCGCATGACCGTGCTCTCCAGTCTGACGTCAGCGCTGTTCTCGCTGGTCAGCAATGGGTCTGGCGTATTGTCCGGGTCCGATATGGCATTTTCGAGATGACCGAGGAGGGGGATGCTGTCACCCAGGTGTGCCGCTGCGGTACGAACTACGTTTGCCGTCTCGGAGCGGCGGGCGCCGTTGAGGAGTAACTCCCGGACGTTGTCCGGGAACGTGAATACCCGTTCATCCTCTGTGGACGTTGCGTGACCTGCTGGTTGTAGTAGGCCGCTGAGTAGCAGTTCGGACAGGTGTTCGGTACCGGATTCCGGAACGAAACGGTTCTGTACGAGGTGTGCCACGTCCAGGTGAACCGGTACCGCTGCCAACAGGGTTGCCAGTCGCAGTGCCGGTGGTGATGCCAGGCTGCGAAATCGGTGTACCTGTTCTTTCGCGCTGAGTCCTGTGCCGTTCGTGCCGATGGCCGGTGGGGCGTCACGGGCCAGTAGGACGGTGCCTTCGGTGTGGCCGTGGTGGCCGCCGGTCACCAGTCGGGCCCACCAGGACAGCCAGCGGGGTTGCAGTTCGATCACCGGCACCGGGACCGTGCCTGGCGGCGTGGCGTCCGACGGGTCCGGTTCGGCCCACGCGTCGAGCAGTCGGAACTGCCAGCGACTGTTGGGGCGCATCGTGTCCGGCGCGGTCATCCGCGCCGGGTGCGGCACCATGCCACAGCGCTGCCACAGGTGTTGTGGCAGCAGGTGCAGGACGCTGACCGGCATGTGGCGGCCCCAGTGGGCAAGTACCGGCAGCATCGCGTCGCGGCGCCACAGGTCGTTCACGCCGTCGGTGAGTACGAGGACCACGCGCCGGCCGGACGAGTCGAGGACCTCGGCCGGGTCGCGGGTGGGCGTGCCGGCGGTGCCGCCGCGTAGTACGGGTTCACCGGTTTCGGTGGAATCCAGCAGTCGCACCTGAATGGTACGAAAGGCGCCCAGCCGTTCCAGCAGGACCACGAATGCCGCGATCCGGGATCGCCACAGCGCGACGGACGGGCCGCTGTCCAGGACCAGGGTCAGGTCCAGCCAGCGTTCCTTGAGTGATCTGGTGATGGGCCACCATGTTCCGGTCTGCACCGCCCATTCCGCCGTGGCCACCTCGTCCAACGCTATCGCGTCCTCACGGCGCGACGTGACCAGGCGCTTGAGCGGGCGCAGCGCGCGGAACAGCGCCAACGAGTTGGGTAGCGGGACGGCCGCCGGACCGGGGTCGCCGTCTGGCACGAGCCGTGGTCCGGGTTTCGGTGCGGCTTCGGGGATCGACGCTTCGACAATCGGTTCCGTGGCGGATTCGGGTTCCGGTGCGGGCTCTGGCTCTGGCTCGGGCTCGCGGGGTGCCGGGGGTGTGGCGCCGACCGTTTCGCTGACTGGTTGTCGGTCGGCTCGGTGGTGGGCGGCGCGATTGTGGAGTCTCGGTGGGGAATGGTCCGATCGTGGTGGCCAGCCAGACGATGTCGGCGACGTCCAGCCACGTCAGGTCGCCCAGCAGGGCCGGTGCCGGCGTCGCGTCGGACGATCCCGGCAGGCGGGCGGGATGTGGCTCGGGTACGTCGGCAGGCCGGGCCATGTCATTGCACCGTCGAGAGCTTGTGCCAGAGGGCGTCCAACAGCCTCGGCCACGCCACGTCGTCCGGGTGGTAGGCGCCGGATGTGGCCAGGTAGACCGCTTCCAGGAGGCGGTCGGCGGGCAGGCCGCCTTCGGACCGGCTGCGTTCGGCGAACTCGCGGACCAGCCTGGCCCGATGCTGGTCCTCCGGGTCCAGCATGTGGCTGGCCACCATCGCGGCCAGCCGCTCGACGTCCGGCTCCGGGATTTCCAGACGCAGACAGCGGCGCAGGAACGCGGGCGGGAATTCGCGCTCACCGTTGCTGGTCAGCACGACGACCGGGAATGCGCGGCACTGGACCCGGCCTTCCGCAATCTTCGCGGTGCGCAGCGGGTCGTCGGTGTGGACCGTCACCTCCGGTGTGCGATGCCGGATACGCGCCAATTCCTGGATGCTGAATTCCGCGTCTTCAAAAATGCTCAGCAGATCATTGGGGAGATCCGCTTCGGATTTGTCGAGTTCGTCGATCAGCAGTACGCGGGGGCGCCGGCTCGGCAGGAATGCCGTACCCAGCGGGCCCAGTCGGATGAAGTCGCCGATCGGGAGACCGTCGGGCGCGTCCGGAGTTGCCCTGCTGGTGCGTTGCGACGCCGTGGCCGCGGCCTGCGCGCGACCGATCGCGTCGTGGCCGTAGAGACCCGATGCCAGGGTCGTGTGACTCGTGATCGCCCAGCGCAGCACCCGACCCAACCCCAGTTCGCGAGCGATTCGGTAGGCCAGGCTTGACTTCCCCACACCGGGTTTCCCGGTGACGAGCAACGGGCGGCGCAAGAACAGGGCGGCGTTCACCATGTCGAGTTCGTGCGCGTCGACATCTCGGTGAGCGAGGTGATATTCCGATCCGAGCCGCCGCTGCGCCTCGCCGTCGTCCGGTGGTGGGACGTCGGGTTCGGGCAGTGGACCTCCGGTGAAGTTCCGCCACGGCGGTGGTGCCGGCAGCAGTTCGGTCAGGTCGATGTCGTGCGGCGGCCGTCCGGTTCCGTGGTAGATCCACCAATCAGGCGTGCCCGAAAGGAGGTGTGCGCCGGTCCGCCACCCCTGCATCGCGCTCGTTCTCGCTCATCCTCGGTATCCCCTCACTACGGGGTCGGGATGGACGGCTGGCCTAAATCGATTACCCGGTAGGGATCTTCCCACATTACCACCAAACCGCAAACCAGTTCACTATTCTTGGACGGTTGGGTCCACAAGGCTTGCTGGTGCCGTTCTGGTAAATCGATCATGCCCCCCTCTCCACCCATCAACCAGTCGACGTGATCACGCAAGTCCTCCGGCGTCGCCGTCGGATGCCAGCAGATGAACGGTAGTCCAGCGCGCAAGGCCGCGGTCAGCGCGTCAGGACCGCCGTCGGGTTCCGACCGCGGAGCCGGTGGTTGCTCCATCACCAGGCCCACGTAGTGCGGATCGGAGAGCACCGCGTCGATGCGCGCAGTCGCATTCGTCGGTCCGAACGGGTGAATTCGGTCCAGGTGCGGGTGATTCGTCGCCGTCTTCCATCGCATCTTCCACTGGCGATGCCAGTAGGTCGCGCGCATGCGTTCGAGTGAACGCAGTCCGAGCCGGTAGTCCAGCGCCAGTGGTCGGGGATCACCCGATCGGTGTTCTTTGCACCATTGGTACACCGGCAGCGTGAGCATGCTGCGTGCCAGCACGAATTCGACCATGACCGAGACCGGTTGGCCGGCCCAGGCACGTTCGGCATCCACGACGATCTCGTCGACCTCGTACTCCAGCCGGTCGCGAGTGGTTTCCCGCACGTCACCCCTGGTGGGCGGCCAGAGCAATGGATCATCCTGGCGCCAGAAGGAAAGCAGGCACAGGTTCGGATCGATGGCGTCCGGTTCCACGACGATCATCAGGTGCAGATGCGGTTGTTCGGGAATCGGCTGCCAGCCGGCGGACCGTTCCGCCGCGGCAGGTGCCAGCCGCATTCGCCGCACCTGTGAGTCGACCCAGTCCGAGACCCACGTCTCCAGTTCACCGCCCAGCTCCCTGGCCAGCAACTTCAGAAATGCCAGCGCCGGCGGGACACCGTCCGGGCCGGCGTTGAAATCGGCGAGATAGCGGAAGACCTCCCACGCCGACGTCTGTCTCGGCGGCGGGATGGCCGAACCGACCGCGCGAGCCACCAACGTCGCCAGGTGTGGGACTTCCCGGTCGGAAAGCCAGTTCTGCAACATGCTGGCATCGGCTGCGGACACGACGTCGAGCACGTCGCCCGCCGGCTCGCGGGTGAGGGCGGCCGGTGGTTGCGGTGCGACTGCCGGAATCGCCGGCATCGGCACGCCTTCGCCGGGCAGGCGCAGCCAGATGGCACCGTGGAACTTCTTCACCGTCGCGTCGATCCTGCTGTACCGCTCGGGCAGCATGCCCGGATCGGGTTCGATCACCTCGCTGAAGAAGTAGTCCGACGCGACCAGCGCCAGCAGGCCGTCGGACCGCGCCAGTGCGGATTTCACTTCGTCTGCCTCGGGAATCCGCGCGGTGAGGTTGATGGCGGGACCGACCCACCCGTTCGTGTTGCGCCGGATGTCGCCCGCGTGGATGCCGACCCGCAGCTTGAACCGGGCCGCCGGCGTCCGCGTGGAGTTGTACCGGATCAGCTCGGCGACCAGCCGTTCGGGCAGGCGGTCGGCGAGCACGCTCTTGGAGACCGCCGGTGGCACCAGGATCAGCGCGCCGTCTCCACGGTCCTCCGAATGACACGCGCCGTAGTCGATCCCCGAGTCGTGGAAGGCGGTCTCGAGTACCTCGTAGACGCCGTTCTGCACGGCTGACAGATCGGCCACGTCGCGGGCAGGGTTGGTGAAGTCGGCGACGTCGACCATCAGGATGGTCCGGTGCTCCGTCGGCGACAGTAGCGACACGAGCCCCCTCCCGGACGCCGGCTTCGGTGCGGCCCTCCCGCGCCTTGGCATGTCAATCATCGATTGTTCCAGCCTACGGGCCATGTGGAATGACAAAAAAGGGGACGAAATGTAGTCGGCGGCCGCAGGACACGCGAGGAATGCGCGCGACCTTGCCGATCCGGCGCGGTTCGTCGCGCGATTCCGCGCCGACGCGTAGTCGCGAACCCCGGTGGTGCGTCGGCCTCGAAGGCGGTGGGCGCGCCTGGCTACGGGCGCCGGCACCGGTCCGGTTCCGTGCCCGGCCGAGCCACGGATGTGCTGGCGGGGAAACTACTCGCGGGTGACGGCGGGGCCGGACAGGATGCGCTTGTGGTGGCGTTCGGTGACGTCCCGGTCGGCGTCGAGCAGGTCGCGGATCAATGACAGCTGTTCGTCGGAGTAGCTGTCCAGCAGTTCGTCACCGTCCTGCGCCAGCGGGCCGTACATGTCCTCGGCCGCGGTCCTGGCCAGTTTGGTGAGTTCGACGAACACCCGCCGCCGGTCGTTGGCGTCGCGCATGCGCCGCACGTAACCCTTGCGTTCCAGGCGATCGATCAGCGTCGTCATCGCGGCGGGGGACAGGCCGCTGCGCTCGGACAGCTGCCCCGCGCTCAGTGGACGCTCGTACAGCAGATCGATGTGCCGCAGGTCGGTCCGGTTGATCCCGAACCGGTCCGCGACGGCGTCGTCCAAGGCGTCGCTGGCACGCTGATGGGCCTGCAGCGCCACGCCGACCGCGGCCTTGAGCGCTTCCCGATCCTCGTCCATTCCCGTCTCTCCGCTGCGGAACAGGGCAGCAAACCGGCCCCGAGACGGATCATCCGCCACATTCGGGCCTTGTGCCGTTTACCGACAGCGGTCGATGCGTTACGAGACGGTGATGAATCGCAAGGAGGCGGCGGCCGGGCCGGCCGCCGCCTCCTCGCCGTCGAGCGGTTACTTCTTCGCCGCACCCACGTCGGCCAACCGGCGCACCGTCGCGGTGTTGCCCGAGCGCACGGCGATCACCGATACCCGGTCACCGGTGTGCACGTTGGCGATCGTCGACCCCTGCTTGTCCGCCCGGATCTTCGACGTGCCGCCCACCGCGTACGTCGCGGTGAAGCCGTCCGTGCTGCGCACCGTGACCGACGTCGCACCGACCGCCGTGACCTGGCCGCGCTGCGCGTCGACCGTCTCGTCGCCCTTCTTGGTGTGCACGGTCGCCTCGCCGTGCTCCACCCGCGACCACAGGCCACGTGCCTTGCGCGGGTGTGCCGCGGGCGTCGTGCTCGCCGCCACGGTCGCGTTCACGGTCCCCGCGCTCGGCGTGCCCGGGGTGCTGTCACCGGACGCGAAGGCCACGCCGCCACCGATACCGGCCAGGGCCAGCGCCGCCACACCCGCGGCCAGCGTCATCTTCGTTCGCTTCATCATGGGTACCAAGGTCGTCGCCGTGCCTGAACACCGGCTGAATCCGCGGAATTCTTCAGGCTGCCCGCAGTCAGTGCCCGTTGGCGTGCCCGGTGAACGACGCCGTTGCCAGGACCGTGCCGTGCGTGTCCACCAGCCGGGCACCCACGATCGTGTCCGGGTCCAGCTTCAGTTCGGCACCCCAACTGCCCTTGCCGCCGGACAGCGCGAACGATCCGACCGGCACGGTCGTGCCGTCCCGCCGGACCAGCTGGCACGCCACGCTGGTCACGTTCGGCTCCTCCATCACGGACATGTACATCCACGGCGGCGCGCCCTCGTACGTGAACACCTGGCCGATCTGGTGGTCGCCGGCAGTGTGCAGCGCGGCGAACCGGAACTCCGCGGCCGCCGACTCGTTCGTCGTGCGGCTCATCGCGACACTGCCGATCACCCAGCCGCCGACGCCGAAGACGAGCGCGGCCACGGCCGCCGCCACGGCGATCGGAAACCACCGGCGCTGCGGCTGGCGCGGTTGCCGTGAGGAGGCCATGCCCATCCGGGACAGCACCCGGTCCTCGAAACCGACCGGCGGCTCCACGCCGGAGACCAGGCCGAGCATCGTGTCGCTGACCTGGGTGAGGGAGCTCACGTACGCCCGGCAGCTCGGGCACTGGTTCAGATGGGCCTGCGCGGTCGCCCGCTCGTAGCCCGACAGGATGTCCAGCGCGAGTTCGGCGGCCAACTCCTGCATCTGCGTGCAACTCAGGTCACTCATGGTCGGCCCGCTTCACACTCAGCCGGACACGCAGCTTCTCCATCGCGGTCCGGATCCGGGTCTTCGCCGTGCCGAGGGGTATCGACTCCAACTCGGCTATCTGTTTCGCCGTCATGCCGTAGATCCCGGCCAGCACCACCGCCCGCGCCTGCTCCCTGGGCAGTTGGGCCAGCTCGGCACGCAGTTCGCGGGAGTCCTCGCTGGCCATGGCGCGCCGCTCCGGGGTGTCCCGGATCGCGCCGAGCATGTCGGTGAGTTCGACGGGGTCGATCGGCAGCGGTTTGCGGGCGCGGATCACGTCGATGGCCAGGTTGTGCGCGATCGTGGTCAGCCAGGTGCGCACCGAGCCGCGGCGCGAGTCGTAGACCTGGGCGTGCTTCCAGGCGCGCTCGAAGGTCTGCTGCGCGACGTCCTCGGCCAGCCGCTGGTCGCCCAGCACGGCCAGGGCCACGCCGAACACCGTGCGCTGGAATCTGCGCACGAACGCGACGGCGATCTCGCTGTCGCCGGTGCCCAGCCCGGCGAGCAGTGTCTCGTCGGGCAGGCCCTCGATCGGGATACCGAGCCTGGCCACGTCTGTTGATACGGCCGGACCGGCGGATTGGATTGACCTGCGACGCTTTCCCGCCATGAGCACCTCGTCCGTGTGACTGTCCGCATTCTGCCGCGCGAGCGCCATCCTTCGGGCCGTTTCACGCGTAGCTACTGCACAGCCGGCTAGAACTGGCAGTGAACCGTCCGTGGACCGCCGTCCGTGTGACCACCAGCGAACAGGCGAGTTGGCGCCCGAGGAGGCATGAGATGGCCAGTCACATCTTGCGGACCAACCAGAGCACACGAGGACACGCGGTGCTGATGGTGGGGCTTCGAATCGTGGGCGCCGCACTGCTGCTGGGCATGGCGTGGATCCACTGGTACCTGTGGGCCTACAGCTCCTACGACACCGTGCCGATCATCGGCCCGCTGTTCCTGATCAACGCGATCGTCGGCGTGGTGCTCGCGATCGCCGTCTGTGCCGCGCCGGGCCGACTGCTCGGCGTCGCGTCCGGCCTGTCGTCACTGTTCGTGCTCGGCACGTTCCTCGCGCTGGTGGTCAGCCTGGTCTGGGGCCTGTTCGGCCTGCAGGAGACCGTGCAGGGCCCGCTGGTGCCGACGACGATGACGGTCGAGCCGCTGGGCGTGATCGTGCTGGCCGTGCTGGCCGTGCTGGCCATCAGGCACGACGGCCTGCTGTCCTGGTTGCCCGGAAGGACCGACTGACCGGCACCTTTCCGATCAAGCTCGCGCCGCCGGGTGACCCCTCGATCTGATCTCCTGATCGACGGTGCCGTGTCCACGAAGTAGGTTGACCTTCGTGGGCGCGGGACCTGCGGCTAGTCCCGAACCGCCCGGACCGCCGGTCCGGGCGGCTTCCGTGTCCGGGCAGGTCTTCCGCCCCGACGACGTGCCGGCCCCGCGCTGGCTGGCCGAACTGCTGACGCCGGCACGGGCGCCGATCGACTGGAAACGAGCCACTCGCGCCGCCGCGGCACTGGGCGTGCCCATCGCGGTGGCCACCGTGTTCGGCCACATCCTGCCCGGTGCGCTGGCCGCGATCGGCGCGCTGTGCGGCACCGTGACGTCGATCTCCGGCCCGTACCGGGACAGGGCGCGGCGCGGCGGCCTGGCCGTCGGCGCCGGCGCGATCGGGTTCTTCCTGGGTGGCCTGGCCGGCGAGCACGGCTGGTCGACCGCGGTCCTTATCGTGGGCGTGGCGGCGATCTCGGCGGTGCTGTCCACGGCAGGCAACAACGCGTCCCTGGCCAGCCTGCAGCTGCTGGTCTATGTGATCCTCGGCACCCACGAGTCCACTGTGGTCGCCCCGTGGGTCGCGGTCGGCTGGTACGCGGCGGGGGCGGCATGGGCGCTGCTGCTGTCCATCGGCGCGTGGCCCATCCGTGCCACGGCACCGGAACGCGCCCTGGTCGCGAACGTCTTCGACCGGCTCGCCGAGGCACTCACCGTCGTCGGCACACCGGACGCACGCGCCGCCCGCCACCGGCTCACGGCGTCGCTGAACAGCGCCTACGACGCGATGCTGTCCGCGCGATCCCGGCTGGCCGGGCGGGACCGGGTCTATCGCAGGCTGTTCGTGGTGCTGTCGGACGTGACCCCCGTGGTCGAGGCGACGGTCGCCCTGCTGTCAGCGAGGCACCGGCCGCCGAAGTCCGTTGTCGACGCGGTCGGCCTGCTCGGCGACGCGATCCGCGCCGACGAGCGGCCACGCGAACCGGACCTGCCCGAACGGGGCTCACCGGCGGTCCTCACGCTGGTCGACGGCCTGCGCGCGGTCGCGGGAGCGCTCACCACGGACGACCTGGACGGCCACCCGGAGCGCCCGGACCGCAAGCGCCGCACCCGCCGCGAACGGCTGGAGTTGTGGTTCGACAACGTGCTCGCCGGCTCGGTCGCATGGCAGCACGCCGCCCGGCTCGGCGTGTGCATGGCGCTCGCCGAGGCGCTCACCCTGCTGGTGCCGCTGGAACGGTCCTACTGGCTGGCGCTGACCGTGGCGGTGGTACTGAAACCCGACTTCGGCTCGGTGTTCGCGCGGGCGGTGCAGCGCGGAGCGGGCACGCTGCTCGGGGCGGTGTTCGGCGCGGTGGTCGTGGCACTGCACCCCAACGGCTGGATTCTGCTGGTGCTGGCCGGCGCGATCGCGTTCCTGCTGCCGATCACGCAGGTGCGCCACTTCGGCATGTTCAGCACGACGCTGACGCCGCTGGTGATCATCCTGCTGGAAGTGGGCCACGCGGGCGGCTGGGACCTGCTGCTGGCCAGAATGCTCGACACGGTCGCCGGTTGCGTGATCGTGCTCGTGTTCGGCTACCTGCTGTGGCCGGGCAGCCGGGCACCACGGATCGGCGGTCGGCTGGCCGATGCCGTCGACGCGGTCGCCCGGTACGCGGATCTCGCGCTGCGGGCCGACCCGAAGGGCCGGTCCGTGCTGAGGCGGCGTACCTACCGGCAGTTGTCGGACCTGCGGTCGGAGCTGCAGCGGATCGTGGTCGAGCCGTCGGCGGCGGGGCGGCTGGCGTCCGCGTGGTATCCGGCGATCATCGGACTGGAGCGGGTCACGGGTTCGGTGACGAGAGTCGCGGTGGAGATGAACCAGGGCGACCCGGTGCCACCGACCGACGAGGTGGACGCGATCGTGGGCTCGCTGAGGGACATCGCGGCATCGGTGAGAGAGGAACGGGTACCGGACGAGCTACCGCTCATTCGCTCGGATCAGCTCAAACAGATCGTGGCGCACATGGCAGCGGTCGTATCGGCACTACGGGGCCCAGTAGAACGAGACTGATGCCGCGCCCAGCGGGCAACCGACGCGCGATGGCTCCAAAAGGACAGTAGACCAGAACCATTGACGTGAAACGGAATCACAGAGCGTAGGACAGTCCCCCGCCCTCCAGGGGGACGGCCCTTGGTCAGCCTATCGGTGCCGGTTGGCAGCGCGCAGCCGCAAATCCGGATTCTGTGGACAACTCCATCCGATGTGGACAACTCGGTTCCAGACCAGCAGACCAGCCGACCAGCCGACGCGGGACGAACCGCGCAGCCGGCCGACCACGCCGCAGCCGAACCAACGACGGTGAGGCCGCCGAAACCGCCGCCGCCACCTCACCGGCCGACGGCCGCCGACAGCGCCGACAGCGCAGAACCCTTACACTGTCAGGAAACCCGAACCGCCACGGCCATGCCCTGACCGACACCGATACACGCGGCCGCCACCCCGATCCCGCCACCCGCGCCTTCAGGTGCCGGCACACGTCCACGATCACCCGCGGCATCGACGCCCCCAGCGGATGCCCGTAGGCCAACGCCCCACCGTGTACGTTCACCAGTTCCGAATCGATCTCCGGCAACTCGTGCAGCACCGACAGCGTCATGGCCGCGAACGCCTCGTTGATCTCCCACAACCCGATGTCGCCGAAACCCAAATCCAACCGCCCCAACAACTTCCGCACCGCCGACACCGGACCGAGCGTGAACAGATGCGGTTCGACCGCCGTCACCGCCGATCCCAGCACCTCACCGAGCGGCTCGACGCCCAACGCCCGCGCCACGTCCGCGGTCCCGACCAGCGTCGCCAGCGCGCCGTCGTTGAGCGGGGAGGAGTTGCCCGCGGTGACCGGACCGGTCGAGGAGAACGCCGGCTTGAGGCTTGGCCAGTTTGTCCGCGGTCGTGTCGGCGCGGACGGGCTCGTCGCGTTCCACCGCTGAGCCGTCGGGCAGTGGCCACCGGGATCGCGAAACCCTTGTGCACGCCCGTCCGACCACGCCGCCGCGGCGCGCTGGTGCGAGCGCAGCGCCCAGCTCGTCCATCTCGTCCCTGCCGATGCCCAGCGACATCGCGACGTCCTCGGCCGCCTTGCCCAGTGGCACCGTCCACTTGCCGGGCATCGCCGGGTTGACCAGCCGCCAGCCCAGCGCCGTGGACACCGACTCCATCCGGTCGTGCCAGTGCCCGGTTCGCGCGCGGGACCACGAACGGCGCTCGGCTCATGCCCTCGACACCGCCCGCGATGATCAGGTCGGCGTCGCCCGCTGCCGATCGCGCGCGCCGCCTGGACGATCGCCTCACCGCCGGACGCGCACAGCCGGTTCACGGTCATGCCGGGCACCGATGTCGGGAGCCCGCCCAGCAGCGCGACCATGCGGCCGATATTGCGGTTCTCCTCGCCGGCTCCGTTGGTGTTGCCGTAGATCACGTCGTCGATCGACGCCGGTAGCAGTTTGCCGCTGCCGTCGGGGCCGTGGCGGCGGAGCAGTTCGGTGACCGGTAGCGTCGCCAGGTCGTCACCACGGAGCACCGGACAATCCACCCCGGTAACGGCCGAACACGGTTCGGGCGGCGTCGATGATCAGTGCACCGGACATCCGCCCATCGTGACACATCCCGACGGTCCGGGACACCGCCGAGTGACGGTGGACTCACCGCCGAATGCCCTGATCACGGACCCAGGACATAACTGGCGTAGGTCTCGGCGTACGACACGCCGCGCTGCGTCGCGTACGCCCGGATGTCCAGGCTGTGCGCTCCCTTCGCGCCGCCGCCGACGTCGAACGCGATCCGCCATTCACCGCCCACCGCCGGCCCGGACACCGCCGTGGGCACCGCCTCCGACTCCGTGTCGTCCAGCCACACCGTGAACCCGGCGCTGCCGGCCAGGTTGCTGTTCAGCCGCTGGCCCGTGACACCGTCCATGGTCCCGTCCAGCACCGCCCGCCCGCGCGGCAGCGGCGCGCCCGGCGCGGGCAGGTGCCGCTGGCGTCGAGCACCTTCGCGGCGAGCACGGCCAGTTGCGGTGACAACTGGGGGATGCGCGGGCCGGCCACCGGGGTCGGGGCACCCGCGCCCGGTGGTGCGTCCACGTCGACGGCCTGCAGTGCCAGCGACGCCGGATACACCTGCGGTACCAGCGCGACCAGCCGCACCGTCACCGCGTTGCCGGTCAGCAGGTCCGCCGGGATCCGCGCCACTAGCGGGTAACGCACCTGCGGCAACAACTGTGTGCCGGATACCGCCGGTGTCGCGGCGAACGTGCGGCCGGCCGGGCCGACGCGGACCGCGAACGCCGGTGGTGCGCCGTTCACGGTGAGCGACTCGCCCGGCGTGAACGGCTGCGGCAGTACGGTCAGGAACATCGTGCCGCTGCCCGGTCCGGCTTGTTCGGTCCGCACCTGGCCGGCGACGCCCTGCGTGGTGCCGTCGTCGACCAGTAGCGGCGACAGGGCCACAGCGGGAGCGCTGGTGGGCGCGCCGCCGATGCCGATCATGCCGATGTCGAAGCGCTGCTGCGTCTGCGTGTCGCCGCCGAACTCGACCAGCGGGGTCGCCTGCGTCCATGGCGGTCA
>CAVWRF010000006.1:0-58953 GCA_963757325.1 Candidatus Melainabacteria bacterium
GCGTTGTCCACTCCTCAAATGTTTTGCAATCGGATGAAGGAACTCGTTCAAGCAAAGAATCCTTTGCAGGAAAAACTGAAGACTTAAGCTTATGAATCCATTGTAAGCAAAATAGAGAATAATCTTGCAACCCTGCTTGCTCAGCAAAAGCAAGAATACTCAGGCTTCGCGCTGGCAGCGGGCCTGATGTGGAGGAGAAACCGGCGGCATGGCGTGAAAATTTCAGCGGAATACAGCACCTGCTCGGCTATCGGCACCGATCCCTGCCACCGTCCATCTTGGTCAGATGGCCGACCTGCTCCTGCTGGTGCTCGGGTCGGGAGCCGAGCAGCAGCAGGCGCTGTGTGGCCACGCCGCGACCAGTCCGGCCACCAGCAGCAGGGGCCGGCCCGGTTGGCGATCATCAGGGTGACTCCGAACAACTCGGCGATCACTGTTTGGGGCAGGCCGAATCGGTAGTGCATAGTGTGGCGGCGACGCGGTAAGCCGGAGTCAGCGCGGGTTTGCGGCCGGCTCCTTCGACGCTGTGCCGAAGCCCGCCTCGTAGCCGGTATAGCTCGGTTTCGCGTTGCTGGTGACGGAATGTGGCCAGCCGTGCCAGCAAGTGGTTGCAGTCGCGGTCGGACAAGCCGGTCAGGGCGGGATGGGTCAACCAGGCGCGGTCATCGTGATCTGGGGGGTCCGTCGTGACGGCCGAAGTCGTGGTGACTGCATCGGGCTGGTGGGGCAGCAGGGTGTAGTACTTCAGCCGGTGCAGTTGGGCACGGCCGGGACGCTGCCGACGCAGTTGTTCGGGGTGTTGGCGGTGATGGGTGAGTTGGTGGTGGTCATGGTGCCGCCCTGGCGGTCGACGCCACCGGCGGTGCCCAAGAGCAGCAGCGCGTGATTGTTGGTCACGGCGGTCTGGGTGAGGGTCGTCGCGGTGGAGTTGAGCGCGGAGATCCCACCGCCCCGGCCGGCGCTGTTGCCGGTGATGAACAGCGGACTGCCGGAGACACCGGTGACCGTCAGCGTGCCGCGCAGACCGTTGTAGATGCCGCCGCCGTTGCCGAGCAGGGTGGTGTTGCCGGACACCGGACTATTGGTGAACGTCGCGGCGGGCGCGGTGCCAGAGGGAGTGTCCGCGTTGGCGAGACCCCCGCCGTTGCCCGAGGCGGTGTTGCCGGTCAGGGTGCTTCCGGTGAGGGTGACCGCGCCGTGGTTGAGGATGCCGCCTCCGTCACCGAGCACGTTGCCCCCGGTGAACGCGACCCCGGTGGTGAGGGTGAGGCTGCCGGTCGGGCTGACCTCGGCGATGCGGAATAGTCCCAGGCCCAGCAGGGAGGCGTTGGTGATGGTGGCGGGGCCGATCAGCTCGATCGGGGTGGTGATTACCGGCAGTGCGTTCGCGGCGCCGCCGTGGCTGGTGGTCATGCCATACGTGCAGCCTCCCGCCAGAACGAGGGTGTCCGAAGTCGGGGTGGAATTGGCCAGGTTCACGGCGGCGACCAGAGCGTTCTCGCTACACGCCACGGGGATGGTGATGGCCTGCGCCGCTGGGGCGAACGCGATCAAACTCCCGGCCGCGATGGTGGCTCCGATCAGGACTTGAACAGTGGTACGGGTGCGTCGCATGACGGCTTCATTTCCTGGAACACAATATCGGTGACCCGCGGCGCGGTGCGCGCCAACGGACGAGATAACGCGGACAATTCGCATGCCGTCACCATTGTTCGAGGTGGTCCGCGAAAAGGTGATGTCATCCACGTAGAAAGGACCTGGAGGTGTGATCTTGTGTCTGTGATCATGGCGGCCACGTCACGCTACCGAGGTCCGGGGTAACAAAACATAACCTACTCCGTCCTTGGGGTGGCCGATACCGCTGACCCCAGATGGCGGCACCTGAGCCCCCCGGATGGGCGTACCCACTCGCGTTGCGTGCGAGGTCCGCCCCGCCGCACCCGACAGTACTGATGGCGCTCGTTGGTTCAGAAGGGCTGGTCAAAGGAGGACCGAGGGTGAACCACCTGGACAATTGTCAATCCCCTCGGATCGTGGAGACGGCGTTATGCCACGTCGGCCCTGGCCTGCATTCCTGACGTCGCTCGTGCGTGTGCAATCTGATGCTCGAATGGGATCGGGGCAAGGCCGTCGTTGGCGCTGTGCCGTCGGGTGGTGTTGTAGAAGTCCGCGATCCAGGTCGCGACCCTGATCCGTGCCTCGGCTCGGGTGGCGAACCGGTGCCGATGCACGAACTCCACCTTCAGCGTGGAGTTGAACGATTCGGCCGCGGAGCACACCTGGACCGGTACCGTGTGGTTCATCGAGGGAGACATCGCCGACTGTTTCGGCGTCTTTAAGCCATGACATAATGGTCAAGATCCTTGCGGAACAAATCCACGATAACCGGTTTCTCCGGCTTGTTCGTCACATGCTCAAAGCCGGGTACCTCGAAGACTGGGAACACCACGACACCTTGAGCGGAGTTCCACAAGGCGGCGTGGTATCTCCCGTCCTCTCCAATATCTACCTGAACAAGCTGGACGAGTTCGTCGAGAAAACACTTATCCCGCAATACACCCGAGGACAACGCCGACGACGCAACCCCGAATACTCGCGGGTGAAACGCCAGCGGCAAGAGGCACGCAGCCACGGCGACCGGGCCACTGTCCGGGAGTTGACCAAGCAACTGCGCGCCTTACCCTCGGGTGACCCTCTGGACCCTGGATACCGGCGGCTGCGGTACTGCCGCTACGCCGACGACCACATCCTGGGGTTCAGCGGACCGAAGGCCGAAGCCGAGGCCATCAAAGACGAGCTGGCCAGGTTCCTGCGCGACGAACTCGCTCTGGAGCTCAGCGCCGACAAGACGCTCATCACCCACGCCCGTACCCACGCGGCACGGTTCCTCGGCTACGAGATCACCGTCCAGCACTCCGACAGCAAGCTCACCGACGGCCGACGTTCGGCCAACGGAGCCATCGCGCTACGGGTGCCCCGCGAGGTGATCAAGGCCCACTGCGCCCTTTACCGGTGCCACGGCAAACCCTGGCACCGCCCGGCCATGCAGAATCTGCCCGACTACGACATCGTGCGGACCTATGCGGCCGAATACCGGGGCGTGATCAACTACTACCTTCTTGCCATCGACGTCTGGCGACTCCGACACACTGCACTGGAACGCGCAGACGTCCCTGCTGAAAACCCTGGCAGCCAAGCACAAGTCCACGGTGACGAAGATGGCGGCCCAACACCGGGCCAAGATCGAGACACCCCACGGGCTACGCACGTGCTTTGAGGCCAGGCTCCGCCGCAACGGCAAGCAAGACCTGGTAGCACGGTTCGGCGGGATACCCCTCACACGGAACAAGAGCGCGATCATCACCGAACGTGCTCCAGTCCGGATTCCCTACTCCCGCAAAGAGATCGTCAACAAGCTCGTGCGGAGCAGGTGCGAGCTGTGTGAGGACACCGGCCCCGTGGTGGTCCACCACGTCGCCAAACTCGCCCGGCTCGGTCAACCCGGACCCGACCAACCAGCATGGGCGGCGATCATGGCAGCCAAACGGCGGAAGACCCTCGTGGTCTGCCGACCGTGCCACGACGCCATCCACGCCACTCCTGTCCGAACGCGGCATAGTCACTGGAGAGCCACGTGCATCGAAAGATGCCCGCGTGGTTCGGAGGGAGGCTGCACGAAAAGGACCGGGCTCATCACCGATGAACCCGGCACCTCACGTGCAGCCCACCCTGTTCAGGCATCCCGGTGATGGCTGCGTAACCATATCGAGGATATTCGCGCTAACCCGGATGAGGTGCGTCAAGGTCCATGGAACCCGAAAGGTGGTGGCGGCACAGACTATTGGTTCTATCGTCAGGGCACTGACGTGGTGGTCGCGCGGGGTGGCCCCCGTGCCGTTGGTTGGTCATCGTGTTGTGGGTAGGTGGGCGCGTGGTGGTTGGTTAGCGTGGGTTGAAGTCTTGGTTGGTGGCGGGGGCGTTTTTGCAGGGCCATTGGTCCAGTTGTTGGCCGAGGTTGTTGTTGGTGCCGTAGACGTCCAGGCACAGGCCGCTGTTGTGGTTTTTGAGTTGCCAGGAGCCGTCGGATTGTTGTTGGGGCAGCCAGAGGCTGGCGGGGTTGCCGTTGACGGGTTGTTGGACGATGTCGGGGGTGCCTTGGTTGGTGGAGTTGTTGGCTACGGTGATGTCCTGGCCGGAGTTTTGGGCTTGTAGTTCGCCGTAGCCGCCGGAGGTGGGGACGAACTGGAACCGCTGGTTGGACTGTCCGTTGCAGTTCCATTGGTCGATGGCCGCGCCGGTGTTGCTGGTGTTGCCGTAGACGTCCAGGCACAGGTTGCTGTTCGCGATGACGACCTGGTGGTAGCCGCTGGGGAACCCGCCGCTGGTCGAGCCGGTGACTGTCCAGGTGAATGACGCGGAGTTGGATACGCCGGAGGTGTCGGTCGCGGTGACGGTCACGGGGTAGGTTCCGGGCGTGGTGGGGGTTCCGGTGAACAGGCCGGTGGAGGAAATCGACAGCCCGGGGGGTAGGCCGGCGGCCGTGTAGGTCAGCGTCTGGCCAGCCGCGGAGTCCGTGGCGTGTACTTGCACCGGGCTGATCGCGGTACCCGCCATGGCGGTCTGGTTGCCTGGGTTGGTCACCGTGATGGTGTTGCCGCCCGTCGTGCCGGCCGGGAATGACGTAGGTGACCAGTGAGCGGCCGGGGACGGTCGCGGTGAACGCGCCGCCACTGACGCTGGTGGTGGTTTGGGCGGCGACGCTGTTGGAGGCGTTGGTCAGGTACGGGGTCACGGTGGCGCCGTTGGCGATGCCGGTGTTGGCCAGTGTGTAGGTGATCGTGTCGGCGCCGCTGCCGGTGTTGAGTGCCACGACGGACAGTGAGCCATCAGTGTTCTTGAACGCGCTGAGGTCCACCGCGCTGGTGGAACTGGACGCGCCGATACGCACCGCACCAGGGCGCACGTAACGGCTGTAGTTGGCAAACGCCCACAGCCGGCCGGTGGGGATGACCGAGCTGCCGTTGATTTCCAGCAGGCCTTCATTGTCGCCGTTCTCCGAGGTGGTGGTGCTACCCCACCAGTACAGGTACGCGCTGACGTTCGCGCCGGTCAGACCCTGGTAGATGTGCTGGGCCCAGGTCATTCCGGAGGCGTCGGATCCGTCGTCCCAGGCGGTGTTGAAGCCGTCGAAGGTGGACCACTCGGTTTCCCAGGCGGGTTTGTTCCAGCCGGGGATCGGTGAGGTCGGCGCGCCGCTGTAGCCGTGGCCGGTGAGGACCGCGGTGTCGGCCAGCGCGGCCGGATCCGACTCGATCGCGGAAGCGTACTAACCGGCTACCGGCCAGCCGGTAGCCGCGCAACACGAAACCTGGGTGGACAGCCCGGAGTTCTTCACGGTCGGTCCCGAACACATCCAGCACACTGGCCATCTGCGCAGGATTCATCGTCATACTGTCGTAGTTGGCACTGAAATCAGGCTCGTTCGACGGCCCAAGATACGTCAGCGGCACGCCCGCCGCGGCGTAGTCCTTGGCGTACTGCACCAGATAGTTCGCGTACGCCTGACGCCAATCGCCGCTGCCGCAACTCACCCCCACGGAGCCGCAAATCTGGCCACCATTGGCCGCGGAGCCATTGGTCTTCATATACCCCGGCGCGCTCCACGCGTCGCCGTACACGTTCGTGACACCGAAGCGGCTGTTGATCTGCTGGGCGAACCACAACTGGCCCTGGTCCTGGTTGGTCTGCGACATCGGCACATACGTCGGCGTCGCGCTCGGGCTGCCGGGACTGTTCGGCTCGATCGTGTTACCCGGGTCCGCGCCGATCTCGTTGCGCAGAATCGTCAGCCCCGCCCCGCTCGTCGGGCTGTACAGGTCGGCCAACACCTGCGACTGCACCGACGAGGAGGCATTCATCACGGTGCCGCCTCGCCGAACGCCTCCGACGCGCCGAACCCGGCGATCGTCTGATACGTCATCGATCCGTTGATCGACGCGGTATCCGCCGCATACACCGGACCGGACGGGAACACCACCACCACCGCGCACGCACCAAGCACGCTCAGGCTTACGGCAAGCGACAGACCTTTACGGCCACCGATGCGTTGTGTCGATACGGGCATACTCCCGCTCCTTTCCACTACAAGGATCGCGCCAGGCAGGACCCGATTAGCCGAGTTTCCATTGTTGGTTGCTGCCGCCGTTGCAGGACCACAACTCGACCAGCGCTCCGTTGGCGGCGGACGCCCCGGTGACGTCCAGGCAGAGGCCTGATGCCGCGCCGGTGATGGTGCCGTTGGAGTTGACGTTCCACTGCTGGTTGCTCTGGCCGTTGCACGACCAGATGATCACCTTCGTACCCGGACTGGTGCCCTGGCCGTTGGAGTCCAGACAGAACGTGCTGCCACCCACCGACACCGTCAACTGTCCGGAGGAGGTCACCCACGGCCCCGAGCCGGTGCAGCCGCCGAACCAGCGGCTGGCGCCGAAGTTGATCACGTCCATCGCACCCGCGCCGTCGGCGCGCCGGTCGGTTTCGCTGTTGCCGTAGTCGAAGCGGCAGCCGCCGTTCACGTGCGTTCCGGAGGTGACCACGTACGCGCCCTGGGGCTGGCTGCCCGGCTGCATGCCGGACGACGAACCGTTGTGCCAGTACGCGTTGCCCTGCTTGATGTACAGCGAGTGCGCCTCGTTGCCGCCGACGCCGCCGGGTCCCTCGTAGGCCAGGTCGTTGCCGTGACCGGACTGGTCGTAGACCACCGTGATCAGCAGGAGGTGTTGACGCAGAAGGAATTCTGCGCGGCAGCGTCGACGTCCCCGCCAGCGGCCAGCACGCCGATGCTCGTGGTCACGTTGTCCGGCGCGTGCCGTACCTGGTATGGCGGCCCGTTGTAGGCCACGTGCAGGGCACGCACCGTGCTGTGCGCCGCGAGGCAGGGCGTGCCGCCCGCCGCGTAGATGTCGCAGGGCTCGGGCGTGGCGGCCTGCGCCGTTCCCGTCGTCACCAGCGCACCGGCACCGCACCGACCGACGCGGCGACCACGGCGGCGACCCGGGCGAACACCACGCCACGGCGCGTCCGCCCCGGAGCTGGCGGCAGCGGTCTGCTGTTGTCCCTCATCCCTGTGTCCTCCCAGCTCTTGTTCGCTGTTCGTTTCCGGCCGTGAGGCGGAATCAGACTGCGGTGTATTCGTCGGTGGGGCTGCTGTTCTCGCCCACAGGATGGTGGGAGAGCCGATGGTGGCGGTGCCGCCACGGTTGAGGATGTGGTGGTTGCCCTTGCCACCGCAGTTGATCTCGATCGCCGCGCACGGCGCCAGCGCCCCGACCCCGACCGGCACGGCGGCAACACCGGCCCTCGCCACCGCCGCCGCTGGCGCCGATCTCGCCGGTAGGTCGCGGCCGACCCGCGCTGGTGACGTCGTCGTCACCCCTTTCCTGGACGGTCGTCGCCCGTCGCGGCGGGCGCAGCCGCGCGGACGTGCCGAATGTGTACGACTTCGCCAGTGCAGGAATGACCGGTCCGGCACCCGGTCACGGTGAAGCCGCGTGAGTAGGAAATCCCCGGAACCCGAGAGGCGTCAAGGTGATTCGGAGCGGGGGTGCCCCTGCCGGACGGTCGAAATCGTCGAACGCCCAGTAAACTGGGCTACCACTATGAGTCGTACCAATTTCGGGGCCGTCTCGCAAAGTATGTAGATTTCATGGCGGCTCCGGTGGCCGAGCCGGAACTGATCCACCATCTGACCACTCAGGGCCGCGGGCGGCATCACAGCCGGTTGACCGCACGTACCGGTGGCCGTAACATCCGCGCAGACTTCGCCGCAGGACCGGCAGCCTCACGGCGACGTCTGCCGATTCGTGGTGCACAAGTGAGACTGAGTTGAAGCCGCCAGTGCACGATGAGTCTGAAACTTCCGGTCGAGGACCAGTGCGCCACCGAAGGTTGTGCGGTCGCGCACCTCAACGGGGGTACACCCGCGTTCTCTGCTCGACCGCATCCGCGATGCCTGACGACGGAGGCCCCATGTTCCCCAAATTCACGATCCGGCGCAGAGCCCGGTCGCTTGTCATGTTTCTGCTAGCGGCGGCGATCGCCGTACCGGCCTCCGCAGTGAGCACGGACGCCAGCGCGGCGTCGTCGCTGCCGTGCGATATCTACGCTGCCGGCGGCACGCCGTGCGTAGCCGCGCACAGCACGACCCGCGCCCTGTTCGCCGCGTATGACGGGCCGCTCTACCAGATTCAGCGCTCGTCGGACAAGAGTTATCTCGACGTGGGCGTCTTGGCGGCCGGTGGCTACGCCAACGCTGCCGCACAGGTCTCGTTCTGTTCCGGGACAACGTGCACGATAACCAAGATCTACGACCAGAGCTCGAAGCACAACGACCTGCCAATCTCATGGATACAGTCGGACGTCGGTGCCGACGCCATGGCTCTGCCGGTGACCGTGAACGGCAACGCTGTCTACGGGGTGAAGGTTCTCAACACCGCCGCGGGTGCTGTCGGCTACCGCAACTTCAACACCCAGGGTGTGCCGACCGGTTCCCAGCCGGAGGGGATCTATGAGGTCACGTCGACCGCGCTCTACAACAGCAGCTGCTGCTTCGACTTCGGCAGCGCCGAAAACGGCTGGCGGGACGACGGCGATGGCACCATGAACGCGATCGAGTTCGGCAGCGCGTGCTGGTTCGGCGGGTGCACCGGACCTGGGCCGTGGGTCGAAGCCGACCTCGAGCAGGGCATGTACAGCTCCATCACTGGGCCGAACAACCCCTCCAACCCGGGTATCACGTACCCGTTCGTCTCGGCGTGGGAGAAGAACAACGGCACGAGCAACTTCACCCTGAAGTACGGCAATGCCGACAGTGGCAGCCTCACCACCACTTACTCAGGGGCGCTGCCCAGCGGTGGCTACTCACCGATGCGCCTGGAGAACTCCGTGCTGCTGGGCACCGGTGGTGGCAACGACCACGGTGACAAGGGAGAGTTCTTCGAGGGCGCCGTGACCGCCGGCTATCCCACCGACGCCACCGAGAACGCGGTGCAGGCCAGCCTGACCGCAGCCGGATACGGCAGAAGCAGCAGCAACATCGTCACCGTTACCAACCCGGGCAACCAGAGCGCCGCGTCCGGCACTCCGATCACCGCGGTGCAGATCCACGCGACCGACTCGGCCAGCGGGCAGACCCTGACCTACAGCGCCACCGGCCTGCCGCCCGGTCTGTCGATCTCCTCCAGCGGCCTGATCACCGGCACTCCGAGCAGCGGCGGCACCTTTACTCCGATCGTGACGGCCACCGACACCACCGGCGCCGTCGGCTCCACCAGCTTCACCTGGACCGTCAGCGGCAACCCGGCCAGCAGTCCGCTGCATGCGGTGGGGGCGGGCAAGTGCCTCGAAGACCCGAATTCCAGCACCTCCGGCGGTACCCAGCAGCAGATCTGGGACTGCAACGGCAGCGCCGGCCAGAACTGGACGCGTACCTCCTCCGGACAGTTGACGGTGTCGGTGGGTGGCAGCACGTTCTGTCTGGACTCCAACGGCCAGGGCACCAGTCCGGGTACGAAGGTGATCATCTGGTCGTGCAACGGCCAGAGCAACCAGCAGTGGAACGTCAACTCCAACGGCACCATCACCGGCGCGGCATCAGGCCTCTGCCTGGACGTCACCGGGGCGTCCGCCGCCAACGGAGCGCTGGTCGAGTTGTGGTCCTGCAACGGCGGCAGCAACCAACAATGGAAACTCGGCTAGTCGCAAGGCCGTGAAGTCAGGTGGTGGGCAGCGGTGTCAAGCCCGATGAAATAGGCAACGGAGTTCCTGCTAAAACTGGTGTCGACCAAGATCACCAGAGACAGAAACTCCATTGGATACCCAGTCCGCCACTACCCACACCGCACCGTGGCCGGGGGCCGATACGCCCCCGGCGCCTCGGCGAACTCACCCAACACTTGCCCTTCGAGATGGTCGACGCGGCCCTGACCGCGACCAAGACCACCCAGTCCCGCCCGCGGGATTTGTTCTCGTGTGTCGTGGTCTACCTGGTCCTGGCTGGCTGCCTGTTCCCCGAGACCGGCCATCCAGGGGTATGGCGTTAGCTCACTGCCGCGGCAACACGGCGGCACCGGCTACCCACAGATCCGGCCTGCGCCGGTGACCAACACCGCAGCGAAGGAGACGAACAACGACTCAAACGGATGTGCCCTGAAACCTCCCGCCCGCAGGCCACGCGGCCGGGCACATTGGAGGCGGTGTTCGTCGCCATCGCGAGCATTTCAGTAGCCGCTGCCGCAGCTGCCATCATCAGCAGCACCCCAAGGCCCAAGCAGCCTCCACCACCCTGCGTGTCAGGATCGGATGAGGCCAGCGGTTCATAGCAAGTCCGCCTGACGCAGGGCGAGAACCGAAGGTCCGCGATGTCAGCAGTGCCGATGATCCAGGATGACGTGGTGAGTACTCCTGGTCCGCGTGAGAGTGGTCCCCGACCATGACCGCCTTACTTGAACCGTGGCCCGAAAGGGCAGCGGCAAGCGAGTCGATCAGAGTCAACCGGTCAATAGCGCCGGTCTCCACCAGGAGACCGGCGCTATTTGCTGCCTGGCCTCCGTCAACCGGGGCCAACTCCTCTGTGACTGCCATCACATCAGTGTGCCGGTAGGACGTCGGTTGCTTGCTGCTTCCGTCTGCCTCTTGGTCTGCTCGCTGCTGCCGGACAATCGTGTATGCCCCGTCGATCACATCGAACGGCTCCCGAAGATGGCTTGCAGCTTGACCCGGAGCTTGTCTTTCGGCCACCCCTCCTCAGCCGCCAAGTCCAGAAAGTAGCTCTCCTTGCGGTCCAGCTTGCCCAGTTGCGTCGTGAACTGGCCGCGCAACTCCTCGCTCAGTTCGTAGTGTTCCGATATGGCCAGCTCTACGCCCGTTCGCACAAGGGTGTGAACATCATCAGGCAACTGCACGTATACCGCGTAGTGCTGGGCCACCGCGGAATTTGTCAAGATGTTTGAGACCAGTGGTTGTTAGGCGGCTGTGGCGTCGATGTCCTGGACAGGCCGGTTGATCGAGGCGGTGTCGGGGAGATCGAGGATCTTCGGCGCTGTGGTGATCCCGCCGAGCCGGTCTGGGTGCCGGGCGCGGGCCGCGGCGAGCACGGTGCGCCGGTCGGTGGCTTTGGCAGCTGCCAGGCCGAAGTGGACGTCGGCGGCGGTGTGCAAGCCGATGCCGGGTGTCGATGCTGCGCGGGTGGTGGGACTCCATTTGCTCATTGTCGCCCTCGGTCAGCGAGGACAGGGTCGTGCTGGTCATCTCGGTCCGTATCTCGCCCCGCGTCAGGCCGGTTTGCTGTGATCCAGTGGACTCAACTCACCCTGACACGCAGGGTCTCGCCGAGGCCGAGGCCGAGGCCGAGGCCGACGCCGTCGCCTCGGTTGGGTCCAAAGGGGACAGCTATGACAACGCTATGGCGGAAGCGTTCAATTCGCTGTACAAGGCCGAACTCGTGCGTGACCGAGGACCGTGGCGGGGGATCGACGATGTCGAGATCGCCACTGTCGTGTACATCGACTGGTACAACAACCGGCGGCTGCACGGCGAACGGTTATCTCCCGCCCGCCGAGTACGAAGCGCTACACGCGATGACCCGTCCGGTCGCCGCAACCCTGGAACCCAACTAATCCAGTCTCCACGAAACCCGGGCTTGACAAGCGGAGAGGCGTTCTGTGGCCCGGTCGTCGGAGCGGTCTTTGGGTGGCGTCATTGTTGTCCATGGCTGGGAACGTTTGCTGAGGTCGATATCGGCGGCGTCCTCGGCCAGGCCGGCGTCACCCGGCGTTACGAGTCGCCCGGCGGACGCACGCGTTGCCCAGCGGGTGTTGGCGTTGACCGCGGCGATCCGGCACAACCGAGCGACGGGCGCTCAGCGGTCGACCGCCGCAGAGCTTGTTGATTCTGCCCTGGCTCGGTGTGGCAGGCATCTTCTCCATTGCTCCAGAAAACTCCGGAATGCCCGGCAAGGTCGAAGATGCGTGCACCCGGTCGATTGCGCAAGCCTGAAGACCGACATCTCAGTGGGGGAGCACGGTCGCCACGCCGCGGCAGGAATCCCGAGGTGCCTGGGCCGACCCGCGTCGCGTACTCGTTCCGTCCATTTCGACAACCGCTCCGACGAAAGGTACAGAAATGACCGTGACATCGCATCCGGCTGCCGAACTCCAGGCCCGTGTGACCCGGGTGTTGCCGGACCTGCGGGCCCGGGCCCAGTGGGCCGACGAGAATCGTCGCCTGTCCGACGAGACCATGGAGATCCTGGCCGACACCGGCTTGCTGCGGATGCGGATCCCGGTACGGCACGGCGGCTACGAATCCGACGCCCGGTCGCTGCTGGCCGCCATCAGCGAAGTCGCCCGCGGCGACAGTGCCGCCGCTTGGAACCTGTCGGTATGGTCGGTGTGTGCCTGGCTCGCGGGTCTGTTCCCGGATTCCGTTCAGGACGAGGTGTTCAGTACTCCCGACGTGCGGGTGTGCGGAGTACTCAGTCCCACCGCCACCGCCCGGCCGGACGGCGCCGATCTGATCATCGACGGTCGCTGGGCCTTCATCAGCGGAGCGTTGCACAGCCAGTGGCAGGTCGTGCTGGCGATGGCTCCCGCACCCCAGGGCGACCAGTTATGGCCGGTGATGGCGCTGGTGCCACTGTCCGAACTGGACATCGTTGACGACTGGTTCACCGCCGGTCTGCGCGGCACCGGCAGTGTGACGACGGTCGCCAACGGAGTGCGGGTGCCGATGGAGCGGGTGCTGCCCATGCCGCTGGTGCTCCAGGAGGTGTACGCGAGCGAGATCAACAAGACCTCGCCGGTCTGGCGCGCACCGATGATGGCCACCGGATCGGTCGGTTTCGTCGGTGTCGCGACAGGGCTGGCCAGGGCGGCGATCGAGGCGTTCCTGGAGCGGCTGCCCAACCGCAAGATCACCTACACCGACTACGACAACCAGAGCGCTGCCCCGGTCACCCATTTCCGAATGGCCGAGGCGGTATATCAGGCGGACGAGGCCGAGTTCCACGCAACGCGCCTTGCCGATCAGCTTGATCGGAAGGGCGGCATCGGCGAGCCCTGGGACGTGTCGGAGAAGGTGGCGGCGCGGGCCGCGCTCGGCCGGGTCTTCCGGCTGGCCGAGCGGTCCGTTGACGCCCTCGCGGCGGGCAGCGGCGGCAATTCGCTCTACAGTTCGGTGCCCATCCAGCGAATCCGCCGCGACGTCCAGGCACTCGCCCTGCACGCCCTGATGCACCCGGACACGAATGCCGAGCTGTACGGACGGGTGCTCTGCGGTCTGGAACCCAACACGCTCTACCTGTAACTGCCCACCACGTGATGGCCAGACCAAACCGGGACGAGAACATGCACCGATACCGCACCGAGTTCGTCGAGTCCGCCGGCGTCGGCAGGACCCGCGCCGTTCCACCGGCCTGTCCGCAGGAGCGGGTCGGCCACTGGCGGGACACCGTCCCGCAGGCCCGGCACCACCGCTCCGGCGGTCATTTCGCGACCCTGGCACAGCCGGAGTTTGTTCGTCGCCGACCGCCGGGACTTCGCCGGCGCCCTGTCCAGCACCACGGTCCGGGAACACGTCGCTCCAGTCAGGAGGCAGGCATGACACTCCCTGCGTCAACCGCAGGCGGCAGACCGTTTGGTTCGTTCGGCTCTGGCGAGCCGGACGGCGTGGCCGTGTCGATCGGCGTCGCACGGCGTTCGGTCGACCCGGCAACGCCAGGTCACTCGAATCCACGCGCGAGCCAGGAGCTCGGAGAAAGGCTGGTGTCCCGGTGACTGACACCGTCGACCGCGCCGAGAGTGGCACCGGCAGCCGTGCCGTGGTGCTCGGCGCCGGAATGGCCGGCCTGCTGGCCGCGCAGGTCCTCGCGACCGCGTATGACCAGGTCCTGGTGGTGGACCGGGATGAGCTGGGTGACATCGGCACTCCGCGGCGTGCCGCCCCGCAGGGGCACCACATCCACGGCCTGCTGGCCAGGGGCCACGAGATCATCGAGGGCCTGTTTCCCGGTCTCACCGACGAACTGGTGGCCGACGGCGTGCCGATCGGCGACTTCGGCGTCAGCCTGGGATGGTATTTCGACGGGCGGATGATGCGCCGCACCTCGACCGGACTGACCTGTATCTCACCATCCCGGCCAATGCTCGAGCAGCGGCTGCGCCGCCGCGTCCGCGCCCTGGCGAACGTGTCGTTCGCCGAGGCCACCGACATCGTGGGCCTGCTGACCTCGCCCGACAACACCCGTGTCACCGGCGCCCGGCTCCAGGCGCGCAGTGTGGGCTCGGCGGAGCGGGTGGTACCCGCCGAACTCGTCGTGGACGCCACGGGGCGCGGCTCGCGCACTCCCGTCTGGCTGACCGAGATGGGGCTGCCCGAGGTGCCCGAAGACCGCGTCAGGATCGACCTGACGTACACCACCTGCGACTTCCGTGGCCCACTCGAGCCGGACCCGATTGGCGACGGTGTCGCCGAGGTGTGTGTGGCGACGCCCAGAAACCCTCGCGGCGCGACCCTGGCCCGACTGGCCGATCGGTATTCGCTGTCCCTCTATGGGCTGCTTGGCGACCGGGCACCGACCGATCTGCCGGGATTCCTCGATTTCGCCGCCTCGCTGTCGGTACCCGTGATTCACCAGGCGGTGCGCACGGCCGTCCCGATCACCCACCCGGTCGCCCATCATTTCCCGGCCAGCGTCCGGCGGCGCTACGAGGCGCTCGCCAACCCGCCGCGCGGCCTGCTGGTCGTGGGGGACGCGGCCTGCTCGTTCAATCCGATCTACGCGCAGGGCATGACAGTGGCCGCGTTGGGTGCCCACGTTCTCGGCCGGCACGTTGGTCCTGGCCGGGCGCCCGAGCCGAGGGCGTTCTTCCGCGACCTCGCCCGGGTCACTGACGCACCGTGGGCGATGGCCGCCGGTGGAGATCTCGGATTCCCTGGCGTGGCGGGACGTCGGACGTTGCCCGTCCGGATGGCCAACGCCTACGTTCCTCGGCTGCGCGTTGCCGCCGTGCAGGACTCCTCGCTCACCGAGGCGTTCCTGCGCGCCGCGGGACTGGTCGACCCGCCCCAGGCGCTGATGCGGCCGGGCGTGCTGCGGAGGGTCCTGTTCGCGCGCCGCGTCGCCGACCCGGTAGTGGCGGCGGAGCCCAGGCCGACGGCGGTTCAGTCAGAATCGCCGTGATTCTTTCTGTCACGCGACCTGTTCGGAACCGGCGGGCGGCAACGCCCGCCGGTTCGACGTCGCGACGGCTGCGGAGTACCGGGGCGCGGCGAACTCACTGGGTGCCCGCACCAGTCGTGCCGCGCGGGCGGGGTTGTCGCCGCGGGCATGTTCGTCCAGCTCGGCACTGCCGCGGGGACGACGTCCCAGCCGGCCGGCCGGGCGGAGCTGCACTCAGGGCGGTCAACCGACCGCCGATCCGAGCCGGTTCGGCTGGCGAATCGGTACGCCGTGACGCTGGTCGCGACCGTGCGATCGAACACCCTCGCGTGGCGCAGGCACTCGTCGTCGTGTTCAACCGGTCGCGCTGACACATCGCCGGCCGGCTGCCCCGGTCGGCGACGGGCGAACCCCCGCTCTCGCGGCGGAACTCGCCGCGATGAGCGGGGGTTGAAAGCTACCTACCCGTTGGCGGGACTGTTCTGATACGCGGCCAGAAGCCACTGACCGTCCTGCCGGACAACCACCCACGAAGCCCGGATCGCGCGCTCCGGCGCCACCTCGGTCTCGTCGGGGGCGAGCACTCCACCTCCGGTGATCAGCACGGCGGAATCCGCGCCGAGCCCGCAGATGTCCAGCGGCTCGCCGGTGACCTGCGTGCCCCGGTAGGCGCCGGCGAACGCATCGGTCATGAACGAGCGGATCTCCTGGCGGCCCTTCCGATACGACCCGGGCAGGATCATGATTCCGTCCACCGCGAACACCTCAGCGAAGGCGTTCGCGTCATGCGCGGCCCACGCCGCCACGATCCGCTCTGGCAAAGCGGCGATGGCGGAACGATCGGCAGCGGACAGTGGCATGACATCCGTGGACGAACTGCTGCTGGTGTTCATGTTGTGTACTTCTCCTTCCTGTTTTTGTCAGGACATGCCTTATTCGACGATTCCACCAATTGTCCTGCCGTCACATCTTCGGATGTGCTCGAATGTGACAAATCGAAGTGTTGAATGAAAGATCGATGGTTTTCGAAACGAGCAGAATTCTCGTGATTCGACGGGCATCTGGCAGCTGCCGTACCATGTCGACGACGCCCGCGGCGAGGACGCCGGCCCGACGGCTCCCGTGTTCGACGCGCGGGCGGGTAGCTCGGCAGCAGTGGCCAGGTTCAGGGTCGAGGTAGCTGCTTCACCGTGGCTGGTTCGCCAAGCGCGGCGGCACCGTTTGGCACCACGGCACAGCAGGATGCCGGCTCATGGCGTCGATGGCCGCCTCGTATTAACGTTCGAGCACGCGGTCGCCTTCTTTCATCCCGGCAGCGCCCGCCTGAACTGGCGGATGTCATCGACCAGCAGGTCGGGTTCTTCCATGGCGGCGAAGTGGCCGCCACGCTCGAACTCGCTCCACCGCACGATGTTGGGGAACGCCTGATCGGCGAACGTCCGAACGGGCCGCACCGAATCCTGGGGGAAGACGGCCACCCCGAGCGGCACTGGTAGCGGCGGTGGCGGGGCCGGAGGCGGGACGGCGGTCGGCAGGTCCGCGGCGATCTCGAAGTACAGTTCCGCGGCCGACCGCGCGGTCTGGGTCAGCCAGTAGATCGTCACGTTGGTGAGCAGGTGATCGCGGTCCACGGCGTCCTCGGGCACCTTCGGCGCATCGGCCCATTCCCGCACCTTTTCCACGATCCACGCCAGTTGCCCGACCGGCGAGTCGGTCAGCGCGTACCCGATCGTCCGTGGACTGGTTGCCTGCAGACGCATGTAGGCGGACCGTTCGTCCAGAAAGGACTTCAACTGGGTGAGGCGGTCGAGATCGCCCCGGTCCAGTCCGGCCAGCATCGCCGGATCCGCGGGGGGAGGGGTGACGAGAAAGTTGACGTGCACTCCCGCCACATGTACGGGATCCACGGCGGCCAGGGTGAGGCTGATCCAGGAACCGATGTCACCACCCTGCGGGACGTACCGGTCGTAGCCGAGGCGGTGCATCAACTCCGCCCAGGCCCGGGCGATCCGCTCGATCCGCCAACCGGGTTCGGGCGTCGAACCGGAGAAGCCGAAGCCCGGCACCGAGGGAACAACGAGATGGAACGCGTCACCCGGGTCGCCGCCGTGCGCTCCAGGGTTCGTGAGTGGTCCGATGACCGGCAGGAACTCGGCGATCGAGCCCGGCCAACCATGCGTGATGATCATCGGCATCGCATCGGGCTCGGGCGAGCGGATGTGCAGAAAATGGACTCTTGCGCCGTCGATTTCGGTGACGAACTGCGGGTACTCGTTCAGCCTTGCCTCTGCCGCCCGCCAGTCGTAGTCGGTGCGCCAGTACTCGGCCAGTTCACGCAGGTAGTCCAGCGGTACGCCGCGATCCCAGCCGGCCTCGAACCCCCCGTCCGGCCAACGGGTCGCGGCGAGCCGACCACGGAGATCATCCAGAGCTGACTGCGGGACCTCGATCCGGAAGGGTTTCATTCGGCTGCTCCGCTCAGTGGTGCGGGTCGGCCCTTCAGATAGACCGGGCAGTTCTTGCGGCCGTTCATGATGAAGGTGCCCTGCGGCTCCAGTTGGTCGCGGGGAATGTCCAGTTCGATGTCGGGGAACCGGTCGAACAGCGCCGGCAGCATGATCAGGGTGGCGACCTTCGCCAGCCGCACGCCGAGGCAGTAGTGCGGGCCATGCCCGAACGACAGGTGCGTCTTGTCGGGGCGGTCGGCGTCGAAGAAACCGGCGCCGGCACCGTGTAGCTTCGGATCCCGGCCGATCGCGGCGTAGTCGATCATGACCGGGTCGCCGACGGCGATCGTGACACCGCCGATGTGGCTCTCCTCAATGGCGAACCGGAACGGCAGGTGCGCGACCGGACACTCGACGCGCAGGGTCTCCTCCATGACGTCCTCCCAGGACGCCGCACCGATCCGCAGTCGCTCGCGCAGCGTCCGATCGTCCAGGACGGCGATGATGGCGTAGGTCAGCGAGTTGACCATCGTCTCGGAGCCGGCGCCCAGCATCAGGTGTAGCGTGCCGATCAGTTCGGAATCGGTCAGCCGGGAGCCGTCCTCCTCCTTGACCGCGATCAGCGCACTGGTCAGATCGTCTCCAGGGTGCTTGTGCTTGTACGCGACCAGGTCGGCAATCGCCTGCTCCCACTGGTCGACGTTGGCCTCGGCCTCCTCGGGTGTGATCCGGGTGTCCACATTGACATGGCCGCCGCGCAGCACGTCATCCCTGGCCTCATCGGGCACGCCGAACAGTTCGCACATCAGCCGGGCGGGCAGAGCCTGGCAGTAACGATACTTGACGTCCACCACCTCGTCGGGCGGAGTGGCACCGATCTCGTCGAGCAGGTCATTGACGATTCCCCTGATCCTCGGAACCATCGAATCGACCCGGCCGGTGGTGAACGCCTTCAACAGTAGCCTACGCAGACGCGCGTGGTCCTCGCCGTCGTGAGTGGCCATGTTGTCCATTGCCACCCAGCTGATCATCGGCCAGTCGCGGGGGATTTCTCCGTTGACGTACGGCGGCCAGCTGCGCCGCGGATTCTTCGAGAATCGTTCGTCCAGCAGAATTTCTTTGGCGATCTCGTAGTCGTGCACGGACCAGGCGAGCACCCCGCCCGGCAGTTCCACTCTGGCGATCGGTCCCTGCTCCCGCAGACGGAAGCTTTCCGTATGGGTATCGGGACCTTGCGGGTCGAGAACGTAGGGGCACCTGGGTTCGGCCATAACCATGTCTCCTTGGATTGCGATCGTGGAGATCACCGATGATCTTCACGGTAATCAACGGTCCGGAATTCCGGCAACTCCGGTGTTGCGGAAGTCAATCAGCATTCCTGGAGGTGCTCGCGTTCTTGTTGGTTGAGATGGTGGCGGGGCCAGGCAGGCATCCGGCACGTCAGGAGGGACGAAAATGGATTCCATGGCGGTAACCGATTTGGCAACCAAACGCGACCGGCGTCGCTGGGCGGCACTCGTGCTGCTCTGTGTCGCGAGTTTCATGATGATTCTCGACTCGCAGATTGTCATTCTGGCCCTGCCGTCCATTCAGGTCGGCCTGCATCTGCCGACCTCACAGGCGCAGTGGGTGCTGACCGCCAACGCGATCACCTTCGGCGGCCTGCTGCTGCTCGGCGGCCGGGCCGCGGACCTGCTCGGCCGCCGGCTGGTGTTCATGGTCGGGGTGGCCGGTTTCCTGGTCACCTCGTTGGTGTCCGGGCTGGCGTGGAGCGGCCCGGTGCTGGTGGCGGCTCGTGCCGTGCATGGTCTGTCGTCGGCGACGATGGTGCCGAGCGCGCTGTCCATCCTGATGAACACCTTCCCGGAAGGGCGTGACCGCAACCGGGCCATCGCCGCCTGGTCGGCGGTCGGCGGTGTCGGCGCCACGGTCGGCCTGCTGGTCGGCGGCGGGCTCACCACCGCCCTGGGCTGGCACTGGGTCTTCCTGGTCAACGTCCCCGTGGTTCTGGTGCGTGCTGCTGGCGGCGCCGTTCATCCTGCGGGAAAGTCGCGACCGCGGCCGGCGGCGCACCTTCGACGTGGCCGGGGCGGTGACCAGCACCGGCGCGCTGCTCGTCGCGATCTACGCGGTCGTCAACGCATCCGCCGCCGGATGGCTCAGTACCCAGACGATCAGCCTGTTCGTCGTCGCCGCGGTGCTCGTCGGGTTGTTCTTCGTGATCGAATCCCGGTCCGCCGCTCCGCTGGTGCCGTTGCGGCTGCTACGTAACCGGACGGTGCTGACCGGCAATCTGCTGACGGCGCTCGTCGCGATGGTGGTCTGGGGCGAAGGCGTGCTGATCTCCCTGCAGACCCAGCAGGTGCTTGGGTATTCCGCGTTCGAGTCCGGCCTGGCCAGTTGCGTCATGCCGATCATGGCGGTCGGCGGCGCCTACATCGGGCAGGCCGTCGTCACCCGGCACGGCTTCCGGATCATCGCGGCAACCGGCGTGCTCGCGCTGGGCGTTGCCTGCGTACTCCTGGCGAGGATACCGGTGCAGGGCCACTTCCTCAGCGACATCTTCCTCGCCCTGGTCATCTTCGGGCTGGGCCTGGGTGCCGGCAACACGACCGCGTCGATCGTCGCGCTCACCGGTGTCGCAGAGCCGGAGTCCGGGCTGGCGTCCGGGCTCAACTCGGCCGGATTCCAGATCGGCGGCGCGTTCGGAGTCGCCGTGGTGACCACGGTCGCCGCATCGGTCACGGCCGGGTCGCCGGCACTGGCCCGACTGGCAGGCGGTTTCCACGCCGGCTTCTATGCCCTGGTGATCGTCTCGGTGGTGGCGCTCGCGACCGCGTTCGTACTGCCGGCTCATGTCCGCCGTACCCGGTCGCGGCCCACCGCGATCGACACCGGCCCGCTCGAAGACGCCGCGTAGCCGAACCATCTCCGCGCGGCGGTGCCGGGCAACTGAGCAATTCCGAAGGTGCCCCCGGCCCGCCATCCGCGGTACGCATACATGACATATGTGAATCGAGAAAGGAGACGACCACGATGAGCTCATCGCCGGTCGACCTGCCGTCCGTCGTGTCGCGCGACGAATGGTTGATCGCACGTAAGAAATTGCTGGCGCAGGAGCAGGAAGCGACACGAACACTCGCCGAACTCGGCGCGGCCCGGCGGGCACTACCGATGGTGCGGATCGGCAAGGAGTACGTGTTCGATGGCCCGGACGGCAAGGTGAACCTGCTCGACCTGTTCGATGGCCGCGGTCAGCTGATCGTGTATCACTTCATGTTCGACCCGGAATGGGACGCCGGTTGCTCGTTCTGCTCCTATATGGTCGACAGCCTCGGGCACCTGGCCCACCTGCACGCCAGGGACACCTCGATCACGCTGATTTCGCGCGCGCCGTATCAGAAGATCGCCGCCTACCGGGCCAGAATGGGCTGGACGGTGCCGTGGTATTCGTCCTTCCACAGCGATTTCAACTACGACTTCCACACCACTCAGGACGAGTCGGTGGCGCCGGTCGAATACCAGTACATGAACAAGGCGGAACTACTGGCCGCCGGGCTGGACCACCAGACAACGGGCGAGCAGGCCGGCCTCAGCGTTTTCGTGCGGAACGGCGACACCGTTTATCACGCCTATTCCACCTACGGCGAGGGAACCGCGCAGCTGCACGGCACCGACAACTACCTGGAGTTCACTCCGCAGGGCCGTCCGGTATTCGCCGAGAAGGGCGCCTGGCTGCGCCGCCACGACGAGTACCAGTAGCCGGCGGGAAGGGAGGGCGACAATCATGGAGATCGATGCGGAGCGCCGCCCGCGGGTGTCGGTGGTGATACCCACCTACAACCGCGGCGGCCTGCTGGCCGACCAACTCGAGCACCTGACCCGGCAACATTTACCGGTCGACGAGTTCGAGGTGATCGTCGCCGACGACGGCTCCTCGGACGGCACTCGGGCCGTGGTGGATTCGTTCACCGGCCGGCTTCACCTGAAGTACCACTTCCAGGAGGATCGTGGAAACCGGGTCGCCACCGCGCGCAACGCCGGTGCCGACCTGGCGGAGGCTCCGATCCTGGTGTTTCTGGACACCGGGCCGCTGTTCGGCACGGACTTCCTGGAGCAGCACCTCGCGCTGCACGCCGACGGGTCGCGGCATCGCGCCGTGGTCGGATACGCCCACGGCTACAACCCGGAGAAGGACCTGTCATGGGTGCGTACGGAGGTGGCGCGGCGCGGGCCGGCGGAAACGGTCGCCCGCTACCGGGACGACCCAGCGTTTCGTGACATCCGGTACGACCTGTTCGAGCAGATCGACTTCGACCTGTCCCGTCGGCGCGCACCCTGGCAGCTTTTCTTCACCCTCAACGTCTCGGTCCGCGCCGATGACTTCCGGGCCACCGGCGGGTTCGACGAGGCGTTCAACTGCTGGTGGGGCGCGGAAGATCTCGAACTGGGTTTCAAGCTGTTCCGCGGCGGCGTCGAGTTCGTGCTCAGTTTCGACGCCTGGGTGGTTGACGTGCCACACGAGCGTGACCTGTTCGACCTACGCGAGCAGTTGGCGCGGCAGTTCGGTGTGATGCTCGACCTGCACCGCGAGCCCGTGTTCGAGATCGGTGTCGCGCTCACCGTCCGGCACCTGCTGTGGAGTTGGGAAGCTGACTACGGCGACCTGCTGGAGTGGCAGCGAAAGGTGGCGGACCGCGGTGTGGCGGCGGAGATCGCGGACGCGATTCGCGACCTACCGCCCGGCACGAAGATCGCCGTAATCGGCGCGGGCGGGGAGGTTCCACCGGACGCACCGCCGCTGACCGTGCTGGATTTCGATCCCGCGCTGGTGCGGCGCGCCACCGAGAGCGGTGTCCACACCGGACACCACGCGCTCGGTCTGCGCACGCCGCTGGCCGACGGATCGGTGGATACCGTGGTGATCACCTCGCGGCTCGACGGGCTGTGGGATCGCTGGCGGGATGACCTGCTCGTCGAGGCGGGGCGCATCGGTTCGGACGTGCGGGTGTTCCCCGGAGCCCGCCTCGAGCACCAATGACGAAGATCGATAACCTGGAGAACCGACATGACTGACATCAGCAGCCGTTCGGAACCCGACACGACCGGCACGGTGCCCGACGAGAGCGCGCCCGGCACGCCGCCGCGGGATTCCGTCGTCGCCCGCGCGCGGTGGGCCATCGTCGCGGTCTTCTTCATCAACGGGTTACTGGTTTCCACCTACCTCGTCCGGATTCCCTCGTTGAAGGCCAGCCTCGGCCTCACCGACTCCCAACTCGGTCTCATCCTGACCTTTTGGGGAGTGGCGGCGATCCTGACCATGCAGACGGTCGGCGGCCTGGTTGCCCGGTTCGGCAGCGCCAACGTCATCCGCGTCACGCTGCTCGTGCTGCCATTCGCGTTGGCCGGCATCGGCCTGGCGAACTCCGCGGTGCTACTGAGTGTCGCGGTAGCCGTCGCCGGAGCCCTGGTCGGCACCATCGACGTGGCGATGAATGCCCATGCCGTCGTGGTCGAGCGGCTGCGCAAGCGGCACATCCTGAACAGTTGCCACGCGGCCTGGAGTATCAGCGCCATCATTGCCTCGCTGCTCGGCGCGGCCGTCATCCGCGCGGGCGTGTCCGTGCTGACACACATCGTGTGGGTGGGTGGCATTCTGTTGCTCGTCGTTCTGCCGGTCACCGCCTGGCTGCTGCCCGCCTCGGTGGACAGCCGGACCGGGCCGACCGACGGGACGAAGCCGGCCACGAAGACGAGTTGGCGGTACGGTTGGACCGGGCCTGTACTGGTGTTCGGCTCGATCGGCCTGCTGCTTTTCGTGTGCGAGGCCGCGGTGATCAGCTGGAGTGGTGTCTTCCTGCACGAGAGCCGGGGTGCGACACTGGCCGTCGCGGCCCTCGGTTTCGGTGCCTACACGCTGTTCCAGACTCTCGGCCGGCTGGCCGGCGACCCGCTTACCGAGCGACTCGGCCGCGCCAGGTTGTTCCGGTTGCACGCCATCATCGCCGTGATCGGATTCGTCATCGTGATCGTCGGACCGTCCGAGTCTGTCTCGCTGGCCGGGTTCGCGGTGGTGGGGTACGGCAGTTCCGTCCTGATACCGTCGATCTTCAGTGCCGTGGGGCGGGCCGGCGGGGACGGGCCCGGGGCGGCCACGTTCGTCTCCCGGGCCACCACCTTCACGTACACCGGAGTTCTCCTGGGCCCGGCGTTGGTCGGTTGGGTGGCCCAGGGAATCGGGCTCAACTGGACGTTCGCCTGTCTCATCCCGCTGATGGCGATCACGGTGCTGAGCGCCAGGGTGATGCGGGCAGGCGACCCAAGCTGACCATCCACCGTACCGGGAGATCACTCGATACGCCGGGCGAGCACTCCACGAATGCAGTTCGGCACATGACGTCTTGGAGGTGAGTGCGGGTGGCCGGGGCGCGTGCTCGGGCGATCCGGCCCCGGTCGGCACAGGCACTGTCAGCACGATCGTTTCAAGATCATGTTGTGAGACCGAGAATGGTGAAGGGCCGGTCCGCTCGACGGCTGGCCCACCGGGTGGCTTCGGTGATATCAGCGCGTCCGGCCAGTCGTAACGCCCCGATGGCGAGGTTACGCAGGGCGGCCATGACGCGCGGGCCGGATCGCGTGCGCACCGTCGAGTCATCTTCCCGGTAGACGGTGTCACGTAACCAATGCAGAGACTCGATGCCCCAGTGGCCGCGTACCGCGCCTGCCCGGTTCGCGGTCAGGCTGGTGATCCCTAACACGGCGACCGCCGAGGTCGGCGTGCCGGCAAGGTCGGTGACATACCGTTCCAGCAGGAACACCCGTGGCGAGTTCCTCCGCCGTTCCGAAGCGCTTCATCGGATTGGCTTCACGCAGCTGCGCAGTGATCTGGGCTTCCAGATCCTTATCGGGCATCGACTTGCCGGCGATCGGCGTGTCGGTGGGGCCGGGCGATACCGCGTTGACGCGAATCCCGCGAGGAAGAAGCTCAGCAGCGAACATCCGAGCGAAGTTTCGCAGCGCAGCCTTGGCCCCTCCATATGCGGCGAGCAGGGGCATCCCTTTGACGTTTGCGGTCGACGAAGAGCAGGTCCGAGGTGCCAAACTCCACCTTCACCCGATCAGGCGAGAGCTCGAGGTCCATCAACGCGAGAAGCCGGAGTGGGTGCCGGTGTTCACCGGGTTGTCGGTGCGTCAGTTTCACCAGTTGGTGCGGATCGTGGCTCGTCGGGGCGGTGACGCGGTGGCTGAGGGCCGGCGGGGTCGGCCGTGGGCGTTGTCGCTGGCTGATCGGGTGCTGCTGGTCGCGGTGTACTACCGCACGAACTGACCTACCGGCAGATGGCGCTGCTGTTCGGCATCTCCAAGTCCGCGGTGGGCCGGGTGTCACCAGGTCGTGCCTTGCGGGCGTCACGCCGGTGAGCAAGAAGACAGCGCGACACCTCCGATCGTGGATGGCATCTTGGTGCCCACCTACGACCGGGCGGTGACCGCGTCCAGCAAAAACTATCGGTACTCGGTGAACATGCAGGTCGTCATCGACGCCGACACCCGCCTGACGGTGGCGGTCGGGACCCCGACGCCGGGTAACCGCAACGACTGCCGTGCCTACCGCGACTCCGGTGTTGACCAGCAGTGTCGCGGTGCGCACGTGATGGCCGATGGCGGCTACCGGGGCAATCCCGAGGTGATCATGCCCTACCGCAAACCCGGCAAAGGTCGTGAGCTTCCCGCGTGGCAGGAGGAGTTGAACACCGTGCACAAGCGGGTCCGCGCCAGGGTCGAACACGCCTTGTGTCACATGCGCTGCTGGAACATCCTGCGCAACTGCCGACGTACAGGCGATGGCGTCTATTACGCCACGACTGGTATCGCCTTGATGCGCAATCTCGTCATCGCGGACCGAGCCGTCTGACCGCGCCGCTCCTGTTGCGCATCCAACTGAGTTGATCATTACGGGACAACCCTTAGTTTCAGACCATCCGGTATGGTGATGCGGAACCGCTGGGGAGCCTGTTTCGGAAAGCTTGTACGGCAGGTTAGGAGGGGGACCGCATGGGAAAGGACCCGTCTCACGGCGGATGCCTCGCCGCGTGGTCGACTCTAAACTCCGGCGTTCACGCCGCTGCTCAGCGTCGTCACCTAATTTGATTTGAGCGTTCACGGAAGCCGGTCGGCGTGGTATTGCGCGAATGTCTTTAGGTGATAAAGCGATGGATGGCCTCGTTAGCGTGGTCCTGAAAGGACGGATTGGCCAGGTCGGTGAAGATGTCTGCCTGGTCGACCAGGGGACCGGTCACCTTGTTGTTGGGGCTGCCGTAGAACACGCCGCTAGACAGGGTCGGGTCGGTGACGCCGTCGACCAGTCGCTTGGCGCCCACCTCGAGTTTGTGGGTGATACCCACGAGGGGTACGACGTATTTGGCCGCTAGACGCAGCGGCAATATGAAATTGTTGGGGGCTTCGGTACCGGTGGTGTTACCGGGGCTCACGGTGATGAATCGGCGGTCAGGGTGTTGGCGGGCCAGGTAGGCCATCCACAGGGCCCCGATGTACTTGACCTGCCCGTAGGCCAAACCGATGTCCCTTTTGTGGTCGGTGAAATAGGTGCCGTCGATGACACTGGCGAGCTCGTCGACGGAGTTTGAGACGAACGACGGCCGTTTCATCAGCATGTACCGGACTCCCCTGGCTGCTTCGCTTCCGGCGAGGACCGCCACCCCGTCAAGCCGGTCCTCGCTCAGGAGCGACTCGAGGAGAACGACGTGGCCAAGAAGGTTCGACGCGAACACGTTAGTGACCCTGTCGGCTGTCAACTCCAGGGGCGTCTTGCCGCCGATTCCACCGGCGTTCATGACCAGCGCGTCGAGGGATCCGTTGATGCCCGCCAGGCCGGCGCGGACCGAGTCCGGATCGGCGACGTCCATGAGAATGATGTCGAAGATGGACCTGCCGGTCTTCGCTTCGAGCTCGGCCTTCGCCGTTCTCGCCCGGCCTTCGTTCCGGCACGCCAGGTAGATCCGCGCCATCTCAGGGCGCAATGCCAGTTGCCGGGCCACATCCTTGCCGATCCCGGCGTTGGCACCCGTGACCAGCACGGTCTTTACCGGGACTGCGCTCATCGTGATGCCCTCGCACCTTCTGTGGGCCCAGCCAGGCTGATCACAACCTTCTTACGTGCGTACCGACTCATGGGTGCCCTCCGTAGTTAGTCAGTCAACTAACACACTAGCCGAGCACGACGGCGTCGTCTACAGTAAGTTAGATGACTGACACACGGTCTGGTGGTGAGCGAGGTGACTGACGCGATGGCTGAGGGCGGATCACGAGCTCAGGAGCGCCGAGGGAAGCGAGACCGACTGATCGTTGGAGCTTCTCAGCTGTTCTACGAACAGGGGGTGGAGCGGACGACGATCGCCGACATCTCTGCTGCTTCCGGCGTTCCCTTGGGCAACGTGTACTACTACTTCAAGACGAAGGACGACATCGTCGATGCTGTCGTCTCCACGCGGATAGCAGAGATCGAGTCAACTTATGCGGCTCTAGCCGAGCGGTACGACGCTCCAGCCGATCGACTCAAGGCACTGTTCAGATCGCTGTCGGAGCAAGCCGAGATGATTGCGCAGCGCGGCTGTCCCATCGGTTCTCTCTGCACAGAGCTCTCCAAGCGCGTGACGGGCCCAGAGCCGCATTCAGCCAAGCTGATGCAAGCCCTCGTCGACGGGGCCGACCAGCAGTTCCAGGAAATGGGACGAAGCGACGCTCATGAGCTCGCCGTCGAGATGATCACCGCCTACCAGGGGACCGCGGTCCTCTCCCATGCCACGGCCTCACCGGAGCTCTTGAGACGCGAAGCTGATCGCGTCGACCGCTGGATCGATGAAGTTCAGCCATGCCCCTGACGGCGGTGCGCGACTTCGCACCAAGTCGCCGCTGGCATCGCGTTAGCGCGCCTGGTGCTCTCGGTCGCCGTAATCCGAGTCCCTCAAACGCCTGCGTCATCCGAGCCCGCGCCAGCCGTCACCACCACAGCTGGCGGGGCGGCGTAGCGGTGACTTCCATCAGACCGATGACGAGACGCCCATCGACCGTCAAGACGTTGCGACGGTGGTCAGATACCGGGGCTGGATCAGAACGGGGCAAGCCGCGCACGTTCTCGACATCCCCATCACGCCGATGACGAGCCTGCACGAAGCCGCTGTGCTGGGCCAGGCCGGGCGGGGCCTGGCAGTTGTCTCGACACTGCGGGCCGACCACACCATCCACTCAACCCTGGTCAACGCCGGCATCCTCGACCACCCTGAGACCAGTCGGCCGGCAGTTGGCTTCGTCACCGCCGGCCCGGTCACGCGGGCTCCCCTGCGGGCCCGACCCCAGATCACCGTGACGTTCCGCAGTGGCAATGCCGTCACCGCAGCCTGCAGCTCGTGCGCCTCACTACAGATTGGCGAAAGACATGACTATCAGTTTGATCGACCCTAAGGAACTGCCGAAGGTGGGCTTTTTCCGGCAGGTCTCAATAGCCACTGGATCGAAGCTTGTGTTCATGGCCGGCCAGGTCGCTTGGAACGCGGACGGAACCTTGGTGGGCGAAGGTGACCTCGCCGCGCAGGTTGAACAATGCTTTCTCAACGTCGGCGCGGCGCTCGCCGAAGCGGGCGGCTCGTTCGACAACGTCGCGAAGCTGACCACCTTTGTCACCGATTGGAGCATGGACAAAATGAAACTGGTTACCGAGGGTCGTGATCGGGCCCTCGCGAAACTCGGTGTTACGCTACGCGCGCCAGGAACACTGATAGGCGTCGCCGCCTTGTACTCCCCTGATCTTTTGGTCGAAGTCGAAGCCATCGCCGTGATTGACTAGTGGGTGACAGGCGGGTGGACGCGACCCAGGGGGCGTCAAGAACGGGATAGACCCTCGTGTCCGGAACCAACGACGGTGCCACCTCGAACACGGCCTCGTAGGTATCCGACCGCCAGTTGTCGCCGGGCATCGGGAGGAAGTACCCGCCGTCACGGCGCAGAGTCAACTTGGCCGCATGCATGAGGCGTTGTGCCGTCGGGGCGTTACGACTGGCCGGACGCGCTGATATCACCGAAGCCACCCGGTGGGCCAGCCGTCGAGCGGACCGGCCCTTCACCATTCTCGGTCACACAATATGATCTTGAAACGACCGTGGCCAATGCCCGGCGTCATGGGGTGGCGATCCTGCAATGTCGTCGTGCCAGCCGTTGGCGAGCCGACTTGTGATCTCGGCCAGTACTTGCGACGGCGTCTTCATCAGACCACTGGCTTTCGCGGGATTGCCCTGGCGTACGAGTAGTGGTCAGGGTTCTTGGTGACGACGATCGACAGGTCCAACGCTGCCTCCAGCGAGTTCACCTTTTCTTCTGGCGCACCGACGATGAGCTGGAACCCGAGCTGCTTCCACGCCTCGACGGCTGATCCGGTGTATTCACCGTCGGCTTTGATGAATGCTTCGTCCAGCACGACGGGCGCGAACGTGAGCCGATTCCGCTTCTCGTCTCCGAGGTGGTAGCGCAGTGCGGCACCAACGATGAATGCTGTGATCATCTGCCCTTCGCCGCCGGATAGCTCACCGAGGTGGTCGTAGACGAGTTGTCCGGCGCGCGCTTTGACGGTGAGGTGTCGGCGGATGTCGAGCAGCGCGCTTCGTTCGTCCTTACCGTTGCGGATACGGGCAACGACCGAGCGGATAGTGCTGAACTTGTCCAGCACCTGTTCGACATCGAGGGCCTCCCGGTGGAAGCGTGCCGGACGTGAGCAGGAACGTGGTGGACTCGCGGTGCCGGGCCTCGCCGACGAACCGGGAGTCCTCGAAGGCCGCCATCGGCTGTTTCTCCACCCAAGGCCGGCCGTCGGGGTGAAAGATGCCCAGACCGGTGCCGTCCGGATTCCGCCGGCTCTGGGCCGCGCGATTGTCCGGCGCCGCCACCAACCAGAATGTCGCCTTCACCCGGTGTGGTGCACCGGACATGCCGAACAACCGGCACATACGTGCCCGTCCTTTGCTCAGTTCTCTGCCAACGTTGTCTGAACCCCTGATCCCGGGTACCCCTGCGAATCTGGGCGAACCGCTGGCCGGCCAGCCCGTCATCGGCGTTGTCAGCTGTACCAGGAGGTCGACCATGGAACTCAACCGTCGGGTGTTCCTGCGCGCCGGAGCCGGCGCACTGGGAATGGCCGCGGCAGCCCCACTGCTGCCCCAGTCCAGCGCGACGGGCGCACCGCGCGCCGCGACGCTGCCCGCACCCGGCACGTCCGGTATCGACCACGTCGTCGTGGTCACCATGGAGAACCGGTCCTTCGACCACTTTCTCGGCTGGCTACCGGGTGCCACCGGCCAGCAGGCCGGCCTCACGTACACCGACCAGGCCGGCACGCCGCACCAGACCTACCACCTGGCCGAATTTCAGGGCTGCGGTCACCTCGACCCGGACCACAGCTACCAGGGCGGCCGCATCGAGTACGACAACGGCGCCTGCGACGGCTGGCTGCGGGCGGCCAACGATTTGCTGGCGATCGGCTACTTCACCCAGGCCGACCTCCCGTTCCTCGGGCAGGCCGCGCCCTACTGGACCACCTGCGACCAGTACTTCGCGGCGACCATGTCGGAGACCTACCCCAACCGGCTGTACCTGCACGCCGCGCAGACCGACCGGATCTCCGACACCACCACCATCTCCACGCTGCCGACGATCTGGGACCGGCTGAGCGCGGCCGGGGTCAGCGGGCGGTACTACTACTCGGACGTGCCCTTCCTGGCCCTGTGGGGCAACAAGTACCTGCCGATCAGCCAGCCGATCGCCACGTTCCTGACCGACTGCGCGCTGGGCAACCTGCCCGCTGTGTCCTATGTGGACCCACGGTTCCTGCTGGAGTCGCAGGGCGCCAGCGGCGACGACCACCCGCCCTCGGACATCCGGGCCGGCGAGACCTTCCTCAACCAGATCTACCGCGCGGTGACCGGCGGCCCGAACTGGGCACACACCGCGCTGGTGGTGATGTTCGACGAGTGGGGCGGGTTCTTCGACCACATGCCGCCCACCACCGCGCCGGACGCCGACCCGAACTTCGCGCTGCGCGGCTTCCGCGTGCCGTGCGTGCTGATCTCACCGATGGCGCGCCGCAACCGGGTCTACTCCGACGAGGTGTTCGATCACACGTCGATCCTGCGCATGATCGAGTGGCGGTGGGGGCTGGCGCCGCTGACCCCGCGCGACTCGGCGGCCAACAACCTGGCCGACGCGTTGGACTTCACCATGCGGCCCAACCTGGCCGCACCGCGCTGGCCGGTGCCGACGGTGGCCTCGCTGCCGTGCCCGCCGGGCGGCGTCACCACTGCGGACGTGTGGGCACAGCTACGCGCACTGGCCACCGCCCAGGGCTGGCCGCTGTAGCGGCACCGGCCGAGTTGACCGGGTCGCCGTCGCGGCCCGGTCAGCTTTCCGATTCGATGATGCTGACTTGTGGCGGCTGGTGACGCGCCGAACCCATTGCAATACAAAAGAAAAACGCAGAACCCGGGTATGAAGGCGGTCCTTCCGAGATCAACTTCATTGGGGTCTGGGTCGCGAACGGTGCTTCGAGGATCGGCAGCCGCTTCGAGTGTCCAGGCCGGGTCGATGTTGGTCGCTGCGGGGTACCGGTCGGATCGGGCGCGAACGTACTCGGCATCCGCGTCATCCCACCAGTGCTTCTCGGGAATGACTACGTTGTCACACATCTACTTACAAGACGTCAGGCAGCGATCGAACTCAACCACCGACCCACCAGGCCAGAAGCGGGCCTCTCTCACCAAGGGTGCGAGTTGGGTGCGAACCCAGGCCGACCCAGCGCCCCAGAGCAACGTCGTGGTGCATGGTTCGAAGCGTCTGCCCAGGTCAAGCTCCCGCGCCGCGCTCGGCAGCCGACTCGACCGTGCCCGGCCGGCAACCAGCTACGGCATCCCCGCCCGGCCAGCGGGCGCCACCAGCACTCGCACGCTTCGAGACGGCAATGACCTTTTCGACGTTGAAAGCGGCCGCTGAGCGCCTGGGCGCCCATCCCACCGCGCTCGTGACCCAGTTGCGGCGCCTCGAATGCGACATCGGCGCAGCGCTCCCCCGGCCGTCCACGCCCCACGCCTCAGGGCGGCTCCCTGCTGCGGGTACTGCGCCAGCCCGACATCCGCCGCCTGCTGCTCGCCGAGGCGTCGGACGGAGCTCAACTCATGGGCTGATCCACGGATAGACACTGAACGCCGGGAACTCCAGTGCCCTTCGCCTCTGAAGATCATGGTCTGCCATCTCACCCGCCATGCCGTCAGAAGCCCGTGGACGCGGCTGAACCGCCACGGCGTACACGTTCGACTCCGGCGCGGGGGCGCGTGCCCATCGTGGCCGCGGCCCAGGTCCGAGGCCGACAATCGCAGCAGGTGGTCGTCGGGCATCGTGGTCTCGACATCGATAGCGACTCCGGGTCAATGTGCCATACGGCGCAGGTCGAGGACGGTGATGAACACGGCCGCGGCGAGAACGGCCAGCCCGCACGACAGGACGAGCGAGCCGGCCCGCAGCGTCTGCACGGCCGCGAGCGCCAGCCCCGCCCCGAGGAACCGCAACGCGACGCCCAGCCGCCGGGTGCTCGGCAGGACGGCGATGCGGCCGACGCGCGCCGTGAGCAGGCACAGGCGAATCCCGATGAAGCCGAGGACGGCCCAGTAGCAGCCGACCAGCAGGACGTCGACCACGCCGGTCGGGTGGACGACCAATCCGCTGTGCGCGAGCAGGAACAGGATGCCGAACACGAGGACCGGCGCGATGAGAGTGCGGGCCACCGCGGCTGCCAGGCGCCCGAGCACGGCCCAGCGCAGCCGCGGCAACGGTGCGGCGAAAGCCAACCCGGCCAGGATCGGCGCGAGCCACGCGCTGGTCGCGGGACGGTCGACGCTCCCGGTCAGCGAGGCGGGGCCGGCCGCGCGCACCAGCAAGACGGCCGCGGTGGTGACCGCGACAACCGCGGTGGCCAGGACACGGCTGGTCTGCCCGCTCGCGGTTTCCGGCCAGTCACTGGGGTGCAGCCACAGTTTCACGGCCCCGGCGGCTGTATCGCACCATGAGCGCGGGCCGGCCGACCGCGCCTCGTGCACGATCTCGCTCCCCCACCGCTCGCGGATCCCGGGCGGGTAGAGCCGCAGCAGCAGCGTGGGCACGTTCATGCCGGTGCGACCCCCAGCGCACGAAGGCCGGCCTGGGCAACCCGGGCCATCTGTTCGAGTTCCGCGCGCAAGGTCTCCCGCCCGGCCGCGGTGATGCGGACGGTGCGCTGCCTGTCCCGCGTGTCGGAGCGGTCCGTGACGGGCTCGATCAGTTGCCGCGCTTCCAGGCGGGCGAGCGCGCCGTACAGGCTGCCCGGGCCGAGCCGGGTCCCGGTCAGCTTCTCGATCGTGGTGTTGATCGCGTAACCGTGCAGCGGGCCGCCCGCGAGCGCGGTGAGTACCAGCATCTGCGCGTCGTTGCTGTGCATGCGTCCTCCTCGACACCCGACGATAGTACGTGACTCGATGCTACGCGTTGCGTACTATGCGGGCATGGGTGAAGGCACACGAGGTAAGCAGAAACGCCGGTGGCCGCGGTGGGTTGGCTGGATCGCGCTCACACTCGTTGTCGTACTCGGCGGTTACGTTGGCTACGTCGCGATCCGAGCCGCGCAGCCGGTCACGCTGCCCGCCCCGACCGGCCCCTACCCGGTCGGCCGGAGCATCGTCGACTGGACCGACGGCACCCGTACCGATCCGCTCGCCCCGCAACCGGGCAAGCCGCGGGAACTGTCGGTCTGGCTGTGGTATCCGGCTGCCCCCGGCGCCGGCGCGCAGCACGCGCCCTACACCCCGGGCGGCTGGGCGGGACTGCATTTCGGCGGTCCGGCCGCCCTTGGCGAAACCCGTTTCACGGACATTCGCGGCCACTCCTTCGCCGACGTGCCGATCGCCACCGGAAGGTTCCCCGTCGTCGTGCTGGAACCAGGCATGGGCCTTGCCGCGCCGCAGTACACCACGCTCGCGGAAAACCTGGCCAGCCACGGCTATCTGGTCGTCGGCGTCACCCCCACGTACAGCGCGAACCTCACCATCCTCAACGGACAGACAGTGCCCGCCACGGTCGCCGGCAAGCCCTCCTCGACCGACTCCGCGAACGAACATGCGGGCCAGGCTCAGGCCGACGGCGAACGGCTGGTCGCCATCTGGGCGGCAGACGACCGATTCGCCGCCATGCGGGCCGTGACACTGAACACCAGCGGCCGCTTCGCCGGGCACGTCAACGCCGACACCGTCGTCTACGTCGGCCACTCCTTCGGCGGGGCCGCCGCGTTGGAGGCGTGCCGCACCGACCCGCACTGCGCCGGCGCGGCCGACCTCGACGGCACCCAGTACGGCGCGGTCGTGCATGCCGGGCTTGCCAAACCGATGATGCTCATCGGCAGTCAGAACTCCTGTATCACCGGTACCTGCCAACCGGCCGACGCCGGCGACCAGGCCAGCCGGGACACCGCCCGGACTCTGCTGGCCGCCAGCACCGGGGGCGCCTGGTGCTACCAGATCACCGGAGCCGAGCACTTCAATTTCAGCGACTACGGCAGCTACTACCTCGCCGCACCGATCCGGTCCCAGGTCCCGCTCGGTGCCATCGATGGCACCGAAGCGCTCACCATCACCAACGCCTACCTCACCGCGTTCGCCGACCACGTGACCCAGGGCCGGCCCGAACCGCTGCTGACCGGCCCCACGCCCTATCCCCAGGTCCAGGTCCAGCACACCGCATCCTGAGCGGGCGCGTATTCATGTCCCACCGCGCTGGAGCGCAGACTTGCTGAACAGCGGCCGCTCGGCGTATGTCGCCAAGCCGTCCTGGCAGCAAGACGCCCCACTGTCCCGGCAGGATGGTCGCCGACGTGGCCGCGGACGCCGACCCGGACACCGGATCGGCCATCTACGACACGAGCGGCTCCGTCGGCGGCTGGGGGTGGTGGGTGGCACCAGCGCGGCGTCCCCGTTCGTGGCGGCCGTGATCGCGCCGGCGGGCAACCCGCACGCACTGGCCGGACGGACCGTCGACGCGGTCGCGCCACGACCGCGCGGTGCCCGGGACCTGGCCTACCTGCCCGGCGACGGGTAGTGCGTGTCACTGATCGAAAGGACGGCGGCTCGGTCGCGTCCGGCGTGATGCGCGGCGCCCCTACGGACCGGCGACACGGACCGCTTCGGCGGCCGGGGTGCCCGGGGACACGACGTTCGTCACCAAGCCCGCATTGGGCCTCCGGACCGTATCTGGTTGCCGATAGGCTGCTCCTGTTGATGTGTTTCGTCAGGGACGGTGGTCTTTGGTGCTTGCTGGGTAGGCGGAGAGCCCGGGTATGCGCAACGAGGGGGACCGTTGGGCGTTGCCGACCGTCTTGAGTTTCGACTGCTGGGGCCGGTGGAGGTCTGGCGCGGACCGGAGCGGCTGGCGGATTTCCAGCCGGCACCAGCTTGCCGTGCTGGCCGCACTGGCACTGCGTCCGGGGCGGGTGGTCTCCGTCAGCGCGCTCGTCGACGCGGTGTGGGAAGAGGAATCGCCGCCGTCGGCGCGCCGTCAGGTGATCAAGCTGGTGTCCCGGCTTCGCGGCACGCTCGGTGACGCGATCACCACCAGAACAAGTGACTACGTACTGGATGCCGAGCCGGATCAGGTTGACGTCGGTGTCTTCGACTCGTCGGTGGCCGGTGCCCGGGAGCTCTCGGTCACCGACCCGGCGGGTGCGGCCGCCGCGGTGCGGGAGGCACTTCGGCTGTGGCGGGGTCCGGCGCTGAGCGGAGTCACGCCGGGACTCGCGGCGCAGGCGACGCGGTTGGCGGAGAGCCGCCTCACCGCGCTGGAGGACGGCATCGACTGGGAACTGGCCTCGGGCGGGCACTCGGCCCTGGTGGCCGAGTTGACTGTCCTGGTCACCGAGCATCCGCTGCGGGAACGGCTGGTCGGCCAGCTCATGCTGGCCCTGCACCGATCCGGGCGCACCACCGAGGCGCTGGAGGTCTACCGGCGCACCCACGAACGGCTGGCCGACGAGCTCGCGCTGGCCCCGGGCGCGCAGCTACAACAGCTGCACGATGGCGATCCTGCGCAACGCCGCCACCCCGGCCGCACCGATCTCGCACCCGGCACCGGCCCCGCGGTCCGTCACCGGGTCGAACGTCGCGGTACCCCGACAACTGCCCTGTGCGGTACCGGGTTTTACCGGCCGCGCATCCCAGCTCAAAGAACTCACCAGCTTGCTGGACCGGACCGACACCGTGGTGATCTCGGCGATCAACGGCACCGCGGGTGTCGGCAAGACGGCTCTCGCCGTGCACTGGTCACACCAGATCGCGGACCGGTTTCCCGACGGGCAGCTCTACGTCAACCTCCGGGGTTTCGACCCCAGCGGTCAGCCGGTTCAGCCCGCCGAGGCGATCCGGGGTTTCCTCGACGCACTCGGCGTACCAGCCGAACGGATACCGGCCGGCCTTGCCGAGCAGGCGGCGCTCTACCGATCCCAGCTCGCCGGGCGGCGGATGCTCGTGGTGCTGGACAATGCCCGCGACACCGACCAGGTCCGGCCGCTGCTGCCGGGCTCGGTCCAGTGTCTGACCGTCGTCACCAGCCGGGACCACCTCGGCGGCCTGATCGTCAGCGAGGGGGCCCGTACCGTCCGGCTGGACCTGATGACCACCGCCGAAGCCAATGACCTGCTGGCGAGCAGGCTGGGCCCGGAGCGGCTGGCCGCCGAACGGCGGGCCGTCAGCGAGCTGATCGAGTTGTGCGTTCACCTGCCGCTGGCGCTGAGTGTCGTCGCCGCGCGGGCCACCCTCACTCCCGCCCTGTCGCTGACCGAACTGGCCGGGCAGCTACGCGATGTCCGCGATCGGCTGGCGGCCCTGGACATCGGTGACACCAGCGTCAGTCTCGATGCGGTGTTCTCCTGGTCCTACCGGACGCTGAGCGCCGCGGCGGCACGGATGTTCCGGTTGCTGAGCCTGCACCCCGGACCGGTCATCTCGGTGGCCGCCGCCGCCAGCCTCACCGGAACCGAACGCGATCAGGCCCGCGCGGCCCTGGCCGAGCTGACCAGAGCGCAGTTGCTCACCGAACCCGGCACCGGCCGGTTCGCCTACCACGACCTGTTGCGGGCGTACTCGGCAGGCAAGGCCCACCAGGAGGAGACCGAGCAGGCGCGCCACGCGGCGATGCACCGCATGCTCGATCACTACCTGCACACCGCGCACACCGCGACGCTGCTGATCAACCCACCCAACGACCGGCTGTCCCTGGCCGAACCCCGGCCGGGGGTGCTCGTCGACGAACTCGCCGACGACGAGCAGGCATGGCAGTGGTTCACGGCCGAGCACCCGGTGTTCCCGGCCGTCGTCGACCGCGCCGCTGACGCCGGCTTCGACACCCACGCCTGGCAACTCGCCTGGAGCGTGGCGAGTTTCTGTATCCGCGCGGGGCACTGGACACAGATGCTCACCACCCAACTCGTCGCGATCGCCGCGGCCGAACGCGGGGGCGAACCGCACGGGCAGGCATCGTCCCTGCGTGATCTGGGCCGGGCGTACATCCGGCTCGGCCGTTATCCGGATGCGCAGGCCAGCCTGCTCCGCGCGCTCGAACTGGACGAGCGGCTCGGCAACCTGATCGGCCAGGCCCGCAGCTACAACAACCTCGGCATCGTGGCCTACGCGCGGGGCGCCCACCCGGAGGCGCTGGAGCACGGCAAGGCCGCCTATGCGTTGTTCCACGCGGCCGGACACCGGGCTGGCCAGGCGGAGGCGCTGAACGCGGTCGGCTGGATGCAGACCCAACTGGGCCGGCACACCGACGCGTTGCGCTACTGCTCACAGGCGCTCGAACTGCACCGGGCGGTCGGCAGCAGACATGGCGAGGCGGACACCTGGGACACTCTCGGCGTCGTACACCACAACCTCGGCGAGCACCGGCGGGCCGTCGCCTGTTACCTCAACGCACTGGACCTGTACGAGAAGTTGGGCAGTCGCCATCCCCAGGCGGACACGCTCATCCGCCTCGGCGACACCTACCAGGCCGCCGGCGAGTTCCGCACCGCACACCATTCCTGGCGGCGGGCCCTGCCCATCCTCGACGACCTGCACCACCCGCAGGCCGACGTCCTGCGCGCACGACTGGCCGAGTACCCACCGGGCACATAGAAACCGCGCGCCGGGCGGAGGGTACCGGTCGGGTACCGAACGGGTACCGAGCACCGACACGCTGGCGATTGACGGCCGATACCGAGCGAGTCGTCCGCACAGCAGGGTGAATCGTACCCACTACGGGAAAGGAGCTGACGATGGCCAAGTCCCTCAGTGCCGCCGACATCAGTGTCGTGGCACTTTCGCCGTCCTCCGCGATCAGTCCGTTCGACTGCAGTCCAACGCCGGCGCTCGACGACAACAACCACAACGACTCCGGTGGCCAGGACGGCTTCGACGATCAGGACGACAGCGACGGCGGGAAGAACTGCTGAAAAATCTGGGAAGCGAATCTCCCACTGTTGCTGCTGGCTAGACCGAGCGAGTGAACCCGGCTGGGCGACACCGCTCTGTCGCCCAGCCGCACACCGATCCAACTCGCCGGTGTCCACCGTTCGTGCACCAATCAGCAGGCCGTCGCACCGCAAGGACCGCGGATCTCCTCAAGAATCAACGTTTTCTCAGTGCCCACCGCTGTGCTCCGTGTCGGTTCGAGCGCCGGGCGAGACTGCTGTCCACCACGAGAAAGGACCTGACGATGGCCAAGTCCCTCAGTGCCTCCGACATCAGTGTCGTAGCACTTTCGCCGAACTCCGCTGTCAGTCCATTCGATTGCAGCCCCAGGGGTGCGGTTGACGACAACGACGCCAACGACACCGGTACCTGGGACCCCTACGACGACGAAGACAGCTGCGACTGACGCGGAACGGCCCGGCTGGGAGACAGCACCTGTCGCCCAGCCGGGCCACCACGAAGACCTGAACGGAGAACTGTGATGACCGCTCTTGCCGATGCGCCTGTGCAGTCGCTCCACGCGCGGAATTTCGTCGAACTGTCCCGGCTGATCCACCCCATCGACCCGGCGATCTTCGAGCGCGACTACTGGGAGCAGCGGCCACTGCGCGTCCAGCGTGACGATCCCGAACACTATCGGGATCTGCTGACGCTGGACGATCTGGACGAGGTGTTGTCCCGGTCCACCAAGGATCTGGACAACATTCGGGTGGTGATCGCCGGCAAGGAGACGCCGGTCTCGGAGTTGGAGTCCGCGCACGGCCACAACTCGTTGGAGGGTGCGTACCAGCACTACCGCAACGGTTCCACGATCGTGGTGAACCATCTCAACGATCGGTGGGAGCCGCTGCGGCGGATGGCCGCTGTCCTGGGCGCCGAGTTGAGCGCGCGGTTGCAGATGAACATCTATCTCACTCCGCCCGGCAACCAGGGTTTCGGCCCGCACTACGACATGCATGACGTGTTCGTGGCTCAGGTGCATGGCGAGAAGCACTGGCGACTGGCCAGCCAACCGCTCGCACTGCCGCTGGACGGCCAGCCCTACGACAAGTCCCTGCCCGAACCCGAGCCGGAGCAGGAGTTCGACCTGCGTGCCGGTGATGTGCTCTATCTGCCGCGCGGCACCATCCACTGGGCGACGGCGAACGAGAACACCTCGGCACACGTCACGATCGGCGTGCATCCGACGCTGTACTCACAGGTCATCCAGCGCGCCGTCCGTGTGCTGTGCACCAAGGACGCGCGGTTCCGCGCGGGGTTGCCGATGGGGTTCGCCACGGACGAGGCGCGGCAACACCGGGCGGCCGACACGATCGCGGAACTTCTCGACGCGGTGCGCGCCCAGCTCTCGCCGCAGGACATGGTCGCCGGCTCGGTGAAGCAGGCCGCGTCGACGGGGTTGCCGAACCTGCGCCACCACCTGACCGATCTGGAACACCTGGATCGGATCGGGTTGACCACGCGGGTGCGCCGCAGGCCCGCGCTGCGCTTTCACATCTCGGTCGACGACGCGGTGGTCAGCGTGGACTTCCACGGCAAGACGGTGCGGCTGCCGGCATCGGTTGCCGATGAGGTGCGTTATGTGGCCAGCAGCAACGGTGATGGCTGCACGGGTGCGTCGATTCCCGGTGATCTCGACGAGGACGGGCGGCTGGTGCTGATCAGCACGCTGGTGCGGGAAGGGTTCTTGACCCGTGCCTGAGCAGCGGGAGGCCGCGTCGCGGGTGCCGTTGGGCCGAATCGTGCGCCTGTTCGGCGCCTACCGATGGCGGCTGGCCGTTGTCCTCGGGTTGATCGGGGCCTCGTCCGCGGTGGCGCTGGTCCCGCCGTTCCTGCTGCGGGAGGTCCTCGACGTCGCGCTGCCGCACGCGCGGCTCGGCCTGCTGACCGTGCTCGCGCTCGCCATGCTGGTCATCGTGGCGGCCACGAGCGCGGCCGGGGTGTTGCAGTCCTACCTGGCGCTGGCCATCGGCCAGGACGTCATGCACGACCTGCGCAACGCGGTCTACCGGCACCTGCAACGCATGTCGTTGGCGTTCTTCACCCGGACCAAGACCGGTGAGGTGCAGTCCAGGATCGCCAACGACATCGGGGGTATGGGCAGCACGATCACCAGTGTGGCGACCACCGTCGTCGCCAACACCACCACGGTGGTCGGCAGCGTGGTCGCCATGGTGCTGCTCGACTGGCAACTGACCATCGTCTCGCTGGCGATACTGCCGCTGTTCGTGTGGATCACCCGGAAGGTCGGCGGGGAGCGCAGGGTGATCGCGACGCGACGGCAGGAACAGCTGGCCCTGATGTCCACCCTGGTCGAGGAGTCGCTGTCCGTCGACGGTTTCCTGCTCGGCCGGGTGATGGGCCGGTCCCAGTTGCTCACCGGTGAGTTCGCCAAGCTGTCCCGCACGCTGACCAGGTTGACCATCCAGTCGTCGATGGCGGGGCGGTGGCGCCAGTCGACGATCCAGATCGTGATGGCGGCGATGCCCATCGCGATCTACTGGGTCGCCGGCCTCACCGCCGACCACGGCCGCCTTGCCGTGTCGATCGGGACGCTGGTCGCCTACACCGCCCTGCAACAGGGCCTGTTCGGGCCGACGGTGCAACTGCTCAACACCGGCATCGCGGTGCAGAGCTCGCTGGCCCTTTTCGAGCGGGTCTTCGAATACCTCGACCTGCCGATCGACATCGACGAACCCGCGCGGCCCGTACCGCTGCCGGAGCCGCGCGGGCACGTCCGGTTCGAGGAAGTGGCGTTCCGGTACGACGACAAGACCGTCCTCCGGCACATCGACATCGACCTGCCGGCCGGCAGTCACCTCGCCGTGGTCGGTCCTACCGGTGCCGGCAAGTCCACGCTGGGCTATCTGGTGTCGCGCCTCTACGACGTCACGGCCGGCCGGGTCAGCATCGACGGCGTGGACGTGCGTCATCTCTCCCTGGCCACCATCGCCGCGATCGTCGGCGTTGTCTCGCAGGACACGCACCTGTTCCACAACACGATCCTGGACAACCTGCGCTTCGCCAAACCCGACGCGACCGACGCCGACCTCGTCGCCGCGGCGAAAGCGGCGCAGATCCACGATCTGATCACCAGCCTGCCCGACGGTTACCAGACCATCGTCGGGGAACGCGGGCACCGGTTTTCCGGCGGCGAGAAACAACGCCTCGCGATCGCCCGCACCATCCTGCGCGACCCGCCCGTCCTGGTACTCGACGAAGCCACCAGTTCACTGGACACGCACACCGAACACGCCGTGCAACAGGCGCTGGACAGCCTCGCGGCGGGGCGCACCACGATCACCATCGCGCATCGCCTGTCCACGGTTCGCCGGGCCGACCAGATCGTCGTGCTCGACGGGGGGCGGATCGTCGAGCGCGGTACCCACACCGAACTGCTCGCGCGCCACGGGCGTTACGCCGGCCTGCTCGCCAGGACCGACGGCTCCGCCGCGACGGTGCGCGTGCCGAACCCGTCACCGGAGTACGTGACATGACCGACCCATCGGCTCGCTGGCTGCTCGCCTACGACGCGACCTGCGGGACCTGCCGCAGGATCTCCCAGGTCGTCCGGCCGGCATCGGCCGGCAAACTGGAGGTGGTGCCTCTCGACCGGCCCACCGTGCGGGCATGGCGGGAGCGGGCGCTCGGGCCGGCGGCGCCGTGGCGGCCGACGCTGCTGCGGGTTGCCGACGGCGCGGTCCGTGCCTGGACCGGGCCGGCCATGGCGGGTCCGCTCATCCGGTGTCTTGGCCCGAAGTCGGCGGTGCACGTCGTCTATGCGCTCGGGAAACTGCGGGCCGACACGATGCCGGCGCGGTTGTTCGTCGGCGCGATCGTGGCCGCCGGACTGCTGCTCACCGGGCGAGCACCGGCCGCCGGCGCGCGGGAGAAAGCCGACGCCCAGCGCTGGGTCGACGAGCATCGTGACCAACTGCCCGGCGACTACGACGAGATCCTGGCTTATCCGCAGGCGTATCAGGTGGCGATCTTCGCGGCCTCGCCACCGGCCGTGCAGAGCCGTTTCTGGGTCGAGGCACTCAAGCGGGACCGAGCGTCCCGGGACGCGCTGTCCACGGCGCAGGAGCACGTCTTCGACGACGCCATCGAACTCGCCGCGACGAAAGAGATCTTCCTGCCCGTGCAACCGGATTCCGCGGTCGGCCGCAGGCTCACCGATCTCCGTGAGCGCGCCGTCACGGAATTCGGTGCCGCGCGGGCCTACGCGATCTTCCTCAAGCTCGGTGCGGTCCGGGGACAGGATGGCCAGGGGTGATCCCGTACCCGGGGCAGCACGGCGACCTGCGCTCCGGTCGGCAGTGCTTCCGGTCGGCAGTCGGGCGGCGAGTCGGGTGGGGTTCGCGTCGATCAGACGGAGCCGGCGTGCACCGGTGGGGTGCGGTCGTGCCACGGCAGGGCCTGTTCGAACAGGCTGCCCACCCGGAGCAGCAGGTCCTCCCGGCCGTAGGGCGCGACGAACTGCACGCCGATCGGCAGGCCGTTCCCGCTGCGCCCCAACGGAAGGCTCAGCGCCGGTTGCCCCGCGATGTTGAACACCACGGTGAACGGGCCGAGGTCGAACAGCGTGCGCAGCCAGCTATCCAGGGTGTGGCCGGGCTGGTCGGAGGACAGGGTGCCGTGTGGCGGTGGTAGCTGCGCGAACGTGGGCGTGATCAGCAGGTCGTGGCCGGTGAAGAACCGGCCGACGGCGCGGCTGACGCGGTTGTGCGCGTTCAGCAGGGAGATCAGGTCCACGGCACTCAGCCGCTCCGTCGCGGCGAGGATCTGGCGGCTGACCGCCTCCAGTTTCGCCGGGTCGGGGCGGCGGGGAGCGGTGAGCAGCACGGAGGCGATCGACGCGGCCTCGGCCGTGGCGCCGCGGATCACGTCCTCCCAGTCGAACTCGGGCCCGGCTGTTGTCACGTCGTGGCCCAGACCGGCGAGCACGTTCGCGGCACGCAGGGTCGCGTCGGCGACCTCGGCGGAGACCGGTGATCCGGACCACGAATCCGTGACGACCGCGATCCGCAGGCGGCCCGGTGCCCGGCCGACCTCGCGCGCGTACGGGCCCACCGGTGGCGGTGCCGTGTACTTGTCGCCCGGCGCGGGGCCTTCGGCGACGTCGAGCAGGGCGGCCGCGTCACGGATCGTGCGGGTGATGGCGAACTCGACGCCCGCGCCGAACGCCATCTCGCCCGCGTCCGGACCGCACGGCGTGCGGCCGCGGCTGGGTTTCAGGCCGACGACGCCGCAGCACGACGCCGGGACACGGATCGAGCCCGCCGCGTCGTTGGCGTGCGCGACCGGGACCGCGCCCGCCGCGACCAGTGCCGCCGCACCGCCGCTGGAGCCGCCGACGCCGTGGTCGGGCTGCCACGGGTTGCGGGTGGGGCCGGTGCGCACCGGTTCGGTGGCGAAGCTCAGGGCCAGTTCGGGTGCCGTGGTCAGGCCGATCGTGGCCAGGCCCGCGGCCCGGAAGCGGCGCATCAGGTCGTGGTCGCCCCGCGCGCGCACACCGCGCAGGCTGCGGCTGCCCAGATGGAACTCCTGGCCTTCGGCCATCGGTCCGCTGTCCTTGAGCAGGAACGGCACACCGCCGAACGGGCCGTCCGGCGCGTGCTCCAGCGCCTGCGGGTACAGCGGGGCGGCGAGGCCGTTCACGGTCGCGTTGACGGCCTCGATCGCCCGCCGCGCGACCGCTTCCACCTCCGAACCCGTCACGTCACCGGCGGCGATGAGTTCGCGCAGCGCGGTCGCGTCGCGGCGGGCGTACTCGCTCAGCTCCATCTGTCCCCCACGTCGGTTGCCGGGAGCGTCCCAGACCGAACACGGCCCGGCCACCGAATTACCCGGCCACCGAATTACGCCGCCGTCACACCGATCGCAGGGTCGCCACCAGTCGGGCCGCCTTGCGGCTCAGGCCGGACTTGCGGCGCGTGTTGGCGCGTTCGGTCTTGTCGGTGGCGAAGGAGCGCACATGCGCGACCATCGTCTTGAGCGCGGCCTCCAGCGGCCGGACGTCGCGCTTGGTCTGCGCGAGCAGCGTGCCGCCCTGCAACGCGGCGAGCAGGCCGTAGGCGAGTTCGTCGGCGTTGGCCTCGGGGCGCAGCACGCGGCGCTGCTTCATCAGCCGCAGGCCGTGTCGGAACAGCGCCTCCCACCGGTCGAAGCCACGCGCCAGGTCCGACCGTGTCTCGTCGTCGCGCTCGGCCAGTTCGCCCGCCAGCGAACCGAACTGGCAGCCGCCCTGGCAGGACAGGCGCTTCTGGTGCGCGATGTTCAGTTCGACCCACAGGTCCAATGCCTCGAAGGTGTCCAGTTCACCGAGATCGGGTAACCGGTGGAACGCCAGCACGGTGTCCGCCTGCCACGCCACGACGGCGCGGATCAGGCTGCGCTTGTCGGTGAAGTAGTGCGTCATCTGCGATCCGCTGACACCGGCCGCCCGGCGCACGTCGTCGATGCTGGTGCCACCGACGCCGTGTTCGAAGATCAGGCCGGCGGCGGCGCGGACGATCCGGTCCCGCGTCGCCCTGCCCTTCGCGGTCAGCCGCCGGCCTTCGGTGTCGGTCATGGCTGGGATCATCACCCACCTCTCACTCACGTCGGTCACGGGCACGGTCGATCACCTCCTCCAGCCGCAGCGGACTGGCCGGATGATGGCTCAGACACAGCGGCGACACCACCTTGCGGAAGCCGAACGCCTCGCCCGCCACGTAGAACTGGCCGCGTTCCAGGCGGGAGATGTCGGCGACGGTGCTGCCCTTCGCCCTGGCCAGCTCGTTCGCCGCGGCGATCTGCGCGGGACTGTTGAGGCGTCCGAAGAACTGCGTCATGGCGTTGCCGGTGACCTGGTTGTGCAGGCCCTTCGGCGCCTGGGTCGCGAACAGCAGGCCCAGCCCGTACTTGCGGGCCTGCGACGCGAGCACGATGGTGCTGCGGGTGCTCGCGGTGAGCGTGCCGGACGCGGCCAGCAGCTGCGCCTCGTCCATCACCAACAGCGCGCCCAGTGGCCGCTCGTGCGCGGGATTGCGCTTGGCCCACGCGAACAGTTCCATCTGTAGCTGGTTCACGAAGTTCTGCCGCTGCTCCTCGGCGGGCAGGCCGACGAAACTGATCACGGAGATCCTGGCGTGCCTGCCGGCCGCGGGTGTCAGCAGCGCGCTCGGGTCGACGGGCGTGCCACCGCCGGCCAGCAGCGGGTCGTTGACCATGGCGGCCTTGAGCGCCTCGGCCAGATCGGCGGCGATCCGCCGGCCGCCGTTCAGCGTGCTCACGCCGTCCGGCAGGTCGGACAGCACGTCGACCAGCTCGGGCAGGCTGCGTGAACCGGTCCGCGCGTGGTGCACGACGGCCTGCCGCAGCACGGCCATCCCGATGTTCGCCTTCACGGTGCTGCCGGTCAGCCGCACCTGCGGCGCCAGCGTCGCTACGGCCACCTCGACGGCGGCGCCGAACTCGTCGTCGTCGTCCAGGACACCGGCGAAGTCGGGCAGCGGCTGGAACGCCAGCGGCCGACCCGTTGCCCGGCCCGGAGTCCAGACGACGACGTCGGTGTCGTCGAGATAGCGGCGTGCCAGTTCCGCGTCGTGCTCGCCCCAGCCGGCCGGCGGTCGCGGCCACGCGTCGCCCAGCCGCGCCAGGTCGTTGTTCGGGTCCAGCACGATCGAGGACACCCCACGCAGCGCGCACTCCTCGACGATCCGCCGCAGCAACACGGTCTTGCCCGACCCGGAACCGGCGAACACGGCGGCGTGCTTGCGCAGCGCGGCCAGTTCGATCCGTACCGGGACCCCGGTATCCACGACGGTGCCCAGCGTGATCTCGTTCTCGGCGGGCGGCGGGCTGGTCCCCTGTTCCCGTTGCTCGGTGGACGAATCCGGCAGGACGGTCGCCAGCAGCCGCGACCGGCTCGCCGGCCGCCGCTGCACCAGCCACTCGTGCAACTCCGTGCCGCCCTTGGCGAACATCCGGTCGATGGCCCAGAACGTGCGCAGGTCGTCGTCGTGGATGTGCAGGTGCCTGCCGCCGGTCGCGGCGAGCCGGTCCAGTTCCTCGCGGGTCTTCTCGCCCTTGGAGAACGACCCGTTGCGGATCACGATCAGGTGCCGGTTGGCGGCCGCCTGGCTCAGGCCCGCGGCGGATCTCGCCTTGCGCAGGCGGTTGAGCACCGACAGGTAGTGCGGCGCGGAGATCGTGCGGAACGCCCAGTGTTCCTCCAGATCGGAGTCCTCGTCGAGGGTGTGGGTGAGCGTGGCGTGCAGTTCGCTACCCGATTCGCCGGGAACGCCGCACGCCCATTCCATGTTGTCGTCGCCGACCTCGGTGATCCACGAGCGCAGCGCGGCCGACAGCAGCCGCGGCATCACCTCGTCCTCGACGCCCTGGCCGAGCAGTTCCGAGACACTCACCTTCGCGCGCAGTTCCTCGAACCACTGGTCCAGTTCGGCGAACCGGTCCGGTTCCGCGGGCCGCGGCGGCGCCACGACGACCGGTTCGTCGTCGCCGAACGTGGTCATCTCCCGGACCTGGCCCGACCGCAGGCACGCGTCGACGTGCGCGAAGATCCGCTTGAGCAGTTCGCGCGGCGTGTGCTCCTCCCACTCGCCGTCGAACGCGGACGGCGCGACCGGCCACGTCGGGTGCGGCGGCCGGAAGTCCATCGCCCGGTAGGCGACGCCGAGCCGTTTCTCGACCAGCGCACGACCGAGCGCGGCGGCCCTGATCCGGCCGAGGAACAGCGCCTCCCGGAACCGGTCCTGGACGGAGTCGGCCGCGTTGGCCTTGATCAGGTCCCACGTGTCGGGCAGGCACGCCAGCAGCGTCACCGTCCGCCGCGTCACCTCGCGCAGCCGCATCAGGCCGTCGGCGATCTGCGCGACCAGCAGCCCCTCCTCGCCGCCCTGCCCGATCTCCTTGGTCTGCAGGGCGACCAGCGTGTCGAGCTGGTCGACGGCGATCACCGTCGGGCCGGTCAGCGCGAGCAGCCGGGAGATGTCCTCGACCAGGGTCAGCGCGGCTTTCGGGGTCGACCGGATGCCCCACTTGCGCCGCTCGCCGCGTTCCAGTTCCTCGGAGCCCGCGAGGTAGTAGCTGCCGGCGCGGCTGAGCGCCGGGTCCTCGGTGCCGTGCAGCACCAGTGCCCGCGCCGTGTCCTCGCACTCCATCGCGACCTGCCGGTCCAGCGCCCACAGGCCCGCGACGAACGCGTCGACGTGCCGCTTGGTGACGCCGTGGCCGGACTAGGATCTTCTTGGCGGCGGCGGGATCGACGCTGCCGGTGTGGCACACCCCGCGCAGGAAGCCGCGCACCTGCGGCTCGCCGGTCTCGTCGGTGCGCGACAGGCCGCGGTGCAGCGCCTCGGCCGTGTTCTCCCAGAACGCGTCGCCCGCCGTGAGGTCGTCGAGGAAGAAGTAGCCGCCGGCACGGTGCACCTGCTGCCGCACCAGGCCCAGCAGGTGGGTCTTGCCGACACCCTTCTTGCCCTGCAACACGATCCCGATCGGGCTCGGACCGTCGCCGGCGGACGCGTCGCGGATCGCCACGTCGGTCGTCGCGATCACGTCGGCGTGCAGGCCGTCGACGTGGTACGGGGAGTCGCGCCACACCTGGTCGGGTGTGTCGGCCCAGTCGAAGCGCAGCGTGGCCAGTGCGGCGAGGTGCTCGATCATGACGTCTCGATCGCGATCTGGTGGTTGTCCTCACCGCCGATTCGGATGGCCGCCGCATGATCGGCGGCGGTCAGCAGCTTGCGGTTCGATCTGGGCACCAGCCGCACCACCCCGGCCATGCTGAGCTGCTTGAGCGCTTTGTCGACCTCCGGCGCCGACGCGCCGACCTCGGGCCGCAGCGAGGCCAGCGCGACCCACTCGCCGGGCGTGGTGGCCAGTGCGCGGTACGCGGCGCGGATGCGGGATTCGAGGTCCGCGCCGGCCGGTTGGGTGCGGGTGGCGAACAGGTCGGCCGGCCGGAGGCGGTTGGTGCTCAGGTAGCGGTCCAGACCGGCCAGGATGACGTACAGGGACGCGGACAGCGTGCCGTGCGGCGGTGGCGGCGTGCCGGCCTTCAGTTCGTCGGCGCACCACGCCCAACCGGCTTCGGTGAGTTCGTGGACGTAGCGGCGGCCGTCCTTGCGGCTGTCGACCAGGCCGAGCGAGTTCAGTTCCCTGCGGTACTTCCCGTCCAGGACGAAACCCGCCAGGTCGCGCAGTTCCGGGTTGGACACCTCGCGGGCCATGGCCATCAGGGTGAGCAGCGTCGCGGTCTGCTTGTGCCCCAGTCGGTCGGTCATTCCAGATCCTTCCTGGTGGTGGTTTCGAGCGTGCGCATGGCCTGCTCGATGGCCGCTCTGGTGTCCTGTGACACCGCCGCGAGCGCGGCCTGCCGCAGCAGGTCGGCCGCCGCGGACGCCGTGCCGCCGCCGTTCAGTTCGGCGACCAGGTCGCGGGCCACCTCGCGCGGGCCGTAGGACGGGCCGAAGCGCAGGTGGCGCAGGTTGCCGACGTAACCGGGCAGCCGCCCGGCCGCCGTGCCGGCGCTGAGCACCGGGATGAGCCTGCGGTCCTGGCCGAGGGTGCGGTGCAGGAACAGCTCGACCTCGGCCGACTGCCAGCGGCTGACCTGCCCGTCCACCATCAGGCACAGGTGTCTCGCGTCGTCCTTGGCCCTGGTCAACCACGAGCGGTCACCGGACATGGACAGCTCCGCCCGCACGTCCAGCCGGTTGAGCTCGGCGATCAGCTCGCCCGCGAAGTCCAATGTGGACCTCTGCGTGCTCACCCTGATGTCGTGCGCGAACTCGCCGCTGCTGCGTCGCGCCGCCCTCACGTAGGCGTCGCGGTTCTCGGCGAGCAGGTCCGTGCGGTCGAAGTGGTGCGCGACGACGGCGGCGACCGTCTCCAGCGCGAAGCTGATCTGGTCGGCGGCCGGGGTGGATTCGAAGCGGACCGGCAGTTGCTCGCCGAAGCTCCAGTACGACACGTACGGCAGCGTCAGGTGCCGCGACATCCCGTCCGGCTCGACATCCTTGTCCAGCCACGTGCAGTACAGCTTCTTGGTCTCCTCCAGGCAGATCCGCCGCCACTGCTCGGCGTGCTGGTACTCCTCGCGCGCGTCGAACCGGGACAGCACGGGCAGCACCGGCAACTGCGGCCGGTCGAAGGGCAGCCGGTCACGGGCGGCGTTGGCACGCAGCGCGCTGTCCACGGCGCCGCGGATGCTCTGCAGGTTCGCGGTGAACAGCAGAACCAGCCGGTCGGGCAGGTGGGCCGTGCAGATGCCGCCGGTGTCGGAGATCCCGGTCCTGCTGTCGATCAGCACGAAGTCGTAGGCCGCGGTCCACTGGTCGCGGCACGATTCCAGGTACTCGCCGAAGCCCCGCTCGTACAGGCCGGCCCAGTCGATGTCCTGCACCCTGCGCACGTAGTCGGCGTCCCGGCGGCCGCTGGCGACGAAGTCGAGCTCGCCGACACCGGTCAGCCGTGTCGTGTGGGCGGCCGGGTCGGCCCGGCCCGCGGTGAAGTCGGCGACCAGGTCCACGACACCACCGGCGGGATCGCCGGCCAGCATCGGCGCGAAGTAGTCGTGCAGGCCGGGTGCCTCCAGGTCCCAGTCCACGCACAGCACGCGGTAACCCCAGCGCGCCAACACAACGGCGACATTGGCCAGGGTGAAACTGCGGCCCACTCCTCCCTTGTAGGAGTAGAACGTCACCACTGTTCCCGGCATGTGTCAGAACCTCGGCAGCCTGGCCGGCACCGGCGGCTGGGCCTCGGGCAGCCGCACCGGCCAGTCCGGGCGCCACGGCGGCACGTCGTCGATGAGCTTGACGAGGTCCTCGGCGAACGTCGCCATTTCACGGTGGAAGTCGACGTAACCCAGGGTCGCCTCGAACTGCGGCGCCGGCTGGTTCCAGTCCCGGAAACTCCGCATCCGGCGTTGTTTCGCGAAATTCGGGAAGGTCTGCGAGTCGCAGAAGATCACCGGACAGATCAACACACGACGCGACACGTCACCGGTGATCCTTTCCCGCTCGGCCATCGACTGCCATTCCGCGAGACACCACTCGTCGCGGAAGTAGCGGGGCGAACACACGGGCAACAGGATGCGCGTGCGCTGGAGCGCGAACCTCAGTTCGCCGGGCCACGCCGAGCCGACACCGACGTTCTCGTCGAAGAAGATCCGCACGTCGCGCTCTGCGTTGTCGATCAGCCAGTCGGTCAGGCGCGGGTAGAAGTGGTTGCGGATCCACGCGGGGACATTCCCGCCCGCGCGGGTGTAACTGATGAACACGTCGTACTCGTACACGCGTGTCATCGCCCCTTCTCACTTCCACCGATGGCTTACGATCGTAGGACCGGGACACGCCGGAAAACAGGCGCGAGAACGTGACAGAAAATGGACAGCTACACCCGGCGGCAAAAGGCGACAAAAACAGGACACAAAGGAGTGGGTCGGCGCCGGAACCCGTTGCGTCGCACACAATGACTCGTCATCGAGGAGTGTGCAGGGGGAACGCCGATGTCCCATCGCGACGCGCCGCGCGTCTTCGTCAGCTACGCGCACGACTCGACGGGGCACCGCGACGAGGTGCGGCGGTTCGCGGAGTTCCTGCGCGCCGTGATCGGAATGGACGTCCGGCTGGACCAGTGGGACGACGGCCCGCGCAGGGACTGGTCGCTGTGGGCCGTCGAACAGCTCGCCGAAGCCGACTTCGTGCTGGTCGTCGCGTCACCGGCGTACCGGCGGCGGACCGACTGGGACGCACCGGAGGGCGACGGCTGGGGCGCTCGGTTCGAGGCGGCGATCATCAGGGACAACCTGACCAGGGACCTGCCTCGGGAGACCGAACGGATGCTGCCGGTGCTGTTGCCCGGCCGGACGATCGAGGACATTCCGGTGTTCCTCAACGCCCACTCCACCACGTGGTTCCGCGTCGATCACCTGACCAGGGACGGGGTGTCCGATCTGGTGGCCGCGATCACCGGGCAGGGCAGGTACCCGATGCCGGATCGAGGTCCGTGGCAGCGTGAGGCCGAACAGGTCGGTCCGGTGCCGGTCGCGGGTGGGCTGGCGTGGACGGCCAGTGGCGCCGGGGTGCTCACGGCGAGCGCGTCGATCGGCGGCGCGCGCTACACCGACAGCATCGTGTTCCGGCCCAGGACGCCGGGGCGCGGGTTCGTGGACGTCGATCTGGGTGGCCGGTTCCAGTGGCTGACGACGGTGGCCGGCGTGCTGGACGACGCGGAGCCGTTCCAGGTCGGACTGTTCCGCGTGCACGTGGACGGGACGCAGCGGGTCGAGCGGCGGGTCGCGTGGGGCGAGGTGGCCGCGATCGAGGTCGACGTCGCTGGCGCTCGCTCGCTGCGGCTGGAGATGAGCAGACCCGGCACGACGACCGGGAATCTGCTCACCGGCGGACTGCCCGCGCTGGCCTGGGGCGACCCGACACTGGTCGGTCCGTGACGTGCCGCCGCATCGGCTGCTTCCGGTCGGCCGCCGCGTCCCCTCGCGGGCGAACCGGTCGGCGAACCGCGACTCGTGATCCGACTCGTCGGTTTCGCGCGCCTTCGATGGTGCGCCCGCGGCACGATGCGACATCAGGGATCACCCCGGCCGTCGATGTCACCCATGTGCGACGCACAACCGGCGACGACTGTTCGACCGTCGAACGAGGCATCATCGCACCATGAACGGCGCAGGCCAGGACGTGGCCACTGCTGTACCCCGTCGGCCGGCGTGATCCGGCTGGCGGTCGTCGACGACGACCGGACGCACCTGGCCGGAATGGACATGTGGCCGGCCGCCGTGCCCGACATCGAGCTGCGGGTGACGGCGCCGACCGTGCCGGCGCTGCTGGGCGCCGACCGGAACGTCGACGTCGTGCTGCTCGACCTGCACCTGCGCGACCTGTCGGCGCCCGCGGACAACGTGGCGCTGCTGCGTGCCGCGGGCTGCCGGGTGCTGGCCGTGTCGACCATTCCGGACACCCAGAGCGTGCTGACCGCGGTGGCGGCGGGCGCCGCCGGCTACCTCACCCGTGACCACGACCTGTCCGCGCTGGCCACCGCGGTCCGCGTCGTCGCGGCGGACGGTTCGGTGATGACACCGGAACTGGCGTTCATCATCAGCCGGGACAACCGGTCCGGCCGACCACGACTGTCCGATCAGGAGCGTGGTGTGCTCGTGGCGTACGCGGCCGGCAGCACGCTGCCCTCGGCGGCGCGCAGCGCGGGCGTCACGCCTGCCGCCGCCCGCGAGCACCTGGCCGCCGTCCAGCACCGCTACACCGGCTGACCGGGACCGTCGTCCCACAACCTGACCCCGCGCGAGGCGGCCACGGCGCCGAACTTCGCCACCGCGTCACCGACCGGCATCGCCGCCGGCCGCCGGCCGTCCCGCAGCCGCGGTGCCACGGCACCGGATGCGGCCTCCCGCGCACCGATCACGGCCTGATACGGCACGAAGCGGTCGGCCCGGATGCGGGCGCCGAGACTGCCGGCGTCCGGACCGGCGACCCGCGCCCGCAGGCCCGCGTCCACACATCGCCGCGAGAACGCCCGCGCGGCAGGCAGTTCGGCGTCGGACACCGGCTGCACCACCACCTGGGTCGGTGCCAGCCACACCGGGAACGCGCCGCCGTGCACCTCGATCAGGTGCGCCACGAGGCGTTCCATGCTGCCCATCACGCTGTGGTGCACCATGACCGGCCGGTGTTTCGCGCCGTCGCCGCCCACGTAATGCAGGTCGAAGCGCTCCGGCTGGTGGAAGTCGACCTGCACGGTGGACAGGGTCGCCTCACGGTCGGCGCTGTCGGCGATCTGCACGTCGATCTTGGGACCGTAGAACGCGGCCTCGCCCTCGACGGCGTCGTACGCCACGCCCGCGCGCTCCAGCACGTCGACCAGCATCGCCGCCGCCCGCTGCCATGACCGCGGATCGGCGGCGTACTTGCCGCAACCGCCGCGCAGCGACAACCGGTAGCGGACCGGCGCGATACCCAGATCCGCGTAGGCGTGCCGGATCAGCGCCAGCGCCGCGCCCGCCTCGGCCGCCGCCTGGTCGGGGGTGCAGAAGATGTGCGCGTCGTCGAGTTGGATCGCCCGCACCCGCGACAGGCCGCCCAGCACGCCGGACAGCTCGGCCCGGTACATGCCGCCCGGTTCCGCGATGCGCAGCGGCAGTTCACGGTAGCTGTGCGCCCGGGAGCGGTAGATCAGCGCGTGGTGCGGGCACAGGCTGGGCCGCAGCACCACCTGCTCGCCGCCGATCTCCATCGGCGGGTACATGTCCTGCCGGTAGTGCGCCCAGTGCCCGGAGATCTCGTACAGCTCCCGTTTGCCCAGCACCGGCGAGTACACGTGCCGGTAGCCCGCACGCGCCTCCAGCCCGCGCGCGTACTCCTCCAGGGTGTGCCGGAGCACGGCGCCGTCCGGCAGCCAGTACGGCAGGCCCGCGCCGATCAGCGGGTCGGTGCCGAACAGCTCCAGTTCACGGCCGAGCCTGCGGTGATCGTCCACTGTGGTCTCCTCGGGTAGGCGAGGCGAGGAACCACACGGGAACTACCGGGGCTCTCGCCCCGGGGAAGCGTGCTTCAGCGCGCCGGGACGGTGTCCGGCGTCGTCGTGCCCGCTGCGCGCTGCATGGGCCGACCGTAGCGGAGCGGCTGCCGCCCGCGCACCCGGTTAACCGGCCAGGCAGCGGCGCATGCAGGACAGCAGTTCGTCCGCGTCGACCGGTTTCGTCACGTAGTCGGTGGCACCGGCGGCCAGGCTCTTCTCCCGGTCGCCCTGCATCGCCTTCGCCGTGACGGCGATGATCGGCAGGTCGGCGAACTGCGGCATCTCGCGGATCGCCGCCGTCGTGGCATAGCCGTCCATCTCCGGCATCATCACGTCCATCAGCACCAGGTCGATGGCGTCGTCGGACAGCAGCAACTGGATGCCCTTGCGGCCGTTGGGCGCGTGCGTCACCGTCAGCCCGGCCACTTCCAGCATCCCGGTGATGGCGAACACGTTGCGCACGTCGTCGTCGACGACCAGCACCGACGCGCCGGCCAGCGGATCGTCCTGGCCGGCGTCGGGCGCCAGCCGTGCCTTGAGCCGGCCGCGCACCTCGTCCGGTGTCGCGAGGAACTCCACCGGATGCGTGCGCGACAGCGCCTTCAGCAACCGGTCCTGGGCGGGGGACAGCCGCGCGGCATGCGCGAACACCGGCAGCGACAGCAGTTCCGGCCGTTCGGACAGCCGCTTGAGGAACGTCAGCGCCATCGCCTCGGGCAGGCCGACGTCCAGCACGACACAGTCGTGCTCGTCGGCGGTCAGCGCGGCGACGGCCTCGTCCGGCGTGCCGGCGACCGTGACCCCCACCGGATGCCCGCGTTCGGCCAGCTCCACGGCGACGCTGCGGGCCAGCAGCGTCAGCAGGCCGTCGTCACCGGCCTCCAGCACCAGCAGCCTGCGGTCCGGTCGCGGCGCGGACGGTCGCGTCTGCTCGACCCGCTGCGGCACCGGATCCTCGGTGAAGTGGTCCACCGGCAGCAGCAGGGTGAACGTGCTGCCGTCGCCGAACCGGCTCTCCGCGCGGATCTCGCCGCCGAGCAGGTAGGCGACCTCCCTGCTGATCGACAGGCCCAGCCCCGTTCCGCCGTAGCGTCTGCTGGTCGTGCCGTCGGCCTGCTGGAACGCGCCGAAGATGGTCTCCAGGTTGTCCTCGGCGATGCCGATCCCGGTGTCCCGCACGGAGAACGTGACCGTGCCGCCGGCCATCGCGACGCACAGTTCGACGCTGCCTGCCTCGGTGAACTTCACCGCGTTGGACAGCAGGTTGCGCAGTACCTGCCGCAGCCGCTGGTCGTCGGTGAACAGCACGTCCGGCACGTCCGGCGCGACCGTGACGTCGAAGTCGAGGCCCTTCTCGGCGGTGAGCGGCCGGAACGTGGTGCGCACGTACTCCAGGAGCTGCCGCAGTTCGAAGCGCTCGGGATGGATGTCCATCCGGCCCGCCTCCACTTTGGACAGGTCGAGGATGTCGTTGATGAGCTGGAGCAGGTCGGTGCCGGCAGAGTGGATCACGTTGGCGAACTCGACCTGCTTGCCGGTCAGGTTGCGCGTCGGGTTCTGCGCCAGCAGCCGCGCCAGGATCAGCAGGCTGTTCAACGGGGTCCGCAGCTCGTGCGACATGTTGGCCAGGAACTCCGACTTGTACTTCGATGCCAGCGCGAGCTGCCGGGCGCGTTCCTCGATCTCCTGGCGGGCCTGCTCGATCTCCCTGTTCTTCAGTTCGATGTCGCTGTTCTGCAGGGCCAGCAGTTCCGCCTTCTCCTCCAGTTCGGCGTTGGAGCGCCGCAGTTCCGCCTGCTGCGACTGGAGTTCACCCGAGCGTGCCTGTAGTTCCCTGGTCAGCCGCTGCGACTCGGTCAGCAGCGCGTCGGTGCGGGCGTTGGCGATGATGGTGTTGACGTTGATGCCGATCGTCTCCATCACCTGTTCCAGGAACTCCCGCTGCACGGCGGTGAACCGGCTGAACGACGCCAGTTCGATGACGCCGACGACGTTGTCCTCGAACACGATCGGCAGCACGATCAGGTTGACCGGCGCGGCCGCTCCGATGCTGGAGGAGATCCGCACGTAGTCCGATGGCGTCTCCTCCACCAGGATCACCCTGCGGGTCAGCGCGACCTGCCCGATCAGCGACTGGCCGAGCCGGAACTCCGAACTCGGGTCGGCGTCGTGACCGTAGCTGGCGATCAGCCGCAGTGTGTCGTGTTCGCCTGCGTCGCCCAGGAAGAACGTGCCGTGCTGCGCGTCGACCAGCGGTGCCAGCTCGTTCATGATCAGCGACGCGACGGCGTTGACGGGATCAACCGGTGGGTGGTCACCGAACCAGATGGCGACCTGCTCTTCCTTGAGAACATCGAGCGCAGTCAGCAGTCGCCGCACGAAGTCGCCCAGGATGGCCTTCCACTTAGACTCAATGAACGCAAGCTGGCCGGTCAAATCGTCTGGAGACGCCAGCGCCGGGGCCCTCAGCATGTCCACCAGATTCTGGTTCTCGGGGCCGAATTTGGGGCGCGTGTCGAAATATTCGCGTAACGCTGCCGTTATCTTCGGATAGGCAGTCGCGACAGCGAGTTCAGTCATAGTGCCCACTAGCGACCGCGTCCACAGCCTCACGACCGTTTGCAACCGCGTGGGCAGAGTAGCCCAAACTCTTCAACGCCGTCATCGCCAATAGTTGATTGACGACATTGTCCTCGGCCACCAGAATTCTTTTTTGTCGATCCAAAACGGGGTCAGCTTCCTTCGGTTTTTGAACCTCAATCTTCGCCTGAGGCTGCGAAGTTGACATCGACAACTGCGTCAGGCCGTTTGAAGATTTCACGGGCTGTTTATGAATTAATGAACCAGTGACGATGTTGAATAACTCAGATTGTTTTATGGGTTTTGTCAGATATCCAACAAAACCGGCCCTCATGGCCGCTTCCTCTTGTGAAACTCGGTCAAATGCCGTCGCCAAAATCAGCATCATAGAGACCTCCATTTTGCGCGGCGGTCTTCACCCCAATAGACAACAGGGGGGATAACCACCGCCGCCAGCATTAAGCGTCGGCCCGAAATCCCCCGGCTGAGTCAGAAATAGATAAGGCATAAACCCATAGCGAGCTCGGGAAACCAAAAGGGCGGTGCACACCATGACAAAGAGAATCGTCGTGTGGACAGCCATTTGTGAATAATAAGCTGAACCGAACGTGTAGGTAAATGCCAAATATATAGCCAATAAATGCTTGAAACGCGATCAAACAAACCAAAGCCGTTAAAAACTGCGACGCCTTGCAGTTGCGGCAGACGAGTTTGGCTGAAAACAAATGCGACCGACAACAAGATAAACGACAGCGCCGTGACAGGAGCAGGGCGACCCGGCGGGAATCGCCCACTTGGACCTTCGCGATCGAAAAATAAGAGTTCGTCAATTCCAAAGTCAATATGAAAGCCATATTCAAGCAGTGATGAAACACCAATCAACAGTGCGATAAATACCAAACCAGCAGCCAGGATATTTTGCCAGCGAGATGGCCTGCTTTTGGCGGTCAACCCAATGGCCGTGGCATAAAGAGAGAAACCGATAGCAGTATTGACTTTCATGGATATGTACTGGGGGAGAATCGACTTGAAAGCTTGAATGTGAAATCCCCAACCCACCAAAACCAAAGCGCAGATAGCAAATATCAGAAGACAAATCCCGCGCGCAATCGCCGTTGAATTCTGCAGTCCAGCAATATATCTTATACCCACTATGCCCTCTGATTTGTATCGGCGTTTTGATGCGGAGTCATGACTGGCTAAGATTTTTCGCCCGACATTGGTCAAGGCTGGTCCCGAAATTGAAATCGTCGGCTCCCCCCTAAGATACCCATGATCAGGAACACAAAAATTTTCACAGTTCCAAATTGACTTCAAGTTGGACCGTGGGCGATGAAGGAGCGGGTCTTTTTATTCATGGAGAGTGCACTTGGCACAGTGGCGTCAGTACATTTACCCACTCATCATACGCGAATCCCACCTTGATTCGTTTGGGCATGTGAACAACGCAGTCTATCTCGAAATATTTGAGGAAGCACGTTGGGATTTTGCCTTTAAGAATGGTTATGGTTATGAGCACGTCCAGAAAACTCAAATAGGACCGGTCATTTTAGATATTCATATTCAATTCAAACGTGAATTGAAGCTGCGCCAGATGATTACAATTCGCAGTCAAGTTGTATCTCATGATGACCAGGTGGGCACCAGTTTGCTCCAAGAAATTGTCAATAGCGAGGGCAAGATTTGTTGCCAGGCTACCTTTAGAGTAGCGATGTTTGATCTCCAGTTGCGACGGCGGGTGCCCGCACCTCCAGAATGGCTGCAAGCCATCGGATATATGACAGGTATGCCAGGTTCGCCTTAGACAGCCGCAAGAATGGCATCAATTGATCCTTTACGGCGGGCAAACTCGCTAGTGATGATTGCAGCGAGATCTTGGGAGAGATTGAATTTTGACTGCACCAATGAGGCTGAAGCTAAGATCTTCGCTTCAGCTGAAACAAATGTATCGCTGCCGGTAAAGCTGGGTTCGCTTTCATAAACAATAAGTTGTGCAACCGGTGCACCCGTTACCAACTTATTTTGATAGAGAAAGGGTGGCACGGCTTTGATCATTGATTTTCGGATCTCCCACAAGAGCGAAGAAAAGACGGTGCTCATCGTATAAAACTCACCAGGTGTATAGTAAATTGATCCCGTGGCAGTGCGAATTCCACAGGCATTAAAGGCAGCATCGACAGTTAAGTTCGGATTTTTTGAAACATCTCTTGAAATATCTGCGATCCCCTCACAGAGGTGCAATCCGTCAGTGGCGTTGGCATAGGATTCGCCAATCGCTGTTTTATTTTCAAAAATCACACTGGCATGGAAGTCGGCAATGGCTTCATCAATGGCCCGCATACACCCCAATTTACTTTTGCAACATTTGTTTTCGAAATTTTGGTAATCGCTGGGAGAAATTAAATTTTGTTCAGCAGCTAAACAATTTGCATAGGTACCGGGGTCCACATTGCTGGTCGCCCCTGAGACGCATAATACATATTCACGTGACTAAACTCGTGGATCAAAATTTCGCCGCTCAAGCCCAGAGGTGTATTGCTAGCAGAACTCACCCCCCCCCCCCCCCCAC
>CAVWRF010000007.1:0-278085 GCA_963757325.1 Candidatus Melainabacteria bacterium
CGGCCGCCGCGACAATGGCCCCGTGATCTGCGGCCTGGCCCGCACCGGGCGGGCCGACATCCTGCGCGCCGCCGAGGCGGTCCGGCCGGCCGCGCGCAAGCGCATCCACATCTTCGTCACCACCTCGCCGCTGCACATGAAGTACAAGCTGCGGATGAGCCGGAGGAGGTGCTGGCGATGACCGCCGACAGCGTCACGCTCGCGCGCAACCACACCGACGACGTCGAGTGGTCGGCCGAGGACGGCAGCCGCACCGAGCCGGACTTCCTCTGCCGCTGCGTCGAGGCCGCGATCCGGCGCCGGCGCGACCACCATCAACATCCCCGACACCGTCGGCTACGCGCTGCCCGAGGACATGGCCGCGATCTTCACCATGCTGCGCGAGCGCGTGCCGGGTGCCGAGCGCGTCGTCCTCTCGACGCACAACCACAACGATCTCGGCCTCGCCGTCGCCAACACGATCGCCGCGATCCGCGCCGGCGTGCGGCAGGTGGAGTGCACCATCAACGGCATCGGCGAGCGCGCCGGCAACGCGGCGCTGGAGGAGGCCGTCATGGCGCTGCGCACCCGCGCGGACGCGGTGCCGTACGCGACCGGCATCCGCACGCAGAACATCCTGCGCACCTCGCAGCTGCTCTCCACCATCACCGGCTTCGACGTGCAGCCCAACAAGGCGATCGTCGGCCGCAACGCCTTCGCCCATGAGAGCGGCATCCACCAGGACGGCGTGCTGAAGAACCCGCAGACCTACGAGATCATGACGCCGGAGAGCGTCGGCTGGACCCGGACCAGCCTGGTGATGGGCAAGCATTCCGGCCGCGCCGCGTTCCGCGACAAGCTGCGCGCGCTGGGCTACGGCGAGGTCGGCGACAACCAGCTCAACGACGCGTTCCGCCGCTTCAAGGACCTCGCCGACCGCAAGAAGGTCGTCTACGACGAGGACATCGTGGCGCTCGTGGACGACGAGGTGGTGCGCGACCACGACCGCATCCGCTTCGTCTCGCTCGACGTGCGCGCCGGCTCGAAGGGGCCGCAGCGCGCCGAGCTGGAGCTCGAGGTGGACGGCGAGGTGCGCGCGCCGAGGCGACCGGCGACGGCCCGGTGGACGCGACCTTCAACGCCATCCGCGAGATGTTCCCGCACGAGGCCAAGCTCGTGCTGTTCTCGGTCGGCGCCGTGACCGAGGGCACCGACGCGCAGGCCCGGACCACGGTGCGCCTGGAGGAGGGCGGCAAGATGGTGGACGGGCAGGGGGCGGATACCGACACGATCGTGGCGTCGGCGCGCGCCTATGTCCACGCGCTGAACAAGCTGCTGGTCAAGCGCGTGCGCACCGAGCCGGCGGCACTTTCGGCGTAGGCAAGGCCAGGGGCTTCGCCCCTGGACCCCACCAAGGGCGGAGCCCTTGGAACCCGGTAATGGGGTCTGGGGCCGCCGGCCCCAGCGGGGTCAAGGGGCAGCGCCCCTTGCCTTACCCGGCCGCCAGCGCCGCGAGCCACCGGCGCACCCCGGCGGCGTCGCCAAACGCCTCCGGCACGCGCAGTCCGATCCCGCCCAGCGCCGCGGCTGCCGCGATCCCGTCCTCGTCGGTGATGTCGTCGCCCACGAACACCGGCGCGCGGCCCGCGAACGGCGCGCGCGCCATCAGCGCCCGCACCGCCGAGCCTTTGTCGGCGCCAAGCGGTCGCACCTCCCACGCCATGCGCGCCGCCAGCAGCGCGAACGCGGAACCCGCCGGTGCCAGCAGCGCCTCAAGCGCCGCACGCAAAGCTGGGCCAGCCTCGGGTGCTGCGCGATAGTGCAGCACGAAGCCGTGCGTCTTGCGTTCCAGCAGCACGCCCGGATGCGCCGCCGCAACCCGCGCCGCCGCGTCAAGCCACGCAGCGGGCGCGCTTGCCAGGGCCGGCCGCTCCAGCCCCTCCCCCGGTGCGTGGCGCAGCGCGCCGCCATGCTCGCCCGCGACCGCGAACACCGCGGTCCCGAGCAGCGCGTCCACTTGCTCCACGGGCCGGCCGGTAATAACCGCAACCGCATCGCCGAACCGCCGGCGCAGGCCTCGAGCGAGGCGATCAGCCGGGCGGCACGACCACAAGGTCGGGCCGCGGCGCGATGTCGAGCAGCGTGCCGTCGAGGTCGAGCAGCAGCGCCGGGCACGGCGGCAGCGGCGGCGCGCTCATGTGCAGCCGGTCAGGTGCACGTCATAGATGGGCGATTGCAGCACCGAGACTGCCGGCTCCCGCGCCAGCATCCAGCCATGGAACGAGGCGGCCTTCGGGTCGGAGTTGGTGATGTCGAGCCACGCGGCCGCGTCGGGCGCCTGGGCCGGCGGACGAACATCGCACGACTTCACCGCGATGGTGATGGGGCCGACGGTCGCGGATTGGCCCGCCTTGATGCTGAGGCGGCGGGTGCGGCTGTCGATCTTGTTCAACACATCGAGCTCGGCGGCATGGGCCGGCACCCACACGTTTGGCCCCGCCGGCAGGCCCACCGGTCCGACGGGTGCCGGCGGCTGCAGCGGCTGGGCGGCCGGTGGCGCCGTTCCCGGCTCTTGCGGGGCAGCGGGCGGCGCGTTCGGCGGCGCAGTTCCCGGTGCGCCCGTGCCCGAGGGCGGAAACACCAGCGGCAGGGGCGGCGGCACCTGCGCCGGCAACTCGGGCGCGGGGGGAGCCAGCGGCGAGGGTGGGGCCAGCGGAGCAGTGGGGGCGGCCGGCGTGAGCGGCGGGGCGAGCTGAAGCTGGGCGCGCGCCGCGAGCGGCAAGGCCAGCAGCGCCGCGGCGAGTGCCGCGGCGCGCGTCCCGCCGGTCCGCGTCATCGCCGGATCGGGCTTTCCAGCCGACCCACCATCTCACGCAGGATAGCGCGCATCGCCTCGGCATCGACGCCCATCAGCACGGCGTCCTCGAACGCGTCCTGCAGCGCCTGCGCGAGTTCGCCGTGGTTCTCCTCCAGCACGCGCAGCTTCTCGCGGCACGCGATCGAGGTTCCGTCCGGTTGCGGCCAATGCCGTGGGAGACGCAGGGGTCTTGCCGCCGGGGCCAGGCGGTCCCGAAGGCGCGGCCGCCCCGCCGCCTGGCGCCGCCGCGCTGCCCTTGACCGCATTGACCATGTTGCTGGCGCTGAAGATGAACTTGCCGAGCAGGTCTTCGAGATTGACCGACGACTGCGTGATGGCGACGGCGCCCGCCGGGCGGGATCGTCCGCTCGTCGCCGCCGGCGACCAGCGACAGATACATGCCCCCCAGCAGCCCGCTGCTGGTCACTGCGGCGCTGCTGTCGCGGGGCAGCTTGATCGCATCGCTGACCGTGAAGCTGACATCGGCGAGGAAGGTCTTGGGATCGATCGCCGTCCTGCGTGACGCTGCCGACTTTCACGCCGGCCATGCGCACGTCGGCACCGATCGGCGAGCCCGTCAATGCGGTCGAACTGCGCGTGCAGCGCGTAGCCGTCTCCGGCCGCACTGCGGCCGTTATTGGCGACCGCGTAGGCCAGGAACCCGCCGCGACCAGCAGCACCGCCGCCCCGGTCGCCACCTCCGCCGCATTGCGCCGCGCCATCGCTCAGGCGTCCGGGGCGGCGGGGGTCCAGGCTTCGTAGTCGCCGCTGGCGATCGGCCGCTGCCCGCCGCGGTAGTCGTGGCCGGGCGGGAAATAGCCTCCGCCGTGCCGGTCAGGTTCGGCTCGTGCGGCTTCTGCCACGGCCGGCGCGGCTTGTCGGCGATCGGCGCGTCGGTCGTGTAGTGCAGCCAGGCGTGCCATTCCGGCGGCACGTCGCGAAGCCTCCGGCACGCCGGCATACAGCACCCAGCGGCGCGAGCGCAGCCCGCGGCGCGGCCGGCGCTCGTCGAAATAGCGGTTCCCCTGCGCGTCGTGGCCGACCGCGCGGCCGTGGAGCCAAGTGAACAGGCGGGTGCCGATCGTCATCGCGGCTCATATACGCAGCGTCGGGCGCGCGGTCCACCGGCCGCGCACGCGCCGTCCCGGCACAGGATTTTGTGGCTGAATACCGAAAATCCTCAACATGCGGCTTTCGTCGCCGGCTGCGCGCGGCTAGGATCGGGCGATGTCGATGCCGCGAACCTGGCACGGCGTGCGGATGCGCCGCGCGCGCGTCGGCCGTGATCCCGAAGCCGCGCCCCGCCCGGTGACGCTGCCGGCCGCCTGGGGCGACGCGGCCGCCGCCGCGCTGGCCGAACTTGCGCCGCCGGACGCGCCGGCCTCGCTCACCGCCGCCGCCGATGCCTGGATCCGCCCGCTCGCCGCCCGCGCCCGCGGCGGCGCTGGCCCGGTGCCGCTCGACGGACCGGCTGCACGCGCTGCTGCTGCTGCGCCGCGGCGCGCCCACCGCCCGACATCTGGCGCGGCGAGGCGGGCGAGGCGCCCGGCTTCGTGCTCAACCTCGCCGCCTTCGCCGACCCGGCGCTCGGCTTCGACGTCGCCGGTTTCGCCGAGGCGGCCGAGACCGCCGCGACGGCGCTGGCGCTCGCCGCCCCGCGCGCGCCACGCCTCGCGGTCGCGATCGCCGATCTCGCCGGACTGCTGGCGCGGCTCGGGCTCGACTACGCTTCGGCCGAGGCGCGCGACGTGGCGGCCGCGATCGCGGCGCTGCTGCGCGGGCGGGTCGATGCGACGTTGGCCGAGAGCGGCACCTGGTCCGCGCCACCCGCCGCGTGCGCCATTCCCGGCCTCGCCGCCGCCGCCCAGGACGCGCGGGCGCGGGCGCAGGGAATGCCACGCCTGCCGCTCGGCGACGGCATCTGCCGCAGCGCCACCACCGGCGTGCTGCCGCCGGGGCCGGCCGAGGCGCTGCTTGGCGTCGAGACCGGGGGCATTTCTCCGGCTTTCTCGCCGGTCGATGCCGACGGCCGCCTGACGCGCGCCGCCCGTGCCTGGCTCGCCGCGCGCGGCCTCTCTGCCGAGGATGCACTCGCGGCGGCACTGTGCGGCCAGTCGCCGTTGCCGGTCGCGGATGCGGCGGCGCACCGGGCGATGCACGACGCAGTGGCACCCTACCTGCACGCGATGCCGGCGCTGCCCGACGCGCGCGACGCGCCGCGCGCGCTGCCGATGCCGTTGCATGTGCGGGCGTGCCGGGGGAGTTGCGCACGGCACTACGGCGCAGGCTGCTCGGCCCGGTGCTGGACCACGACGCCGAGCACGGTGGTGCGCTGGTCGAGACGCTGGCCGTGTTCCTGGACTGTTCCGGGTCGTGGACGAAGGCCGCCGCACGGCTCCACGTGCACGTCAACACGTTGCGCTACCGGATCGGCCGGGTCGAGGCGCTGGCCGGCGTCGACCTGTCCGACTTCACCCGGCGGATCGACGTCTACCTCGCGCTGCACGCGCACGACTGAGCTCACGATCATTGGCTTCACGTGGAACACGCATCATCAGGACTGCTTTCCAAAGGTCTCTTGTTCAGGTGCTGAACCACACCACCGCACTGAACGAATCGGCGGCACTGAACCAATTGGTATCGAAACCGTCGATCAGGTGACGTCGACGGGCGACTCGGGCGATTCGCGACCCGGCTTGACCGTTCCGCGCGCGCACCGGCCGTCGACCGGTAATCTCAGTGCTTCCATACCCCTGGGCTGCCATACCGCTGGTGGGGTAAGGGGAAACCCTTGGCCGGGTCGGGAACCAGCCAGATGGTCGGATTGCTTCACGTGATCGAGACTGGTCACCGGACACACTGTTCGTCGGCTAGCTGACAGGAGGCGTCGATGCAGGTGGAGCACACGCGTGCGAGGGGCGCGCGCGAAGCCGCACCGGTGGTGGCGCCGTCGGCACCGCCGCAGCCCGAACTGGCGCCGGTGGCGACACCGACGGACCGACTGTCGCAATTGGCCAACCGGCTGCTCGTGCCGGTCGGGCTGCTGGCGACCGGGCTCGCCACCACGATGTTGGTCCTGCTGCACCTGCTGCCCGCCTGGGGCGGCGTCAACCCGATCACCGGCATGCTCAGCGACTACGGCGTCCGCCCGGACGGCTGGGTGTTCGACACGGCGCTGGACATCCTCAGCGTCGGCTCGGTCGCCGTGCTGATCAAGATGGCGAGGCACGGTGTGGTGCGCGGGAAGGCGACGCGCGCGCTGATGATCAGCTGGTGCGTGTGCCTGGTCGGCATCGCGACCTTCACCAAGGACCCGAACGACGCGCAGACCCTGCGCGGCTCGATCCACCTGGCCGTCACGACCGCCGCGTGTGCCAGCCTCCCGGTGGGCGCCATGGTGATCGGCTGGCAGCATCGGCGCGATCCCGCGTGGCGGCGCTGGGCGTGGACCGTGCAGGCACTGTCGCTGATCTCGGTGCCGTGCTTCCTGCCGTTCATCATCTCGTTCTTCGTGATCCGCATGACGCACGGCGCCGGCGCGTCCTCGGTGCCAACCGGCCTGGTGGAACGCCTGATGGGCACCCTGGACATCCTGATCATCGTGGTGCTGGCGCTGTGGTCGCGCCAAGCGGCCCGAGCCCGCCGCACGCTGGAACCAGCCTAGCGGCTGCTCCGCCACCCACGGATCGACTCCAGCGCGTCGATCCGGCGTTCCTCGGTGCCGAATCGTTGCAGGAACACGAGTTCCCAGCCGACGCTCTGCACTCGCCGCGCCGCCAGAAAGGGACTCAGATCGGCCGGTCCATCCGGATAAGCCGCCACGGCGGCCATTCCGTCCATCCGGCCGGTCAGGGCCAGGCACGCGAGATCCCAGCCGACCGGGCCGCGCCACGAGTCCTCGAAGTCCGTCCACACCGGCCCGTGCACGGTGTGCAGCAGATTGCCGGGATGCGCGTCACCGTGCAGCGGCACGGATTCGTCACCGATGGCCGCGATGTCGGCCGTGACCCGGTGTGCGTCCTCGGTCAGCACAGCCAGTTCCGCGTCGGTCAGCAGGTCCTGGCCGATCGTGCGCAGGTACCGCTGCATCGCGGGCACGTCCAGCGGCGGCACGACCGGCAGCTCACCGGGAAAATCCCGCAGTTCGGCATGCAGGTCGGCCAGCAGCGGTCCGAACTCGACCGGTCGCCACACGTGGTCCCGGTCGTGCTCCACAAAGGTCCAGAACGTGACCGTACGGCCCTCGCACGCATGCGGGCCGGGCGGCAGTTCGGCGCTGGGCGCGACCACGGGCGCGCCACGGCCGGCCAGGTACGCGGCCAGCGCCACGTCCTTGGCCAGGGTCGCCACGACGTCCGGCCGCACGTCGGCGGTCAGCGACGCCACCCTGGCCACCACGGGGGCGGGTGCCAGGTGCACCAGCACGTTCGAGCCGTCCCGCAGCAGCACCGGCGACGTGCTCGGCACACCGAACCGGGCCGCCGTCCGCACCGCGGCATCGACCAGCGGTGTGATCATCCTCGCAGCATGACAGCGCGGTCGGCGCGTCGGCGACCGGCTATCCGATCCCGTTCACCCTGGACAGTTCCGACTTCGCGACCGACGCCCACTGCTGCGCGACCTGCTTGACCTGTGCGGACGCGCCGCCGGACTGCTCGGTCTGGCACGCGGTCACCGCCGCCTGCAGGTTCGCCCGCACGTACTGCAGCCAGTGCATGTCGAACGCGGTGCCCTTGGCCGACGTGAGCTGTGCAAGCTGCGCCGAGTTGTACACACCGGGCAGGTTCGCCGAGTCCGCCGACGGCACGTTCTGGCCCCACTGGGTCAGCACGGTGGTCAGCACGCCGGTCTCCGGCACGGTGTCCCTGGCGATCTGTGCCGCCAGAGACTTCACCTGAGCGTTCGTGCTGGATCCGCCGGCCACCGTGGCCATCGTCAGCGCCTGCTGGCGCAGCAGCACGGCCTGCTCGGCGAAGGTCACGTCGGCCTGGTTGTGCTTGTCGGCGGTCTGCGTCGGCGGAAGCTGCTGGCACCCGACGACGGGCTCGCCGCGGTCGTCGTGGTCGAGGGAGGCATGGAGCTGGGCGGCGGACCATAGGAAACGCTGTCACCGGCCCCGGGCGCCGCGGGCTTCTCCGCGTTCACGCAGCCCGCAAGGCCAAGTGCCGTAGCGCTGAGCAGCACGGCGGCCACCGTGCCGCGAATGGCGGTTGTTCGCACGTCGTGATCTCTTCCTTCTCAGCCGGCGTACTCCGACGCCGCACACCTTAGAGTCGTCGACGGTGGCGCCGGCGTTGCACTCCCATCCTGTCATTCACCCTGGTGACGCCCGTCACCACCCATGGCGCGTGTCCGGAATTGCCGTCGTGCCCAGAGCACGGCCCTGTGCGTCGTGCTCACCGGCAGCGGTCTACGATTCGACACGAGCTACGCAGGACACCCAGGTCAGTGCAGGAGGCACCGTGACGGCAGTAGCACCCAGGCCGATCACCACCCGCCCGTATCCGGCGCGCGAATCGGTCAAGGGTTCGTACCTGCTGCGGATGTTCCGCACCACGGACCCGAAGATGCTGGGCATCATGTACCTCACGACGTCGTTCGGGTTCTTCCTGGTCGGCGGCGTGATGGCGCTGCTGATGCGGACCGAGTTGGCCCGGCCGGGTTTGCAGTTCCTCTCGCAGGAGCAGTACAACCAGCTTTTCACCATGCACGGCACGATCATGCTGCTGCTGTACGCGACGCCGATCCTCTTCGGCTTCGCCAACTACATCCTGCCGCTGCAGATCGGTTCGCCGGACGTGGCGTTCCCGCGGTTGAACGCGTTCTCCTACTGGCTGTACCTGTTCGGCGGCCTGATCGTGCTGTCGGGCTTCCTGACCCCGGGTGGCGCCGCCGACTTCGGCTGGTTCGCCTACACCCCCCTGTCCGACGCGATCCACTCACCGGGCGTCGGCGCCGACCTGTGGATCGTCGGTCTCGCGCTGTCTGGTCTCGGCACGATCCTCGGTGGCGTCAACATGACCACCACCGTGATCTGCCTGCGCGCGCCGGGCATGACGATGTTCCGGATGCCGATCTTCACGTGGAACATCCTGGTCACCAGCATCCTGATCCTGCTGGCGTTCCCGATCCTGACCGCCGCCCTGCTGGGCCTGCTGGCCGACCGGCACCTCGGTGCGCACGTGTTCGACCCGGCCAACGGCGGCGTGATCCTGTGGCAGCACCTGTTCTGGTTCTTCGGCCACCCGGAGGTCTACATCGTCGCGCTGCCGTTCTTCGGCATCGTGTCGGAGATCTTCCCGGTGTTCGCCCGTAAGCCGCTGTTCGGCTACAAGGGCCTGATCTACGCGACGCTGTCCATCGCGGCCCTGTCGGTTTCGGTGTGGGCGCACCACATGTACGCCACCGGCGCCGTGCTGCTGCCGTTTTTCTCGTTCATGACGTTCCTGATCGCGGTGCCCACCGGTGTGAAGTTCTTCAACTGGATCGGCACCATGTGGAAGGGCCAGTTGACGTTCGAGACCCCGATGCTGTTCAGCGTCGGCTTCCTCGTGACGTTCCTGTTCGGTGGTCTGACCGGCGTGCTGCTGGCCGCACCGGCCATCGACTTCCACGTGTCCGACACGTACTTCGTGGTGGCTCACTTCCACTACGTGCTGTTCGGCACGATCGTGTTCGCCACGTACGCCGGCATCTACTTCTGGTTCCCGAAGATGACCGGCCGGATGATGAACGAACCGTTGGGCAAGTTGCACTTCTGGACCACGTTCATCGGTTTCCACCTGACGTTCCTGGTGCAGCACTGGCTGGGGGCGGAGGGCATGCCGCGCCGCTACGCCGACTACCTGCCATCGGACGGCTTCACCACGCTGAACACGGTCTCCACGATCGGCTCCTACGTGCTGGGCGCGTCGGTGCTGCCGTTCGTCTACAACGTGTTCAAGTCCTACCGCTACGGCGAGGTCGTCGAAGTGGACGACCCGTGGGGCTACGGCAACTCGCTGGAGTGGGCCACGTCCTGCCCGCCGCCGCGGCACAACTTCACCGAACTGCCGCGGATCCGGTCCGAGCGCCCGGCGTTCGAACTGCACTACCCGCACATGGTCGAGCGGATGCGCCATGAGGCGCACATCGGCGGCGAGAAGGAGCCGGACGCCGCGCTGGTCGGCGGCGGCGACCGCTGAGACGATCCTCGAACGACGACGCGAGCCCCGGAATCCGCAGCGGTGACCGGGGCTCGCCCATGCCTGGAGGGGTCTTGAGCAGCAACGACGACACGATGTCGACCACCGTTCTGATCACCGTCACCGGGCCGGACAAGCCCGGTGTGTCCTCCGTGCTGTTCGCCGTGCTGGCACGGCAGGAGGTCGACCTGCTCGACGTCGAGCAGGTCGTGATCAGGGGCAGGCTCACACTCGGCGTGCTGGTCGACGCGCACCGCGACCCGGAGGGGTTGCAGGAGGCCGTCGAGCAGGCCATGGCCAGCGTCGCGATGCAGGTCGACGTGGAGATCGGCGCCGACTCGTCGTCCCCGGCGCAGCACGGTTCCACGCATGTGCTGGTGGTGCTGGGCAGGCCGATCACCGCACGCGGCTTCACCGAGGTGGCACGGCGACTGGCCGCGCTGGGCGTCAACATCGACACCATCAGCAGGGTCGCCGACTATCCGGTGACCGGCCTTGAGGTGCACGTGTCGGTGCCGGCGTCCGGTTCGGACGCGACACTGCGCGCGGCACTGGCCGAAGTGGCCGCCCGGGTCGGCCTGGACATCACGTTCGAACGGGCCGGGTTGGCCCGCCGCGCCAAGCGGCTGATCGTGTTCGACGTGGACTCCACGCTCATCCAGGGCGAGGTGATCGAGATGCTGGCCGCGTACGCCGGCCGCGAGGCCGAGGTCAGGGAGATCACCGACGCGGCGATGCGCGGCGGCCTCGACTTCGAGGACTCGTTGCGGCGCAGGGTGTCCGTGTTGGAGGGACTGCCGGAGTCGGTGCTGTACGACGTGGCGTCGAAGCTGACGCTCACCCCCGGCGCACGCACCACCATCCGCACGTTGAAGCGCCTGGGTTTCCGGTGCGGCGTCGTGTCCGGCGGGTTCATCCGCGTGATCGAGAGACTGGTCGACCAGCTCGACCTGGACTTCGCCGCGGCCAACCAGTTGGAGATCGTGGACGGCAAGCTCACCGGGCGGCTGGTCGGGCCGATCATCGATCGCCCGGGCAAGGCGGAGGCGCTGCGGCGCTTCGCCGAACAGGCCGGTGTGCCGCTCGCGCAGTGCGTCGCGGTCGGTGACGGGGCCAACGACATCGACATGATCTCCGCGGCGGGCCTCGGTGTCGCGTTCAATGCCAAACCCGCGCTGCGCGAGGTCGCCGACACCGCGCTGTCGCACCCGTTCCTGGACGCGGTGCTGTTCGTGCTCGGCGTGACCCGGGCCGAGGTGGAGGCGGCCGACATGGCCGACGGCCTGGAACCGACCCGGCCGTGACGGTGGCGTGCTGACGTGACGGTGGCGTGGAGGTGACGGTGGCTTCGACATGACGGCTGTCCTCGCGCCCCTGGCCGCCCGCTACGCGAGCTGGCTGGCGCTACCGGCCGCGGCGACGGTCGCCGACGCGACGGACGACCCGGAGCAGGTCCGCGCCATGCCGGTGATCCTGCGCATCGAGCGCGCCGAGCCGCCCAGCCGTACCTCGCTGCTGGAGGCGGCCGCGGCCGCCGCGGTCGCGGTGTGCCTCGACGAGCGGGCGCAGCCGGACGGGCCGTGGTACGACGACGTGCTCTCGTGGACGTCCGGCCACATCCGCAAGGTGTCCCGGCGGGCCCGTGGCGCGCACTGGCAGGCAGTGTGCGACCTGCCCGGCCGCACCATCGGCGTCGGCGACGCGGAGGCCAGAGCGCTGGTGCCCGGCCTGGTGCGGGAGGCGCCGAAGGAGGTCACGCGCCTACAGATCTCCGGCAGCGAACTGCCGGCGGACGAGCCAGGGCCGCCGCCTGCCGGCGAACCGGTGCTGTGGCTGAACCCGTCGGTCCCGATGACGGCGGGCAAGGCGGCGGCCCAGGTCGGCCACGGCACGATGCTGCTGGCCGCGCTGCTGTCCGGCGCCGAACTGGTCGACTGGGCCGCCCAGGACTGCCGCTGCGCGGTGCGCACGGCGACCCGATCGCAGTGGACGAGTCTGCACCCCGGTGACGAGCCGCTGGCGGCGTGGCGGGACCGGCGCGTGGTGGCCGTGCGGGACGCCGGATTCACCGAGGTCGCCCCCGGCACGGTCACCGTGCTGGCCCAGTGGCCCGGCTAGGACAACCGTTTTGTCCGGTGGACAAATAGCCGTTCGCCCGTTGTGGCGGTCCGGGTTCGGTGGGTAACTTCGGGACCCGTGCTTCCTGACAACGTTGTCACCAGACGAACCATGCTCACCGCACTCACCGTCGCCGGCGGTCTCGGCCTGGCCGGCGGCCTCATCGACCCAGCAACCGCGTCAGCCGCCACCCCTGCCGCACCGCCCGCGCCCTCGATGCCGCCCGCCGCGGCCGCGGCCCAGATTCGCGCCGAGTTCCTGCATGCCTGGCGCGGCTACCAGCGGTTCGCGTGGGGCCACGACCAGGTCAACCCGCTGTCCGGCACGTACAGCGAGTTCTTCGTCGACGGCCACCCGATCGGCCTGTCCATCATCGAGGCGCTGGACACCCTGTACGTCATGGGCCTGGACGCCGACCTGGCCGAGGGCGTCGCGTGGATCGAGAAGAACGTCGACTTCGACATCGACGGCGACTTCCACGTGTTCGAGGCGATCATCCGCGTCGTCGGCGGTCTGCTCGCCGGCTACCTGTGCACCGGCCGCAAGAAACTGCTCGACCTGACCGTCGACCTCACCGACCGGCTGCTGCCCGCGTTCGCGTCGCCGACCGGCATGCCTTACCAGTACGTGAACCTGCACACCGGCGCCGTGTCCGGCAACACGCCGCCGCTGGCCGAGGTCGGCACGAACATCCTGGAGTTCGGCACCCTGTCCCGCCTGACCGGTGACCCGAAGTACTACGAGGCGGCCAAGAAGGCCTACCGGTACTCGATCGCCAAGCGCTCGTCGCTCGACCTGATGGCCACCTACCTCAACGTCGAGACCGGTGACTGGACCGACGGCACCGACCAGGCCCCGAACCCGCCGGTCGACTCGTTCTACGAGTACCTGTGGGGCGGCTGGGCGCTGCTGGGCGACCGCGACTGCCGCGCGTGGTTCGAAATGTTCAACGACGCGCTGACCAAGTACGTCCTGGAGACCTACAACGGGCACACCTGGTACAAGCAGGTCGACTTCACCACCGGCGCGCTGGTCGGCCGCGGCCAGTCCGAACTCGCGTCGTTCTGGCCGGAGGTGCTCGGCCACGCGGGCCGGCTGACGCTCGGCCGGTCCTACTACGAGTCGTGGACCGCCGTGCTGAACAAGTATCCCGTGCTGCCGGAAGGGATCGACTACACGACGTTCGCGGCGACGTCGGCCGGCAACCAGTTCCGACCCGAGTACGTCAACGCGTCCTTCGACCTGTACCTGCTGACGCGCGACCCGTACTACGCGGCCACTGCGTGGCGGTACTTCCAGGGCATGAAGGCGAATGCCCGCTGCGCCAACGGGTATACGATTCTCAACGACGTCACCACGACCCCGATGGTGCAGGGCGACCTGTTCCCGGCCTACGGCTTCGCCGAGAACTTCAAGTACCTGTACCTGATCTTCGCCGACACTCCGCGATTCGACCGCAGGAACTTCTACCTGTCCACGGAAGGCAAGATCCTCAAGGGCATGCTGCCGGTGCGGTAGCGGGTGCGGCGCCGCCGGCAGTGGGCGCGGCGGCGGCGCCGCACCGGCGTCACGCCACCGGTGCGGCCTCGTCCAGCCTGCGCAGCGCGCCGCGCACGACGTCCGGGTCGGTGGTGGCCCAGAACGGCGGCAGCGACGCGCGCAGGAAACCGCCGTAGCGGGCGGTGGCCAGCCGCGAGTCCAGGATCGCCACGACACCGCGGTCACCCATGGACCGCAGCAGTCGCCCCGCTCCCTGCGCCAGCAGCAGGGCCGCGTGCGTCGCGGCGACGGTGAGGAAACCGTTGCCACCACGGGCAGCCACCGCGCGCTGCCGCGCCGACGCGAGCGGATCGTCCGGCCGGGGGAACGGAATCCGGTCCACGACGACGAGTTGCAGCGACGGTCCCGGCACGTCCACGCCCTGCCACAGCGACAGCGTGCCGAACAGGCACGTGCGCGGGTCGGCGGCGAACTTCGTCACCAGCAGCGACGTGGAATCCTCGCCCTGGCAGAGGATCGGGTGGTCGGTGCGGTCGCGCAACACCTCGGTGGCCTGCTTGGCGGCCCGCATCGAGGAGAACAGTCCGAGCGTGCGCCCGCCCGCCGCGTCGACGAGTTCGAGCAGTTCGGTCAGGTACGACTCGGCCAGCCCGTCACGGCCCGGCGCCGGCAGGTGCTTGGCCACGTAGAGGATGCCGCTGCGCTCGTGGTCGAACGGTGAGCCGACGTCCTTTCCGGTCCACTTCGGACCATCGATCGACGGCTCCTTCTCCGTTGCCATGCCGTCGATCGCGTGCACCTGTGTCATCGCGGGCGGCAGACCCCACTGGCGGGCCAGCGTGTCGAACGCGCCGCCCAGCGTCAGCGTCGCGGACGTGAGGACCGTGGTGTGCTGGCCGAACAACCGCTCCCGCAACAACCCGCCGACACCGAGTGGTGCCACCCGCAGCGACGCGGGGCGGTCCGTGTCACCGGACACCCACACGACGTCCCTGCGGTGCGCGTCGTCCTCGTCGAACGCGTCCAGCAGACGGTCGGCGGTGTCGTGCGTCTCGTCCAGCGTGGCGCGGGCCAGCTTCTTGGCGGTCGCGTCGGCGACGTCCTCCTTCTGCGCGGCACGGTCCGGGCCCAGTGCCATGATGCACGCGCGGGCGGCATCGCGGACGGTACGCAGCGTGGCGCGCAACGCCTCGGGCAGTTCGTCCAACCGGCCCGGTGGTGCCTCGGTGAGCAGCAGGCTCAGGCCGTCGGCCGCCTCGGCCAGCCGGTCGGCGATCTCCTGGTCGATCAGCCTGCCGGCCCGACGAGCCGCCGCCGTGACGCCTGCTCCGCTGATCTCCGCGGTGGCCGCGGACGTGACGCGGTCCACCAGGTCGTGCGCCTCGTCCACGACGACCACGTCGTGCTCGGGCAGCACCTGGTAGCCCTCAAGGGCGTTGATCGCGAGCATCGCGTGGTTGGTGACGACGACGTCGGCCCGACCGGCCTCGGCCCGCGCGCGCTCCGCGAAACAGTCCGACCCGACCGGACACCGGGCCAGGCCGAGGCATTCCCGCCCGGACACCGACACCTGGCGCCACGCCTGCTCGCCGACGCCGGGCACCAGTTCGTCGCGGTCGCCGGTCTCGGTGTCGCTGGACCACTCGTGCAACCGCTTGACCTGCCGGCCGAGCGCGGACACGGCGAACGGGTCGAACAGCGCGCCGTCGTCGGGTTCCTCCGGCGCGCCGGTGTGGATCCGGTGCAAGCACAGGTAATTGCGCCTGCCCTTGAGGATCGCGAACGTGGGTTCCCTGCCCAGCAACGGTTTCAGCGTCTTGGCCAAGCGGGGCAGATCCCGGTCGACGAGTTGCCGCTGCAGCGCGATCGTCGACGTGGACACGACAACGGTGGCACCCTCGGCGACGGCGTGCCGGATCGCGGGGATCAGGTAGGCAAGCGACTTGCCGGTACCCGTGCCGGCCTGCACGGCCAGATGCTCCCCCGTGCGGATGCTGCGAGCGACGGCCTCGGCCATCTCGACCTGACCCGGCCGCTCACTGCCGCCGAGCGCGCCGACGGCGGCGTTCAGCAGCGTGGCCACGTCCGGCAGGTCGTCGCCCTCGAGCGTGGAGCCGGCGGATCGGGAGGCGGACGGGGACTCGGGCACCCGACGACGGTACCCGTACCGGACGTCGGCACGACCGACCCCGCCCAGGTCGGTCCGCGTGTCGGCCGTTCGCCGGGACTGTCGTGCCGGATCGCTAGCCTCGCCGCCATGACATCCGTGCTGCTCCTGGTGGACGTCCAGGCCGACATGCTCCTGCCGCCCGAGCCCGTCCCGGACGCGGCGGCCGTGGGTCCAGCGATCGAGCGGGCACTGGCATCGGCCCGAGCGGCAGGCGCGCCGGTCGTACACATCCGCAACACGGGTGGCCCCGGCGATCCGGATGAACCGGGCACCCCCGGCTTCGAGTTGGTGTACCGGCCGCGGGCGGGCGAGCCGGTCCTGGACAAGACGACCGGCGACGCGTTCGCCAGCACGGACCTGGCCGCTCACCTTCCGGCGGGCGCGCGCGTGGTCCTGGTCGGCATGCAGAGCGAGTTCTGCGTCCGCGACACGGCCCTCGGTGCCCTGCGCGCGGGTCACCGGGTCGCGCTGGTGCGCGGAGCGCACGCCACGTACCCCGGCGGCGAACCGGCGTCGGTCCTCGCCGAAGGCGTCGAACGCGAGCTGGCCGATTCGGGCGTCGAGCTCGTCGAGCCGGCCGACCTAGCCTTCGACTAGCCGCCTTCGACTAGCCGCCGGTACATCACATGGAGCCCGACGAACCCGTGCGCCGGGTGCTCGAACGCCTCGGGCACCGTGCCGATGATCCGGAACCCCAGCGCCCGCCAGAGGGTGACGGCGGCGGTGTTGGTCTCGACGACGGCGTTGAACTGCATGGCGCGGTAGCCGGCGATCCTGGCCAGTTGGATGACGTGCTCCCCGAGCGCCCGCCCGACCCCGCAGCCCTGATGAGCGGGATCGACCATGAAACTCGCGGTCGCGACGTGCCCACCGCGTCCGGGCCGATTGGGTCCGGTCCTGGCCGACCCGAGCACGGTGTCCCCGTCGACGGCGACCAGCGTGACCCCTGGCGGCTCCTCCATCCACCACGGCCGAGCCGACGCCTCGGTCATGCCGTCCGGGTAGGCGTAGGTCTGCCCGTCGGCCACGATCCGCGAGAAGAACGGCCAGATCCGCGCCCAGTCCTCGTCGGTGGCTTCCCTGATGTGCACAGACATCCGCCGATCATGCCCCGCGCCGCCCACGTTCGGCAGGCGTGCGCTCACGGACCGGGCGTCGGGGCGCTAGTGGTCCAACGCGATGACGCCGTCGGGGCGTTCGTCGTTGCGGCGGGTCTTGGCCCAGCCGTTTCTGCCTCTGGCCAGGCGGAACACGGCTCGCCACGACGTGATGTAGAACGTGTAGATGTACGCGGCGTAGCCCGCTCCGTACCACAGCGACCGCAGGAACGTGCCCTGGCGTTCGCACTTCCACCAGTAGATCGGGCCCCAGATCACGAACGGCAGCACGCCGAACGCGCCGTAGACGGCGAACAGGATCCACGCGCCGCCGGTGAACCACGTCCACACCCAGTTCGGGTCGGACACCGTCTTGACCGCCAGCATGATCAGCGGGACCGGGTACACGAGCGTGCCGAGCAACTGCAGCCACGGTTGGGCCAGGTAGTACAGCATCTCGGCCGCGCCCAGCGTGGAGAGGTGTTTCGAGTCCCAGATGCGGCGCACATACCTGGCGCACTGCATCGTCCCCTGGCCCCACCGGGTCCGCTGCACCAGGAAGCGCCGCAGGCTGTAGAGACCCTCCTGGTCGACGTGCGTGTCCATGGTGAACCCCGTGCGCCAGCCCTCGGTGAGCAGGTGCACGCCCAGCTCGAAGTCCTCCAGCAGCGATCCGCGCCACGGCTGGCCGAGCGGACCGGCGATCGAGTCCAGAGCGGACAGTCTGGCGAACTGGCCGTTGCCGCCCATCGAGATCGTTCCGGTGTAGCCGCGGGACTTCTGGATCGCCGCGATCGCCGTGCGGAACTCCAGGTCCTGCATGCGCACCAGGGAACTGCCCAGCCACCGCTGGAAACCGCGCCGGTCGGGCGGCGGTGTGCCTCGGTTGCTCATCCGCACGTCGATCTGGACCGCGCCGATCCGCTTGTCGCCGAACAGTTCCGTCGCGGCGCAGGTCTCCAGACAGTTCGCGGCGGGGCGGCCGTCCGCGTCGACGACGACCAGGATCTGGCGGTTCGCGTCGCAGTGCCGGCCCGTCCACGCCCGTAACGCACGGTAGGCGGCGTTGAGCGCGTCACCCTTTCCGGTACGTGCCTCCGGTCGGCGACGGCGTACCAGGTGTATGTGTCGGCCGTCGAAATCGTTGCGGTATCGCAGTCCTTCCACGACGTACGCCGTGCGGTCAGCCGAGTCGTCGTCGATCACCCACACGTGAGCGTGCGGGAACTTCGACCGCAGGTAGCGCACCGTCGGGCCGACGACCGCCTCCTCGTCCCGGCACGGCACCAGGAAGTGCCAGTCGAACTGGGCCGCGTCGCCCGGTGGCAGGGGGCGGTGGCGCAGGTACGGCACGATGATGACGTAGACGTACACGAGGAACGCCACGCTCATGGTCAGGGCGATCGCCTGGGTGAAGCCGAGCAGGACGGTGACCGACCCGTCGTTCATCGACGGCCACCGCGCCGCTGCGGCCTCGTGGCCAGCCATACGAACAGCACCAGCGCGATCGCGCCGCCGAACACGCTGACCAGCGATCCGACCATGGTGTGGCCCCAGTAGTAGCCCCTGTCCGTCCCCAGCCAGCCGACCAGGCCGACCAGCGTCATGATGCGTAGCTGGTTGACGGCGACCAGCACCAGCGCGGCGAGCGCCAGCGAGCCCAGCACGCGGCCCGAGATGGCCGGCCGCAGCACCACGAGCACCGCGCCGACCAGGATCAGCGGGATCAGCAGGAACGCCGACGTGCACTCGGGCGTCATGGTGAGGCCCAGTGGCTGGGCAGTGCCCAGTCCGAAGTAGACGGTCTCCGAGCCGGGTGGCACGTAGACGTTGCTGGACGTGAACATCTGCAGCAGCAGGCCCGCGAAGTGGATCTCGGCGCTCTGGTAGACCCTGTGGCCGACGACCAGGCCGGCGGCCAGGGCCAGCAGCAGGGCCACGAGCAGCCGGTGGGGTAGTGCGGACGGTCGGTGCGCGACGTCGGTGGCGGTCAAGGTGGTCCTTTCCGTCGGCCACGCGCTGGCTGTTCATCCTTCTGGGTCATAAACGTTTACCCATCCGATCGGCTGGTGGATCTTGAGACTTAATCACTCGATCGGGTCTGTCGCGACCCGTCAGTGTCGTCATGGTTTGACTGTGAGTACGTCGAAACAACCGATTCGTGTGTCCTATTGACACCCTTGGGTGGTTGGGCTTGACGGTACCCAGGACTTTGTCGGTAACTGTCGCGCAAGCACGTGATCCCCAGTTGTGCGAAATTTCCGTGCTGGCCGACCCGCGTCGGCCGACGACGTATTCCACGTGGGAACGATTCGGAGGAAACTAGATGCGTTTGCGTATCACGCGCCGTGGCGGCGTACTGGCGTTAACAGCCGCCGCGGCCCTGTTTGCCGGTGCCGTGCCGGCATCGGCCGCGCCGGGCGACGGCTCGGCCTTCGGTGTCCAGGTCGGTGTGACGCTGCTGGGCGGCGCCCCGATCACCGTCGGACCGCTGGCCCAGTCGAGCACGGCGGGCCCGCCCACCGCCACGGTGGCGTCGGTGAACGTGCCTGGTGTGCTGACCACCGGGGTGATCACCTCATCGGCCTCGAAGAACCCGAACACCGGTGCGGTCACGTCCACGGCCAGCACCGCGAATGTCGCCGTGCCGCTGCTGTCCGGTCTGGGCAACGTCAGTGCCAGCGCGATCGTCGCCACGTGCAACGCGACGCAGGCCGGCAACACCGGCTCGTCGACGCTGACCAACGCGACGCTGGGCAGCCTCGGCGCGCTGGCCGTCAATCCGGCGCCGAACACGGTGATCCAGATCAACATCGCCGGCATCCACGTCGCCACGCTCACGTTGAACGAGCAGATCCCCAACGCGGACGGCAGCCTCACGGTCAACGCGTTCCACCTGCACCTGCTCGGTGGCGCCATCGGTGCCCTCGGCACCGGCAACGTGATCATCTCGTCGGCCACGTGCGGCCCGGCCGCCCTGCCCATCCCGATGGCCTCCGGTGCCGGCCTGTGGATCGGTCTGGGTCTGCTCGGCGCGATCGCCGTGCCGATCGGCACCGTGGTCGTCCGCCGTCGTCGGACCGGCGCCGCGGACGCGGCCTGATCCCGACTGGGAGCACAAGATGTACAAGCTTCCTGGAGCAGGTGGTGCCGCAGGTGCCGGTGCCGGTGCACTCGCCTTCACGGGCGCGAACATAACCGGCTGGATCATCTTCGGCGGCGTTCTGCTGATCGCGGGCGTGCTCGCGCTGTTCGCCGGTCGGCGGCGCCGCCACCGGCTCACCGGTGACGACGCGATCAGCTAGCCGAGGAGCCGCTCGGTGGGCCGTCGTGCCCACCGAGCGGCACCGCGAAACCCCGAGAGGCCCGCATGGACGTGCAGCTGCTCATCGGCACCCGCCCTGAGGCGATCAAGGCGGCACCGGTCGCGCTCGCCCTGGCCGACCGGCAGAGCCAGACCGGCATCCGGCCCACCATCATCCACAGTGGACAGCACAGGCACGTGGTCGAGCAGGCGCTGCTGCCCTTCGGCCTGTTCCCCGACGAGTGGCTGGACGTGCGCCGGGACACCGGCGGGCAGGCGGAACTGTTCGCCGAACTGCTGCCCGCCTTCGACGATCTGCTGGCCCGCACCCGGCCGGCCGCCGTCGTCGTGCAGGGCGACACGTCGACCACGCTGGCCGGCGCGATGGCCGCGTTCTGGCGCCAGGTGCCGGTCGTGCACCTGGAGGCCGGGCTGCGCACCGGCGACCTGACGGCGCCGTTCCCGGAGGAGGGCAACCGGCAGTTGGTCGCGCGGATCGCGTCGCTGCACCTCGCGCCGACCCAGGCCGCCGCCGACGCGCTGCGCGCCGAAGCCCTGCCGCGACCGGACATCCTGGTCACCGGCAACACCGTGGTGGACGCCGCACAGCTCATCTGCCGCCTGGACCGGCCCGCGCGGGACCCGCTGCTGGTCGAGGCCGAGGCCGAACTGGACCGCACCGGCGGGCGGCTGGTGCTGGTCACCGCGCACCGCAGGGAGTCCTGGGGCACGCCGCTGGACCGCGTGCTGGCCGCCGTCCGCACCGTCGCCGACGAGCATCCCGACGTGCGCATCGTGCTGCCGGTACACCCGAATCCGGCCGTCCGCGCGCAGGTGTCGGTGCTGGCGACGCACCCGAGGGTGACCGTCACCGACCCGCTGGACTACCCGGATCTGATCCGGGTGCTGCGCCGCAGCGCCCTCGTGCTGACCGATTCCGGTGGCGTGCAGGAGGAAGCGCCCAGCTTCGGCACGCCGGTACTGGTGCTGCGCGACACGACCGAACGCGCGGAAGCCGTCGCCGCGGGCAGGGCGTGGTTGGTCGGCACCGACACCGACCGGATCACGGCACACGCCCGCAGGCTGCTGGCCGACCGCCCGACCTGGCCGGTCGACGAGAACCCGTACGGCGACGGCAAAGCCGCCGCCCGCGTGCTGGACGCGCTGGAGATGCTGCTGCGCCGGTCCTAGGGTGCGCTGCGCGAGCGAGCTTTCCGGCTGCGCGGCGAGGGCTTGTGAAACCTAGTGTCCTGCGCCGACCCTGGGTGAGCCGATCAGCGTCACGCCCGCCGCGGCCAACTCGGTCAGCGCCGTGTCCACCGTGGATCGCGCGACGCCTGCCGTCAGGTCGAGCAGCACCGTGGTGCGCAGGCCGGCCCGCGCCGCGTCCAGGGCCGTGGCCCGCACACAGTGGTCGGTCGCGATGCCGACGATGTCGACATCGGCCACCTCCCGGTCCCGCAGCCAGTCCGCCAGTGGCACGCCGTCGCCGTCGGCGCCCTCGAACCCGGAGTACGCGGCGGCGTGCGCGCCCTTGGAGAACACGGCCGCCACCGGCACCACGTCCAGTTCGGGGTGGAACGACGCGCCCGGCGTGCCGCGCACGCAGTGCACCGGCCAGGTCCGCGCGTAGTCGGGGTGGGCGCTGAAGTGGTCGCCGGGGTCGACGTGGTAGTCCCGCGTCGCCACGACGTGGTCGTACGCGCCGCCCGCGGCGTGTGCCGAGATGGCGGCCGCGACGGCCGCGCCACCGGTCACCGGCAGCGAACCGCCCTCGCAGAAGTCGTTCTGCACGTCCACCACGATCAGAGCCTTGGCCATGTCACACCTCACAGGAAGACGGTCGGGATCGCGGGTTCGCCCTGGGAGAGCTTCAGGCCCTCCCACGGCACGCTGACCAGCGCCTTGCGCAGCCGTTCCCGCCCGTCCTGCAACGACGGCAGGCCCGGCAGCACCTCGCCGCCACGCACCAGCGGGATCTGCAGTTCCCGGTCGTGCTCGCCGCGCGCCACGTCGTGCCCGACGACGTAGACGACCTCCTCGACGGCCGTGCCGGTCTCCTTGTAGCGGCGCAGCGCCGCCTTCCGGCCGCCCCGGGATTCCTTGTGGGAGCTGCGTTTGGCGACTGCGCGGCCGTCCACCTCGACCAGCTTGTAGACCATGCCGGCGGTCGGGGCGCCGGAGCCGACGACGACGGACGTGCCGACGCCGTATGCGTCCACCGGTTCGGCGCGCAGCGCGGCGATGGCGAACTCGTCCAGGTCACCGGACACCACGATCCGCGTGTTGCGCGCACCAAGCGAGTCCAGTTGCGCCCGCGCGTGCCCGGCCAGCACGCCGAGATCGCCGGAGTCGATCCGGATCGCCCGCAGGTCGGTGCCGGCGACCTTGATCGCGGTCGCGATGCCGGTGGTGATGTCGTAGGTGTCCACCAGCAGCGTCGTGTCCGTGCCGAGCACGTCGACCTGGCCCCGGAACGCCTGCTCCTCGGAGTCGTGCAGCAGCGTGAACGCGTGCGCGGACGTCCCCGTGGTCGGGATGCCGTAGTGGCGACCCGCCTCCAGGTTGGACGTGGACGAGAAGCCGGCCAGGTACGTGGCGCGGGCCGACGCGACGGCGGCGATCTCGTGCGTGCGCCGGGAGCCCATCTCGATGATCGGCCGCCCGTTGGCGGCGCTGACCATCCTGGCCGCTGCCGACGCGACCGCCGAGTCGTGGTTCAGCACGGACAGCACCAGCGTCTCCAGCAGCACGCCCTCGGCGAACGACGCGTGCACGGTGAGCAGCGGCGAACCGGGAAAGTACAGCTCCCCCTCGGGATAGCCGTCGACGTCGCCGCTGAACCGGTAGTCGGCCAGCCAGTCCAGCGTGGTCCGGTCGACGACCTCGGACTCGGCGAGCCGCTCGATCTCCGCGTCGCCGAACCGGAACCGGGTCAGCGCGTCCAGCAGCCTGCCCACGCCCGCCACCACGCCGTAGCGCCTGCCACCGGGCAGCCTGCGGGCGAACGCCTCGAACACGCACGGGCGGTGTCCGCTGCCGTCGGCCAGTGCGCTGGCCAGCATCGTCAGCTCGTAGTGATCGGTGAGCAGCGCGGTGCTCGCGCCGGGAGCCGTCATGCGCGTCAGCCTAATGTCGGCCACCGCAGGCTGATGTCGGCCACCGCGTGCGGCCGGGGTGGTGGATCACAGCCGATCGCGTTCCGTTCTGCGGTGCGGGGTCGGCGCTGGTCAGCGTGCCGGAGGTGGACCGGTGCGGTGACTGGTCCCTCGTCGGTGGTGACCGCTGCGGGGGAACTTCGGGTGCTGGATCACCTGCCAGTCGTGCGCGTGCCACCATGGACACCATGACCACGCCCGTCGAGCAGGAACGGACGCAGGTTGAGCCGACCGGTGCCGAACTGGGCGTCGAGGACACGCCTTGGCAGACCGTCGTCTGGAACGACCCGGTGAACCTGATGTCCTACGTCACCTATGTCTTCCAGAAACTCTTCGGCTACGGCAGGGACAAGGCCGTGAAGCTGATGCTGGACGTGCACCACAAGGGCAAGGCGATCGTGTCGTCCGGCTCCAAGGACAAGATGGAGGCCGACGTCGCCAGACTGCACGCGGCGGGGCTGTGGGCGACCATGCAGCGATCGGGCTGACCGCGTCGGCGATGATTCTGGTCATGATCGGGTACAGCGGCGGCGCGGGAGCGGTCCGGTGAAGGGCTGGCGGCGCAAGGGCGAGCGCGTGAGTGCCGTGTTCGACCGGCAGGAGGCCGCGCTGGTGCGCGGCATGGTGAGCCAGGTCCTGGAGATGCTGGAGGTCAGGGCCGAGGAGGCGCCACAGGACGATCTCGCGGAGCTGACCGGCATCCGCACCGGCCCGTCGACGGCGCCGGACGATCCGATCCTGTCCCGCCTGCTGCCCGACTTCCACCGCCTCGACGACGACGCACCGTCCGTCGAGGACCAGAACTCGGCCGCGGCGCTGCGCTCGCTGCACGAGCCGGAACTGTTGGACATCAAGACCGGTGTCGCCGGTGTGGTGCTGGACACGTGTCCGCCCGGCGGTGGCGAGGTGCGGCTGAGCCTCGAACAGGCCGACGCGTGGCTCGGCGCGATCAACGACGTCCGGCTCGCGTTGGGCACCGCGTTGGACGTCACCGAGGACATGCCCGACCACCTGCCGACCGACGACCCGCGTGAGCCGCACCTGAACGTCTACCACTGGCTGACCTGGGTGCAGGAGAGCCTCGTCCAGGCGATGTCCGGGTGAAACCGGTGAGCCTGGGCACGCCGGGACCGCACAACGCGATCACCGACGTGCCCGGTGTGCTGGTCGGTCACCACCAGCGACTGGAGTCCGGCTGGGCCACCGGCACGACCGTGGTGCTGGTGCCCGACGGCGCGGTCGCCGCCGTGGACGGCCGCGGTGGCGCGCCGGGCACCCGCGAGACGGACCTGCTGGCGCCGGAGAACCTGGTCCGGGAGGCCCACGCGGTGTGCCTGACCGGCGGCAGTGCCTACGGCCTGGCCGCCGCGGACGGCGTGATGCGGTGGCTCGGCGAGCACGGGCACGGCTTCCCGGTCGGCGCGGCGCCGCACGAGGTGGTGCCGATCGTGCCGGCAGCGGTGCTGTTCGACCTGCCGCGCGGTACCTGGGGCAACCGCCCGGACACCGGATTCGGCTACGCGGCCTGCGAGGCGGCCACGTCCGGCGCGGTCGCGCAGGGCACGGTCGGCGCCGGCACCGGCGCGAAACTGGGCTCGCTCAAGGGCGGCATCGGCACGGCCAGTGTCGTGCTGGAATCCGGTGCCGTGGTCGGCGCGCTGGTCGCGGCCAACGCGTCGGGCGAGGCCGTCGACCCGGCGACCGGCCGCCCGTGGGCGGCGGACCACGAACTGGCGGGTGAGTTCGGCGTCACGTGGCCGCAGCGGCCCGGGAATGTCCAGGGCGCTGGGCCGACCGTGTTGAACACCACGATCGGTGTCGTCGCGGTGGACGCCGAACTGACCAAGGCCGAGGCCCGCAGGCTGGCGCTGGCCGGCCAGGACGGCCTGGCCAGAGCGGTCCGGCCGGCCCACTCGATGTTCGACGGCGACACGGTGTTCGCGCTGGCCACCGGCCGCCGCCCGCTCAGTGACGTCGCGGGCACGTTCGCGGCCCCGGCCAGGGCGGCCGAGCTGGACAAGCTGACCGCGGCGGCCGCCGAGGCGTTCGCGCGGGCCATGGTGCACGCCCTGCTGGCGGCGACGGCCCTGCCCAGCCTGCCCTCCTACCGCGACGTGTGGCCGGAGACGTCGCGCTCTCACATCTCGGAAGGCGACGTTTCGGCACCGTAGGATGGTGGTGTGCTGGTGATCCGACGCGACCTGGTGGACGCGATGGTGGCGCACGCCCGTCGGGACCACCCCGACGAGGCCTGCGGCGTCATCGCCGGTCCCGAGGGCTCGGATCGTCCCGAGCGGTTCGTTCCGATGCTGAACGAGGCCCGGTCGCCGACGTTCTACCGCTTCGAGTCCGGCGAGTACTTCCGCGTCGACAAGGCCATGCGGGCCGCCGACGAGGACTACATCGTGATCTACCACTCGCACACGGCGACCGAGGCGTACCCGTCGCGCACCGACATCTCGTACGCGCAGTGGCCCGACGCGCACTACGTGCTGATCTCCACCCGTGATCCGCAGACGCACGAACTGCGCTCGTACCGGATCCTGGACGGTGTGGTCACCGAGGAACCGGTCGAGGTGGTCGAGTCGTACATGTTCGCCCACACCGGGCGCGACGACACCGTCGACTGTCCCTGATCGCACGCGCCCACCGGAATACCCGGTGGGCGCTCGCGCGTCTGGAATGACAACAGCTCCCACTGGAGGTTCCCCGGCATGGCCGTCACCGTTTCCATCCCCACCATCCTGCGTACCCACACCGGTGGGGAGAAGGCCGTGGAGGCCAAGGGCACGACCCTGGCCGAGGTCATCGACGACCTCGATGCCAACCACGCGGGACTCAAGGCGCGCCTGGTCAAGGAGGGCTCGCTGCACCGGTTCGTGAACGTCTACGTCAACGACGAGGACGTGCGCTTCGCGGGCGGCCTGGGCGCCGCCGTCACCGACGGTGACACGGTGACGATCCTGCCGGCCGTGGCCGGCGGGATGCGCTGAACTTCCGCCAACCCGAGGAGGCGGCACCATGGCGAGGTACGACTCCCTGCTCGACGCACTGGGGGACACGCCGCTGGTCGGCCTGCCGCGCCTGTCACCCGCACCCAACGTGCGGCTGTGGGCGAAGCTGGAGGACCGCAACCCGACCGGCTCGATCAAGGACCGCCCCGCGCTGGCCATGATCGAGGCCGCGGAGGCGGAGGGCAGGCTGCGGCCCGGCTGCACGGTGCTGGAGCCGACGTCCGGCAACACCGGCATCGCGCTGGCGATGGCCGCCAAGCTCAAGGGCTACCGGCTGGTCTGCGTGATGCCGGAGAACACGTCGATCGAGCGCAGGCAGCTGCTGGCCGCGTACGGCGCGGAGATCATCGACTCGCCGGCGGCCGGTGGCTCCAACCAGGCCGTCGCGGCGGCCAAGCAGCTCTCCGCAGAGCACCCGGACTGGGTGATGCTCTACCAGTACGGCAACCCGGCCAACGCCGACGCGCACTACCGCGGCACCGGTCCGGAGATCCTGCGCGACCTGCCCACGGTGACGCACTTCGTGGCGGGCCTGGGCACCACGGGCACCCTGGTCGGTGTCGGCAGGTACCTGCGGGAGCACAAGCCGGACGTGCAGATCATCGCCGCCGAACCGCGCTACGGCGAACTCGTCTACGGCCTGCGCAACCTGGACGAGGGCTTCGTCCCCGAGCTGTACGACCCGGACGTGCTGACCAGCCGGTTCTCCGTGGGCTCCCGGGACGCGCTGCGGCGCACCCGGCTGCTGCTGGAGACCGAGGGCATCTTCGCCGGCATCTCCACCGGCGCGATCCTGCACGCGGCGCTGGCGGTCGCGGAGAAGGCCGCTGGCACCGGCGAGGACGCCGACGTCGCGTTCATCGTCGCCGACGCGGGCTGGAAGTACCTGTCCACCGGCGCGTACGACGGCACGCTCGACGAGGCGGCGGAACGGATCGACGGCCAGCTCTGGGCCTGACGGGCCTCAGCCGGCGAATCGGGGCGTCGGCCTGCCGGTGCCGATGCCCGCCGCCACGAACAGGCAGCCGGCCAGGGGCTGGGCCGCCGCGTCGGCCTCGGTGAAGCCCTCGCGGCCCGTCGTGACGTACAGGTCGGTGAGGTCACCGCCGCCGAAGCAGCACGCCGACACCTGCTTCGCGGGCACGTCCACGACGCGGTCCAGCGCGCCGTCGGGGGTGTAGCGGCGCACCTGGCCGCCGCCGTTGACGGCGACCCAGACGCAGCCATCCGCGTCCACGCACAGCCCGTCCGGCACGCCGTCGGTGTCCACGACCTCCACCAGCGGCCGCCGGTTGCCGATCTCGCCCGCCGACACGTCGTAGTCGAACACGTCGATCCGGTGGGTCGGCGTGTCGATGTAGTACATCAGGTTCTCTTCCGGGTTCCAGCCGATCCCGTTGCTGACCGACACCTCCGGCAGCATGGTCTTGGCGCGTCCGTCCGGCGCGACCCGCGCCAGGAAGCCGCCGCCGGACGCCAGGTCGTAGCGCATCGTGCCGGCCCACAGCCTGCCGATCGGGTCGACGGCGGCATCGTTGCCACGCATGCCGTCGCGTTGCCAGTAGACCAGCCACCGCAGCTCACCACCGGGTTCCAGCAGGCCGACACCGTCCCGCAGGTTCAGCACGAGTCCGCCGTTGCTCCTCGGTTTGGCCGCGCCGACGTGCTGCGGCACCGGGATCACCTCGTCGGTGCCCTGGTCCGGCCGGAACCGGTGCACCGCGCTGCCGAGGATGTCCACCCAGATCAGGCTGCCGTCACCGGCGTCCCACGTCGGTCCCTCGCCGAGTTCGGGCTCGCCACGCAGCGCGATGTCCAGATCCGTCACGAACCTGATGATGGCACGGTCGGCCACCCGCCCGGAGCGCGGTGTGCGCCCATCCGCGTGACACGGGGAAAACTCAGGGTGGTTCCGGATACCCGACCCAGCAACCACTCGTAGTCTCGATGATGTGGACAGCACACAGGTCTCCGTGACGCCGACGAACCCGGTGAAGCGCATCCTGCCGCCGAAGCCAATAGCGGCCGCGATCGTGATCACCTCGTTCACGGCGTTGATGTATCTCATCGAACTGGTCAATCTCGCCGCGTTCCACGGATCGCTGGTGAATGACGGCATACACCCGCGCACCGCCATGGGACTGCTGGACATCCTGTGGGCCCCGCTGCTGCACGGTAGCTGGGCACACCTGGCCGGCAACACGATCCCGGTCCTGGTGTTCGGATTCCTGGCCATGTCCGGCGGAATCCGGCAGTGGGTGGTGGTCACCGCGTTCGTGTGGGTGATCAGCGGACTCGGCGTGTGGGCGCTCTCGGGCAGTGGCAGCGTCACGGTCGGCGCGTCCGGCGTCGCCTTCGGCTGGCTGACTTTCCTGCTGCTCAGGGGCATCTTCAACCGTGCGGTCGGGCAGATCCTGGTGTCGCTCGTGCTGCTGTTCTACTGGGGCAGCGTGTTGTGGGGCCTGCTGCCCGGGGCCACCGACGTGTCCTGGCAGGGCCACCTGTTCGGCGCGCTGGCCGGCGTGCTGTGCGCGTGGCTGGCCGCGAAGGCCGGCCGGCAACGCACCCGGGCGACCCCGATCCTGCCCGGTAGCCTCCCTGCATGAGTCCCGACGCCAACTCGCCGATCGGCATCTTCGATTCGGGGGTCGGCGGGTTGACGGTGGCGCGCGCGATCCTGGACCAGTTGCCGGCCGAACGGTTGCGCTACGTCGGTGACACGGCGCACGCGCCCTACGGCCCGCAGCCGATCGCGCGGGTGCGCGAACTGGCCATCTCGGTCACCGACGAACTGGTGGCCAGTGGCGTGAAACTGCTCGTGGTGGCGTGCAACACGGCATCGGCGGCCTGTCTGCGGGACGCGCGGGAACGCTACGACGTGCCGGTGGTCGAGGTCGTCATCCCGGCCGTCCGCAGGGCGGTGCACACGACCCGGTCCGGCAGGGTCGGCGTGATCGGCACCGTCGGCACCATCCGGTCCCGCGCCTACGAGGACGCTTTCGCCGCGGCGCGGGACATCCAGGTGACCAGCGTCGCGTGCCCGCAGTTCGCGGACTTCGTGGAACGCGGCATCACGTCCGGCCGCCAGGTCCTCGGACTGGCCCAGGGCTACCTGGATCCGTTGCTGAGGGCCGATGTGGACACTCTCGTGCTCGGCTGCACGCACTATCCGCTGCTGACCGGCGTGCTACAGCTCGTGATGGGCGACGATGTGACCCTGGTGTCCAGCGCGGAGGAGACCGCGAAGGACGTCGTGCGGGTCCTCACCGAACACGACCTGCTCCGCGAACCGGACCCAGCGGTCGTACCGGACCACACATTTAGCTGCACGGGCGCGCCACAGCCGTTCACCAAGCTGGCCCAACGGTTTCTCGGCTCCCTCGCCCCGGTCGACCTCCGAGCCACCCAGACGGTGTAATGGAAGGCGGTTCTGGTGCCGGTTGGCGGGTGGCGTGGGGCGCTCCCGGTGGTAGGTGGCCAGCGTGCTGAAATCGCCACAATGATCGATGTGCAGATGTGACAACAGCACTGCGCCGAGCTCGAACGGGTCCATGGCTGCCTGGAGGTTCCCGAACGTGCCGTTTCCGAGTTCAATGGCAATGTGGAAGTCTTCCGCCGACACTAGATAACCTGACGTGGGCGAATCTGGTCCCGGCACGCTGCCCGAACAGCCGAGCACAGTGATCTCCACGTTGCGGAGTGTAACAGCGCACGGACTGGGTCGCGTTGTTGACAAGAAATTGTCAATCCGTGCGGACGGGTAGACGGCGCGGTAGCGCCGCGTACGCTGATGGTGACAGTCGGTACAGCGGCTACGCCACGTCGCCGCTCCAGCCGCTCCCGGGGTGACGTCATGGTGATGGAAATCGAGCGCAAGTTCCTTGTCGATCCTCGTCTTCCGATTCCCCGTGAAGCGCTGCTGGATGAGTTCAGAATCTCCTTCGAACAGGTTTACCTGGCAGTCAATGATCCTTTTGAAGAAAGAGTCAGGAAGCGGACCGTCGACTCAGGGGTCTCCATCACCACGCTCGGTTGAATCGTATTCGTGCTGGTGTGCGGGAAGTGGAGGAAAACGAGATCGACGGCGCCGAGTATGCGCAGCTGTGTGCTCGACGCGACCCCCGCCGTCAGATCATCATCAAGGATCGGACTTGTTTTGTCTGGCGGGCCAGGTTTTTTGAGCTGGACGACATCTACCAGCCCGCGACGAGGGCGTGTCGCATGCTCGAGGTCCAGGTGTCCGATGAGGATGAGTCTGTCGATCTGCCTGACTTTCTGACTGTGGTTCGTGAAGTGACTCATGTCCGCGAATTCACCAATTCCTCGATAGCGCTCGGCTGAGCGAGACCAGTGGGGTTGTCATGGCAAATGCGGAGGTGCTGGACCTTACGGTGTCGGACGGATTGCTCGCATCATCGGTAGCTGCGTACGCTGCGGGCGACCAGCAGGCGATGTCCCGGGCTGTCGATGTGCTTGGGGAGCCGCAGACCGTAGCCCGGATTACTCGGTACGGTGCTCTCCGATGACATGTGGCTCGACGAGATGCTCGCGCGGTCCTACTGGCATCCCAACGGCTTCATCAAGCTAAGTGCTGGCGACCGGAACGTCCTATCAGCTAAGAATGCATGTCTGGTGCCCATCTGATGGTGTGCCGATCAGGGAGAACGTGCACAGCCATCGTTGGGACTTCTGCTCGGTGATCTTCCTTGGTCGCTACCGTTACCAGGAGTTCGAGCGGAGTGCGAACGGTAATACTTTTCACTCCTATGTGTACGACGGGCACCAAGGCGCGTCTCCTATGGACTGGTGTCGACTCAAGAAAGCACGCTACGCTGTGTACTGGATGCAGATCTCGCTGCGGGAACCCACTACACACTCAGCTGCGATGCGCTCCATCGGGTGATTGCGGATCCCGAGCGAGTAACCGCCTCGTTGGTGTTACAAGGACCGCACCGTCCAGGCCTTCCGGTGCATGTGTTCGCGGATGCCGAACTCCGCACCGGTGGCACAGTGCCGTTGCGGACTCTGTCCAGGGGCGATCTACTGACTGAGCTGCGTGATCTCCTAGCAAGAGTCAGCCGAGTTGTATGAGGTGAGTCATGTGAGGATCCGATGACATCGAAACCGCCCGGTGGCGAGCGGTCGGCGGCCGGATGCCACGCCTGGAAGATCGATGTCGTCCTGCTTGTACCTGGTACGGACAGCTTCCTCCTTTACCCCGCTGGAGCGAAACTGGAGTGCCCGTCTGTCACGGCCGAGGATCGGCCTGGTGCGATGACATCGCTGAGGGCTCTGCTCGAGGATAGAGTCTTCAGGAACTGGCAGATTCGCGTGTCTTACCAGGGAATGCTGGCCTTCCGTGAACGCGCTGCCGAACCCAATACGATTGTCGTCGCGGCGACATTGCGTGAGGCCACTTACGCCGGTTCGTTGCTGCGGACGTACACCCTGGTGGATGTTCTCAGCAGACAGGCGGAACTGGATCACAGTGATGCTTCCGTCTAGCGCAACGTTGGCGCTCGGCTATCGACTTGACGGCTGATCTCGGCGAGCGCATACGTCGGGCGATTAAGAGGTCGATCGAGCATCTCGCAGAGAATGCTTCCGAGGAGGGTGGAAAGCTGGGCTGGAGTCTATACCTTGACGGCAACAACGTGGGCCTTTTGTCGACGGCAGAGGTGGTTTTGGCTTACACGTATGCCGGCGAGCGCAGTGACGTGATGGACAAGGCGGTTCACACACTTGAAAGCCTGCAGAACGATGACGGTGGTTGGCGGATCGGCAGATCGTTGGTGGGCGGCACCAGCGACCGCTCGGTCGTCGAGAGCACCTCGGAGTGCCTGCTCGCGCTGGCTAGCGTGGGTCGAACCGAGACCCAGACGTACCATAATGGCGTCAGATGGCTGGAGGACGCCGCGCACCGGATTGGTGGATGGGCTTCCGTGGCCGGTCATCGGGAGCCGTCCGTGTTCCCAACGACGATGGCGATTCGGGCGCTGGCCGAGTTGCGTCAGGGCAAGGCGGTCAACAGTGGCGTGGCCTGGCTGCGGTCGGTGCAGCAAACCGACGGCGGTTGGGGATCGTCGACCCGAGAGAACAGCGGTTCCGAGCCTGCCTACACGGCCTATGCCATCGTCGCATTGCTCAAAGCAGGAGCGCCAGCCTCAGACGAGGCGGTGCAGGGCGGCTGCGATTACCTTTGCAGCACGTTCGATGAGACCTCGGCCGAGCCATGGCACGGTGCCACCGCCAGCAACATCATCCAGGTTGATCCGCCAGCTCGGCTGGATTATCGCCATTTCGCCACCCCGTGGGCCGTCGTCGCGCTATGCCTGGCCAACCACGATCTTAGTGATCCAGTGGTACTGGTTGGCCTAAACGCGTTGCTCAAACTGCGCAACGACGATGGCTCCTGGCGGTGTGACAAGGCTCCGGCTGGCCTGGCCCCGGTGTGGGCGACCCATGATGCAGTGCTCGCCCTGTGCACAACAGTGGAGACGACTCGGTCCAATATGGGACCTGTCGCACTGAGCCACTACGAGAGCACCGAGCGGGCGATGGCCGCGCAAGTGATTGGCACGATGCTCGGCCAATCGTGCGAAAGCCCTGCGGATCGTGAGTCGACCAAGCCGCTTCGTCGGAAGCCGCGCCTGCTCAGTATTTGGTTGTCGGCGCTGAGTGTGGCCGTAATTCTGGTGGCCTTGGGCGAATTCGGCGTGGTGCGCCAGCTCGAGTCTAGTTCGGGCTTACATCGGATAGCCGCCGCCGTCGGTAGCGTCTCGCTCACAGTGACTGGCGCTGTGGTGCCTGCGTTGGTGGTGGACGAGTACCGGAACCTTCGTCGACGGAAGTCGGCTGGGTGAGTGCCGTGTGCGGGAGAACGGAGAGTCCGATGCGTGATTGGGAGCCACAACTGGCGGCGGCGCGGCTGAGTGCGCGGGCTGGCGGCAGAGCGGTGCGTGCACAGTTCGGCAAGAGTGAGGTGACCACGTACAAGGGGGCCGACGACGTCTTGCTGGCGGCGGATGTGATCGCTCAAGACATCATCGTCGAGCAGTTGACCGAGTTCGACGCAGACTATGGCATCCTGGCCGAAGAGGGTCCTAGAACACCATGGCCGGACCGGGAGTTCGTCTGGGTGGTTGATCCGCTTGATGGGAGCAACAATTTCGGATTCGGTATCGCGCACTGTGCAATCGCGATCACCTTGTTCCACGAGGATTCGGTCGTGCTCTCGGTGGTGTGGGACCCACTGCTGGACCGAGAATTTTTCGCGTTCCTTCCGTCTGGAAGATGCTTCTGCCCGTCCTCGACGATCGTTGCTCCCACATCGTCGATCGAGCGGACGACGGTGTCGCTGGTGGCCAACTACTCGGTTGCCGCGCGGGACTGGGTGAATCACGCCAGCGCGGTGTTCGGCGAGCGCTGCCGTCGGGCCGTCAACCTGTGGGCGCCAGCGCTGGATCTGGCACTGGTCTCGGAGGGTCCCATCGACGCGGTGATCTGCCACGACGGTGACCTACGAGACACGTGTGGCGGCCTGTTCCTGGTCATTGCGGCGGGAGGCGCAGTTCTCGACCTGGACGGACGGCCGCTCACTGTCCGTGGCTGACGGATCGACGAGCCGGTTTCGTTCGTGGCGGCACGTGATGTCGACTTCGCGAAACTTTTGGTGGAGTTGATCGGCGACACATGGCCTGGTTGATCCGATTGTCTGGTTGGTGACCACGGCGTACTGGCACCGCGAAAGCACGCTTCCGGTCGGGTGATGCTCGTACTCAACAGCGTGGATTCCCCGCCGGATGACGCTCGTACCTCGTTGGCGTTACGTAGGCTCATCCTGTGATGCTGACCGTGCTCGGCTGTTCGGGCAGTGTGTCCGGACCGGACGCACTGCCGTCCGGTTACCTCGTGACAGCGCAGGGGAGCCGGCTCGTCCTTGATCTCGGCAACGGGACACTCGGCGCGCTGCAGCGCCATACCGACCCGTTCCTGATCGACGCGATCGCCTTCTCCCACCTGCACTCCGACCACTGCGCGGATTTCCCGGCGCTCGCCGTGCTGCGCCGGTATCACCCCGCGCCGCCCTACGACCCGACCTGCCGCCCGCTCCCGGTGCACGGCCCGTCCGACGCGCCGGAGCGCTTCGCCGCGCTGTATGCCGTGAACGCGGAGGAACTGGCCCAGACCGACCTGTCCGACGTGTTCGCGTTCCACACGTTCGGGACCGAGCCGACCCCCGTCGCCGGCTTCACCGTGACGGCCGCTCGCGTGGATCATCCGTGCGAGGCGTACGGGGTCCGCGTCGAGCGGGACGGCAGGGCGCTGTGCTACACCGGCGACAGCGGCCCGTGCGACGCGCTCGTCCGGCTGGCCGACGGTGTCGACACACTGCTGGCCGAGGCGTCGTGGACGAACAGCCCGGACCGCCCGCCACACCTGCACATGTCCGGCCGGCAGGCGGGGGAGTTGGCCGCCAAGGCGGGTGTGCGCCGACTGGTGATCACGCATGTGACGCCGTGGACCGACAAGTCCGCCGTACTGGCCGAGGCGCGCGGCGCGTTCACCGGCGATGTGGTGCTCGCCCGACCCGATGCCCGCTACGAGATCTGAACGGCCCGCACGTCAGTGTGTTGCGCCGTGCCACACGGCCTGCGCACCCGTCGTGCCGATCCGCACCACGTCCACGGTCGTCAGCACGGCCATCACCACCACCAGCACGGACGCCACGGCTGACACCCGCCGCCATGCCGTGGGCACGTGCCGCGGCGCGCCGTCGCCGTTCGAGTCGAGCACGGCGTCCGCGCCCGCCCGCTCGTGTTGCGAGCGCAGGGCCGCGGCGCGTTCCCGGTCCGCCAGCCGCCCCGCGACCAGCAGGAAGAGCACCGTGACGCCGAAACCCAGCGCGTAGGGGAGCAGTTCACCGCCGAGTTGCTCATGCTTGATCAGCATCGCGCTGGGCGGACCGGGCAGATGTTGGCGCAGTTGGGTACCGGTCGCCTGGGTGAGCGGCACCGCGACGACGGCGACGGCGGTCAGCGCCAGCACCGGCCAGCCGTACCGGCGGCGCAGTTTGCGGTGCAGGGCCAGGCCGGCCGAACACAGCGCGGCCAGCGGCAACAGCACGGCAACGGCATCCACCAGCAGCGGATGTGCCGGCAGACCGTCGACTGTGAACAGTCCTTCCGCGAGCGGCATACCAGTTCCCGGGTCGATGAGATCGCATCAGGTGAGGTCGCTCTAGGCTAGCGGCGTGCTACGAGCCGATGGACGACGTGACGACCAACTGCGTGAGGTGCGGATCACCAGGGGTTTCCAGAAGTGGCCGGCAGGATCGGTGCTGGTCGAGTTCGGGAACACCAGGGTGCTGGCAGCGGCCAGTGTGACCGAGGGCGTGCCGCGCTGGCGCACCGGCTCCGGCCTCGGCTGGCTGACGGCCGAGTACGCGATGCTCCCGTCGGCCACGAACACCAGGTCCGACCGTGAGTCGGTGAAGGGCAGGATCGGCGGCCGGACGCACGAGATCAGCAGGCTGATCGGCCGTTCCCTGCGCGCGTGCATCGACCTGGCCGCGCTCGGCGAGAACACGATCATGATCGACTGCGACGTGCTCCAGGCCGACGGCGGCACGCGGACGGCCGCGATCACCGGTGCGTACGTGGCGCTGGCCGACGCCGTGACGTGGCTGGGCGCCGCAGGCCGGCTGGCCGACCCGAAGCCGCTGTCGTGCGCGATCTCGGCGGTCAGCGTCGGCGTCGTCGAAGGACGCGTGCGCCTCGACCTGCCCTACGAGGAGGACTCGCGCGCCGAGGTCGACATGAACGTCGTCGTCACGGACGCCGGCACCCTCGTCGAGATCCAGGGCACCGGCGAAGGCGCCACGTTCCCACGGTCCACTTTGGACAAGATGTTGGACCTGGCCCTGGCCGGTTGCGGCGAGCTGTCCCGCGCCCAGTCGGCGGCACTGGCCCAGCCGTACCCCGGTGAGCTGCCCAGGAGGGCGAAGTGAGGGAACTCCTGCTGGCCACACGCAATCCGCACAAGCTGATCGAGCTGAGCCGGATCCTCGCGGTGGCGGGCGTGTCCGGCGTGCGCGTGCTCGGCCTGGCGGACGTGCCGCAGTTCCCCGAGGCCCCGGAGACCGGCGCCACGTTCGAGGAGAACGCGGTCGCGAAGGCCAGGGACGCCGTCGAGGCCACCGGCCGGCCCGCGATCGCGGACGATTCCGGCATCGCCGTCGACGCACTGAACGGGATGCCCGGCGTGCTGTCGGCCCGGTGGGCCGGTACGGCGAAGGACGACGGCGCCAACCTGCGGCTCGTGCTGGAGCAACTGGCGGACGTGCCGGACGGGCGCCGTGGCGGTGCGTTCGTGTGCGCCGCGGCATTGGTGCTGCCGTCGGGCGACGAGACGATCGTGCGGGGGGAGTGGCGCGGGACGATCACGCGGGCACCACGGGGGACGAACGGGTTCGGCTACGACCCGATCTTCGTGCCGGACGGTGCGGCGCTGACGTCGGCGGAGTTGGCGCCGGAGGACAAGGACGAGCAGTCGCATCGGGGGCGGGCGCTGCGGAAGTTGTTGCCCGACCTGCGGGCGCTGGTCGGCTGAGTGCCGGCGCGAGACATCCGCCTCGCGCGGACCCACGCGGGCGCGCCGCGACCGGGCGCCGCGGCACCGGTCGCCCGCGAGTGGTGCCGACGCTAGCGCTTCAGGTCCTTGAGCAGCCTCGCCACGTGGCCCGTCGCCTTGACGTTGTACAGCGCCTGGCCGATGGTGCCGTCCGGGTCGACCACGAACGTCGAGCGGATGACGCCCATGATCGTGCGGCCGTAGTTCTGCTTCTCGCCGAACGCGCCCCACTCCGTCAGCACCGTGCGGTCCGGGTCGGACAGCAGTGGGAACGTGAGGCCCTCGTCGGCACGGAACTTCGCCAGTTTGGTCTGCTTGTCCGGCGAGACGCCGAGCACGTCGAAGCCGGCGTCGTTCAGTTCGGCCAGGTTGTCGCGGAAGTCGCACGCCTGCTTCGTGCAGCCGGGGGTGCCGGCGGCCGGGTAGAAGTACACGACCACGGACCGCCCCGGAAGTCCGACAGGGTGACCTCGTTGCCGGTGTCGTCGGTCAGGGTGAAGTCCGGCGCCTGGTCGCCGACCGCGAGTCGCTTCTGTTCAGCCATGTGCGCACGCTACCCGGACGGCCTTGTGGGCGGTGCCGACGGCACCGCCCACAAGGTGCCCGGCGTCCGGGGAGGACGTCAGGGAGCGAGAGCGCGCCGGGGGGCTTCGCGTGCTCATCTCACCCATCGGCGGTAACTCTGCTGGCGCAACACGCTACGGACAGATTGCACCCGTTCGGAGTAGCGGACCTACTGAGAAGGCCACTACGACACGATCGCGAACAGGACCACGAACGCGCTGAGCGCGATCAGCCAACCCGCGATCAACCAGCCGAAATCGCGCAGAGTGGACAGCGATCCGCTCTCCTCGCCCGGTACGTACACGCCTCGCGACTCGAACCAGTCCGCCCAGCGCACGAACCACGACACGGGGTTGAGGTCGAACCCGGTCGAGCGACGTCGTCTGGAGTGGCCGGATGGGCGTGTCTCCGGGTTCAGTCCCACTTGGGGGCGACCTCGGGCAGCGACTTGTCGATCTTCCACGCGCAGAACTGCCACGCTCGGGCCGTCGCGTACTGGACGCCGGCCGCGTCGAAGTTGATCAGCGGGGGCGTCCTGATGTGGGCCGCCTTCGCCCGGTTCATCATCTCGTTCGCGGCTTCCTGCAACGGCAGTTGGCGGACGAGTTCCGATGCCCTGTCGTACACGTCGGCCCTGGCGCTGGCCAGTGTCTCGCCGAACGAGTCGCCCTTCGTGTGGTTCTTGATCGCCGTGCCGCGGGCAGCCTTGCCGTAGTCCGCGAACGTTCGCGCCAGGTCTGCCTGGTCCGGTACGTCGGCATCCACTTGCGTCGCCGGCTCCATCACGTCCTCCGTAGCCCATTCGCCCCGGGCGAGACATGACGATAGTCCTCGTGCCGCGTGGCCGACCGCACTGTCACCCGTCCGCCCGGCCGCACCGCTGCTGCCCCTTGCTACAGCCACCCGTTGTCGGTGGCCACACGTGCCGCTTCCAGGCGGTTTCTGGCTCCGGTCTTCTGGATCGCCGAGGACAGATAGTTCCGTACGGTGCCTTCGGACAGGTGCAGGCGCGTCGCGATGTCCGTCGCCGTCGAGCCGTCCGTCGCCGCCTCCAGCACGTCCCGCTCCCTGGGCGAGAGTGGATTGTTTCCGGTGGACAAGGCGGCTACGGCCAGTTTGGGGTCGATGACCCGTTCACCGGCCAGCACCCGGCGGATCGCGTGCGCCAGTTCCTCGACCGGCCCGTCCTTCACCAGGAAGCCGCCGACACCCGCGTCCATCGCCCTGCGCAGGTAGCCGGGCCTGCCGAACGTGGTCAGGATCAGTACCCGGCACTGCGGCCGTGCCGCCCGCAGCGCCTCGGCCGCCGTCAGGCCGTCCATGTCGGGCATCTCGATGTCCAACAGCGCCACGTCCGGTTCCACCCGCAGCGCCTCGGCCACCACCTGATCGCCGCTGGCCACCTGGCCGACGACCTCGATGTCCGGTTCCAGGCCCAGCAGCGTGGCCAGCGCACCCCGCACCATGCCCTGGTCCTCGGCCAGCAGGATGCGGATCACAGCTCGTCCCCCTCCGCCAGTGGCAGCCGCGCCGCCAGCCGGAAACCACGGCCCGGCGCCGCGCCGCTGTCGAATGTGCCACCGGCACCCGCGACCCGTTCGGCCAGGCCCGCGAGGCCGTTTCCGGTGGTGCCCGCCGCCGGCCCGACCCCGTCGTCGCTGACGGCAAGGCAGACCGTGCCGTCCACGCGGGCCAGCCGGAACTCACACGACCGCGCGCGGCTGTGCCGGAGCATGTTCGTCGTACCCTCGCGGACCACCCAGCCCAGCAGCGCGTCCATCGGTGCCGGCAGCGACGCGCTCTCCACCAGCACCGTCACGTCGATGCCGGCCGTGGCCAGCGTGGAGCGCGCCGCATCCAGTTCGTCGGCCAGGGACCGGCCCCGGTAGCCGGTGACGGCCTCGCGCACCTCCGCCAGTGCCTGCTGTGCCACGGACTCGATGTCGCCGACCTCCCGAGCGACCGCCGACTCCGGTTCGGCCAGTCGGCGGGCCACCTGGCTCTTCAGCGAGATCGTGGACAGGCTGTGGCCGAGCAGGTCGTGCAGGTCACGGGCGAACCGCAGCCGTTCCTCGGTGACGGCCAGCCGCGCCAGCTCCACCCGTGCCGCGCGCAGTTCGACGACCAGCAGCATGGTTCGCCGATAGGTCAGCATCATCAGGCCGAGGAAGAACGTCAACGACAGGCCCGTGACGATCTCGTTGAGCCGTTCGCTGCTCGTGGTCGCCGCGAGGTACTGCGGGTTGCGGAACTCCGCGATCAGTTCCAGCAGGGTGCACGCGAACAGCGCCGGCAGTGCCCAGCGCAGCGGCAGCGACACCGCCAGCGCGATGCTCAGGTAGATCAGCAGGCCCTTGACGTTGCCACCCAGCACCATGACCGTCGTGATCGCCACGACCGCCGTCGTGGTCAGCCACGGCCGGATCGCCCGGAACGGCACCGTCGTCGCCAGTGCGAGCCACATCGTGCGCCACCACAGGGCCGCCGTCACGGCCAGCACACCGAGAATCGCGGCGAGCGCGCCGACCGGCAGCTGCCGGTGCACCAGATCGGAGACCGGATAGGCGTTGAACGCCAGCATCAGGAACAGGAAACCCGCCCAGCGGGCCCTGCGCGTCCTGCTGAGCGGTCCTGTCGGGTGCCTCGTCGCGCCGAAGATCGGGCCTGGCTCGTTCATCTCGCCACCTCTGGAACGCAACCGTACGGGATGATCAGAGCACCGCATTGGCCCTGCGGTACGTCAGGCCGGCCAGCACCGCGAACAGCACCAGCCAGCCGGCCAGCACCGCGATGCCAACGCCGGACAGCGATCCGCCGCCCGCGATCTTCCATCCCAGCTCGGCGAACCTGTTGGACGGCAGCACGGATGCGATGTGCTGCAACACCTTCGGCAGGATCGTCACCGGCATCCACAGTCCGCCCAGCGCGGCCAGCGCCAGGTAGATGCCGAACATCACGCCGAAGGCGGTGTCCCCGTTGGTCACGTAGCCAAGGAACGTGCCCAGCGCTGCGAACGGCGCCGTGCCGATCCACAGCAGGCCGCCGATCGCGAACCACTGCCAGGCCGGCAGGCTCACGCCATGGTTCAGCACGGCCGCGACGTCGACCAGTACGATCGCCGGCAGGCCCCATGCCATGGCGGACAGCATCTTCGCGGCGATCACCCGGTGAGCGGGAATGGGCATCGTACGCAACTGGCGCAACCAGCCGTTGGTCCGTTCCACCGCTATCCGTGGCGTGGTGGCCATCAGGGCCGCACCGATCGCGCCGAACGCGGCCATCGAGATCATCGCCCGCACGTACTCGTTCATGCCCTGCACCGGCGGCGAGTCGCCGAAGACGTTGGTGAACAACAGGTACATCGCGATCGGCATGGCCAGCATCAGGATCAGGAAGCGGGTGTCGACGAGCATCCGGCGGATTTCCAGGCGTAACAAGGCAAACATGGCGATCTCCTGGTGGATTTCAGTGGGTGAGGGCGAGGAACGCGGCTTCCAGGTCGGCGCCGGTCACTTCCAGGTCGGGCGTGCTGGCACGGGCGGCCAGCAGCGCGCGCACGGTGGTCTCCGCGTCCGTGGTGCGCAACGTGACCGAACCACCGCGCACCTCGACGCCCGTGACACACGGCAGCCGTTCCAGGCCCGCGACATCGCCGCCACCGACCGTGAACCGGACGCGCTGCCCGCCCGCCGCGGCCTTGACCTGGCCAGGAGTGCCGTCGACGACGACCCGCCCACCGGCCACGACGACGATCCGGTCGGCGTTCTCGTCGGCCTCGTCCAGGTAGTGCGTCGCGAACAGCACGGTGGTGCCACGCGCCGCGTAGCCGCGCACGTTGGTCCAGAACTCCTGCCGGCTGCGCACGTCCATCGCGGTGGTCGGCTCGTCCAGCACGAGCAGTTCGGGGTCACCGGCGATCGCCATCGCGAACCGCACGCGCTGGGTCTGGCCGCCGGACAGCCGGTCCACACGGCGCCCCGCGATGTCGGTGAGATCGGCCTCGGCGAGGACGTCGGCGAGCGGTCGGCCCCTCGGGTACAGGCCACATGCCAGGCCGACGACGCCTTCGACGGTCACACCGGGCATCAGGCCGCCGTCCTGCAGCATCGCGCCGACACCACCGGCCGCGACCGCTTCGGCGGGGGTCCGGCCGAGCACGGTGACTCGCCCACCGGTCGGTCTGAGCAGGCCGAGCAGCAGGTTGGCGGTCGTGCTCTTGCCGGCGCCGTTCGGTCCGAGCACGGCCACCGTCTCGCCGCGCCGGACGGTCAGGTCCAGCTCGTCGACCGCCCGCACGGGACCGAACGTCTTGGTCGTCCCACGGAAGTCCACAACTGCTTCGCTCATGTGGACGACGGTAGGTTTCCGCAGGCCGGACCGTTAGTGCGACGAGTCAGCACTTCCGGGTGAGGCGTGTCAGCATGGCCCGGGTGACATCTGTCAGGAGGCTCCCGCGCAGTCTCTGGTCACCGTGCCCCGCAACCGGTCCTCGGCATTGCGCACGCCGCCGCCGGTGGACAGGCTGCGGAACGACGAGAACACGTCCAGGTACGCCGAGTACGTCACCGACTGCGTCCCGTACCGGGTGACGAACTCGGCGAACGGCCGGCTGTCGTACGGTTTGGTGATCATGCCGTCGAGCACGTCGAACACCGCCTGCACGCACTGTTGCTGGGCGCCCGGTCGGCTGGGCGCGGAGTCGGCCTCACCGCATGCCGCGAGTGCGCAGCCGAGCACGGCCGCGCACACCCCGAGCACAGCCGCGCACACGGCGAGCTTGACCCCGTTGACCGCCAGCGGCATGCCACCTGCCTTCGTCCTGGCCGGTCGGCACCGGCTGACCGGTGATTCGTGTCGATGTTGAGCACGGTTACCCCATCGAGACCAGATTCACCCGATGAGACATGCTTTCGCTCGCAAGACAACACGGACCACCCCGAGCCGAAAGTAGGGAACCGGGCCACCGGGACAATGTGGACACCAGCCGCGACGTCAGGTCTCTACGCGCCAGCCCCGCGTACACGCCCTCCTGATTGCTGGTGTCCCCCTGATCCCCTCTCCACTGCGACGCCGCCACCACACCCGGCGGCACGAGTTCGAATCCGCCGAACATCGCGAGCACCTCCGGATAGTTCCGGAAGAACATCGGATCCCTGCTCCGGCGCATCGCGTCCACGACCGCGGCGCTCTCGTCGGGCATCTGGTCCGCCGTCAGGTGCGACAACGCCAGATAACTGCCCGCGGGTAGCGCCGCACGATATTTCCGCAGAATGTCCAATGGCTGCTTGTCGTCCGAAACGAAATGGAAGACGGCCACCATCAGCAGGCCGACCGGTTCGGTGAAGTCGATGAGCCGGCGCACTTCCGGAGAGTCGAGGACCTGTTCGGGCACGGTCAGGTCGGCGTCGACGACCGCGGCTCCCTCGTTGTCCTTCAACATGAGTCGGCTGTGCGCCACGGCGACCGGGTCGTAGTCGACGTACACGATACGACAGTTCGGGTCCACGCGCTGTGCGACCTCGTGCACGTTGCCCACGGTCGGGATGCCACTGCCCAGATCGAGGAACTGCGTGATACCCCGGTCCACCAGGTAGCGCACGGCCCGGCTCAGGAAAGCCCTGTTCGAACTGGCGATCTGCCGGCCGTGCGGTTGGACGTTCAGCACGATCTCGCCCACCGCCCGGTCGGCGGCGAAGTTGTGCCCGCCGCCGAGCAGATAGTCGTAGACGCGTGCCGCGCTGGGCAGATCCACGTCGGTCTCGTCGGGAATCCAGTCGACTTCCTGCGTCATGACGGCCAACCTCGCTGTCCGGCCGGGCCAATGCGCCGGTCACTCTACAGCCCACATCGAGATAATGCGCGGCGGCCGAAGCCATGTCGCTATGTCAACGTTTTCCGTGCAGCATTGTCACTATTTTGGCAACTGTCCGGTCCACTTTGTCCGACCGGGTGAACGTGGTGAGTTGCAGCGGCGCACGGAAGCGTGGCCGCGCGATCGCCTTGGAGCGGGTGAATTCGCGCAGTCCGTCCGGACCGTGGATCCGGCCGAAACCGGAGTCGCCGACGCCGCCGAACGGCAGGCTCGGAATGCCGGCGAAACTGATCACGGAGTTCACCGCAACCATTCCCGACCGCAGTCGGTTCGCCAGTTCGATGCCCCTCGACCGGGAGAACACGGTGTTGCCCAGGCCGTATCGGGTCGCATTCGCCTTCGTCACGGCCTCGTCCATGTCGCGCGACCTTCGCGATGGTCAGCGTCGGCCCGAACGTCTCGTCGGTGACCGCCTTCGAGTCCTCCGGCACGTCCACCAGCACGGTCGGCTGCACGAACCGGTCGCCGACCGCGTCCACGCCACCGCGCACCGCGCGACCGCCCCGCTCCAGCGCGTCGGTGATGTGGTCGCGGATCACCGTAGCTGCGAGGGCATCGTGATCGGGCCGATCTTGGCGTCGGACTCCGCGCCGGCCCGCAGGTTCTCCGCCGGGCGAGCACCTTCGCCAGGAACTCGTCGTACACCTTCTCGTGCACGTACACGCGTTCCACGCCGACGCAGGTCTGGCCCGCGTTGGACATGCCGCCCCAGACCGCGGCCTCCGCCGCCGCGTCCAGATCGGCGTCCGCGTCCACCAGCAGCGAGTCCTTGCCGCCGCCCTCGATCACCACCGGGGTCAGCGTCTCCGCGCACGCGGCCATCACCTTGCGTGCCGGTCGCGCGCCGAGCCGGTGAACGCGATCTTGTCCACCCCGGACCGGCACAGCGCGGCGCCGGTGTCGCCCAGCCCGGTGATCAGTTGCAGCACCGGCTGCTTCGGTGACCACCTCGGCGAACGACCTCACCAGCCACTCGCCGACGCCGGGCGTGTACTCGCTCGGCTTGAACACCACGGCGTTGCCGGCGGCCAGCGCGTAGGCGATCGATCCCATCGGCGTGAACACCGGGTAGTTCCACGGCCCGATCACGCCGACGACGCCCAGCGGCTCGTACTCGCACGGTCGCGGCGAAGTTGGCCATCAGCAGGCCGGGGGAGCGGCGGTGCGGCCCGAGCACCTTGCTCGCGTGCCTGCCCGCCCACGCGATGTGCTCGATGGCCAGCACGATCTCCAGTTGCGCGTCACCGCGCGGCTTGCCGGTCTCGGTGTGCACGACGTCGATCAGCTCGTCCATCCGGCGGGTGATCACGCCGGCCCACATGGCCAGCCGGCGCGCCCGGCCCGCGAACCCGAGCCCGGCCCACCAGACGGCGGCGTCCCTGGCGGCCGCGACGGCTGCCTCGACGTCCGCACTGCCGTGCACCGGGTGGGCGGCGACGACGTCGCCGGTGCTCGGGTTCAGCGAGTCGAACGTGGCCGTGGACGGTGCGCAACCGTTCCGACCGGCGTCAATCTGTGGCGTGCCCATGCGGCCTCCTCGCGAGCGTCGGGTGGATGTCCAACCCTACTCACGGGTCACCTTCCGGGCAGCCCTTCGAGCCGCCGGCTTGCGCCGCCGACCGCGCGGCCTTGATCTGGCGCAGCACCCTCGGCAGCGGGGGCACGGCGGCGGTGGCCTGCTCGGTCAGTTCCCCGATCCGCGCCGAGTTCGCCTTCCTGTCCTGTCTGGACAGTGTGGCGTGCAGTTGGCCCACGGCGACCAGTGCCACCAGCACGGCATCCTCAGTGGACACACGTGCCGTTCCGGTGACGGCCGCGCGCAACGAGTCGCGCAGCGTGCGTACCGGCGTCACGTCCGGCACGGTGACCCGGGTTCGCGGGAAGATCCCCAGCACCCGCTCGAACTCGACCCTGATCACTCCCGCCGACGCGAGCTGCCCGCGCACCGCGGCCAGCGTCGGTCTGCCGGCCCTGCGCAGCCACGACCGCCACGAGCGCGGCTTGCTCTCACCGATCGACCGCAGCACACCGTCCAGCACGTCGTCGCCGGTGCGCAGCGTGCCGGACGCGCGCACGCGGCCGTCCTCGTCATCGGTCAGGCAGCCGCGCAGGTTCAGTTCGATGAGCAGCGCACCGCGCACCACCAGCGACAACTGGTCACCGGTGAGCTTGTGCTTGTCGATGTCGTACGCGAGCAGAAAAGCCCGAGCCGGCAGTGAGCCGGGCAGTGTCCATGACCGCATGTCGCACCTCCCCTCGACCCAGGGTAGCGGTCACGAACCGAACAGCGAGCCCGGCGGTGACGGCGAGCCGACGGCCGTCGCGTCGGTCACCGGCCGCGCGCCTGCGGTGAACCTGGCCAGTTCCGGTCCGTGGCACACCCGGCCGGGAAACGGATCGGACGCCGTGCGCCGCGCGTAGCCGGCGACCGGCAGCGGCACCGCACTCGACACCAGCACCAGGTTGCCGAACCGGCGCCCGGCCAGCACGGTCGGACCGGCGATCAGTGCGACGTGCCCGAACACCGAGCCGGCGGTCGCCACCTGGCCGCGTGCGAACGCCAACCCGTTGCCGTCGGCCAGGTTCACCGCCAGCGTCCCGGCCGGGCGCAGCGCACGCGCTGCCAGCGCCGCGAACTCCGTCGTCGACGTACCGGCCGGCATCCGGCCGGCCGCGAACACGTCCACCACGATCAGGTCGAACGCTGACTCGGGCAGGCGGCCCAGCACGTCACGGGCGTCCCCGGTGCGCAGCCGTATCCGCGCGTCCCGCCGCAGCGGCAGCTCCCTGCGCACCAGGTCCAGCAGCGCGCCGTCGATCTCCACCACCTGCTGCCCGGAACCGGGTCGCGTCGCGGCGACGTAGCGCGGCAGAGTCAGCGCACCGCCGCCGAGGTGCAGCACCCGGAGCGGACCGGCGGGCGCGAGATCCACGACGTGCGTCAGGTGCCGTACGTAGTCGAACCTGACGTGCCGTGGATCATCGAGGTCCACATAGGACTGTGGCGTGCCGTCGAGCAGCAGCGTGTGACCGGCAGGCCGGTCCGGGTCGCGCACGAGCTCCGCGACGCCGGTGTCCACCTGGTGGCGGACCCGGCCCGCCGCGCGCCGCCTGCCGCGGGTGCCGGAGGTCACTGCGGCGCGGTGTCGGTGAAGAAGCGCCGCAGGTGCTGCGCCACCAGCGTCGGCGCCTCCATGTCCGGACCGTTGTGCGCGACCTTCTCCAGGACGGCGTGCTGGGCGCCGTGGATGGCCGCGTGCAGCGTGTTGACCACGCCGACCAGACTGGCCGGGCTGCGGCTGCCCGACAGCAGCAGCGTGTCCGTCTTCACCGTCGTGTACCGCGCTCCGGTCGAGTTGAGCTGGCGCAGCACCGTCACCTCGCCGTGCACGGTCGGCAGCAGCGCCTGCGCGTCCTCCACGAACTCCCCGCGCAGCGCCACCTTCGCCAGCACCCTGCGCAGCCGTGGTGGCACGTGCCGCATCGGGCCGGCCAGGTTCAGCCCGATGATCATGGTCGTCATGGCGTCGGTCATGCGGCCCTCGCCCAGCGCCTTGTCGAACGCCGGCAGCCAGCCGGTGGCGATCCCGCCGCCGATGGAGATGGCCGGTTCGTACATCGCCAGCTTCGTGATCTGGGCGTCCGGCCTGCGCAGGATCGTCTCCAGCGCGACGAGCCCGCCGAAGCTGTGCCCGAACACCATCGTCGCGCCGGTGTGCTCCATGACGGCGATCAGGTCGGCGCACTCGCGGTCGATGTCGTACTCGGGACCCTGCGGACCGCTGGCGCCCCGGCCGCGCCGGTCCATCGTGTAGACGGAGAACTGCCCTGCCAGTGCGGCCGCCAGGTCGCGGTAGTGCCTGCCGGCACGGAAAGTGCCGTGCACGACGATGATTCCGGGGCCTTCGCCGGTGGCCTCGTACCCGATCGCGGTGCCGTCCTCCGACTCGATCGCCACGCTGTCGATCACGCCCCTAGCCATGGCATCGAGGATATCCGCGCGCGGCGTCCGTGACGTGGCCAACTCCTGTCGAGCCACGGCTCCGGTTGACCGACAGCCTCACGATCCGGTCTCGGCCGCCGTGTCACCCGCGTCCCGCATTCGTCCTTCGGACGATGTCGGCCCGGACCGCGAATCCGGCGTCGTCCATTCCCGGAACCGTCCGGCACGGCAGGAGCACTGGTCAGGGCACTGCGGGTGAGCCGCGGACCCGTTCGCGGGCACCATTCGTTCCACCCGGATGACCTCACCACTCGTTCGACTGACAATATTTTTGCGCGATCGGCGGAACCCAGCTCGCCCGCGGCATGTGCTACCCGTAGTAGTGGCGAACTGACGCGTCATGCGCCCGCCGTGTCGCGGCGTCGTCACCGTGACGCGGCGGGCTGCGGGGAGAGGTGGATGCGGGGCACCACGAGCCGTGTGCCGGAATCGGACCGAACATGGCCACCTGACTCGTTCCTCGGTCGGCTGACCGAGGGCGAACGGGACGCACTGCTGGCGCTGGGCGGCGCAGCGACCACCTACCAGGCGAGCGACACCCTGCTGCTCGACGGCGACGCGCGCGGCGAGTTCGTCGTCCTCATCCACCAGGGCCAGGTCAAGGTGGTCATCGAGGACGAACGGGGCAACGACTACCTGATCGGCGTGCGCACCCGGGGCGACCTGCTCGGCGAGATGTCCTACATCGACCGCCGCCCGCGCTCGGCGTCGGTGGTGGCCATCAGCAGCGTCCGCGCCACCAGGATCGCGTGGGAGAACCTGAACGCCTACATGCGCGCGCACCCGCTGGTGTGGATGAAGATCGCGCGACTGCTGGCCGACCGGCTGCGCGAATCCGACCAGACCGGCCGCGAGCTCCACAGCGAGTGGGTGGCGCAGCGGGTGGCCAGACAGCTACTCACCCTGGCCGACACGTTCGACGAGCGCACCGGCGGCGACCGCACGATCCCGCTCAGCCAGGTCGAGGTCGCGCAGCTGACCAGGGCCGCCGAGGTGACCGTCAACCGGGTGCTGCGCGAGTTCCGCGACCGTCGGGTCGTGCGCACCGAGTACCGCAGGCTCGTCGTGCCCTGCCTGACGTGCCTGAACCGGTTGGCGACGGCGCTGGCCGCTGACCCGAAACACGGGGCGAAAAGCGTACTGGGATGTGGTGGCACCCAGCACCGCCAGCGACAGTGAAGGTCGCCCGAGTGGGCACTGTGGCAGGGAGGCGACCATCTCTACGCAAACCGTGGCACTGCGCAGCAGGCCGATCTGGCCGGCATCGACGCTGTTGGGTCGATTGCGGCCGGATGTCAGGGATCAACTGCTCGAACTCGGTGTGGAGCGCGAGTTCCCACGCAACCACACCGTCATCCGACACGGTGACTACGCCGATCGCGTCGTGCTGCTCGTCCGCGGCACCGCGAAGGTCGTCACCTACTCCGAGGATGGTCGGCTCGCTCTCCTGGGGGTGGCGCGAGCCGGCGACCTCGCCGACGAGCTGGTCGCGCTCTACCACGTGGAGAGCTCGGCCAACGTGATCACGTGCGGCCCGTCGACCGTCCGCGTGATCGACGCCGGGGCGTTCCGGGACTTCCTGCGCACCCAGCCCGACGCCCACCTCGCTGTCACCCAGTTCGTGGCCGAGCGACTGCGGGAGGCCAACCGCAGGCGCGCCGACTACGTGCTGCCCGTCCCCGTCCGGCTGGCCAGGGTGCTGATCGAACTCGCGGACACGATCGGCCACCGCGACACCGGCAACCGCTACGAGCTCCCGGACTGCCTCACGCAGGCCGAGCTCGGCTCGATGGCCGGCATGGCCCGGCGGACCGTCGAGGAGCAGCTGCGCGACCTGCAGCGGCACGGCATCGTCGACCTGGCGTACCGGCGGATGACGATCAACGACATGCCACGCCTGTACGCGGTCGCCCGGCTGTCCAAGGAGCCCGACCCGCCGGTCTCATCCTGGCGGCCGGGCCGGTTGCGCTTCGCGTAGCTTCCCGCGGTCGGGTGTGAACGCCGGACTGGGCGTTCACACCGGGCGTCGCGATGGCAACCTGTTCGGTGTCCTGGTGCGTGCCGCTCCGGGAGACCCGAACAGACCTGGGGGACGTGTTGCCCTGGAAGCGGATGCCGGTTCTGCCGTGGCTGGCGGCGGTCCTGGTCCTGTCGGCGTGCGTGGCCGGCCCTGCCCCTGCCCCGTCCGCGCACCCCCGGTCGACGACCCGGTCCGCCGTGCCGTCGACCGAGCCGCCGGCCACGGTCGATCCCGATCCGGACCACGTGGCCACGCTGACCAGAGCGCTGCGCACGATGAGCGGCAACCAGAGCTACGTGGCGCAGACACCGGGCGCGATGGACGTGATGGACTACGGCATCGGCGACCTGTGGACCAAGGGCATCGACGGCACCGGCACCACGGTGGCACTGGTCGAAGGCTGGGACGACCCGTACATCGACCAGGCGACGAGCAAGTACGACCACGCTCTCGGCCTGCCCGACCCGGACATCGAGACGATCTACCCCTCCGGCGACGGGAAGCTCCCACCGCGGTGCCCGGCCGGGATGGCGGCGCTGGGCACGTACGGCTCCTGCGACGCGTGGGCCGTCGAACTGACACTCGACGTCGAGGCCGTGCACGTCATCGCGCCCTACGCGAAGATCGTGCTCGCCGTGACCCCGGCGGACAGTGAGATCCCCGACGACGCGGCCAGCCAGGTCGCGCCGCCGGAGATGATGCGGGCGGTCGCGGACATCAGCGCCCACCGCCTGGCCGACGTCGTCTCCATCAGCGACGGCACCGGCGAGAGCACGTTCAGCGACGGCGCCGCGCAGATCCACGCGCAGGACCCCGGCGAACTGGCCGCGGCCGCCGCCGGCATCCCGCTCGTCGTCGGGACCGGCGACTGCGGTCCCGTGCAGAACGAGGCGGTCGCGAACGACCAGTGCGGTGCCGTGACCGCCAAGCCGGACACGGCGGCGTGGGACGACTCGCCGTGGGTGACGGCCGTCGGCGGCACCGTGCCCGACTTCTCCGGCCCCGGCACGCGATCCGGTCCGGACACCGTGTGGCAGGAGGGAAAACTGGCCGAGGGCGCCGGTTTCTCCGCGGTGTACCCGCGGCCGGACTACCAGAACGGCGTCGCGTCGATCACCCGCGGCACGATGCGGTCCGTGCCGGACATCGCGATGGACGCGCAACTGGGCACGTCCGAGGCGACACCGCTGTTCGCGGGCGTGCTCGCCCTGGCCACGCAGCTCAACCACGGTCCGGTCGGCCCGATCAACCCGGCCCTGTACGGGGTGGTCGGCCCGCACGGCGCGGCCGACGGCATCACCGACGTGGTCAGCGGCAACAACGGCGTGCCCGGTGTCCCCGGTTTCAGTGCGGCCCCCGGTTTCGACGTGGCCACCGGCTGGGGCACGGTCGACGCGAGCAGGTTCGTCCCGGCACTGGTCACGGCGGTCCGCGGTGAACACGGCGCGCCCCGCACTCGGGCGGCAGCGGACCTGACGCGACTGGAAAACGGCGCCCGAATGACCGGAAACACCGTGACCGGTGGCGGTTTCCTGCCACGGCATCCGGTTCGGGTCGCCGTGGACGGGAAGCCGGCCGGGACCGTGACGGCGACGCCGGCCGGCACCGTGACGGACGTGCTCCAGGCCCTGCGGCCCGGCGGGCACACACTCACGCTGACCGGCATGCTGCAGACGCAGACGGTGCGGTTCACCAGCCACTGACGGGAACTCGGATTGGCCGGCGTCGAGCGGAGAGTGCGGTTCGGCACGGCCGAACTGATCCCGTCGTGTTCCTCAGCGGCCGCTTCTTCTGCCTGACCAGCGGCCAGTTCGCCGCGTTCTGCGGCCGCGCCGGACCGATCACCGAACCGACCCAGCGGGTCCCGGCCCGGTGCCGACGCGCTGACACTCAGCGCCGGTCGGCCAGCGGTCGCGTCGCCGCCGCGGACCAGGCTGAACCGCCGCCAGGACGGCGCCGGATGGCGATCAATTCCCTCGCTCCCACCGCAACCGCCCTGATCGACCCAATGGCCGGGCCGATCGCGTGAATTGCCGGACATGCGTGCACCCGAAGCGTACGTTCGGTGCACGGACCACGAGGGGGCGCGATGGGAACCGGTTTTCAGGTGCCGTCCACGGCGGATTTCCAGGCGTATTCGAAGCTGGTCACGCAGCAGGGCCAGTACCTGGGTCAGATGGAGACGTGGTCCGGCAAGGAATGTTCGACGGTCGACGGACTGGACGGTTTACTCGATCCATTACGCGGTTTCGTGACAGAGATCGGCTCGTACTTCGACCAGAAATTCGATCACTGCAAGGGCGGCATGTCGGCGGTGTCGCAGAAGGTGCTGCAGTCCCGCACCGCCTACGCGGACGCCGACAAGCAGGCCGAGGCCGGCCTCAAAAATGCTTACCCCGCACCGATTCCAGGACTCCAGGTGGTGCCGTTCCTACCCAACCTGGGCAGCTTCGACGACAAGCCGATCCAGCTCACGGAACCGGACAGCGCGGGCGACGACACGTCCAAGAACATCAAACTCCAGCTGAGGCTGGCCAGTGGCAAGCTCATCGGCGGTGAACTGAAGGGCGCGGAGACGCTGTTCCGCTTCTTCACCGGCCAGGACCTGATCGCGTTGCTGTTCAAGCCGATCTTCGGTGAGTGGGGCAGACTGAAGTACCTGGAGCAGTCGTACGAGCAGCTGTCCGCTGCGTGCTACACGGTGGCGGCGACGTTGCGCAGGGGCAGTTGGAAAATCGGTTCGGAGTGGCAGGGCGACGCGGGCACGGCATTCGACTCGTACCTGTTCCGGTGGACGATGGGCATCGGCGGTCTCGGCGACGCGGCCAAGGTCGCGGGCAAGCTGTACAAGGACGGCTACGACGCGGTGTGCGTCCTGGTGTTCGCGGCCATCAAGGCGATCAACGACCTGCTGGAGAACGGCGTCAAGCAACTGGCCGAGGAGGCGGCGACCATCCTGGGCGGCGACGCGGCCATCGAGGTGGCGGGCGGCGGCCCGGAGGACCCGGTCGCCGACGCGGGAGCGATCGTCCTGGACATCTGGGAGGCCTACAAGATCTACAAGACGATCCGCACGATCATCTCGGTGATCACGACCATCGAGACGATCTTCAGCGACATCTCGAAGGCGATCACGAAGATAGAATCGGACGTCAAGAAGGTGGAAGCCTTCTTCACGTCCCCGCTGCCGACCGTGAGCCAACTGGAGACCGACGAGGAACAGAAGATAGCCGGCTTCGAAAGCAACCCGGGCTGGAACCCGGAGCTGGGCGCACTGCGAATCGGACTACTGCCATGACAGAAGAAGAGTTCCCGGACCGAATCATGATCGGTGACGCGAAGCACCGCGCGAAGATGGACCCGACGGCCCAGACGGCGGCGTTCGCCGACCGCCTGCTCGACAGCCAGACACCGCAACAAGCGGCGATTGCGCGCAAGATCTACGACAGACTGAAATCGGGCGCGGAAGTGGACGACGTGAAAGATCTGATAGACCAGCTGTCCGCGACCAGGAGACCCCCGCGGGCGGCGCCGGACCGTTCCCGGGTACTACGACTCTACGAGGAAGAATGACACCCCAGTTCTGGTCGGCGCAGTCCTACCGGCTGCTGTTCCACTACACGAGGTCGCAGACGAGCGTCGACGTGTTCGCCGATGGCATGCAGGTGGCCCAACTGACCAAGAACGGCCCGGCGGGCAGCGCCCAACCGTTCCACCTGACAGTGGCAGGCACCCAAGCCGGCATCATCGGCGGCCCGATCGCGTACGACCAGAACGGTAACCAAATCGGCAGCGTCCACTCCCGCGGCCTGGGCCGACGCCAGTGGTCGACGGAACAGCCAGGCGTAGGCACGCTCACTGCGAAGCCGGTAGGCGCAAGCGGCCTTCGCTACCGCTGGCCCCAGTCGATGCTACTGGCCAACGGCCCGGCCAACGCGGTCCTGCCGTTCACCTTCCACTTCCGGTCCTCCACGTCTCCGGGCTTCACGATAAAACGCAAACCAGGCGTCAAAGCAGAGTTCGAAACACAAATCCACGACCAACGCCTGGACCGCCGCCTGATCCTGACCGCCACCCTGTCCCTGGCCCAAACGGAGTCGAACGACATCCGAGCCGAAATAACAGACATCCCGGGCAACCCGTTCCGCCCGTAGCCGGCAACCGCATCGGCAAGACGCACCTGCTACGACCGAGTGCACGAGACGATCGACCTGCTCGCAGGGACGTGCACGAGGCAATGCGCGCTGCGAGCGGGCTGGAGCCGCCCTGTCCGAGCCTTCGGCAGCACCCTCGTCCACACGAACCGCACTGTCACGAAGGGTCCCCATCCACGAGTTCTGTGGGGCCGAAGGGAGTCGAACCCTCACTGGCTGGAACCTAAATCGACTACAGGCTGCGTCTTTTCGTTGCTTGATCGACTTCGTTGGTCGGCAATGGCGGTCGTCAGCCTGGGCCGGTACTTGTACCAACTATAGTACGGGTGCCCGTACTATAGTACGGGTATGTGTACTATAGTTGGGCGTTGCTGGAGCTGCTGGGGGAGAGGGTGTCTTCATGGAACTAGGTCGACCGCTATCGACGATCACGCCCACCCTCGATGGTGATGTCCTTGCCGTGCTCGCAAGGAGCGACAGCGCGTTTACGACTGGTCAGCTCCATCGAATCCTGACGCGGAACTCGGAGGAGGGCATCCGCAAGGTTCTGCTGCGACTGGTCAAACAAGGAGTAGCGCGCTCAGACAAGGTCGGTAACGCCTTTACCTACCGTCTTAATCGTGATCATCTCGCCGCAGAGCACATCATCGGACTCGCCGACCTTCAGGACAAGCTGCTGAAGCGTATCGAGGATCGCCTCGAATCCTGGAGGACGCCGCCTGTGTACGCCGCTCTATTCGGCTCGTCCGCTCGCGGCTCAATGACGGCGGACAGCGACTTGGACCTGCTGTTAATACGGCCGGACCATGCCGACGATGCTTTGTGGGAAACACAAGTCAACGACTTGACTGCCGAAGTGACTCGATGGACTGGTAACGATACGCAACCCTTGGAGTTCACTGCCTCCGAGGTTGCGGCCTGTGGCCGCGACGAGCCTGTCCTGCGTGCCGTGCTGGACGAGGGACTCACTGTAGCCGGAACCCGTTCCTGGCTCAGCAAACAACTACGAAATGGGCAAGGCTGACGTGCGGACACAGCCGTGCAATGCGGAGATCCTGCGTGGTCGTCTGCAAAAGGCGGGAAGCTTCATGGATGGAGCGAACGTAATCCATGAATTCGCCGATCAGGATGAAGAAGTCGCTGACGCTTACGTGACATTGTGCGTGCACGCAGGAATTGCCGCGTCGGACGTCATCTGCTGCATCAACCTCGGTGAGCATGCGAAAGGGGAGAGCCATTCTGACGCAGTCGACCTGCTGAAGAGGGTGGACAAGGACGCTGCCAAGCATCTGGGTATTCTGCTCAATCTGAAGACAAAGTCCGGATACAGTCACACACCGGTGACATCGGCCGAGTTCAAGAGAGCCGGTCGAGCGGCCACGGCACTTGTCGAGAAGGCCCGTCGCGCTCACAAGTCCGCTGCCAGATGATACAGATCATGAATGGCTAGCGTTGATCTTGTGTTCGCTCGGCGTGTCCTCCCCGATCATGATCGATTCATGATCTACGCAGGGATGGATGAGGTACCCCGATAGCGGTGGCCTGTCCGAGCAGGGCAGGGCCCAGCGAGAGACGGTGCGGCTGCAGGCCGCGGAGTGGTTCGCCCAGGACATGCCGGTCGCCCAGATCGCCAGACGACTGCGGGTGTCGACCAATGCGGTGTACGTCTGGCGCCGTGCCTGGCGTGCGGAGGGACCGGCGGCGTTGGCGTCGAAGGGACCGGGCGGGTCGGCGTGCCGATTGGATGATCAACGCCTGGCGCGGTTGGCGCAGGCGTTGGAGGAAGGCCCCGCCGCGCACGGGTTCGATGAGGATCAACGCTGGACCCTGGCTCGGGTCGGTGACCTGATCGCCCGCATGTTCCATACCCGCTACACCCCGCGTGGGGTGTCGTATCTGTTGCACCGCCTGGGGTTCTCCCCACAAGTACCGGCGCATCGGGCGGTGGAGCGCGATGAGGACGCGGTCGTGACGTGGCGGCGGGAGGCGTGGCCGGCGGGAAAACGGTAGCGGCGGGGGTTCAGGTTAGAGCGCCAACCCCGCAGGGCGGATAACCGCTGGTCAGCACGACTGTAAGGGGTTCCGCTGGTATCCCAGACTTACAGGCGCACACGACTAGTGAGTGACATCGGGCGAACTCGCGCGCTCGGTTCCGTCGCTGGCGCTGGGGCTGGTGCTGTGCCCGACCGCCATCGCGCCGCTGCTGCTGGAGGCGCCGATCCGCCGGTGGTCCCGCAGCACGGACGACCAGCCTGCCATCGCGACCGGCGAGGCGGGCCCCGAACTACTCGACGCCGTGGCCCGCCTGCTGCGCCTGCTCGACCACCCGGAAGACGCACCAGCGCTCGCCCCGCTGATCGAACGGGAGATCCTCTGGCGGCTGCTCACCGGCCCGCACGGCGGCATGATCCGCCAGATCGGACTGGCCGACAGCGGCTTGTCGCACGTCAGCCAGGCCTTCCGGTGGATCCGGGACAACTACGCCGAGCCGATGCGGATCGAGGACCTGGCCCGGTTGGCCGGGATGAGCCCGTCGGCGTTCCACCGGCACTTCCGTGCCGTCACGACGATGAGCCCGCTGCAGTTCCAGAAGCGCATCCGCCTGCAGGAAGCCCGTTCGCTGCTGGTCGCCAGGGCAGGCGATGTGGCGGGCGTGGGCCATCTCGTCGGCTACGACAGCCCGACCCAGTTCAACCGCGAGTACCGCCGACTGTTCGGTGCGCCACCGGGCGAGGACGCCACCCGGCTACGCGCGGACACCGAGCCGCAGGACGTCAAACACCTGCCCTGAACGTAACGAAGGCTCTATCTCTTCTCCGTATTCAACGTATATCGCACCGGGGGGCTTGCGGCAAGACCCCTGTCGTACCGCAGAATCCTCGGCCGAAGCCAGAACCTGCGGAAATGGGAGTCGATGACCAGGCATTCGGTGGCAATTGTCGGTGGCGGCCCGACCGGGCTGATGTTGGCGGGCGAGTTGGCGTTGGCTGGGGTCGACGTCGCGATCGTCGAGCGGCGAGCCGGCAAGGACCTCGCGGGCTCGCGGGCGGGCGGTCTGCACTCGCGCACCATCGAGGTGCTCGACCAACGTGGCATCGCCGACCGGTTCCTCGCCGAAGGAAAGGTGGCGCAGGTCGCGTCCTTCGCCATGATTCCGTTGGACATCAGCGACTTCCCCACCCGGCACCCGTACGGGCTCGGCCTGTGGCAGAACCACTTCGAGCGCATCCTGGCCGGCTGGGTCGACGAACTCGCGGTGCCGATCTATCGCGGACGCGAGGTGACAGGTTTCGCGCAGGACGACACCGGCGTCGACCTGGCACTGGCCGACGATGAGTCGCTGCGAGCGGAGTACGTGGTCGGCTGCGACAGCGGTCGCAGCCTGATCCGCAAGGCAGCCGGTATCGAGTTCGCGGGGTGGGATCCGTCGACCAGTTCGCTGGTTGCCGAGGTCGAGATGAGCGACGAGCCGGCACTGGGCATCCGCCGCGACGACAAGGGCATCCACTCACTGGACCGGCTGGCCGACGGGAAGCGCATCCGCGTCGTCGTGCGGGAGGAGCCAGGTGGGCCGACCGGTGAACCGACCCTCGGCGAGCTCAGCAAGGCGCTCGTCGCCGTGTGGGACACGGACTACGGGGTGCACAACCCGACGTGGATCTCCCGGTTCACCGACATGACCCGGCAGGCGGTGTCCTATCGGGACGGACATGTGCTGCTCGCGGGTGACGCGGCACACGTGCATTCGCCGGTCGGCGGGCAGGGCCTCAACACCGGTGTACAGGATGCGGTGAACCTCGGCTGGAAGCTGGCCCAGGTGGTCAACGGCACATCACCGGACAGCCTGCTGGACACCTACCACGCCGAGCGGCACCCGGTCGCTGCCCGCGTACTGCGCACCACGATGGCGCAAACCGCGCTCACCCGCGCCGACGACCGAACCGATGCCTTGCGCGACACCATGTCCGAGCTGCTCACGATGGCCGAGCCACGCGCCCGGTTCGCGGCGATGATGTCCGGTTTGGACATTCGATACGACCTCGGCGAAGGACACCCGCTGCTCGGCCGCCGGATGCCCGACCTCGACCTGCTCACCGCCGACGGCCCGACCAGAGTGTTCACCCTGCTGCACGAGGCCCGGCCGATCCTGCTCAACCTGGGCGAGCCCGGCGTGGACATCACCCCGTGGGCGGACCGGGTCCGGTTGGTCGACGCCGAGTACGCGGGCACCTGGGAACTCCCGGTGATCGGCGAGGTCGAGCCGCCCACCGCGGTGCTGATCCGCCCGGACGGCCACGCCGCCTGGGCGGGCGGACCAGGTCTCCCGGCGGCGCTCACCACCTGGTTCGGCCCGCCTTCGGCGTCCACGTGATCAGCATGTCGGCCGACTGGCACGGCTCTGACACCGCAACTGCCCATGGCAAAATCGGACAGATGCAGGTCGCGATGCTCGGCCCATTCGAGGTGCGCACGGACGACGGCGGTCTCGCCGACGTGCCGGGCGCCCGGCTGCGTGGCCTGCTGGTCGCCCTCGCGCTCGAACCAGGTCGGGTGGTCCCGAAGGCCACGCTGGTCGACTGGATCTGGGGCGAGCAGCCGCCGGCAGAAGCCGCGAATGCCTTGCAGCGCCTGGTTTCCCGGCTCCGCAAGGCCCTGCCGGACGGGTCGGTCGACGGGCACACGGACGGCTACCGGCTGAAGGTGGCACCCGAGGACGTCGATGCCGTGCGGTTCGAACGCCTCGTCAGCCGGGCCCGTGGCGACGAGGATCCGCGACGGCTGCGCGAGGCTCTCGCGTTGTGGCGCGGTGCGGCCATGCAGGACGTCGGCCTGCAGGAGAGTGCGGCGTTCGACGCGGCCATCACCCGGCTCGAAGGGCTCCGGCTGGGCGCCCTGGAGGATCAGCTCGACGCGGAGATCAGCCTCGGCCACGGTGTGAAGCTGATCACGGAGCTGACGGATCTGGTGGCCGCGCATCCGATGCGCGAACGGTTCGTCGCCGCGCTGATGCGGGCTCTCGTGGCGGCCGGTCGGGACAACGAGGCGCTGCAGGTGTACCAGCGCACGAGGGAAACACTGGCCAACGAACTGGGTGTCGACCCGTCGCCTGAGCTGTCCGCGTTGCACGTCGCGCTGCTGCGGGGCGAGCTGGGCAGGCGCGAGGAGGTCCGGAAGACCAATCTGCGTGCCGAGCTGACCAGCTACGTCGGCAAGGACGCCGACATCACCGCAGCCCGTGAACTCGTCGCCGATCATCGGCTCACCACGTTGATCGGGCCGGGCGGCTCCGGGAAGACCCGACTGGCCACGGAAACCGCGCGCACGCTGCTCGGCGACCTGCCGGAGGGAGCCTGGGTGGTCGAGCTGGCGGCCATCGGCGCGGACGGCGACGTGGCGCAGGCGACGCTCGCCGCCCTCGGCCTGCGCGATGCGCTGCTCGGTGGCGCACCCGAGGCGGAGCCGACCGACCGGGTCATCGCCGCGATCCGGGAGTGGGACGCGCTGCTGGTCCTGGACAACTGTGAGCACGTGATCGAGTCGGCCGCGACGTTCGCGCATCGGGTGCTCGGCGAGTGCCAGCGGCTGCGGATCCTGGCGACGAGCAGGGAACCCCTCGGTATCACCGGTGAGACACTGTGGCCGGTCGCGCCGTTGGTCCTGCCGGCGGCGGACGCGTCGCCGAGCGAGATCGAGTCCGCTCCCGCCGTCCGGTTGCTGCTGGACCGGGCCGGCGCGGTGCGCAAGGACATCGTGCTGGACGCCGGCACGTTGGCGACGATGGTGCGTGTCTGCCGTGCGCTGGACGGGATGCCGCTGGCGATCGAACTGGCGGCGGCGAGGTTGCGCACGATGTCCCTGGACCAACTGGCGAATCGGCTCGACGACCGGTTCCGCCTGCTGACCGGTGGCAGCAGGACCGCGCTACCCCGGCACCGGACGTTGCGTGCGGTGGTCGACTGGAGCTGGGAGTTGCTCACCGACGCCGAACGAATGGTGCTGCGCAGGCTGTCGGTGTTCGCCGGTGGCGCGAGCCTGGAAGCGGCGGAGCGGGTCTGCGCGGACGGTGCCGTCCTCGAGTTGCTGACCGCGCTGACCGAGAAGTCGTTGGTGGTCGCCGAGGGCGACGGGGCACCGCGCTACCGGATGCTGGGCACGATCAAGGAGTACGCGCAGCAGCGGCTCGCCGATGCGGGTGAATCCGACCTGGCGCGCCGGGCGCATCTCGCGTACTTCACCGAACTCGCCGAGACCGCTGAGCCTCGGCTGCGCCGGGCGGAGCAACTGAGATGGCTGGCCGGGCTCGAAGCCGAGCACGACAACATCAGTGCCGCGATGCGTGGTGCGCTCACCGCAGGCGACGCACAGGATGCGATGCGGCTCGCGGCCGCGGCGGGCTGGTACTGGTGGCTCGGCGGCCACAAGGCCGAGGGCAACGAGTTGATCATGGCGGCAGCCGCGGTGCCCGGTGAGGTGACCGACGAGATCCGGGGCACGGTGTACGCGTTCGTGACGCTGTTCCTGAGCTCCGGCCGGGGCGACGAACACCTGGCCGAGGACTGGATCCACCAGGCCTACGACATCAGCCTGCGGGTGCGGAACTTGCACCCGGGCCTCCGGCTGATCGGGTCGCTGGAACGCCTGTTGCGGGCGCCGGAGTCGGCGCTGTCCGCGTGGGAACCGCTGCTGGCCGACGAGGACCCGTGGGTACGCGCGCTGACCCGGCTGCAGATGGGCAAGATGCGGATCGTGCTCGGCCAGGACGGCGACGATGCCGACGCGGATCTCCAGACGGCGCTCACCGAGTTCCGGGCGCTCGGCGAACGGTGGGGAATCTCGTTCGCCCTGACCGAACTGGCGGACCGGATCGCCATGCGCGGCCGGTTCACCGAGGCGTACGAGTGCTACGAGCAGGCGATCGCGGTCGTCACCGAGGTCGGTGCCATCGAGGACGTCATGCGGATGCGGTCCCGGCAGGCCCAGTTGCACTGGCTGATGGGCGATCCGGAGTCCAGCGCGGCCGCGATGGCCGATGCGCACCGGTACGCGGACCGGGTCGCCTGGCCGACCGCACTGGCCGAGTTGGCGCTGTCGCACGCGGACCTGGCCCGCTGGCGTGGCGATGCCCAGCAGGCACGCCGACAACTCGGCGTCGCGACAACCATGCTGGGCGACGACGCGAAGCAGGTGAACATCCGCGCGGCAACGCACGACCTGCTCGGCTACCTCACCGATGATCTCGATGAGGCTCGTGCACACCGCGGCGCGGCATTCCAGGCGGCGTCCGAGGCGGGCTTCGCGCCGCTGGTCGCCCAGACGATGGTCGGGATCGCGGACCTGGCGCTGCGCGAGGAACAGTACGAACAGGCAGCGCGGCTGCTCGCGGCCAGCGTGGGCGTGCGCGGTCTGCCAGATTGCGGCCAACCGGATGGCGCCCGGATCGAGCAGGCCACCCGGGAGCACCTGGGCGCCACGCGGTTCGCGGAGGTGACCCAGGAAGGCCTCGAGGCGGACTGGCGCGAGCTGGTAGCGGCAGCGCTGACCAGGTAAAACGCTACGTCAGGCCCGTGTCAGTTCGGCGTCAACGCGGTGTCAGCGCGGCCGCGCAGAGTTGCCGACATGACCAGTTCAGCCATCATCGCCTCGGGCCTGAAGAAGGCCTACAAAGACAAAGTCGTACTCGACGGCATCGACCTGGAAGTCCCTGCGGGCAACATCTTCGCGCTGCTCGGCCCGAACGGCGCCGGCAAGACGACGACCGTGAACATGCTGACCACGTTGCTCGCCATGGACGCCGGTACAGCGCGGGTCGCCGGCTACGACGTGGCGACGGAGACGAGGAAGGTCCGCTCGGTCATCGGCGTCACCGGCCAGTTCGCCTCGGTGGACGAACTGCTGACCGGCCGGGAGAACCTGCAGTTGATGGTGGACCTGCACCACCTCAGAGGCAGCGAGGGCCGCGGTGTCGTCGAGCACCTGCTGCGGCGCTTCGACCTGGCGGAGTCGGCCGACAAGCGGGCGTCGACGTACTCCGGTGGGATGCGGCGCAAGCTGGACCTGGCGATGACATTGGTTGGGCGCCCGAAGATCATCTTCCTGGACGAGCCGACGACCGGCCTCGACCCGCGCAGCAGGCGCACGATGTGGACCATCGTCCGCGAACTGGTGGCCGACGGCATGACGATCTTCCTCACCACGCAGTACCTCGATGAGGCAGACCAATTGGCCGACAAGATCGCGGTGCTGGACCAGGGCAGGTTGGTCGCCGAAGGCACTCCCGAGCAGCTCAAGCGCCAGATCCCCGGCGGCCACGTGGAGTTCCGGTTCGCCGACGCGGCACCGCTGCACGCAGCGGTCCGCGTGCTGCCCGGCTCGACGCCGGACGAGGAGAGCCTGATCCTGCGCGTGCCCAGCGACGGCGGCGTCAGGTCGGTGCGGTCCCTGCTGGACCGGCTGGACGAGTACGCCATCGACGTCGAGGAGTTCTCGGTGCAGATGCCCGACCTGGACGACGTTTTCCTTTCCCTCACCGGTCACTCGAGCGACGCAGCCGAGTCCAAGACGGAGGTCACCACAGCATGAGCACCGATTCCGTAGTTATGCTTCGCCGTAACTTCAAGTACTCCGTGCGCAACCCGGTCACCGTGTTCAACGCGATCCTGATGCCGATCATCCTGATGCTGATGTTCGTGTACGTCTTCGGGGACGCGTTCAACGTCGGCGGCGGCACGTACATCAACTACGCAACACCGGGCATGCTGATGCTGGCGCTCGTCTACGGCCTGTCCGCGACCGCTGTCGCCGTCAGCTCGGACATGACCAAGGGCATCATCAACCGCTTCAAGGTCATGGACGTGCCCCGAGGCGCGGTGCTGACCGGGCATGTCGTGTCCACCATGGTGCGCACGGTTGTCGCTCTCGTCGCCATCGTCGGCGTGGCCTTCCTGTTCGGCTTCCGGCCGAGCGCGTCCTTCCCGCAGTGGCTGGCCGCCATCGGCGTGCTCCTGCTGGTGGTCCTGGCGGTCAGCTGGCTCACCGTCGCATGCGGCCTGGCCGCGAAGACGCAGGAGTCCGCGGGTTTCGCCACCGTGCCGCTGATCATGCTGCCGTTCTTCAGCAGCGCGATCGTCCCCGCGGACAAAATGGGTCCAGGCATCCGGGAATTCGCCAAGTACCAACCGTTCACGTCAATCATCGAGTCAGTCCGAGGGTTCCTCACAGGCGCACCGAACCTCGGCCAAACCCTGGCCGCAATCGCCTGGGCACTAGGCATCACCATCATCGGCTACACCTGGGCCCGCACAACATTCAACAAGCAAGCGTGACCAACCCAATCAAGATGCCAGCGTAAGGAGCTCGCACCGTGGGGGTCTGGGGGGTCGCCCCCCAGAAACGAGGACGGGCGACCCGGCGAGCCGCGTAAGCGGCGAGCAGGGTCGCCCCGAGCCTGTGGGGCCGAAGGGAGTCGAACCCTCACTGGCTGGAACCTAAATCCAGTGCCTCTGCCTGTTGGGCTACGGCCCCTCGTCCGGGACTGGTCGGAGCCGGACCCGGACAGCCTAGCCGGAGGGGGTGTTCGGCGGGTTGGGGTCTGGTGATCTACCGTGGTCGGGCGCAAGACGGCCGGCACTAGGAGGATCCGTGGCACGTGACCCCGACACCATTCAGCGGGAGATCGAGCAGGCGCGTGACGCGCTCGCCGTGACGCTCGATCAGCTCGGGACCAAGGCGAACCCGCAGCGTCTCGTGGACACTGCCAAGTCGAACGTTCGGTCAACGCTCGACCAGCCCAAGGTTCGTTATCCGTTGATCGGTTTCGCCGCGCTGATCGTGCTGCTACTGATCCGGAAGCTGTTCCGCTGATCTGGCCGCCGGTACTGTGCCCGTCGTTCTGGACGGCTGGAGTACCGGCACCAACACCTCGTCGACGAGTGTGTCGACGAACGCGCTGTCCAGCGGGTCGCCGGTGAGCATCAGGCGGTACGTCAGGGCCGCGCCCGCCAGTTCCACCACCATGCCCCTGGGGGCGTCCGGCGCCACCTCGCCGCGCTGTGCGGCCCGCTCCAGGACTGCCCTCAGCACGTCGCGCTGGGAGCGCAGGAAGCTCTTGCGGAACGCCTCCGCCAGCTCCGGTTCGTGCGGGATCTCGCCGACCAGCGCCTGCGCCGCCTTGCCCGCTGGGCCGGACAGGAACGTCGCGAAGCCCAGGAGGAACTCGCGCAGGTCACCGGCCACCGAGCCGGTGTTGGGCTCGGGCACGCTCTCGCTGACCAACTGGTTGCAGGAGTCGATCACCAGGTCCAGCTTCGAGTCCCACCTGCGGTAGATGGTCGCCTTGCCGGCCCTTGCCGTCGCCGCCACCGCGTCCATCGTCAATGCCCGGTAACCGACCTCCGCCAGCACCGTCAGCGCCGCCTCGCGCAGCGCGTCGTCCCTGCTGGCATCCCTGGGCCTGCCCCGCGGCAACGTCCGCGTCTCGGCTCCCTCACGTGCTGCTGTCACGTCACCGCCTCACAAGTCCAACCGTCCACTGGCGAAAGCCATCCTAGGAGCCTGCGCCCGGTTCGCTGACCTTGTGTCCTCACGTGCGGTAACGCTCGGTGCCCCGGGTGTCAGCGGTGATTGTCCACGTCGGCGGCTGTTTCCGGGCCCGCAGACGGGGCTGCCGGCCACGACGGGGAGGCCGATGCGCCGTCATGTATCACCTGATCGGTTGATTTTTCGGACGTGAGGCCGAGCCTTGCCTTCAGATAGCTGTCCGTGAACGCGTAGGCGTCGCCGTCCAGGAGGTGGACGACTCGCCTGCCGTCCTCGTCCGGTGCTATCTGCGCGACCATCTGGTCGGCCTGGTCCCGTGCGGCGATCAAGCCCACCGCCTTGGCGCGCCGCGCGGTCCGCTCGCCTGCGACGGCTACCGTGACCGTCCAGTCGTCCCCGTCCGGGGTGTAGTTCACCGTGATCGGCGCCCGCATGGAATCCTCCCGACGGCAGCGGTGTCCACCCAGCGTGATGCCTCCGGGTGGTGTCTTCCAGCATGCATGACGTCTCCGACCGATTGTTCCGTTCACACAATCGTGTGCCTCACTTCACGGGCACCGGATCGGTCGGCTGCTCCTCGAACAGTTTGCGGGCCAGGCGCGCCAGCGCCGCCGGGAGGTCCATCTCGGTCTCCGGGTTCCAGTCGGCCAGTCGTTCGGTCATCCACTCCTGCCACGCCGCCGACAGCGCGCCGAACTCCTGCTCACCGCGGTCGGTCAGGTGCAGGCCGGTCTCGTCCTCGGCCAGGTAGCCCGCCGCGACGGACTCGTCGAACGCGGGTCGCAACACCTTCGGGGGCACCCGCACGCGGTCCGCGATCGCGGCGACCGTCGCGTTGCCGGTTCGCCGTTGCATCGCCCTGACCTTCACCACGCACCACGCTTCCGCCTCGTCCAGTGGCGAGTGCGCCCTGATCATCGCGACAGTGCTCATCTGCTCGTGTTCCTTGCGCAGCAACGCCGCGACGGCACGCTCGAGGCCGCACTCCGCGTCGGCGGACCCCGGCATCGCGAAGCCGTCGCCGATGTCCGCGGCAGCCGCGCGTGCCGTGCCGCGCAGTGGAACCTCCTTGAGCAGGAACGACAGCACCAGTGCGGCCAGCGCGACCGGCACGCCGGCCAGGAACACGACGTGCAGCGACTGGGCGTAGGCGTGCACGACCGGCGCCGCGAACACCGCCGGCAGTTCGCGCAGCGCCGCCGGGCTCTGGGTGACGCGTGGATCCACACCGCGTGGCAGCGGATGCGTGAGCAGCGCCGTGGTCAGGTTGTGGCTCAGCCGACCGGAGTACACGCTGCCGAACACCGCGACGCCGAACGACGACCCGATGGTGCGCAGGAACGTCACGCCGGACGTGGCGACGCCGAGATCGCTGTACTCCACGGTGTTCTGCACGGCGATCAGGAGTATCTGCATGCTCAGGCCGACACCGAGGCCGAGCACGAACATGTACAGCGAGCCCAGCCAGAAACCGGTGTTTTCGTCCAGACGCGACAGCAGGTACAGGCCGCCCGTCATGCCGACCGAACCGGCGATCGGGAACAGGCGGTAGCGGCCGGTTCTGCCGACCACGTTGCCGCTGCCGATCGCCGCGATCAGCAGTCCCAGCACCATCGGCAGCATCCGCAGGCCGGACGTCGTCGCGGACGTGCCCTTCACGTACTGCAGATACGTCGGCAGGAACGTGATCCCGCCCAGCATCGCGAACCCGACGATGAAGCTCATCGGCCCCGCCACCGCGAAGACAGGGTTGCCGAACAGCCGCATCGGCAGCACCGGTTCGGCCGCTCGCCGTTCCACCAGCACGAACAGCACCAGTGCCACGACGGAACCCGCTGCCAGCGCGATGATCGTCGCGGACAGCCACGGGTACGTCGTGCCGCCCCAGCTCGTCACGAGAGTCAGGCCGCTGGCGCCCAGCGCCACGAAGACGATCCCGAGGTAGTCGATCTTCGGCCGCAGCGCGCCGCGCACCGACGGGATCGCGGCGACCGCGACCGCGAGCACGACGATGCCGACGGGGATGTTCACGTAGAACGCCCATCGCCAGGACAGATGGTCCACGAACAGACCGCCGAGCAGTGGCCCGATCACCGTCACGACACCGAACACCGAGCCGAGCGCGCCCTGGTAGCGGCCGCGTTCCCGCAGCGGGATCACGTCCGCGATCAGCGCGGACGCCGTCACCATCAGGCCGCCCGCGCCCAGGCCCTGCACCGCGCGCCACGCGATCAGCGACGTCATCGTGTTCGCGAAACCGCAGAGGAACGAGCCGATCAGGAAGACCACGACGCTGAGCACGAACATCCGCTTGCGCCCGAACAGGTCGCCGAACTTGCCGACCAGCGCGGTGGAGATCGTCTCGGCGAGCAGGTAGCCGGTGACGACCCAGGACAGATGGCCAGCGCCGCCCAGATCGCCGACGATGGTCGGCAGCGCCGTGGACACGATCGTCTGGTCGAGGGCGGCCAGCAGCATGCCGAGTGCGACCGCGCCGAACACCGCGTTGATCCGCCGGCGGCCGACCTCGACTCGGGCGCCGTCGTCGGAGGGACCGCACCGGGGCAGTTGTCGACACAGGACGGGTCTCGGTGCTGGTTGCCATGTCGCAGACGGTAGGTCCGCCATGGCATCCGGGCAGCGCGGTCAGTCCCGACCGGGTGATCCGACCAGCGTGCTCATGCCGGACCAGACCATCCGCATCACCAGTTCGGCGGCGGTTTCCGGGGTGGTCTCCGGGTTTCGTTCACACCACAGGGCGAGTCGCTCACAGCCGCCGACGATCACCTCGGCCGCCGGTTCCAGGTCCAGCGGGGACGGTTGCGGCGCGTGCAGCGCCATCGTGCTGCTGATCAGGTCGGTCTGCTGCTGCCGCACGGCCTCGATCTCGCCGGCCGCGGAAGGGCCGACGACGGCCGCCTCGGTGCGCAGCAGCGACCACGACCGTGCGTGTGCCCTGATGAAGCGGAAGTACGCGACCAGGCCGCGGCGCAGCATGTCCTCCGGCGTGCTCGCGCCGGACACGGCTTCCGACGTGGCGCGCAGCAGTTCGGTGCGCGCCTGCCGGATGCACGCCACCAGCAGTCCCTCCTTGGAGCCGAAGTACTCGTACAGCATCGGTTTGGACACGCCGACCTGTTCGGCGATCTCGTCCATCGACGCGGCCACGTACCCGCGTTCGGCGAACACCTGCTCGGCGACGGACATCATCTGGCGTTCCCGGTCCGCCCTGGGCATCCGCCGTCGGCGGGGCGGCTGGGTCGGGCTGTTCACGGCTCGTAGCCTACCGCAAGTAACCTACTGCTGGTAAGCTACGGGCCGGTAGCCGAGCAGTGAGGATGCGACGACATGGACAACGACGTGCGGGTGATCATCGTCGGCACCGGTTTCTCCGGGCTGGGCATGGCCGATCAAACTCAAGCAGGCCGGCCTGGACGACTTCGTCATCCTGGAGAAGGCCCAGGACGTCGGCGGCACATGGCGGGACAACTCCTATCCCGGCTGTGCGTGCGACATCCAGTCCCACATGTACTCGTTCTCGTTCGAGCAGAACCCGGAGTGGACGCGGTCGTTCCCGTCGCAGCCGGAGATCTGGGACTACCTGCGCAACGTCAGCGACCGCTACGGGCTGCGCACACACATCCGGTTCGGTCAGGAGATGACCGGAGCCCGCTGGGACGACGACGCCAAGACGTGGACCGTGGCGACGAAGTCGGGGGAGGAGTTCACCGCCCGCTACCTCGTGTCCGGCGTCGGCGCGCTGCACATCCCGAACGTGCCGAAGCTGCCCGGCATCGAGCGCTTCACCGGCCCCGCGTTCCATTCGGCAACCTGGGACCACGGCGTCGACCTGCGCGGCAAGCGGGTCGCCGTGGTCGGCACGGGTGCCAGCGCGATCCAGTTCGTGCCGCACATCGCGAAGGACGTCCAGCGGCTGTACCTGTTGCAGCGCACGCCGCCGTGGGTGATGCCGAAACCGGACTACCCGATGCCGTCCTGGACGCACAACGTGTTCCGGTTCCTGCCCGGCGCGCAGCGGCTGTACCGCAGCGCGATCTACTGGCTGCTCGAGGTGCGCGCGGTCGGCTTCAACGGGCACCCGAAACTGCTGCAGGCCGCGGAGAAGATCGCCACGCGGCACATGGCCAAGCACGTCCGCGACCCCGAACTGCGCGCCAAGCTGACGCCGGACTACCGGATGGGCTGCAAGCGCGTGCTCATCTCCAACGACTACTACCCGGCGCTGACCAGGGACAACGTCGAGGTCGTGACCGACGGTGTGAGGGAGGTCACCGAACACGGCATCGTCACGGCCGACGGGACGGCACGGGACGTCGACGTGATCATCTTCGGCACCGGGTTCCACGTCACGGACGCGTTCGACAACCTCGACATCATCGGGCGCGACGAGCGGAACCTGGGCAAGGAATGGGCGAGCGAGGGCATGCGGACGCACCTGGGCATCATCGTGTCCGGCTTCCCGAATCTGTTCTTCCTGCTCGGCCCGAACACCGGCCTTGGCCACAACTCCGTCGTGTTCATGATCGAGTCGCAGATCAGGTACGTGCTGGACGCGATCAAGCTCGTCGAGGCCAACCGTGCCGAGGCCCTCGAGGTGCGGTCCGGTGTGCAGGACCAGTTCAACGCCGACATCCAGCGCAAACTCGTCAAGGGCGTGTGGACACAGGGCGGCTGCACCAGTTGGTACCTGGACGCGAAGGGCGTGAACCGGACCATCTGGCCCGGCTTCACATGGCGTTACTGGCTGGACACCAGGAAGGTCCGGCCTGCCGACTTCGAACTCCAGGCTCGACGGCGCACGGCGGCCTGACCCTCCGCGTCGCCGTGCCGGCCGGCGTCACGACGTGTGCAGGGCGCGCAGCCGGCCGATCAGTTCGACCGTGTCGATCCCGCACAGTTCGGCCATCTGTTCCAGGGCGGCCAGGTCGAGGTGGATCTCGGCGGACTGGCCGGTCGGGGTCTGCTGCAGCCGGTCGGTCGCCCACCGGCGCAGCGGCAGCAGTTCGGGCTGTGTGTCGGCGGCCACACGGTGCAGGTTGACGCGGATGTGCCCCGGCCGTTCGTTGCTGAAGACGCGTTCGTGCACCCGGGCCAGTACGTCGTGCGGCAGCACGTCCATGGCGAGGCACAGTTCGGCCAGCCGGACCACGGAGCACTGACGGGTGCCCAGTTCGTAGGTGGCCAGTGTCTGAAGCGATATGTCGTTGCTGAGTCGGTGCTGTAGTTCCTTGCGGGTCCAGCCGCGCTGTTTGCGGACCCGGCGGAGCTCGTCGCCGAGTACTCGCTGGTAACCAGCTGTGTCGATGTGCACGGTTGGTGCCTCCGCCCCCTTGCTCGCGTCCTACGTACTGCTGAGTACGCCGATGACGGCTGCTTACGCGGGTACGTCCGATATTCGCAGCGAGTTCACCTGGACGGGTGATGCGACACTGGTCCGATCGCCGTGGACCAGGTGGCCGACCCCGTGCGACGGGTGGTCGGCGCAGGTCGGCTACACTCAGCAGGAACGTTTGTGCTCCGCCGGAGAGTCCACCGATATCCGACTGGCGGTCGCGAGTTCGCTCGCATCGGTGGGACCACCGCGCAGACAGTGCGGTTGGACGGCGTCTTGACGATGGGATAGAGAGGTCCGCATGCCTCCCAAGCTGAAGAAGACGTTCGAGGCGACTCTCGAACTAGAGGCGGGCAACGCCGCCATGGTCGACCTGGGCAAGATGCTCGGTCCGACCGGCGTCAACACCCGTAATGTCAAGGTCGAGTACGACGAGGCGACCTCCGCCAACCGGGGAGACATCGTTCCCGTCGTCGTGACCGTGTACGAGGACCGCAGCTACTCGCTGCGCTACAAGACCCCGCCGACGAGCTTCCTGATCCGCAAGGAACTCGGCCTGAAGTCCGGCTCGGAGAGCCCGGGCCACAAGGCCGGCGGCACCATCACCCGAGACCCAGTTGCGCTCCATCGCGGAGCGCAAGCTGGTCGGACCTGAACGCGGGCGACATCGAGGCGGCCATCAAGGTCGTCGCCGGTTCGGCCCGTTCGATGGGCATCTCGGTCAGCGGACTGACGCTGCGACGGCTAGACATCGACCGGCCCGCTCGGACGATCGCCATGCGATCTGCTGACGGGCCCGTTGCTGTCGGTGGCGGCTGGTTCCGCGATCACGGCCGATTGCGATGCGGCGTCGCCGGCCGCCGAACGGCCGACCCGGGGAAAGATCGAATCGCTGCAGCCCGTCCGATGTTCCCGTCGGACCGGGCTTTCGTTCGTCTGTTCCGCGGGTCGGCGACCGCCGGTCAGGCGCTGTTCGCCTCCTGGAACTGCGCGATGAGTTCGGCCGGAATGCGGCCACGGTCGGAGACCTGGTGGCCGTTGCGGCGCGCCCATTCCCGGATGGCCTGGTTCTGTGCGCGGTCACCGCCGGCGCCTGACCTGGGTCTTGCCGGCCGCGCTTGCTGGTTCCTGCACGGTGCGCCGGGCGGCATTCGACGAACTCGGCGAGCGCCTTGCGCAGCCCGCCGGCGTTGCTGGCGGACAGGTCGATGGCGTACTCGACGCCGTCGAGGGCGAAGGTGACGGTTTCGTCCGCCTCGCCTCCGTCGACGTCGTCAATGAGATGGACAACGGTCCGTGGCAGCCACTGGAACTCCATTTCAGGCGATAGTGTCGATAGGTTTCGGCGAAGTGTCGGTCACCGGGCTAAGGTGATTATCGCGTGTGGAATGCGTTGGGTGCTCGGCAAGGATAGTCGTCCCGTGCGGATCGATAGCCAACGTGATGTGCGCGTCGGTGCATCCGCGTGAACCCGGAATCACCGGTGTGAATTGGCGGGAATTGTCGCGATACGATGCGAGCGACGATGATCGGGCAAACCGGGCGAAATGTCCGTTCTGCTGACCCGACGTGGGCCGGCGACGAAACCGCAGACCCCGCAACCGGGCGGTCACGGCGACATGCGACCATGACGAGGTTATGGCCGATACCCAGCTAACCCAGTTGGCGCCGGACGTGCCGTCAGCCGCGCACCGGCCCACGGACGGTGCCGTGACGCCCCGTCGACGGCCGCACTGGGTGTCCGGCCTGTCCCGGCGCACGCTGGTGCAGGGCATCATCGGTTCGATCGGCATCCTGGTCGGCTCCCTGGGGGCCGGCGGCGACCTGATCCAGGACCCGATCCTCGGCAACGGTCCGTTCTCCTGGATCCGCTACGGCCACGGCCGCAGTTGGCCGCAGCTCGTGCTCTACATCGGCGTCGTCCTGCTGGTCTGGGCCTGGGTCCGGCTCGGGTCGGGACATCATCGCCAAGCAGGTCGCGCCACGGGGCGTGCTGGTCGCCGGGCTGTCGCTGGATCGCGCCGATGATCATCTCGCCGCCCGCGTTCACCAGGGACGTCTTCTCCTACCTCGGCCAGGGCGAGCTGTCCTGCGCGGGCTCGAACCCGTACTCGGTCGGCCCGAACGGTGCTCGGCGACGCGATCGCCATGAACGTGCACCCGTTCTGGCAGAACACGCCCGCGCCCTACGGCCCGCTGTTCATCCTGGTCGCCAAGGGCATCGCCGTGATCGTCGGGCGAGAACCTGATCCTCGGCGTCATCCTGATGCGGCTGGTCCTGATGATCGGCCTGGTGCTGCTGGTCGCTCGCGCTGCCCGGCCTGGTCCGGCACCTCGGTGGCCGGCTGTCGGTGGCGCTGTGGCTGATGGTGGCCAGCCCGATGACGGTGATCCACCTGGTCGGCGGCCCGCACAACGACCTGCTGATGATCGGCCTGCTGGCCATGGGCGTGCTGCTCGTGCTGGAACGCAAGCACGCGGCCGGTATGTCCTGGTGACGCTGGGCCATGGCGGTCAAGGCGACAGCCGGTGTCGCGCTGCCCGTTCCTGATGTGGGTGTGGGCGGCGCGGCTGGAGGGCACCTGCGAGCGCCGGTTCGTCCGCGCCTGCGGCCGCCAGCATCGGCGTCGTGCATCGTGGTGTTCGCGGCGTGTATGGCCGTTGCCAGGGTCGAACTTCGGCTGGATCGGCGCGCTGCACGCGCCGACAGCTGATCGTGAACTGGGTGAACCTGCCGACCGGCGTCGGCGAAGCTGATGCACTCATCGTGAACTGTTCGGCGACCTGCCGGAGCAGCCGTTCGACAACCTGTCCCGGTTCTTCGGCATGGCGTGCGCTGGTGGTCATCGTCCTCGTGCAGTGGTGGCGGGCGCGGGCACGGCGGCGCGGACGCCGTGCGCAGGGCCGGGCGTCGCGCTGCTGGCGGTCGCGATCCTGGCGCCGCCGACGCTGCCCTGGTACCTGACCTGGGGCCTGGCGATCTTCGGCGCGACGCCGTGGCGCGCACGCTGGCTGGCGCTTCCGGCCGGGCTGGCCGTGCTGATCCTGCTGGTCTACTACCCGAACGGCGAGGGCGCCATGGGCGACCTGCCGCACATGGTCTTGGTGATCCTGGCGGCGATCCTGACCGGTGTGTCGATGGCTCAAGCGTGGCCGACCCGCTCGGCCTGCGGCGCAAACCCAGAAGCCCACGGCAACCTCGAGCCGATCGCGGCCGAGGAAACGCTGGCGGAGTGGCCGTTGACGGCGGGGCGAGCGACCGCCGAGGAAGTTCCGCCGAGTCCGGAGCCGGCGATGTCGACGCGTCCGGGAGCGCGCAGCGACTCGCGCCCAGTGATCGGACGGTCGGCTAGCGGGTCAGCTGACAGGAAGCCGCGTAGCAGCGCCGCGGTGCCTTCCAGGTGTTCGGCCATGGCCTGCCGGGCGGCCGCCGGGTCGCCACCGAGGATGCGGTGACGATCGCTTCGTGCTGCGCGTTGGAGTGGTCGAGGTTCGGCGGCAGCAGCGGGATCCGGTCCAGCAGGTCGTTGATCCGCATGCGCACGTCGGCCACCGCCGTGGTCAGCGAGGCCGACGCCGCGTCGACCTCGGCGATCGCCAGGTGCAGCCGGGAGTCCACGCGGCGGTACTCGGCCAGGTCGCGCCGTCGCGTCTCGGCAAGGCGGTCGGCCAGGTGGCGGCGTTGGCCGGGGTGAGGGTGCGCGCGGCGGCCGCCTCGGCCGCGCCGGTCTCCAGCGCGTTCCGCAGGGTCAGTGCGTCGGCCAGGCCCTCGCCGGCGTGGCCACGTCGGTCGGGCGGGCAGGCGTGCGTGGCGGCGGCTCGGTGACGAACGTGCCGCCGTAGCGGCCACGCCGCGACTCCACGTAACCGGCGTCGGCCAGCGCGTGGATGGCCTCGCGCAGCGTTGCCCTGCGCCACGCCGAGCCGGGCGGCCAGGTCGCGTTCGGCCGGCAGCCGTTCGCCGACCGCCACCACGCCCAGCTTGATCGCCTGCAGCAGCCGTTCGACGGTTTCCTCGAACGCGTTGCCGGTGCGCACCGGCCGGAACAGCGCGGCGTCGGCGACTTCGACGCGGAGTCGCGTCGGTGCTCACAGCGGCGTCACGTAGGCACCGGAGATGCCGCCGTCGACCAGGAACGTCGACGCGGTGATGAACGAGGCGTCGTCACTGGCCAGGAACGCGACGGCGGCGGCGATCTCCTCCGGCTCGGCGAACCGGCCGACCGGCACGTGCACCAGGCGCCGCGCGGCCCGTTCCGGGTCCTTCGCGAACAACTCGGTCAGCAGGGGCGTGTTCACCGGACCGGGGCACAGCGCGTTGACCCGGATGCCCTCCCGCGCGAACTGCACGCCCAGTTCCCGGCTCATCGCCAGCACGCCGCCCTTGGACGCGGTGTAGGAGATCTGCGACGTCGCCGAACCGAGGACCGCGACGAACGACGCCGTGTTGATCACCGAGCCGCTGGCCGCCTGCCCGCATGTGTTCGATGGCGTACTTGCTGCACAGGAACACCGACGTCAGGTTGACCTGCTGCACCTTGTGCCAGGCGTCGATGTCGGTGGTCAGGATCGAGTCGTCCTCCGGTGGCGAGATGCCGGCGTTGTTGAACGCGATGTCCACCGCGCCGTACGCGTCGTGCGGCGGCGTCGAACAGGGCGCGCGACCTCGCTCCTCGTCGGTCACGTCGACCTGCGCACGTAGCCGGCCGTCGACCTCCTTCGCCGCCGTCTCGCCGCCAGCCGGGTCGATGTCGGCGACCACGATCCGGGCGCCCTCGGCCGCCATCCGCCGCACCGATGCGAGTCCGATGCCGCTGGCGCCGCCGGTGACCACCGCGACCCGGCCGTCCAGCCGGCCGGGCACCACCGGTCGCGTCGTGTCGGTCATCGCCCATCCCTTCAGTCGGTGCTGATGAACACGTTCTTCGTCTCGGTGAACGCGGCCACGCGCGTCCGGGACCGAGTTCCCGGCCGAGGCCGGACTGCTTGAACCCGCCGAACGGCGTCCAGTACCGCACCGAGGAGTGCGAGTTGACCGACAGGTTGCCTGCCTGCACGCCGCGCGCCACCCGCAGCGCCCTGCCGACGTCCCTGGTCCAGATCGAGCCGGACAGGCCGTACTCGGTGTCGTTGGCCAGCGTCGACCGCGTGGTCCTCGTCGTCGAACGGCTGGACGGTGACGACCGGGCCGAAGATCTCCTCGGTCACGACGCGGTGGCCGTCGGGGACCGGGGCCAGGACCGTCGGCGGGAACCAGAAGCCGGGGCCGTCCGGTGCCTCGCCGCGGAACGCGACGGCGACGCTGTCCATCCACATAGGACTGACTACGTTCGCGGTGGGCCGCCGAGATCAGCGGGCCCATCTCGCTGTCCGGGTCGGCCGGGTCGGTGACGCGAACGCCGCGCACGGCCGGCTCGAACAGCTCCATGAACCGGTCGAACACGCTGCGCTGCACCAGGATGCGCGAGCGGGCGCAGCAGTCCTGGCCCGCGTTGTCGAACACGCCGTACGGGCGCGGCGGCCGCGGCCTTGTCCAGGTCGGCGTCGGCGAAGACGATGTTCGCGCTCTTGCCGCCCAGTTCCAGCGTGCACCGCTTGACCTGGTCGGCGCAGCCGGCCGCGAGCCGCTTGCCGACCGTCGGTCGAGCCGGTGAAGACGACCTTGCGCACGTCGGGATGCGTGACGAACCGTTGGCCGACAACGGATCCCTTGCCGGGCAGCACCTGGAACACGTCCGCCGGGATGCCGGCCTCGTGGGCCAGTTCGGCCAGCCGGATCGCGGTCAGCGGGGTCAGTTCGGCCGGTTTGAGCACCACCGTGTTGCCGGCGGCCAGCGCGGGCGCGAAGCCCCAGCCCGCGATCGGCATCGGGAAGTTCCACGGCACGATCACGCCGACCACGCCGAGCGGTTCGGCGAACGTCACGTTCACGCCGCCCGGCACCGGGATCTGCTTGCCGAACAGGCGTTCCGGTGCGGCCGAGTAGTAGTTGAGCACGTCGGCGACGTTGCCGGCCTCCCAGCGGGCGTTGCCGATGGTGTGGCCGGAGTTGGCGCACTTCCAGATCGCGCCAGGTGATCCTGGTCGGCGGCGACCGCGTCGGCGAAGCGGCGCAGCAGCCGGGCGCGGTCACCCGGGGCGACGGCGGCCCAGGCCGGTGGCGCGCGGCGCGCGCTTTGGCGATGGCCTCGTCGGTCTGCTCGACCGAGGTCAGCTCGACTCGGTGCCGATCACCTGCTCGGTCGCCGGGTTGACGCACCGCGTGCGAGGTCATCGGGCCGACCCTTCCTGGTCGCCGCGCCGACCAGCGCGCGCGACCAGGCGGTCGTCGTCCGGGTCCTGTTCCGGGTGCCACTGCACGCCGAGCACGAAGTCCGTGCTCGGGCACTCGACGGCCTCGACCGTGCCGTCGTCGGCCGGCCGACCACGGTCAGCGCCGGTGCGGCGATACGTCCAGCGCCTGGTGGTGGTGGCAGCGGACCTTCGCCTCGTGTCGCCGAGCATGCGCGGCGATCCGGCTGTCCGCGGCGAGCTCGACCCGGTGTAGCCGCCGAACGTGCCGGGCTCCGGGCGGTGCCCGTCGTGGCCGGTGCGGTCGGGCAGGTGCTGGTGCAGGGTGCCGCCGAGCGCGCTGTTGAGCACCTGCATGCCCCGGCACACGGCCAGCACCGGCAGGCCTTCGGCCGAGCGCCGCGGTCAGCAGCGCCGAACTCGAAGTCGTCCCGGTCCGGCTGCAGCGCCGGTGGTCTCCGGGTCGTGCGGCTGCTGGTGGTAGCGGGCCGGGTCGACGTCGGCGCCGCCGGCCAGCAGCAGGCCGTCCAGTCGCGCGACGACTTCGGCGTAGCCGTCGCCGACCGGTGGCAGCAGCACCGGGACGCCGCCGGCGCGCACCACCGCGTCCAGCGTAGTCGCGCGGCAGCAGCGCCGCCTCCTGGCTCCCACACGCCGAAACTGGCTCGTTCCAGGTAGCTGGTGATGCCGATGACGGCCGCGCACGGAGCGCTCGTGCGCCTCAGAGCCGTTCGAAGCCACGGATGCGCTCCCAGTCGGTGACGGCGGCGTCGAACGCGGCCAGTCTCGACCGCGGCCGCGTTGCAGGTAGTGCTCGATCGACGTCGGCGCCGAACGCGTCTCGTGGCGCGCTCGCTGGTGGCCAGCAGGTCGGCCGCGTCGCGCAGGGTCGTCGGCACGGTGGCCGGTCCGGAGGCGTAGGCGTTGCCGACGAACTCGTCCTCCAGCTCCAGTTCGTGCTCGATGCCGTGCAGGCCGGCCGCGATCATCGCGGCGACGGCGAGGTAGGGGTTGACGTCGCCGCCGGGCACCCGGTTCTCCACCCGCAGCGAGTCGCCGTGGCCGACCACGCGCAGCGCGCACGTGCGGTTGTCCTGGCCCCAGGCGACCGCGGTCGGCGCGAAGCTGCCGTGCGGCGAACCGCTTGTAGGAGTTGATGTTCGGCGCGAGGAAGTAGGTGAACTCGCGCAGGCAGGCCAGTTGGCCGGCGAGGAAGTGCCGCATCAGCGTGGAGAAGCCGTGCTCGCCGTCGCCGGCCAGCACCGCGGTCGCCGCCGGTGGAGCGCAGGCTGCAGGTGGATGTGGCAGGAGTTGCCCTCGCGCTCGTTGTACTTGGCCATGAACGTGAGGCTGCGGCCCTCCTGCGCGGCGATCTCCTTGGCGCCGGTCTTGTAGATGCTGTGGTTGTCGCAGGTCGTCAGGGCGTCCGTCGTAGCGGAACGCGATCTCGTGCTGGCCGGGGTTGCACTCGCCCTTGGCCGACTCGACGTACAGGCCGGCGCCGGTCATGTCGTTGCGGATGCGGCGCAGCAGCGGTTCCAGCCGCGCCGGTGCCGAGCATCGAATAGTCCACATTGTACTGATTGGCCGGCGTCAGCTCGCGGTAGCCGGCCTGCCAGGCCTCCTCGTAGGAGTCGTCGAAGACGATGAACTCCAGTTCGGTGCCGACGTACGCGGCCAGCCCGCGCTCGGCCAGCCGGTCCAGCTGGCGGCGCAGCACCTGGCGCGGCGACACCGGCACGGCGCCGCCGCGTCGACCCACTCGATGTCGGCCGAGCACCATCGCGGTGCCCTCGTGCCAGGGCACGAGGCGCAGCGTGGCCAGGTCGGGGCGCAGCACGAAGTCGCCGTAGCCGCGCTCCCAGGAGGACATCCGGTAGCCGGCGCACGGTGTTCATCTCGACGTCGACCGCGAGCAGGTAGTTGCACGCCTCGGTCGCGTGCGGCACGACCTCGTTGAGGAAGTACCTGGCCGCGCAGCGCTTGCCCTGCAGGCGGCCCTGCATGTCGGTCATGGCGACCAGCACGGTGTCCACCGTGCCCTCGTCGACGAGGACCCGCAGGCGTTCGAGGGTGAGGCGGTCGCTCGTGGCGCAGGCATGGGGTCCTTCCGGCCGGTGGAGTACAGAACCGACCAATGGACTGGGTCTGATCCTTTGTCTTCGTACCTGACGGCGTGCAACCGCGTGTCAAGCAGCTGATAACCGACCTAGGTCTTGACACTGGTCGGGTGGCCGCGCGTCACTCTCAACCATTCTCAATGGACTGTCAGCGGTCCATTGAGTTGGTCCGTTGACTGGGTGTGACCAGCAATCAAGGGAGCCGCCTTGACCGACCAGATCCGAAGTGTCCGCCGCGCCGGCCGACCTCGATGACGACACCCGACTGCGACAGCTCGGCTACGCGCAGGAACTGCGGCGCTCGCTGTCCGGCTTCTCCAACTTCGCGGTGTCCTTCACGATCATCTCGATCCTGTCCGGCTGCCTGACCCTGTACGGCACCGGCATGAACACCGGCGGCCCGGTCGCGCTGATCTGGGGCTGGCCGCTGGTCGGCTTGTTCGTGGTGCTGGTCGGCCTGGGCATGGCCGAGGTGTGCTCCAGCTACCCGACCGCGGGCGGCCTCTACTACTGGGCGGCGAAGCTGGCGCCGACGCACACGGCGCCGCCTGGTCGTGGTTCACCGGCTGGTTCAACCTGCTCGGCCAGGTCGCGGTCACCGCCGGCATCGACTTCGGCGCCGGCTTCTTCCTCAACGCGTTCCTCGACCTGGTGGCCGGCTTCACGCGCGACGCCGGCGCACACCATCCTGCTGACTGGCGATCATCCTGGTCGTCCACGGCCTGCTGAACACCTTCGGCGTCCGGTTGGTCGCGCTGCTGAACAACGTCAGCGTGTGGTGGCACCTGATCGGCGTACTGATCATCGTCGGCCGTGCTGGTCTTCGTGCCCGGCCACCACCAGTCGGCGTCGTTCGTGTTCGGCCACTTCGTGAACAACACGGGCTGGGGATTCGCGCCGCTACGTGTTCCTGCTCGGCCTGCTCAACGCCGCAGTACACGCTGACCGGCTACGACGCGTCCGCGCACATGACCGAGGAGACGCACAACGCGGCCCGCTCCGGCCCGAAGGGCATCCTCAACTCGATCCTGGTGTCGCTGGTCGCCGGCTGGGTGCTGCTGATCGGCCTGACGTTCGCCATCCAGAACTACTCAGGCACCTGAGCACCAGCACCGGCGTGCCGCCCGCGCAGATCTTCATCGACGCGGCCGGCCAGAAGACCGGCGAGTTCCTGCTGCTGATCGCCGTGGTCGCACAGCTGTTCTGCGGCATGGCGTCGGTGACGGCGAACTCCCGGATGATCTACGCGTTCGCCCGGGACGGCGCGCTGCCGGGGTCGAAGCTTCTGGCACCGGATCAACAAGCGCACCCGGACGCCGACGAACTCGGTGTGGCTGGCCGTGGTCGGCGCGTTCATCCTCACGCTGCCGGCACTGTGGAACAGCACGGCGTACGCGGCCGTCACGTCGATCGCGGCGATCGGGTTGTACGTGGCGTACGTGATCCCGGTGTTCCTGCGGGTGCTCAAGGGCGACCGGTTCGAGAGGGGGCCGTGGCACCTCGGGCCGCTGGGGCAGGCCGATCGGCATCGTCGCGTCGGCCTGGGTGGTGTTCATCTTCGTGCTGTTCATGCTGCCCACCGGCGTCACCGATCAAGCGCGGGCAACTTCAACTACACGCCGGTCGCGTTCCTCGTCGTGCTGGGCGGGGCCGCCATCTGGTGGTTCGTGTCGGCGCGCAAGTGGTTCACCGGCCCGAGCGTGCAGGGCACGCCGGAGGAACTGGCCGCCGTGGAGCGCGAGTTGGAGGAGTTGGGCTGAACCCGTCACGGGCCGGCCACCCGCGCAGGGGCCGGCCCGTGTCCGGGCGCACCGCGTCCCGGTGTGGCAGGGTGGACCGGGAATCGGCTGCGGGAGGGTGAGCGGCAGTGGCGGAGACGGTCGACGTCGTCGTGATCGGCATGGGGCCAGGCGGCGAGGACGTGGCGGGACAGCTGGCGCAGGCCGGCCTGTACGTCGTCGGGATCGACTCAGCGGCTGGTGGGCGGCGAATGCCCGTACTACGGCTGCATCCCCAGCAAGATGATCATCCGTGGCGCCGACGTGCTGCGGAGGGCCGGCGGTTGCCGCAGGTCGGCGGTGACGCGACCGTGCGGCCGGACTTCGCGCCGGTCGCCGAACGGATCCGCAAGGAGGCCACCGACAACTGGGACGACAAGGCCGCCGTCGAACGGTTCACCGGCAAGGGCGGCCGGTTCATCCGCGGCCGGGGCGGCTCACCGGCCCGCACACCGTGACGGTGACCGTGAACGGCACCGGCGAGCAGGTCGAGCTGACCGCGCGGCGGGCGATCGTGCTCAACACCGGCACCGATCCGCTGGTGCCCGACGTTCCCGGCCTCGCCGACAGTCCTTTCTGGACCAACCGGGACATCCTGACGATCGAGAAGGCCCCCGAGTCGCTGGCCGTGCTCGGCGGCGGCGCGATCGGCAGCGAACTGGCGCAGGCGTTCGCGCGGTTCGGCACACGGGTGAGCATCATCGGGCACGCGCCCCGGCTGCTGCCCTACGAGGAGCCCGAGTCCAGCGAACTGGTCGAGGCCGCGTTCGCCGACGACGGTATCGACGTGCACAACGGCGTCGACGTCACGGCCGTCGCACTACGACGGCGGGTTCGCGCTGGAGTTCGACGACGGGCGGGTGGACGCGGAGCAGGCTGCTGGTCGCGACGGGGCGGCGCAGCACCGTGCGCGGAGCTGGGCGTGGACGTGCTCGGGCTGGACCCGGACGCGCGGCACCTGCCGGCCGACGAGCACCTGCGGGTCGCCGACGGCGTGTGGGCGATCGGTGACATCACCGGGCAGGGTGCGTTCACGCACATGTCCATGTACCAGGCCGCGATCGCGTACCGGGACATCATGGGCGAGCCCGGTGCGCGGCGCCGAGTACCACGCGGTGCCCCGCGTCACGTTCACCGACCCGAGGTCGGGTCGGTCGGGCTGAGCGAGGCCCAGGCCGCGCGGCAGGCGGGTTGACGGTCCGGGTGGGCAAGCGCCGGTCCGCGCGCTCCACGCGCGGCTGGATCCACAAGGCCGAGCACGGGGACTTCGTGAAGGTCGTCGAGGACGCCGACCGCGGTGTGCTGGTCGGCGCGACGGCCGTCGGGCCGGCCGGCGGCGAGGTGCTGTCGGCGCTGGTGGTGGCCGTGCACGCCGCGGTGCCGGTGGCAACGCCTGCGCGGGATGATCTACGCCTACCCGACTTTCCACCGCGGGCATCGAGCGCCTGCGACACTGAGAGCCGGCCTGTCGGTGGGATGGCCGACCAGCATCAGCCGGTGGCCCTGCTGGTGCCGAACATCTCGTCCATCGTCACCGGCTCCAGGCCGCGCTGCCTGATCAGGTCCATGATCTGGTCGAACAGGCTCAGCACCGTCGGGTGGTTGGCGTGGCCGAGCATGATCACGCCCGGCTTGAGGTACTTCTGCGCCTGCGTCATCAGGAACTGTGGCGTGATCACCTCCGAGTCGCTGTAGGAACCGTCCCACAGCACCGTCTTGGTGTAGCCGAGGTTGCCGGCCAGCGCCGTCGACGTGCTTGTTGTGGAAGCCGTACGGCGGCCGGTAGTACGGGCGGGTCGTGATGCCGAAGGTGCTGTTGACCCATCGCTCGTTGCGTTCCAGCTCCGCCTCGATCTGCTTGTCGGTCATCTTGACCAGGTCGTTGTGGCTGAACGTGTGGTTGATGATCTGCACCTGCTGGCGCTCCAGCAGCGGCTTGATCACGTCGGCGTGCGGCGACCAGCAACTGGAGTACGTGCCGTTCGGGCTGAACGTCAGGTGGACGCCGCTGCGCTGCGCGAATTCCACGTAGCCGGCGACGCAGTGGGCGCAGTAGCCGTCGTCGACGGTGAGGCAGATCTTGTTGGTGTCCTTGACGCCGTGGCTGATCGGCGTGGGCGGGCCGGATGCGGCGTCGGGATCGGCGGCAGCGGGCCGGTGGGCACCTGGGACGCGGACGCGGACGCGGGGACGTCGCCGGCCGACGGGCCCGTGGGTGGCGGCGGTTACTGTTGGGGGAGCTGGAATCCGAGGAGTCGCCGCAGCCGCTCACGGTGACGGCGAGTCCGACGGCTAGGAGGCCGATGAAGGTCCGGCGGCTGTGGTCGTGGGCAGGGCAACGCACGAACCGCGACCTTAGCGGATCCGACCGAAGATCTCTGTGAGTTCCAGGTGGGAATCGGTGACCTTCAGGCCGGCCCACCGGCATGCGCGCTGGTGGGCCGGCCGTCGGGTCAGCCGACGGTGTACTGGTAGGGAAGGCCGACCAGTTCGTCGGCGTTCGGCTCGGTCGGGGCCGGGTCGGCGAAGTCGATCGCGTTGAGGGCGGCGGTGCTGCCGACCACGAGCTGGTCGACGTAGAGCGTGCCGGTCACGACGGTGCCCTTCGCGGCCGTCGGCGTGATGGTCACCGGGATGGTGGCCGTCTGGCCGGGCTGCACCGTGATCAGCTTCAGCGCTCACCGATCGGTGGCCACGGAGCCCTGCCACAGGTCGGTCGCCGTCGCGGTGACCGCCGGGTCGAACGCCTTGGTCTGGGCGACCGCCGTGAACGTGACCGTACCGGCCGGGCCGCCCGCCGCGGGCGTCGGGCCGAGCTCGGACGGGACGGCGGACCAGAGGCCCGACGTCAGCGGATTGCCCTGCACCGTACCGACCGCGGTCGTGCCGTTCACCGCGGACGGCAGGTCGGGGTCACCGGTGTCCGGGCCGTAGTCGAACATGATCGGCTGTGTCGCGTTGCCGACCACCGCGACACCGGTGGTCTCCGACGGCACCAGCCACGCCGGGGACGGCAGGTCGCCGGGGATCGGCACCGGGACCGTCGTCGGCTCGGCCGCCGCCAGGGTCAGGCCCGAGGTCTGGTTCAGGCGCGCGTCGACGAAGAAGTCCTGCGGTGCCGTGCCGGTGTTGTGCACCGTCACCGGGATCGTGACGGCCTTGCCGGCGGCAGTGTGGTGTGCCGCGCTGTTCGGCAGGCCCGGTGGCGTGGATGTCGACGCTTGTCGAAGCTCGATCTTGCCGGTGAACGGCTGGGACAGTTCGTCGCCGACGACCGCGCCGGCGAAGTCGACCACCAGGGTCCAGCGGCCGGCGCGCCGGGTTGCGCGCGTAGGCGTCGGTCTGCAGTGACCGGCTGCTGCGTGCCGTCCCTGGTCGTCAGGTCGTAGCCGGTGGTGAACCGGTTGGTGCCGACGGCGACGGCGTTGCCCCGCGGGTCGATCAGGTAGATGACGACGTTGTCGCCGGCGTCGTTGGCGAGCGTCCACGCTCGGCCGACAGGTCACGCCTGCCCGGCCGCCACGTCGAACTGGTAGAAGCCGCCTGGCCGATGTCGGTCTGCCGACCGTTGCCGCCGGTCAGCGGTGCCGGAGAACGAGCCGCTGCCCGCGACCAGGCTGCGCAGCACGACGGGTATCGAGGTCTGGTTGCCGTTGCCGGCGTCGAGGACCACGGAACCGGAGGTGTCGCCGGGTTGGTCGGGTGTTTGGCGTGACCGTGACGGTGCGGGTTTGGCCGGGTGCCAGGTGTAGGAGGGACGGGTTGACGGTGCCGAAGGTGGTGGTGTTTTCGGTGCTCTGGGTGAACGGTGACGTTGCCGGTGGTGCCGCCGGACGGTGCTGGTTCGGCTGTAGATGACGGCGGTCCAGCGTGCCGGGGGTCGGGAAGCGGACGTCGACGAAGCCGGCGTTGCCGACGCCTTGCGGGAGTGAGTGCGCGGCGAGCGGCCGTGCGGGTCGATGAGGATCAGCCGTACGCGGGCGTTGAGCGACGCGTTGGGGTCGCCCGGGTAGGCGATGTGACGCTTGGAGGCGGTCGTGTGCGGGCGTGATGGTGAAGGTGATGCGTGCCGTAGTTGTTGTTCACGCCTGACCAGTCGGCGAAGTGTGGGCTGGTCGTGTCGTTGAGGGTCACGCTGCCGGTGGTGGTGTGGTGGGGCTGCGCCGAAGTCGCGGCCGGACAGGTGCACGGTCTGTGCGGTTGGCGCCGGTGTTGGTGACGTTCAGCTGCCAGTGTTGGTGGCTGCCGGCGGGTGCGGCCGCGTCGAGCTGGGTCTTGTCGACCAGCAGGGTCGAGCCGGTGGGACGGGGCGCCGTTGGCGTCGTGCACCGACAGCGCCGCCTGGACCGCCTTGTAGGTGTCCAGCCGGCCGGCGCCCTGCTCGGCGCCGGGCTCGGTCAGGTCGTCGGCCGTGCTGACCAGGATCTGCTTGACCTGGGCCGGGGTCGGGCTCGCGCCGTGGTGGGCGTGCCGGTACGCCTGGATCACCAGCGCGGCCGCGCCGGCGGTCAGCGGCGCCGACTCGCTCGTGCCGCCGCTGCGTTCCACATCGGACGGATTGCCGTTGAAGTCGGCGCAGTCGGCGTAGAGGTCGGGATTGGGCGTGCACAGCGCGAAGCTGCTGTCGCCGGGGGCGAGCAGGTCGATGGTGCTGACCGTCCGCGGTTACGCCGGAGGAGGACAGCGTGCTGACGTTGTCGTTGAGCCAGCCGTTCGGCGCGAATGTCCGCGCGGCCGCGTAGTCGGTCTGGGCGAGCCAGCGGAACGTGGTGGACGCGCCGACCGAGATGACGTTCGGGTCGGTGGACGGCGAGCCCTGCGTGCTGGTCGGGCCCGCGTCGCCGGACGACACCGTGACCGTCACGCCCGCCGCGACCGCCATGTCGTCGAACAGCTTCACCGCGTCGGCGGAACCGTTGTCCGGGAACGGGTTGAAGCCGAACGACTCGTTGATCACGTCCACGTGGTCGACGTTCACGGCCCAGTCGATCGACTGCAGGATCGCCGAGGTCGTGGAGAAGTTGGTGTTGCCGAACACCTTGAAGCCGTACAGCGACGCGCCCGGCGCGACACCCTCGATCCGGACGTCGCACGGCGTGGGCAGCGGGTGGGCGCCGAAGTGCGAGATGTCGTAGACCTGGCGGCCCTGCGCGGCGATCGCGCTGGCGTCCAGGAACGCCTCACCGCCGGACGTCGGCGCGTTCGGGCCGTCGCCGGTGAAGTCCTCGTAGTCGGCGAACACGTGGCTGCCGTCGGCGCGGATGAAGTCCGGGTTGTCGATGTCGATGCCCTCGGCGATGTAGGCGACCTTCACGCCGGCGCCGGTGTAGCCCAGGCTGCGGGCGGTCTTCGCGCTCGGGTCGTCGGAGGCGGTGTGCGTCACCGACAGCGCTTCGGGCTCCAGCAACGGCTTCGCGCCCGGCGCGGGGCACACGCCGGGCCCGGCCGCGGTGCCCGCCTCCTGCGCCGCCGCCTTCGTCAGCGCCTGCGACGGGGCGCCCTTCACCACGGAGTCGGGGATGACCGCCGCGACGGTCGGGTTCGTGGCGAGGCGGGCCGCCTCGGCCTTGGAGACCGTGGCTGCCACCGCGTCGGCCACCTTGAACGACCGCACGTGCTGCGCGTGCACCTGCGACAGTTCGGACACCAGCGGCGCCTGCGCGCCCGCGATACCGTTGGCCCGCGCCTGCGCGGCCGGCGAGTTCGCCGGTGCCGCCGCGGGCTGGTTCTTCAGCAGACGATGACCGGTGTGTTCACGTTCTGCGACAAAGCGGTCGCCTCGGCCGCCGTCAACGGTGTCGCCGTCGGCGCGGCGGTGCCGCGCACAGCGGTCGCCGCCTGCGTGACGGCCAGCGTCACCGTCGCGGCGGCGGCGACCGCCAACGCGAGGCTCGCTTCCTGTGCATGGAGATCCTCCGGTGAGGGCGGCCGGGTTCGCCGGCCGCCGGTGTGGATTCGTGGTGGCCACAAACAGATCGGCCCGCCGGCACGGAGCCGGCGGGCCGATCGGTCGAATCAGCCGATCGTGTACTGGTAGGGGATCGCGGCCAGTTCGTTGCCACTGATGTTGGTGAAGTCGCTCAGGTCGACGGCGAGGTCGTCGACGTAGAGCGTGCCGGTCACGAGGTGCCCTTCGGGCCGCTCGGCGTGATGGTCACCGGGATGGTGGCCGTCTGGCCGGGCTGGACGGTGACCAGGTTCAGGTCACCGACCAGGCCGACGGCACCCTGCCACAGGTCGGTCGCCGGCGACGTGACCGCCGGGTCGAACGCCTTGGTCTGCGCCACCATGTCGAACGACGCGGTACCGGTCGCGGCACCGCCTGCCGGCGACGGGCCCAGCTCGGACGGGCGACGCGAACCACAGGCCCGGCGGCACCGGGTTGGCCCGAGCGAACCGATCGCCGTCGTGCCGGTGACGGCGGAGGGCAGGTCGGGGTCACCGTTGGACGGGCTGAAGTCGAACATGATCGGCAGCGTGGCCTGCGCGATCACCGCGAGGCCCGGTGGTCTCCGACGGCAGGAACCAGCCCGGCGAGCCCGTGTTCAGCGGGACCGGCACCGTCGTCGGCCGAGAATACCGCGGGTGGATGCCGGTCTGCTGGTTGAGCCTCGGGTCGATGAAGAAGTCCTCGGGCGCCGTGCCGGTGTTGTGCACCGTCACCGGGATCGTGACCGCCTTGCCGGCCGGCAGCGTGGTGCGTGGCTGTCCGGCAGGCCGTTGGCGCGCGTACGTCGACCTTGTTGAAGCCGACCTTGCCGGTGAACGGCTGGGACAGTTCGTCACCGGCGACCGCGCCGGCGAAGTTCACCAGCAGCGACCACCGGCCCGCCGCGGGTTGCTCGCGTAGACGTCGGTCTGGGTGACCGGCACTGGTTGACGGCACCGGTGTCCAGGTTGAACGCGGTGGTCAACCGGTTCGTGCTGGACGGCGACGACCTCACCCTGCGGGTCGACCAGGTACGCGACCGCGTTGTCGGTGGCGTCGTTGGTCAGGTCGACGCCTGCGGACACGTTGTGCACGCCCGCGGGCACGTCGAACTGGTAGAAGTTCTCCTGGCCCGGTGGACGCGGCCGGCCGTTGCCGCCGGTCAGCGTGCCGTGGAACGACCCGTTGCCGTGGCGACGGCCGATCAGGCTGCGCAGGACGACCGGCACCGAGGTCTGGTTGCCGTTGCCGGCGTCGAGCACGACGGAGCCGCTGGTGTCACCGGGCTGGTCGGGTGTCTCGCCGTGACCGTGACCGTGCCGGTCTGGCCGGGGGCCAGGTGCAGCGACGGACGGGCTGACGGAGCCGAAACCGGTGGTGTTCTCGGTGCTCTGGGTGAACAGGACCGTTGCCGGTCGGTGCCGCCGGCGGTGCTGGTTCGGCTGTAGATGACGGCCGTCCACGTGCCCGGGGTCGGGAAGCGGACGTCGACGAAGCCGGCGTTGCCGACGCCCTGCGGGTAGCGAGTGCGCGGCCATGCGGCCCTTCGGGTCGACCAGGATCAGTCGCACGCGCGCGTTGAGCGACGCGTTCGGGTCACCGGGGTAGGCGATGTTCGCCTGGCAGCCGGTCGTTGACGGCCGGTGACGTTGAACGTGATGCTTGCCGTAGTTGTTGTTGACGCCCGACCAGTCGGCGAAGTGCGGGCTGGTGGTGTCGTCCAGCGTGACGCTGCCGTTGGTGGTGTGCTTGGCCGTGGCCGAAGCCGCGGCCGGACAGGTGCACCGTCTGGGCCGTGGCACCGGTGTTGGTGACGTTCAGCTTGCCACGTGTGGCTGCTGCCGGCGGGCGCCGGCCGCGTCCAGCTGGGTCTTGTTGACCAGCAGGGTCGAGCCGGTCGCGGTCGGGCGAGCCGGCCTTGGTCGCACGGACTTCGCCGCCTCGACGGCCTTGTAGGTGTCCAGCCGGCCGGCGCCCTGCTCGTCACCGGGCTCGGTCAGGTCGTCGGCCGTGCTGACCAGGATCTGCTTGACCAGGGCCGGGCGTCGGGTCGGCGCCGTGGTGGGCCTGCCGGTACGCCTGGATCACCAGCGCGGCCGCGCCGGCGGTCAGCGGCGCGGACTCGCTCGTGCCGCCGCTGCGTTCCACATCGGACGGTTTGCCGTTGAAGTCGGTGCAGTCCACGTAGATCGCGGTGTTCGGCCGTGCACAGGGCGAAGCTGCTGTCGCCGGGCGCGAGCAGGTCGATCGTGCGACCGTCCTGGTTGACGCCGGAGGAGGACAGCGTGCTGACGTTGTCGTTGAGCCAGCCGTTCGGCGCGAATGTCTGCGCCGCCGCGTAGTCGGTCTGCGGCGAGCCAGCGGAACGTCGTCGACGCGCCGACCGAGATCACGTTCGGGTCGGTGGACGGCGAGCCCTGCGTGTTCGTCGGGCCCGCGTCACCACTGGACGCCGTGACGGTCACGCCCGCCGCGGTGGCCATGTCGTTGAACAGCGCGACCGCGTCCTGCGACGTGGTGTCCGGGAACGGGTTGGAGCCGAACGACTCGTTGATCACGTTGACGTGGTCGACGTTCACCGCCCAGTCGATGGCCTGCAGGAAGCCGGACGTGGTGGTGAAGTTGGTGTTGCCGAACACCTTGAAGCCGTACAGCGACGCGCCGGGCGCGACACCCTCGATCCGGACGTCGCACGGCGCGGCCAGCGGGTGGGCGCCGAAGTGGGAGATGTCGTAGGCCTGGCGGCCCTGCGCGGCGATCGCGCTGGCGTCCAGGAACGCCTCGCCACCGGAGGTGGGCGCGTTCGGGCCGTCACCGGTGAAGTCCTCGTAGTCGGCGAACACGTGGCTGCCGTCGGCCCGGATGAAGTCCGGGTTGTTGATGTCGATGCCCTCGGCGAGGTAGGCGACCTTCACGCCGGCACCGGTGTAGCCGAGGCCGCGGGCGGTCTTGGCGCTCGGGTCGTCGGAGTCGGTGTGCGTGCACCGACAGTGCTTCGGGCTCCAGCATCGGCTTCGCGCCCGGCGCCGGGCAGACCGGCTGCGCGGACGCCGGCGGGCGCCGGCGCGATCGGCCGCGGCCGCGGTCGCGGTCTGCGGCGGGCTGGCGCGGGCGCGCCCTTGATCAGCGAGTCGGGGATGACCGGCCGCGACGTTCGGGTTGGCGGCGAGGCGGGCGGCCTCACCCTTGGACACCGTGGCGGCCACCGCGTTCGCCACTTTGTAGGACCGCACGTGCTGCGCGTGCACCTGGGACAGTTCGGACACCACGGGGGCCTGCGCGCCGGCGATGCCGTTGGCGCGGGCCGTCGCGGCCGGCGTGTTCATCGGTGCCGCGGCCGGCTGGTTCTTCATCAGGACGATCACGGGGGTGTTCACGTTCTGCGACAGCGCCGCCGCTTCCTGCGCCGTCAGCGGCGCCTGGGACACGGGCGCCGAGCCCGTGCAGGTGTGTCGCCGCTGGCGCGGCACTGGCCGGCGTGGCCTGTGTGATGAGCCAATGACGCCGTCGCGGTCGCCGCGATGGCTAACGCGAGCTTTCTACTTCGCCGCATGGAGCCCTCCGGGTAGGCGGCCGGGCTCCGGCCGCTGGGTGTTCGTGGAACCCGAAACTCGGCGACGCTAGCAGAGCAAGCGACATTGTCGACAGCGTCGAAAGAAGGTTTCCCCAGGTGCTCCTACCAGCGCCGTTACCACTTGACAGCGGACCAATTCGGCTTTATGCGGCACCATTGCACGGTCCGCGGTAACCCGGTAACGGTCACTCTCCGGGTTCGTCGCTCCGTCGCTCGGCCGTCCTGCGCTCGATCTCGTACTCGGGTCGACCATCAGCACGTCGTGCGTGTCCTCGTCCAGCTGGACCCGCCCGGTCAGCCGCAACTCCTGGCCCGGCTGCGATGTCGTCGTGGTTGCCGGTGGAACTCCACGGCCATGGTGCCGGTGTCGTCCGCCGACCTCGCCGACCAGGCACCGATCCGGCCGCGGCGGGTGCTGCGTGTCCAGCTCGTGCAGCCGGCCCACCACGGTGGCGATCTGGCCGGGCAGCACCGACGCCGATCGGCAGCGCGTCCGGCGGCGGCGCTGGCTCGTTGTGCTCGTCCAGCGCCGGGGTCTCGTCGCCGGACGACCCGGCTCAGCAGCCGCTCGAACGCCTCGGTGACCCGCTCCTCGGGCATGTTCGGGAACGCGGCCCTGATCCGGGACTGCACGTCGTAGGGGACGATCGTGGCGGCCGCCTGCGGCAGCCGGCTGATCACGCTCGCGATCCGGTCCGCCGTGCGGTCGTGCAGCAGCCGGCCCAGCAGCGGGGCGTACGTGCGGCGCGGCAGCAGCACCGTGACGCCGGTGTCCGCCTCGCCGCTGGCCTCGATCGACGAGTTCCTGCGCCGCCCGCGTGAGCCGCCGGTCCGGGCAGTCGATCACCTTCAGCGTGACGTTCGACGCCCAGGCTCGTCCCAGCGCTGGCGCAGCCGGTTCGGCGTGCTCCTCGTCCACCATGAAGTGCACGGCCTTCAGCTCGGCCGGGACGCAGGCTGCGGCCGTAGCGCAACGCCTCCAGCACGGCGAGGTCCAGCGAGCTGACGAACACGAACACCTTGTGCCGCGCGAAGTTCACCGCGTGCACCTGCGGTCTCGCCGACCCGGTCCAGGATCGCCGACTCGGCGCGGTACTCGCGGTTGAGCCGGATCAGGGTGAACACCAGCAGCGGGAACACGACCACCACCAGCCACGCGCCCTCGGTGAACTTGGTGACCGCGAAGATGCCGACCACGATGGTGGACACGATGCCGGCGGACAGGTTGATCACCATCCGGCGCCGCCAGCCGGGCTCGTCCCGGTGGCTGAGCCAGTGCTTCGTCATGCCGTAGCCGGCCATGGCGAAGCCGGTGAACACGCCGATCGCGTAGAACGGGCACCAGGTTGTTCACGTTGCGCCCGCCACCAGCACCAGCACCACCGACAGCACGGTCAGCACGATGATGCCGTTGGAGAACACCAGCCGGTGGCCGCGTTTGGTCAGCTGCCTCGGCAGGAACCGGTCCTCGGCGACGAAGCTGGCCAGGAACGGGAAGCCGTTGAAGCTGGTGTTGCCGCCGGTGTAGAGGATCAGCGCGGTCGCCGCCTGGACGACGCCGAACATGACGGCTGCCGAAGACCCCGTGGCCGAAGACGGCGCGTGTCTCCTGGGACAGCACCGACGGGTAGCCGGCCGAGTACGGCGTCGCGTGCGTCGCGAACGCCAGGAACGACACGCCGCCGACCAGGAAACCCAGGATGCACGCCATGACGGTGAGCACCTTGCGCGCGTTGCGGCCCTCCGGCTTGCGGAACGCGCCGACCGTGTTGGAGATGGCCTCCACACCGGTCAGCGACGAACCGCCGTTGGCGAACGCGCGCAGCAGCACGAACACGCGTGGCGCCCATGACGAAACCGTTGCGCTGCCGCACCGCGACGGCGCCGGCCAGGTGCGTCGGGTCGTACTGCGGGCAGGCCGACGGTGATCAGCTTGACGACGCCGACGACGATCGTCAGCGACGACCAGCCCGACGAACAGGTACGCCGGGCACGGCGAACGGCCGTGCCCGCCTCGCGCAGGCCGCGCAGGTTCAGGTAGCACATCAGCAGGATCACGCCGATGGTGATCTCCAGGCTGTACGGGCCGAGCGCCGGGACCGCGGACACCACGGCGACCGTGCCCGCCGCACACTGCACGGCCACGGTGACGACGTAGTCGATCAGCAGCGCGGCCGCCGCGATCTGCGCGACGCGGGCGCCGAAGTTGTCCCTGCGCCACCACGTACGAGCCGCCGGCCTTGGTGTAGACCATCACGACCTGCCGGTAGGAGGCGGCGACCAGCGCCAGGATCACCAGGATCACCGCCGGTCATCGGCAGCAGCAGGGTGAACGCCGCCAGCCCCGCCCAGGGCAGCAGTTCGATCAGGATCTCCTCGGTGCCGTACGCGGCCGACGACATGGCGTCCGAGGACAGCACGCCCAGCGCGATCGGGTTGGACAGCCGTTCGTCCTTCAACTGCTCGTTGATCAGCGGCCTGCCCAGCAGCAGCCGCTTGAGCACGTAGCCCACCGACTCCTGCAGGCCGGAGGAGGACGTCGGCCGTGTTCCCGGTGTCGTCACGAGCACAGTGTCGCGGTCCGACACGGGCCGAGCGCAGGGCCGGGGTCGAGCGGCAGGCACGATACGCACTTCGGCGTAGCGGACTGGCCGGCGCGCGGCGGTCGCTGGTTAACGTGCTGCCAATGCTGCGCAGAGCGGATCCCGGCGGCCGATCGGACGCAAGGATGACCGTGGCCGTAGTGGACCCGACGCCCCTGTTCCGGGAGGGCCTGTGTGGCCGGGTGGCCGGGAGCCCGGCATGCGGCTGGCCGCGGCGGGCGGGCGGCTCGGCCGAGCTGCCACAGGACCGGCTCCCGGTGGACGTGCTGGTGATGGACGCGGTGCTGGATCCGCGCGGCGCCCTGGTCCGCAGGCTGATCGCCGCGAACCAGGGTCTCGCCGTGGTGGTGCTGGTCCGGGAGCCGTACCGGAACGGCAGGTTCGTCGCCCGATGCTGGCGGCCGGTGTGCACGGCCTGGTGTGGCACGCGGCGCCACCGGAACGCATCTTGCAGGCGATCCGGCTGGCCAGGACCGACGGCCGCTACCTGGACCCGATGCTGGTACCACTCGTGCCGCAGGTCAGGACACCGGCGCCCGGCCGGGCGCGGCCACTGTCCAACCGGGAGGACCAGGTGCTGCGGCTGATCGCCGACGGACTGTCCAACCAGGCCATCGCGGAGCGACTGTCGCTGTCCGTGGAGACCGTGCGCACCCACATCAAGGGGTTGCTGCGCAAACTGGCGGCCCGCGACCGCGCACACGCGGTGGCCATCGGATTCCGGTTGGGCCTGTTGGGTGACCGTCCACTCCAGGCACCGCCGGAGGAGGACATGCGCTGAGTGGTTCTCCGTCGGCGACCGGGGGACCCCGCCGCGATGGCCCGGTCAGTCGCCTGATCCGCGAGTATGGTCAGCGTCGTGGAACCGCCGTACCTGTCGTTGTTCGCCGAAATCGGCGCGATTCTGGGTAGCGCGGAATGCCGGCAGGCACGATCGGCGGAGATCCTGCACCAGTTGCGCGGGATAGTGCCGTACACGGCGGCGTCGGTCACGGCGGTCACGGCCGGTTCACCCGACCACGTGAGCCTGGCCAACGACGGCTACACCGACCACGTCGAGCACATTTCAATCAGTGGTTCGTCCGCAACGACCCGGCGTACCTGCTGATGCGCCGCACCTGCTGGCCCGCCACTGCGCTGGCGGGACACCCGATTCCACTACCGCGACACATACTCCGCGCGGGAGGTCTTCATCCCGGCGGGCTTCGACGAGGGCGTCACGGTGTGCGTGCACAACCGGCGCGGCCGCTACACCGGCAGCGTCAACCTCAACGTCGACGACCGCCGCCATCCCACCGACGACGCCGTGCGGTTCCTCGCGCACCTGCGGGTCATGCTCGGTGAACTGACCGACCTGGGCACACCGCCGCCGCTGGTGGTGCCGGAGGCCGAGAAGGTCACCGTCGGCCTGTGCGGGCAACGGCGCCACCGCGACATCCGCCCGGTACCGGACGAACTGGTCGGGCAGGTCCGCGGGATGGCCGCCGCCGACGCGCTGCCGTCGTGGTTCTGGTGGCGCTCGTCGTCGGTGACGTCCGGCTGGTCACGACGGAACGGATCGGCAACGAGGTCACCATCGGCCAGACGACCGCCGACCTGCCCTACGGCCTGAGCGTGCGCGAGTTGGAGGTGCTCACGCTCGTCGCCAGGGGCATGACCAACTTGCAGGTCGCACACCGGCTGGCGATCTCACCGAAGACCGTGGCCAAGCACGTGGAGCACACGCTCGCGAAGCTCGGGCCGTCTGCAGGACGGATGCGGCGGTCAGGGCCGCCCGGGTGGGCCTGCTGCTCTACCCGGCCGGGCAGCCGTCACACCCGGCTGAGCCGGAGGGGTCTGCCGCCATCCTCTGTTCGGCCGCCATCCCTTCGGGCGCTTGCTCCGTATCTGATCCGTATTTGATCCGCATCGGCGGAACCTGACGGATCACTGTCGCCCAGTCACCGTCGGGTCACAGTGGGGTGTGTTCGTGAGGCGCTGCTGCGACTATCGCTACGGGACGTCATCGCGGTCGACCATCGGGGAAGGAGCGCTGATGTCGTCGATCGGTCAGCCCGCTTACCGGGTCGGTTACCTGTCCGCGCTGGTCAGAGTCGGCGCGCCGGTGATCGCCGAGATACCGGCCGACCTGCCGGACGAGGCCGTCGACCCCACTCCGCTGCCGGGTTGGCAGCGGATCTCCATGATGGCCGGCAGTCACGGCACCGGGGACACGGACTCCTTGATGTTGCGGGCCTGCCGGTACGTGGTGCTGGTGCCGCTGGTCTACCGGATCGTGGTCGATCCCGGTGCTGTTCCTGCTGGTGCTCACCACGCGGCGCACGGGCGTGCTGCCGGCGGCGGTGCTGGCCATACTGACCGTGGCGCTCAACGTGTTCGCGCTGGCCCTGGTGCTGCGGATCCGTGGCTTCCGTGACTCGGTGGCCAAATGGCTGCTGTCGGTGGACCTCGCTGGTCGGCGTTCGGCAGCAACCTCGCGGCCGGTTCGCTGGTCAGAGGCGCGGCATACCCGGCGGTCAGCCACATGACGTGGGCGTACCTGGTCGGATCGGTGGCGCTGCTGACGTTGACCCGCGGCGTGCCCGCGGGCGTCGTGTCTGATCCTGGCCAGCGTCCCGTTCCACCTGCTGCTGACCTCGGTCGGCGGCCACGCCGGTGACGGCCGTCCTCCGTCGGCCGCGATGCTCGACGACGTGGTGACGCTGGTGCCCGCGCTGGTCACGTCGCTGGTGGTGCTGATCCTGATCGGCATGGGTACTCGGCTGGCCATGGGCGTCGGGCATCAAACGTGGCGCGAAGGCCGAGCACATCCGGTCCCAGCGCACACTGCACGACACCGTGCTGCAGACGCTTGGAGGCCATGGCGCTGGCGCCCGTGACACCGCCGAAGGACATGGCGGGCGCGATGGCCCAGCTGGCCGAACTGCGTGGCATCGCGCGGGCCCAGGCACTGCAGCCTGCGCGGCGAGCTGACGGCGGAGAGAGCGGCGCACGCGGGACTCGGCATCGGTGAGGATCTCGCTTCGGTGGCGGCCGAGATGGCCAGGGAGGGCCTGCGGGCCCGGCTGGTGTTCACGGACGTGGACGACGGCCTGCTGTCCGAGGCACGGCGGCGGGCTGTTCGTGACGCGGTCCGGGAGGCCATGCGCAACACCATGAAGCATGCCGGCACCGATGAGATCGTGCTGCGGGTGGAGCAGCGGGACGGCGGGATCGCGGTGATCGCTCGGGACCACGGCACCGGGTTCAGCGACGCGGACCGGCCTGCCGGGTTCGGCATCAGCAACTCGATCACGGCACGGCTGGCCGACGTCGGCGGGCAGTGCGAGCGTCGAGTCGGAGCCCGGGCATGGGGACGAGGGTGACGTTGTGGGTGCCGCTGTGAGGCGACTGGCTGCTGGTTGTGCTGTTGCTTAGCGGTTTCGTGCTGGCTCCGACGGTGCCGGCGCAGCCGGGTGCAGTGCGCCCAAAGGGCGTGTACACGGGCGCGACACCGTGGGCTCAGAAACTGGTCGAGCGCCCGAGATCTGGCCGTTGAGCACGGGTCCGGGGTGACTGTGGCAGTGGTCGGGTACAGGCGTCGACGCCGCCAACGCCCAGTTCGCGGCCGGCCAGGTGTTGCCGGAGATCAACTTGCTGCCCGGCGGCGGGGGGGCTGCGGACTGCGACGGCAGGGGCACGTTCGCCGCCGGCATCGTGGCGGCACAGGGCAATCCGGCAACACACGTTGGCCGGCGTGGCGCCCGGGGTGCGCCTACTGCCGGTGAAGTACACGCAGTCCACATCGGACTCGACTCAGGGTGGGGACCCGAATGCCCTGGCCACGCGCTGTCGGCCGCGCGGTGACGGCGGGGGCCGGGGTGATCCTGGTCGTGGTGCCGGCCGGGAGTCGGACTCCCCGGCGCTGGACGGGGCTGATAGCCCGGCTCACGACGCCGGGCGACGTCGTCGTGTCACCTGCGGTGGCACCCGGGCCGGGGCGCGGTCAGTACCCGACGGCTACTGACCACGTGCTCGGCGTGGGGGCGGTCAATTCGTCCGGGGCTGGCGGTGCAGAACGAGATCCGGGGATGTGCTGCTCGCGGCGCCGGGCACGGACCTGGTGAGCCTGTCGGCTGGGGCGGGGGGACGGTTGGGCCTGACATGGCCGGTACAGGATCCGTCGTTCGCTGCTGCCTACGTGGCAGGGGCGGTGGCGTTGCTGCGCGTCGTACCAGCCGCAGTTGACCCCGACGAGGTCCTGAAACGCCTCGACGTTGACAGCTGGCCGGGCGCGCCGGAGCTGGGCGGGACGGCTAAATGGGGTGGGGGGTCTGTGATGCGTATGCGGCGGTTTCTGCCGGTACTGCCGGCCGGGGCGGTGGGCCCGGAGGTTTCCACTGGTGGTTCTGCGGGCCACGCGGCGGTGGTGGTGCCGGCGACAGCGGCGAGCCGAACCGAAATGCCGTACCGATGGGCCGGGGCTGTCGCGCTCTGGGCGTGTGGTTGGCGGCGTTGGTTGGCCGCTCGGGCCGTCACGGTCCGCGGGGGACGAGCGCGCGGCTGGCGGCTGGGCCGTAGCGGAGGCGGGCGGCGGGGCGTCTGCCGCACCGGCGGCCGGAGGACGGCCGGCACGGGAGACCGGGTCTACGGCCCCAGGAACATCGGGTCCGGGGTTAACGGAGCGGGCTTCGGGCGGAGCCGGCGTGACCGGGCCGCCCGGTGAACACCCCGTACATGTTCTGCCAGGCGTCTGAGCCCGGTGGTGAACACGCCGTTGTGGGCTGCCAGCCCGGTGATCGGCTGGCCGTTGGGGTAGTTGCCGGTAGCCAGGTCGGTCACCCCGGGAAACGTGTTCGGGTCAGCTCCGTGGCCCATGCCGAAGACCTGCACTCCCTGGATCGCCGAGATCGGGTCTCCGGGGGCCGTCATCGCGTACCGCTGTACGTCCGGCTGGGCGTCGTGCAGGTCACTGGGCGACCAGACTCGTGGCCCATGCCGGCGGACTCGACGTACAGCGTTCGGTTGGCGTCCAGGCCGTCCTGTTCGGCCAGGCCCACCACGGCGCCGCCGTAGCTGTGGCCCGGCGTACGTCACCTGGACGTTGTTGTCCGGACCCGCCTGCTGGTTGATCTGGTCCCGCAACTGGTGCGAGAACGTCGCCAGGTCCGGAGCCGAGCGCCTGGGCGTAGCCCGGGATCGGCTGCTGCCGGGACCAACGGTCTGCGGGAACCCGCCGTCCGCCCAGGCGACCATGGCCAGGTGCCCGTTCGGGTCCGCATTCACGAAACTGGCAGCGTCCTTGGCGTAGTCGTTGAAGTCGGCCATGTTCGTGTACGTGCCGGGCACCAGCACGCCGACGTTCGTGGTGTTCGGACCGATCGTTCCGATCAGTTCGGCGATCTTGCCGTTGCCGGACGGGTCGAAGTCGATGATCTGGCGGTTGTTCGTCAGGATGTCCTGGTACAGCGCCGATCTTCTGCTGTGATGCGGTGATCTGCTGGCTGCAGCCGCGCTCTGGTCGGTCTCGTTCACGTTCGCGGCCGAAGATCGTCGCACCGGATCGCTGGTCCTGGGCCTGCAACTGCGCCAGTTCGTGCCTGTAGGCGGGCCTGGTTGGCCTGCTCGGCGGTCAGTGCGGACGCCACTTTGCGTCGGTTGGCCGCGATCTGGCTGGCGAAGGCGCCGCCGGCCGACGTCGAAGCCACCGCTGGTACCGCTGTGCCGGTCATCAGCGACTTGTAGGACGCCGGCCACGTTCTGGTCGCCGGTGCCGTAGTTCGTGGCCGAGTTGGTCAGGCCGGTGGCCACGTGTCGTCACGCCGCGCCGGCCGTCGTGACGGCGCCAGCCGTGGTGACGGTCTTCGTCGTGCGCCTTCGCCACCTCCGACCGGACTGCGGCAGCTGGCCGAACGCTGTTGCCGCCAGCGTCGTCCCGGCGATCTGCTGGCGACCGTGGTAAGCTGCTGGGCCTGGCCGTTCAGATCGTTCGCCGCGTCCGTCAGCGCGCTCGAGCGTGACCCGGTAGCCGTCCGATCGTGGACATCAGCCCAGCCAGCCCTGACCGCCCAGATCGGGCTCCTCGCCGATCACCGTCGGCGCCACCGCGGACGACTCGCCCCACACGTCCTCGGTCTCCACCAGCCACGGCGGGATCCGGCGCCCGCCGCCCATGTCGCCCGCACCCATGCCGCCGCTCATCGGCATCATGGGCATCATCGGCATGCCCGTCGCGCTCTTCGCCGCCACGCCGGCCGCTCCGGCCACGCCCGCCGCCATGTCGCCGCTGACGCCGCCGGCGCCCAGCATGCTGGAGCTGGCCGACGGTGTCGGCGCGCCCACCCCACCCACACCGCCGACATCCCGCCCACACCGAGGCCGCCGCCGCAATGCCCTTGAGACCGCCAAGGCCGCGCCGCCACCGGCATCGCCCAGTTTCGCCGCCGCCTGGTCGGCCGCCACCCGGTCGCCCAGCTTCGGCGTGCTGCCGTCCGGGTTGGTCGTGCTGCCGCCGTTGCTGGCGTTGTTGTTCTTGTTCACGAAACCGGGCACCTTCGGCACCAGCGATCCGAACCGGCCGAACACCGCGGCCGACGCCGCGGCGACGCCGGCGCTGAACATGTCGCCGAACAGCGGGCTGTCCTTCTGGTGGGCGCCGTCGTGCCGGACGACGACACCGGCAAGTCGGGCGCGCCGCGCGGTCGGTACCGCGGGGCCGTTGCCGACCGCGGACGACACGTTCGCCAGCGGGGACGTGGTCGCGGTCAGGGGTGACCGCCCGGCTCCGGCGTCGGCATGCCGATCAGCGGCGTGGCCGTGATGGAGCCGCCCGCCGGGATCGTCGTGGCCATGGCCGCGTCCGGGGACGGGGGGATCGAGTCCTGCGCCGTCACGTACGCGCCGGCCAGGGTCGTCATCACCTGGACCGCCTTGGCGTGCGCCGCGTCGGCTGCCGCCGACGCCTGCTGCTGGCCCTGGACCGCCGTGATCGCCGTCGACCTCGCCTGCTGGATCTGCGCGACCACCGACGGCCGGTGTACCGGCGTCGATCTGGATCGGTGCGCTGGCCAGGGCGACCGTGGCGCGGGCAGTTGCGGGCACGTCGACCGGCTGCGGCATCTGGGCGCGTGCGGTGTCCTGCGCGTCGGCCGCGTCGTAGGCGAGGTCGCGCATCTGTGTACGCCGTGTCGGCGACCTTCTGGATGCCGGCGATCAGGTCCTGCATCATCTGGTCTGGTACTGGTCGGCCGCGCCGCCCTGCCAGCTCCTGCGAGAAACCGGCCAGCTTCTTGCTCAGCTGGTTGGCCTGGTCGTGCAGCCCGTTGCCGGTGTCGTTCCACGTGGCCGCCGCCGTGCGTGCGGAGTCCGGGTTGCCGGCGTACAGCATCGCGTACAGCTGCGGGTGGCTGTACTGCGCCGAAGTTCGTCCGGCGCGTCCGGGGTGCGTCACGTCGGGGTACCCCCTGACTGGGTCGGATCGGGCAGGCTGCCGTAGACCGCTCGCCCACAGGCTCTGGCCACCGGCTGGACTGCCGGGACGCTGCTGGTGTCCTTGACCTGCATGCCGCCCGCGACGTCCTGGTCGGCCTGCTGGTAGCCGGTGGCGACCGTGTTGGTGACGTTCTCGGCGAAGTCGATGGCCTGCTGGACCTGGCCGAGCAGCTCGGACATCTCGGCGATCGCGGCCTGGTGGCTGGCGCCGAGCACGTGGCGCCTCGCCGAAGTCGCCGAGCAGCACCGGGTGTCCGGGCCAGGCTGGTCGAGCCGGTCGACGGGTGCCGTCATGCCGGTGAGTTGGGTCTGCAGCTCGCTGGCGAAGTCGTACAGCGACTGCAGGTGGACGAAGAACGACGAGTCGGCCATCGGCGGCGTCCCCTCCGGATGCGCGCCGTCCGCCACGGCCGCCGCGCGGAACGCCGGCCGGCCGTGGCGGAATGGTGCTGCTAGGCGAAGTAGCTGGTGTTCTTCTGCTCCAGCGCGTACTGCAGGTCGTGCGCGTCGGAGACCTTGCCGCCGAACTGGTTGATGATGTTCACGATGTCGTTGGCGGCGGACCGCAGCCGGGTCTCGGCCTGCTCGCACGCCGTGCCGGCGGAGCTGTTGGACGCGTACCAGCTCTGCTTGAGCGGCTGGAGGTTGGACGACAGCTGGTCAGGTAGTCGGTGAGCGCCTTGGCCTTGGCCGCCAACGCCTGCGAGCTGGACTGCAGCGCGGCGAAGTTGACGCTGATCTGGTCGGCAGTCATGTCCTTCGGTCCTTTCGCGGATCAGGCGCCGGTCAGGCGGCCGAGGACGGCACCGCCGGCGTCGACCGTGCCGGCCAGGGACTTCAAGCTGGACGCGACCGTGCGAGTCGCCGGAGCCGTAGTTCTGGAAGCTGTTGTTCACCAGGCTGGACATGGTGTCCAACTCGTTGCTGGCCTGCTTCATCTTGTCCTGCAACTGCAGGTGCAGCTGCCAGAACGCCGTGGCCTGGTCACCCGCGTAGCTGGCGAGCGTCGCGGTCAGCTCGCTCTCCAGGTCGGACATGGTCTTCTTCGCGTTCGCCGCGCACTCCGCGAACCCTGTGACCGCACGCGTCATCGCCTGGGAATCACTCAGATAACCTTGGCTTGCCACGAGTTGGCCACCTCCTTCTCCTCGTTCGAGGTCGTCGCCGAAGTGCTCTCTCCGGCTCTGGCAATCCGAATCTAGAAACCCGCGTAGTTCTGGCAAACGGCACAACTGCCGGTCGAAGTGGCGGCACTATTACCCACAGCGGCCCACGCTCGTCGACACCGCTGGCGTGGGCGGCGTCCACGTGACCTGGATCAGCGACGGTCCCAGCCGGCGCCGGACCAGCATGCCCCGGCCGGGCGGTTGCTGGCTCGGTTTGACGTCACCGACCAGCGCGCCCTCGTCCTTGTCGCCGGACAGCACCAGGCCCGGGTGAGCCGAGTTCGCGGATGCGTTGCAGCAGCGGCTCGAACATGGCCCGGCCGGCGCCGCCGCTGGCCCGCGCGACCACCAGGTGCAGGCCGATGTCCCTGGCCTGCGGCAGGAACTCCAGCAGCGTGGCCAGCGGGTTGCGGCCGGACGTGGCGACCAGTTCGTAGTCGTCGACCAGCACGAACAGGTCGGGGCCGGTCCACCAGCTCCTGGTGCGCAGCTGGTCGGCGGTGACGTCCGGGCCGGGCAGGCGCATCCGCATCGCCTGCTCCACCTCGGCCAGCAGGCCGGTGAGCACCGGTTCGGCGCCCGCGTAGCCGAGCAGGTGGTCGCCGGTGACGGCGTCCAGCAGGCCACGCCGGTAGTCGACGACGATGATCGCCGCCTCCTGCGGGGGGTAGCGGGCCATGATGCCGTTGGCGATGGTGCGCAACAGGTTCGACTTGCCGGACTCGACGTCGCCGAACGCGAGGAAGTGCGGGTCGGTGGCGAAGTCCAGGTACACCGGCTTGAGGTCGGACTCCGCGATGCCCAGCGGGAACGCGCGGCCGGTCGCCGTGCTCATCGCGTCCACCGTCGGCCTGTTCGATCTGGCGGGGCAGCAGCCGGACCGGTGGCGCGGCCGGGCCGGTCCACGCGGCCGCCGACCTTCGCCACCAGGTCCGTGGTGCCCGCCGCGACCGTGGCGGCCCGCTGGTCGCCGTCGATCCTGGGCAGCGCGGTGAGGAAGTGCAGTTTGTCCTTGGTCAGGCCGCGGCCGGGCGCGTCCTGCGGGACGTTCTGCGCGGCCCGGCGGTCCATCAGGGAGTCGGCCGGGTCGCCCAGCCGCAGCTCGAACCGGGTGCCGATGGCGTCCCGCAACTGCGCCCGCACGCCCATCCACCAGTTCACCGACACGACGACGTGGATGCCGAAACCGAGGCCCCGGGCGGCCAGGTTGGTGATCGGCCTCCTCCAACTGCTCGTACTCCTGGCGCAGCGTGGTCCAGTCGTCCACGACGAGGAACACGTCGCCGAACTCGCGGCCGTCCTCGCCGCCTCGGTGAACTCGGCGCGGCGCTGCCGGAACGCGGCCATCGAGTCGATGCCGTGCGCGGCGAAGAACTGTTCCCGCTGGGCCAGCAGGGTGACGACCTCGGCGACCAGCCGGCGGCAGCGCTGCGCGTCCCTGCGGGTGGCGTAGCCGGACACGTGCGGCAGGCCGGTGACCGGGCCGAGCGCGCCGCCACCCATGTCCAGCAGGAAGAACTGCGTCTCGGCCGGCGTGTGGGTGAGCGCGAGCACCGACACCAGGCCGCGCAGCAGCGTGCTCTTGCCGCTCTGCGGGGCGCCCACCACGATCGCGTGCCCGGCGGCGCCGGACAGGTCGGCCCACAGCAGGTCACGGCGCTGCTCGAACGGCTTGTCCACGATCGCCACCGGCACGATCAGCCGCCCGTTGCCACCCCAGCCGACCGGGCACAGGCCACGCTCGCGGGTCGACGCCCAGCGGGGTGAGCAGCTGGTCCGACGGTGGGCGGCTCGTCCAGCGGCGGCAGCCAGATCTGGTGTGCCGCAGGGCCTTTGCCGATCAGCCGGGACACCATCGCGCCCATGATCGTCTCGCCGGTGGCCGGCTGCTCGGCCTGCGGCGCGCGGGATGACCGGCGCCGGCAGCGTCGGCCTCCGGCTCGCTCGACCGGGGCCAGCCGGAACGGCAGCACGGTGTTCCGGCCTGCGGCCGGCCGCCGGCCGGCCGCGTCGCCGCGCGCGGGCAGGTCGCCGGACACGTACGCGGCGCGCAGCCGCACCAGGGACTCCGTGTCGAACTTGAGGAACGCCGAACCCGGGCACCGGCGGCAGCTGGTAGGCGTCGGCGACACCGAGCACGGACCGGCTCTCCGACGCGGAGAACGTGCGCAGGCCGACCCGGTAGGACAGGTGCGAGTCCAGGCCGCGCAGCCGGCCCTCCTCCAGCCGCTGCGACGCCAGCAGCAGGTGGATGCCGAGGCTGCGGCCCAGCCGGCCGATCATCACGAACAGGTCGATGAAGTCCGGCCGGGAGGACAGCAGTTCGCTGAACTCGTCGATGATCACCAGCAGCGACGGCAGCGGCGCCAGGTCGGCGCCCTGGTCGCGGGCCTTCTCGTAGTCCCGGACGGACGCGTAGTTGCCGGCCGCGCGCAGCAGTTCCTGCCGGCGCACCACCTCGCCGTTGATCGCGTCGCCCATCCGGTCGACCAGCGGCAGTTCGTCGGACAGGTTCGTGATCACGGCGCACGTGTGCGGCAGTTCGGCCATGCCGGCGAACGTGGCGCCACCCTTGAAGTCGATCAGCGCCAGGTTCAGCGTCTCCGACGAGTGCGTCGCCGCCAGGCCGGTGACCAGCGTGCGCAGCAGTTCGCTCTTGCCGGAACCGGTCGCGCCGATGACCAGGCCGTGCGGCCCCATGCCGCCCTCGGCCGACTCCTTCAGGTCCAGTTCCACCGGCCGGCCGGTCGGGTCGACGCCGATCGGGATGCGCAGGCGGTTGCGCGGCGCGCCTGCGCTGCCACGTGATGCCGGTGTCCAGGTCGCGCGGGTCGCCGATGCCCAGCAGGCCGGGCAGGCTCAGCGCGTTGGCCATCGGCGACTCGGCCACCACCGGCGCGGCGCCGTGTACAGCGGGGTCAGCTGGCGGGCCAGCGCCTCGGCCGCGACCGGGTCGAACGCGTCCGGCCGGCCGAGCACCGAGATGCGCTGCTCGTCGCCGGACCCGACCACCATGCCGACGCGGTCGCCGGACACGTGCAGGCACAGCGTGTTCGGGCCGGGACTGTGCAGCGGCGCCTCACCGCTGACGTCCACGACGGTCACGCGCGTAGCGGCCGCCGTCCGGCGCGATCGCCACGTCGCCGTAGGTCCGGCCGCCGTCCACGACGACCACGACGTGCCGGTAGTCGAAGCCCATGCCGGCGGCCTTGGTGAACGGCGGCCGCTCACCGAGATCAGGGCCGAGCAGTTCGGCCAGCGCCGTCAGGTTGTCGGCGACCAGCCGCGCCGGGCCGGTCGCGTCGGTGCTGCCGTCCTCACCGGTCGGCGTGGCGTGCGCGTGCGGCAGCCACTTCGCCCACTCCCAGTCGGTGTGCCGGTCGGCCGCGACACACAGCGCGACGCGCAGGTCGTCGGGGGAGTGGAAGGTGGCCAGCTGGGCGAGCATCGCGCGGATCGCGCCGAGCACCTCGCGCGCGGTCGCCGCTGACGTCGACGTAGGCGAAGGACCGCAGCGAGATCGCCACCGGCAGGTCGGGCACGGTCGCGTAGGTGCGGATGAAGTGCCGCAGCGCCGTGGACGACACCGGGTCCAGGTCCTCCAGCGGCACGGTCTGCGGCGCGCGCAACGGCGTGCGCCAGCCGCTGCGGGCCGGTGCCCAGCCGGACCTGGCCGAAGTCCGGATCGGACCGGCGCCGCTCCCACAGCCGGCCCCGGTCCACGAACGCCCACAGGTCCTCCGGATCGGGCGCGGCCGCGTTCAGCGTGGCGCGCTGGTGGTCGGCGATCTCCTTGACCCGCTGCCGCAGACCGCCCAGATAGCGCTGGTAGTCCCGGCGCTCCTCGTTGATCGCGGCCTTCTTCGCGGCACCGCCGCGGGCCAGCGACATGATGATCATGCCGACCATCGACGACACGAACAGCGCGCCGAACACGTACGTCATCGCGCCGCCGCCGCGCCCGATGTAGACGAACGACATGGCGCCCATGCCGAGCATCATCGGCAGGAAGAACATCAGCTGCATGGCGCCGGAGTTGCTGCCCTTGGGCAGCAGCGGCGGCGACTGCAGCATGATCTCGCCCCGCGGCTGCTCGGGGACCCCGCGCGGGTGGGCAGGACCGGTCACACGTCAGATTGTGGAGAAAAACGCCGACGGGCTGGTGGGTAGTTCTGCCGCCTACGCGACGACGCCGTAGTGCTCCGCCAGCTCGGCGAACTCCTCGTTGCGCCGTCGGGTGGCCCGGTCCACGATCTCGCGCATCACGGCGGCGCCCATCGGCTGGTAGCGGACCCAGTCCGGGGCCAGTGTGCGCGCCTCGGCCAGCAGCGCCAGCGCTCGGCGTTCCTGCCGCAGTTCCACCGCGGCCGACGCCAGATGGATGCGGTGGCCCGCCTCCCAGAACGTCGGCACGGGACCGTTGGCGTCCGGCACCGAACTCGGCCAGCCGCAGCGCCTCCTCCGGGTCGCCGAGCCGCACAGCGAGGTCGACGCCCTGGATCGCGGCGATCCGGGGACCGAAGATGCCCGGCCTCGCTGACCTCGTCCCTGCCCGATCGCACGGCGGCCGCCTGCGCGACCCGCAGCAGTTCGTCGGACCGGTCGCCGCGTTCCGCGCGCAGCGCCGCCGATGCCGCGTTGAACAGCAGGTTCCCGAACACGCCCAGCGCCCTGGTGACTGCGGTCGGCCATCCGCGGCTCGACCCGTTCGGCCATCCGCACGGCGACCGACTCCGCCTCGTCCGTGCGGCCCTGCCGGACCAGCACCCACACCAGGTACCGGGTGGACACGGCGACGCCGATGTCCGGGTCGTCGGACTGGCCGGCCGTGCGCACCGCGCGTTCGGCGGCGATGAAAGCCAGATCGTCCATGCCGAACCGGCCCGCGGTCCCGGCGCCGAGCCGGTACGCGCCGGACAGCACGGCGTACGCCGAGTTCAGGCGTGCTCCCTTGGCCTGGTGCACCAGTCGATGCGCGTCGGAAAGCAGGACGGGCAGCGTGTGCAGCAGTTCCGCGTGCCGGCCCGCGATGTATGCCGCCCAGGCATAGGACAGCGAACTACGCAGTTCCGACAGGGGAACCGTTTCGTGCAGGTCGCTGAAATCGCCGAGACCGGGTACCTCCTGGGTTGCCGTGAGCGCCCCGCGCAGGTCCGTCACGTCGCCGGCGGCGCGGTCGTGCGGCGGCAGAATGCCCAGCAGCGTGGACGGTTCCACGCCAAGTGCCCTGGCCAGCTTGTTCAGCGTGGCCGTGCGGGTGGTCTGCCGCTCGCCGCGTTCGATCCTGGCGACGGTGTCGACGGCGACGCCCGCACCCGCGGCGAGTTCCTCCTGGGACAGGTTGCGTGCCTTGCGTATTCGGGCGACGTTCTCGCCGAGCCCCCATGCCACCGGCATGTCGGCCCCCAATCATTGGTCCATACCGCTGGGGCCGTATCTCAGAGTACCCATCCGACCACGGATGGATACAGATTCAATGACCACGAACAGGCTTCGATTGGCGAATTCGACACGAATGGACGCCATCAATCGATGTTCGGCTTTCTACCCTGCCCGACAGGCAGGGTTGTACCGGCGGCACCAATAGGAAAGCTGTCGTCGGGCGCTTCAGTCGCGTTCGCGCGCGGACGACGATCAATTCCGCGGTCCGGCGTGGTTCGGTGTGATGGGGGAAAAGTCCGTCTCGCTGTGCCGGCCCGTCCCGATCAATCGGATGGTGGCGCCATGGGCGAACCGAACAATGCGGCGAGGGCAAGGGCCACGGTGTGTGTTGTGGCTGTGCGGGCGGTGCCGCGGCGGTGCGGACTGCCGGTGCGTGCCGCCGCCCCCGCCGGACGCGCCCGCGCGGGACGAGCAGCGTCCACGCTGAACACCCGGCCGCCGAACGGCCCTGGTCCGTGGCCGTCCGGTGGCGGTTCCGCCCGCCCCACCCGACGTGGGGCGCGGGTACTTTTGCCGTCCGTCTCCGCCAGTCGGCGAACCTAGTCTGACGTTCGCCGACGAAAGGAGCGGACCACATGACCGAGCGCGGGCCAGTACAACGTGACTCCGGAGGCCGTGCGGTCCATCGTCGGCAACGTCGGCGGCATCATCATGCAGACCGTCAACACCGTGCTCGATCTGGAACGACTCGTCGTGCCGCCCACGTCGTTCGCCACCATCGGCAGTGCCGTGGCCTCGGCGAACACCGCGATGCAGACGCAGCAGGTCGGCGGCGCTGCGATCCCTGCTGGCGCTGCTGCAGCAGGTCAACAACCTGGTCAAGCAGTCCGGTCGACGCGTACGACTCGGCCGACCGGGCGGTCGCGAACGGCTACGGCGGGCAGCCGCGCCACGCCCGCGCCACGACCGGTCCGCTGTTCTCCTCGCCCGCGGCGCGCAGCCGTTGCCGGCCAGGCGGTCGCCGGCAGCGGTGCCGGTGCCGGCGCAGCCGGGTTCGGTGAGCAACGTCGTCGGCTACCTCACCTCGGCCGGCGTGTGCCCGCCGGCCGCGCGCCGTGCCGACGACGAGCCCGCACGAGTTCGTCGCGTGGCTGGACGCCAGTCCGGACAACCAGGCCGGTATCGGCGTCATCGGCGTGTATTCCGGCACGGCACGGGGATTCGGCGACGTGCCCTGCGGTGTGCTCGACGGTGACATGGTGGTCATCGACCCCGGTGCCGAACGGTTCGGCCGCGATGCTCGGCATCATCGGCGGTTCCGGCCAGCTCTACAACAACGGCCTCGTCCAACCGGTTTTCGGTGACGTCGCGACACTTCGGGTCTACCGCCCGATCTGATCGACCGCCCGAGCAACCGACGTCCTGGCAGGAAAGGTGCCCCAATGTTCGACTTCCCGAATTCCAGCGCGATGGACGCGACGGCGTCCTCCGGCGGCCCGGGCACCTTCCTCTACCAGATCGTCACCGGCCAGCCGCAACAGATCCAGCAGCACTCCACCAGCATGCTGAGCAAGGCGACGCAGTTCATCTCGCTGATGGACGAGTTCACCAACGCCGCCGAACAGCTCGACAAGGTGTGGTCCGGCCAGGCGGCCGCAATCGGCGGTCAGGAAGATCACGACATCGCTCCAGTCGTTCGAGAAGATCATCAAGGTCATCCAGAACGGCCAAGCTGCTCGGCGTGTCCGGCACGCTCGTGACAGCCGGCGCAGAACGCGATACCGGGCGGTGGTCGGCTCGGTGAACCCGACGGTCGCGTCGACTGATGTCCAACCCGTGGACCTACAGCGCCGCCGTCGCACTGTCCACGGCGACCAGCGCGTCGCTGCGCGCGTTCATCATGGCCATCGAGGGCCTGTTGCAGGGCGCTCGGCGTCGCGCAACTGGGTGCGGAAATCGCGGCGCTGGCCGGGATCGTGATGGAGATCGAGCAGTTGGCCAAGGGAGCGGGCACCGCCACGGCCACGAGCGCCGGTTCGGTGCCCACGGTGCAGTCCATCAGCGCCACCCCGATCACCGCGCCCGGCACGCCGCCGCCGGTCGCCACGGCGGCGGGCCAACAGGCCGCGCGCGAACGGCATCACCAACTACACGCCACCGGCGCTGGCCGCCTACACGCAACCGGCGCCAGGCACCGGAGCGGGGGCGGCTCTGGGCCAGCTCAACGGTTTCGGCGTGCCGGGCGCGAGCGCGGCCGGCGGTGTCCCGACCACCGGTGTCCCGACCACCGGTGCGATCACGAGCCCCGGCGCGATTCCCGGTGCCGGCGCGATGCCCGCCCCGGGTTCGGTCTCCGGCGCCGGTTCGGTGCCCACCGTCGGCTCGATTCCGGGCATCGGCGCGACTTCCGGTGCGATCGCGGCGCCGGGAGTGCCGAACCCGGCCGGTGGCGCGAACGGCGTGACGCCGAGCATCGATCCGTCGAACAGCTGGATCGCCGTCGACCCGAGCAATGCCGCATCCCAGGCGGGCGCCGCCGCCGCACCGACTGGCGCTGCCGCACCGACTGGCGCTGCCGCACCGACTGGCGCTGCCGCACCGACTGGCGCTGCCGCACCGACGGCGCCGGCGGCCAGGACGTCTCCATCACCACCACCGATCACGGCATCACCACGACCGTGTCCGTCCCGGCCGGCCAGGCGGCGAACATCGACCTGGAGATGACCGTCAACGACGACCACGTGAGCGAGCACCTGAACATCGGTGCCGACGGTTCGGTCACGGTGTCCTGACGACGATGCGGAGGTTGCCGTGACCACGATGCAGGACTCCGGCGTGGTGGACATGTCCGGGGCGATCAGTTCGATGCTGCGGTCCTACCAGGACGTGCTGACCGGCTACCAGACGATGGTCACCGGCGACCCGGACGCGATCGCGAACGCGGGTTCCGTGCTCGCCGACCAGGCCAGCTCGCTGGCGTCGGTGTCCAGCGACGTCGCGGCAGCGTTCGTCGACACTGCGGACGCACCTGGGAGGGCACGCGCGGCGACGCGTTCCGCACCGCGGCGGGCCAGTTGACCGGCCAGGTGGACAAGGTCGGCGCGACACTGCGACAGGAGTCGCAGCGGCTGTCCGAGGCAGCGACGCTGCTGCGCGCGGGAAAGTCCGAAGTGGACGAAGTCGTGGCACGGTTCCAGCAGGCGGCGCAGACTCTGATCAACGAGTCGCGCACGGCCGCCGTCGGCGCCGTGAACGCGTTCGTGCAGGCGGCGCAGCAACTGGGCAACTCTGCGGTCGGCGCGGCGAAGAGGACCACCGACGAGGTCGGCGAGAAACTGGCCGGACTGTTCGGCGTCGTCGAGGAGATTCCGGAGAACAAGCACGCCGGTTCCTCGGAGACGGAGATCCTGAAGCAGAAGTACGGCGCGCAGAGCTGGATGGACAAGGACGACGTGCTGGACGGCCGCAGGCGTCCGAGGTCCGCGCCGTGGTCGACGTTCGGTAACTCCGGCTGGTGGTCGGTGACCGGCGACGGCGTCGGCTCGGCGAAGGCGCCGCTGAAGGAGAACACGCCCTTCGGCGCGCTGGCCGAGCCCGCCGGAGGACGAGCCGTGCTCAAGGCGTGGCACGACACGAACGCACACTGTACAACAGCGGCGAGAAGACCGCGTACGACGGCACGTACGTCGACGACAGGACCGGCGGCAGGGTGCGGCTCGGCGGCTACGGCACCGCTGAAGGGCTACGCCGAGTTCGACGCGGGCCTGAAGGTGACCGACCAGGGCAGCGTCAGCCTGCACGGCGGCAATTTCCAGGCCAGCGGCGAGGTGAAGGCGACCCTGGTGGACGCGAACGCCGCCACCTCCTACGACAACGGCACCGTCTCGGCGAACGCCAGCGGCGACGCGATGATCGGCGCGGACGCGGCGGGCGACGTCACCGTCGTCAACGGTGTCGCGGCGCACGTGAACGCGTTCGCGGGCGCGCAGGCGACCGGCAGCGTGCAGGCCGACGTGGCCGGTGTCGGCATCGGCGCGTCCGGTGCGCTGCAGGCCGGTGTCGGCGTGCAACTCGACGGCCAGGCGACCTACGCCAACGGGCACATCGTGGTGAACGGCAAGGTCGGCGCCGCGCTCGGGCTGGGCGCCAGCGTCAGCGCGAACATCGACGTCGACGTGCCGAAGCTGGCCGGCGAGGCGGAGCAGTTCGGGACGTCGGTCGCGAACTCGGTGCAGAGCGCCGCCGGTTCGGTCGAGTACGCGGCCGGGCAGGCCGCCGGTGTGATCGGCAACGCCTTCCGCAATGCCGGTCCCTACGCCGGTGCATGGTGACCACGGTGCCGACCGGATCGACGTGCCGATCGGCTTCGACGTGCCGGACGGCTGGCGGGCGGTCGACCCGGCGGCGGCCGGTGTGGCGTTCGTGCTGGTCCGCGACGGCGAGCGCAGGCGGCTTCACGCCGAACGTGACGATCGGCGTCGACGCGCAGGTACGACGACGTCGGACATCGACGAGGCGGCGAAGGAGTCCGTGCGCAGAATGGGTTCCGTCGCGTACGTGGGTGTCCGTCGTGGACAGACAAGACGTCGGCAACGACCGCGCGCCGGGCCTGGCGCAGGTGCTGGCGGCTGCGCACCGCCGAGGGCGAGCTGGTGCAGTCCCAGGTGCACCTGACGATCCCGCTGGGCGACGCGCCGCGACGGCCGGCTGCTGGTCGAACTGGCCTGCACGTGCCGTCCCGACCAGGCGCCGGTCGTGGTGCCGGAGTTCCAGCGCTTGGTCGCGAGTTTCCACATCCGGCAAGGAGAGCACGTTGACCAACCCTGACATCGGCACGGACGTCGCCGGCCTGCTGGAGAAGGTGCGCCGGCAGACCGACCAGGTGCAGCGCATCCAGCGCAGCGTCGAGGCCATGCGGATCACCGGCACGTCGCGCAACGGGGAGGTGACGGTGACCGTGCAGGGCAACGGCCGGTTCACCGAGATCTCCATCGATCCGGAGACCGTGCGCCGCTTCAACGCGCGCGATCTCGGTGACATCGTGCTGGAGGCGGTGAACGACGGCCTGCACAAGCTGGCCGAGGCCAGCAGTGCCCGATTCGCGCCGGTGATCGAGGCCGCCGCGCGGATCGAGCGACCGGAAGTCTGAGGCGACGCATGACGGTGTCCCAGCCGATGTCCCCCGGCGTCCGGCCCCCGGCGCCGGGCGTCGCGCCGACCTGCCGGGTCACCGTGGTCACGCCGTACGCGAGGGTGGACGTGGCGCTGCCGGTGCGCGCGACGCTGGCCGAACTCGTGCCGCAGCTCATCCGGCTGGCCGGCGCGGAGGGCCAGGCGTCGGCGGAGAACCCCGGCTGGGTGCTGTCCCGGCTGGGTGGCGCGCCGTTCCCGCCCGGCCTGACCGTGACGTCGGCCGCGATCCGCGACGGTGACGTGCTGTACCTGAACCCGCGCGAGCGGCAGGTCGCGCCGCTGGTGTTCGACGACGTGATCGACGCGATCGCCAGCGCCGCGGAGAGCCGTTCCGGCGCGTGGGGACCGAAAGCCGCGTACCGGCTGGCGGTCGCCGCGATGGCGGTGGTGCTGGTCGGTGCGACGCTGGTGCTGCTGCGCGGCCTGACCGGCACCGCGCCTGCGCCGATTTCCCTCGGCGTGCTGGGAATCGTGTTGCTGGTGCTCGGCGTGGCACTGGGCAGGGCATACGGCGACGCGGATGCCGGTGCCGCGGCCGTCGCGGCCGGCCTGCCCGCCGTGGCGCTGGCCGGGATGACCACGCTGCCGCCGCACCAGGTCGGATTCGGTGCCGGCCAGGTGGCGCTCGGACTGGCCGCCGTGACCGTGTACGGGGTGCTGGCCGTCGTCGTGCTCGGGCATCGCGTCGCGTGGTTCCTCGTCGGCACCGTGGCTTCGGCGTTCGGTGCGGTCGGCGCGGCCGCCGTGCTGCTGGCCGGTGCCCGGCCTGCCGCGGTCGCCGGTGTGGCCGCCGTGCTCGCGACCGCGCTCGGTGCCGCCGCGCCGATGCTGTCGTTGCGGCTGGCCAAACTGCCGCTGCCCACGGTGCCATCGGACATGGACGCGTTCCGTGCCGAGGAACAGCCGACGATGGACGAGACCGTGCTCGGGCAGACGTCGGTCGCCGAGCACCTGCTGACCGGGCTGTTCGGCGCGTTCGGGCTGGTCGTCGCGTGCTCGGCGGTCGTGCTGACGCGGGAGAACGCGATCTGGCAGGCGGCGCTGGCCGGCGTGCTGGCCCTCGTGTGGCTGCTGCGGTCACGTTCCTACGCCGCCGCGGCACAGCGGGTGGTGCTGGTCGGCACCGGCTTGGCCGCGCTGGTGCCGCTGGGCGCGTGGCTGACCGCCTACGGCGACCAGGTGACGCTGCTGGTGGCGTTCGTCGTGCTGGCCGCGGGTGGCATGATCACGCTCTGGTACGGCGGACGGGTGCGGCGCGGCCGGAAGTCCCCGCACTGGGGCCGTTTCCTGGACATCGCCGAGTTCCTGTCGCTGATGGCGCTGATCCCGATCGCCGGATTCGTGCTCGGCCTGTACGCGGCGATCCGGGGCGCCGTCTGATCAGCGCGCCAGCGGCAGCGTGTCCACCACGGATTCCGCGTGCCGGCCGTTGCGCGCCAGCAACCCGACGCCCAGCACCCGCGCGACCTGCTGCACGGTCGGCTTGCGCACCGTCGGGTGCATGCCCAGCCGGATGCGTGACTCGCCGCGCAGTTCGCCGTGTGCGGTGCGGCGCAACGAGTACGACGTGCAGGTGAACGCGGCCTGCGGCACGAACCTGCCCAGCACGGCGCGGCCGGCGGCCGGCAGCCTTGGCTGATAGGTGGTCTGCTTCAGCGTGCCGACCGACCAGTCGTGCCACGTCTCCCGCACGACGTGCTCCGCCGCGCGTGCCGCCCAGGGCCGGGTGGTCGGAGCCGAGCGCCACCAGAAGTTCCTGGCGCAGTTCGGGTTCGTCCAGCACGACACCGGCGTAGCCGGCGTCGGCGAGCCGCCCGACCAGTGCCATCACCGCTGTCGCGGTCGCCCGCGCGGCCCCGGCCTCGCCGCCGCCCCTGGCGGCGGCGGCCGCCGGCGCGTCACCGGCGTGGTAGCGCAGTGCCAGCCAGTGCACGCGCATCGGTTCGATGTCGCGGTGGTCGCCGTAGTAGCGCGCCCTCGGCGGGCCGGGCACCGCCCACACCACCAGTTGCGCGCCCGCCAGTCGGATGTCGGTGCGGTCGAACGCCTTCTCCAGCACGTCCAGCAGCACGGCCGGATTCGGGTTCGCGGCCGGTGTCAGCCGCACCACGGCGGCCAGCGAGTCGCCGATCTCGGCCAGCCCCGCGCGGTTGCCGGCGCGGTCGATCTGCCGGCGGAAGCGGATGCCCGGCACGCACGATCACCCAGTGGGTCCACATTCCTGATGATTTCTTGTCGCCGCCTGAACCGCAGGAATACACCGACCCACTGATAGGCGCACAGCCCGGACCAGCGCAGCGAGGTCGGCACGGTTATTCCGAACGCGACGGCCACGACGACGACGCTCACCGTCCGCCACGGGTGCACCGTCGCGACTACTGCGACAATCGCCAGTTCCCACAAGGCCACCTGGCCGATCCCGATCGGCCGGAACAGTCCGATCCGGCCACGGGCCGAGCCGGATTGCTTGTCCTGCTTGGCTTGTCGGGGCGGCGCGGGCGGGGTTCGGTTGGGCCGGTTGACCTGTGACGCGGGGATGCGCACGGTCAGGTCCGCGGCCGACGGGATACTCATGGTCCTCCTGTGAGGGGAGAAAGTGACCAGAAACGAACATGAACCACTGTCAGCATAGGTATGCTCGGCACGCCGCGTAAGGCGAATCGGTGACTGGACGCGAACAGTGGAAATACGGCGAAGCTCGGGGGCTGCGACGGTGTGGACACAGCGCGATCAGATCCAGGCCTACCAGTTCCTGCGCCGGCGACTGGTCTCGGCACTCGTCGCCGCTGACGCGAACCATCCCAGCTCACCCAGCCGCAGGCTGGTGCTGGGCACGGTCCTCGGTCTCGCGGGAGCGGTGTTGATCGCGGCCGCGTTCGGTGTCATCGGGCTGCTCGATCCATCCGGTGCCGCGGACTGGCAGCAGGGCGGCCAGGTGATCCTGGAACAGGAGACGGGCGCGCGGTACGTGCTCGGTCAGGACGGGCTGCTGCACCCGGTGCTGAACTACGCGTCGGCACGGCTGCTGGCCGGTGGCAACGGCTCCCAGACGGTGACGGTGTCGGCGAAGTCGCTGTCCTCGGCGTCGCGCGGCGCCATGCTCGGCATCCCCGGCGCACCGGACTCGCTGCCGGCGGCCGGATCGCTGGGCCGACGGGGTGTTCGCGAGCTGCACCCGTACCCGGGCGGACCTGCCGGCCAACGCGGCGCCGGTGTCCACGGTGATCCTCGGCGCGGCCACCCCCGGCGGTCATGCGCTGGCCGGCGGTCAGGCGTTGCTGGTGGCGCCGCCGGGCGGCGATGAGTACCTGATCACGGCCGGCCACCGGTTCCGGCTGGCCGGCCGGGCCGCCGATCGCGGCGCTGGGCTACGAGGGCGTGCCGGCGGTGACGGTGTCGGACAGCTGGCTGGCCACCGTGCCGGCAGGCCGTGACCTGGGTCTGGTCCCCGTGTCCGGCGCGGGCGGCGCCGGACCGACGGTGGGCAACGCGCGCACGCTCGTCGGCGAGGTGCTCGGCGACGGCTCCTACTACCTCGTCCGGTCCGACGGTGTCGCACCGATCAGTGAGACGGAGGCACGGCTCGTGCTCGGTGACTCGGCCAACGCGGGCGCGTACCCAACGGCAGGCCGGCCGTGGTGCAGATGTCGTTGGCGGCGCTGGACGCCGCACCGCGGTCGGCGACCGCGGCCGGCGGCCAGGGCGGCGCCGACTACCCGGCCGCGCTGCCGGCGGTCCTCGCCTCGACGGGCAACCTCGTGCTGTGCGCCGTCGGCGACGGCACGGACGACGCCACGGTCGTCACGTCGGCCGCGCTGCCGCTGCCGGCGGGCGCGAAGGTGATGCCGGTCGGCCGGCAGACCGACGAGCGCGTCGCCGACGAGGTGTACGTGCCGCCGGGCACGGGCACGCTGGTCCGCGAACGGGTCGGCGCCGGCGGCCCGACGGGCACGACGTATCTGGTCACGGACGCCGGCCTGAAGTACCCGGTGCCGAGCGCGGACGCGGTGGCGGCGCTGGGCTACGGCGGGGTGACAGGCGGCGCCGGTGGCCGGAACCCTGCTGGCGCTGTTGCCGACCGGCCCGAGCCTGGATCCGGCGGCCGCGAGACAGCCGGTGTCCGCGGGGCAGGGCGGTGCGCGATGAACGGGACCGCGGCGGGCGCCGCTTCCGACGCCGGTCGGCAGCCGGCGTCCGGCCCGGCGCATCCTGGTCGGCGTCGTCGAGGACCATCCGCTGTACCGGGCGGCCGTGGCCAGGGTGCTGGAGGAGACGCCGGACATGCGAGCTCGGCGTCGTGGCCGACTCGGTGGCCCGGTTCGCGGCCGGCCGGCAGGAGCCCGGCGGTGTCGTGGTGCTGGACCTGAAGCTGCACGGCGTCCGGGACGCCGCCGCGGTGCTGGAGATCGTCGGCATGGGGCACAAGGTGCTGGTCGTGTCCGCGCACGCGGGCCAGCCCGAGGTGCTCGGCGCGATCGCGGCAGGCGCGCGCGGCTACCTGTCCAAGGACGCGGACGGCGCCGGAGATCCTGCGCGCGATCAGGGCGATCGCGGCCGGCAACAGCTACGTGTCGCCGATCCTGGCCGCGTTCGTGCTCAACCAGTCCCGGGAGCGGCAGGCGGGCCCGAGGATCGAGCTGTCCGCGCAGGAGCGGCGGGTGCTGTCGCTCGTCGCGGCTGGCGAGCGCGACTCGGACATCGCGGAGGCCATGTCGATCAGCATCCGCACCGTCCGGTCCTATTTGGACAGGATCAGGGACAAGACCGGCCGGCGGCGCAGGCCGGAGCTGACCCGGTTCGCGATCGAGGAGGGCATCGCGCACCAGCAGCCGGGCACGTGACCGGCTGGTCACGCTGAGCGACGTCTCCCGTGAATATGCTGAAGGCACGAGCATCTTCGGCCGCGGCGGCCGTATACACGGTGGAGGACCTGTGTTCGCCCGCGGGAAGGGATCATCGTGCGGGATGCCCAGTTGACCGCCGTGCCGCCCGAGCGGCCGGCCAACGGCGCGTCCAGACGGTGACGGTCTGGACGGCGGCCGGTTCCGTGCTGGCCGCGGCGCGTGCTGGCCGCCGCTCTCGCGCACGGCACGGCGGCCGCCAGGACGACTCCGTCCACGACGACCAGTTGCAGGCACCCGACACCACGCCGGGGCCGTGTTCGGCGGCTAGGTGGCGGCTTCCGGCACGGCGGGTCGGGTGGGTCATGACCAGCCTGGACACCACGGCGCGGCGTGGCGTTCCCGGCACTCGGCACGACGGCGTCGGTGGTGGTCACCGAGCACGCCGCTGCTGGCCGACGCGGAACGGTTGCTGCGCGAGCGAACTCGACGCCGTCGACGCGGCGTGCAGCCGGTTCCGGCCCGACTCGGAGATCAACTGGCTGCACGAGCAGGCGGGCACGCGAGGTGACGGTAGGCCCGCTGCTGGCGCGAGGCCCTCGGACGTGGCACTGCGCGCGGGCCGGGTGACCGGCGGCATGGTCGACCCGACGGTGGCCGCGCGGTCGCCGGACTCGGCTACGACGTGGACTTCGCCGAACGTCGATCGCCGACAGATCCGACTGCCGGCCGCGCCGCCGCGGCCCGCGCCCGGCTGGTGGCGGGTGTCGCTGGACCCGGTGCGGCGCGACGGTGATGGTGCCCCGCACGGTCGGCCTCGACCTCGGCGCGACGGCCAAGGCGCTGGCCGCCGACCGGGCCGCGCGCCGGATCGGCACCGCGCTGGGTTGCGGCGTGCTGGTCAGCCTCGGCGGCGACATGAGCACGGCCGGCCCGCGCCGGAGGAGCGGCTGGCGGATCGGCATCGGCGACGACCACCGGCTGGCCGGGCCGTCGAGCCGGACGCCGAGGTCACCATGCGGTCCGGGCGGCCTCGCGACGTCCAGCACCACGTGCCGGGCCTGGCGGCGGGCAGGCCGGACCGTGCACCACATCGTCGACCCGCGCACCGGTGACATCGCCGATCCCGCGCTGGCGCACGGTCAGCGTGGCCGCCGGCCACGCTGCGTCGACGCGAACACCGCGAGCACGGCGGCGATCGTGCTCGGCTGGTCGGCCCCGGGCTGGCTGACCGCGGCGCGGCTGCCGGCCCGCGCTGGTCGGGCAGAGCGGCAACGTGCTACACGCTGGCCGGCTGGCCCGAGGACGATCGGCGCTGACGTGCGACCAGGAGATCTGTGGTACGCCAGTCGGGCCACCGGCCTGGTCGCGCATGGTGCTGTTCACGGCGTCCGTCGTGCTCGGCGATGCTGGTCAGCGGCCGGTATGTCCGGGCAACGGTGGCCGCGGTTCGCGGTCAATGCCGTGCACCGCAACATTTCGCTGCTGGCCGCTGGTGTTCCTGGCCGTGCACATCGTCATCGTCGATCGTCGACCCGTATCGCCGGCATCGGCTGGCTGGACGCCGTCGTGCCGTTCGGTTCGGTGTACCAGCCGTTCTGGCTGGGCCTCGGCGCCGTCGCGTTCGACCTGACCGTCGCCATCACGGTGACCAGCACTGCTGCGGCCGACGGGTGGGACCGCGCGCGTGGCGGATCGTGCACCGCACCAGTTACGCGTGCTGGCCGCTGGCGTGGTGCACGGCATCGGCACCACGCCGGCCGACGTCCGGCTGAGCTGGGTGCTGGCGGTGAACATCGCGTGCCTGCTGGCCGTGGCCGCCGCGGTCGCGTGGCGCTTCACCAGGCCCGACGGCTACCCCCGGAGGGTATCCTGAGGCGTCGGTTGTCGAGCGCGGAGGCGTTGATGCGGGGATACAGCGAGGACAAGGCGGGCTACCTGCGCCGGCTGCGCCGGATCGAGGGCCAGATCCGCGGGTTGCAGCGGATGGTGGAGAACGACGACTACTGCATCGACATCCTCACCCAGATCTCCGCGGCCACCAAGGCGTTGCAGGCCGTTTCGCTTGGTCTCATCGAGCAGCACCTCGGTCATTGTGTCAGCGAGGCGATCACCGAGGGTGGCGAGATGGCCGAAACGAAGCTCCGTGAGGCCAATGAGGCTATCGCTCGGCTCGTCCGCTCCTGACTCTGCGTTGGTCACAGCGAAAGCTGTTCGACCAGTCGCGTGATTCACCCTGCTCGGGGAGTTCCGTTTGGTGCTCCGCCGATTAGTCTGGGGCGGCTCGCCAATCCGAGGGGTCGGCTGGTCCCGTCGAGTCGGGGTGGTCGGGACCAGCCGCTCGGTTTTCGCTACGGTCTTCGATAAGCGACCTTTTTGGATCTTGTCGCGCCCTGCCCACGATCCGCAATGGACTTTTTCGGGCCTGGTATGTGTTGAATACTACGTGCGTCTTGACGTGGGCCCGCTGCGCTGCTCGGATGGCATAGTTAGCATGTCATACGATTGTGGACCGGTGGTCATGAGCATTCATGCTGATGCTGTCGAGATCGCGGCCGACCTGATCGCATTGCGCCGGGAACTGCACCGTATCCCGGAGATCGGCCTGAACCTGCCGCGTACCCAGGAACGTGTGCTGGCCGCGCTGGACGGGCTGCCGGTGGAGATCACCACCGGTACGGATCTGTCGTCCGTCACGGCGGTGCTGCGCGGCGGCAGGCCGGGTCCGGCGGTGCTGTTGCGCGGTGACATGGACGCGCTGCCCGTCACCGAGCGCACCGGCGTGGACTTCACGTCCGGTCACGACGGCGTCATGCACGCCTGCGGCCACGACCTGCACACGGCAGGACTGGTCGGTGCCGCCCGGTTGCTGGCCGCCCGGCGCGCGGAACTGCCGGGAGACGTCGTGTTCATGTTCCAGCCGGGCGAGGAGGGCTGGGACGGCGCGGGCCACATGATCCGCGAAGGCGTGCTCACGGCGGCGGGCGCGCCGGTCGTCGCCGCGTACGGGCTGCACGTGATCGCGGCTCTGGCCGGGCACCGGTTCACCGGCCGGCCCGGTCCGCTGATGGCCGCGTCGGACGCGCTGTACGTGCGGGTCGTCGGCGCCGGGACGCACGGTTCGCGGCCGCACGGCGGTCTCGACCCGGTGCCCGCCGCGTGCGAGATGGTGACGGCCCTGCAGACGTTGGTGACCCGCAGGTTCGACATCTTCGACCCGGTCGTCGTCACCGTCGGTTCGTTCCACGCCGGTACCAGGCGCAACATCATCCCCGACGACGCGACGTTCGAGGCCACCGTGCGGTCGTACTCCGTGCCGGCGCGGGAACGGGTGCGAGCGGAGTCGGTGCGGCTGTGCGAGGCGATCGCCGCGGCACACGGCCTGCGCGCCGAGGTCAGCTACCAGGCCGAGTACCCCGTCACCGTCAACGACCCCGTACACCACGAGTTCGTCGCCGACACCGTGCGGGACCTGTTCGGTGACGGCAGTTTCGAGCACATGGCGAACCCCGACCCCGGTGCCGAGGACTTCTCCCGGGTGCTCGACGAGGTTCCCGGCGCGTACGTGTTCCTCGGCGCCTGCAGCCCGTCGGCCGACCCGGACACGGTGCCCACCAACCATTCTCCGCTGGCCACCTTCGACGACGCCGTGCTCCCGGCCGGCGCCGCACTGCTGGCCGAGCTGGCTGTGCGGCGGCTGAACCGGTACTCGGAGGTGGCAACGACATGAATCGCATCCTGTTCACGGGTGGCCTCGTGTTCGACGGCTCGGGCGCGGACCCGCAACCCGCGGACGTGCTGGTGACCGACGGCCGGATCACCGACGTCGGCACGGGTTTCGACGCGGACGAGGTCGTCGACTGTCAGGGCGCGACGCTGTTACCCGGGCTGTTCGACTGTCACGTCCACATCATGGTGACCCAGGTCGGTGTGCTGGACCGGGTGCAGAAGCCGTTCTCGTACCAGTTCTACGAAGCGGCCAGGAACATGGCTCGGACACTGGCGCTGGGCATCACGACGGTACGCGACGCGGCGGGCGCGGATCTCGGTGTGAAGCAGGCGCAGATCGACGGGCTGATCGCCGGGCCCCGCTTACAAATCTCGATCGGGCTGATCTCGCCGACCGGCGGGCACGGGGACGGCTGGATGGCGTCCGGTACATGCCTGCCGTTGTCCGTACCGCATCCCGGTCGTCCGGCGACGGTCGTGGACGGGCCGGACGAGATGCGCCGCGTGGCGCGGCAGTTGTTGCGGGCCGGCGCCGAGGTGCTGAAGGTGTGCACGACCGGCGGTGTGATGTCGCCTCGGGACGATCCGAAGCACAGCCAGTTCACTCCGCAGGAGTTGGACGTGCTCGTGACGGAGGCCCGGATGCAGGGGCGCGCGGTGATGGCGCACGCGCAGGGGACCGAGGGCATCAAGAACGCCGTGCGGGCCGGCATCCGGTCGATCGAGCACGGGATCTACCTGGACGACGAGGCCATCGAGATGATGCTGGCCAACGGGACGTGGCTGGTGCCCACGTTGGTGGCTCCGGTGAACGTCGTCCGCGCGGCGGCGTCCGGGATCTCGCTGCCGGACACGGTGGTGCGGAAGGCGGAGGAGGTCATGACGGCGCACGCGGATTCGGTGCGGCGGGCGGTCGCGGCCGGGGTGCGGATCGCCATGGGGACGGACAGCGGGATCGGGCCGCACGGGTCGAACCTGGAGGAGTTGCCGCTGATGGCCGCCTGTGGGATGTCGCCGGGGGAGGTGTTGGCCGCATCCACGTCGTCCGCGGCCGAGTTGCTGGGGTACGGGGCGGAGCTGGGGCGGATCAAGGCCGGGTATCGGGCGGACCTCGTCGTGTTGAGTGGGGACTGTTTCGATCTGGCCGGGTTCGGCGGGAACGTCCGGGAGGTGTGGCAGGACGGGATTCGGGTCGTGGACAACGTTCCCAAGGGTGGGTGAGGTCCGTCGGTCCGCCGGCCGCACGACCAGGACACGTGGCAGCGGGTGCGGACGCTCCGGTCGATGGTCACCGAGCGACGCGACACGCGGGACATGATCGAGAGGATCTTGACCGAAAGCAGCCCGTACGGTAAATACGTCCGGTGCTCGATCGGCTGGGAGGGCAGGGTCGGCTGGCTCTGGGGGCGATCCTCGGCGCGCTGATCGCCGCGCTCATCTGGTTCGGGCAGTTCGCCGGCAAGCAGCACGGTCCGACACCGGACGAGAACCTGTTGCCGATGGCGCTGACCAGCGAGCCCACGTCGACCACGGCCCTGGTCGCCGTGACGACCACCGCCGCGCTGCTCACGACGACCACCACGACCGCGACCACCAGCGCGGCCGGTCGCTCGACGACCACCACCCGCACGACCACGACGACGGTGACCACGACGACGCCCACCACCACGACGACCCGCACCACGACGACCCGCACCACGACCACCACCAGGCCACCGTCGCCGACCACCACGACAGCGTGCGGCCTGCTCTTCTGCTGACCCTGACCACAGTGGACTCCGCGCTCGTGCGGGTAGTGTTGCGGTGCTATGACCATCAGCGTCTTCGACCTGTTCAAGATCGGCATCGGGCCGTCCAGCTCGCACACCGTGGGGCCGATGACGGCCGCCCGGATGTTCGCCACCGGGCTGCTGGAGGCGGGCTGCTGGCCGGCACGACCGCCGTGCGCGCGGAGCTGTACGGATCACTGGGTGCCACCGGGCACGGGCACGGCAGCGACCGGGCGGTGCTGCTCGGGCTGTGCGGCGAGGACCCGAGGACGGTGGACACCGACACGGTGGCCGAGCGGGTCGCCGTGATCAAGCGGGACCGGCGGCTGGACCTGCTCGGTGAACACCCGATCGACTTCGACCCGGACACCGATCTCGTGCTGCACCGCCGCAAGTCGCTGCCCGCGCACCCGAACGGCATGGTGTTCACCGCGTTCGCCGGCAGACGAGCGCGCGAAGCAGGACCTACTACTCGGTCGGCGGCGGATTCGTAGTCGACGAGTCGGCGACCGGAACCGACCGGATCAAGGTCGACGACACGCCCGTGGCGCACCCGTTCGGGACCGGCGCGGAACTGCTGGCCCGCTGCGCCGGGACCGGGCTGTCGATCAGCGGCGTGATGCTGGCCAACGAGCTGTCCTGGCGCGACCGCGACGCCGTGCACGCCGGGCTGGCCGAGATCTGGCAGGCGATGCAGGACTGCGTGCTGCGCGGTTGTGAGCACGACGGCACGCTGCCCGGTGGGCTGAAAGTGCGCCGCCGCGCCGCCGAACTGCACGCCACGCTGACCGCAGAGCACTACGCCACCGACCCGCTGCGGGTGTTGGACTGGGTCAGCCTGTTCGCGCTGGCCGTCAACGAGGAGAACGCGTCCGGCGGGCGTGTGGTGACCGCGCCGACCAACGGGGCGGCCGGGATCGTGCCCGCCGTGCTGCACTACTACACGCGGTTCGTGCCCGGCGCGAACGCCGGCGGTGTGACGCGTTTCCTGCTCACCGCGGGCGCGATCGGCGTGCTGTTCAAGGAGAACGCGTCGATCTCCGGGGCCGAGGTCGGCTGTCAGGGCGAGGTCGGCTCGGCGTGTTCGATGGCGGCGGCCGGATTGTGCGAGGTGCTCGGCGGGACACCGGAACAGGTGGAGAACGCGGCCGAGATCGCGATGGAGCACAACCTCGGCCTGACGTGCGACCCGGTCGGCGGCCTGGTGCAGATCCCGTGCATCGAGCGCAACGCGCTGGCGTCGATCAAGGCGATCAGCGCGGCACGGATGGCGTTGCGCGGCGACGGCCGACATTTCGTGTCGCTGGACAAGGTGATCAAGACGATGCGCGAGACCGGCGCCGACATGAAGGTCAAGTACAAGGAGACGGCTCGCGGCGGCCTCGCCGTGAACGTCGTCGAATGCTGATGGTTGACTGATACGGCGACCACCACAGCGAGCGGGAGATTCACGATGCGTCGGATGCTGACCGGGGACCGGCCGACCGGGAAGCTCCACGTCGGCCACTACGTCGGCAGCATCGCCAACCGCGTCCGGCTGCAGCACGAGTACGAGAGCTTCTTCATCATCGCCGACCTCCACATGCTGACGACGAAGAACAGCACGCGACGACATCGCGCAGGTCGCCGCCAACGCCCGGCACATGGTGCTCGACTCGCTGGCCGCCGGCATCGAGCCGGACAGGCCACGTTCTACCTGCAGTCGGCCATGCCCGAGGTGTGCGAGATCAACACGATCTTCCAGAACCTGGTGACCGTGCCGCGGCTGGAGCGGATCCCGAGCCTGAAGGACATGGCGCGGGACGCAAGCAAGGAGGAGATGCCCTACGGCCTGCTCGGCTACCCGGTGCTGCAGGCGGCGGACATCCTCTGCGTGCGGGCCCACGTGTGCCGGTGGGGAAGGACAACGTGCCCCACGTGGAGGTCACCCGGGAGATCGCCCGCCGGTTCAACTACCTCTACGGCGAGGTGTTCCCGGTCCCCGAGCTGATCAAGGCCGACGTGCCCACGCTGGTCGGCACCGACGGGCAGGCGAAGATGAGCAAGAGCCTCGGCAACGTGATCTACCTGTCCGACGACCCACCGAGGTCCGCAAGAAGGTCAGGGGCATGTACACCGATCCGAAGCGGATCCGGGCGGATATTCCCGGCACCGTCGAGGGCAACCCGGTGTTCATCTACCACGACGTCTTCAACCCCGACCAGGCCGAGGTCGAGGACCTCAAGACCCGCTACCGCGCAGGGCAAGGTCGGCGACGTCGAGGTCAAGGAGAAGCTGGCCGCGGCGATCAACCGTTTCCTCGAGCCGATGCGCGAGCGCAGGGCGAAGTACGAGGCCGAAGGGCCTGGTCGACCAGTTGATCGTCGAGGGCACCGAGCGGACCCGCGAGGAGGTCAAGCAGACGGTGTTCGACATGCGCAAGGCGATGGGTCTGACCGGTGCTTACAACTAGATTCGCCGCAAGGCCGAACGGACCGGGCGCCTGACCACATCCTGATCAGACAATGTGATGAGTCCCTGTGGGTCACCATTCGGTAAGCGGCACGGAATTGGTGTTCGGGTAGCATTCGCCACACCTGGAGGTGGCGGTGACTGGGTCGGCTGACGGGCCGGACGCGCTTCGTTTCGCGCTGCTGGGACCGGTACGCGCATGGCACGGCCACGTCGCTCTCGACGTGGGCACGCCACAGCAGCAGGCTGTCCTCGCCATGCTGGTGCTCCGCGCCCGCCACCCCGTCGACCTGGACGAACTCGTGGACGGTGTGTGGGGCGAGGACCCGCCGAGGACCGCCGTCGGCACCGTCCGCACCTACGCCTCCCGGCTGCGCGCCGGACTCGGTGACGTCGCGCTGCGCACGGTCGGCCGCGGCTACCTGCTCGCGGTGTCCGACGAGGCCGTGGACGTGTCGGTGTTCGAGCGGGACGTCCGCGACGCGCACACCAGCCGTTCCGCCGGTGACCTGGACCGGGCGGTGCGGCAACTGCGCTCGGCGCTGTCGCTGTGCGAGGGACGGCCGCTGTTCGGCGTGCCGGGGCCGTACGCCGACGCGGTGCGGGACAGGTTGGTGGAGCGCCGGTTGCAGGTGCTGCACGACCGGGTGGACGTGGATCTGGCGCTGGGCAGGCACGAGGAACTGGTCGGCGAGCTGACCGAACTGTGCGCGGAACACCCGCTGCGCGAGGAGTTCCGGGCGCAGCTGATGCTCGCGCTGTACCGGTCGTCGCGGCCGGCCGACGCGCTGGCCGTGTACGCGGACACCGCGCGTGCGCTGTCCGCCGAGTTCGGTGTGAACCCCGGGCCGGAGCTGGCCAAGCTGCACGAGCGGATTCTGCTGCTGGACGACACGCTGTCGCACGCCAACCAGACACAACCCGTCCGGCCGGCGCAACTGCCCGCGGACACGGCGGACTTCACCGGCCGGGACTCCGTCGTCGCCGACCTGGCAGCCGTGCTGGGTGACGGCACGGGATCGACGGCGTCGTCCGTCGTGGTGTCCGCGGTGGCCGGTATCGGCGGGATCGGGAAGACCACCGTCGCCGTGCACGTGGCACACATGTCGCTGGCCAGGTTCCCGGACGGCCAGTTGTACGTGAACCTGCGCGGCGCCCAGCCCGACCCGACCGATCCGGCCGCCGTGCTGGCCAGTTTCCTGCGTGCGCTGGGGGTCGCCGACGGTGCGGTGCCCGACGGGCTGGAGGAGCGGGCCGCGCTGTACCGGTCCGTGCTGGCCGACCGGCGGCTGCTGGTCGTGCTGGACGACGCGCGGGACGTGACGCAGGTCAGGCCGTTGTTGCCGGGCGCACCGACGTGCGCCGTGATCGTGACGAGCCGCTCGCGGCTGGCCACGCTGCCCGCGACGCTGCGGGTCGACCTGGACGTGATGGAACCGGACGAGGCCGTCGCGCTGCTGGGCCGGATCGTGGGCCGCGACCGGGTCGGCGCCGAACCAGGTGCCGCGCTGGCACTGGTGTGCTCGTGTGGTCTGCTGCCCCTCGCCGTGCGGATCGTCGGCGCACGGCTGGCCGCGCGCACCAGTTGGACGATCGCCGCGATGAACGACCGGCTCGCCGACCAGCGGGTCCGGCTCGCCGAGCTGCGCGCGGACGACCTGGATGTCGCGGCGTGCTTCCGGCTCGGCTACGACCATCTCGACGCCGTGACGGCGCGGGTGTTCCGGCTGCTGGCCGTGCCCGACGTCCCCGACATCGGCCTGGCCGCCGCCACGGCGGCGCTGGACCTGCCCCGTGACGTCACCGCCGGTGCCCTGGAACGCCTGGTGGACCTGGCGATGCTGGAGTCGGTCGGCGCCGACCGCTACCGCTACCACGATCTGCTGCGCCTGTTCGGCAGGGCACAGAGTCGTTGCGTCGACGGAGTCGACGAGCGCGCCGACGTGCTGGTGCGGCTGTTGGACTTCCACCTCGCCACGGCCCGCAGCGCCTACCTGGTCGTCCGCCCCGGCCACGGCATCCCGGCCGAGCTGGCACCGACCCGGTCACCGGGGCTGCCGATGGCGACCAGGGACGACGCGCTGGACTGGGCCGCCTACGAGTACCCGGCTGTGCTCGCCGTGATCGAGCAGGCGATGGCGGAGGACTGGACACCCGCCCTGGTCGGCCTGGCCGCCGATCTACTGCTGGCGCTGGATCCGTTGCTGGAGTTCGGTTTCCTGTGGAACGACCTGATCGGTCCCGCGCGGGCCGTGCTGGCGCACGCGCAGGCCATCGGCGACTCGCTGGCCGAGGGCCGGGTCGGCTACATGCTCGGCGGCGCGCTGATGCAGTTGGGCAGGCTGGCCGAGGCGGACGAGGTGACCCTGCGCGCGGGTGTCGCGGCGCAGCGGGCGCAGGACACACCGGTGCGGGCCGAGACGTGGACCGTGCGCGGGCTGATCTCCTTGCTGCGCGAGGAGTTCCCGTTGTCCATCGACCAGTTGCGGGAGGCGGTCGAGCTGGCCGAGCGGTGCGGCAGCCGGTGGGGCGAGGCGAACGCGCTGATGGCCATGGCGACCAGCCAACTGGGCTGCGGCCGCGTCGCCGACGCGCTGGCTACCAGCCGCGCCGGCACCGACCTCGTCACGCAGTTGGGCGACCCGTTCGGCGAGGGCTACGGGTTGATGGTGCAGGGCAGGGTGATGCGCAGGCTGGGCGACCTGGACGGCGCGATAGCCGCGTTCCAGCAGAGCTTCACCAAGAGCAGGACCCATCGCCTGATGATCTTCGAGGTGGCGAGCGTCGTCGAGATCGCGGCCTGCCACCTCGCCGCGGGCCGGCACACCGAGGCGCTCGCGTGGGCCGAACAGGGCCGTGCGGGTGCGGTGCGGGCCAGTTGGGAGCGGACCGAGGCCGAGGCGCTCGCGGTGCTGGGCAGGACGTTGGCCGCGCTGGGCGAGCCGGAGCGCTCGCAGTCGTGTCTGTCGCAGGCGCACGAGATCTTCGTGCGCCTCGGCCTGCCGGGTGCCGAGGAACTGCGTCCGCTGCTGAGCAGCACGTCCTGATTCAGCAGCTCTCGAACTGGCCGTTGCCGCTCGGCCCGATGTGGAACACGCGCAGCCGGTCGCGCAGGCTGCCGATGATCACCCAGTGCGGAATACCCGCCTGTACCCGGAAGAGGATCTCCTTCGGGTCCTTCTCCGGGTTGACGCCGAAGTCGACATCCTCGACCGGCACGTCGTCGATGACCTTCTGGAAGGCGGCCGTCCCGAAGTCGTCGATCTCATCCGAGTGGTTGTAGCTGGAGTCGGCGAACGTGGCCTTCTGCTGCCTGGCCTGCTCGAACCGCTCGCGGTGCGGCCGCAGCCGCGCGGCGCGGTCATCCGCCTTCTCCCGCACCAGCCGCTTGTCGACGGCCTGGTTCGCCTTGGCGACCGCGAGCTTGTCCTTGGAGATCAGGACCTTCGAACCGGACCGGTTGGCCCGGTAGAACTGCACCTTCTCGCGGGTCTTCTTCTTGGTGTCCACCGCCAGCTTGGTGAACGCCGACTTCTGCCGCGGCGTCTTCTCCTCGGCTTTCGTGGTTTTCTCTGCTTTTTCGGTTTCGTTCGGTTCCATGCCGGTCATGGCTCTTGCCCCCGCTCGGTGGTCTCCGGGTCACAGGCTGTCGGCGAGTTCCTGGACGATCTCCCACACGATCTCCTCCAGCATCTCCTGGGTCAGTTGGTCGGCGTCGGACACCTCGGGGATCGCCTCGGACAGGCTCTCCCGGACCAGGTCCTCCAGCGTGACGTCCTCGTGGCCGTCGCTGTCGGCCGGGAGTTCACCGGGTGTGGACAGCGTGATCGGGAAGCCGAGGTCGAGCAGCGCATCGATGCGCTGCTCGTGCGGCCGGTCGTCCAACGGCGCGAAGAACCGGTCGGTCGCCGCGCGCAGGGCGAAGTCGTCCTCGACCGACGCGTACATCCAGTCGCGGTACTCCGTCCACGTCGACTCGGCGCGGTCCCAGTAGGCCCACTCGGGTCCGTACCGCTCCCGCACGTCGGCCCACGCCTGGGCCCACGCCGTCGCGTATTCGGTCGGCTTGTCGTCCAGGTCGACCAGTTTCTGGACCAGGTCCAGCTTGTCGTGGTCCGCGACGTAGCCGAGGAACGACTCGACGGCGGCCGAGCGGTCGACGCCCGCGCTGTCGGTGAGCGTGCGCACGAACAGGCCCCAGTCGTCGCCGGCCTCGGTGCTGGCGTCGTCGATCAGGGCGAACCACTGGTCGACGTCGTTGTCCTCGACGATCGCGGCCAGCAGCGCGTTGGTCAGGTCGGCATCCATCGATCGGCCCCCACGGTCCGGGCGAAGGTTGATACCACGACGGTAGGAGCCCGGCGGCTGTTGGCACAGGGCGGTTCGCGCGCTCCATCGGGCGGTCCACGCCGCCCGATCGGGCACCCGCTAGCGTGACCCGAGATAGCGCAGTCGCCGCTGCCTGTGCTGTTCGGACTCGGCTCGCGCCGCACCGATCTCGGGCCGCTGCGCCACTTCCGGCACACCGACCTCCCACCACGCGCCCGCTTCCGTCCACGCGGCCGGATCGGTGCGGACCACGACGACCGCCGGCCGTTCCACCGCGGCGGCTTTCGCTCTGCGGTACACGGCAGCCAGTTCGTCGCCCTCGTCCACTGTGTACACGGCGCAACCGAGAGCCGCCGCGTGTGCGGCGAGGTCGGCGCGTGGGGGAGTGTCGCGTTCGGTGCGGCAGTCGGCGTACATGTTGTTGAACGCACGCCCACCCTGGCCCTGCTGCAACCGTGCTATCACGGCGAAGCCGTCGTTGTCGCACACCACGGCCACGAAACCGTGACCGGCGAACGCCGCCGAGAACAGCTCCGAGTTCGCCATCAGGTACGAGCCGTCGCCGAGCAGGGCCGTGACGACACCGTGGCCGCGCCGGGCCATCGCCGCACCCCACGCGCCCGCCAGTTCGTAGCCCATGCAGGAGAAGCCGTACTCGACGTCCATCGTCGGCGCACCGCCGGTGGCGCGCCAGCCGCCGATCAGCTCACCGGGCAGCCCACCGGACGCCGTCATCACGTAGTCGTCCGGCCCTGACAATTCGTTGACGACGCCGACGACGTGCGCGTAACTGGTCGTCGCGGCGCGCAGCGAGTCGACGTGCTCGTCCCAGCGGGCCCGTTCCACGGCCGGGCGGCCGGTCCAGCCGTCGTCGGCGCGCCAGCCGCCCAGCGCCGCGTCGAGTTCGCCGATGCCTTCCAGCGCGTCACCGACCAGCGCGGACGAGCCGTGTTTCACCGCGTCGAACCGTGCCGCGTTCAGCGCCACGATCCGCACGTCCGGCGCGAACACCGTCCACGACGCGGTGGTGAAGTCCTGCAACCGGGTGCCGACGGCCAGCACGACGTCCGCGTCGGCGGCCAGCGCGTTCGCCGAACCGGAGCCGGTGACGCCCAGCGGCCCCGCGTGCAGCGGGTGGTCGTGCCGCACCAGGGTGCGCCCGGCCGTGGTCTCGGTGACCGGGACGCCGTGCCGCTGCGCGAAATCCAGCGTCGCGGCGGTCGCACCGGAGTAGCGCACACCACCGCCCAGCACCAGCAGCGGCCTGCGCGCACCCCGCAGCAGACCGGCAGCGTCGGCCAGCGCGCGGCGGTCCGGCCGCGGCCGCGGCACGTGGTGTGTCACCGGTTCGAACAACGCTTCCGGGAAGTCGAACGCCTCCGCCTGCACATCCTGCGGCAGCGCCAGCACGACGGGGCCGCAGTCGGCGGGGTCGGTCAGCACCCGCGCGACCTGCGGCAGCGTGGCCAGTAGCTGTTCGGGCCGGGTGATCCGGTCGAAATAGCGGCTCACCGCGCGGAAAGCGTCGTTCACCGTGCCGCCGGGGTCGCCGAAGTGCTCCACCTGTTGCAGCACGGGGTCGGGGGCGCGGCTGGTGAACGTGTCGCCGGGCAGCAGGAGCAGCGGCAACCGGTTGGCGTGCGCGACACCGGCCGCCGTCACCAGGTTCAGCGCACCGGGACCGATCGACGTCGTGACGACACCGACCTGGCGCCGCTCGGTGGCCTTCGCGTAGCCGACGGCCGCCAGGCCCATGCCCTGCTCGTTCTGCCCACGCCACACCGGCAGCGACGACTCGGCCAGCGCGTTGCCGATGCCGAGCACGTTGCCGTGGCCGAAGATCGCGAACACGGCGGGGAACAGCGGGGCCTCCGTGCCGTCCAGCAGTTCGGTGCGCTGCGCGGCCAGCCACCGCACCAGCGCCTGCGCCATCGTCAGCCTCATCGCTCACTCCCTGGAGAACGGCAGCCTCGGGTCGATCCGTTGGCCGGCCCACGTGTCCCTGATCCACGCGTGCGCCGGGTCGTCGCTGAACAGCCAGGCCCGTTCCGGGTCCGGTCCGGCCATCACGTTCAGGTAGTACATGTGGTAGCCGGGCGGCGCCATCGACGGGCCGTGGTAGCCGTGCGGGATCAGCACCACGTCACCGCTGCGCACCTCGGTGAGCACGTCGATCTCGCGGCCCTCGCCGGAGGTGTAGACGCGCTGGTAGCCGACACCGGCGGTGCCGGAGATCTCGAAGTAGTAGATCTCCTCCAGCGGCCGCTCGGTGTCGGTGTGCACGTCGTGCTTGTGCGGCGGGTACGACGACCAGTTCCCGCCCGGTGTCAGGACCTCGACGGCGATCAGCTTCTGCGCCTCGAACGTCTCCGGTGTGCAGAAGTTGTGCACCTGCCTGCTGGCCTGCCCCGCGCCGCGCAGTTCCACCGGCACGCCGTCCACCGGCCCGTACCGGAACGGCAGGCGTCGCGTCGCCCTCGCCGACGGCAGCGCGAACCGGCCGCCGCCGACCGTGGCCACCGTCGCGGTCGCGTCGATCGGCAGATACGCGAAGTCGGTCCGGCCGGAGAACACGTCCGGCCGCCCGATCAGCGTGAACGCCGTGTCCTCGCACGTCACCGTGGCGCTGCCGGACAACGGCAGCACCAGCGTCTCACTGTCCGCTGTGGACACTTCGACGGACGTGCCCGGTGCCAGGTCCAGCACCCGCAGCCCGCAGTAGGTCCAGCCCGCCGACCCCGGCGTGACGTCGACGCTCATCCGGCCGACTCGACGGGATCGACCGGATACTCGGCTTCCCCGGCCGTGGGGCGTTCCAGTTCGTGGCTCAGCTCGTCCAGTTCCGCGCCGCCGGCCATCAGCCGCACCAGTTCGTCCCGCGCGATCTCCGACTTCTGGAAACTGCCCAGACCGCGGCCCCGCTTGAGCACCACGAACCGGTCGCCGACCGGGTAGGCGTGGTGCGGGTTGTGCGTGATGAAGATGACGCCCAGCCCCAGTTCCCGCGCCTGCACGATGCGCCGCAGCACCACACCGGCCTGCTTCACGCCCAGCGCGGACGTCGGCTCGTCCAGGATCAGCAGCCGCGCCCCGAAGTGGATGGCGCGCGCGATGGCCACCGACTGCCGCTCACCGCCGGACAGCGTGCCCACGGCCTGGTCCGGGTCGCGCACGTCGATGCCCATCGCGCCGAGCTCCCTGCTGGTCAGCGCCTTCGCCTTCGCCACGTCGAACCGGCGCCACGGCCCCCAGCCCCTCGTGGGTTCGGAGCCGAGGAAGAAGTTCCGCCAGATCGACATCAGCGGCACCATCGCCAGATCCTGGTAGACGGTGGAGATGCCGATGGCGCGGGCGTCGCGCGGGCTGGCGAACCGGACCGGCCGGTCGTCGACCAGGAACTCGCCCTCGTCCGGCGCGAACACACCGGACAGGATCTTGATCAGCGTCGACTTGCCTGCCCCGTTGTCGCCGAGCACGCACGTGACCTGCCCCGGGTACACGGCCATCGAGATGCCCCGCAACGCGTTCACGCTGCCGAAGAACTTGCTGATGTCGCGCACTTCCAGCAGCGCGCCGGTGCTCTCGCTCATCGCCGTGCCCTCATCGCTCGCCGGTAGATCAAGGTGTTGACGCCCACGGCCAGGAACAGGATCGCGCCGACGAACGTGAAGTCCCACGAGCTGTCCCAGCCGGAGTAGATGACGCCCTGGAACGCCATCCCGATGATGCACGCGCCCAGCGCCGCGCCGACGACGGAACCGTAACCACCGGTCAGCAGGCAGCCGCCGACGACGGCCGCGATGATGTAGTAGAACTCGTTGCCCACACCCTGCTCGGACACCGCGTTGGACGACTGCGTGAACGAGATGACGCCGACCAGCGCCGCCGCCATCGACGTCGTCACGAACAGCGAGATCTTCGTCCGTGCCACGGGCACACCGACGTTGCGCGCCGCGTCGGCGTCACCGCCCGCTGCGAAGATCCAGTTGCCGAACGTGGTCCGCGACAGCACCCACACCGCGATCAGCGTCATCGCGACGAACCACAGGATCTCCGTCTGGTACCCGTTGGGCAGCGAGGAGCTCTGGCCGAACGAACTGCCGAACACGGCCTTCGCGCTGCTCAGCCCCGGGTGGTCGGTGCCGCTCAGGCCGACCGACGTGCTGCCGTGGTTGATCAGCAGCACACCGCCGATGCTCAGACCGCGCACCACGAAGTACGTGGCCAGGGTGACGATGAAACTGGGCAGCTTCGACTTCACCACCACGTAGCCGTTGAGCAGTCCGATCAGCGCCGCCACGACGAACGTGACGACGATCGCGGCCCACGCGTTCCAGTGTGCCTGCCCGACCAGCAGCGCCGTGACGATCGCGGTGAAACCGGTCATGCCGCCGGTGGACAGGTCGAACTCGCCGCCGACCATCAGCAGGCCCACCGGCACTGCCATCAGCCCGTAGAACGACGCCTGCTGCGCCCACGACTCGAAACCGGTCTGGGTCAGCCACAGGTGCTGCTGGTCGGTGAACGAGAACAGCACGAAGATCGCGACGGCGCCCAGGAGGGCACCCAGTGCCGGCCTGCGCAGCGCGCGGGTCAGCCCGCTGGTCCTGGCCAGCCGCTCGTCGCCGCCACCGGGCGGTGCGGCGGGCGCGGCGTCCGCTGATTGCGTGGTCATGTCATTCCCTCGTGGGTTCCGCACGGCCGGGGCGCCGGACACGTGGCCCGGCGCCCCGGCCGGCTCAGTCGTCGCCTGCCGAGATCGCGGCCGCGACCTTCTTGATGTTGCCGCTGTCCACCAGCAGCGGTCCACTCGGGACGGTGGTACCGCCGCCGACCGAGTTGCCCTCGTGCTTCTTGTACAGGTACAGGACGCTGATCGGCAGGTAGCCCTGCAGGTACTGCTGCTGGTCGACCGCGAAGTCCATGGTCGGCGGGCTGGCCTGCAGGTCGTTCTGCACGTCGGAGTCCAGGTCGAAGGTGGCGATCTTGACGTTCGACGGCTTCGCCGTCACCAGTGCCTGCCCGATCGCGGTGTTCAGCGTCATCACGGCGTTGACCCCCGAGTGGCTCTGCAGGTACGCGGTGACCTGGCCGATCGCCTGCTGCGGGTTGGACGCCGCGTTCGGCGTGGACAGGATCAGCTCGGTGCACGCGGGACCGGACGACGGTGCGCTGCCGGTGGAACACGAGTTGCCGACGCCGAGGCCCTGCGCGATGCCGTTGCAGCGGTCCAGCAGGTTCTGGCCGGACTGGTGGATCACGCACAGCACGTTGGTCGCGTTCTCCTGCTTGAACCGCGCGGCCGCCTTCTGGCCCGCCAGGCTCTCCGGCTGCCCGACGCAGGTCAGCGCCTTGGCCGCGGCGATGTCCTGGTCGTCGCAGCCCGCGTTGAGCAGCACGACCGGGATGCCGGCCGCGGACGCCTGGGCGAGCGTGCCGTTCATCACCGACGGGTCGTGGTCGGACACCACGATGCCGTCCACCTTCGCGTTGATCGCGTTCTGGATCTGCGCGTTCTCCGCGTTGTCGTCCGGCTCCGCCTGGCCCTGCTGCTGCGAGCCGTACACCTCGGACAGCTTGCAGCCCATGTCCTTCGCGGCGTCCTTGGCTCCCTTGTAGACGACGCTCCAGAAGTTCCCGTTGTCGCCGTGGGTGATGACGGCGAACGTGTAGGTGCACGGCCCTGAGCCGGTCCCGGGGCTGGCGCCGTTGTTGCTCGAACCCGTGCACGCCGCCAGCAGCAGCAGGGGTGCCAGCAGCAGCCCCAGCACGAGTTTCCTCTTACCTACCATCGTTTTCCTCCGGTTCGGGCGCTCTAGAAGAGGCTGACGGCGGTGTCGACCGCGCCCGCCACGTCGTCGTCCGGTGGGTACAGCAGTGCCCTGCCGACCACCAGGCCCCGTACGGTCGGCAGGGCCAGCGCGGCGCGCCAGCCGTCGTACGCGGCGTCCTGGTCGGTGCCGACCTCGCCACCGAGAATCACGGCGGGCAGTGTGGTCGCCGCCATCACCCGTGCCATGTCCGGCACGACGGGAACCTTCAACCACGTGTAGGCCGATGTGCTGCCGATGCCGGCCGCCACCGTCATGGCCCTGATCATCGCCTCCGGGGTCAGTTCGTTGCGCACCCGCCCGTCCGGGTCGCGGCGCGACCAGAACGGTTCGATCATCGCCAGCAGCCGGTGCCCGGCCAACCGGCCGACCGCCTGCGAGCAGGACCGCATGGTGCGCACGCTGGCCTCGTCGTGCGGGTCGATGCGCAGCAGCATCTTGCCGCCCTCGTAGCCGCGGCCGGCCAGCGAGGCCGCGTCGTACGCCGTGAACCGGTCGTCCATCTCGAACACCGAACCGGACAGGCCGCCGCGGTTCATCGAACCGACGACGACCTTGCCGTCCAGCGCGCCGAGCAGCAGCAGGTCCTCGATCACGTCCGGGGTGCCCAGCACGCCGTTCACGCCGGGCCTGGACAGCGCGAGGCACAGCCGGTCCAGCAGATCGGCCCGGTCCGCCATGGCCATCGGCCGGTCACCCGCGCCCAGCGAACCGCGTGCCGGGTGGTCGGCCGCGATCACCATCAGCCGCCCGTGCTCGTTGAGCAGCGACCTGGGCCGTTCCCGTTGCGCCGCCGCCTCGGCGATCGCCGCCGGGTTCGCGGTCCGCGTCGCGACGATCTCGCCGACGATGTCACGCATCCCGCGCCACCCCGAGCAGTCGGGTCACCTCGTCCGCGTCCGGCATCGCGTCGGCGCAGGCCAGTCGCGAAGCGACGATCGCGCCCGCCGCGTTGGCGAAGCGCATGGTCCGTTCCAGCGGCCAGCCGGCGAGCAGCCCGTGGCACAGCGCGCCACCGAACGCGTCGCCTGCGCCCAGCCCGTTGACCACGGTGACGTTCATCGGCGGCACTTCCACGACCTCGCCCGCCATGCTGGCCAGCACACCCTTCGGGCCCTGTTTCACCACGGCCAGCGCCACACCGTACTCGTGCAGCGCCGCCGCCGCCCGGTGCGGCTCGGTCTCGCCGACCGCGGTCCCGCACTCGTCCAGGTTGCCCACGGCGACCGTGACCGACGGCAGTGCCTGCTGGTACCACCGCCGCGCCTCGTCCCGCGACGGCCAGAACATCGGCCGGTAGTCCAGATCCAGCACCGTGAACCCGGCCTTCGCCCGCTGTCGCAAGGCTTCCAGCGTCGCACCCCGGCTGGGTTCGGCGCACAGCCCGGTGCCGGTCACCCAGAACACGCCCGCCGCCCTGATCGCCGCCAGGTCCAGCTCGGCCCTGTGGATCTCCAGATCGGGGGCCTTGGGCTGGCGGTAGAAGTAGATGGGGAAGTGGTCGGGCGGGAAGATCTCGCAGAACGTCACCGGCGTCGGCAGGTGCCCGACCGGTGTCACGTACCGGTCGTCGACACCGAACCGCCGCAGCGCGTCGTGGATGAACTCGCCGAACGGGTCGGCGCCGGTCCGGGTGATCACGGCGCTGCGCCGGTCGTAACGCGCGGCCGCGACGGCCACGTTCGTGGCGCTGCCGCCCAGGTACTTGCCGAACGTGGTCACCTCGCGCAGCGACACACCGGTCTGCAGCGGATAGACGTCCACCCCGATCCGGCCCATCGTGAGCACGTCGAACCGTTCGGTCATCCCGGTTCCCCGGCGATCCGACGGACGAACGCGACACTGGCCAGCACGTCCGCCAACGGCCCACCGCCGACGGGCGGCTCCGCGGTCAGCACGGTGTCCTGTTCCAGCACGTACCAGCCGCGGTAACCGGCGCCCTCCAGCGACCGGATGATCGTCTCGATGTTCGCGTCGCCCTGGCCCAGCGGCCGGTACATGCCCTCGGCCACGGCAGCCGAGTACGCGATCTCGCCCGCCCGCACGCGTGCCGCGCGTTCCGCGTCGACGTCCTTGAGGTGCGTGTGCGCGATCCGGTCCGGCGCGTCCGCCGCCAGCTTCGCCGGGTCGCCACCGCCGATCATCAGGTGCCCGGTGTCCAGGCAGAGTTGCACTGTCGAGCCGTCCAGCACACGGGCCACGTCATCGGCGCGCTCCACGATGGTGCCGACGTGCGGGTGCAGCGTCGCCGTGATCCCGCGTTCGCCCGCCACGTCCCGGATCCGGTCCAGATTGGCCAGCAGCAGCCGCCACGCGTCGTCGTCCGGTTCGACCCGCTGGTCGTAACCGGCCGAACCGGTGTCGGCGGACAGCACCAGCGTCGTCGCGCCCGCCGCAGTGAAGCTGTCCAGCGTCGTCACGATGCCGGGCACCGGGTCGCGGCCGGGATCGTGCAGCACGACCGGCACGAACCCGCCGACACAGGAAAGGTGCTGTGCGGCAAGGGTTTCCGCCTTGGCCTGCGGGTCGTCGGGCAGGAAGCCGCCGGCCCGAACTCGGTGGCCGCGAGACCGGCCGCACGCATCTCGGCGAGCACCCGGTCGGGCGTGAGCTGGTAGCCCCAGCCGGGCACCTCGCACACGCCCCAGGAGATCGGCGCCCCGGCGATCCGGTCGGCAAGCGTCACGACGAACCTCCCTGCACCCGCATCACCAGTGACGCGGGCAACGAGGCCCCAGTCAACCCTTTGTCATGACATACTGTCAACAGCCTGTCCTGGGATTGGAGGGACTCGTGGCGTTCTCGCCCGCGTCGATCACGGTCGACCGAACCAGTCCCGTGCCGCTCTACTACCAGGTCGCGCAGGTCCTGGAGCAGGCCGTCGAGTCCGGCGAACTCGCGCCGGGACAACGGCTGGACAACGAGATCGCGCTCGCCGAGAGCCTCGGCCTGTCCCGGCCCACGATGCGGCGGGCCATCCAGTACCTGGTCGACCGAGGTCTGCTGGTGCGCAAGCGCGGCGTCGGCACCCAGGTCGTGCACCGCGCGGTCCGCCGCGCCGATCGAACTGACCAGCCTCTACGACGACCTGGCCACCGAGGGCCGCGACCCGCGCACCGACGTGCTGCGCCTGGAGGAGGTGCCCGCGTCCGACACGGTGGCGCACGTGCTCGGCGTCGCGGAGGGCACACCCGGTGCAGTCGCTGGAACGCCTGCGCTACGCCGACGGCGAACCACTGGCCCTGCTGCGCAACTACCTGCCACCAGGGATCGTCACGATCACCGAGGACAGCCTGCGCGAGACCGGCCTGTACCGGACGATGCGCTCGGCGGGAGTCCGGCTGCACCTGGCGTCCCAGGTGGTCGGCGCGCGCACGGCGACGACCGCCGAGGCGAAACTGCTCGCCGAATCGCGCGGCGCACCGCTGCTGACCATGCGCCGCACCGCCTACGACGAGACCGGCCGGGTCGTCGAGTTCGGCGACCACGTCTACCGCGCGTCGCTGTACTCCTTCGAGTTCGTCCTGGCCAGCCGCTAGATGGCTTTCGTAGACAAAGGGGTCCACATGAGAACTCGGACTTGTCGGCACAGGACGCATCGGCTCGTTCCACGCCGAGACGCTGCGGCAACTGGCCGAGGTCGACGCGGTCGTGGTCACCGACGCCGACGCGGCCCGCGCGAAGCAGGCCGCGGCGCGGCTGGGCGTGGAGTTCGCGCCAGGACACGGACGCGCTGTTCGCCGCCGGCATCGACGGCGCTCGTCATCACGGCGGCCACGGCGGCGCACCCGGAGTTGATCGTGCGCGGCGTCGCGGCCGGCGTGCCGGTGTTCTGCGAGAAGCCGGTCGCCACCGACATCGTGGGCACGCTGCGCGTGGTGGACGAGATCGCGAGCTCCGACGTGCCCGTGCAGATCGGCTTCCAGCGCCGGTTCGACGCCGGTTACGCGAGCCGCCCGCGACGCCGTCCGCTCCGGGCGGCTCGGCTGGGTGCACACGCTGCGCGCCGACACGATGGACGCGGCGCCACCGCCCGCCGAGTACGTGCCCACGTCCGGCGGCTTCTTCCGCGACTGCAGCGTGCACGACTTCGACATCATCCGGTGGGTCACCGGCCAGCGAGATCACCGAGGTGTACGCGGTCGGCGCGAACCGGGGCGCCGACTTCTTCCGGACCGCGGGCGACGTCGACACCGCCGCCGCGCTGCTGACCTTGGCCGACGGCACGATCGCACTGGTCTCCGGCACCCGCTACAACGCGGCGCGGCTACGACGTGCGGCTGGAAGTGCTCGGGCTCGGAGGGCGACCTGGTGGTCGGTCTGGACGAGCGGTTGCCGTTGCGTTCGGCGGAGGCCGGTGTCGCGTGGCCGGTCGGGCCGAGCCGTACCAGACGTTCCTGGAGCGGTTCCGTGCCGCGTACCGAGGCCGAGCTGGCCGCGTTCGCCGGCGTGGTGGCCGGCCGGATACACCAGTCCGTGCACGGTGACCGACGCGCTGGAGGCGTTCTACGTCGCCGAGGCGTGTGTCGCGTCCCGGCGTGACCACCGCCCCGTACCGGTCGCCGAGATCCGCGGGTGACCCGCGCGGCATGATCGCCACATGGTGTTCGCGCTGCTCGCCGTGCTGCCGGTGCTCGCCTGGCTGTACCTGGTGTTCGCGCACGGCGGCTACTGGCTGATGCGCGGCCGGCTCGGCACCCGGCCCGAACCGGCCGCGTGGCCGTCCGTGGTGGCCGTCGTGCCGGCCCGCGACGAGGCCGCGATCCTGCCGGACACCCTGCCCGCGCTGCTCGCCCAGGACTACCCGGGCGAGTTCCGCGTGGTCCTGGTCGACGACGCCAGCACCGACGGCACCGGCGCACTGGCCGAGTTCCCTGGGCGCGGAAGCTGGTCACCGGCCACGGCCCACCGCCGGGCTGGACCGGCAAGGTCGCGGCCCTCGCCGCCGGTGTCGCACAGGCAGGCGAACCGGACTACCTGCTGTTCACCGACGCCGACATCCGGCATCCGCCCGGCAGCGTGCGCGCCCTGGTCGCCATGGCGCGAGGCGGACAACCGCGACCTGGTGTCGCTGATGGCGCGGCTGCGCACCGATTCGGCCTGGGAACGCGCGATCGTGCCCGCGTTCGTGTACTTCTTCGCCCAGCTCTACCCGTTCGGCCTGGTCAACAAATCGACGTCCCGGGTCGCCGCCGCCGCGGGCGGCTGCGTGCTGGTCCGGCGGGAACGTCCTCGCGGCGGCCGGTGGCCTGGAGCGGATCGCCGGCGCGCTGATCGACGACGTCGCGCTGGCCGGACTGGTCAAACGCAACGGCAGCGGCCGGATCTGGCTCGGCCTGAGCACGGACGTGGCCAGCCTGCGGCGGTATCCGAAACTGTCGGACCTGTGGGACATGGTGGCGCGCAGCGCTTACACGCAACTGCGCTACTCGCTCGCGCTGCTGGCCGGCACCGTGATCGGGCTGCTGCTGCTGTACGTGCTGCCGCTGGCCGCGCTGGCCGGCGGCCTCGCTGCCCGCACTGCTCGGTGGGGTGGCGTGGCTGCTGATGGCCGGCAGTTATGTGCCGATGCTGCGCGTGTACCGGCTGCCGCTGTGGTGGGCGCCGCTGCTGCCCGGGGTCGCGGTGCTGTACGCGGGCATGACCGTCGACTCCGCGTGGCGGCACATCCGGGGCCGTGGCGGGGCGTGGAAGGGTCGCACGGCACCGGCTGATCGACGCCCGCCGCCCGGCGCGTGACACGGTCGTCCGCGCAACCGGGTCGGAATCGCCGGTGAGTCGGCCGCTTCGGTTGGCCGATCTGGTGGCAGGATGCCGTGCAGGTAGGCGAAGGGACGGTGATCGGGTTGCCAGGAAGGGACGACGAGTCCACCGCGTCACCCGAGTACGCGCTGCCCGCGACGGTCGCGGCGGCGCACCTCACAGCGTCCGCGGCCGAACTCGCGCGCAAGGCCGCCGTCGATGACCTGGCCGACCTCACGGCCGTGACGGACCAGCTCGTCGCCGGCCAGCAGCACATCGCCGCCGCGCTGACCCGACTGGCCGACCGGGTCGCCAACCCCACCGCGAAGGCGCTCTCGCGATGGTCGACTCGCCCGAGATCGCGGCGTTGACCGAGGTCCTCGCCGCGGCCGCCACCGCGACGGGCCACGCGGCCGGCGCGCTGGCGACAGAGCCGACCGGTCCTGGACATCGTGCTGGCGACCGCGGGCCCGGACGCGCGCCTGTGAACACCGCTCCCGTTCCAACACCGCTCCCGTTCCCGAACACCGTTCCCGAACACCGCCGCCGTTCCGAAGATGGCCGCCGTTCCCGAACAAGGCCGCCCGTTGTCCGACAACGCTGCGCACCAGCATCTCCCACCTTATTGTCGTAGCCGGAACTGTCGGTGGTGGCGGTTAGTCTTGACGGAGTTGGAGGCGTCTCCTTCCCCGCGACGCCAGCGGATTCACCTCTCAACGGAGCTGGTCATGCGAAGCGTGTGGAACGGCACCATCGCGTTCGGGCGGATAGCGATTCCGGTGAAGGCGTACAGCGCGACCGAACCGCGCGGCACCGGCCTGCATCAGTTGCACGTCAAGGACGGCGGGCGGATCAGACTGCGCAGGACGTGCGAGGTCGACGGCGAGGACGTGCCGTTCACCGAACTGGGCAGGGGTTTCGAACTGCCCGACGGTGACGTCGTCGTGCTCACCCAGGAGGACATGGCCGGTTTACCGGTCGCATCGTCACACTCGATCGAGGTGTGCGCCTTCGCGCCCCTGGACCGGATCGATCCCATCCTGCTCGACCGGAGTTACCACCTGGCACCGGAACCGGCGGGCACCAAACCGTACGTGCTGCTCGGCGAGGCCCTGCGGCAGACCGGCAAGGTCGCGATCGTGCGGGTCGCGCTGCGGCAGCGGGAGACCCTGGCCATGCTGCGCGAACGCGACAGCGTGATCGTGCTGACGACGATGCTGTGGCCGGACGAGATCCGCGAGCCGGACTTCCCGTTCCTGGCCGAGGACGTGACGGTGCAGATGCGGGAACTGCGCAGCGCGGTCGCGGACGTCGAGCGCCTGTCCGGCGACTTCGAGCCCGACCGGTACGCCGACGAGTACCGGGAAGCGTTGCGGGCACTCGTATCCGCACGTGCGGACTCCGGCGACGTGGTGCGCCCGACGGCAGCAGAACAGGACGAGGCAACGGCCGACCTGGTCGAGGCACTGCACGACGGCGCCGACCGGGCCACCACCGGCCGAGCCGTCGACAGGGCGAAGGCAGCGGTCCGCAAGGCAGCCGCGGCGAAGGCGGCGGCGACGCGGGCCGCCAACAGTGCCGCGGCACGCAAGACGCCGGCCAGTTAGTCCACTGTAGATTCACACGCCCGGATTCGCACGCCGGAGGCTCAGCATTGCCGGCCCGAGTTGAGGCAGGCCACGATCCGGTCCTGCAACGACTCCGGCATGACCTCGATGTAGTCGGCGTGATCGGTGATCGGACTGCGGTGATCCTCGGGAAAGCTGTCGATGGCGAACATGGTCCCGGCCGGCACGCGGTAGGTCAGCGTGATCGTGAGCTGCGGTACGGGAAAGTGCCGAGCGGGCACGCGCCGGCCGCCGACGCGGCCACCACGTGGGCGGTGTGCGAAGGGCTGTCCAGCAGGGTTCCGTTCCAGCAGTTGGGAAAGTCGTACACCCGCAGCACGTCGCTGCCCTCGGGGCAGAGCGGATAGTCCCTGGTGAACCGATCGGAGTACCCGGTACAGGACCATTTCGGCCGCGCGATGTCGAGATCGCCGTCCGTCACGGCCTTCGGATCCCCGACCACGACCCGCAGAAACTCCGGCATCGGCACGACGTTGCTCACCGGACTGCCCACGTACCGGATCACGGCCGACGACGCCGTGATGATCCGTCCGAGATTCCCGTCCTTCCCACCACCGACGGCGTCCACGTCGCCACTCGGCTGCCCGAGCAGCCGCAGCACCGGCCAGTAGTAGGTCGACCTGTCGCCGTTCGGGCACGTGGTCCCGGCGGCGGCCAGCGACGCGTCGGTCGAGTAGGCCGTGGTCGACAGATTCCCGGCGTAGTCGTGCGTGTGATGCGCCCCGCCCGGCTCACCCGGCGAGGCGACCACGTTGTCGGCGTTGCGGTGCGCGCCGTCGGCATCGGTGCCGCAGTCCTCGGTGAACGTCCCGGTGGACGCCCCCGCAACCGGTTTCGGCGCGGCCGCGGCCGGCGCGACCGACCGGATGTCCACGTAGTCGGTGCCGTTGGGCCCGTCGTCGTGCCCGGCGTGCCCCGAACCGACCTGGGCCGCCACGAACGTCCCGACCAACACGCACACGGCCGCCGCCACGACCACCGACACGCTGACCAGCACCAGCCGACCACCACCCATGCCACGCCGCGACGGATCGGAGATGACCACGGCAACATCGTGCCAAACCCACCGGTCCCCGCGGCGCGGCCGGCCAGGTTGCGCGCCCGTTCGGGTCACATGTGGGCCGTCAGGTTCGTGCCCGTGCTCGTCGTGATCTCGAGTTCCGCCATGTTCGACTCCGTCATCCAGACGTTCGTGCGGATCGGGTGGTCGGCGGCGTCCGGTGGGATGCGCCAGCCGCTGCTGTCGGACATCCGGGTGCCGTCCTTGCCGATGACCGTCAGGTGACACGCCGTGCCCACCGGCAGGCCGGTGACCGTGACTTCCATGTCGGTGCCGTCGTCGGTCACCGTCATAGTGACCACCAGGCGTGCGCCCGTGCGTGCATCGGTCGCCGCGACCGTGCGTTGCGCCGGCACCGTGTGCGACAGCGTGCCCATGGCCACGCCCGCGCCGAACAGCGCCACGCACGCCGTGAGGACCGCCACCGCGAACACGGTGACGCGCAGGCGTGCCGACCGAGCGGACTGGCGGTGCACCTTCGCGACCGTGCGCCGCAGCAGGTCCTCGCCACCGGGTACCGGGCCGTCCAGGAACGCCTCGGGGGGCCAGTCGCGGCTGGTCTCCAGCAACTGGGCCTCGCTCGGCATGTCGTCACCTCCCGGGGAACCGCTCGGGTTTCCGCTGTGCATGTTCGTCACGGCACTCAGCACCGCCCAGGACGGACGGGACGCCCAGGACCGACAGAGCACCCAGGACCGACAGAGCACCCAGGAAGGACAGGGCGGACGGCGCGGACAACGCCGACCCGGCGGTGTTGACCTGGGTCGCCGGGACGGGGGGCGCGCGTTCGTGGCCCGCTGGATCGCTCTGGTCGGATGGTCGGTCCGTCTGGTCGGTTAATCACCGCTCCCGCTGTCGTCGCCTGATGTGGGAACCAACGCCGGTGGCCACGCGTCCCAAAGAACGCGAACCCGATTCATGGCGGTCTCCTGCTGTTGTGGCTGGTGGGGTGGACGGACATGTCTGTGCCGTGTGGACCGACACCCACCAACACGGATGGCGCGCCGGACCGGTTCACCCCAACGGGTCGGATCCGACACAATTCAGCATGATGTGGCGTGGCTCACGCAAGTGAACCTGATCGGGTCAAGATACGTATTCGACGGGTAGCACGGCCTGCGTCCGGGCCCGTTGGGGCCTCGGGTGGGTGAAGGGAGATACCCGGATGGCAGTCCTGCGGTCACGCAGGCGGCAAGCCGACGCCGACGAGGCGCTGGTTCGTTCCTTGTACGAGGAGCACGGGCGCGCATTGCTCGCCTATGCGACCCGGCTGACCGGCGATCGAGCGGCGGCCGAGGACGTCGTGCAGGAGACGCTCGTCCGCGCCTGGAAGCATCCCGAGGTACTGGTCAACGGCAAGGGATCGATCCGGGGCTGGCTGCTCACGGTCGCCAGGAACATCGTGACCGACAGGGCACGGGCCAGGGCCGCGCGACCGGTCGAGGTCGCCGAGTCGCCGGCCACGCCGCCGATCGAGAAGCGATCACGCGGATTCGGTGGTCGACTCGATGGTCGTGATGGAGGCGCTGGACCAGTTGTCCGGGACATCACCGGGATGTGCTGGTGGAGCTGTACTTCCGAGGCAGAAGCGTGACCGAAGCTGCTGATGTGCTCGGGATACCGCCGGGTACGGTGAAGTCGCGTTCCCACCATGCCCTGCGTGCGCTGCGTGAAGTGTTCGGCGCCGGGGCGCCACGAGCCGAGTTGAAGGGGGTGGCCGGATGAGCACGCGCGAGGAACACCTGCACATGTCGGAGGCGTTGGGCGCGTACGTGCTCGGTGCCCTCGACGACGTCGAGAGCCGTGCGGTGGCCGCTCACCTGGCGGACTGCCCGGAGTGCGGGGCGCAGGTCGACGAGCTGGTCGAGATGAAGGACGCTCTGGGCGAGGTGCCGCCGGAGATGTTCCTGGAGGGGCCGCCCGCGGGCGGCGACCTCGTGCTGCAGCGCGACGCTGCGCCAGGTGCGCGCCGAGAAGGTCTCCGGCACGCGGAACCGGAACATCGCTGTCGGGGCGGCCGCCGTGGTGGCCGTCGCGCTCGCACTGGGCGGTGGCGTGGTCCTGGGCAGTAACAACGCCAGCACGAACACCGTGGCGCTGCCGCCGCCGACCCTGCCGCAGACGACGCCGCCGGCGGGCACGCGGTACATGCCGGGAGCAGCGGCGACGCCCGGCTGGACGTGACGGTGCATGCCGGCCGCGGGCTGGGTTCGGGTGAACGCGTCGGTGACCGGAATCCCTCAGGGCCAGAAGTGCGTACTGGTGGTGAAGTCGAAGTCCGGCGACACCGAGATCGCCGGTAGCTGGCTGGTGGGGCCGAAGGCGGCCAAGAACGGCACCAACCTGGACGGATCCGCGCTGGTCGCGCCGGACCAGGTGGCGTCGGTCGCGGTCATGAGCACCTCTGGCACACTTTCGTGTCAGCGACTCTCGGCCTGACATCGAGGTCTCTGGAGCAGCGATGTGAAAAGGCCACTGGTATTTGCTCGTTGTCGGTATTGTGCTGCTGGCGGTCGGCGTGGTGTGGGTTCTGCAGGGCCTCGGTACGCTGACCGGCAGTTTCATGTCCGGTCAGAAGCTCTGGTTCGCCGTCGGGCTGCTGCTCGGACTGGCCGGGCTGGCCGCTCTCTACGCGGGCGTGCGGCGGCTGGGGGCCGCCAGGAGGTGATTAATCCCCACACCGTTCGGGTGAATGCTCACCCTGAGGCCCGCTGGTGGCCGAAGGCAGTGGTGCGGGCGGGCTAGTCCCAATACAGTGATTCGCACCGGCGATCGGGACCAGGATCAACGCCGAGGACCCATCCACGAGGAACGGTGCTGATGCGGGACGACGATGTGGTTGAGACGTGCGGCCATACCCGACGACGTCCGGCATGGCCGATTTGTCCGGATCAATCATGGCGGACCGTTACCGCCTGGACGAGCCGCTCGGCCAGGGCTCGATGGCCAACGTCTACCGGGCGGTCGACGAACGGCTCGACCGCAAGGTCGCGGTCAAGCTGTTCCACTCCGGCCAGGACGGTGCCGCGCGGGCCAGGTTCGCCGCCGAGGCGCAGGCCCTGGCCCGACTGTCGCATCCCGGCCTGGTCGAGCATCTACGACGTCGGCACGACGGTGCGACCGGCCCTACCTGGTGATGCAGCTGGTGGACGGCGAGAGCCTGCGCGACCGGCTGCTCAACGGGCCGCTGACGCCGCGGACGAGGTCGTGGCGCTGGGCACCCGGCTGTCGCTGGCGCTGGCCCACGTGCACCACAACGGCATCGTGCACCGGGACATCAAGCCGTCGAACATCGTGCTGGACGCGCAGGGCGCGCCACACCTGGCCGACTTCGGCATCGCGCTGCTGCTGGACGCGGCCCGGATGACCAGCTCCAACGAGATCATGGGCACGGCCGCGTACCTGTCGCCGGAGCAGATCATCGGCGCCGAGGTCGGCGCCGCCGCCGACATCTACTCGCTGGGCCTGGTGCTGCTGGAGTGCCTGACGCGGCGAGCTGGAGTACCCCGGCGGCAGCAAGGTGGAGTCGGCGCTGGCCCGGCTGCACCGCGATCCCGCGGATCCCGTCCGGCATCGCGCCCGTGCTGGCCAAGCTGCTCACCGCGATGACCGCCCGCGAGGCGGCCGACCGGCCGGCGGCCAAGGACTGCGCAGCGTGGTTCGTGGCGGTCCGCGAGCACACCGGCCTGTCCCGGACCGGGCCAGGCCGTGCGCCTGGCGGCGGCGAACTGGCTGGCCCGCAAGAGCAGCCAGTTCGGCCGCTCGCGAACGCAGAGCCCACTGTTCTCCGGCTGGCGGCGGTTCGCCATCGCCGGTTCCGGCCTTGCCATGGCGATCTTCGCGTCGGCGTGGCTGTTCACGTCGCTGATGCCCAGGGTGATGCCGGTGCCTGCCGGACTTCGGCAGCGGGGACGCCCAGCCGCACATCGCCGACGAGCGGCACGGCGCCAGCCGCGTGCTGGCCGACCCAGGACAGGACCGGGATGCACGCGGCGGCGGCGCCGTCCGGCACCCGAGGCGGCCGGCCACGCCGCATCGGCGCGGTACCAGGCCACCCGGCGCACGGCCTGGCACGAACGGCACGGGTGGATGACCGCGATGCCGCGCACCGGCCTGCCGTCCGGTACGGCCGGCGACCACCGAGCCGGCGCTGCAGAACTCGCCGGTCAACGACAAGCCGATCGCCGAGCAGCGAACTCGAGCACGCCGATCGGCTCGTCGAACCCGCCGGCCGCCCCTCCGTCATCCGTCGGTCCGTCGACCTCCGACCGCACCGTCGACGACGAGCGGCCATCGAGCACGCAGTCGGGCACGACGGCGGGCGACCGGCGGCACGGACCACGTAGCGCCGCCCCAGCCACCGACCGCAAGGCCAACGGCACCAGCAACGGCAACGCCAACGGCCAACGGCGATGCCGAAGCCAACGGCACCGGCGACGCCCCGGTCACCACCACTGCCATCGCTACCAGCAACGCCACCGTGACCGGCAACGCTCAGGGCAACCTGAACAAGTAACGGCCGGCTGGTCGCGACGGGCAGAGAACCGGTTGCGGCCAACGTGCCTGACAGGCGCGTCGGACATGGCCCGCCAGCTAGGCCGTGTCGGCCATTGCCGTGCTCGACCGGCAGCTGCGCCTCCGTCCGGCGCACTGGCTGCGTCACCGGTCAGTCTGCCGAGATCGGGGATCGTGCGGCAGATGCGGTCGAGTGCGAACCGGCTGACCGGATCGGGCAGGGTGCTCCACCTCGACGGCACCCTCCCACGTCCGGCCCGTCTCCGGCTAGCGGTACCCGCCGGCCCGATCGGTCAGCGATTCAGGCAACCCGCTGTAGCAGCACCTGTTCGATCAGCGCCACCAGGACTTCCTTGACCGACTCGCGGTTCCGGGCGTCGCAGTGCAGCAACGGGATCGTCTCCACGCACGCCGAGCGCCTCGCGGACCTCGTCCAGGTCGAACTGGTCGGCGCCGTCGAAGTCGTTGACCGCCACGATGAACGGCGTTGTCCTTGTCCTCGAAGTAGTCCAGCACCGGATAGCAGTCCTCGATCCGGCGGGTGTCGGCGATGATCACCGCGCCGAGCGCGCCGGTGGCCAGGTCGTCCCACAGGAAGTCGAAGCGTTCCTGGCCCGGCGTGCCGAACAGGTACAGGATCAGCGACCGGTCCAGCGTGATCCGGCCGAAGTCCAGCGCCACCGTGGTGGTGGTCTTCTGCGCCAGCAGTGACGCGTCGTCGACGCCGACCGACCGGTCGGTCATCGCGGCTTCGGTGACCAGCGGCTCGATCTCGGAGATCGCACCGATGAACGTGGTCTTGCCCACCCCGAAGCCGCCGCTGATCACGATCTTGACAGCGGAGGGGGAGCCTGAGTCCGTGTGGTTGGACCGTTCAGAGCGCCCGTACAAGATCCCTGATCCTCTCGATCACGTGCACAGGCAGCTCCGTCGGCTCGTGCAGCGAGATGTACCTGCCGGTGTACAGATCCGCTATGAGAACGCGTGCCACGCCGATGGGGACGCCGAGCCTGCTGGCCACCTCGGCCAGCGAGACCGGGCGCTGCGCCAGCTCGACGATCTGACGCTGTTCGAACTGCAACGGGGCGGACAGCGCCGCCGGCGATGCCTCGACCAGGGTTTCGATCCGCAGGCCGTCGTGCAGCGGCCTGGTTCGTCCCCTGGTCACGATGAAGGGCCGGACGAAGACGCCGTCGTCGTCATCCTGCGCCGAATGCGGCACCGCGCCCGGCCGCGCGTCCGCGGTTCCGGTTCGGTCGATCCGTCGAGCTCGAACCAGGACTGCGGTTGCGTGACCGGGATCATCCGTGGGTCGGGCAGTCTGTGTGAGTCGTCGTCCCGATGCCTCACGTGCGTCCTCCCACCGGTCGAACTACCGACGTAGCACGAATCAACCGCGCGGACACGGAGCGACAAGGCGACGCCTCGTCCGTCGCGTCGTCATCTCAACAGCGTCTCTCGCAACTCCGTGATCAGTCCCGGGCGTGAGCAGGCCGCCGGCCCGCTCGGCGAGCACCGCGATCTCGTAGCCGATCAGGCCGATGTCGCACCGTTCGTCGGCCAGCACGGCGATGCAGCTGCCGTCGCTGATCGTGGAGACGAGCAGGAAGCCCCGCTTCATCTCGATCATGATCAGCTTGAGGCCGTCGAAGTCGTAGTAGCGCGACGCGCTCTTGGCCAGGCTGGCCAAGCCGGACGTCAGCGCCGCCAGCCGGTCGGCGGCCGTCCGGTCCAGACCTTCGGACATGGCGATCAGCAGGCCGTCCGACGAGACGGCGACGGCGTCCCGCACACCGTCGGTACCCCGCACGAAATTGCTGATCAACCAGTTGAAGCTCTGGGGGTTGACATCCATGTCCAGGTCAGTGGTCACCTGGCTCCTCCTCGCGTACCACAGGGGACTGTGCGGGTTCGTCGCCGATCGGGGCCCTGCCGTTCACGGTCAGCTCGCCGCGCTGGTGTCCACTGCGGAACGCGGACAGCATGCTGCTGACCTCGCTCGGCGACCGGTCCCTCGCCGGGTGCGTCCGTCGAGTGGCGGGACGGCATCGGTGAGACCGGTGGGCGGCTGGCGGTCGTGCCGCGGTGCCGTGGTTGTCGCTTCACAAGGCCGTTCCGGGTCCGTTCCTGCGCTCGACCCGACGTCGGCACGTGCCGACGTTGGACTCGCTGAACCGTTGCTCTGGCCGACGCCGGTCCGCGCGGGATTGTACGGTGCCGAGTTGGCCAGTGTGGCGACCGAGACGGTCCTGCCGGACTGTCGGCCTGGGTGGCCAGTTCCTGTTCGGTCGGCCACCGGTGCACTGCCGACGTGCCGGTGCGCGTCGCGGCCGGTTGCGGTGCGGGCTGCTGGGCTGGTGGCTTCGATACAGGCGCGATCCGCTGGGTCGACGGCCGCCGTGGATGCCGCCGTGACCGGGATGCGACAGTGCCTTGCCGACGAGCCCGACCGAGACAGTGGCCGGAATCACCGGCTGCGGTCCGGTGCTCGGGCCGCTGGCTGGCCTGGCTCGTCCGGCGACGGCGCCGCGGCCACCGAACGCGTGCGCTTGCCGCCGGCCGGTGTCGGCTGGCCGAGTCCGGGCCGGTCGGCGACCAGTTCGGCGGGCAGCAGCATGCGGGCGGTGATGCCGGTGACCGGCGACTCGCCGAGTTCCACCTGGACGCTGCAGCTGCTTGGCCAGACGACCGACCACGTAGTGGCCGAGGAACCGGGTCGGGGCGACCAGGAAGTTCTCCTCGTCGCGCAGCCGGGCCTTGGCCTTCTCCAGTTCCTCGCGCGGCATGCCGATGCCGTAGTCGACGACGGCCAGCAGGTAGCGGTTGCCGGTCTTGCGGCCGTAGATCTCGACCTCCAGGTCGGGCGAGGAGAACGGCGAGGCCGTTCTCCACCAGTTCGGCCAGCATGTGCGCGACCTCGGCGACCACGGCGCCGGCCACCCAGCCCTCGTCCACCCTGCGCAGCACGACCCGGCGGTAGTCCTCCACTTCGGACAGTGCGGCGCGGATCACGTCGGCGACCGGCAGCGGCGCGGACCACGGCCGCGGGCTGGTCTCGCCGACCAGCACCAGCAGGCTTTCCGCGTTGCGTCGCATACGGGTGGCCAGGTGGTCCAGTTCGAACATGTTGGCCAGCGCGCCGGGGTCCAGTTCCTCGCGCTCGAACTCGCTGATCAGCGACAGCTGCCTGCGCACCAGGTTCTGGTTGCGGCGCCCGAGGTTGGCCAGCGACGCCGTGGTGTTGCGCCGGATCAGGGCCTGCTCGCTGGCCAGCGTGAGCGCGGTGTTCTGCACCTGGTCCAGTGCGGTGGCGACCAGTTTGATCTCGCTGGCCGCCGTGGCCGGGCACCGTCACCGGCGGTGGCGGCGGCACCTCGGTCTCCGTGGTCTGCATCAGCGCGACCGTCTCGGGCAGCCGCTTGCTGGACACCTGGTTGGCGTCCCTGGCCAGCGTGCCCAGCGGGCCGATGACCGACCGGGCGGCGCCGATGACCAGGGCGATCATCGCGGCGATGGTCAGCAGGGCCAGCACGCTGATGCTGATCAGCAGGGTCAGCGCCGTGCCACGCAGGTCGTCGGCGCGCGAGGTGATGTCCGCGCCGACGGTCTGCTGCACGGTGCGCAGGCCGTCCAGCACGGTGTTCATCGCGTCCGACCAGCCGACCGGGTCGATCCGCTGGTCGGACACGGTGGCGCCGCTGCGCGCCGTTGATGCCGACGCCCTCGTCCTGCACGGCCTGGTCACCGGCCGGCGACTGGAGGGTCGGCTGTCGAGGTCGGCGTGCTCGGTCGGCGTGGCGAACCGGTCGAACGTGGCGATGGCCGCCTGCTTCTGGCCGAGCACCTCGATGAACTTGCTGTAGTTGTCGACGCTCATCCGGTTCGGCGGCGAACACGGCGGACAGCAGGCCCTGCTCCTGGCCGGCGAACTCCTTGATGTCACCCAGCGCGTAGAGGGCCTGCAGGCCGTGCCGCAGTGAGCCGTCCTGCGCCTGGTCGAGACCGAGGTCGAGGGTGTTCAGCGCGTTGATCGCGTCGGTGTAGAAGGTGAACGTCGGGGCGTCCTGGGCGAGGTTGCTGGTCGACGTTCGGACCGGATCGGTCGGTCAGGCCGGACAGCTTGGCAGCGCGGCGCGCACCTGGTCGGCACCCGCGGTGTAGCCGGCGTCGTCGCCGATGGTCTGGTTGAGCGCGCCGAGCGCCGCGTCGGTCTGCGCGCGCTGCGGCACGATCTGCGGCCTGGAACTGGGTGCCGCCACCGAGCAAGCCGTTGGTCAGTGCGCGTTCCTTCTGCAACTGCTGGACGGCGTCCTGCACCCGTAACGCGATCGTGACGACCTGGCTGGTCTGATTGGCCGTCTGGTAGTTGGTCGTTTCGTTGGTGACCAGGAAGCCCAACAGGACCAGCACCAGGGCCAGCGACACGACCAGGATGCGGATCAGCTTGGCCCGGATCGACTTCGGCCACAGCATCACCACTGCGGCTCTGGACACGATGCTCGGTGGGCGGGGCTGCGCGGCGGGCGGCTGCGGCTCCGGTGGCGTGCCAGTCCGCCGTCGGCCAATCGGGCACTTCCCCCGGCCCGTTCTCCCGCTCGGTGGGGGACACTCGGTGACGCGCGACCACGCTACCTCCGTTTGATGCGTTCTCACGGTCGCCCGTCGACCATTCTCTTGGCCCGGATTGCGACACCGGAGATGGCGCATCTTATCCGCCCGCCTGTGTGTCCGACTAGACCGGCCGGCATCCATCGGAAGAATTCTGTCGGACGATTTCTTTCGTTACGGTGAGGCGAACAGTGAGAGACGCTCCGTAGCGTGCCCGACCGCGTTCCACCTGGCGAAACCGGGTAAAAGGTACATACCGGGCACGCGGTTCGGTAACATAAGCGATGTCCGGGTGATCCGGATTGGTGCCGGATTGGACTAGACCACAATGTCCTCATTGGACAATTATGCGACCGGTCGACGTCGTCCGCGAAGTGTCGACACCTGCTCCGGCGGGCGGCTCAGAATGTCGTCGGCGGGAGCGGACGCGGCTGTGTGAGCGTGCTGACCGGCGCGTCCCTGTCGTCGGTCACGTAGACAGGGCCGTCGACGAGCACCTGGCCGTTGGCGATCGTACTGATCACGGCACCCTGCATCCCGCTGTGATTGGTCGACGAGAAGCCGTACGGCGCCAGGTTCGGTCCGGCGAACGTGGCTCCCTGCGTGTTCACGGCGGCCAACAGGCTCTGCCGGGTCGGCTTCGGTCCCGCCGCGTGCAATGCCTGGTAGGTGCCGTATGCCATTGTCATTCCGTTGATGCAGTAGAAATCGAACGGCTGGCCGGCGTCGTAGGTGTCGTGCACGGTGCGGAACAACTTCACCCACGGATTTCCCGCGTCATTCGGCGACGGAATATAGCTGTCCGAGATGACGCCGTTGGCGATGGAGATGTTGGCCGCGCCACGCGAATACTGGGTGATGAGTCCGGACAGCGCGGACGGGTCGGAACCGACGTTGCTGATGACGAATGTCGGGTGATAGTTCAGTTGCGCGGCGGCCAGCAGGGAGAGCGCGACGGCGGCCGGAATGCCGAACACGACCACGACCTGTGCGCCCGCCTGCTTGGCGGCGGCGATCTGGGTGCCCAGACCGTTGGTCAGGTAGTTGGGGTCGTAGGACTGCTGGGTCACGACCTGCCCGTTGAGCAGGATCTGGTTGAGGCCCTCCTGGCTGTTCTGACCCAGATCGTCGTCCTGGAGCAGAAAGGCGACCTTGTCCGAAGGAAAGTTGTTGCGCACGTAGTTGCCGAGCACCTTCCCTTCGACCTTGTAGTCGGGGAAGTAGCCGTACGTGTCCGGGTAGTTGGTGGAGTCGTTGAAGCACGTGCAGCCGCTCTCCACGAACAGGTCCGGCACGCCGTTGGCGTTCAGGAAGTTCACCGCCGCCTCGTGCGGCGCGGTGCCGAGGCCGCCGACCATCGCGAAGATCTTGTCCTGGTTGACCAACTGCTGTGTCACACGCAGCGTGTTCACCGGGTTGTACTGGTCGTCGAGGTAGTCGAACTTGATCGACCTGCCGTACACACCGCCGTGCGCGTCGATGTACTGGAAGAACGCGTTCGCGGCCTGGGAAACCTCGCGGTAGCCGGGGGAGGCCGGACCGGTCATCGGCTGGTGGCTGCCCAGCACGATCTCGGTCGCCGACACGCCGGGCGCACTGTTGTCGCTCTGCTTGGTGGCGAGATTCACGACCACGACGGCCGCGGCCACGACGGCGATGATCGCGATCATGGTCAGGAACCAGCCACGTGTGGACAACGGGCCGATACGGTGCGTCACGGTTCCACCTCACATCCTTCGTGGCCACCAGGTCCGCTCCGAGTGTGGCAGCCAGCCGGAACCGTGGTCGACGCCATGGTCGGAATTACCGGCAAAACTCTACCTTACTGGAGATTCAACTAGTCATTCACCAGGTCGGCCAGTTCCGCCGCCACTCGCGCTTCGTGCTCGTCAAGGTCCTTCCCGGCCCTGCGTGGGCTCCATCTACCGCTCATCACGAAGATCAGCGGCAGGAAGACGGCCTCACCGCCCACGCAGATCCACCCCAACTCTGCCACTGACCGGGCGTAGAACGCGAGGCTTGTTCAACTTCGGTAAGGTGTTGCCGGAGAAACTGCAGGTCAGCGCGTGGTACGACGGTCGCTGCCTGGAGCCGCCGGGTGGCTGTCGCCGTGTCCACATGGAATGTCGGCGCGATGTCGCGCACAGCCGTCACGGCGGCACCCTGGTTGGCGGGCTGCGCAGCCAGCGCGGCCGGTGTCCTGGCGTCCACCGCATGCCTGGGCGATTCCCAGGAAACAGCGAGCAACGTGATGATCCAGACAAAGGTGTAGTAGCCGGTGTCCGGATGCGACGTCCGGCTCAGGAAGACGATCGTCGCGCCGACCGCGCCGACCACCATGAACGGCTCGCGCACGCCGACGATGTTGATCGTGTGACTGAACACTTCGGACAGTACGAGGCTGCCCACGACCGGGCCGAGCGTCCAGAAGCCCATCGCGGACGCGCGGCCCAGTTGTGGCGAGAAATCCCGTACCAGCGCGGGCGTGGCGACCAGGATGACGCCCTCGACGAAACTGACAACGGTGAACAAAAGCCCGTACACGAATTCGTTCGGCGCATTGGGCGGGCCGAACAGCACGAGCAGGCCGGTCATGCCCAGCCCGTAGGCGACCAGGTTCGCGGCCCCACCGGTCGGCCAATCCCGCCACCAGTCAGATACCAGTGGCGCCGGGCGGTCGTCGGGTAGTGCGCGACCCGGCGGTACCAGAGCAGGCGGGTCAGCGGGCCGCCCTGCGGCGTGCCGGCGATCGGAACAGCGGCCATGACGCCTCCCTCGAGGAGGAACGTGGTCGCCGGTGCCGTGCTGGTCCCGGATCGGCGGCCGTGACCGTCGCGTGGGACCGGGTGCCACGCGGACCGGCGCGCTAGGCGCACTTCGCGGACAAGGAGAGCCGCTTCCTCGCGGCCACCGAACACGGCCGCGACCTGCTGATGGATGCCGCCGTGGCGCGGATGGACGCCGCGCAACACCGGTTCGCCGAGCTGAACCGCGCGTGGCACGACCACGCGCGGCACCTGCGGCCGGACTGGCCCGAGGTGCCCTACGACGCGTACCTGGGGCTGTCCGGCGCGGTGACGGAACTGGTCAGCATGCGCGTGCGCACGGCAGGACGGCCGAGCTGCCCGAACTGGAGGACACGCTCGTCGCGCCGTACCTGGCCGTCATGGCGGGCGTGCCCTGGCAGGGGCGCGCTGACGCACGATCATCCACTGTGGACATCGGATGGGTCGGCGGTTGATTGAGTCGGTCGGTGGACCGTAAGGTGCGGCATACCGACCAGTCGGTGTGGCAGTGGAACTCGGCGCGGAAGTGGGGCTGGGATGGGTGAACACAATCTGGCCAGGCAGGCCGAACGCCAGGTGGCGGCGGTCGGCGAACACGACTCACTGTGGTTCGAGGGCCGCTGGTACACCAACACCGGACTGGCCGACTCGGCATCCAGGATGGCCACCGGCCTGATCGCCGAGGGCGTCGCGCCGGGCGACCGGGTGGTCGTGCTGATGGCCAACTGCCCCGAGGTGCTGGTCACCTACAACGCGCTGTGGCGGGCAGGCGCCGTCGTCACGCCGTTGATCTTCCTGGTCACCGAGCAGGAACTGCACCACGCGCTGCTCGACTCCGAGGCCGTCGCCGTCGTCACCACGCCCGAGTTCCTGCCGAAGGTGACCGCCGCGGTCGCCGGTGTGCCGTCGGTCCGGTTCGTGGTGCTGGCCGGCGGCGTGCCGGACGGCGGCACGCCGCCGGTGCCGCTCGTGGCGCACTCCGACCTGGTGGCCGCCGAACCGGGCACCGTCGTGGACCGCGCCGACGACGACCTGGCCGCGCTGCTGTACACCGGCGGCACGACGGGCCGCTCCAAGGGCGTGCCGCTGACCCAGGCGAACCTGTTCTGGTGCGGGTCGTCGGCCAACGAGGCCAGCGACACGGAGGGCCTGACCAGCATCCTGGTGCCGCTGCCGCTCGCGCACGCCTACGGCCTGCTCGTCACGTGCATCGGCATGCACCACACCGAGCCGCACCAGACGATCCTGATGCGCTGGTTCGACCCAGCGGGCTGGGTCACGCTCGCCCAGCAGCACAAGGTGACCCGCTCCGCGCTGGTGCCCTCGATGATCCAGATGCTGCTCGGCCAGCCGCTGGAGGACGCCGACCTGTCCGCGATGACGGCCGTGTCGTCCGGTGCCGCGCCGCTGCCGGCGGACGTGCGGGACGAGTTCGAGCGGCGCGTGCCCGGCGCGACCGTCTACGAGGGCTACGGCTGCACCGAGTCCGCGTCGATCGTGTCCAGCACACCGATCGGCAAGCGCCGCAAGGGAAGCGTCGGCATCCCGGTGCCCGGCTGCGAGGTCAGCATCCGCGACGACGCGGACGTCGACGTGCCGCAGGGCACCGACGGCGAGATCTGCGTGCGCTCGGCGGGCGTGATGTCCGGCTACTGGCACGCCCCGGAGATCACGGCCACCACCGTGATCGACGGCTGGCTGCACACCGGCGACATCGGCCACGTCGACGAGGACGGCTACCTGTACGTGGTGGACCGCAAGAAGGACCTGATCATCCGCGGCGGCTTCAACGTCTATCCGCGCGACGTCGAGGACGTGCTCGTGGCGCACCCCGCGGTGGCGATGGCCGGTGTCGTGGGGCGGCCGGACGCGCGGCTGGGCGAGGAGGTCGTCGCGTTCGTGTCGCTGCGCCCCGGTACCGCGGCGACGGCGCAAGAGCTGAGGGCGTACGCGAAGGAGCACCTCGCGGCCACGAAGTACCCGCGTGAGATCACGGTCGTCGACCAGATTCCGCTGACCAGCGTGGGCAAACTGGACCGCAAGCGATTGCGCGACCAGGTGCGCGCCGGCGGGACACCGGCGTGACGGCACCGGAGGACAACGGTTTCCCGGCGGGGGAACGCCTGGCCGATCTCGCCGCCGCCGACGAACAGCGCCTCGCCGGCCCGCACATCTGGCACACCCTGGGCTACCGACGGCTGGACGCGCGGCCGGGCAGTTCGACCGTGGAGTGGGACGCGCCGCTGGACTACTGCTTTCCCACCGCCGGTGGCCCGGTCGTGCAGGGCGGCATGGTGTCGGCAGTGCTGGACGCGGCCATGGGCGGCGCGTGCTGGACGGTGCTGGACCGGAATCAGTCCTTTCTGACCGTCGACATCCGCGTGGAGTTCCTGCGCTCCACCCGGCCGGGCGTGCTGCGTGCGGTCGGCGAGGTGGTCCGGCGCACCAGGAAGGTCGTGTTCTGCGCGGCGACGCTGTACGACGCGGCGGGCGTCACGCTGGCCGCCAGCCGCGGTACCCAGGTGGTCCTCCCGGCCGACGGCGAGTCGGGCCGCTACGCGATGGACGTGCTCACCGGGCAGGAGAACGCTTGACCGATCCCGGGCTCACACGGCGGTGTGCCACGATGACTCGGTGACCGGTTCCCTGCCGCCGAACCACCTGCCGCCGAACCACCCGCCGCCGAACCACCCGCCGCCGAACCAACAGCCCGACCCCGGGGACGACACCGGCATCGCCGGGTCCGTGACCGGTGAATGGGTCGAGGTCTACCAGCCCGACGGCGCGCCGGAGGAGTCGCCGCCACCTGTCCCACCGGTGGCGGCCGGCCGTTCCGGTGTAGTCGCCGTCGTGCTGTTCGTGGCGACGTTGCTGCTGGTCATCGTCGGGTCCGTGACGCCGCTGTTCAACGCCTCCATCCCACTGTTCGGCGGCCAGTCCGCCGAGGAGGGCCCGGCCGACCTGCTGTCCGCCGACGCGTGGCAGCTGACCACGTCGGCCGACGGGATCGACGGCTCGACACCCAGGGTGATCTCGATGCCGGTGCCGATCGGATATCCGCTGGCACTGGCCGCCCTGCTGCTGCTGGTGGCGGTCGCGCTGTGGCTGCGGGCCGGGCAGCGGCCGCCGGTCATGCGGGTCGCCAAGCCGGTCGGCCTGGCCGCGGCCGTCTTCCTGGCGGGGCTGGTCATCTCGCTGGGCATGTTCGAACTGGCCTGGGACAAGCTGGGCAGCTCGTCGCTGTTCACCGGGCTGGGCACCGGCGTCGGCTCCGGCTACTGGACGCTGCTGGCCGCGGCGGGTGTCGGTGTCGCCGCCGCCGTGCTGGCCTACCGCGTGCCGCAGGCCGCACCCGAGCCCGAACCCGCTGCCGACGAGTGGACCCGGCCCGCCGAGCCGGACGCGGGCGTGCCGCCGGGGCAGCCTGCCGAGTGGCCGGTGGTCGCCGTCATCCCGACAGATGAGCGAACTGACTGGTGAACGACCCGAACGGGATCAGCCAGCGCACCGTCACGGCCAGCACGGCGATGCCGACCGCGCCGAACAGCAGCACCCACATCAGTCCGGGCACCCGGGTCAGCCGCGCCAACTGATCGGCGTCCGAGTCCGGTGCGCGGCCACGGCTACGGGCGTGCTGCAGCTCGAACACCGGCCGAATGCCGGCCAGCACGAGAAACCACGTGAACGCGTAGGCGAACGCGGCCTGCACGTGCGACGACGTGAACCACGAGATCAGGAACACCGCCGCGCCGACCGCCAGCACCGCGACGACGCCGTACGCGTTGCGCACCGCGATCAGCATCGCGGCCAGGAACGCCACGGTCAGCCACAGCAGCGCCGTGATGTGCCCGGACGCCAGCAGCGCGGCGCAACCCAGGCCGAGCAGCGACGGCGCGACGTAGCCGGCCAGCGCGGTGGCGACCATGCCCGGCCCGTACGGCTTGCCGCGCGACAGCGTCACGCCGGACGTGTCGGAGTGCAGCTGGATGCCGGTCAGCCTGCGGCCGACCAACATCGCGACCAGCGCGTGGCCGCCTTCGTGGGCGATCGTGACGACGTTGCGCATGACCAGCCACACGCCGCGGACCAGCACGGCGAGCAGCGCGGCGGCGGTCGCGCCGAGCACGACGGCGACCGGAGGGGTGGGTTGGGCGCTGGTCACCTGGTGCCAGACCTCGGTGATCGACGGGGTGTGCACGGTGCCACTTCATCACCTGCGGCCACCGCTCGGCCACCCGCCCTCACCTCCGGCTCACGACGCGGGGTCAACGGACACTGGGGATGGGCGTGTTCATCTCACCGGGCCCGCGTTCCGCCCTGCGGGAACGGCGCCGGATCCGGGCATGCGCCAATTGAAAATCGGCATCCGGGGGCGAAGGATGAGTTCGGTCGCAGACCGAAACACCTCCCCTCGGCCAGCCCTCCCGTCGAGGGTGGAGACTTTGCCCCCGCCGCCGGCGACCCCGGAGACGGGGGCGAAGTACTGAGGATTCCTTACCAACGGGTAACCGAACCGATGCTACCGGCCGGTAATCCCGTTGCGGCGCTTGCCGTGCGGCGGCCGGTATCCCGCGCGCCGACAGCGGTCGTCCGCCGGTGAAGGAGCCGCCCTGCCGTCGCCGTGCTGAGCCAGGCCGCACCGGGAGTGTCCACTGTGGACGCGGCGACGCGCTCGCGGCCGTGCTCGGCGGTGCGGCGCCGGTCGGTCCGGTCCGCGGTGTCCGGACGCCGTCGCACCGGGTCGCCGCGGGAGTACTCGTCGCGATCGCCATCCGCGCGGCCGTGCGCGCGCTGCGCCGCACCGAACCGGGGCCGAACGCCCGGGGTGCGGTTCATGAGCCCCCGGCGTCGCGCAGCCGGAAAGCGGGCTCGTGCGACGCGCCTAGCGTGGTAGCCGGCGCCACACGGCACGCGGCAGCAGGCGCATGCCGAAGAACACCGGCCGCAGCGAGCCGGGCACCCACACCTCGCCCCGGCCCTTGCGCAGCGCGGCCACGGTCGCGTCGGCGACCTGGTCCGGCGTGCTGGACAGCGGCGCGGGCGACATGCCGGCCGTCATCCTGCCGATCACGAACCCCGGCCGCACCACCAGCACCCGCACACCACTGCCGTGCAACGCGTCGGCCAGGCCGCTGGCGAAGCCGTCCAACCCGGCCTTGGCCGAGCCGTAGACGTAGTTGGCGCGGCGCACCCGCACACCCGCGACCGACGAGAACACCACCAGCGTGCCGTGACCCTGCGCGCGCAACACGTTGGCCAGCACGGTGAGAACACTGACGTGAGCGACGTAGTCGGTGTGCACGATGGACAGTGCGTGTGCGACCTCGCGTTCGGCACGCGGCTGCTCACCGAGAATGCCGAACGCCGTCAGCACCGTGTCCAGCGGACCGTGCTCCGCGGTGACCTTGGCCAGGAAGTCCTCGTGCGCGGCCACGTCGTCCGCGTCGAACTCGACCGTGTGCACGGCCGACGCGCCCGCGTCGCGCAGCGCGGCGACCTCCGACTCCAGGTCACCGGCCCGGCGCGCGGCCAGCACGATCGTGCCCGCGCCGTTCCTGACCAGGCGGAGCGCGACCGCGAGGCCGATCTCGCTGCGGCCGCCGAGCACCAGCACAGTCCCTGTCACGCCGACCAGTGTGCCCGGCGGCGCAGATGCGGCTCCCGCAGGGCGGGCGGTGCGGCGCTGTAGTTGTCAGCGGGGTTGACCTCGGTGCCCGGCGGCACGATCTCGTCGATCCGGTCCAGGACGTCGTCGGACAGCACGACGTCGGCCCCGGCCAGCAGGTCACGCAGGTGCTCCGGCCTGCGCGGGCCGATCAGCACGGACGTCACCGCGGGATGTGCCAGCACGAACGCGATCGCCAGGTGCGCCAGTGGCAGCCCGGCGTCCTGCGCGAGCTTCGTCAACTGCCGCACCGCCTCCAACCGCACCTGGTTGGCCGGCACGGCCAGGTCGAACGCCTGCGGCGCGCCACTCGCGCGATGCCCCCGTGTCGGATCGGCACGCCCGGACAACCAGCCACTGCTCAGCGGCCCGTAGGTGAGCACGCCCATCCCGTGGCGCTGCGCAGCGGGCAGCACGTCGGCCTCGACGATCCTGGTCAGCATCGAGTAACGCGGCTGCTCGGTCCGGAACGGCCGCAGATCGCGCCGGTGCGCCGCCCACTGCGCCTCGACGATCAGGTCGGCGGGGAACGTCGACGAGCCGATCGCCCGCACTTTGCCGGCCCGCACCAGATCGGTCAACGCGGACAAGGTCTCCTCGACGTCGGTGCCGTGATCCGGGCGGTGCATCTGGTACAGGTCGATGTGGTCGGTGCCCAACCGCCGCAGGCTGCCCTCGACGGCCCGCTTGATCCACCGGGGCGAACCACCCGCCATGTTCGGATCCGCGCCCATCGGCAATCCGAACTTCGTCGCCAACACGACGGAGTCCCGCCTGCCCCGCAACGCCTTGCCGACGATCTCCTCCGACTCGCCGCGCGAATAGACGTCAGCGGTGTCCACGAAATTGACACCGGCATCCAACGCCGAGTGAATCATCCGCACCGACTCGTCATGATCGGTGTTCCCCATCGCACCGAACATCATCGTCCCCAGCGCGAACGAACTGACCGACATCCCGGTCCCACCAAGGATCCCGCGTCGCATGACACCACCCAACACGACGGTGGCGCCGCGAGGGAGGGCGGGTCGGACCAGGGGTCCACCGGACCCCCTCACGCGACGGCCCGAGGCACCGGACTCACCAAGGCAGACCGGTGTAGTTCTCGGCCAACGACGTGGCCATGCGGCCGAGGATTCCACCACATAGCGCAACTGGGCCCGCTGCAACTCGGAAGTCATCGCGTCCGCCTCGGGCCGAACGTGCAACATCTCCGTCATCCACACCGCGAAGTGCACCGCCCGCCACACATGCCGCTCCCGCACGCCGGAGTAGGCGTCCAACAGCTCAGGCCGCCCGTCCCGCAACCACCCCACGATCCCCTCTGCCAACAACGCGGCGTCAGCCAGAGCCAGGTTGAGCCCCTTGGCGCCGGTGGGCGGCACGATATGGGCCGAGTCACCGGCCAGGAACAGATTCCCGTGCCGCATCGGTGCGGTCGCGAACACCCGCATCGGGGTGATCGACGCGTCCGTGATCGGCCCCGCCTTCAACTCCCACCCCGGCAGCGCGAACCGGGTGGCCAGTTCGTCCCAGATCCGCTCGTGCGGCCAGTTGTCCAGCGACTCGTCCGGCGGCACCTGCAGGTACAGGCCGCGACACGGTGGGGGAGCGCAGGCTGTGCAGCGCGAAACCGTTGTCGTGCCGGGAATAGATCAGCTCGTCGGTGGACGGTGGCACGTCGGCCAGGATGCCCAGCCACGCGTACGGGAAGTCCCGCCGCCACTCCCGCCGACCGGGCACGGCGTCCCGGCTGATGCCGTGGAACCCGTCGCACCCGGCGATCACGTCGCACTCCACGCGTTGCCGATTGCCCTCGGCGTCCACGTAGCTCAAGACCGGCCGATCGCTGTCCACATCGGACACGGCACGTATCCGACACCTCGAACTACAGCGGCAGGCCGGCGGCCTCGCGTGCGTCCATCAGGTCCTTCACGATCTCCGTCTGCGCCCAGACGGTCACCGTGCGGCCGGTCAGCTCGCGGAAGTTCACGTGGTGCCGCTCGCCGTCGAACTGGAGGTAGATCCCGTCGTGCACGAGCCCGAGCCGGTCCAACCGCTCGCCGACCCGCGCCTGCCGCAGCAGGTCCCCGATCCGGTGCTCGATGACGCCGGCCCGCTGCCGTGCCCGCACGTACTCCCGATCCCGGTTCTCCACGACGACACTGTCGATCCCGGCCAGCTCCAGCAGCCGCGCCAGCAACAGCCCCGCCGGTCCTGCGCCGACGATGCCGACCTGGGTTCTGGTCACCTCGGTTTCTCCTTCTTTTCGGCCGGCCCGCGCACCGGGTGGCCCACATCGCACAGTCGCAGCCCCGACCAGCCTGACACGGCACCCCACAGCCCGCTCGCAGCCAGCTCGCGGCCCGCGACGGCCGGCACGCCAAGCAGGATCAGGTACCGGACACCGCAACCGGCGACTCGGCGCCCCGCATCAGAACTGTGCGGATGCCGAACTACTGTTCAGAGGGCGAACATATGACTCGGTGTGATGTGCGTCAATAGCCGTACTCGCACCTGTCGCCTGCGGGTTGACCTGGCCTTGCTGATGGACCTACCGTGCCAAGCTAGATACAGTCGTTCGCGATGCGAACAGTCGGACAGGAGGCGTGTCGCGTGCCCCGTGCCACCTTCGCCGGTCTCGACGAGGCCGTCGCCGATCTGGTCCACGACGGCGACACGGTCGCGCTGGAGGGGTTCACGCACCTCATCCCGTACGCCGCCGGCCACGAGATCATCCGGCAGCGCCGCACCGGGCTGACCCTGGTGCGGATGACCCCCGACCTGCTCTACGACCAGCTGATCGGCGCCGGCTGCGCGGCCAAGCTGGTGTTCTCCTGGGGCGGCAACCCGGGCGTCGGCTCGCTGCACCGGTTCCGGGACGCCGTCGAGCACGGCTGGCCGGTGCCGCTGGCGCTGGAGGAGCACAGCCACGCCGGCATGGCCAACCGCTACGTCGCGGGCGCCTCCGGACTGCCGTTCGCCGTGCTGCGCGGCTACGCGGCACCGACCTCGTCGAGCACACCACCAACATCAAGTCGATCACCTGCCCGTTCACCGGCGAGGTGCTGGCCGCGGTGCCGGCGCTGCGGCCGGACGTCACCGTGATCCACGCGCAGCAGGCCGACCGGCAGGGCAACGTGCGGATGTGGGGCATCACCGGCGTGCAGAAGGAGGCCGTGCTGGCGGCGGAGCGCTCGCTGGTCACGGTCGAGGAGGTCGTGGACGAGTTCGAGCCGCGGCCGGGCGCCGTCGTGCTGCCCAACTGGGTGGTCACGTCGGATCGCGGTGGTGCCAGGAGGTGCCCATCCGTCCTATGCGGACGGATACTCGATGCGGGACAACGACTACTACCAGGAGTGGGACGCGATCAGCAGGGACAGGGACACGTTCCTGGCGTGGCTGGACGAGCACGTCATGGCGAACGGGAGGCGGGTAGCGGTGGCCGACTGGACCAGTGACGAGATGATGACGGTGGCCGCCGCCCGCGCGCTGGCCGACGGCGCGGTGTGCTTCGTCGGCATCGGCCTGCCGTCCACCGCGGCCAACCTGGCCCGCCGCACCCACGCGCCGAACCTGGTGCTGGTCTACGAGTCCGGCACGCTGGGCGCCAAGCCGGGCCACCTGCCACTGTCCATCGGGGACGGTGTGCTCGCCGAGACGGCCGACTCCGTGGTGAGCGTGCCGGAGGTGTTCAACTACTGGCTGCAACCCGGCCGGGTCGACGTCGGCTTCCTCGGCGGCGCCCAGCTGGACCGGTTCGCCAACATCAACACCACCGTCGTCGGCGGCGACTACGAGCACCCGAAGGTCCGGCTGCCCGGTGCCGGCGGCGCGCCGGAGATCGCGGCGTCCTGCCGTGAGGTGATCGTGGTCGTCCGGCAGAGCACGCGGACGTTCGTGGACCGCGTCGACTTCGTGACCAGCGTCGGCTTCGGCCGGGGCCCCGGCGACCGGGAGCGGCTCGGGCTGCGCGGCGCCGGCCCGCGGCGGGTGATCACCGATCTCGGTGTGCTGGAACCGGACCCGGACACGTGCGAACTGGTGCTCACGCGGCTGCATCCCGGTGCCACGCGTCGACGCAGGCGCGAGGCGGCCACCGGCTGGCCGCTGCGGGTGCGGTCGCCGCTGGACGACACCGCACCGCCCACCGAGGCCGAACTGGACGTGCTGCGGGCCCTGCGGGCAGGCGGGCGAAGCCAGGCGAGTCGCCAGTGAGGAGATGACGTGACGGACGTGAAGCTGCCGGTGTTCGAACCGGCGGACCGGCGTGCATCCGCCGGTCGACTACCCGGACTACCGGTCGAACGTGCTGCGGGCGCCGAAACAGCCACTGGTGGTGCTGCCGCAGAACCTGACCGAGGTGACCGCCCCGGTGTTCGGCGCACGACCGGATCGGCCCGACCGACGGCGACCTCACCAGGCAGTTCCCGGACGAGCCGCTGGGCCAGCGGATCATCGTGTACGGGCAGGTGCTGGAGGGCGGCGGGAAGCCGGTGCCGAACACGCTGGTGGAGATCTGGCAGGCCAACGCGGCCGGCCGCTACCGGCACGTGGTGGACAACTGGCCCGCGCCGCTCGACCCGAACTTCACCGGCGGCGGCCGCGCGCTCACCGACGCCGAGGGCCGCTACACGTTCACCACGATCAAGCCCGGCGCGTACCCGTGGGGCAACCACCACAACGCGTGGCGGCCGGCGCACATCCACTTCTCCGTGTTCGGCAGGGCGTTCACCCAGCGGCTGGTGACGCAGATGTACTTCCCGGGCGACCCGCTGCTGCCGCTACGACCCGATCTTCAACTCGATCCCGGACGCGCGCGGCCGGGAACGGCTGATCTCGCACTTCGACCTGGAGCAGCACGCAGCCGGACTGGGCGCTGGCGTTCCGAGTTCGACATCGTGCTGCGCGGCGAGGCGAGCACCCCGTTCGAGGCACGGCGGACCACGATGACTGACCGACCCTCACGGCACTGACCCCGTCCCAGACCGTCGGCCCGTTCCTGCACATCGGCCTGCCGTGGGACGGACGGCCCGTTCGCGGTGGCCGACGGGCACACCGGGCGCGTTCACCATCACCGGCCGCGTCACCGACGGAGCGGGCGCGCCGCTGCCGGACGCGCATGGTCGAGACGTGGCAGGCGGGCGCCGAGGGCCGGCAGCGGCTTCGCGCGCTGCCCGACCGACGCGAACGGCGAGTACCGCATGCTGACCGTGCGGCCGCCCGCCCTGCCGGCCCGGGACGGCGGCACGGAGGCGCCGCACATCGACGTGTCGGTGTTCTCGCGTGGCCTGCTGGACCGGCTGGTCACCCGGATCTACTTCCCCGACGCCGACAGAACGCGACCGATCCGGTGCTGGCCGTCGGTCGACCCGGACCGGCGCGGCACGCTGATCGCCACGGCCACCGACGGCGGCTACCGGTTCGACATCCGGCTGCAGGGCGACGGCGAGACGGTCTTCTTCGATGTCTGACGGGCTGCTCGCCGGGCATGTTCGGCGACCGGCCCGACTGGTTGGCCGCGCTGCTGGCGGCGGAAGCCGCGCTCGCCACCGCGAAGGGCGCGCTGGGCCGGGTGCCGTGGCCGAAACGGCGAAGCTGATCGCGGACCACTGCCGGCCGGAACTGTTCGACGCGGCCGAGCATCGCCGAGCGGGCAGCGCGCGACGCGACGCCGATCGTGCCGCTGGTCGCCGACCTGCGCGCGCAACTGCCGGACGACGTCGCCGGCGACGTGCACATGTCCCGGCCACCAGCCAGGACATCATCGACTCGGGCCTGATGTGGCTGGCCGCCGGCACGATCGACGGGTGTGCGGACGATCTCGACGCGATCGTGGCCGACCTGGCCCGGCTGGCCGCCGAGCACCGGGACACGCGACAGCTCGGCAGAACGCTGCTGGCCAAGGCGCTGCCGACGACGTTCGGCCGGCTGGTGCACGGGTGGCTGGCCGGGGTCGCCGACGCGCGCGTCGCGCTGGACCGGGTGCGCGGCCGAGTCGCTGGCCGCGCAGTTGGTCGGGCCGGTCGGCACGCTGGAGGACCCGGCACTGGTCACCGCGTTCGCGCGCCGAACTGGGATTGGCCGCGCCGGCGTCGTGCTGGCACACCAACCGTGATCCGGGTCGCCGAACTGGCGTCGGCGCTGGGCATGGTGACCGGAGCGCTGGGCAAGATCGCCGGTGACGTCGTGCTGCTCGCGCAGGCCGAGATCGGCGAGCTGACCGAGGGCTCGCCGGGTGGGTCGTCGGCCATGCCGGACAAGCGCAACAGCGCCCGTTCGGTGCAGATCCTGGCGTGCGCGCACCGTGCGCCGGGCCTGGTCGGTACGGTCTTCGCCGGACTGCCGCAGGAGTTGCAGCGCGCCGCGGGCCGGTGGCAGGCGGAGTGGGAGACCGTCGGTGACCTGCTCGCGCTGACCACGGCGGCCGTGCGGCACACCCGTGTGCTGCTGGCCGAGTTGAAGGTGGACACCGAACGGATGGGGGAGCGGCTGTGAGCGACCTGCACTACGAGCTCACCGGTCACGAGGACGCTCCCGTGCTGGTGCTGGGACCGTCACTCGGCACGACGCTGCACATGTGGGACCCACAGGTTCCCGTGCTGGCCAAGCACTTCCGCGTGCTGCGCTACAACCATCTCGGCCATCCCGGTTCGGCGCGGCCACCCGGTCCGTACACGGTGGACGGTATGGCGGACGCGGTACTGGCGATGCTGGACGAGCTGGGTGTCGACCGGTTCCACTACGCGGGACTGTCGCTGGGCGGCATGATCGGCATGGCGATCGCGGCGCGGCAGCCCGAGCGCGTGGGCAAACTGGCGCTGCTGTGCACGTCGGCGCACCTGCCGCCGGCGCGAGGGCTGGCTCGACCGTGCCGCGACCGTGCGGGAACAGGGCACCCGGCGGTGGTGACGGCGTCGTTGGGCCGCTGGTTCACTCCGGCGTTCACCGACCGCGAGCCGTACGCGGCGATGCTGGCCGAGATCCCGGACGACGGCTACGCGGCGTGCTGCGAGGCACTCGCCACGATGGACCTGCGGCCGGTGCTGCCGAAGATCACCGCGGCCACCATGGTCGTCTCGGCCCTCGACGACCCGTCGACACCGCCCGAACACGGCAGGCTGATCGCGGACTCGGTGCGCGGCGCCCGCTTCGAGGTGGTCGCGGCGGCCGCGCACCTGGCCGCCGTGGAACAGCCGGCCAAGGTGACGGCGCTGCTGGAACAGCATTTCGTGGGCGATCCCTACGCGGCGGGGATGCAGGTGCGCCGCGCGGTGCTCGGCGACGAACACGTGGACCGGGCCACGTCGGCCGCCGACGAGTTCACCGCCGACTTCCAGGAGATGATCACGAAGTACGCGTGGGGCACGGTGTGGACACGGCCCGGTCTGGACCGGCGCGTCCGAAGTTGCGTCACGGTCGCGATGCTGGCCGCGCTCGGCCACCACAACGAACTGGCGATGCACGTGCGGGCCGCACTGCGCAACGGGCTGACCAAGGAAGAGATCCGCGAGGTGCTGTTGCAGGTGGCGATCTACGCGGGCGTGCCGGCGGCGAACACGGCGTTCGCGGTCGCGCGTGGCGTGCTGGACGAGGCCGACGGTGGCTGAGCCGGAGGCCGCGGTGGACAGCCGCAACGGCGAGTTCGTCCAGTCCCTGGACCGGGGACTGGCGGTGATCAGGGCGTTCGACGCCGACCACCCCGAACTGACGCTGTCCGAGGTGGCCAGGCAGGCCGGCCTGACCAGGGCGGCGGCCCGCCGCTTCCTGCGCACGCTGGTGGAGATCGGCTACATGCGCGCCGACGGCGGCAAGTTCGCACTGCGCCCGAAGGTGCTGGAACTGGGCTACGCCTACCTGTCCAGCCTGTCACTGCCGGAACTGGCGCTGCCGCACATGGAACAGCTTGTCGAGCGCGTGCACGAGTCGTCGTCGATGTGCGTGCTGGACGGTGACGAGATCGTGTACGTGGCGCGGGTGCCCACCAAACGCATCATGGCGGTGGTGATCGCGGTCGGCACACGGTTCCCGGCGTACGCGACGTCGATGGGCAGGGTGCTGCTGGCCGGCCGGTCCGACGACTGGCTGGACGGTTTCCTGGCGTCGGCCGACCTGCGCCGGCTGACCCCGAACACGCTGACCGACACCAAGGGACTGCGCGCCGAACTGGCCACGATCCGGGAACGCGGCTGGGCGATGGTGGACCAGGAACTGGAGGAGGGCCTGCGCTCGGTCGCGGCACCGGTCCGCGACGCGACGGGCCGGGTCGTGGCCGCGGTCAACGTGGCCGTCAACGCGTCCCGCCGCACGGCCGACGAGGTCACGCGGGACGTCGTGCCGTTGTTGCTGGACACGGCGCACCGGATCGAGCAGGACCTGGCCGGGGTGCCTGGTGCTTGAGTCGCTGTCCGGTGGTGGTTCCCGGTGGTGTCGGCCCGTTGTCCCACGCCTGGGGCTTAACTGATGTCCGCCAGGTTCGAGATGGTTGTCCGATAGGGGAGTACCGGCAGTCCGCGTACCCCGACGTCGGCCTGGAACACCGCGCCCGCCAACGGTTCCACCGTCCGGTCCGTGTCCACCTGGGACGTCGTGATGTAGAGCGTGGCCAGGCCGGGGCCGCCGAACGTGCACGCCGTCACGTGCGATGCCGGCACGTCCAGCACCTCCACCAGCGACCCGTCCGGCGTGTAGCAGTGCACCGCCGAGCCGCCCCACAGCGCCACCCAGATCCGGCCGTCCGCGTCCACGGTCAGCCCGTCCGGTCCGCCCGCGCCGGCCGGGACGTGCACCACCGGGCCGCCGGTCGCGCAGTTCGCCGTCGGCGTAGGTGAACGCGTCGATCCGGCCGGTCGGCGTGTCGACGTAGTACGCCGTGTCGCCGTCCGGGCTCCAGGCCAGGCCGTTGGAGATCGTGACTCCGGTCAGCACCGGCGTGACGGAGCCGTCGGCGTCCAGCCGGTACAGCGTGCCCGCGCCGGGCCGCTCGTCGTAGGCCATGGAACCGCAGTAGAACCGGCCGTCCGGGTCGCAGCCGCCCTCGTTCATCCGCACCGCCGGGTCGGTCCACACCTCGCCCAGCGGCACGATCGCCGGTCAGGTCGTCCGTCGGCCAGCGCGAAACCGCGCTCCACCGCGAGCACCACACCGCCGCCCACGACCGGTCGCAGCGCCGCGGCCACCGTGCCGACGTGCGTGCGCCGGACCTCGCCGGACGTCGGACAGTTCCAGCACGTCGCCGGCCAGCATGTCGACCCAGCGCAGGCCCGGCCAGCCGCGCGAACCACACCGGTCCCTCGCCGTGCGCGGCGACGGGTCCGTCGACCTGGTCGACCGCCGTCACGGCCGCAACAACACCTTCACCACGCTGCCCCGCTCCTGTTCCAGCACCCGGAACGCCTCCGCGACGTCGTCCAGCGCCGACCTCGTGCGTGACCAGCATGCCCGGTCGCAGCGCGCCTGCCGTGAAGGCGCGCACCGCGTGCTGCCACGCGTTCGACGACGCCCCGAACACGCTGTGCACGGTCAGTTCGCCGAGCACGATGTCGGCGGGCGACGGCGGGTCGTCGTCGGCGGCCGGCAGACCGGTCAGCACGACCCGGCCACCGCGCCTGGCCAGCGTCGTGGCCAGCCGGGCCGTGCCCGGTGCGCCCGCGGCCTCGATCACCGCGTCGAACCGGCCCGCCAGTCCCGGCACCTCGTCCGGCGTGACCAGCGACGTCGCGCCGCACTCGACGCCAGCTCGGTGCGCGTGCGCCGGGTGTGCACGACGACCAGTTCGGCCGGGCTCGCCGCGGCCAGCAGTTGCACGGCGAGCAGGCCGAGCGTGCCCGCGCCGACCACCGCGACCCGCTCGCCGGGCACGGTCGCCGCCTTCAGACACGCCGACGCGATGCACGCGGCCGGTTCCAGCACCGCCGCGGCCCGCAGGTCGGCGTCGTCGGGCAGCACGTGCAGCAGCCGGGCGGGCAGGGTGAGGTAGTCCGCCCACGCGCCCGGTTCGGTGAAGCCGGTCTCGGCATAACCGGCCTGGCACAGGTTCGTGTCGCCGCGCCGGCACGCCGGCGCAGCGCAGGCAGGACCGGAAGCCCTCGCCGACGACCTTCCGGCCGACCAGCGCCGCGTCCGCGCCCGGCCCGACCTCGACGACGGTGCCGGACCACTCGTGGCCGGGCACCACCGGATAGCGCACGTACGTCGCGGCGCCCGGCCGCCGGCCAGCACCTCCCGGTCCGACCCGCAGATGCCCGGCCCAGCGCGACCCGGACCAGCGCCTCACCCGGTCCCGGTGGCCTCGGCTCGTCCGGCACGACGTCCAGACCGGTGCGGCGCACTCGATGACCGACCGCCCTGCGTCATGACGGTCTCGCAACTGTTCGTCGTCCCGGATGGCGGCCATCGTGGTGTCGAGCAGGCGTGTGGTGGCCCGCTCCGCCGCGGCCGGCTCGCTGCGTGCGGATCGCGTTCAGCACGGCCTTGTGCAGCGGCAGGGTGCGCCTTCACCCCGCCGGGCAGGTGGGACGTGGCCTCCAGCGCGTGGTGCAGCCCGGTCTCCAGCAGCCGGCCCAACTGCTCGATCAGCTGGTTGCCGCTGGCGCGCAGGATGGTCAGGTGGAACGCGAGATCGGCCGCCACGAAGCGAGTCCTCGTCGCTCGGGCAGGTGGTCGGCGTGCGCGGCCATGCCGGCGTAGGCGGGCTCCAAGGTGGCTGATCTGCTCGCTCGTCGGCGCGCTCGGCGGCCAGTCGTGCGGCGCCCGGTTCGACCATCAGCCGCAGCTCCATCAGGTCGTTCAGGAACGCGTGATCGGCGGCGTGGCCGTGCCACTCGATGACGTCGCGGTCCATCAGGTTCCACTCCGGACGCGGCAGCACCCGGGTGCCCAGCCGTGGTCTGCGGTTCGACGAGTCCCTTGGCGGCCAACGCCTTGATCGCCTCCCGGACGCCGCCGCGGCTGACCGACGAGCCGCGGCGGCGAGGTCGGCCTCGTTGGGCAGTTGGCTGCCCGCGGGGAACTCGCCGGACACGATCCGCATGCCGAGCCATTCGACCACCCGGCCGTGCATGGTTCTGTGTTCGCCCAGAGGGCCGGGCTTGGTCCTCATCACGGCACAATCATCGAATGATTGATCGATACTGTCAACACGCGTACTGCTCCCAACCTGTGAAGATCAGCGGAGTCAGGATACCCATGTCCTGGGCACCCCGTGGCGCAATCTCACCATCGTCGAGGTCGAAACCGACGAGGGCATCACCGGGCTGGGCGAGGTCCGCATGCTGCAGCACACCGACGCGCTGCTCGGCTTCCTCACCGAGGCGCTGCCGCAACCACGTCATCGGCTTCGATCCGTTCGACATCGAGGCTCTTGTCTACCGCATGACCCGCCACGACTATGCCCGACCTGGCGAGATCGCCATGTCCGCGCTGGCGGTCCTGGAGATCGCCTGCTGGGACATCAAGGGCAAAGCTCTCGGACTGCCCGTGCACAAACTGCTCGGCGGCCCGGTCCGGGACCGGATCAAGGCGTACGCCAACGGCTGGTACCAGGTGGAGCGCACGCCGCGAGGAGTTCCACGCGGCCGCCCGGCGGGTGGTCGAAAAGGGTTATCTGGGCGCTGAAACTCGACCCGTTCGGCGCGGGCACGTTCGAGTTGGACAGCAACGAGATCGCGCTGTCGTTGGCGCTGGTCGAGGCCGTGCGCGACGCGGTCGGCCCGGACGTCGAGCTGCTGATCGAGATGCACGGCCGGTTCAGCGCGTCGATGGCGATCCGCATCGCCGAGCCGGCTGGCGCCGTTCTCGCCCGGCGTGGATCGAGGAGCCCGTGCCGCCGGAGAACCTCAAGGCGCTGGCCAAGGTCGCCGCGCACACCGACATCCCGATCGCGACCGGTGAGCGCATGCACACCCGCTACGACTACCGCGAGCTGTTCGAACTGCAGTGCGCGGACATCCTGCAGACCGACATCACCCACTCCGGCGGGCTGCTGGAGGCGAAGAAACTGGCCGGCACGGCCGAGATCGCACTACCTGCTGATGGCGCCGCACAACGTCGGCGGCCCGATCTCCACCGCCGCCAACCTGCACCTGGCGGCAACCACGGTGAACTTCAAGATCCAGGAGCACTTCAACGACTTCGCCGACTCGTACGTCAAGGACTGCGAGCCCGGCGTGCCCGAGGTGGTCGACGGCTACTTCGCGCGGCCGGACGCGCCGGGGCTCGGGGTGTCGCTGGACATGACGCAACTGGCCAGGCATCCGCGACGGCCGGTGAGTTTCAACCTGTTCCAGGAAGGTTGGGAGCGCCGGCAGGCGGACACCACGGCTTGACCGCACGGCTTGACCGCAGTACCACGTCTCGTGGCGACCGTCGCACAACGAGTCGCCAATCGGCATGAAAACACCGTGGGCTGTGTATTTCTTCGTGATGAACCCGATATTTCCCCAGCGCTTGACGGTATCAACGAATCATCTGATGATTCACGTCACACACGGCGGACGGGCGGGTGACCGAAGCCGTGCCTTGTTCGCGATGGTCAGAGATGGGATGCGTGGTGAACACCATGAGTGACAGCCAGCCCGAGGATCGAGTCGACGATCGGCCCAGTTCGTGGTCCAGGCGCAACATGTTGACGATGCTCGGCGCGGGCGGCGGTGTCGCGGCGGCGGGCATGCTGCTGTCGGCATGTGCGAGCGGCGGCCAGCCAGCGACTTCCGGTGGGGTCGGGCAACTTCCCGAGCACACCGAAGTGGAAGTTCGTGTTCGTCAACCACGTCACCACGAACTCGTTCTTCATCCCGACCCGCAACGGCCTCGCCGACGCGGCCACGGTGCTCGGCCTGCCGACACCGCAGTGGACCGGTTCGGAGAACGGTAACGTGTCGGAGATGGTCAGCGCGTTCGACTCCGCCATCAACGGCGGCGCGGACGGCATCGCGATCCCGCTGACCGACAACAGCGCGTTCGTCGAGCCGACGAAGAAGGCCCTGGCCAAGGGAATTCCGGTGATCGCGTACAACGCGACCGCGCCGAACAACTACCCGCTGACCTACGTCGGGCAGGACCTGTACCAGTCCGGCGTGCTGATGGGGCAGCGGATCGCGAAGGACGTCACGTCCGGCACGATCCTGGTCGGCATCTCCCAGCCCGGCGGCAACAACGTGCAGCCGCGGCTGGACGGCCTCACAGGCCGCGCTGAAGACAGGCCGCGCCCGGACGTGACCGTGTCAAGTCCGTCAACACCGGCGCCGACGCAGGCCGGCGAGCTGAACGCGATGACCGCCGCGTCCTACAGCGGTCACCCGGACGCCAAGGGCCTGTACGCGGTGGACGCGGGCAGCACGGCCTCCATCGCGCAGCTGATCACCAGCCGGGGCGTCACCGGCAAGGTCCACGCGGGCGGATTCGACACGCTGTCGGACACCATCAACGGCGTCAAGTCCGGCGCGCTGGACTTCACCATCGACCAGTCCGCCTACCTGCAGGGCTTCCTGCCGGTGCTCTACCTCTACCTGTACCGGCTGTCCGGCACGCTGGTCGCGCCGCCGGCCACCGACACCGGTCTGACGTTCGTCACCAAGGACAACGTGGGCACCGTACGCGTCGGCCAACAGCAGGGTCGAGGGCGGACCGAACAACAAGCTGGTCACGATGCCCAGCTCGATCCCGCTGCCGCCGCCGTCGACGGTGCAGACCTGACGGTGACACGGAGACCGATGAGGAACTGGCGGAGCTGACCGACATGTCGGACGCGGTCGTCGGCGCAGCGGAACGACTCCTCGGCAGGCGACTCGGTGCTGCGCGGTCTGGTGCGGCTGCAGGAACTGAGCATCCTGCTGGTCACCATCGCCGTCGCGATCTACTTCAGCGTCACGACGTCGGCGTTCAACACCATCGACAACTATCACACGATCGTGCAGTTCTTCGCGCCGTGGGCGATCGTCGCCGCGGCGAGGTGATGCTGCTGATCTGCGGTGAGATCGACCTGTCGGCCGGGTTCGTGTTCACCCTGGCGCCGTTCATGCTGATGATCTTCTACAACAGCGGTGTGCCGCTGATCCTGGCGATCCTCGGGTCGATCGTGGTGCTAGCGCGCTGATCGGCGCGGTGAACGGGTTCATCCGCACCCGGTTCGGACCTGCCCTCGTTCATCGTGACCACTCGGGCATGTCGTTCCTGATCGAGGGCATCTCGCTGATGGTGTCCAACGGTTCGCCGGTGAGCGCGCCGACGCGAGGGCTGCGGTGGTGCAGATCTTCGGCAAGGCGCACTGGGCCGAACTGATCTGGGTGCTGGTGATCGTGGTGGTCATGCAGGTGCTGCTGTCGGCCACCCGGTTCGGCATCTACACGCAGGCCGTAGGCGGCAACCCGGTCGGTGCGGCCGAGTCCGGCATCCGGGCCAACCGGGTCAAGATCGTCAACTTCGCGATCGCCAGCACGCTGGCCGGCCTCGGCGGCATCATGGACGGCCTGCGGGTCGGCTCGTTCGACCCGACCAACGGCGGCGCGCAGACGATGTTCTTCGCGGTCGCGTCGGCGGTGATCGGCGGCACCGCGCTGCTCGGCGGGTCCGGCACCGTGGTCGGCGCGCTGCTCGGGCGCCGCTGCTGCTGGGCATCGTGTTCGACGGGTTCAACCTGACCGGCGTCAGCGCGAACGCCTTCGACGTGGTGCTCGGCATCGCGATCCTGGTCGCGATGCTGCTCAACGTGTACCTGTCCATCCTGCGGCGAAAGGCGAGCCGATGACCGAGAGCAGTGAGCGGATGACCGAACAGGAGCCGGCCTGGCGGACCGAGGCCATGCCCGAGGTGATCAGGGCCGAGCACGTGAGCAAGCGGTTCGGGCCGGTGCAGCGCGCTGCGCGACATCAACCTGAGCGTGCGGCGCGGGCGAGATCCTCGGCCTGATCGGCGACAACGGCGCCGGCAAGTCGACGCTGATCAAGATCCTGACCGGTTTCCACCGCCCGGACAGCGGCCGGCTGCTGTTCGAGGGCCAGCCGGTCGACCTGAAGTCGGTGGTGCACGCGCAGGTCGCTGGGCATCGAGACGGTGTTCCAGGACCTGGCCCTGGTCAACGACCTGCCGGTCTACCTGAACCTGCACCTGAACAAGGAAGCTGGTGCACCGGCCGCTGCCGTTCCTGCGGCGGCGGGAGATGCGCAGGCGGGCCAGGGAGGCACTGGACGCGATCGGCATCAACATCCCGTCCGTCACCACGGAGGTCGGCCAGCTGTCCGGCGGGCAGCGGCAGGCGATCGCGGTGGCACGGTCGGTCTACTCGAACAACGCCAAGCTGTTGCTGCTGGACGAGCCGCTGGCCGCGATGGGCGCCAAGGAGGGCGGGCTGATCCTGCGCCTGCTCGGCACAGCTCAAGCAGCGCGGCGACCTGGCCATCATCCTCATCGCCCACAACTACAGCCAGGTCGTTGACGTGTGTGATCGCGTCAACCTGTTGCAACACGGGGAGATCACGTTCGACAAGCCGTCGAAGGACACGTCGGTGGCCGAGCTGCTGGAGCTGGTGCACGCCGAATACCGCATCGAAAGGGCGACTGGAGCCCGATTCGTAAGGAGGAGTAGTGCGAACAGCGTCAGTCATCTCCCGGTTGGTCGGTCCACGCAGAAGAGCGTTACGTGTAGGTGTGGTGGGCGCGGCGGCGGTGCTGGCAGTCGGCTTCCTGTCGGCGGCGCACCGGCGCACAGGAGGCGCCGCAACACCACGGACGCGGCCCCACGATCAGCGCACCGGAGTACGTTCGGCCAGGTCAGCGGCACGTCGGTCTACCGCTACACGCTGACCAGCGGCCAGCGGCGAAACGGTGCGGATCCTCACCTACGGCGGCATCATCCAGTCGCTCGTCGCGCCGGACCGCAACGGCCAGCAGGCGGACGTGGTGCTCGGCTTCCCGACCCTGGCCGACTACGTCGCGCACAACAGCCCGGCAGCCGGCGGCGGCGTGTACTTCGGCGCCCTGATCGGCCGCTACGCCAACCGCATCGCCAAGGGCACGTTCACCCTGGACGGCGTCACGTACCACGTGCCGATCAACAACAACGGCAACAGCCTGCACGGCGGCACGGTCGGCTTCGACAAGAAGGTCTGGTCGGCGAAGGTGATCCACGGCGACGGCACGGTCGGCCTGCAGCTGGACATACGTCAGTCCCAACGGAGAAATGGGCTACCCGGGCACGCTGACCACGGTCGGCGACCTACACCCTGGACGACGCCAACCGCCTGACCCTGCACTTCGAGCGCCACGACGGACGCCCCGACGGTGGTCAACCTGACCAACCACTCGTACTGGAACCTGGCCGGCGAGGCGTCCGGCGACATCTACCACCAGCTACTGACGCTCAACGCCGACAACTACACGCCAACGGACACCACCCAGATCCCGACCGGCCAGATCGTCCCGGTCGCCGGCACACCGTTCGACTTCACGAGGCCGACACCAATCGGCGCCAACATCAACGAAGGCGACCCGCAGTTGCTGATCGGCCAGGGCTACGACCACAACTGGGTCCTCAACAAGCCGAGCACCGAACGCGATGTCCCTGGCGGCAACGGCAGAAGACCCGGCCAGCGGCCGAACCCTGAGCATCTACACCACCCAACCGGGCATCCAGTTCTACTCGGGCAACTTCCTGACGGGCACGCTCACCGGCACGAGTGATCACGTCTACCGGCAGAGCGACGGATTCGCCCTGGAGACCCAGCACTTCCCGGACTCCCCGAACGAACCCGACGTTCCCCACGACAACCCTGAACCCAGGCCAGACCTACAACCAAACAACGGTATTCCAACTAAGCGTAAGCTGACGAAGCAACACAAATGGCGCCGGCAGACACACTGCCGGCGCCATCCCGTGCCCACAACCGAAGGCTCCCCAAAACGCAACCGCCGAACCCGGCAAGCCCCCGGTGCCATCCCTTGAACGACCGAACCAGCCAGGCGGAGCCAACTCAGCGGCAAGAAACCATCACAACCCAGCCATCAAATCCGTCTCAGTAATCCCGGGCCCCGCCCCATCCCGAATAAACCACTCCGTACCAAAAGCATACTCGAAACGCCTCCTCCGGCATGGCCAAAAAGAACGACTCCTCACTGATCTGCAGGCATGAGCCCGCATAGCGGCCCGCTTGACCTCCAGGTAAGCCTCACATCGACAGCGGCAGTAGGATCGGACTCCGGCTTGCCGAACTCCGTCTCATCCTCGAAATCGGGCATGTCGAGGCCCGGTCTGCTCGGCCAACAGCCGCCGGCCCCGCTTCATGTGGTCGCGGTTCATCGTGTTCTGGTAGACGCGTGGCGTGCCAGCCGATCTGAAGCCGCGCGACATCCCGACCCGATGCACCTGGATATGGTCAGGATGCCCGTACCCGCCATTATCGTCATAGCAGGTCAGGACGTCGGCGCGTTCTCCTCCCGCAGGATCGACCGCCAGCCGCTCGGCCGCCTCAGTCCACGTCCGCCTGCCAGAACGCCCCGGGCACGTCGTTCTCCGGCGTGCCCATCATTCCCGGAGTCGACATAGCCCAGGAACTCCACGCGCTGTGCCCCGAGAATCTTCGCGGACTCATGCGTCTCGATCACCCGCCGCTGCCACAGTTCCTCGCCGTCGGCGAGAAAACCGGGCTGCACCTCCCCGTTCTCACCCCGCGTCGCCACCACGAGCACCACGCGGTGGCCTTCGTCAGCCGCCTTCCGCATGACCCCACCGCACGCGATGCACTCGTCATCGGGGTGGGCATGGAAGGTCACGAGAGTCGCCATGCCCGCACGGTACGCGAACCGGGTGACAGCTGTGAGTCGCAGTACATCTGACTCAGAAAGAGTCTGACACCGATATAATCGGTGTCGGAGGTGAGGAGGTGTGGCCTGACGTGGCGGAAGCGTGCTGCTGCGGGAGCCGGCCCGGCCGCGTCGTATCGCCACCGCTGTCTGGGCGCCCGGTCTGGTCGTGGCCACCGTCTGCATCGGCGCGTTCATGGGGCAGCTCGACGCGAGCATCGTGTCGCTCGCGTTGCCCGCCATCGGCCGCGACCTGCACGCCGGCGACCGGGCAGACCGAATGGGTCGCGCTCACCTACCTGCTGACGCTGGTCAGCCTGGTCGCGCCGGTCGGTCAGCCTCGCCGACACGATCGGCCGCAAGCTGCTCTACACCTACGGTTTCGCCGTCTTCGGGCTGGCGTCACTGGCGTGCGGCCTGGCGCCGAACCTGGTCACGCTGGACGTCGTTCCGCGTCGTGCAGGCCCTCGGCGCGGCCATGCTGCAGGCCAACAGCGTGGCGCCTGATCGCCTGCGCCGTGCCGAGGCGGGTGCTCGGGCAGGGCCGTCGGTGTGCAGGGCGCCGCGCAGGCCGTCGGCCTCGCGCTCGGTCCGGCCGCGGGCGGCCTGCTGCTGCAGCTGGGCAGCTGGCGGCTGTTGTTCCTGCTCACCGTGCCAGCGGCCGTCATCGGCGTCGTCACCGGCTGGTTCTTCCTGCCACGCAGCCGGAATCTCGCGGCACGGCAACCCGTCGACTGGCGCGGTCTGGCCCTGTTCGTGCCCGCGATCGCAACGCTGATGACCGCCCTGTCACTGGAAATGTGGCCGGCACTGATCGTGTCCGCCGTGTTCGGCGCGCTGTTCGTCTGCACGCCCGTCGAGCCGATGCGCCACTGCTGGAGCCGCGAGTCTGTTCCGGCGCCCGGACTTCAGCGCCGGCCTGGGCGCCGGCCTGCTGTCCTACACGGCCATGTTCGGCCTGCTGTTCACCGCCCCATTCGCGCTGGCATCGGCATATCACCTGGCCAGCGGCCACTCCGGCCTCGTGCTGACCCTGCTGCCCGTGGCGCTCGGCGTGACCGCGCCGTTCGCCGGCCGCCTCGCCGACCGGTGGGGCGCACCCGCCGTGACGGCTACCGGCATGGCCGTGGCGACCCTCGGCCTGGCCGGCATCGCGCCGGTCGCGGGCCTGGTGGTGTTCGCGATACTGCTCGTCGTGGTCGGCATCGGTCTCGGGTTGTTCACGCCGGCCAACAACGCCGCCGTCATGGCCGCCGCACCGACCACGCGAATCCGGTGCGGCCGCCGGTATCCTCAACATGACGCGCGGTCTGGGTACCGCGCTCGGCATCGCCGCCGCCACGCTCGTCTACGCCGCCACGCACGGCATCACCGCCGTGGCGTGGTTCCTTGCCGTACTCACCGTCGTCGGCGCAGCGCTCGCCGTCATCCCACGGCGCCGCCGATGAGGTGGCCGATGCCGAACACGATCAACGCGGCCAGCCCACCGACCAGCAGTTGACGCCCACCGGCCCGCAGCGCCGACCGGCCGTTCAGCATGCCGATCACCGCGCCGACGCCGAACAGCGCCAGTGCCGCCAGGACGATCGCCGTGACCAGCGCGGGAGGCCGGAACCGAACAGGTACGGCAGCACGACGACGACGGCACCCAGACGGCGAACGCCAGCAGGCTGGACACCGCCGCCGACCACGGTGAACCCAGTTCGTCCGGGTCAAGGCCCAGCTCCTCGCGGGCCATCGTGTCCAGGGCGACCTCGGTGGTCCTTCATGATCGTCTTGGCGACCTTCTCGGCCTGGTCGGCGTCCAGGCCCTTCGCGCGGTAGATCAGCGCCAGCTCCTCCTGCTCCGCCTCCGGGTCCTCGCGCAGTTCGTCCGCCTCGACGGAGATCTCCCGCTCGTACGCCTCGCGCTGGCTGCGCATGGAGATGTACTCGCCGGCCGCCATGGAGAACGCGCCGGCCAGCAATCCGGCCAGGCCGGCGAACAGCGATCGTGCCGGCGACCGGCACCGGAACCGGCGAAGCCCATCACCAGCGAGGTGTTGGACACCAGGCCGTCGTTCACGCCGAACACGCCCGCGCGCAGCGCACCCGACCGGTCACCGCGGTGCCAGCGTTCGCGCTTCGCGATGCCCCGGCCGCCTTCCTCCGCCGGGCCGCGCAACCGGGTCAGCACCCGCGCGTGCGACCGCTCGTCGATCGCCATGTCCGGCGTGGCGTCCGGATCGCCCTGGTACAGCCCGGCGTCGGCGTGCTCGGCGCGCTCCACCAGCGGCAGCACGGCATCCACCGAGAACCGGTGGGCCAGCCAGGTCAGCACACGGGTGCTGCAGCTGCTGGCCGGCCGGGGTCGGGGATCGGACTCGCCCAGTTCGGTCAGCTTGGCCGCCCAGTGCGCCGCGTGCTTGTCCTCCACCGCCGCGAGCTGCTCGAAGATCTCCTTGCGCTCGCCCTGCGCGCCTGCCGCGAGGCCGCGGTAGAGCACCGCGCTCTGCCGTTCCGCGGCCAGCATCTCCTTGAACCGTCTGCCTCGACTCAACCGCCATGACCGCAACCTCCCCACACGGGCGCACAGCCCACGGAAGATCACCTGGGCTTCCTCGACCTGTCCGACGGCCTCCGCCGGGGTCAGACATGGCCGCTCGCCGGCCACGCACGTCACGTCCTGATCCGCCCGCAGCCGCGGCACACGAAATGGTGGTGCCAGGTGTCGGCGACCTCGTAGACGACGGCGCCGGGCCCGACGTCCGCGCGCAGCGCGATACCGGCGTCCGCCAGCGCGGTCAGCGAGTTGTACACGCTGGTCCTGGGCATGTTGGCGCGTCGCGCGCGAGCTGCGCGTGCACCTCGTCGGCGGTCCGGTGGCCGCCCATCGCGCGCAGCGTCTCGGCGACCGCGATGCGCGGCCGGGTCGCGCGCAGGCCGGCGTCCTGTAGCCGTGTCGCGATGTCCACGCTGTCATCGTACATGGACATAAGTCCAAGTTACCGCTCCGAACCGGGCCTATGCTGACCCGGGTCTCGGTAGCGCAACGGGTTGGGGTGACGGCTGATGCGGCGCACGTCGTTCAGCGGGTGGCCCTGCTCGCTGGCCAGGACGGTCGACCTGCTCGGCGACCGGTGGACGCCGCTGGTGCTGCGCGAGGCGTTCTACGGAGTGCGCCGGTTCGACCAGTTCCAGGCCGGCCTCGGGATCGCCCGCAACACGCTGGCCGAGCGGCTGGCGCGCCTCGTCGACGAAGGTCTGCTGCGCAAGGAGCCCTACCAGCGCGATCCGGTGCGCCACGAGTACGTGCTGACCGAGAAGGGCGCCGACTGCTACCCGGTGCTGGCCGCGATGGCCGCGTGGGGCGACCGCTGGCTGGACGACGGCGCGGGCAGGCCGGTCACGGTGCACCACACGACGTGCGGCCACGACACGGACGCGACGTGGTCTGCTCGGAGTGCTGCCGGCCGATCACGCACGACACGGTCGAGCACCGTATGGGTCCCGGCTTCCCACCCCGGCTGGCCGGACGACCCGATGTCGCCGCGCGCTTCGACTCCACCGCGGACTAAGGGATGTCTCGTAACCCGGTGTGGGTCTGGTCGTGCGTGTAGTCGATCATGGTGTGGTGCAGGTGATCTCGGCATCGCGACCGGAGTGGATTACCCCGTTCACGGGGCTGGAACCAGGTCAGTTTCCAGAAGCTGGTGCGGATCGTGGCGAAACGTGGCGGTGACGAGATCGCCGATGGCCGACCTGGCCGCCAGTGGCGCCTTGACCTGGCTGATCGTGTGCTGCTGGTCGCGACGTACTGGCGGACGAACCTGACGGTGCGCCAGATCGGGCCGTTGTTCGGAGTGTCGCACTCCGCGGCGCACCGGGTGATCGACACCATCGGACCGCTGCTGGCGCTCGCACCGGTCCGCAAACGCCGGATCGACGCGATCGCGATCGTCGACGGCACCTTGGTGCCGACACGGGACCACCGGTTGGCGGCACCGTCGAAGAACTACCGGTACTCGGCGAACGTGCAGGTCGCGATCGACGCCGACACCCGCCTGGTGATCGCCACCGGCGACGCCCACCCGGGCAACCGCAACGACTGCACCGTCTACCGCGACTCCGGAATCGAACGGGAACTGGCAGGGCGCCCGGTGATGGCTGATGGCGGCTACCAAGGCAATCCCGAGGTGATCATGCCCTACCGCAAACCCCGTGACGGCAGCGATCTGCCGGACTGGAAAGAAGACCTCAACGCCGGCCACCGCAAGATCCGCGCCCGCGTCGAACACGCGCTCGCTCGGATGAAGTGCTGGAAGATCCTGCGCGACTACCGCCGCGCCGCCCGCACCCTGAACGACACGGTGTCCGGAATCGCACACCTGCACAACATCCTCCTCACGGACTGATCCGCAACACCAGCACCACCAACCACAAGATCAGTTACGAGACATCCCTTAGACACCCTGGACCACCAAACCGCCACACCGCGAACTCCAACAACCTCTCAACGTCGTCAGAAACTGCCGCGCTCTCAACATCTATCTACCAGCACAAAGGCGACAAACTACAGGTGAGAAGATCATCGACCTGGCGCCCGCACCCGGCTGAGCAGGGCACGCCGAGTGCGAGGCCTGGCCTCCCGGACCGGGGCACACCGTACGCGTAACGACATGCGTGTCAACGACGCCCGAAAGCTCACTCTGAGCCGGCGTCGAATCGTCTACGCTGTCCCGAGCAATGCCACGAGTGGAATCCGTCGTGTCGTCTTCGTCTGGTAGCCGGCGAACACGGGCATCGCCGCGGTTACCCGAGCCCACGTCTGCTCGTAGTCGTCGCCGGTGATTTCGACCGCTCGGACCGCTCGGGTCTCGGTGCCGACCTCGATCGTCGTGTCGGGATGAGCTTTAAGGTTGTAGAACCAGTCCGGGTGCTGCGGTGCGCCAGCTCGTGACGCGACGATCACGAGGCGGTTGCCGTCGTCGAAATAGGCCAGCGGGTTGACCCGCTCGGCCCCGCTGCGGGCGCCTGTGTGGTGCAGCAGCAGGAGTGCGTCGCCGAACTGGTCGATCCCCCGGCCCCCCTTCGCGTGGAACTCGTCGATGAATTTTGCGTTTAGGTCGTCGAATTCGCCCATGTTGATCTTAGCTTTCAGGTCGAAGCAGTTAGCTGGATGTCCTAATGTCGGCGGCGGCCCGTGAACTCTCTCGGGCCGCCGCCGGACACCATCATTGAGGGTGGTCTGGTTCTCCTGTTCCTGCGTCCCAGATCTGCCCGGTCTCGCCGCTGCCCAGGTGATCGAGCAGAGCCGCGGCGGCCTGCGCGGGAGAGGTCAGCATTTCCGCCTGCTTGAATTTCGCGAAGAGATCCTTCAGCGGGCCGATCTCTTCCGGTGGCTGATCCAGGATGTACTGCAGCATTGAGGTGTCGACTGCGCCGGGACGAAACACGTTGACGTGGATGCCGGTGTCGCGCAGTTCCGCGGCGAGGCTGCGCGAGAATGCCTCTAGACCGCTTTTCGCCGAGAGGTAGACGCTCAGGCCAGGCAAGATTCCGGCCTGAGAGACATCGCCTGAAAGGTTGACGATCTCTCCCCGGCCCTGTGCCAGCATGCCGGGCAGCACGTGCAGGGAAAGTTCGATTGGCGCGGCGAGGTTGATGGCGATGGCGGTACGTACCTGAGTGCCGTCCAGCTTGGCTGGCAGGCCGGCCGGCCAGGGCACACCCGCGTTGTTGACCAGGATATCGATGACGCCGGCGTCCGCCCTGAGCCGGTCGAGTGCCGCGGCCACCTCATCGGGGCGGGAGAGATCCGCCACGAGGACCAGCGCTTGTCCTCCGGCATCGGCTATTACTCCGGCGACCTCCTCAAGCTCGGCCCGTGTTCGGGCCAGCAGGCCCAGGCGCGCGCCGTGCGAGGCGAGCGCGAGCGCGATCTCGCGCCCAATGCCGCGGCCGGACCCGGTGATTAGCGCGAGCTTGTCGTTGAATCGTGGTGAAACGCGTCGCGGCTGGGAGACGGGGCCGGTCATCGGCGGGCCGCCGTGAGGGCTGGCTCGTTGATGCCGCAGCCGAGATCGCGCAGACGGCCTTGCGCGGCCGGATCACCGAGCTGATCCAGTAGTGCCGGTGTCACCGCGCAGAGCGCGGTCGGCCGCCCTGCCTGCTCGTCGGCCGAACTGGCAGGGCTTCGGAGGTGGTCGTTCATCGGTTCTCGCATTCGATCGACTGATGGTCGTTTTCTGCCGGCATGGGCCAGTGGCCGGCCGGAGTCCCTGTCTCGTGACATCCGGCGCGTACGACCAGGACTACGTCAGTGATGATGGCAATGCGGTCACGGCTCACTTCGGCCAGATCACCAGGGTAGAGAACCTCGATGATCTTCTGAACCGGTCATAGCCCGCTCCGCTACCACCATCCAAGGGCGCGTATACACCAACGCGATCTGCCTCGGCAGAATCGTGGTGGGTGTCGGCTTGACGGCGCCTTGAAAGTCCGGATAACGGTTCGCTGGTATGGCACAAACCCCGGGTTTCCCTGCTTTGCGGGGGCAGGTTTTAGTGTTGGTTGGCGTATTTCTTGAGCCAGTCGGCGAAGGTTAGTAGCTGGGGATATTCTTTCCGTACCTGGGCGATGTCGGCTTTGAAGCCCTCTTCGCGGATCCAGCGGAACATGTCCCCGTACTCCGCCGGTACAAATTTCTTGGCTGCGAAGGCGGGAATCGGCGCCACCCAGGGCTTGTGCCCGGTTACGGTCTTGAAGGTCCTGACGATGTCGGTGATGTTCAACTCGTCGCCGGCGAGCGGGATGATGCGGCCGGCGTAGCGTTCTGGTTCTTCGAGCGCGCGCGCGGCGAACCAGCCGATGTCGTAGGTGGCCACGAATTGGACGCGGAGTGAATCTCCCCAGTTCGCTTTGAACATGCCGAGGTACATCGCGCGCTGCGCCGGTGGGACGGCCAACGCATCCATGAAACCGACCGGACGCAGAATCGTGGCCGGGAGTCCTAGTTTACGAATGTGCTGCTCGATCGCCCATTTGCTTTCGTAGTGGCCGAGGCCGCTGTTCCGCTCGGCCCCCTCCGCCGATGAGTAGACGAGATGAGGGCTGCCCGATGCCTTTACCGCATCGGCGAACCGCTTCCCGTTCAGCTCCTCCGCCTCGGTTCCCCCCTTTTCGGTCCATTGCTGCACCGAATACGCGGCGGAGACACCGGCCAACGCCGCCTTAAGCGAAGCCATGTCGTCGAAGTCACCCTTGACCAGTTCGGCGCCACGCGCGGCCAGAGCCTTGGCCTTCGGTGATTCCACGTTCCGCGTCAGTACCCTCACGCGAACCTTTTTCGCTGCGAGCAAGTGAGTGACAGTCGCACCGCCCTGACTGCCGGTTCCACCAGTAACAAGAACCACGTTTTCTCTGGACATCGATTTTCACACTCTCTTGAATGTAGTAAGGAAGGAGTGTCGAAACACCGCAAGATGTTCCCGATCAGAAGACTGAATACGATGACCGGCCAGGCGCCTACTGCTGCAATCTCCGCTTGTCGCCACGAGCGACATGCACATCTGGTCCGGCCTTACGGCAGGGCGCCGGACGTCCAGCGCGTCGGCCTGGTTAGTGGGAAGCCGCGCTCCACTGCTTGGCGCTTTCCAGCGCGAAGTCCCGGTACGAGCGGGGGTTGCGGCCAAGACGTTGGCGCAACCGCTCACGTCCGGCGGCGGTCGAAACAGGGCCGTGGTCCTGGAAATGCTTCATCATGTACTTGAAGTCATAGGCCATCCAGTTGGGGGCGTAGGCCCGCAACTGCTCGATCCATTGGTCGATATCGTCGCCGACGTAGCTGATCGGACGGCCAAGCGCGTCGCTCCAGAGTTCCGCGCCGGTTTCTCCGGTCAGAACATCCTCGGCGATCACCTCGAAGATTTCCGGACCGAGCGCATCCGGAGCGGCCAGCCGGCGTTGGATTTCGAGCACGGCCACCTCGGCGATGTCGCGCACATCGGTAAAGGAGACACCCTTCTGCCCGATCGGGAACGGGAACACCCCGTGGCCGAGAGCGTCCTTGACGCCCGGGCTCTGCATGTACGCGTTCGGGCGCAGGATCGACACCGGCATCTTGTATTTCGCGATCATGCGCTCCGCGGCGAACTTTGACGCGAAGTGCGGAACGTCAGCGGTTTCCTCGACCTGGAACACCGACAGGTAGGCGATTGCTTTGATCTCCGCCTCGCGACAGAGATTGAGCGCGGAAATCGTGACGTTCAACTCATCCGGCACGACCGGGCTCAGCAGAAATACCGCGTCGACACCGTCCATTGCGGACCGCAGCGCATCCACATCGAGCAACTCACCCTTGAACGGAGTGACACCCGGTCCGAACGACGCATTCTCCGGTGAGCGCGTGAACGCTCGAACGTCCAGTCCTGCCGCAACGAGCTGCTCGACGACAACCGAGCCGACAGTGCCGGTGGCACCCGTGACCAGAACACTCATGATTTTCTCCCGCACTGTCAAGAATTAGCCGGTTTTGGCCGTGCGTCTAGCGGCGTGTTTCGATGACGAACTGTCGCAGTGCGGCGCCGATCTCCCCGGGCGAGTCCTCTTGAAGGAAATGCCGCCCCCGCACGGTGACCTCGCGCTGGTTTTGCCAGGTCCGGCAGAACTCCTGCCTTGCGCTGCCCGTCGTGATAACTGCTCCGGGTTCGCCGGCGACGAACAGTTTCGGCATCTGACTTTGGCTAAGCCACGCCCCATATTCTCGGACGATCGAAGTCACGTCCTCGGGTTCACCCTCGATTGGGGCCTGTCGCGGCCAGACCAACGTCGGCAGCCGTGCTTCGCGTTCAGTGAAAGGAGCTCGATAGGCCGCCATCTCCTCCTCACCCAGGGACCGGATGATCGCCCCCGGAAGTACTGCTTCGACGAACGCGTTCTGGTCCAGAATGAGGCGTTCACCCTCGCTCGACCGAAGCGCGCGAAAAACGCCTCCCGCCTCGCCGAAATCCTCCCAGCTGAACGGCTGGACTATTGCTTCCATGTACGCGATCGCCGCGATTTGATCCTGGTAGCGGTAAGCGCGGTGAAAGCCGAGCGCGGAGCCCCAGTCATGCACGACCAGGATAGCCTTGCTCAAGTTCATGGCGTCGAACCAGGCGTCCAAATAGCGCACATGATCCACGAAGCGGTAAGAGTACGTCGGCGACCGGCCCGAATCTCCCATGCCGACCAAGTCCGGAGCAAGACACCGTCCGATGTCGCTGACGTGCGGAATAACGTTCCGCCAAAGGTACGAGGACGTCGGATTGCCGTGCAGAAAAACGATGGGATCGCCTTCGCCCACGTCTACATAGCTCATCTCCGTGTCGAGGACAGCCACTCGCTTTCGTGGATGTGGATCGGAGGCCGTCATATTTGACTCCTGTCAAGAGGTTTCAGCGATCTTCAGAGAAGGCGCGGCCGCCATGGCTGACCCGAAAATCAGCAGCAGGTCCGCCGTCACGCGCCTGGCAAAAACGACTCGTCGATTAGTGCATCAATCCTGTTCGGTTCACATTCGCGCGGGAGCGTGTCGGGCTCGGCCAATTGACGCTCAGGCCCCCGCCGCCGATGGCGCTGACGAAAACCGCAGAATCGCCGGAATTTCTCCGAAGCCGAGCGTCCCCGGCGTTCGGCACCGAAAAAACGAAGGATGCCTTCTCCGACGCGACGTCACGGATGGGAGAACATATTGACAAGATTTCCGTCCGGATCGCGAAACAGCATAGCGCGGGCGCCCCAAGGCTGCACTGTCGGTGGCAACACCCACTCGCTTACACTTTCCTGCAACCGACCGTACTCAGCGTCGACGTCGGCGACCTCGAAATCGAGGATCACGGAGCGATTCGCCCCCGGCTCGGCGACCCCTTCGCCGTATGATTGAATCGACACCTCGTCGACGATGGCCAGCCCCTCGCAGGGCTCGCTTTCGAACTGGGCGAAGCCGCCACTAATGACCGTTGCCTTCGCCTGGCTGACGCTCTCGTAAAAAAGCGTCAACCGCGCCACATCGGTAGTAACCAGCCGGGTCTGCTTCAGTGTCACGGCCACATTTCCTTTCATCTTTTCTGAGAGCCATGGTAAAGTCCGGCGCTATAAATGAGGTTCAAGCTACGCTACGGTAGCGTGTCTAGTCGATGGAGTCAAGCGGGGAGAGTGATTCGGAGTGTCCACAACGTCCCGCAGCGCTGGAGCGCCAGCCGAAGGACCGGAGCCGCTACGGCGTTCCAAGGAAGCCGTGAAGGAGGCGAGCCTGGCCGCCGCCTACGAGTTGATGACCGAGTCCGGGCTGAGCGGTGTCAGCATCGACGAAGTGTCACGGCGGTCGGGGGTCGCCAAGACCACGATCTACCGGTACTGGCCGTCGCGCTCAGCCCTTCTTTTGGAGGCCTGCGGGCAGATGGCCCCGAAGTTCGAGGGGCCCGACACCGGCACGTTCGAAGGAGACCTCACCGCGATGGCGATGGCGATGGCCTACCGCCTGCGGACCGAAAGGTGGACGTCCGTGGTGCCCTCTGTCATCGACGCGGCCGAGCGCGACGAAAAAATTGCCGAGCTTCAGGTTCGCGAGCACGCCGGAATGATGGCCGCCTTCGGGCCGGTCGCTGAGCGGGCACAGGCACGCGGCGAGCTGGGCCCGAATCTCGATGTATCCCAACTCACGGCGGCGATCGCCGGGCCGCTCTTCTACCGCCGATGGTTTTCACGGGAAGAGCTTGATGACGCTTTTGTTCGTGGCGTCGTCGAAAGGGCCATCGGCTGGAGCACAGCCACCGGCCGCAGCTAGTTCCCGGCTCGAACCGTGACTGGATAGGTACCTCCAAGCGCAACCCCCGCAAGCCTATGATCAGCAACGTTGCAGGTGCTCGAACCGCTGCACCACGGACACCACTGCCGGCGGGATCAACGAGGCGGCCGCCGAGCCTATGGCATGGGTAAGGATGTTCTCGCTGCCGGCGTCGCACGTGGCGATGCTGAAGGAGCCTCCTGGGCGCAGCACTCATAGGATCTTGCGCGTCTCGGCGAGAAGACGGCACCAAGGTGCCGTCGACGATCGCGATCGCGTCGATCCGGCGTTTGCGGACCGGTGCGAGCGCCAGCAGCGGTCCGATGGTGTCGATCACCCGGTGCGCCGCGGAGTGCGACACTCCGAACAACGGCCCGATCTGGCGCACCGTCAGGTTCGTCCGCCAGTACGTCGACGACCAGCAGCACACGATCAGCCAGGTCAAGGCGCCACTGGCGGCCAGGTCGGCCATCGGCGATCTCGTCACCGCCACGTTTCGCCACGATCCGCACCAGCTTCTGGAAACTGACCTGGTTCCAGCCCCGTGAACGGGGTAATCCACTCCGGTCGCGATGCCGAGATCACCTGCACCACACCATGATCGACTACACGCACGACCAGGCCCACAGGGTTACGAGACATCCTTAGCGACGTGCCTGATTTCTGCGGCGCACCAGCACCTCGACACCGTCCAACAACCTGATCAGGCCGAACTCGAACAACGTGTCCAGGTCGAAGTCGTAGGTCCTGCGCAACGATCCGCTCGAACACCGGAAACCGGCCGGACGGTGTGACGTCGCGCAGCACGGGTTCCTGCGTGCCGGTCCACTCGTCGGCCGTCAGTCCGGTGTCCTGTTCGGCCTGTGACCTCGGCCTGCAGGTTCAACGCCATGCCGCGGACATGGCCGAACACCGTGAGGTAGATGTTCATCATGGTGTTCATGCCCAATCCGAGCTCGTCCAGCGCGCCCATGCGTCCACTCGGCGTAGTCGAGCAGGTTCGGCAGCAGTCTGCGGTCTGGTCATCGACAACAGCTCGGCCGCCCACGGATGCCGCCGGAACATCGTCCACAGCAGACGCGCGGCGAACTCCAGGACGGCCGCCAGCCGGCCGGCCGTCGCGCGGGGAACGGGAAGTCGCCGGCCGCCGTGTCCACCATCAGCAGCGTCAGTTCGTCCTTGCCCGGCACGTGCCGGTACAGCGACATCGTCGCGACGCCGAGCGCCGCGGCCACTCGCCGCATCGACAGCGCCGCGATGCCTTCGGCGTCCGCGATCTCGATGGCGGCGCGCACGATCCGCTCCCGGCTCAACTCCGGTCGGCACCCGCTCGGTACGTCGCCGCGCACCACGGTGCCCGAGCCTGTGCACGTCTGACCAGTCCCTGCTCGCGCAGCGCCGCGATCACCTTCGTGGCGGTGGCCATCGCGACGCCCCACTCCTGGGTGATCGCCCTGGTCGACGGTACCCGGTCGCCGGGCGCGAGTTGCCATCGGCGATGCGCGCCGGCGATCTCGGCAGCGATCCGGCGGTAGGGCGGTGCACGTGCTCATCGAGGACGCTCCCGTACTAGTGCACTTCGCCAGATTTCTAGTGCAGCATAGCACTTCGCGTCCGCTGTACGCATGGTATGTACGGTGTACGCATGTACGCGGAGAAATATGCGCAACGTGCTCATCTCGGGCGCCGGCGTCGCGGGCCCGGCACTGGCGTACTGGCTGCGTCAGTACGGCGCTCGACCGACGATCGTGGAGCGCACCGCCGCACCGCGACTCGGCGGCCAGGCCATCGACATCCGTGGCACCGCACGGGATGTCGTCTGCCGGATGGGCGTCATGGACGAGATCCGCGCCCACCACACCGGCACCCACGGCATCGCCTACGTCAACGCGGCCAACAAGAAGGTCGCCAGCCTGCGGATGTCCGACTTCGGCGACTCGGGCGGCATCGTCGCCGAGATCGAGATCCTGCGCGGTGACCTGGTGCGGATCCTGCACGACGCGGCCGGCGACGTCGAGTACGTCTACGGCGACACATCACCGGACTGACCGAGCACGCGACCGGCGTCGACGTCACGTTCGCCCACGCGGCGCCGCGCACGTTCGACGTCGTCGTCGGCGCGGACGGCCTGCGTTCGGGCGTGCGCCAGCTGGCGTTCGGCGGCGACGAGGGCACGTCCGCGATCTGGGCTGCTACTCGGGCTACTTTCCCGCGACCAGCGCCCTGGAACTGGACGGCTGGGAGGTGATGTACAGCCTGCCGGCCGGCAACGGCGTCGGCGGGCGGCTGGCGATGCTCTACCCGATCGGTGACACCGGCGAGGTGAGGGCGATGTTCGCGTTCGCGTCACCGGAACTGCCGGTCGAACGGGACGGCTGGAAGTCGCTGCTGCTGCGGGTGTTCGACGGCGCCGACTGGGAGATCCCCCACCTGATGGCACAACTGCGGGACACCGACGACCTGTACTTCACGCGGATGGGTGAGGTGCGGCTGGCCGAGTGGTCGCGCGGCCGCGTGGTGCTGCTGGGCGACTCCGCGTTCGGCGGCTCGGTCGGGATGGGCACCAGCATGGCGCTGGTCGGCGCGTACGTGCTGGCCGGCGAACTGGCGGCCGCCGGTGACCACCGGACCGCGTTCGCCGCCTACGAGCGGGAGATGCGCGACTACGTCACCGCCGCCCAGCGGCAGCCACCGGGCGGCGTCAACGGCTTCCTGCCCCGCACGCGGTTCGCGATCGGCATGCGGAACGTGCTGATGCGGGCACTGCCGCATCTGCCGGGCAGGCAGCGGATCATGGGCGGCATCGAGAAGACCGCGGGCATGGTCACGCTGAAGGACTATCGGGCGGCCGTGCGGGAACGCGTCAGATGAACGCGGCCGCCGTGAGCAGCAGGGAAATGACGATGATGGCCGGAATGAGGCCGATGATTCCGCAGATCAGGCCGGCGACCGCCTTGCCGTGACCGGCGTACGCACCGCCGCGGGTCTGCGAAAGGCCCAATACGGAGAACAGGACGGCGAGTGCGGCACACACGACGTCCCCGAACGGGACCCAGAATCCGATCAGGGCCAGAATGCCGAAAACCAGACCGGCCGTGGCGAAACCACTGGACGGCAGCACGGCGACACCGGAATTCACGACAATGGTGTTCTGCACGACGGCACCGGGACCGGTCATCGGCCCGACCGTCTGCTGCGGCGGTGCCATCATCGGCTGGGCCATCTGCGGCATGGCGTTCTGCATGACCGGCTGTTGGCTGGGCAGGTCGGCGAAGAGGACGGCGACGTCGCCGTAGGTCGAGGCCTGGTACAGCCGGCCGAGCCGGTCGTCGTACTCGGCGACCGGGAGCCGGCCTTCGTTCAACGCGGCGCGCAGCCGATCCGCTGCGGTCTGGCGGTCATTGTCCGAGATTCGCATTTCGCGACTTGGATCGGTCATTTCAACCCGTACTCCCCGTAAAGTGGCACCAAAGGGTGAAGTGGTCAACGGCATCCAACCAACCATTCGCCAATTGCCGCGAACGCGTTACGCGTGACCGGTATTTGTCCAGGAATTCACCCGTGCCTGATCGTGGGCATTGACATGGGCGTGCCGGATCGGCACGCCCATACCACGGTAAAGCGGAATAACGGTCAGTCGGTCACGTGGAGGGCGATGGCCCCGAGCCGGTCGAATTCGGCGCGGAACACGTCGCCGGCGGCCAGTGGGACGGCGGCGTGCAGCGCGCCGGTCATCACGAGGTGACCGGCTTCGAGGGTGACGCCGTTGCCGCCGAGCGTGTTGGCCAGCCAGGCCACGACCGCCACCGGGTCGCCCAGCGCCGCCGCGCCCGCGCCGGTGTCCACCAGTTCACCGTTGCGGGTGAGCACCATGCCGACCAGTCGCGGGTCGAAGCCGCTCACCGGCACCACCTCGGCGGCGACGGCCATGGCGCCGTTGGAGGCCAGGTCGGCGACGGTGTCGGCGAGCTTGATCCGCCAGTCCGCGATGCGGGAGTCGACGATCTCCAGGCCGGCGACCGCGCCGGAGATGGCGGCACGGGCCTGGTCGAGCGTGACACCGGGGCCGCGCAGCGGTTCGCCGAGCACGAACACGATCTCGGCCTCCACCTTCGGCGCGATGAAGTCGGCGAGCGACACCGTGCCGCCGTCCGGGTAGACCGTGGACGCGAGGACGGGGCCGTAGTCGGGGGAGTCGACGCCGATCATCCGCTGCATCGGCAGGGAGGTCAGGCCGACTTTGTAGCCGACGACGCGGTCGCCGTCGGCGAGCAGCAGCCGCACGAGTTCCTGCTGGACGGCGTAGCCGTCGGCCATGCCGAGCGTGGGGTCGGCATCGGTGAACGGCGCGATCGGCACTCTGGTGCGACGTGCCTCGTACAGCGCTTTTGCCCTGCTGGTCGGGGATGCGGTCGGCGTAGCCATGACGTGGACTGTGACACCACGGGCGCCGCCGCGCGAAGCGGAGCGTGCCACTGAGCGGAACGCGGGCCGAACTGTCAATGGTGAGCATTTCGTCAAATGTCAACGTCTGACGGCCCGAAGCGGTGACTGGCTCACGGCCGACAGGCGAAGGATCGGCGGCGGCGATCGGCTGTCTGACGGTCCGCGCAGCGGGAATCGTGCGGAACAACCGTCCATTGAGGAGTCTCGGCAAATCGCGTCCGCCGACCCGACGATGGTCGTTCACGGTCGGCGTTCCGGGTTCGTTGTCAACCAGTGCGCCACCGCGCGCATACGTTCCCACAGGGTCCCCGCCTGCCTGGGGATCCAGCGGACTCAGTGGAGGAGCCAGGAATGCGGTTGAACGACATAGGTCGCCGCGTCGACCGTGGTCGTCGCGGCGGCGGCCACCGCCATGACGCTCGGCGCCACAGCGGGAGCGCACGCGACCACCCAGGCCGGCGGCGCGAGTGGACACACCACCGTCAGCGCCGCGCGAGCCGGCGGCCACACGGATCGTCATGCCGAAGCGGGGCGCCGGGCAAACGGCCGCTGGTCGCGGCCAACCTCCAGTACGGCGGCGGACCGATCGAGCACACGCCAACGGTCTATCTGGTGTTCTGGGGCTCCCAGTGGGACAGCGACGCCAACGGCGTCCAGTCCTACCTGACCAACTTCTTCAGCGGCGTCGGCACCGGCTCGGACAACTGGTCCACGATCATGACCCAGTACCCGGACGGCAGCGGCAATCCGCCCGCGTTCGGCGGCTCCGTGCTCGGCGGCACCTGGGTGGACGACGGCGCGGCCGCGCCCGGCAGCGCCAGCCAGTCCGACATCTCCAACGAGGCCGACAACGGTGCGTCGCACTTCGGCGTCTCCGGTCCCGAACGCGGACGTCTTCGTGGTCAGCCCGTCGGGCACCAGTCCCGACGGCTTCCCGAACAGCGGTTTCTGCGCCTGGCACGACTGGAACGGCAACGTCGCCTACACGAACATGCCGTACGTGCTGGACGCCGGCAGCAGTTGCGGCGCGAATTCGGTGCAGAACCAACTGGACGGTTTCAGCATCGTCGGCGGCCACGAGTACGCCGAGGCGGTCACCGACCCGGAGCCGTCCAGCGGCTGGGTCGCGTCCGACGGTGAGGAGATCGGCGACCTGTGCGCGTGGCAGAACCTGACCGCGCTGAACCTCGGCACGGGCAGCTTCGCGATCCAGCCACTGTGGAGCAACAACGGTGGTGGCTGCGCGACTTCAGGCTGATCGGCGGCCTGGCAGACCGTGGTGTCGGCGACGTGGGTGGCGGGCGTTTCGCGCCCGCCACCCACGTCGGTTCTCCTGTGGCCCGATTCACGGGCGTCCACACGCGTGGACGGTGGCAATGGCACTGACCTGCTCAGACGGAGATTGGGACGGGTGGACAGGTTGGCTCCTAACCCGTCCACCCGTCCACCCGTCCCAATGCGAGCCGAATCCGTGTGTTTCTACGATTTGCCGGATCTGCACCACAGTCCGTCCTTGGAACAGAGCGGCGCATCAGACGCTTACTGCCTTCCGCGCGGCACCCTTGGTGGGCCACGCCCAGTCGATGATCTGGGCACCGTCCGTCGTGATCAGGATGTTGGCCGGGTTGTAATCGGTGTGCAGGATGGCGTCGCCGGCCAGCACCTCCCGGGCCGCAGGGTCGTCGATCGCTTCGGCCCAGCGTTGTTCAGCGCGCCGGAAGTACACCGGCGGGACGTCGGGGCACGGCAGTTCGGCCAGCCGACGTATGGTCGCCACCAGATCCGGGAGATCCGGGGAACCCGGGGTGAAGTCCGCACCCCGGCCGTCCACGTGCTCGAAGCAGAGCAGGTCCCAGCCGTCGATCTCGATCCGCCACAACAACGCTGGTGAGACCGCGCGCACGTAGGGGTTGATCGCCGATTCCCGCTGCTGGGTCACCACGCCCCGGTGATCCGTGCGCAGCCCCTTCAGGGAACACGTGTCCGTGGCCGGTCTCCAGGATCGTGGCGATGGCCGAGTTCTGGCCATCACCCACCGTCCTGGCCGACAGGACCGGGCAGGTCAGGGCGTCAACGGCGTTACGCACGCAGGAAGGCAACTGCTCCCAGGCGGACGAGACCCTGCTGGACCGGGACGAGCGGGGCGTCAGTCTCGATCGATCCCCTGTGGCCTGTCTGATCGGGACAGTGGTGGTGCGGACCGTGCCTGACATCGGTGGGGACTTCTCCGCGGGGCTATCCGCCCCGCGGAGAAGTCCGAAGAGTCGCGCGGTCCGGTGAGCGAGCGATCTTGACCTGCGGCAACTGTCGTCGGCCGCCTATGTGGGGTTCAGTTGGTGGAGACTGCCGTGTCGTCCAGTACGAAGGACGTTTGTTGCGAGGAGTTCTCGCTGCCGGTGAACGTCAGCGTTGCCGTTTGGCCCGCGAACGCGGACGCGTCGTACGTGTGTTGGGTGTAGCCGCCTGCCGCGTCCAGGTTGGAGAACGTGGCCAAGGTCGTCGAGCCCAACTGCACCGTCAGCGTGTCGTTCTTGGCCGACGTGGTCGTCTCGGCCGTGTCGACATGGAGATAGAACGACACCGTCGCCGTGCAGCCGCTGGGAATCGTCACCGACTGGGACACGGTGTCGGTGTGCGTGGTGCCGTAGCCGTCCAGCCACGCGTTGCCGTTGCCGGAGTGCGGTGCCTCACCGGATGATGCCCACTGGCCGATCACGCCGGAGGACGATGTCCAGCCGGTGGTGCCGGACTCGAAACCCGGGTTGGCCAGCAGCTGGCCGGGCGCGGCGCAGCCGCCCGCGGCCGGGTTCACGGTCCAGGTGAAGCTGGTCGATCCGCTGGCGCCGGTCGAGTCGGTCGCTGTGACGGTCACCGTGGAACTGCCTGCCGCGGTGGGAGTTCCGCTGATCAGGCCGCTGCCGGCGTTGACCGACAGGCCCGCCGGCAGGCCGGTGGCGCCGTAGGTGAGCGCCTGGCCGGATGCCGAGTCGGTCGCCGTGAGCTGGAGGCTGCTCGCCGTGCCGACCGTCGTGGTCTGGGCGCCCGGATTGGTCACCGTGACCGTGTTGCCCGTGCCGCCGGAGGATGTGAACACGTCGGTGATCGGGGTCGCTGACGCGCTGCTGCCCAGGTGGCCGATGCCGTAGGCGTCCTCGATGGTGCGCAGCACGCTGAAGTGGTTGATCTGCTCGCTGTACGAACCCGGTGTGACGTTCGCGCCGACGAACAGTGTCGGGATCTGGTTGGACGCGCTGCCGTCGTCCTCGTCCCACGTCACGACCAGCAGGCTGTTGTGCGTCTTCGCCCACTGTGCGTACGCGTCCATGTTCGTCTGCAGCCAGCTGTCACCCTGTTGGATCGTGCCGTCGTGCATGTCGTCCTGCAGGTTCGGGTCGACCATGGACATGGTCGGCAGGTTCGCGAAGTTCGCCGGGGACGGGAAGTCGCTGAACCGCAGGTTCGTGCTGCTGGGCAGGTCGGTGAAGTTGGACGACGGGTTGTGCTTGCGCGCGTAGTTGCCCGACGTGCACACCGTGGAACCGTCCGACGGCAGCGATTCGGAGTAGCTGTCGAAGCTCAGGCCCGCCGAGCGCAGTTCGTTGCCGACGTTGTTGGCGGAGAACGAGTGCGGGCAGCCGTCCGACGTGACACCCTGGTTGGAACCGGAGAACAGGTCCAGGTAGTTGGGCTGGCTGGGGTGCTCGATCGCGAACGAGTTGGTGAACAGCGCACCCTGCGACGCGAGTGAGTTGATGTAGGGCGCTGACGAACTGCCGATGACGTCGGAGAAGGAGTGGTTCTCCTCCATCACGACGACGATGTGGTCGAACCGCGGTGGTGCGGTCGCGGCCGCGCTGATCGCCGGTGCGGCGACGCTCGCGGTCACGGTGAGTGCGCCGATCAGGATGGTCGCGCGTAACAGGGAACTGCCGGTGGGCATGAAGTCTCCTCGCTGGCTGCAGGGAAATCGGCCGTTCTCATCGTTGGGCACCTTCCGGGCATCGACAACCATGTAGAAAGACAAGTTGGGGCAGATTTTCCACATGGTTCGACCAGGCCGTGAACAATGCGGCGCACCGTTCATGGCGCATTGCCGTCGCTGTCACGGCAGCGTCACCTGGGCGATCGGCGCGGTCGCGCCGGACCGTGGTCGGGCCGGCGTGGTCGCATACGTCGACAGTTCGTCGATCGGCGACCGAATTGTCGGCAGGGTGGCCGATTCACCGCGCCCGGTCGGCCCGACGACCGTCGCCACCAGGACATCTGTGCCGTTACGCCTGTCACCACCAGGCATCCGATTACCTTTTGTGTGACCTGACCACATCCTGGCCGGTGCATCGAATATGGTGGGGGCTGTGGTTGTCGGGCTGTTCTGCGCTCTCTTCTCCGCGGCGTGTCACGGTTTCGCCTCGGCGATGCAGGCTGTCGCGGCCCGGTCGGCCAAGGACGACCGTCGCGGCGTGGACCCCCGGCTGCTGTTCCGGCTGTTCGGCCAGTGGTTGTTCGTCGCCAGCGTCGCGCTCAACGTCGTGGGCTTGGCCGCGCAGATCGTCGCACTGCGCACCGTGCCGCTGTTCACGGTGCAGGCCGCGCAGGCCGCCAGCATCGCGGTCACCGCGCCGGTCGCGGTCCGCCTGTTCCACACCCGTCTGACCCGCACCGAATGGGGCGGCGTGGTCGCGGTGTGCGCCGGACTGTCCCTGCTCGGCCTGGCCGCCGAGGGTGAGGGCACCAGCCACGGCGGCCACGGTTTCCACCGCATGCTGCTGGTCGCCGCGATCGTGGTGGTGTTCGCAGGTCTGCTCGCCGGCCAACTGCGGGACGGCTCGCGCACAACGCTGCTCGGCCTGATCAGCGGTCTGGCATTCGGCGGCATGGGCCTCGCGATCCGTGTGCTGCCCGGCTTCTCGCCGCTCACGCTGCTCGGCTCGGCCGCCTTCTACGCCGTGGTCATCTTCGGCATCTCGGCCGCCTGGTTCTACACGTCCGCCCTGCAACGCGGCGGTGTCGTCGCAGCGACCGCGATGATGCTGATCGGCGAGACGATCCCGCCGTCGGTCATCGGCGTCGTACTGCTCGGTGACAGCGCCCGGCCCGGCTGGGTGCCGGTGGCGTACGTCGGTTTCGCGATCGCCGTGATCGGCGCGTTGGTGCTGGCCCGCTTCGGTGAGATCGGCGCTGTCGAGCACAACGGTGCCGAACCCGAGTCGTCCGCGGAACTGGCGAGCCTCTGACCCGTGCCGGATGGCACAGTTACCGGCATGGGCAAGCCGATCGTCCTGGACTGCGACCCCGGCCACGACGACGCGATCGCGATTCTGCTCGCACACGCCGACCCGGCCCTCGACCTGCTGGCGATCACCACGGTGGCCGGCAACCAGACGCTGGAGAAGACCACCCTGAACGCACGCCGCGTGTGCACGGTCGCCGGTATCACCGACGTCCCGATCTCGGCGGGCGCCGACCGCCCGCTGACCAGGCCGCTGGTGGTCGCCGCGGACATCCACGGCAGCAGCGGGCTGGACGGCTACGACTTTCCCCCGCCGACCGTCGACGTGGTCGACGAACCGGCCGTGCCGCTGATCCGGCGACTGCTGCACGAGGCCGACGAGCCGGTCACGCTGGTGGCAACCGGACCGATGACCAACGTCGCCACACTGTTGCGTGACCACCCGGACGTGCGCGACCGTATCGCGGAGATCGTGTTCATGGGCGGCTCGACCGGGCGCGGCAACATCACGCCGTACGCCGAGTTCAACATCCACACCGACCCGGAAGCGGCCGACCTGGTGTTCACCTCCGGTCTGCCGCTGACCATGATCGGGCTCAACGTCACCCACCAGGCCCTCGTCACGCCGGACATCGTGGCCACGCTCCGGGAGATCGGCACACCGGCCGCGCTGATGAGCGTCGGCCTGATGACGTTCTTCGCCGACGCCTACCGTGCCTCGTTCGGCTTCCCGGCCCCGCCACTGCACGATCCGATCGCGGTCGCGCGCCTCATCGATCCGGACGTGGTCGACGTCGTGCTCGCGCCGCTGGTGGTCGAGACAGCGGGCCGGTACACGAGCGGTGCCACGAGCGTCGACCTGCACCACACCACCGATCTGACCGACAACGCGCTGGTCGGCGTCGGTTTCCACGGCGACCGGTTCTGGCCGCTGGTGTTCGCGGCGGTCGGAGGGTGAGCAATGGTCGGAGGGTGAGCGGCGATCGGAGGGTGAGCGGCGGTCCGATCCTGCTGGTCGGCGACGTCATCAACGACGTCGTCGTCCGGCCGCTCGGCGCCGTCACGCGGGACAGCGACACGCACGCCGAGATCCGGTCCTGTCCCGGTGGTTCCGGCGCGAACCAGGCCGCGTGGCTGGGCGATCGTGCGCGGTTCGCCGGCCGGGTCGGCGCCGCCGACCACGAGGCCCACACCCGCGCGTTGCGCCAGCACGGCGTCGACGCGCGACTGGTCGCGGACGAGCGGGTGCCGACCGGTTCGATCGTGGTGCTCGTGCACCCCGACGGCCGCCGCGACATGTACACCGACCGGGGCGCCAACCTGCGGCTGTGCGCCGGTGACCTGCCCGACGATCTGCTCGACGGTGTCGGCCTCGTGCACGTGTCCGGCTACTCGCTGTTCGACCCGGGCGTTCGGACGGCGGTCGACGATCTCGTGTCGCGGGCGGTGCGGCGCGGTATCGGGCTGTCGGTCGATCCCGCGTCCGTGGCGTTCCTGCGTGAGTTCGGCGTCCCGGGGTTTCTCGCGTGGTCCCGGGACGCGAGTTCGATCTTTCCGAACCTGGACGAGGGTCGCTGCCTCACCGGACTGTCCACACCGGACGACGTCGCCGACTCGCTCGCGTCCCGGTTTCCGGTTGTCGTGCTGACCCTCGGTCCCGACGGCGTGTTGGTCGCGGCCGGGCGGGAACGGGTTCGGCTGCCCGCCGTGCCTGTCACCGTGGTCGACACGACCGGTGCCGGTGACGCGTTCTGTGCCGGTTTTCTGCGTGCCTGGACGGAAAGCGCGGACGCGTCGGTTGCCGCGCGGGCCGGGTTGGAGCTGGCCGCGTCGGCTGTCGGACGGCTTGGCGCCCGGCCGGCGTGAACCGTTGGTGTCGCCGGGTATGAGCTCGTCACGAATCGGGCGTGTCGGCGTCACGTGACCGGCTGATCGCGTTCGTCGTCGAACACCCGTCGCTACGGTTGGCCCCGTCGCCGTGTGTCGACGACGTGGGGTGTCCGATGGATGTGCTGACACTGACCAGATTCGAGTTCACCGGAAGCGACATCGACAGCAGCGTCAAGACAGCAGGCCATCCCGCTCGGCGGTCACCATCACCGCGCCCAGCAAGACCGGGCACCGACCTCGAACAGCCAAGATCACCCAACGGCATTGCGGCTAGGTGACGGTGTCGGACCGTTGGGGATCGAAGAGGATCACGTCGTCGATCGCCCTCAGGTAGTCCATGATGATGATCGTTTCGTTCGTGTGGGTTCTGTCGTCGTCGTCACCGAAGACCGCTCTGATTCTCTTGTCTCTGTTTGCCAGGCCGGGTGGGGCCGCTGTGCCCAGCGCTGCCTGCGCGTAGCGGGAGTCCGCCTGGACCTGGTCGCCCTGCTCGTAGGTGAGTCGTGCCAGCCAGGTACCCCTGCGGAGGGTCACCGACTGCCCACGCGAGAACGGCAGTCGTTCGAGTTCCACGGTGACGTTCTCGTCGTGCCGGAACACGGTGCTCAGCCCGGCCGCGATGTCGTCGGCGGATCGTGCCGGCGAGTCGGGGCCGAGCAGGGCGTACAGGGCGAACACCCGGTGGATTCTAAGCTTGTCGCCGGGACAGTCGCCTGAGCACGGGCCGGGCAAGGATGTATCCCGACTTGGCACCGAGGATGCGGTAGATCTCCTGCTCGACCCGACCGGGGTGCGCGCCCGCAGTACCCGCCCGTCCAGGATGGACGATTCAGTTCCAGGTAAGCGGGTTCGATCTCCCACCGCTGGTGGTACAGGATGATCAGCTCGGCTGCTGGGTGGTGATGGTGATCGAGCAGGGTGGTGGCCAGTCGATAGGTGCCGGTCTGTCTGCCCGCTGTGGTCGAGATGGTGATCTCGCACTCGGTGACACGGACTCGCTGCCGGCCCAGCATCGACAGCACGTGGGCGCCGGTCGCGGCGATGTCGGCCAGCATGTCTTGCGCGCCGAAGTTGCGGTCGGCCAACAGGATCATCCCGGGGTGCAGGCTGGGCAGCAGGCGGGGTGTGTAGGTGGTCTCGCCGGTGGTGGTGGGGCCGAACACCGCATCGAGCACGGTGCGGGTGCCGCAGGCCAGCAGCGCGAGCAGGCGGATCTGGGGGGTAGCCGGTGCCGCCGTGGTTGCCGCGTTGTGTGGTGAACCGGGCCAGGATTCGGGGTGTGTCGGGCACGGTGAGGGTGGTGCCGTCGATCGCGCGGACCAGCAGTCCGCGCCACCACGCTCCGGGCTGTTGGGGGGTGGTTGCTGGCCCGCGTCGCAGGTCGAACAGCCACCGCAGGGGTTGCGTGCCGATACGGTGGCGGCTTGGCCCGGCCCACCGGCTGAGGACAGGCAGCCGGCCAGGATCAGGTGGATGACTACGCGGGAGGGCAGGTCCCGCAGGCGCGATTGTGTGGTGTCGGTCGCGGTCAGGGCGCATCGACCATTTCGAAGGGCAGGTGCTGGGGGCTAGAGAGTGGACTGGGTCATGGACTGAATCGCGTTGTCGATCTCCAGGTCGATCAGCCGCTGCGCCTCGATGGTGTGATCGCCGAACACTCCGGTGAGTTCGAGGCTGACGATTCCGTGCACCCGGGTCCAGATCAGGATGGCCGCGGTGGCGGCGCCGGGCGTGGTGTCCGGTCGGTCCTGCCAGCGGGCCCAGCGCCGCAACTGTCCGTCGAGACCACGGTCGCCGCTGGTACCGGCGGCCGGTGTGGCGTGCTGGATGGCTGCCAGCGTATCGATCAGCAGCGCCATCGCCTGGTCCAGCGGGGTCCGGGTGGGTTCGTCGCCGGACGCGTCGTCGGCGCGCTCGGCGAAGAGCATCCCGTAGCGTCGCCGGTGGCGCAGTGCCCAGTCCCGGTACGCGGCGGCCAGCAGTCGCGCCCGGGTGCGCGGCCCCCGCCGGCCACCGGCCACCGCCTCGCTCATGGCCGCCGTCAACTGTTGGTAGCACAGGCTGATCAGGTGCGCGATCAACGCGTCCCGGGACGGGAAGTAGCGGTAGACCGCCGGGGCGGACATCGCCATGCGCCGAGCCAGCGCCGCGATCGTCAACTCGTGCACGCCGTCCGCGTCGATGATCGCGAACGACGCGTCCTCGATCTCCTGGAACGTCTGGGCCCGCAGCCGCTCGCGCCGGCTCATCGCTCTGGGTTGATCGGTAGTCACCGTCACATCGTAACGGACAGTACGAATACCGAAGGGTAGGTCGTCGTGCGACGGCCGGTAACTTGTCGACCGGGTGTCATGCCGTGGCACTGTACGGACGGCGCATGCTGTCCAGCATCGCATCGATCTCGGACCGGTAGAGCAGCGCCGGGTCGATCCCGATGCTCGCCTGGTGCCGGCCCAGTTCGAGGCTGATCAGGCCGTGCAGCCGGCTCCACCAGACCAGCCCGAAGTACAGCACCTCGGTCGGCAGGGCGTGCTGGCCGCCGGCGCTCGAGTGTCGGACCTGCTTCTCCAGGGCGGCCGGTATCGGCACGTTGGGCGGCTCGCCGGCCGCGGCCACGACGGCGAGCAGCACGTTCATGCTGCGCTGCGCGGCCCGCCCGATGCGGTCGGCGGCGTGGTCGAGGCCCGAGCCGTAGGCGGACTCGAACGCCAGGCGGTAGGCGTGCGGCTGGGTCAGCGCCCAGTCCCGGTAGGCGTTCGCGACCGCGCGGACCCGGGCGGCGGGCGACCCCTCCGGAGTGGCGGCGGCTTCGAGGGCATCGGCCAGCGCGAGGTGGCTGTCGACGGCCAGTTCGGCGAGCAGTTCGTCCCGACTGTCGAAGTACCGGTACAGGGCCGACCCCGACATCGCCATGCTGCGCGCGATCGCGTTGAGGGACATCGCTTCCGGGCCGCCCTCGCGAATCTGGGCCATGGCGGCGGACTTGATTTCCGTGATGGTCCGACGCCGGTACCGCTCGCGTCGGGTCAGCTCGTGCTCGGCCATGTGATCCTCTCTCGGTTACGAGTTGACTCACTATGACACATAGGTGCATAGTTACGATCATTCACAGTATGATGAGCAGTCGCAGATTGAAGGAGTCGGCCGTGATCGAGATGAACGCCCACACCCCCACCGAGGGCACCAGGACCGCCACCGAGGTGGTGCTGCCGGGCAGGGTCGAGCCGTCCGGCCTCCAGTTGGTCCGGCGCTCACTGCCGGCGCCGGCGACCGGCCAGGCGCTGGTACGCGTCGAATCGACCGCCATGTCCTTCGCCGAGAGCGCCATGCGTCGCGGCCGTTACTACGGCCAGCCCTCGTTCCCGTTCGTGCCCGGCTACGACCTCGTCGGCGTCGTCGATGCCGTCGGCCCCGGCGTGGACCGGGCGCTGCTCGGCCGGCGGGTCGCGGCGCTCACCAAGACCGGCGCCTGGGCCACGGCTGTTCTGCTGACCGCCGCCGACCTGGTCGAGGTGCCGGAAGGGATCGGTGCCGACGAGGCGGAGACACTGGTCGTCAACGGGCTGACCGCGTACCAGATGCTGCACCGCACCGCGAAGGTGCGGGCCGGTCAGACGGTGCTCGTATTGGGCGCCAGCGGCGGCGTGGGCTCGATCCTGGTTCAGCTCGCCCGGCATGCGGGCGCCCGCGTGATCGGCACGGCGCGGCCGCGACACCACGATGCGCTGCGGGCGCTGGGAGTGGAGCCGATCGACTACCAGGATCCCGACCTCGTCGCGCGCGTGCGGGAACTGGCCCCCGACGGGGTGGACGCCGTGTTCGACCACCTCGCGGGCGCAAGCCTCACCCGCTCGTACCGGCTGCTCAACCGCACCGGCACCCTGGTCTCCTACAGCATCGCGAGCAAGCTCGACGGCAGCAGGCCGGTGCTGCTGGACTTCCTGCCTCACCTGGCGAGGCTGGCGTTCTGGAACTACCTGCCCACGGGCAGGCACGCGAGTTTCTACAACGTCTGGGCCGGCGTGGGAAAGCCCGACTCGGCCAAGCGCGAGGCGTTCCGGACCCGGCTGCGCACCGACCTCACGCATGTCTTCGGCCTGCTGCGCGACGGTGTACTCACGCCGAAGATAGCCGCCCGCTACCCCCTGACCGACGTGGTCGCCGCCATGGAACTGTCCGAATCCTCCAGCCGCACCGCTCTCGGCAAGATCATTCTCGTACCCTGACCGTCCGGTACGGACGGACCAAGCACAGCCACGCGAAGGAAACCTGCGGCCGAACCCGGACCGGAGGTCACACCGCCCGATCCGGGCACCCACGCCGGCATGCCCGATGCGGTGCGGTGTTGAGTGGGTCGCTGGCTGACTCCGACAGGGACAGGCAGAACCCACCGGTGCCGGCCATACTCGATCACATGACCAGCAAGGCGGAACTCGGGCGGTTTCTGCGGACCCGGCGGGCGCAGCTCAAACCGGCGGATGTCGGGTTACCGACCTTCGACGAGGACCGCCGGGTACCAGGTCTGCGCCGGGACGAGTTGGCGCGACTGGCGGGCGTGAGCCAGTCCTACTACACGCGGTTGGAGCAGGGCCTGTCGATCAACGCGTCAGCGGAGGTGCTGGACGCGATCGCGAGCGCCCTGTGCCTGGACCCGACCGAGCGTGCGCACCTGCACGACCTGGCGGGCGCGAAGCGCGGGAGTGGCCGCGTCCGCAGGCCGGCGCCGGAACGGATCAGCGAGACGACGAGGCGGTTGATCGACGCCTTCGGTGACACCCCGGTCGTCGTACTCGGTCGCCGCAGCGACGTGCTGGCCTGGAACCGCACCGGGCATGCGCTGTTCGCGGGGCACCTGGACTTCGACTGCCCCCAACAGGCGGCGACACGGCCGAACACCGCGCGCCTGGTGTTCCTCGACGCCCACAGCCGGGATCTGTACGACGACTGGCCGAAAAAGGCCCGGGACGCGGTGGGCCGGTTGCGGCTGGCCGCCGGCCGGTACCCGGACGATCCACTGCTGGCCGAACTGATCGGCGAACTGGTCGTGCACAGTCCGGAATTCACCGCGATGTGGTCCGAGCACCGGGTCCGCGCCTGGGACATCGCGCGGTACCGGATGCGGCATCCGCTGGTCGGCGCCATGGATATCGCCCAGCAGGCGATGTCGGTGCCAGGTGAGGACGGCCAGCGTCTCGTCGCGGTCACCGCCGAGGCGGGCTCGGCCGCGCAGGTCGTACTCACCTTGTTGGCTCAAGTAGTTGGCACCGGCGGCACCGGCGCCGACCAGCCGGTCCGGACCGAGCTGCCGAATCGAATTGTGGAGGTCGATTCGGCAGCGCCGCCGTTGGGTCTTTCCGACGACAGCACGGCAGGTGGACGATGACGGCGACAATGATCGGTCGAGTGCGCGTCGATCAGGTGCTCGAACACGAGATGGCCACTCGGCCGCCGGGGGAGATGTTTCCCGGCCTGGATCCGGCCGCGTGGCAGCGGCGGTCGGGCGAACTGGTGCCGGATCACTGGGATCCTGCCACCGGTCTGCTGCGCTCCCGTGTACAGACCTGGGTCCTGCGGACCGGTGGCGACACCGTGCTGGTCGACACGGGCATCGGCAACGACAAGCCACGTCCGGGCGCACCCGGCTTCGACCATCTCGACACCGACTTTCTCGGCCGGCTGCGGGAGATCGGCGTCGCACCGGAGGACGTGACCGCGGTGGTCAACACCCACCTGCATGCCGACCATGTCGGCTGGAACACCCGGCTGGACAACGACGAGTGGGTGCCCACCTTTCCGAACGCGACCTATCTGGTGTCCCGGCCGGACTACCGGTTCTGGCATCCCGACTCCACCAGCCGGCCGCGTATGGCCGCGGTCAACGCGAACGTCTTCACCGACAGCGTCCTGCCGATCGAACACGCCGGTCAACTGACGCTCTGGGATGACACCTACCAGGTGGCCGCTGATCTCCGTCTGGAACCGGCACCCGGACACACCCCCGGTTCGTCCGTGCTGGCCGTCGACTCCGGCGGCGATCGGGCCGTGTTCGTCGGTGATGTGGTGCACCACCCCGTCCAGATCCACGAACCCGGCCTGAATAGCTGCTTCTGCGAGGATGCGGCAGCCGCGCGCGCCTCCCGACACAGGGTGCTGGGCTGGGCCGCGGACAACCGTGCGCTGGTGTTCCCCGCCCACTTCCGCGGCGGCATGGCCGCCGAGATCATTCGATCCGGCGACAGATTCGCCGTCACCGGTTGGGGTTTCACGCCATGATCAACGCGACGAACCGCGCACCGGTACTGCGCACCACCGCCGGACAGGTGATCGGGACGATGGTCCAGGGTGCGGCCGTGTACCACGGCGTACCGTACGCGGCTGCCCCGGTCGGTGCCGCACGGTTCGCCCCGCCCGCGCCCCCGCCCCGGTGGACGGGGACACGGAACGCCACCCGGCCGGGTGCTCGTGCCCCCGCGTCGCGGCGCGGGTTCGGACCGCTGGACCTGTCGCCGCTGCTCGGCTCCGGCCCGACCGGGGACGCCGACTACCTGACCGTCTCGGTCACCACGCCCGATCCCGGGACCGGTGGCCTGCCGGTCCTGGTGTTCGTGCACGGCGGCGGATTCGTCTCGGGCACCGGACAGGCCGACGTCTACCGCACCACCTCCTTCGCCCGGGACGGAGTGGTGCTGGTGACCGTGGACTACCGCCTGGGCATCGCGGGATGGCTGGAGTTGCCGGACGCGCCGAGCAACCGCGGCCTGCTCGACGTCATCGCCGCGTTGCGCTGGGTGGCCGCCAACATCGACGCGTTCGGCGGTGATCCGGCGCGGGTGACCGTGTGCGGCCAGTCGGCCGGCGCGATGATCGTCGCGGCGCTGATGGCCTGTCGAGCAGCCCAGGGCCTGTTCCGGCGGGCGATCAGCCAGAGCGGCAGCGGTGACTGCGCCCACCAGCCGGAACAGGCCGCGCTCGCCACCGCGGCGGTGGGCACGGCCCTCGGCGCGGCTGCCACCGCGGCGGCACTCGGCGACCTGACCGACAGCCGCTTGGCCGCGTTGCTCGACGGCATCCCACCGATCCGGTCGACCGCACCAGGATTCGTTGAGGCCGGCCTGGGTTCCAGCCCGGTCAAACCTGTCATCGACGGATCACTGCTGGGTGGCCAGCCGGCCGACACACTGCTGGCGGGCACCGCAACGGATCTGTTGATCGGCACCACCACCGACGAGGCCAACACCTACACGGTGCCCTCCGGCCAGGTGCGCACCGCGACCGACGCCGACCTGCTCGCCCTCGCCCGGCTGCGGTTCGCCGACCCCGAGGGGCAGGTCACGACGTACCGAGCCCGGTTCCCGGCCGACACACCGGGGCGCCTGCTCACCCGGATGATCACCGATACGTTCACCGCGGGCAGCCATCGCCTGGCCCGGGCCCATGCTCGTCGCTCGGCCGGACGGACCTTCGCCTACGAATTCACCTGGCGGTCCCCGGCTTTCGGCGGTGAATTGGGTGCCTGCCATGGTCTGGAACTCCCGTTCGTCTTCGACCGGGTGGACCTGCCGTCGCTGCGCGGTGCGACAGCCCTGCTCGGCGAAGGGCCACCACCCACCGGATTGACGGTGGACATGCACCGCGCCTGGGTCCGGTTCGTCACCGAAGGCGATCCCGACTGGCCATCGGCCGGCATCCACCGCTTCGGTGAGTGAAGTCCCTGTCAGCGATGTCCGAGGGCCGTCGACAGGTCAGGCCTCGACGAACAGCCCACACTATCCACGTTGGACGGACGTTTGCCGGAGAACGCGCCGCCGGTCGTTCGTACCGCCGGACCCGTTGCTTGATCACAAACGGGTACTCGTGTTTGACTAGTCGCCATGGGTAGCTCACGTCTGTTCGTTCTCGGTGCGCTGGCGCGTGGCGGTCCGATGCACGGTCATCAGATCCGCCGGATGGCCCAGACCGACCGCACCGAGCTCTGGTCGGACGTGAAGCCCGGATCGCTTTATGGTGTGCTGCACCGGATGGCGGCCGAGGAGATCATCACCGAGGTGCGCAGCGAGCAGGAGGGCAACCGTCCCGAGCGCACGGTGTACGCCATCACGGCGGAAGGCTTGGAGGAGTTGGCGGCGCATCGCGACGCGGCGCTGCGGGACGCGCGCATCCGGCCCGATCCGGTCGATCTGGCGCTGCAGAACGCGCAGCACATGCCCGAGGAGTCGTTGCGGTCGGTGCTGGAGGATCGGCGGCAGGCGCTGGTCGCGCAGTTGGATTCGTGGCAGCACCTGCAGGAGACGGCCGCGCCGCACATCGCCGGTCTGGAGCGGGTCATCATCCGTCACACGCAGGTGCGTCTGAAGGCCGAACTCGAGTGGCACGACGAACTGTTGAAGCAGTTTCCGGCCGTGTTCGCCGAGCACCGGACGGTCAAGCCGGGCGACTGAGTCGGCCCGCCGGAGCACAACGGGCGCCGCGCGATGTCAGACCAGCCGGTGCGGCCGGGCGGCGTTGCGGCGGGCCGTCGCGATCACAGCCGGCAGCGGCGGCAGTTCGCGCTGCGGCTTGGGCCGCTCGATCCACGGCCAGGTGTTGGTGCCGTCCAGGTGGGTCGGGACCACGACGTAGGTCTCGGTGGGGATCAGCTCGATGTCCAGTTCGGACAGTTCGGCGGCCAGCTCCTCGGTCAGCTCGAAGCCGGAGCCGCGGACCGGCGCGGTGAAGAACATCCAGGATCGGCCACTGGGATCGGCGACGACCGGGCCGGCGAACATGGCGATCCGCAGATCGGCGAGCACCAGGCGGCCCAGTGCCTCGGGCATCGTCACGGCGTCCGCGACGGGGCCGGTCATCATCACCATGCGGCCGGGCCGGACGTCGATCGTGACCGGCCAGCCCAGCCGCTCCTCGTAGCCGGCACGCGCCGCGGCCAGTTCACGCAGCAGGCCGACGCGTGCCGCCGCTTCGGTGTGGGCTGTGCGGTCATTGGTCGAGTGGGTCTGCGTCGCGGTCATGTTCGTTCTCCGTTACAGGCGGGTTGCCGGTTGTCACCGGTTTCCGCACGGGATGTTCTCCGCTTCGTTGCTGCCACCGCGGGCTTGCCTGTCGCGGGTTGGCTCGTCCTGGTCGTCGGGAACAATGTGACACGGACCACCGACTCTAAACAACCCCTGTTCACTCCTACGGAAGCGCAGTTGAACAGATGGCTTAGAACGCCGTCTCGGCCTCATTAATGCGCCCTTAAAATTCACGTCCGATTGTGTGCCGTGGAACGCGTAAGATCGGATGACAGGGGGCAGTGGGCAGTCCCACCAGCGAGAACGCTTGCATGCCGGGATTTTCGTGGCGGACAGGGATGGTCGGTCGTGCTGACGGTGCGGGTGTTGGGGGTTCGTTGGGGGGTTTCGCTGGGGTGTGGTGGCCCGCGTGCCGCTCCTTATCATATCCGCAGGTCCGAAGTCGTGATGTCGAGGTTGGTCTGTTACGGGTTCTATTCCACGGTTAGGGCACGACGGTGAGATTCAGATTGCTGGGGGATTTGGAGCTGACACCTGCCGGGCCGTCCTCGAAGTAGACGTCCGGACGCGCGGCGACGGGATACCCTGGAGCCGACTCCGCCCGTCGGGTCGCGGCGGTCGACGATCACGAACTGGTGTCGCCAGTCCTGTGTGGATGGTCGATTTCTGCCCGTTACGTGCTTATGGATTGCTTACCGACCGTTGCACGGGCGGCTGTGCCGGCCGCCGGCCGCCTACTGTTTCCCGTAGGACCGCCGCACGATCGGAGGAGACATGTCGTCGACGGCCGAGACCGAGCGCTCGGATGCGCCGGAGGAGCGACGTCCCGAGCGACCGGAACCTCACTACGGCTTTCCAGCCCGGCTGTGGCGTTCGGTCGAGGAGCACCCACCGCCCGGGTTCGCGCGGTTGTCGCGCTGGCGCAGCCCGCTGCGCGGCCCGTGGCTGACCTCGGTGTTCGGTGCCGTACTGCTGGCCGCGCTGCCGCTGGTGATCCTCACCGGGCTGCTGGACTACATCGCGTACGGCCCGCGGTTCGGGCAGGCGATCCCGGGTGACGCGGGCTGGCTGCACCTGCCGGTGTTCGACTGGCCGACGCGTCCGTCCTGGCTGTTCCGGCTGACCGAGGGACTGCACGTCGGCGTCGGGCTGGTCATCGTGCCGGTGGTGCTGGCCAAGCTGTGGTCGGTGGTGCCGAAGCTGTTCACGTGGCCGCCCGCCCGCTCGATCGCGCAGGTGCTGGAACGGCTCTCGCTGCTGCTGCTGGTCGGCGGGATCCTCTTCGAGATCGTCACGGGCGTGCTGAACATCCAGTACGACTACGTGTTCGGCTTCAGCTTCTACGCCGCTCACTACTACGCGGCGTGGGTCTTCACCGGCGCGTTCGTCGTGCACGTCGCGCTCAAGCTGCCCACCATGCTGCGGTCGCTGCGGTCCCGGTCGCTGCGTGCCGAACTGCGCACGCCGTTGGCCGACACGAAGCCGGAACCGCGGGACGAGAACGGCCTGGTCGCGCGGGAACCCGCCGCGCCGACGGTGAGCAGGCGCGGCGCGCTGGCGGTCGTCGGTGGCGGCGCGCTGCTGATCGCCGTGCTCACGGCGGGCCAGACGATCGGTGGCTTCACCCGCAAGGCCGCGCTGCTGGTCCCGCGTGGCAGGTCCTACGGTGACGGTCCGAACGACTTCCAGGTCAACCGGACCGCGGCGGCCGCGAAGATCACGACGGCGGACACCGGCGCCGGCTGGCGGCTGAGCGTGCACGGTGGGCCGCGCGTGCTGCAGTGGGACCGGCAGGGACTGCTCGCGATGGCGCAGCACACGGCGACGCTGCCGGTCGCGTGCGTCGAGGGCTGGTCGGTGACCCAGACGTGGACCGGGGTGCCGCTGGGCGCCCTGGCCGCGCTGGCCGGTGTGCCGCAACCGCACTCGGCGGTGGTGCGCTCGGCGGAGCGCGACGGGCCGTTCGGCCACGCGGTCCTGCAACAGAACCAGGTGCTTGACCCCGACGCGCTGCTTGCGCTGCGCGTGAACGGTGCCGACCTGTCGCTCGACCATGGCTTTCCGGCCAGGGTGATCGTGCCGGCGCTGCCCGGCGTGCACTGCACGAAGTGGGTGGTCTCGATCGAGTTCCGGAGCAGCGGCGATGCGTGAGGTCCTCAAGCGGGTCACCCGCGCCTACGGAGCCAGCCCGCTGCACCTGCTGGCGCTGCTGGCCTGTTTCGCGCTGGCGGGCGACGTCGCGCTGCACCTGTCCGGCAATCCGCTCGTGGTGCGGATGCTGATCTGGTTCGCGGCCGCCGTCGTCGGCCACGACCTGCTGCTGTTCCCGCTGTACGCGCTGGCCGACCGGTCGCTGCACGGCGTGCTGCGGATCTTCTCCGCGGTGCGGCCGCACCGGAAGCCGGTCGTGCCGCCGGTGAACTACATCCGCATTCCGCTGCTGGGCACCGGGCTGCTGCTCCTGCTGTTCCTGCCCGGCATCATCCGGCAGGGCGCGACGACCTATCTGGCCGCGACCGGCCTGACGCAGCAGCCGTTCCTGGAGCGATGGCTGCTGTTGTCGGCGGTGATGTTCGCCGTCAGCGCGGTGCTGTACGCGGTCCGGGTCCGTCGGGCTACGAAGCGCACTGGATCGCGAGCCGCAAGTCAGTAGCGTGTGGACCCGGTCAGGGCGCTTCGACCGGTTCGGCCAACGGACCGGCGGTACGGGACAGCCACGGGCGCATCCAGCGAATCTGGTCGCGGCTGACCGTGCGCTCGCAGTGCGGGCAGAAGTCGCCGGGTGGCATGTCGCCGCCGCACACGGAGTGGATCACGCGCATCGGTCGGCTGCGGCGCACCGGCCTGGTGTGTTCCAGGCCCCACGCGGCCAGCGCGTGCAGGACGGGCAGCATGTCGGCGCCGGCATCGGTGAGCCGGTACTCGTGGCGGGTGCGGCGTTCGTCGCGGTAGGGCACCTTGGTGAGCAGGCCGTTGTCGACCAGCCGGCCGAGCCGGTTGGACAGAATGTTGTCCGCTATGCCCAGTTCGGAGCGGAACTCGTCGAAGCGGGTGACGCCGGCGGTGGCGTGCCGCAGGATCAGCAGTGTCCACCGGTCGCCGATCACGTCGGCGGCGCGGCCGATCGGGCAGGGCGTGTCGACCCGTGGGAATGCCCTGGTGCTCACCGCGCCTCCATTGCCGGCCCGCCGCGGGGAAGTCCACTGTGACCACAGCCGGATCCCGGGCCGCGCGGCCGGCCGGGCCCCTGACCGTCCGCGCGACCGGGGCACTCTCCAGGCCCCGCACGGCTGGCAGTGTAGCGATGGTGTCGGTGAGGTACGCGTAGCTTCCCGGCTCCCGCGTACAGCCACGCGCGGACGCGGTGGTCCACATCGTCCTGGCCGGCCTGACAGTTGACGCGACGGGTGCTTTTCCTTGACGGCCGACGGGGGAGGTGCCCTAGCGTCGGATGAAACGTTTCATGGCGCGAGGAGGCCGCTGATGGTGAAGTCACCACTGCCGTTCGCCGCGGTCGTGGGCCTCGCGCTCGTACTCGTCGCGCTGCCCGCCAGGGCCGACTCCGCCGCCGTCACCGTGGTCAACTCCGACGCCGGCGGCCAGGTCAGCCGCTTCGACGTCGACGGCAATGCCCTCGACGCGCACGACGGCTCGATCCTCCAGGTGGGCGACGTGTTCTACCTGTACGGCACCAGTTACGCGTGCGGCTACCAGTACCAGCAGAACTCCGGCTTCTGCGGCTTCAAGGCGTACAGCTCGACGGACCTCGTGCACTGGACCGACCGCGGCTACGTCTTCCCACCGGGCGCGTGCCAGTACTGCTTCCGGCCGCACGTCGTCCACAACGCCGCGACCGGCCAGTACGTGATGTGGGCCGACGGCGGCGGCCGCTACGTCGTGGCCACCAGCCCGACACCGACGGGCCTGTTCACCGAACGACCCGACCCGACGCTCGCCATCGGCGGCGCCGTCGACGAGGCGTTGTTCGTCGACACGGACGGCACCGCCTATGTCGTGCACAACACGACGCAGGTGGCCGCGGGCCTGACCGCCGACATGGTGGTGGAGCAGCTCACCCCCGACTACCTGAACACGACCGGCCGGTACGTGCGGCTCGGGCTCGGGGACGTCGAGGCGTTCACGGTGTTCCGGCGCGACGGCGTGTACCACGCGCTGATGTCCGACCCGACGTGTGCGTACTGCTCCGGCGAGACGGGCGAGATGACCGCGACGTCGATGCTGGGACCGTGGTCGGGCGCGTGGTACGACCCGAACGGCGTGAACCAGCGCGGTGGCGCGGAACCCAGGACGCGGGCCAGGATCGTCAATACGGACAACTGCGGCGGCCAGCCGCTGGCCAGTATCCCGATCACCGCGGCGGACGGCTCGACCACGTACTACTTCATGGCCGACCGCTGGAACAACCGCGCGCCCAACGAGTCGCTGGCCAACCTGTACATCGGCCCGATCTCCTTCGGCAGTGACGGAACACTGCAGGACATCCAGTGTGTGAACGACTTCCAACTGTCGCCGCCCGGTCCGGCGGGCAGCTACGACGCGTCGCCCGACCTGGACCAGAACAGCGGTTTCGACGGCTTCCACCACTACTGTGACATCGGCGGACCCGTGGCGCGCGAGCAGACCTTCGTACCCTCCCGCACCGGAACGCTCAGCTCCGCGTCGATCACCACGTTCCAGGGCGGCCGGCCGAACGCGCCGGTGACGCTGGAGGTCGTCGACGGCGACGGCACCGTGCTCAGCGAGACGCCGTTCCCGCAGGCCAGCGTGCCGTGGGCACCGACCGTGCTCGCGGCGCACCCGGACGTCGCGGTAACGGCGGGTCAGGAGTACCTGCTACGCCTGACATCCGCCACGACAACGGGCTGCTTCGGCTGGGAGTACAGCGATGCCGACCCGTATCCGGCCGGAGTCGAGTCGTACAGCACGGACGGCGGCACCACGTTCACCACGGAACCGGGCCGCGACCTGAAGTTCACCACCGACGTCGGCACCGTCGCGACGTTCGTGCCGGACGGCGTGCCGGCCGGATTCACGCAGTGCGCGGGGGAGGGCGGGCAGTGCACATTCACCGGAACCCGTGTCGTGGCCTACGGTGCCGGCTCGTCGGCAGCCGGCTACCGCTTCCGCGTGGCGACCGGTGAGGTCGGCTGCGGGATCGTCGCGTTCGGCGCCGACCCGGACGTCGGGGTGCTCAAGTCGTGCTACGCGGCACCCGACGGCGGCCCGTCCGGCTACACCCCGTGTGCCACCGAGGGCTCGACCTGTTCGGTGAGCGGCCCGGCCACGGTCGCGTTCGGCGCCGCCGGTTCGTTCGTGTACCGGCTGGTCAGCGATGGCGGCACGGACTGCACCAACGCGGCGTTCGGCGCCGACCCGCGCTACGGCGTGGTCAAGGGTTGTTACGTGGCACCGTCGGCGGGACCACCCGGCTGGACGTCGTGCTCGGCCGAGAACGGCACGTGTGTGCCCGGCGGCGCGGGCACCGTCGTCTACGGCGCACGCGGCTCGTTCTACAGCAGGTGGGAGAGCGGCCCGGTGAGCTGCACGTCGGCGGCGTTCGGCGGTGACCCGATCCCGAACGTGGTGAAGTCCTGCTACGTCGCCTGACCATCCGGTGTGGACGGTCACTGGTCGGAGTGGCGCAGGGGTGTTGCCGGCATGGTGGCGCACGAGGCGCTCGTCGCCCTGCCCGGGTGCAGCGGTGACCCTCTCGCCAGACCAGGTACGGGTCACCGAACACGCCGACGCGTCCCACTCCATCGGTCCCGGCTTGAGTCTCAAGCGGCTTGAGGCTCCATAGTGTGTCGCGTGGACGACAGCGAGCTGTACCCGATCGGGGATGTCGCGCGGCGCACCGGGCTGAGCGTGAGCGCGATCCGGTTCTACGCCGACGAGGGTGTCGTCGAGCCGACCGGGCACACCGACGCCGGCTACCGGCTCTACGACATCGAGGCGGTCGCCCGGCTGGAACTCGTCAGCACCCTGCGTGACCTGGGCGCGAGCCTGGGCGACATCCGCCGGTTGCTGGCCGACGGGACGACACTGCACGATCTCGCGGTCGCGCACCTCGCGGTCGTCGAACAGCAGCTACACGGTCTGCGGGTCAGGCGGGCCGTGCTGCGCACCATCGTGAAACAGCACAGCGCGACCGAACAGGTGAGTCTGATGCACAAACTCGTGACCATGTCCGACGACGAACGCGACCGGCTGATCGACCGGTTCTGGGAGGAGGTCAGCGACGGTCTCGACGTCCACCCGGCGTTCGTCGACCGGTTGCGCCAGAAGCGGCCCGTGCTGCCCGAGGAACCCACGACCGAACAGCTCGAAGCGTGGATCGAACTGGCGGATCTGGTGCGGAACGAGGACTTCCGCCGCTCGTTCCGCGACGTCTGCCGCGCCGCGTTCGACTCGCCGCGGTCCCGGGAGAGCACGGCGCCGCCCGCGATGGAGCGCATCGAGCAGTACCTGAAGCTGCGCCTGGAGGCCAGGGCGGCGCAGGCGTCCGGGGTGCCGTCGGACTCGGTACAGGCGAAGGAGATCGCCGACCGGCTGGTGGCGGCGACGGCGGCCATGACCGGGGAGGGCGACCCGGCGGAGGTTCGCCGCCGGCTGGCCGAGTTGGACCCGAACGACGAGCGGCACCTGGAGATGAAGGCGGCCGTGGCCCCGTTCACCGGCATGATGGCGCGTTACCACACGCTCGTCGACACGATCAACGGCACGCGGCAGCGGAGCATGGACCCAGCGGTCGCGGTGGCGGACCGGGAATGGCTCGCGAGGGCGCTGTCGCCGGACGGGCAGTAGGCGGCGCGGATGGTTCTCGTACAGGGCACGGAGAACGATGCCGTCTGGATCGAGGAGTGGTGGACCACGGCTGATGCCGACGGTCGCCGAAGTCGGACGGTCGCCGAAGTCGGCTGGTGCCGAAGTCGGAGGTCGAGTCGCTGAACGGGTCGTGGGCCACGTGCGTGGCCCACGACCCCGTGGCTAGCTGGTTTCGCCGGTGAGGCTGAAGGAGCGGAGCCGGTCGGTGGCGAGGATGGTGCCGCCGACGGCGAAGGCCGCTGCGAGGACGGCGGCCGGGATGGTGGTGAGGGTGGTGGTGGGCAGCGCGTCGCGGCCGCCGACGGCGCCGGCCAGCGTGATGGCGTACTGCTGCACGCTGAGCACCCGCGCCCCGGACACGAACTGCACCAACAGGTTCTCCCACAGCATGATGTACAGCAGCCCGATCGCGACCGGCCTGCGCGTCAGCACGCTCAGCGCGAGGAACAGTGCCGAGTACGCGAGCGCACCGACCACCGAACCCACCGCCATGCCGACGGCCAGCAGGCCACCGCCCGCGATGGCACCGGCGACGGCCAGCGGCACGGCCGTCGCGACCGCCGTCACCGACCACGCCACCGCCAGCTTCGACCGCACGATCTCGCCGCGCGACAACGGTGTGGCCAGCAGATGGGTGATCGTGCCGTCCTCGATCTCCAGACCGAGCACGCTGCTGCCGATGATCAGCGCGGTCAGCGGCAGGATCACGCCCAGCCCAAGCTGCCCGAGCGCGATCCCCTCCCACCGCTCGACCTTGCCGCCGTGCAGGTGGGCCAGCAGCACCAGCCCGATCAGCACCACCGGCATCGGCAGCAGCAACAGCGCGCGGCGCCTGCCCAGCAGCGCCCGCGTGGTCATTCCCATGATCGTCGTGTTCACTGTGCCACCAAGTAGGAGAAGACGTCTTCCAGGGACTCGTCCGACGGTGTGACGCCGGTCAGGTGGATGTCCTCCGCGCGGGCCACCTTCGGCACGGTCCGCGTGAACGTGCCGTAGTCGCTGGCGCGCACCTGCACGCCGCTGGTACCCAGTTCCACGCCGGACACCGACGTCTCGCGCATCAGTGCCGCCGCAAGCCGTCTGTCCTGTGTGGACTTGAGCAGGAACACGTGCGGCCGGTTGGTCATCAGGCGCCTGATGTGCCGGTAGTCGCCGGAGGCCGCGAGCCGCCCCGCCACGATCACCTGCACGGTGCCGGAAAGCTGCTCGACCTCCTCCAGGATGTGCGAGCTGAACAGGATGGTCCGCCCCTCGTCGGCCATTTTGTTCAGCAGGTCCATCATGTGCAGCCGCTGGCGCGGGTCCATGCCGTTGAACGGCTCGTCCAGCAGCAGTACGGCCGGATCGTGCACCAGCGCCGCCGCGACCCGCGTGCGCTGCCGCATTCCCTTGGAGTACGTCGAGATCCTGCGGTTCCTGGCGTCGTCGAGTTCGACGATGTCCAGGGCCCGCCCGGCGGCTGCCGCGGGATCGGGCAACCGGTGCAGCTTCGCGCCGGCGTGCACGAACTGCCAGCCGGTCAGGTAGCCCGGCACGCTCTCGCGTTCGGTGACCAGGCCGAGCGTCCGGTAGATCTCCGGATCGCGCCACGCGGGCCGGTCGCCGATGGTGACCGTGCCCTGCGACGGGGCGAGGAAACCGGCCATCATGTGCAGCAGCGTGGTCTTGCCCGCGCCGTTGGGGCCGAGCAGTCCGGTGACCCCGGGGCCGACGGTGAGGGTCACGTCGTTGACCGCGACCACGTTGCCGTACCAGCGGGACACCGCGTCCAGCGCGATCACCGTGGCACGCCTGGTCGGGGTGTCACGTGCGGTTGTCGTGGTCATGCTCGAATCCTCCGGTAGCGCAGGACGGACAGGCCGACACAGGCAGCGGTCAGCGCGGCGGTGACCACCGCGTACACCGGGCCGTAGGAACCGACCGGGATGGCCAGTTGTTCGCCGAACAGCCAGTTGTCCAGCCCGTTGAGCAGGTTCACCGGGCTGACCACCCCGCCCAGCGCCTCGCCCTCGCCGCCGCCGATCGCGACGAGAATCCCGTAGATCGGTTCGGTGATCAGGAACACCGCGATCACGATGCCGGTGGCGAAGACCCGCCGACCGGTCAGCGATGCCAGCGTCACCGCGAGCGCGGCGAACAGCGCGGAGTGGATCGCCGCGGCCACCAGGCCGAACAGGAACTTCCCGGTTTCGTGCGGCAGCGCGCTGATCCCGGTCGGCGCGCTGAAGTCCATCCCCAGGTACATGACCAGCATCGGTGCGGCGAGCAGCGCGAACGTCGCGGATGCCAGCGCGGCGAGTTTTGCCAGCGCGTAGTCGGTTCTGGTCACCGGGCGGGACAGGTACAGCGGCAGTGTGGTGTTGCGCAGGTCGCGGGACACCAGTTCCGGTCCCATGACGGCGACGAACACCACGGCGACGTACGCGAACGTGTCCGAGATGCCGACGTAGTCGATCACCGGGCGCGACAGGCGCGTGCTGATCACGACCAGGATCAGGCCGGCGACACAGGCCAACCCGAACAGGCCGAACGGCAGGATCTTCGCGCGTGCGCTGCGGCCGAAGCCGTACGCGGTGCGCAGTCCGTGCACGTACATCGAGCGTGCCACGTACCGGCGCCCCAGTCGGGGACCGGTGTAGTGCTGGTAGCCGATGTCGTGGATGACACCGGTCGCGCGTGTCTCAACCGGCCGGGACATCGGTCACCTCCACGGTCGTGCCGGGCCGGCGGAACAGGTCGGCCACCTGGTGGCGCTGCTGTTCCAGGCGGTGCAACGACAGATCGAGATCGGCGACGGCGTCCCGGATCAGGTCGAACGTGCCGTCACCGGCCAGGGCGACCATCAGGCCGTGTTCGCCGTGCCGCACGTTCAGACCGTGCCCGGACAGCGTCGCGGCGAGTTCACGGTCGTCCTCGTCGACCTCGACCACGAGCAGGTCGCTGGCCTGTGTCATTGCCGACAGCGACGCCGACCGCAGCAGCCTGCCGCCGTCGATGGCAACCAGCGCCGTGCAGATCAGTTCGATCTCACCGAGCAGGTGGGTGCACACGATCACGGAGATGCCGAAGTCGGTGCCGATGCGCGCCACCAGATCCAGCATCGCGCGCCGACCCTCGGGATCCAGCCCGTTGGTCGGCTCGTCCAGCAGCACCAGTTCCGGGTCCGCGACCAGCGCCTGGGCCAGTTTGACGCGCTGCTTCATGCCGGTGGAGTAGCCGCCGATCGGCCGGTACCGCTCCTCGTAGAGCCCGACGTGGCGCAGGGTCTCGGAGGCACGCTCTCGCGCCGCGGCCGCGGGCAGCCCACTGACCCTGGCCATGTGCGTGACGAATTCGGCCGCGGACACGTCCGGCGGCAGGCAGTCGTGTTCGGGCATGTAGCCGACCCTGGCGCGCACCTGCGGTCCGTCGGCGATCGGATCCAGTCCCAGTACGCGGATCCGGCCACCGGTCGGTTCGAGCAACCCCAGTGCCAGCTTGATCAGCGTGCTCTTGCCGGCACCGTTCGCACCGACCAGGCCGACGATGCCCGGTTCGATGGCCACCGTGAGATCGGCGACGGCCCGCACGTCAGGCCCGTACCGTTTCTCCAGTGACGTGGTTTCGATGAGAATCACGCGGCACAAGGTATGGCGCCGCAACCCGTTCCGGCATCAGGTGCGGCCCCTGAGATCCGCGGGACGGCCCCCTTAGGGGACACGACCCGGCGGCGAGCGGCCGGAGCGAAGCGGCATTCCACCGCGGCGAACCGGAACGAACCCCGGTCGGCCGCACGGCCCGGCACCGAGGATGATCGGTGTTCATGCTGGCCGTCTCGTGGACGACCGTTCGGTTGTCCCTGCACGTCCTGGCCGCGACCATCTGGGTCGGCGGTCAGTTGACGCTCGCCGCTCTCGTGCCCGCGCTGCGCGGCATCGGCCGGGACGTACCGAAGATCGCCGCACGCCGGTTCAACCAGGTGGCGTGGCCGGCGTTCGCCGTGCTGGTCGCGACCGGCGTGTGGAACATCCTCGCCGAGCAGGACAAGGTCACCGGCAACTACCGCGTGACGCTGATCGTGAAACTGGCCGTGGTGGCGGTGTCCGGACTGACGGCCTTCCTGCACGCGCGTGCCCGCGGCACGACGGGTCTCGCCGTGTTCGGCGCGCTGACCGGAATCAGCGCGCTGGCGGCACTGTTCCTGGGCGTCCTGCTGGCCGGCTGAGTCCTCTGTGGACAAGACCGCCCCGAACCATGGTTCGGGGCGGTCGATCCGGGATCAGGAGCGACGACGCGTCAGGCGCGGCATCGCGACCGCGAGTGCGCCCGCGACCGCCAGCAGCACGCCGACCCAGACGAGCCGGCTATCGGCGAAACCGGTATTCGATTTCGCGTTGGGATCGTGCCTGATCACAATGGTCCCGTCTGCATCGAGTGGGTCGTTGAGGCCAATTCGATATGTACGCACGGTGGCTCGGGAAACAACCGGCAGCAGGGTGAAATGGTCGCGTATGGGTCAAGTGCGACAAGAATTCCGTGAGCTGTCCGGTCTGGTCCGATCGGCGTTCGCGATGGTGTCGACGCGTGACGCGGACACCATCGGACGACCCAGGGTTCCGCGATCCGGGGTCGATGGACCATGATGGGCCGGTTACTGCGGTGGGGCTGACCGCGTAAGGATGGCTGACGTGCTGGAACCGGTCCCCGACCGTGGTACCCGCGTGCTGGCGCCCTCCCCTGTGGACCAGGACCTGCTGGCGGCGATCGGGCTGGCGCAGCAGGGTGACGAGCAGGCGTTTCGCGTGCTGTACCGCGCTGTGCAGCCCAGGTTGCACCGGTACCTGCGGGTCCTCGTCGGACAGGACGCCGAGGACGTCGCGTCCGAGGCGTGGCTGCAGATCGCACGCGACCTGAAGTCCTTCCGCGGTGACGTCGACGGGTTCCGTGCCTGGGCGGCCACCGTCGCCCGGCGGCGCGCCCTGGACCACCTGCGGCAACGCCGTCGCAGACCCGTCACCGAGGCACCGCCGGAATGGCTGCCCGAACCCGCCGCTCGCGAGGACACCGCTGAGGGCGCGATCGAGGCGATGACCACCGACGCGGCACTGGCGTTGATCGCCGAACTACCCCGTGACCAGGCGGAAGCCGTGGTGTTGCGAGCCGTGATCGGACTGGACGCGAAGTCCGCCGCCGAGGTGCTCGGCAAGCGGCCGGGAGCCGTGCGCACGGCCGCATACCGGGGCCTGCACACGCTCGCGGCCCGTCTGGACCAGCGCGGTGTGACACTTTCGGGTTACTCGTCGCTGAGGGATGTGTGATGAGCAAGCACGAAGGGCGCCGGTTCGACCGACGTACCGCCGAGCGACTGCTGGGCGGCACGTCGGCCGAGGTCCCGGGCGCGCTGGCCGGCCTGCTCGCCGCCGCGGCCGCCCCACCGCACGACGGCGAGTTGACCGGTGAACGTGCTGCCACGGCAGCGTTCGTCGCGGCCACTCGTCACGTTCACGTCCCCCGACAACGGAACTCGACAGTACGAGGAATGCTGGCCAAACTGATCACCGTGAAGGTCGCGGCGGCCACCGCCGCGATCTTCACCGTCGGCGGCGTCGCGACGGCGGCCGCCACGGGTCATCTGTCCCGGCCGGATGTCGGTCCACCCGCGACCGTGTCACCATCCGGGCATCCGGCCGCGGGCGTCGCCACGGCATCCACCGCGATCCGCGGTGACAACGGTTCGCTCGTCCTGCAAGGACATTCACCGTCACCGTCACTGGTGGGCCTGTGCCACGCCTACACGGCGGGCGCCGGGCCCGGGCACGGCAAGGCACTGGACGGTCCCGCGTTCACCGTGCTGATCGATTCGGCCGGTGGCCGGGACGACGTGGCCGCCTACTGCGCGACAGTGCTGTCCGCGGCGGCGGCCGCGTCGACCGGTGTCGCGGCCGATGCCCGGGGCGGCGATTCGCGGAGCGACGGTAACGGTGCTCAGGGTGACGGTTCGCCCGGCAACGGTTCCTCGGACAACAGTGCTCCGGGGAATGGTGCTCAGAGCAACGGGACAGATGGCCACGGGAATCCCGGTAATTCGGCGTCCGGGCACGAGAATGGCGGCTCTCATACGGCCAAATCGCCCCCTACTCACACCAACAATGCTCAGGACACGCATCCTGGGAAAGGGTGAATTCCGGTTTCCGCTCGCGCCGACCCGCCCCCTCGGGGTCGTCGCCGCACGACGGGCGGCGGCTTCGGTCGCGTCGAGCCGCCGCCCGTCCCTGTTCCGACTCGTCGTGGCGGCTCGGTTCTCCTGGGGCCCGACCCGCTTCGCGTCGGGGCCGCCGGGATTGTCTTCCTACCGCGGCGGCTGCTGGTCTCGCGGCAGGAAGAGGACCAGGTTGACGTAGCGCGGGTTCGGCCTGAGTGCTCGGCTCAGCAGGCCGCGTTCGGCGGCCCACGCTACTTGGCGTTGGTGTGCTGTCAGGTCGAAATCGGGCAACGGCAGCCATTTCCGCTCCGGCAGGACCCAGGCTCGGTAGTCCCAGCCGGTGAGCAGGTCCACGATGTCGGGGACCGGTTGGATGCGGTCCTCCACCTCGACCAGCAGCGCGGGGCGGTCGCGGCGCAGGGTTTCGCGCATGCCGCGCAGCGCCGGCACCTCGTGGCCGTCGACGTCGACCTTGACGAAACCGACACCGGACAGGTCGAGGCCGTCGACCGTGACCAGCGGGACCTCGATGCTCGTGGTGTGGCCGTCGCGGCGGACCAGTGAGGAGATGCCGCGTACGCCGCGACCCTCCGGGGACGTCCAGATCGTCGCCGTGCCGGTGTGGTCGGACGCCGCCGCCCGCACCACGCGCACGTTGGCCGGCATGGTGCGGCTCAGCAGTTCGGCCAGGTAGGGCATCGGCTCCACGGTGACCACGTGCGCGGCCCTGCCGGCCATCCTTCTGGTCCACGGGCCGTACCACGCGCCCACGTCGACCGCCGTGCACCCGGCCGGGCACAGCCGGTCCAGCCAGCGGAGTTCCGGCTCGAACCTCGGGTACAGCCCTCGCGCTGTCGCGGCGACCAGTTGGTCGGGAATCAGCGGCTCCAGCCGAGCGGCGACGGTCACAGCCGGCACCTTACTACCGGTTGGTAGCAACGGCAGCCCTGAAACCGGGATGAAACCGCCATGAATCCATGCCCCCGCATGCTCCCCTCACGCCGTGGTGGTCACGGTACGAGGGAGAGGAGGGGGCGATGACCGGGATGGCGATCTCCGCCGCGGGACTGCGCAAGTCGTTCGGCGACACCGTGGTGCTCGACGGCATCGATCTTCAGGTCGAGGAGGGCACGGTCTTCTCGCTGCTGGGCCCGAACGGGGCCGGCAAGACGACTGCCGTGCGGATCATGTCCACGCTGATCGGCGCCGACGCCGGTGAGGTGCGGGTGGCCGGGCACGACGTGGTCCGCGAGCCGGAAGCCGTGCGCTCGGCGATCGGTGTCACGGGGCAGTTCTCCGCCGTGGACAACCTGCTCACCGGCGAGGAGAACCTGCTGCTGATGGCCGATCTGCACCACCTGGCCAGGTCCGCCGGTCGGGCGCTGGCCACCGAACTGCTCACCCGGTTCGACCTCACGGACGCCGGCCGCAAGCTCGCTGCCACCTACTCCGGTGGCATGCGGCGGCGGCTGGATCTGGCGATGACGCTGGTCGGTGATCCACGGGTGATCTTCCTGGACGAGCCGACCACCGGACTTGACCCGCGCAGCCGCCGTGCCATGTGGCGGACCGTCCGGCAGCTCGTCGCCGACGGTGTCACCGTGTTCCTGACCACCCAGTACCTGGACGAGGCCGACGAACTCGCGGACCGGATCGCCGTGCTGGACCAGGGCAGGATCGTCGCCGCCGGCACCGCGGCGGAGCTCAAGCGCGGCGTCTCGGGCGGTCACATCCGGCTGCGCTTCACCGACGCCGCCGGACTGGCGGTGGCCCGGGACGTGCTCGGTGGGACACGTGACGACGACGCGCTCGCGCTGGACGTGCCCGGCAGCGGAGACGTGGCCACGCTGCGCGCGCTGCTGGCCCGGCTGGACGGCGTCGGCGTCCACGTCGACGAACTGTCCGTGCACACGCCCGATCTCGACGACGTCTTCTTCGCCCTCACCGGCCACGCACCCGAAGGGGAACCAGCCCGATGAGCACGATGCCCTACGCACTGCGGGACTCGGCCACCATGATCCGCCGCAACTTCCGCCACACGCTGCGCTATCCGTCCACAGTGGTCATGTCACTCGGCGTGCCCACCTTGCTGCTGTTGCTGTTCGTCGGTGTCTTCGGTGGCACGCTGGCCGCCGGGATCAGCGGCACGCACGACGGGCACTACATCGACTACCTGATGCCCGGCATCCTGCTGATGGCCGTCGGCTACGGGTCGTCGTCGACCGCGCTCGCGGTGAACACCGACATGACGGACGGCGTGATCGCGCGGTTCCGCACGATGGCGATCTCGCGCGCCTCCGTGCTGGTCGGGCACGTGGTCGGGACGCTCGCCAGGATGCTGGTGAGCCTCGCGCTGCTGGTCGGCGTCGCGCTGCTGCTGGGTTTCCGGCCCGATGCGGCACCCGTGGCGTGGCTGGCCGCGATCGGTGTGATGGTGCTGCTGACGCTGGCACTGAGCTGGATCGCGGTGGCCATCGGCCTGCTGGCGCGCACCGCGCAGGGCACCAGCCCGTTCGTGCTGATCGTGCAGACGCTGCCGTTCGTGAGCAGCGCGTTCGTGCCGCCCGGCTCGATGTCCTCCGCGGTGCGCTGGTTCGCGCTGCACGAGCCGTTCACACCGGTCATCGACACGCTGCGCGGCCTGCTGCTGGGCACGCCGACCGGTGGCGATGCCGTGGCCGCCGTGGCGTGGTGCGCGGGATTGGCGCTGGCCGGTTACGTGTGGTCGGTGGCGCTGTTCAGGAGGGAACCGAGGCAGTGAGCTGATCGTTGGCGCGCAGCACGGTCAGCGCTGCCGCCAGCAGGCCCGCGTTGTCCAGGCCGGCGTACGCCGACACGGCATCGGCGTACGCCGGCCCGTCCGACCGTCCGGCCAACTGTCGTGCCGTGGCCACGGCCATCGTCGGCTGGAAGTTCTGGGCGAAGCGGAACCGTTGCGCCAGTGCGGTCGCCCGCGCCGCGACGGCGTGCGCGCCGCGATCCGCGGCCACGGCGGCCAGTGCCACCAGCAGCGCGCCGCACGTCGGGTACGACGAGGGCCGGTGCGCGGCATCGGCGATCACCGTCGACAGCAAGCCGGGCAGCGCGTCGACCAGTCCGGTGACCAGGTCGAGCCTGCCGTGCCGGGCGTGCGCCACCACGGTGACGGCCAGGACCTCCAACTCCCACATGGTCGGTTCCGGCTGGTCGGGCCGATTCTCGTCGTCCCACAACCGATCCGCCGCGGCACGCCACAGGCCGAGGCCGGCGTCGACGTCGCCGCGAGCCAGCAGGATCTCCGCGCGCACGGTGACGTCGAACATCGCCATGCCGCCCGCCTCCACGGAATCCTCCTCACCCACCGTCCTCGCCAGCCACTTCTCCGCCTCGCCGAACTCGCCGCAGCGCAACTGCGCGAGCGCCATCGCCCACCGTGCGCGGACGACGCTCGGCCACGCGCTCAGCTCCTCTACGGTGGACAGTGCGGCCATGATGTGCGGGATGGCATCGGGGCTGGGTTCGACCTGGAGGTACAGCTCGCCGACCCGGCCGTGCGCCACGGCCGTCACCCATCGCGGTGCGCCGATCTGGAACGCGGCGAGCATCCCCTTGGCCGCCACCAGCGCGCCGTCCGGGTCGGTGGTGCTCTCCAGCGCGAAGCTGAGCACGCCGTGCGCGACGCCCGCCACCAGCGGCTCGTCGCTGTCACGCAGGCCCACCGGCTCCGCGGCGCACAGCACGACGTGCAACGCGCGCACGATCGTGTCCGGCGGCGCGGCCGGCAGCCGGCGCAGCGCGACCAGACAGCGCAGCGGCGCCGGGCCCCGCAACAGGAAACCGCTCACCGCCGCCAGCACCAGCGCCGTCCGGACCGCCTCGACCCCGTCCGGTGCCGGCCGGTGGTGCGACAACACCCACGCCGTCTCGCCGAGCAGCGAGCGCATCCGGGTGAAGTTCGAGTCGATCATCCAGACCGCACCCAGCACGGCGGACGTGATCGCGACCGTCGTGCCGTCGCCGCGGTCCAGCGCGTAGCGCAGCGCCTGCACCAGGTTGTCCTGCTCGGACCTTGCCTGCCGGGCGAACGCCACGATGTCCTCGCCGAACAGCACGTCGTCGTGTTCGGCGCCGAAGTCCCGTGCCCAGGCAAGGAAGTGCGTGACGGTCGACTCGGTCTCGCCTGCGGTGTCGCGACGCGCGGCGCTGAACTCGCGGACGGTCTCCAGCATCCGGAACCGCGTGCCCGTGCCGGTGTCGGTGACCTTCAACAGCGACTGGTCGACGAGCTGCTCCAGCACGGTGTCGTCGCCGAGCACGTGCCGCGCGGCATCGGCGGTGAAGCCGTCCGGGAACACCGACAGCGCGCGCATCGCCGCCTGGCCTCCGGGTTCGAGCAGGTGCCAGCTCCAGTCGATGACGTCGCGCAGCGTGCGGTGCCGTCGCGGCGCGTCCCGCGCGGTGCCGCGCAGCAGCGTGAACCGGTCGTCGAGCCGGCGGGCGATCTCGCCGACCGACAACAGCCGTACCCGCGCGGCCGCCAGTTCCACGGCCAGCGGCAGCCCTTCCAGCCGCCCGCACAGTTCCCGCACGGCCTCAGCCGGCAGGTCCGCGCCCGGCCGCGCGGCCAGCGCGCGCTGGCCGAACAGTTCGATCGTCGTCGGCAGGCTCAGTTCCGGCAGCGGATAGACCGATTCCGACGACAGGCCCAGCGGGGCGCGGCTGGTGGTGAGCACGCGGAGCTCCCTGCTCAGCGCGACCAGCGCCTGCACCAGGTCGGCGGCGCCGCGCACGACGTGTTCGCAGTTGTCCAGCACCAGCAGGGCCGGACCCGGCCCGAGCGCGCCCGCGATGCCGGCCAGTACGTCCACCGGCTCGCCGTGCCGCCCGACCGCATCGCCGACCCCGAGTACGGAGGCGACCTCGCCCGTCACGTGACCGTCGTCGGTGACACCGGCCAGTGCGACGAACCGCACGGTCCGCTGTTCGGCGCGGCGGCTCACGGCGTGCGCGAGCCGCGTCTTGCCCAGACCGCCGGGTCCGACGATCGACGTGACACGGGAGGTGTGCACGAGATCGGCGACGGCGATCAGGTCAGCATCCCTGCCGAGCAACGGGTTCGGCTCGTGCCGTACGCCGTGCCGCACGACCGGTGCCGTGCCACGGAGCAGTTCCTGGTGCACGGCAAGGAGTTCCGCTCCCGGATCGGCGCCGAGCTCGTCGCGCAGCACGCGCCGGTACGCGCCGTAGCGGGCCAGCGCGGCGGCCGGCCCGACCGTCGCGGCCTCGCAGCGCAGCAACTGCGCCAGGACCTCCTCGTCCCTCGCCGCCCGTGCGGCCAGTTCGGTCAGCGGCCCGACGGCGTCACCCCGCCTGCCCAACCGGGCCAGTGCCAGCGCCCTGGCCCGCACCAGCGACCGGTACGCCACCGACCGCGCGGCCCGCAGCGCGGACAGCGGATCGTCCGATTCGGTGACCCAGTTCGCGGCTCCGTCGCACAGGACGAGACCGGCCTCGGCGTGCCCCAGCGCCGCCGCGTGCTCACCGGCCCGCGCGTGCCGGTCGGCCGCTGCCGCGGCCAGCAGCACGGCGGACGCGTCGACCTGCTCCTCGCGCAGGGCCAGCCGGTAACCGGCGGGGGTACTGGCGATCACGTCGGCGCCCAGTCGCGATCGGGCGCGGGAGACGAGGACCTGCAGCGCCTTCGCCGGATGCGCGGGCAGTGCGTCCGGCCACAGCGCGTCGACGAGTACCGCCGTGCCGCAACCGGCGCGCACGTCAGCGGCCAGCAGCGCGAGCAGACCCCGCAGCCGGGCGCCCGTGATCTCCTGGCCGCGGTAGCGAACCTGCGACAGCAGCTCCAGATCGACCGTCATCGACGTCGACACTAGCCGTCCGGCGCCCCGGTCACCGGCTGGTCGGGCACGTTGGCCGCGCGCAACCCCATGATCGCGTCGGTGCGCAGGAACGGCGCCAGCGCCGGCCCGACGACCACGATCGCGCCGCAGCCGACCGCGGCGGACAAGTGGACGCCGATCGTCTGGCCGAGCACACCGGCCAGTGTGGCGCCGACGGACAGCGTGCCCCAACTGAACAGCCGCAGCGTGGCCAGCACCCGGCCGCGGATCGCCACCGGCACCACGGCCTGCCGCAACGACGTCACAACCACACTCCACACGCCCTCGCCGAGTCCGCTGAGCGCCATCAGCGCGGCGGCCAGTGGCGCGTGCGGCCACAGCGTCATGGCCAGCAGCGGTGCGCCGAACAGCACCACGGCGATCGTGATGGCAGGCCCGTCACCGGCCAGTCGCCTGACGCGCCCAGCGGACAGGCCGCCGACCATCGCACCCACGGCGTAGCAGAGGAACAGCAGGCCGTACGCGGAGGCGCTGATGCATGTGGACGGGACAGCCTGTCTCGGCGCCGAGAGCGTTCACAGGTTTCACCCTGTCCGTCACGGGTTCGGACGCCGGCGTCCGGCAACTAGTGAAATCACTAGGCGTGCGCTGGTGAGGATCGACGTATGTCGCCAACCAGGGATTCCGGCCGACTCGCCTGATCGGGTAGCTCATGTGACCGACGGCGGCGAGAGGGCGGTAGGCCGAACGGGAAGGTCTTCTGCCATGACCCAGCTCGAAGTGATCGCCGAGAACCGCTCCGGGAACGAGGTACTGGCTCAGGCCCGCGCCATGGTGGAACCCGCGTTACACGTCGTGGTGGACCGGTTGCCGGACTCGATGCGGCGGATCGCCGGGTACCACTTCGGCTGGCTGGACGAGCACGGCCGGTCGACCGGGCTGGATGACGGTGGCGACCGGGGTAAGGGAATCCGGCCCGCGCTGGTGCTGCTGGCGGCACAGACGGTCGGCGGCAGCGCTCCGGAGGCGGTTCCGGCCGCCTGCGCCATCGAACTGGTGCACAACTTCTCGCTGCTGCACGACGACGTCATGGACGGTGACCTGACCCGCAGGCACCGCGCGACCAGTTGGACCGTGTTCGGCGTCAATTCGGCGATCCTGGCCGGCGACGCGTTGCTCACCCTTGCCTTCGACGTGCTCGCCGACGGCTCGGACACGGCCGCCGGGTCAGGCAGGCGGATGCTCTGCACAGCCTTGATGGATCTCGTCGACGGCCAGAGTGCCGACCTGGCGTTCGAGGGGCGCGCCGACGTCGGACTGTCCGAGTGCGTGCGGATGGCCGCAGGGAAGACCGGCGCGCTGCTGGGTTGTGCCTGCGGTGTCGGTGCGGCCATCGGCGGTGGCGATCCGGACCGGATCGAACACCTGCGTGCCTTCGGCGAGCACCTCGGCATCGCCTTCCAACTCGTCGACGACCTGCTCGGCATCTGGGGCGATCCGAGTGTCACCGGCAAGCCGATCCACTCGGATCTGGCACGCCGCAAGAAGTCCCTGCCTGTGGTGGCCGCGCTGACCTCCGGCACGCCCGCCGGCTACGAACTGGCCGACCTCTACCACACCGACACACTGCCCTCGACCGATGAACTGGCCCACGTGGCCCACCTGATCGAGACGGCGGGCGGGCGCGCCTGGGCGCAGGACCGCGCCGACGAACACCTCAACTACGCACTGGCCCGGCTGCGGGCCGCCGATCCGGACCCCAGGGCGGCGGCCGAACTGCATGCCCTGGCCGGCCTCGCCGTGCACCGTGACCACTGACCGAAGCCGAGCCACTCAGCAGCGCCATTCGAACGGAAGGCGGCACATGGAGGACGCGACCGAACAGGCGGCCCGGCTGATCGGCGGCCTGGGCGACCGGCCGGTGGCCGCGATGGCCTACGCCACCGCGTGGGCGGCCGGACTGACCGACGACGAAGGCGAACCGGTCTTCCCCGCGGCCACCGGGTGGCTGCGCCGCCACCAGCATCCTGACGGCTCGTGGGGCGGCGAGGTGCCCAATCCCTACGACCGGCTGGTGTCCACGTTGGCGGCGGTGCTGGCGCTGCGCGAGAGCCGGCAGGACTGGGCCGTGTCGGCGCTGCGGCGCGGCGTGGACTACCTGTGCCGGCACGGACAGGAGTGGCGCACCGCGGTCGGTGAGCCGATCGGCTTCGAGATCGTCGCGCCGTACCTGGTCGAGCGGGCCTCGGCCGCCGGACTGCTGTCCGGTGACGCGTTCGCGGATCTGGCCGTGCTGCGTGCGGACAAACTGTCCCGCATTCCGCCCGGTGCGCTGGAACACCAGCCGACCGCGTTGCTGTACTCGTTGGAGGTACTGGGAAATCTCGCCGAGCCGAGCCGGTTGGCCAGGTTCGGCGCCGAGAACGGCTCCATGGCGAACAACCCGGCCGCGACGGGTGCGCTGTGGACGGCGACGCGTGACCCGTCGGCGCTGTCGTACCTGCGCCGCGCCGCCCGTTCCGCGGGGGACGGCGGGATGCCGGAGATCTACCCGATCAACGTGTTCGAGCCCGCGTGGTCGATCTACCTGTTGCACAGGGCCCGGTTGGTACCGATGAGCGCCAAGCGGCACATCGACCGGCTGGTCGAACTGGCCGCGTTCGCCGGTACGGGACTCGGGGTCAGCGAGGAGTTCCCGCTGGCCGACTCCGACGACACGGCGATGGTCGCGAACGTGTTGGACGCGTCCGGCCACGACGCGACGCACCTGCTGGAGACGCTGCTGGCGTTCGAGAGCGACGACCACTTCGTCGGCTTCGCCCACGAACGTGGAGCACCGGTCAGCGCGAACGCCCGCGTCGTGGAGGCGTTGGGCCAGCGGCCGGAGCGGTTCGGCGCGCCGATCGCGAAGGCCACGTCGTTCCTGTTGGACAGCAGGCGCGAGGGCTCCTGGTACGACAAGTGGCACCTGTCCCCGTACTACGCGACGGCGCAGGTCGTCTTCGGCCTGGTCCACCACGTGCCGGGAGAACTCGCCGACACCTGGCGGTGGCTACTGGACAGCCAGCACACCAACGGTTCCTGGGGCATGGTGGGCGGCCTGCCGGAGGAGACGGCGTACGCGGTGCTGGCGCTGGACGCGTTGGAACCGCATTCGGGCCCGCTCCGGTCGACGCGCGTGACCGGGCGCACGACTACCTGCGGCAGCACGTGACCGCGGACGAGTACGCGGAACTGTGGATCGGCAAAGGTTTGTACACGCCGCCCGCCGTCGTCCGCGCCGCCGTCCTTGCCGCGTGCGCGTCGGCTCGGAGGGACGGCCATGAGTGAGGTGTATCCGTCGGCGGCGGAGTGTGTGCCCATCGGCGCGCTCGTCCTGCGGACCCTGAGCGACCTGGAGCGCTGGGCGGCCGAACACCTGCCGTCGTTCCCCGGCCTGCCGCTCGCCAGCATGGCGCTGGGCGAGGCCGTGATGGGGCCGTGGGCCACGGCGGAGCAACTGCGGCCGTGCGGCCGGGTCGCTGTGTGGACCTACGCCATCGACGACCACGTGGAGCACGACGTCACCAGTGCCGCCGAACTGGACGACCTGTTCGACCGCTGCCGGGCCGTGGTGTGCACGGGGCGGCGGGACGACGGCCACCCGGTGCTGGCGTCGCTGTCCGGGCTACAGGCCACGTTGGCCGCGCAGCCGCTGTATCCGGCGCTCGCGACGCTGTGGGAGCGGAGGTTCGACGCGTGTCTGCGGGCGATGCGCTACGACTGGATCGTCGGCAGGCGCCGTGAGGACCACGCGGGACCGGTATCCAGCATCGACGAGTACCTCGCGAACGCCGACAGCATCCTGATCTGGATGGTCCACCTGCCGCGCTGGATCGTCTACGGCGACCCCGGTCTGACCGACCGGCTGGACATCCTGATTCCGGCGCTGGAGGACGTGACCGTCGCGGTCCGGCTGGCCAACGATCTCTCGACGTACGTGTGGGAGAAGCAGGAGAAGGGCCAGAACAACGTGCTGATGCACGGGGCATCGCCGGACTGGGTGCGGGCGGAGATCTCCGCCCGGATGGAGTCGGTGCGCCAGCGCATGGCCCCACTGGCCGCTGAGGGCTTCCGGCCGGCCGTCGGCGTGCTCCGGCTGGCCGAATGGTCCGTCGGCATCTACGCGCTCACCGATCTCCGGCTCACCAAGCACGACCTGCCCCAGCCCGTCGAGCCCAGTGGAGTGTGAGTGCCGATGAGCATGCTGTCCGCCGATCCGGTCCCGGTCCGCGAGTTCGACCACCACAGCGATCCCGCGGTCACCATCGATCCGTTCACCGCGTTCGACCGCTTCCGTGACGAACGGATCTTCTGGACGCCCGAACTCGACGGCTTCTGGGTGCTGACCCGGTATGCCGACATCACCGCCGTCCTGCGCGACACCGAGACGTTCTCCAGCCGGCACACGTCGATCCCGCCGGCCGGTTGGCCGCGCCCGCTGATGCCGGTCGAGCTGGATCCACCCGACCACGGCAAGTTCCGCGCTCTGCTGGCTCGCTGCCTGACCGGCAGTGCCGGTGTCGCGATCGCGAACGCCGTCGAGGGCGCGTGCGTCCGGCTGGTCGAGCGGATCGCGCCGACGGGGGCGTGCGATCTCGTCGCGGACTTCGCGCGACCACTGCAGAACGCGTTGTTCGCGGCCCTGTTCGACGTGCCGGAGGACCACACCGACGCGTGTGTGCGCTGGGCGGCCGACATGCTGCAGGAGGCCGACCCGCCGCGCCGGCACCGGGCGGTCGGCGAGTTCATCGCCTATGTGGAGCAACGGATCGCCGAGCGCGCGCCCGGCGGCACCGGCACCAGCCTGCTGGCCACACTGGCCGACGCCGAGGTCGACGGCAGGCCGCTGACCCGGGACGAGGTACTCGATCTGGCGTTCCTGATGGGCATGGCGACCCTGGACACGCTGACCCATTCGGTCAGCTTCGGTTTTCGTTACCTCGCCGACCATCCCGAACAGCAGCGGTTGCTGGGCACCGATACGGCCCTCGCCGGCAGGGCCGCGGACGAACTGCTGCGGCTGCACTCGGTCGTCACCGTCGCCCGCACCGCGGCCAGGGACACCGAACTGGCCGGCGTCCTGGTCCGGCAGGGTGAGCGGGTGCTGGTGAACCTGTCGCTGGCCGGCCGCGACCCGCACGCGTATCCCGATCCCACGACCGCCGACTTCGACCGCGCCAACCGCGGTGCGCACGTCGCGTTCGGCTTCGGGCCGCACCGCTGTCTCGGCGCGCGGATCGCCACCCAGGCCCTGACCGCGGCACTGCGCGAATGGCACCGGCGGGTGTCCGGAGTACGCCGTCGCCAAGAACGCCGGCCTGCTGCGCACCGGCGGAGGTGCGGTCTGCACGTTGCGGGAACTGCCTTTGCGGTGGTCACCGTGACGCAGGCGACCCGTCGTGGCACGGACCTGCCACGACGGGATCGGCGGCGAGGGAGTCAGTCGGCGCCCAGAATCAGGTCCGCCGCACGCCAGGCCAGCGCCGTCACCGGTCCGTTCAGGTTGCCCGACACCATGACCGGCAGCACGGACGCGTCCACGACGCGCAGGTTCTGGACACCGCGAACGTTCAGCCGTGAGTCGACGACGTCGTCGTCGGCCGGTCCCATGGCGCACGTGCCGATGGTGTGGAAACCGCAGTATCCGCGGTCCAGGTTCGCGTCGATGATGTCCTGGTCCTCCCGCACGTCGGTACCGGGAACGGTTTCACCCTTGAGGCGCCCGGCGAGCGGTTCGGTCGCGAACAACTCCCGCATGATGCCGAACAGGTCGACACCGACCTGGCGGTCGTGGTCGGTGGCGAAGAAATTGGGGATGATGTCGACGGCGGCATCAGGATCGGCCGACGTGATGTGGATACTGCCCTGGCTGTCCGGGCGCAGCACGTACCCGATGCACATGATTCCCGGCTCACGTTCCAGCCGCAGTTGCTTGCCGGGTACCTGGGGCCGCGCCGAAAACGGCGCCACCTGGATCTGGGCGTCCGGGCGGTCCAGTTCCGGCCGCGTCTTGAAGAATCCGACGATGTCGTACGCGGGAACCGCGAGCGGTCCCTTGTGCGTGGCGAAGTATTTGAGACCGGATATCATTTGCCGGGGGAGAGTGCTCAACAGTTTGTTGTATCCGACATTGTCGGACAGCCGGTACTGGAGCACGAAACAATGGTGTTCGTGCAGCCGGGCACCGACGTTGGGGCTGTCGACGACCAGGTCGACGCCTGCCGACTTCAGCGTCTCCGCCGGCCCGACACCGGACAGTTGGAGGATCTTGGGCGTCGCCAGGCCGCCGGCGGCAATGACGACCTCACGACCGGCGTGGTGCTCCTCGGTCCGCCCGTCCTTGCGGATCCGCACTCCGACGGCCTTGCCGTCCTGGACGAGGACACGGTCCACGACGGTCTTCAGTGCCACGGTCAGGTTCGCCCTGTGCATGACCGGATGCAGGAATGCCCTGGCGGCACTGAACCTGCGACCGTCCCGAATGGTCGCCATCGCGTACCCGATGCGTTCGGTGTCCGTCGCGTTGAGATCGTCCTCGCGGTGCCAGCCGCGCGCCTCGCCCGCCGCGATGACGTCCTCCAGCAGGGGATCACGGTCGGTGACGGTCGAGACGTGCAACGGTCCGCCGGCACCTCGGAAATCGGTGGCGCCCAACTGGTTGTCCTCGATCTTCCGGTAGATCGGCAGGATGGTGTCCCAACCCCAGCCGGGATTGCCGAGCCGTTCGATCTCGTCGTAGTCGGCCTGGCTTCCCCGGTTGTAGACCATTCCGTTGACCGCGCTCGATCCGCCGAGCGTCTTGCCGCGTACCCACTGTTCCACCCGGTCGTGTGGGCCGAACGGACGAGTGGGGTAGTGCCACACGGTGCCGAGGTCGTCCAGCAGTTGTCCGAAACCCTTGGGGACGGTGATCAGTGGGTTGGTGTCTTTTCCGCCGGCTTCAATTAATAGCACTGAGACGCCGGCATCCTCGGACAGGCGGTTGGCGAGTACACAGCCCGCCGTCCCGGCACCGACGATGACGTAGTCGAACTTTCCCACGGAAACTCCTAGTACTTGTCCTGGCCGGCCGCGCGGCGGCGGATCGCCGTGCGGGGGCTGTCGATAACGATCTGACCTGCGATATCAACAGAGCGTTAGGCGTCAAGGGCGAAAATTCATTCAAGAACAGACACTAGCGTCTTCCTACCGGGGGGATGACCCGGCTAGGGTACGGCATTGATCGAGGCCGGGGCGCGAACCGGGAGCGCCATTCCATGCGCTGGAAGCGAAGAGGGAGTCCGGTTGTGAGGAGTCCCAACGGGCGGGGCAGCAGGTTCAGGAGTATCCGCGCACGGATGCTCGCGATCGTGCTCATCCCCAGTGTGGCATTGTTGATCATCGGCATCGGCGCGTCCAGTTATCTGGTGTATCAGGGATCCCAGGCGCAGGACTGGGCCAGCACGATGCAGGCCACGGTCGCACCCGGCACCAACTTCACCGCTCAGATCCAGGAGGAGCGGCGGCTGAGCCTGATCCGGCTGGCCGGTGACGAACAGGATTCTGCCGCGCTGGCACAGCAGCGGCAGCAGGTCAACACGACACTGGCCGGCATCAGCTCGCTGTCGGCCGCACTGCTCAAACTGAACCCGGCCGCGATCCAGGGCGCGACGGCGGCGTTCAACAAGTTGTTCGGTCAGCTTCCCGTGATACGTCAGCGAATCGACGCGAACCAGGTCGCGCCGATGGACGTCTACGCGTACTACGACGAGTTGGTCGACGTCATCGAACTGGGCCTGCAGGGTCTCGCGCACACCGCGCCGGACCCGGGCACCGCGGTCGAGGAGTCCACGGCCACCAACCTGTTCGACGTCGCCGACGCGATGTCGCGGGGCAACGGACTGGCCGTCGGCGCGGTCGTGTCCGGCGGGTTGACCGCGGACGAGTTCCAGGAAGTCGCCCATCAGATCGGTGAGTATCACGCGTTGATCCAGGCACTCCTGCCCCGGCTGACGCCGGGCGAGCAGGCGATGGCCGCCAAACTCATGGCGAGCGCCTCGTGGCAGGAGCTGTCCACCATGGAAGCCGCGTTGCTGGCGCGCGGACCGCGGCCCTCCACCGCCGACCCGGACCCCCGGCCGCTGCCGATGAGCGTGGCGGACTGGCAGCACGCCGCGACCCAGGTGACCGCCGGCCTGCTGGCCATCTACTCCCAGCACCACGCCTACGCGGAGGGTTTCGCGGCCAGCACGGGTCACCGTACGTTCGTCAACTCCCTGTGGGGCGGCGGCGTGGTCCTGCTCATCACGCTGATCGCGATGCTCGTCGCCATCCGGCTGTCCACCAGGCTGGTCCGGCGCCTGAAGAACCTGCGTGTCGAGACGCTGGACCTCGCCGACCGACGCCTGCCCGCGATCGTCGAACGGCTGCGTGGCGGCGAACAGATCGACATCGAGGCCGAGGTACCACCACTGGACTTCGGGCGGGACGAGATCGGCGAGGTCGCCGAGGCGTTCAACAAGGCGCAGCGGACGGCGGTCGCCGCCGCGGCACGGGAGGCCGAGACGCGCGCCGGTGTCAACGCGGTGTTCCTCAACATCGCGCACCGCAGCCAGGTCGTCGTGCACCGCCAGTTGGAGGTGCTGGACAAGGCGGAGCGGGAACAGGAGGACCCCGACCAGTTGGAGTCGCTGTTCACGCTGGACCACCTGGCCACCAGAGCACGGCGCAACGCGGAGAACCTGATCATCCTCGGTGGCGAGCAGCCCGGCCGGCAGTGGCGCAATCCGGTGCCACTGGTGGAGATCGTGCGCAGTGCGGTCGCCGAGACCGAGCACTACCGCCGGGTGCACACCACGCGGCTGCCCGACGTGATGATGGTCGGGTCGGTGGTCGCCGACCTCATCCACCTGCTGGCCGAACTGATCGACAACGCGACGACGTTCTCCCCGCCCGACTCCCGCGTGGAGATCCGCGGCAACCGGGTCGGCAAGGGCCTGGTGATCGAGGTCGAGGACCAGGGCCTCGGCCTGGCCGAGTTGGAACGCGAGCGGATCAACAACTTCCTGCACGGCCCGCCGGACTTCGGTGTGATGGCGCTGTCCGAGGACATGCGGCTCGGGCTGTTCGTGGTGTCCCAGCTTGCCGCGCGGCACGGCATCAGCGTCACGCTCGTGGAATCGGTCTACGGCGGCATCCGCGCCATCGTGCTGGTGCGCTCGTCGCTGATCGCGTCCGAGACCCTCAGTGAGATCGACCCGGATGAACTCGCCTCGAGCAACGAGACCGCTGGCCACCTGCCCCGGCAGCGGCGGCGGGATCTCCGGTCGCAGCAACGCGACGCCGCCGACGTCACGTGGTCGACGGTGCCGCTGGGCGAGTCGCTGCCGAGTGCGGCTGGCCGGGACTCGTTGCCCGACCACGTTTCCGACGTCCCCGTGCGCTGGCCTGCCGAGGAGCCGGTCGAGATACCGGCACAACCGCGGTCCAACGGCCACAGCAACGGCCATGGCCATGGCCACGGGAACGGGAACGGACTATCGGCAACGGCTATGGCAACGGCTTCCCCCGCCGCACGTCGGCTCCCCGGCTGCCCGGCGGTGACGGTCCCCGGCACGCGCAGCAGCCCGGCGATCCCCGGCCCGCGCTGCCGCGCAGGCGGCGGCAGGCCAGTATCTCGCCGCGACTGGTCGGCGACGCGACGTCCTTCGACCACGATTCGCCGGCGGACGACCGGGCCATGCGGACGGCGGACCAGGCGCGCAACCTGATGTCGGCATTCCAGCGTGGCACCCGGCAGGGACGCGAGGCCCACTGAACACGACCGTGCCCGAAGTGTGAGACGAGTGGAGTGGAGCAGGCGACGTCATGGACGAGTCGAGCACGAGCGAACTGAACTGGTTACTCGACGACCTGATCAACCGGGTGGTCGGAGCCCAACGGGCCGTGGTGCTGTCCGCGGACGGGTTGCTCGTCGGTCGGTCCCGTGACCTGAGCCGGGAGGAAGGCGAGCACCTCTCGGCGATGGCATCGGCGTTCCAGAGCCTCGCGCGGGGTGTCGGCCGGCATTTCGGCGGGGGCAACGTGCGGCAGACGGTCGTCGAGATGGATCACGCGTTCCTCGTGGTGACAGCGGCAGGGCACGGTGCGTGCCTAGCGCTGGTCGCCGCGGCCGACGCGGACATGGGGATGATCGCGTACGAGATGAATCTGATGGTCAAACAGGTCGGTTCGTACCTCGTGGCCGCTCCGCGGCTGTCCGGCATCGTGGTGGGTGATCAACGCACACCATGAAGCATGGTCGGGAGTCATGGTTCGACGACGAGGCTGGCCCGCTGGTCCGGCCTTACGCCGTGACGCGTGGTCGCACCAGGTCCACCCGGCCCGACCTGAACATGATCACGCTGGTGGTCGCTGTCCGCCCCGACGTCGTCGGGATGGATCCTGAATACACCGAGATCGTGCGGCTGTGCCAGTACCCCATGTCGATCGCGGAGATCGGCGCGAAGCTGGACCTACCACTGGCCGTGACGAAGGTTCTGATCGGCGACCTCATCGAGGAAGGATTTCTCATCTTCCGTTCCCCGCCACCACCCGTGGACGTCCTAGACATGAACACCCTCCAGGCGGTACTTGATGGCATCCGTAGGCTCTGACGTCACAAGCCAGGCCTCCCTGGGCACATCGGCGGTGAAGATCCTGATCGCCGGCGGTTTCGGAGTCGGCAAGACGACCATGGTCGGCTCGGTGAGCGAGATCGTGCCGTTGCGCACCGAGGAGATGATCAGTGAGATCAGTGGCGGCGTGGACGATCTCGTCGGCGTCGAGGACAAGACCACCACCACCGTCGCACTGGACTTCGGCCGCATCACCATCAACCCCGCGCTGATCCTGTACCTGTTCGGCACGCCGGGGCAGGAGCGGTTCTGGTTCATGTGGGACGAACTGGCGCACGGCGCGCTGGGCGCGGTGGTGCTCGCCGACACCCGCAGACTGGACGCGTGCTTCCCTGCCGTGGACTTCTTCGAGCGGCGCCAGATCCCGTTCATCCTGGCCGTCAACTGTTTCGAGGGCTCACAGCTCTACACCGCCGACGAGGTCCGCGACGCCATCGACCTGGAGAGCGAGGTGCCGATCGTGCTGTGCGACGTCCGCGAGCGCGAGTCGAGCAAGGAGATCCTGGTCTCGCTGATGCAGCGCCTGATCAGCATCGCCAGCCTGACCAGGCATTGACAGTCCACCGAGGACCAGAGTGCGTCGGTCCGTCGCCGATGGCTACCGGCGGCGGTTGGCCGTGAACGGTGTCACGACAACGGAACCCGGCCGATGAGGGTGTTGAGCACGACCTGCGCGCGGGTCCTCGCCACGAACGGCTGACCGCGCAGGCCGAGCAGGAACGACTCCAGGTGGTCGGTGCTGTCGGCGCGCACCAGCAGCATGACGTCGCTCTCGCCCGCGACCGTGAAACCCAGGACCACCTCCGGTCGTACCTCGAACGCGGCGATCGCGACCTCGCGGTTGGCGTCCTTGCTACAGAACACCTCCACCAGCGCGAACAGCTTGCGGGCACCGGGCTCGTCGATCACGGCCGTGTAGCCGCGGATGATGCCGTCGCGTTCCAGGCGGTCGATCCGCCGCTTCACGGCCGGCACGGACAGCGAGACCACGCCCGCGATGTCGGTCAGGCTGGCCCGGCCGTTCACGACCAGCAGGTCAATAATGTGACGGTCTATCGAGTCCATGGTTCAAATAATACCGGCATGAGCAATCTGTGGAACTGTTGTTTGCGCGTCGACGGCTCTAGCGTTGGTGGCACAGAATCACCGAACCCAGGAGGCACACCGTGTTCCAGCACGAACACGTCGTCGTCCACAGAGGACCACGCAGCGGACTGCCGATCGTCGTCGCGATCCACTCCACCGCGTTGGGGGACGCGGTCGGCGGGTGCCGGCTCTGGTCCTACCCGGACTGGCGGGACGGCATGGCCGACGCACTGGCACTGTCCGAGGCGATGACCCTCAAGTGCGCCACGGCGGGACTGGACTTCGGCGGCGCCAAGGCCGTCATCGCCCTGCCCCCCGGCACGGCACTGAGCCCGGAGCGGCGGCGCGACGTGTTCCTGGACTTCGGCGACACGGTGCAGTCACTGGGCGGTCGCTACCGCGCCGGTGAGGACGTCGGCACGACGGCGGCGGACATGTGGGTGGCGCGGGAACGGACCGACTGGGTGTACTGCCTGCCGGAGCGGCACGGTGGCACCGGAGAACCGTCCGAACTCACGGCCGTCGGCGCGTTCGCGTCGATCGAGGCGACCTGGCAGCACCTGACCGGCTCACCGTCGCTGGCCGGCAGGCGGGTCACCGTGATCGGTCTCGGCCAGGTCGGGGGGCGGCTGGCCCGTCGGCTGGCCGACGCCGGAGCCGAACTCACGGTCACCGACATCGACACCGGACACCGGGAACTGGCCACGGAACTGGGCGCCCGGTGGGTCGAGCCGGATGCGGCCGTCACCACGGAGGCCGACATCCTGGTGCCTGCCGCGCTCGGGGGCCTGCTGAGCCACGACATCGTGCGGCGACTGCGGTGTGCCGCGATCGTCGGCCCGGCGAACAACCAGCTCGCCGACGACACGATCGCCGAGGAACTGGCCACGCGCGGCATCCTGTGGGCGCCCGACTTCGTGGTCAACGCGGGCGGTGTCATCCACGGTGTCGTGCTGGACGTCGACGGCGGCACGCCGGAACAGGCATACGCCGCGGCACAGGCGATCGGCTCCCGGCTCACCGACGTCTTCCGGCTGGCGCACGCGGCCGGGACCACCCCGTACACGGCGGCACTGGACATCGCCCGGCGACGGGTCGCCGAGCGGGGCGGGCGGGCCGCCTGATCGTCGCACCCCACCATCGGAGCATCCCCACCATCGGACGAAGGAAGGGTGCCCGGAGCTGCTGGCCAATCACCGCCCGTGCCCGCGGTGACGGGCGCCGCCGGTCGGTCGATCCACGGACCGGGTCCCGCCGTGTGGTGGTTTTGCCCGACATCACAGACGGCCCGCGAGCGGCCATGCTGAAGCAGGTCAGGTTCGACTTCTTCCCAGGTGGTGACGCTCACCTCCCCGGGCGTCACCCCATCGGACCCGGCGCCTCCCACAGGGGGAGGGCGCCGGGTCCGATGTCGTGTTCTCGGAGACACTCGGCCGCCCTGTTGAATACGTTCAGCTCAGCATGGACGACTTCCGCGCCGGCCTCATGGCGCACGGCACATATCCGCATCCGCTGCTGAAACGTACACGACGTGTCGCAGCACCAGACTCAGGTTATGCCGCCGGACGCTTGGCGGGCCGCGCAGGAACGAAGTCTGGCTCGCTCATCTCACTAATCGTACACATCCTGAACTCGGCCATACGCGCCGTAGATACGGTGCCCTGCCCTTGACAGTGGCCAGGCCGGCGAGTTTAGTTCATTGCCTAGACGGGTTAAGTTCGTTACCAGCCGAGGTGGCCGCCGAGGGCGCCGAACCTTCTCCCCAAATGAGGCCATGCACACGGGCGTGCGTGGTGGGCGGGGGCGTCACTGAGGAGGTAATCGTGCAGGATCGCCACGCATCCCACGCAGATGATCCGACCGCTCGCCGTTCGCAGTTCTCACGCCGGATGTTCCTCGGCGCAGGCGCAGTCGTTGCTGCTGGGGCGACGTTGGGACTGGCCGGGCCGGCGTTCGCGGACACGGGCAATCCGGGCAAGCTGAGTGGAGAAACTCCGTTCGGGCCCGTTGTTGTGGCGAACCCGGGCGGACGTACGTCCTACGCCCGGGCCGCGCGTCTTACCGCCGGGCGGCCTGCTGGGACGTCGCGGACTCTGCTCGCAACGTTTCAAGGCGGAGGCGGTCCGGGTTTCCCGCTCTACCGCAGCGACGACGATGGCCGCACCTGGGACAAGCAGGGCAGTGTGCCCAACGCCGATGAGGCCACCGGATTCTCTCTTCAGCCGTTCCTGTACGAACTGCCCCGGGCGTTCGCGGGCTTGCCCAAGGGCGCATTGCTCTTCGCCTGCAACTGGCTGGACAGCTTCACCAGCACCAACATCCAGCTTTATGCCAGCACAGATGGCGGCCTCACCTGGCAGTTCCTGAGCACGGTTGCCCAGGGCGGACCGCCCGACACGACGAACGGCGCGACGCCGGTGTGGGAGCCTTTCCTGCTGCTGCACGACAACAGGCTGATCTGCTACTACTCCGACCAGCGGGACCCGAACTTCGGTCAGAAGCTCGCCCACCAGACCAGCACGGACCTGCACACGTGGGGTCCCGTGGTCAACGACGCGACTGGAACGACGTACCCCGAACGACCGGGCATGACCACCGTAGCCAGGCTGAAAAGGGACCTGTGGATCATGACCTACGAATTCGGGGCGCCCGACGACCCCGAGAACCCCGATCAGAACAACTACACCTACCACGTGCACTACCGGATCGCGAGGGACCCGGAGTCGTTCCGGTTCTCCACGGACACCCCGCTCGTCGACCAGAACGGCGATGCGCCGAACGCGGCGCCCGTGGTGTCGTGGACGGACTCGGGTGGGCCGAACGGAACGATCGTCGTCACGGACAACGACGATCAGGACTTCTTCATCAACCGCCACCTCGGCAACGCCGAGAAGTGGACGCGGCTGTCCTCGCCCATGCCGGCCGGGTACAGCCGGTTCACCATTCCCCTCGATGGTCCCGGGAGCCCTCAGAACCGCGGCCTGGTCTTCGTCATCACGGGAGCACAGTACGGAAAGTCCGCGCCGGTCGAGGCGGGCATCATCTCGGTAGGCGGCTGATCAGTGATTGGCGAGGTCGGTGACGAAGCGTGCCCTCGGCGCGCCGAGGCCCGTGACGTCGTCGTAACCGGGCGTCGTCGTCAGTGTCGCGTCCTCGCCGAACGCGGTCGGGTAGTTCGGCAGCACCTCCGACACCTGTTGCCAGCCCTGGGCGATCGGCGGGTCGGCCGGGTGAACGGGCAGTACGTCGCGGATCGCCTTGCCGCCGTTGAGGCGGTACAGCGCGGAATCGAGGAAACCGAGCGGGCGCCCGGCCACCTGGATCGCGTCGGCCTCCAGACCGGCCAGCAGCGGTGACGACGCGCTCGTGCCGCCCTCGTCGGGGATGTCCGGCACCACCCGGGCCGAGACCGGGGCGCCTGGGCCGCCGGGCACATTCGGTACGCCGATTCCGTCGTCATCGTGGCGTCACCGAACTATCATCGGCTGGGTGACGGATTCGTCGCAACGACGGACAGCCGCTGAGCGCAGCCGGAGGCGGCCGTCCTGCGCGATCGACCGCACGGCGACCGGACGACCCGGGCGCCGAAGCCGCTGCCCGTCGTCCTGCCTGGACGCCGCATCGACCTGCTGCGCGTGCTCGCGGGACAACCGAGACACGTTCGTCTCACGCCGGGCACACCGCCCGACCTGCCGCCTGGATCGCCGGCATTGTCCGATTGACGGCCGGCGTACGGGGCTGCCGACACGCTACCGGCTGGTAACATATCGTCAGCGTATCGAAAACCGCATACGTGCTGGCAACATCGCGCTGCCTTGACTGGACGGTATGACCTACAGCGAACCGGCGCGAGCGGCGGCCCACCGCAGCCCGTCGCTGGCGGCCTGGTCCTCCCCGGCCGTCCCGCAGGACGGGAATCACCGATCTACGGCTGCGGCCGGGACGAGGCCGTCCTGTTCCGGGAGATGGCGCCTCGCTTCGGCGTTCTGCCGACCATCACCGAGGCCGCGGTATCCGAGGCCAATGTCGAACTCGCGGCCGGAAACCGATGCATCAGCGTCGGTCACAAGACTCGCGTCACGAACGCCACTCTTCTCGCGCTCAGCCGAGCCGGTGTCGCGTACATCTCCACGCGAAGCATCGGCTACAACCACATCGACGTGGACTACGCGGAGAGTGTCGGCATCTCCGTCGGGAACGTCGCCTATTCGCCCGACAGCGTCGCCGACTACACGCTGATGCTGATGCTGATGGCGGTGCGGAACGCGAAATCCATCATCCGCCGTGCGGATGTCCATGACTACCGGCTGAACGACGTACGCGGGAAAGAGCTGCGCGACCTGACCGTCGGGGTGGTCGGGAACGGGGCGCATCGGCGCGGCGGTCATGGACCGGCTGCGGGGCTTCGGCTGCCGAGTAGCTGGCCTACGACAGCCGCCCCAGGACCTCCGCCGACTACGTTCCCCTCGACGAACTGCTGCGGCGCAGCGACATCGTCACGCTCCACACGCCGCTCAACGCGGACACGCACCATCTCCTCGACCGCGGCCGCATCGAGCAGATGAAGCACGGTGCGTTCGTCATCAACACCGGACGCGGTCGCGCTCATCGACACCGAGGCCCTTGTCTCGGCGCTGGAAAGCGGCAGACTGGGCGGCGCGGCGCTGGACGTCCTCGAAGGGGAAGAAGGCATCTTCTACGCCGACTGCCGGAGACAAGCCCATCGAAAGCGAACCGCTGCTGCGGCTGCAAGAGACTGCCGAACGTGCTCATCAGCCCGCACACCGCCTACTACACGGACCACGCCCTGAGCGACACCGTCGAGAACATCCATCATCAATTGCCTGAAGTTCGAAAGCAGGAAGCAGCACTGGATATGAAAATCGGCATCATCTTCGGGGGCTCGTTCCGAAGAACATCCCGTCTCCGTCAAGTCCGCGCAAGAGGTCGCGAAGCACCTCGACCCCGAGAAGTACGAGCCGTTCTGGATCGGGATCACGAAGAGCGGTGCCTGGAAGCTCTGCGACGGCCCGGACGCGCGACTGGGAGAACGGCAACTGCCGTCCGGTCGTGCTGTCGCCGGACAGCAGCGTCCACGGACTGCTCGTCCTGGACCAGGGACGATACGAGACGATCAGCCTGGACGTCGTGCTGCCGGTGCTGCACGGCAAGCTCGGCGAGGACGGTGCGATGCAGGGTTTGTTGGAGCTCTCCGGCATCCCCTACGTCGGCTGCGACGTCCAGAGTTCCGCCCTGTGCATGGACAAGTCCCTCGCCTACACTCGTCGTCCGAAGCGCGGGCATCGCGACGCCGAACTTCTGGACCGTCACGGCGGACGAGACATCGACCCCGACCAGCTCACCTATCCCGTCTTCGTCAAGCCGGCCCGTTCGGGTTCGTCCTTCGGCGTCAGCAAGGTGTCCGGCAAGGAGGAGCTGCCGGGCGCGGTGGAGACCGCGCGGCAGTACGACTCGAAGGTGCTGATCGAGGAGGCCGTCGTCGGCAGCGAGGTCGGCTGCGCCGTCCTGGGCAACGACCAGGATCTGATCGCGGGCGAGCTGGACCGGGTCGCGCTGTCGCACGGCTTCTTCCGGATCCACCAGGAGAGCACGCCGGAAACCGGTTCCGAGAACTCGACGTTCATCGTTCCCGCCGACATTTCGGCGGAGTCGCGCGCGCTCGTCCAGGAGACGGCGAAGGTCGATCTACCGCGCCCTGGGCTGCCGGGGGCTGGCGCGGGTGGACATGTTCCTGAAGGAGGACGGGACGGTCGTCCTCAACGAGGTCAACACCTTGCCCGGCCTGACCTCGTACAGCCGTTACCCGAGGATGATGGCGGCCGCCGGGCTGCCGCTCGCCGACGTGATCGACCGGATGGTGTCGCTTGGCACTGACCGGGAAATCACAGTGAAGGACGACTTCGTCTTCGTGGACGAGTGTGTCGCCCGGGATCCGCTGGGACGCCAAGTACGCCACCTGGGACAACTTCACCGGCAAGCCGGTGGACGGCTATCTGGCGAACCGGATCGTCGGCACGAGGGCTCTGTGCGCGGCCCTGGAGCGGGCGCAGGAAAAGGCCGCGTCGCTCGGCTTCGGCCTGCTGCTGTGGGACGGCTATCGCCCGCAGCGCGCCGTGGACTGCTTCCTGCGCTGGTCGACGGCGAGCCGGAGGACGGCCGGACGAAGCAGCGGCACTATCCGAACATCGACCGGGCCGAGATGTTCGAAAAGGGATACGTGGCCAGCCAAGTCGGGCCACAGCCGGGGCAGCACCGTCGACCTGACGCTCTACCACCTGGCCACCGGTGAACTCGCCGCCATGGGCGGCGGCCATGACCTGATGGATCCGGTCTCGCATCACGGCGCGCAGCGGAATCACGCCGGCCGAAGCGAGAAACCGTGAGCACCTGTGTTCCATCATGGAGTCCTGCGGTTTCAGCGCGGTACGACTGCGAGTGGTGGCACTACACGCTGGAGGACGAGCCTTATCCGGACACCTATTTCGATTTTCCCGTCGCATAGTTGAGCTGGCCGAAGCCCAGGTTCGTATCAGTAGGATCGGACCTTCGAGATCACGATGACGGGGATGGCGCATGCAGATACGACTGGTACGCGACGCCGACGCCGAGGCCGTCAACGAGCTGCTGGACCAGCTGGGTTATGCCCAGAACGATCGACCCGGCGGCGACGGCGGCCCGGATCCGGGTCCTGGAGCGGACGATCCGGCCTGCGCGGCCTATGTGGCCGACGCCGACGGCGACGTCCTCGGCGTCGTCGCGGTCCAGGTGTGTCCGTTCTTCGAACGCGGAGGGCTCCTGGGCCCGACTCGTGGCCCTGGTCGTCTCCGATCGGGCACGCCGGCAGGGCGTCGGTGGCCGACTCGTCGCGGCCGCCGAATCGTTCGCCGCGAGCCACGGCTGCGTGCGGATGGAGGTCACCAGCGCGGACCGCCGCCGACACGACGCACACGGGTTCTACCAGAACCGCGGCTACACCAACCAGATCAGGACGGTCGTCCCGCTTCCTGCGCGACCTACTCGCCCGCGACGGCTTCGGCTGGTCGGAAGCCGAATCCTGATCGTCACGTGCCGGTGCTGCGGTGCCGCGGCGGGCAGTCGCACCGTGACGCGCAGCCCGCCGGCGGCGCGGGGCGTGAGGGTGAGGGTTCCGTCGTGTGCCCGGGCGATGCTCTTGACGATGGCCAGGCCGAGGCCGACACCCGCGTGGTCGGTGCGGATGCGTGTCGGTGCCGCGCTGGAACGGTTCGGTGAGCGTGGAGACCAGCTGCGGGGTGAGCCGCTCGCCGGTGTTCTCGACCGTGAGCACCACGGTTCCTGCTGCGGACGCTGGTCCTGACCCACACGGTGCCGTGTTCGGGCAGGTTGTGGACGATCGCGTTGTGCACGAGGTTCGTCGTCATCTGCAGCAGGAGCGCGTGCGAGCCGATGGTCGGGGCGTATGTCGCCGGAGGTCTCGATGGTGACGCCGCGTTTCTCGGCGAGGGGCAGCAGCGTCTCGGCGGCTTCTTCGGCCGACGAGGGACAGGTCGACGTGCTCCCGGGTGAAGGACCGCTGGTCGGCACGGCTGAGCAGGAGCAGCGCTTCGGTGAGGTCGATCGCCCGGGTGTTGACGACGTGCAGGCGGTCGACGAGTTCGCCGGTGTCGCGGTTCCGGTCGTTGCGGGCCACGTCCAGCAGCGTCTGCGTGATCGCCAGCGGGGTGCGCAGTTCGTGGGAGGCGTTGGCCGCGAACCGCTGCTGTTCGGCGACGTGTGCTTCGAGCCGCGCGAGCATGGTGTCGAAGGCGTCGGCGAGTTCGCGGAACTCGTCCTGCGGCCTTCCAGCTGGATCCGGTGGGACAGCGACCCGTTCGTGGCCAGCCGGGTGGCGTCGGTGATGCGGGTCAGCGGCGCGAGCATGCGGCCGGCCAGCAGCCAGCCGCCCAGCAGGCCGAACACCAGCAGGAACACCAGCACGACGGCCGCGCTCGGGAGCGAAGGCGCGCAGCAGGTCGGTGCGGTCGGGTATGGACAGCGGCGATGGCACGAGTCACACCGGGGTGCGTAGCGCAGTGCAGGAACGCCCACACGGCCGCGAGCAGTACGGCACCCGCGAGCATGAGGAACCCGGCGTAGCTGAGGGTGAGTTTGAGGCGAACGCTCAAACCGGCGCCCTATCCACCGTCTTCTCCCTCACGTCGACGTCCGGATGCGCGTGTCGATGCGGTAGCCGACGCCGGGCACCGTGGCGATCAGCCAGGGTTCGCCGAGCCGTTTGCGCAGGGCCGACACCGTGATGCGCACGGCGTTGGTGAACGGGTCGGCGTTCTCGTCCCATGCCCGCTCCAGCAGTTCCTCCGCGCTGACGACACCGCCTTCGGCGGCGACGAGGACTTCGAGCACGGCGAACTGCTTGCGGGTGAGCGCGACGTAGCGGCCGTCCCGGTAGACCTCGCGGCGGAACGGATCCAGCCGCAGGCCCGCGATCTCCCGCACGGGTGGCCGGTTGTGGGCGCGCCTGCGGTCGAGCGCCCGAGCCGGAGCACGAGTTCCCGCAGCTCGAACGGCTTGGTGAGGTAGTCGTCGGCGCCGAGCCCGAACCCGGAGGCCTTGTCGTCGAGCCGGTCGGCGGCGGTGAGCATCAGGATCGGCATGCCGCTGCCGGAGGCGACGATGCGCTCGGCGATCTCGTCACCGGAGGGCCCGGGGATGTCGCGGTCGAGGACGGCGATGTCGTAGGCGTTGACGCTCAGCAGCTCCAGAGCGGTGTCGCCGTCACCGGCGATGTCGGCCGCGATCGCCTCCAGGCGCAGCCCGTCGCGGATGGCCTCTGCCATGTAGGGCTCGTCCTCGACGACCAACACGCGCATGCTCCGATGCTACGAGCCGGCGCATATCGCTCGGCATATCGAAAACCACATACGTGCTGGCAACACCGCGCCGCCTTGACTGCAGGCATGACCTACAGCGAACCAGCACCAGAAACCACCGATCGGATTCCTGGCATCCCTGAACGACGAATCGTCGGATTCGCGTCCGGCGTGGCGCCCTCGGCAAGGCGCACGGCGCTGTCCCCGAACCGCATGACGGTCTTCGACGACGAGCTGCCGGCCGTGGTCAACCTCGATCCCGCGCTGCTCGCCGCCCTGCGCCAGGCCGCGACGGATGCCGCGGACCACGGGGTCGAGTTCTTCGTCAACGGCGGCTGGCGTTCCCCGGAGTACCAGGAGCAGTTGCCGCGAGGCGATCGCGAAGTACGGGTCGGAGGAGGAGGCCGCCCGCTGGGTGGCCACTCCCGACACGTCCGCTCACGTGTCGGGGGACGCGGTCGACATCGGACCCGCCGAGGCCAAGGCGTGGCTGTCCGAGCACGGCGCCAGGTACGGGCTGTGCCAGATCTACCGCAACGAACCCTGGCACTACGAACTGCGCCCCGAGGCCGTCGACAGCGGCTGCCCGCCCATGTACGACGACCCGACCCACGACCCGAGGATGCGGCGGTAGACCGGCAACATGCGTCACAAGCGCAGGTCATCGACGGTGATGACCTGCGCATTGGTGTGCACTGTACCGAGCCAGAGCCCGCCGGGCACCGTCGCCGTGTGTCATCTCGGGCGTAGTCCGGGCCCGTCTCAAGGACGTCCACCGGTCTGAATCGGTCCTGCTGAGAAAATGTCACTACATCGGCCGACCGAACATCGACGTCGCTTTTGTACCGTTCACCCACGGGGCCTCACCGGGGGCTGCGTGTCATGGAAGGGTACGCGATGGCGCATACACCAAGCTCCTCCACTGCCGAACCGCTTTCCGGCGGGGCGACCTCGGCCGCCATCTACGCCGCGCTGTGCGGCTCCGAAGATGTTTCCGAGGCCGCCCAGCGCGCGGCTCAGTCCCTGCGCCAGTCATCGCCCGAAGTCGGGGAACTCGCGATGCTCAACTTCAAGTGGCGCCTCCGAACCCTGCATTATCTGATCGACGAATGTGGTATCGACCAGATCGTCGACCTCGGTGCGGGTATTCTGGTGCCCGAGTTACCGCACGAAATGGCATCCGGCATCGCCGTGGCGTATTTCGACAGCGACCATGATGCCGTCACCACATCGAAACGGATTCTCCGCGGTGTGCCGAACACCCGCTACGCACTGGCTGACCTCAGGGACACCGACATGGTGTTGCACGGCGCCCGCGCCGTGATCGACTTCACCCGGCCGGTTGCGGTCATCATGAGCAGTGTCATCCACTTCGTTGCCGATGACGACGACCCGACCGGGGTCGTGCGCGCCTACCTCGACGCCATTCCGTCCGGCAGCTATCTGGCTATCAGCGCCGCTGTCCGCGACCTGATGCCGGCGGCCAAGATCCCGGAGTTCCGGCGAATCGCGGCCCGGTACGAACGGGAGATCATGGGTCCCGCCCCGCACCTGCGCACCATGGGCGAGATCGCCGACTACTTCGCCGTCGACGGTGTGGAGACGGTACCGCCGGGCATCGTTCGCCTCGGCGACCGGCATCCCGACGGCTACCGCGGCGAGGCCGACCGCACGCGTCTCTCCGAGCAGTTGATGGTCGGCGTCCTGTGCCGCCGAGCAGTGGCACGCCATCCGTGAGATGTCCTGAGGGATCACCGGGCCAACAGCGGGATCACCACGAGTGTGGCGTCCGCGACGAGCGTCAGCGGCACCGCACGCCGGCGTGTCCGCGACAGCCCACCGGGGCCGCGCACACCCAGCATCCCCGCGAGGTAGACGGCCTGAGCCACGACGGCCACCACGGCCCAGGCCAGCCCGTACCGCCACCACATGCTCCCGACGATCAGGAGCACACCGGTGACGATCAGCGCGCCGGCAAGCGTGACCGTGCCGGCGACGCCTGATCGCACGACGGCGGTCCCCAGTCCGGCCAACTCGTCGGCATCGCGGTCGGGCACCGAGAGCACGGCCGTGCGCCCCGCGGCGGCAAGACTGGCGCCTACCAGGATGGTCACCGTCGACGTGTCGACATCACTGCGTACCGCGAAGTAGGACGCGAGGGCGGGCAAGCCCACGATCGCGGTGCCAAAAAGCAGCGGCCCGAACCAGCCTCGCCGCTTCACCCGTAGCGGCTCCAGGTTGTACGCGCCATGAGCGGCCAGGTTCACCGCGACGGTGATCGCAATCGGCCACCGGCCCGAGACCACGGACACGGCCACCGCCATCACGAGTGCCGTGACTGCTTCCACCACGGACCACCACACGACGCGGCCCGCGCCGCCGACCCGCCGTGTGGCGGCGACCAGGCGCGCCTTGCCCGTGTCCGCCCCGTCGGAGTGAACATCCGCGGCAGTGTTCAGGCTGAGTCCGGCGATGATGACCAACAGATTGGCCACAACCGTGATGATGGCGGTCGTCGAGAGACGGCTGGCCGTGTCGTCCGTGCCGTACAGCTCTCCCCACACCGCGTAGGCCAGATAGGCGGCCAACAGCGGGCCGTGCAGGCGGTGAACGGCAGCGACGTCGCGCCACCGTGCCCTGGGCCTCGGCACGCGGCGGACCGACCCGGTCACGCCGCCCGGCACGTGGTCACTGCCATCCGCAATGCCGGAGACGGTGCCATCGCCGGCCCTCGGAACACCGGAATCCCGGCTGCTGGATTGAGGCACCGCAGTTCGCAGTGGCGCAGCAACGCCGTGACGAGCATGCGGATTTCCAGGCAGCCCAACTGTTCGCCGAGGCATCGTCGCGTGCCGCCGCCGAACGGGACGTAGCCGGGTGGGCGAGGATTGGTCAGGAACCGTTCAGGGTCGAACTGAAAGGGGTGAGAGAACACCTCGGCTCGGTGGTGCGCCAAGAAGATCGCCGGAGTCACCACGGTGCCGGCGGGAAGGGTGCGACCGTCGATGCCCATGTCGCGGGTCAGCATGCGAGGGCCGGCCGTCTCCACCGGTGGGCACCAGCGCAGGACCTCCCGGATGAGGGCCTGCAAGTGCGGTACCTGGCCGGCGTCGGATCCGTCGGTGTCGGTGGCGTCCAGTTCCGCGAGCACCTCGCGTCGGGCCTGGGAGTCCTGCGACAGCCAATACACCGTCCAGGCGGTGGCGGCCGCGGTCGTCTCGTGGCCGGCGAACAGCAGAGAAACGACCTGGTCACGTAGCTCGGCGTCGCCAATGGGTCCCAGCGGACTGCCCGGCGCTTGCAATCGGGCAGCCAGGCTACCGGCCGGGCTGGTCCTCGCGGCCATGATCAGCCATCGGTCCAGAGCTGGACCGGACATCGGCAGTCCACCGCGCACGGACCGATAGAAGACGCTACGCAGGCGAGACCCGACGGCCCGATGCAGCCACGCGGCGACTGCGTCGAGCAGAATTGGGTCGACCCGGCCCATGATGATCTCGCTGGCAATGGTGAGGGTGACCCGACGGGTCCACGCCGCCAGGTGCACCGTCGTGCCGGGCGTCAACCCGTGGATCGCGGCCCGTACCGCAGCGGTGATCGTGTCGTGATAGGCGGCGAGCCCACGGCCGTGCAGCGGTGGGCCCAGCACGCCCCGGTAGGCACGCCAGCGGTCCCCGTCGATCCACGCCAGAGCTGTCGGTCCCAGCACCGGTCGCAGCGTGCGGCTACCGGGATGGCGGTGGTGGGCGTCATTGCGGAACAACTCTTCCAGCAGCTCAGGACGCCAGATCAGGAGCCGCGCCTCCGGCCCGCGACGCATGTCCAGCACGCCGCCGGGGTCGTCGGCATGCGCACGGAGCCACGCCCATGGACGTACGGTCCGGTTCCATTCGGTGAGGCTCATTCTTCTGGGCCCCTTTCGACGAATCGCATGCGAGGCTGATGGTGGCGCCTCCGCGCCACATTTCAGCAAACAGCACGGTCGGCGGCGCCGGCAAGCTCACGGTGACTCGATCTTCATCGACGTGAGGACACCCATTCCCATGGGCCGCGCGGTCCGGGCTGACGTCCACACGATGGTTGCCACGCATGTCACGACGAGCAGTGGTTCGCCACCGCGCAAAGGATCGCCGCGTGACTCCCTCTCACGCCTTGGCGGCTGTCACGTCTCGGTGGCTGTCACGCCTTGGCGGCCAAGGCGGCGAACGCCGGGAACCGGTCGCTGTTCGGGCTGGTGGCGGTGTGCGGGGTATCGGGGTGCCAGTCGGGGACGCGGACGCAGCCGGGAGCAACCAGGTCAAGGTGAGCGGCCGCGAGGAAATTCCGGAGATCCGCTGCCTCGCCGAACCGGATGTAGGGAGGCAGCACGCCGAACAGCTTGCCGAACATGCCCAATCCCGCGGTGACCGTAGGGTCGTCGCCGTACTGCGTCACACCCACATAAGACCCGGCACAGATCACGTCCGCCCACTGGGCGACCACGTCAGCAGCCTGCTCCTTCGGGAAGAACTGCAACGTGTCGATGAGCAGCACCGCGACCGGTGCGCGCAGATCGATTGCCTTACGGACCTCCGGGTCGGCCAGCACGGCGTCGCGGTCGAGAATGTCTCCCTGAACGACGACCGCTTGAGGACAGCCGGCAACGATGCGGCGGCCTTCGTCCACGATCACCTCCGCGAGGTCGACATACACCACCCGCGCGTTCGGTGTCTCGCGCAGAGCATGGTGGACGTGGCCGTCAACGGGCACACCGGACGCCAGGTCGACGAATTGCCGTATCCCGGCTGCCAGCAACCTGCGCACCATGCGTTGCCGCATGTCGTGGATGACACGTGACACGAAGGGGATGTGGGGTGCGACCGCCGAGACCTGGTCTGCCAGCGTGCGCTCGGCCGTGGTGTGGGATCCGTCTTCGTCCTGGAAGACCTTGGACAGCTTTGCGATCGCAACCTGGTCCATACCAGTCACGCTCGACGCGTCAACCGGGGATGTCACGCTTCGTACACGCTCCTCGGTCCGTGTCCACCATTGGTATGGTCGCTCGTACCCCACACGGGGTGATGATCGTACCCTAACCGTCGTATTGGGGCGAGATCCCGTGACTGCGACGCTGATGCCGACTGACCGGAGCGTCAGCAATGGGAGCATTCGTTGGTCACCGGCAGAAGCCGCTGACCAGCCGCTTGCAGCGCGAGGCGTCGCGTTCGGGCCGGGCGCGGACTTCGTGGGTCCGACGGGAGGTCTGGTCCCCCTCTTGTCAGCGACGCGGCTGCCGTGGTGCCACGCATTCGCCCTGCGTCCCGCCAGTCCGGTGTCGAGGCCGACCCGCCGATTGGACATGGGCCGCCATGCCGATCCCTCGGGTGCACGGGTTGTTACGACCGTCCCGGATGCAGACGGTGACTCCGACGTGGGTCCGATGGCCGGGTTGCGTCGCGAGCGGGGGTCACAGTGGACACTCGTCCCGGTCGGTAAACGTTTGGTAGAAAGAAGCTCATGGGATTGATCGGCTGAATTCTGGTGTCATGGGGCTTGCGGTAGCAACGTGCTGCCGGAGGTGGTGCGGGCGGCGGCGGAGAAGACCGCGATGATCATTCCTCGGGCGTCGGTGGGTCGTCTCGGGCACCATTGAGGCCATTGTGGACGGTGGGGGTGATGGCGTCACGATCTTGGAAACGACAAAACCACAGGTCATCGGTGGTGATGACCTGTGGTCTCGTGGTGCGCCGCCAGGGACTCGAACCCCGAACCCGCTGGTTAAGAGCCAGCTGCTCTGCCAGTTGAGCTAGCGGCGCCAGCAGGGAGTTCAACTCCCGCTGACGGTTGGAAGATTAGCACAGGGCTCCGTGGCGCTTCCAATCGGCTGGTCAGAGGCTTGTGCATGATCGAGAGCGGGCCGGGGGACGAGCACGGCCCCGACGGATAGGATCGTCGGGGCCGCGTGCCGGATGGGGTGAGTGACGGGATTTGAACCCGCGACACCTGGGACCACAACCCAGTGCTCTACCGACTGAGCTACACCCACCATTGCGGTTCGACCGTCCGGCCGAGCCAGCCGCGATATCGTAGCGTGCTGGCCGGCCGGGGGAGAAACGGGTACCTGGTGATCAGCCCTTGGCGTCGCGGAGCAGTTCGGCGGCGACCGCGCGGGCTTCCTCCGTGGACGGGCCCGGTTGCGGCACGAAAGCCGTGCGGCGGTAGTACTCCAGCTCCCGGATCGACTCCTTGATGTCGGCCAGGGCGCGGTGTGCGAGGCCCTTCTCGGGCTGCGCGTAGTAGATCCTGGGGAACCAGCGCCGGCACAGTTCCTTGATCGACGACACGTCGACCATCCGGTAGTGCAGGTGCGCGTCCAGGACCGGCATGTCGCGGCCGATGAAGCCCCTGTCGGTCGCGATCGAGTTGCCGGCCAGCGGGGCCGTGCGGGCGTCCGGCACGTGGTTGCGGACGTACTCCAGGACCTGCCGCTCGGCCTCGGCCATACTGGTCGTGGACCGCCGCACCTCCTCGGTCAGGCCGGATTTGGCGTGCATTGTCCGCACCACGTCGGGCATGCCGTCCAGGGCCGCGTCCTCGGCGTGGATCACGATGTCCACTCCGTCGCCGAGCACGTTGAGGTCCGCGTCGGTGACCAGGGCCGCGATCTCGATCAGGGCGTCCTTGCCAAGATCCAGCCCTGTCATCTCGCAGTCGATCCACACCAGGTGATCTACCATTTGCGCAGCCTAACCCGAGCCTGACTCGCCTCCCCGCACTCACTGTGCGGTCTGTGTGACGAACGGGGCGAGCAGCCCCGGAACGGCGTCCTCGGCGAGCCGGATCGCGTCCGACTCGGCGACGTCGAGCACGTGGTAGGCACCGTGGCCGGCGGCGATCGTCGCCGTCAGCGTGGCAAGTCCCACGCGTCGCTGGAAGAACGACTGCCGGACCTTCCAGCCGATGATCCCGTCCCGCTGCAGCACGGCCGTCCGACGGTTCAGCGAGCCGGATCGGGTGACCAGATAGCGGCTGGTCAGGGCGTGGCCGAGATTGCGGTACCGGTTGGCGCCCACGGGCACGCCGAGCACCGGCAGGACGCATGCGACCTGCCACAGCCAGTCCGGCCAGCCGCCCCACACGTGCGCCAGCCATAACACCAGCACCAGGACCAAACCCGGCAGGACGGCCCGCAGCAGTCGCCTGCGCAGTGCCCGCGACGGGTGCCGGACCAGCTCGACGGCGGTCGGCGAGTCGTTGGTACGTAAAGCCTTCGCCGCGATGCGGTGGGCATCGGCGGCCGGTCCGGGCGGCATCAGCAGGTGGTTCTCGTTGCGGTGCTGCAGGCCGGTCGCGATGGCCAGCAGCCGCGCACCCCTGCCCAGCCGCAACAGCAGCGGTTCGCGGATCTCCACGCCACGCAGCCGGGCTTCCTCGATGGTCACGGCGGACGTGGTGAGCAGGCCACGCCGCACGTGCAGTGTGTCGTCGGCCTCCCTGGTCAGTTGGTAGCCGCGGTACCTCAGCGCGTACACGATCATCGAGCCGAACACGATGACGATCAGCGCCGACACCGCGATGACCGCGATGACCGTGGCGATGCCGGTGCTCTCCAGCCAGTGCACGCTGTCCCGCGCCAGCCCGATCCGGTCGGGCCGGATGTCCAGTTCGTTCAGCGACCGCCACGCGATACCGGCGATCGCGGCGATCGCGAACAGCCCGGACAGGGTCAGCGGCGCGTACCGCAGCCAGGCCCAGTCCAGTTCGGCGATCACCTCGACCGGTGGTGGGGCGCTCTGCGCGTCGCCTGCCGTGGTGCGGCGCAACAGTTCCCTGCGCAGCCTGTCGGCCTCGGCGTTGGTGACCGCGTCCAGCACGATGGTCTTGCGGTTCCTCTGCTCGTGCTGGCCGGTGCCGATGCGCACCGACGTCACGCCGAACAGCCGGTGCCCGAGCTTCGCCGTGGACTCGACCGTCCGGATGCGTTCCCGCCGGGTGGCCAGCCGCTGCCGCATCACCAGCCCGGTGCGCACCTCGACCTGTTCGTCGGTGATCCGGTACCGCGTGGTCAGCCAGCGCAGCAGGCCACGGCCGAGCAGCAGCACTACGATGCCGACGCCCCACCAGATCCGCGAGCCGCCGTGCTGGCCGAGGACGACCACACCGAGCAGCACCGGGATGAGGCCCAGGATCTCGTTGAACGGGCGGACCAGGACCGTCCGGATCTCCAGTCGCCGCCACGGTTGGTCGACGACCGGGGCCGACCGGACCTGTTCGGTGGCCAGTTCGCTCATGTCGCGTCACCCACGGTGGCCTGGGTGGTCGCGGTCAGCTCGTCGACCAGGTTCGCCGCCGCCCGGTGCTCCATACCGGCGATCTCGATCGAGCCGGCGGCCGACGCGGTGGTGACGGTCACGGTGGCCAGGCCGAGCAACTGCTCCAGCGGTCCCCGTTTGGTGTCCACGGTCTGGATGCGGGACAGCGGAGCCACCCGCCATTCCTGGGTGATCCAGCCCGACCGCGTGACGACCGCCTCCTGATTGGCCTCCCAGGAGTGCACGCGGTAGCGCCACTGCGGCTCGATCAGCACCTGGAGTGCGCCGAGTCCGATCGAGATGGCCAGGGTGACCGGGAGCCAGCCCGGAGCCGGTGACGCGAACACCAGCCCCGCGGTCTGGCCCAGGATGATCACCAGCCAGAAGATGCTGGTGCGCAACGTCCACCACAGGATCGACCGCCGGTGCACCCGGTGCCGGGGGTTCCGGAGCCGCAGCACGCCGGCCGCCCGGCCCGCCGGGGATGCCGGCGCGTCAGGCGGAGTCGTTGGTCCACTGGTCTGCATGAGTCGATCGTCGCACCGAAGGCGGGCGTCCGGGCATGTCAGGCGTCAGAGGCTGTGGCTGACATTTGTCACGGTTCGGGCCAGAGGGTGCCGCAGCGGCAGCTTCGTGACGGCACCGGCCGCGGTCGCCGCGGGATGGATGGCGGCGGGTGCGCCCGCGGCGCCGGTGATCAGAATTTGCCTGCCTGTCAACGGGTGCGCCGTTCGGTGTGCCGGGCGCGATCCGGGTGGAGATGGTCGGCCCGGTAGCTCCACAGGACGGTCCACGTCGGTCGCGCGCACGCCGTGAAGTCGTGGACAGCCGGCAGGTGCACCGCACCAGCGCGTGGACCGTGTCGCGGTCGGCCGCGCCAGCAGCCTGGCCGCCAGGTGCCGGCCGGCGAATCCGGTCGCGCCCGTCACGAGGGGATGGTCATCCCTGGTTCCGAGGGGAAGTACCTACCGGTGAGTAACATCGGATGGCTATGGCTGGACGACCGAGGCGTCCACAGCGGCGTCGCGCAGGATCGCGCGCAGCCGGCCGACCTCCAGCGGGGCCAGAACGGCTGTCTCACCGGGCGGTGCGACAAGGACGATGTGACCGCCACTGGCGAAAACGGTCAGTTCCCTCTTTCGGCCGGCCACGTCACGACAGTCCACGGACCACTCCTTACGTGCCGTCATTCGCGCCCACCTCCCGTCCCGTTCGTCGCGGCCCGCAGTGCTGCGCCCACCTGGTGTCTCCCGTCCACGCGCGTCGATCGTTCGAGGGACGTCCGCGCCACCTTCACATGACGCCGGTCAGAACAGTTTCGCCCTGTACTGAGCAATCGTTTCCAGTTGCACCAGCGTCACACAAGAGTGAACTGATCGTGTGAGCGGGTGATCATTGCATGCAGCGAGTGCGCAGTGTGTTCAACCGGTTCCACACTGCCGATGTTTCCCGTCGGTCCCTGCGACGTGGCTTGATCTGGGCCGACGTCCCTACTGGTCAGCGGCCTGATCACTGTGTACCCACCGCGTTGCCGCAGGTACGTCGCACGATCGGGTGACCCTCGTTCAAAAAGTGACTATTCGGACGTTGCGGTTGTTCCGGACCCTGCCGCCACTGGGCGATGTGGGAGGGATCACCTCCCTTGGGATGCGTGTCGGTCACTGACCGATAACGAAATCCGGTGCTCAGGCTTCGGCGAGCCAACCGAGCGCCGCGCCCACCATCGCCGTCACACCCGTGTCGATGCTCTCGGTCAACAGCGGCGCGAAGAACGGCGAGTGGTTGCTCGGGATGTCCGCGTCCCGCGTGCCTTTCCGCTCGGCCGCCAGGAACGCCGCCGGTTCGACACCACCGAACAGCCAGTAACAGCCCGGCACATCTGCCGCCGTGGCGAACGCGCCGACGTCCTCGCTGCCGGTCACGGCGCCGGGATCGACGACGAGATCGTCGCCCAGTGCCGCGCGCAGAGCGGCCATCGTGTGCTCCGTCGCGCCGAGATCGTTGACCAGCACTGGAAACGAGTCGATGACGGTGATCTCCGGCTCCCGGTCGGCACCGGACGCCTGTGCCTCGGCCTTGATGATCCGGCGCACGGCGGCGAGCACGCGGTCGCGCACGTGTGGCCGATACGAGCGGACATTGAGGCACAGTTCGGCTTCGTCGGGAATGATGTTGTACGCGGCTCCCGCCCGAATCGCGCCCACCGTCACGACCGCGGTGTCCGCGCCGCTCACCTCCCTCGCCACCACGGTCTGCAGGCGCAACACCGTCGCCGCCGCCATCACCACCGGGTCGATGGCGGTCTCCGGCCGGGAACCGTGGCCGCCCTTGCCGAACAGCCGCACGTGCAGTGAATCCGCTGCCGCGAAAGCTGGACCGGGATGCGCACCGGCCATCCCGGCCGGCATCGGCACGACATGCTGGCCCAGCACGACATCCGGACTGCCGAACCGGTCGTACAGCCCGTCGGCCAGCATCGCGGCCGCACCGCCGCCGATTTCTTCCGCGGGCTGGAAGACCGCGAGCACGGTGCCCTTCCAGGTGTTCCGGCTCGCCACCAGCAGCTCGAGCGCGCCGAGCAGGCACGTCACGTGCATGTCGTGACCGCACGCGTGCATCACCGGCACGTCGGCGCCGTCCCGGTCCACCGCGCGCTCGGTGCTCGCGTACGGCAGTCCGGTCCGTTCGGCGACGGGCAGCGCGTCCATGTCGGCGCGCAGCAGCACGGTGGGGCCGCTGCCGTTGCGCAGCACGCCGACCACGCCGGTGCCACCGACGCCGGTCGTCACGTCGGCGCCCAGCGCGACCAACCGCCGCGCCACCTCCGCGGCCGTGCGCACCTCGGCGAAGCTCAGTTCGGGATGGGAGTGCAGATCCCGGTACAGCTCGGCGAGGTCGGTCCGGACGCCGGCCAGTCCGGTGAGGACTGCTCGCACGCGTTCACCCATCGCGAAACCTCCCACGCCTCGGTGCGAAGCACCGGCAGGTTGATCACCAGGCTACGCCTCCGGACGTAGTGAGCGGCTGAGCACAATGCGTCGTCGACCGGCCGCTCGTACACCCGATCAGGTAGATCCACATACGAACTGCAACCGATGTGGTCGCCCCGGGGTTCCTCGTACCGTCACATCAGCAATCGACCGGAACGGACGCGAAAATGGCGGTCACCCATGCTCAGATCAATCTCCGTCGCGCAGTACGTCGTGCTCGTGGGAGGAGGCGTCCAGATGCTCCTCGGCGTGATGTTCTGGGCCGGTACCGCACAGGCACTCATCCCGGCGCACATCTTCGTCGGCACGATCGTCGCGGCAGCCCTGCTGATGCTCGCGATCCAGGGTCTCCGCGCCAGGATCCCGGTGGGCCTCGGCGTGCTCAGCATCGTGTGGTCCTTGCTGCTGCCCGCTCTCGGTGCTCTGCAGAGCCGGATCCTGGTCGGTCCGTCGCACTGGATCGTCGAGGTGATCCACCTGCTGGTCGGGATCACGGCGATGGGGCTGGCCAGCTTCATCGCGAAGGTGGCGTTGCTCGGCACTCCCAGGGAAATCCGGGACGAGGCCGGCGAGGTCGGCGCGGCCGACCGGTGAGCGGTACGGCGCTGACCCTGGCCGGCATCGAGTTCGCCGTCCGATGGCGGGACCGAGCGGGGCCGGCAGTGCCACGGTGTTCGCGCCGTTGGGGGCGTTCGTGGCGCTGGCAGCGGCGGTGTACGGATCGGTGCGTTGTCTGTCTACAGTGGATAGTAGTGCCGCCGGTCGACGGGGTCCTGATCGACTTCGGGGTGGTGCCCGCGTCGCGACGGGAAATCCTCGGCGCGCCCGACCCGGAACTCGTACTCGTGGTGAATGACCTCGAAATCAATGACCCAGGATGCGATTCGTCCGCGTTACGAGATATCTGTCTTCGGCCGGCGTCGGTCCGAATGGTTGCCGTCGCGGGGGAGAGCGATTCGAGAAAAAGCACATTGCTTGCCGCTATTGCCCGTTTCCTGCCGCCGAGCCGTGGCGGCTGCTGGATGGGATCGAGACGTTGCCGGATGGCTGGCGGACGGGTGCTCGGTGAGGACGCGGCGTTCGCGTCCGCCGGCCAGCGACAGCGATTACTGCTGGCCAGGGCCCTGTTGGCCGATCCGGTGATCCTGTTGTTGGACGAGCCGACCGAGGATTCGATCCGAACACCGCCGATGCCGTGCTCGCCGGGCCCGGCCGCGATGGACGAGGTGATCCTGCTCGCCGGCGGTCGTGTGCGGCAGCGCGGATCGGCTGCCGAACCGGTGGCGGTGTCAGGTCCGTACTGTGAGCTGTGGCGGATTCGTGAGATGGTGGGTTGACAGAAACGCGCAACTACCACGAACGCCTTGACTTTGTCGCGGCGTCATGGTGTGTGCTGAATGTCAGCGTGCTCGTGCCCATTAACGCCGACGGGATGCAAAATGCTCCGGATCGGAGAAGTGGCCGAACTCGCGGGCGTCTCCACCCGCACCATTCGGCACTACCACCAGATCGGGTTGTTGCCCGAACCGGCCCGCATGGCCAACGGTTACCGTGGCTATGAACTGCGGGACGTGGTGGTGTTGTTGCGTGTCCGCAGACTGGCCGAACTGGGGTTACGGCTGGATGAGGTCGGTGATGTGCTCGCCGACGACAAGGGCCGCGAGTTACGGGACATTCTCGTCGAGCTGGACGCCGACCTCGCGGAACTCGAACGGCGCACCCGGTTGCGTCGGCAGCGGATCGCCGAACTGCTCGCCACGGCCGACGCGGACACGTTCTCCGGTGAGCTGGCGGATCTGCTCGCCGATCTGGAGCACGCACCGGACGACCAGGCCGGCATGGACGCCGACCGGCTCGTCACGCAGATGTTCGGGGTGATCTCGGGTGCGCTGGTGACCTCCGAGCGCGGCATCTACCGCGTGGCGCTGGCCGATCGGGACGTCGCGGGCGAACTGGCCCAACTGGCCGAGTCGTTCCGTGGGCTGGCCGGGCGCTCGCCGGACGATCCGACCGTCGTTGACGTGGCGGCGCGGGCGGCGAGCGTGGCGCCGTCGGTGCTTGCGTTGGTGCCCAAAGAGATTCGGGCTGCGGACAAGGAGCCGCCGGACCAGGCGATGGTCGATCCCGCACAGGCTCGCTGCCGGCAGTTGCTGTTGCAGTTCCTCCGCGATCGCGCCTGACACCAGTACCCGAGTGAATAAGACAGCGACGCTGATCGATGCTGTCGCTGAAGTCACCGCAGCTCAACCATCGACCGACTGAATTGCGCAGCTAAGCTGACTATATGGGTCAGGATGATGACGAGGCCGCGCACACGCTGCGGATGAGCGTCATGCGGCTGCACCGCAGGCTGCGGCGGGAACGCCCGGACAGCGGGCTGAGCCTGACCAATCTGTCCGCGCTCGGGCGCGTCGACCGGGACGGTCCGATCACCGCGAGTTCGCTGGCCGATGCCGAGCGCATCCAGCCGCAGTCGATCGCGCGGGTGGTCGCCGACCTGCAGCGACGCGGGCTGATCGAACGCGTGCCGGACCCGGTGGACCGGCGCCGCGTCCTGTTGCGGATCAGTGGCCGGGGCCGCGAACTGCTGGCCGACGACCGGCGACAGCGCGACGAGTGGCTGGCCGTGGCGATGTCGGCCACGCTGACCGAAGCCGAGCGGGACATCCTGCTCGTGGCCGCGCGGCTGATCGACCGGCTCGCGGAGTCGTGAGGTGGCGGCCACCGACGGGACGACGACGAGACTGCCGGCGCGACTGGTCGTGCCGATCACGCTGGGCACGTTGCTTCAGGCCCTGAACTCGTCGATGATCGCCGTCGCGCTCGTCCAGATCCGTGACGTGTTCCACGCGGGCTCTTCCGCGTCCTGGCTGATCTCGGGCCTGTACCTGGCCACCGCCGTCGGCGCGCCGACGATGGGCCGCGTCGCCGACGTCATCGGGCCGCGCAGGGTGTTCCTCGGTGGCCTGGTCATCATCGCCGTGGCCGCGACGGCGGCACCGTTCGCGCCCAACATCGGCACGCTGATCCTGTGCCGCGTGCTGCTTGGGATCGGCACGTCCGCGCAGTATCCGGCCGGGTTGGCGATGATCAGGGCCGCTGCCGATCGGATTGGGTCGGCCAACGTGTCCGGCGGGCTCGGTGCGCTGACGGTCGCCGGGCAGGTGGCGGTCGCCTTCGGGCCGACGCTGGGCGGCCTTCTCGTGCAGGTGGCGCACTGGCAGGCGATCTTCCTGGTCAACCTGCCGTTCGTGCTGGTGGCGGGGTTCTTCGCGCTGCGCTGTCTGCCCGCGGACGGTGCTCGCGACGGCGTCACCGTCGGCACCGTGCTGCGGCGGCTGGACGTTCCGGGGTTGGTGCTGTTCAGCGGTTCGATGACGGCGCTGATGCTGGTGCTGCTGTCACTGGCCAACCGTCCACAGTGGTTCCTCGTGCCGGTGTTCGGCGCGCTCGCCGTGTGTTTCGTCGCGTGGGAGCGGCGAGCCCGCGAGCCGTTCGTCGACGTGCGGCTGCTGGTGGCCAACCGGCCGCTCAGCTTCACCTACGCCCGCACCGCGCTGACGTACCTGGCGTTCTACTCGATCTTCTACGGCGTGCCGGCGTGGCTGGAACAGGGCAGGGGACTGAACCCAGGGACCGCCGGCCTGGTGATGCTGCCGCTGGCCGGTGTGGGCGTTGTCACCACGACGGTGGCCGCACGGTTGGTCGGCAAGCGCGGGCCACGGCTGCCGCTGGTGATCGGCTCGGTCGTGATGACGGCCGCCGCATTGGTGCTGACCAGGGTCGGCGGGTCGGCTCCGATACTGGCTCTGGTCGGGCTGTCCGCGGTTCTGGGGCTGCCCAACGGTTTCAACTCGATGGGCAACCAGGCGAGTTTGTACGACGCGGCACCTTCCGGTCAGATGGGCACGGCTTCCGGTTTGTATCGTTCGTCGCAGTACGTCGGCGCGAACCTGGCGGCTGCCATGCTGGAACTCACGTTCGCCGGTCCCGCCACCGATACGGGACTGCACCGGACGGCGCTGGCGATCGCCGGTATCGCGATCGTGTTGGCCGTGACCGCGATCACCAGCAGGCGGCTGCGGCGTGCGTGATCACTTTCGGTCCGTGACGCTGCCACCTACGCTGCCCCATCGAGACACTCCAGCCGAGGAGAGGACGACAGTGCCCGGTCAGCTCAGCGCGTACCAGAGCGAGATCTACCTGCAGGGCCTTGCCGGCACGATGCCGGTGATGACGACCGACATGTCGGCGTTGGAGCAGGTGGCCGGTACCGCACTGGCGCCCGAGTCGTTCGGTTACGTGGCGGGTGTCGCCGGGTCGGGTGCGACGAACCGGGCGAACCTGGCCGCTTTCGACGGCTGGCGGCTCGTGCCACGGATGCTCACCGGTGGCGGCAACAGGGACCTGGCGACCACGATCCTGGGCACGCCGATGCCCGCACCGCTGTTGCTGGCGCCGATCGGCGTGCAGTCGATCCTGCACCCGGAGGGTGAACTCGCGACCGCTCGTGCGGCTGCGGCGCTCGGCGTGCCGATGGTGATGTCGACGGCGTCGTCGTACTCGATCGAGGACGTGGCGCACGCGAGCGGCGATGGCTCCCGCTGGTTCCAGTTGTACCGGCCGAATGACGACGCCGTCTGTGTGAGCATCCTGGAACGGGCGCAGGCCAACGGTTTCTCGGTGTTGGTCCTCACGCTGGACACGTGGACGCTGGGTTGGCGGCCCGTCGACCTCGACCACGCCTACCTGCCGTTCATCAGGGGTATCGGCACCGCCGTGCCGTTCACCGATCCGGTGTTCCGGACCGGGCTGCCGAAGGCGCCCGAGGAGGACCTGACGCCGGCGGTCCTCAAGTGGGTGCCGATGTTCACCGGTACCGACCGGACGTGGGACGACCTGGCATTCCTGCGCGAGCACTGGGAGGGGCCGATCGTGCTGAAGGGCATCCTGCACGCCGATGACGCCCGCAAGGCTGCCGAAGCGGGGATGGACGGTGTCATCGTGTCCAACCACGGCGGCCGGCAGGTGGACGGCTCGATCGGCGCGCTCGATGCGCTGCCTGCCGTCGCGGCGGCTGTGGGTGACGAACTGCCGGTGCTGTTCGACTCGGGTGTGCGTGGCGGTGCGGACGTGGTGAAGGCCCTGGCGCTGGGGGCGCGGGCCGTGCTGCTGGGCAGGCCCTACGCGTACGGTCTCGGCCTGGCGGGCGAGGCCGGTGTGCGGCACGTGCTGCGCAGTGTGCTGGCCGAGACCGATCTCACGATGGGCCTGTCCGGTCACTCGTCGGTCCGCGGACTGAACCCGGATGCGCTGCAACGTGCCTGAGCCGCGAGCCGTGGCGATCCGGGCGGGCATCCTGTTGTCCGTCATCGGGTTCGGCTCGGTGATCCTGCACGCGTTCACCCGTTACCAGTTCGGCTTCCTGCAGTGGGCCGAGGGCGCGCAGCCGTATCTCGGGCTCGGGCTGGGGCTCGTCGGGCTCGCGCTGGTGGTCGTGCCGCTGGTGCGGCGGGCGCGGGCGTGGCAGGACTCGACGCCGACCGTGCCGATCCACCGCCCCGTCTGGCCGCCGCGGCTCTGATCACTTCGCGTCGGCGTAGCAGTCGACCACCTTGGCGTCCAACGGAAAGCGCACCGGCGTGTGGCCGAACACCAGTGAGGCGGCCGTCGTGGCGGACGCGCGGATGTCGTCGGCGACGGCGTCCGCGTCGGCCCGCCGGCAGTGCACGAGGACCTCGTCGTGCTGGAAGAACACCAGTTCCGCCGTTGGCGCGCTGGCCGCGATGCGGGTGCGCAGGGTGGCCAGCAGCGCGGCCGTCCAGTCGGCGGCGCTGGCCTGCACGACGAAGTTACGGGTGAACCGGCCCCATTCCTTGGCCGCCTGACGGGAGCGGCGCTCGTCACCGTTGCCGGCCAACAGTTCCTGCCGCGCCGCTGACGGAGCGGGTGACGTGCGGCCGAGCCGCGACCGGACCAGGTGCCCTGCTTCGCCGGCCCGTGCGGCGTCCTCGACGTAGCCGACGGCCGAGGGGAAACGCCTGCGCAGGATGGCCAGCAGCGGGCCCGCCTCGCCGCTGGTGCCGCCGTACATCGCCGACAGCATCGCGATCTTCGCGCGGTGGCGCTCGCCGTCGAACGAGTCCCGCGCGAGCCGGGCGTACAGGTCACTGTCACCGGCGACCTCGGCCAGCCGCTCGTCCGCCGACAGGGCCGCGAGCACCCTGGGCTCCAGTTGCGCGGCGTCGGCGGCGACGAACGTCCAGTCCGGGTCGGCGCGCACCGCCGTGCGCAGCACCTTCGGCAGTTGCAGGGCCGCGCCACCACGCGTGGCCCACCGGCCGGACACCACACCGCCGACGACGTATTCCGGCCGAAAACGTCCATTGTGGACCCACGAGTCGAGCCACGACCAGCCGTGCGCGACGTACAGCCGAGCGAGTTCCTTGTACTCCAACAACGGCGCGACAGCAGGATGCTCGACCTGTTTGAGCACCCAGCGCCTGCTGGAGGAGATGTCGATGCCGACCCTGCCGAACGCGCGCACCACGCTGGTCGGATTGTCCGGGTTGACCGGTGCGCCGCCGAACGCGGCCGAGATCCGCTCGGCGAGATCGGCCAGTTTGCGCGGCCGGGCGCCGGGCATCGGCCGTGGGCCGAGCATGTCGGCCAGCAGGTCGGCGTGGATGTCGGCGCGCCACGGCAGGCCGTGATGGCTCATCTCGGCGGCAGCCAGGCCGCTGGCCGACTCCGCGGCCACCAGCAGCCGCATCCGGTCGGGGTGTTCGACGCGGGCCAGCGTGTCGCGCTGCGCCCGGTAGACCATGGCCAGCGCGTCCAGTGGACTCGTGCCGCCGGGCAGCGCCTCGGGCGTCGGTTCGAACAGCGCGGGCTGCGCATCGGGTCGTGCGCCGGGTGGGTCGTCGGGCACCGGTAGGCCCTTCGCCCTGGCCACGGCGGCGGCCAGGCCGCGTGGTTCGGCGTGCCGGCCGGCGTTGTTCAGCAGCAGGCCCTCGGTGAGCAGCAGGTCGTGACAGCGGTCGACGCGGACGCCCGCCGCCAGCAGCGGCGGGTAGCACTCGGCACCGACGGCCCACAGCCAGCGCGGCCGGGTCGTGCGCTCCAGTTCGGCCACCCGCGCGGCGAGATCGGTGACGGTCTCCCCAGGCCCCGAAGGGGTGCCGCCGTCGTCGAGGGGAAGCAGCCGACCGCAGCCGTCCGCCTCCGGCACAACCCCTATGAGCACGCCGCCGATTGTGCCCCTGACCTCCGACAACGCTTGTCCAGCGGGTCCAAGGGGCCTTGACATACCATGAGTAGGTGAAATCCTCCGGGTAGGGACCATGTTCCGTCGCCGGCCACGATCAATGGAGATTTCGTGCGCAAACACCTGGCCAGCCTGCCCGACTACGTCGGTCGCGTGATCGATCTGCCGCCGCGCATCGAGGTGCTGCGCAAGGCGGGACTGTTCGACCCGGTCCGGCCGGACGAGGGCCTGCGTTCGATCCTCTCGGTGCGCAGACTCGGCCCGATCGCGGGTGCCGCCCGGACCACCGTGCGCAGGGACCCGCACCAGCCCGCTGTGATCGACGAACTGGGCACGATCACCTATCTCGAACTCGACGCGCACTCCAACGCGATGGCCAGGGCGTGGGCGAGGCAGGGGCTCGGGCCGAAGTCGGTGATCGGCATCCTGTGCCGCGACCACCGCTGGCTGATCGCGTGCATGCTGGCCGCCGCCAAACTCGGTGCCGGCGCGCTGCTGATGAACACCGGGTTCAGCCGCCCGCAACTGGGTGACGTCGCCGAACGCGAGGGCGTGTCGGCCCTGGTGCACGACGAGGAGTTCACCGAACTGCTCGGTGCGGTACGTGGTGACATCCCACGATTCCTGGCCTGGTGCGAGGAATCCGGCGACGTACCGACGCTGGCGGAGCTGGTGCGGGACACGCCCCGCGGTCCGCTGCCGCTGCCCCCGTCGGCCGGCGGCATGGTGCTGCTGACCAGTGGCACCACGGGCACGCCGAAGGGAGCACCGCGGCACGTCACGTCGGCACTGGCCGCGACGCACCTGTTGGAGCGGATTCCGTTGCGGCGCGGCGGAGCCGTGTTCATCGCGTCACCGATGTTCCACGCCACCGGCCTGTCCCAGCTCATTCTCGCGCTGGCACTGGGTACGGCCATCGTGGTGCGCCGCAGGTTCGACCCGGAGGCGACACTGCGGGCCGTCGGCGAACACCACTGCACGGCCATGGTGCTGGTGCCCACGATGCTGCGCCGGATGCTGGATCTCGGTCCGGAGGTGTTGTCCCGCTACGACACCAGCCGGCTGCGCGTGATCCTGACCGCGGGCTCGGTGCTCACGCCGGACGTCAGCGACCGCACGCTGGCGACGTTCGGCGACGTGCTCTACAACCTGTACGGGTCGACCGAGGTCGCTGTCGCGACCGTCGCCACGCCCGACGAGCTCCGAGCGGCGCCGGGCACTGTCGGGCGCGCGCCGAGGGGTTGCGTCGTGCGGCTGTACGACGGTTCGAACAGGCGCGTGCGCGGCACCGGCGAGCGTGGTCGTGTGTTCGTCGGCAGTGAACTGGCGTTCGGTGGCTACACCGGCGGCGGCCACAAGGAGATCGTCGAGGGGCTGCTGTCCACCGGCGACGTGGGCCACATCGACGAGCGTGGCCTGCTGTTCGTGGACGGCCGCGACGACGACATGATCGTCTCCGGTGGTGAGAACGTGTTCCCGGTGGAGATCGAGAACCTGCTGGTGTCCCGGCCCGACGTCGCGGACGTGGCCGTCATCGGCGTCGTCGACCCGGACTTCGGCCAGCGGCTCACGGCGTTCGTCGTGCCGGCCGACGGCGCCGAACCCGATGCCGACGAGTTGAAGGACCACGTGCGGGCGAACCTGGCCCGCTACAAGGTGCCGCGCGAGATCGTGTTCCTCGACGAACTGCCGCGCAACCCGACCGGGAAGGTGCTGCGCGACAAGCTCGCCGACCTCGGCTAGTGTCGCGTGATTCTGGTTGTGTTATGTCCTGTACGCGTCGAGACCGCACCGTCCGCGCTTGGGTTGCACATGATCTTGCACCGTTCGGACTAATCTTGCGCATCGCCGCCGGCCATCGGGGCTTCGACGGCGAAGAATGTCAAGCTGCCAGTGCTTTCAGTTCTTCCAGCACCTCACGCTCGACCTCGGCTAGTGACCTCTGTTCGTCCTCGGCGATCCACTCGGAGAAGGCCACACTGAAAACCGTCACGCCGGTTTCCGCCGCGAGGACGGCCGCTCGCTCGGCGACGCCGCGCGCACGCAACGCGCCGGCTACCACCGCCGCGAGCGATGCCCTCTTCAGCAGCTCGCGTTCCAGTAGGCCGGGGTTCGCCGTGATGACCGCGTGGCGCTGACGTGACCAGGGCCGTCGTTCGTCGGCGAAGGACTCCGCCGAGACCGCCAGGGCTGCGGTGACCATCTCCAGCGGCGACGCGGACGGCGGGGCCGCGCGCACGCCGTCCAGGAATGCCTGTTGCAGCATGTCCTGTCCGTCGAACAGCACCTCGCGCTTGTCGGCGAAGTGACGGAAGAACGTGCGCTCGGTCAGGCCGACGCTCTGGGCGATCTCTTCGACGGTCGTCTTCTCGAAGCCTTGTCGGACATAGAGCTCCAGTGCCGCCATCTGTAGGCGCTGCCTCGCACCTGGATCCCATCGCGCCATGGCGAGAGCATACTGATGACAGCGGCTGACATCATGCGCTAAGGTGACGACAGCAACTGACATCATCGGGGTGTTGGTTGGCCGGCATCAAGAAGGAGATCCATTCATGCGCGTTTTCGTCACCGGGGCATCCGGCTGGATCGGCTCCGCCACCGTCGACGAGCTGCTCGCGGCCGGTCACGACGTCGTCGGCCTCGCCCGCTCCGACACCTCCGCCGCCGCTCTGGAAGCCATGGGCGTCACGGTCCGGCGCGGCGACCTCGACGACCTCGACGGCATCCGCGCGGGCGCCGCAGACGCGGAGGCCGTGATTCATCTCGCCAACAAGCACGACTTCGACAACCCCGCCGTCTCGAACAAGGCCGAGCGAGCCGCGATCGAGGCAATCGGGGACACCCTCGAAGGTTCGGGTCGGCCGTTCCTGTTCGCCTCGGGCATCATCCCGGTCGGCGGTGGTCGTCCCGCCACCGAAGACGATGCCTCCCCGTTCCACGGCCCCGACACCCCTCGCGGCGGCGGCGAGAACCTCGCACTGGACTACCTCACCCGAGGCGTGCACGTGGTCGGGGTGCGGTTCGCCCCCACCACGCACGGCGCGGGCGACAACGGCCTCATGACCACTCTCGTCGGTATCGCGCGGGAGAAGGGCGTTGCCTGCTACATCGGCGACGGTACGAACCGGTGGCCCGCAGTGCATCGCTCCGATGCCGCCCACCTCGTCCACCTCGGACTGGAGAAAGCACCCGCGGGCTCGCTCCTGCACGCGATCGCCGAGGAAGGAGTCCCGACACGCCAGATCGCCGAGGCGATCGGCCACGCGCTCGACCTGCCCGTCGCCTCCATCTCGGCCGAGAACGCACCAGCTCACTTCGGCTGGATCGGCGGATTCTTCGGCATGGACATCCCCGCCTCCAGTACTCGCACCCAGGAAATCCTCGGCTGGACACCCACCGGCCCCACCCTCCTGGACGACCTCAACACAGGCGCCTACTCCCACGCCTGACAACCCGACGACGAGACGTAGGCCGTCGTGCGCACCCAGGGGGCAGGGACCGCCCCTGTACTTCTCCTCGTACCGTGGAGACTGAACCAAGAGAGATGCTCAGGTCGTGGAAATACCAGACGCCGGTTCGATCCGAAGTTCCGCGCCGGCAGCGGCGAGTCGTGCTCCAACGCGCGGCCCAACAGGAACTCGTCCAGCTCCGAACAGCCGACCCGCACCAAGATCCACCGAAGGTGCAAGGTAATCCCGAACAGATCGCGTGTGCCACGCTCCGGCCACCTTGCAGCCTCGCGGTTCAGCGCACCGACCGGCTGCAACTTCAACTCGTCCGCGACATGTTACTTGGCGTTGTTGTCGACGAGTTGTCTGACGCTGGTCTGTACCCAGCGGACCTTGGCGAGGATCTCGTCGGCGGTGGCGGTCCAGACGAACGGTTCCGGATCGGTGTTCCAGTGTTCGATGTAGGCGCGGATGCGGTGGATCAGGGCGTTGACCGAGGTGAACGTGCCGCGGCGGATGGCTTGTTGGGTGATGATCCCGAACCAGGTTTCGATCTGGTTGATCCACGACGAGCCGACCGGGGTGAAGTGGAAGGTGACGTTCGGGTTCGCCGCGAGCCAGGCTCTGACCTCGGGGGTGTCGTGGGTGGACAGGTTGTCCAGCACTACGTGGATCTCCTTGCTGGCATGCGGTTTCACGGCGCGTTTGACGAAGGCGAGGAACTCGACCGCGGTGCGCCGGGGATGGCAGTCCGCGAAGACCTCACCGGTGCCGGTGTTCAACGCCGCGAACAGGTTGGTGGTGCCGTGCCGCTTGTGGTCGTGCGTGCGTTTCTCGGACGACCCGAAATCGATCGGCAGCAACGGCTGAGTCCGGTCCAACGCTTGGATCTGAGTTTTCTCGTCGATCGACAACACGACCGCGCCGCCGGGCGGGTCCAGGTACAAGCCGATCACGTCGGCGACCTTCTCCGCGAACGCCGGATCCTTCGACAGCTTGAACGTGCCCTGCCGCGACGGCTGCAATCCGTTGTCCCGCCACAGATTCGCCACGTAATGCCAGGACACCGCCACACCCTCGACCCGCTTCACATACCCGGCCATCTCCCGGCTCGACCAGTGTGACAACCCCGTCTCGACCGGCGGCGACATGCGGGACAACGCCAGAATCCGCCCGCGCACCCAGGCCGGGACCTGCTCGCGCGGCGCGGCATGCGAACCATCCTGCAGGCCGGCCAGACCGTCAGCGGCATACCGATCGACCCATCGATCGACCGTCGGCAACGACACCCCCGCCAACTCGGCCACGTCTTTACGCCGGCGGCCCTCGGCCATCCACAACACGATCCGCGCCCGGGTCACGACCACCGCCGGCACGTCCCGGCTGTTCAGCACCGCCCGCAACTCCGCGGCCTGCTCCTCGGTCAGCATCACACCAGGATCAACGAGCCAGCCACATAACGCAACCAGCATCACGAGACACTAGGGAACGGTCGTCGCTGGCACGCAGTCCTTGCGTACCACGGCGATCGGGCCGCGGATGCTGCGCAGCAGCGCCTGGCTGACCGATCCCGACAGCAGGCCCGCCGCGACGCCGCGGCCGCGCGAGCCGACCACCAGCAGTCGGCAGCCGGCCGAGCGCGCCGTCAGGATCGGCACCGGTTCGCCGACGGTGAAATCGATGTCGATGTCCACGTGCGGATAGCGGACAGCGAGTTCGGCCATCGAGTCCGCCGTGCGCCAGCGGTGCCGTTCCTGCTCGTGGGGGTCACGCACGACAGACGGCGGCATCACGTGCACGGCGCGCACGCCGACGCCGTGCCGGTCGGCGAGCTGGAACGCGAACGTCATCGCCGCCGTGGATACCTTCGTGCCGTCGACGCCGACCGCGACGGGGGCGTCCGGCGACACCGACTCGGGCTGCGCGCGCACGGCGACCACGGGACACTTGCTGCGCACCGCGAGCGTGCCGCACACGGAGCCGAACACCAGCTCGGCGAACAGTCCCGAGCCTTCACTGCCCAGCACGACCATGGTGGCCGTCTCGGCCTGCCGGCACAGCACACCGACCGGGCTGCCCGGTTCGATGTGCGTGCTGACTTCGACGTCCGGTGCGATCCGGTGGACGGCGTCCGCCGTGTCCGCGATCAGGCGCTGCGGGTCGGCCTGCCGTACGGCCAGCTCCATGGCCGGCACGATGCCCGGGTCGATGACGGCGGCCGCGTAGCGGTCGGTCTCACCGTGTACCAGGGCCAGCGGAATCCCGGCCGCCTGCGCTTCGCGGGCGGCCCATTCCACCGCGAGCGCACTCTGCGCTCCCTCGTCGATACCCACGACGATCCGGTCATGCCGCTGCGCGTCCACGTTCCACCTCGCTGGCCGGTGGGCGGCCCACTGGTTGTGAGACATCTACTCTGCCGTGGTCGTGCCCGCCACGCCAGGCCACTGGGGGCATCGGCCGGGTACCGTTGGTTCTTTCAGGGTAACCGTCCTTTACGGAATGCCTCCGTGCGGCGCGGTTCAACCAGCCGATCAGGGCCTGAAAGAATGTGCCGCGTGATCTGTGCGCAGCGAGGACGGGCGGTGGCCAGGATGGTCACCGAGGTGTGCTCACCTGCGGTGGTCGTGCTGTTGCTGCCGCCGGCCGTGGCGTGGCACGCGACCGGCCACCGGATCGGGCCCACCGCGTTCTGGGGTCTCGTGGTCGCCGTGTTCTCCAGCGTGCTGCCGTTCGCGTTCATCGTGCGGGGCGCCCGCCGGGGCCGGTGGGACGGCCACCACGTGCGCAACCGGGAGGGCAGGCAGGTGCCGCTGCTGCTCTGCCTGGCGTCCACCGCCGTCGGTCTGCTGATCCTGCTGCTCGGCCACGCGCCCCGGGACGTGCTGGCGCTGGACGTCGCCATGCTCGTCACTCTGATCACCTGCACGGTGATCACCCGATGGTGGAAGATTTCACTGCATTCAGCCGTCGCCGGTGGCGCGGCCGCGACGCTGGTGTTGATCTACGGCCGATGGGCGCTGGTCACCGTGCCGGTCGTCGCTCTCGTCGCGTGGGCGCGGGTCGTGGTGCGTGACCACACCCTCGCTCAGGTCGTCGCCGGAGCGCTGGTCGGACCGTCCGTCGGCGGCATCGTCTTCGTGTTGGTGCGCTGACCGAGCCGGTCGCAGCCCGTAACAGAACAGGTTCCTGTCCGATGCCACGAGTGGACCATGCGGGATGGCCGCGGTCGGCGACGCGACGGGGGCGATGGGGATGGGTACGCTGCGGCGCACCGCGCTGGTGCTCGGAGCGACCGGCGAACTCGGCGGTGACATCGCCCGACGGATGGTGGGCCTGAGTTCCACACTGGTGGTGCACGGTCCGGACGGAAACGCGCTGGACCGGTTGCGGGCCGAGTTGGAGGCCATCGACGAACGTTGCCGCATCGTCGCGGTTGCGGCCGACTTCGGCAGCCTCGCCGCCGCACGGAACCTGCTCCGGGACTGTTCTCGGGCCAGCGGTGCCATGGACTTCGTGGTGAACGCGGTCGACCTGCTGCCGCCGAAGACGAGGCTGATCACACCGGACGGCAACGAGCTCACCTGGCAGATCAACTACCTGGCCCCCGCGATGGTCGCGCTGGGCCTGATGCCGTTGCTGCGCGACAGCATGGCCGGCCGCATCGTGCACGTCGTGCGTGACCAGCAGCGGGTCGGCGTGCCCAAGGCGACCGAACTGGGCGGCGGCAGGCGTTACTACCCTGCCTGGTCGTACACCGAGGCCAAACTGGCGCTGATGATGCTGAGCCAGACGATGGCGGCGAAACTGCGCGGCACCGGCTGTCGCAGTCTGACCATCCAGCCCGCCGGCGTCGAGGTCGGCGCCGCGCCCGCGCCGCTGTCCCGTGGCCTGATGGTGGACGCCGTGCTGTACGCGTGCACGAGTCCGTCGGTGCCCAACGGCGCCTACCTGCGCGGCAGGCGAGTGCATCCGCTGCCGAGGGCGGCGGCAGGAGCCGCTGCGCAGCAACGGATGTGGCGCGCGACGTGCCGCACGCTGGCACTGGACGTACGCACCGGTTGGCCGATGCGTCCCCCGGACCTGCTCGACCAGCCGGTGGCCAGTCGTGACGGTTAGTCTATTGTGGACCACTTTCCGGGTGCGGGCAGGTGGGTACGGCCTGGACGCGTTGTGCCGGCGATGCCCGCGAGGGCGCCGGACAGGTGGTCCAGCGCGGCGGCGATCCACGGCAGTGCCGAGGGCCGGTCGCTGTCCAGGGCCGCCAACCGGTGCGCGTCGTCCGCGCCGTAGAGCAGGCTCGTGGCCAACCGGAAGCGCAGCGCGCGCTCGTCATCGCCGAACTCCGCGCCGGCCAGCACGCCGACGCCGTACCGGTCCAGCAGCAGCTCCGCGAGCTGCCGTCCGGTGTGGACATCCGCGCCGGCCAGTTCACCGCGCAGCGGCTCGAAATCAGGGTACAGGTAGAACGCGCCCTCGTGCGGCCGGCACGTGGCGCCCGCCGCGACGAGCAGTTCGTGCACCCGCGCGGTGACGGCTCCGTGCAGCCGCCTGCTGGCCGCGATGCGGTCGGTGACGGCCGGTGGTTCGGCCAGGGCCGCCGCGGCGACGCGCTGCATCGGACCTGCCAGGCAGGACCACACCTCGCTGGCGGTGCCGAGGAGATCGGGCAGCAGGCGGTCGCCGACCGGACCCGTCGGCACGCGTGTGAAGCCGATCCGGTAGCCGCCCAGCGCGAGGTTCTTGCTCAGCCCCGACGTGATGACGACGCGGTCGGGCAGCAGCTCCGCGGGACTGGTCAGGGCGGCCGGATCGGTGCACAGGTCCCGGTAGATCTCGTCGGAGACCACCACCAGTTCTTCGCGTTCGGCGATCCGGCACACCTCGGCGAGCAGGTCGCGCGGCGCGAGCGTGCCGGTCGGGTTGTCCGGCAGCGTGAGCACGAGAATCCCGGGCCGCGTCCCGGCCGCCCGCGCCCGCACCAGCGCGGCGGTCAGCCGGTCCGGATCCGGCACGCCGCCCGCCCGCTCCGGGATCGGGACGCCGATCACGCGTTTGCCGGCCACTGCCGCCTGTGCCGCGTAGCTGACCCAGGACGGCACGGGCAGCACGACGTCACCGGGCAGTACGGCCAGCAGTGCGAACAGCAGCGCCTTGCTGCCCGGCGCCAGCACGACGCGGTCCGGATCGGTGGGCAGGCCGCGGCGCTCGAAATAGCCGGCCGCCGCCGCCCGTGCCGCGGGCTCGCCGGTCACCGGCGCGTACTCGTTGTGCCGTGAGGAATCCGCGAGCACGGCGGCGAGTTCGGGCAGCACCGGCAGTCCTGCCTCGCCGAACGCCAGGTGCAGCACGGATTCGCCGGCCGCACGCCGGGCGCGCAGCCGCTCGTTGACGGCCAGGGTCGCGGAATGTCGGACGGGCACGCGAATCCTCTCCCTCGTTGAACTAAATGTGCACGTGACGCTAGCACGCAACTTTGTTTGCGTGCCGGTGTGCAACTAGGGTTGCGACGACAGTCCGCGGTCGGGTTCAGCAGCATGAATCGAGGAGTCATGGCGGTGCCGCCGCGCAACTACCCGGAACTCCGGGCCGAACTCCAGGACCGGATGCCGACGTTCGCCTCCGGCCAGCGGCGGATCGCGCGGGTGTTGCTCGCCGATCCGGAGGCCACCGCGTTCCGCAGCATCGGTGAGACGGCCAAGGTCGCCGAGGTGCACGAGTCGTCGCTGGTGCGGTTCGCGACGGCGCTCGGCCTGCCCGGCTACCCGGCGCTGGTCCGCCTGTGCCGCCAGCAGTTGGCCGAGCAGGCACAACTGGTGCGGCGCTTCGAGCAGGCCGCCGAACTGACCGACACCGAGGAACTGCTCGGCGCCGTCGTCGAGCACGACCAGCAGAACATCGCCAGGACGTTCGCCAGATTGGACCAGGCCGTGTGGCGAGAAGCGGTCGGCATGCTGACCGACGCGCGCCGCGTGCACGTGATCGGGCTGCGTAAGTGCTTCTCCGTCGCGTATCTGCTGGCCTACCTGCTGCGTATGGTGCGGCCGGAGGTGCGCCAACTGGCCCCGACCGCCGGCATGATCATCGACGACCTGCGCGATCTGGCGGCGGGCGACGCGTTCGTCGCGGTGTCCATCCACCGGTACACGGCCGACACGGTGCGCGCGATCGCCGAGGCGAAACGCCGTGGCCTGCGCACCATCGCGATCACCGACAATCCCGCGTCACCGCTGGTGCCGCACGCCGACGTCACGTGCTACGTGGAGACCGGCGGTGTCACGGTGCTGCGGTCGCTGTCGGCGTTCGTGTCGGTGGCACAGGCACTCGCGACGGCGGTCGCGGTGCGCAACGGCACCAACGCCCGCTCGGAACTGTTGCTGGACGAGGAGCTGCTGGACGCGTTCGACGTCTACCACAACGAGGCCCCGCACTAGATGATCGATTCCGTGAAGTCTGTGTTAGTGATCGTAGGCGATGAGTGATCGCTTGCTGGTCACGTCGGTCTGCCAGTTGTGCCAGATACCCGCGGCCATCGCCAAAAGTCGTTGGGCGACCCGGGTGAACACCCCATGCGGGGTGCGCCCAGCATGCCGTTCCAGACCGAGTTGACCCTTGAGGGTCTGGTTGACCGACTCGATCCACTGCCGGACCCCACCGAGGTTGCCGTTGCGGTAGATCTCGTCCTGACGGTCCGGACGCAGCAGCCGCACCGTCATCGACTCGGTGAGTGTCTTGAACTCCGCACCGGAGAACCCCTTGTCCGCCAACAAGACCTGGCCATCACGGAGGAGATGGTGGTTGTTGTCCAGCAACGCCGCGAGCACCTCCCGTTCGCCGATCTTGGGGTCGGCCAGGCACCACATGATCGGCATGCCGTCGCCGGTGCACACCAGGTACAGCTTGAGTCCCCAGTACCACCGGGTGTGTGACGCACAGTAGCCGTAGTTGGCGTGTCCTGCCAGGTCGGACCGTTTCACTGTTTCCTTCGACATTCCGCAGGGCACGGGAGTCGCGTCGGTGATCCACAGGTCATCGAAGAAGGACGGGCAACAGGAGGCCAGCGCGAGGATCGTCTTGCACAGCAACGGGTAGATGTTCCTTAACCGCTTGTTGTAGCCGGACTGTTTCGGCAAGTAGGGAAACATGCCCCGCCACTGCTGGTCGCTGTGGATGTGCCGGATCCAGCGGCGTTCGCTGTCGAAACGAAGTAGCACCTGGGCCACGGCAAGGCAGATCAGTTCACTGTCGGTCAGCAACGGTCGGCGACCACGGCCGGTACGGGGCGGCACTACATGGTCGTCGATGAACACGTAGAGTGCGGTCAGGAGGGTGTCTCGGTCTTTACTCACACATTGATCTTGGACACCCTCCTCCCGTGCCCAAACCTGGGGGCCACTTCACATGATCTTCACGGAATCGATCATC
>CAVWRF010000008.1:0-204356 GCA_963757325.1 Candidatus Melainabacteria bacterium
AGTCAGCCTCGCAGCAACTGCCGTGCCATGACCATGCGCTGGATCTGGTTGGTGCCTTCATAGATCTGGGTGATCTTCGCGTCGCGCATCATGCGTTCCACCGGGAAGTCGCGCGTGTAGCCCGCGCCGCCGAACAGCTGGACCGCGTCCGTCGTGACCTCCATCGCCACGTCCGACGCGAAACACTTGGCGGCGCTGGAAATGAAGCCCAGGTTCGGCTCGCCGCGCTCGGCCTTCGCCGCCGCCACGTACACCATGTGGCGGGCCGCTTCGACCTTCATCGCCATGTCGGCGAGCATGAACTGGACGCCCTGGAAGTCGGCGATCGCCTTGCCGAACTGCTTGCGGTCCTTGACGTAGCCGATCGCCGCGTCGAGCGCGCCCTGCGCGATGCCGACCGCCTGCGCGCCGATCGTGGGGCGCGTGTGGTCGAGGGTGCGCAGTGCCGTCTTCAGGCCGGTGCCGGGTTCGCCGATGATGCGGTCGGCCGGGATCGTGCAGTCGGTGAAGTAGATCTCGCGTGTCGGCGAGCCCTTGATGCCCAGTTTGCGTTCCTTCGGGCCGACCTCGAAACCCGGGTCGTCGGCGCGCACCACGAACGCCGAGATGCCGTTGGCCGGTTTGGCCGCCTCCGGGTCCGTCACCGCCATCACCGTGTACCACGTCGACTCGCCGGCGTTGGTGATCCAGGTCTTCGTGCCGTTGAGCACCCAGTGGTCGCCGTCGAGGCGGGCACGGGTGCGCATCGCCGCCGTGTCCGAGCCCGCTTCCCGTTCGGACAGCGCGTAGGACGCCATCTCACCGGCCGCGACCGTCGGCAGCACCTGCCGCTTCAGCTCCTCGGAGCCGGCCAGGATGATCGGCATCGTGCCGAGCTTGTTCACCGCCGGGATCAGCGACGACGACGCGCAGACCCGCGCGACCTCCTCGATGAGGATGCATGTCGCGACCGAGTCGGCGCCCTCGCCGGAGTACGACTCGGGGATGTGCACGGCGTGGAAACCCGCTCGTACCAAGGCATCCCGCGCCTCGACCGGGTAGCGCTCCTGCTCGTCGACCTCCGCGGCGTGCGGCGCGATCTCCTTCTCCGACAGCGCACGCACGGCCTCGCGCAACGCATCGTGCTCGTCGGCCAGCTGGTAGGTGGCGAAGCTCGCGTCCACGGTGGTTCACCTCTCAGGAGTGCCGGACAGCCATCATGTTAGCGCGCGTTCACCTGGCGGGCGGTGTGTCGCTGGTCGCCCGCAGCGCCTCGTCCTTGTCCAGTACCAGGCGTTCCAGCGACCGCTGGAACTCGGCGATCCGTTCCCGCAGCCCGGCATCGGACGCGGCCAGCACGCGCACCGCCAGCAGCCCCGCGTTGCGCGCGCCGCCGATGGACACCGTCGCCACCGGGATACCGGCCGGCATCTGCACGATGGACAGCAGCGAGTCCATGCCGTCCAGGTGCTTCAACGGCACCGGCACCCCGATCACCGGCAGCACCGTGGCCGACGCGACCATGCCAGGCAGGTGCGCTGCGCCACCGGCCCCTGCGATGATCACCTTGAGTCCGCGCTCGGCCGCCGAACCCGCGTAGTCCAGCATCCGCTGTGGCGAGCGGTGCGCCGACACGACGCCGACCTCGTAGGTCACGTCGAACTCGGCCAGCGCGTCGGCCGCTCCCCGCATCACCGGCCAGTCCGAGTCGCTGCCCATGATCACACCGACGTCGGTCATCGCCGAGCGCCCCTTTCCCCGTGGACGTCATGGCCATCGGCCCACACGCCCGTCGCCAAGAAGTGCGCCGCCAGCGACGCGGTCCGCCGCACCGGCGCCAGTTCCGCACCGGTCACCGTCACGTGTCCGACCTTCCTGCCCGGCCGTTCCGCCTTGCCGTACAAGTGAATTCGCGCCTCCCGGAACCGCGCGAACAGGTGATGCACCCGCTCGTCAACACCCATCGCAGGCGCTTCGGCCGCACCCAGCACGTTCGCCATCACGGCGACCGGGGCGACCGGATCGGTCGCGCCGAGCGGGTAGTCCAGCACTGCCCGCATGTGCTGCTCGAACTGCGACGTGACGGCTCCGTCGATCGTCCAGTGGCCGGAGTTGTGCGGCCGCATGGCCAATTCGTTGACCACCAGGCCGTCGTCGGTCTCGAACAGCTCCACTGCCAGCACGCCGACGACGTCGAGTTCGCCCGCGATCCGCAGCGCCAGTTCCTGCGCCTCGTCAGCGCGATCGCCGGACAGTCCGGGCGCGGGCGCCAGTACCTCGACACAGATGCCGTCGGACTGCACGGTCTCCACCACCGGCCACGTCGCGCCCTGCCCGAACGGCGAACGCGCCGCCAGCGCGGCCAGCTCGCGGCGCATCACCACGCGCTGCTCGACCATCAGCGGCGTACCGGCGGCCAGCAGGTCGGTGACCAGCGACCGCGCCTCGTCAGCCGACGCCGGCACCCACACGCCACGCCCGTCGTAGCCGCCGCGCACCGCCTTGACCACGCACGGCCAGCCGTGCTCGGCGCCGAAGGCCACCACGTCGTCCGGTGAGGCGACCGCCGTGAACGGCGGCACCGGCACGCCCATCGCTGCCAGCCGCTCGCGCATCGTGAGTTTGTCCTGCGCGTGCACCAGCGCGTCCGGCCCCGGATGCACGACCGTGCCGTCGGCGACGAGCGCCCGCAGCAGGTCCTGCGGGACGTGCTCGTGGTCGAACGTGACGACGTCGCACCGGGCCGCGAACGCGCGCAGCGCGGCGAGATCGGTGTGTGAGCCGAGGGAGATGTCCGGCGCCACCTGGGCGGCAGGGTCGTCGGCGGAGACGGCGAGCACGCGCAGCGACTGGCCGAGGGCGATGGCTGCCTGGTGCGTCATCCTGGCGAGCTGTCCGCCGCCCACCATGCCGACGACGGGAAGGCCTGTACGGGGGTCCACAGGCAGGTCAGCCTACGGGGTGCCCGACCAGGTGAGATGACGTGGTGTCGGCCTCGGGTTCCGATCAGACGGCGACGAGTTCGGCGAGCAGCCGGCAGGCCGCCGGATGCGACGCGGGCAGACCCTCCAGCCACACCGACGGGGGACACAACTCGCGCAGGTGCGGGTCAACGCCCAGCCGGTCGGTCGCCAGCTGCCGGGCCGACGCCACCCGTTCGGACAGGCGCTCGTCCCGCTCGGCGAGCACGACCATCGTCGTGTTGCCCACGGTGGCAAGCGTTTGCCCCCGTCGAACACGGCGCGCAGCACATCAGCCAGCAACACCATCGCCGCCAGCCGCGACCACCCGGTCGCGTGACCCAGATCGGGTGACATCACGACGAGCACGTACCGGGACCGGACCGCGACACCGGAAGCGGTGCCCTCCTGGTAGACCTCGCGCAGCCGCGCCCGCAGGTAGGCGGCACTGGCCAGACCGGTCAGCCCGTCCGCCGCCTCGGTGTGCGCGAGTTGCCGGACCAGGACGTCCGACCAGGCCAGCGCGGTGATCCGCAGGAATCTGGCTGGCATCGCGTCCGGATCGGCGGCCACCATGCCGTCCCGGTGCTCCGGAACCGTCAGCACGGCGTGCAGCGCGGCCACGTCCTGCAACGTCTCACCGAGACCGGAGCCCGCCAGCGCCCGCGCCCTGCCCAGGCGGACCAGCGCGTCGTCCGGTTCCGAGCCCTTCACCACGGCCTCGCAGACCTGGTCGATCTCGGCGACCGCCCAGTCGGTGGGGAACCGCCAGCCGGACGCGAGGCTGGCCGTCCGCCATCGCGAACGCAGGGCCCGGATCCGTACCGCCGAGTCGCCACGCCACGAGTGTGGCGAAACCTCCCGCGTTCCCACTGGCGCTTGTCCTCCTGCTGGCCGGACCCGGGTTCCGATGTGCTCTCAGTTACCCGACACGCCACGTGGTCAAGCATGACGCCATTCGGGTCACGTTTTGCGGTCGGCATCCGACATGGCGAGCCAAATGCTGGTCAGTCAGACTGTCGCGGATACCGCAACCGGCCACGATGTCGATACGGTGCCGAAAGGCGAACGCAGCTTAAGGGCGGAGGAGGGACTCGTGGCCGCTGTTCCCGCGGAGGTTCATGGGCCTAGCGACGCTGAGCTCATCGAGTCGGTCCGCGCAGGCCGGCTGGACGCCTACGGACCCCTGTACGAGCGCCATGTCTCCGCCGCCCACAACCTGGCCCGGCAACTGGCCCGCTCGTCGGCGGAAGCCGACGACCTGGTGTCCGAGGCGTTCGCCAGGGTGCTGGACACGCTGCGCGCCGGCCGTGGCCCGGACTCGGCGTTCCGTGCGTACCTGCTCACGTCGCTGCGGCACGTCGCCTACGACAAGACCCGCAGGGACCGCAGGGTCGAGCTGACCGAGGACGTCACCACGGTCAGCGGCGTGAGCACCGAGAAGATCAGCGAGCCGTTCAAGGACACCGCGCTGGCCGGTCTGGAGCGGTCCCTGGCCGCGAAGGCGTTCGCCAGGCTGCCCGAGCGCTGGCAAGCCGTGCTGTGGCACACCGAGATCGAGGGCCAGTCGCCCGCCGAGGTGGCGCCGCTGCTCGGCCTGACCGCCAACGGCGTGTCCGCGCTCGCCTACCGCGCCCGTGAAGGCCTGCGCCAGGCGTACCTGCAGGTCCACCTCGCCGAGACGACGGTGGGCCGGTGCCAGGCGACGGCGGAGAAGCTCGGCGCGTGGACGAGGGGCGGGCTGTCCAAGCGGGAGACCGCGCAGGTCGAGGCGCACCTGGACGAGTGCGACCGCTGCCGCGCGCTGGCCGCGGAACTCGCCGACGTCAACGGCGGGCTGCGCGCGGTCGCCATCCTGGTGCTGGGCGTCGGCACGGCCGGCTACCTGGCCGCCACCGGAGCCAAGGCGGGCGCGGGCATCGCGGCGACGGCCGCCGGCACCGCCGGCACGACGAGCGCGGCGTCCGGTGCCACGGGCGCCGCCGGGTCGGTACCCAGGCAGTTCGTCGGCGTCGGCGCGTCGGTCGCGGCACTGGCCGCCGTACTGGCGTTCGCGATGACGGGGAGTTCCACACAGGCCGTGCCGACGGCAGCACCACAGCGCCCGACCACCAGCCAACCGGCTCCCCACCAGCAGCCTGCACCGAAACCGGTCGTACCGCCGGCACCGAGCCAGCCAACGACCACTCCGCAGACCACCCGGCCGGCCATCCCGACCACGACCACGGCGACCCCGCCGACGTCCCCGGCCGCGCCGACGTCGGCACCGGCGGTGGCGCCGACCCCGTCCAGCCCAGCACCGCCACCTCCGCCGCCGGGCCAGCCGACGCTCACGGCGGCCGGCCCGACCGGCGGCGTCACGCTGACGCCGGGCCAGTCCTCGATGGAACTACCCATCAGTGTGACCAACACCGGCAGCGCGCCATCCGATCCGGTGACAGCGGTGCTGAACCTGCCTGCCGGTGTCACCGCCCAATCGGCCGGCACCACCGGCACCCTGGGTGGTCATTCACTGGACAGCCACTCGATCGAGGGAAATCGAACGGCTGGCGGTTCGGGTTCGTGGCTCTGGCTCTGGCTCTGGCTCGACGACCGTGCTCTGCCCGCCCGGCAGCGGCACCGTGACGTGCGTGTCACCAAGCGGCCTGGCGCCGGGCGCGTCGGTCGAGCTGGTGTTCCGGCTGGTCGCGGACCCGAATGCCCAGGACGGCGACATCACCGGCACCGTCACCGCGGGCACGGCCATCGCGGTGCGCCTGACGGTGCGCGTCACGGTCGCCTCCTTCGACGACCTGCGGCTCGCCGCGTCGATCGACACGACGGACTCGTGGTGGTCGTGGCTGTGGGACGAGTCGCCGATCCTCGACGTCGACGTCACCAACACCGGCACCAGCACGAAGCCGGTCACCGTCACCGTGGACAGGTCGGGAATGCCGTGGTCGGACCGCGCATTCACGTGCCAGGGAGGGCACCAGGAGGTCACGTGTGTGACCGACCAGGCGCTCGCACCCGGCCACTCCCAGGACCTGCGCGTGCGGCTCTACCACCTGCGTCCGGTCAAGGACACCGTCGACGTCACCGGTCGGCTGGGCAGTGCCACGGCGTCGGCCGACGTCGTGTTCACGCCACCGAGGTGTGACTGGCTCTGGTGCTGGCCGACCCTGCCCGGACCGCCGTCCGGCGTCAGCCCCACTCCGCTGCCCAGCGACACGAATCAGCCATCGACCACCCAGACGACGCCCACCAGGAAAGCACCGCCCACGACGACCACACGGCACCAACCACCGCCGACGATCGACCTGATCCCGACGACGACACCACCCGCTGAACCGGGCAGCACGCCGCCGACGACGACACCGCCGACGACCACCACGCCGACGACGACACCGCCGAGCGGCAAACCGTCGTGTTCGAACTCGCCACCCTCGCCGGGCAAGATCCAACCAGGTGCGCCGACGGACTGCCAGCCAATTTTGCCGTCGCTGTTCTCCCTGCTCGGACCGCTCTAGGAAGGCCGCGGTCTACGAGTTCTTGGTCGGCGCGAGACAGCCGACCTTGACCGGATCGCGACCGACAGGCACCCAGTGCGTGGCGCCGCTGGCGTCGGTGCACGAGCTGGAACCGCCGGGACCGGCCTCGGTGCGCAGCACCACGAACGGGGCCGTGGTGCAGGACGCCTTCAGGTAGCTGTCGTCGACGCAGTCGCCCTGCTTGACGTCCAGCGTGAAGCAGTCGACGCCCGCGTTCGGCGCCGACAGCCGCAGGTACTGGTGCTCGGCGCAGCCGGCCATGTCGGGGCTGGTCATCGCCAGGATCAGGTCGGACTGGGCGGTGCCGCAGGTAGCCTGGTGATCGGCGGTGTACTGGTCGTTGTTGGCCACCTGCACGGTGACACACGAGCCGGCGGTGAGGGTCAGCGTCGTGCTGCCGTTGGGCACGCCCGGATCGGCGGTGTCGGTGGTGGTCGTCGTGGTGGCCCGCTGGCTGGTGACGACCGGCGGGGCCACGTTCCGGGTGGTGTTCGACGACGCCTGCGGTTGGTCGTGCCGGTTGTTGAGCAGCACGATCCCGGTCGCGACACCACCGATGATCACCAGTACGGAGACTACGGCGACGATCATCCGACCGGTCGCCCGTCGCTTCTTCGGCGGTTCACCCCACCCGCCCGGCTGCCCGCCGAGACCGGAGTACTGGATGGTCGGGAAGTCGTGACCGACGTCGAACTGTCCGGTGGACTGGGCCCCGGGCTGCGGATAGGCACCCTGATACGCCCCTGGCGGCATCCCGTGGGGCTGCCCGCCGGGTGGCACGCCGTAGGGACCGCTCGAACCAGGACCCTGTTGACCACCCCACCAGCCGCCGGGCTCCGGTGGCTGCGGCACGCCGGGCGGCGGGTACGGACCGGACATCGGGACCTGTCTCCTTCCTGGCCACGACCCTGGCCACCACACGGGGTAACCGTGTGTTCGAGCATCACACCATTGTGCAGAACGTCTGCTGCCAAGAGTGTGACGTTCTCAGGGTCGTGACGGTTTCCTGGCAACATGCTGTGGGCACAGCCTCGAGTCGCACCCGTTCGGCGGCTATCGGTACAGTCGATGTCGTGTCCGTCGTCGACAGCACGCTCTCGCACGTTCCCGAACCTGTTCGCTCACTGTTGCTCAAGCACCGTGAGCTGCTGAAGTTCGCCGTGGTGGGCGGGTTCTGCTTCATCATCACGCTGACGGTGAACTATGGCCTGAAGCTGACCGTCCTGCAGGAGAAGCCGGTCACGGCGCAGGCCATCGCGGTCATCATCTCCACGATCGTGTCGTACGTCCTGAACCGCGAGTGGGCGTTCCGCACCAGGGGTGGCCACGAGCGTCACCACGAGGCGGCCCTGTTCTTCCTGATCAGCGGCATCGGCGTGGTCCTCAACACGCTCCCTCTGTGGATCTCGCGTTACGCGTTCCAGTTGGAGGTCCCGCACGTCACGCGGTTCGTCCAGGAATTCGCCGACTTCAGCAGCGGCATGATCATCGGCACCCTGTTGGCGATGGTGTTCCGCTGGTGGGCCATCAAGAAGTGGGTCTTCCCGACGGAGAACTTCCGTCCCGGCAAGGTCCGTCGGCTGAGGGCGGTAGGCGGCACCTCGGACGACGACGAACAAGTCGCCTGATCCCCGCTCCACCGAGCAACTTTCACGCACCCGGCTCGCTCTGCTGATCGCTGTTGGGCATGGCCCTGCCCGGCGCAGCCAGCCGGCGTGTCGACCCCTCGCTGAGGCATGACAGTGCCCCGAACAGCCGAGGCACCCGAAGCAGGTCGCCGGTTTCCGCGCGTGTCGACCGCTCACGGCCTCTGAACGGCCGACACGCCGAAGCAGCACCCGATCCCCGCGCGTGTCGACCACCCGACGCCCGATGAACGGCCGATACGCCGGAACAACTGCGATCCATGCCGCGCGTGTCGACCACCCAGCGCCAATGAACTGCCGACACGTCCGAGCCACGGCGATCCATGCCGCCGCGTGTCGACTTTCCAGCTCCGGCGAACGGTCGACACACGAGTAGGCAGTCCAACGCTCCGTGTGTCGGCCTCTTCACAACGCCGACAAGTCGACACGCGAATCCAGCGACCAATCCCGCGCGTGTCGACCGTTCGCCGAAGCACACATCGCGCAACCGTGCGTGTCGGCCGTTCGCCCCGCGCGAAATGCCCCAATCATTCCCGCGTGTCGACCGTTCGCGGACCGTCGAGCCGAACCAAGCCGAACCAGGCAGAACCAAGCCGCTCCCAGCCGCTCCCAGCCGCTCCAGCCGAACTGCGCCGAAGCAACCGAGCCCAACCGGATCAGCGCGGTCCGACCTCCGTTCGCCACGGCGTCGCCAACACGTCCTCCGCCTTGGCCACCGGCAGGAACAACGCGAACAACGGCGGCCGCAGCACCGCCAACTCCAACCGCCCGCCGTCGGCATCCACCAACGCCCGGGCCAACGCCAACCCGACCCCCGTCGACCCGCCGCCGGACACCCCCCGCTCGAACACGTGCGCGGCCAACTCGTCCGGCACGCCCGGCCCGGCGTCGCTGACCTCGATCAACACCATCCCGTCGCCGCGCCGCGCCGACACCAGCACGGTCCCGGAGCCGTACTTCAACGAGTTGTCCAGCAACACGCCCATCGCCTCTCGCAACCGGCCCGGTGTCGCCCGCGCCAGCAACCCCTCCGGCACCCGCAACCGCAGCGTCCGACCCCTGGCGCGCAACAACTCCCGCCACTCGGTCACCATCACCGGTAGCCGCACGGCCAGGTTGATCGGCTGCGCCTCTGCCGCGCGGGCCGCTGACGCCGCCGCCAACAACTCGTCCAACACCTGCGCGAGCCGTTCCGCCTGGTCCAGCGCTGCCGTCGCGTCCTCCGCCGTTTCCTGGTTCGACGCGACCGCCAGCGTCTCCAGACGCAGCTGCAGCGCCGTCAACCTGCTGCGCAACTGGTGCGACACGTCACCCACCAGTTCACGTTCTCGCTGCACGAGCAGTGCCAGAGCGGTCGCCGAGGTGTCCAGCGCGTCGGCGACCAGGTCCAGCTCGGGCACGCCGTACTGACTCCCGTCCGGCCGGAAATCCCCGGCGCCCAACCGGATCGCGCGGTCGGCGACGTGCCGCATCGGCTCGGTCAGTCTGCGCGCCGTCACGGTGGCTACGACCGTCCCGGTGCTGATCGACAACACCACCAGCAGCACCACGAAGATCGCGACCTCAGCCTGCAACCGCCGCATCGGCGCCGCGGGCTCGGTCAGCCAGACGGTGCCCTTCTGCGACACCTGAGCCTTCTCGGAAATCACGTCGCTGCCCGCGTTGCCGACGGTCTTCGTCGGCTGGCCGGGCACGGTCAGCATGAGCTGACCACCCTGGGGCGGCAGGAGCAGCGCCAACTGCGCGTTGTCCGGCTGCCGGCCGCTGTCCATCTGCCTGTCGATGGCGAGCGCGATGGCCTGGACGGAGTTGTACAGGCTGGACTGGGTGAGGGTCTCCACCATCTCCATCGCCGTGTACCCCAACGGCACGCCGAGGGCGCACGCGGTGACGGCGACCGCGAGCAGGATGGCCAGCAGGATGCGCCGCCGCACTCAGGCCTCCCCACAAAACGACGACCCACGAACCGACGACCTACGAACCGATGACCCACAAAACGATGACCCACAAAACGATGAGCCACGGACAGCCGGCGACACCGCGCCGCCGGGCCGGGACACGAACCCGTCAAGCAACCTATTCGGCATTGAACCGGAAGCCAACGCCACGCACGGTCGCGATCCGGCGCTCCGCCGACCGGGGGTTCCCGTCACCGAGCTTCCGGCGCAACCACGACATGTGCATGTCCAGTGTCTTGCTGTTCTTCAGTTCGGGTCCGTTCCAGACCTCGAACAGGATCTCCTCCCTGGTCACCACGTGTCCCGCGTGCTGCATGAGCACGCGCAACAACTCGAACTCCTTGTTGGCCAACTGGATCTCGATGCCGTCCACGGTGACCAACCGGGCCCCGAGGTCCATCCGGACCCCCTGGAACTCCAGCGTCTCCGGCGACCGCCTGCGCAGCAGCGCCCGGATCCTCGCCATCAGCTCGGCCAGCCGGAACGGCTTGGCCACGTAGTCGTCCGCACCCGCGTCCAGGCCGACGACGAAGTCGACCTCGTCGGCGCGCGCGGTCAGCATCAGCACGGGCAGCCCACGGCCCGCCGACCGCAGCCGGCGGCAGACCTCCAGACCGTCCATCCCCGGCAGGCCCAGGTCCAGCACGAGCAGGTCGGCGCCGCCGTTCTGGGCGGCCTCCAGCGCGGCAGGCCCGTCCGAGACGACCTGCACCACGTAGCCCTCCCTGTGCAGCGCACGGGACAGCGGCTCGGCGATCGCGGGATCGTCCTCGGCCAGCAGTACCACGTTCACAGTGCCCTCCTCCAAGGTCCGGGCACACTGTCCGTCAGGACACCCAGCGTATTCATGACAGCATCCACACCGTGTCTCTCGACCAATCTGATATCGAACTGGCCCTCCGACTCGCCGACGCCGCCGATGAGATCACCGCCGCCCGGTTCCGCGCCAACGACCTGCGTATCGACCGCAAGCCCGATCGGACCCCGGTAACCGACGCGGACCTCACAGTGGAGGACCGCATTCGGGAACTGCTCGCGCGGGAACGGCCGTCGGACGACGTCGCCGGCGAGGAACGCGGCGGGAACGTCGGCGCCGGCCGCACCTGGCTGATCGACCCGATCGACGGGACGAAGAACTTCCTGCGCCGCGTGCCGGTATGGGGCACGCTGATCGCGCTGCTGGTGGACGGCTCCCCCGTGGCCGGCGTGGCGAGCGCCCCCGCGCTGGGCAGGCGCTGGTGGGCGTCCTACGGCACCGGCGCCTGGACTTCCGCCGCCGGTACACCCGACCCGTGGCGGATCACCGTGTCCGGTGTGGACGATCTGGCCGACGCGTACCTGTCCACCACGGATGTCGGGTCGTGGGCAGAACACCACTCGCGGGACTCCTACCTGGCACTGGTGGACGCGTGTTGGGAGACACGGGCGTTCGGGGACTTCTGGCAGCACTGTCTGGTCGCGGAGGGTGCGCTGGACCTCGCCGCCGAGGCGATCGTGTCGCCGTGGGACCTCGCGGCGCTGCAGGTGATCGTGCAGGAGGCCGGCGGCCGGTTCACCGACCTGCACGGCCGTCCGAGGCACGACGGCGGCTCCGCGTTGTCCAGCAACGGTCTGCTGCACGACGCCGCCCTGGCTGCGCTCGGCCCACACCCCCACCCCGACCAGGAGTGACGGCCCGCCGTCTTCGTGGGACGGTGCCCAGGTCACGGGGTGGTGGTCGGCCGTTCGCCGATCACACCCCTGGCCACCTGGGCGAACACCAGCCGACCGAAAAGGTAGTAACACGCCACCTGCTCGTTTGTGAACCGGGCCCAGTCGTACCGATTGCCCTGCTCCCGCCAGAACACCTCCCAGGACACGGCGGGGTCCGCTCCGTTCTCACCGGGTTGTTCGTCGCGCAGAAGGCACCATGCGTTATCAGCTTCCGCCCCGATCGACACTACTTCGGTGGGCACACCCACGGCGACCAGCCACGTGATGATCGACTCAGTGTCCATTGTCCGTTCCGGTGATGTCGGTCAGGTAGCCGAGAGCGAGCAGGTCAGCGGCCGGATAGACGGCGCGGTAGCGCACGCCGCCACCCGACTGGCCGAACCACGGGGCGGACAGCGTCCGCCATACCGGCAGTTCCCGCGTCACGCGGTACCGGTGGTACCCGGCGGCCAGGTGATCCGGCGGCAGTGACCGGCGGGCGAACGGGGTGCCGTCCTCCGCGAACACCCTGCCCTCCGGCGTGCCGAATCGGTCGACCACGGTGCCCACGGCCAGCACGACGGGCTCGCCCGTGTCGCGGCCGCCCTCGGGGAACAGCTCACCGGGTGGCCACGCGTACTCCGCGGCCCGCGCGCTCTCCGGGTCCGGCGGGCGGACCAGGAACCGCCGGTCCCAGTCCCGCTCGTTCTCGCCACCGAACGGGTCCTGGCCATCGACGAGGTCGGTGACCTCGGCATCCTCTGCCGCGTATCCCGGATGCGCCGGCGTTTCCGGCTCGTGGTCCGGCGCCGCCGACACGTCGATCAGGTCGGAGCGCGGGTGGTCGTGCGGCGGGAACCGGAGACCGGCGGCGAAATCGGTCTCCTGCGCGGGTGGCGGCAACTGGTGCACGGGCCTGCTGGCCGGCTTCGGCAGTTGGCCGAGCGGGAACAAGTACATCAGGAACAACGCGACCGACCCGCTGCGCGGTGCCGCCTTCGGCCTGCCGGCGCCCAGGTCGGGCAGTCCGATCCCGTCGGTCCGCGGTTCCTGTGGCGTGACGGACGACCGCGCTCCCTGCCGCACACCGGACGGACCCGACCTCGGCACGCCCACCGGAGCGCCGATCACGTCCGCCGGATCACCACCGCGTGCACTCCAACGCTGGCCCTGCTGCGGCACGTTCGCCGTGACGGACCTGTCGACCGGCGCGATCGGCGCCGCCGAGGACGGCGGCGGCGCGGCCATCCCGCCGGCGGGCACGGGTGTGCCGAACGACGGGGTCGGCGCGTTGAAGCTCGCGGCCGGGGGCGGCGGACCGGCAGCGGCCTCGACCTGCGTGGCAGGCGTCACACCGATTCCCGCGGGTCCCTGCCCCATGTCGGCCGGTGGCGCCACGGACGGAGCGGCCGACTGCGCGACCGTGACTCCCATCTGGGGTGTCGGCACGGGAGCGTGTCCACCGTCCGGCACGGCCGGCACGCCGGCCATACCGGGCGCGGCTCCACCGTCCGGCACGGCGATCCCGGAGCCATCCGGAATCGGCACTCCGGGGCCGCCGGAACCAGGACCGATCAGACCGGAAGGACCGGTCGGACCGACTGGACCGACCGGAACGGAAGGGCCGGGACCGCCGGGAACAGACGGAATCCCGGGTCCACCGAACGGGCCGTGACCGCCGAGCACCGAACCGCTGCCGGCAGCGGCGCTGATCGTGCCCGGCGCGATGGGCCCGGTGTGCTCGGGGTCGAGCCCGAGCACGCTGCCCTGACCGTGCCCGCCGACCGGCCCGTTCACCACCGGACCGACCAGTTGGTCGACGCCGTGCGTCACCGGAGCCACCACGGGCTGCACCACGTGCAACGGCCCGTGCACCCCGAGCGGTCCCTGCGCGCCCAACGGCCCCTGCGCACCGAGCGGTCCGTTCCCGCCCAGTGGCCCGTTGGCGCCCAACGGTCCCGTCGAACTCAACACGCTGTGCGACCCCAACGGCCCCTGCGCGCCCAACGCACCGTGCGATCCGAGCGGTCCTTGCGCGCCCAGCGGCCCATCGGCCCCCAGCGGGCCGGTGGCTCCGAGGAGATCGTTCGTGCCGGCGTGCGGTGCGCCCTGCTGGCCGCCGGGAGTGTCCTCCAGGCGGATCGAGTCGGTCAGCGAGTGGTTGACCTGCGCGACGCTGGCCGCCGTGCTGTGCACTGCCGTGGTCAGGCCGGCCAGTGCCGTCGGATGTCCCGCGGCCGCGGCGTGGTTGGCGGCATCCTGGTTCTTGGCCAGGGTGACCAGGTGCCGCACGATCTGCACCTTCGCCGCCCCGACCTGCTCGGCCGCGTGGTCCAGCCGGTCGGCCGCGTCCGTGCAGCCTTTCGCCACGCTGGTCAGATGCCCCGTGTCCGGCGCCACGAACGTGTTCCAGTGCTGTTTGGCCGCCGTGCCGGTGGATCCGTGCACCGCGGACAGCGCCCGGCCGGCGGTGCCGTCCGCGTCCTTGGTCAGCGCCGTGATCTTGGTGCCCGCCGTGCGCCAGGCCTGCGCGGACGACCGCATGGCCTCCTCGTCGGCCTGCGGCCACCGCACGCCGGCCGACGCCGCGACATCAGCCAGTTCGGCGGGTAGTTCGATGCCCATGACCGCCCCAATCCCCGGTTGGTGTCACTCGTTCGGCAACGTAGGCAGCAGACCGGCCGCGTCGGCGTCGCCCTGCTGGTAGCGGAGCGCCGTGGCCCGGAACCGGTCGCCGACGTCGTCGAGCCGGCCGGGCAACGCCGTCAACTGGTGCAGCGTGGCGTCCGAGGGCGCCACGTGGCCGGACGCGAAGCTCTGACCCGCCGGGTCGTCGCCCCAGCACGAACCGGCCTGGTCCAGCGCGCCGGTGAGTTCGCCGTGGATGGCACCGACCTGATCGGCGTACCCGGGAAAATCGCCGGCGTGCCGTGCCAGTTTGTCCGGCTCTACCTCGAAACCCCTGTCCATGGGTTATCGCCCCCGCCCGGCTCGGTTCATCCAGGTGGTCTGCTCGTAGCTCTCGTCGTCGTCCATCCGTGGCCGCGGCGTCCTGGCGACCGGAGGGGGCGCGGGTGCCTGCGCCGCGAGCACCGGTGCGGCGGGCGGCCCGATCTCGGTCTGGGTGAGGTCCGCCGTGCCGGACAGCACCGCGGCGGGATCGGTGTCCGGCGGCAGCACGGGCGCGAGCGCCTGCCGGGCTCGTTCACCGGCCTTGACGGCTGCCGAGCGAGTGGTCCGCACGATGACGTCGGACAGTTCGGCGGGCCGGTACCGCCGGTAGGCCTCTTCGGTGATGACCAGCGAGGACAGCGTCCCCGCCGAGTCCACCGTCGCCGTCACCAGGCCGTCCGGGCTGGTCGCCGACTCGGTGATGGACATGAGCGTGCGATGCACCGACGCGAGTTGCTCGCGGCTGCGCCGATAGTCGGCCAGCAGCTGGTCAACCTCGTCCCGGTGGTTGGTCATCGCGGCCACCTCCGGTTCCTCGTTTCCGCCGGAACATGGTCCTCGGGTGTCGGTCGGACGCCGGCAGACTCCTCTCGGTTCCACCCGTTCGGGTGATATCAGGAGTGGGCCAGGTCGCGGCGGACCAGTGCCCGTCTGGGTGACCGGCGGTCGACGACCTCAAACCCCGCGGTCAGGAACGCGCCCAGCGTGCCGTGGTAGAGCTCGCCGCTGCCGACCTTCGCGCCACCCTCGGTGACGACCACCGGGTAGCCCTCGACGGCCCGCGCACCAGCGCGCCGCGCGAACTCGACGGCGCCGGCCAGCAGTTCGCCGGCGATGCCCTTGCGGCGCATACCTTTCCGCACATAGAAGCACGTCACGGACCAGACGTCGGCCAGGTCCTCGTCAAGATCAACCGGTCGGGTGATCTTGGAAGTGGCCAGTCTTGGATACAGTGGTCGTGGCGCCACTGCCACCCAACCGACCGCCCGCTCACCGGTCATGGCCAGCAGTCCCACCGGGCTCCCTGTGCGCAGTCGCTCGTGCAGCAGTTCCCGGTTGGCGTCACCGTGTTCGCGGCTGATCCTGCTCGTTGGCTGCCAGAACCACGTGCACCAGCAACCTGCCACGGCCCCGCCGGGGCCGAACAGATCGACCAGGTCCGGCCACGTCCGCTCGTCCAACTCGACGACGTCCACTCGGATCAACCCGCCAGCGCACGCACCACACGGGACGGACTGGGCCTGCCCATCCGCTCCGCGAGCCAGACGCTGGTGGCCACCAGCGCGTCCAGGTCCACGCCGGTGCGCACGCCAAGGCCGTCGAGCATCCATACGAGGTCCTCGGTGGCGAGGTTCCCGGTCGCCGACTCGGCGTACGGGCAACCGCCCAGCCCACCCGCCGACGAGTCCACACAGGACACACCCGTGCGCAGGGCCGCCAGGGTGTTCGCCAGTGCCTGGCCGTAGGTGTCGTGAAAGTGCACGGCGAGCGCGTCGATCGGCGTGCCCGCGGCCACGAAGCCGGACAGCAGTGCCTCGACGTGCCCGGCGGTCGCGACGCCGATGGTGTCGCCCAGCGAAAGCTGGCTACACCCGAGTTCCAGCAACCGCCTGCCGATCGACACGACCTGGTCGGGCTCGACGCCGCCCTGCCACGGGTCGCCGAAGCACATGGACACGTACGCCCGCACGTCCAGACCGGCATCGCGGGCGCGTGCCACGACCGGTCCGAACATCGCGAACTGGCCGTCCAGGGTGCTGTTCAGGTTGCGCTGCGCGAACGTCTCGGTGGCGCTGCCGAAGATCGCGATGTGGTCGACACCGGCCGCCAGCGCGCGGTCGAGGCCGCGCTCGTTGGGCACCAGCACGGGGTAGCGCACGCCGTCGCGCCGGTCCAGCCCGGCGAGTAGTCGCTCGGCGTCGGCCAGTTGCGGGATCCACTTGGGCGACACGAAACTCGTCGCCTCGATGGTGGTCAGACCCGCTGCCGCCAGGCGGTCCAGGAACTCGATCTTGACGTCGACGGGTACCACCGTGGACTCGTTCTGCAGCCCGTCGCGCGCCCCGACCTCCCAGATCGTGACCTCCGCCGGCAGGCCACCGGCCGCAACGACGGTGGGCAGACCGAGTTCGCGCGCGCCCACGGTCAGCGTCCCTCGTGGTGGTAGTGCCGGAAGCCACCCTCGTGCGAGTCGTCGTTGACCTCCCGGTACAGCAGGGAATGCACGTACTCGACATGGGGGATGTCGTCGAACTCCAGCGGATCGTCGGACGCCGACTCGATGATCAGCGTGCCGGCGCCCCAGATCCGGTCGATCAGGCCGTGCTCGAAGCGGACGCTGTTGATCCGCGACAGCGGGATGTCCAGGCCGGTCCGGTTGAGCACGCCCTCGCGCGCCATCACGCGGTCGGTCGTGACGATGAAGTGCGTCGTCTTCCAGCGCAACAGCGGGATGATCGTCAGCCACACGATCAGCACGACGCCGACCACCACGATCGCGAGCCACGCGATCAGGTGCCAGGACTGTGTCCTGGACAGCGAGGCGAGGAACGCGCCCGCCGCGATGACGACAGGAAGAACAGTGCCGGCAGGATGAGCATCTTCCAGTGTGGATGCTTGTGGAGCACCACCTGCTCACCATCCGTCAGCACGTTCTCGGGGTAGGCCACTGCGCTCCTCCGGTCCGTCGCGCGCCGTCGCTGGGACGGTCACCGTACTGGGCGGTCTTCCCGCGAATAACGATCACTCGGCCGAGGTGCACCACATCGCCCGCGGAGATCTGGTGCGCGGCGCCGTCGTCCCCGGTGACCAGCAGGCTGCCGTCCGACGCCACACCGGTGGCCTCGCCGACGAGTTCACGATCCGGCAGTTCGACACGGACGCGCCGGCCGATCGTGGCGCAGCACGCGAGGTAACTGTCGTGACCGCCCGCCACCGGGTCGCCACCGGCCGCGCGCCACGCGGCTTCCAGCGTGTCGAGTTCGGTGAGCAGGCGGACGGCGATCTCGGTGCGGTCCAGCGTGGTCGCGCCGGCATCCGCCAGCGACGTCGGCGCGAGGCCCCCGGGGCCGAGCGGCACGTCGTCGGGCAGCGGCAGCACGTTCAGCCCCATGCCGAGCACGACGGCGTCACCGATGACCTCGGCGAGGGTGCCCGCGCCCTTGCGCCGGTCCGGGCCGAGCAACAGGTCGTTGGGCCACTTCAGCACGGCGTCGGCGCCGGCCCAGCGCGCGGTACGGACCAGCGCGACACCGGCGAGCTGCGTCAACCACGCACAGCCGGGCGCGGCGGCACACCGGGCCGCAACAGCACGCTCAGGTAGAGACCGCTGCCCGCCGGTGACACCCAGTCCCGGGAGCGCCGGCCCTGGCCCGCGGTCTGCCGGTCGGCGATCAGGACCGTGCGGTCGTTGCCGCCCTGCCGCGCGGTGGCCACGAGGTCGGCGTTGGTGGACGTGGTCGAGGCGACGACGTCGACAGCCGAATAGGCGGACAGCGAGGCACGCAGCGTGGCGACGTCCACAGGTGCAGGTGTCGGCATCGGTCCACTTTAGTGAACAAGCAGGCGTGACCAGCCCCACCGACCGGTCGGAGCGGGACGGCACGGCGGGGCGGGTCACCCGACCACGATGCGACCTCCGGTGCGGTCGAGGTCAAGCCCGCGCGGGACGGGCCGTGATGTCCGCAACGCCCACGGTGGACGCCTAGTTCTGGCTGGCTAGGCTTGCTGTCCATGAGCAGCGCGACCGTGCCCGTTGGGCCTCCGAGCGACGCGTCGGGCGAGCAGCCGGACATCCACACCACGGCCGGCAAGCTGGCCGACCTGTACCGGCGCAACGACGAGGCGGTGCACGCCGGTTCGGCGCGGGCCGTCGAGAAGCAGCACGCCAAGGGCAAGAAGACCGCGCGCGAGCGGATCGACATGCTGCTCGACCCCGGCTCGTTCGTCGAACTGGACGAGCTGGCCCGGCACCGGTCGACCAACTTCGGCCAGGAGAAGAACCGGCCCTACGGTGACGGCGTCGTCACCGGCTACGGCACCGTCGACGGCCGCGCCGGTGTGCGTGTTCAGCCAGGACGTCACGGTGTTCGGCGGGTCGCTGGGCGAGGTGTACGGCGAGAAGATCGTCAAGGTGATGGACCTCGCGATCACGACCGGGCGCCCGATCATCGGCATCAACGAGGGCGGCGGCGCGCGCATCCAGGAAGGCGTCGTGTCACTGGGGCTGTACGGCGAGATCTTCCGGCGCAACACGATCGCGTCCGGTGTCATCCCGCAGATCTCGCTGATCATGGGGGCGAACGCGGGTGGCCACGTGTACTCCCCCGCGCTGACCGACTTCGTGGTGATGGTCGACAAGACGTCGCAGATGTTCATCACCGGCCCGGACGTGGTGAAGACCGTGACCGGCGAGGAGGTGTCGTTCGAGGAACTGGGCGGCGCCCGCACGCACAACACGAAGTCCGGCAACGCGCACTACCTGGGCAGCGACGAGGAGGACGCGATCTCCTACGTCAAGGAGCTGCTGTCCTTCCTGCCGTCGAACAACCTGTCCGACCCGCCCGCCTTCAACGGCAGCGGCGACGCCGTCCCCGGTTCGATCGCGGAGTCGATCACCGACGAGGACCGCGAACTGGACACGCTGATCCCGGACTCGGCCAACCAGCCCTACGACATGCACGAGGTCATCACCCGCATTCTCGACGAGGGCGAGTTCCTGGAGGTCCAGCAGCTCTACGCGCCGAACATCGTCGTCGGCTTCGGCCGGGTCGGCGGGCACAGCGTCGGTGTCGTGGCCAACCAGCCGACCCAGTTCGCCGGCTGCCTGGACATCAACGCCGCCGAGAAGGCGGCGCGGTTCGTGCGCACGTGCGACGCGTTCAACGTCCCGGTGCTGACGTTCGTCGACGTCCCCGGCTTCCTCCCCGGCACCGACCAGGAGTGGAACGGCATCATCCGCCGCGGCGCGAAGCTGATCTACGCCTACGCGGAGGCCACCGTCCCGCTGGTCACGGTGATCACCCGCAAGGCGTACGGCGGCGCGTACGACGTCATGGGCTCCAAGCACCTGGGCGCCGACATCAACCTCGCGTGGCCGACCGCCCAGATCGCGGTGATGGGCGCGTCGGGCGCGTCGAACATCGTGCACCGCAAGACGTTGGCCGCGGCGGGTGAACGCGGCGAGGACGTGACCGCGCTGCGCGCCCAGCTGGACCAGCAGTACGAGGACACGCTGCTCAACCCCTACATCGCCGCCGAGCGCGGTTACGTCGACTCGGTCGTCCCGCCCTCGTCCACGCGCGGCTACGTCGCGAGGTCGCTGGCGATGCTGCGCGACAAGCGAAAGACGCTGCCACCGAAGAAGCACGGCAACATCCCGCTGTAATCCCCGTCGGATCGGCCGGCCGCCGAGCGACGCAGGAGTCGTGAGGCGGTCGTGCCAGTGCCGAAGGAGGCACCACGGTGACACAACCCGAACCCACGCGCCCGCTGCTGCGGATCGTGCGCGGCACCCCGGACGACGAGGAACTGGCCGCACTGACGGCGGTCGTCGCGAGCGTGGCCGCGGCAGGCGACGCACCGGCGCCGACGCGAGCACGCACGTCCCACTGGGCCGACCGCGCGGCGCTGGTCCGCCAACCACTTCCCAAGGGCCCCAACGCCTGGCGGGCCTCCGGCCTCCCTCGCTAGCACACCGGCCACCGCCCGGTTCGCGGGTGGTGGCCGCGCGTGTCGACCGTTCGGGGCGCCGAGTCGCGCGTGTCGACCATGAACCGACCGGTCCCGGGCACTGTCGACCCTTCGGAACCTGCCCCGGGCGTGTCGCCCCTCGGTGCCGCATGTTCCGGGCGTGTCGACCACTCAGCCACGCTGTGTCGACCGTTCGTCGGCGAGTCGACCGTTCGTCGGCGAGTCGACCCTCGCGCGGCGCGCACGGGAACGCGCCGCCGCGCGTGTCGACCTTTCCCGCACGGGTCCGGGCGCCTCGACCGTTCGCGAGCACTCGACGCAACCGACCGCACATCCCGGACCAGCCACGACAGCGAACCGGCGGACTGTCGGTGCCTCGGCTCACACTTCATCCATCCAGACCCGGTCGACTTTGACCAGACGCTCCGACCCCGTATATTCCACGTGGAATATACGGGCACGACTAATCGGACAAGGAGTACTTCATGTCGTCGCGTGCCACGCTCACGCCGATGGCCCTCGCCGCCATGGAGCTCCTGCACTCCAGGCCCATGCACCCGTACGAGATCCACCAGCTCATGCGCGAGCACGAGGCGTGGCGGCTACTCAAGGTCACCACCGGCTCGCTCTATCACGCCATCGAGCGACTGGACCGCGATCACCTGATCGAGGCCGTCGAGACCAGTCGCGAGGGTCGCCGTCCCGAGCGCACCACCTACCGGCTGACCGACGCGGGCCGGGACGCGTTCGCCGAACGGTTGCGCGCCATGATCGCCGAGCCGTCGACGGAGTACCCGCAGTACGCGGTCGCCGTCGCCTTCCTGCACACGCTGGACCGGTCCGACGCGATCGTCCAACTGCGCCGTCGCACCATGGCCCTGGAAGCGCAGGTCGCCGCCGACCAGGTCTACCGCGAACGGCTGACCGAGCTCGGCGTCCACGAGCTGTACTGGGCGGACGTCGATCTGCGCCAAGCGCAGCGACAGTCCGAACTGGACTACACCCGAAACCTGCTAACCCGCCTGGAGAACGGAAGTCTCCAGTGGCCACGGGGTTCCGGCGCCGGCAGTGACAGGTCGGCCGGCTGTCTCGGTGCGCGGGAGAACGAAGCAGCACCACCACCACGGCTGAGCCTGGCGGACGAGGGGAAACAAGCAGGATGACACGCGGGAACAGCGAGCAACCGCGTCGTCCGGTACAGAAGGAGGACGTCGGTGGCTGAGAACCCAGCAACCGCAAGACAACCGACCGACACGAGCGACTGGCCGACGGTCCGCGGTCGGCGCGTGAACCCGTGGGCGGCGATGGGAGCGCTGTCCATCGGGTTCTTCATGATCATGCTGGACACCACGATCGTCAACGTGGCGATTCCGGCCATGCTGCGCGGAAGTCTGCACGCGACGCTGAACCAGATCGTCTGGGTCAACAGCGTCTACCTGTTGACGTACGCCGTGCCGCTGCTGCTGTCCGGCCGGCTCGGCGACCGTATCGGCCGCAAGCAGATGTTCCTGGCCGGTCTCGTCGTGTTCACGCTCGCGTCACTGTGCTGCGGCCTCGCCGGCACGCCGGGGTTGCTGATCGCCGCCCGCGCCGTGCAGGGCTTCGGCGCCGCCGCCATGGGGCCGCAGACGATGGCCATGATCACCACGCTGTTCCCGCCCGCCAAGCGGGGCGCGCCGATGGGCATGTGGGGTGCCGTGGCCGGTGTGGCGACGATCGCCGGTCCGCTGCTGGGCGGTGTCCTGGTGGACAACCTGGGCTGGCAGTGGATCTTCATGGTGAACGTGCCGATCGGCGTGATCGGCATCGTGCTGGCCATCCTGCTGGTGCCCGGCAGGCAGCGCCCGCACAGGCACAAGTTCGACATCCTCGGCACGCTGCTGTTCAGCGCGGGCCTGCTGGCGATCGTGTTCGGCGTGCAGAACGGCCAGCAGTACGACTGGGGCACCGTCTGGGGTCCGATCAACATCCCGGAGATCATCGGCCTCGGTGTCGTACTGCTCGTGGCGTTCGTGATCTGGCAACGGGTGAACCGGAACGAGCCGCTGTTGCCGCTGTCGCTGTTCGGCAATCGCACGTTCTCCGCGGCGAACATGGCCAACGTCAGCATCGGTTTCTCGATCACCGGCATGTTCCTGCCCGTGGTGATCTACCTGCAGTCGGTGCTCGGCCTCAGTCCTGTGCAGTCCGGTCTGGTGACGCTGCCGATGTCACTGGTGTCCGGGTTGACGGCGCCGATCGCGGGCCGGCTGTCCGACCGGTTGTCCGGCAAGTACGTCGCGCTGTTCGGTTTCGCCGCGCTCACCGTCGGCGTCGCCTGGTTGGCGCTGTGGATGCGCACCGGGCTGAACGTGTGGGTGCTCGTGCCGCCGCTGGTGGTCTGCGGTCTGGGTATCGGCTGTGTGTTCTCGCCGTTGGCGAATCTGGCCACCGGCACCGTCCAGCCGCGCCAGATGGGCGCCGCGTCGGGCATCTTCAACACGACCCGGCAGGTGGGCGGTGTGCTGGGCAGCGCCGCGATCGGCGTGCTGTTGCAGGCACGGCTGACCGTGTCGATGCACAGCGCGGCCGTCTCGGTGGCGGGTCAGCTGCCGGAGCGGTTCCGGCCCGCGTTCGTCGACGGCCTCACGAAAGTCGCCGGATCGGCGACGGCGGCGGGCGGGGGCGGCGGCTGTCAACTGCCGCAGGGGGTGCCCGCCGCGGCCGCGGCACGCTTCTGCCGACTCGGCGCGCAGGCGTTCGACCAGGGCTTCACCGATGCCGCCAAGGCCACGCTGGCACTGCCGGCGATCGTGTTGGCACTGGGTGTGATCGCGTGCATGGCACTGGCCCGTAAGCCGGGACGACCGCTGGACGACGTCACGGCGAGCCGGCAACCGGTGCCGGAACCGGCCGTCTGAGCCGACGACGGGGCAGGGCAGGAGCGGGGATGCGGGGACCGGTCGATGGGCCGGTCCCCGTACGCTGCCGGCCGTGCGCCTCGTCCTGGCTTCCGCGTCCCCCGCCCGTCGCGCCGTGCTCCGCGCGGCCGGTGTCGAGCCGCTGGTGATCGTGTCCGGCGTGGACGAGGACGCGGTCGCCGCCGGCCTGACCGACCCGGAGCCGGAGGAACTCGTCGCCGCACTGGCCACCGCCAAGGCGGACGCCGTCGCCGCCGAAATGACCGAATCGGACACCGTGGTCGTCGGCTGCGACTCGATGTTGTTCAGGCACGGGCCGGACGGCCCCGAACTGGTCGGCAAGCCGGGCACGGTCGAACGTGCCAGAGCGCGCTGGGCGGCCATGGCAGGCGGTGAGGGTGAGTTGCTCACCGGGCATGCCGTGATCCGGCTGGACACCGGCAAGCGCGCCAGTGGCGTGCGCACGACGAAGGTCCGGTTCGGCACGCCGAGCGAGCGCGAACTGGAGGCGTACCTGGCTTCCGGTGAGCCGCTGTCCGTGGCGGGAGGGTTCACCCTGGACGGGCTGGGCGGCTGGTTCGTCGAGGGCGTCGACGGCGACCCGTCCAGCGTCATCGGCATCAGCCTGCCGCTGACCCGGCGGCTGCTGGCCGATGTCGGCGTGAGCGTCGTGGACCTGTGGCCGGACCACACCGCAGGCTGACCGGAAAGACCAGGTCACCTCCGTTGCGCGAGGCGCGTTCGGGAGAACCTTTCGGTAGAACTGATAGAAGTGAGGTTGCTCTCGCTCCGCCGTGGAGGGCTATCCGTAAACTGCCCGAAAGCGCCCGTCCTGTTCGTCGGGTGGGTGGCACCTGTCAGCGAGGAGGTAGGCGTGCCCGAGCCGACGAAGGTCGGACAGCCAGTGGCGCTGCGCAAGGTTCTGGTCGCGAATCGCGGCGAGATCGCCGTCCGGGTGATCCGGGCGTGCCGGGACGCCGGTCTGGCCAGCGTCGCCGTCTACGCCGATCCCGACCGTGACGCTCCGTTCGTGCGGATGGCCGACGAGGCCTTCGGGCTGGACGGTGCCACCCCCGGCGAGAGCTACCTCGCCATCGACAAGATCCTGGACGCCGCCAAGCGGTCCGGCGCGGACTCCGTCCACCCGGGATACGGCTTCCTGTCCGAGAACGCGGAGTTCGCGCAGGCCGTGATGGACGCCGGCCTGATCTGGGTCGGACCCGACCCGCAGGCCATTCGCGACCTCGGTGACAAGGTGACGGCCCGGCACATCGCGACGCGCGCCGGTGCCCCGTTGGTGCCCGGTACGTCCGAGCCGGTCGCCGGACCGGACGAGATCATCGCCTTCGCCGACGAGCACGGCCTGCCGGTCGCGATCAAGGCCGCGTTCGGCGGTGGCGGCCGTGGTCTGAAAGTGGCCCGCACCCGCGAGGAGATCCCCGAACTGTTCGAGTCGGCGGTCCGCGAGGCGGTCGCCGCGTTCGGCAGGGGCGAGTGCTTCGTGGAGCGCTACCTGGACAAGCCACGCCACGTCGAGGCGCAGGTGCTGGCTGACAAGCACGGCAACGTGATCGTCGTCGGCACCCGTGACTGCTCGCTGCAGCGGCGGCACCAGAAGCTGGTCGAGGAGGCGCCCGCACCGTTCCTGTCCGCCGAGCAGCGCGCCACGATCCACGCCTCCGCCAAGGCGATCTGCGCCGAGGCCGGCTACTCCGGTGCGGGCACCGTCGAGTACCTGGTCGGCACCGACGGCACCATCTCGTTCCTCGAGGTGAACACGCGGCTCCAGGTGGAGCACCCGGTCAGTGAGGAGACCTCCGGCCTGGACCTGGTGCGTGAGCAGTTCCGGATCGCGGCGGGCGAACCGCTGCGGTACACCGACGACCCCGCGCCGCGCGGCCACTCCATCGAGTTCCGCATCAACGGCGAGGACGCGGGCCGCAACTTCCTGCCCGCGCCCGGCACCGTGACCACGTGGATCGCACCGGAGGGTCCCGGTGTCCGCGTGGACTCCGGCGTCGAGTCCGGCAGCGTGATCGGCGGTGCGTTCGACTCGTTGCTGGCCAAGGTGATCGTCACCGGCGAGGACCGCACGCAGGCGCTGGAGCGGGCGCGGCGGGCACTGGACGAACTCGTCGTCACGGGCATGGCGACCGTGGTGCCGTTCCACCGCGCCGTTGTGCGCGACCCGGCTTTCGTCGGTGACGAGGACGGGTTCACGGTGCACACGCGGTGGATCGAGACCGAGTTCGACAACACGATCCCACCGTTCGAGGACGCGGCGCAGACGCCGGAGGAGACGCCCCGGCAGACCGTCGTCGTCGAGGTCGGCGGGCGCAGGCTGGAGGTGTCGCTGCCCGGCGACCTGGCCATCGGCGGTGGCGGTGGCGGGCAGGTCGCCGCCAAGGCGAAGCCGCGCAAGCGGGCCGGTGGCAAGTCCGCGGCCGCGGTGTCCGGCGACGCGGTCACGGCGCCGATGCAGGGCACGATCGTGAAGGTCGCCGTCACCGACGGTCAGCAGGTGGCGGCGGGTGAACTGGTCGTGGTCCTGGAGGCCATGAAGATGGAGAACCCGGTGACCGCGCACAAGGCGGGCGCGGTGACGGCGCTGAGCGTCGCCCCGGGCGACGCCGTGACCCAGGGCACGGTGCTGCTGGAGATCAAGGACTGACGCATCGCAGGATAGGCCGGATGTCACCCTCATCCGGTCCCTGCGGGCCGTACCATCTCGGTGTGGCCGACGTGCAGCCCTCCAACATGCGGATCGGGGACACCGAACGGGAGTCCGCGCTGGCCGCGCTCGGTGAACACATGAGCGCGGGCCGGCTGGACCTCGACGAGTACGGCGAGCGCACCGCCAAGGTGTCCGCCGCCAAGACGAGGGGCGAACTGCTCGATCTGTTCGCTGACCTGCCCGCGCCGCATCCGAGCTTCGGACCTGCCCAGCAGGCGCCCACCCTGGCCCAGCAGGCGCCCCAGCCGCAGCCGGCGCCCATGGCGCCCTACCAACAGCGCATACCGGTGGCGCAGCGCATGATGGGCGCGGTCGTGCCGCTGGCGTTCCTGGGCGCGGCGGCCCTGTTCATGGCCATCCACTTGTGGCAGATCTTCCTGATCCCGATCGCGATCGCGATCATCGGCGGGGCGATCTTCGGCGAGGACCGCAAGCGGCGCCACCGGACGGCCAGGGACCGCTACCGGCAGCAGGAACGGGAAGCCCGCAGGCGCGACCGCGGCGAATGGTGACGTCGTGGATCCCGTCGAGATCAACGCGGGCGCGTACTACCTGCGCCAGTTGCGCGCCGACGACCGCATCGACGACCGACCGTCCCTTGTGGACGCTTTCGCTGACGTCGGCCTGCGGCGTTTCGTGACGCGCTGGCGGATCGACGACATGGCCGACGCCACGGACTACGTCACCCGCCGCGGCGACGAGTGGCAGCAGGACGAACGCTGCTCGTGGGCCGTCGCCGAGCCGACGACCGGCGTGCTGCTCGGCGAGGTCGATCTGATCCGTCTCGGCCCCGACTGGCGCCACGCCGAGGCGGGCTGCTGGGTGATGCCGGAGCGGCGTGGCAAGGGAGTGGCGGCCACCGCACTCGCGGCCGCATTGCGGTTCGGGCGGGCGGCGCTGGACCTGCGCCAGGTCGACTACGTCCACGCCACCGACAACACGTCGTCCGAACGGGTCGCGGAGAAGGTCGGTTTCGTCCGCAGCGGCCTCCGGGACGGGATGGTCGTACACACGATGCACATCGGCGACCAGTTGACCGGAAGCCGGTGATCGGCACCTCTGATCGGCACCGCTGATCAACGCTGGCTGATCGGCACCGCTGATCGACGCCGGCTGATCAGCGCTGGTGTCCGGCGTCGCGTGATCGGCCGCATACCGGATGTACCCGGCGGCGCGGGAAACCGCTACTGTGCCCGCGTGCGGACCCCTCATCCGGGTCGTCTGGTGGCCGCGATCGGAATCGCTCTCATCGTCGTGGTCGGTGTCGCGCTGACCAGCACCCGGTCACCGATCTTCACCGCGAGCGAGCCGGGCAGGGCGCAACCGGCCGAGCAGCGCGGCGCGGCGACGATCACGTCCACGACCCCGGTCCTGCCACCGCGGCCGGGCAGCCTGCCGCTGGACGGCGTGAACCCGTGCTCGATCCTGACCTCGTCGCAGCGGACGAATCTGAGCCTGGACTCGACCCCGACGCCGTACACCGACCCGGAGTTCGACAAGGCCAGGGCGTGCAGCATGCGCGGCATCGAGAGCGGTACGGAGGCGCGGCTCGCACTGGTGGTGGACATGGGCGTGGACGTGTGGCTGTCCGACGAGGCCCAGGTGCAGGCGCAGGCGGTCACGGTGACCGGCTACCCGGCGCTGGTGGTGCGCACGCCGGGCCTGGACGACGCGTGCAACGTCGAGGTGGACACCGGTCAGAACCAGTTCCTCGACATCCTGTTCCGGGACGGCGGCAACACACCGCCGCTGCCGCAGGACACGCTGTGCCTGGGAGCGCAGCGGGTGGCCGAGGCGGCAGTGACCAGCCTGAAGTCTCGCGGGTGACCCGCTGAACGCACGTGGGTGACACAGCGTCCCCGAACGGGCGACGGCATGCACCGCTCCATCACCCGTTTGACCCACGGTGAGCTGTCTCGACAACGATTCGTCCACCCGAGGGTTGTTCACGGATGAGTCATGAATCACTCACTGGCGGTGGCTAGAGTGGACGCCACACCACGCACGCCAATGCCCAGGAGGTGGCCGTGCCGTCCGACAGCATCGGCTCCGACGGCGCGCTGGTCGGTGAGGTCACGGCCCTCACCGGTCAGGCGACGCTCCGCGTGGACAGCGACGCCGTCCCGCACCTGCGGAAGGTGTTCGACGACGCCATGGCAAAGCTGGACGTGCAGATCGACCTGGCGATGAGCGGTATCAGGGTCAGCCCGTGGGCCGGTGACCCGGTCAGCCAGAACGCCGCGACCGACTTCAACGACCACTCCGTGGACGGCGCCGACTCGGCGCTGGACACGCTGCGCACGTACCAGCGCCAACTCAAGTCGGCGTCGGACGCGCTGGCCAAGGTCGCCGAGGAGTACCGGATCGTCGAGTCGAACAACACCGAGTCGTTCAGACCCGCAGCGGGCTGAACGGCGCCGACCGCGCCGGACGGGAGGAACCACAGGTGGGTCGAGACGCCAGCGGCGCAGGGGCCAGATGGCAGGGCTACAGCCACCGGGAACTCTACGAGATGATCCACTCCGGTCCGGGCAGCGGAGCTGCTGGCGCCGTCGCCGACACGTGGTCGGGCATGTCCGGTGCGCTGTCGGAGATCCAGCAGGACATCAACACGGGCGTGACGGCCTCCGGTGCGACGTGGGACGGCGCGGCGGCGGACAGCGCGCGGGGCGCCCTCGGCCCGCTCGGCGAGTGGGCACAGCAGGCGTCCACGGCGGCCGACGTGATGCGGGCCAGTGTCGAGCTCCAGGGCGACCTGTTGGGCAAGGCCAGGGCCGACATGCCGGTGCCGGTCGGGGTGCCGCAGCAGAGCCAGATCGGCCAGTTGGTGACGTCGCAGGTCGACTTCGAGGTGGCCGAGATGGCCAGCCGGGTCGCCGAACAGCAGGCGTTCCAGGTGATGGCCCAGTACGAGGCGGCCACCACCGACAACGTGACCACGCTGGGCGACTTCGGCGAACCGCCGCTGCTGGTCGTGGACACGGCACCGATCACAGGTATCCCGGTGCGACGCGCGGACAGCTTCCCGGCAGCGTCGTCGTCACGGCCGGCCCGTTCGACGGCCACGACTGGTTCGGCAGGTTCCCGGTCGCGGGGTTCGTCCGGCCGCGTCGTCGAGGAACCGCCATCGGCGCGGTCTACATCGACATCGTCGCAGTCGTCTTCGTCTTCGTCGCGGTCGTCTACGTCTACGTCTACGTCGTCCCGGGATGTTCCGGCTTCCGCTTCCGGACCGGCCGAAAAGGGTCCGGCCGGTCACGATCGTGTGATCACGGCGTCACCGGACGAGGTGACACCCATGTCGGCGCCTCCGAGCACGCCAGCCACCCGACCAACGTCGGGTGCACCCGCCGCGGCCGCTCCCGACCGTGTGGCGGGTTCGTCGGTCATCGGCGGGTCGACGACTCCGTCGAGCGCGCAGAGCGGGTCGTCGGACGGCCGCGACCGCAAGACGACTGGCTCGTCCGTGGTGACGCCGCCGAGCGACCGGTTCGCCGGCACGGCGGTCGTGCCGGCGGCGCGGCGTCCGGGTGAGGAGGACGACCCGGACGTGCACCGGTCGAGGTACCTGATCGAGGCGGACGACATCTACGGCAGCGGCCGGACGTACTCGCCGCCGGTGATCGGTGAGAGCAGGCCACGCAGGTGACCGGCGTGGTGGGCGTGGACCTGGGCGCGAGCCCGGTCGGCGAACCGATCACGATCTCGCCGGTGGAGTTCGACGTGTTGTGGGAGCACCTGCGGCTGGCCGAGATGCCGTTGGTGTTGAAGGTGCCGTCGCCGGGCCGGACGTACACCGAGCGCAGGCAGTTGGTCGCGGAGGTGTGGCAGGCGCTGGAGCGGCGTGGTCTTGGCCAGCGCCTGGAGGTGGACCCGAGGCTGGAGCGCATGCTGCGGCTGATGGACAGTGCGGACCGCGAGATCGACGGCCGGTTCGGGGCCACGCGCGGCGTGCGGCTGCTGGTGGCGGCGACCGGTGACGCGGCGGTGTTCGCGGTGTTGTCGAAGCGCGGGCTGGTGTTGTCCGAGGTGCCGGTCACCGGACTGGCCAGGGAGGCACTGTCGGTGCTGCCGGTGGTCGGCCCGGGACCGGGCGAATCCGTCACGGTCCGCAGCGCCAACCTGGACACGGCGGCCGCGAACGCGTCGACACCGGAGGAGTTCGAGCTCGAACTGTGCCGGCAGAACCTGAGGGTGCGGGACGCCTCGATCCTGCGCACGATGGTGACGGGTGTCCGGCGGCAGGGCCAGTTCGGCGCGTCAGCGAGAAATCGTTGGGGCCACAGGCGAAGAGCGCCTCACGTGGTCGGCTTCTTCGACACGGACGGCGGCAGGTACCTACAGATGCGGGTCAAGGCCGAAGACGGCCAGACGTGGAGCACGATCTCGCCGGCGGACAACAGACTCCTGATCCAACAACTGTCGGACCTGTTGGCGCACGTGACCACAACGGCCGCCGCCGAACCCCTCCGCTGACAGCGAAATCGCCGAGACTCCGCGCGTGTCGACCCTCAACGGTCGACACGCCGAGACCCCAGACAGCCGACCCCGCGCGTGTCGACTCCCGGCGTGTCGACTCCCCGGTGGCGGTGAAAGGTCGACACACCGGGAAATGAGGCTCGACTTGGCGTGTCGACCCCTGAACGGTCGACACGCCCCAGTTCCCCGTCAGCGGCACCGCGTGTCGACCGTCCAGACCCCACCAACGGTCGACACGCCGGTCCGGCCGTCTGTCCTGCGCGTGTCGACCTTTCAGCGGCGCCCCGGGGTCGACACACCCCGTTCCCGCTGCACATCCCGCGCGTGTCGACCTTTCAGCCGTGCCCAGGGGTCGACACACCCTGTTCCCCGCTACACATCCCCGCGCATGTCGACCTTTCAGCGGCACCGAGGAGTCGACACGCCCGCTTCCCAGCCGACTTGCCCGCTGTATCGACCATCCGACGGTGTACTCCCGTGGAGCCGCAACCAATCCGCGTGTCGACCACCCACCGGTCGACACGCCGAGACCTCCCAACGCACCCCGGCCCACCCCCGGTCCATCTCGCGCGTGTCGACTTCTCAGGGGTCAACTCGATAGCGCCAGGAGTCGACACGCGCGGGATTCGGCACTCGCCCGGCGCGTGTCGACCTCCCACCATCGCTGAAAGGTCGACACGCGCGAGAAACCGCTCGCGACAACACCCGCCAAGACCCGGGCGTGTCGACCATTCGCCGTCCCTCAACGGTCGACACGCGCGGTCTCGCCCACCGTGAAACCGCTAACCCGCGAGCCGCGTACCCGCGAACCGCGAAACTGAAGCCGCGAAACCGCCGGCCGAAACAAAACCGCTAGCCGGCGATCAGGTTTTCGCGAATCTCCGGCGCCTTCTTGCGTTGCGCGTCGGCCGACTGATCATCCGGCTCGCTCTGCGATTCACGCTCGGCCAGCACCCGCTGCGTGTACGTTTCGACCTCTCGCGCCACTCGCGCCTCGTCCCAGCCCAGCACCCCGGCCATCAGCCGCGCCACCGGCTCCGCGCAGTCCACACCCCGGTGCGGATACTCGATCGAGATGCGAGTACGCCTCGTCAGCACGTCCTCCAGGTGCATCGCACCTTCGTGGCTCGCCGCATAAACGACCTCGACCTGCAGATAGTCCTGCGCCGCTGGGATCGGCCGCAACAACTCCCCGTTCGACTCCGCCGCCGAGAGCACCTCGTGGATCAACGACCCGTACCGGTCCAACAGGTGGCGGATCCGGTACGGATGCAGCCCGTACCGCGCCCCCAACTGATCGGCCTGGTTGACCAACGCGTGGTAGCCGTCGGCCCCCAGCAGCGGCACCTTGTCGGTGATCGACGGCTGCAATCGGCCGGACAAGTCGACGCCCGCCGCGTCGACCGCGTCCGCCGCCATCACGCGGTAAGTCGTGTACTTGCCGCCCGCGATCGCGACCAGGCCGGGCGCCACCCGCGCGACCGCATGCTCACGCGACAGCTTCGATGTCTCCTCGCTCTCACCGGCCAGCAGCGGTCGCAGCCCGGCGTAGACACCCTGGATGTCACCGTGGGTCAACGGCGTTGCCAGTACCGAGTTCACGCGGTCGAGCAAGTAGTCGATGTCGGCCTTCGTCGCGGCGGGGTGCGCCAGGTCCAGGTGCCAGTCCGTGTCGGTCGTGCCGATGATCCAGTGGTTGCGCCACGGGATCACGAACAGCACCGACTTCTCGGTGCGCAGGATCAGGCCGGTCTCCGCGACGATCCGGTCACGCGGCACCACGATGTGCACGCCCTTGCTGGCGCGCACCCGGAACCGCCCACGGCTGCCGGACATCTGCTGCAGTTCGTCGGTCCACACGCCCGTGCAGTTGATCACGGCCCCGGCGAGCACGTCCGTCTCGCGGCCGTCCTCGCTGTCGCGCACCCGGACACCGGACACCCGGTCGGCTTCCTTGATGAAACCCGTCACCTGCGTCGACGGCCGCACCACGGCCCCGTAGTGCGCGGCCGTCCTGGCGACGGTCAGGGTGTGCCGGGCGTCGTCGGCCTGGGCGTCGTAGTAGCGCACGCCACCGATCAGCGAACCGCGCTTCAGCGCCGGGAACATCCGCAGCGCCCCCGCCCTGGTCAGGTGCTTCTGACCGGGCACGGACCGCGAGCCGCCCATCGTGTCGTACAGCATCAGGCCGGACGCCGTGTACGGGCGTTCCCAGAACCGGTGCGTCAGCGGATACAGGAAGCCGACCGGCTTGACCAGGTGCGGCGCGAGCAGGGTGAGCATCAGCTCGCGTTCCCGCAGGGCCTCCCTGACCAGCCCGAACTCCAACTGTTCGAGGTAGCGCAGCCCGCCGTGGAACAGTTTGCTCGACCGGCTGGACGTGCCGGCCGCGAAGTCGCGTGCCTCGACCAGCGCGACCCGCAGGCCACGGGTCGCCGCGTCCAGCGCGGTGCCGACGCCGACCACTCCGCCGCCGATGACCACCACGTCGAACTGCTCCGAACCCAGGCGCTGCCAGGCCTCTTCGCGGTCGGCGGGGCCGAGCCGGGCGCCGAAGACGCCGGGTCCCGCGCCCATCGGTTGCACCGCTTCCGATTTCCGGTTGACCACCAGCCGCCTCCCGTCCTGCGCTTCACGGACGGATTCACGCTACCCGGGATGCCGGCCACCTGTGGTTCCGCGAAGCCGACATTGTCGAACGGCGTCGCGCCCCGGCCGAACGTCACCGGCACCCGATCAGGGCCGCAGCGGCGCGGCCGGACATGCCGACCCCCCACCAGCGGCGCGGCTGGTGGGGGGGTCGACCGGGTGCCGGTCCCGGGCGTCACGGGCGGCTGTGTGCGCGCCCGTGGACGTCATGTGGGCACCTTCGTCGTCGCCCGCCCCGGTACTCCGGGATCCGGTGCCGGACCGCCGCTGTCACCGCCGCACCCCGTGAGGGCGGTGACAACGTCGGTACCGAACTGCCGACGACGAAGGCTGTGCACCCGCACCGCGACATGCTGGCAGTGCGAGGAACACATCGCCATTCATAGTGCTGTCACGTCCGGGTGAATGTTGTTCCACCGGTTCAGGTGACGAGTTTCGCGTAGACGATCACGTTGTCCTCGTAGCTGTGTGCGGCCTGGTCGAACGCTCCACCACAGGTGAGCAGCCGCAGTTCGGGATCGCTCGTGGGACCGTAGACGGCGTCGGTGGGAAAGGCGCTCTTCGCCACCTTGTCCACTTTGGTCACCGAGAAGGTGAGCACGGTGCCGTCTGCGCGGGTGACCTGCACCGTCGCACCGGGGGTCAGCTCGTGCAGCCGGTAGAAGATGCCCTCCTGCCGGTTGCCGTCGACGTGCCCGAGCAGCACCGCGGGTCCCGTCTCGCCGGGTGCGGAACTGCCCGCGTACCAACCGGCCTGCATCGGCGTGCTGACCGGTGGCACCTGTACCGTGCCGTCCGGATTCTCGCCCAGTGCGACCAATGTGGACGTCGCGTTGATGCTCGGAATCCGCATCGACACCGGTAGTGCGTTGGCCGATCTGGTCTGGTCGGTCGCGCTCGCGCCGGTCGGCGCCGGCACGACCGTCCCGGCCACGACGGCGGACGTTCCCGCGCCCGCGCCGGGTTTCGTCGTCCCGGAACCGCATCCGGCCAGCAGGGAGATCGCGGTGACGGCCGCGCCCAGCACGACCGTCACCCTGACCGGCCACGACCCGGTGCTGCCCGTTGATCGTGTCATGGACATCGTCCGATTCAGTCGGTCAGCCCCACGAGCTGACTTCGGCGGCCATGCCGCCGCCACCGGTCTGCGGCGCGCCCTTGGGGAGCCCCTTGGCCCCGCGTTTCAACAGCTCCGCGCACTCGGCGGCCTGCCGGGCAGCGGTCTGGCCGGTCGACGGCAGCATCTGGATGACTTGCCGTCCGTCCGCCGAGTTCACGTAGGCACAACCGGGACCCTTGGGGGTGCTCACGACGCCCGCGGGCGCCTGGCTGGGGGCCTGAGCACTCGGCGATCCGGCGGTCGGCGTGCTGCTCACGGTGGCGGTGGGCGGAGCGTCCGAAGGGGTGGAGGCCGCAGCGACGGCAGGCACGACTGCGGTGGCGGCCAGTCCGCCGAGAAGCACGGCAGTAGCCAGGTAACGACGTGACAGCAAGGAAATCCCTCCAAGGCCGGGTGCCGGTCCGCCGGGAATGGCGGAGCGTGGATCGGTGAACCCCGGTCGCACACAACACGCCCGGCCCTGGAGATAAGTTGCCTGGATTGTCAGCGAATCTTCAGTCGAGGTCGTCGTGTCGCATCAGTTGCCGCCCTGCCTCGGTGATCGAGCCGGACAGCGACGGGTACACCGAGAACGTCAGCGCGAGATGTTCGACGGTGAGCTGGTTCTGCACGGCCAGCGCGATCGGCAGGATCAGTTCGCTCGCGTTCGGCGCGACGACGACACCACCGATCACCACGCCGGTGGCCGGACGGCAGAACAGCTTCACGAAACCGCGGTGCAGGCCCTCCATCTTGGCCCGCGCGTTGGTGGTCAGCGGCAGCATCACGGTCCGCGCCGGCACCTCGCCGGAGTCGATGGAGTGCTGGCTGATACCGACGTTGGCGATCTCCGGATGCGTGAACACGTTGGCGGCCACGGTTTTCAGCTTGATCGGCGCCACGCCTTCGCCCAGCGAGTGCCACATCGCGATCCGGCCCTGCATCTGCGCCACCGACGCCAGCATCAGCACGCCCGTGCAGTCGCCTGCCGCGTAGATGCCCGACACGCTGGTCCTCGACACCCGGTCCACCGAGATGAACCCACCGGGTCCGGTCTCGATGCCGACGCGGTCCAGTCCGATGTCGGCCGTGTTGGGCACCGAGCCGACCGTCATCAGGGCGTGGCTGGCCTCGATCGACCGGCCGTCCTGCAGTTGCACGACGACGCCGTCGCCCTTGCGCACGACGTGCTCGGCGCGGGCGTACTTGACCAGCGTCGTTCCGCGCTCCGCGAACACGTCCTCCAGCACGGCGGCCGCGTCGGCGTCCTCGTGCGGCAGCACCCGGTCCCGGCTGGAGACCAAGGTCACATCGACACCCATCTCGGTGTACGCGGACGCGAACTCCGCGCCGGTGACGCCGGAGCCGATGACGACGAGGTGTTCGGGCAGGTCGGGCAGGTCGTAGATCTGGCGCCAGGTGAGGATGCGCTCACCGTCGGGCTCGGCGCCGGGCAGGATGCGCGGCGTGGCCCCGGTGGCGATCAGGACGGTGTCGGCCTCCAGCCGCTGCACGGCGCCGTCGTTGGTCAGCACGGTGATCTCGTGGCGGGCGAGACCGTGGTGCTCGTCGGAGAAGCGCGCGTAGCCGTTGATCACCCGGACGCCCTCGCGCAGCACGCGGGCGCGCACGTCGGCCGACTGTGCCAGCGCCAGCCCCCTGACCCGGCCGTGCACGACCGGCAGGTCGACGTCGGCGTTGGTGTTGCCGGTGCGGATGCCCAGTTCGTCGGCGTCCCGGAAGGCCGACCGGGCACCGGCCGAGGCGATGAACGTCTTGGAGGGCACGCAGTCGTACAGCACGCACGCCCCGCCGAGGCCCTCCGGTTCGACGATGGTCACGTCGGCGCCGTGCTGGGCGGCGACCAGGGCCGCCTCGTAGCCCGCCGGGCCACCACCCATGATCACGATCCGCGTCACGACGGCAGTCTCCCTGTGAACGATGTGCACGATGATGCGGTGACCACGGTACGGGGCTGTCCGGCTGGGCGGTGAACTGGCCGGATCGGGCTGGTACGACCGGCGCGCGGGGCGGTTGCGCACAACGTCCCGCCAGCTCGTCGACGGGGTCGCTAGGCTGTCCGCGTGCCGCTCTACGCCGCGTACGGGTCCAACATGGAACCGGCCCAGATGATGGAGCGAGCCCCGCACTCGCCGATGGCGGGCACCGGGTGGCTCGTTGGCTGGCGCCTGACATTCGGCGCCGAGGACCTCACCTGGGAGGGGTCGCTGGCCACGATCGTCGAGGACCGCGATTCGCAGGTCTTCGTCGTGCTCTACGACATGACCACCGAGGACGAGGACCGGCTGGACAGCTGGGAGGGATCCGAACTCGGCCTGCACAAGAAGCTCCGGCTGCGCGTGCAGACGCTGGAGGGTTCGGTGCTGGCCTGGTTGTACGTGCTGGACGCGTACGAGGGCGGTCTCCCCTCGGCCAGGTACCTGGGTGTGGTCGCCGACGCGGCGGAGTCGGCGGGCGCGCCCGCCGACTACGTGGAGAGCCTGCGCAAACGCCCGTGCGGCGGTATCGGGCCCTGATCGTGTTGTCAAGTTCCATCCACTGATCCATCCACAGGCCCGCGAGTTGTCCACAGCTCGCGGGCGACCGGTGCGCGACCCGGTCCCGCCGCCGCACGCTGGACCCGTGATCGACATCCCGGACGGCACCGGCGGCATGCACGGGGCCTACACGTACCAGTACGCCCGCACAGCCGTGGGCGAACGCGAGCTGCGCGTCGCCGTGGAGACCGGCGAACTGATCGGCTTCGGCCGAGGAGTGCTGCTGGACGCCAGACGGCTGTTCGACCTGCGCACCCGCTGCGCAGGCGCACTGCTGCTGACCGACGGCGTCCTCGTCGGCCCGACGGCGACGGCGCTGCACGGCTGTACGGCGACGTGCGGTTTCCCGGTGCACGTGCGCGTGCCGTACAGCAGACGTATCCGCTCCCGCGGCGGCCTGGTCGTGCACCAGGGTGACTCGGTGCCGGAACGGGACGTCACCGTCGTCGACGGTCTGCGCGTGCTGGTCGCCGATCTGGCCGTCGCGGATCTCCTGTGCGCGGCACCGCGCAGAACCGCGCTGGCCTGTGCGGACGAGGCGCTGCGGGCCCTCAGACCGGAGGACAGGGCCTGCTTCGTGCGGGACGTCGCCGACCGGTTGGCCCGCCGACCGGACCGCAGGGGCACCAGACGGGCGACTGCGGTGTTGTCGCTGGCCACCGGCCTGCCGGAGTCGCCAGCGCAGAGCGCGCTGCTGTTGATCATCGCGGACGCCGGGCTACCGGAACCGCAGTGCCAGTACCCGATCCGGAGCCGTTCGGGCACGGTCCGGCATCGGCTGGACTTCGCGTGGCCCGACGCGCGAATCGCCGTGGAGTGCGACGACGGCACGGAAACGCGACCGAGAGAGGAGGAACTACGGGCCCGCGGCTGGCACGTGATCCGAACCGACACCCAGGATCTGGCCGACCCGACATCACTGTGCCGACGAATCCGCGAAGCCCTCACCTACCACAGACAAGCAGCGTGACGAACCGCTCGACCTGCCGCCGAACACACGACCAAGCCCACGAATCGACATGAGACGGGCCGGTCCGTCTCACGAGTCATGACCGGCCCGACCGTCGAGGAAGGAGAACCGATGCCCACAAGGGAAAGGTCGCGGTCCGGCAGGGCCCGGCCCGTGAACTGGTGCGGATGCGAGTTATTCGGCGGCGCTGGCGGCCAGGGCGGCGTGCACCAGGACCCGGACCGCGGCGGGTAGGGCGCGCTCGTCGGCGTCGAACGTGGGGCGGTGGATGTCGCCCATCGGGCCTTCGCCGGACCACACGCCGAGCCGCGCGAACGAACCCGGCACGTGCTCCAGGTACCAGCCGAAGTCCTCGCCTCCGGACGACTGCTTCGTGCCGGCCAGGGCGTCCTCACCCAGGGCCGCCGTGATGCCGGCGCGCAGGATCTCCGTGCTCTCCCGCTCGTTGACCACGACCGGGACACCGCGGCGGTGGTCGAGTTCGAAGCCGACGCCGATCGGCGCCAGCAGCGATTCGACCAGACCGGCGACCAGCGGCACCAGTTCCTGCCAGGTCTCGGGGTCACTGGTGCGCAGCGTGCCGCGCAGGACGCCGTCCTGCGGGACCGCGTTGGGGGCTTCGCCCGCGTGCACGGCGCCCCACACCAGGACGGTGCCGGACCTGGGGTCGACGCGGCGGGACAGGATGCTGGGCAGGCCGGTGATCACCGTGCCCAGTGCGTGCACCAGGTCGGCCGTCAGATGCGGGCGGGAGGTGTGGCCACCGGGTGAGGTCAGGCGTAGTTCGAGCAGGTCGGCGGCTGCCGTGATGGGGCCGATCCGGGTACCGACGCGGCCGACGTCGAGCCGGGGGTCGCAGTGCAGGCCGAAGATCCGGCGGACGCCCTCCAGTCCGCCCGCCGCGATCACGTCGAGCGCGCCGCCGGGGGTGGCCTCCTCGGCGGGCTGGAAGATGAACCGGACCCGGCCGGGCAATTGCGGCGCGCCGGCCATCGCCAGTGCGGCGCCGAGCAGCGACGTGGTGTGGATGTCGTGTCCGCACGCGTGGCAGACTCCGTCCACAGTGGACTTGAAATCCAGGTCGGTCGCCTCGGCCAGCGGCAGGGCGTCGAGGTCGGCGCGCAGCGCGACGCACGTGTCGCCCTCGCCGACGTCGCAGGTCAGGCCGGTGCCACCCGGCAGGACGACGGGGCGCAGGCCCGCGGAGCGCAGTACGCTGACGATCAGATCGGTGGTGGCGAACTCCCGCCGGGACAGTTCCGGGTGCGCGTGGATGTACCGGCGCCAGGCGACCAGGTCGCCGATGTGTCCGGTCAACCACTCGTCCAACCAGGACGGTCCACGTCCGGCGCCGAGGTCGTCCACACCGGACATCCTGACCCCGTCCTCGGAGATCAGCACGCCGCTCGGCTCGGCGGCCACCGCGGAGCCGACCGCACCGGCGCCTTCCGACAGATTCGGGCGCGCGTCCACCACAGTCACACCTGTCCTCCTCACTACGGCCGCCCGTCACGCAAAGAGCCGAACTCACACGGCCGATCACGCTCCGGCACGGCTGCTGCCGCGATCCCACGGACGGCAGCCTCACTCACACCACATCGTGGGACGGGCGACCACACAACGGTCTCCCTGTTGCGAACATCCTGCCCCACTCGGTGCGGTGCGTTCGACCGGATAAGCGATCATCCGATTTCCGGTACGGACGCTGCGCCGAGCGGCGGCCGGTATTCAGCCTTGCCGAACAGTCGCGCTCCGGCCAACGATCCGTGCCGCCGCCGCAAAAGTCGGGAGAAACTCGTTCATGTCACGTGACGGACGCAAGTCCGTTACGGACGTACGTTCGCCACGGAACGTGGAGGGCGCTCAGCCCTTGGCGTTCTGCAGGTTCTTCAGCCGAAGGATGTGCTTGCCCTTCACCTTGCGGCCGAAGTACACGATCACCAGCAGCACGATGCAGATCACGCCGATGACGACCTTGCGCTGCGCCAGCGAGGCGTTCGCCTGCTGCTGGCCCTTGTTGTAGTCGGTCGTCGTCGGAGCGGGCGCCGTGGTCGTCGGCGCGGCGGCCGCCTCGGCACCGTGGGACACGACGGCCACGGCCACGCGCGGCGCCTGGGCCACGCTCGGTGCCGAGACCGCGTTCGCCGTGCCGGTGCCCAGCAGCAGGAGCCCACCCAGCATGGCCGTCAGCACACCGAATGTCACTCGGACGGTCATCCGCATCGGAGCCTCCTCGGCGGGCACAACCTTGCACGCGGTTCACCGTCCACGTTACCGACTGTGTACCCATCGCCTGAAGGCGGTAAGCCCGATTGGGGAGACTCGCCTCAAGATTGTCACCACGAGAAAGCGCCCAGGATGCGCTGGGCGGCCAGCGTCGCGGTCAGCTCGCCGTCGGCCACCTGCCGCTCCACGTCGGTCGCCACCGCGCGCACGGCCGGGTCGTCGCGCAGCCTGGTCAGCACGGTGTCGCGAACCGTCGTCCACATCCAGTCGACCTGCTGCCGGCTGCGCCTGCGGTCGAACTCGCCGGTCTCCCGCAGCACCTCGTCGTGCCGCCGGATCCGCTGCCAGATCTCGTCCAGGCCGGCCCCGGTCATTCCACTGCAGGTCAGCACGGGTGTCTTCCACGGCGCATCGGCCGCCTGGAACAGCCGCAGCGCGCCCGCCAGTTCCCTGGCGGCCGATCTGGTCTCGCGTTCGTGATCACCGTCCGCCTTGTTCACGGCGATCACGTCGGCCAGTTCCAGCACGCCCTTCTTGATGCCCTGCAGCGCGTCACCGGTTCTGGCCAGCGCCAGGTAGAGGAAGCAGTCGACCATGTTGGCCACCGCGACCTCGGACTGGCCGACGCCGACGGTCTCCACCAGCACGATGTCGTAGCCGGCGGCCTCCATCAGGACCATGGTCTCCCTGGTGGCCCGCGCCACCCCACCGAGTGTGCCGGAAGTGGGTGACGGCCGGATGAACGCGGCCGGGTCGACGGCGAGTTTCGCCATCCTTGTCTTGTCACCCAGGATGCTGCCGCCCGTCCGGTTGGACGACGGGTCGACGGCCAGCACCGCGACCCGGTGACCGGCGCCGGTCAGCATCGAACCGAACGCGTCGATGAATGTCGACTTGCCGACCCCGGGCACACCGGTGATGCCGATCCGGTGGGCACCGCCCGCCGAGGGCAGCAGCTCGACCAGCAGTCGCTGTGCCAGGTCGCGGTGGTCGGCCCTGGTCGACTCGACCAGCGTGATCGCCCTGGCCAGCACGGCCCGGTCGGCCGCTCGCACCCCGTCCGCGTAGGCGCCGACGTCGATCGTCTCGGCCATCGGCTACGCGTTCGGCCCGTGCCGGCGGCCCAGCTTCCGCAGCAGGTCGACGGCGGCGTCCGGGATGACGGTGCCCGGCCCGAAGATCGCACTGGCACCGGCCTCCCGCAGCGCGTCGTAGTCCTGCGGTGGGATGACACCGCCGACGACGATCATGATGTCCGGCCTGCCCAGTTCCTCCAGCGCGGCACGCAGCGCCGGCACCAGCGTCAGATGCCCCGCCGCCAGCGAGTTCACGCCGACGACGTGCACGTCCGCCTCCACGGCCTGCCGTGCCACCTCGGCGGGTGTCTGGAACAGCGGGCCCACGTCGACGTCGAAGCCGAGGTCGGCGAACGCGGTCGCGATCACCTTCTGACCGCGGTCGTGCCCGTCCTGTCCCATCTTGGCGACCAGGATGCGCGGCTGCCGGCCCTCCTCGCCCGCGAACGCGGCCACCAACTGCCGTGCCGCCTCGACGTTCGGCCCCGCGCCCACCTCGTGCCGGTACACACCGGAAATGGTACGGATCTGGCCGGAATGCCGACCCCACGCCTGTTCCAGCGCCGCCGAGATCTCGCCGACGGTCGCCTTGGCGCGCGCGGCGTCGATGGACAGCGCCAGCAGGTTGCCCTCCAGGCCCGGTCCGGGCGCGCCGCCCGCGGCGGCCGTGAGCGCCGCCAGCGCCGCGTCGACGGCGGGCTGGTCGCGTTCGGCGCGCAGCCGGCGCAGTTTCTCGATCTGCTGCGCGCGCACGCCCGCGTTGTCCACCTTGAGCACCTCGACGTGCTCGTCGTCGGCGACGCGGTACTTGTTCACACCGATCACCGGCTGCCGGCCCGAGTCGATCCGCGCCTGCGTACGCGCGGCAGCCTCCTCGATGCGCAGCTTCGGGATGCCGGCGTCGATCGCCTTGGCCATGCCCCCGGCCCGCTCGACCTCCGTGATGTGGTCCCACGCCCGCGCGGCCAGATCGTGCGTGAGCCGTTCGACGAAACTGCTGCCGCCCCACGGATCGATCACCCGGTTCGTGCCGGATTCAAGCTGTAGCAAAAGCTGCGTGTTGCGGGCGATGCGCGCCGAGAAGTCCGTGGGCAGCGCGAGCGCCTCGTCGAGGGCGTTGGTGTGCAGGGACTGCGTGTGGCCCTGGGTGGCCGCCATCGCCTCGACACACGTACGGATCACGTTGTTGTAGACGTCCTGCGCGGTCAGCGACCAGCCGGACGTCTGGCAGTGCGTGCGCAGCGACAGCGACTTGTCGTTGCGCGGTTCGAATTGCTTCACCAGCTTCGCCCACAGCAGCCGCGCGGCCCGCAGCTTCGCGACCTCCATGAAGAAGTTCATGCCGATGGCCCAGAAGAACGACAGCCGGGGCGCGAAAGCGTCCACGGACAGTCCCGCGTCGACACCGGCACGGATGTACTCGACGCCGTCGGCGAGGGTGTACGCGAGCTCGAGATCGGCCGTCGCACCGGCTTCCTGCATGTGGTAGCCGGAGATGGAGATCGAGTTGAACTTGGGCATCCGCGCCGACGTGTACGCGAAGATGTCGGAGATGATCCGCATCGACGGCCGCGGCGGGTAGATGTAGGTGTTGCGGACCATGAACTCCTTGAGGATGTCGTTCTGGATGGTCCCGGCCAGCGCTTCCGGCGCGACCCCCTGTTCCTCGGCAGCCACGACGTACAGCGCCATCACCGGCAGCACGGCGCCGTTCATGGTCATCGACACGCTCATCCGGTCCAGCGGAATGCCGTCGAAAAGCTGGCGCATGTCGTAGATCGAGTCGATGGCGACACCGGCCATGCCGACGTCACCGGAGACGCGTGGGTGGTCGGAGTCGTAGCCCCGGTGCGTCGCCAGGTCGAACGCGACCGACAGACCCTTCTGGCCCGCGGCGAGATTGCGCCGGTAGAACGCGTTGGACTCCTCGGCGGTGGAGAAACCCGCGTACTGGCGGATGGTCCACGGCTGGTTCACGTACATCGTCGGGTACGGCCCGCGCAGGAACGGCGGCAGACCCGGGTACGTGCCCAGGAAGTCCAGGTCCGCGGTGTCCCGCTCGGTGTAGACCGGCTTGATGCCGATGCCCTCGGGGGTCTCCCAGCTCAGCGCGTCCGGTCCCTTCCCGGTGCGCTCGTGCAGCGCGGCCTGCCAGTCGGCGACGTCGGCGGGCTCCGGCTGGTCCAGCGGTACGTCGGCGAAGTTCGGGATGCCGGTCATCGGTCGCCCTCCAGCGTGTCCCAGGTGCGGTGCAGCACGGCCAGCGCGTCGCAGCCGCGGTACAGGAAGTCGTCCGCGCCGCCGGTACCGGCGGATCCGGCCAGCAGCACGGTGGCCGCGCCCGCCGCTTTCAGTGCGGCGACGGCGGATTCGGCGTGTTCGGCGTAGTCCCGATCGCTGCCGCACACGCACGCGACCCGCGCACCGCTGGCGGCGAAGCCGTCCACCGGTCCGGTCGGTGTGTCCATTCCGCCTGCCTGCAACAGGTTCGCGGCGAAACCGGCGCGGGCGGTGTACGCCGCCACCTTGCCGATCGTGGCGAGGTACACGGTGGGCCGCCGCTCGGCCGTGTCGGCTCGGTCGCGGAGCGCCTCGTAGTCCTGCGCGTACCGGACGCTCGGCAGGCCACCGGGAGCGGGCGCCGACGTGGGCTCCCGGTCGACCGGCTGCTCGGTCAGGTTCGGGTATTCGCTGACGCCGGTGATCGCGTCGGTGCGGGTCGCGATGTTCGCCTCGCGTTGCGCCCACGTGGCCGCGAGCCGCTGCGCGACCGCGCCGGACGCGAGCGCCGCCTCGATGCCGCCCGCGCGTTCCAGGTCGGTGAACACCGACCAGGCGTGCCGGGCGAGTTCGTCGGTGAGCGTCTCGACGTACCAGGAACCGCCGGCCGGGTCGATCACGCCGGCCAGCCGTGACTCCTCGATCAGGATCGACTGGGTGTTGCGCGCGATGCGGCGGGAGAAGTCGGTGGACCTGCCGATCGCGGCGTCGAACGGGGCCACGGTGACCGCGTCGGCACCGCCGACGCCGGCCGCGAAGCACGCGACCGTGGTGCGCAGCATGTTCACCCACGGATCGCGGCGGGTCATCATCGCGGGCGCCGTGACGGCGTGCTGCCGCTGTGCTCGACCGGCCGGGCGCACGCCGCACACCTCCGTGACCCGCGCCCACAACCGGCGCGCCGCCCGGAGTTTCGCGATGCCCAGGAACTGGTCGACGGACACGGCCAGCCGGAACTCCAGCAGGTCGGCCGCGGTGTCCACATCCAACCCGGCCTCGGTCAGCGCCCTCAGGTACGCCACGCCGGTGGCCAGCGCGCAGCCGAGTTCCTCGGCGTCCGAGCCGCCAGCCCCGTGGTAGGGCAGGGCGTCCACGACCATGCCGCGCAGGTTCGGGTAGCCGCGGGTGTGCGCCGCGACGAACGCGGCCGCCGTCGACGTGTCCGCCGTGTCGCCGGTCCGGGCCGCGACACCGATCGGGTCGACGCCCAGGTTGCCGCCGACCTGGCCGGCCGGCACGCCGCGCTGTTCGTGCAGCGCGAGCAGACCCGTTGCGGCGTCGGCATATCCGGTGCCGCTCTCCAGCGTGACCGGCGCGAGGTCCAGCAGCACGCCGGACAGCGCCGTCGCCAGGCCGTTCACCGGGATGCCACCGGGACCGACGACCAGCCACACCGAACTCGCGCCGTGTTCCAGGTCGGCGAGCACGTTCTCGTTGACCTGGGCCGGATCGGTGCCGTCGTGCCTGGCGCGGACGTCCCAGCCGGTCAGCGTGCCGCCCTCCGGCCTGCTGTTGCGGGTGAACGGCGGCAGCCCCGGCAGGCCCGCGTCGGGGGCGGGGGCGGTGTACAGCGGTGCGATCCGGATGCCGTCGTAGGTGGTGCTCGCGAGCAGGTCGTCCGGCGCGTCGGCCGTCGTCGGCCGCCCGGACTTGGCGAGCACCCCTCTCACCAGCTCCCGCCACTCCTGCCTGGTCGGAGCCGGGAAATCGGCGGCGAGCGCCAGCGTCTCGGGCGGCGTTGTCATGCTCTGCGATGGTAGTGACGCGTTCTTAAGCCGGCATGTGAGCCGCGTCGCTGCACCGCCGTTCACGACGATTCACCAGACATCCGTGAACACGCGAGGGCGCGTTTTTGCGGTACCGGCCATCGCGGCGGGCGGCCTCCGCCACAATGGTCGGCGTGACCGACCCGTCCGCCGACCAACCGACCCTGACCAGCCAGCGGCTGATCGCCGGCAGGTACCGGCTGCGCCGGGTGATCGGCCAGGGCGCGATGGGTGTCGTCTGGGTCGCCTACGACGAGGTGCTGCACCGGCTGGTCGCCGTCAAGGAGGTCCACCTCCCGGCGGGAATGCCGGAGGCGGAGGCGAACGAGGTGCGGGAGCGCAGCCTGCGCGAGGCCCGTGCGATCGCCGCGCTGACCCACCCGAACGTCGTGTCCGTCTACGACGTCGCCAGGCAGGGCGCCGACCCGTTCGTCGTGATGGAACTGCTCAAGGGCCGCAGCCTCGCGCAGGTGGTCAACAAGCAGGGTCCGCTGAACTCGGAGCAGGCCGCCCTCGTGGCCGACGCGGTCGCCGCCGCGCTGGACGCCGCGCACCGCCGCGGCGTCGTCCACCGGGACGTGAAACCGGGCAACGTGATGGTCGGCGACGACGGCCAGGTCAAGCTGACCGACTTCGGCATCGCGCGGAATGTGTCCGAAGTCACAATGACCAGCAGTGGGCTGATCCTCGGCACGCCGGCCTTCATGGCGCCCGAGGTCGCGTCCGGCGAGCCCGTCACGCCGACGTCGGACCTGTGGGCGCTGGGCGCGACGCTGTTCGCCGCCGTCGAGGCGCGCCCGCCCTACGACAAGGGCGACGTGCTGGCCACCGTCAACGAGGTGGTCGACGGCGAGGTCCCGGTGCCGGTCAACGCCGGGCCGCTGCTCGACGTGATCACTGGCCTGATGGTCAAGGACCCCGCCCGGCGGATGGACCTGATGGAGGTGCGCCGCCGTATCCGGCCGCTGCTGCCCGAACCGGGCAGCACCGTGTTCCCGCCGGACGGGTCCGAACCGGACGCAGGCCCCGCGGACAACAAGCCGACGATGTCGCTGTCCGGCGGGCGCCGGACCCCGCCACCACCACATCCCGCGAGCGACTCACCGCGGCTGGCCGCCGATCCGGGACCGCTGCCGTTCGCCAGGCAACCCACGCCGCCGACCGGGCAGCCCGTCATGCCGATGGGTCCGCTGCCGGTGTGGTTGCCAGGTCCGCCGCCGTCCACTCCGGCTCCCGGCGTGCGGCGGCGCAGGCATCCGGCAGTCCTCGCGATGCTCGGTGTGATCGCCGTCGTGCTGTTCACCGCGGCCGCCGGCGGCGCGTTCGCCGCGACGCGAGCCCTTGCCGGGCAACCACTGACGCCGTCGCGAGCGGCGGGCGGGTCCTCGCCGCAGTCGGACACGCCACCGATGCCGCAACTGTCGCCGACGACGGCGACCGCCGTCCCGAGCAATGGTGGTACGGGCGGCAAGTTCTCGGTGCCCGTCCCTGTCGGCTGGACGATGTTCGTCGAGCAGCGCGACAAGTCCGGCGGCCTGCCCAGCAGCACGGTCGTGCGCTGGGTGAAGCCGGACGGCACGTCCGAGGTGACAGTGGAACGCTTCCCCGGCTACGGGAGCATGCCGACGTCGCTGTACACGGACGCGTTGCAGGCCGGCAATCCGAACCACAAGCTGCTGGTCTGCCCGAAGGACGAATGCTCGTTCTACCTGTACCGGACGAGTGACACCAACCGTGCCGCGTACTTCCAGTTCTTCACCCCGCACGGTGATCCCGACCTGTGGGTGGTGACCCTGACCGTCCCGCTGGTGCAGGAGAGCGGCGGCATGCAGTCGCTGTTCACCCAGATCGCCGCCGGGTTCAGCGCCACGAACTGACCGGCGGCGACCGGTTCCGTAGGCTCGTCCCGTGACGAGCACGAACGCGGCTGAGACGACCGCTCCGGCCACGACGCCGACCGCACTTCCCGACGCCGACGCGGCCGCCCGGGTCCTCGCCGAACGCACCGGGGTGACAGCGCATGACGTGGCCGTCGTCCTCGGTTCCGGCTGGCGCCCGGCGGCCGACGCGTTCGGCGCGGCGGACACCGAGTTCCCGATGGCCGAACTGCCCGGCTTCCTCGCGCCCACGGTCGCCGGCCACGGCGGCACCGTCCGGTCGGTGGCCGTCGGCGACCGGCGGGTGCTGGTGATGCTGGGCCGGACGCACAAGTACGAGGGACACGGCGTCGCGCGGGTCGTGCACGGCGTGCGGACGGCCGCCGCGGCCGGTTGTCGCGCCGTGCTGCTGACCAACGCGGCCGGTGGCCTGCGCGACGGGATGACGGTCGGCCAACCGGTGCTGATCAGCGACCATCTCAATCTGACCGCCACGTCCCCGCTGACCGGCGCGAGGTTCGTGGACCTCACGGACCTGTACTCGCCTCGGCTGCGCGCGATCGCCCGCGAGATCGACCCGACACTGACCGAAGGTGTCTACGCGGGACTGCCCGGCCCGCACTTCGAGACCCCCGCGGAGATCCGGATGCTCCGCACGCTGGGCGCCGACCTGGTCGGCATGTCGACCGTGCTGGAGGCGATCGCGACGCGTGCCGCCGGTGTCGAGGTGTTCGGCCTGTCGCTGGTCACCAACCTGGCCGCCGGCATCACCGGCGAACCGCTCAACCACGAGGAGGTCCTGGCCGCGGGCCTGGCCGCCGCGGAGCGGATGGGTTCGCTGCTGTCCGAACTGGCGGCCCGGGCGTGAGCGGCCTGTCCACGGCGCTGCGCGACGACACGTTCCGCTGGCTCGCCGACGACATCGACCCGGCCGCGCGGACCGAACTGCAAAGCGTGCTGGCCAAGGCGATGGCCGGCGACGCGGCAGCCGTGGACGACCTGGCCGACCGGATGTCCGGCCCGCTGCTGTTCGGCACGGCGGGGCTGCGCGGACCGGTGCGGGCCGGGCGCAACGGGATGAACCGCAGCGTCGTCGTCCGTGCAACGGCCGGTGTCGCGGCGTGGCTGGCGGCGCACGGCAACGCGGGCCGGCCGGTCGTGGTCGGCCGCGACGCGCGGCACGGTTCGGAGGACTTCCACGCTGATGCCGCGGACGTGTTGGCAGCGGCCGGTTTCGACGTACGCGTGCTGCCGGAACCACTGCCGACACCGGTACTGGCGTTCGCGGTGAAGCATCTCGGTGCGGTGGCGGGCATCCAGATCACGGCGTCGCACAATCCGCCCGCCGACAACGGATACAAGTTCTACGACGGAACCGGTGGACAGATCGTGCCCCCGACCGACCAGGAGGTCGAGGCCGCCATCGCGGCGACGCCCGCCGCGGTGTCGATCGAGCGGGCGCGCACGTGGCGCACACTCGGGCCCGAACTGCTCGACGCGTATCTGGACCGGGTCGCGGCACTGCCCAGGGGAACGATGCGGGACGTGCGGATCGCCCTCACCCCGATGCACGGTGTCGGCGGAGCGACCGCGGTGGAAGCGTTGCGGCGGGCCGGTTTCACCGATGTGCGCGTGGTCAGGCAGCAGGCGGTGCCGGACGCGGACTTCCCGACCGTGGCGTTTCCGAACCCCGAGGAGCCCGGCGCGACGGACCTGCTGCTGGCGTTGGCCGCCGAGAGCGGCGCCGATCTCGCGATCGCGCTCGACCCGGACGCGGACCGGTGTGCGATCGGAGTACCCGACGGCGGATCGTGGCGGATGCTGCGCGGCGACGAGACCGGGCCGCTGCTGGGCGAGTACGTGTTGTCCACAGTGGACCTCACTGTCACCGGTGATCCGCTGGTGGCCACGACCATCGTGTCGTCGGAACTGCTCGGCGCGATCGCCCGGTCACACCGCGCCCGCTACGCCGAGACGCTGACCGGGTTCAAGTGGCTGGTCAGGTCGGGCGACGGCCACGGCACGGGCCTGGTGTTCGCCTACGAGGAGGCGCTCGGGCTGTGCGTCGACCCGGAGTCGGTGCGCGACAAGGACGGCATCGCCGCGGCGGTCGCCGCGGCCGATCTCGTGGCGACCGCGAAGGCCGATGGCGCGACCGTGCCCGGTCTGCTGGACTCGCTGGCCGTCACGCACGGCGTGTACCTGACCGAGCAGATCGCGCTGCGGTTCGAGGAACTGTCCAGGATCGGCGCGCTGATGGCGCGGCTGCGCGGCGCGCCACCGGCCGAACTGGCAGGCGTGCCGGTGACGGCGGAGGACCTGCTGCCGGAAGCGGACGTGTTCCGGTTGCGCGGCGAGGGACTGCGGGTCGTGGTGCGGCCTTCCGGCACCGAGCCGAAACTCAAGGCGTACCTGGAGATCGTGGCACCGGTCGGTGCGGCGGACCAGCTCGCGGGCACGAAGAGGACCGCCACGGACCGGCTGGCGGCGCTGCGGGCCGAGGTGGTCGGGCTGCTGTCCGACTGACGACCCCGGCTCGGTGCTTCCCTTCCCTCGTTGGCCTGTGGCCGTCAGCGGCGTTGCGTCAGAACGCTTCAGGTCAGGTCGGTCGGGGTGGTCGGTCGGCGTTCAGGTTGGTCGGCCGGCCGTACTGGGTCGTCAGTTCGCCTTCTTCGGCACGGCCCATCGCTCGATCAGCGCGGCCGCGGTCCTCACGTCGACCTGACCACGGCCGACCTGACGGACCAGATCTAGCGCATCATCCTCGTCGGCGTCGATCCACCAGCCGTTGATGTCACAGAGGGTGACGGCCGCGATCCAGCCGAGACGCCAGTTGCCCTGGGCCAGCGGACGGCTGCGCACGATCGAGTCGAGCAGCGCGGCTGCCTTGGCCCACAAGGATTCGTAGGCCTCGACGCCGAGCACGGTCGCGCGGGGCCGGTGGGCGGCGGCGTCGAGCAGCCCGAGATCGCGCACGACGAGATCACCGCCTGTGACGGCGGTGGCCAGGACGAGCAGGTCACTGGCATCGAGGTAGTCAGTCACCGATGAGTGTGGTTTCGGTCTGTGACGCGGTTCACGCCGAACCGAGGCGGTCGAGCATGCCCTGATAGCGCGGCAGCACGCGGGCCAGCACCTCGCCGAGCTGCTCCTCCTTGCGCAGGCGGGCCCAGCGCTCGGCGAGCGCGAGCCGGACGATCTCCTGCTTGGAGCGACCCTCGGCGTCGGCCAGCTCGGTGAGCTGCCGGTTCTCCTCGTCGGTGAGCCGCAGAGTCATGGCCATGACGCCGATGGTACCGGCGTGGTACCGCGCGGTCCACCATTTTAAAACGGTGTTTCGCTACACTCGGGCGCATGGCCAGACCGAAGCTGTACGACGACGCGTTGCGCACGCGACTGCTCGACGCGGCCGGCAGAATGTTGTCCGAGGAGGGACCGGCGGCGCTGAACCTGCGCAACCTGGCCACGGCCGTCGGCACGTCGACGACGGCGGTGTACTCGTTCTTCGGCGGCAAGCCGGGCCTGATCAGGGCGTTGTACCTGGAGGCGTTCGGCAGGTTCGGCAGGCGCCTGAACCAGGTGCGCAAAACCGGCGACCCGCTGCTGGACCTGCGCGCGCTGGGCGTGGCGTACCGGGAGAGTGCTCTGGCCGACCCGCACATGTACGCGGTCATGTTCGGCCGCGCGATCACCGAGTTCGACCCGGATCCGGAGGACGCGGCGGTCGGCATGGCCACGATGGACCCGCTGGTCGACTCGGTCCGGGAAGCGATCGACCAGGGCCTGCTGGTGCCCGCGGATCCGATGGCGATCGCGGTCATGCTGTGGGCGCAGGCGCACGGTCTGGTGTCGCTGGAACTGGGCGGCAGCGTGCCGGACGACGTGGACGTGGCGAGCAACTACGTGCAGATGCTGACGATGGCGCTGCGGGGCTGGCTCCGCGACCCGACCCTGATGCCCACGGCAGCCGACCACAGCCTCGCGTCCTGACGGTCGGGGTTTGCCGCACCAACACGCGCGTGTCGACTCCTCGGCCGCGCCGTACGGTCGACACGCGGAGCGACCCGAGGGCGGCGAAAGATCGACGCCCCCGAGAACACGCGGCCAGCGAAAGGCCGACACGCCAGCGGGAACCCGGCCAGCGAAAGGCCGACACGCCGAGGAGACTCGGCCTGCGAAAGGTCGACAAGCGGATCGTTGGTCGGTGCGAGTGGTCAACTCGCCGCCGCTCAACGATCGACACGCCCGACAGCGGCGTCCCTGACGCTCGACACCCCGACGACGGCGTCCCTGACGGTCGACACGCCCGACAGCGACACCCTGAGCGGTTGACCGCTCGCGGACGGTTCGACGCACCGGCGAACGGTCGACACGCGCGGAAAACGCGTCAGCGACGCGGCAACTCCGGGCGTGTCGACCGCTCGCACCGAGACAGTCGGCGATCCGGCCCCTTTTACTGGTCAGGTTCGCCGGCGTGTCGACCTTTCGCAGCGCCAGTCTCTCGGCGTGTCGACCACTCAGGCGCTTCACTGCCGGCGTGTCGACCGTTCGACTGTCAGCGCCGGCGTGTCGACCGTTCCCTGCACGCGAAGGTCGGCGTGTCGACCACTCAGGCGCCTCACTGCCGGCGTGTCGACCGGCACCCGAGCATGGCTAGACCGCTCCGTACTGGCGGTCGCCCGCGTCGCCCAGACCAGGGACTATGTAACCGTTCTCGTTCAGGCGTTCGTCGATGCTCGCCGTGACCAGTCTGACCGGGAGGCCGGACGCGCCCAGGCGCTCGATGCCCTCCGGTGCCGCCAGGACGCACACCGCGATCACGTCCGTGGCTCCCCTGTCGGTCAACAGCCGGATCGTGTACTCCATCGATCCGCCCGTCGCCAGCATCGGGTCCAGCACCATCACCGGGCGGTCGGCCAAGCTGTCCGGCAGTGACTCCATGTACGGCGTCGGCATCAGCGTCGTCTCGTCACGCGCGACACCGACGAAACCCATCCTCGCCTCCGGGATGAGCTTGTGCGCCTGGTCGGCCATGCCCAGTCCGGCGCGCAACACCGGGACCAGCAGTGGTGGGTTGGCCAAGCGGTGACCCACAGCCGGCGAGACCGGGGTCTGGATGTGCTCCTCCTGGATCGCCGCGTTCCTGGTCGCCTCATACACCAGCATCACGGTCAGTTCCTGCAGAGCCGCCCGGAACGCCGCGCTGTCGGTCCTGGTGTCGCGCATCGTGGTCAGCCGCGCTTTCGCCAGGGGGTGGTCGATTATCAAGACGGGCATCACATCGGAACCTGTCGGCATGGTCGACATCATGCCGTTCCGGCCGCCAGATTTCCTGCTGCCACCTGCGTTGATCACGGAACCGCGCGAATCGGCCGACCGGGATGGCATCCCGACCTCGAGTTGTCGACCGCACTCGGCGGCAGCGTGTCGTGGCGGGATGAAACGGTTGCGGCCGCACCACCCCGGGTCAGCGGTCGTCCATGATCTGTCCGATCGCGACTGACGGACCGCCCGTCAGCGGCCGAGCAGTTGGCGGCCCAGCCGCAACCGTTTGCCGGACCCGCCGCAGCGCGGGCAGTTGCGCCAGTGCTTGCCGCTGCTGGACGCGAACCGCCCAGCCCCGCTGCACTTCCGGCAGGCACCGAACGGTCGCCAGGCGCAGGCGATCAGATACAGCGCCAGAGCGGCAAAGCCCAGCACGAACAGGGTCATCTGCAGTACCTCCAGGACGTTCACCAGGTATCGACTGGGGCCAGCCCGAGCGCCTGGACGGCAGGTCAGAGTCAGAGCCCTGCGGAGACGCGAGAGCCGCCCCTAGGCCCAGGGCGTGCCGCCCCAGCCCGTTCGGCAGGGCGCCAGCCCTGCCGGTTCGCCCCCACACCATCCTCGCCCGGGCCCAGACCCGCTCCGGTCGTGCGCCGAGCGGCCACAGCGCGGCGGCGAGTTGCGCTGGAGTGCAGCCGAATACACCCCGGGGCGGAATCCGGACAGGCGTTCGAGGATCACCGGCGACCAGGTGCGGCTGGAGTCGAGGCCAGCGGTCTGTCGATCAGGCGAGCGGTTGTGCGCGCTCAGGTCTGATCATTGCGAGGTCGATACCCGACGCATCCATGGGCGATCACCGTGCTGGTCGAGCACCGGAAACGGGATCGCGAGCCGTCCTCACCGCCAGAATTCGGCGATCCGCGCGGCCGCCGCCCTGCCCTGCGCGAGGCCCGCGCGACAGGCCGGGATGCGGGTGGCCGGATCGAGCGGGTTGGCGCCGACGGCCTCGCGGGACGCCTCGTCGGTCCTGATCACCTCGACCGCCGAGCCCGCCGCGCGCAGTTGCCCGATCTGCTCGGCCAACGTGTCCATGCCGGGCAGTTCCAGCACCTGCAGGACCAGCACCCGGTCGTGGCCGGCAGCGAGGTCCGCGTTCTCGCCGGAGCGGACACCGCCGTCCATGTACCGCGCGCCGCCGACCGTCACCGGTGGCCACACGCCCGGCACCGCGCAGCTCGCGGCGACCGCGTCCACCAGGTCCACACCGCTGCCGCTGTCGAACACCGCCGGTTCACCGCTCGCCGCGTCCATCGCGACGATCCGCAGCGCGCGCTCCGGCCACTCGTGTACGGGCAGCCGGTCGGCGATCACGGCCCGCCGGTCCGCTTCCGGCACGACCTCCGCCGCCAGCGCCCACGCACCCACCTGCCGCCACCGCTGGACGCCGACCGGCAGCGCGGCCAGTTCCGTCATCCGCGTCATCATCGCGGCGATGTCCACCGTCGGCGTCAGTTCCCTGGCCTGCCGTGCGGGATCGGTCTGGCCGGCGACCAGCCTGTCCCACGGCAGGCCGCTGGTGACCTGCGCCGCGACCGCCGAGCCGGCCGACGTGCCGATCACCACGTCCGCGTCCAGAACGTCCACTCCGGACTCCGCGAGACCCGCGAGGATTCCGGTTTCCCACGCCACACCCGCGGTTCCGCCACCACCGAGCACCAGCGCCCTCGTCGTCACGCGTCCCTCACCCCGCCCACAAAGCCCGATCGTGCCCGCGCCCAGCCCGGTGCCACCGCGTGCTCACCAGTGGTACCAACGTGTTCCGAACTTCTACCGCTCCGCCTACGGCTGCCGGCCGCGCGGCCGGTTCCGCCACCCACATCAGGATACCGTCCCGCCGTCCCGGTCGAAGCGTCGCTCGGACACGAGGAGGCCGTCCGCGTCGTACTGCTTGCGCAGCGCCAGGGTGCCGTTGTCGTGCCATTCGCGATATGTGCCGACGAGCCTGCCGCCGCGCGCCGTACCCTCCGCCTTCAGCGGCCCGCCCGGCCACCACTCCCTGGTGGGACCGTCCAGCACACCGGCCACGTAGTGGTCGGACGAGAGGACGAAACCGTCCACGGTGGTCTCCACGACGTCTCCGGTGACGGGTTCACCGTTGTGCAGCAACGTCATCGCGTCGTCCCACTCGACGTCTTCCAACCGGGTGTCGATGCGCTCGACCGTCTCGATCACACCTCCGTGTCTCGACGCGAGACTACCGCCCGTGACCTGCCGTCGTGACCCGTTCGGCCGAGGTACCCGCTCGGCGTGCTCGACGACTACACTGAGACCGGTGAGCCAGCAGCCGGAGCGAGCGGACCACCTGGAACTGCGCGCTTCCGACGCGGACCGGGAACGCGTCGCGAAGGTCCTGCACGACGCCATGGGTGAGGGCCGGCTGACCCTCGACGAACTCGACGAGCGGCTACAGCGCACGTACGCCTCGAAGACCCTCGGTGACCTCGTGCCGCTCACCGCGGACCTGCCGGCGCACGGGGCGATCCCGGTACCCACGCCGATGGCCCGGCCGAGCAGCCGGATCGGTGGCTCGCCCGGCGGCTCGGTGGCGATGGCCGTGATGTCCGGGTTCGAGCGCAAGGGCAACTGGGTGGTACCGCCCTACTTCACGGCGATGGCGTTCATGGGCGGCGGTCAGTTGGACCTCACCCAGGCCCGGTTCGCCGCGCAGGAGTGCACGATCCAGTTGTTCGCGTTCATGGGCGGCATCGAGGTGATCGTGCCGGAGGACATCACCGTCCGGGTCACGGGCCTGGGCTTCATGGGTGGTTTCGACCACAAGGGCGCGCACGAGGGGCCGCCCGGCGCACCGGTGGTCACGGTCAGCGGTTTCGCGATGATGGGCGGTGTCGACGTCCGGCCGCCCAAGCGCCGCGGGCACAACGACCGCGAGATCAGGAATCCGGAGGACCGCCGGCTCGACTGACGGGTCGACGAGCCCGGAATCGACGACCGCCCGAACCGCTCCGGCGCACCTAAACTGGCCGTCATGGCTGTTCCGACAGCGGCGACGACCCCGCAGAAGACCCCGCCGACACCCGCGACGACATCTCCGGAGCCGAACCTGCCGGCCGACCTGGCCGACGTGGTCCGCGACGAGTCGACCCTGCGCCGCTTCCTGCTCGGCCTGCCCGGTGTGGACCAGGTTGGTGTCGAACAGCGGGCAGCGACCCTGGCCACGCGCAGCATCAAGAAGGCCGCGAAGCTCTGGGCGATCGACGCCGCGATCGGCATGGTGGACCTGACCACGCTGGAGGGCGCGGACACGCCGGGCAAGGTCCGGTCGCTGGCCGCGAAGGCGCGCAGGCCCGATCCGGACCATCCGGACACGCCGCAGGTCGCGGCCGTGTGCGTGTACCCGGACCTGGCCGCGGTGGCCGTGGAGGCGTTGCGGGGCACGGAGATCGCGGTGGCGAGCGTGGCGACGGCGTTCCCGTCCGGCCGGTCGGCGCGGTCGGTGAAGCTGGCCGACGTGGCCGAGGCGGTCGCGTCCGGTGCCGGCGAGGTGGACATGGTGATCGACAGGGGCGCGTTCCTGTCCGGCCGGTACGGCCTGGTGTTCGACGAGATCGTCGAGGTGAGGGCGGCCTGCGGCGGCGCGCACCTGAAGGTGATCCTGGAGACCGGTGAGCTGGCGACGTACGACAACGTGCGGCGTGCCTCCTGGCTGGCGCTGCTGGCGGGCGCGGACTTCATCAAGACGTCCACCGGCAAGGTGTCACCCGCCGCGACGCTGCCCGTGACCCACGTGATGCTCCAGGCGGTCCGCGACTGGCACGCCCGCACCGGCGAGCGCCGCGGTGTGAAATCGGCTGGTGGCATCCGGACCACGAAGGACGCCGTGCGCTACCTGGTCGCCGTGCACGAGGTGGCCGGACCCGCGTGGCTGACGCCGACACTGTTCCGGTTCGGCGCCTCCAGCCTGCTCAACGACCTGGTGATGCAGCGCAGGACCCAACTCGACGGCCACTACAGCGGCCCCGACTACGTGACGGTGGACTGATGGACGACAGCACGGTATGGGAGTACGCGCCAGCGCCCGAATCCCGGGACATCGCCAACCTCAGGCCCAGCTACCGGATGTTCGTCGACGGGCAGTTCGTCGAGGGCGCCGGTGAGCCGCTCAAGACGCTCAACCCGGCGACCGGCGAGGTGCTCGCCGAGGTCGGCACTGCCGGCACCGCGGACGTGGACAAGGCCGTGCGGGCGGCGCGCCGCGCGTACGAGCGGGTGTGGGGCACGATGCCCGGTGCGGAGCGAGCAAAGTACCTGTTCCGGATCGCCAGGATGGTCGCCGAGCGAGCGCGTGAACTCGCGGTGCTGGAGAGCCTGGACAACGGCAAGCCGATCCGCGAGTCGCGCGACGTCGACGTCCCGACCGCGTCGGCGCACTTCTTCTACCACGCGGGCTGGGCGGACAAGCTGGGCTACGCGGGCTACGGCCCCGAGCCGCGGCCGTTGGGCGTCGCGGGGCAGGTGATCCCGTGGAACTTCCCGCTGCTGATGGCGGCCTGGAAGATCGCGCCCGCGCTGGCGTGCGGCAACACGGTGGTGCTCAAACCCGCGGAGACGACACCGCTGACGGCGTTGGTACTGGCCGAGATCATGCAGCAGGCCGAGCTGCCGCCCGGTGTGGTGAACATCCTGCCCGGCGCCGGTGACGTCGGTGCCGCGCTGGTCGGCCACCCGGACGTGGACAAGGTGGCGTTCACCGGATCCACCGAGGTGGGCAAGCAGATCCAGGCCACGCTGGCCGGCACGGGCCGGAAACTGACGCTGGAACTGGGCGGCAAGGCGGCGAACATCGTGTTCGAGGACGCGCCGCTGGACCAGGCCGTCGAGGGCATCGTGAACGGCATCTTCTTCAACCAGGGCCACGTGTGCTGCGCGGGCTCCCGGCTGCTGGTGGCCGAGTCGATCGCCGACGAACTGCTGGCCAAGCTGCGCGACCGGGTGTCGACGCTGCGGGTGGGCGACCCGCTGGACAAGAACACCGACGTCGGCGCGATCAACTCCGCGGAGCAGCTCGCGAGGATCAAGGCTCTCGTGCAGGCGGGTGACGACGAGGGCGCACAGCGGTGGACTAGCCCGTGCCCGCTGCCGGAGAAGGGTTTCTTCTTCGCGCCGACGGTGTTCTCGGACGTCGGCCAGTCGATGCGGATCGCGCGTGAGGAGATCTTCGGGCCGGTGCTGTCGGTGTTGACGTTCCGCACGCCGGACGAGGCGGTCGCGAAGGCCAACAACACGCCCTACGGCCTGTCCGCCGGTGTGTGGACGGAGAAGGGCTCGCGCATCCTCGCGATGGCCTCGAAACTGCGCGCGGGCGTGGTGTGGGCCAACACGTTCAACAGGTTCGATCCGACCGCGCCGTTCGGCGGTTACCAGGAGTCGGGTTTCGGCCGGGAAGGTGGCCGGGCGGGATTGGAGGCGTACCTCGATGTCTGACGCACGGGTCACGGTCGCGAAGACGTACAAGCTCTACATCGGCGGCGCGTTCCCGCGCTCGGAGTCGGGCCGCTCGTACCCGGTCGCCGACTCGAAGGGCGCGTTCCTGGCCAATGCGGCGCAGGCTTCCCGCAAGGACGCGCGGGACGCCGTCGTCGCGGCACGCAAGGCGTTTCCCGGCTGGTCCGGGGCCACGGCCTACAACCGGGGCCAGGTGCTGTACCGGGTGGCCGAACTGATGGAGGGGCGGCGGGAGCAGTTCATCGCCGAGGTCGCCGCGGCCGAGGGCGCACCGGTCGGCCGGGCACAGTCCGTTGTGGACTCCGCGATCGACAGGTGGGTGTGGTACGCGGGGTGGACCGACAAGATCGCCTCGGTGCTGGGCGCGTCGAACCCGGTCGCCGGGCCGTACTTCTCGTTCACCGTCCCGGAACCGACCGGTGTGGTCGCCGTCCTGGCGCCGCAGTCCTGCGCGCTGCTCGGACTGGTCAGCACGATCGCGCCGGTGCTCGCGGCAGGCAACACGTGTGTCGTGGTGGCCAGTCAGGCGCGGCCGCTGCCGGCGATCACGCTGTCCGAGGTGCTGGCGACCTCGGACGTCCCCGGTGGCGTGGTCAACATGCTGACCGGGCGCACGGCCGAACTGGCCCCGTGGCTGGCGGCACACGGCGACGTGAACGCACTGGACCTGGGCGGCGCATCGGCCGACCAGCGTCCCGACCTGGAGAAGGCCGCGGCGGGCACGGTGAAACGCGTGCTGCGCGCCCCGTCCGGCGAACCGGACTGGACCAAGCCCGCGGACATCGCCCGCCTGCGCGCCTTCACCGAGGCCAAGACGGTCTGGCACCCGATCGGCGTGTGAGGACTACGCGGGGGGCTTGACGGCGACCCCGGCCAGGAACACCGACCAGCCGGGTTCGTCCCGCACGTGCGTGTCCGCGTCCGGCCGCCACTCGGAGGTGAACACCAGGCCGGGCTCGACGAGGTCCCAGTCGTTGAAGTACGACGCGATCACCGCGCGGGGCCGGTCATGCATGCCCTCGGACGAGGTCCGGAACAGCGCCGCCGCGGCCAGCACCCGGTCCGACACGTCCTCGGTGGTGACGTGCGAGATCGCCAGCACCGAGCCGGGCGCCATGGCCTGCTGGTAGCGGGCGACGATGTCGCCCGGCCGGTCCTGGTCGGGCAGCATGTGCAGCACCTTGGCCATCAGCAGCCCGACCGGTTCGCGGAGGTCGAGCAGGCCGGTGACCTCGGCCGAGTTCAGCACGGCACGCGCGTCGCGCGGGTCGGCGCGCAGCGCGGCGGCCCGCTTGTCCCCGTCCGCCAACACCTCCGCGTGCGCGACGGCGATCGGATCACTGTCCACATAGACCATTCGCACCGAGTCGTCCAGCGCGTGTGCCACCTCGTCGACCCTGCTGCCGGTCACGATGCCCGAGCCGATGTCCAGGAACTGCCGGACGTTCCGCGAAATCGCGTGGCGCACCGCTCTGATCAGGAACGACCTGTTGGCCTTCGCCACCTCGCGCGCCCACGGCACCTTCGCCAGCAGCTGCCCGGCGAACTTCCTGTCCACCGCGAAGTTGAACGAGCCGCCGAGCAGATAGTCGTAGACCCGGTAGCTGCTCGGGTGATCGACGTCCCGATCGTTCGTCTGATGCGCTTCACCCGGTAGGTGCACCTTGGGAGGATACGTGGATCTTGGAGGTCACGGCCAGGACGGTGAGCGCTCGAACCTACCGTCCGGTAGGGTTCGCGCGAACCCACGTCCGCAAGCAGGCCCGGAGGGATTCGATGGGTGCATACCAGACGGTGATGGTCGGAACGGACGGGTCGGACTCGTCGCTGCGCGCGGTGGAGAGAGCCGCTGAGCTCGCCAGGGACGCCGGCGCGAGGCTCGTCGTCGTGTGCGCCTACCACGCGGCCAGCGAGCGCGAGGTCGCCGCGGCCGGTGACGCGCTGGGCGACGAGGCCTACCAGGTGGTCGGCTCGGCACCGGCGGAGGACACGCTGCGGACCGCGGCCGACCGGGCCGCCGCGGCAGGCGCGACGGACGTCGTCACGGCCGCGATCGGCGGCGACCCGGTGAAGACGCTGGTCCGCGCCGTCGAGGACCACAAGGCCGATCTGCTCGTGGTGGGCAACCGTGGCCTGAACACGCTGGCCGGCCGACTGCTGGGTTCGGTGCCGTCGGACGTGTCCCGGCACGCCCACTGCGACGTGCTGATCGTGCACACGGTCCGCTAGCCGTGACCGAGCGTCCGGTCCAGCGGCAGGTGGAGCGCGCGCTGCTGGGCGGGGAACGGCGCTACAACCGCATCCAGGTCACGGATGCCGCGGGCGTCAGCCTGGACCGGGCGCGCCGGCTGTGGATGGCGATGGGCTTCGCCGATGTCGGCGACGGGGACCTCGTGTTCACCGACGGCGACATCGAGGCGCTGCGCGTGTGGGACGCGTTGGTGGGCACCGGCGTCGTCGAACTGGACCACGAGTCGTCGGTGGCCCGCGCGCTGAGCCAGCCGCTGTCCCGGCTGGCCGACTGGCAGGCGCAGGAGGTGCTGTCCCGCGTCGCCGACCTGAACGTGGAGTCGCAACAGCTCGCGGAGTTGGCCGAGGGCCTGTTGCCGGTGATCGAACGATTGCAGTCCTACGTGTGGCGGCGACACCTGGCGGCGGCGACCGGCCGCTCGCTGTCCGCGGGCCGGGACGAGCTGACCGCACGCATGCAGGTGGTCGGTTTCGCCGACATCGTGGGCTACACCACCACGACCCGGCACTCCGACATCGACGAGCTGTCCGAGCTGCTGGAGGCGTTCGAGAAGGACGCCGCCGAGACGATCGCCGCGCGGCACGGGCGGGTGGTGAAGACCGTCGGCGACGAGGTGCTGTTCGTCGCCGACTCGGTCACCGACGCGGCGGAGATCGCACTGGTGCTGGCCGGCGGGGACCGCGCCGAGCGCGGCCTGCCCCCGCTGCGGGTCGGGCTGGCGAAGGGCAGGGTGCTCAACCGGTTCGGCGACGTGTACGGCTCGGTGGTGAACCTGGCGGCGCGGCTGACCGCACTGGCCAGGCCGAACAGCGTGCTGATCGACCGCGAACTGGCGGCGGCCTTGCGGAACAACGACTCCTACCAGCTACGCCCGCGCAGGCCGACCACCGTGCGCGGTTACCACCATCTGCGCTCGTGGGCGCTGCGCAGGGCCGGCTAGTTCGCGGCCACGATTGGCCGGTACGACCCGGAATCGTGCCGTCACCGTGACCCCGTAGGCTCTCGTTCTCCGGCGGGTGCACCTCACCGTCGGATGACTTGTCGTGTGCTGGAGTTTCTGGAGTTTCTTCAGTGGCCGGGGAGGTCGCGCATGGCTCAGGACATCGTCCCGATCGAGCTCGGGCTGCCGCAGGGTGACGTGGTCACGCTGTGGGCGCCGCGCTGGCGGGAGGAAGGCGAGGAATGGGAGGCGTTCCTCGGCCATGACGAGGACCTCTACGCGTTCAAGGACACCGCGCACCTGGCCGCTTTCGTCCGCACCGGCACCGAACACGACCTGGCCGACCACCCCGCGTGGCACGTCGTGCCCGCGCTGTCGGTCATTGAGCTGACCCCGGACGAGGAGCACCAGTACGACCTGGTGGGCGTGCCGGAGCTGGTCGCGGAGGAGCCGGACACCTGGGTGTTGTCCGAGCTGGCCGACATCGTGTCGATGGTGCGGTCGCTGGCCGACGTCTGCGAACTGGACCAGGTGGTGGAGATCCTGGACTCGGCTTCCGGTTTCGCGCTGCTGGAACAGGGCACGCTGCCGTTCTCCGGCCGGGAGGGCGCGATCCTGTGGACGGAGCTGGCCGAGGTCGTCGCCCAGAAGTGGGACGACGTGCTCGACTCCATCGACGAGGTCGTCACCTCGCCCGACGTCGACAAGACCGCCCTGGCCGCGGCGCAGACCGAGTTGGCGGAACTCGAGGCGCTGCAGGCGGAGGAGGACGAGGACGCGGAGGACGACGTCGAGCCGGTCGACATCGCGGACGAGTCCGAGGAAGCCGCCGGCGAGGCCGCTGTCGCCGAGGACTTGGCAGAAGAGGACGAAGTCGAGGAGGAACTCGGTTTCTGGGCCGAGGTCGGCATCGACCCGATCAAGGTCATCACCGCCGACGCCGAGGTCTACACGCTGCGCTGCTACCTGGCCGGTGACGGCGACGAGGAGGAACCGCTGTTCCTCGGTGCGGACGGCAAGATCGACGTGTTCCACTCGCCGCGCGCGCTGGCCCGCTTCATCGCCGACGCCGGCGGTGACGCGGAGGACAACGACCTGACCCGCACCAGCACGTGGCAGGAGGTCGTGACGGCGGCCATCGACGGCACGCTGACGGTCGAGGTCGACCCGGCGAACGTGTACGTACTCCCGGGCATCGCGGACGACATCGCCGAGGGTCCGGACGCCGTCGACCCGACGCAGTTGGATCTCGCGGTGGAACTGCTCACCGACGCGGCCGACTGGGCAGGCGACGACAGCGTCGCGTCGGCGCTGGCCCCGTCGGAGAGCCTTGGCTGGCTGGTGTCCTTCGTGCTGCGGCCGGACCCGACGCGGCTGGCGCCCAGCGCGCCGTTCGAGAAGGAAGAAGTCGCCTGGCGCGCGCTGACCGACGCGTTCGAGGAGCGGCTGCGCACGCACTGACCCGCGGTCAATCCCATGTCGTGGCGGTGCTTTCGGCCCGGACCGGGGTGAGCACGACCGCCAGGACGGGGCAGATCGCCGCGCACGCGAAGGCGAGGGCGTAACCGGAACCGCCGATGACCAGACCGAGCACCGGCGGGGTCAGTGCGGCGACGACGTTCTGGCCGGTGTTCTGCGCGCCCAGTGCCCGGCCGGCCCACGCGGGGCCCGCGATCTCGGCGGTCGCCGTGTAGCCGAGTCCGTTGTCCGCCACCGTGATCACGGCACCGACGGCGAGTGCGGCGAGCACCAGCCACGGTGCGACCGCGTCGCCCAACGCGGCCAGCAGCAGCACGGCGGCGCTGGCCACGGCGAGCTGCCGCATCGGGCGCATCCGGCTGTGCACCCGGTCCGACCAGTAGCCGGAGCCGAGCCTGCCGACGGCCCCCGCTGCCTGGATCGCGGCCATGAACGCGCCTGCCGCCGCGGCCGTCCAGTGCTGCCGGCTGACCAGGTACTCCAGGCCGAACGCGGCGATGGCGAACTGTGGCACGACCAGCATCGCGCTCGCGCTGTGCACCCGCCAGATCGTCGGTGACCGGTACGGTGACAGGGTTTTCCCACCCCGCTTCGCCTGCGGGCGCGGCGGATCGGTGACGAATACGAACACCAGCACCGCGGAGACCAGGCACAGCACGGCAGGCAGCAGCAACGCGGTACGGAAACCGTTGCCGGCCAACAGAGGCAGCGATATCGCGGCGGCCGCGACACCGAGCGGCTGGGCCATCTGCCGCACGCTCATCGCGACACCCCGCTCGTCGGCGGCGAACCAGCCCATCACGACCCGCCCGCTGGCCGCGTTGACCGACGCGCCGAACGCGCCCGCCACGCCGAGCAGCAGTGCGAAGGCGAGGATGCCGTGGGTCGCGGTGGCCGCGACGATCACCAGTGCGCCGCAGCCGACCAGGCCGGTGACGATCACCAGCCGTTCGCCGTACCGGTCGGCGACGGCACCCCACGCGATCAGCGTGAGCAGCAGCCCCACGGTGGGCGCCGAGACGACGACCCCGGCACCGGCCAGCGAGAGGTGTTCGGCCGACCGCATGGCGGGCACCAGGAACGGCAGGCCGTAGACGAAGCTGAACGTGGCCGACTGGGCGATCAGCCCGAGCACGAGGATCAGCCACCGCCGCCGGTTGCGGTCCGCCGTCGCCGGGGTCGTCGTCGATACCACCGCGCCTCCCACTATATGGGATCAATGTCCTGTATAGTGGACGCTAGGTGAGTGCACGCCACCGGCGCAACGGTGCTTTCACATCGTGGACCGGCCGTGGTCCCGGCGGTGACCCGCCGGTCAGTCGATCAGCTTGGCGTAGGCCGGTTTGATCACGTCGTTGATGATCTCCAGCCGCTCGTCGAACCCGATGAACGCGGACTTCATCGCGTTCACCGTGAACCACCGCAGGTCCGCCCAGCCGTAGCCGAAGGCGTCGATCAGCGCGGCGAACTCGCTGGTCACCGAGCAGTGGCTCATCAGCCGGTTGTCCGTGTTCACCGTGACCCGGAAGCGCAGCCGGGTGAGCAGGCCGATCGGGTGCTCGGCGATCGACGTCGCCGCACCGGTCTGCAGGTTGGACGTGGGGCACATCTCCAGGGGGATGCGGCGGTCCCGGACGTAACCGGCCAGCGGCCCCAGTTCGACCGAGCCGTCCTGGCCGACCTTGATGTCGTCCATGATCCGCACGCCGTGCCCGAGCCGCTCGGCACCGCAGTGCTGGATGGCCTCCCAGATGGACGGCAGGCCGAACGCCTCGCCCGCGTGGATGGTGAAGTGGGCGTTCTGCTGGCGCAGGTACTCGAACGCGTCCAGGTTGCGGGTGGGCGGGTAACCAGCCTCCGGACCGGCGATGTCGAAGCCGACGACGCCGGCGTGCCGGTAGCGCACCGCCAGTTCGGCGATCTCCATGGACCGCGCGTTCTGCCGCAGTGCGCACAACAGTGTGCCGACCCGGATCCGCCTGCCCTCCGCCGCCGCCAGCCGCTCGCCCTCCCGGAAGCCCTCCTGCACGGCCTGCACCACGGTGTCCAGATCCAGGCCGCGTTCGACGTGCAGCTCCGGCGCGTAGCGCACCTCGGCGTACACGACACCGTCGGCGGCCAGGTCGAGTACACACTCGGCGGCCACCCGGGCCAGGGCCGCCTCGTCCTGCAGGACGGCGCAGGTGTGCGCGAACGTCTCCAGGTAGCGCACCAGTGAGCCGGAGTCGGCCGCGGTGCGGAACCAGTCGCCCAGTTCGACCGGGTCGGTGGTGGGCAGGCCGCGGTAGTCGGCGGCCTCGGCGAGTTCGATCACCGTCGCCGGCCGCAGCCCGCCGTCCAGATGGTCGTGCAGCAGCACTTTGGGTGCCGCGAGCAGGGCAGACGGAGTGATCGGGGTGGTCGGAGCAGCCATGGCGACACGGTACTCCGAGGGCCGAAAATCCCCACCGGGACGATCATGCGGGGGTACGCTGCCGAGCACGTGTCTCGTTTCAGCGGGAAAGACCACCCGAATGGGCGTATGACAGCAGGGACGGGTGATCAATCGACGGCAATGAGCAAGCAAATGATCGTCCGAACATCACCCAATCCGTGATTGGGTCACTCCCGGTCAAACTGACCAGGGTCGACTAGACCGTTCGCACGGCCTCCCTTACCCCGTTCGGGGCAGTAAGGGCTCTTGAACCGTGCCGAACGCTCGGGGGGCCTGCGTGGTGCCACCCGACAGTGGCTAGGCTCGGGTCTCCCCTCCCCACGGACGAAGGCTTGTTGCCGTGAACGAGAACAACACGATGTCTTTCGACCGCATGCGCAACATGCTCAACCGTGCGGCCGAAGTGCGCGAGAGTGAGCAGCAGCAGATTTTCGACGCGCTGGACGAGATCCACGCGCGGCTGCAGCCGGTGGAGTCCCTCGGTGCCGTGCGCAAGCGCCTGTCCGAACTGCCGGACCGTACCGAGGTCAGCGTGCTGGCCGAGCGCCTCGACGAGGCACTGGGCAGGCTGGAGGCCCAGGACAACGCGATCGCGGCGCTGGGCCGCTCCGTCGACGGCATGGTCGACAAGCTGGCCAAGCCGTTCGCGCAGCTCGACGGCCGCCTGGACGGCGTGACGGGCCGGTTCGAGGGTGTCGCGGGCCGGATGGACGGCCTTGAGGACAAGCTCGCCAGCATCCACAAGCGGATCGACGGTGTCGACGTCCACCTGGACAAGCAGGACGGCAAGCTGGACGGCCTGCCGCGCGAGGTGCACGTCCCGCTCAAGGAGCGGCTGGACATCCTGGAAACCGCGCTGCGCGGCCGGATCGACGAGGTCGGCGAGGGCGTGCACGAGCACCTGGACGGCACCCGCGAGGCGCTGTACCGCTCGGTGACGGAGTCCACGGCCGCGGTCGGCACGTCGGTGGACAAGGCAGCGGACACACTGCACACCAGGTTCACCCAGTCCAACGACGCCCTGACCGGCAAGTTGACCGAGACGGTGACGTCGTTGCGCGGCGGCCTGGACGAGACCCGCACCGCGCTGCACGGCCACATCGACGCGGCCCGCGACGACCTGGCCGGCACGGTGAGTGGCCAGGTCGAACAGGCCCGAGCGGCGCTGGACCCGACCGACCGCCTGGTCGGCCTGACCGAGCGGCTGGAGCAGGTGACCAGCAGGCTGGACGCGATGGCCGCCCGGATCGACGCGGTGGAGAGCGGCATCGGCGGCCGGCTGGGCGAACTGTCCACCAGTGTGGAGCAGGGCCTCAACCAGGTGCGCGGCACGGTGTCGTCCCGCCCGGACACGGATGCCCTGACCTCCCTGGTCCGCGGCGCCAACGAGGAGTCCGAGCGCCGGCACGCCGGCCAACTGGACGAGGCCATGGCCACGTTCGCCGAGCTCATCCTCGGTGGTGGTGGACCCACCCCTCCGCCGCCGCCCACCGCCCTGCCCCGGCAGCAGCGGCGGGCGAGGGGCCCGAAGAACGGCAAGACGAACGGTAAGGAACTCGACCTCGCCGACGACATCGCCGAAGGCGCCTGAGCACACGGTTGTGACCGAACGGCCCCCGTCACCTCGACGGGGGCCGTTCGGCGTTCACCGGTTCGGCGCGACCTGGGGGCTGCGCAGGACGTCCAGGACCAGTTCCCGTGGTTCCGGCGCCGAATCGGCGATCGTCCACGCGCCATCCAACGCCTCCATGGCGGCCGGGATCGTGTCGGCGTTGTTGGTGCGCAGTTCCAGCAGTGGCTGGCCCTCCTCGACCGGATCGCCCGGTTTGGCCAGGCACAGCACGCCCGCCGCGTGGTCCACCGGGTCCTCCTTGCGTGCCCGCCCCGCACCCAGCCGCCATGCCGCGACACCCACCGGGTACGCGTCCAACCGCGCCAGCACTCCGCCGACGGGCGCGGCCACGACGTGCACGGTCCCGGCGGTCGGCAGTACCGCGTCCGGGTCGCCGCCCTGCGCGCTGATCATCGAGCACCACGTCTCATAGGCGGCACCGGACGCGAGCACCGCAGCAGGGTCCACATCGGACAGTCCGGCCAGCGCGAGCATCTCCCTGGCCAGCGCGACCGTGAGCGCGACGACGTCGGCGGGGCCGCCGCCCTTGAGCACGTCCACGGATTCGGCGACCTCGACGGCGTTGCCGACCGCGCGGCCCAGTGGCACCGACATGTCCGTCAGCAGGGCGCTGACCGGGACCTCGTGCTGGCCGCCGATGCCGACCAGTGCCTCGGCCAGTTCGCGGGCCCGTTCGAACGTCTTCATGAACGCGCCGGACCCGACCTTCACGTCCAGCACCAGCCCGCCCGCGCCCTCGGCGATCTTCTTGCTCATGATCGAACTGGCGATCAGCGGGATCGACTCGACCGTGCCGGTCACGTCGCGCAGCGCGTACAGCTTGCGGTCCGCGGGCGCCAGCGTCGGCGTCGTCGCGCACACCACCGCGCCGATCTCGTTGAGCTGTCGGACGATCTCGTCGCCGGACAGCCCGGCCCGCCAGCCGCGGATCGACTCCAGTTTGTCCAGCGTCCCGCCGGTGTGGCCGAGGCCACGGCCGGACAGTTGCGGCACGGCGGCGCCGCACGCGGCCACCAGCGGCGCCAGCGGGAGCGTGATCTTGTCGCCGACGCCCCCGGTGGAGTGCTTGTCCACCGTGGGCCGCCGTACCCCGGACAGGTCCAGCCGTTCGCCGGAACCGATCATCGCCCGCGTCCAGCGCGCGGTCTCACCGTCGTCCATGCCGTTGCAGTAGACGGCCATGGCCAGCGCGGCCATCTGCTCGTCCGCCACGTCGCCGCGGGTGTAGGCGTCCACCACCCAGTCGATCTGCTCGTCGGACAGCCGGCCGCCGTCCCGCTTGACATGGATCACGTCCACCGTGGAGAACATGCCTCCACCATCTCACGGCAACTGCGTGGGCCCGAAGGCGTCCGGCAGCACGTCACTCATCGGCAGGATGCCACGCGGCGTGTCCACAAGACACTCCGGACCACCGAGTTCGAACAGGATCTGCCGGCACCGGCCGCACGGCATCAGCAGATCACCGGAACCGCTGCGGCAGGTGACCGCGACGAACCGGCCGCCACCGGTCAGCCGTAGCTGACCGGCCATCGTGCACTCAGCGCACAGCGTCAGCCCGTAGGAGGCGTTCTCCACGTTGCAGCCGACCACCGTGCGGCCGTCGTCACACAGCGCCGCGGCACCGACGTGCAGGCCCGAATACGGGGCGTACGCACCCTGCGCGGCGATGACGGCCGTGGACCGCAGTGCGTCCCAGTCGACGGTGACCATGATCACTCCAGGATGTAGGGCTGGCCGTCGGCGGCGGGCGCGCGGACCCGCCCGACGACGCCGGCCACCGCGAAGACGGTCGCGATGTAGGGAGCGGTCAGCAGCAGGTTCGCGTCGATCGGCGCGCCCGCCTGGGACAGCAGGCTCTGCAACTGGTCGGCGAAACCGAACAGCAGTGCCGCGGCGACCGCGCCGACCGGCGTCCACCGGCCGAAGATGACCGCGGCCAGCGCGATGAATCCCTTCCCGGAGGACATGTTCTCCACGAACGTGTTGGCCGAACCGGTGCCCACCACCAGGAAGGCACCGGCCAGGCCGGCGATCACACCGGCCAGCAACACCGCGCGGTAGCGCGTGCGGTACACGTTGATGCCGACCGTGTCGGCGGCCTTCGGATGCTCACCGACCGCCCGCAGCCGCAGGCCCCACCGCGTGTGGAACAGTCCGAAGTGGACGAGGATCACGAGAACGTACGTCAGATACAAGAAGATCGTGCCGTCGAACAGCACCGGCCCGATGATCGGGATGTCGCCCAGCACCGGAATCTTGATCTTCGTGAGGTAGCCGGGCGTGTTGTACTTCTGCGGCTCGTTGGACAGCAGCTTCTGGTACAGGAAGTTCGTGATGCCCAACGCGAACAGGTTCAGCACCACGCCCACGATCACCTGGTCCACCAGGTAGCGGATGGCGAACACGGCCAGCAGCGCGGCCAGCAGCACACCCGCCAGCGCGCCACCGAGCACACCGGCCCACACGCTGCCGGCCATCGTCGCGGCGACCGCCGCCACGAACGCGCCGAGCAGCAACTGCCCTTCCAGCGCCACGTTCACCACACCGGACCGCTCGCCGATCACACCGGCCAGCGCGCCCAGGATCAGCGGGATCGCCGACGGGAACAGCGCACCCTGCAACAGCGACACGACGTTCAGGCCACTGTTCGAGCCGGCCACGGCCCACACCATGAACGCCGTGACGAGACAGAAGATCGACAGTGACGCCGCCCAGCGCGCCCCCAGCAGCTTCCCCGCCCGCAGGCCGCCGAGCACGACAGTGGCCAGACACAGCACCAGCACCACGGGTCTGGCCGGGAACGACCAACTGCCCAGGCCGACCGCCGCCCCCGGCAGCGAGAACTGGAGGTCGGTGTGCTGGCCCGCCCGAGCGCTCAGCCCGAACGCCAGCAGCGCGACGATTCCCAGCACCGCCTGCAGACCGCCCGCGAACACGTGCCTGGGCAGGCGTGTCCTGCGCACCGACGAGATCGTCACGGCGAGGTTGGTGACAGCGCCGGTGATCGTGCCACCCATCCGCGCCCGCAGCCGGAACAACGCCCTGATCAACCGGGGAGCGGCGATGAAGATGACGATCAGCGCCTCGATCACCGTGACGATGTCGATCGGCACGCCACCCGCGGACGCCCCCACCGCCTGCGCCGTCACGGCCTGCATGGTCCGGCCGCCGGCCTTGAGACCGCCGAGCAGCAGACCTGCCCACACCGTGCCCCACGGGGTCGTGCGGCCCAGCAGTGCCACGGTGATCGCGTCGAAGCCGAAGTTGGACGAGATGCCCGGCGTGATCTGGTAGGACGTGGACCCGCCCAGCGCCATGATCGTGCCGGCCAGACCGGCCAGCGCGCCGGCGAGCACCATCGCCTGGATCGTCGTGCCGGACACGCTCATGCCGGCCGTCCGCGCGGCGGCCGGGTTCGCGCCGACGGCGCGCAGCCGGAAACCGACGGTGCTGCGCGACATCAGCCACCACACGACGACGGCGGCCGCGATCGCCAGCAGGATGCCCAGGTCGAAGTTCAGGCCGGTGCCCAACAGGTGCGGCAACCGGGCGTCGCCATCGATCAGCCTGCTGGCCTGCGGGTTGCCCGGCTGCTGGACACTCTTGAGGCTGAGCAGGTACTTCAGGCCGTACAGCGCGACGTAGTTGAGCATGATCGTGGTGATCACCTCGTGCGCGCCGGTCCGCGCCTTGAGGAAACCCGCGATGTAGCCCCAGACCGCGCCGCCTGCGATGCCGGCGACGATGGCCACCAGCAGGTGCACCACCACCGGCAGGTGCCACGCGAAACCGACGTAGCCGGAGCAGAACGCGCCGAGCACGATCTGGCCCTCGCCGCCGATGTTGAACAGGCCGGAGCGGAACGCCAGCGAGATACCCAGACCGGCGCAGATCAGCGGTGCCGCGGCCTGGGCCGTGTCGCCGAGCGGGCCGAGAATGCCGGCCAGTGTGCCGTCGTTGTGCACGTCGAACACGGCGCCGGAGAACATCGCCCCGTACGCGGTGGACACGACATGCCACGCGTCGGCGAAGAAATAGCCCGGTGCGGCGAAGAGATAGCCCAGATCCCCCTGCACGGCCGGGTCCGTGAAGATCATCAGCAGCGCGCCGAGCACCAGCGCGACGACGACGGCCAACACGGTCACCAGCCAGGTGTCGCTGCCCCGGCGCCGTTGCCGTGGTTGCGCGGGCGCGGTGTCCGCCGGCCGCTCCGCCGTCGTGGTCATGCCTGGGCCTCTTCCTGCTCGGACACGGTCAGCGCGCTGGGATGCTCCTGGGCCTCGGCGTGCGCCGCATCCGGCGCGACACCGGCCATCATCAGACCCACCTTGTCGCGGGACGCCCCGGCGGGCAGCACGCCGATGATCCGACCCCGGTACATCACGGCGATCCGGTCGGCCAGCGCCAGCACCTCGTCCAGTTCGGTGGACACGATCACCACGGGCGTGCCGTTGTCCCGCTCGGCCACGATCCGCCTGTGGATGAACTCCTGGGCGCCCACGTCGACCCCCCTGGTCGGCTGGGACGCCACGAACAGCTTCAGCCGCCGGGACATCTCCCGTGCCAGCACGACCTTCTGCTGGTTGCCGCCGGACAGTGTGCCGGCGGCGGCGTCCACCGACGGGGTGCGGATGTCGAACTCCTCGACCCGCTGCTCGGCGTTGCGCCGGATCTCGCCCAGCCGCAGGGCCAGCCCGGAACCGAACGGCTCCCGGTCGGTCATGTCCAGCACCAGGTTCTCGGCCACCGTGAACGGGCCGACCAACCCGTCGTGCTGCCGGTCCTCCGGCACGTAGCCGACACCGTCGGCGAGCACCCGTTTCGGCGAGCGGCCGACGAGTTCGACGCCGTTGAGCGTGATCGAACCCGACTCCGGCACCCGGACACCCAGCAGCGACTCGACCAGTTCCTCCTGGCCGTTGCCCTGCACGCCGGCGATACCGACGATCTCGCCCGCGTGCACGTCGAGGTTCAGGTCGTCGACGGTGACCGCGCCGCGGTCGTCCCTGATGGTCACGCCCGCGATCCGCAGGCTCACCTCCGCGGGCCGCGCCGGGCTCTTCTCCACCACCAACCGCACGTCCCGGCCGACCATCATGCTGGCCAGTTCCCGCTCGGAGTCCTGCGGCGAGGCCGCACCGACGACCTTGCCGCGCCGGATCACCGTGATCCGGTCCGCGACGGCCTTGACCTCGCGAAGTTTGTGCGTGATGAACACGATCGACTTACCGGCGTCGCGCAGCTGCCCCATCACGCGGATCAGCTCGTCGATCTCCTGCGGCGTGAGCACGGCGGTCGGCTCGTCCAGGATCAGCACGTCGACGTCGTGCACCAGGGCCTTGAGGATCTCCACCCGCTGCTGCACACCGACCGGCAGATCACCGACCAGCGCGTCCGGGTCGACGTCGAGACCGTATCGCTCGGACAGCTCACGGACCCTGGTCCGCGCGGTGCCCCTGGACAGCACGCCCAGCGGGCCGTTCGTCCACTCCCGGCCCAGCATCACATTTTCCGCGACCGAGAACACCGGAACGAGCATGAAGTGCTGGTGCACCATGCCGATCCCGGCCGCGATCGCGTCCCCCGGATCGCGGAAGGCCACGGTCTTCTCATCGATCGCGATCGTGCCCTCGTCCGGCTGGTAGAGGCCGTAGAGCACGTTCATCAGGGTCGACTTGCCGGCCCCGTTCTCGCCCAGCAGGGCGTGGATCTCGCCCGGTTCGACCACCAGGTCGATCGAGTCGTTCGCGGCCAGCGAACCGAACCGCTTGGTGATGCCCCGCAACTCAAGACGCATGGCCCACGCTTCCCCTATGCGGCCGCGCACGTGAACGACCCCGCGCGCAGGCCCCGGTTTCCGCCGACGCCCACGGATCGTGCCACCCGACCGATCTCCCGACCCGAGCCCTGGCGCGCGTGGCGGAGACCGCCACGCGCGCCAGGGAATCCATCAGGCTGGTGCTCCGACCCGGAACACCGAGTTGTCCACAGCCGACCGACCTGTCCACAGACCGAGGAAAACCAGCTCCGCGCTGCTGACCTGGGGCGATAGGATGGCCAAGGGCAGTGCCCCCTGGGAGGGCGGGGGGTGTCCTGGGGCCGGTTCGCGCCGTGGACCCCGCACTAGCTGCCGGCCTTCGGCTGCGACGGCGAGGTGATCTTGATCGTGCCGGCGATGATGTCCTTCTTGATCTGGTCCAGATCGGACTTCAGGCCCGGGTCCACCTTGGAGTCGAACTGGTGGAACGGCGACAGGCCGACACCGCCGTTGGCCAGGGTGCCGACGTAGTCCGTGGTCGGGAACGTGCCGCCGGACGCGTCCGTGACCTCCTTCTGCACGGCGTTGTCGACGTTCTTGAACGCCGTGGTCAGGAACACGCCGGCGTACTGCGGCGCCGACTCGACACCGTCGGTGTCCACCCAGATGATCACTACCTTGCCGTTGGACGCCGCCGCGGCGCCCGCCGAACCGAGGCCCGTGCCGCCCGCGACCGGGAAGATCACGTCGGCGCCCTGCGCGATGAAGTTGTTCGCCAACTGCTGGCCCTGGCTCTGGTCGGTGAACGAACCGGCGAAACTGCCGTTGCTCTGCGCGTTCTCACTCCAGCCGAGGACCTGGACGCTCTTGCCCTTCTTGGAGTTGAAGTACTGCACGCCCTCCCAGAAGCCGTCCATGTAGATGGTCACCGGTGGGATCTTCAGGCCGCCGTAGGTCGCCACCTTGCCCGACTTCGAGTACCCGGCGGCCAGGTAGCCGGCCAGGAAACCGGCCTGCGCGGTGTTGAACTGCAGGCCCTCGACGTTGGTGCCGTTGCCGTTGGAGTCGACGATCGCGAAGTGCTGGGCGGGCGTCTTCGTGGCGGCAGCCGCCGTCGCCTGACCCATCAGCCCGCCGACCGTGACGATCAGCTGGCACTTCTCGCCGACCAACTGACTGATGTTGGGCGCGTAGTCGCTTTCCGACTTGGACTGCACGTAGCTCACGTCGGCCTTGCCGGCGGCCTTCGCCGCGTTCATACCCGCCCACGCCGACGCGTTGAACGACCGGTCGTCGATGCCACCGGTGTCAGTGACCATGCACGCCTTGAAACTGCTGGTCGTGGTCGTGTGCGTGGCAGGTGCCGACCCACACGCCGCGAGCACCAGGCCGAGCGTGGCCACTCCCGCGACCACAGCTGTCCCTCGAACGGTGCGCAAGGCGTTCTCCCTTCTAGAGTGGCCGGAGGGGGCGACGGGTCGTCGCCGCGCCGACCGGACCGATCCACCGGTACCCGACCGACCGTGTCGACCGGGGGTGTCGTTCGCGAGACGGTACCTCCGACCGGTGTGGTCCCGGCTCGGTGAACCAGTCGCGTGACCGAATCGTGCCCGAGTCCACGCCGCCGGAACAGTGACGCTGCGTCACCCGGTAGTGGATGTTGCCCACGGGCGCGCCGATGCGCCGGCCACCTGTCTCATCAGTCACAACGACCCTTGTCAACTGGGTTGTCCGGTTGGCCCGGGACTAGCATCGCCGAGTCGGATCCCGGACTGCCTTGGAGGCGGAGAACCCCTTGTCCACCACGGCCGGTACCCCCGGCTCCGACTCGGCGGGCGCCGGGCGGACCGCCGCGCGGCGCAGCGGCAGGCTGTATCGGGGCGAGCCTGGTGTGTGGTCGTGGGTGGCCCATCGGATCACCGGCGTGCTGACGTTCTTCTTCCTTTTCGCGCACGTGCTGGACACCGCACTGGTGCGGGTGTCACCCAACGCGTACGACAAGGTGATCAGCCTCTACAAGAACCCGCTGGTCAACCTGATGGAGCTGGGCCTGGTCGGCGCCGTGCTGTACCACGCGCTCAACGGCCTGCGGGTGATGTTGGTGGACTTCTGGGGCAACGGCCCGCGCTACCAGCGGCCGATGCTGTGGGTGATCATCGCCGTGTGGATCGTCGTGATGGTCCCGAGCGCCTACTTCATGCTCCGGTACAACGCCGAGCAGCTTTTCGGGAGCAACTGAGATGGCGGCCACCCCCGATCTCCCCCGCCCCCGTACGCCACGGCGCCCCGGCGCCCGGCTGGGCAACTTCGAGCTCTACAGCTGGCTGTTCATGCGGCTGTCCGGGCTGGCCCTCATGGTGCTCGTGCTGGGCCACCTGTTCATCATGAACGTGCTGGACGGCGGCGTGCAGCGCGTCAACTTCGCGTTCGTCGCCGGCCGCTGGTCATCGCCGTTCTGGCAGTTCTGGGACCTGGCGATGCTGTGGCTGGCCGAGATCCATGGCACGATCGGCCTGCGGACCGTGATCGACGACTACGCGCGCCGCGACCGGACCCGCTTCTGGCTCAAGGTTCTGCTCTACACGTCGGCGCTGCTCATCCTGGCGCTCGGGACGTTCGTGATCTTCACTTTCGACCCGAACCTCAACGGCGACTGAAGCCCGATAGCGAAGTGCTGCGGGACAACGAGAACGTCCGGCCGGGCCTTATGCGGCCGGTGAGTCGCGCGCGTCTCGCTACATGGATCCAATCGGCTCGGCACCAGTTCGCTGTTGGACATCAACGTGTTCGGCCGGTGGGCCGGAATCGCGGCCGCGCGGTACGCGGACACTCACGAGTTCGTCGACCTGCCCTCGCCGCCGGCAACGACGGTGGAGCAGCAACTGTCGGCACTCCAGTCCGAGGCAGGCACGGAACGGGTCGTGACGATCAGGACCGAACCGCAGGCCACGATGGACGCGAACGCATCGGTGTACCAGTTTTCTGTTGGAGCGGGCGGAAATCGTCGTGTCGGGCGCGCTGGCGCGGAAGGCGTCGCGCGGCGGGCACGCCTGGGAGGACCACCCGAACCGCGACGACGTGAACTTCATGCGACACACCATGGCGTACGAGCAGGGCGACGGCCTGGCCGCCGGGAGTCGGCTGGCGGGCACGTGGCACGAGCCGACGGACCGGAAATACTGATGATGTCGACAGTTCTGCCCGCCCGAGGGGGCGCACCCGATGACCGCGACGATCGAACCGGTACGGCGTCCGGTGCGCACGGCGACCGTCCACCGGTGCCCGCCGGAACGGTCCAGATCGCCGTTCGGATCCACCGCGACAACCCGGAAGTCAACGACGGGCCGGCATGGCAGTCGTTCGACGGCCGGCGCTGTCGACCGACCGCGTGCTGAACCTGTTGCACTACCTCAAGTGGTACATCGACGGAACGTTGAGCTTCCGCCGCTCGTGCGCGCACGGCGCGTGCGGGTCGGACGGGATCCAGTCCCAGGCGGACAGGGCGAGGTGACGACGGCGCTGAGGAGCGCCTGGACATCCTTAACGGCACGGAAGGCGTGTGACGTTGTCGTACAACGTTCAACTGCACCGATGCGTGTCCACGTGGCAATCAGGTGACGAAGGCGATGCAGGAAGCGAGAAGAGCGTTGTTGTTCAAGCGCTTCTGACGGTCGTTCGCGATACTGAAAGGATTCACATCCCTGCTACTCGTTGGTAGTGCGGCGATGCGTACGTTCGGCGGCGTCACCGGCCAACCGCCAGACGTCCGGCAGCCGAGTGAACTCTCGCGCAAACTGTGAGACGCGCGCAGACATACGCCCGAAACTCGGCACACTGGGCAACGTGCAGACCCAGCCAACGGCCCAAGCCGACGAGACTCTCTGCCAACGAATCGCCAACGACCTCCGTACTTCGATCCAATGTGGTGACTATCCACCCGGCCACCGGGTGCCCAGCGGTCGAAAGCTGATGCGGAAATACGGTGTGGCACGGCAAACCGTCCAGAACGCTTTTGACCTGTTGCGCGGCGAAGGGCTCCTCGTGACGCGACCGGGCGCGGGCGCGTTCGTCCGCGACAAGCCGTCAGTGGTGCGACTGGCGCGCAGCCGGCTCGACCGGTCGGCGAGAACGCGAGGCCACGGCCCGTTCGTCACGGACGCGCAGGCCAACGGCTTCGCTCCGAGCGTGGACGTGACGACCAGGACCGAACCGGCAGACGAGTACAGCGCCGATGCCCTGGGCTTGGCACGCGGCGAAGAAGTGTTCGTCCGGGAACGAGTGACGCACGCCGACGGCGAACCGGTTCAACTGGCGACTTCTCGACTCTCGAAGAAACTCGCCGAAGGCTCCCGTATCGATCGAGCCGACACCGACCCCGGCGGCATCTACGCCAGGCTGGAAGAAGCAGGCCACGCACTCGACCACTTCGTCGAATACGTCTCGACACGCCCCGCGAGGCCGGCCGAGGCCTCCAGCCTGATGCTCACCAACGGCGCGCCGGTCCTGTGTGTCACCCGCATCGCCTTCGACCGGACGGGAGCAGCGGTCGAAGTCAACGACATGATCCTCACCGGCGCCCGCTACGAACTCGTCTACGAAATCCCGGCCGGCTGAACCACGTTGTCAACGCCAGACACAATGGTCAGCTCCCTTCGAGATCGTCGGGGTCCTCGTCGGCCACGAGGATGGTGATCGTTCGCTCGTCGGCCGTGTAGACGACCTTGTGTCTGCCGACGTTGATGCGGAACGCCCCGGGTAAGCCGGCCAGCTCGACCGCGCCGTCCGGTCTGGTGTCGTCGGCCAGGCCGTCGATGGCTCGCTGGAGTCGGCGGCGGGCCGGTTCGCCGAGGCCGAGCAGGGCCGTCGTGGCGCCAGGACGGAACTCGATCCGACGGGTGTTCACCGGCTCCTCCGCGTTGAGGGCTTCGCGGGCTCGGGCGCTCCAGTACTCGTCTTCCGATCGTTCGAGGCGTTCGCCGACGTGGGCGGGTATCAGTGCCGCCAGGCGTTTGCCGTAACGGGTGAGATAGACGGTGCCGCCCTCGCGGAGATCGTCCAGGAGTTCGGGGAGGTGCGCGCGGGCATGCGAGACCGTCACCTCGACGGGGAGGGTGGCCGGGCGGAAGCTGATGTCCACGGAGGGGCGGGGTGAGGTGCTCATAGGACCAAGGTATGAGTTGTACGTGTTGTACAACAGGACACGATCGGGTGGGATCAGGCGGACCAGAACACCGCGATCGCGACGTTGACCACCGTCAGCGCACCCATGGCGTCCGACAGCCGCCCCGCCCGGGCAGGCCGGTTCAGGCCGATCGCGGCCAGCAGCCCGATCACGATCAGCACCAGCAGCTTCACGCCGATCTTGATGTGACCGGCGGTGCCGAGCCCGCCGTTGATGTGGGCGCCGTCGATCAGGCCCACCATGGCCAGGCCGGTCACCGCCTGCAGGCCGCTGCCGTACAGCCACGTCCTGGTGAGGCCCTCGGCCGCGCGACGCCGCTGCACGAAGAACGCGCTGATCAGCGTGGCCATCCCGAGCAGGTGCAGGAACAGCAGTATCTTGAGCAGGATCGTCACCGAGATGCCTCCCGAATGCGGAGCGGAAACCGAGGAAGAGGATCTGGGGCGCGCAGCCGGAAAGCGGGCTCGCGCAACGCACCCTAGGCGTCCACCGACCGCCGGTGGGCCAGCACGCCTCGTACGCCGATGACGCCGATCGCCGTGCCGAATGCCAGCGACACGACGGTCAGCACCAGGTGCACCAGGAAGAATCCGGTCGGCGTGCCGGCGTCGAACGAGCGGGGGTCGGCGGCGATGTTGCGCAGGAACACCGGCCAGATCACCCACGACCACACACCGAACACGAGCAGGAACCACGACACCGCACGGGAAAGCCTCACCCGCGCAGTATGGGCGGCGACGGGATGGGCGATCTGGGCAGGTATGGCGGAGTGTGACCTGCGTCGGCCCCGTCACGCACGGCAGGTGCCTGACCACATGTGCCAACCGTGAAACTGTGTCGGGTGTCGGTGAGGGACGGTATGTGGCTAGCCTGCCTACGTGCGCCCACCCGACCCGATGCCCGCCGCCGCGGTCACCCGGACATCGTGTGCGCTGATCACGGTGGTGCTGATCACGGTGGTGCTGGCCATGGTCGCGCTGGTGAGCGCGCCGGCCGCGACCGCGGCCGGCTGCCCGGACCAGGTCGCTCCACCACCCGCCGTCGACTCGTCCGAGGCACTGGCACCCGGTGAGCCGTCGCCCACACCGCTGCCCGAGCCCGCCACTCCGGCCGGTGGCGAGCGGATGGGCGGGTGCGACTACATCCTGCCGCCCGGCGCTCCGCCGCTGCCGACGGATCTCGGCTACCAGTCCTGGTTGCTGCAGGACCTGGACACCGGCGCGATCCTGGCGGCGAAGGACCCGCACGCCAGGGAACGGCCCGCGTCGCTGATCAAGATGCTGCTTGCCCAGGTGGTGGCGCGGAACCTGAACCCGGCCACGCCGGTGGTGGGCACCACGGACGACGCGAACCAGCCCGGTTCGCGGGCCGGTGTCGGTCCCGGCGGCCAGTACACGGTGGGCCTGCTGGTGAACGGGCTGCTGATGGCGTCGGGCAACGACTGCGCGTACGCGCTGGCGATGCAGATGGGCGGGATGCGGCCCACGGTCGACAAGATGAACGCGTTGGCACGCCAACTGGGCGCAACGGACACCCGCGCGGCGACTCCCTCGGGCCTCGACGCGCCCGGCATGACGTCGTCGGCCTACGATCTGTCCATATTTTTCAGGGTGGACCTGGCGACGCCGATGCTGGCGAACGCCATGCACACCGTGCAGATGCCGTTTCCCGGCTATGCCAACAAGCCGGCTTACATGATCAACAACGACAACCTCCTGCTCCGGACCTACCCGGGCGATCTGGGCGGCAAAGTCGGGTACACCACCGACGCCCAGCAGACATACGCCAACGCCGCGGTGCAGGCCGGTCACCGTGTCGCCCTGGTGATGGCCAGGGGTGACAACCGCATCGCCGGCCGGTGGCAGAACGCGAGGGAACTGATGAACTACGGGTTCGCACTGGAGAACGCGCACGCCGAACCGGTCGCCTACCTGATGGGGCCACTGGCGACCAGGGGCGCGGCCACGGCGAACAACGTGGTCCGGCGGGCCGCGACGACCACGCCGTCGACGGGGCGCGGTGGCGCGCAGGTGTCCACCGCGCCGACGACGTCGATGAGCACGTTCGGCAACGTCGGTCTCCCGCTGACGATCCTGGCGGCGGTCGCCCTGGTGGTGATCGGCCTGATGTACCTGCGGCGGCAGAAGGCGCGGAAGGTGAGGGCCGCGGTGGCGGCGCGGGTCGCGTCGGCGGAGACCGTGCGGGTCGCCGTGCCGGCGGATCTGGCGCCCAGGAAGCCCACGCGCGACGAGGACGACGCGATCACGCAGTCGTTCCCGACGGCCGTCCCGCGGCCGATGCCGGCCACGCAGGGGCAGCCCGCGGCACGGCCGATGCCGGCGATGCCGACGGCCAGGGTGGTCAGGCCGGTCGCGCCGCGGCAGCCGGTTCAGCGGCCCAGCACGACGCCCGCGACCCCGGAGTGGCCGACCGGGCCGGAGTGGCCGAGCTGACCTCCGGTAACCGCATCGAGTGCCGTGCGGACAGCATTCTCCTCCGCGAGCGCGGCCAGCAGGCCGGCGGCGGGGTCGGTGCGGCTGGGTCGCGTAGCCGCCACGCCGGCGGTGCCGGTGTGCGGGCCGTCGGCCGGGCGTGAGTCCAGGCCGCGTCGGCGGCCGTGATCGCCTGTTCCAGCGCGGTCAGGTCGGCGTAAGCCTCGGCGAACACGCGGGGCGCGGACGACGGCGGTGAGTCGCATCCTCGTCCGCCACGGTGAGTGAGTGCTCACCCGCCATGGTCGTGCGTTGTCAGCGGCGGCGGCGGAACAGTGCGCCCGTGACCGCGCCCATGGCCAGCAGCCCGGCGGCGGCGGCCGGTCCGAGACCTTCACGGGTCCGCACGATCGGCCGGATCACGGCGGGCGGCGGAGCCGGGACCGGTGGCGCGACGACGTTCTCCCGTGATGTCGCCGTCCACGCCGTGGCCAGCAGCAGGAAGCGGGACACCAGGTTGGCGAACACCAGCAGCCCGATGACCGAGCCGAACACCGCGCCGGTCGGCGAGTGCGTCGCGGACTTCAGCAGCACGGTCGCCACCTGCTTGAGCACCTCGAAGCCCACCGCGGCGAACAACGCGCCACGGACCGCGCTGCGCAGGCCGACCCGCTCCCTGGGCAGCCGGGCGATCACCCACAGGAACACCAGCCAGTTGGCCAGCAGGGACAGCACGACGCTGAGCACCACCAGCAGCACCTTGGCCCAGTCGTATTTGTCCAACCCGACCAGCCGCAGCAGCAGCGCACCGACACCGGAACCGGCGATGGTGATCGCGAACGACACCACCAGCGCGACACCGAGGCCGATCAGCGACAGCAGGTCCTTGAGCATCGTCGGAAGCAGCGGCAGTTCGCCCCGCTCCTGGCCCCACTGGGCGGTCAGGGCGTCACGCAGGTTGCTCATCCAGCCGATCCCCGAGTACAGCGCGACCAGCAGGCCGATGATGCCGACCGTGCCACGGGCCGAGATGGCCGCCTGGACGACCTGCTTGAGCGTGTCGCCCAGCGCGCCGGGTGCCGACTTGGTGATCGACGCCTGAAGTTCACCCAACAGGCTGGCGTTGCCGGCCAGCACGATGCCCGCGATCGCGAACGCGACCATCAGGATCGGGATCAGCGACAGGACGCTGAAATAGGTGACCGCGGCGGCGTAGTGGTTGCCGTAGTGCGTGTTGTACGACTCGTTCGCCGTCAGCAGGTGGTCCAGCCAGTGATACCTGCCGCGCAGTCGGGTGATCAGGGAACCGTTGCCCTTTCGGGCCGTGCTGTCCGCCACAGGCGGACGTTAGCCATGCCCCCGACCAGCCGCAACGCGAACCGGGACCGACCTCAGCGGCTCTCGGCGCCCGCGGCCGCCCGCTCGGCCGCCCTGCGCGCCAGGGACTGGCGGTGCCTGCGGGTCAGGCCGAACACCAGGCCGACCGCACCGACCAGGACCGCGGCCACGCCGACGCCACCGGCCAGACCGACGTCCATGGTGTCCCGGATCACGATGCCCGAACCGCCACCGGTCGCGGCAGCCGCCGTGCCGGTACCCCAGCCTGCGATCACTTCGACGGCGGCCAGGACGAGGACCCCGGCAACCACGGTGCGACCACGGGAGACCGCGGTAGCCATCGCTACTCGCCCGCGCATGAACGCGCCTCCTGGGAACGAACGGGCCCCCGACCGGGGGAAGTGGCACGAGCTCCGACCCGGAAAAACTACCCATCGTGTCAAGGCGGGTGCTATCGGCCCCCGGTTCGCCCAACCGGACACGCCATATGAGACGATTCGCCAACTCCGCGTGCAGTCTCAGACCGCCTGGTAGGTCGTCGTGCGCCGTCGCGCCGGCCGGCCGGCCAGTGCCGCCAGAGCAGCCAGTTCGTCCACCGTGCGGGACGAGCCGTGCTCCGAACCGGCCATCCTGCTGATCGTCTCCTCCATCAGTGTGCCGCCGATGTCGTTGGCTCCGCCGCGCAGCAGTTCGGCGGTCTGCTCGTCGCCCAGCTTCACCCACGAGCACTGGACGTTGTCGATCCGGCCGTGCAGTCCGAGCCTGGCCAGCGCGTGCACGGCCCGGTTGTCCCGCCGGGTCGGGCCCGGTCGCGCCACGCCCGCCAGGTAGATCGGGGCGTTGCGGTGCACGAACGGCAGGCCGACGAACTCCGTGAAACCGCCGGTGTCCTCCTGGATCCGGGCCAGCGTGCGCAGGTGCGCCAGCCAGTGGCCGGGGTGGTCGACGTGCCCGTACATCATCGTGCTGGACGACCTGATGCCCAGCCGGTGCGCAGTGGACACCACGTCGATCCAGGTGGACGCGGGCAGCTTGCCCTTGGTCAGCACCCAGCGCACGTCGTCGTCCAGGATCTCGGCGGCCGTGCCGGGAATCGTGTCCAGGCCCGCGTCGCGCAGTTCGGTGAGCCACTCGGCGATGCTCACGCCCGCCTTCGCGGCGGCGCTGACGATCTCCATCGGGCTGAACGCGTGGACGTGCATGCCGGGCACCCGGGCCTTGATCGCGCGCACGATGTCGGCGTAGTACGTGACCGGCAGGTTCGGGTCGATACCGCCCTGCATGCACACCTCGGTGGCGCCCGCGTCCCACGCCTCCCGCGCGCGCTGGGCGACCTCGTCGACGGACAGCCGGTAGGCGTCGGCGTCGCGTTCCCGTTGCGCGAACGCACAGAACCGGCAGCCAACGTAGCAGACGTTGGAGAAGTTGATGTTGCGGTTCACCACATAGGTGATGTCGTCACCGACGACGTCGGCCCGCAGTTCGTCGGCCAGTCTCGTCATGGCGTCCAGGGCGGTGTCCTCGCACGTGAGCAGCGCCATCGCCGCCGCCTCGTGCCGTTCGTCCAGCAGCGCGCCGGGGTTGTCCGCGGCCAGTTTCAGGCCCGCCGCCACGTCGGAGTCAAGGCGTGGCGGCACGACGCCGGCCGAGAGCTGTCGGCGCAGTTCGGCCCAGTCGCCGTAGACGGAGTCGAAGTCGCCGCGCCGGTCGCCGGTGCGGCCGTCGGTGTCGATCGTCTCGTGCAGGTCCGACCTGCCGATCGTGGCCAGGCCGCCGTCCGGCTCCTGCCACGGCCGGCCTGCCGGGCGCACGCCCTCGCGCGCCAACCCGGTGGCCGGTTCGGCCAGGGCCGCGACGTGCTCGGCGAGCCGGACGTCGATCCACTGGCCGGGAGTCGCGTCGACGTAGCGGGGATAGACGGTCAGCCGTTCGTGCAGTGTGTAACCGGCGGCGGCGGTCCACTCGGCCAGCCGCTCCAGGTCCGGCCACGGCCGTTCCGGGTTGACGTGGTCGGGCGTGATCGGCGAGACGCCGCCCCAGTCGTCGATGCCGGCGCGCAGCAGCAGGGCGTGTTCGTCACCGGCGAGGTTCGGTGGCGCCTGCACGCTCACGCCGGGGCCGAGCAACAACCGTGCCACGGCAACGGTTGCGGCCAGATCGTGCAGGTCCGCGTCCGGTGTGGACCGCATCGCGGTGTCCGGCTTGGCACGGAAGTTCTGCACGATCACCTCCTGGATGTGCCCGTACTGCCGCGCGGAGCGGCGGATCGCGTGCAGCGACTCGGCGCGCTCGGTCAGCGTCTCCCCGATGCCGACGAGAATGCCTGTGGTGAAAGGAATGTTGACACGGCCGGCATCGGCGAGCACCCGCAGCCGCACGGCGGGTTCCTTGTCCGGGCTACCGTAGTGCGGGCCGGTCGGTTCGCTCCACAGGCGCTCGGCGGTGGTCTCCAGCATCATGCCCATGCTCGGCGCGACCGGCCGCAGCCGGGTCAGCTCCTCCCAGGACAGCACGCCCGGGTTCAGGTGCGGCAGCAGACCGGTTTCCTCGAGCACCGCGACGGCGACCGAACGAAGATAGTCCACAGTGGAGGAATAGCCGCGGGCGTCCAGCCACTCGCGGGCAGCGGGCCAGCGGTCCTCCGGCCGGTCGCCGAGGGTGAACAGTGCCTCCTTGCAACCGGCGGCCGCGCCCTGACGGGCGATGTCGAGCACCTCGTCACGTTCGAGGTAGGCGGCGGGCGCACGGCCCGGCACGGTGACGAAAGTGCAGTAGTGGCAACGGTCCCGGCACAGCCGGGTGAGCGGGATGAAGACCTTGCGGCTGTAGGTGACCAGACCGGTGCGGCCCTCCGCGGCCAGGTGCGCGTCCCGCACGCGGCCCGCGGTGGCGAGCAGTTCGTCGAGTTGGTCTCCCCTGGCATGCAGGAGGACGGCGGCTTCTGTGACGTCCAGCGCGGAGCCGTCGTGCGCCCTGCGCAGCGCGCGCCGGATCGCGGCCTCGGTGGGGCGGGGTTCCGGTGGCGTCAGGGTGATGTCGGTGACCACGACAGGAGCGTAGGTCGCCCGACGGGGTCTTCTGCCAGGTCAACGGAACCCGGCTCACATGTGACCCCAGTCACAGTCAATGCCGGATGCGCTGGCGGGCAGCCTCGTAGAGCACCACGGTCGCGGCGTTCGCGGCGTTCAGTGAACTGGCCGCGCCGCCGATCGGAATGCGCACCGTGACGTCGCACGCCTCGCGCCACGCCGAACTCATCCCCGTCGTCTCGTTGCCGACGACCAGCAGCGTCGGACCGGTCAGGTCGTGGTCGAAGACGTCGAACCGGGCTTCCTCGTCGGTGCCCACCACGCGCACCGGCACGCCCGCAGCACGGACGTCGGCCAGCCACTCCAGCACCAGACTGGGCGCCGGCACCCGGACGACCGGCAGCGCGAACAGCGAACCCGTGCTCGCGCGCACCGCCCTCGGGTCGTAGGGATCGGCCGCGTGGCCCGCGACGATCACGCCGGCGGCGCCGAACGCGTCCGCCGAGCGGATCACCGTGCCGATGTTGCCCGGACTGGTCGGCCGGTCGAACACGACGCCGAGGAACGAGTCGCCGACCGTGATCTTGTCCAGCCGGTCGGCCGGCAGCGCCGCGACGGCGACGAGTTCGGCGGTGTCGTCGTCCTTGCCCGCCAGTTCCGCGAGCAGTTCCGGCGCCATCGCGATCCGCTCGCCGCGCACGGCCGGATCGTCGAGCACGCCGGTGGCCCACTCGGACAGGTGCCGCCCGAACGGGTGGATCAACGTGCGGATCGTCCACCCGTGCCGAATCGCGAGCGTGATCGGGCGAACGCCCTGCACCAGGAACTCACCGGATCGGGTGCGTTTGGTGCGGTTGTCCAGCAGCGCGGACCACTGCTGGAAACGGGCGTTGCGGGTGCTGATCCTGATCATGCGTAGGTCACGGTCACCGGCGCGTGGTCCGACCAGCGCAGCGCGTACGTCTCGGCGCGCTCGACGGCCGCGGTGCGGGCGCGGTCGGCGAGGTTCCGGCTCGCGACGTGCAGGTCGATGCGCCAGCCGGCGTCGTTGTCGAACGCCTTGCCGCGGTAGGACCACCACGAGTACGGGCCGGTGGTGTCGGGATGCAGGCAGCGGACGACGTCGACGTAGCCGACCTCGTCGTAGACCTGGCTCAGCCAGGCGCGTTCCTCGGGCAGGAAACCGGAGTTGCGCTGGTTGGTCTTCCACGCCTTCAGATCCGCGGGCATGTGCGCGATGTTCCAGTCACCGCAGATCAGGACGTCGGTGCCGTTGGCGGTGGCCTTGTCGTTGAGCTCCCTGAGGTGCGGCAGGAAGCCGGCCATGAAGCGTTCCTTCTCGGCCTGGCGGGCTGTGCCGACGTCACCACTGGGCAGGTAGAGGCTGCCGACCGTCAACCCGGGCAGCACGACCTCGACGTAGCGGCCGCTGGTGTCGAATTCGTCGACACCGAACCCGACCCGGACCTCGCACGGCAGATCCCGGCTCAGCACGGCGACACCGTTGCGGCCCTTGACAGCGGACTCGGCATGGACGGCGTGCCAGCCCGCGGGCTCACGCAGCGGTTCGGGCAGTTGGTCCACACCGACCCGGGTCTCCTGGAGGCACACCACATCGGCGTCAGTGGCCGCGAGCCAGTCGATCAGGCCCTTGGTGGCGGCGGCGCGCAGGCCGTTGACGTTGACGGTGGATACGGTTAGCACGCGGGAAGGCTACCGACGGCGAACGTCAACACGCTCCCGACACGGGCTTGAGGTACTGCGAGTCGGCCCACTGGTTCTGCGCGAGTTCGCGGAAGTTGTTCTGCACGGTCGTCGTGGCCTGCTTGATGGCGCCGTTGTTGAGCACGGCGACGACCTTGGCGGTCCCGTTCGGCCCGGACCGCACGTTGAGCACGTCGGCGGTGACCTGCACCTGGCAGCCACCACTGGACTGTGCGGTGGTGCCGTTCTTCTTGTTCTGCACGAACACAAGCACGATCATCAACACCAGCAGGCCGATGACGACCAGCATCCGCTTGGACATGCCGAGCACGCCTCCAGGTATAGCGCACGACGCTGCGATCAGGTGCGTTTCGTCCGGACAACCACCCGACGGTGCCACCCGAACGGTCGAGGTCAGCCGTCCGGCTTGGCCATCGAGGCCGGCCTCGATGGCCGCGTGTGTCGACCGGTCAGGAGTCGACACGCGCGAGTATCGCCGGGGTTTCCGCGCGTGTCGACCGTTCGGGAGTCGACACGCGAGAAAATGTCGGCCGGGTGGTCGGACCCGTTCGGCGTGTCGACCGTTCGATGGCCGACACGCGCGGAGTTCGGGTTGCTCGCCGCGCGTGTCGACTGGTGAAGGTCGACTGGTGAAGGTCGACACGCGCGGACGGCCTCGGTATCGGGCGTGTCGACCCTTTCGGGGCGATACGCGGGTACGCGGAAGATCGACACGCGCGAGATGTGGCCGGTAGGGCCGGCGTCACGGTTGCGGCAATGTCGGTCAGCGAACCGGGGCTCGTCGATCTTCTCCAGTTCCCGGGTGGTCGGATTCGACGACAGCCGGCGTAGGAGTCGCGCACCGGATGCTCGCGCCGGCGCCGGGAGTCGACACGCGCGGGGAATCCGGAGATCCGCCGTCACGCGTGTCGACTTCTCGTTGGTGCGCGGGGAACGCTGGTTGGTGACCGCCCGAGTCAGCCGACCATGGCTTTCTGGAGGTTCTCGTCCAGGGCTGCCATGAACTCCTCCGTCGACAGGAACGGCTGGTCCGGGCCGACGAGCAGTGCCAGGTCCTTGGTCATCCTGCCGCTCTCGACCGTTTCGACGACGACGCGCTCCAGCCTCTGGGCGAACCGGACGACCTCCGGCGTGCTGTCCAGCTTGCCGCGCTGCGCCAGGCCGCGGGTCCACGCGAAGATCGACGCGATCGGGTTGGTGGAGGTCGGCTTGCCCTGCTCGTGCTGGCGGTAGTGCCTGGTCACCGTGCCGTGCGCGGCTTCGGCCTCGACCTTGCCGTCGGGCGTCATCAGGACCGACGTCATCAGGCCCAGCGAGCCGAAGCCCTGGGCGACCGTGTCCGACTGGACGTCGCCGTCGTAGTTCTTGCACGCCCAGACGTAGCCACCCTCCCACTTCAGCGCCGCCGCGACCATGTCGTCGATCAGGCGGTGCTCGTAGGTCAGGCCGGCCGCGTCGAAGTCGGCCTTGTACTCGGCGTCGAAGATCTCCTGGAAGGTGTCCTTGAACATCCCGTCGTACGCCTTGAGGATGGTGTTCTTCGTCGACAGGTAGACCGGGTACTTCCGCTCAAGCCCGTAGCGCAGCGACGCGCGCGCGAAGTCCTCAATGGACTTGCGGAAGTTGTACATCGACACCGCGACGCCGCCGGCCTCGGGGAACTTCGCGACCTCGAACTCCATCGGGGCGCCGCCGTCGTCGGGCGTGTACGTGACCGTCAGCGTGCCGGGACCGGGGACCTTGAAGTCCGTCGCCTTGTACTGGTCGCCGTGCGCGTGCCTGCCGATCACGATCGGCTTGGTCCACGTCGGGACCAGGCGCGGGATGTTGGAGATCACGATCGGCTCGCGGAAGATCACGCCCCCGAGGATGTTGCGGATCGTGCCGTTGGGGCTGCGCCACATCTTCTTCAGGCCGAATTCCTCGACCCGCGCCTCGTCCGGCGTGATCGTCGCGCACTTCACGCCGACGCCGTACTTGGCGATCGCGTTGGCCGCGTCCACCGTGACCTGGTCGTCCGTCTCGTCCCTGTGCTGGATGCTCAGGTCGAAATAGTCGAGATCGATGTCCAGGTACGGGTGGATCAGCTTGTCCTTGATGTACTGCCAGATGATCCGGGTCATCTCGTCGCCGTCGAGTTCGGCGATGGTGCCGGAAACCTTGATCTTGGCCATGTGTGCGGAGATCTCCTCTCGCAGTCGCGTCCTTGCTCCCACGCATCCGGTACGAGCGTACTGCTAGCGGACGGCAGCCGCTCGACCGCCTGGCGCGCCACGCCCTCGATGATCATCCTCAATGCCGAGCCCCAGGCCCAGTCGTTGCTACAGTCTCGCCGGCCGATTCGGAGGGGCGACATGTCGACCGGACCCACCCACGCGGTCATGGGGCTGGCAGCGTGGGGCGCGGTATCGCTGCTCGCGCTCACCCATGGCGTACACGTGGACACCCAGACCTGGCTCGCGGGCGCCGCCCTGACGTCAGGCGCGGCGCTGCTGCCCGACCTGGACCACCCGCCGTCGACCGTCGCGCGGTCGTTCGGTCCCGTGACCAAGATCATCTCGCGAGGCGTCGACACGGCCAGCGTCGGCATCTACAACATCACCCGGCTCAAGGGCGACCCGCACCGCAACGGCGGTCACCGCACGTTCACGCACACCGCGGTGTTCGCCGCTCTGGCCGGGGTCGTGAGCGCGTCGCTGGTCGGGCTGCACAACTCGTGGGTCACCGCGATCCTGTTGTTCTTCTTCACCGGGTTGGGTGTGCGCGGGCTGTTGCACGAGTGGGACCACGCGGCCGACACGTTCGTCGTCATCGTGCTGTCGACGATCGTGACGTGGCAGTGCTGGAAGTGGGTGCACACCGGCGGCGGGAAAGCCGCCTGGGTCGGCGTGACCGTGCTCGTCGGGTGCCTCGCGCACTGCGTCGGCGACGCCGTCACCGAGGACGGCTGCCCCGTGCTGTGGCCGGTGCCGATCGGCAGGCACCTCTGGTACCCGCTCGGCCTGCCCAAACCGATGCGCTACCGCACCGGCGGCAAGGTCGAGCTGCTGTTCGTCGGGCCGCTGTGCACGGTCCTGTCGCTGTGGCTGGGCGCGCTCGTGCTGCAGCAGCTACACATCATCAGCTGGCTGGACCGGATTCCCCTGGTGCCACACATGAATTGGGCGATGTCGCGGCACTGATGTCGCGGCACTGATGTCGCGGCACTGATGTCGCGGCACTGATGTCGCGGCCGCGCCCACACGGCCCGACGGCTCAGCCGAACGGGCCGCCGGTGATCGTCACCGCGATGAAGATCATGCACGCGCCCAGCACCGTGTAGGACAGCACGTCGACCGGCCTGCCCCGCACGGCGAGCAGACCGACCCTGCGGTCCGGGAGCAGCACCCGGAACAGCGCGGCCAGCAGCAGTGCCGCGCCGATCAGCACCGCGCCGCGCCGCCAGTGGTACAGCAGGATCAGGACGGTCCCGACAGCGCCGACGGCCAGCACGAGCGCCAGGGCCAGGTTGGCGCGCACCGCGCCTCGCCAGCCACCCGGCTCCTCGGGCGGCACGGGTGGCGCCCCCAGCCGGCCGATCGGTTCCGTCGCCGGATCGGTCACCGGCGCCGACGGTCCGGCACCGCCGTCGACCCCGCCGTCGACACCCCCGCCGATCCCGTGGTCGATCGCCTGGTCCCGCACCGGATCGCTCCGTCCTGGTCGTCGTGCCGTCGCCTACGGCTCCGCCGCCATCCTCTCAGAACCGCTCCGGCGCGCGGGGTGCCGACGGTGGTCCTGACCGACAGCCGACGCGAACCAGCGGAAACGGGCAGAACGACTGCCACTTCGCATCCGCTACCACTCGACCAGGCAAGTGATCTCCCACGCAGAGTTACCAGATCCCGACCATCGCGCGGGCCGTTACAGGCTGTGGCCAGCTATGGTGAAGCAATCTTTTCCGAAGAACCGCTGCCGATCCGCCGACCACACGACAAGATGTGACTGTGTCTCAACCTCCGACACCCACGCCGTTGAGCCCGACGGACCAGGATGCGCTGGTCAAACAGATCGGGCTTGCTCTGATGCGCACCGCGCCCGATGACTGGCAACAGATCAGCGCGGAGTTCCGCGCTACTGGGCGGTACTACGAGCTGTCCGCGGATGTGACGGACAGCGACGGAAGCCACCACGCATGGACGGCATCGCACGACATTGCGATGCACTTCGCCAAGCTGCGCGCAGGGATGTACCGGGAAGGTCGCGGCACCTGGTTCAACGCGCGCTACTCGATCGAGAAACCCTCCAGCTACAACCTGGAGTTCGACCGGCAGGAACCGCAGTGGCGCACGCCGCCCCCACCTGCCGCCTTCCGCGACGAACTGCACTTCTTCCCGCGCACCGAGGACAACGTCCCCGAGTGGCTGATGCGCAAGCTGTCCGGTCTGCCGCCGGAGCGGCCCGGTCGCCGGTTCCGGCTGGCCAGGATCTTCGACGGGCAGGCACCCAGTGGCCGGCCTTCGGTGAACCGGCCGCAGGTCTCCGACGAGGAGCGCGACCGGCTGCTGGAGTACCTGGACCACTCGGCACTCGCGCTGCCCGAACGTGGCCACGACGTCGACCGCCTGTCGGCCGACGGCAGGCCCACCGTGCCGGTCGCCTTCCACACCGACGGTGTGTGGGTGTGGCCGGCCGCGGTCAACTACTACCTGCGCCGCTACGGCGTGCCACCTGACCCGGAACTGGTCAGCCACGCCCGCTCGAACGGCTTCCGGCCGCCCGAGGTGGACGACCAGACCCGGATCGCGGCCGCTGCCACCATCACCGGTGGCCGGCCGCCCGGTCCCGGCGGCCCTGCCGGTCCGGGTGCCGGGCCGGCCGGACCTGGTGGACCTGCTGGTCCAGGTGCGCCGAACGGTCCCGCCGGACCTGGCGGTCCCGCCAGCCCTTCCGGGCCAGGTGGTCCCGGCGGGCCGAGTGGTCCCGGTGGCCAGGGTGCGCCCGGACCTGGTGGTGTGGGCGTCCTCGGTGGCCCGAGCGGGCCGGGTGGACCTGGTGGGCCGCCTCGGCCCGGTGGGCCTGCCGGCCCGGGTGGACCGAACGGGCCCGGTGGTCCCGGGACGCCCCCGTCGCGGCAGGGACCGCCCGGGGCTCCCGGCGGCATGCCGATGCCTCCGGTCGGCGCACCAGCGCCGGCCATGGCGGGCGCGCCCGGTGGTGTGACGGACCTGTCGTCCGCCCAGACCACGGCGTTGTTCGTGCCGCAGGCACCACCTTCCGTGCCGCCTCCCGCACCTGAACCGCAGCAGCAACAGACCGAGCCCGCGGGGGCGCACAGCGGCGCCGACGACGCCGTCGAGCCCGTCATGGAGTCGCAGGCCGCGCCTCCTGTCGTGCCGGAGCCGTCGGTCGTTCCTTCGGCGCCGTCCGTGCCGAGCGGTGTGCAGCCCGAACGCACGGTGAGCCTGCTGCGACAGCGCCTGGCCGAACTGCGGGTGCCCGAGCACACGTTCCGGATCGGTGAGCCTGCTCCGCAGACCTGGTATCTGGAGCAGGTCGACGACGGCTGGCACGTCGGCTGGTTCGACGGTGAGTTCAGCTCCCCGATGCTGTTCGAGGAGATCGCGGACGCGTCCGCGTTCCTGCTCGGCAAGCTGCTGCTCGGGGTGCCCGCCGAGACGGGCCTGCCCGGTGGCGTGGCCACGCCACCGGGGGACCTCCCGGCCGACCACGCCGACACGGTGCCCGATCACGACGAGCCGCTGCCCGAGGTGCGGTCACGGCACGATCTGGCCGACGACCGCGACATCCCCGTCCCCGAGCCGATGGACAACCGCAACGGCATGGACGGCCGGGGTGCCGACAACCTCGGGATGGACGGCCGGGGCATCGACAACTCGGGCTTGGACAACCCGGGCTTGGACAACCGCGCCGAGGAACCGCACGGCGACCGGCTGATGGACGACCAGTTTGGTGATGATCACCTGGGCGACAACCATTTCGTCGAGAACCACTTCGCCGAGGACCACGTGATGGACGACCGGCGCGAGGCGATCGCCGAGTCCCGGCCGGACGAGCGGTTGCCGGTTCCGGACGTCGCGCCCGAGCGGATGCAGGAGGTCCCACCGCCTGCCGCCGAGTGGCCGATCCAGCCGTTGGCCGGTGAGCCGCCGCTGACCCTGTTCCGGGGCAAGCGGTTGCTGGAACTACAGCCGGGCACGGAACTGGACCGGTTCGGCGGGCCGGAGGGCAACCTCACCTATGTGGCCGGCACGCCGTTCGAGCAGCGGTCGCTGGTGCCGGAGTGGATCCACCGGCCGTACCACGTGTACCGGGTGACCAGGCCGGTGCAGGCCCTGACCGGTGGGGCCATCCCGTGGTTCGACCAGCCCGGTGGCGGCACGGCGTACCTGCTGCCCAGGGCCGTCGAGGAGATGGTCGACACGGGTGAGCTGATCGAGGTCGAGCCGGTCGAGCCGCCCGTCGGCTGATCGTTCGAGCGTTGACCGCTGCCGGCTGGACGAACCAGCCGGCAGCGGTTTTCCGTGTGGTCAGCGGTTCTCGGTGTGGTCAGCCGCTGACGTCCAGGCCGTGCGCCGCCGCGAACCGGACGGCGGTCTCCAGGTCGACCCTGGCACCGCGCAGTGTCGCCTGGACCAGGCCGTCCGCGTCGATCCGCGCACCCCGCAGGTCGGCGCCGGCCAGCGTGGCGCGGAGCAGCCGGGCGCCGGACAGGTCGGCGTCCCGGAGATCGGCGCCGCGCAGGTCGGCCTCACTGAGGTTGGCGTCGCGCAGCCGCAGACCGGACAGGTTGACGTCCCGCAGGTTGGCGCCGGACAGGCCGACCAGCGTGAGATCGCTGTCGCGAATCGTCCACGGCCGGGTGCGGCAGTCCAGGAACGTCGAGCCGAGCAGGCTGCAACCCTCCAGCGTGGCTCTCGTCCACAGAGCGCGATCGAAGGCGCAGTTCTGGAAGGCCGTCGCGGTGTGCTTCGAGTCGGAGAGATCGGTGCGACCGAAGTCACACCGGACGAATCGACAACCGTGCGTGGTGACGGCGTGCATGTCGGCTTCGCTGAAGTCGCAGCGGTCGAACGTCACGCCGCGCCACCGCCGCCGGGACAACTGGGCGTCGACGTAGCTCTCGCCGACGACGACCTCGCCCTCGTCGGTCGCCGTCTCGTCGGTCGCCGTCTCGTCGGCGCCGGTCACGGCACGACCACGATCGGCCGGGTGGCACGGGTGAGCAGCGACTTCGGGACCGAGCCGAGCAGGCCGCCGCGGCGGCGGGACCTGCCCACCACGATGCAGTCGGCCCGCCGCTCCTCCGCGATCGCCTCCAGCACATTCGCCGGTTCGCCCTGGCCACGCAACAACTCCCACGCCACACCACGTTCGGCGAGGATCGGCCCTGCCTCCCGGCGCAGGTCCTCCAGGAACTCCACACCTGCCTCGGTGGCCGCGGCGCTGCCCATCGGTGTCCAGTGCGCGGGACTGGACAGGACGTCCACGTAGACCACGAGCAGCACACCGCGCTCCCGCCGTGCCAGGCCGGCGGCCCACGCGGCCGCGTGCACCGACGGTGGACTCCCGTCGTAGCCGACGACGACGGAACCCATGCCGTCCTTGCCGATCTCGAACCCGGGGCTGCCTGACGTCGCGGACACGGACCGATCGTAGGGCGTGCGATGCCACGATGACTCCTATGACCTCCAGCACCGGCAACCAGTACGACGACTTCGGCCGCGACTACGCGCAGCAGGCAGTTTCGACCTCGTGTTCTCGTCGCTGGTGGTGCACTGCACCATCACCATGCGGTTCCGGCACCGGCCGCTGCACGCCATCACGGATGCCTTGACCGGTAACGGTTTCCGGATCGACGTGCTCGGCGAACCGCGACCGCTGCCGGAGGGCGAGCGGGCGTCCGCGACGGACTTCGCCGCCCTGTCCACCCGCCCACAGTTCCTGTTCATCGCGGCACACGCGGTGTCAGCGGAAGTCGCGTGACTTGGCCATCGTGATCCGCAGGTCCAGCGGACGCAGTTGGTCGGCGACCAGGCTCAGCGCGCCGTCCACGTTCTCCAGTAGGCCCCGCACCACCATCGCCTTGCTGTTCCTGGCGATCCGGCGATACCTGCTCCACAGGTTCGGCGAGCACACCACGTTGATCATGCCCGTCTCGTCCTCCAGGTTCACGAACGTGACACCGCCCGCGGTCGCGGGACGCTGCCGGTGGGTGACGGCGCCGCCGACCAGCACCCGTGTGCCGCTGGGCACGGCCTGTAGCGCGGCGGCGGTCACCGCGCCCATCGCGGTCAGCTCGGCACGGACGAACTCGGTCGGGAACACGGTCGGCGACAGGCCGACCGCCCACACGTCGGCGGCCGCCGTCTCGACACCGTCCATGCCGGGCAGCATCGGCGCGTCGACACCGACGACCGTGCCGGGCAACCGGTCCTCCCGGTCCTGGGCCGCCGCGCCCGCCGCCCACAGCGCGGCACGGCGGTCGAGGCCGAAGCAGCCGAACGCGCCGGACGTGGCCAGCGCCTCCCACTGTGCCGTGGACATCCTGGCTCTGCGGGACAGGTCCATGATGCCGGCGTAGGGACCGTTGGCGGCACGTTCGGCGACCAGCGTGCCGGCCAGTTCGTCACCGATCCGGCGCACCCCGGCCAGGCCCAGCCGGACCGCCCGGCCGTTCACGCTGTCGTCGTCGTGTTCCAGGTCCGGGTGCACGCCGCTGACGTTGATGTCGGGGCCGTGCACCACAACGCCGTGCCGGCGGGCGTCGGCGACCAGGGACTGCGGCGAGTAGAACCCCATCGGCTGGGCCCGCAGCAGCGCGGCGCAGAAGGCGGCCGGGTGGTAGTACTTGAGATAGGCGCTGGAGAACACCATGTGCGCGAAGCTGAGCGCGTGGCTCTCCGGAAAGCCGAAGTTGGCGAACGCCAACAGTTTCCGGTAGATCTGCTCGGCCAGTTCACCGGTGATGCCGTTGGCCGCCATGCCGGTGAACAACCGGTCGCGCAGCCGTTCCATCTTCGCCGTCGATCGTTTGGCACCCATTGCCCTGCGCAGCTCGTCCGAGTCGCCGGCGCTGAACCCGGCCACGTCCACCGCGATCTGCATCAGCTGTTCCTGGAACAGCGGCACACCAAGGGTTTTCTTCAGTGCGTTCGTCATCAGCGGGTGGTCGTAATCCCAGTCCGGCTCCTCGCCCCTGCTCTCCAGGCCGTGCCGGTGGATGTAGGGGTGCACGGAACCACCCTGGATCGGGCCGGGGCGGATCAGGGCGACCTCGATCACCAGGTCGTAGAACTTGTTCGGCTTCAGCCTGGGCAGCGTCGCCATCTGCGCCCGGCTCTCCACCTGGAACACGCCCACCGAGTCGGCCTTCTGCAGCATCGCGTAGATGTTCTCGTCGGCCAGGTCCAGCTTGCTCAGGTCCAGGTGGTCGCCCTCGTGCTCGGCCACCAGGTCGACCGCGTACCGCAGCGCCGACAGCATGCCCAGGCCGAGCAGATCGAACTTGACCAACCCGGCTGCCGCGCAGTCGTCCTTGTCCCACTGCAGGACGCTGCGGTTGTCCATCCGCGCCCACTCCACCGGGCACACCTCGCTCACCGGCCGGTCGGCCAGCACCATGCCGCCGGAGTGGATGCCCAGGTGACGCGGGAAGTCCTCGATGCTGGCGGCCAGTGCGAGCACGTCATCGGGGACGTCGTCGATGTCCTGCCGCGTCGTGCCGAGCGGGCCCCAGCGGTCCAGTTGCCGTGACCAGGCGTCCTGCTGACCGGTGGAATACCCCAGCGCCCTGGCCATGTCCCGCACAGCGGATCGGCCCCGGTAGGTGATCACGTTGGCCACCTGCGCCGCGCGCAGCCTGCCGTGCCGCTGGAAAACGTACTGGATGGCCTCCTCCCGCCGGTCGGACTCGATGTCCAGGTCGATGTCGGGGTAGCCGTCCCGTTCCGGCGACAGGAACCGCTCGAACAGCAGCCCGAACCCCACGGAGTCGACCTTCGTGATGCCCAGCGCGTAACAGACGGCGGAATTGGCCGCCGATCCCCTGCCCTGGCAGAAGATGCCCCTACCCAGGCAGAACCGCACGATGTCCCAGACGATCAGGAAGTAGCCGGGGAAGTGCAGCCGCTCGATGACCGCCAACTCGTGTTCCAACTGCCGGTACGCCTCCGGGTTCTCCTCGGGAGTGCCGTACTGGACGCCCGCGCGCTCGTGGACGAGCTGGCGGAGGAACGACGCCTCGGTGTGCCCGGACGGAACAGGGAACGGCGGCAGGTCCGGCGCGACCAGCCGCAGTTCGAAGGAGCACTCCGTGCCCAGCAGCGCCGCCCGGCGCACGGCGCCGGGATGACGCCGGAACCGGTCGGCCATGTCGTCGCCCGACCTCAGATAGGCCATCGGCGCAGGCGGCAACCAGCCATCCATTTCGGACAGACCGCGGCGTGCCCTGACGGCGGCCAGTGCCGCTGCGACCCTGCCGCGGGCCGGATGCGAGTAGTGCACGGCGTTGCTCGCGATCGTCGGCAGGTACAGTTCGCCCGCGATGCCGGCGAGCAGATCGTTGCGCGCCGTGTCCTCCGGCAGGCCGTGGTCGATCAGCTCGACATACACGTTGTCGTGGCCGAACGCCCTGGTCAGCGCCCGCAACTCGTCGGCCGCGGCTGCGGCGCCGTACTCGGCAAGGGCCCTGCGGACCGGGCCCTTGCGGCAGCCGGTGAGCACGGCGCAGTGTCCAGCCACGTCCGCGACGACCTGGTCGAGGTCGTACACCGGCCTGCCCTTCTCGGTTTCCCGGGAATCCGGCAGGTCCGGGGTACGGCCGAGATGGCCGGTGGTGATGGTCCGGCACAGCCGGTGGTAGCCCTCCTGTCCCCTGGCCAGCAGGACGAGGTGGTCACCGACCGGGTCGGCGACGCCGTTCTGCGGCCCGGGCAGGCCGAAACTCAGTTCGGCGCCGTACGCGGTGCGCACACCCAGCGCCTTCGCCGCTTCGGCGAACCGGACGGCGCCGTACATGCCGTCGTGGTCGGTCAGCGCGATCGCGTCCAGGCCGAGCCGGGCCGCCTGCTCGACCAGTTCCTCGGGATGGCTGGCACCGTCGAGGAAACTGAAGTTCGAGTGGCAGTGCACCTCGGCGTACGGGACCCGGCCCTCGTCGGTCCGGTCGGCCGCCTTCGGCTTGGCCTCCGGCGGCGACTCGTAGTCCGCGCGTTTCCTGGTCCACGCGGGGCTGTCGCCACCGTCACCGGAACCGGGCTGCGGTGGCCGGCCGGACAACGCCCGTTCCAGCTCGGCCCACCGCACCGGCGGATTGTTCCAACCCATCTTCGATCACCCGTTCGCCGGCGCAGAACCCTAGTGACGGAGGCTGCGGTACCCGTCTTCCGGGCGCCGCTGTCTGGGCAGCACCACCGGCCGGGCGAACTCTCCTTGGCCGGACAACCAGACGACGGCCGATCCATCCACATCGGACATCTCGTCGGCCAACTCGTGGAACCAGCGTGGGCACCGGTTCCGTGTCGTGTGCGGTAAGTCCTCGAACGCCATCAGTCGTACATCCCTTCCACCAGCCAACGACCACCCTCACGAAGCAACAACATCGCTGTCTCTTCGCCCTTCTCGTCACCCAGCACCACCTGCAGCCGGACCGCCCGACGCGCGGTGTCCGTGTCCCACCAGCGCTCCACCACCGGCCACGGTCCCGCCCAGTCGCGGACCGCACCGCCGATCCCGGCCGCGACGACCCGGCTCGGGACACCGGTGAGCCGCGGCCAGCCGGTCACCCCGATTTCTTCGCCGTTCTCACCGGTCACCACCGCCGGTACAGGTGCCACCGGCACGACCGTCGGTGACGGTGCCGGCAAGCGCCCCGGCCACGGCGGTTCCGGGTCGGCGCCCGGGACGCGCTCGTCGCCCCACGGCGCCAGGCGTACCTGGTCGGCTGGGCCGCGCCCGCCGCCCAACACGGCGGTGCGCACCCCTTCCGGACCGAGCAGACCCTGGGCGCGAACCAGGGCACGGCCGGCTTTCTCGGTGGCCTCGATCGGGTCCGTGCCGCCGAACCACAGGCCGAACTGGAGAGATCGGCCGTCCACCACCTCTTCCGGGATCAGCCGGATGAGGTCGATACCGGCGGTGGGCGCGCCGACGCCGCGGGCGGAGCGGATCCAGCCGTCCAGTTGCCATCGCACGCGGTCGGCGATGCCGGCCAGGGTGAGTGGTTCGGCACAGCGCCACCTACGGTCGCGTTCCTCACCTGCCTCCGTCCTGGCGTGGATGGCCAGGCGGGTGCAGGCGAGACCGTGGGCGGCGAGCCCGGTGTACAGCCGCTGAGCTGCCGCCTTGGCCGCGAACGCCGCCGAGTCGATCCGGTCGGCCGGGGGATCGAGCACGACGTCCACCGTCAGGTCCGGCGGCGGCCGGCGCCGGGACAGCGGCCGTTCCGTTCTGCCACAGGCCAACCGGTGCGACAGCACGGCAGCGCCGCCGAACCGGGAGGCGACATCCTTCTCGGACAGCGCCGCGAACGCTCCGAGCGTGCGGATGCCCAAGCGGTGCAACAGATCGATCAGATCGCCGCGATCGTTGCGGTCGATCCGGCCGTCGCGGAGTGGACCGGTGTTGTCGTCCGGTTGGTCGAGTTCGCCGATCGACAGCGGAGCCAGGAACTCCGGTGTGCCGCCGATCGGGACAATCACGCCCCTGCGGGCGGCCAGAAGCGCGGCGAACAGGCCGTCGGCGACGCCGATCTGGCATTCCACGCCGGCAGCGGTGGCGACGTGGTCGATCATGCGCTCGGCGGCCTGCTCCGGACCGCCGAAGTAGCCGACCGGCCCCTGCGCCGGCACGGCGATCACGCCGGGGCGGACCACCTCCACCCCTGGCGCGAGTTCCTCGACGGCGGACACGACGGGTTCGAACAGCCGGGCGTCGCGGTCCGGATCCGGTTCGAACACGACGAGTCCGGGGCAGCGGGACTCGGCGTCGCGGCGGCGGGTACCGCGGCGGATGCCCTCGGCCCTGGCTGGGGACGAGCAGGCGACGACGCGGTTGGCGGCGACGATGGCGACCGGGCGGTGGGGTGGGAGGCCGGCTTGGGCGGCCGCCGTCACCGCCGGCCAGTCAGGACACCACACAACCACAAGCCGAGTTCCCCGCGCCGACAAGGAATCCGAACGAACGCGCCCGCTCATCCGAACTCCACGCAGTGGTCGCCATGGCCCTGCGCCGAGGACCCGGCCGGACACCCCGACAGCGGAATGCCCGCCGTCGACAGCGATTCCACGGTTACCGAAAACCGTTTCACCGCAACGACGGCGACCGGGCGGTGGGGTGGGAGGCCGGCTTGGGCGGCCGCCGTCACCGCCGGCCAGTCAGGACACCACACAACCACAAGCCGAGTTCCCCGCGCCGACAAGGAATCCGAACGAACGCGCCCGCTCATCCGAACTCCACGCAGTGGTCGCCATGGGCCTGCGCCGAGGACTCGACCGGACACCACGGCATCGATGGCGCGGTGTCCAGCCGACGACAAGGGCACAACCTGGTTCGCGGTCATCCTGCCTCCGCTGTCCGTAGTTCGCGGGGGTGGTCCGGGACCGCGGTCAGGTGAGGGCGCGTTGCCGGCCTCGTCACGGGTTCCGTGTCGTTCGGGTGCCAGCGGTGGGGGCCTGGCGTGCCCGGGGTGGGCGCGGGCGGTGCTGATGGGTTGATGGGGCGCAGCGGGGCCCGTGCGCCGGTTGATTGTGTCGTGGCCAGGCGGGAGCGGGTCTGTGTGGCCACGGATGTGGTGCGGGTGGGCGGTTTCGGGGCCGCCGGTAGGCAGATTCGGGTGCTGATCGGTCTTGTCGCCGCGCCTCGGCCGGTGACCGTCACGGTCAGGTGGCGTTCGGTCAGGTGGCCGTGGCCATCGCCAAGGCCGGACCACCTGGATTCGGTGCAGTTCAGTTCCAGGTCGGCGCCGGGCCAGGAGCCGAACGACAGCAGGACCGACTCCCGGTGTCTGGCTCTTGCGGACAGACGGCGGGCCAGCGTGGGCAGTGGAGCTCGGTTCTTGGTGGTTTGTTCGGTTGTCAAGGTGCTCGTCGCGGCCACCGCGACCAGGTCGATGCCGTCGAGCAGGGCCGCCACCACGGCTCCGAACTCGGCGCCGGGACGGGGAACCAGGGCCAGCCGGGACACCGCGACGCCCAGTTCGGCGGCTGCCAGCAGCCCGAGGTCGGGCATACCGACGACCGCCGCCCACGAGCCTTCCGCTGTGGCCTCGGCCAGCAGCGCGAGCAGCACAGTGGTGGACCCGCGTACCACCACTGTGCTGCCACGCCGCAGGCCACGGTGGGGCAACAGGTGTGCCAGACCCGCGTGTACCGGCAACACCTGCCCCGCCGGACCGGCTTCCGCTCCCCGCTGGTGCTGGTCCAGGACCAGCCGGGCGCGCTGCCAGCGCAGCGACCCGGCACCATCGGACTCCGGTTCTCCCGGAGACGACGGCGAACCGACCGCGCCCGGGGACGCGGACTGAGCCGTCGCGAGGGACGCCGGCGACGCCATCGCTGACCCGGACACCGTTCACCTCCACCACTTCAGCCGTGCGCACGGGTGTACGCACGAACCACCGTGGGGAGACGGCGGCGCCGGTTGGTCGAACCCCGATGTCGACCACCTGATTCGAACGTGTGTTCGAATCATGACGCCAAGCTAGTCCCGAGAGGCGACGGGTGTCAAGTGGATCACTCGGGCGGGTGACAGAGTTCTGGCTGGTCAGCGCGTCTCACCGCGCCGACCAGCATGTCACCGGGCACCGACGGAACGGGCGGCTCAGTGGGCGAAGTGGCGCGTCCCGGTCAGGTACATCGTGACGCCGCGGGCCTCGGCGGCCGCGATCGACTCGGCGTCGCGCACCGAGCCGCCCGGCTGCACGACGGCCCGCACCCCGGCGTCCATCAGGACCTCCAGGCCGTCCGGGAACGGGAAGAACGCGTCCGACGCGGCCACCGAACCGGCCGCGCGGTCACCGGCACGGGCCACGGCCAGCCGCGCCGAGTCGACCCGGTTGACCTGACCCATGCCCACACCGACGGTGGCACCGCCGTGCGCCAGCAGGATCGCGTTGGACTTCACCGCGCGCGCGGACCGCCACGCGAACGCCAGATCGGCCAGCGTCGCCTCGTCGACCGGCTCGCCGCAGGCCAGTTTCCAGTTCGCCGGGTCGTCGCCGGGCGCGTCGACGGCGTCCCTGTGCTGCATCAGCAGACCACCAGACACCGGGCGGAGCTCGGCGCCGTGCCGGACCGGCGCCTCGGCGACCAGCAGGCGCACGTTCTTCCTGCGCGTCAACACGTCCAGCGCGCCGTCGGCGTAGGACGGCGCGACGATGACCTCGGTGAAGATGTCCGCCACCTGCTCGGCCAGTTCCACCGTGACCTCGCGGTTGACCGCGATGATCCCGCCGAACGCGCTGGTCGGGTCGCACGCGTGGGCCTTGCGGTGGGCGTCGGCGACGGCCGTCGTCTCGTCCAGTGTGGACACGGCGATGCCGCACGGGTTGGCGTGCTTGATGATCGCGACGCACGGCAGTTCGTGGTCGTACGCGGCCCGCCAGGCGGCGTCGGCGTCGGTGTAGTTGTTGTAGGACATCTCCTTGCCGTGCAGCTGGCGCGCGGACGCCAGGCCGGCCGGGCCGTACTCGGAGCGGTACAGAGCGGCGCCCTGGTGCGGGTTCTCGCCGTAGCGCAACACGTTCTCGCGGCGCCACGACGCGGCGACCCAGGACGGGAACGTGCTGCCGGGTTCGGGCGCGAGCACGCTGCCCATCCAGGACGCGACGGCGATGTCGTACGTCGCGGTGTGCCGGAACGCCTCCACGGCAAGGGATCGGCGGTCGGCCAGGGTGAAACCGCCCGCCGTGACCTGCTCGGCGACCCAGTCGTAGCGGGTGGGGTCGACGACGACGGCGACGCTGTTGTGGTTCTTCGCGGCGGCCCTGACCATCGCGGGACCGCCGATGTCGATCTGCTCGACGCACTCCTGCGGACCGGCGCCCGCCGCGACCGTCTGGGTGAACGGGTAGAGGTTGACCACGAGCAGGTCGAACGGCGCGATGTCCAGCGTGGCCAGTTGTGCCACGTGCTCGGGGTTGTCGCGGTCGGCGAGCAGACCGGCGTGCACGTGGGGGTGCAGGGTCTTCACACGGCCCTCCAGGCTCTCCGGGAACCCGGTGACCTCCTCCACCGGCGTCACCGGAATCCCCGCCTCGGCAAGGGTCTTCGCGGTCCCGCCGGTGGACACGATCTCCACGTCGGCCGCGTGCAGTGCGGCGGCCAGCGCCACCAGCCCGGACTTGTCGGACACACCGATCAGCGCCCTGTGAACCGGGCGGCGTACGTCGAGAGAAGACTCGGTCACGGGATGCTCACCTTTCGTCCGTGCACAGTGCAGCCCTGCCTGGCCAGCCTGCCGACGACGTCGACAAGCATCCGTCGTTCCACGACCTTGATCCGCTCGTGGAGTTCCGGCTCGGTGTCGTCCGGTTCGACCAGGACGGTCTCCTGGGCGACGATCGGGCCGGTGTCCGTGCCGCCGTCGACGAGGTGCACGGTGCAGCCCGTGACCTTCACGCCGTGCGCGAGGGCGTCGGCCACCGGGTGCGCACCGGGGAACGAGGGCAGCAGCGCGGGGTGGGTGTTGAGGATCCGGCCACCGAACGCGGCGAGGAACGACGGGCCGACGATCTTCATGAAACCGGCCGACACCACGAGATCCGGGCGGTACGCGGTGACGGCGTTGGTCAGCGCGTCGTCCCACGCGGCACGGTCGGGGTGGTCGGGCAGCCGGACCACGAAGTTGGGGATGGCGGCGCGTTCGGCCCTGGCCAGGCCCTCGGTGCCCAGCCGGTCCGCGCCGACGGCGACGATGCGGACCGGGTAGTCCGAGGTGGCGGACGCGTCGATCAGCGCCTGCAGCAGAGTGCCCGACCCGGACACGAGGACGGCGACCCGGACCGGAACGGTGAAGCTCAGCCGATGGACGTCGGGGGTGTCGGGCGGGCTCAGCGTGGTCTCCTGACAGCCGGTGCGCGTGCGCGACCAGCCTAGGCGGTGCCCTGGCCAGGCCCGTGACCGGCCCGAATCGTGGTGGGCGTCACTTCTCGGCCGGCACCTCGTCCTCCGGTTCGGACCCCGCTTCCGGTTGTGTCTGTTCGGTTTCCTCCGCCGCCGGTTCGGGTTCCGCTGTTTGTTCCTCGTCCTCGGTGTCGTCGACCGGTTCGGGTTCCTCGTGCTCGCGGCCGACCAGGACGGTCATGGCGCCGGGTAGGGCGACGAGGCCGAACACGGCCATGGCGAGCAGGCCCGCGGGCACGGTGACGGGACTGAACGGGCCTCCTGCCAGGGCGCCGCCGGCCAGTGCGGCCAGCACCAGCCACGCCACCGCGGCGATCAGGGCCGCGATGCCGACCGACCTGAGTGGGGACGAACTGGTCCGGCAGCGCCGGCCGACCAGGACGCCGACCAGCGCCGGCAGTGCCATCAGCAACGGCCACCAGTGTGCCCAGACGGTGGGGACGGGCGCGAGAACGGGCACCGCCGGCACCGGGCCGGCATGGAAATGCCATGGGGCTACGGACATCTCGCCGATCGCGAAGCCCGGCCCCGCGGCGAAGGACAGCGCGCCGATCAGCACGTTGGGCAGGTATGCGACGGACAGCAGGAACAGGCCCAGGCCGCTGCCGAAGCCGGGAGCGGCGCCCTGGAACGTGTGCGCGACCGCGGGCAGCGACAGCAGCAGTCCGACGGCGTACGCGAGGACGCCGGTGGCGGCCAGACCGGACAGCGCGAGGAAGCCGGAGCGCAGGCCGGTCTCCGTGGCGTCGTCGGCACGGTCGAGGACGGCATCGACGAGGCCGCACGGCCGGGCGAGGCCCACGGTCGCCGCGACACCGGCCAGCAGCCCCGCGACGCAGAACGCGACCGCGGGGGCCGCCGTGCCCGAGCCGACCAACGCGAGTGCCGCCGCGAACACGGCGTGTGTGCCGGCCAGCACGCCGATCACCTTGGCGGCCGAGCGGGGCGTGTCCCACTCCAGGCGGCGCACGGTGTTGCGGGCGGTTCTGGCCACCACTGTCAGGATCAGCGCGGTGGGCAGCAGCGGAAGCATGCCCAGTCCGTGGCCGCGCACTGCGATCGGCACGTGGTAAACGGCCAGCCAGCCGGGCACGGCGGCGCGCAGCACACCGGCGGTGGACAGCGTCGAGTTCGCCGCGGTCGCGGTGACCAGCGCGAGCACCGCCGCGACACCGAAATAGCCCGTGACCAGTGGACCGGCGGCGGCCAGCAGGAGCGCGCGGCCGCCACCGGGGACGCCGTGACCGGATCGTGCCGGGTCGGCGGCCGACTGCCGGTCCGACTGGAGGGTGGGCATACGTCCACTCTGACAAAGCGAATGCGCCGTTCGGCCTAGGCTCGCCGAGACCTGAACGGACTATCGCTGTCCACCCTTTCAGGTGGACGGCCGTGCTACTCGTTGCCGCCCGGAGGCGTAGCCGGGTGATTGAGCTGGCCGGGGTGCTGGAGGAACTGCGTCGACTGCGGTGCCGGCGGCTGCTGTTGCGGCGGCGGCGACATGTACGTCGTAGCCTGCTGACTGCCGGTCGGGGGCTGGTTGTAGCCGCCACCGCCCTGGTAGCCGCCACCCTGGTAGTCACCGCCCTGGTAGTCACCGCCACCACCGCCGTTGTGCGGCACGGCCGCACGCGGCGCGAGCTTGACCATGCCGTAGTGCAGCAGCACGGCGACGACGGCCACGACCGCCTGGAGCAGGCCGAACACCAGGATGAGGATCGCGGACGTCGGCAGGTAGCCAGACGACGCGATCACCGAGTCGAGCATGGCCAGGCCACCGACGACGCTGAGCACGCCCGCGAAGGGCAGCACGTCCGGTGCCTTGGGGGCCAGGCTCAGCAGCGCGAGCAGGCCGCCTGCCAGCAGCGTCCACACCTCCAGGCCGGCGCCGCCGCCGAAGCTGCAGAAGTACGCGGCCAGCGACGCCACGGTGATGCCCAGCGTGAGCAGGCCGGGAATGCCGAGGCGGCCCAGCGGGTTGGGGGCGGCGGGTGGCCGGCCGAAGACGGAGCCACCTTGCTGCTGGGGCTGGTTCTGGTAGCCACCAGGTGGACCACTGGGGTAGGACATCGGCTCACTCCTCGATCACTCGTCGACACGGACGCCGCACCAGCACAGCACGGTAACGAAGGCAGCGGAACAGTAGCGGATGGTCACCCTGAGACGTATGGGGGTGATGACGAGTTCCCCAAGATCATACGAGCGGGTGATGTTTGCCCTTAGGGGCAGACTTTGAGTAGCGGAACAGCACTCGGCCCCCGCTCCTGGTCGGAGCGGGGGCCGAGTCGTCCACGTCGGACTCAGGCCAACGAGTTGACCACCTCGCGGGCCAGTGCCGCGGTCTCGCTCGGCGTCCTGCCGACCTTCACGCCGGCGGCCTCCAGGGCTTCCTTCTTCCCCTGCGCCGTGCCCGATGAACCGGACACGATCGCACCAGCGTGCCCCATCGTCTTGCCCTCCGGCGCGGTGAAACCGGCGACGTACCCGATCACGGGTTTGGTGATGGTGGCCTTGATGAACTCCGCCGCACGCTCCTCGGCGTCACCGCCGATCTCACCGATCATCACGATCGCCGCGGTGTCCGGGTCGTCCTGGAACGCCTGCAGCGCGTCGATGTGCGTGGTCCCGATGATCGGGTCGCCGCCGATGCCGACCGCGCTGGAGAATCCGATGTCACGCAGCTCGTACATCATCTGGTAGGTCAACGTGCCCGACTTGGACACCAGGCCGATCTGCCCGGGGCCGGTGATGTCGGCCGGGATGATGCCCGCGTTCGACCTGCCCGGACTGATCAGACCGGGACAGTTCGGGCCGATGATCCGCGTCGCGTTGCCGGTCGCGACGGCGTGCGCCCAGAAGTAGGCGGTGTCGTGCACCGGGATGCCCTCGGTGATCACCACACACAGCGGCATCGCCGCGTCGATCGCCTCGAGCACCGCGTTCTTGGCGAACGCCGGCGGCACGAACACCACCGACACGTCCGCGCCGGTCTTCTCCATCGCCTCAGCGACGGTGGCGAACACCGGCAGCAGGGTGCCGTCGAAGTCGACCTCCTGACCGGCCTTGCGCGGGTTGACCCCACCCACGATGCTCGTGCCGGCCTTGAGCATCCGCTTGGTGTGCTTGGTGCCCTCCGAGCCGGTGATGCCCTGGACGATGACCTTGCTGTTCTCGTTGAGGAAAATTGCCATCTCGGTTCACGCCCCCGCGGCGGCGAGTTCGGCGGCCTTGTCGGCCGCGCTGTCCATGGTGTCCACCTGCTGCACGCCGGGCAGGGCGGCCTCGTCAGGATGCGCCGGCCCTCCTCGGCGTTGTTGCCGTCCAACCGCACCACGATCGGCTTGGTCACCGGCTCCCCCGCCTCGCAACAGCGCGAAGGCCTGCACGATGCCGTTGGCCACCGCGTCGCACGCGGTGATACCGCCGAACACGTTGACGAACACGCTGCGCACGTCCGGGTCGCCCAGGATGATCTCCAGCCCGTTGGCCATCACCTCGGCGGACGCGCCGCCGCCGATGTCCAGGAAGTTCGCCGGCTTCACGCCCGGCATGCCGCTCGCCCGCATAGGCGACGACGTCCAGCGTGGACATGACCAGGCCCGCGCCGTTGCCGATGATGCCGACCTGCCCGTCCAGCTTCACGTAGTTGAGGTTTTTGGCCTTGGCCTGGCCTCCAGCGGGTCCTCGGCCGCGTTGTCGACCAGTGCGGCGTGCTCGGGGTGACGGAACTCGGCGTTGTCGTCGAGGGAGACCTTGCCGTCCAGCGCCACGACCTGGTCGTCGCGGGTCCGGACCAGCGGGTTGACCTCGACCAGGGTCGCGTCCTCCTCGACGAAGACGTCCCAGAGCTCGACCAGCACGTTCTCGACCTGGTCGAGGACCTCCGCCGGGAACTTGCCGGCGGCGGCGATCTCGTGCGGCCTTGGCGGCGTCGACCCCGACGAGCGGCGTCGACGGGATCCTGGCGAGCGCGTCCGGCCGCTCGACCGCGAGCTGCTCGATCTCCATGCCGCCGTCGTTGGTGGCCATCGCCAGGTAGGTGCGGTTGGACCGGTCGAGCAGGTAGGAGACGTAGTACTCCTCGGCGATGTCGGTGGCCTCGGTGACCAGCACCGCGGTGACGGTGTGGCCCTTGATGTCCATGCCGAGGATCGCCGCCGCCTTCTCGCGGGCGGCCGTCCGGGGTCGCGGCGAACTTCACGCCGCCGGCCTTGCCCCGGCCGCCGGTCTTGACCTGGGCCTTGACCATGACGGGCTTGCCGAACTGGTCGGCGGCGGCTGCGGCCTCGCCGGCGGTCTGCGCCGGCTCCGGCAGCACCGGCACGCCGTGCGCCGCGAAGAGATCCTTCGCCTGGTACTCGTACAGATCCACTCGAGCTCCCGGACGACGTGCTCAGTCGTGGTTGGTCGCTGCGCCATTCCGTCGGGAGCCGTCGGCACCCGTCGGACAGCGGCAGCGGCACCGTCCCGCGCGCGATCCGGGACGGGCGCGTCGGGACTTCTCGGCCGCTGTCGACTGCGTCGAGCCATCCCCGTGGTGAGGTAGCCCACCAGGCGTCTGGGCCGCATCCGCTGGCAGCCCGGCCCGGTGGGCCCGCCCGGGGCGCCTCAGTCCGGCGACGGCCCCGGCCTGCCGGAGCCACGCCACGATCTCGCCGTCGGCGCGCCCGGCGTGAAGATCTCGCGCACCCCGAGCTCGTCAGCTTCGGGATGTCCTCGGCCGGGATGATGCCGCCACCGAACACGACGATGTCCTACGCACCCCTCCCGCAGCAGTTCGACGACCCGGCGGAACAGCGTCATGTGCGCGCCGGAGAGCACCGAAAGGCCGACCGCGTCGGCGTCCTCCTCCAGCGCGGCCCGACGATCTGCTCGGGTGTCTGGTGCAGGCCGGTGTAGATGACCTCACACCCGGCGTCCCGAAGGGCCCGGGCGACCACCTTCACCCCCCGGTCGTGCCCGTCGAGGCCGGGTTTGGCCACCACGACACGGATCGGCCCGCCCATGATCACTCCTTGGTCACCAGTGAGGTCCCATCGCAGGGTAGGCCGCCCGCGGCGTGATCAGCTGATCCGGGTGACCCTGCCCATGGCGCGGCGCCGGCCGAGCCACAGCGCGGCTGCCGGCGCCGACGAGGCACGCGGCAAGGCACGCGACCGCCAGCAGCAGTCCTGGGCCAGCAGTGGGTTCGGTCAGCATCTCGCGGTTCACCGGCAGTTCCAGGACGCGCACGAGCACGACACCGGCCGCGCCGAGCATCAGGCCCGCCGCGCGCTGCGGACGACTGGGCGGCGGCGAGCAGGGCAGCGGCGATGACGGCGACCAGCCCGAACACCAGACCCCACGACGCGAAGCGGAAGTCCGACCACAGGCCGGGCGGGGTGTAGCCGGTCGCGGCCAGCACGGGGAAGCCGAACGCGCCGAACGCGAGCAGCGCGGCGGCCGCGCCGGGCGCGAGCACCAGCGGCTGCCACGACACGCTGGTCAGGTCCACGTCGTCGCGTTCGACACCACCGGCCAGACCGGCACAGCACGCGGCGGCCAGTGCGGCGAGCACGGCGAGACCGGTGGCCCACAGGCCGGGTCCGAGGCGGACGCCGTCGATCTGCGTCGCGGTCAGGGCGGTGTCGAACACGCCCGTACCGGCGATCGGGACAGCGACCCACGCGACGGCGAACGCGGGCCGGACGGCGGCGGCCCATCGCGGCACGAGCATGCCGATCGCGCAGACGGCGATCACGACGGCGGCCGGGATCAGCGGCCTGCTGGCGATGTCCGGCGGGTGCGGGAAGTCGGCCGGCAGGGAGAACAGCGAGGTGTCGGCTCCGACCAGCGCGGCACCCGCGGCGACGAGACCGAGGACACCGGTGACCAGGTGCAGGCGGGACTGTGCCGGGAGGCTGAGGTCCGCGGGTTCGTCGCCGGTGTCCGCGGCCGGCGCTCGTCCGTGGACCGGTCCGTGACCAGGCCGAAGGCGACGAGTCCGCCTGCCGCGACGATGGCACCGTAGGGGCCCCAGCGCCGGGTGCAGGCCCTGCACGGACAGGCCGTCGACGAGGCGGGGCAGGGCGACCGCGACGAGCACGGCGGCCGAGCCGAACAGCCAGCCCCTGGCGGCCGAGGCGAGCGGCGGACGTGACGGCGATGATCGCGGCCAGCGGGGCGGCGATCGCGATCAGGACGCCGCCGACAAGCTGCACGGCGGGCGTGTCCAGGGCACCCTTGGCCAGCAGGAACGGGGTGCTGGACGTGAACGGGACGGCGACCAGGGCGAGGGCGGCCAGGGCGCCGAGGCCCAGGGCGAGCAGCGCGGGGCCCGGTAGCTGCCCGGGCGGCGGTCGGTGGTCTCGCCCGCCGGATCACCGGAGTTGGTCGCGCCCAGTACGAGGGCGCCCGCGACAAGGGTCAGCACGTGGCCGGCCAGCAGCAGCCAGAGGCCGGTGCCGGCGTGCATCGACTCGATCGTGGTCGGGGCCGCGAACTCGGGGCGTGCGACGGAAGCGTTGGCCTGTATGGCGAGTTGCGCGTCGACGAGGGCCCGGCCGGGCGCGAAGAGGGCGGCGGCGCTGAGCACACCACCGACGGCTGACGACGAACCGCGCAACGCGAGCAGCACCGCGACGCCGGCCGGGAGGATGCCCAGCACGGCCAGCAGCGGACCGGACGTGTAACCGGGTGTGCCCGGCGGAATCACGGGGAGTAGTGGGCCGACGGCGAGTAGCAGGCCAGCGACGACCGCGACACCGACCGCTGTCCACAGGCGGGACGGCAGTGTCGACCGGCCGATCGCGGTGAGGGGGGCCGGGCGCACTGGCTGGGATGGGGTCCGCGCGGTCACGGGAGTGACGCTAGCAAGGTCACGGTTCGGTGGGCCGGACGGTGCGAGCGCGGTGGTTGGTCGACGAACGGGTGGGAACCCGTCCGCGAACTCCGGGTGATGAGCGACGCAGCCAGCACACCACGAGCGACACGCCGACTCGTCATAGCGTGTGATACAAATCACACTCGATGGTGTCCGGCCTCTTGCCTGATCGGGGATCGGCGGGTTCGGTCGCGGGCGTTCGGCTGTTGCCGGGCATTGGACCGTTTCGTTACTGTCCCTCGCAGTCATGGCCGATCAGGCCACCGTGCTGCTCGGTTCGTTCACGGATTTCGCTCGCGTGGTGATGTCGTTCGTGTGGCGTGTGCTTCGTGTGGTTAGTGCTTCCTGTGGTTCGGCTGGGGAAGGGATTCGCTGTGGCCGCTCGTCGTGGCACCGGTGACCGAACCGAGCCCTCCGGCCGGCGGTCGGCCTGTCCGTCACCCGCCATTCGTGGCCGCGCGGTGTTCGCGGCGGTGACGCTGGGTGCGATCACGGCGGCCATGAGCGGGCAGTCGCTGTTGCCCAGCGGTCAGCACCACAGCACGTACCTGGCAGACCCGGGCGCGGTGTCCACGATCGGCACGAACGCGGACTCGTCGAAGTCGCTCGAAGTGCAGCCGGTCACGCACGGGAACGACGCGTCGGCCGAGGCGCGGCAGATCGCCGCGAGCCAGCGGATCACCGGGCAGCAGAGTGTCGACATTCCACTGCAGGCGGGCCAGCCAACGGGCGTGACGTACACGTCCCCTGCGGCAGGGACGGTGGTGTCGACATTCGGCGGCCAGTACGGCACGTTCCACTACGGCATCGAGATCAAGAACGCGAAGGACACTCCGATAGTCGCGTCGGCGGACGGCGTGATCGTCGCGGCGGGTCCGGCGAGCGGGTTCGGGCTGTGGGTGAAGGAGCAGATGGCCGACGGGACGGTGCTGGTGTACGCCCGGGTGGACACGTACTCGGTGCAGGTCGGGCAGCACGTGACGGCGGGGCAGCAGATCGCCAAGATGGGCGACCGGGGTTTCAGCACGGGGTACACGCTGCATTTCGAGGTGTGGGACCCGACGGGCAAGAAGATCGACCCGATGGGATGGCTGAACCAGCGGGGAGTCACGGTTTAGACCCGTGCGGTCGGTATGGCTCCTGTCGGGGATTTCGTGGTCGCGGCAAGCGAACAGGCGCCAGGGAAATTCGGGCGCGTGTCGACCGTTCGGGAACACGCGGTGAGGTTCGGTAGGTCGACACGCCCGGTTTGCGAGAGACCGCACCGGTGTGTCGACCGCTGAGGAGTCGACACGCGGGTTCTGGAGGTGGGGTCTCGCGCGTGTCGACGGTTGAGCGGTCGACACGCGGGGTTTCTCGTGGCGGCTCGCGCGCGTGTCGACCGCTGAGGAGTCGACACGCGGGGTTCCTTGTGGTGAGTCTCGCCCGTGTCGACGGTTGAGGGGTCGACACGCGGCGTTTCTTGTGGTGGGTCTCGCGCGTGTGTCGACCGCTGGGTGGTCGACACGCGCGGGTCCGGCTGCTGTCGACGTGTGCGCTGTCGACCATTCAGGAGACGACACGCGCGGGATCCGGCTTACCGTGCAGGGCTTACGGTGCAGGGGCTTCGGTGCAGAGGCTTACGGTGCAATGTGCGGTCGTGTCGACCGTTGAAGGCTCGACAGTGATGACGGCGGGGTTCGGGCGTGTCGACGTTTCAGGCTCCGTGGCTGGTCGACACGCGCGGACGACCCGTGGGTCGCGTTGAGCCAGCGGCCGAACCTGCGGCACCGACGCTCGTTACAGCTTCACCAGGGGGACGCTGCCGATCAGCATCAGGCGGATCGTGCCTGACGAGCCGAAGTCGATGGTGGCCGTTGCCTTCGGGCCCGTGCCGTCCGTTGCCGTGACCGTCCCGAGGCCGTACTTGTCGTGGCTCACCCGGTCTCCGACCTCCAGCTTGATCGCCGGTGTGTCCTGCCAGCCCTTGAACGGAGTCGTGCGCATGCCACGCGCGGCGAGGCCGGCCTGGGCCGAGTCGCCACCGCCCGACCGGCGCCACGTGGACTGCGTCGTCGGCGCCGAGCGTTCTGGTTCCGTGCGGCGCCACTGGACCAGACCGCCGGGGATCTCGTCCAGGAAACGCGATGCCGGGTTGGCCATCGGTTGGCCCCACGCCGACCTCACCAGCGCCCTGGACACGTACAGCCGCTGCCGCGCCCTCGTGATGCCCACGTACGCCAGGCGCCGTTCCTCCGCCAGTTCCGTGTTGTCGCCGAGCGCCCGCATGTGCGGGAAGATCCCGTCCTCCCAGCCGGTACAGAACACCACCGGGAACTCAAGGCCCTTCGCCGTGTGCAGCGTCATCAGCGTGACCACGCCGTCGTCGGAGTCCGGGACCGAATCCGAGTCCGCCACCAGCGACACGCGCTCCAGGAACGCAGCCAGCGGTTCCAGGTCGGGGCGGCGATCTCCTCGTCCTCGGCCGGCGGGGCGCCCGCGTCCGTTGCCGCGAACTCCCTCGCCACCGTGATCAGTTCGTTCAGGTTGTCCAGGCGGCCCGCGTCCTGGGGGTCGTCGCTGGCTTCCAGTTCTCCGCGATAGCCGGTGCGTTCGACGACCGCGTCGACGATGTCCGCGACTTCCGTGCCGTCCGTGACCATCGTGCGCAGTTCGTCGACCAGTTCGACGAAGCCGGTGATCGCGTTGCGGGAACGCGGGTTGAGCAGCGGCACCTTGTCCTCGACCGCGTCGCGCAGCGCCGTCATGAACGAGATTCGTTGCTGTTCGGCGTGTTGTGCGACGACGGCCTCGGCGCGGTCGCCGATGCCGCGCTTGGGCACGTTGATGATCCGGCGCAGGCTGACCGTGTCGTCCGGGTTGGCCAGCACCCGCAGGTACGCCAACGCGTCGCGGACCTCACGCCGCTCGTAGAAGCGCACGCCGCCGACCACGCGGTACGGCAGGCCGAGCCGGATGAAGATCTCCTCGAACACGCGGGACTGGTTGTTCGTCCGGTAGAACACCGCGATGTCGGCGTTGTTCGCGTCGCCGCCGTCGACGAGGCGGTCGATCTCACCTGCCACGAACGCCGCTTCGTCGTGTTCGTTGTCGGCCACGTAGCCGACGATCGGCTCGCCGTCGCCGGACTCCGTCCACAGCCTTTTGTCCATGCGGTTCGCGTTGCGCGAGATGACCGCGTTCGCGGCACTCAGGATCGTCTGTGTGGAGCGGTAGTTCTGCTCCAACATGATCGTGCGGGCCTGCGGGTAGTCGCGTTCGAACTCGACGATGTTGCGGATCGTGGCGCCGCGGAACGCGTAGATCGACTGGTCCGCGTCGCCGACGACGCACAGTTCGCCGGGCTCGACGTCGCCGTCTCCGGTGCCGACGAACTCCCTGATCAGCGAGTACTGCGCATGGTTGGTGTCCTGGTACTCGTCGACCAGCACGTGCCGGAAGCGGCGCCGGTAGTACTCGGCCACGTCGGGGAACCGCTGCAGCAGTTCGACGGTCCGCATGATCAGGTCGTCGAAGTCCAGCGCGTTGGCCAGACCCAGCCGCTGCTGGTAGCTGGCGTACACCTCGGCGACACGGCGTTCCATGTCGCCACCGGCCGCCTCCGCCGCGGACTCCGGGCCGATCAGTTCGTTCTTCAGGTTCGACACGTGCACCGCGAGGGTGCGGGCCGGGTAGCGCTTCGGGTCCAGGTCCAGGTCCCTGGCCACCAGCGTGATCAGCCTGCGCGTGTCGTCGGCGTCGTACACCGAGAAGTTCGAGCCGAAGCCGAGGACCTTCGCCTCACGGCGCAGGACGCGCACGCACATCGAGTGGAACGTCGACACCCACATCACGCGCGCACGGTTGCCGACCAGTTCGGTGACGCGCTCCTTCATCTCGGCCGCGGCCTTGTTGGTGAAGGTGATCGCCATGATCTGGCCGGGGTGCACGTCCCGCTCGGCGAGCAGGTACGCGATCCTGCGGGTGAGGACCCGTGTCTTGCCCGAGCCCGCGCCCGCCACCACCAGCAGCGGCGAGCCGGCATGCGTCACGGCGTCCCGTTGCTGCGGATTCAGGTCGTCCAGCAGGTTGCCCCGGCCGGTGCGGGAACGGGGGGCGGGCAGGGCGTCTCCCGGCAGTTCGAACAGCGCGCTCATCGTCTGGTTACCGTACCCGGCCGCCCGGACATCCCGTGGCCGACGCACGGGTGCGCGGATATTCGTTGCGAGTGGTTGGCCCGACACCATCCGGATGTGCGAGAATGCCGATGTGCGCAAGCGCTTCCACTCGTACGAGTTTTTCTACGGGAACCGGACTCCGGCTCCCGTGGTCGCGTAGCGCACGACAGACCACCGAGCCCCGGAGTCCGCACGGACCCGGGGCTTCGTCGGGTCCGGACCCGGACTCCTCGCGCAGACCCGGAGGACCGAAACAGATGAAGGCGACCGAGAACACCACCGAGCCCACCGACCCCGACGCCCCGGAGGCGGACGCGCAGGCCGCCGCGCCGGAGATCGGGCAGCTACGCGTCGAGATCGACCACCTCGACGCCGAGATACTGCGGCTGGTGAAACGCCGCACCGAGGTGTCCAGGATGATCGGCGCGACCCGGATGGCCTCCGGTGGCACGCGGATCGTGGTGAACCGGGAGATGGACGTGCTGGCCAGGTACCGGGAGCTGGGGCCGGAGGGCCGGCAGCTCGCGATGGTGCTGCTGAACCTGGGTCGCGGCCGCCTGGGGCGCTGAGCCGCGCCGATCCGCCGGGGACACCTCAGGGTTCTCAGGGGCGGCTCAGGGCGATCACTCATGGCGAGCCGGTGCCGAACGAGAGCACACTTGAAGCATGTTCGAAAGCCTGTTCGGCATCATCGCCACGATCATCGCCCTCGCCGGCCTGGTCGCGGCACTCGCTCACGACGGTTACCTCTACATGCTCGGCTCGGCGGCCGGCCGTCGTGCCGGCGGCACGCCGATCGCGAACTACGTACGCAGCAGGTGGGTGATCGCCGGCGGCACGACCGCCACCGCGCTCCTCGCCCTGCTGCTGACCATGGGCGGCGGCGTGGCCGACACGTTCGCCATCATCCTGGCCGCAGGCTCCGGGGCCGTGGCCACCAAGGCGCTGCAGAGCACGCGCGAGAAGTTCCGCACCGGGGGCTGATCGCTCGCGTGCCTGGCCGGCGATCCGAGTGGGTCGCCGGCCAGACGCGTGCCGCCATCACTCGTCAGTGTGGAAATCCACGTGAGCACCGCCACTGAGCAGGCCGGTCCCGGACACCCCACCTACCCTGACGCGAGTGACAGCGGACCTTCGTGGCTGGATTTCTTCCGACGGCGTGTCCCAGGCGCTTCGCCCGGAGACCCCTCCCCACGGACCTCTTGTCGCACAGCTTGTCGCACAGCGTGACCATCGCGCACTCACAGTGGTGAAACCTGGCTGAGTGCGAGCGGTTCGGCGTCAGGGAGTCGGGCGACGGGGGTCAACGAAGACATGGGCAGCGCAACGGGCTCCATCGGCAATCCGGAGCAGGCGGCAGGTCAGGGACGGCACCGGCGGGACACGGCGACACCGGCGTGGCCCACGGGGGAGTCCGACCCAGCCTTGGCGTACCAGGGTGCCGGCCGGCACCGTCGACCGGAGATCGGACCGGCGGGCACGTGGAAACCGGACGGCGGCAGGACTTCGGAGGCCGCGCCGGTTTCCGGTGCCACGGAGCAGGATGCCGAACAGGGCGCGCCGACCGATACCGGCTCGACCGGCCTGCGGATGTTCAATCTGGGCAGCATTCCCGCGTCGGTCACGCCCCCGCGCAGTTGGCGGCGGGCGGCCTGGTTCACGATCGTGGCATCGACGGCCGCGCTGGCCGGTCTGCTCGCGCTCGGCGCCGTGCTGGTCTGCCCGCCTCGGGAGTACCAGCGGATCGCCGCGGCGCCGTACTTCCCCGACGGCACACCGCTGGCGCCCATCGGCGGCCATGCGACCACGATCCGGCCCGCGGCCGACGACCGGCAGTTGGCCGCCGGCACGTCGGCGGGCACGTCGGCCGGCACGTCGGCGGACGACGCCGCGGCCGAACCGGTGACACCGGCCCCGCGGGCCACGACACGCGGCACGACCCGCACCGGCACTCGTCCCGCGCCGCCGTCGCAGCCCGTCCTGGTGGTGACCCTGCCACCGGGTGTGCCGCGCGTCAGCGGCGGTGAGCCCGTCGCCGACCCGGTCGAGCTGATCAAGCAGACCCAGACGTTCTTCCACGAGGTGACGTCGAACGCGAAGGCCGCGGCCGATCTGATCGTCACCACGCTGCACGACACGGCGATGTCCGTGCTCCAACAAGAATACGGAAACATATCGACAATTCGGATTCAGGGCGTCGCTCTCGATCCGAACAGTGGTCTGACCACGAGCGTGCCGCAACCGGTCGACAAGAACGGCACCACGGCGACACAACGCGCCACTGTGCGATTCACCTCATCGGGTGATCCGAAGATCCTGAATTTCGACAATCCGTGACAAAAGCGCCGGTTGGCGCGGTTCGGCAGTCGGTCCAACCCGTTGAGATGAACAGCCACAGGGCGGGCCGCCGAATGCATGCCGACTGCTCCAAACGAGTGACAACCACGACCGTCCGCCGCCACAGAAGTGTGGTCCGCCGATAGGCACTGGCACAAAGCAATGGACACACGGTACGAGTTGCGCCGAGCACAACACGCACGGAGGCAACGCGTGGATCGTCCGAACAACGGACACCGACGGCACGACCCGGGTTCGATCACGGTGATGGATCTGATCAGGCGTCAACAGAGACCGGGACCGGTCCGCATCCCGTCCGCCGACGAGGAGGCAACCGTCCGGTTCGTCGAGGACCTCCTCGGCAGGCCGGCCGACCAGGCCACCCATCACGGTTGGCTGTCCAGGAGCGCGAAACTGGCCGGGCTGGCGCTCGGCTCGCTCGCGCTGTGCGGTTCCGTCTACGCGGCCTCCACGTTCGCCCATCACCGGCCGGCCGGTGGCGAGCCGACCACCGGTCCGGCGACCGCCCTGCTCACCGGTGTCGGCGCGCTGCGCCCGGACACCGTGGCCGAGCAGCTCTCCGGTTCGCGGAACTTCTCCAACGTCAAGCCGCACGCGGCCACCCCGGCGGCGGCAGGCCGGGCGACCGGCACGATCGTGGGCACCCCCGCCCCGGCCATCGACGTCCCCGCCGCAGGCACCGCGGGCACCGTGCCCTCGGCCGCGGCGCCGACCGGGCGGGCGGTCGAGCCGCGGATGTCGCCGGCCGCCGTGGTTCGCGCGTTCTACCAGCTCGCCGCCACCCATCCGGCGCTCGCGGCGCAGCTCGTCGCGCCGTCGCTGCTGTCCTCGGACGTGACCGGGTTCGACGCCGCGTGGAGTTCGATGGCCCGGACCGAGGTGGAGAACGTTCAGCAGGTGTCGCCCACCGAGGTACAGGCCGTCGTCCGCATACTGGAGCCGGACGGGACGTGGCTGCAGGTGGTCGAACTGCTGCATGTCACGGACGGTGACGACCCGCTCATCAGCGGTGCTGAACTGCTGTCGGCGCAGCACGGCTGATCGTCACGGCTGCTCGGCGCTTCGTCACGGCTGCTCGCGCCGTCGGCCGGGTCGGGTAGCCTTGCGACCCCATCAGCTGGACCGTCCGGGCGAGTCCGGGTTGGACCCGGGCACAGTGGGTAGACCGCCTACCCTTGTGATCTGGTGACTCGACCGGGCACCTGGCTCGCGGCTGGCCGCCGCGTGGCCGGGTCCGGCGGTGGACACTTGCCGGCGCGACTCACAGACCTCGTTGGGGGCTCTCGGGTGACCTCGGAAGAAGGACGCCTCGTCGGTGGCCGCTACCGGCTCGACCGGCGGATCGGCAGCGGCGCCATGGGCGTCGTGTGGCAGGCGTACGACGAACGGCTCCGCCGTGCCGTCGCGGTCAAGCAGCTACGGCTGACCCCGGGACTCGACCCGAGAGAAGCGGACGAGGCGACGGAGCGGGCGATGCGGGAGGGCCGGATCGCGGCCCGGTTGCACCACCCCAACGCGGTCAGCGTGTTCGACGTGGTGGACGAGGACGACGCGCCGTGGCTGGTGATGGAGTACGTGCCGTCGCGCAGTCTCGCCGCCGAGATGGCCGAGCGGGGCGTGCTGCTGCCCGAGGAGGTCGCGCGGATCGGCGCCCAGGTGGCGCACGCGTTGGTGGCCGCGCACCAGGCCGGCATCGTGCACCGCGACATCAAGCCGGCGAACGTGCTGCTCGGCGATGACGGCGCCGTCAAGATCACCGACTTCGGCATCTCCAGGGCCACCGGCGACGTCGCCGTGACCAAGACCGGCCTGATCGCCGGCACACCCGCGTACCTGGCGCCGGAGGTGGCCTACGGCCGCCCGCCGGAGGCGCCTGCCGACGTGTTCTCGCTGGGTTCCACGCTGTACGCGGCGATCGAGGGCGAGCCACCGTTCGGCCTGAGCGAGAACACCCTGAGCCTGCTGCACTCCGTCGCCGCCGGACAGATCAACCCGCCGCGGCAGTCCGGCATCCTCACCGACGTCCTGATCCAACTGCTCAACCCCGACCCGGACACGCGGGTCACCGCACTGACCGCGGCCCGCTGGCTGGACCAGGCGTCGCGCGGCATCCGGCCGGACATCACGATGGGCCCGGACACGCTGGCCAGGATGCAGGCGCCGACCGCGCTGGCGCCCGGGCTGGCCGGTGGCATGGACCGGACCCGCGCTGTGACCACGGTCTCGGCCTACGGCGCGCCACGGCCCGGTGGCACGGCCATCCGGTCGGGCACGATGCGGCCCGGCCCGCCGCCACGCCGGCGCAGCAACCGCGGTCCGCTGGTGCTGGCCGGCATCGGGGTCGCCGCCGTCGCCGCGCTGGCCGCACTGTGGCTGAGCAGCGCGTTCAGCTCCAACACGCCGAACCACACGCGGACGACGACCACGACCGGTCCGACGTCGCCGAACTACGAGCAGGTCACCCTGCCGACGATGACCGACGACAACAACTACGTGCCGCCACCGCCCACCCACACGCACACGCTGGAGACGACGACCACCACCAGCCAGACCACGACGACGACCACCACGACCGAAACCACGACGACGACCACCACGACGACCACACCGCCGGCGACCACCAGGGCCACGACGACGTCGACACAGGCCGGTGGCGGCGGAGCCGGCGGCGGTAACGTGGCACCACAGAAATAGTGGCGGCAAGAAGCTCCGAGCTACCGACCGTCACGGTATGTTCACCCGTTAGGGTTCAGCCTAGCTACGTCGGACGAAGTCGGGAGCCCTGGTGAGTGAGGTAGGTCGGCTGATCGCCGACCGTTACCGGTTGACCGAACACATCGGTAGCGGGGCGATGGGCGTGGTCTGGCAGGCGCATGACGAGCGCCTGCACCGTACGGTCGCGCTCAAGCAACTGCTGTTGCAGCCCGGGTTGTCCGCGGCTGACGCGCACGAGGCGCGGGAGCGGGCGATGCGCGAGGGCCGGATCGCGGCCCGATTGCAGCATCCCAACGCGGTCACGGTGTACGACGTGGTCGAGGACGAGGGTCAACCCGTCCTGATCATGGAGTACGTGCCGTCCAAGAGCCTCTCGGCCGTGCTGGACGAGCGCGGGACGCTACAGCCGCAGGAGGCGGCGCGGATCGGCACCCAGGTGGCGATCGCGCTGACGGCGGCGCACCTGGCCGGCATCGTGCACCGCGACATCAAGCCGGGCAACGTGCTGCTGGCCGACGACGGAGCGGTGAAGATCACCGACTTCGGCATCTCACGCGCCACCGGCGACGTCACGGTCACCGCGACCGGCATGCTGGCCGGCACGCCCGCGTACCTGGCGCCCGAGGTGGCGAAGGGTGAGTCGCCCGGCCCGCCGTCGGACGTGTTCTCGCTGGCGTCCACGATCTACACGTCCGTCGAGGGCCATCCACCGTTCGGCACCGGCGAGAACACCCTCGCCCTGCTGCACGCGGTGGCGGCATGCAGGACGGTGCCGCCGCGCCAGGCGGGTCCGCTCACGGCGCTGCTGATGCACATGCTGCGGGCCAATCCGAACGACCGGCCGACGATGGCCGAGGCGTCCAGGGCGCTGGGCGCGGTCGCCGCCGGCCAGTCCAACCCGGTGCTGGGCCCGAGCACCGGCCCGACGGCGCTGGCGGACCCGAACCCGATGACGCCGTCGCGGCCGGAGATCGACCCGTCCACGGTGCGCACGTGGCAGCCGCAGCAGCACCACGCGCCGCCCACGCCGCCCCGCCCCTACCAGGTGGGTCCGGGCAGCAGACCCGGTGGCGCACCGCCACCACCCAGATATGGGAGTTCAACGGCGCCCGCGTGGCGCGGGCGGCTGCTGGCCGCGCTGGCCATCGTGATCGCGGCGCTGGTGGGAATCCTGGTGGCCAACGCGTTCGTGGACAGATCCGGCGCCAACGCGTCCCTGTCCGGTCTCCAGTCGCCGGCCACGACCGACCAGGAAGCGGCGAACGGACCGCTGCCCTCGGCCCTGCCCGGTGACACCAGCCTGCCGACGCAGGTGTCGGTGGCGGCCACCGAACCGCCGCCCGCCGGGATGAACGCCACCCCGACCCCCACCGCCACGTCGGCGACCCTGCACGCCTACTTCAGCGCCCTGCCGGCCAGTCCCGACCAGGCGTTCGTCCTGCTCACGGCCAAGGAGCAGAACGCCAGCGGTGGTCTGACCGGCTACGAGCAGATCTGGAGCACCGTCGACTCCGTCCAACTGGGCGCGGTGCTGCCGCACGGCCCGAACCAGCTGCTGGCGAAGGTCAAGCTGAAGCTGAAGAACGGCCAGCAGTCCGACAACAACTACAGCTTCGGTTTCGTGGACCAGAACGGCACGGTCCTGATCGACAACATGGCCCAGGTCGCCAAGCCCGGCCGGCACGGCTGACCCGCCACTCCCCCGAACACCGCCGCCCGCACCGGCGACGTGCGCGAAACCGCACCCGGCGTGCGCCGTACGGCCAGTCGGGTGTTTGTCCTGTGCATCGGTTGTATCCACAACCAGCCCGACGGCAGCCTGGAATCACCAGCTACGGGGGCGGCACGATGAATCAGGTCACGCCGTACCGGCACAGTTTCTGGGCTCGGTTGAGCCCTGCCGAACGTGTGTCGGTGCGAGGCGCGGGGGTACGCACGGCTCACGGCGCCGGAACCGTCCTGTGCCACCAGGGCGACGACGAGCACCACGTGCTGATCCTGCTGTCCGGGTACGTCCGTGTGACGAAGTCGGCGACCGACGGCCGGGAGGTCGTGGCGGGTGTCCGCGGTCCCGGTGACGTGCTGGGTGAACTGGCCGCGCTGGACGCGCGCCCGCGCTCGGCGACGGTGAGCGCGCTGGTGGACGTGGAGACGCTGAACGTGCCCGGTTCCCGCTTCGCCACGCTGTGCAGGACGAATCCGGGCATCGCGTGGGTGTTGTTGTGCGTGATGATGGACCGGCTGCGCGAGTCGGGGCGGCTGTGGGCGGAGTACGGCGGCGGCCACTCCGGTCAGCGGATCGCGGCGCTGCTGCTGGAACTGGCGGTGCGCCAGGGCAAGGCGGGCGACGACGGTGTGGACATCCCGCTGTGGAGCGGACAACAGGAACTCGCGGCGGCCGCGGGCATGTCGCGCGAGTCCGTGGCCAGGGCTCTGCGCACGCTGCGCGAGCAGGGGTTGATCAGCACCCGCCGCGGTCACATCACCGTGCACGACATGGCAGAACTCCGCAGGCTCGCGCATTGAGGGAAATCCAGCGGTTCTGTGTCATCTGACGTATCCCCGAGCTGCCAGGAGCCGTAGAACTGTGGCATCCCACCACAAGGAGCGGCCTCCTATGTACTCCATCGACATGGACATCGACCGGCCCGTCGACGACGAGTTCACCGACGAGCGGCCTCACGCGCCGGAGCCGTACCGCAGGGACTTCTATCTGACCGTCCTCGTCACGATCTTCACCATGGCCGAGATCTGGGCAGCCCTGGTCGTGCTGGCCACGTTCCACGCCACCGGGCCGACGGCGGTCGCGGTCTGGGTGACGCTGACGGGCGCCGTCACGGCGGTGCTGATCGGCTGGCACCACGTGCTGCGACGGGACCGGCAGTACATCAGGCGCTGACACCGGACGCGGTGCCTCGGTTTCGGGGTACCGCAAGGATTTCCGCTCAGACCAGGCGGCGATCCGTTGCCCAGCGGGACAGTTCGTACCTGTTGGAGAGCTGTGTCTTGCGCAGCACGCTGGACACGTGTGTTTCCACCGTTTTCACGGAGATGAACAGTTCGGACGCGATCTCCTTGTAGGCGTAGCCGCGCGCCAGCAGCCGCAGCACGTCGCGTTCCCTCGGCGTGAGGAGGTCCAGTTCCGGGTCGCTGATCGGAGCGGCGCCGGGCCGGTCGGCGAACGCGTCGAGCACGAAACCGGCCAGCCGCGGCGAGAACACGGCGTCGCCCACCGCGACCCGGGTCACGGCGGTGACGAGATCACGGCTGGAGATCGTCTTCGTCACGTAGCCGCGGGCACCGGCACGGATCACGGCGATCACGTCCTCGGCCGCGTCGGACACCGACAGCGCGAGGAACACGACGTCCGGCAGTTCCGGGCGCACGCGGCGCAGCACCTCGGCACCACCGCCGTCCGGCATGTGCACGTCCAGCAGCACCACGTCCGGCCGGGTGTGTGCGATCCCGACGACGGCCTCGCCCACCGAGCCCGCCTCGCCGACCAGTTCCACGTCGTCGGTCAGCGCGGACAGCTCGGCCCGCACCCCGGCGCGGAACAGCGCGTGGTCGTCGACCAGGTACACGCGTACCGGCTTGGTTCCGTTGTCCGCCATCAGGTTCCACCCTTCGCACTCACACTCGCCCTCGGCATGGCCAGCTGCACCTCGGTGCCCTCACCGATCGTCGTGCGCAGCTTCACCGATCCGCCGTGCCGCTCCATCCTGCCCCGGACCGAGTCGGCCAGCCCGTGCCGGTCCGCCGACACGGCGTCCGGATCGAAGCCCTTGCCCCTGTCCCGCACGAATACCGTGACGCTGTCCGGCTCGACCTCGGCGTACACGCTGACCTCCGGCACACCGGAGTGTTTGGCGGCGTTCACGCCGGCCTCCCGGGTGGCCTGCACCAGCGCCGCCAGATCCTTGTCCATCGGGCAGTCGCCGACCACGACCGGCCGCACCGCGATGGCGAACGTGTCCTCGATCTCGCCGCACGCCTCGGCGATCGCCTGGGACAGCGTCGTCGGGCCGGGCACGCCGTCGCGCGGGGCGCCGTAGCCGTCCGGGCCGTACAGCCAACCGCGCAACTGCCGTTCCTGGCCGCGCGCCAGCCGCAGCACCTCGCGGGACGCCTCCGGCTGCTTCTGGATCAGCGCAAGCGTTTGCAGCACGGAGTCGTGCAGGTGGGCCGCGATCTCGGCGCGTTCCTCGGTGCGGATCCTGGCGTGCCGCTCCTCGCCCAGGTCACGGACCAGGCGCAACCACCACGGCACGGTCAGCACGGCGACACCGATCAGCGTGGCCAGCACGGCGGCCAGCGCGACCTGCAGTTGGCCGAACGACGTGCTGCGGAGCAGCACCACGCCGATGCCGACGGCCACCAGCACGGCACCGGTGAGCACCCGCGTGACGGCCGTCCAGCCGCCGCCGCCGATCATCCCCAGGCGTGCGCCGTCCACCCAACGCCGCCGCTGGGCCGCGTCCGCCTCGCGCCACACCACGGCGGCGCCGACGATCGCGACACCGGTCGGCACCGCGATCCACGTGCTGATCACGCCGGTCAGCGAGCCGACGGCCACGGCCAGGCTGATGCCCAGCGCGATCAGGCCGAATGCCTGCTGCCGTTCCTTCTGCGACGGCCGCTCCTGCGACGCGGACGCGGTCTCCTGCGCCACGAACACCCACAGCATCGCGTAGGCGACCAGACCGGCCCCCTCGCACGCCGCGAGCAGCGCGAACGCCGCCCGCACCCACAGCACGTTCACGCCGAGGTGGGCGGCCAACCCGCTGGCCACGCCGCCGACGACCCGCCCGTCGCGGTGTCGCCGCATCCCGGGTGTGTCCGCGGGCCGGGCGCTCAGCCGCGAGGTCCGCTGCCGGACAGCACCCGGCGCCTTCACATCACTCACCACTACAGGGTCACACGAGACGACCCCGGAATCATCGGGGGGAACCAGGGGAACACTCCGGGGCGTCCCGGATGCCCCGTGGCCGCGCGGCCGAGATGCTTCTTCTCGTGAGTGCGACACAGCGACCCTCCTCGGCAGGCTTCGAGGAGATGATGAAGGACTTCGTGGCGACCCGGCCGCGACGGCCGCGATCCGGCCGCGTGGTGGCGGGTGTCGCGGCGGGCATCGGCAGGCGGTACGGCATCGATCCGGTCATCGTCCGGGTCGCGCTGGTGGTCAGTGCCGTCTACGGGGGTGCCGGCCTGCTGGGCTACCTGCTGGGATGGCTGCTGCTGACCCAGGACGGCGACTCGGCATCGCCCCTGGAGGCATTGCTGGGCAGGGGACACAGCAGCACGTCCAAACCGTTGACGATCGTGTTGACCATCGCGCTGATCCCGTCGGCGAGCTTCGTGTTCGGGGGGTACTTCAGCACGGCGGCCGGGCTGATCGTGCTGGGCGCGGCGCTGTTCCTGCTGCACAGGTACCGAGCCGACCAGGGCCAGATCATCCCGCCCGGGGCAATGGCCGACACCCCCGTCAGCGCCGATCCGGAGGCCGCGACCATGACCGACAGCATGCCGACGTCCCGCTTCGGCTCGACCGGGACGCCGACCGACCCGACAGGATTGCAGGACGCGGTCCCCGACCAACCACCGGCATGGGACCCGCTGGGCGCGGCCCCGTTCGCCTGGGACCTGCCCGAGCCGTCCCCCGCGTCCACACCGCCACCACCGCTGCCCAGGCAGCGCGGCCCGAGGGTGGCCCTGGCCACACTGGGCATGCTGTTCGTGACCGGTGCGGTGCTGGGTGTGCTCGCCTCCAGCCAGCCGTGGCTGACCCCGGCACACATCGCGGGCGTGCTGGCCGCGATCGCCGGTACGGGCCTGGTGGGTGGTGCGTTCGTGCACGCGGGCCGTGGCCTGATCCCGTTGGCACTGCTGCTGTCGGTGGTCGCGTTCGGCGTGACGAAGACCCACCTCGACAACTGGCACGGCGCGGGCAAGAACACCTACGCGCCGATCACGGTGGAGGACGTGCGGCCCGTGTACCAGAACTCGGTCGGCCACACGGTCCTCGACCTGTCCGGACTGCCGAACACCGGCTCGGTCACGACCACGGTCGAACTGTCCGCGGGCGAACTGACCGTGCTCGTGCCGCCGGACGCCGCGGTGCACGCCACGTGCTCGAACACCGCGGGCGACATCGACTGCCTCGGCATCGAGCAGCACGGCGCGAACACGCCAACGGTGACCGCGAACCAGGCGGCGGCGAACGGGGACACCCTGACGATCGACGTGACCGCCCGGGGTGGACTGGGCAAGGTGGAGGTGAGCACCAAGTGAGTGAGTGGCAGGAACAGACCGAGGTGACCGAACGCAGGCGCGGCCGGCTTCCCGACCCGCTGAACATCATCGTCGGCGTCCTGACGCTGGGTGTGGCGGCCTACGCGCTGTCCGACGGCCAGTGGGGCCTGCCGGCCGTGGACCCGAGGTGGATCATCGCGGGCGGCGCGCTGCTGGTCGGCCTGCTCCTGCTGGGAGCGTCGTTCCGGCCGAGAAAACGCTGACACGACGAGGAAACCGGTGGCCCGGGGCAAGCGCCCCGGGCCACCGTCGTCACTCCCACTCGATGGTGCCCGGCGGCTTGCTCGTCACGTCGAGCACGACCCGGTTGATGTCGGCCACCTCGTTGGTGATGCGGGTGGAGATCCGCTCCAGCACGTCGTAGGGCAGCCGCGTCCAGTCCGCCGTCATGGCGTCCTCACTGGACACCGGCCGCAGCACGACGGGATGCCCGTAGGTCCGGCCGTCACCCTGGACGCCGACGCTGCGGACGTCGGCCAGCAGCACCACGGGGCACTGCCAGATGTCGCGGTCGAGGCCGGCGGCGGTCAACTCCTCGCGGGCGATGCCGTCCGCCGCGCGCAGGATCGCCAGCCGCCCCGCCGTGACCTCGCCGATGATCCGGATGCCCAGTCCCGGACCGGGGAACGGCTGGCGGTGCACGATCGTCTCGGGCAGTCCCAGTTCGGTGCCGACCCGCCGCACCTCGTCCTTGAACAGCGACCGCAGCGGTTCGACGAGCCGGAACTTCAGGTCGTCCGGCAGGCCGCCGACGTTGTGGTGGCTCTTGATGTTCGCCGCGCCCGTGCCGCCGCCGGACTCCACGACGTCGGGATACAGCGTGCCCTGCACCAGGAAGTCGACGCCGTCGGCGTGCCGCAGGTCGCGGGCGGCCTGCTCGAACGCGCGGATGAACTCGCGGCCGATGATCTTCCGCTTGGCCTCCGGGTCGGTCACGCCCGCCAGCGCGTCCAGGAACGTCGACTCGGCGTCCACGGTGACCAGTCTGACCCCGGTCGCCGCGACGAAGTCCCGTTCCACCTGGGCGCGTTCGCCCGAGCGCAGCAGCCCGTGATCGACGAACACGCAGGTCAGCCGGTCGCCGATGGCCCGCTGCACCAGCGCGGCCGCGACAGCGGAGTCCACGCCGCCGGACAGCCCGCACAGCGCGTGGCCGTCGCCGACCTGTTCGCGGATCAGCGCGACCTGCTCGTCGACGATGGACGCGGTGGTCCAATGTGGACGGATACCGGCGATGTCGCGCAGGAAGCGGCGCAGCACCTCCTGGCCGTGCGGCGAGTGGCCGACCTCGGGGTGGTACTGCACACCGGCGAACCGGCGCGCGGTGTCCTCGAACGCGGCCACCGGCGTGCCGTCGCTGCCCGCCGTCACGGTGAAGCCGGCGGGCGCCTCGGTCACGCTGTCGCCGTGGCTCATCCACACCGGATGCCGGCGGGGCAGCCCGGTGTGCAGTGCGCCCGCCGTGTCCCGCAGGGAAAGGTCGGTCCGGCCGAACTCGCGGTCCCCGGTGTGCGCGACGGTGCCGCCCAGCGCCAGCGCCATCGCCTGGAAGCCGTAACAGATACCGAAAACGGGCACTCCGGCGTCGAACAGCGCCGGGTCGACGACGGGCGCGCCGTCGGCGTACACACTGGACGGCCCGCCGGAGAGGATCACGGCGGCGGGCTCGCGCGCCATCAGGGCCGCCACGCTCGCGGTGTGCGGTACGACCTCGGAGTACACCTGGGCCTCGCGCACGCGCCGCGCGATGAGCTGCGCGTACTGGGCGCCGAAGTCCACCACCAGCACGGGATGCTGTCCGGTCACGGGATCCCCTCTCGGAAACGGCGAGAAGGCTGCTGCGGTGGGACCCTCTCGGCACACGGATGTGTGCCGACCGGTCCCTCCCTGGGCTTCTGTCCCGGAGATGCCTGCCGGTGCGTCGCACCGGCTTTCCGTGGCGCTCGAACCAGACCCGTCGCGCGGACGGCGGAACCCTAGCCACCAACATCGGTCAGCGGCGGTCATCGTACCGGCCCGTGGCCGCACCCCCTCGCGCCACCTACTAACGTGGCGTGGTGAGTGAGTCCGACACCATCGAAGTACAACCCCGACCGTGTTGGATCGCCGGCCGCGCTGAGCAGGGCGAACGTACCGTCACGGTGCTCCATCCCTACGACGGCACGGAGATCGCCGACGTGGCCGTGCCCGGCGCGGCACAGGTCGAGCGGGCCGTCGCCGCGGCGGCCGGCGTGGCCACCGCGTTCGCCACCGGTTCCGCGCACGACCGTGCGGCCACGTGCGAGCTGATCGCGGATCTGATCGAGCAGCGCTCCGAGGAGATCGCGGAAACCGTCACCGCCGAGAACGGCAAGCCGCTGGACGGCGCGGCGGCCGAGGTGGCCGCCGCGGTCACGACGTTCCGGTGCGCCGCGGACGAGGCCCGCGCGTTGGCCGGTGACCTGCGGGTGGGCCGGGACGACCGGCTCTGGATCGTGCGCCGCCGCTCCCGTGGCCCGGTGCTGGCCGTCGCCACCGTCACGTTCCCGCTGGGCGCCGTCGCCGCCCAGGCCGCGCCCGCGATCGCGGTCGGCGCCCCGGTCGTCGTCGCGCCCGCGCTGGCCACCCCGATGACGGCCCTGCTGCTGGGCGAGATCCTCGCCGAGACCGGGCTGCCCGACGGCGCGTTCTCGGTGCTGCCGGTGGACGACGACACGCTCGGCGCGCTCGTCGGCGACCGCAGGCTGCCGGTGGTGTCGTCGGCGGGGCCGGAGATCACCGCGCCGGGCAAGCACGTGGTGTGCGCGCCGCAGGGCATCGGAGCGGCCGTCGTCTGCCCCGACTGGTGCTCGGACGCGGACCTGGAGCTGGCGGCACGCCGGATCGCCACGTTCGACGTGGCGCGGCACGTCGTCGTGCCGGCCGCCGTGGCCGAGCGGTTCGTGCCGGTGCTGCTGGCGGTCGTGCGGGCGCTGCGCACCGGCAGCCCCCACGACCCGGAGGTCGGGGTCGGCCCGCTGATCGACGAGACGACCGCCGAACGGGCCGTGAAGTGGATCACGTCGGCCGCGGCAGCCGGCGCCGAGGTGCTGGCGGGCGGCACGCGAACCGGTGCGTGCCTCGCACCGACCGTACTGCGCGCCGCGCCGCCCGGCGACGTGCCCGGCCCGGTGCTCCTACTGTCCGTCGTGGATGATCTGGCAGCGGCTTTCCACCATGTCAACGGTGTCCGCACCGCCGTGTTCACGCACGACATGTCGGTCGCGCTCGCCGCGGCGGCGGCCATCGACGGTGACGTGATCGTCGGCGACGTGCCCGCCGGCGGCGAGGGCGTGCACGCGGCCACCCTGGACTACACCCGGGACCGGACCCTGCTGTTGGACGTCAGGCGCTGACGGCCTGGGCGAACGCGAAGACGTGCTCCGGGTCGTAGTGGGCGGCGACCTGGCGCAGCCGGGCCAGGTTGCCGCCGTAGTACGCGTTCGCCCAGTCCGGCATGGTCGCGTCGATGTAGTTGACGTATCCGCCGCTGCCGACCACCGGCGCCAGCCGGTCGCGGACATCGGTCACCCGCGCCGCCGCCGCGGTCCGCTCGTCCGCGGTCGTCTTCAGGTACACCTGGACGCACGCGATCGCCGAGCGGTGCGGGAAAGCCGTCGCGGCGGCGGGAATCCGACCGATCGCGCCGCCCATGCCGTCCAGGATCACGTGCAGGTCCGGGTGTCCGTCGGCGATCGACGCGATCACCGAGCCGTCCGTCACGTCGTTGGTCATCATCCGTGACGACGCCACGAACGCCTCGCGATTCCAGTCGGCGCCGCTGGTCCGCGCCTGGCAGGTGGCCATGGAGTCGTTCTGGCAGCCCGCGAAGTAGCGCATCGCGTCCAGGAAACCCAGCGGCCGCACGGTCCGGTAGCGCGGCCGGGTGCCGATCCGCGCGACCAGCGTGTCCACCATCGAGTTCAGCGGGCCTGCCGGCCCGACGTAGCAGCCGGCGATCGTGCACGTCGACCGACCACCACCGGTGATGTTGAGATTGGTCCACAGTTCGTCCGGCGCGTCCGCCAGCCACGGACGCCACGCGCCGTACGCGTCGGCCACCGAGCCGGCGGGGAAGCCCATCTCGAACACCGTCAGCTCCGGCGCCGGCACGGTGTCGAACGTGAACGACGTGACGATGCCGAAGTTGCCGCCGCCCCCGCCGCGCAACGCCCAGAACAGGTCCGGCTCCGCCGACGCCGACCCGGCCCGCGCCTGCCCGTCCGCCGTCACCACGGTGGCACCGGTCAGGCGGTCGCAGGTCAGGCCGAACTTGCGGCCCAGCACGCCGATCCCGCCGCCCAGCGTCAATCCGGCGACACCGACCGACGGGCACGAACCGGCGGGCAGGCACCGGCCCGCCGCGGCGAGTTGCCCGTAGACGTCGATCAGGCGGGTGCCGGCGCCCACCACGGCCGTGCCGTCGCCGTTCACCCGTACCCCGGTGATCCCGCCGACGTCCACCACCAGCGCGTCGTCAGGCGTGGAGTAGCCGACGTAGCTGTGGCCGCCGGAGCGCGCGGCCAGTGGCGTCGTCGATCCGGCCGCCGCCGACACGCACGCCCGCACGTCCTCGGTCCGCGTGCACAACGCGATCGCGGCCGGCCGGCGCGCGTCGTAGAGCGGGTTGTAGGAGCGGCGGGCCAGCGCGTAGTCCGACGCTTCCGGCGTGACCAGCCTGCCGGACAGCTTCGCCGCCAGCGCGGTCAGGTCGGCGGGCCGCCGGCCTGCCGGCACCGACACCGGCGCACCCGTTCTGGTGGCCGGCAGGGCCGTGCCGGCCGACGCCGAACAGCCCGCCAGCGCCGCGGCCGCCACACCGAGGCCACCGGCCAGGAACGCCCGTCTGGGGATAGCCATGGCAACCAAGACGTTCGGGGCGGTCTACCGGTTGCCGGACACGATCGGCAACCGCAGCGCGGCAGGCGCGCTGGAGGGCACGGCCGGCCGGCGCGGCGCGATCGGCGTCACCCGCTGGTAGCCGACGCTCTGCACCGGACGTGGATCGGCCTCGCCCTTGTTCGGCCACATCGCGAACGCCCGCTCCGCCTGCGCCGTGATCGTCAGCGCCGGGTTCACGCCCAGGTTCGCCGAAATCGCCGAACCGTCCACAACGGAGATTCCGGGATAGTTGTGCACGCGGTGGTAGGCGTCGATCACGCCGTGGTCGGCGTCCTGGCCGATGGCGCAGCCGCCGATGAAGTGGGCGGTGAGCGGGATGTCGGCCAGTTCGCCCCACGTGCCGCCCGCGACACCGCCGATGTGCTTGGCCGTCAGCTCGTTCGCGGTGTGGGCCGCCGGGATGAACGCCGGGTTCGGCTCGCCGTGACCCTGCTTCGACGTGTACCTCCGGCGCCCGAACAGGCCCGGTTTCGTGTAGGTCGTGATCGAGTTGTCCAGGCTCTGCATCACCAGCAGGATCACGGTCCGCTCGCTCCACCGGTAGGTGGACATCAGGCCCGCGGTGAGCACCGGGTGGGCCAGCAGGAACCTCAGCGCCTGCCGCCAGCGCGGCACCGGCAGCGAACCGTCGGTGGCCACGGTCTGCAGCAGCCCCATCGCGTTGCTGCCCTTGCCGTAGCGCACCGGTTCGATGTGTGTCGTCGCGTCGGGGTGGATCGACGACGTGATCGCCACACCCTTGCTGTAGTCCCGGTCCGGGTCCACCTTCGGGCCGGCCGGCGCCGATGATCGACTCCGAGTTGGTTCTGGTCAGCTCGCCCAGCCTCGGCGACAGGTCGAGCCAGCGAACCGTTGTCCCGCATGGCGTGCAGCAGGTGCTGGGTGCCCCACGTGCCGGCGGCCAGCACCACCCTGTCGGCGGTGACGGTGGTGCGGAACAGCTTCGAGCGCGTTCCGGTCTTGCGCAGCGCCAGTTCGTAACGAGCCGTCGTCCGGCGCCGGAGACCGGTCACCGTGGTCAGCGGGACGATCTGCGCGCCCGCCCGCTCGGCCAGGTAGAGGTAGTTCTTCACCAGGGTGTTCTTCGCGCCGACCCGGCAGCCGGTCATGCAGCGAGCCGCACTCCGTGCAGCCGGTGCGCTCCGGGCCGGCGCCGCCGAAGAACGGGTCGGCCGCGCGCCTGCCCGGCTCGCCGAAGAACACGCCGACCGGGGTCGGGTGGTAGCTGTCCGCGATGCCCATGTCCTCGGCGACCTGCCGCATCACCTCGTCCGACGGCGTGGTCGTCGGATTGGTGACCACGCCCAGCATCGCGGCGGCCTGGTCGTAGTAGGGGCGCCAGTTCGGCCTCCCAGTCGGTGATGTGCGCCCACTGCCGGTCCGCGTAGAACGGCGCAGCGGCCGGTACAGCGTGTTCGCGTAGTTCAGCGAACCACCGCCGACGCCGGCCCCCGCCAGCACCAGGACGTTGTTCAGCAGGTGGATGCGCTGGATGCCGAAGCAGCCCGCCGCCGGCGCCCACAGGTAACGGCGCAGGTCCCAGGAGGTCTTCGCGAACTCGTCGTCGGCGAACCGGCGGCCGGCCTCGATGACCGCGACGCGGTAGCCCTTCTCGGTCAGCCGCAGCGCGGCGACACTGCCGCCGAACCCGGAGCCGACCACCACGACGTCGTAGTCAGTCATGCCTCGAGCGTAGTGCCGGAGCTATGTTTCCGACCAGTAGTAACATCCTGACCCCGGGCCCTCAGCCGCGCACCGTCAGGCCGACCTTCTGGAACTCCTTCAGGTCCGAGTAGCCGGTCTTGGCCATCGCCCGCCGCAGCGCGCCGAACAGGTTCACGCCGCCCTCGGCGTCACCGGACGGCCCGAACAGCAGTGTCTTCAGATCCACGCGGTCGGTTGCGTGGTCGAGGGCGACACCGGCTGCGCGGCAGCGACGGGTGAGCGGCCGCGGCCGTCCAGTACGCCCCCCTGCCCGGCATGCCGGCCGCCAGCGACAGCGGCTTGCCCAGCATCACGGCGTCCGCCCCGCACGCGATCGACTTGGCCACGTCACCGCTGCGGTGCACACCGCCGTCGGCGATCACGTGCACGTACCGGCCACCGGTCTCGTCCAGGTAGTCCCGGCGCGCGGCGGCGGCGTCCACGATCGCGGTCGCCATCGGCACGCCGATGCCCAGCACGAGATCCGTGGACTGTGATGCCCTCGCTGTGCCCGTGGCCGACGATCACGCCAGCGGCACCGGTGCGCATCAGGTGCATCGCGGTGCGGTAGTCGGCCACACCGCCCGCGATCACCGGCACGTCCAGTTCGGAGATGAACCGCTTGAGGTTCAACGGTTCCCCGCCCTCGGCCACGTGCTCGGCGGACACGATCGTGCCCTGCACGACGAGGATCTCCACGCCCGCCGCGAGCAGGCCGGGCGTCAGCTCGGCGGCCCGGTGCGGACTGCACCCGCACCGCGACCGTCACGCCCGACTCACGGATCCGCTTGACCGACTCGGCCAGCAGGTCCGGCTGGATCGGCGCGGCGTGCAGTTCCCGCAGCATGCGCACCGCGGCCCGCGGATCGCCGTCCTCGGCGGCCGCGGCGAGCCGGTCGATCACCTTCTCCGCGTCGGAGTGCCGCGACCACAGGCCCTCCGCGTTGAGCACGCCCAGCCCACCGAGCTGCCCGACCGCCACCGCCGAGTCCGGTGACACGATCGCGTCGCTCGGGTGCGTGATCAGGGGGATGTCGAAGCGGTAGGCGTCGATCTGCCACGCCGTCGACACCATCCCGGACGACCGCGTCCGCCGGGACGGCACGATCTCGATGTCGTCCAGCTCGAAGGCCTGGCGCGCGGTCCGCCCCATGCCGATTTCCACGAGGTCGCGCACGGCGCCCCTTCCTGACGTGGATGCCACTGGTGTCCTGCCCCCGAGATCGTGGTGGTACCACCGGATTTCGAGCGCACGCTAGCGCGTCGTGTAGTTCGGCGCCTCGACGGTCATCGTGATGTCGTGCGGGTGGCTCTCCTTCAGGCCCGCCGCGGTGATCCGCACCAGGGATGCCTGCTGCAGCTCCGCGATCGTCCTCGCGCCCGCGAAGCCCATGCCCGCGCGCAGTCCGCCGACCAACTGGTGCACGACCTGGGACAGCGGGCCGCGGAACGGCACCCTGCCCTCGATGCCCTGCGGCACCAGCTCCTCCTCGGACAGCACGTCGTCCTGGCCGTAGCGGTCCTTCGAGTACGACTTGCGGCCCTCGCCCCGCGACCGCATGGCACCCAGCGAACCCATGCCGCGATAGGTCTTGAACTGCTTGCCGTTGACCAGGATCAGCTCGCCGGGCGACTCCGCGGTGCCGGACAGCAGGCTGCCCAGCATCACCGAGCTGGCGCCGGCCGCGATGGCCTTGGCGATGTCACCGGAGTACTGGATGCCGCCGTCGCCGATCACCGGGACGCCGTGCGGCCGGCAGGCCAGGTCGGCCTCGTAGATCGCGCTGATCTGCGGCACACCGACGCCCGCGACCACTCGCGTGGTGCAGATCGAACCCGGCCCGACGCCGACCTTCACGCCGTCCGCGCCCGCGTCCACCAGCGCCTGTGCGCCGGCCCGTGTCGCGACGTTGCCGCCGATCACGTCGACCGTGTCGCCCAGTTCGCCCTTGAGCCGGTGCACCATCTCGCACACGTTGCGCGAGTGGCCGTGCGCCGTGTCCACGATCAGCACGTCGACGCCGGCCTCGACCAGGCTCATCGAGCGCTGGAACGCGTCGGTGCCGACACCGACGGCGGCGCCGCAGAGCAGCCTGCCGTCCGGGTCCTTCGTGGCGTTGGGGTACTGCTCGGTCTTCACGAAGTCCTTCACGGTGATCAGGCCGCGCAGCTTGCCCACCCCGTCCACCAGCGGCAGCTTTTCCACCTTGTGCCGGCGCAGCAGCCCGAGCGCGGCCTCGGCGGTCACGCCGACCTGCGCGGTCACCAGCGGCGCCTTGGTCATCACCTCGCGCACCAGGCGGGTGTGGTCCATCTCGAAGCGCATGTCCCGGTTGGTGATGATGCCCACCAGGGTGCCGTCGGCGTCGGTCACCGGGACGCCGGAGATGCGGAACCGCGCGCACAGCGCGTCCACCTCGGCCAGCGTGTCGTCCGGCGAGCACGTGACGGGGTCGGTCACCATGCCGGCCTCGGAGCGCTTCACCGTCTCCGCCTGCCGGGTCTGTTCCTCGATCGACAGGTTCCGTTGCAGGATGCCGATTCCGCCCTGACGGGCCATGGCGATCGCCATCCGCGCCTCGGTCACCGTGTCCATCGCCGCCGAGACCAGCGGGACGCGCAGATTCACGTTGCGCGACAGCCGGGTGCCCGTGTCGGCCTGACTCGGGATGATGTCGGATTCGGCTGGCAGCAACAGGACATCGTCGAAGGTGAGACCGAGCATGGCGAACTTGGTGGGAACCGGGGAAGCGGCGAACTCGTTCGCCGCGCCGGTCGCCGGGTCGAGCACCGTTCCAGTCATGGTGTGACGACAAGCCTTCCTGGCCGGATCGGGCCGACGCGTCGGCATCGGCCCAGGCAGCACGGGTGATACGGGTCGACACCCATGGTATCGAGTGTCAGACGAGGCCCGGCCGGGTACCGTGCCGGCGTGCCCCTTGAAGCATTGCCCCCGGACCCGTTCGCGAACGACCCGAACGACCCGAGTCGGGAACTGCGGGACGGCGACGAGGAACAAGACCAACCGATCACCGAGACGGAGCGCGAGGAGCTCGTCGAGGATCTCGCCGACCTGGCCGTCTACCAGGTGCTGCTGGAGCCGCGCGGGGTGCGCGGCATCGTGGTCGACTGCGCGGACTGTGACGAGCCGCACTACCACGACTGGGCACTGCTGCGGGCCAGTCTGGAACAGCTCCTCAACGACGGTCGGATGCGGCCGCACGAGCCCGCGTTCGACCCGATCCCGAGCAACTACGTCACCTGGGAGTACTGCCGCGGTTTCGCTGATGGCGTAACCGCCAGCGAGAACGCTCACTGACACGCCGCGGCCGGGCTCCGGATTCCGGAGCCCGGCCGCGTTTCGTCGTCCTCGACCGGGTTGTCCCGGTCGTCGTGCGCGGTCAGCCGGTCGACGACTGGCCCGCGACTGCCTGACCGCCCGCCGACGAGTTGCCGGCCGGAGCGGCGGGCGCGTTGTTCACCGTGTCGCTCTGCGTCATCGGCGTCGTCGTGGTCGTCGGCGGCGGCTGCGTCGTCGTGGTCGTGGTCGGCGGCGGCGGGGTCGTCGTCGTCGTGGACGGGGCGGGCGGCGTCGTGGTCGTCGTGGCCACCTGTGACGGGGCCACCGTCGTGGTGCTGGTCACCGGGGGCACCGTGGTGCCCGGTGCGGCGCCGATCGTGCTGTCCAGCCTGGTGAGCAGCGTCTGTTGCTGTTGCAGCAGACTGGACTTGCCGTCCTCGCTGTCCACCGATGGCAGCGAGTTGCCCGCCTGCATCAGCGCGTCGCGGGCCTCGACGAGGTGACCCTCGGCCAGTGCCGTGGTGGCGTGCTGCAGGTCGTCGCGCACCGACGCGGCCGCCTCGACGGACTCGGCGTGCTGCGAGTACAGGATCTGGGACAGCCCCCACAGGGCGTCACCGGGCTCGGCGTTGCGGGCAGCCAGGCCCATGCCGCCGAACACCACGATCAGCACGGCCGCGGCCGCCGCGAACGGCACCATGTAGCGGGGCTTGTGCCTGCGGACCCGTTCGCCGACGGCGATCGTGGCCATGGCGGTCTCGGTGTCCACGAGCTCGGTGAGCGGCTCGGCGTCCACGTCCAGCCGCCAGGACAGGAGTAACGACTTCAGTTCGGCGTCCTGGTCGAGGCCGGGAGTGGAGTTGTCGAACGAGACGAGTGCGGTCAGCAGCTCGTCGTCCGCACGCAGGGCGGACAGGTCGAGCGGGCCGTCCGGGTCGCCGTCCGGCAGGACACCGGACAGCCGAGGGTGATCACCGTCATGGTGATCGGAATCATCGGTTCCGTCGTCGTCGATCCGGCTCAGCGGCCGGAACACGACAGTCGTCTCGTCGCCGGGCGCGTCGTGCCTACCCGTCGACGGGACCAGCGGTTCGTCCGAGGTTCTGTGGCGGTCTCTCCACTCCAGTCCGCCGACCCCGTGATCTCGCTGGTCTGACATTTCAGACCACCTCCTGCGCCGCGAGCGCCCTTCGCAGCGTTGCCAAAGCACGGTGTTGGGTAACGCGCACCGCACCCGGCGTCGAACCGACCGCTGTCGCGGTCTCCTCCGCCGTCATCCCGACCACTACCCGCAGGACGAGAATCTCCCGCTGTCTGGCCGGCAAAACCTGCAACAGATCCGCCATCCGGGCCGTCAGTTCGACCCGTTCGGCAATCTGCTCCGGACCGGCCCCCGTCGCCGGCCGTTCCGGTGGCTCCGCCACCGGCTCGGCCCGGTTCCGCGCCGCCCTACGGTGGACGTCCGCCACCTTGTGGGCCGCGATCCCGTACACGAAGGCCAGGAACGGTCGCCCCTGGTCCTGGTAACCAGGCAGCGCCGTCAACACCGCGAGACACACCTCCTGCGCTACGTCGTCCGCCGAGGCGAACGATCGCCCGTGCCGCCCCACTCGGGCGCGGCAGTACCGCACCACGAACGGTCGGAGCCTGGCCAGCAGGTCCTCCACCGCTGCCCGGTCTCCGCCGACAGCGGCACCCACCAGCTCGGCGCCCAGTCCGTCCCCCACAGTGGTCATCGCACGCAGCAGTCCCGGTGTTACGTCGACACGTTCCCAATGGCTCACATCGAGTGACTCTGAGTCACCCTTATCGCCGACACCACCGTACATGTTTCGCGCAAGCCGGCGGTCGCACGCCGGTTCCGGAAGCGTGAGCTGGGCCGATACCGAAAGGCGCACAACGGGACACGCAAATCCGGCCCGGTGGATGTCCACCGAGCCGGATACGCACGGTTGCCGCCAGCCGTGCGCGTTCGTGCGCACAACCAGCCCATCCGGGCTAACGGACTACTACGAAACGAGTCCCCGCCGGAACCCGTGCGCGACGGCCTGAGCCCGGTCGCGCACGCCCAGCTTGCGGAACAGGCGCCGAGCGTGAGTCTTCACGGTGTCCTCGGACAGGTAGAGCTCGCGGCCGATCTGGCCGTTGCTCTTGCCCTGGCTCATGCCGCGCAGCACCTGCAGTTCACGGTCCGTGAGCTGCACACCGGGGTCGGACGGCTGCCGGGGCGCCGGCACCGACGTACTGGCCAGGGTGTGTGCGAGAGCGGCGACCAACTCCGGGCGGGACGCGTCCCACCGCAGGTAACCACGGGCACCACCGGCGATCGCGGCGGCGATGCTGCCCGCGTCGTCCGGTGCGCCGAACACGATGACGTTCGCCTGGGGATTGGCCGACACGAGCCGTCGTGTCGCCTCCACACCTGTTGGAACGGCGCGCTGGGTACCCACCAGCACGACGTCCACCGGCTGCCGGGTGAACCGAGCCAACAACTCGTCACCGTGCGCAACACAGTCGATGCGACTGACCCCGGGCACAGCAGACATCACGCGCGTCAAACCTTCCCGCACGCTGCGCCGGTCGTCGCAGATCAAGACCGTCGTCACGGGGACTCCTTCCAGCGGCCGAGTGACGTTCCAACTCCGGTATCGGCCACCAGGGGGCAGACCTTGACACGATCTGGTGCTTAATCCGTCAAGTAGTTAGCTCCACACTCGTTCGAGTGGGTCACCGGAACGGATCAGCGACACCGGCATCCATCTGGAGGACAGTGAAATCCGCCGCATTGAGGCATCCGACCTCCAGTACACGCAGGTCAGAGCGTCAGAGACGATCTTGTGGCGTTCGGCGCAACGATCCGGGGCCAAATCGGCGAGTAGCAGGGCACACGGCCAGGCGAGCGGCAGCATCCCCCGTGTGAGGGATGCATCGAGCGCTCCGGTGAGTAGGTCCTCGGCCCTCGACCGCCCGTCCGGGGTTCCCCCGGACGTCAACGCGGCACCCAGCATCATGGTCGACTTCACGGTGTGTCGCGTCGCCCGGACGGCGGTGGCGGCGGCCAGCGCTCGCTGGGCACAACCGACGGCGGCGGTCGGGTCACCCGTCGCCAGTGCCAGTTCGGTGGCCACCCATTCGACACGCACAGTGACCCGCCAGCCGACCCGCCCGCCTCCACCCGCCGCCCGCGTCGCCGCCTCGTGCAGCCGCCGGGCCTCGGCCGGCCGGTGCAACCCGATCGCGTCCGCGGCCAGCCCGAGCAGCACGTCCACCCGAGCCCCGGCCCGATCGCCGCCGTCCTCGTCCCGACGCTGCCGGATGGCCGGTCCGGCAAGCCGCCGCGCGGCCTCGGCGTCCAGCCGCCGGGCCGGACCGTGCCCGCCCAGTTGCCGCAGGTGCGAGGCCAGGGTCGCGCCGGCCAGCGCCGCCGCCACCGGATCGGGGTCGCGCGACAGCGGCCGCAACAGTGCCGCGGCCCGCGCGTAATGCCCCTGTCCGCCCAGTGCCACGCCCGCCAGCCACCGGTCCCGCCACGGCGCGTCCGGTCCGACGACCGGGACGGTGTCGGGCCGGTCACCGAACGCGGCGGCCCGCGCATCCGTGCTCACGCCACACAGCACAGCACGCGCGCCGGCACGCCCTCGAACCGACCGGACATAACGACCGTTGCCCGTTCGGCAACACGAACCGACAACCGGACCGACGCCCATGGGCCGTGACGCGCGACGATCATGCCGACTACCTCGGGCAAGTCGGCCGGCTCCCCCCAACGGATGAAATGCCGGCGGTTGTCCACACCGCCCCTTGAACAAGTTTTGGCACGCTTCTACTGTCGATCACGCTGGGCCGAATGGAGTAGTATTGGCCCTGCGGGAGGAGGCGGTCACATGGCAGACACCCGGCGGCTACCCGGACCCAACGCGGATGTGTGGGAATGGCAGCTGGAAGGCTCCTGCCGAGGAATGGACAGCGCGTTCTTCTTCCACCCCGACGGGGAACGCGGCCCGGCACGGGCACGGCGCGAGGCGAGGGCGAAGGCGGTCTGCCAGTCCTGCCCCGTGCTCCAGCTCTGCCGGCAGCACGCGCTCGCGGTGCAGGAACCGTATGGCATCTGGGGAGGACTGTCGGAATCCGAGCGGGACTCGATCATCAAGGCCCGCAAGCGCCAACTGGCCCTGGAACGCATTCCGGTGCAGGCACGGCGGTGACGAGCGGCACGGGACCCGGGGGGCCGGAGAAAGCCGAAGGGCGACGTCCAGCACGGACGTCGCCCTTCGGCTTCGGTATCGGTATCGGTGCGGCTCAGTGGCCGTGCCCGTGACCATGGCCGTGACCGGCGTCGCCCGGCTCGACCTCTTTCTTTTCCACGATGGCGCTCTCCGTGGTGAGCACCATCCTGGCGATGGAGGCGGCGTTGGCCACCGCGGACCGCGTCACCTTGACCGGGTCCACGACGCCGTCCTTGACCAGGTCGCCGTAGGACAGCGTGGCGGCGTTGTAGCCGTGCGACCAGTCCTCGGACTCGAGGACCTTGTTCACGACGACGGCGCCCTCCTGGCCCGCGTTGGCGGCGATCCAGAACAGCGGGGAGGTCAGCGCGTCGCGCACGACCTTCACGCCGGTGGCCTCGTCACCGGTCAGGCCGAGACCGTCGGCCAGCACGCTGGAGGCGTGCACCAGTGCGGCGCCACCGCCGGTCACGATGCCCTCCTCGACGGCAGCCCTCGTCGCGGCGACCGCGTCCTCGATGCGGTGCTTGCGCTCCTTGAGCTCCGTCTCGGTGGCCGCGCCGACCCGGATCACGGCGACGCCGCCGGCGAGCTTGGCCACCCGCTCCTGCAGCTTCTCCCGGTCCCAGTCGGAGTCGGTCGCCTCGATCTCCTTGCGGAGCTGCTCGACCCGGCCGGCGATGGCGTCGGCGGTGCCGGCGCCATCCACGATGGTCGTGTTCTCCTTGCTGACCACGATCCTGCGGGCCTTGCCGAGCACGTCCATGCCGACGTCGGCCAGCTTCAGGCCGACCTCGGGGGACACGACCTGGCCACCGGTGACGACGCCGAGGTCGTCCAGGAACGCCTTGCGGCGGTCACCGAAGTACGGCGCCTTCACGGCCACCGCGCGGACCGTCTTGCGCAGCGAGTTGACCACCAGGGTGGACAGCGCCTCGCCGTCGACGTCCTCGGCGACGATCAGCAGCGGCTTGCCCGCCTCGACGACCTTCTCCAGCACCGGCAGCAGGTCCGCGATCGCGGAGATCTTCTCCCGGTGCAGCAGGATCAGCGCGTCCTCCAGGACGGCCTCCTGCTCCTCGGCATCGGTCACGAAGTAGGCGGAGATCCAGCCCTTGTCGAACTGCACGCCCTCGGTGACGTCCAGTTCGGTGGCCATCGTCGAGGACTCCTCGACGGTGATCACTCCGCTCTCGCCGACCCGCTCGATCGCCTCGCCCAGCAGCGCGCCGATCGACGAGTCACGCGACGCGACGGTACCGACCTGGGCGATGTTGTCGCGGCCCTTGACCGGCGTCGCCTTGGCCTTCAGCGCCTCGATCACGGCGTCGGCGGCGGCCTGGATGCCACGGCCGAGCGAGGTCGGGTTGGCACCGGCGGCCACGTTGCGCAGGCCGTGCTTCACCATCGCCTGGGCCAGCACGGTCGCGGTGGTGGTGCCGTCACCGGCGACGTCGTTGGTCTTGGTGGCGACGTTCTTGGCGAGCTGGGCGCCCAGGTTCTCGAACGGGTCGTCCAGGTCGATCTCACGGGCGATGGTCACACCGTCGTTGGTGACGGTCGGCCCACCGAACTTCTTGTCGAGCACGACGTGTCGGCCGCGCGGGCCCAGCGTCACCTTGACCACATCGGCCAACCGGTTGACGCCACGCTCCAACGCCCGACGAGCGTCCTCGTCGAAGCTGATCTGCTTGGGCATCATTTGCCTTTCTGATGCTCTGATGCGAAACGCCCCGGGCCCCCGCTGGGGGCGCCGGGGCGTTGGGCGTCGTTCGGTGACCGGACGTCAGTTGATGACGGCCAGCACGTCGCGAGCGGACAGGATCAGGTACTCCTCGCCGTTGTACTTGACCTCGGTGCCGCCGTACTTGGAGTAGATGACGACATCGCCCACGGCGACGTCGACCGGCACGCGGTTGCCCTTGTCGTCGATCCGGCCGGGGCCGACCGCGAGCACCTTGCCCTCCTGGGGCTTCTCCTTGGCGGTGTCCGGGATGACGAGGCCGGAAGCCGTCGTCGCCTCGGCCTCACTCGCCTGGACAACGATCTTGTCCTCGAGCGGCTTGATGTTCACGCTCACCGGAATGACCTCCACGGTCGTCGAAAGCGTTGGCTGTAATGACGTTGTATTTCCGACGCCTGCCACCCCGCCGTCGCGGGTGCCGGGGCGGTACTGGTGCCGTTCGACTAGCACTCTACCCATGCGAGTGCTAAGCCTTCAAGCGGGTCCCCTGACAGGGTGCCGCGGAGCGCCCGCGGCCGGGCTCCGACCGACCGGCCAGGCGTTCCCCCGGCCAGATCGTCGACGAGCCGCTGCCGGGTCAGTCCGCCGAGTAGGCGTACACGAGCTGGCGTTCCGCGTCGTCCAGGTAGGCGCCCAGCGCGGTCGCGCTGCCGGTGCGGTCGCCGTCGAGGAGCAGGTCGGCGATCTCGCGGTTGCGGGTCAGATACGGCTCGTGGAAGCGGCGCGGGTCGGCCATCACGTGGAAGACCAGGCGCAGTTCGGCCAGGATGCCGCGCATCAGGTCGTCCAGCCGCGGACTGCCGGCGAGGCCGACGATCGCCTGGTGGAAGCGGATGTTCGCGGTGCCCACGGCCTGCCAGTCGAACCGGTCGACGGCCGCGTCACCGTCGTCGACCGCGGCCGCGACCTGTGGCACGGCCTCGCATGCCCACTGCCCGGCGACGGCGCCGCACTCGATGACCTTGCGCACCCGGTACAGGTCCACGACGTCGTCCAGGCTCAGCACCCGCACCGACACTCCCCGGTACGGCTCGTGCAGCAGCAGCCGCTCGTGGGTGAGTATCCGGAACGCCTCGCGCAGCGTGTTGCGGGAGATCTTCAGCTCACCGCCGATGGCTTCCTCGGACAGCCGCGAGCCCGGCCGGTAGTAGCCCTCGGTGATCCGGTCCCGGAGCACGTCGGCGACCCGCTCGGCGATGCTGGGCCGGTCCAGGGGCGAGTCGAGACTGGTCACGTGAACCAGTCAACCACTCGACACGAGAATGAAACAACTTGAGTATTGCAGGATTGTTGAACAATCCCTAACGTGATGGGTACCACATACACACGCCAAGCGAGGTGCCCATGAGCACGACCTCGACCACCACCCACCGCCAGGACGGCGGCAACTGGCTGAGCACCCTCGGCCCCAGGGGCAGGCACGCGTTCGCCGGCGCGTTCGGCGGCTACGCACTGGACGCGTACGACTTCCAGGTCCTCCCGCTGGGCCTGGTCGCGATCGCGGCCTACTTCCACCTGTCCTCCGGCGCGTCCGGCCTGCTGACCACCGTCACCCTGGTGGTGTCCGCCGTCGGCGGCGCGCTGGCCGGCATCCTGGCCGACCGGATCGGCAGGGTCCGCACACTGATGATCACCGTCGGCACGTACGCCGTCTTCACCGTATTGTGCGGCTTCGCCCCGAACTACCCGATCCTGCTGGTCCTGCGCGGCCTGCAGGGTCTCGGCTTCGGCGGCGAGTGGGCCATCGGTGCCGTCCTGGTCGCCGAGTACGCGCTGCCCCGCTTCCGTGGCCGCACCGTCGGCTTCGTCCAGAGTTCGTGGGCGGTCGGCTGGGCGCTCGCCGTCCTCGTCTACACGGTCGTGTTCTCGCTGGCCGCCCCATCGGTCGCGTGGCGGATCCTGTTCATCACCGGCGCCCTGCCCGGCCTGCTCGTGCTGTACCTGCGCCGCAACGTCACCGACGCCCCGACCAGGACCACCGAACTGCCGAAGGGCCGGTTCACCGCGATCATGGGCAACGGCCTGGGCCGCACCACGTTCTTCGCCGCGATGCTGGCCACCGGCGTCCAGGGCGGCTACTACACGCTCGCCACATGGCTGCCCACGTACCTCAAGACCGCGCGCCACCTGTCGACCGTCGGCACCGGCGGGTACCTGGTGTTCGTCATCTCGGGCGCGTTCGCCGGTTACGTCAGCGGCGGCTACGTCACGGACTTGTTGGGGCGCAAGCGAACCTTCGCACTGTTCGCCGTGCTGTCCGCGGCACTCATGCTCGGCTACACGCACATCCCGGCAGGCGCCGACACGGCCGTGCTCATCCTCGGCTTCCCGCTCGGGTTCGCCTCGTCGGCCATCTTCAGCGGCTTCGGCTCGTTCCTCGCCGAGCTGTACCCGAGCGCGCTACGAGGCACCGGCCAGGGCTTCACGTACAACTTCGGCCGTGCCGTCGGCGCCTTCTTCCCCACCGTCGTCGGCTTCCTGGCCGGGAGCTGGGGCATCGGCGCCGCGATGGCGTTCGGTGCGCTCGGCTACGGCGTCGCCGTCGTCGCCCTGTTGGGCCTGCCGGAAACCGCGGGCCGCGAGCTCACCTGACCACGACGTCGCGGGGAGCGCACCATGACAACCATGATTTCCACCCCGGACCCGGCGGTCCTGAGCCCGGCCCAGGCACGGCAGGCGTTCCGGACCGGAACCCGCAGGCCGACCGCCGGCTGGTCGCTGGGTTACGCGCAGGCCAACCTGATCGCCGTGCCCGTCGACTGGGCCTTCGACGTGCTGCTGTTCTGCGAGCGCAACCCGAAACCGTGCCCGGTGCTGGACGTCGGCGACCCCGGCGCGACGACCACCGTGCTCGCGGGCGACGCCGACCTGCGCACCGACCTGCCCGGCTACCGGATCTGGCGGGACGGCGAACTGGTCGCCGAGCCGACCGACGCGACGCCGTACTGGTCCGGTGAGCTGGTCACCTTCCTGCTCGGGTGCAGTTTCACGTTCGAGACGGCGCTGGCCTCGGCGTGGCTGCCGCTGCGGCACGTCGAACAGGGCACGAACGTCCCGATGTACGTGACGAACCGGCACTGCCGCCCGGCCGGCCGGCTGCACGGTCCGCTGGTCGTGTCGATGCGCCCGATCCCTGGCGAACTGGTGGACACGGCGGTCCGGCTGACCGGCCGGATGCCTGCCGTGCACGGGGCTCCCGTGCACGTCGGCGACCCGTCCGGACTGGGCATCGACGACCTGGACCGGCCGCAGTTCGGCGAGCCGGTCCGGATGTCGGCCGGCGACGTGCCGGTGTTCTGGGCGTGCGGCGTGACACCGCAGGCGGCCGTCATGGCGTCCCGGCCGCCGTTCGCCATCACCCACCAGCCCGGCCACATGTTCGTCACGGACGTGCCGGACACGGAGTACCGGATCGCCTGACCCGGGGCGGCCGGGGTTACAGCGGGAGCGCGGGATCCGCGGAGATCTCCAGCGCCGACGGCATGACCCCGGCCGCGACCACGTGCACACCCAGGGCGGCGACCATGGCGCCGTTGTCCGTGCACAGCTTCGGCCGAGGCACCCGCAGCGTGATGCCGGCCTCGTCGCACCGTGTCTGCGCCAGCGCACGCAACCGCGAGTTGGCGGCGACACCGCCGCCGATCAGCAACTGGTCCACGTCCGAGTCCTTCGCGGCCCGGACCGCCTTGGCGGTCAGGACGTCCACGACGGCCTCCTGGAACGACGCGGCGACGTCGGCCACCGGCACGTCCAGTCCGTCCCGCTGCCGTGCCTCGACCCATCTGGCAACGGCGGTCTTCAAGCCGGAGAAGGAGAAGTCGTACACGGCGTCGCGCGGACCGGTGAGACCGCGCGGGAACGCGATGGCCGCGCCGTCACCCTCCCTTGCGGCGCGGTCGATGTACGGGCCGCCCGGAAACGGCAGCCCGAGCAGCCGGGCGACCTTGTCGAACGCCTCGCCCGCGGCGTCGTCGATCGTGGCGCCGAGGGTCTCGATCGGACCGGCCAGCGAGTTGACCCGCAGCAGGCTGGAGTGCCCACCGGACACCAGCAGCGCGAGGCTGGGCCGGTCCAGCGGCCCGTGCTCGACGGTGTCGACGGCGACGTGCGCGCCGAGGTGGTTCACGCCGTACAGCGGCACGTCCCACGCGGTGGCGTACGCCTTCGCGGCCGCGAGCCCGACCAGCAGCGCGCCGGCCAGCCCGGGACCCGCGGTGACGGCGATCGCGTCGACGTCGGCGGCCTTGACCCCGGCGATGTCCATCGCCCTGCTCACCGTGGGCACCATGGCCTCCAGGTGCGCCCTGCTGGCCACCTCGGGCACGACGCCGCCGAACCGGGCGTGTTCGTCCACACTGGACGCGATCTCGTCGGCGAGCAGTTCCACGGTCCCGTCCGAGCGGCGCCGCACGATGCCGACACCGGTTTCGTCACAGGACGTCTCGATGCCGAGGACGACCACGTCGCCCAGCACGGACCCGTTCACAGTCCCTCTTCCTCCTCGACCACGACGTCCGAAGTGGACGGCGGGCGACCCATCGTGTACGCGTCCGCGTTGGACGGCTGGTAGTAGCGCCTGCGCAGCCCGAGCCTGACGAAACCGTACTTCTCGTACATTCCGATCGCGGCCTCGTTGTCGGCGCGGACCTCCAGGAACACCGGCGCGGCCAGGTCGTCGGCGATGGCCAGCAGCGTGCGCAGCAGCGACGTGCCCACCCCTCTGCCCTGCCACGCGGGGTCGACACCGATCGTGTGCACGTTCGTCTCGGCGTCCGGCGGCCGCCCGACGACCGACAGGCCGGCATAGCCGATCAGCCGGCCGTCGGCCGTGTAGGCGCCGAAGTAGTGGTGCCCGGCGCGCAGTTCCGAGCGGAACACCGACAGGCTCCACGGATCGTCGGTCGGGAACAGCGTGCGCTCCAACTCGGCGCACCGCCGCAGGTCGGACTCCCGCAACGGCGCGATGCGCACGGCGGTGGTGGTCACCTGCCGACCTTCGCCGGTCCGACCTTCTTCCGCGGCCCCGGCTCCACGGCGTCCGGTCTGCGCAGGTAGAGCGGCCGGAACTCGTCGGCCGCGGCACCGGCCAGGACCTGCCCGGCGACCACGGCCACCAGCCCCGCCGGGGACGGATAAGCGGGCTCGACGACGTCGAGGCCGAGCACCTCCGCGTACTTCAGCGCTCCCTCACCGGCGGCTGCACCCGCGCCCGTGACCTCCGACGGCGCGGTGACCTCGGGCCGCGCACACGGTGGCCGTCCGCGTCGTAGGCGGCCCAGTAGACCTCCCGACGCCGGGCGTCGGTGACCACGAGCAGCGGGCGCGGTCGAGCGTCGTGCGCGATGGCGTCCAGTGTGCAGACGCCGTGGACGGGCCGGTTGAGGGCGTGACCGAGCGCGGCGGCGGTCACCATGCCGACCCGCAGCCCGGTGAACGGCCCCGGTCCGGTGCCGCAGACGATGGCGTCGACACGGTCCATGCCGAGCCCGGCGTCGGCGAGCGCGTCGCGGACGTGCGGGTCAACAGCTCCCCGTGCGCGCGGGCGTCGACGGTGACGCGGACGGCAAGCTGGTCGAGTGTGTCGTCGGTGAGACGGACGACACCGGCGGTCACCGCGGGCGTGGCGGTGTCCAGAGCGAGCACGATCACGGGTCCAGGGTACGAGGACTGGACTTGACGTCGGTGTCAAGCCCTAGCGTGCAGGGAGCGGGGCGAGGAGGCGGGATGCGGATCGGGGAGTTGGCCAGGCGAGCCGGACGAGCAGCAGGTCGCTGAGGTACTACGAGCAGCAGGGTCTGCTGGCGACGAGGCGGACGTCGGCGGGCACCGCGACTACGACGAATCGGACCTGCGCCTGGTGCACCAGATCCGCGACCTGCTCGCGATCGGCTTCGGGCTGGAGGAGACGAGACCGTTCGTCGAGTGCCTGCGAGCGGGTAACGAGTCGGGCGACGTGTGCCCGGCATCGATCGCGGTGTACCGGCGGAAGCTGGCCGAGGTCGAGGAGTGCATCGACCGGCTGTCCGCGGTACGGGATCACCTGACGACCCAACTGGACAAAATCGACGTCGCGGGTTCTTCGGAGGAGGGAGTGACATGCCGAGCACGACACGGCGGGAGCTAGCGGTGGTGACGGACGCGACGTTCGCGGCGGAGGTCCTGGCCAGCGAACTGCCGGTCCTGGTCGAGTACTGGGCCGAGTGGTGCGGCCCGTGCAAGATGCTGGCTCCGGTGCTGTCGGAACTCGCCGCCGAGCATTCCGGTGAGCTGAAGGTCGTCAAGATGGACACCGACAGGAACCCGCGGACGGCGCAGAGCCAACGGATCATGGGTGTCCCCACGATGATCCTCTACCGGAACGGCCAAGCCGCCGCGTCCTTGATCGGCGCGCGCTCCAAAACCGCCATCTGGCAAGTCTTCGAACAGCACGTGACCGCGTAAGCGCCCAAGCCGGCGGTTCGACACGCGCAACCGCGCGTCACGAGGCCGAACCCACGACGAACGGTCAACACCCGCGCGTGTCGACCGTTCAACCGAAGCGAACGCCCTGCGCGTGTCGACCGCTCGACCAAGGCGAACACCCCCGCGTGTCGACCGTTCGATCAAGGTGCACACCGCGCGTGTCGACCGCTCGACACCAGCATTTCTGCCCTCGGGGAACACCCCGTCGCGTGTCGACCAGTCAGGCTCGGCTCAGCGTCTCCCGGGCGTGTCGACCGCTCAGCCACGCGTGAACAGACGACACACCGACATGTCGACCGTTCGCCGGACGGCTGTGAATACGTGGACGTGAATATGTGTCACAACCGGTCCGGGTGAGCAACCATCCGCTCGCTCGCCACGTCTTCTCAGTGAGTCGAACCTGACCAGTCCGGCTCACACCAGGGTCGTTGATCCCGGTGCCCTCATGGCCGGGGGCCGTCGCCACACGCGACGGCCCCCGGCGCGGGTTCAGCCCCACTATGGTCGCAATCATGCTGTTCCCCAGGCTGTCGGCCGAGAACGTGCGCAACGACCACGGGCCGGCCATGCATTTCAACTCGCGGCGACTCACCTACGCGGAACTTGCCGACGTCGTCGGCGGCGTGGTGCCCGAGTTGGCCAGAGCGAACCGGGTGGCCGTGTGGGCCACACCGACCGCCGAGACCGGGATCGCCGTACTCGCCGCGATCTACGCCGGAACTGCCGCGGTGCCGCTCAACCCGAAGATCGGCGAACGTGAGTTGGCCCACATTCTGGCCGACAGCGAGCCGGATCTCGTGCTGGCGGCGGAGACCGACGTGCTCCCCGCGGGCCTGCACCTGCCGAGGGTGAACGTGTCCACGACACCGACCGGCGCCGCTCTGCCGCCAGAGCCCGCCGACGAGGAACTGCCGGCCTTCGTCGTCTACACGTCGGGCACGACCGGACCGCCGAAGGGCGTGGTCCACGCGCGTCGCTCGATCGGCAGCAACCTGGACGCGCTGGCCAGCGCCTGGGACTGGACCGAACAGGACAAGGTCGTACACGCGTTGCCCCTGTTCCACGTCCACGGATTGATCATCGGAGTGCTCGGCCCACTGCGCCGAGGCGGTGTCGTACGACACGTCGGACGGTTCGACGCCGTCGCCGTCGCAGCCGAACTGTCCGAGGACGCAATGCTTTTCGGTGTGCCGACGATGTACTCGCGCCTGGCGGCGGAAGTCGGGTCGTCGCCCGAGATGGCCGAGGCGGTGGGACGCGCGCGGCTGCTGGTGTCCGGCTCGGCAGGGTTGCCGGTCGGCATCCACGAGCGCATCACGGCGGCGACCGGGCAGCGGGTGGTCGAGCGCTACGGCCTGACCGAGACCCTGATGAACACGGCCGTGCGAGCTTGCGGACCGCGGCCGGTCGGCACGGTCGGTTCAGCGCTCGACGGGGTCGACGTGCGGTTGGTGGACGAATCCGGCGCGGAGTTGAGCGGGTCGGGTGACGACGTCGTCGGCGAGATCGAGGTGCGTGGCACGAACCTTTTCCTCGGCTACCTCAACCGACCGGACGCGACGGAGGCCGCGTTCCGGGACGGGTGGTTCCGAACGGGTGATGTCGGGATGTGGACGGCAGACGGCGACCTGCGGATCGTCGGCCGGCGCGCGACGGACCTGATCAAGAGCGGCGGTTACAAGATCGGAGCGGGCGAGATCGAGAACGTCCTCGCCGAGCATCCGGGGGTGGTCGAGGTCGCGGTCACGGGCGAACCGGACGCGGACCTCGGCGAACGGATCGTCGCCTGGGTCGTCGCCGGAGAACCGGCGCCGAACCCGGACGAACTGGCCGACCTGGTCGCCGGACAACTGGCCCCGCACAAGCGTCCGAGGGTGGTGCGGTTCGTCTCGGCCCTACCACGCAACGACATGGGCAAGGTCATGAAACGTCAACTGGGCGCCACGAACTGAACGCGAACGGTCGACACGCCGACACGGCACCCGCCCCAACGGTCGACACGCCCGGATCTCGCTCTGGCTGAGACGCGTCACGCAGGGTCGAGTCAAACGCCCGGTCCGCGGCACAGGAGTGCGATCCCGTTGATCGAGCGATCCGGCACGCCCGTCATCGGGCGGGTGGGGCTACGGGGCGTGCGCCGTGCGGCTGAGTTGTCACGGCAGGTCGGCAACGATGATCATGCGCCGGTGATCCGCGGTCAGCGGCCGGCCGTCCTCGCCGTAGCCAGCCACCGCGGCGAATCCCGCGGTGAGAAGCCAGTCGCGTAGCTCGGGGAAGCTGAACAACCGCTTGACGAAGTGCGTCCGGCGGACCCGGTCGTTGCGGATGATCGTGCGCTCCGCCTCGAACCGCCCCGTCAGCGCGTCCAGGTGATAGCGGTCGACAAGCATGTCGCCGCCGTCTCGCGTTGCCACGACCCGGGACGGCGAGTACGCGGCGAGAAACGCGGTGAGGTTGTCCATGTCCATGGCCAGCCGGCCACCCGGTCGCAGGGCGCGAACGATGCCCCGCAGGACGGCGCGGTTGGTGGTGTCGTCGAAATACCCGAACGCCGTGGACCAGTTGACCACCCGATCGAACCGAGCCGTCCACGGGATCTGACGCATGTCGCCTGCCACGTACTCCACGTCGACGCCGGTGGCGGCCGCGTCGGCGCGGGCCCGATCCAGGAAGACCGTCGAGGAGTCCAAGCCCGTGACCTGGCAGCCGCGCGCGGCGAGCTGGTTGGCCAGGTCCCCATGCCCGCAGGCGAGGTCCAGCACGCTCATGGTCGGCCGCAGCTCCAGCAATCGCCACACCAATTCCGCCGCCGCGCTCGAGGATGCCGCTGCGGGGACAGTCGGTCCGTGTCCGGCGAACTCGGTCCCGCCAGCGGGGGCGGCGAAGAAGTGCAGGTAGTCCCCGTCGTACATTCCTGCGGCGTCGAACAGGTCGGTCACATCGTGGACACTAGGGCTGATCATCTTGTGCGGCAACGGCATTACCGGCTGCCACGGCGACGCCACGATCGTCACGAGCGGCCCCTGTCGGACGGTCGACACGCCGGACGGTCGACACGCCGGATGTTCGCCATCACCGAACGGTCGACACGCGCGGAGTTGTCGCTGTCGTTGAGAAGTCGACACGCGCGGAAGATCCGCCATGGCCGAACAGTCGACACGCGCACGTTGTTCGCTGATATCGACCGGTCCTACGCGCCGAACTGTCGCGGTCATTGAGAAGTCGACACGCCGGATGTCGTCGGTGTCGAACAGTCGACACGCCGGATGTCGCCGGTCTCGAACAGTCGACTCGCGCGGTTGGCGGACCGTGGCGAAGCAGGGTGACGCCGACCGGTCAGTGGGCCGCGTTGAGGCGGGCCGCCTGCCGGGTCAGGTGGTCTCTTTCGGGTCGGTTGGGGGCCTTGTCGGCCGCTTCGGCGTACAGCCTGGCCGCCATCGTCAGGTCGCCTTCCCGTTCGTGCAGGTATGCCGCCACCGCCGCGTGCCGCGGTACCGATGGGTCCACCATCGCCAGGGCCGCCAGACCTGCCCGCGCGCCGTCCGCCTCGCCTACCGCGACCGCCCGGTTGAGCCGGACCACCGGATTGTCGGTCAGGCCCATCAACTCGTCGTACCACTCGACTATCTGGACCCAGTCCGTCTCCTGCGCCGTCGGCGCGTCGGCGTGCAGGGCCGCTATCGCCGCCTGGGCTTGGAATTCGCCGAGTTGGCCACGGGCCAACGCCGCCTGCAGGATGTCGACACCCTCCGCGATCATGCGCGTGTCCCACAGTGTCCGGTCCTGGTCGGCAAGGGTCACCAGCCTGCCGTCGGGGGCCGTTCGGGCGGCCCGGCGGGCATGGTGCAGCAACATCAGGGCGAGCAGGCCGGCCACTTCCGGGTGGTCGACGACCGTCGCCAGTTGCCGGGTGAGCCGAATCGCCTCCGCGGCCAGGTCCACGTCCCCGGTGTAGCCCTCGTTGAACACCAGGTACAGCACCCGCAGCACCGTCGCCACATCGCCTGGCCGGTCGAGCCGTACGCCGGCGACCGTGCGCTTGGCCCGGCTGATCCGCTGGGCCATGGTCGCCTCCGGCACCAGATAGGCCTGGGCTATCTGCCGGGTGGTCAGGCCCCCCACGGCCCGCAGCGTGAGCGCCACGGCGGACGACGGCGTCAGCGACGGGTGGGCACACAGGAAGTACAGCCGCAGCGTGTCGTCGACCGCCGGCACCGGGCCGGCGCACGACTGCGCGGCCAGTTCACGGCCCCGCCGCGACGTGTCGGCACGGGCCGCGTCCAGGAACTTGCGCCACGCGACCGCAACCAGCCACCCCTTCGGGTCGCGCGGTGGATCGGCCGGCCACGTCTCCAGCGCCCGGATCACGGCCTCCTGCACGGCATCCTCGGCCGACGCGAAGTCCGCTCCGCGCCGGACGAGGATGCCGATCACCGCGGGCACCGACTCCCGCGGCAGCAGCGGCTCGCTCATTCCGTGACCGTGGGCATCTCGGTGAGGAACGGGCGGACCTCCAGCCACTCGTGGATCGGCCGGCCACCCGCGCCCGGCGCTGCCGACAGCTCACCGGCCAGTTCGATGGCCCGCTCCTGGCTGTCGACGTCGATCACCATCCAGCCGGCGATCAGGTCCTTGGTCTCGGCGAACGGGCCGTCGGTGACCGGCGGGCGTCCCTCGCCGTCGTACCTGACGAACATCCCCTCCGGCGCGAGCGCCTGGCTGTCGACGTACTCGCCGCCGCGCTCCAGCCGCTCCGCGAAGTCGTTCATGTACTTCAGGTGCGCCGAGATCTCCTCCTGCGTCCACTTGTCCATCGGCACGTCGTTGACCGATGCCGGGGCGCCCCGGTAGTGCTTGAGCAGCAGGTACTTGGCCATCGTGGTTCTCCCTCGGTACTGGTGCGACCCATTGTGGTCACGTTCACCGCTGGGACGGAGCCGACGACGGGATCTCGACATCGCCGCGAAAAAAGTCCTCGCGGCCCTTCAGCGGGCCGTGACGGTCAGGGGTCGGGTCGTCCACGAGCCGTGCGGGTGCGGTTGGGCCACCCTCGTGTCGTCGTCGTTGCGGGTCAGGCGGATCAGCAGGTGGTCGGTGGACAGGGCCTCGGCAACGCCCTCGCCCCACTCCACGACGACCGCCGCGTCCACCAGGTCGGTGTCCAGATCCAGGCCGTCCAACTGGTCGAGGTCGTCGCCGAGGCGGTACGCGTCCACGTGCACCAGCGGGACTCCCGAGCCGCCGGGAGCGGGACGGTGCACCCTCGCGATCACGAACGTCGGCGAGCTGACCTGGCCGGTCACGCCCATGCCGGCCGCGATTCCCTTGGCCAGCACCGTTTTTCCGGCACCGAGCGGACCGGCCAGCAGCACCAGGTCACCCGCCTTCAACAACGCTCCCAGCCGCCTGCCGAATTCCAGCGTGTCGGCCTCCGTGGGCAACAGGATCACCGGTTCCTCCATCGCCTGGGCAACAACCGCCGCGTCGACCCGGCACAGTCGCGCAGCAACGAGATCAGTTCGCCGGTCACCAGTTCCGGCTGCTCCAGCATGACCATGTGCCCCGCGCCGCCTGCGCGCACCAGGGTCGCGTCGGGCAGTTCCTCCGTGATCCGCTCCGCGTGTGCGAACGGGGTCAGGCGGTCCTGGTCGCCGGACAGCACCAGCACCTCACAGTGCCGCAGGCCGGCCAGGGCCGCGAGCCTGTCGTGAGTGCCCAATGTGGACAGAAAGTACGTGAGGACCGGGACCGACGTCACGTTCAGCATGCGGACCATGAAGTCCACCGGTTCGCCGCGCACGGAATGGTCGCCGAACGCCAGGTTGCGCACACCCTGCCTGGTCAGGCCACCGCCGGCCGACCTGATCCATTCCACCAGAACCGGTTGCCACGCGGCGAGACCGCCGACCGTCCTGGTGACCGGGTTGTACTTCGAGAGCAACGGTCGGGGCAGCCCACGCCTGCCGACGTCACCGGCCGACGTGCCGATGAACGCGACGCCCCTGACCCGGTCGGCGAACAGTTCCGGGCGCTGTTCGGCCAGCGCCATGATCGTCATGCCGCCCATCGAGTGGCCGACCAGGACCAGCGGGCCGTCCGGGGCGACCGACCTGATCACGACGTCCAGGTCCCTGCCCAACTGCTCGATCGTGCACGACCGTTCGCTCGGCACGCCGGAGCGGCCGTGGCCGCGCTGGTCGTACAGGACCTGCCGCACGCTCGGGTCGGCGTTGCGGGCCAGCGCGCGCCGCTGGTAGTACCAGGATCTCCGGTCCAGGGCGAAGCCGTGCACCAGGACGACCGTCAGTTCGGCGCGGCCGCCGCCGGCCGGGTCCAGTTCCTCGACCGACAGCGGCACACCGTCGTCGGCGGCCACCGTCGTCGTTCTCGTCGGCGGCAGCGCCGAGAGCGGTTCCCCGTCGGGGCCCGGCTCGTCCTCGGTCACGTACCCGACCCGGTCCGCCAGTGCCTGCCGGCGCCGTGACTGCACGACCCCGGCCACGGTCAGGCCGCCCGCGACGGCACCGACCACCCCGCCCGCGATGCCGATCACCCGCATGGGCAGTTTCACGTCACACGACCCCCGACGTAGCTGCGCCGCACCCTCGGCCGGTACATGCCGGTGACGATCTCGTAGTCGATCGTGCCGACGCGGTCCGCCCACTCGCGGGCCGTCGGCTCGCCGTGCGTGCCCGGACCGAACAGCACCACGTCCTCGCCCGCCGACACGTCGTCGTCACCGCAGTCGACCACGATCTGGTCCATGCTCACCCTGCCGACCACGGGCCTGCGCCTGCCGGCCAGCCACACGTCGAACCGGCCGGACAGCGAGCGCGGCACGCCGTCCGCGTAGCCGACCGGGACGAGGGCAAGGGTCGTGTCGACCGCCGCCGTCCACGTCCTGCCGTACCCGACGGACTCACCCGCGGGCACCCTCTTGGCCGACACCACGGACGAGTGAAACGTCATGGCGGGACGGAGATCGGCGGCCACGTCGACCGGATTCAGCCCGTAGCAGGCGATGCCGGGGCGGACCAGGTCGAAGTGCAGGTCGGGTCGGGTCAGCGTGGCGGCCGAGTTGGCCAGGTGGCGCATCGGCGCCAGGCCCGCGGCCAGTGCCTGGTCGTACGCGTCGTGGAAGCGCTCGGCCTGCTCGTCGACGGACTTGTCACCCGGGTCGTCGGCGCACGCCAGGTGCGACCAGATCGCGACGACCTCGATCTTCCCGGTGCGCTGCGCTGTGGCCGCCGCCTCGACCAACCTCGCCCAGTCGTGCGACGCGCAGCCGTTGCGGGACATCCCGGTGTCGATCTTGAGGTGCGTCCTGGCGCGGCTGCCGGTCCTGCCCGCCGCGTCGGCCAGCCGGGCCAGTTCGGCCACGGACGACACGGCCAGGTCGACGCCTGCTTCGACGCCGGGGGCGCGGTCCTCGGTCGGCGGGTCCAGCCAGGCCAGGATCGGGACCGTGATGCCGGCCGCCCGCAGGGCCAGCGCCTCCGCCTGCGAGCAGGAGCCCAGCCACGTCGCGCCGCCCTCGATCGCCGCCTCGGCCACGGGCACGGCGCCGTGGCCGTAGCCGTCGGCCTTGACCACGGCCATGGTGGCCGCGCCGGATGCGGCGGCCAGGCCGGCGAGCAGGCGCACGTTGTGCCGGATCGCGTCCAGGTCGACCACGACCTCGGCCCGAACAGGTGTGTGCACCCGCCGATGCTGGCACACGGCTGTTACCGGCCGGTTGACCGGGCGGTGGTCGACGCCGCCAACCGGACCGAGCGGATCGCGTCCGGGACCGCCGCGAGCAGGCGCGATGCCGGTGCCGGCGCGCCCGATGCCGCGATGTCACCGGCGATGCTGTGCACGAACGCGGCCGAGCCCGCGGCCAGCCACGGGTCGATGCCGGCGGCCAGCAGCGCGCCGATCAGACCCGACAGGATGTCACCCGATCCGGCAGTCGCCGGCCAGGCCGATCGCGCGGGGTTGACCAGCGTGCGGCCGTCCGGCGCCGCGACGACCGTCGTGTAGCCCTTGAGCAGCACCACCGCGTCGACCTGCCGAGCAGCCCTGCGGGCCGCCGCCGCGAGATCGTCGCCGACGTCGCCGAACAGCCGGGCGAACTCACCGGCGTGCGGTGTGAGCACGACGGGGGTGCCCGGCTCGCGGGCGTCCCACAGGTCGTTGTCGTTGGCCAGCAACGTGATCGCGTCGGCATCGACGACCACCGGCACCTCGGCGGCCAGCACGGTGCGCAGCACGTCCTTGGCGGCCGTGCCGGTGCCGATGCCGGGCCCGACCACCCACGACTGCACGCGGCCCGCGTCGTTCACCGATCCGGTCGTCACGACTTCCGGCCAGTGGTCGACGACGGCCTCCGCCGCGCTGCCGGCGAAGCGGACCATGCCGGACGTGGCCAGGGTGGCCGCGCCGGTGGACAGGATGGCCGCGCCCGGGTAGCCGGCCGAACCGGTCGCGACGCCGGTCACTCCTTGGGAGTACTTGTTGTCATTCGGTCCGGGAACGGGCCACAACGCGCCGACGTCACCAGCCGCCAGCAGCACCATGTCCGGTTCGCCCAGCTCCGGCAACAGTCCGATGTCGACCAGCACGACCCGGCCGGAGTGGACGGCGCCCGACGACAGCACGTGGCACGGCTTGCGGGCGCCGAACGTGACCGTCACGGTGGCGCCGACGGCGGGCCCGGTCACGGCGCCGGTGTCCGGCTCGACACCACTGGGCAGGTCGACGGCGAGCACCGGCGCCGTCACGTGGGACACCAGGTCGGCCGCGGCCGGCCGCAGGGGACCGTGTGCCGACAGGCCCACGATGCCGTCGATCACCAGGTCGGCGGCTCGCACGGCGGCCACGCCGTCGTCGGTGGCCACCCGGCCACCGGCCCTGCGGAACGCGGCCAGGCCGGCCGGATGGGCACGGTCGGGCGTCAGCAGCACCGCGGTCACGGCCACGTCGCGGCGGCGCAGGAACGCACCCGCCCACAGCGCGTCGCCGCCGTTGCTGCCCGCTCCGACCAGCAGCACGACCCTGCTGCCGGCCACCCTGCCCACGCGGTCGGCCAGCATCCGCGCGGCCCGGGTGGCCACGCCGAACGCGGCCTTGCGCATCAGCGCGCCCTCGGCCGTCCTGGCGAGCAGGCGTTCCTCGGCGATCCGGATGTGATCCGTGGTCCAGATGCCGTGCATACGGTGAGTCTCCTGGCTACTCGACGGTGACCGACTTGGCGAGGTTGCGCGGCTTGTCCACGTCGTAGCCCCTGGCCCTGGCGATCTCCGCGGCCAGCACCTGCAGCGGCACCGTGGAGACCAGCGGCTGGAGCAGGGTGGGCACCGCGGGCACCTCGATCAGGTGATCGGCGAACGGCCGGACCGTTTCGTCACCTTCTTCGGCGATCACGATCGTACGGGCACCCCGCGCCTGGACCTCACTGATGTTGGACAACAGCTTCGCGTGCAGCACGGCGCGGCCCTTCGGCGACGGCATGATCACCACGACCGGCAGGCCGTCCTCGATCAGCGCGATCGGCCCGTGCTTGAGCTCGCCGCCCGCGAAGCCCTCGGCGTGCATGTACGCCAGTTCCTTGAGCTTCAGCGCGCCCTCCAGGGCCACCGGGTAGCCGACGTGGCGGCCCAGGAACAGCACGGCCTTGGACTCGGCCAGCGTGCGGGCCAGTTCCCGGACCCGGTCGACGGTGCCCAGCACCTGCGCGACCGCGTCCGGCATGGCCTCCAGTTCGGCGTACTCGCGGGCCACCTCGTCCGGGTACTTCGTGCCCCTGGCCTGCGCCAGCGCCAGGCCGACCAGGTAGTTGGCGACGATCTGGGCCAGGAACGCCTTCGTCGACGCGACGCCGATCTCCGGGCCGGCGTGCGTGTAGAGCACGGCATCGGACTCACGCGGGATCTGCGCGCCGTTGGTGTTGCAGACGGCCAGCACCCTGGCCTTCTGCACGCGGGCGTGACGCACCGCTTCCAGTGTGTCCGCCGTCTCACCCGACTGGGACACGGCGACCACGAGCGTGTCGCGATCCAGCACCGGGTCGCGGTAGCGGAACTCACTGGCCAGCTCGACCTCGACCGGCAGCCGCGTCCAGTGCTCGATCGCGTACTTCGCGACCAGTCCGGAGTGGTACGCGGAACCGCAGGCGACGACGAACACCTTGTCGACGTCGCGCAGGTCCTGGTCGGACATCCGCTGCTCGTCCAGCACGATCCGGCCTGCCACGAAGTGGCCGCGCAGCGTGTCGGCCAGCGCGGTGGGCTGCTCGTCGATCTCCTTGAGCATGAAGTAGTCGTGGCCGCCCTTCGCGGCGGCCGACAGGTCCCAGTTGACCTGGAACGGCTTGCCATCGGCGGCCTCGCCGTCGAAGTCCGTCACCTCGTAACCGGAACGGGTGATCACGACAAGCTGATCCTGGCCCAGTTCCACGGCGTCCCGCGTGTACTCGATGAAAGCGGCCACATCGGACGCGACGAAGTGCTCGCCCTCGCCGACGCCGACCACGAGCGGTGACGAGCGGCGCGCGGCGACCACCTGATCGGGTTCGTCGGCGTGCGTCACCACAAGGGTGAACGCGCCCTCCAGGCGGCGGCAGATCGCGCGGACACTGGCCGGCAGGTCGCCCGCCGTCGCGCCGGAGTCGTAGGCCCGCGCGATCAGGTGGGCAGTGGTCTCGGTGTCGGTGTCACTGGTCAGCTCGATGCCGTCGGCTTCCAGTTCCCGGCGCAGGGCCGCGAAGTTCTCGATGATCCCGTTGTGCACCACGGCGAGCCGGCCGGTGGCGTCACGGTGCGGGTGCGAGTTGCGGTCCACGGGGGCGCCGTGCGTCGCCCACCGGGTGTGCCCCATGCCCGCCGTGCCGGCGAACCCGTCCCGCCCGACGCGATCCAGTTCCCGCTCCAGGTTGGCCAGCCGGCCGGCCTTACGCTCGGTAGCCAGCTTGTCACCCGTCAGCACGGCGACGCCCGCCGAGTCATAGCCCCGGTACTCCAGGCGGCGCAGGCCGCCGAGAACGACGTCCAGAGCTTGGCGATGGCCTACGTAACCCACGATTCCGCACACAGCATACAGACTAGCTACACCATTCGTGGTCCCCGGTAGTGTCCTTGGACTCTATTTCCGCTGTTCAGTGCCACCACATCGATCCGGTAAGGTTCAGACCAATTCGGTGTTCGGAGGGCGACGAGCGGACGGCGACGCCTTCGGGCCCGTTATGCACTACCTTCAGTGCCCATGTCCAGCGACGCGCGGCAGCTGTTCGCGGAACTGAGCCGGCCCGGCCCGCACGACGTGCTGCGGGGCGAACTGACGCTCGTCGGCCTGCCGGGTGTGGTGCACACACCCCGTGCCGGCCTCGGGTTGCCCGCCGTCGTCTTCGGACACGGCTGGCTACAGCCCAGCACCCGCTACCGGGGGCTGCTGCGGCACCTCGCGTCGTGGGGCATCGTCACCGCGTCGCCCAGCACTCAGCGCGGCCCCCTGGCGTCGCACCGGCTGTACGCGGCCGACCTGCACACCGCGCTGGACGTCTGCGTCGGCGTGCGGCTCGGTGACGGCGACATCAGCGTCGACCCGGCGAAGCTCGGCCTCGCCGGTCATTCCACCGGTGGCGGCTCGGCGATCCTGGCGGCAGCGGACGACCAGCGCGTACGGGCCGTGGCCACCGTCGCCACGGCAGAGGTGCGACCGTCCGCTCGGGACGCCGCCGCTCGCTGCGCGATGCCCGGACTGCACCTGAGCGGTGGACGCGACCTGACCGCACCCGGCGTCGCGCACGGCGAGGCCGTCGCCGACGCGTGGGCCGGTCCGGTGACCGTGCGGTCGCTGCCCAAGGCGACGCACCTCGGCGTCACCGAAGGCAGGCACTGGAGCCGGTTGCTGTTGAACGGCAAGCCCGAGCGCGGCACACAGCGCGCCGTGAGGTCGATGCTGACCGCGTTCTTCCTGGTGCATCTGGCGGGCGAGAAGAAATACCTGCCGCTGCTGGAGAACAGCGTGAAGCGCTGCCCGATCATCGTGCAGCGCAACGGCTTCCCAGCAGTGCAGGGCTGAATCAGCGGCCTTCCAGCCAACTCTGGCCGGAGTAGTCGTCGTCCTCGTCGTCACGTGGCCGCCGCCGCGGTGGTGCGGAGCGGCGGGTCGGCGGCGAGAACGTCGGCGCGGGTGCCGGTTCCTCCTCGTACGACGACCCGATGTCCATGTACCGCGACGGTTCCGGGCTCGGGCTGTGCACCGGCGGAGGCGGCGTGGCCTGGTACGGCGGCGTGGCCTGGTACGGCGGTGAGGCCTGGTGCCGCGCCGCGGGTTCCTCCGGCACGCCGAACGGCGGCCTGTCACCGGCGGCCGCCGGCTCCGTCGGCTCGGTCAGCGACACCAGCTCGTCACCTTCGGCACCGTCGTTCGGGTGCGGGCCCTCCTCGTGACCGAAGCGCATCTCGGTCGACGTCCTGGCCTTGTCCCGGTCCGCGGTCCGCCGCCGCATCGCGTTGATGCGGTTGGTCCAGCGGTCGCCAGCGGACTTGGTGGCCTCCGCGGCCTTCTGCTGCGCCTCCTCGGACCGCTGCACGGCCAGGTCGGCGCGCTCCTTGCTCTCCTGGACCGCTGCCTCGGTCGTGCGCTGCACCCGCGCGACGATGTCCTCGTACACTGCTGCCCCCGGTTACCTACCGTCGTCCAGTGTGCCGCTGAATCGGCGGATGACCTCTTCCTCCACGGCTTCCTCGAACAGCTTGCCGTGTGTCCGCCACTGGTTGCCACCGCGCTGTTGGTCGCCGCCCTGACCGCCACCAATACCGCCGCCACCACCCATACCGCCGCCGCTCATACCGCCGCCGCCCATGGCCGGCATCGGGCCCTGCTGGCCCGGCTGGTTCAGCGCACCGGGCGGCGCGGACGCGACCTGCGCATCCCCCGGCGGCCCCATCGGCGTCACGTTCGTGCCCGCGACCCCCGGCTGACCCGGCGTGCCGCCGAACGCGTCGCCCATGTGGTGGTGCTGGCCCGTCAACTGGTCGGCGATCGTGTGGCTGCCGCCGACGGCGCCGCCGACAGCGCCCGTCCCGCCACCACCGCCGCCGAAGCCCTGCGCGAACGACGAGGCGTCGCCCATGTGGTGGCCGACGTTGCCACCGATGCCACCGGGGTCCAACGGATTGGACAGCATCGACGACGGCGTGGTCAGCTGGCCGCTGGCCACCGGGACTCCCATGTCCGGGGTGACGTGCTGGCCGGCGAACGTGCCCGGGTCGAAGCCCTGACCGGCGCCGCCGGCAAAGTTGCCGACCGGCATGGCCGCCGGGTCCGCCGGCTGGTAGCCACCGGTGACGCCGGACGGGTCGACCGCCGTCGTGTCGACCGGCTGGAATCCGGTGCCGCTCACCGGCGTGCTGCCTGCGTACGGCGTGTTGTCGACCGGCTGGAAGCCCGACGGTGCGGTGCCCGCGGTCCCGCCGGTCAGCGGCTGCACGCCGTACGGGTCGGCACCCGGCACGGGCTGGCCGGCCTGTCCGGCGGCGCCGATCGTGTACGACGTCGGCTGGCCACTGCCGTCGTCCACGGTCACCTTGACCTGGCCGTCCGGCTGTTCGTGCGCGGTGATCGTGGTGCTGCCGTCGTGGATCACGGCGTTGCCGTCGTTGCCCGGCGAGACGTGCTGGATGCCGTTGGCGTCCGTCGTGACCGAGCCGGGCGCCGGGGCGCCGGTCGGCCCGAAGTCACTGCCGCCGGCCGTGGAGCCCGTGCCGACGCCGGGCATGGCCTGGCCGGAGACGCGGCCGGGGTCCGTGCCGGAGCCGTTGCCGAAGTCGACGTCGTAGGTCTTGGGCTTGCCGTCCGGACCGGTCACGGTCATCTGCATCGTGCCGTGGCTGTCCGGGGTCGTCATGCTCAGAGTGTTGTCGCCGTGCTGGACGGTCACGGTCTCCGGACCGCCGGAACCCGGCATGCCAGGGCCGGGAGTCGGCATCTGGGGGCCGATGCCCAAGTGGCCTATGGGCAGTCCCGAGCCCGAGCCCGAGCCGGTGCCGGGTCCCATGTCGCCACCGGTGCCTGAACCGGTCGGCAGAGTCGGCATACCACCACCACCGGCCCCTGAACCGGTCGGCAACGTCGGCATGCCACCGCCACCGGCACCCGAACCGGAGCCCGCGCCACTACCCGAACCGGAGTCACCAGAACCACCGCCACCCGTGCCCGAACCGGTCGGCAACGTCGGCATACCACCACCACCGGCACCCGAACCGGAGCCTCCGCCACTACCCGAACCGGAGTCACCAGAACCACCGCCACCGGTACCCGAACCGGTCGGCAACGTCGGCATACCACCACCACCGGCACCCGAACCGGAGCCTCCGCCACTGCCCGAGCCGGAGTCACCGGAGCCACCGCCACCGGTACCCGAACCGCTCGGCGTCGTCGTACCGGAACCCGAACCGCCGCCCGAGTCGCCACCGCCGGGCATGGTCGGGATCGTCGGGGTCGGGATGTTGGGCAGACCGCTGCCCGAACCCGAACCGGACCCGGCATTCGAACCGCCGGTCCCGGCACCCGCTCCGGTCCCGGTCCCTGTGCCACTACCCGCACCGCTGCCCGAGTCACCGGAGCCGGAACCGCCGGCACCACTGCCGGAGTCACCCGAGCCGGAACCGCCGGCACCGCTGGTCGTCGTGGTCCCCGCGCCGCTACCGCCTGCCCCGGCACCGGATCCACCGGTACCGCTCCCGGAGCCCGCACCCGCCCCGGAACCGGCACCCGAACCAGAACCCGCACCCGAACCAGAACCCGCACCCGAGCCGGCGCCCGCACCGGAACCCGCGCCCGAGCCCGAACCGGAACCCGCGCCCGAGCCCGAACCGGATCCCTGGCCGCTGCCCTGTCCTTGACCATGGTCCCTTGGCTGGAGTTGTCCCTGGCCTGAGTTCGTGTTCGTGTTCGTGTTCGTCGGCACCTTGATGCCGCCGCTGAGGTCGGAGAACGGGTTCGCCTGGATCTGGCCGAGCCCCTGGTTCATCGAGTCGAACGCCTGGCCCACCGTGTCGTGAGTGGACTTGGTGACCTGGTCGAACGCCTGCAGTTTCTGGTTGAACGCCGGCACGAACTGCTGGTTGAGCCACTGCGTGGCGTCCATCGCGGCGAGGTTCCTGACGTTCTGCGACAGCTTGCCGCTACAGTTCGTGTCACCCCAGTCGACGTTGGCGAACACCTGCCACTTCGTCATCGAGCGCAGTTCGTCGTCACTGGCCTGGTTCTTGGCCGTGTCGATGATCTTCTCGATGTCGTCCGGCGAGAAACCGCCGATGTCCGTGGCGTACATCTTCAGCACCGACTGGGCCCGTTGCAGCACAGCGGTTTCGATCGCCTTCATCGAACTGTCGATGATCTGGCCGGCCGCCGTCGTACCGTCCGTGACGGTCTGCGCGTTCTGCATGAACTGGCCGGTGTACTGCTGTGCCGCCTGCGCCGCGGGGCCCTGCCAGAAACCACCCAGCGAGTTGGTGTTGGTGGACAGGTTCATCGTGATGTCGGTGAGTTTGCCGTGCGAGGTGTTCAACTGCGTTGCGTCGGCACGGAACTTGCCGATGTTGATGCCGCGCAGGTTGTCGTAGACGGCCTCGATGTCCTTGGCCAGGTCGGGCGCGCCGCCCGTCCAGTTCTTGTACGGCGGGATGAAGTACTCGAAGAAGTGCATGCCGCGCGACCCTGGATCGAGGATCTCGTCCGAGGTGTCGACGCCGGAACCGCCCTGCGCGACCGTCTTGCCGGCCTCCGAGGTGAGCTGCTGGTTGGCCTGGCCCGCTTGCTGGTCGTTCTGCGCGCGCTGCAACTCGTTCTGGTACTGCTGCTGGTTGGCGGCCTGTGCCTGCTGGTCCACGATCTGGCCGACGAAATTGGTGTTGCGCTTTTCCGCCGCGTCGAACGCGTCCGTCGAGCCGTACTGCTTGGCGTACTGCTGGATCTCCCCGTAGTTCTTGAGGTAGTCGGGATTGATCTGGCCGGCACCGTCGAAGAGGTTCGGGCTGCCGTACCCGGCCGCGGCCGCGTACTGGTTGAGCAGCCGCTGCTTGTCGGAGCTCGCGACGTTCGGGTCGTCCAGGATCGGCTTGAGCTGCGACCACTGCGGATAGTCCGTCATAGCCCCGCTCCCGACTTGTTCACCGTGCCGGCGTTGTTCGTCTCGGTGCTGGCGTACTGCTGGTACGTGTCGGTGAGCTTGTCGCTCAAGGTGGTGGTCGCGGTGCCGTAGGCCTTCACGCTGGCGATCACGTTGGTCTTGAGAGCGTTGGCGTAGGCGGTTGCCTTGTCGGCGAAGTCGCGGCCGCCGTCGCTGCCGCTGACCTGGGACTTGCCGATCGCGTCGGCCTCGTCACCGATCGGCCCGACTTCGCCGCTGACCTTGCTGGCCACGCCGGACATGTCGTCGGTGTTCGTCTGGAAGCCGGTCACCGGTGCCTCCACCTCCGTCGCTACTCACCGTCCGTGGACCCCGGGGGAACCATAACCCCCGAACCGGGCCATTCACATCGACGCCGAGCAGAGACAATCGGTTCCCGTCCGGTGCCCACGAAAGCAGATCAGTCCACGGAAGCGACCACACCGGCCAATCGGGACGCCGCCGCCTCGGCCAGCTCGTGGGTCGGTGCCTCGACCATCACCCTGACCAACTGCTCGGTGCCCGACGGGCGCAGCAGCACGCGGCCCGTGTCACCGAGTTCACGCTGCACCTCGGCGACCGCGGCGGCCACGGCCTCGTCGGTGGCCACAGCGGCCTTGTCGGCCACCCGCACGTTGACCAGCACCTGCGGCAGCCGACGCATCACTCCGGCCAGTTCGGCCAGCGAATGACCCGACCCGGCCACCGTCGCCATCAGCCGCAGGGCCGTGAGCACACCGTCGCCGGTGGTCGCGTACGCCGGCAGCACGACGTGCCCCGACTGCTCACCGCCCAGCGAGAAACCGCCCGACCGCAACTCCTCCAGCACGTAACGGTCGCCGACGGACGTCGTGCGCAGCGCGACGCCGTGCTCCCGCATGGCGATGTGCAGGCCCAGGTTGCTCATCACGGTCGCGACGAGCGTGTCCTGCACGAGCTCACCGGCATCCCGCATGGCCAGCGCCAGGACCGCCATGATCTGGTCGCCGTCCACCTCGTTGCCCGCCGCGTCGATGGCAAGACAGCGATCCGCGTCACCGTCGTGCGCGATGCCCAGGTCGGCGCCGTTGGCCACGACGGCCGCCCGCACCGCGTCCAGGTGGGTGGAGCCACAGCCGTCGTTGATGTTCAGGCCGTCCGGCTCGGCGTGGATCGCGGTCACGTCCGCGCCCGCCTCGCGGTAGACCCGCGGCGCCACGGCCGACGCGGCGCCGTTGGCGCAGTCCACCACGATCCGCAGTCCCGCCAGCGACCGGCCGACAGCGCCGAGCAGGTGGTCCTGGTAGCGACGCGCGGCCTCCGGGGCATCTGTGATTCGCCCCACACCGACACCGGTCGGCCGGACGAACGGCTGTTCCAGCGCCGCCTCGATCTCGTCCTCGACGGCGTCGGGCAGCTTGTGACCACCGGCGGAGAACAGTTTCACGCCGTTGTCCGGCATCGGGTTGTGCGATGCGGAGATCACCAAGCCGAAGTCGGCACCCAGCTCACCCACCGAGAACGCGACGGCAGGCGTGGGCAGCACACCCAGCCGCAGCACGTCGGCACCGGCCGACGCGAGGCCCGCCACGACGGCGGCCTCCAGCATCTCGCCGCTGGCCCTGGGGTCCCGGCCGACCACGACCACCTGCCGGTGCGTCCGGTCGTGCTCGGTGAACACCCTGGCGGCCGACGCCGCGACGGACATCGCCAGTTCGGGCGTGAGCTCCGCATTGGCCAGTCCGCGAACGCCGTCGGTACCGAAAAGTCGGGCCATCGTGGGGACTCCATGAAAGTTGTCCGGGTGAGAAACGACACGGGAGCAGACACCCGAAAACCGGATGGCTGCTCCCGTGAACTGTCCTGCCTCGACGGTGGCGCGGTCGTCAGCGCTTGCTGTACTGGGGCGCCTTGCGGGCCTTCTTCAGGCCGTACTTCTTGCGCTCCTTGACCCGCGGGTCCCGCGTGAGGAAGCCGGCCTTCTTCAGCGGCGGACGGTCGTCCGGCTCGACCTCGATCAGCGCCCGCGCGATCGCCAGCCGCAGCGCACCGGCCTGGCCGGTGATGCCGCCGCCGCGCAGGTTCGCGAACACGTCGAACGACTCGGGCTTCTCGACGGTCACCAGCGGCTCACGGATGAGCTGCTGGTGCACCTTGTTCGGGAAGTACTGCTCCAGCGTGCGGCCGTTCAGCGTGAACTTGCCGGTGCCGGGCATCAGCCGGACGCGGACGATGGCCTGCTTGCGGCGGCCGACCGTCTGCACGGGCTTGCCGGAGATGACCGGGCGGGACACCGGCCGGGCCGGCGCCTCTTCGACCTCGGCGGCCTCGGCGGCTTCGGTGTCAGGAGTGGTCACGTCTTCCTCGATCTGGTCTGCGGGGTTGGTCACCGGGTCACCCGCTTCGCGTCGACGACGAACGGCTGCGGCTGCTGCGCCTGGTGCGGGTGGTTCGGGCCTGCGTACACCTTCAGCTTGCCGGCCATGGCGCGGCCGAGCCGGTTGTGCGGCAGCATGCCCTTGATGGTCTTCTCCAGCAGGCGCTCCGGCTGCTTGTCCAGCATCTCGCCGAACGAGCGCTTGCGCAGACCGCCGGGGAAACCGCTGTGGCGGTAGACGAAGGCGGTGTCGCGCTTGTTGCCCGACAACGCGACCTTCTCCGCATTGATGATGACGACGAAGTCACCGGTGTCCACATGCGGCGCGTACGTGGGCTTGTGCTTACCGCGCAGCAGCGTCGCGACCTGCGTGGCGAGCCGACCGAGCACCACGTCCTCGGCGTCGATCACATGCCAGGCGCGGGTCACCTCGCCGGCCTTCGGGGAGTACGTGCGCACGGCTCTACCTCGTCGTCACTCTCATCAGGGATGTCAGCATGGCTGTTCCAGCCTACCTTGCGGCCCGATCCACCCTTGACGCGGTTGGGCCCAAGGGTATGTGACGGCCGCAGTACTGGACGAGCAGCAGACACAGTACCCGGCATCCGCGCCGGAAGTCAAAACACCGTCCGGGCACACGAACGGGAGGGTCCCGGCGAACCGGAACCCTCCCCGTGTGCTTCGCGTCCGAGCGCCAGGCGCCGGTGGTCACGACCAGGCTGCGGAGTTCTGCGCCTCGGTCTGCAGGTAGGCCTCGTGCGCGGAGTTCACGGCCGCACCGATCGAGGCGAGCACCTGCTGCAGGTCGTGGGCCGACTGCTCCCAGGTGTGCTTGGTCGACTGGAAGCCGCTACCCGCGGAGCCTTCCCAGATCTGCTCCAGGTTCTGGATCTGGCTGTGCAGGTCGTCCAGCAGCTGGTCGATCTGCGTCGCGGTCGCGGTGATCTGCTGGGCGCCGGCCTCGACGCTGCCGAAATCTACCTTGATGGGATTGCTCATGACTGCCTCTCAGAGTGTGTGGGGCCGAACCGCAAGCCCGGCCGGGAACGACGCGAACCGGAATCGGAATCGGATCGCGGAAGCTCAGCCGCTCAGTGTGTTCGTGATCGAGGACATCTGCTGCTGCTGCTCGGCTTCCTGAGCGGCGTACTTCTTCGCGTTGTCCGACACGGCGTTCGCGATCTGGTCCAGGGCCTGGTTCATCTTGTTCGCGTCGTCGGAGAAGCGCTCGATGAGGCTCTGGAACGCCGTCGAGGCGTCGCCCTGCCAGGCGCTGCGCAGCGGCTCCAGCTCGGACGCCATCTTCTGCAGGGCCGACGTGAGCTGCTCGTTGGTGTCCAGCATCCGACCAGCGGCCTGGTCGAGCGCTTCCTGACTAGTTGTGTAACCGGCCATTGCCTGTACACACCCCTTCGTTGTAGTCGACCCGTCGTTCTTGTTGGTTCCGACGGACACTCTGCCACGCCGGTTCCAACCGATCCGAGATTCGCGGCAAGTAGTTGCTGTTGTGAACGTTAGCGGTAGTAAATCCCGTCACCGCATGATTTGCTGATGCGAAAAGTCCTCGTCATCATCACTCGGGTGAGGGTTGGGGCGCCTCGATCCGGTGGTCCGGAAAGGACCCGGAGTGGTTACGGGTTCGATGCCCGACGAACTCCGCGCCGGCCGCTGCGGGGCCGGCGCGGCGTCCGCCGTGGCCTGCTGCGCCAACTGGCGGGTCTCCCTGCGGAACCGCGCGCTCGTCTCGCGGGCCTCGGCCGCGACCCGGCGCGCCCGCACCACAGCGGCGTCCACATCGGTGTCGAACTGGCCGAACGCCTCGGTGAATCCCGGTTCCGTCATGGCTTCCCCCTCAGCCGTTGATCACCAGGTTCCCGACCACCTGCTCGCACGCCTTGGTCACGGTCGTCTGGTCCACGGTCGGGTACTGGCAGCCGACGGCCACCTGGACCCTGCCCTGGAACAACACGTACCAGTCGGCTGTCGCGTCGTTACCAGGTTGTTGATAGTAGGCCACCGTACGGTTGGCGAACGTCATCGAGGACTTGAAATTCAGATAGCCGGCCTGGGCGACGGCGGGGGCCAATTGGTCGACGGCGTGCTGCCGATCCTTCGTACCGTCGTAGGAAAGCCGATATTCCCGGACGTAAATCGCGTCGCCTCCGGCGGGCGCCGCCGTCGGCGTGATCTGGACCTCGAGCGCGGGCGCGTTGCTGGCCGACTCCGACCACCCCTGCGGGGTGTCGAACTTGTAGTCGTACTGGGCGATCAGCTGTTCGCCCGGCGGCGTGGCCGCCGTCTGCTGCGTGGCCTCGCCCTTGTTGCCGTACAACAGGAATCCCACGACGGCGGCCGCGATCACGACCACGGCGACACCACTGACCAGCACCCGCCTGCGGCCACGCCGCGACTTCGGCTTCGCGGCGGCCGGCGGGGTGACCGGCGGCTGTGCCGGGCGCTGCGGCGGGAACTGGTCGGGCCGCGTCGGCACGGGGCCGGACGGCGGGTAGCCGGTGGGCCGCATGATCACGGTCGGCGCGGCGGCGGCCATCGCGGCCTGGTGCTGCGGCGGTACACCGCCGGTGCGCAGCGGATCCAGTGACACGGCCCGCAGCGCGCCACGCGCGACCACGGTCTCGGGCTGGTCCAACGTGGTCGGAATCACACCCAGCCGCTGGTACACCAGCCGGCCGACCAGCGGGATCCGGCTGGAACCGCCCACCAGGAACACACCGGATAGCTGGTCGGGCCGCAGTCCGGCCTGTCCGATCGTCTCCACGGTCAGCGCGACCGCCCTGCGCAACGGCGCCGCGATCAGCTTCTCCAGGTCGTCCCGCGTGACGTGCGCGTCCGGGAACGGCGGCGGCATCGGCACGTCCGTGTAGGTGTGCCGGGACAACGTCTCCTTGGCGTTGCGGACGTCCTGCCGCAGCACCCGGCGGCGCCGCCGGTCGGACATCTCCCTGCCCTCGGTCAGCGCCCGCCAGTCGTCCTGGTCGGACTCCACCAGCAGCGAACCCACGTGCTCCAGCAACATCTGGTCGATGTCCGCGCCACCGAAGTTCGGGTCGCCGTGCGTTGCCAGCACGGCGAAACCGGCCACGGTGTGGCCGCGGTCGACGTCGCCCGCCTGCCGCCGCACGACACTGACGTCCACCGTGCCGCCGCCCAGGTCCAGCACGGCCAGCGCCGCACTGTCGGCCATCGCGTTACTCGCTGCGTGGAACACCGCCGCCGCAACGGGTTCGGGCACCAGCACGACCTCACCGGCAAGTCCCGCGGCGGCTTGCCGCAGCACCCGCGTGCGGATCGCGCCCCAGTCGGCGGGATGCGTCAGCACGAGCGCGTCGACGGGCGCGTTGCCGGCCAGTCGCCGCGCCTCGGTGACGGCCCTGCCCAGCACGGCACGCACCACGTCCAGCACGCTGATCACGGTGTTGCCGAGCAGCAGTTCCCCTTCGTCGACACGACGCTTCGGGTTCGGCTCGTACCGGGACGGGTCGATCGCGGCCTGGCGCTCGGCCTCCTGGCCGACGAACAGTGTCCCGTCCACGGCCGCGAACACCGCCGACGGCACGAGTGGCTGCCCGTCCACGGCGACGACCTGCGGCTCCCGCCCGTCCACGGAGATCGCGACACAGGTACTGGAAGTACCGAAGTCGACCGCGACGTGCAGCGTCATCCGCGACCTCCCGGCTGGCCACCCCGGCGGCGATCGGTTCGCCCCCCGGGGTACCGAACCCCAGTGTTGGGTGATCCTGTTCGCCTTGCCCGTCTCTGGCGTCCAGGTCCAGGCAGGGAAACAGGGTTACCCAACCCTAGCGTCCCTCACTCGACCGACAGCCAGGCCACCTGCATCCGCTGTTGCCCCAGCTTGCGCGTGATGATGGTGCCCCGGCCGGGTGGCTGGGCGCTCGGCTTCACCGTGCCCCACAGCACACCCTCGTCCTTGCTGCCGCTGCCGATCATCGCCGGGGACGAGATCTCCTTGAGCTTGCCGATGATCGGGTCGTACGTGGAGCGCGCGGCGCCACCGGTGCGCCGGGCCACGACCATGTGCAGGCCGACGTCCTTGGCCTGGGCCAGGAACTCCGACAGCGGTTGCAGCGGGTTGCCCGCCTGCGTCGCCACCAGGTCGTAGTCGTCGACGATGACGAACAGTTCGGGGCCCTTCCACCAGGACCGGTTGCGCAACTGTTCCTGCGTCACGTCCGGACCGGGCAGCCTGCCGGTCATCGAGTTCTTGACGTCCTTGATCATGCCCTGCAACTGGTTGCCGGACACGGCATAGCTGAGCAGGTGATCGGTGTCGACGAACCCCAGCATCGTGCGCCGGTAGTCCACCAACAGGATCACGGCCTCCTTGGGCGAGTAGTTCGTCATGATGCCGCGCACGATGCCGCGCAACATGTTCGTCTTGCCGGACTCGCCGTCCGCGAACACCACGAAGTGCGGCTCCGCGTCGAAGTCCAGGTACACCGTCGCCAGTTCGTCCTCGTTGACGCCGATCGGCACGAGGTCCTTCTTGGGAAGCTGGCGGGGAACCTGCATCTGCTCGTAGAGCAGCAGATCCGGCAGTAGCCGCACCTTCGGTGCGCTGCGGCCACGCCACGAGCCGCGGATCTTCGCCGTCGCGTCCTGCACACCCGCGGCCACCGACTCGGGGTCGCTGGACGCGTCGATGCGCGGCAGACCGGTGAGGAAGTGCAGCTTGTCCCTGGTCAGACCGCGACCCGGGCGCCCCGCCGGCACGTTGACGGCGGTCCGACGGTCCACATCGGACTCGCTCGGGTCACCGAGCCGCAGCTCGAACCGGGTACCCAGCAGGTCCTTGAGCGCCGGCCGGATCTCCGCCCACCGGTTCGCGCCGACCACGATGTGGATGCCGTAGGACAGGCCCTGTGCGGCCAGTTGCACCACGGACTGTTCCAGCGCCTCGAACTCCTGGCGGAAGTTCAGCCAGCCGTCCACGATCAGGAACACGTCACCGTGCAGGTCGTCCTGCAGTTCGCCGCGCCGCTTCCGGTTGCGGAACTCGATCATCGAGTCGACGCCGTTGTCCCGGAACCGCGCCTCACGCTCGGCCACCAACGTCGTCAGCTCGGCGACCATGCGGCGGGCCAGGTCGGGGTCGAGACGACCGGCGACGCCACCGACGTGCGGCAGCCCGGTCATCGTGGACATCGTGCCGCCACCGAGGTCGAGGCAGTAGAACTGCACTTCCTCGGCGGTGTGCGTGACCGCCATCGACATGACCAGCGTGCGCAGCAGCATCGACTTGCCCGACTGCGGGCCACCGACCACGGCACCGTGGCCCGCGGCACCGGAGAAGTCGGCCCACAGCAGGTCACGTCGCTGCTCGAACGGCTTGTCCACCATGCCCAGCGGCACCTGCAGCCGGCCGTTGCCGAAGAACCCGGACGCGGACAGGCCACGGTCCTCGGTGGGCTGAAGCGGCGGCAGGAACTGGTCGAGGGACGGCGGTTCGAGCAGCGGCGGCAGCCACACCTCGTGTGCCGGCGGCCCCTGGCCGTTGAGCTTCTTGACGATCAGTTCCAGGTAGGTCGGCTCGTTCTTCTCTTCTTCCTTGGGCCGGACCACCTGTTCCTTGGGCCGCTCCGGTTCCTTCGGGATCTCCACGTAGTCCGGCACGAACAGCTTGGGCCGCCGGTCGTGCGTGATCGGCGCGGACGGACCCGCGACCTGGATGCCGGAGGGCCGGAACGGGCCGGACACGTACGTCGCCTTGAACCGGGTCATCGGCTCGCCCTGCATGGCCAGGTAACCCGAACCCGGGATCGGCGGCAGCTCGAACGCGTCCGGCACACCGATCGCGGCCCTGGACTCCGCGGCGGAGAACGTCTTCAGACCGATCCGATAGGACAGATAGGTGTCCAGACCACGCAGCTTGCCCTCCTCGAGGCGCTGCGAGGCGAGCAGCATGTGCATCTGCAGCGACCGGCCGACGCGGCCGATCTGCAGGAAGATGTCGATGAAGTCCGGCTTCGCGGTCAGCATCTCGGAGAACTCGTCGATGCAGATGAACAGTGCCGGCAGCGGGTCGAGGTCGGCGCCGTTCTCGCGCATCTTCTCGTAGTCCCACACGTTCTTCGCGTTGGCCTTGGCCAGCAGTTCCTGGCGCCGGGCCACTTCACCCGCGATCGCGTCCTTCATGCGGTCGACCAGCGTCAGGTCGCCGGCCAGGTTGGTGATCGTCGCGGCCACGTGCGGCGCCTGGTCGAAACCGAGGAACGTCGCACCACCCTTGAAGTCCACCAGGATCATGTTCAGCGCGGAACTGGAGTGCGTCGCCAGCATCGCCAGCACCAGCGTGCGCAGGAACTCGGACTTGCCCGAGCCGGTCGCGCCGACGCACAGGCCGTGCGGGCCCATGCCCTCGACGGCCGCTTCCTTGATGTCCAGCTCGACGACCTGGCCGTTCTCGCCGAGACCGAACGGCACGCGGTAGCGGTCCCGGACCGGCCGCGGCCGCCACGCCTGCTGCACGTCGAACGTGATCGGGTCGCCCTGCACACCCAGCAGTTCCAACAGGTCCGGGTTGGCCGACAACGGGTCCTCGTCACTGGACTCCTGCTGTGTGCCCATCCGGTACGGCGACAGCCGCCTGGCCAGCGCCTCGCACTCCACGGCGGACAGGGTGTCGGGCTGGCCGAACCACTCCACGCCGCTGGCGCTGCGCGCGCCCAGCCGGCCCTCCTCGACCACCAGGCGCAGACCGCGCCGGGACGTCAGGTTGCCCAGCGAGTCGGACAGATCCAGCAGTGTGACGCCGACCAGGCCCTCCTCGAGGACGATGTTCTCCTCGCGGGTGACCTCGCCGTCGTCCAGCACGATCACCACGTGCGGCTGGTCGGTCAGCGGCGGGGCGTTGCGGGTGAACCGCTGGCGGTCGCGGAACTCCTCGTCCAGGTACTGCTCGATCTGCGCCAGCGAGCCGCTGATCAGCCGCAGCGGGCCGATGCCGTCCACCAGGGTGGGGCTCTGCGAGTGCGGCAGCCACTTCGCCCACTCCCACTCGGCCTTCGCCCTGCCCGACGTGACAACGGCGATCAGCAGGTCGTCCGGGCTGTGGAAGGTGGCCATCTGGGCGATCATCGTCCTGGCCAGGCCCCTGATCTGGGCGCGGTCGCCCTGCAGGCCCACTGCCGCGAAGCTGCGCAGCGCGATCGACACCGGCAGCTCCGGGACGATCGAGTGAGCGCGGACGAACCGGCGCAGCGCCAGCGTCGCGATCGGCTCCAGTTCCTCCACCGGACCGGTCTGCGGCGGCACCAGCCGGGTGTCCAGCCGCTGCGAGCCACGGCCGACCCGCAGGTGCATGAAGTCCGAGTCGGTGGCGCGGCGCTCCCACATCCGGCGGCTGGTCGCGATCGACCACAGCGTCTGCGGGTCGGGGTGCACCCACTCGCGCTCCGCGCGCTGCTCGTTGGTGGCCTCGCGGGCGCGTTCCCGCATCTGGCCGAGGTACCGCAGGTAGTCCTTGCGGTCCTCGTTCATCTCGGCCTTCTTGTTACCCCGGCCACCGCCGCCGGCCATCATGCCGACGGTGCCCATCATCATCATGCCGCCCATCAGCAGGGTCGACGGATTGTTCTTGCTGATGACGAACATGAAGCCCATCATTCCGATGGACATGAAGATCATCACGATCGGCAACACCTTCATCAGGATGTTGCCCGGAATGGTCCTCGGCACCTCCGGTGGTGGCTCCAGGTGCACCTCGCCACCGGGGCGGCGCGGTGCGGCCAGCCTCGGCGTCCGCTTGAACTGCAGCGTGCTCACCGAATGAAGTACCTCTCACTCGTGACGACGGTCGGGACCCGACTGGGACATGTTCGACAGAACCGTCCAACCGGCGGGCCCGGTAAGGCCATACTAGGGGCCGCCTACCACCCCCGGAGGCCGGTTCGCCACAGTTGGTGCCGAGCGACCGGGTGGCCGGTCGGCGACCACGAACGACGAATTGACGAAGGGGGCGCTGGTGGCGACCGGAACGACGGTGTTCAGCCGGGTGACGGTGGTGGCACCGCGGACGCGCATCGACGTCGCGCTCCCCGCCGACGTGTCCATTGCCGACCTGCTGCCGATGCTGCTGGACATGGCGAAGGAAGCCACCCCCGACGGCGGTGCGCGACACGGTGGCTGGTGCCTGGCCAGGCTCGGCGACAGCCCGCTCGACCCGAGCCGCACGCTGGCGTCGCTGGGCGTCGTCGACGGCGACCTGCTCCAGCTACGTCGTAGGTCGGACAACCCGCCGCCGCCGCTGTACGACGACGTCGTCGACGCCATCGCCGAGGCGACGCCGAGCAGCTTCCGGCCGTGGACCAAGGAGACGGCGCACCGCATCGGCCACGCGGCCGCGGGCCTGACCCTGGTCCTGGCATCGGTCGCGGTGCTGCTCGCCGGCCCGGTCGGCGGCGGTCACAGCATCGCCGCCGCGATCGCGGCGGGCGCCGTCGCGATCCTCGCCGTCACCATCGGCGCCACGATCACCCGCGCCTACGACGCCGACACGACCGGAGTCATCGTCACGGCGACCGGCGGCCTGCCGATGGCGTTCGTGTGCGGCCTCTACGTCGTACCCGGCACACCAGGCGCCGCGAACCTGCTGCTGGGCTGCGTGTTCATGCTGATCATGGCGGCCGCGTCGATCATGGTCGTCGGCACCGGCATCACGGTGTTCATCGCGGCGGCCACGGCCAGCGGCATCGGCGCGCTGGCCTTCCTGGTCGGCACGCTGATCACCGAACCCACCGCGGCCATCGCCGCCGGCACGGCCGCTGTCGCGCTCGGCGCGCTGTCCGTGCTGCCGCGCATCACCATCCAGTTGGCCAAACTGCCTCTGCCCAGCGTGCCCAGGGACGCCGAGGACCTGCGCGAGGACTCCGGCTTCCCGGACTTCCGGGTGATCGAGCAGCGCACCGGCCGTGCGCACGAGTACATGACCGGCATGATCGTCGGCTGCGGTGTCACGGCGGCACTGGCCGCGGTGCTCGCGGCCGGCGGCCCCGGCATCTGGGGCGTCCTGGAGGCGGCGGCGGTGTCGGCGGTGCTGCTGCTGCGCGGCCGCACGTACGCCAACGGGGCGCAGGCGGTGGCGCTGCTGCTCACCGGCATCCTGACGGCCGCGGGCCTGCTGATCGGCTGGACGGTCCAGGCGTCGTCGCTGGACCGGCTGATCTACGTGTTCGGCGCGCTGCTGGTGATCGCGGCCGGCACGCTCGTGATCGGCATCGTGTTCCCCGAACAGCGTTTCTCGCCGGTGCTGCGGCGATCGGTCGACGTGCTGGAGGCGGTGCTGATCGTGTCGGTGCTGCCGCTGGCGCTGGCCGTGATGAACCTCTACAGCACGATCCGGCACATGCACTTCGGGTGAGGACTCACTGGTGAAGACAACCGTGTGCACGAAGGCGGCGGCGATCACGGCCGTGTCGGTGCTGGTCGTGCTGGGCCCGGCGGGCGCGCCCGCGTTCGGCGCGAGTCCGCCGACCGCGACGTCACCGGCGGCCGCATGGGAACCGCCGCCGGTGGACATGGGAGCGCTGGACACCTTGCCGCCCGAGTCGGCGAACGGCACGCCGGACGGCCAGTTCGCACTGCCCACCAACGGCGGCAGCGGCTGCATCACCACCGGCGTGGGCACGGCCAGGCTGACCGATCGGCCGCCCGCGCAGGAGATGCTCAACATCGACCAGGCGCACCAGTTCTCCACCGGCACCAACGTGACGGTCGCGGAGATCGACACGGGCGTCAACAAGCACCCGTTCCTCACCACCGGCGGTCGGCTGTCCAGCGGCGGCGACTACGTCCTGAACGACGGCGACGCGCTGAGCGACTGCGACGGCCACGGCACGATCGTGGCCGGCATCATCGGGGCCGACACCCGCGGCCAGAGCGGCATGGCGTTCACCGGTGTCGCGCCGGACGCACACATCCTGGCCATCAAGCAGACCAGCACGCACTACACGAAGACGAACGGCGACGGCAGCACGGCCACGGCGGGCGACCTGGAGACCCTGGCCGAGGCCATCCGGTTCGCGGCCGACCAGCCGCAGGTCAAGGTCATCACGATGTCGGTGGACGACTGCGCGTCACTCATCGGCGCGCAGGCGACACTGCACTCGTCCGGTGCCGCGCAGTTGCAGGCCGCCGTGCACTACGCGTACCGCGTCAAGGACAAGGTCGTGGTGGCCGCCGCCGGCAACCTGCTGAGCAACAGCGGCAACAACACCGACCAGAACGGCCAGCAGCAGTCCCAGTCGCCGTGCCAGAACGTGCCGCAGAACAACAACGCCAACCCCGATCTCATCAACCAGATCCAGATTCCGCCGATCTACTCCGACGACGTGGTGTCGGTCGCGTCGGTCGACCCGACGACCGGTGCGCCGTCGCAGTTCACCGTGTGGGGCCCGTGGGTGACGATCGCGGCGCCCGGTCAGGGCATCACGTCGGTCGACCCCGGCGCGGGCGGAACGGGCCTGTCCAACAGCACCATCGAGAGCAACCGCCAGATCCCGTTGCAGGGCACCAGTTTCGCGGCGCCGTACGTGGCTGGCGTGATCGCGCTGGTGCGCTCGCGCTATCCGGACCTCAACGCGCAGCAGGTCGTGGCCCGCATCGAGGCGACGGCGCAGCACCCGACCAGCGGCCTCGACGGCCGCAACAACCAGGTCGGCTTCGGCATCATCGACCCGGTCGCGGCGCTGACGGCGGCGGTCCCGGGACAGAACGGCGTGCCCGCGGTGACCAACACCACGATCAAGCCCGTCCTGCCGATGGCCGTCCTGAAGGACTGGACACCCGTTCGGGTGGCCTTGATCGGAACGGCTGTCGCGACCACCCTGCTGCTGACCACACTGTTAGTGGTGCGGACGGTTCGCCGCCGGACGGAACGGAACGCCTGACGGAGCGTTCGGTCGTATGGTCGAACCGTTGCCTGTGACAGGGAGCGGTTACGGATGCGGACTCGAACGCGGTGGGTGGCCGCGACACAGGTCGTCGTCCTGCTGAGCCTGTTCGGCGCACCCGTCGCCGTGGCGTCGTCCGACGTGTCCTGGCAACCACCTCCGGTCGACATGTCGGCACTGCCCGCCGATCCCGCGCCCGGCCCGCCGCCCGGCGTGACGTACCAGGAGAAGAACCAGTGCGTGACGTCGAACACGCACGACACGGTGTTGCCCGACGAACCGGCCGCCCAGAAGATGCTGGACATCCGTGCGGCACAGCGGTTCTCGCGCGGCGCGGGCGTGAAGGTGGCGGTGATCGACACGGGTGTGAACCAGAATTCCCTGCTCACCGACCGAGGCAGGCTGCGCGGCGGCGGCGACTACATCGCCCCGAGCCCGACCAGCGACGGCACGTACGACTGCGACGGCCACGGCACGCTGACGGCCGGCATCATCGCGGCCGACACGGCGAACACGGCGAACGGCTTCACCGGTGTGGCACCGGACGCGACGATCTACGCGATCCGCCAGACCAGCACCGAGTTCGACGAGATCTTCAACGGCCAGGACACGGGCCTGACGGCCGGCACGCCGGCCACGCTGGCGACGGCCATCGTGCACGCGGTGCGCCTGGGCGTGAACGTGATCTCGATGTCGCTGAACACATGTCTCCCGACGGCGACGGCGGTGTCGGACATGAACGCGGCCGGCTCGCAGGAGAAGCAGTTGCAGGCGGCCATCCACTACGCGGTGGAGAACAACGTCGTGGTTGTCAACTCGGCCGGCAACGCGACATCGCAGCCGGAAGGCGGCGGTCAACAGACGTCGAACTCCCCGTGCGCGTCGATCAGGCAGAACAGCGACGCGGACCCGGACAGCGTGCAGGAGATCGAGATCCCGGCGGTGTATTCGGACGACCTGCTGTCGGTGGCGTCGGTCAGCCCGTACACGGGCGGGGTGTCGAGCTTCTCGGTGTGGGGCCCGTGGGTGAACATCGCGGCGCCCGGCGAGGCGATCACGTCGGTCGACCCGGGTGTGGGTGGCAGCGGTGTGGCGAACCTGTACGCCGAACCGGGCGGCAACGGCACGCCGGGACCGATCCAGGGAACGAGCTTCGCGGCCCCGTACGTGGCGGGGGTCGTCGCTCTGGTCCGGTCGCGGTTCCCGGGCCTCTCGGCGCGCGAGGTGATGCGGCGGATCGAATTGACGGCGCAGCATCCGACGGGCGCTGGTGAGCGGGACAACCAGGTCGGGTACGGGATCGTGGACCCGGTGGCGGCGCTGACGGCGGCGATCCCGGGCCAGAACGGTGTGCCGGCAGTGGAAAGCGTGAACGTGCCGGCGCGGCTGCCGAGGGAGGCGGCCAAGGACTGGACCCCGGCGCGAGTGGCGTTGATAGGCACGGTGGTGGCGGTGGCCTTGCTCCTGACCACGCTGTTCGTCGTGCGAACGGTCCAACGCAACCGCTAGTCCCGCCGGGAGCCCGCGCGTGTCGACCGTTCAACACCGCCGAGCGGTCGACACACCCGACAGCGCAACGATCTCCGCGCGTGTCGACCGGTCACGGCTCCCAAGCGGTCGACACACCGAGCCGATCGGCCTCCATTCCGCGCGTGTCGACCAGTCACGGCTCCCGAAGCGGTCGACACACCCGAACTACCGCCGCCCCTTTCCCGCGCGTGTCGACCTTTCACTGTCCCTGTGCGGTCGACACACCCGAACCTGCGGTCACTGTCGACCATTCGCGGAACGCACGTGTGCTGACATCTCCGCGCGTGTCGACCATTCGGCGAGTCCGGCCGGTCGACACGCCGACACCGCCGGACGTCAGGACACCGCCAGACATCAGGACACGGCCGGCGGGGCTACTTGTCGCCGATCGTGGGTGGGGCCGTGCGGTCCGGTTTGCCGAAGATGTCCTTGACATCGCCGCTGAGTCGGGTCTTCGGCTTGTGTTGTTGGTCGCCGCCGCCCTGGGCGCCTCGCATGCCGCCCATGCCGCTCATGCCCGCGGGCATGCCGGAACTCTGTTGTCCGCCCGCGCCGCCCGCGCCGCCGGCGCCAGTCACCGTCGGCAGCTGACCGGAAATGCTGCCTGTCGTCGGGTCGCTCATCGTCGCTGCCGAGACCGGCGGCGGGCCGGACTGGCCTGCCGTCGTGCCCGCGTTCGCCGCGTGTCCCACCAGCGGAGCCGCGCCGCCGCCTGCCGCCGCGTGTGACGAACCCGATGCCGACGCATGTGCCGCGGCGGCCGTGTGGGCCGCGGCCGGCGCAGGAGCGGACGCTGGTCCGGTCGTGGTGCCCGGTGCTGGGGACGACGATGCTGGTGCGGGCGTCGATGCCGGCACCGGGCTGGTACCCGAGATCGGAGCAGGCGCCGGAGCGGGGGAAGTGGTCGGGGCGGGCGCCGACGCCGGCCGGGTGGTCGGAGCCGGGGTCGTGTGGTGCGCCGACGTGGTCGTCGTTGTCGGGGACCAGTTCTGGTCGGGCATCTTGTGGGACATCATGATGCTGGCGAAAAGCTGTCCACCTTGGACATTGCGACACAGCTTCGTGAACGCCGCCAACACCTGCTTCGCCGAATCGTGTAGCTGGCTCGCCGGGTCGTCCAGGTCCTCCAGGTGCCCACGCGCCTTCGACCGTCCCGTCACCGGGATCGCCATCGCGTCCGACGCGTCGTCCGCCGTGTCCGAGAGCAGGTCCACCAGCTCCTGGGCGATCTGGCGGATGGAGTCCGCCGTCTTGTCCAGTGCGTCGGCCATCGCGGTCATCGCGTCGGACATGTCGTTGCCGGCCAGGCCGACCTGGCGCATGTAGTCCAGGAACGAGTCCGCGTCCTTGCCCTGCCACGCCGCGTCCAACCCGCCCAGTGGCGACGTCAGCCGGTGGCTCACGTCCTCGGCCGTCTTCGCGGCCTGTCGCCAGCGGGTCGCCTCGTCGTGCAGGTCGCTCCACCTGCCCAGGACCGGCTCCAGGTGGTTGGCCACGGGGTCGTCGACGCCGAGCTGTTTCGCCAGCCGCGAAACGTAGTCGAGCTGCTCGCCCGCCTTGGCGGCCAGCGCCTGGCCGTCAGGACCGTGCGACACCGTTGCCTCCCGTGTGCACAGCGCGCAGCACCGCCGCCGCATCCTGATCGGACGTCGAGTGTTTCGTGGCGATCGTGCGCAGGTTCGTCGCCGCCGAGTGCAGGGCGTCGACCGCACGGGACAGTTGCTGTTGCAGCGTGTCGGCCGCGCTCTGGTACGCGCCGGCCGTGCCCAACTGCCTGCCCGTGTCGCCGAACGCGGTCGACGACAGCGGAGTGCCGCGTAACGCCTCCAGCGCACTGGCCAGGTCGTCGCCCGCGTGCTCCGCTGTGGTCGCGTACCCGGTGATCCAGTCGGCGTTGGCCGTGATCCCCGCCATCACCCCTCCTCACGGTCGAGCTGGACGGCAGGCCCGACAGCGACCGCCCGTCACGACTGCGACGATCGCTTCACCGATCAGGTTCCGTCACGGGCGGGGCCGTGTCCAGCCGCGCCCGTCCCGACGGCGAACGGCTTGTTCAGCCGCCGTTGGCGGTCGTCGGATCGATGAACTGGCCGGCGTTGTTCGGCACCGACATCGTGTCGAAGGTGCGCTCCACCGCCTGCACGCTCAGCTCCGACCCACCGGGTGGCAGCAGGCCGACGATGTCGGAAGGAGCGGGCGGCAGGTCACCGGTGGCGCTGCCGTCCGCGACGCCGAGCACCTGCGCGGTGTTGGTGTCCGGCACGCCGTACGCGACGCCACGCGGGTCGATCACGTAGATCGGGCCGCTGGAGAACTCGTTGGAGTTGGTGGCCGAACGGATCGCCGTGCCGCCCATGCTCGGATTCATGAAGAAGGCGTTGATCCTGCCGGTGGCCGTGCCCTGTCCGATCTGGACGGGGCTCATCTGGGTGTGCGTGGTCGCGTCGATCGGCAGCTCGAGGTTGAAGTCGACGGTCACCCTGGTCTTCTGGAACGGCTTCTGCGGGTCGGAGTAGTCGGCCGACCAGGCCAGGCACGTGACGGGCTTGTCGTCAGCGGAGATGACCTTGGGCAGGTCACCCGGGTAGTCGCCGACATTGACGCGCAGCCCGTTGTTCACCACCGGCACCGACGCCACGACGTCCGGCGCGATCGGCGGAATCTGGCTGATGCCCGCCGAGTTCTCGTACCGGGCGATCTGCGCCGTGGTCGGGCTGACCTGCTGCATACCGCCGGGCACCACGATGTAGTAGGACTGCGTGCTCTGGTTGGCGGCCTGGTTGAGCTGCTGCACGGAGAAGCTCTCGCCCATCGTCAGGTTTGCGCCGCGGCCGCTCAGCGCGGCGTTCACCGGCGCGGTCTTGTCCAGGCCGAAAGTGGGGTCCTGGATCTCCGGCACGGTGTAGATCGCGTTCAGCAGCGCGGCGCTGACCACGCGGTAGCTCGCCGAGCCGACGATGCCCAACGCGGCCATCACGTTATGGTCACCGGTGTCCACCTTGGCCTTCACCGCACCGTCGTTGGCGTGGTCGGCCGACCCGGACAGGCCGTACACCAGGTACACGGTCTGCCCGTTGTCCGCGGACACCAGCAGCGCCTGGCCGGGCGTGAGGTTCGGGCCGAGACTGGACTCACCGACGACGACCGTCGTCCTCGGCTGGTTGTGGCCGGTCTGGTTGATCGCGTTGGTGTCGCGCGGGATGGCGTCGCACACCGCCCATGTCGTGGCCGCCTGGCCGGCCGCGGGCAGCATCGTCGGACCGAGCGGGATACCCGTCATCCGGCCCATCGGCGTGCCCGTCAGTTGGCTGTCGTTCACCGTCGTGGGATTCACCACACTCGGCGCCGACTGCGTCGCCGAGGACGTGCTGCTGCTCTGCTGCGACTGCTGGCTCTGCTGTTGGGCGGCGGCCAGCAGCAACCGCGCCGAGGCCAGGTTGAAGACGGGGATCAGCTCGTGCGGGTTCTGGCTCACGACGTAGATGGAGCCCGACGGCTGCGCGATCACGATGCCGCTGTCCGGCACGGTCGGCGCGGGGTTCAGCACCCCGAACAGGAGGAAGCCCACCAGGCCGACGACGCCCACGATGACCCCGACGATGGTGGACCGCTTGTGCGATCTCATCGGGTCGTGCAGCATCACCGGGTCCTTGCGGACCAGGGCGGACTCCATCCGGCGCAGCACGAAGCGATACGCCTGGACCTGTGACTTGGTAGTCGGTGTTGACGGCATTCTCGTCCTGTACGTCTCCGGATCGCGGTACCGTTCGGCAGAATAGTCCGCCTAGGGTCTGCGGGACGGCAGAACGAGGGGAAGACCGATCGGATGTCCGTAACCACTCCACGACCGGGACCTCCGGCTCCTGGCATGGGGACCGGGGCGCCACCGCCGGCCGCCGCCGCCGCGGCCCAGGCCGCGGCCACCATGCGGGCGGCGATCACCGCGCGGCGCCGCACGATCGGCGTCAGCCTCGGCGCCCTGCCCGTCGCCAACCTCGTCGTCGTCGAGGTCGGTCTCGCGGTCGGGCTGGTCCTGCTCGCGATCGACGTGCGGAAGATGCTGTACGTCGGCATCGGTGTCCTCGTACTGGCGTTCCTGATCGCGATGCTGCGGTGGAGCGGCCGCTGGTTCACGCAGTGGGTGGGTCTCACTGTGCGTTACATGTTCAGGTCGCACATGCGCTCCGTGGAGCCCGTCCCGCCCGCCGAGGAGACGCTCGTGCCGGAGGCGGACGCGGTGATCGGCCCCGAGGACGCCAGGGTGAACCTGCTGCGCCTCGTCGTGCCGGACCTGGTCGTCACGCAGGGCACCGACCACGAGCGCCGGCAGGTCGGCATCGCGTGGCACGACGGTTCCTGGACGGCCGTGCTGCTGGTCGAGCCGATGCCCGCGCTGATCACGCAGGTGGGCGCGACACCGAACCTGCCGCTCGGCGCGCTGGCGCCGTGTCTTGAGGACCGCGGTGTGGTGCTGGACGCCATCCAGGTCATCTGGCACTGCTACCCGGGCAGCGCGTCGCTGCCGGTCACGTCGCCCGCGCTGGCGTCGTACCTCGAACTGCTCGGACCGCTGCCCGCGGCGGCCCGCCGGACGACGTGGATAGCGGTCCGGCTGGACCCCCGGCGGTGTCCGGCCGCGATCAGCGAACGTGGTGGCGGCGTCGTGGGCGCGCACCGGGCGCTGATCGGTGCCCTGTCCCGCGTGCGCAGCGCCTTGGAGGGCCGTGGCGTGCCGACCCGGCCGCTGGACCCGGACGAGCTGCTGCGTGCCGGTGTCTCGGCGTCGGAACTGGTCAGCGCGGCGCGCGCGAACATGCGCGTCGGCCTGCGCGAGCGGTGGGCTGGTGTGACGACGGCCGGCATCGGGCACGCCAGCTATGCGATCACCCACTGGCCAAAAGGTCGCAACGTCAACACCATCAACGGTTTGACGGGCATCAGGGCGCTGTCCTCCACGGTCGCCATGTCGATCTCGCCCAGCGGCGAGGAGGGTCAGGTCGGGCTGCGCGGGCTGGTTCGGGTGAGCGCGCGGACGCCCGGCGAGCTGCACGACGCGAACCAGCGGCTGCACACGATGGCCAACCGGCTGAACGTGTCGCTGACGCCGCTGCGCGGGCTACAGGTGTCCGGACTGGCGGCGACGCTGCCGCTGGGAGGTGCGGCCTGATGGCCCGCAGCAGGTTGCTGGACGCACACAGCCAGTCCGGTGTGGCGCCGGAGTTCCTCGTGTCGCCGGAGATGCTGGACGCGGTCAGCCCGTCCGGCGACCGCGGCGGCATGGTGATCGGCTCCGGGATGAACAACGAGCCGCTGGCCGTGTCCGTGCTGCGGCCCTCGCCGACCAGGATCGTGTGTGTCGGTGGGCTGTACCTGGCGCGGCAGTTGGCGTTGCGCGCGATGGCGACGGGTGCGTGGGTCGTCGTCGCGACGGCGAGGCCCGCGGCGTGGCAGGTGCTGGTGAAGGCGGCGGGCGACGGGCCGGACGGCCGGCCTGTGCCGCTGGTGCAGATCCGCAGGCTCAACCCGGTGGAGCTGCCTCGGGCCACGGAGGACGGCCCGCTGCTGGTGGTGCACGACGGCGGGTCGACGCCGCAGGAGCTGTTCCCCCCGCGCTCGGCGTGGCAGACGACGGTGTACGTGCTGCCATACCTGCACCCGCAGGCGACGGCGATGGCCAACTCGGCGGATCTCGTTCTGTTGCAACGGCAACCGGTCGGGCAGGCGCAACTGGCGGGCCGGATCTGGCGGTTGCCGCCGCCGTTGGTGCAGCAGTTGGTGAACCTGAAGGAAGATCAGGTCGTCGCGTTGGGACGCAATTTGTGGCGTCCGGTTCGGTTGCTGACGACGCCGGGTGAGAAACAGATTCTGGGACCGGTGCGCCGGGGCGACTGAGCCCGGTTCTCGGTGGGTGACGGTTCGGCTTGAGCTGTTTGACCTTCGCCGTCGGCGAATGGCCGACACGCGCGGAATGGGGCATTGCCGGGTTTGGTGGCGTGTCGACCGTTCGGAAGCGGGTCGCTTTCTGGACGGTCGACACACCAACCTCGATCCGGAACCTGTCAGTCGGTGTTTTCCTTGGGTTCCGCCAGTCGGCGGCTTATTCCGGCTTCTACCAGGGGCTTCGTCGTTGCCTGGTCGATGCCGATGGCGCTCAGGGCTGTTGCCGCCGTTCCATCCGGAACCGCCAGCAGACCCAACAGCACGTGCTCCGTTCCGACGAAGTGGCTCATGTCCTTCGCCACTCGCAACGTCTGTTCCAGAGCCTCCTTGCTCTTCCTCGTGAACGGGATGTGGCCTCGCGGCGCCTTCTTCCCGCCCGGCCGCATCTGCTCCTCGACCGCCGTGCGGACCGCTTCCTCGGAGCCCGCCTGCGCCACCAGTACCTCATGGGCGAGTCCGCCTAGTTCGGCCAGCAGGCCCAGCAGCACGTGTTCCGTGCCGATGTAGTCGTGTTTGTGGCTGCGCGCCGACTCCTGGGCCAGGACGATCGCATGCCTCGCCCGGTTGGTGAAGCGCTCGAAGATCTGCGGTGAGTGCTTCTGTTGCGCCGCCTGTTTGCTGACTCCGATCGCGTCGCCGATCTCCGTCCACGACGCTCCCTCCTGCCTCGCCATCGACACGTAGTGGTCGATCAGCTGGTCGCCCAGCGCGCTGAGGGTGTGCGAACGCAGTTGCGCCTCGCCGATCTTCTCCAACGGCGCCGCGGCCGGCAGGTCCTGGTCGAGGCGCGTGATCAGTTCTTCGAGGGTCATGTTGAGTGGGCTCATGCGTCAACTATGGCTTGACGATGGCCAGCCGTCAAGCTCAGGTTGACGCATCTATATGTCGACTTGTCGACCTGATGTTGCGGGTGCGCGCCGCTCTCGTGGCCAGTTCGTCGTCCGGCGGGTAATCGACGCCGACCAGGGTCAGGCCGTGCGCGGCCGCCACCGCGATCGTGCTCGGGCGCGTGGTCGCCGCCAGCAGGGACGCCGGCCAGTCCACCGGGAGCCTGCCTTCACCGACCGCCAGCAGAGCGCCGATCAGGCTGCGGACCATCGAGTGGCAGAACGCGTCCGCCGTCACGCGCGCCACCAGGATGCCGTCCGGCTGCCTGGTCCAGTCCAATCGCTGCAGCTCGCGAATCGTCGTGGCGCCTTCCCTGCGCCGGCAGAACGCCACGAAGTCGTGCTCGCCCAACAGGTGTGCCGAGGCCGCGTTCAGCGATGCGAGGTCCAGGGAGCGGTGCCAGCTCAGCGTGTCCCTGCGCTGCAACGGAAGCGCGCCGTACGGCGTGTCGACCACCCGGTATGCGTAGTGCCTGCGCAGTGCCGAGAACCGGGCGTCGAAAGCCACCGGGACGGGACACGCCGACAGGACGCGCACGTCCGGCGGCAGCATCCGATTCCACCGGCCCACCAGCCGGTCCAGGTCGTCCTCGTACGGCCATACCTCCAGGTGCGCCACCTGGTTCACCGCGTGCACACCGGCATCCGTGCGGCCGGCCACCACCAGTTTCACCGGCGGGCGAGCGCCTGGCCCGTGCAACGCCAGCACCTCGGCCAGCACGCCCTGCACCGTGCGGCGGCCGGGTTGGGCTGCCCAGCCGGAGAAGTCCGTGCCGTCGTAGGCGAAGTCCAGCCGAACGCGGACGAGCCCGCCTGCCCCATCCGGGGTGGCGGGCTCGTGCGCGGGGTGTTGCGTCGTCAGGACTCGTCCTTCTCGGACTCGTCGCCGGCGGCCTCCGGAGCGGCGTCGGTCTCGACCGCGTCGGTCTCGGTGGCTTCGGTCTCGGTGGCTTCGGTGTCCACCACGGCCTGGTCGTCGGCAGGCGGCGCGTCGTTCACGACGTCCTTGGCCGGAGCCTCGGTGGCCTCCGACGAGGACTTGCCCTGCTTGCGGTCGGCGAACTTCGTGCCACGGGCGGCCTCGGCCTCCGCGGTCGCCGTCCGTTCGGCCACCAGCGCGATCACGGCCATCTTGGCGTTGTCGCCCTTGCGCGGCATCGTCTTGACGATCCGGGTGTAGCCACCCTCACGCGTGGCGAAGAACGGGCCGATCTCCGCGAACAGCTTGTGCAGGACATTCTTGTCGCGGATGACCTTCAGCACCTCGCGGCGGTTGTGCAGGTCACCCCGCTTCGCCTTGGTGATCAGGCGCTCGGCGAAGGGCCGCAGCCGCCGCGCCTTCGCTTCCGTGGTGGTGATCCGGCCGTGCTCGAACAGTGACGTGGCCAGGTTGGCCAGCATCAGCCGCTCGTGGGCCGGCGACCCGCCGAGACGGGGGCCCTTGGTCGGGGTCGGCATCTCTTGCTCCTCGTTGCGATACAGCTACGAACGTCCCCACAGGACGGTCAGAGCTGCTCCGTCTCTGCGTAGTCGTGGCCGTCGTCGTGACCGCCGGCGTCCAGGTGGGTGTCGACGCCCCAGCCGTCGGACGGGTAGTCCGACGCGGCAGCGGACGGGTCGAACCCGGGCGGGCTGTCCTTCAGTGCCAGGCCGAGACCGACGAGCTTCATCTTGACCTCGTCGATCGACTTGGCACCGAAGTTGCGGATGTCGAGCAGGTCGGCCTCGCTGCGCGAGACCAGCTCACCGACGGTGTGGATGCCCTCGCGCTTGAGGCAGTTGTACGACCGCACCGTCAGGTCGAGGTCCTCGATCGGCATCGCGAACGCCGCGATGGTGTCGGCCTCGGCGGGCGACGGGCCGATCTCGATGCCCTCGGCGTCCACGTTGAGCTCACGCGCCAGGCCGAACAGCTCGACCAGCGTCTTGCCGGACGACGCGACCGCGTCGCGCGGCGTGATCGACGGCTTCGTCTCGACGTCCAGGATCAGCTTGTCGAAGTCCGTGCGCTGCTCGACACGGGTTGCCTCGACCTTGTACGTCACCTTCAGCACCGGCGAGTAGATCGAGTCGACCGGGATGCGGCCGATCTCGGCGCCGGCCTGCTTGTTCTGCACGGCAGGGACGTAACCGCGACCGCGCTCGACCACGAGCTCGATCTCCAGCTTGCCCTTGCTGTTCAGGGTCGCGATGTGCAGGTCCGGGTTGTGCACGGTGACACCGGCCGGCGGCACGATGTCGCCCGCGGTCACCACACCGGGGCCCTGCTTGCGCAGGTACATGGTCACCGGCTCGTCCTCCTCGGAGCTGATGACCAGCTCCTTGAGGTTCAGGATGATGTCGGTGACATCCTCCTTCACGCCCGGGACCGTGGTGAACTCGTGCAGTACGCCGTCGATCCGGATGCTGGTGACAGCGGCACCGGGGATGGACGACAGCAGGGTACGACGCAGCGAGTTGCCGAGCGTGTAGCCGAAACCGGGCTCCAGCGGTTCGATGACGAACCGGGAGCGGGTCTCCGTGACGGTTTCCTCGGCCAGTGACGGCCGCTGGGAAATCAGCACTTCATTTTCCTTTCGCAGTGGCGCCCGCCATATGACGCCGACTGGGATGGCGCCCGGTCCCACCGGGGCGGGACCGGATCGGCTCCGGACGGCCGAAGCCGTCCGGAGCCGTCGATCACTTCGAGTAGAACTCGACGATCAGCTGTTCCTGAACCGGGGTGTCGATCTGCGCCCGCTCCGGGAGCTGGTGCACCAGGACACGCAGGTTCGACGGGACGATCTGCAGCCACGCCGGGATCGGGCGGTCGCCCAGGGTCGCCTTGGCGACCTCGAACGGCAGCGTCGAGAACGACTTGGGCCGCACGTCGATGATGTCCCACTTGGACACCTGGTAGCTGGGCACGTTGACGGCCTTGCCGTTGACCGTGAAGTGGCCGTGGCTGACCAACTGACGGGACTGCCGACGGGTCCTGGCCAGACCGGCGCGGTAGACCACGTTGTCCAGCCTGGACTCCAACAGCTGCATCAGGTTCTCGCCGGTCTTGCCAGGACGCCGCACGGCTTCCTTGTAGTACCGGCTGAACTGACGCTCCAGCACGCCGTAGGTGAAGCGCGCCTTCTGCTTCTCCTGCAACTGGAGCAGGTACTCGTTCTCCTTGATCCGACCGCGGCCGTGCTGGCCGGGCGGGTAGGGACGACGCTCGAACGCCTGGTCACCGCCGACGAGGTCGACCTTGAGCCGGCGGGACTTGCGGGTGACGGGTCCGGTGTAACGAGCCATGGTGTGCTACTCCTCCCGCCCTAGACCCGGCGCCGCTTGGGCGGACGGCAGCCGTTGTGCGGCTGCGGGGTCACGTCCTGGATGTTGCCGACCTCGAGGCCGGCCGCCTGCAACGACCTGATCGCGGTCTCCCGGCCGGAACCGGGACCCTTCACGAACACGTCGACCTTCTTCATGCCGTGCTCCGCGGCCTTGCGGGCGGCGTTCTCCGCGGCCATCTGCGCCGCGAACGGCGTGGACTTGCGGGAGCCCTTGAAGCCGACGTGGCCGGCCGATGCCCAGCTGATCACGTTGCCGGCCGGATCGGTGATCGACACGATCGTGTTGTTGAACGTGCTCTTGATGTGGGCGTGCCCGTGCGAGATGTTCTTCTTTTCCTTGCGCCGGACTTTCTTGACCCCGGCGCCGGTGCGCGACTTCGGTGGCATGTCTTTCGGTGATCTCCTTGAAACCGTGGGTGTCGGCTACTTCTTGCCGGCCTTCTTCTTGCCTGCGACGGTCTTCTTCGGACCCTTGCGGGTGCGGGCGTTGGTCTTGGTCCGTTGCCCGCGGACCGGCAGGTTGCGGCGGTGCCGCAGGCCCTCGTAGCAGCCGATCTCGATCTTGCGGCGGATGTCCGCCTGGACCTCACGGCGGAGGTCACCCTCGACCTTGTAGTGCTCTTCCATGTGGTCGCGCAGCCTGGCCAGGTCCTCGTCGGTCAGGTCACGCGAGCGCAGGTCGGGGCTCATACCGATAGCGGCCAGCGTCTCGCGCGAGCGCGTGCGGCCGATACCGTAGATGTAGGTCAGCGCGATCTCCATCCGCTTGTCGCGGGGAAGGTCGACGCCCATGAGTCGTGCCATACGGCGGTGTCTCCTCTGATCGTTCTCCAGGTTTGCTCCCTGACCGTCTCGCGGCGGACTCGCTTCGCCGCGGGCCCCGGCCTGAAGTCCGGGGGTGTACCTGGCCCGTGTGGCCAGGCTGGTGTCGGGAGGTCAACTGAAACTGTCGTCGCGCGTCACCACGACAGTGCGCGATCTACTCAGCCCTGGCGCTGCTTGTGGCGCAGGTTCTCGCAGATCACCATGACCCGGCCGTGCCGACGGATCACCTTGCACTTGTCGCAGATCTTCTTGACGCTCGGATTGACCTTCACGTCGCTAGTTCTCCTGCTCCAGATCCGTCACTTGTAGCGGTAGACGATGCGCCCTCGGGTCAGGTCGTACGGTGAGAGTTCCACGACAACCCTGTCCTCGGGCAGAATGCGGATGTAGTGCTGCCGCATCTTGCCGCTGATGTGTGCCAGGACCCGGTGGCCGTTTTCCAACTCGACGCGGAACATCGCGTTGGGAAGTGGCTCGACCACGCGGCCCTCTACCTCGATGGCCCCGTCCTTCTTGCCCATGTCCTCCGCGTTTCGTGACGGTGATGGGGGGTTGCGACCGTCCCGACCCCGGGCCGGCCGCAGGGCACCGACCGACCCCACTTCCGAACGTTCGAGAAGACGATCCCCGAGTTGCCTGAAAACGCAGGCACGACGGAATGGGTGCGACCTGGTGCACCGTTCACCCAGTGTACGCGCACTGCCTCTGAGCACCCAAATCGGGGCGATCGCGGTCACATGACGGTGAGCTGACGGGCGGTCTCGCTCGCCGCCGGGGCAGCTCCGAGCGGTGTCACTCGCCGCCGGGCAGCTCCGGGCGGGGTCGTCCGCCGCCCACGGTCAGCCACAACACGGCCAGTACGGACCCGGGCACGGCCAGCCACAGCCACCACGGGTACACGAACACCCCCGACGTGACGCACACCAGACCCCAGACGACCAGATTGATGGCCACCACGGACAGCCAGATCGTGTTCAGCACCCGCAACGCCCTGTTGCCGCGCCGCCGGGGCACGCCGGCCAGCCGGATCGCCGGCACAGGCTGCGGCTGCGGCACGGCCGGGAGCCACGCCGGCAGGTCGGCCGTCAGCTTGGCCAGGTCACCCCGGTTCACGGCCTGCCAGGCGGCGCCGACCCGGATGTCGAACTCGGTCAGCGTGATCAGCCCGTCGGCGTGGGCGGCGTGCAGGCATTCCTCGACGGCCTTGCGCTCGATATCGGACACCCTGATCTGCTCGGCGGGGACTTCCTCAGCCACACGAATATCTTGCCATGTGAACGGTCGGATCGGACGCCGTTGACCGGAAATCGCGCTGCGACTACTCGGGTTCGGTCAGGATCCACGGACCGTCGTCGGTGACGGCGATGGAGTGCTCCCAGTGCGCGGCCCGCGACCCGTCGGAGGTGACCACGGTCCAGCCGTCGTCCAGTTCGTCGGTGTCCGGGCTGCCCAGGGTGAGCATCGGCTCGACCGCCAGCGCCATGCCGGGACTCAGCCGCGGACCCCGGCCGGGGCGCCCGTGGTTGGGCAGGAACGGCTCCATGTGCATCGCGGTGCCGATGCCGTGGCCGCCGTAGTCGGCCACGATGCCGTACTTCCGGCCGTCGGTCGCCTCGGCCTCGTGCACGGCCGTCTCGATGGCGTGCGACACGTCGGTCAGCCGGGCGCCCGCCGTGATCGCGGTGATGCCCGCGACCATGGCGGCGCGGGTGGCCGCGGACAGCGCCACGTCGGCCTCGGTGACCTCGCCGACCGGCACGGTCACGGCGGAGTCGCCGTGCCAGCCGTCCAGGATCGCGCCGCAGTCGATGGAGATCAGGTCGCCCTCGGCCAGCACCTGGGTGCGGACCGGGATGCCGTGCACCACCTGCTCGTTGACCGACGCGCAGATGGTGGCGGGGAAGCCGTGGTAGCCCTTGAACGAGGGCACGGCGCCGGCGTCCCTGATGGTCTGCTCGGCCAGCTCGTCCAGCTCGGCGGTGCTCACGCCCGCCCGCACGGCAGCCGTCACCAGGCCGAGCGCACGCGCCACCACCAGGCCGGCCGCCCGCATCGCCTGCAACTCGCCGGCGCTCTTGATCTCGATCATCCGACCGCGCCGCAACATGGCCGCCGTCAGCTCCCACCCGTTCGGTCGCGCAGCGCGGCGAGCACCCGCCCGGTCACGTCGTCGACACCGCCGACGGCGTCCACGGTGACCAGCTTGTCCCGGTAGTAGTCCAGCAGCGGCGCCGTCTCCTGGCGGTACACCTGCTGCCGGTACCGGATGACGTCCTCGGTGTCGTCGTTGCGGCCCCTGGCGAGCAGGCGCTGCACCAGTTCCTCCTCGGGCACCTGGAGTTCGATCACCGCGTCCAGCGCGTCGCCCTCGTCGGACAGCAGCTTGCCCAGCACGTCGGCCTGGGCCACGTTGCGCGGGAAGCCGTCGAGCAGGAACCCGGTCCGCGCGTCCTCCTCGCCCAGCCGGCGCCGGACCATCTCGTTGGTGACGGCGTCGGGCACCAGGTCGCCGGCGTCGAGATACCGCCGGACCTCGCGGCCCAGTTCGGTCTCCTGACTGATGTGGGCACGGAACAGGTCGCCGGTGGAGATGTGCGGGACGGCGAGCTTCTCGCTCAGCACGGCGGCCTGGGTACCCTTGCCCGCTCCGGGCGGGCCGACGAGGACAAGTCTCACTACCGCAGGAACCCTTCGTAGTTGCGCTGCATCAACTGGCTCTCGATCTGCTTCACCGTGTCGAGGCCGACGCCGACCATGATCAGCACGGCCGTACCGCCGAACGGGAAGTTCTGGTTCTGGTTGTTGCCGGTCAGGCCGAGGAAGAAGTTCGGCAGGACGGCGACGACGCCCAGGTACAGGGAGCCGGGAAGCGTGATGCGGTTGAGCACGAAGCGCAGGTACTCGGCGGTGGGCCGCCCCGGCCGGATACCGGGGATGAAGCCGCCGAACTTCTTCATCTCGTCCGCACGCTCGTCCACGTTGAACGTGATCGAGATGTAGAAGTAGGTGAAGGCGATGATCAGCAGGAAGTAGACGATGATGTACACCCAGTTGGACTGGGTCGTCAGGTACGTCGAGATGAACTGCTGCCAGCCGGATGTCGAGTTGCTCCCGCCGACCAGGTTCGCCACCAGGTTGGGCAGGTAGAGCAGCGAGGACGCGAAGATCACCGGGATGACGCCCGCCTGGTTGACCTTCAGCGGCAGGTAGGTCGACGTACCGCCGTACATCCGGCGGCCGATCATGCGCTTCGCGTACTGCACCGGGATGCGGCGCTGACCCTGCTCCATGAAGACGACGCTGGTGATGATCGCCAGACCGAAGATGCAGACGACGGTGAAGACCAGGGCATGGCCGTTGGTCAGGATCGTGCCGCCCTCGGTCGGGATGCGCGACGCGATGTTGGCGAACATCAGGATCGACATGCCGTTGCCGACGCCGCGCTCGGTGATCATCTCGCCCAGCCACATGATGATGGCCGTACCGGCGGTCATCGCGAGCACGATGATGCCCAGCGAGAACACCGACTGGTCCGGGATGACCTGCTCCTGGCAGTTGCCGAAGAGCTGGCCACGCACCGCCAGCGCGATGATGCCGGTGGACTGCAGGATCGCCAGGCCGATGGTGAGGTACCGGGTGTACTGGGTCAGTTTGTTCTGACCCGACTGGCCTTCCTTCTTCAGCTGCTCGAACCGCGGGATGACAACGGTGAGGAGCTGGATGATGATGCTGGCCGTGATGTAGGGCATGATGCCCAGCGCGAAAATCGACAGCTTCAGCAGCGCGCCACCGCTGAACAGGTTGATCAGCTGATAGACGCCGCTGCTGTTGATGTCGTTCGTGCAGAGGTTGACGTTCTTGTACGACACGCCGGGAGCCGGCAGCGTGGCACCGATCCGGTACACAACGATGATCCCGAGGGTGAACAGGATCTTCTTGCGTAGGTCCGGCGTCGCGAAAGCCGAGCGGAATGCGCTGAGCACGCGAAACCTCCTGGGCGGCACTGCCGCACTGCGGCTTGGCCCTTGGTCGTGGCCGGCGGTCCGCCGGCTCGGAGCGGCCTGACCCTGGACAGCAGGCCAGCGCGCCACGCACCCAGAAGGCACGAAGCGCACCGTCGACTCTAACAGGCCGACCTCAGGCGTTGACCTGCCAGTCACCGATTCGTAGCGGCGCCGCAGCCCACTAGCGGTGGCCGTCGAGAATTTCATGTAAACGGACGGCGATCTGGGCCGAATCGGCCGGAGCGACGGTGAGCGCCGAGCCGTCGTTGGTCATCAGATAGCGGCCGTCCGCCGTGTCGAACCATGACACCACAGGGATGCAGCGGTACGGGCCCCCGGTGATCGGGTCGGCGACGTTCACCCCGAACTGGCCGCCCAGCAACCGGTCCTCGGCCAGGTCCAGCAGCAGCGTCGCGTCCCGCGTCCCGATCCCGGCCGCCCTCAGCGCCGCCCGGTCCTGCAAGGGGTCGCCGTGCCGGCCGGGGTCGGCCGAACCATCGCCGGCCAGGAACCGGCGCACGGCGGCCACCGGCACCACCACCTCATGTCCCGGGCCGGCCGGCACATGGGGTAGCAGCGCCACCACCGACTCCACGAGACTGCCCTCGCGGATCGGCGCCAGCACCACCGAACCCCGGTCCACCACGGCCAGGGCCGCGACACCACGGGTGGACGCCGCGACCGCGGACATCCGGTGACCCGCGACGCCGACGGCATCGACCGAGCGCTCCGGCCTGCTCAACACGGTCAGGCACGTGACCCACTCGTCGTGCAGCCGGCCCGCCGTCGCCAGGCCGCGTTCGGCCAGTCCGGCGAACACGCCGTGCGCCGGGGCGACCGAGAGTCGGTCCCGGCGCGAGCCGGCCAGCGGGAACGGCACCGGCCCGAGGCCGAGCACGGACCAGACGACCTGGAACTCCCGCGGCGACAGGGTGGCCGCCGGCATGTGGCCTGCCGCTCCCTTCGAGCACTTGGTCCCCCGACCACGCAGGGATCAAGATACCGGCCCCGACCCCGGCGCCACGGCCGATCGACAACGCTGCGGACAACCCGGAAACTCCGCCGGGACAGGCGAAAGGGCCGGCGGGAATGATCCCACCGGCCCTTTCGGCACGTCGTCGGCTCACCGCTTGGCGGTCGAGCCTCCGGCCGCGTTGATCTTCTCGACCGCACTGCCCGAGAAGCCGTCCGCGGTGATGTCCAGCTTCACGGAAACCTCGCCGTTGCCGAGCACCTTGACCAGCTCGCCCTTGCGGACGGCACCGGCCTTCACCAGCGCGTCGACGTCGACCGTGCCGCCGTCGGGGAACAGCCGGGCGATGTCGCCCACGTTCACGACCTGGTACTCCACCCGGAAACGGTTGCGGAAGCCCTTCAGCTTCGGCAGCCGCATGTGGATGGGCATCTGGCCACCCTCGAAGCGGGCCGGCACGTTCTTGCGCGCCTTGGTGCCCTTCGTACCGCGACCGGCGGTCTTGCCCTTGGAGCCCTCACCGCGACCCACACGGGTCTTCGCGGTCTTGGCGCCCGGGGCGGGCCGCAGGTGATGAATCTTGATCGTCATGGCGTCAGTCGACCTCCTCGACAACCACCAGGTGCCGCACGGTGTGGATCAGACCGCGCACCTGGGGGCTGTCCTCACGCACCACGGACTGGCGGATCTTCCGCAGGCCGAGGGTACGCAGCGTGTCCCGCTGGTTCTGCTTGGTGCCGATGGCACTCCGGACCTGGGTGACCTTCACGTTCGCCACGGTCACACCCCCTGTCCGGCCCTGGCCCGCAGCATCGCCGCCGGCGCCACGTCCTCCAGCGGCAGGCCACGGCGCGCCGCGACCTCCTCCGGCCGCTGCAGACCCTTCAGCGCCGCGACCGTCGCGTGCACGACGTTGATCGCGTTGTCGCTGCCCAGCGACTTGCTCAGCACGTCGTGCACACCGGCGCACTCCAGGACGGCACGCACCGGGCCACCGGCGATGACACCGGTACCGGCGCTGGCCGGACGCAGCAGCACCACACCGGCCGCGGCCTCACCCTGGATCGGGTGCGGGATGGTGCCGGCGATCCGAGGCACGCGGAAGAAGTTCTTCTTCGCCTCCTCGACACCCTTCGCGATGGCGGCCGGCACCTCCTTCGCCTTGCCGTAGCCGACACCGACCATGCCGTCGCCGTCGCCGACGACGACCAGCGCCGTGAAGCTGAAGCGCCGACCACCCTTGACGACCTTGGCGACGCGGTTGATCGCCACCACGCGCTCGAGATGCGGGGTCTTCTCCTGCGCCGCCCCGCCGCGGCCACTGTCGCGACGATCCCGGCGGTCCCTGCGCTCACCGCGCTCGTTGCCCTGACCGCCCTGGCCGCCGCCGAACTGCCGTGAACGTCCCGGCATCAGGCGTCCCTCTCAATCATTGTTTCGTACATCAGAACTCCAGCCCGCCCTCGCGGGCGGCGTCGGCCAGCGCGGCGATCCGACCGTGGTAGCCGTGGCCACCGTGGTCGAACACGACCCTGTCGACGCCGGCATTCTTGGCCCTGGCCGCGAGCAACTCGCCGACCTTGGCCGCCTTGGCCTTCTTGTCCCCTTCGACGGCACGCACGTCCGCTTCCAGGCTGGAGGCCGATGCGATCGTGTGGCCGACCAGGTCGTCCACCAGTTGGGCGACGATGTGTCGCGACGACCGGTTGACCACCAGCCTCGGCCGGGCGGCGCTGCCGCTGACCTTCTTGCGCAGCCGGAAGTGACGGCGCGACGTGGCCGTGCGACGCCTCGTGGAGGCGTCCTTGCCCACCGGCTTGCGCTTGGCAGTAGCTGACTCGGTCATGTCACTTACCCGTCTTTCCGACCTTGCGGCGGATCTTCTCGCCCGCGTAACGCACGCCCTTGCCCTTGTACGGGTCGGGCTTGCGCAGCTTGCGGATGTTCGCGGCCACCTCACCGACCTGCTGCTTGTCGATGCCCGAGACGGAGAACCGGGTGGGCGTCTCGACGGCGAACGTGATGCCCTCCGGGGCCGTCACCGGCACCGAGTGGCTGTAGCCGAGGGCGAACTCGAGGTCCCTGCCCTTGGCCGTCACGCGGTAACCGACGCCGTGGATCTCCATCTTCTTCTCGTAGCCCTGCGTCACACCGACGATCATGTTCGCGACCAGCGTGCGTGACAGACCGTGCAACGCACGGCTGCGGCGCTCGTCGTCGGGCCGGCGCACAGCGAGCGTGCCGTCCTCGTCGCGGGCGACGGTGATCGGATCGGCGACGGTGTGCGACAGCGTGCCCTTCGGGCCCTTCACGCTGACCAGCTGACCCTCGATGCTCACGTCCACCCCGGTGGGGACGGTGATCGGCAGCTTTCCGATACGCGACATTGCTGCTCTCCCTTCCCTACCAGACGAAGGCGAGGACTTCCCCGCCCACACCCTGCTTGCCGGCCTGCCTGTCGGTCAGCAGCCCGGAGGACGTCGAGATGATCGCGACACCGAGCCCACCGAGTACCTTCGGCAGGTCCGTCGACTTCGCGTACACCCGCAGACCCGGCTTGGACACCCGGCGCAGGCCGGCGATGCTGCGCTCCCGGTTCGGGCCGTACTTGAGCTCGACGACCAGGTTCCTGCTGTGCTCACCCTGCTCGGTACGGAAGCCCGAGACGTACCCCTCGCGCTTGAGGATCTCCGCGATGTGGGACTTGAGCTTCGAGTGCGGCATCACGACCTCGTCGTGGTATGCCGAGTTGGCGTTGCGCAGACGCGTGAGCATGTCTGCGATCGGGTCGGTCATCGTCATGGTGACCTCATCTACCTTTCTCGCCATGGTCCCCAGGTCTCTTGCCGGGCCTGTGGCGAAGTGGAAGTCAGCTGGTGGAGCAGGTCGCGTGGTGGGTCCGAGGTTTCGGCATCGCCCTATGGCTTGGCCGCGAGGTCGCGGCCGGTCCCTCGTTCGTCCGCGAGTCGCTGGACGACTCGCGTCACCAGCTCGACTTGCTCACGCCGGGCAGTTCGCCGCGGTGGGCCATCTCGCGAAGGCACACGCGGCACAGGCCGAACTTGCGGTACACGGCGTGCGGGCGGCCGCAGCGCTGGCACCGGGTGTAGCCCCGCACCTTGAACTTCGGCTTGGCCGCCGCCTTGATGATCAAAGCCTTTTTGGCCATTGTCAGTTCTCCTTGAACGGGAAGCCCAGGAGCTTCAACAGCGCCCGGCCCTCGTCGTCGGTGGTGGCGGTGGTCACGACGGTGATGTCCATGCCGCGCGGGCGGTCGATCGAGTCGGGGTCGATCTCGTGGAACATCGACTGCTCGTTCAGGCCGAACGTGTAGTTGCCGTTGCCGTCGAACTGCTTGGGCGACAGGCCGCGGAAGTCACGGATACGGGGCAGCGCGATGGTCAGCAGCCGGTCCAGGAACTCCCACATGCGGTCGCCGCGCAGGGTCACCCGCGCACCGATCGGCATGCCCTCGCGCAGCTTGAACTGGGCGATGGACTTGCGGGCGCGCCGCACCTCCGGCCGCTGGCCGGTGATCGTGGCCAGGTCACGGACGGCGCCCTCGATCAGCTTGCCGTCCCGAGCCGCGTCGCCGACACCCATGTTGACGACGACCTTGACCACGCCCGGGATCTGCATCACGTTGGCGTAGCTGAACTGCTTGTTCAGCTCGCCCGCGATCTCCGAGCGGTAGCGGGTCTTGAGGCGGGGGACGATCTTCTCTGCCGACGACCCGTTTGCAGGGTCGAGCTTCTGCGCAGTGGTCATGATCAGATGTCCTTACCGTTGCGCCGGGAGACGCGCACACGCTTCCCGTCGTCGTTCGTGCGGTAGCCGACGCGGGCCGGTTTGCCGTCGGAGTCCACGACCATCACGTTGCTCACGTGGATGGGGGCTTCCTGGGTCACGATCCCGCCGGACTTCGCGCCCCGCTGGGTCTGCGTGACCCTGGTGTGCTTCTTGATCCGGTTGACGCCCTCGACCAGGACCTTGTTGCGCTCCGGGTAGGCCTGGATGACCTTGCCCTTGGCGCCCTTGTCCTTGCCGCCGATGACGACGACCGTGTCACCCTTTTTCACCTTCATGTTCAGAGCACCTCCGGTGCCAGCGAGATGATCTTCATGAAGCGCTTGTCCCGCAGTTCCCGGCCGACGGGGCCGAAGATGCGCGTGCCCCTCGGCTCGTTGTCGGGGCGGATGAGCACCGCGGCGTTCTCGTCGAACTTGATGTACGAGCCATCCGGGCGGCGCCTCTCCTTGGAGGTGCGGACGATGACGGCCTTGACCACATCACCCTTCTTCACACCGGCTCCGGGGATGGCGTCCTTCACCGTGGCGACGATGATGTCGCCGATACCCGCGTAACGACGCGACGAGCCGCCGAGCACACGGATGCAAAGGATCTCCTTCGCACCGGTGTTGTCGGCGACACGAAGTCGCGACTCCTGCTGGATCACAACTACTCCTGACCCGTTGTGGCACGCCAGATTTCCGACCTGACGCGCGCGGTCCGCCTGATTGCTACTTGGCCTTTTCCAGGATCTCCACCAGCCGCCAGCGCTTGGTCGCCGACAGCGGACGGGTCTCCATGATCTGCACGCGGTCGCCGACACCGGCGGTGTTCGCCTCGTCGTGCGCCTTCACCTTGCTGGTGGAGCGCACGACCTTGGCGTACCGGCGGTGCTTCTTGCGGTCCTCCAGCTCGACCACGATCGTCTTGTCCATCTTGTCCGACACGACGTAGCCCTCGCGCACCTTGCGGTAGTTCCGAGCCTGGCCCGCCGTCTCGGTGCTCACTTCTTCGCTCATGCGGCACCCTCAGCGTTGTCGGGCGACACGGAGAGCCCCAGTTCACGCTCCCGCATCACGGTGTAGATCCGCGCGATGTCGTGGCGGACCGTGCGCAGCCGGCGGTTGTTGTCGAGCTGCCCGGTGGCCATCTGGAAGCGGAGGTTGAACAGCTCCTCCTTGGCCTCACGCAGGCGCAGCACCAACTCGTCGTCGGTCAGCTCACGCATCTGCGCGGCAGGCGTTCCCGCTGCCATCAGAAATCACCACCATCTCGCGTGACGATCCGGCACTTCATCGGAAGCTTGTGGATCGCGCGGCGCAGTGCCTCACGCGCCACCGTCTCGTTCGGGAACGCCATCTCGAACAGCACCCGACCCGGCTTCACGTTCGCGATCCAGTACTCCGGCGAACCCTTACCGGAACCCATGCGGGTCTCGGCGGGCTTCTTGGTCAGCGGGCGGTCCGGGAAGATGTTCACCCAGACCTTGCCGCCACGGCGAATGTGCCGGTTGATGGCGATACGAGCCGACTCGATCTGCCGGTTGGTCACGTACGCCGATTCCAGCGCCTGGATGCCGAACTCGCCGAACGTCACCCTGGTGCCACCCTTGGCAGCACCGGTCCGCTTGGGGTGGTGCTGCTTGCGGTGCTTGACCTTGCGTGGGATGAGCACTACTCAGCCCTCCCCGTTGCTCGTGTCCGGAGTGGCCGGCGGGGTCTCGACGGCCGGGGCCTGCGGCTCGGTGTGCTCGGCTGCCGCCGCACGACCGGCCTCGGTGCTGGTGGCCGTCGTACCGGACGAGCCGGAGCGACGCGGCCGCTGCGGGCGGTCCGAACGCTCCCGGCGCGGCGCGCGGGCATCGGCAGCCGCGTCCCGCTCCCGGCGCGCGCTGATGCCGCCGACGACCTCACCCTTGTAGATCCACACCTTCACGCCGATCCGGCCGAACGTGGTGCGGGCCTCGAAGAAGCCGTAGTCGATGTCCGCGCGCAGCGTGTGCAGCGGCACCCGGCCCTCGTGGTAGTGCTCGGACCGGGACATCTCGGCACCGCCGAGCCGGCCACTGCACTGCACCTTGATGCCCTTGACCTGAGGCGAACGCATCGCCGTCTGGATGGCCTTGCGCATCGCACGGCGGAAGGCGACGCGGTTGGACAGCTGCTCGGCCACGCTCTGCGCGACCAGTTGGGCGTCCGACTCCGGCGACTTCACTTCCAGGATGTTGAGCTGGACCTGTTTCTTGGTCAGCTTCTCCAGTTCGGCACGGATGCGGTCGGCCTCCGCGCCACGGCGGCCGATCACGATGCCCGGTCGCGCGGTGTGGATGTCCACCCGCACGCGCTCCCTGGTCCGCTCGATCTCGACCTTCGAGATGCCGGCACGCTCCATGCCCTTGGACAGCAGCCGCCGGATCTTCACGTCCTCAGCGACGTACTCCTTGTACTGCTTGTCGGCGTACCACCGCGACTTCCAGTCGGTGGTGATCCCAAGCCGGAAGCCGTGCGGGCTGATCTTCTGACCCACTAACTTGCCTTCCTGTTCGCACGACCCCGAGACTTCGGCTGCTGCACAACCTTCGGTCGCGACTCCACCTCTATGGTGATGTGGCTGGTCCGCTTACGGATCCGATAGGTACGACCCTGCGCCCTGGGCCGGAACCGCTTCAGCGTCGGCCCCTCGTCCACATAGGCCGCGGAGATCCACAGGGTCTCCGGGTCCAGTTCGAGGTTGTTCTCCGCGTTGGCCACCGCGCTGGCGAGCACCTTCGCCACCGGACCGCTGGCGGCCTGCGGCGCGAACTTGAGCACGGCCAGGGCGTCCTGGGCGTTGCGGCCCCGGATCAGGTCGACCACACGACGCATCTTCATCGGCGTCATGCGGACGTAGCGGGCGCGCGCCACGGCGCGCGGAAGCTCCTCCGCGCTTGCGGCGTCGTTAGCCATAACTGCTACCCCTTGCTCTATTCGTGTCCAGACCGCCTAGCGGCGGCGCGACTTCCTGTCGTCCTTGATGTGGCCCTTGAAGGTGCGCGTCGGGGCGAACTCGCCCAACTTGTGCCCCACCATGGCCTCGGTGACGAACACCGGGACGTGCTTGCGGCCGTCGTGCACCGCGATCGTGTGCCCCAGCATGTCGGGGATGATCGTGGACCGGCGGGACCAGGTCTTGATGACCGTCTTCTTGCCCGAATCGTTGAGCGCGTCCACCTTCTTGAGCAGGTGGTCGTCGACGAACGGTCCCTTTTTGAGACTACGCGGCATCTTTCACTCCCTCCCTGCTCAGCGCTTCTTACCGGTGCGACGACGCCGGACGATGAGCCTGTCGCTTTCCTTGCGGCGGCGGGTGCGTCCTTCCGGCTTACCGGCCGGGTTCACCGGGTGACGGCCACCGGAGGTCTTGCCCTCACCACCACCGTGCGGGTGGTCGACCGGGTTCATCGCGACACCACGGACGGTCGGGCGCTTGCCCTTCCACCGCATGCGACCGGCCTTGCCCCAGTTGATGTTGGCGTGCTCGGAGTTGCCGACCTCGCCCACCGTGGCGCGGCAGCGCACGTCCACGTTGCGGATCTCGCCCGAGGGCATCCGCAACTGCGCGTGCGGACCGTCCTTGGCCACCAGCTGCACGCTCGTACCGGCGGAGCGGGCGATCTTCGCGCCGCCACCGGGGCGCAGCTCGATCGCGTGCACCACGGTGCCCGTGGGGATGTTGCGCAGCGGCAGGTTGTTGCCCGGCTTGATGTCGGCGCGCGCGCCGCTCTCCACCTTGTCGCCCTGCTTGAGCAGCCTCGGCGCGACGATGTAGCGCTTCTCGCCGTCCACGTAGTGCAGCAGCGCGATGCGCGCGGTGCGGTTCGGGTCGTACTCGATGTGAGCGACCTTCGCCGGGATGCCGTCCTTGTCAGCGCGGCGGAAGTCGATCAGCCGGTACGCGCGCTTGTGACCGCCGCCCTGGTGACGAACGGTGATCTTGCCGTGCGCGTTCCGGCCGCCCTTGCCGTGCAGCGGACGCAGCAGCGACTTCTCCGGCTCCGACCTGGTGATCTCGGCGAAGTCGGAGACGGATGAGCCACGGCGGCCCGGCGTCGTCGGCTTGTACTTGCGGATGCCCATTGTGGTTCTCGTCCCTTACGCGGCCGGGCCGTTGAAGATCTCGATCGGCTTGCTCTCGGCCGACAGAGTCACGATGGCTCGCTTGGTGTCCTTGCGCTTGCCGAAACCGGACCGGGTGCGCTTGCGCTTGCCCTGGCGGTTGATCGTGTTGACGCTCACGACCTTGACGCCGAAGACCTTCTCGACCGCGATCTTGATGGCGGTCTTGTTCGCCCGGGGGTCCACCAGGAACGTGTACTTGCCCTCTTCGAGCAAGCCGTAGGACTTCTCGGAGACCACCGGTGCGATCAGGATGTCGCGCGGATCGGGGATCACTGCTCGCCCTCCTCAACCTCGCCGCTGGTCGCGACGGCCTTCGCGGAACGACCGCGGGCCGGGCCGGCCAGGAGCGCGTCGAACGCGTCCTTGGTGAACACGATGTCGTCGTTGACCAGCACGTCGTAGGTGTTGAGCTGGTCGACCGTGAGCACGTGCACCTCGGCGAGGTTGCGCACGGACAACATGCCCAGCTCGTCGGCGTGGGTCAGGACCACCAGTGCCTTGCGGTTCGCCACCAGGTTCGCCACGGCCTTGCGCGCGACCTTCGTGGACGGCGTGTCGCTGTCGGTCACGGCGGTCAGCACGTGCACGCGGTCGTCGCGGGCCCGGTCGGAGAGGGCGCCGCGCAGCGCGGCGGCCTTCATCTTCTTCGGAGTCCGCTGCGTGTAGTCGCGCGGGTGCGGGCCGTGCGAAACGCCACCGCCGGTGAACTGCGGCGCCCTGGTCGAACCCTGGCGGGCGCGCCCGGTGCCCTTCTGGCGGTACGGCTTCCTGCCACCACCGCGGACGTCACCGCGGGTCTTGGTGGAGTGCGTGCCCTGGCGGGCCGCGGCCAGTTGCGCGATGACCACCTGGTGCATCAGCGCGATGTTGGCCTGCACGCCGAAGATCTCGTTCGGCAGTTCGACGGTGCCGTCGGTGTCGCCGGAGGGCGTGTGCACGTCGATCACGCGCACATCCTGGGGCGTCTCAACGGTTTCGCTCATCACGCATCACCCTTCACGGCGGTCTTGACGAAGACCAGGCCGCCCTTGGGACCGGGGATCGCGCCCTTGATCAGCAGCAGGCCCGTATCGGCGTCGACCCGGTGCACTGTCAGGTTCTGCGTCGTCACGCGGACGTGGCCCATCCGGCCGGCCATGCGCACACCCTTGAAGACGCGGCCCGGCGTGGCACAGGCGCCGATCGAGCCGGGCGAGCGGTGCTTGCGCTGCACGCCGTGGCCGGCGCCGAGGCCGTGGAAGCCGTGGCGCTTCATCACACCGGCGTTGCCCTTGCCCTTGCTGGTGCCCGTCACGTCGACCACCTGGCCGCCTTCGAAGACGTCCTCGGCCTTGATCTCCTGGCCCACCGTGTACTCGCCGGCGTTCATGGTGCGCAGCTCCGCCAGGTAGCGCCTGGGGGTCACACCGGCCTTGGTGAAGTGGCCGGTCTCCGGCTTGTTGACCTTGCGCGGGTCGATCGCGCCGAAGGCCAACTGCACGGCCTGGTAACCGTCCTTCTCGTCGGTGCGCACCTGGGTCACAACGCACGGTCCGGCCTGTACGACGGTCACCGGCACGATCCGGTTGGACTCGTCGAAGACCTGGGTCA
>CAVWRF010000009.1:0-63708 GCA_963757325.1 Candidatus Melainabacteria bacterium
GTCGCCGCAGCGTGCGGTCCGACGCGTCGGCATCACCGCCGCGGTGATCTCGGCCTTACTCGCGCTGGCCGTCAGCACGGCGGCCGGCGCGTCAGCAGCCACACCGCACACCGTTCCCACCGGCACCGACGTCACCACGGGCGACCGCTGCCACAGCACGGCGCCCAACAGACAGATGTGCGTCCACGTCGGCCACAGGACACCGATGTCGCCGCGCCGGCAGCAACTGCGGCAGCACGCGCTCACCGCGCCGCGGGCCCCGGCCGTCCATCCGGCCGACCTGTCGCTGCCGGCCCAGTGCAACTTCGACAGCATCGAGTCGTCGTTCGTCGCCTGGCCGGACCGCTTCACATCGTGCGCCGACACGCCGTGGACCCTGACGTCGGTCACCACCGTCGACGGCGTCCCCGAGGTGACCGGCACGCTGGACGCCGACAACCTCCAGTGGAACACCTACAGCGCGACGTCCCTGGACTGGACGCGCGACCTGGTGATCAGCGTCGGAGTCGGCACGGGCGACCTGCAGGGCGGCACGACGGCCGAGGTCAACTCCGGCTGCGACCTGGCGGGCGGCTGCGTCGTGCTGTCGGCGCTGGACTCCGACGAGGCGGTCTACGACCTCGACGCCGGCCTCCCTGGAGGGCAACGAATGGGTCGAGGAGGACTCAGCTCGTGCCCGTCACCGCCAACTCGATCGACTGGGTCGACTCCTTCCTCGGCGTCGGCGTGTTCGGGCGCGTGCCGACGCCGTGGGGTTTCACCGACTACGGCGACGGCCTCGTCGGCCGCTGTGACAACACCGTCGGCGGCAGCACCGGGTGGTCGACGAGGACTTCACGCCGACCATCGCCTACGACGTGAGACAGAACCCACTCGTCGGCCCGGTCGCCCAGCACGTCCACAACGCACAGAACGGCGACCTGGACACGCCGTGGGGCAACCCGTCCGACCCGTTGCGGCGTGCCACCGACCCGGCGGACATCACCGCCAACCGCAATGCGGCCTGCGGCAAGGTGAAGGTGCCCTCCGGTGACAGCTGCGACGAGTTCCCGCTCGCCAGTTCGTATCAGGGCGCCGCGTTCCAGGACGACTTCTCCACCGCGGTCGTCCCGTCGTCCGCGAACAACTCGCAGGGCGGCATCACGAGCAACTTCTACACCGGCAACAGGGTCGTCGACGACGACGCGTTCTACGTCCTCGCGGTCCTGTCCACCGGAGCCACCTCCTGGTGACGATTCCGGCCACAGCACGCGAAAACGGCCCGCCGGAGGATCTCCGGCGGACCGTTCGCGAGTGGTAGCGGGGACAGGATTCGAACCTGCGACCTCTGGGTTATGAGCCCAGCGAGCTACCGAGCTGCTCCACCCCGCGTCGGTAAAGACAACACTAACCGACTGGTGGCGGTGGGATGCAAATCGGGTTCGCGGCCAGTGGGTCAGGGTCGGCGTGGTTGTCGCCGGCGGTGGATTGGGTGAGTGGCGATGGCCGCCTTGGCCAGGTTGAACTCGTTGGTGGCGTTCTGAGTTCCGGGTAGGCGTTGCCGAGCGCGGCGAAGTCCCTGGCCTGCTGGGCGTTGGCGATGTCCTGCAGGGCCTTGGAGATGTCGTTCACGGCCTTGGTGAGGTGGCCGAGACGCTGCCGCCTCCGCCGGGTGTGGTGGACGGCGGCGCTGTCTGGTCGACGGTGTGGTCGTGGTCGTGCCCGTGGCGGGCTGGTCGGCGTCCGGTGCCGGCGTCGGCGCCGTGAACAGGTTGTTGACGAGTCGGCGAGGGTGGCGGCGAAGCCGACCTTGCCGCCGAACGCGGTGAGCACGTCGGCCAACTGCGGGTAGCTGCTGTTGCCGCTGGTGGGTTCGGTGTAGACCGGTTCGACGAACAGCAGCCCGCCCGCGACGGGCAGGGTCAGCAGGTTGCCGTACAACGGCTTCACCGAGGAGTTGCTGCAGGAACGTTTTGTTCTCGGTGAACTTCGGTGATCGTCTCGAACTGGTTCTGCACCTGTACCGGGCCCGGGGTTGGGTGTCCGGTGGGTAGCGTGAGCACGGTGATCTTGCCGTAGCTGCCCGGATCGGAGGAGACCGACATCCACGCGGCCATGTTCTGACTGGCCAGTGTGGTGAGTGCGGAGGTCAGCTGGAAGGTCGGTTGATGTTGGCTGGGCGACTGGGCCAGCACGTAGTAGGGCTGCTGGTTGGGCGAGTTGCCGCTGGGCCCGGTGACGGAGGTGCTGATGCTGCCGTCGGGGTTCTCGGTCGGGTCGGGGGGGACGCTCCAGAAGCCCGCGCTGGAGAAGAAGTCCTGCGGGTTGGTGACATGGTAGTTGGTGAGCAGGTTCCGCTGGATGTTGAACAGGTCCTGCGGGTACCGGAAGTGGTCGGACAGGCCCGCGGGATCGACTGGGTGGGCTGCACCACGCCGGGGAACACGCTCTTCCACGCGTTGAGCACCGGGTCGCTGTTGTCGACCTGGTACAGGGTGACCTTGCCGGAGTAGGCGTCCACAACGGCCTTGACGGAGTTGCGGACGTAGCCGACCTGGGCCTGGCCGGGTCCGGTCAGCGACGGGGTGGTCAGCCGCCGAGGAACGTCTGCTGCGCGTACGGATAGTTCTGCAGCGTGGTGTAGCAGTCGACGATCCAGGCGATGCGGTTCTTGCCGTCGCTGTCGTTGACCACGGCCGGGTACGGGTCGCTGTCGGCGGACAGCCACGGCGCGATCTGCTGGACGCGCTGGACCGGGTTGCGCTGGAAGATGATCTTCGAGTTGGCGCCGATGTCGCCGCTGAACAGGAAGTAGCGCGAGCCGTAGTAGGTGGCGAAGGCGAGCCGGTTGAACCAGTTCGACAGCGAGACGCCGCCGGCGCCGTCGTAGGTGTAGCCGTTGGCGTTGGTGCCGTCGTACTCGGTGTTCCTACCGTTGACCTGCTGGCCGACGATGGCGTAGTCGTCGCCGGCGAGCAGGCCGTAGTAGATCCGGGTCTGGCTGACCGGGATGGGGCCCTCGCCGTTGTTGGACAGGTCGCTCACGTCGTACTGGGGGTAGCCCGAGGGGCGGTCTGCGCGACGTAGTCGGCGGGGGCGCGATGAAACCGTCGCCGTGCGTGTAGATCAGGTGCTGGCTGATCCAGTTCTGCTGACTGGTGTTGAGGTTGGACGGGTTCATCTCGCGCGCGGCGACCACGTAGTCCTGGGTGACGCCGTTGACGTGTACCGGTCGAGGTTGAGCTCGTTGGGGAAGCCGTAGATGTTGTGTGGCGTGCTGCTGCTGGGTGAACGTGGGCGAGAGCACGTTCGGGTCGAGCACGCGCACGTTGGGGATGGTGCCGGTGTCGCTGAGCAGCGAATCGCGGTCGCGTTGGCCTTGGTCGGGTCGTAGTTCTGGTAGGTGACGTTGCCGCTCAGCCCGTACGCCTGCATGGTGGCGTGGTTGCGCTGGATGTACTGGGCTTCCTTCTGGTTGGCGTTGCCGCTGACCGAGAACTGCTGCAGGATCGCCGGCCACGCGGCGCCGATCAGGATGCTGGACAGCACCAGCAGCACGAGCGCGATCGCGGGCAGTTGAAGGTTGCGCAGGAAAGCACCGGCGAAGAAGGCCAGCGCGCAGAACACCGCGATGCACAGCAGGATCAGCTTGGCCGGCATGAGCGCGTTCACGTCGGTGTAGGTGGCGCCGGTGAACTGCGGTGTCACGGTTGGACCAGAGCAACTGGTAGCGGTCGGTGAAGTAGGCGAACGCCTTGATCAGCACGAACAGGCCGATCGTGGCGGCCAGCTGCATCCGGGCCGAGCGTGGACAGTTGACCACCTCGGCCGGCGAGCCGGATGCCGCCGAAGATGTAGTGCGCGATCAGCGCGCCGAAGAACGCCAGGGTGACCGCGATGAACAGCCAGTTCTGCAGCCAGAGGATCAACGGCAGGGTGAACTCGTAGAAGCCGATGTCGTGGCCGAACTGCGGGTCGGTGATGCCGAAACTGGTGGCGTGCATGGCCAACTGCACGAGTTGCCAGTCGTTGTTGGCCGAACCCCGGCGATCAGGCCGATCGCGATCGGGATGCCGAGCCCGAACCACTTCCGCCGCCGGGTGATCACCGTGCGGTAGCGGGAGAGCGGATCGTCCGTTCCGGACACCGGCACGAACACCGGCCGGGTCCGGTAGGCGATGAACAGGCTCAGCGCGAGCGTGCCGCCGACGAACACGCCGACTGGCAGGAACAACACGATCCGGGTGAACAGGATGGTGCTGAACACCGACCGGAAGCCGACCTCGCCGAACCAGAGCCAGCTGATGTACGTGTCCAGCAGGTGCGAGCCGGAGATCAGCAAGATCAACAGCACGAAACCGATGATGAGCAGGATTCGGCTGCGTCGGGACAGTCTCGGCAGTCCAGCCGTGGGCCTAGTGGCCACTGGGACACGCTCCTGGGTCGGGTGGTGAACCGGTGTCCGCAGCGAAGACCACGGGCGACGAACGAAGTGCAGCGTCCGCCAGTCTGTCAACTCTACGGACGCCGTGTTCGGTTCCCGTGTCGGGTCCGGCGGTATGTCCGGGCCGGTCGCGGCGCGGCCGCGCGACATGGGAGCATGGGGCGCATGTCCGACGCGGCCACCCGGGCCGACCGCCGCCGTCCTGCCGCAGGTCATCCGCGAGGTCGAGGACTTCGCCGCGGCGGCGGGCTGGGATCAGCCGCCGCAGCTGTTCGCCCTGGTCACCACGGCCGACCTGCTGGCCAAGCAGCCCGAACTCGGCGGCCAGGTCGACCCGGGCAGCACGCTGACCCCGGTCGCGCAGGAGCCGCTGGCCGACGACGACCTGGCCGAGGCGCTGGCCGGCATCGCCTGGCCGGGCACGGTCACCGGCTGCGCGCTGGTGCAGGAGATCGTGGTGCTGCCGCCGGACGCCGAGGCCGAACTGCGACGTGGCAGTCGCCGAGGCCAGGACACCGACCCGGTGGACACGGATGCGGCGCATCGCCGCCGAGCACCCGCAGCGGCGGGAGGCCCGACTGGTCGCGGGCGTGCTGCGGGACGGCGACGGCCGCCTGCGTGCTGCGGCTGCGCGGCGACGCGGACCACCCGGACGAGATCGTCGAGCACCCCGAGCTGGCGCCCAACCTGGTGGACGCGCTGCGCGAGACGCCTGCGCGAAGGATGAGCGGGCGGGAACTCAGCAGCCGGGGACGGGCCTGCCGGCCTTGAGCGCGGCCAGTTCGCTGACAGCTGAACTGAGGCTGGTGACCTTCACCAGCCGCAGCCCGGCCGGCACGTGCGCCTTGGCCTCGGCGCAGTTGTCCGCCGGGGTCAGGAACACGGTGGCGCCGGCGGCCCGCGCGGCGACCAGCTTGAACGGGATGCCGCCGATCTGGCTGACGTTGCCCAGGTCGTCGATCTCGCCGGTGCCCGCGACCATCATGCCGCCGTTGACCTGACCGTTCGTCAGTTTGTCCACAATGGCCAGCGCGAAGATCAGGCCGGCGGACGGGCCCGCCGATGTCGGTCAGGCTGATGTTGACCTTGAACGGCACGTCGGCCTGCGACGCGGGCTGATGCCGATGAAGCCCTGCGTGCCGGTCGGGTTGCTTGCCCAGCGTGATCTTCAGGTCCCGCACCGGACGCTGCCGGTCTGCACGACGACCGGGACGGTCTGGCCCGGGCTTGGTGTCGACCGACCGCGTCTGAACACGTCCTCGACGCTGGCCGACCGCTTGCCGTTGACCGTGAGCATCTGGTCGCCCGGCTTGATCACCTTGTCGGCGGGGCTGCCGTCGACGACCTGGGTGCGCCACCACCTGATCGGGTAGTGCAGGTAGCGCAGCGCGGACACCTCGGCGTCGATCTGCGAGTCCTGGAACTCCTGCACGTTCTGCTGGTTGACCTGCTGCTGCGGACTGCCCAGGCGGGAAGTACAGTCTCGCGCGGCTGCAGCGCGTAGTTGCCGCTCATCCACAGCCCGAGCGCGCCGAACAGGGTGATCTGGTCGGTCGCGGAGACCGTGACCATCCGCAGCTCGCCGCTGGTCTGACTAGGTCTGGTGCCGTTGACCTCGATGACCTGCTGGTCCGTTGACGCTGCCCAGCGTGTCGTAGGTCGGCCCGGGGCCCAGCGCCACGTAGGGCACCTGCGACGAGCCCGCCGACCAGGCCGAGCACGACCACGAGCACCCGGCTGAACAGCAGCGTCCAGCTGCGGCGGGTCAGACCCCGCGACCGTCTGTGTGCGCGGTCGGGCCTGACGGCCGGCTCCGTCGACCGGATGGTCGATCGGGCGCGCTCACGGTTCGACGACCTCCTCGGTCGGCCACGGCGTGTGCCTGGCTCGCTGTTCGCCGAGGCTCACTCACGGTGCGACAGAGTACGGGTACGCGCGTTCAACCAGGTGGCGGCACGCCAGACCGGTTGCGGCTACACCGCTGGCAGCGGTGCCCCGCGTACGGTGGAAACATGACGAATCTGCCGTTCGGGTTCGTCTGTCGCAGGACCCCGATGAATCCGGCGAGAACAAGCCGTCCGGCCAGGGCCGGCGGCCCCCATGGGCGAGCCCGGCGGCGCGTTCGACGTCAGCCAGCTCGGTCAGATGCTCAGCCAGCTGGGACAGATGCTCAGCCAGGCGGGCAGCCAGGCCGGCCCGGTCAACTACGACCTCGCCAGGCAGATCGCGATCCAGCAGCTCACCCCGTCCGGACTCGGTGGGCAGCCCGAGCAGGCCGACGCGGTCCGCGACGCGGTGCACCTCGCCGAAACGTGGCTCGAGTCCGCGACCACGCTGCCCGGCCGGCGCGACGCGCTCGGCGGCCTGGTCGGCCCGCGACTGGGTGGAGAACACCTGCCCACCTGGCAGCGACTGTGCGACCCGGTCGCCAGGCGGGTCTCCGGCGCCTGGGTGGAGGCGCTGCCCGACGGAGGCCAAGCAGGTCGCGGGCCCGATGCTGGCCATGGTCGGCCAGATGGGTGGCATGGCGTTCGGCTCGCAGCTCGGCGGCGCGCTCGCCCAGCTGGGCTCCGAGGTGCTGACCTCGACCGACATCGGCATGCCGCTCGGGCCGGAGGGCGTCGCCGCGCTGCTGCCGGCGAACATCGAGAAGTTCACCGCGGGCCTGGAACGGCCCGGCCGGTGAGGTCATGGTCTTCCTGGCCGCCCGCGAGGCCGCGCACCAGCGCCTGTTCGCGCACGTGCCGTGGCTGCGGCAGCGGCTGCTGGCCACGGTCGAGGAGTTCGCCCACGGCATCAAGGTCGACACCTCGGCGCTGGAGCAGCTGGCCAGCCAGGTCGACCCGGCCAACCCGCAGTCCATCGAGCAGGCGATGTCCTCGGGTCTGCTGGAACCGCAGACCACCGACGGCGCAGAAGGCGGCGCTGGACCGGCTGGAGACGCTGCTCGCGCTGGTCGAGGGCTGGGTGGACGTGGTGGTCGCGGACGCCGTCGGCGACCGGCTGCCCGGTGCGGACGCGCTGCGCGAGACGCTGCGCCGCCGCCGCGCCAGCGGTGGCCCGGCCGAGCAGACGTTCGCCACCCTGGTCGGCCTCGAACTGCGGCCGCGGCGGCTGCGGGCCGCGTCGAACCTGTGGGCGATGGTCGGTGAGCGGCACGGGATCAAGGCGCGGGACGGCATCTGGGCCCACCCGGACCTGGTGCCCACCGGCCGAGGACCTGGACGAGCCGATCGACTTCGTCCGAGCGGGTCGGCGCGGCGCCCGCCGCGCTGGGACGACCCGATGGCCGAGCTGGAGCGGACCGAGCGGGAGAAGAAGGCCCGCGAGGAAAGCGGCGAGCAGCCGGACGGCGGCGAGCAGGCCGGGTGAACGCGCGCCGCCGCGAGCTGTCGCTCGCGGCGGCACGTTCCTGGGTCGTTCTTCCTGGTCGTCTCAGTCGTCCTCGGATATGCCCCACCCGGCGGCCGCGGACAGGCCCTCCAGGTAGCCGATCGCCCGTTCGGTCTTGCGGATAGCCGCGGACCAGCGCCCAGAAGTCGGCACCGTGGCCGGGCACCAGCAGGTGCGCCAGTTCGTGCACGAGCACGTAGTCGAGCACCCAGGCCGGCACGTCCCGCAGCCGTTCGCTGACCCGGATGGTGCCGTCGGCCGGCGTGCAGGACGCCCAGCGCGTGCGCATCGGCGGCACCCAGCGGACGCTGGTCGGCTCGGCCTTGCCGCGCAGGTGCCTGCGGCCAGCTGCGCGCAACTGACCAGCAGCGCCTCGTCGGAGCTCCGGGCAGGTGACCGGCGTCGGGTCTCGCTGCGTTGCAGCCGGCCCAGCATCTCGGCGACCCAGTGCTTTTCCTCGGCCCTGGTCATCCGTGCAGGTAGGAGGACGACCACCGTGTCGCCCTCCCGATATGCGGTGACCGTGCGGTTCCGTCGCCGGCTGCGGCGCACCTCGACATGTGGTTCGGCCACCGCATCACCGTACGACCAATCCCCGACCAAGTGGCCCGCCAGTTGGATGTGAACAACAACGCAGACGGGTGATCGGCCGTCTTCCTGCGCGAACAGGACATGTCAAGTCCCCGATCGTGGCTTGTGGACAGATTCAGATCGCCTGTGGACAGCCGTTCGTCAATTCCCAGACCCTTGCCAAGCTGATCCCATGCACTCGACCACAACCACCCCACCGACCCGTCAGCCCCTCCAGCACCGCGGCGCACGTCCGCCTAGGCGCCCAACGGTCGAACCGGTGACACTCCGCGCCGCCAGGCTGCTGCCCGGCCTCCCGGTGCTGCGCCGGACGGCCGGCGAGACCCAGATCGGCACCGACCCGCGGCACGCCGTCGTGCTGGCCGACGTGCCCGAGCCGTTGGCGCTCGGTGCTGCACGGCCTGGACGGCCGACATACCGCGGACGAGCTGATGGCCAGGGCCGGGCCGGACCACCGAGCCGGCACGCTACGGCGATGCTCACCGACCTGGCCGGCCTCGGCCTGCTGGACGACGCGGCGGCGATCCGCCGACCGGCCCGCCGGAGCCAGCGTCCCGGCCCGGCTGACCGCCGACCGGAGACCTGGATGCTGCGCGCCGGCCGGCAGCATCGGCGATCGGGCAGACGCGGGAACAGGCCGTCGTCGTCGTGCACGGCAGCGGCCGGATCGCGGTGGCGTGGCCACACTGCTCGCCGCGTCCGGCGTCGGCTGGGTGCACACGGTGGCCGACGGCGTCGTCCAGCCCGAGGACACCGGTTCCGGCTACCTCGACGAGGACATCGGCCACGCCCGCGCCGAGGCAGCAGAGCGGGCCGTGCGCAGGATCGCGCCCGACCACCAGAACCGGCCGGCCCGCGCCCCGGCAACACCCGACCTCGTCCTGATCACCGACGCCACGGTGGCCGATCCGCGGCTGTCCAGCGGGCCTGGTCGCCGACGGGGCTCGCCACACCTGATGGTGCACGCGGCGGAGGGCACTGGCGTGGTCGGTCCGCTGGTCGTGCCCGGGCGCACGAGCTGCCTGCGCTGCGTCGACCTGCACAAAACGGACACGGACCCGTGCTGGCCCGCGCTCGCCGCCCAACTGGCAGCGCACCCGCAACCGGCCGACCTGGCGTCGGCCCAGGCCACAGCGGCTTTCGCCGCCGGCCAGGCACTGCGCTTCCTGCACGGCGCCGGCGACGGCCACGGTGAGCTGCCGGTGTGGGGAGCAGCAATGGAGATCGACGTGTTCACCGGCCGGTGCAACCGGGTGGAGTGGCGACCGCACGAACACTGCCCATGCGGCCTATTGCCGCCGCCACCGCCGAACAGAGAAACCAGGAGGAGCTGATTCGGTCAGGCAAGATTGAGCGCGAGACAGCCAGGCGAAAACCGGCGACTCGATGGTGTGGTATCACGATCCGTGCTGACAGACACGAGAGAGGAGGCCGTGGCTGATATCCCGCGCAAAGCCGTCACCCGGACCGCCAAGCTGGCCAGCCTCCCGCTGGGGGTGGCCGGCCGGGTGGTCGGCGGTTGGGGTCGACGGCTGGTCGGGCAGGACGCCGACGAGGTGCAGCGCCGAGATCTCCGCGCAAGACGGCCGAGCAGCTGTTCGCCGTGCTCGGGCAGCTCAAGGGCGGTGCCATGAAGTTCGGCCAGGCCCTGAGCGTGTTCGAGGCCGCGGTGCCCGACGAGCTGGCCGAGCCCTACCGGGAGGCGTCTGACCAAGCTCCAGACCGCGGCGCCGCCGATGGCGGCGCAGATCGGTGCACCGGGTGCTGGCCGAACAGCTGGGTGCCGGCTGGGCCAAGCGGTTCGCCGAGTTCGACGACGAGCCCGCCGCGTCGGCGAGCATCGGCCAGGTGCACCGGGCGATCTGGCACGACGGCCGGGATGTCGCGGTCAAGGTCCAGTACCCGGGCGCCGACGAGGCGCTGATCGTCCGACCTGCGGCAGTTGCAGCGGTTCAGCCGGGTGTTCCAGGCGCTGGTGCCCGGCGCCGAGGTGCGGCCGCTGCTGGCCGAGCTGCGCGACCGGATGGAGGAGGAACTCGACTACCGGACCGAGGCGGACAACCAGCGCACGTTCGCCGCCGCGTTCGACGGCGACGAGCCGGTGTTGGTGCCGAAGGTGGTGGCCAGCGCGCCGAAGGTGATGGTCAGCGAGTGGCTGACCGGCACGCCGCTGGCCACAGATCATCCGCGACGGCAGCCGGCCGACCGGAACCGGGCCGGGCACGCTGCTGGCCGAGTTCCACTTCTCGGCCCCGGCGCGCTCCGGGCTGCTGCACGCCGACCCGCACCCCGGCAACTTCATGCTGATCGACGACGGCCGGCATGGGCGTGCTCGACTTCGGCGCGTGCGCCCGGCTGCCCGGCGGCATCCCGAGGCCGCTGGGTGTGATGACCAGGCTGGCGATCGAGGGCAGGTCGGCCGACCTGCTCGACCTGCTGCGCAACGAGCACTTCATCCGGCCGGGCACGTCGCTGGAGGCCAGCCACGTGCTGGACTACCTGGCGCCGTTCACCGACCCGCTGCGCGCCGAGCGGTTCCACTTCACCCGGCGGTGGCTGCAGCAGCAGGCGGGCCGGGTCGGCGACACGCGCGGGCAGGACTTCCGGACCGGGCGGTCGCTGAACCTGCCGCCGCAGTACCTGCTGATCCACCGGGTCACGGCGGGCGCGACCGGCATCCTGTGCCAGCTCGACGCCGAGGTGCGCGCTGCGGGCGATCGTCGAGCGTTGGCAGCCGGGCTTCGCGACGCCGGAAGCCTGACGGTCCGGTCAGGGGCGGCTAGCTCACCAGTACTCGAGGGGCAGCTTGGCCTCGATGTCCCTGGCGTGCGCACGAGCGCAGACCGGGCACAGCCATCGCACCGTGCCGCGGTCGCGCTCGGCCACCCAGGCGAGCGCGTCGACGGTGAGAATGCGCTGGTCCCGTTGCCGGGAGCACCGCGCACAGGTCACGGCCATCTCTTCAGCCACGGGCAGAAACTACGCCATGCGTTCGTCGACGGGCGAATCGACGGGGTCGATATGATGATCATCGCCAACCAGGTATACGGTGCTCGCCTTCAGCAGGAACACGTCGTCCCGGTGCCGACGTAGGCCGGGTCGGCTCGGGTCGAGCAGCCTGTCGACCGTGTCGACGTCGGCTGGGTCGAGCAGGTCGTCGGTGTCCGCGCCATCCAGGCCAGCCAGCTGACACGGCGGCGCGGCCGGTGTCGGTCAGCGGAGCGGGCACGTCGATCAGGTAGCTGAACGCGGTGACCCCGCTCAGCCCGGCTTCGATGAGCACCAGGTTCCAGCCGACCGGCAGCCGAACCACGCCCGCATCTCGGACGCATCCGGTGGAACCACGTGCCGTGGGCGGCGATCAGCCGATCCTGCAACCCGGGTTCGCCGACGCCGACATCCCACGGCAGGCACCGCATCGACAGGCCACCCTCGGCCAGCGCGAGGCACCCACCCGGCGCCAACCAGCCGGCCAGTGCTGTCACCGCCTGGCGCTGGTCGGGCAGGTGGTGAGCCACATTGGACGCCCACACCAGGTCGGCCAGGGGCAGTCGCCTGCTGCCGGGGGGCGCACCCGCGGCGGCCAGGTCGGCCCGCACGGTGCGCACGTCCACCACGCCGGCCACCCCCGACGCCCGAGCGATTCGGCCGCCGCCGCCAACAGCTCGGGCACCGCGTCGACCAGCACCAACGCCCCACCAGCCAACTCGGCCCCGCCAGATCCGTTCGAACCGCCTGCCTCGGCCAGCCCGCCGACTCGCGACCCGACAGGGCCAGCCGACCAGCCAGAGGACGCCGTCCCACCGTCGCCGCACCACCGGCCTCGGCCGCCCGCCAACCGACGACTCATCCGACCAGCCGACGAGCCCGCGCCACCAGCGACCAGACGGCCCGCCGGGCCGTCGACCTGGCCGACCCGGGTTGGGCGCCGACGGACCCAACTGGTCCACCGGCCACCGAGCGACGGAACCAATTGATCATCGGGCCTGCCGATCGCTACCGGCGGGCCGATCGGGCGGCCATGGCCGCGGCCAGGGCGGCACGCTGCACCGCAACCGACGTCGTGGACGGTCGGTCGCGGTGCGGGTATCGCCTCGATCAGGCGGTCGGCGACGGCCCGCTGCGCCGGGCCGTTCGCCTCGTCGGCGCTGTCGGAGGTCCGCAAGCCGCTGCGACCCAGTCGATTCCGTCGTGGGTGTGTGCGGGCATACCGGCACGCTAGCCGGGGCGTGCCGGCATGGGCTCAACTCGCACGGCGGTTGGTCCGCGGGGATTCTCGGGCCACACCGCGCTGTGGTGGGAAAGTGTCAGAGTGCGCTGGTTCGCCTCCGCCGCATGCCGGGCGGCCCAACGGGCCAGCCGACTCCAGCGCCGGGCGGAGGTGAGCCGACGCGCCGATCCGCCATTCGGCGGCCATGCGTTGGCTCTCCCGCATTCGTGTTCTTGCCAAGGCTTCCTGAATCAACACACATGTCTGCCCCATTCGAGTAGTAGTTCTCAGTCATGCGGGTTAGTGTCACGGTGGTTCGGTGGCTGTTCATGCCGCGGCTCTCCTTGGCTGCCTTGTCGGTCCGGACGCTCGGCACGGGCTCGTGCCTGCGGTCGTCCTTTCTGGGCCGACCTCTCGGCCTCTTCCTAGGGATCACGAGACCCCGCTCGAAGATCTCGCCTCCCCAGACGCCCCACGGCTCGTGCCTCGCCATCGCGCCTGCCAGGCACTGCGCCCGGACCGGGCAGCCGGTGCACAGCGCCTTCGCCCGCTCCAGGTCGGTCGGCGACTCGGCGAACCACAGGTCCGGGTCGTTGACCTGGCAGGGAAGTTCCGGCCCGCTCATGGCGTCGCGTCCAGCAGCTCGGCGACGCCACCGCCGAGCTCTAGGACCGACCCGCATGATCTCGGGGCGGCTGACTGTGTACATCACTCGACTCCTGTCGCGTCGGTAGTTGTTTGCTGGCCGGAAAAACACAAAGGCCGCGGATCCCATTCCGGGGTCCGCGGCCTTTGTGAGCCTCTGCGCTCGACATGTCGTCAAGTGCGCCTCGCACCACGGACGGCGGAACACCAAGTCGTCGGGACATCGGTCATGGCCCCGTTCACCGGGGCAGCATGCTTCGCCAGTTCAAAAACAGCAGACGCTGTGCTGCGCTTCGATCACGCAGTGCCGGTTGGACGCGTCCAACGACCGTCACGCGGTTTCGGCTGACCGCCCGAACATCGGACACACGAATCCCCCCGAGCGCGAGGCGGCCTGGGGAGGCGAGAGTGTCGATCTCGATCGTCATCGGGGCCACCTCCTTACTGCGTCAGGATGCTGTGGCCCTCCGGACCCAGTGAGAGCAGGCTATTCGGTCCGGGCGGGGCGGGGCAACAGTTTTTCTCGAATTGACCATCGGATGCGAGTTGACAGCTGCGCGCCACCGGGAACGATAGTCGGCCGGTCGGCCACTCCGCCGCACGAGGGCGAGGACGTCGGACCCGAACCTGTCCAGTTTCGCAGCTCCGATGCCGGAAATCGAGACCAGAGCGGCAGGATCCACCGGTCGCTGCTCGGCGATCGCGACCAGCGTCGCGTCGGTGAACACCACGTAGGGCGGAACCTTCAGCATACGTGCCTGTTCAGAGCGCCAGGACTTCAGCAGCGCCAGCAGCTCCTCGTCCACATCGGACGGACAATCCGCACACCTGCCGAGTTTCACCGGTAGCGTACCGACGAATTGTGTGCCGCAGATCCGGCAACGGGGCGGAGTTCCGTCCCGCCGCGCGTCCCTGGGCGCCGATTTCGCCAGCCGCGCCGCGGGGTGATCCTCCGGGATCAGCCCGTGCAGAAACCGGCTGCGGCGCCGTCCGCGCCGGCCGCCCGCGGTCCGCGCGAGCGCCCAGGACAGTGACAGGTGGATCCTGGCCCTCGTCACACCGACGTACAGCAGCCTGCGTTCCTCCTCCACCGCGGCCGGGTCGTCGTCGGCGTGCTGGATCGGCAGGGTGCCCTCGACCAGGCCGACCACGAACACCGCGTCCCACTCCAGGCCCTTCGCCGCGTGCAGCGACGCCAGCGTGACACCCTCGACCGTCGGCGGGTGCTGCGCGTCGGCGCGCTGCTCCAGTTCGGCGACGTACTGCCGCAGATCCGCCTCCGGCACCACGGCGGCGAGTTCCTCGGCGAGTTCGACCAGTGCCAGCAACGACTCCCAGCGCTGCCGTACCGCACCACCCGTCGGCGGTTCGGCGGACAACCCAAGCGGCGTCAGGACATGGCGCACCGTGGCCGGAAGGTCACCGCTGGTCACGTCGTCGCCCGCGGCCTGGCGCAACGTGATCATCGCCTGCCGCACCTCGGGCCGCGCGAAGAACCGCTCACCACCCCTTACCAGATAAGGGATTCCCTGTTCGGACAGTGCCTGTTCGTACACCTCGGACTGGGCGTTCACCCGGAACAGCACCGCGATCTCGCTCGCCGACGACGCCACCGTCCAACAGGTCCTTGATCCGGCGCGCGACCGCGGCGGCCTCCGCAGGCTCGTCCTCGTGCTCGGCGAACCGGGGCTGCGGGCCCTCCGGCCGCTGGCCGACCAGCGTCAGGCGGGACCCGGCCGGCCGGTCCCGTGCCGCGCCGATCACACGGTTGGCCAGCGACACGACCTCCGGCGTCGACCGGTAGTCGCGTTCCAGACGGACCACCGTCGCCTCCGGGAAGCGGCGGGTGAACTCCAGCAGCGGCCGCGGCGACGCACCCGCGAACGAGTAGATGGTCTGGTTCGCGTCGCCGACCACGGTCAGGTCGTCCCGCTCACCGAGCCACGCGTCCAACACCCGCTGCTGCAACGGGGTGATGTCCTGGTACTCGTCGACGACGAAGCTGCGGTAGCGGTCCCGGAACTCCTCCGCGACCTCGCCGTGCTCCTCCAGCGCCGCCGCCGTGTGCAGCAGCAGGTCGTCGAAGTCGAGCATCCTGGCCCGTGTCTTGGCCTGCTCGTACGCCCGGTACACGGCGGCCACCTGCGTCACCGGCGCCGGTACGTCGCGCTGGATCTTCGCCACGACCGCCGGGTAGTCCTCCGGGGTGACCAGGCACGCCTTGGCCCACTCGATCTCACCGGCCAGGTCGCGCAGCGTCTCCGGCTCGGTCGGCAGGCCGACCTTGTGCGCCGCCTGCCCGACCAGCCGCAGCTTGTGGTCGATCAGCTCCCACGGCGCGTCACCGACCACCCGCGGCCAGAAGTACCGCAACTGGCGCAGCGCCGCCGCGTGGAACGTGCGCGCCTGCACGGCCTGCACCCCCAGCGTCCGCAACCGGGTGCGCATCTCCCCCGCGGCCCTGGCCGTGAACGTGACCGCGAGCACCTGACCGGCCGAAACCTGCCCGATCTCGACGAGCCGCGCGATGCGCCGGGTGATCGTCCTGGTCTTGCCCGTGCCGGCGCCCGCCAGCACGCACACCGGTCCTCGCGGGGCGAGCACCACCTGACGCTGCTCGGGATCAAGCTCGTCCAGCGTGCGTCGCGACCCGTCCATGCCGGGCATCCTGACAGAGCCGCCCGACGCCTGTGCGCGGGACGGCCGGGCTGTGGACAACTCGGCCGGACGCCACATCCCGGGGACGGTCCACCGATTCGTGTCGCGACCTGGTCATGCGCCGTCCATCGGTTCGGCCGCGAACCGTATCCTGGTGGGCATGGCAGGTAAGCAGGACAAGTCGGCCGCCAAGGCGGCGGCAAAGACCCGCCGCGCCGAGCGCAAGGAACGCCGCGGCCAGATCTTCGAGGCGTTCAAGATGCAACGCCGCGAGGACAAGCTGCTGCTCCCGATCATGATCGGCGTGTTCGTCGGCGCGATCGTGGTCGCGTTCGTGGTCGGCCTGTTCTTCAACCTGCAGTGGACGCTGCTGCCGCTGGGCGTCGTGCTCGGCGCGCTGCTCGCCGTGATCGTCTTCGGGCGGCGCGTGCAGCGCAACGTCTACACCAAGGCCGACGGCCAGCCCGGCGCGGCGGGCTGGGCGGTGGACAACCTGCGTGGCCGCTGGGTCGTGACACAGGCCGTCGCCGGCACCACCCAGTTGGACGCCGTGCACCGGCTGATCGGCAGGCCGGGCGTCATCCTGGTCGCCGAGGGCGCGCCGCACCGGGTGAAATCCCTGCTCGCGCAGGAGAAGAAGCGCATCGCGCGGGTGGTCGGCGACACGCCGATCTACGACGTGATCGTCGGCAACGAAGAGGGCCAGATCCCGCTGCGCCGCCTCCAGCAGCACATCATGAAGCTGCCCAGGAACATCTCGACCGCGCAGATCGACTCGCTGGAGACGAAGCTCGCGGCGCTGGCCAGCCGGGGTGCGCAGGCCGGCATGCCGAAGGGTCCGCTGCCGCAGGGCGCGAAGATCCGCAACGTGCAGCGCGCGGCCCGCCGCAGGTAGCGCGGGGCCTCAGCGGATCGTCACGACGATCGTGCCCGCCGCCCTGTCGTGCAGGCCCCGCCTGTCGGCGTCCCAGATGACCGCCGGCACGACCAGCATCACCAGGATCGCGCGCACGGCCGCACGCAGCGGGAACACGTAGGACGCGCCGTCGACGCGGGCCACCCGCAGCCCGAACAGCACCATGCCGGGCGTCGCGGCGAAGAACGCGACACCGACCACGGTGATCAGGAACCACGTGAGCAGGCTCCACGAGTTGGCGGCCTGGTCGTGCAGCGCGAAGTCACGGTGCGCGAACACCGACGTGATCACAGCGGCGAGCACGCAGTCGACGACGAACGCGACGAGCCGCCGCCACAGCGACCCGACCGAGCCGGCACCGGTGGCCGGCAGCCCGTACCGCTGCCCGGGGTGATGGGCGTCCGCTTCATCCCCGTTGGCCGGCTCTTGTGCCGTATTCGTTCCCGACGTCCCGCCGGCCAGCCACGCTTCGAACCGACCTGTCACCCCACCAGGGTAAGTCCGTGACGTCTGGCATGCCCGACCCGCGTCCCGTTAACCTCCGTGAAACACGAGGGTGACCACCGGGCAACACCGCGCACCTAGCGTCGTCACCCGAACGGCTGGGCCATATCCGCTGCCCACAGTGATGCGACGATGATGACCAGGCAGATCGAGGCGCTGGCCAAACGATAGAGGTAAGGAGCCGACAACGGTGTTCAACAGTCCCGACGAGGTTCTGGGATTCATCCGCGACGAGGACGTCAAATTCGTCGACGTCCGGTTCAGCGATCTTCCCGGCATCATGCAGCACTTCACCGTTCCGGCCCAGTCCTGGGACGACGAGGCCATCGAGAACGGCGTCGCGTTCGACGGCTCGTCGGTCCGCGGCTTCCAGGCCATCCACGAATCGGACATGCTGCTGCTGCCCGACCTGGCGACCGCCCGTATCGACACGTTCCGCACCGAGAAGACCCTCATCGTCAACCACTTCGTGCACGACCCGGTGACCCGTGAGCCGTACAGCCGCGACCCGCGCAACATCGCGCGCAAGGCCGAGCAGTACATCAACGAGTCCGGCGTCGCCGACCTCGCGTACTTCGGTCCCGAGGCCGAGTTCTACATGTTCGACTCGGTGCGCTTCGACACCACGGAGAACGCCTCGTTCCACGAGATCGACTCCGAGTCCGGCTGGTGGAACACCGGCACGGACGAGGAGGGCGGCAACAAGGGCTACAAGGTCAGGTACAAGGGCGGCTACTTCCCGGTCACCCCGACCGACCACTACGCCGACCTGCGCGACCGGATCGTGCTGAACCTGATCAGCGCCGGCTTCACCGTCGAGCGCGCGCACCACGAGGTCGGCACGGCGGGCCAGGCCGAGATCAACTACAGGTTCAACACCCTCCTGCACGCGGCGGACGACCTGCAGCTGTTCAAGTACATCGTGAAGAACACGGCGTGGCAGGCCGGCAAGACGGCCACGTTCATGCCCAAGCCGCTGTTCGGCGACAACGGCTCCGGCATGCACACGCACCAGTCGCTGTGGAAGGACGGCACGCCGCTGTTCTACGACGAGTCCGGCTACGCGGGCCTGTCCGACACCGCACGCCACTACATCGGCGGCATCCTGCACCACGCCCCGAGCCTGCTGGCGTTCACGAACCCGACGGTGAACTCCTACCACCGCCTGGTCCCCGGCTTCGAGGCACCGGTCAGCCTGGTGTACTCGCAGCGCAACCGCTCCGCGTGCGTCCGCATCCCGATCACCGGCAGCAACGCCAAGGCCAAGCGTATCGAGTTCCGCTGCCCCGACTCGTCCGGCAACCCGTACCTGGCGTTCGCGGCGATGCTGATGGCAGGCATGGACGGCATCAAGAACAAGATGGAGCCGCCCACGCCGGTCGACAAGGACCTCTACGAGTTGCCGCCCGAGGAGGCCAAGGAGGTCGCCCAGGTCCCGGCGTCCCTGCCCGCGGTCCTGGACAACCTGGAAGCCGACCACGACTTCCTGCTGGAAGGCGGCGTGTTCACGCCGGACGTCATCTCGACGTGGATCGCGCTCAAGCGCGAGTCGGAGATCGACCCGCTGCGCCTGCGCCCCCACCCGTACGAGTTCGCCCTGTACTACGACGTGTGACCCGATAGCGGGTTGACCCGGTAAAACACCTGTTTTCGACCACCCAGGCCGTCCACAGGCCGTCACAGCGAAAAACGGCCGGTTCCGCCACTCGCGCGGGACCGGCCGTCTTCGCAGCTTAGAGGTCGCGCAGGTAGGTGATCTTCATGGGCGGCGGGCCGGTCGGATGTCCCAGCGATGGGTGGTCCAGGCTCGACGGATCAGGCTACGCACGGTGATGATCGCGTCGGCAAGGTCGAAGCACGCGTCGATCACCGCTTCGCGTCGTTCACAGCAGCGTTGCAGCCGGTTAAGAGGTCGCGCAAGTAGGTACTGACGTGCTGCCCCGGTGCAAGGACACGGGCACGGGTTGGTGATCATGAAGTTGTCTACGCCTCGTGATCACCAGGAGTACCCGTGCCCGCCCTGCCATCATGGCTTACCAACCTCTTGCGGGACCAATTCGCCGCGCTGCTGCCCGGTCGGGTGGGCGGGTACGTGGTCGGGATGAACGCGAGCAGTGCTCGTCCGTGCCGGTCCCGGATCCCCACCGCGGCGACCGCGGGCTACGCTGGACACAGTTCGCGGTCCTCGCGACATGGCATCGCCCGAGACCCCGGTGCGCCATCCGGCGCGACCAGGGAGGTTCGGGAATGATCCCGGCCACCGATTCGGTCACACCAACCGCCGATCGAACACACGGTAGCGATTGCGCTGAACTGGCCCACATCGTGAGGCAGTCGGGGTTGCCGCGGCGGCGGTACGGGTACTACGCCGCGCGGTGCGCGCCCACGATCGCGGCCTTCGCTGTCTGCTGGGTGGTGTTCGGGGTCCTCGGCGAGTCCTGGCGGCAACTGGTCACCGCGGTGTTCCTGGCCCTGGCGTACACGCAGGTGTCGTCCCTCTGGGGCGACGCCGGGCACAAGCAGATCTTTCGTGGTCACCGGGCCAACGACCCGGTGGGCCTGACACCCGGGGATGTGGTCGGGCCCAGCTATGGCCGGTGGATCGGCAAGCACAACCGCCGTCACGCCACTCCCAACCACGTGGACGACGATCCCGATCCGGGTATTCCCGCACTGGCATTCACGAACGCCCAGGGCAGCGCGAAGCGCGGTTTTCTGCGGTGGATGGCGAAGTACCAGGTGTTCCTGTTGTTCCCGCGGTTGCTGCTGAAGGGCCTGGGCCTGCGCTGGGCCGGCATCCAAGCCGTGTGGCATGACCAAGTGAGGTCGCGCAGACCGGAAAAGGGTCTGTTGATCGCGCACGGCATCAGCGACCGCCAGTGCGGGCTGCCGCGCTCCTACGGCCAGATGCTGCGACATCTGCACGTGGTCGGCGCACCCGCGCGCGGGATGCCACCTGCACCGCGGTGATGGTGGTGACTGGCTATGGCGGTGACGGTCGACTTGCGCAGGTGCGGGTCTGGGTCGCCGAGCGCGCCGTGAGCCTCGGGGTACCGGTCTCGGTGCAGTTGCTCTGCCAGACCGCGGAGGTTCGGCTGGCGGTCAGCGGCGCCGCGCTGACCATGGACACCTCCGGTTCGCCGGAACTGCGGTATTCGACCGATGTCCTGGGCGTGCGACTGGCGGAGTTGCAGGTCATCATCGGGGAAGGACCCTGTGTCGACGCTCGCCAGGCGGGCGGCCCGGTGCTGGTCGGCGATCTCGGGACGCCGGCCAGCCAGCACCGGTGGCCGTTGTTCGCGCCCTCGGCGGTGGAGGCCGGGGCGGGTGCGTTGTTCGCGCTGCCGTTGGGGGTTGGCACGATCCGGGTCGGGGTACTCGCGCTGCATCGGGTCCTGGCCGGCCAACTCCCGCCCGCGCTGCTGACCGACTCGCTGGCCTTCGCCGAACTGGCGTTACGACTGCTGCTGGACGAGCAGGCCGGGCTACCCGTCACCGACGGTGACCCGGCGGTCGAGGGCCTGCCGTTGCACAGTCCGCAGATACACCAGGCGACCGGGATGATCTCCGCGCAGCTGGACGTGGAGATGAACGAGGCGTTCGCGCGCCTGCGCGCCCGAGCCTTCGCCGACCACCGGCCGTTGGCCGAGCTGGCCGCCGACGTGGTCGCCCGGCGGCTGCGATTCGACCCCACCGAGGAGGCGTCATGAACACAGGCACGGCCTGTACCAAAGCGTCGTACGCTGAGGCTGTCCGTGGAGGTGACGGTGATGGGCGATGACCGTCTTCTGGAAACCTTCGTCGAATTGGCCGACACCCTGACCGACGATTTCGACGTGATCGACTTCCTGCACCTGTTGGTCGACCGGTGCGTCGCACTGCTCGGTGTTGACGCGGCCGGGCTGCTGTTGACCGATCAGCGCGGCCAGTTGCAGGTGATGGCGAGCTCCGGTGAGCAGGTCCGGCTGCTGGAGCTGTTCCAGCTGCAGAACGATCAGGGCCCCTGTCTGGACGCCTTCGCGGCCGGCACCGGGGTCAGCCACGCCGATCTGCGCACCGCGGGCGCCCGGTGGCCGCGGTTCGCGGTGGCCGCGACCGAGGCGGGGTTCGCCGCGGTGGATGCCCTGCCGATGCGGCTGCGCAGCGAGGTGATCGGCGCGCTCAACCTGTTCCGGGCCAGCCCCGGAGTGTTGAGTGACACCGCCTTGCGCACCGCACGGGCACTGGTCGACGTGGCCACCATCGGGCTGCTGCAGGAACGCTCGATCCGCCACCAGGAGATCATCACCGAGCAACTGCAGGGCGCGCTGCACAGTCGAGTGCTCATCGAGCAGGCCAAGGGGTTGGTCGCCGAACGCCTCGGGATCGACATGGACGGCGCGTTCGCCGCCCTACGCGGCTACGCCCGCAGCCGCAATCTCAAGCTCGGCGACGTCGCCCGTGCCGTCATCGCCGGGGGCACCGGCACCCACGACCTGCTCGGCACACCGGCCCCTGCCAACCGGGTCCAGGGACCGTAATGACCCCGCCCATCGTCCGACCGGCGCCGCGGTGGGTCGTGGGCACGCGCCGCCCACACCGCGCCCATGGCCAGCCGGGGCTACGGCGCGGGTAAGAAGATCAACGGCTGGAAACGCCATACTGTGTGGACCCTCGGTCTGCTGCTCTGTGTCCTGGTCACCGCCACATCCATTTGAGACCAACGATCAGCCCCGTAAGATCCACGCTTGGGAGAAACCCGGTGAGGTAGCCATCGAACCCCTCGACGCGAATGCGTCCACCACCTGAACTCCCCCTGTGGCCGCCCGGATCATCCGCCTGAGCCGCGGGCGCGGCCGGGCCGCCGACGTGGCCGCCGCCATCGTGACGTGTCGCTGTTCGCCGCTCCGTGCGACACTGGGTGCACCGCAGCGCGCCTGGATTTGGTCCGGACCTTGTGCTCCCTCGCCGCTCACGACATGTCCGAAGGTGGCGAGGCATCTGCCCAGATCACGATCGCGATCCCAAACACCGGCCGCCATGGTGTCCACTGTGCGCTCACGTTACGAGCAGCGCGGTGAACGGCTGACAGCGCTGCGTCATGTCCGAAACGCGCTGATCAGCCTGGCCGGGCTGATCGGCCGACCGGTACTGGATCAGGCCGACGGCGAGCTCGGCAAAGTGGTCGACGTCGTGGCTCGTTGGGACAGCGACCGGCCCTATCCGCCGGTGACCGGTGTGCTGGTGCGCGTGGGCCGACGGCGAGCCTGGTTGCCGATCGAGGCGGTGGACGAATTTCGGCACAACCTGATCCGGTTGCGCACCGCGCAGGTAGATCTAAGTGAGTTCGTCCGCCGTCATGGCGAGGTCGAACTGGCTCGGGACGTGGTGGATCACCAGCTCGTCGACATCGACGGCGTGCGCGTCGTCCGTGCCTCGGATCTGTACCTGGCCCGAGTGGCGGACGTGGTGCAACTCGTGGGGGTCGATGTCGGATTCGGCAGCATTCTGCGTCGGCTCGGGCCGGCCCGGTTGCGGAGTCGACCGACGCCGGAGAAGGTCCTCGACTGGGCTGGTATCAGCAGCTTCGGATTCCAACACGGGTCGGCTGGCACCTTGCAGGCGTCCGCGAACGGATTGCGTCGGCTACGCCCTGGCGAACTTGCCGACCTGCTGGAAGACCTCGGCCGGGCGGAACGCCGCGAGCTGCTGGCCGCACTGCCCCCTGAGCAGGCGGCAGATGCGCTCGAGGAGATGCAGCGGGCGGAATTGGTACGCCTGCTGCGGGAATCGGACACCGCTGATGCCGCGCGGTTGCTCAGCCGGATGGAACCGGATGAGGCCGCAGACGGACTGCGCGAACTCGGCACCGATGAACAGGAAACCCTGCTCGCCGCGATGCCGGTTGATGCGAGGCAGCGGTTGGCGACGTTGCTCGGCTACGGGGAACGGACAGCCGGTGGTGTCATGACAACGCTGCTGATGGTGGCCACTCCGGCTGAGCTGATCACGCAGGTCCGAGAGCGGTTGCGCGCGCATCGCGAGCACAACGAGGATCTCGCCGGAGTTGTCATCGTCGACGATGACGGCCGGTTGCTCGACGACCTGACCATGACCGAACTGTTCCTCGCCGATCCGGACATCACGGTGCACCGGCTGATCGGGCCGCCCTGGCCGGTCACCGTGACGCCGCAGGCCAGACCGGCGCAGATCGCGCAGCAGCTGGTGGAGTCGCGGCATGGCTCGGTCGTGGTCGTCGATGACCAGCAGCGTCCGCTCGGGCGAATTCTGGCCGATGACGTGCTGGACGCGTTGCTGCCCGAACGCGTTCGGTTCCATTTCCCACGGCGTCGCTCGTGACCGAGCGCGAGCCGGTACCAGGGCACGCCCCGCCAGCCGGGGTCCCGCCACCCGCCCGGTCTCGTCTGTCACTGCGTCGACGGGTGGTGATGCTGCTTGCGTTCATGGGGCCGGGCATTATCGCTGCGAACGCGGGCAATGACGCGGGTGGCATCGCGACGTATGCCAGCGCGGGCGCCGAGTACGGCTACCGGACCTTGTTCGCGATGGTGTTGGTGACCGTGGCGTTGGTTGTGGTGCAGGAAATGTGCGCTCGTCTCGGCGCATACACCGGTGAGGGCCTTGGCGCGCTGATCCGCGAGCAGTTCAGCATCCGGGTCACCGCGTTCGCGTTGGTGGCTCTGGTCGTGGCCAATGTCGGGCTGGTGGTCTCCGAGTTCGCCGGGATCGCCGCCGCGCTGGAGTTGCTGCACGTCTCCCATTTCATCAGCATCCCGATCGCGGCGATCGCGATCTGGGTGCTGGTGGTGTTCGGTACCTACAAATACGCTGAACGGCTGTTCCTGACGCTGAGCCTGGTGTTCTTCGCCTACCCGGTCAGCGCGTTGCTCAGCCACCCCGACCTCGCGCAGGCCGGCGCGCAGCTCGCGTACCCGCATTTCCTGCTGAACAAGGACTTCCTGTTGTTGGTGGTCGCCCTGATCGGCACCACGATCACCCCGTACATGCAGTTCTACGTCGCCGCGGCGGTCGCCGACCGAGGAATTGGCCCGGCGGACTATCCGAGGGAGAGAATCGACACCGTCGCCGGATCGATTTTCTGCAATGTCATCAGTATGTTCATCATCATCGCGACGGCCGCCGCGATCAAGGTTCGTGGCCCGCTGGATTCGGCGAAACAAGCGGCCCAGGCCCTGACTCCGGTCGCCGGGCGTTTCGCCACCCAACTGTTCGCGGTCGGGCTGCTCGGCGCGAGCGCACTGGCCGCGGCGATCGTCCCGCTGTCCACCGCGTACGCCATCAGCGAGGCCACCGGCGTGGAACGCAGCGTCAGCAGGTCCTTCCGGCAGGCACCGCTGTTCCTCGGCCTGTTCACGGGCCAGGTATTCGTCGGGGCCGCGATCGCCCTGATTCCCGGTAACCTGATCACGCTGTTGGTGCAGGCCCAGATCCTCAACGGGCTCATCACACCGATCCTGTTGAGCTACGTGCTGGTCCTGGCCAATCGGCGTGGCGTGCTCGGCGCCGCCGCGAACGGTCGACGGTTCCGGATCGTGGCCACGATCAGCGTGGTCGCGGTCGCGGCGCTGTCGCTGACCGTAATGGTGCAGTTCGTCATCGAGCTCTGGTAAATGCAGCTGACCGGGATGGTGGGATATGCGCGGCGGCGGTAGCCGGCGCTTGGCAGCGGAATGCGTGTGCGGCGGTGACGGGAGCAAGTCCGTTCATCGGTCGAGAATCAGGAACCAACCCGGCGCGTTGCAGTGTGCGGATGCTGCACACCGTCCTCGACGTGGCAGCTAAGAAGAACAGCACCCTCGTCATGCCCTTCCCCGTCGAAACTACTGCGCTTCTTGGAACACGCCACCGGCCCGCTGCGGCAACACTGCCCGTGACGGAAGCACCCAACGGTCATCCTGCGACAGCCGACATCGCCATGCTCACTCCGATCGGCACCCAGGAGTGACGACGTCCGCCGAACCGAGGAAGACCAGTATGCCGCTCAACCACCGAACGACATCGCTTCACGTGGCCGTGCCGGTCGTGGACGGTTACGCGGACGGGTCGCCGCTCGGTGTGCTGGCTTTTCGCCACCACGGCCGGACGGTGACCCGGGAACTCAGCGGTCAGCAGCTAGACCCGTTCATGAACCCGACCGCCTTCAGCTTGCCAGCGGTCTTCCGCATCGTCGTCCGACGCGGACCTCGGTTCGGGGACCAGCGATCTGGCCAGCGCCCCGGATCTGGTGAGAATCTCGATCGGTGTGTCGGCGTTGGCTCGTCGGGATGACATCATGATCGCGTCGTGACCGCTGGCACCGGCAGCTTCCGGCGGAACGACCAGCAGGCTGATACGCAAGCGGTCAGGGCCGGACACGTGGATCACGTGCTCGTCCTGGGAGTGAAACCCTTCCAACCGGACTGTGTGGCCGCCGATCGTGACACGCCGCGGCGGGGCGTCCCAGCCGTTGATGGCGAACGCCACCCTGGAGACCGAGCCGAGCCGAACCGCGAGCACCTCGGCCAACGTCGGCAGTTCGACGACCAAATCGCGAGAGCGTGGCCACCAGCCACCATCGACATAGCCAACAGGCGGTGCCTTCGGCTTGAGTCTCAACCGGAGCGGATGCGACTGGGTGGCGTCGGTCATCGATGCGGTGGCGACGCGAGGGTATGGGGCCGACATCATGTCGGTGCTCCCGTCTCCGGTCGACCAGCGACCGGCATGCCGAGGACGACGCCGGCTCGATCGCCAACGTGCGAAATGCTCTCGGTAGCACCGACACTACACCGAGCCCGCCGCAGAGTTCTCCGAATTTTCCGGTTCGGCGGTCCTTCGCCACTTCGGGTCTTCACCAGACCCCACTTGAGGAGACTTGGCCAACGCGAGCATGCGACGATGGACATCATGACTGCGACGGCGTTGCCATTCGCCACTTGGTGATGGCTGGCGCAGCCTCCCTGCCCAGCGCGCCACGCCCTGGTCGACACCAGCCAATGCCGCAACAGCAGGAGTGATCGCACTGGGGATTCCCGCACCGCTGCAAGCACATCACCTCCTGCTGGGGTAAAGTGACGAAGGTGGCGATCGCCACGACGTCACGCCCGAGCCCCCGGTGCTGTATGTCACTACCACGGAGGTCTTGGATGGTCCCGAGTACGGCTTCGGCTGCTCCGGCGGTCGGTCAGCGGCAGGGCAGCGAGTTCGCGGAGTTGTCCCGTTCCATTCGGGAGGCTGGATTGCTGTCCCGGCGACATGGCTATTACCTGGTCAAGGTTGTCGCCAATCTCGCCGTGTTCGCTGGCGCGTGGGTGGTGTTCGGCTATCTCGGTGATTCATGGTGGCAACTGTTCACAGCGGCGTTTCTGGCCATCGCCTATACTCAACTGTCGTTTATCGGTCACGACGCTGGCCACAAACAAATCTTTCGTGGTCGGCGACCCAATGACGCGGTCGGGTTCGTGCATGCCGGGCTGGTCGGTTTGAGCTACGGCTGGTGGATCAGCAAACACAACCGGCATCACGCCAACCCCAACCACGAGGACGCCGATCCCGACCTGGACATCCCGGCGTTGGCCTTCACCCTGGGCCAGGGGAGCGCCAAACGAGGTTTCCTGCGGTGGATGGCGAAATACCAGGCGTTCCTGTTCTTCCCGTTGCTGCTGTTGGAAGGCCTGGATCTGCACTGGTCGAGCATCCAAGCCGTCTGGCGCGACGACATGAAGTCACGCCGGCTGGAAAAGGCGTCGCTGATCATCCACTTCGTCGCATATCTCGCCGCGGTGTTCCTGGTGCTCTCGCCGGGTATCGCGGTGATGTTCATCGTGGTGCACCAGGGTTTGTGGGGCGTGTACATGGGTTGTTCGTTCGCACCCAACCACAAGGGTATGCCGACGCTGACCGATGACGACCAGCTGGACTTCCTGCGCAAGCAGGTCCTGACCTCCCGCAACGTCCGCGGTGGTCGTTGGGTCGATTTCACCCTGGGTGGCCTGAACTATCAGATCGAGCATCACCTGTTCCCCAGCATGGCCCGCCCCAACCTCCGGCACGCCCAGCACATCGTCCGTGAATTCTGTCTGGCCCACGACGTCCCCTACAGCCAAACCGGACTGCTGAGTTCCTACGGGCACGTGCTGCGCCACCTTCACCAGGTCGGCGCACCACTACGCACCGCACACCGCTGAGCCCCACGCGCCGCAAAGCCGCGTCCAGCTTCTCCTCGGGCCACCAGCATCGTGACTCGCCGCGGTCGGATCCGGCGTAGGACAATGCAGCGCGTGGACCTGCTTGCCGCGGCAGCACGCAGGATGTCGTCGAGGGCGACCACGGGCGAACCGCGCGAAGCCCTATTCGTTCGAAGTCGGCGATGTACCCACCCACGGTCGACAGGACCGCAGCAGGCCGCAGGTGGCCTCACGCGCGTGCGCGGTGTCGTCGGTGTCGGTGTCGGTGTCGGTGTCGGTGTCGAGCACACCCAACTGCTCCACATCGAGCGGGAAATCCGCCCAGATCCCGGCCGATCGACGTTCAAGGCGCGTAACGATCGCGCCTTCCGCGGGCCGTCCCGAACCAACGAACATGAAGCAGTCGTCACGGACTTCGCACGCCATGCGGGTGTAGTGTCGTCACTACCGGGAGCATTTCGCGCGTTGGCAGCCAAGCCGGCGACGTCCTCGGCGCGGTATACGCTGGCCCGAGATCTGGCCGGAGACGGGAGTACCGACATGGCGTCGGGCCCGCACATTGCTCCCCTCACCGCGCCGATGCCGGAGGCCGACGAACGGCCGGCATTCGCCCTACGACTGCGACTGAAGCCGAAGGGATCACGAGCCGGATATGTCGACGGTGGCTGGTGGCCCAGGTCCCGGGACCTGGTAGTCGAACTGCCGACCCTGGTCCGCGTCGCTCGCTGTCCGGCTTGGTGGTGTCACCAGAGTTGCTTTCCCGCTCTCCGCATGGGATATCCCACCACGGCAGATCATTGTGGACGGTGGAATGATACGCCTGCAGGGATTTCACCACCAGGACGAGTACATCGTGCACGTGTCCGGACCGGACCGGCGGCGGATCAGCTTGCTGGTGATCCGTCCGGATGCCAGCGCGGTTGCCGCTCACGATGCGATGACAGCGGCGTCCGGACGGGACGACGCCGATCCGCCCGCCGACCTCCTGACTGCCGCCGGTGTTGTGTCCGGCGTGACGCGCCCCCGACTACAACTGCTGCGCGAGGGCGACCAGGATCGCTGGGCCGCCGACGGTGGACTGACCCGCGAACGCGGCTAGCTCCCGGGCGCCGTGGCTTGGGCTGCCAACGGGGTCCGGCGTCACGACCGGCGCCCGCCCGGCCTTGCGTGCGGACACGTTCTCGCCATCCAGGTGCCCAACGTTTCCGCTTTCCGCTTCATCAACAGCACGTTGTTGGGACTCATCATGATCGCTGCCATCGTCATTCCGATCCTCGTCGTCCTCCTCATCCTGCTCGGCTCCGGTGTTCGTCTCGTACAGCAGTACGAGCAGGGTGTCGTCCTGCGGTTCGGCCGGCTGGTGCCGGGCCTTCGCCAGCCCGGTCTGCGGGCGCTCATCCCGTTCGTCGACCGGATGCGGAAGGTGTCCATGCAGACCGTCGTGATGGGCATCCCCGCGCAGGGCGCCATCACCCGGGACAACGTCACGCTGACCGTCGACGCCGTCGTCTACTACCGGGTCATCGACCCGGTGAAGGCGGTCATCAACGTCCAGCACTACCCGACCGCCGTCTCACAGGTGGCCCAGACCTCGCTGCGGTCGATCATCGGCCGGGCCGACCTGGACACCCTGCTGTCCGACCGGGACCAGATCAACGCCGAACTCAAGGCCGTCATCGACACCCCGACCGAGGGGCCGTGGGGCATCCACATCGAACGCGTCGAGGTGAAGGACGTCGCCCTGCCCGAGAGCATGAAGCGGTCGATGTCCCGGCAAGCCGAGGCCGAACGGGAGCGCAGGGCCAGGGTCATCGCCGCCGACGGCGAGTTCCAGGCCTCCGCCAAACTCGCCCAGGCCGCCCGCGCCATGGGTGACACCCCTGGCGCACTGCAGTTGCGCCTGCTGCAGACCGTGGTCGATGTGGCCGCGGAGAAGAACAGCACGCTCGTGATGCCATTCCCGGTGGAGCTACTGCGTTTCTTCGAACGCGCGACCGCAGGCGAAGCTCGTGTCGCCGCCACGCCCTCGGATCACCCGGAGATCGCCGACGAGCACCACGCGACCCTCGACACCATGCCGCCCGAGCCGGCGACACCAGCACCGATCCGGACCGTCGAGCCGGTCTGAGCGAACGACAGGAGAATCTGCCCCGGCCTACCACAGGCTCCGGGGCAGATCCTCTGTCAACACGTCCAGTTCACGCTTGGTCGTGGCCTCGTACGCCGCCCGCGCCCGTTCCTCGAACTCCGCGAGAGTGATGCGCCCCTCGCCCACGGCTGTCTGTAGGAGCGCGACCGTCGCCTCGCGCTCCGCGTTCGAGGCCCTCATGTCCCGTCGCATCGCAACCACCCTGCTTCCGCCTCGCCTCACAGCACACTAGGCCGCCCCGCCACCGTGCGGGGGCGGCTGTGCGGTCCGCAGTCGCGCCAGCAGGGCCTCCAGCGGCACGGTGGCCACGGCGACGCGGGCGTCACTGCTGCCATAGGGCAGCCACAGCGTCCCGTCGTGGACGATTCCGCCGCAGGAATAGACGACGTTCGGGACATACCCGTCCCGCTCGTCGTGGCCGGCCACCAGCAACGGCTCGGCCAGTGCGGCTACTATCCGGGTCGGGTCGTCGATGTCGAGCAGGAGAACACCGAGCGCGTAGGTGCGCATCGGTCCGACGCCGTGGCTGAGCACCAGCCAGCCCTGGGCGGTCTCCAGCGGGGAACCGCAGTTGCCGACCTGCAGCAGTTCCCACGCCGCCATCGGCCCGTGCAGAGGCACCTCGTCGGTCCACATCCGACCATCCAGAGAACTCGCCAGGCTCATCGTTTCGCCGTCGCCCCGGCACAGCGCCAGGTGTCTCCCGCCGACCGGCCGGGGGAACAGCGCCATGCCCTTGTTGCGAGCCGCCGGACCGGTCAGGGGTAGGGCATGGAACGTATTGAGGTCAGCGCTCTCCAGCAGTTGGGGCGCCACCGAGGCGCCGTCGTAGGCGGTGTAGGTGGCCCGGTAGCCGGTGGTGCCGTCGATGATCGGTGCGGCGGACGAAACGCGCGTCCTCCATGCCGTGGCTCTCGGTGGGACTGGCCGGCCACAGCACTCGCCGCGCCAGGTCGGTGCCCTCGGGAAACCGCACGGTGTAGCTGGCCGCGGCCAGTTCACGGATGCGCCGCGTCGTGATGTCGGCACCAGCGCGTTCACGCAGCCGGGGATGCAACGCGCCCAACTGGGTGTCGAGGTCGTGCTGGCCGAAGCGTTCGGGCAGGGTCGACAGTACGGTCGCAGTGATCTCGTTGTCGCAGCCGTCGTGTGCCAGCGCGGCCCGAAACCAGGTGCGCTCCCACGAGTCCGGCTCACGCTCGGCAGTGCTCACAGGGCCCGTGCGCGGGTTGCCATCGTGCCTGCGGTCCCGGACCGAGCACGCCGGTGGCGAACCCGATCGAGGACACGTGGCCCTCGCCGATCCCGCGCAAGCTCAGGACCACTCGCAACTCACCGGGTGCGAGGGCCGTCCTGCCGGGGGTGCGGTACGAGGGACGGGTTGCACAGTGCGGCCGCCTCGATGGCGTACTCGTGGGTGAAGTATGCGCCCAGCAGCAGTCGCCGGCGCGGACTGAGCGCGTCCGGTGCCACGATCCGGTGGCTCATGAGCGAAGCGGTGCGCTCCAGGGTTGCCGGGAAGTCGCGATGCCGAACCGAGAAACCGGCCAGGACGCCCGCGAGCACGGTCTCCACCTCGCTCTCCGGCAGCGCGAGGACGCGCCCGATCAGTGCGGCCGCCCGGGACCGGGTCTCCGGCGTCTCCTCGCCCGGCACGAACAGCTTGGTGATGACGCGGCCGGGATCTGGCGCGAACACGGTGCCGTGCCTGGTCACCAGGCCGCGCGTCTCGGCGATCACGCCGCTGCCCCTCGCCGGCTCGGCGTCCGGTCGCTGCCGCTCGAGCTGGAACGTGGCCAGCAGGGCGAGGTCGATTCGGCACCCTGATTGATACTCACGCCGTCGGCTCGCAGGCCGTCGCCGCAGCCGCCCGTCTCCCGGTCCGCCAACCGCGCACCGGCGTCGTTGACGCCCAGGAACCAGTCGCGGGCCAGCCGAACCGTGGCAGCCCAACGGGAAGCACCGGTGACGGCGTGGGCGCGGGCACAGGCCGCGGCGAGCGCGGCCACCTCGATCGGCTGCTGGTCGAATGCCGGTGGCGCCTGGCCGGGATCCCAGCCGGTCGCCGGGACCACCGACAACCGACCGCGATGGGTCTGCAGGTCGACCAGCCAGTCCAGGACACGCAGCCCGTCCGCGAGCGCACGCTCGTCGGGCAGCAGCGAACCGGCCGCGATCAGCGCTTCGGCGAGAGCGGCGTTCGCGTAGCTGAGCCGGGGCTCCGGCCACGGCCACCCGGGCTCGACCGGAATCGGGCCGATCGTCGCGACGGCGGCGCCGAGCAGTTGGCGTGCGGGGTCGTGGTGCGGGTAGGGCACGAGCACCTCGGCGGCGCCCAGCGCGGCGAACGCCATGGCGCGTGGGGCACGGCGACCGTTGGCCGGCCGCGTCGTCGAACAGGGCCCTGGCCGCCGCGCGCACCCAGGTCCGGTCGGCGTGTGCTGCTCGTGCTGCCCAGGCCCCACAGCGCGCGGCCCCACCAGTCGCCGAGATCCGTGGCATCCTGCCAGCGGCGGTCGTAGCCAAGACGGTTGCGGAAACGCCCGCCGTCGTGTGCGTGCGCGGTGAACGCGAGGAGGGTCTCCTGTAGTCGCGACAGTTCCGGGGTCAGCCGCGGTTCCCTGCTCAGCACCACCAGTCCACGCGCGACGTCGTCGAGGCAGTATCCGTGCTCGCGGCGCGGCAGCTGAGCCGCAGGCGTGCTCGAACAGGCCGACGTCGTCGGACATGCGCAGCAGATGACGGTAGTCCAGCCGCGCACCGATTCGGGCCGGTCTCACGCCACCACCGGCGTTGCCAGTCGGATGAGGTGCTCGGCCAGCCGCGCGGTACTGGTCGGCCACCGCCGCCCAGCCCAGGGATCGGGCGGCGGCTCCAGCCGCCGCCGTCATCCCGGCCGCCGCGGCCCTGTCGGTGAGAATCATGCGTACCGCCTTCGCGATCGCCACCGGATCCTGATGGTCGACGAGCACACCGGCGCCGTCGGCGAGCAGTTCGACGGCATGCGGGAACCGGGTCGCCACGACGGGGATGCGCGCGGTGACCGCCTCGACGAGCACTCCGGAGGTGACCTGGTCGCGGGAATCGTAGGGCAGCAGGACGACCTGGGTGCGGGCCACCAGGGCACGCAGCGAGGCGACGTCGAGGTAGCGCGCGTCGAACCGGACTCGGCCGTGCACGCCGAGCTCGCCGGCACGGGAAGATCAGGGCGCGGCGGTAGCGCTCTCCCTGGTGGGCAAGCACTTTCGGATGGGTTCGGCCGGCGACGACATAGCGCGGCTCTGGCGACATGTCGCCGAGCAGCGCCATCGCCTCGATGCCCCATTCGATGCCCTTGCCAGGACCGAGCAGTCCCCAGGTGAGAATCTGGCCGCGGTCACCGTTGTCGACCGCGGGCGCGGTCGCGGCGTCCGGGGCTCCGTGCGGTATGACCACCACGCGGTGGGCGGGCACGTCGTAGCCGTTGACCAGCCGGGATCGTGCTGTCTCGCTCATCACGACGACCGCCGCCGCTGCCGCGACCACCCCGTCGAGCACGAAACGCTGGTGTGCTGTCGGCGTGGTGAGCACCGTGTGCAACACGACGATCGCCGGTACGGACAACAACGCCAGCACGCGCAGTACGTCGTCGCCGTCCGCGCCGCCGTAGATGCCGTACTCGTGCTGGACGATCGCGACATCCTGACGGTTCAACCTGTCGGCGGCCATCGCGGCAACTGGCCGTCGAGCCGGCGACGAGTTCCCCGACCACGCCGGCCGGCCGGGTTGCGCCGTCCGCGTCGACGAGCCGAACCACACCGCCCGCCGCGCCTTCGGGCAGTGCGGCGCGCAGCGCGGCGGTGAATGACGCGAGTCCGCACAGCGTAGGCGGATATGTACTCAGGAAACCCAGCGTGACCACATAGAACCTTTCGGGTCGAGAACGAGTTGACCGGTCACGTGAATGGGGCGCGCGGTCTCGGCTCGAGCGCGGGGCCAGGATCTTGGGGGCCCGAGCCGACCTGGCCCAGCTACTCCGATGGCGATCCGGACTCCCGCACCTCACCCGGATGGGTAGCCGTACCTGGCCGCTTCCTGGTCCTGCCAGAGCGCGGCTTCGTCCAGCGCGAACCACAGCGTCTGGTCCAGTGCGGTGCCGTTGTCGACCGAGCGGGCCTCCCGGTAGACCTGCGCGATCTTGTGCCTGGCGTCGGCAAGCGCCTGGTACTGCGCGTCGGTACCCGCGCCGTTCGTGTCGGCGAGCGCCTTCAGCGCGGCGGTGACCTCTTCCCGCGCCAACAGGAAGCGGTGGTTCACTTCCATCGGCAGCACAGTGAACTCATCAGGCATCGCGGCCTCCTCGGCAGTCGGTGGTGCCGAACCCGTGCCACCGCGAGAGATGTCCATTGTGGTCAGTGCGCGTCACGCCAGCCTCCGACGTTGGGCTCGCCTCGGCCAGTCGTCGCTGATCGCACGTGCCGCGCTGGCCAACTCCGCGAACCTCCGCCGCTGTCGATCTGCTGGGCCAGGATCGCGGCAACGCCCGCCGTCGCCTCGGCGCCATGCGCGCCGGAACGGGCGAGCTCGACCCCGAGGTTCGCGGGCAACTGACCGGGAGTCCACCAGTGCCGGTCATCGCCTGTGCCTGCTGCCAGGCGGCGGCCACCTCGTCGAGCGCCTCGACCAGCCGCCACCAGACGATGAGTTGGTTCGTGCTCTTCTCGGGTGCATGCGGCATTGCCGTTGTCGTCCTCTCGTTGTGGTCAGCTGCTTCTCGCTCACGGGCCGGTCGGCAGTCGACCACGATCATCCGCGCCACCACGACGTTCGACACCGCTCGCGACCAGGATCCGCGTTGCCTGATCGGTATTGTCGCCACTCGCCGCCAGCGCGATGGCAGCCGGCGGCAGTCTGTTCGTCAGTCTGCGGTGGGATCACCAGCAGGACCATCCGATGCCAGTTGACGCCCGATACCAACACTGTGCGGCGATCCAGCGAAGGAAACCCTTCCAACTTGATCGTCGCGCCCGCGACAACTATCCGGTCAGGTGCGTCGTCCCAGATCGATCGAACTGAACGCCACCCGGTCGACCGGCCCGCGGTCGCAGTTCGATACCGGCGATCAGCGCGGGAAATTCGGCGAGCGGGTTGGTCGTCCGTGGCCACCACGCACCATCCACGGCGCCCATCAACGCGGCCTTCGGCTTCAGTGCCAACCGCAGCCCAATGCGCCCGGACCTGCCCGATCCGCAGATGCCGCCGTTGATTTCGACGCACGGTGGCGAGCCCGAACTCATGTCGGTGCTCCCGTCTCCGGCCACGAATCGGCCGGTCAAGACGTTCGCCGGGAACGACGCCGACCTGACTGCCAACGCTCGAGATACTCTCGGTACTTCCGACCGTACTCGCACCTGGCACCTGGCACCGACGTCCCGAGATCGAACGCGCGCGGTCACGCAGGCGGTATTCGGCGTACACTCAAGGTAATCCGGAAGCGACAACGCCCCAGTCTGAGGTGCCTGCCCACACCGGCGCTGCAGTCAGGCATGTCATGCCCTCCCTCCTTGACCGCGTTCGCCTCGTTCGTCATCACGGCAACTCCGCGACCCCCGCTCTGGCGCCCGCAGCCGAAACCCACTCGACCACGCTGTCGGCACCCCCGGCCGCCACCGAAGTCATCGCTCCTGGGCCCGTTCCCGCCGTGCCTGATTCAGTGACACCCAACCCGGCTGGTCCCGAATCCGAACCGGCACCAATCGCCGCCACCCCCGAGCGACGGTCCGGCAGCGCCCCAGCGGCACCCCACATCCGCAGCGTCCCAACGAGGATCAGCGGCGCCTGGATCGCTGCCATCGTCGCCGTCGTGGCCCTGGTCTTCCTGCTGATCTTCATCGTGCAGAACCTTTCCCCCGCGCAGGTGCATTTCCTCGGCGCCAACGGCACCCTGCCGATGGGCGTGGCCATGCTGTTCGCCGCGGTCGCCGGAGCCCTGTTGATCGCCCTGTTCGGCTCCGCCCGCGTCCTGCAGTTGCGACACGCCGCCCGCAGGCGTCGCCCCTGATCACCGACCGAGGTGCCGTCCCCGACCACGGTGGCGCCGTCGACATGCCGATCTCGCTCGTCCACGCGACAGCCGGTCGTACCAGCCCAATTTCGAGCTCCGGGACAATACATTGCAGATGGGACACCATGACTACTTCCATGACTACTTCCATGACCGGGGAACGACCGGACACGACCGCGATGAACGCCGTTGACCGACCCAGTGCCATGTGCGCGATGTGTCCCCACCCAGAAGAAAGCCATGACCGGATCAGCCTGCGCTACTGCGCAGCGACCGCGTCCGGCGCGTGGCAGCGGGGATGCGTGTGTGGCAGCGGGGCAGCAGGGTGACCCATCACCCGAGAATTCGGAACTAATTCAACAACAGGGCGTCGCGTTGATCGAACGCTACGAGCATGCCGCGTGCTGACCCGAAAATTAGAGTGAGGTAGCCGCGTGGCCATCTCGCATGAGGGCCACAAACGGTCGAATCACAAATTTCCTGGCAAGGCCGAAGAATGGGAAGGTCGTCAGTTTCTGGAATCACGTCGGCACGGGAGATCACCGAAACCGGCCCGCCGACGTCGCGTCGGCGGGCAGTTCGTATTCTCTGGAAGTCGCTATTCGTAGAACACGCGCTCGATCACCGCGCGGGCACGGCGCATCGTGCGGCGGTACTCGTCGAGGAACCTGCCAGGCTCCGGCTCCCGTTGGCCGGTGACCGCGGCGGCCACCGCCGCGAGCTCCCGCGTGGACGTCGGTAGCTGGTCGGATGCCTTGCCACGCACCAACATCGTCGCGTTGCGCGCCTTCGTCGCCAGTAGCCACGCGGCCGACAGCGCCTCCGCGTCGGCTGCCGAGATCAGGCCGGCTTCGGCGGCGACCGACAGTCCCGCCAGTGTCGCCGTGGTCCGCAGGGCCGGTATCCGGTGCGCGTGCCGCAACTGCAGCAACTGGACCGTCCACTCCACATCGGCCAGGCCACCCCGACCGAGTTTCGTGTGGGTCCACGGATCGACGCCGCGCGGCAGCCGCTCACCGTCCACTCTGGCCTTGATGCGTCGGATCTCCCTGACCTGCGCGGGAGCCAGGCCGTCGGCCGGGTAGCGCACCGGGTCGATCGCCGCGATGAACACCGCACCCAGTTCGGGGTCGCCGGCGATCGGCCTGGCACGCAGCAGTGCTTGAGCCTCCCATGGTTCGGACCACTTGGCGTAGTACGCGAGGTACGAGTCGAGCGTGCGGACCAGTGGGCCCTGTCTGCCCTCGGGACGCAGGTCGGCGTCCACCATCAGCGGCGGGTCCTGGCTCGGTGAGCCGAGTGCCTTGCGCAGTGCCTCGGCGACCGAGTTCGCCCACTTCACCGCGTCCACATCGGACACACCAGGATTCGGGCGGCACACGAACAACACGTCGGCATCCGAGCCGTAGCCGAGTTCGGCGCCGCCCAGGCGGCCCATGCCGATCACCGCGAAACGGGCGGGCGGTTCGCCGTCGGTATTCGCGCGCAGCACCGCGTCCAACGCCGCACGCAGCACCGCCACCCACACGCTGGACAACGCCTCGCACACCGAGGGCTGCGACAGCAGGCCGAGCAGGTCCGCACTCGCGATGCGGAGCAATTCGTGCCGGCGTAACGACCTGGCCGCCGCGATCGCCTCGTGCACATCCGTGTGCCGGTGCACGGCCGTGCCCAGTGAATGCGCCACATCGGCGGGGTCACGCCCGGCCAGTTCGTCGGTGTGCGCGTACAGCCGCAGTACCTCGGGTGCCCTGATCATCAGGTCCGGCACCAGTTTCGACAGGCCCAGCAACTGCGCCAGCCGTTCCACGACCGCACCCTCGTCGCGCAGCAGCCGCAGGAACCACGGCGTGCTCTCCAACGCCTCGGACAGCCGCCGGTACGCCAGCAGGCCGCCATCCGGATCGGGCGTGTCGCTGAACAGGTCCAGCAGCACCGGCAGCAGCGTCGTCTGGATCGCCGCGCGGCGCGACACGCCGTCGGTGAGCGCCTGGATGTGCCGCAGCGCACCGTCCGGCGCGAAATAGCCGAGCGCCGCCAGCCGGGCGGCGGCCTGCTTCGTGGTCAGCCGCAGCGCCTCCGTCGGCACGCGCGCCACGGATTCCAGCAGCGGCCGGTAGAACAGCTTCTCGTGCAGCCGGCGAACCCGATTGGCGTGCCGGCGGAACTCCGCGAACAACACGTCACCGGCAGCCCGGCCCCGATCGGGCCGCACGCCCATGGCACGCGCCAGCCAGTGCAGTTCGGCACTCTCGTGCTCCTGCGGGAACAGATGGGTACGACGCAGCCTCCGCAACTGCAGCCGGTGCTCGACAGCCCGCAGGAACCGGTACGACTCACCGAGATCGACGGCATCCGTGCGGCCGACATAGCCACGCGCGCCCAACTCGGCCAGCGCGTCGATGGTGGACGCCGACCGGAGCGCGCCATCGGCCCTGCCGTGCACCAGTTGCAGCAGTTGCACGGCGAACTCGACGTCCCGCAGGCCGCCACGGCCCAGTTTCAGCTCACGGTCCACCAACTCGGCCGGCACGTGGTCCTCGACCCGGCGGCGCATCGACTGGACGTCCGTCACGAACCCTTCCCGGTCGGCCGCGGTCCACACCATCGGCGTCACGACGTCCAGGTACGCGGCACCCAGCTCCGCGTCGCCCGTCACCGGTCGGGCCTTCAGCAGCGCCTGGAACTCCCAGGTGCGCGCCCACCGCTGGTAGTACGACGAATGCCCCTCCAGCGTGCGGACCAGCGCGCCGGCCCTGCCCTCCGGGCGCAGTGCGGCGTCGACCTCGAACGCGGCCTCGGACGCGACCCGGATCATGCCGGCGGCCAACCGGGTGGACCGCATGATGTCCCCGTCACCGACGAACACGACGTCGACATCGCTGACGTAGTTGAGCTCCCGGCCACCGCACTTGCCCATCGCGATCACCACGAGCGAGCAGTCCAACGGGCCGTCCGAACCACCGGCCAGTTCGGCGGCCGCGACCGCGAGGGCCGCGCGCAGTGCGGCGTCGGCCAGATCGGACAGTGCGGCCGCGACCATCTCGTACGTCGGCGTCGGCAGGTGCGGTTCGACCAGGTGGCCGAGGTCCTCGGCGGCGATCTCCAGCAGCAGCCCGCGATACGCCAACCGCAGCGCGCGGATCGCCTCGGGGCCGCGCAACACCGCGCGCGCTCCGTCGGGGGTACCGGGTGGACCTGCCTCCGGGTCGGCACCCACGGTGGTCAGCAGGACCTCGGTGAACGCGGCCGCCGGCGTCAACCGGCCGCCCTCGGCTCCGGTCAGCCTGCGCCACTGCTCCGGTTGTGCGACGAGGAAGTCGACCAGCGCGGTGGACGTGCCCAGGACCGAGAACAGCCGGCCACGCAGGCCGGCGTCGGACGCGAGGGTGGCCGCGAGATCGGCCCAGCCGTCCTGATCGGCCGCGCGCAGCCGGTCCAGGCCACGCAGTGCCAGATCGGGATCAGGACTGCGGGACAGTGCGACGAGGATGGCTTCGCCACCTTCCGTCGGTCCCATGGCACCCCACCATCCTATGGCGCGCAGGTCTGTTTCGGCGCGCTCCTCGGTCAGTCCGAAGCGTGCCAACGCTGGCGTGGAACGGGGTCGATCCGGCATCACCGTTCACGGTAGCCGTACCGGGGTGAATGTCACATCCAACGCGTCGGCGACCGGCACGAACCCGATCCGCTGATAGATGGAGTTCGAGACCGGGTTGCTCAGGTCGGTGAACAGCAGGACCTCCTCGGCGCCGCGGTCCAGCGCCCACCGGGTGACCGCCGCGGTGACGGCACAGCCGTAGCCGTGCTTGCGGAACCTCTCCGGCGTGTAGACGGGACCGACCCGTGACATCCCGCTCACCGGGGCGTTGGCCGACGCCAGCGACACCGGCCGACCGTCGACCCGCCACAGGACATGGGCGTTGCCGGCGGCGATCGAGTCCCGGAGACCGCGGGTGACCGAGTCGCGGTTACCGGCTCTCCCGGAGTGTTGCTCGGCTTCCTCCCGGAACGCGATCCGCCAGTCGGCCAGCAGATCGAGATCGTCCGTGGTGGCCAACGCCGGCTCGCCCACGACGCCGGCCGGTGGGGCGAACACATCCAGCCGGTAGAGCCGCTGGTCCATGTGACCGGCGCGGCCGGCGCCGGTGCGCTGTGCCCAGGAGGCCGCGAACGCCTCGGCCTCCGGTCGCATGCCGTTGACCCCGTTCGGCGCGATGCCCGCGGCCAGCAGGTGATCGGCGACCAGCGGGGCCAACTCGGCGGGCAGGGCACTGACGTTGAGCGGGAACGGTGGTGTGCAGAAGGCGGCTCCGATGAGCCGGCCGTCGTCCTCGACCGTGAGGAATACCGGCCGCGCGCCACCGTAGTCGCCGCCGGACAGGAGGTGGGCCAGGACGGTCAGGGCAACCGTGTTGCGGATCGGGTCCGCGGTGAGCAGCGGCCCGGCCGCATGCCAGAAGTCGGTGGGCGTGGCGTACCGGACGACCTTCATGCACCCAGGATGGTCGTCGCGGTCGACGCACGCGACTCGTTTGAACCCAAAAAAAGGTCTGAAGCCCTGGGAGACGTTTCCGTCTCGACCAGGGCCTCAGACCTTATTCACATTATGTCCGGCGGCGTCCTACTCTCCCACACCCTCACGAGTGCAGTACCATCGGCGCAGGGAGGCTTAGCTTCCGGGTTCGGAAAGGGACCGGGCGTTTCCCTCCCGCCAAAACCGCCGAAACCCTATCAACCACACACACCCGAAGACAGCCCAACAAGCCATCAACCCGAGCGGTTGGTTCAGAATCACACAGTGAATGCGAAGCACCTTCGTGAGCAAGCCCTCGGCCTATTAGTATCCGTCAACTCCACACGTCACCGTGCTTCCATCTCGGACCTATCAACCCAGTCATCTACTGGGAGCCTTACCCACTCAAGGTGATAGGAGACCTCATCTCGAAACAGGCTTCCCGCTTAGATGCCTTCAGCGGTTATCCCTCCCGAACGTAGCCAACCAGCCATGCCCCTGGCGGAACAACTGGCACACCAGAGGTTCGTCCGTCCCGGTCCTCTCGTACTAGGGACAGCCCTTCTCAAGTCTCCAACGCGCGCGGCGGATAGGGACCGAACTGTCTCACGACGTTCTAAACCCAGCTCGCGTACCGCTTTAATGGGCGAACAGCCCAACCCTTGGGACCTACTCCAGCCCCAGGATGCGACGAGCCGACATCGAGGTGCCAAACCATGCCGTCGATATGGACTCTTGGGCAAGATCAGCCTGTTATCCCCGGGGTACCTTTTATCCGTTGAGCGACGCCGCTTCCACCAGCCAGCGCCGGATCACTAGTCCCGACTTTCGTCCCTGCTCGACCTGTCAGTCTCACAGTCAAGCTCCCTTATGCACTTACACTCACCACCTGATTGCCAACCAGGCTGAGGGAACCTTTGGGCGCCTCCGTTACCCTTTGGGAGGCAACCGCCCCAGTTAAACTACCCACCAGGCACTGTCCCTGAACCGGATCACGGTCCGAAGTTAGACACTCAGTACGACCAGAGTGGTATTTCAACGATGACTCCACCATCACTGGCGTGACAGCTTCACAGTCTCCCACCTATCCTACACAAGCCGAACCAAGCACCAATACCAAGCTATAGTAAAGGTCCCGGGGTCTTTCCGTCCTGCCGCGCGAAACGAGCATCTTTACTCGTAGTGCAATTTCACCGGGCCTATGGTTGAGACAGTAGGAAAGTCGTTACGCCATTCGTGCAGGTCGGAACTTACCCGACAAGGAATTTCGCTACCTTAGGATGGTTATAGTTACCACCGCCGTTTACTGGCGCTTAAGTTCTCACCTTCGCCCCGAAAGACTAAGCGGTCCCCTTAACGTTCCAGCACCGGGCAGGCGTCAGTCCGTATACATCGTCTTACGACTTCGCACGGACCTGTGTTTTTAGTAAACAGTCGCTTTCCCCTGGTCTCTGCGGCCACCCAGCCCTAGCCCGCACGGAGCTTCAAGCCAGACGGCCCCCCTTCTCCCGAAGTTACGGGGGCATTTTGCCGAATTCCTTAACCATAGTTCACCCGAACGCCTTGGTATTCTCTACCTGACCACCTGTGTCGGTTTAGGGTACGGGCCACATGGACACTCGCTAGAGGCTTTTCTCGGCAGCATGGGATCACTCTACTTCGCCTCACTCGGCTATGCATCACCTCTCACCCACCATGACGTGCGGATTTACCTACACGCCGGGCTACAGGCTTACACCAGTACAACCACTCACTGGCGGAGCTACCCTCCTGCGTCACCCCATCGCTTGACTACTACCAGTTCAGGCCCCGCGCTCCCTCATCTCGGCCGAAGCCTCCACAAGTTCGGGCGGTTAGTATCACCAGCCTCATCAGGGACGCGTCCACACGGGTACGGGAATATCAACCCGTTGTCCATCGACTACGCCTGTCGGCCTCGCCTTAGGTCCCGACTTACCCTGGGCGGAACAGCCTGGCCCAGGAACCCTTGGTCATCCGGCGGCAGAGATTCTCACTCTGCTCTCGCTACTCATGCCTGCATTCTCACTCCCACACCCTCCACCGTTGGTTCACACCACGGCTTCCCTGGATGCAGGACGCTCCCCTACCCATCCACGCGACTGCACAAGATCCGAAAACCCTGTGGATCACAAGCGTGAATGACACAGCTTCGGCGGTGCGCTTCAGCCCCGCTACATTGTCGGCGCAGGACCACTTGACCAGTGAGCTATTACGCACTCTTTCAAGGGTGGCTGCTTCTAAGCCAACCTCCTGGTTGTCTGGGCGACCCCACATCCTTTCCCACTTAGCGCACACTTAGGGGCCTTAGCTGGTGTTCTGGGCTGTTTCCCTCTCGACTACGAACCTTATCGCCCGCAGTCTCACTGCCGCACTTACACGTAATGGTATTCGGAGTTTGGCTGACTTCAGTAAGCTTGTAGGCCCCCTAGGCCATCCAGTGCTCTACCCCCACCACGAAACATGCGACGCTGCACCTAAATGCATTTCGGGGAGAACCAGCTATCACGGAGTTTGATTGGCCTTTCACCCCTACCCACAGCTCATCCCCCAGGTTTTCAACCCTGGTGGGTTCGGGCCTCCACGACGTCTTACCGACGCTTCACCCTGGCCATGGGTAGATCACTCCGCTTCGGGTCTAGGACACGCGACTCAAACGCCCTATTCAGACTCGCTTTCGCTACGGCTACCCCACACGGGTTAACCTCGCCACGCACCACTAACTCGCAGGCTCATTCTTCAAAAGGCACGCCATCACCACCACACATAGTGCAGCACGGCTCTGACGGCTTGTAGGCACACGGTTTCAGGTACTCTTTCACTCCCCTCCCGGGGTACTTTTCACCTTTCCCTCACGGTACTAGTCCGCTATCGGTCATCAGGAAGTATTTAGGCTTAGCGGGTGGTCCCGCCAGATTCACAGCACATTCCACGAGTGCGCTGCTACTTGGGATCCCTACCAGGAGACACCGGGTTTTCACGTACGGGACTCTCACCCTCTACGGTCTGCTATCCCAAAACAGTTCCGCTAACCACGATGTTTTATCACTCCTTGTGAGGTCAGCAGCCCCCACGAATAGGTCCCACGACCCCGACCATGCAACCCCTGCCAGGTATCACACATGACCGGTTTAGCCTCCTCCGCTTTCGCTCGCCACTACTCACGGAATCACGGTTGTTTTCTCTTCCTACGGGTACTGAGATGTTTCACTTCCCCGCGTTCCCTCCACACACCCTATAGATTCAGGTGCGGGTGACACCACATGACTGGTGCCGGGTTTCCCCATTCGGACACCCTCGGATCTCAGCTCGGTTGACAGCTCCCCGAGGCTTTTCGCAGCCTCCTACGTCCTTCATCGGCTCCTGATGCCTAGGCATCCACCGTGCGCCCTTAATATCTTGACCACAAAGATGCTCGCATTCACTGTGTAATTCTCAAACAACCACCCGAGAACCAACCCACCCGACGCACCAGCCAAGCACCCACACAGCACACGCACCGTATGAACACCCACGGTATGACATCCAGATCGATCCGGGACCGAGACCAACACCGTCATCCCCACCCAACAAACAGCGGGGAGCGCGTGTTCCCTCAGGACCCAACAGTGCACCGAACACCCCCACCCACCCTGACAGACCCGTTCCACGGCCAGCTCGAAAACCAACCAGTACTAGATGCCTGCCAGCGCCGGATTACAGGGCGCATCTGCTAGTAGTTCCACACTAATGAGCAACCAACCGCCACCACAATCGAGTGACGCGTCGCCTGTGCTCCTTAGAAAGGAGGTGATCCAGCCGCACCTTCCGGTACGGCTACCTTGTTACGACTTCGTCCCAATCGCCAGTCCCACCTTCGACCACTCCCTCCCTTACGGGTTAGGCCATGGGCTTCGGGTGTTACCGACTTTCGTGACGTGACGGGCGGTGTGTACAAGGCCCGGGAACGTATTCACCGCAGCGTTGCTGATCTGCGATTACTAGCGACTCCGACTTCACGGGGTCGAGTTGCAGACCCCGATCCGAACTGAGACCGGCTTTACGAGATTCGCTCCACCTCACGGCTTCGCAGCCCTCTGTACCGGCCATTGTAGCATGTGTGAAGCCCTGGACATAAGGGGCATGATGACTTGACCTCATCCCCACCTTCCTCCGAGTTGACCCCGGCAGTCTCCCATGAGTCCCCGGCATTACCCGCTGGCAACATGGAACGAGGGTTGCGCTCGTTGCGGGACTTAACCCAACATCTCACGACACGAGCTGACGACAGCCATGCACCACCTGTGCACCAGCCTTGCGGAACCAACATCTCTGCTGGGATCCAGTGCATGTCAAACCCAGGTAAGGTTCTTCGCGTTGCATCGAATTAATCCACATGCTCCGCCGCTTGTGCGGGCCCCCGTCAATTCCTTTGAGTTTTAGCCTTGCGGCCGTACTCCCCAGGCGGGGCGCTTAATGCGTTAGCTACGGCACGGAAACCGTGGAATGGTCCCCACACCTAGCGCCCAACGTTTACGGCGTGGACTACCAGGGTATCTAATCCTGTTCGCTCCCCACGCTTTCGCTCCTCAGCGTCAGTATCGGCCCAGAGACCCGCCTTCGCCACCGGTGTTCCTCCTGATATCTGCGCATTTCACCGCTACACCAGGAATTCCAGTCTCCCCTACCGAACTCAAGTCTGCCCGTATCGACCGCAAGCTCGGAGTTAAGCCCCAAGTTTTCACGGCCGACGCAACAAACCGCCTACGAGCTCTTTACGCCCAATAATTCCGGACAACGCTCGCACCCTACGTATTACCGCGGCTGCTGGCACGTAGTTAGCCGGTGCTTCTTCTCCCGGTACCGTCACTCTCGCTTCGTCCCGGGCGAAAGAGGTTTACAACCCGAAGGCCGTCATCCCTCACGCGGCGTCGCTGCATCAGGCTTTCGCCCATTGTGCAAGATTCCCCACTGCTGCCTCCCGTAGGAGTCTGGGCCGTGTCTCAGTCCCAGTGTGGCCGGTCGCCCTCTCAGGCCGGCTACCCGTCGTCGCCTTGGTAGGCCATCACCCCACCAACAAGCTGATAGGCCGCGGGCCCATCCCGTACCGCCAGAACTTTCCACCCCCACACCATGCGGCATGAAGTCATATCCGGTATTAGACCCAGTTTCCCGGGCTTATCCCAAAGTACAGGGCAGGTTACCCACGTGTTACTCACCCGTTCGCCGCTCGTGTACCCCGAAGGGCCTTACCGCTCGACTTGCATGTGTTAAGCACGCCGCCAGCGTTCGTCCTGAGCCAGGATCAAACTCTCCAATATGGCTTGAGAATTTCAATCGAGGCACACCAGACATCAATCTGGCATCACTCACTCAAAGGAACCCCAACGAGGGGGTTCTACTTAGATAGAGCTCTACTAGCATTATCGGCACACTGTTGAGTTCTCAAAGAACACACGCACACCGGTCATTGTCACTTGTTAGCGACTCTGATCGCGAGGCGATAGGTTCATTGTACTGCATCAAGCTTTGGACCCATTTCCGGGGGGTCGTCCACCTGTCGGCCGCGAAGGGCCGGAGGAGCCTTACCCCGTTCCAGGAGTGCCGCAGAAGCCTAGCAGAGAGGGTTCGAGAGTGTCAAGCACTGGGCCGAACTCTCACCAGCTCCCTTAGTCCAGGACCAGGGAACTTCTCCGCTTTACCGTCCTCGCCAGGCTTTTGCGTCCTGTTCCGTCCGGCGTTCCTTGCGACGAGGAGAAAGTTACCGAGCGACCGTGCAGAAGTCAAATCGGCTGGTCAGCGACTTGCGCGCTGCATTCGCCGGCTACTTGCCCCTCGGCCGGAGCCACAGAGTGGAGCTGTGTTGGCCCTCGGTCGCCGTGACAATCTCCTGCGGAGCGGACGGTTCGGAGGCGCCGAGAAGCAGACGTCGAAGCCCCAGGTGTCGAATTCGCGGAGAACCGTTATCGGATCGTCTCCGGTCTCTGGATGTCTGCCCGACGGAGAACGCCAGGAAGACGTGCGGCCGGTCCCGGCGCAGCAGTCTGACCAGGCCGCCGAGCGCGCGATGGCTACGGCCGGGCACGTCGACCTTGACGACCGCCAGCGGCATGCCGCGCAGGCTGTCGACGCTCTCGAACTCCCGGTCCAGGCGGACGGCCGGCACGGTCCCGCCGTCGCGGTGGCGAGTCCGGTGGCACCGAGCGGACCTGCACGCCGCCGGTCATGGCCGGCTCGGCGGCCAGCACGCCTGCCGTGTCCCAGGCCGCCGCCGGGATCACGGTCAGCCGCTCGGCAACCGCCTCGGACACGTTGATGGACACGTTGTGCCGCAACAGGTTGGTTGCCTCGACGTGTGGTTCGACGGCGACCACGGCGCCACTGGTGCCCAGCCTGCTGAGCACCCGGAGTGTGTGGTAGCCCACATACGCGCCGATGTCGACGAAGATGCCGCCCGGCTCGACGAGTGAGTCGATCAGCCGGCTCAGCTCCGGTTCCCACACGCCGTTGCTGGACAGCAGGGGCAGCATCACGCCGTCGTCGGCGGGCAGCCGGAGCAGGCCGGCGTCGGACAGCACGAGCGCGCTCGGGGGTTGGTCGGCCGGCAACCCGTCCGGGTGATCTCCGGCACGCCTTTCGTGCTCGCGCAGGACGACCCTGCGCAGCGCGTCGGACGCCTTCAGCGCCTGGCTGGCCGCTTCCACGCTGACGTCGGTGCGGTTGTCGTTGTCCCGCAGCACGGCGGACACCCGGGTTTCCAGATCACCCATCCGGTCGAGGGTGCGGTCGACCGCCTCGGTCAGCCGGTCCATCCGGTCGGCCAGCAGCGCGGTCTGCTTGGCGTGCTTCGCGGCCTCGCCGACCACGGCGTCCTCGACCTCGGCCAGCCGTCTGGTCTGGCCGGTCACGTCGGCCCGGACGCGCAATGCGCCGTCGTCGATGCTGATCAGCCGGTCATCCAGGTGCGCGATGCGCTCGGCGAGCCGGTCGAGCTGCTCGGCGACCAGGTTCAGCTCGGCGATCTCGCCGCCCGCCGACTCGGCCTCCTGGCGGGCGGCCAGTTCCTCGACCGAGCGCTCCATGCCGTCCACGAGCGTGCCGAGCACGGTGCGGATGTGGTCGTCGTAGTGCGCGAGCACGCGCAGCACGGCCTTGCGCAGCGCGGGCGCCATCGGGATCTTGTAGCCGACGTCCACGTCCGGCTGGCGCAGCAGCACGTGCCGTGCGGACCGCAGCGGTCCGAGGGGGTCGGTGTGCTGGGGCACGCGCGTGACGGCGTTGCGGGCGCGCCAGCTGTGGTACGCGTGCTCGACGCGGTCGCGCAGCCGGGCGCCGGCTACCGCGATCGAGTGACCGCGCAGCAGTTCCGCGCGTCCGACGCGGCCGAGTTCGGCGGCCGCGTCCGGGTCCTCGGCGACGGCGCGCATGGCCTCGACCACGGTGGCCGGGTCGGGCTCGCGGCCGTCCGGGCCGGTGGGCACCAGCAGTGCGCCGTCCCTGGCCAGGAGTTCGGCGGTGGGGCCGCTGTCCACGCCGAGCACCGGGATGCCCCTGGCAGCGGCGGCCGCGACGACCATGCCGACGCGGTCGGTGCCGGCGCGGTGCAGTGCGAGCAGGCAGTTGGCCGTGTCCAGCCAGGTCAGCCGCTCGTCCGGCGATCCCCCTTCGACCAGGTGGATGCGGTCGTCGTCGACGGCGGACAGGCGCAGGCGCTCGGCGGCGGCCGGGTGCTCGGCGGCGTTGCTGACCAGCATCAGCAGGCGCACGTCCTGCCGTTCCGGGAACGCCCTGCCGAACGCGGCCACGACGCCGACGGCGTTGTCGGCGCGCTCGTGGGCGTGGTCGACCAGTGCGGTGAACACGACGTCGTCCGGCTTGTCCGGCCAGCCGATCCCGTCCCGCGCGGCCTGCCGCCGCACCCCGTCGACGTGTTCCGCGTCGGACACCGGCAGTGGAACGGCGTGCACGGGCAGGCCGAGCACACCGTCCAGTTCGGACCGTGCGGCCTGGCTGAGCGTCCAGACCTCGTGGGCACCCCGGTAGGCGGAGACCGCGCCGGTGTCGTCGGGTGTCGCGATCACGTACCTGCGCTGTGCCAGGCCGGTCGGCACACCGGTGCAGCACAACACGACCGGGTAGTCGGGTTCCGCGGACACCGGCAGACCGGACGCGACGGCGGCGGCCCGCAGCAGCCGGGCGATGTTGCTGTTGCCCAGGACCGAGACGCCGAGCTGGTCGGTGAGCCGGGTGTCGGCGTCGGGAGCCCTCGGCACGGCCTCCGGCGGCAGGGCGCCGCTGGACACGCCGGCACCGGCGCACCACTCGCGGAAGGCGTCCGCGTCGACGCCGAACGGGTCGGGGAACCGGCGGCGCAGGTTGGGGTCGTCCTGCCAGGCGGCCGCGGCCCAGCGGGTGCTGCCGGGCACGCTGTCCGGGGCGCAGGCCCAGTCGAGGAACTCGACCGGCGCGGTGGGCAGGGCGGGCGGGATCTCGGTGCCGTCGCGCTCGGCGGACAGCCAGGCGGCCCGGTAGCGGGCACGCAGCGACGCCGGCAGCGGGGACGAGCCGATGCGGTGCGGCAGGCCAACGGGATCACCCGGTTGGGTGGCCGCGGTGAGGGCCGCGACGTACGCGGCGCACAGTCGGGCGAGCAGCCGGTGCTCGGACAGCAGCACCCTGGGCCGGTCGGCGACGGCGGCGGACAGCAGCCACGGCCGGTTCGGGTCGAAACCGGCGAAGTGCACGGTGCGCAGCGGCGCACCGGCGACCGGTGCGGCGGTCGCGGATTCGAGCACCGACGCCGATGAACCGCTCGCGGGTTCGAGCATGGCCACCGTGACGCCGCCGTGCTCGTCGGCCTGGACGAGTCGCTGGGCGGCGTTCCACACGGACAGGCCGATGCCGGGATCACGCAGGACGTGGTGGCTGAGCAGGACGGCGGCGCCGTCCAGGAAGGCGTCGGCGTCGTCGGGTTCGCGCAGCGCGTGTTCGGCCCACGCGGACAGGAAGTCCGCGGCGCCCCGGTTGACCGCGATCAGGGCCGGATCGAAGAGGCCCGCGGCGCGCAGTTCGGCGCCGTCCGGGCGCAGGCCGTCCTCGGGCAGCGACTGCAACACCCTCGGTACCAGCACCAGGGAGTGGTCGACCAGGCCGGCGAACACGGGCTCCACGATCGGGGCGAGTACCAGGACCGACGGGTCGAGGTGCAGCACGGGACCGCTGGTGTGCGCGGACGTGACCAGCCAGCGCATCAGGCGCGGCCGCAGCACGGCGCACAGCTCGTCGGGCGCGAACGCGGTGCGCAGCCGGGCCAGTTCCGCGTCCCCGACGCCGATGTCGCCGGGCAGCAGGAAGCGGGCGCCGTCCGCGAGCCTGCCGAGATCCCCCAGGTCGGCGAGAGTGTCGGCGTCGCAGTCGACGAGCAGCGCGGCGCACGTGGCGCCGGGATGGTGGTCGGCGAACGACCTGGCCAGCACGCGGACAGCGGCCAACTGGCGCAGCGACGCAACGGTGCAGGCGGTCACCGCGACAGTGGCTGTGTCGGTGTCTGACTCGGTCACGGCCGCCAACCTAGCCCAAGATCAAGAAAGCCTTGTGGACCAATGGCTTTCACAGCACCGGCAGGCCGGTGCGCAGCTCGTAGGGCGTGACCTCGCTGCGGTAGCCGTCCCACTCGGCGCGCTTGTTACGCAGGAAGAAGTCGTAGACGTGTTCGCCGAGTGCCTCGGCGACCAGTTCGGAGTTCTCCAGCTCGGCCAGTGCCTCACCGAGATTCTGCGGCAGGCTGTCGTACCCGGCGGCCTTGCGCTCGGCCTCGGACAGCGACCACACGTCGTCCTCGGCGGCCGGCGGCAGCTCGTAGTCCTTCTCCACACCCTTCAGGCCGGCCGCCAGGATCACCGCGTACGCCAGGTACGGGTTGCACGCCGAGTCGGGTGAGCGGACCTCGACCCGCCGGGACGCCGACTTGTTCGGCTTGTACATCGGCACCCTGACCAGGGCGGACCGGTTCGCGTGCCCCCAGCAGACGGCCGACGGCGCCTCACCGCCGACGATCAGCCGCTTGTAGGAGTTGACCCACTGGTTGGTGACGGCGCTGATCTCGCGCGCGTGCCTGAGCAGGCCGGCGACGAACGCCTTGCCGGTCGGCGACAGGTCGTACGGGTTCTCGCTGTCGTAGAAGGCGTTCCGGTCGCCCTCGAACAGGCTGACATGGGTGTGCATGCCCGACCCCGGCTGCTTGGAGAACGGCTTGGGCATGAACGACGCACGCACGCCCTGCGTGATCGCGACCTCCTTGATCACGTACCGGAACGTCATCACGTTGTCGGCCATGGTGAGCGCGTCGGCGTAGCGCAGGTCGATCTCCTGCTGGCCGGGGGCGCCCTCGTGGTGGCTGAACTCGACGGAGATGCCCATCGCCTCCAGCGCCTCGATGGCGTGCCGGCGGAAATGGGTGGCGTTGGCGTGGCTGGCCTGGTCGAAGTAGCCGCCGTTGTCCGCGGGCTGCGGCTCGGAGCCGTCGCTGGGCACGGTGGACAGCAGGAAGAACTCGATCTCGGGGTGCACGTAGCAGGTGAAACCGGCCTCGGTGGCCCTGGCCAGCGTTCTGCGGAGCACGTGTCTCGGGTCGGCCCAGGACGGCGAGCCGTCCGGCATGGCGATGTCGCAGAACATCCGCGCCGAGTAGTGGTCCCCCTCACCGGTCTCCCACGGCAGCACCTGGAAGGTGGCCGGGTCCGGTTTGGCGACCATGTCCGACTCGTAGACCCGGGCGAAGCCCTCGATGGCCGAACCGTCGAAACCGATGCCCTCGGCGAACGCGCCCTCCAGTTCGGCGGGGGCCACGGCGACCGACTTCAGGAACCCCAAGACGTCGGTGAACCACAGCCGGACGAACCGGATGTCGCGTTCCTCCAGCGTGCGTAGCACGAACTCCTGCTGTCGATCCATGTCGGCAGAGTAGGCAGGTGGAGTTAAGGGCGCGTTTCCAACCCCCACCCGGGCGTGTCGGCCGGAAAGTCGCATCCGTGCCCGTGGCGTCGGACCGACCCCTACGATCACCGCATGCGTCGTTTGCTACTCGCCATGGCACTGCTGGCCGCGCTCGTCGCCGGCTGCACGTCCGGCGGCGGTTCGGGCTCGGCGAACCTACCCGCCGCGGCCACGTTGCTGGCCAACTCGGGCGCCTCGATGCGGGGGGTGACCAGCGTGCACTTCGCGATCACCGTCAACGGCACGCTGGCCGGGGTGCCGATCCAGAACGCGGACGGCGACCTGAACGCCCAGGGCCAGGCCAAGGGCAGCGCGAAGATCTCCGAGCTGGGCCAGCTCGTACAGGTCGACTTCGTGCTGCTGAACGGCGAGTTCTACATCAAGGGCGCCACCGGTGGTTACACGAAGGTGCCGGCCGCGCTGGCGGGCAACCTGTTCGACCCGACCGCGATCCTCGACCCGAACCGGGGCATCGCGAAGGTGCTGACGAGCGTGCAGGGCGGCACCACGCAGGCGCGGGAGACCGTGGACGGCGTGGACAGCTACCGGATCGCCGGGAAGGTCACCCAGGGCGTGGTGGGCGCGCTGCTGCCCGGACTCAACTCGGACGTGACGGCGACGCTGTGGGTGGCCGCGGACAGCAGGAACCTGCCGGTCAAGGCGGAGTTCGGGGTGCCGGGCAACGGCGGCGCGCAGGGCGCGAAGGTGGACGTGGACATCTCGCACTTCAACGAGCCCGTCACCGTGACCGCGCCGGCCTAGTGGCCACCACGGAGGTACCCGCGCGGCGGTCGCTGGCCATCGGCGCGGGCGGGCTCGCGGTCCTGCTGGCCGCGCTGGACGCCTACGTGGTCGTCGGCGTGCTGTTGGACGTCGTGGCCGACCTGCGGATTCCGGTCAACCACCTGGAGCAGGCCACGCCGGTCGTGACCGGGTACCTGCTCGGTTACGTGGCCGCGATGCCGCTGCTGGGGCAGCTGTCCGACCTGTTCGGGCGGCGGATTCTGGTGCAGGCGTGTCTGGCGGTGTTCGGTGTCGGGTCCGTGATCACGGCTGCCGCCGGTGGGGTCACCGAGCTGGTGGTCGGGCGGACCGTGCAGGGAATTTCCGGGGGTGCGCTGCTGCCGGTGACGTTGGCTCTGGTGGGTGATCTGTGGCCGCCTGCTCGGCGGACTGTCGTGTTGGGGCTGGTGGGTGCCGCTCAGGAACTGGGTAGTGTGCTCGGGCCGTTGTACGGGGTGGGGCTGGCTGCTTTGGTGAGCTGGCGGGGGATTTTCTGGGTGAACGTGCCGTTGGCGGCTGTGGCGATGATCGTGGTGCAGGTGGCTGTGCCGGGAGGGCGGCGGGTTACCGGGCAGCGGCCGGACTTCGTTGGTGGGGCGTTGTTGGCCGGCGTGTTGGCGTTGGTGGTCGTCGGCTTGTACAACGCGAATCCCGATCAGTCGGTGTTGCCTCCGTGGGGCGTGCCCGCGCTGGTGGCCGCTGGGGTTGTGTTGGTGGCTTTTGTGGTGTGGGAGGCTCGGGCTCGGCACAGGTTGCTGGATCCGGCCGGGGTTCGGATGTTGCCGTTTCTGGCTGCGTTGGCGGCCAGTTTGGCCGCTGGTGGGGCGTTGATGGTGACGCTCGTTGATCTGGAGTTGTTCGCGAAGACGTTGTTGGGGATGGATTCCGGGCAGACTGCCTTGTTGTTGGTTCGGTTTCTGGTTGCTTTGCCGGTGGGGGCCGTGGTGGGTGGTTGGTTGGCTGCTCGGATGGGGGACGCCGTGGTGGGTGCGGGTGGGATGGTCGTGGCGGCTGGGGGTTATTTGTTGGTTTCACGATGGTCCGGGGACGTGCTGTCGGCGCGTTATGGGGTGTTGCCCGTGGTGGACACGGATCTGGTGATTGCCGGGGTCGGGTTGGGGTTGGTCATTGCGCCGTTGTCGGCCGCCGTGTTGAGGGTTGTGCCCGATGATCGGCACGGGGTCGCTTCGGCTGCTGTGGTGGTGGCTCGGATGACCGGGATGTTGGTGGGGGTTTCGGCGTTGTCGGCGTGGGGGTTGCATCGGTTTCACACGTTGACGGCCAGCGTGGACACTCCGCTGCCGTTCGGGGTTACCGCGGCTGTGTTTCGGCGGGAGTTGGTCGCTTATGAGGCGGCTTTGCGTGGGGCCCTGCTGACCGAGTATCGGGAGATTTTTTTGGTCACCGCGGTTATTTGCGTTGTCGGGGCGGCGTTTGCCGGGTTGGTGGGGCGGGGGCGGTAGAAGGTTGACGCCTCCGTCAGCGGGTGCAGCGGGTGCCGGTGGGTGGGAGCGTCAGGTTTTCCAGGTAGGCCGTGCCGTACTTGTCCACACAGGCGATGTTTTGCAGGAACGCCGTGTGTTGTGTGCCCACGAAGGTGAGTAGGCCGCCGTTCAGGGCCTTTGCCAGGTTCACGCCCGCCTGGTACGGGGTGGCCGGGTCGTTCGTCGTGGAGATCACCAGGACCGGTACCAGGTTCTGGATGTTCAGGGCGTGCGGGGTGCTGGTTGGTGGGACCGGCCAGACCGTGCACGCGTCCCCCTGGGCCACCGCGGGGCGGCCGTTGTCCAGGAACGGGGCTGCCTGCTTGTAGCGCTGCATTGCTTCCATCTGGGTGGCCGGGTCGGTTACCGGTGGGGTGTCCACGCAGCGGATGGCGTTGAAGGCGTCCTGTTCGTTGGAGTAGGTGCCGTCGGACTGGCGGCCGTCGTAGACGTCGGCCAGCAGCATCAGGGTGTGGCCGTTGCCCTGTTTCAGTTCGTTCAGGCCCTGGTTGAGGTACTGCCAGTAGGACTGCGAGTACAGGGCCTGGATGGCGCCCGTGGTCGCGTCGTCGTAGGTGAGTTTGCGGCCGTCGCCGGTGGGGAGCGGGGAGTCCAGCAATGGGTTGACCAGGGCGCGGAAGGCGCCGTTCGGGTCGCTCGTGGTGCCAAGGGCGCACTGCTGCTGGTTGGCGCACCACGCGGCGAACTGGTTGAACGCCGTCTGGAAGCCGGTGGCCTGGGCCACGGTTTCGTCCACGACGTTCTGGTTCGGGTCGACCGCGCCGTCCAGGATCATCGCGCGCACGTTCGCCGGGAAGTCCTGTGCGTACGCCGTGCCCAGTGCGGTGCCGTAGGAGTAGCCCAGGTAGGTCAGCTTCTGCTCGCCCAGTGCGGACCGCAGCACGTCCATGTCCTTGGCCGCGTCGCGCGTGCCGACGTTCTCCAGCATCTGCTTGCCGTTGCCGGTGTTCGCGGCGCACGCCTGTGCGTACTGCTTCTGCTGTTCCTCGTACGCCGCCACGCCCTGCTGGCTCGTCTGGTCGTCCAGGTCGGACGCGCGGACCGAGTCCTGTTGCTGGGGGCTGAGGCAGCGGATCGCCGGCTGGCTGGCGCCCACGCCCCTCGGGTCGAAGCCGACCAGGTCGAACCGCTTGGACAGGTCAGTGCCCGACCACGTCTTCTGCATGTTCGCCACCAACTCAAGGCCGGAGCCACCGGGGCCGCCCGGGTTGACCAGGAGCGAGCCGATCCGGTGGGCCGTGTCGCCGGCGCGGATGCGCATCACCGCGATGGTGACCGTGGCCGTCGAGGGCTTCGTGTAGTCCAGCGGGACGGTCAGCGGCGCGCACTGCAGGGCCGACCCGCTGAAGGACTGGCTGTCGGACGGGACCTTCGCGTAGTCCTGGCACCCGCTCCAGGCCAGCGGCTGGCTGTAGAACGTGGACAGGCCGCTGGGCACCGGACCGACCGGGCCGTGTTTCTCGACCACCGACGCGGGCACGCCCGAGCCCTGGCTGACGGACGTGCAGGCGGCTACGCACAGCACGACGGCCGGGATGCAGACCGCGGCGAGCACGCGGCGAGACGACTTGACCACCTGGTGATCGTGCCACCCTCCTGTGTCGGTACTCCGTATGGTCCAGCTGACAGCTCCGCCACATCTGGCCGCGACGAAGGCCCCGGTGGAGAAGAATGTCGGCATGCCGCAACTGCGCATCGCTCTCGCCCAGGTGAACACGTGCGTCGGTGACCTCGACGGCAACGCCGCCGTGCTACTGGCGTGGACCCGCAAGGCCGCCGAGGCCGGGGCGCACGTCGTGCTTTTCCCCGAGATGGCCCTGACCGGCTACCCGGTGGAGGACCTCGCCCTGCGCGAGTCGTTCGGCGAGGCCGCCAAACGGACGCTGGAGTCGCTCGCCGCCCGGCTCGCCGAGGCCGGCTGCGGCGAGGTCGCCGTGTTCACCGGCTACCTGGACCGGGACGCCATCGGCCCGCGCAACGCGGCCGCCGTGCTGTACCGGGGCCAGATCGTGGCGCGGCAGTTCAAGCACTTCCTGCCCAACTACGGCGTGTTCGACGAGGCCCGGTTGTTCAAGCCGGGCAACGTGTTGGACGTCGTCCAGCTGCACGGTCTGGACATCGGCATGGTGATCTGCGAGGACATCTGGCAGGACGGCGGGCCGGTCGCCGCCCTGGGCGAGGCCGGCATCGACCTGCTGCTGGTGCCGAACGCGTCGCCCTACGAGCGGGACAAGGACGACCAGCGGCTGCCGCTGGTGCGGCGCCGGGCCGCGGAGGCCGGTGCGCCGCTGGCGTACGTGAACTGGGTCGGCGGGCAGGACGAGCTGGTGTTCGACGGCGACTCGATGGTGGTGACCGCCGACGGCACGCTGCTGGCACGGGCGCCGCAGTTCGTGGAACACCTGCTGATGCTGGACCTGGACCTGACCGCCGGCGGCCACCTGACCACCGGTGACGTGCTCGGGTTCGACGTGCGGCGGGTGCCGTTGGACAGCGAACCGGTGCCCGCCTACCCGGTGCCGTTGACGCCGGTGGTCGCCGAGCCGCTGTCGGAACCGGCCGAGGTGTGGTCGGCACTGGTCACGGGTCTGCGCGACTACGCGGTGAAGAACGGCTTCAGCTCGGCGGTGCTGGGGCTGTCCGGTGGCATCGACTCGGCTGTCTGCGCGGCGCTCGCGGTGGACGCGCTGGGTGCCGACAACGTGTACGGGGTGTCGATGCCGTCGGGCTACTCGTCGGAGCACTCCAGGTCGGACGCGGCGGACCTGGCGAAGCGCACCGGCCTGCACTACGACGTGCAGCCGATCGGCGCGATGGTCGACGTGTTCGTGGGGCAGCTGGGCCTGACCGGGCTGGCCGAGGAGAACGTGCAGGCCCGCTGCCGTGGCGTGACGCTGATGGCGCTGTCCAACATGGAAGGGCACCTGGTGCTGGCGACCGGCAACAAGACCGAGCTGGCGGTCGGCTACTCGACGATCTACGGCGACGCCGTAGGCGGGTTCGCACCGATCAAGGACGTGCTCAAGACGCTGGTGTGGGACCTGGCCCGGTGGCGGAACAAGGCCGCGGCCGACCGTGGTGAGGTGCCGCCGATCCCGGAGAACTCGATCAGCAAGCCACCGTCCGCGGAGCTGCGACCGGGCCAGCTGGACACCGACTCGCTGCCGGACTACGAACTGCTGGACGCCGTGCTGGACGACTACGTGGAGGGCGACAAGGGCTACGCGGACCTGCTGGCCGCCGGGTTCGCACCGGAACTGGTCGAGCGGGTGCTGCGGATGGTGGACGCGGCCGAGTTCAAGCGCCGCCAGTACCCGCCGGGCACCAAGATCAGCCTCAAGGCGTTCGGGCGTGACCGGCGCCTGCCGATCACCAACGGGTGGCAGGAGCACGCTCCGGCGCGCCAGCGGCGCGGGAGGGTCAGGAGCGAAGCGACCCAGTAGTCTGCGCTCACTCCAGGTGTCGAAATCCGTCGGGCCGAAACGTCTAACAGGTATGAAGCACACACGATCGAGTGAGGCTGTGGTCGCCCGGATGTCGGTCGCTCTTCGGACACGGACCGTGTTCACTCAGAATGGAGCGGCGGACGGGAGGCGGCAGTGACTGAACCGGTGTGGGCGCGCTGGGTGCTCACGGCGATCCTCGCCGGGATCACCGTGACCTGCCTGCTCCGGTTGGCCAGCACGGGCCGCGAACGGCCGGCCGGCACGCCGAGGCGACACGAGGACGTCGGCCAGGTGATCATGGGCGTGAGCATGATCACGATGGTGCTGTCGTGGACGGACGTGCTGCCCAAACCGTTGTGGGTACTGGTGTTCGCCGTGCAGGCGATCGGGTTCGGCAGCCTGCTGCTGCGCGGCCACGCGGGTTCGGGCAACGAGAACTGGGACTACACGAACCACGTGATGGCCAGTGTGGCCATGGTGTACATGGTGGTCGCGATGACCGGGCCCGCCATGCCGGGCATGGCGACGTCGCCGCTGGCCGGCGCGTTCGGGTGCTACTTCCTGATCTACGCGGGGTGGTCGGCGCTGCGGGCGACACGGGGCGTGACCGTGGTGGCCGGCGGCAGTGGGCTGCCCGCCGTGCTGCGGCAGCCGGTGCTGGTCGAGGGCTGCCGCGCGCTGATGGGCGGCGGCATGGCGTTCCTCCTGCTCGCCGGCTGATTCGGTCGTTGCCCGATGTGAATCGCGTCGCACCGCCGTGCGGAGGGCTGCCGCGCGGTGTCACCCTCGACGCGTACACCATCCGCACACACGCGGGGACCCGTCAGCACGGGCCTCGACGGAAGGACGGTCGACGACGATGTCCGCCCCAGAGATGGCCGCGCCCTACGGCGCCGGGCCGCAGGCCGGTAAGCCGGCCAAACGGGTACGAGTGCACCACCTGCGGGAGCTGAAGGAGCGCGGCGAGCCGTGGCCCATGCTCACCGCCTACGACATGTACGCCGCCGAACTGTTCGACGAGGCCGGCATCCCCGTGCTGCTGGTCGGGGACTCCGCCGCGAACAACGTGTTCGGCTACGAGACCACCCTCGGCGTCACGGTGGACGAACTGCTGCCGCTGGTCAGGGCCGTGACACGGGCCACCAAGCGGGCACTGGTCGTCGCCGACCTGCCGTTCGGCTCCTACCAGCTCTCGCCCGAGCAGGCGATGACGACCGCGGTCCGGTTCATGAAGGAGGGCAACGCCCACGCCGTCAAGCTGGAGGGCGGTCGGCGGTTCGCCCCGCACGTCGAGGCGCTTGCCGCGGCCGGCATCCCCGTGATGGGGCACATCGGTTTCACCCCGCAGAGTGAACACAACCTGGGTGGCTACCGGGTGCAGGGCCGTGGCGACGCCGGTGACGACGTGCTGGCGGACGCGGTGGCGCTGCAGGACGCGGGCGCGTTCGCGGTCGTCATGGAGATGGTGCCCGCCGAGGTGGCCAAGCGCGTCACGCACGAGCTGGTCATCCCGACGGTCGGCATCGGCGCCGGCCCGGACTGCGACGCGCAGGTCCTGGTGTGGCAGGACATGGCAGGACTGCGCCGCGGCAAGGCACCGCGGTTCGTGAAGCGGTACGCGGACATGGCCGGTGTGCTGCAGTCGGCGGCGAGCCGGTTCGCCGAAGACGTGCGCACGCGGGAGTTCCCGGCGCCGGAGCACGCGTTCCACTGAACGATGTCCATACAGGACAGGGCCGGCAACCGATTTCGGTTGCCGGCCCTGTCTTTCCGTGTCGCGGACGTCACCAACCAGGCGTGAACGCCAGTGCTGGCACGAACCTCAGCGCGTCGACCGTGCCGTTGCCGCTGGCCAGGTCGTAACCGGGGCCGGCCGGGTAGCCGACGACCGTGTGGGTCGTGCCGTCGCTGTTGGTGAACGGGCCGAAGGTGTTGTTGCCCTGCGTCACGTCCACCACGCCGGTGGCCTGTCGGAAGTGCGCCAGCCCGTACAGCTTGTCGTTGATGTTGCCCAGGTCGTGGTGCGCGAGCTGGTCGGCCATCGCGACGACGCCGGCGAACTCGGGGCTCGCCTCACTCGTGCCGCCCACCAGGTGGTAGCCGACCCGCGTGGGATCGAACGAGAAGTACAGCACCACGGCGCCGTCCACGGCCGCGGACAGCGAGATGTCCGGCGTGCCACGGTGGTTGCCGGTCACGTTGCGCACGCCGTCCTGGAAGTCCGGCCGCGGGAACACCGTCGACACGCCACCGCCACCGGCGCCGCCGCCGACCGTGTTCAGGTCGTTCCACACGACGTCCGGCGAGAGCCGGTTGCCGTTGCCGTCCAGCGTCAGCTGCGTGCCGCCGACGGACGTCACCAACGGGTCGGCCGACGGCCAGCTGTTCACCCGGAACGGGTACAGGTCGCTGCCGTTCAGCTCCGCGTCGGTCGCGCCGTTGTCGCCGGAGGACGCCAGCACCGTCACGTGGTGCTCCGCCGCGTTGAAGTAGGCCGACCGCAGGTTCAGGATGGACTGCTTGCTGGGGAACGTCTGCTCGGTCGCGCCGAAGCTCTGCGAGATCACGTCACCGATGTGGTGGTCGATGACGTAGTTCTCGGCCGCGACGATCTCCGGGAAGCCCTGCACGCCCTCGGTTTCGGAGACCGGGGTCTCTTCGAGGACGATGTTGGCGCCCGGCGCGAAGACGTGCGTCCACTCGACGTCCAGGGTGGTCTCGTCGGCCCAGCCGGCCATGTCGCTGTTGGTCGGGTCGAACGGCGGCACCGTGCCGGCATCCTGCCGAATCGTCAGCGACGGCGGGTCGGGCAGCCCGAACGTCTGGTCGAACACGCGCAGGTCGTTCTTGACGTGGGTGAGCCGAACGCGTCCACGATCACGATCGTCTTGCCACGCCCGTCGATCCCGGCGTTGTGCAGCGGCGCCAGGTCGTACGCCTTGGTCAGCTGTGCCGGCTGGTAGCAGTGCAGGCCCAGGTTCTGCAGGCAGTAGGCCGTGGTCGGCGGGAAGGACAGCGCCTTCCCGGCAATCGGATCGTTGTGGAACGGGACCGGCGCCACCGAGTGCGGCACGGGAGCCGACGTTGCCGCGACACCGGCAGTGGACGCCGCTGTGACGCTCAGCGCGCCGGCGGCCACGACGCTGGCCGCCGCGAGCAGGCGAACCGGACGTAATGCCATGGACTGTTCCTCCTCGATGCAGGGAGCGCACCAGCAGGGCCGATGCACGCGTTGCACAGTCAACATGGTGAACGGCGACTCGGGAAGACTACGAAAGTTAGTTACGCGAATTGGTGAACGTCGGTAGCGAGGATTTCCCTGGCGGCCAGCAGCGAAGGCCCCCACCAGGTCAGATACCTGCCCGAAACGGGTACATATCGGACAGTCGGAAATGCTTCCGGGCCGTCCTCATGGGTGAACCGATACGGTTCGTCTGGCAGCACGAGGCCGTTCGCCCCACCGGCGGTGAACACGTCCCGCAGTTGCGCCGAAGTCGGCCGCGGATAGCGCTCCGGTGCGTTCGCACAGGCGTTCGCCACGCCGAGCCGGTGCAACACGTCGCCGGCGAACGTGTCCCTGCCCAGCACCACCCACGGTTTCCGCCACACCGGCACGACGACGGTGGTCCAGACCGGCGTGACCGTGCGCCACGCCTGCTCGGCGCCGGCCAGCCAGTCCGGGACGGGCACGTCGAAGACGTCGGCGAACAGCCTGCGCAGCGACGTGAGCGCCGCCGGCACGGTCGCCGGTGCCGCGCTCACCCAGACGGGGATGCCCGCGGCCCGCAGCGCGGCCACGTCCTCGGGCCGGTTCTCCTCGACGTTGGCCACCACGAGCCGCGGCCGCAGCGCGACGACCCGCTCGATCTTCGGGTACTTCGAGCCGCCGACCCTGGCGACGCGCAGGCCGGGCGGATGCACGCAGTAGTCCGTGGCACCGACCAGCACGCCCGGCACGGTCGCCTCGATCGACTCGGTCAGCGACGGCACCAGCGACACGACGGCGGTCGGCGCCCCGGCCAGCGGAACCTCGGCGCCGAGTTCGTCGGTGGTCACGCCGGGACGAACGTAACTCTGCGGCGGGCCGTGTCGGCTTCGGCAAGGCGGACCACGATTCGTTCGCCCTCCGGCAGTTCGTCGCCGACGCACTTGGACACGACGGGCGGCTCGGTCACGAAGACCTCCCCGCCGTGCGCCTCGGCGTGCAGCACGACGGCCGGGAACTCCTCGCCGACCCGCCCGGCCAGCATCCACGCCTCCACCTGCGCCAGGCACGCCCGGTCCACACGGCTGGCCAGCGCGTCCGACGTGGCCATCAGTGCCGGCAGGCCGGGCAGCGCGTGGCGCACCCAGTCCGGCACCGCCGTGCCCGCCGCGACCGCGAGGCAGACCTCCGTGCCGAACCGGTCGACCAGCCGCCGGATCGGGGCCGTGACGTGCGCGTAGGCCGCGCCGAGACCGGCGTGCGTCGTGGTTTCGGCGTGCAGGCCGGCGGCCACGTCCAGCACCGAGTAGCCGGCGCCGCGCAGCAGCCGCGTGGCGTCCAGGTGGAACGCGAGCGTCTCCGGGCGGCGCGGGTCGAGGCCGGCGAGCACCCTGGCCGCCGTCACGCCGGCTGGCCAGTGCACGCCCAGTGCGCTGGCCCGCCTGCGCAGGCTGTCCATGGCCTCGGGCTCCGGGGCGGGCAGCGTGCGCAGCACGCCGACGCCGGCGGTGAGCATCAGCTCGGCCGCGCACATGCCGGTGAGCAGGGAGAGTTCCGCGTTCCACGCCTCGACGTCCACCCGGGAGCGCAGCACCAGCTTCCAGCCGCCGTCGCCGTCCGCCACGGCCTGTTGTTCGGGCAGTTGCAGCTCGACTGCTCCCCTGCCGACCGCGAGTTCCCGGCGTAACCGGCCCAGCTCGGGCAGCAGCGCGTAGGACGGGTGCGGCGTGCCGGCGGTCAGCCGGTCGCGGACCGTGTCGTAGTCGAACTGCGCGACCGACCGGACCAGGGCGCGGCGGACGTGCACCCGTTCGGGTGCGCCACCGGAGTCGCAGTCGATCGTCCACAGCACCGCCGGCCGGGTCTCCTCGGGCAGCAGGCTGGCCGCGTCCTCGGACAGCTGCGGCGGATGCAGCGGGACGAGTTCGTCGGGCAGGTAGAGCGTCTGGCCACGGCGGCGGGCCTCGGTGTCCAGCGCGCCACCCGGTCGGATGAAATGGCCGGGGTCGGCGATCGCGTAGTCGACGCGGTAGCCGGAGCCGCGCCTGCGCAGCAGCATCGCCTGGTCGAGATCCTTGGCGCCGGGCGGGTCGATGGTGACCAGCGGCAGGTCGGTGGCGTCCTCGCGGCGGCCCAGCGCAGCGGACACCGCCTGCTCGGCCTCGACCAGGGCGGCCGTCGGGTAGTCGGCCGGCAGCCCGAACTCAGCGCGGATGCCGGAGAAGTCCCGTCCACCGCGCGCCGCTTCGATGGCCGAGGACCGGCTCCGCGCCGCCACAACTCGACAGTAGTCAGGCGAGCACGGGTTCGTCAGGTCACTTTGTGGTCAATGCCGTGAACAGCGCCGTCGCGTGCTCACCACTGCTGGCCGCGCCGGCGGCCGGGCCGCTGGTAGCCGGTCGGACCGAAGGGCTGGCCGGGCTGCTGTTGGGCCTGGGACTGCGCCGGGAAGCCGCTCGGTGGGGTGTCCTCGCGTTCGGCCTCGGGCGGCCGGGGGGAGCTGATCGGGCCGGGCCGGGGGGCGGCCGGGCGGTTGGTGTCGTGGGCCGCGTTCGGCTGGCGCGGCGGCGGGATCGGGTCGAGGCAGGACACCAGGACCGTCGTGTCCGCGGGCTGCTCCACCAGGCGGCCGGAGCGGTCGCGGTAGACCAGTTCGCCGTCCACGTCGATCTCCACGAGATAGCCGACCTCGGCGAGCTGTTCCTCGTCCAGGTCGACCAGTTTCTCGCGCCGCGAGGGCTGCACCCGGTAGATCGGCCACGTCACGTGCGAGAACGCCTGGTGGAACTCGGACAGCAGGTAGTGCATGTGCTGTTGCCACGGCAGCGGCATCGCCTCGATCAGCGAACGCGGCAGCACGACGTAGCTCGCGTCCGCCCCCGGTCTGGCCGAGCTGAAGTAGTCGTGCAGCGGGGCGCTGGACGCCGGCGGTCCCGCGTGCCGCTGAATGGGGTCGGGAGTGAACAAGCGCTCCGCCTCCTGCTGCTTACCTTTTCTTCGGCCCCGTGGCCGCATGCGGCATCAGACTCCCGGACGAACGGCTTGTTGGACAAGTTCGGGGTTGTTCCAATTGATCGCCACGGTGCGCACGTTCTGCCCCGTGTAGGGCGCCTCGACGATCTGATTGTTGCCCAAATACATGAAAACGTGGTGAATGGTGACGGGGTTATTGGGGTCGGTGGCGAGGAACATGAGATCACCCGGTTGGGCGTTGTGCACGGGCAGCAGGGCGCCCGCGTGGAACTGGTCGGACGCCACCTTCGGCAGGTTGATCCCGGCCGCCCCGTACGCCTTCAGCATCAGTCCGGAACAGTCGTACGCCTGCGGCCCGACGCCACCCCACAGGTAGGGCTTGCCTATCTGCGACAGTGCGAAGGCGATCGCCTTGCCGGCCGCCACGGTCGGCGGCGGCAGCAGGTTTCCGACACTGGCACCGCAGCCGCTCGGGTCGCTGACCTGGCCGACGTGCTGCACCAGATAGGCGGCCATCGACTCCCAGGTGTTGTACGCCAACGGAAACGCGGACCGTTCCACGAGCTGTG
>CAVWRF010000010.1:0-753382 GCA_963757325.1 Candidatus Melainabacteria bacterium
TAATGCGGCCGAACCATCCGGTGAGCCGCAGCGGGGCTTCCTGCACGATGAAGATCGTGCAGGTGCCGTCGCGGTCCGCAACCGGCCGATGATCGACCGTGCGGTCCGCGACCGCGATGTCGCCCGGAAGGTAATGCCCGCCGGCGTCGCGAAAGCCGCCCTCCAGCACCAGCGCCGCTTCGAGCCCCCGGTGCGTATGCTCCGGAATGGACCTGCCGGGACGGCAACGCAGGAAGCTCGCCTCGATGCCGGCGTGGCTGCTGATCCGGCATTCCTCGAGGCCGAGCCAGATCGTGCGCCATTCCGGCACGCCCAGGTGACGGCCCACGTAGGAGCGCAGCGCCAGCGGCATGAAGAAGTTGATCTGGCCCGCGGCGGGCGTTCGCGGCTGCTCATTCGAGCGTATCGCCGGCCCGTCGGACCGGCCGGCTGCGCGCATCTGCAGATGGGCCGCGACCAGCACCGCGAACGGCTCGCTCAGCGTGCCGGCCGCATAGGCGGCGAGCAGCGCGTCGGTGGGCCGGCTCGATTTCGGCCTCGCTTGATCCGCTGTCGCTCACCCGGGGTACCTGTGCTGTCCGTACCCTCCGTATCAGCTGGATCGGCGGGGCGCACCTGTGATCGGGCCGCAACTCACCGAAAATCGGCTCGAGCTCGGCTTGGCTCCCCCCCCACGCATCTGCCCGTGGGAGGAGCCTCGGCGCTGGTGCCCTCGAACAGGGTGGCGGCATGGCCTTGGCGCAGGAAGCGGTTGTGGGTGATTGCGGCATCGCGCTGGGCTATCATCGGCCAGCCGGTCGCGCTCGAAAAAGGGCTGGAGCAGCTTCAGAACCGCAGAAGGGAAGCTGAAATGTCAAAGCCCCGCATAAGCTACGTGGATCCGACCACAGTCAGGGACGAGGCCATGCTGGCCGAGTTCGACCGTTGCCGTCAGGAAGGTACCCCGCGGCCAGAGAGCCAGGCGGTGCGAGCTCATGTCCCGGCCGTCTTCTGGTCGTTCGCCAACAGTTGGCGCGACGTATTCAAGAACGGCATTGCCGATCACGCGATCAAGGAATTATGCCGCGTCTATGTGTCGCGCTCCGTCAAGTGCGAGTATTGCGGCAATCAGCGCTCCATGAAGGCGGCACGCCAGGGCGTGGTCGAGGACGACTACGGTGACCTGATCAACTTCGAAGGCTCGTCTCGTTATGACGACCGCCAGAAGGCGGCCTTATCCTACGCCGAGGCCATCACTTGGGATTTGCCCACGGACGACCGGTTCTGGGCCCGGCTGCACGCGCATTTCGGCGAGCCAGAATTGGTGGAGATCGGCTACTTCATCGCCTTGACGATGGGTCAACAGCGTTGGCTGCGCACACTCGACATCGAGCATCATCAGATTCTTTCCGGCACCGATGCGTCGATGGCGCCCGGATTCGGCGACGAGGAAGCGCTGAAGCGCTCGAAAAACGACCCCGGTTATTGGGCGAGAAAGCCCGCTCGCGAGCGAAGCCGCCGAGTAGCTTCGCTGCGTAAGCCGGCCCTCTCATTTTCGTTCGAACCGTATTTTCGCGGACGGGGCACGAAAGCCGATTGAATGGCACTGCTCATCAAAGCCGAAGAATTGAAAGGTCGGATCTCGGTAACCGAAGCCATCGCGGCGGTGCGTGACGGCTTTCGGGACCAGGGCGAGAGACCCGCCTATTCGGCGCCGCGCATTCGGATCCAGCATGAGGATCGTCGCGTCAGCGTTCATCCCGGCGGCTGCCATCGGCTGCAGGTGGCGGGGATGTTCATTCATGTCGAAAGGTTTACCTTCCGCGGCGGAGCGCAGCAGTACGAAAAGGCGGGCAAGCGGGTCTATGTCGCCTATGACAGCGAGACCGCCGAACTCAAGACGATCATCGTGGGCTCCCTGCCGTTGTTCGACGAACCGCCGGAAGATTGGTTCGGCACCGAAACCCCGATAACCGGCGCGGTCGGGACCGATATCCTGGCGCGCCCGGACTGCCGCGTGCTGGGGCTTTACGGCACCGGCCGGCAGGCCCGCCGGCACCTCATCGCCATGTGCACGATTCGCCCGTCGATCGAGGTCGTGCGCGTGTTCAGCCGCAGCGCGGAAAACCGCGCCCGCTTTCGTCGCCCGCATGCAGCCACAGGTGCGTGCCCGGATCGTTGCGGTCGGAAGAGCCCAGGGCGGTCGGCAACGGGCGCCGACCTGATCTGCCTCGCCACCGGCAGCAACGTGCCCGTGCTGTTCGGCGAATGGCTCGAGCCGGGCCAGCACGTCACCTCGATCGTCGCCAGCAACAAGGGCGTTTTCCTGCAGGGCTCGGTATCGCGGCCGCGGCGGGAGTTCGACGACGCGGTGATCGCGCGTGCCGACCGCGTGGTCGCCACCCTGAAGGAGCAGGCGATCATGGACGAGCAGGCGGATCTGTTCGAGCCGGTGGAGAACGGCGTCACGTCCTGGGACGAGATCGCCGATCTCGGCGAATTGGTGGCCGGCAAGGCGCAGGGACGGCGATCCGCCGAGGAGATCACGGTGTTCAAGCAGAATTCGGACCAGGGCGTCGGGTTCATGGCGCTGGCAAAGCTCGCCCACGACAAGGCCCGCGCGGCCGGGCTCGGCATCGAGATATGAGAGAGCGCCGCGGGGCCCCTATGCGGCCGATAACGGCTCCGCCTTACCGATCGTATCCGGTCACCGCGGCCGCGGTTGCTGGAAGAACCGCAAATCCGGCGGCGGCTGATCCTTCTTGGCGGGCATCAGCAGCCCCTCCGCGCTCAGAAAATAGGCCTCGCGGCCGATCTGCACGTGGCTTTGGCCATCGGCGCAAACGTATTCGGGCCACCAGGGCCGCGGGCTGTCGTTGCGACGGTAGCTCTTGGTCACGGTCCAAGGCCGCGTCAACGCATGATCGATCACCGTGATCTCGTCGTACAGGCGATTGGAGTCCGACTTGTCGAGATGAAATCGCTCCTTGATGATGCTCTGGTTGTCCCGGTGCAACGGAATGCCGCTGGCGTCGTAGACGCGGGGACCCTTGAGCCCGCGCGTCTCGACCGCGAGCGTGTGGTAGCGGCCATCGGCGTCCTCATCGATCCATTTGCCGATGGAATAGCCGTCGAATGCCGGCTCGATGCGCATCCGGCCAAGTGCGGCCGTCGGTATAGATTCTTCGATTGGAGAAATGCACCTGATCGATCAGAATGTGGGTGACATCCGGCGTGACCACGATCTCCATCGGCTGAAAGACCGTCATGATGGCCGGCATGCCGTTGGCGATACAGGTCCCCCACGGCACGATGCCCTGTCCGCCGGCGGCCTGGTCTTCGAGGTTGGCCTGAAAGATTGCCTCATACTCCGCCGTGAGGGGCGCTTGTTGTCCGCGGCCCCAGGGCTTGCTCGGGTCATAGGTCGGCTGCCCGACCGCGCCCGGGACCGGGGCCCGGTTCCATTGGCCCTTGAGGTTGGGATATTTGGTGTCATCGAACGCCTGAACGCCTGTCGTCGTCAGGCCTACCGCCACCAGCAGGACGGCACCGAGCAAGGTTGCATGCGTCATGGCTGCCTCTCCGATGTTCTGACCGAGCACGCCCGCGGCCGGCTGCGGGGCATGCCGCCGTTGAGCTCGATCCACTGATCCTGATCGTCGGCCTGTTGGCGCGGGACTATTCCTTCTTGCCCGAAACGTCGGTGCCTTTGTAGAGACTGTCGATAAAGCCGGACCTGTCGAGCTCGGTCATGAAGCTCGAATCATAAAAGTCCTCGGCTTTGCGCCTTCTCATCTCATGCGAGTTATAAACCTGCATCGAGGTCTTGATGCCATCGACTGCCGGATATGGCTTGGCGGGCAGCCTGGCGATATCCTTGTAGATTCCTTCCTGCTTCTGGGGATCGGAGATCCCGTACCACTTGGCAAGCGACGCGAAGGCGGCCTGCTTATCGGTCTTTACCAGGGCGATAGCCTCCACGGCGGCTTTCAGGAAGCGAGCGACGGTCTCGTGATTGTTCTTGAGCCACTCGCGCTGGACGTTGATGCCGGAACCGGCCATCGGGATGTTGAACTGGCCAAGATCGATCAGATCGGTGTAGCCGGCCTTGGTGAGGTTGACGCGGGCGACCTCATCGGCCGCGGAGGCATCGACCCGGCCGCGTTTCATCGGCTCAACGCCGGTGCCGTTCGCTACCATCGAGATGTCCATCAGCGGGTCCCACCCCATCCGCTTGGCGTACATCAGGACCATCAAATGCGTCAGCGAGCCCACGCTGGTGTATCCGATCCGCTTGCCCTTGAGCTGGCTCGGATCGGTGATGCCGGGATTCGACATGATATGATAGCGCGACACCGTATCGGTCGTGGCGACGATGACCCGATCGGTAGCCTTGGCGTCGGTGGTGGCGGAAGAGATCAGGAAACTGCCGCCACCGATGTTGATCGCGACATCGTCGCCGTCGGCGCGGCGGATGAATTCCTTCGGCACTTCCACGCCGCTGCGCTTGACGGTTTCGGCGGCGCGGGGGTCGATGTATTGAGCGACGTCGAGGCCATTCTTCTTATAGAGGCCGGCGTCGGCGGCGACCACGAAGATCAGCTTGGTCAGCGACACATCGCCAAGACCGACCGTCATCGGGATGAGCTTTTCCTGCGCGTGCGCCGGCACCGCCAGCCCCAGTAGCGGCAGGAGCAGCAGCGTCGATAATCTCCGATTGCGGGTTGTCATCGTGTCCTCCTTGGACAGTTGCCGACGAACTGTACTACTTGCAGACACCGTGATCGAGGCGTTCGATGGTTTCATCGCCCTTGACCATGAGGGTTACGGAGTTTTGCGTCGATTTCTCCATGCCATGAAAGTCACCGTATTTCTGCGCGCGGCCGTACGAGGCCCATCATCATCCCTCACCCTTCGCAATATCTTTCACATCTTCTGCCGCCGAAACAGCCGCCGTGGGTGCAATTTCGGCAGCTGCATCGACCTTCTTTTCCAGCTGTCGATGAAATATGTTGACCACCCGCTTTGCCTCGTTAAGCGTAGCCTTTCGCCACCGAATTTCTTTCCGCTCGATGCCACTTAAACTGATAAGAAGGCGAATTTCCTCGGCCTGCAGGAAAAAGGCGGCCGGGACGTCCGAGGCACTTTCATCAATTGAAGGACCGGCGAAATCAATGCGGCCCGTCGGAATCCAATCTTGAACGATCTTCGCGGTTTCGCTGGTGACTGCAGGATCCGAACCGGCGCGCCGGGCCACGATATAACCTGCAACGGATACGATCAGAACAATCGCGAGGCCGATCCAAAAAATTGAGCTCGAGTTTGCGTCCGAAAGGATGTTCGACATCAGTATGATCCTTGATCAGCCTAGCCTCGGCACATAGCCCTTCGGCCCGGCATGGCAACGCACGTGCATCAAACTGTCAAGCGCGGCGCGCCCTGGTGAATCCGACCCCAGGTTCTTGCTGCCGGAGCGGCCGAATCGCGCATTGCAGTTCGAAACCACGCCCTGCCAGGCTGTGGGCCGAGCCGAGTTGGTACTGAGCTTCAGAGAAAAACAGTCTGGCGGAGAACGCGACCACCGCCGGCGCTCAAGGCGAGGTCCAGCGGTTCCGCCCATGACAATGCCGACAGGGGCCTATTCGTCCGGCGCTCAGGTCGCTGGAGAATCAAGACCTTAAGGGCGCTGGCGGAGGGAGAGGAACTGGGATCCAACATTCTCCAGAAGCGCAGCGTAGTCCAGAGGAATTTAGCGTATGCGGGAGGGCACGGCGCCTGCATGGGCGGCCTCCGGGGCGGGGGCTGGGGCGATCCCGCAGACGGGTGCAGGCCCGCCCTCCGGGAGTGCCCGCGCCGCCGCAGGCGGCCCTTGGGGGAGCTTGTGACCACACGGCCCTGGCCCGGCGCCCAGGTCTGGAAGCCAAGCGCAACTTTGCCGTTTGGCCCAGGGCCCGAGCTCGGGAAGTATCCCGCCTAAGTGGCCGGGAGCCGAACTTGCGGGGACTGGCAGGCGGTTCGCGGGGTGCGAGCCGTTGTGAACTCCCCTCGGGCTAATCGAAGGAGTGTAATATCGGATGGGGCATCTATCGTATCTCTCTGAATGGCACATACTGCCATAAGAGCGAGGAAACTTCTATCTGGGTCTGCATGCCGGTTATGGTTGGGGCTCGAACGTGTGGGACTTTCTCGGAGGCCTTGAATTATGCTGCGAACCCGCTGAACGGGTGTCCAACCGGCCCACCTGCGCAAGGCGCCGTATATAGCTTTAGTCGTCAATTGATAAAAGGAAACTGGAGGCCCTATGCTGAATCTAGGCAGGATGGAGACGGTACGTACTTTTTGGCACGGTTCTCCACTGAGCCCCTATCATTTGTTTTGCCTTCACAGCTTCGTTTCCCGGGGCCATCGCATCGAATTGTTCAGCTATGAGCCCGCTCTGGTTGTGCCGAGCTGGATCGCACTCAGGGACGCAGCCGAAATACTGCCAAGCGAACGTGTTCTTCGTTATCAGAGTGGGCCGGGAAAGGGCAGTCCCGCGCTGCACGCAAACCTATTCAGATATTGCATGCTGGAGCGGCTTGGCGGTTGGTGGATTGATGCCGACGTGGTGCTCCTACGGCCGCAACTTCCTGCTGACGAGTATTTCTTTGCGCGCGAGGGCCATTATTTCTCTAATGCCATCCTAAAATTTCCCGCCGGCCATCCGCTTATGGCCGATGCCGCCGAACGTTCTAGGGCCATTGCGGAAACAGCAATCTGGGCTCAGACCGGCCCGGTTCTGCTCACCGAATTAATTGAAAAATATGACCTGTCGAAAAATGGCGCGTCGAAAGATACTTGCTATCCAATTCTTTGCGACGAGATCGAGGCACTGTTCGATCCCGCTCGCTGCAGCGAGGTAAAACGGCGGTGCGGCGGAGCAATATTCATATCACCTATACAACGAAATGTGGCGGCGCGCCGGCATCCCGGTCCGGCGAGGTCCGCCCCCGGGCTCGTTTCTTGACCGGCTCAGTGATGAGTTCGGTTTTCGCTTCTTGTCTGACGGTCGCCTGCAGTTCGCCCAGGTGCTGCAAGCTATCGAACAGGAGAGAGCGCCACCGCCTCCACGCCCCACCTCAAACCCATTGCGTGCTTTGGTCCGGCTTGGCTTGGGTCGGAAAGCAATGTTCCGCCCGTCCATTCGACAAAAAAACCACGTTGATTGAGTTAGGCAAACCGGGCTTCGCCGCGTCGCGGCCCCTTCGTCGGCGACAAAGGGCGCGAGGATCACTCCGAGGCTTGCGATGCGTCCGGCACCTTAGCTACAATCGCGGAGTGAGAGCCCATGCATGGTCCTCACCCCTTTAACTTGCCCCCCCCGGCCCCCCCGGCGGGGTATTTTCTTGCGGTGGCCAGTCCTTGCCTACCTGCCGACGGCTTGCCATTTTCGTCCCATGGAGTGGCGTACGCAGCGGCCGGCGAAGCGGCCCGGCATGATCGAGCCCTGTATTCCGACCCGAGCGACCAAGCCTCCGGTCGGCCCCCTTTGGATTCACGAGCTGAAACACGATGGTTACCGGCTCATAGCCCGCAAGCGGGAGGGCCGGGTGCGCCTTTTCACTCGTAAGGGCTTCGACTGGTCCGACCGATATCCCCTCATTGGCGAAGCCGTGGGCGCGCTGCGGGCGCTCCAGGCGGTGGTCGACGGCGAGGCGGTATGGTGCGATGGCGCCGGACTTGCGATCTTCGACAAGCTCCACAGCCGCGCCTATGACGGCGAGGTGATCCTGTACGCCTTCGACCTGCTCGAGCTGCACGGCGAAGACTGGCGGCCGCGGCCGCTCGAGGAGCGCAAGGCGAGGCTCGCCAAGCTCCTGGCGAGGGCGCCGGCGGGGATCCAATACACCGAGCACCTGGAGGGCGACGGGGCCGCGATCTTCGCTCACGCCTGCCGGCTCGGCGCCGAGGGCATCGTGTCGAAGCACCGCGAGCACCCGTACCGGGCGGGGCCGTCCAAGGCCTGGCTTAAGACCAAGAACCCGGCGGCGCCCGGTATGCTGCGTTTCAGGGATGAGCCATGACCGAGCGTCCCGGCGATCTAAGCGTCACGCGTTCACCGCCGCTCGCCCCGGGTGCGCGCGAAGGCGGCGGCCCCGAGCCAAAGCCCGGGATGAGGTCCGCGGCTGAAATCGACGGGCGCCGAGCGGGAAGCGCCCTGCGGCCTATTTTCTGGCGCCTCGTCTTTGCTGCACTCGCCACCTTCGGCATTGCCGCGACCATAACCGTGCTCGTCCATTTGATGTTAGCAGTGTAGTTCTTCCGTCCCACTGCGAGGTTTGAGCCGATGCGCCACCGCGATCCCCGCGACGACCTTACCTCCCGCGAGAAGGAGGTAATCGGCTTGGTAGCTGACGGCGCATCATCAGGTGAGATTGGGCAGGCTCTAGGCATTTCGACTCGAACGGTAGATTTCCACGTGGCATCGATCATTCGGAAGCTGGCCGCCAAGAATCGAACCCATGCAGTCGTAAGGGCTCTTCGCAATGGGGTAATTGCTTTCTCGAGCCCGAAACGGGTTGCACGCGCCCGCCGCATGGTGAAAAAGAAGCGATATGAGAACCGTCCATAGAACGGGCCTGCCGCAGTTCGACCAGGAGAGCTACAATAAGGGCCTCTCGGACGGCCAGCGGGGAGCTGTGTGGTGGCCGGGAGTGGGAACCGAGCCTTTGTCGTACACGGTGGGCTATCGGGAAGCCGGGGTGCGCAACCCAAGAACTGACCGGCTGGCGACCACCACAAAGCCGGAAGTCCCCGCTCCCAATATGGCCGATCACCTGGAAAGCCTGACCGGCGCGCAGTGGCGACACTAAGGCTGTTTCGGCGCTTGAAGTTCCAGGGCGTCCTTGGCCTTCTGGGAATTGAGCAGGAACCGCTCTAGGCTTTCGGCAAACTCGTAACTGCCGGCTAGGTGGGTCCATTGGTCTGCCAAGGCGCTATACTCGGCACTCAAAATAGGATCGGTCGTTTGTGCGGCCCGGTTTACGGCGTCCACTGCGCGTTGACGGCACGCTTTAATGTGGTCCCCCAGAAGCTGAAGCATGGCGATTTCCCCCGGCAAGCACCCCCCTTGGAAGTCTAATTAGGACACCTGCCGAGTTAAATCAGAACACTGGCCTTGGAATTAGGACAGTACCTCCGCTGCCGAGTATCCTAATTAGGACAGCACCCCAGCGGAGGCCGACCGAGCCATTTGCCCTCCTACGGGCCCGCTTCAACGGCCACATCAAAACCAAAAGACGACGAGAGCTAAGAGCACGACGCCGAGAAAACCGAGGGCTCCGATAACAATACCGCGGATGGCGTCTGGCGCGCAGTCCGCTCGATGGTCATTTCCTTTACGGTCGCCTAAAAAAAGCCCCGCACAGGCGGGGCCGAAGGTTGCGAGGTGGGACACCCACCACGCCATGACAACGCTTTGACGGGACGGGAGATTTATCGCCCCGTCGAATGGGTAACGCGGCGGCCCTCGCTCCGTTCCGATATAGAAATTACCGCAGCACGAGCGCGAGGATCATAGCGAAGGCCAGGAGGGCCAGAGGCGACAAAAATCCATGCGGAATGCGCTTCATCGATTTCGCCGTTTGCCCCAGCTCTGTCGGCTCAAGTCCGCCATACCGACAGGAAGAAAATAATAATGACGATGACAGCGCCGACCACCATCCACTTCCAAAATCGCGCCTTCTTTTGCTTCTCGTGTTGTGCCACAACCTCTTCCATGTGAGTGCGGGTAAGCCGACTTACCTCTTCGGCGGTGTTAACCTCTCGGGAGCAGAACTTGCAGACGAGCGCGCCCAGTGGGATTTCCGCCATGCAGAATTTGCAAAGCTTTACCGGCTGCGGCCTCGGTTTCACGACCAAGGCAGCGCGATATTTTGCTAGTAGCTGTGCATCCCCGGCGGCCACGATTTTCCTCCCCTATTGCCATCCAGACCTCCCAGTCAGCTCCGAAAGCCCAGCTTCTGCGGCCCATTTGAGCGTGGTCTCATCGATCCAGCCTTGAAAGTTACATTAATTTTTCGATCACCTGGCGGACCGCCCGTGTGGGGCTTCTTGCGCGCTGACAAATGATTCCATGGAGGATTGGACAGGAGTTTCACCGGATGTCCCGATAGCGGCCCGCGTGGATTGTACAGGCTCGAACCACAAGCTCATAAGGGGGTTGGGTTCGGTCGGTCATGCCCATGATATGGGAGGCTGGGCCGGGTTTCCACGGCGTCGTGCCGGCATGATTGCATACGACGTTCCCCGAGAGCGCAAACTCCCTCCGGGAACTGCCGTCACACTGAACCCTGGCGCCCCCCGCTGGGGTTCTTTTTCGTAAACCGCGCGGCTTCCAAGACCGCGCCTGCGGCGGCATTCGGTGAGAGCGGATGTTGCCCTGCATCGAGCATTCGGTGAGAGCGGATGTTGCCCTGCATCGAGCCTGACGTGCCACATCGTTTTCCGGCTGGCTCACCCACCCACCCATAGAAACAAGAACCTGCACGCAAAAAGGCCTTACGGCTACGCCGAGAGACGCCAACAAATAGAACAATGGGTCACTCATAAAGAGGGCCTGCTCCCAAGCCGGATGGTCCATTCGTCTCGATAGCGGAGCGATCAAGAGCGGTTTTGAAGACAGGCGGCAGGGAACATGCGATCCCGTCAATAGGCAGGGAGCGCCTCAGCCGGACCAGGTAGCCCTCGCGACAACTCAGCACCAGGGGGCCAGAATGGCGCTGACGTCCGGCCCGAACCCAAATTGAGCCGACCAAGATACGCTACCGGAAGGCTTGCGGCGGCCCGCTCGCGGACCCTACGGGCGTACGAGCGGCTAGCTGCCAAGGGGCGCGGGGCGATCATGGATGAACAGGCCGACCTGAGCGCTACGTTCCCAGTGCTAAGCGCATGATGAGGTGCAAAACTATGCCGGAACCACTCAAGCCGTTGCCTAAATGGACGGACGAAGAATTGGCCGAGCACGCGCGAACCTATCCGCTGGCGATCCTTTGTTTGGGGACGAACTCACGGCTGAAATCGACCGGCGCCGAGCGGAAGCATCCTGCATTCTAAAATTTGGGGCTTGTCTTCTCCGGGATCGCCGCCTTAGGCATTGCTGCGGTCGTAATCGCGTGTCGCGCTCCATGGATAGATTACTACCTCCTGGCACGGTCAATTTGATAATCTCAATTATGCGCCACCGCGATCCCCACGACGACCAGCCCGATAAGCGGCGCCCCCCGTACGGCGGCCCGCCGATGACGCTGGCCAACATGCGCGCCCAAGGCGTGCGTTCGCTCTCGGTGAGTTGCTGGCTTTGCCATCATGGGTCGGTGCTGCTCGCTGACCAATGGCCCAATGAGGTTACGCTGCCGAGCTTCGGTCCGCGCATGGTGTGCACCTCAGTGCGGGATCGTTGGCGCCGACGTGCGGCCGAATTGGCAGGAGCGCGAAGGGCGGGAGAGCCTGACCGGTCAGCAGTGGTAGCGAAAGGCCCATTAATTCACCTTCTTCGGCGCTCCCGTATGGACGTCGACCGGATGCCGACCAACCTACCGGATCCGCAAAAATGGAGATCCTCGGAGAAGTGGGATCACGTCATGGCTCACGCGCGATTGTCCGAGGGCCTTCGCAGCAAGATATTCGGACTGGTGCGGGTGCATTTGTCCCGACCTATCGAAGGCGTTCCCGGCCGCCGGAGGCGCCACGGCGGAAGTTCGGAAGGTCGGAGCGCTGATCATCATGCCCGATGACGTCAAAAAGAGAGTAGTCCGCTGGGACCGGTCGGGAGCCGCGATGATGCCGAGCGCGAGCTCATGGATACGCGGCCGCCCGACCCGAACCCTGACCCGGTCGACAGCACGCCAGCGGGCGCTGGCGGATTAGGCGCGCTTGCCCTGTTGCTTTGGACGAGCGAATTCCAGAGGACTTTATAAAGAGATGTTCCGCCTCCGGCAGTGGCTAGCACGCTTTGATGAGAAGGGCCCGCAGGGCCCCGCCGGCAAGCCCACCAATGAACAGTTTACAGTTCCACCGGGTATTCGGCAGGAGTTAGAGGCCGCCAACTGAGGCACCTATAGCTTGCGCTCTGGAGGAGCTGGCCCTTTTGCGCCTTCATCCCCTTTATCAAGCTTGCGACCCCATCAATCGTCGACGTTCGCGCCGCGCTCTTCGCACTGCTCGGAAAGGATATCACAGTGATCAACGGTCTTGGCGCTACCTCTCGCTGAAGTTGATCGCTGAATGCGGCGATGACCTGTCCTCGTGGCCCAGTGCCAAGCATTTTACCTCCTGGCTGGGGCTGGCGCCGAGCAATAAGGTGCGGTCACCGCCACGGCCCGAAAGGTCGCGGTGCTGTTTTACAACGCCGTGCGCCATGGAATGGAATACCTCGATCCCGGAGCGTCGTCCTACGAGACACGGGGTACTTTGGGCATCGGTGCGCCGCCGTCTCGGTGTGCTCTCAGCATCAACAAATTCAACCCAAGTCGGTGCATGGTCGCTCGCCTTCTCGCGCCCTCGCACGTCGCGGTCGACGCCGGCGGCGACCAGACGCTCCGCAACGCGGGGCTGAGCAGCAGAGTGATCGATGCGCAAGCCGGCGTCGCGGGCAAAGGCGTTCCGGAAATAATTCCAGAACGTGTAGATCCGCTCATCAGGGTGCAGCGCCCGCAGCGCGTCGGTCCAGCCCTGCGTCGACCAGGCGGCGATAGGCGTCGCGCACCTCCGGCCGGAACAGGGCGTCATCGACCCAGCGCTCCGGCGCATAGACATCGAGATCGGTCGGCATGACGTTGAAGTCGCCGGCCAGAACGGCCGGCGCGCCGCTGTCCAGAAAGAGTCTCGGCGTAGCTCCGTCAGCCGTTCGAACCAGCGCAGCTTGTAATCGAATTTCGGGCCCGGCGCCGGATTGCCGTTCGGCAGATAGAGGCATCCGACGATCAGGCCGCCGATCGCCGCTTCGATGTAGCGGCTGTGCGTGTCCTCGGGATCGCCCGGCAGGCCGCGGCGGGTCTCCACCGGCTCGGCGCCCGCGGGCAAGGATCGCCACGCCGTTCCAGCTTTTCTGCCCGTGCCAGACCGCGCCATAGCCGGCGGCCCGGAGCGCGGCGGCCGGGAATTTTTCATCCGGCGCCTTCAGCTCCTGGAGGCAGACGATGTCCGGCGCGGCCTCCTCAAGCCAGCCGAGCAGGTTTGGGAACGCCCATTTACACCTTGGCCAAACGAGCCGACACCAAGGCACTACGTGAGTGGGGAAGGGCTGACCAAGTCCTGCCGGGCACTCCGAAAGGAGAGCGCAAGGGGTCGGGCCGATGAAGATAGCCACCTACAACGTCAACGGTTAGGTACCTGGCATCGGCCTGCTTGGAGACCACCCCTTCGAGCCCGGCGTCGCAAAATGCCCGAAGCATTTTCTCGCCCCCACCCAGAATGTGTTCTGAATAGCGGATGATCCCTTTTGCGCCGACGATCTTGGAAAGGCGGCGCTTGCTCTCGATCTGCGGCAAGCCAGTGAGATCATCCCCGTCCAACTCGAGCAGGTCAAAGGCATATAGGACGACATCGGCGCGTGACGAGGTTCGGTGCGGGGCTGACTGGGCGCTCCAGTATCCTCACTGGGGCGTCGTCGACCTCCTTAATAAAGGCCCGGCTCATTGCTTCTCTCCTTTCGCTAGGGCAGAAAAAACCCTGACCTCGGCAGGCGAGACCAGGGTTTCCATTTATCCCCGGAGGGCTGGATGCCAGCGGCCCGATCTAACGAACGAGGGGACCGACAGTTCCGGCCGGCCCTGGCCTCAAGTCCCGGTGCGGCAACCTTCGCCGGGCGGGCAGTCGGCATCTCCGCACTGCCCCGATTTCTCGGACCTACTGCGGCAACTCGTGCTCTCATCCAAATTAAGGAACATTCCCAGACCAGCGGCGTTCCCATTGAAAAATTTGAGGAAACTATCATGAGTCATAAGGCACTTGTGGTGGATGATGAGGCCTTGGTTTTGGAAGTTACAGCATCAATGCTGGAGGACTTGGGCTGCGCCGTCGTCACGGCCTCCTGCGGGGCGGAGGCGTTGAAGATGCTCTCAGGCGACGTGAGTATCACCATATTGCTTACGGATATTAACATGCCCGGCGTGACCGGATATGAACTGGCCGAACGCTCTAAGCGCATCCGCCCGACCTTGCGAGTTTTGCTGTTGTCTGGCCGCGAGCCCGATGGCCATGGATTTCCAATGATCCGGAAGCCTTTCATGCAAGGCGATCTGCGACGGATGATGGAGCATACGACCGGTCTTTGTTAGTGCACGACGCGCGAGCCAGTCGGCGCGGCCTTGGCAGCGACGCACCGCTGTATGCAACTTTATTGGGCGGGCGGGATTGCTCTATGCTGATGCCGGCCACGTCCCGGCGCGATCATCTGGCGAACTTAGAAGTTATAGGAGGCGGATATGGGATTGCTCGACGTTCTCAACGGGATGCAAAATGGTCCGGGTGGCGGCCAGCGCTCGCCCAGCAGCGGAGGCATGTCGCCGATGACGATGGCGCTCCTGGGGTTGCTCGCCTACAAGGCGTACAAGGGCAGCGGCGGCCTCGGCAATGTCCTTGGCGGCGGCCAACCCGCCCCCGGAGGCACTCCCGGCGGTGTGAACCCAGCCCATGCAGGCGGCGGCGGCCTGGGTGGCATATTTGGCGGGCTGTTTGGGGGCGGGTCGAGCGGCACATCGTCGGGCGGCAACCTCGGCGGACTGATCCCGGGCGGCCTGGGCGGATTACTCGGTGGCGCCGGGGCGGGCAGCCTGCTCAGCGGCGGTCTCGGCAACCTCATCAAGGATCTGCAGAACAATGGGCAAGGCCACGTCGCGCAGTCCTGGGTCGCCAACGGCCCCAACCAAGCGATTGCGCCCGAGAGCCTGGAGGCTGCGGTTGGCGTCGACACCCTCGACGCGCTCGCCAAGCAGACCGGCATGAACCGCGAGCAGATTCTTTCCGGCCTTAGCCAGCAGCTGCCCGGCCTGGTCGATCACCTCACGCCGGATGGACGGGTACCGACCGAGGAGGAAGCGGCGCGAATGGTGTGAGGCGGCCGGCGCCACCCATCCCATCCTTAATTCATGCAAGAAAAATTCCGATCTTGACCCCTCGTTCGTTCGAGAACGTGTCCGGCTGGTATGTCGAGATATATTGGATCGGCCGTCCCACCGAGAGACTGGGGCACTTCGCCGTCTACTCGGAGGGCCAGCGCCTGTATCACGCTCGAGTCGGCTGCCTTGTCCTCCGCGAACTCGCTTAACGACCCTGTTAGTCAGTATGGGGCCCTCCAACATCGCCAAGGCACTCAAGATCGGCCCGGGTGCCAGTCTAAGCGGCTTTCGGCCGCCGAATTGACGAGGGCCTGGTCCTGCGCAACTGAACCCCAAGATGGCGGCGCTCAAAACCGATGCCGCGGTCGCGAGCGCAAAAAATGTGCCCCACAATCCTCCATTGAGCAACATGGGGCAGCGCGTCGGCACCGCCGACGACCCCACCACCACGCCCCAAGCGCCTGGCGAGCAACGATTTCGGAGTGTCACTAGATTTCATTGGCCCGACCAAAAAAACTTCGCCTAGAGGCACAAGCGGGCTCTCTCACCCGCCGTGCCGTCTGTCGTCACCACCCCCGCCCTGCCGTCCTCCGCCGCCGCCTGCACCACGGCCGCCTTGCGTGCCACCGCCGCCGCCCCCGGTGCGGCAAATCGACCAGCGCCCCCTCCGCCGCCACCACCTGCACCGCGGCCGCCCTGAGGGCCACCACCGCCCCCGCCCGGTGCGACAAATCGACTAGCGCCGCCGCCGCCAGGAGCGACGAACCGGCCACCTCCAGCCAAGGTCCCCAGGGGGATTCCGGCCCCCCGGCCCGCCGGGAGAGCAAGGCCAAGCAGGTCCTCCAGGTCCAGCAGGCCCTCAAGGCCCGCCTGGTCCCCCTGGATCGTCATCAACCGCTGCGCCACCGGCCGCAGGTGGCGGCGTTCACATCGTGCGCGCGACCTGCAGCCCGGCGAACTGCGTCGCGGAATGTGAAACAGATGAAATTGTTATTTCGGCTTGGTGCGGCGTCGCAAGAAATCCGACGAATTTCCCAACTGAAAGATTCGCGTCTTGCCGAGGCGGTCGCGGAGCGGGTAACAACCCTCTTTTCGCGGTCTGCGCCAAATCGCCAAGTCCCTAAAGTTCGATGGCGCGCGCGACGCACCATGACACTCAAGGTCGCAGTCCCTGGTGGCCGGGCCGGGGCCCGCACCGAGTCACCGACAAGGCCCTGCCGAAGCAGGGCCTTGTTCATTTGCGCTATGCCGAAAACTTGCCCTGCACTAAGGCTGCTTTCGTTGCTCGCTCGCTCCCTCTCGACCCTGCCCGCTGGGTTGGCTTGGGGTGGTGGGACTAGCCGGCCTGAAGCTCGGGCCACCTTGTGATGGAGCCTCCTGATTGGTGGACGGCGAAGTACCGCCTTGGCCCGAGGTGGATGGGCGCTGCTGGGGAGGCTGCCGGGTGGTCTCACCAGACGGGGCGTTGTCGCTCTTCTGGTTCGGGTCATTTGCCGAACCTTGCGCCTTGGCGTTGCCGCCCGGTCCCGAGCTAGACGGATTGTTCTGGCCGCTGTTCGGGGCATTACCCGCTTGGCCGGCGGTTGCCGGCTTGTCGTTGTTGGCAGGGTTGTTTTGTCCGCTCTTCTGGTCATTGTCACGCGCGCCCTGTTGGCCGCTCCGATTGGCGTCTTCCCGGCCACCGGCTTGACCTTCGGTGCGGAGGGAAACACCGAGCGACGTTGCCGTCCGCTCGTCGATGCGGCCCGTCACCTCGATGCCCTCTCGGCGCTGGAATGAGGTCAGAGCATCTTTGAACTCCACACTCATGACGCCGTCCGGACGGCCTTTATAGAAACCTTTATCGATAAGGACTTCCTGGACGCGGCGGATTTCCTCCGGGCTGTAGGTCACCTCAACGCTCGTGCTCGAGCTTCGACGCGTCTCGACCGAGGACGAGGACGAGCCGACCGGAACACGCGACACGATTCTGCGGCTACGATCCACGATGACGATCTCATCGTTGACCACGAAGTACTCATGTCCACGCCATTCCGGATAGATCTCGACAAGGGTGGGGGGCACTTCCCTGATCCTCACCTCACGCGGGACGGGCCTACCCACCTCGACCTCGAAATTGACACGGTCCTCGCGTGGCACATCACGGCCGGACAAGACCGTTTCACGGATCTTGGTGCGCTGTTCATCGGTTAGGGTCACGCTACCGCGCGCATCGACCCGACTCTGCGAACCGCCCTGTTCCGAGCGTCCGGTCTGGGCATCGCGATTATTCTGGGGCTCGCGACCATTCTGACCCTCGCGCGCGTTAGGATCGTTAGTGCGCCCGTTCCGCTCGTTATGCTCGGCGGGCTCATTTGAACGCGGGGCCTGTCCGGTCGTGGTCGGTGCCTGCTTCTGCGTGCCATTGGCGCCGGTGGTCTGATTGCCCTTGCTCTGTTTCGTGCCGGTCTGGTTCTCGTCCTTGGCCTTGGCGCTGGCTTGGCCCTGGTCCTTGCTATTGGATTGGTCCGCGGCGTCCTTGCCCTTGGTCTGGTCCTTTGATTTCGCCTGGTCCTTCCTCTGGTCCTTGGCCTTGGCATGGTCGGACTTGGCGGCGTCCGTGGCCTTACCCCCCTCCGCCTTCAATTGAGCCGCTCCTTGCGATTTGCCATCGCTCGCGCTCTTGTCGCCAGCGCTTTTGTCTTGGCCGACCGTCAGATGCTCATCTCGGCTCCCCGACGACGTGCGGCCTTCGGTCTTGTCCTGTGAGCCGCTGATCTTGGCGGCGCTTTCCCCGCCGGAATTCGGCTGCCTCTGTTCGGTTCTGCCCTGAACAGAACTCTTCTCCCGGGATTCGTCACCGGCTTTGGGCTGGCTCATGCTGCTGCCGCTCTTTTCCTTGAGCTGCCGCGCGGGAGCAGGCAAAATGGACATTGAAAGCAGCGGGATTGCCGCTACAGAAGCTAACAAGATTATCTTTCTCATTTTCTGTTCCTCCGGAAAAAAGGTGATGGAACAAAAATGCATTAATCGGAGGAATGTTCCCGCGGCACCGCTTGCGCGCAATGCTCGGGCCCCCATTCAGAGGGTACGACCCCGAGAACCCGGGTTCCTGCTCGATGGCCGCTTGATTGATTGGTAATTATGGGACGGCGCTGAACAAATATTCATCCAAGTCCCCACACCTGCCATTTGGGCCGACCACCCAGTCTTCGAACCTCGGCAGGCGGGAACTAGGCCTATGCCCCGACGTTGGATGCACAATGCCAGATGCCAAACAGAGGTCCTGCGATGGGCTTACTCGGCCGATTCTTCATTGGTACGTTTCTCCTTCAATGCGCAACGACATCCGCCGCCGCCGGACGGGTTCCAGAGGACAGCCAGGCACTAGGGTGGAGTACCTATGTCACTCCGCAGGTCGGGACCACGGTCGCTCTGCCTGCTGGCATATTCATGCGAGCTGGCAGTCCTAAAAAGGGTGTTGGGCAGCGTTTTGAAACTCCGGACGGCCGCTCTTCTCTATCTATCTACGCTTTTGATAATGAATTAAGAGACAGCCCCGCCGGCTATCTAGAGAGAAATCTAAAGGTGGGAACATCAGCTATCGAGTACAAGCGGATCACTAAGTCATTCTTCGCTATCTCGATGGAGCATAACGGGATGGTCTATTATAGCCGCTGCAATTTTGTGACACGGGACAGGGCCTCGATTCACTGCTTTGACTTGGAGTATCCTCAACTAGAAAAACGGTCTTGGGATCCTGTCGTGACTCGGATCAGTCTATCGTTGCGGCCTTTAGAAAGGTATTGAAGAGGTAGGTGGGATTGACGCAATGTCATGGCCAGAAGATTTTCATCCGGAGGTCGGATATCTTCTTCCTTCGACCAGAATTCGCCGGCTCATGCGAGTTGGGTTAGTGGCTGCTGGCTTAGGGCTAACAGTTGGCATCGGCGGGACCGTAGCGTTGCACTCGCCACATGAAAACGCGATTACCACCCAGAGTGGGCAACCTACTATGGTCGATGAGTTGCCGCCCGATGGACGGGAAGCCATCTCCGCTGACATAGTGCCCACGAAAGTTGCGGATATCAAACATACTTCGGGCACCCTGCGGCGGTTTTCATCAGCCCCTGCGCAGTCCTCTCATTGCTTTGATCCTTTTCCGTCGTCCCATATGGTATGTTCCTTCCATAGGACTGGTCATTCGGATCTGGCGGCGGTGCCGGAATGGAGCGCCTCGCAGGCAATGGGGAAAGCCCCGGATGAAAAACTCCGTCAATCCGAGCGAGCGGCACCAATGAAACAGGGTAAACGCTGGAAGCCGGCTCTCCCTTCTGCCCACGCCCCTCAGTATGCAAGCCCGGGACTGCGATACGGAGAGCGGGCCGCTCTCGATCGCGGAGGTTTCTGGTAATCCGGCCTCGCGGGTGAAAGATCGCAAGTGCAGGTCGCGCCATCAGCGGGCGCAAACAAAGGTCACGTGGCGTTGCAACGCAAGCGCCGCTCACAAAATGCCAACAGCTTAGTCTATGAACTCTACCGGAGTGCCCTTTTTTACTAGCTTCGCCAGCTCCTCCACGTCCCAATTGGTTAATCGAACGCAGCCGTGTGAATATGCCTTCGACACCTTAGACGGGTCCGGCGTTCCGTGTATTCCATAACTGTCGAGCGAGAGATCAATCCAGACAGAACCGACGGGGTTGTTTGGGCCGGCGCGAATCGTAAATGGCCGGCTGGACTTCACGCCTTTGAAATTGAACTTGGGATTGTAATGATAGGTCGGTTTTCTCACCACATTTCTGATCTGATACGACCCGCTTGGAGCAGGTTTTTCCTGACTGCCGATTGAGGCTGGATAGGCTGCAAGCAGCTCTCCGTCCATTCCAATCGCCCTAACCATTTTGGATCCTTTATCCACTTCCACCTTGCTGGCCCGGGCCCCCTTATTATCCTCGCGAGCCACATTCGCGACAGAAATAGTTTCGCCAGTGCGGGTGAATGTCTTGCCGGGATTGAGCACCTTCAAAAGCTTCTCATCCATGTGAAATTTCTCGGCGAGGCGCTCGATGGGATTCCGGTACCCGAGGCTAGGCAACTTGGCCATATCCTCCATTTTCAGAGGAATATTTGGCGTAAATGGCCCCTTCTCGTCCGCATCCGTAATAATGTAATCTACAATAACAGGCTCATCGCTTCCGCTGGTCAGAATCGCCCAGGCAGCTTGGTCAAGCTGCCCATTTCGTTCAAGTTTCTGCGATGCTTTGAATGCCGCGACTGCCTTTCGAAAATTATCGCCGCCCGTTCCATCGATAACGCCCGGCGAGAAGTGAAGGCGGTCAAGCAAGACCTCTGCCCTGATTATGCCGGGCTCGATCCCTTTGGCGGTGTGGGGCAGGTCCGCACGATTGATGGCGCCGGCCGTGATCCCCGGCGCTGCCAGGGCACGGCCTGCCAACAGTAAGAGAGCTACGACAATTGAGAAATACGGTTTCATCTTTGTTCCAATAGCTCTTGCACGTCATAAATATGTAGAAGGAAATAAGTTCCATGTGGCGCCGGCAAGGACGAGGTGGCCGCAAAAACATTAAATGCTGAGGCCTCCCCGCCGGGGGCCGTATCCCAACCAATCAAAAGTGGCTTTCGTAATTACCTAGATTTCCGCTGCCCTGCGGAACCTTACGTTTACATTTAAGTTTTGATTGGCAGCTGAAACGCGATGGAGGTTTCAATGGGTTTTGGTAAAGGTGCACTTCTGTGGTTGATCGGGATCCCGCTGCCCATCATCATTCTCTTGGCGCTTTTCATGCACCATTGAGAAAAATTGGCAGACCCGACTGAAGGCGAGCCCCGCCGAGGCTAAGCCCCACGGCGGGGTTATTTTTTTCGCGGCCCTCGCGTGCACGGTAAACCAAACATCATTTATGAATTGAACGGCTGTAAGTTTCACCGCTGAAGCGGAACATTGCGTTGTTGGCCGAGTTTACTTGCTTGCTGAAGTGTTCAATTAACAAAAGGAGAAATATCCGATGAGAAACGTGATCATCAGCTCGGCCATGTCGTCGCGATCGGCGCGGCAGCCGTCCCGGCGGCAGCTCAGACGACGACCGAATACTACGTTGTGCAGGACGTAAAAACGAAAAAGTGCACAATCGTGGAAAAGAAGCCCACCACAACGACCGAGGTCACGGTTCTTGGAAACATGTTCAAGACCCGGACCGAGGCTGAAATCCGGCATGAAGGCCGAGAAAATCTGCGTCACGAATTGAGGTCCAGACGAGAAAAGGCCGCCTTCCCGGCGGCCTTTTCTTGACGCTCACAAACGGACGACGCTCGATATTTCAGTAGGTGTTTCCGTTTGGTTGACGCGCCTGCAGGTCCTGCTCTTTCCGATGTTTCGCGGCTTCATGACGACCGATTATGCAGCCAGCAATTGCGCCCAGCACGCCATGATGATGAGCGTAATGCCCGGCGGCGCCGCCCACTGCCGCCCCTTTCAAGCAACCTGCTGCACGGGCGGGATTGCCGACCGTTAACACGGAGAATGCCAGGATAGCGAATGCGACAAGTGTTTTCATGACGGCAACCCTCTTCATTACCATGGAGATGAAACTGGTCTGCAATGCTTGATCGCCGATTTCGTTCCGGAAACGATTGAAGAAGGGCTACTCCCTCGATATCTTCCCAAGGCGTCGCGACCACCGGAGAAGGCGCCGCGCGGCGGTCTTGATGGCCGTCGCCTTGGCCAAAGTTGCTCGCCAAACGGGTTGTGCTTGTAGGCAGCCTAGCCAATAGGTTATCCAGCCATAAGCCCAGGCAAAGGCCGCGATCGACATTAGCTTATCGCGGCTGAAATGAAAAAGTCGTTCTACAATAGTGATCTTAAATACCTCCCCTATCGCAATCACGAGCACCCCATAGGTTACGTGACCGGTCGCCATCAGATAGGCACCTACCGGCTTCGCTGGTTCGAAAACTGCGAGTGGGATCAAAAACAGGGCGAGCGTCGGGTAGGGACCGAGAGAGGCCACCCACGCCCCCAAGGCACTGAACATTCCCGACCGGGCGAGAGCCTGGGCAATGGGCCTAATGAAAGATAGGAAAAGGGCGTCGATCAAGAAATAAATGACCGCCGCTATCGCGGCAATCGGGCCCAGGATCCTTGAGCTCCGTCGGGGAACTCTCACTGAGCGGTCGCCCCCCTGCGCGGGGTATTTTAGCGACTTATCCTCATGCGACACATCGGGAGCCACATTACGGCCCGCTACAGGCATACAATAGAACTAACGTTAGGACGATCGAGAGTAGGATCGAGCCAGCAAGCCCAAGACGGTTTGAGAAAAAGAAGAACATGCCACGCCAACGTAAAACACGTGGGTCCCGTTCCACGAGTGGACGCAGGCGTCGGGTGGAGTGCCCAGTTGCTTGCTCTGCAAAACCCGCTCAATGCTCAATGCGGAGCCGACGCGTATCCTGTTCAACTGTTCGACTGTTCAACTGTTCGACTGTTCAACTGTTCAACGTCCCAGCCACTTATTTGCCTGCCGCCGCTTGTACGCTCGCGCGAGAACTGCGAGCGCATTTTTCTGCCGCTCTCAGCGGCGAGGGCACTGTCGCTTATTTGCGGATGCACAGTCCAACCACGCCGGGCCCCGTACAACGCACGTTGCTACCCTGCAGGACAGGATTTCCCCCCTCTTTACATGTAGCCGAAATAACAATCTCGTCGGGCTGGCAGGCAAAATTATCACTGTCCACGTCGAAGGGACGAAGGGTTGCTGCCGCTGAAGGCCCCGGCGGACCGGCAGGACCTGCTGGGCCCACTGCTCCCGTTTCTCCCTTCGGGCCCACCATGCCAGGGGCGCCCGGGGATCCCATTTCGCCTACCTCACCTTTAGGACCCTGTGGACCTGCTGCGCCTTGAGCCCCGGTCTCGCCCTGGGGTCCCACCGGTCCCGCGGCACCGGGCGGTCCTACAGGGCCGGGAGGCCCGATCTCACCCTTCGCGCCAGGAGGGCCCGCCGCCCCTGTTTCGCCCTTCGGCCCGGCGGATCCGGGTGGTCCCGATAGTCCCGCTTCGCCCCGCTCGCCTTTAACCCCTTGCGGGCCGGACGGTCCCTGGGCCCCCGCCTCGCCCTGCGGCCCCGCCGGTCCAGGGGGGCCCCCCGGACCCTGCCCCCCGGTTGGGCCTTGGGGGCCTGCAGCGCCTTGCGGCCCCGAGGGGCCGGTCGGGCCTTGATCTGCTGAACACGCGACAAGCAGCAGAAGAGGCAACAGAACAAAAACTAGCTTTGTTGCGCGCATAAAACATCCCCTAGACTATCAAGGCCAACGCTCATTTCCGGAGGACCATTTCAACCACAGGCACGGTGGCCGGTCGGCGAGAGACTAGGCTCGCTGGCCGGAAACCGCATGATAAAGCACCAGAACCACGATGGCCCCGATCACTGCGACGACCATGCTGTAAATGTTCAATCCCGTCACACCTTCGGCTCCGAAAAAGGCGAACAGCCATCCGCCGACGACCGCCCCTACCACACCGAGGACGATGTCCAGCATCAGACCCTTCCCCACGTTTGTTGACAATTTTACTCGCGATAAACCCTGCAATCAGACCCAGGACGATCCAGCCGATAATCGACATCTCATTTCCTCCGTTTGAACCAGCTAACGACAACAAATACTTGAGGTACACGTGGGGTTCCGCAATTTACGTCGTACTATCGCATTTTTCGATGAACTGCCGGACAACGTGGGGAATATGCGAGCCGGACATCCTTAGTCCTACCAGGTCGGACCGGGGCATGCCCATTTTCGCGAATCCGGACATCATCCATAACCGGACCGTCGCGACAGCGAATGCGCACAATGCTCGAATCAGTTGAAAACGCCCCCCGACCGTCCGCGCACGTCCGCAACGAGGTGCGTCGCGTGGGCGGATCGCCGCGCTCGCAGCTAGGCGGCGATAATATGGGCAACGGGTTTAAGTGAATTGACGTGGTCACATAGGATCTTGAACATTGCCAGTAACGGGACCGCAAGCAGAGCGCCGGGAATACCCCACACGGCGTGCCAGAAGAAAAGCGATACAATCACCAGAACGGGGTTAAGTTTAAAACGACTCGCCAGCAGCAAGGGTGTGATCGTCTCGCCTTCGGCAATGTGGATCAACAAATAGAGCCCAGCAGGTAGAAGCGCGCCCCATGGCCACTCCAGCGTGACGATGCCGGCCACCAAAAAGATGCCGATTCCTGTCAGAGGACCAAGAATCGGTACGTAGTTCAAGAGAAACGCAGTCGAGCCCCAAAGTATGGGATCCCCCAATCCGCACGCCCACATCGCGAAACCCGTCGCGATCCCAACAGCGGTATTCATCAAGGTTATGGTCAGAAGATAGCCGCCGATATGTTGCTGGATCTCGGTCGCAATGGTCGCGGCTTGGCGCTTATCGGAGAATTGCGGCAAGACCTCAATAAGCCCTCTCAGGAGCCGGTCACCCGCGGCCAGCAAAAAGAACAACACCACCATAGTCGCAAAGAACCGAGAGAGCGTCGTTACGGTGCCTAAGGCCAGATAAGCTGCCACACCAGACCCATCTTTGACGGTCACTGCCGGGGCAGGCTCCTGCCCGGCCGACGTCGCCATTTTCTCGACCGCGCTGAAGGCTTGTTGAAGGTATTGGATTGGGTGGCGCAGTCCTTCCATTTTTTGTTGGATATCAGGTAAAATTTGCGGAACTCTCTGGATCCAGGCGGATGCTGGTGCAGAGATTGTCAAAGCCACTGCCGCGACGACTCCGAAGAGACAAATCATCAACAGCATAGCAGAAAGGGCTTGAGGCATGCCCAGTTTATCGCACAAGAAGTCCATAATCGGGCGTAACATCAGCTTTAGCACCACGGCGAGCGCAAGTGGAAGCAAGACTTCCTTTCCAAAATAAAGTGCACCGACAATCGCGAGGCCGCTGAGAATTAACACTCCTACCGTCAGGGGGCTCGACGAAAAGCCCTCTTCCCGCACAGCCGATTCCTCATGCTCCTTGGAAAATGCGGTTTCCGGTGTGTGGACCACCCGAATAACGCTTTTCTTTTTGGCTTCCTGCTCTTCCATTTTCCACTCTCGACAATACCAAGGTGTCTTTGGTTAAAAGGGTACAACCGCTGTGACACCCATTATAACTGCCGCTGCGGCCATCACGACTGTCGCGATCCAGCCGATAACCTTCAACGGGCCTTTAATCTGAAAGTTTCCCATTATCCTTGGATTGGCGGTCATCAGCATCATAATGGCCATCACCGGGACGGCGGCCACTCCATTGATCACAGCGCTCCAGTAGAGCGCCTGGATCGGGTTGATGGGTGAAAAGTTGATGGCGACGCCCATCATGGTTGCAACCACGATTGTCGCATAAAATGCAGCAGCCTCCTTGGGGCGGCGCGCTAGGCCTGTCGGCCATTGACGCGCCTCCCCGACAGCATAGGCCGCCGACCCTGCCAATACGGGAACCGCCAAGAGCCCAGTCCCCACGATGCCTAGGGTGAAGACCGTAAAAGCAAAGGAGCCCGCGATCGGCTTGAGGGCTTCCGCGGCTTGGCTCGACGTTTCGATGTTGGTTATCCCGGCTGCATGAAGCGTCGCCGCCGTAGTCACAATAATGGCGAGGGCTACCAGATTGGAAAACGCCATGCCCACATAGGTGTCGAGACGGATGCGTTCTAGGGCATCCGGACCTTGTCGAGGCTTCTTCAGAAGCGGCTCCCGCTCTGGCACGGCCTTGATATCCTCCACTTCCTGCGAGGCCTGCCAAAAGAATAGATACGGACTTATCGTTGTCCCCAGGATGGCGACGACTGTGGTCCAGAAGGCGCCCTCAGATGAAAAAGACGGTACGAAAAGTCCCCATGCGACTTCGCCCCAAGGGACTTTCACCACCATCAGAGCGCCAAAGTAGGCAAATAGAGCGACCGTCAACCACTTCAAAATTGAGACATACCGGGTGTATTGCATAACAATTTGAAGAACCGCACAAAATACCCCAAAAAAGATCACGTAGATCAGGTGCGGCCCCCCAATCAAAAGGCCCACGGCCTCCCCCATGGCGCCCAAATCTGCTCCGATATTTATCGTGTTGGCGATGAAGAGGAGCAGAACTATCAACTGCAGTAGCCAGTTCGGATAATGTTTTCGAATGTTGCCGGCAATACCACGCCCCGTCACGCGTCCAATACGACCGCTGATCTCTTGGATTACCGCCATCAGCGGGTAACTGAAGAGCATCGTCCAAGTGATAGCAAAGCCCAATTGAGCTCCAGCTTGCGAATACGTGGCAATTCCGCTGGGATCGTCATCCGACGCACCGGTGATGAGGCCCGGGCCGAGCAGGCCAAATAGCCGCGGCTTCGTCCTGCCGACGGTGGGACTTCGTTCCTGAGCGCGAGACGGTCTTTCAAGCTTAGTCATGTCGCGAGTTTCCCGTGGTCGATGCGCGCCTTCTAACGTTTCGCCCACCGAAAATATTCGAAGCCTTGCAATTTTTTTCTCAGGTATACAGGCATAACAGTCCAGGACAAACCGACGCTCGGCTGGACCGCGCTTCCCTAAAAACCCTTCACCAACCCTTTTTACCATCCATAGCACGAGGTCGGGCGCACGCTTACAAGGCTTCTAGGCTGGAGCCCGGCCACGCGGTTTCGAGCCTAGCAGTGCCGCCCAAGCTTCCACGATAAAGGTCCTCCCGAGCAAGTGTCGGAAATTTCCGGCAGTCGCTTCCACCGCATGGAACTTTGAGACCCGGCCCGGCTTGATAATTGAATTCAGGAGGATCCGATGGAAACCGAAAACAAATCCGGCTCAGCTTCCCTTTCCGCCAACAAGAATCCCGGCGCGCGCCCCAGCGGGCTCGACACAGGGTCGAGCGACCTTCGCAGCAAAGCCGGCGATGCCGTCACGAAGGTGGCCAATGTGGCACAAGCGGCCGGGGTGCAAGCAAAGGCGACCGCAACATCGCTGGCCTCAGAGGCCAATGAAAAGGCCAAGGGGGTGATGAATGAACAGGTGGCAGCCGGGGCTGCGTGGGTTGGTCACCTCGCCGAAGCGACCAAGGCGGCCGCTGATAACCTGAAGCCCAACGCCCCGCAGTTTTCCGGCTTGGTTCGGGATGCGGCGTCTAAGGTCGAAAAGCTCTCGAAAAACTTGCAGAACCAGTCCATCGAAGAACTCTACCAGTCTGCCTCGAGCTTCACGCGGCGCCAGCCGGCGGTTGTGTTCGGATTTGCCGCCTTGTTTGGTTTCTTCATCTCCCGCCTCCTGAAGATGGAGCCCGCCAGGGGCCAGGGCGCGGGGGTCGGCGGCGGAGATCCGCAACAGCGACCACTCCAACCGATCAAGGCCGTCCCATGGCGCATGAGGCATTGAAAGAGTTCTGTTCTCAGCCGAACGGTAAGCGACCTTCTCGCCGACTTTACGGACTTGATGCAGAAAGAAATTCGCCTGGCGCGGGCTGAAATAAGCGAAAAGGTCTCGGCCAAGCTACGCGGCATGGTGTGGATGGGCGCAGCTGGTCTGCTGGGCTTGGTGGTCGCTCTTTTGATCCTTGAAGGCATCGTATTCGCCCTCATCGAATGGGGCTTTTCACCCGCCGTGTCCTGCTTGCTGGTGGCTGCGGTGGTTGCCGCGCTGGCAGTGGTTCTTTTTTATCAGGCCCGATCCATGCTCGCGGAAGATTTTTTGCCTGCGAGAACGGCAAGGCAAATCAACCAAGATATCCGAACAGCCAAGGAGCAACTGACATGAGCCGCTATCCTGACTACGAGGCCCCGTCCTCGGCGACCGATTGGGTCATGAATACCGTTCGGCGCAACCCGGAAGGGCTGCTCTTGTTCGCAGCTGGATGCGCACTATTGATGCGGAGCGGAACTAGCCCGCTTTCCAGAACATTTTCGGAAACTTCCTATAACGACAACATGGGTGGCCGCCGTTCGGGCGCCCCTGGCCAGTCGAGCATGCGTGAAGGCATCTCCAGAACCGCGGAGGGCGCTGCCGACTACGTATCTGCTGTCAAAGACCAGGTCGCCGAGACTGCAAGTTCCTATGCGTCTTCGGTGTCGGATTACGCACAAGAGACAGGCCGTAACATCTCTGATCAGTCAGTCCGACTGACGCGGCAGGCCCAGTCCTCTCTGCAGACCGGTATGGATCGTATGCTCCGCGAACAGCCCTTGGCCGTGGTACTCCTCGGTGTTGCCGCGGGAGCTGCGGTAGCATCTCTTTTTCCGACGACTGATGTCGAAACCCAGGCGTTAGGGACTACGCGCGACGCGCTGGCCGACGCCGCCAGCAAAGCTGGCGACAGCATTGTAGAGGCCGCCGGCGCCGCGGGTGAACGATTAAAGTCGGCCGCAGCCGAACACGGGCTGAACACCGAAGGCCTTAAGGAAATCGCACGAGATGTCGCCGGCACGTTCAGTGACGCCGTGACGGGCAAGCCCGAGGAGAACCGAAACCTCGGAGCCGGCACGAGCGGAATCGGCGGTAGCCCCCGCATTGTGCCCAAGAACTCCTCCGCAAGATAGCCAGCCAGTCGGTAGCCGAACGGGGTCTGGGAATGGCCCCTCCCCCGGCAGTACCCAGAAGGTGGGAGGCGAAAACCTGCCCGGTGGCACCCGGGGGCCTCGATGACCACCTCCTCGCTGAGCGCGCTTGAGCGCGAGGTCGAGGTAGCCCGCGAGCGCGTTGCCGCGGACCTAGCCCGTCTCCGGTCTCCCGCCACCTTCTCGGAATTTAAGGAGGAGCTTTGGACCGAGGCACGCCAGACTAAGGACCAAGCCGTCGAGAAGGCAACGGATTACGTCCAGGAGACGCTCCAGGACGTTATATCGAACATCAAAGGTCGTGCAGCTGCCAATCCGGCGGCCGCGCTTGCCATCGGCGCTGGCCTAGCGTGGCAGTTGCTCCGTCATCCGCCGGTCGCCTCCCTCCTTGTCGGAGCGGGCGTGTACGGCTTGATGAAGACCCAGCCTGCACAGGATCTTGACTTCTCGGAGGGTATATCGGCGCAGGCGAGCGATGTGGCCGCGAGCTTAAAGGAGCACGTGCAGGAGTGGAGCGCGCAGGCCGGTGAAGCCGTCCGCGAGACAGCTGGTCAGGTTGCGGATAGCGCTGCATCGTTCGCGGATAGGGCCACCGCGGCCATTGGGACCGCAGGCGCTGCTACACAGGCTTCTGTGGGTCAGATCGTGGACAATGCGGCCGCCGCAGGCCGTCGCGCGTCCGTCGCGATCTCAGAGGCAATGCCGGACCCGAACGGACGTGACCAGGTTCTCCTCGGTGCGGCAGCCCTGGCAATCGCCGCCGCTGTGGGGATTGCATCTCAACGGCAAAGCCGTTGACGTAATTAATGCGGGCGTAATGGGACAGTTCGCGAGAATGGGTCGCGTAATGCTGCGATCTGCCCCATCCGAGATGTGGAGAGCTGAGTGCGACGCTATCAATCAAGAGATGGAGCGTCTGATCTTGTCGCCCTGGCCGCGGAGCCAGGAGGAAAACCAGGTCCGCAAGATTCAGTTTGCCGCCCTGATCGAGCGGAGAAATGAAGCCGCCCGTCACTTCCTCGCGGAAGTTGGACTTGGCCGCGGAATACAACCTTCCAGACTCATCGCGCGCGATGCCGCCCTAAAGCGCGGTGGCGAGGTCGGCACCGCAGAGGATCATAGTTCTCACCGGGAACCAGGAACTCCCGCGACGGTAGGGTAGACGTCGACATGAGGGATGGACAAGTATCGGCATATGCGAAGGGTGGAACAGTTCGTGAGCCAAACTCATCGCAGGAGAGTAGCAGGCGAGCGGCGACGCCGGTTGATGTGAGTGGAAGTGCGACATGGTGACCGAGATCGACAAGCAGGCGGTCGCGAAGGCCTATGCCGGCTGGGCGCCGGTCTACGACCTGGTGTTCGGCCCCGTTTTCACTACCGCTCGCAACGCCTCGATCGGCGCGGCCGAGCGGATCGGCGGCCGCATCCTCGATGTCGGGGTCGGCACCGGCATCTCGCTCGCCGCCTATTCGCCCCACAATCGCATCGTTGGCATCGACTATTGCGGGCCGATGCTGCGCAAGGCGCAACAGCGCGTCGCTCTGCATGACCTCGCCCATATCGAGACGCTCGCCGTAATGGATGCGCAGCGACTGGGCTTCCGGGACGGCTTCTTCGACGTTGTGGTGGCGCAATTCGTCATTACGGCAGTGCCTGATCCGGAGGCAACGCTCGATGAGTTCGTCCGCGTCACTAGGCCGGGCGGCGAGATCATCCTGGTTAATCACCTCGGGGCTGAGGCCGGCCTGCAGCGCGACCTCGAGCATTTGTTTGCCCCGTTCGCCCGACGGCTCGGCTGGCGACCGGAATTCAAATGGGCGAGGATCGCGCAATGGGCTGAGCGCCGTGGCGGCGTGCGCGTTCTTGAACGGCGCGCCGTGGCGCCCCTCGGGCAGTTCTCGCTGATCCGGCTGGGCCGGATCCCGGAACCTGGCCAAAATGTTCCCCGAGGCGGCGGAGTAAATACGGTGGTCCCTGCTGACGATCATCGCCAACACGCCCGGCGGGCCGGCACCGAGCGGGAAATTCGCTGCTAACAGGCCCAGTCTTCTAATGCTGTCCTCGCCACACGCACCACCCGCCCGCATAGGAGAACCCTCCACATGGCGACTAACAAACTGAGAATGGCACGCACCCGCCTTGAGGCGCAGCAGCGGGCCACGCTTGAGGATTTGTCAACTGCTACCGGGAGCGCCGCGGGTAACGCCGGCGATTTGCTTCCCGTGTTTGATGTGGTTTTGAAAGCCCAACAGGTTATCGAACTCATCGACAAATTGATCTTGGCGGACGAGACCGTCTAACCAACCGTAAACGCCCAGTCGGCGAGAATCGAAAAGCGCGCTTCCTGCTATTGGGGCGGCCTATCTCGTCAGCCCGGATCACGATCACGGAGGTACCGGGGCTGGGCTCCACGCGAGATGGCGCAAGTCTTATGCATTGCCGGAGCTGGGGCCGCGTTGCGTTTGTGTCGAAAGGACGGGATGAACGCGCGCGAGGAGCCAACCTGCGCCAAGCGCAAGCAAGATCGCCGAAAGAGGGCTTCGCCTCACGCCAATTTGGATCGGATCGACCGGGCGCTTGTTGTGGCGTGGTACAGACATTAAAGCGGCACCTTCGGGCGCGGTGTAGCGTTTTGCATGAACTCGCGTGAACTCAGCACCCATGAGGACGATCTGCGAAGAATAGTAAATCCATATGAGCAACACTACGAGGGAGGCCGCAGCGCCATAGGTTGATTCGAGAGACTGTTTTCCGATGTAAAGACCGATCAGCAGTTTTCCGACTTCGAAGAGGGCAGCGGTGATGGCAGCGCCCAACCAAACGTCGCGCCAGTCGACACGGGCATCCGGAAGCCACTTAAACATCATGGCGAACAACAGGGTAATCACCGCAAACGACACCAGGGAGCCCACAATCTGCAGGGCAACTTCGGGAAGAAAGGGGGCGAAATATTTGCTCCCCGCGGAAAGAAGGGTTGTCAGCAACAGGGAGACCAGAAGAAGGAAACCAACGGCCAAGACGCCAGCGAGCGAGGCGATATAAGTCCGGACAAAGGCCCAGATGCCTCCCTCCTTGGAAGGTGCCACTTCCCAGACCGTATTCAGCGCATCTTTAAGCTGGACAACAACACCAACTGCCGCGAAAAGCAGAGTGCCGATGCCAAGAATGGATGCTAATATGCCTTGCGCAGGCTTGCTAGCCCCACTCAGCATAGCTTGCACCGCCTGAGCGCCGGTATCGCCAAGGAGCCCTTGGAGTTGCGCGCCGACCTGGCCTCGGACTGCCTCTTGGCCGAACACGAGACCAGCAATAGCGATCGCTATCACCATTAGCGGTCCAAGAGAGAAAACTGAGTAGTAGGCTAACGCAGCACCCTGGCGGGCATCCTTATGCGCCGACCAGTTGGCCGCTGCATCCTTAAAAAGGGTCCACCAGCTTTTCATATCGGTCCCCGGGTTGTTGGCACAACGACTGGCGGGGAGGCGGGTTCCAATCAGGACCACCCTTATGAAATGTCACCGATGCTTGCAGCCCTTTCCTTTAGTTTGCCGTTGCCTGGAAAAAAAGGCCGCCCCTAGAGGGCGGCCTTTCCGCGTGTCGGCAAGCGCCTAGTTCGAGACGCACACCTTTTCGGTCTTCATCCCGGCCTCGGCTTCGGTCCGGGTCTTAAACGTGTTTCCCAGAACTGTGACCTCGGTCGTGGTCGTCGGCTTCTTTTCGACAATCGTGCACTTCTTCGTCTTCGCGTCCTGGACGACGTAATACTCCGTGGTGGTCTGAGCCGCTGCCGGGATGATGGCCGCGCCGCTGATCGCGACGAGCATGGCCGAGCAAATGATTGAAGTTCTCATTGTGTTTTCTCCGTGAGTATGTTGAACGAACACCTGGAAACTTATCGCCCGATGGATTTGTTCCACCCCCCGCAGGCGTTCACAGCGCTATAAGAACAACACCGGGGCCATCATTTACTTTCAAGAACACCGCCTTCATGAATGATTGTTCAGATGCACCGTCCTACTGTCTGACGGCGCGCCTAGCAGCGAGAAGGTCCCCAGCTCATCCCGTCGGCGTGGGGTGCCGAGCTGGCTCAGGCGGCCGATGACGTCCTCGATCCATCCCCGGGAGCTGGGCGCTAGTTCACCGCGAACCAAACGGGAATGGAAGGGCGCAAAAGAAAACCCTGGTCTCCGCCGGGGGGAGGAGGGAGACCAGGGCTGTTGACCGCCGGGGGCGGGCGATGGGAAAACCACCCGGCCCAGAACAATCGCTTAGTCGGACGAGTCGTTCCAGCGCGGATTTATGGAACGAATAGAGGGGCGCGGCGTTGCCCGGCTGATTTATGAGATCGTTACGGAGAGACCTCGGTGGACAGTGATCGGGCCGGAAAATACCGACAGCAAGCCGCTGAATGCCTTGAGGCCGCTCAGACCGTCACCGATCCCCGTATCAAGGACAAATTGGTTTTGACCGCGCAGTCCTGGCAAAGGCTGGCGCAGAATATTGAGCGACGGAACGAGCTGGTCGGAGCGGGGGCGCCGGACTATCCCCCCAGCCGCTTGACCCGCTTCGTCTCGGACGGCCCGATTATATCCCGTATCGGGGACGACGAAACTGGGCAGCCTAAACAACTAGTTCGTTTCCGAATTATCGGGACTTTTCGTCTTGGCGGCCTGCTCCGCAAGTTCGATCCAATGATTGGCCATTTCCAGGAGAAGTACTTTGTCCGCCAGGTTGGACTGCTGTGCTAAGCGGACGCATTCGGCGGCATGAGTCGGAATTTTTCTGCCCTGTCCATGTCTCACTCATTTTTGTCGATTACTGCAAAACGCCCATTTCCTCAACAGGTTCCGCTCATCTGCTCTCTCAGCGAAGTTTCTTAAAATGGAACTTTCAATCTATTGCGCCGGTTGTTTCCGCGACAAGCCAATCAACATTATGGTCCAAAAATGGATGACCCAGAAACGTACAAGAGGTATGCAGCGGAATGTAAGCGACTAGCCAAAGCTATGTCTCCGTCTGATCGAACGGCGATGCTTGAGATCGCCGAGGCTTGGCTCCAGTGCGCACGGACTGCAGAGGCAAAGAGCGCAGCCGCGGGACCCCAGGATGTTGGGCCCGACTGATTGTTCAGTGCGCGCCCTCTCCGACGTTGCAGTGCGAGCTTGTGTTCATGTCGACTGGCCTACTGCCGTGTTCGGCGGAGGTGCCGTCTGGCGGGGGCCATGTCACCCCGCCATTTATCTCCGCCGCCGTCCGGAGTTCAAGCGCGGCGCTGTTCACAAAAAACCCTAGTCTCCGGGGGAGAGACCAGGGCTGTTGACCACCGAGTGGCTCTGGGGGAAGGGGGGAAACCACCCGGCCCAGGATAATCGACGGATTGGTGAGAGGTTCCGCTTCAACTTGGAAAACTGGAGCGACAAGCTGTCCGGGAACGCAACATCGGGCTGACGTTGAATTGCGTCCCTCGTCTGGAGTGTGTCCATGGCCCCGCGTGCGTACTGGAAGGGCTACCTCAAGCTGTCGCTCGTCTCGTGCCCGATCGCGCTGTTTCCGGCGACGTCGGAGCGGGAGAAGATCAGCTTCCACCAGCTCAACAAGAAGACCGGCCACCGGATCAAGTACCGGAAGGTCGATGCCGAGACCGGCGACGAGGTCGAGGCCGCCGACATCATCAAGGGCTACGAGGTCGGCAAGGGCGAATACATCGAGCTGCAGCCCGAGGAACTCGAGGCGGTCGCGATCGAGAGCAAGCGCACGATCGAGATCGACGAGTTCGTGCCGCGCGAAGAGATCGACGAGATATTCTTCAACAGCCCGTACTACATCGTGCCGGACGGCGAGGTCGGGGCGCAGGCGTTCGCCGTGATCCGGGAGGCGATCAAGAAGGAGGGCATGGTCGCCCTCGGCAAGGTCGTGTTCACCTCCCGGGAGCACATCATCGCCCTGGAGCCCCGCGGCAAGGGGCTGATGGGCGTCACGCTCCGCTATCCGTACGAGGTCCGCAAGGAGACGGACTATTTCGACGACATCCCCGACGAGAAGATCCCCAAGGACATGCTCGACCTGGCCGGCCACATCGTCGAGACCAAGGCCGGGCACTTCGATCCCAAGGAGTTCGAGGACCAGTACGAGGATGCGCTCAAGGACCTGATCAAGCAGAAGCAGTCGGGCAAGCCGATCGAGAGGCCCAGGAGCCGAAGCAGTCGAACGTCATCAACCTTATGGACGCGCTTCGGCAGAGCCTGAAGACGGAGGGCGGAACGGAAAAGAAGAAGTCGGCAGCTCTCGGCCTCGCCGAAACGGGCGCCGGCCAAGCGTACCTCCCGGAAGAAGGCGAGTTGACATGGCGAATGACGAGAAGACCCTGGTCCGTCACCGAGCTTCACGATCTAACGCACGGTCTCCGATTGGAGTTTCCATCGAGGTGATCGCCGACTTCATCGAGCGGGACGTGGACGACGTTCGGCAGACGGCTGTTGAACACGGTCTTCTGATCGACGGAGTGGGTTGCCCGAGGTCGCCTCCAACTAGCCTGGAACCAGTGTCCCCCGAGGCGGTTAGAGCAAAAACCGGAGCTCTATGGCTGAAACCAACCGGGTCTGGACGGTCGTCACCGCGACAAGGACGGCGAGATCAGCAAGAAGCACGGCGACACCCTGCATAGCGCCCTTCTGCGCGAGACCTAGGGGGCCGACTTCCGGGGAGAGTCGAACTCGGCAAAGTGCGCTCCACAGGCTGGACGAGGCCTCGCTCGCCTTGCTGGTCAGAAACATGAGGGCTTGCGCAGGTGCGCAGTTCGGCCGCTCGAGCTTAGTTCATAAGCGCTCGACCATCAGAGCCCGAAGGGCCAAAAAACGCATAGGCCCCGATGATGGAAATGCCTACCGGTCCGACTTCGCTGGGATGTGGTTTAGTGCGCTGGGTTCTTTGCTCTCAGCTTCTTTGGCTAACCGAAGTGTCCTTAATCGTTCGGTCCTTTCTCGAATTCGGCGAGCTTCCTCTTCGTATTCCGACATAGCCTTCGCACCTTCTCGGGCCCGCTCGTCTCTTTAACGGTTACGTCGCTACTTCCGCTTTTCCGCTTGGTCACAATAACTTCCTATGCAGTCCGCCCCTTGGTAGAGAATATCAACTCTCCAATATGCAAAAATGCGACATTTTGCGGCAGTTTATTCTATGCGGCACGGCGCTCGGCCTCGAGCTGGAGCGCTGCGACCATCCCGGCAAGGTGGTGCCGCTGTCGCTCATTCTGTTCCAGATCCGGCGAATGCTGGGGTTTGGCAGCGCACCCATCATCGCCGCCAGCCGGATCGGCATACCGGTCAATCTCTTCGATGCGATGCGCATCGTGCTGCGCAAGCCGGCCGCATGAGCAACGACCGGCTGACCCTGTGGCAAATTGCCTGCTGGCCGCCTATGCGGTCGGGATGTCGGGCGGCCAGGTGCTGTTCAAGCTGGCGGCGCTGCGCGCCGGGGCAGCCGGCGGCCTGTGGGAGCGCCTGCTGGGGCTGGCTTTCAACGCCTATTTCATCGGCGTGCTCATTCTCTACGGCGGATTTGCAATTCTTTGGGTTTGGATTTTCGATTTGATGGCCAGTGTCGCCCAGGTCATGGCAAGCAGAAACGGCCGTCGATCGGGGTGAAGAAGATGCTGCCGTGAAGAGGTAGCCAGTGGTCAGGCACAGCGCGAGCGCCGCCAAGCCGGCCCAGCGACCGACCCCAGCCGCCCGATCGGAACGATCGCGGAAAGCCCGGCAAGGCCGGTCAGGAAGGTCATAACATGGCGAACCGTCCAATGATCGCCGATCCCGAAGGATTGGACGGCCGCGATAAGCATGTGGGACCAGGGGCCGTAGTACCAAAGCGTATCCTCTACGGTCTCGAAGCCGGAGCGGTCGGTGAAGCCGCTCGTGTACCAGGCGAGAGATTTGGGACCGTAGTCGTCGGCATTGAACTCATCGATGGTGATGCCGTCGATGAGCGACCGTGGCGAACCCGAGCACCAGGACGGCGCCGATGAGCACGGTCGCCGGCCAAAATCTCGGCGTCAACGTTACCGAAGCGCGGGTACCGGATCAGGACAGGTCGCCCGGCCGGAAGAAGGCTCCGGATTTGATCTGCGGCCGCGGAAGAAGCTCCTGCCGAAACGATGGCCGCGGTGGTGCGGCACAATGGAGGTTCTGGTGCCCTCCTTCGAGCACCATCCCATCATATCCTGAACGGATGGCTTCGGCTTTTTCTTCGCACATTCGCTGGGGAGCGTGCCTGATCCGGCCGATCCCGCCCCTCTTCCACCTCCCCCTCGGAGTCCTTAGCGGTGTCGAAGTCGTCATCATCGGCGCTGGTGGTGCTGACCAGAGCGAAAGTTGAAAGGAATGTCGTGCCGATCGGCCGATCGATGTTCCGAAGCCGGGCGCGGGCCGCCTCCGTTGGCCGATAGCGCGGTCGCGGCCAAAAGCACCCGACCCGGTGTAGACCCAGGGCGAAGCACCGTGTCCAGTCCGCGATGAGGAACCCTTCGCTACGGACCCTGGCGTTGTTGTTCTTCTGCCTCCCGCTTGTTCGCTCGCGGTGTGAGAGCAGTTGCGAGGGGCATTCTTGCTTGATGTCATGAACAGGACGGATGGGGCATACCTCCCCGGCTGATTGTGCAGGGTCGCACAATAGGTATCGCCAGGGGTGACGCCCCAAATCCAGCGGCGCTCCTCACGAAAAAGATGAATCGCGCCTCACCCTCCGTCTGTCGGAAAACCACGAAGTAGCAAATCCGGTTGGGGTTTGGATGCATGAGAACTTTGCACACCCACCTATGGCACCGGAAGCGCTCATAGCTGCCACGGTGACGCCGACAACCATCAAGCGGATTTTGGGACCGAAGTTCATGCCGCTTCAGGAGTACGGCCGAATAGTTAGAGGTTCATAGAATCCGAGAACCAGCAGAGGATAGTCCATTGTGAAGCAAATCTCGGCAGCCCCAGCGAGAGGAACCCTCGCGAAAACCGCGCGTGACCGTGTCCTCTCGCCCGTCAATCGCCTCGCGCTGCGTATTAGGCATCGTGCGAGGACGGCGCTAGGCGCGCCCGGGAAAATCTCCGCCGTTTCGGATACCGAGAAATCCCTCGGCGAAGCATGGTCCGCGGCCCATGCCGCCATGTAGCCGACGGCGTTTCCGTTTTGACGCGCAGAAATCGCAACCGGGAGCTGCGGAGTTCCTGTATAGCGAGCCGGCCTTTCCCCCAGAAAGGCAAACGACCCCGGTCGCCATATCCATCCCCCCGATGACCCCCTGGCGGCCGGGGTCATTCGCGTACCCCGCCTCTCCCCGAAACGAAGTTGTATCGCCGGGGATGGTCTTTTTCAGGACGAGGTCAATCAGCGCGCATCCAGGCCATGCGTCATTCGTCGCGTAGCGATGGCGGGAACAATCGTAGCGCTCGTCAGTTGACGCGGAGCTAGGAAACCAAATGGAGGAAAACAAATAACCCAGAACCAGAACCAGAACCAGGGTGGTCAACAGGGTGGCGGCCAGCAAGGCGGCGGCCAACAAATCCCGGTCAGCAGGAGCAGAAGCCCGGACAGGGCGGACAGCAGGGCGGCGGACAGGGTGGCACCAAACCCGGGACAGGGTGGCCAAGGTGGTCAGGGCGGGGGACAGCGATAAGCCCCTCGAACTTAGAGCCCCGGCCCAGCGCCGGGGTTTTCTTTATCGACTCAGACTGTCCGGGCTGCGAAATCAATTTCTTTGACAGCGTTTATTCCTGGCGGAGAAGGGAGCCATGACGAACGCCCACCTGGTGGAGGGGTGACTACCCTCCCCAACTGCGCGTACAGTTAGAGCATGCGCACCGATAGCCCCCCTGGTGGCCGGGACCGCGCGGGTATGACATGGTCGAGAGGCTTTTCTGGGTCGAAATGTTGGCCGTTGCGAAAATGTCGCCCCGATGGTATATTTCAGGACACGCGACCTGTGATTACAAGTCATTCCGATGGCGATGCAACTCAAAGACTACCGCTGGCAAATCTATCACATCAAGGCACACCGGCGAAAATGCTCCCGACGAAGAGACGGCGGTCGTTGACTTGAGATTGACCCAAGGTACAGCGGCGCCGAGGTGAGGCAGGGGTAGCTAAACAAACGGGCAGCGATCCATGCGGTCCGGTGCGCTGGTCCTCAGGTTGCGGACGATGGCCTGGCTTTGAGGGTGACATCCTTCGGCGGCCTCTGAAGACCGTCCTTTATCGCGTCGCGGTAGGACAATGGCTTGCCGTCCCTGATCTAGAAGTGCGCGCCGGAATTTTTTTGGACCCTTCGCTGAAGCCTTGTCTAATTCCCGGACTTCGCAAAAGCCTTTGTTCTTCCTGTCTTCGATCGCGCGCATAAGATCCCCGACAGTATCGATATGATCTGCCACGACGTGTGCGAGTTCGAAACCCGGAACCTGATCTTCAATGGCGATTATTAATTCGAGGCGGTCGAGCCAGTCTGCCCCGAAGTCGTCCCGAAAGCATGCCTCATCAGTCACGTGGTGAGCCTCGACACCGAAATGTCCCGCTATGATCTCGCGAACCTTGAGGTTGACGTTGCTGTGCACAGCGGTCCCGTATTTCAGCAGGGAACAAATCAGTGCTCAATCTTGCTCAGATGGAACTCATGACGCAACCAAAAAATGTATGTGTGCTATCTGACATACCGCATTCTCGTCCAGACTAGAGCAACTAAGGACAGGTCGCGCTGTAAGACCCATCGATGTCGGTGATCTTTCCCTGCTGGTCCGCGTGCCAGAGTACCGGCCCAAGTTAGCTCGCAGAGAATTGAGTTCCTGGAAAAGGTAGCGTACTTGCTGTCTCGATACGACACCGGTGGCTGAAAGCCTTGCGCTTGAAGGTCGCGAAGAAGGTCGATTCCGCGATCCCGACCTCAAATTGCGATTTCAGCCGTTCCTTAAAGTCGATATCAGCCGCCGCGATGTTCGATGGAAGATTCCGCGCGATCGGCGGAACGCTGCTCGAGGCCATGCCTGATACGCCAAGACCATGACGACGATGGCGAGGGTCAGGTAGAGCGCTTTTCGCATTTCGGCTCCGGTACTATGTTCAGACATTCGAGAATATTGCGTGCGAACTGGAACCGATGCTCAAATGCCCGTTGACCAGTACAGCGGCCACCCGCGGCAGGATGCTGCCGTGATTGGGTTGCCAATTCGTTTCGGTGTGGAGTTCCCTTGGAACATATGCGCAAAGCCGATTAGGGCGGGATCGAGCGTGGGAACATTCGCTCACCCTTCTTACGAATGGATGGCCGGATTGGGTGGGCCGGGGCGCGGGCCTGCAGCCAAACCGTTTCACGACCGTTGGGGCTTCTGCGAACGCATCTCCGGCAATTGGGCAGCACGAGGGGCCTTCCGCTAGTACTGTCCGCTCATGACGCTGCGCGCTGCGGGCCTACGAGACATTCGACTGAAAACCCGCGGTTACTTGAAATCCCGCGTCCTCACCTTGATGCTCTCGATGTGCAGGTCCGGAACGTAGATATCGCGCGGTTTTGGCCCCTTCGCCGGCAGGCTTCGCGGGTCGACGCCGGGGCTGCCGTGATGCAATTCGTCCCCGCGCCCGTGCGGCAGCGGAAAGCCGTCGTGCCGTTCGCCCACGCTGGCAAGATCAGCCGACAGGTCAGTCAATTGATTGGCGACGAGGTGTACCACCTCGCCCTCCCGTTGGATGCGGCCCTGCACGCTGATCATTGCCGCGGCGAGTATGATGCGGCGCTGGCGTTCATAGAGCGAAGGCCAGATGACCAAATTGGCGACGCCGGTCTCGTCTTCTATGGTGATGAACATGACCCCCTTGGCGGATCCCGGCTTTTGTCTCACGAGCACGAGGCCGGCTGTGGTAAGCCATCTGCCGTCGCGAGCGTTCATGGCGTCAATGCAGGTGACGATGCGACGACTTCTCAGGTCGGTGCGCAGGAATGCCAACGGGTGCTGGCGCAGCGTGAGGCCAACGGAGCGGTAGTCCTCAACGACCTCGCCGCCGGCGGTCATGGCCGCAGCGTTACCGCTGGCTCTCGAACTTCTTCGATCGTGCGGGCCTCCCGCTGTGAGGCGGCGGCAAACAGTTCCAGTGGCTCCTCCCGCAACCCTTTGAGCGCCCACAAAGCTTCGCGGCGCGCCAATCCAAGCGATTCGTTCATCGCGTCCGCCTCGGCCAGCAGTACCAGCGAGGCGACGGGAACATCTGCCCGGCGCCAGAGGTCGTCGACGGAGTTAAACGGCCGGTCGGCACGCACTGAGACGATCTCCGCCCCGTCCTTGTTGGCCAAGCCGCGCACCTGTCGTAATCCCAGGCGGACCGCAAAGCGGTGGTCATTGACCGGTTCCAGCGTGCAGTCCCATCGCGATGTATTAATGCAAACGGGGCGAATCTCGACACCATGGTCGCGGGCGTCCCGCACGATTTGCGCCGGCGCATAAAATCCCATGGGCTGCGCGTTGAGGAGAGCCGCGCAGAACACGTCCGGGTGCCAGCACTTCATCCACGACGATGCATAGGCGATAAGCGCAAAGGAAGCGGCGTGGCTTTCCGGGAACCCGTAACTGCCAAATCCTTCCAACTGGCTGAAGGTTCTTTCGGCAAATTCCTTTTCATAACCGCGTTGGACCATGCCATTGACCAGCTTGTCCTTAAACTTGGATACGCCACCCGTGAATTTGAAAGTCGCCATGGCGCGGCGAAGCTGATCGGCCTCGCCGGGCGTGAAGCCGGCGCATTCGATCGCTACCCGCATCGCCTGTTCTTGGAAAAGGGGCACGCCCAGCGTCTTGCCAAGGACCTTCTCCAGCTCGGGCTTGGGATAAACGACCTTTTCCTTGCCCTCGCGACGGCGCAGATACGGATGGACCATATCGCCTTGGATCGGGCCAGGACGAACGATGGCAACCTCGATGACCAAGTCATAGAACGTCCGTGGCTTCATTCGCGGCAGCATAGCCATCTGCGCCCGGCTCTCGATCTGGAAGGTGCCGAGCGTGTCTGCCTTCCAAATCATGGCGTAGGTGCGCGGATCTTCGGACGGGATTGTCGCCAGATCGAGTTCGATCCCCTTGTGCTCGGCCAAAAAAGTGAAGGCTCGTTTCATGCAGGTTAGCATGCCCAGCGCAAGGCAATCGACCTTCATGAACTTTAAGGCGTCGATGTCGTCCTTGTCCCACTCGATAACCTGGCGGTCCCGCATTGCGGCGGGTTCAATCGGCACCAGTTCATCGAGCCGATCATGCGTGAGGACGAAGCCGCCCGGGTGCTGGGAAAGATGCCGGGGCGTCCCGATCAGTTCGCGGGCGAGAACGATCGCGAGCTTGAGGCGCCGATCCTCTAGGTTGAGGTTGAGTTCTTCGGCATGCTTGGGTTCGACGCCTTCCTCGGACCAGCCCCAGACCTGTGACGACAACATCTTGATGAGGTCTTCGGTGAGCCCCAGAGCCTTGCCGACGTCGCGGAGTGCGCCCTTGGCCCGGTAGCGGATGACGGTCGAGCACAAAGCAGCGTGATTGCGGCCGTAGGTCTCGAACACCCACTGCATGACGATCTCGCGACGTTCGTGCTCGAAGTCGACGTCGATGTCCGGCGGCTCGCGGCGTTCTTCGGAAACGAAGCGCTCGAATAGCAGATCATTGCGCTCCGGATCGATCGAGGTGATGCCGAGGACATAGCAGACGGCGCTGTTGGCCGCAGAGCCGCGCCCCTGGCACAAGATGTCCTTGCTGCGGGCAAAACGGACGATCGAATTCACCGTCAGGAAATATGGCGCATACTGAAGGCGGTCGATCAATTTCAGTTCGTGGTCCAACTTTGGACGAACATCATCCGGAATGCCCTCCGGGTAGCGTTCCGCTGCGCCTTCCCAGGTCAGCTTCTCCAAGGCCTGCTGCGGGGTCAGCCCCGGCATCGTGCGTTCTTCCGGATACTGGTAGGCCAATTCATCCATGCTGAAGGTGCAGCGGTCAGCGATCTCGGTCGTCCGAGCGACCGCTTCCGGGTAGCGCGAGAACAGCCGTGCCATTTCTGAGGGCGCTTTGAGATATCGGTCGGCGTGCCGTTCGCGCCGAAACCCGGCCTCGTCGATCGTGACGTTGTGCCGAATGCAGGTGACGACGTCCTGCAGGATGCGCCGCGCCGGCTCGTGGAACAGCACATCGTTGGTTACTAGCGTCCCCACCCGAAACCGTTGCGCCAGGATGCTCAGTTCGTGAATCCGCATCTGGTCGTTCGGGCGCCGGCGCAGCGTGAGCGCCATGTAGGCCCGATCGCCAAAGGTGTCTCGCAAACGACGGAGCCGCAGCGCGCAGGCATCGTCGGCCACGTCCGGAACCAGTACGGCGAGCAGCCCGTCGGACCAATCGACCACGTCTGCCCAATGCAGGATGCATTTGGCCTTGCCGCCGCGCTTCTTACCGACCGAGAGCAGGCGACAGAGACGCGAATACGCCGGCCGGTCCGTCGGATAGACGAGAACGGACATGCCGTCGGCGAGATCGAGACGGCATCCGACGATCAAGCGGACGCCCGTGACCTTTGCGCCCTCATGGGCCCTGACAATGCCCGCTAGACTGTTGCGGTCGACGACCCCCAACGCCGCTATGCCGAGCACGGCTGCCTGCGAAAACAATTCTTCGCAGGATGACGCTCCGCGCAAGAACGAGAAGTGCGACGTGCACTGGAGTTCGGCGTAGCGAGGGATCATCCGAATATCCCATGCAAAAACCACTTGTGGGTTCCGGTTGCGCCATGCTCGCCGTCGCCCGCGCGAAATATCCAGTAGCGCTCGCCGGCGTCGTCCTCGACCTGGAAATAGTCCCGGACCGCGACCAGTTCGGCGTCGCGCTTCCACCATTCCCCGAATACGCGCTCTGGGCCGTCCGCCCGCCTGACGCGGCGGCGGATGCCCCGCCACGTGAAACTCACCGGTGGATGGTCCGGAAGGAGGGCTACGGTCTCGATCGGCTCAGGCGGGGCCAGGAGCCGGGCCGGACGGGGCCAACCGACCGGCCAACCGTCCGAGGAGGCTGGAGCGGTTGCGGCGATCCGGCGTACCGAGCGCTCCGGAACGTCGCTGGCGACGGCTGCGAACCGGTAAAGCCGGGTCTCACCGACGCGATTCGACAGAATGTCGATCAGGCCGGAAACATCCGCCTCGGGCTCGTCGACCAGTGACGATATCGCCTGCTTCGTGGCAAACGGCTCGGCCGCGGTTGCAGCCAGCCTCATGATCTCGATGCCGAACCCGGGATCCACCTTCTCGATCTTGTCGCTCAGCAGCCGCGTCAGACGCTTCACGTCACGGACCGGTTGGGCAGTCCCGATCCGGATCGCCTGCACCCGGTTGTCGACCAAACCGAACAGGAGATCGAGGCGCCTGGCACCGAGACCCCGGAGCTCGAGTTCTTGGCATAACTTCGCTGTAAGCTTGGCGACGTACCGCGCGATGGTTTCGGGAGCGCCGATCGGTTCCGCAAAAAGCTGCTGCGTCTCAATAATGTCCCGTGATCGCACCGGATCAATCGGCTCGCCAGCCTGGCCGGTTGCTTGATCAATGCGTCGGCCGAGTTCGGGTCCGAACCGCAGCGTAAGTGGCGCCCGCGGCGTCTTCAGGAGATCCATGATGCATTCGAACCCCAATTTGCGAAGGTCATCGACCGTGTCGGGCGCCAGCCGCAGCGCCGAGATCGGCAGCGGGCCGGATCCTCTCGGCACTATGTCGTTCCGGAACGACCAGAATTGGACGTGCTGCAAACCGGGCCAAGGCATGCGCGGCACCCCTGGTGTCCGCGATTGCCGCGCGGGCCGTTATGCTGACCGCTTCCAGGCGCGAGATCATCTCCGCAAGCATTGCTTCCTCGCCGCCGTAAAGGTGGCTGGCGCCGGTCGCGTCGATAACGAGGCCGTCGGGATTGTCCGCGGCGACGATCGGCGAATACCGCAATGCCCAGATGGCGAGACGCTCAAGTGCTTCGCCCTCCGCCGCGGGATCGGCAGGCTGGATGACTAGCTCCTTCACCAGCGCTTGTGCTTTGGTGGCCGGCATTCCGACGCGAAGGCCGGCCTGAAGCGCGCTGGCATTGGCTGCGACGACGTCTCGTCGGCGTCCCGTCTGACCGACCAGCACAAGCGGCATTGCCGCATCAGGCGCTGCGGCGCCCATCTTGCGCCGAAGCCGATCGGTCGGCCAAGTCGGCAGGTAAAGCGAGACGACCCTCGACATCACACGCATCCACTACAAAATCCGCGCTTTCGCCGGCACGACATCGGATCAACTCAAGGAGCCACCGCGCCCGGCCGACGCCCGGCACCGGCAAGGGCGTCGATGGCAGCGTGGACACCCGCCATCGCGTCGCCGACGCGGTCGGCTGACCGAAATCCGCAGCTTCGGTCTGTCGCCGCCATCGACGAACCGCTATTGCGATCGACCCCGAGGCTTCCGCCGCGAGCGATAGCCGCCGCGACGACGTCATCGACAGCCGCGCTACCTCAGCGACCACGGCGCCGAGCCCGCCATGCCGGACGCCTTCCTCGAAACACCCGAGCACGGATTTCTCGTCGCAGGCGTCGACGTAGATAACGCGGTCGGCCGCGAGACCGGCCTGGGCCAGTGCGGGCGCAAAAAGATCCTGCCGGGTGACGCACCAGAGGATTTTGCCCTCTGTCCTCGCCGCGATGCCGGCGGCGAAAAGGGCGGCCGCTGCGCCATCGATGGCGGCGTTGCCGCCACCAGCGACCTCGTGCAGCGCGCCAAGCGCCAGGCCTCCGCCCGGAAGACGGCCGTCGATCGCCTCGATCCCGAAAGGGAGCACCGAGCGGGCGCGCGGCGCCACGCCCTCAAGCCATTGGATTTGCTGGCGAAGGCGATGAACGGCAGGTGGCTGAACCGAAGCACTCATGCCCTCGTCAAACGTTTCCAGAGCGGAATAGTTCTTGATTTGTTCCAATCGGAAGGTAAGAGTCAAATGGCCGGCCCCGTTCCGGAGGGTCTGGCGGCGCGCCAACAGTGCAGAAGTCCTTGTGAGCACGAAGGGAATCGCGGAGTTTGATTTTTTCCAGGAAGGAAGATCATCCCGTGCCTTCGGCAGCCGCCTACCTCGACGGTCTCAATCCGGAACAGCGGCGCGCCGTCGAGCACGGCGCATCGGGATCCGGACCGTTTGCGCCGCTGCTGGTGATCGCGGGGGCCGGATCCGGGAAGACCAACACGCTCGCCCACCGGGTGGCGCACCTGATCGTCAACGGCGCCGATCCGCGGCGCATCTTGATGATGACGTTTTCGCGCCGGGCAGCTTCGGAGATGACCAAGCGGGTCGAGCGGATTGCCCGCAAGGTGATGGGAGACAAGGCCGGCGTCATGGCAGATGCGTTGGCGTGGTCGGGCACCTTCCACGGTATCGGGGCGAGGCTGCTGCGCGATTATTCGGACCGGATCGGTCTCGATCCTCAGTTCACGATCCACGACCGCGAAGATTCCGCCGACCTGATGAACTTGATCCGGCACGAAAGGGGTTTCTCAAAAACTGAGAGCCGCTTTCCGACCAAGGGCACGTGCCTTTCTATCTATTCACGCTGCGTCAATGCAGAGACCGCGATCGAACAGGTATTGGGCGCATCATTTCCATGGTGCTGCGGCTGGGCGGCCGAATTAAAGGATCTGTTCGCCGCCTACGTTGAGGCCAAGCAGAAACAGAACGTGCTCGATTTCGACGATCTGTTGCTCTACTGGGCGCAAACTATGAGCGATCCGGCGCTCGCCGAAGACGTCGGGGGCAGGTTCGACCATGTTCTGGTCGACGAATATCAGGACACCAATCGCCTTCAGTCATCGATCCTTTTCGCCCTCAAGCCGGGCGGCCATGGCCTCACCGTGGTCGGCGATGATGCCCAATCGATCTACTCGTTTCGGGCTGCGACGGTGCGCAATATCCTCGACTTCCCGAGCACAGTTCTCGCCGCCGGCCGACATCATCACGCTCGACCGCAATTATCGCTCGACGCAGCCGATCTTGGCCGCCGCCAACGGCGTGATTGATCTCGCCAAGGAGCGCTTCACCAAGAACCTCTGGACCGACCGGACTTCCGGCTGCCAAGCCTCAGCTTATCACGGTGCGGGACGAGAACGATCAGGCCGGCTGCATCGTCGAGCGCATCCTGGAGAACCGTGAATCCGGCACGCTGTTAAAGCAACAGGCGGTGCTTTTCCGGACATCGAGCCACAGTGGTCCACTCGAGGTCGAACTGACCCGGCGCAACATCCCGTTCGTCAAGTTCGGGGGGCTGAAGTTTCTTGATGCCGCGCACATCAAGGACGTGTTGGCCCTTCTGCGGTTTGTGGAAAATCCGCGGGACCGCGTCGCTGGTTTCAGACTGTTGCACCTTCTGCCCGGCGTTGGACCCGCATCCGCCCAGCGGGTGCTTGATCACTTGACGGAAGCCGCAGATCCGATCGCCGCGCTTTGCAACGTCCCGCCTCCGCCCCGCGTGGGCGACGACTGGACGTCTTTTATTCACGCTGTTGGCGACTTGCGCTATTCGGAATGGCCGTCCGACCTGGAACGCGCACGGCTCTGGTACGAACCGCACCTTGACCGCATCCACGAGGACGCCGAGACCCGTCGCGCGGACTTGCTCCAGCTCGAACAGATCGCCAGCGGCTATCCATCACGCGAGCGCTTCCTCACTGAATTGACGCTCGATCCTCCGGACGCAACCAGCGACCAGGCCGGCGTACCGTTGCTGGACGAGGACTACCTGATCTTGTCTACGATCCACTCCGCCAAGGGGCAGGAATGGAAATCGGTGTTCGTGCTCAACGTGGTCGACGGCTGCATGCCCTCGGATCTCGGAACCGGGACCTCCGCCGAGATCGAGGAGGAGCGGCGACTACTGTACGTCGCCATGACTCGCGCCAAGGACGACTTGCATCTGGTGGTGCCACAGCGCTTCTTCACCCACGGCCAGCACGCGCAGGGTGATCGCCACATCTATGCCTCCCGGACGCGCTTCATTCCGGATCGGCTACTTGGACTATTCGAGAAGGCCATATGGCCGCTTGCAGTAGCCGGCTCGGCAGCGCGTGCAGCGAGCCATGGCCCACGCATCGACGTCGGCGCGCGCATGCGCGACATGTGGCGGTAGGAGCCTCTGCGTGTGCAACCTCTACTCCATGACCACGAACGCCGAAGCCATCCGCCGCCTATTCCGGGTCGACGCTTCCAACGACAGGTCCGGCAACCTCCCGTCTCAGCCGGGAATCTACCCCGACTATCCGGCGCCGATCGTGCGCAACGGCAATGGCGGGCGTGAGCTTGCTATGGCGAGGTGGGGCATGCCGTCTTCGCAAAAAGCATTGATGGACGCCACAAAGAAGCGCGCCCAGAAGCTCGAAACCAAGGGCAAGACCGTCGATTTCAAGGAGCTGCTGCGGATGGAGCCAGACGGCGGAACCACGAACATCCGGAACGTCAGCAGTCCCCATTGGAAGCGCTGGCTCGGCCCGCAAAGCCGTTGCCTCGTTCCGTTCACATCGTTTTCCGAGTACGACACGATCGAGGGCAAGAAGACACCGGTCTGGTTTGCCTCAAACGAGAGCAGGCCATTGTTGTGCTTCGCCGGGCTCTGGGGCAACTGGACTAGCGTGCGGAAGGTGAGAGAGGGTGAGGTCAACACCGATATCTATGCCTTCTTGACCTGTGAACCAAATGCGGAAGTCGGTCGGATTCATCCGAAGGCGATGCCGGTTATCCTTACGACTATCGAGGAACACGACGTGTGGATGCGCGCTCCGTGGGACGAGGCAAAGAGGCTGCAGCGGCCGCTTCCGGACGGCGCTCTCCGGATAGTCGCGACCGGTGGCGCGGAGGATCCGGGAGCCGCCAATGCCTGATCTGCCGGCAGTCGTCGGATCGGTGGGAAACCGGAAGATCATCCACATCGACATGGATGCCTTCTACGCATCGGTCGAACAACGAGACAATCCGGAACTGCGCGGCAGGCCGGTCGCGGTGGGTGGATCGCGAGAACGGGGCGTCGTCGCGGCGGCAAGCTATGAGGCACGCAAGTTCGGCGTGCGCTCGGCGATGCCTTCGATCACTGCGCAGCGGCAGTGTCCAGATCTGGTTTTTGTCAAGCCACGCTTTGAGGTCTACAAGGCGGTCTCCCAACAGATCCGTGCTATCTTTGCGGAGCACACACCACTAATCGAACCGCTTTCGCTGGACGAGGCCTACCTCGACGTAACGGAAAATCTGCAGAACATTCCGCTGGCGCGCGACATTGCTCTCGCCATCAGGGCCAAGATCAAGTCGGAGACTGGTCTCAACGCTTCCGCTGGTATCTCTTACAACAAATTCCTTGCCAAGCTTGCGTCAGATTACCGGAAGCCGAACGGGCAGCATGTCATCACGCCGGAGATGGGACCGGGTTTCGTCGAGACGCTGCCAGTCGGAAAATTTCACGGCATCGGACCGGCGACCAATGCGAAGATGAACGCCTTGGGAATCTTCACCGGCCTTGACTTGCGCAGACAAGATCTTTCGTTTCTTGAGGCCAATTTCGGAAAGGCCGGCGGTTTCTATTATTCGATCTCTCGGGGGATTGACGAACGGCCGGTGAGGGCCAACCGCATTCGGAAATCCGTCGGCGCCGAGAATACCTTCGCGACGGACCTTACCGAGTTCGGGCCGATGGCGGCCGAATTGCAGCCGCTGATCGACAAGGTGTGGCGGCATTGCGAAAGCACCGGCAATCGGGGCCGGACCGTCACGCTGAAGATCAAGTTTGCGGACTTCGAGATCATTTCACGAAGTCGATCGCTGTCCAATCCCGTCGGCAGCCGACCTGAACTCGAGCGTGTTGCGATCGCGCTGCTCGAAACATTGATTCCGACGCCGAAAGCGGTCCGCTTGCTCGGCCTATCGATATCTGCGCTGCAAACCCAAGCCGGGTCGGATGCGCCCCAGATGATTCTGGCGCTCTGATGGCTAATGGCATGGCGCATCGGCAAATTTTTGGCCGAGTTTCGCGCGCGGATCACCCAGCAGCCGTCAGCAGGCCGGAAGCCCTGGCTGCCTGCTCATCGGTTAACAATCGCGATGAATCCTCTTGGATCGTCCATGCCATACGGCGCATAGGTGGCGTGGCATTGATCTCTGCGCGCCTGGGCCAACAAACGGCGCTTCCGGGCTTTGGGGGCGGCTGGTGTCGGCGAGACGCTTTCTTGAATGCGGCCGAGGCGCTAGCAGAGCGTCGTATGGTCGCGAATAGCGCTATGCGTGCGGCGGCGGCCAGACGGGCCGTGCCGAAAAGCGGGTGGCCAATCTCCTATTGGTCGAGCGGCTTCTGTGCCCGCCAGTATGACGGCACTTGCCCGGACCGCGACCGACCGTGCGTCGAAACGCTGAAGGCGCCAAGGGAATCCATCTGATAGTCCCTCGGCAGGACCGCGGCCGCGTGAGGAGGCCATCACTACGTCCGGTTCGTGGGGGCGCTGGCCGAAGACGACCCGCAGCACTATATACCGTTTGGCGCAGGACCGCCACGGCCGCATTTTCCTCTGCCGCATCTCCCTCGATAACCTGCGCGGTGGCCGTGGGACCACCGCTGGGCCTACTCTCCGCGAGCGCGTGCAGAGTTCCGGCGGCCTCCCGGTCTTATCGAGATTGGTACTCAGCCCGATGACATCACGATAAAGAGCCCGTTCCATGCCCGCAACAACGATACAACGAAGTCTATTCGAAAGGCCCGAGGAGCTTCCTCAAGGCATGCGATATGCGCCCGAGCTGGTCGCCCATGAGGAGGAAGAGGCCTTGCTCAGGGAGATCCCCGCGCTGCCCTTCAAAGAGTTCGAGTTCCGCGGCTTCCTGGGTAAGCGGCGTGTGGTCTCTTTTGGCTGGCACTATGACTTCAATGGCGGCGGGTTGGGCCGGGCCGGCGAGATGCCGGAATTCCTCCTACCAATCCGCGATCGTGCGGCAGGCTTTGCGGGCCTTGAGCCTGACGCCCTGGAACACGCGCTTGTCATCGAATATATACCCGGTGCTGCCATCGGTTGGCACAGGGACCGACCTACGTTCGACGACGTCGTCGGGCTGTCGCTTCTCTCACCTTGCACTTTCAGGCTCCGCCGCAAGGCAGGTGTGAAGTGGGACCGCCGCTCCTTTACGGCAGAGCCTCGCTCCGCCTATTTGCTGCGCGGACCCTCCCGCACTGAATGGGAGCACAGCATCCCGCCGCTCGACACGCTACGGTATTCGATCACGTTCCGTAGTCTCCCGAATAACCGACAACCATAGACGGCAAATGGTTTTGCGGAGCCATCCACATCCCATGCGGACCGTGGATGCGCTGCTCGCTGCTGTGCTCACCGGAGATTTGTCGAATGCGGCCCAAGACCCGTCCCGTGAGGCGGATAGGGACAGTCGACACTGCGACGAATTGCAGAATGTCGGAAAGGGGATTTCGGGCCGACCGGACATCGGTCGTTGCGTAGAGGGTTCGCATTTTTTGGAAACGGGCTTTATTAACCGTGAAAGACCTCATCTCTCCAATCCGTGAACCGATATGGATTGACGCACGACTACTCACTTACCTCAGGATGGTCCTTAATGGACATTTGGCGTGCGCGTTGGTCCCGGAAAGCTTCAGATGTCCACAAGCAAGACATTGTCCAACCGCTTAAGGGGATTGCCAAGCCTTAACTTTAGCTCCGTGGCGCAGGCGCTCGTGGTTGCCGACTGCCTAAGCTTCAGAGGCGCCGCCAAAGTACTTGGCATCGGGCAATCGGCCGTAAGCCGGAGCGTTCGAACCCTCGAGGACAGGCTGGGTGTGTCGCTCTTCGAGCGACATCCCGGCGGTGTGCGGATAACAAACGCCGGCGCCAGCTTCTTCCAGCAAGCGCGCGACGGGCTCCGACTGTTCGAAAGCGCGGTGAAAGCCGCTGGCGCAGCCGGGCGCGGTGGCGTCGGTCGACTGAATATCGGTATCCTGTCTTCTATGGCGTCCGGATTTCTTCGAGAGTTGATCGAGGCGTATTCTGCGCGGCATCCGTGATGTGGTCATTCAGGTTTACGAAGGGACCTCGGCGGAGCAAATCGCGCTCATTAGGAGAAGACAGCTTGATGTCGGGTTTGTCGTGGACACGGCCGGACGCCGCAGATTGCGACGTGGTGCCCCTGTGGAAGGAGCGTCTTTTCGTTGTGCTTCCGGAGGGGCACGCTCTGTGTAACCAAAGGGAGGTCGAATGGGCGGATCTCCGCAAGGAGCACTTCGTCACCCGCCAATCGGAACATAGTCCAGCCGGTGTGTGAGCGGCTCACAAAGCGCCTCTCCGACCATACACACAAGCCAAGAGTGCAGAAGCTCGATGTCGGGCGCGAAACCTTGATGCATCTGGTAGCGCTCGGCCTGGGAGTAAGCCTGACGAGCGAGGCGACCGTCGCTTCGTCGTTTCCCGACGTGTCGTTCCGTCCGATCGTCGGGGATGACGAGCTGGTGCGATTCAGCGCGGTTTGGCTGTCCGGCAACGATAATCCGGCGCTACGGCGGTTCCTGAGCCTGGCGCGATCCCAAGCTAAGCAAAAGAAGCGCGATACCGCCGTTGCATCAGCGGGGGTCGCGCGTCGCCAAATATCGTCTGGTGGAATCAGCCTGTCTTTTGGCTTTCTCGTCGCTTTCGCGCGAAAGCTCGGTCTGTCGACATGAATCGTGCCAGCATCGGGGCCACGAGCTTTGCGGGCTCAAAGGCATGACCGGTGTCCCGGCCGAGCACCTCGGCGTAAGCGACCAGGTCGCGATGGACGGCGGCCGGCAGCTCAACGGTGAGCTTGACCGGCTTGTCGTCCGGAACGGCGGAGAGCTTCAGCTTCGCCATCGCGTTTCTCTTCAGGTCTGATAGGGCGCGAGCACGAGGTCGCGATTGACGATCACGCGGACCGGGAAGCCGGGCCGGATCGTGAGGGTCGGCTGGATGTTGAGGTTGCGGCGTACGACCTGTTGGCCGGTCTGGTTGAGAGAGTCGCTGCTGCCACGCCGCAGCGCCGCCACGATCGAGTTGTCGTTATTGGTGGCGCCGAGCTCCGAGCCGACGCCGAGCAGGGTCGAGAGCGCGGCCGCCATGAACAGCCGGCCCCAGTGCTGGTCAACCTCGTCCTCGAGTCCGGCAAATCCTTGCGTGTCGGCACCGGGCTGGCGCTCGAGCACGATGGAGCGCCCGTTCGGCATGATCAGGCGCGTCCAGACCAGGAGCAGACGGTCCTGTCCGAACGAAATTTGGCTGTCGTAGAGGCCAATGAGCTTCGCTCCCTGCGGAATGAGCAGATATCGGCCGGTCGGGCTGTCATAGACGTGCTCGGTCACCTGGGCGGTGACTTGGCCCGGCAGGTCGGAGCGAATGCCGGTGATAAGGGCTGCCGGAATGACGGCGCCCGCCTGGACGACATAGCGGGAAGCCGGGTTCGCCAACCGATCGGGACTGACGGTCTTGCGATCGACCGCACCGTTGAGGAACGCGAGCTTGCGGTCCTGCATGTTCAGAAGCGAGTCGGGATCGAGCGGGGGCGTTTCGACGAGTCCGACCTGCGTCGCCACTCCCTGGCCCGCGGGCGCCGGCGACGCGATCGGCGTCGTGGGTCGCTCCCTGGTATTCGTCGTGGCGAACAGCCGGCTGGTGCGCGCCGCCTCGGTTTCCTGGGTGAGCGCGCTGCTGCTCGGCATCGATGGCTGGCGCGCCCGGTCCGGCGCCCTGGGCATTGAGCATCGGCCGGCCGAGATCACCGGGCAGCGGAGGACCGAGCCGTGGCACCCCCGATCCAGTCGGGGGCAGGCTATTTCGCGGAACGCCCGTGTAGTCGCGGGGGAGCGCTGCAAGGCCGTCCGGCGTCGGCTTGTTTTCGGTGTTGTAGAGCTCACCGCTTCCGGCTTGCTTCCCTCGTCCTTGGTAGAGCCCCCAGACGAGCGCGCCGGAGACCACGATCGCGGCTATGGCCGCGAGGCCTACAAGCACCTTGCGCGAGAGCCGCGTCACGGGTGGCCGCTCGGGCCGCAGGCGCAGTTCCGCCGCGAGATCGCGGTCGTGCTCGATTGGGAGTCCCGCTCTTGCTCGCTCACCACAGCAAGCTCCCCTCGGTGCGCACGATACGCACCCGGCGCTCGGAGCCGCTATCGCCGAGGCGCAGCTCCGCGGCGGCGAAAAGGCGATCGACGATCATGTGGTTGGCGCGCACACGGTAGTTCACAAGTTCCGAGGTTTTGCCCTCGGGGCCGACGATGAACAGCGGCGGCATCTCGCCCTGGCCGATGCCGCGCGGGAACTCGATGTAGACCTTCCTGCCGTCGTCGAAGGCCCGTAGCGGCCGCCAGGGCGGATTGTCGCCCTCGATTGCGTAGCGGAACCGAAGCCTGTTGATGTCGAGCCCGGTCTCAACCGGCGCGGCAGCTTCGGCCGACGCGTTCTGGCGCCGGAGCGCGATGAGCTCATCCTGCGGGTAGATCCAGGAGACCGAGGCCATGTAGGTCTTCTCGGTCGAGCGAAGTTCCAGGTGATAGGTCCGCCGGTCGGTGTTGATGACGAGGTTGGTGGTGAGGTCGGGCCGGGTCGGCTTGACCAGGATATGGACTTTCTTGGTGGTGGCGGCTCCGCTCTCGGTGTCCCCGATGATCCAGCGTACGGTGTCGCCAGCCGCAACCGGACCGGAGCCGACCAGGTCTTCGCCTTGTTGCAGCGCGATGTCGGTGATCTGTCCGGGCGCAGAATAGACTTGGTACAGCGCGCCCTCGGCGAAGGGATAGACCTGGACGGCATTGAGGTAGCCACTGCGGCTCGGCTGGATTCGGGCCGCGGCGTTTGCCAGGTCCACCCGCTGGCGCGGATCGCGCGGCTCGGGCGCCGCTCGCGTGCCCGGAAGGGGCTTGAGCTGGCCTGGCAACGGCAGCAACTTCGGGACTTCCACCACCTGCACGGGCTTCGGCGGTTCGGCCTCCAGCACCGCCGGCTCGGGCGGATCGTCGTAGCTGATCTGCGGCGGCTTGAAGGTCGAGCAGCCGGCAAGCGCCGCCGCAGCGATGAGGACGAGACTCAGAGGATTGCGGTGCATCAGCCGAGCTCCTTCGACCAGTTGATGGCATGGACGAACACGCCGAGCGGGTTCTTGCGCAGCCGCTCGGCGTCGTGCGGGGTGTCGAGCACGATGGTGAGGATGGCGGTCCAGCGCTCGGTCGCGGCGAGGCTGGCGTTCTCGTAGTGCCGCTCGATCCAGGCAACGCGGAAGCTGTCGTTGGACGCCCGGATCACGCTCGAGATCTCGACCGCGACCTGGATCTTGCCGACCTTGGTGAAGGGGTCGTTCGCCCGGGCATAGTCGTTGAGCGCAATCGCGCCCTTGTCGGTGACGAAGTCATAAGCGGCGAGCCAGTTCTGGCGCACGATGACCGGATCGGCCGGGATCGAGCGGACATTCTCGATGAAGCGCGCAAGGTGCCAGGCGATCTGCGGATCGGTGGGGCGATAATCCGCGACCGCCGCCGAGATCGCTTGCGCCTGGCCGAGCTTGTCGACCTCGACGACCCAGGGCGTGACGGTGCCGCGCGCGGCCTGCCAGATCAGGCCGCCGGCAAGGACCGCGGCGAGAAACAGGTTGCCGAACGCGATAAGCCGCCAGTTGCGCGCCTGGACGCGGGCCGAGCCGATGCGCTCGTCCCAGACCTGGGCCGCCTTCTGAAACGGCGTCTCGGGCTCGGGCGTGCGGCCATAGCGGACGGAGGCGCGGCGGAAGAGCATCAGCGGTCCCCCTTGAGATCGACGCTGGTCGAACCGCCGCCGTGATCACCGGAACGGACCGCGTGGGCGGCAGCGGAGACGCCATGGCTTATGGCTTGCTGGCGACGCAGGCTGCGAGCCCAAGCCGGCGGACCCCCGGGGGCGGCGGTCGAGCTCCCCGTAGCGGCCGATGAGAAAGCCTTTCCGGATGCGATCGCCGAAACCCCACGGCCCGCACCGGCAAGCGCCCCTGCCCCGGCCCGAACCCCCATGGCGCCAGCGACACCGAGACCGCCGGCGGCGAGCGCGGTGCCGACCGCCGCTCCGGCGCCAAGCTGCGGCGCTCCCGCCGTCAGTCCGGTTGCGATGCCGGGCCCGAAGATGCCGAGGCCGAGAAGCGCGAGCGAGGCCAGCACGAGCGCGAGCGCGTCCTCGAGCGTGGGCTGATTGCCGCCGAACCCTTGCGTGAATTCGCCAAACAGATTTGTGCCGATGCCGATGATGACGGCGAGCACCAGCACCTTGACGCCCGATGCGACGACATTGCCAAGCACGCGCTCGGCGAGGAAAGCCGTCTTGTTGAACAGGCCGAACGGCACCAGCACGAAGCCCGCGAGCGTGGTGAGCTTGAACTCGATCAGCGTGACGAAGAGCTGCACGGCCAGGATGAAGAACGCGACCAGGACCACGAGCCAGGCGACGAGCAGCACGAAGATCTGGACGAAATTCTCAAAGAACGACACATACCCCATCAGTTGGCTCGCCGCCTGCAGGATGGGCTTGCCGGCGTCGATCCCGATCTGGGCGATGCGCCCCGGCTGCAGAAGCTGATCGGCTGAGAGGCCCGAGCCTGCTGCCTTGAGGCCAAGCCCCGCGAAGGAGTTGAAGACGATCTTGGCGAGGCCGTTGAAGTTGCCGATCAGGAAGGCAAAAAAGCCGACATAAAGGGTTTTCTTGACCAGGTGCGCGAGCACGTCTTCGTCGGCACCCCAGGCCCAGAAGAGACCGGCCAACGTTATGTCGATGACGATGAGCGTCGACGCCAGATAGGCGACCTCACCGCCGAGCAGGCCGAAGCCCGAATCGATGTAGCGCGTGAAGACTTCGGTGAAGTTGTCGATGACGCCGGTGTTCATTGGGGCTGTTCCTCGACACTGGCCGATGCGCGCGGGGAATCGGGATTAGGCCTTGATGGTGACTGCAGGGTCCCTGTCGGCTCACCGTGCAGCTGTGACGCGGCCACTTCCCGGCCGGGTGTTTCCGAGGCTGGGTTGACTGCCAGGCCATGGAACTCGCCGTATTCCACGAAGCGCTTGCTGACAATTCGCCAGGCTTTCTGGCAGGCGGCGTCGTCCCGCGCTTCGGGACCAAGTGCCTTGCAGCGGGCGAGATCGATATTGAGGGCGGTTGTTGCCACCACCGCATGCTCGGAGTTGGCTGGTTGCGTTGATGGGTCGCTGTGACTGGTCAATGCGATCAGAGTCGCAAGGAGCGCGCCAAAAAGCACAATGACGGCCGCCACATGGTCTTGGCCGTGATGTTCATCGGTGCCCTCACTGGTGGAACATCTGGACGGTCTGGGCCTGATAGCCCTGACCATTGGTGAGGAACTGATTGAGCTGAACTCGCGCCTGTTCCTGATTTGCGGTGGCGCGGGCGCCATCGAGGCTCTGCGCCCGCGACTGGGCCGCGATGACCGCGGTCAGGTCAGCGAGTTGCTTCGTTTGCAACGCGATGAGCTGGTTGCCGGCCTGTGACGATTGGAGAACGCCCACCGCCGACTGGCTCGAACCAACGAGCGCATCCGTCTCCGTGCGTGTGGTGTCGAGCGCCGAAACGACGCCGGCCTGGACACGAAGAGCGTCTTGGTATCCCGCAAGCGAGTTTTGCCAGCGAGACTGTGCATCGCTGACGAGCTGCTGTGAGGAGGTCGCGCCGCCATATGATTGCGGGTAGAGACGCTGGAACGTCTGATCAATCTGGCTGATATTGTAGGCCAGGCGCTGCGCCTGATTGAGAAGTTGCTGCGTGGCCGCAAGCGACTGGTCGATTGTCTGCAGGCTCGAATACGGCAGGCTCGCCAGGTTCTTCGCCTGGTTGAGGAGCATCTGCGTCTGGTTTTGCAGACTGGTGATCTGGTTGTTGATCTGCTGCAGCGCGCGGGCGGCCTGCAGCACGTTCTGGACGTAGTTCGACGGGTCATAGACGATGACCTGTGCACTGGCCGGCACTGGAGAAAGCACCAGGGCGATCATGGCCGCACCGATCAAGGTTGCATTGCGGATGGGGCGAAGGATCATGAGACGATCTCCAGAGACTCGGTGTCCTGCGCACGCGCGGGTTCGGGCGTGAGCAAGTCGGCGGCCCAGTCGAGTCCTTTGCGGCGGAGCCAGGCCGCCGCGAAGTCGTGGCCGTGCTCGGCCAGCACATCTGCGATGGCGACCTGGTCGGCCTTCGAGGATGCGGCCGTGAAGGCGAGCGCGATCTCGCCCAGACCAAGCTCAAACAGGCGATTGCCGCGACGTGACTGGCAGTAGTAGTCGCGCTTGGGCGTCGCCCGGGCGAGGATCTCGATCTGCCGATCGTTGAGGCCGAAGCGCCGATAGATGGTCATGATCTGCGGCTCGATCGCGCGCTCGTTCGGCAAAAACAGCCGGGTCGGGCAGCTCTCGACGATGGCGGGCGCGATGGCGCTCGTCTCGATGTCGGCAAGCGACTGGGTGGCGAACACGACGCTCGCGTTCTTCTTGCGCAGCGTCTTGAGCCATTCGCGCAGCTGCGCCCCGAAGGTCGGATCGTCGAGCGCGAGCCAGCCTTCGTCGACGATCAGCAAGGTGGGCCGTCCGTCGAGCCGGCCTTCGACGCGGTGGAACAGGTACGCGAGCACCGCGGGCGCCGCGCCGGTGCCGATCAGCCCCTCGGTCTCGAAGGCCTGAATGTCGGCCTCGCCGAGGCGCTCGGCTTCGGCATCGAGCAGACGCCCCCAGGGTCCCCCGACGCAATAGGGCTGCAGCGCGCGTTTGAGTGCACCGGACTGGAGCAGGACCGAAAGGCCGGTGAGCGTGCGCTCGCCGATGGGCGCGCTGGCGAGCGAGGTCAGGGCCGACCACAGGTACTCCTTCGCCTCGGGCGTGACGGTCACGCCTTCGCGGCCGAGGATCGCCCCGACCCACTGCGGCGGCCCACGCCCGTTCGGCGGGATCATCGATCGAGGCGAGCGGCTGCAGCGCGACCGGCTTGAGGGCGTTGTCCGAGAGCGCCCCGCCGAGATCATGCCAGTCGCCACCCATGGCGAGGGCTGCTGCCCGAATCGAGCCGCCAAAGTCGAAGGCGAAGACCTGGCAGCGCCAATAGCGCCGGAACTGCAACGCCATGAGGGCGAGCAGCACGCTCTTGCCGGCGCCGGTCGGGCCGATCACAAGGGTGTGGCCGACGTCACCGACATGAAGCGACAGACGGAATGGAGTAGCGCCTTCGGTCTTGGCGAAGAGAAGCGGCGGGCCGCCGAGATGGTCGTTGCGCTCGGGTCCCGCCCACACCGCCGATAGCGGCATCATGTGCGCGAGATTCAACGTGGAGACCGGCGGCTGGCGCACGTTGGCGTAGACGTGACCCGGCAGGCTCCCGAGCCACGCCTCGACAGCATTCGCGCTCTCGGCAATGCAGGTGAAGTCACGGCCCTGGATGACCTTCTCGACGAACCGGAGCTTCTCGTCGGCGACGCGCGCGTCTTCGTCCCAGACCGTGACCGTGGCGGTCACGTAGGCCTCCCCGATCGAGATCCGAGCCGAGCTCCTGGAGCGCTGCGTCGGCATCCATCGCCTTGTTGTGCGCGTCGGTATCGAGCAGCGCCGAGGGCTCGTTGGTCATCACCTCCTTGAGGATCGCGACAATCGACTTGCGCTTGGCGAACCATTGGCGGCGGATGCGGGTCAGGAGCCTGGTGGCATCGGTCTTGTCGAGCGCGATGGCGCGGGTTGACCAGCGGTAGGGAAACGCGAGCCGGTTGAGCTCGTCGAGGATGCCGGGCTGGGTCACCGACGGGAATCCCATCACGGTGAGGGTTCGCAGATGCGCGTTGCCGAGCCGGGGCTCGAGCCCGCCGATCAGCGGTTCGTCGACCAGGAACGCATCGAGGTACATCGGCACCTCGGGGACCCGGACCCGCTGACGCTTGGTCGAGATGCAGGAATGCAGGTAGGTCAGGGTCTCTCGATCCGAGAGCCATTCGGCCTCCGGCACGAAACCCTCGACGAGCTGCAGCACCCGGTCGGTGCGATCGATGAAACCCTTGAGAATCTCGTGAGCGTCGGTGCTCCCGCCGCTGGCGCGGCCCTCGTAGAGCCAAGACTTCGGCACGGGCCGCCTCCTCGGCCGGCGGCAGAAAGAGGAAAGTCAGGTAATAGGCACTCTCGAAGTGAGCGCCCTCCTCCTCGAACTGCGCCTTGCGCTCGGTATCGACCAATGCCGAGACCGGATCCGGAAACTTGCTCCGTGGATAGTGCTGCGCCGCGTGCCGGCTTGCTTCGACAAAGATCGCCCAGCCGGAGCCGAGCCGGCGCAGCGCGTTATTGAGCCGCGCGGTGGTTCCGACCAGTTCGGCTGGCGTCGCCGAATCGAGATCCGGGCCCCGGAACCGCGCCGTGCGCTGAAGGCTGCCGTCCTTGTTCAGGATTACGCTCTCGGCGACGAGCGCTGCCCACGGAAGAAAGTCGGCGAGGCATTGCGACTTCTTTCTGTACTCGGCAAGGTTCAGCATCATCTCACCTCACGTTTCGAGATGCGCCGGGTAGCGCAAATGCCGGCGCACCACCTCGACGAAGAACGGGTCACGCTTGGCGGCCCACACCGCCGCCATGTGGCCGATCGCCCAGAGGACGAGCCCCGCGATCCACAGGCGCAGCCCCAGGCCAATCGCGGCAGAGAGCGTGCCGTTGAGGATGGCGACGGCGCGCGGAGCCCCCGCGAGCAGGATCGGCTCGGTGAGGGCGCGATGGACCGGCGCCTCGAAACCCGGGATCAGTTCATGTCCGGCGATGTCGACCATCAGACGAGCGCTCCGCCGCCAAAGGAGAAGAACGACAGGAAGAACGACGAGGCAGCGAACGCGATCGTCAGGCCGAACACGATCTGGATGAGGCGCCGGAACCCGCCGGCGGTGTCGCCGAAGGCAAGCGTCAGGCCGGTCACGATGATGATGATCACCGCGATGATCTTGGACACCGGGCCTTCGATCGATTGAAGGATCTGCTGGAGCGGCTGCTCCCACGGCATGTTCGATCCGGCCGCGCAGGCTGGAACAACGGTCAGCGCCGCGGCGGTGAGGATCGAGAAGGTCGCAAGCGCGACACGGTTGCGGACAAGCGGTTCGATCATGGGCGGTCTCCGGTGGCAGCGAGATCGATGGCCGGCGCCAGGACGTAGTCGCCGGCAGGACCGAGACCTTCGACGGTGGCGAGCTCGATCAACCGCCGGGCCGAGCCACGTCCGGCGAGCACGGCGATGAGATTGATGGTCTCCGCGATCAGGGCGCGCGGCACGGTGATGACCGCTTCCTGCACAAGTTGCTCGAGCCGCCGCAAAGCACCGATCGCCGAGCCGGCATGGATCGTGCCGATCCCGCCCGGATGGCCGGTGCCCCAAGCCTTGAGCAGGTCCAGCGCTTCTGCGCCCCGCACCTCGCCGATCGGGATGCGGTCCGGGCGCAGCCGCAGCGACGAACGCACCAGGTCAGACAGCGAGGCGACGCCATCCTTGGTGCGCAAGGCTACGAGGTTTGGCGCTTTGCACTGAAGCTCGCGTGTGTCCTCGATCAGCACGACGCGATCGGAGGTCTTGGCCACCTCGGCAAGGAGCGCGTTCACCAGGGTCGTCTTGCCGGTCGATGTGCCGCCCGCGACCAGGACATTGCGGCGATGCGCAACAGCGTCACGAAGAACACTTCGCTTGCTCGGCTGTAATGATTCCTGCTGCCGCATAGTCGTCGAGGGTGAACACCGCGACTGCCGGCTTGCGAATTGCGAAGGCCGGCGCGGCGACGACCGGAGGGATCAAGCCTTCGAAGCGCTCGCCGGTCTCCGGCAGCTCGGCCGACACACGCGGGGAACCGGCATGCACCTCCGCTCCGACATGGTGGGCGACGAGCCGCACGATCCGCTCGCCGTCGGCGGCCGACAGTCGCTCCCCGGTATCGGCCAGACCTTCAGTCAGCCGGTCCACCCAGAGACGACCGTCGGGATTGAGCATCACCTCCACGACGGCCGGGTCTTCGAGCCACGTCGCGATGGCAGGTCCAAGCGCGGTGCGCAACATGCGCGCGCCGCGCGAGATTGCTTCCATCCTGAGTGAGAGTGCCCCCGCCATTGTCCCCTGCCCCATCGCGACCGCCCCCGCGCGGTCGAACCGTGGGGTGATTACAAGGGCCAGGATTGGCGCAGCGCAACAACCAGATGAGCGTCGTAGTGTGTTAGCGTACGAATGCAGGCGATTGGGCGGATCACGTGCGACGCGGAGCGGGCAAAATTGCGCGAGGACAATCGGGCTCGAACCAAGGTGCCGAGAATTCGGAAAATCGTACTTCCGGATATCAGTAAACTCCCGGGAGCCAAGAAAGGCCTGCTACCGGCTTTTCTTGCGCCAAGCCTGGCATCATTAACCGACAGGCCTCCAAGCGGCCCGAAATGGGTTCACGAGATCAAGTACGACGGCTATCGGATGCAGGCGCGCATCGATGGACCGAATATTCGGCTGCTGACGCGCAAGAGTCTCGACTGGACCAAACGCTTTCGCAACATCTCAGAGGCGCTTAAGAAACTCGTATCGGCTCGGCGCTGCTCGACGGGGAGATCGTGGTCGAGGATGCAAACGGCGTTTCCAGCTTCAACGATTTGCAGGCAGATCTGAAAGCCGGCCGTCAGGACCGGTTCCAATACCATGTGTTCGACTTGCTTCATTGCGACGGGTACGACTTGACGCAAACCACATTGGCCGACCGCAAAGGCCTTGCTCCACGGTTGCTCAGCCGCCTACCCGCCGGTTCTGCAATACGGTTCAGCGAGCATCTGGAACAGGACGGGCCTACAATGTTCGAGCACGCATGCCGGCTTGGGCTCGAAGGCATCGTATCGAAGCGGAAGAGATCTGCCTTACCGGCCGGGGCGCGGTGAGCACTGGCTGAAGAGCAAGTGCGTCGAGCGGCAGGAGTTCGTGATCCTAGGCTACGTTCCGTCGACGGCGGCCAGCGGATCTGTCGGCTCTATACCGCTCGGCTATTATGATGGTGAAAAGCTCATCTATGCAGGTCGCGTCGGGACGGGCTGGTCCGCCGGCCAGGCCAGATCGCTCCGCAACGATATAGAGAAGATTCATTCCGTTAAACCAAACTTCGGCAAGAAGCTGCCGGCCGCAGCCGACAAAGGGGTACGGTGGGCCGAGCCTAGGTTTGTATGCGTGATCGAATACCGCGGATGGACTCACGATGGCCTGCTGCGTGCGCCGTCGTTCAAAGGGCTTAGGGAGGACAAGGCTGCGAAGGAAATCGTTTTGGAGAAGAAGACAAAGCCGCATACCGCTTAACGACAAGCCTGTCATCTGGCGTCACAGCCGATAAGGTCGCTCGACGAGATGAACGCGTTTCGCGCAGAGACCGCCGGCGGAGCGCGCGAACCAAATCGGATCCAAGTGCTTGTACTCGAGGCAGTTCGAACCAGGCCAATGCCACGATCTGCAGCGCAGAGAATGAGCCCGAGTGCAATCTGATAGGCGATTGCCGGATAATGCCCGTCCTGGCTTGTCCATTGCCCGAGGATCAAGCCAATTGCGTACTGCAGGACAAAGGCCCCACCATGGTGGAAGACGTTGAGCGCGCCATTGGCCCGCCCGGTGGCCTCTTTGGGGAAAAATTCAGCCAGGATGCTGTAGCTGAGGACTGGGGCTGCCCCGACAGCCGCAACCACCGACCAAAGCAAATAGGACGGCAACGGCAACCGCAGGATCAAGGCGAATTCAGCCGCGATGAACAGAGTGGCGACCACTGCCAGGATCGTTCGCGGGCTGACGCCACGCCGGCGCAGCCGGTCAGCCGTCGCACCCATAAGGAGTGCTCCGGCGCTGAGCGCAACCGCCATGACGAAGAGGTGTCGTATGACGCCGCCTCGTTCGAAGCCTTCAACATCAGTGAGCCATGGTGTTACCCACAGTCCCTGCAGGGCCCCAGCGGTTCCCACACACGTGGCGGAAAGCGGCGCGAGACGCCAGAAGCGCGGGTCGGTATAGATCGCTTTCAAGTTGACCGAGGCCGAACCAGGCTGCGCCGGTGCCGTGACAGCACGCTCCGGAACGACGAAATAGACCAGGCCCGCAGAGGCAGCCGTCGCTGCGGCGAGCAGCTCGAACATGCCCCGCCATCCGGTCCAGTGCAGCAACAGCTCGGCGGGTGCCGTGGCGGTGACGGCGCCCAGCGCGCCGAGCATGACCATGCAACCGTTGGCCAATGCGACGCGCTCCTTCGGAAACCACAGAACAATGGCTTTCAGTCCCGCCATCAAGGCGGCGGCGACCCCAAAACCGATCAGAAGCCGCGCCAGGACGAGCGTCCAAAAGCCGTCTGCCGCGCCGAACAGGGCCGCCCCGGCCGCCGCGACGAGCATCAACACGCTCTGGACTCGCCGTGGACCATAGCGGTCCAACCAGACTCCGATCGGCACCTGAAGAGCCGCCAAGGTCAGGAAATAGGCAGATGTGACAAGGCCGAGCTGGGCGGGGCTGAGCGCCAGATCGGAGGTCAGCTGGCTTGAGATCAGGGCATTGATCGTCCGGAACAGGTACGAAAGGTAATAGCCAGCCGCAAACGGCAGAAAGATGAGAACGATCAGGCGCCATTTTGGCGTGTGATCAAGCGTCGGAACCTCGAGGCGTCGTCGGCAGGATTGGCACAGGCGGCCGAGGGCGGACTGCCGTCGCGGCCGCACCGGTTCCGATGGGCGTCAGCGACTTATCGAGAGGATCTAGGTCTGCCTCCTGGAAAGCCACCGTTGCTGCCGCCCTCCCGGGCGGCAGCAAGCTCCGGCTCTTCGGTCACAACGATCGATGCGGTGGAATCCGGCTCGAGATCAGCGAATTGCGAGCCGCGCCGCGCTCCCTCCTCGCGGTCACGGGCGAAAAAGTCGGGACCCCTCGCGTTCAGAAGTTCGATCGTCTCCTGCATCAGAGGCGTTCCCCTCTCTACGCGTTTACCAACTTGCGCGGCGAGCACCTCGAATCGTTCGCGCCCAAGAACGCATGCGGCACCCTGCTCCTCGATCGGCAGTGCCGGGGTGACAGTGAAGTGGTACCGGGCATGCAAAGCGACGGTCTCACTGACGATCTTAAGACCGCGATCGAGATGATCCAGCCGGCTACTGATCGAGCTGAGGCACCGCAAGATCATGACGTTGTCGGTAGCCTCGCCCGCCGGCGTGAAGTAGCGATCGAGTGCTGCTTCGACGATTGACGATTTGGTGGCACCCGGACGTTTGGCGGCCGCCTCCAGAGACTCGGCAACATGCTCGGAGAGATAGACGGAAATCTTGGATTTCATGGCGGAGCCTCATTTGAACACGAGGGTGGTCGTCGCCTCGGGTTTTCCGGTGATTTCCTCGGGCATGTCGGTCGAGACCTCGCGCAGGAGGCTCTGGCCTTTCGCGAGCCGTCGGCCGAGCGTCTCGAGGAACAATTCAAAACGTTCGCGTCCCTTCGCGTGCGCGACCGTCTGCGCTGATTTCCGGCAGCTGCGGCGTGACGATGAGCCAGAACCTGATGAACAGTGCGAGCGCTTCAGCCGAGATTGTGAGGTCGCGCTCCAGGCGATTGACCTGTCGGGTCAGCAGATCGAGCCGGCGCGAAAACGCCGCCTCACGTCGGTCGCCTTCGTCCGGCGTGAGGAATGATGCGATGGCGGCTTCGGCGACCAGGGACTTTGGCTGCTCCTTCCGGTCGGCGAGCTCAGTCAACTGCTGCCATCAGGCCGGGGTCGAGATAGACGGAGAGGCGAAGCTTCATCCGCGGGCCTCACAGTCCCAGATCGTCGTCGGGGTCGAGCACCGCCTGGCGCGCGACCCCGTGGAAACTTTGGTTCATCATTTTTTTGGCGACGGATGGCCTCGTCATCGACTTCATCGATCGCCGTCGTCATCCGGCGGCCCGAATTCAATGACCGCCTTTGGCATTTCGGGCGCGATGGCTTCGTGGCCGGGCAGCGTTGGTTCTCGGCGCACGCCGCCATTCGCGGCATCTTTCTTCGCCAAAGAGCCGGCGGCCGATCCGTCCGCAGCTGCCTCACATGGGTCCACGATGGGATGAGTTGTCCAGTCGTCAGCTTGCAGCACAGATCGGTCGCCGGAAGTGCCCGCGTGGGCAGCGGTCAGCGCGGGAGGTGGCAGGACGCGCTTCTTGAGCTGCGCGTCCTCATAGTAGCGAGCCTTCTTGGCTCGAATTGGGGGGATGCCGGAAACGAGGACGAGCTCGTCGGTGGGCGGGAGCTGCATCACCTCGCCGGGGGTCAAAAGCGGCCGCGCGGTCTCCTGGCGCGAGACCATGAGGTGACCGAGCCAGGGCGAGAGCCGAGAACCCGCATAGTTCGTCAGGGCGCGCATCTCGGTCGCGGTGCCCAGCGCATCGGAGACGCGGCGGGCCGTGCGCTCGTCATTGGTCGCGAACGCAACACGGACGTGGCAATTATCGAGGATCGCGTTGTTGGCCCCGTAGGCCTTCTCGATCTGGTTGAGCGACTGCGCGATGAGAAAGGACTTGAGGCCGTAACCGGCCATGAAGGCGAGTGCCGATTCGAAGAAATCGAGCCGCCCCAACGCCGGAAATTCGTCCAGCATCAGGAGCAGCCGATGGCGGCGCCGCTTGGCATAAAGTTCCTCGGTCAGACGCCGACCGATCTGGTTCAGCACCAGGCGTACCAGCGGCTTGGTACGACTGATGTCGGAAGGAGGCACGACGAGGTAGAGCGTCGCCGGCCGATCACATTCCACGAGATCGGCGATCCGCCAGTCGCAGCGGCTCGTAACCTTGGCGATAACCGGATCGCGGTAGAGCCCGAGGAAGCTCATGGCCGTCGAGAGCACACCCGAGCGCTCGTTCTCGGACTTGTTCAGAAGCTCTCGGGCGACGGAAGCGACCACCGGGTGCGGACGATCGCCGAGATGCGGCGTCGACATCATGACCTGCAGCACCTTCTCGATCGGCCGTTTGGGATCGGACAGGAAGTTGGCGACGCCGCAAAGCGTCTTATCGGCCTCGGCGTAAAGGACATGGAGGATTACGCCGACCATGAGTGAGTGGCTGGTCTTCTCCCAATGATTGCGGCGTTCAAGCGCGCCCTCAGGATCGACCAGAATATCCGCGACGTTCTGGACGTCGCGCACCTCGGTGTCGCCGCGCCGTACCTCGAGCAGCGGATTGTAGGCAGATGAATTTGGATTGGTGGGGTCAAAAAGCATTACGCGGCAAAAGCGCGCCCGCCAGCCGGCTGTGAGCTGCCAATTCTCTCCCTTGATGTCGTGAACGATCGCCGATCCGGGCCACGCCAGGAGTGTCGGAACGACAAGCCCGACACCCTTGCCTGAGCGGGTCGGGGCAAAGCAAAGCACGTGCTCCGGCCCGTCGTGACGAAGATAGTCACGTGCGAGGCGGCCAAGCACGACGCCATCCGGATTAAGGAGTCCGGCGCCACGAACCTCATTCCTCGTCGCCCAACGCGCCGAGCCGTAGGTGGTGATAGCCTTGACTTCCCGCGCCCGCCACACCGACATGCCGATCGCAATGGCGATCGATGCAAAGCCGCCTGAGGCTGCAATCGCTGCGCCCTCGATAAAGATCCGCGGGGCATAAGCGTCGTAGTGGTACCACCACAAGAAGAAGACGGGCGGCAGGTAGATCGGCACGCCAGCGACGGAAAACCAAGGAGGCCCGAGTTGCGGCTGGAAGCCCAGCCGCCACGCTGTCCATTGGGTCGCCCCCCACGTCGTAAAGAGCACAATCGTGAAGACGACGACGATCTGACCCCAGAGAATCTTTGTGGCGGTCAAGGTTGTCTCCGTTGCATTGAACGGGGACGATTAGAAAGAGCATTGGCCGAGACAGAACAATCCTGGAAATGGGATCGTCGTGGTTTCGGATACCACCGCGCGCAGAAACCGGAGAAGGCGCCGATGGTCTAAGCCTTCGGGCACGCGCCGCGGGCCGATGACCCTCCAACGCCAGGAAACTGGGATTCTACCCAGACCGCCCCGTCTCCTGGCCCCTTGACTAGACCGGCGGGTGTTCTCATTCTGTTCTCATGGCGGTACTGACACTTGGAGAGGCATGGAAGCTGGGCTGGCGCGTTCGCGCGCGATGCCTATGGGGCGGTCCTGATCCGCACAGCCGGCACAATCGCATATCGATCGAATGCGATACGACGGTGCGACTGGATATGGAGACTTTGGTGTGGACAAGGGGCCATAAATTCCCCCTCGACCAACTGAGCAGCCGACTAAAATGTCCCAAGTGCGGAGAGCGGCGTGTGCAGGTTTACTTCGAGGTACCTGGCGAACCAAAGGCTCGGACGGTAAGGGCCGTCGGGTGTCCATCGAAGGCCTCCCGACGCACCTCGCCGGTCGGCCGATCGAGGACAAAGTAGAGAAGAGCATCGGGCATGTGTGGGCGGTTCACCTATCGTTACACGTGGAGCGAAATCCACGCGCTGTATCGGCTCACGACGCCGCCGTCGAACCTGCAGCCCCGCTACAATGTCTGCCCAACCACGACAATCAATACGGTTATCGCTCGCGATGGCCAGAACGAACTGACCCCGATGCGGTGGGGTCTCGTGCCCTCATGGTGGAAGAAGAAAGCCAAGGAGATGCCAGCGACGTTCAATGCCCGCGTCGAGACCGTGGCCGAAAAGCCGATGTTTCGATCAGCATTCAAGCGAACACGATGTCTGATCCCGGTAAGCGGATATTACGAATGGCAGGACACCGCTGGCGGGAAGCAGCCGTACTACTTTACGCGGCGCGACGGCCAAGTGATTACGATCGCCGGCCTATGGGACGAATGGAAGGATACCGAAACCGGAGAGCCGACGAAGTCGTGCACCATGATCATCACGGCCGCGAATGATTTCGTCGGAGAAGTTCACGACCGGATGCCGGTGATTCTTGAGCAGGCCGGCTTCGATGGGTGGCTCGATAGATCCTCGGGAATTGAATTGCTGACGCCGGCGCCGAATGACTTGCTTGTGCGGTGGCCCGTCTCCAAGAGGGTAAACAGCTCGCGCGCGAGCGATGAGGACGCAACATTGATTGATCGGATCGAATTGGCGACCGCCAGCTGAGTGCCCTCTTTGGATGGTAGGGCCCAGTCAGACAGGCGTAATGCTGGCCAATAGCGGCAATCCGGTTGGCCAGCCTGTCGTCGCTCTTATCGACCTATAAGGGGCAAAGTTCTCCGGCAGGTCGCGCCACGGCGCGCCGAGCGCAGACCCAAAAGATACCGTTGAGCACGCGACGGTCATTGACACGCGGCACGCCGCGCGGCTTGTTCGGCAGAAACGGCTTGATGGCGGCCCACTCATAATCAGTGAGTACGTAGCGCATGATTGGAGGCTCCAGTTTGGGAGCTGAAGAATGACGTGCCAGGCGACGATCCGCTAAGGCGCATTCTGACACGGCGGAAAGCCCTCAGGCCGCCCAGCAGACCTTCTTCGCCTACCTCGGGATCGCGATCTGCTCGCCAAGCGCCTCGACGTTCTCGCGGCCGTGAACCGAAATTCCATGTTCTGGCTGACGACGAACCACGCCCTGTTCGTGTCGACCTTCATCTGGCTCGGCCGCATCTTCGATCAGAAGTCCGCGCACAATGTCGACCTCCTGCTGAAGGCCGTCGAGCAGAACCTGCCGGAGCTCGGCCGGGACGCCCTGCGCAAGCGCAAGGAAGAAGTCATCACGCCTCAGCAGGCCGCCGACTACGTCAAGGACCGGCACGACACCGTCATCGACGACGTGCGGGAGCTACGGAAGCAGGTCAAGGCGTGGCGCAAGACCTATGAGCCCGTCTACGGCGAGGTCCGAGACCACCTCGCGCACAACAAGCAGGGTGTCTCCGAGATCGATCCGTTCCTCGCGAAGACCAACATCGACGAGATGAAGCGCATGTTCGGATTCCTGCACGCGCTCCACGAAGCCCTGATCGAACTTTACTTCAACGGCCGCAACCCGCTGCCGCTGCCGGATGTCACGTTCAATCCGCCACCGGCCAGGCCGCGCCATCCCGGCGACAAGGCCTATGCCGAGGCGCAGGCGTCGCTGCTCTCGATGGTCGGCGAGCAGCCTGCGTAATTTCGATTCCCGCCTGTCTAGGCCCAAGAAATCATGTCTGCTTCTGTGCAGGTTTTCGGCCGCCGGCAACGACGGTCTCTCGGCACGCGCACGGCGACCGGCGGCTGAAAAGCGCCAAGGCACGAAGTCGCGGGAAGTTGGGTACTGGCTGGCAGCGAGCGCTATGGGAGATATCAGCCCCGAACTCGTTTGCGGTCGGGACGCCGACCCGCCGGATGTATCAACGGCGCGATTGGTAGATTGATGGACCGCATCGGATCGAGAGGCGGCAATCCGGATCGCAGAACGCTTCCACAACTTTTGCGTTTCGGCATGAATGTTGCAAGAGAATGGGGATTTCATCTTTCTGGCCTCTGTGATTTCAAATAGTTGCGGCTGGCAGAATGTGGCAGAAATCGCGACATTTTTCAACTGTTGCGCGATCGATCTGTCGAGCTGCGTTCCGTGGCATGCGCGTGCATCAATTTTTTGCGAGCGAAATTAAAAGGCAGGCTTCAAGCAAACCGATTGGGGCTATTCGTCAAGCCAAATTGTGTCTTTCCAGCAGTCGGGCGATGTCACTCCCCGCGTCGGGGACTGGCCGCAGGTCATCTTGATGCGCAAAAACGTGCCATCCCAACAGTCGGCTTGTTGATCGCGGTGACCTTCCCACCCGCTATCGCTGTACCTCGGCTCGCTACGGCCTCTCGGCTGTCGCCCCCGCGCAGCGGGCTGTCGCGCAGCGACTTAGTGCCCTGGCCCTTCGCGTCAATTCGCGGCAACGCAGCAATTCAGTCGCTTTCGGAGCGAAGCGGACATCCACCAAGCCATTGACCAGAAACGGGTTTATGAGTACGCGCCCTAGTCAGCGATGGGTTTCGGATGATGAGGGTGAGGTTATTGAGCGTGGCATAGCGATCCGGTCGATCGCATTAGCCGGGCGATGCGCACGACGTATCCTGTGACGGCGTTTTCTTCGCCTTCGGCGCAGCCTCGTCCCCGGACGGGGGAGCATTGGCCTCGTCGTCTCACTCTATTTGGCATCCAATGCCTTCTGCGGGATGTAGATCCGTTCCTCCCGAGATGGCCAGACATCGCCAGTCGGCATCTCTGTAGTCGCCTGGCGCAACTTGCGCGGACGCAATGGATATCGGAAGGATTAGACAAGCAACAAACAGCGCAGCTAGAGCAACCAGAGTATCTGCACATTGCAACCTCCTTCAAGAGTGATTCACGCGGCACGATCACCGCTTTCCCCAACGTATCGCCGCCCAAGCTCGCTCATGGAGATAGTAGATGACCGTCTTGGTCAGGATTTCGGCGAGCGCCACGCTTCCGGCGACCTTCGAGCTGCCGGTAATCAGGACGGCGACGATGAACGTGTCGAGGCTTCCGGTCGCGCGCCAGCTGATGGCTTTGACGAGCGACCGCCCGTGAGTCTCCGTCGCGCGGACGAGATCAGTAAGCGTCGTCGCTTTCGGCACCACGACACTGCGATTACCGTCGTGATGCGTGACATCGACAATTCCCATGCCGACCGTGTCATTGGATTCCGGATCGATCAAAATGAAGCTGCCAGTCTCCTTGTTCGAAGCGTAGCGATCTAGAGTTAGGGGCCGGTCGAGCTGCACGGTGACGGAACCAATGTCGTTGGTGCGGAGATCGTCTGCGGCCCGTACTTGCGCGTATCGAGATCGACGACAAGCAAAGGAGGCTCGATCGTGGCGTAAACCGTCGATGCCGCCAGCTTGAGCAGATAGGGACGGCCCGGGACAAGAGCGTCCTGGCCGATCCAGACCACGCGGGCAGAGAACCGCTTTGTGACCGGCGCCGGCCGGCCAACCTCAGCGATGACGTCTCCGCGCGAGGCATCGATCTCGTCCATGAAGGTGAGGGTCACGGCTTGGCCTGCAATGGCCAGTGCGAAGATCGCCATCCGCCGTGACGATCCGCTCGATGTGGGTTCGCTGTCCGGATGGAAGGATTTGCACCGGCATGCCGGGACGAACCGCCCCGCCCGCGATCAGCCCGCAATAGCCCCGAAACTTGGCATCCGGGCGGATCACGCATTGCACCGGCATCCGGAAAGCGGAGTGTCGCGCCGGCCGCGCAACTTCGACCTTTTCGAGATGCTCGAGCAGGGTCGGCCCGCGGTACCAGGTCATGTGCCGCGGCCGAGCGGTGATATTGTCTCCTGTACGGGCCCCGACCGGGATAAACACGATGTCGTCGACTTCGATATCCTTGGCGAACGCGCGGAACTCGGCCTTGAGCGCCGAAAACTTGGATCGCGACCAGCCGACCAGGTCCATCTTATTGATCGCAACCACGAAGTGCCGGACGCCAAGGGTCGACACGATGAGCGCGTGCCGCTTGGTCTGGCGCGTCAGGCCGGTGTCGGCGCTCACCAGCAGCAGCGCGACGTCGGCGGTCGAGGCCCCGGTTGCCATATTGCGGGTATATTGCTCGTGACCCGGTGCATCCGCGACGATGAACTTGCGCCGTGCAGTGCTGAAGAACCGGTAGGCAACATCGATGGTGATCTTCTGCTCGCGTTCCGCCGCCAGCCCGTCGAGCACGAGCGCGAAATCGCGCTCCTCGCCTTGGGTGCCATGGTGGCGGGAGTCGTGATCGAGCGCGTCGAGCTGATCGACGAACAGGAGCCCAGCCTCGTAGAGGAGCCGGCCGATCAGCGTCGACTTGCCGTGATCCACCGACCCACAGACGATGAATCGCAACAGGCTCTTGGGTTCTTGCCCAGCGAGAAGGTCTTCGGGTGCGAATACCGCCGGTTCCGGTCTTGCGGTCATCAGAAATACCCCTCCTGTTTCTTGCGTTCCATTGCTGACGTCCCGTCATGATCGATGACGCGTCCGCAGCGCTCGGAGAAACGGCTCTCCATAGTCTCGCTAATGATCTCAGGGACGGTCGCAGCGCAGCTCTCGAGCGCGCCAGTCAGCGGATAGCAACCGAGCGTGCGGAATCGGACGGTCCGGATATCTGGCTGCTCGCCTGGTTCGAGGGGGAGACGGTCGTCATCGACCATGACCAGGGTCCCGCCGCGGCAAACCACCGGGCGCGGCGCCGCGAAATAGAGCGGGACCACGGGGATTCTCTCCTGATGGAGGTAGACCCAGATGTCGAGCTCGGTCCAGTTCGAGAGCGGAAACACGCGGATGCTCTCGCCTTTCCGTTTGCGCCCATTGTAAAGGCGCCACGGCTCGGCGCGCTGCCGTTTCGGATCCCAGCGATGTTGGGCATTCCGAAAGGAAAACACGCGCTCCTTGGCGCGCGAGCGCTCTTCATCGCGCCGGGCACCGCCGAGCGCTACGTCGAACCCATTCTGGTCGAGCGCCTGACGCAGGGCTTGTGTCTTCATGATATCGGTGTGCAGTTCGGAGCCGTGGCTGATCGGGCCGATGCCCCGCGCCAGGCCCTCTTGATTGGTATGCACGATGAGCCGAAGTCCAAGCTCGTGAATACGACGATCGCGGAACGCGATCATCTCGCGGAATTTCCAGGTCGTATCGATGTGCAGCAGCGGGAACGGGAGCTTCGCTGGATAAAACGCCTTGAGTGCCAGATGCAGGAGCACGGAGGAGTCCTTGCCGATCGAATAGAGCAGCACCGGCTTCTCGCTCTCGGCCACAGCCTCGCGGATGATGTGGATGCTTTCGGCCTCGAGCTGTTCGAGGTGCGTGAGCTTCCGGGGGCGACCGAAAGTATCTGGCGGTGCCAATGCCCTTTGCGCGGGGTCGACGGTCGGCAGCATCACATTCATGGCGTTGATCCTCTATGGTTGGGTTACGCCGGCTCGGATCGCCGTGTGAGGGCGGGTTGGCGGGCGTGGAGCCCGCACTCCTTTTTCTCGTCCTGCTCCCACCACCATCGGCCGGCGCGCTCGGGCTCGCCGGGCGGCCACCGCGCGGGTGCACGGTTCACAGCCGATCGACAGGAAGCCGCGGTCATGAAGTGGGTTGTAGGGAATGCATCGGTCGTGCACGTAGGCGACCACTCGGTCACGTGTCCAATCGAACAGCGGGTTGACCTTGATGAGCTGATATTGCTGATCGACCGAGGCGCAGGAGATCAATGCGCGATCGGGCGATTGATCGGCGCGCATACCCGTGATCCATGCGACGGCGCCAGTAAGCGCACGACCGAGCGGCTCGACTTTGCGGGTCGCGCAGCACGTATGCCTCGCTTCTACCGATGCGCGAAAGCCGTTCGCGCCCTGGCGCGCGACCAGCGCTTCGAGGCGTTGGTGATCAGGATACAGGGCGTGGATGCGACGTCCGTAGCGGCGTTCAGTCTTACTCCAAAGCTCATACGTTTCTGGAAAGAGCCGTCCGGTATCGAGCGTAACCACCTCGATCCCGATTTCCTGGGTAAAGATCGAGTCCGCAATCACCTGATCCTCGATCCCAAAGCTCGTCGTGAAGACCATTCGTCCGCTGATCTCACGGCGTGCGGCCGCGATGCGTTGCGGGAGATCAAGTCGCGGAAATGCGTCCGAGATGATGAGAACTTGGTCCCGCGGAATATTTGCGTCGGTCAAGGCCGCCCCCGCTGCAATTAACAGGGACGATCAATGAGGCGACTCCCTCGGCGTTAGCAATCAGGGAATCAGGGTCGTCGTACTTTCGGATAGATCAGCGTGCAGAAACTGGCGGATGAACAAATATGAGTCGATCGGAACCGCGCGAATTCTGCTAACACCTGATCGTATGAGCCGCTGGGATGGTTGCGAATCCTCAAAGTTGGCACCGTCAGAGGATTATGATGCATGGGCACAGCATGAAGAAGTCGCCGAATCCTGTCGATAAGCACGTAGGCAGCCGCGTGCGGATGCGTCGATTAATGCTGGACATGAGCCAAGAAAAGCTCGGCAGCGCGCTCGGTCTGACGTTTCAGCAAGTGCAAAAATACGAGAAGGGCACGAACCGAATTGGCGCGAGCAGGCTGCAGCACATTTCCGAGATTTTGCAGGTCCCGGTGGCGTTCTTTTTCGAGGGCGCACCAACTCTGCATCAGCAGCGCGGAGGACTACAGGACGCCCCCTCTCCCGCCTATGTGTCGGACTTCCTCGCCACCTCCGATGGGCTCGCCCTTACCAAGGCATTCATGCGGATCAAGGAGCCCACGCTACGGCGCTGCATTGTTATGCTGGTCAAGCAAATCGCAGGCACGGATGACTGACATACGGCGACGGGCCAGCGAAAGTTCAGGCCATGGCCAAGGGCGCAATATCACTATGCAGAGCGTCGACGAATCGGTGCTCCTGCCGAGGAAGCGTGAGTCAGCACCACTGGGCCCTTGAAGGCTCATTCTTCGTTCAGGCGGGCGCTGCAGGATAAGATATTTCGTCAGATGCTCAGGCCGCGTCGCCGTCCAAAGTTCCATTCAATTCTGCCAGCCTCTGCAATCCCCGAAACGTGGCGCCCAAGGTGCCGTTCGAGTGAAGGGCTCCAGGGCACCAGGCTGAATCCTAGACCGTCGTCGATCATGGCAAAGCGGCCCGAGCTGAGATTGACGCGTTGGCGGTAGACGCCGGCGACGGTCTCGCCCACGCCGGCGGGACGATATGGCAACCCGGCGGTCCGGGCGACCTGTCCCGCTGTGGTGTCGAGCTCCCGGCGGCGCAGCGTGTCGAGAAGGTCACGCGCGAAGACAGTTCGTTGGCCTTGGCGCCGGGCGAGGCCCTCGCCGATAAGGTGCTCGGTTCGCGCATCCATTGCTTCGCGCACCTCACGGCCGAAGCCGCCCGAGCTCAGTGAACCCGGCTCCCGCGCGACGAGCTGCCGGTCGAGCCAAGTGGCGCCGGAAGCATCGACCTGCGCCCCGAGCGGCAGGTCGGAGCGCACAGCAAGCGCAACGCGCCGCCGGCCTGCCGCATCCTCGAACCGCCGCAACTCGACGATGGCGCCTGGACGCGCGTCACTGGTGGCGTCGAGATCGGGCAGGCGGATGTGGTGGGTGTGACCGTCCACGCCATCTATCACCGCGTAGGCCGTGGCGTTGAGCTCATGATCGAGGCCACGAGCGACCAGCCGGCCGACGATCGGCGGCGTATCTTTCCCCTCATCGAGGATGTAGTCGCTGACGCTCCGTTCGATGTGCTGCTCGGTGAGTGCGCGGTGGATGCGCTTTATGATGTCATTGCGCTCACCGAGCGCCCGCATGGTCGGCTCGGCGGCCTCCGACAGATGCCATTGGGCGGGACCGAGCGGTTCCGCGAGGCCGAGGCGCTCGAGCTTTCGCATGCGCCCGATCAGGGCCAGTTGAGCGGGTCCCCCCGTCGGGCCCCCGGCTTCGGGCCGCAGATCGACGACGCGGTCATGCTGGGCCGCCTCGGCGGCAAGCACACGGTCGAGCTTGGTCCAGCGGTCTGCCTCAACCTGAGCATCCAGGCCACGGCGGATTTCGAAGTCGCTCCGCGATCCGAGCTCCAGCGTGACCAGGTGGCCGGCACGGGCGCGCAAGCCCTGGCTGATGTAGTCCCGCGCGATCACAAGGTCGCGGCCATCGTCCGCCTTGCCGCGGACGATCACGTGGATATGGGGATACTCGGTATTCCAATGGTCGACTGCGACCCAGTCAAGCTTGGTCCCGAGATCCCGCTCGGCGTGTGCCATTAGATCGCGGGTGAAGGCCTTCAGGTCCGACAGCTGTTCCGCGTCGTCTGGGGACACGATGAAGCGGAAGTGATGGCGATCGCCCTCGCAACGATCGGCGAACGCCCGGTGATCGGTCTGGTCGTGTTCAGCGTCGAACATCCGGCCTGCGGCACCGTCCTTCGTTACGCCGTCGCGACGGAGATAATCGAGATGAGGCCCGAGCGGCGCTCGCTTGAGCTCCATGGCGGACGACACGCGCCTTGACCATCGCGCCGCGGGAACGATCGTTCAGGAGCCGCGCGGCCGCAAAGGTCGCCGTTCGCCCGCGGCCAAAGGTGCTCCGCCCGCTCCGACGCGATCGACTTTTGAAGCCGCCTGCCTTCTGGGCTGCCACCAACGCCTGAGTGATGAACGGCCGCTCGCGCAGTCCGCCGCGAGAACGGACTCGCCCAATGCGGACTCTGAGATCGTCGTCCCGGGTCATGGCCATTCTCCATGCGAGGTCTGCCTAGTGATGATTTTAAATGGGTTTTCCGGATGTGCAGGCTGTGGTGGACAGGGCACCTCGTCGCCAAGTCGTTGATCTGTTCCACCTTCTTCAACCGACCGACCGAGCCGCACCCCGCGGCTTTTATCCTGCCGTCGGTCGGTCGAGTTCCCTCCGCTGCCCTGCCTCACACTCAAACATGCGAAAGCGTGCGACAATCTGCGAAACATGCCCAAACAACTCATCACGGCCTCCGTTCAGATGATCTCGATACAAACAGACTATCGCCCCATGGATTGGACGTTGTCGGCGACGCTCCCACATGACCAGGCGAACGCAATGCTTCTGCAGACCGATCGTGGTTCGGCATGTCGACCGATGCGGTGTCCGCGTGCGGCGGCTTCGCAGGAAACAATGCGCTCGACCAGCCGCGCTCGCGATCGTCGGAGCTCACCGCGGGTGCGGTCAGGGCACCATCTCGATCCGGCTTCAAGGTGTGGGACGCGATATCGCTGGAATCGAAATCGCCGTCCTGCGGCATGTCGAAGTTCGGCGCGTCGCCCTTCACGACGGTCGCCTTGACGGCGTCTGCGAATATGGTGTCGGGCCGTTCCCACGAGCCACGATAGACTGCGATGGCGCAGTACAAAGGGTCGGCCTTGAAGTGTGGGATTGCCGTGCAGCGCTCGATCAGTTGCGCAATCTGTCGGGCCGCAAATGTGATGTTCATACATGGCACGAACATCGCTGGGGTCGTGGACCGTGCGTCGTTCGACAGGCCGGTCAGTCCGACACGGATGCGACCGCCGCTTGGAAGCGAGGTCCGCGCTTCGTGGATAGCATCCTGCAGGGTCGGAAAGACTCTCGGCCAGCCCTGGCCCTGCACTGAGAACGACCACGGTTCGCCGCCCGATTGCTGCCAGATCAGCGCATGCATCACCTTGGGCTCGACAGTGAGGGCGCACGCGGTAACGAGCGTCAGAAGGTCCATTGGCGTTCACTCCGATGACACCTGAAACGTCGCTCCGACGACGAAGCGGATGCCGCAGTGCTTGGCCTTGCCGGGCAAGCAGCCGAGAGCGCGCCGGCCTGGCGATCGTCCCTGCCCGCCATTGCGCGCGGCGGCGGATCGGGACTTGGCCGGGACGGAGGAATGGCGCGGCTCTGGGTCGGACACAGCAACGGCAAGCAGATTGCAAAGGGGCTGCATGGTCACTCCTTCTCGAAGGTCCAGAGAGGTTCGGCTCGGCCGAGGATTGCCGATAAGGGAATTGGACCGAAGTAACGGCTGTCGAGTGATGCCGGCTCGTCCCAGTTCATGAGAAAGACCTCGCCCACTGCGATGATTCGGCAGCCCCGCCACACGGGGAGTGCGCGACCGCGACGGTCGCGCTCGCGTGCCGCGCCCATGTCGATTCCGTCGACCACGATGCGGAGCTCGTCGCGGCACACGGACTGGCCGGGGAGTGCAAGGATGCGCTTGATGAGAGGAACGCCGCGCGGCAGGTAACCGCTCTCCGCGAGGAAGCTCGCGAGCGGCTCGGGCGGCATGGCGACGACCAGGCTTGTGACGATGAGATTGTCGGGCGCCTGCACGCTGTAGAGCCCGATCGGCACGCTTTCGGAGGCGTTCCAAACGAACAACGGCGCCGGTTTGGAGTTCATTGTGGACGTCAGGACCGCAACCGCGGCAATCATGGCGATCATCGTGGCCGGGCGGTTTGTCATGGCACGAACTTCCGCCGGCGGAGCCAAGCTTGATGCCGGCTGCGCGTGTAGGCCCTCGGCTGCTCGCCGACGAAGAGGCGGTTGTGAATGTGCCGCCAATGTTCCGGCGCGGCATCCGCCGGGATCGATGCCGAGTGCCTCGACGAGATCGATTGCCTGCAGGACTTTCTCGACTTTCGGCCAGCCGGAGACGTGCAGCAGACTTTCCCCGCCCGGGAAAACATGGGGCACTGTCGAGTAGCGCTCGCCTGGTCCGACGGCGCGCAGGATGTCGATGCGCGAGAGGACGGTTCCGTAGTCATTGGAGGCCCAGCGAACGAAAGCGAAGATGCTGCCGAGAGCAAATGAGACAACGCGCCGCTGGCGGTCGAGGCGATGTTCCTGCTCGATCCGGCCGAAGCGGATCCGGTTCTCGGTGCGCTTCTTGATCCACACGAGTTCGACATGAGTGAGGTCACTCATGCGGCGTCTCGGCGTTGTCGGGGGGTCTGAGGGGAAGGAGACTGCGGAGCATTTCGGCGACGGCGATCCGGCGGCGGAATGCCACGACCCCGATGCGCCGACTGGGCACGGGTGTGAGATCGGTCGTCGGTCGTGCGGCGACGAAAGCGACGATTGCGCCGGCCTTGGAACTGGCCGACTCGGAGGTGCGGATCCACGTGTCCGGCGGCATGCGCGGCGATCTTGCGCATCGCAGCCTCACCCGCTCTTCCATGATCGGACACTGGTACTCACCCGGCATGGGTCGCGACCTGCAGAGCGTCAACGACGATGAATTTGGGATGCTGCGCTGCCGGCCGCCGCTCTTCGCTTGGCCGGGAAGACCGTTCCGGCGCCGGGATCGGACGTCGAGGTCTTGGCGCCGAGATCGGCCCAGGTCTTCAGGTCCTCGAGCGCATAGACGACGCGCCCGCCGATCTTGCGGTACTTCGGCCCTGTGCCGTAGGTGCGGTGCTTTTCGAGCGTGCGGCCCGAGAGGCCGAGGAAACGCGCGGCCTCGGCCGTGCGCAGAAAGCGCGGCGGCAAGCCGGCCAAAGGGTCGGGCATGGTGGGGACTCCGTGGTCTTGCGAGGAGCCGCCGGATAGCGGCGGCGGGTCGAAGGCCACGATGGCGAGGAAACGGGCCGCAAGGGGATGGTGAAGATAAGGGGTGGGACTTTCGCCACCCCTGACGACCGCGCTACTCGCGCTGCCGAGCCGGATAGCGCAGCAGTTCGAGGTAACCGCCCTGCATCAGGGTCACCCCTGCCCGCGCCAGGCGGATGGTGCGGTCGCGCAAGTCGTGCGTCTTCCATCCGACGCCTGTGGGGACGCGCGTCGCGCCGAAGAGAGCTTGCGCAATTGCCCGATATGGTTCGCCATCAAGACGGCCGTCGAGCGCGCGAAGCGTGAGGACGAGCCTTTGGCGACGCTGGAGCGTCAAGCGATCAGGCGGGCGCCGGCGTGGTCGGCCGGTGGCGAACCGCCAAAGGCGGAGCGCAGCATCGGCGCGCGCGGCGAAGTCCGAATCGAGCGGGATGACGGCAGCAGCTGGGGTCGCAGGCATCCGCGCCATCGATGAGCACCAAGGGCATACGACCGTGACCATCGTTCACGATCAAATAATTGCCGCCCGGGCCGCGGCGTTCAAATGTCGGTATCACGGCACCGAGGGTGCTCGCGTTCCTGAAACCCTGCGGCGCCGAGGCGACGAGTACAGCACTGGGATCGAGATGGGGCAGCCAGATCAGCGGAGCTCTACCGGCGGGAAGATTTGGATCGACCGCGAAATCGTAATCCCCAATGCCGAGCGAGTGCTTCGGCGGGGTCACCTCCTTTCTTCATTGCGCGAACGATTGCCGGGTAGTCGCGTTGGTAATCAGGATTCCGGCGCAGGAACTCCCAGGCGAGTTCCGCTGGATTGAGCTCAATTATGTGCGCGTAGCGGGTCGAAGAGCGCCAATTGGATGCTGGCGGCATCTTTGGTCTCCCCCCGGACTTGTTGCACTCACACAGCAGTTGTCCCGCGAACTATTGCGTGGCTTGTAATTGCGGCTGAATGCAGCTTGAGGGGGGTTGCGCGAAAGGCATCGCGTGATGCCCAAAGGTGGTCAGACCAAAGCAATCGATCTTCAACACCAGCAGATAATACCACTCCCGCATCTTTATGCACTATAAATCAATTACAGAACGTCAGTCACCGGCATCCCTCCGGAGAAGGTGCTCATAGCCGTGCTGCGTCATCCATTTGGCGCGCGCCAAGTGGCTCTCCCAGGCGCGGCGCGCCCGCTCGGGGTGTTGGGAGGGGTCGATGTGCAGGACGATCCGCGCCACCTCGGCCCAGTCGGCGCCTTCTGCGTCGGCATCGAGGAGACGGAGATACGTGACGAGATGCTCGCGGTCGTAAGCAGTGAGATCGTCAGCCTCTGGAGCCTGTTCGGCTACGGTCGGATCGAGCGGTGACTTGCTCATGTTTGGCCCTGCTCTCTGAAGCGATGTATCAAGTCCGTGTTGCGAGGACGATCAGCGCTTCGTGCGGCTAGCCTCACGCGACGGTCGTTTGAAGAACTCGATCGGATCGACATTGAGCACGTCAGCGAGCGTCTCCAGCATATCGACAGTCGCGGCATTCTCCTCGCGTTCGAGCATTCCCACATAGTTGCGATTGATGCCGGCCCGGCCGGCAAGCTCCTCTTGCGAGAGCCCCTTTGAGCGGCGCAGCCTGCGCAAATTCCTTGCCACGGTCTCTCGCAATACCATGCAGAGAGATCGCCCTGCCCCCTAGTATACTGCCACCTAGTAAATTAGGTAATCGCAATTTTCGGGGGGTTACCCACGGTTCAATGACGCCCTGAAGGCGACACCCCGGCCAAACTCATTCCGTGATGTGGCGTAAATCCTGAATGCGGGTCGGATGGCCAGCAGCGCGACGCCCCTGCGCTCGTCGGCGCTTGCGCCGATTTGGCCTCGGGCATACTGCGAATTGAGCAGAGAACGCTTAAGGCCCCGCCCGGTTCTCCCGGGCGGGGCTCGCTGATGGTCCGGCTCAGTCGCTGTTCTGCTTGCGGCTGCGGGACCAGATGAGGGTGAAGGTCTCGCCTTCGGCGTCGTCGAACAGGTTGGCGTAGATCGGAGCGGTGAAGCTTGGATCGTCCAGCTTGACCGAGAGATAGTCGCGGCCCTCGTTGGAGCGCTTCGACCAGGCGGCCCCGATCTCGGTGCGGCCGACAAAGACCCGATGGCTGGGGGCGTTGTCGTTGGCCCGGTTGGCCTCGGGGACGATGCTGACGCCCTTCGCCTGGACGCTCAAGGTTCGAATCTCGCCCCGGAATTCCTGGCCGGATTTCTTGAAGGTGCCGATGTTCGCCATGTCATTTCTCCTTGGTGCTCGAGCCCGCGACCATCGCGGCCTCGATGGCGATCTGCAGGCCGAAGGCGATCGACGACGCACCCGTCTTCGGGCCGTAGCGCAGCGGAGGATGGCGGCGGTGAGACTTTCTTGTCTTCCGCGAGGAATGGGCGAAGCCCAGGGGAAGAAAGTCGATCCACAGCCGTTGCGGCAGAGGCGATCGAGGCGCAGCCGTCCTTTGGCCAGATCAAGCCATGAGAGGCCGCGTGGTTCGCGCGCTCGGCAGCACTGAGGAGAAGGCGGATATCATTGGCCCGCACAAGAGGCCGGGCTTTGTGGGCGAAGGGAAAGAAACTCTGGCGTACGGAAGGGCGGCTGCAGCATTTCTGCCCGAGGGAACTCAGGGCTCGCATTGCACGCAGCCATCGGGTCTTGTCGGTCGTGTCGGCCGGGGGCCCGCCTGGCGTGTATCGAAGCGCGACGGGGCCCGGCTATTGGTCCCGCTTTGGCGATCCAAGACCCCCGCTCCGCGACCAACCTTTAGACGACGGACGGCGGGTTCAGCCGTCGTGTGCTGCAGACGTCAGCCGAACAGGGGAAGCCGGCAGCGATGCCCCTCCGGTATCGGGCGGGGCAATGAGCACGATGCGCGCCCATGCGGTTGCCGCCACGGCAATCGCGCCGATCACCGCAATTGCCTGCCGCCAACCCTCGGCGGGTATGCCGATTTGCGCCAGGCCGAGCGCGGCGTGATATCCCGCGACGGCAGCCGGCACCGCGAAGAGGAGTGCGATTGCTGCCCGGATGAGCGGCGAGCGGACCGTTGTGAAGGCGATCTGTCCGGCAGCGAAGGTGATGCTGCTCGCGATCAGGCCGACGATGATTGCGCCGATCGGCCCGGAACCACTGTGGTAGGTGGCGAACCCCGCGGTGACACCAACAAAGAATGGAAGTGCATTCACCGCGAGCGTGAACAGCAGCCAGCAGAGATATGCGAGAACGACAAAGCTTAAAACGATGCCGATGATAAGCATGGTGGTGGCTCGTGCGCCAGGAGTACCGGTGGGATCCGGTTACGCGCATTCAATGACCCCGCAGGGTGGGAGACCCTGCCCTCAACGCGCCACAGCGCGGGGAGTGAAGCTGACGGGTGAGGCGGACCGGGTGCCTCCGGCGAGCCATAAATCAGCAGAACCCGTCAAAGTCGGACGGCTGGGGACTTCCGCCCCTTCCGGTCCGGCGAGCGTGTCCGTTACGGAGAGGGTAACCGAACCGATGTTTGAAGCCTCGGTAGAACATGCACTCCACCAAATTGGAAGTGGGTGGAGCGGCCGCAAGGCCGGTGGAGCGCCGATCCGCGCTGAGTCACCGCGGATCAGGGTCGCGCGGACGATTGCGCGTCAGGCATTGGCTCAGCTTGTGGTGGCCAATGCCCGGAATCCACACGGGGTAAAGTTGGCTCCTAAGACGGACAAGGGATCATCGAGTGAACCTGGGAACCTTGCGACGACTTCTCCGGCCCTCAAGCTGGAGATGATCGAGACGACCGATGAACGTTGTCGCAAGGGGCGGAGTCTCCGTAGTAGTCCGAGGGCGGGAAAGCCGCCAACATGGCGAAGGGAGACAGTGGGTACAGCAAGCCGGCAGGAGGTGGGCCGATGAGGCCCGGCGCGGTGAATACCGCGTTCGTCCTCGACATGCAGCGCAAGCTGTACAGGTGGAGTGACGCGGATTCCCGATAAGAGGATTCGCGGACTTGTTCAATCTGGTGTGTGATCGCCGCACTCTCGGCCATGCTTGGCAGAGGCTCGCCCGCAACACGGGAAGCCGAACGCCCGGCACGGACGGGATCACGCGGCGTAAGGTCGAAGAGCGGCCTGGTGGGGCAGAACAGTTCCTCGCGGAAATCCGGGAGGAACTGCGCAGCGGAAACTACCGGCCCGAGCTCGTCCGCCAACGGCTTATTCCGAAGGCGGGCAGACCGGGTCAATTCCGGCCTCTCGGCATCCCAACGCTCAAAGACCGACTGGTGCAAATGGCCCTGAAACTCGTCCTGGAACCCATCTTCGAGGCGGACTTCTATCCAACCTCGTTCGGGTTCCGGCGTGGGCGGAGCACCCACGATGCGCTTGCAGCGGTGCAGAAACAACTGCATCCGACGAACGCACGGACCTTCGCCGGTCCGCTTCGTCATCGAAGGCGACATCAAAGGCTGCTTCGATGTCATCGACCATCACCTGCTGATGGAACGGGTACGGCGCCGCATTCAGGATCGCAAGGTCCTGCGGCTCGTGCTCGCCTTCCTGAAGGCCGGCATCATGGTCGAAGGCACGGTCCGCCATCCCGTAACAGGCACCCCGCAAGGCGGTGTCTTATCGCCACTCCTGGCCAACGTCTACTTGACGTCCCTCGACGAGCGATACGGACGGTGGACGCCACGACCCCGCGAACGGCTGCAGAATGCCGCCGACCGGCGGCATTACGACCGGAAACGGGGACGCCCGACGTTCCAGATCGCCCGCTATGCGGACGACTTCGTCATTCTGGTTACGGGCACGAAGGACGAGGCGATGGCCGAGCGCGACAGACTTGCGGCGTTCCTGATGCAGGAACTCCGCATGGAGCTATCCCTTGAGAAAACCTTGGTCACGGCGGTCGAGGATGGAATTGACTTCCTCGGCTATCGCGTTGTCCGAACGAAGGCGCTCCGCACGGGGCACCTGGTTGGAAATCTGTACATCCCGAAAGGCAAAGTGCAGAGACTGCGCGACGCGATCAAGACCCGGACCAAGACGTATCCAACTGGAGCGTCGCTGGCCCAACTCATCGGAGACCTCAACCCGATCATCCTTGGCTGGCGGACGTACTACCGCCATGCCACAGGGGCAGCAGGCGAGTTCAACAAGTTGGACTGGTGGCTGTCGAACCGGGTGTCGCGCTGGCTGCGTAAGAAGCACCGTAAGGCGGCGTGGTCGACATTGCGCCGCTACCGCCTTTCCGAACCGGGCAAGCGCAAGCTTGTCTGGGGCGAGGGGCGGATGCGACTTCGCAGCTTCGCAGCGGGTGGCACTATGCCATATCCGAATCGAGGCATCATGATCACCAACGGCTGGGATGACGCGCCTAAGCAACGAGGCCACACCCACGTGGCCGCGATGTGGACCGCGTTTAAACGGCTCATCGGATTGACGACACCCGCGACGACGTAAGTCGCGCACGGAGAGCCGGATGCTGGGAAACTAGCACGTCCGGTTCGGCGAGAGGTGCGCAGAAACCGGCCGCCGCGAGGCGGTACGGCGCTGCGCGCCTACTCTACCATGATAGAGTCGAACAGATGCGCCTCCCACCACCACCATGGCGCGGTGGTGACGATAGCCGATCCGTGTCGACTTTGGAATCCATTATTATGGATTGGCCGGATTGGAAGTGCGGCGGCGCTCATGCGCCGCCCTCGCCGAATTTCCAGACCGGGATACCGAGCTTCTTGGCCTTGTCGGCAAGATTTGCGGAGATGCCCGAGCCTGGGAAGACGATGACTCCGATCGGGAGGACGTCGAGAATCCGGTCGTTGCGCTTGAACGGGGCGGCTCTGGCGTGGCGGGTCCAGTCCGGCTTGAAGACGATCTGCGGCACCTTGCGGGCGTCGGCCCAGCAGGCGGCGATGCGTTCGGCGCCCTTGGGGCTGCCACCATGCAGCAGCACCATGTCGGGATGCTTGGCGTGGGCCTTGTCGAGCTTGTCCCAGACCAGGCGATGGTCGTTGTAATCGAGCCCGCCCGTGAAGGCGATCTTGGGACCGGCGGGCAAGAGCGGCTCGGTCTCGGCGCGGCGCTTGGCGGCAAGGAAGTCGCGGCTGTCGATCATCGCCGCGGTGAGGTGTCGGTGATTGACCATCGAGCCCGAATGCGGGCGCCAGGATGAGCCGGTGTGGTGTTCGAACTGGTCGGCGGCCTGGTCGCGAAAGAGCTCCATGGCGTTGCGGCGTTCGATGAGCGTCATCCCCTCGGCCACGAGGCGTTCCAATTCGACCGAGCGGATTTCCGAGCCGTCCTGTTCCTTCTGGCTGCGCTTCTGCGCATATTCGTTGTCGTCGAGCTCGCGCTGCACCCGGTCCGCGGCGCGGTGGAACAAGTTGACCGTCGACCAGAGCAGCGTCTCGAGGTCGGGTTCGAGGCGCGTGTCACCGAGGGTCGCGATCAGCGCGTCGAAGATGTCGGCCACGGCGCCGCCGATGGCGTTGGCTTCGGGCAGCGGCCTTGGGTCAGGCTCGTCCTGGAACGGACGATAGCCATGGAGCTGCAGCTCGGTGAGGACTTGGTCGGTGGAGGATGAAGCGTGCATCGGGTCGAAGTCGGTCTCGTCGCGATCGATCGCCATGGTGATGCTCCTTGTCGGGTTGGCCGCGCCCATCGCGGCCTTCGTGGCGATCACCTGACGGCGGGCGGACCGGGCCTGCACCGCCGAGCGCAGCGACAGCGGCCGGAGCGCAGCGGAGGACGGCAGGCGGCGGCTATTTTGTTTCGCGATGCAAAGCCGGGCTCGCCCGGCGGCGGAAAATAGCCGCCGCTCGCCGTTGCGGGCCTGGGCCGCTTGCCGTCCGATCGCCCTCTAGAAGGCCGTGGGCGAGGTCCTCTCCGGCTAGGAGCAATCATCTCGATCGGCGCGATGTAAGACTTGCAGGGCCGATGCTGGCGCTCATTCCGCGGGGCGTCGCTGCGCCGCGGTCATGAAGCGCGCCACATCCTCGGGAGCGACCTGCAGACGCAGCGCTGCTCGAAGCCGTTCGATTCCGAGGTGGAGCAGGTCTTCATTGAAATCGCCGAGCGCCGGCAATAGCGGGAGCGCTTCGATCCCGACCGCCTGCGCTCGTTCGGTCAAGGTCGCCATCGCGGCGTGGCCGGCTGGATCGTCGTCGCGGGCAACGTAGAGACGTCGCAGCGTTGGCGCGAACAGGATGGCGGCGAGATGATTGGCCGAGAGAGCGGCCACCATCGGCAGTCGCGGCAGGACGCTTCGCAGCGACAGCATGGTCTCGATGCCCTCGCCGGCCGCCATGACATCATCGGCCACCCCGAAACGGACGGCATACCCGAGCAGATGACCCATTGCCCGTCTCGGTGTGTCGACCGGGGCCTTGCGCTCACCCGACGGGTCGAGCCAGGTGCGATGCGCGCCGGTGATCTTGCCACCAAGGTCGGTGACGGCGGCGATCAGGGCTGGCCAAGTCTCGGTCGGCGCATCGGCATCGGGGCGGTAATAGCAACGTGGATGGAAGCGCAGCGCGCCGATTCCATGCAAGGGTGGTAATGCCGCGGCTGCGCAAATACGCTTCCGCGATCGTGCCGGCAATCGGCTGCGACATCGCAAACAGGCGGCGTGCGGATTCGGGCAGATCCGCTCGGGGCAGGTGATTGCTGCTCGCGCCGATCGGACTTCCGCTCGGGCCGAGGCAGGCTCAAGAAGGTCCGGGCTTCGTCGAGCACGTCGCGAAGGCGATCGAGCCTCCGGTTCATGGCGATCAGGTCGAGCAGGTCGCCATGTTGTCCGGTGGCGGCGTCGGTCTTATGTTCAACTGCACATAAGACCGAATATGTTGCGCCGAGAGTTATGTTGCGCATTCGCGATTGGGCGCTGTCTCACAGACGATTGACAGCTTCTACGCAACATAATGTCAGCGCGCCGCGGGAGGTTGCGTGATGCCCCGCGACGCTTCCGAACTGGCGCGCCGCCTCGCCCGTGATGCCGAGGCGGTATGCCGCCATTACCTGTCCAACGGGCGGCGCCGGGGCCGCTACTGGACGGTGGGCGACGTTCGCAATACGCCCGGCCGGTCGATGTTCGTCCGGCTCAGCGGACCGGAATCCGGTCCCGGCGCCGCCGGGCATTGGACCGATGCCGCCTCGGCCGAATATGGCGATCTCCTCGACGTGATCCGCGAGAGCTGCGGTTTCATCGACTTTCGCGATGTCGCCGATGAGGCACGACGCTTTCTGAGTCTGCCGCGCGCCGAACCACGCCGCAGCCCAAAGCCCGTTCGCACACCCGTCCCCGCCGGATCGCCGGAAGCGGCGCAGCGGCTCTTCGCCATGTCGCAGCCGATCCGCCGGACGCTCGTCGAGACCTACCTGTGCAATCGCGGCATCAAGGCTGTCCACGATGCGGGTGCGCTGCGGTTTCATCCGCGCTGCTACTATCGCCCGGACGACAGTTCGCCGACCGAGACCTGGCCGGCGATGATCGCCGCCGTCACCGATCTTGCCGGTCGCATCACCGGCGCGCATCGCACCTGGCTTGCGCCGGACGGCTTCGGCAAGGCGCCGGTCGACACGCCGCGACGGGCCATGGGCGGTCTCCTCGGCCATGCCGTCCGCTTTGGCGCGGCCGACGACGTCCTCGCTGTCGGCGAGGGCATCGAGACGATGCTGTCGCTGCGCTGTGCGCTGCCTGCCATGCCGATGGCTGCCGCGCTCTCGGCCAACCACCTTGCCGCCCTTCTGCTCCCGCCGACGCTGCGTCGGCTCTACATCGCCCGCGACGCCGATGCCGCGGGTGACATGGCGCTCGCGGCATTGACCGAACGCGCCGAAGCAGCGGGCATTGAGGCGCTTGCCTTGTCTCCGCGGACGGGCGACTTCAACGAGGACCTGCGCGCATTCGGCCTCGGCGCGCTGCGGGCGGCACTGCGCATCCAGCTCGCGACCGCAGGATGTCGTTCGCTTCATCGCCCGGCGAAGCGGACGGAGTGACGTGAGAGGCCGGAGCTTCCTGACTCTACAAGGATTTCAGGAAGGCCATGAGGTCCTTGTCCTCCTTCCATCAGCGACCGGGCCGTGGCTGACCGACTTCGCAAAGAGCGACGGCGTTGGCTTTCAGCGTGAGATCTATTTCGGCATAGATGTTGGTGGTGCTGATCGAGACGTGGCCGAGCCAGGCGCGGATGGTATTGATGTCCACGCCGGCGAGAACCAGGTGGCAGGCCGTCGTGTGCCGGATCACATGCGGGGTTATCGTTCTGCCAGCCAGTTCGGGAACCCGGGCCGCGCAACGTTCGATGAGCCGATAGACCCCGAAGCGGGTAAACGGCTTTCCAAGTCTGCTGACAAACACGGGGTCCTCGGCCCCGCGATCGAGGATCTCGTTTGCCAGGACGCTTTCGGTTTCCGGCCACAGCGGGCATTGGCGCGTCTTGCCGCCTTTCCCGTGCAGGGTGGCAAGATCGTGACCGCCGTTGCCGCGCCCGATCTGCAGATCGCGCACCTTCAGCTGCGTGGCCTCGGAGACACGCGCGCCGGTGTTGTAGAGGAAGAGCAGCAGCGCGTATTCGCGTGCGGCCCCGCGCTGGTCTTGCGGTCGGGCACGGCGAGCATGGCCTCCATCTCCGTCCTGGTCAGCCATCCGACCGGTAGCGGCATGGATTTCTTCGATGCGATGGCCCGGATGTGGCCGCACCATTCGACATGGGCCGGATCGCGGCTGCCGACGAAGCGGGCAAATGCCCGGATGGCGGCAAGCCGCTGATTGCGTGTCCGGGCGGAACAGCCGCGATCTTCCTCGAGATGCGCGAGGAACTGCAGCACATGCCGGGAGGTGAGATCGCGCACGGCCAGCCGGTCCACAGGCTTGCGCAGCTTGCGGCTGATGAAGGGCAGCAGCAGGCTGAAGGCGTCGCGATAGCTCGTGCGGGTGTTGCGGGCCAGATTGCGTTCGGTGACGATGTACTCGGCCAGGAAGCGTCGAAGCCATGGGCCGAGGGATTACAGTTCAGGCATTCTGACCACCATCGGCATAGCGCGCAAAACGCAGCGACGCCTGCTGCAGAAGCTCCGGCGTCATCGACAGATAGACCTTCGTGCCTTCCAGATCGGAATGGCCGAGATAGGTGGAAAGTACTGGCAGCAGCCGTTGCACATCGGCGCCCTGACGGTACCAAGCGGTCAGGCTGTGAACCGCGAAGCTGTGCCTGAGATCATGCAGGCGCGGGATCTGCCGCCGACCTCCGCGCCGTGGCACTCCGGCGATGCGCCGCAGCGTTTCGAATGCGGTCTGAACGGTACTGCTGGCGAGCCGCGTGCCGTCTCGGTTTGCCAGCAGGAACGCGGCTTCACCCTGCGCAAGCCCGTCGCCAGGCCGCACAGAGCATGTAGTTTGCCAGCACCGCCGTGAGCTGCGGTCCGACAGGAACCAGACGGCTCTTGTGGAACTTCGTGTCTCGGATGGTCAGGATGGCTTCCGACAGATCGACATCCGCCAGCGTGAGCCCCGTGGCCTCGCTGAAGCGCAACCCGGCGCCGTAAAGCAGAAGAAGCAGGGTCCGGAACGTGACGGCGTCGAGTTGAACCTGGCACCGCGCCGGCTGATCTCCACGGTCGCGGGATCGAAGAGACGCTGCAGTTCGTCGCGCGCGTAGATGTAAGGCGGCGCACGGAAAGGCGATCTCGGTTCATTGTCGGGCAAGCGGTGAACAGCTGCGCATAGCCCGCGGCTGATCGCATAGCGCCAGAACCCGGTGAGGGCGTAGTACTTGTTCTCGCGATGCCGGGTCAGCGGTCCCTTGCCGGCCAGAAAGGCCAGCACTTGCGCCGTGGTGACCGCGTCGCAGGCGGCGTCCCCGTCGGCATGATCGGAGGAAGTGACGCAGCAGATTCGCCCCGGTCGTGAACTTTGCGCCATGGGCCTGTCGCCAGAGGATATATTGCTCGATCGTCTCGCGCAGCGTCATGCCAGCCCCTCCAGATCGAGGGCCGCCACCTCGCGGAGAGCCGCGAGATTGACCTTGGCGTAGATCGCGGTGGAGGACGGGTCGCGGTGCCCGAGAAAGTCCCCGATCACCTTCATCGACATGCCCTGATCCAGAAGATGCTGGGCTGCAGCGTGCCGTAAGGCATGCGTACCGCGTCGACCGGAGACGATGCCAATGCCTGCGAGACGATCACGGACGATCTTGCCGAGGGTCTTTCTGGCCAACCGGTCGGATGGGCGCATGCGATGTGAAGAAGAGGCTGCGCCCGAGACCGGTCGGACGGGCTTCCCGTATGTAGCGCAGAATGGCATTGCCGACGTCTCGGTGAGAGTGGCCAGACATGGGTTCGTCCTGGCTTCGGGCAGCGAACGCGAATGCATCTCGTTCTCCCAGTCCAGATCGTCGAGCCGCAAGCCGACGACTTCCCCGGCCCGCAGCCCGTAGGCGACAAACAGCATGAGGATCGCGCGGTCGCGCTTGTCGACCGGCCGATCGCTCCTGAATGGAAGCCAGCAGGCGCAGGACATCCTCGCGCCTCAGGCCCTTCGGCACGGTCTCGTCCGCCATGAACCGAGGCGCCATGATCCCCGCAGCCAGCCCGGCTCGGCACCAGCCGCGCGCTTCGGCAAACAGGAAGAATGCGCCTCAGGCGTTGAGCGTAATCGTGTATCGTTCGGCGGCTCCAGGCCCCCCGCCTGTGCTCTGCCGCAACGGCATCGTCGATGTCGGCCATCTGGACGGCGTCCAGCGGACATGCCTTTCCCGGCCAGCCAGAAGAAGAAGTGGTCGGTGGCGCGGCAGTAGTCTTGTACGGTCGCCGTCGGACAAGGCCGCGCTCTTGGCGCAGCCACTTCTCAAAGATCGCGACCACTCGGCGTGATGGGGATGGTGCTCATGTTCGGGTTCGTCGAGCCATCCCAAGAAGCGCAGCCATTCGGATTCCGCGACTGACAAAGCGTGTTCTCGCCTTGGGTGACGCCGACCGAGTCGCACCTGCGTGCCTTCGGCTGCGACCAGATTGCGGTCACGGCCTCGATCTGCGAAAGGCGCACTCTGCCGCCTTCTTTCAGCTTCAGAAGGCGCACCAAGCTCAATTGATCATTGGCGCATTTCCGCAAGGTCGGTCGTCTGGCGCCTGTCTCCCTGAGATGAACGAGATATCGTTCCCGCTGCTCAACAAGTGGCGCTGCTCGATATCTCTCAGCGGTTCGGGGAAAGAAGATTTCTTCAAACATACTTGTGCCTCCATGTTGGTGGAGGCACAAGAGTCCGCACCGGGCGCTGTGATGATAGTTATGTTGTGTAGAAGCCGCCCAATCATCTGTGGAAAAAGCACTCATCCTGCGGCGCGAGCTGGATGCGCAGTGCCGCTCGCAGCGCGCCGAGGCCGAATGCTCGCAGGTCCTCGTTGAAGTCGCCCATCCGCGGAGATAGGGCAAGCGCCTCAATGCCCGCAGCATCGGCGCGTTCGGTCAATGCCGCGAGCGCCATGTCACCGGCGGCATCGGCGTCGCGCACGATGTAGAGCCGGCGCAGTGTGTTCGGGAACAGGATGGCGGCGAGGTGGTTGGCGGAGAGTGCTGCCGCCATCGGCATGTCGGGCAGAACGCATCGGAGCGACAGGATCGTCTCGATGCCTTCGCCGGCCGCCATCACGTCGCCCGGTACGCCAAAACGTACGGCGCTGCCGAGAAGGTCGCCCATGGCTCGTCGCGGCGTGTCGATCGGCGCCTTGCCGAGCGTCGCCTCGGTGAAGCCGCGCGGGTCGAGCCAGGTGCGATGCGCGCCGGTGAGATGACCGGAGAGGTCGGTGACGGATGCGATCATCGCCGGCCAGGTCTCGGTCGAAGCATCGTCGTCGGGCCGATAGTAGCAGCGTGGGTGGAAACGCAGGGCTGCCGGTTCCGTGCAAATGCGTGATGCCGCGATCACGGAGATAGGTTTCGACGAGCGTGCGCTCGATCGGCTGGGACATAGTGAAGAGGCGCCGTGCGGCCTCCGGCGATCCCGTCGGCGCTGGTGCGCGAACGGGCGTCCGTGCTGTCGGCGGATCGGGTTCCGCGCACGGCAGACTGAGAAAGCGTCGTGCCTCATCGGCGACATCACGAAACTGCGATCAGCCCGCAGCTTTCGCGGATCACGTCGAGGAGATCACCATATTCGGCCGAGGCGGCATCGGTCCAATGCCCGGCGGCGCCGGGACCAGATTCCGGTCCGCTGAGCCGGACGAACATCGACCGGCCGGGCGTATTGCGAACGTCGCCCACCGTCCAGTAGCGGCCCCGGCGCCGCCCGTTGGACAGGTAATGGCGGCATACCGCCTCGGCATCGCGGGCGAGGCGGCGCGCCAGGTCGGAAGCGTCGCGGGGCATCACGAAACCTCCCGCGGCGCGCTGACATTATGTTGCGTAGAAGCTGTCAATCGTGTGTGAGACAGCACCCAATCGCGAATGCGCAACATAACTCTCGGCGCAACATATTCGGTCCATTTGCCGGCCCTGCCCTTGCCGCTGTCCGGTCCCGTCAGGCGGACGAACAGGCTGCGGCCCGGCGTGTTGGCGACATCGCCGACCAGCCAGTAGCGGCCCTGGCGTCGACCGTTGGAGAGGTAGTGGCGACACACCGCCTCGGCATCGCGCGCGAGACGGTGCGCCAACATGGCGGCCTGGGACGACATGTCCACCTCACGTCGCCGCCTTGTCGGCAATGCGAACGAGTGGATGACGCTCCATCAACTGCCCCAGAATTGCTGGCCCCTCCGCGCCGGTCGGCACGAACAGGCGCAGCTTCCACGAGATGATCTCGGACATGAGGCCGATCGCCTTCAGCCGATCGACCATGCCGTCGGTGAAGCCGGAGAGCTCGACGCGGAATTCTCCCATGACCTTGGCGCGGCGAAGCTCGAGCCCGTCCTGAAGCTGCAGGACCGTCCGTCCGTCGAGCACGGCGATGAAGGCGTCGGCCGGGCTGAGCGTCGGCGCATCGGCTTCGACCGCCTGCGCGACCCAGGCTGGCGAGACCAGCCGGCCGATGATGCGTTCCCCATCGTCGGTCTGGAGCCGGTAGACTCGCATGGAGTCGTTCGGCAGCCGCTTCCAGATCGGCAGCAACAGGCCGGTGACGATGTGCAGGTTGCTGTCGGTGAACTCCGGGATCGAGGCGATCTCGGACTCCCAGGCGCGGGCGAAGTCGGCCCGATCCGCTTCCCGCCAATGCGTCTCCCCCATGGCGCTAATCGGCATAGCCGGACGCTCCATCGGGCGGAGCAGGCGGACGCGCCGTTCGACCTTGCCATCGTCGAGCATCAGGCTCGGCGCCGGCACCTGCACGGCGGCGCGCCCAGACTGACTGTTCACCAGAAGCCTGGCACGCGGATCATCCGCACGCTCGAGCGCCTCGGCGAGGGTGAGCGGGCGGTTGCGATCACGACGCGTGATGGTGAACACGCTCGTCTCGGCCCGGGTCGCCGGATGGAGATAGAGCGTCTGGCGATTGGCGACGATCAGGCTCTCGGCTGTCACCGTCTCGACGCCGAGGTCATAAGTGCCCGAAGCGACAGCGCCCTCGATCTTCGAGCGCAGCAGATCCTCGAACACGCCGAACAGCGTGTTCTGCAGGTCGATCGTCAGTGCGAGCAGCCGATTGAGGAAGGTGGTGATCGGCGGCAGCTCCTCGCGCAAGCTGCCGTCGCCATCGGTGAGCCGCAGCCCGGTCGCGTCCTCGAAGGCCTGAAGCGAGCAACCCTCGACCTTGCCGGTGTAGAGCAGGAGATAGAGCTGGCGCAGCGCGGCGCGCGCATAGACGGATTCGAGATTGTCGTCGGCACGGAACAAGCCCTGGCCGCCGGTCTGGCGCTGGCCCTTGGTGATGGCGCCGAGCGTGTCGAGCCGGCGCGCGATGGTGGAGAGGAAACGCTTCTCGGCCTTCACGTTCGTGGCGATCGGCCGGAACAGCGGCGGCTGCGCCTGGTTGGTGCGGTTCGACCGGCCGAGGCCCTGGATGGCGGTATCGGCCTTCCAGCCCGCTTCCAAGCAGATAGTGGATACGCTGACGGCGGTTCTTCACCGTGAGATCGGCGTGATAGGAACGCCCGGTGCCGCCCGCGTCGGAGAAGACGAGGATGCGCTTCTCGTCATCCATGAAGGCTTGGGCCTCGGCGAGGTTGGCCGAGCCGGCGCGCGCCTCGACGGCGAGACGGTCGAGACCGCCTGATCCCGGCTTGCGCACGATGCGCCGTGCGCGGCCCGTGACCTCGGCCACCATGTCGGTGCCGAAGCGCTGGACGATCTGGTCGAGCGCGCCCTGGACAGGAGCAAGCGACGCCAGGCGCTCGATCATGCGGTCCCGCCGTTCCACCGCCTCGCGACATTGGACCGGCTGGCCGTCGCGGTAGACGGGCCGGGACGAGAGGTTGCCCTCGCCGTCGGTGAACGGCTCGAACAGCTGGGTCGGGAAGCCGTGCGCCAGATAGTCGAGGACGTATTCGCGCGGCGTGATGTCGACCTGCACGTCGCCCCATTCCTCGGTCGGAATCTCGGACAGGCGCCGCTCCATCAGCGCCTCGCCGGTGGAGACGATCTGGATGACGGCGGCATGGCCGGCCTCGAGATCGCGCTCGACCGCGGCGATCAGCGCCGGGGTCTTCATCGCGGTGATGAGGTGATTGAAGAAGCGCTGCTTGGCGCTCTCGAAGGCCGAGCGGGCGGCCGACTTGGCCTGGCTGTTCAGCGTCCCGGTCTCGCCGGTGACGTTGGCGGCTTGCAGGGCCGCGTTCAGGTTGTTGTGGATGACCTGGAAGGCGCCCGCGTAGGCGTCATAGATGCGGACCTGCTCGGGCGTGAGCTTGTGCTCGATCAACTCGTATTCGATCCCCTCATAGGAGAGCGACCGGGCCGCATAGAGGCCGAGCGCCTTCAGGTCGCGCGCGAGCACCTCCATGGCGGCGACGCCGCCGGCCTCGATCGCCTCGACGAACTCATGCCGCGTGGCGAAGGGAAAATCCTCACCACCCCACAGGCCGAGCCGCTGGGCGTAGGCAAGATTGTGCACCGTGGTCGCGCCCGTAGCCGAGACGTAGAGCACGCGCGCATTCGGCAGGGCGTGCTGCAGGCGCAGGCCCGCCCGTCCCCTGCTGCGAGGGGGCCTGGTCGCCGCGTTCGCCTTTGCCGCCGGCGGCGTTCTGCATGGCGTGGCTCTCGTCGAAGACGATCACTCCATCGAAGTCGGAGCCCAACCAATCGACGATCTGGCGCACGCGGGAAACCTTCTCGTCGCGCGCGTCGGACCGTAGCGTGGCGTAGGTGGTGAATAGGATGCCTTGGTCCAGTCGGATCGGCGTGCCTTGCCGAAAGCGCGCGAGCGGCGTGATGAGGAGCCGCTCCAGCCCAAGTGCCGACCAGTCGCGCTGAGCATCCTCGATCAGCTTGTCGGATTTCGACACCCAGAGGGCGCGGCGGCGGCCCTTCAACCAATTGTCCAGGAGGATGCCGGCGACCTGGCGGCCCTTGCCGGCGCCGGTGCCGTCGCCCAGGAACCAGCCGCGGCGGAAGCGGACAGCTTGCTCGGCGTCATCGGGGGCCGCCGACACGACATCGAAGGTCTCATCGACGATCCACGATCCGGCGAGGTAACCGGCGTGGGACTCGCCGGCATAGATGACGCTCTCGAGTTGGGCGTCCGACAAACGGCCCTCGGAGACAACGTTCGGCGGCAGATGGGGCCGATAGCTGGGCTTGGGCGGCGCCATGGACGCCATGGCGGCCGATTGCACGAGCTGTGTCGGGTGGGGCTGACAGCCCGGAACACGGATCGACTGAAGTCCGTATCCTTCATAAAGCGCCTCGGTGATCCGCCCGCTGGTCCCCGGCGCCCAGTCCACAGTGTCGTAGGCGAGCTCGACGGCGGCGGCGTCGACGGCCACTGCCGCGGACATGCTCGGCAATGTGTTGTTGCGCAGCGGGCGGGCGGCCACCTGTCGCCGCGCGATCGACGTGTTGGCACCAGCGGCGACGGGAGGAAACTTCACGGCCGGTCGCGCTGGAACCAGAGTCGTCACCCAGTCGAGCAGCATGGCGACATTGGTCGCCATGCCCGGCGACGCCGGGAACGCCGTCGGATCATCGGCCGGCACACGGTCGATGACGGTCAGGCGCGTCTCAACGCTCGTGCCGTGCCGGGCATAGGCCCGGCCATCGACAGGCGCCGAGAACACGATGCGGCCGCGCTCTTGCAGGCGTATGAAGGCGTCGCGCCAGGATGGGTTCTCGGGGGAAAGGCTGGCGCCGGTGATGGCGACAAGGCGGCCGCCCTCGGCGACACGCGCCAGCGCCGAGGAGAGGTGACGCAGCGCCGCGTCGGCGACACGGCCATCGACATTGGCGACAGCCGAGAAAGGCGGGTTCATCAGCACGACGCGTCGGACGCACGGCGGCGTCGAGATGGTCGTGGATGTGGGCTGCGTCGTGCCGGGTGACGGCAACGCCAGGAAACAGGCGGTCGAGCAGCCGCGCGCGCGTCTCGGCGAGCTCGTTCAGGGCGAGGCCGCCACCCGCGAGCTCGGCATGGATGGCGAGGAGCCCGGTCCCGGCCGAGGGCTCGAGCACGAGGTCGGTGGGCGTGATCGCCGCCGCAGTGCTCGCGGCGAAGCCGAGCTCGATCGGGGTGGAGAACTGCTGGAGCGCCTGGCTCTCCTCCGAGCGGCGGGTGTGGGACGGAAGCAGCGCCGCCAGCTTGGCCAGCATGGCGAGGAATGCCGATGGTGACGCAGCCCGTCCGCGCATGGCGGGCCCGAACTTGCGCAGGAACAGGATTTGCGCCGCCTCGCAGGCGTCATAGGCGGTCTTCCAGGTCCAAGCGCCCTGCGGCGTCCGAACCGCCGAAGGCCGTCGATCATCGCAGCACGAAGTGCCTGCGCATCGATCGCGCGGCCTCGTTCGAGGTCGGCAAGCAGCAAGCCGGCGGCGGCGACCAGCGCGACGCCAATATCCGGCTGCGAAACGGCGGGCGCGGCAAGCAGGGGCAGCCGCGGTCGCGGCCGCGGGGACGAATACGGAATTCATGAGGGACATCCAGGAGAGCGGTGACGGGCGAACCGCAGGGGCGCTCTCTCGACCCCATCCGGCTCAAACCCGTCCCGGCAGGCCTCTCCCTCTCATAGGACCCGGTCCCGCGATGGGTACCGTCTGCTTGGCCGACGGCCCGCGGGTCAGTCTGCGATCGGCGGGCTGGCCGGAGCGCTCTGCATTAATTCGCTGATCAGGCGCGACGCTTTGCGTGCCGAGCGCACCTCAGCGATGCCGGGCCGGCGCCGAGACGCGAGACCGATGCTACTGACGGGCTGGTCTTCGTCGCGATGACTGCCCGCACCTGCGCCGCCAAGGTCGGCGTATCGTCGAGCAGACGGAGCGGTGCAAAATGGTTGCGGCCGCCTGTGTAATCCCGCCTGCCTTGGCAGGTGCGGATGAGGATGCCGGAATCGGCGCCGGTCGCGGGCTGGCAGACCTGGATATAGACATCGTCGTGGTGGAGCGTGATCTCACCCGACACGGCGATCCCGCCGGGGTTCGAGCGGAGATCGAACGATCCGGATGGGAAGCCCAGGGTTGTCGCCAGCCGGCGTAAACGCGCGCGGGCGGCAGTGTGGAAGCGCTGCTTGACCTCGGGATCGTAAGCGCAACGGGCGTACCAGTCGGTCATGACTTGTCTCCAGAATTGCGAAGAGCCCGGCGCGGTGGCCGGGCTCGAGGAATCGAAAAGGTGCGGGACGGCCGCAGCCGCCCCGCGGGTGAGAGATCATTCAGCGGCGACCGCGTGGGGTTCCTCGGGATCGGACGCCGGATCGCCGGCCTCGTCTTCGCCATCGGCGAGGAACGCCGGCAATGTCTCCGTGCCGGCTTCGCCTTCGACCTCGGCTGATCGCGCATCGGGCGTGCGCAGCGGCTCGGGCAGCCAACCTGCACCGCCGAGCAACCGTTCGGCCTCCTTCGCCATCTCGGGCTTCTTGAGATGGTCGATCAGCTGCGCCGAGGCCTCTCCCTTCGCCTCACGCACCGCTTCGAGGATGCGCGCCTTCGGAACCCGGCCGAGATAGTTGTCGACGGTCGGGGACCAGCCGGCCGCCGCCATGTCGAGGTTCACCGCTCGGGCCAGGGTGTCGGCATGAGCGAGGCGTCGCGGGCTGCGGTTCCAAGGCTCATGCATGGCGTTGACGGTGAGCGAAGCGCAATGCGCAAACAACGCCGCTTGGCTGTCGCCATCGAACGCCGCCACTGTCTCCCAGAGATCGCCTTCGTCTTTGGGCAACTGCTTTGCCCACTGCTGATGGCGGGCCTCGATCGCCTTGGCCGAGGCGCTGTCGGCCAATCCCGGCGCCTGGGTGCTGAACGTTACGCTCTTGGCCGAGATCTCGAGGCAGGTGCCGGATGCCATCCGGTAGAAGGCACCGAGGCAGAGCGTGTGGAGCACTGCCGCGAAGGCCGTGCCCGGATCGTTCGCCAGTGCGTCCCGCAGCGCCAGCGTGCGTTGCGCCGTCAGCTCGGTGATGAGCCGTTCCGACAACGGCTTGAGGCCATCGTCCTCTTCGGCTTCGGTCTCCGGCTCATGAGAACCGCTGCCGCCGGCGATGGTAATAACGGTGCGCTGGATCGGACCGTTCGGCTGGCTGGCAGCAGGGGCATCGCCATCGCCGCCCTCCACCGGCTCGACCGGCGGTTCGTCCTCCCGACGGACATAGCCGCGCTCGATCCGCAGGTCGCCGTCGCCGTCGATGCTGACGAACACGCCGGCGCAAGCGATCTCGGCCGGGTCGTAGACGACGGGCCGCTCGAATGCCGCAAGCGCGGTCTCGATCTCATCGAGCCGCTGATCGATCTCCTCCGGCAACTCGTCGGCGTCCGAGTATTGCTCCTCAAGCCGGTCGTGCTCGGCCGTCAGGACGTCGTGGCTCGCGCGCTCGTCGTCGGTGAGATCCACGATCTGGCCATTGAGACGCCGCAAGCCCGCCGTGTGGCCATACGGAAAGTCGGGAGCGACGACGATCCACTTCCAGCCCTCGACGCGAAGGGTCTCGGCTTGCGCCTGGAGCCTCTCGATCACCAGGCGGTCGAGCAGCGCCGGATCCTGGAGCCAGCCGCCATCGTCATGCTCGAACAGGTCGCGCATCACGATGCCGCCGGCTGCTTCATAGGTGTCGACACCGACGAACTGCGCCCGTTTGTCGGCGGCACGTACCGCGCCTTCGGTAAGCTGGCGGCGGATGTAGTACGGCTCCGTGTTGCAGGTGTGGGCGAGCGCCGCCCAAACCTGCTCCTGGCGCGCATGGTCGTTCGTCACCGTGAACGCCATGAGCTGCTCCAGCGTCATGCCGTCCTCGGCGTAGACGTCGAGGAGCTTGTCGGAAACCGCGGCAAGCTTCAGCCGCTGCTTGACGACGGTCGGGTTCACAAAGAACCGGGCCGCGATCTCCTCCTCGCTGAGCCCCTTCTCGCGCAGGGTCTGGAAGGCGCGAAACTGGTCGAGGGGATGCAGAGCTTCGCGCTGGACGTTCTCGGCGAGCGAATCCTCCTCGGCGAGGCCATCGGTTCGCACGACGCAAGGCACGGGCTGCGTCTTGGTCATGCGCTTCTGCTTCACCAGCAGTTCGAGCGCGCGGAACCGGCGGCCGCCAGCCGGCACCTCGAACATGCCGGTCTCCTGGCCCTCGGCGTCCCGCATCGCCCGGACGTTCAGGCTCTGCAGGAGCGTACGCCGGGCGATGTCCTCGGCGAGCTCCTCGATGGATACGCCGGCTTTCACCCGGCGTACATTGGACTGGCTGAGCACCAGCTTGTTGAAGGGGATGTCGCGCGAGGCGCTGAGAGTGATCTTCCGAACGGCGGTTGCCATGTTGATATTCTCCGCGACGGGCGGCCGAGAGCCTCTCTCTCGACCTCCAACCCGTCACGGAATCCCCGCCCTGCTCTCACTCTTCTGGCGTCTCCGCCATCGCGAGCCCGGCAATGTTGAACACCTCGGCTCCGGCCGCCCGATAGGCGTCCGCCAGCGCCACGAGCGGGGCGTAGGAGAAGGCGTGGTAAGGCGGCGGGCTCGGCTCTTCGCCGACCGCCGCCATCGGTCCCCTGACGGCAAGACGCACGACATCTTCGAACGCCACCATGCGGCTGTCGATGACCGGCACGCCGGCGGCTATGCAACAGGCCTTGATCGACTCGCAGTCGTAGCCGCTGAGGGTCGCGCCACGCGCATAGTATAATGTGAAGCCGCCGCGGCCGATCGACAGATGGCCGCCTTCAGTACGAAGCGTGCTGGCGATATATTCGTCGTAGTCCCGCTGAGCCGGATCGTTGGTTTTGCGCATCGTCGTATCTCCCGCGACGGGCGCCGCGGATCGGTTCCGTGGCCTGTGACCCGTCACGGCGAACACGGCCGCCCTCGGACTGAGGGCGGCCGCATCTGCAATCGGCATCTTGGTGGCTCACACGCCGCATATCGCCTGGCTGTCGCTGACGAGGAGATTGTCGGAGGCCTGGAGCGGCTTCGACGGGCTCGTCGGAGTCGGGCCGGAAGGCGAGGAGATAGTCAGCCGCCTTCGACGCCGCGCTGGCGGCGCGGACGATGGCGCGATCATCGTCGCGCAGGACTTCGAGCCAGGAGCCGATGTAGTCGGCATGGCGCACCGTCGGCACGATGCCGAGCGAGGCACAAACGAAGGCGCTCGTCATCTCGGCGATCAATTCCTCCTTCGCGTAAAGCGCGGAACCGAAACCGCCTGACAGGTCGCGCCCCAGCCGGGAGGAATGGCCGACTCCAATGGCCGAGCTCATGCACGGCCGTCCGGTGCCAATTGATGGGCTCGAAATAGGCCTCGGGCCGCGGCACCTGGATGAAATCGTGGATGGGGCTGTAGAAGGCGCGCTCGCCGCCGATGCGGAAGTCGGCGCCGGTGGCGGCGATCAGCGCCTCGGCGTGCGGCAGGATGAGCCCCTCAGGAACCGGCGCGGGAGCGGTCACCAGCCCTTCCGGCAGGTTCTCGCATTGGTCGGTGTTGAACACCGTGAATCGTTTGAGGAACGGAATCGCGTTGGGCTCGTCTCCGTCGCGCTCGGCCCGCCGGCGTTCGTCGTCGGGCGTGAAGCGGTCCGCATAGACGACTGTCGTGCCGTGCTCGCCCTTGCGGACATTGCCGCCGAGGCCGAGCGCCTGGCGGAAAGTGAGCCAGCTCTGGCCGGCAAATCCGCGCTCGATGACGGCGGCCCAAAGGATCAGTACGTTAATCCCGGAATAGCGGCGCTGGGTCGCCGCGTTCTTCGGCATGGCGAGCGACGCTTTCGCCGCCGAAGTCCCCCACGGCTGGACCCAGGGCACGCGGCCGGCCTCCAGCTCGGCGATGATCTTTTCGGTGATTTCCTGATACAGGCTCGTCCGGTCCCGACCGGCACGAGCGCGAGCGGCTGAACGTGACATCGCGGATCTCCGCGACGGGCGCCGCGAGCCTCTCTCGCGGACCTCAACCCGTCACGGCCGACCCGGCCACACTCTCACTCTCGAAGAGTCCGATGCTCAAATCGTCAGGGGAGACCATCCGGCACCCCGATACCGGTAGTAAGGGCGCCCACAGCACCGTCAGCAAAAGCCGCCGTCTCCGCGGAACCCGGGACCGACTGTCCCAGGCGAGGGGCGCCGTAGAATCTTGCGCTAGGAGAGGACCGTTCATGGTCATGGTGCGTCCAGCCTGCCGTGTCGAGCTTTTTGGCAAGATTGCACGATCCCTCCGTCGGCCTAAATGACAGCGGCTGTCTCCCGGTAGCGACAGAATGCGTTTGCCAGCTGCATTTGTCTGGGTGTTCGGCACTCCGCCTCGAAAACACGCGGCGAACTCGACAAGGATGCACACGCACTTGGCGCGCGATGTCGCAACATTGAAGCGATTTGGGCTGTAGAGAAATTCCATGCCGCGCGGCGCGTCCGCATGGCTCGATGTGGTCATCGAATAGATGACGATCGGAGCCTCTTGGCCCTGAAACTTGTCTACGGTCCCAATCCTCGCTCCCGGAATGCGCTCCTGGAGCGCGAACACCTGGGCGTTGTAGGGAGCAATGATGAGGATGTCATCCAGCCCCAGTGCAGCCTCTACGCCCTCGCGATTGATCCATGTCGGCGCGGCCTTCATGATATCGGCAACAAGGTCGCGGATTTGGTCGGCCTCCTCAGGGCTGGAGCTCTGGTTACCCTCGTGGGTGACGGGAAGGTATCTCAGTCCTGAGCCCGTAACGCGGCCGGTGGAGTTGATCCTCTGCTGATCGAGCCCTGGCCGGGATCGAAGTCGATCGTCGTAAAACATTTCCGAGGTGAATGCGCAGATCTGCGGATGGAGCCGCCATGTTTCTTCGAGGAAAAGACCACGATCGGCAGGGACAGTGGCGTGGATGCCTAGGATGTGGTCGAGCGCCGATAAACCCGTGCCTTCGGGATGACTTCCTTGCATGGGCTGCTCGAGCTGTCGCGGATCACCAAGCAGAACGATGCTTTTGGCTGCCTGCGAGACCGCCAGCACATTGGCGAGCGACATTTGCGCTGCCTCGTCGACGAACAGTACATCGACGGCCTCGAATGCATCTGGACGCGCCCAAAACCAAGCGGTTCCCGCCGCCACTTGACAGGCGCTTCCGATAGACGACAAGACCTCTGCCTTGTCAGTGGTGATATCGATACCCGGTAGGCTGGGTTCTTTGTCAGTCACTTCTTCTATACATTGTATGCTGACACCACACTCCGGGGCGGCCTTGAGGACTTCATCGAGCAGGTTACGGATGACTTTGTGGCTGTTCGCCGTCACCCCGACTTTTTTGTTGTCCTTTACGAGAGTACAGATCATGCGCGCACCCGTGTGGGTCTTCCCGGCGCCGGGCGGCCCCTGAATTGGAAGCACTGTGTGATCGAGATGCGGCGCAATCCGTAACGCGGCGAGTAGCGTTGCCTCTTCCGGGTTCCTCACCGCTTCAGTGCCGATGCGTGGGGCTGCGAGTTGCAGAAGATCGCGCGCGGCATAGAAATGTCCCTCACCAGCAAGGCCGTTGTCAGCGACATACTCTCCAAGACGTATTAAGGCTTCGGCAAGTACCTTGGTGTCGATGATCTTGTGAGCGTAAACGGCTAGCGGGTGCCTTCCTGCCGTATCCTGCCGTTTCTTGATGTCGACGGTGCGGTCGTCGAGCGATATGGCTTCGACTTTTCCGAACTTCGCTCCGCCAAGCTCTCTCAGGTCCGCCCCAGCGCGTATCTCCGTCTCCTGAGCTCGGGAATTTGTAACGGTGGATCGGCGCTTTTGCGGTCCCGCCTGCACTCGCCAGAAATGTGAGACCACTCAATCCTGCGCGCTCATCCAGCAAATCCTCAGCGGACAGATCACGAAGGCGAAAATGCTCCCACCAGACCGCCTTCTGTTCGCGCCGATGCCAGTCGAGGATATGGGCGAGCACCCACCTCGCCTGTTGATCCGGAGACCGCGCAGCCGGGTCGACTGCCACATCGTGGAGGAGCCGCTGCATGAGAGCTTCAATCTTTTGCTGCCAGGCGGTAACGTCTTCGCTTGCCTCCCCCGGTTTCTGCACTGGCCGCTCAATTGCCGTCCCCGAAGCAATGAGGTCTGCGCGAACGGCTTCAAGCCATTCGCGCAACCGATGGGTCGAAAAGCAGTCGTCACGGTTATATCCTTCAACGGCAACCCGATCTTCCGCCGTGATGCTCGCCGTATCATCCAGTTCAAGACATGCTTGTACCTCCGCCAACGCGATATTGGCATCTCGCGAGGAGCACGGTTCGTTTAAAGTCGTAGAGCGGTTAGAGCTTTTTGATCGAATAGCTTTCAACACTGGCTCGAACGCCGTGGCGAACCACCGCATAGAGATCGACGAATAGCTCCGAGCGCAGGAGCCGATCAAGTTCGTTTTCCCGCGTCGCGTACCGCCCCATAAGCCGCTTAAGCGCGGCGGGCTCGTAGGGCGCATAGTGATAGATGTGCAGGTCCGGATATTGTTCCAATCGACCGATAACGAAGTCGATGAACCGTTCGAAGGCCTGACTTTTCCTCGCCACGTGACGTTGCCCAGTCGCGTACATAGATTGGCTGCTCGCCTGCTTCGATGAAAGCATATCCGAATAGGAATTCGAGCCCACCAATACCGACGAAAGGGTCTGCTTCAAGATCGAAGAAAATATCGCCTGCTGACGGCATTGGCAGACACTTCAGTCCGAATCCTGGCACGACTGCGAGAGGCTCATAGACGACCTTGTGTTCGGTGCGCCCCCGCATCTGCACGCGCGCTTGCTCGTGGATTCGTTCATAGCTCTGGGTGGCGCCGCGTTCCGGCTTCCATGGGATGGGGATTGGTACCTGCGCCAAACTGGCGAAACGCCAAGCCAGCTTGGGGCCTGGTCCTATGAGGTAATACGCGGCAAAATCGGCGATACGATATGGCTCTGGGATGAAATCTGCTCCCGGAACGACCACATAAGCGAATTCCGGCACTCGGGCCTGGATGATCCCAAGCAGATCGGAGTAGAGGCAGAGCTGCAGTATCGTGCCGCCTTTGGTCTCTCGCGCAAGCTTGATGTCGATGACCAGCGATTCGCACGGAGCGCGCCCTGGACGATGATCGGGGTTCCTGCCTTCATGGCGGCGTGGGTTTGACTGACAGCGTCGTCGTCGATCCCGATACCTGCGATTATTGTGGCTTCGTGACCGGAGGCTTTCAGATGGTCCACAAACCCTTGCTCATGGCGGGCGCCGCGCTCGGCCAGAAGCTCGAGCAGTGGGTCCCAACGTGCCGGCTTCGCCAAGTGGCCGTCCATAACGGCCAAATCGAGCTGCGTAAGGTGACGGCAATTCAGATTTCCCACCAAATCGGATGCGGTCAGTAGAATGGACCCGGCATTTCTTCGCATGATCCCCCCAATTGGCTGGTCTAGTCGGCGGCCTCAGTCGTGACCTGAACGGCTTGGCCCGGTGCCCATGAGAGTGTCGTAACGTTCGGTGCGACCGACGCGCACTAGTCGAAACCCGTCAGCAGATCACGGCACACCGCGGGTACCGCCGCCACATTCAACCGATCAACAGCCGCGGCTTGCCGAAGCAGATCGCGCGGAATCAAACCGTCATACTTCGCACGTTGGAGATTCTCGTCGAGCTGAGCGAGCTGCGCACCATTTAGCGCATGTTCGTCTTGCTCCGCGAGCGATTTCAAGGCCTGGCGCAGTTGTGGTTCTTCGCGCGCCGGCACCATGAGACAAAAGAAGCGGCGGTCACCGGCAGCTTGAAACAGCGCAAGGCCAGGCGCAAAGCATCAAGCGTCGACGTCCCTCGCCACGGAAACAGGTACAGGGTATCGTTGTCGCGAACGATGTCCTGGCGCGTGAGGCCCACCTGCCTAAATGCCTCGCGGCCTTCCTCCAGAGTGTGCGACCACGACCGTGTCGATGAAGCCCGGAACGGAGGGATCGCGGAAGATATCCTTCATGCGCGCCACAACGACATCGTGCAGGGCACCCGCCTCGGTGCCGTCAAAGCGAGGAACACGTCCAGCGGGAGCCGCTTCCCCCGGGTCCCCGAGAGCCAACGAGCAGCCGGAATCCTCGCCGTTTCATCCCAGTTCACCCCTTTTGTTCCCGGGGGAACGAATCAAGTCACGGAGAAAGGCCGGGCGTCCGCATTAAGAGGGGGTTAACGATCGGCAAGGTGTTTGCGGTGTTGGAGGCGGAAGTCTGAATCCCGGGCTCGCTTCAGGACGCCCCCAGACACCACGGCTGCCTCGGCGCGGCGCCGTGGTCGATCCGCCCAAGGGAACCGAAGTGCGGCAGTCGCCCCTTATTTGATCGATTTGATCTGATTGAAGACAGATGTTTGAGACTGCACTGCCGTGATTTCGTTGACTGTCGACACGCGGAGAGCGTTGGTCCGCTCATGCGCGAGATCGAGTCCCTTGTCGAGGCCTACCTAACCGCGGAACGCGACCTGATCGCCGCGGTCGACGCCGTGGGCGGGGTGGTTCCACTTCCCGATGGTCGTGCCATCACAGTAGGCCGCGCCGAGTTTGACTCGCTACTGGGCGAGCGCCGCAAGCGGGCGTGGGTCATCGTCAGAAAGCAAGCGCCGATGCCGGCGCGGCGGTGAGAGAGCGCTGCTACGCGTCGGGTCTTTTGGCCCCCATTCGGAGCGGTTGCTGTGATCTCGATTTGGCGCGGACCGGAATAAATTCTTAGACTTCTTTGGGCCATCGCCCGGTGCTACCACACCAGTTCAAGACAGATCGATGGCGTGACGCTTCAAATTCGCGAGGTCGCAATATTGCAGCGCGGCTTCGTGGGTGGCGCGAAGCACAACCCGCGGCGCCTGTCCCGCTTCGAACGCTTCTTGCCGGCGCGGCGCGCAGAGACACCAGCGGTCGCCCGCTTTAAGTCCCGGGAAGCCGAATTCCGGCATCGGTGTTGACAGATTATTCCCGCGCGATTTCGAAAATTTCAGAAATCCATCGGTTATGACCACGCAGACGGTGTGGCTACCGATATCTTCCGGACCGGTGTTGCAGCAGCCATCGCGGATGGAACCCGGTCAACAGGTTCCTCGAGCAGTCTTCGAGCCGGCCGCCGAACACATTTCTCGGCGATTCCCCCTCGCCGCCCCAACCTTGGGTCTCCAACAGCATGTCTTCCTCTCCGCTGCTATTTTCTTGGCACCGGGCGCCCCGAGCGCTCGGTGCCCGTTAGATCGGGCAAATAATATACTAGGTGGGCCGGCCAAGCTGGCTTTCTGCTGCCCCCCCACAGTTAGCGCCTTGCTCCGGGCGCGACCCTGGCGGCCCGACCGGAAGTCGACAGGTTGCGCGGAATTCCTGCTCCAAGCATGCGGGCCGATCTCCGATTGAGGCCGGTATTTGCTAGAAGTGAAGGCCCATCATCGCCGATTTTACAAGTAGCCACCGGTCGGATCAGGTTGCAGCCCCGCCCGTAGACCGCGGAGGCGCGAGTTCCCGACCCACTCAACTTTGGAAGGCCAGCCAGGAGCCGGCCTTTTGGCGCCCTTCAAACCCGATGCGAGGCCCCAAGGGCGTCTTAAGCCGGAGCGACCCGCCAACACCCCGCCGGGCGCGCGACATCGCGCTCAGTGTCCGCCGGCGCGGCTGACGCCGATTGAACGCAACACCGCCCGTAAGATGGCCTAATCGTCCGCCGGTCGGGTCACGCGCAGCCTATGTGTCGGCTTGGAGCCCGACCCGAACTCTACCGCTGACACTGGCTGGCAAGTGTGATTGCGGCCGCCATTCCGGTTCACTCCATTGAACGGCCAATCAGCACGCAGCCGTTTTGACCCGAACCGGACATCGGGCGCGTCGGTTGATGAACCATTTGGGACATCTGACCGTTGGACCTCTGCCGAAAATTGCTACGCAGACACGGAGCACGATTGTGCGAGGGCGAGACCGAGAGAAAAGCTAAGGTGGCGATCTATTCCGGCTTGATACCCGCGGCCATGACTATCTTGCCCCACTTTTCGATATCAGCGGCAATCAGCTGGGCCAAGGCGGCAGGAGGTCCAGCCAGCACCGAGCCACCTAGGTCCGAAAGCCGCGCGCAAATTTGGGGATCGCTGAGGCCGGCGTTGATTTGCCCGTTGAGCGAACCGATTATCTCTGCGGGCGTATCCTTCGGAGCGCCAATCCCCTGCCAGCCACTCGCTTCGTAATCGAGCAGATATTCGCTCATCGCTGGAATAGATGGAAAAAGGCCGATCCGCTTAAAGCTTGTGACCGCCAGCGCTCGTAATTTGCCGGCCCTGAATGTGTTCAATCGATTCAGGCAGCGGACCAAAGTAAACCTGTACGTGGCCCGCCAGCAGGTCTGTGATCGCAGGTGCGCCGCCACGGTACGGCACGTGCACCATGTTGACGCCGGCCATGATCTTGAATAGCTCCCCGGTCACATGGGCTGATGTCCCGTTTCCCGCCGACGCCATGTTAATCTTGCCTGGATTGGCTTTGGCATAAGCGATGAACTCGGGAACCGTCGTCGCGGGAAATGATGGATGTACCACCATGACGTTCGGCAGCCGCGCAATGCCCGCGACGGGCGCAATGTCGCGGACAAAATCAAACCTCAGCTTTTCATAGAGCGTCGCATTGATAGCATGGTTCACGCCGACGAAGAGCAGCGTATGACCATCAGGCTGCGCATTGATGACCGCCTCAGCCGCGATATTGCCCGCGGCCCCGGGACGGTTCTCCACGATGAACGGCTGTCGGAGCTTATCTGCGAGCCACTGCGCCTCCAGTCGAGCCAGAACGTCACCGACCCCGCCCGGCGGAAAGCCGACGACAATCCGCACCGGACGTGAAGGATAGGCCTGCGCCCACGTAAGAGCCGACACGACTGAGGCCGCGGAAAGACCTGCTGCCAGGCGCAAAAAGCCCCGGCGGCAAGATTTCATTCGCCTACTCCTGTGCGAGCCCATTCCTTCCCACGCTCCAAGATTAGGCCGTGAGCCTGTTAAATAAACAGTTCTTTCTTTTGAATACCACTTAACCTAATGTCTAACCTACAAAAGATCACAGGTTGTCACCTGGATGTAGTGGAGTGATCGCATCGGTCGGCGGCTCAAGTTGCATGATCTGCACGTCCTGATGACGGTAGCGGAGACGGGCAGCATGGGACGAGCTGCCGAGCGGCTCGCCGTCTCTCCGCCATCTGTCTCCAAGGCGATCTCCGATATGGAGCATGTAATCGGGGTGCGTCTTCTCGACAGAACCCCGAAGGGCGTTGAGCCGACGGCCTATGGCCGCGCGCTGCTTCGTCACAGCACCGGCGCGTTCGACGAATTACGTCAGGGAATCAAGGCAATTGAAAGTTTGTCCGACCCTTCAATCGGCGAGGTCAGGATCGGCTGTCCCGATGTTTTCACCAGCGGCGTCATGTCGGCGATTATCGACCACTTTTCCAGGCAATATCCGCGCGTGATCGTGAATGTCACGGCGGCCAACAACGTTGTGGAAGAATTCCGCCCGTTGCGGGATCGTGCCGTCGATCTTATCATTGCAGGGTTTCCGAAGCCGCTCACTGAGGACACACTGGTTCTGGAATTTCTTTACGAGGACCGACCGTACATCGTTTCGGGACAAGGCACCCGTTGGACGCACCGACGCAAGATAGACCTCGCCGAGCTGGCCAATGAGCCATGGCTACTGCCGTGCGAGGGGATATTCGTTACCTTGTTGAGAGAGGCATTTCGGAAAAGTGGCGTGCCCATACCCAAATTCGGTATCAGGTCATATTCAGTCCATCAACGAATGACACTGCTTGCGACAGACCGGTTCATTTCGGCAGAGGTCGGCTCTGTCCTGCGCTTCAATGCAGATCGGTTCCCGATCAAGGTCTTGCCAGTCAATCTGGCCGTCAGGCCATGGCCGGTCTGGCTCGTAACGCTCAAGGGTAGGACCCCTAGCCCGGTGGTGCAGACCTTCATCGGACACGTCCGCGAGGTTACTAAGCGCATGTCAAAGGCGGGCGAGCGCTTCTTCTCGTGATGCACTGACTGGACCATCGTTGCGGCGGCAGATAGGTTGTTGTTTCAATGCAACATTGGCGAGAAGTCTATTGCCTGCAGCATCACGGCCGAAGCATTGGATGACATCCTCCACTTTCATAGGCTTGATGTGAGCAAGGATAAGGCATTCGATACCCTCCTCAAAGAAATCAAACGCACGGCAAATGGAACATTTGGCGATGGTCGCGTCGAGCGAGACGGACAATTGACGATCAATCGCTTGGCCTGCTGCCGGTTCGGTTGACACCTGCTTAAGCTAATTCGGCCTTCATCTCGAACTCCACGGGGCTCATATAGCCGATTGTGGAGTGCCTGCGTTTAACATTGTAGAAGCGTTCGATGTAGTCGAACACATCAGCCTTGGCCTCGTCGCGCGTCCGATACGTTTTGCGCGCTGTACGCTCCGTTTTCAGCGAGGAGAAGAAGCTCTCCATCGCCGCATTGTCCCAGACGTTGCCTGAACGGCTCATCGAGCAGACGACTCCGTGATCGGCCATCAGTCGCTGGAACTGCTCGCTGGTGTATTGACTGCCGCGATCGGAGTGATGCAGCAGCGCGTCGGGGGTTTGCCCCTGCGCCAGATCGCCATCATCAGCGCGTCGGCGACGAGCTGGGCTGTCATCGCGGCGTTCATCGACCAGCCCACCACACGCCGGGAGAAGAGATCGACGACCGCGGCCACATAGAGCCAACCTTCCGCTGTCCAGACATACGTGAAGTCAGCGATCCATTTGCGGTTGGGAGCGGGCGCTTCGAAGGTGCGGTCGAGCACGTTGGGAGCGACGGCGGCGACCTGCCGCTCACCCAGATCGGGCGGCAGTCGACGCCGTCGCGGACGCGCTTTGAGGGCCTGTAGCCCCATTAATCGCTCGATCCGATGCAGTCCACACGACACACCCTCCGCAAGCATGTCGTGCCACACCCGCCTGGCCCCATAGGTTCGATCGCTGGCAAGAAAGCTGGCGCGAACCTTCGCGCTCAAATCCTCGTCACTGCGGCTGCGCCGACTGCGCGGTCGTGTCAGCCAGGCATAGAACCCACCCCGCGAGACACCGAGCGCCCCGCACAACCATTCCAACGGCCAAATCCCCCGGTGCTTCGCGATGAAGGCGAACTTCACGTCGACTCCTTCGCAAAGTAGGCCGCGGCTTTTTTTAGGATGTCTCGTTCGGCCTTCAGTCTTACCACCTCACGCTTAAGCTGCGCGATCTCAAGCTGCTCGGGCTTCATCTGACCTTGGCCAGGAAACGAATGCTGCGGGTCAACCGCAAGCGCTTTCACCCAACTCTGCAACTGCGACTGATGCACACGAAGATCGTGCGAAGCCTGCGCATACGAGACGCCTCGCTCCTTGATCAGCCGCACAGCCTCAAGCTTGAACTCGCGCGTAAACTTCCGCCTCTCCATGGCCCACCTCCGGTTCCATCATGACACCTTAACTCGGTGTCCGCGGGGCCAGGGACATGCCGCGACAGAAAAGAGGAGATTTAGGGAATGGGTATCTTTAAACGAAAGGTCCCCCGTCACTACATCGAAATTCATCCGGATAACATTGCGACCAAGGACTGGATTGTTCTCCTTGAAGCTGGGACCATTGTTGGCCGACCAGCTGCTAAACTTCGTGTCGCCGCAGCTACGCTGGAAAGGAAAATCGTCACGAAGTACAACATTCTCTGGCGAAAAACGTATTTCCTAGTTTTGGAAGGTTTTGATCCACGAATTCATGCGCTGTATTTCTGTCCACAATTGTACACACTTGACGCCGACAACCTGCGAATTCCATCGAATTCATTTCAACTCAAAGTTAATAATACGAGCTTTTAGAACAAGGGACCTGACGATATTCGGGCTTCCCTAACAGCGCGAGATTAAACCTACCCAAAGCAGCAAACGCAATTCTGCCCATTCCAGCGCCACTTAGGGCAACGCGTGAATATCTCTACAGAATGGAACTCCTGGCTTCGCGCCCTGAATCAAGGGTCGACCTTTCTTGGATTGGCGATGATCTCGCTTGTCTGGTTAGGTCTTGATTTCCACCTAAAGACAGAGTTGGCCACCGTTCAGAGTGACGCAATACAGAACGCCGGAAATCTCTCACGCGCCTTCGAGGAACATTACTCTCAAAGATGTCGATCATACGCTCCGAATCGTGCGGAACGCCTATGTACGGAACTCCGCCACCTTCGAACTAATACGCTGGTCCAATGAGGAGCACGCTCTCGAAGGGCCAACGATGGCGCTGAAACCGGCGGGGGTCGCGCATTCCGTCGCGTTTCATTTCCCCGCAAGTATCAACCGACCGAGGTGGAAGCCTCAATCTAACTGCAGATGGCCGGGTACTGGGCCCGGATGGCTCGGACTGACAACCCCAACGGTGGCAATGATCCGCAATGGCCGGCCTCGACGGTCGAAGCTTTCTCAACGGCGACGAATGCTGTGGTCGTCGTCGCACTGCTGGAGACTGGCGCGAGTAGCTGGTCGGGTGCTTGGCGTCTAACTTCACCTCAGACGCGGCCACCGAGCGCTAGATTTCAATACTGCGATGCCGATCGTTGGTATGCGGAAGACACCACGGCGATCCAGGCGATCGCGACAAGGTAACCGCCCAAAACATCGCTCGGATAGTGCACCCCAAGATAGATGCGCGTCCCCCCGATCGCCAATACAAGGAAAACCGTCGCGATCCACATTCCCGTTTTCATCGCGGCTGATTGCACGGAACGTGACGCCGCGATGGCGAGTCCGCCGTAGAAGCAGAGCGAGAACAGCGCGTGGCCGCTGGGGAAGCTATAGGTCACCGGCTCAGATCCAAAGAATGGCGGCGGCCGCACGCGCTGAAACCAGAATTTCAGTCCATTCTCCAGCGCCAACGCGCCCACCATGGTAACCGTCAGGAATGCGGCCCCTTCGCGACGCCGCGCGCGCACCAGGACCGCAACGGCGACAACGCCGAACAGCGCAAGGACGCCGAGGGTTCCGAGCCAGGTCACCTTCTCCGCCAGAAGAGTTAAAACCGGCGTCGTGAGACTGTGCAGCGCCATGCGGATCGCTTCGTCGAAGCCAGCCAGGCGGTTTGTCTCCACCGCTACGGCAAGCCCGCAAAACAGCGCGGCGGCGATCGTGGCGAGCACGAGAAAGTACGCAGGTCCTCTCATGACGACGCCATGGGCGACCATCCCACTTCCGTCCGCTTGACCTGTTCGGTGCTCGCGGCCACGAACCGACCCTCATCGGGCCGCCAAACCATGCAATCGATCGCAACTTCGGGCCGGGCGACGCGTACGACATTGAACGCATTCACCTCGCCGCGCCGCCGCGTCGACGTCGCTGTCCCTGCTCGGATCAGCAGCGCCGCTCGACCGGGCAGCGGGTAACGCTTCGTCGTCTCGCCGACTCCGCTCATATGCAGGTGCCCGGATAGAATGATGTCGACGCCAGCGCGCAAGAGCCCGGCCATCGCCATATCTGAACGGCCAACCACTTTGTGCGCGGCTCTAGCCCCCGGAACCGGGTCTGGCGTGTCGAACGTGTGGTGCGTTACGACAATCCGTGTCACATCCTTCTTGCAATGCGCGAAACGCCGCCTGGCGGCCTCCATCTGACGCCGATTGATGCGGCCATCTTTGAACGTCAGTGCGCGTGTGGTGTTGACGCCGAGCGCTGCGATCTCCGCGTCCTCCCAAAAGGGCGCGAGATCGCTCGTAATGTAGCGCCGATACCGGTCCAGCGGCGAGAGCCAGCGCAGCAAGACGTTGTAAAGCGGTACATCGTGGTTGCCGGGGACGGCCAGCACCGGGGCCGGCAATGTCTCGAGGAAATGTGCCGCCGCTTTGAATTCCGCGACGCGGGCGCGTTGCGTGATATCGCCCGAAACCACCACGAGGTCAGGCGCCGCCACTGCCACCGCGCGCAGCAGCGCCGGCAGGATCGCCGGGTCGACACGGCCAAAATGCAAGTCCGACAGATGAACGATGGTGCGTGCCAATCCGACCAATCCCCTTCAATCAGCAGACGGCACGACGACGCGCAGGGCGCCGGGCCGGCTGCGATAGTGCAGCGGCGTCCGCATTACGTTGACCTCGCCGTCGGTCGCGACTTGCACATGGTCTCGATGCATGTGTATGTCGGTTTGTTCGGTCTCAAACGCCGCAAGGTCCGCATCGGAAACGAACCCCAGCAGCGCCTCCAGCGCCAGCGCAACTACGGTGAACCGGCCGGCATAGGGCGCCGCACAGACCCACAACTTGCCACCATCCAGGATCGCCCGCGTGCCGATTTCTAGGCCCGCCGCCGTATAACGGTTGTTGCCGATGAACACGAAAGGCGTGTCATACGACTGACGATGGCTGTGATCCTCGTCCAGTTCAACATGCAGCGTGTGGGACTGTTGAAAGACGCGTACGGCGGCCTGCGCGAAGGCGACCCATTTGCTGCGGCCCTGCTGCTGGTCGCGCTTTCGCTCCTGCACGATGCTCGGATAGAAACCGATGCTTGAATTATTGAGGAAAATGCGCCCGTTTACTTCGCCGACATCCACCCGGGCAACTTTGCCGGTGAACAAAGTTTGCACGGCCTTTTCGAGGTCGAGCGGAATGCCCAGGTCTTTGGCAAAATGATTCAGGGTCCCCATCGGCAGCACGCCAAGGACGTTGTCTGTACCGACCAAAGCGGCCGCGACCGCCGCGATAGTTCCGTCGCCGCCTGCGCCCACGACCAACCCGCTGACGGCGCGCGCCTCGGCGGCGAGCAAGCTGAGATCGGCCCCGCCAGAGGAACTTTGGACGCGCGCCTCCCACCCCCGCTTCGCCGCAATCTGTGCGATAAGCGCGCGCGCTTCACCCGCTCTGTTAGACCCAGCCTTGTCATTGAGGATGCAGGTCAAAACGCGTTCCACCCGGCCCTCCATCGCGATCGTTAGATAACGATCGCATCGTTAAGTTAACGGACGCAGATGCGTTGTAAGCCGAGGTTACCCAGATGGAGACCCCGGCGAGGATGAGATTGCCGTCGCTGGCGTTTGTTTGCAAGGCAGACGCGTCTCGTGGTTAGCCATTCGCGTGTTACCGTCTTGGCTCTGGGCCGCTAGTCGTTACGCTTCCCTCGAGCGCTGAGTTCTCTAGCAACATTGTGCTCATAATCTTGATCACCCGAGTGCTGCATTGGATGAGCACGGAGCGGCCCCCGTCGATGATCGATGAAAGATTGCGTAGGCGCGATGTGCCGACCTTGCGCTTCGCGAAATTCATCAGCTTCATGAGCGTTAACGAAACCCGGCGTCCCTAATTGTGGCCAAATTAGTTACTTCGGTGGTCTTTTCTTTGAAGGCCTCGGAACCTAGTTCAGTCGCTCTAGTAGCTTTCGCAGACGAAGTTCGATTCTTTTCGCCGTCTCGGGTCTTCCTCCAAGCCTTAGTCCCCCCGGGGCTTTCTCCTTTGGGCCGGCAGTTCTGTCCTCGCCCGGGATGCTGCGGTTCGGGGAGGAGCCATGTCCGAAACGACCCAACTATCCAGATCCCCTTCATTTCGCCGCCCGCCGCACCCGTTTCTCGATCATAATAAGCGGCCGCGCTTTTTTGCGGTCGATCGTCGGTATCAGCGGCCGGGATAGCGGGGGTGTTGGCTTAATCACCTGTAGGAGACGTTAATGTCGCAGAACGTGAAAATGCCTTCGCATGTGGAGGATACAGTCCAAGCGATCGCGCGCTTGCATGCCGAGCACTACGAAAAGGCGACACCATTCCAAAAGACTATTGATGGGTTGACCGCGCGTGCAGGGCGGCCACAGTTCGTCTGGATTTTGACCCTAGTTGTGATCGGCTGGATGACCCTAAATGTCCTATTTCTCGGCCTCGGTTATCGACCACCAGATGAGCCCCCTTTTCCTTGGATGCAGGGGGCGATTGGTCTAGCCGCACTGTACATGACGACGCTAATTTTAATAACCCAGCGCCGTGAAGACCAACTTGCCAGCCATAGGGAGCAGCTTACCCTCGAGTTGGGTATTTTAAGCGAGCAAAAATCCGCCAAGATCATTGAGCTACTCGAGGAGCTGCGGCGGGACGCTCCTAACCTTCGCAATCGTCATGATGAGGAGGCGACCGCAATGTCGACGCCCGCCGATCCACAGGAAGTTTTGCACGCGATTAAAGAGACCTCTGAGGAATTGAGACGCGAAACGGAAACAAGATAGCCGCTCTGTGTTGGTCGATCTCGCCTACTGCTAGTTCCGGGAACAATCGGACAAGGAATAACAGAGACTGCTCTCCGATCGGAGGAGCAATTGCGCATCCAATTGTGCGATCTAAGTCTCCCCGTCGCCATAAATGAAGGACGCCATGCGGGTTCGAGTTGATTTTTGCCATATTCCGACCGTGAGCTTCGAGAAATGCATCCCTTTTTCGTACATTAACGGTATGTGGCGTCCCACATTGTGGCCACATTACTCAAACACAGACTTGAACCCCACAAAACGTCACACGCAAAGAAGGCGCACGAGCTTCTAAGAGGGAGAAGGCTTTGAACATTCAACGGATGTGGTTTGTAGTTGCCCCCATTTACGTCATTTCACTGGTCGCGGCCAGCAGTGTATTAAAGGCGCAAACTGGCGTTGCTTCGGTTTATTCGACAGAGAGCGGATCAAGGACAGCAAGTGGGGCCAGATTAAATCCTGGCGCACTAACAGCCGCCCATCGGACGTTACCTTTCGGGTCAAAGGTACGCGTTACTAATCAGAGCAACGGGCGTTCAGTCGTTGTTGTCGTCAATGATCGCGGCCCGTTTGTGCATGGTCGCATTATCGACGTGACGCCAGCTGCAGCGCATGTTTTGGGATTTTCCGGACTCGCACCGGTGACTGTCCAGAGTGAATAGACCGAGCCGCGAAGACAGCCCTTATCGAGCTACGGAGGGGTGGCGAACCGCCATCCAAGTGAATGCATCCAAGCCGCATTGCGCTCTTCCTTGAAGTTCTTGTCGTATGCGTTGGCCTGCCGACGGTCCCTGGCCCCATCGCTATTGCAGATGGCCCGCTGCCTATCTCAGTTGTGGACGAAGACACAAGGATAGGCGGGGTAGCCACCGACTCCCCGGCTCCCACGATTTCGCAAGAGGCGGACGCAGAATCGCCAGATGTCAACTCTACAGTTATCGTGTTACGGCCTGACACGTCGGCGGTTCCGCAGCGGCTTGATGCGAGCCTAGACCACGACGAGCAGTACAATCGCGACTATTTAGTCGAGACCGCGACGCCCGGGGACACTATGACGCGGCAAGGGCCCGCACTCGCTATTGGGCGGCTTCATCCGGAATTCGTCCGCCGACTTGCCGGTGCGATACGAGAAGCGAGAGAGGCGGGGTTAGGATCGGCGGGAATCTTTTCGGCTTATCGTCCTCCCGCGTTTGGCGTGGGTGGCTTTTCGAACAAGTTTAATTCGTTGCATACTTACGGCCTTGCCGTTGATATGACCGGAATCGGCGGACCTGGAAGTCAGCAAGCGAAAATGTGGCACGAGATTGCGGCTCGGCATGGCGTCGAGTGTCCGTACGGCTTCGCCAATCGGGTTGAATGGAATCACTGCCAGCCGACGAGTATAAGGATTATAACTTCTGAGAACCCGTTGCGTGAGACTGTGACCGCAGATGGTCCAATCGACCTTCAAACTATGTTTGAAGCCGGTGCCTTATATATCGAGAATGGCACCGGCTCGGGTAGTGCGTCGGGAATGGGCGACTTGGCTAGGTCGCCATATCACGACAAAATAAATGAGCGTGCTGATGAACACATGGCGGCGGTAAGCAAGGTACATTTGACACCCGAACTGATCAAACTAGGGTAAGAACTCATTAATTTTGCTGCGGCTGCAAAGCAATTCTGATTCCATATGTACCTGATTTGCTTTGGGGATCGGGACCATGCGGAAGAACCTGTTTTGGCTGAGCGATGAACAATGGGAGCGGATTGAGCCTCATTTGCCGACGGATGTGCGAGGCGTCGAGCGGGCAGACGATCGGCGCGTCATCAGTGGCATCGTGCATGTGTTGAAGAGTGGGTGCCGCTGGTGCGATTGCCCGCCCGAATATGGTCCCCCGACCACGATCTATAACCGGTTTGTTCGCTGGGCTCGGCGCGGCATTTGGGAAAAGCTATTCCGCGAGCTTGCTGGGAATGGGCGATCCACAGATACGCAGATGATCGACTCCACACATGTGAAAGCGCACCGCTCGGCAGCCGGCGGAAAAGGGGGGAGAAAAAGCAGGCTGTGGGCCGTTCGCGCGGAGGGCGCAACACGAAGATCCATGCACTCGCAGATGCTAAAGGGCGGCTGATCGCCATCCTGTTGACCGGAGGAGAAGCGCACGATTGCCCGGTGGCTGAGCGCTTGATCCGTAGAGTGCAGCGACCCAAACGCATGCTCGGCGACAAGGCGTATGACAGCGCTGAGTTGCGCGAGGAACTTGATGAGCAGGGAACCAAGTCGGTCATTCCAAATCGCTCCAACAGGAAGCAACCGTTCAGCTTCAGCAAGCGTCTGTACAAACTGCGCTGGCGCATCGAGGCCGCTTTCAACAGGTTGAAGGACTTCAGGCGCATCGCAACGCGCTACGATAGGCTGGCGCGTAACTATCTCGCCTCTGTGTGCCTCGCTGCAGCCCTGGTATGGTGGATTTAATGAGTCTGCACCCTAGATCGCCTGCTGAAGGCCGAAAGCGAACTACTCGCACGCTCTGAGCCACCAACTTGGTGCTCACATCTTCACCACCCTCAGAAACGCGTATGTGGAAGCTCACACGAGCCCAGTAAAAAACCTCGGCAAGCTCTAGTAGCTGCAGGGCGCGAAAGTCGAAAGCTATAACCTCGCTGCACCGAGGGTTCTGCTACCACGACCTTTCCTCAAGAACTAACGCTGGCGTTCGGAGACCAGGGAGAACTCTTTGAAAATCCATGCGGATGACAGGCTACCCTTACTCTGGACCATCGGTGTTACGACGGCAGTAATAATTTTCTTTGTACAATCGTTTGGTTTTCTATTTGAGCCTACCGTCTACGAAAATCCAGGCTTATCAGCGTATTCCGCGCCGGCTGAAACCCGACTTGTTCCCCTTCTCCGGGAAAGCGATGCGCCGGCCCCGGTAGACCTGGCAAAAACTCCAGAAGCTCCCGCCACCGTTCTTGCGCGGGCTCAGCCCGTTGAGCAGGCGAAGCCCGCGGTTCGCCCGGCCTTTCGCAGACGATCGCAAGTTACCCATCGGCAGAGTGCTTCTACGCGCGGGGGATATTCAGCCCAGGGAAATTATGCTTTCCGCGACTGGAACAGCAATCGCAGCTGGGGTGGCGGATTTAAGAAGTGGTTCTGATCAGCTTTCGTCTCTTGCTTGTCCGTCGCCGACGCGGTCGTTCATTCTTATCGTATAGCGGCTAAGGGCCGGGAAACAGATATGGACTGGGCCCCGCAATGCACAACCACCGGATGGCCTGGAGATTGAACACGACCGCTCTCAGCTGGCGGGGGTCGACGAGCCCGGCTATTCGTGTAAAAACTATTTACATGATTTGGTCAAAGGATGAAAAGCCGGACGGGGCGCGGGCCTACCACCATGGCAATCTCAGGGAAGCATTGGTTCGCGCCGCTCTGGACCTGATCGCCAAGAAGGGCCCGGCGGGATTTACTTTTGCGGAAGCGGCGCGTGCGGCCGGGGTAAGCCCGGCCGCCCCGTATCGGCACTATAGAGATCGCGAAGACTTGATGGCTGACGTCGCTCTTCGCGGATTCAATCTGCTCGAGCAGGACGTTGCCCGGGCTTGGAAAGACGGCACGCCCACAGCATCGGTGGCTTTAGAAAATCTTGGAAAGGCCTATTTAAAATTTGCCCGCACAGAGCCGGGCTACTATTCGGCTATGTTCGAAGCCGGTATTCCGCTTGATGGCAATTCGGCACTCCGTGATGCTGGAGAAAGGGTCTTTGCGGTCCTGCGCTCGGCGACAGAAAAGCTGATCGCCGGTCTCCCTACGCGGTCGCGGCCTCCTGCCTTGATGATGTCGCTGCATATCTGGGCCTTGTCGCACGGGATTGCCTCACTATTTGGTCGTGGGGATGCCGCTCGGCGGACGCTCCCTATGACTCCCGAGGACCTGTTGGAGGCTGCAATTCTGATCTACCGGGAGGGGCTGACAAACGGTCATCACCCCGATGATGAAAGCCCTTGACAAAGCCCGACCTTCTCTTAACTATGTAAATGTAATAAACATTCACATCGAGGGTTAGCCCATGTCCGCATTTGCGAGGCTCAATGAGTTGGACCACCCCAGGCCCGTATGGATCGTGCTTTTGGCGGTAACTTTCTGGTTCAGCTGGCCTATCGCGCTCGGTCTTTTTGTCATCCTCCTATGGAGCGGGCGGCTCGACGGGTGGAAACGCGCCGGCTTGCACTTGTGGGAGGAGGGGATGGGCCCGATGCGGCAGCCGGGAAATTGGTGGTCGCCGCAGTCGAGCGGCAACCACGCGTTTGACCGTTATCGATCCGACACTCTGCGCCGTCTCGAAGATGAAGAGAAAGAGTTCCGGGACTTTCTCAATCGACTGCGTGCAGCCCAAGGACAAGACTGAATTCGATCAGTTCATGGCGGAGCGCCGCGGTCAGGCCACACCGGCCACGTCGCCCCAAAGCTGAGGTCGTCCAGGGCTCCTTCGACCGAGGCGGGAGGGCGTGATGTCGATCGACCGGCAGATCAGTAGGGACGTCTTTGAGCCCATGTCTACGGCTTTTGAATGGTCCGCGGACGGGTGGAGCATGAGGTCCCGCTTACCGAGATCATCGCAAAAAAGATCATAGAACTGACCACGGCTGGGTAGCACGATCCGGCGGCCCTACGGTCTGGCTGCCCTGGCACAATCACCGCACAGCGGCACTTGATGCGGCTATTGCCATTCGAGCCGCATGCGCGGCAGGCAGCCCCGGCTCCGCTGTCCCAGAAAACTCGCAACTTGGCGGCTTCGATAACGACGGGGATGGGGTCGCTCCCCGTCTGCCAATCCAATTAGCCAGAGTATTCCAAGTTCCCATCGCGATCCTCCTAATCAAGCTTGAGGTCTGAACTTCGCGCGGCTGTCTGACCGGCTCTTGTAGCTTCGAAGGGCGGCCGGCTGGATCCGTCGGGGAACAAGGCGCCAACTAAAAGAGTTCTCTGGAACGGGCTGCTCACCAAAAAGGAGAACAATCCAATGGGTATTTTTTCAAAGGACATAAAAAACATGGACGATCTTTTCGTTCACACGCTGCGGGACATTTACTACGCGGAAAATCAAATCGTGAAGTCGCTTCCCGACATGATCGCGAAAGCTGGCGATCCCGCACTCAAACAGGGATTCCAAAAGCACCTAGGCGAAACAAAAAATCATGTCACACGCCTCGAACAGATCTTTAAAATGCACGGCGTTGAGGCCAAAGGCGTCGAGTGTCCCGCCATAGACGGAATTATCGAGGAAGCGAACGACGTCGCCGGAGAGATAGATGACAAAAACGTGTTGGACGCCGCTCTGATCGCCGCCGCCCAGGCCGTGGAACATTACGAGATAAGCCGTTACGGCACACTAATCGCCTGGGCCAAGCGGCTCGGTCGCACTGACTGTGCATCCGTCCTTCAACAAACTCTGGACGAAGAGAAGGCGACTGACGGCAAGCTCACCGAATTGAGCGAGCGCCAGGCCAATCGGAAAGCTGCCTAGCTTGGCGCGGCGCTTGCGCCGCGCTTCCCCGTCATCGATAACGCCCTGGGGGTCGTGAAATTGCCCGAATTCTTAATTGGTGCATTTCTCCTCCAGTGCGCACCTGTGGCTGCCGTCGCAAGGGGTTCCAAGCCCAGGGTGGACGCCTCAACGTGCATTATTGGTTCATTAAAGATCATGAGGCGTTGTTCCGGACCGGTCGTCCTGTCCGGCGTTCCATCTCCGCGTCGATCTCGGCACCGAATAGGACGACGATAGTCGAGAGCCAGAGCCATACCATGAAGCCCATGATGGCTCCGAGCGACCCGTAAGTCGCGTTGTAGCTGCCGAAATGGGCCGCGTACCAGGAGAAGAGGAGAGAAAGCGCCATCCAGGCCACGGAGGCAAATGCGCTGCCCCAGGTTATCCATCGCCATTGAGGGTCAGGACGACATGGTCCGAATCGGTAGATCAGGGCGAGAACGAGCGCTACGACAAGGAACAGGATGGGCCAGCGGCCCAGGTTTACAAGCAACTCGGTCGCACCCCCGAGACCTGAAGCGCTGAGAATGACCGGAATAGCGATGACGGCGGCGAGAGCCAGAATGGAGAAGATGATGCCGATTATTGTAAACGTCAGCGATACTGCATTGAGCTTGATGAAGCCGCGCTTTTCCTCAAATTCGTGGATGAGATTGAGAGCATCAAACAGGGCTTTGAGTCCGGCATTGGCGCTCCACAGAGACACTCCCAATCCGCTCACAAAAGCCAGGCCCAAAGTGCTTCTTCCGTTCGACGCTATCCTGGTCAATTGGTCCTTTATGACGTCGATAGCTCCGCCCGGCAAAAGGCCGGAAACGCTGTCCAAGTGTGCAGAAATGGTAGTGGGATCGGCAAAAAGACCATAGATGCCAACCAGGGCGGCGATTGCGGGAAAGATCGCGAGGATGGAATAGAAAGTAACTCCCGCTGCGAGCGCAAGCACGCGATGTTTGCCGATATTCGTATAAACGCGACGAACGAGTTCCTTCAAATCGCGCGGGGGCTTCCTGGCAGACGACGTATTCGTAACACCTCCGGAATCGTCATTCGCTGCCTTACGGGCGGAAGCGGAGCCGATCGGTCCGGAGTTACCCGTCGCGCCCATTGGTCCGGCTATCCATAAACCTATCCTGCTCGCACCAGCTGCCCTACTAAGACCGGCGCTGGGATGCAATCCCGATTGCTGCCGCGATCGCTACCGCTGCCGCGCCCAACAGAAACTGGTCCTGAATCTCCTGCTCAGGCATCGCATCCACCACCCCGGCTGCAACCCGCTTGCCGGTGGCGCTTGCATTGGCCGCCACTTGGATCACAGAGGCACGCGCAACCTCACCCGCGTTAGCCGTTGCCTCTGAGGCGCGATGTGCGAGCGCTGATACGTTGTCGACCATGTCGGCCGCCGCCTCATGCGCCACGTGAACGGCATCCTCGCTCCACGATTGGACCCGCTCTGCCACTAAGGTGGAGACCTCTTGTGCCTGCCTGGCCACGCCGTCGGCAAAGTCCGCATCGGGATCGGGCCGGGTTTTTATAAGGCCGTAAATTCCCGCCCCGACGAGAATCGAGGCAATCGGCGGGTGCCGCAGCAACTGCCAAGCCAAACCTGCCCCAATGGCCAGGGCGGCGGTGGGATTGGCTGCTGCCCGGCCCTTGAGGTCGGATAGAACGTGCTGAGCTGTGTCCTTGACGTAATTCGACGATTTCTCCAGGAGTTGATCTTTTGCCTGGCGTGCTTCCGCCAACACCTCGCCTTTGAATTCTGAGACTGTGGCAGGCGACCGAAGGCGGGCCAAATCCCCGGCCACCCGCGCCCGCGCCGCCTCGACCTCCCGCTCTAAGGCATTGAGTTCCGTCCGGCTCATCGGTTGCCCCGATCAGACGGTCGAAGTCCCGTTTGGGGACAGGCTTTGCCTGCTGCTTGCGACTGGGACTGGATCCTTGCTTGGGCTCATTCCGGAAGCTTGGTCAGTGCCGTTGCCAGTCACGTTCGATGTGAAGGTGCTTGCGACGTCACGGGCCACTTCCTTGAAACCGTCCTGGGTCAAGCCACGTTCTGCGGCAACCGTTTTTAGCCGCTCGCCAGCAGCCCCGGCGGCTCCCAGGACATTCTCTCCGACCTTATTGGCGGCATCGGATAGCGCCTCCCGGGCCCCGCCGAGAGCCTGGGTTTCGACCCCGGTAGTCGGCAACACTGCGGCCACGGCGGCGCCCGCCGCGACACCCAGAATTGCTACGGTCAAGGGCTGTTCGCGCAGCATTCTCTCCATCCCGCTTTGCAGCGACGACTGCGCCTTTTGCTTCAGCCGGAGGGATTGATCTGACACGTTCTGCGCGGTGTCCGATGCGTAAGCGGAAACGGAGTCGACATAAGAGCTTGCGGTGTCGACTGCGCGGTCCTTGACGTCCGAAACATAATTTGCCGCGTCCGCCACGCGGTCAGCGACCACGGAACGAGATGTTCCACCCGAGACGCGGGCAGCGGAAGCTTCGCCATTGCCGAAGCCACTTGCCTTCGCGTTCCCTCCGCGCATTAGGAGAGTACATCCTGCTGCCAGGACCAGTAGACCTTCGGGATTGCGTCGCACCGTATTCAGAATCCAATCGCCGGCCGGGGCAGAAAGATCGTCCTGAAGATAACGGCTCATATCATCTGCTCCTTGACTGTTTTGATGTCTTCATTGAGTTGCCGAACCGTTTTCGATGGGACAAGATCCTCCGCCAGCGAGGTTCGACCATAGGAAAAGAGGATCACCGCGAGCATCGCGAGGGCCGCGGCCATCAGAAGGCAAGAAAGGTAGGGGGAAAGGCCCCATGCAATTAAGGAAAATACAATTCCGGCGAGAAAAAATAGCAGCGCGACCAGCGCGAAAACGCCGCCTGCCGCCATCCAGATCACTCCTTGCAGACGGGCGCCGATCTTTTCAGACAGTTCGGCTCGCACAAGCCGAAGCTCCTTCTGAACAAGATCGCCGAAGTTCACAAGAAACTCGTTAAATGTTCCGGCTAAGTCCCGAGTTTCGGGGATCGTCCAGCATTATCGATCTCTGTCGTTGGCGAATCGACCCTTCTCGCGCCCCGCCGCAGAGGCGGAGCTTGGCTCGGTTCTGAGAAGCCGGAAAAGGAAAAAACCTAATACGGCGGCATACCCGAAGACCAGCGCAGGCTGCCGGCGAGTGAAATCCGAGGCGGATTGATAGAGCTCTTCTACGCTCTGATCTTTCACGCCTCGGGAAAAGCGCTCGACTTTTTGGGCCGTTTCGCGGACGATGCCGGAAAGCTTCGGGGCGTTACGATTCAAGCTATCCGCAGCAGCTTTCGTCGCCTCTGCTACATAACCCACCCACTCCGCGCCGGCCGCGATCTGGCCGTTTAATACTCCCTTGGCCTTTTCGTTGGCCTCGGAAGCAAGCGATGTCGCCGTTGCCTTGGCCTGCTCGCCCACGGCCTGGGCTGCGTCATTTATCTTAGAGACCGCGTCCCCGGTTTTGGCGTGAAGGTCTTTTGCGCCTGCGTCGGGCTTGAGTGCCGGACTTTCCGCGCGGGTCGGAAAGCTAGTCGATCCAGCTGCTTGTTTGTTGTCCATTTGATCCTCCAATGCTCACCAATCCGTCAAATGCGCCTATGTTCCATGCAATTTATTTCCCCTTACGAATGTCGCCAAAGCATTAGCAGCGACACGCGCAACCACGACCGGCTAGGACAATTGGCGGCTTGTTACGGGGCGCCTCAAAGGAACTGCTGCGCGTCGGAGGGCGCCGGCTATCTAAAAAAGCCCGGCGAGAGCCGGGCCCTTCTTCTACTAAGCGTTCCGATCTTAGTGATGCATAAAGAGAGCCAGAAGTATGATGATTGGAAGCGGAATACCGATCAGCCAAAGAAGAGCGCCTCTACCAAATCCCATTGTCAACTCCTGCTTCTCGTTTATCTTCGAAACTAACAACAGCCTCGCCCATTGGTTCCGGTCCATTTTTCTGCGGCTCGACGAAGCGTCGACTAAGCCTACGGGGAACATCGGAGGCCTCTCCCTTGGGCATTCTCCCGTTCCGCTTTCGTAAAATCGAAATAGGCGTTTTGGCGCTGGCCTGCTCGGGCCGGGACGACTGCCGCATTAAAGATTGATAGAGGGCAGCGTAGTCTTCTGCCATACGGGCCGACGAAAACCGCTTTTCAAAGCGCCTCCGAATGGCGCGGCGATCAAGGTCGAGAACGCGCGGCATCGCTTCGATAGCTTCCTCCACGGTTTCGACGATGGCTCCGGTGACGCCCGGGTCGACGATTTCGGGCACGGACCCTCGACGGAAAGCGAGAACCGGGGTCCCGCATGCCATTGCCTCGATCATCACCAGCCCAAATGGTTCGGGCCAGTCTATCGGGAACAGTAGGGCTTGCGCCTCTCCCAGGAACTTGCTTTTCCCCTGCTCGTCGACCTCGCCGATAAATTCCACTCCAGGCTTGTTCAATAGTGGGGCGATCCGTTCGCGGAAATAGGATTCGTCGGCCTTGTCGACCTTGGCAGCAATTTTGAGGTGAATTCCGAGGGCTTGGGCAATTTGAATGGCGCGGTCGGGGCGCTTCTCAGGTGCGATGCGTCCGAGAAACGCGAGGTAACCTCCGCGCGGGGCGTAATTCGGCTTATGAAGGGTCGTCGGGATGCCATGGTATACGTTGGCAACGAGGTTGGCATCCGGTATCGGCTCCCGCTGGTTGTGAGAGATGGAAACGAGGGGCATGTCCTCGAAGCCCGCGTAGAGCGGTTTAAGGTCTGGAAGGTCCTGCCGCCCATGGAGGGTCGTTACGGTCCGGTTTGCAATTTTACGGAAAGTGGGGAAATGGTACTGATCGATATGGAAGTGTAGAATGTCGAATTGGGCGGCCGACGTGCGCACCTTGTCGAGCATCAGCATATGATAGGGAACGTGATCACTGACGTTCCGATTTAGGCGAAGCCCCGTTGAGGCGCAGCTCACCAGCTTGGCCGCCGTAGTCGAGTCGCCCGAGGCGAACAGTGTCACCTCGTGGCCTTGTCGAACCAGCTCCTCGGTGAGGTAAGAAACGATACGCTCGGTACCACCATACAAACGGGGTGGCACGCACTCAGCGAGGGGAGAAATCTGCGCAATTCTCATTTGTCAACTCCAGTCGCCGGCATTGCGGCAACGACGACCCGGTGAATTTCGTTTCCACAAGAATTAAATATTCAATGAAGATGATCATTTGCCCTGCTGCATAAGCTTTCCGCGCCGCGTCCCAGGACGTCATATGACGTGTTAGGAATCCCACGCTCTGGCCATAAACCGAACCCCACAGGTGGTTTGAAATTTCTCCTCGAGCCGCGTGGAACTTCGAAGTTCTCAGGACGTTGGCACGCGGTTTCCGTTGCGGCTTCAGGGTTTAACGCAAGAGGCGCCACCATGACCGTAGCCGAAGGTCAAAGTCCTGCAGTCGGCCCAAGTAAGCCTCGGCTGCTAGGCCTATTAGGGCCCGGCCTGATCACCGGGGCGTCGGATGACGATCCGAGCGGGATAGCGACCTACTCGCAGGCGGGCGCGCAATTTGGCTTCGCGGTCAGCTGGACGATGCTTTTCAGCTACCCGCTAATGGCTGTAATTCAGGAGATCAGCGGTCGCATTGGGCGAGTGACAGGCCGCGGCATAGCAGGAAATATTCGGCGCCATTACCCAAACTGGTTATTGCAGGTCATTGTGCTCCTGCTCGTCGTGGCAAACACGATAAATATCGGGGCGGACCTGGGCGCGATGGGAGAGGCTGTCGGCCTGCTGATCGGGGGGCCGCATCTCGCCTACGTGGTCTTCTTTGGCGCAGTGTGTGCCGTCCTTCAAATCGTGATGCAGTACACTCGCTATGTTTCTATACTGAAATGGTTGACGCTTGCGTTATTTGCCTATTTCGGCACCGTGATGGTGGTCGGAGTCCCGTGGGCGGAGGTCGCATGGGGCCTCTTTGTGCCGTCATTCTCTGCGGACGGAGCCTTCTGGACTACGGTGGTGGCAATTCTGGGCACAACGATCAGCCCCTATCTCTTTTTTTGGCAGGCATCCCAGGAAGTAGAAGACATAAAAGCCGTGCCCGAACGGGAGCCGTTGGTAAAGAAACCGCGACAAGGCCCGGACGCGCTCGAACGCATTCGTCTCGACACTTACGTCGGCATGGCGTTTTCCAATTTGGTCGCCTTGGCAATCATTATCACGACGGCCGCAACACTCCACGCGGCGGGCGTCACGGACATCGATACATCGAGCCAAGCCGCTGAAGCATTAAAGCCAGTCGCAGGAGCGTTCGCCTTCACAATCTTTACGCTCGGCATCGTTGGCACCGGCCTCTTAGCCGTCCCGATACTGGCGGGTTCTGCGGCCTATGCTGTGGGCGAGGCGCGTCAATGGCCAACGGGACTCGCTCGACGCCCTAAAGAGGCGATCGCATTCTATGCCACGATTGCGCTTGCCACCACGGTGGGCGTCGCCATCAATTTCTCGCCGATCAATCCGATCCGAGCGCTCTTCTGGAGTGCGGTGATCAACGGTGTGACGGCGGTGCCGGTCATGGCCATAATGATGCTGATGGTTGCGGATTCAAAAATTATGGGGAAATTCAAGATCTCCGGGCCACTCAAAGTCATCGGCTGGACCGCGACCATTGTCATGGCGGCCGCAGCCATCTGCATGGCGGTGACGGCATTTAGTTAGATCTGTTCCATCAGGACTAGAAAGAAGAAGCAGGTCGAAAGCGCTGGTGAACCCTGGGACTGCTTTAGTAAACTAAACGAAACCGGCTTTTTGGGCTGGCTGCGGGTTCGCAAGATCTCAACTCTAATGGCGCTTTAAGGCCTTTTGATCGACAAAAATTACTCGACACTATAAATCTTGACTTGCGATCAGTTTTGACTGGCGACCTCCCCGGAAAATGCGATTGGGAAGCCCATGGGAAGCAGCAACTGATAGGCGACAAGGTAGCTCGTTCGATGGCGAAGCTAACGAAGAAATCGAAATCCCACCAAGGCCCGTGAAGCCCGACCTTGACTCGATTCGCCTCCTGTGGTAGACATCAGCAACAACCTCCCGCCGCACAGGTTCCCCGGCCTCGCATGCGCCCGCGTCACACCGACCGTTGGGCCGCCCTAGCGCGAGGCGGCGCCGTTAAAGGCTAACTTACATGCCCACCACGTGCCGTTGCCGCGAACCGCGGCACGCCGGCATCGTTGAGCGCGGCCGCGCCAGGAGCGACGTACAGCCCCGCACCCGTAGCTCGGTAATTATGAGGTGCAGATTAGTCGTCCGCGCCGCCGCCTTAGCCCCCGTCGCCCCCTGTGCCAGCCCTGCGGGCCTTCGCACTTAGACGGGCGCCGCAATCACCGCCGTGTAAGCCGCGGCGCACGGTCAATAGGGACGCCATTGCAGTTAAATTCCCGTTCTTCGCCAGTGTTGCGGTTCCTATATTCGGGCTCGCTATTTTCTGGAGGAAGCACCCTGATTACCTCGTAAGCACTGTCCGGCTCCCTGCCGAAGCAGGGCCTGGGCGTCTCCGCGGTGGAGCGCGCGGGTTCGCTACTCTCCACCGAAGGTCAGCATTTGACTTCGAGATCGAGGTAAACCGGGAAATGACCTCAGCGGTCAGCCGTAAGGTAAAATGATCACCGGCCTAAGGGGCGCAGCCGCGCAATTAATTTGCGACATGAGCGATGACAGGCACTATGTCTTGCTCGGCCTTTATGTGCTCGCCGCAGAGTCTGCCAGGCATCGCTGCTAACGAGAGGCACGCTTTAGTCCATGGGCAAGATCAAACCTGGCTCCTTGAGTATGAAGATGTCATGCGCCTTCTCCGCTCCGAAGTAGAGGGTCGGACGGTCAAATTTTGCTACTATCCATTCGTTAATCGCGCATACCTGCAGGTGCGTGGTGGCAAGTGCCCCGCCGTCGTCAGCAGCCAGGGTGCGCTAACCCCCTCTTATTCGGGATTCTTATCAAATTGAGGACCAAGGGATGTCCGACGTGTCCGAAGTCCCGACAAGCCAAATCCCAAATACTGTCGGGACGACGCGCGCCAACGCAAAGCGAATAATGAACCTTAGGGGGCTTTTTCAACGCCATCGGTCAAGAAAAATATAACTCTGGCCATCAAGAACGGATGCGCCTCCGTGAGTACCATTTCACGACATATCGCGGCGATTGCAAGAGCCGTAAAATACGAGTTCGGGGAGTCGGGCATCGAACAGATTTCAACTCATAAGGTCGGCCGCAACGCCAGAACGTCTGGACACTTCTCGCTTGGTTAGTTGGAACGAAGGGTTACGACGTCGGAGGCTGGTCTCGGACGTCCAGCCTTTCTCCTCGGTCATAACGGCCGGGGTTTCGTCGCGGCATCGCCCGCTTTAATAGGTCCCGTGCCAGGTCAACCCAGCGGCATGCGGCACGGAACTTTGGCGGGCGCCGTGGGTTTTGCCCGGAACACCATGCGCGGGCCTTCGCTCCAACCATGTCCTCACGCCAATCCCGACCTGTTCGGGCCCCGCCCCGGCGCGCCGGCCGGCCTTCGCTACGAGGCGGGCTTCATCAGCCTTGATGAGGAGCGGGCGCTGATCAGTTCATTCGCGTCGCTGGCGCTTGCGCCGTCTCAGTTCGGCCCCTTCGAAGGAAAGCGGCGCGTCGCGTCCTTCGGCTTCCGCTACGATTACAATGACCAGCGACTACACGGCGCCGAGCCTTTCCCGAAATTCATTAGCGCGGTCGCCGCGCGGGCGGAAAACTTCGCCAAGCTTGAGCCGGGCGCCTTTCGTCACGTCCTCTTCACCGAATACGCGACCGGTGCCGGGATCGGCTGGCATCGCGACAAGACCGCCTTCGATCTCGTGCTTGGAATCTCGCTCGGCTCGGCCTGTCCTTTCCGGTTCCGGCGGAAGGCGGCCACGGGTTGGGAGCGCTTCACGCTCGATGCCACGCCCCGTTCCATCTACCTCTTGAGCGGCGAGGCACGGTCGGTCTGGGAGCACAGCATAGCGCCCGTAGCGTCGCCGCGCTGGTCGATCACCTTTCGCACGATGGCGCGGTAGCCGATGTACCTCATTGAAATCTTCCTCCCTCTTGCCGACAACCAAGGCCGGCGCTTCGATGGTGAGAAGTTCGCCGCCGTGCGCGAACTCTCGCGGCGAATTTTGGCGGCGTGACCGCATTCTCCCGTGCGCCTGCACAAGGGGTCTTCCAAGAGGATGGCAAGGAGGTTCATGACGACATCATCGTCGTCGAGGTGATGGCCGAGACATTGAACCGCGAGACATGGGCGCGGTACCGGGAGGAGTTGGAAGATGCCTTCGCGCAGGAAGAAATCCTGATCCGCGCAACGGCGGTCGAGCAGCTATAAGGGGGTCGGTGGATTGCGTGGCGCATTAATCAATTCAACGAGCTTGCTGGGCACGTCAACGGCCGAATGACAAGGAAGCCGCCGCCAACTCAGGCGGCCCTATCCGGCATTCCGCCTAAGCTGTGCCGGGGACGTGGCCGGAGCCAGTGGGAATAACGTCATCTCAACAGGCCGCAGGCGGGGCCGTGATAGTGACGAACCGCTGCGTCTGGTTTGCTCGCGTGCAGTTCAATGGCCGCAGAGGAAACGGGCGCTCCGCAAATCGGACAGGAATCGCTGACGGGAAGTAGCATGGGGTAACTCCGGCTTTCTGCGGAGTGTCCCATAGTGAGCGGGAAGGTCGAGTTACAACGTAGAGAACCTAACACGCTTCATTGCGCTAGTCGCAGTCCCGAAGAGCGGCTGCGAGCCTCAGCAACTCTAACGCAACGGCCTGCCATAGGTGCTGCTCGTCGACGAGCGACGCGGCTTCAGCCACGGAAAGGTAAAGTTCCGCCCGGTTTTCATATTCGTCGGCCAAGGCTTCGAGGTCATACATCCGGTAACCGGCCATTATAGGAACAGTGAAATTAGTGCTGCGCCCGCGAGAGCCAAGACTGCTATCCAGATCAAATAGAACAACCACGGCATAAACAAGTCGTATCCGGGTTATTCGTCAGCAAGTCAATTCGGGCCACCCCACGAGCACCGCTCGACCTCAAAACCGCGCTCCGGCCGCATAGGCTAAAAGCCCGAGAATTGCGGTTATCGCTGCCGAGAGCGTCAAGCCGACCAATGCCAATTTGGTTTTTTCGAAAAGCGACATCTGCGCCCCCTGCGGGGGGGACGTATCTTTATATTGTGCGGTGCACAATCCTCACGGCGCGATAGCTGTTATGCGCCATAAGCGATTCAAATACAACACCGGATGTGCGTCGGCAAAGAATACGTCGCGGCGAGGCGCCAAGATCATCGGTGGATCTGCTACCGCACCGAATTCCGCTCCGACGTCGCGTCTCGGGGCGTGGACCAGCATCCTCAGTCCCGGGTGTAAAACGCCACCCCGAACTGCCCCTTTTGCGTCATGAATAACTGCCCCACCCTCGGGTTCATCTCGGTTGAAGGTTGGTTTCGCCGGTGACGGGACGGAGGGAGGCGGAGCCGACCGGAGGCCCGTCACCGGAGAGCGGCTTGATGAGGCCGCTCTTTCGCTTGGCACGGAGCCGGTAGCTGTCGCCGCGGATGGTCAGCACGTGGCTGTGGTGCAAGAGCCGGTCGAGGATTGCGGTCGCGACCACCGGATCGGCGAACACCACGCCCCATTCGGCAACGCTGCGGTTCGAGGTGATCAGCATGGCACCGGTTTCGTAGCGCCGGCTGACCAGCTGGAAGAACAGGTGCGCCGCGTCGGGCTCCAGCGGCAGGTAGCCGAGCTCGTCGACGATCAGCAGCCTCGGCTTCGACAGCGCCAGCAGTTTCTCGTCTAAACGCCGCTCGCCGTGTGCCTTGGCGAGGCCAGCGACCAGCGTCGTCGCCGTTGTGAACTGACACCGTGTATCCGGCCAGGATAGCCTCTCTCCCGAGCGCGATCGACAAGTGCGTCTTGCCGACCCCCGGCGGGCCGAGCAGCAGCACGTTTTCGCCGTTGGCGATCCAACGTGACGCGGCCAGGTCGCGGATATGCTTCGGATCGATCGACGGCCGGGCTTCGAAGTCGAAGCGCGCAAGCTCCTTCACGGCCGAGAAGTGTGCGAGCTTGAGCGCCATCTCGATGCGGCGGTGATCCTTGCGCGCGATCTCACGCTCGCACAGCTGGATCTCCTCCTCCAGCCCGTCGGTCTGGGTGCCGAGCTCCTCAGGCGGGTGGACGCAGCACCGCGAACGAAACGAGACCAGGGGAGCCGAAAGAAAACCCTGGCCTCCTGCGGGAGAGACCAGGGCTGGAGTCACCGAGTGGCGGGGGGAAGGAAGCGCCACTGGCCTTAGGATAATTACCGGATTTCGGACTCGTTCCCGGGCCGGGGCCGACGACCGGAGGAGGCGGGTCCATTAAGGCGGCTTAAATCCGGAAACCAAAGGAAGCATGCGGCTTGCGCCCAGGAGTTTATGAGTTATTTACGGGGCGAGCTTTTGGACAGTGATCGGGCCGAAAGATACCGGCAGCACGCGGCTGAGTGCCTTGAGGCGGCTCAGACGGTGACCGACCTCCAGATCAGAGAAAATTTGGTTTCCATCGCTCAGTCATGGCGACGGTTGGCGCAGAACGTTGAGCGGTGGAGCGCGGACCGGACTTCGGATTCGGATGCTGTTCCGAACGCGCCCAACGACGAGGAGACTGGGCAGCCTTAGTTCGCTGAAGTCTTCCAACAAATTCTTTACGCGTGGAAATATTAAACGAAGTGAAGGCGGGTATCGCTTCGTTCCACTAATTCGTTTCCTCACCACCATCGGAATCCATCGTGTTATTCATTTGATCCGCCAGTTCTATCCACTGGTTCGCCATTTCCAGGAGCAGTGCCTTGTCTGCCGCACTGTCGGACTGCTGCGCAAGGCGGACGCACTCCGCGGCATGGCTTCGATATCGGTCCGACTGCTTCATTAATGGTGTTCACTCACAACAACCAACGCTAAACGCCTACAGGGGCAGTGCGTTCCCGTTATTCCGCCCGCCGGAGTTCCGCGAATGGAACCTCCAGTCCATAGCGGAGGTTGATGCACGACAAACGAAACGACAGCACCGGTCCCGAAATGGATGATCTAGAAACCTATACAAGGTATGCAGCAGAGTGTAAGCGATTAGCCCAAACCATGTCGCCTTCTGATCGAAAGACAATGCTTGAAATAGCGGAGGCTTGGCTTGAGTGCGCCAAGACCGCAGATGCAAAGCGATCGGGCGGCCGAATTGCGTTAGATGAAAAAAAGAGCCGCGATTGAAGGGAACTGAGTTCTTACCGATAATGTGTTGTGGTGCGTACATGCAAAGGAAAATCGCCATCGGTGCCGCGCTGCGGTCGACAGCCGGGCGCGACTTCACACAATGCGTAGCCGATCCCGAGAATCACTGCTAGCGACCAGCGCGTTTTGTGTGTGGCCAGCAGCCGTCGGAGCGCCACCATTTGCTGCCGCAATATGTGCGATTGTCTTCTGCGGCTCGTCGTGAGAATGCTTTCCGCAACAGGGGATATTCTCCTTCGATTGTTGTGGTCCCAGGACGGCTTTATTCATCCCCTCTCCGAACCAACAAAATATCGCCAAAGGCCTGGAACCGACCTTGACCATCGCGTTCAACCAATAATCAACATTAAAAATGGCCGTTCGGGTTAGCGGAGGGGAAAACCGCTCCGGCCCAGAACAATCGCCGGACCTCCAAACATTCCGAGGCTGGCGCGGAGTTAGCTTCGGGCGACGGGTTTGTGCCTAGCGGCGGACCCGTTTCGTCTCCGCTTCGCCGCACGAAGGACAGACGAAAACGTGCAGTTCCCGCATCACGCACACACCTGGGACGCTGCGGATCAGCTGCATTACTTGGCCGCATGCGGCGCAGACCGTAATCGGCAAATTGTCGGGTAAAGGGGTCATAAATCACCTAGTAAGTCGGCCAGCCCGCCCCTCAAACGCGCCCAAGTGTCGGGGGTTCGGGGCTGCGGCGAAGTGTCAGCCAGGGGTTGCGTCCAGGGGTCTATACAAGGCAGTATAGGAACCGCCTTCCCCCAAAGAAGGTACGGTCCCGATCGCCACCCCATCCCCCGATGACCCTGGTGATCGGGACCACTCTCCGACAGTCCGCCGACATGTCACGGAGAGATAAGCCCGGGCCGAAAGGCATTTTTGGGCCGAAAGTTGGCCGCCTTTAGAATTTTCCCTTTGTTGTATTTGGGGGCGCAGCCCCGCAGCGTCAGTTCGGCCGGGCGGTCAGCTCCCCGCTGAACGCCGTACCGTTCTTCCATCCGATGACGGTCTGCGCTCCGCTCATCGTGTCGCGGACGACGACCTCGTTCTTCGGATTGCGCTCCTTAAGGAACATGCCGGCGTCCAGCGCCGTCTCCAGGGCGTCGCGGTGCGACAGTGACTTGCCGTCCACTAATATCTGGAAGTTTGCGCCGGGATTCTTGCGGTCCATTCCCGAGCATCGCCTGATTCCCGAGGGGCGCACAAGCAGCGCTATTCTTTTCCGTGGGTCGCGGAACTTTCAAGGCGATTTGGTGTCTAGATAAACGGCTGCGGGGCTCCAGAAAGGAGTTCTGAATGTGCGACTATAGCCTGCAAAAGATCGCCTCACGCCCTGCGAAAGTGGGGGACAGGCTCACCACTCACAATTTCGGAAGGGGGACCGGAGGATTTGCCGCGCGTGAAGATTTCTCGGTTGCGGTATGCCTCGTTCCCGGGACGGAACTAGCCTTTTCCGACGAAGTGACTATTCCAGTTTACGGGCTATTCCGGACAAAGAAGGCGAGGCTGGGCCACAAGACCGCGATTTTTCGCCAGATCAACAAGGACATCCCGCACACACACCATGATGCGCTTGAGTTGCCAGACGGCAAGATGATCCTTCTAACTCAACTCTGCGAAGGCCAGCAGGCTGTAGTCCTCCAGCTTCCCGCTCAAGCCACGAGCGATGCTGAGATCCAAGAGCAGAAGCGAGCGGAGTATGTGGGCTGAGACGACGGCAACAGATATCGGCCAAACTTGATGAAGCCTAGTGAGGCGGACGTCGGCTTCTCGTTGTTCTAAGCGTCAGCGCGGGCAGGTCAACATTCCGGGAGGGAATTCTGCGCGGAGGGGAACATGGAATCGTGGACGGAGAAGCTTCCAGACCCTTGCAGCCTCGCTTTCCGTCTGGGCCCCGCCGTCGGACGCCGGCGGGGCTTCCCTGCGTAATCCCCATGACCTCTAAAGGCATTTGACACCCACGCTCGTATCGGGCGATGTCGGGGGCCTCGGCAAGCACCCTCAGAAGTACGATCAATTACCGTACCATAGGGGGGTCTTGTAATAGCCATAGACCTTCCGATCGTTCGACCTGTCCGACCAGTCCCACTCGTTTGAACGGCTGAACTTCGGCGCGCCTTTGAGTTGTTCCTCCGTGAGATTCGTCCGATATCCGCCCAAAGAGGTGTCGTATTTGAGCTGCGACCACGGAAGGGGGTAGTAGTCCTCGCCCATGCCGAGAAAGCCGCCGAACGAGGTCACCGCGTAGCCGACCTTGCCGCTGATCTTGTCGATCATCACGCGCTGTATAGTGCCGATACTGTTTCCATCCATTCCGTAAACGTTGTCCCTTCAACCTTGTCGCTGCCAATCAGGGACGCCAATTCTTTTTCCATCGTCGCCATTAGCTGTTCCTCCGAGTTTTGCCACTAACGGACAATGTTCAGCGAACCCACCTGTTCCCGGTGCACGAGCCTGTTGGTCACGCTGGCCATCTGGCGAGAAACCTAGCGCGATGACCGCCGTTGCGGTGGTAAAGCCGGCGGGGCTGGTACCCCCAGTGGAAGCAGGACCGGGCTTTTACGCCGACCTATCCGACGAACGGTTCGACTCTCGGACAGGGTCCCGGCGTCACTCGGGGACGCAACAATCCGGACGATATTACAAAGCCAGGGGGCAACAATCCCCAGGACCAGAAGCGCTAGGCTGCCTTTCCAAAAGTGTTCGGTACTGAATCTGGAGGGCTATGCTCACGTTCTCGTTTGGCGCGGGCGGAAAGCCGGTTGGCCTTCGGCGGCTGTACTTTCGGGCCACATCGGAACCTAAGTCAGTCGGTCTCGTTGTCATCGCAGACGAAGAACGCTGTTTCTCCAGTCCCATGTAATTCTTCGTCCAAGCCCTGGGCCTCCCGGCCTAGGGCTTTTGTTTTGCGTCTGCTATTTCAGGTCTTGGTACCGGGAGCATGGTTCGAGAGGGGCCGAGATGACCCAACTCTCTCGGTTGCTCCCAGAAGCCCGGGCCCCAGCCTGGGGCTTCGTCTTTCCCGCATGAACCCGCTGTGGATTGTCGTGCCGCGCGGCCCGTCGCGGCCCGTATCTATTCCGCCGCCATCCGCGCCCGCGGGACGACCTCATTGGCATCCGTTTTTCTCGATCTGGAGAAGCCATAACGGAGTAGATCGATCGAGCTAAGCAGAAGATGGCCATTTTCCTCAAGGCGCCTAAGCCGATATTTTATGTTGGCCAGTCGCTCGACCTCGGGAATCAGAAGCCCGAATGCCTGAACATCCGTGGTCCAATTAAGCATTGAGTGGTCGGCAAGATCCCGCAGCACTTCGATCGAGATCGTGCACGGGATAATGGCCTTTCCATCGGAGAGATTGCACGAGATGCTTCCCGATCGAATGTCGAGTTTTCCCGAAGTTACCTGTAGTGACACGCGACAAATCCTTTGTCTCGAATCACCTAGTTTAGTCAGCCTGGAGTTCAAAGAGAATCGTTTCGAGTTTCTTCCCCGGTAAGCCCACGGTGGGGAACACACCGCTGCAGGCTTGGTGGTCAGGCCCTGGCCTCGGCAGCCGAATCAGTGGCAATATCGTTCGGCCGGGCTGCTTGGCGAGGATGGATTGCGTGACATTAAGAGATTGGATCATCATCTTCACCGGCCTCGATGCATACCTTGCCAAGGGCGGCCGGCTCGGCGATTTGCCCTGCCACCTTTACAGAACATGCCTCCCGAAGCGCTGGGCATGATCGCCGAGCAAATGGGCGCCGAAAAACTAAATCACCTTGGAAGATTTTACTCGCACTTGGGGATGGGCCTGCACGACGCCCCAGCCGGTAGGAAGTATAGCGAGACTGAGCTTCGAACAAAATGGCGCGAAAGCGCCCACTGACCGGGCGGCAGATAAAAATGTCACTCGGTGCCCCGTGACTATTTGTGCATGCACAATCCGACTACCCCGGGCGCTTTGGTACAACGCACGCTGCCACCCTGAACAGATTGCCGCCCTCTTTGCAGACAGCCGAGACGACAATTTCCTCGGGCTGACAGGTAAAATTATCCTCGGTGGAATCGAAGGGACGAATGTTCGCCTTACCTGAGGGACCCGGTGGACCAGCCGGACCGGCTGGGCCGCCCGCCGCCCCCCCAGCGGGGCCAGCAGCTCCGGCTTCGCCAACATCGCCTTACATACCAATCTCCTGGGGGTCCGGCCGGGCCGCCTAGGTCCTCTAGGCCCGGGGGCGCCCGGCGGTCCCACCGGTCCAGCCTCACCACGGTCGCCTCTAACCTGGGGCCCTGCAGGCCTCTGAGCCCGAGCGGGCCTCCCGGGCCCTGAGCGCCCGTCGGGCCTTGCGGGCCTGCTGCGCCTTGCGGGCCCGCACGGCCGACAGGGCCTTGCTCCGCTGAACAGCGCAGAGGCAAGAGAACAAGCGCCACCCTTGCTGCGCGCATAAACAACTCCTCAAAGAGGGCGCTTCGCTCGCAGCGGCCCGACCATTCGGATTAGGCGCGTTGGCCAGCAATGGCATGATATATAACGAGCACCACGACGGCCCCCAGCACCGCGACGAACATGCTATATATATTGAATCCCGTCACACCTTCGGCTCCGAACAGGGCAAACAGCCACCCACCCACCACCGCGCCCACAATGCCGAGGATAATGTCCAACACTAGCCCCTCGCCCCGCTTATTGACGATCTTACTCGCAATAAATCCTGCAATCAGGCCCAATACGATCCAGCCGATTATCGACATTTCCGTTCCTCCGGGGACCCAACGTGTTTGCTGTCGATAACAAGATTGAAATGCACGAGGGGTTCCGTCCGCTTCGAATTTTCGATGAGACACCCTGGGCGCCGCCGGTGTCAGCCCACCAATCGCCCCCGCCAGCCAACGAACACTTGACTGAGCATGCCGGAAAGCGGGGTTGCCGCGGCCCCTAGAGCCTGCCGAGGCAGCTTAGTTTGCGCGACAAGAGACGGAGAGACAAAAGCTGCTCGCTAAGAGGTCCGCCCCGAAATCACCGCAAAAGTGCCTGACAGGATGCCGCGGGAGTTTCAAGGGGGACCTGTCCATGAAGGGTCACATCGGGCCTACCAGCACAGTAACCAAACCGCGTAAACCACGCCCGCGACGATTCCGGCACCGGCCTGAGCGACGTAAATGAGGGCGAGAATGCGCACCGCTCTGGCTCCGCCGTGGCCCAAAACGGGGACCATTCGGGGAGCAAATGTACGGGTAAGGCTTACAACTCGTCCCATGTTGACACGCCTGGCCCGAAATCTGAGGTCTCGGCTTCTCACGAGCAAGAATATTGCCAGGGGTAAGAGCCACGAGACGGCTTCTTGGTCCATGCCAGAACGCCATTACAACTCGGACGTGACGGGGGAACCGCGGAAGGCCGTGTGTGGACAATTCCTCCCCCAGGCCGGAGAGTTGGAGTACCTTTGGAGGTAACCTGGGGCGCGCCATGAAACTTTCCTGTCGGCGATTTCTGCTTCTCGCAATGGTTTCTGCCTCAATCATTGTGACCATTACCGCGGGCGGACCAGCGCTGGCCGGCAAGGCCACCCTGAACCGGGTGCTGGTGCTCGACTGATTACGGCCCAATTCGATAACGGCCGAGGAAACGCCCCATCTTTGGCGCTTGCGCGAGGAAGGGGTAAACTTTCTGAATGGACACTCGGTTTTTCCGACCGTGACCCGCGTGAACGCGACGGCGATCGGGAGCGGCGTTTATCCGGACCGGAACGGTATTTTCGGCAACAACATTTACGTTCCGCAGTTGATCCAAATCATTCGTTCGGCAACGATGATCACAAAAATCTACTACGCCTCGACGCCGCCACCGGCGGCCGCATGGTCACGATAAAGACGCTTGGCGAAATCCTTGCCGAACGTGGGAGGACCATTGCGGTCGTCAGCTCGGGCACAACCGGAAGCGCGCTGCTCGTCAATCCGCGCGCGCCCAAAGGCGTCGGCGTGCTGGTGAACGCCTACTGGGAGCCGGGCGTGCGGGTGGCGTTCCCGGACGCCGCCAACGACGCGATATTGAGCCGCTTTCCCGCCGCACCGCGGAGAGGCGGCGCCCAAGATCCCTACGTCGAGCAGGTGACCTGGACCGAGCGGGTGCTGCGCGACTATGTGTTGCCGGATCTCAAGCCCGACGTGATCGTCAACTGGCTCACGGAGCCGGATCACCTTCAACACGCGGTCGGGGCGGGCTCGACGGAGGCCCGCGCAGCCATCCGCAACGACGATCGCGAGATCGGTCTTGTACTCGACCGGTTGCGGGAGCTTGGGCTGGCGGATAAGACGAATATCATCGTGGTTTCCGATCATGGCTTCGGCCACGGAATCTTCGCAGTCAACGTCACCGGCGAACTCACAAAAGCGGGGCTTAAGGCCGGGACGGATTCTGACGACGTGATCGTCGCGAGCAGTGGACAGACAATGTCGCTGCACGTCCGCGACCATAACCCGGAGCGGATCGGTGCCATCGTTCGCTATCTGCAAAAACAACCTTGGGTTCAGGCTGGCAAGCCGGGTGCCACCGGCGTCCCGGTGGAGAGGCGCGTGCCCGGGACTTTTGCGCTCGAGCTCGTTCACCTCGCCAACACTGAGCGCGGCCCCGACATCGTCTTCACCTTTCCCTGGAGCTCGGCCAAAAGTCCAACAGGCCTGCAGGGATTGGATTACACCGAAGCAGCGGTAACCGGGCCGCTCACGGGTACGGCCGGTAACCATGGTAGTATGAGCCCCCGGACCGGGCACAATACTTTGGGGCGCTGATTTCAAGCGCGGTGTGACGGTGCGGACGCCGTCGAGCAACGTCGACTTGGCGCCCACTTTGCTCGCGCTCATGAATCTCGACAAGGAGGTGGATCTCGGACGCTTTGACGGGCGAACACTGCGAGAAGCTTTTGTCGACGGCCCCGAGGAAGAACAGGTGCCGATCGAGGTTCACAGATATTTCGTAAAATCCGACGACGACAGCTATCGCGCTGCCTTGCAGATCACGGAACTCGATCGCCAGCGGTATGTAGATAAGAGTTGGCGGGTTCGGTAATCCCAGTGTACCGGTGCGTCTGGATGGCTGCCGGCGGTGAGATCGCTTTAATTGGGCGCGTCGAAGCGGGACGAGCTTGGGGTCTCTAGGCTAACGGCAAGCCGAGACGGCCGCACAGGATATTGACGCCTGGCGCACGTTTGGAGCGCATGCGCGGAGACTGACGCTCGAGACCGGAGCACTTCCATCTTGCCCGATCGCAATCGACCGTCCATTGCCGGCACGCCGGGCACGTAGATTACGGGCGGACGATGCCATGCGCACTCGGCAGACCAACGCTGACTTGGTGAAACGGTTGCGCGCGCTAGCTTGCGCCAAGACCTTCGCCTCACGCGTGATGGAGGAGACGCGAGGCACCAGCTCTCAGAGGCAGCAGATGTCTCCAGATATGATGATCGGTCAGACAAGGACACGCCGCTTGGGATGAGTGGACGGCAATCGGCCAATGACCATGTTCGGATCGGCTGCCGCCAGGTAACTAAAAATTAAAACAAATTTTGAACGATGAGTTATGGGCAGGAATGAGAAATCGCATGGATCAATCCGAAATCGAACGGCTGCGCGTCGAAAAAGCGCAGATGTGTCAGCAGCTCGCTGACGCAACAGCGGCATTGGAGAAGGTGGCGTCCAGTGTGCGGGATTTGCCAAAGCTGCAAATGCCCGTACCTAGTGAGAAGCTGCCAGCGCCTCGGAGCAGCAGCGGTTGGGTTGCGGTCGCGCTATCGTCAGAGAAGCAGATAGGGCGGCGGACAAAAGCGGCGTAAGACGGGACATCCCTTTCAGGTCAGGAATTGAAGTAAGGCCATAGCGCGCCTCCCGCGACACCGACCGAGTCGCCATCTTGAACAGCCGCCTCATCTGCGGCGACGCCAGAAGCGTGGTGTCAATACCCCCCGTCGAATGACGCCGAAGTAGGCGCAGATGATGGTGCCGAGAGCATGAAGTGTACTCTTGGACTGCCCTCCCAAAAACCCAGAATTTATCGGTAGCACACAACCGATAGCTATCGCAATACGTGCGACGGGGTGGATCGGCAGAACGACGCCCCCGTCGGGCAACGCCGCTGTTCACTGGCCCGCTCAGGCAAGCTGCCTGCCCCCTCTGTGAAAGGCGGAGAGTCGCGCGGGCTGCGAACCCGTTTCCAGGCGATCCATAGAGGATGAAGGAAATCGCGCGGAGAGCCGCGCCGCACCTGCTTCGGCATTGGGGCCGATCAGTGTATGCTCGGCCGCGCGTTACCTTATTGGGAGGACAGACATGAACACAATGCGGATCATGGCGGCCGCCGCCTTGGCGGCGGTGGTTGCGGTTTCCACCGCGTCGGCGCAACAGCCGACGACGCAGCGGGTTGCCGGTACCCTCGATAAGGTCGAGGGCAATACGCTGTACATCAAGGCAGCCAGCGGCCCGGTCATCCTGAAGCTTGCCGATAATGCGCTGGTCGTCGCCCGGATCAAGGCATCGGCCGCCGACATCAAGGCGGGCGACTATGTCGCCAGCGGCGGCGTTCCGCAGCCCGACGGCACACAGAAGGCGGTAGAGCTGCGCATTTTCCCCGAGAGCATGCGCGGCAATGGCGATGGCCATCGGCCGGGGTGGCCGGGCGCCCCCAACGGGACCATGACCAATGGCGCGGTCGGCCAGACCGTCACCGGTGTGGACGGTCCGGTCCTCACCGTGAAATTTAAGGACGGCGCGGCAGAGAAAAAGCTCATCGTCGGCCCGAACGTGCCGGTTCAGCGTTTGGAGATCTCCGACAGGAACGAGCTAAAAGCCGGCGCCGCCGTCGCGTCCGCCGCCGCCACCAAGCAGCCGGACGGCACCTTCACGACCACCCGCATCGATGTTGGCCGCGGCGAGGTCGTGCCCTAAGCGACAACTTAGTTCTTTACGCGGAAATTGGGCTCCGAGGCGACGCATGTGTTGGCCTGGGCCGCGGGTAGGGATTACCTTGGCGTCGCCAATCGGTGTCGCTGGCGGGAAAGACCAGCAGCAAGCGCTCGGGGACCGTGAGCGCGGCGGCAACTGATTGCGCGGTGGGAAGCCCTGGGAATGCTCCGATCGTCGCCCTTGCGAGCCCGTGATGGACTCTCGATGCCTCCGCTAGGCCCTCGTCCCTCCGAAGATCACGCCGAGGAGCGGAGTTCCGCCGCGTCTTCTTTCTCGCCAGTTGCCACGATTTTGAGCGAGCCCGTCCGGCAATGGCCGCTGCAGCCTGAGCGCTTCCTCCGCTGGGGTTGTCATCCATTGCTCAATCTCAGTTTCTGTCGTCAAAATCACCGGCATGGCTTTGGGATGGAACGCGCCGACCTCCGCGTTTGCGTCAGTCGTGAGAAACCCAAAGAGCTGATGTTCACCCTCGATCTTCGTCGCAAGGCGTAGCCGGCCCGCGCGGTCCGAGCGACTTAAACCAAGCGGCACAGCGCAACCCCTCGCCTAGCTTTAACCATCGCCCCGGCCCGATATGTTGCCCACGGCGATCGTGACGTTCCGTCCCACCAACACAACCAATCGCTTGCCGCGCGTGACGTCGATATGGAGGAGATTGCGCCGGAGCATAGAGCATAGCGTAGCGCTGCGTCATTAACGGGATGACCAAGGCCGGATATTCCGCATGCTTTGTTAGGGACCGGGGATGGCCCAACTCTTCGGTTGTTTCCAGAAGCCCTATTCGGCCGCAATCCCTCTGGTTACCGCCATCTTTCCGTACGGCCCGATACCGCTCGGCCGCCCTGACGGGCTTTTCGATCACCGCTAATCATCGCTATGCAAGCGCTCATTCCGTTCGTGCCTTTCCTGTGCCTCAGTCGAGAGTGTGGCGATAGGACGGGCCTCCAATCGTTGAAGTGAAATGGGCTCACCGGTTTCCAGGCAATAGCCATAGGTTCCTTCGTCCAACCGTTTCAGGGCCGCATCGATCTTGGCTATCAATTTGCGCTGACGATCACGGGCTCGCAATTCAATTGCCCATCCCGCCTCGGACGAGGCACGATCCGCGAGATCGGGATGATTTCGCTCCTCCTGCTGCAAATGTGTAAGGCCGTCCTTCAGGTCTTTGAGAACATTACTTTTCCATTCCAGCAATTTTTTACGGAAGTATTCTCGCTGGCGTTCATTCATGAACAGCTCATCGTCCGAAGGACGGTAATCCATCGCGCGTGTGTCGATCATGTCCGCGCTCCCCGACCCGAGGCACTGCCCTTTCTCGTCCTGAACATTTCCTCTTTACGCCTCGGCCATAGGCGATTGGTCGCCAGCACGGTGATCGATCAATACCAATTACCGATCGGACACGACAGAATGCAGGTCGATCTGGAAGCGCATGTCTTAGTAAGTATTTCCGCCCGGTTGATGCGCTTGCAGGTCTTGTTCCCGCCGGTGTTTCGCAGCTTCATGACGACCGATTATACAGCCGGCAATCGCGCCCAGCACTCCATGATGATGAGCATAATGCCCGGCAGCGCCTCCCACTGCCGCGCCTTTAAGGCAACCTGCCGCACTTGCCGGATTTCCGGCGAATGCTGAAAATGCGAGGATAGCGAGTGCGAAACCTGTTCTCATGGGGAATTCCTTCATAATAACTTCTGCCTCGACCCTTGTTAACAATTCGTGATTGCCCATTCCGTTCCGAGTCGACTAACGCACGGTAGCTTGGCCTTGTGACCGCCGAAATAGGCGGCGGGCGACGATCTTGAAGGCCCTCGCCTGGACCGCGGTCGCTCTCCAAATGGGTGGTGATTTTAGGCAGCCCAGCCAGTAGGCAATCCTCCTTTAGACCCAGGCAAAGGCCACCATCGGCATCAGCTCGTCGCGGCTAAAATGGAAAGACGTTCTGCAACTGTGATTTTGAATAACCTCGGCTGTCGCAATTACAAGCCCCCCAATGGTCACGTGACCGGTCGCCGTCAGAAGGGCGCTTACAGGCTTGGCTGACTCCAAGGGAAACCGGAATTAGAAGAAAGTGTACGGCCCAAGTGAGGCCATCCACGCCACAATCCCCCATTGGGGAGGGTTTGGGCAATCGGCGGAATGAAAAACAGGAAAGGACCTCATCAAAAAAATGGATGACTTAGGTCAGCTCGCTTTGGCGATCCTCTTCCGCTGCCGCCCATTATCCGATCGGACGCGCCGGTGGCGACGATGAGAAGCGTCGGTTTCAACCGCAGAGGTGCGCGCAGTCATTTCCGTTAGCAATTCGCGCTCAGCCGCGAGCCAATGCTGATCCGCCAGGCCGTCAGTGCGTCCGGCGGCATTCCACATTTCATATGCGCGCACGCGAATACGATGGTGCAACGACTGGTCCATGTCCGACATCTCCGAATATCCGCCAGTTCTTGGTAGGGAGGCTTGGTTAAGAGATGGTTAACGTAGCGAGAAGAAGGGGCGTCTAAAGCTGCCGATTGGTGCGGCGATCTGCAGGGATGGGAGCCGGACCCACTATTGCTCTCCAGCACCCCAATCTCTATCCAAGAGACGCTGGAGCCGAAGGTGATTAGTCCAAGGGCGCATCGCCTTCGATGACCACGAAGGCAAAGATCGGGGAGCCGAACTAACAAATCTGGCGCGCATGTGACGTGCTGAGGAGAAAGGGTTCGCGGGGTTGCTCATCAGGCCTTGTCGCAAGCGTCGCGCCTCCCCATAAATCGCTTTGTGACATGTTGCACACAGCTCGGCTGTTACCAGCGAGCGGCGACGAGGTCGCGCTGCGCATCGGGCGCTGATTTTGGGACACGACTGTGGTCCAGCAAGCGCCCCTGACCACAACGAAGTAACTCCGATATCCCTAGCAAGGAGCGATCTCCAGGCTTGACGCCCCATGAACAGACAGGGTTTCATGTCGCTTCTTGGCGGCGTCGACCGCGTGGCCGGTGGCGGCGCAGGCCAACAAGATCTGCCGGTGGCTGGTGATTTTTGACCCTACCGCTGCCGGTGGATTGAAGATCCACTGCGAAGCGCTGATTGGGAAACTGAGGCTTTTGTGCGCGAGCGGCACGCGCGCGTGAGGAGGTAGCCGGTGGGCGTTATCATGCAGGGGTTCTATTGGGACTGTCCCAAGATTGAGGGAATTCCATTTGGCTGGTGGGCTTATGTTCGGACGAAAGTATCTGAGCTCGCCGCGGCAGGTTTTACGGCGCTTTGGCTACCGCCGGCGAACAAGGCCGCCACCAACACCTCAATGGGTTACGATCCGTACGATTTCTTCGATCTTGGCGAATTGGAGCAAAATGGGGGCGTGCCTACTTGGTTCGGCCGAAAGGATGAGCTCTTGGCTCTCATCGGCGCTGCACACGACGCTCAAATGCAGGTATATGCCGACTTCGTCATCGACCATTGCAGTGGGGCCGATGCCCAGGAGATCAGTCCGGTCGATGGTGTCAGCCGCTGGACGTTGTTCAAACCCAAGAGCGGGCGTTTCCCCCGCGATGCGCAGAGTTTCCACCCCTCGCGCTACGAGACGTGGGACGATGGTCAGTTCGGCGGGATGCCGGATCTTTGTCACCGCAACCCCACGGTATATACGGCCGTCCTCGAATGCGCCGAGTGGATGATCAACGAGGTTGGTTTCGACGGTTTCCGCTTCGATTTCGTCAAGGGATACGGACCTTGGATGGTGCGAGCCATTCAAGAACTACGTGGACTTCATGGGAGCATGGCTTTTAAGCCTTTCTCTGTGGGTGAATGTTGGGACGGCAGTCGCAGGATCGAAGATTGGCTGGACCAGGCAAATGCCTGGTCTGACAATCCCGTCCATGCGTTCGATTTCCCGCTTCGATATCGATTGAGGGATTTATGCCAAGCTTATGGGTTCAGCCTGCGTGAACTTGCGGCCCCGGGTACGGTCCTAACCGACCAAACGGGCGCGGCCGTGACGTTCGTTGAAAACCACGATGTCGTCAGAGATGACCCGATCATCCACGACAAGATGCTGGCCTACGCCTTCATTATGACGCACCAGGGCTATCCCTGCGTGTTCTGGCAAGATTACTACAATTGGGGTCTCGGCCTACCGGGCGAAGTGAGCGGGATCGCGGCGCTCGTGCGCGCGCACGAAGATCATGCCGGCGGCGACATGCAGATCTTGTATGTCGATGACGACCTGTACATCATGCAGAGGCTTGGCTGGCAGAACCAGAGCGGGCTCGTATTTGTTTTGAACAACCGAGGTTCCTGGAACGGCGCGTCGGTCCGGACGCGATGGCCGAACACCACGTTCTCGCCCGTTGCCTGGCGAGGCCAGGACATGGGCCAGCCTCTTCCGAAACAAACCGGATCAACCGGGGAAGCCGACTTCTGGGCACCGCCCGGGGATATGTGGTGTATGTCCCCGGTAAAAGCGAGTGCCCGTCGCAAGTTGCAGCGAGGAGCACCGTTAAAGGGCCAAAGCGTCGGTCGATCAAAACCAACTCGGGACCTGAAGTGGTGCGCGAACTGCGTGCCTGCGGGCGCGCAGGAGTCATCGCTCTCCTCGCTTCGACGTTACTCGACCTCGATGCTAACGCTTTGATTATCGGCCGTCACTTCTCGAGCTCGCCCTTTTGAAGCGCGCCCAGTGCCGCGAGGGTCCGCTGTGTATAAATCCGGGTCACGCACGGCCGGATCGGCCAGAGCATCCACAACCGCGGAATTGAGCTTGGTGATGATCTCCTTCGGCGTGGCCTTGGGGCCTCCTATTCCAAACCAGTTGCCCATGTAGAATCCCTCAGCCACCACGGCGTATGGAAGCGTTTAAAGAGCTCTATTGAATATGTGCGTTCCGAAAGATCCCATGCTCAACGTGTAACCATCGGACGCGGCGCGGGCGACCGCCCTGCCCCGAGACTACCCGCGGCACCAGCAACGCTTTCTATGATGACAGGCTGACCCAACGACATCCGCATCCGCTCGGCCACGATGCGCGGGATCACATCCGCCGATCCGCCTGGCGGGAGGCCCTCGACTAGCGTGATCGCTCGGGACGGATATTCCTGCGCCCCCCCCCGAGTGGGCCGACAATTGGTGGCGAGCGCCATCGCCAGAAGTAAAGATAGCCGTCGTATGAAGCCCTCTTCGCCTGAGCTATAGTAGCACTGCTATTTACCAGTCATCCGTTCGTCGCTCCACGGCATTACGCGTCTGCGTCTCATCCGCCCCACCCGCGTTCTAACGCGCCGGCTCTGTGGTCAGAAAGCGACACCGGCGTGCTTTGAGCGCAGGTATAGGGCGCTTTACCCCTGCGGAGATGGCGCGAGGTCCCTCATAACTCGCCTCGCGGCGGCGTACTGTTCATTTCTGCGCTTCAAGCGTCCTGGTAGGTCGCGAGCGAGCCGACGGGCTTGGTGGTGCCCCCATGTGAGCAGCTGTGCACCCCAGCCCATTATCGCTACGGGCCGGTCCCTGTCCCGGAAGTTCGTCCTTGAACGCAGCCGAAACCACCAAGCCGATTGCTATGATGATCGCGAACAGCGCTATGCAAGCCGCCGCTGCAAGACAAGCGGTTCCGACCATGAAAGGAACGCTCGCATGGCCAATTTCTGATTGGTCCAGCAGCGCATCGCCTTCGAGGATCACGAAAGCTAATAGCGACGTCCAGAAGGCGAAGCCAATAAACTTGGCGCGCATCTGACGTGCTGGGGAGAGGAGGCCCACGGGTTACTCACTCAGGCTGAACTCGCTCCCGAAAGCGGAACATACGAGGAGGGGCCTTGTACACACTAGCCGCCGATGTCTTGCTCGAATTCGGCAGCCTGTGACATTACCGCAACAAAGGCGGTTGCGCTATTTAGCCTCACCCTGGTTTGCAAGCGCCCCGTCAGGCATCTTGGCCCCAGTCGATTACCTTCGCGACCCACAGATCCTCTTGCTGCTCAAACCAGACTCGATACGGCACCCAGCCTTTCTCGCGGAGAGCAAGTGTCACCTCAACCGGACGCGCTGTCGGGGGCGCGTAGACGCCTGATGGTGATCGACCTTGGTATGTCTCGACCAAGACGGGACAATGTCGCATTCGCATAAGCGCGAGTAACTCGAGCCTCTACGCCGCGGAGGCATATTAGCTCAAGCGAACGGGCATTGCACGGTTAGCCGGCGCTTATCATGCGGTTGGTTAATATCGTGAGAGGGCTTGAGCTAACCACGCGCTCGCCCCGCGCCTCCCAACTCCGTGACGAGGCACTAACGGACGTACGAGGGCGGATGCCGAACGACGTGCCGGGAATATCTCACGCCACGGCTCCTGAGATGCCTATACTCCGGCTGATCTTCGGAATAATAATGTGAATAAGACGGGCGCGGGTCAATGCCGAGAACCCCCTCCACCCCGCCGACGACCCCGCCCACGACCCCTCCAACGACGGCGCCGACCGGCCCAGCAGCTTGGCTCCCTACCGAAGCACCGTGGGCAACACCTCCAGGAACTCCTTGGGCTTCGGCGTTGACGATCAAAGAGATTGCGAAGATATAGCCGAGCGGCAATGTGTATATTTTCATGTTTGTTCAGTCCCCGATTATTCTGGGCGTTGCCCGATGAGAAAGACATGATTTTATAAACGAGGCATTTTGGCGCCCGATCAGAGACAATTCGAAGTCTCGAAGTCACCGAGCGAAGTTCCCTGATGGATAGGCCGGCCACATTTCTCTCGCAAAGACTGCTTTCGAGGAATGACGTTCCCTGCCCGAGCTTATTGAATTTACGAGACCGTCGACTGTTCAACCCCGGCTCGTGGGCCTGCTCGGCCCGCCCAAATCCAATGAAGGCCGGACGTGTGCTGCCGGCCTTCGCGCGCGCCGGCGATCGGCAGGTCCTCGTTGAGTGCGTGCCGTTGCCCGACGGAACCTGCCGGTGCTCAAGCGCCACTCGTGGCGCCTCCCGAAGCCCGCTACCCAAAAGCACTAACTCACGGAAATGCTTAGGCTTTCACCAGGACCATTACTACGTTGGGGTCAGCCTAGATATAATCGGCGGCACACCCGTATCAGCAGCATATGTAACTGAACGAAGCAGGAGCAAGCAACAAGGCGATTGCTGGTCTTCGTTTCACCCTCGCGAAGGATAGAGGGGGGCTGTCATTATCAGTCGCGATGCCCCGGCTTCGGGAGACGTGAGTCGCCCCGGGCGCCGTTGGCGACGGCACGTACCTCCAGCGTGTCCCTCCACCGGCCCTCTCCCGGCAGGAGTCGGTTCGCGGGCTCAGCCGCACGAGGACGCTCGCTCGCCACGCCGAGGGTGTCGCGATCGAGGAGGAGGAGGCGGCGCCGCGGAGGCTGGGCGCCGGCTCGCGTCGGACGAGCAGTGAGAGCGCCGGATGGCTGGCTGATCTCGACCCCGTGCCTATGCGCCGCCGCCGCACGCAGCCACGAGCAGGCCGGGCGGCGGGAGTCTTCGACTGCTCGCGGCAAGCCCGTCCGTGAGCGCCGCGGCGGATGATCGCTTTGCTCAGTTCGACGTAGCAATACGTAGTTGCTCAAGGTCACGCACAACAATCATTGTTGTCCACGCCGACGAGCTTGCCGTTCCGCTTCATGATCTTGCCGGCGATCAGCACGGTGTCGACGTTCTGCGGCCCCATGCTGGTGACGACCGCGCCGACGGCGTTGTTCATCGGCATGACATTGAGCATGTCGTGGCGAAGCAGGATGATGTCGGCCTCCTTGCCCGGCGTGAGCGTGCCGACCTTTTTCTCCAGGCCGTTGGCGCGAGCGCCTTCGACGGTGGCGAACTCCAGCACCTCGCGCACGGTCAGGAATTTCGGCGGCGTTCTTGTCGCCGGATAAGCCGCGCTCCCAGACCTCGTTCTTCTGCTGGCGAGAAGCACCGTGCGCATCTGCTTGAAGAAGTCGTTCGGCACCGAGGTCTCAACGTCGACGCTGAGGCTCGGGCGCATTCCGAGGTCGAGCATCTTCTGGATCGGCGGGTTGCCGTGCCCCATCAGCTTCTCGACATAGCCCGCCATCGATACGGTTCCGCCGGAATCGCGATCAGTTTCCATTCGGTGTCGTTCAGCGTGCAGGCGTGGACATAGGTCGTGTCCGACTTCAGCGGCTCGATGGCGTGGACCTTCTCCAGGAATGCGCTCTTGCCGAACTCGCCGACGCCGACGTGGATCGTGATCGGTGCGCCGACATCGCGCGCCGCTTTCCAGATCTGCACGACGTCCGCGGCGCGCCGCCGGGCGAGGCGAGGAACAGCGTCGTCAGTTGGTCGTCGCTGCTGAAATACTGCTTGCGCAGGCGCGCGATGTCGCCGGGATACTTGTTCTTCGGCGCGTCCTTCCAGTTGCCGCTGGCGGTCTCCGGGTAGCCGTAGGCGAACACGCCGCGCACGCCGGATTCCTGCAGCCCCTTGATGCAGGCATCGGTGTGCTCCGGTGAATTCTGGATGTGCGACCAGTCCAGCACCGTCGTCACACCGACATCGATACAGCCCAGCGCGCTGATGAGGTCGGCGATATAGCAGTCCTCGGGCACGTAATTGGCGCCGAATTTCTTCTGGATCAGCGCGATGTAGTCGGCCAGCGAACCATCGGGCAGCGAGTTGCGCAGAAACCCCTCCCACATATGCCGGTGGGTATCGACGAAGCCGGGCATCACCACGCATTTCGACGCGTCGATCACCTGCGCGTTCGGCGCGCTGATGTTCGGTTTCACCGCCGAGATCTTCTTGCCCTCGACCAGGACGTCGGCCTGCTCGAAATCGCCGACGGCGCTGTCGAGCGAGAGACGCAGCCACCCTTGATGAGGATCGGCCGGCCGGGCAACTGTCCGCTCGGCTTGGCCTTGGCCTCCGCCTCGCCGATCATGGCGGTCGCCAATACCGGTGCTGCGGCGACACCCGCGGCGGTGGTGCAAAGGAATTGCCGCCGCGACAGACCGTTGCTTGGCTGGCAGCACGGACAGCCGGAATTGAATGCATGCGTCATGTGAACCTCCCCGGTGAAATTCTTGTTGGCCTCATGCTATGCCTGCCGCGGCCTGCGATCTAGCAACGTGACTCTGCCCACCGGCCGGGCATAGATCGCGTCCCACCCGCCGATGGGCAAAAGAACACATGATGCGCACCGAAGAGCACCGCCCCGTCCGTCTATCCGAATACCGGCCGCCGGACTGGCTGGTGGAAACGGTCGAACTCGACGTCAGGCTCGATCCGACCAAGACGCCAGTGCGCGCGACGCTGAAGCTCAAGCCCAATCCCGCGGCTGGCGCGCCTGCCCCGCTGGTGCTCGATGGTGACGGCCTCACGCTCGTGTCGCTCAAGATCGACGGCGCGCCGGTTGCGGCCGACGCCTATGTGGCGACGCCCGACGGCCTGACCATCGCGCAGCCGCCGCACCGGCCGTTCACGCTGGAGATCGAGACGCTGGTCGACCCGCAGGCCAACACGCAACTTCCGGGCTTTACCGGTCGAGCGGCAACTACTGCACGCAATGCGAGGCCGAGGGTTTCCGCCGCATCACCTATTTCCCGGATCGTCCCGACGTGATGGCGGTCTACACCACACGGATCGAGGCGGACAAAGCCGAAGCGCCGGTGCTGCTGGCGAACGGAAACCTGCGCGAAGTCGGGCGACCTGCCCGGCGGCCGGCACTTCGCGGTGTGGCACGATCCGTGGCCGAAGCCGGCCTATCTGTTTGCGCTGGTCGGCGGAAAGCTCGGCCACATCGAGGACAGCTTCACCACCATGTCGGGCCGCAAGGTCGCGCTGCGCATCTATGTCGAGCCCGGCAAGGAGGATCGCGCCGGCTACGCGATGGATTCGCTCAAGCGCTCGATGCGCTGGGACGAGACGGCTTTCGGCCGCGAATACGATCTCGACATATTCATGATCGTCGCCGTGTCCGACTTCAACATGGGCGCGATGGAGAACAAGGGCCTCAACGTCTTCAACGACAAGTACGTGCTGGCCACGTCCGCCACCGCGACCGACAACGATTTCGTCGCCATCGAGTCCATCATCGCCCACGAGTATTTCCACAACTGGACCGGCGACCGCATCACCTGCCGCGACTGGTTCCAGCTCTGTCTCAAGGAAGGCCTGACCGTCTATCGCGATCAGGAGTTCACCTCCGATATGCGCTCGCGCGTCGGTGACGCGGATCGGCGACGTGCGCGGGCTTCGCGCGCACCAGTTCGTCGAGGATGCCGGCCCCCTCGCCCATCCGGTGCGGCCGGAGCTCTATCGCGAGATCAACAACTTCTACACGACGACGGTCTACGAGAAGGGCGCCGAGGTGGTGCGGATGATCCACACGCTGCTCGGCGCTGAGCTGTTCCGCAAAGGCATGGACCTTTACTTCGAGCGCCACGACGGCGAAGCCGCAACCGTCGAGCAGTTCGTGCAGTGCTTTGCCGATGTGAGCAAGCGCGACTTCGGCCAGTTCATGCGCTGGTACTCGCAGGCGGGCACGCCCGAAGTGGTGGCGTCCGGCAGCTACGACGCCGCGGCGAAGACCTACAAGCTCGATCTGGCGCAGGTCGTTCCGCCGACTCCTGGACAGCCCACCAAGGAGCCGATGGTCATTCCGCTCGTCACCGGCCTGATCGGCCAGGATGGCCGCGACATGCCGCTGACGCTCGCCGATGGCGGCAAGCTGTCGAGCGCGTACGGACCATCGGCGGGATTTCCGATCGCTAGCGACTTGGCGATCGTGTCCGGCCTCACCGGCCGGAAGTCGCGCTGGCATCGAACGCCGTCTCGAACCCGGAGATCTCTCCGCCGTGCGCGCCGTTGAAGGTCGGCAGATCGCCTTCTACCAGCCCCGCCTCGAGCCACTCCTCAATCCCCGCGCCACCTTCGTGAACAGCGACCCGGAGGCTATGGGCAGACCACCCGGTCAGGGATCAGAAGCCAGCTGCTCGGCCGGTTCCAACGCCAGAGTTCGGACCCCTCGGCGTAGATGCATGTTCTTCGTCACGTTCACGAACGCCCAGTCGTGCTCGGCGGACAGCCCGGAGATAGCCGGTTGACGTCGAGAAGCCCGACGCCACCAGGTTGGTGCCGTACACCCCGGTCGCCAGGACCTTCTTCGTCGAGGCTGGCGGACGGAACGTACCAAGCCAATCCGCGGCCGCGGCATGTGCGGCTACAGCGTTGGCCAGGTTTCCGGTCAGGCGCAGGCGAGCGTGTCGAACCGAGCTCCCGGGCGCGCGCTAGTGTGATCTCACACCACCCTGCTCCGTAAGGAGTGGTGGACGGCGTCTGTCCCACTCCACACCTCCCCAGCTCCAGCTCCTCGGCGAGGCGGTCGGCGCGCAGCAGCGGCGTGAACCCCGCGGCGACAATGGCCGTTGGACGCGACCGGGAGAGTTGGAGGAGCGCCACAGCGACTGCGGCCCGGCCTGGATCCGGCGGCGGAAACCAGCGACGGCGTCCGTCCGTTGCGCGAGCGGGCCCAGCACTGCTCTACACGATCCGCGCGTCGAGCGGGTAGGTGGTTCGGTATCCACAGCGAAGCGACTCTGGCGGCATATATGCAAAAACCTCCGCCGGGGTCTGGCTGTTTCGAGAAACCGCCTCTTCCACATCTCCCAGGCTTGTCGTTGGCAGCCTGACGTAATCGGCACTGTTCCCTTTGAGGCGGCGTCGCCGGGGTTCCACAGGGCCATGTCCCTCACCTCGTAATGTAGTACAGCTATGTGGCTGGTATAACCAGACCGCCGGCGCGGCGGCCAACGTGCTATGTGCAGCGGTCTTGAGCTTCCGGACGACAGCCGCCACGTCCAGTCAGCCGATCAGCGCCTCGAGGCGATCCTGGCGTGTGAGCGCCGAGACGCCGAGCAAGCGGATGCTGGTCATCGTCAGCAATACGAACGGTCAGGTACGGCGGCGGCAGCAGCGGCAACGGCCAGGGCCATTGTTTTCACGACACAGGCGAAAGCGGGTTGCTCCTCGGCACGACGCCGAGTCGGGGCGGCGCGCCGGGCCGGCCGCTGTCGTTGGTGATAATCGCCGCATGACAGCAGCGACGAGGCAGCAGCACGGACCGGCGACCGTCGGCGTGATCGGTGGCGGCCGGATGGGCGCGGGCATCGCGCAGGTCTTCCTGGGCACCGGCGCGCACGTTGTGGTGGTCGAGGCCGACGAGAAGGCGGCTGCCGCGGCCCGCGGGCGGGTGGCCGACGGCCTCGCGAAGGCAGCCGAACGGGGTGCCCTGACCGAACCGGTGACCGACATCATTGCCCGGCTCGGCGTCGTCGATCAGGTCGCCGCGCTGCCACCGGATGCGGATCTGGTCGTCGAGGCCGTGCCGGAACTGCCGGCGCTGAAGGTGGACGTGCTCACCGCCGCCGAGGCCGTGCTCGACGAGCATGCCGTGCTGGCGACCAACACCAGCTCGCTGTCCATCGACGAACTCGCCGCCGCGCTGCGCAGGCCGGGCCGGTTCGTCGGCATGCACTTCTTCAACCCCGTGCCGCCGTCGGCGCTGGTGGAGGTCGTGCTCGGCACGGCCACCGAGGACGCCGTGCGCGACGCCGTGACGGGTTGGGTGGCCGCGCTGGGCAAGACCGGTGTCGTCGTGCGCGACTCGCCGGGGTTCGCCAGCAGCAGGCTGGGTGTGCTGCTGGGCCTGGAGGCGATCCGGATGGTCGAGGAGGGCGTCGCCGAGCCGGCGGCCATCGACCAGGCCATGGTGCTGGGCTACCGGCATCCGGTCGGGCCGCTGCGCCTGACCGACATGGTCGGCCTCGACGTGCGGCTGGCCATCGCCGAGTACCTGCACGGCAGGCTGGGGGAGCGGTACGCGCCACCGGAGCTGTTGCGTCGCAAGGTCGAGGCAGGTGAACTGGGCCGCAAGAGCGGTCGCGGTTTCTACGACTGGACGTGAGCGGCATGCGGGAGCGCAACTCGCACGAGGAGAGCCTGTTCACGGTGCTGCTCGCGGCAGCCGTGAACCTGGCGATAGCGGCGGCCAAGGCGGTCGGTGGCGTGCTGTCCGGATCGTCGGCGATGCTGTCCGAGGCGGCGCACTCGCTGGCCGACACGGTGACGGAGGTCCTGCTGCTGACCGCGTTGCGGCGCAGCGGCCGGCCCGCCGACCCGGGGCACCCGCTCGGTTACGGTCCGGAGCGCTACTTCTGGGCGTTCCTGGCGTCGGTGGCGACGTTCGTCGGCGGTGCCGCGTTCGCGGTGATCGACGGCATCCGCACCATCGTCAACGGCGAGGACCTTGACAGCCCGCTGGTGTCCTACATCGTGCTGGCGGTCGCGTTCGTGCTGGAGGGCACGTCGCTGCTGCGCGGCCTGCGGCAGACCACCCGCGAGGCCAGGCGCTGGCGGGCTCCACTGTGGACATATCTCCGGCACATGCCGGACACCACGGTCAAGGCCGTCGTCTTCGAGGACACCGCGGCACTGGTCGGCCTGCTGCTGGCCGCGATCGGCCTGATCGGCGGCCAGTTGACCGGCTCGGGCCTGTGGGACGGCGGCACGTCGATCCTGATCGGTCTCACCCTGGCATGGGTGGCGTTCACGCTGGGCAGGGACAACATGTCGCTGCTGATCGGCAGATCCGTGCCCGAGCGGATGCTGCGACAGATCCGCGACGAGATCACCGCACCCGACGCGATCGTCGGCGTCGGCCAGTTGGCCGCCATCCTGCTCGGCCCCGACGACGTCCTGGTCGCCGCGAAGGTCGACTTCGTGGACAGCGCGTCGGCGGCCGAGGTCGAGGAGGCGTGTGAGCAGGCCGAACGACGCCTGGCTGAGCGGTTCACCGCGATCAGGCAGGTCTACCTGGACCCGACGCCCGCTCGGGTCATCGGGTGAACCGGGTGACCCAACGGCGTTGGCCGGGTGTTTCGACGGCTCTGTGGTGGTAGTGGGCGCGGGTCCAGGTGACGGCTTCGGCGGGTTCGGTGCCGGCGAGCACGGCGAGGCAGGCGATCACGGTGCCGGTGCGGCCGACGCCGCCGCGGCAGGCGACTTCGACCCGCTGTCCCTGCCGGGCCCGTTCGTGCAGGGCGCGGATCAGGGACGTCGCCGCGGTCGGATTCCTCGGCAGCCGGAAGTCCGGCCAGTCGATCCACTCGTGCGGCCACGTCAGCGTCGGCTCGTGGCGGTCGTGGAAGCGGCCGGTGCCCAGGTACAGGCCGTAGTCCGGGAACGGCTCGGCCGGGGCCGGCTTGGCCAGTCCCCGGCCCCTGATCCACGTGCCGTCCGGCAGTTCGGTCGATCCGGGCAGCCCGCTCGCCATATTTGTCCCGATGTGGAGTGTCAGTAGCCGTTACCCGAACCGTAGCGGTACAGCGTCGCCGAGCCGTCCGCGGTCGGGATCGTCACCGGCAGGTGACCGGTCGGCCGGGCGGCGCCGTCCAGCGCGTCGGCCAGTGCCTGCAACGACACCGCCTGGTAGTCGTACGCGGCCACGTACGACGGTGCGGTCGGGAAGTACGCCACGTCGTACGGTCCCTCCACCGACGCGACCACGACCGGCTTGCCGCCGGCCAGCAGTGCCGCGACCAGGTTCTGCTGCGTCGGGTCGGCCCAGGCGTTGCCGGTCGTCACCACCGTCACGTCGTTGGTCCGCGCGGCCGCGACCGCCGCCGCGATCGTGGCCGCGTCCGGTGATCCGGTCCACAGTCGCTGCACGGTCAGGCCGCGCGCCGTCAGGTCGTCGGTCAGCGTCTGCGTCGTGCCGACACCCCAGCCGGTGACCAGGACGTGCTTGCCGGCCGGGATCGGCAGGGCGTGGTTGCCGTTGCGCACCAACGTGATCGAGCGCCGCGCGATGCCGGCCATGGTGGCCAGGTGGGCGGGCGTGCCGACCGTGGCCGTGATCTTCGCAGGCGACGTGTACCGGTTGCCGAACAGGCCGATGTGCTGCTTCATGGTGAGAATCCGGCGCACCGACCGGTCGATCCTGGCCTGGCTGATCGTGCCCGCCCGCACCGCGGCCACCACGGTGTCGATGTCGGCCGGCAGGTGTTGCGGCATCAGCAGTTCGTCGTCACCGGCGTTGATCGCGTCGAGCACGATCTGGTTCTCCGGGATGTTCGCCAGTGCCGCTGCCGCCAGCGAGTCGGTGATGACGACACCGTTGTAGTGCAGCGTGTCGCGCAGCAGGCCGGTCACGATCGGCCGGGACAGGCTGGCCGGCAGGCGCGACGGGTCCAGTGCCGGCGCCACGATGTGTGCCGCCATGATCGACTGCACGCCCGCCGCGATCGCCGCGCGGAACGACGGGACGTCGGTGCTCATGATCTGCGCGCGGGTCTCGTTCGTGACGGCGATGCCGTTGTCGGTGTTCACGGTCGTGTCGCCGAGCCCGGGAAAATGCTTGGCCTGCGCCGCGACGCCGGCGTGCTGGTAGCCGAGCACGGCGGCCGCGGCCATCGCGGACACCATGGCCGGCCGGTCGCCGAACGAGCGTGGACCGTCCGCGCTGTTGCGCGGATTGACGTTCACGTCGACGACGGGCGCGTCGTCGACGCTGATGCCCATCGCGCGCAGTTCGGCGCCGGACACGGTCGCCTGCCGGTACGCGTCGGCCGGGTCGAACGTCGCGCCGATGGCCATGTTGCCCGGGGACACCGCTGCCGGCGCACCTATCCGGTTGACGATGCCGCCCTCCTGGTCGGTGCTGACCTGCACCGGGATGCCGTCACCGCCGGCCGCCGCCTGCTGTAGGCCGTTGGACAGCGCGCCGATCTGCTGCGGGTCGGTCAGTCCGTTGGACCAGGTGAAGTAGATGATGCCGCCGAGGTGGTACCGCGCCAGCAACTGCGCGCCGTTGTCGACCGAATCGCCGTACAGCGCGTGGTTCTGCGCGACGTCACTGGCGTCCTGCGCGGTGGCGCTGGTGCCGTAGACGTAGGACACGAACATCTGCTCGACCTTGTCGGTGAGCGACATCCGCGCCATCACGGCGGTGACCTGGTCGGTGGGGGCGGCGGCCGCGGGGACGGACAGGGTGGCCGCCGCTGTCGCGGCCACCGCCACGAGTAACGCGGGCCTGACGAGTCGACGGGGCATGACGCCTCCCACGCGGTCGGTGAACAATGAACAAAGCCGGTCGTCAATCGTGCAAGTATTTCACCGCTCACGGTCCGGCAGTGTCAATGTTCCCAGCGTGACCGTTGCCCGGTCAGCCCACCCTCGTCATGCGGTCGAACACGACGTCCTGTGCCGTGCGCAGCGCGGTGGTGATCGCGCCGGTCAGCACCGCGTCCTCACCCAGCTTCGTCGGCACGATCCGCTGGGCCAGCGGCGTGGTCCGGCTCAGGATGCGTTCGATCGGCTCCAGCAGCAGATCGGTGTTGGTGCCGACACCGCCGCCGAGCACGACCAGTTCCGGGTCGATCACCGCCGCCACGGCCGCGATCACGAACGCCAGCCTGCTGGCCTCCACCCGCACCGCGCGCAGTGCCCGCTCGTCGCCCTCGTGCGCCAGCCGGAACACGTCCTTGGCGGTCTTCGCGGTACGCAGGCCGCCGGCCTCCGCGATCTGCACGATCGACCCGGCCGCCGCGGCGGCCTCCAGCATGCCCTGCTTCGGCTTCGCGTAACCGGCGGCGGGTGGCCCGTCGACCGGCCAGCCGAAGGGCAGGTAGCCGATCTCACCGGCAGCGCCGTGCGCGCCCCGGAACAGCTTGCCGCCGACCACGATGCCCAGGCCGATCCCGGTGCCCACGGTCAGCGTCACGAACGTGCCGACGCCCTGCGCCGCACCGGCCTGGTACTCGCCCAGCGCCGCCAGATTCGCGTCGTTCTCCACGACCAGACCCGGACCCAGCGCCTCTTCCAGGTCGTCCAGCAGGCCCTTGCGTTCCCAGCCGGGCAGGTTGGGTACGTGGCCGAAGGACCGCGAGTACGTGTTCACCACTCCGGGGCTGCCGATCGCGGTGGCGACGATGTCGTCACGGTGCAGACCTGCCATCCGCGTGGCGCGCTCGGCGCCCGTGGCAACGGTGCGCACCAACGCGTTCGCCGACCGGCTGCGGTTGCGCTCGTCCAGTTTCGCGACGACCTCACCGGCCAGGTCGGCCACCGCGATCCGCACGAGTTCCCGGCCGATGTCGATGCCCAGCACGTAACCGGCCGACGGATTCGCCTCGTAGACCACGGCGGAGCGGCCGGGGCCGGCGAAGGTGCGGCCCACCGTGCGTACCAGCCCGTGTTGTTCGAGGTCCAGCAGTGCCTGGCCGACCGTCGGTTTGGACAGTCCGGTGTCCTTCGCGATGTTCGGCCGCGTCGCCGGCCCGGCCACCCGCAGCCGTTCCAACACGGCACGCTGGTTGAGTTCCCGCATTCCTGCGGGGGTGCCGACCGGGGGCACCCGGCTTTCGGTCACGACAGCCTGCCTTCGTCATTGGGCTACCGGGAGTTTACGACCGCGGTGATGCGCCCGCGCGGTTTTCACGCGAGTTTGGAAACTTTCCAAACCTACGTGAACGGGCGGGAGGAGGTGCTGCCGGACTCGCCGTGCGGCGTGCGGGTGGGAGCCTGCGTGGCACCCCCACCGCACTGCCGTGCGGACCACCGCCCGACGGGTATTCTCGACACATCCGATGTCTGGATCCTCTGCTGGCTCAGCTCACTCAGCTCACAAGGAACGGGTGCCCGTGGCGATTACCGACGAGGCGATCGAGAAGATCAAGGAGATGATCGTCAGCGGCGCACTGGCCCCCGGTGACCGGTTGCCGCGCGAGGCTGATCTGGCCGAGCGGCTGGGGTTGTCCCGCAACTCGCTGCGCGAGGCGGTGAAGGCACTGTCCCTGATCCACGTCCTCGACGTGCGCCAGGGTGACGGGACGTACGTGACCAGCCTGGAGCCGTCCGTGCTGCTGGACGCGATGGGCTTCGTGATCGACTTCCACCGCGACGACACGGTGCTGGAGTTCCTTGAGGTGCGGCGCATCCTGGAACCGGCGGCCACGGCGATGGCCGCGGCCCGGATGACGGCCGACGAGGTGGCCGAACTGAGACGGTTGCTGGCCAAGCTGGGCGATGACCCGTCGGTCGAGGAACTGGTCGCCAACGACCTGGAGTTCCACCGGCGGATCGCACTCGGGTCGGGCAACCAGGTGTTGTGCTCGTTGGTGGACGGTTTGTCCGGGCCGACGCAGCGGGCCCGGATCTGGCGCGGGTTGACGCAGGAGTCGGCGGTGGCGCAGACGTTGGCCGAGCATCGGGCCATCTGTGACGCGATCGCGGCGGGGCAGGCCGACGTGGCGCGGGCATGGGCGACGGTGCATGTCGCCGGGGTCGAGCAGTGGTTGCGCGACGCGTTGACCGAGGCCGGTCCGGGTTGAGGATCGCTTCGGCCGTGGCCGCGCCTCGGCGTCGGCCTTCGGCGTCGGCCGTCGGTCCGCGCCGGTTTCGTCGGCGGTTGCGTTGCTGGCCGGCGGTTTCGTGGGGTCATTCCGGTTTGCGGTCGGTGAGGCCGTAGTCGGGGAGGCGGTGGAGCAGTTCGGAGCGGTCGCCCACCGGGTCGCCTGCCGCCGCGAACTTGGCGTAGATGCGGCTCAGGTGCACGCGCACCGTGCTGATGCTGATGCCCAGCCTGCGGGCCGTGGCCTCCAGGGTGCTGCCGGTGCCGTACAGCGACAGGACCTCCAGTTCGCGCTGGCTCAGCCTCGGCGGCTCCAGGCTGATGATGAACGCCAGCTCCTGGGTCAGTGCCTGGTCGCCCTCGTGGACGGTGCGGATCGCGTCGGCGAGTGTTTCCGAGTCGCCACCCTTGATCAGGTAGCCGGACGCGCCTGCCCGGATCGTCGCCTTCACGTGCTGGCGTTCGCCGTGTACCGACACGACGAGCACCCGCACGCCGGTCGCGCACAGGCGGGCGACGTTGTCCTCCGGCGCGTTGCCGTCGCCGAGCATCAGGTCGAGCAGCACGACGTCGACTCCGACGCCGGACTCCAGGTACTCCTCGACCGTCGTGGTCGTGATCACCAGTTCCAGGTCCGGAACCGGGTCGATCAGGGCCCGCTGGCCGAGCAGCACGATGGGATCGTTGTCGATCGCGGCGATCCGGATCATCCGCTGTACGTCACTTCTGCCACCTCAGTTCCACCCGCGTGCCCTGGCCGGGCATGCTGTCCACGATCGCCTTGCCGCCCACGTCGGCCATCCGGCCGGTGATCGAGTCGGGCAGGCCACGGCCGAACGTCGTGGTCGTCGGGTCGAAACCCCTGCCCTGGTCCACGATCGTCACCGTCACCGCCTGCCCGTTCGGGCTGCCGTCCGCGCGGGCCGTCAACCAGGCGCGGTCGGTGCCCGCGTGCGCCGCGATGTTGTTCAGCGCCTCCCGGCTCGCTCCGCTCAGCGCCTCCACCACCGTGGCCGGCAGGTCGGCGGGCAGGTCGGAGAACTGGTAGTGCACGCGCAGGCCGTGCACCGCGTAGTCGCTGCCGGCCTTCGTCAGCGCGATGGACAGGTCGGTCAGCGTGCTCATCGGGTCGTCGGAGATCAGGCCACGTAACAGGTTCGCGCTCACGGCGCACTGCCTGCGCACGTCGTCGTCGCGGTGGTCCAGACCGCCGGCCGCGATGGCCGTCAGGATGGACAGCGGCCCGTCGTGCAGTGCCCGGTAGCGGCGGATCTGCTCCCGCAGGTAGCGGACCCGCTCCTGGTTGCGCGCCCGCGCCTCCGCGGCCTGGGCGTGCAGTTGCGCGACCTGCCGGGTCGCCTCGTCGGCCTGTCGGTCGGCGGCCAGCAGCCGGTGCGAGATCAGGCCGGCGACCAGCGCGGCGCCCGCGACCCACAGCACGTCGGTGATGGTCGAGGCGATGTCGCTGTAGTCGGCCCGCATGGAGGGCACCTCGGCGATCACGTGCGCGGCGGCCAGCGATCCGCAGCCGATCACGATCCGCACCACGCGGCTGTTCATGGCGACCACGACGCCGGTGACCTGCATGGCGGCTTCCAGGTCCGCCCCGGAGACCTGGGTGAAGTAGGCCGGGTGCACCGCCAGACTGATCAGCAGGATGCCGGTGGCGACGAGGGCGACGTCGGTGACGACCACCCAGTCGGGTACCGACCCGCGACGCCAGACCGTCAGCACGAACGTGGCCTGCCACGCGAAGAGCACCGTGTAGATCAGGAAGGCGAGCCAGGGCAGCGTGTACGCGCCGGACCGGATGCCCGAGGCGATCGCCACCACCTGCGGCGGCAACGCCACGAGCTGCAGAAACACCACGACACCCGCCAGAACCCGGCGGGTGTCGTGGTACCTCGTAGCCCCATTCAGCGCGCGCTGCCCTCCGCCGACCACGACGCCGTCATGCTCGGACTGCACCGCAACAGCATGCCGTACCGCGGCGCGTGGCGCTCGTCGCACACCTGCGACTATCAATCTCGATTAATCCGGGGCAAGCTTCACAGTGTTTTGGGGACGACCACGGTATGACCGCCGAGTAATCGCAGCTCGTCATAGGCAGATCGGATTTGGGGGGATCCTCCCTGGAGCCGCAGATGACCCGATCCGAACTGCATGGCGCGAGGGTCACTCCCGTGACACCAGCGGTACGGCCGGCACCGCGCCCGCCGGCCGTACCGCACGGCACGTCGACAACGGAAAGCGCAGTGACGACACAAGCAGTGACCACACAAACGGTACCCAGGCGACCAGCCATCACCCGAGCGGTGAGCCCACCTTCGACTGTCCCGACGAAGCCACCACCGACCCTGGTCGGTGCCGTCGTGCTGCAGGCCGGCCAGGCTCTGTTGTGGGTGTTCTTCGGTCTCATCCTTGCCATCGGCTACCGAGGCGCCCACCTGAACGGGCCGGCCGCGGTGAATCAGCCGGTCGCCGTCGTGCTGATCATCGCCTCGATCCTGGCGTTCGCCATCGGCGCCTTCGTGCTGGCACTGGCCGCCGGCACGTACCGGCGCTCCGACGTGTGCCGGATCGCGAGCGTGGTGGTGCAGTGCGTGTTCGGCATACTGATCCTGGCCGGCTCGCTGCTGGCCATCCAGACCCGGTCCGGACTGACGCTCTCGCTCGACCCGGCCAGCGGTCCCGCGTACCTGGTCACGCCGGGGTTCATGGCGATCCTGCTGGTCAGCTGCGTTGCCGTGGCCGCGCTGCTGCTGTGCCGGCCGTCGTCCTGGGCGACCCGCGTGCGCTACCGCAGGCGTTACCGCTGACCCAGCCGGTACCACTCGCTCGCCGTGTCGCCGAACACCGCCGCCCGCTCCGCCTCGGACAGACCGCCGCACAACTCGTCGGCCAGCGCGTACACGTCGGCGTAGCCGGCGACCAGTTCGCACACCGGCCAGTCCGACCCGAACATCACCCGCCGCGGACCGAACGCGGCCAGCACCGCGTCCGCGTAGGGCCGGATGTCGGCAGGGGTCCACGAATCCGCGTCGGCCTCGGTGACCAGACCGGACAGCTTGCACGCCACGCGCGGTGACCCGGCCAGTTGACCGATCAGTGACAGCCACGGCTCGACGACGCCACGCGCGATCGGCGGCTTGGCCGCGTGGTCGAGCACGAACCTGCCCTCGGGCACCCGCTCCACCAGCGTGATCGCGGCAGGTAGCTGGCCGGGCAGCACGAGCAGGTCGTAGACCAGTCCGGCCGCCGCGACCGCACGCACCCCGGCCACGACGTCCGCGTGCACCAGCCAGGCCGGGTCGGGCTCGTCCTGGACCAGATGCCGGATACCGACCAGCCGGTCGCCACCCCTGGCCGCGCGCAGCCGCGCCAGCTGCCCGGCCACATCGGACGCGGTCAGGTCGACCCAGCCGACCACGCCCGCGACCAGGTCCCGGTTGTCCTCGGCGATGCCGAGGAACTCCAGGGACTCGCCGATGTCCGGCACGGTCTGCACGAGCACCGTCCGGTCGACACCCGTTTCGCCGGTGCGCGCCCGCAGGTCCGTCACGTCGTAGCGGTGCCGGATCGGGGCCAGCGCGTCGCCGGACAGCCAGCCGTACTCGCGGGTGGCCGGGTCCCACAGGTGGTGGTGCGCGTCGACGGTCATCGGCCCGCTCCGACCGGTGCGTCACCGCTCAGCAGCCCCTCGGCCACCAGTTCCCGCCACACGTCGTCGGGCACCGGCCGCTCGAACAGCGAAGCGTTGCGCGCCATCTGGTCGGCCGATCGCGCGCCGAGGCACACCGTGGCCACGGCCGGATGCGCCAGCGGGAACTGCGCGGCGGCCTGTGGCAGCGTGCAGCCGTGCCGCTGGCACACGTCGGCGATCCGGTTCGCGCGTGCCACCAGTTCGGCGTCCGCGGGGCCGTAGTCGTAGTGCGCGCCGGGCCGTGGGCGGTCCGTGGCGAGGATGCCGGAGTTGAACACGCCCGCCGCCACCACGGACACGCCACGCGCCGAACACAGCGGCAGCAGTTCGGCCAGCGCCGACTGGTCCAACAGCGAGTACCGGCCGGCCAGCATGATCACGTCCGGGTCGGCGTGCTCGACGAACCCGGCCAGCATCCGCCACTGGTTCATGCCGGCGCCGAACCCGCCGATCACGCCCTGGGAGCGCAGTTCCGCCAACGCCGGCAGCGCGCCCTCCAGCGCTTCGGTGTAGTACTCGTCCGGGTCGTGCACGAACACGACGTCGATCCGGTCGGTGCGCAGCCGCTCCAGGCTCGACTCCAGCGACCGCAGCACACCGTCCCTGCTGTAGTCGCGCACCCGCCGGCTCGTCGCCGGCACGTCGAAACCCGCCTCGTCACGCCGATCGGCACCGCTCGGCTCGTCGACGAGCAGCCTGCCCACCTTCGTCGACAGGATCACCGAATCCCGTTGTCCCGCAAGGGCCGCACCCAGTCGCCGCTCGGAAAGGCCGAGACCGTAGTGCGGTGCCGTGTCGAAGTAGCGCACGCCCGCCGCCAGTGCGGTGTGCACGGCCGCTTCGGCATCGGCGTCACTCACCTCCCGGTACAGGTTGCCGATGCCGGCGCCGCCGAAGGCCAGCGGCCCCACGCGGTGGCCGGTTCGGCCGAGCGGCCGGTCCGGCTGTTCGGATCGGGTCACACCGTCTCCTCGGTAGTAACGCACCGGTAGTAACGCAACGGTAGCAACGCATCTAGTCCTGCGCCTTGCCCGACGTGATCCTCGCCAGTACCAGGGCGACCAGGATGATCGCACCGTAGATCGCCTGCAGCCAGTGGCCGGACACACCCGCCAGCGTCAGCATGTTGTTGATCAGGCCGAGTGCCAGCACACCGCACAGCGCGCCGAACAGCGTGCCCTTGCCGCCGTCCATGCTGATGCCGCCGATGACGCACGCCGCGAACACCTGGAAGATCATGTTCTGGCCCTGGTCTGGCGCTGATCGGCGCCGAGGCGGCCGGTCATCAGCATGCCGGCGAACGCGGCCAGCAGGCCTGCCGATGACCAGCACGATCCAGATGACCCGGTCGGTCCGGATACCGGCCGCGCGCGGCCGCGTCGACGTTGCCGCCGATCGCGTACAGCGAGCGGCCGTGCCGGAAGTAGCCGAGCACCACGATGCCGAGCATGAACAGGATCGCCGCAGATCCAGATCGACAGCGGGCATGCCCAGCCAGCGACGCCGATCCGAGGTACAGGAACGAGGCCGGCACCTGGGACAGGCTGTCGCCGCCGGTGACGCCGGTCTGCAGACCGCGCAACACGATCAGCATGCCCAGCGTGACGATGAACGCCGGACAGCCGGAACTTCAGGATCAGCAAGCCGTTGAACGAGCCGATCAGCGCGCCGACCGCGAGGCACACCGGGATCGCCGTCCACGACGGGCCAGTCCGTGCCGAGGCCGTTCGCGCTGGCCTTCGGCGAGGACCAGCGACCACGCCAGCGCGGGCGCGAGGCCGATCGTCGACTCCAGCGACAGGTCGAACTTGCCGCTGATCAGGATCAGCGACTCGGCGAGCACCAGCAGGGACAGTTCGGTCTGCTGCTGCAGCACGTTGATCAGGTTGGCCGAAGGTCAGGAACACCGGGTCGACGAGATAGCCGACGATCAGCAGCGCGATGATCACCGGGACCAGCGTGAAGTCGCGCAGCCGGGCGCAGCCGGAACGCCGCGCGCGGTTCAGGCCGGTCCGGCGGTCAGCTCCGGGTTGGACACGGATGGGGGTCTGCTGGTTCACGCCGAACTTCCTCGGCTCATGTCTCGTTCGACTCCTTCCATCGCGGCCACCAGGTGCGGGTCGGTCCAGCCCGCCGGCAGTTCGGCGTGCACGCGCCGTGAAGAGCACGACGACCCGGTCGCAGACCCGCAGGTCCTCGATCTCGTCGGACACCACCAGCACCCCGGTGCCCCGCCGCGCCACGGTCCACGACTTCCGAGCAGCGACTCGCGCGACCGCACGTCGACGCCCACGGTCGGGCTGATCAGCACCAGCGCCTTCGGTTCGCTGGCCAGCGCCCGCGCCATCACGACCTTCTGCGCGTTGCCACCGGACAGGCCGGCGACCGGCTGGTCAGGGCCGTCGGTCTTGATCGCCAGGTCGTCGATGGCCGCGCCTGGCCAGCGCCCTGCGCCTGCCAGGGCTGATGAAACCGCCGCGCGCCCAACCGGTCGGTGATCGGTCAGCGTCGCGTTCTCGGCGACGCGACAGCAGCGGCACGAGACCCTCCTTGTGCCGGTCCTGCGGCACGAAACCCAGCCCGGCGTCCAGCGCGGACGGCACGCTGCCCGGCTGGCGCGCGCGCCCCGGCGACCCACCGTGCCACGGTCCTGCTTCCGCAGCCCGACCAGGGTTTCCGCGAGCGACACCTTGCCGCTGCCGCCGACACCGGCCAGCGCCGACCACCTCGCCCGCCCGGACGGTCAGGTCGACGTCCGCGTACTCGCCGGGCAGGCTCAGCCCGTCGCGCGGCCAGCACCACGTCCGCGTCGGCGGGCACGCCCGGCCGGTCGTTGCTCGACCGGCTCCGGCGGCCGCCTCACCGGTCATCGCCTCCACCAGCGCGGTGGGCGTGATGTCCTTGCACCGCGGTGGTGAGACGTGCCGCGCGTCGCGGAACACGGTGACCACGTCGCAGATGTCGAAGACCTCCTGCAGGTGGTGGGAGATGAACAGGAACGTCACGCCGCTGACTCGCGCAGCGCCCGCATCCGGTCGAACAGCCGCTCGATCGCCTGGCCGTCCAGTTGCGCGGTCGGCTCGTCCAGGATGACGAACCGGGCGCCCAGCGACAGCGCCCGCGCGATCTCCACCAGCTGCCGCTGCTCGACGTCCAGGTCGCCGGCCATGCCGCGTCGGGCCGACGTCCAGCTCGTAGGCGTCGAGCAGCTCGCCGCGCCTGTCGGCGCAGCCGGCGCCAGCAGATCGGGCCCGAGTGCGGCCTGCCGGTTCAGGAACAGGTTCTCCGCGACCGACAGCGTCGGGGATGATCGTCGACTTCTGGTACACGCACGCGACCTGCGCCGCCACGCCGCCCGGTCACCCGAGTGCGGCGGTGCGGGTTCGCCGCCGAACAGCAGTTCACCGGCGTCGGCGCGCTGCAACCCGGTGAGGATGGCCACCAGCGTCGACTTGCCCGCGCCGTTGCGGCCGACCAGGGCGTGCGTCTGGCCGGGCTCGATCACGATGTCGGCGTCGTCCAGCGCGGTCGTCGGGCCGTACCGCTTGGTGACGCCGCGTGCCTCGACGACGGGGGCGGCATGCCGTGTGGCCGCCGCCCCTGCCGCCCCGTCGGCCAGCGTCATGACTGGCCCACGGTGTTGCCCCACAGGCTCTTGTCCTCCACGTTCGCCTTCGTCACCAGCGGCGCGGGCAGTTGGTCCTCCAGGTTCCCGTCGCCGTAGGTCACGATCGTGCTGCCGTGGTCGGTCGGACCCGGCTTGAACGTCTTGCCCTGCAACGCGGCCTGCGCGTAGTACAGCGCGTACTGGGCGTACAGGTCGGCGGGCTGGGAGACGGTCGCGTCGATCTCGCCGTTCCGGATCGACGCGTACTCGTGCGGGATGCCGTCGTTGGACACGATCGTGATGTGGCCGGGCTGCCCGGTCGGCACCAGCTTGTTCTTGGCCTTCAGCATGGCCAGCGTCGGCGCCAGGAACGCGCCACCGGCCTGCATGTAGATACCGTTGATGTCAGGGTGCTGCGCCAGTTCGGTCTGCAGGTCGTTGGCCGCCGTCGGGCCGTCCCAGTTGGTCGGCTCGGCGTACACGGTGATGCCGGGATACTTGGCCTTCATGCAGTCGCCGAACGCCTGCGACCGGTCGCGGCCGTTGATCGAGTTCAGCGCGCCCTCGAACTCGACGACGGCGCCGCTGCCGTGCAACTGCTGGCCCAGGAACTCGCACGCCTTCGTGCCGTACGCCTTGTTGTCCGCGCGCACCGTCATGTAGACCTTGCCGGAGTCCGGCCGGGTGTCCACGGTGACGACAGGGATGTTCTTGTTGTTCAACTGCTTCACGGTGTTGATCACGGCGCCGGTGTCCTGCGGCGCGATCACGACGGCCTTCGCGCCCTGGGCGACCAGCGACTGCACGTTGCTGGCCAGGTTCGCGGTGTCGTTCTGCGAGTTGGTCACCGGCATCAGGTTCACGCCGAGCGACTTGGCCTTCTGCGGCACGTACTTGGCGTAGGCGTTCCAGAAGTCGGTGTCCGACCTCGGCTGGTCCAGCCCGACCTTGCCGCCGGCACCGGACGAGCCGGACGACGTGCCGGAACCGCAGCCGGCCACCAGCATGGCGGCGATCGCGAGGCCGGCGGTGGCCTTCAACAACGGACACGGGTGCATGGCTCTTCCTTCGCTGTGCGTCGACGGTGACGGGGGAGCGCTGATCAGGTGTCGGTGAGCGGCCGCAGCCGCAGGCCCTGCATGCCGCCGTCGACCGCCACCGCTGTTCCTGTGGTGGCACTGGACAGTGGGCTGGCCAGATAGCAGATGGTGGCCGCGACCTCCTCGGCGGAGACGAGCCTGCCGGTCGGTTGCCTGGCCGCCAGCGCGGCCAGCTCGGCCGCCGGGTCGGCGGCGGAGTCCATCAGCCGCCGCACCCACGGGGTGTCGGCGGTGCCGGGATTGACGCAGTTGACCCGGATCCCCTCCCGCACGTGGTCGGCGGCCATCGCCAGGGTCAGCGAGTACACGGCGCCCTTGGACGCGCTGTACAGCGCCCGCAGCGGCAGTCCGGCCGTGGCCGCGACGGAGCACGTGTTGACGATCGCCGGATGCCGGCCCGCGGCCGCCGACTCGCGCAGCATCGGCAGAGCCGCCCGCGCCACCCGCACCATGCCCAGCACGTTCACGTCGAACACCCGGCGCCACTCGTCGATCTCGTTGTCCTCGACCGTGCCCTGCGCGCCGATGCCGGCGTTGTTCACCACGATGTCGATGCCGCCCAACCGGTCCGCCGCGGCCACGACGGCGTCGGCGACCGAGTCGTCCGCGACGTCGGCCACCAGGCCGAGGACCGGCTCCGGCACGTCCTTCGGGTTCAGGTCCAGGCACACCACGCTCGCGCCGCGCGCCGCCAGCAGCACCGCGGTCGCCAGGCCGATCCCGGAACCACCGCCGGTCACCATCGCCCGCCGTCCGTCGAACTCCCGTGTCATCGCCGCCCCGGTGGGAAAGCTCAGCTCCTCGGTCATCCTTCGTCCCTCCACACCGGCCCGGACGGGAACAGGTACTCGGCGATCGACTCCGGGTGCATCTGGGCCGAGAAGCCGGGCTTCGTCGGTGCCGCGTACCGGCCACCGGACACCACGACCGGATCGAGGAAATGCTCGTGCAGGTGGTCGACGTACTCGATGACCCGGTCCTGGACGGTCCCGCTGACCGCGACGTAGTCGAACATCGCCAGGTGCTGCACCAGTTCGCACAGCCCGACACCACCGGCGTGCGGGCACACCGGGACGCCGAACCTGGCCGCCAGCAACAGGATCGCCACGTTCTCGTTCACCCCCGCGACGCGTGCCGCGTCGATCTGCAGCACGTCGATCGCGCCTGCCTGCAGCAGTTGCTTGAACACGACGCGGTTGGCCACGTGTTCACCGGTGGCGACCTTGATCGGCGCGATCGCGGCACGGATCGCCGCGTGCCCGAGCACGTCGTCCGGTGAGGTCGGCTCCTCGACCCACCACGGGTCGAACGGCGCCAGCGCCGTGATCGCCTCGATGGCGGTGGCCACGTCCCAGCGCTGGTTGGCGTCCACCGCGATCCGCACGTCCGGCCCGACCACGTCCCTGGCCAGCCGCAACCGCCGCACGTCGTCGTCGATGTTCGCGCCGACCTTCAGCTTGATCTGACGGAAGCCCTCGTCGACGGCCTCCTTGGCCAGCCGGGCCAGTTTCTCGTCCGCATAGCCCAGCCAGCCCGGTGACGTCGTGTAGGCCGGGTAGCCGTTGGCCTCCAGGTCGGTGATCCGGTCGTCGCTGCCGCCCCGCGCGGCCCGCAGGATCTCCAGCGCCTGCGCGGGCGTGAGCACGTCGGACAGGTAGCGGAAGTCGACCAGGCGGACCAGTTCCTCCGGCGACATGCCGGCCAGCAGCCGCCACAACGGCATGCCGGCGCGCTTGGCCTTCAGGTCCCACAACGCGTTGACCACGGCGGAGATCGCCATGTGCATGACGCCCTTCTCCGGTCCCAGCCAGCGCAGCTGCGGGTCGTGCACCATGCCGCGCCACGTGGCGCCCATGTCGGCGAGCGTCTCCTCCAGCGGCAGGCCGACCAGGAACGGTGCCAGCGCGTCGATCGCGGCCACCTGCACGTCGTTGCCGCGCCCGATGGTGAACGCGAATCCGTGGCCCTCCAGGCCGTCCTGGGCGTCGGTGCGGACAATGACGTAGGCGGCCGAGTAGTCGGGGTCCGGGTTCATCGCGTCCGAGCCGTCCAGTTCGCGGGACGTCGGGAACCGGATGTCGTAGGTGTCGACGGCGACGATGCGCCCGCTCATGCCTGCCCCACCGGTTGCCGCTGGGTACCGAGCCCGCTGACCGAGCACTCCACGACGTCCCCGGCCCGCAGGTACGGCTTGGGCTCGGGATGGCCCAGTGCCACACCGGACGGCGTGCCCGTGTTGATCACGTCACCGGGGTACAGCACCATGAACTGGCTCAGGTAGTGCACGATCCGCGCCACACTGAAGATCATCTGCGACGTGCTCGCGTCCTGCCGGAGCTCGCCGTTGACCGACAGCGTCAGCCGCAGCGCCTGCGGGTCGCGCACCTCGTCGGCCGTCACCAGCCACGGGCCGAGCGGATTGAACGTCTCCGAGTTCTTTCCCTTGTCCCACTGCCCGCCTCGGTCGAGCTGGAACTCCCGTTCGGACACGTCGTGCGCCACCGCGTAGCCGGCGACGTGGGCCAGCGCGTCGTCCGGCGAGTCCAGGTACCGCGCCGTCGTGCCGATGACGGCCGCCAGTTCCACCTCGTAGTCGGTCTTGGTGCTGCGCCGGGGGATCAGGATTTCGTCGTCCGGTCCGACCACGGTGTCCGGCGCCTTGAGGAACAGCACCGGCTCGGTCGGCACGTCCAGCGCGGACTCCACCGCGTGCGCCCGGTAGTTCACACCGATGCAGACGATCTTGCCCGGCCGTGCGATCGGCGGCCCGAACCGGGTGACCGGACCGGACAGCGGTGGCAGCGTGCCGGCGGCCAGGCGGTCGCGCACCTCGGCGATGCCGTCCTCGGCCAGGAACGTGCCGTCCAGGTCAGGGCGTACGTCCGAGATGTCGAGCCAACCGCCGTCCTCGCCCTGGACGGCAGGCCGTTCCTGCCCTCGCGGACCCACCCGGACCAACTTCACCAGCACCTCCCGCATCAGACCTCCGATGTCTGAGTTCCTATCAGACATCGGATGACTCGTCCAGTTGCGATCGGATCTCGACACGGACATGGCCCGCCCCGACGGGGACGGGCCACGTGACACCCGGTTCCTACGGGCTGTAGCACGTGTTCGTGCTGGAATCGAACAACGGCGTCGAGCTCACCGGCTCGTTGGACGGCGGGTCGACGACGACCGTGCCGCTCCGGGTGAGGGCGTCCTCGCAGTCGATGCACCGCGTTCGAGTCGCCGCCCTGGCCGCCGACCCAGAGGTCGATGTGGTACATCTTCGGGCCGCCGTCCGGCCCGTGACCGGTCCAGTCCTGGTCGCACTCGACGCAGTCGTCCTCATGATGAAGTACTTCTTCAGATACGGGTAGTACACCTTCGTGCCGACCGCCAGCTCGGACTTGTCCGTGGCGTAGGTGATCGGGTCGCCGTAGGTACCGGAACCGCCCGCCGAGTCGTGCAGCGTCGGGTAGCCGTCGCTCTTCGGGTACGCGATGTCCGCGCCCGGAGGGGAGTTGTCCGGCCAACCGTACAGCGTGACGTAGAACGTCCTACTGGTGCTGCGCGGGCTCGCCGACGCCGACGCCGCGTGACTGGTCAGCACCGCGAACGACGCCGCGACGACCGCGAGTGCCGCCAGCACCGTGAACAGGGCACGTCGTTTCATGACATCTCCTTCATGTGAAGTGACAGGCGTTCGTGTGAAGTGACAGGCGTTGCCGGGCCGTGCCGGTTCACCTCCTCAGCCCGGTCCGTAGATCTCCAGGTGGCTCCGGTCGCCGACGAACACGCGGCCGTCCGCGATCGTCGGCACGTCGAAGTGGTCGAAGCCGTCGTCCAGCGCGTCCCGTGCGGGGTCCGCCGCGCTGTTCCAGATCTCGTGCCCGACATCGGCCGCGTCGAACGCGCGCAGCACGGCGCCCCTGGTCTGGTCGATGGTCCAGACGATGCCGCTGCCGGACACCGATCCGTTGCTGGACACCACGGGCACCGCACCGGGGAACGTGAACGACTCCGGCGCCCGCGCCAGCGGGGGCGTCACGATCCGGCCGTCCGCCGCCAGTCGCCACTGCGTCACCTTGCCGCCGCTGCCGCTGCCATAGATGAACTCGCCCGTCGCCGAACGCCAGTAGCCCCACGTGCCCCACATCCCGCCGGGCACCGAGTCGACCGTCAGTTCCTGCTTGATCCGGTCCACGTCGGTGCGGGACCGCTGCGGGCACGGATTCGCCCGCGGCGTGTAGCCGCCCAGGTGTGCCGAATCCAGTACGTACACCGCGCCGGTCTTGGACGAGAGGATCAGTTCGTCGTGGCCGGGCACCATCAGCGGCGCACCGGAACCGAGATCCTGGTCGTGCCGGTCGCGGCAGGCCTGGTCGAACGGCGTGAACGAGTCGACGATGCGCAGCGTCCCGTCCTGCGGCGTCATCTCCAGCAGCGAGTCGCCTGCCTCCGTCCCGCCGTCGTCCACGGTGAACGGGCCGTTCCCGGTGACCAGCAGCAGATGTCCGTGCGCGTCGACGCCCAGCCCGGTCGCCGACTCCCACACGCCGCCCTGCGTCGCGTCGGGTGTGCTGTTGTACACGACGACGCGCGACAGGTCCGTCGTGTAGCCGAGAACCCAGCCGTGGTAGGGATTCCAGCCGCACCACGACGCGAACGCGGCGTAGACGACGCCGTCGGCCAGCGTCAGCCCGACCCGCTGCTGCTGCTCCGTCGCCGTGAACGCCACCTGGCCGTGCGCGGCGTCCACACCGTTGCCCCGCACGGTCGCCGAGACCACTGTGGACGGCCTGGTGTCGTTGCCGGTCAGCAGGTCCAGCCGGTGCAGCCGGTAGGTCATGGTGCCGTGTTCGACGTCCAGTGCCATGACGTACACCGATTTCGTGGCCCAGTCGATCACCGGCGTGCTGGTGATCCCGACCTCCGGCGTGATCGAGTCGCACAGCCGGTTCGTGGCCACCCGGTCGGACGCCGCGAGGAACGTGCGCGCGCCCGGTCGCAGCAGCGACACGTGCCACAACGGTTGCCGTGTCGTGTGGTCGGCGTCGAACGCGTAGACGCTGTCGTGTTCGGTGGCCACCAGGACGACGTCGTGCCGCGTGCCGCCGACGGTCAGGCCCGGCACGTACAGCGGTTGCGCATAGACCCTGCCGTCCACCGGATACGCGGCCAGCTTGCCGAACCGGCCGCTGCCGACACTCGCCACCGTCAACCTGGTTTCCGTTGCGTCCCAACCCAGACGCGTGTCGTCGCCGCGCTGGGTGAGGACGGCGCCGGGCGGCCCGGCCGGCTGCCGGAAGGACGCGCCGGCCAGCGGATCGGCGGTCGCGCTGACCTGGGGCCGTGGCGGCGGGGGAGTGGCCACCGACGCGGGCGGTGTCGAGCACGCCACCGGAACGGCGGCACACACGGCCCACAGAACGGCGCGGGATCGGCCTGGAATGCCTTTCCGCTTGGCCGGTCGGGCCATGGCTGTACCTCCGGTGCTGCTGTTTATTAGTTAAGAAAGGTTCCTTACTTATGAAGGCGAAAAGTACCCTCCGGCTATCGCTCGGTCAAGGGTTCCGATGATCGCCATTGTCGTATTCCGGCCGACGGTGGGAAAGCGTGTGGTCGCAGCCATCCGATGACTATCGGAGTGCGCACACCGGTATTCACCGATCACGTTCGGCGCGCCTCGCCGTCGCGTTCGGTGTCTTTCCCGTGGGTAGTGTGCTGCGGGTCGGGCATCTCTCTGCGGGAAGGCGGTACCCGTGCGCAGCGTGGAGACCGTGCTGTTCCTGGTGGTCGTCGCGACCGTCGTGGCCACGTTCGCCCGCAGGCTCCGGATCCCCGCACCCTCCCTCCTGGTCGTCGCGGGAGTCGTCGTCGGTGTGCTGCCCGGTGTGCCGGAGGTCCGGATCACGCCGGACATCGTGAGCCTCGTCGTCCTGCCGCCCCTGCTGTACGCGGCGGGGGAGGAGCTGCCGTGGCGTGACCTGCGAGCCGTCCTGCGGCCGGTCACCGCCCTTGCCGTCGGCCTCGTGCTCGCGTCCGCCGCCGCCGTCGCCGCCGTCGTCGTGGCGATCACCAGCCTCCCGATCGGTCTCGCGCTGGTGCTGGGCACGGTGCTGGCCAGCACCGACCCGGTCGCCGTCACCGCACTGGGCCGCAGGCTGTCGCTGCCGCCCCGGGTACAGGCGCTGGTGCAGGCCGAGAGCCTGTTCAACGACGCCACCAGCCTGCTGCTGTTCCGCGTCGCGATCTCGGTCGCGATCACCGCCGGCGCCGTGTCCTGGGGCGGCGCGGCGGCCGCCTTCGTGCTGCTGGCCGGTGGCGGCACGCTGGTCGGCGCCGTGGTCGCGGGCGGGGTGGTGCTGATCCGCAGGCGTACCACCGAGCCCGTACTGGAGACGGTGATCGCGCTGGTCACGCCGTACGTGGCCTACGTCCTCGCCGAGGCCGTGCACGCCTCCGGCGTCACCGCCGTCGTGGTGGCGGGCGTGCTGATCGGCACCCAGAGCTCCCGGCTGACCACCCCGCACATCCGGCTGCAGCTGGGCGCTGTGTACCAGACCGTCGTGTTCCTGCTGGAGAGCGTCGTGTTCGGCCTGATCGGCCTCGAACTGCCGACCCTGGTGCGCGAACTGTCCACCGGCGGCCCCGCCTGGCTGCCGCAGGCGCTCGCGATCACGGCGACGCTGCTGGTCGTCCGCGTCGCGTGGGTGTTTCCGCTGGCCGCACTGTCGCAGCGGCGCAGCGGCCACCGGCCTTCCTGGCAGGTGCCCGCCGTCGTGTCGTGGGCCGGTGCGCGCGGTGTCGTGCCGTTGGCCGCGTCGCTGTCCGTGCCGCTGGTCACGGCGACCGGCGCCCCGCTGCCGCACCGCGACCTGCTGCTCCTGCTGTCCACGGCAGTGATCGTGATCACGCTCGTGGTGCAGGGCTTCACGCTGGCGCCGCTGGTGCGCAGGGCAGGGGTCGCGGTCGCGCCGGCCGACGTCCGGCAGGAGGACAGTGTGGCCCGGCTGCACGTGGCCAGGGCGGGCCTCGCCCACCTGGAGCAACTCGCCGACCTGCGGTCGGCCCCGGACATCGCCGTCGACCAGCTACGCCACAGGCTGCGGGCCAGTATCGACCGGATCGAGGCCGACCGGGAGGCCGAGGCGACCGAGCCCGGATCGGCCATGGCCGCCTACCGGGCGCTGCGCAGGGACGTGCTGTCCGCGCAGCACAGGGAGCTGGCCCGGCTGTTCGACACGGGCGCCATCAGCGACGTGACCCGGCGGCGGGTGCAGCGCAGCCTGGACCTGGAGGACGCGGGGCTGGGCGAGGAGGCGTGAGACGCGATGGCGAAAACCCCGGAATCGGCCCTGACCGGCCAATACAATCGATCTTGTGTCGGTATTGCCTTCGCGCTGGGCACGTCGTGGCCCACGGCGCTTCGTCGTCTGCGGGGACAGCCCACTGGCCTACCGGCTGGTGAACGAGCTGGTCATCCGGTTCGGGGCCGAGGTGACCGTGATCCTGCCGCACCGCGACCGCAACCAGGGGCCGCAACTGGCCGCGCTGCCCGGCGTGCGGCTGTTCGAGGCGGCCCAGCCCGACGACGCGGCCCTGCGCGCCGCCGGCATCACCGAGGCCCTGTCGCTGGCCCTGGTCAACTCCGACGACGTCGGCAACATCCACGCGGCGCTGCGCGCCCACGACCTGAACCCGGACCTGCGGCTGGTGATCCGGATGTTCAACACGAGCCTCGGCTCGCGCATCCGCACCCTGTTCGAGGACTGCGCCGTGCTGTCCGACTCGGCCATGGCGGCGCCGTCCTTCGTGGCCGCCGCGCTGGGCGAGCCCGAGCCGACGTCGATCCGGCTGCCCGGCCGGACCGTCTACGCGATCCGGCGCGCCGACGTGCCGCCCGGCAAGGTGATCTGCGGCCTCGCCGACACGTCCGGCGGCACACCCCGGCTGCTGCCCGCCGACCAGGACAGCGCGGACGTCGTGCTCGCGCTGGCCGACGCGAACCCCGAGATCGCCGAGGACCGCGGGCGGGGCAGGGCGGCCAGGATGCTGCGGCGGCTGCGGTTCCTGCTGGGCAGCAACCTGGTGCGACTGGTGCTGATCTTCACCGGGCTGATCGTCGTGGGCTGCGTGCTGATGGCCACGACCGGCACCACCGGCTGGGGCGGCGCGGTCTACCAGACGCTGCTGGACGCGGCGGGCGATGCCGTGCCGAACCCCGCACTGCACCCGTTCGCCAAGATCATCCAGCTCGTCGTCACGCTGTCCGGCCTGGCGCTGATCCCGGTCGCGACGGCCGTCGTGGTGGACGGGCTGGTCAGAGCGCGACTTGCCGACCCGGCGCCCGACCCCGCGCTGTTCGGCGGGCACGTCGTCGTGGTCGGTCTCGGCAACGTCGGCACCCGCGTCGTCGGTCAGCTGCACGACCTCGGCGTGCCGGTGATCTGCGTGGACACCGACGAGAACGCCCGTGGCGTCTCGCTGGCCCGCAGGCTGGGCGTGCCGGTGGTGTTCGGCGAGGCGACCAGGGAGGACACGCTGCGCGCGGTGTCCCTGTCCAATGCCCGCGCGCTGGTGCTGCTGACCAGCAGCGACGTGGTCAACATGGAGGCCGCCCTGGTCGGCCGGTCGCACCGTGAGGACCTGCGGGTGGTGCTGCGGCTGTTCGACGACGATCTGGCCGATCGGCTGGAGCACAGCGTCGGCATCGCGATCTCGCGCAGCGTGTCCCGGCTGGCCGCCGCGTCGTTCGCCGCGGCCATGGTGGAACGGCAGGTGATCGGCACGATGTCGATCGGCAGGTCCGCGCTGATGCTCGCCGAGGTGCCGGTGGTGGCCGGTTCGCCACTGGTCGGCCAGCCGGTCGGGGTGGCCGACGTGCCCGACCGCGCACGGGTGATCGCCGTGCGCCACCACGGTGTCGGCGCGCTGGACTGGAAGCCGCGGCCGGACCACCTGTTGGAGCCCCAGGACCGGGTGACCGTGGTGGCCACCCGGGCCGGCCTCGGTGAGTTGCTGGACAGCAGCATCCCGACCGGGAACGACGAAGCCGCCGGCTGATTCCCGGGGCGCGTGCCTCTCTTCCGCCTCGGGGTCGGACCGCCTGGCCGCCGCTCGCTCGGCGGAGGCCGGTGCGTCGCCTAACGGTCGGTCATGGAAGATCGACAGCGTTGTAGATGTTCGACCAGTGCAAGGGTTGCCGGCCGGGTGAACGTCACGTCGATGCGGTCCTCGGCGGCGTCACCGAGATGGAGGTACAGCCGCATCGGCCAGCCGTGCGGTGGCGTACTGAGAGTACGTTCGCTGTACGGAATGACGGTCGGCACACAGTTCGGATTCGCGCCCAGCAGGCGCTGACCCCTGGCGTGTTCGCACCGCAGCGCGCAGGCCCCTGTGGACGTGAGCGTTTCGACGAGGATGTCGGTGGCCGCCGGGTCCAGCGCCACCGAGAACCGCGCCACGGAAGCCAGCCGAATCCACAGGCGTCGGTGTGCCTCGTCCAGTTCGACCAGGCTCGTGCATATACTCCGATCGGCCAGGTATCCGGTGAACCTTCGACACGTGGACAAGTCCCGACCGTCCAGAATGGCCACCGACTCCTCCTTCCGATTCGATTCGCATGGTGATGTCTCGTTGCGGTGCAAGGTGTTGACCCGAATGGTCCCGCCCACTGTTCTCACTGGACAGTCAGAACCGCGAAAAGTTCGAGATTCTACGCGATCGTGTGAACATTTCTGGGATGGTGGCAATGACCGACCGTTTCTACTCGACCATGCGCATGCGCTACGTCGGGCGCGTGCTCAGTGAGTGGCGCGGACGGGCCGGGCTTACCGGTGACGTCGTCGCCGAGCGTCTCAACTGGGCCAGGTCGAAGATCAGCAAGCTGGAGAACGCCAGTCAGACCATCACCCCGGCCGATGTGATCAGCATGGCCGTCGTGTACGGCGTGGTCGAGGCCGAGCGCGACGAACTGGTCGACGAGGTGCAACACGCGACCGAGCGCGGTTGGTGGCTTTCTTACGGCGATGCGGTGACCGCGAAGCAGTTCGACCGCTACGTCGACTTCGAGTCCGAGGCCATTGCCCTGGCCAACTTCGAGATCGATCTCATTCCCGGCCTGCTGCAGACCGAGGACTACGCCAGGGCCATCGCCACAGCGTTCACCCCGACGGCCGATCACACGCAGATCCAGCACCGGGTCGAGCTCCGCAAGCGGCGCCAGGCGAGGCTGTTCGCCGATCACCCGATCGAGTTCGACGCGGTCGTGAACGAGGTGGCGCTGCGGCAACTGGTCGGTGGCCGGGACGTGATGCGCGGCCAGTTGAAACACCTCAGCCGGATCGCCCACCTGCCGAACGTGTCGATCAGGATGATTCCGTTCGCGGCCGGTGCGTATCCCGCGATGGGTCGCCCGTTCGTGCTCCTGCGCTTCGATCGTCCCGAGTGGTTGGATGTGGCGTACCAGGAGAACCTGAACAGCTGCATCTATGTGGAGGATCCGGACGAGGTTGCGCAATACACTGCCGGCTACACAGGCCTCGGCGAGCAGGCCCTGAGCAAGGCCGAGACCCTGCGGGCGATCGAGACCATGGCAGGTGAGCTCTAGATGGCTACTGTTGGCAAGGAGAAAGTGGACGAGATGCAGGCGACCGACCTGGCCGGCGCGGTGTGGCGCAGGAGCAGCCACAGCGGCGGTGACAACGGATCCCAGTGCGTCGAGCTGGCGGTGTTCGCCGGCCGCGGCGCCGTGCGCGACTCCAAGAACGTGGCCGCCCTCGCGCTGGACTTCCCGGTGCACACGCTGGCCGCGTTCGTCGGTGCCGCCAAGCGCGGCAACTGGCACCGGCGCTGAACCACGGCAGCGGGGCCGGGCGCCGGCTCTGTCGTGCGTGCCACTGAATCGTGCCGAGCCGGCAGTCGGCCGGCCTGGTTGTCGGTGGTCGGCGGTGGGATGGCGGCATGACTGACATCCAGGAGTTGGACCGGCGCGCCGTCGAGGCGAGCAGGGCCCTGGTGCGCTCGGTCGGCGCCGATGACTGGGACGCGCCGACCCCGTGCGCGGACTGGGATCTGCGTGCCCTGTTGGCGCACATGACCGTCCAGCACCACGGGTTCGCCCGTGCCGTCGCGGGGGAGCGCACCGAACCGGCCGACTGGCTCCCGCAACCGGCCGCCGATCCGGTCGCGGCCTACGACGTGGCCGCCGACCACGTGATCGAAGCGTTCCGCGTGCCCGCGCGGACGGCGTACCTGCCGGAGATCCGCGGCGGTATCACGATCCCGGCCCGCACCGCGATGGGCTTCCACCTCGTCGACTACGTGGTGCACGGCTGGGACGTGGCTGCTTCGATCGGCGCCACCGTCGAGTTCGACGACGACGTGCTGTCCGCGGCGCTCGCGGTGGCCGACGAGGTGCCCGCCGACCCGGCCACCCGTGGGCCGGGATTCTCGTTCGGTCCGGTGATCACCGATCCGGATCGCGGATCGCCGTTGGATCGGGTGCTGCGGAAGTTGGGACGATCGCCGGATTGGTCGCGTTAGGTTGCGCTGCCGCCGTGATGCCCGTTCGGGCGCAACCGGATCACGCCCGCCTCCAGGTCCACGCCCGTCGCCGGAGGCCCGGACTCGGCGTCCTCGTCGCGCATCATCGACATCGAGTCGCGGTGCTCCAGTTCCATCCGCTTCGTGCCGTAGAACACCGCGGTGAACTCGTTGACGTAGGTCGCCGTCACCGGCGTTCCCGAGGACCGGCCGCGCTTCGTGCGGATCAACTCGTACGTGCCGGCGGCCAGCATCGCCAGCACCATGCCGGGCACACCCCAGGCCAACGCCTCGTTCACACGCAGCCAACGAACCCGCCGGGCGTTCGGTTCCGCATTCAGTGACGCTGCGCACCCGGCGGGCCGGGGCGCTCGCGGCGTGGCTAGCATCGCAGCACAGTGATGCTGTCAAGCCCCAACATGGAGAGGTTGTGGCCCAGGTGCCCGTCAACGTCGCCGTCACCGGCGCGGCCGGTCAGATCGGTTACGCGCTGCTGTTCCGCATCGCCTCCGGGCAGCTCCTCGGCCAGGACACCGAGGTGAAGCTGCGGCTGCTGGAGATCCCGCAGGCCGTGAAGGCCGCCGAGGGCACCGCGATGGAGCTGGACGACTGCGCGTTCCCGCTGCTGAAGGGCATCGAGATCACCGACGACCCGCGCGTCGCGTTCGACGGTGTCGACGTCGCGCTGCTGGTCGGCGCCCGGCCCAGGACCAAGGGCATGGAGCGGGGCGACCTGCTGGAGGCCAACGGCGGCATCTTCAAGCCCCAGGGTGAGGCCATCAACGCGGTCGCCGCGGACGACGTCCGCGTGCTCGTGGTGGGCAACCCGGCCAACACCAACGCGCTGATCGCCCGGACCCACGCGCCGGACGTACCTGCCGACCGCTTCACCGCGATGACCCGGCTGGACCACAACCGGGCGCTGGCCCAGCTCTCGGCCAAGCTGGACGTGCCGGTGACCGAGATCCGCAGGCTCGCGATCTGGGGCAACCACTCGGCGACCCAGTACCCGGACGTCTTCCACGCCGAGGTCAGCGGCAAGAACGCGGCCGAGGTGCTGAACGACGACGCGTGGCTGCGCGACACGTTCATCCCGACCGTGGCCAAGCGGGGTGCCGCGATCATCGAGGCCCGCGGTGCGTCGTCGGCCGCGTCGGCCGCCAGCGCGGCGATCGACCACGTGCACACCTGGGTCAACGGCACGGCCGACGGTGACTGGACGTCCGCCGCCGTCGTGTCCGACGGCTCCTACGGCGTGCCGGAGGGCCTGATCTCGTCGTTCCCGGTGACCGCGTCGAACGGCCGCTACGAGATCGTGCAGGGCCTGGAGATCGACGACTTCTCCCGGGAGCGGATCGACGCGTCGGTCCGTGAGCTGGTCGAGGAGCGGGATGCGGTGAAGGCGCTCGGCCTGATCTGACATCCCACTACCCTGTCGAGGGGAGCCGGACGGCTCCCCTCGACTCGTAGTGGGGCAAGTGATGCAACCGGGTGTCGTAGGGGCCATGCGCGGTATGCACCGCGACCGGTCGGTGCTCAAGCAGAACGTCCGCAAGGGCACCTGGCGGCGCATGCTGAAGTTCGTCTGGCCGTACCGAGTGATCCTGACCGGATTCCTGCTGGTCGTGATCGTGGACGCCGGGATCAGCGTGGTGAACCCGCTGATCTACCGCAACGTGATCAACAACGGCATCCTCGGCCACAACGCGCGCCTGGTGATCACCATGGCGCTGCTGGTCGGCGGACTGTCCGTGGCCGACGCGGGACTCGGCATCGTGATGCGGTGGGTGTCGGCGAAGGTCGGCGAGAGCCTGATCTTCGATCTGCGCACCGGCGTGTTCGGCCACATCCAGCGGATGCCGCTGGCGTTCTTCACCCGTACCCAGACCGGCGCGCTGATCAGCAGGCTGAACAACGACGTGCTCGGCGCGCAGCAGGCGTTCACCGACACGCTCGCCTCCGTCGTGTCCAACATGATCACGCTGATCCTGACGCTGGGCGCGATGCTGCTGCTGTCCTGGCAGATCACCCTGGTCGCACTCGTGCTGCTGCCGATCTTCGTGGTCCCGGCGCGCAAGATGGGCAACCGGCTGGCCAAGATCACCCGCGAGGCGTACGAGCTGAACGCCACCATGAACACCACGATGACCGAGCGGTTCAACGTGTCGGGCGCGCTGCTGGTGAAGCTGTTCGGCAGGCCGGACCAGGAACTGACCGAGTTCAGCGACCGGGCCGGCCGGGTGCGTGACATAGGTGTGCGGCAGGCGTTGTACGCGCGGCTGTTCTTCACCGCGCTGCTGCTGACCGCGTCGCTGGCCACGGCCGTGGTGTACGGCTGGGGCGGTGTGCTGGCCATCCAGGGCGTGCTCAACGTCGGCACGGTCGTCGCGCTCACGTCGTACCTGGCGCGGCTGTACGGTCCCCTGATCGGCCTGTCCAACGTGCAGCTGGACGTGATGACGGCGCTGGTGTCCTTCGACCGCGTGTTCGAGGTGCTCGACCTGGAGCCGATGATCGCGGAGAAGCCGGACGCCGTCGCGATCCCGGACGGTCCGGCCAGCATCGAGTTCGACCACGTCGACTTCACCTATCCCAGTGCCGAGGAGGTCTCGCTGGCGTCGCTGGAGTCGGTTGCCGTGCTGGAGCAGGTGGTGGCCAACCCGGTGCTGTTCGACGTCAGCTTCGCCGCGGAACCCGGCGAGCTCGTCGCGCTCGTCGGGCCGTCCGGCGCGGGCAAGACGACGATGAGCTATCTGGTGGACCGGATCTACGACGTCCGTGGGGGCGCGGTGCGCATCAACGATGTGGACGTGCGCGACGCCACGCTCGCCTCGCTGTCCGACACCGTCGGCATGGTCACCCAGGACGCGCACCTGTTCCACGACACGATCCGCGCGAACCTGCTGTACGCCAAGCCGTCCGCGACCGATGCGGAAATGGTGGACGCGTTGCACGGCGCGCAGATCGGCAATCTCGTCGAGTCGCTGCCGCAGGGACTGGACACCGTGGTCGGCGACCGCGGCTACCGCCTGTCCGGCGGGGAGAAGCAGCGGCTGGCGATCGCGCGGCTGATGCTCAAGGCGCCCCGGGTCGTCGTCCTGGACGAGGCGACCGCGCACCTGGACTCCGAGTCGGAGGTGGCCGTGCAGCAGGCGTTGTCGGTGGCCCTGCGCGGCCGCACGTCGCTGGTGATCGCGCACCGGCTGTCCACGGTGCGCTCGGCCGACCAGATCCTGGTGATCGACGGCGGGCGCGTGGTGGAACGCGGCACACATGACGAACTGCTGGCCACCGACGGCCTGTACGCGGAGCTTTACCAGACGCAGTTCGCCGGGCAGGTCAGGGGTCCCGCCGCCTGACGCGCACGCCCGGGAGTCGATCTGCCACTATCGAACCGTGAGCACGACCGGTGAAACGCTGACACTCAGGCAACTCAACAGGGCCACCCTGGCCCGGCAGATGTTGTTGGAGCGAGCCGACGTGCCTGTGTTACAGGCTGTGGAAAAGCTGTGCGGCATCCAGGCGCAGGAGGCGCGACCGCCGTTCGTCGGCCTGTGGTCGAGGATCGCCGGGTTCCACCGGGACGACCTGCATTCGTTGCTGCACAAGCGAACGGTCGTCCGGGCCACGTTCCTGCGGGCGACGCTGCACCTGCTGTCGGCCCGCGACTACGTGGCCTTCCGCGCCGTGCTCCAGCCGGTGCTCACCGAGGCACAGCGGGTACTGGGCACTCGTGCGAAAGGGTTGGAACCGGACAAGGTGCTCCCGGTGGCCACCGCGTTGTACGAGCGCGAACCGAGGAACTTCACCGAGTTGCGCTCCCTGCTGCAGGCGGAGTTCCCCGACGTCAACGAGCGTGCGCTCGGCTATACCGTGCGCACCCAGCTACCGCTGGTGATGGTGCCCACCGACGACCGCTGGGGGTTCCCGTCGGTGGCGGACTTCACGCTCGCCGAGGGCTGGCTGACCGAGCCGCTGTCCGATGACGACACACCGGACGAACTGGTGCGCCGCTACCTGGCGGCGTTCGGTCCAGCGACGGCCGCGGACGTGCAGACGTGGTCCGGACTGCGCGGCGCGAAGACGATCCTGGCCCGGCTGCGGCCGGAACTGGTGACGCTGCTGGACGAGAACGGCCACGAACTGTTCGACCTGCCCGACGCGCCGCGCCCAGCCGAGGACACGCCGGCGCCACCACGGTTCCTGCCGGAGTTCGACAATCTCGTGCTGGCGCACGCCGATCGCACCCGCGTGATCGCCGACGCGTACCGCGGCCTGGTGGTGACCAAGAACCTGCGTGTGCGCGCGACCGTGCTGTACGACGGATTCGCCTGCGGCATTTGGGATGTGGAGCGCAAGAAGTCGGCGGTGACACTGCGCGTGTCGCCGTTCCAGCGGCTGCCCGCGCAGGCCGAGCACGACCTGACGGCGGAGGGGGAGCGACTGCTGGCGTTCCTGGAACCGGACGGCCCGAACCCGTCGGTCCGGTTCGACCCGGCCGCCTGATCACACCAGTGCGGAGGGGTAGTCGAGTCCCTCGGCCAGTAGCACGAACGCCCGGTCGACCAGCTCGGCCTTGGATGCCTTCGGTTCCATCGCCTTCCACGCGTTGACCGTCGTCTGTACCGCGCATGCCACGACCGCGGCGACCAACTGCGGTCGCGGGTCCGTGCGGTGGTCGACGCCCATCCGGACGCCGATCAGCTCGGCCAGTGCGCCGACCCGGTTGGCGGCCAGTTCCATGGCGCGGCCGGCCAGTGACGACGAGCTGGCCATCAGCAGTTCCATGCACTCGTACTGCTCGACGTCCAGACTGGAGTCGCCGCACTCCAGGCGCCGGATCGTGTCCGTCGCCGTGTGCCGCAGCGCCGTGAGCACGGGCTCGTCGGACGGCCGCGCGGCGAAGGTGCGCAGGAACAGGTTGAGCTGGTCCTCGACCAGCGACAGCGCGACCTCCTCCTTCGACGCGAAGTAGCGGAAGAAGGTCCTCGGCGACACCTCGACGGCCTCGGCGATCTCGTCGACCGTGGTCGCCTCGAAGCCCTTGCGCCCGAACAGCGTGTACGCCGAGTCGATCAGCGCACATCGCGTGCGCTGCTTCTTGCGCTCACGCAGGCCCGCATCGGTCATCCCCGGATGTTACCGCGAGTTCCGACATTGGTCATGTCATGACCAATGTCACAAGATGTCCTTAGAAAGTTGACTTCAGTTGTCATGAAGTGACAGTTTCTAGTTCATGTCAGAGTCCTCCACCGGCGTGCTGACGCCACCGAGAGTCGTCGACTCTCCCCGTGCCCGTCGCGGCCACGGCAGCCCCTGGCTGACCCTGGTCGCCGTCGCGATCGGCGTGATGATGGTCGGCCTGGACGCCACCGTCGTCTCGATCGCCAACCCCGCCATCGCCACCGACCTGCACCCGACCCTGGCCGGCCTGCAGTGGGTCACCAACGGCTACCTGCTGGCCCTCGCCGTGTCGCTGGTCATCGCCGGCAGGATGGCCGACCGGTTCGGCCGCAAGCGGCTGTTCCTGGCAGGCGTCGTCCTGTTCGCGATCGCGTCCGCGCTGGTCGGCCTGTCCGGCAGCATCGGGCTGGTCATCCTGTTCCGCGTGCTGCAGGGCTTCGCGGGCGCGATGCTGCAACCGGCCAGCCTGGCGATCCTCCGCAACGCGTTCCCCGCCAACCGGCTCAACACCGCGATCGGCATCTGGGGTGGCAGTTCGGCGCTGTCCATCGCCAGCGGCCCGATCGTCGGCGGCCTGCTCGTCGAGCACGTCAGCTGGCAGTCCGTGTTCTACCTCAACGTGCCCGTCGGCCTGATCGCGCTGCTCATCGGCGGCTGGGTGATCCGTGAGTCCCGCGATCCGGGTGCCGGCGGCTCCTTCGACCTCCCCGGCGTGGCACTGCTGGCCGGCTCGCTGTTCAGCCTGGTCTGGGGTCTGATCAAGGCCGCTGAGCGCGGTTTCGGCGACTCGCTGCCGCTGGTCTTCCTGGTCGCCGCGCCGGTGCTGGCCGTCGTGTTCGTGCTGCGCGAACGGTCCGCCCGGCACCCGCTGCTGCCGCTGCGGCTGTTCCGCTCGGTGTCCCTCTCGATGGCCACCGTCCTGGTCACGCTGGCGTTCTTCGCGCTGTTCGGCGCGTTCTTCTTCCTGACCCTGTACCTACAGCAGGTGCACGGCATGACGCCGGTGCACGCGGGCGTCGAACTGCTGCCGCTGACGTCGGTGTTCATCGTGTCCTCACCGCTGGCCGGCCAGTTGACCGCCCGCTTCGGACCGCGCCCGGTGCTGGTGATCGGCATGCTGCTCAACGCGGCCGCGCTGTACGGGCTGTCGCTGCTGCGGGTGGACTCGTCCTACGTGCACCTGTGGCCGTGGTTCGTCCTGCTGGGCTTCGGGTTCGGCTTCGTGATCGTGTCGGGCACGGAGGCCATCGTCGGCAACGCGCCGGTCGAACTGGCCGGTGTGGCCGGTGGCCTCCAGCAGACCGGCATGCAGCTCGGTGGCGTGCTCGGCACGACGATCTTCGGCACCGTGATGGCCACCCGCGTCGGTGACGTCCTGTTCGGCAAGCTCACCGGCGCCGGCCTGCCGGCGCCGATCGCCCGCCAACTGGACGGCGCCAAGGAGTACGTGGCGCAGGGTGTCGCGCCGGTGCCGAAGGGCACGCCGGGCCCGATCGCCCACGCCATCACGACCGGCAGCCACCTGGCGTTCATGACCGGCTTCACGACGTCGCTGGTGATCGGCTCGATCATCACGGTGATCGCCGCCGCCGGCGCGCTCGGCGTGCGCAGGGGGGAGAACGCGACGGGCGGCACGGCCGCCGTCTGACCGTGCGGAGTACCGGACGGGGACCCGCGATCGCGGGTCCCGTCCGTGTGTCACCAGCGGCCGTGCACCAGCGGCCTGATCCGGCGGTCGTAGAGTTCTTCGATCGCCGTCAGTGTCTGTCCGGACAACGCGGGCACAGCGGCAGCCGCCGCGTTGGCGCGGCGCCTGCTCGACGTTGCGCGCGCCCGGGATCACCGTGCGTGACGCCGGGTTGCTGGATCACCCAGCGCAGCGCGGCCTGCGCCGGCGTCGACGCCGTCGGGCACCAGCTCGGCGAACTCCGCGCGCCGCCTCGACACCGGTGGCGAAGTCCACGCCGGAGAACGTCTCGCCGACGTCGAACGCCTCGCCGTGCCGGTTGTACGTGCGGTGGTCGTCGTCGGCGAACACCGTGTCCCGCGTGTACTTGCCGGACAGCAGGCCCGACGCCAGCGGCACCCGCGCGATGATCCCGACACCCGCCTCGGCCGCGGCCGGCAGCACCTCGCTCCAGCGGCTTGCAGGCGGAACGGCGTTCAGGATGATCTGCACGCTCGCCACGCCGGGCCGCGCGATCGCCGTCAACGCCTCGGCGCACGGTCTCGACGCTCACCGCGTAGCGCGCGATCCGCTGCTCGTCGACGAGCGTGTCCAGCGCGTCGAACACCGCGTCGCGAGGAGTACACCGGCGTCGGCGGGCAGTGCAGCTGCACCAGGTCGAGCGTGTCCACGCCGAGGTTCGCGCGGGACCGGTCGTTCCACGCGCGGAAGTTGGCCAGCGTGTAGTTCTCCGGCAGCTGCGCCACGCGGCGGCCCATCTTCGTCGCCACGAACAGGTCGGCGTCCGGCCGCTGTCGCAGGAAGTGCCCGATCAGCTGCTCGCTGCGGCCGTCGCCGTACACGTCGGCCGTGTCGAAGAACGTCACGCCCGCGTCGACGGCCGCGTCCAGCACGGCGAGCGCGTCCTCGCTCGTCGACCTCACCCCAGTCGGCGCCCAGCTGCCACGTGCCGAGCCCGACGACGGACACCTGCCGGCCCGTCCTGCCCAGTACTCGTCGCTCCACGGCCGAATCCTATCCGACCAGCGGCCGCGCCAACGTGACCAGCCGCACGCCCAGTCCGATGAGGACGATGCTCGTCGCCCTGTCCAGCCACGTCCGCACCACCGACCTCGCCAGCAGCCCCCGCACCCCGGCCACCGCGAACACCACCACGCAGTACCACGTGGCGCTGACGCACATCTGCACGGCGGCCAGGGCGAACACGTCGGCCAGCCCGCCGCCGGCCGGCAGGAACTGCGGGAACAGCGCCAGATACAGCACGGCCGCCTTGGGATTGGTCAGGTTCGTCAGCAGCCCTGCGCGGTAGGCCGCCCAGCCGGTGTGCCCCCGCGACCGCACCTCCTGCTCGGCCGCGTGCCGCCGCGACCGCAACAACGTCTGCACGCCAAGGAAACACAGGTATGCGGCTCCCGCGATCCGCAGCACGGCGAAGGCGATCTGCGAGGTCCTGATCAGCGCCGTCAGGCCCAGCGCGGACGCTGTCGCCCAGCACGTCAGTGCCGTCGTGTTGCCGGCGACCACCCGTAACCCCGCGCGTTCGCCGTCCCGGATCGTGTGGTTCACGATCACCGCGAACGACGGCCCCGGCGCCATCACGATCAGCGCACACGTGACGACGAACGCGACGGACACCGGCATCACACGGTCAGCGTGCCGTCGATCCGGCGCGGCACGACGGCGGCACCGGGATCATCGCGCAGTTCCGCGGGCAGCACCGACTGCGGCGCGTCCTGCCACGCGACCGGCCGCAGGAACCGGCGCACCGACGTGATGCCGACCGACGTGTGCAGCGTGTTCGTGGCGGGCCAGGGCCCACCGTGGTGCTGCGCCCACGCGACCGCGACGCCGGTGGGGAAACCGTTGAACAGCAGCCGTCCCGCCTTCGGCCGCAGCATGTCCAGCACGGCGGTCACCTCGTCCCGGCTCACCCATGTGGACGGTCGCGGTCAGCGAACCGGGCAGCCTGCCCAGTGCCGCCAGCAGGTCCGCGTCGTCCGCGTACGACACCAGGATCGTCACCGGGCCGAAGCACTCGCGCGTCAGCACGTCGTCCAGCCGCTGCGTGTCGGTGCCGAACAGCCTGGGCCGCACCGGGAATCCGTCGTCGCCACCGTCCTGTGCCGCTGGCCAGTTCGGTCAGACCCGGATGCGCCGGCCAACTGGCCGGTGCCTTCGTCGTAGTGGTGCGCGATGCCCTCGTTGAGCGCGAACATCGCGGCGCCAACCCGGTGAACGCCTCGGCCGTCTCGTCGCGCAGCCGGTCACCGTCCGGTCCGCCCGGCACGAACACGATGCCCGGCTTGGTGCAGAACTGGCCCGCGCCCAGCGTCGCCGAACCGGCCAGGCCACGACCGATCGCGTCGGCCCGCTCGATCGCGGCGGCGCGGGTGACCACGACCGGGTTGAGACTGGACAGCTCACCGTAGAACGGGATCGGCTCGGGCCGGGCGGCCGCGATGTCGGCCAGTGCCCGGCCACCGGCAGCGAACCGGTGAAGCCGACCGCCTTGATCGCCGGGTGTTCGACCAGTGCCACGCCGGCGTCCTGGCCGTGCACCAGGCCGATCGTGCCGTCCGGCGCGCCCGCCCGCGCGGCCGCGTCGCGCATCACCTCGTAGGTGCGCTGCCCGGTCGCCGGATGCGACGGGTGAGCCTTGACGACCACCGGGCAGCCCGCGGCCAGCGCCGCCGCCGTGTCGCCGCCGGGCACCGAGAACGCCAGCGGGAAGTTGCTCGCGCCGAACACGGCGACCGGTCCGATCGGCACCAGCATCCGCCGCAGATCGGGGCGTGGCCCCATCTGCGTGTCACCGGCGTGGTCGATGATCGCCTCCAGGTAGCCGCCCTCCTCGACGGCGTCGGCGAACAACCGAAGCTGGTAACAGGTCCTGGTCAGCTCGCCGTTCAGCCGTGTCGGCCCGAGTGCGGTCTCGCGGTCGGCCAGGTCGACGATCGTGGCCCGGTCCGCCTCCAGTGCCTCGGCCAGCGCCCGCAGCAGGCCGGCGCGCAACGGCCTGCCCAGCCGTTCCAGGCGCGGCGCCGCCGCTGCCGCCAGCCGGGCGATCCGGTCGACCTCGGCGGTCGTCGTCTCGTCGGCCACCGTCGTCACGACACGTCCGGTGCGGGGATCGGTGCTGGTTACCGCGGTCATCGCTGGCGCGCTCCTCAACGGGGGTCGGGTTCGGGATTGCGACCTGGCCGGGCCAGGAAGTCGAAGTCACAGCCCTGGTCGGCCTGGGTGACGTGTTCGGCGTACAGCGCGCCGTAGCCGCGCTCGAACCGGGCGGGCGGCGGCTGCCACGCGGCCCGCCTGCGTTCCAGTTCGGCCGGCTCGACGAGCAGGTCCAGGGTGCGGGCCGGTACGTCCAGTGCGATCAGGTCGCCGTCGGCGACCAGCGCGAGCGGGCCACCCACGTACGACTCGGGCGCGACGTGCAGCACACAGGCACCGTAACTCGTGCCGCTCATCCGGGCATCGGAGATGCGCACCATGTCACGTACGCCGCCGGCCAGCAGCCGGTCCGGGATCGGCAGCATCCCGTACTCCGGCATGCCGGGCCCGCCCAGCGGTCCGGAGTTGCGCAGCACCAGCACGGAGTCCGGCGTGATCGGCAGTTCCGGGTCGTTGATCCGCGCCTTGAGGTCCTGGTGGTCCTCGAACACGACCGCGGGGCCGGTGTGCGTGAGCAGGTGCCGCTCGGCGGCGAGGTGCTTGATCACGGCGCCGTTCGGGGCGAGGTTGCCGCGCAGCACGGCCACGCCCGCCTTCCGCCGCGACCGGATTGTCCGGCCTGCGGATCACGTCGTCGTTGTACACCAACGCTTCCGCCAGATTCTCGGCCAACGTGTGACCCGTCACGGTCGGCCGGTCGGTGTGCAGCAGGCCCAGGTCGGCCAACCGGGCCAACAGTCCGGGCAGGCCGCCCGCGTAGTAGAAGTCCTCCATCAGGTACTTGCCACCGGGCCGGATGTCGGCCAGCACCGGCACGCGCCGGGCGATCTCGTCGAAGTCGGCCAGCCCGATCGGCACGCCCGCCCGACCCGCCATCGCGACGAGATGGATCACGGCGTTCGTGGAACCGCCCAACGCCAGTACGGTCGTCACGGCGTCGGCGTAGGCGTGCTCGTCCAGGATCGTGGAGACCTTCGTGTCCTCCCACACCAGGTCCACGATCCGGATGCCGCTCGCCGCCGCCATCCGGTGGTGCGCCGAGTCGACGGCCGGGATCGCGGCAGCGCCGGTCAGGCTCAGGCCCATCGCCTCGACGGCGGAGGTCATCGTGGACGCGGTGCCCATGGTCATGCACGTACCGGGGGAGCGGGCCAGGCCGCGCTCCAGTTCGGACAGTTCCCGGTCGCCGATCAGCCCGGCCCGCCGGTCGTCCCAGTAGCGCCACATGTCCGTGCCGCTGCCCAGGGTCTCGTCGCGCCAGTGACCGCGCAGCATCGGGCCCGCCGGCACGAAGATCGCCGGCAGGTCCGCGCTCGTCGCGCCCATCACCAGCGCGGGCGTCGACTTGTCGCAGCCGCCCATCAGCACGGCCCCGTCGATCGGGTAGGACCGCAGGATCTCCTCGACGTCCATCGCCAGCAGGTTCCGGTACAGCATCGGCGTCGGCTTCTGGAACGTCTCGGACAGCGTCGCGACGGGGAACTCCAACGGGAAGCCGCCCGCCTGCCACACGCCGCGCTTCACCTGCTCGGCCCGCTCCCGAAGGTGCATGTGGCAGGGATTGATGTCGCTCCAGGTGTTCAGGATCGCGATCACCGGCTTGCCCAGGTGTTCCTCGGGATTGAGCCCGAGCTGCCGGGTGCGCGCGCGGTGGCTGAAGTCGCGCAGTTCGTCACCGCCCCACCAGCGGTGACTGCGCAGGTCCTCCGGTCGCCTCACGCGGTGCCCCATGTCTCCAGCATGGCCGACACGGCCGCCTTGCCGCCCGCGTCCACCGGGGTGGACGGCGGCCGCACGTCGGCCCGGCACACCCCGAGCTGCGCCAGCGCCTCCTTGACGACCGACACGTTGTTCTCCGACTCGCCAGCCGCGCGCAGCGACTCGAACGGCCGGATCTCCTCCCACACCCGCATGGCAGCGGGGAAGTCGTTGTCCCGCAAGGCGTCCAGCATCCGCAGCGACAGCGCGGGAGCCACGTTGGCCAGACCCGGAGGTGAACCCGCGCGCACCGCACGCCCAGTAGGCGGGCGCGTACAGTTCGGCCAGTCCGGCCAGCCACACGAACCGGTCCGGTCCGGCGTCCCGTGCCACCGACGCGAAGCGCACCGGGTCGGGCACGGCGTACTTCACGCCGATCACGTTCGGCGACAGCTCGCCCAGCCGTGCCACGGTCTCGCCGTCGATCCGGGGACTGCGCAGATACAGCACGACACCCAGCTCCGGCACGGACTCCGCGATCGCCCGGTGGTAGTCGATCCAGCCCGCCGCCGACGCGTACGGGTGCACCGGCTGGTGGATCATGATCGCGTGCGCGCCCGCCGACTCCGCGTACCGCGCGCCCGCGACCGCCTCCGGCACGGACCTGCCGACGCCGACCAGCACCGTGACGTCGTCGCCCGCCGTGTCGCCCGCCGTGCGGACGGTCAGGTCGACCGCCTGCCGCGTCTCCGGCTCGGCCAGCGCGTAGAACTCGCCGGTGTTGCCGTTCGGGGTCAGCACGCGGATGTGGCCGTCGACCATCCGCCGGACCACCTTGGTGTAGGCGGCCTCGTCCAGTTCGCCCGCCTCGTCGAACGGCGTGACCGGGATGGCCACCACACCGGACAGCTTCTCGCGCAGTTCGTCGACACTCACCCGGCATCTCCGTTCGTATCTGGCATATGGCGTCTCATATATGATAGCTCGCCACCGTGCGCACGGCTCGGCGCCGGCCTCACGCATCGGGGGCCGGCGCCGGGCACGTCGGTCAGACCTTCGTTGGCGCGTGCGAGCGGTCGCGCAGGTCCAGTTCGATCTGCTCCAGGCTGCGCCCCTTGGTCTCCGGGACCAGCCAGCGGGTCAGCAGCCACAGCACGACGTTGATGCCGGCGAAGACGTACATCGTGGGGCCGAGGCCCAGCGCGCCCTTGTCGCTGATGACCGGGAACACGGCCGTCACGATGCCGGTCGCCGCCCACAGCACCACCGCGCCGACGCCCATGCCGGCGGCGCGTGCCTTGAGGGGGAAGATCTCCGCCATCATCACCCACACCACGGCGCCCCAGCCCAGTTCGTAGCCGACCAGGTAGAGCACCAGCAGGATCAGCGTCAGCGTGCCGAGCGTGCCCTTGTCGGTCACGGTCGTCACGACGACGCCGGTCAGCACCAGCGTCACGGCCATGATGACGTTGCCGGACAACAGCAACGGCTTGCGGCCCCACCGGTCGACGACGAACACGACCCATGCCGTGAACAGCAGTTTCGTCGCACCCAGCAGCACACCGGACAGCAGCGCCGCGTTGGTCGTGAAGCCCAGCGACACGAGCATCGTCGGGAAGTACGCGTTGATCGCGTTGACACCACTGAACTGCTGGCCGATGGCCAGCAGCAGAGCCACCACGAGCATCGGCCGCACCCACGGTGCCAGCAGATCACGCCAGCGCGAGTGCTGCTCGGTGTCCAGCCGGACCACCTCGCGGATGGTGTCCAGTTCGCCGTCCACGTCCTGCGTGCCGTGCGAACTGACCAGCACGGCCCGCGCCTCGTCCGCCTTGCCCACTTGCAGCAGCCAGCGTGGCGTCTCGGGCAGGAACACCAGGCCCACCAACAGGATCGCGGCCGGGACCAGCGCGCCGGCCAGCATCGCCCGCCAGTTCGCCGAGTCGGTCAGGAAGTAGTCGACCAGGAACGCGATCAGGATGCCCAGCACGATGAAGATCTGGTTCAGCGCGGACATCGCGCCGCGCAGCCTGCTGGGCGCCAGTTCGGACAGGTACGTCGGCACGGTCGCCGACGAGCAGCCGACACCGAGACCGATGACGAACCGGGAGATGGTGAGCATCGCCAGGCTGGGGGAGAAGCACGCCAGCAGTGTGCCGATGATCACGATCACGGCCGCGACCATGATGGACCGCTTGCGGCCCCACGCGTTGCACAGCTTGCCGGCCAGTCCGGCGCCGAAGATGGCACCGACCGAGATGCTGGCGGTGACCATGCCCTTCTCGAAGCCGTTGAGGTGCCAGACCTTGGTGATGAAGACCAGGACGCCGGAGATGACGCCGAGGTCGTAGCCGAAGAGGATGCCGCCGAGGGCACCGAAGAAGTAGAGGGTGGTTCTGCCGATGTGCCTGTTCGGCGCTGCCGCCGCTGGTGTCACGCTGGATCGCCTCGTTTCGTGGACCGGCCGTCGTGGCCAGGTCTGCTGCCCGTCGGACCCGGGCAGGTGCGTCCTGCTCCGGGCTCGGCTGGGGTAGCGGCACGGTGTCCGCTGGTCGAACGCCCCGGTCGGCCGCCCGGCGGGTTGGCGAGCGAGAGTGGCGAATCAGCCGCGTGCGGTCGCGGCTGCGCAGGGTGGTGAACAGCTACGGTGGTGTGACCATCGACCTCCACGAACGACGTATCTGAGGTATGGCGTCTGATATATGATCGTGGGAGACGCTGTGCCAGTCAACGCTTGGCCGGACACCGACCTAACATCCACGTAACACGAGTTTGTTGCGTCCGCTGCCTGGCGCGGCGCCTGCGAAACGGGGTATCGGAACCCATGCCCGACATGCTGCGGCTGCCCGCGTCCCGGACCGAGCTGGTGCTGGAGGAGATTCGGCGGGCGATTCTGACCCGCAAGCTGCGCCCCGGCCAACCGCTGGTCGAGATGGAGCTGGCAGGCCAGCTCGGGGTCTCCAAGACGCCGGTGCGCGAGGCGCTCAAACTGTTGTCCGGGTCCGGTCTGGTCACGTTCAGCCCGTACAAGGGCGCGTCGGTCCGGGTCGTGGACCGGGAACTGGCGATGGCCGTCTACGACGTGCGGCTGCTGCTCGAACCCGAAGCCGTCGGCCGTGCGGTGCGCAACGGCGACCAGGCCGGCCTCGTCGCGGCGCGCACGGCGTTGGAGTCGGCGCGCGGGGCCATGACCTCAGAGGCGATGGTGTCCGGCGACCACGCCGAGCTCAGCCTGCTCAACCGGGCGTTCCATCAGGCGATGTACTCCGGCTGCGGCAATCCCTTGCTCATCAGTGTGCTGGACGACCTGCGCGACCGGGCGGCGCTGATCAGCGTCGTCGGCTGGGAGACCAGCCCGAGCTGGGAAGTGGAATGGCGGGAACACCAGACAATTCTCTCGGCCGCCACGGTGGGTGAGGCGGAGACGGCCGCGGAGCTGACGCGGCAGCATATCGAGGGTTTTCTCGGCCGCATTGTCGCCGCGATGGAAACGCCGAAGGAGCCGGCCCCGGGGGGACCGGCTCCTTCGGATGCGTAAGTCGAATCGTCCGGTTCGGACGGATCACGGCCTACCAGCGGTACCAACGGGAACGGCCGCCACCGGCGCCCTCGGCGGAGCGCACGACGAATCCGAGCAGCCAGACCACCAGCACGATACCGGCTACGATCCACAGCGCGTGCAGGGCGAAACCGGCGCCGCCCAACACCAGTGCCAGCAACAGCACCAGAAGAATGACACCCATTGTTACTCCTCGTCGAAGGTTGCCGTGTTGCTTCATTCTCCGGGTACCTCGAACGGATGGAACGCAAACTTCACCGAAGAAAACCTGAACGCGTGAGTGACCGACTACCGCGGGCCACCGGCGTGGGGGTGCCCGACCTGACAACGGCGAGCGGCTAGGTTGGCACCCGCACGAATCGACACGGGAGAGCTGGTGACCAACCACAACAAGCTGGACGCGCACGCGGCGCTCAACGAGGTGCGTGACGTGGTGCGCCGGCCCGACTTTCGCAAGACCATCGTCTGCGGCCTGCTGGCACTGGCGGCGCCCGGCGCCTACTACGCGCTCAACGGCCTGAACGCGCACGGCACCCAGCGGGTCGGGGTGTACCTGTCGATCGGCGGCTGCCTGGTGTTCGGCCTGACCGCGGTGCGCAGCCTGGCCAACGAGGTGGCGAGGGTCGTCGGCACACGTGGCGGCGCGTCCGCCGCGAACGTGCTGCGCTGGGTCATCACCCTCACCGGCTACCTCATCGTGGTCATCGAGGTGCTGTCGCTGCTGGGCGTGCCGCTGGACCGGCTGCTGCTGTCCGGGGCCATCACCGGGGTCGTCGTCGGCATCGCGGCCCAGCAGTCGCTGGGCAACGCGTTCGCGGGCCTGGTGCTGCTGTTCACCCGGCCGTTCGTGGTCGGCGAGCACATCACGCTGCGGTCCGGCGCGCTGGGCGGCCAGTACGACGGCGAAGTGACCGCGATCACCCTGATCTACACGCGCGTCATGACCGACGACGGCCCGGTGTCCTTCCCGAACTCCGGCGTGCTGGCCGCCGCCACCGGTCCGCGCCCCGCGCCGCCGCCGGAACCCGAGCCGGAGCCGGAGGAGCCGCCGCGCCTGGCCCGGCCGCTGCCGCGCCCTATCCCGTCGGTGCCCAAGGGATCACACCGACGGCGTCGCGCGGGCTGATGGCCGTGCACGTACGTTGAGCGCGTGAGCAAGCTGCCGAAGGACGTCTACGAGCGCGAACTGCTGCGACTGCAGACCGAACTGGTCAAGCTCCAGGAGTGGGTGCGCACCGAGGGCGCCCGGCTGGTCGTCGTGTTCGAGGGCCGCGACGCGGCGGGCAAGGGCGGCACGATCCAGCGCATCACGCAGTACCTCAACCCCCGCGTCGCGCGGATCGCGGCGCTGCCGAAACCGACCGAGCGACAGCGCGGCCAGTGGTACTTCCAGCGCTACGTCGAACAACTGCCGGCCGCGGGGGAGATCGTGCTGTTCGACCGCAGTTGGTACAACCGGGCAGGCGTCGAGCGCGTGATGGGCTTCTGCACGCCGGACGAGCACCGCCGGTTCCTTGCCCAGTGCCCGATCTTCGAGCGGCTGCTGGTCGAAGACGGCATCCTGTTGCGCAAGTACTGGTTCTCGGTCAGCGACTCCGAGCAGCAGCGTCGGTTCGCCGACCGGTTGGACGATCCGCTGCGGCGCTGGAAGCTGTCCCCGATGGACCTGGAGTCGGTCACCCGCTGGGAGGACTATTCGCGCGCCAAGGACGAGATGTTCGTGCACACCGACATCCCCGAGGCGCGCTGGTACGTCGTGGAGAGCGACGACAAGCGGCGGGCCAGGATCAACATGATCGCGCACCTGCTGGCCGGCGTGCCCTACCACGGCATCCCCGAACCGAAGCCGAAACTGCCGGACCGGCCCGCCGGTACCGGTTACGTGCGGCCGCCCAAGGACCTCCAGACGTTCGTCCCCGACCACGCGGCCACCCTGGCGGACTGAGTTCACGGCGTGCTGCCCCGGCCTGCTTCCTGGCCGCGCGGTGCCCGCTCGGAGAAGACTCGTGAAACGCACCGTGCCGGCCGTCCTGGAAGTTGAACTCGGGGTGGCCGCGCAACGGGCGGCCGCCGCGTTCCTGGCCGACGTCCTCGTGCTGGGACCGGGCCTGTACGGGCATCCGGGGGTGCCGGATCAGCGGTAGTCGCACAGGCGCGCCGCGACGTCGGTGTCGAGTTCGTAGTGGTCGTAGCCGTCCGGCGGTGAGCCACTGGTGAAGTCGACGGCGGTGGTGGATCGGCTGCCCGCGTACGGGCCTCCTCGGTGCCGCGTGCACATCCCGCACGCCCGTCGCACGGACCAGTCCCCGCACGTTGTCCGGCCGCACACCGCCGCCGGCCATCACGGCGACGCCGTCGGCGCGGCGGACCAGGTCGGCGATCACCGCCGTACCCTGCGCCGCGGTCGACGCACACCCGGAGGTCAACACCCGCCGCACCCCCAGCCCACCCAACACATCCAGCGCCGCAAGGGGATCCGCGCACACGTCGATCGCGCGGTGGAACGTGAACTCCCGGTCACCGGCAGCGGCCACGAGTTCGGCCGTCGCCGGGTGCACGATCCCGCCCTCGGCCAACACACCGGACACCACGCCGGTGGCACCCAGTTCGACCGCGTGCGCCACGTCCGCGACCATCGCGTCGATCTCGCCTGTCGTGTAACAGAAATCCCCGCCGCGCGGCCGCACCAGCACGTGCACGGCCGCCCGTGTGCACTCCCGCACCGCGGCCGCGATCACGCCGTGGCTGGGCGTCAGGCCACCGTCCAGCGCCGCGGCGCACAGTTCGATCCGGTCGGCGCCCAGCGCGTCCACCGCGAGCGCGCCGGCCAGTGTGTCGACGCTGATCTCGACCCGAAGACCACCGAAGCCGCTCACGTGGCGATGACGACGTCCAGCGTGCGCGGTCCGTGCACGCCCTCCACCCGGTCGAACTCGATGTCACTGGTGGCCGACGGACCGCTGACGAACGTGATCGGCCGCCGCGGGTCCAGCCGCGCGATCGCCTCCGGCACCGTGCCCACGATCTGGTCGGCGCGCACCACGCACAGGTGGTAGTCCGGCACCAGCGTCAGCGCCCGCCGCCCCTGATCCGGTCCGGCGTCCAGCACGATCGTGCCGGTCTCCGCGATCACCAGCGCACAACCGGTCAGCACGCCGCCGGAACCGTCCAGTTCCGGCACGGTCAACGGCTGACTCGGCCGGTCCACCAGCCAGGCCACGCCGGCGGACCGCCACGCCTGCGGCACCCCGGCGGGCGCCACCATCGTCGCCGGGCCGCGCTCCCGCAGCACGCCGGCGATCGTCGTGACCAGCTCACCCGCCGGCACGCGGTGCACGGTCGCGCGATAGTCCGCGATCCGTTCGGCCGCCAGACCGACCAGATCGGCGATGTCCCTGTCCCGCCGGTACTCGCGCGGTACGGGAGCCGGTTTCGGCCTGCCGGCCAGTGCCGCGTCGATCCGGGCCAGGATGTCGGTGCGGGAGTCAGCCATGGTTGCGCTTCCACCAGGTGCGGAACGATTCTCGTGGCGGCACCGGCACGTCCCGGCCCGCCGTCCACTTCGCGCCCGGTCCGGGCAGCCTGCTGATCCGCCCGTCGCGGGCCAGCAACCGGGCCAGCGACCCGACGCGCTGTGCCTGCTCGTAGCGGAACGGGTCGCGCAGCACCCACGACAGCGCGGCCATCCCGATCGCCTCGGCCGTCAGCTTTCCCTTGGCCCGCACGGTTTCCGCGCGCAGATGCGTGAGCACCTCCGGAATGTTGATCCGCACCGGGCACACCTCGTAGCACGCGCCGCACAGCGACGACGCGTACGGCAGTGACGCCGCCTGCGCGTCGTGCGGGTCACCGGCCAGTTGCGGCGCCAGGATCGCGCCGATCGGTCCCGGATACACCGATCCGTACGCCTGTCCACCGGTCCGCTCATAGACCGGGCACACGTTCAGGCAGGCCGAACAGCGAATGCACCGCAGCGCCTGACTGCCCACCCGGTCGGCCAGCGTCGCCGTCCGGCCGTTGTCCAGCAGCACCAGATGGAACTTCTGCGGCCCGTCGCCCGGCGTCACGCCCGACCAGATCGACGTGTACGGGTTCATCCGCTCCGCCGTCGACGACCGGGGGAGCAGTTGCAGGAACACCTCCAGATCGGCCCACGTCGGCACGAGTTTCTCGATGCCCATCACGGTGATCAGCGTCTCCGGCAGCGTCAGGCACATCCGGCCGTTGCCCTCGGACTCGACCACCACGATCGACCCGGACTCGACGACGCCGAAGTTCGCGCCGCTGATCGCGACCTTCGCGGACAGGAACTTCTTGCGCAGGTGGCGCCGTGCGGCCTCGGCCAGTGCCCTGGGCTCGTCGGTCAGGTCGGCGGGCGCGTCCGGCATCGCGCGCCGGAAGATCTCCCTGATCTCCGCGCGGTTGCGGTGGATCGCGGGCACCAGGATGTGGCTCGGCCGGTCATGACCGAGCTGCACGATCAGCTCGGCCAGATCGGTCTCCACTGCCGTGACACCACCCTCGGCGAGCGCCTCGTTCAGCCCGATCTCGGCCGTGGCCATCGACTTCACCTTGACGACCTCGTCGGCGCCCTCGGCTCGGACCAGGTCCAGCACGATCCGGTTGGCCTCCGCCGCGTCACTCGCCCAGTGCACGACACCGCCGCGCGCCGTGACAGCGGCCTCCAGCTTCGTCAGGTACCCGCCCAGATCGCCCAGCACGTCGTCCTTGATCGCGGCGCCCGCTTCGCGCAGCCGTTCCCAGTCGTCCAGTTCGGCGACGACCTTCGCGCGCTTGGTCCGGATCGTGTGCGTCGCGTTGCGCAGGTTCGCCCGCAGTTGCGGGTCGGCCAGTGCGATGGCCGCCGCCTTCGGGAACGTCGGCGTGCCCAGCCACGTCACGGGGTTGCGGGTGCCGGGCGTGTCGCCGTCCATGGCTCCTCCTCCGTGCTGGCCAGGATTTCCGCGATGTGCAACGCGCGGGTGCCGGCGCGCAGCCGGGACAGGCCGCCGCCGATGTGCATCAGGCACGAGTTGTCGCCCGCCGTCACGATCTCCGCACCGGTGCCGGTGACGGCGCGCATCTTGTCCGCCAGCATGGCCAGCGACGTGTCGGAGTTCTTCACCGCGAACGTGCCGCCGAACCCGCAGCACGACTCCGCCTCCGGCAGTTCGGCCAGCCGCAGCCCGCGTACCGCGCGGAGCAGCCGCAGGGGCCGCTCGCCGACGCCGAGCATGCGCAGCGAGTGGCACGTCGGGTGGTACGTGACCCGGTGCGGGAAGTACGCGCCGACGTCGGTCACACCGATGACGTCGACGAGAAACTCGGTCAGCTCGTACGTCTTCACGGTCGAAGCAGGCAGCTCGGCCTGTTCGACCAGCCCAGGATGGATCTCGCGGACCATGCCGGCGCACGAGCCCGACGGTGCCACGACGGCGTCGTAGCCGGCGAACACCTCGGTGTAGTGGCCGGCCAGTTCGGTCGCCGGAGCCGGATAGCCGGTGTTGAAGTGCATCTGCCCGCAGCACGTCTGGCCGAGCGGGAAGTCCACCTCGCAGCCGAGCCGGGACAGCAGCCGGACCACCGCCTTGGCCGTGTCCGGGTAGAACGTGTCTGTGATACACGTCGCGAACAGCGCCACCCGCACCTGACCACCTCCGCCTCACGCAGACATCGGACGAATCCTAGCGTCATCGTGCCAGCTCACGGATCCCAGCATGTCGCTTGAAACGTTTCATGGTGCGGCGTCACCGCTCGGCGGTGCGCTGCCGCAGCGCCTCGTACAGGATGATCGCCGCCGACGTCGCCACGTTCAGCGAATTGGCCCGGCCGGACATCGGGATGCGCACGGCCACGTCGGCCGCGTCCAGCCAGGCACGGGACAGCCCGTGCTTCTCCGAGCCGACGGCCACCACGGTCGGCCCGGACAGATCCACGTCGGTGAACACGACGTCGGTGTCCGGTGTCGCCGCGACCACGGTGAGCGAGTTCCGCTTCGCCCACTCCAGCACGTCGGCCGAGTCCGCGGCGGCCACCGGCACGCAGAACACCGTGCCCTTGCTGGCGCGTACCACGTTCGGGTTACCCCAGTCGGTGATCGGCGCCGCGGCCACCAGCGCGGCCACGCCGACCGCGTCCGCGGTGCGCAGCATCGCGCCCAGGTTCCCCGGCTTCTCCACCGACTCGGCCACCAGCGTCAGCGGGTTGGCCGGCAGGCGCAGCGCGGCCAGATCGGTCGGCACGGTCGACACGACGGCCAGCCAGCCGTCCGGCGACTCCCGGTAGGCGACCTTCTCGAACACCCTCGGCCCGACCCGCACGATCTCGCTGCCCAGCGCCTCGACGTCGGCCACCGTGCGCAGATCGCCGTCGTCCCTGACCATCTCGGGGCAGTAGTACAGCGTCCTGGGCACGACACCGGCCGACAGCGCCAGCGTCAGCTCCTCGTAGCCCTCGACCAGCATCAGGCCGGACTGGTCACGCAGGCGCCGCCTGCGCAGTCCGACCAGGCTCTTGACCCTCGGGTTGCTGACGCTGGTCAACTCCAGGTGTGCCGGCTTCGGCCGCGGCTCGGAATTCGGCTCCTCCGACATGCCACTGATCGTAATCGGTGCCCGTCCAGGGGCGCGCTCACGGTCCGGTGACACCCGGTGCGGCCGATCGAGTAACACCTCTCACCCGGTAGTTGGACTAGCGGCCCCACGCGGCGCCCGCGCCCTACAGTGACGGCGACGCAATGGATCGCGACGAGCGGGGAGCCGGCATCGCATGACAGCATCACAGGTCCACTCCGGACATACTGTGCCGTCCGTCCAGCCCGGCCCGACCGGAGTGCCCGTCGAACCCACGGCGGCACCCACCACCGTGGCGCCGACGACGATCCCCCCGACCACGACGACGAACCGGCCGGCGGCGACCACGCCGGTCATCGTCGTCCTGCCGAAGCCGACCCGGCATCCGGTCCCGCCACCGCCGACCACGACGGTCCCGCGCCCCACCACGACCCAGCCGACGACGACCCAGCCGACGACGACCCACCCGACCACGACACCGCCGCACACGACGACAACGACGATCGCCGTGCCGCCGGCCAAGCCTGCTCCGCCGGCGCCACAGCCATCGCTGTTCGACAATCCGGTTGTCGTCCTGACGTTCGTCGTGGTGGTCATCGCCGCTGGTATCGGCAAGGCCGTCGGTGGCGGTGGAATGCAGTGATCAGGTGCTCGCCGTGACGTGGGCGAGCGCGAGCTTGATCTCGTCCGGGCCGATCTCCAGTGCCCCGTGATACGGCCTGCGGATCAGGACGATGACGAACACCGCCGACGTGATCAGCGCCGCCTCGACGGCCAGCGGCAGCAGCGACGGTGCCGTGTGCGGCAGACCCGCGATCAGTCCGTGGCCCAGCACCACCGTCGCGGTGATCACGACACACAGCAGCAGACCCGTTGGCAGCTCGGTGTTCGCGTCGCGCAGCCGCTGGTTCCTCGCGCCGCCGAGGGCATCCAGTTCCTTCAGCGTCTCGGATCTGGTCGCCTGCACGGAGTCCAGGTCGGTCGGCACGCCAAGCACCTGGTCGGACATCTGCCGCAGCAACGAGTCCGCCTCCGCCGACGAGCCGCCCGAGGGCAGCAGCGGCCACTCGACGTTGAGCACGGTGTCGGCGTAGTCCCTGATCTCGCCACGCAGCACAGAGGCGTCCGGCAGTCCCGCCGCGTCGTCGTACATCGCGACCAGCGCCGTCGACTCGTCCGCCGCGTCGGTCTTCGCATGGTCGTAGGCCTGCCACGAGATGACCACGGACAGTGCGAACGACGCCAGGAACAGCGCGTTGAACATCGCGCCCGCCGGGCCGGTCGTCTGGTCCTGCCACTTCTCCCTGCGCTCGCCCAGCCGCGCCTTCCGTGCCAACAGCGCCGCGCTCACCACGACGGCACTGCCGCCCAGCGCCAGTGCCACGCACAGCATCAGATACCCGTTCACGTCGATGCCCTTTCGCTCAGCGCTGCGCCGGCAACCGGTTGAGGAAGATGTGGAACGCGTCCGGTGACACGGAGACCATGCCGCCGAAGGGATGGTTGAGCTGGTCGATCACGATCAGGGCCAGCACCACCATCACGCCCAGCGGCGCCGCGATCATCAGATGCGACCAGAAGTTGGCCAACCCGAACAGGAACGAGTAGCCGACGGTGAGCACCGAACCCAGGATCAGCACCACCCACAACACCGCGGGCACGCTCTCCGCGCTCTCGTTGATCCGCTGCCGCCGCGCCGCCGCGAGATTGTTCACGTGGTCCATCGACTGCTGGTAGATCGTCTGTTGCCGGACCGAGTCCGTCGGTAGCGCGTTGATCTCGTCGCGCATCTCGTAGACCAGGTTCGTGGCGTCCGAACTGGATTCGCCGTTCGCCAGCAGCGTCCACTCCGTGTCGATGACCGCGGTCGCGTAGTCCCGCGTTGTCTTCTCCAGCGCGCGGCCCTCGGCAGGCGGGAGCGCCCTGGCATTCCAGAACAGCGCGCCGAGTTCGTTGGCCTCGGTGAAGGTATTTGCTTTCGTCGTCTGTAGGCTTTCCCATTCGTTCACGACCACGAAGGCGAGCATCACGGCGTAGAGCACGCCGAGCACCGCGTACACGAAACCGGCGACGTCGTTGTGCTCGCTGCGGATGCGGTGCGGAACGATCGCCTGTACCAGGTACAGCAGTACGGCGACGCCGATCGACACCCCGACCACGATGCCGCTGATCTCCAGAACCATGAACCCACCTTCGTTCGGGCACCACAGAAACCCGCCATTGTTGACGGCCGCGGCCGAACAATGGTGGTCCGATTTGTTGCTGTTGCCGGTTCGCCTTTCTCATCGGCGGCCTGATATTCGTGTTTCAGCGTACCGGCGAGATCGGTTTCGGCCAGCCTGCGGCGATGGCGCTCACCCGGGGGTGGCCAACAGTACCCGGCCGGCGCAGCGGCGTTCCCGCCGTCCAGGATGGAGGGTGCCTCCCGGGCCGTGCGCCGGCTCCGACATCGGTGAATCCCGCGGCACCTGGTGACCCACAGTGACGAAGCGGCCGGTCCACATCGTGGACCGGCCGCGCGGACGAGTAGCGAAAGGAGTGCTACCGGCTCCCCTCAGTGCCGAAACCGGCTCTGCGCAAGGCATCCGCGAGCGCGCCACCGGGTGCGGGCCGCCGGTCCCGGCTGCCGCCACCGCGCTGCTCCCGCTGCTTCCCGCCGCCGGGGCGGCCGCCGCCGGACTGGCGCCCCTCGCCACCGGTCTCCGGCTCGTCCTCCAGCCGCAGCGTCAGCGAGATGCGCTTGCGCGGGATGTCCACGTCCAGCACCTTCACCCGCACGATGTCGCCGGGCTTCACGACGTCCCTGGGGTCCTTCACGAAGTTGCGCGACATCGCCGACACGTGCACCAGGCCGTCCTGGTGCACGCCGACGTCGACGAACGCACCGAACGCCGCCACGTTCGTGACCACGCCCTCCAACACCATGCCCTGCTTGAGATCGCCGATCTTGTCGACGCCCTCGACGAACGTGGCCGTCTTGAAGGCAGGACGCGGGTCGCGGCCCGGCTTCTCCAGTTCCTTCAGGATGTCGGTCACGGTGGGCAGGCCGACGGCGTCGTCGACGAACGCGGCCGGGTCCATCCGACGCAGCACGGCGTTGTTGCCGATCAACTGGTCGACGCTGTCCACCTTGCTGCTGGCCAGGATCCGCCGCACCACCGGGTAGGACTCGGGGTGCACGCTGGAGGAGTCCAGCGGGTCGTCACCGCCGCGGATGCGCAGGAAGCCCGCGCACTGCTCGAACGCCTTGGGTCCCAGCCTCGGCACGCCCTTGAGTGCCCTGCGCGAGCCGAACGGACCGTTCGCGTCGCGGTGCGCCACGATGTTCTCCGCCAGCCCCTCGCCGATGCCCGACACCCGGGTCAGCAGGGGAGCGGACGCGGTGTTCACGTCGACGCCGACGGCGTTCACGCAGTCCTCGACCACGGCGTCCAGCGACCGCGACAGCTTCAGCTCGGCCAGGTCGTGCTGGTACTGACCGACACCGATCGACTTCGGGTCGATCTTCACCAGCTCCGCCAGCGGGTCCTGCAACCGCCGCGCGATCGACACCGCGCCGCGCAGCGACACGTCCATGCCGGGCAGTTCCGCCGACGCGTACGCCGACGCCGAGTACACCGACGCGCCCGCCTCCGACACGACGATCTTGGTCAGGCCCAGCTCCGGCCGCAGCCTGATCAGGTCGGCGGCCAGCTTGTCGGTCTCCCGCGACGCCGTGCCGTTGCCGATCGAGATCAGGTCCACCCGGTGCCGCTCGGCCAGCGCAGCCAACTTCGCCAGCGACTCGTCCCACCGCTGCTGCGGCTGGTGCGGGTAGATCGTGTCGGTGGCGACCACCTTGCCGGTCGCGTCGACGACGGCCACCTTCACGCCGGTCCGGAAGCCCGGGTCGAGGCCCATCGTGGTGCGGGCCCCGGCGGGCGCGGCCAGCAGCAGGTCACGCAGGTTCGTCGCGAACACCCGCACGGCCTCGTCCTCGGCCGCCTGCCACAGCCGCATCCGCAGGTCGATGCCCAGCCGCACCAGGATGCGCGTGCGCCACGCCCAGCGAACCGTGTCGGCCAGCCACTTGTCGGCCGGCCGCCCCTGGTCGGCGACGCCGAACCGACTCGCGATGTGCTGCTCGTACTCGGTCGGGCCGGTCTGCGGGGTGTCGTCGGGAGTGTCGTCCGGCGCCATGGTCAGGTCGAGGACGTTCTCCTTCTCCCCGCGGAACATGGCCAGTACCCGGTGTGACGGCAGCTTCGTGTACGGCTCGCCGAAGTCGAAGTAGTCGGCGAACTTCGCGCCCGACTCCTGTTGTCCCTCCCGCACCTTCGCCACCAGCCGCCCGCGCGTCCACATCCGCTCGCGCAGCGTGCCGATCAGGTCGGCGTCCTCCGCGAACCGCTCGACCAGGATGGACCGCGCGCCCTCCAGCGCCGCCGAGTCGTCGGCGACGCCCTTCTCGGCGTCCACGTAACCGGCGGCGGCCGTCCTGGGCTCCTGCGTCGGGTCGCCCAGCAGCAGGTCCGCCAGTGGCTCAAGCCCCGCCTCACGGGCGATCTGCGCCTTGGTCCGCCGCTTGGGCTTGTAGGGCAGGTAGATGTCCTCCAGGCGCGCCTTGGAGTCGGCGGCCATGATCTGCGCGGCCAGCGCGTCGTCCAGCTTGCCCTGCGACCGGACGGACTCCAGGATCGCCGCCCGCCGCTCCTCCATCTCCCGCAGGTAGCGCAGCCGCTCCTCCAGCGTGCGCAGCTGCGCGTCGTCCAGCGTGCCGGTGACCTCCTTGCGGTACCTGGCGATGAACGGCACCGTCGCACCGCCGTCGAGCAGGCCGACCGCCGCGGCCACCTGACCCTCCCGGACGCCGAGTTCCTCGGCGATCCTGGCGTTGATCGCTGTCCGGTTGATCACTGCCTGGCGCTCGGTCTCGCCCGGAGCCGCCGCCCCTGTGTCCGTCACTGCCGTCACCCTTTGCCCAACCGTCCCCGTTGCCGAACGAACCGAAACTCGATCCAGCATTGTGCCGGGAACCGTTCCCGGCGCTCCCATCGGCTCGCTGCGCGCGGCGTTTTCCCTGCGTTTGGCGCTGCCCGCGGTCGGGTAGTCGGAGGGAAGTCACACTGGAGGTGGTGGGGATGCCTGTGCTGTCGCGTTTGCCCGGGCCGGTGGAGCAGCGGTGGGAGTGGCAGCTGAGAGGTCGGTGCCGGGGGCTGGACAGTTCGTTGTTCTTCCACCCCGAGTACGAGCGCGGCCCGGCGCGGCATGCCAGGGAGGAACGGGCGAAGGCGATCTGCCGGACGTGTCCGGTGCTCGATCAGTGCCGGCGGCACGCCATCGCCGTCCGCGAACCCTACGGCGTCTGGGGCGCGACGACGCCCGAGGAGCGCCGTAGAATCGCGAGTTGACCCTAGTCCTGGTGGCCGGCCCGATGGTCAGGGTCGGCCAGTTCTGTGCGCAGCGCAGCCATGCTGGCCGACAACAGCCGCGACACATGCATCTGGGACAGACCCACTCGGTCCGCGATCTGGGTCTGGGTGAGATTGCCGAAGAACCGCAGGATGACGATCGTGCGTTCCCGTTCGGGGAGCTTGGCCAGCGCAGGGAACAGCGTCTGCCTGCGGTCGACCTCGGCCATGTCGTCGCTCTGGCCGCCCAGCAGGTCGCCTACGGACGTGGCGACACCGTCCGCGCCGGACACGGTCTCGTCCAGCGAGTCGCTGTGGTAGGCGCCCGCCGCGGACAGTCCTTCGAGGATCTCCTCGACCGGCCGGTCGAGCGCCTCGGCCAGTTCGCTCGGCCTCGGCGCACGGCCCAGTTTCTGGCTCAGCGCCGCCGTCGTCTTCGTGATCGCCGCGTGCAGTTCCTTGAGTCTTCGCGGCACCGCCATCGACCATGTGGCGTCACGGAAGTAGCGGCGCACCTCGCCGGTGATGGTCGGCACGGCGAACGACAGGAAGTCGCTGCCACGCTGGGGATCGAATCGGTCCACCGCCTGGATCAGGCCGACGGCGGCGACCTGGCGAAGATCCTCGTCGGACTGCCCGCGGTTGCGGAAGCGGCGGGCGATGTGTTCGGCGACGGGTAAGTGCTCCGCGACCAGCCGCGCGCGCACCGACCGGCGGGTCGGTTCGGGCAGGGCGGCGTCGACGAGCTGGTGGAACAGTGGCGCGAGATCCTCGTAGTCGGTCCTGGTCAACGGTCGTGCTGCGGACATGCAGGCACCTGCTCACTGCGGGAGTTCAACGGCACCGGACGGTGTGCCTGACGAAGGCACTCGCGGGACAAGCCCCGGTGCGGCTGTGATCTCAACCGCTGTGCGTCCACATTACGTCCGGCACCCGATCCAGACAACATCGGGGTCGCCGCCGAGCAGGGACACTGCTCGGTCCACTATGGACTACCGCTTCACTTCCCACACCCGGCGCGGTCGCCGACCGGTTCACACGGACGACCCGGCAGGCGCCCGTGTCGGTCATGGTCTCCGGGTCAGCACCACGCCGCGTGCGTCGAACGTGCGTCCGGTCGCCGCACCACCGCCGACCTGGTCGGGAGCCCACGCGTGCGGGTCGTCGGTCAGGCCGAGCAGGTAGCTGACCGTGCAGTCCAGCACCACCGAGAGCTCGGGCAGCCAGCCAAGGTCCAGACCCCTGCCGTTCTCCATCGCCGACAGTGTCCGGTTGGTCATCTCCGTGCCGTGTGCGCACAGCATCGCGGCGACGTCCATCTGCGTGAGCTTCAGTTCCGTGCGTCGCGCCCGGAGCCGCTTCGCGCAGGTCCAGTGTCGTTCCCGGACCCTGCCGATCGCTGCCGACCTCATGCCAGGCCTCGCTGCCGTCGTCGTGGGCAGCCCCGATGCCCTACCCGGCACCGTATGCCCGCACGCAGGTGCCGTCCAGACCACCATCCGGGTCATCTCACGCGCAGGTCACTTGCCTGTCGTGGCCTGCCGCAGAGTGCGCCGCAACTGGATGATCCGCCCGAAACTGGGCACCAGGACCAGCAGCACACCGCACACGGCGGCCAGCAGGATCGCCACCCCCAGCGGCAGTTGCCAGTGCGCCCCGAAGAACGCGATGTTCACCGTCTGGAGGTTCTCGATGATGAACACCAGCAGCACGACGAGCACGATGACGGCGATCGCCATCCGCACCCACCAGCCACTGGCGTGCCGGGCCCTGCGGTAGGCCTGTTCGACGCGCGGCGAGCCGGGCCGCTCCGCCTGTGTGGTCCGAGGCGCCTGCGGTGTCTGCGGTACCTCCGGCGACCGCGGTGTGCTCTGCTGGTCCGGGGTCCGTGCCTGCTCCTGTGCCGGGAACTGGTCGGTGTCTGGAGCCGCGTCCTGGGCGGCGTGCGTGCGTTCGTGCTCGACCATGGTGGTCACCCGCCTTCTTGTGGACTACGTCCCAGTGTCGTCCTGTTCCGGCGATTCGGCCTCTCAGATGGCCCCCAGCCGGTCAGGGATCGATGCGCACCGTGGCCGCGGGCCGCGCGTAGGCGTCGATGTTGACCCACGGGTCGGGCTTGCGGCCCAGCCTGCGGCGCAGGTTGCGCAGCCGGTGCTGGCCGGGTTCGACGCGCCCGACCTCCGACCAGTCCAGCGGTGTCGCCGTCGGCGCACCGGGCATGCCACGCAGCGAGTACGGCGCGATCATCGTCTGCCCGTAGGAGTTCCGGTTGGTCCCCAACACGATTCGGTTGCCGCGCAGCGCCCGCCCGTAGTCCACGGTGACCAGCTCCGGCCGGGTCGCCGCGGCGCGGGCCGCGATGTCCTCGGCCAGCCGCCCGACCCGCTGGTAGCTGGAGTGCCCGTCCAGCGGCGCCACGACGTGCATGCCCCGACCGCCGGTGGTCTGCACGAACGGCCGCAGCCCGGCCCCGCTGAACACCTTCCGCACGTGCCGCGCCGCCCGCCGCAGATCGGCCACGTCACCGGCGGCGGGCGGGTCCAGGTCGATCACCAGCCGGTCGGGGAACCGCATCGACTCGATCGTGGACAGTGTGACGTGGAACTCGATCGCGCCGCGGCTGGCCAGGTACAGCAGCGCGGCCTTGTCGTCGCACACCACCTGCCGGACGAAGCCGCGGTCGTCGGACAGCGGCACCTTCTCCACCGGCAGCCACGTGGGGACCAGGTCCATCACCTCCCGCCGGAACGGCCCCTGCCCGCCGATGCCGTCCGGGAACATCCGCACCGTCAGCGGTCTGCGCCGCAGGTGCGCCAGCATCAGGTCGGCGACGGACTCGTAGTAGCCGAGCACGTCCCGGGTGCTGATGCCGTCGGTGGGGTAGGGGAGGGCCGCCGGGTAGGCCACCAGCGGCGAATATCCCGGTTCCTCGTCCCAACCATCTCGCAAGTCGTCCACAACACCCGGTTAACGAGCGGATGCGCGACCGGCGACGCGGTTTCCGAGAAACGTTCGCCGTTGCGGGCACATGTGCGGGCACAGCGGTCCGGTCAACCCTGTCTCGGCACGCCGCCCACGACCAGCGTCCGTCCGGTGATGATCAGGTCCACCAGCGCGGCCATCGCGGCGGCCGCGTGCTCGGTCGGGCACTCCGATCTGGTGGCCCGCCGCAGGTCGGCGGCCACACCGGCGAGCAGCAGGTGCGCCGTGCAGTGCGCGTCCAGGTCCGGCCGCGCCTGTTCGACCAGCGAGCGCACGTGCTCGTGCCACCGCGCGTACGCCCCGACCCGGTACCGGGAGCCCGGCGACGCGGTCTCCGACATGTGCACCAGGTCGAGATTGGCGTCCAGGAACCGCACGTACGCGGTCACGAACGCGCGCAGCCGGATGCCCGGCGGCGCGCCGGCTCCCAGCGGCGGCGGCCCGTTCAGCGCGTCCAGCAGTTCCTGTTCCCTGGCGCCGAGCAACGCGGCAGCCAGGCCGGCCTTGTCGCCGAACCTGCGGAACAGCGTGCCCTTGCCGACACCCGCCGCGTTCGCGATCTGGTCCATGGTCACGCGGTCCACGCCCTGCTCGGCGAACAGCCGCGCGGTCACCAGCAGGATCTTCGCCCGATTCCGCACGGCATCAGAACGCTCCCTGCGGACTCGCGTCACCGTATCGTCACTCACAGTAGTATGAATGTAGTCCGAAAGTCCGTAAGCGCCACTCCAAACGCCCGCCTACCGAGAAACCATCCCAATGGCGGCCGCGAATGCCCCAGCGGGTCGGAATGTCGGAAGTCGCGCGAAACCGGGTGACGGTCGATCACGCCCTGCGCCGCACCGGATCGGCGACGGCCGCCAGCAACTCGGGCAGCGCGTCCAGCCGGTGCGCGCTGACCACGGCGTCGCAGTACGGCCACGCGGCCGCCATCCCGCCGACGGCAGGCCGGTACCCGGGCCGGGCGGTTCGCGGATTGGCCCACACGACGCGGAAGGCCAGCCGGGACAGGGCGGCCATCGCGCCGCCCAGTTCGGCCGGATCGCCGCTTTCCCATCCGTCGGAGATGATCACCACGACCGCGCCGCGCGCCATCCCGCGCCTGCCGTGGTCGCGCAGGAAATCCCGCACCGCGGCACCGATCCGCGTGCCACCCGACCAGTCCGGTGCGATCTGCCCCGCCCGCTCCAGCGCCTCGCCGGGCCGGCCGGCCAACTCGTGCGTGAGCCGGGTCAGCCTGGTGGCGAACGCGAACACCTCGGCGTGCCGGCCGCGCGCCGCGCAGTACAGCAACTGCACCATCGCCCGCGCGTAGGGCTGCATCGACCCCGAGATGTCGCACAGCACGATCAGCCGCCGCGGCCGCGTCCGGGGCGCGGTGCGCTCCAGCCGGATCGGATAGCCGCCGGTCCGCCGCGCCTTCCGCAGGCTGGCCCGCAGATCCACGCGTCGCCCGCCCGGCGCGCGGCGCTGCCGCCGGGAGCGCCGCAGCGGCGTGATGAGCGCGAACTGCCGCATCAGGTCCGCCAGCAGCGCCAGTTCGTCCGCCGTGAGTTCGGCGAAGTCCCGAGTGGACAGTCGTTCGCCGGCGCCGGCCACCGTCGGCACCTCCATGTCGCCGGGCCGCCCCGACCCGCCCGACCGTCCGTCCACGCTCGGTGTTCCACCCGACGACGACGCCGAAGCCGACCCCGGTCCCTGGCCGCGCTGCTCGGCCGGGTCGACCAAGCCCTGGAACACCTTCGAGAACGCCGACTCGAACGCCGGCAACTGGGCCGGATCGCTGACCAGCGTCGCCAGCGCGCACCAGTACAGCTCCCGCACCGACTCAGCGGCCACGACGGTGACCGCCCGCGCGAACCGGGCGCACCGGTCCGGCCCGACCGGCAGCCCCACGGCGCGCAGCTCGTCACCGAAGCGTGCGACGACGTCGGCCAGATCAGGCATCCGAGTCCACCAGCGAGTCCAGTCCGCCTGCCCGTACGGCATCGACGTCCTCGGCGTACTTCACCACCACCCCCAGCGTGCTCTCCACCGCGACGGCGTCCACGGCGGACACGCCGAGCACGTGCAGCGCGGTGGCCCAGTTGATCGCCTCGGCGACGCCGGGCGGCTTCGTCAACCCCAGGCCACGCAGCCGGGCCACGGCCACCGCGATCCTCGGCGCCAGCCACGACGCCGCATCCGGCACGCGCCGCCGGATGATCTCGGCCACCCGGTCGACGCCCGGGTACGCGATCCAGTGGTACAGGCACCGGCGCTTCAACGCGTCGTGCAGGTCACGCGTCCGGTTCGACGTCAGCACCACCACCGGTGGCACGACCGCGCGGAACGTGCCCAGTTCCGGGATCGTCACGGCCGCGTCGGCCAGCAGTTCCAGCAGGAAGGCCTCGAACTCGTCGTCCGCGCGGTCCACCTCGTCGATCAACAGCACGGCAGGCCGCGGCCCGGGATGCCGGATCGCGGCCAGCAGCGGGCGCGGCAGCAGGTAGTCGGCGCCGAACAGGTCCGCGTCGCTCAATGCCTCGCCACGCGACTCGGCCAACCGGATCGCCAGTAGCTGCCTCGGGTAGTTCCACTCGTACAGCGCCTCGGCCGACGACAATCCCTCGTAGCACTGCAACCGGATCAGCGGCGTGTCCAGTGCGGTGGCCAGCGACCGCGCCGCCTCCGTCTTCCCGACGCCCGGTTCCCCCTCCAGCAGCACCGGTTGCGCCATCCGCACGGCCAGCAGCAGCGCCGTCGCCAGCGCGTCGTCGGCGAGGTAGCCGACCGAGCCCAGCGCCTCGCGCACCGATCCGACGTCGGTCAGTTCCATCCGCTACACCGACCGCGGGAAGGCGTCCCGGCAACCACAGCCGCAGAAGTACACCGTGCGCTGCGCCACCTCCAGCGACACGGTCGCGGCGCTCACCGCGACCGTCATGCCACACACCGGATCCACGGCCTCGGTCACCGGTTTCCGTTCCTCCCTCGGCCGTTCGGCCACGAGCTGTGCGTAGATCGACAGCGCGATCTCGCTCGCCGTCCGGCCGCCGATGTCCAGCCCGGCAGGCGTGTGCACCGCGGCGGCAGGCAGGTCGAGCGTGGCCAGCACGGCGGCGCCACGCCGGCTGCTGGCCACCAGCCCCACGTACGGCACGCCCGCCCGGACGGCGGCCGTCAGCACGGTCTCCTCGTCCCGCCCGTGCGACGCGACGACGACCGCGCCCAGATCGGCCGGCAGCGCCGCACCGGCGTCGGCGATCACCACGTCGTACCCGAGCGCACCGCCCAGTGCCACCAGGGCCCGCGCGATCGGCCCGCCGCCGTACACGTGCACCAGCACCGGCGGCAGCATCGCCTCCAGGAAGATGTCCAGCGTGCCACCGGACAGGCACGGGTTGGCCACGGTCACCGTGCCCTCGCCCGCGGCGGGCGCGGACTCCGCAGGCGTGATCCGCAGCAGCGTCGACTCGCCGGTGGCCAGCAGCCGCAGGCTCTGTGACCGCACCGTCGACTCGGCGCAACCGCCGCCGACGAAGCCCTCCAGCGTGCCGTCCGGCAGCACCAGCGCCCGGTCACCCGGTTTGGCGCTGGTCGGCCGTTCCGCGCGCACCACGGTGGCCAGCACGAACGGCATCCGCCCGGTCCGCAGCTCGTCGGCCCGCCCGAGGAGGTTCATGTGATCGCCAGGTCGTTGCGCAGCGGCCTGCCCTGCATGGCCCGCCACACCACCGGCGGTGTCAGCGGCATGTCCGCGTGCCGCACGCCGAACGGCCGCAGCGCGTCGATCACCGCGTTCACGACGGCGGCCGGTGACCCGACGGTCGCCGACTCGCCGACGCCCTTCGCGCCGATCGGGTGGTGCGGCGACGGTGTCACGGTCGCGCCCAGCTCCCACGACGGGCATTCCACCGACGTCGGCAGCAGGTAGTCCATGAACGACGCGCCGAGGTGGTTGCCGTCCTCGTCGAACGCGATCAACTCCATCAGCGCCATGCCGACACCGTCGGCCAGCCCGCCGTGCACCTGGCCCTCGACGATCATCGGGTTGATCCGCACGCCGCAGTCGTCGACCGCGATGAACCGGCGCACCTTCACCTGTGCGGTCTCCGGATCGACGTCCACGACACAGATGTACGCCCCGAACGGGTACGTCAGGTTCGGCGGGTTGTAGACGCAGGACGCGTCCAGGTGACCCTCGACGCCCTCGGGCAGCTCCAGAGTGGAGTGCGCGGCCATCGCGATGTCCTGAATGGACCTGCCGGCCTCCCGGTCGCCCTTGACGAACCAGCGGCCCTTCTCCCACTCCAGGTCGTCCGGGCTGACCTCCAGCATCGCGGACGCGACGATCTTGGCCTTGTCCCTGATCTTGCGCGCCACCATGGCCGTCGCCGCACCGGACACCGGGGTGGACCGGGAACCGTACGTGCCGAGCCCGAACGGCGTCTGGTCGGTGTCGCCGTGCACGACGTCCACGTCGTCGGGCGAGATGCCCAGTTCCTCGGCCACGATCTGCGCGAACGTCGTCTCGTGCCCCTGGCCCTGCGTCTGCACCGACAGTCGCAGCACGGCCTTGCCGGTCGGGTGCACGCGCAGTTCCGCGCCGTCGGCCATGCCCAGCCCGAGGATGTCCATGTGCTTGCGCGGTCCCGCGCCGACGGCCTCGGTGAAGAAGCTGATCCCGATGCCCATCAGTTCGCCGCGCTCGCGCTTCCGCGCCTGCTCCGCGCGGAGTTCCGGGTAGCCCGCCATGTCCATCGCCACCCGCAGCGTGTGCGGGTAGTCGCCGGAGTCGTACTCCCAGCCGGTCGGGCATGTGTACGGGAACTGCTCGGGTCGCAACAGGTTGCGCATCCGCAGGTCCGCGGGGTCGGTGTCCAGTTCGGCGGCCAGCACGTCGACCATGCGCTCCACCAGGTACGCGGCCTCGGTGACGCGGAACGAGCACGCGTACGCGACACCGCCGGGTGCCTTGTTGGTGTAGACGCCGGTGACCTTGCAGTGCGCGGCCTTCAGGTCGTACGAACCGGTGAACACGTGGAAGAAGCCGGCAGGGAAGTTCGTCGGCTGCGCGGTGGCGTTGAAGGCTCCGTGGTCGGCGAGCACGTTCACGCGCAGCGCCAGGATCCTGCCGTCCTTCGTCGCCGCGATCTCGCCGCGCATGTGGTAGTCGCGGGCGAAGGACGTGCTCATCAGGTTCTCCGAGCGGTCCTCCATCCACTTCACCGGTTTGCCGGTCACGATCGACCCGACGACGGCGCACACGTAACCGGGGTAGATGCCGACCTTGTTGCCGAAACCGCCGCCGATGTCCGGCGAGATGATCCGGATCTTGTGCTCCGGCAGACCCGCCACCAGCGCGTACAGCGTGCGGTGCGCGTGCGGGGCCTGCGTCGTGCTCCACACGGTGAGCTTGCCGGTCACCTTGTCCATGTCCGCGACCGTGCCGCAGGTCTCCATCGGCGCCGGGTGCACCCGTGGATACAGCATGTCCTGGGTGACGACGACATCCGCTTCCTGGAAGACCTTCTCGGTCTCGGCCGCGTCACCGGCCTCCCAGTCGAAGATGTGGTTGTCGGTGCGGCCCTCCTTGTCGTCGCGCACCACCGGCGCGCCCTCCGCGAGCGCCCGTTTCGCGTCCACGACCGGATCGAGCGGTTCGTACTCGACGTCGATCAGCGCCAGCGCATCCCGTGCCGCATAACGGTCGTCGGCGACGACGAACGCCACCTCCTGGCCCTGGAACCGCACCTTGTCCGTGGCCAGCACCGCCTGCGTGTCGTAGGACAGCGTCGGCATCCACGCCAGTTTCAGCGTTTCCAGCACCGCACCGGTGATCACCGCGCGCACCTTCGGGTGCGCTTCGGCCGCGGTCGTGTCGATCGACACGATCCTGGCGTGCGCGAGCGGGCTGCGCAGGATCGCGCCGTGCAGCATGCCCGGCAACCGCACGTCGTCGACGTAGTTGCCGCGCCCCCTGATGAACCGCGCGTCCTCCTTGCGGAGCATCCGGCCGAAGCCCATCGGCGTCTCCGTGGCGGTCACGCCGTCACCTCCTCGTCGGTGGTCGAGTGCTCGGCTGCCCACCGGATCGAGCGGACGATGTTCTCGTAGCCCGTGCACCGGCAGATCTGGCCGGAGATCGCCTCCCGGATGCGTTCCTCACCCGGGTCGGGTTCGTTGTCCAGCAGCCAGCGTGCCGTCATCATCATTCCCGGCGTACAGAAGCCGCACTGAAGCCCGTGGCACTGCACGAAACCCTGCTGCACCGGGTCGAGCCCGGCGTCGGTCTCCAGACCCTCGACGGTGCGCACGCGGTGCCCGTCGGCCATCACGGCCAGCACGGTGCACGACTTCACCGGCTCCTCGTCCAGCCACACCACGCACGTGCCGCAGTTGGACGTGTCGCAGCCCCAGTGCGTGCCGGTCAGGCCGAGTACGTCGCGCAGGTAGTGCACCAGCAGCAGGCGCGGTTCCACGTCGCTGACGTGGTCCTCGCCGTTGACGTTCACGGTGATCTGCATCGTCATGCCTCCACGATTCGCGCCCGACCCGCAGCGATCCGCACCGCGCGGGTGGCCAGGACACCGGCCAGGTGCTTCTTGTAGTCGACGGGTCCGCGTTGGTCGGCCGACGGCGAGCAGTGCTCGGCGGCGATCCGGCCGGCCTCGACGAACCGCTCCTCGGTCGCCGGGCCGCCACGCAGGAAGTCCTCCGCCTCCGCGGCGACGCCGCCTTCCGCGCCGACGGCGCTCAGCCCGATCCCGGCCTCGCCGATCGTGTCGCCGGACATCTCGATCACCGCGCCGGCCGCTGCCACCGCCCAGTCACCGGCGCGGCGTTCCACTTTCTGGTAACTGCTGCCGTTCGGGCGGATCCGCAGCCGCAGTTCGACCAACAGTTCACCGTCGGCCAGCGCGGTCTCGTACGGGCCGGTGAAGAAATCCCTGACCGGCAGCGTGCGCCTGCCGTCGGAGCCCTGGCAGACCAGGTCCGCGCGCAGCGCGCAGAACACGGCGGACAGGTCCTCGGACGGGTCGGCCTGGCACAGCGAACCGCCGACCGTGCCCCTGTTGCGCACCACCGGATCCGCGATCACCCGTTCCGCCTCGTGCAGGATCGTGAAGTGCTCGCCCGCGACGGCCGAGTCGAGCAGTCCCGCGTGCCGGACCATCGCACCGATGCTCAGGTGGTCGCCGTCCAGCCGGATCTGGGCCAGTTCGGTGATCTCGTTCAGGTCGATCAGCGCCTCCGGCTGCGCCAGCCGCAGCTTCATCATGGGCAGCAGGCTGTGCCCACCGGCGACCACTCTCGATTCGGGTCCGTAGCGAGCCAGCAGTGTCAGCGCGTGCTGGACACTCGTCGCGCGCTCGTACTGGAATGGTGCGGGTACCTGCATCGGACCGGCCTCCCACGTGGATGTGACAACCGACGGTGCTCTGCCGCTGACTCTCTGACAAGCGCGGAATAATGGTTCGGTTAGGTTCGGAGGCGGTTTCCGCGATTGCGGAGTTGTCGCCCCGTTCCGGCCGCAGCAGAGCCACGTTGGCATGGCCGACATCGGCAGATTGGGAAGCGGTGACCCTGACCCAGCTCGGTGCTTTCGTCCTGGTCGCCCGGCTGGGATCGGTGTCCGCCGCCGCCCACGCGCTGGACGTCAGCGAGCCCGCGGTGTCCCAGGCGCTGGCCGCGCTGCGCAAGCATTTCGGCGACCCGCTGCTGGTCAGGGGTCCCGGCGGGATGACGCTCACCCCCGGCGGTGGGCGGTTGTTGGCGATCGCGATCCAGATGGTGGCGCTCGGCGCCGACGCGGAAGCCGGCGTGCGGGCCGCACGTGGTGCCCCTGAACTGCTGCGCATCGTCGCGGACGGTCCGATGGCCGAGTTCGTCGCGCCGCCGTTGGTCGAGGCGTTCGGGGTGCGCTCGGGCACGAAGATCGAGACGGTCGCCGGGGTCGCGGCGACGGGGGAGATGCCGGTGCTGGTCGGCAACCGACTCGCCGACCTGGCCATCGGCCCGAATCTGGCCGTCGGCGACCGGTCGGCGGAACTGGCCAGCGCGCCGCTGTTCCGCGCCCGGCTCGTGGTCGTCGTCGCGGGCACCCTGCGGCAGCACGGCGGTCCGGCGCGCTGGCCGTGGCTGGTCGACTCGTCGGGCACCGACCCGGAGAGCGACTGCGGTCGATTGCTGAGGGCGTTGCGTGTCGACGAGAACCGGATCAAGGTGTTCCCGAACCAGACCGCCGCGTGGGCGGCGGCCGCCGAAGGTGCCGGTGCCGCGCCCGCGATCGAGCACCTGGTGGCCGGTCGGGTGCGCAGGGGCGAGTTGCGGCTGTTGGACACGCCGGTCACGCCGTTCCTCGCGCCCTGGTACGTCACCGGTCCGCCAGCCGGGCGGCGGTCGGCGTCGGCGGACGCGTTCGTGCACTTCCTCGGGACGGCGGTGGCGATGCGGATCATGCGGGAGCCGGGTGCCGGTGTGCCACCGTCCCGGTTTCGGCCGCCGGTCTACGTGACCCTGTGGCACTGACCGGTCAGAAGCCCCTGACCTTCGTGATCTCCACCCGCAGCGCCACCGGGTAGTCGCGCGCGAACTGCTGTGGGTCGCCGCTGACCCGGGCCGCTCGCTCGGCGTACTTCGCCATGTAGGGCGGGTTGTCGGTGGCCAGCGGCGCGTCCGGCACCACCCTGGCCAGGCCGGTGATCACGACGATGCCGTTGCCGCCCTCGGCGGAGTTGAGGTTCAGCGAGACCCGCGGCCTGTCGCGCACATGGTTCAGCCGGTTCGCGCCGGTCCGGTTGTAGATCAGGATCTCGCCGTCGTCGAGCAGGAACCACACCGGGTTCGGCTGCGGCGTGCCGTCCTTGCCGACCGTCGTCAGCCAGATCAGCGGTTCCGTGGCCAGGCGCTCGCGGGTCGTGCTGCCGAAGGGGGTTTCCGGGTCGGGAAGTTTGTCTGCGGCCATGTTGGCAGACTAGTCACCATGGTCAGGGTGGTGGTGGTGATCGCGCACCAGACCGGGTCGGTGCACGTCGGCGTCCGCTACCAGGAGACCGGCAGCGACCTCACGCCGTAGACGATGGACGCGGCTCGGAAGTCCACGTTCTCGAACGGAATCGCCAGCCGCAGGCCCGGGAACCGGTCGAACAGCGCCGGATACGCGATGCGCATCTCCATTCTGGCCAGTGGCGCACCGAGGCAGTGGTGGATGCCGTGGCCGAACGCGAGGTGACTGGTCACCTGCCGGGTGAAGTCGACGCGGTCCATGTCCTCGCCCAGTTCCGGGTCGCGGTTGGCCCCGGGCAGCGAGCACAGCACCATGTCGCCGGCTTTGATCACGTCGTCGCCGAAGCGCACGTCCTCGGTCGCGGTGCGCGGGATCACGCTGTGCACGACGGACAGATAGCGCAGCAGTTCCTCGATCATCGCGTCGGTCCGGTCGGGGTCGTGCAGGCGCGCGATCTCGTCCGGGTTGCGCAGGAACAGCAGTGTGCCCAGGCCGAGCATGTTCGACGTGGTTTCGTGGCCTGCCAGGAGGAGCAGGTCCGCGACGCCGGCCAGTTCGTGGTCGCCGATCTCGTCGCCGTGCTCGCGGATCAACATGCCCAGTAGTGCGTCGCCGGGAGACTTTCGTTCCCTGGCGACGAGATCGGCCATGTAGGCGCGGGCGGCGTCGCCTGCCGTGCTGCGCTCGTGGATGTCGATCGTGAGGTCGAGGCGTTCCCGGCTGAGCCGCTGGAACTGGTCCCGGTCGGCGTAGGGGACGCCGAGCAGCTCGCAGATCACCAGGGACGGGATCGGGAGGGCAAAGGTCTGGACCAGGTCGGCCGGCGAGCCCGCTGCCTCGATCGCGTCCAGGTGCTCGGTGACGATCGTTTCCACGCGCGGGCGCAGTCGGCGCATCCGCGCCACGGTGAACGCGGCGGTCAGCAGCCTGCGCAGCCGGGTGTGGTCGGGCGGGTCATAGCCGAGCAGAAAGCCGGAGTCCTCGTGCGGCTGGCTACCGGAGTTGCGGCCCCGCATGGGTCCGCCCGACATGCCGCCCGTGCGGTTGCTGAAGCGCTGCGTGTCACCGAGGACCTGGCGGACCTCGTGGTAACGCGTGACCAGCCAGGCGCTCCCACCCCACGGCTGGTGGATTTCGGTGACCGGCGCCGCGTCGCGTAACTCGGCCAGTTCGGGGACGGGATCGAAGCCGTCGCGACGGATGTGGACCGGTTCGGTCATCACGGTTCCCCCTCAAGTGAAGTGGAGCTATCGATTATGGCGCCACCGTAGCACAACTGACAGCGCGCTATCAGTCTCGTGCTCTGTTACCGTGCCCGCCTATGGACGAGCGGCCGCTACGGGCCGATGCGGCGCGGAACGCGGAGCGGATCATCGGTGCCGCCGCCGTCGCGTTCGCCGAGGTTGGCGCGGATGTGTCGCTGGAGGAGATCGCGCGGCGGGCCGGGGTCGGCGTCGCCACCCTGTACCGGCGGTTTCCCAGCAAGGACGAGTTGATCATCGCCGTGGTGGAGTGGCGGTACTCGGGTGTGGTGGAACCGGTCTTGCGGGCCGCGCTGGTGGATCCGGATCCCTGGCGGGGGCTGGTGAAGACGTTGGAGGCCGCCCTGACCGTGGCCCAGGAGCAGATGTCGATCATCAAGGCTTCCCGGGATCACGGGCGGGTGATCGAAGGCGTGATGTCCCGGTTCCTGCCCGAGTTGGAGATCGTGGTTCGGCGCGCGCAGGAGGGCGGGGTGGTCCGCGGGGACGTCGTGGCCGCTGATGTTCCGGCCCTGGTCTTCATGTTGATCGGGGCGGCGCGGGGAAGTGGGGGGTGGCGACGGTATCTGGCGTTGGTGTTGGACGGGTTGCGGCCCGGGGTGGGGCCGCCGTTGCCCGTCGAGTGAGTTCGCCCGGCTCTCCGACGAACTGCTACGTCGTTTCTGTTTTGTTGTTCTGTTCCAACTTCTCACCGTGCTCGTTGACGGCGTTTCCGCTGTGGGTCAGGGTGGTTGCGTTCGCGCCGGGTCTGCTGCCACTTCGTCAGTTCGTTGGTTCTGTTCTCCGGATTGGTCTCAGGCCGTCCATGATCACTTGTAGGACGTTGTTGGAGACTCCGGTTTCGGTGGCTCCCCGGGCCGCAAGGAACATGGTGGCCAGCAGGGTGGTCAGGTCCGTGGAGAGTCACGTCCTTGCGGACCGCGCCCGCTTCCCGGGCTCTGGCCAGCAGGGCACCCAAGGCTTCGCGTACCCGGGTTCTGGCGTCGCCCAGCGCTTCCGCCGCGAACGCTTCCCGCGCCGCCCGCAGCACCCTCGCCCGGTTGCGCCTCGCGTCGGCTCGCAGGCCGGTGGTCGCGGGCTCATCGCTCATCGGCCCAGTATCGCCGCGGCCGACGGGTCAGCCGCGGTTGGAATCCGCCTCCACCGGCCAGCCTGCCAGTTCGCGAACGATTCGCTGTGCCTGTATCAGGCCCGAGACCTCGCCCTCGCTGAAGGTGCGCTGCCGCAGGACCGCGGCCGGGTCGTCGCCGGCCAGCCGTTCCGCCTCGTCCACGCCGATCTTGGCGCCGTGTTCCAGTTCGGCCAGCCGGGCCAGGGCCTCGGCTACTTCCACGTGGTCGAGTCGCTCCATATTGTCACCCTAGAGGGTGGCTTCCGGTGCTCCGACGCCGAGCCGGCCGGGCGCGTCGTGGTCGGGCCGGCTCGGCCGCTCGGTCAGCTCACCACGCGGAGCGTCCAGAAGTCCGACGCCAGGCTGCCTCGGTGAGGTAGGCGTAGGGGATCTGAAGTAGCCGTCCTTGCCCCAGCCGGTGCCCCACGAGTTGCGCACCAGGAAGCGCTGTTGGCGTCGTCGTAGCCGGTGGCCAGTACCGCGTGGCCGCCGAGGATCTGCTCGACGCGGCCGCGGCATTGCGCCTCGCCGGTCTGCGCGACCTGCTGGCTCTCGAAGCTCTCGTAGACGCTGAAGCCGAAGACGAACGGGTAGCCGGAGGCCAGGCAGCCGCGCATCTGGTCCAGCGTTCTGCGTGACCCGCTGGTACGACGTGGCCCGGTTGTTCAGTGCGTCGGTGTAGCAGGCGTCGTCGGCTTCTCGCCGTCGCGGGCGCCGGCCGGGAAATGGCCGGTGTTCGGGTCGGCCGGTGTGTCTCGTAGGGCCATTCGGTTTCCGCGCAGACGCCCTGCTTGGCGATCGCCTTCATGCCGTCCCGGATCTGCGCGCCGGAGTCCGTGCCGGCGTGGCCCTCCATCGCCCGCTCGTTGTAGTAGACGAACAGGCGCGACGGCATGAAGTCGGCCAGTTGCTGCTTGCGCAGCGCGAACTCGAACGCCCCCGCGATGGAGTTGGCCGTGCAGCTGCCGATCTGGCCCTGGTCGTAGCAGGCCGGCAGGCCGCCGGTAAGGTCGACGCGGCGCGGCAGGGCCGCGAGCGCGATGTGCGGCGCGCTGTACAGGTGGTCACTGCGCGTCGGGCAGGTCCGGCAGCCATCCGTAGCGGGCGACGTTCGCGTCTGGCAGGGGTGGACATTGGTGTGCCTCCTTGCTGTCCGGCCCGAGTGGCCGGCGAATGATGACAACAGGAGGCAGAATGGCCCGCCGTGATACCTCGCGGTGCAGATGCAACGGGGCTGTACCGCTCCAGTACACGATCGGGTGGCCCAGGTATGGGCGGTTGCTTGTGATCGAGCAGTTCGTTCACTTCGCGGTGGTCGAGCGCGCCGTCCAGTTCGGTGCGGCCGCCGGTGCGCGGAGTTCGTCAACGGGTCGTGGGCCGAAGGTCACCAGCCGCCGCTCGTCCCGGTCCGGCGACATCCGCCAGGGCTGGCAACGTTTTCCTTAACGCACGCACATCGCTGGGCCGGCCGGGGTAATGTCAGGCCGTTCGCCGGATCATGAACGTTGCCACCCTATGAGACTGGACATTCTGGGCCCGCTGGTCGTGCGGACCGACGATGGCCGGGAAGTCCCTGTGCCCAGGGGAAAACCGACCACGCTGCTCACGCTGCTCGCCATCCGCCGGGGCAGGGCGATCGGATCGCCGCAACTGCTGGACGCCCTGTGGGGCGAACGGCCGCCGCAGTCCGGTGTGGCCAACCTGCACAACTACGTCTCCACGCTGCGGTCGGTCCTGGACGCCGCCACACCGGCGGGCGCGGACCGGTTGCGATACGACTCCGGTGGTTACCGGTTGCGGCTGGCCACCGACGAGTGCGACCTGTTCGAGTTCGAACGGTTGATCGTCGCGGGCCGTGCCGCGGCGGGCGGTGGTGACGACCAGGGTGCCGCCGCCGCGCTGCGCGAGGCACTGGGGCTGTGGCGGGGCAACGGGTTTCCCGACGGCGGTGCGACCGGTACGGATGTGCTGTCCGCCGAGGCGCAGCTCTGGGCGGAGATGCGGATCACCGCCTGCGAGGACTGCATCGACGCGGAACTGCGTGTCGCGTCCCGGGCGGACCTCGTGCCGGAGCTGCGCAGGCTGATCGTCGAGTACCCGGTGCGGGAACGGCTCTACTCCCTGTTGATGCGCGCGTTGTGCGGTGTCGGTGACTCCGCGGGAGCCCTCGCCGTCTACGCGGACGCCCGCGGCGCGTTGGTGCGGGAACTCGGTGTCGAGCCGGGACCGTCGCTGCGCGAACTGCACGCCAGGGTGTTGCGCGGGGACCTGGCCGAGATCAACGCGTCCGCCACCGTCCGGCCCGCCGGGCCCGTCACCGCGTGGCCCACACCGCGCCAGTTGCCGCGCGACATCCCTGACTTCACCGGTCGCGACGAGACCGTCGACCGCGTGGCGCGCCGGCTGGTCGACCCGGACGCCATGCCGGTCGCCACCGTGACCGGATCGCCAGGCACCGGCAAGACCACGCTCGCGGTCCGCGCCGCACACCGCGTGGCCGCGGAGTTCCCCGACGGGCAGCTGTTCGTGTCGCTGGACGGTGGGTCGGCGCGGCCCCGGCCGCCGGAGCAGGTGCTGGCCGGTGTGTTGCGGGACCTGGGCATGGCCGACTCCGTCGTACCGGCGGGGTTGGCCGAACGGGCCGCCGCGTACCGGTCCCGGCTGGCCGGTCGCCGGGTGCTCGTCGTGCTGGACGACGCCGCCGATGTCGCGCAGGTGCAGCCCCTGCTGCCCGGCACGCCCGGCAGCGCCGCACTCGTGACCAGCCGCAGCAGGCTCGTCGGGCTGCCCGTGACCGGGGCGACGCAGCTCGGCACGCTCACCCACGACGAGGCGCGGGCGCTGCTGGCCAAGGTGATCACCGCCGAACGCGCGGCGGCCGAACCCGCCGCGGCGGCGGATCTGGTGGAACTGTGCGGCCGCCTGCCGCTGGCGATCCGGGTCCTGGCCGCGCGGCTGGTGACGCGGCCGTCGTGGTCGCTGCGCTCGCTGCTGGACAGGCTGCGCGACCAGCGCGGACTGCTCGACGAACTGGCCATCGGGGAACTGGACGTGCGCGCGGGTTTCGCCGTGTCCTACCGCGCGCTGGGCGACGCCGACCAGGTCGCGTTCCGCCGCTTCGCCATCGCCGGTCTGCCCGATCTGCCGCCGTGGGCGATCGAGGCGCTGGCCGGTGTCGGCGACGTGGACCGTTCGCTGGACCGGCTGCTGGACTCGCATCTGCTGGAGCCGTTCGGTGTCGGTGAGCAGGAGCGCTACCGGATGCACGACCTGGTGCGGGTGTTCGCCGCCGAAGCGGGGCTGGCCCAGGACGGTGACGTCACCGTGGACGGGCCTGCCCGCACCGCGTTGCGCGCACTGTTGCAGCGCGTCCGTGGCCTGGCCGAGGTCGCCTACCGCGGTCTGCCGACGCCCGCGGACTGGTTGCCGCCGATCGGGCCCGCCCCCCGGCCGGCCACCGGCCCGGCCGCCGACGAGGTGGCCGCGGACGCGATGGCCTGGTGCGGCAGGGAAGCACAGCTACTGCAGTCGGTGTTGACGAAGGCCGCCGCGGCGGGTTGGTACACCGAGGCGTTGGACACCGCGGAGCGGTTGACGGGTTTCCTGGCCATCCAGTCCAGGATGAGCGAGACGGAACGACTCTTCTCGGCAGTCGAGGCGGGCGCCGCGGCCGACGAGGCGCTCGCCCGCGCGAACTACGGCCTTGCCCAGGCGAAGATGATGGGCGGCAGGCTGACCGACGCGGCCACCCGGTTCACCGCGGCCGTGGACGGGTTCTCGCTGGTCGGTGATCTCGTCGGACTCGGTCACAGCCTGACGTTCCTGAGCTTCTGCCACGGTCACCGCGGCGAACTCGACCGGGCGGAGCACCTGGCGAACCGGGCGATCGACGTGGCTCGGCAGGCCGGCGACCTGCGCTGCGAGATCCGCGCCGTGCGGCAACTGGGCGTGGTGCTGGTGAAGCAGGACCGGCTGCGCGCCGCCGTGCCGCTGCTGGACCATGCGCTGTCGCTGGCCGACCGGGCCGGCTCGGCCGACCTGGAGGGGATCGTGCTGAGCAGCCTGGCCAACGCGCTGGTCGAGGCCCGCCAACTGGATCGCGCGCTGGAGGTCTGCCGGCGCGCCGCGGAGTTGCTCGACGGCCTCGCACAACCCGTCGGCCGCGCGTACATCCAGGTCACGCAGGGGCAGATCGCGGAACTACAGGGCAGGCACGTGGCCGCGATCGAGCTGATCGAGAGCGCGCGGTGGGTGTTCCGGCAGCTAGGTGAACGGCGTGGCGAGGCCAGCGCGGACTACCGGCTGGGCGTGAACGAGCTGGCGCTGGGCAGGCCCGTGCGGGCCGTCCCGCTGCTGCGCTCGGCCGCGAACGCGTTCCACGAGCTCGCCCTGCCGGCGAGGGCGGCGCAGGCCGAACGCGCGCTGCGCGGGGTGTCACACCCCCACATCGCGGACTGATCGTCCGGAACATCCGGTCTGACCGTGGTGTGCCGCCGTTATGGGCGCATTATGGCGGTCCTCGCTAGCGTCGTGTCACCAGCAGTCCTCGTGGTAGGGATGATGAGCGAGCTCCCTGAGCGTGACGACACGGCATTTCAGATCGACACGGTGTTTCAGATCTTGGGTCCGCTGAGTGTTCAGGTGGCCGGTCGACGGATCACGGTCCGCGCCCCCCGGCAGCGGGCGGTACTGGCGATGCTCCTGCTGTCGTGCGGCCAGGAGGTGCCACGGGAACGGCTGATCGAGGCGGTCTGGCCGACCGGCGCGCCGGCGACCGGGCGCACGCAGGTGGCGATCTGCGTGACGGCGCTGCGCAAGCTGTTCCGGCAGGCAGGGTGTGACGACGACGTCATCGTGACCGCGCAGCGCGGCTACCTCGTTCCGTCGCCGCCACACCGCATCGATGCCGTCGACTTCGCAGACCGCGTGGCGGATGGCCGGGGAGCGGTTCGGCAGGGTCGGATCGCCGTCGCGATAGCCAGGTTCACCGAAGCACTGGCGTTGTGGCGCGGACCGGCCCTGCCGGGCCTGCACGGGGGGCCGATCGAGCGCGCCGTCGGCCGCCTTGAGCAGGAACGCCTTGCCGTGCACGAGGAACTGGCCGCGCTCAAGCTCGCCGTCGGCCAGCACGAGACCGTCGCCGGTGAGCTCGCGGTGCTGGTCGGACAGCATCCGACGCGACAGACCGCCCGCGCGCAGCTCATGCTGGCGCAGTACCGCTGCGGGCAGCGGTCCGACGCGCTGGCCACGTTCGCCGAGGGCAGCAGGCTGGCCGAACGCGACGGCACCGAGCCCGCCGCGGCACTGCGTGACCTGCACGATGCGATCCTCAACGACAGCATCGTCGTGCCGGTCGGGGCGAGCGAGGCGCCCGAACCGGTGCCCGCACAGTTGCCGGCGGACGTGCCCGCGTTCACCGGCCGCGCCTGCGAGCTGTCGGTGCTCGACCACCTCGTGGCCGACGACGGGACAGGGCCGCCGCAGGTCGGCCTGGTCACCGGTGGTCCCGGCGTCGGCAAGACGGGGCTCGCGGTGCACTGGGCGCACCGCGTCGCCGAGCGGTTCCCGCAGGGGCAGCTGTTCGTCGACCTGCACGGTCACGACGAGGCCGCACCCTTGGCACCCGGTGTCGTGCTGGCTCGGTTCCTGCGTGCGCTGGGCGTGCCGGATCACCGGATCCCGGCCGGCGTGGCGGAACGCGCCGCCCTGTACCGCAGCGTCGTGCACGGCCGCCGGATGCTGGTCGTGCTGGACAACGCCCTGTCGTTCGCGCAGGTCGCGCCATTGATCCCGGGGACGGGCACCTGCGGTGTGCTGGTCACCAGTCGCGGCCAACTGAGTGAGCTGATCGACCGGCACGGCGCGCACCGGTTGCGGTTGCGGCCGCTCGCCATGACGGCCGCCGTCGAACTGCTGGACCGGATGGTCGCCGACGCGCGGGTCGCGGGCGATCCGGCGGGCACGGTCGTGCTGGCGCAGCTGTGCGACGGGCTGCCGTTGGCCCTGCGCGTCGTCGCCGCGCGGCTGGTGGCCAAGCCGCACTGGACGGTCGACCACCTGGTGCGCAAGCTCGCGGATCCGGCGCGGCGGCTGGACGAGCTGTGCGCGGGGGACCAGGACGTCCGCGCCCGCATCCTGACCAGCTACCGGGAACTGGGTCCCTGCGCGGCGACCCTGTTCCGCAGCCTGGCCATGGTCGACCAGGGCGGCTTCGGCGTCGCGGTCGCGGCCGCGGCCGCCGGTACCGGCCCGGACGAGGCCGAAGGGCTGCTGGAGTCCCTTGTGGACGCTCATCTGGTCGACGTCGTCGGCCGTGATTCGTCCGGTGGAGTTCGCTACCGGCTGGACATGCTGCCGTTTCTGCTGGCTCGGGAACGCGCCGACGCCGAACTGTCGCCCGGCCCCGCCGTGCCGCGTCGGTGGCATTCCGACGACCTTGTCGGCTGACCCGTCACCTTTCCACCTGTGGAGTTCGGCTGCAATACGCCCGGCCACCCGCAGCGGAGTGGCGGAATCGTAGTGAGATACGACGAAGAATCCACCATGGTCCGATGATTGCATCATCGACATCCGCGTCTATTGCGGTACGGCACCGTATCGGGCGGGTAATGTGGGCCGTTCGGCACGGGCATCCCATTTCTGGTGACAGTTCGTCATCGGTTGATTACACATCGGTAAGGTATGATCTGTGCCGGTCGGGGTCGCTTCTGGCGTAATATGTAGCCATTGGCGAGGATAATTGCATGATTCGGCATGCGCGAATGTGTGGTGGTTCTGGACGTGTGTCTAACGGTCCTGCTAGGGTCGGTTTCCGGCACCGGGACACTGGTTCGGGGATGCCAATTCGTTCCGGTGTGGTTGGTAATGCGTTTCCGAGCAGATGGGGGACCGCCGGATATGCATATCGAGATCCGTCATGCCAGAGTGGTCGCGACCGTCGCCGAGTCGGGCAGCATCTCGAAGGCGGCGGCGGCACTCGGCCTGCCGCAGCCGAGCCTCACCGCCCAGTTGCGCCGGATCGAGAAAGCCGTCGGCGGTGAGCTGTTCATCAGGTCCCGCTCCGGCATCACACCGACACCGCTGGGCGAACGGCTGATCCCGCTGCTGGTCGACCTCGCCGCCCGCGCGGACGCGGTGATCGCGGAGGCGTCCGCGATCACCTCCGGCGTGCTGCGCGTCGGCAATGCCGGCTGGACGCCGGTGGCCCTGCAGCAGGCCATCCAGAGTTCGCTGCCCTACTGGGAAGTGCGCACCGAGACCCTCGACCCGATGGCCGGCGTCGACGCCGTCTACCGGGGTGCGCTGACGGCCGCGCTGGTGCCCAACGCGGAGGCGATCGCCCCGTTGCGGCTGCCCGGCCCCGCCTTCGCCAAGGAGGTCGTCGTCCGTGAGCCGGTCTGCGTCGCCCTGCCGCAGGGCCACGAACTGGCCGGCAGGACGCCGGTGAGCTGGCCGAGGCTGGCCGAACTGGGTTGGGTGCGCCAGACGGGGACCCACTGGTTCCGCCGCGTCGAGGACCACGTGTTCGCCGACGTCGCCCGGTTCACCCCCAGCGTGCTGCGGCACGTCGGGGGCAGCGCCGAGGCGATGGACTGGGTGCGCGACGCGGACGCCGCCGCGCTCGTCACGCCCACCGCAGCCCGTGGCGACGTCGCGCTCGTGCCCGTCGAACAGGCGCCGCGCAGTCACCTGCTGCTGTTGTGGCGCAGGGAATCCATGCATCCCAACACACAGCACCGGCTGGTGCACACGCTGCGCGCCTACTACTGCGAGTACGCGGCGGCCATGCCCGGTTACTGGTCCTGGATGACCGACCACCCCGCGGAGTTCGCCGAACTGGCCGCGTTTCTGCCCCGCCGCGGCCGTGACTGACGTGACCCCGACACTAGGGTGATCGGATGGGCGTGAACCAGCGGGCGCAGATCACGATGACAGCCGACGAGATCGCCGAGTTCGTGGCGCACAGCCGCACGGCGACGTTCGCCACGATCGGTCCCGGCGGCCTGCCGCACCTGGTGGCCATGTGGTACGCGGTGCTGGAGGGCGAGCTCTGGTTCGAGACGAAGGCCAAGTCGCAGAAGGTCGTCAACCTGCGGCGCGACGACCGGGTCACCTGCCTGATCGAGGACGGCCTCACCTACGACGCGCTGCGCGGCGTGTCGATCGAGGGCCACGCGGTGGTCTCCGACGACGCGGAGGACGTCCTGCGCGTCGGCATCAGCGTGTGGGAGCGCTACAACGGGCCCTACACCGAAGACATGAAGCCGCACGTCCTGCAGATGATGAACAAGCGGGTCGTCGTGCGCGTGGTTGCCGACCGGGTCCGGTCCTGGGACCACCGCAAGCTCGGCATGCCCGCCATTCCGCTGGCCGGTTCGACGGCCGAGTTCGTGAACTGACCTGAATCGCCCCTTTCCGACGTGCCCCGAAGGGTCTACGGTCACGCCATGACCGATGACCAGAAAAGCGATCCGGTCAACGGTCAGCACGCGGAGCGGATCGCGCGAGCCGACCGCATCCTGGACGCCGCTGCCGAACTCGTGCTGCGGCACGGGTACAAGCGGGTGACGATCGAGGACATCGCCAACCGGGCCGGCATCGGCAAGGGCACCGTCTACCTGCACTGGAAGACACGGGAGACGCTGTTCTACGCGGTGCTGGTGCGCGAGTCGCTCGACCTGATCGGCGACCGGCTGGACGCGATGCGGGCCGACCCGGTGGAGATCCTGCCGCACCGGGCGGTGCCACAGCTCCTGGAACGCAGCATGCGGCGGCCGCTGGTGGCCGCGATGCTGAAGCGGGACACCGAGGTGCTCGGCAGGCTGGTGGAGCAGAAGGCACTGGACTCGACCGCGGCCGGCATCCACTTCAACCGCGAGTACCTGCGCATCCTGCGCGAGCACGGACTGCTGCGCACCGATCTCGATCCCGACGCGCAGCTCTACGCGCTGGAGATGATCGCGGGCGGTTTCAGCCTGATGGAGCCGTGGCTGCCGACCGTGCTGGACCTCCCGCTGGAGACGAAGGCGGGCACGCTCGCGTACGCGCTGCGGACGGTGCTGGAGCCGGCCGGTCCGCCCGATCCGGTCGCGCTCGCCACCGCCGCCGCTCCGGTCGTCGAGAAGTTCGAACAGATGCACGAGATGTACGGCGACTTCGTCCACGGGTTCCAACCGACAGGGGTGACCCCATGATCGACACCACCGCGACCGACGCCTTCTTCGCCTGGCTGGCCACGATGCGCGAGACCGACCCGGTGCGCGAGGACGACCACGGCGTCTGGCACGTGTACCGGCACGAGGACGTGCTGCGTGTCCTGTCCGACGCGACCGCGTTCTCCTCGGACACCACGCGGTTCGCACCCCAAGGCCCCGAGCTGGAACCGTTCGCCAAGGGCAACGTCGTCAACATGGACCCGCCACGCCACCGCTTGCTGCGCGGCCTCGTGGTGAAGGCGTTCACGCCGCGCCTCGTCGACGCCCTGACCCCGAGGATCACCGCGGTCACCCACGAACTGCTCGACACCGCGGAGCGGGACGACCGGTTCGACTTGGTCGACGCGCTGTCCCAACCGCTGCCGATCATCGTGATCGCACAGCTGCTCGGCGTGCCCCGCGAGGACATGGCGACGTTCCGGCACTGGGCAGATGTGTTGTTCGACAACGCCAACGCCACCGACACGATGCCGGACGAGGCCGAACTGGCCGCCTTGATGGAGGTGGTCCGCCCGGTACTCATCGACATGAGCGACTACCTGCGCGACCAGATCCGGCAACGCCGCGAGCACCCGACCGACGACCTGATCAGTCTGCTCACCGACGCCGATGCGGACGGCGAACGGCTCAGTGACGACGAGATCGTCGGTTTCTCCGCGACCCTGTTGCTGGCAGGGCACATCACGACGACGGCCACCCTGGGCAACGCCGTGCACCTCCTGTTGGAGCACCCGGACGCGGCGGCCGAACTGCGGGCCGATCCCGCCCTCCTGACCGGCGCGATCGACGAGGTGCTGCGCTACCGCGCCCCGTTCCCGCGCCTGGCCAGGCTGACGACGGGCGAGGTGGAGGTCGGCGGCCGCGTGATCCCGGCCGGTCGGATGGTGTTGCCGTGGGTGGCGTCGGCCAACCGCGACCCGAGGAAGTTCCCCCACCCGGACAGGTTCGACATCCACCGCGACACGAGTGGTTTCGTCTCGTTCGGGCACGGCATCCACTTCTGCGTCGGCGCCCGCCTTGCCCGGCTGGAAGCCAAGGTGGCACTGGAGATCCTGCTGTCCCGCTACCCCGGCCTGGTCGCCGATCCGGAATCACCCGCCGTACTGCGGAATCCGTACATGATGCTGGGCGTGTCCAAGCTGCCGCTGCTGACCGGGGCCTGACCGGTCAGTGCACCTCGAAGCCGTCGTACTCCGCCGCGGCGCGCAGGAACGGAATCAACTGGCCGCCGAACACCGACGGGCTGTCCTGGCCCCGCTCGATCGTGGCGTCGAAGACCCGGACGCCCGCGGCGCACTCGGCCGCCGTCACGTGCCAACCGAGGTTGGAACTGAGCTTGTGCACCGGAATCCCTTCCCGGTCGGTGTTCCCGTGCCAGCTCAGGATCCGTTCCAGTTCGGCCTCGTAGTCGCGTGCCCTGCCACCCAGCGGCCGCCCGGCGCCGTCGAAATCGGACACTCCGTACACGGCCCACAGCGGAAACCTCGGCGGCCGCCCACCGTCGACCGCCATGTCCAGTGCCGTCATCGTGGTGACGATTCTGTGCATCCTGCGCGGCCGGTACGAGATCGTCACCGACGGCGCCGCGCCGCCGGGTGCCCGCATCTCCAGTTGGAACCGCACGTGATCACGGTAACGGCTGCCGCCCTGTGGTGGGCGGCAGCCGTTGGCGCGTCACGCGTTCAGTCGACGTCCACCCAGTCCAGCGTCCGGGCGACCGCCTTCTTCCAGCCGGCGTAGCCCGTGGTCCGCTGTTCGTCGGTCCACTCCGGCTGCCAGCGCTGGTCCTCGTTCCAGTTGCTCTCCAGTTCGTCGGTGTTCTTCCAGAACCCGACCGCGAGACCGGCCGCGTAGGCCGCTCCCAGCGCCGTGGTCTCCGCGACGACCGGCTTGGACACCGGCACGCCGAGGATGTCGGCCTGCATCTGCATCGCGAGCTGGTTGGCCGTGACACCGCCGTCGACGCGCAGCACGTCCAGTGTCACCCCGGAGTCCTGCTCCATGGCCTCCACGACGTCGCGCGTCTGGTAGCAGATCGACTCCAGCGTCGCCCGCGCCAGGTGCGCGTTCGTGTTGAACCGGGACAACCCGACGATCGCGCCACGCGCGTCGGAGCGCCAGTACGGCGCGAACAGGCCGGAGAACGCCGGCACGAAGTAGATCCCGCCGTTGTCGTCCACCTGCCGGGCCAGCGACTCGCTCTGCGCGGCGCCGCTGATGATCCCCAACTGGTCGCGCAGCCACTGCACCGCCGACCCGGTGACCGCGATGGAACCCTCCAGCGCGTACACCGGCCTGTTGTTGCCGAACTGGTAGCACACCGTGGTGAGCAGACCGTGCTGGGAGCGCACGAGTTCCTCACCGGTGTTGAGCAACAGGAAGTTGCCTGTGCCGTAGGTGTTCTTGGCCTTGCCCGGTTCGAAGCAGACCTGGCCGACGGTGGCCGCCTGCTGGTCGCCCAGGTCGCCGGACAGCGCGATCTCGCCGCCGAAGGGCCCGTCCTTGCGGGTCGTGCCGTACAGGTCTGCGTAGCTGGACGGTTTGATCGTCGGCAGCATCGACCGTGGCACGCCGAAGAAGCCGAGCAGTTCGTCGTCCCAGTCCAGCGTTTCCAGGTTCATCAGCATGGTGCGGCTGGCGTTGGTCGGATCGGTGACGTGCACGCCGCCGTCCACCCCGCCGGTCAGGTTCCACAGCAGCCACGTGTCGGTGTTGCCGAACACCGCGTCGCCGGCCTCGGCCGCTTCCCGCACGCCCTCGACGTTCTCCAGGATCCACTGGATCTTGCCGCCGGAGAAGTACGTCGCGGGCGGCAGGCCGGCCTTGCGGCGGATCGTCTCGCCGCGCTCGTCGCGGTCCAGCGCCGAGGCGATGCGGTCGGTGCGGGTGTCCTGCCACACGATCGCGTTGTAGTAGGGCCTGCCGGTCTTCTTGTTCCACACCACCGCCGTCTCGCGCTGGTTGGTGATGCCGACGGCGGCCAGATCGGAGTGGGTGAGGTTGGTCTTGTTCAACGCGGTCTGCACGACCGACCTGGTCCGCTCCCAGATCTCGGTCGGGCTGTGCTCGACCCAGCCGGACTGCGGCAGGATCTGCTCGTGCTCCAACTGGTGGCGGCCGATCTCGTTGCCGCCGTGGTCGAAAATCATGAATCGGGTGCTGGTGGTGCCCTGGTCTACGGCGCCCACGAACTCAGCCATGACGTACTTCTCCTTGTCTGGAACGGATCCTCGGCGCCGGGTCAGACGCTCTCGAACTTCTCCGGACTGGTCGGGACCTCACCGGGTTCCTGTGGACCGGCGATCGGCAGGAACCGGCCGATGAACAGTTCGTAGAGCGCGACACCGACGAGGCCGCCGATGATCGGACCGACGATCGGCACCCAGAAATACAGATCGCCGTACTGGTCGTGGAACGCGTTGCCGTATCCGGTGATGAACGACGCGAGCCGGGGACCGAAGTCGCGGGCCGGGTTGATCGCGTAGCCGGCGTCGGTGCCCCACGCCATGCCGATCGCGACGATCAGGAAGCCGATCGCGATCGGCGTCAGGCCACCGGCCAGGACGTTGTTGCGCAGATCGGTGATGGCGACGATGAGGAAGAGCAGGATGGCCGTGCCGATGACCTGGTCGCGCAGCGCGCCCCAGTCGCTTACCGGGAACGAGCCGTTGCCGGGCAGCGTGGAGAAGACGCCCTGCGACTTGATGGTGTGGCCGGGGTCGAACTTGCCGAGCACCTCGCTGTAGTTCCAGCGCACCAGCAGGGCCGCGACGAACGCGCCCGCCGTCTGCGCCAGGGAGTACGGCAGCACCTTGCGCCACTCGAATCCCTTGAACGCGGCCAGTGCGACGGTGACGGCGGGATTGAGGTGGGCGCCACTGATCTTGCCGGCGACGTACACGCCGAGAGTGACGCCGAAGCCCCATGCCCATGCGATGCTGTCGTGCCCGCCGACGCCTGCCGCGACGACCTGGGCCACGACTCCGACGCCGAACAGGATGAGAATCATCGTTCCGGCGAACTCGGCGGCCAGTTCGCCGAGCAGGCCATGCTGCTTGAGCCGTTCCACCATGACTCCTCCTCGAGTGTGGTGGGGGACCGTGTCTGCGAAGACTGGGTCGGACGTTAGGTGCGGCGAAATCACCGGTCAACGCACGGTGGTCGACAATGTCGAACCGGTCGGCGGCGCACACCCACAGCTACCGGTCGTCGACTGTGAGCCAGTGCACAGCCGGCGGGCGAGGGCTCCCGGGCGTTCGACAGTGTCGAACCGGTGTCGACGGGGTTATCGTTCGATCCGTGCCGGGACCCGTTCAGTCGATCGAACGGGCGGCCGCGATCCTGCGGCTGCTCGCCAGGGGATCGGGCCGGCTCGGGGTCGGCGAGATCGCGAGTTCACTCGAACTGGCCAAGGGCACGGCGCACGGCATCCTGCGCACACTGCAGCGTGTCGGGTTCGTCGAACAGGACAGGGCCACCGGCAAGTACCAGCTCGGAGCGGCACTGCTGCACCTGGGCACCAGCTATCTGGACGTCAACGAACTGCGCTCGCGGGCGATCAACTGGGCCGACGCGCTGGCCGCCCGCAGCGGTGAGGCCGTGCGGATCGGGGCGCCGCTGGAGGGCCAGGTGCTCGTGGTGCACCACGTGTTCCGGCCCGACGACACGCTGCAGACCCTCGACGTCGGCTCGCTGCTGCCGCTGCACGCCACGGCGCTGGGCAAGGTACTGCTGGCCTACGACGTGGAACTGGCCACCGCGCTACAGCGGGTCGAGCTGCTGGACGCCTTCACCCGGCGCACGATCGTGGTGCCGAAGGTGCTCGCGCGGGCACTGACCGAGGTTCGGGACAGGGGCTGGGCGGCGGACACGGAGGAGAGCACACCAGGTCAGGCGAGTATCGCGGCGCCGATCCGCGGCTATGGTGGGTTGGTGGTCGGAGCCATCGGTGTGTCCGGCGCGGTGGAACGCATCTGCGACGGGAAGGGGCAGCCCAGTCAGGTGCTGGTCGGTTACGTACGGGACGCCGCGCGGGCGGTCTCGCGGGATCTCGGTGCTTCGAGGTGGTAGCGGCACGGCGGAGGCGAACGGCGGGAACACGATGGTCCAGCGCTTTGTGATGTCGATCGACCAGGGCACGACCTCGACCCGATGTATTCTGTTCGACCAGCGTGGCCGGCTCGTTTCCGTGGAGCAGAAGGAACACCAGCAGCATTTCCCCCGGCCGGGCTGGGTCGAGCACGACGCCGTGGAGATCTGGCGCAACCTGGAGCGGATCGTCCCCGCGACACTGAAACAGGCCGGCATCGGCGCCGACCAGGTGGTCGCGCTCGGGATCGCCAACCAGCGCGAGACGGTCGTGCTGTGGGACCGGCACACCGGCGTTCCGGTCGGCCGAGCGATCAACTGGCAGGACACCAGGACCGACGCGATGGTCGAGGAGATGGCCAGGCGGCCGGGCGCCGAGACCGTGCACGACCGCACCGGCCTGCCGCTGGCGACCTACTTCTCCGCGCCGCGCATCCGCTGGCTGCTCGACCACACGCCCGGCCTGCGCGACCGCGCGGAGCGCGGTGACGTCGTGGTCGGCACCATGGAAAGCTGGCTGATCTGGAACCTGACCGGCGGCGTGCGGGGCGGCATCCACGTCACCGACGTGACCAACGCCAGCCGGACCCTCCTGATGGACCTGCGATCCCTGGCCTGGGACGACTGGCTGCTGTCCTTTTTCGACATTCCGCGCCGGATGCTCCCGGAGATCCGTTCGTCCACCGAGACCTACGGCCTGACCAGCCGGGTGGTTCCCGGCATCCGTATCGCGGCGGCGCTCGGTGACCAGCACGCGGCGCTGTTCGGCCAGACGTGCTTCACGCCCGGCGAGGCCAAGTGCACGTACGGCACCGGCAGCTTCCTGCTGATGAACACCGGCCCCACGCCCGCGCACTCGACGCACGGCCTGCTCACCACCGTCGGCTTCAAGATCGGCGGGGAACCGGCGGTGTACGCGCTGGAGGGCTCCATCGCGATCACCGGGTCGCTGGTCCAGTGGTTCCGCGACAGCCTCGGCCTGATCACCAGCGCACCGGAGATCGAGACGCTCGCGCGGACCGTGGAGGACAACGGCGGCTGCTACATCGTGCCCGCGTTCTCCGGCCTGTTCGCGCCGCACTGGCGCAGCGAGGCGCGCGGCGTCATCGCGGGCCTGACGTCCTACGTCACCAAGGGCCACCTGGCGCGGGCCGTGCTGGAGGCGACCGCCTGGCAGACCAGGGAGGTGGTCGACGCGATGAACGCCGACTCCGGCCTGAACCTGAGCACGCTCAAGGTGGACGGCGGGATGACGGCGGACAACCTGCTGATGCAGTTCATCGCCGACGTGCTCAACGTGCCCGTGGTCCGGCCGATGGTGGTGGAGACGGTGTCGCTGGGCGCGGCCTATGCGGCGGGGTTGGCCGTCGGCTACTGGCCGGACCTGGAGGGCCTGCGGCGCAACTGGCACCGTGCCGGGCAGTGGTCGCCGAGCATGGACTCGGAGCGCCGGGAGCGCGAGTACGGCAACTGGCGGCGCGCCGTGGAACTGACGTTCGGCTGGATCCAGCCCGCGGACGGCGCCGCGACCGCGATCGCCCGGCCGACCGGCGTGCCCGCGGCGCCCTGATCCTTCCTGGAGAATCCAGAGTGTGACAGACATCGACGTGACCATCACCGACGAGATGATCCGGCTCGGCCAGTTCCTCAAGCTGGCCGGCATCGCCGAGGGCGGGTCCGACGCCAAGGCCATGATCGAGGCCGGCCAGGTCACCGTGAACGGGGTCGTGGAGAGGCAGCGCGGCAGGCAGTTGCGGCCCGGTGACCTGGTCGCGGCGGTGGGCCGCTCGGCGCGCGTGGCGAGCGACGATCAGGGCCCGGTGAACAGGTAGTCCGTCTCCGCCGCGACGACCAGGAGCACCAGCAGTGCCCAGGCCAGCAGGCCGATCCGGAGCTTCGGCGGCGGTGCGGGCGGCAGCCGCGGTGCCGCGCGGTCCCGCGGCGGCGTGCCGATCACGGCGAAGATCCAGCTCAGCGCGGCGAGCCCCACCGCGGCCATGCCGGTGGCCAGCAGCACGACGCTGAGCACGCTGAGCGAGTCCACCGCGAAGGTGTCCGGGCCGTCCGGGGTGAGCAGCAGGAACATCAGGCCGGCCAGACCGCATACCAGGCCCCACGCCAGGGCGTACCTGGAGTTGCGTCGACGCCGCAGCAACAGTCGCAGCGTCCACTCGTTGTCGGTCAGCCTCGCCTCCACCGGAGCAGACTAGGGCTCCGGCGCTCGTCCACGGGGCGTTTTCGATCAGTGTGCGTCGTCGGGCACGGCATCGTCGAAGACCAGTTCCCTGGTGTGCCTGGGCATCAACAGCACCGCGGCGGCACCCAGCACGGCGACCACCACCAGTCCGCCGAACACGTGGTGCGCCGCGGCATACAGCGCGTCGCGGACGAAGCCCGTCACGGCCGCGTCGCCGCTGGGCACCTTGCCGCCCAGCACCGCGCTCGTGACGTCGGCGCCGTTGCCGCCCAACGCCTTCGCCACGTTCGCCGGCGGATGGGCCAGCCTGCTGCTCAACGCGGCGTTGGCGATCGCGCCGAACGACGGCCGCGCCCACCGCGCTGCCCATGCGAGCGGCAGAACATGTTGGTGCCGGTGACCACGCCACGCCGCTCCCAGCCGACGACCGACTGCGCGGCCACGACCGTGGGCTCGACGCCAGGCCCAGCCCGATGCCGACCACGAAGCACACCCCGCCGACCTGCCACACATGCGCGTGCTCGGGCAACAACGCGCACAGCACGGTGCCGACGATCACGACCACGCCGCCGATCAGTGCCGTGTCCCGGAACCCGATGCGCATGTAGATCCGGCCGGAGACGAGGCGGCCAGCGGCCAGCCGACGGTCAGCGACGCCAGCGCGAACCCGGCGACCAGCGCCCCGGTGCCCAGCACCCCCTGCGCGTACGTGGGCACGTATGAACTCAGCCCGATCAGCAGCGCGCCCACCGCCAGCGCGGCCAGGTTGCCGCCGACCAGCACCCGCGGCCGGAACACCCACAGCGGCAGCACCGGTTCGCTCGCGCGGGCCTCCACCAGCACGAACGACGACCAGCAGCACGGCTGCCGCGACGAAGATCAGCGATGCTGGTCGCCGACCCCCACGCCCACGCGACGCCGCCCTCCAGCAGGCCGAGGATCAGCAGCGAGCAGCCGATGGTCAGCAGCGCGGCGCCCGGTAGTCGACGGTGGTGCCGGCGTGCGGCGACCTGCTCGTGGAATGCCGGGGCAGCCAGCGACCGCGATCACACCCAGCGGCAGGTTGACGAAGAAGATCCACCGCCACGACAGGTACTGGGAGAACACCCCGCCCAGCGCCGGGCCGAGCACCGACGCGATGCCCCACACGCTGGCCATGTAGCCCTGCACCCTGGCGCGTTCCTCGACGGTGTACAGGTCGCCGACGATCGTCATGGTCATCGGCTGCACGGCCCCGGCGCCGATGCCCTGCACGGCGCGGAAAGCGATCAGCGCCGGCATGTCCACGCCACGCCGCACAGCACCGAACCGAGCAGGAACAGCCGCGATGCCGAAGAACATCACCGGCCTGCGGCCCAGGACGTCGGCGAACTTCCCGTACAGCGGGACGGTCACGGCCTGGGTCAGCAGGTAGATCGAGAACAGCCACGGGAACTGGGCGAAGCCGCCCAGGTCGCGGACGATCGACGGGACGGCGGTGGCGATGATCGTGCTGTCCAGCGCGACCAGTCCGGTGCACAGCATCAGCGCCGCCAGCACGGGGCCACGCTCGGACCGGAAACCGACACCCGTCTTCCGGTCCGCCGGAACCGCCGCCGTCATCCGTACCGCCCCCATCCGTCGTGTGTCGCGGCCCGGACCGGGCCCGGGCCGCAACATGACGAACTATGCCTCAACCTCCCGACGGTCCTCGCCCCACATGGTGTGGAACACACCGTCGCGGTCGACCCGCCGGTAGGTGTGGGCGCCGAAGAAGTCGCGCAGGCCCTGGATCAGCGCGGCCGGCAGCCGGTCGGCCCGCAGCGCCGTCGTAGTACGCCAGCGACGAGGAGAAGCCCGGGCGTCGGGATGCCGACGGCCGCGCGGCCGTGCGCCACGACCCGCCGCCACGCCTCCTGCGCCGTCCGCCACCGCGTCGCGCGAAGTACGTCGTCGACCAGCAGCGACGGCAGGTTCGGGTCGCTGGTCGTACGCCTCCTTGATCCGGTTGAGGAACCGGGCCCGGATGATGCAGCCGCCCCGCCAGATCGTCGCCATCGCGCCGAGGTCGATGTTCCAGCCGTACTCGGCGCGGCCGCGCGGATCTCGTCGAAGCCCTGCGCGTACGCGACGACCTTGGACGCGTACAGCGCCTGGCGGACGTCCTCGACGAACGCGTCGCGGTCCGGCGATGGCCGGCGTCGGCGGCCGGGCCGGGCAGCGCCTCGGGCGGCCGCGCGCTGGTCGGCGTGGCCGGACAGCGACCGGGCGAACACCGCCTCGGCGATGCCGGTCACCGGCACGCCCAGGTCCAGCGCGATCTGCACGGTCCAGCGGCCGGTGCCCTTCTGCTCGGCCTGGTCCAGCACGACGTCCACGAACGGCTTGCCGGTGGCGCGTCGATGTGCGCGAGCACCTCGGCGGTGATCTCGATCAGGAAGGACTCCAGGTCGCCGGAGTTCCATCGGCGGAACACGTCGGCGATCTCCGCCGGCGCTCAGCGCCGGCGCCCTGCCGCAGCAGGTCGTACGCCTCGGCGATGAGCTGCATGTCGGCGTACTCGATGCCGTTGTGCACCATCTTCACGAAGTGGCCGGCGCCGTCCGGGCCGACGTGCGTGCAGCAGGGCGTGCCGTCGACCTGCGCCGAGATCGCCTCCAGCAGCGGCCCGAGCGACTGGTAGGACTCGGCCGAGCCGCCGGGCATGATGCTCGGCCCGTTCAGCGCGCCCTCCTCGCCGCCGGAGACGCCGGTGCCGACGAAGTGCAGCCCCGCTCCCGCAGCGCCGCCTCGCGCCGGCGGGTGTCGGCGAAGTGCGCGTTGCCGCCGTCGACGAGGATGTCGCCCGGCTCCAGCAGCGGCGCGAGCTCGTCGATCACCGCGTCCGTCGGCCCGCCGGCCTTCACCATGATGATCACCCGGCGCGGCTGCTCCAGCGAGGCGACGAAATCCGCGGCCGTCTCCGACGGCAGGAACGTGCCCTCGTGCCCGTGCTCGTCGACCAGGACTTGGTCTTGGCCCGGTCCGGTTGTGCAGGGCCACCGCGTGCCCGTGCCGGGCGAAGTTGCGGGCCAGGTTGCTGCCCATCACCGCCAGGCCGGTGACGCCGATCTGTGCCCGAGCTGCCATCTGATCCTCCTGTCGAAGCTGCTCGGTCCCACCGTATGCCGTACCGGATGTCGACAGCCGTGAACCCGGATCGGGTTGCCGACCGCGAAAGACCAGTTAACCGCTTCGCCCGTATCTACGTGTGCACTCCCAAAGCAGTGTTCCGTAGGGGAGGCCGGAAGGGTCCGTGGTAACTGTGAATGATGCTTTGACTACTGTCAGTGAATACATCGTGGCGGAACGCAGCCGTCTCGCGGACATCGTGTGGGCGGTGGCATGAGCGTCACAGCCATGGGGGATTCGCTGACCACGTATTGCCGTACGTGCGGGAACGTGCTGTCCGAATGACCGTGCGACCCGGTCCGGGCCGCGCCCGCAGTACTGCTCCAACGCCTGCCGGCAGCGTGCCTACCGGTTACGGCTCGCGGCGCAGTCGGCTCGGGCCGCGGCCCCGCCGCCGAGCAGGCCGCGACCCGTGGTCGTGCCCGATCCCGAACCCGCGCCGCGCCGGATGCCGCCGGCCGTGCCGCTGTCCGAGCCTGCCACCGCACAGGGGGCGCGGCGGCTCACGGCGGTGCAGGGCAACGTCCCGGCCGCCACCGACGGCCTGGTCGGCAGGCAGGACGAACTCGTCGAACTCGGCCAGCTCGTCGACGCCCACCGCATGGTCACCGTGATCGGCCCGCCCGGGGTCGGCAAGAGCAGGCTGGCGCTGGACGTCGCCCGCCAGGCCGGTGCCGGACTGCTGGACAACGCGTGGCCGGACGGTGTGTGGCTGATCGACCTGGCCGTGCTGCCGGCCGGTGACCCGGTCGCGCCCGCCCTCGCCGCGGCGCTGTCGCTGCCGGCCTGGTGCTCGACCGCCGCCGGTCTGGTCGAGGCGCTGCGGCCCCGGCGTGCCCTGCTCTTGCTGGACAACGTCGAGCACGTGCTGAACGGCTGTGCCGAGCTGATCGGGGCACTGCTCAAGCACTGCGCGGGCCTGCGTGTGCTGGTCACCAGCCGGGAAACCGCTGCGGCTGGTGACGGGCGTGTCACTGCCGCTGGCACCGCTGGCCGCCACCGGCCGGCCGGAGCGGGGCCAGGCCGGCGACGCGGTGCGGCTGTTCGTCTGAGCGTGCCGCCGCGAGCGTGCCGCACCTGGACCTGACCGGCCAGTACGCGAACTCGGTCGCGCGGCTGTGCGCCCGGCTGGACGGCCTGCCGCTGGCCATCGAACTGGCCGCGCGCTGCGTACGGCTGCTGGGCATCGACGACCTGCTCGCGCACGTCGACGCGGGCCACGACCTGGTGGCCACCGGCCGTTCGGCCGGCCGGCACGGCAGCCTGCGTGCCGCGCTGGACGCCAGCTACCGGCTGCTCAGCGCCGACGAGCAACTCGTGTTCCGCCGGCTCGCCGTGCTGGCCGATCCGGTGCGCGCCGAGTCGGTGCACGCGCTGTGCCCTGAGCGGCGGCTCACGATCACCAAGGTCGACGAACTGCTGGCGGGACTGGCGGCCCGGTCGCTGCTGGTCCCCACCGAGAAACCCGGTGTCTACGACCAGTTCCGCACCGTCCGTGGCTACGGCCAGTACCGGCTGCGGGTGTCCGGCGAGGCCGACGAGACCTACCGCGGGCTGGCGGCGTGGCTGGCCGATCCGGCCCAGCCCGAACTGGACCAGGCCCGGCCCGCCGACCGGCTGCGCACGCACCTGCGCACGCTGCGTGTGGTGGTCGTGTGGTCGGCGCACCACAGGGACGAGCGGGCGGGTGCGCTGGCCGCGGCGCTCGCGCTGAGCCTGCAGTCGGCGGGCCGGTTGGCCGAGGCCGGTGCCGTGGCACGGGGTGCCGTGCAGCGGGCCGACCGTGGTGGCGGGTACCGGGGCGTGCTGCTGACGGTGGCCGCGACCGTGGCCCGCTGGCACGGCGACACCGACCGGATGGCCGTCGAGGCGGCCGAGGCCGCTGCCGCCGCCGCCGACCAGCCGCAGATCAGGGCCGGTGCGCTGGCACTGCTCGGCCTCGCCCTCGTCGACCGTGGCGAACTGGCTCCCGGCCGGGCCGCGCTGGACAAGGCGCTGCTGCTGGGCAGGCCGATGGCCGAACCACTGGTCATCGCGCGTGCGTCGCACGGTATGGGCCGCGCGATGCTGGTCGCGGCCCGCACCGGCACCGACGACGTGCTGGTGTCCGCCGAGACGGAACTGTCGGCGGCGGAGGAGGAACTGCGCCGCGCCGACGAGCCCGCCGAGCTGTGCTCCGTGCTGCTCACGGCCGCCGAGGTCGCACTGGCCAGGGAGGAGCCGGAACTGGCCGAGAAGCGGCTGATCGAGGCCCTGAACTGTGTGCGCACCCAGCCGGAGCTGATGCCGGCACCGCTGGACGGACTCGCGCTGGTCGCGTTGCTGCGCGGCCAGGCGGACCGTGGCCTGCGGCTGATCGCGGCCGCCGACTCGATCCGCGCCAGGACCGGCGCGCCGAAGCACGTGATCGGCCCGCTGTCCCGCTGGCCGGAACTCGACGACGCGGACGCGATGGCCCGCAGGTCGTTCAGCTCCAAACAGTTGGCCGACCTGCACGCGGCGGCGACGCAGATGAACCCGGACCAGTTGCTGGCGTTCGCGGCGGGCGCCGAATGGTCCGAACTGGTCAACCGCACGGAGAACCGCAGGCGGGAGCGGGAACGCCGAGTGTTGGAACTGGTCTCGCAGGGCCTGACGAACCCGCAGATCGCGCGCCGGACCGGGGTGTCCGAGCGCACCGTCGTCACGGACGTGCGGCGCATCTGCCGCCGGCTCGGCCTGCGCACGAGGGCCGAACTGGCCTCGTGGGCCACGGAGCGCCAACTGTCCGAGGACTGACCCGAACCAGGGACGCCGTACGCGTGTCGCGGGTACGGCGTCCCTGTTGTTGAACGTTCGTTGAACGTTGTAGCAGCTCAGTCCGGCAGCACGGCTTCGATGGCCTTCACGACGGCGTCGTCGTCGGGCGTGGTCCGCGGCCGGAACCGCCCGACCACCTCGCCGTCCGGTCCGACGAGGAACTTCTCGAAGTTCCACTGGACGTCACCGGCCACGCCGTCCGTGTCGGCGGTCGCGGTCAGTTCGGCGTACAGCGGGTGCCGGTCCGGGCCCTTGACGTCGACCTTCGCCATCATCGGGAACGTCACCCCGTACGTGGTGGAGCAGAAGGTCTGGATCTCCTCCGCCGACCCGGGCTCCTGTCCGCCGAACTGGTTGCACGGCACGCCGATCACCGAGAAACCCTGGTCGCCGTAGCGGTCCTGGAGCTGCTCAAGGGCGGTGTACTGCGGCGTCAGCCCACACCTGGATGCCACGTTCACGATCAGCAGTGCCTTGCCGCGCCGCTCGGCCAGCGTGGTCGGCTCACCGGACAGGGTTTCCAGCGGAATGTCGTACAGGCTCACGGTTGTCCTTCGCGTCGGGCGATCTGGAACACCATTCTGGTCGGGACGGCCCCGTCACGCCCGGACCGTGATGAACGGCACGAGTTGCTCGGCGAGACTGTACGACGCGTGGTGACCGATCATCCGCGACTCGATCGGCTCCAGCCTGGACCGCAGCACACCGCCGCCACCCAGCGACGCGGTCATCACGTCGCCGATCCTCGGCCGCGCCAGGTCGCTGATCTCCGGGCCGAACCAGCCCAGCTCGATCGCCTCGTCCCTGGACACCACCAGCGCCCGCTCGCCCAGCACGTTTCGCCACGCGGCCAGCACGTCGAGGGCGGCGCCCGGTTCGGCGTACACGTGCCGGGCGCGGATGTCGCCGCCGAGTTCGCGCACACCCTCCCTCAACGCCGGTGTCGTGTCCGCGTCGACGACGTCGTCGGGATCCAGCCGCACCATGCCGTGGTCGGCCACGACGGCCAGCAGGCCGCCGGCCGGCAGCACCTCCGCGATGCCCGCCACGACCTGGTCGATGGCCCGCAACTGGTAGCGCCACGCGTCCGAACCCGGGCCGTACGCGTGGCCGAGCAGGTCCAGATCGCCGTGGTACGCGTAGCAGAACGCGGGCGCGGCCGACAGCGCGTCGCGCACGTTGATCACGAGATCGCCCAGCGCGTACGACTTCTGGAACCGCCCACCGCGCAGCACGGCCCTGGTCAGGCCGGAGCGGTTCTGCACCGGGGAGCGGTCACCGTCACCGCGATTCCCGCGGCGGCGGCCCGTTCCAGTGCGGTCGGCAGCGGCTGCACGCGTTCCGGTACGACCGTGTCCCGCAGGTCCTCCTTCTGGCCCGGCCCGTGCCGGCGCCAGGTCAGCGCGTGCAGCAGCGGGTGGTCGGGCACCTGGAAGCTGACCCCGACGATGCCGTGCCTGCCCACCGTCGTCCCGGTGCCCAGGGTCGCGACACTGGCCGCCGTCGTGGCGGGGAAACCGGCGGCCAGCGGCTGACCGCCCGCCATCAGGCCGGTCAGAAACGGCGCGTCGGCCGCGTGGTCGCGCAGCAGTTCCCAGCCCAGCGCGTCCACCAGCAGCAGGCACACCGCGCTCACGTCGGCCACGTCCAGCGTGTTCGGGAAACCCGGCACACCCAGCGCGGCCAGCAGCGACGGTGTCACGTCGGCGAGGGTCAGATCCGGCAGGTCCGGCACGGCCCGACGGTAACGCCCCGACGGGTTGCGCGGAACGCCCGCGGCGGGTGACAGGTGCGGCACACTGGGTGAGCCGGACAGGAACGCGGGTCAACGGGAGGCTCCGCCATGCAGGTGAAGGAACTCGGACACGTCGTGCTGTACGTCAGGAACGTGGCGCGCTCCTCGGCCTTCTACCGGGACGTGCTCGGCTGGCGGCAGATCGTGCCGGCGCCCGGCGAGCAGTCACCGGGCGGCTGGCCGGCGGCCGTGTTCAACTCGCCGGGCGACCGCACCCACCACGAACTGCTGCTGATCGAGGTCGGCCAGGACGCGGCGGCCCAGCCGGAGGGCAAGCGAATCGGTCTGTACCATTTCGGGCTGAAGATCGGCGACACGGACGACGAACTGCGGTCCGCGCGGGACACCCTGATCGCCACCGGCACGCCCATCCTGGGACAGAGTGATCACACCGCGACGCACAGCCTCTACATCGCCGATCCGGACGGCAACGAGATCGAGCTGTACGTCGACGTGCCAGGAGTGGACTGGAGCGACCCCGTGTTGATGGCGACCCCGACGAAACCACTGAACCTCTGACCGGGAACTGCCGATGCACGGTTGAGCACGAGCCGTCCGGGGAACTAGGCGGCCGAGGAGGTATCCGATGCCCGACCCGACCGGTGGCCCGTTGGAGCGCTACGAACTGACGTCGCTGCTGGGCCGCGGTGCCACCACGGAGGTGCACCGCGCGCACGACCGAACGCTGGACCGGCAGGTCGCGGTGAAGGTCTTCGCCGCCCACCTCGACCCGGCCGCCGAGCACCGCTTCGACCACGAGGCACGCGCGCTCGCCCGGCTGTCGCACTCCGGTCTCGTGTCGATCTTCGACATCGGCACCGTCGCGGCCCGGCCGTACCTGGTGATGCAACTCGTGGACGGGGACAGCCTGGCGTACCGGCTGATCGCGGGGCCGATGCCGGTCGAGGACGTCGTGCGGATGGGTGCCGTGCTGTCCGACGCGCTGGCCCACGCGCACGCCCGTGGCGTCGTGCACCGGGACGTGAAGCCCTCCAACATCCTGCTCGACACCGACGACCAGCCCTACCTCACCGACTTCGGCATCGCGCTGCTCACCGGTACCAGCAGGCTGACCAGCACGAACGAGATCCTCGGCACGCCGGCCTACCTGGCGCCGGAACAGATCACGGGCTCGGATGTCGGTCCGCTGGCCGACATCTACTCGCTGGGCCTGGTGCTGCTGGAGTGCGCGACCGGTGAGATGGAGTACGCGGCCGGCACGCGGCTGGAGGCCGCACTGGTCAGGCTGCACCGTCAGCCGCACATCCCGGACACGATCCCGCCCGACCTGGCCGGCCTGTTACGTGAGATGACCGCGAAGGAGCCGGAGGGCCGGCCGCCGGCGGCCGAGTGCGCACTGCGGCTCGCCGCCATGGGCGAGGAACCGCTGACCCTGGTCGCCGCCGCACCGCCCGGCAGACGCAGGCGGGTGCTGGTGGCCGCGGGCCTGACGGTGGCGTCCCTGGGCGCCGGGACGGTGCTCGCCCTGACCGCGCTGCGGTCCCCGTCGGACCAGTCGCCCCAACGGATCTCCGAACTCCACCCGCTGGCCGCCCAGCCCGCCGCGACCTCGACCACCACCCACTCGACCGCGCCCGGCGCCGCCGGACCGTCCGGCGGCGGCACGGGCAGCGGTCACGGAACAAGGGCCGACTCCCCGAACCCGGCCGGTTCCGTCATGGTGGACGATCAGGCACCCACCACCATCGCCGGCGCGCCACCGACCACCAACCACACCGCGACCACCATCCCCGCCACGACCACCGCCGCCGCTACCACGACCGACACCACGGGCCACGGCAAGGGCCACGGCAAGGGCAACGGCAACGGCAATGGCAATGGAAACGGCGGCGGTGGCAACGGCAACGGCAACGGCAACGGTTGATCAGAACGGCGTCAGAACCAGCGTGAAGTTGGTCGGCGCGGTGTCCTGGATGTAGGAGGCGAAACCGGCCACGTCGTCGAACGGGAAACCGTACGCCTTGCCGTCCACCGAGTTGTCGTGCATGACCTTGGCGTAGTAGTTGGTGGGCGCGCCCTGGTAGAACGAGCCCGCGTTCGTGTCGGGCTGGTTGGAGTTCGACAGCAGCGTCGAGCGGTTCAAGCCCGCGCCGAGCACCGCGGCCACCGGACCGGTCACACCGTCGTTCGGTGCGGCCAGCGCACCGTTGCAGTAGAAGACGTTCTGCGTCGTCGGTTTCGCGAACGGCGCCACACCACCGCTGAACCGGAACATCCCGCCGGACACCTGGCCGGTGTAGGTCTTGCCGTTCGCGTTCACCGTCAGCGTGCTGCCGGAGTACTGGTTCCACACGGAGTTCACGTACGAGTCGAGGTACGTGCCGGAGAACAGGCCGGCGTCGATGCCGTGGCCCGGCGCGATCACACGCTGTCCGTTGGCCACGAGCAGGTTCTTGAAGTCGTTGTTGGAGCGGATCGCGTTGAAGATCGCGTCCCGGCCGCCGGACGTCAGCGTGCCGGTGGACTGGTTGCCGCTGCTGCCGTTCATCAGGATCTGCAGTGGGATGCTGAACTGGTCCACCATCGTGGTGTTGCAGAACATGCCGCGAATCGTTGTGCGTGAACTCGATCCAGTCGTGGATCACGTTGAAGCTCGGGTCGGAGCTGACCCAGCCCGCCGGGTACTGCAGCGCCGCGTTGCCCGCGCCGTCGGCCACGACCTTGAACTGCAGCTTGCTCGCCACCGACACGTAGACGCGGCCGGACATGTTCGCCGGGATGTTCAGTCGGGTGTCACCGTCGGCGGCCAGTGGAATGGAGAGGTCGGCGAATCCGTTCGAACCGTTGTCGGACATCGCCACCTGCTGCAGCGAACCGTCGGGCGCGACGAATACCTGCTTTCCCGACGTGAGGTCCGTGCCGACGACATAAAACCAGATCTGCGCGTTGCTATAACGATAAGTGTGATTGACGACGGTCAGCGCCAGCGAGCCGGCGGGAGCCGTTGGTGCTGCTGATGCCCTGTTGGTGAGCGCGCCGACGGTGACACCGCCGACCGCCACTGCTGCGGCACCACCGATAAATGCCCTGCGGCTCAACATGGCTCTCGTTCTCCTTGACAGGATGGAAGCGCTTACCAGATGAGTCGACGTTATCACTACCCGGTATTAATTGATCCTTATGTGGACTTCAACATTTCACAATGTCTGGTATCGGTCAACCCGCGCGCAGCATACGCAGCACGAGACCGGCGTACTGCTCGCCGAGCTCGGCGGGGCCGGTCGTGCGGCCGTCGCCGTACCACCGTGCCACGTCGATGCCCAGCGACAGCACGGCCCGCGCGGCGGTGCGGACATCGGGCACGTCGAACACCCCGCTGCCGACGCCGTCCGCGATCACGTCCCTGACCTGCTGCTCGATCTGCCGCCGCAGCTCGGCGACCACGGCGTACTCGGGCTCGGGCAGCGACTGCAGTTCGTACTGCACGACCCTGGCCACGGTGTGCCGCTCGGCGTGCCACACCACGAACTCGGCCACGAAGTGCCGCATCCGGGACACCGGGTCGGCGCCGCGCGCGATCGCCCGCGTCACCATCTCCAGGGTCTGCTCGTGGCCGCTGCGGCTGATCGCGAACAGCAGCGCCACCTTGGACGGGAAGTACACGTACAACGCGGCCGGGCTCATCCTGGCCCCGACCGCGATGTCCCGTGTCGTGGTGGCGTGGAAGCCGCGGGTGGGCGAACGACGCCAGCCCGGACAGCATCAGCCTGCGCACCGCGGCCGGCCGGACGTCCGCCCAGAGTTCCTGCGGGCGCTGCCGCGTCCTCCGTGGCGTCGGTGGTCACGCCACCGGGCCCGGTAGCTCCACCAGGCCGGCCAGGCGGGTGGCGGTGCCGGCCGGGAGTGCCCAGCGCGATCTCGTCGCTCTTGGCACGCTTGAGGAACAGGTGCGCCGGGTGCTCCCACGTCATGCCGATGCCGCCGTGCAACTGGATCGCCTCCTCGGCCGCGTGCACCGCGACCAGCGAACAGTGCGCCTGCGCGACCGACACCGCGATCTGCACGTCGTCACTGCCGGCGGCCAGGGCGTCGGCGGCATACCGCGCGGCGGCCCGTGCGGTGACCAGTTCCAGCCACACGTCGGCCAGCCGGTGCTTGAGCGCCTGGAACGACCCGACCGGCCGCCCGAACTGGTGGCGTTCCTTGAGATACCGCACGGTCGTGTCCAGGCACCACTGCAGCGACACCGAGCTGTTCGGAGGCCAGAATCCCGGCGCCCGGCGGCCAGGGCGGGCGTGGGGCACGGCACCTGCCGAGCCGGCGACCGGCTCACCCGCGGCACCGTCGAACACGACGTCCGCGATGTCGCGCGTGCGGGTCCAGCGCGGTCACCGGTGTCACGGTCACGCCGTCACCGACCGGCACCGAGAACAACCCGTCCTCGGTCGGCACCAGCAGCACGGTCGCGGCCGTCGCGTCCACGACGGACGTCACCGTCCCGGCCAGCCCGCCGTCCTCGACGCGCACGGTCATCGGCGCGCCGGGGACCGCCGACAGCGGCACGGCGGCAGCGTCGCCGTCACCTCGCCGGAGGCCAGCCTGGCCAGCAGTGCCGCCACCGGCCCGGCGCTCGTGTCCGACGGCCAGCAGCGCGCTCGTGGCCAGCACGGCGCTGCCCAGGAACGGCACCGGCGCCACGGCCCTGCCCAGCTCCTCGGCGATCACGGCCACCTCGCGCGCCGACCCGCCGACCCCGCCCAGCTCCTCGGGGATCATCCAGCCCGGCCACGTCGAGCTGTTCCACCAGCGTGCGCCACAGGTCCGTGTCGTACCGCCGGGAGTCCAGCCCGGCCAGCACGGCGGCCGGAGCGGACCGCTTGGCCAGCAGGTCGGCGACGCTGGAGCGCAGCGCGTCCTCGACGTCGGTGTAGAGCAGGTTGGGCCGCGAGTCCTCGGTCGTCTCGGGCCGCAGCGGAGAGCGGGTCATCGCGGGATGTCCTTCCACGGCACGTCCTTGTCCACCCGGGCTTCGGTCGGCAGGCCGAGCACCCGCTCGGCGATGATGTTGCGCAGGATCTCCGATGTGCCGCCCTCGATGGAGTTGCCCTTCGCCCGCAGGTAGCGGTATCCGGCGTCCCGGCCGGTGAAGTCGACCAGTTCCGGCCTGCGCATCGTCCAGTCGTCGTAGCGCAGGCCCTGCTCGCCGAGCAGTTCCACGTCCAGCGCGGACAGCGCCTGGGACAGCCTGGCGAACGCCAGCTTCATCGCCGAACCCTCCGGCCCGGGTGTGCCGACGGCCAACTGCTGGCGCAGCCGCTCGCCCGCCAGCCGGGTCGCCTCCGCGTCCACCCACAGCCGCAGCAGCCTGTCGTGCAGTTCCGGTGTGCGCTGGTCCGGGTGGGAGCGCCAGTCGGCCGCGACCACGCCGATCATGCCGGCCTCGCGCGGCAGGCCTGGCCGCCGATGGCGACGCGCTCGTTCATCAGCGTGGTCTGGGCGACCTGCCAGCCCTGCCCGACGTCACCGAGCCGGTGTTCGTCCGGGATGCGCACGTCGTTGAAGAACACCTCGTTGAACTCGGCCTCGCCGGTGATCTGGCGCAGCGGCCGCACGTCGACGCCGGGCGCGGTCATGTCGCACACGAAGTAGCTCAGGCCCTGGTGCTTGGGCACGTCCGGATCGGTGCGGGCCAACAGGATGCCCCACCGCGCGGTGTGCGCGCTGGAGGTCCACACCTTCTGTCCGTTCACCACCCAGTCGTCACCGTCGCGCACGGCGCGGGTGCCGGCCGCGGCGAGATCGGAGCCGGCGCCCGGTTCGCTGAACAGCTGGCACCACACCTCCTCGCCGATCCACAGTGGCCGCAGGAAGCGCTGTTTCTGTTCCGGGGTACCGAACCGCAGGATGGTCGGTGCCGCCATGCCGAGGCCGATGCCGATCCGGCGCGGCTCGTTGCTCGGCGCGCCGGCCGCCGCCAGTTCGGCGTCCACCGCGGCCTGCAGGCTGCGTGGCGCGTCCAGGCCGCCGAGGCCGACCGGGAAGTGCACCCACGCCAGGCCCGCGTCGAAGCGGGCCTTGAGGAAGTCCATCCGGTCGGTGGTTGCCGGGTCGTGCTCGGCGAGCAGGTCGCGCGCCTTCCGCCGCAGATCGGCAGCGTCGTACGTGTCGGTCATCTCGTCCTCGTCACGGGGTCAGCAGGGGGAGACGATGTCGGCCACACAGGCGGGTTTCGGCGCGTTCTCGATCTCCACGGTGAACCGGGTGACGGCCTGCGTGCCGTGGGGCCACCTCGGTGATCTCCAGCAGTTCAGCGCCGCCGCGGACCCGCGAGCCGACCAGTACCGGATTGGGGAAGCGGACCTTGTTGGACCCGTAGTTCACACCCATCCGCAGGCCGTCGACCTGGTAGATCTCGTGGCTGAGCATCGGGACCAGCGACAGCGTGAGGTAGCCGTGCGCGATGGGACCGCCGAACGGTCCCGCGTTGGCGCGCTCGATGTCGACGTGGATCCACTGGTGGTCGCCGGTCGCGTCGGCGAACAGGTTGACCTGCTCCTGCGTGACCTCGTGCCAGTCGCTGTACCCCAGGTGCTGGCCCTTGGCCGCGACGAACTCGGCCAGATCGGAGAAAACTCGCATGCGGACTCCCGACGTCGTCGCTGACTGAGCGCTCAGTAACCTACCCCGGTCGCGCCGACCAGGGAAGTCCCACCGCAGGCCCGGCCCGTGATCGTGTCACCGCACCGAACGGCGCCCCGTCGGCCCCGAAACGGGAACCGCGTGTCTGAGAACCCCTTCTTGAAACTCCCACGCCGCAACTATTCGTGCTCAAACAAAACCATGGCATGAATAATCGGGGACGCCCGTGTTACCGCCGTTCCAGCGTCCGTCCGCCGTCCGCTGTGACGCCCATTCGGTGGTAGTAGCCCCGATGATCTCGTGGACCTCCACACAAGCCTGTTCTTCGGTCGGGGATTCGCACAACCGGAGTTCGACCTCCCCTTGCCGGGCCTGCCCGCCGGCGAATCCATTGGTCGGCGATTCGCCGCCGATCCGAAGGATCGCCTCCGCATCCGCCGGTCGGCCGCGGCCGGCGTGGCCCCGAGCGTCCCACCTGGGCCGACCCGCGGTGCCGATCCGGCAACTCCTCCGGCGAGGGCCACACGATTGCCGGTCGGGCCATATCAGCGCAACCGCCCCAGGATCTTCACGGCGAGTGGAATCAGGGAGGATCGACCGGCCCCGGTACGCGGATAGCGGAAGCCGCGAGAATCGATCATGCGCACCACCTGAATCATTTGTATCCATACGAACGCGTCGGTAACTATGGTCTCCGGGCCCTTGCCAGAAGGCTTGGACCGCGTTTAGCGTCCCATTCAAACGAAACCGGGGAGGTCTGGTATGAGTGACTTCAATGCCGGCGGACTTCACACCGTAGCGGCGACTTTGGCCGACCGGGGGATTGACGTAATCCGGTTGGCGTATCCGGACCTCAACGGGACCGAACGGTGCAAGGACATTCTGGTCGGTTCCTTTGCCAGGGCGGTCGCGGACGGCGCAGCGTTCTGCCGTTCGATCTACGGCGCCAGCCCGATGGGCGACGTGGTCGACCTGCCCCACGGGGGCATGTCCGACGGGCTGCCCGACGTCGCCGCCTTCCCCGACCTGGCCACGCTGGTCGACCTCCCCTGGGAACCCGGTGTGGCGCACTGCATCGCGGACATGCACGACCCGGACGGCGGCGAGGCGCAGGAGAGCCCGCGCGCCGTCCTCAAGCGCGTCGTGGACCGGTTCACCGGCCTGGGCATGCGGCCGGTGATCGGCCCGGAACTGGAGTTCTACGTCCTGGAGCCCGATCCCGCGTCGCCCAGCGGCTGGCGCCGCTACGGCGACGCTCCGGGCAACGTGTACGTCGCGGGCCGCAAGGGCGATCCGGAGAACCTGCTGCTGCGCTGGCTGCGCACGCTGTCCGCCTACGACCTCGCCGTGTTCGCGGCCAACCACGAGTTCTACAGCGGCCAGTTCGAGATCAACCTGTGGCACAACGACGCACTGGCTGCCGCCGACCAGGCCTTCCGGTTCAAGGCCGCGATCAAGGAACTGGCCCGCCAGGAGGACAAGCTGGTCACGTTCATGGCCAAGCCGTTCAACACGGATGGCGGGTCCGGCTTCCACCTGCACTTCAGCACCACCGACTGCGACGGCAGGTCGCTGTTCGACGAACCGTCCGGCGACCACGGCCTGTCCAAGATCGCGGCGGCGGCGATCGCGGGTCTGCTCACCCACGCCCCGGCACTCACGGCGCTGGCGAACCCGACGATCAACTCCTACAAGCGGTTCGGCCCGGACACGATGGCGCCGTGGCTGATCGACTGGGGTCTGGACAACCGCAGCGCGATGGTCCGCATCCCGCCCGAACGCGGTGCGGGCACCCGGTTGGAACTGCGGCTGGGCGACGCGACGGCCAATCCGTACCTGATCACGGCCGGCATGCTGGCGGCCGCGTATCTGGGCATCAGGGACAACCTCGCGGCTCCGCCTCCACTGCGCGGCTACGGGTACGACCCGAGCCGTTCGCCGCAGCTCCCGCAGCACCTGGCGGCCTCGCTGGACGCGTTGGAGGCCGACGAGGACTTCGTCGACCTGCTCGGTGAACGTTTCGTGAACGTGTTCCTGGCGTACAAGCGCGACGAACTGGTCCGGTTCGGCCGGTGGATCACCGACTGGGAGTTCCGGGAGTACGCCTACCACATGTGAGGAGGCCGGATGACCGTCACCAGCGAGGTCGACCTGACCGACCTCGACCTGACCGATCTCGACGTGTTCGAGCGCGACGGGGCGTGGGCGTGGTTCGACATGCTGCGCCGGCACGCCCCGGTGCACTGGAACCCGGAGCAGGCACCGAACTCGGGCTTCTGGTCGGTCACCCGGCATGCCGACATCGTCGAGGTGAACCGGAGCCCGGAGCGGTTCACCTCGCGGCACTTCACGAACCTGGAGGAGGTCGACCTCGAACAGCAGGATCTGCGCCGGTCCATGCTGGAGTGCGACGGCATCCGCCACCGTGCGCTACGCAAGTTGCTACAGCGTGATTTCGGTGCGCAATCCCTGCGCGGGTACGAGGACGTCCTGCGTCGCCTGACCGAGATGACGGTGGAGACGGCGCTGCGCAGGCGCGAGTTCGACTTCGTCGCCGACGTGGCGGCCGACTTCCCGATCCAGGTGTTCTCCCGGATGCTCGACGTGCCGGCCAACGACCGCGGCAGGCTGGTCGACTGGAGCAACAGGATGATCGGCAACACCGACCCGGAGTACGCGGACGTCCTGATCGGTGACGCGGACAGCGCGCGCTACCGGCACCTGCCGTTCCGCTCGCCCGCCGCGGTCGAGGTGTTCGAGTACGGACGGGAACTGGCGCGGCAACGGCGCGGCGGGGACGGCGTCGACCTCGTCAGCCGACTGGTCAACGGTGCGCCGATGGACGGACAACCGTTGTCGGACAACGAGTTCGACACGAACTTCCTGATGCTGGTGGTGGCCGGCAACGAGACCACCCGGCACACCATCAGCCATTCGATGCTGGCGCTGATCCAGCATCCCGAGCAGTTGGCCCTGCTGCGCGACCAGCCGGAACTGATCCCGGTCGCGGTGGAGGAACTGCTGCGCTGGGCGAGCCCGGTCTACCACTTCCGGCGTACCGCGACCGTCGACGTCGAACTGCACGGCAAGCACATCCGTGCGGGGGACAAGGTCGTGATGTGGTTCGCGTCGGGCAACCGGGACGAGGAAGCGTTCGACCGGCCCGACGAGTTCGACGTCGACCAGGCGGCCCAACGACCACCTCACGTTCGGCAGGCTGGGGCCGCACTACTGCCTCGGCAACAATCTGGCGCGGTTGGAGATCCGCCTGATGTTCGAAACGTTGCTGCCCAGGCTGGCCGGTATCGAACTGGCCGGCGACGTGACACGGATGCGGAGCAACTTCGTCAACGGCATCAAGCGATTACCCGTTCGCGTGACCACGGTGTAGGGGGAGCAATGCGTGCGCTGTGCCTACTGCACGACGCTGCGTCGGGATCGGGTCTGATCGGCGCCGCGCTGCGGGAGAACGGTTGGGACGTCGACGAGATCGTCCTCGTCCCGATGGCCCGGCACAATTCGCCGGATGTCGCCGTGTCCTTTCCGGACAGCCTCGATTACGATCTGCTGGTACCGTTCGGCGCGCCCTGGAGCGCGTCCGACGACACCAGTATAGGTAGCTGGTTGCTGCCGGAACTACGCTGGCTGGCGGATACCGTCGCTCGCGGTGGCGCGGTGTTCGGAATCTGTTTCGGCGCGCAGGCGCTGTCGCGGGCACTGGGTGGCGAGGTGGACCGCGCGCCGGAACCGGAGATCGGCTGGTTCGAGATCGAGTCGGCGGAACTGCCGGCGGGGCCGTGGTTCCAGTGGCACTTCGACCGGTGCACCGTGCCGCCCGGCGCCACGGTGCTCGCGGAGAACGCGACGGGCATCCAGGCCTTCCGGATCGGCCGCTGCCTCGGTGTGCAGTTCCATCCCGAGGTGACGACGACCGGCATCGCGCGGTGGGTGGCCAACGGAGGGGAGCGGCAACTGCGGGACAGAGGAATGACGCCGGAAGCGGTGCTCGCCGAGGCGGCCGACCACGCCGAGGGGGCCCGGGACCGCGCCGCCGCGCTGGTGGCCAGCTACCTGAAGCGAATCTTTCCCGCCTGACGCAACTCCGTCCGAAGGAACTCCCGAGGAGGCACGATGACCGAGCCCACCGAGTCACGTACCGAAACCGGCACACTGGACGGTTCACTGTCCCTCGTGGACGTCGTCGCACAGTCGGTCGGCGTGATGGGACCCGTGTTCTGCATCGCGTTTCTCGTGCCACTGCTGGTCGGGCTGAACGCCTCCGGCAACGGCGCCGGTGCCGCCGCACCCCTGTCCGTGGTGATCTCCGCGGTCGGCGTGCTGGGTCTGGGGTGGATCGTGTCGCAGTACGCGCGGCGCATCCAGGCCACCGGTTCGCTGTACAACTACGTGACCGACGGTCTGGGCAAACGCACCGGTGCCGCCGCCGGATTCCTGTACTACAGCGGTGTTCTCGTCCTCGGGGCCGGCTGTCTGGTGATGATCGGCGGCACGATCCACGACACGATCCAGGCCGAGTTCGGCGTCACACCGCTGCCCGAGGCGACCTGGGACCTGATCCTGCTGGTGGTCTGTGCCGCCGTGCTGTACCTGGGCGTCATGCTGTCCACCCGGGTGCAGCTCATCCTCGCGTTCACCTCCATCGTGGTCGTGCTGGGATTCTTCGTCGGACTGATCGTCCGCGTCGGCGCGGGCAACCACGTGGCCGCGGCGTTCACGCCGAGCTCGTCGCCGCAGGGCATCAGCGGTGTGTTCTTCGGCGTGCTCTACGGCGTGCTGTTCTTCACCGGTTTCGAGACGGCCGCGAACCTGGCCGAGGAGACGAGGCACCCGAAGCGGGACGTGCCGCGCGCGGTGCTGATCTCCATCCTGGCCGTGGCCGGCTTCTACGTGGTCGGCGCCTACGCTCAGGTCGCCGGCTACCACTTCGACCTCAGCGCCCTGAGCCGCAACGCCGGTGCGCCACTGTTCGGCCTGGCCGGTCCGCCGTCGGCCGGTGGCTTCGGCACCGTGGCCATCCGGCGGCTGCTGGAACTGGTTGTGGTGCTGAACATGATGGCCGTGCTGATCGGCTGCTCGGTGTCGGCCAGCCGCGGCCTGTTCGCGATGTCGCGGGACGGCTGGCTGTGGGCCGGCCTGGGCACCGTCGACCGGCGCGGCACGCCGACCGGCGCGGCAGGCACCGTGGTCATCGTCAACCTCGGCGTCATCGTGGTCACGGTCGGCTGGCCCACGCTGTTCGCGCAGGGCAGCCTGCCGCACTACGTGGCGATCTTCGCCTGGGGCTCGGTGTTCGGCGGTGTCGGTCTCGCGCTGATCTACCTGCTGGTGTCGGTCGGCGCGATCCGCGGCCTGCGCGACCATCCACGCCGCTGGGCCGTGTGGCTGGCGGCCACCCTCGGGATCGGTGTCACCGGAGCGGCCATCTTCGGCGCCGTCTACAAGGTCGTGCCGCCACTGTCCTACGCGCCGGCCGCCGCCCTGGCCGTGTTCGGGGCCGGCATCGTGGTCTCGTTCGCCCGCAACGGCAAACCGGTGGCCGCCGGCGACGGGCGGGTGGCCGAGATCGAGCGGCCCGGCCCGGTCACCATGCGGGAGGCCGCGTCCCAGACGTGATACCGGTCAGGGCAGCGCCGGCAGGCGGGTGGTGCGCAGCCACGGGGTGAACACCGTGTCCAGCGAGCGGCCCGCGAGCTGTTCTGCCAGCGCGGTGAACTGCTCGGTGGTGACCGTGCCGTGCCGGTGTCCGGCCGTCCACGCGCGCAACAGCGGGAAGAACGTGTCGTCACCGACGGCCTGGCGCAACGCGTGCAGCGTCAGCGCGCCGCGTTTGTAGACGCGTTCGTCGAACATCCGCGCCACACCGGGGTCGGCCACCCGCAGGTCACCGCCCTTGGCCGCGATCCGCGCGTGCCAGCGCAGCGCGTGCGCCTGCGCCGGTTCACCGCCGGAGATCTCCGACCACAGCCACTCCGCGTACGTCGCGAAGCCCTCGTTGAGCCAGATGTGCCGCCAGTCCGCGACGGTCAGGCTGTTGCCGAACCACTGGTGCGCCAGCTCGTGCACGACCAGCCGTTCGTGCGTGCGCCTGCCGTCCACGTGGTTGGCGCCGAAGATCGACATGCCCTGCGCCTCGACCGGATCGTCCAGCTCGTCGGCCGTGACGACCAGGACGTAGTTCTCGAACGGGTACGGGCCGAACAACCGTTGCAGCGCGACCATGATCTCGCCCTGGCGGGCGAAGTCGAACTCGGCGGCCCCGTGCAGCCACAGCGGCACCTCGGCCACCTGTGGCACGGCACCGGCCGCCAGTACCACCCGGTCGTATCGTCCTATTTGGACGCTCATCAGGTAGCTCGCGGTCGGCTGCGGCCTGCTGTACACCCACGTCGTGGTGCCGGCGCTGACGTACTTCGACACGAGATTCCCGGTGACCAGCACGGTGTACACGCTCGCCGTGGTCAGCGTGACCCGGTAGGTCGCCTTCGCCGACGGGTGGTCGTCGCACGGGAACCAGGACGGTGCGCCGATCGGCTGGCTGGCCACCAGCACACCGTCGGTCAACTCGTCCCAGCCGATGTCGCCCCAGCGGCTGGCCACCGGCCTCGGGCTGCCCGAGTACCGCACCTCGACGGTGAACCCGGCGCCCGCCGGCAGTTCGGCGGCGGGCCGGATCCGCAGCTTGCCGGACTGGTGCGAATACCTCGCGGCCACGCCGTTGACCACGACACCACGCACGCGCAGATCGGCCAGGTCCATGCTGAACCTGGCCAGGCGCTGCGTCGCGACGGCCGTGACGGTGGCCCGGGCGGACAGGCGGTTGGTGGTGATCCGGTAGTCCAGGTCCAGGTCGTAGTGCCGGACCACGTAGCCGCCGTTGCCGTGCTGGGGCAGGTACGGGTCGGCCGACCGGTCCGCACCCACGTTCGCGGCACCGGTCGGCGGTGACTTCCGGGTCACCCCTGGGGCCAGTCCAGGATCGGGTTGCCCAGCCACCGGGAGTTCGCCGGGACCGCGTCGCCACGCGTGACCAGCGAGCCGGGACCCACCGTGGTGTTCGCACCGATGCTCGCGCCCGGCAGCACGATGCCGTGCGGGCCGAGTGTCGCGCCCGCCGCCAGTGTCACCTCGTCCATGCTCATGATCCGATCATGGAACAGGTGGGTCTGCACAACACACCCCCGGTTGACGGTCGCGCCGTCGCCGAGGCGGACCAGATCGGACTCCGGCAGCCAGTAGGTCTCCAGCCACACACCCTTGCCGATCCGCGCGCCCATCGTGCGCAGCCACGCCGTGAGCAGCGGTGTGCCGCTCGCGGCGCCGATCAGCCACGGCACGGCCAGGACCTCGACGAACGTGTCGGCGAGCTCGTTGCGCCAGACGAACGAGCACCACAGCGGGTGCTCCACCTGCCGGAACCGGCCGACCAGCAGCCACTTGGCCAGCGTCGCCACCAGGCTCGCCGCGACGCCCGCGCCCAGCAGCACCACACCGGACAGCAGGGCCGCGGCCCAGCCGCCCAGCCGCGCCCACAGCACCTGCTCGGCCGCGAACACCAGCACGGCCAGCGCGACACCACACATCACCGGCAGCACCCGGCACAGCTCGACGGCCGCCCTGGCCAGCTTCAGGTGCGCCGCGGGTGCGAACGTCCGGCCCGTGTCGCCCTTCTCCACGGCCCTGCGCAGCGGCATCGGCGGCATGCCCAGCCACGACGAGCCCTTCTTGGCCTTGCGCGGCGTCGCCGACAGCACGCCGACCAGCCCGCGGTTGGGCACCTCGCGACCCGGACCCGTCATGCCCGAGTTGCCCAGGAACGCCGACTTGCCGATCCGGGCGGGCGCCACGTGCAGCCAGCCGTGGCCCAGTTCGTAGCCGGCCACCATGGTGTCGTCGGCCAGGAACGCGCCGCTGGCCACGGTGGTCATCTTCGGCAGCGCCAGCACCGTCGAGATCTCGGCGCCCCGACCGATCCGGGCGCCCAGCAGCCGCAGCCAGACCGGCGTGAACAGGCTCGCGTACATCGGGAACAGCGCCATCCTGGCCATGTCCATCAGCCGCTCGGTCGCCCACACCTGCCACGCGATCCTGCCGTGCACCCGGTGGTGACCGGCGCGGATGCCGGTGCCCAGCAGCCGCACCGCGACCAGCACCAGCAGCGCGTAACCCAGCAGGTACGCCGCGGTCGCCACCGGCACCGCGAGCAGAGCCGGCACCAGGGCCGAGCGCATGCTCACCGTGCCGCGCACCGCGACGCCGAACACCACGATCGCCGGTACGGCCGCGACCGCGGGCAGCAGCCCGAGCAGCACCGACGTCACGCCGTACACCCCGGCCCACAACCGCGACCTGCCGGCCCGCCCGGTCGGCCACTTCGGCGTCGGCCGCCCGGCAGGGACCGCCGGACTGCCCGCCCAGCGCTGCTCCGCGGGAACCGCACCCGTCACGGTCGAACCGGCGGCCACGTCGGCGCCCTTGCCGATCCGCGAGCCGGGCAGCAGCGTGCTGCGCGCGCCGACCCGTGCGCCGGCGCCGACCCGGATCTTGCCGACGTGCACGACGTCGCCGTCCACCCAGTAGCCGGACAGGTCGACCTCCGGCTCGATCGCCGCACCGCGGCCCAACCGCAGCATGCCGGTGACCGGCGGCGCCGAGTGCAGGTCGACATCGCGGCCCACCCTGGCACCCAGCGCCTTCGCGTACCGGGTCATCCACGACGCACTGGCCACGCTCGCCGCACCGGACGCGTCGGCCAGCCGCTGCGCCGCCCACAGCCGCACGTGCACACCGCCGCCACGCGGATAGGAACCCGGCCGCAACCCGGACAGCAGCAACCGCGCGCCACCGGCCGCGACCGCGATCCGCCCCGGCGGACTGAACAGCACCAGCCAGGCGGCCGCCAGCCACCACCACGGCACGGCAGGCGCCCACGGCGCGACACCGGTCACGTGCGCCACGCTGCCCAGCGCCGCGATCACGCTCGTCCAGCGCAGGCCCACCAACGTGAACAGCGGCACCATCATCGCCAACTGCGCCAGGCCGGCCCGGTTCGGTGTCGGCAGCACCGTCCTGGTGCGTGTCTCCGCCGCGCGCAGACCGTCCAGTGTCGCGGCCAGCGCGCCCAGCGTCGGGTTCTGGTAGATGTCCTGCACGGACACGCGCGGGAACCGAACCCTGATCCACGCCACCAACTGCGCCGCGGTGAGGCTGCCGCCGCCGTTGTCGAAGAAGTCCGCGTCCGATGTGGACACCGGTACGCCGAGGATGTGTGCCCAGCCCTCGGCCAGCCACACCTGTGTCTCGGTCAGCCCGTCGTTGTCGGCTACGTCCACAGTGGCCAGTGGCCACGGCAGTGCCGCGCGGTCCACCTTGCCCGACGTCCTCGTCGGCAGGTGGTCGACGAGGGCCAGCAGCGGCACCAGCGCGGCGGGCAACCGGTCGCGCAGCAGTCGCGTCGCGTGCTGGTGGTCGAACCGCGCGTCCGGCCGGACCGCCAGGTACCCGACCAGGATCTGGTTGCCGGCGTCCGTCGTGCGCACGGCGGCGGCCGCACCGCGCACGTCCGGCAGCGTCAGCAGCGCGGCGTCCACCTCGCCCAGTTCGATCCGTCGACCGCCCAGTTTCACCTGTTCGTCGCCCCTGCCGAGGAACAGCAGGCCCTCCGGCCCGGCCTTGACGATGTCGCCGCTGCGGTACGCGCGGCGCCAGCCCAGCGACGGCAGCGGCGCGAACTTCTCCGCGTCCTTCGCGACGTCGAGGTAGCGTGCCAGGCCGACACCGCCGATGACCAGCTCACCGGTCTCGCCCATGCCGACCAACTCGCCGAACTCGTCCACGACGGCCAACTGCCACCCGGCCAGCGGCAGCCCGATCCGCACCGGCCCCTTGCCGGTCAGCAACGCGCCGCACGCCACCACGGTGGCCTCGGTGGGACCGTAGGTGTTCCACACCTCACGGCCCTCGACGGCCAGCCGTCGTGCCAGTTCCGGCGGGCACGCCTCGCCGCCGAAGATCAGCAGCCGCACGTCCTCCAGCGCGTCGGCGGGCCACAGCGCCGCCAGCGTCGGCACGGTCGACACGATCGTGATGCCCTGCGCGACCAGCCACGGGCCCAGGTCCACGCCGGTGCGCACCAGTGTCCGCGGCGCGGGCACCAGGCACGCGCCGTGCCGCCATGCCAGCCACATCTCCTCGCACGACGCGTCGAACGCCACGGACAGCCCGGCCAGCACCCGGTCACCGGGGCCGATCGGCTCGTCGACGAGGAACATCCGGCCTCCGCGTCCACGAACGCCGACGCGGACCGGTGGCTCACGGCGACACCCTTGGGCCTGCCGGTCGAACCGGAGGTGAAGATGATCCACGCGTCGTCGTCCGGGCCGGGTGTGCCGCACTGGCCCAGTGACGGCCCCGTCATGGCAAGCGATCCGCCGTCGCCGAGCACCGCACAGACGCCCGCCTCGCCGAACACGAGTTCCGCGCGCTCGGCCGGGTCGTCCGCGTCCACCGGCACGTAGGCCGCGCCGGCCGCCAACACGGCCAGGATCGCGACGTAGAGTTCCGCCGTACCGGAGGAAATCCGGATGCCGACCCGGTCACCGAGGCCGATTCCGTTGTCCCGCAAGCGGTCTCGCAGGGTGACGATCTCGTCGGCAAGCTGCCGGTAGGTCAGGGTGCGGATTCCGTCGTCCAGCGCGGTCGCGTTCGGGTGCCGGGTCGTGGTGTCGCCGACGACGTCGAGCAGCGTGCGCTCGCTCGGCGCGAGATCCGACCAGAACAGGGCCCGCGCCGACTGCCGTGGCGTGACAGTCGTGAGGGTCGTCGTATGGGTGTTCGTGAGGGTGGTGACGGTCACGTGGCAGGCCAACCCATCTGTCGTCCTCCGGAAGCCGTCGGGAAGTGTACGACAGGTGAACGCGAATTTTCGTGCAGGTGACCGGTTACGTGGGCGAGATCACCCGTCGATGTAACCGGTCAGAACGGTTCAGGCATGCCTGGCACGGAAAGTGGCGACCTTCGCGCGGTTGCCGCACCCGCGCATGTCGCACCACCGGCGCGAACCGCGGCGCGAGTTGTCCACATAGAGCATCGAACAGTCCTCGGCGTCGCATTCCTTGACGGCGCCGGCGAAATCGCCGGCCAGTAGTTCCACCGCGGCGCGTGCCACGGTCGCGATCGCGGACTTCGCGTCACCGGTTCGGGTGACGGTGCCGTCCTTGGCCAGCCGCACCCGCACCGGTGCGTCCTTCGCGGTTCGGTTGAGCAGCCTGCGATCCGCCGTCGTCGCCGTACCGGTGGCCAGCCTGCGCACCGCCTCGCGCAGCTTCACGGCCGTGCCGAGCTCGTCCTCGCCCGCCTTGACCGGCCCGTCGACGACCCCGGCCGCCACCAGCCACCGCGCCAGATCGCCGGGTCCGGCGAGCAGCTCGACGGGCCCGGCGGCACGGTGCTGGCGGGTGTTCGCGAGATCGAGGGCCACGTTGCCGCCGACAAGGGAGAAGGTCACCGATCCAGGGTAACCGCATGGACAGGTTGCACGGACCGGCGGCCGGTTTGTCAACCCCAAGATCTGGGTGGGGTTAACACCAGGGTCGACTCGGGGCTTGACCCCATGGCCCGAATCGTCCCGGTGCCAGAAGCTTGAGTCGTGGGAGATCAAGGGGTGATCGAGAGGGGTCCGGTCCACCCACCGGTGGCCGGTCACCAGGGAGAGTCGGTGGGGGAGCGCGCGAGCGGCGTTCGTGCGGTGGCTCGGCCCGGACCGTCCTGGGAGGTGCGGTCCGGGCCGCCGGTCGTGGCCCTCGCGTTGGGCGTGTCCGTCGCCGCGATGGTCGTACTGCACCTGATCGGCGTCGGCAGGCTCGACCCGCTGACCACCACCGTCAGCGACTACGTCTCCGTCCCGGACGGCACCGCGCTGCTGGCCGTCGCCGTGCTCGCGCTGGCCGTAGCGGCCGCCGCGGTCGCGTGGCGGACCAGGGCGCACTGGTCGGGCCCTGTGCTCGGCGTCGGCTGCGTCGGCCTGCTGGCCACCGCCGCCTTTCCGACCAACGCGCTGGGCACGCCGGAGACCGTCGACACCGTCCTGCACCGCTACGTGGCGGCCCTGTTCTTCGTCGGCCTGACGATCGCGGCGATCGCGCTGCTGCGCCACCGGCCGAGCGCCCTGTTACGCCGCTGGACCGTGATCAGCGTGCTGGCCGGGATCGCGTTCCTGGTCAGCCACGTTCCGCTGCTGCTGCCCGACCTGCCGGGCGCACCGGTCATCGCCGAGCTGCTGCCCCGGGGGCTGGTCGAGCGCGGCCTGCTCGCGGTGGACATGGTGCTGCTGGCCCGGATGGCGAGGTGCGCGATCCGATGATCCTCGCCGGAATCGGGTTGGCCGTGCTCGCGGCGTGCTGCTACGCGGTCGCCGCCACCTGTCAGCACACCGTCGTCACCACCGTCGCCGACGGCCACACCCGCCTCGGCCTCGCCCAACTCACCGGGCTGCTGCGCCGCGGCCGCTGGCTGCTCGGCCTGCTCGCGCTCGGCTGCGGCGCGGCACTGCACGTCGTGGCGCTGGCACTGGCGCCACTGGTCGTCGTGCAGCCGATCGGCGTGCTGGCCATCGGTCTGGCGGCGCTGCTCACCGCCCGCGCCACCGGCACCCGGCCGGACCGCGCCACCGTGACGGCCGTCGTCACGATCTCCGCCGGTGTGGGCCTGTTCCTGCTGTGCGCCGCGCCGCACGTCGACCCCACCGCCGTTCCCGGCCTGTCCACCGGTCAGGTCCTGCCGGTGACCGGCCTGGTCGTCGCCGCTCTCGTGCTCGCGGCGCTGATGGCGCGCGACTGGGCGCGCTGCCTGCTGTTCGCCACGGCCGCCGGTGTCGCCTACGGCACCGTGTCCGTGCTGACCAGGGCCGTCGCCCAGCGCGTGCGGGCCGGTGGACTGGCCGGCCTGCCGCCGCTGCCGACGGCGGTCGCCGTCGTCGGCACCGTCGTGGCGATCACGGCAGGCGCCGTCTGCGTGCAGCAGGCGTACGCCAGCGGCAGGCCGGACACCGTGCTCGCCTGCCAGACCGTCGTCGACCCGCTGGTCGGCGTGCTGTTCGGGATCTTCCTGTTCCACGAAACCATCGGCGCCAGCCCGGTCGCCGTGCTCGGCGAACTCGCCGGCGGCGTGCTCGCCACCGCGGGCGTGTTGCGGCTCGCCCGCCGCCGTGTCGTTCCATCCACCCCGAGGAAGCAGGTCATGGACCGTCCACTGAGGATCATCATCGGCGCGGACACGTTCCCTCCCGACGTCAACGGCGCGGCCAGGTTCGCCCACCAGCTCGCCACCGGCATGACCGGCCGCGGCCACGACGTGCGCGTGGTGTGCCCGTCGGACACCGGCCCGGCGTACGTGACGGCGATGGACGGGGTGACGGTGGAACGGCTGGCCGCCTACCGCACTCCGTGCCATCCGACGTTCCGCGTGTGCCTGCCGTGGCAGGCGAAGCAGGCGGCCAGGGAGATCCTGGACGAGGTGGCGCCGGACGTCGTCCACGTGCAGGCGCACTTCTCGGTCGGCCGCGCACTCGTCGCCGCGGCCGCCGAGCGTGGCATCCCGGTCGTCGCGACGAACCACTTCATGCCCGAGAATCTCATTCCCTACCTGCCGATCCCGGCGTCGCTGAAGGCCGCGGTGGCTCGGTTCGCGTGGCGAGACCTGGCCCGCGTACTGCGCGCCGCGCACGTCGTCACCGCGCCGACCCCGACGGCCGTCGGCCTGCTGCACGAGCAGGGTTTCACCGATGCGGTCGCCGTGTCCTGCGGCGTCGACCTTGGCCGCTATCACACCGACGAACCGGGCGACGGCCGGACGGTGTTGTTCGTCGGCCGCCTCGACGAGGAGAAGCGCGTCCACGAACTGCTGCGGGCCGCGGCCACGCTGCCCGACATCCGCGTCGAGATCGTCGGCGACGGCTCCTGCCGCACCGCGCTCACCGAACTGGCGCAGCGCATCGGCATCGCCGACCGCGTGACGTTCCTGGGTTTCGTCAGCGACCAGCAGTTGCGTGCCGCTTATCGCCGCTGCGCGGTGTTCTGCATGCCAGGTGTGGCGGAACTGCAGAGCCTGGCCACGATGGAGGCCATGGCCACCGGCCGCCCCGTGGTCGCGGCGGACGCCGTCGCGCTCCCGCACCTGGTGTCACCGGGCCACAATGGCTGGCTGTACCCACCTGGCGACGTCCCCGCTCTGGCCCGAGCCCTGGCGTCGATCTTCGAATCGCCCGGCACGCCGGCCGCGATGGGCGCCGCCAGCCGCGAGCTGATCGCCCGCCACGACATCCGGCACAGCCTGGCCACGTTCGAGGCGCTCTACCACGGCGCCACCGGCAACCCGGCGCTGGAACTGGTCGGGCAACCGCTGGTCGCGATCGCGCCCTAGTCGTCCCGCCCCCGGAATTCATGGCGGTGATTCCGGTGATCCGGTGCCCACCGGATTCGGGCACCGGACGCCAGGGGTCAGCGCGGCAGGCGTGCGGCGTGGTCGGCCATGTCGGCCAACGGGTCGCCGTTGGCCTCGACCCGCTCCAGCACCTCCTCCGCGTCGAACACGAGATCGTCGTGCTCGCGGCACGCCTCGACCTCCTCCCACGTCACCGGTGTGGACACGGTCGGACGGTCGCGGGCGCGCAGCGAGTATGGCGCCACCGTGGTCTTCGTCGGCCGGTTCTGGTCCCAGTCCACGAAAACCTTGCCGTGCCGCCGGTTCTTCGCCATCACCGCCGTCACCAGGTCCGGCTGCCCGCCGGCCAGTCGTTGCGCCAACTCCTTGGCGTACCGGCCGGTCCGGTCGGCCGACGTGACCCGCACCGGCACGTACAACTGCAAACCCTTGGCACCACTGGTCTTCGGGAAACCGGTCAGGCCGTCCTCGCTCAGCACGTCGCGGATCAGTTCCGCCACCCGGCAGCACTGCACCAGGTCCGCGGGCGCGCCCGGATCGAGGTCGAACACCAGCAGATCCGGCGGGTGCCGGCCACCCTTCGGGCCGACCCGCCACTGCGGCACGTGCAGTTCCAGCGCCGCCAGGTTCGCCGCCCACACCAACGCGGGCAGGCCGTCGATCAGTGGGAAGTCGGCGGTCTCCCGGTCCTTCGTGCTGTCCGGCACCTCCAGCCGCACCGTCCGCACCCAGTCGGGGGCGTGCCGGGACACGTCCTTCTCGAAGAACGAGTTGCCGTCCACGCCGTCGGGGTAGCGGCGGAACGTCACCGGCCGGTCGGCGATGTGCGGCAGCATGAACGGCGCGATCCGCCGGTAGTAGTCGATCACCTGGCCCTTGGTGAAACCGACCTCCGGGTACAACACCTTCTCCAGGTTGGTCACCTTCAGGTGCCGGTCCTCGACACGGACCACGATCGGCGGTCCCGACTTGGGCGGTGCGCCCCTGCGACGCACCATCCAGTCGTCCTTGCCGCCGTCCCACCGGCCGTTCCCGACGTTCTTGCGGAAGAAGACGAAGTTGCCGTCCACCCGCCGGCCGTGCAGCACGACCTCGATCTCGTCGCGCCACCACTTGACCGTCTCGTAGGTGCCGCGATCCCAGATCGTCACGTGGCCGCCGCCGTACTCGCCGGACGGGATGTCGCCCTCGAACTCGGCGTACTCCATCGGGTGGTCCTCGGTGTGCACGGCCAGCCGGACCGTCCCCGGCTCGGTCGGCAGTCCCCTGGGCACAGCCCACGAGACGAGCACGCCCTCACGCTCCAGCCGGACGTCGTAGTGCAGCCGCCGCGCGTGGTGTTCCTGCACCACGAACACGTCGTCCTCGCCGTGCGGCAGCGGGCCCTTGGCCGGCACCGGCTCCGGCGTCCGCATCGGGTCGCGCTTGCGCCGGTACTCGTCCAGGTCCGCCACGCCACACCTCCGGCGGGGGAGTACCCGCGCTCGACCGCACGCTAACGAAACCCGCGGCACCGCGCGGGTGTGGGTACCGTCGATCTGGTGACCAGACTCGCTGCGGTACACGGGGTGCTGCCACCCCACCGGTACGAACAGGCCGAACTGACCGACCTGTTCGTACGCCTGTGCCTGCCGGACGGCCCGGACACGCTGGTGCGCAGGCTCCACTCCAGCGCGCAGGTCGCCACCCGCCACCTGGCACTGCCGATCGAGTCCTACGTCCGGCTGGACACCTTCACCGCCGCCAACGACGCGTTCATCGACGTGGCCGTGGAACTGGGCGCGCGAGCGGTCAGCGGCGCGCTGGCCGACGCGGGGCTCGGCGCCCAGGACGTCGACCTGATCATGTCCACGACGGTGACCGGTATCGCCGTACCCTCCCTGGACGCCCGGATCGCGTCGAAGCTGGGTTTCCGGCCGGACGTCAAGCGGATACCGATCATGGGCCTCGGCTGTGTCGCGGGAGCGGCGGGCATCGCGCGCTCACACGACTACCTGCGCGGCCACACCGACGGCGTCGTCGTGTTCGTGGCCGTGGAACTGTGCTCGCTGACCATCCAGCGCGACGACCCGACAGTGGCGAACCTGGTGGCCTCCGGCCTGTTCGGCGACGGTGCCGCCGCCGTCGTCCTGGTCGGCGACGACCACCCCCACACCGGACCCGCCGTCGTCGACACCCGCAGCCATCTCTACCCGGACACCGAGGGCGCGATGGGTTGGCACGTCCGGGATTCCGGCCTCAAGGTGGTGCTCGGCGTCGAGGTTCCCGATCTGGTGCGTGCCTACCTTGCCGACGACGTCAAGGGTTTGCTGGCCGAACACGATCTCGCCGTCCCGGACATAGCGACGTGGATCTGCCATCCCGGTGGCCCCAAGGTGATCGACACGATCGAGTCGGTGCTCGGCCTCGACGGCGACGCCCTCGCGCTGACCCGGCGATCGCTGCGCGAGGTCGGCAACCTGTCGTCCGCGTCGGTGCTGCACGTGCTGAGCGACACCCTGCGACAACGACCACCGGACGGCGGCTGGGCCGTGCTGATGGCGATGGGGCCGGGTTTCTGCTCGGAGCTGGTGCTGCTGCGATGGTGAGCATGGTGTGGTTCACGGTCCTGGTCGGGCTCGTCGCCGTCGAACGTGTTGCCGAACTCGTCGTCGCGAAACGCAATCTCGCCTGGAGCAGGGCACGAGGCGGCCAGGAGAGCGGTTTCTCGCACTACCCGTTCATGGTCGCCCTGCACACGGGCCTGCTCGCCGGCTGCCTGCTGGAGGTCTGGCCGGGCGGGCGGCCGTTCGTCCCCGCGCTCGGCTGGCCGATGCTGGTTCTGGTGCTCGCGGCGCAGGCACTGCGCTGGTGGTGCATCCGCACGCTCGGTCCACAGTGGAACACCCGGATCATCGTCGTGCCGGGCCTGCGCCGGGTCACCGGCGGCCCGTACAGGTGGCTGAGCCATCCGAACTACGTGGCCGTCGTCGTCGAGGGCGTCGCGCTGCCGCTCGTGCACACCGCGTGGCTCACGGCCGTCGTGTTCACGGCACTGAACGCGGTGCTGCTCACGGTCCGGATCCGCGCCGAGGACGTCGCGCTGGCGGCCGCCGGTGCATGACGTGCTGGTGGCCGGAGCCGGTCCGGCGGGGCTGGCCGTCGCCATCGGCGCGGCACGGGCAGGGATGGACGTCGTCGTGTGCGACCGCCGCACCGGTCCGATCGACAAGGCCTGCGGCGAGGGCCTGATGCCCGCCGCCGTCCGCGCGCTCGCCGCGCTGGGCGTCGACCCGCCCGGCCACGACATCCGCGGCATCGCGTACCTGCGCGGCGCCCGCGCCGCCCGCGCCGCGTTCACCTCCGGAACCGGCCGCGGCGTCCGCCGCACCGTCCTGCACGACGCCCTGCTCGCCGCGGCGGCCGACCACGGCGTCCCGATACTGCGGCGCCGGATCACCGACGTGCGTCAACAACCCGATCACGTGTCCGCGGACGACCTGCGAGCCCGCTACCTCGTCGCGGCCGACGGCCTGCACTCGGCGATCCGTAGCGCGGCCGGCCTGGCCCGACCTTCGACGGCCGAACCACGCTGGGGTCAGCGACGGCACTACGCGATGCCGCCGTGGACCGATTTCGTCGAGGTCACGTGGGCGGCCCGCGCCGAGGCGTACGTCACGCCGGTGGCCGACGGTGTCGTCGGCGTCGCGGTCCTGTCGGGCGACCGAGGTCCCTTCGAGCACCAGTTGGCCGCCTTCCCACACCTCGCCGCCCGTCTGTCCGGGGCACCACCCGCATCCGGTGTCCGCGGCGCCGGACCGCTGCGGCAGCGCGTCAGCCACCGCGTCGCGGGCCGGATCCTGCTGGTCGGCGACGCCGCCGGTTACGTCGACGCGCTGACCGGCGAGGGCATCGCGGTGTCCCTGGCCGCTGCCGAACAACTCGTCGCGTGCCTGCTCGCCGACCGCCCCGACCGCTACGACGACGCGTGGCGCACGGTGTCGCGGCGCTCCCGCTGGATCACCTCCGGCCTGCTGTGGGCGCGTGGCCGGCCGCCACTGGCCCGAGCGGTCGTGCCGCTCGCCGTCGCGCTGCCGAGCGTGTTCGCCGCCGCCGTGAACCAGTTGGCCGGGTGAGTTTAGGCTGATCACCGGCTGGTCGGGTCGACGGAGGGACGGCGGACGTGGTGGGCGCTCCAGTACGGTGGGGAATCCTCGGAACCGGTGGGATCGCCCGGACCTTCGCGACCGACCTGCGGCTGACCGACTCCGGTGCGGTCGCCGCCGTCGGCTCCCGTTCGCAGTCGTCCGCCGACCGCTTCGCGGACGAGTTCGGCGTCACCAACCGGCACGCGAGCTACGAGTCGCTGGTCGCCGACCAGGAGGTCGACATCGTCTACGTCGCCACACCGCACCCGATGCACCGCGACAACGCGATCCTCGCGCTGCGCGCCGGCAAGCCGGTGCTGGTGGAGAAGCCGTTCACGATGAACGCGGAGCAGGCCCGTGACATCGTCCGCGTCGCGCGGCAGACCGGACTGTTCGCGATGGAGGCCATGTGGACGCGCTTCCTGCCGCACGTGGCCGTGATCCGCGACTGGCTCGCGCAGGGCGTGCTCGGCGAGATCGTCACCGTCACGGCCGACCACGGCCAGTGGTTCGCGAAGGACCCGCAGTTCCGGCTGTTCGCGCCCGAACTGGGCGGCGGCGCGCTGCTGGACCTGGGCGTCTACCCGGTGTCGTTCGCGTCGATGATCCTCGGCACGCCGAACAGGATCGTGTCGCTGAGCGATCCGGCGTTCACCGGTGTCGACGCGCAGACGTCGATGCTGTTCGGCTACCCCAGCGGTGCTCAGGCCGTACTGTCCTGCACCCTGCGCGCGAAGAGCCCGACCACGGCCGCGATCGTCGGCACGGACGCCCGGATCGAGATCGAGGGCGACTTCTACGCGCCGGCCGCCGTCACCCTGCTGCCGCGCACCGGCGAACCGACCCGTGTCGCGTCGGCGCACGAGGGCCGCGGCCTGCGCCACCAGGCCGACGAGGTCGCCCGCCGGTTGGCGGCCGGTGACCTGGAGAGCCCACTGATGCCGCTGGACGAGACGGTCTCGATCATGGCCACGATGGACACCGTGCTGGCGCAGGCGGCCGTGGTCTGAACGAGTGAAGCCCGCGTCAGCGCATCGCCACTTCGGCAACATGGGATGGTGGCACCACCGGATCCGATCGTTCGTGCCCAAGCGATAATGCGTGCCGCCGGCCGAGGGCACCCTTTCCGGCGCGGCGACGTGCTCATGGAGACGGGTGCCCGCAGCCACGAGGTGATCGTCATCGACACCGGAGTGGTGAAGGTCCTGCTGCCGTCCTGGACCGGTGAGGACGTGATCATCGGCATCAACGGTCCCGGCATGCTCGTCGGTGAACTCGGCGTCCTGGAACGCAGACCGCGCAGCGCCACGGTGGTCGGCCTGGTCGGTGGCTCCGCGACGCACCTGTCCGGCGACGTGTTCCGGGAACTCGTCGGCTCGAACAGCGACGTGCGCGCGTACGCCGACGCGACCCGGCACCAGCGCCAGCGCAACGCCGACCGCAGACACGTGGCCCTGGCTTCGATGTCGGTCCGGGACCGGATCGTGCTGCAACTGCTGGACTGGGCCAAGGTCTACGGCCAGCCGACGTCCGGCGGCGTGGTACTGCGGGGCCTCAGACAGGTCGATCTGGCCGGCGCTATCGCGGCGTCCCGACAGCATGTCGAGGCGGCGCTGCACACCCTGCGTGAGGAGGGCCTGGTGGAGACGGGACGGATGCGCTTCGTCCTGATCGACCCCGTCCACCTGGGACGGTCACTGGGCAAAAGGTAGCCACATTCCGCCTCGACCGGAAATCAGGGAGAAGCGAACGGTACCGATTGGCACACTGCGGCGCATCCGTACGCTCCGACCTCCCGCGGAGGACCTGATGTGCGCCATGCCGGAGTTCCGCACACTGTTCGGCGTCGACGTGATCGCGTCGGCGAGCAACCCTGGCTACCACCTGGAACGGGTGTGGGGCGCGCTGAGCGAGATGCTCAGCGAGGCACTCGACGCCAGCGGCATCACACCGGAGGAGGTCGTGCGCTGCGAACCGGGCGGTGACGGTGCCCTCTACGTGCTGCCCGGCAACCGCCTCGGCGCCCTCGTCGACCTCACCGACCGCCTGGACAAGCTGGCGGCCCGCCGCAACCGCTGGCACCGGCCGGATCTGCGGCTGCGGATGGCGATCGAGACCGGCGCGGTCAGCGACCATCCGACGTACGAGGTGCCGATGATCCGCCTGTGCCGCCTGTTGGCCGCGCGTGGCTTCAAGTCGCTGGTCAACGGATGCGTCAGGGCCAACACCGACGACCGCGGCAACTGCCCCGTCAACAGCGGCCTGATCATGTCGACCGCCGCGTACCGGGCCGTGTTCGGTGGTGACTACACCGAGGTCGTCCGCGACACCGACTTCGCCGAGATACCGGTCAGCGACAAGGAGTTCGCGGAGCGGGCGTGGGTGCGCGTACCGGGCATCGACGCCCGGTCGCTGTCCGAACGCGCCACGACGGTGCAACCCCCCGACGACGAGCCCCGACCACCGTCCTCGAAGGTGACCAACACGATCCACGGCGACGCCAAGAACGCCGTACAGGCCCACACGATCACCGGCGGCATCCGACTGGGTGATGGGTTGTGACCGAGCCCGTCAATCTCGTCGAGAACAAGGTCGAGAACAAGGTCGAAGGCAACGCCGAGAACCTCGTGCAGGTCGGCATCGCGACCTTCCTCCAGGAACACGACGGGCCGCTGCTGGCTCGCTACGTCGGCGAGAACGACGTGGCCAGGGTGCGTGACGAGTTCGTGTCACCGGGCGAGTTCGACCGCGCGACGCGCATCGTCACCGAGCACTGCGTCGTCGTGCTGCGCGGGACCGGGTCTGGCCGTGACTTCGCCGGACAGCGACTGCTTGTCGACCGGCACTGCGCGCGAATCGGTTACCTGAACGGGCAACGCACGTTGGGCAGCGTCCGGCGCGACGATCTGCGGGCGGGCCACGGCTATGTGTGGAATCTGTCCGACCAGGGTGTCCGTCCGTTCGGTGACGTGGAGTTCGAGCATGTCGCCGGGCTCGTGACCACGACGCCGGGCTGTCACCTGGTGATCGTGCTGGGCGAGGGCAGCCTGACGCCCCCGGCGGCCATGCCCTACTGCGTTGAACTGAAGCCGCCGGACGCGACGCTGGTCGCACGACGGGTGATCAGCCGTGAGCGGGTCGAAAGCAGCGATCCCGACCCGATGTCGGTCCTGGAGAAGCTTTCCGACCTGTTGCCGACCGGGACGTCACCGGAACGTGCCGTGCAGGCCGGTGAGCTGGCGGTACGGGTAGCCGGGGAGGGCCTGCCCGTCGGGGAAGCGATGGCGGAGTTCTCGAACGGTTTCGACCACGAGGTGACGGCCCGGATGGACAGCTCGTGGAGCACCATGGAGTACACCATGATGCTCGCGGTCGCCGTCATGCAGGACCGGCCGTTCGAGGAGGTCGTGCGGCGCCAACGGGACCTCGACGAACGGATTCGAAAGGCCGAGCTGCCCAAGGACAAGGAATTGCGGCCACGGCGGGCGTTCATCAAGCCGAACGACCAGCTCCTGCATGTGATCGGCGCGCTGACCGAGGAACGCGACAACCCGATCTACGAGGGTGAGCACGAACTGGCCGTCCGGTTCCGTCGTCGCGGGTGGGCTGAGCCGGTACTGTGCCGGATCTGGCAGCACTACCACGCCGAGCACGACCTGCTGTTGGACTGGATGTGCACGGCAGACGTCGCTGCCGCCGTGCACGCCGTGCACACGATCGTGACCCGTGTGCCGACCCGTGGTCGGACAAGGGAACTGGACCACCTGGTGCGCGGCGGTGTTTTCGGCGACTGGCGAATCGCGTCGGCCACGCTCGCCCGACTCGCCGACGACGAGCAGTTCGCCGACCTGGTGCGGGACATGATCGAAAAGTGGTCGGAGAGCGAACGAGCCGCCGCGCGATGCGCCGCGATCGTGTACCACCACGACCGGTTCGAACAGGTCGGTCAGGCCGAAGCATTGCGGCGAATGGCTGCTGTCGGCCGCGACCCGAGGCAGTGGGTGCATGACACCCTCGTCAGCACCGTCCTGCTTCTCCTGTGCCGCCGCGACTGGTTCGACCAGGTGTTGGCCGTGGTCGCGTCCTGGGCGGACGACTGGCAGGCGCGCCCGGAACGGGACGGCTTGCGCCCCGCCGCACTGGACATCGGGATGTACCTGTTCCGGATGAAGCCCGAGCCACGGGCCGATCGGCTCGGGCTCGATCCGGTCACGGTGCTGGCGGCCGGTCACCCGCGGGAGTGCCGGCGGCTGCTGACGGCGATCCTGGCCGATCCCGGTCGCCGGCGCGCAGCGTTGTCCACTTTGGATCGGATCGGCGACTGGCACCCTTCACTGCGCGACGACCGGGTCACCGCGCGCGTCGCGGGTGTGCGGGCGTTGATCGCGTTGCTCGCGCCCGACCTGCACTGGTGGCCGCGGCATCGGGCGACCGTGCGGATCTGCTGGGGACGCAACAGCGAGCGGCCGTTCGTTCGTCGGATGCTGCGGGCGGCGAGGAGAATGGAGCGCACTGGCTGAGCGCGGGAGGTCGCATGGACGGCAGGTCGACGGTGGCGGGCGCCGTGCTGGACACGCTGGCCGCGGCCGGTGTGCGGACCGTGTTCGGTCTGCCCGGTGTGCACAACCTGGCGTTCTGGCGGGTCGGCGGCCGGCCGGAGATCGTCGGCGTGCGGCACGAGCAGACCACCGTGTACGCGGCCGACGGGCTGGCCAGGGCGTCCGGGGGACTGGGCGTCGCGCTCACCACGACCGGGCCCGGTGCGGCCAATGCGGTCGGCGCTTTCGGCGAGGCCGCCGCGAGTGGGTCACCGGTCCTGCTGCTGGCCAGCGAGATCGCCACGACGCTGGCGCGCGCCGGCCTGCCGCGTGGCGTGCTGCACGAGAGCCCTGACCAGGCAGCCCTGTTCGAACCGCTGGCCAAGGCGGTGTTGCGGCCGCGCACGCCGGAGTCCGCCGTGGCCGCCGTCGCCGAGGCGGCCGAGATCGCGCTGACCTGGCCGCGCGGCCCGGTGTACGTCGACATCCCGACCGACGTGCTGAACCGTCCCGGCCGCCCCGTCCAACCCGGCACGCCTCGCCGCCGCTCGCCCGACGCGGCTGCGGTGACAGCAGCCGTCAACCTGATCGAGGCCGCCGGCCGGGTGGTGATCTGGTCGGGTGGCGGCGTGATCCAGTCCGGTGCCGAACGGGAACTCGTCGAGTTGGCCGAACGGCTGTGCGCGCCGGTGATCACGACGTTCGCCGGCCGTGGCGTGCTGCCGCCGGACCATCCGTGCTGCGTCGGCCTGCCGCCGCACGAGCGGTCCGTGGCCGAACTGATGGCCGGAGCGGACCTGATGATCGCGGTCGGCACGGCGTTCGACGGCCCGATGACCAAGAACTGGACCATTCCGCGGCCACCGAAACTGATCACGGTCAACTGCGACCCGGCCGACCTGGACCGCGGCTTCCCGCCGGACGCGACCGTCCTCGGCGACGCGAAGCTCACGCTCTCCGCCCTGAACACCGCGGTCGGCGCACGGGACCGTTGCCTCGACGAGGTCGGCGAACTACGCACGCGCGTCTGGAACCGCCTGCGCCAGGCGGCGGACAGCGCGCCGGCGAGCGTGTTCCTGGACGCGGTGAACGGCGTCGTCGCCGACCACGACCCGATCGTGGTCGCGGACATGGCCATCCCCGGCTACTGGGTCGGCGGCTACGGCAGGGTCCTGGCGCCGCGCCGCCTCCAGTACCCGATCGGCTGGGGCACGCTCGGCTACGCGCTGCCGGCGTCCGTCGGTGCGGGCACGCTGCGCGAACGCCCGGTGCTCGCGGTGTGCGGTGACGGCGGCTTCCTGTTCGCGGTCGGCGAGTTGGCCGTCCTGGCGCAGCAACGGCTCCCCGTCACGGTCCTGATCGTCGACGACGGCGGCTACGGCATGCTGCGCTTCGACCAGACCCATGCCGGCGACGAGCATCGTGGCGTGGATCTGGGCCGGCCGGATTTCGTCGCGTTGGCGGAGGCTTTCGGTATTCCGGCGGTCGGTGTCGACGGGGTGGGGGAGTTGGCCGGGGTGCTCGGTGACGCGGTCGGGGCGGACGGACCGCGCGTGGTGGTGGTGCGTGAGGCGTTGGTGCCGCCGCGGACCACGTCGCCGAGGTGGAACGACCCGGAGTGACTACGTGGCGACGTGTGGCCCGAGCAGGGACAGGTCGGCCGGGCTGAGCCGGTCGGCCGCCGTCTTCGCCTGGTGCCAGTACGGGTACAGCAGCGGCGGCGCGCTGACCTCGTCCAGCCGGGCGCGTTCCTCGGTGGACAGGATCAGGTCGACGGCCTTGAGGTTGTCCGCCAACTGCTCGTCGGTCCGGGCGCCGACCACCAACGACGTCACCGCCTGCTTGGACAGCAGCCAGGACAGCGCGACCTGCGCGGGCGTCGCGTCGTGCGCCGCCGCGACGGCGACCAGCACGTCCACGATGTCGTACACCTGGTCGTGGTCGCGGATCGGCGGTTCGTTCCAGTTGGTCAGGTGCCGCGAACCCTCCGGCACCTCCTGGTCGCGCCGGTACTTGCCGGACAGCAGGCCGCCGGCCAGCGGACTCCACACCAGCACGCCCAACCCCTGGTCCACCGCGACCGGGATCAGTTCGTACTCCGCGTCACGGGCCTGCAGCGAGTAGTAGATCTGCTGGCTGGCGAAACGCGTCAGGCCGAGCCGGTCGGAGGTGCCCAGCGCCTTCATCAGGTGCCAGCCGGAGTAGTTGGAGCAGCCGATGTAGCGCACCTTGCCGGCGTGCACCAGGTCGTCCAGCGCGGACAGCGTCTCCTCCAGCGGTGTCGCGCCGTCCCACTCGTGCACCTGGTAGAGGTCGATGTGGTCGGTGCCGAGGCGGCGCAGGCTGGCCTCGCACTCGTTGATCAGGTGATGCCGCGACAGGCCCGCGTCGTTCACGCCGTCGCCCATCGACATGCGGGCCTTCGTCGCCACCAGCGCCCGGTTCCAGCGGCCCTTCATCGCCTCGCCGACGATCTCCTCCGACGCGCCACCGGAGTACACGTTCGCGGTGTCGATCAGGTTGACACCCGCGTCCAGCGCGCGGTCGATCTGGCGGGTCGCGTCGGCGACGTCGGTGGTGCCGACCTGGCTGAAGTCGCCCCGGCCGCCGAACGTCATCGTGCCCATCGTCAGAACGGAAATCCGCAGGCCGGACCTGCCTAGCTGCCGGTATTCCATACCAACAAGCCTAGTGCAGGTGTCGACACTCGGGGTCAGGCGATGTCCCACTCACCGGGGTCGGTGACGCACAGCACGTTCGACAGGCCGGCATCGTCGAACGCCCGCACGACCTGCTCGCGACCCTCGCTGAAGTGCGCCCAGCTGTCGTAGTGCGCAGGTACCACCCGCGCCGCCCCGAGCAGGTCGGCCGCCGCCGCGGCGCGCTCGCTGGTCAGCGTGAGCGGCCGGTTGCGTTCCTTGGCCGCCACCCGTGCCGCGCCGATGAACAGCACGGCCACGTCCACGGCGAAGCGGTCCGCGACCTGCCTGACGTGTGCGATCGACGCGTTGTCACCGCTGACGTAGACGGTCGGGACGTCGTTGCCGGACAGGACGAATCCGACCACCTCCGTGTTCACGTGACCGTCCGCGTCGCGCACGCCGTCGGCGGGACCGTGCATGGCGGGGACCACGGTGATCGTGAGCCCGGCGACCGTCATGTCCTGCCACGGCGCGAGCCCGGTGGCGGGCGGCCCGAGTCGTCCGGCGGCGCGTGGTCCGGCCAGCAGTACCGGCGCTGCCAGCGCGAACTCGCGACCGCCGGTATCCAGGTTGTCCGGGTGGTTGTCGTGGCTGACCAGCACGACGTCGACCGGGCCGAGATCGGCGGGCAGCACCGACGGACCGGCCAGTTTGGTGAGGTAGCCGTGTGGTCCGGGCGGGTCGAACGTGGGGTCCGCGACGACGCGCAGTCCCGCGATGTCGATCACGGTCGTCGGTCCGCCGAGGACGCCGACGCCGAAGCCCAGCCGCACCGGGTCAACTCGAGTCATGTAACCACTCTAACCGGTTGCGTTCGCTGTGGGACACTGCCCGGTGTGCACGAGGAGTGGGAGCGGCGCGTCGCCGAGCTGTGGGCGGGCGCGGACGAGTTCGGCGAGGGACGAGTTCGTCGCCGCGATGACCGCGTTGACGGCCGAACTGCCCGACGCCGACGCCAGGGGACCGTTCGAGCGGGCCGGTGCCTGGGACTCGACCGGACACTCCGACAAGGCCGTCCCGCTGTACCGCCAGGCGATGGCGGCCGGGCTGACCGGGATCCGGCGCCGCCGCGCCGCGATCCAGCTGGCCAGTTCGCTGCGCAACACCGGCGGCGTGGCGGAGGGGCTGGCACTGCTGACCGATGAGCGCGCCGCCGGGTCGGACGAACTGGACGACGCCGTCAGCGCCTTCCTGGCGCTGATGCTGGTGGACAGCGGACGGGAACGCGAAGCGGTGTCCGTGGCGCTGGCCGCGCTGGCGCCGCACCTGCCCCGGTATCAGCGGTCACTGGCGAACTACGCGGCAGAACTGGCGGAATCCCCTGCCCCGTGAACCTGGGCGCTGCCGGGTGAAATTCTGGGCAGTCCCGCGCGGAACCCTGGGCGCTGCCGCGCGCCGCGGTTACCTTGGTGGACGTGGACCAGTGGGTGTTGGAGAGCGGTTCGCCGGCCTACCGGTATTTCGGACAGTTGAAGAACATGCTGCTGGGACCGCAGATCCTCGTGTTGCAGGTCGCGCATCCCATGGTGGGCGCGGGCGTCCGGGAGCATTCCGACTACCAGCGCGAGCCGTGGCGCAGGCTGGTGCGGACGGCACGGTCACTGGACATGATCGCCTACGGTGACACCGCAGGCGCGATCAGGGAAGCGGCCCGGCTGCGCGCGCTGCACCGCACGATCAAGGGCGTCGACGACAGCGGGCGCAGCTATCACGCCCTGCACCCCGAGGCCTACGCGTGGGTGCACGCCACGCTGGTGCGCGGCGCCATCGATGCCCAGCGCCTGTTCGGTCCCGGCATCCCAGCGGCGGACCTGCCCTCCTACTACGCGGACATGCGCCGCATCGGCCTGCTGCTCGGCCTGCGCGACCGGGACCTGCCGCCCGACCTGTCCTCGTTCGACGCGTACTACGACGCCATGGTGCGCGACCGGCTGGAGGACAACGCCGCGGTGCGCGACGTCCTGGCCAGCATCCGCCGCCCGGCCAAACCTGGCACCCGCCTCGTGCCGGGACCGCTCTGGGCGCCGGTGTCGTGGTTCGTCGGTGGACGTGCCAGCCTGGTCACCGTCGGCACGCTACCGGTGGTGCTGCGCGAACGGCTCGGATTGAGCTGGTCGGCCGAGCAGGAGCGCCAACTGCTGCGGTTCCGGCGCAACGTGCGCTGGGAACTGGCCGTGCTGCAGCGCCCCTTGATCGCCACCGCCAAGGTCGCGCGGAAGGTGCTTGCCGCCTAGAGCGCGTGTCATGAGCCGCTTTCCGGCCGCGGAGCGGGCTGATGACCAGCACCCTAGATCCGCCGCGCGATCACCCGGTACGCGTTGGCCAGTCGGGCACGCTGCGCGAACGTCCCGATCACGCGGTCGGCCAGGTTCGCCAGCAGCAGCACCGGCGCGCCGGCCAGGATCGCCGCGACCCGCGCCGCCCGCCGTGCCCGGCCGGGCACCCGCGTGAACCACGGCAGATCGGCGCTCGGCACGAGCGAGTTGTCCATCGCCAGCCACGTCGCGGCGACCAGGTCGATCGGGCTGTGCGCGGCACCGTGCTGCTCGGCCAGCACCGTGAAACCCAGTTCGGTCAGCCGTTTCGTCAAGTTGCCCAGATGGCACGAAGTGCAGGTGCTGCGGCTGGAGCCACGGCATCCACCAGCGCCCCAACAGATTCGCGTAGCGGCACTCCGGATCGGGCACCTCGATCACCAGGCACCCCGCCGGGCCGCACCACCCGCGCGGCGGCGGCCAGCTGCTGCGGCGGGTCCGGGGTGTGCTCCAGGTAGTGGAACATGCTCACCGCGTCGTAGCGATCGGCCAGGCCGCGGCGAGTTCGGTGAAGTGGCCGCGGTAGCCCGTGCCGATCCAGCCGCGCCGCTGCGCCAGCTCGACGCCCTCGCTCTGGTCCAGCCCGTCGAACGCGGTGTCCGGGCAGCACCTGCTCGCGCCGTGTGCGGGAAGTGCCCGTGCCCGGTGCCGACGTCCAGCCAGCGTCGCGGGCGTCGGCGTGCGGCCGCGGCCATGCGCGCCCTGCTGCAGGTACGCCTTCGCTGCGCGATTCGAACAGCCCGTCCAGCTGCTCGTTCGCCGAGGCCGTCGTAGAAGTCGCGGTAGTAGAAGTCGAGCCCGTCGGGCTGAGGCGCGGGTTCTGGAACACGTGACCGCAGTCGACGACAGCTCGTCCAGCACGAACTTGCCCGGCTTGTGCTGGAACAGGTCGGTCGTGCGCAGTCGCTGCCGCAGATCGGTGCTGCTCGCACCACGGGCACGTCGTCGCGGCGCGGCTCGAAGAACCGCTCGACTCCCTGCGCCAGCTCGGCCTGATACGCCGGCCGCAGTGCCGCGACCCGTTCGGTCCAGTGCGAGTGCTCATGCCGACTCCCACTGTCCGTCGTGTTCACTCGCTCCAGGTGGTCGGCCGCGCGTGCCGCGCCGCCGGCCTCGGCGAACGACCTGCCGATCGCCGCGGCTGCCGCGCGGTGCCCGTCGCCGGATCGAGGACGGTGTCGACCGCCGCGCCCAACCGGCTCGGCGTCGACCCGGTTGAACCGCACCCGCACGCCCGCGCCCGCGTCGACGACCTGGTCGGCGACGATCGGCTGGTCGTCGCGGATCGGCGCGACGCACCAGCGGCACGCCGTGCCACAGCGTCTCGCACACCGTGTTGTGGCCGCCGTGGCAGACCACGGCGTCCACCTGCGACAGCAACGCCAGCTGCGGAACGTGCTGCGCACCAGCGACGATTCGGCGGGACTCGCGCCAGCACGCCCGCCGGATCGACGACCACCGCCTGCACCGGCCGGCCCGCGCCGCGAACGCCTCGGCCGCAGGCGCCAGGAACCGCGCCCGCGTCGGCGTTGGCCGTGCCCAGGGTCACCAGCACCGTCGGCGCAGCGCGTCCAGCCACGTCCCAGGGGAAGTCCGCCGGGCCGGACGCGCGCGCGATCGACGGGCCGACGAACCGCACGTCGTCCGGCACGTCGTCGGCCGGCCAGCGCTCGCGGTCGGTGAACGCCAGCACGCCGTGCGGCGAGAACCGCGGGTCTGCCGTGCCGCGGCGGGTCGCCGATCGCGCGCGCGCAGGTCGCGCCAGCAGCGCGTCGACCCACGCCGCGACCTTCGGCATCGCCGGCCAGCGGGTCGACCAGCTCCGCCGACGTCGTCGCCGACGTCACCCACGGCAGCCCCGCCGGCTCGGCGACCAGCGCGCCCGCCAGCGCCTGCTGGTCGGCGACCACCACGTCCGGCTGGAACGCCTCGATCGCCGCGCGCCACGCCCGGGCGCCATCGCGTCGGCCAGCGGGATCAGGAACTCCTCCCACAGGAACCGCAGCGCCGCGGGCCCGCGAGCTCCGGCGGGCGCGGCCAGGCCGCGGCCGGGCATCGCGCAGTCGAACACGACGTCGCGTCCGCGCCGGCGAGCGTGCCGCACCAGCTCGGCGTGCCCGGCCCAGGCGACCTCGTGCCCGCGCGCGGCGAGTTCGGCCGCGACGCCGACGGCCGGGTTGACGTGGCCGACCAGCGGCGGCACGACGAACAGGAACCGGCTCACCGCGCCGCGTCCGCCAGCTCGCGGTGCTCGCGGACACCCAGCGCAGATCAGCTCCCGGTCACCTCGGCGGTCCGCTCGACCAGCACCGAGTGGCCCTGGTCGGGCAGCACGACCTGCGGCAGTCGGCGCAGGTGCGTCTCGAAGTCGCGGCACCTGCGCGGCCAGGCCCGAATCGTCGCCGAAGATGGCGAGCACCGGGCAGCGACCGCGACGAGGTCCGTCGGCGATCATCCGGCTGCGCGGGATGTCCTCGGCCATCGTGGTGGTCTGCAGGATCTTGCCGGCGCCCTTGGACAGCCGGGCGGTGTGCGCGCCGTGCTGCTCGGCGATCCAGCCGATGCGACCTCGTCGAGCGCCAGCCGGTTCGCTCGCGTCGGCGAGCCCGTCGGCCATGTGCTCGGTCCACGTCGGCGGTCGGCGGCTCGGCCTCGATCAGCGACGACGCTGGCGACCAGGCTCGGGATGCGCGGCGGCCAGCCCGAACGCGACCGTGCCGCCGAAGGAGTTGCCGACCACGTGCACCGGCCGCGTGCACGTCCGAGCGCGTCGAGCAGCGCGGCCAGGTCGTCGACGAAGGGCTCGAGCGTGGTAGCCGGTCGCCGGGCGCGTCGCTGCGGCCGTGGCCGCGCAGGTCGTACATGATCACGTCGATGCCCGCGGCGGCGAACGCCGGGCCGAGGGTGAAGTAGTAGCTGGCCAGGCTGTCGGTGAGCAGGCCGTGCACGCACACCACGACCGGCGCGTCGCCGTCGGCGGCACTGTCGGGCGTCAGCCGCTGCACGTGCGTGGTGCTCAGCTCGCCGCGCACGGATCCTGGCTCACGCGCTCGCCTCCCGCAGCGACGCCGACGACGTAGTCGACCAGCTCGCCGACGGTCAGCGCGATGATCTCGTCGAGGTCCAGCTCGGCGATGAACGTCGGCGAAGTTGACCCGGTCGCCGTAGTGCTCGCGCAGCGGCCCGGACAGCGCGACCAGGTCGATGCTCTCCAGCTCGAGGTCGTCGTGGAACGTGGTGTCCATGGTGATCTCGGCGTCGTCGAGGCCGTACTCCTCGAGCAGCACCCGCAGCATCTCGCCGAGCTCGGCGAGCACGGCCCCGGGCTCGTCGTGCCGTGGTCCGTCGATGCTCATGTCGGCCTCCTGCTTCGTCGTCCGCCGTCCAGGCGACGACGTACGCCGGTCGGCAGCCCCGGCGGATTCGCTCACGTCGGCGCAGCGCACGCGCGACTGGCTCGCCGTCGGCGCACGGACAGTCAGCTCGTCCTCGGTCGCCGCGACGACCGTCGAAGTCCGCGGGCCGCCGCGCAGGCCGGTGCCGAGCAGCTTCGCCACGGCTTCCTTGGCCGCCCAGAACCGGGTGAACCACACGCTCCGGGTCGCCGGTCAGCCCGGCCAGCAGCGCCCGCTCGGCCGCGCCGCAGCGCGGCGTCTCGACCGTGCGACTCCGGCCGCGTCGGTGACCTCCTCGACGTCGATGCCGCACGCGGCCCGCGCCGGGCGATCGCCACGCCGACCTCGCCGCGGTGCGCGATCGAGACCGTCAGCGCCGGCAGCTCGCGGCCGTGCGCGCCGGTCGCACGTACGGCCGGCCCGCGTCGTCGTTGCCGACGCGCGAGCTCGGCCGGGAAGATCTCGCCCGTCGCCGCGGCCCACAGCAACTGCGCGGACGGCGTCCTTGGCCGCGATCCGGCCGAGCAGCCACTGCCGCCGGCGCGCGCGGCGGACGGCCGTCGTACGTCGTCGCGTTCGGCGCCGCCGAGGTAGTTGCGCATGATCAGCTCGCGGGTGGCCAGGTCCGGCCAGCGCTCGTGCACCAGCGCCCAGCCGCCCGGCTGCGACGTCCGACAGCGTGCGCGCGCTCGGGAGTCGCGGTCGGCACTGGCGGATGCTCGGGGTCGCTGTCGAACCGGCGGTCCGCCAGCCGGTGAACTCGGCCCAGACCTGTCCGTCGTGGACCAGCTGCATGTCGGCGTCGAGCGGTCGCGTCGGTCAGCGCGGTGATCCGGACCAGGCACTCCAGCCGCTCGCCCGGGCGCCGGGTGCGGGCCGTGGAACGCGGATCTCGCGCCATGCGCGACCGGGAACACCGTGGTGCGTTCGGCGCAGCCGCGCATGATCCAGTAGCCGAGCAGCTGGCCGACGTTGTCGAGCAGCGCGCCGGGCGCGGCGGGCGTGGTCAGCACGCCGCGCACGTGCCGGTCGCCGATCGCGGTCAGCTCGGTGACGCCCTGGAACCGCGGGCCGTGGAACATCCAGCGCTCGGTGTAGAGCTGGGCCGCCGTCGTCTCGGGCACCCGCTCGGCTCGAGGCCGGGAACCGCCAGGCGCGGCGGCGCGGCCGGGTAGGCCGGCGCGAGTTCGACGACGGCCGCGGGCGTAGCCGGTCGAGGGCCGACCGAGCACCCGGTCGGCGGCCCGTGCGGCCGGACGCTGCACCGGCACGTCGACCGGCGGGGATCGCGGTGATCCACTGGATGCAGCCGGACGTCGTGCACGGCGACCGCGCGGCGGCCGGGCGCGGCCTGCTCGGCGAACGCCCATCAGGTGGTCGATCACCGTGGTGGCCGGCACGACCGGCCAGCGGTCGGCCGGGTCGGCCAGCGGCGCGCTGCCTGAAGAAGCAGTGGTCGAGCAGGTACGGCATCGTCCTCGAGCGACACGCGTGAGCTGTGGTGTCCAGCTCCTGCGGCGGCGCGGACGGCTGCGGCCGGCCGCGGCGCCAGCACGGTCGGACGCGCAGCTCGGCGGTGTCCTGCAGCAGCGCGGCGAGCTCCGCCGCGAGCGGGCACCTGCGCCGGCCAGGCTGTCCACAGTGGACAGCTCGGCGCGGTCGACGGCGCGGCACGCGCGATCCTGTGCGCGGACCTGCTCGTCCAGCGAGACAGGCGCGCCGCCGAGGTCGAGCTTGACCGCGGTCGCGGCGCCGCGCGGTCGGCCGGCAGCAGCGCACGCGAGGTCCGGCGCCGGCGCCGTCCACCCACAGCGCGGTCGCGACCCGGCGCAGCTGCGCGAGGCCGGGCCGGTGCGCCGAGTGCGCCGCCACGACGAGGTGGTCGCGGCCGCGCAGGGTGTCGTCGACCAGCGAGCCGAGCTGCCCGGCGCCGACACTGGACGAACGCGCGGAACCCGGCGGCGTGCATCGCCTGGACCAGCGGCCGGAACCGCACCGGCTCGAGCAGGTGCCGCACGAACAGCTCGCGCACCGCTGCCGCGGTCGGCCGGGTACGGCGCCGCCGTGGTCGCCGACCAGACCGGCAGCGGTCGGCGGGTGCAGCGTGAAGCGCTCGGCCGCGTCGCGGATCGGCCCGAGGTAGGGCGCGCAGCATCGGCGTGTGGAAGCCGGACCGGAACGGCAGCACCTGCGCCGATCACGCCGTCGCGCCCGCAGCGCGCCGCGACCAGCGCGTCGACCGGCGTCCGCGGCCCGCAGATCATCGACTGGTTCGGCGCGTTGTCGTGGGACAGCACGACGTCCGGCGCGGCCGGCCAGCTCCGCGAGCACCGGGTCGGCGGGCGCGCCGAGCACGGCGAACGCCAGCGCCGGGCACGACGCAGCGCGTCCGGGTCGAACGCCGGCGAGGAAGGCGTCGACCTCGTCGGCGGCGTGCATCCGCCGGCACGGCCATCGCCGTCCACTCGCCCAGGCTGTGCCCGGCGACGGCGTCCGGCGTGATGGCCAGCCGGCGCAGCGCCGCGTCGAGCAGCCGGCCCAGCTCGAACACCGCCGCGCCGTGCCGGCCGACGTCGCCGACCGTCGACGTCGCTCGTGCTGCCACGGCAGGCCGAATCGGCGGGCCACGTCGCCGCACGTCGGCGTCGAACTCCGCCTCCAGGCCGGGGAAGACGAACGCGACCTTGCCGCCGCCGGGCCGAGCAGCGGGCCGGTCGGCGAACCACACGTCGTTGCGGCCGCGCCACGGCCTGCCCCCGGCGACCGCCTTGCGGGCCAGCGCGAGCCGTTTCGCGCGTCGGGTCGACGATCGCCGAACCGGTCGGACCGCGTCGCGTCGCGCAGGCCACGGCAGCCGGTCGCGTCGCCGGTCGAGCAGCGCGCGCAGCGCGCTCGGCGTCGGCGGCGGCCAGCCGCAGCACCCGTTCCGGCTCGCGCGACCACGACCGGCGCGCCGCCCGGCGCCGGGCGCCTGTTCCAGCACGACGTGGGCGTTGATCCCGCCGAACCCGAACGCGTTGACCCCCGCCCGGCGCGGCCGGTCCCGTCCCACGGCTCGGCGCGTGTCCAGCGGCCGGAACCGGGTCGCCGCCAGCGCCGGGTGCGGCTCGTCGCAGTGCAGCGTCGGCAGCAGCACGCCGTGGTGCACGGCCAGCGCCGCCTTGATCAAGCCCGGCGATCCCGGCGGCGGGCATGGTGTGGCCGATCATCGACTTGACCGAGCCGATCACGGCCCGCGGCACCGTGCGGACCGAACACCTCGGCCAGCGTGGCCAGTTCGGCCGCGTCGCCGGCCGGGGTCGCGGTGCCGTGCGCCTCCAGCAGCCCGATCGCGTCCGGGGCCGCCGGGTCGAGCCCGGCCGCGGCCCACGCCTGCCGCACCGCCCGGACCTGCCCGCCGGGGTCGGGGCTGAACAGGCTCGCGGTGCGCCCGTCGCTGGCGACGCCGGTGCCGCGGATCACCGCGTAGACCCGGTCGCCGTCGCGTTCGGCGTCGGCCAGCCGCTTCAGCACGACGACGCCGGTGCCCTCGCCGATCAGCACGCCGTCGGCGTCGCGGTGGAACGGCCGGATCCGCTCGCTCGGCGACAGCGCGCCGAGCTGGCTGAACACGCTCCACAGCGTGATGTCGTGGCAGTGGTGCACGCCGCCGGCGAGCATGACGTCGCAGCGGCCGATCGGCCAGCTCGCGCACCGCGTGGTCGACGGCGATCAGCGACGACGCGCAGGCGGCGTCCACCGTGTACGCCGGGCCGCGCAGGTCGAGCCGGTTGGCCACGCCGGGACGCGGCCAGGTTCGGCACCAGCCCGATCGCGGACTCCGGCGCTCCGGGCCGAGCTGGTCGGTGAACGCCGGCGCGCACCGCGTCCAGCTGCGCCGTCGTCGAGGTCCGGCAGCAGCTCGCCGAGCGTGCGGACCAGCTGGTTCGCGGTCCGGACCCGCTGGTCGAGCCGCACCAGCCCCGGCGTCAGGTAACCGCCGCGGCCGAGCACGACGCCGACCCGGTCCCGGTCGGCGGGCAGCCGGTCCGGGCCGCCCGCGTCCGCGATCGGCCGCGGCCGCCACCCGCAGCGCGATCAGCTGGTCGGGCTCGGTGCCCGGCACGGAGTTCGGCATGATGCCGAACGCCGGCGACGTCCACGTCGGCGAGCTCGTCGACGAACCCGCCGCGCCGGCAGTAGACCCGGTCGGCCCGGCGCTGCGTCCGGCTGCGTAGAACGCGGCGTCCCAACGGCTCGGGCGGCACCTCGGTGATCGCGTCGACGCCCTCGGCGAGGTTGCGCCAGTAGGTGGCCAGGTCCGGGGCGCCGGGCAGCAGCACCGACATCCCGACGATCGCGACCGGCTCGGACATCCCCGCTCACCAGCCCGACGCGGTGTAGACGACGGAGTGGCGCCGGTCGGCCCCAGGCCAGCTCGCGCAGCAGGCTCGAGCGGGCCCTCCTCCGGGTCGATCAGGCCGATGCCGCGGCGCGCGTAGGCGCGCATCGAGCTCGGGCGTCGACCATGCCGGCGTGTCGTCGTCGCCGGGTGCCCACGGTCCCCAGTGGACGGTCAGCGCCGCGCCCGTCGTCGCCGCCCAGCGCCGGCCCAGCTCTTCCAGCGCGTCGTTGGCCGCGGCGTAGTCGGACTGGCCGCGGTTGCCCAGCGCCGCGGCGATGCTGCCGAACAGCACGGCGAAACCGGGCGCGCCCGGCAGGTCCGCCGTCGCCTCCAGCAGCGCCCGCGCGCCGTCCACCTTGGTGTCGAACACCCGGCGGAACGACGCCGGCGTCCTTGTCGGCGATCAGCTTGTCCTCGATCACCCCGGCCGCGTAGACGACGCCGTCGAGCCGGCCGTGCTCGGCGTGGATCTCCTTGACCAGCGCGGTGCACCGCTTCGCGCGTCGCGCACGTCGACCGAGTGGTAGCGCGCGGGGCTGCCGAGCGCCGTGCAGTCCGGCCAGCGTCGCGGCGACCTCGCGGCGCGCCAGGACCGCGGCGACGGTCCGCTCGATCTCGGCGGGCGCCCTGCACCCCTGCGGCGAGCAGCGCGGCGCGCAGTTCTGCCGGTGTCGTGGCGGTGCGGTGACCGGGTCCTCGTCGGAGTCCGGCAGCGGCGTCCGTCCGACCAGTTCGAGCCGGCAGCGGGCCGCCGCGGCGAGTGCGCCCGGCGAACCGGGCCGTGATGCCCGCGCCGCCGCCGACCAGCAGCACCACCGAGTCTCGGTCCAGCCCGATCGCGGCGGCCTCGGCGGCACCGTCACCGGCCGGGCCGGCGCCGCTGCTGCCCAGCAGTCCCGAGTTCGGCGGCGACCATGTCCAGGCCGCGCGGGCCGTCCGGCCCGTGCAGCACGACCGGCGCGGCACCGGTGTGCCAGCAGCCCGGCGGCGACCTCGGCCAGGGGCGTGTCCGGCGCGAACTCGACCAGCCGCGCCACGGCGTCCGGGTACTCGCGGGCCACGCGTGCGGAAAAGCCCGCGCAGACCGTCGACGCGCGGAACGCCGGCCGGACTGGCCGTCAGCAGCCAGCGCGGCCCGGCCGCCAGCGCCGCGCGGCAGCGTCGTGAAACCGTCCGGCAGCACGGCTTCCGTACCGGCCCACGGTTCCAGCCAGCACACGCCGTCAACGCCGTCGGTCGACTCGGTGCTCGTGACCGCACCCCGCTGGGCCACAGCGCCGTCGTCCGCTCGGCGAGCTCGCCCCGCCGCCAGCACGGCGAACCGCCGACCGGCCGACCTCCAGCGGCACCAGGCACCGGCACCGGCACCGGCCGGGCCACGACACCGGCCGTGGCGCCCGGCATCGACGCGTGCTCCTCGACGGGTTCCGGTGCCGGCCGCCGCTCCGGCTCGTCGCCGGACCGCATCCGCGTACGCAGCAGGTCGGCGATGCCGGCCGCCGGTCTTCGCGCGATCGGACAGTTCCTCCAGGTCCTCGATCGGTCGCCCGCCGCCGCCGATGCCCAGCCGGTCTCGGACGAGCTCACCGGCGATCTCGGCCCGCTTGATCGAGTCGATGCTCAGGTCGGCTTCCAGGTCCAGGCCCGGCTCGATCATGTCGGCCGGATAGCCGGTGCGCTCGCTGATCGATGTCCAGCACCGTGCGCAGCACGTCCACCGTCGCCGCCGGGTCTCCGGCGCCGACACCGCGGCGACCGGTTCCGGCACGGCACCACCGGCGGCGCCACGACGGCTCGGGATAGCGCGGGCGCGGCGACCGGCCCACCCAGGTAGCGCCAGCAGCACGTCGCGCTGCGCCGCGACCATGTCCCGGCTGGTGCGCAGGAAATCCGCGATCAGCGTGTCCCGGTCGCCGCCGTTGCTCCGATGACCGCCGTCCACCGTTCGCCTCCCGGTGCGTAGTGACATCGGCGCGCGGGCCGCAGCGCGCCCGCGGGGATCTCCCCGGCAGCCGTGCGCACCAGGTGCCCGTTCACCGTCCAGCCCGGCTGCCGCACCGCCGTCGCCGTCGCCACGTCGATCGCGCCGCGGCCCCGGAACAGCCACCCGGTCCGCACCGGAACGCCCGGCCACGGCCAGCCGTGCCAGCGCGCCGAGGAAGTCCGGCCAGCCCGGACCGCGCGTCCGGCTGGCACGCGACGGTCCGATGTGGACGGTCGCCGAGCGATCGCCGCCGACCAGCTTGCTCAGCACCGAGCCCGGACCGGCCTCGACGAACACCCGGCGCCGGCGGCGTACATCGCCTCGATCTGGTCGACGAACCGGACCGGCGCGCCGATCTGCGCGGCCAGCTCGGCCGCGCACCTCGTCCGGGTCGACCGGGTACGGCGCCGCGGTCCGGTTGGACCACACCGGCAGCTCCGGAGCGCGTACCGGCGCCGATCGGCCAGCGCCTGCGCCGAACGCGGTCCCGCGCGCCGGCACCAGCGGGCTGTGGAACGCGCACGCGACCGGGATCCGCTTCGCGCTCAGCCCGTGCTCGCGCGAGCTCGCCGACCGCGGCCAGCGACGGCCGCGGTCGGCCCGGAGATCACGGTCTGCTCGGGCGAGTTGTGGTTGGCCAGCACCACCGACGCCGGTCAACCCGGCCGCGAGACGCCTCGGTCACCTCGTCCGCGCCCGCCGCCACGGCCGCCATCGCGCCCGGGTCGGCGCCGCGCCGCGGTCGAGGATCGCTCCGGCCCGCGCGTGCCGACACGTTCGGCAGCGCGCTCCGGCGTCGAGCGCGCCCGCGGCCGCCAGCGCGACCAGCTCGCCGTAGCTGTGCCCGGCCGACCATGTCCGGCCGCACGCCCGCCCGGCCGCAGCAGTTCCGCGACGCGCCAGGCCCGCCATGCCGAGCGCGGGCTGGGCGACGCGGGTGTCGGTGATGCGCGCCAGCTGCGTCCTGCTCGCGCCCGCCTCGTCGAACGCGGCGGGCGGGAACACGGCGTCCGCCAGCTCCGCGGCCGGGCTGCAGGATACCGGTGCAGCTCGGGGAACGCCACGAACAGTTCGGCGAGCATGCCCGGCCGCTGGCTGCCCTGGCCGGGGAACAGCACACGCGACTTCGCCTGTGCTTCCGTCGTCGGCCGGCGTGGATCCGGCCTCCGGGTCGTGCGCGCCGGCCAGCGCCCGCCGCAGCAGGTCGGCCAACTCGGTCACGTCGCCTGCCACGACGGCGATCCGGACCGGCCACGCGCCGCGTCGGCGCGCGGCGACGCCGTCCGCGCCAGGTCGCGCAGCCGCAGGGCTCCCGTCCGCCGGCCAGCTCCGAGCAGCCGGTCCACGCAGCGCTGCGCGGCCGCCGGTCGGCGCCGCGGAAGAGGAACAGCTCGGCGGGCCAGTCGGCCAGCCGCGTGCGCCGGCGGCGGCGCCGTCGTGGGCGCCCGCAGCACGACGTGGAAGTTGGTGCCGCCGAAGCCGAACGCGCTGACCCCGGCCATCCGCTCCGCCGCCGGTCGCGCCCACGGCCGCGCCGCGGTCGTGGAAGACGAACGGGCTGGGCTCGGCGCTCCCACGCCGGGTTCGGTCGCGCAGGTGCAGCGTCGGCGGCTTGACGCCGGTGTGCAGCGCCAGCGCGGCCTTGATCAGCCCGGCCAGGCCCGCGGCGCACTTGGTGTGCCCGATCTGGGACTTCACCGAACCGAGCGCGCACGCGCCCGGCGCGGCGCCCGCCTCGGTGAACACCTCGGTCAGCGTGCGCCAGCTCGGTCCGGTCGCCGACCACCGTGCCGGTGCCGTGCGCCTCGACCAGCCCGACCTCGGCCGGCGAGACGCCGGCGTTGCGGTAGGCGCGGTTCAGGGCGGCCCGCTGGCCCTCCGGCCGCGGCGCGGTCAGGCCGAGCGCGCGGCCGTCGCTGGCCGCGCCGACGCCCTTGATCACCGCGTAGATCCGGTCGCCGTCGCGTTCGGCGTCGGCGAGCCGCTTCAGCACGACGCACGCGACGCCCTCGCCGAGCGCGATGCCGTCGGCGGCCGCGTCGAACGTCGCGCGAGCGGCCGGTCGGCGACAGCGCGTGCACCGAGGAGAACAGCAGGTAGTCGTTGATGCCGTTGTGCAGGTCCGCGCCACCGCAGAGCACCAGGTCGCTGGTGCCCGCGGTCAGCTCCTTGCACGCCACGTCGACCGCGGCCAGCGAGGACGCGCAGGCGGCGTCCACCGTGTAGTTGGCGCCGCCGAGGTCGAGCCGGTTGGCGATGCGGCCCGGCGATGACGTTGGCGAGCATGCCGGGGAACGAGTCCTCGGTCAGCTCGCGGCAGCTGCTCGTCCAGCTCGGCCGGCAGTTCGCCGAGGTAGGCCGGCAGCACGGTGCGCAGCGTGCATCGCGTTGGACAGGTCGCTGCCCGCCTCGGCGCCGAACACCACCGACGTCCGCGCGCGGTCGAACTCGCGCTCGGCGTAGCCCGGCGTCGGCGAGCGCGCGGCGCGCGGCCTCCAGCGCCAGCAGCTGCACGGGCTCGATGCTGGCCAGCGACGACGGCGGGATGCCGTAGCGCAGCGGGTCGAACGGCGATCTCGGGCAGGAACCCGCCCCAGCGCGACGGCGTCCGCTCGCCGTGGCCGTCCGGCTCGTAGTAGCAGCCGCGGGTCCCAGCGCTGCGGCGGGCACCTCGGTGACCGCGTCGGCGCCGCGCAGGACGTTGGCCCAGAACGCGGCCAGGTCGGCGCGCCGCGGGAACATGCAGGCCATGCCGACGATCGCGATGTCCAGCGGCGCCGGCGCCGGCCGGTTCCGGCGTCGTCGACACCGAGCGCCGCAGTGCGCCGGTCGCCCGCAGGAACGTCCGTCGCGCCGTCGCCGACCGCGCGGTGCAGCGCCGCGATCGTGGTCGACGGCCGAGCGCAGCACCGCGACCTCGCCGGCCATGAACATGCCCTCGGCGAGCTGCCGGTCCTCGCCGACGGCGACGCAGGTCGTCGCCGACGCGCTCGATCCCCTTGCTGGCGAGGCGCAGCCGGCCGACGTTGAGCTGTTCCAGCCGCTCCCACGCGTCCCGGTCGGCGACGCCGTCGCTCGGCCAGCTCGCGCCTTGATCGCGGCGAAGTCGTCGGTGAACGGGCTGCGCACGCACCGGGTCGCGTGCCCCGGCGCGGTCTCCAGCAGGTCGGTGTGCTCGGCGGCGAGCACCTGCCGCTGGAACAGCGGCTGGATCGCGCCCGCGGCGACGGCCTCCTCGGTGAACAGGTACGCGGTGCCCATCAGCACGCCGACCGCGGCGCCGCGCCCGGCCAGCGGCGCCGCCAGCGCGGCGACCATCGCGGCGGACCGCGCGTCGTGGACGCCGCCCGCGAAGAGCACCTCAGCGTCACCGGCGCCCGGCGCCCGTCCAGGAATCCGCGAGCACGCTCGAGCTGCGCCTCCCACAGCGGGAAGCTGGTGCGCGGGCCGACGTGCCCGCCGCACTCGGCGCCCTCGAAGACGAACTTGCGGCGCGCCGGCCGTCAGGAACTGGCCAGCAGGCCGGGCGAGGGCACGTGCAGGAAGGTCGCGATCCGGCCTGCTTCCAGCGCCGCGGCCTGCGCGGGCCGGCCGCCCGCGATGATCGCGTGCGTGCGGCCGCAGCTCGCGGATCACCGCGAGCTGCGCGGCGCGCGCGTCCTCGGCGGCGAAGCCGAGGATGCCGACGCCCCACGGCCGCGTCGCCGAGCGCGTGCGCGCGTCCGGGTCGAGCAGTCGCGCGTCTGCTCGCGCATTGGCCAGCGCCAGCGCGAGGAACGGCAGCGCGCCGGCTTCGGCGACCGCGGCGGCGAACCCCGGCTGGTCGCTGACCCGGGTCATCGGGCCCTGCGCGACCGGCAACGCGGTGCCCAGCGCCGGCTGCACCGGCGTACGCCGGCGCCCAGTGCTGCGGCTGCGGATGCGCATGGCCGCGTCGATCGGCGTCGCGATGCCGCGCACCGCGGCGGTGACCGTGCGCCAGCGGCGCGGCGAACCGCGCGGCGAGGAAGCCGTCCTGGCCGCGGCGACGCGGGATCGGTGTCGCCGCGCGCGCGCAGCACGCGGACGCCCGTCGCGCGACGACGGTCTCCGAGCCGTCGAGCCCGGTCAGCGCGGCGGTGACGCTCGAGCGGCAGGTCGGCTCTCGGCGCAGCAGCGCGAGCTGGGTGTCGAGCACGACGCCGGCCGCACCGCCCGCGACGGCGGCGGCCGCCGTGTGCGGGCCGATCCCGCCGCACGCCCACACCGGCACGGTCACCGCCGGGCGCCAGCAGCTGCTGCAGCAGCACGAACGTGGTCAGCTCGCCGACCCGGCCGCCGGTCTCGTGCCCCGCGCGATCAGGCCGTCCGCGCCGGCGGCGACCGCCGTGAGGGCCTCGTCGACGCCGGTCACCTCGACCAGGACCCGCCGTGGCGCGAGGTCCACCGGCCGCTGTGCCGCATCCGCTGCCAGCACGATCGTGGTCACACCGGCCGGCAGTTCGCCAGGTGTCACGGCACAGTCGCGGGTGAGACGCACACCGATGCCGTCGGCCCACTCCAGCGCGCGCGCCAGTTCCGCCATGGCGTTGCGGTCTCCGGCGCCCAGGTCGAGCACACCAAGGCCGCCGGCCCGGCAGACGGCGGCGGTCAGCCGGGCGTTCGGCTCGCCGAACGGGGTGATGCCGATGACGACATGGTCGTACGACGATTTGCTTGCCATGATTCTCCGAGGCGGATCGGGGGAGCGGACACTCGGAAATGGCCCACGGGGCGGCGGGGGTCGCGTTGATCAGAGTCAAACGAAACTCAATCACCACGACGCGATCGCGTCAATGTGATGTCAGGTCACGTGTTGACACCACGACAACGGAAATGTGAACGTCAATAATTGGTTAACCGACGTTTTACCGACCATGCACCGTCAACAGGGGGACGATCGGCATCGCCCGCATTCGGCGCCGCGGTACGACGACCAATCCAATTGGCGCCGCCCGCCCACCCATGTGGACCACGCGTCCGACGTGGATCAGGACTCCGCCAGATGGCGCTCCAGGCTTTCCACCTTGGTGGTGAGACCGTCGGTGGTGCCTGGCCGGACGTCGGCCTTGAGCACCATGCTGACCCGGGGTGCCCTGCGCAACACGGCGTCGACCGCGTCCTTGACCACGGCCATCACCTCGTCCCACTCGCCCTCGACGCTGGTGAACATCGCATCCGTCCGGTGGGGCAGCCCACTGGCGCGCACGACGCGGACCGCGTCGGCGACCACGGCGCCGACCTCCTCGCCGATACCGAGTGGCGTGACGGAGAACGCGATGATCATGGTGGGCACCCCTTGTGGTCGGCACGGGTCGACAACCGCAGCGTACGTGTGTGTCGGCTCCGGGATGCCAACGGAGGACAAGCCACCTACGATCGAGTGATGAGGATCGGGGTCGTGTTCCCGCAGACCGAAATCGGCGCGACCGCAGCCGCGGTGCGTGCCTACGGCAGCCGGGTGGAGGAACTGGGTTACACCCACGTGCTCGCCTACGACCACGTCGTCGGCGCCGATCCCCAGGCCCACGCGCCGTGGCGCGGACCGTACGACGTGCACACCACATTCCACGAGCCCATGGTGCTTTTCGGTTATCTCGCCGCTCTGACGTCGCTGGAGATGGTCACCGGCATCATCATCCTGCCGCAGCGCCAGACCGTGCTGGCCGCGAAGCAGGCCGCCGAACTCGACCTGCTGACCGAGGGTCGGTTCCGCTTCGGCGTGGGCATCGGCTGGAATCCGGTCGAGTTCGAGGCGCTGGGTAAGGACTTTCACGATCGCGGTCGCCGCGTCGAGGAGCAGATCGAACTGCTGCGCAGGCTCTGGACCGAGCCGGTGCTCACCTTCGAGGGCCGCCACGAACGCGTCACCGCCGCCGGCATCGCGCCGCTGCCGGTGCAGCGCCCGATTCCGCTGTGGTTGGGCGCGCAGTCGCCGCGCGCCTACGACCGCGTCGGCCGCCTCGCTGACGGCTGGTTCCCCCAGATGGCTCCCGGCCCGGACTACGACGCCGCACTGGAGCGGATTTCCGCCGCCGCCGAAGCCGCGGGCCGTGATCCGGCGGCCATCCAGATCGAGCCGAGGGTCAGCTACCGCGGCAGCGTCGCCGATCTGGCCGCCGAGGCGAACGCGTGGCGCGAGCGCGGCGTGACGCACCTGTCGGTGAACACGATGGGCGCCGGACTCGGCGCGGTCGACGGTCATCTGGCCGTCCTCGCCGAGATCGCCGCCGCGCTCGAACCGACGGCCTGAGAGGCGAAAACCGTTCCGGTGGCGGTAATCGTGGGCCAAAGGGCGTAGGAGTACCTTCACCGACAGCCGCAATCGGACCGGTCGAGACAACACCGTGATGCGTGTGTGTGCGCTTCGTTACCGAAAACCGAGAACTGGCCGTCGTCTTCTCCCGTCACTCGGTGAGTCATGGGACCGCGCAAGGCCACGGTCCTGGCATCAGGGGAGAGAAATTGACGATGGACGGCGGAACAGGAAGCGCTGACCCTTCCGGCACGGCCGGCTCACCGGGGCAGAACGGGCGGAACTACGTCGCGACCCTGGTGCGGAAGGTATACCAGGACATCGACAAGGCGTTGAGCAGGACGACGTCCGCCGGCCAGGTCTACTCGGGACACTCGGGTGACCAATGGGTGACCGGCGACGTGAACTGGGACGGCTACGAGCTGGAGACACTGGTCGACATGGTCGCGCGCCCGCCGACCCCAACCAGGTGGACCGGTGGCGCAGGCGCTGGCGCGGCGGTGGCGTGCGGATCACGCAGCAGTGCCGCGGAACTGTCCGGTCGCTGACCACATTGCTGAACTACTGGCAGGGCAGCGCCGCCGACCAGGCGGCCGACCGCCGATGACCAACACGGCTACTGGATCACACGGTCGGCGGCACGGCAGGCAAATGGCCACCTCCATCGAGCAGGCAGGCGGTGCGCTGCGTTCGGCGCAGAGCCACCATGCCGAGGTCCGACGAGCCGCCCGCGGTGGGCTCAACCCGGCTGCGGACGCCGCGTCCGCCGCGACATCGCCGGCCCGTTCGGCTCGGCGACCGGCACGTTGGTGGGCGGACTCAGCAGCATGTTCGACGCGGGCGCGCGGACGCGGCGAGGAAACAGCAGGCGGTGCAGACGATGCAGCGCTACGAACAGGCCGCGACGACGATCGACACGAACACGCCGCGGTTCGTCGCGCCGGTCTCGTGGGCACCGGACGCCGGCGGCGGCACCGAGATCGGCGGCACCGGCACGCTCACCGGCACCGGCTCGCCGACCACACTCCGTCGGCGGGTTCCAGCGGCACAGCTCGGCCAGAACCTCGGCCAGTCCACGGTGCCGTCGTTCGCGACGACCCGACCGGCCGCTGGAACGCGCTGACCGGCGGCGGCAAGGCAGGCGGCCTCGGGGGCATCGGCGGTCGGTGGCGGCTCGACCGGCGGCATGGGTGGCCTGTTCGGTGCCGGCGGTTTCGACCAGGGCGCGCAGGACGGCCGACCGGCAGAAGGCCGCTCCGGCGGCGCCAGCAGCAGCGCGATCCACCAACGAGACCGGTGGCGTGGCCGCCCGCGGCACGTCGTCCGGCTCCGCGATCATGGAGGACGTCGGCGCGCAGAAGGGTGCCGCGGGGATGCCCGGCGCTCTCGGAATGGGTGCCCCCGGAGCGCGCGGCGGCGGCCGGAGGGCGAGCACCGACGCCGGATTCCGTTCGAGGACGAACCGTTCACCACCGGGCTGAAGGCAGTGCCACCGGTGATCGGCCTGAACGCGGTGGACTGAGAGGAGTCCCACGATGACCCGACCCACGACCACCGTGCGCCCGGTCCGGCCGGGCCCGGAACTCAGCGATCTGAACGGTGGCTGGCAGGTGCACGCCGGACAGCGTGACCGGCATTCGCCAGCGCGGTGGCGAAGGTGCGGGCCGACCTGGACACGGTGTTCCAGCAGGTCGACCAGCTCACGTCGCCGAGTTTCCAGCCACAGTTGGGCAGCAGCCCGGTCGGCGCGGCGCTGTCGGCGAAGTTCCTGGACCGGCTCGTCCGGCGACCAGGGCCTGCTGTCCAGTCTCGACGCCGTACTGGGCCACCTGGACCAGTTCGTCGCGAACGCCGAACTGATCGGCCACCCGGTACCAGGAGACCGACCGGTCCGCGGCCGACGGATTGAAGGGACATGACGACGACGGCGGCCGAACCGGCCGTGCTGCATCCGGTCGAGGTGGACCTGCTGTGCGAACTGGCCGACGTCCGCGCGCCGTTCCCACTGCGCGTCCCGTCGTCGGCGGACCACGGGACAGGGCGCGACGGTGTTCGCCAGGCGCGCCGGCAGTTGGCCGATCGTGGCCTGGCAGGCGAGCGTGGCCCGTGCCGGCCCGGCGGCCATGTTCGTGCGGATGCTGCGTGCCGGCGCGGGCGCGATCGATCTCGTGATCGCCGGGCCGGCGGCGACATCGGCGCTGTAGTCCTCGTGGACGGCCTGAGGGCGATGCTGGTGACCCAGCCACCGGACGAGCCGGGCCACGCCGTGCGCATGACCGAACTGGGCGTGGACGACGCCGTGCGCGAACTGTGCGCGCTGGTGCCGCCGGTGGACGCCGGCGGCGTGCCGGCGTTCTCGCTGCCGCTTGCGTCCGGTGCGCCAGGATCGTCGACCACCTGCACCGGGCCGGCGCCGAACCATGACCGACAACGACATCGACGACCTGCTGCACGGGTCCGGAGTGGATGAACGGCTGGCCGGCCGGCTGGTCACCACGATGCGCAGGATGATCGGCAGCGGCCAGGTCGGGATCGCGCGGTGGCACCCGGGCCGGCTGCTGGCGGCGCTGCGGCGACGCCGTGCACTGGGTGGACACCGGCCGGGGCCGGTTCCAGGTCAGCCAGAGTGCCGACGGCCCTGGGCGAGTGTCAATCCGTTCTCCCGCAACGATGTCCGCGCGGCATGCGCCGAGTGGGCGCCAGGGCGCGGGACATGAGCGACGAGGAGAGCCGAGCATGACCGGTCTCGTGACGCGTGTCAGCGATCCGGCGCTGGACCGCTGGATCGCCGACGCGGAGCAGATGGCGGCGCGTTACCAGCAACTCGGCGCGGAGGTGTCCCAGCGTGACTCGTCACCGAGTCCACACCGGACGGACTGATCGCCGCGACGGTGAACTCCGGCGGCGTCGTGACCGACCTCCGGATCTCCGAGCGGGTCACCGGCATGCCCGGTCCGCAGGATCGCGGCGGGCGTACTGATGGCCATGCGCCGCGCCCAGTCCCGGATCGCGGGCCGGGTCGCCGAACTGATGCGTGCCACCGTCGGCGACGACACGGCGATGATGGACGCGGTGCTGACCAACTACGAGGAAATGTTTCCCGCGCCACAGCAACCGATGGCCGCGCCAGCGGTCGAGGAGGTGCGCATCGGCGACACACGACCGGCACCGCCGCCGCCGGCGCCTCCGCGGGCCCGCCGGTCCGCGCGACCCGCGCCCCCGCCGACGACGACCGGGAGGGCGGCGGCGGCTCGTTCCTGCAGGAGGTGGACAGGTGACCGCGCCCGGATTCCAGGTCCGCACGGCGGACCTGCGCACGCACGCCAACGTGGCCGCCAGGTCGGCGGAACTGCTCGGCCAGCGCGCACACGTCCGGCCAGCAGGCGAGCACTGGGCGACCAGGCGTTCGGGCAGATCGGCGTCGTCGCTGCTGTTCAGCGAACTGCTCAGGACGGCGGCGGGCCCCGCGATCAGCGTGCTCGCGCAGGCGCAGGCGACGATGACCTCGATCAGCAAGAACGTGGCCACGGCAGCGGCCAACTACGACACGGTGGACAGGAACAACGTGGACCGGTTCCGGCCGGGCACCGGCACGGCGACGCCGACACCCAGTCGAGCGGCCGGCACCTGGCGAAACCGGCGAGCGGCAACGGCCGGTGGCGACATCGTCACCGACGTGACCAGCCTGGAGAAGGACATCGGGTCCGGCAACTGGGTGCAGGCCGGCCTCGCCGGGCTCGAGATCGTCTCGGACGCGACGAAGATCCTCTCCGACCCGGTCGGCGCCATCCTCCAGTACGGCCTCGAGTTTCCTGATGAAGGCCGTGAAACCGCTGCAGCAGGCGGTGACCTGGCTGGTCGGAAATCCGGGCCAGGTCGCCGCGTACGGCAGCGCGTGGCAGGGCGTCTCGCAGCACGGTCGGCCAGGCGGACACCACGTTCACGAGCAGCCTGTCCACGAACACCGCGACCTGGACCGGCCAGGCCGCGAGCGAACTACAAGTCCTACGCCGCGAACCAGTCCCGACGCGCTGGTCCGCCGCGTCCAGCCGCGACCAGGACGCTGGGCAGCGTGACCCAGTCGATCGGGACGCTGGTGGCCACCGTGCAGGACAAGATCAAGCAGATGGTCAGCCAGGCCATGTCGCAGATCATCCAGACCGCGACTGGCCTCCACGTTCATGGTCACCATCCCGGTCATCGTCGCGAAGGTGGTGAACGACGTGGTCAACTGGATGAAGAAGATCGCCGACGTGATCAACCAGCTGACCAGCTCGCTGCGGTCAACTGCGGCCGCTGATCGGCAACCTGACGCAACTCGTCGGGAGCGATCCAGAAGGCGCTGTCCGGCGGCAGCAAGCCGCTGTCGGCACGATCAGCGGACAGTCCGTGCCGGGCATCGCGCTGCCGTCACAGACGGCCTTCGCGCTCCGGTAGGGTCGATCACACCCTAGGCGCTGGTGGCCCGCAGCCACACCGAGTGACCAGGATTCGTCGGCACCCAGCAGCCGTCCACACCGACCGCGACCGGTGACTCCTGGTCCGGCAGCTCCAGCAGCGCAGCCAGCACGGCTTCGGCCTGTCCCCTCCGGTCCCACAGGGTTCTCGTCGGCGCGAGGATGTCCGGCTCGTCACCGGGCATCCGGACCGCTCGCGCGTCGCTCTCCGAGCGCAGCACCACGACGTCGATCACGTCGTGGTGCACGCGCACACCCTGGATCGCGAGCAGGTCACCGCTCGCGTCGTGCGGATGAGTGAACCGGAAGCCCCGTCTGATCAGCGCGAGCAACTGCGCCGTCGGGCCTTCGGTTGGTTCACCGATGGTGCACATCGAACTCACCGTCCTTGGCGGCAATGAGGAATGCGTCCATGTGGGCTGCGGGGTACAGGAGCGCCGGACCGTGTGGGTCGTGCGAGTCGCGCAGTGCGGTGACACCGCGCGCCGGCCGGGCGATTTCGACACAGTTGCCCTCCTTGCCGCTGTGGCTGCTCTTGCGCCACATGGCTCGGCTCAACTGGTCGTCAGGGATTCCGGTACGGCCGTCGTTGGTCATGCCTTCCCTCTCTCCGTCGCCGCAGATGGCAACAGCTCACGTCGGTCGCTGTCGGCACCTGCTCCGTGCTGTGGCCACTGGCAACGGCTGACGGCGAACGATGACGCCGAATGCACGTGCACGACGCGACCGTCGTCACGGTACACCGTTGTTGGAATGCGGAGGAGGCACGCGGCCGGTTGGCACGCTATCGGTCTAACGAAGAGTTCCGGTTCGTCTCAATTGATCCGGCGTGGGTGCACGCCAATTGAAGCGATCGGCGGATTCGCACAATCGCTCTGACCGGGGGGCTGCGCCTCAGAGTTCGGCGCGCAACTTGGACAGGAACTGTCGACTGTCCTCGGGTGTTTCGGCACTGATCGCCAGCCGGTCCATGATCCGGCCGTAGATCTCGATTTCCTCGAACCTCTCCACGTACAACGCGCCGCCGACGTGCTCCACATAGGCGACGTTGGGCAGTTCCGGTTCGGCGAAGCGCAGCAGTGTGAACGCGCTCTCGGCAGCCGAACCGCTGCGCGGATACGGCACGACCTGGACCGAGATGTTCGGCATACCGGTCATGTCGAGCAAATGTCCGATCTGGTCGCGCAGCACGCGGTCACCACCGAGCGGTCGGTGCAACACCGATTCGTCGATGAGCGCCCACAGTTTCGGCGCGTTCGGCCCGATCAGAATCCGCTGCCGCTGCTTGCGGAGCTGTACGCGGCGCTCGATGTCCTCGTCCGACGGTTTCGGCTGACCGTGACCGGCGACGGCGCGCGCGTATTCCTCGGTCTGCAGCAAACCGGGCACGAACATCAGTTCATAGGACTGGATACGGGAAGCGGCCTCTTCCAGTCCGACGAAGTCCTCGAACCACTTCGGGATGACGTCCGTGTACGGATGCCACCAACCCTGCTGGTTGGACTGTTTGACCAGCTCGATGAACTGTTGGCGCTCAACGGGATTGCTCACGCCGTAGAGGGTGAGCAGATCGGCGACGTCGCGTTCCTTGAATCCGACCTGACCGGTTTCCAGTCGGCGCATCTTCGATTCCGATGCCCGAATCGTGTAGCCGGCCTCGGATTTGTTCATACCGGCCGCTTCGCGCAGTCTGCGTAGCTGTGTGCCGAGGATGATGCGTCGGACCGTCGGGCCGGTGCCTGGTTCGCCCTGTGCGCTGCCTCCCGTCGCCATCGCCCACTCCTGTCCTGCCGGAAGGTCCTGGTGTCCTTCCCGCGCCAAGCCACTCGATGGTACCGGACGCAACAACACGGACTTCCCACCATGCACCCGTCCGGACTAGTGGTCTACGTTTACAGGGTCAGCGGCCCGCCCCTACAGTTGGCCGCGGTGTGTTACCCAGTCCCCTCGCAATGCTGCGGAGCCTCCTCATGAGTGACGCCATCGCCAACGGATCCATGTCCAAGCCACCCGTCGGTGTCGATCCGACACGCGCCAGTATCGCCCGCGTGTACGACGCCTTTCTGGGCGGAAAGGACCACTACTCGATCGACAGGGAGGTCTTGGCAGGCGTTCAGAAGGTCGCTCCGGAGGCGCAGGACCTGGCGATCGAAAACCGCGGTTTCCTGATTCGGGCCTGCCGCTTCATCGCCACCCAGACGGAGATCGGCCAGTATCTCGACTGCGGTTCGGGACTGCCCACCGCGGAGAACATCCATCACGTCGTGCAACGCCTGCGGCCCGATTCCCGCGTCGTGTACGTGGACAACGATCCGGTCGTGCTCGCACACGGCCGAGTTCTGCTGCAGGAGAACGACCAGACGCATTTCGTATCCGCTGACATCTTTTCTCCCAAAGAGATTCTGACCAGTGAGGATGTTCGCAGGTACATCGACTTCACCGAACCCCTGGCGTTCCTGCAACTGGGCACGCTGCACCACTTCGCCGGCCCTCGGGAACGGCCTGCCGAAATCATGCGGGAATACATCGACGCGCTGCCGTCGGGTTCCTTCGTCGCGCTCACCCATTTCTTCGATCCCGAGGACGAGTACTCCGAGGTGGCGCGCAAGATGGAGAACGTGTTCCTGCACAGCATGATGGGCTCGGGCACGTTCCGGACCAAGGCCGAACTTCTGGAGTTGTTCGACGGTCTGGAACTGGTCGAACCAGGACTGGTGCGGTGTGCGGACTGGTGGCCGGACGGTCCCCGGCTCAAGGCGCTCAATCCGGTCCAGCACTGCATCGCGGGAGCCGTGGCGCGCAAACCGTGACAGGTCGGGCCAACAGCCGGTAGACCTCCGCCCGCACCTCGACGGGATCGGCGCGATACGGACCGTAAGACCTCCGATCTCCGACCCGTCGTTCGATGCCCGTGCGCGGCGCACCAGTCCACGACGTCCTGGTGCGCCGCCCGAGCCCCGCGTACGAGCCTCGATGCCCGGCCGTCGGCCCCGACTCGACGTGCCTGACCGTCACCTCGTGGTCCGTCGTGCCCTCCGCGTTCGCGGCCACCGGCTGCGGTTGCGCCGGTGCTGACCGTGCTCGGCGACCGGGGCCGCGCGCACGCCCGGCGCGGCCGATGACCGGCGCGGCCGACGACGACGCTCGACCTCCACGTCCCGACCCGGCGGCGCGAACTCGCCGCACCGAGTGAGCACCCGTCACGGATCACCACGTCGCGTGGCAGGGGTTACCGGTGCGAACCTGAGTTGTGAACGCCGGTAAGAATTTCGAAGGCAGTGACGGAATCGTGGCCGGATCCGCCTACTCCTAAGATCGGCACCGAAGCGGACGGAGCTCTGGAAGGGATCAGGATGTGCCGGTTGGACCGTAGACGTGACCGGGTGGGTGCACCGGAACTCGCCGACCACCGGCTACGGCCCGAGCGCCCGTGAGTGCGGCTCCGCGATCGGAAGGGAGCGCGGAAAGGGAGTACCGGCGGGTCATTTCGCACACGAGTGAGTCGACCGTGCCCATGCTGCCTCCTGCCCGCCCCGAACCGATGTCGTCCCAGCCGACCCGGAACGCACAGCGTGTCGCGGAACGGCCGCACCGGGATGTGGTGTCAACTCGGCGTGAAGTGCCGCAACGGAATCCGTTGCCACGGCGTGAGTCGCTACCCCCGACCCCGGCCGTGGTGCGCCGGCTGCTGTTACCCGGCACGGCCTGAGTCTGGTGGTACCGGCCCGCGCTCGCGCTGTGGGGCATGCTGCTGATGCTGATGCTGTACGCCACAGCGGCTATTCGTGGCACTTCTTCGCCGATGCCGCGGCGCTGTTGCTCGGTGAGCACCCGCCCGGTGACCCGCTGCCCGGCGGCCTGCACCTCTACGCGAACTATCCGCAGTTCCAGTTCGGCCCGCTGGCGCTGGTGGTGGCGGCGGCGCTGCGGCCGCTGTCCGACGACGGTGGCTGGATGATCGTCGTGTTGATGATGACGTTGTGCGGGTTCGCCGTGCTGTACCTACTGGAACTGATCGTCAGCCTGATGCGGCCGGACATCGACACGCGGCCGAGGGCGAAGCTGGTCACGATGCTGGTCGGCGGCGGCTCGTTCCTCACGTCGTGGGAACTGCTGGCCGTGCGCTTCGGTCACCTCGACGACGTGCTGGCGCTGGTGTTGTTGGCCGGCACGGCCGTCATGGTGGTCGAGCAGGGACGCGACGCTGGCCGGCGTGTGCGCGGGGCTCGCCGTGGACGCGAAACCGTGGGCACTGGCGTTGTCTGCCTGCTGCTCGGGCTGCCCGGCAGGGAACGCTGGCGGGGACTGCTGGCGGCCGCGTCAGCGTCGCGGTCGCGTGGCTGCCGTTCGTGCTGGCCGACCCGCACACGCTCGCCGCGGCGGGCACGTTCACCATCCCGAACGTGCCCGAGTCGGCGCTGCGAGCGCTGGGCGTGCACTCGTCGGCGACACCGTCGTGGGACCGGATCGCCCAGATCGCGCTGGGTTGCGCGCTGGGCGTGATCGCGGTGGTCCGCCGCCGTTGGGTGGCCGTGATCGCGCTGGGCATCGGCGCCCGCCTGGTGCTGGACCCCAGCGTGTACACGTACTACACGGCCGGCCTGGCCATGGGCCTGCTGCTGTGGGACCTCACCGGGTACGTGCGGCCGATGCCGTGGCTGTGCCTGATGTGCCTGCTCGGGATCACGCTGGTGATCTTCGTGGTCAAGGAGACCCGCAGCTGCTCGGCGAGTTACGCCTGTGGACCGTGCTGGTCGCGACCGGCGTGATGCTGGCCGCGCCATCGGTGCCGCGTCGGGTGGTGGATTGACGCGCTCGACCGACGTGCTCAGGCGCCTGCCGCCGTGACGATCGCGTCCGTGGCGAAACCGAGCAGCAGACCCAGCAGCACGCCCCACGTGGTGATGTCCTTCAGTCGCCAGCTTCCGCGCGACGGCGAGCAGTTCGATGACGACGTACAGGATCGAGCCGGCGGCCAGGCCGAGGAACGCGATGGACAGCACGTCGTTGACCACGCTCTGGCCGACCAGCGTGCCCAGGAACGTGGGACCGCCGCCGATCAGGCCGAGCAGCGCCAGGTAGCCCCAGGAGGGCCGGTCACCGGCCATCGGCGCGACGATGCCGAAGCCCTCGGTGGCGTTGTGCAGGCCGAAGCCGATGATCAGCAGGACGGCGAGGGCGAGTTGACCGCTGGCGGCCGAGTTGCCGATGGCCAGGCCCTCGGCGAAGTTGTGCAGGCCGATGCCGATCGCGATCATCAGTGGCCAGCCGGCCCGGTGGACGTCTTCGACCGGGGCTGCTGCGCGTGGCCCAGCTCGGTGGCGGTCATCGCGCCCGGCCCGTTGGTCGCGCACGGTCCGCCGGATCGTCCAGCGCTCGAACTGGACGAGGCCGACCAGCCCGATGGCGAGGCACACGCGAACACCAGGCCCTTGCCCAGCGGCGCCGAGGAATGTTCTTGTCCTGCAGCGCGCACGGCGACCGGCTCCCATGCCTTGCTGAGCACGTCCCACAACAGGAACGTGAGGATGCCGACGGCGATCGCGTTGAGCAGTGCCTTGAGCTTCGGCATCGGTGTGCGTATCCGGCCCAGCGGGAGCCCGAGGTAGATGGTGAGGCCGGCGATGGCCCCGAGCAGCGCGATCTGGGCGGACGACATGGGCTTTCCTCCGGCGGTCTCTGGTTAGGATGACTTGGCTGAGGTAAGCCTTACCTATCGATGACGCTACTACAGGGTTTGTAGTAGGAATAGACGGGGGGTGACACCGGATGCGTTCGCCAGGCGCCGGGTGGGATCGGTCACCCGGACGGGTCGACACGCGCCCGTGGATCCGCGTTCGGTGTGCACGGCAGCGTCCGGCACACGGCATGCTGGAGGGCGGGGCGAGGTGGACGTGAGGGGATGCCGATGTCAGGAGCGGCTCGGCGGGCCGGGCTGGTCGCGGTCGCGCTGGTCGCCGTCGTGGCCGTCGGCGTCGTCGTGGTCGTGCTGACCCGCACCAAGGCCCCACAGCCGCCCGGCTGCACCGTCGCCCCGCTCACCGCGGGCGACTCCGTGTTCGCGCTCGCCCCGGAACAGACGGACGACGCGGCCACCATCGCCGCCGTCGGACAGCAATTGGGCATGCCGGCGCACGCCGTCACGATCGCGCTCGCGACAGCGATGCAGGAGTCGCGCCTGATCAACCTCAGCCGACGGCGACCTGGACTCGGCAGGTCTGTTCCAGCAACGGCCGAGCCAGGGCTGGGGCACACACGAACAGGTCACCGACCCGGTGCACGCGTCCGTCGCGTTCTACCAACACCTGCGCACCGTGCCCGGCTGGGCGACGTTGTCGGTCACCGATGCGGCGCAGCAGGTGCAGCACTCCGGCGCACCCGATGCATACGCACAGTGGGAGTCCGAGGCCAGGGCGCTCGCGGTGGCCTTCACCGGTCGGGCTCCCGCCGCGCTGTCGTGCCAGAACCTGACCATGGCGCCGTCACGGGCGAGCCTGACGACGGTGGCCGCCGCCGAGTGGGGCACGACTGTCCTGTCCGGCCCGCACCCGGCCGACCGCGGCTGGGCGCTGGGCAGTTGGCTCGTCGCGCACGCGCAGCGGTTGGGTGTGGACAAGGTCAGTTTCGGCGGTCGTACGTGGACGGCCGCGTCCGGGCAGTGGTCGGCCGACAGCACCGTCGGGAACACGCTCTCGCTGCACCAGGTGCCCGCGACGTCCGGGTGACGCGTCCGGGACGCGTGGCACCAGGAAGCGACGCGTTCACATTTACCGTATTCACTCGTTGACAGTTCGCGCCTTCCGGTTTGTGTCATTGTCACCAATATGACATTCCGCAGGGTTCTCTTTTTATTGTTGGTCGGGGACGATCAGGCGCCTGGCCTTTTCGATCTGCCGTGAGGAGCCTGCATGATCCACACCGGTCCCCGCCGCGTGCGACTGGCGGCCGCCGCCGTGCTTTCGGTGGTGATCTCGATGCTCGTGCCGCCGGCGGCGCACGCCGCCGGCACGTATTCCCTGCTGGTCCTGCCGGATCAGGGGGAAAGCGCGATCTACAACTTCATCAACTCGGCGACCACGTCGATCGACATGACCATGTACGAGTTGAGGGACACCACCGTGACCACCGATCTGGTCAACAGGGAAAAGGCCGGTGTCACGGTCCGGGTGATCCTGGACGGCAAGCAGACGTCGGTCAACGGCGCGGCGTACAGCGCGTTGCAGGCCGGTGGCGTGGCTGTCGAATACTCGTCGACGGCATTTACCTACACCCACCAGAAGACGACGACGGTCGACGGAAAAGAATCCTACATCAGTACGGGCAATTTGGACACGACGTACTATTCCACCTCGCGTGACTTCGGTGTCTTCGACACCGACGCCAATGACGTCGCGGCAGTCGAGGCGGTGTTCAACGCGGACTTCGCCAAGACGTCGATCACGCCGGCCGACGGTGACGATCTCGTGTGGTCGCCGACCGACTCGCAGAGCCATCTGCTGTCGCTGATCCAGGGCGCGCAACACACCCTGGACGTCGAGCAGGAGGAGTTCAGCGACACCGCGCTGGTCAACGCGATCGTCGCGGACGCACAGCGCGGAGTGACGGTGCGCGCGGTGCTGGAGAACGAGAACGGTTCGTACAACAGCGAAATCAGCAAGGTCACGTCGGCGGGCGGCCAGGTGAAGACGTACACGTCGTCCACCGGCTACTACATCCACGCCAAGACGATCGTCGCCGACTACGGCACGTCGACGGTGAAGGTGTTCCAGGGCTCGGAGAACTTCTCGTCCAACTCCCTGAGCAACAACCGGGAACTGGGTCTGATCGTCAGTGACTCCGGCGTCGCGAGTGGCCTGGAATCCGCGTTCAACGCCGACTTCGGCTCGTCCGGCACCAACGGCACCGTGACGGTCGTCAACCCTGGCAACCAGACCGGCACCGTCGGCACGGCAGCCAGCGTCCAGATCTCCGCGACCGACACGGCGGGCGGCACGCTGTCCTACTCGGCCGCCGGCCTGCCCGCCGGCCTGACCATCAACTCCTCGTCCGGCCTGATCTCCGGCAAGCCCACCGCGGCCGGCTCGTCCGGCGTCACCGTCACCGCGACCGACTCGACCGGCCCGTCCGGCACGACGTCGTTCACGTGGACGGTCGGCTCGGCGGCCGGCAACACGGTGTCCGTGGTGAACCCCGGCAGCCAGACGGCGACCGTCGGCACGGCCACCAGCCTGCAGATCCGGGCCACCGACTCGGCGTCCGGCCAGACCCTGACCTACAGCGCGTCGGGCCTGCCGGCCGGCCTGTCGATCAGCTCGACCGGCCTGATCTCCGGCACGCCGACCACCGCGGGCACGTCGTCGGTCACCGTCACGGTCACCGACACGACGGGCGCCAGCGGTAGCGCCACGTTCACGTGGACGGTCGGCGGTTCCTCCGGCGGCGGCTGCACGGCAGCGCAACTGCTGGGCAACGCGGGCTTCGAGACCGGCACGCCCTCGCCGTGGACCGGGTCGTCCGGCGTCGTCAGCGACAGCAGCGGCGAGCCGGCGCACAGCGGCACGTGGGATGCCTGGCTGGACGGCTACGGCAGCACCCACACCGACACGCTGGCCCAGTCGGTGACGCTGCCCACCGGCTGCGGCAGCTACCAGTTCGGTTTCTGGCTGCACGTCGACACCGCGGAGACGTCCACGTCGACGGCGTACGACACGCTGAGCGTGCAGGTGCTCGACAGTTCCGGCACGGTGCTGGGCACGCTGGCCACCTACTCCAACCTCAGCCACAACACCGGCTACACGCAGCACACCTTCAGCCTCGCCTCGTACGCGGGGCAGACCGTGACGCTGCGGTTCACCGGCACCGAGGACTACGAGAAGCAGACCTCGTTCGTCATCGACGACACGTCGGTGAACGTGAGCTGAGCCTCATCACGGTGGGTTCCCGCCGTCCCACGCGACGGCGGGAACCCACCGGTGGCGCGCACCACGCCCGGCGTGGGCCACCGGCATACCGGGCGGAGGGCCGTGACATAGTGAAAACGGCCGCATTGATCCGCTAACCGTGTGAGGCAGCGTGGAGAACCGCCCAGCCCCTGGCGCGTGGGGGGTGACGGGCCGCGGCCCGCAGGAGAACCCCGTACCGCAGACACAGCGCGCCGACATGGCGGCCGGTGCCGCTCCCGCGTGGCCCACCGGCGCCGAGGAGCCCCCCACCGTGCCGGGCATCCCGCGCACCCTGCCGCAACAGCACCAACCCGGCAAGCAGCCCGCCCGCACCAAGCTGGCGTTGGCGGCGGGTTCGTTGGCGGCGATGCTGTCCCGGGCGGCCGGGCGGGGCGCCGGCGGCATGATCGGCGGCAAGGTGACGCTGGCGCTGCAGCCGACCGCCCTCGCGGACCTGACCCGGTCCATGAAGACCGTGGTGGTCACCGGCACCAACGGCAAGACCACGACGACGGCGATGCTGAGCAGGGCCATCGGTACGCTCGGCCAGGTCGCGTCCAACCGCGGCGGCGCCAACATGACTGCCGGCCTGGTCGCCGCGCTGACCAGCCAGCCGGACGCGCCCTACGGGGTGCTGGAGGTCGACGAGGCGCACGTGCCCGCGATCCTGCAGGCGTTCACACCGGAAGTGGTGCTGCTGCTCAACCTCAGCCGGGACCAGATCGACCGGATGGGCGAGGTGCGGCGCCTGGAGCGTGTGTTGCGCGACGCGCTGTCCCAGTACCCGACGATCACCGTGGTCGCCAACTGCGACGACGTGATGGTCGCGTCGGTCGCCGCGGCCACCGGCCACCCGGTGTGGGTGTCGGCGGGCGCGCCATGGCAGAGCGACTCGGCCGTGTGCCCGCGCTGCGGTGAACTCGTGCACAACAGGACCGGCCAGTGGTGGTGCCAGTGCGGGCTGTCCCGCCCGAAGCCCGCCTGGGTGCTGGAGGGCAAGACCCTGCGCGCGCCGGACGGCCGCGTGTACCCGCTGGTGGTCAACGTGCCCGGCCGGGCCAATCTCGGCAACGCCGCGATGGCCGCCGCCGCCGCCGTCGCGCTGGGTTCCCCGCTGGTGCCCGCGCTGCACGAGATCTCGACGGTCAGCGACGTGGCGGGCCGCTACAAGATCGTGGACGTCCAGGGCAGGCACACCCGCCTGCTGCTGGCCAAGAACCCGGCGGGCTGGCACGAGACGCTGACCATCGTCGCCGAGCACAAGGCGCCGGTGGTGCTGGCGATCAACGCGCAGGAGGCCGACGGCCGCGACCTGTCGTGGCTGTGGGACGTGTCGTTCGGCGATCTGCTCGGCAGGCAGGTCATGGTGAGCGGTGAACGCGCCGCCGACATGTCGGTCCGGCTGACCTACGCGCAGATCCAGCACACGGTCGTCGACGACCCGGCCACCGCGATCACCCATCTGCCGCCGGGACCGGTCGACCTGATCGGCAACTACACGGCGTTCCGGGACCTGACCAGGAGGCTGACCAATGGCACCTGAGTCCGCCGTCGGCATCGGCCTCGTGCTGCCGGACCTGTTGGGCACCTACGGCGACGGCGGCAACGCCGAAGTGCTGGTCCGCCGCCTGGAGTGGCGCGGGATTCCGGCGCGCCTGGTGCCGATCTCGGTCGACGAACCGATGCCGCGCCAACTGGACGTGTACGTCGTCGGTGGCGGCGAGGACGCCGCCCAGACGATGGCCGTGCGCCACGCGGCCGCGCTGGGCAGCGTGCAGCCCAGCGCGATGATCTTCGCGGTCTGCGCCGGACTTCAGTTGCTGGGCAGGGAGTTCACCGTCACCGGCGGTCGCTTCAGCCCCGGTCTGGGCATGGTGGACGTCCGCACGGTCGCGGCGGCCGAGCGCGCTGTCGGCGAGATCGTCGGCGAACCGTGCGTGCCTGGACTGGACGAACCGCTGACCGGCTTCGAGAACCATCAGGGCCACACCGAACTCGGCCCGCGCGCCCAGCCGCTGTCCAGGGTGGTCGTCGGGATCGGCAACGGCAACGGCTACGACGGGGTCGTCCAGGACCGGGTCGTCGGCACGTACCTGCACGGCCCCGCACTGGCCCGCAACCCGCAACTGGCCGACATGCTGCTCGAACGCGCACTCGGCCGCAGGCTCCCGCCACTGGAACTGCCCGCCGTGGCCGCGCTGCGCGACCAACGCATCACGGCCGCCGCGCGTGCCAGGGACGCCAGGCGCCAGGGCACCATGTCCTACCCGCACAATGCGCCCGGCCCCGTTCCGACCGGCCAGTGAGCGTGCTGGTCACCGCGCTGCGGTGACCGGCACGCCGTGCCTGCCGACGCGATGGGTCCCGTGAGCAGCGGGTACGCCAGCATCGGCTGGACGTTCACGAACATGTGGTCAATGGGAGGTCGTGATGGCTCAACTCGTCGTCGACGGCGCTGATCTGGTCCTGCGACTGTCCGCGGCCGAGAAGGTCGAGGGGCTGCACGGGGACCTGCGGGTGCCGCTGGCCGCGGTGGGCGAGGTGCAGGTGCTCGACGACGCACACGCCGCGGCCGGCATCCGGGCGGGGATCAAGATGGGGACCCGGTTGCCCGGAGTGATCGAGGTCGGCCGGGTCTACGGCGCCGAGAAGCGGTTCGTCGTGGTGCACCATGACACGCCCCGTGGCGTGCGCGTGGTCCTGCGCGACGGCGACTTCGACGAATGGATCGTCGGCTGCACCGACCCGGAGGCCGTGGCCGCGACGCTCGCGCCCCGAGGCTGACGGCCTGTCGGCCCGACCGCGGGCGACCCGGTGGCCAGTGCGTTCGGGTCGGGTTGCCGGACGTGCCGGCCGAACTGTAACCCTCGCACGTATCTCATGGCGTGGAGGGATCGTGGCGCCGGCGCAGGCCGGCGAGCACACCGGAAGAGGACTCGGCCGATGGCGGGTCCGTGCCGCACTTACGTCTGGTCGGCCCGGACCGCTATCCCGACTGGGAGGCGATCTACCGGGACAACGTGACACGGGTGTACGGGTTGATGTATGCGAAGGTGGGCAACCGGCCGGATGCGGAGGACCTGACGACCGAGGTGTTCCTTGCCGCGCTGCGGCCGCTGCGCGTATCGGCCAGCGTGGGCGAGGTGCGCGCGTACCTGCTGGCCACGGCCCGCACGGTGCTCGCCGCGCACTGGCGGCGCACGCTGGGCCGGCAGATCACGACGCTGGGCGACGACGACGTCGCGGCCATGCTCGCCGACGATCCGCCGAACCCGGTCGGCGCGGCCACGAAGGTCGAGGCGATCCTGGCGCGGTTGCCGGAACGCTACGGCCGCATCCTGCGGTTGCGGTTCCTGCGCGCCTGCACGATCCGTGAGGCCGCCGTCGAGATGGGGGTGACCGAGGCGAACGCGAAGGTGTTGCAGCACAGGGCACTGCGCGCGGCCGCCGCCGCTGCCGACACGATGGAGGCGTGATCATGTCCGGAGTGCGCCGGTTCGTGGAGGACCTGTTGGCCGGTCGCAGGCCCCGGCCGTTCGCCGCAGGGCCGGACGACGAGCAGGAACTGCGCGCCGCGATCGCGTTGCGCGCCGGAAGCGACGACGGGCCCGGCGAGGACTTCGTCACGGCACTGCACGACAGACTCGCCGAGGACATGGCCGGCCAGCGGACGAAACCCGGTTCCCGACGGCGTTTCGTGCAGGCCGCCTCGGCGGCGGTGGCAGCGGCCGCCGCGGGCGTCGGCGTGGGTGACGTCATCGGTCGATCGACCGCATCGCCGCCCGCACCCGAGGCCGCACCCGAGGCCGAGCCGACGCTGCGGCCGGACGTCGGCCAGTGGCGTGCCGTCGTGGCCAGCGCCGAACTGCCCGACGGCGGTGTGCGCGCGTTCGACCTCGGTTCGATCAACGGTTTCGTCACGCGCACCGGCGGCCGGCTGCGCGCCGTGTCCGGCGAGTGCACCCACCTCGGCTGCCGGCTGTCCCTGGACGCGCCCGCGCGCCGGCTGGACTGCCCGTGCCACAGGGCGTCCTTCGCGCTGACCGGCGACGTGCTGCGACACGAGCTGCCGATCTCCTTGCGCCCCCTGCCGTCGCTGCCGGTGCGCGAACGGGGCGGTGCCGTCGAGATCTACGGGCCGCCCGCGTAACCCGTTGCGCTATCTGATGACGGGCCACAACGGTGGTCCACATCAGACGATCGGACATCGACACCATGCAGCACTCGTCCCACCGGATCAGGTATCTGGCGCCAGCGGTCCTGTTGTTCGCGGCGGCCTGTGCCGCGCCGGTCCCGTCGGCGGCACCGGCCACCACCACGATGCCGCCGATGTCGATGCCGGCCACGTCGTCGGCCGGCAGTCAGCAACCCGTGGCGTCCAACACCGTCACCATCAAGAACTTCGCGTTCTCGCCCCAGGTGATCACGATCAAGGCGGGCACCACGGTCACCTGGACCAACACCGACTCCGACGCGCACACCGTGACCAGCCAGAACGGCACCGGTCCGCTGCGCTCGGCGGCGCTGGTCACCGGAACCACCTACAGCTACACGTTCCATGCCCCAGGCCGTTTCGACTACCTGTGCACCATCCATCCGTTCATGACGGCCACGGTGGTGGTCACGCCGTGAGCCGCGCCGACGAACAGGACCCGGCCGGCATGACGCGACGCCAGTTGCTCCGCCACACCGCGTGGTTCGGCGCGGCCGTGGCGCTCACCGTGGCCGGCGGCGAGGTGGTCAGCCATGTCACGGGCTCATCGAGCGCCGCACCGGCCGCGGACGACCCGCACGCACTGCGGTTCGTGCAGGTCAGCGACAGCCACCTCGGTTTCGTCGGCTCGGCGAACACGATGGTCACGCAGTCGTTCGGCGAGGCGATCCACCAGGTCAACGCGTTGCCCTACGAACCGGACTTCGTCATGCACACCGGCGATGTCAGCCACCTGGCCACGACCAGCCAGTTCGACCAGGCGAAGCAGATGATGAGCACGCTGCGCACGGGCCGCGTGTGCACCGTGCCGGGGGAACACGACTCGATCGACGACGCCGGCCAGAAGTACCGCGCCGTGTTCGGCAAGGGCACCGCCGGCGATGGCTGGTACAGCTTCGACATCAAGGGCGTGCACGTCATCGCGCTGGTCAACACGCTGCGCCTGGAGAAGCTCGGCCACCTGGGCACCGACCAGTTGGAGTTCGTCCGCAAGGACGTGGCCAGGCTGTCCAGTGACACACCGATCGTCGTGTTCAGCCACATCCCGCTGTTCGCGATGTACCCGCAGTGGGGCTGGTCAACCGATGACGCGACGCAGGCGCTGTCCTACCTGCGCCGCTTCGCGTCCGTGACGTGCCTGAACGGGCACGTGCACCAGCTCTTCACCAAGACCGAGGGCAACGTGACGTTCCACAGCGCCACGACGACGGCCTATCCGCTGCCGCAGCCGGGCCAGGGCCCGGCCCCGATCCCGGTCACGCTGCCAGCGGGCCGGTTGCACGACGCGCTGGGCATCCGCGAGGTCAGCTACCAGGTGGGGGAGCACGCGCTGGCCGTGAAGGACCACACCCTGGCCTGACACGTCACCGCTGCTGGTCCTTCGCCGGGTCCGAGAGCGCGGGCGAATGGGCCAGCAGCGCGGTGCACCCGAGCACCAGACCCGCACCGAACAGCGCCAGCACCACCCAGACACCGGTTCGCACGTGCTCCCCGAACACGGCGACACCCCAACCCAGCGCGGTGATCGGATTGGCCAGCGTCAACGCGGGCTGCGACGCGACCAGCCGCCCACCCTGCAACGCGTTCTGCAACAGGAAGAAGCCCAGCGGCCCGGCCACGATCAGGGCATACGTCTGCCACGCGGTGAAAAGGCCACCGGGAAACACGGCGGTGATGCCTGCCAGCAGCGCGGCGGTGAACCCGAACGACACACCCGTCGCGGTACCCAGATACGCGGCCCGCCCAGCGTTGCGCCGGTGTACACCCACGGCCACCAGCACACCGACGACACCGATGGTCACGGCACTGGCCAGCGCCCACGTCACGCCTCGCGCGTTCGCGGCGCTGCCACCGCCCGGCTCCAGCGCGAACAGCAGCAATGCGACACCAGCGCTCATGCCCAGCACGGCGGCCCACTCCCTGCGCCCCAGCCCGGTGCGGAACACCACGCCGCTGATCACCAGCGTGAACGCCAGTTCCAGGATCAGGATCGGCTGCACCAGCGCGATGGGCCCGGTGGCCAGCGCGCCCGCCTGCAACAGGAAACCGGTGAGCATGGTCGCGATACCGGCCAACCACACCGGCTGACGCACCAGATCCCACAGCAACCGCAGCCGAAACGCCTCCGAATCCGGCCGCTTGCGCGCGGCTTTCCGCTGCAACACGGACGCCGCGGCATTGGCCACTGAGGCGACAACGGCCAACCCGATACTGAGCACGGTCACGGCACTCGAATGTCCGCTGCGGTCTGCCCCGAAACCCCGGACCGGCCGCTGTCCGCTGTGGACCGTGTCACGATGGCCCGAATGCCGACGTGAAAGGCCCTTGAGGCGCGGCAACGGACGTAGGACACTGGCGAATCGGGCTGAAGGAAGCCGAAACGACGAGCCATGACAGCACACCGGACGGAGGCCCCATGCCCGACGACGTCGCCCGATTACTGGCCCTACAGGATGGCTACGTGATCGGCAGAGGCGTACACCTGGCCGCGGAACTGGGCCTGGCCGATCTGATGGCGAACGGCCCCCGCGCGGTCACCGACCTCGCCACGGCGACGAACACCGACCCGACCGCACTGCACCGCCTGCTCCGCACCCTTGCCGGCAGCGGCATCTTCACCCAACCGACTCCGGGCTGCTTCGCGCTGACCCCCATGGGCCACCACCTCCGCTCCGACGACCCGCACTCGGTTCGCTCCTACCTCCGCTGGGGCGAGTTCCTGGCCACCACCTTCGACGCGATCGAACACAGCGTCCGCACCGGCCGGGCCGCGTTCGACCACGTCCACGGCGCGTCGCTGTTCGAGTTCCTCCGCGCCGACCCGGACCGCGCCACCATGTTCCGAACGGCGATGGGCGAACTGAGCACCGTCGAGGACGAGGCCGTGGCAACCGCCTACGACTTCACCACGGCCCGAACCGTCGTCGACATCGGCGGCGGCAGCGGCACCTTCCTGTGCACGATCCTGTACGCCAACCCGACCACGACCGGTGTCCTGTTCGACCAACCAGCCGTCGCCGAAGCAGCACGAACGACGATCGACACGGCGGGCCTCGCCGACCGCTGCACGGCCACCGCGGGCGACTTCTTCCACCGAATCGTCCCAGGCGGCGACGTCTACCTGCTCAAATCCGTGATCCACGACTGGCCGGACGACCAGGCCACCACGATCCTGACCAACTGCCGCGCCGCCATGCGCGAGGACGCCCGACTCCTGCTGGTCGAGCGCGTCGTGCCGGAGGACGACGACCCACACCCCAGCAAACCGATGGACCTGGCGATGCTGATCCTGCTGGGCGGTGGCGAACGCACGTCGAACGAGTACGAGACCCTGTTGGCCGGAGCCGGTTTCCGTGTCACGCGCACGGTTCGGACGGCCTCGGCGTCCAGCATCATCGAAGCGGTCCCCGCGTAGTCACGGACTCCGGTCGTCCCGGCGCAGCGGATGGTCGTCGGGCACCTGCACCAGCACGATCCGCACGCCGTCCGGGTCCTTGATCCACATCTCCCGCAGCCCCCACGGTTCGGTGACCGGCGGCCGCGTCACGTCGGCACCCAGCTCGGCCAGCCGCCGATACTCCGCATCGACATCACGCACCTGCCACCACAGCGCCACGTTCGGCGGCGCATCGCCGGCGCTCGCGGACACCTCGAGAAAACCACCGCCGACGAAGAACACCAGTGACGGATCGGCCGGATCACCGAACTCCCGGTAGACGGCAAGCCCCATCAGGTCCCGGTAGAACCGCCTGCTGGCCGCCGGATCAGCCGGCCGCAGCAACACGCGGCTGCTCAACACGTCCATCGCCACCGCCCCTTCGGGCGACCACACTGCCACGACCGGCCGGCGACGGCTCGATGATCACCGCCCGACCATGGTCAACCGCGACGACGATCAATCAGTGACGACGATCAATCAGTGACGACGATCAATCAGTGACGACGATCAATCCACCACGACGACCAACCGGTACAGGCCCGCCGTGCCGGTGCAGCGGATGGCTTCGCCGCACGTGGTGCGCTCGGCGGTGACGGTCGTCCGGCCGGCGGACGCGCCGGAGAAGCTGGCGGTGACGCTGCCGCAGCCCTGCCCCGGTACGCACGGCCCACCCCGCAGGACCACGGGTGTGCCCTCGGCGTGCAGCGGGGGAGCGGTCGGGGTGAACGTCCAGTACGTGGAGTCCAGGCGCACGGCCAGCGTCTGGCCGACCGACAGCGTGATGGTGCGCCCGTTGTCCTGCGCGGTGGCCACCATCGGCGGGTGCGTGGTCGGAGCGGACACCGACGTGGTACCCGGCGAGGACCCGCCCAGCGGTGCCGTCGAGGACCGCGCCTGCGCCCCACATCCGGTCAGCGCCAGGATCGCGGCGACCGACAGCGCGGCCGCGGTCGTCGATGTCGGACCGAAACGGTGTGTGCCCATGTTCCCTGGACGGAATCCGATGCGCCGGGGTTGCAGGGAACGGGGACCCGGCTGCCGGGCTGGCGAGGCCGGGTCCCCGCCCACCGATCAACCGCTCAGCTCGCGGTGACCGCTGAGTCGTCCACGACGAACGACGTCTGCAGCGACGAGTCCTCCGTGCCGGTGAAGGTCAGCGTGACCGTCTGGCCGGCGAGGCTGGACACGTTGTAGCTGTGCAGGGTGTAGCCGCTGGCCGCGTTCAGGTTGGAGAACGTGGCCAGCGTCGTGGCGCCGAGCTTGACCGTCAGCTTGTCGAACTGCGTCGAGGTCGTCGTCTCGGCCGTGTCGACGTGCAGGTAGAACGACAGCGTCGCGGCGCACCCGCTGGGGATGGTCACCGACTGGGAGAGCGTGTCGGTGTGCGTGGTGCCGTAGCCGTCCAGCCACGCGTTCCACGAACCGGAGTGCGCGGGCTCGGACGGGCCGTTCTGCCCGATCACGCCCGAGGACGCCGACCACGTGGTGTTGCCCGACTCGAAGCCCGGGTTGCCCAGCTTCTGGCCCGGCGAGGTGCAGCCGCCACCACCGCCGCCGTTGGAGACGGTCCAGTTGAACGACGCCGATCCCGTGGTGCCCTTGCTGTCCTTCGCGGTCGCGGTCACCGAGAAGGTGCCCGCGGCGCTCGGCGTGCCCGAGATCGAGCCGCCGCCGCTGATCGACAGCCCGGTCGGCAGACCGGAGGCGGTCCAGGTGTACGGCGAGGTGCCGCCGGACGCGGAGAGCTGCAGGCTCGCCGCCGTGCCCACCGTGCTGGACTGGCCGCCCGGGTTGGCCACCGTCACCGAACCCGCAACCGCCGCCACCGCCGACGATCGTGTGCGAGATGTCGCAGCGGTTCGTGTCGTTGGACCACGTGGACTGCATGGCGAACGTGCCGTCGGCCATCGTCACGTTGGCCGAAGCGCCCTGGCCGGAACTGACCCAGGCGCACTCGTCGGCGTTCTCCTCGCCGCTGCTCGGTGTTCGTCCAGCCACCGGCCGGGTTCTGGTCGGTGATCGTCTCGGCGTACTCGTGGCCGTTGACGATCGAGTAGCCGTCCAGCGTGCCGTTGGAGTTGACGAAGTTCTGGCCACAGCTCGAACCGGCGTCCATCACGTACGGCATGTTGGTGAACGAGACGTCACCGTACGGGGAGGACGCGGCGCCACCGGACAGCGTGCTGTCGCCGTTGTAGTCGTGCCACGCGCAGAAACCCTGCGTCTGGTAGTTGTCCGGGTCCGTGCCGTGCGGCGACAGGATGTCGTACTGGGCGTACCGGTTGGCCGAAGCGTTGGTGTTGCCGAAGTGCGCCGCCGCCTTGATCGCCTCGTTGGCCAGTTGGTTGCCGCTGGCCGCGCTCGGCTCGGCGCCGGAGTTGTCGTACCAGACACCGGCAAACGCGCCGCTGGTCGGGTAACCGACGTGTGCCGCGCCGCTCGGGCAGCTCGTGGCACCCGTGCTCACGCCGGAACCGTCGCAGTACTGGGTCATGACGCCCGACCAGGTCTCGCCACCGGTGCCGAGGCCCTTGAACATCTTCTGGATGTAGGGCGCGCCGCTGTTCGGATCACCGGAGAAGGTCAGGTTCCCGCCGCTGTCGGTGCTCTGCGTGCCCCACTGGGTACCCCAGAACACCAGGTAGACCTTGGGTGTGCCGCTGGTGACGCCGATCCCGTCGATGCCACCGCCGTAGGACAGGGTGTTGGTGGCGGCCGCGTTCGGGTGCGCCTGCTGGTAGGCCTTGATCTTCGCGGACTGCGCGACCGTCGGCACGACACCGTGCCGATAATTGTGCTGGTTCGCCGGATCGAATGGATTCGCCGTCGCCGTACTCGAACCACCACCGGGTGCCGGGGTCGCCTGCGCGACCGCGGCCAACCCGCCGAATGACAGTACCAACGCGGCGGCGGATATCAGCCCTCGCTGTAAACCGTGCACTTTCCCTCCACAGGGATTGGAACTCGGCCGATGGGACACGACCCATCGGTCCGCCCACATGAAGCGTCACGAAAGCCCGAGGCGGTGGCACTTGCAGCGACTGTGGCACGAATCGGCCATCAACAGGTCGCCAAATATTGACGGCAACCGTTTTCCGTGACACTTCCGTGCCATCGGCGGGTTAACGCCTGGAATGGTTCGTGATAAGCTGGAACAAAATTCTTCGAAAATTCTTTGAACCGCGTGCCGGCGAATTTCTCACGAACTTTCGCCGTGCGTCGTGAGTAGTCGCCTCAGACCTGGGCGGCCTGGTCGATCTGGAACGTGCCGTTGGCCATGACCAGCGTGAACGAGTACGTCTCGGTGCTCGTCGTGCCGTCGTTGCGCGTGAACAGCAGCACCGCCCGCGCGGTCATCGTTCCGGTCACCGTGACGCTGCGTACCCGGATCGACCTGATCGTCCGGTAGAAGCCCTGGAACGCGGGGAATCCGCCGACCGACGCCAGGTAACGCGGTGTGAGCAGTTGGCTGGCGTCGTCGAGGTGCGCTGGCAGCAGCGCGTAGTAGCCGATGATGAACGTGCTGATGTTCATGTCCGGCGCGGGTGCGCTCGTCACGGGCGCCGATGGCGGCGGGGCGCCGTCGGACATCGACGTGCCGGCCGCCGACGGCGGTGTGGTGCCGCTGCCCTTGGGCATCATCATGCTCGTGAACAGGGCCGCCATGATCACCACGATCAGGACACCACCGAAGATCAGTGTCCTGGTCGGCAGCAGCAACCGCTGCTTCTTCCTCGGTTGCACGGCGCCGGGCATGGCGATCCGCGTCGGGTCCGGTGTGGACCACGGCTGCATGATCGGCTCCGGCACGGTCGGCGCCTCGGCGGCGGACAGCGCCGGCAGCGCCTGTTCCAGGCTGATCCGGTCGGCCGGCCTCGGGCGCAGCATCGCCATCAGCACGTCGGTCAGTGCACCGGCCATCTGCGGCGGGCGGATCACACCGCCGGCGATCGCGCGCAGCAGCGCCAGCGGGTTGGGGTCCGAGCCGAACGGCGGCGTGCCCTCGACCGCCCGGTACAGCGTGGCGCCCAGCGAGTAGACGTCCGACGCCTGAGAGGGTCGCTCGCCGTTGGCGACCTCCGGCGCCAGGTAGGCAGGTGTGCCCTGGACCAGGCCGGTCGCCGTCAGCGTCACGTCGCCGACAGCGCGGGAGATGCCGAAGTCGACGAGTTTCGCCGTGCCGTCGTCGATGAGCAGGACGTTGCCCGGCTTGACGTCCCGGTGCACGATGCCGACCCGGTGCGCCTCGATCAGGGCCGACGCGACCTGCACACCGATACCGGCGACCTCGGTCGGCGGCAGCACGCCCTCGGCGGCCAGCCGCTGTGCCAGGCTACGGGCCGGTAGGTATTCCATCACCAGCCACGGCATGCCGTCTTCCTCGACGACGTCGAACAGCGTGACCGCGTTGCGGTGCCGCAGCCTGGCCGCCGTGCGTGCCTCGCGCCGGGCCCTGGCCACGGCCTGCTCCAGCGCCTCGCCGTTCAGGCCGGGTGCCGGCACGAGCTGCTTGATCGCGACGGTACGGTGCAGGACGCCGTCGTGCGCCCGCCACACCACACCCATCGATCCGCTGCCGATGCGCTCCCGCAACTCGTAGCGGCCGGCCACGACCCGGCGCAGTGAGGTCATGACGCATCTCCGGCGAGCGGTCGGAGCCCTGTCGCGGCTGTCCGCTCGCCGGCCGGGCTGGTCAGTGGGCCAAGCACCAGGTAGTGCATGTCGTTCCCGCCGTATGCCGACGCCGTCGGTGACGACGCTACCTCGGACCGGCCCGTCACGAGGCCGATTCCGCAGATCAGGCGGGCCGTGTTACGCGGCATTGCGCCGAACGGCCCAGAACGTCGACTTCGGGCGGGCTACGGAGGCATCCGGTCGCCGTGTCGTCGGCTCGCTGTCCGGCCGGCCGGTCGCCCACGTTCGGGTGCGCTCTCGGGTTGTCTTGGTTTCCGATCCGGAATCGCACTCGATCGCCGTCACCGTCGTGTGGTCGGGCTGTTCCTGTTCGCCTTGTAGTGTTCTGTCATGGCACGCTGGCGTTCGGCCGTAGTCGAAGTGCCATCCGGACGATCGCATCGGCTGGTGATGTTGATCACTGGCCGTCTCTCCGAAGTGGTCACGAACGTCTTGGTACACAAGGGCTCAGCCTCGCATCCCGTCCGTGACGGCGTGTTCCTCCGGTTGTCCGGGGGTTCCTGGTAAAGGTCTAGTCCTTTCGCTATCCTGAGTCGGTGCTGCCGTGGTGGTCTGAACCAATCGGTGTCCGGCCCTGTCACACCCGCGGCGGCGAACTCCAGTGACGGTGGGAGTCTGGGAGCCTACGTATGCCGAATCCTGACCAGTACCTGTATCGAGCCGCGTCCGCGACCCCGTACTTCAGCGCCGACGGCGAGTCGTACCTGGCACGCACGCAGCTTCGGGACATCCGCAAGACACAGCCGCTGCGGGTGCTGTCCGAGGCGGACTTCGAGTTCTGGCAGACCTACGGCTACGTCGTCGTGCGCGAGGCGATTCCGTCCTCGGCCGCGCGGGAGTTGCTCGAGATTCACCTGGGAATTCCAGGGAATGGACCCCGACCGGCCGGAGACCTGGTATCCCGAGCGGGAATACCGGTCCGACCTGGACCGCGATCTCTACATCTACGGGTTCGTCGAGGCGTACCACCACCAGTTGCTCTGGGACAGCCGGCAGGCGCAGCGCGTCTACGACGCGTTCGTCGACGTCTGGGACTGCGAGGAGCTGTGGGTGAGCCTGGACCGGCTCAACCTCAATCCCCCCAACGTGAACAACCGTGACCGCGGGCTGATCGAGCCGACCGACACCGGCTTCGACATCGCGCTGCACTGGGACGTCGACACGACGGCCAGCGTGCTGCCGCAACGGGTGCAGGGCATCATCGCGCTCAACGACACGCGGCCCGAACTCGGCGGCTTCCAGTGCTCACCGAACCTGTTCCGCGACTTCGACACCTGGCGGCTCACCCGGCCGAAGGACCGCGATCCGGTGCGGCCCAACGTCAGTCGCACCGAGTTCCCGCTGGTCCGACCCGAACTCGGGGCCGGTGACCTGCTGATCTTCAACGGCATGCTGGCACACGGCGTGGCACCCAACGGCTCCGGCGAGGGCGTGCGTGCCGTGCAGTACCTGGCGATGATGCCGGCACTGGAGTCGCACCGGGCGATGCGGCAGTCCAGGATCGACTCGTGGCGCGAGCTGAGCACGCCGACGTGGAACCCGACGCTGGTCGGCGACCCGACCAGGCACGAGTCGCTGCGTTATCCCACCGCGACACTCGACGAGCTGGGCGAGAAGCTGCTCGGCCTGCGGTCCTGGAGCGGAGAGCAGGCATGCGCCGAGTCTGTCTGACACTGCCGACCAACCGCGCCGCCACGGCCACCGTCGCCGCGATGCTGGACGAGGCCGCCTACGCGGTCGACGCGTTCGACGTCGCGGTGCACCTGCTGATCCTGGACTCGTCGGAGGAGGCGGACCACGCGGCGCACGCCGCCGTCCTGCACGCCGCCGCGACGAGCCGGAACGTCGTCGTGTGGCACCTGGACGAGCGACGGCAGCGTGACTTCCTGCTGCGCGTCATCGACGCGGCAGGCGTGCGCAAACCCGATCTGATGCTCGATCTGATGCTGCCGGCCGAGCTGTCCTACGGTGCCTGCACCAACCGTGCCTTCCTGATCGCGAGCGCGCTCGGGTGCGAATCGGTGCACCGCAGGGACTCCGACAGCCGCTATCAGACATTCAACGACACGAAGGTTTTTCCGATTCACCACGAGCTGATGTCGTTGGGCCGCACGGCCGCCGCCGCGGCCGACGGTGTCACCGAAACCGACCTGGACGCCGGCCTGTCGCAGCGACCCGTGGTGCTCGTGGGCGGTTCGTTCGTCGGTGAGCTGTCCGTGGACATCGGCGAGATCCAGCGCATCGACCCGGACGTCTACCACGACGTCGTCAGCCTGTGGGCGCCGGGTGACTGGACGGACGAGCAGAAACGGGAACTGGTCGACGAATCCTTCCGTGGAGCGGGAACCGAGCCGTTCGACGGCGACCATTCCGTGCTGACCGTCGTCGACCCGATGCGCGTCGACATGTGCAACGTCGCGTTCCACCGCGTGCACGAGGAGATCCCGCTGCCGCCCGCGGTGAACACGATCGGCAGCGACTACTTCCTGCTGCACCTGGTGCATGCCGCGAAACTGCCCGGCGTCCTGCACAATCGCGACATCGAGAACTTCTACACGCCCGAACGGCGCACGGATTCCGGTTTCGAGCGCTACCAGTTGCGGCTGGCCAAGTTCTTCCTCTCGATGCTGTATCTGCACGAGGTCTACCGGAGGATGGCCGACGCGGGCGACGCGCTGCTGGCCGAGGACGGCCGCGTGCGCGTGGCGGTGATCGCCGACCTCGTCCACGACAGCACCGCGTTGGACCAGGGCCGAGAACGTCCACCGGCTGGACGCCCTCGACGTCGCCTACCGGAAACTCGGCGGCCGGTACGCGGCGTTCGCCGACACCGTCGTGGCGTTGCGGCCGCGGCTGCTCGACGAGGCACAGCGGGACATGGAGGACTTCGCGTTGCTGATCGAGTCATGGGACCGCCTGGTCCAGGCGAGCAGGACAACGCCCGTCGACGCCTCGCCACGGTGACGCCCGTCGGTGAACGCCTGCTGGCCGCGCTGGCCTCGGCGACCCACGACCAGATCGTCTACGACCTGCCCGGCATCGTGCAACGCCACGACACGCTGCTGGACGAACTGCCCGGCATCGCGGTGCGGTTCGCGATGAAGGCGTGCCCCGTCGACGAGGTGCTCGCGTGCCTCGCCGACCGGGGCGCGGGCTTCGACGCGGCCGGTCCGCACGAGATGACGCTCGCGGCACTGGCCGGCGCGCCGATGGACAAGGTGCACTACGGCAACACGATCAAGTCCGATCGCAACATCGCCGAGGCGTACGGCCTCGGCATCCGCGACTTCGCCACCGACAGCGTCGAGGACGTCGCCGCGATCGCCGCCAACGCACCGGGTTCGCGCGTGTTCTGCCGGCTGGCGACCACGGGCGACGGGGCGCTGTGGGGGTTGAGCCACAAATGCGGCTGCTCGGGAGCTGACGCGGTGCGGGTGCTGGAGACCGCGCGGGCACTGGGTCTGCGGCCGGCAGGGCTGTCGGTGCACGTCGGTTCGCAGCAGATGACGGCGCGGGCGTGGTGGCGCGCGTTCGACGACCTGGCCGACGTGATCGTGGCACTGGCCGATCGCGGCATCCATCTCGACCACGTGAACCTCGGCGGCGGCCTCCCGGCGCTGGGCTACCTCGACCACGACGGCAGGCCGCTGCGTCCGCGCCTGGACCACATCTTCGCCACCATCCGCGCCGGCATGCGGCGCCTGGGACAGGTGTCGCGCAGTCACCTGGAGTTCCGGATGGAGCCCGGCCGTCATCTCGTCGCCGACCAGGGGGCGATCCGCGCGCACGTGGCGCGGGTGTCGTCGCGCCAGCTCGTGGGCGGTGAGCGGCAGTACTGGCTGTACCTGAGCTGCGGCAAGTTCAACGGGCTCTACGAGATGGACCAGGTGCAGTACCGGCTGGTGTTCCCGTCGGCAGGCGACGCCGACCGTGTGCCTGCCGTGATCGCCGGTCCGACGTGTGACAGCGACGACGCCTACGACCGCACGCGCGGCCTGGTCCAGGTGCCCAGGACGGCCGCCTCCGGTGATCCGGTGTGGATCCTGTCCTGCGGTGCCTATGCCATGAGTTACATGACGGTCGGCTTCAACGGTTTCCCGCCGCTGCCCTACACGTTGACGACGGCGCCGGTGGAGCAGGTCGCATGATGCCCGTCGTACGGCAGTTGGCCGACCACGACTGGGACGGGATCGTCGCGCTGGAGGCGGGCACCTACGGCGACGACGGCCTGTCCGAGCCACGGGAGGTGTTGCGGTCGCGAGGGAAGCCGTCACCGCGGACGTGCCTGGTCGTGGTCGTCGACGAGCGGCTGGCCGGCTACGTGCTGTCGCTGCCGTATCCGGCGTTCCGCTATCCGGACCTGGCACGCGCCGAGGACGTCGCGCACTCGGCACCGAACCTGCACCTGCACGATCTCGTCGTCGCGCCGCCGTTGCGCGGCACCGGACTGGCCACGGCGTTGCTCGGTCGGCTCACCGCGGTGGCGCGATCGCTGGAGTACGAGCGGATCTCGCTGGTCGCCGTGTCCGGCAGTCACACGTTCTGGGCCGGACAGGGATTCCTCGGCCATCCGGAGATCTCCCTGCCCGGTAGCTACGGCGCCGAGGCGCTGTACATGTCCACCACGATCTGAGGCGGTCGGTTCGCATGGTGCTCGTCCGGGATCAGTTCCGCCGCACACGGACGGCCATCGCCGCGCTGTTCTTCCTGCTCGGCTTCCAGTACGCCACGTGGGCCGCGCGGCTGCCCACGATCGCGGCCCGCCTGCACATCGGCACCGCCCAGATCGCCGGGTTGCTGCTGGCCTGCGGTGTCGGCGCCGCCGCGTCGTTCCCGCTGGTCGCGTTCCTGATGCGGACCCTCGGCTCGCGTCGCGTCGCGCACCTGTCGGCTCTCGTGCTGGTCCTGTTGCTGCTGGCGCTGACCGGGACACCGAACTACCCGGTCACCGTGGTGCTGCTGTGCCTGGACGGGGTCGCGGTCGCGTGCCTCGACGTCGCGATGAACGCGCAGGGCGCGGCGCTGGAGGCACGGCACGAGCGGGCCGCCATGGCGAAACTGCACGCGATCTTCAGCGCGGGCTCGCTGTGCGCGGCCCTGTTGGCGTCGGGCATCGGCAAGCTGACCCCGACGCTGTGGGTGCACTTCGTGGTCGCGGCGGCGATCCTGCTGGCGCTGGTCGAGTACGCCCGGCCGGGACTGTCCGGCGAGGACCTGGCCGGACAGCGGCCGGAACGGCACCGGTGGGCCGTGCCGTCCAGGCTGACGGTCCTGCTCGGCGTCGCGATGGCGCTCGCGACCGTCGCCGAGGGCGCGATGAACGACTGGTCGACGCTGTACCTGCGGAACGTCGGCCACGCCTCGGCCGCACTGGCGCCGCTGGGCATCGCGGTGTTCTCCGCGACGATGGTGCTGGCGCGGGTGTTCGCCGACGGCTGGCGGACCCGGTGGGGCGACCGCCGCGTCGTGCTGATCGGGTCGACACTGGCCGGGACCGGGTTGGCACTCGGCTTGGTCGCCGGCGGGGTCGGCGCCGCCCTGGTCGGCTTCGCCTGTGTCGGTCTCGGCATCGCCGCCGTCGCGCCGTGCATCTACGTCGTCGCCGCGCGGCAGGGATCGGACGCGCTGACGCTGGTCGCCGCGATGGGCGTCACGGGCATGCTGGCCGGACCGCCGGTGATCGGATCGGTGGCCTCCGGTGCCGGACTCGGCTGGGGAATGGGTGCCGTCGCGGTGGCCGCGATCCTCGTGGCACTCTCGTCGACCCGTGTCCCCTGGCCGGCACCGGTGCCCACCGAGCCACCAGACTGAAGCCTTGCTGAGCGATCGGCCGGAAAGATGGGCCGGCCGGTCGTCGGTGTCCAATCATCGAGGCGTGCCTACCTCGGACAACAGCGCGACCCTGGACGAGCGGGCCGCGGTGCGCCGGTTGCTGGACCGGTTCGGGTTCGGGCCGCGGCCCGGTGACGTGGACAGGGCGGCGGCACGGGGTTTCGACGCGACGCTCGCCACGCTGACCGACCCACCCGCCGACGCGGGTGCCGCGGCGACACCCGAACCCGATCTCGGTCCCGAACCGGCGAAGGTGTCGCCAGCGGACAAGGCCGGGAAACAGGCGTTCGCGCGGCAGTTGCGCAAACAGGAGGTCCAGCTCGCCACGTGGTGGCTGGACCGGATGGTGGCCGCCGACGCACCCCTGGCCGAACGGCTCACGTGGTTCTGGCACGGCCACTTCGCCACCAGCGAGCAGAAGGTGCGCAGCCCCCGGCTGATGCAGAAGCAGAACAGCACGCTGCGCACGTTGGGCGGCGGCGACTTCACCACGCTGGCCAACGCGATGATGGTCGACCCCGCGATGCTGGTGTGGCTGGACGGGCAGCAGAACCGGACCGGCGCGGCCAACGAGAACCTGGCGCGCGAGTCGATGGAACTGTTCATGCTCGGCATCGGCCACTACACCGAGGATGACGTGCGGGAGGGCGCGCGGGCACTCACCGGCTGGGTCGTCGACCGTACGTCGATCACCGCTCGGCTGGTGCCGCGCCGACACGACGCCGGACCCGAGACCGTGCTCGGTGTCACCGGGAATCTCGATGTCTCGTCGTTCACCGATGTCGTGCTGTCCCAGGCAGGCTCGCCCCGGTACGTGGTCGGGCGGATGTGGGCGCGGTTGGTGTGCGGGACGCCGCCGGCGTCCGATGTGATCGATCGGCTGGTCGCCGCGTACGGCCCGAATCGGGACATCCACGCCGTTCTCGTCGCGATCGCTCACGAGCCGTTGTTCGGCCACGCTTCGCAGACGTTGGTGAAGCAGCCGGTCGAGTGGGTCGTCGGGTACATGCGGGCGCTGGGGGTCCGGCCCGCCCGGTTGCCGGCCGCCGCGTCGAACGGGTTGTTGACGGGGTTGCGCGACATGGGACAGGTGCCGTTCCTGCCGCCCAACGTGGGTGGCTGGCCCGCCGACACGGCCTGGTTGACGACGTCGGCCGGCTTGGCCCGGTTGAAGCTCGCCCAGGTGCTCGTCGCGGCCGCTGACGTCTCCGTCGTGCAGAACGCTTCGACCGGTGACCGTGTCGAGTCGGTTCGTGCGTTGTTGGGTGTGGACGCCTGGAGTGACCGGACCAGGGCCGCGTTGGGTCAGCTCGCGGACAGTCCGAAGCAGTTGGTCGCCATGGCCGCCTGTGCGCCCGAGTATGTCGTGAGCCTGTGAGAGGAACGCCACCGTGCAGGACGTCACCCGTCGTCGGTTCTTGATCTTTTCCGGTGTCACGGCCGCCGGAGCGCTGGCCGCCGGGGCAACGCAGGTGCCGTGGTCGTCGCTGTTCGACGCCGCCGCGGCGAATCCGTTGTCGCCCGGTCAGGGCGTGTTGGTCGTCGTCACGCTGTACGGCGGCAACGACGGCCTCAACACGGTCGTGCCGGCGGCCGATCCCGCGTACCAGAAGGCTCGGCCGGATCTGGCCTACCAGGCACACGAGGTGCTGGACCTGGGAGAGGGGCTGGGGCTCAATCCCGGGTTGAAGGGGTTGAAGTCGTTGTGGGACGCCAAGGAGCTCGCGATTGTGCGGGGCGTCGGGTATCCGAGGCCCGATCACAGCCATTTCCGTTCGATGGCGATCTGGCAGACCGCGTCACCGGACACTTCCGTGCCGACGGGATGGCTGGGGCGCTGGTTGGACGCGACAGGGGACGATCCGTTGCGGGCGGTGTCGGTCGAACCCGTGATGCCGCCGTTGCTGGCCGGTGAGAAGGCCACCGCCGTGTCGCTGCCGGTAGGTGGGTTGAAGATGCCGACGGGGCGCTTGGGGCAGGCGCTCGCCGCGTTGGGGAAGCCGCAGGCGGGGGAGCCGGAGTTGGCCGCCCGGGTCGCCACGTCGGTGGTGGACCTGCGGGACGCGGCGAAGGTGCTCGGCGGGGCCGTGCACGACGCCAGTGGGAAACCGGTGGCCAACTCCGGCAGTCAGGGGGCGCTGGCCGCGCAGTTGGGTGTAGTCGCCGAACTGGTGGAGGCCGGTGTGCCGACACGGGTGTATTCCGTGTCGCAGGGCGGGTTCGACACCCATGCCGACGAGCGGAACACGCAGCAGTCGTTGTTGACGGCGGTGGACGGGGCTCTCACTCCGTTCGTGAACCGGATGAAGGCCGGTGCGCGGGGGCAGCAGGTCGTCGTGTTGGTGTATTCGGAGTTCGGCCGGCGGGTGACGGCCAACGCCAGTGACGGGACCGATCACGGGACCGCCGGGCCGATGTTCCTGATGGGGTCGAAGGTGACCGGAGGGTTCTACGGTGACCAGCCCAGCCTGACGGATCTGGATCAGGGGGACCTCAAGGAGTCCACGGACTTCCGGTCCGTGTACGCGACCGTGTTGGAGCGCGTGCTCGGGACGGACGCCGGCAAGGTGCTCGGGTCGTACTCGGGGCGGATGGACACGCTGTTCGCCTGATGTGCCCTGGTGTCGCGTGATCCCGCCGCCGGCAGCCGCGAGGCGGCGCGACCACCCGACACTAGGGTGTCTTCGGTGGGCTTCCTTCGGTTGGTCGGGTTGGTGTCGCTGGTCCTGCTCGCCGGGTGCGCAGGGCCTCCCGTCGCCTCGCCTCCCAGTTCGTCCGCTGCGCCCGTCGGCTCGCCGTTTCCGCTGTTGGAGCGCCAGTTCGGTGCCCGGCTCGGCGTGTACGCCGTGGACACCGGATCCGGACGTGCTGTGGCGTATCGCGCCGACGATCGGTTCGCGTACGACTCGACGTACAAGTTGCTGGTGTCCGGCGTGTTGCTGCGTCGTGATTCGGATGCCGAGTTGGCGCGGGTCGTGCGGTATTCGGCTGCCGATCTGCAGAGCTACGCTCCCGTCACGTCACAGCACGTGGGTACCGGAATGTCCGTGCGGGATCTCATCGCCGCCGCGCTGGAGTACAGCGACAACACGGCGGCGAACCTGTTGCTGGCGCAGGTCGGTGGTCCCGCCGGTCTACAGGCCGCCATGCGGGATCTCGGTGATTCGGTGAGCCACATCGACAGAACCGAGCCGACGGTCAACGAAGCGGTGCCCGGAGACGTTCGGGACACCAGCACGCCGCGTGCGATGGGAACTGATCTGCGGGCGTTCGCGCTCGGCGACCTGTTGCCCGCCGCACGGCGGCAGTCGCTGGTGAACTGGCTGGTCGGCAACACCACCGGCGGGTCGTTCGTGCGGGCCGGTGTGCCGACGGGATGGAGGGTCGGTGACAAGACCGGGAACGGTGGTTACGGCAGCCGCAACGACATCGCCGTCGTGTGGCCGCCGACCGGTCCGCCGGTCGTCATCGCCGTCCTCTCCGACCGCGGCAAACCGAACGCGGCCTCGGGCGATGCGTTGATCGCGGATGCCACGAGGGACGCGCTTGCTGCGTTGGGACTGGTGCGGTGAGCGCGATCAGCGCACGTCGGTGCGGGGCACGTCAGTGCAGCAGAAGGATCGCTACCACCACGATGAGCACCAGGGCGACCGCCGCCGCACCGATGAGCACCGCGGTGTGCACGCCGCTGCGCTTGCGCTCGTCCTTGGCGCGCTCACGCCACTGGATGAAACTGGTCTCCTCGCCACTCATGGCCGTCACCCTAGCGGGCGGGCGCCACGTGCCGCGGCGCAGTGGTGGTCCGCGTGTCGGACGCTCGAAACGTGACGCGGGTTTGACGTGACCGGCGGTGCCTCGGCTCCCCACCCGTGGTCGGACCTGCTACGACACCACCCTGAGTGGCAGGGTGGCTCGCCAGGCGTTGGCCAGGTCGTCCAGTGGGACGCCCAGTACGTCGCTGAGGGAGACTATGGTGCCGAAGGCCGGGGTGGGCAGGCGGCCGGTTTCTATCTTGCGCAGGGTTTCCGGCGAGATACCGGCCGCTATCGCCACGTCGCCCGGGTTGCGGCCTTCGCGTGCGTCCCGCAGGACCGACCCCAGGCGCCTGCCGGCGTCGATCTGTTCGGGGGTGAGCGGGCGGCGAACCATGAGGTCATGGTATGACCGGTCGTTGCCAGCGGCAACAACGGCAACCGTGTTGTGTGGTATATCTATACCGGTCGTGTCGTGCCTGTCGTGTCGTGGGAAGGATCGCCGTGATCGAGCTCAAGTCTCCCGACGAGATCGAGCGGATGCACGTCACCGGGCAGTTCGTCGCGCAGGTGCTCGGTGAGCTCGGTGAGCTCGCCGTGGTGGGGGTGAACCTGCTGGACCTGGAGCAGCACGCTCGGCGGCGGATCAAGGAGCGGGGGGCCGAGTCGTGTTACTGGGACTACGCTCCGTCCTTCGGCAAGGGGCCGTTCCGCAACGTCGTGTGCCTGTCGGTCAACGATGCCGTACTGCACGGGCTGCCGCACGACTACGTGCTGTGCGACGGTGACGTGTTGAGCATGGACATGGCCGTGGGTATCGACGGCTGGGTTGCCGATTCGGCTTACACCATCGCCGTGGGCACGCCTCGGGACGACGATCTGCATCTGATTCGGACCACCGAGATCGCGTTGGAGGCGGCGATCGAGGTCGCGCTGCCGGACAATCGGCTCGGTGACATCTCCGCCGCGATCGGTGCTGTGGCCGCCGAGCGCGGCTACTCGGTCAATCTTGAGTTCGGCGGGCACGGGCTCGGGCGCACCATGCACGAGGCACCGCACGTGCCCAATGACGGGCGGCCCGGTCGTGGGCTGAAGTTGCGGCCCGGATTGACGATCGCGATCGAGCCCTGGCTGGCGCGGACCACCGACAAGATCGTGTTCGACGCGGACGGCTGGACCATCCGGTCCGCGGACGGCTCGCGGACCGCTCATTCCGAGCACACCATCGCCATCACCGAGGACGGCCCCCGGGTGCTGACCCGGCGCGCTGCCGGTTCCGCTGGTTCCACCGATCAGCGGCAGGAGCCTGCCGCCAGTTCGTGAGGCACCGCATCGGCAGGTGCGCCGCGCAGATCGTCAACGGCGGCCGAAGCGTCGCGTCCGAGCGCGTCACGGCTCCGGAACCGTTGGCTACAAGGAATATCTGCCCAAATCCGGGGGCGACCTCCGAGGCGTCGGCCTCGTCCTGGACAGCCACGTCGATGCCCTCCGCACGCGGCCCGGTTCCTTGCCGACAACGGCCGCCGTCCTGAGCCGAACGGCGCAAACCTACTTGTGAGTATTGCCCTCCGCAAGAACGTAAATTATCTTCACATCTCGGGGTCCGATCAACGAGGAGGGGCTCATGCCAGCCGCCCGACGTCGCCGACGCACCACGGCCCTCGTCACCGGTCTGCTGCTCTCGTTCACCGCTCTCGCCACGCCCACCGCGGCCGGCGCGAGCACCGCCACGCCACTGCGCGACGTGCTGATCGTCGGCAACAGCCAGTCCGGCACGGTGAGCTTCCTGGACGGCCACACGTTCGCCGGTCTCGGCTCGTTCAACGTGGTCCCGGACCTACAGGCCCGGATGGCCGAGATCTACCTCAACCCGATCTGGCTGGCCGGCTACGAGGTCGTGCAGGCCGTCGAAGGTGGCACGCGCATCGTCGACGACGCCCAGCTGTCGCCGGACGGCCGCACCCTCTACGTGTCCCGGGGCACCCTGGACGACGTCGCCGCCTTCGATATCGCCAGCAAGGCCGAGCTGTGGCACACCAGGCTCACCGGCTTCCACGCCGACCACGCCGCGCTGTCCCCGGACGGCACCCGCTACGTCGTGTCGGACACCACGGCGCAGGTGGCCGACGTGATCGACTCCGCGTCCGGCCAGATCGTCGGCTCGTTCCCCACCGGCACCTATCCGCACCAGAACGACTTCTCGGCGGACGGCAGGTACATCTACAACTCCAGTATCGGCGTCACCTCGCTGCCGCAGTCGCTGGAATGGGCCAAGGGTAGTTTCCTGCTGACCAAAGTGGACGCCGCAACGCTCAAGGTCGTGCAGACGTGGCAGTTCCCGCACGGCGTCCGGCCGAATGTGATCGCGCCGGACGGGCACACCTTCTACACGGATCTGTCCTATCTGAACGGCTTCGTGAAATATGACCTGAACACCAGCACGATCGAGAACACCGTGCAGATGCCGTTCGCCGGCGGCGGTGTCGGGGAAAGCCCGGACAACTACCCGAAGAACTCCGCGCACCACGGCATCGCGCTGTCCGGTGACGGCAGCAGGCTGTGCGACGTGGGCACGATCGACGACTACACCGCGATCGTCGCCACCAACGGGCTGACCACCGTCGGCACGGTGAACTATCCGGCCGGCAGCCTGCCGTACTGGGGCCAGACCAGCGTGGACGGCCAGTACTGCTTCGTCGCGCTCAGCCAGGCGAACGCGGTGTCCGTCGTCGACTACGCGACGGCCACCGAGGTCGCGCGTGTTCCGGTCGGCCAGTTCCCGCAGCGGGAGCGGATCGGCCGGATCGATCCGACGGTGCTCGGATCACTGTCCCCATCGAACGGCTGAATGGGAGCGCGGTCCCTGGCCGGTTCGATCCGAGTCGGCCAGGGACAATGGCAGTGGAGCGGATTGCTCCGTTTTGACGGTAACTTGACGTTCGGGATTCGCGTTCCCTTTTCTCGCCGCCCTGCTTGCCTCCGCAAGTATTTCTGGTCGCGGACGGCCTGCGGCTGTATGCCGTTTGTTTGGTAGAGTCACTTCTCTTCCGCCGGCGTCGTACGGGCTGAGGGTGGGACATGACTCGAATGGCCGAGCCGCCGGAACGGTCCGCGGCGCTGATCGTTCCGACCGGTGGCCTGCCGCCACTGCCGGCCGCATTGTGGCGATCGTTCGAGGTCAAGCAGGCGCGGGCACACGACTCGCCAGGCACCGTCGTGGCGATCGCGCGCAGAGCGCACGGCCTGCGCCAGGACGAACTCGGCACGATGGCGGGTTTCTCCCAGTCGGCGATCTCCCGGTTGGAGGCGGGCAGCAATCTCGCCTACGACACCCGCATTCTCCGCACCCTGCAACGATTGCTCGGCATCCCCGCGCATCTGCTCGGGCTGGCTGAGGACAGCGTCGTGCTGCGACCGTCGGACAGTCGCAGGCTGCTCGGTGACACGCCCGCGGTCGATGTGGACGGTGCCGACACCGACGTCGACGTGGCGACCACGCTGGACGGTGTGACGCTCCAGGCGCTGTGCGCTGCGATGGCCTTCGGCCGGTCGCTGCCGTCGGGTCAGCTACCGCTGCGCGGTCCGGTGTCCGGAGACGTCATCGGTCACCTGCTGGTGGCGCGGCGCATCATCAACGACGCGGACAACTGGCGCGCGTCGGCCGCGCTGAAACCGGTGGCCCGCCAGCTTTACGAGCTGACCGACCAGTTGCGCAGAATGGCCACCGGCGCGCTGCGCCAGCAACTGCTCGGCCTGCAGGCGCTGTACGCCGAGTTCTACGGCTGGCTGCACGAGGAGACCGGCAACCTGCGCAGTGCCAACCGCTGGACCACCCGGGCGCTGCAACAGGGCCAGGCGGCGGACGACCGCGACATCGTGGCGTACTCCTACATCCGCCTGAGCCAGCTTTCCGACGACGATCCGGACCAGATGATCGGCCTGGCCCGCGCCGCGCTGCGCGAACCGGGTATCAGCCCACGCGTCCGCGCGCTCGCGCTGCAGCAACGGGCCCTCGGGTACGCGGAGGCCGACAACGAGGCAGCGTGGCGCACGCACATCGACGGCGCCGTGGAGATGCTGGACCAGGCGCCGCCGCCGCACGGCGAGGAATACCAGGTCTGCGGCTGGTACGACATCGAGCACCTGCGCTGCCAGCAGGCGGCCAGCCTGCTGCAACTGGGCCAGATCGGCGAGACGATCGTCCACTACGACCTGGTCCGGCCGCACTGGGCGCACATCTGCTCGTCCCAGCAGGGCATGCACACCGCGAAGCTCGCGTTCGCGCACGCGCTGCACGGCGACTACGAGCGGGCGGCGATCGTCGGCCACGAGGCGCTGTCCCTGTCCCGGCGCACCAACTCCGCCGTGATCACCCGTGAGCTGCGCAAACTGTCCCGCTGGGGCGAGGTTCCCGCGCTCACCGAACTCACCGAGGCACTGCACACCACTGCCTGACGCTTGACAATAGTTACCAATACGGGTAACCATTTCTCATGGTCACTGGTGGTTCCGACTTGGCATCCCTGTTACGTGCGCTGGCCGATCCGGCCCGGTTGCGCGTGGTCGAGCTCCTGAGCCGGTCGCCGCGCCGGGCGGGGGAACTCGCCGACGATCTCGGCGTGCCGCCGCCGACCATGAGCAAACACCTCAAGGCGCTGCTGGATGCCGGTGTCGTCGAGGACGAACGGCGGCCGGAGGACGCGCGGGTGCGGATCTTCCGGCTGCGCGGTGAGTCCGTCGTGGCCGTCCGCGCCTGGCTGGACCAGATCCAGGCCCACTGGGACGAGCAACTCGGATCGTTCAAGGCCCACGTCGAAGGGAAGGGCAGACGATGACGGAGGACCGTTCGGTCTCCTCGTCGGTGGAGGTGGCCGTCGACCCGGAGACGGCGTTCACCGCGTTCACGGAGGAACTGGACCTGTGGTGGGTGCGCGGACCGATCAACCACCACGCGGCGGGCCGGATGCTGGCGATACGCTGCGAGCCGGGCGTCGGCGGGCGGCTGCTCGAGGTCTACGACGACACCACCGGCGACGCACTGGAACTGGCCCGCGTCACCGAGTGGGAACCCGGCAGGCGGGTGGCCTGGACCAGTTCGATCGACGACGTGCGCACAGAGGTGTCGTTCGAGCCGACCGGCGGTGGGACGCTGGTCAGCGTCGTGGCCCGGATTCCGGCGGGCGGGCAGGATCGCGGCGGCACGTCGTGGGTCCGTGTGGTGCCGAAGTGGTTCGGGCCATGGGTGCAGCGGCGGGACAGTGTGCCACACGAGGTGCGTGACCTGGCCCGGCTCGGTCTCGCCGTCTCGTACGCCAAGCCGGCCGCCGCGGCCCGGTGGCTGGCCGACGCGTTCGGCCTCACGTCGCCCGATCCGCTGCCCGAAGGTCAGGATCCGTTGCCCGCCGGACATTACGGTCATCCGTGGATCGAGTTCCGGATCGGGAACAGCTCGCTGATCATCGCGAAACTGGCCGGTGAACCGCCCGCCGCCACGGTGCACGTGCCGTGGGTGTACGTCGACGACGTGGCGGAGCACTTCCGGCACGCGGTGGCATCCGGTGCCACCGTGGTCGAAAAGCTTGACAGTCCGTGGGGCCTGCCGTTCTACGTCGCGGACGACCCGGAGGGCAATCGGTGGACGTTCGCGCAGGCACGGCCGACGATGCGCTGATCCACAGTGGACTGTTCGCGATATCGGGGATGTCCCTGATATCGGATCAGGGTTCGATGGCGATAGCGTCTGCCCGATTGACGTGATGTGCGGCAAGGGGGCAGACGAGATGGCGATTCGATGGCGCGCAGGCGCGTGCGTCGTGGCGATGGCGGTGGCGGCCGGAATCGGCGCCGGCACCGCGACGGCCGCGACCGGCGACGTGACCAGCACGGTGGCACAGGCACCGGGCCACGGGAAGGTGGTGATCCGCCGCACCGAGTTCGGTATCCCACACATCCTGGCAGGCGAGTTCGACAGTCTCGGTTACGGTTACGGCTACGCGTTCGCGCAGGACAACATGTGTGCGCTCGCGGACGTCCTGCTCACCGTGGACGGCGACCGTTCCCGGTACTTCGGGCCGGCCACCGACAGCGGTGACCAGATCAACGGACCGCTGACCAACCTGGACAGCGACGTGTACCACCGCTGGGTCGACGACAGCGGCCTGGTCGAGAAGGCGGTGAACCAGCCCGCACCGTTGGGACCGACCACCCAGGTGCGCCAGTTGATGGCGGGCTACGCGGCGGGCGTCGACCGCTACCTGGCCGACACGGGCGTGGTGAACCTGCCCGACCCGACGTGCCGCGCGAAGCCGTGGGTGCACCCGGTCAGCGTCACCGAACTGGAGCGCGTCCTCTACGAGGCGGATCAGTTCGGTGGCCTCACGGCGATGCAGCAGGCGATCGCGGAGGCCGTTCCGGCGGCGAACCCGTCGACGCGGATGCCGATGACGAACGCGTCCGGCGCGGGCAGCAACGGGATCGGCGTCGGCCGCACCGGCACCGCGAACGGGGACGGCCTGCTGTTGGCCAACCCGCACTTCCCATGGCTGGGCGCGGACCGGTTCTACCAGGTGCAGCTCACCATCCCCGGTGTCCTGGACGTCACCGGCGCGAGCCTGTACGGCACGCCGATGGTCGAGATCGGGCACACCGAGGGCCTCGCGTGGACGCACACCGTGTCCTCGGCCCAGCGGTTCACGTTCTACCAGCTCGAACTCGTTCCCGGTGACCCGACCAGCTATGTCGTCGACGGCCGCGCCGAGAAGATGACCAGCCGCGCGGTGTCCGTGCCGGTGCCCGGTGGCGGCATGACGACCAAGACCGTGTACGACTCGCGCTACGGCCCCGTTCTCGCGCTGAACTGGACGCCGACGACGGCACTCGCGGTCCGGGGTGTCAACGTGGACAACGGCCGCTCGGCCAACGAGTGGCTGGCGATGGACGAGACGCAGAACGTCGCGGGCCTGCGCGCGGTGCACAACCGCTACCAGGGCATCCCGTTCACCAACACGATCGCGTCGGACAGCACCGGCACGGCGTACTTCGCCGACGCGTCCGTCGTACCGCACGTCACCGACGCGCAGCTTGCCCGCTGTGTGAACAGCCCGCTGGGCCACCAGCTCTTCCCGGCCGAGTTCGTGCTGGACGGGTCCACTTCGGACTGTGCTTGGGGCGCCTCACCGGATGCGGTCATGCCCGGCATCTTCGGCCCGAGCACCGATCCGTCGTTGACCCGCACCGATTTCGTCACCAACAGCAACGACTCGTTCTGGCTGACCAACCCGGCGGCGCCGATCACCGGCATCCCGGCCGTCTACGGCCAGACCGGCACCGAGCGGTCGCCGCGCACCCGGGTGGGATTGAGCATCATCGACGACCGGCTGCACGGCACGGACGGTTTCGGCCCGCCGGGATTCACGGTGGCCAGCACACAGCAGGCGCTGCTGTCCGGCCGCAACGAGAGCGCGGACCTGGCCAAGAACGCGGTGGTGGCGCTGTGCCGGGCCAACCCGACCCTGACCGCGACCGACGGCACGGCCGTCGACGTGCGGGCGGCGTGCCCGGTACTGGCCGCGTGGAACGGCAGGGAGGATACGAACAGCCGGGGTTCGGTGCTGTGGCAGCAGTTCTGGCTCAGCGCGCAGTCAGCGCCGGACCTGTGGCTGGTGCCGTTCGACGCCGCGCACCCGGTGACGACGCCGAACACGCTGAACACCGCGAGCCCGACCGTGCGGCACGCACTGGCCGACGCGGTGCGGCGGATGGCGTCCCTGCACCTGCCGCTGGACGAACCGCTGTCGGCCGCGCAGTTCACGACGGTCGGCGGGTCCGCCGTGTCGGTTCCGGGCTGCGACAACAGCGAGGGCTGCTACAACATCGTGACGGGCGACGCCGCGCAGTTGGGCGAGGACGGCCGGTTCGCGCCGATCACGTTCGGTTCGAGTTTCGTGATGGACGTCGAACTGTCCAGGAACGGGCCGTCGGCGAAGACGATCCTGACGTACTCGGAGTCGGTCAATCCGAACTCGCCGCACCATGGGGACCAGACCGCCCTGTTCGGCGCGAAGCGGTGGGTCACGGATCGGTACACCGAACACGACATCCTCAGCGATCCGCATCTCACGGTGACGGTGTTGAGCCGGCACTGATCGGACGGCCCGGGGTGGCGGCGGTACCGATCGCCGACACCCCGGGCCGTTGCCGTGCCTTCGGCGTCGTCCCGGGTTCGTCCGGACCCTGGCATCACCCGGTGGGTAGTTGTGCCGTCTGGGGGATGTCGGAAATGCCAGAAGCTGGGGTCGTCGTCGTCACCTAATGGGAGGTGCGCAGCGTGGCAAGTGGGGCATATCAGATCAATCCGACCACGGTGAGTTCGATCGCGTCCACCATGTCCGGTCTGAACTCGCACGGCACCGGTGTGATCGGTGAGCTGGAGTCGCTGGTGGTGGACGCGGCGGCGTTCGCGACGATCGGGAGTGCGGTCGCCGGTAGCAACGGGTCGCTGCAGAGTCAGCTACCCGCCGTGCTGAAGGCGCTGATGCAACTGCTCGGCCAGATCAACCACAATGTGCAGACCGCGACCAACGGCTACCTGGCGGCCGACCTGGCGATCGCCAACAGCCTCGGTGGCCTGTCGTCGACGCCGCGGTCCACGCCGTCGGCCACGGCGCCCGCCGCTCCCGTTGCGCTGCCGCCGACCATCACCACCTGACGCCTCAGCGGGCCCAGCCCTCCGGGCGTCTGGTCATCGAGTGCTGTCGCAGTGGCAGCGCCACCAGCGCTCCCACGACGAACCCGACCACGTGCGCCACGTAGGCCACGCCGTCCGCGGACGCCGTGCCGTAGCCGGTCGAGTACAGCGCCTGGAGCACGAACCACATGCCCAGCATCAGCCACGCCGGCACGCGCAGCGGCAGGAAGAACAGGAACGGGATCAGCCCCCACACCCGTGCCCTCGGATACAGCACCAGGTAGGCACCCAGCACACCGGCGATCGCACCGGACGCGCCGACCAGCGGCGTGCCCGACGAGGGCGCGAGCACCGCGAATCCGTAGCCCGCCGCGTATCCGCAGACGAAGTAGAACAGCACGTACCAGCCGCGACCCATCCTGTCCTCGACGTTGTTGCCGAAGATTCCCAGGAACAGCATGTTTCCCAACAGATGTGCCCAACTGCTGTGCACGAACATCGCCGTCAGCACGGACAGCACGGGCGACTTCGCGTAGGCGGCCGGCGCGAGCAGGCACGCCGCGCCGGACGGGGTGAGCGTGGCCTGGCCGGTCGGCACCAGTGCGGGCAGGTGATTGCCGATCAGTTCCCTGCGGCACGGTGCCCCAGCGCTCGAAGAACGCCGACAGGTCGCAGAGCTGCGATGCGGTGGTGCCGCCGATCAGCGTGTGGGCCGCGGAGGGCATCAGCAGGAACACCACCACGTTGGCGGCGATCAGCGCGTACGTGACCACGGGCACCCGCCGCAGCGGGTTCACGTCATGAACGGGTATCACCCCACCTGCATACCCCACCACGCCGCACATCGCGCACCGCCACACCCGATCGTCATGACGGTGCGTCCGCGGGCGCTGACCGTGATCGACACCTTCCATTTGGGTATGGATGTCATGATACTTTCAGTGAAGAGTGAAAATACGCCACCTCGAACCACAGCACTGTCCGCTGTGGACGATGCATCGGAACCGCCGGATGGTCCCTGCGCACCGTTTCGCGGTGTTCGGGTCACACCTGCTCGTACGTTCTCGCCCACACGGCCATGGCCAGCATCGCGCGGACGGAGCCGCTGACCCACAACATGATCGCGAGGATGGCGACGACGATGCCGTACGGATTGGACAGTGCGAGCGGCAGTGCGAACGCGCCGAGCGAGGACAGCGTCGCGATGCCGATGCCGGCCAGCAGCGCGGCCAGGCGGACGTGGCCGCTGGCGGGTGCGGCGCCGACGCGGCGGTACGCGGTGTAGCAGACGATGGTGCCGAGGCCGACGGCGACGACGAACGCGGCGGCTTCGAGCAGGTACTGGTCGGGGCGGGGGATGAGCTCGCCGTCGTCGGCGAGCAGGCGGTAGGGGCTGCGGCCGACGAACACGGCGACGACGACGATCAGCAGCACGCTGGGCAGCGTGACCAGGAGGGTGGCCCAGCGGTGCAGGTAGCGGCGCCACCAGCGGGCGTCGGTGGCCCGCGCCCACACCGAACGCAGGCCTTCCTCGACGGCGTCCATCCAGTTGACACCCGCGTAGATCAGGCCGACCGCGCCGAGCAGGGTGAGCACGGCGCGCAGTGACGCGGTGCCTTCCGCGCTGTAGAGGTTGGCGACGACGCGGGGGCTCAGCCCGACGCTGCGTTGCAGCGCTTCCCGGCTGGATCGCAGGAAATGCGGGTCGGTGTGGGCGATGTCGGCGAGCAGGAGGTAGAACAGGCCGAGGAAGGGCAGCAGCGTGAGGATGCCGAAGTACGCCGCGGCCGCCGATGTCCGGTGGGTGCCCGCCGCGTAGTAGCTCTGGTACGCCGACCGGGCCCGGCGCACCAGTGGCCAGTTCAGCGCGGAGCGCACCTTCGTCCAGGTCGCGTGCGGCACTGCTGTCATGGCCTGTGGCTCCGGTCCATCGCCTGCTCCCCGGTTCACCGGTGTGTTCGTGGTGGCCTGCATCGGTGGCCTGATTGTCGCCGTCGGTGATCGCGGGTGTCGAGCCGAGCGCAGCGGACCACAGGACACCGTCAGGTGATCTCGATCGTGTCCGGGGTCAGTTCGGCCAGACCGGACAGGACGGTGCTGGCGCCCGCCAGTGCGTCCGGGTCGGGCGGGTAGTCCCGCTGCGGGATCGCGATGACGCGCATGCCGGCGGCCGCGGCCGAACGCAGCCCGTTGCTGGAGTCCTCGACGGCCGCGCAGTCCGATGCCGGCACACCGAGGTTCGCCGCCGCCGTCAGGTAGACGTCAGGGGCCGGTTTGCCGCGCGGGACGGTTTCGGTGGACACGGTGGTCGCGAACAGTTCCCGGATGCCGGCCGCTGTCAGGACGGTCTCGATCAGGACCGGCGGCGACGAACTGGCCACGCCCAGCGGCCACCGCCGCGCCACGCGCCGGACGGCTTCGGTGGCGCCGGGCAGCAGCGGGACGTGCTCGGCGTAGTGCCGCCGCATCCGTTCCACGACCGTGGTGGCCACGTCGGCGGGGGAGAGGGCGACGCCGAGTTCGCCGCTGAGGTAGGCGGCCCATTCCTGGGTGCTCATGCCCATCAGCCTGCGCTGCGTGTCGGGTTTCCACCGGCCGCCGTGTTCGTCGACGACGGCCCTGCGGACCCGTTCCCAGACCGGTTCCGAGTCGACGAGCACCCCGTCGAGGTCGAAGACGACAGCCCTGATCACGACGACTGCTCTGATCACGACGACAGCCTGATCACGCGGCCGACGTCACCGGGGCGGCAGGCCGGTCGAGGTCGAAGTGGATCTCGACGGTGGTGCTGCCGGGGACGGAGTGGACGCGTACCAGGTCGGCGACCTCGTTGACCAGCAGCAGGCCGCGGCCGCGCAGGTGGTGCGGTGGCACGGGCCTGCGGCCGGCCAGCGGATCGGTGATGTGGCCGGTGTCGCGGACCTGGCACACGACCCGGCCACCTGTGACGCCGAGCAGCACGGTGGCGCTGTCATGAGCGTGTTCGATGCTGTTGCTGGCCAGTTCGGTCAGTGCCAGAACCAGTTCGTCCGCACGATCGTCGTCCATGTCGTGCCGACACGCGAACTTGGCGGCGACGCTGCGCAGGCCGGCCATGTTGGGCGTGTCGACGATGTAGGTGTCGCCGCCCGCCGGTGGCGCCAGCGGCACGTTGTACCTGGCGATCGCGTCGTCGGGCGCGTAGTGGTCGCTGCGCCGGGTGACGGCGTTCTCGATCAGTTCCGGATGTGTGACGGCGGCGTCGGCGATGGCCTGTTCGGTGAGCCGTGCCGTGTCGTAGGGGCACAGCACGGTGACGTCGCGGCCGGTGAACGCGTGGTTGATCAGGGCCTCGTGCACGACGCACGCCGGGTACTCGGTCGCGGTGCGGACCGGCCAGGTCGGTTCGCCGACGATCCGCACCGGACGGTCGGGGTGCGCGTTCGCGGCCGGCAGCAGGACACCGGGCAGGAGCCGGCCGGGGTTGCGGCCGACCTCGGTCATGTCCAGCAGCAGCACGTCGTCGGCGGCCGGGCCGAGTTCCCCGCGTACCAGCGCGAGCCGTCCGGTCGGCAGGGCCACCGTGACCGGTTCGTCGGCCGCCAGCCCGGCGTGGATGAACGGAACGACACCGGCCAGATACTCCGCGTCATCCCGGTAGAACAGGGCGGGGTGCACGAATGGTTGCGGGCTGGAATTGCGTGTGCTCATCACCGGCCTGCTTCGTGTGCGCCCCAGTGGGCGGTCGTGGGAGAACCCAGCATACGTCGGTTCGGCGATCACGGGGACGTGACCGGACATGGGCGGTTGCCACTCGGGCGACGCGCCGTCGGCAGCCTCTTGGACGAGGGGCCGGCGTACGGCACTATGTGCACCGGCTGATTCGTCCGCACCAGGACGGGAGAACCACCAGGTATGTTCACGTCACACGAACCGGACGAATACATCCTACCCACCGAACGTCGGGTGATCCGGGTCCGGCGGCACTGGACGATCGTCGCGTGGGACCTGTTCGAGGCGTCCGCGCTGCTGGCCGTCCTGATGATGGTGTCCTATCTGGTTCCGGCAGGGGCGAACGTGGTGCAGAACGTTCTCTGGTGGGGCGGCGTCCTGGTCGTGTTGCGGTTCGCGTACGCCCTCTTCGAATGGTGGGACGAGCGGCTCGTGGTGACGGACAAGCGCCTGGTGCTGTTCACCGGCGTGTGGACGACACGGGTGGCGATGATGCCGATCACGAAGGTCACCGACCTCACCTACGAGCGCAACGCGGGCGGCCGGATCTTCGGCTACGGCACGGTGATCGTCGAGTCGGCGGGCCAGATCCAGGCGTTCAACCGGATCACCCACCTACCGCGTCCCGAGGAGGTCTACGACGCGATCTCGGAACTGGTGTTCGGTGACAAGCAGTCGCAGGCGGAGCGGTTCTCGATGATCCGGGCGCAGCGGCTGGCATGGGGCCGGAAGGCGCGGGCGCGGGCCTGACGGTTCGCGGTGCGGGCCGGGATGAGGTATCGGTAGGACGTGGACCCCGTACAGGCACTGCGGCAGATCGCGTTCCGGCTGGAACGGGCCGGTGCGCCGACCTACCGGGTGCGCGCGTTCCGCAACGCCGCCGCCGTCGTGGACGGCATGAGCGCGGACGAGATCGACGAGCGCATCCGGCGCGGGCACGCTGCAGGCGCTGCCCGGCATCGGCACGGCGACGGCGACCGTCATCCAGCAGGCGGCCGCAGGGCAGATTCCGGACTATCTGACGAAGGTGTCCGGCGAGGCGCCGGAGCCCGGTCCGCGCACCGGTATCCGTGCCGCGCTGCGCGGTGACTGCCACTCGCACTCGGACTGGTCCGACGGTGGCAGCCCGCCGGCCGAGATGGCGGCGGCCGCACGCGAACTCGGGCACGAGTGGCTGGCGCTGACCGATCACTCGCCCCGGTTGACGGTGGCCAACGGGCTGTCCGAGGAACGCCTGCTGGCCCAGTTGGAGCTGCTGGAGCGGATCAACGAGGACATGGCGCCGTTCCGGGTGTTGTCCGGCATCGAGGTGGACATCCTGGAGGACGGTTCGCTGGACCAGCGCCCCGGCGTGCTGGGCAGGCTGGAGGTGGTGGTGGCCAGCGTGCACTCGAAGCTGCGGATGCCGGCGGCCGAGATGACCCGAAGGATGATCACGGCGGTGCGCGACCCGGACGTCGACGTGCTCGGCCACTGCACCGGCAGGCTGATCACCGGTCGTGGCAGGCCGGAGTCGACGTTCGACGCCGAGGCGGTCTTCACGGCGTGCCGGGACAACGGCGTGGCCGTGGAGATCAACTGCCGCCCGGAGCGCAACGACCCGCCCGACCGGCTGCTGGCGCTGGCCGCCGAACTGGGCTGCGACTTCTCCATCGACACGGACGCGCACGCGCCCGGTCAGCTCGACTGGCTGGAGCGGGGTTGCCGGCGGGCCGAGAAGTTCCGGATCACACCGGACCGTGTCATCAACACCAGGTCGGCGGACGATCTGGCCGGGTGGACCGGGCGGTAGTTCCGTCAAGCCGCCGACAGGCGTATCGAATTGACGCCTTTCACGCGTGAATCCTGTCGAAAGATCCGTCCGATAGCAGATTGTTCGGCTTGCCCACGTCCCGAATGCTTCGGTGTCATGAGTGGCAGACGTGGTTTCCGTGCGGCCATGGCGGTCGTGTCGGGCGCGGTCCTCGTGACCACCGGCTCGACCGTCCCGGCAGGCGCGGCGCCGACATCGGGAAACAGCACCCAGGCCGTCATCGTGATGATGCGCGACCAGCATCCTGACCTGAAACCGAAACTCCAGACCCGGCAGCGAGCGCGGGCCGTCGACGCCGACCAGGCCGGCATCGTGTCCGACCTGCGTTCGCACGGCGCGACCCGCATCCAGCAACTGGACACCGTCAGCGCGGTCGCGGCCACCGCGACGCAGGCCGAGATCGACCGGCTCGCGACGAATCCGGCGGTCGCCGCCGTCGTGCCCGACCGGACGATCCCGCTGCCCGAGCAGGCGACCGTGCGGCAGACCGCCGGCCGGCCCGGTGCGAACCGCGACCTGTGCACGTCGGACCCGGCCAAGCCGCTGCTCGAACCGCAGGCGCTCGGCCTGACGAACACGACACAGGCGCAGTCGCTGGTCACCGGCAAGGACGTGAAGATCGCGCTTCATGGCCGACGGTGTGGACATCAACAATCCCGATTTCATCCGGCCGGACGGCAGCCACGTCTTCTTCGACTACCAGGACTTCTCCGGTGACGGCGTGCACGACGACAGCGGTGGCGGCGAGGCGTTCGGCGACGCCAGTTCCCTTGCCGCGCAGGGCAACCAGGTCTACGACCTGTCGAAGTCGCTGCCCAACGCGGGTCTCGCGCCCGGCTGCACGTTCCGCATCCTCGGCATGGCGCCCGGCGCGTCACTGGCCGCGATCAAGGTGTTCGGCCAGTTCGGCGCCACCGAGTCGGGTTTCGTGCGCGGCATCGACTACGCCGTGAACGTGGACAAAGTGGACGTGCTGTCGCAGTCCTTCGGGGGCATCGGCTTCCCGGACGGCGCCGTGGACCCGGTCGCGATGGCCGACGAGGCCGCGATCGCCGGCCGGTGTGACCGTGGTCGCGTCCACCGGTGACTCGGGCACGTCGGGCACCTACAACAGTCCGGCCTCCGCGCCGGACGTGATCGGTGCCGGCGGCACCACCGCCTACCGGCTCAACGCGACCGACAAGGGCTACTCGTCCTACGTCGACGACAACATCACGGCGTTGTCCTCTGGCGGCCCGATCGATGGACAACAAGTACGTCGACATCGTCGCTCCGGCGATGACCGGCATGGCCGAGTGCACACCGAACCCGGACCTGTGGGGCGACTGCGGCCAGAACACCCAGGTGTTCGGCGGCACCAGCCAGGCGTGCCCGTTCGTCGCCGGTGCGGCGGCGCTCGTCATGCAGGCGTACGAGCAGACGCACAACGGCACGCGACCGACACCGCGAACTGGTGAAGCAACTGCTCACCGGCACGGCGACCGACCTGAACGCGCCGGCCGACCAGCAGGGCGCAGGTTTGCTGAACAGCTACGCCGCGGTGCGCGCCGCGATGGCGATCGGCACGGACGCGCGCTCCGGTGCGGCGCTGGTGCCCTCCGCGACGCAGTTGGACCTGGCCGGCAGGGCGGGCAGCGTCGCGCACGCCACCGAGACACTGACGAACACCGCCGGCGTGCCGCAGGTCGTGACGGCGACGTCGCGGGCCTAGGGTCGGCAGACGTTCGAGTTCGACACGACCGAACAGGTCACCGGCGCCGCGCTGCCCAGGACCGGCGGACCCGGCGAGGACCGCCGGCCGTCGCGCCGTTCACGTTCACCGTCCCGGCCGGCACGCCGTGGCTGGACGCCGTGATGGCGTGGCCGGGTACGGCGTCACTCCGGGCAGTTGGACTTCGAGCTGTTCGACCCCGCCGGCCGGCTGGTGCAGGAGTCCTACGACTACGGGTTCACCGACTACCAGCACGTCGGCGTGCACAACCCGACGCCGGGCACGTGGACGGAGAAGATCCTCTGGAACAACGGCCGCGACCACTTCCAGGAACCGTTGCCCACGGCCGGTTCCTACCGTGGCGCGGTGTCCGGTGCGGGTGACCGGCAGCCAGTTCGGCGGCGCCGGTACGCAGCCGGTGACGAAGATCGTCCCGGCGGGCGGCTCGGCAACGTTCGACCTGACCGTGCCGCTGCCGCCCAGGCCGGTGACGCGCCCGCGTCGATCCAGTTCGACTCGAACCTCGGCACGCACCTGACGGTACCGGCCGCCCGGCGGGTGCTGATCCCGGCCGGCGGGTCGTTCGGCATCACGATCACCGGTGGCGTCGGCGCGGGAGTCAACCAGTACTCAGCTTCTACCTGGACGTGCCGCGCGGGAAACGGAACCTGACCGTCGACCTGACCGCGCCGGACCCGGCGACGCAGGTGGACTACCTGCTGGTCAGCCCCGACGGGCAGATCCTCTCCGGCGACACCAACGCGGTGGAGACGGCGTGGACCAGCGGCCAGGGCAGGGCCACGGGCAACGCGACGCTCACCGTGGACCGCCGCGAGGCCGGCCGCTGGGAGCTGATCGCGGTGCTGTTCGGACCGTCCAGCGGCACGCGGTTGCGCGAACACGTCACCGGCACCGTCCGCTACGACACGGTCCGGACGCACGCCACCGGCCTGCCGGACGGCGCGGGCACCACGGTGACCGCTGCCCGGCCGGTGACCGGCACGATCACCGTCACCAACACCGGCAGGGCGGGGGAGTACTTCTTCCTCGACCCGAGGCTGACCGCACAGGCCGACGTGACGCTGCCGCCGGTGTCCGGCAGCAGCACGTTCGGCCTGCCGGAGGACACGGCAAGCACCGTGCCGCCGTCCTACCAGGTGCCCACCCACACCAGCACGCTGGCCGAGCACCTCAACGCCAGTCTGCCGGTCGGCGCGTACCTGGAGTACAGCGACGGCAACCCGGGTCCGTTCCGCGTCACCGGCAGCGGCGACGACATGGTGAACTCGATCAGCGCGAACCAGGTGGCGTTCGGCCTGTGGTTCACCGACACCGGTGAACTGGGACCGTTCCAGAACGCCGCGCCGGCGGGCACGGCGACCATCGCGATGATCGCGCACACCCAACCGTTCGACAGCGCGGCCAGGCCGTCCACAGGGGACTACTGGCTCACCTCGGTCGGCGGCGGCGCGGGCAACGCGGTGTTCGTTCCCGCTGGTGGCACAGCGAACATGACGCTCACCCTGAAGCCGACGGCCGCACCGGGCACCGTGGTGCACGGCGTGGTCTACGTCGACACCTGGAACAACCTGCTGGGCCAGGGCTCGGAGCTGGCCGGTATCCCGTACACCTACACGGCGGGCTGACGCGGTGGTGTCCGTGGGCTGGCAGGACATGTCCTGCCGGCCCAACCCAGGTCGAATCGGCACGGCTGGAATTGACACGGCTGAATTGACACGGCTCGAATTGACACGGCGGCACCGGCCGCGAACAGTGGGCGCGGTGTGACGACCGGCGAACGGGGTAGGCAGGGGACATGGCTGGACCAACCCGGATCGTGATCGTCGGCGGCGGATTCGCCGGTTTCAACGCCGCGCGCGCCCTCACCAAGGACGCTGCCCGGCACGGCGGACGTGGACATCGTCCTGGTCAACCGCACCGACTACTTCCTCTACCTGCCGCTGCTGCCCGAGGTCGCGGCGGCCGTCATCGACCCGAGGCGGGTCACGGTGTCGCTGCGCGCCGCGCTGCCCAAGGTGCGGTTGGCGCTGGGCACCGTGCGCGAGGTGTCGTTCGACCGGCAGTGCGTCACCTACGTCGACCCCGAAGGCGGGTCGCACATACTGGAGTACGACCGGCTGATCCTGGCGGCCGGTGCGTGAACAAGCTGCTGCCGATCCCCGGTGTCGCGGAGAACGCCCACGGCTTCCGTGGCGTCGCGGAGGCGCTGTACCTGCGTGACCACGTGATCCGGCAGATCGAATGGCGGCGGCCACCGACGACAAGGCCGAACGGGACGCCCGCTGCACGTTCGTCGTCGTCGGTGCCGGCTACACGGGCACGGAGGTCGCCGCGCAGGGACCGCTGCTGACCCAGGCGGTCGCGAGGCACTACCGCGAACTGAGGGACCAGCCGATCCGCTGGCTGCTGCTGGACCTGGCGCCGAAGGTGCTGCCGGAACTGGACCCCCGCCTGTCCAGGACGGCCGACAGGGTGCTGCGGCATCGCGGCGTCGAGGTCATGATGGGAACGTCGGTGCACGAGGCCACGAAGGAGGGTGTGCATCTGACGAACGACACGTTCCTGCCGACCCGGACGCTGGCGTGGTGCGTGGGCGTCCGGCCGGACCCGCTGGTCGAGGCGTTCGGCACGAAGACGATGAAGGGCAGGCTCGTGGTCGATCCGACTTTGGTGGTGCCTGGTCATCCGGACGTGTTCGCATGCGGTGATGCGGCGGCGGTGCCCGGACCTGACCCGGCCGGGGGAGATCACCGGCATGACGGCCCAGCACGCCGGCCGGCAGGGGACGTTGTGCGGGAAGAATGTGGCGGCTTCGTTGGGGTACGGTGAGATCAAGCCCTACAAGCATCATGATCTGGGGTTTGTGGTGGATCTGGGTGGGTGGCAGGCGGCTGCGGATCCGCTGCATATTCCGTTGTGGGGTTTTCCGGCCAAGGTGGTCACGCGCGGGTATCACCTGGCTGCCATGCCGGGTAATCGGATCCGGACTGCCAATCGACTGGTTGCTGGACATGGTGTTGGGGCGGCAGTCCGTGCAGTTGGGGTTGGTTCGGTCGCAGGCGGTGCCGCTGGAGACGGAAGCGGTGAGTTAGCGGCTTGTTCCGGCCGGAGGCGGCGTCACCGGCTGTTTCCGGTCGGGTGCGGGGGCTGGCGGACTGTCCGAGGGACTGGCCAGAGTCGGTGGCGCCTTCATTCGAACCGCGACGGATCCCCCGCCCCCCGACGAATGATCTCCGGCTCATCGGAAGAAAAGTCCACCACCGTGGTCGGCTCCGTCCCACAGTCACCCGAGTCGATCACGGCATCCACCACATGATCCAACCGATCCTTGATCTCCCAGCCCTGGGTCAACGGCTCATCCTCGTCAGGCAACAACAAAGTACTGGACAACAACGGCTCGCCCAACTCGGTCAACAACGCCTGAGTAACCGCATGATCGGGAATCCTGACCCCAACCGTCTTCTTCTTCGGGATGCAACAACCGCCGTGGCACCTCATTGCTCGCCCGCAAAATAAAAGTATAACTGCCCGGCGTCGCGGCCTTGATAGCTCGAAACACCGCGTTGTTCAACAAAACCAACTGTCCCAGCTGGGCGAAGTCTTTGCACACCAGCGTGAAATGATGTCGATCATCAAGATGCCGAATCGACTTGATCCGGTCCAGCCCGTCCTTGTTGCCCAACTGGGCACCCAGCGCGAAACACGAGTCCGTCGGGTACGCGATCAGACCGTCGTTGCGCACGATGTCGATGACCTGGCCGATGGCCCTCGGCTGCGGGTTCGTCGGGTGCACGTCGAAGTACTTGGCCATGTGACCAGCGTAGATCGGACGCGATCCGCCTGCCACCGGACAGCGCCGGAATGGACGGCGGCGCCGCCCAGCTCGAACGCCCCCCACATGGACGCGTAGCGTCCGCCGACGGCCAGCAGCTCCTCGTGCGAACCGGATCTCGGCTACCTGGCCGCGGTCGAGGACCACGATCCGGTCGGCCGTGCTGGCCGTCTGCAACCGGTGCGCGATGACGACCGTGGTCCGGCCGCGGGACACGTCGCCGCATCGCGGCCGCGACCCGGGCCTCCGTGACCAGGTCGAGATTGGACGTTGCCTCGTCCAGCAGCAGCACCGCCGGGTCGACCAGTTCGGCTCTGGCCAGCGCGATGAGCTGTCGCTGGCCGGCCGACAGCGAGCGGCCGCGTTCGGCCAGTTCGTGCAGGTAACCGCCGGGTAGCGCCGCCACGAAGTCGTGCGCGCCGACCGCCCGCGCCGCCGCCTCCACCTCGGCGTCGGACTGGCTCGGGCCGGCCGTAGGCGATGTTGTCGCGGACCGTTCCGGTGAACAGGAAGCCCTCCTGCGGCACGTAGCCCAGCTGGCGCGGAACCCGGCAGGTCCAGGCCGCGCAGGTCGTAGCCGTCGACGCGTACGCGGCCGGTGTCCGGGTCGTAGAACCGGGCGAGCAGCTTCATCACCGTGGACTTGCCGGCGCCGGTCTCGCCGACGATCGCGACCGTCTCGCCCGCCGCGATCCGCAGGTCGACGGCCTGCAGCGCGGCCGCCGAGCGTCCTCGGGTACGTGAACCGCACCGCTCCAGCGCGATCTCGCCGGTCAGCCGGCCCGGTTCCACCGGGTGCTCCGCGGGGGGCGTCAGCGTGTCCAGCCTCATCAGGTCCGCGATCCGCCGCACCGACACCCTGGTCTGCTGCCACGCGTCGAAGACCTGGGACAACTGCTGGATCGGCGAGAAGAACATGTCGATGTACAGCAGGAACGCGATCAGCGCACCCGTGGTCAGGTGGCCCTGCGCGATCAGGCCGGCGCCGACGCCCAGCACGATCGCGTCCGCGCCCGCCGAGATGAACTGGACGAACGGGAAGTAGACAGCCACCAGCCGCTGCGCCGCCATCCGGGCGCCAGGTAGGCGCCACCGAGCCGGTGGAACCGTTGCCGCGTCAGTGGTTCGTGCGTGAACGCCTGCGCCTCGCGGACCCCGGAGAGGCTCTCCTGGAAGTCGGCGTTCACGATCGCGATGCGCTCCCGCGCCGCGTCGTACAGCCGCGCCGCCCGCTGCCGGAAGATCACGGTCGCGATCACCAGCGGCACCACCACCGTCAGCGTGCACAGGCCCAGCACCGGGTTGATCAGCACCAGCGCGACACCGACGCCGACGAACGTCACGAAGGACACCAGCGCGGAGAGCAGGCCGTTCTCGATCAGCGACTCGAACTGGTCGACGTCGGTCGTCATCCGGGTCATGATCGCGGCCGGCCATCTCGCGCTCGTAGTAGTCCAGCGACAGCCGTTGCAGCTGCGCCCAGATCCGGATGCGCAGCGACAGCATGATGCGCTCGGCTGCCCGCCCGGTCACGAACGTCTCACCGACCTGGTCCACGAGATCGGCCAGCGTCACGACGAGGAACACCGCCGACGCCCCGAACAGCACCGCCTGCGAACCGAGCGCCACGCCGTTGTCGATGCCCGTCTTGACCAGCACCGGCCCGGCCAGGCCGGCCAGGGCGTCGGCGATCACCAGCAGCAGCCCGACCAGCAGCGGCCGCCGGAACTCCCGCAGCAGCCCCAGCAGCGAGAAGTGGCGCTGGTGGCGGGACTCCGCCGCCAGGTCGACGGTGGGGAAGTCGCGCACCGGCCGCAGCGCCGCGACCCGGCCAGCAGTTCCGGTGTGGGCGCCAGGTTGAGCCGCCAGCTGCCGCCCGCACTGCCGCCCAGTCCCGGCCCGATGCTCGGCGCGCCAACGGCCCGCGTGGCCACCCCGGCCGTCCTGCCCGCTGCTCGCGCCCACCCACGCCGACGCCGTGCCGCCGGCTGGCCAGGACCTCGACCCGGTCGCCGACGGCGGCGTCATCGTCCAAACCGGACAGCAGCGTCCGGTAGGCGGCGTTGCGGGCCACCAGTTCGGCGTGCGTGCCGCTGTCCACGATCCGGCCCTCGGCCAGCACGACGACCCGGTCGGCCAGGTGCAGCGTGGAGAGGCGGTGAGCGACGAGCAGCGTGGTGCGGTGGGCGAGCACGTCGCGCAGGGCGTCGTGGATGGCCTCCTCGACCCTCGCGTCCACGGCGCTGGTCGCGTCGTCCAGGATCAGGATCGCGGGGTCGGCCAGGATCGCCCGTGCCAGCGCGACGCGTTGCCGCTGGCCACCGGACAGCGTGAGGCCCCGCTCGCCGACGACAGTGTCGTACCCGTCGGGCAGCCGCTGACGAACTCGTGCGCCTGCGCCGCCGTCGCGGCCGCCTCGATCTCGGCGTCCGTGGCGTCCGGGCGGCCGTAGGCGATGTTCGCGCGGACCGTGTCGGAGAACAGGAAGCTGTCCTCGAACGCCACGCCGATGTTGCGCCGCAACGACTTCAGCGTCACGCTCCGCACGTCGTGCCCGTCCACGCAGCACGGCGCCCGACGTCGGATCGTGGAACCTCGCGACCAGCAGGGCGAGCGTGGACTTGCCGCTGCCGCTGGCCCGACGAACGCGACCCGCTCGCCGGGCGCGATGTCAGGTCGACGTCGCGCAGCACGGGAGTCGTCCGGCTCGTAGCCGAAGGACACGTGGTCGAACGTGATCTCGCCGCTCACCTCGGCCAGTTCGACGGCGTCGGTGCGTCGGCGATGGCCGGCGGCAGGTCCAGCAGCTGGAAGATCCGCTCCACACCGGCCCTGGCCTGCTGGCCGACGGTCAGCACACCGGCCAGCTGCCGCGCAGGCGCCGCGAACTGGGCCACATACGTGGAGAACGCCAGGAACGTGCCGAGCGTGATGTCGTGGCGCAGCGCCAGCCAGCCGCCCAGCGCCGAGGATCGCGACCTGCGCGAGCGCCGGCATCGCCTCCAGCAGCGGCTGGTAGCGGGACTGCAGCCGCACCGCCCGCATCCGCGCCCCGTACAACACGCCGGCGGCCTCGACAGCCGCTCCAGCTCCCGCTGCTCCTGGCCGAACGCCTTCACCACGCGCACGCCGTTGACGTCCTCGTCGACGATCTGCGCGACGTCACCCTCGCGCTGCTGGCCGTCCCAGGTGGCCGGGAACACCCGCCACCGCATCCGGTAGGACACCAGGACCAGCGCCGGCAGCACGACGACGGCGACGAGCGCCAGCAGCGGCGACAGCCACAGCATGATCGCCAGCGACACGAGCATCAGCAGCACGTTGCCGCTCATGATCGGCAGGAAGTTCAGCAGGCCCTGCACGAGCGTGGTGTCGGAGTTGGCCCGGGCCACGAGCTGCCCGGTCGGCATCCGGCTCAGGTTGTCCTGGTCCATCGCCTGCAGGTGGTCGTGCATCGCGTTGCGCAGGTCGTACTGCACCTCCAGGCCGACCCGGCCGCCGTGGTAGCGCCGCACGTAGGCGAACGCCGAACGTGACCACGCCGATCCCGATGAGCAGCACCAGCCACGGCCACAGCGGCGACGTGCGCTGCGACGATCACCCCGTCCACGATCTGCCGCGCGACCAGCGGCACGAGCGGCCTGGCAGGCGCTGCCGAGCACGGCCGCGACCAGCGCGAGCACCACGTCCCGCCGGTGCCGCAGCACGTAGCCGCCCAGCCTGCGGACCCAGCCCGGCTCGGTGTCATCGGCGCTCGCCGGCCCGGTGCTTCTCGGCTCACGTGCGCCTCGTCGATCGCGCCGCCCGAGCCAGACCAGTGAGTCGATCAACCGCTCGCCGTCCGGTGTCCTGCGCCGCAGATCGGCGCAGCCGCAGCAGCATCTGCGCCTCCACGTCCGCGAGCAGCGTCCCGACCGCCGTCGGTCAGCCGCAGCACGGCGACCCGCTGGTCGCTCGTCGACGTTCGCGCGGACGAGCAGGCCGCGCTGGCACAGCGACTCGACGGCCGCGCTGATCGTCGGCTTGCCCAGCGCCAGCCGCGCCGCGATCCGCGACGCGCGCTCGTCGCCGGACGCGATGGCGGACAGCACCCGGTAGTGCGCCAGGTTCAGCTCCCCGGACGCGCGTTCCAGAATGCGCGACGCCCTGGCCAGTGCTCGCACGGCTGCGACTGCTCCGGTGTCGGTCATGTCGCCCACCGTACCAAACTAGTTCGACGGGCGAACCACATCGGGATGCCGGACACTGGTGGCCGAGTCCGACAGCAGGGAGCGGGCATGACAGGAACCGTCGTGGTCACCGGCGCAGCGGGCGCGCTGGGCAGGGCCGTACTGGACCACCTGCGGGCAGCGCGCTGGACCGTGCTCGCGTTCGACCGGCCGGGTCCCGCGCTGGACGAGGTCGGCGCGCGCGACGGCGTGCACGCGATCGACGTCGACCTCACCGACCGGGCCGGCGTGCGCGACGCGTGGCAGCGCGCCGACGCGATCGGCGTGCCCACCGCGCTGGTCGCGCTGGCAGGCGGTTTCACGCCCGGCGCGCTGGCCGAACTGGACGAGGCGACGCTGGGCGGACTGTGGGACACCAACGTCGTGTCACTGCTGTGGGCGTGCCAGGAGGCAGCACCCCGGTTCGCGGCGGCCGGTGGCGGCGCGATCGTCACCGTCGGCTCGAAGACCGCCGTCACCGGCGAGGCGCCCGTCGCGCACGCCACCACGAAGGCCGCCGTCGTCCGGGTCACCGAACTGCTCGCCGACGAACTGCGCCCACAGCACATCCGCGTCAACTGCGTGCTGCCCTCGGTGATCGACACACCGGCCAACCGCGCCGTGGATGCCCCGAATCCCTTGCCGAGCGCGCCGTCGCGCCCGCCGCGATCGCGAAGGTGATCGCGTTCCTGATCGGTCCCGACGCCGAACCGGTCAGCGGCGCCGCGTTCCCGTCTACGGCGACGCCTGACGCGTTTCCCGGAACGGTGCCCGATGCCTCGGCCGCTCTGCCACCATGTGAGCGAACGGGGAGGACCGCGTGAGATCGGGCTTCTACAACGACGCGACACCGGTCCGGGAACGTGACCCGGAAAGCCTGTGGCGCGCTGTGTTCGGCATGGTGCTCGTCGCGGTGTTCGCCTGCTGGCTCGCGTTCACGGCGATCTGGGCGCTGGACACGTTCAGCGGCCACTACGACACGCGCGCGATCATCGCGCAGCACCGGATCGGCGACCACGACAACGACAACGCACGACGACAACTACGACGGCGTCGACCTCGCCCGCACCGACACGGGCATCGGCATCGACGTGGCGGGTTACGACGAGGCCGCCGACGACGGGCAGGCGGTGCTGATCACCCGCTCCTCGCTCACCGGCCAGGTCACGGCCCTGCGCACTGCGGCCGGCTACGTGTCGCTGCCCGGCCGTGCCGGCCTGGACGTCGGCGAGGTGGTCCTGCCGGTGCTGTTCCTCGTCGGCCTGGTGTTCCTGCGCCGGTTCGTGAAGTGGCTGCTCGCGGCGATGCCGAAAGTCGTGGTGATCGGCGTGCCGCCGCTGGTGTTCGCGCTGACACTGCTGGTGCTGGCGACCGGCAGCCCGGTCCGGCCCGACCCCGGGCCGCCACCACCGACGTCGACACTGCCGCCCGCGCCGAGCCGGTTCGTGTCCGAACACGATGCGGCCGTCGCGGGGAACCTCACCGTCACCCTGACCGGGCCGATCAGCCACCGGTGGCCGAACACGGCGCCCGCCTGGATCCGTGGTTTGCCGTGGACGTCGTGCCGATCTCGGTCGAACAGGTCCAACACGACTCGGAGGCGACCGGCGGCAACGTGGACCTGATCGGATCGGGCGGGGTCGCCGAAGCGGTCCATTCGGTCGACTGCGACGGCACGAGGACCGGTCTGAGCGGTCACCTCGACAGCACCGGCCACGACGTGGCATCGTGTGCTTCGTGGTGCCAACACAGTTCCAGCCGCATCTGCTCCAGCTGTCGTCGAACTCCGACGACAGCGTCGGCATCGACCTGTTCGGCTGACATGACCGACCTCGCGGCGACCCGCGCGTTCTTCGGCCCGCGCGCGGCCGGCTGGGAGGACCGCTTCCCGGACGACGGCCCCGCCTACCGCCGTGCCGTCACCGAACTCGGGCCTCGCGCCCGGCGCGGCCGTCGCCGACGTCGGCTGTGGCACCGGCCGCGCACTGCCACCGCTGCGCGCCGCCGTCGGCCCGGACGGCACCGTGCTCGGTGTCGACGCCACCGCCGAGATGCTGGCCGAGGCCCGCGCCGCGACCGTGCCACGGTCGCCACCCTGCTGCTGGCCGACGCGACCCGGCTGCCGCTGCCGTCCGGCCGCCTGGACGCCGTGTTCGCGGCCGGCCTCGTGACCCACCTGCCCGACCCGGTCACCGGCCTCGCCGAACTGGCCAGGGTGTGCCGCGACGGCGGCCGGCTGGCCTTGTTCCATCCGGTCGGGCGGGCCGCACTGGCCCGCAGGCAGGGCCGCGCGCTGGACCCGGACGAGGTGCGCTCACCAGCGCGGATCCGCGTCGCGCTGGCCGAAGCCGGCTGGCGCTGCGACGGGGTCGACGACGCCGACGAAAGATATCTGGTTCTCGCGACGCGGTGATGTCGATTCGGCGGTGGATCGTTCGTATCGAGGGTGAGCGGCCGGCGCGAGCCGGCGGTACCGTCCGACCGAGGAGGAACATCCCATGCCGCAGTACCTGCTGTCCGTCTACCAGCCCGACAGCGACGTCCCGCCGGAGACCCTCGAAACGATCATGCGTGACGTCGAGGCACTGAACAAGGACATGATCGACGCGGGCGTGTGGGTGTTCGCCGCCGGCCTGCACCCGGCCAGCACGGCGACGGTCGTGCGGCACCGCGACGGCGACACCCTCACCACCGACGGTCCTTTCACCGAGGGCAAGGAACACCTCGGCGGGTTCACCATCGTCAAGGCACCCGACCTGGACGAAGCCCTGAAGTGGGGTGGCAGACTGGCCAAGGCGACCACGCTGCCGATCGAGGTCCGCCCGTTCCAGGGCGAGGACTGACCGGTTGCGCACCCGCGATCCGACGACGGACCTGGAACGAGCCTTCCGCGAGGAGTACGGCCGCGCGGTGGCCGTTCTGGTCCGCGTCGTCGGTGACATCGACGTCGCGGAGGACGCGGTCGCCGAGGCGTTCGCGATCGCGGCCGACAAGTGGCCCGCGACCGGTGTGCCGCCGAGCCCCGCGGGCTGGCTGATCACGGCGGCCCGCAACAGGGCGATCGACCGGCTGCGGCGTGAGTCCACCCGCACCGACCGGCACGCGCAGTCACTCCTGCTGCACGCCGTCGACGAACCGGAGGAGGGGCACGGTGCCGGACGACCGGCTGCGCCTGATCTTCACCTGCTGCCACCCCGCACTGGCGCCCGCCGCGCGGGTGGCGCTGACCCTGCGCCTGATCGGCGGCCTGAGCACACCGGAGATCGCGCGGGCCTTCCTGGTGCCCGAAACCACGATGGCCCAACGGATCGTGCGCGCGAAGGGCAAGATCCGCGACGCGCGCATCCCGTATCGCGTGCCCGCCGAGGCCGAACTGCCCGACCGGTTGTGCGACGTGCTGGCTGTCGTCTACCTGATCTTCAACGAGGGCTACACGGCCAGTTCCGGCACCGACCTGGTGCGTGAGGACCTGTGCGCGGAAGCGATCCGGCTGGGCCGGTTGCTGGCCGGCCTGATGCCCGACGATCCGGAGGTGGCGGGTCTGCTGGCACTGATGCTGCTGATCTCGTCGCGCCGAGCCGCGCGCACCACAACCGACGGCGACCTGGTGCTGCTGGCCGACCAGGACCGCGAGCTGTGGGACGCCGAGCTGATCACGGCGGGCCAGGCGATCGTGCGGCAATGCCTGCATCGCAACCGACCCGGCCCATACCAGATCCAGGCCGCGATCAACGCCGTGCACGCCGACGCGAGCACGGCCGCCGAGACGGACTGGCGCCAGATACTCGCGCTGTACGACCAGTTGCTCGCCATGACACCGACGCGGGTCGTGGCCCTCAACCGTGCGGTCGCGGTGGCCGAAGTGCACGGCCCGGCCGTGGCACTGGCCATCGTCGATGACGTCGACCCGGCCGGTTACCACGTGGCTCACGCGATCCGTGCCGATCTGCTGCGCCGCCTCGGCCGCACGGAAGAGGCGGCGGCGGAGTATCACGCCGCTTCGGCGCACACGGACAACGCGGCTGAGCAAGCGTTCCTGCGTGGCCGGTTGGCCGGGCTCACTGGTTCGGCGCCCGCGTGATCGTCGTGCCGGCCGAGCCGTCGGCGACCTTCGCCGCCTGGGCGAGTGCGCCGATCATCGCGACGTTGCCGGTCTCATCGACGAACCGGACACACGCATCGACCTTCGGCCCCATCGAACCGGCGGGAAACGCTATCGAGCGCAACGCCGTCGTGTTCACGCTCAACAGCGACGACTGTTCCGGCGTGCCGAAGTTGCGCTTCACCGAGTCCACGTCGGTCAGCAGCACCAGCCGGTCGGCGCGCAGCGCGACGGCCAGCACCGCGGCCGTGAGATCCTTGTCCACCACGGCATCGACGCCGTGCAGCCCGTTCTCGTCGCGCACCACGGGCGCGCCGCCGCCACCACCGCACACCACCAGTGTGCCGCGTTCGGCGAGATCCTCGATCACCGGCAGCTCGACTATCCGCCGCGGCTGCGGCGACGGGACCGTGCGCCGCCACCGGTTGCCGTCCGGCGCGACCGTCCAGCCGTGCTTGGCGGCCAACCGGTGTGCCACTCCGCTGGAGTACGTGCGGCCGACGAACTTCGTCGGTTCGTCGAACGCCGGATCGTCCGCGTCCACCACGGTCTGCGTGAGCACGACCGCGACCGGCCGCAACACGCCGGCGTTGACCAGTTCCTGCGCCAGCCAGTATCCGATCATGCCCTGCGTCTGCGCGCCGAGGGCGTCGAGCGGATAGGGCGCGGTCAGTTCCGGGTCGGCAGCGCTCTCCGCGGCCAGCATGCCGATCTGTGGCCCGTTGCCGTGGCACACGACCACCTGGTGCCGCTCGGCGATCGGCGCGATCGCGGCGGCAGCCTCACGAACGTGTTCCCGCGCAACGCCGGCGTCTGGCCGATCGGTGCGCCGCAGGAGCGCGTTCCCGCCGAGCCCGACGACGATCCGCATGGAACGAGGATCCGATCTCCTGTGTCGAAAGACGAATTCCTGGTGTACGTGTCTCGCGATCGTAACAGGATCGTGTGCCGCCGCACCCGATGGATGGTCACTCCTGTGGCTGTGGCTCGGGCAGCGCGAGGGTGCCCGTCACCACCATCGTCCTCAACGCCGACAGCGGCGCGGGCCAGCGACAGGACGGCATCAGACGAAGCCGGTCCGGTCCACGGGGTCGTCCTGCGGTGCTCGTCGCGGGGTCGCAGGCGCGTCGACCCGCCTGCGGTCGAAGCGGTTGATCCAGTGCTCGCCGATGTCGCTGATCGGGTCGGGGTCGAGGTAGTGCAGCTTCTCCCGGCCGCGACGCACCGTGGTCACGAGACCGGCCGCCGCAAGCACCTGCAGGTGCTTGCTCACCGACTGCCGCGCCATGTCCAGCTCGGCGCACAGCTCCCGCAACGTCTGGCCGTCGCGGGCGTTGAGCCGGTCAAGCAGCATGCGGCGGCTCGGGTCGGCGAGCGCCCGGAACACCTGGTCCATCACCCTTCCCCCGTCACAGGTCCGCGCGGCCGCATGACGGAAAGATAGGCAGCCGCGCGGCTGCCTGTCAACCCGGGCGGCTCGTTGCGGGCCATGGAGCGAACGCCGTACGATTCGGGAAATCTTTGCCAACGAGAAAGGGATGCGGTGAGCACGGGGGCAGAAACGCTCGAATTCCAGGCAGAGGCACGTCAGCTGCTGCAGTTGATGGTCCATTCGATCTACTCGAACAAGGACACATTCCTGCGCGAGCTGATCTCCAACGCGTCCGACGCGTTGGACAAGTTGCGCCTGGAAGCGTACTTGGACAAGGAACTCGACGCGGACACGTCGGATCTGCACATCGAGATCGACGCGGACACCGAGAAGCGCACACTGACCATTCGGGACAACGGCATCGGCATGTCCCGGGACGAGGTCGTCGCGTTGATCGGCACGATCGCGAAATCGGGTACGGCAGAACTGCTGGAGAAGCTGAAGAAGTCGAACGACGCCGCGGCATCCGCCGACCTGATCGGCCAGTTCGGTGTCGGCTTCTACTCCAGCTTCATGGTCGCCGACCGGGTCGAACTGCTGACCAGGCGAGCCGGTGAGACAGGTGGCACCCGCTGGGAGTCCGGCGGCGAGGGCACCTACACGATCGACGCGGTCGACGAGGCGCCGCTGGGTACTTCGGTGACGCTGCACCTCAAGCCCGAGGACACCGAGGACCACCTGTTCGACTACACCTCCCCGTGGAAGATCCGGGAACTGGTCAAGCGGTACTCGGACTTCATCGCGTGGCCGATCCGGATGCGCTCGGAGAAGAAGGACGAGGACGGCAACCCGACGGACGAGACCGAGACGGTCAACTCCATGAAGGCGTTGTGGGCCCGCCCCAAGGACGACGTCGACCCCGCCGAGTACACGACGTTCTACCGGCACATCAGCCACGACTGGGAAGACCCGCTGGAGACCGTGCACCTGCGGGCCGAGGGCACGTTCGAGTACCAGGCGCTGCTGTTCATCCCCGGCCGCGCGCCGTTCGACCTGTTCATGCGGGAGCGCAAGCGCGGCGTCCAACTGTACGTCAAGCGCGTGTTCATCATGGACAACTGCGAGGAACTGCTGCCCGAGTACCTGCGGTTCGTCAAGGGCGTCGTGGACGCGCAGGACCTGTCGCTCAACGTCTCCCGCGAGATGCTGCAGGCCGACCGGCACATCCAGATGATGCGCAGGCGACTGGTGAAGAAGGTGCTCTCCACGGTCAAGGACATGATGGCCGAGGACGCCGAGAAGTACGCGAAGTTCTGGACCGAGTTCGGCCGCGTCATGAAGGAGGGCCTGCTCGACGAACCGGACAACCGCGAGACCATCCTGGAGATCTCGTCCTTCGCGTCCACGCAACGATCCCGAGAAGCCGACCACGCTGCGGGAGTACAAGGAGCGCATGAAGGAGGGCCAGACCCACATCTACTTCGTGACCGGTGAGTCGCGGGCCGTGATCGAGCACTCGCCGCACATGGAAGCCTTCCAGGCCAAGGGTTTCGAGGTCCTGTTCCTGACCGATCCGGTCGACGAGATGTGGGTCGACTCGGTCACCGGGTTCGACGGCACGCAGTTCCAGTCGATCACCAAGGGCGAAGTGGACCTCGACACCGACGAGGAACGCAAGGAAGCCGAGGCCAAGCGCGAGGAACTGAAGAAGGACTTCGGCGACCTGCTGGCGTGGATGACCACGACGCTGGGCGAGGACGTCAAGGAGGTCCGGCTGTCCACGCGCCTGACCAACTCGCCCGCGTGCATCGTCGGCGACACCGGCGACGCCTCGCCGACACTGGAGAAGATGTACCGCGCGATGGGCCAGGAACTGCCGCGTATCAAGCGAATCCTGGAGTTGAACCCGTCGCACCCGCTGGTCACGGGCCTGCTCGCCGCGCACGGTGAACGCAAGGACGACCCGCAGTTGGCCGACACCGCGCACATCCTGTACGGCATGGCGCTGCTGGCCGAGGGTGGCGAACTGGCCGACCCGGCCACGTTCGTGCGCCTGCTGGCCGAGCGGGTGGCCAAGGCGCTGTGAGGCACACACCGGGGGCCGGCCATCACCGGCCCCCGGTGAATCCGCTGGTCGGCGACTAGGCTTCGGCTCATGACGTGGTTGCCGGCGGATAACCGCTACGACGAGATGCGCTACCGCAGGACCGGGCGCAGTGGCCTGCTCCTCCCGCTCGTGTCGCTGGGGTTGTGGCACAACTTCGGTGACGAGCGGCCCTACCAGACGCAGCGCGCCATCTGCCGCCGCGCGTTCGACCTCGGCGTCACCCACTTCGACCTGGCCAACAACTACGGGCCGCCGTACGGTTCAGCGGAGATCAACTTCGGCCGGGTGCTGCGCGACGACTTCGGCTCGCACCGCGACGAACTGGTCATCTCCACGAAAGCCGGTTACGACATGTGGCCCGGCCCGTACGGTGACCACGGCTCCCGCAAGTACCTGCTGGCGTCGCTGGACCAGTCCCTCAAGCGCCTTGGTCTCGATCATGTCGACATCTTCTACTCGCACCGCTTCGACCCCGACACACCGCTGGAGGAGACGCTCGGCGCGCTGGACACGGCCGTGCGCTCCGGCCGTGCCCTGTACGTGGGAATCTCGTCGTACTCGGCGGCCAAGACCGCGGAGGCGGCCGCGATCCTGCGTGAGATGGGCACGCCGCTGCTGATCCACCAGCCGTCCTACTCGATGATCAACCGCTGGATCGAGGACCAGGGCCTGCTGGACACACTGGCCGACGTCGGCGCGGGCTGCATCGCGTTCTCGCCGCTGGCCCAGGGTCTGCTCACCGATCGGTACCTCAACGGCGTGCCGGAGGACTCCCGCGTGGCCACCGGTGGCGCGATGAGCGACAGCATGCTGACCGAGGAGAACCTGGCCCACGTCCGCGCCCTCAACGACATCGCCGCGCGCCGCGGCCAGAGCCTCGCCCAACTGGCGCTGGCGTGGGCGCTGCGCGACGAGCGCGTGACGTCGGTGCTGATCGGGGCCAGCAGTGTCGCGCAGTTGGAGGCGAACGTCGGCGCGCTGGACAACCTGTCGTTCACCGACGACGAACTCGCCGAGATCGACAAGTACGCCGTGGAGAGCGGCATCAACCTGTGGGCACCGTCCAGTTCGTACTGACCTTGGTGTGCCACAGTGACGGCGGTCACAGCGGAGACGTTTCGGTATCGGCCATCCGGGTATGCGACTGACGTGTGAAGTCGAGCGGAGGAGGTTGTGGTGCATACCGGAACGACTACCGCTCCATGCGCGAGGTGACGGCGATGTTCGGCCACAAGGTCGCCCATGGCGGCCAGCACGAGACGAGCACGGGTATCGAGATCCGGCTGCCGGCCGACCGGTCGCAGTTGTTCCTCATCCGATCCCTGGTGACGACCATCGCGCTACGTCAGGACTTCGACCTGGACGAGGTCGAGGACATCAAACTGGCCGTGGACGAGCTGTGTTCGGCGCTGATGACGCGGGCGTGGCCGGGCGCGCAGCTCGAGCTGCTGCTTCGACCTGGCCCCCGAGACGATCAGCGTCATCGCATCGGTCGAGCACCGGCACGGCGGACCCGGTCGAACGCCGCACGTTCGGCTGGCACGTCCTCGTCACGGTCGCCGACCAGGTGAACACGTGGATCACGGCCGGCGACACCGCACCACACACGGTGCACATCCACATGAGCAAGCGGCGCCAGGACTGGAACCGCGCTCCTCACCCCAGGTAGAACGGGACTCATGAGCGAACCCACCGACTACGACGACCCGGCCACCCTCACCCCGGAGGAAGAACTCGACGAGGACGAACTGGGTGCCGACCCGATGGACGGCTACGACGCCCCGGACGGCTGGTCCGGCGTCAACCGCTGGGGCACCACTCCGGCCGAGGAACGACAGGGCGAATCCCTCGACCAGCGCCTGCGCGAAGAGGAACCCGACATCCAGCCCTAGCCACGGCAGAAAGCCTTGTTACGGCGGGGAAATGATGCTGCCGCGCCGGTGGGTCGGTCCGACGTGACGTCGCGCGCATCCCGGGTGCGCGACGGTGATGTCTGGTGTTGCATGGACGCATGGCCTCAGAGACGACCGTCGCGGTGGTGGGCCTCGGTGTGATGGGTGCACCGATGGCGAAGAACCTGGTGCGCGCCGGCTACGGCGTGATCGGCTACAACCGCACCCCGGCGAAGGCGGAAGCACTGGCCGCACACGGCGTCCGGCCGGTCACGACGCTGCGGGAGGCTGTCGAGAACAGCGACGTGATCATCACCAACCTGCCCGACTCACCGGACGTCGAGGCGGTCGTGACCGCACCGGACGGCGTGCTCGCGCACGGCAGGCGAGGCGCGCTGTGGATCGATATGAGCACCATCCGGCCCGACGTGGCGCGCGACCTGGCCGTCCAGGCGGCCGAGCGCGGCATCGAGGCGTTGGACGCACCGGTGTCCGGCGGCGAACGCGGCGCGATCGAGGCGACGCTGTCGGTGATGGTCGGCGGTGAGGTAGCGGCGTTCGAGCGGGCCAGACCGGTGCTGGATGCCCTTGGTCGCACGGTCGTGCACGTCGGCCCGTCCGGCGCGGGGCAGACGACGAAGGCGGCGAACCAGTTGATCGTCGCCGGCACGATCCAACTGGTCGCCGAGGCGCTGGTGTTCCTGCGCGCGCACGGCGTGGACACGGACGCGGCGGTACCGGTGCTGGGTGGCGGCAGGGCGTCCAGCCGGATACTGGCCCAGGACGCGGGCCGGATGCTCAGTCACGACTTCACGCCCGGCTTCCGCGTCGACCTGCACCACAAGGATCTCGGCATCGTGACGAACGCGGCGCGCGAAGCCGGCGTGGCGATCCCGCTCGGCTCGGTGGTCGCGCAGCTGATGGGAACACTGCGGGCGCAGGGGAGTGGTGATCTGGACAGCACCGCCTTGATGGCGCTGACCGAGGCGTTGTCCGGCCGTGAGTCCTGACATCTTCCCCGACGGCTTCCGTGCGGCACAGGCCGACGTCGACGGTACCCGGATCAACTACGTGATCGGCGGCGACGGTCCGCCGGTGCTGCTGCTGCACGGGTACCCGCAGACTCACGCGATGTGGCACCACGTGGCACCGGGGTTGGCGGCCGACCACACGGTGATCGCGGCCGACCTGCGCGGCTACGGCGACAGCGCGAAACCGGCGCCGTCGCACGGGGACGCGAACTACTCGAAACGGGCCATGGCAGCCGACCAGCGCGGCTTGATGGCATCGTTGGGCCACGACACGTTCGACCTGGTGGGGCACGACCGGGGAGCACGGGTCAGCCACCGGCTGGCGCTGGACTTCCCCGCGGCGGTGCGCCGGCTGGCCGTGCTGGACATCGTGCCGACGCACCATGTGTTCACACACGTGGACCGGGCGATGGCCATGGCGTACTACCACTGGTTCTTCCTCACCCAGGGCGGTGGACTGCCCGAACGGCTGATCGGCGCCGAGCCGGGATTCTGGCTGAACTCGTGCCTGTCCGGCCTGAGCAACGGCACCTCGCCGTTCGACACCCGAGCCCAGGCGGAGTACGGCCGCTGCTTCAGCGACCCGGCAACCATTGCCGCGAGCTGCGCCGACTACCGGGCAGCGGCCGGCATCGACATGACCCACGATCAGGAGGACGTGGACGCGGGCCACCGGGTCGACTGCCCGACGCTGATCCTGTGGGGCGCCAAGGGCTTCGTCGGCAAACACTACGAAGTCCTGAACATCTGGCGCACCTACGCCACGAACGCGGACGGCCACGACCTCCCAGCAGGCCACTTCGTGGCCGAAGAAGCCCCGGGCGAAACCACGGCCGCGCTACGGCAATTCCTGGCGTGACACCGAGGGGACGACCACGGGCCGGTCGGGGCTGAACTGGTGGAGTGGTCCGCCGAGGACTTCGGCGTCCTCAACGAACTGGATGGCGCCCTGGTCGACGGCGATGTGCTCGACACCTACGTGCGAGCCCTCCTCGACCGATGACTCAGCCGGCCGCCGAGTTGTTCGCTGCCGATGTGCCCAGGGGTGACGTCGACGGGTCGGCCGTCAGGGTCGACGGCGCCACGAACGTGCTGCCGCTCGGGCCCGCCTGCACGGCCTGGCCCGTCGCGCTGCCGGCCAGCACCTGCTGCCACGTGTCGAACCAGTCGGTCCAGCCGTCGCCGTGCACGCCTGCCAGCGGGCTGCCGGTGATGGTGACCGGGTCGCCGGGGACTTCCTCCTGGTAGTACGTCTGTGCCGCGGCCGGTGGCATGTTGACACAGCCGTGGCTGACGTCGGAACTGCCCTGCTGGCCGGTCGACCAGTACGCGTCGTGCAGGAAGTCGCCGCTCCAGGTGAACCGGACCGACCACGGCACCTGTAGGTCGTAGTAACCCGGCGCGCCCGGTGCGATGTGCGCGGGCTTCATCTCCTGCGGGTTCGCCTTCTCGATCGTCAGGTACGTGCCGTCGGGCGTGTCGTCGCCGGGCTTGCCGGTGCTGATCGGCCAGTCGTACTGCAGCGAACCGTTCAGGTACACCTGCATGTGGTGCGTCGTCGTGCTGGCCGTCACGATCAGCGCGTCACCGATCTGGAACGTCTGCGTCAGGTCGTGCTTGCCGTACACACCCGGTGCGCCCTGCACGCCGTTCAGCATCCCGCTGAAGCTGACCGTCGTGTGCGCGGGCCAGTAGTCCCTCGGCCGGAAGTCGACGTGCTTGTCGTCCAGCCACGTCCACGCCCCGACCACCGGGTGCGACGTCATGACGTGCAGTGCCCGTTCCACCGCCGCCCGGTCGGTGATCGCGTGGCTGAACGTCAGCTCGATCGGCATGCCGACGCCGTACGTTCCGTTCAGGCCCTCGAAGATCTGCGTGATGAACGAACTGCTCGGCGTCAGCGTGCCGAACGTGCTGGTCGTCGTCACGGTCCTGCCGGCCGAGTTCACGCCGACCGCCGTCACCGTGTAGTCCTGCGCCACGTTCAGCGTGCCGGTGCTGGTCCACGTCGTGCCCTTGGCGTCCAGGCTGCCGGTGACCGGGTCGCCGGAGGTGTGCACCGTGACGCCGCGGATCGTGCCGCCGGTCGCCGTCACCGTGATCGGCTTGTCCGGCGCCACCTGCTTGCTCCCGGCAGCAGGCGTGATCGCGAGTTTCACCGGTGCCACAGGTTTCGTCGTGGACGCGCTGCCGCCTGCTGTCGACGGCGCGCAGCCCGCGACGAACAAACCCAGGGCCATCACCATGATCGTGACCATCGCCGGCCAGCGGGTCATCGCACATCCCCTCCCGTCGGACGCCCGACCCGAGATGTCGTCACTCGTGAATACGCGCACGCCGTATGTAGCGTTGCACCGTTTTCCGGTGGTCAATCCTCGAACGTCCGATTGGCGGAGTGGCGTTACCAGGGCACGACCTCTCCGTGGCGGAGGCGGCGAGCGTGGCCAGGGTCTCGGCGGCCCAGGTCCCGGCCTGACCGGAAGCCCGGTGCCGGTGTAGCTCATCGGCACCGGGAACCGACCGGGTTACGGGAGCGGCCCGACGTACTGGCACTCGACGACGGTGCTGGTCACCAGCGTGCCCGAGGAGACCTCGGTGCCGCTGCCGTTGTTCATGTTGATGTTGTCACCGGTGCCGCCGCCCAGGGTGGCGTTGCCGTCGTAGGCGTCGGCCGCGGAGAAGAACACCTGTCCGTAGTCGGCGACCCTGCTCTGGCCGCCGTCCACGGTCGGCGCCTCGACGATCCACTCGGCACAGTTGCCCACCAGCGACGTGCCGCTGGGCGCGGTGAACGTGAGCGACGTCGAGGCGCCCGTGGTGCGGTTGGTCAGGAACAGTGATGCCTGCGTGGCGCCCGCGCCGGAGGTGCAGATCAGCGCGGTGAGCAGGTCGCCGGGGCTGACCGGCAGGTTGGTGATCGCGATCTCGGACTCCGGGAACCACTCCCACCACGGGTAGATGTTGCGGGTGACCGACGAACCGCTGCGGTAGACCTCGCACTCCACGCCCGCCTGGCACACGTCGCCGGAACCGTCGCCGTCGATGCCGATCCAACTCGCGCAGTAGTACCACTGGTTGTCGGTCGGGGCGTCGACGTCCGGGATCACCCAGTCGCCCTGGACCCAGCGGAACGCGTGGCCGGCTTCGGCGTACACGACGGCGCCGGACCAGTTCGTCGACGTCTCCGAGCCCGCGTCCGCCGCCGCCCGACGCGGGCCGTGCACGACGTTCGGGTTGTGCCGCAGCGTGGCCGGAATGTAGTTGAACTTGCCGGCCAGCGATGCCAGCACGCGGTCGTAGCGGGCGCGGTGCCCGGGATCGGCGGGCCGTACCGGCAGCCCGATCCGCACCAGGTCGCCGTCGCCGGCGGTGGCCAGATCGAAGCCCCGCTGCGGGTGGTACGTGGTGGCCTTCAACCCGCTCGGAAACGTGACCGTGCGGGTGGCCGATCTGTCCGTGTCGACCGGCTTGGTCGGTGTCACCATCGGTGTGCTCCAGTCCTGTTCGGACGGCCCCTAGGTGGGCCGCGAGATGTTTCAGAGGGGCGAGCGGCGGACGTGTGGATACCGTCATCACTCCATCGGGTGAGGACCGTGTGTGCGGACCACGAGCCGGTTCGTGTCGTCGGGGGGCCAGGGGTGGCGCGGGCCTCGCCACGAAGTTCGGCCGGCAGCCGCACCGGCGCTTCCGTTGGTCCATGAATGGTCCGAGGCTGGTACAGGAGCGGTCCTCGGTGGTTCATCGACGTGATCGGATCGCCACACTGTCGTCGTCCGGCCGATCAACCCGAAGGGGAGCCGATGTCCGGGGCTCCGCTCGAAGCGGCGATCGTCGACCGTCGTCCGGTGATGCGGCGCGGCGTCCAGACCGTCCGCACCGACGCCGGCTTCGCGGTCTCGGCAGCCGTGGCGGAGACCGGTGAACTGGCCGACCCCGAGGAGTTGGACGTCGTGCTGCTCGGGCCGGACGATGTGGCCTGCCGACTCATCGACGCCGTCGCGGCGTTGCGGGGCGTCACGCGGGTCCTACTGATCTGCGCACCGGTCGACGCGGCGCACCTGATCGCGGCCGTGCGCGCCGGGGCTTCCGGGTACGTCACCGAGCGGGCGGACGACACGGTGATCCAGGCGGCCGCGCACTGCGTCGCCGCGGGCGGGTTCACGGTGTCGGCGGAACTGACCGAGGTCGTGCTGACAGAACTGTGTGCGCTGCGCCCGGCCGCCGTCGTGCCCCGGCGGCACGGCGGCGGTTCGGCGCTGTCGCCACGGCAGTACGAGGCGCTGCGGTGGATCGCGCGCGGCCTCACGCACGCGCAGACCGCGACACGGATGCGGGTCGGCAAACCGACCGTGGACACCTAATGTCGCGCGGGCGCGCGGCAAACTGAAACTCGGAAACAAGGCGGAACTCACCAGGGCTGTCCTGGAAATCGACCTGGATCTGCCCGCGGTCAGTTGAAGTCGCCATTCCGACGGCATGCACCGAACGGCGGACCGCATTCAACCATCCGTCGTCGATGCCGCACTATCTGTGACACGCACGCGCACCCGGCGCTAGGTTCGACGCATGACCGGTCACGACCGCACCGACCATGCCAGACGTCTCGGCGCGGAGTTACACGGTCGTCGGGTGGCGAAGGGCATGTCGCTGCGTGCACTGGCCAAGGAACCGGGTCCGAGCGGCCACGGCACGCTCGTCGACTACGAGTACGGCAGGCGCATTCCGCCGGAATATCTCATCACGCGCTGGGAACGCCTTTTCCAGGTGTCCGAGGCGCCAGGTGCACACACTGGGCATGGAGATCTACGTCGGCACGGCCCAGCCCGCGATCTTCTGGCTGGGCGCCGCCACCTGGTAGCCGGTCGGGGCTGTCGTGGCGAATGCCGGGCCGGCGGCGCCGTGGTGTGCCCGACGCCGGCTCCGGTGACGGTTCGGCTCACAGACGCCCGGTCAACGCGAGGATCAGCAGGAGCACGGCGGCCACGCCGATCACGATCGCCAACCAGGTCGAGTGCGGCCGGCTGCGGTGGTATCCGTGCACCCGCACCAGGCGCCTGCCGTGGAACAGTCCCCGGCCGGGGCTTCGCCGGACATGGCCTCGTACGTAAGGCATGGATTCCTCCGATCCGCCAGGACACCTTGGCATCGCAGGTACCCGTCCGGTCGTTCGCGTCAAACGTCGCGGTGCGAACGTTCAATGTCGTAGTACGATATGAAACTATCGTTGTGCGATAGATCAAGCGCCCATCTCGGAGGAGGCGTGCCATGCCGGATGGCGTCACGGACACCACCGAAGTCCCACCCGCCGGTATCGGCGCGCATCGCGGCCGGGCCCGGTCCTGGATCGCGGGCACGCACGTTGGCGAGATGCTGGCGGAGTTCTTCGGCACGTTCGTGCTCATCGCATTCGGTTGTGGTTCGGTCGCCGTGGCCGTCGTCGGGCTCCCCGGCTCCGGCCGGCAGTCCGTCGCGTTCGGTGCGGCCGACTGGCTGATCATCGCGTGGGGCTGGGGCCTCGGCGTCGTGTTCGGCGTGTACGTGTGCGCCGGCATCAGCGGCGGGCACATCAATCCGGCGGTCACGCTCGCGTTCGCGTTGCGCCGGAAGTTCCCGTGGCGCAAGGTACCCGGCTACTGGCTGGCCCAACTGGTCGGCGCGTTCGCCGCCGCCGCACTGGTCTACGCCGTCTACGCGGCCGCCATCGACGCGTCCAACCAGGCCAACCACATCGCCGACCGGGCGCATTCGCTGGCCACTTATTCGATCTTCGCGACGTTCCCCGCGCAGTACTTCCACGGATCGTGGGTGGGGCCGTTCGTCGACCAGATCGTCGGCACGGCACTGCTGTTGGCAGTGATCGCCGCCCTGCTGGACCGGCGCAACAGCGCGCCGGCGGCCAATCTGACGCCGTTCGTGGTCGGTCTCGTGGTGGTCGTCATCGGACTGGCATTCGGCACCAACGCGGGCTACGCCATCAACCCGGCCCGCGATTTCGGCCCGCGTCTGTTCGCGTGGATCGCAGGCTGGGGCCATATCGCGCTACCCGGGCAGTTCCAGTACTTCTCGAACTACTGGTGGATACCGATAGCGGGTCCGCTCATCGGCGCGGTCGTCGGCATCGTGGCCTATGACGTGCTGGCAGGCCATGCACTGCGCGGCGCCGCGGAGGAATGACCGACCGCGGAGAGCGTGTCGCCGCTCGTGGCGCGCAACCGGCGGCGAGCGCCGTCGACGCCGGCGGTGATCACCGTCGCCGAGTCGACGCTGTCGGTGATCACCGTCGCCGAATCGCCGTGAGCACGATGTCGTTGGCGCGTCGGCGGTTTTAGGCCGCCGGGACCGACGGGCGGATCAACTCGTCGGCGACCCACCGCGCGATCCCGTCCGGGAACGGCGGGCCGAGGCCGAGCACGATGTGCGGGAAACCGGCGTCCAGCGCCTCGCGGATCGCGGCGCGGGTCGTGTCCGGCCGGTCGTAGGAGACCTGCAGATAGATCGAGCGGACGATCGCGGCCGGGTCGCGGCCGATCTCGGCGCAGCAGCGGTCCAGCAGCGCACTGCGGCTGACGGCGTCCTCGATGTCGCCACCGGGAATGTTCCACGCGTCGGCGTGCTCCGCGGCCACCCGCAGCGTCGCCATCGCCCGGCCGCCGATCAGGATCGGCGGATGCGGTCGCTGGACGGGCTTCGGATTGCCGAACGCGCTGGTGAGCGTGATGTGCTCGCCGTCGAAGTGAAACGGCTGCTCCTCGGTCCACAGCCGCCGGATCACCGTGCACGCCTCGGCCAGCCGGCCGACGGCGGAAGCCGTGTCGGCGAAGGGCAAACCGTGCGCCGCGTACTCCCGGCGGGCCATCGGCAGGCTGGGCCGTGACCCGACACCGATGCCGAGGTCGAGCCGTCCGCCGGACACGATGTCGACGGTCGTCGCGATCTTGGCGAGCATCGCGGGCGGCCGGAACCGGTTGCTGGTCACCATGACGCCCAACCGCAGTCGCCGCGTGCGTGCCGCCAGGGCCGCGAGCAGCGTCCACCCTTCGAACGTCGGCCCGTCGAGATCACCGAAGATCGGCATGAGGTGGTCGTACAACCACGCGTGCTCGATCTCCGGTATCCCGTCGGCCTCGGTCCAGACGCGCAGAATGTTCTGGTAGTCGACCTGTGAGGGCGGGGTCATGATCCCGAACCGCGGCCGGCCAGTGCTGTCCGTCATGTGCGACCGGATCCCTTCGCTAATCGGAACGTTATTCCGCTAACGATATGGAACACGGTTCCGATTAGCAAGCTAGCGGAACACGGCCGCCGCCCGCTCGATCGCGGCGCGCCGGTCCGCCCAGAAGGCGGCGTCGCGCCGGGCCGAACTCGTCGCGCCGTCGAGCTGTTCGCGCAGGATGTCGGCATGGCCGGCGTGCCGGCTGGTCTCCGTCAGGACGTGCACCAGCACGGTGAACAGCGTCACGTCAGGGCGCGGCCACCATGGCACGTGGCCGGGACGGTCGATGGCCAGCGCCGTGATCGTCGCGTCCGAATGGTCGCAGGCGTGTCGGTAGCGGTCGACGATCTCCTGGCGCGTCTCGTGCTCCGTCGCCCACATGTCCGTCCCGCGCAGTTCGAGATCGTCCCAGCACGGCAACGGTTCGGGTAACGGCCTGCCGAAGACCTCGCCGAAGTACCGCGACTCCGACAGTGTCAGGTGCTTGATCAGGCCGAGCAGATTGGTACCGGTGGTCGTGAGCGGACGGCGGACGTCGTACTCGCCGAGCCCGTCGAGCTTGCCCAGCATCGTCTCGCGGATCTCCCGCAGATCGCCGTGCAGACAGCGCTTCGCGAATTCGTCGATCACGCGGACGACTCTGTCATGGTCAGTCGGTTGGACCGCGTGCGGTCAGTACCACTCGCATGACATGTTCGACCGCGGACGGGAACACCGCGCCCCGCAACTCACCGCGCGTCGCGAGGTTGCGCGACGCGAACTCCAGCACGCGATCCGGCCCCAGCCGCCGAACGACGAGTGCCGCGATCTCCTCCAGGTCGAGTTCGAGGTTGTCCAGACGGGCCAGCGCGATCTCGACGATCAGTTCTTCGTCCGTCATGGCCCGCCCCTGTCCAGTCTGCGCCGTCACCGGTCATTCTTCACACAATTCCGGCCGTGGCAGCCACATGTCAGGAAGGACACGCGCGCCGGGACCCGCGAAGGACAGGCGGGTCAGAACGGCCCGGCACCCGGCGACCCGTTGTCCACAACAGGTTTTTCACAGCACGGTCCGCCGGGCGCGCATTCCCTTGACACCTTTGGAGAGCCGACGACATAGTGGTCCTGCGCCGCGTTGACAACGTTGTCATCCGTTGTCATACGGCCTTGCGACGGCCCGACGGCGGCCGGGTCGAGAGGAGAGCAGGCTCGATGGTGCGCGTGCGGATCCGCAACGGACGACTCCACAAACCAGGCAGGCGCCTGATCGTCGCCACAACCGCCTTCGCGGCCGCGATCGCCGTGGCCACACCGGCCCACGCGGCGACGAAGGCGTCGGCCGCCGACCTTTCCGGTCTGTTCACCAATGCCGGCATCAGCGACGACGCGAACCCCGCGGCCGCGAACATCGACGACGACGGTTCCAGCTTCTCGTCCGAAGCTCTCGCCACCGTCGGCTGGACACCCGGCGCCGCGTTCCCGCTCGCCGACGGCGCCGTCGTCCAGGTGCCGAACCTCGCACCAGGCCAGGCGGACAACGCCCTGGCAGCCGGCCAGAGCTTCGCCGATCCCGGCTCCGGTCCCGCGCTCGACTTCGTCGTCACGAGCACCAACGGTGCCACCACCGGCACCGGCACGATCGCCTACACCGACGGCAGCACCCAGTCGTTCACGCTCGGCGCGGCCGACTGGTGGAGCGGCACGTCGCCGATAGCCGCGGCCACCGGCTACCGCAACTCCACCGGCGGCGCACAGGTCCACCAGGTCAGCCTGTTCTCCGACTCGGTCCAGTTGACGGCCGGCAAGACCGTCGGCACGGTGACGCTGCCCGACATCGGCACGACCACGGCAACCGCCGCGTTGCACGTGTTCGCCACCGCATTCGCCCCGACATCCGGACCTGCCGGCCTGAGCGCCGCGTTCGACAACGTCGGTATCAGCGACAACAGCGCCCCCACGTCGGCCGACATCGACGGCACCGGCCACAGCTTCTCCGCACAGGACCTCGCCGCCGACGGCTGGGTACCCGGTGCCTCCCTGACGCTCAACGGCACCCCGCTGCGCTGGCCGAGTGTCGCGTCCGGCACGCCGGACAACGTCGTCAGCAACGGCCAGACCATCGCCGTGAGCGGCTCCGGTGACGCGCTGACGTTCGTCGTCGCGAGCACCGCCGGTGCCACGAGCGGGAGCGGCACGATCGCCTACACCGACGGCAGCACGCAGTCCTACACACTGTCCGACAGCGACTGGTACATCGGCGCGAGCGACACGATGGCCGTGCAGTTGCCAAACTGGAACACCACCAGCGGCACGCAGAGCGCCGCGATCAAACTGACGCCGGACACGGTCGCGCTCAACCCGGCCAAAACGGTCGCCTCCGTGACGCTGCCGGCGATCAGCGCCACGCCCGGCCCGTCGACCCCCGCGCTGCACGTGTTCGCACTCGGCGTCCGGCCGGTCGCCCCCGGCTGGAGCGGCACATGGGCCGCCGCCGGCGACGACGGCCTGGTCAACGGCCCGTGGACGGCCCGCACGCTGCGGATGGTCGAGCACAGCAGCCAAGGCGGCTCCGCTGTCCGCATCCACTTGGACAACGACTTCAACACCGCGCCGGTCGTCATCGGCCACGCCACCGTCGCCGTCCAGTCCTCCGCCGCCGTGGCGACCGCCGCCCCGGTCACGCTCACGTTCCACGGCAACCAGGGAGTGACGATCCCGGCGGGTGGCCAGGCGGTCAGCGACGGCGTGCCGTTCGCCGTGCCTGCCGACACCAACCTGTTGGTGAGCATCTATCTGCCCGGTCCGGTCGCGATGGCGCCCTACCACAGCCTCGGCCAACAGGACATGTACTCCTCGGCCGACAACGCGGGCGACCGGACGGCGGACACGGCCGACTTCCCCGTCAACAACACGTTCGGCTTCTGGACGCTGCTGTCCGGTGTGGACGTGGTGAACACGGCCGGTTCCGTGGTGGCGCTCGGTGACTCGATCACCGACGGCGTCGGCTCGACGTACAACGGGAACGACCGCTGGCCCAACGATCTGGCCCGGCGCGTGCTCGGCCAGTCGCAGTACCCGCAGACCGGTGTCGTCGACGAGGGCATCAGCGCCAACCGTGTGGTGTCCGACGACTTCAACGGCGAGCCGGGCACCGGAACCGGTGGCATCTCGTCGGTCTCCCGCGAGGAGCGCGACGTGCTGGCCCAGTCCGGGGTGCGCACGGTGATCGTGTTGGAGGGCATCAACGACATCAACTCGGGCACGTCGGCCGACGACCTGATCAGCGGCCTGCGACAGATCGCGGCCCGGGCCCACGCGGCCGGCCTTCGCATCATCGCCGCGACGATCACGCCGGAGGGCGGCGCGCCGTCCTACACGGCGGCGCGCGAGTCGGTCCGGGAGTCGGTGAACAGCTTCATCCGGTCCAGCGGCGGCGTGTTCGACGGTGTCACCGACTTCGACGCGGCCGTGCGTGACCCGAACAACCCGACCGCGATGCTGGCCGCGGACGACTCCGGCGACCACCTGCACCCGAACGCCACCGGCTACCACGCGATGGCGAACGCGATCGACCTGTCCAGCCTGAGCTGACACGAACGAGCGACGAGCTCGACGTCCAGCGCTCGAAGTCCGTTGTGCGGGGCGAACCGGGTTGGTGGCCACGGCCGATGGACGCGACGATCATCGAGACGGCCCAGCGTCTGCGCGATCTCGGGTTGGTCGGCCAGGCATGACGAACTCACGCCCGACAGGCGCCGGAAATCGGCGAATGTCGCGGCGAGTCTGGTCGACACGTGATTAGCAGAGCGCTAACTCGTGACTTATCCGGTGCTTATGGCGATTCACGGGGTCCCGCTCGCGGCGCTCCGTTCGATCGACCCACCACCGGCGTGTGGTCACGAATTGTCGATGATGATCCAGAGTTGCTCGGCGGTCGGGTCGACGGAGGGATCCGGCTTGCACGAGAAGCCGTCCCACCCTTCGTTGGCGACCTCCGACCGCCCCAACGCCCGACACTGGGCCAGCGCGTCCGACCCGATGAAAATGTTGTTGGTGGGCCGGGAGATGGTACTGGCATCGGCCGAGGGGACCACCAACCCGAGCAGCCCCAACGAAACGGCGGCCACCCCGACACAGCGACGAATCATCGAAATCCTTTCCGCCACGAAGAAAGTGATGATGTCCGCCATGATGTTAATGCCACGCGTATGCGGCGTCATTGCATGATCTGGTGCCGCCATTGAAAGCCGTTACGAATTATCGGGGCGCGGGCGGCAGGTCGTCCGCGACGCGGTAGCGACGTTCGGCTGCCGCGCGCTCAGCTCAGCATCAAGTTCTGCACCACTCCGCTGCCGTTGAAGACGTTCGCCCCGAGGTAACCGCTGCTGTACGCCGAGTCCGTCACGTCGATCACCGGTGTCGCGCCGTTGTTCAGGTATACCTGGATCCGGGTTCCGTCGGCCACCACCGTCAGGTGGTACGCCCTGCCCGACACGATCTCCGTCGCGTACGTCCCCAGGTCCGAACCCGGACGCCACAGCTTCACCAGGCCCGTGGTGTCCACGTTGGCCGTGTAGTGCTGGGAGGCGTCGGCGCTGGCGCGGAACGTCAGTGCCGCCGCGCCGCCGTTCACCGCCGTCACGTCGCCCTGGTACGTGAAGTTCGCGGCAGTCGTGCCGCTCAGGTAGAAGTTGTCGCCCGCGCCGTTGCCGTGGACGCCCGACCGGACCGTCGTCGTGGTCCACGTGCCGGCCACCGGGGTCCACGGACCGGCCAGGTTCGTGGTGAAGTCCGTGTGGTCCATCGTCAGGTTCTGCACCGCGGCACTGCCGTTGAACACGTTCACGCCCAGGTAACCGCTGCTGTACGTCGAGTCCGTCGCGTCGATGACCGGCGTGGTCGCGTGGTCGAGGTACACCTGGATCCGGGAGCCACCGGCCACGACCCGCAAGTGGTACGTGCGGCCGGTGGTGATCGGCGCCGACACGGCCGCGATGTCGTGGCCGGGGCGCCACAACTTGACCACGCCCGTGTCGTCGACGTTGGCCGTGTAGTGCTGGGAGCCGTCCGCGCTGGCGCGGAACGTCAGCGCCACGGCCTGCGCCGAGTCCAGCCGCACGTCGCCGTCGTACGTGAAGTCGCCCGCCGTCGTGTCGCTGAGGTAGAACGTGTCACCGCTCGCGGTGCCCTGCTTGCCGGCCGCGGTGTCGATCCACGCGCCGCCGATCGCGCGCCACGGGCCGCTCAGCGTCGACTCCAGCGTTGACTCGCCCTGGCCCCACGCCGAGCCGATCCGGTGGAACCGCGCGGACACCAACCGCACCGACCCGCCGGTCGCGAACGCCCGCAGGCCCAGGCTCCCTGCCGACGAGTCGAAGTTGACGTTGTCCGTGTACGAGAGCACACCGTTGTTGCCGAAGATCTCCAACTGACCCCGGTCGACCAGGATGTGCATCTGGACGCGGCCGCCGTCGGGGGACAGCGGCGCCCCGTACAGAGTCTGGTTGGCCATGTCGTACCCGACCGACTTGTCGTACGTGCCGTCGGAGCGGCAGTGCAGCAGGAAGCCGAACTGGGTCGCCGTGGCCGTTGCGGTGTCGAACTCGGCGATGATCTCGTACGTGTCGGCGTCGATGCCGGCGAACGGGTCGCTGTCGGGGCCGACGGTGACGTTCGACCACGTCGTCGTGTCCGTGCGCAGCAGGCTGATCTCGTCGACCGGGTTGCGGGTGATGCGGATGCCGGCGGGCGTCGTGGCCAGTCCCAGCACCGCGGGGAACGACGCGTTGCCGGTCCACACGCTGCCGTGGTTGCCCGGCTGCCACACCATCTGCACCGTCCGGCCGTCCGGCGTCGCCGAGAACGTCTGGCCCGCGTAGAACGTGCCGCCGGAACTGTCGGCGCCCTGGTCCATGCGCTGTGGTCCGGACCAATCGGGGGAGAACGTGGTGCCGTCGAACGAGCCGATGACGTAGTTGCCGGCCGCGTCGGTCAGGACCCATTTCTGATTGTTCTGGTCGCCGTCGACGGGCAGCGTGAAGAAGTCGGGACACTCGAACACCCAGTCCGACGTGTAGCGGCTGGCGAACGTCCAGTTGAGCAGATCAGGCGAGGTGTAGAAGTTCGCGCCGTTGCCGCCGCCGTCGGACCAGACCACCATCACCCACCGGCCACGCGCGGCGTCCCACGTCACCTTCGGGTCACGGCTGGTGCCGGCGGGCACCGCGACCTGGCGGCCGTTGGCGTAGCTCTGGAACGTGCGGGCACCGTCGGTGCTGTAGTTGACCGTCACGCCGTTCGTGCCGGTGAACACCACGAGCGGGGGATTGTCGGCGCTGCCGAGACCGGAGGTGTTGTTCGTGTCGACGACGCCACCGCCCGACCACAGGTCGCCGGGGTGCACGCCGGGTTCCAGCGCGACCGGTTTCTGCGTCCAGTGCACCAGGTCGGGGCTGGTCGCGTGGCCCCAGTGCATGGTGTCCCACGCGAGACCGTGCGGATTGTGCTGGTAGCAGAAGTGGTACAGACCATCGTGGTAGAGCAGACCGTTCGGGTCGTTCATCCAACCCCACCGGGAACTGAAGTGGAACTGCCCGCGCAGCGCCTCCGTGTAGTCGGTCGGCGGATACGGAAACTCCGGGTAGTCGGCGAAGCCGTCGGCGTGGGCGGCCTCGGCCATCAGCCCCACCAGTGAGGCCGGCAGCGCGGCCAGTACGAACGCGCCGCCGACGAAGGTGATGCCGTTGCGGAGAAACGTGCGCCGGTCCATCCGAGACCTCCGGCCCCTGCCTGTGTTCGCGAATTTTGTCCAGCTTGCTGGTTCCGGTTGGCGCAGGACAGGGTTGACTGTTCACTGATCAGGTGAACCGCGTGGCAGCGGTGCAGTTGACCCGGACCTCGGCGTGCACCTGGCGCGCAGCGGAGTCCGGGTGAACGCGGTGCTGTTCGGTCCGATCGAGACACCAGGGCAGCGGGCCGTGTTCGAGCGCGATCCCGCTTCTCCAGCGCACCGCATGTCCCCGTGTGAAATGCTGTGCCGATGGGCGAGTACGAGATCAGACCGCTGACCAGCAGAACCTGGGATGCGTTCGCTGAATTGTGCGAGCGCAACAACGGTGCCGGCATGGGCGGCTGCTGGTGCACGTGGTTCCACGACGCGACCATGGCCGGGCGGCGCGCTGCCGGGCCCGCCAGGGAACAGAAACAGCGGCTGGTCGAGGCCGGCAAGGCGCACGCGGCCCTGGTCTTCGACGGCGAGACGGCCGTCGGTTGGTGTGAATACGGCAGTCCGGCGGAACTACCCGGCATCGCCCACCGCAAGGACGTCGAACTGCCCGGCGAGTTGTTCCCCGACTACCGGCTGACCTGCTTCTTCGTCGACCGTCGCTACCGTCGCACTGGCGTGGCGACGGCCGCGCTGGACGGTGCGCTGCGGCTGATCGCGGAGGCCGGCGGTGGTGCCGTCGAGACGTATCCGCAGGACACGCCGGACAAGAAGGTCTCGTCATCGTTCCTCTACAACGCGACCCGCCCGATGTTCGAGCGCGTCGGCTTCACCTACCTGCGCCCGAAGGGCAAGAACCACTGCGTGATGCGCATGGTGGTCGAGCCGGCGTAGCCGGCAATCGGAGCGGGACGACGTCGAAGATCCATTGTGGATCGCTCCGTCCGGTGTGTACGTCGCCGCCGATCGGGTAACCCGTCCGCAGGAAGCAGTGCGCACCCGAGGAGGAGACGCATGCCAACGTACGAGAAGTCGGTGGACGTGGCGGTCCCCGTGCGGGCCGCATATGACCAGTGGACCCGGTTCGAGACGTTCCCGGCGTTCATGTCCGGCGTCGAGGAGATCACGCACGACACGCCGACGAAGACGCACTGGGTGACCACCATCGGTGGTGTGCGGCGCGAGTTCGACGCCACGATCACCGAGCAGCGGCCCGACGAGCGGATCGCGTGGCGCTCCGACAGCGGGCCGGCACAGGCCGGCGTGGTGACGTTCCAGCGCCTGACCGACGACACCACCCGCGTGCATCTGCAGATGGAACTGGAGCCGCACGGTGTCACCGAACATCTCGGCGCGATGACCGGCGTCATCGGCAGCACCCTGCAGGGCGACCTGGAGTGCTTCAAGGACTTCATCGAGGCCCAGCGCAAGCGTGACCCCGCCTACGGGCGGGAGACCGCCGAGCCGGAGACCCCCGACCGTTCGATGCGGTGACGGACCCGGGCGGGTCGGCGGACTGCCGACCCGCCCGTCCGGTCACCGCCCCCCGCCGCCGACGACAGGAAGCGCAGGTCGAACCCCTCCCATGGCACTGCCCGGTGACCTGCTCGACGTCCTCACCTCGCCCGCGGTCTGCTTCGTCACCACGCTGATGCCCGACGGATCGCCGCAGATCAGCCAGACCTGGATCGACACCGACGGCGAACACGTCCTGATCAACACCGTGACCACGCATCAGAAGACGCGCAACGTGCGGCGCGACCCGCGCGTGGCCATCGGCGTGATCGATCCGGCCACGCCGATGCGCTCCTGGTCGATGCGCGGCCGCGTGGTGTCCGCGTCGACGGAGGGCGCACGCGACCACATCGACCAGTTGTCGCACAAGTACCTCGGCCGGCCGTATCCCGAGTTCGGCGGGGGCGGCGAGCGCATCCTGCTGACCGTCGAGATCGACAGGCTGCACGCCCCGAGATGAGCGTCAGCCGCGACCGGTGCTGAACGAACCGTGCGCGAAGATGACGTCGATCAATTTCGCCACCAGCACGATCACGCCGAGCACCAGGTAGGCGCGCAGAGTGAGCAGGCCGATCCGCCGTGCCGGGCTGAGTGGCGGCCGGGGGAGGGTCTCCAGGCTCGGTGTACGCCAGGTGTCGCGGCGTTCGGTGAGCACGTCGTGCCACCGGTGCCGGTCCATGCCCGGTGGCCTGCGGTTGTCCTCCGGCGAGTCGGTCACCGGTGTGCCCCGCGACGGTCTGCGCAGCCACAGCACCACGCCGATCACCGCGCCGAGCAGCGCACACACCGCCAGCGTCAGCACGATCTGCGGCACGCTGACGTCGGGGAAGAACGTGGTCACCAGCGGGGCCAACGAGAACGTCGTCACCGTCCAGACGATCACGCCCGCCACCGCGTTCTGCCGGGCCGTGTTCGTCCACGGACCCAGCACGGCCTTGTCGTTGGCCAGCAGCACCAGGAACACCACCGCCGAGGGCAGCAGCACCCCGTTCAGCGCCTCCACGTAGTCGGTGATCACACCGAGGAAGTCGCCGACCGACAGCACGATCGCCGCGCAGCCGATCAGCAGCGCCGCGTACAGGCCGTAGAACAGCGGCGCCTGGCGCGGTTTCCGGTGCAGCGACGTGCGGACCGAGGAGAACACGTCGCCGAACGCGTAGCTGCTGGTCAGCCCGACCAGATTCGCGCCGATCAGCGAACCGTCCAGCGTGACCAGTGCCAACAGGCCACCGATGCCGCGGCCGACGTAGTGGTCCAGTTGGTGTGCCGTGGTGCCCAGGTCGTCGAAGCTGCCGAACGCGCCCGTGTGCGCGAGCCCGAACGCGGTGACCGCCATCAGCACGACGGCGCCGATCATCTCGATGGCGATGCCACCGGCCAGATCCATCCGTGAGTAGCGGATCCAGCGCGGCGTGATCCGCTTGTCCACGACGCTGGACTGCTGGAAGAACAGCTGCCACGGCTCGACCGTGGTGCCCACCACCGCGACGACCAGCAACAGCAGCCCGGCGTTGATCCCGCCGGGCAGCGTCGGCACGATTCCGCCGAGCGTGTCGCCGACGCGGGGACCGACCAGGAACGCCATCGGGTAGGTCAGGATGTTCAGCGCCACCAGGAACACCATGAACCGTTCCCAGAACCGGAACGTCCCGCCGATCATCGCGACGAACAGCAACACGGTCGACGCGCCCACGGCGACGGTGTCGGACAGCCCGAAATACGAGAGCGCGAGTTCGATGCCGATGAAGTCGGCGATGATCGTGGCGACATTGATGACGAACAGGTCGATGACCGAGAAGGCGCCCCAGAATTTGCCGAACCGCGCGAAGATCAGTCGGGCGTGACCGACGCCGGACACCGCACCGAGCCGGATCACCATCTCCTGGTTGACGTAGAGGATCGGAGCCAACAGGACGAGCGTCCAGAGCAGTTTCATGCCATAGGTCTGGCCCATTTGGGCGTATATCTGCACACCGCCCGCGTCGTTTCCGCCGCCCATCACGATCAGTCCCGGACCGACGATGGCAAGCAGCAGGCGTAATCGTCGGCGCCGCGAACGAGGCCGGGTGCTCTCGGTCTGGCTGACCGTGCCCAGCGCACCGACGATGTCGTCGGGTTCCTGGCGATCCAGGTCCGTCACGACGGCGCTCGATTCGAGTCCGGAATTGACCTAAGGTCCGACTTGCCCACGATAGGAGTGCCGACCGACCGGGTCAACGGGCCGATCAGCCTTGCTCGGGCCGGACACCAGGCCACGCGGGTGGCAGCGACGGCCGTCGGATCGGTGGAATCGCGCGGTACCGGACGACACGGCAACTGCCGCACCCCGGTGCCGGATCGCCGTCGATGGCGGCGAGCAGGAGTTCGGCCGCGGTTCCACCGAGGCCCACCAGTCCCATGTAGACGGTCGTCAACGGCGACGAGCAGCGGCGGCCATTCCCAGCCGTCGAAGCCGACGACCGCTCGTCGTCCGGTGGCTCGTTTCCGTCCCGTTCCGCTGCCTTGACCGGTGGGCGTGGCACATCTACGGTCGGTCGGGCACAGGTTTCCCTCGGTCACCCGGGAGCGGTGATGCCACCCGTCCCGACGGATCGGCCAGGGCCGTTACAACCCGGCCGTGACGCCAACCCCGCCCTCCGCCCCGCCGACGCCCGGCTCACCGGCGGTCTGCTGCACGAACGACAACGGGTCAACGCGGCGGTCAGCGTGCCCGACGGGCACGAGCGGCTGACCAGCGCCGGCAACTTCCACAACCTGCGCCTGGCCGCCGGCCGTGACGCCGGTGACTACCGCAACGAACTGCCGTTCCTGGACTCGGATCTCTACAAGTGGCTGGAGGCGATCGGCTGGCTCCGCGCGGCCGGCCAACTGCCGACCGACGAGTCGGCCCGGTTGGCCGGCTGGGTCGACGAGGCGGTCGAACTGCTGGCGGCCGCACAGGAACCCAGCGGCTATCTCCAGTCCTACTTCCAGGTGCTCCGCCCGGACGCGCACTTCACCGATCTGGAATGGGGCCACGAGCTGTACTGCGCGGGGCACCTCATCCAGGCCGCCGTGGCGCACGCGCGCTCCGGCCGCACCGATCTGCTCGACATCGCGGTGCGCGTGGCCGATCACATCGACGACGTGTTCGGGCCGGGCCGCCGGGCGGGCGTGTGTGGCCATCCGGAGATCGAGACGGCGCTCGTCGAGCTCTACCGGACCACCGGAACGACGCGATATCTGGTATTGGCGCGACATTTCGTCGACCAGCGCGGCAGGGGACTGCTGCGCGCGGACCGGTTCGACAGCCGCTACTGGCAGGATCACCAGCCGGTGCGCGAGGCGACCGAGGTGACCGGCCACGCGGTGCGACAGCTCTACCTGTTGGCCGGCGTCGCCGATCTCGCGATCGAGACCGGCGACGGCGAACTGCTCGCCGCGGCCGAGCGACTGTGCACCGACATGGTCGCCACCCGCACGTATCTCACCGGCGGCCTCGGCGCGCACCACAAGGACGAGGCGTTCGGCGACCCGTACGAACTGCCCGGTGAACGTGCCTACGCCGAGACCTGCGCGGCCATCGCGTCGGTGCAGTTCGCATGGCGGATGCTGCTGGCCACCGGCCGAGCCCGCTACGCCGACCTGCTGGAACGCACGCTGTACAACGGTTTCCTGGCCGGCGTCTCGCTGTCCGGCGACCGGTATCGCTACGACAACCCGCTGCACGTGCGCGACGGCCACGGCCACGGTGCCCGGCACGGCGACCACGGCGCGGCCCGCACCCCGTGGTTCCACTGCGCGTGCTGCCCGCCGAACGTCATGCGGCTGCTCGCGTCGGTGCACCACTACCTGGCGGCGACCGACGGCACCGGCATCGTCCTGCACCAGTACGCGACCGGCACCTACGGCACGGGCGGGATGAGCGTCGACGTCGAGACCGAGTACCCGCTGGACGGCACGGTCAACATCCGAACAGGACAGTGCGGTCCGCTGACCTTGCGGATTCCGGACTGGGCCGGTGACTACCGCGTCGCGGTGAACGGGCGGGACGTGGCGGACCGGGCTTCGGACGGCTGGCTGCGGCTGGATCGCGAATGGTCGGCAGGGGACACGGTGACCCTGGAACTGGACCTGACACCGCGGCTCACGGCGGCGCATCCACTGGTGGACGCGGCGCGCGGCTGCCTTGCCGTCGAACGCGGACCACTGGTGTACTGCGTGGAATCCGTCGACAACGGTGCCGTCGACGACCTGGTGCTCGACCCGGACGTGCCGCTGCACGCCGTGCACCGGCCCGACGTGCTCGGTGGCACCGTGCTGGTCACCGGCACCGCGCGCCGCACCAGCCAGGACCCCCGCCCGTGGCGGCCGCACGACACGCCGGAGTCCGACGGGGCATCGACCGTGCCGGTGACGGCCGTTCCGTATCACCTGTGGGGCAACCGGGGCGCGGGAGCGATGCGGGTGTGGCTGCGCGCCGGACGTCCTTGACGGGACCGCTCATGGCGCGGGACTCTGTTTTGGCCGAAATCTTGAGGTTTATTCGATATGTCGAACGAGGGGTGGTTCCTGCCTGGGTGGCTTGGGTGCCAGTGCGCTGTCGGCCGTTGCGGGCTACGGCTTCGCGCTGTTCTCCTTCCGCGGCAACCGGGCGCTGTTCATCGTCGTGATCTCGGCGCTGTTGGTGCCGATCACGGCGATCACGCTCCCGCTGTACCTGGTGTACGCGAAGGTCGGGCTGATCAACTCGATCTGGGGCATGGTGCTGCCCAGCATCGTCAGCCCGATCGGCGTGTACCTGATGCGCGTGTACGTGGCCGGTTCGGTGCCGACCGAACTGATCGACGCGGCCCGAATGGACGGGGCGGGGGAGATCCGGATCTTCTGCCGGCTCGCGCTGCCGCTGATGCTGCCCGGCCTGCTCACCGTGTTCCTGCTGAACGTGGTCACGGTGTGGAACAACTACTTCCTGCCGCTGCTGATCTTCAGCCGGAGCAGCCTGTATCCGCTGACCGTGGGCATCGGCGTGTGGACCAACCAGGCGCAGAACAGCGGCGACGCGATCCTGTTCCCGCTGGTCGTGATCGGCGGCCTGGTCACGGTGCTGCCGATGATCGTGCTGTTCCTGTTGGTGCAGCGCCACTGGCGCGGTGGCATCCTCCTGGGGAGCATCGCCGGTTGACGGCGTCAGGTCGGTTGCTGACGGCCGATCACCGACAGCGGCCGCGGCGCAAGGAAGCCGGAACGACGTGCCCGAGCGAGCGAGCCCGAGCGAGCGAGCCACGACAACCAGCCGGAACACCGCACGAGCTCGCGGAACAACGCCCCGGTCTATCATTCGTGACATGGAGGTCGACCGGCCGCACGCGAGCGGCCCGCACGCGATCTCCCGCCACTGGACCGACATTCGCCACCTCCTGACCGACCTCACGGACATCCGAGCCGATCCCTGGCGGCACGCGACGGTGGCACGGCGCAACGTCCTGGCGGTCACCTGCGTCTTCGGGCTCGTGATGCTGATCATCGGCGCCGAGCTCCTCGCCGGCCCGGTGGCGTTGCCACTGCTCGTCGCGCTGCTCCTGGCCGCCGCCAAGGTCGCCCCCATGCCACTGGCCACGATCCGACCGGTGCTGGCGTGGTGGTGGTCGCTGGCCGTCCTCGTCGTCCTCGCGCTGGTGTTCGCGGCGGCCGGAGTCCGAGCCGACTGGCTGCGGACGGGTGTGATCACCCACCTCGTCGTCACGCTGGTGGTCGCCGCCCAGTGCCGACCGCTCGTCGTCGCGACCCAGTGGCTGTGCTCGATGATCGTGGCCAGCGTGGTGCAGATGCTGCTGCCCGACCAGCTCTCAGCGGGCGACCTGCTGATCTTCATGGTGGTGTCCCTGGTCGGCATCACCCTGATCGCGGGTGTGCGCACCCTGCGCCGCACCAGGCGGCAGTTGCGCGAGCAGGAACGGCTGACCGACCAGGAACGTGACAGGCGCGCCGTGCTGGAGGAACGCACCCGGATCGCGCGTGAACTGCACGATGTCGTGGCACACCACATGTCCGTGGTCGCCGTCCAGGCCGAGGCGGCGCCGTACCGCGTGACCGACGCGCCGCCCGAACTGCGGGAGAGTTTCGCGAGCATCCGGGAGAACGCTGTGGCCGCGCTCGGCGAGATGCGGTACGTCCTGGGCATGCTGCGCGCCGATGCGGCCGACCCGGACGGCGACTACGCGCCACAGCCCGGCCTGGACGACGTCGGCGAACTGCTGGACAACGTGCGCGCGGCTGGGCTGGCCGTGGAACTCGTCGGCAACGGCACGCGGCGACCACTGCCGACATTGGTGGAACTGTCGATGTTCCGGATCGTGCAGGAGGCGCTGAGCAACGCGTTGCGCCACGCACCCGGCTCCCAGGTGCGGGTCGTGCTCGACTACGGGTTGGAGACCGTCGGCGTGCGGGTGACCAACACCATGCCAACGGACGGTCCGGTACCGTCCCCGCTGTCCTCCGGCCACGGCCTGCGGGGGATGCGGGAGCGCGCGTCGGCGCTCGGCGGCGAGTTCGCCGCGCGGTCGCGAGAGGACGGATGGTTCGAGGTGACGGCGTCGATCCCGTGTGCCGAGGGCGATTCGGTATGACGATCCGGCTGGTGATCGCCGACGACCAGACCATGATCCGGGAGAGCTTCGCCGTCGTGTTGAACGCGCAGCCGGACATCGAGGTGGTCGGCGAGGCCGGTGACGGCGAGGACGCGGTCACCCGGACCGGCGAACTCAAGCCGGACGTCGTCCTGATGGACATCCGCATGCCACGTCTGGACGGTCTGGCCGCGACGAGGCGGATCGTCGCCGAGACCGACGCCAAGATCATCGTGTTGACCACGTTCGACCTCGACGAGTACGTCTACGAAGCGCTGCGCGCGGGCGCCAGTGGCTTCCTGCTCAAGACGTCGTCCGCCCAGCGGTTGAGCTACGCCGTCCGCACGGTCGCCGACGGCGGTGCGTTGCTCGAACCGATGGTGACCAAACGCCTGCTGGCCGAGTTCTCCCGCCTCGGCGCGGCACGCCTGCCGCGCAGGGAGAGGGTCGCGGACCTGACCGCGCGCGAGGTCGACGTGCTCGGCCTGATCGCGCGCGGCCTGTCCAACGCCGAGGTCGCGGCCGAGTTGGTGATCGCCGAACAGACGGTGAAGACCCACGTCGGCCGCATCCTGGCCAAACTCGGACTGCGCGACCGCACCCAGGCGGTCGTCTTCGCGTACGAGACCGGCCTGGTCACCGCGGGCGAATGACGGCTACGGCAGCGTGAAGAAGATCATCGGGTTGGCACGGCTGGTCCGCACCGGTTCGGCAAGGCCGAGATCGCGCTTGATCCTGGTGAGCTCCGCGACGACGTGCGGTGCCTTCGCCGTGGACGGCGTGAAGTAGGGCACGAGCTTGCCGGTCAGCCACCGCACGATGACCGAACCCTCGCTGTACGGCTTGGGCCGCCTGCCGTGGAACACGTCGTGCACGCTCGTCGGCGTGCCGGCCGGCATCAGTGGGAACAGCGCGCTGATGTACCAGTGGGCGAACCGCGCGCCGTGGTCGGCGTCGATGAACAGGTAGTCGGTGCGCTCGGGGAGCATGGCCAACCGGGTGCGCATGTCGCCCTTGGTGAACGTCCAGCGGTCGGCGCTCAGCTCGGCGGGCACGTGCCGCGGCGCGTCGTCGGAGATGTCGAACGAGTACAGCCGGCCGAGCCCGTTGTCCCGCAGAGCACTCAGTATCCACGTGGTGGACCAGCCGTAGAGGGTGCCGATCTCCACCACGGTTGCCGGCCGACGGTCCCGCAACAGCAGATACGTGATCTCGGCCTCCAGGTCGTCCAACTGGGCCTTCATCGATCGCCCCTGCCGCACCAGGAACGAGCGTTGGGCGTCCCGGACGGCCCGTAACTCCTCCTCGTACTTCGCATACAGGGAGCCGACGAAATCGATCGAGAGCGGGGTCATGATGCCTCCTGGTCGGTGAGCGTGAGAAATCCGAGCACCGCGGCGAACAGCGGCAGCAGCAGCGGTCGCGGCTGCGACGGATGCAGGCCGAGTGCGATGACACCCACGGTGGTGACGAGCAGAGCGGTCTGGTGCCAGAGGAATATGGCGACGGCGTGGCGATCGAGCCGGCTCACCCAGGCCGGGCAGCGGCCCACCGTTCGGGCGACCGAATCGGCCCACTGGCGGGCGATCGCGCTCACGCGTCGCCGAACCGCCTGCGGCGTCACCGCGACCGACCCGGCGCACAGCAGCACGAACCACAGCGGCCCGAGCGCCACCGAGACCAGCGTGCCGATCGTCTCCGGCGCCGTCCCGAGGAGCACCAGCCAGAGCAGCACCAACGCCCACGTCAGCGCGAACAGCCGCACCGGCCGCCACAGCCTTTCCCGCCGCCCCATGAGGAACAGCACCGCAACCGGGCCTGACGCCGGCAGGTTCGTGTCGAGGAGATGGCCGCTGTCCTGAACGGCGACGCCCGTCGCCAACCAGTCGCCGAGCACCACACCGACCAGCACCAGCGCGCGTAGCACGACCACGCCGCGATCGCCGCGCGGCAGGGAAGGGACGGTCATCGGTCGACACCGCCGCCCGGCGTACGGCCGAGCGCGACCCGCGCGATGCTGTGCAACGCCAACGAACCCGGCTCGAAGTACTGACCGTGGGCGGCGGACCCGACCGGCAGCGCACGAGCGCCGAAGCCGGGCGCCGTCGGGTCCGCCCCGAAACCGACCTGCACACCGAGCACGTGCACGGCGACGTTCGGGACGAGCCCGATCAGATCGCGGGTCCCACGTCCGGCCCACAACGGCACGCGGGTACCGATCGCCGCGGCGTCAGGCACACCGAGCCCAGGACTGCCGACGACCTCCACGGCGGACAGCGCGGTCGCCACATCGGCCCGCAGGCCGTGCACAGCGGTCGCGCACACCACGGACCCGTACGAATGACACACCAGAGCCAGCCGGGCGCGACCGTCCAACTGGAGCAACTGCCGGAGGAACTGGCGCAACCGAGCCGCACCCTGCTCGGCGCGGCCCGTCGTCAGGACGTCGACACTCCGGGTACGCGGCGCGGCATAACCGAACCAGGCGACCACGGCGGTTCGCTCACCAGGAGCGAGTCGACGCATCTCGACGGCCAGATCGCGAGCGGCGCCACCGACAGCCGCATACCGGGAGCCGAAGGAGTCGAACGTGTCCAGAGTCGTGTCCGACCCCGGCACCACAACGGTGATCCGATCGGCGTGCGCCAGATCCCCGACCACCTCGACGGCCTGGCCGTCACCCACCGGACTGAACGACAGAAAGTCGCGCCCCGGCGCGGCAAGCCCGGCCAACACCCGGGCCCGACCAGGATCGTCGGTCTGGACGGCAACCCGCTCGGCGGCGGCGATGTATTCGTGGTCGCGCTGATAGACGGTGGCCAGATCGCCGGCGACAAGCGCGGGAATCGTTGGCGGTGAAGGCATCTCGGCCGCTGCGACCTTGGCCGCGGCGGTCGTGGCCACCACCAGTCCGACCACGACGGCGGCAACCCTGATGTGGGCGACGGCGCGCACCTGAATTCCCCCTGTCCGCGACAGAACGTCGACAACGACGATTCTGCGCAGCAGGGGCTATCCGCGAATCACCTCGCGGGACTCACTTCGCGCGTAGCTCTCAGGTATTACGACTGTCGAGCCGCTCCCGTTGAGGCACCACGGTGTAGCGAGGGTCGCGCGCCGACGCGACACCGGCATGGAAGATACCGAACCGTGTGCACGCCGAACCCGCCAACGACGCCAGGCCACCGGCCACGGCCGCCGCTCGCCACCGCCGACCCAGCACACCACCGACCACGGCGCCGCACACGGTCAGGATCTCGGCCGCTCGCATGAGCCGCCCGGCCGTCCCGGTCCGGAGCGGCTCCGCCGCCCCATCCATCCCTCGTTCCATCCGTTTGGTCGCCACGACGTCCAGCGCCGCACCCAACACGACGGCCCGCCGGGCGGGTCCGGCCTCGGCGACCGGCGCCCCGATCATGCCGAGGCCGCCGGCGGCGCACGCGGCCGAACCGACGAACACGAACGGCATCTCGCGATACCCCTCGTGCCAGGTCGGCACCGCCGTGTCCGAGATCAGCGCGGCCGTGTACGCCGCGACGGCAGGCCCGACCAGCCCGGCGCCGATCGTGGCCACCCGCCCGATCCGCGGAAAGGTGCCGGTCAGGTTCGTCACGGCCGACACACCGACCTGCGGCCCGTACACCGACAGGAGCCACGTGCCGATGCTCATCGGTGAGCTCGGCTTGATCACCCGCAACATGTTCAGGAACCGCTCCGGCCGCCCCAGATCGTGGACCAGCGCGACCAGCGAACCGGAGATCGCGACCAGCGCACCGACCTTGCCGGTCCGGCTGAGAGCGGGCCTGCCGGTCAACTCGGCCCCGGCCGCCAGCACGGACGACGCGCCGGCCAAGCCACCGAGGAACAGGTACCCGGCGATGTCCAAGGCCGCCCACGTCGGCTCCTTGAGCACGGGCCTGCCGTAGTAGGACTGGAAATCCGCCTCCGGCACCATCAACTGCTCACCGCGCCGCCGACGCCGGGTCTTGCTCATGTTGGTCACCGCGGCCTCCTGCCGACGAACGTGGCGGCCAGCCCGCCCAGCAGCGTCAACGCGGCGACGCCGGCATGTCGCCACATCGACGGCAGGTCGCGCGTCGTGACGACCGGGTCCGGCGGCAGGCCGTAGACCTCCGGTTCGTCCAGCAGCAGGAAGAACGCGCCCGCGCCGCCGACACCGTCGCCCTCGTCCCTCCCGTACAGCCTGGCTTCGGCCACCCCGCGCGAGTGCAACCCGGCCAGCCGCTCGTCTGCCCGACGACGCAGTTCGTCCAGTTCACCGAACTGGATCGACTCAGTGGGACACGCCTGTGCGCACGCCGGCTGCTGGCCCGCGCCGAGCCGGTCGTAGCAGAGGGTGCACTTCCACACCCTGCCGTCGTCCTTGCGTTGGTCGATCACCCCGTACGGGCAGGCGGGCACGCAGTAACCGCAGCCGTTGCAGATGTCCTCCTGCACCACGACCGTGCCGAATTCGGTGCGGAACAGCGAACCGGTCGGACAGACGTCCAGACACGCCGCGTGGGTGCAGTGCTTGCACACGTCGCTGGACATGAGCCAGCGGAACTCGGTGCCCTCCGCGTCCTCCCGGTCACCGGGCCTGCGCAGCGACGGCATCCCGAGGTCGACGGTCGCGGCAGGCTGCTTCTGCTCGACGAACGCGACGTGTCGCCACGTGTCCGCGCTCAGGCCGACGGTGTTGTCGTAGGACATGCCGGTGAAGTCGAGGCCGTCCTCCGGGACGGCGTTCCATTCCTTGCACGCCACCTCGCACGCCTTGCACCCGATGCACACACTGGTGTCGGTGAAGAAGCCGAAGCGGGGACCGGGTCGGGCATAGCCACCGTCGGCGGGCGGATCGTCGGCGGAGAGCAGTCCCCGCAGGTCGAGCGACATGAACAACTCCGTCCGATGGTGCCGAACACGCGGACGGCCATCGTCTTCCCACTCGGTGGCCGTTTCAATCCTCGGTTCGGGATTGGAAATCCGCCAGGGTGGGTAGGCCCCACCCGAACGGCCTGAGGAGGCGCCATGGGTGTACGGCAGTGGATCGACGAGTGGCCGGTGTTTCGCCAGGTCACCGGCACCGATCGGCCGGGCAAGGCGGCCGCCGCCCAGAGCGGGCGCAGCGCGCGGCTGGACGCCAGGACGCACACCGCCGACCGTGTCGTGAAGTCGATCTGCCCGTACTGCGCCGTCGGCTGCGGCCAGAACGTGTATGTGAAGGACGAGCGGGTCGTCCAGATCGAGGGCGACCCCGACTCCCCGGTCAGCAGGGGGAGGCTGTGCCCGAAGGGCTCGGCGAGCAAGCAGCTCGTCAGCGGACCCGGCAGGCGCAACAAGGTACTGTACCGGCGCCCGCACGGCACGGAGTGGGAAGAACTCGACCTGGACAAGGCGATGGACATGATCGCCGACCGGGTGCTGGACGCCCGGCGCGCGGGCTGGCAGTGGGAGGTCGACCAGACCAGGACCCGCAGGACCATGGGCTTCGCCAGCCTCGGTGGCGCGACGCTGGACAACGAGGAAAACTATCTGATCAAGAAGTTGTTCACCGCGTTGGGCGCGATCCAGATCGAGAACCAGGCCCGCATTTGACACTCCGCCACGGTGCCCAGTTTGGGTACCTCGTTCGGTCGCGGCGGCGCCACGACGTTCCAGCAGGACCTGCAGCACGCTGACTGCATCGTCATCGAGGGCTCCAACATGGCCGAGTGCCATCCGGTGGGGTTCCAGTGGGTGATGGAGGCCAAGTCGCGCGGTGCCACGGTGATCCACATCGATCCCCGGTTCACCCGCACCAGTGCGGTCGCGGACCGGCACGTGCCGATCCGGGCCGGTTCGGACATCGTGTTCCTCGGCGCCCTGATCAACCACGTGCTGGCCGAGGACAAGTACTTCCGCGAGTACGTTCTGCACTACACGAACGCGGCCGCGATCATCTGCGAGGAGTTCGCCGACACCGAGGACCTGGACGGCGTGTTCTCCGGCCTCGACAGCGAGAACCGCAGCTACGACTTCCACACCTGGCAGTACGAGGGCTCCGAGGTCCAGGCGGCGTCCGGTGAGCGGGACGTGGAGTACGGCGATGTCGAGCGGTCCGACATCCGTGAGGCGGGCCGCGGCGAGACGCACGGTTCCGGCGGTGCCGCCGTCGGTGAGGCCGAGCGCGACGAGACGCTCCAGCATCCGCGCTGCGTGTTCCAGATCCTGAAGCGGCACTTCGCGCGCTACACGCCCGACATGGTCGAGCAGATCTGCGGCATCCCGCAGGAGCAGTTCCACGCGGTCGCCGAGGCGATCACCACGAACTCCGGCCGCGACCGCACGACCGCGTTCGTGTACTCGGTCGGGTGGACGCAGCACACCGTCGGCGTGCAGTACATCCGCACCGCGTCGATCCTGCAGTCCCTGCTGGGCAACATGGGCCGTCCCGGCGGTGGCATCCTCGCGCTGCGCGGCCACGCGTCCATCCAGGGTTCGACCGACATCCCGACGCTGTTCAACCTGCTGCCCGGCTACCTGCCGATGCCGCACGCCCACTCCAACGAGGACCTGGACTCCTTCGTCGCGGCCGAGTCCACCGCCAAGGGCTACTGGGCGAACATGCGGGCCTACTTCGTGAGCCTGCTCAAGGCGTACTGGGGCCCGGTCGCGACGGAGGCCAACGACTACTGCTTCGACTACCTGCCACGATTGACCGGCAACCACGGCACGTACGCGACCGTGATGGAACAACTGGCCGGCCACTGCAAGGGCTACTTCCTGTTCGGTGAGAACCCCGCTGTCGGCTCGGCGAACGGAAAACTGCAGCGGATGGCCATGGCCAACCTGGACTGGCTGGTGGTGCGGGACTTCTCGCTGATCGAGAGCGCGTCGTGGTGGCGCGACGGCCCGGAGATCGAGTCGGGGGAACTGCACACGCAGGACATCGGCACGGAAGTGTTCTTCCTCCCGGCCGCCGCGCACACCGAGAAGGACGGCAGTTTCACCAACACGCAGCGGATGCTGCAGTGGCACCACAAGGCCGTCGAGCCGCCCGGCGAGGCCCGCAGCGACCTGTGGTTCACCTTCCACCTCGGCCGCATCATCCGCGAGAAGCTGGCCGCGTCGACCGACGACATGGACCGGCCGGTGCTGGACCTGACGTGGGACTACCCGACGAAGGGCCCGATCGCCGAACCGGACGCCGAGGCCGTGCTGGCCGAGATCAACGGCTGGGACGCCGAGGGCAAGCCGCTGTCGTCCTACGAACAGTTGCGTGACGACGGTTCGACGGTGTGCGGCTGCTGGATCTACTGCGGTGTCAACGCGGACGGCGTGAACCAGGCGGCGCGCCGCAAGCCCGGCCGGGAGCAGAACTGGGTCGCGAAGGAATGGGGCTGGGCGTGGCCGGCCAATCGCCGCATCCTCTACAACCGCGCCTCGGCCGACCCGGACGGCAAACCCTGGAGCGACCGCAAGGCGCTGGTGTGGTGGGACGCCGACGAGGGCCGGTGGACCGGTCACGACGTGCCCGACTTCCCCCCGACCAAGGCCCCCGACTACCGGCCGGCCGACGACGCCCGCGGCCCGGACGCACTGTCCGGTGTGGACCCGTTCATCATGCAGGCGGACGGCAAGGCGTGGCTGTTCGTGCCGGCGGGCCTGACGGACGGGCCACTGCCCGCGCACTACGAACCGCAGGACTCACCGGTGCCGAACCTGATGTACCCGCAACAGCGCAACCCGGTCCGCGAGGTCACCCGCTACGTCCACCCGGACAACCGGTTCCAGCCGGACCCGGGAACGGCGGGCGCGGACGTGTACCCGTACGCGGTGACCACCTACCGGCTCACCGAACACCACACGGCGGGCGGCATGAGCCGGTGGCTGCCGTACCTGTCCGAGCTGCAACCGGCGTTCTTCTGTGAGGTGTCACCGGAACTGGCCGCCGAACGCGGCCTGGTCCACGGTGGCTGGGCCACCATCGTGTCACCGCGCAACGCGATCGAGGCCCGGGTGCTGGTGACGGAGCGGATGCGGCCGCTGGTCGTCCAGGGCAGGCGCCTGCACCAGGTCGGCCTGCCCTACCACTGGGGCAACAACGGTCTCGTCACCGGCGACTCGGCCAACGACCTCGCGTCGATAAGCCTCGACCCGAACTCGCACATCCAGGAGGTCAAGGCGTTCACGTGTGACATCCGGCCGGGCCGCAGGCCGACCGGTCCCGGACGGCCCGCGCTGGTGCTCGAATACCGGCTCAGGGCCGGCATCACCGATCAGACCGGAACACAACCGTGAGCCGATTCGGAGCGCGCTCTGTTCGCGCTCCGAATCGGCTCACGGCTGCTGGAAGTGGCCAACGGCGAACTGACCGGCTCGGTGCGCGGCGTCGCCACTGGCGCCGACACGAGCACCGAGACCGCCGGGCATGGTCCTCGTGGTGACCGTCCGGTTGCGAGCCGGGCGGCGCCACGCACACGGCCGCGCCGGGGCCGCCAGTGGCTGGACAGCAACGTACGCCGCGTCGGCTACCGGCTGGAGCACGACGCGGACGTCACGTCACCGACTGATCAGGAACCGAGCAGGTCCAGCAGATCGTCGGCGTGCTCCTCTTCCTCCGCCAGGATGGACTCCATCAATCGGCGGGTCGTCGGGTCCCCATCACCGATCCACCGCGCGATCTCCTGGTAGCTGCTGATCACGATGCGCTCGGCGACCAGGTTCTCCTGCAGCATCCGCTTCAGGTCCGCCTCACCGACGGTCACGTACTGGGTGTGCGCCCGCTTGGTCAGACTCGCCGGGTCGAAGTCCGGCTCACCACCCAGTTGGCCGATGCGCTCGGCGGCCCGTAGCCCGTGCTGCATCTCCTCGGCCGCGTGCTCGCGGAACTCGGCGGCCACCTGCGCCCTGTCGATGCCGGTCGCGGCGATCGCGTGCTGCGAGTAGCGCAGGAAACACACGATCTCGGTGGCGACGACATCGTTGAGCACCTCGATGAGCCGTTCCTTGTCGGCGCCGTAGGTGCCGGTGACCGGACCAGCTTCCATGTGCGCCCGCGCGTCGTCGCGGATGCGGGTGACATCGATCTCGAACTGGTTGTCCATACCGTGTGTGTTCCCGACTGGCCCGGAACCAAACAGCGCCCGATTCGACCCGGAACGTGCTGGGTAGTCACGTCCCATGACACGCAGTCGACTCGACACGCACCATCCAGTTTTCTGGGTGCACAGGATCGGAGCGGCCCTCGTCGCGCTGGTGCTGTGGGCGTTCGCGGGCCTGGGATTCGCCACCGGCACCGGGTTCCTGACGACGCACGGCGCACGGGCCCTGGGCATGACCGGCAATGGCCTGCTGTCCACGATCTCGGTGGTGGTCGGCGTGATTCTGGCGCTCGCCGCGATCGTCGGCGGACCACTGGCGTCGACGACGTGCGTCGTGATCGCCGCCCTGTTCCTGGTGTCCGGCCTGGCGAACATGTTCGTGCTGAACGGTCCGCACAACCTGTTGGCCTTCACGTTCCCCAACGTGGCGTTCAGCCTGGTGGTCGGCGTGGTCCTGCTGTCCATCGGTCTGTACGGCCGGGCCAGCGCGCAGCTGCCGGCGGACAACCCGTTCCGGCAGCGGCACGGCGGCCGCAACCGGCTGGCCAACTTCTGGCACGGTGAGGACTTCGCGCAGACGGAGGAGGACCTGCCGGAGGACACGAAGCGCCTCGCCGAGGACACCCGGCTGGCCGAGGCCGAACACGCGTTCGCCGAGGGCGAGGCGTCACCGGAACAGGAACGCGAGATCCTCGCGGACGCCAAGCGGCGCGCCGTGCGGCGCAGGCGGGAAGCATGGGACCGGGCGGCCCGGGACGACTCGTGATCCCGTGACGAACCCACCGGCCGGTGCCGGACACATGATTGAGTCATCAAACAGAATGCTCGGAGCCCTGGCCAGGGCGCTGTTCACGGTGCGGGTCGCGTGACCCGTTTCCGCGCCGCGAGCAGAGGCGGCGTCTTCGTCGGCCGCTGACGATCCCTGATCGAATGCGGGTCCGTTCGAACCGCCTATGATGACCCGCGTGCCGAGCTCACCGGAATGGGGACCGCGTCCGCCCGATCAGGATCGGGCGAATGGTGCTCGCATCTACGACTGTCTGCTCGGCGGCGCCTACAACTTCGCCGTCGACCGCGAAGCGGTTCGGCAGTTGCTGGCCATCAATCCCGATGCGGACAAGGTGGCCAAGAGCAATCGGCAGTTCGTGATGCGCGCTGTCCGGTTCTGCGTGTCCGCCGGAATTGACCAGTTTCTCGACCTCGGTTCCGGTGTGCCGACAGTGGGCAATGTGCACGAAATAGCCCAGGCTGCCCGACCCGACGCTCGGGTACTCTATGTCGACCACGAGCGGATCGCGTTCGATGTGACCCGTTCCCTGTTGGGCGACAACCCCTGCGCCGACGCCGTGCACGCCGATCTGCGGCAACCGGAGGTCATCTTCGCGACCCCGCAGGCCGGTCGGCTCCTGGATCTGACGCGGCCGATCGCCGTGATGATGAACGCGGCGCTGCACTACGTGCCGGATTCCGACGACGTGGCCGGCATTCTCGCCGCGTATCGGGAGAGAATGGCGGCGGGCAGCTATTTCGTGTTCTCCCACCTGGCGAACACCGCGCAGCTCGGGCAGCGGGTCTTCAGCGACTCCGGCACGCCGATCACACTGCGCACCCGGGACGAGATGGCCGATCTGTTGCGGGATTTCGAACTGGTCGACCCGGGATTGGTGTACGTGCCGGACTGGCGGCCGGTCGGTGACGAGATCTACGCCGACCAGCCACAGCGGTCCAAATGCTACGGAGCTGTCGGCCGCACGTCGTGACCGGTCATCAGCGGTGCTTCAGCTTGGGTGCCTAGCGTTCGGGACATGGCTGGGCGAGGAGCTGTGCGAAAGATCATGACCGGTGTGGCCGTGCTGGCGGCCACGACACTGACGGCGTGCGACGGTTCCGGTTCGGCGACCCCGGCTGCCGGGCACGACAAGCCGAACATCGTGTTCGTGCTGACCGACGACCTGGCCACCAATCTGGTGCGGTACATGCCCAACGTGCTGTCGCTGGAGCACAGCGGCACCACGTTCGCCAACTACACCGTCACCGACTCGCTGTGCTGCCCGTCCCGGTCGTCCATCTTCTCCGGCAGGTTTCCGCACGACACCGGCGTGTTCACCAACACCGGCAGCGACGGCGGTTTCCACGTCTTCCACTCACGCGGCGAGGAGAGCAGCACGTTCGCGACCGCGTTGCAGCAGGTCGGCTACCACACCGCGATGATGGGCAAGTACCTCAACGGTTACCTGCCGGCGCAGAAACTCGGTGGCAGCCAGCCGTACGTCCCGCCGGGCTGGAACGAGTGGGACGTGGCAGGCAACGGCTATCCGGAGTTCGACTACAGCCTGAACGTCGACCACTCCGTGCAGCACTACGGCCACAACCCCACCGACTACCTGACCGACGTGCTCAGTGGCAAGGCGACCAGCTTCATCAGGTCACAGGCCGCCGCGCACGACCCGTTCTTCGTCGAGATCGCCACGTTCGCGCCGCACGCGCCCTACACCCCCGCGCCGCAGGACGCGAACTCGTTCCCGACGCTCGATGCGCCGCGCACGGCTGCCTACGACACGCTGCCCACCAACCCGCCACCGTGGCTGGCCGGCCAGACCCCGTTGACGCAGCAGGACGAACAGCAGATCGACACCGCGTTCCGCAAGCGGGTTGAGGCCGTGCAGGCCGTCGACCGGATGCTCGGTTCGCTGGAGCAGACCCTGCGGCAGGCTGGCATCGCTGGCGACACCGACGTGTTCTTCAGTTCCGACAACGGTTATCACATGGGGGAGTACCGGCTGCTGCCCGGCAAGCAGACCGCGTTCGACACCGACGTCAACGTGCCACTGGTGGTCTCGGGACCCGGTGTGGCGGCTGGCATGACCGTGTCCGCGCCGGCGCAGAACATCGATGTGAACCCCACGTTCGAGACCATCGGCGGCGCCTCCATCAGCCCCGCGGTGGACGGCCACACGCTGACACCGCTGCTGGCGGGGCAGGTTCCGGCCGACTGGCGAACCGCTGCGCTGGTGGAACACCACGGTCCGGACACCGACCCGTCCGATCCGGACCACCCGCCGAAGAACAGCGGCAATCCGCCGTCCTACCAGGCACTGCGCACCAGTGCGTACACCTACGTCGAGTACACCGACGGCAGCAAGGAGTACTACGACCGGCGGACCGATCCGAGCGAACTGCACAACATCGCCGCCACGCTGGCACCGGCCACGCTGGCGAACCTGCACAACGCGCTGCGGGCGATGGTCGGCTGCCACGGCGGCACGGCGTGCTGGACGGCGGGCCACGTGGCGGCATAGCTCAGTTCTGATGTTGTTCCTGGCGGGCGGCTTCGAGTGCGTCGGTCTCGGGTTGCGGGTCGGGTCGCATCAGCGTGCCCGGCACCGGGTGCCCGGAGTAGCCGAGTTTGTTCAACTTCTTCGGTACGGGGGTGCCCTGGTATTCCAGCGCCACCGGGGCGAGCGGCTGGTGCACCTCGATGAACTTGCCGTCCGGCAGCCGGGTGATGATGCCGGTCTCGATGCCGTGCTCCAGGACCTCCCGGTCGCTGCGTTGCAGGCCGAGACAGATGCGGTAGGCGACGTAATAGGCCAGCGGTGGCAGGATCAGCACGCCGATCCGGCCGCCCCAGGTCATCGCGTTGAGCGAGATGTTGAACACGTACGCGATGACGTCGTTGCCACCGGAGATCGTGGTCACGACGAAGAACGTGATGCCCATCGCGCCCAGGCCCGTGCGCACCGGCACGTCCCTCGGTCGCTGCAACAGGTTGTGGAGGGCGTTGTCCCTGGTGAGCCTGCGCTCGATGGCCGGGTAGAACAGCATCACACCCAGCACGATGCCCAGCACCACCAGCGGCCAGAACGGGGCCGGGATCAGGTAGCGGTGGCCGAAGTTGATCTCCCAGTCGGGGAAGATCCGCAGCAGTCCCTCGGTCCAGCCCATGTACCAGTCGGGTTGCGCACCCGAGGACACCTGGGCAGGTGTGTAGGGGCCGTACTGCCAGACCGGGTTGATCTGGAACAGCCCGGCCATCAGGGCGAGTACGCCGACCACGATGGTGAACCACGCGCCGCCGGTCAGGGCGAACCGGGGCAGGATGCGTTCGCCGATCACATTGCGTTCGGTCTGCCGGCGGCCGGGGAACTGGGTGTGCTTCTGGTACCACACCAGCCCGAGGTGTACGCCGATCAGCGCCAGGATGATGCCCGGCACGACCAGGATGTGGAGCAGGTAGAACCGCGGAATGTATTCCGTGCCGGGAAACTCGCCGCCGAAGATCAGCCAGTGCAGCCAGGTGCCGATGATCGGGACGGACAGGATGCCGCCGGACACCGCGGCTCGGACACCGGTGCCGGAGAGCAGGTCGTCGGGCAGCGAGTAGCCGGTGAAACCCTCGGCACCACCCAGGATCAGCAGCACCATGCCGATGATCCAGTTGCCCTCACGAGGTTTGCGGAACGCGCCGGTGAAGAAGATTCGCATCATGTGCACGGCCATGGCGGCCACGAACAGCAGCGCGGCCCAGTGGTGCAACTGCCTGGCCAGCAGACCGCCGCGGACCGCGAACGAGATGTCCAGTGTCGAGCCGTAGGCACGCGACACGGACACGCCGCGCAGGTCGCTGTAGACGCCGTTGTACGTGACGTCGGTCATCGACGGGTCGTAGAACAGCGCCAGATACGTGCCGGACAGTAGCAGCACGATGAAGCTGTAGAGCGCGACCTCGCCGAGCAGGAACGACCAGTGACTGGGAAACACCTTGTTCAGCTGGGCCCGCAGACCCGATGCGGGGTGGTAGCGCTCGTCGATGTCCTGGGCCGCGCTGCCGAGTGTGCGCAGCACGACGTTGTCGGGCTTCGTGGGGTGTACCAGTCTGCCGGCCATCGATCCTCCCTGGGGTGGGCCGCCGACCGCTGCCTACCCGGGTTCGGTGCCACCAAACGCCTTGGTCAACCATCCAACGCTTTCCTGAGCATGGCAAGACCGGCGGTCAACAGTCGGGACACGTGCATCTGGGAAATGCCGAGCCGGTCGGCGATCTTGGTCTGCGTCATGTTGCCGAAGAACCGCATGACGACGATCGACGCTTCCCGTTCCGGCAGCGCGGAGATCGCCGGATACAGTGCGTTGCGGTCGACGACGCTGATCAGGTCGCGGTCGACCTCGCCGAGGTAGTCGTCCAGCGGACTCGCGCCGCTGTCGTTGTCGGTGCCGGTGTCCAGTGACTCGCTGCGGTAGGCGAAACCGACCTGGAGTCCTTCGAGGACGTCGTCGACCGACAGCTCCAGGGCGGCGGCCAGTTCGCTCGGCCGGGCGGAGCGGCCCAGGTCCTGGGCGAGTTGGGCGGCGGTCACGTTGATCTTCGCGTGGATCTCCTGGAGCCGTCGCGGTACGTGCACCGACCAGGTCTGGTCGCGGAAGTAGCGGCGGATCTCGCCGGTGATGGTGGGCACCGCGAAGGCGAGGAAATCGCTGCCGCGGTCGGGGTCGAAGCGGTCGACGGCGTTGATCAGGCCCAGTGTCGCCACCTGGACGAGGTCGTCGTCGGGTTGGCCGCGGTTGCGAAACCGTCGTGCGATGTGTTCTGCCACCGGCAGATAGCCGGTGACCAGGTCGTCCCTGATGCGCTGCCGGCGCGGCTGGGATATCGACGTGTCGAAGAGTTCGCGGAACAGCGGTGCCAGATACTGGTATTCGCTGGTGTACGGGGATTTCGTCGCTGTCATCTGGTCACCTCTGTGCCGACGGAGGGCAGGGTAAAGGCTGGCCCGTCGCTGGGCCGTCCGGGCCGGGAGGCAGGCCGCCGCTGTCGCGGTGTGCCTGGGAGCGGCCGTGCGGTCAACCGCTCATGTCGATGCCGTGCGCCGGATCAGTGCCGGCGGCGGCGTGCCGTCGCGTGACGGCGACTGCTCCGCATCGGACGGCAGCCGTTGGTCAGCATGGTCGACCGGGCGTCCTGATCGTGGAACAGCGGATCGGTGGACACGTCACGCACCACGGTGCGACCGTCCGTGCGCACAGCACCCGCCTACGCGGTGCCCGTGCGCGCGGGACTGTCGACGAAGCCGAGGATCTCGGCGGTCAGGCCCCTGTGTCTTGCCAGTTGGAGTACTGCGTACTCGGTCGTCCGGAGCGCGGCTGCACGCTGCGTCGATGTCACAACCACATCGCACGATCGATGTACCGCCGACCCGCACCGCAACTCTCCTTCCAGCCGCCGCGAGTTCCCTGTTCATCAACCACTATACATCGTGCCACGATATAAAACAGTGCGTCCGGCGACGCTCACGTCGCCGAACGCACGTTCATCGGCCTACTGGCCGGCCTTGATGCCGGGCTCGCCGTACTCGTACTGGATCGGCTGCACCGGGATCGCGCCAGGGCGGTTGGGGCCGTGCAACCTGCCGACCGGCAGCACGATCCGTCCGAACCGGCCCCGCAGCATCATCGCGCCCGCTGTGTAGAACGCGAACGCTGCCGATGCCACCAGCACGATCCCGCCGATCGGCACCAGGAACCCCAGCGAGGCGACCCAGCCGATCGCCAGCAGCGTCGAACCCGCGGCCAGTGTCAGTAGCACCAACGTCAGGCCCGCGTTCTCCGCCGTCGCCGCGGCCGTACCCAGCCAGGTGATCGCCGCCAGCACGATGAACCAGTAGCCGAACCCGACCTGCGCGACGTGCGACGCGCTCGGGGAGGGCACCACGTGCAGCGCCACCAGCAGGAAGTAGAAGCCGTAGGCGATCCAGAACGAGCCCCACATGCCGTGCATGGCCGTGGCCAGCCCGTCCCGGGCCCGGTAGGCCCACATGCCGGCCAGGAACTGCGCCAGGCCACCGAACACGGCGGCGAAGGGGGCCAGCACCAGCGGTGTGGTGTCGTTGCCGTACCAGCCCGCCAGGTTCGCCGCGACCATGAAAGTGGCCGCCGCGAACCCGAACAGGCCGAGAATGGACGGCGGCGCCACGGGTTGCAGCGAGATCTGTGTGTGAGCGCGCCAGAACGACAGGCCGTCACCGGATGGCTCTGCCGGCGGCGTGCCGCGTGGCTGCGTGATGTGTTCTGTCATGTCGATTCTCCTTCGGATCAGGAAATGTGACGACCGTCCGATGCGCGGACGCCGACCGGGAACAACGACAACGGGCCGTCGCGACCCAGTCGGGCTGCCACGATCACGGCGGCCAGTCCGGTGCCGATCGCGGTCCCGATCGCCGCCAGCGCCACGACCGTGAGGGTGAGGGAGGCGGCGATCAGCGCACCGATCAGCGCCACGAAAGCCACCGTCACGATCGACAGCAGGAGACGCGAGAACCGCGGAATCGGCTTTCTCGCGGTGTTAACTCGTGGTTGTCGCGGCGCGCGAGGCGTACCGGGCGGCGGTAGAGCGAACAGATCTGCCACCGCACGCAGAGTCGGGTCGTGCGACAACATGCGGTCCATGAGAACCGTCTGACGAGGTTCGTCATGATGAGGGAATCAAGGGAAACTCCGGAAATCACCCGTTCGGTCACACTGTGGTCGGACGTCATCGGTCCGAGTGCGCGAAACGGATCACGGAGCGTGCGGCACGGCGTGCCGGAGCAGGCGGACCATGGTCCGGTGGCCCCATGGTGTGCTTCGCCCTGCTGGCGGTGACGGATACGGCACGTTGGTCGCCTACCCGCCGCACACGGCCCGAAACACCCGTGTGTACGTCCTGGCCGGATGGGTATTCCCCGTGCGGAGACAACAAGTCGATCAGGAGCTGCCATGGTCGCCGCGTGGGAAGCCGGTCAGCGCAACGAAGCTGACAAATCGGTCGGTGAGCTGCTCGCCGACCTGTCCGATGGACTGCAGCGCCTGGCGCGCGCAGAGGTGCGGCTGGCCGTCACCGAGACGAAACGGAAAGCCCGCCGTGCCGGCAAGGGCGCGGGCGCGTTGGCCGTCGCGGGCGTGCTGGCGCTGGTCGGCCTCGGCGTGTTGGCCGCGTGTGCGGTGCTGGCGTTGGCGCATGTGCTGCCGGGCTGGCTGGCCGCCCTGCTGGTCGGTGTCGGGTTGTTCATGCTCGCGGGGATGGCCGCGCTGTTCGGGCTGTTCGCGTTGCGGCGCGCGCTGCCGCCGGTTCCGGAGCGGGCGCTGCACAGCGTCCGGGACGACATCGAGGTGATCGGGAAGAGGGTACGTCATGACCACACGCCAGCCGCAGCCGTCGAATCTGCCGCCGAACCCCAGCGTCGGTGAGCTGGTCACCGAGATCGACAGGGCCAGGCACGACGTCGCGGTCACGTTGACGGCGTTGGTGGACAAGGTCGACGTGCGTGCCCGGGTGTCGGAGCGCCGCGAGGTCGTCGGCGTGCAGCACGCTGTGGCGCGGCTGCGGGCGCGGCGTGATCGGGTCGCCGGGGTGACGCCGGAGCCGGTGGCGCGGACGTTGGGCATGATGGTGCGTTACGCGCAGCGGACGCCGGTGTCGGTGCGGATCGGTCTGATCGTGTTCGCGTTGGGTTGGTGGCGTGCCCGGCGGCATGGTTGAGGGCGGCATGGTTGAGGGCAGCATGGTTGAGGGCGGCACGGTTGAGGGCGGCACGGTTGAGGTCAGTGTCCGCGGTCCAGTCCGGCCCGGATGAGGGCCGCGGACAGGCGGCCCAGGTCCGCCTCGCCGACCGTGCCGGCCAGCCTGTCGGGGTCGGTGGGCAGGCCGAGGCGGCCCGCGGTGGACAGTGCGCGCCGGTCGAAGTACGGCCGTACCTCCGGCCAGACCACCTGCACCTCACGGCAGAAGATGTGCGCGCCCGTCTCGCCGATCCGGGGGAAGTCCCGTAGCGCCGCGCGCAGTTGGCGGATGTCCGAACCGGGCTTCGGCTTGATGCGCCGCAGATCGCCGCCGTGCACGTCCAACAGCCGCCGCGCGCCGTCACCCAGCGCGGTCGCCGTGCTCTCGTCGTAGCGCACGTAGTGCGCTCGGCCGAGGGCGTCGACGCGTTGCTGCCATGTCGAGTCCATCATCGCCCTCGGCGTGCGGTAGCCGGCGTGGAACAGTTCCCTGGCAGCCGCGACCGCGATCTTCGCGGAGATCCGCGTCGACAGCAGCGTGGTCAGCACCAGCAACTGGTACAGCGGCGCGGGTTTGTCCCGCAGCGTGATGCCGGCCTCGTCGGCGTAGGTGGTGCCGTACTGCTCAAGCAGTTCGTCGACGGACATGCAGCCGCCTTACCCGCCGGCCATACGTCACAAACGCGGGCATGATCGCGCGTCGGCCCGCTGCCGGTGGGTGATTCACCCGGTCGGCACACGCGGCATGTCCACCGGCCGAGTTTGGGCGTCGCCGGAGTGGGTAGTCGCGCCCACGACGCCGTGCAGCCGCCCGCACGATCGGACGTGGAGGAACGATGGCCACCACCGAGATCCCGACGATCATCAAGCCACGACCGGTTCAGCGAGGGCCGAAGGGCGGCACACTGCTGAGCCTGATGCGGGCGACCGATCCCAAGCAGATCGGGATCATGTACCTGACGACGTCGTTCGGGTTCTTCCTGGTCGGCGGCGTGATGGCGCTGCTGATGCGGACCGAGCTGGCCCGGCCCGGACTACAGTTCCTTTCGCAGGAGCAGTACAACCAGCTTTTCACCATGCACGGCACGATCATGCTGCTGCTGTACGCGACACCGACGCTGTTCGGGTTCGCCAACTACATCCTGCCGCTGCAGATCGGCTCGCCGGACGTGGCGTTCCCGCGGCTCAACGCCTTGTCGTTCTGGCTGTTCCTGTTCGGCGGCCTGATCGTGCTGTCCGGCTTCCTCACGCCCGGCGGCGCGGCCGACTTCGGCTGGACCGCGTACACGCCGCTGTCCGACATCACGCACTCACCGGGCGTCGGCGGCGACGTGTGGATCACCGGGCTGGTCGCTGTCCGGCCTGGGCACGATCCTGGGCGCGGTCAACATGATCACCACCGTGGTCTGTCTGCGCGCCCCCGGGATGACCATGTTCCGGCTGCCGATCTTCACCTGGAACATCCTGGCCACCGCCGTGCTGATCCTGGCCGCGTTCCCGATCCTGACCGCGGCGCTGCTCGCGCTGCTGGCGGATCGGCGGCTGGGCGCCCATGTGTTCGACCCGGCCAACGGCGGGGCGATCCTGTGGCAGCACCTGTTCTGGTTCTTCGGCCACCCGGAGGTCTACATCGTGGCGCTGCCGTTCTTCGGCATCGTCACCGAGATCTTCCCGGTCTTCTCCCGTAAGCCGCTGTTCGGTTACAAGGGCATGATCTACGCGACCATGTCGATCATGGGCTTGTCGTTCACCGTCTGGGCGCACCACATGTTCGCCACCGGCGCCGTGCTGCTGCCGTTCTTCTCGATCATGACGTTCCTGATCGCCGTGCCGACCGGGATCAAGTTCTTCAACTGGATCGGCACCATGTGGAAGGGCCAGCTGACGTTCCAGACCCCGATGCTGTTCAGCATCGGCTTCCTGGTGACGTTCCTGCTCGGCGGCCTGACCGGCGTGCTGCTGGCCGCGCCGGCACTGGACTTCCACATCACCGACACGTACTTCGTCGTCGCGCACTTCCACTACGTGCTGTTCGGCACCATCGTGTTCGCCACCTACGCCGGCATCTACTTCTGGTTCCCGAAGATGACCGGCAGGCTGCTGGACGAATCGTTGGGCAAGCTGCACTTCTGGACCACGTTCGTCGGTTTCCACCTGACGTTCCTGGTGCAGCACTGGCTCGGCGACGAAGGCATGCCCCGCCGCTACGCGGACTACCTGCCATCGGACGGGTTCACCACGCTGAACACGATCTCCACGATCGGCTCCTATGTGCTGGGTGCGTCCGTGCTGCCCTTCATCTACAACGTGTTCAAGTCCTACCGCTACGGCGAGGTCGTCGAGGTGGACGATCCGTGGGGCTACGGCAACTCCCTGGAGTGGGCCACGTCCTGCCCGCCGCCGCGGCACAACTTCCACGAACTGCCGCGGATCCGCTCGGAGCGGCCGGCGTTCGAACTGCACTACCCGCACATGATCAGCCGGATGCGAAACGAACGGGAGGTCGGGTCGCACCAGAGCTGACGCAGCGGGCTCCGCCGATCGTCGGAGCGGAGCGTCGGCGGAGCCCGCGCACCGTGGCTACCCATATCTGGCCGACGACAAACGTCGATTCGATTCGTCGTTCGACGGGTAATCGCCGTACGAGACGACTTCGGGAGGAACAATATGGCACAGACCGTCGCCGACTATCTGCTGGAACGGCTCCGTCAGTGGGATGTCGAGCAGGTGTTCGCCTATCCCGGTGACGGCATCAACGGGATCGTCGCGGCGTTCGGCCGCGCGGACAACCAGCCCCGGTTCGTACAGGCGCGGCACGAGGAGATGGCCGCGTTCGAGGCCGTCGGCTACGCGAAGTTCTCCGGCAAGGTCGGCGTCTGCATGGCGACGTCCGGTCCCGGCGCGATCCACCTGCTCAACGGCCTCTACGACGCGAAGCTCGACCACGTGCCGGTGGTGGCGATCGTCGGCCAGACCGCGCGCAGCGCGATGGGCGGCAGCTACCAGCAGGAGGTCGACCTGCAGTCGCTGTTCAAGGACGTGGCCAGCGAATACCTGGTCGAGGTCAACGTGGCCGAGCAGCTTCCCAACGCGCTGGACCGGGCCATCCGGACCGCGCAGGCGCAGCGCGCGCCGACCGCGTTGATCATCCCGTCGGACCTGCAGGAGGAGAGCTACTCGCCGCCCGCGCACGCGTTCAAGCAGGTGCCGTCCAGCCCGCCCAGCATCGTCCAGTCGACGGTCGGTGCCCGACGCCGACGAGATCGCGGCATGCCGCCGAGGTGATCAACGCCGGCGAGCGGGTGGCGATCCTCGTCGGCCAGGGCGCCCGCGGCGCGCCGAGCCGAGGTGCGCGAACTGGCCGAGCTGACCGGCGCGGGGGTGGCGAAGGCGCTGCTGGGCAAGGACGTGCTGTCCGACGAACTGCCGTGGGTGACCGGCTCGATCGGGCTGCTGGGCACCCGGCCCAGCTACGAGCTGATGCGCGACTGCGACACGCTGGTGATCGTCGGCTCGAACTTCCCGTACACCCAGTTCCTGCCGGAGTTCGGCCAGGCGCGCGCTGTCCAGATCGACCTCGACGGCCGGTTCATCGGCATGCGCTACCCCACCGAGGTCAACCTGGTCGGGGACGCGGCGGCCACGCTGCGTGCGCTCAGCGCCGGAGCTGCGCGCAAGGCCGACCGCGGCTGGCGGGAGACGGTGGAGAAGAACGTCGCCGACTGGTGGGCGACGATCGAGCGGCAGTCGCTGATGCCGGCCGAGCCGGAGCAACCCGATGCGCATCGCGTCGGGAGCTGTCGTCGCGGCTGCCGGCCGACGCGATCGTCGCCGCCGACTCCGGTTCGTCGGCCAACTGGTATGCCCGGCAACCTGAGCTGCGCGGCGAGATGCGCGGTTCGCTGTCCGGCACGCTGGCCACGATGGGACCCGGTGTGCCGTACGCGATCGGTGCGAAGTTCGCGCACCCGGACCGCCCGGTGATCGCGCTCGTCGGCGACGGCGCGATGCAGATGAACGGCATGGCCGAACTGATCACGATCGCCCGCTACCACGAGCTGTGGAGCGACCGGACGTGCGTGATCTGCGTGCTGCACAACAATGATCTCAACCAGGTGACATGGGAGCTGCGCGCGATGAGCGGCTCGCCGAAGTTCGAGGAGTCGCAGTCGCTGCCGGACGTCTCGTACGCCGCGTTCGCGCGGTCGCTCGGCCTGACCGGCATCGACGTCGACAGTGACGACGCCATCGGCGCAGGCTGGGACGGGCGCTGTCCGCGGGCGGGCCGGCGGTGCTGGACGTCCGCTGTGACCCCGATGTCCCGCCGATCCCGCCGCACGCCACGCTGGAGCAGGTGAAGTCGGTGACGGAGGCCGTGCTCAAGGGCGATCCGGACGCGTGGCACATGATGACCACCGGGCTGCGCACGAAGGCACAGGAGCTCCTGCCCAACCGGCACTGATCGACCGACACGGAAGGGTCTTCGTCAGGCATGCCCAGCTACGGATACTTTCTGTCCTGTGAGGAGTTCGGACCGGCGGAACTGGTCCGGCAGGCCAAACTGGCCGAGCGGGCAGGCTTCGAACGGCTCTGGATCTCCGACCACTTCCACCCGTGGAACGACCAGCAGGGCCAGAGCCCGTTCGTGTGGTCGGTGATCGGCGCGCTGTCCGAGGCGACCAGCCTGCCGATCACCACCGCGGTCACCTGCCCGACGGTCCGGTTGCATCCGGCTATCGTCGCGCAGGCGGCCGCGACGGCCGCTGTGCAGACCGGCGGCAACTTCGTCCTCGGCGTCGGCAGCGGTGAGGCGCTCAACGAGCACATCTTCGGTGACGCGTGGCCGAGCACGGCGACCCGGCTGGCCATGCTTGAGGAGGCAGTCGGGGTGATCCGGGCGCTGCACCGTGGCGAGCAGGTCGACCACCAGGGCGCGTTCTACACCGTGGCCAATGCCCGCATCTACACGCTGCCGAGCGAGCCGGTGCCGATCTACGTCTCCGGTTTCGGCGCGAAGTCGGCACGCCTGGCCGGCCGGATCGGTGACGGCTTCATGTCGGTGCAACCGGATGCCGAGCTGATCGAGGCGTTCCGGTCCGCCGGTGGTGGTGACCGGCCCGCCCAGGGCGCCCTGAAAGTCTGCTACGGACCGGACGAGCAGCAGGCCCTCACGACGGCGCATCGCCTGTGGCCCAACGAACAGCTACCCGGCGAACTGGCCCAGTTGCTGCCGACGCCCAGACACTTCGAACAGGCGTCGAGCCTCGTCACGCGGGATCAGGTGGCGTCGGCGACCCCGTGCGGCCCCGATGTCGGGCGGCACGTGCGGGCGATCACGGAGTACGTGACGGCGGGCTACGACGAGATCTACCTACAGCAGATCGGTCCCGACCAGGAGGCCTTCTTCGACTTCTGGGCCAACACGCTGTCGGCCGAGGTCGGCGCGAAGCAGGGCACGTCGGCATGACCGCGATCGAGTCGGTCCAGGCCACGGCGTACACGGTGCCGACGGACGCGCCGGAGGGCGACGGCACGGCGCAGTGGGATGCCACGACGATGGTCGTGGTCCAGGCGGCCGCCGGCGGACAGGTCGGTACCGGGTGGACGTACGGCGCCGGGGCCTGTGCGCAGATCGTGTGGGACCAGTTGGCCGACGTCGTCGTCGGGCGGGACGCCGATGCCGTGCCCGGGTGCTGGTCGGCGATGGTCGCCGCGGTCCGCAACGCGACGCGGGCCGGTGCCGTCGGCTACGCGATCTCAGCGGTCGACGTGGCGCTGTGGGACCTGAAGGCGAGACTGCTCGGTGTGCCGCTGGCCGGCCTGTTCGGGGTGGTGCACGAGGCGGTGCCGGTGTACGGCAGCGGTGGCTTCACCACGTACGACGACGACCGGCTCACCGAGCAGCTCACCGGTTGGGTGCGGGGCCAGCACATCCCGCGTGTCAAGATCAAGATCGGGGAGTCGTGGGGTACGTGCGAAACCCGCGATCTGGAGCGGATCGCGTTGAGCCGCGAGGTGATCGGTCCCGACGTGGAGTTGTACGTGGACGCGAACGGCGGGTATCAGCGCAAGCAGGCCGTGCGGATGGCCCATGCCATGTCGGACTCGGACGTGCGCTGGTTCGAGGAGCCGGTCAGTTCCGATGATCTGGCCGGGTTGAGGGAGGTCCGCGATAGGTGTCGCCGGACGTGACGGCGGGGGAGTACGGCACGGACCTCACGTACTTCCGCCGCATGTGCGAAGCCGGCGCGGTGGACTGCCTGCAGGTCGACGCGACCCGTTGTGGCGGCTACACGGAGTGGCTGCGCGCGGCGGCGGTGGCCGCGAGTTACGGGCTGACCGTGTCGGGGCACTGTGCCCCGAACCTGCATGCGCACGTGGCGGCCGCGACGCCGAACCTGCGGCATCTCGAATGGTTCCACGACCACACGCGTATCGAGTCGATGCTGTTCGACGGTTCGCTGGATCCGGAGGGCGGCGCGGTGCGACCGGATCTGTCGAGCCCCGGTCATGGCTTGACGTTCCGCACGGCCGACGCCGAGCGTTACCGCTGAGCCGACATCGCTAAGGCCCACAGCCCTGTGGCTGTGGGCCTTAGCGATGTCTGGGCACTCGCGCTCCGGTGTCAGCCCGTCGCGGTCCGGGCCCCTGACGACGTGAGGCCGTCCGCCACCCGGGCCGCGTTCGCCATGATGGTCAGGGCCGGGTTGGCCGAGCCCTGGGTCGGGAGGACGCTGCCGTCGGTGATGTACAGGTTGGGGACCGCGAACGTGCGGCAGTCCGCGTCCACGACGCCGTCCTCCGGCCGACCGGCCATTCGCGCGCCGCCGACCAGGTGGGCGTAGCGACCGAACGTGATCACCTCGTCGGCACCCGCCGCGTGCAGGATGTCCTCCATCACCGACTGCGCCGCCTTCATCAACTGGCGGTCGTTGTCGCACTGGCTGTAGGAGAATCTGGCCACCGGCAGACCGTGCCGGTCCTTCTCCTCCGCCAGCGTGATGCGGTTGTCGGGCTGTGGCAGGAACTCGCACAGCGCACCCAGGCACGACCAGTGCACGTAGTCGCGCATGTACTCGCGCAGCGAGGCACCCCAATGGCCTTGCCCGGCAACGTGTTCGGCCCACGTGATCGGCAGCGGCGATACCGTCTGGATCGCGAAACCGCGCTGGTACGGCTTGGTCGGGTCGGTCTCGTAGAACTGTTCCGACGTCACCTCCGGCGGTGGCGCCTTGTACATCCGGATCTCCTCGTCGAACCGGCCCGCCGTCTGCGGGGCGCCCTGCACCATCAGGTAACGCCCGACCTGGTCGTAGTCGTTGCACAGGCCGTCGGGGAACCGGTTGCTCGCCGAGTTGAGCAGCAGCCGTGGCGTCTCGATCGAGTAGCCCGCGACCATGACCATGCGCGCCCGCTGGACGTGCTCGACGCCGTCGTGCACGTACCGCACTCCGGTGGCCAGGCCGGTCCTGTCGTCGACCTCGACCCGGGTGACCATGCAGTCCGGGCGGATCTCCGCGCCGTGCGCCAGTGCGTCGGGCACGTGGGTGATCAGCGGTGACGCCTTCGCGTTGACCTTGCAGCCCTGGAGGCAGAAGCCACGGTAGATACAGTGCGGACGGTGGCCGAAGCGGCCGTTGGAGATGGCGACCGGCCCGACCTTCGTCGTGATGCCAAGCTGCCACGCGCCACGCTGGAACACCTCGCCGTTGCCGCCCACCGGGTGCGCCGACTGCGGGTAGCGGTGCGGATCGCCCCACGGCCAGTCCTGGCCCGCCACCGGCAGTTCGCCCTCGATCGCCTCGTAGTAGGGCTTGAGATCGGCGTACTCGATCGGCCAGTCGGCGCCGACACCGTCCCGGCTGGCCGTGGCGAAGTCGCTGGGGTGGAAGCGAGGTACGTAACCGGCGTAGTGCACCATCGAGCCGCCGACGCCGCGACCGGAGTTGTTGGAGCCCAACGGAACCGGGTCTTGGCCGGCGATCACGCGCGGCTCCGTCCAGTACAGGTGGTGCGAGCCCGCCTCGTCGGACACCCAGTCGCGGTCCGGGTCCCAGAACGGGCCCGCGTCCAGCGCGACGACCCGCCAGCCGGCTCGCGCCAGGCGTTGCAGCATCGTCGCACCGCCCGCGCCCGCTCCGACGATCACGGCGTCGACCTCGTCGGAGTTCGCGAAGCGCCGCATGTCCCTGCGCAGTCCGTGGTTCGTGCGCTGATCGCCGGTCGGCAGCAGCCACGCCGACTCGTTGCGCTTCCGCACGGCGTCCGCGGCGCCGTCACGCAGTGGCCATGCGCTCACCGGCGATCACCGCCGACCGGGTCGGTATCGTGGTGGTCGGCGACCTCCCACGGCTCACGCCGCCCCATCCCGGCGTTCTTGTAGCCGCGCGGGTACGCCGGACCGCCGAAGCCGATCTCGTTCCACGCCCAGGGATGCGAGTAGAACGCGGTGCACGCGTACCGGGTCCACAGGCTCCAGACCCGGCTGGCCGGCATGTCGTGCCACGGCTTCGCGCCCAGATCCTGTACGGCCTGCACCAGAAGCGCCGGCTTCGGCCGTGCGGCAGTGGACGAAGCCGTGGCCGTAGCGCGTCATGGGCGTCCTCGTCGAGCGCGGCCAGGGTGTCCCGCCAGGCCTGCCCGTCCTCAGGCAGATCGTCGTAGCGCCAGCCGTCCGTGCTGTCCTCGGCCAGCCGCGCGTCGATCATCTGCAGCACGGGAACCTTCGGTTCGGTGTGCTGGTCGAGCAACAGGTCCAGCAACGGCCACGCGATCGCCTCCTCGCCGGGCGTGAAGAACCGGATCGGCGGTGGTGGGCCGATCCGTGCCAGGACGACGCCTGCCGTGGTCTGGTCCCAGTGGGGAGCCTGGGCGAGCACGTCGAAGCCCGGGAACCGCGGTTGTCGGCCGCCAGGCGTGGTTCCGCCGCGCATCACCGTTCCCGCCGCAACAGCGAGGCGAGCAGGCCCATGCCGCCGACCATCGTCACCAGCAGCGGCGCCAGCAGCGGTGGTCCCATTTCCAGGTTGTAACGTGCGTTGCGCCAGCCGCCGGGCTTCTGACCGATGCCTCGGGCGTGCAGGTACGTGCCCTGCAGTCCGTTCGCGATGATCGCCGCGGACGTGATCGGCAGCACGGTGTGCGCGGCCCGTTCACTGAAGAACCCGGCCACACCCGCGGCCGCGCCGATCGGACCGAGTACCACCGGCAACCACATCATGCGGTTGCCGAAGCTGGCGCTGTCGTGTTCGAAGTAGATCTCCGCGGCCGTCACCAGCGCACCGGCGCCGGTGAGCGCCGACAGACTGCGCTCGAACCGGCCGGTCCGCACGTCGGCCACCGCACGACCGACATCCCGCCGCACCACACCGGGAAAACGCACCACCGTCATCTCCTCACCGTCCGCGTGCCGACCGAGCCAGGAGCCAACTCGTCGCGCCCGCCAGCACCGTGCCGCCGACAGCGGCCAGCACCCCGTGGTGCTGACTGGCCCACAGTTGCGGGCTGTGCGCGCTGGACCTGTCGTCGAACACGCCGTGCGCTCCGTAGTCCTTGCCGTTTTTGTCGTCCGCCGGATGCCACAGGTTCGCCGGCTGGTCGGGATCGGTCGGCTGATCGGTCTGCTGCGACCCGAAACCCGTCTTCGCCAGATAGCGGTCCAGCAAACCGGGCGCGATCGCGTTGGCCATCAGCGTGCCCGCCGTGCTGCCACCGACCCAGTACTCCCGCCGTTCCGGATGGCCGGCCGCGTACAGCACCGCATCCGCGGCGAGTTCCGGCTGGTAGATCGGCGGTACGGGCTGCGCGTGCTTCGGCAACCGGGACAGCACCCAGGAGAACTGCGGCGTGTTCACCGCCGGCATCTGCACCATCGTGACCTTGACGCCACTGTGTTCGTGCAACAGCTCGCAGCGCAGTGCCTCGTTGAAGCCCTGGATGGCGTGTTTCGCGCCACAGTAGGCGCTCTGCAACGGGATGCCGCGATACGCCAGCGCCGAGCCGACCTGCACGATCGTGCCGCGGTCACGTTTCTTCATCCGATGCAGCGCCGCCATCGTGCCGTACACGTATCCCAGGTACGACACCTCGGTCACCCGCCGGAACTCCTCCGGCCGGATCTGGTCGAACGGCGCGAACACCGACGTGAACGCGACGTTGACCCACACGTCGATCGGCCCGAGTTCGGCCTCGACCCGCTCGGCGGCGGCCTCGACCTGGTCGTTGTCCGCCACGTCGGTGGAGATCGGCATGGCCTTGCCGCCGATGGCACGAATGTGTTCCGCGGCGGCGTTCAGCCCGGTCTCACCCCTGGCCAGCAGCGCGACACTGTCGCCACGCCTGCCGAAGGCCTCTGCTGTCGCCCGTCCGATGCCACCGCTGGCACCCGTGACGACTATGACCCGCGCGGACTGATTGGCTTCGCTCATCACACCTCCTGATGTTCTCTGCGTTACCCGTGACCGTGGCGGTGCAAACGCCCGCTGTTTGCGCGGTCGCCACTGCGGCAATACGCCAGTCGTGGCAAACGCAACCGAAGGCGAGCCGTCCCCTCCGCACGTGCTGCGCGAATACGCGCTGATCGCCGATGGACGGAGGGGCGCACTGTGCGGACCCCGAGGTGACATCGCGTGGCTGTGCGTGCCGGACTGGGACAGCGAGGCCGTACTGGCCGGCCTGGTCGGCGGTGGCGGAACCTACGAGGTCACCCCGGCCGACCCGTTCGTCTGGGGCGGCTACTACGAACCGGGCTCGCTCATCTGGCGCGACCGCTGGACCACCCAGCACACCGTCGTCGAATGCCGGGAGGCACTGGCGTTCCCCGGCGACGAGCACACAGCCGTCCTGTTGCGCAGGATCGAGGCGATCGACAGGGACGTCCGGTTGCGCGTCCGGTTGGAGCTGCGTGCTCGTTTCGGGTTGCGGTCCATGCACCACGTCCACCGGGACGACGACGGCCGGTGGCTGGCCCGCAGCGGCGACCTGCGCCTGCGCTGGAGCGGTGCCGCGAAAGCCCGGCTCGACGGGGGCGTACTCACCATGGAACTGACCGTCACCGCCGGTCAGCACCACGATCTCGTGCTGGAGATCGGCGATCGAGCTCTGGGCGACCCGGTCCAGCCCGATGTCGCGTGGTCCACGACGGAGCACGGGTGGCACGCGGCCGTGCCTCAGTTCGCCGACAGCGCTGGTTCACGCGACGCCCGCCAGGCCTACGCCGTGCTGCGCGGGCTGACCGCACCCGGCGGTGGCATGGTCGCCGCGGCAACACTCGGCCTGCCGGAGCGGGCCGAGGCGGGACGGAACTACGACTACCGTTACGTGTGGCTGCGCGACCAGTGCTACGCGGGTCTCGCGGTCGCCGTCAACGATCCGCATCCGCTGATGGACGACGCGGTCACGTTCGTCGCCGAACGCATCCTCGAACACGGTGACAAACTGGCGCCCGCCTACCGCTGCTCCGGCGACGACCTGCCCGATCAGTCGACGCTCGACCTGCCCGGCTATCCCGGTGGCACACCGATCGCCGGCAACCGCGTCACCGGTCAGTTCCAACTGGACACCCCCGGCGAGGCGCTGCAGCTCTTCGCCGCCGCGGCCCGGCACGACCATCTGGACGACAATGCCCGCCGCGCCGCGGACATGGCGGTGCGGCTGATCGCCGACCGGTGGGACAAGCCCGACGCGGGAATCTGGGAACTGCACGACGAATGGTGGACGCAGTCGCGGCTGTCGTGCGTTGCCGGCCTGCGCACGTACGCGGCCCACCTGCCCGGCCACCAGGCGGCCGACCTCGCCGGGCTCGCCGACCGGATGCTCGCCGAGACCGCGCGCCGGTGCGTCGGGGCCGGGGGAGCGTGGCAGCGCGCGGCGGGCGTACCGGGTGTCGACGCGTCGCTGCTGCTGCCGCCGGTCCGCGGCGCGCTGCCGGCCGACGATCCCCGCACCCTGGCCACGCTCGCAGAGGTCCGCCGTGACCTGGTCGAGGACGGCTACGTGTACCGGTTCGCGCACGACGGCCGGCCGCTCGGCCAGGCAGAAGGCGCGTTCTTGTTGTGCGGCTTCGTGATGGCGCTGGCCACGTGGCAGCAGGGCGATGTCACACAGGCGTTCCGCTGGTTCGAACGCAACCGTGCCGCCTGCGGGCCGCCGGGACTGCTGGCCGAGGAGTACGACGTGCGACAGCGCCAGCTACGCGGCAACCTGCCGCAGGCCTTCGTGCACGCGCTGCTGCTGGAGACCGCGCAGCGATTGCCGCAGCAACCCACCTGAGCGCGGCCCCGCGGCGTTTCACCCACCACGGCCAGTTTCACCACCACGACCGTGGGTATGCAGATGGCGTGCACGGACCACCCGAACCGGTGTGCCACGTCGAGCATCTGGTCGGCCGGACACCGCGTCGAACGGGAGGGCTCGGCGAAATCCGGCCGGCCGTCCCAGGAACTGTTCGACGGCATCACGGCCAGGCGTGACCAGTCGCTGCACGTATGAGCCCGGGTAAGGAGAACCAGCATGGCGGACAACGACTTCCGGCGGAACCTGGCCAGGCAGCTGCGGGTCGACTCGGTCCGGGTCAGCGCGGCGGCCGGCTCCGGCCACCCGACCTCGTCGATGTCGGCCGCCGACCTGATGGCGGTCCTGCTGGACGGGCATCTCAGGCTGGACTACGACCGTCCCGGTGAGCCGCACAACGACCACCTGATCTTCTCCAAGGGACATGCCTCGCCGCTGTACTACAGCATGCTGAAGGCGGCGGGTGCGGTCACCGAGGAGGAGTTCCTGACCTACCGGCGTTTCCACAGCCGCCTGGAAGGCCACCCGACGCCGAGGATTCCACCGACCGACGTGGCCACCGGCTCGCTCGGCCAGGGCCTGCCGGTCGGCGTCGGCATCGCGTTGACCGGCAAGCGGCTCGACCGGCTGCCCTACCGCGTGTGGGTGCTGTGCGGCGACTCGGAAATGGCGGAGGGCTCCATGTGGGAGGCGTTCGAGCACGCGTCCCACTACGAACTGGACAACCTGACCGCGATCGTGGACGTGAACCGTCTCGGCCAGACCCGCGAGACGATGGTCGGCTGGGACCTGGACACCTACGCGCAGCGCGCCAGGGCGTTCGGCTGGCACGCGATCACCGTCGACGGCCACGACCTGGCGGAGATCGAGGCCGCCTACGCGGAGGCGGAAGCCACCACCGGCAAGCCGACCGCGGTGTTCGCCCGCACGCTGAAGGGCAAGGGCGTGAAGGCCGTGGAGAACGTGGAGGGCAAGCACGGCAAGCCACTGGACGACCCGGACGCGGCCATCGCGGAACTCGGCGGCTCACCCGGCGTCAGCGTCGACGTCACCGCGCCGGACACGAACCAGACACCACACACGTTCGCCCGCGACGAGCACACGCAACTGCCGCGCTGGGAGGTCGGCGAGGAGGTCGCCACCCGGCTGGCCTACGGCCAGGCCCTGGCCGCCCTGGGCGCCACCCGGCCGGACGTGGTCGCCCTGGACGGCGAGGTGTCCAACTCGACGCACAGCGAGCTGTTCGCCCAGGCCCATCCGGACCGCTACTTCGAGATGTTCATCGCCGAGCAGCAGCTCATCGCGGCCGCGGTCGGCATGCAGGCCAGGGGCTGGGCGCCCTACGCGTCGACGTTCGCCGCGTTTCTCTCCCGTGCCTACGACTTCATCCGGATGGCCGCGATCTCGCACGCGGACCTGCGCCTGACCGGCTCGCACGCGGGCGTGTCCATCGGCGCGGACGGTCCCTCCCAGATGGCGCTGGAGGACATGGCCGCGCTGCGTGCCGTGCACGACAGTGCCGTGCTGCACCCGTCGGACGCCAACCAGACGGCCGGCCTGGTGGCCGCGATGGCCGACCGGAGCGGCATCTCGTACCTGCGCACGCTGCGCGGTGCCACGACGGTGCGCACGCCCCCGGGCGAGGAGGTGCGGATCGGCGGCAGCCGCGTCGTGCTGAGCTCCGGTGACGATCAGGTCACGCTGGTGGCGTGCGGCGTGACCGTGGACGAAGCGGTGCGCGCGGCGGAATCGCTGGCACAGGTGGGAATCCACGCCCGCGTGCTGGACTGCTACTCGGTCAAGCCGATCGACGAACTCGCGCTGCGCCGGGCCGCCGCCGACACGCGGGCGATCATCACGGTGGAGGACCACTGGGCGGAAGGCGGCCTCGGGGACGCCGTCCTCGACGCACTGGCCGGCGCCGGCGAGCCGCTCTTGGTCAGGAAGCTCGCGGTCCGCATCATGCCGACGTCCGGCACGCCTGCGGAACTGCTGTCGGCCGCCGGCATCGACGCGTCGGCCATCGTCGAAGCCGCGCGGACCGTGCTGTCCGAACGCAAACTCGCCGTGCCGTGACCGGCCTGCCCGTGAGGAGAACGAAACGATGGATGCGATCACACTGCTGAGCCAGGACCACGAACGGGTGCTGGCGATGCTGGACCAGTTGGAGCGGGGGCCGAGCGCCCGAACCGGTGCCGACGCGGAACAGTTGAAGGCGCGCAAGAAACTGGTCACCGAACTCGTCGTCGCCGAGTCCGGGCACGAGGCGGTCGAGGAACAGTACTTCTGGCCGTTCGTCCGCGAGTCGCTGCTGGAGGGCGAGACGCTCGCCGACGAGGCGGTCGGTCAGGAGGCCGAGGCGAAACACGTGTTGCAGGCTCTCGACGAGGCCGAACCCGACGGGCCCGACTTCGAGGAGATGGTCACCGAGATCATCGCCGCCGGCCGGATGCACATCGACTTCGAGCAGACCGAGGTGTGGCCGAAGCTCCAGGTCGTGGTCAGCGAGGAGGAACTGGCCGAACTGGGTGACCGGATGGCCGCGGCCAAGAAGCTGGCACCGACCCGGCCGCACCCCGGCACACCCGCCGACCCCGCCGTGCAGAAGACGGCCGGCGCGGCGAGCGCGGTGGCGGACAAGGTGCGGGACACGATCACCGGCAGGAACAAGAACTAGCCAGGAAACGAGCGGAGAACATGCGCGCACTTGTGTACGAAGGCCCCAGGAACGTCGCTGTCCAGAATGTGCCCGACGCGAGGATAGAACGGCCGACGGACGTGCTGGTCCGCGTCACCGCCACCAACATCTGCGGCTCGGACCTGCACATGTACGAGGGCCGGACCGATGTCGAGCAGGGCAAGGTGCTCGGCCACGAGAACCTCGGCCAGGTGATCGAGATCGGCTCCGCCGTGGACAGGGTGAAGGTGGGTGACTGGGTGTGCCTGCCGTTCAACATCGCCTGCGGCTTCTGCAAGAACTGCGAACGCGGCTACACGGCGTTCTGCCTGACCGTGAACCCGGGCTTCGCGGGCGGCGCCTACGGCTACGCGAACATGGGCCCCTACAGCGGCGGCCAGGCCGAACTGCTGCGTGTGCCCTACGGCGACGTCAACTGCCTGCGGCTGCCGCCGGACGCCGAGGAGAAGCAGAACGACTACGTGATGCTGGCCGACATCTGGCCGACCGGCTACCACGCGACGGAACTGGCCGACGTGTCGATCGGTGACTCGGTCGTCGTGTGGGGCGCGGGCCCGGTCGGCCTGATGGCCGCCTACTCGGCGAACCTGCGTGGCGCCAGCAAGGTTATGGTCGTCGACCACCAGGCCGACCGGCTGCGGCTGGCCGAGCAGATCGGCGCGATCGGCATCGACCAGTCGGCCACCGATCCGGTGCGGCGGGTCCTGGAACTGACCGGCGGCGAGGGCGCGGACAAGGGCTGCGAGTGTGTCGGCTGGCAGGCTCACGACCCGCAGGGCAACGAGCACCCGGAGATGCCGATGAACCAACTGGTCGCGTCGGTCCGCGCCACCGGGGCGATCGGCGTCGTCGGCGTGTACGTGCCGGAGGACCCCGGCTCACCGGACGAGCTGGCCCGCAAGGGCAAACTCGCGTTCGACTTCGGCACGTACTTCCAGAAGGGCCTGCGGATCGGCTCCGGCCAGGCGAACGTGAAGGCGTACAACCGCCAGTTGCGCGACCTGATCGCCGCGGGGCGGGCTCAACCGTCCTTCGTGGTGTCGCACGAGATCAGCCTCGACGACGCCGCCGACGCGTACCGGCGCTTCGACGACCGCGAGGACGGCTGGACCAAGGTAGTCCTGCGGCCGTGACCGGCTGCTCGGTTGTCGGCTACTCGGTCCTCATTGTGTGCCGCTGTCGATCGAGCAGCTGTTCGGCACCTCGTCCATGAGAACCGTGCCCGACGCACTCGTGACGGGATACCACGTGTGATTGCGCGGGAAGCTCGGCAACAGGCTGTCGCCGTCGGCACCGGTGTCCGGAGTGGCGGATTCGAGGAGATCGTATGTCTGCCCCGCGGTCACCGTGCCGTTCGGTGTCAGGACAGCCCCGGTCGGCGACCCGGTGAGCAGATAGGTCGTGGCACCGTTGCCGGCCGCGGTCACCTGGTAAAAGCAGTCCACTTTCGTGGTCGCGTTCGCGGCGGCCGCCGAAGTCGCGATTCCGATCAATGACATCGCGGCCGCTGCGGCCAGTATGCGCCATGACAGTGACATGATTTGCCAGCTTTCCGGTCTCTGCAATCGCCGATATCGGGCAATGCTGTTGATCGCATGCTAACGCCCGCACACTCATGGAGGCATCGCCGATCCATCCATCATTTCGTGTCATTGCGCGACGTGGACGCACCGCGACCCGGGCGAAGGCCGACGGGGAAGACTCCGGTGTGTGCGTTCGTGTCCGCCGGGTAGTCATGGGGTATGAGACACGACAGGACGACGGCGCAGGTCAGGGCCGATGGGCCGGCCGTGGTGCGCACCGGACCGGTCGGCCGGCCTGCCGTCGTCGTGCTGGACCCGGCTGGTGAGGCCAAACACGGTGGCCTACCTGCGACGTGGCGGTCCCTGGCCGAGGACGTCGAGGTGATCTGGTGGCGGTTGCCCACGATGGTGCGCGACGGCCGGGACGCCGCCTCGATGATCGCGGAACTCGCGCTCGACCGGCGGTTGTACCTGGTCGGCGCGGGTGACGCCGTGTTGCTGACGCTGTCGCTGGCCAAGCGGTACCGGGCCGGTGTCGGCTCCGTGGTGCTGGTCGACCCGCCGGGACCCGCCGAGGACGACACGTCGGTGCGGTTCCTCGTCGACGATCCCGACTTCGACGTGCGTCAGGTGCGCACCGGTCCCGACAACGTGCTGCCGATCGGTCACCCGGACGTGGTACGTGCCGTTGTGGAGGCGTTGCTGTCGGCGGGCCTCTGGCCCAGCCACGCGTCCGCCGGCACCGTTCGGTTACCGGCCGCCGAGTCCCTGATGAGCCAGGCGTGGGACGCGGTCCGGGTGCGGCTGGGCGAACTGCTCGGAGTCCTGAGTGGACGGTGAGGCGCGCTACTTGCCCAACGCCTTGCGCAACTGCTGCTTCGTCATCTTCGAGCGGCCCTTGATGTTGCGCTGCCGCGCCTCATTGTAGAGCTGGTCCCTGGTCGGCCCGCCGGGACCGAGGCGCTTGCCGGATCGCTTGCCGCCACGGTGTTCCGGCGACACGTCGTTCAGTGACGTGCGGCTGGCCTGCCGTGACTCACCGGCCTGGGCGCGGTCCTTGTTCACGGTCCTGGCCGCGATCTCCTTGGCACGGCCCTCGCTCTCGCCGCGATCCTCGGCACTGTCCTTGATGTGCTCGTACTGGCGTTCCCTCTTGTCGCTCCATGCGCGCGGCATGATTGCCTCCTCGTGCCGGTTACGGATTATGTGTACCCACCTGCCGCGCCCGCCATACATGCCGGGTCGGGCCAGCAGTCACCGCGCCATCGAACTACCGGATCGCGGAACCGGGTCATGACGAGGTTGGTCGCCGGCGCCAACACCATGCTGGTTCCGGCGTGAATCGTATTTGCATACCAAACCGGACATTCGCCCGATCGGTGGTATGCGTGGCCGGAACCGGCGACAATCATCGGAACCGAGCGCCCGGCAGGGGGAACGGAATACAGCTCACGGGGGGTGGGCGAGTGCTCATCGAGGCCGAGACGTGCCGTGTCCGGTTCAACTTCCGATACGGCTGGTGTCGCATGGAACTGGACGTCGGAGCGCACTCCGGTGTCTACGCGGCAACGTCGGTCATGGATAGTTTCGGTGCTCTGGCGCATGCTGTCGCCGATGTCGCGGCGGGCTCGGTCGTCGCGACATCACTGTGGGGTGACGAGCCCGGTGGTGTCTTCGTCGATCTTGCCACGAGTGGACCCAGGCATGTCGCCGTTGTGCTGCACCAACTCGGCGAACCCGGCTGGCTCACGCCGCAGAATCCACCGTGGACCCCGGTCCGGGGCGACGTGCTGGTCCAGGCGCGCATCCCGGTCGAAGTGGCATTCCGCGAATTCCACACGGGATTCCGGCAGGCCGAGGACCACGTCTCGGAGAACGGGAAGATCAAGGGCTGGGGGCATCCCTTCCCGACCATGGCGCTCACCGCCATAGAAGAGGTCTTAAATCCAGAAATGTGACAACACAATGACAAAAAGAATACGCATGGCCGCCATTGTCGGCCTGTTGGGGGCTGCGCTGTTGAGCGTCGGCACGACCGTGGCCGCGCAGGCCGCCACGAGCGTGACGCCACAGCAGGACGAGTGGAGCGACTGTCTCTTCGAGCAACCGCCATTGGATGCCGACACTCTCGTCGACTCCTACACCAACGCCGAACTGAACGTCACCGTGGACCTTCGGTGCGGCAACCACGACACCGACGACACGACCGGTTTCGGTGTGCGGCACATCAACGACCGGCACGGTTTCGACTTCAACACCGAGGACTGCATCAGCGACATCGTCACGCAGGCCAACATCCTCGACGACGGCATCGCGTCGGGCACCGGGCCGCGCAACGAGGCGTTCGTGTTCCCCGGTCGCGGTAAGCTGCAGAACGGCGTCCGTGGCACCGTCATCTACAACGTCGACACCAAGAACATCGTGACGGCGTACGTCGAGGGCACCCAGGGCGCGGACAACTGGGAGGCGTGTGCGTCGGCACTGGCGCCGGGTCAGCACGCGGCCAACCGGCAACCGGCGCCGACGATCCGAGGTGCGCAGGCCACGCCGATGCCGAACGTCTGGCCGACCGCGCACACGCCACGCTCGGCCGTCGTCGGGCCGCAGTCGGCCACGGGCTGCACGTCGAACTTCTTCGGCACGTGGAACGTCTGCATCGACGTCGAGGGCACCGGGCTGAACGTCGACCACGTCGTGGCAGGCGAGATCCGCTATCTGTATGTCGGCACCTACTGCGGCACGCCCTACGTGTATGCCAACGGAATGCCCTACGCCATCGGTGGGCAGGTCTGCACGAACCTGCTGACCAACGAGATCGACTGGACGTTCCCGCTCGACCAGAACTTCGCCGACCAGACCCAGGTCTGCGTGAAGTGGGACAACACCGACCTCACGCCGTGCGAAACGGTCCATTCCTGAGATCGACGCGTTCCTGAGATACGACAGGCGCGGCCGCCGACGTACCCACGTCGGCGGCCGGCTTCGCGTACACAGCGGTCACGCATCGTGACGACGAGGGTGAGGTGGCGGCCTGCTCGGATCACTTCCGGCGAGGCAGCGTGACGAGCCGGGGTGCGGCGGTGCAGACTCTGAGCATCGATACGAACATACGTTCGAGAGGTAGCGGATGATCGCCAACCTGATGTGGGATGCCGCCCATCATCGCACACTCGTGCTGATCGGCTGTCTCGTGGCCGCGGTGCTGCTGTTGCTGGTGCTGTTTCGGCCGGTCGTGCGCCTGTGCCGGCGCTTACCCGCCGGTACGCCCTGGTTCTACTACCTGGCGTCGGCCGGTGGCCTTGCCGTCAGCCTGAACACGTCCTGGCGGTTCTTCGGCGAGCGGTTGGGTGTCACCGGGGCCGAGCGGGTGGTCATGTTCTCCGTGGTCGAGCTGGCGCTGGTCGCGTGCGCGCTGGGCATGCGCGCCAACGTGCGGCGGCTCGATCCGGTGACCGGCAGGCCCGGTGCTCCCGGTGCACCACGGACGGTGGCGTGGGTGCTGTGCGGGTTGTCCGCCTATGCCGCGCTGCTGCTGTCCGGCCCGGTCGACGGCGTCGCCAGGGTGGCGCTGGGTCCGCTGTTGAGCCTGGTCATGCTGCACCTGGCGCTCGGTATCGAGATCCGCAACCACACCACCGCCCGCACCGGAACGTGGGCGCGCATCACCGCCGAACTGCGGGAACGCGTGCTGTCCCGGCTCGGGCTCGCCGACGACGACCGCGACGCCCTGACCCGGACGCGGGAACGGGCCGCCCGCCGGGTCGCGCTGCTCGCGCTGAGCCGTCGGACACCGCTGCGGACCGCTCGCCTGTCGCGGGCGCTGCGCACGTCCAACGTCGCCCACGACGACCGCATCCAGCACCGCATGCTCGCCGAACTGGCCGTGCTCAAGCACGCGAACGAGCTGGCGACGCTGGCGTTGCCGTCGCCGTGGACCGTGCCGAACCGGCCGAACGGGCGCCCCGTGCCCAGCGCCATCACCACGAGCCTCACGCGTACGGGCACACACACGAACGGCACCCGGCCAACCAACGGGGCGGCCGTACGGGCGCCGAGCGTGATGGGCGAGGACGACTCGCCCGACCCCGACCCGGTCGAGCCGACCCGACCGGTCGAGCGGCCACTACCGGTCGAGCGGCCACTACCGGCCGAGCGATCACGGCCGGTCGAGCAACGACGGCCGGTCGAGCAACCGTTAGACCGGCCTCGACCCGCCGAGCGCCGGGACCGTGAGGACAGCTACACCAACGGGATGCTGGACAGCGTGCTGCTCGCCGCGCACACCTCGCCGGAATGGGCCAGCGAGGCGAGTCAGGAGGCAGCCATCGACCTGGCCGACGAACTGCTGCTGGATCGGACGCCGCGCGAGATCGTGGCCGCGCTCGGCCAGATCGGCGTCACCGTCGCGGAGTCCAGCGTGCGCCGTCGCCGGACGCAGCGCTTCGACGGCCAGTAGGGTCATCCGCCGCGCCGCGCCGGAAGGGCGTGTGGACGCACGATCGGACGGTGACGTGACCCAGCCGAGACCGAGTCGCACGCCGGGAGGGTCGCGATACGAGCGAATGTCGCGGTTGGGCATGCTACTTCCGTTGTGGTCCAGATGGAGTCAGCGGCGCGTGATCCACAGTCAATGCGGCGCAATGATTTTCCGTTTTTCTTCGACCACGCTCGGTGCCCGAACATTCACGGTACGAAGGCGAAGCCGCTGATTCGGAGCGTTGCGCCTGAACACAGACTTGCTGAACGAAAGCCAGCAGGAACGAATCGTGACGCGCGTTGTTACGTTTTGGGCCGTCCTGGTTCGCGGTCCGGTCGGTGCGGATATCGCTCCGGTATGGTCGCGATGTCCGTCCAGCGGGGGACAGGCGATGCAGCCGAGGGGATGACGGCCGGTGAGGTTGTCTGGCGACGGTTCGGTTGGCGTGGGCGGGTATTCGGGGCACATCGTGCCGGTGGGCAGAAATGTCGAAGCCGCCACGCTGAAAGCGGCGATGGCCGGTGTCGGATCCGGTCATGGTGCGGTGCTGATCGTGCACGGCGAGGCGGGAATCGGCAAGACGACGCTCGTGGAACATGCCGTCAATTCGGCGCTCGACGAGGATTTGCCGTCGGCGTTGATTCTGCGCGTCACCGGGACCGAATCGGAAACGGAACTCAGCTTTGCCGCGCTCCATCGGTTGTTGCTCCCGCTCATTCCCCTGATGACGGCGCTGCCGAAACCGCGGCACCTGGCCCTGGCCACCATATTCGGCCTGGAACACGGCGAACAGCCGAGTCCGCTGCTGGTCGGCCTGGCGACGCTGGCCCTGTTGGCCGAGTCCGCGCGTGAGCGCCCTGTGCTGTGTGTCGTCGACGACGCCCAGTGGCTGGACCGCGCGTCGGTCGCCGTGCTGGCCTTCGTCGCGCGACGACTGGCCGCGGAGCGGGTCGGGATGTTCTTCTGCGTGCGTGACCTGCTCACCGACGACGCCACCTTCGACGGGCTGCCCGACCTACGCCTGAGCGGTCTGGCCGCCGCCGACGCGCTGCATGTGCTGGCACAGCGTGCTGGCGGCACCGTCGATCCGCACGTGGCGCGGCGCATCACCGCGGCAGTCGGCGGCAATCCCTTGGCACTGAACGAGTTCGCACGCCGATCGTCGCCGGAGGAACTGAGTGGCGACCGGCTGATGTCGCGGCCGCCGCCGCTGCACGGTCGGATCGAGGCCCACTATCGTCGTCGGGTCCGCGCGCTGCCGCCGGTGGCGCGGACGGTCCTGCTGGTGGCGTCGGCCGAGTCGTCCGGCGATCCGGCGCTGCTGTGGCGGGCCGCCGCGACCCTCGGCATCAGCGACGACGAGCTTACCGACGCCGAGAGCGATCTCGCCGAGTTCGTCGCGCTGCGGCCCCGGGTCGCCTTCCGGCATGCTTTCGTGCGGTCGGCCGTCGAGGCCGTCTCGTCGGCACAGGGCAGGCGGCAGGTGCATGCCGTGCTCGCGGACATCGTCGACAAGGCGGCCGACCCGGACCGCTGGTCGTGGCACCTGGCCGCCGGAGCGGGCAGGCCGGACGAGGAGATCGCGGTGCAGTTGGAACGTGCGGCGGGGCGGGCCCGTGCGCGCTGCGGCTATCCGGCCGAGGCCACCTTCCTCGGCAGGGCGGCCGAACTGACGCCGCAGCCGCATGCCAGGGGCGTCCGGTTGGTCGCCGCGGCCGAGGCCGCGTTGCGGGCCAGCGACTATCGCCGCTGCCTGGCACTGGTCACCGAAGCGGAGCCGTTGCTGGCCGGCGACGAGTGGCGGGTGCGCGCGGACCGGCTGCGCGCCATGACGCTGGCGCCGCTCGGTCACACGGCCGATGCGCCCGCCGCGTTGGTCGCGTCGGCGCGGGACCTGGAAGGCGTCGACGCGACCCTGGCCCGTGACACGTGGACCTACGCACTCGCGGCCGGGTGGCTCAGCCTGAGCCGGGCACACGGCACCACGCTGCGCGACGTCGCGGCGGCAGCGCTGGCCGCCCCGTCGACGCCGGACGAGGCGTCGGCGACGTGTGTCGACCGCCTCTGGACCGGGATCGCGACCCGCGTCGCGATCGGTTACACCGAAGCGGTTCCCGTGCTCCGGCGGGCGATCGCCGAACTGGACGCCGCAGGGCGGGACCGTATCGATCTCGTCTTCCATCCACTGCTGGTCCTGTTCGCAGCGCACGACCTGTGGGATCCCGACAGCGGGCGACGCTGGCTGGAGGGAATGGCCGAACGCGAGCGCGGCCGCGGCGCCCTGATGAGCCTGTGGCACTGCCTGCGCGCCCTGGCCTATTTCGAGCGGTCCGCCGGCCGCATGGCCGCCGCGCGGGCCTACGCGCGGGAAGCCCGGAGCGTGAGCCCGAACATCCGACCGGGGCGTGTGGTGAGTTTTCCCGGCGAGGAGGCGGACGCGCTGGACGACGACGCGGCCACGGCCGTGGCGCGGCTTGCGGAGACAGCGGCACACGGCACGCTCGGCGCCTCGGCGACCGCGTGCCGGCTCCTCCTGGCCGTGCATCGCATCGCGGAGGGCAACTATCCCGAAGCCCGTGACCACGCGCGGGTCGTCTACGACCAGGACGCGCCGGTCTTCGGCAACCAGGTGTTGCCGGAGTTGGTCGAGGCGGCGGTGCGCGCGGGGGACAGGGATCTCGCCGCGGCCGCGCTGCGGAGACTCACCGGCCGGGCGCTGGCCAGTGGATCGGACTGGGCGCGGGGCCTGCTGTCGCGTTCCCAGGCGCTGCTCGCCACGGACGCCGCCGCGGAGGCGCACTACCGCAACGCGGTCACGCTGTTGGAGCGGGCGCGGATGCCGCTGGACCATGCGCGGGCCCGGCTGTTGTACGGGGAGTGGTTGCGCAGGGCGAAACGACGATCGGACGCCGTGGCGCAGTTGCGGTCCGCCCACGAGATGTTCACGTCGATGGGAGCGAAGGGTTTCGCCGAGCGGACGTGCATCGAACTGCGGGCGGTGGGCGTCCGTGGTCCCGCCGCCGCGCGGCGTGGCCTGACCGCCCAGGAGGACCAGGTCGCCCGTCTCGCGGCGCGCGGTATGACCAATCGTGAGATCGCGACGTCACTGTTCATCAGCGAGAGCACGGCGGCCTACCACCTGAAGAAGGTGTTCCGGAAGCTCGACGTCAGCTCACGACGTGACCTGGCACGCCGGGGCCTCGACGACGATGTGTCCCACAGGCGATCGGGTTGACGTCGTCGAGACGACCGGGTGTTTCGCCGGTGCCGACCGGCACGCGCGCCGCGTCCGGTAGGCTGCTCGGTGGGCAGGTCGCGTACGCCCGCACCGCGCCAGGGACGCCCACGTCGTCGGATGGCATGCCGGTCAAGGCCCTTCGGGCCCGCGTCCTCGAATCGTCCTGTCCGACAACAGCCTGTCGGGTGGGAGACGTGGGATCCTGCCCGCTGAGGAGTCTGTCGTGACCAGAGACGGGAACAACGCGCGCAAGCAGGAGACCCGTGCCCATGCCGCCGTCACCGGACGTCGCTATGCCGACGCGGCAACGCATCTCGACGCCACGGATCATCGCGGCGACGTCTGGCTCGAAGTGGGGCCGAGCTCGCAACTCGTTCGCGTGGACAGCATCGACGCCACCCGGGTGGCGCGACTGAGCCCCGACACCCGCCGCCCGCGACCGCAGCCGCTGGTACTGGCGATCCGTATCAACGGCGACGACAGGTGGCAGACCGTGGCCTGCGGCTCCAGCGAGGCGTTCGAACGGGAGGCCGGTCACCGGTTGCTGACCGCGATCGACAGCGAACGGCGGCGGGCGACGGCATTGCGCATCGGTCGGGTCCTGGACGAGGACGAGGACGACGTGCTCCGGGTGGAGTGGTGCTGAGGCGTTCATCAGATGACGCCTGCCCGTAGCGCGCACGCCACGGCGTGCGATCGGTTGCGGGCGCCCAGTTTGCCGATCAGTTCGTGCACGATGCCGGTGACGGTCCGCTCCGCGTGACCGAGTTCGTCGGCGATCGTCCTGGTGTCGGCGCCGTCGGCGATCAGCCGCAGCACGTCTGCCTCGCGCGGCAGGATGCCGGCGGCGTTCAGGCCGTGCGGCGCCAACACTTCCCGTTGCAGCGACCGGATCCGCTCGGCAAGGGCGCCGACGAGGTCCGCCGGCAGGAAGCCGCCGCCCGATGCGGCCGTCAGCACGCCGCGCACCAGCGCGTCCGGTGTGACCAGGGCGTGCGGCAGGATCACGACCACCCCGCATTCGATGACGGCGAGCAGGTCGGCACCGGCGAGGTCGTCGGTCACCAGCACGGTGGGGGCCGGTGCCGTCGCCGCGTCGTGCCGGAGTCGGGCCAGCGTGTTCGCGCCGAACCGGCGTGCCATGGCCACGGCCACGTCCGGCTCACGCACCGCCGATGAGGGCAGTGCCACGACATCGGGACACGCGGCGAGGTAGCTGAGCAGGCCCGCCTCGCCGACCGGATCGGCCGCACGGACGGCGACGCAGAGTTGCCGCATCGGAAGCCCCTGTCCAGTCAGATGATGCCTTCGCGGGTGGCGAACGCCACCGCGTGGGCCCGGTTGGCCGAACTGAGCCGGTCGAGAATCACCCGGACGATGTTCTTCACGGTCCGCTCCGAGTACGCCAGCCGCTGGGCGATGTCGACCGTGGCGCAGCCCTGTGCCAGCAGCCGCAACACTTCCTGTTCACGTCCGGTCAGCCCGGTGCGTGTGGCACCGCGTGGCCGCAGCCGGTCGGAGCGGACGCGCTCGACCTGGTCGGCGAGGCGCGGCAGGGCGGATTCGGCGCGCACCGCTTCGACCAGCGCCGCCCGGGTCACGGTCGAACACGCCACGATGCGGCGCACGGGACGTGTCGCAGCCAGCCGGAGATCGGCGTCGGTCAGTTCGTCGACCACGAGCACGACGCGTGCCGGTGACCGCTGGTGCACCTGGTTGAGCACGTCGACGGCGCGCGGGTCGACCGACCGGCCCGCGATCACCACGACGTCCGCCACCGCCATGTCCTTGAGCGGTACCAGCTCCACGCCCTCGATCCTGAGCATGGCCGTCAGCCCCTCTGCGGTGAGTGGCTCGGCCGCCCACACGGCGACGACCGGGAGGGTGTCCGCGTCGGCGGACTCGGTTGCGGGCACGGCGGTTCCTCGGCTCGTGTTGGCTTGCGGAAGCGAAGCCAACTCTAGGGCGGCCCAACCGGCCGTCGAATCCTCAGGAACTGGTAGCCGTGGGCCGAATGACGGTCACCGGCCGGTGAATCCGGCCATCACCCGGCACGCCTGTGCTGCCTGAGCCGGGCAGGTCCGGTGTGACCCGCGGACAACGGCAGCGTCCGGCCGTCCTGTGGGATGTCCTGGACGGTCCGGGCCAGGTTCCGGATGCGCTTGCCGACCTGGTGGCCGTCAGCCAGCACTGCGCTCCGGATGCCGCGTGCGGGGCAATAGGGTCACCGCTCGGGGTGCAGGTGGTCGAGGTCCAGGGCGGTGCCGGGCGCGATCACCCTGACGACGGCGAACTCGTCGTCGGTGCTCAGGTCCGCGATCAGCGGCTCCTGTCCGCGACACCCCGCTCCGACCGTCGACGCGACCCACGCCACTTCTTCTGCCACGTCGGTGAACGAGCGCGGCGAGTTGGCCACGTTCCGCCACGGGAGGCCACCCTCCGGCGCGTCCGGCGGCGCGGACCGGCCGAGCCGCACGTGACCGTAGATGGACGGCAGGTCGTCGCGACTGCCGGCGATCGCCGTCAGTCGGCTCTGCACGGCCTCGGTCACGGCCCGGGACGCGGCGACGGCGGGATCGAGGTGTGCTCCGTAGCCACGGCAGCGGATCGGGAAGTCCGAACTCCACACCTGCGCGGAAAAGCACGGTACGCCGAACCGGCTGGGCATGTGGCACAGCGTGAGCAGGACGTCCGCGCGACGGATGCGGTCGATCAGTTCCCGGCAGCTCTCGTCGTCGATGGTCGGCTGGTCGACCGGGCCGCCCAGCGAACCCGGTGGCAGGTCGGCTGTCGCGTCCCGTTCGACGATCTCGTACAACGCGTGCAGCGCGGCCTCCTGCACCGAGTTGCCCGACGCCAACCCGTTGCTGGTGTGGACGAAACCCGGTGGCAGCCACCGGCGTCGGTCCGGGCTCTCGAAACCGACCGACTCGGTCGGCACCGGCACCTGGTCGCCGCTGAGCAGGCCGGTCGCCCCCACCCAGTCCAACGGGGTGCGGTCGGTGATCAGGCTGCCGGGCCTGCTGGTCAGGTCGGTGACCGGGTAGGGCAGGTGCAGTTCGCGCGCCGGCACGTTTCGGTGCACGGCTTGCGGAGCCGCGTACTCCACGTGCCACAGCTCGATCGCTTCCATGATCGCGGAGACGCGCGCCAGTTGCGGCGTCTGGCCCTTGCCCTGCGAGACGCTCAGGCTCTTGGCCAGTGGCCGCACCGCCATGACCACCGGAATGCCGATGACGTCCAGTCCCGTCACGTCGGCCACCCGCGTGATGCCGTACCTGGGCAGTTTCGGCGCGACGATGTGCCATGTCTGGTCGGGATGGCGGACCCGGTGCGTGCCGGTGGTGAACACCTTGGTGGAGCGCGTGTTCATGCTGGTGGGTGCCATGTCGTTACTCCGGCTGCCCGCTCGGCGCGCTGACGCGGAGGTGGTGGCGCAGGAAGAACGGTCGCACGGCGGCGACGGCCGAGACGATCGATGCGAAACCGCGGTCGTAGCAGGCCGTGCGCAGCGACCGCTCGTCGTCGGTGACCTGCCAGGTGCGCGCGAGGTGCTGTCGCAGCACGTCTTCCCTGATGTGGTCCGGGTGCTGGCCCGGGTTCCACCGTGCGACCTCCGCGTTCACCACGTGCGATTGCGCGACCGCGGCGCGGGTTTCGTCGTCGATCAGGTCGGGTTCGCCCGCGACGACGTCGTACGTGCCGCGCAACGGCCGGAAGGAACGGACCAGCATCAGTCGCAGCGTTTCGTCGGACGGCGGTTCGCCGGCTTCGCTCTCGGACAGCCATGCGGTGGCGTGGAGTCCGGTGAGTGATTCCGCGGTGACGCCGTTTTCCGCCGCCGCCTCGATCGCGGCGGTCTCCAGGGAAGCCGCCGTCACCGATCCGCGGGTCTCGGCGATGTGCCGCAGCGCGAACCGTCGCCACCGGCCGGGGAACCGCGGGTCGTAGACCTGGCGGTAGCGGACGGCGTCACCGTCGCTGACGTGCACGTCACCCGTCCGCACACCCGCTGTGTCGGCGAGCCAGCGGTAGACGAAGCGGCTGCGCCAGCCGGGCTCTGCCGCCCACGGCCGTTCAGTCATGTTCGACGTCAGCTCGGCGAGCCGGGTGAGCGTGTCGATCGCGTCCGAGGCCTTGATGTCGGCGTGTTCGGGCCAGGCCCGCAGAAACCTGCCGATGCGATCCAGCGCGGCGGCGTCGGCGGGTTCACGTGCCACCCGCCCGATGCCGCGCCAACTCCGTTCGGTGTACGGGAGAGCCTGGCCGTACGCGACGATCACGGCCGCCTCGTCGGCCGTGATCACGCCCGCTCGGTGCGCGGCGGCGACCGCACAGCGGATGGTGACGAGCGGTTCGCCGAGTGGCCGGTACTCGGGGCCTTCGCCGTGCGCCAGCGCGACCTCGTCATCGGCCTCGATCTCACCGCTGGAGTACATCCGGAAGACCGTGCCGTTGCCGACCATGCCGTAGGTGTGCAGTTCGGCGGCGCGCAGGGCACCCATGCTGGAACAGCCGACGACGGTCACACCCGCCGCGAGCAGGATCAGGATTTCCTTGTGGCGGACGGATGCCGAGTGGTGGTACACGCCGTCAATGACGACGACGACGTCATCGACCCGGGCACCCAGACGTAGCAGGTCGCCGTGCGCCACCGGCGGGTGGACCGTTGCCGTCGGCGTGATCGCCAGCACCTGCCGGGCTGGCAGCGTGGGACCGACGAACACCTGGACGGCCACGAGAGGTCCGGTCTAGTCGCTGGCCAGGCCCATGTCCGAGGTGCAGCACGCCGGCACGTGGGCGTCGTCGAAGATGTCGGTGAGATTGACCTGCTCGCGTAGGTCGGCCAACTGGTTGACCAGTTCTTCCATGCGTTCCACGACCTCTCGGACGACATGACTCGGGTTCATCGAATGACTCGGCCACGCAGGGATGACGACCGCACCGCACGTCCCCTCGCCCGTCGTGCCGGTGTGGTCGGCCGCAGCGGTCACCATACCGGACAGGTGGCGGGAAACATCCGCGATTTCCTGATCGGCCAGGCGAACCGGGCGTGCCGTCGCGATGCCCTCGCGATGCCCTCGCGCGGCGAGCGGTGTGGTTAGCATCGGGCGGGTCAGGCCGTGCTGGAGCGAGGGTTGGGGTCCATGATCGCGATTGGCATCCTCGGACCGCTGTCGGTGACGGTTCGCGACGCGCCCGTCGAGCTGACTGCCGCCAAGGTGCGGATCGTCCTGGCATCGCTTGTGTTGCAACCCGGCCACGTGGTGTCCGCGGACGAGCTGACCGACCGGCTGTGGGGCGACACGCCGCCCAGGGGCGCCCGCAACGCGCTGCAGACCTACGTGAAACGGCTGCGCATCGCCCTCGGGCAGGCAGGGATGCTGATCCGGACGCGATCATCAGGTTACCTGATTGATTTGCCGCCGGACGCCGTCGACCTGGCGCGGTTCCGGGATCACGTGGCGCGCGGGCGGGACGCGGCGGCCGCCGGCGACCTGAGCGCGGCCGCTCAGGAGCTGTCGGCCGGTCTCGCGCTGTGGCGCGGCCAACCGATGTCGGACATTCCGTCCGCGGCGATTCAGCGCGACGACGTCCCACGACTGGTCGAGGAGCAGTTGGCGGCCGCCGAACGGCGGATCGACATCGATCTGCGGCTCGGCCGGCACACCGAGGTGCTCGGTGAACTGCGCGTGCTCATCGACCGGCATCCGTTGCACGAACCGCTGTGGGAACTGCTGATGGTCGCGCTGCACAGGTCGGGGCGCCAGGCGGACGCGCTGGCCGCATACCGCGACCTGACCGCACTGCTGCGCGGCGAACTCGGTGTCGACCCGAGCGCGGCGCTGCGCAGGCGGCATCAGCTGATCCTGACCGGCACGTCCGCCACCGCCGACGCACCGGCTCGGCGGCCGGAATGGGACGGCGCGCGGTTCCAGTTGCCCGGCGACGTGGCCAACTTCATCGGCCGTGCCGACCTGGTCGGCGAGATCCTGGCCGCCGTGACGCCGTCCGGCTCGGCCGTGCCGCCGGTGATCCTGTCCGGACCGCCCGGCGTGGGAAAGACGGCGCTGGCCGTCCATGTGGCGCATCGGCTCCGACCGGTCTTCCCCGACGGCCAGTTGTACGTCAACCTGCGCGGTTTCTCGCAGTCGCCGCCGGTCCCGGCAACGGACGCGCTCGCGCAGTTCCTCGGCGCGCTCGGCGTTGCCGCGGAACACCTGCCGGCGAGCCTCGACCAGCGCAGCACCCTGTTCCGTTCACTGCTTGCCGACCGCCGCGTGCTGCTGGTGCTGGACAACGCCAGCAACGCCGACCAGGTGCGGCCGCTGCTGCCGGGGCATCTCGGCTGTGCCGTCCTCGTCACCAGCCGCGACATGCTCAGCGGACTGTCCGCCGTGAACGGCGCGCGCCGCATCCCGGTCGACCCGGTCACCACGCGGGAGGCCGTGTCGATCCTGGCCACCATCGTGGGCCACCGCGTGTCCCAGGAACCGGGAGCCGCCGTCGAGATGGCCGCAGCGTGCGGCTACCTCCCGCTCGCGCTGCGGATCGGCGCCGCGAACCTCGCCGCCATGCCGGGCCGGCTCGTCTCGTCGTACGTGAGCCTGCTGCGGTCGGAGGACCGGCTGTCTGCCCTCGCGGTCGAGGGTGACGACATCGCCGCGGTGGGGCGCGCCTTCGACCTGTCCTACGCCACCCTGTCGGCCGGACTGGCCAGGACTTTCCGCTATCTCGGCCTGGTTCCGGGGCCGGACTTCGACGCCCACACGGTCGCCAACGTCGCCGAGGTCGATCTGCCCACCGCCCGGTCGATGCTGCACCGGCTGGCGACCGCGAACCTGATCCAGAACCATGCCGCCGACCGGTACCAGTTCCACGACCTCATCCAGGAGTACGCGCGCGGCCGTTGCCTGCGCGACGACGACGCGGAGGCGAGATCCGCGGCGTACCGGCGGCTGTTCGACTACCACCTGCACACGGCCGACCGCGCGGCCAGGGTGCTGCACCCCGACGTGCCGCGCCTGCCGATGCCCCCGCTGCCGTCGGGCGTCGTGGTTCGGGATCTGGCCGAGTTCGCGTCCGCGTTCCGGTGGTTCGAGTACGAGTTGGCCAACCTGGAGGCCATCATCCGGGAAACGGCTACGGCCGCCGTACCGGTGTGGCTGCTCGTCGACGCGGTGCAGGGCTACCTGGACCGGCAGTGGCTGCACAACTCGCTGGAGACCAGCCTGCTCATCGCCCGCTCGGCGGCGCACGACAGTGGCGAGGTGCTGGCCGAGGCCGCGATGTGCCGAGGGATGGGGAAGCTGTACTTCACGCGCGGTCGCTACCCGGAGTCGAGGGAGCAGTACCTGCGCGCCAGGAGCATGTACCGGGACATGAACGACCCGATCGGTGAGGCCAGGGTGCTCAACGGCCTCGGCAGCCTGGAGAGCGGTCTGGACGACTTCGACACGGCGACGAGCTACTGGAACGAGGCGGTCGCCGCACACCGAGCCGCCGCCGACAGCGCGGGCGAGGCCGACACGCGCAGCAACCTCGGCACCGCGATGGTCCTGCTCGGCAGGGCGGCGGAGGGCGAGCAGCACCTGACCGCGGTGCTGGACATCGCCAGCCGGCTGGGCCTGCACCACATCCGGCCCCGCGCCCTGTCGGCCATCGCGCTCAACGACCTGTGGTGCGGCAGGCTGGAGGACGCCGCTCGGGGACTGGCCGAGGCGCTGGAGGTGTGGCGCGGGGTCGGCTATCGGACCGGTGTCGCGCAGACTCTGCGCAACCTCGCCGAGGTGCACCTGGAGACCGAGGAGTTCCGGCTGGCCGAGAAGTTGGCCAACGACGCGCTGGACATCGCGGTGGCCGACGACCGTCACTGGAACATCGCCGGTGCCCAGGTCACGCTGGGCCGGATCGCGCTGGCGTCGGCCGACGACGACGCCGCGTCGTCCCACTTCCGTCGGGCAATGGACATGCCGCCGGCCGGTCTGCGTTACTGGCACGCCTTCGCGTTGCTCGGAATGGCGTCGTGTCACCGGATGCATGGGCACAACCAGTCCGCGCGGGACCTGGCCGGCCAGGCGCTGCGCGATCCGCGGCCGAAGGTGCATGTGATGGCACACCACGAACTCGCGTCGCAGGATCTGGATCTCGGCGATCTGCCCTCGTGTTCGGACCACATCCACAGTGCACTGGAGATCTCCCGGCGCTGTGGATATCGTCTGGACGAAGCCAGGGCACTCGAAGTCCGCGCACACCTTCACCTCCGGACCGGGGACCCGGTCGCCGCGGAGGCCGCACGAGCCGAGGCCCGTTCCGTGTTCCGGCTCGCACGTACCTGGCACACGGCCCGGTCCGTAACGGCGGGTGTGGAAGGCGCACCCTAGTGCGGCACGTTTCGCGGTGGGGTGCGAGAAACTCGACTGCATGACCGAGGAGAGGCAACTTGTCATCACCGCACTCGGCCGGAACCGGTGAGCCGACCATGGCTCGCAAGGTGGGAATCGCCGTTGAGGACTACGACGCCGCTCACCAGGCACGACAGGCCAGCGCGTTGCTGCGCAAGCTGTGGGCGGATGCCATGGGGGATCAGTATCCGGCGGAGGTCGACCCGTTCAGTTCGTGTAGTTGGCGGCTGCTCGGGCAGGTGATCGCGGGACTGCGGATGCCGCCCCGGGGCCGCCTCGTCGATCTCGGCTGTGGTTGTGGCGGCCCGGGATTGTGGCTGGCGAGGGCGTTGTCCGCGGATCTGGTCGGCATCGACTTCAGCCCGGTCGCGATCTCCGTCGCATCGCGACGGACGCCGGATTTCCTGGCACCGGACCGGGCGACGTTCCACACGGCCACGTTCGACGACACCGGGCTGCCCGATGCCAGCGCGGAGGGAATCGTGAGCGTCGACGCGCTGCCGTTCGCCCCCGACCGGGTGGCCGCGTTGCGCGAGGCATGGCGGATTCTGGTGCCTGGCGGGCGATTCGCGCTGTCCGTGCGGACACAGGCCGGTGGGCCGGCCGACTGGCCCGTGATGGCCAGGACGGCCGGTTTCGAGGTGGAGGAGATCCTGGCCGACCAGGACCGGGACCTGACCTGGAGCAGGTTGTACGCGCTGTGGCTCGCGCACGAGGCGGAACTGCGCGCCGACGTGGGCGACCATGCCGCCGGCAACCTGATCCTGGAGGCCACGCTGGCCCGGCAGCGATCCGTCGCCCTGCCCGAGCCGGTGCTGCTGGTGCTGCGGCGGCCCGTCGGGGCGGTCGGGGAACCGGTGTCGGCAGGCCGCTGAGTCGGCGTGTCACCGCAGGTCAGGCCGTCGGGTCAGCGTCGCGCCAGCGGCGCGCCAGCGCGCTGCGCTAGACATCCGTCGTGGGTGGCGTCACCTGGTGGCGCCGCCGATCGACACAGGTGGAGCGACACGACCGGGGACTGGTTGGCCGACGGATCGCACGAGGCCGTCTCTGCGATCCGCCGGCCGGCCGCACAGCGTCGAGGAGGGTCATGTCAACGCTCGCACGACGCACGATCGTTCTCGCCGCAACGGATTTCGAGGAATGGATCGTCTACACAGGAGACGACACCTTCGGCGACGCGAGCGGTCCGGTACCGTTCGGACCGAAGTAGACGATCGATCGTCCGTCAGCCCCGCTGGAACGAGTTCAAGGCGATCTCCACTGGTCGCCCATCCGGCGATCACCGGCCATACCGTTACGACACGGTGGCGATCGGTGTCCGCGGGCCTCAGCATATGGCGCAATAGTAGAACGCGTTCTATCCTGCGAGTCAGCCTGCTGAGTCTCGGAGGAGAGCAATGATGCGGACCCGTGCGGCGGCGCTGCTCGAGCAGCCCGGCAAGTGGCAGATCGTCGACGTCGACCTGGACGAACCGCAGGCCAACGAGGTGTTGGTCACGTTCCACGCCGCGGGCCTGTGCCATTCCGACGACCACGCCTCGACGGGTGACATGCCGGTGGGCAGGCTCCCGCTGATCGGAGGCCACGAGGGTGCCGGCGTGATCGAGGCCGTCGGCCCAGGGGTGCGCTCGCTGGCCGTCGGCGACCACGTCGTGGCGCAGTTCGTGCCATCGTGCGGCCGCTGCGTCCCGTGTTCCTCCGGCCGGGGTAACCTCTGTGACCTGGGTATTCACGCGCTGGCCGGCTCCATGGCCGACGGCACGTACCGGGCCCACAAGGACGGCGCCGACGTCGGCCAGATGACCATGGTCGGTACGTTCGCCGAGCACGCCGTCGTTCCGGAGTACTCCCTGACCAAGGTCGACGCGGACATCCCGTTCCACGTCGCGGCGCTGCTGTCCTGCGGCGTGCCGACCGGCTGGGGCTCGGCCGAGTACGGTGCCGAGGTCGACGCCGGTGACACGGTGATCGTGATGGGCGTCGGCGGTGTCGGCATGAACGCCGTGCAGGCGGCGGCGACCAGGGGAGCCGCCTACGTCATCGCGGTGGACCCGGTCGCGTTCAAGCGGGAGAAGGCCACCGAGTTCGGTGCGACCCACGCGTTCGCCGACATCGACGAGGCCGCCGACTTCGCCCGGTCGGTCACCGGCGGTCAGGGCGCCAACTCGGCGATCGTCACCGTCGGTGTCACCACCGGCGAGCACGTGGCAGCGGCCGTCAACGCGATCGGCAAGTTCGGCACGGTGGTCGTGACCGGCATCGGCGACATCAAGGCCGAGGGCCTGCCGATCAACCTGTGGCTGCTGTCCATGATGCAGAAACGCATCCAGGGCGTGATCTTCGGCATGGGCGCGCCGTCCTACGAGATCACGCGGCTGGCCGGCATGTACAAGGCGGGCAGGCTCAAGCTGGACGAGCTGATCACCACGACCTACCGGCTGGACGAGGTCAACCAGGCGTACTCGGACATGCACGCCGGTCGCAACATCCGCGGCGTCATCCTGCACGACGTCTGAGACACGGCAACGCGCTGGTCGGCGGATGTGAGCCGGCCAGCGCCCGATCTTCCCCCGCGTCAGCCGGCGAACTTCTGGCACGCGGTGGTCGGCCATTACGACGACTCGGCCAACGCCTCACGCAACCCGGCGAACAGCCGACGATAGTCCCTGCCGAATGTGACGACGGCGAAGAACAGGGATTCCCTCGGATCGGCCGCGACCGCCGAACACAACGCCATGAGCGCCATTTGTTGCTGAGGCAGCTCGTGCCGGCCGTCGTACGACTCGACCGCGGTCAGCCGTACGTGTGGATCCCTGCGGAGCTGTCGGACGGCCGTCCGGCGGTCGTCCAGCGGCGCGGGCAGCGGACTGCCGTCACCGAGCGACGCGAGTGCCGGTGCGATCCAGTCCAGCTCGCTCAGGCCCGCCTCGGCGCAGGCGCGCCGAGTGGCCAGGATCGCGACCGCGCGCCGTGTGTTCTCGTCGGACCGCTCCAGCGCCGCCATGAACTCGCGATCGAGCCACGTCACGACCTCGGTCATCCACGGCACCTTCCCACGCGAGGCCATGGCACCCCACTCCGGCGGACCGCCCGCCGTCGTGGGCTTCGCCGCCGGTTTCGGAGTGGCTTTCCGTCGCTGCGTTCTGGCGTAGCCGTGGCTGGTCATGGCCTTGTCGCTGGTCTGGCGGATGATGAAGTCCGGACCGGGGGAGGCGGGCCACAGTTGCAACAGATACCGCTCCACCAACCGATCCGCGTCGGATCCGTTGTCGTCGGCGAAACCCTCGTCCATGCCGGCAGCGCAGTACCGCACGCGATGGTCGACCTGTGCCAGGTCCAGCGACCGACCCGACTTGTCGCCCCACTCCACCAGCCGCACGGTGTCCCGCCGCGGCCGGAAGGAGGCCTCGACGACCTCCTCCCACTCGTCGCCCACCGGCGGGGGAGCCGCCAGCAGTTCGACGGTGACCTGCACCTTTCCGGTGTGCAGCCCGGTGCGGAGCAACAACACTCCCGGCACCGCCGCGCCGCACAGGCCATTGACCTGACCCGCCAGTACGTCGGGTATGTCGTAGGGGCCGTCATCGCTTCGGCTCTCCACGAAGAACTGACCGTAGTGAACGTACAGTTCCCCGTCGAACAACAACGTCACCACCGCAGTGTGCCATTGTCGAGATCCCGGATCCGGAAATCGAGCGTTCGTGCGTCGGTGCCCGGCGGGACGAACCGGTGTCGACCCGACCGCGGCCGGAGTGATGTGACCAACGCGGCCGACCTGGTGTCGGGCTGTACGCCGGCGATCCGCCACCTGCGGTGACCGGTCAGCGACCCGATCGGCCGAACAGCTTGCTCCACCTGGATCTGTTCACCGGCTCCAGGTCGGCCAGCAGGCCCGCTTCGTCCAGGTGTGCCGCCCAGCGGTCCACGATGCGGTCGCGCACGACCGGATCCTGGATGAACCCCTTCAGTTCTTCGTCGAGATAGACGGCGACGGCGCGTGCCGCTGAGGACAACCGGTGAGGTTTCGTGGGCACGTGCGTGTCTCCAGTCGGTCGGGGCGGGTCGCGTTGCCCGGCGAAACGCCGCCAGCCTATGCGGAGATCCACGACCCGGCCAACCCCGTCGCACGCCACCGTGCCCCCAACTGCGCCGTTGTCGCAGGGGGGCACGGTGTGACGACCGCCGACTAGCCTGTGCTGCAGGACACAGAGGGCCATGTCCATTGGCCGTTGGGCGATACGGTCAGTCCCCAGTTGTTGCCGTTGCCGTTGGGTGTGGCAACCATGACGTACTGGCTGGGGAACGTGGTGCTGGCGTTCCAGGTGGAGTGGACCACTGCCGGCGACACCATGTTCACCGTCACGGTCCAGGTGTTGGAGCCGGCCACCGCGACGTTGAGGTTGTACCAGTTGCTGCCCGACGATCCCGCGGACAGCGTCGCGGTGCAACCATTCGAACCGCCGCCACCGCCGCCACCGCCGCCGCCACCGCCACCGCCACCGCCGCCACCGCTGCCGGTGCTCACCGAGACGCTGGAGTTGCCGCTGCCGCCGCCGAAGGACTCGGTGGCGAGGATCTGGTAGTTGAGCGTGCCCAGGTTCATCCCGTGGCTGGCCCACGCGTTGAAGAAGTTGGTCATGGTGATCGTGCCGCTGCTCACCGGCGACGTGCGGATCGCCAGATACTGCTCGAACGTGGCCGTGCCCTGGATGGACGGCTGGTTGACCTGCTGGTGCTCGTAGATGTTGTACGTGCCGCCGTCACTGTTGACCGTGCCCATGAACGTGCCGGCCGTGGGCGGTGAGCCGTGGTAGTTCTCCATCACGTAGTACTCGACGAGGGGGTTGGTCGACCAGCCGTAGAGCGACACCAGCGACGTGCCGCCGGAAGCGTTGAGGCTGCTGGAGAAGTTCACCGTGTGGTTGCTGCCCGGATTCCAGCCGACTCCGGCGACGAAGTCGCCGATGCCGCTCCACGTGGTGGAATAGCTGGTGCCCGAGTTCAGCGTCATGCACGCCGAACCCTGGCCGTTGCTCCACATCTGGTAGTAGTTGCCGGAGTTGTTGCCGGTCTGGTTGGAGCAGATGGTGGTCGCCGCGGTGGCGGTGCCCGGTAATGCCGCCAGGACCATGCCCGCGACGGCGGCGAGGACCACGCCGAACAACCGCAGATGGCGATGAGAACGTTTGGGGACGTGCAGCGGGTCGTTCACCCGAGTCTCCTTTGTGGACGGAGTTGTCATGCGCTTCCACCGGTGGCGCTAAGTGTGGGTTTCGCACATCCGAGTCGTCAATGTTTTCGCAATGTTTCGATACTAAAAAGTTTGGAAAATTTCAGCGCGCGAATGGTCGAAACATGAAGGTGTAATTTACGGTCGCGGGGGCGTAGTGTCGGCACCATGAAAGCTGAGTGGGGCTCCGGCTGTTCCGGCCCGAGGTCGGCATGACGAACGGCCAGGACACCGGCAGGGTCGCCCTGGTCACCGGTGGCAGCAGGGGGATCGGCGCCGCCGTGTCCCGGCTGCTGGCCGCCCGGGGAATGCGGGTCGTCGTCAACTACCGCAGCAGCAGCGGCGAGGCGGACGACGTGGTCACGTCGATCAGGTCCGCCGGCGGTCACGCCGATGGCCGTCCGCGCGGACGTGCGCGACGGGACGGCGGTGCACGACATGGTCGAGCAGGTCCGGGTCGCCATGGGCGACGTCGAGGTTCTGGTGCACAACGCGTTGATCCCCTACGCCATCAAGTCCGTTCGACGAGATGTCGTGGGAGGAGTTGGGCGGCAAGCTGGACCAGGAGATGCACGCGGCGTTCGTGGTGACGAAGGCCGTCGTCCCCGGCATGACCGCGCGCGGCCACGGGCGGATCGTGTACCTGGGCACCGTGCTGGCCCGGCGGCCGCGCGAGGGCATGATCGCGCTCGGCACGTCGAAGGCGGCACTGAGCCAGTTCGCCCGCTACGTCGCGCAGGAACTGGGACCGCGCGGCATCACCGTCAACGTCGTGGCACCAGGACCGGTCGGCGAGACCACCATCGCCAATGCGGCACTCGACGAGGAACAGCGACGGCGTCAGGCCGCGCGGACCGCACTCGGCCGGATCGCCACCCCGGACGACGTCGCCCGCACCGTCGCCTTCTACGTGGGCGCCGACAGCGAATTCATCACGGGCACCACCGTGCCCGTCGACGGCGGACTGTCCATGGGCTGAGTGAGCACCGAAAGGGCGTCCACCGATGCACACCATCGACCTCACCTTCGTCGGCCAGGGCATCCACGAGGAACTGGTTGCCTACGTCGCCGACCAACAGGACTACTACGCGCGGGAGGGTGTGCACGTCGCCCTGCGGGACGGCTGCACCTGGCCGGACGAACGGGTCCGGCGCACCGCGACGATCGGACTCGGCCGCGCGGTACTGGCCCGCGTGACCGACGGCGTGCCGTGGACCGTGCTGTGCGTCAACACCCAGCGGCCGCTGTTCTGGCTGCTCGCCCGCGACACCTACGCCTCGATCGAGGAACTGCGGGGCCGCAGGATCGGCATCCACGCCCCGAGGACCGCGCCGGGCTGCTTCTCCCGCATCGTGCTGCGCCGGCACGGCCTCGATCCCGACCACGACGTCGAGTCCGTCGTGCATGAGACCCGCCGACTACAGCCATCATCTGCGCCGTCTCGCCGACGGCTCGCTGGACGCCGCGTTCGTCGGCAGCACGCTGGCACCCGAAATCGCCGCGCGGGACAACGGCCTGCGGCTGCTGGCCTTCGTCGGGGACGAGTTCCGGATTCCCACGGTGGGCGTCGCCGTCGACGCGACCCACATCGCGCCGGACGACCCGGCGGTGCTGGCGCTCGTCCGCGCGCACCGTCGAGCGCTGCGCGCGATGCACGACGAGCCGGGCCTCGCCGCGCGGTATCTCAACGCCCTGATTCCCGGTCTCACCGAGGCGCAGGCCCGCGAGTACTACGAGCGTTACGTCGCGCCGTACTTCACCGTCGACGGACGCCATGACCCGTCCGTGGCGGCAGCGGCCGTGGTCGAGCGTGGCGCGGGAGCTGGGTGTGTCCACTGTGCCCGACGCGGCCGACATCTACCGCACGCAACCGCCGGCGGAACCGTTGCCCGACGTCGGGTGACCGACGTGTCGGGCGCCCGATCGGACGCATCCTCGCCGTGCACTCGACGTCGATCATCAACGGTGGGCCCGCGGGTCCTCGAACCGCGTGCCTCGACATGTCCGGCAGCGCCGGCCGGGGGCCGGGATCTCGGCTGGTCGACGATCGTGGTTTGGCGGTCGGGCCGGTCCGGGTACTGGAACGTGTGTTCGAGCGTTTCAGGAGGAGAGCCCATGACCACGAACGACGGTGACGTCCAGCCGAACCCGGCGAAGGATCCGGAGGACTGGACCACCGGTGACGAACCGCTGACCGGGGCGCAGGAGTCCTATCTCAACACCCTGGCCCAGGAGGCGGGCGAAACGGTGCCACCAGGGCTGACGAAGGCCGAGGCGTCCCGCAAGATCGACGAACTGCAGCAGCGCACCGGCCGCGGTGGCTGAGGATCATGCGGTGACCAGCGCCCGGGTCGGGTGGATCCGCTCGGCCACGTAGTCGGACAGGACCAGTTGCGGTGTGCAGCGGTTCTCGCCCAGCTCGGCCCGCTGGCGCCGCACGGTGACCTCGTAGTGCCGGCCAGCGGCTCGTACCAGCACGGTGGAGGCGTCGTCGGCCGTCTCGTGGCGGCCGACGGCCTCGACCGCGTCCAGGCCACGCAGGCCGGTTTCCCGGCGGACCGCGATCTCGGCGCTCTGCTCCCACGGTCCGGCTGCCGACGTGCGGCCGCGCAGGCCGTCCGGGCACACCTGGCCGTCGAGCGCCGTCTTGGCTACGAGCGCCGCATCGGCAGGCGTCAGTTGGCCGTACAGGAACCCGTTCGGCACGACCAGCATGTTGCCCGCCCAGCGGTCACCACCGAGGTGGCTGACCTCCCAGGACAGATCGGGGTGGTTCTCGGCCAGCGCCGTCACCAGCGGCCTGCCCAGCACCGCGCAGCACATGTCCTTGGTGCCGTGGGTGCAGACCAGCAACAGCGGGTCATCGACCGGTGTGCCGTGGCCGGGGCGCCCCGCGGCCACCGCTTCCAGGTCCAGCGTCGCCAGTTCGGTGAGGTCGGTCACGTCCAGCCGTTCCAGCCACCGGTTGCCCGGCATGCCACTGGCGGCGAACACCGTGCGCCGGCCGACGGTCCGCTCGTGCCGGCCCGGTCTGCGGATCAGCATGGGCCGCAGACCGGCCGCGCGGGCGCGCTCGGCGACGTCCCGCGGGAACGTGGCCGCGAGGGTGGTCTCCAGTGCGTCCTGCGGCCAGGGGCCCGGCTGCTCGATCAGCAGCCAGGACGTCATGTACGCCGCTGTGCCCTCTGGACGACCACCTCGTGACCGTGCGAGTGTGGCGCAGCCCGGCCATGAGTTCGGGTGCTGTCCGGCTCCCGCACCGGTACTTAGCTCAGGCATACCTAAGTTTAGATGAACCCGGTCGTTACGTCATGTCGGCATGACCATTCCGCGGACGATCAGCTCGCCCAGCAGCGCCCGGATCGTCGGTCCGTCCAGCTCGGGCGCGGTGGTCATGAGCTCCCTCACGGATTGCTGGCGCCCTCCGATCAGCGCCGTGACGACCGGTGCGGCCGCTGCGGCGAACACCAGCCGTTTGCCGGCCGCTGCCACGGCGATCGTGTCGTTCTCGCTGGTCACGACCGCGCGTGGCGCGACGAACCGCACCGTCGCGTCGTCGCCGGCGGCCAACAGGTCGGACGTGGCCGACCACGGCAGGCCGGCGAACGTGTGGGTGGGTGCCTGGGTGTCCCGGTCGGTGAGAAAGCGGTCGACGACGTCGTCATCCAGCAGCGTCACGAGCCGCTCGCGCAGGGCCGCCGACCGCTGCCGCTCGCGCGGTCGCGTCGGCGAACCTCGGTAGGTCGTCCCGGAACAGTTCCTCGGAGCGCAACCGGTCGGCCAGCCACGCCACCAGGTCGACGCCGGTCGCCCGGTTGAACCCGATGGTCAGGTGCAGGGACTCCTCGCCGATCGCGGACACGTCGTGCCAGTGGCCACGCGGCAGGTACAGCACGTCGCCGTCGTCGAGCAGGAAGTCGTCGATCGGTTCGGCCTCCGGCCGGTCCGGCAGCGCGACGTCGCGCTGCAGCGGGAACGGCCTGGTCACGCCGTGCATCCGCCACCGCTTGCGGCCGGCGAGCTGGATGATGAACGCGTCGTGGTCGTCCCAGTGCACGTCGAAGCCGTGCGACTTGCCCCAGCCCGCGTACAGGTTGACCTGAACACGTTCGCGCAACGCGTGTTCCAGGGCCATCGACAGTTCGGCGACCGGCTCGAACATCTCGTTCACCGAGTCGAGCACCAGCGTGGCGCCACGCCGCAACTGTTCGGCGAACGGCGCGGCCAGCAGCCTCGGCACCTCGCCCATGCGTCGTGTCGGAACCATCTCGGTGTACGTGTGCGCCGGCACGACGTCGCCGCCGAGCGCGAGGCGCAGCCGCGGGAAGTCCAACCGGTGCTGGCGCAGCGCACGGTTGAGTTCCCGCCACGGCAGCAGGTCCGCGAACCGGCCCGCGGTGCCGGGGAACACCCGGTGCGACCTGCCCTGGACCTCGGCATGGAACTGGCTGACCTCCATCGGTGCCACGAGGTCAGCCAGTGTGGGTACGGCCGTCACGGTGTCGGTCAGTCGTTGCCGTCGTTGTCGGCCGCCGCGCCGTTGGCCTTGCCCCGATCCGTTGCCGTGGCCAGGTCCTCGACGCTGAGCAGCAGACCGCTGCTGGTTTCGTGCTCCATTCAAACCTCACAAAGTCGAACGAACACAACGAGTCCGACTGTACGGGCCGGTTTCGGGCCGGTCATCAGGCTGTTGGGGTGGTCCTGTTGACGCCCGGTTGACACTCCACGCCGTGCCGGTGGACCGACCACGGCGCGAATGACCGTCCTCTGTGGACTGATCCGGTGCGCGACAGAACGAGACAGAATCTCCGTTTTGTCTTGACCGACGTACCACGACGCCAGACTCTGATCACCGTTGCGGCACAACGAGGAGGCCTGTCGTGGCAGCCGTCGGACGCCCGCTGCGCCGTATCGTCGCCGCTCCGGCATCCGGCGCCGCTTTCAGCACGTCATGGCGGACAGGCCGACCCGCGCCGACCTGGACCAGCACCGTGGTGACCAGGCCGGACGGGCGGGCCGGTTCCGCCTCACTCCTGAGCGACCGGCTTTCGGCATCGCGACCGCGGTCGGCGCTGCTCGCGATCGCCACCGGCCGGGTGCCGGCGGACACCGGCCTGGAGAAAGGAGTTCGTGCGTGAAACGGCTGGCTGCACTGCTTCTCGGGCTCGGTGTGGTGGTGACCGTACCGTCGGTCGCCGCCGAACCGGCTGCCGCGACACCAATCCACGTGCGCGCCGCCGCGGCCGCGCCCGCCCTGCCGACGATCTCCAGTGTCACCGACATGGGTTCGATCACGCAGAACCCGCGCGTCGACACCACCAACAGCGGCCGCGACGAGGGCCAGAGCACGGACTACGAGGGCAGCTCCGTCTGGGCGTTCGACGACACGACGCTGGGCAACCCGTGGGGTTTCCTGTCCAACACCGGCGCGGTGACCAGCAACCTCGACGCGACCAACGGCGTCACGCTCACGTCGGCGACCCCCTACGACCAGAACAACACGGCGACACCGCAGACGCTGTTGCCGCTCACGGCCGCCGAGCAGGCGTTCCAGGATCAGCACTCGACGTCGACCGGCTGCACCAGCTCGACCGACCAGTACTGCGGTGCCAGCTTCGCGCTGTGGCCCGGCGGTGTGATCGCCGATCCGGCGAACAGCCGCGTGCTCGTCTTCTACGCGAAGCTCTGCCGTGGTGGCGGCAGTGGCACGCCGTGCTCCGGTTTCCTGGGCAAGGTCCTCGGTTCCGGCATCGCGGCGCTGAACATGAACAGCGGCACCGCGACGCGGCTCGACGCGACCGGCCTGTCGTCGCCGATCCAGAGCGTCGAGGGTGCCGACCCGACCCTGTTCTTCCCTCCCGGCCAGTTGTACGGCACCGCGACGGCGGTCGTCGTGAGCAATGCCCTGTACGCCTACGGCGACTGCGGCACCTACCAGTGCAAGCTGGCGACGGTCCCGCTGGCCGACATCACCGACGTCGGCCGGTGGACCTACTACACAGGCAGCGACTCGTCCGGCGCGGCGCGGTGGTCGAGCAGCGAGCCGGCCGCCGTGTACGCCGCCGACACGGGCTCGTCGGGCATGAACATCCAGTGGGACCCGGGTCTGGCCGCCTACCTGGACACCTACATGCAGCCGTTGACGGACAATGCGAAGTACGAGGTCGGCACGACGCCGTGGGGCCCGTGGTCGGCGGCGGGCACCATGTTCACCGGTGCCGCGCCGGTCGGCGGCAACCTCGGGTTCGACTACGCGCTCTACGCGCACCCGGAGTTCGCGCAGTGGAACGGCCTGACGCAGTTCATCACCTACTACCACTCCGGGCCGGGGGAGCAGCGGCTGGAGAAGGTCACGTTCAACCCGCCCACGTTCCCGCCGTCCGGCCCGATCGTGTCCGGTGTGTCGCCGAACCTCTGCGTCGACGACAGCGGGTCGTCGACGGCCAACGGCAACGTCGTCCAGATCTACACGTGCAACACAACCGGCGCGCAGAACTGGGGGATCGAGCCGGACGGGACGGTGCGCGTGCTCACCGGCTGCCTCGACGTGGCCGACTCCGGCACGTCGCCCGGCACGAAGGCGGACTTCTACCAGTGCAACGGGACCGGCGCGCAGCAGTGGCGGGAGGGACCGGTGGGCGAACTGGTCAACCCGGAATCCGGACTGTGCCTGGACGACCCCGGCTCGACGACGATCGTCGGCACCCAGTTGCAGATCTACCCGTGCAACGGCACGGCTGCCCAGGACTGGACGCTACCGTGACACCACCATGAACGGACCGTACGCACACGGGCTGCTCGACGTCGGGGACGGCAACCACGTGTACTGGGAGACCTGCGGCAATCCCGACGGCAAGCCGCTCGTCGTCCTGCACGGCGGTCCCGGACAGGGCTGCGACCAGCGGATGCGCGACGCGTACGACACGCGGGCGTACCGCGTCGTGCTCGTCGACCAGCGCGGCTGCGGACGCAGCACGCCCAACGCCGCGGATCCCGCCACCGACATGCGGTTCAACACGACCCGACATCTGGTCGCGGACCTCGAACTGCTGCGTGAGCACCTGGGCATCGACAGGTGGCTGCTGCGCGGCGGCTCGTGGGGCTGCACGCTGGCGCTCGCCTACGCGTTGCGCCATCCGGACCGCGTGTCCGAGATGGTGCTGTCGGCGATCACCACGACCCGCCACGAGGAGATCGACTGGCTCTACCGCGGGGTGTCCCGGTTCTTCCCCGAGGAGCACGAGCGGTTCGTGGCAGGCGCGGGCGGCGTGGCCGAGGACGTGGTCGCCGCCTACGACCGGCTGCTCGGGGACCCGAACCCGGACGTCCGCGCGCGAGCGGCAGCGGCCTGGGCTCGGTGGGAGGACACCGTGCTGTCGCTGGAACCCGTCGTCCGGCCGGGTTCGTTCAGCGGTCCCGTCGACGACAACCTCCTTGCCATCACCAGGATCTGCGCCCACTACTACGCCAACCACGCCTGGCTGGCCGACGGTGAGCTGATCCGGAACGCGGGCGAGCTGGCCGGCATCCCCGGTGTGCTGGTGCACGGCCGTCACGATCTGAGCTGCCCGGTGTCGACCGCGTACGAGCTGGCCAACGCGTGGCCCGGCGCGGAACTGTTCGTGTGCGACCGGTCCGGCCACCGGGGCAGCCCGGCCAAACGCGACCACATCCGCGCCACCCTGGCCCGGTTCGCCGACCGGCGCTGAGCAGGCGTCAGCGACCGACCCAGCGCCGATAGGCCGCCGGCTCGACGTTGCTGCCGCACACGATGGTGACGACGTGCCGGCCCGCGAAGCGGTCCCGGTCCTCCAGGATCGCCGCGACGCCCAGTGCTGCCGACGGTTCGACGACCAGACCGGCGCTGTCGAGCAGCAGCCGCATCCCGGCCATGATCGACGCCTCCCGCACCAGCACGGCGTCGTCGGCGACCAGCAGCAGATCGGCCAGCACCTCCGGGATCGGCCGCCGGCCCGCGACGCCGTCGGCGATGGTGTCGGTCGAGTCGGTGGTGACGACCGTGCGCTGCCGCCACGAGAGCGTCATCGCGGGCGCGCCCAACGGCTGCACGCAGATCACCTCGACGTCGGGCGCGAAGGTCGCGATGACGTGCCCGACACCGGTGGCCATCGCTCCGCCGCCCAGCGCGATCAGCACGGCGTCGAACGAGGGCCCGGCCTCGACCAGCTCCAGGCCGATGGTCGCCGCGCCCTCGCAGGTCTCGATGTCCAGGCTGTCCTCGACCAGCCGGATCCCCTCGTGGCGCGCGATGGCAACGGCCCGTTCGCGCGCCAGGTCGAAGTCGCCGTCCACCAGTTCCAGCGTGGCGCCCAACGCCCGGATCCGATCGAGTTTGGCCGCCGGCGCGAAGCGGGAGGCCACTACGGTGACGTCGATCCCACGCCCGCGGCCGGACCACGCGAGTGCCTGGCCGAGATTGCCCGCGCTCGCACACACCACGGCCGACGAGCCGAGCCTGCTCACGATCACCTCGGTGCCGCGCGCCTTGAAGCTGCGCACCGGGTTGGCCGTCTCCAGCTTGACGCTCACCGTGCACCCGAGATCTAGCGCATCACAGCGATACAGCGGGGTGTCGAGGAAGACCGGGTCGATCACATGGCGGGCCGCCTCGATCCGGGCCGTGTCCAGCCGCGTCTGCCGCACGACCCGGCAGCGTAGCGCCGTCCGCGCGGCCCGGGCGCCGTGCGAGCCGATACCGGTTGCCGCGCGCCGTTTCTCCCCGGCGACGGCGTGCAGCCGCGCTCGCCGCACGGCATGCGGAATACCGGATTCCGCCAGATCAGGCCCGTTCGGCGCGCAAAACGGGTGTCGGTGTCCTGCGCGCCGGCGCTACGGTCCGGCTGTGATGGCGCGGACCTTCGAGGACCTGGTTGCCGAGGCGTGGCATGTCGAGCGCGAGGGCTGGGACTTCTCGTGGCTGGCCGGTCGTGTCGAAGGCGTCGAGCCGCCGTGGGACTACCGCGGGCGGGCGCGGGAACTGGTGCGTGCGGCGGGATCGCTGCTCGACGTCGACACGGGTGGTGGGGAGTTCCTCGCCGACCTCGCCCCGCTTCCGCCGCGCACGGTGGCGACCGAGAGCTGGGAACCGAACCTGGCCGTGGCCCAGGAGCGCCTCGGTCGGCTCGGTGTGCGTGTCGAGGAGCGTCCGGAAGGGCGCTTCGACCTGGTACTCAACCGGCATGGCCGCCTGGACGCGCCCGCGCTCGCCGAGCTGCTCGATCCGGGTGGGACGCTGCTCACACAACAGGTCGGCAGCCGCAACCAGCTCGAACTCAACGAAGCGCTGGGCGTGCAGGCCCCGCAGGCGCCGCACGGCTGGACGCTGAGCGTTGCCGTCGATCAGGTCGAGGCTGCCGGGCTGCGGGTGCTGCGCGCCGACGAAGCGTCGTTGCCGTTCACGTACCGCGACATCGGAGCCGTTGTCCACCAACTGCGTCTGGTGGCCTGGCAGGTGCCCGGTTTCCAACCGGTGGCCTACGACGAGCGGTTACGCGCGCTCGATCGGACGATTCGGCGGGACGGCGGTTTCACCGTGCACGATCACCGCTTCTGGCTCGAAGCCGAACTCCCTCACTGAAACCGCGATCGGCCGCCTCGGCGAAGTGGTCGACCTGGCCTCAGGTAAGCATCTGGTGCGGCTGGGGGAGGGTCTGCCACTACCACCGTGGTATGACGCCGACCTGTCCAAAATCGGGGAAAATCCCTGACAGCTCATCGGACACGCACCGCTAACTTGGGCGAATGACGACCGGTGAGCACGAACTGTTACGGAGCGCAGCGGACATCGCCCGCGACATCGCTGATCCGCGCGTGCGGGCCGTCGCCCTGCGCCAGGTCGTGGACGCGATGACGGCGGCGGGCGATCACGACCGTGCCGAGGAGATCGCGCGGTCGATCGACGTGCCGTTCGAGCAGGCTGCCGCCCTGCTGATGGTGGCCGGCGGTCGGGACGACGCCTCGGCCCTCGTCGTCGACGCCGAGGCCGCCGCCCGGCGCGCCGTCGAACCGGACGACCGGGTGGACGCGTTGCTGCTGGTCGCGGACGCGATGATCGCGGCAGGGCAGGACGTCGCCGCGCTGGTGCGGGACATCGAGCGCATCGCGCACACCGTCGACAATCCCGTCTACCGGTGGTCGGCGCTGCGATCCGTGGCGCACACGGCCGCCGTGCTCGGCGATCACGACCACGCCGAGGACATAACGCGCTCCATCGCCGACCCGGAGGACCAAGCGCTGGCACTGCGCTGGGTCTGCCACGCGATCGCCGACGCGGGTGATCACGCGCGCGCCAGGACGATCGCCGGCTCGATCACCGAACCGAAGTGGCGGGCACACGCCCAGTCCTGGGTGGCCAAGGCGATGACGGAGGCAGGCGAGGACGCGGCGACGGTGCGCCGGCAGGCCGAGGTCAGCGCACGCGCCGCCGCCGAACCACTCGACAGGGTGGATGCCCTGCTGATGGTCGCGGCACAGGTCACGGAAGCCGATGAGAACGCGGACGTGACGGCGCTGGTGCGCGAGGCGGAGACCGTCGCCGCGTCGATCACCGATCCCGACGATCACGCGAACGCGGTGTGGTCGGTGGTCGAGGCGATCGCGGCGGCAGGCGACCACGACCGGGCCGAACGCCTCGCCCGCACCATCGCCGACGCGGACGACCTGGGTTGGGCACTGGGGTCCGTGGCGAACGCGGTCGCCGAATCCGGTGACCACGTCCGTGCCGAGACGCTCGCCCACGACATCGCCAACGCCGCACCCCGGATACGTGCCCTGTCGGCGGCCGCTGCTGCCGCCGCGCGAGCGGGTGACCGCGACCGCTTCGCTGCGCTGATCGCCGACGCCGAGGCAGTGGCACGCTCGCTGGACAATGCCGTCGGCCAGGTGCGTGGCCTGCTGAGCGTGGCCGACGCGGCGGTCACGGCGGACGATCTGGACCGCGCCACCACGCTGTTCCGTCGCGCCGAAGCCGTCGCGCGTTCCATCACCGTTTTCGAGGGCCAGGAATCGGTGACCCTGCAACTGGTGGCAGGCGCGATGGCGTACGCGGGCGCCCACTGACGACGGCCGGAAAACCCCGTTGTAAGTAAGCATCGCAGAGAATTGCGGACACTGTTTTCTTTGTCCGTTCTAGCGTTAACGACGCTCTTGGCGCGCCTATTGCGGCCGCCACCCCGCACCGATATGCGGTGCCTTTCAGCAGTCAGTGTGAGATGCGCACGTTGTGATCCATGGCTTTGGCGCCTCAGCCGGATGCATCTGCTCTAGTCTCACTAGAAGTGCGGCTCGACGTTGTTCGGCTGCTGCGGCGTCCGGCTGCCCTAATGCCTCGGCAATCTCCACCCAACGGACGCCTTGCCTACGAGACTGGTCGATAAAAGCTAGCTCAGATTGATCAAGCTCGCGCCGACGTGCCGCAAGCAAATGGTGCCATCTCCCCAGCACGGACTCCGGCAGGTCCCGCCAGTGCTGCCGGCCCGGACTGGCGACCAACAGCGTGAGGGCAGTCAACGGCTGACCGTCGCTCAGCCGTAGACACTGCTCGCCGAAAGGGCTGCTGCGCAGCCAAGTCTCGATCACAGGGTCATTTTGCTGTCGTTCATCCATACTGTCATGGTCGGCACCCCGAACAGTCCATGTCAACGACTGCGGCCACAGATGGGCTTGCCAGCGGCCATAGGCGGCGACCGCCTGAACGTCCAGGGTCATTGCGTGTTTGAGTATCTACTGGCACAGCCTGGATGAGGTCGTTTGAACGGCGGTCGGCGCGTCGGTTGGCGCGGGCGATGGTGGTTGCGCCATTGATCCGGTGCCAGCCGACGGCGGTGTCACGCAAGGTAGTCATGACGGCGGGTCCGGTGCCGGTCCGAGCCTGGTGCAGGTCTTCACGGAACGTGACGTCTCTGACGTTACCTACCTGATTTTCGATCGCCATTCCGATCGTGCCCATTTCTGTAGATCAGAGGGTTCCAGGGTCGCCACGTCTCCGGAGCGGGCGAGTGGGGCGAGGTCCTGGCGCCGGTCGAGACCTGCTGTGCCGGTCACTGGCCCGGCTACCGAGTACTGAGCCCGGCCCGGAAGATGAACGAGACGAGCTGAGCCCGGTCACGGGCACCGACCTTGGTCATCGCCCGCACCACATGCGTCTTGACGGTGAGCGGTGACACGAACATCTGTCCGGCGATCTCCTCGTTGCTGAGGCCACGGGCCACCAAAATGATCATTTCCCGCTCCCGGGGCGTCAGGTAGTCGAAGCGGCGCAGCAATCCCTGATCGACGACCGGAGGTGGATTGTCCGCCATGTGACCGATCAGCGCGGCCGTCGCGTTGGCGGACAAGGTGCCGCCCCCGCCGACCACCTCGGTGATCCCGGCGATGAGTTCGGCCGGGCTGACCGTCTTACTCAGGAAACCGTTGGCGCCCGCACGCAGCGCGGCCAGCACGATCTCGTCCTGATCGAAGGTGGTGAGCACGATGATCCTCACCTTCGCGGCTGCGTGCTCGGCACGGATTCGGCGGGTCGCTTCCACCCCGTCGATGCCGGGCATCCGGATGTCCATCAGGACGAGGTCGATCGGATGGTCCCGCAGGAAGGGGACAACCTGCAGCCCGTCGGACAGATCGGCCACCACGACCAGGGTCGGGTCGAGCAGGAGCATCGCCTGGATGCCGGCCCTGATTTCGTCCTGATCGTCAACGATCAAGATCCGGGTCACGTCAGTTCCTCTCCCGCAGGGCTGAACTCTGCTCGAATCCGGAACCAGCCGTCGTCGCTGTCGATCCTCAGCTGCCCGTTGGAGGACTCGACCCGTTCACACATTCCCATCAGCCCGAGTCCACTGCCCGAATGGGACGCGTGTCCGGGCCGGGCCACGCGGTTCTCGACTGTCACGCAGATCCGCCGGTTCTCCTCGTGCAGCGCTACTTTCGCCGCTCCCTCACCGTGCCGGTAGGCGTTGGTCAGAGCTTCCTGAACCACCCGGAAGACCGTCACCTCGACGCTGGGCTCGACCAGGCCGGTCAGGGGGCCGATGTCCGTATGCACCTCCAGACCGATGCCCTGGAACGAGGCGATCAGCCCGTCCAGGCCGCTGAGCGACGGCGTGGGCCGCAGCGCCTCATCTTCGAGGGTGTCGTTCTCACGCCGCAGGAGCACCAGGATCCGTTGCGTCTCGGCGATCACCGTGCGGGCGTTGGACCGAGCCGAGGCGAGGGCCTCGCGTGAGGCCCCGGCCTCTTCCGGCAGCCCGATCTCGGCGATCCCCAGATTCATGCTCAGCATCGCGACCTGGTGACCTATCACGTCGTGGAGATCGCGGGCGATCCGCAGACGCTCTGCGGTCACCCGCTGGGTGGCCTCGATCTCACGGGTGGCGAGGGCGGTGGCGGCCCGTTCCTCGAGCATCCACCACCGATCCCGATGCGTGCGAAGAGCGGCTCCACTCGCCCCTCCGGCTATTGCCGAGAAGAGTGCGGCAACTCCGACGATCGCACCACCGCGGAAACCACCCACCGTCATGAACGCGCCGAGGAAGAACACCGCCACGAGTGCCGTCGCGGCCGGTGCCGGCAAACCCCGGAAAGTGGCGGAAAAGAGGACGAACACCGCCATCATCCACACCGACAGCGGATCGTTGCCGACCGCGGTGGCAGCGAAGGACGCCGCGCTCGTGACGGCCAGCCCGATCCAGGGTCTGCGCCAGGACAGGGCGGTCCCGGCGCCGGCCAGCAGCAGCGCCAGGACGACGCGCCAGTCCGCGTCTCTGACGATCGTGGCCACGATCTGACCGGCGAAGGCGAACCCGGCCCCGGTGTAGGCGAGCAGGTGCAACATCTCGGGTCGACGGATCCACAGCGGTGCCGAGAGCTCGTCGTCCTGGTTCTGTGCCGTGACCATGACCTGATTCTCGGTCACCGGAATCAGCGTCGGGTACTTCGGATGATGTAGTCGGCAGATCTACTTCGTTCGAAGTACACGGCCGGGTCCGGCCGATCACATACTTCTGGTCGAACGATCCACAGCTCAGGAGCACGAGAGAGGACACACCGTGCCGGCTTCGACGTCGACCGTCCCGCCAGTTCAGGACATCTTCATCACCACCTCCCGGGCCACCAGCAGGCTCTATCTGGTCCGCGCCGTCCTCGCGTTGGTCTGGGCCGGTGTGCTGGGCGCCGCGCTGTCGTCGGCGGGCACCCTCACCGCCGGCTCCGATCTGCGGGGATTCGTCGTTGTCCTGCTGATCTTCTATCCCGTCCTCGACATGGCCGCCTCGCTGCTGGACGCCCGTACTCAGCGAAGGTCCGGGAATCAGGGCAACGTCCGGGCACAGCTTGTCAACGCGGTCATCAGCACCGTGACCGCCATTGCCGTGGCCGTGGCGGCCACCGACGGGCCCGCCTCGGAGTTGCGGGTCTTCGGCGCCTGGGCCGTGCTCACCGGAGCGATCCAACTGGCTCTCGCGATCACCCGGTTGCGACGGGGCCTGCGCGGGCAATGGCCGATGATCGTCAGCGGCGGCCTGTCCTGCATCCTCGGTCTCACCTTCTTCAAGCAGGCCACCGCCAGCGAGCTTTCCCTCACCGGTGTCGCCGGATACGCCGTCGGCGGCGCGATCCTCTATCTGGTCTCCGCCGCCCGCCTGCACTGGGCGGAGCGATCAGCGGCCGGTCGTGCCTGACGAAGACCTCGTGCCGGCGGCGACCGGCGGACTCGACGTGGCGGTCAACGGCGCCCGGCCCGCCGGTGAGAACGTGACCGCGTCGGCCGGATTCACCGCTGAGAGCCCAGGGCCGCGGTGCCCACGTCGGCCGCGGTGCCCGTGTCGTCGGCGCGGAGGGTCACCTGCGGTGGAGATAGCTCACGAGGAGGTCGGCCAGTTCCTCAGGGTGGCTCAGCGCCGCGCAGTGGCAGCCGGGTAGCTCGTCAGGGACGATGCCCAGCCGGCCGTATGCCACCCGGCGAAGGAAGGCGGCGGGGAACAACCGGTCGTCGGTGCCCAGCACGAACCTGGTGGGCACCTCCGGCCACTCGTCGAGTGGCCATGGCGTGTCCCAGACCACCGACGACTCACCGCGCCCACCCCTGCGCACGGCCTCCTCGGCGAGCGGCCGCGGTACGCCGTTGTAGAAGCTGATCAGCGGATCGTCGTTGCCGGTTCTACCACCGTCCACTGTGGCCTGTTCCTCGGCGGCCTGCCGGTATTCGGTGTTGTCCCACCACTGGCCCGGGGTTTCGCCCGGCGCGGGGATCATGCCGGCGACCAGCACGAGCAGTCGCGCCGGGAGTCGGTCGGCGACGAGGGCCGCGGTGAACGCGCCGTAGGACTGGCCCACGACGGCGACGTCCCGCCTGTCGCCGACGGCGTCGATCACGGTGCGCGCATAGTCGTCCAGGCTGGCCGTCTTGTCGTCGCACGGCAGATCCGGGGCGACCGTCCGGTGTCCCCTCACCCGCAGTTCCGCCTCGACGAGGTGCCAGTACCAGCCCACGTCGCCGGCCCCGTGCACGAACGCGAAGGTCGTCATCGCCGTCTGGAGGTGACCCGCCGCCGCAACCCCGTCGTCACCTACCGGCGGGGTGGGCCGATGTGAACAGCTTGACCGTGGCCTCGCAGAATGCCGGCAGGTCGTCGGGTTTGCGGCTGGTGACCAGGCCGTCGTCGCGGACGACCTCCTCGTCCACGACTTCGCCGCCCGCGTTGCGGATGTCGGTACGGATGCTCGGCCACGACGTCAACCTCTTGCCCCGCACCAGGTCCGCCTCGACGAGGGTCCACGGGCCGTGGCAGATCGCGGCTACCGGCGTGCCGTCGGCGACCAGTTCACGGACGAAGCCGATCGCGTTCTTGTCCACGCGCAGGCGGTCGGGGTTGATCGTGCCGCCCGGCAGGACCAGGCCGTCGTAGTTGTGCGCCTCCGCGTCACCGACCACCTTGTCGACCTCGAACGTGTCGCCTTGTTCGATGTCGCCGTTCATCGCCTGGATGTGGCCGTCGTGTGGCGCGATCAGGTGCACCGTCGCGCCCGCCGCTTCCAGTGCCTTGCGTGGTTCGACCAGCTCGACCTGCTCCACGCCGTCGGTGGCCAGGATCGCGATGGTGCGGCCGGACAGTTCGTTCGTCATGTCAACGGAATGCCCATGCGGGGCGACGCCAAACACCCGTCAGCCGATCAGGAGCAGGCCACCGAACGCTGCCGCACCGAACACGAGCCACGCGGCGTAGTCGCCGATGTGCCCGGAATGCGCGCGGTGCAGTACCGCCACCGGTCGCGTCAGCCACGTCGGTACGCGCCGGACGTACAGGCCCGCCAACGCCACGAGCACCGCGAGCACGGCCGCTGCCAGGCCGATCAGTACGCCCGGTGCCGTCCACGCCGTATGTTGTGTCGGCAGCGACTGTTGTGTCGGCAGGGACGACGCCGCTCGCGCCAGTGCGCTCGCGATGTAGCCGTGCTGGTCGGTGAACGCCGTCGCCACCGGTCCGGCCGCGTGCGCGATGGCCGGTACCGACGCCGATCGCGACGCCACCGGCCAGCAGCAGGATGACCGCCGCCGCCATGCTGGCCGGTGTTCTTCCCGGTTGGCGCGTGTCCGGTTCCTCGTCCATGCCGCTGGCCACGTTGGACGTCGACTCTGCCTGTGGTCGCGGGCCGACGCCGAAGTAGACGCGCAGCGCGACGCGTAGCACGGCGCCGCCGGTGACCGCCGACGCCACGACGGTGAACGCGGTGAGCACGGCCGAACCGCTCGCGTCGTCGATCAGCGACTTGCCCAGCGCCGTGCCGAACGGTGGCAGGCCGGCCAGGGCGAGGGCGCCGAGCACGAACGCGCAGCCGGCCGCCTTGTGGTCGCGTGCCCTGCCGTACAGCTCCGAGTTCGTCGACGCTGCGCGTAGCGGCTGAGCAGCAGCCCGGCCAGCAGGAACAACGCGCCCTTCACCGTCGCGTGGCCGGCCAGGTAGACGCCCGTGCCGGCGAGGCCCAGCGGGCTCAGGGCGGCGATGCCGATCAGGAACAGGCCGATGTGGGCGATCGTCGAATAGGCGAGCAGGCGCTTGATGTGCCGCTGCGTCCAGCACATCACCGCTCCCAGCGCCGCCGTCGCGATGCCCAGCACGAGGACGGCGTCGGTGCACCGCCGCGTCGGGCAGCACGCCGTGGAACACCACCCAGTACACGCGGGCCAGGCCGTAGACAGCCCAGCGGCGCCATGACACCGGAGAACAGCACGCACACCGGTGCCGGCGCGACGGCGTGCGCGTCGGCCAGCCAGAAGTGGAACGGCACGACCGCCGCCTTGACCAGCCAGCCGGTGCAGATCAGCACGAACGACGCCAGTACCAGCGGATCGCTGCCGTGGCCCGGCCAACGCCGTGCCGAGCTGCGGCAGGCCCAGCTGGCCGGTGCGCGCGTAGAGGATGCCGATGCCGGTCAGGGACAGGTAGGCGCCGAGCGAGTTGACGACGCCGAAGGTCAGTCCGCCTTGGACGGACTCGGGGTCCTCGATCTTGAACCCGGTCAGCGCGTAGGCCGCGGCGCCCATCAGCTCGAAGAAGACGAACATGTCGAACAGGTCGCCGGTCAGCGCGAAGCCGGCCATGCCCGCCGTGAACAGCAGCACCAGCGCGTGGTAGTGCGCGTGCACGCCGTCGAAGTAGCGCCAGCTGAACAGCAGCGCGACCGTGGCCAGCACGTAGATCAGCACGCGCGATGCCGGCGTTGGTGCGGTCGGCGACCAGCACGATGCCGACGACCAGGTGCGGCTTCGGCTGCCAGCCGCCGGCCCACGTCACGACCCGGCCGCCGGCCGGTCGCCGTGACCAGCAGCGACGGCCAGGGCCGCGCCGACGACGGCGACCGCCGTGGCGATGGCGTCCACCGCCCAGCGTGGCAGCAGCCGGCCCGTGGCCAGCAGCACGCACGCGCCCGCGACCGGGAGTCGCGATGCAGCAGCGGCCGGCAGTGCCGCTGCGACCAGTGCCATGTCAGCCCCGCAGGGCGTGCAGTTCGTCGGGGACGATCGTGCCGTGCCGCTTGGCGATCTGGATCACCAGCGCCAGCAGCAGCGCGGTGACGGTCGCGGACACGACGATGTCGGTCAGCGTCATGGCCTGCACGACCGGGTCGACCACCGGCGTGCCCGGCTGGTGTGCTGGAGCCGAAGATCGGTGCCACACGCACCGCGCTGGTAGCCGATGGCCAGCAGCAGCACGTAGGTGCCGGACTGGGCGACCGACACGCAGACCACGGTGTGGATCAGGTTGCGGCTGCGCACGACGCCGAAGATCCCGACCAGCACCAGCCAGACCGCCGACCCCGTAGGCGAACGCGCTCATTCACGGCGTCCTCCTGTCGTGGGCGACGCAGATCCTGTTCGAGGAAACCGGCCAGCAGCACGACCACCCCGGACGCCACCTCGACGCCGATCGGCCACGCTGAACAACGGCACGGTGCCCGCCGACAACAGCTGGCCGAACCCGCCGGTCGGCAGCACGTTGGCCAGGAAACCCGGCGCCGGTGACCAGCCCCGCGACGCCGAGCGCCACGACGGCGCCCATGCCGACCGCCTCGCCGTACTCGTACCAGGTCAGCGGCCGCAGCCGCCGCAGCGCCGGGTAGCTGCCGGCGACGTAGAGCAGGTGCAGGCCGGTGGCCAGCACGACACCGCCCTGGAAGCCGCCGCCCGGGCGTGAGATGGCCGTGCACGACGACGTCGGCGCCGAGGATCAGACGTGACCGGCAGCAGCACGTAGCCCGCCAGCCGGGTGCGCGTGCAGCATCCGGCCCGCGTCCGGCGGCTTGCGTCGTCGCTCGTCCTTGGCCGGGCCGCAGCAGCGTGACCGCGCCGATCACCGAGGCGAGCAGGATCGTCTCCTCGCCGAACGTGTCCAGGCCGCGCTGGTCGAAGTTGATCGAGGTGACGACGTTCGGCGCGTGCCTGAGCAGCGCGGCGGCGACGGTGCGTCGCGGTAGGGGTGCGCCGTGCCGCCGAACGCCGGCAGGTGCCACGACGCGCAGCGCCGACCAGCAGCGATCAGCGCGGCCGCGCCGAGCCCGAACACGAGGTACCGCGTGGTCCGGTTCATCTGCTTCTTGTCCCGTCACGCGAGCGGACCGTGCGCACGGCCAGCAGGACCATCAGCGGCACGACGGCACTGCCGATCGCCACCTGCGACAGCGCCACGTCCGGCGCGGCCAGCGACCAGGAACAGCACGCTGAGCAGAACCCCGTACACCGACAGCGTCACGGCCTGCCGCTCCGGATCCGACGGTGAACACGACGACCGTGCCGCCGACCGCGACCAGGCCGAGCATGATCAGCACGAGGACGGTCATTCCGGTGACTCCGCGTCGATCACGCCGCTCCCGCTGCGCGTTGAGCCTGCCGGTGGCCGCACTCAGCACCGGGCCGGTGCCGGCGAGCAGGACCAGGATCACCAGCACGCTGGCGCCGGTGAGACCGGGGCCGTCGGCGACGATGGCGCCGACGCCGATCAGCGGCCGGCCACCGACGTCAGACGGTCAGGTAGTGCAGCCGCCGGAACACCGTCCGGGACGCGCAGCGCGGCCAGTCGACGCCAGCACGGCGAGCACCGTGCCGGCGCCGAGCAGCACGTCCGCGACGACCTCACGTCATGCGGGCGCCCAACAGCCGGGTGAACACGAGCGTGCCCGCGAAGGACAGCAGCACCAGCACCAGCGGCACGATCAGGTAGCTGGACTGGTTGAACGCCTGGCACAGCGCGAGCATGGCCAGCGATGACGGCGGTCGCGACGGCCAACTCCAGGCCGACCAGGCGATGCTCGGCCGGTGCCCCGGTAGGCCAGGACCATGGCGGGCACCAGACCGCCGACCATCAGCGCGCCCGCGGCGATCACCCAGAGCGTCATCGGCGCAGCTCCCGTTCCAGGCGCGTGGTGCCCGCGGGCACGGCGTGGACGAGGAGTTCGTCGTCGCGCGCTTCGACGACGACCGAACCGGGTGTCGCCGAGAACACGACGGTCGTCACGGCTTCCCGTGCGGTGCGGCGTTCTCCGTCGTGTTCCTCCGGCAGCTTCATCGTCTGGAACGTGTCGTCGCGTTCCGGACGTGTCAGGACGGTGACGAGGTCGTGCGCGACCGCGGCGGGCAGCGCCAGCAGCCATCGGGCCCACCGCGGGTCGACGCGCCATCGGACGGCGGACGCACGGCGGCCGGCGCGGGCGGCGAACGCGCACGGCACCGCCAACACCGCGGCCACGACCACCTCCTGCACCGAGAAGACGTTCAGCGTGGCGATCCACACCACCACCAGGAACGCCCACCACGCGACGATCTCCATGGCTGTGCATTACCCGTGGCGAAACATCCCAAACAGCGACCGGTCCGGCGCTGTTTGCACCGCCGCGGGATGGGTAGGGCGCTCACACAGCCGCGCTTCCTGCTCGGCTCCGACACGGGCGTGATCTCCGGTGCCCCGAAGTGCCAGCACGGTCGTCCGGCCTAGGCTGCTGCCCGTGTCGGAGACCTGGACGAGCGCCGAGTGCGCCGCGGCGTGGGGTGTGCGGACGTCGACCTGGCTCGGCTACGTCTCACGAGGCCAGGCGCCCGAGGCCCTGCCGGACGACGGCGGGCCGAAACGCTGGGACGCGGACGAGGTCCGTGCGTTTCCCCGGCCCGGCGTTGGTCATTCGCGGGCGGGCGCGGGCGCCGAGGCCGAGGAACTGCTCGCCGCCATGCGGGACGTCGCCGCCGAGATCGGGGCGCTGCGTGCTCCGGCAGCGGGAACTGCTGGTCGACGGCAGGGCCGCCGGGTTGGAGATCAGCGCGATGGCGAAGGCACTCGACATTTCCCGTCAGACCGCCTACAGCTGGCTGAGATGATCTCCCGGTAGATCGTCGTACGCCTGCCGACACCTGCCGCCCGCGCACCACCGGTTCAGCCACGCTCCGACTGGTCGGCGCGTAGCCAGCGGCAGCCCGTGATCACCATGGCGACGAACACGACCAGCCACACCGCCAGTGCCACCCACGCCTCGCCGCCGCCCAGTGCGACCAGCCAGTGCGTACTCGTGGCACGGCCCAGCCGGGCGCTCGCCACGCCGTACATGCCGACCGGGAACACGCCGCTCCACAAGCCGCTGTCGTAGCGCAGCGGCACCCGCCGCACGACGTGTCGCCACACGCCGAGCGCCATCAGCAACGGGATCAGCCAACTGCAGAACGCCCACAGCACCATCGACGCGTCCGCCAGCGCGACCCGTGACAGCGGGTACGGGGTTGCTGGCAGCGCGATCAGCGTGGCGCCGGCCAGGATCGTGATCGCAGCGGCTCCATGAACACCCAGTACGCAGGCACGAGATCGCGCGCCGTGACGGGACGCACCAGCAGGCGGGCCATGCCGAGGCCGGCCAGCAGCAGGTACAGCACCAAGCCGATCGCCCAGCACACCGCTCCCACCGTCGCCAGGAACGTGGTGGCGCCCAACGGCGCGAGCGTGGCAGCGGCCACGGCGACCGACTCCGTGCCGACGACCCAGAGGAACCACGTGCCGTTGACCTGGTCCAGGTTCGGGTGACGGCTCGGGTCGGCGATCAGCCGCAGCGGCACGCCGTAGCCCACCACCACCCAGCCGACCGCGCCGACGACCAGCAACACCGTCGCGGGCCACCGCCAACCGTCCGGGACCAGCCCGGTGGCCAGCACGTTCGACGCGGCGACGAACGTCATGAAAGCGAACGCTCTCGGGCCCGCCCCGTCGGCCAGCATCGGACGTGGCCAGCGCAGCAGCCGCCAGCCGGACACGGCGACCAGCACGACATAGCCGGCCGCCGCGACCAGCAGCAGGACCTTCGACAGCGCCGGCCGGCCGTCACCGTGCAGTGCGGTGGACACGATGCCGGTGGCCATGACGAACGCGAACACGCCAGGGCTGAGACCGCGGACCACGTGCCCCCATGCCGTTCGCACGGGGTGCTCGTCTCGCGACACCGGCTGGTTCACGTGGTCCGCCTTCCGCTGGTCCGGTCAGGGCTTGAGCGTGCCCGGCCAGAGGTACTCGGCCGGCGGCACGGTCGAACCGCTGAACCAGGCCTGGTAGAAGCCGGTCAGGTCCTGCCCGGACACCCGCTCCGCCAGAGCCTCGAACTGCGGCCACTCGACATAGTCGTCATGGTGCTCCTGCGGCCACTGGCGCAACAGGCGGGCGAACGCCGTGTCGCCGATGAGCCTGCGCAGCGCGTGCAGGGCGAGCGGGCCCTTGGTGTACATGTTGATTCCCGGTGCCTGACCTGGTGTGTGGAGCGGCTGCCAGAAACTCGCGGTGTTCTCGTTCGCCTCGACCTGCTGCCGGTAGCGGGCATCCAGATCGGCGCCGTCCTGCGCCGCGTCCCACAGCCACGTCGCGTACGTGGCGAAGCACTCGGCGAGGCAGCCGTCCGCCTGGTCGCGCGGAGCGGCCGACACCCCGTACCACTGGTGGGTCTGCTCGTGGACGACCTCGTCGATGGTCATGTACGTGGTGTTACCCGCTCCCAGGTACACCGGCCGGGTCTGCGGTGCCGTACCCGGACCGTCGCTGTTCACGTCGACGAACACGTTGCCCGCCGCGTCGAACGGATACGGGCCGAACAGGCCGGACAGGAAGCCGATGATCGCCGGCAGTCGATCGGCCAGCGGTTTCGTCGTCACCTCCAGGCCCGGTGCGTACGCGTCGACCACCGGTGTGCCGTCGGCCAGCGCCGAGCGCTCGATGGTGAACCGGTCCACGGACACGGCCACGAACGCCGGGTCGACGTCCGGTTCCGTCCAGCGGAACGTGCTGGTGGTGGCGTCGTGCGACGAGGGGCCCTCGCGGCCGATCGAGACGACGCTCCAGCCGCTGGGCACCGTCGCCGTGAGGTGGAAGGCCGCGCGGTCGTGGGTGTCCCCGTGCACCGGGAACCACGCGCTGTCGTCGCCCTCGAACGCGGTGGCCCCGCCGGACGTGGTCGCCAGCCAGCCCGGTCCCGGTGTCCCGTCGTACCGCACGCGGACCACGAACCGCGCACCGCGGCCGACCGTCGTGGCCGGCACGATCACCAGGTCCTTGGTTCCGTCGCGGGAGAACGATTTCACCGGTGTCGAGTCGACCGTGACCGAACGGACCGTTGGTCCGTCGAGATCGAGCGTGAAGCTGTCCAGCGCGTCGGTCGCCGTCGCGGTGATCACTGTGTCACCCTGCACGATCCCGGTGCCCGGCTGGTAGTCCGTCGTGACGTCGTAGCCGGTGACGTCGAAGTTGCCGGGAGCGCTGCCGGCGCCGAAACTCGTGCCCACGGCGCCCACCGACACGCCGGCCAGTGCCGTCCCGGCAGCCAGCCACGCGAGCCACCTGCGCCGTGTTCGCCTGCTTCGTCTGTGATCCATGCCCGTCACTGTCGGCCGCCGGCGTCCGGGGGACGTCCCGGTCGGGTCGCAGTCCTGTCGCTGTGTGAGCGCTGACTCGATTCGGCGATTCTCGAACCACCACTCGTTCGCGCGATTCGGAGGGTGCGTCCGCCTGCGTGACGTTCACCTGGCCAGTCACCTGACCGAACGACGGGACGGCGTCGGCTGTCACGTCGGATGCGTCACCGGAAGACGCCGCTGTAGGCGTTCAGCGCCGGCTGGCCGCCGAGGTGCGCGTAGAGCACGTTGGACGTCCTCGGAATGTCGCCGTCGCGCACGAGATCGATCAGCCCTGCCATCGACTTGCCTTCGTAGACGGGATCCAGGATGACGCCTTCCAACCGGCCGGTGAGCAGGATCGCATCCACCGTGGACTGAACCGGTATGCCGTAGAGGTCGCCCGCCCAGCCCTCCAGCACCGTGATCTCGTCGTCGCGCAGATCCCGGCCCAGACCGATGAGCTCGGCCGTGTTCCAGGCGATCTTCTCGACGTGGGCACGGGTCTCGGCGAGCTCGGCGGACGCGTCGACGCCGAGCACCCTGCGTTGCCGGTCCTGACCCGCGAAGCCCGCGATCATGCCGGCCTGGGTGACTGCCGGTGACGCTGCACACGACGATCGTGTCGAAGAAGACGCCCAGTTCGCTCTCCTGCCGCCGCACCTCCTGCGCCCAGTTGGCGAACCCGAGTCCGCCCAACGGATGGTCGGACGCTCCGGCGGGAATTGCGTACGGTGTGCCGCCCGCCGCGCGGACGTCCTCAATGGCCTGTTGCCAGCTGTCCTTGAACCCGATGCCGAATCCGGCCCGCACCAGGCGGACGTCGGCGCCCATGATCCGGGACAGCAGGATGTTGCCGACCTTGTCGTTGACCGCGTCCGGCCAGTCCACCCAGCTCTCCTGCACCAGCACGGCCCGCAGACCCGCCCTGGCGGCCACCGCTGCCACCTGCCTGGTGTGGTTGGACTGCACCCCGCCGATGGTCACGAGCGTGTCGGCGCCCTGCCGGAGCGCGTCGGGGATCAGGTACTCCAGCTTGCGGGTCTTGTTGCCGCCGAAGGCGAGTCCGCTGTTGCAGTCCTCCCGCTTGGCCCAGATCCGGGCACCACCGAGATGTTCGGACAGGCGATCCATCGGGTGGATCGGGCTGGGGCCGAACAGCAGCGGGTAGCGCTCAAAGGCGTCCAGGGGCATCGGTGGCTCCTCAGGATCGGTCGTCGGAGTCGAGCAGGGGCAGCAGCATCTCCCAGTTCGCGCGCGTGACGGCGGCGGCGCCGTCGGCGTCACCTACCTCGCACAGCGCGATGATCCGGTCGTGTTGCGCGATCGAACCGCGCCCGCTCAGCGAGCCGAAGCGCAACCGTTCCAGCCGTCGCAGCGACGGGGTGAACTGCTCCAGTACGGTCAGCAGCGCGCTGTTGGCGCACGCGGTGACAGGGACACCGTGGAAGTCGTCGTCGGCGGCGATGGCCGCATCGACATCGTTGCACCGCAAGGCATCCGCGAATCGCTCGTTGGCGGTCCGCATCGCGGCCAGTTCGGTCGTGGACAGGTTCGGCACGGCCTCGCGGACGGCGAGTTCGTGCATCGCCGCCGTCACCGACTGCGCCGCCCGCACCGCACGCACGTCCAGTGGGCTGACGATGGTGTAGCGGCCGGGCTTGGTCCGCACGAGGCCCATCTGTTCCAGGCGGGCCAGCGCCTCCCGGACGGGGGTGCGGCTGACCCCCAGCCAGTCCACCAGGTCGCCGTCGGTCAACCGCTCACCCGGCGCGAGCGTGCCGTTCACGATGGCGTCACGGATCGCGCGATACGCGTTCTCACGCAGCAGCGATCTGGTCAGCAGACCTCGTCCGTCCGGTATCGGCATGCAATATATTGCACGTTGCAGCGGCCGACCTGTCAAGAGCGCAGGTCATTGGCGTTGGTCGAGGTTGTCCAGGATCAGGCCGATGGTGAAGTCGAACCGGTCGTGTCCGGTGCCGGCGGTGATCTCGGCCGCGTGCCGGCGGGTGTTCGGGAAGCGGTCGGCGGGCAGCGCGGTGAACCGGTCGATCAGTTCCTCACGGCTGAGGAGCCACGCGTGGTCGTGGTGTCGCTGTCGTTGCCGCATGAGTGAGTACTCAAGGGCGTAGGCGCCGACGTAGAGGGTGAGCGCGTCGAGCGCCCACGCGGCCGTCCGAGGTTCGATGCCGCCTGCCAGCAGGATCGACAGGATTCCCTCGCTGACCCGCAGTGTCTCCAGGTGGGTGGGGACGATGGCGAGCGCCGCCCGGGAGACACCGGGGTAGTTCAGGTACTGGTCGCGGATCTGGGTGTAGACGTCGTGGATCTGCCGCCGCCATGCGGCCGGGTCGGGTTCGGGCAGCGTGACCTCGGCGCAGAGCCTGCCGATCAGCAGATCGTCCAGATCGTCCTTGTTCAGGATGTGCGCGTACAGCGAGGACGGTCCGGTGTCGAGGACGGCGGCGACCCTGCGGATGGTCAACGCGTCATAGCCCTCGGTGGCGATGACCCGCAGCGCGGCGTCGGTGATCCGGTCGGCCGTGATGGGTGTCTTGCGCGGCGCGGTCGGTACGGGCCCGGCGCCGGGTTGGGCGTGACGGGCGACGCGGCGCTGCTTCGGGTCGACGGGCATACCGGCCACTATAGCTTGACACGAACTTAGTTCGTCGACTAGAACTAAGTTCGTGAGTATTGAACTAAGTTCGCCGGAGGCGGCGCGAGCGGCTCCGGCGCGGCTTGGCCGAGCGTGGCTGGTCCTGGTGGTCGTGATCGTCGCCGACCTGATGGACCTCATCGACACCAGCGTCGCCAACCTCGCCGGCCCCTCCATCCGCGCCGACCTGGGCGGTGGCCCGATGACCGTGCAGTGGGTGCTCTCCGCCTACACCGCCGCGTTCGCTCTCGGCCTGGTCACCTCGGGCAGGCTCGGTGACCTGCTCGGCCGCCGCAGGCTGTTCCTGCTCGGCATGGCCGGCTTCACCGTCGCGTCACTGTCCTGTGGCCTGGCGCCCGACGCCGGTCTCCTGATCGCCGCCCGCGTGTGCCAGGGCCTGTTCGGGTCCGTGATGATCCCGCAGGGCATGGCGCTGCTGACCGTCGTCTTCCCGCCGGAGCGACTGCGCACGGCCCTGATCCCGTTCGGCCCGATCATGGGCCTGGCCACGGTGGCCGGGCCGATCCTGGCCGGATGGCTGCTGCACCTGGACCTGTTCGGCAGCCAGTGGCGCTCCATCTTCCTGATCAACGTCCCGCTCGGCGTCCTCGCCGCGGCACTGGGTTGGTCCGCGCTGCCACGGCACGGTGGCGAGGACCGCGGCGCCCGCCTCGACCTGCTCGGCGTCGGCCTGCTCACCGCCGGCTCGGCACTGCTGATCGTGCCGCTCATCCAGGGACGCGACCTGGGCTGGCCGGCGTGGACCTACGCGATGATCGCCGCCGCGCTGGTGGCCTTCGGGTTGTTCGTCGTGTCCGAACGCCGCAGCGGCCATCCGGTCATCACGCCATCGCTGTTCGGCAAGCGCAGCTTCGTCGTCGGCCTGCTGATCGTCGGCGGTTTCTACGCATCACTGAGCGCGTTCGTGCTGGTCGTCAACCTGCTGTTCCAGTCGGGCATGGGCTGGACACCGCTGCGCACCGGTTTCGCGCTGATCCCGTGGGCCGTGGGCACGGCGCTCGCCACCCTGCTGTCCGGTGCGGTGCTCGCCGGCAGGTTCGGCCGCTTGAACCTCCACATAGGACTGTCGATCGCCGTCGTCGGCCTGCTCGGTCTGTGGTTCTCCGTCGCGCACCTGGGTGATGCCGTCACCGTGTGGAACGTGGCGCCGGCGCTGTTCGTGACCGGATTCGGTTCCGGTCTGCTGTACATGCCGCTGTTCGACTTCATCCTCGGTGACGCGACCAAGGCCGAGGTCGGCACTGGAGCGGGCGTACTCAACGCGGCCCAGCAGTTCGCGGGCGCCATCGGTGTCGCCGCGCTCGGCACGGTGTTCTTCGCCCGCGTCGGCCTGCCGTCCGCCCCGTCGTATTCGGCGGCAGCGGAACTGGTGTTCGGCATCTGCGCCGGTGTCCACGTCCTGGCGCTGCTGCTCGTCCGGCTCCTGCCGAAGCACTCACCGGCCACGGACCGAAAAGGGTGATGCCGGGCGAAACGCGACCCACTCCGAGCGCGGCGACGAGGACAACGGGCGCGGGTCGATCAGGTGATGCCGCGCAGCCGTTCGCGAACCACGCCGGTCAGGGCCTCGTCGAGCCGTTGCAGCAGCGGCAGTGCCGCCAGCCACTCTCGTCGCGCGGCGTCAGGGCGGCCGGTGGCCAGCAGCGCGTCGCCCAGCCCGGTCAATGCCGTTGCCTCGCCCCACCAGTGGCCGATCTCCCTGCCGAGATCGGCGGCCCGCCGGTAGTGCGTGATCGCCTCGTCGAACCGCTCCAGTTCCAGGTACGTGTCGCCGAGATCGTTGAGCCCGAAGCTCTCGCCGTACGGGTCGCCGATCTCGCGCCACACGGCCGTCGCGTCCCGCGCGGTGTCCAGCGCTCGCTCGTGGTCGCCCAGCGAGCGGTACGTCGTACCCAGTGCGGCCATGCTCCACGCGACGCCCCAACGATTGCCGATGCCGGTGTGCACAGCCAGCGCCTGCCGGTAGCGGTCGGCGGCCTCGGCGGCACGGCCCGCCTGCTTGTCGATGCTGGCGATGATGTGCAGCGCCATACCCTCACCCCAACGGTGACCGACCGTCCGCCACAACGCGAGTCCGTCCTGCGCCACGGTGAGCGCGTCGGCCAGCCGGCCGACCTCCAGGTAGGCGTGCGCCAGGCTGGTCAGCACGCCCGCCTCGCCCACCCGGTCGCCGTCGTCGCGGGCCGCGACCAGCCCCCACTCGTGGGTGGTGATCCAGTCCGCCCACCGGCTGCGCAGGTAGCAGTAGTCCCACATGCTGACCGGGAGCTGCCACCCGACGTCCGACTCACCGAGCTCGACCGCCTGGCGCTGCTCGGCGACCAGATTGACGCGTTCCGCCTCGTACCATTCCAGCGCCCGCTCGGTGGTGTCGAACGACACCGGCTCGCCGTCCCACTCGGTCTTGGCCAGATCGGCTCGCTGCCGGCTGGGGACCAGCGCCCTGCCCGCCGCGTCCGCGGTGTGCAGGTACCAGGTCAGCGCGCGCCGCTTCGCGGCCGTTCGCTCGGTGTCGGGGTCCTCGGTCGCGGCCAGTTCCGCCGCGTAGGCGCGCATCAGGTCGTGGTACTCGTAGCGGCCCCGCCCGGTGTCCGTGAGCAGGTGTCCCGCGGCGAGCGTGGCCAGCAGCCGCCGCGTGCGACCACGGTCGGCACCGAGCAGTGCCGCGGCGACCGGCAGCCCGAACTCGGGTGTCGCGTGCAGGCCGAGCAGCCGGAACGCGCGTGCCGTCTCCGGGTCGAGTGCCTGGTAGGACAGGGAGAACGCGGCGCGCACGGCGGAGCCGGCGTCGCCTTCGGTCACCAGCACGTCCAGCCGGCCGCGTTCCTCTGCCAGGTCCGTGACCATGTCGGCCGGGGTACGCGCCGGATGATTGGCCACCTGCAGGCCCGCGATGCGCAGCGCCAGCGGCAGATACCCGCACAGCCTGGCAAGTTCGGCGACGGCGGCCGGTTCGGCGCTCGCCCATCGCTGTCCCATGATCCGGGTGAGCAGGCTGACGGACTCCGCCGGCGACAGCGTGTGCAGCACGATCCGGTGCGCACCGTCGCGCACGGCCAGCCCGCTGAGGTCGCGCCTGCTGGTGACCAGCACCAGGCTGCCCGGCGTACCGGGGAGCAGCGGGCGAACCTGGTCCGCGGAGTCCGCGTTGTCCAGCACGACCAACACGTGTCTGCCGGTCACCGTGCTGCGGTAGAGGGCGGCCAGTTCGTCGACGCCGGTCGGAATCCGTTGCGGGAAGACGCCGAGCGCACGCAAGAACTGGCCGAGCACGTCGGCCGGGTCCAGCGGCGACTGCTTCGGATCGAAACCACGGAGGTCGGCGTAGAGTTGCCCGTCCGGATACCGGTCGGCGAGCTGGTGTGCGAGATGCATGACCAGCGCCGTCTTGCCAACTCCCGCCGTGCCATCGATGGCCCAGACCGGTGGCGTACTGTTACTCGACCGGCCGATCAGCTCGGTCAGTTCCGTTGTGCGGCCGACGAAGTCGGGGACACCTCGGCGAAGTTGCGCGGGCACCGGACGGTCCGTCGGACGGATGGCCGCGTCGACGGCGGAATCGCCGCGCAGGAGTTGCTCGTACAGCGTGCCGATCGCCCGGCCCGGGTCGATGCCGAGTTCGTCGCCCAGCCGGGCGCGCAGCGTGTGGAAGACGGCGAACGCGTCGGCCTGCCGGCCGCTGGAGTGCAACGCCCGCATCAGTTGCCCGGCGAGGTGTTCCCGCAGCGGGTGCTCGGCGACCAGGCCGATCAGCTCGGCCACAACTTCGGTGTGCGCTCCGTGGGACAGATCCACGTCGATGCGTTCCTCCAGCGCCGCCATCCGTTGTTCGGCCAGTCGCTGCCGGGCCGACTCGAAGAACGGACCGGCCAGGCCGGCCAGGGGTTCGCCCCGCCACAGGGTCAGCGCGGCGGCCAGTTCGCCACGCACTCCGGCCAGATCACCGGCGCGCCGCAACTGCCTGGCCCTGGCCGTCCGGCTGGTGAATTCGGCCAGGTCGAGGACTTCGTCGTCGACGGTGGCGACGTAGCCGGTTGCGGTCCGGCGCAGGATTCCGGCGTCGGGCGGTGTCTCGGGGCCGTCGATCAGCCGCCGCAACCGGCCGACGTACTTGCTCACCACGTTGCCGCCGTGCGCGGGCGGCTGTTCCGCCCACACGGCGTCGACGACGGTGTTCACGGACACCGGTTGGTTGGCCTTGACCAGGAGCACGGCGAGCACGGCGGACTGTTTGGGCGGCCCGAGATCCAGTCGCTCGCCGCCTCGGGACGCCACGAGCGGCCCGAGCACCGCCAGCCGCACCCGATCGTCCATCCGGCTCCCCGAACCCGCCAGCCATTCCGGCGACCGATACCTGGCCGCATTGTTCCCGACAGCGAAGTCTAGTCGTCCCTTCGCGGGAACGGCACGAAAACGGCACCGATACGGCATTGCTGAATGGTGGGATCTCGTCCGCACCGCGACGTGCGGCGGCACCGATGCGGCATCCGCACGGCACGCGTGCCGGCCAGCATGGAAACCGTTCCGGTACCGCCGACGAGGGGGAGCATCTGCGGGGCGGTCGGGGGGAGTGAGCGGGTCGACGTCCACGGCGTCGGCCCGCTCACCACGCCCGGCGGGCGGGTGCACCCCGAGAAGGGCGACAGGCTTGCTGCGCATCCATTTCACGAGTGACGACCTGGTCAGGACGCGCATGGTGGCCGAGCCGGATCCACTGTGGGACACCGTGCTGAGCCTGCACCAGTTGCAGCACCGCGAGGGGCCGCCGGAATTCCGGCGGTGGAGCGAACAACTGCTCGACCGCGCGGGCGGCACGGCGCTGGCCCGCACGATCCGGCTGCTCACCACCGTCGATCCGGCCGCGGCGTATTTTCCCGATTTCCTGACGCCGTCCGCCGGGCTGTGCCTCGACACCGCGCTGGACACGGTGCTGTCGACCTCGAAAGCCCGGCTGCGCAACGAGTTCACGCGGCTGGCCGGCACGCGTCCGCTGCCGTCGTGGGTGCGCCGGCTCGCGGACGGTGAACCGACGATGCTGCGCGTGTTCGGCGATGCACTGCGGTCGTATCACCATGCGGCGCTCGTTCCGCACGCCGAGCACATCAGGCGGGACTTCGACGCGCACCGCAGGATCGCTGCGCGATCCATGCTGGACAACGGTTACGACGGGCTGCTGGCCAGTCTGGGGCCGGTCGTCCGCTGGCGCCCTCCCTTGCTGGAAGCGGACTTCCCGTGGGAGCGCACGGTTCACCTGCGCGGGCGCGGGATCACGCTGGTGCCGTCGTACTTCTGTGCGCGGACGGCCACGGCGCTGGCCGATCCGGAGCTGCCGCCGGTGCTGGTGTACCCGATCGGGCGTTCGGCGCCGTGGCTGTGCGCCCCACCGGAATCAACCGGTCCGTCGCGGTCGCTCGCGGCGCTGCTCGGCCCGACACGCGCGGCCGTGCTGGACGTGCTCGCCGCTCCGCACACCACGTTGTCGCTCGCGCGCCGCGTCGGCATCGCGCCGGCGACCGTGAGCCACCACACCGCGGTGCTGCGGGACGCGGGCCTGATCGTCACCGAACGCCGGGCGAACACGGCGGAACATTCCCTGACCGATCTGGGCAGACAGCTCGCCGGCCGATGAGCCTCTTCGAGTTTCGAGCACGGTCGAAACGGCGCCCGATCGGACCCGGGAAGCGCAATTCTGTTGTCGTACCGCATTCGCCAGGTTCCGATCGAAGGAAGGCCGCTGATGTCCGACGACGGCGTCGACTACTCGTTTTCCCGGCCATCGCCGCAGGTGATCAGATCGGCGGGCTACTCCTTTGTCTGCCGTTACCTGTCGGAGGACAATTCCGACACCCACGGAAAGATTCTCTTCAAACCGGAGGCCGACGCGCTGAAGTCCGCGGGCCTGGACATCGTGTCCAACTACGAATTCGACCAGACGAACGCCCTGAACGGTTACGCGCAGGGCGTTTCCGACGCCACGGTGGCCAACCAGCAGGCGACGGCCGCGGGGATGCCGGCCGGCAGGCCGATCTACTTCTCGGTCGACTTCGACGCGACCGAGGCGCAGCAGTCGGCGATCAACTCCTACCTGGACGGTGTCGCGTCCGTGATCGGCAGGGGCAGAACGGGTGCCTACGGTGGCTACTACGTGATCGAGCGGCTGCTCGATGCGGGCAAGATCGCCTACGCCTGGCAGACATACGCGTGGTCGGGTGGCCAGTGGGACAGCAGGGCGCAACTGCGCCAGGTCCAGAACGACATCACCGTCGATGGTCAGTCGTGCGACAAGGACGAGTCCGTCGCGGCCGATTTCGGGCAGTGGAGCCACATCGCGGCGAACGCGGCCACGTCGCACGTGCTGCTCGGTGACGTCACCGGTGACGGCAAGGCCGATCTCGTGGCGATCGACAAGGACGGCAAGCTGTACGTCTATCCCAACACCGGTGGCACGAAGACGGACACCTGGGCCGCCAATTACTATGCCGGGTTCGGCTGGACGTTTCCGCATGTCATGCTCGGTGACGTCAACGGTGACGGCAAAGCCGATCTCGTCGTCATCGACAAGGACGGTAAACTGTATCTCTACCCCAATGCCGGCGGCACCGGAACCGATACGTGGGGTGCGAAGGACTATGCCGGTTTCGGCTGGGATTTCGTGCACGTCATGCTCGGTGACGTGACCGGTGACGGCAGGGCCGACCTGGTCGCGATCGACAAGGACGGCAAGCTGTACGTGTACCCCAACCAGGGCAAGTCCGGTACGGACACGTGGAGCGAGAAGTACTACGCCGGTTTCGGCTGGGACTTTCCCACCGTCATGCTCGCCGACGTCACCGGTGACGGCAGGGCCGACCTGGTCGCGATCGACAAGGACGGCAAGCTGTACGTGTACCCCAACCAGGGCAAGTCCGGTACGGACACCTGGGGCGCGAACTACTACGCGGGCTACGGCTGGAACTTCGTCGGTGTGAACGCGGGCGACGTGAACGGTGACAGGAAGGCCGATCTGGTCGCCGTCGACGGCACCGGGAAGTTGTACGTGTACCTGAACGCGGGTGGCACCAGGACCGACACGTGGGGGCCGGACTACTACGCCGGTTTCGGCTGGGACCGGTTCACCTACTGACATCGTGTGGCGACAGGAGAGAATTCCCATGGCAACGGACATCACGCCGGCGGTCTCCGGCGTCGGCGGCCCGATCACGCGCGGCGAAGTGCTGTCCCGGGCGCGCTCGTGGCTGAACAACACCGCCATCACCTACAGCGAGAGCCCTGACGACACGTTCTCGGATCCGGAGGGCAGGCCGTACCGGCGGGACTGCTCCGGCTTCGCGTCGATGGCGCTGCACGCGAGCACGTCGTACAACACCGAGAGCTTCGTCAGCGGCGGCGCGGCCGTACGGTTGGGCAACAAGGACGACCTGGCGGCGGGCGATCTGGTCGGCCTGATGGGGCCGGGTACGGGCGGCGCCAACGGGCACGTGATGGTGTTCGTGCAGTGGAACAACGCCGCGCACGCGAGTTTCACCGTGTACGAGCAGAGCGGCGACCCGAACTACCCGCACCAGTCGAGCTACCCGTGGCCCTACAGCGACTACCGAGGCACGTTCGAGCCCTACCGTTACGCGCACGTCGTCGACGACGCCGTCACTCCGACGACGTCGCACGTGCTGCTCGGTGACGTCACCGGTGACGGCAGGGCCGATCTGGTGGCGATCGACAAGAGCGGGAAACTCTATGTGTACCCCAACTCGGGCGGCACGAAGACCGACACCTGGGGCGGCGACTACTACGCGGGGTTCGGATGGACGTTCCCGCACATCATGGTCGGCGACGTCACCGGTGACGGTCGCGCCGACCTGGTCGCGATCGACAACGACGGAAAGCTTTACGTGTACCCGAACACGGGCGGCACGAAGACCGACACCTGGGGTGCGCGGTACTACGCGGGATTCGGCTGGGACTTCGTGCACGTCATGCTCGCCGACGTCACCGGTGACGGCAGGGCCGATCTGGTCGCGATCGACAAGGACGGGAAGCTCTACCTGTACCAGAACCAGGGCAGGTCCGGGACGGACACCTGGGGCGGCGGCACGTACTGCGGCTACGACTGGGCGTTCCCGACCGTCATGGCCGCCGACGTGACCGGTGACGGCAGGGCCGATCTGGTCGCGATCGACAAGGACGGGAAGCTGTATGTGTACCCGAACGCGCGCGGTGCCGGCACCGGCACCTGGGGCGGTGACTTCTACGCGGGCTTCGGCTGGAACTTCGTCGGTGTCAGCGCGGGTGACGTGAACGGGGACAAGAAGGCGGACCTGGTGGCGATCGACAAGGACGGCAAGCTGTATGTGTACCTGAATTCGGGCGGCACGGGGACCGACACGTGGGGCGGCGCCAACTACGCGGGCTACGGCTGGGAACAGTTCACGTTCTGACGCCTTCGGGACTCCCGGTGACGGCTCGTCGTCACCGGGAGGACGCGTGTCAGCCGCGCAGGACCTCGTCCCGCCTGCCGGTGGCGTCGGCGACCTCGACCACGACGGTCGTGGACTTCACCACGGCCACGGCGAGCACGCCGGGTTCGAGGCCGAGATCGCGGACGGCCTCGGAGGTCATCGCGGAGACCACGCGGTAGGGCCCGCACTGCATCTCCACCTGCGCCATCACGGTGTCGGCGATGACCTCGGTGACCAGGCCGACGAACTGGTTGCGCGCCGACCGGGCAACCTGGCTGGGATCGTCCATGCCGCGCGCCTGCGCCTTGGCGAATTCGGCCAGATCCGCTCCGTCGACCACCTTGCGCCCGACGTCGTCCAGGCTGGCTGCCAGCCGTCCCTGGTCCACCCAGCGACGCACCGTGTCGTCACTGACCGCCATCAGCCGTGCTACCTCGGAAAACCGGAACTTCGGCACGCCGGAACCCTAACCCACCGTACGGCGGCCGGCTCACTCAACCAGGCCCTGTCGCGTCCACCGCGGCGTGGGTTGGGGTGTGCCGATGTCGGTTCCCGGCGGCGACTGCGAGACGTCCTGGGCGATGGCGGAGCCCCAGCGGAAGTAGTCCATCAGCGACGCCGCCAACCCCGGATTCCCGGCGTACACGGAGTCGACGGCGTCGGACATGAGCCCCAGCCACCGTTCCCGGTGCTGGTCCTCGATGTGCAACCCGAGATGGCTGCGCAGCAGCGCCTGGTGGCCGCCGAGCCGGGTGGTGAACTCCTCCGGCCCGCCGAACACCTCGGCCAGCCACACGGCGACGTGGTCGACGTGGGTGGGCGTGAAGTCGGCGAACATGTCGGCCAGGACGTCGTCGGTCAGGACCCGCTGGTAGAAGTCCGTGCTGAGCTCGCGCAGCCCGTCGATGCCGCCGACATCCTCGTACAGGGAACTCATGGCCACATCGTGGGTGGGCACGGACGTCGCGGGCAACTCGTTCCGCTACCGGTGAACGTTGCCCGGCTCCGGACGTGATCATGGCCCCATCGCCGGCCACGAGGCCACCGCCGAGCGTGAAGCGCGCGAGGAACCGGGAACGCGCGTCTCGTCGGCGCGCAGGTCCCCTCGCCCTGCTGGCCGACGCGCCACACGCCACCGTCACCTGATCGTCAGCGGGCCCACCGACGCCATCGGCTCGTTCAGCGTGCTGCCGGTGGGCGGGTGCGCCACCGCGAACACGCTGACCGCCCGGCCGTGCACGACCGCCGCCGCGTTGTAGTCACCGACGAACGCTCCACCAGCCTGCGCGAGCCAGGAGATCGGGAACGGTCCGGCCACCGTCCGCGCCGCGCTCCACGTGTTGCCGCCGTCGGGACTGGAGATGTAGCCGACGTCGATCTGGCAGGCCGCGACCGCGCACGCCGCGTCGGGGTACGAGTTGAAGTACAGGCCGATCCGCGCGTGCGCGCCGAACGTCGTCGGGTCCACGGTGATGCCCGGCGTGAAGTGGCTCGCGCCGCTGGTGACCGCATCGATCGGGACGCGCACCACCGGCGTCCACGTGACGCCGTCCACGGATGTCGACAGGACGATGTCGTCGGCACCGCAGTTGGCGCGGAACCGGCAGTCGTCCCACACCACGTAGACCCTGCCCGCCGCGTCCACGGTGGCCCCTGGCAGTGGCTCCTCCCGCATTCCGGGTGCCGGGCTGTCCAGATCGGTGGACACCGGCACACTCGCTGTCCACGACGCCCCACCGTCGGCCGACGTGAACGCGTTCGTCCCCGCGTTGTCATCGGCGTAGGGCACGACGACGGTGCCGTCGGGCCGCACGAGCGGCACGCCGCCCAGACCGTCCGGTGTGTTCGCCGGACTGCGCTGAGCGGACCAGGTGAGGCCGCCGTCGCTCGATGTCTGCATGACGACCTGGTCGTTGGCGCTGGTGACGTCGAATTCGGTGTAGCAGTTGCCGAAGAAGCGACTGCCCAGGTGGTTGTCGCACGTGATCCACGGCTTGTCGTACTGCTGACCGGTCTGTTCGGCGACGGTCACCGGGTCCGACCAGTGGATCGCGTCGAACGAGCGGCTGAGCACGACGGCGAGCGCGTCGACCGAGGAGTCGATGGTGAGCGCCTGCGCGAGCCACACGTGTGCCTTGGCGTCGTAGGTGACGGTCGGGTCGGACGCGCGCGCCCACGGGCCGCCGCCGGCCACCGTGATGTGCGGCAGGAAGCCGTGCCGCCACGTGTGTCCGCCGTCGTCACTCGTCGCCCACCCGATGTTGTCGGCACCGCCGTCGGGGAACCGGCCGACCTGGAAGTCCGACACGACGGTGTCGCCCCAGGCGGACGTGTCCGGCTCGACCTCGGTGGCGTGTTCGGCCGGAGCCGTCGTGTACGGATCAGCGCTGACCTGCGTCAACACGGAGGGCGGGCCGGCCGCCACGGCGGGCGCGGCGAACGCGACGGCTGACCCTACGGCGATCAACAACGTCGTTGCGCTGCTGGCTAAGGACATGCGAACTCCACTCCACGGGGACCGGGATGGGTGAGCAGGGTCCGAGACTGCCAGGAATCAATGGCCGACGAAAGCACCGAACGCCGCAGAATGTCGGTATACGTAACGGTCTTCGCGTGGGCTTCCACCTGTTGCGTTGCTCGCCTTCGCACGGCCCGGGGCACCGTTTTGATCTTGGCGTGCCATCGTGGGACCCGGCCGAACCGGCTCGCCGATGGCGTGCTGCTCACGATCCACCCCGAACGGTGAGGTCGTGACAGACTCGGCGGATGGCAAAGATCATGGATGCCCGCGTGCGCGCGGCCGTCGAACTGGATCTGGCGACCGGTCGTGAGTACGTCGGGCTGCACGAGTACGACGGTGTGCTGCAGGACCTCTCGCCATCGGGCGTGAGCGCGGCGCTGGGTCGGATCGGTGTCGGTCCGTCGCCGGACGACCCGTTCGACGCCGCCGTGCTGGACGTGTACGAGGACGGCCTGCGGATCAGGTTCGGCGAGGCACAGCTGCACCGCCGCGATCCGCTGGTGCACGTCAGTGCCATGGACGTGGCCTGCTACGACCGCGAGTACGCACCCGAGGACGTCCGGACGGCGGCCCGCGAGCAGCACCTCCGGTTCTGGCCGGATGCCGTGGACAACGCCATCGCATCGCTGGACCGGGTCAACGCGCCGGTCGCGACGGCGACGCTGCCGTCGGTACGCGGCCTTGCCGCGGGTGTCGAGGATTCCCAGGCCCTGGCGGCCGTGCGGCGGTTCGTCGACCACGTCGAGCGCGCCACCCGGGACGGCGACCCGTCGGCGGCGGTGGGGGAGCGGGAGTTCCTGCGGCTGCTCGGCGCGGGCGAGGGCATGACCATCGACCTGGCCGGCATCACGGCCACCGCCGAGCGGGAAACGGCCCGGTTGCGCGCCATCCTGTCCGATGCCGTCGAACGGCACGCTCCCGGTGAACGGTCCGCCGACGTCGTGCCCGCGCTGATGCGCGATCACGCGGTGACCATGCCCGACGTGATGGCCGAGGCGAGGGCGCTGATCACGGAGGTGACCTCGTTCGCGGTGGACAAGGACCTGATCGCCGACCCGGGCGGTGTCTGCCTGGTGGGTCCGGCGCCCGCGTCGCGGTCGTACGCGCAGGCGATGATGTCGTGGTCGGCGCCCTACGAGGCGGACGCTCCGAGCTACTACTACATCGTGCCGCCCGATCCGGCGTGGACGGCCGACGAGATCGAGGAGTGGCTGTCGGTCTTCAGCCGCGCCACGCTGCCGGCGATCACGGTGCACGAGGTGACACCCGGCCACTACGCGCACGGCCGGGTCCTGCGCGGTGTGAGCAGTGACGTGCGGCGGTCGCTGGGATCGATGGCATTCGTCGAGGGCTGGGCGCACTACGTGGAGGAGTTGTACGCGGAGCAACAGTTCCGGGCCGGTGACCCGCTGTACGTGATCGGGATGTGCGTCGAGGCTCTGCTGCGCGTGACCCGGTTGGTGAGTTCCATCGGCCTGCACACTGGTGGCATGTCCGTCGCCGACGCGACCGCCCGGTTCGAGCGGGACGCGTTCCTGCGCGGCACGGCCGCGGCGGGCGAAGCCCGGCGGGGCACGTACGACCCGACGTACGGCCGTTACACGTTGGGCAAGCTGGAGATCCGCAGGGTGCGGGAACGGGCGCGGCAGGCATGGCGGGACGGCTACACCCACCGGCGCTTCCATGACGCGGTGCTCGCTCTCGGCATGCCGCCCGTCGGACTGCTGGAACGAGCGGTGATCGGCGATCTCGGCCAATGACCAGTGTCCGATATGGGACCCTGGCCTTGATGACTGACACGACCGACACACCGATGACCGACGCGACCGACACACCACTGACCCCGGAGACCGCCAGAGCACTGGCGGCCAACCTGCAGCGCATCACCCAGGCCGTGTTGGCCGTGGTCGACGACGACGCCGCGGCCAACGGGCCCGCCGCCGTCGTGACCCGCCATCTTCGCCACGCGCTGCGCGAGGTGGTCGGCGTGACCTCCGAGTTCTCGTCCTGGGAGCACGCCAGCCTCCAGGCAGGCATCGACGCCTACGTCGCCGACCGCCAACCGAACGGCTCCGCTCCCGGCTGGTTCGGGCTGCGCGGACCGCGCCGTGACCCCAGCGAGAGCCTGCTCAGCCTCCTGACGTCGACGAACCTTCCCGGTGGTCACCAACTGAGCGAACCGGAGTACGTCACCACCGCGACCGGCCCGGACAGCAGCATCGAGGCCGTCCAACTCGGTCTGGTGCCGACCTGGGCACCCAACGGTGAACCGGTGGTCGTGGGCGTGCGCGGTCCGTTGCCGCACATGGGTCCCGCGCCCAAGTGCAAACTGGACGTGCTGGCCGTCAGCCGGGAGGCGGCCACGCTGACCCGAGAGGCGATCGAGGCACTGGTCGCCGAGCGCGACGTCGTGCGGGGCAAGGTGATCGCGTTCGGCATGAGCGAGTACCGCGGCAACGAGCTGGTCACCTTCCTGCCCCGCCCGAGCCTGACCGAGGAGCAGATCGTGCTGCCCGAAGGGGTCCTGGCCGGCATCCAGGATCACGTCATCGGCATCGCGCAGCACTCGGAGCAACTGCTCGCCGCCGGTCAACACCTCAAGCGTGGCCTGCTGTTGTTCGGTCCGCCGGGAACCGGGAAGACGCACACCGTGCGCTTCCTGATGAGCAGGCTGCCCGACACCACGGTCGTGGTGCTGACCGGTGCCGCGATGCGGTTCATCAGCCAGGCCGCCGCGCTGGCCCGGCGGTTCCAGCCGGCGATGGTGGTGCTGGAGGACGTCGACCTGGTCGCCCACGACCGCTCGACGACTCCGGGTGGCAATCCGTTGCTGTTCAGCCTGCTCGACGCGATGGACGGCATCGGCGCGGACGCCGACGTGACGTTCGTGCTGACCACCAACCGGGCCGAAGTGCTGGAACGGGCGCTGGCCGACCGGCCCGGCCGGATCGATCTCGCCGTGGAGATCCCGCGACCGGACGCGATCGGGCGGGACCGGCTGCTGCGGCTGTACTTCGCCGACATGCCGGTGACCGCCGAGCTGGCGCCGGTCGTGGCGGCGACCGACGGGGTCACGGCGTCGTTCCTGAAGGAACTGGTGCGCAGGGCGGTGCTGGCCGCATTCCGCGCCGGCACGCGGACGGTCACCGAAGCCGCACTGCGGACCGCGCTGGACGAGTTGACGGCCAGCCGCAACGCGGTCACCCGCAGCGTGCTGGGCACGCTCGAGTGATCTCGTCGGCCGGGTACGGCGTCGTCCGGCTCGTGCCGAACACGTTCCGGTAGAAGTCGTTCATGACGGCCGCGGCCGGGGCGTACCGGCTGATCAGATCCGCCGCCGTCCCGGATGCGCCGTCGGGTGCCGCTCCTGCCGCGCAGCGGCGGATGTAGTCGTAGCGCTCGACGTGTCCGGCGATCCGGACGACGTTGATCACCAGCCAGTTCACCAGTTCCCGTGCGGCGTAACCGGTGTCGTGGTTGGCGTTGCGGGCGAGGAAGTCCCGTTCGTCGGCGGACAGGTCGAAGCGGGGCGAGTTGGCGAGGCCGAGATCGGCGAAGTAGAGCCGGTGCCCGTCGGTCAGGATGTTGCGGAAGTGGCCGTCGAAGTGCAGCAACCCGTTGGCGTTCATGAATTCGACGTCGGTGCGCAGGCACCGGTGCACCATCGAGCAGGCCGCGTCGATGGCTTCCCGGCCGGCGGCGAGTTGGGCCGTCAGCCAGGCGTTCAGGTTCTGCGGGACGTATTCCAGGAACAGCACGACGCTCGCCGACGCGTTCGCGATACCTTCCAGCCGTCGCCGCACCGCTGCCGAACCGTCCCAGTACGCGACGACCCGATCGATGTCGGCGTGCTCCTCGCTGCCCGGCGCCGCGCCGGGCAGCACGCGCCAGTGATACATCAGCGGGAACGCCTCGGTCCGCCCGGTGAGCACCCAGTTCGTCGTCATGGTGTTCGCAGCGAGCTCCCGCCAGGCGCCGAAACCCGCCGATCCGTACGCCACCACGCCGTACTGGCAGGCCGTGGGCACCCCGAACAGGTTCGCGGTGGACATGACGTTGCGCGGTTCGCGCTCCAGATCGGTCAGGGGAATCCGCTTCACGAAGACCGGCACACCCGCGATCTCCAGCAGCGCGGACGTGCCGCCGATGCCGGCCCCGGTGACCGGGGCGCCGGTCACGAGCCGGCCGAGCCGGTGATCGTCGAGCAGGGCCAACGCGGTGGCCACGTCGCCGTACCTCGACCGCCGCGTCGCATGTGACATGTCCGTGCCGGCGTCCGGCGGTGCTGCCACCCGTGTCCCCTTCCCGGTGATCCCACCGAGAGCCTATCCGCGGCTCAGCGGCGCTCGGGGAGCGAGCGCGGCAGCCCGAACGAGGGGAACATGCCGTTCTCGAAGCGGGTCATCGCGCGGATGCGGTCGCCGCCCAGCGTGAGGACATACACGCCGGCGGCATGCCGGATGCCGCCCGGTGCCCGCAGGTAGGCGCCGAACGCGGGCTGCCCGTTGGCGCGGATCGGCACGAGGTCGAACCTGCGGCCCGCACCGAAGATGCCGGCGCAGAAGCGGGCGACGACATCGCGGCCCTCGTACTCCAGCGGCAGCGGCGGCATGGACATGAAGACGTCGTCGGTCAGCAGCGCCACCAACGCGTCGACGTCCGCGTTCTGCCACGCGCGCACGAAACTCGCCACGATCGCGTTCTCCGATGGTGAGTCGGCGGCAGGCGGCGGTTCGTGATCGGTCGCGCGGTGTCGTTCCATGCTGCCGCGAGCGCGTTTGAGGGCGCTCTTCACCGAGTCGACGCTGGTGTCCAGCATGTCGGCGACCTCGGGGGCGTGGAACCCGAGGACGTCACGCAGGATGAGGACGGCGAGCTGGCGCGGCGGCAGCGCCTGCAGCGCGGTGATGAAGGCCAACGAGATCGACTCGGCCTGCTCGTAGCGGGCCTCCGGGCCGAGCGGCACGGTGATCGCGCCGTCGAGCAGGGCGTCGGGATACGGTTCGAGCCACACGACCTCGCCCAGTCGGGTCGGTTCGGGGGGCTCGACGCCGGGAATGTCCCATTCCTTGGCCGGGCGCCTGCCGTTCGCGCGCAGTGTGCTCAGGCAACGGTTGGTGGCGATCCGGTACAGCCAGGTGCGCAGCGACGCGCGGCCGTCGAATCCGTCCAGGCCCCGCCATGCGGACAACAGGGTGTCCTGCAAGGCGTCCTCCGCGTCCTGGAACGAGCCCAGCATCCGGTAGCAGTGCACCCGCAGTTCCCGCCGGTGCGGCTCGGTCAGCGCCGCGAACGCGTGGTCGTCACCCGCCCGTGCCCTGCTGATCAAATCGGTCCTCGCCGATTCCACTCGACCCACCCGTCCCTTCCTCGTCGGCCATCGTGACGGATCTCGTTTCCGGTACGGACGCCGGCCGCCGCCGAAAGGGGTCGCTCGACGACCGACCCCTTGCCGGTTCGCGTGGCGTCTGGATGGGGGACGGCCGACAACGGCCACGAAGGAGAGGCTGGCATGGGGAACATCGTCATCAGTGAGAACGCGTCCATCGACGGCGTGATCCAGGATCCGACCGGCGACGAGGGATTCCGGGTCGGCGGCTGGTTCACGCGGTCGCAGAGCAAGGACGGGGAGGCGTGGGCGAAGGCCCAGTTCGAGGAGGCACTGGGCACCGCGGCACTGCTGCTGGGGCGGCGGACGTACGAGTGGCTGATCGAGCGCGGTTGGGGGACCAGGCAGGACGACTGGGCGCAGCGGCTGCGCAGCCTGCCCAAGTACGTGGTGTCCGCGACGCTCACCGATCCCGAATGGCAGAACTCGACCGTCCTGCGCGGCGACGTGATCGACGAGGTCGCCGCGCTGAGGCGGGACGTCGCGGGGGACATCGTCGTCAACGGCAGCGGCAGGCTCGTGCGCACGCTGCTGGAGCACGATCTCGTGGACGAGGTGCGACTGACGATCCACCCGTTCGTGCTCGGCGACGGTGACCGCCTCTTCGGCCGGACCAGCGCGCGGAAGCCGATGCGCCTGGTCGACGTCCGGCCCGTGGGCGACACGCTCGCCTGTCTCACCTACCGGACCGCGTGACGGAGCGGCCGAGCGGGCCACGGCGGTGCCGTACCGCCGTGGTCCGCCCACCCGCCTGCCCGGCCGCGTCGTGTCGGCCGGAATCGTCCGGACGGTCGACGAGACTTCCCGCGCCGGCAACGACCTGCGGGACGAAGCCCGGTACGGCCCATCGGACGACCTGACCGTCCCCAGTGGACTGACGGTGGCGAAGGACGGTCCGGCCTGCCCACCGACCGGTCATGCCGCCGGGCCGGTCTCCGCGACCTGATCGCGTACGGCCGGGCGGCCGATTCGGGCGCGACGCCGTCATCCGGCGGCCGATGATGGCCCGACCACCGGCCGGGATGTCGTTCACCTGATCGGCGACGGTGTGACATGGGCTCCCGGACCGGTCAGGCGCGTCTGAGGATCCGGTAGACGAGCCGTCCGACGACGAGGTACACGATCGCCGCGAGTCCGTAGTTCGCGATCAGCCCGATCTTGGCGTCCTTGGGCGTGAACACGTCACCGAAGCCGAACACGAACACCCTGGCCACTGCGTAGTCGAACGCGACGAAACCGTTGTTCTGGTTGGCGCCGAACAGGGTGAACACGATGTGCAGGACGAAGACGAGCGCGATGAGTGCCGTGGCGATCCTGATCGTGTTGGCGATCAGGTTGGTCCGGTCGGCGCGGCGATCGCGTGCCCGCTGGTAGTCGAGCGGGGACTCGTCGGGCTGTCGATGTCCCCGGCCCGGCCGGTCACCGGGATAGGGCTCCTGGTAGTCGTCACGAGATGGGTGGTCGTCCGGCGGCCGCCGGTACGCGTCCGGTTCGGGTTCTGGTCCGCGTACGGGCGGTCCGTAGGCGGGCGGCGGTGGCACCGGCTGCTCGTAACGCCTGGTGGGCGGCGGAGTGGTTGCTCGCGGGATCACCGTCGTCGGCTGTTCAGCGAGACCGGGTGGCATCCCGGGTGGGCGCGGCGGCGCCGGCCGTGGTGGATAGCCGCCGGGCGGCTGGTGTGGCGGCTGCGGAGGCCGTGGGTTCGGTGCCCGTGCGCGATCCGGATACGGCTGGTCGGGCCGGCGTCCCTGGCCGGGCCGTGGCGGCTCGGGCGCACCAAGATCGCGGTCGTCACTCATGCCATGACATTCTGACGAACTCGCGAACGATGGCAACCCCCAGGGGCCGGATCGCGGAATTGAACCCCCACAGGTGGCGTCCCCGCGCAATGCGGGTGCTCATGCGGAAGCTATCCACCATGCCGGTGACCGGGAGCTACTGGACATCGACGCTCACGGGTCTCGACCTGTAAGTGGGTCGGGTGGCATCGGTACATCACGATGTGCTTGCTGGCGGCGGCGTTTCTCGCGGTTACCCGTGCCAGCCGGGGAAAAACACCGACGCTCCGGGAAAGCGAGGCAGTCTGCTGAACTTGGTGCTCCTGCCGTTGTCGATGGCGGCGATCCGTGGGCTGTTGGCTGCGCGCGCGGTGCCGGTGTTGTTGCCGACAACGTCCCGGGTTCGTCATCACGCCGTACGAGCAACCGCGTGAGTTTCTCGTTGCTCCCGACGATCACGACTTGTCAGGCATTGCCTGACGGCGCTAGACTCCCGATCTGTCAGGAGATGCCTGACAAAGTGGCATGGGAGGCGACATGGCGGCTTCGGCCAAGACGGCAACAGTGAAACGGTGTTCTTTCTGCGGCAAGGAAAGTACCGAGGTGACGAAGATGGTCGCCGGGCCTGGCGTGTATATCTGCAACGTCTGCGTCGGGCTCTGCACCAGAGTTATCGAAAACGAGACGGTGAAGGGGTCGGAAGCTCACGTGCCCCCGCAGAGTATGACCGACGAGCAGATCCTTGAGCACCTTCCGCGTATCGCCGCGGTCGAGGACCAGGTCGAGCAGAGCCTGCGCGAATGGGTCGGCCGACTGCGCGACCGCGGCGTCACCTGGGAGCGCATCGGTGCCACGCTCGGCATGACCCGACAGTCCGCCTGGGGACGCTTCTCCGGCGAGCAGTAGACGGACCATATCGGCTGCGTCGTGCCCCGCATGCCGTGCCACCGCGTGCGTTGGACCGGCCGTTCCTGATGCTGATCGAGAACGTCCTGACCATCACCGGCCGGGGCACGGTCGTGACCGGCGCCGTCGAGCAGGGTGTGATCCGGGTCGGCGCGGCGGTCGAGGTGGTGGGACTCGGGCCGACGCTGTCCAGCGTGTGCACGGGTCTTGAGACGTTCGGCAAGTCGTTGGACAACTATCGGCCGCAGTTCTTCTTCCGCACGACGGACGTCGTCGGCGTGGTGCGACTCGAACCCGGCGAGATGGTGCGGCCCGGCGATTGTGCCGAGTTCGCCGTCGAACTCGGCAAGCCCGTCGCCATGAGCGTCGGTACGGGTTTCGCCATCCGCGAGGGCGGCCGCACCGTGGGCGCGGGCACGGTGGTCGAACCGCTGTAGGGAAAATCGCCGTGGCCGGGCCACGACGAGCCGGCCGTGTCGGCCTATCGGCTGAATGACTGTGCGACGGGTCACATTCGTGCATCTCATGTTCGGGTCTTGCGTCTTGTTTGTCGACAGCGGTACAGCGCAAGGAGCATCCGATGAACGACCGGCCAGTCCGTGTCCGTCAGTCGCACACGTTCCAGTTGCTCTGTGAGGCCGGTCAGGTCGGCGTCGCGGGGAAGCTGGAGTACCGCCGCGACGAGCCCTACGCGATCGCCGCGACGTTCCGCGTCGGCTCCGACGCCGAGGTGCGGTGGCTGTTCGCGCGGGACCTGCTGATCGAGGGCCTGGTCGGCGCTGCCGGTGAGGGCGACGTCCGCGTGATGCTGGACGGGATCGATCCGGAGACTGTCGTCATCGAGCTGCGCAGCCCCGACGGCGCAGCCCTGCTCACCATCCCGACCGCCGACCTGGCCAGGTTCCTCGACGCCACCTACGCCGTGGTCGCCGTCGGCGACGAGCGCCTCGCGGTCGACATCGAGCGCGAACTCTCCGCGTTGCTGACCAACGACCAGTAGCGCGCCGCACCCGGGGATCGCCGTCAGCGGTGAGTCGCGCGGCCACCCGTAAGGGTGTCATTCCTCAGTGGACCACAGCGTCATCGTCGGCCCTGGCCTCGGGCTGGTCGTCGTCCTCGCCGGCTTCCTCGGTGGCGGCGAACCGGTCGGCGTCCACGTCGGGGAAACGTTGCAGGAGTTGGGCAAAGATGGGTGTGGGTTCCCGATCATCCATTGCTGTCCTGACACAGAAAGTTGGCCGACATCGGAAATGCCCGACCGCTGGCCGATCGCTGACGGCATGCGGTCACAAGTGCGCTTGCCTGCCCACCTGTTGTGGCGGCAAGGATCGAGAGTCCTGGTCGGTCAAGACTTGCGCGAAACTATAGCGCACCATTTCCTGGCTCACCGGTGGCAGACACGATCGGGTGGGCGCGCACCGATGGTGTGATCGCGCAATTCACATCAGTGCGAGCCCGATCCGCTGCGTGCCGACTGGTGCACCTGTTCGAGCGCGTCGAGCACGACGGTGCGCCCGTGCCACTCCAGCCAGGCGGCGGCCTGCCCGGTGATGGCGTCCAGCCGGCTGTGCTGCGCCGTCGTGGGGACCTGGCCGGCGACCGCGTGGTACGTCGAGACCATGGCCAGCAGCCGGCCGGAGGTGAGCAGCGGGCTGCTCTGCATCGAGCAGATCCCGGTGGCCAGGATGATCAGCCGCTCCATCCGGTCGGTGAAGACCTGGTCCGTCGCGACGTCGGCGATCACGACCCGGGCCTTGCGGTGCGATGCCACGCGGCTGGCGGCCGTCGGACGGTCCCGCGTGTCGAAGAAGTGGATGAACTCGCTGGTCAGGCCGCGATGGCGCTCCAGGCGAAGATCACCTCGCACGCGGTCCACCGCATGCAGGTCGCCGCTGCCCGTGTTCATGCAGTCCAGCGCCGAGTCGAGCAGCGCGTCGAGCACGGCCGTGCGGTTGGCGCCCCTGGCCACCTGGTGGGACGTGAAGGACAACGACGGCGGAACCGGCCTGCGGCGGCCGGGAAACCAGTACCCGTCCGTGGAGGCGGGGTGGGGCGCGGTGAGCAGCGCGGCGGCCAGCACGTGCAGCCGGACGTTGTGCCGTTGAGAGCTGGCTTTCAGCAGTTCGAACGCCGTGCCGCTGTCGGGCAGTCCATAGCGTTCCTGGAGTATGCCCAGGGCCTGGCCGATGGTGGGTTGGGTACGCAACCGGCTGCGCAGCCGCAGGATTTCGGCCAGCAGCGGGCTCTCGGCCGCCGCGAACGGAACGGTCGTGGTTGCCGCGTCGATCGGCCCGTTGTGCACGGCGACGAGTTGATCGGCGCCGGTCAGGGACAGGATTCGGTGCACGATCGGGTTTTCCGCGGCGATGCGCAACTGTCCGTTGTCGTCGGCGAGTCGTTGGGCGTGCGCGACCAGCACTCCGACGGCGGCTGCCGACAGCAGGGTGACCTCGCTGAGATCGACGACCACCGTGTCCGTGTGGGCGTGCAGGGTCCGGTCGAGCGACGGGCAGCTTTTCAGATCGATCTCGCCGTGCAGCCGCAGAACCGCGAACGTGCCGTCGTCTGTCGTCGCGCGCGGCGGCGGGATGTTCGAGGGTGAGTGGGTGATGACCACGCCGATGTTCCCCTCCCGACTGGATGCGGGCCGGACGGAGTCCGATCCTGCCGCAGATCGACGGATATCGCACCACCGCCGCCGTCCTGACGACGATGTCGAACACGCCACACGATCAGGCGACGTGGCCTTCCGCCACGCTGACGCGGAGCCGGTCGGTCGCGGACACCGAACCGGTCGCGGGACGGTACGACCAAGAGGTCGGACTGTCCATCGTGGACCGCCAGCCGGCCCGCGATCGGACGTTGCGATCGTCGACGGTCCTGTTCCCGCGCCACCACGGCATCGGCGCCGTCGGCGGTTACCGGCCGTCGATCGAGATCGACGACGAGGAGTTCACCTGGACCGTCGCCGCGCTGTGGTGCGGCGAATCCTCGTGTCGTCGCGGGGAACGGCTGGCCGTCCTGCGGCACTGGGTGGCGTGGTGTCGGAATGCCCAACTGCCCGCGCCCGCATTGTGTGACGTCCGGCGGCGGCTGGTCAGGGCAGGCCGAGTTCGTCGTGCCGGGACGCGATCGTGCGGGCCAGGTCGACCAGCTTGACGTTGAGGTCCTGCGACGTGCGGCGCAGCAGCGCGAACGCCTCGTCGGCGGTGATGCCCTGGCGGTGCATGAGGATTCCCTTGGCCTGACCGATGACGTCCCTGCTGTCCACGGCACACTGGAACTGGGCCAGCCGCAGGTCGCCGAGTTCGGATTTGTGCGCATGGGCCAGCGCCAGCGACGCGTGGGTGGCCAGCAGCAGCGCCGCGTGCCGGTCGGCGGCGGTCAGACCGTGGGCGCGGCGGGAGTAGATGTTCAACGCGCCGGATGGCTGGTCGGAGCCGCTCACCGGGATCAGCGAGGTGGCGAGCAGCGCGCCGTAGCCGTGGCCGACCGCGGCGGCGGTGAACTCACGCCAGCGTCGTTCGCGGTGCAGGTCGTCGCTGACGGTGTACCCGGGTCCGTCCGGACGTGCCGCGTCCACGCACGGGCCCGCTCCAGCGGCGTACTGCACCTGGTCGAGTTCGGCGGCCACCTCGCCGGTCGACAACGGGGACAGGTATTTGCCGTCCGGGGACCGCAAAGTGACGCTGACCAGGTCGCTGTGGGTGACGACGACCGTGGCGGCGTCCACGATCCGCTGGAGCGCGACACCCACGCTCGTGGTGCCGAGCAGGACCCGCGTCAGTGTCTCGAACTGGCCCAGCAGCAGGTCGTCGTGCTGGCGGCCGCCCGGCTCGGAAGCGTTCGGGTCGGTCAGCGCCTCCGGGAGTTCGGTGAACCGGGGGATGGCGACGCTCGGGTGGGCGATGTCGAAAGTCCTGGCCACGGCGCTGTCCGGCGTGATCACCATGTGGCAGCGCACGCCGCGCTCACCCAGGGTCCGTGCGAGGTCGCGGATCGCCGACAGCCCGCCTGCCCAGAGCACCTCCAGTTCCCGCATGTCCAGCACGACCAGCGAGGGTGGAGGGAGGACGTCGGTGGCCGCCAGCAGCGACCGGGTGGTGTCGGGTGCGGTCGCTCCGGTCAGCTCACCGGTCATACGCAGGACCAGGGCTTGCTGGACTGTTGCCGCCTCTACAGTCACCGACCGCATCGTTTCGCCCCCTTCGATCGCACGATCTGGCTATGCGTCCGAGTATGGCCCTCGTCGGCGGTTGACGCGCCGTCACCGCGGTCGGGTCAGGTCGCAGATGGGTACTCCCGTCTCATGGATGTCGTCGTCGGCCGGATGGATCGGTCTGTGGTGTTGCCGGTGGACGAGGTGCTCGCGGATGCCGACGTCGGCGGGTTCAGGCGTCCGGCGGTCGTCGGGCGGGTCGTCGGGCGGGTCGTCGGTCGACGACCTCGGCACGGCCACGGACTCGGGCGGCTCTCGTGACGACCGGCGCCGCGGCGTACCTGCCCGCGCGGAAGGGTCTTGCTGCGCTGCGCTCCGCCGTACAGGAGTGCCGTGGCTGCGACCTGTACCGGGACACGACACAGGCCGTATTCGGCGAGGGGCGGTCGAACGCGCGGGTGATGATGATCGGCGAGCAGCCCGGTGACCGGGAGGACGTCGAGGGAGCGCCGTTCGTGGGTCCCGCAGGACACCTGCTGGACAGGGCGTTCGCCGAGACGGGCATCGACCGTGCGGCGGTCTACCTCACCAACGCGGTGAAGCATTTCTCGTTCCGCCGTGACGAGCGCGGCAAGCGCCGCATCCACCAGCGGCCGCGCAGCGGGCAGATCACGGCGTGCCGGCCGTGGCTGGCCGCGGAACTGCGGGCCGTGCGGCCGGAACTGGTGGTGTGTCTGGGTGCGGTGGCCGCGAAGGCTCTGGTGGGGAACGGTTTTCGACTGACCGACCACCGGGGCGAGCTGACCGGCCGGCCGGACTCGGTCGCGGACGACCTGCCCGGCGACTGGCGGTTCCTGGCCACGGTGCATCCCTCGGCCGTACTGCGGGCCACCGACCGGGCGCAGGCCTATCGCGATCTGGTCGCCGACCTGCGTCCGGTCGCCGATTTTCTCGCGTCCTGACGGCGGGCGGCTCCGGTTCGTGTGACCGCCCGCGGCAGGACTCCCGAACAGTCCGGACCGGCAACCGGTTCGGCCAGCCTGCCTTCGGCTGGCCACGCGTTATCGCGTTGCCGAAGGTCGAACCTGTCCGGTCGTCGGGCGACCGGCGTGCTCAGCCGACGTAGCGCCGGGCGGTGGAGCGGGCCTGTTCGACGTCCAGCAGGCGTAGGCCGCGTTCGACGTCGGGCGGCACCGTGCTGCGTTCGCGCAGTACCCAGGGCAGGCCGCGGAGCGCGTCGGCGATCGCGGCCAACGTCGTCAGGTCGGCCGGTGCCGTGCGCAGCAGCCGCGACTGCTGCGGCGCAGCGCGCTGCGCGCCGGGCTGCGTAACCACGTGGTCCACAACGTGTTGCGGATGCCCAGCCGACTGCGCAGGGTGCTGTCGCGGCTGCCGGACGGGGCGTGGTGGATCACGACGTCCTCGGCGTAGCACATCCACCAGCCGTGCGCGGCCAGGTCGAGGGCGAGCAGTTCCTCCTCGCCCGCGAACCACAGTCGTGGCGAGAAACCACCGATCTGTTCGAAAGCGCTGCGGCGGAACGTGGTCAGGCCGGCCAGCACGCCCAGCAGCGCCGGACCGGGCAACCAGTCCGGCGCCGGCACGGGGGAGTGGCGCAGTTCCGGCGTGATCGGGTCCTCGGTAAGGTCCGGCTCGACCAGGCAGCGACCGGTGACCGAGCCGAGTCCCGGGTGGGCGTCGAGCAGTTCCGTCGCGCGGCTCAGGGCGCCGGGCTGCCATCGCGTGTCGTCGTCGCAGAAGCTCACGTACGGCGTCGTGACGCGGCCGACCGCGACGTTGCGGCCGATCGCGCCGAGATTGGACTGGGGAGGCGATGAGTTCGACGTCCGGGTGTTCGCCCTTCACGGCGTCCGCGGTGCCGTCGTCGGAACCGTTGTCCACGACGATGATCGGCGCCTTGTCGGGCAGGGCGAGCATGTGGCGCAGGGTGCTGCAGCAGTTCGTCGCGCCGGTTGCGGGTGATGATCACGACCGTGGTGCGGGAAGCGGTCATCAGCGGGCCCTTTCCAACTGGCGGACCTGGTTTTCGACGTGGGCCGGCAACGGCCGTCGCTGACGAGTGCCCTCGGCAGGCGGCGCAACAGGCCGGTCAGAGCGCGCTGCGGGCGGCGTTGTCGTGCCTGCATCGGCGCGCCAGCCGGGCGGTGTCGTGAGGGCGACGGCGAGCGGGCGGCGCAGCCAGGAGACGAGTGCCGTGTTGCGTAGTTCCAGTGCTCGCCGGTGCTCCGCGGGTGGGCGTTCGGCGGCCGGATGGTGGTGGGCACGGACCCGGTCGATGTAGCACAGCGTCCAGCCCTCGGTGGCCAGGTCGTAGGCCAACAGTGTCTCCTCGGCCACGAAGTGCAGCAGCGGGCTGAAGCCGCCGACCTGCAGATAGGCGTCCTTGCGGACCACACTCGAGCACGCCAGGAAGCCGAGCACGGCCGGCCATCGCGGATCGGTGGTGCGGTCCAGCGGACTGCCGGCCAGCAGCGCGGTGACCGGGTCGGGACGGTCGTCGGGTCCGACCAGGGTCGTGCCGGCGACCAGCGCCAGTCGGGGATGATCGGTCATGGCCTGCTCGGCGACGGTCAGGGCGTCCGGCGCCCACCACGAGTCGTCGTCGCTGAACGCGACGAACGGAGTGCGGGCCGCGGCGACGCCGAGCGTGCGCGCGCTCGCGCCGAGGTTGCGGGTCGAGTGGATCAGCGTCACATCGGGGAACCGGGTCCGCACGAACCGCGCCGTCCCGTCGGCCGAGGCGTTGTCCACCACCACGATCGGTGGCCGCGTAGGGAGTTCGGCGAGCATCCGCAGCGTGTGCCGCAACGAGGGGAGCGCGGTCGCGAGTGGCGATGACCACGGTGGTGCGGCCGGCCGGTCATCGGCGGCCGTCCCGCATGAGTCCCACGACCTGCCGGATCTGACCGGTCGCGGCCGGTCGCGCCTTCGCCGCGCACCGCAGGGCGCGGGCTCGGCCGGCCGGTGAGCGACACCAGCGCCACCAGTGGCCCAGCGTGTCGGCTCCGTCGTCGGCCAGTATCGCTCGCGCACCGATCGTGGCCGGCCAGTCCAGTGCCGTCGCCTGCGCGGACACCTTGCCGCCCTCCGCCACCGGGTCGACGGCCAGTACCGGTGTGCCTGCGCCGAGGCCGAGCACCAGGCCGTGCAGCCGGGTGCTGATCACCACGTCGAGCCTGGCCAGCAGGGACACCAGTTGGTCGGGCGTGCGGCAGTGGAGGTGATCGGTGGCGTCGAGTCGGGTGTCGACCGTGACCGGTGCGCAGTCCAGGCCCGTCAGCCAGTGTGCCAACTGCTCGTGCACTCGCTGGTGCCTGCGGTTGCCGCCGTACTCCGGCTGACCGGGCGCGAACGTCACACCGATCACCGGGGTCGGTGAGGTCGGTGTGGCGGCCGAGAGGTCGACGGTGGCCGCCGTGCCGTCGTCACGCGGGAACACATGGTGGAAGCCGGTCACCGCCGGATCTCCGTGATCGATCACGGACACACCAGCCGCGATCCGCCGGCAGCCCGCGAATCTGCGGTGCAGCCACCGGATCTGCTCGCCCCGCAGCGGTCCGCAGGTGAACACCACGTCGGTGTACCGGCTCGGGTCGGCGCCCGTGATCGACAGCGCACCCGGCCGGAACACCGGGCTCCAGGCCAGGTCCCCGTCGACGCCCGCGTCGACGAGCGCGCGGTGGACCGCCGACATGCTCAGCACGTCGCCCGCTGTCGCCTCACCGTGCCGGAAACTCGGCCAGCCCGTCACCAGTACTCGCATCAGCCGTCGACTACCCACTGCCGAGCGGGCCAATCCCGAGAGTCGCTGCGGAGGGTGAACGACTGGATGGCCCGATACGCCGTAGGACCAGGTGTCGTTTGGCCGTCGCTTCGGTGGGTAGTCGACTGCCGGTGCCGGACCGGCCGGTGCGCACACGAGCCGAGAAAGGTGACAGGATGCGCGTACTGGGAATCAACGCGGTGTTCCACGATCCCGCGGCCGCGTTGGTCGTCGATGGTCGGATCGTCGCGGCCGCGGAGGAGGAACGCTTCAGCCGCCGCAAACACGGCAAGCGGCCGGTGCCGTTCGCCGCGTGGGAACTGCCCGAACAAGCCGCGCGCTGGTGCCTGCGAGAGGGTGGGATCACGGCGGCCGACATCGACGCGGTCGGCTACTCCTACGACCCGGCGCTCGTGGACCACACCGCGGGCGGCCTGGATCCGGCCTGGGAGAAGCTGCGCACGCTGTACGCGCGGCGGGCACCGCGATTCCTGGCGACCGCTCTGCCCGGCCTCGATCCGGCGAAGGTGCGGTTCGTGCGGCACCACGTCGCGCACGCCGCGTCCGCGGGGCTGGCGGCGCCATTCGGCGACTGTGCCGTGCTGGTGTCCGACGGGCGCGGTGAGAGCACGTCGATGCTGGCGGGGGAGTATCGCGGCGGGAAGCTGATCGAGCATGCCACCCAGCGGCTGCCGCACTCCCTCGGCCTGACCTACGAGGACCTGACCGAACATCTCGGATTCCGGCGGTCCAGTGACGAATACAAGGTGATGGCGCTGGCGTCCTACGGCACGCCACGCTTCCTGCCGGACCTGCGCGAGCACATCCGATCCACCGGCGACGGCGGATTCCACGCCGAACCCCCTGTGTGGTCGACGTTCGCGCCGGCTCGGGCTCCGGATCACCCGATGCTGCCCGAGCACGCGGACCTCGCCGCCAGCGTGCAGCGCAGGCTGGAGGAGGTGCTGCTCGAACTGGCGGGCTGGCTGCACCGGCAGACCGGGCAGCGCCGGTTGGCACTGGCCGGTGGCACGGCGCTGAACTGTGTCGCGAACACGCGGCTGTTCGCCGAGGGACCGTTCGAGGACGTCTGGGTGCAGCCGGCCGCGGGTGACGCCGGCACGGCGCTGGGTGCGGCGTTGCACCTGTCGGGCGAACTGGACGGTCCGCCGCGACCGATGGCGGGAGCCGATCTTGGTCGCGGCTGGTCCGACGCCGAGATCGAGCACCGGCTGACACGCGCCGAACTGCCCTTTCAGCGGTCCGAGGACGTCGCCGCCGATGCCGCGAGAGCACTTGCCGACGACAAGATCGTGGCGTGGTTCGTGGGCCGGAGCGAGTTCGGCCCGCGAGCGCTCGGCCACCGTTCGCTGCTGGCTCACCCGGGCAGGCGGGAGAACCTGGACCGCCTCAACGACATCAAGGGCCGCGAGAAGTTCCGGCCGGTCGCCCCGATGGTGTTGGCCGACCGCGCGGCGGAGTTGTTCGGCCGTGGCCCGGTGCCCAGCGCCTACATGCTGTTCGTGCACGACGTCGCGCCGGACTGGCGGGACCGCATTCCCGCCGTGACCCACGTGGACGGCACCGCGCGCGTGCAGACCGTCGACGCGGCCACCGAGCCGCTGCTCGCCCACCTGCTCACCGAGTTCGAGCACCGCTGCGGCCTGCCGGTCGTGGTCAACACGAGCCTGAACACAGCCGGCCGGCCGATGGTCGACGATCCGGTCGGACGCGCTGGAACTGTTCGGCGCGTATCCGGTCGACCTGCTCGTGATCGGGCCGTTCACGGTGTCGCGCCACGACTTCCGGAGACAGCCATGACGCCTGCCTACACCGTTGTCGTGCCGACCGTCGGCCGGGATTCGCTGCGCGCACTGCTGCACGCCCTGGACCGCGCACCCGGCCCGCCGCCCACCGATGTCGTCGTGGTGGACGACCGGCCGGCCGGCGCGCCGCTCGTGCTGCCGGAGACGGATCTGCGCGTCACCGTGCTGCTGTCCGGCGGTGGCGGACCGGCCGCCGCGCGCAATGTCGGCTGGCGGCGCGCGGCCACCGAGTGGATCGCGTTCCTCGACGACGACGTGCTCGTGACCGACGACTGGCGCCGCCAACTGGTGGCCGATCTGGCCGGCCTGGGTCCGGACGTCGGAGCGTCGCAGGCCCGGATCGTGGTGCCGGAACCGCCGGCCGGCAGACGCCCGACCGACGACGAGCGCGCCACGATCGGCCTGGCCGGGGCACGCTGGATCACCGCCGACATGGCCTACCGGCGCAGCGCCCTGGCCGCCGTGGGCGGCTTCGACGAACGCTTCCCGCGCGCCTACCGCGAGGACACGGACCTGGCGCTGCGGGTCCAGCGGGCCGGTTGGCTGATCGTCACGGGAGAGCGGGTGACCACGCATCCGCTGCGGCGCGGCGGTTTCTTCAGCAGCGTGCGGGTACAGGCCGGCAACGCCGACGACGCCCTGCTGCGGCACAAGTTCGGCGCCGGGTGGCGGCGGTGCTCCGGCGCGGGGCGTGGCAGGCTGCCGGCACACCTGGCCACCACGGCGGCCGCCGCGACGGCTGTCATCGTCGCGACCCGTCGCCCCGATCCCGGCCGCTCGCCGCCACAGCCGCCGTCCTGTGGCTGACACTGACCGTGGACTTCGCCGTGCGCCGGGTGCTGCCGGGGCCGAGGACGGCCGACGAGATCGCCAGGATGGCGGTCACCAGCGTGCTGATACCGCCGGTCGCCGTGTGGCAGCGGCTGCGCGGTGAACTGGCGGTGCGGCAGGCCGGCAGGGCGCGTGGCGCGGTGCTGTTCGACAGGGACGACACGCTCATCGAGGACGGCCCGTACCTCGCCGACGCGGACGGTGTCCGGCCGCTGCCCGGAGCGGTGGCCGCGCTGGACACGCTGCGTTCGGCAGGTGTCCGGATCGGTGTCGTGACCAACCAGTCCGGTGTGGCACGCGGGCTGATCACCGCGGATCAGCTCGCCGCCGTGCACTCGCGGGTCGAGCGGCTGCTCGGCCCCTTCGACACCTGGCAGGTGTGCACGCACGCCGAGGGCGACGAGTGTGCCTGCCGCAAGCCGAAGCCGGGCATGGTGCGGCGTGCCGCGTCGGTACTGGGCCTGCGGGCATCCGACTGCGTCGTGATCGGCGACGTCGGCTCCGACGTGTCCGCGGCGCTGGCCGCGGGGGCGCTGCCGGTGCTCGTGCCGACCGCACGGACGCGGCCCAGTGAGATCGAGCACGCCCGCCGCTGCGCGCGGGTCGCGACCGACGTCACCGAGGCCGTCGGCATCGCGCTGCACGCCCTGGACAGCGGAGCGTTGCGATGACGGCCCGGATGTTGGTGGCACGCCTGGACAGCATGGGTGACGTGCTGCTCGCCGGCCCGTGCGTGCGCGCGGTCGCGGCACACACCGGTCCGGTGATGATGCTGGCCGGGCCGCGCGGCAGCGACGCCGCGCGCCTGTTGCCCGGCGTCGGGAGCGTGCTGGAGTGGTGCGCGCCGTGGATCGACCCCGAGCCACCCGCGATCGACAACAACTCGCTGTCCTGGCTGCGCGGCCGGATTCGTCTGTCCGATGTGGATGGTGCGCTGATCCTGACGTCGTTCCACCAGTCACCGCTGCCCTTGGCGCTGCTCCTGCGGGAGGCAGGCGTGCCGTGGATCGGCGCGATCAGCCCCGACTACCCGGGCTCACTGCTCGACCTGCGCCACCAGGTGCCGGACGACCTGCCCGAGGCGCAACGGGCGCTGTCGCTGGCGAACGCGGCCGGATACGCGCTGCCGCAAGGCGACGACGGCGCGCTCGCGCTGCGCGGGCCGCTGCCCGATGTGCGTGCCCTGGTCGGCGAGCCCGGTTACGTGGTGGTGCATCCATCGGCATCGGTGCCGGCGCGCCAGCCGTCGCCCGCCAGGTCGGCCGAGTTCGTCCGGCGGCTGGCTGCCGACGGGCATCGGGTCGTGGTCACCGGGAACGCCCTCGACGATGCGGTGACAGCGTTCGTGGCCGGCTCACACGCCATCGACGTGGGCGGCCGGACGGATCTGCCTCGACTGGCCGCCGTGCTGGCCGGCGCGAGTGTTGTCGTGGCACCCAACTCGGGTCCCGCGCACCTTGCGGCCGCCGTCGGCACGCCGGTGGTGTCGTTGTTCGCGCCCGTGGTGCCCGCCGTGCGCTGGGCGCCCTACCGGGTGCCGGTGGTGTTGCTGGGCGACCAGGAGGCGCCCTGCAAGGACACCCGCGCGCGATGGTGCCCGGTGGCGGGCCACCCCTGCCTCGACGACGTGACAGTGGACGACGTGGCGGTGCCGTCGCCCTGACTTTCTGTGAGCAGGCAACCGATCGGAGGGATCACATGATCGTGGAGCACTTCAGCGCTCTGCGTGCGGCGTTGGACGCGACCGGTGGCGCAGTGCCCAAGATCGAGTCGTGGGGCTCGCCGGCTGGCCGGCGTGCTGGGCGGCGGTGGCCGACTGCTGGCCTGTGGCAACGGCGGCAGTGCCGCGCAGGCCCAGCACCTGACCGGGGAACTGGTCGGCCGGTTCGATCGCGACCGGCCGCCGTTCTCGGCGATCGCGTTGCACGCCGACACCTCGGCCGGCACCGCCATCGCCAACGACTACGGCGGGACGGAGTTGTTCGCGCGGCAGGTCCGCGCCCACGGTCAGCTCCGGGGACGTGCTGATCTGCCTGTCCGCCAGCGGCAGTAGCGAGAACGTCTGCGCAGCAGCGAAGGCGGCGCAGCAGATCGGCATGACCACGTGGGCGCTGACCGGGCCGCTGCCGAACACGCTCGCCTCGCTGTGCGATGACGCCATCATGGTGGACGCCCCGAGCATCGCCACCGTGCAGGAGGTCCATCTCGCCGTCGTGCACGCGCTGTGCGCCGTGTTCGACCAAGTGCTCGGGTACGGCGACGCCCCGGAGAGTCGGCATGAACGCCGGGCCGCTGGTCGTCGTCGGCGACGCGCTGCTGGACGTGGACGTGGAGGGCAGTGCGGAGCCGGCTGTGCCCGGACGCGCCGGTGCCGGTGGTCGACGTGGCGCGGGAATGGCAGCGCGCCGGCGGCGCAGGACTGGCCGCTTCGCTGGCGGCACGGTCGGTTGCCGACGTCGTGCTGGTCGACCGCGCTCGGCGACGACGAGACCGGCAGACGCGTGGGCCGGACTGCTGGCGGCCGACGTCGACGTCGTGAGCCTGCCGTTGGTCGGCACGACACCGTCCAAGACGCGGGTGCGTGCCGGCGGCCATCCTTGGTGCGCCTTGACCACGGCGACGGGCGGGCCGGCCGACGGCGAACCCGGTGCCGAGGTGTCAGCGTACTGCGGTCGGCGGCCGCGATCCTGGTCGCCGACTACGGCCGCGGTGTCGGCGGCGCACCCGGGATTCGGCGTTGGACGGCCGAAGCGGCCGGCCGGGTGCCGATCGTGTGGGACCCGCATCCGCGCGGCCCGACGGCCGGTACCCGGCGTGCGCCTCGCGACGCCGAACGAGCAGGAGGCGCGGGGGTTCGCCGGTGACCAGGGTGACGCCGGTGCGCTCGCGCTGATCCTGCGGCGGCACTGGCGCTGTGACGCGGTGGCCGTGACGCTCGGCGATCGCGGTGCGGTGCTGGGCGTGCAGCGGCCCGAGTCGGATCGCGGTTCCCGCCGACGTACGGATTCCGGCAGGCGCGGCCCGCGACACGTGCGGTGCGGGGGACCGGTTCGCCGCCGCTGCCACCGCGGCGCTGTGCGAGGGGGCGGACGTGCGGCCGGCGGTCACCTCGGCGGTGGCCGCGGCGGCCCGGTTCATCGGCGCGGGTGCGGCGGGAGCGCTGTCCGAACCTATGGGCGGCAGCGGCCTCGCGCGACTGGACACGCCGACGTCGTCGACTGGGCCGCCGGGATCCGGCGGCGCGGCGGCACGGCTGGTGGCCACCGGCGGCTGTTTCGACCTGCTGCACGCCGGGCCACGTGCGGCTGCTGGAGCAGGCCAGGGCGCTCGGTGACGCGCTGGTGGTGTGTGTCAATTCCGACGAGTCGGTGCGTGGCCTGAAGGGGCCGGACCGGCCGCTCATGCCCGGCGCCGGACCGGGTCCGGCTGCTGCGCGCGCTGGCCGCCGTGGACGCGGTCGTGGTGTTCGACGAGCCGACACCGGCCCGACTGCTGGAGCGGCTCGCGCCGGACATCTGGGTGAAGGGCGGCGACCACGCCGGCAGCCGAGCTGCCCGAGGCCGATGTGGTCGCTGGCCACGGCGGCCGCGTCGTGTTCGTGCCGATGCTGGCGGACCACTCGACCACCCGGCTGATCGACATGGCCGACACGGTGGCCGGATAACAAGGGTGGCCGGGTACCAAGGGAGGCAGCGAGATGACGTCATTGGGTAACGTGCTGATCAGCGGCGGAGCGTCCGGGCTGGGCGCGGCGACCGTCGATGCGGTGCTGGCCGAAGGCGGCACGGCCGCTGGTCCTGGACCGGGTGAAGCCGAACGTCGACGTTGGCCACCGGCTGGTGGACCTCGCGGACACGCGCGGCCACCGAGCAGGCTGTCGGCGAGCTCGCTCGACGAGGCCGGCGGCGAACTGACGCGGCGTGTTCACCGCCGCCGGCATCGACTCGCCCGGCACGCTGGACGCGGTGTCGCGGACCGGACTGGGAGCGGGTGGTGCTGGTCGACCTGTTCGGCACCGTCGCCGTGATCCGTGCGGCGCTGCCGTATCTGGCGCGGTCGCGGTGGCACGGTCGTCACGTGCGCGTCGACGCTGGGCATCAAGGCCGTCAGCGACGCCACCGCCTACTGCGCGGCGAAGTTCGGCGTCGTCGGCTTCACCAGGGCGCTGGCCGCGGAGACCGCCGGCCGGATCGGGGTGACCCTGCTGGTGCCGGGGGGCATGCACACCGCGTTCTTCGACGCCCGTGACGAGCAGTACAAGCCGCCGGCCGGACGCCAAGCTCAACCGGCCACAGGACGTCGCGCGGACCGTGCTGTTCGCGCTGTGCCAGCCGCCGGGCTGCCAGGTCCGCGAGCTGGTGGTGTGCCCGTCGGAGGAGTCGTCGTGGCCGTGACCGGTGACGTCCTGGTGCTGCGCGCGCTGGGCCTGGGTGACCTGCTGGTGGCGGTGCCCGCACTGCGCGGCGCTGCGGGCCGCCTGCCCGGATGCCCGGATCATCCTGGCGGCGCCGGCCGTGCTCGGTCCGCTGGCCGACCTGACCGGCGCCGTGGACGCGGTGCTGGACACGCCTGGGCTGGGCGCACTGCGCTGGCCGCAGGACCCGCCGGCGCTCGCGGTGAACCTGCACGGCCGTGGCCCGACCAGCACCCAGCAACTGTCGCGTGCCCGGCCGGCCAGGCTGTTCGCGCACGCCGACCGGATCTTTCCGGGCGTCGGACCGGAGTGGCGCAACGACGTGTCCGAAGTGGACCGGTGGTGTGCCTTTCTCCGCTGGTACGGTATTCCCGGCCGACCCGGACGATCTTTTCTACCCAGGCCGCGCGTGGCCGGCCTGGCCGAGGGTGCGGTGATCGTGCATCCCGGCGCCGCGTTCCCGGCCCGCCGGTGGCCCGCGCGGCGGTTCGGCGTCGGTGGCGCGTGCCCTGGCCGACGACGGCCACCGGGTGGTGGTGACCGGGAACGCGGCCGAGCAACCGTTGGCCGAAGCGGTCGCGACCGCGGCCGCGCGGCCGGACCTGGTGCGGGCGGCTGGGCCGACCGAGCCTGACGCGAACTGGCCGCGCTGGTGGCCTGGGCCCGCTGGTGGTGTGCGGTGACACCGGTGTCGGGCATCTCGCGACCGCGTACCGCGTGCCGTCCGTGCTGCTGTTCGGCCCGACGCCGCCTGCCGCCTGGGGGCCGACCGTCGACCTCGACCGGCACATCGTGCTGTGGAAGGGCGAGCCGGGCGACCCGTTCGGCGACGAACCCTCGCCCAGCCTGCTGCGCATCGGTGTGCCCGACGTGATCGCCGCCGCAAGGAAACTGGTCGGCCGGACCGCGGCGTCCGGGGTCCCGGAGGGCGCGGCTCGTGCTTGACCGGTGCGGTTCGTGCCTGCCCGAGGGCACCAGCACGCTGCCGCACGCCGCGGCCGACCTGGTACGCGTCACGAGCACGGCCGACACCGCGCACACAGATCGGGGGCCGGCATGACGCCACGGCGGATTCTGTTGTGGCACGTGCACGGCGCGTGGACCACGTCACTGGTGCAGGGCCCGCACGAGTACCTGCTGCCGGTGCTGCCCGACGGCGGCCCGTGGGGCAGGGGCAGGTGCGGCCGGGACTGGCCGGCACGGGCCAGGGAGGTACGGGCCGCCGAACTGGCCGACGCCGACGTCGACCTCGTCGTCCTGCAACGGCCCGAAGAACTCGATCTGGCCCACGCGCTGGCTGCGCCGCAGGCCCGGCGTGGACGTGCCCGCCGTCTACGTGGAGCACAACACGCCCCGCGAGCGCGTACCCGACGCCCGGCACCCGATGGCCGACCGGGACGACATCACGCTCGTGCACGTCACCCCGTTCAACGACCTGATGTGGGACTCCGGCCGCGCGCCGACGACCGTGATCGAGCACGGCATCGTCGACCCCGGCTACCGCTACACGGCGCGCTGGACCGCGCGGCCGTCGTGATCAACGAACCGATCCGACGCTGGCGGGTCACCGGTACCGACCTGTTGCCCCGCTTCGCCGATGTGGCCGGGCTGGACGTGTTCGGCATGGGCCTGTCCGGTCTCGCCGACCGCCTCGGCCTGTCCGGCGACCGGCTGCGCGCCGTCGGCGACCTGCCGACCGACGCGCTGCACGGCGAACTGGCCCGGCGCCGGTGCTACCTGCACCCGGTGCGCTGGACGTCGCTCGGCCTGTCGTTGCTGGAGGCCATGCACCTGGGCCTGCCGGTGGTCGGTCTGGCCACCACGGAGGTCTGCCGTGCGGTGCCGGTCGACGCGGGCGTCGTGAGCACCCGGGTCGACGATCTCGTCGCCGCGACCCGGGATCTGGTGCACGACCGCGACCTGGCGGTCCGGCTGGGCAAGGGGGCGAGGGAGTTCGCGCTCGCCCACTACGGCCTGGCCGCGTTTCTGGATAGCTGGAACCAACTGGTCGGCCGCGTGACCCGGGACGACGGAGGTGGACGATGAGGATCTCGATGGTGTCCGAGCATGCCAGCCCGCTGGCCGCACTGGGCGGAGTGGACGCGGGCGGCCAGAACGTCTACGTCGCCGAACTGTCCACCGGGCTTGGCCGCGCTGGGACACGAGGTCACCGTCTACACCCGCCGTGACGACCCGGCGCTGCCGGAGCGCGTGTCCACCGACGCCGGTTTCGACGTCGTCGCACGTGCCGGCCGGGCCGCCGGAGCCGATCGCCAAGGACGATCTGGTGCCGTGCCTGGACGAATTCCACCGGTACCTGCGGGCGGCGTGGACCGAACGGCCGCCGGACGTGGTGCACGCGCACTTCTGGATGTCCGGGCTGGTGTCGGTGCTGGCCGCGCAGCGGCTCGGTGTGCCGGTGGTGCAGACGTTTCACGCGCTGGGCACGGTGAAGCGGCGCCACCAGGGTGCCGACGGACACCAGTCCGCCCAGCCGGATCGCGATGGAGCACAAGATCGGCCGGGCCGTCGACCGGGTAGTGGCCACGTGCTCGGACGAGGTGTTCGAGTTGACCAGGCTCGGCGTGCCGCACAGGCGGGTCTCCGTCGTGCCGTGTGGGGTCGACGTCGGACCGGTTCCGGCCGGATGGGCCGATCGCACCGCGCACCGGCCGGCGCCGGGTGCTCGCGGTGGGCAGACTGGTGCCTCGCAAGGGATTCGACGCTGACGATCGAGGCGCTGCCGGCCTGCCCGACACCGAACTGGTGATCGTCGGCGGCACCGAGGCACGTCACCTGGCCGACGATCCCGAGGCGAACCGGCTGTGTCGGTATGCGAGGCAGCTGGGCGTCGCGGACCGGGTGCGGCTGCTCGGCCGGGTGGCCAGGGCCGACATGCCCGCGTGGTACCGGTCGGCCGACGTCGTGGTGTGTTCGCCGTGGTACGAGCCGTTCGGCATCGTGCCGCTGGAGGCGATGGCGTGTGCCGTTCCGGTCGTGGCGACGGCCGTCGGTGGCCAGACCGACACCGTGTTGCACGGCGTGACCGGCCTGCACGTGCCGCCGCGCCGGCGTCGATCAGCTGACCGGTGCGCTGCGGTCGGTGCTGGAGGACCCGGTGCGCAGCAAGGTATTGGGCGCGGCGGGCCGGGACCGGGCCGCTTCCCGGTTCTCGTGGCAGCGGGTGACGGCCGAGACGGTACGGGTGTACGAGCGGGCCACGGTGGCGGCGGACGCGCGCGACGAAACGGCGGAGGACCGGTCGGAGGTCCACAGCGGATAGTCGGGTCAGCTCGCCGGTACGCCGGGTATCGGCCGGACGCGGGCCTGTAGCCTGCCGTTCTCGACGCGATGCTCCAGCGTCGGCTGCGGCGCGGTGGCAGGGCCCTGCACGATGGAACCGTCGGTGAGCCGGAACACGCTGCCGTGCCAGGGACACACGACGCACGAAGCACCGTCCCGCACGACGAGTTCGCCCTCGTGCAGCGGCCCGGCCATGTGGCTGCAACGGTCGTACAGCACCACGAACCCGCCGGTGCTGGCCACCACCAGCACCGGCACGAGGCCCGCCATCACCCGGACCGGCCTGCCGCGCGGAAAGTCCTCGACGGGTCCCAGATCGGTCCAGTTCCCCGGTCCGGCGTGCGGCACCTCGGCGGCGTGGTTCGGTCCGGCGGCCCAGCGGAACGCCAGGTCACCGCCCAGCATCGCGCCCACGCCGGCCAGTGAGCAGGCCAGCAGTCCCACCACGACACCGCCGGTTCGACGGCCGGCGGCGCGCAGTCGCAGGGACGTCAGGTAACCGGCCAGCGCCGCCGTGTTGGCCGCCGCGTGCACCACGCCGATCCGTTGTTGCTCCTCGTGCGAGTCGGCGTAGTCGGCAAGACCGGCGACCGCGGCCGGCAGGCTGCCCAGCACGCCGAACCGGATCAGCCGCGTGGCGCCGTCCTGGTCACCGGTGACGTCCAGCAGGGCCGCGCCGGTGAAACACCCGATCGTGAACTGGGCGAGCACGGGATGCACCGGATGCCCGAGCCATACGCCGTGCAGTGCGTCCTTGAGCACGCCGGGCCGCAGCACGCGCTGGACCGCGGTCCGGAGCACGCTTGACGCGCCGTCCAGCCATGTGCTCTCGGCCAGCCGGTCGACCGGATCGATTTGTTTCATACGGCCGGAGTAGCCATAATCCGTGACGCGTAACACGCCGCCGTGTACTCCGCGACGAAAACGGGCATCGCTGAGCTGTGACGTCGCCGATGACAGCCATTCTCGACTCGACACCGCCCAAACCGTTGCCGCTGCCCCGCACGACGGCGATGCTGGCCGAGACCAGCTACATGGCGACATGGCCCTGGACCTGCCGCTGCCCGGCGCACGGCACACGCGGGAGCGGTGGGCCGCGCTGGCCGCGCTCGGCCGGTACGACCTGGCGCTGGCCCGGCTGGCGGAGGGCCACGTCGACGCGCTGGCGATCCTGGCCGAGGCAGGTCGCACCGCCCGGCCGGACGCGCTCTACGGCGTGTGGGCCGCCCGGTCCGGCGGTACCGGGCCCCCTCGACGGGGACGGCTGGTCACCGGCACCGTGCGGTTCTGCTCCGGCGCCACAGTCCTGGACCGCGCGCTGGTCGCCGCGTCCGCAGCCGGACGGCACGGGCTCGGCTGTTCGAGGTGGACCTCGGCCGATCCAGCGGTGCGCCGGGACCCGGACAGCTGGCAGGCGATCGGCATGGACGCCTCGGACAGCCTGGACGTGCAGTTCGCGGACGTGCACCGTCGACACCGACGAGCGGTCGGCGAGGCCGACTGGTACGTCTGCAGCCGGCGCGGTTTCCGGCTGGGCAGCGGCGGCGTGGCCGCCGTCTGGCTGGGCGGGACGGCCGGTGTGCTGGACTCGGTCCTGGCCCTGCTGCGGGACGCGCCGCACGTCGACGAGCACCAGTCGCGCATCTCGGCGCGCTGCACGCGGCACTGCGCGCCGCCGACGCGCTGCTCGCCGACACCGCCCGCTCCATGGACACCGAACCCGACGGCCGACCCGACCGTACCGATCAGAACCGCGAAGTCGGCGGTCGAACGGGCGGCCTGGGACACGCCGGACCGGGTGCCGAGGATCACCGGCCCGACGCCGCTGTGCCGGGACCGGCGCTTCGCCCAGCAACTGGCCGACCTGGAGGTCTACGTCCGCCAACACCATGCCGAGCGGGATCTCGCCGTGCTGGGCGAGGACGTGCTCGACGGGGAGCGGTACCGATGAGCGCGCACCGACGAGGAGGCGTGGCAGCACTGGCTGGCGTCCCCGCGGCTGCGGCCGTTCCCCGACGAGCGACACCGGGCGCGCCGTGGTGGTCGCGGCGCACCCGGACGACGAGACGCTCGGCGCGAGCGGCCTGATGCAGCGGCTGCACGACAGCGGCACGGTCGGTCGACCTGGTGGTCGCGACGGACGGCGAAGCCGCGTTTCCCGCACTGTCCACACGGAAGACGGGCCGAGTTGGGCCGGCGCCGACGCGGCGAACTGCACGAGTCCCTGCGCGCGCAGGGCATGGCGGACGTCACGCGTGCACTGGCTCGGCCTGCCCGACTCCGGCGCTCGCCGAGCACCGCGACGCGAACTGGCGCGAGCGGCTGCCGACACTGCTGGGCGGCGCCGACCTGTGCCTGGTGCCGTGGCCCGGCGATCCGCACCCCGACCACCAGGCCGTCGGCGACGCCGCACTGCGGGTGGCGCCGGTCACCGCGCACCGGTGGTCGTACCCGATCTGGATGTGGCACTGGCTACGAGCCCGACGACCGGCATTCCGCGCGGCACGCGGCGTTCGCCCACCGGCTGACCGAGGAGCGAGCGGCGGCGCAAGGCGGCCGGCATCGGCCGCGTTCGACGTCCCAGCTGAAACCGGGGCCGGACGGCGCGGACCGATCCTCAGCGCCGGAGATGCTCGAGCATTTCGAGCGGGACGTCGAGGTGGTGTTCCGGCAGCCACCGCGGCACAGGCGCGCCGATCAGCCGGTTCGCCGAACTGTACGGCCAGGACGCGGACCCGTGGCGCGTGCGACCGAAGTGGTACGAGCGGCGCAAGCGGGCCACCGTGCTGGCCGCGCCTGCCCCGCGAGCGTTACGGCACTGGCCGTCGAACCGGCCTGCGGCATCGGGCGTCCTCACCACGGGAACTGGCCGCACGGTGCGACCGGGTGCTGGCGTTCGACCCGGTCGCGCGGCCGTCGGGCAAGCCGGGCGCACACGTCGGAGCTGCCAGGTGTCGACGTGACGGTCGGTGCAGCTGCCCAGCGACCTGCCGGCCGGGCCGGTCGATCTGGTCGTGTTCAGCGAGATCCTGTACTACCTGGGCGACCGGGACCTGGCCGCGACGGTGGACCGCTGCGGTCGAGCGCTGCGGCCCGGACGGGCATCTGGTGGCCGTGCACTGGTTGCCGTGGGCGGCCGAGGCGCCGAGGGACGGCATGGCGGCGCACCGGTTCCTGTTGGCCCATCCCGGGCTCGACCCGCTGGTCGAGCACGTGGACGAGCGGTTCGTGCTGCACGTGCTGGTCCGGCGATGATCACGGCCGTCGGTGTCGTGGTGCCGGCGCGGGACGAGAGCGCGGATGATCGGAGCGTGTGTCCGCGACGTGCCTGACGAGCGCTGCGGAAGCTGCCGCCGGACGTCGAGCCGGCGCTGTGCGTCGTCGCCGACCGCTGCGCCGACGACACGGCCGCACTGGCGGCCGCGGAGCTGTCCGGCTGGCCGGCCGCAGGTCGTGCGCAACCGCGGCCGCCGCCACGATCGGCGAGGTGCGCGATCTCGGGCATGCGCCGGTCTGCGGCCTGGCCGGCGCATCGGCCGTCCGAGGTGTGGTTGCTGTCCACCGACGCCGACAGCACCGTGGCCCGCGACTGGGCCGACGTGCACATCTGCGCTGAGCCCGACGCGGGCGCGGACGCGGTGGCCGGGCATGGCGCTGGTGGTCGCACACCGCCTGCCGGCCACGGTGGCGCCCGCTACTCCACGCTGCTGGCCAGGCACGCGGGCCCGGACGGGCCACGGCAACGTGTACGCCGCGAACCTGGGTGTGCGGGCGGACGCCTACCGCGCCGTCGGCGGGTTCGGCGCCGTCGCCACGGCGAGGACCACGACCTGTGGCGCCGGCTGGGCAGGCCGGCTACCGCTGGCGCTACGCCGACGAGCCCACGGTCCTCACCAGCGCCCGCCGCCGGGGCAGGGCACCCGGCGGTCTCGCCGAACTGCTGGCCGGGCTGGATCGGGACGCGGAATCGGCCTGAACCCGCTGCTCGGCACCGTGCCCAGCGTGTCCGTCATCAGTGTCGGCACGGACGGCGGCAGCGTCGTGTCCGGCGACCCGACAGTGCCATCGCCGACCGACAGCGCCATCGCCGACCGATACCGGCACCGCGATCGCGCGCTGACCAGCGGCTCAGTTCGCGTCGGACACCGTGGACGGGAGTTGTTTGGCCGTGTCGTAGACCAGTTGCAGCGTGTCCGACGCCGCCACGGCGGTCATCACGACGCCGACGGTGCGGGTGAGGCGCGGCACGAGGACCATGCCGCCAGCGAAACCGGTGGCGATCCAGACGGCGAGACAGAACGGGCAGGTGATCATCTCGCCGATCAGGTGCCTGGCGGCCCGCCCGCGGGCCGACTCGTTGAGCTCCCCGTCACCGGCCGGCTCCTCGTAGCGGGTGAACGGCGCACGCAGCGGGCTGGTGACGGCGTCCTTCGCGATGAGTCTGCTGATCTTGTGCGTCGCGATCGACAGCAACACGGTGTCACCGAGACTGTATCGGTCCGGCAGCCGCCGCCCGCGAGCCACCGCCACGCCGGTCAACGCCGCGACCGTGGCCGCGTAGGTGCCCAGCGCCGCCAGGTAGCCGCCCAGCGGCCGGTCGGCGTCCCCCTCGTAGGCATGGCGGACTTCCTGTGACGTGGCGTGCAGATGTCGCATGCCGGGGAACTACCCGCCGACGGCGCGGCCAAACTCGTTTCACTCCCGGCGACCGGCATACTCACGGTCATGCGCCTGCTGCCGACTCCTCGCGACACGCGGTTCTTCGACCTGTTCACCGAGGCCGCCGCCAACATCGTCACAGGTGTCGGGCTGCTGGAGGAGTTCATCGCCGCCCCGGCCGCCGACCGCGAGCGGATCGCCGGCGCCATGCGGGACACCGAGCACGCGGGTGACGACCTGACCCACGCCGTGATGGAACTGCTCGACCGGTCCTTCGTCACGCCGTTCGACAGGGAGGACATCTACCGGCTCGCGGTGCGGCTGGACGACGTACTCGACTACATGGAGGCCGCGGTCGACCTGTCGGTGCTGTACGGCATCGAGGAGTTCCCCACCGCGGTGGGGGAGCAGGTGCGGGCGCTGAGCCAGGCGGCGGACCTGACCGCTGCGACCATGCCGCAACTGCGCGACGTGACCGGGCTGGTCCCGTTCTGGATCCGGATCAACGAGATCGAGGACGACGCGGACCGCACATACCGGGCATTGCTGGCGCGGTTGTTCAGCGGCGAGTACGACACGCTGACCGTGATGAAACTCAAGGAGATCGTCGACCAGTTGGAAGCTGCCGCCGACGGTTTCGAACACCTCGCCGACGTGTTGCACACGATGGCCGTCAAGGAGTCGTGACTCGCGTTGGCCGGTCTGATCCTGGTCGTCCTGACAGCGCTGCTGTTCGACTACACCAACGGTTTTCACGACGCCGCCAACGCCGTGGCCACGGTCGTGGCGACGCGGGCGCTGAGCCTGCGCTCCGCTTTGACGCTGGGCGCCGTGATGAACATGATCGGCGCGCTGCTGGGCACCGGCGTCGCCGTCACGGTGGCCACCGGCATCGTGGCCACGCCGATCGGCCCGCCCGCGCTGGGCGTGGTGTTCGCGGCGCTGGTCGGTGCGATCGTGTGGAACCTCCTGACCTGGTCCTTCGGGCTGCCGTCGTCCTCGTCGCACGCGCTGGTCGGTGGGCTGGTCGGAGCCGGACTCGCATCGGGCACCGCGGTGCACTGGGGTGGTGTGGTGGCGAAGGTGATCGTGCCGATGGTCGTGTCACCCGTGATCGGCCTGCTGCTGGGTTACCTGCTGATGCTGACGGTGCTGTGGGTGTTGCGGTCGGCGCGGTACCACCGCGTCGAGCGGGGTTTCCGGCGCGCACAGGTCGTGTCCGCGGCGAGTCTGGCTCTTGGCCACGGGTTGCAGGACGCGCAGAAGACCATGGGGCTGATCGTGTTGGCGTTGCTGGCATCCGGGCGGCAGCACGACGCGCACGTGCCGATGTGGGTGGTCCTTGCCTGCGCGGCCGCGATGGCGGCCGGCAGTTGGTCGGGCGGCAGGCGGATCATGCGCACGCTGGGCAGGCGCGTCTTCCCGTTGACCCCGCCGCACGGCTTCGTCGCGGAGTTCGCGGGTTCGCTGGTGTTGTACGCGACGGCCTTCGTGTTCGCGGCACCGGTGTCCACGACGCACGTGATCACCTCGGCCATCATGGGGGTCGGCACGACGCGGCGACCCTCGGCGGTGCGGTGGGCCGTCGCGGAGAACATCGTCACCGGTTGGTTCCTGACCTTGCCCGCGACGGCCCTGGTCGCCTGGCTCGCGTACTGGCCGGTCCACCTGTGGTGGACGTGACCGCGGATCTCAGTCGTCGTCGTTCTGCTTGCCCTCCAGCGTGTCCCTGAGCACGGTCAGACTGGCGGCCAGCAAGCGGGACACGTGCATCTGCGAGATGCCGAGGCGGTCGGCGATCCTGGTCTGCGTCATGTTGCCGAAGAACCGCATGATGACGATGGACGCATCCCGTTCGGGCAGCGACAAGATCGCCGGATACAGCGCGTCACGGTTCTCCACGGTGAGCAGTTCTGGATCCAGGATGCCGATCTGGTCGTCCAGTCGGCCGGGGCTGCCGTCCTCGATCGTCTTCGTGTCCAGTGACTCGCTGCGGTAGGCGAAACCGACCTGGAGTCCTTCGTGGACCTCGTCGATCGACAGGCCGAGTACGGCCGCCAGCTCACTGGGCCGGGGGGACCTGCCCAGTTGCTGGGCGAGTGCGGCGGCCGTCGTATTGATCTTCGCGTGCAGTTCCTGGAGCCTGCGCGGTACATGCACGGACCAGGTGTGGTCACGGAAGTAGCGTCGGATCTCGCCGGTGATGGTGGGCACGGCGAACGCGAGGAAGTCCGTGCCGCGGTCCGGATCGAACCGGTCCACGGCGTTGATCAGGCCCAACGTCGCCACCTGGACCAGGTCGTCGTCGGGCTGGCCGCGGTTGCGGAATCGTCTCGCGATGTGTTCGGCCATGGGGAGATGCCCGGTGACCAGGCGGTCTCTGACCTCCTGCCGGCGTGGCTCGGGTATCGACGTGTCCACCAGTTCGTGAAACAGGGGCGCCAGGTACTGGTATTCGTTGGCGTAGGTGAGCGTTGTCGCTGTCATCCGGGTCACCTCGGTGTCCGACACGGCACCTTTACGTTGTCGGACACGGCATCGCCGGTCCGTCATTGGAGTTGTCGTCTCGTCCGGAAGAGGGCCACCGCGCCTATCCGCTACCGCGTGGGGCTCCGGTGTGCCTGGGAGCAGCTGTACGGTCAACCGCTCATGCCGAGGGTAGGCGTGGGCGCCCGCACATGCAAGGACTACGGGGTGACGCACGACGGTGGAACCGCTGACCGCGTCCCCGCCGGCCGCTCGAATCCTGTTGGTCGAGGACGACGTCGCCATTTCCGATTCGATCGCGTATTCGGTGCGTGCGGCCGGCTATTTCGTCGACGCCGTGACGACCGGTGCGGCGGCGCTGGAAAAGCGCCGTCCCGATCCTGATGCCGACGGTGCGGACCGCTCCGGTGCGACCGCATGGTCGGACCGGAGTCCGGCGCCGACGACCACGTCGGCCGACCGTCACCGTGGCCGAGTCGACCAGCCGGATCCGAGCGGTCCGGCACCGCGCGGAACCGGACCGAAACGACCGGAGGTGTGACGTCCACGTCAAGAATATGCGCCGGAAAATGAGGACGATCCGTCCTTCCCGCGATATCCGGTGACCGTTCGTGGCGTCGGCTACCAGCGCATCTGCGCGTCGTGAAATTAGTTCATCAATGCGGACTTCATGGTGTGAGGATCTGTTGTGCCCGCCTGTCCCGGGGCGCGAACAACCGGGTTCCGTTGGGCTCAAGCGTTGCGACTCCACCGACAGTTGTGTCGCGGCGACTCAGACCGTGCCGCGCATGCCGTCCCGATCGACCGGCTGTCGCGAGCGCGCAGCGCTGTGGTCTTCGTCATGCTGGAGCAGGGCCCGGAATCCGAGTGTGTACTCGAACCGCTGTCGGGTACTCACTGCGCATGTGGGAACGACTGAAGCGGTGGTTCACCGGACGGACGAAGGCCCAGCAGTCCGGCATGGAGGCCGACGTCACGACCGACCCCGCGCAACCGCAACGGAGCACGAGCACCGTCGGCCGGGCGTCCGCGGACGATCCCGGCTTGGCGGGTGAGACCGGCGCCGAGCGGCGCGCGGAGGAACAGCGGTGAGGCGAGGCCGATTGGGCGACGGTCCGGACCGGTGACAGTCTGATGTGGACGGACGGTGACGGGGTGTGACGGCGTCCTCGGAGTTGATCTGCCAGGCCGCTGTCGAGCAAATGGGCGTCGACGCGGCGGCCATCACCGTGCGGGTGGGCGTGTCGGTGCAGGACCTGGTGACGGCCACCGACGGCTGGGCCGCACGGCTGGAGGAACTGCAGTACACCGCCGGTGAGGGGCCAGGCGTCGACGCGTTCGCCTGCGGCACCGCCGTGCTGATCCCCGACCTGCGGGAATCGGCCCGGCAGTGGCCGGGTTTCGTGAGTTCGGCGGCTCTGGCCGGTGCCGGCGCGATGTTCGCCTTCCCGCTGGGCCAGGACTCGGCATGGCTGGGCACGATCGACCTGTACCGGCACGCGCCGGGCGGTTTCACCCACCAGGAGATGATGCTGGGCAGCGTGTTGGCGGGCCTGGCGACGAAGTCGGTGCTGGCCACCGGGCGGTACCCCGGCCGGGGCCACTACGCGGAGGTCAGTGTCGCGGCCGGCATGGTGGCGGCGCAGTTGGAGGTCGCCGTGGACGAGGCGTCGATCCGGTTGCGTGCGTACGCGTTCCGCGAGGGCCGCTCCGTGGTCGACCTCGCACGGGACGTCGTCACGAAGCGACTGTGCGCCGAGGAACTCGACGGCGGAACGTGACAGGCACTCCGCCGCCGGCCACCGCAGGCACCTACCACGAGATCGCGGAGGTTCACTCCGGCCGGTCGGCGAGCGCTGCCCGCAACACGGCAAGGCTGGAGGACAGCAGTCGGGAGACGTGCATCTGGGACAGACCCATCCGCTCGGCGATCTGGCTCTGCGTCATCTCACCGTAGAACCGCATGACCACGATGGCAGCCTCCCGCTCGGGCAGCTTCGACAACACCGGGTGGAGGGCCTCACGGTTCTCCACGGTGAGCAGGTCGCGGTCGATCATGCTGGTCCGGCCGGGGTTGTCGTCGTCGGTCTCGTCCAGCGACTCGTTGCGGTACGCGTAGCCGGCCTGCAGGCCCTCCTGCACCTCGGCCAGCGTGACGTCCAGCGCGGCGGCCAGTTCGCTGGGCCGCGGTGAGCGGCCGAGCTCCTGCCCCAGTTTCGCCGCCACCGCGTTGATCGACGTGTGCAGCTCCTTGAGCCGCCGCGGCACCCGCATGGCCCAGGTGGAGTCACGGAAGTAACGGCGCACCTCACCGGTGATGGTCGGCACGGCGAAGGCGACGAAGTCGGTGCCCCGGCCCGGGTCGTACCGGTCGACGGCGTTGATCAGGCCCACCGTCGCGACCTGGGCCAGGTCGTCCTCGGGCTGGCCGCGGTTGCGGAACCGGCGGGCGATGTGCTCGGCGAGCGGCAGATGCCCGGTGACCAGGTCGTCCCTGACCCGTTGCCGGCGTGCCTCGGGTGTCGAGTCGTCGGCCAGCTCCTCGAACAGCGAAGCGAACTCCTCGTACTCCTTGCGTGGGTCACGCTCGGTCACCGTCATCCGGCCCACCTCCGGCACCGACGACGCGTCGTCACAGGTCTGCGGGCACTGGTCACATTCCGTCGCTGACAACACGGCACACCAAGGCTGTACCCCCGAAGCGTTCCGGCCAACCGTCGGCATGGAGGGGAGCGACGGCGAACAGGTCCGGGCTCAGCCCGGCTGACGGCGGCCGCCGATGGGCAGCGACGCCCACACCACCTTGCCGCCGGGTAGCTGCGGGGCGCAGCCCCAGGCCCTGGCCAGGTCCGCCACCACGCGCAGCCCTACGGCCATCGGACCTGCCACGGTCTCCCGCAGCACGGCCTCATGCGGGTCGTCGTCACTCACCGCGACGGTCAGGAGTTCACCGCGCAGCTCCAGCCGGATGCGCAGTTCACCGTGGGTGTGGACGAGCGCGTTCTCCACCAGTTCGGTGGCGACCACGAGGGCTTCCTCGGCCGCCTCGGGCACATCCCACCGGACACACATGTCGCGAACGAACCGCCGAGCGTGCGCGGAACTCTCCAGGATCGGCAACAGGTCGATGGCGGCGAGCCTGCGCGACGGCGGGGCGTGGACGGCCGCCAGCGCCGCCGGCAGCGACGCGAACACCGGTACGTACCGGCTGATGGCACTGTCCGTGAACACGGCCCGGCGGGTGGCCGCCGGCACCACCAGCATGATCGGCACGGCAGGCCAGTCGCCGATCAGCATCCACGCCGACGAGAACGCCATGAGCAGCGGTTCGGCCGCGATCCGTAGGTCGGTCACGTCGACGACCACAGCGTCGGGCTGGTCCATCGCGAACTTCACCAAGCCGTCGCGCAGCGGCCGGTAGGTGACCGCGTTGAGTTCCCCCCGTGGGCGCAGCACGCAACAGCCTCGCAGCGTCCTGCACTCCCACTGGATCATGTCCGTCAACGCCATGCCGTCCTTCGGTCGCAGGCCGGCGGCCGTCACGCTACCGCGTTCGGACGTGGTCGCCGAGATCCTGTCTCCCTTCCTATTGCCAGTTGGCCGCGATCCCGAAACATCGTCGTTGAATCCGCAGTGGACTCACGCCGCACGTTTGCGGTCGGACCGTCGCGGGCAGTCACCCGACATGAACAGTTCTGACGACGGGACGGTCGCGAACCCGGACCGGACCCGCGTCGACCACGACCTGACACGGCACGAGGACGCACACGACAGGCGTGACCGCCACGACCCCCTCGCCGGCCCGGCCGGCCAGGCCGGGGCGGACGCGACGGGCCGATGAACTGACGGAGGAACACAATGGTGGGCTTCGGCTACACGCTGATGACCGAGCAGACCGGCCCGCGTGACCTGGTGGTGCACGCCGCCGCCGCCGAGGCGGCCGGGTTCGACTTCGAGGCGATCAGCGACCACTATTCGCCCTGGCTGGCCGACCAGGGCCATGCGCCGAACGCGTGGAGCGTGCTGGGCGCCGTCAGCCAGATGACCGAGCGGGTCGAGCTGATGACGTACGTGACCTGCCCGACACGCCGCTACCACCCGACGGTGGTCGCGCAGCAGGCCGCCACGATCCAACTGCTGTCGCACGGCCGGTTCACACTCGGCCTTGGCGCGGGGGAGAACCTGAACGAGCACGTGATCGGCACGGGCTGGCCACCGGCCAACATTCGCCACGAGATGCTGGGCGAGGCGTTGACCATCATCGGCGAGCTGTTCGACGGCGGTTACGTGAACTACTCCGGCAAGCACTTCACCGTCGACTCGGCGAAGTTGTGGGACCTGCCGGAGCGGCGGGTGCCGATCGCGACGGCGGTGTCCGGCCAAGCGTCGCTGGAAATGGCGGCACCGCGCTCGGACGCGATGATCACCGTCGAGCCCGACGCCGGTCTCGTGGACGCGTGGGACCGATTGTCGCCCGAGTCGGGGCAACGGAAGATCGGCCAGATCCCGATCTGCTGGGACACCGACCAGGACGAGGCGGTGCGGCGAGCGCACGAGCAGTTCCGGTGGTTCGCGGGCGGCTGGAAGGTGAACGCGGAACTTCCCGGCACACAGGCGTTCGCCGCCGCGACGCAGTTCGTCCGACCGGAGGACGTCGCGGCGAGCATCCCGTGTGGACCCGACGTGGCCGCGATCGTCTCGGCTGTGGAACCGTTCTGGAAGGCCGGTTTCACCGACATCGCCCTGATCCAGATCGGCGGCGACCATCAGCGTGACTTCTTCCCGTTCGCGGAGCGGGAACTGCTGCCCGCACTGCGCGCGGCGGCCGGCTGAGCAGCAGCGGATGGGCCAGGCACCATCAGCCTCAGGCCGTGACCCCGACATGATCGAGGTGCGGCAGTTGGTGCCGGAGAAGGAAGCCGGCCGAGCGCGAGGCAGCGTCCTGAGTCCCAGCGTGCTGAGCCTCAACTTCCCTGCTGCGAGGCCGCCGCATGCCCACCGAGTTCCTCCAGCGTCAGCGGATGGCGTGGCGCATGGCCGATCACCATCCGCCGGGTCACCCGCAGGTTCCCGTTCACGTGCAACAGTTCGCCGGAAGCCAGCTTCCGCCAACCCGGGTCCTCGTCCATCCGCTCACTCGCCACGACCACCGCCGGGCAGTCGGCCAACGTTCCCGACCGCGCGCGGACGCGGCCCGCACCGCTGGCGTGCTCCAGGTGCCGGTCGCCGTGCGGTCCGCCCGCCACCCGTTCCAGCACGAACAGGTCGTGCGTGTCCGGGTAGCGCAATGCCCACAGCTCGGTCGGCGTCGTCAGGATCACGTTGACCGCGTACACCGGCACGTTGTCGGCCACCCACCGCACCGCCGCCGTGATGCCGGCGCCGACATCGCCGTCGTGGGCGTCGATCTGCCGGGTGATCAGCGCGAACACCCGTTCCGAATCCGTGTCACCGGCCACCAGATCTCGATACCCGCCGAGCTCCGCCTCCAGCGCCGGCAGATCCCCGACGACGCCGTTGTGCGCGAACAACCGGCCGTGCTGGGCGAACGGATGCGTGTTGCGCGGGTCGAGGCCGCCGGTGGAGGCGTAACGGATGTGCGCGAGGAACGTGGTCGACTCGCATTCCTTGGCCTCGCGGGCGAACTCCTCGTCCTGATAGGCGGCCATGGGCTGCTTGTCGACGTGCGGCGTGCCGTCCTCCCCGAACACGCCCAACCCCGTCCCGTCCGGTTCCCGGCGGCTCTGCCGCGCGAGGCTGTCCGGCGCTTCGAGCAGCCAGAACGTGGCGTGCACCCGGTGCGGCGCCGCTGACAGGCTGAACAGACGGCACATCGTCGGCTCCCTACTCGATCCGGTGGTCGGCACGCCGTCGATCAGTCCGATGCGGACTCCGGTTCGGTCGGAGTCCTCACAGGGCGGCGCCCTCCGCGGTGTCCGGCTGGGGCGACTTCCAGGTCAGTCGTACCACCGTGCCGACCGGGCCGCACGAGATGACGACCTCTCGCGCGAGCGCACGCATCAGCCGCACGCCTCGACCGCCCTCCGGCCTGCTGGGACCCTCGCGCCAGTGACCCCTGTCCCGCACCTCGACGGTGATCGTGTCGGCCACGTGCGTGGCGCTGAGGATCAGTGGGCCGTGGGAATCCGGGGGATACGCGTGCATCACGACGTTCGACATCGCCTCGTCGGCCGCCAGCTTGATGTCCTCGACCAGGTCACCGGGCACCCGCCGGCTGCGGGCCCACTCGGCGAGCACCTCGCGCAGTCCCCTCACCTGCAGCGCGACAGCGGTCACCTCACGCCGCAGGGACGCGCGCAACCTCCCCGCCGGTTGCTCAGCGCTGCTCTGCGGGCCGGCGGATCCACTCACGCGGCACCCGAGTCGGTCACGGAAGTCCCAGGTCTCATCGAGTTGTCAGGGTGTGCGTCGGACAGGGCATCGTACCCACATCCGGCCGTGAATGGCTCGTCATTCGACGTGCGCCGGGTGGTTCGGTCACGCACCGGGTTGGTCGTCGAAGGCGGCGATCGCTTCGGCGACGGTGGCGTACAGCGGTATGACGCGGTCCAGCGCGGTGATCCGGATCGCCCGCACCACGGCATTCTGCGACGCCACCACGGAGAACGCGGCGCCGCGTGCCTGACACCGCTGTCGTTCCTCGATCAGCACCGAGAGCCCCGCGGAACTCAGGAACGGCACTTCGCCCAGATCCAGGATCGTGTGTTCCGCCGGTTCCGACGCGTTCGTGAGGACCTCGTCGAGCTGCGGTGCGGTCAGCGAGTCGATCTCACCGGCGGCCTGGTGAACCACGCAGCGCCCCTCGCGATAGGTGCTGATCCTCAACGGATACGGCATGGTCGTGTCCGTCTCCTCGCGAGTCTCTGGCATGACCGTTTCCTTTCGTACCCGTCCGTCGTGTTCGCTCGATCGTATTGCGCCGGGTGGCCACCGGTAAGCCGATCAGTCGACCACCGGTACGGCCGGTCCTGAGCCGGCCCTGCGCACGGCGGTCGAAGCGCTCGTCCGCCTCGACCGCCGACCCGACCGCCGCGCGATGAACGCGATCGAACCGACGACGCCGATGGACACCACGTGCCGGCGGCGGCGATGTCAGACCGAACCGAACATGCGAGCGGCCGCCGCGAGCCGCACCGACTCCAGTGTCTCGCTCTGGTCGTTCGCCCGCTCGATCAGCCGGTCCAGTTCGGTGGTCTGGATGCGCTCGTCGTGTCGGGCGATCTCCCGCAGGCTGCGCCAGCCGGCCGCCTTGCCCTCGACAGCCACCCGCATGGCCTCCAGTTCGACGAGCGTGCTCAGCGGCGATCGGGAGAACAGGTGTCCGTTGAGCTTGAGCCGGCCGACCTTCTCGGCGAACCAACCCAGCGCCACCTTGATCTGGTCGACGGGGACGTCGAGGCGCTGCATGATGCCGGTCAGCGCGGCCCTGTCGTCGGCGACATCGGCCGCCAACTGCCGCAAGCGCGCGCTGTCGTCCAGCGACGGGTGGGCGTCGGCCAGCCGTTTGGCCAGCTCAACCCCACCGGTCGCACCGGCAAGGTGGTCGTTGAGATAGATGGCGAGCAGATCGTGCCGGGCCTTCGTGTTCGTGTCGTGCAACGGTGGCCTCCTCACCAGGCAGGTTGGCGTGGTTCTGCACCCGACTACCCATCCGGCGCCGCTGGCATGCGCGATCCGCCGCCCGACCGGCTGACATGTCGGAATCGGTACCTCCGGTACTCGGTGGCCCCGTGGGGCGGTCATCCGCCGGGCGGCCGGCGCGGCACCGTCGAACCGGGCAATGGCATGTTCCGCAGGCGGTCGGTGCGGTGAATGCTGGTGGCGAGCGGCAACCTCAGGAATCGGCCAAGGTGCTCAGCAGTGCCGCGGCGCGCGCGATCACGGCCCGATCGTCGGCGCTGAGCGCGCCGAGTCGTTCGTCGAGCCAGGCGTTGCGTTGCGCCCGCGCGGCACCGGCGAGCTCGTCGCCTTCCGCCGTGGCGCGGAACAGCACCTTCCGGCCGTCGGCCGGATCGGGGGTGCGCACGGCATAGCCGGCCGAGGTCAGGCGGTTCACGGTCTGGCTCATGGAAGCGGGGGAGACCCGGTCGCGCTCGGCCAGTTCGGTGAGGGTCTGCGGCCCGCGCTTGTGGAGGTGGGTGAGCACGGCGAGCGCGGCGTCGCCGAGGCTGCCCTCCGGTCGCTCGCTGCGGAAGCGGCGGTAGAGGCGGCCGACGGCGGAACGTACCTGCGCACCGAGGTCGGCCTCCTGGTCAGTTGCATCGTTCTGCACAGCTCGTTAGTATACCTAAAGAGATGCTTAATATACCTAAACAACGGGTGGGTGAGCCGGAGAAGTGACGCGCAACCAGTTGGACAGCTCACCGCGGACGGTGCGGCCCCGTGCCCAGGGGGCCGATCGCTACCGGTGGGTGGCGCTGACGAACACCACGATGGCCGTCTTCATGTCGAGCCTGGACGGGTCGATCGTCCTGATCGCCCTCCCGGCGATCTTCAACGGCATCCATCTCGATCCGCTGGCGCCGGCGAACATCGCGTACCTGCTGTGGATGATCATGGGCTACCGGCTGGTGCAGGCGGTGTTCGTGGTGAACCTCGGCCGGCTCGGCGACATCCTGGGCCGGGTCAGGATCTACAACCTGGGCTTCGTGGTGTTCACGGTGGCCTCGGTCCTGCTGTCGCTGGATCCCTTCACCGGTGCGCACGCGGCAATGTGGCTGATCGGCTGGCGCTTCCTGCAGGCGTTCGGCGGCTCGATGCTCTCGGCGAACTCGGCCGCGATCCTGACCGACGCGTTCCCGCCGCAGCGGCGCGGCTTCGCACTGGGTGTGAACCAGGCCGCGGCGTTCGCCGGGCAGTTCGTCGGGCTGACCGCGGGAGGACTGCTCGCCGTGTGGGACTGGCGCGCGGTGTTCTGGGTGAACGTACCGGTCGGCATCGCGGGCACGCTGTGGGCGTACTTCCGCCTGCGGGACACGGGAAAGCTGCAGCAGGCACGGATCGACTGGTGCGGCAACACCACGTTCGTGCTCGGCCTGAGCGCGATCCTCGTCGCGATCACCTACGGCATCCAGCCCTACGACGGTGCCACGATGGGCTGGTCGAACCCGGCGGTGGTCGCGGGCCTGGCCGGTGGCGTGGCGCTGCTGGCCGTGTTCGTGGCCATCGAGCGGCGGGTCACCGATCCGCTGTTCCGGTTGCGCCTGTTCCGGATCAGGGCATTCACGGCAGGCAACCTCACCGGGTTCACCGCCCGGCTCGCGCAGGGCGGTCTGCAGTTCGTGCTGATCATCTGGCTCCAGGGCATCTGGCTGCCGCTGCACGGTTACGACTACAGCGAAACGCCGTTCTGGGCGGGCATCTTCATGCTTCCGCTGACGGCGGGCTTCTTCGTGGCGGGGCCGTTGTCCGGCACACTGTCCGACCGGTTCGGGGCACGCTGGTTCGCCTCCGGCGGCATGCTCCTGTTCGCCACGAGCTTCGTCGGCCTGCTGGTGCTGCCGGTGAACTTCCCGTACTGGGCGTTCGCCCTGCTGATCGCTCTGAACGGGGTGGGCATCGGGATGTACAGTTCGCCGAACTCCTCCTCGATCATGGGAAGCGTTCCCGCCGAGTACCGCGGTGTCGCGTCCGGCATGCGATCCACGTTCCAGAACTCCGGTACCTCGGTGTCGATCGTGGTGTTCTCCTCGCTGATGGTCGCCGGCCTGGCAGGCGCGCTGCCGCGCACGCTCACCGACGGTCTCGCCCAGCACGGCGTCACCCACCACATCGCCGCGCAGATCGGCAGCCTCCCACCGGTCTCGTCGCTGTTCGCGGCCATGCTCGGTGTGAACCCGGTGCACTACCTGCTGTCGAGGTACGGGGCGCTGTCGTCGCTGACACCGGGGGACAGGAACCTGCTCACCGGGCGCGAGTTCTTCCCGAGTCTCATGTCCGGCCCGTTCCACAGCGGACTGGTCGTCGTGTTCGCCGTCTCCGCGGTCCTCGGCGTGATCGCCGCGATCGTGTCCCTCATGCGCGGCAGCACCAAACCGATCGACTCCTGACCCGCCATCACAAGGAGAGCAACCCATGCCACTGTCCACTCTCGACCCGATGCCCGCACTCGTCGTCATCGACCTGCAGAAGGGCATCCTCTCCGGCCCGATCGCTCATGTGGTGCCGAACGCGGCAGCGCTGGCCGAAGCGTTCCGTGCCCACGATCTCCCGGTCGTGCTGGTCAACGTCACCGGCCGCGCCCCCGGGCGCACCGACGCCGGCCGCCACCGCGGCACGGGCGCGCTGCCCGACGGCGGCGCGGACATCATCGACGAACTCGATCAGCAGCCCGGCGACCATCTGATCACGAAGCGGCGCCGCAGCGCCTTCCACGACACCGGCCTGGACACCCTGCTGCGCGACCTCGGCGTCACCCAGATCGTGCTCGCGGGCGTCGCCACGAGTTCCGGCGTCGAGTCGACCGCACGCTGCGGCCACGACCACGGCTACCACGTGGTCCTGGCCACCGACGCGATGGCCGACCACGACGCCGACTCCCACCGGCACAGCGTCGAACGCGTCTTCCCCCAGCTCGGCGAGACCACGACGAGCACCGAGGTCATCGACCACCTCGACCACCTCGACCGCGAGATGCAGAGGTAGCAGGAGCAGTCATGCCAGCGAATCCCATCGGCGTCGCACTGCGCAACCGGCGCGCGGGCCACCACACCCTCGTCTGGGCGCGCCCCGACCTGCGGACGCAGGAGAACTTCACCCTCACCAGCCCCGCCTTCGACCACGGAGCACCCATACCGGCCAAGTACCGAGGCAGGCTGTTCGGCGCGAACATCTCACCCGCCCTGAACTGGACGCAGCCGCCGGCCGCCGCCGTCGAACTGGTGCTCGTCGTGCAGGACCCCGACGTCCCCCGTGGCACGCCGGCGATCCACGCGCTCACCGTCGGCATCGACCCGGCGCTGACCGGCATCCCGGAGGGCGCCCTCGCCAACCCCAGCCCGATTCCCGGCCTCCGACACGGGAAAGGCGCACTGGGCCGCCGCGGCTGGGCAGGCCCCATGCCGATCCGGTCCCACGGCCCGCACACATACGTCTTCCAACTCTTCGCCATCGGCCGGGCCTCTGGGCTCCCGGCCGGCTGCACCCTCGACGAAGCGATCGCCACCATCGCCGACCACGCCGTCGGCCGTGCCCGTCTCGACGGAACCTACGAAGTCCGCTAAAGATGCGACTATTATTTCAGTGATGATTGAATCTGATATCCAACGCGCCGGCTCGTCGCCGCTGCGGCCGGTTGCGGAAAACCAACGCTTCATCGACTACGTGATCGAGCGTGAGCGCTCATGATGTGCGGGATTAGAACCGACTTGCTTCTGCCTGGTGACGGAGCCGGCGTGGGGTGCGTGTCCCCGCTCCGCGCCGCCAGTGGACGGTTCCAGGTGATGACCACGGGTCGATGAATCCGGACGCCGACGGCCCGAGGCCCGCCCCGCCAGGCAGCGAACGGACAGCGTGTCATCGGCGACCTATCGCACCCTCCTGCGCGCCCCCGGCGCCGCCACCTTCTTCCTGACCGCCGCGTCGGCATCGCGATGACCAGCCTGGGCATCGTCTGGCCGGTGTACTCCCGGACCGGCTCCTACGCCACGGCCGGGCTGACGCAGGCGTTCGTCTGGCTGAACTCGGCCACAGCGGCCGGTTCTGCCGGCGCGGCGGCGATCGCGGGCTGGGCCGTGGGCACCGTCGGCGCGCGTGGCGGTTTCTCCGTGGCCGCGGCGGCTACGTGCGTCATGGTGGTGTTGGCCGTGGCGGGCCTGGGAACCCTGCGTATCGAGTGTCCGATCGGGACGGTCGGCGATCGCGGCGTGTCGTCCGTTCGAGAGGCTCGCGCCCGGCGGTGACCGCGTCGATCGCGGCCGCCGGGTCAGCGGTCCTCCGGGGTGCCGTCGAATCGACCTCGCCACGGCCGCGCCGGCAGGCGATCCGTACGCGACACCGCGCCGCCAGGTTGCCGTGAACCGGCAAATAGGGCTGATCGGCCCAACGGTCGATCCGGCGAACGCGCCACTGTTTCGATGTTCGAGTAACTCGTCGCGCATTGGCCGCCAACATCATACTTTCGGAGGATCCCTTCTGTTTAATTGTCCCTTAGATTCCGCAGGGCTGAAATGTCCAGTAAGCGCTAACTCATCAGGGATGTGTATGAACAGATATCTGGCTCACCGGAATCGTGGTGCACGGCTCGGCGCATCCGCCGTGGCGGTCGCGGCCGCCGCCGTGCTGGCGACCGCGGGTGTCGCGACCGCGACAACCCCGACGACCACGCCGTCGACCATGACTCTGCCCGGCAGTTCGGCACCGTGGGTGGCGCACACCGCCGCCACCGGGACGGTTCCAGCGTCCCAGCAACTTGAATTCCAGGTGTGGCTGAAGCCGAACATTTCGGCGGCAACAAGTTTCGCAGACCAGGTCAGTGCACCTGGCAGCCCGAATTACCACCATTTCGTCAGCCCCGCCGCGTACACCGCGCAGTTCGGTCCGTCCGCCCAGCAGGCCGACGCCGTGGTGAGCTGGCTGCGAAGCCAGGGTTTCACCGACATAGCCCTGGACGCCCAGCGGCAGCGCGTTTCCGCATCCGGTGTCGCGGCCACCGTCAACCGTGCCTTCGGCACGACGATGAACTTCTACCAGGCGCACGGCACGGTCAAGGCCCGTAACGGCCAACTCCGGTCGAACGCCACACCGCTGCAGGTGCCCTCGTCGCTCAACGCGGACATCCTCGGCGTGACCGGCCTGGACAACACCGCGCCGATCCTGCCGTTCATCAAGCGCGGCGTCGCCGGGGCGCACAGCCAGGCCGCCACCAAGGCCACCGCCACCCCGGTGACCACGGACGTCTGCTCCCAGTACTACGCGCAGAACACGGTCAGCCTGCCGGCGATCGACGGCGCGACGTCCTTCCCGACCGAGGTCTGCGGCTACGGCGCGACGCAGCTGCGCGGCGCGTACGGCGCGAACTCGACCAACACCGGCAAGGGTGTGACGGTCGCGTTCGTCGAGGGCGGCGTGGTGCCCAACATGTTCCAGACCCTGACGGACTACGCCCAGGCGCAGGGAATGCCCGCCCCGCAGTCGAACAAGTACACCGAGTTCTCGCTCGGCCGGGGGCCGGCCTGCGGCAACTGGGACGGCGAAGAGCAGATGGACGTCGAGTCGGCGTACGACATGGCGCCCGACATGAACATCCTGGTCGCCGGCGGCGACAGCTGCTCGACCGTGGACGGCGGCCTGGGTGGCCAGTTGTTCGACCCGATCTCGACGGTGTTGGGCGGCAACGGGAACACCCCGCTGGCGTCGATCGTGTCCAATTCGTGGGAGAGCGATCTGGAGAGCCAGCCCGCGGCGTGGACCGACATCGAGCACTCCTTCCTGCTGCGCGCGGCGGGCGAAGGCGTGACGATGCTGTTCTCCTCGGGTGACGGTCCCGGCGTGCTGATGCCCTCCAGCGACCCGTACGCGACGGCGGTCGGTGGCAGCTCACTGGGCATCGGTCAGGACAACGGCCGGGTGTTCCAGACCGGTTGGTCCACCAGCGTCTACGAGCAGAACACGGCCGGCACGGCGTGGAACCTGCTCACCCTCGACGGTGCCGCGGGCGGCGGTGCCAGCACGATCTGGGCCCAGCCCGACTACCAGCAGCACGTCGTGCCCAAGTCGATGGCCACGCCGGTGGGCAACCGCGGCGGCCTGGTGCGGGCGGTGCCCGACATCAGTGGTGTCGCCGACCCGGTCACGGGCATGTCGGTCGGCACGCTGGATGGCCCGAACGGCACGTACGCGCCGATCGTCGTCGGTGGCACGAGCCTGTCCGCACCGCTGAACGCGGGCATCATCGCGGCCGCGGAACAGGGCCAGCACAAGCCGTTCGGGTTCATCAACCCGCTGCTGTACAAGCTGGCCAAGAGCAAGGCGTTCGTGGACGACCAGGCGCAGACGTCGTCGACGCCGGCGCTGGACAAGTACGCGGCCTGCCAGAGCAACTGCGGCGTGTCGTTCTGGGTGTTGTTCAACTTCGACACCCAGGACCCGAACGTCACCGGTAGCGACCAGGTGACCGCCGCGGGCTACGACACGATGACCGGCCTTGGCGAGCCCAACGGCCAGAACTACGTCAACGCCCTGCGCTCAGGGCACTGACCCAGGGCGGGGTGGGGCGGTCCTGTGGACCGCCCCACCCCGTGATCTGGTCGATCACGGTAGGTGGTGTCGGGTCGGGATGCCCTCGGATGGGAGTCCGACGGTGGCCGAGTGTCGACGTCCGGCCGGTGGACCAGCAGATCAGGGCTGGATGTTTTCCAGGTCCTCCAGCAGGCTGGGGTGCTTCGGCTCCCAGCCGAGCGCCTGGCGGGTGCGGAGGCTGGACGACGGCTGGTCGGTCGCGAAGATCGAGCCGAGGGGGCCGAAGGCCTCCACCGGCACCGACTGGACCGGCAGAGCGAGCCGCCGACCGATGACGGTGGCGATGTCGCGCACCGCGTCGCCCTCGTCGGCCACGGCGTGCCAGGCCGTCCCGCCGTCGGCCTTCTCCAGGGCGAGCCGGAACAGGACCGCGGCGTCCAGCGCGTGCACGGCAGGCCAGCGCTGCGTGCCGTCGCCCGGGTAACCGGACACACCACCGCGGCGGGCCATGGCGGTCAACAACCCTGCGAATCCGCCGTTGCCCTCGTTGTGGACGGTGCGCGGCAGGCGGATGGCCGAGCTCCGCACCCCGCGCGATGCCAAACCCAGGATCGCGTTGACCGTGCGACCGCGACCACCGACCGGGCCTTCGGTGCCCGCCGGGTCGGCTTCGGTGGACGGGCGGCCCTGTGCTGTGGGCGTACCCGAGACCGTGACCAGGGGCCGGTCACTGCCCACGAGTTCCTCACCCATGGCCGTGAGAGCGGCGGTTTCCTCGGCGACCGCCCGTGCGAGGGCATCGGCGCTGCTGAAGTCGTTGGCGAAGGCCAGATGGATCACGCCCTCGGCGCCGGCGGCACCGGCACGGATGACGTCCAGGTCGGCGAGACCGCCCCGGATGGTCTCGGCGCCTGCCTGCTCGGCGGCCTGTGCGGACGCGTCGGAGCGGACGAGTGCGAGGACGCCGTGGCCGTTGTCGATCAGCTCGGCGACGACGGCGGAACCGATGAGACCGGTGGCGCCGGTGACGAAGACACGCATGGAACAACCCCTCGAAGGTGATGGGACCCTTGTCCCATGACAGTACCACGGTGATGGGACAGAGGTCGCATCACTATGATGGGACCATGGCGCGGTGGGAACCAGGAGCACGCGAACGGCTGGTCGTGGCCGCCGTCGACCTGTTCACCGAGCAGGGCTACGACGCCACGACGGTCGCGCAGATCGCCGAGCGCGCAGGCGTCACGAAGAGCACGTTCTTCCGTCACTTCCCCGACAAGCGCGAACTGCTGGTGGCCGGACAGGAAACGCTGAGCCGGCTGCTGGTCGAGGGGATCACCGAGGCGCCCGATGGCGCCAGCCCGCTCGAAGCCGTCGCCGCCGGGCTTGACCGCGCGGCGACCGCGATGAGCTCCGTGAGCCGTGAAATCGCCCCTCGCCTGAAGGCGGCCATCGCCGCCAGCGCCGAACTCCAGGAGCGCGACGCCCTCAAGACGGTCAGCCTCGCGGCCGCGATGACGGATGCCCTCATCGCCCGTGGCGTCCCCGACCCGACCGCCGCTCTCGCGAGTGAACTGGGTGTCCTCGCCTTCAAGCGGGCCTATGCCGAGTGGTCCGACGGTGACACCGGGAAGGAATTCGCCGACTACACCCTGGCGGCCCTGAACGAACTGCGCGCGGCAAGCACCGCACTGGGCTGACCGAACGACCCCGTCCGCGTGGACCGGTTATATGCAGGGGATGCAGGCTCGGAGCGGGTTGCGGTAGCGCGGCATCCCGCGCCAGCACATGGGGAGCCGACGCATGACCGATCGGCCGCATCTCCTGCCGCCGTCCGCCTCATGGGCGGCAACATGGTGTACGACAACGAGAGCTACCTCGCCACGGACGAATAGAGCGGCCGGGTTGTGGGCATTCCGGTACGGGACGGAGGTGGCCACCGGGATGGACGACCTGTTGCCGGCGCGATTTCGGACACTGCGACTGCTCGGCCGGGGAGGCGCGGCCGATGTCTACGAGGCGTACGACACGGCCCTGGACCGCGCCGTGGCCGTGAAGCTGTTCCGCGCCGACGGGGACGACACCACCCATCGCCGCTTCGTCACCGAGGCCACGACGCTGGCCGGCCTGATCCATCCCGGGCTGGTCACCGTGTATTCGGCCGGCGTGCACGCCGATCGTCCCTACCTGGTGATGCGCCTGATCGAGGGGGAGACGCTGCAGTCGCTGCTGCTCAACGGCCCGCTGGCGCCGGAGTTCGTGGCGCGCTTGGGCGCTCGGCTGGCCACGGCGTTGGCTCACGTGCACCGCAACCGGATCGTGCACCGGGACGTCAAGCCGTCCAACGTGTTGCTCGATGACGACGGCACGCCGTTCCTCGGCGACTTCGGTATCGCACTGGCGGCTGGGCGGACGAGGCTCACCAGGACCAACGAGATCATCGGCACGCCCGCGTACCTGGCTCCCGAACAGGTGTTGGGCGCACACGTAGGCCCCGCCGCTGACATCTACGCGCTCGGCCTCGTGCTGCTGGAGTGCCTGACCGGCGAGGTCGAGTTCCAGGCCGGCAGCGAGGTGGAGACCGCCGTCGCGCGGCTGCACCGGCCGCCCCGGGTACCGCGTCGGCTGCCCGACGGGCTGAGTGTGCTGCTTCTCGCGATGACCGATCGTGATCCGGCGCGTCGGCCCAGTGCCGACCGGTGCGCACGCCAACTGCTCGCGGAGGCGACGGCGCTGTCGGAGACGCCGACCGTCGTGGCGTCGCCGGTCGGGCGTCGGCGGTTGGTCCGCTCGGGGGCGGCTGTCGCGGTCGCGCTGGCGGCGCTGACCGTGGCCTTCGCGTTGAGCTGGAACGGTCCGACGGCGAGCGGCCGGCCACTGGTCGCCCCCGCCGCTGAAGATCCGTCGTCCGACGTGGTGGCGGTCCGGACCACCTCGCCGACACCAGCCGCATCGACCGTCGTGAAAACGTCCGCGCCCGTGGTCGTCGTGGCCACCCACACGGTGGCACCGCCCGCTCACCACGGCCGTGCCGCCGGTCCGCCTCCGCACCAGCTCCCGTTTCCGATGCCCATGCCGTTCCCGCACAAGGGTCCCGGTGCCCCCGGGCACCACCGGCATTAGGTGTACGACGGTGGCTGTCGGTGATACCGGCCGGTCGAACACGTGGCCTGTCCGGACATGTCGCCCATCGCCGCCCGACGGGCGAGGGATGTCGTCTCATCGGGTTGGATCGGGGACATGACTCGATTCGCGGTCGTCGGCACCGGTTGGCGTGCCGAGTTCTTCTGGCGGCTGGCCGCTTCGCTGGAAGACCTGACGTGCGTCGGGGTCGTGTCCCGGCAACGGCGCGACCTGCCGGTGCCGGTGTACCTGTCGCTGGACGAGTGCATCGCGTCGGGCCGACCCGACTTCGTGGTCACGGCCGTGCCGTGGCCCGTGACGCCCACACTGGTCGCGGAGCTGGCCGAGCGCGGAATGCCGGTGCTGGCCGAAACGCCGCCCGCACCGGACCGGGACGGACTGCGGAAGCTGTGGCACGAGGTCGGCGGCGCCGGGCTGGTTCAGGTGGCCGAGCAGTACACCAGGATGCCCACCCACGCCGCGCGGATCGCGCTGGTCAACTCCGGCGTCATCGGTGATCCGACCCGGGTGGACGTCTCCTCGACGCACCAGTACCACGCGGTGTCGTTGATCAGGACGTTGTTGGGCGTCGGACGCGGGCGGGCGGAGGTACGGGCCGTGCGCGCGACCGCGCCGCTGGCCGACCCGGTGACCCGCGACGGCTGGGCCGATCCGGTGCCGATCCGGCAGGCCACCACGACGATCGCCACCATCCGATTTCCCGACGGTGGATTCGGTCTCTACGACTTCACCGACAACCAGTGGTACAACCACCTGCTGACGCGCCGCCTGTTGGTGCGCGGCACGACCGGTGAGCTGCGGGATCAGGAGGTCGTGCGGCTGACGGCGCCGCATACCATCGTTCGGTCACCCATCGTGCGCCGTCAGACCGGTCACGATCTCGACCTGGACGGATTCGACACCGACCACATCACCTTCGGTGCCGACGTCCTCTACCGCAACCCGTACCAGGGTCAGCGGTGGAGCGACGAGGAGATCGCCATCGCCACCCTGCTGCGGGACATGGCCGCGTGGGTCGCCGACCAGGGGCCGCCACCGTATCCGTTGGCGGAGGGCATGCAGGATCACAGAATCGCGCTGGCGATCGATGAAGCCGTCCAGCGCGACGCCACCGCCGTCGTGGCCGAGGAACCCTGGCACTGACCGTCCACGAACGACTACGCCAACCCGGCTGGCTGGTCGTCCAACCGTACGGTGACGGTCACGCCGCCCTTGTCGCCACGGTCGGCGATCGCGTGTCCGGCACGGTCGACGCCCTCCAGTCGCAGCGACAACGGATTGCCCTCGCCGGTGAAGTTGCGCCACCAGTTCTTCCTGCCGGCGAGCCGGACCGGGATCGTGACGACGTTCCCGGAACGCCGGTACGCCACCGGGGTGCTGAACGTGCGTCCCGACCGCCGCCCCGTGTAGGTGACGACCGTGATGCGCTTGGCGACCAGCTTGCCCCACCGCGGCGAATCCCGTAGTCCGGTGACGCAACCGTTGAAGCTCGCGACCGCCCGCCGAGGCAGGGACTCTTGGTTCGACACGGCGCCGACCGTACCGCAGCCGCAGGGACAGGTCCGGTATCTCCCCACCGGCGCTGACCGTGGCATGCCTGAACGTCGGCGGACGGAAGTCGTCACTGGCAACTGTGAATGAACGGGCCTCGTGCTCGCCGCTGGACGCGTCGGGGCGGTCGGGGTCTGGCGGCTAGCGGAATCCGGCTGGTACGCTCTTGCGCGACGGAATGAATCGTTTCAAAAGCGGATGTGGCAGCCGGCTCATGCCGGCCAACTTGATGTCCGAGCCGGTTGACCGGTGGAGAAGCGAGGTCTTGACGATGAGGTCGAGCGTCCTGGTACAGGCTCACCATCGTGCTGTTCGCGCTCGTGCGTCCTCCGGCCGATGGAAACCGCGCTGAACCCGAACGCGTCGCCCTCCGACGATCCCGGGTCCCGGCGGATCGCCGTCCGAAGTGGATGGACAGCTCCGGCCCGCTGCGACGGCCACGTCGCGCGGCCGCCCCGAAACGTTTCAGTGCCCGTTCACTCGACACATCACCCCCATAGTCGCCCCCGCCGTAACGGCACCGTGGAGCGCTACCAGCGGATTCCGTCCGAGTAGCTCCGCGCCTCGCCGACGGCGTGGCCGACTGCGCCGTTTTCCGCCCGTTCCCTTTGATTTCCGGTGTTCTGTACTGTGCTGGAGGCCCCATGAGATCACCATTCGTACTGAAACACAGGCCGCGTCGGACCCGTCGAATCGTCGGGTTGCCGTTACGCCGGCTGCGCAACGGTGTGGCGGGTGTGTTGTCGCTGGCTCTGTTCCTGTTGCTGCCCAACGTTCCCGCCGCGGTCGCCGACCAGGCCGATCTCCAGGTCGGCTCGCTCACCACCCAGCACGTGACCGATCCGCTCGGGATCGACACCGGTCACCCGTTGCTCGGCTGGGTCATCACGTCGAACGGACGTGGTGTCGTCCAGAGCGGTTACCAGATCCGCGTTGCCACGGACGCCGCCGGCCTGCGTAGCGGTCGAGGACTGGTGTGGGACTCCGGTCCGGTGAGGTCCGGTCAGTCGTTCGACGTCTCCTACGGCGGCCCTGCGCTGGCTTCGCAGACCCGGTACTACTGGCAGGTCCGCGTGTGGGACGGCCACGGGCGCGCTTCGCAGTGGAGCGGTCCCGGCGCGTGGTTCGAGACCGCGTTCCTCGACCCCAACCAGTTCCAGGGGAACTGGATCGCCGGCCCCGCTTCGATGGTCGGACCCGAACTGCTGCTGCGCAAGGACTTCGCGCTGGCCGGCCGGCCGATCACCAAGGCACGGCTCTACGTGGCCGGCCTGAGCTACCCGTACGTGTCCATCAACGGGCGGCCGATCAGCGATCACGTGCTCGACTCGACGTTCACCGCGTTCGACAAGACGGTGGACTACTCCAGTTACGACGTCACGCAGTTGGTGCGCGGTGGTGGCAACGCGCTCGCCGTGAGCCTCGGCAACGGCTTCTACACCGGCGGCGCGGACGACTACCCGTCTGGCGGCGAGCCGTGGCAGCCGGCCCAGCCCACGCTGAAGCTCGAACTCGAGGTCTGGGATGCCTCCGGCACGGCGACCCGGGTGCTCAGCGACGCGTCCTGGAAGGTCGCCACGGGACCCACGACCGCCAACGCTCCCGACGTCGAGACGTATGACGCCCGCCTGGAGAAGGCAGGGTGGACGCGGAGCGGCTACGACGACAGCAATTGGGCGGGCGATGTCGTGCTGCCCGACGCGAACGCACCGGTGCCGTCCTACTCGGGGACGCCCGTCGCGAACTGGATCTGGAACACGCCGGATGCGTCCAACAGCGCGCCGGTCGGGACGGTCTACCTGCGCAAGACGTTCACGGTGACGAATCCGTCGTCACTGTCGAGCGCGTTGCTGCGGGTCAACGGTGATGATGGTTTTCGAGCCTATGTGAACGGCAACTTGGTATCGGGTTCGCCGGGGACCGTGCTCAATTCGTGGCAGGACTCGCAGGTCACCGATATCAAATCGTTGTTGGTTCCCGGTGCGAACGTGATCGCGCTGGCCGGTATCGCGAATCAGGCGAATGCCAGTGGTGTGATCGCGGTGGCGCAGTTGGGTTCGGCGCGGGTCGTGACGGACGGGACGTGGAAGGCTCTGCCGGGGACGCCCGCGTCGCCGCCCGCGGGCTGGAACACGGTCGGTTTCGATGATTCGGCGTGGCCTGCCGCGAACGTGCAGGGCCCGTTCGGCTCGTCGCCGTGGGGAACCAACGTTCGTCTCGTGACAGGGCCGGCCGGGGTGCTGCGGTCGCAGCTTATCCCGCCGGTCGAGAAGACCGCGACCGTCAACCCGGTCAAGGTCACCGACCTGCCCGGGGTGAACGTCGCGATACCGTCCTACTCGGACACGCCGGTCGCGAACTGGATCTGGAACACGGTGGGTTCGTCGAACGCAGCGCCCGCCGGGACCATCTATCTGCGGAAGACGTTCACGGTAGCCGACCCGTCGTCGCTGTCGAGCGCCGTACTGCGCGTGAACGGGGACGACGGTGACCAGGCCTATGTGAACGGCACGTTGGTGTCGGGTTCGCCGGGCACGGTGGCCAATTCGTGGCAGGACTCGCAGGTCACCGATATCAAATCGTTGTTGGTTCCCGGTATGAACGTGATCGCGCTGGCCGGTATCGCGAATCAGGCGAATGCCAGTGGTGTGATCGCGGTGGCGCAGTTGGGTTCGGCGCGGGTCGTGACGGACGGGACGTGGAAGGCTCTGCCGGGCACGCCCGCGTCGCCGCCCGCGGGCTGGAACACGGTCGGTTTCGATGATTCGGCGTGGCCTGCCGCGAACGTGCAGGGCCCGTACGGATCGTCGCCCTGGGGCACCAACATCCTGACGCCGGCCGGACCTTCGAAGGTCTACGACTTCGGGATCACCACGTCCGGGTGGGCGCGGATCACGATGCGGGGCACCGCGGGCACCCAGGTCCAGGTCGAGTACTCCGAGCAGCTCAACTCGGACGGAACGGTCCAGCGCGAGGGCGCCAACGCCCAGACCGACACGTACATCCTCAAGGGAGGTGGCCCCGAGACGTACGAGCCGAAATACGGCTGGAAGGGCTACCGGTACGTGCAGATCTCGGTCGCACCGGCCACCCCGCTCCCGACCGTTCGGTCCGCGACGGGAGTCGTGGTCCACACGGCGCTGCCCACGTCCGGCGACTTCAGCAGTTCGGACGATCTACTCAACCGGATGCACGTCGCGATGAAGAACACGATCCTGAACAACCAGTACTCCTACGGCAGCGACACACCGGTCTACGAGAAGGGCGGCTGGACCAACGACAACGGCGACTACGCCACGTCGGAGATGGCCAACTTCGACGCGGAGTCGTACTACGACCACATGATGCAGGACTTCGACGACTCGCAGGACCCGGCGGGCAACATCGGGTTCCTGGTGCCCGCGTCACCCGGTGACGACAACGTCGACCCACTGTGGGGCGGCTCGTTCGTGCTGATCGAGTACGACGCGTTGCAGCAGTACGACGATCTGGGGATGATCCGCCGCGACTACCACAATCTGACCGCCTACGTGGACGACATGGCGGGCCAGATCGCGTCCAGCGGCTACATCTACCAGGGAACGACGTTCGGCGACTGGGTCCCGCCGAGCAACGGCAACCCGCCGTCCAGCCAGATGCTGGGCACGATGTTCCTCTACCGGGAGGCCGACGACTTGGCCACGCTGGCGGCCGCGATCGGCGAGACGTCCGGCGCCGCCAAGTACCGGGCGCTCGCGGCGACGATCCGCTCGGCGGTCGACAACGAGTTCTACGACGCCGCGAACCACCGCTACCGCGACCCGCTCGGCCTGGACTCGCACGCGATCGGCGGCCCGAACGGACCGATCACCTCGACCGCCTACGACCAGACCGGCAACGTGTTCGGCCTCGCGTTCGGGCTCGCTCCCGACGGTGACCAGCAGGCCATCGCCGACGGCCTCGCCGCGGACGTCGTCGCGCAGGGCGACCACCTGTCCACCGGCGCCAACGGATCGAAGTACATCCTGCCGATGCTCAGCCGGTACGGTCACGCCGACCTGGCCTACCAGGTGGCCACCAACCCGACCGCTCCCGGTTGGGGACAATGGTTCCTGCAGTGCGGCGCCACCACGATGTGGGAGTCGTGGGAGGACTCGTCCTGCGGCACGGCCCGCTCCCGCGACCATGCCTTCATGGGAACGGTGGACGACTGGCTGTTCGAGGGTGTCGGCGGCATCCGGTCCACATCGCCGGGCTTCCGCACCCTCAGCATCGATCCGTACCCGGTGGGGAACCTGACCAACGGGTCGGCCTCCGAGAGCACGCCACTGGGCGGCGTGAGTTCGCACTGGACCCGCTCCGGTTCGAACTTCGACCTCACCGTCGAGATCCCGGTCGGCGCGCAGGCGTCGGTGTGCGTCCCGACCGGCAATGTCAGGACCGTCACCGAAAGCGGTGTGCCGGTCGGCAGGGCGCAAGGCGTGACGGCGGCGGGCATGCAGGGCTCCTGCGTCCAACTGCGGGTCGGATCGGGGACGTACAGGTTCCACTCGACGATGTCGTAGGCCGGATCCACCGATCCGACCGGTCCGTCATCACGTGTGCGTGCCGGGTCGACCGTTCACGGTCGACCCGGCCCGCCGCTGTCGGTCGTCCGGCCGGAGCGCTCGATATTGTCCCGGGGGACGGCGAAGTCGAGAGCGTCGTCCAGGAGTTCCGATCGGTTCGCTCGTTCCGTGTGGTGGCCGGTGGTAGGACTGCGGTGTGGAATTCTTCTGCTGGCACCGCGACCGGGTCGGTTCTCTGGCGTTGCGCCATGAGTTGGTGGAGGACCACTGGTCGTACCTGGACCGGTATGCGGCCGCGATGATTGCCCGCGGACCGACACTCGCCGGTGACTGCGACACGCCAACGGGTAGCGTGCACATCGTCGACCTGCCGGATGCCGCGGCCGCGCGGGCGTTCGCCTTCGACGAGCCCAACTATCAGGCAGGCGTCTACCGCGACGTGCTGCTCCGTCGGTGGCGCAACACGTTGGGCCGCACCATGTGGGACTTCCCCGGTGGCCCGACCGGTGGCAACCGGTACCTCGTGCTCGGCCTCGGCGCGGGACGGCCCACGGATCTCGCCGTGCCGTCGGGTCAGGACAGGATGATCGCGTACGGGCCGCTGCTGTCCGACGACGGCACCACCTGGCTGGGGACGGCGGCGCTGCTGCTGGCGCCGGACGCGGACACGGCGCGCGCCGTCCTCACCCCCGGCCGGTATGCCGACATCGAGGTCCACAACTGGCAGTTCGGCGGGCGGTCATGATTCGTGGCCACGCCCGTGCGGCGTCGCACGCCGGTGCCCAGGGCCCCGCCATCGGCGTGCAGCCACGGTGATGCGCGGTCGCGCCGTCGCTGCCCGGATCACGCCGCGCCGAGGACCACCACCGCGTTGTGGCCGCCGAAACCGAACGAATTGCTGACCGCGATCGGGACCGTTGCCCGCCGTGCCGTGCCCGCGACGATGTCGATGTCCGCGATGTCGCTGCCCGGGGTCGGACAGTTCGCGGTCGGCGGTATGACACCCTGCTCCACCGACAGGACACTGAACGCCGCCTCCACCGCGCCGGTGGCGCCGAGCATGTGGCCCGTCACGCCCTTCGTCGACGTCACCGCCGCCGTTGGGCCGAAGACGTCCGCGATGAGCCGCGCCTCGATCGCGTCCCCCTGTGGGGTGCCGGTCGCGTGGGCGTTGACGTAGGCCACGTCCGACGCAGTCACGCCGGCGTCCTCCAGCGCCTCGCGCAACGCCAGTCGTGCCCCCCGGCCTTCCGGGTCGGGCGACGTCAGGTGGTGGGCGTCCGAGGACGCGCCGTAGCCCAGCAGTCTGGCGTGGGCGCGCCGGCCGCGTGCCCGCGCGTCGTCGGCGCGTTCGAGCACGAGCACGGCCGCGCCCTCGCCGAGCACGAAGCCGTCCCTGTCCGCGTCGAAGGGCCGTGACGCCGCCGCCGGTTCGCCGCTGCGCCGCGACAGCGCCTTGAGGCGGTCGAACGCGGCGCACACCAGGGGAGTCACGGCGGCTTCCGTACCGCCGGCCAGCACGAGGTCACAGCGGCCGGCGCGCAACAGATCCAGGGCCAGACCCAGGGCGGTGGTGCCGGTCGCGCACGCCGTCGAGACGGTCAGCGACGGTCCCCGCAGGCCCAGGTCCATGGCGACCGTGCCGGCGGCGATGTTGCCGATGGCCTTGGGGACCGTCAGCGGGTGGACGGCACGTTGGCCCCGCTCCCGCATGCGCTCGCCCTGTTCCTCCCAGACGCTCTGGCCGCCGATGCCGGTACCCAGGACCACGGCCACCCGGTCCGAGTCCAGGTCCCCTGTGGACAGTCCGGCGTCCGTGACGGCCTCGTGGGCGGCGGCCAGCGCGAACCGGGTGAACGGCGCCATCCGCCGGGCTTCTTCGCCGAGTTCTCGCATCGGGTCGAAACCTTCGACGGCGCAACTGAAATCGACCGTCAGGCCGACCAGGCGCGGGTCCGCCGCCGCGGCCGGCCTGCCGGCGCACGTCGTCTCCCAGGAGGCGGCGGTGCCGACACCGGCCGGTGTGATCATGCCGATGCCGGTGACCACCACGTCGGTCCGGCTCGGCCTCCGCTCGTTCATGCCGGCAGGACCGCCCCGCTGGCCTCCAACAACTTGGCGACGTCGGCCACCGTCGTGTCGGCGGTCAACTCCTCCTCGTCGATCGCGATGCCGAAGTCCTCCTCCAGTTGGGCGCCGAGTTCGGCCAGTGACAGCGAGTCCACCTCCAGTTGCTGGAACGACATCGTGGGCTCGATGGTCCCCGGGACCTGGTACACCCGGCCGAGGAGTTCGATCAGGTACTTGTCGAACATCGACTGCATCCCTTCACTCAGATCTCGGAAGCCACGGCCGGTTGCTCCGGCCAGGTGAGGGCCGCCGACGCCCAGGTCAATCCGCCACCGAAGGCGGTGAGCACGGTGCGGGAGCCGGGCGCCGCGCGGCCCGCCGCGGCGGTCGCGGCCAGCGCGACCGGGATGGACGCCGCGCCCGTGTTCCCGGTCCGGGCCAGGGTGCACACCGCCTGCTCCGGCCGCAGGCCGAGCCGCTCGGCGACGGCGTCGACGATCCGTGCGTTCGCCTGGTGCGGCACGAGGAAACCGAGGGTTTCCGGCTCCCAGGCACAGTCCTTCATGACGCGCAGCACGGAGGCCGTCATCTCCCGCACCGCGCTCAGGTACACCTTGCGGCCCGCCATCGAGAACCAGCGTGGTCCCCGGGGCTGCTCCCGCCGCCCGGGAATCCGGATCAGGTCGGCACCGGACCCGTCGCTGCCGAGATCGAAGGCCAGCAGCGCACCCGGCTCGGCCACGCTGCCGCGGCGCAGCAGCACGGCGCCCGCGCCGTCACCGAACACCACGGCCGTGCCACGGTCGTCGGGGTTCACGATGCGGGTGTAGGCCTCTGCTGCGACGACGAGGACGCTGTCGAGGACTCCCGCCGTGATCAGTCCTGCCGCCGTCGCGGTCGCGTACACGAACCCGCTGCACACGGCGGACACGTCGAACGCGGCAACCCGGCCCAGACCCAGTCGGTACGCCACTTCGGGTGCCGCGGCGGGACAGGGTCGGTCCGGGGTCGACGTGGCGAGCACGAGACCACCCGCCGAGGCCACACCCGCGGAGCACAACGCGTTGCCGGCCGCCTCGCACGCCAGATCCCGCATGGAGAAACCGGGATCGAGGCGCCGCCGCGCCTCGATCCCGGTCCGGCTCCGGATCCACTCGTCCGTGGTGTCCAGGCGAGCCTCCAGGGCGGCGTTGTCGAACTCCTCGGTGGGCAGGCAGGTGCCGAGACCCGCGATCACCGCGGCCGGCCCGTGCTCGGTCGAGTGCATCGTGTTGGGCTCCTGTTCTCGCGCCGGGCGGACGTGGCGCGTGTTGCCCGAACGGGTCGCCGTGCGAATACGGGTTCCGGATCCACCAGGCAATTCCGGGCACGCATTCGTCGTCTGGCGGATTCTGCTCGACAGCGTGCACCGTGGCACGGACATTCACTCCGGGTCAAGCAGCGAGGATCGCGTATTCAACTGCGGCGGCGCGGCGGTTGAACACGTCCGCACATTTGATCGAACGCATGCTCCGGGGTCACGATGGGCCGGTCGATGGTGCTCATGGTTCGTCATTCCCGACGAAAATGCGGCACCCGAACTTGTCCACTGCCCCGAATTCATCGAGGGAGAGCTCGGATGCCTGACGAGCAATTGTTTCTGCGGTCCAAGGTCATAGTCGAGCCGCTGGTTGACAGGTTCTTCGCCTGGCCGCACACGGTGGCGCCGGTGCAGGCGGCGATGAACCTCGCCTTCCTGCACGTGCCGCTGCTGGAGTCGTATCTCCAGTCGCCGCAGGTGCACGTCGCGGCCAGCAGCAACCCGGAACTGCGCGGCGGCTACTTCGTCAACATCGCCGGAGGACCGCGCCGACGAGGTGCAGGAACTGCTGGCGACCATCAAGAGGGACCGGGCGGACATGCTGCGGTTCGCCGCCGCGATCGCCGAGCCGGCCAGGAGATGCTGCGCGCCAGATGCGACCGGCTTCGACCTCACCCCGCTCTACCCGAAGCTGCCCGCGGAGCTCAACGGTCTGGTGGAACTGGCCTACGACACCGACAACCAGGCGCAGATGCGGTTCATGGAGCCGCTGGTCTACCAGAGCCCCGCCTACACCGAGGACGCGCCAGTCGGTGCAGCTGTCCTTGGAGACCGGCATCGAGCGCCCGTTCATCCTCAGCACGCCGCGCCTGGCCTCCCCGGACGTGCTGGAGCTGCGGCATCCCGTTCCGCCACCCGGGCCTGGACGAGCTGTTCCGGGCCCGGGTGCGGCCCACCACCGCTGGCCCAGCTGCGCGACGCCCTCGAACTGGACGACGCGCCAGGCCGCCAGTTGCGCCGGCCTGCTGACCGACCGGCCGAGCCTGGCCGCCGACCGGCACATCGAGGCCGGCGGCCGCATCCGCTACTTCGGCCACGCCTGCCTGGTGCTGCAGTCGCCGGAAGCGGCGATCGTCACCGACCCGTTCATCAGTGCCGACAGCTCCGCCAGGCGACCGCGTACACGCTCGACGACCTGCCCGACTACATCGACCTGGTGCTGATCACCCACGGCCACCAGGACCACATCGTGCTGGAGACGCTGCTGCAGCTGCGCGGCCGGGTCGGCGCGGTCGTCGTGCCCCGCTCGTCGCGCGGCAACCTGGCCGACCCGTCGATCGGGCTGATGCCTGGGCACCTGGGCTTCCCGGTCATCGAGGTCGACGACTTCGACGAGGTCGCCGTTCCCCGGCGGCAAGGTCGTGGCGACGCCGTTCCTCGGCGAGCACTGCGACCTGGACATCCGCGCGCAAGTCGCACCTACTGGGTGGAGCTGGCGCGGCAGGAAGGTCTTCGTCGGCGCCGACTCCTCGGGCATCGACCCGCGGCCTGTACCGGTACGTGCGCGGCCACCTCGGGACCGCCGACTACGCGTTCCTCGGCATGGAGTGCGACGGTGCCCCGCTGACCTGGCTCTACCAGGCGCTGCTCACCAAGCCCGGTGACCAAGAAGATGAGCAACTCGCGGAAGCTGTCCGGTTCGAACGCCGAACAGGCCGCCGCGATCATGACCGAGCTGGGCGCCAAGGAGGCCTACGTCTACGCCATGGGCGAGGAGCCCTGGCTCGGCCACATCATGGCCACGACCTACACCGAGGACACGCTACCAGCTGCAGCAGATCGAGCAGTTCCTGACCTGGTGCAAGGACCGCGGCATCGCCGCCGACCACCTCTACGGGCAGCGCGAGTGGCGCTGGTAACCGGCGCTCGCGACCCGTCCACTTCCCGGCGACGCACCAACAGGAGGTACTCCGTGGTCGCCCACGACATCGCCTACATCGAGTTGTACACAAAGGACAAAGTGTCCGCGATCGACCACCTCGTGTCCGGCCTCGGCTTCACCAGGGTCGCCGACTCCGTCGAGGCGGATCGCAGCTCCGTGCTGCTGCGCCAGGGCTCCGTCCAAGTGGTCCTCACATCGGGTCGGGGCGTGTGGAGATTCCTCGACGAGCACGGCGACGGCGTCGTCGACGTCGCGCTGACCTGTGACGACGTCGTCGCGACCACCGCCTCGGCCGCGGCGGCCGGCGCGAAGGTGACCACGTCGTCGTACGGGCCGCCGGTCGCGTCCGGCTTCGGCGACGTCAACCACAGCCTCGTGCACGTCGGTGTCTCGCCGTCCGGCCTGCCACCCGGCCGCAACTGGGTCTACACCCCGGGTGTCTCGTTGGCGCCCTCCGGCCGGATCGAGGCGCTCGACCACGTCGCGGTCTGCGTCGAGGGCGGCAGCCTGGACTCCTACGCCGACTTCTACCGCGACGGCTTCGGTCTCGCCCGCTACTCGTCGGAGTACGTCGCCCTCGACGAGCAGGCCATGGACTCGGTCGTGGTACGCAGCCCGTCCGGCAACGTCATCTTCACGCTGGTGGCACCGGATCCGGCGAAGGCACGTGGCCAGCTCACCGCGTTCCTCCAGCGCAACGGCGGCGAAGGCGTGCAGCACCTGGCATTCCGTGTCGACCGGATCGCCGACGCGGTGCGGGAATACCGGGACGGCGGCGCCGAGTTCCTGGCCATCCCCGACGCCTACTACGACATGCTCGGCGAGCGGATCACCGCCCTGCGCGGCGAGATCGGTGAACTGAAGCAGGCCCAGGTGCTCGCCGACCGGGACGAGTGGGCGACCTGCTGCAACTGTTCACCCGGTCCCCGTACGACCGGAACACGCTGTTCTACGAGCTGATCGAACGCAGGGGTTCGCGCGGCTTCGGCAGCGCCAACATCCGGGCGCTCTACGAGGCCGTCGAGCGTGAACGGCTGATCGCCGGCTGACCGAGCGGGTCGACGACCCGCAGCGCCTTGCCCGCCGGCGGCGGCGACGGCCCGCTGTCGACCATCGCCGACTACGACAGCGCCGCCGCAACGGTTTCCGGGCACTCGCCGAAACCTGGCACTTACCGGCATTCACTCGCCTGCCGACGCGAACACCGACCTGGTGCGCCGATGAGGTGATCTACGGTTGTGTGCACACGCCGCCGGCCCGGGACCCGAGCCTGCGGCGCCGTGTCGCATGTGGACTGCAGGACGAGGGGATCGGTGCCGTGAGTGGTGACCAGAGCCGGCGGGTGCGGTACGAGAAGCGTGATCACGTCGCCTACGTGACGCTCGACCGGCCTGCCGTGCTCAACGCGATGGACCTGCGGACGCACGAGGAGCTGGCGGGCGTGTGGGACGACGTCGATACCGACGACGACGTGCGGGCCGTGGTGTTGACCGGTGCCGGTGACAGGGCGTTCTCGGTGGGCCAGGACCTGCGGGAACGTGCCCGGCTCGGCACGGACGGCGCGCCGTCGACAACGTTCGGCAGCCGCGGCCAGCCCGGCTGGCCGCGGCTGACCGAACGGTTCGACCTCACGAAGCCGGTGATCGCCCGGGTCGACGGCTACGCCCTGGGCGGCGGCTTCGAACTCGCGCTGGCGTGCGACATCATCGTCGCGTCCGACCGCTCGGTCTTCGCGCTGCCGGAGGCGCGGCTCGGCCTCGTGCCCGGGGCCGGTGGTGCCTTCCGGCTGGCGAGGCAGCTTCCGCTGAAGGTCGCGATGGGCCATCTGCTGACCGGCCGTCGCATGCCGGCGGACGTGGCGCTGCGACTCGGCCTGGTCAACGAGGTCGTGCCGCACGACCGCCTCGACGATGCCGTTGCCGAGTGGACCGCCGACCTGCTGCGCAGCGCACCCCTCGCGGTGCGGGCGATCAAGGAAGCGGTCATGCGCTCGCTGGACATGCCGCTCGATGCGGCCTTCACCGCGGATTTCGTGTGGGAGCGGCGACGCAGGGACAGCGAGGACGCGCTGGAGGGACCGAGGGCGTTCGTCGAGCGACGCGATCCACGGTGGCTGGGTCGCTAGCAGTTCTTTGTCTGGTGAACCTGCGTCAGGGAAAGGTCGATCGCGGACATGGCATGCGCCGCCCGCGCCGAGCGGCAGTGGGCCGCCGTCAAGGCAGGGGGACGAGTTCGTCCTCCAACGCCGCTCGCGCACCGCGCAGGGCGAGACGGAGCTGGTCGGGCGTACGGCGAATCTGGGCCAGCAGTAGGCCGCCCTGGATAGCGGCCATGGTGAGGTGAACAGGGCACGTTCGTCATCACCACGCTGGCCGTCACCGCTTCCGGTGCCTCCGACGACGCCGGCCCTCGCCTGGGCGCGGACCCGCGGGTGGCATCCCGCCTGGACGCGGCGTGGCGCGCGAACCTGGGCCGCGAGTTCGCCCTGAATGCCTCCTTGGCCGACGCCCTGCGGTCGGTCGGGCTGCTGCACGCCGCCGGCGTCGAGATCCTGGCCGGCACCGACGCCACCGCTGCGACGCGGCGTACCGCCGACCGGTTCGGCCTCACCGACCGCGGGCGGATCGAGCCGGGTGCCTCGGCGGACCTGCTGCTCGTGGACGGTGACCCGACCACGCAACTCTCCGCGACGCTCAACACCCGTGTGGTGTGGCGCCGGGGGCACCGCCTGACACCGGGCGGGGCGACGGCAGCAGACGCTGTCTGAGCGCTCGCTGGTCGACCCGAGTGGCCGCAGCAAGGTCGGCATGCTCCCGCTGGCACCACGTCCATGCGTGACCGCGATCGGCGAAGTCGACCGCCGCAGTGGCGTGCGTTCCAGTTAGCTAGTCCCTCACCCGGACCGGGACGGCTTCGGTGTGCTGCTCGTCCGGTTCCTGTTCCTGGCGGGCGAACTGGGTGCGGTAGAGCTCGGCGTAGAGGCCGCCCGCGGCGAGCAGTTCGTCGTGGGTGCCGCGTTCCTGGATGGTGCCGCCGTCGATGACCAGGATCTGGTCGGCGTCGCGGATCGTGGACAGGCGGTGTGCGATGACCAGGGACGTCCGGCCGGCCAGCGCCGACTTCAGGGCGCGCTGGATCGCGAGCCTCCGATTCCGAGTCCAGGTGCGCGGTGGCCTCGTCCAGCACGACGATCGGCGGGACTCTTCGACAGCAGCCTGGCCAGCGCCAGCCGCTGCTTCTCACCGCCGGACAGCCGATAGCCGCGGTCGCCGACCACGGTGTCCAGCGCCGTCGGGCAGGGACGCGATCAGGTCCCAGATCCTGCGCGGCCCGGCATGCCTCGACGATCTCGTCGTCGGCGGCGTCGGGCCGGGCGTACAGCAGGTTGGCGCGGATCGTGTCGTGGAACAGGTGCGCGTCCTGCGTCACCACGCCGATGGTGTCGTGGAGCGACGTCGAGCGTCAGGCCCCGGACGTCGTGGCCGCCGATCAGTACGCTGCCGTCGGCCGGGTCGTACAGCCGGGGGACCAGGTGGGTGATCGTGGTCTTGCCGGCACCCGACGGACCGACCAGCGCCGTGAGCGTGCCGGCCGGCACGCGGAAGCTGACATCCCTGAGCACCCAGTGCGTCCCGGCCCGCTCCGGCAGCGGCAGCGCGATCGACTCCAGCGAGGCGAGCGACACCTCGCTCGCCGTCGGATACCGGAAACAGACGCCGTCGAACTCGATGTCCGGTGCCGTCGCGGCCGGCGCCGGGCAGCGGCGCGGCTCCGGGCAGTTCGGCGATCAGCGGCTCCAGGTCGAGCACCTCGAAGATCCGGTCGAAGCTGACCAGTGCCGTCAGCACGCTGACCTGCATGTTGGATGAGCTGGTTGATCGGCCCGTAGAGCCGGATGAGCAGGTGCGGCGAGTGGCCACCAGCGTGCCGATGCCGAACGCGCCGTGCACCGACCAGGCGCCGCCGAGGCCGTAGACCATCGCCATCGTCAGCGCGGCCAGCAGCGTCATGCTGATGAAGAAGCACCGGCCGTAGGACCGCGCGTCGGCACGGCGATGTCACGGACCCGGCCCGCCCGGTCGGTGAACATGCTCGGACTCCTCGTCCGGCCGGCCGTACAGCTTGACGAGCATCGCTCCGGACACGTTGAACCGCTCGTTCATCATGGAGCCCATCTCGGCGTTGAGCTGCATGCCTCGCCGGGCGAGCCGCTGCATCCGCTTGCCGATCAACTTGCCGGCACCAGGACGAACAGCGGCACGACGACGAGCGCCACGAGGGTGGTCTGCCAGGACAGGTAGAACATGGCGCCGAGCACGAAGAGTCAGCGTCAGGACGGTCGGGCACAACTGGTGACCACCGAGGTCAGTGACCGCCTGCTGCGCCCCGATGACGTCGGTGTTGAGCCGGCTGACCAGCGAGCCGGTCTGGGTTCGGGTGAAGAACGCGAGGGGTTGCCGCTGCACGTGCTGGAACACCCGGGTGCGCAGGTCGTAGACGAGTCCCTGGCCGAGCCGGGCCGAGTACCAGGACTGCACGAACAGCACCCCGGCGTCGAGCAGTGCCAGGCCGGCGATCAGCGCAGCCAGTGCCACCACGACGGCGAGCCGCCGGGGCATGACGCCGTCGTCGACGATCATCCGCAGCACCAACGGGCTGAACGCCGTGATGGCGGCGTCCACCGCCGTCATGCCTACCAGCAGCACGATCGCCCGCCGATAGTGTCCGGCGTACGCCAGGACACGACGCACGGTACCGGGTTTGATTTGGCGGCGTGTGACGTTCTCGCCGATCCGTATGCCGAGACCACCGATCATGGTGTCAGGTTTCTCCGATCAGGACGGGCATGGCGCAGGAACCGAAGCTCGAGAGACATTTCACCGAACGCCGCGATCGCATTCACCGTATAGTCGGACGGCCTGACTCTATGGGCCTGTGTCGCGAATGACCAGGCTCGTCGGGAGCGTTCAACCGCCGCGAAGTATCAGTTGAACGCCCGATCTCCGCGCGTTGATTCGCGTCGGGGCGGTGGTTCATAGTTGCCCACGACGTACGAGTGAACGCCATTACCGAACATCCCGTTTTGCGAAGCGGATCGCCGAGTTCATGACCTGGTGCTCGGACCACGGCGTCGAGGCAGGACACCTGTTCGGCCAGCAGCAGGAGTGGCGCCGGTAGCCGACGTCCGCCGCTCCCGGAAGGCAGGTACCCCGTGCCCCACGTGGCAACGAACGGCATCCGGCTCGCCTACCAGCGCGCCGGGCAGGGCGAGAACGTGTTGCTCGTCATGGGCTCGTCCGCCGGCGGACAGGTCTGGACCATGCATCAGACCCCGGCGTTGGTCGGCGCCGGATACCACGCCGTCACGTTCGACCATCGCGGCATTCCGCCATCGGACACGCCTGCCGGCCGATACTCGATGGCCGACATGGTCGCCGACACCCGGGGCCTCATCGAAGCTCTCGACCTCGCGCCGTGCCGCATCATCGGAGTCTCGCTGGGCTCGATGATCGCGCAGGAACTCGCCATCACGGCACCGCACCTGGTCAAGTGCGCCGTGCTGATGGCCACCCGAGGTCACGCGGACACGGTGCGGCGGGCGCTGACCGAGGCCGACCAGGCGCTCGCGGAGAGCGGCATCGTGCTGCCCGACGCCTACCGGGCGGTCGTGTCGGCGCTCCAGATGCTCTCGCCGAAGACCCTGGCGGACGAGAACGCCGCGGCCATGTGGCTGGAGGTGCTGCGCCTGTCCGGCAGTTCCGGCAACACCGTCTACGGCCACAACTGGATCGAGACGGCGGAGGACCGGCGGGACGCGCTGGCGGGCGTCACGGTGCCCTGCCGGGTCATCGCGTTCGCGGACGATCTCCTGACACCGCCGTGGCTGTGCGCCGAGGTGGCCGACCTGATCCCCGACTGCGATCTGGTGGAGATCCCCGACTGCGGCCACTTCGGGTACCTGGAACGGCCCGATGAGGTCAACTCGGCGATTCTCGAATTCCTCGCCAAGAACCCATGACATCCGTCCGGAGCGGACTCGATTGATCGGGCACGGGGCGAGCGCCCGATCCGGCGCCGGCAGGTGCCATCAGCAGGCCAGGTAGCCAGCAGGAGGAGATCCGATGATTCCGCTGTCGTTCGCGCAGCGCCGGTTGTGGTTTCTGGCCCAGTTGGACGGGTCGAGCGCCACGTACAACAGCCCGATCGCGGTGCGCCTGAGCGGTCCGGTCGACACGGTGGCGCTGGCGGCGGCGTTGCGGGACGTGCTGGAGCGTCACGAGGTGCTGCGCACGGTCTTCCCGGTGCGCGACGGTGAGCCGCACCAGCGGGTCGTGCCGATGGCGGAGCTGTCCTGGGGTGCCGAAACGGTCGACCTGGCCGAGGACCAGGTCACGGCGGCGGTGGCCCGCTGCGCGGAGCACTCGTTCGATCTGGCACGCGAGATCCCCGTCCGGGCATGGCTGTTCCGGCTCGGCCCCGCGGAGCAGGTGCTGGTGTTGGTCGTGCACCACATCGCCGGTGACGGCTGGTCGATGGGGCCGCTGGCGCGGGACCTGTCGGTGGCGTACGCCGGCGCGGGTGGCCGGTGGTGCGCCGGAGTGGGCGCCGCTGCCGGTGCAGTACGCGGACTACGCGCTGTGGCAGCGGGAACTGCTCGGTGACCAGGACGATCCGGACAGCCGGCTCTCCCGGCAGGTGGCGTACTGGCGGGACGCGCTGGCGGGCGCGCCGGTGGAGTTGGGCCTGCCGTCCGACCGGCCCCGCCCCGCGGTCGCCTCGCCACCGGGCATCACGGCCGATCTCGCGGTGCCCGCCGACACGCACGCGCGGCTGGTCGACGTTGGCGCGCGCGCGAGGGCGTGACGTTGTTCATGGTGCTGCACGCGGCGGTCGCCGTGCTGCTGTCGAGACTGGGTGCGGGCGCCGACATCCCGATCGGCTCCGCGGTGTCCCGGCCGGGCCGACGAGGCGCTGGACGAGCTGGTCGGGTTCTTCGTCAACACCCTGGTGATGCGCACCGACCTGACCGGCGACCCGACGTTCACCGAGGTGCTGGCGCGGGTGCGCGAGACGGGCCTCGCCGCGTTCGCGCACCAGGACGTGCCGTTCGAGCGGCTGGTGGAGGAACTGGCGCCGGCCCGGTCGCTGGCCCGGCATCCGCTGTTCCAGGTCGTGCTGACGATGCAGAACACGCGTCCGACGCCGTACTGGCGCTGCCCGGTGTGGCCGTCGACGTGCTGCCGGTCGGTGCGGCCGGCCGCCAAGTTCGACCTCGACGTGATGGTCGGCGAGAGCGGTTCGCCGACGGCGCGCCGGCCGGGCTGCGGCGGCTGCCGTCACGGCGGCGGCCGACCTGTTCGACGCAGCCGGTCGCGGACGCGTTGGCGCGGCGGCTGGCTCGGGTGCTGGAGCAGCGTGACCGCCGACCCGGACGTCCGGCTCGGCGCTGTCGACGTGCTCGACGACGGCGAGCGTCGCGACGTGCTGGACCGGTGGAACGACACCGCGACGGCGCTGCCGGCCGGCGCGGTGGCCGGCCGGTTCGCGGCGCAGGTGGGTCGGACGCCGGACGCGGTGGCGTTGGTCGGCGAGCGGTGCGCGGTTGACGTACGCGGAACTGGACGCGCGGGCGAGCCGCCTGACCGGGTACCTCGTCGAGCAGCGGCGTGGGGCCTGAGCAGGTGGTGGGGCTGGCGTTCGACCGTGTCGGTCGAGATGATCGTGGCGATTCTGGCCGTGTGGCAGGACCGGCGCCGCCTACCTGCCGATCGATCCGTCGTATCCGGCCGACCGCGTCGGTTTCATGCTCGCCGACTCCCGCGCGGCGCTCGTCCTCGGCACGGCCGACGTCCTCGACGAGCTGCCGACCGGGCGGATGCGGATGGTCGCGGTCGACGACCCGCCGGTGGCCGCACGGATCGCCGCGTACTCGACGGGTGTGCCGGCGGTTCCGGTGCCGGCGGACGGCTTGGCGTACGTGATCTACACGTCGGGCTCGACGGGCCGGCCGAAGGGCGTCGCCGTCACGCACGGCGGGTTGGCCAACTACGTGCAGGCCGCCGCCGACCGGCTGGGGTTCGGCGCGCGGTCGGTATGCCCTGTTGCAGGGCCAGGCCACGGATCTGGGCAACACGATGCTGTTCGCCTCCTGGTGTCGGGCGGGAGTTGCACGTGCTGCCGGCCGACGCGGTGACCGACGCGAACGCCGTGTCCGCCTATCTGGTCGACGCACCGGATCGACTACCTGAAGATCGTGCCGTCGCACCTGGCCGCGCTCGGCAGCGGTGGGCCGGCCGGCGTGCTGCCGGCGACGGGCCGTGGTGCTGGGAGGCGAAGCCGCGCCTGCCGCAGTGGGTGCGTGAGGTGCTGGCGGCGGCCGGGGACCGGGCCGTGTTCAACCACTACGGCCCGACCGAGACGACGATCGGCGTGGCGGCGACGCGCCTGAGCCTGCGATCGGCTGGACGCGGCCGGGTGCCGATCGGTACGGCCGATCGCCAACACGCGCCTGTACGTGCTGGACGAGCGGCTGACCCCGGTGCCGCCCGGCGTGGTCGGGGAGCTGTACGTCGCCGGCGCCGGCTTGGCCCGCGGCTATGTCGGCCGGGCCGCGCTGACCGCCGAGCGGTTCGTGGCCTGCCCGTTCGGTGCCGGCGAGCGGATGTACCGCACCGGGGACCTGGCGCGGTGGACGCGCCGACGGCGAGCATCGAGTTCGTCGGCCGGGCCGACGAGCCAGGTCAAGATCCGCGGTTTCCGCATCGAGCCGGGCGAGATCGAGGCGGTCCTGAGCGCGACACCCGGCTGTCGCGCAGGCCGCGGTGCATCGCGCGCGAGGACGTCCCGGCGACCGACGGCTGGTCGCCTACGTCGTGCCCGAGCCGACGCGGACACGGACCTGCCGGACGACCCTGCGCACGCTACGCCGGCCGCCGCCTGCCCGAGCACATGGTGCCCTCGGCCGTGGTCGTGCTCGACGCGCTGCCGTTGACCGGCAACGGGAAGCTCGACCGCGCCGCCCTGCCGGCACCCGAGTACGGCGGCACGCAGCCGGTCGCGCGCCCGCCACCGCGCGCGAGGAGATCCTGTGCCGGCTGTTCGCCGAGGTCCTCGGCATGGACGGCGGTCGGCGTCGACGACGACTTCTTCGCCCTGGGCGGCCATTCGCTGCTCGCCACCCGGCTGGTCAGCCGGATCCGCGCGGTGCTCGGCGTCGACGTCGACATCCGGACCGTCTGTTCGAGACGCCGACCGTGGCCGGCCTCGCGGCGGCGTCTGCCGGACGCCGGTGGCACGGCCGGGCGGCGCTGGTGGCGTGGGAGCGCCCGGAGCGGGTGCCGCTGTCGTTCGCGCAGCGGCGGCTGTGGTTCCTCGGCCAGCTGGAGGGGCCGAGCGCGACGTACAACATGCCCGATCGCGCTGCGGCTGACCGGTCGAGCTCGACCGCGCGGCGCTGGCGCGCGGCGCTGCGGGACGTGCTGGAGCGCCACGAGGTGCTGCGCACGGTCTTCCCGGTCGTCGACGGCGAGCCGTACCAGCGGGTCGTGCCCCTGGACGAGCTGGCCTGGGACCTGCCGGTCGACCGAGCGTCGCAGGCCGGCGAGGTCGGCGCCGCGATCCGTGGCGCCGCCGCGCACCGGTTCGACCTCGCGGTGGAGGTGCCGATCCGGGCGTCGCTGTTCGCGGTCGGCGCCGGACGAGCACGTGCTCGTCGCTGGTGGTGCACCACATCGCCGGTGACGGCTGGTCGATGGGCCCGCTGGCGCGGGACTTCTCCTCGGCCTACGCGGCCCGGGCCGCGGGGCACGCTCCCGAGTGGGCGCCGCTGCCGGTGCAGTACGCGGACTACGCGCTGTGGCAGCGGGAACTGCTCGGCGACGAGGACGATCCCGACAGCCTGCTGTGCGAGCAGATCGGGTACTGGCGGGACGCGCTGGCCGGCGCGCCGGAGGAGCTGGCGCTGCCGGCCGACCGGCCCCGCCCGGCGGTCGCCAGCCACGGGGGCACAGCGTCCCGCTGACCGGTGCCGGCGCAGGTGCACCGCGCGGCTGGCCGAGCTGGCGCGCGCCAGGGCGTGACGCTGTTCATGGTGCTGCAGGCCGCGCTCGCGGTGCTGCTGTCGCGGCTGGGTGCCGGCGCCGACATCCCGATCGGCGTCCGCCGTCGCCGGCCGCACCGACGAGGCGCTGGACGACCTGGTCGGGTTCTTCGTCAACACGCTGGTCCTCCGCACCGACCTGTCCGGCGACCGACGTTCGGCGAGTTGCTGGCGCGGGTGCGGGACGCGAGCCTGGCGGCGTTCGCGCACCAGGACGTGCCGTTCGAGCGGCTGGTGGAGGAGCTCGCGCCGGCCGGTCGACTGGCCCGGCATCCCTGTTCCAGGTGGTGCTCACCATGCAGAACGCGGCCGACGCCGTACTGGCCCTGCCCGGCCTGACCGTCGACCGTGCTCGCCGGTGGGCCGTCCGGCCGCGAAGTTCGACCTCGACGTCATGGTCGGCGAGATGTTCGACGAGACGGTGCGCCCGGCCGGGCTGCGCGGCTCGCTGACCGCGGCGGCCGACCTGTTCGACGAGCCGGCGGCGGCGGTGATCGCGCGGCGGTTGGTGCGGGTGCTGGAGCCGGTGACCGCGGACCGGCACCGTCCGGGTGAGGCCGTCGACGTGCTCGACCCTGCTGAGCGGCACCGTGTGCTGTCGCAGTGGAACGACACCGCGGTGGAGTCGCCGGCCGGCACGGTGGCCGAGCGGTTCGCGGCGCAGGTGGGTCGGACGCCGGACGCGGTGGCGTTGGTCGGAGACGGCGTCGGCTCACGTACGCGGAGCTGGACGAGCGGGCCGGCCGGCTGGCGGCTTTGCTGCTGGCACAGGGCGTCGGGCCCGAGCAGGTGGTGGGGCTGGCGTTCGACCGTCGGCCGAGATGATCGTGGCGATTCTGGCGGTGTTCCGGGCCGGCGCCGCCTACCTGCCGATCGATCCGGCGTATCCGGCCGACCGCGTCGGTTTCATGCTCGCCGACACCCGCGCGGCACTGGTGCTCGGCACGGCGGAACTGCTCGACGACCTGCCGGTCGGGCATCTCCGCACGTTCGCCGTGGACGATCCGGTGGATGCCGCGCGAATCGCGGCGTGCCCGGCGGACACGCCGCGAACTCCCGTCTCGCCCGACGGCCTCGCCTACGTGATCTACACGTCGGGCTCGACGGGGCGGCCGAAGGGTGTCGCCGTCACGCACGGCGGGTTGGCCAACTACGTGCTGGCTGCCGCCGATCGGCTGGGTTGCGGGCAGCCGGTCGGTATGCCCTGTTGCAGGGCCAGGCAACGGACCTGGGCAACACGATGCTGTTCGCCTGCGCTGGTGTCGGGCGGCCGGCTGCACGTGCTACCGGCCGACGCGGCGACCGATCCGGCAATGGTGTCGGCTTGTGTGACCGAGCACGAGATCGACTATCTGAAGGTCGTGCCGTCGCACCTGGCCGCGCTGGGCAACGGCGTGCTGCCGGGGCGTGCCTGGTGCTGGGTGGTGAGGCCGCGCCGGCCCGATGGACACGTGAGGTGCTGGCGGCGGCCGGGAACCGGGCCGTGTTCAACCACTACGGCCCGACCGAGACCACGATCGGCGTTGCCGCCACTCGGCTGACCGGGGACATGCTCGACGGCGGCCGGGTGCCGATCGGTCGGCCGATCGCCAACACACGCCTGTACGTGCTGGACGAGTACCTGACTCCGGTGGCGACCGGTGTGGCCGGTGAACTGTACGTCGCGGGCGCCGGCTTGGCGCGTGGCTACGTCGGTCGCTCCGGCCTGACCGGCGAGCGGTTCGTGGCGTGCCCGTTCGGGACCGGCGAACGGATGTACCGCACCGGGGACCTGGTGCGCTGGTGTGACGACGGGAACTCGTGTTCCTGGGTCGCGCCGACGACCAGGTGAAGATCCGCGGGTTCCGGGTCGAGCCCGGCGAGATCGAGTCGGTCCTGAGTGGCCACCCGGCCGTGGCAGCGATCCGCCGTCGTGGCACGTGAGGACGATCGGCTGGTCGCCTACGTGGTCGCCCGACGACCCGGACACTGACCTACCCGTGTGCTGCGGACGTTCGTGGCCGTCGGCTGCCCGAGCACATGGTGCCGGCCGCGTTCGTCGCGCTGGACGCGCTGCCGTTGACCGGCAACGGAAAGCTGGACCGCAAGGCACTGCCCGCACCCGACTACCAGGGCACCGCGGCGGCGGGCAGCGGGCCCGCGACCCTGCGGGAGGAGATCCTGTGCCGGAGTTCGCGGAGGTCCTCGGCCTGGACCGGGTCGGCGTCGATGACGACTTCTTCGCGCTCGGTGGGCATTCGCTGCTGGCGGTGTCGCTGGTGGAGCGGTTGCGGGCACGGGGCGTGCCGGTGTCGGTGCGGGCGCTGTTCGCACACGCCGACGGTCGCCGGCCTGGCCGCCGCCGGTGGTGATGCCGAGGTGACGGTACCGCCGAACCTGATCCCCGACGGCGCGTCGGAGATCACCCCGGAGATGCTGCCGCTGGTGCGGCTGACGCCGGAGCAGATCCGCGGCGTCGTCGCCGCCGCGGGCGGGCCCGAGAACGTCGCGGACGTGTACCCGCTGGCGCCGCTGCAGGAGGGCATCTTCTTCCACCACCTGATGGCCGACGAACGCGGCTCGGACGTCTACGCGCTGCCCTCCGTGCTGGGTTTCGACTCCCGTGATCGGCTCGACGCGTTCGTCGCGGCGTTGCGGCAGGTGGTGGACCGGCACGACATCCTGCGCACGGCGATCGTCTGGCACGGCCTGCCGGAGCCGGTCCAGGTCGTGCTGCCGGCACGCCACGGTCCCGGTCACGGACTGGACCTGCCCTCCGGTGCCGACGCCGTCGCACAACTGCTCGCGGCCGCCGATCCGATCATGGACCTGTCCGCCGCGCCGCTGATGCGGTTCTACCGTGCGCAGGACCCGGCCACGGGCCGCTGGCTGGCGCTGGTCCAGATCCACCATCTCGTGCTCGACCACACCGCATTGGAGGTCGTGCTCGGCGAGATCGGCGCGTTCCTGTCCGGTCGCCAGGACACGCTGCCCGAACCGCTGCCGTTCCGCGACTTCGTCGCCCAGTCACGGCTCGGTGTCTCGCGGGAGGAGCACGAGCGGTTCTTCGCCGGGCTGCTCGGCGACGTCGCCGAGCCGACCGCCCCCTTCGGTCTGCTGGACGTCCACGGCGACGGCGCGGGCGCGGTCGACGCGCGCCTGGCGCTGGACGCCGGCCTCGCGCGGCGGGTCCGTGCGACCGGGCGCAGGCTCGGTGTGAGTCCGGCGACCCTGTTCCACCTCGTCTGGGCGCGAGTGCTCGCCGCGGTGTCCGGCCGGTCGGACGTGGTCTTCGGTACCGTCCTCTTCGGACGGATGCGGGCCGGTGCCGGCGCGGACCGCGTGCCGGGCCTGTTCATCAACACCCTCCCGCTACGCGTCGACACGGCCCGGCTCACTGTCGGCGAGGCCGTTGCGGCCGTGCGCGGTGGCCTTGCCGAGCTGCTCGTGCACGAGCACGCACCACTCGCAGTCGCCCAGCAGATGGCCGCGTTACCGCCGCAGACCCCGCTGTTCACGTCCCTGTTCAACTACCGGCACAACCCGGAAGCCGTGCCGGACACCGCTGATCCCTTCGTGGGCGTGGAGATCCTGCTCCGCGAGGACCACACGAACTACCCGCTGGACGTGTCGGTCAACGACGCCGGAACCGGGTTCGGCTTCACCGTTCAGGCCGTCGCGCCCATCGACCCGGTCGCGGTGTGCGCCATGCTGCACACCACGACCGAGAACGTGATCGCCGCCCTCGACGACGACCCGGACGCGCGGCTGGCCACGATCGGCGTGCTGGGTGACGACGAGTGCGATCGGGTGCTGACCGACTGGAACGACACGACGACCACGGTGCCGACCGGCACGCTGCCCGGTTTGTTCGACGCACAGGCGGCCCGCACCCCCGATGCGATCGCTGTCGCCTGCGACGGCACCGAACTCACCTACGCCGAACTGGCCGCACGCGCCGACCGGATGGCGCGCCGACTCGCCGGCCTCGGCGTCCGGTCCGAGAGCAGGGTCGCGCTGGTCGGGGAGCGGTCCGTCGACATGCTGGTCGCGATACTCGCCGTGCTCAAGGCCGGCGGCACCTACGTCCCGATCGACACCCGGTACCCGGCCGCCCGGATCCGCACGATCCTCGGGGAGAGCGCGGCGAGCCTGGTGCTCGTCGATCGCGACGCCGCGGTGACCGACCTGCCCGGCGGCGTGCCGACGTTCACCGTGGCCGCGCTCGCGGACAGGGCCGCCGACGGGTCGTTGACCGTGGTCGTGCACCCCGACCAGGTCGCCTACGCCATGTTCACGTCCGGATCGACGGGCATCCCCAAGGGAGTCATGGCGACGCACCGCAACGTCGTGGCGCTCGCCGTCGACCGGGCGTTCGCGTCCGGATCGCCGCGCCGGGTGCTGCTGCACTCTCCGCTCGCCTTCGACGCGTCGACGTACGAGATCTGGGTGCCGCTGCTGTCCGGTGGCACGGTCGTGCTGGCACCCACCGGTGACACCGATGCCGAGACACTGCGTACGGCGATCACCGACGGGCGGGTCACCAGCGCGTTCTTCACCACCGCGCTGTTCAACCTGCTCGCCGACCAGGGCATGCCGGCGCTGCTCGGGCTGCGTGAGGTACTCACCGGCGGCGAGCTGGTGTCACCGGCGGCCATGTCCACCGTCGTCGAGGCCTGCCCCGCGACGTCCGTCGCGCACGTCTACGGCCCGACGGAAACCACCACCTACGCCACGATCCACGCGCTCGCGGGCCGCACGTCGACGGTGCCGATCGGACGGCCCATGGACAACACCAGGGTGTACGTGCTCGACGACTTCCTCAGCCCGGTGCCGGTCGGTGTCCCCGGCGAGCTCTACATCGGTGGTGACGGCCTCGCGCGCGGCTACCTCGGCCGCCCGGGACTGACCGCGGAACGGTTCGTGGCAGACCCGTTCACCGGGACCGGCGAGCGCCTCTACCGCACCGGTGACGTCGTCCGCTGGGACGACGCGGGCGAGTTGGTGTTCGCGGGCCGGGCCGACGAGCAGGTGAAGATCCGCGGGTTCCGGATCGAGCCGGGCGAGGTGCAGGCCGTCGTCGCCGAACACCCCGCCGTGGCGCAGGCCGCGGTCGTCGCGCGGGAGGACGTGCCGGGTGACCGGCGTCTGGTCGCCTACGTGGTGCCGGCCGACATGGCCGCCACCGAGGAACTTCCGGCGTCGGTGCGGGCCATGGTCGCCCAACGGCTGCCGGAGTTCATGGTGCCCTCGGCCACCGTCGTGCTGGAGGTGCTGCCGTTGACCGCCAACGGAAAGCTCGACCGCGACGCCCTGCCGGCACCCGAGTACCGCACCACATCGGGCAGCCGCGCGCCGTCGACACCGCACGAGGAGATCGTGTGCCGGTTGTTCGCCGAGGTGCTCGGCCTGCCGACGGTGGGCGTCGACGACAACTTCTTCGAGATCGGTGGCCACTCGCTGCTGGCGACCCGACTGGTCAGCCGGATCAGGGCCGCGTTGAACGTCGATCTGCCGCTCAGCGTGGTGTTCGAGGAGCGAACGGTCGCCAGGGTCGCGAGCCGCTTGGACAGTCGGACCGACCAGACCAGGCCGAAAGCCCGGCCCGCGCTGCGGCCGATGCGTGAGCAGGAGGAGATCTGATGGTTCCGCTGTCGTTCGCGCAGCGCCGGTTGTGGTTCCTGGCCCAACTCGAAGGCCCCGGCGCCACCTACAACGTCCCGATCGCGACGAAGCTGTCCGGGTCGCTCGACGTCGCCGCGTTGCGTGCGGCGTTGTGGGATGTGTTGGGGCGGCATGAGGTGTTGCGGACGGTGTTCCCGGTGTGTGAGGGGGAGCCGTGTCAGCGGGTGGTGCCGTTGGCGGAGGTGGAGTGGGATCTGGAAGTCGCTGACGTGGTGGAGCGCGACCTGGCTGATGTGGTGCGGGTTGCCGCTGGGTATGTGTTCGATCTTGCTGGTGAGATTCCGGTGCGTGCTTGGTTGTTGCGGTTGTCGCCGGTTGATCATGTGTTGGTGGTGGTGGTGCATCACATTGCTGGTGATGGTTGGTCGATGGGGCCGTTGGGTCGTGATGTGTCGGTGGCGTATGCGGCGCGGGTGGCGGGGTGTGTTCCTGGGTGGTCGCCGTTGCCGGTGCAGTACGCGGATTATGCGTTGTGGCAGCGGGAGTTGTTGGGTGATGCCGATGATCCGGATAGTGTGCTGTGTGGGCAGGTGGGGTATTGGCGGCGGGCGTTGGCGGGTGCTCCGGTGGAGTTGGCGCTGCCGTTGGACCACCCCCGTCCCGCCGTGGCGACCTACCGGGGCCACAGCGTTCCCCTCGCGGTGCCGGCGGAATCGCACGCCGCGCTGGTCGAGTTGGCGCGCCGCGAGAACGTCACCCTGTTCATGCTGCTGCACGCGGCACTGGCCGTCATGCTGTCGCGATCGGGCGCGGGCAACGACATCCCGATCGGCTCCGCGCTCGCCGGCCGGCTGGACGAGGCGCTGGACGAACTGGTCGGCTGCTTCGTCAACACCGTGGTCATCCGCACCGACCTGACCGGCAATCCGCGTTTCACCGAGGTGCTGCGGCGCGTGCGCCGGACCAGCCTGGCTGCCTTCGAGCAGCAGGACGTGCCCTTCGAACGGCTGGTGGAGGAACTCGCGCCGGGCCGCTCGCTGGCGCGCAATCCGCTGTTCCAGGCCATGCTCACGGTGCAGAACAACTCCGGCTCCGACCTCGAACTGCCCGGTCTCGACGTGAGCCCGCTGCCGACCGGCAGCCCGGCGGCCAAGTTCGACCTGGACGTGACGGTCGTCGAGCAGTTCGCCAACGGGATGCCGGCAGGGCTGCGCGGCACCGTGACGGTGTCGGCGGACCTGTTCGACGAGCCGGCCGCCGCCGCGCTCACCGCCCGACTGGTGCGGGTGCTGGCCCGAGTGGCCGCCGACCCGGCCGCCCGGCTCGGCACGGTGGACGTGCTCGACGACGGCGAGCGCGTCACACTGCTGCGGGAGTGGAGCGGCACCGGCGCCGTGGTACCGGTGGAGCCGGTGCCCGACCGTGTCGCGGCGCAGGCCGCGTGCACCCCCGATGCCGTGGCGGTGGCCTGCGGCAACGACGAGCTCACCTACGCCGACCTGGACGCCCGCGCCAACCGGCTGGCCAGGCTGTTGGGGCAGGCCGGTGTCGGTCCCGAGTCGGTGGTCGCGGTCGTGATGGAACGGTCGGTCGACCTGCTCGTGGCCCTGCTGGCGGTGTTGAAGGCCGGTGGCGCGTACCTGCCGGTGGACGTGACCTACCCGGCGGAGCGCGTCGAGTACCTGTTCGCCGACGCCCGGCCCACGGTCGTGTGCACCACGGCCGCGTTCGCCGGGACGCTGCCCGATGCCGGCGCGCCCACCGTCGTGGTCGATGAGCCGCACACACGCGACCACCTCGCCACACTGCCCACCACCGCACCGACCGTGCACCCGCGCGCACCGCAGCTACCGGCGTACGTGATCTACACGTCGGGCTCGACCGGGCGCCCCAAGGGCGTTGTCGTGTCGCACACGGGACTGCACAACATGGTGACCGGCCTGTCGCGCTTCGGGGCCGGTCCTGGCGCACGCGTGCTTCAGTTCGCGTCGGTCGGATTCGACAACTTCGGTCTGGAATGGACACTCGCCCTGACGACGGGCGCGACGCTGGTGATCGTCCCGGCGGAACAGCGACTGGGTGGCGAACTCGCGCGGTTCTGCACGCGGCAGCGCATCACGCACGCGTCGCTGCCACCCGTGGTGTTGGCCAGCCTGCCGGACGGGTCGGTGTCGGCCGATGTCGTCATCGAGGTCGGTGGGGAGGCATGTCCGCCCGAGCTCGTCGCACGCTGGGCCGACGGCCGCACGCTGTTCAACACCTACGGCCCGACGGAAACCACGGTCGACGCCACGGCGTGGCGATGCGTGCCCGGCACGGCCGAGTCACCGATCGGCAGGCCACTGGCCGGCACCCGCGCGTACGTGCTCGACGAGTTCCTGACGCCGGTTGCTCCCGGCGTGGTGGGAGAGCTGTACGTCGCGGGCCCCGGGCTCGCCCGCGGCTACCTGGGGCGCGCCGCCATGACGGGTGAGCGGTTCGTGGCGTGTCCGTTCGGATCGGGTGAACGGATGTACCGGACGGGCGACCTGGCGCGCTGGACGGCTGACGGCGAGTTGGTGTTCGCGGGCCGGGCCGACGAGCAGGTGAAGATCCGCGGGTTCCGGATCGAGCCCGGCGAGGTGCAGTCGGTGATCGCCGCGCATCCGGCTGTCGCCCAGTCCGTGGTGGTCGTCCGTGAGGACGTGCCGGGGGATCGCTGCCTGGTGGCCTACGTGGTCGCGGCGGCCGGGAACGCGGAACTGCCGGGTGTGGTGCGGGAGTTCGCCGCCGGGCGGTTGCCGGACTACCTGGTGCCTTCGGCCGTCGTGGTGCTCGACGCGTTGCCGTTGACGTCCAACGGGAAGCTGGACCGTGCGGCACTGCCGGTTCCGGAGTACACGACCGGTTCGAGCGGTCGCGGGTCGTCGACGCCGAGGGAGGAGATCCTGTGCGGAGTGTTCGCACAGGTGTTGAACCTGCCCTCGGTCGGTGTGGACGACAGTTTCTTCGACCTGGGCGGACATTCGCTGTTGGCCACCCAACTGGTCAACCGCATCCGGACGGTGCTCGGCGTCGAGGTGCCGCTGCGGGCGGTGTTCGCGACACCGACGGTGACCGGCCTCGCCGCGACCCTGTCCACCGACCCGGCCCGATCCGCTCTGGTGGCGTGCCGGCGCCCGGAGCGCGTGCCGCTGTCGTTCGCACAACAACGACTGTGGTTCCTCGCCCAACTGGACGGCCCGAGCGCCACGTACAACATGCCGGCCCTGACCCGGATCTCCGGGTCGCTCGACGTCGCCGCGTTGCGTGCGGCGTTGTGGGATGTGTTGGGGCGGCATGAGGTGTTGCGGACGGTGTTCCCGGTGTGTGAGGGGGAGCCGTGTCAGCGGGTGGTGCCGTTGGCGGAGGTGGAGTGGGATCTGGAAGTCGCTGACGTGGTGGAGCGCGACCTGGCTGATGTGGTGCGGGTTGCCGCTGGGTATGTGTTCGATCTTGCTGGTGAGATTCCGGTGCGTGCTTGGTTGTTGCGGTTGTCGCCGGTTGATCATGTGTTGGTGGTGGTGGTGCATCACATTGCTGGTGATGGTTGGTCGATGGGGCCGTTGGGTCGTGATGTGTCGGTGGCGTATGCGGCGCGGGTGGCGGGGTGTGTTCCTGGGTGGTCGCCGTTGCCGGTGCAGTACGCGGATTATGCGTTGTGGCAGCGGGAGTTGTTGGGTGATGCCGATGATCCGGATAGTGTGCTGTGTGGGCAGGTGGGGTATTGGCGGCGGGCGTTGGCGGGTGCTCCGGTGGAGTTGGCGCTGCCGTTGGACCACCCCCGTCCCGCCGTGGCGTCAGCACCGTGGTCACGGCATTCCGGTGGACGTGCCGGCCGATGTGCACGCGCGACTGCTGGCGTTGGCCCGGCACGAGGGCGTGACGCTGTTCATGGTCGTTCAGGCCGCCCTGGCGGTGCTGTTGTCCCGCCTCGGCGCTGGCACCGACATCCCCGTCGGCGCCACCGTCGCGGGGCGCCAGGACGCCGCGCTGGACGATCTGGTCGGGTTCTTCGTCAACACCCTCGTGATCCGCACCGATCTGGCCGGTGACCCCGAGTTCCGGCAGGTGCTGGGGCGGGCACGCGAAGCGGGCCTGGCCGCGTTCGCGCATCAGGACGTGCCGTTCGAGCGGTTGGTCGAGGAGCTGGCACCGGACCGTTCGCTCTCGCGTCATCCGCTGTTCCAGGTCATGCTCACCCTGCGCCACGACACCGACGACGGTCTCGAACTCCCCGGCCTCGCGGTGGCCTCGCTGGCCACCGGAACCGCGGCCGCCAAGGTCGACCTGGAGCTGAACATCGGCGCGGCCGTCGACGCGGACGGCGCGCCCGCGGGACTGCGAGGCACCCTGATCGCGGCCGCCGACCTGTTCGACCGGGCGACCGCCGAACAGGTCGCCGAGCGCTGGACGCACCTGCTCGACGTGCTGTCCTCCGAGCCGGAACGCCGGCTGCGCGACGTCGACGTGCTCACCGCGCGGGAGCGCGTCACGGTGCTGCGGCAGTGGAACGACACGGCGGCGGCCGTGCCGGACACCACTCTGCCGCGACTGCTCGCGGAGCAGGCGGCACGGTCGCCACACGCGACGGCGCTGGTCTTCGAGGACGTCGAACTCTCGTACGCCGAACTCGACTCGCGCGCCAACCGGTTGGCCAGACTGCTGATCCAGCGCGGTGCCGGAGCCGAATCCATTGTGGCAGTGGCCATGGAGCGCTCCGTCGAACTGGTCGTTGCGCTGCTCGCGGTCGTCAAAGCCGGTGCCGCCTACCTGCCGGTCGAGCCGTCACACCCGGCCCCGCGGACGGCGGCGTCGCTCGCCGACGCCGCGGCGACACTGCTGCTCACCACCACCGGCGCGGCCACCGGCCTGCCGGACGCACCGGCACGCCTGGTCGTCGACGACCCGGACACCGCGACGCTGCTGGCCACGCTGCCCGACGCACCGGTGACCGACGACGAGCGCGTCGCACCCGCGCACCCCGACCACCCGGCGTACGTGATCTTCACGTCCGGTTCGACCGGCCGCCCCAAGGGTGTCGTCGTCGCATCCCGCAGCATCGTCAATCGGCTGGCATGGATGCAGGGCACGTACGGCCTCACGGCCGGGGACCGGGTCGTGCAGAAGACGCCGTTCGGGTTCGACGTGTCCGTGTGGGAGTTCTTCTGGCCACTGACGCGAGGCGCCGCACTCGTGCTCGCCCGGCCGGGTGGGCACCGGGAGCCGGCATACCTGGCCGAATTGATCCGCGACACCGGCGTCACGGTCGCGCACTTCGTGCCGTCGATGCTGGCGGCCTTCCTGCGTGACCCCGCCGCCGCGACGTGTACCGGACTGCGCGCGGTGTACTGCAGCGGTGAGGCTCTGCCGGCCGCCCTCCGGGACCGGTTCCTCGGCTCCTGCCTGCCCCGCTGTTCAACCTCTACGGGCCGACCGAGGCGGCGGTGGACGTCACGGCGGCGCTCTGCGGCGCGGACGACGGTGCGGCGGTGCCCATCGGCGGCCCGGTGGCCAACACCCGGGTGTACGTGCTCGACGACGCCCTGAACCCGGTGCCGGCCGGGGTGACCGGCGAGCTGTACCTGGCCGGTGTGCAGTTGGCGCGTGGCTACGTCGGCCGACCTGGGCTGACGGGTGAGCGGTTCGTGGCGTGTCCGTTCGGTGCGGGTGAGCGGATGTACCGGACCGGCGATCTGGTGCGCTGGACCCGTGACGGGCAGTTGGTGTTCCTGGGGCGTGCCGATCACCAGGTGAAGATCCGTGGGTTCCGGATCGAGCCCGGCGAGGTCGAGGCGGTCGTGGCCGGGCATCCAGCGGTGACGCGGGCCGCGGTCGTCGTTCGCGAGGACGTACCGGGAGATCGGCGTCTGGTCGCGTATGTGGTGGCGGCCGGTGACGCCGAGTGATGTGCGGAGTTCGCCGCTGCGGCGGCTGCCGGAGTACATGGTGCCCTCGGTGGTGGTGGTGGTGGATGCGTTGCCGTTGACGTCAACGGGAAGCTTGATCGTGCGGCGTTGCCGGTGCCGGAGTATGGGAGTGGTGCGGTCGGTCGTGGGCCTTCGACGGTGTTGGAGGAGGTGTTGTGTCAGGTTTTCGCTGAGGTGTTGGGGTTGGAGTCGGTGGGGGTGGAGGATAATTTTTTCCGGTTGGGTGGGCATTCGTTGTTGGCGGTGTCGTTGGTGGAGCGGTTGCGGGTGCGGGGTGTGTCGGTGTCGGTGCGGGCGTTGTTCGCGGCGCCGATCCGGCTGGGTTGGCTGCGGCTGGTGGTGGTGTCGGGGTGGTGGTGCCGCCGAATTTGATTCCTGATGGTGCGTCGGTGATTACGCCGGAGATGTTGTCGTTGGTGGATTTGACGCCTGAGCAGGTTGGTCGTGTGGTGGGGTCTGCTGGTGGTGCGGAGAATGTGCGGGATGTGTATCCGTTGGCGCCGTTGCAGGAAGGCATCTTCTTCCACCATCTGATGACTGCCGGCGACGGCGCCGACGTGTATGCGCAGCCGTTCGTGCTCGGCTTCGATTCCCGCGATCGGCTCGACGCGTTCGTGGGTGCGTTGCAGCAGGTCGTGGACCGGCACGACATCTGCGCACGGCGTTCGTGTGACGGGGCCTGCCGGAGCCGGTGCAGGTGGTGTGGCGGCGGGCCGTGGTACCGGTGATCGACGTGGAGCTGCCGGCTGACCGCGACGCGGTGGCCGCGCTTGTCGATGCGGTCGACCCGGTGATGGATGTGTCTGTCGGCGCCGTTGTTGCGGGTGTATCGGGCGGCGGATCCTGTTTCGGGTCGGTGGTTGGGTGTGGTGCAGGTGCATCATTTGGTGCAGGACCACACGACGTTGGAGGTGGTGTTGGGCGAGATTGGTGCGTTTTTGTCGGGTCGTGTGGGTGGGTTGGCGGAGCCGTTGCCGTTTCGGGATTTTGTGGCGCATGCGCGGTTGGGTGTGTCGCGGGAGGAGCATGAGCGGTTTTTTGTTGGTTTGTTGGGTGATGTGACTGAGCCGACGGCGCCGTTTGGTTTGTTGGATGTGCTGGGTGATGGTCGTGGTGCGGGTGAGGCGTCGGTGTGGTTGTCGGGTGGGTTGGCTGTTCGGGTGCGGGTGGTGGCGCGCGCGGTTGGGTGTGAGTGCTGCGACGTTGTTTCATGTGGTGTGGGCGCGGGTGTTGGCTGCTGTGTCGGGTCGGTCGGATGTGGTGTTCGGGACGGTGTTGTTTGGTCGGATGGCGGCTGGTTCGGGGTCGGATCGGGTGCCGGGTCTGTTCATCAATACGTTGCCGGTGCGGGTGGATGTCGGCGGGGTGTTCGGTGGCGGGTGTGGTGGGCGTGGTGCGGGAGCGTTGGCGGATCTGTTGGTGCATGAGCATGCGCCGTTGGGTGTGGCGCAGCGGGCTGCCGGGTTGCCGGCTCGGTGCCGTTGTTCACGTCGCTGTTCAACTACCGCCACAACACCGGCGGCACGCACGAGAGCGGTCGCGACACAGCGTTCGAGGGCATCGCGACCCTCTACAACTGGGATCGCAACAACTATCCGCTGAACATCGCCGTCAACGACACCGGCACCGGATTCGGCTTCACCGTCTACGCCGTCGCTCCGGCCGACGCCGACGTCATGTGCGAGCTCCTGTGCACCACGACCGAGAACCTGGTCGCCGCGCTGGAGAACGACCCCGATGCCGGCATGACGGCCCTGGACGTGCTGGGCGAGGCCCAGCGTCACAGGGTGTTGCACGAGTGGAACGACACCGCGACGCCGACGGTGGCGGAGCTGGTGCCGGAGCTGTTCGCCGCTCAGGTGGCGCGGACGCCGGACGCGGTGGCGGTGGTCGACGACGGCAGTGAGCTGTCGTACGCGGAGTTGGACGCACGGGCCAATCGGTTGGCCCGGTTGCTGATGGCGCGGGGCGTGGGACCGGAACAGTTGGTGGCGTTGGCGTTCGAGCGTTCGGCCGAGATGGTCGTCGCCGTGCTGGCGGTGCTCAAGGCAGGTGCCGCCTATCTGCCGATCGACCCGTCGTACCCCAACGACCGGATCGGTTTCATGCTCGCGGACAGCCGGGCCGCGGTCATCCTCGGCACCGAGGACATCCTCGACGAACTGCCCGCCGGCCGGGTCCACACGGTCGCGGTCGACGACCCCACGACCGCCGCACTGGTCGGCGCGGACCCGTCCACCCGCACCCGATGTGCCCGTCGCACCGGACTCGCTGGCCTACGTGATCTACACGTCGGGATCGACGGGGCGGCCCAAGGGTGTTGCGATCACCCACGCGGGCTTCGCCAACTACGTGACATGGGCCGCCGGTGCGTACGGCATGGACGGCACGCACGGCGCCCCACTCCACTCGTCACTGGCCTTCGACCTGACCGTCACCAGTGTGTTCCTGCCGCTGGTGTCCGGGTCCGCCGTGACGATCAGCCGGCAGGGCGGCGTGCAGGGCCTGACCGACCTGGTCACCGCGGGCAGTAGTTCGGCCTGCTGAAGGTGGTCCGCCAGCCACCTGCCGTTACTGCCCTCCGCGCCGGACTCCAGGTGTGCCACCCGTCGCCTGATCGTCGGCGGCGAAGCCTGGTCGGTGACGACGTCCGCGCCTGGCTGGCCGGGGCGCCGGAGTCGGTCGTCGTCAACGAGTACGGGCCGACCGAGACCGTCGTCGGCTGCTGTGTCTTCGAGGTCGTCGCGGGGCAGGAGGTGCCCGACACGGTGCCGATCGGCAGGCCGATCGCCAACACCCGGCTGTACGTCCTCGACGAGCACCTGTCGCCGGTGCCGGTCGGCGTGGTGGGTGAGCTGTACATCGCCGGCGCGCGGGTGGCCCGCGGTTACGTGCGGCGGCCCGGCCTGACGGCGGAGCGGTTCGTCGCGTGCCCGTTCGGCGGCGGTGAGCGGATGTACCGCACCGGCGACCTCGCCCGGTGGGGCGCGGACGGTGCGTTGGTGTTCGCGGGGCGTGCCGATCACCAGGTGAAGATCCGCGGCTTCCGGATCGAGCCGGGCGAGGTCGAGGCCGTGTTGGCCGCGCATCCTGCTGTCGATCGGGCCGTCGTGACGGTTCGCGAGGACGTGCCTGGTGACCGGCGCCTGGTTGCCTATGTGGTCGCGGACGACGAGGACGGGGACCTGCCGGGTGCGCTGCGGGAGTTCGCGGTCGCGCGGCTGCCGGAGTACATGGTGCCCTCGGCAGTCATCGTCCTGGACGCGTTGCCGTTGACATCCAACGGAAAGCTGGACCGCGCCGCCCTGCCGGCACCCGAGTACGGCGGTCGTACCGGTGGTCGCGGGCCGTCGACGGTGCGGGAAGAGGTCGTGTGCCGGGCCTTCGCCGCGGTGTTGGGCGTGCCCTCGGTCGGAGTCGACGACAACTTCTTCGAGCTGGGTGGGCATTCGCTGCTGGCGGTGTCGTTGGTGGAGCGGTTGCGGGAGCGGGGTGTGTCGGTGTCGGTGCGGGCGTTGTTCGCGGCGCCGACACCGGGCGGTCTGGCCGCGGCCGTCGGTGAGACCGAGGTGGTCGTGCCGCCGAACCTGATTCCCGATGACGCGTCGGTGATCACGCCGGAGATGCTGCCGTTGGTGGATCTGACACCCGATCAGGTCGGCCGGGTGGTGTCGGCCGCCGGTGGTGCGGAGAACGTGCGGGACGTGTATCCGTTGGCGCCGTTGCAGGAAGGCATCTTCTTCCACCACCTCATCGCCGCCGAGGGCGGTGCCGACGTCTACCTGCAGCCGTTCGTGCTGGGCTTCACGTCGCGTGACCGGCTGGCCGCGTTCGTGGGCGCGCTACAGAGCGTGGTCGACCGGCACGACATCCTGCGTACCGGATTCGTGTGGCGGGGTCTGCCGGAGCCGTTGCAGGTGGTGTGGCGGCGGGCCGCCGTGCCGGTGGTCGATGTCGACCTGCCGGCCGACGGTGACGCCGTGGCCGAGTTGGTGGCTGCCGCCGACCCGGTGATGGATCTGTCCGTGGCGCCGCTGCTGCGGGTGTACCGGGGCCAGGACCCGGACACCGGTCGGTGGCTGGGTCTGGTTCAGGTGCATCACCTGGTGCAGGACCACACCACGTTGGAGGTGCTGCTCAGCGAGATCGGGGCGTTCCTGGCCGGACACGATCGCCAACTCCCCGAACCGCTGCCGTTCCGGGATTTCGTGGCGCACGCGCGGTTGGGTGTGTCGCGGGAGGAGCACGAGCGGTTCTTCGCCGGCCTGCTGGGTGACGTGGAGGAGCCGACGGCGCCGTACGGCCTGCTGGACGTGCACGGCGACGGCACCGGCGCGGACGAGACGTGGGCGCCGTTGCCCGACCAGGTCGCCGAACGGGTCCGCACGGTCGCCCGCACGCTGGGCGTGAGTCCGGCGACGCTGTTCCATCTGGTGTGGGCGCGGGTGTTGGCTGCTGTGTCGGGTCGGTCGGATGTGGTGTTCGGTACTGTCCTGTTCGGACGGATGGCGGCTGGTTCCGGGTCGGATCGGGTGCCGGGGCTGTTCATCAACACGTTGCCGATGCGGGTGGACATCGCCGATCGGGGTGTCGTGGCGGCCGTGCACGCCGTGCGTGACGCGTTGGCCGACCTGCTGGTGCACGAGCACGCGCCACTGGCGCTGGCTCAGCAGGGCGCTGCTCTGTCGGCGGACACGCCGCTGTTCACAGCCCTGTTCAACTACCGCTACAACTTCGGCACCGGGAACGACGGCGACGATCCGCTCGACGACGTCGAGATCATGTTGCGCGAGGAGCTGACGAACTACCCGCTGGACGTGTCGGTCAACGACGGCGGCACGGGCTTCACCTTCACCGTCAGGGCGCTCGCTCCCGCCGACGCGCACGCCGTGTGCGCGATGCTCGGCACGGTCACCGAAAACCTGGTCGCGGCGCTCGAAGCAGCACCCGACACACCGGTCAGCGCGCTGGCCGTGCTCGATGCGGCCGAGCGTGACCGTGTGCTGGCGGCGTGCGACGACACGGCGGTCGAACTGCCGTCCGCCACCGTCGCGGAGCTGATCGCCGCGCAGGTCGCCGGCACGCCGGACGCGCCCGCGTTGGTGTGCGGCGACGTCGAACTCACCTACGCCGAACTCGACGCCCGCGTCAGCCGGGTGGCACGGCTGCTGGTTGCCCGCGGTGTCGGGCCGGAGCAGGTCGTCGCGGTGGTGATGCCGCGTTCCGTCGAGCTGGTCGTCGCGCTGCTGGCGGTGTGCCAGGCCGGTGGTGCCTACCTGCCGATCGACGTGACGTATCCCGGCGAACGCATCGGGTTCATGCTCTCCGACGCGGCGCCGGCATGCGTCCTGACGACGGAGGCCGGTGCTTCGGCGCTGCCGTCGTCGCCGGGTGCGCCGGTCCTTACGCTCGACGACCCACGAATGGTCAGCGCGCTCGACACCGTCAGCGGCGACCCGATCGACGACGTCGAGCGGATCAGCCCGCTGCTGCCCACCCACCCCGCGTACGTCATCTTCACCTCCGGCTCGACCGGCAGGCCCAAGGGCGTGCTCGTCACCCACGCCGGCGTGGCGAGCCTGGTGGAGTCGCAACGCGACCGGTTGGCGCTCGACGCCGACAGCAGGGTGTTGCAGTTCGCCTCGGTGAGCTTCGACGCGGCCGTCTGGGAGCTGCTGATGGCGTTCTGCACCGGAGCGCGCCTCGTCGTGTCGGGATCTTCGGATCTGCTGGCCGGCCCGGCACTGGTCGAGTTGGTGGCCAGGCACGCGGTGACCCACGCGCTGCTGCCTCCCGCGCTGCTGGGTGTGCTGCCGGCCGGCAGCCTGCCGACGCTCTCCACGCTCATCGCGGGCGGCGAGGCGTTGGGCAGTGCCGCACTCGACCGCTGGGCGCCCGGCCGTCGCCTCGTCAACGCGTACGGGCCCGCGGAGAGCACCGTGGCCGCCACGATCTCCGACCCGCTGTCGCCGGGCGACGAACCCCGCATCGGCACGCCGGTCGCGAACACCCGGGTGTACCTGCTCGACGGGTTCCTGCAGCCGGTGCCGCTGGGCGTCGTGGGCGAGATGTTCCTCGCGGGCGCGGGACTCGCCCGTGGCTACCTGGGTCGCGTCGGCCTCACCGCGGAGCGGTTCGTGGCCTGTCCGTTCGGCAGCGGTGAGCGGATGTACCGCACCGGTGACCTGGCGCGCTGGACGCCCGAGGGCCTGGTGTTCGTGGGCCGTGCCGACCACCAGGTGAAGATCCGTGGGTTCAGGATCGAACTCGGTGAGGTCGAGGCGGCGCTGCTCGCCCACCAGGCGGTGACACAGGCCGTCGCCGTCGTCCGGGAGGACACGCCGGAGGACCGTCGACTGGTCGCCTATGTGGTGGCCACCGATGCCGACGGACAGTGGCAGGAGTTCGTCGCCCGGCGCCTGCCGGACTACATGGTGCCATCGGCCGTCGTGGTGCTTGACGAGTTCCCGTTGACGCCCAACGGGAAGCTCGACCGTGCCGCGTTGCCTGTCCCGGAGTACGGGAGCGGCACGGGTGGTCGCGGGCCGTCGACGGTGCTGGAGGAGGTGCTGTGCCAGACCTTCGCCGACGTGTTGGGTTTGCCGTCGGTGGGTGTCGACGAGAACTTCTTCCGGCTGGGTGGGCATTCACTGTTGGCCGTGTCGCTGGTGGAGCGACTGCGGCTGCGGGGTGTGTCGGTGTCGGTGCGGGCGCTGTTCGCCGCGCCCACACCTGCCGCTTTGGCGCTGTCCGGTGACAGCGGCGGTGTTGTCGTACCGCCGAACCTGATTCCCGATGACGCGTCGGTGATCACGCCGGAGATGCTGCCGTTGGTGGATCTGACACCCGATCAGGTCGGCCGGGTGGTGTCGGCCGCCGGTGGTGCGGAGAACGTGCGGGACGTGTACCCGTTGGCACCGTTGCAGGAAGGCATCTTCTTCCACCACCTGATGACCGCAGGCGGCGGTGACGACGTGTACGTGCAACCGTCCGTGCTCGGCTTCGATTCACGCGATCGCCTGGACGCGTTCGTGGACGCGTTGCAGCGGGTGGTCGACCGGCATGACGTGCTGCGCACCGCGTTCGTGTGGGAAGGTCTGCCGGAGCCGGTACAGGTCGTGCTCCGCAGGGCTGTGGTGCCGGTCATCGACGTGGACCTGCCGGCCGATGGTGCCGCGGTGGCTGGGCTGATGGCCGCGGCGGCAGGCGTGATGGATCCCTCGGTCGCGCCGCTGCTGCGCGTGTACCGGGCACAGGACCCCGACACGGGCCGGTGGCTGGGCCTGATCCAGACCCATCACCTCGTGCAGGACCACACGACGCTGGAGGTCATGCTCGGTGAGATCGGTGCGTTCCTGACCGGTCGTGCTGATGCGTTGCCCGAACCGCTGCCATTCCGGGATTTCGTGGCCCAAGCGCGGTTGGGCGTGTCGCGGGAGGAGCACGAGCGGTTCTTCGCCGGCCTGCTCGGAGACGTCACCGAGCCGACCGCGCCGTTCGGTCTGCTGGACGTGCACGGCGACGGCCTGGACGCCGAGGAACTGTGGACCGCCCTGCCCGGTCCGCTGGCCGCGCGGGTGCGCGCGACGGCGAGCCGGCTGGGCGTGAGTCGCGGCGACGTTGTTCCATCTGGTGTGGGCGCGGGTGTTGGCTGCTGTGTCGGGTCGGTCGGATGTGGTGTTCGGTACTGTCCTGTTCGGACGGATGGCGGCTGGTTCCGGGTCGGATCGGGTGCCGGGGCTGTTCATCAACACGTTGCCGATGCGGGTGGACATCGCCGATCGGGGTGTCGTGGCGGCCGTGCACGCCGTGCGTGACGCGTTGGCCGACCTGCTGGTGCACGAGCACGCGCCACTGGCGCTGGCGCAGCGGACCGCGGCGCTGCCCGCCGGGACGCCACTGTTCACCTCCCTGTTCAACTACCGTCACAACCCCGAGGCCGCGCCTGGCACCGCGGACCCGTTCGACGAGATCAAGATCCTGGGTCGCGAGGAACGGACGAACTACCCGCTGGTCGTGTCCGTCAACGACACCGGCAGCGGCTTCACCTTCACCGTGCAGGCCGTCACTCCGATCGACCTGCACGCCGTCGCGGCGATGCTCCGCACGGCGACCGAGGGTCTGGTCGCGGCGCTGGACGAGGCACCCGACATGCGCGTCAGTGCGCTGAGTGTGCTCGACGAGGGCGAACTGGACCGTGTGCTGAGGGCGTGGAACGACACCGCGACCGCGACGCCGCCCGGTACCGTGCCCGATCTGTTCGCGGCGCAGGTCGCTCGGACGCCCGACGCGGTCGCCCTCGTCGGTGAGGGCGTCGAGCTCACCTACGCCGAACTCGACGCCCGCGCCGACCGGTTGGCCCACTCACTGGCCGGTTTCGGTGTGCGGCCCGGAGTCGGTCGTTGCCGTGGTGCTGCCGCGGTCCGTCGAGCTGATCGTGGCGCTGCTGGCGGTGTGGAAGGCGGGCGGTGCGTATCGTGCCGGTGGACATGACGCTATCCGAGCGACCGGATCGCGTTCATGGTCGACCGACGCCACCCCGGTGTGCGTTCTGACGACCGAGGCCGGCGCGTCGGCGCTGCCGGCGTCACCGGGCATGCCGGTCGTCGATGCTGGAACGCGTCGGTGCTCCCGGTGCCGATCGGCCGAGCGATCGCGCCGCTGTCGCCCGCCCACCCGGCCTACGTCATGTACACGTCGGGTTCGACCGGCCGGCCCAAGGGCGTGGTCGTCTCGCAGCGCGAGGTGGCGGAACTGGCGTGCGAACGCGGTTGGGGCGTCACCGACCGGCGACCGGGGTGCTGTTCCACGCGCCGCACGCGTTCGACGCGTCCGTGTTCGAGATCTGGGTGCCGCTGCTCACCGGGGCGCGGCGGTCGGTGCCCGCGCCGGACCGGCCGCTGGACGCGGCCACGCTGCGTTCGTTGCGTCGGCGCGCACGGCTGACACGATCGTGCACGTCACCGCCGGTCTGGCCAGCGTGCTCGCCGAGGACGATCCGGCGCTGCTTCGCCGGTGTCCGTGAGGTGTCGTCTGGCGGCGACGCCGTCTGCACGCCGCCGCCGTCGAGCGGATCGTGCGCGGCCTGTCCCGGCGTGGCGGTGCGGCACCTTTACGGCCCGACCGAGATCACGCTGTGCGCGACCAGGCACACCGTGGCCGGCGGCCTGGTCGCCGACCCGCTGCCGATCGGGCGGCCGATGGACAACACCCGCGCCTACGTGCTGGACGAGTTCCTGGCGCCGGCACCGGTCGGTGTGGTCGGCGAACTGTACGTCGCCGGCACGGGCCTGGCGCGCGGCTACCTCGGTCCAGCCCGCGCTGACCGGCGAGCGTTTCGTGGCCTGCCCGTTCGGGCCGACGGCGAGCGCATGTACCGCACCGGCGACCTGGCGCGGTGGAGCGACGACGGCGAGCTGGAGTTCGCGGGCGCGTGCCGACGCGCAGGTCAAGATCCGCGGGTTCCGCGTCGAGCCCGGTGAGGTGGAGACGGCGTTGGCCGCCGACCCCGGCGTCGCCCAGGCCGTCGTGCTCGCCTGTGAGGACACGACGGGCGGCAGCGCCTGGTCGCCTACGTGGTGCCCTCGGCCGACGGCGAACTGCTGCCCGACGCGGTGCGCGCGGCCGTCGGAGATCGGCTGCCGGATTACATGGTGCCGATCGGCCGTCGTCGTACTGGACGAGTTGCCGTTGACCCCAACGGGAAGCTCGACCGTGCCGCGCTGCCGGCGCCCGAGTACGCCGCCGCCGGCGGTCGTGGCCCGTCGACGCCGCGCGAGGAGATCCTGTGTCGGCTGTTCGCCGAGGTGCTCGGCCTGCCCTCGGTCGGCGTCGACGACGACTTCTTCCATCTCGGCGGGCACTCGCTGCTCGCGACCCGGCTGGTCAACCGGATCCGCGTCGGCGCTGGGCGTCGACATGCCGATGCGGATGCTGTTCGCCACACCGACCGTCGCCGGACTGGCGGCGCGACTGGAACCGACAGCCTGCGGACATCCGCGGGACAGCCCGGCCCACGTTGCGGCCGATGCGTGAGCAGAAGGAGATCTGATGGTTCCGCTGTCGTTCGCGCAGCGCCGGTTGTGGTTCCTGGCCCAGATCGAGGGCTCCGGCACGGCGTACCACATTCCGGTCGTGGTGCGGCTGTCCGGGCCGGTGGACGCGACGGCGCTGAACGCGGCGCTGCGCGACGTGCTGGGGCGGCACGAGGTGCTGCGGACGGTCTTCCCGGTGTACGACGGGGAACCCGGCCAACGGGTGATTCCGGCCGACGAACTGGCGTGGCACCTGGACGTGCTGGACCTGCCGGAGGATCAGCTCGCCGACGCGGTCGCCGAGCGCGACCGCCCGGCCGTTCGATCTGGCCGCCGAACCGGCGATCCGGGCGTTCCTGTTCCGGGTGTCGCCGGTCGAACACGTGCTGCGTGGTGGTCGTGCATCACATCGCGGGCGACGGCTGGTCGATGGGGCCGTTGGCCCGTGACGTGTCGACGGCGTACGCGGCGCGGTCGGCGGGGTGTGCTCCCGGGTGGTCGCCGTTGCCGGTGCAGTACGCGGATTACGCGTTGTGGCAGCGGGAGTTGCTGGGTGACGCGGTGATCCGGACAGTGTGCTGTCGCAGCAGGTCGGGTACTGGCGGCGGGCGCTGGCCGGTGCGCCGGTGGAGTTGACGCTGCCGTCCGACCGTCCGCGTCCGGCCGTGCCGTCGCACCGCGGGTTCACGGCCGACCTGTCGGCATCGGCCGAGCTGCACGCGCGGCTGACGGAACTGGCACGCGCGCGAGCGGCGTGACGCTGTTCATGATGCTGCAGGCCGCCTTGGCGGTGCTGCTGTCGCGACTGGGCGCCGGGACCGACATCCTGATCGGCTCGCCGGTGGCCGGACGGGTCGACGCGGCACTGGAGGACCTGGTCGGGTTTTTCGTCAACACGCTGGTGATGCGTACCGACCTGTCCGGCGACCCGACGCTTCACCGAGGTGCTCGCGCGGGTGCGGGAGGCGCCCTGGAGGCGTTCGCGCACCAGGACGTGCCGTTCGAGCGGTTGGTCGAGGAGCTGGCGCCCGACCGCTCGTGTCGCGGCACCCGCTGTTCCAGGTGATGCTCACTCTGCAGAACAACACGGGCTGGCGCGGTCGGGGCCGGGCACGGACTCGGGCGACGACGAAGCTCGGTCGGGCGACCACCGTGTTCGACCTGGATGTCGTGGCTGAGCGAGGTCGGCGTCGGGCCGGTGTGCGTCGGGCGGTGACGTTCGCCGCCGACATGTTCGACGAGTCGGTGGCAGCGGGTATCGCCGACCGGTTGGTGCGGGTGCTGGCGGCCGTGGTCGCCGATCCCGGTGTGCGGTTGCGGTGCTGTCGAGTGTTGGGTGAGGTGGAGCGTCGGTGGGTGGTGTCGGAGTGGCACGGCGGTGATGTCGTGCCGTTGGCCGGTTCGGTGCCCGGGTTGTTCGCGGAGCAGGTGGTGCGGCTCCGGATGCGGTCGCGGTGGTGTGTCGAGGGTGTCGCTGACGTACGCGCGAGTTGGGTGCGCGCGCCGATCGGCTGGCGGCCGAGTTGACGGCGCGGGGCGTGGGTCCGGAGGCGGTCGTCGGTGTGATGGTGCCGCGGGCGGTGGATGTGGTGGTGGCGTTGGTGGCGGTGTGGAAGGCCGGTGGCGGTGTATCTGCCGATCGATCCGGCGTATCCCGCGGAGCGGGTCGAGTTCATGCTCGGTGGACGTGTCCGGCCGCCGTGGTGTGTGCGAACGCGACGCTCGGCAGTGGTGCCGGAGCGGTGTTGGCCGCGATGTCGGCGACCGGTTGCCGGAGACGCCGGTCGCTGTTCAGGCAACCCGGCATTGATGCATCAGAATGCGGCGTATGTGATTTATACGTCGGGGTCGACGGGTGTGCCGAAGGGTGTTGTGGTGTCGCATGCGGCGTTTGGTGAATCTGGTGGCTGGTGTTGGGTCCGGTGTATGGGGTGGGTGCCGGGGTGAGGGGTGTTGCAGTTTGCGTCGTTGGGTTTGATGCGTCGGTGTGTGGATGTGGTGGTGGCGTTGATGTGGGGTGGCCGGTTGGTGGTGGCGTCGGGGTGGAGCGTGGGGATCGGGGTTGTTGGGCGGGTTGGTGTCGGGTCGTGGGGTGGCGTTGGCGAGTGTGGTGCCGTCGTTGTTGGCTGTGTTGGATCCGGGGCGAGTCCGGGTGTGTGCGGACGGTGGTGGTGGGTGCGTGAGGCGGTTGTCGTGGAGTTGGCGCGGGTTGTGGGCGGGTCGGTCGGCGGTTGGTGAATACGTATGGGCCGACGGAGGCGGCGGTGATGGTGTCGGCTGGCAGGTTGTGGTGTCGGGTGGGTCGGTGCGTGTCGATCGGGCGGCCGGTGCGAATACGCGGGTGTATGTGCTGGATGGTTGTCTTGCGGCCGGTGCCGCTGGGTGTGGTGGGTGAGTTGTATGTGGCGGGTGCTGCAGGTTGGCGCGGGGTTATCTGGGTCGGCTGGGTTGACGGCGGAGCGGTTTGTGGCGGTCCGTTTGGTGTGGGTGAGCGGATGTATCGCACGGGGGATTTGGTGCGGTGGACGCGGATGGTGAGTTGGTGTTCTGGGTCGGGCGGATGAGCAGGTGAAGATTCGTGGGTTCCGGGTCGAGCCGGGTGAGGTCGAGGCGGTGTTGGCCGGCGCAGCCGCGGTGGTGGCCAGGCGGTGGTGGTCGGTGAGGACGGCGGGCGACAAGCGGTTGGTGGCGTATGTGGTGCCGGTCGGTGGCGATGCTGTCGCGGGGTGGTGCGGGCGGTTGTCGGGTGAGCGGTTGCCGGAGTACATGGTGCCGTCGGCGTTCGTGGAGCTGGACGCGTTGCCGTTGACGGTGAACGGGAAGCTGGATCGGGCGGCGTTGCCGGCGCCGGAGTACCGGCCGGTGGTCGGGTGGTCGTGGCCCGTCGACGCCGCGTGGAGGAGATGCTGTGCGGTCTGTTCGCCGAGGTGCTGGGTGTCGAGCGGGTCGGTGTCGACGACAGTTTCTTCGAGCTGGGTGGGCATTCGCTGCTGGCCACCCGGTTGGTGAACCGGATCCGGGCGGTGTTGGGCGTCGAGGTTCCGTTGCGGGCGCTGTTCGACCGCTCCGACGTCGCGGTGGCTGGCCGCGGCGGGTCTGCCGGGGCCGGTCGTGCGCGCTGGGCCGTGTCGTGGCGCGGCGAGCGCCGGAGCGTGGTGCCGTTGTCGTTCGCGCAGCAGCGGTTGTGGTTCCTGGCGCAGCTTGGAGCCCGAGCGCGGCGTACAACATCCCGATCGCGATGCGGCTGTCGAGGTGAGTTGACGTGGCGGCGCTGGGGGCCGCGTTGCGCGATGTGGTGGGCCGGCACGAGGTGCTGCGGACGGTGTTCCCGGTGCGACGACGGGAGCCGTACCAGCGTGGTCCCGGTCGACGAGCTGTCGCTGGGGTCTGGATGTCGTCGCTGTGCCGAGGACGAACTCGGCGAGCGGTGGCGGCGGCGGTCGGGCACGTGTTCGATCTGGCGCCGAGATGCCGATCCGGGCCCGGCTGTTCGCGGCTGGCGACCGGTCGATCATGTGCTGGTCGTGGTGGTGCATCACATCGCCGGTGACGGTTGGTCGATGGGGCCGCTGGCGCGTGATCTGTCGACGGCGTACGCGGCGCTGGCGGCGGTGGTGGCCCGGGGTGGGCGCCGTTGCCGGTGCAGTACGCGGATTACGCGCTGTGGCAGCGGGAACTGCTGGGTGACGCGACGATCCGGGCAGTGTGCTGTCCGGCAGGTCGAGTACTGGCGGCGGGCGCTGGCCGGTGCGCCGGAGGAGCTGGCGCTGCCGGTCGACCGTCCGCGCCCGGCGGTGGCCTCGCATCGTGGCGTGCTCGGTGCTGGTTCGCGTCCCGGCCGAGGTGCATGCGCGGCTGCTGCGTGCTGGCGCGCGCGCGAGGGCGTGACGGTGTTCATGGTGTTGCAGGCCGCGTTGGCGGTGCTGTTGTCGCGGCTGGGTGCCGGGACCGACATCGTGGTCGGGTCGGCGGTCGCCGGGCGGCTGGACGAGGCATTGGACGATCTGGTCGGGTTCTTCGTCAACACCGTGGTCTTGCGCACGGACCTGTCCGGCGACCCGTCCTTCGCGAGGTTGGCGCGGGTGCGGGAGGCGCCTGGAGGCGTTCGCGCATCAGGACGTGCCGTTCGAGCGGTTGGTCGAGGAGCTGGTCGCCGACCGTCGATGTCGCGGCACCCGCTGTTCCAGGTCATGCTGACCCTGCAGAACAACGCGCGAGGCCGGACCTCGAACTTGCCGGGACGCGGGTGAGCCGGCGATGTCGACTCGGACACCGCTACCGGCGAAGTTCGATCTGGACGTCGTGGCCGTGGTCGAAGACGGCGCCGGGCGGTGTGCGCGGGTCGGTGACGGTCGCCGCCGACCTGTTCGACGCGGTGGCAGTCGGGTATCGCCGACCGGTTGGTGCGGGTGTTGGAGGCCGTTGTCGCCGATCCCGGTGTGCGGTTGGGTGCTGTGCCGACGTGTTGGGTGAGGCGGAGCGTCGGTGGGTGGTGTCGGAGTGGCACGGGCGGTGGTGTCGCGCCGTTGGCCGGTTTGGTGCCGGGTTGTTCGCGGAGCAGGTGGTGCGTGCTCCGGATGCGGTCGCGGTGGTGTGTGAGGGTGTCGGCTGACCTATGCGGAGTTGGACGCGCGGCCGATCGGCTGGCCGGACTGCTGGTCGGGCGGGGTGTCGGTCCGGAGTCGGTGGTGGGGTTGTGTTGCCGCGGTGGGTGGAGTGATGGTGGCGATGCTGGCGGTGTGGAAGGCCGGTGGCGGCGTATCTGCCGATGGATCCGGGGTATCCGGCGGAGCGGGTCGAGTTCATGCTGGCGAGACGTGCCCGGCCGCGGTGGTGTGTCACGAGCGAGAGGTCGGCTGGTGCCGGCCGGCATGTTCCCGGCGATGTGCTCGATCGACCGGTTGCCGCGCGACTGCCGGTCGCCGTTGAGTGCGTCCCGCGGATCTGTGCCCGACAACCGGCGTATATGATTTATACGTCGGGGTCGACGGGTGGCCGAAGGGTGTGGTGGTGTCGCATGGTGCTTTGGTGAATGTGGTGGCGTGTGTTGGGTCCGGTGTTCGGTGTGGGTGCTGGTGTGGGGGTGTTGCAGTTCGCGTCGTTGGGTTTTGATGCGTCGGTGTTGGATGTGGGGGTGGCGTTGGTGTGGGGTGGTCGGTTGGTGGTGGCGTCGGTGGTGGAGCGTGGTGATGCGGGGTTGTTGGGTGGGTTGGTGCGGGTCGTGGTGTGGGTGTGGCGAGTGTGGTGCCGTCGTTGTTGGCGTGTGTTGGATCCGGGGGAGTTTGGGTCGTGTGGGGACGTTGGTGGTGGGTGCTGAGGCGATTGGTGTGGAGTTGGCGGGGTTGTGGGCGGTGGGTCGGCGGTTGGTGAATACGTATGGTCCGACCGAGGCGGCGGTGATGGTGTCGGCTGGTGAGGTGGCGTGTGGTGGGTCGGTGGTGCCGATCGGGTCGGCCGGTGGGGAATACGCGGGTGTTTGTGCTGGATGGTTGTCTGTCGCCGGTGCCGCCGGGTGTGGTGGGTGAGTTGTATGTGGCTGGTGTGCAGGTTGGCGCGGGGTTATGTGGGTCGTGCTGGGTTGACGGCTGAGCGGTTTGTGGCGTGTCCGTTTGGTGTCGGGTGAGCGGATGTATCGCACGGGTGATTTGGCTGCGGTGGACGCGGATGGTGAGTTGGTGTTGCTGGGCGTGCGGATGAGCAGGTGAAGATTCGTGGTTTCCGGGTGGAGCCGGGTGAGGTCGAGGCGGTGTTGGCCGCGCATCCGGCGGTGGCCGGCTGCGGTGGTGGTCGGGAGATCGGGCGAAAGCGTCTGGTGGCGTATGTGGTGCCGGTCGATGGCGAGATGCTGCCCGGGGTGGTGCGCGGAGTTCGTCGGGGAGCGGTTGCCGGAGTACATGGTGCCGTCGGCGGTCGTGGTGCTGGATGCGTTGCCGCTGACGGTGAACGGGAAGCTGGATCGGGCGGCGTTGCCGGCGCCGGAGTAGCGGCCGGCGGCGGGTCGCGGGCCGGTCGACGCCGCTGGAGGAGATTCTGTGTCGGGTGTTCGCCGAGGTGCTCGGGTGGCGTCGGTCGGTGTCGATGACGGTTTCTTCGATCTGGGTGGGCATTCGCTGTTGGCGACTCGGTTGGTGATCGCGGTTCGTGCGGTCTTCGGGGTGGAGTTGCCGTTGCGGGTGTTGTTCGACGCTCCGACGCCGGCGTGGCTGTGGCGGCGGGTTTGCCGGGGGCCGGTGTGTCGCGTCGGGCGTGTCGTGGCGCGGGAGCGGCCGGAGCGGGTGCCGTTGTCGTTCGCGCAGCAGCGGCTGTGGTTCCTGGCGCAGTTGGAAGGCCCGAGCGCCACGTACAACATCCCGATCGTGGTTCGCCTGTCGGGCGAGCTGTGATGTGGCCGCGCTGGGTGCCGCGCTGCGGGATGTGCTGGGCCGGCACGAGGTGTTGCGGACGGTGTTCCCGGTGCACGAGCGGTGAGCCGTATCAGTCGGTGATCCCGGTCGACGAGCTGTCGTGGGAGTCTGGACGTGGTCGAGCTGACCGAGGACGAGCTCGCCGACGCGGTGCGGGACGCGGCGGCGCATCCGTTCGATCTGGCCGCCGAGATGCCGGTGCGGGCTTCGTTGTTGCGATGTCGCCGGTTGAGTCATGTGTTGGTCGTGGTGGTGCATCACATCGCGGGTGACGGTTGGTCGATGGGGCCGTTGACGCGTGATGTGTCGACGGCGTACGCGGCGCGGGTGGCGGGGTGTGCTCCTGAGTGGTCGCCGTTGCCGGTGCAGTACGCGGATTACGCGCTGTGGCAGCGGGAACTGCTGGGTGACGCCGATGACCCGGGCAGTGTGCTGTCCGGGCAGATCGAGTACTGGCGGCAGGCGTTGGCAGGCGCGCCGGCTGAACTGGCACTGCCGTTCGATCGTCCACGCCCCGCCGTGGCCTCACACCGGGGATGCACAGCCGACCTGGAGATGCCGGCTGAGCTGCACGCCGCGGCTGGTCGGTTGGCCCGCGAGCAGGGCGTGACGCTGTTCATGGTCGTGCAGGCAGCGCTGGCGGTGCTGCTGTCGCGACTGGGTGCCGGGACCGACATCCCGATCGGTTCGGCGGTCGCCGGGCGGCTGGACGAGGCACTGGACGATTTCGTCGGTTTTTTCGTCAACACACTGGTGGTGCGTACCGACCTGTCCGGAAACCCGGCGTTCGCCGACGTGCTGCGGCGGGTCCGGGAGGCGAGTCTGGGTGCGTTCGCACACCAGGACGTGCCGTTCGAGCGGTTGGTCGAGGAGTTGGCTCCCGACCGCTCGATGTCGCGCCATCCGCTGTTCCAGGTCGTGCTGACCCTGCAGAACAACGCCGAGGAGGACCTCGATCTTGCCGGTACGCGCGCCAGTGGCGTGTCGCTGGACACCGCGCTCGCGAAGTTCGACGTGGACGTCGTGGTGTGGGAGGTGGCCTCCGGTGGTGTGCGTGGGACGGTGACGGTCGCCGCCGACGTGTTCGACGAGTCGGCCGCGCCCGGTATCGCCGACCGGTTGGTGCGGGTGTTGGACGCGGTCGCCACCGATCCCGGTGTGCGGTTGGGTGCCGTCGACGTGTTGGGTGAGGCGGAACGCCGGCGCGTGGTGGCGGAGTGGCAGGGCGGCGATGTCGCGCCGTTGGCCGGTGTGGTGCCCGAGCTGATCGCGGAGCAGGTCGTGCGTACTCCGGACGCGGTCGCGGTGGTGTGCGAGGGCGTCGAGCTGACCTACGCGGAACTGGACGCGCGGGCAGGGCGGTTGGCGGCCGCGTCTGAGGGCGCGGGGCGTGGGCCCGGAGCGGGCCGTCGGTGTGGTGGTGCCGCGATCGGTGGAGGCGATCGTCGCGCTGGTCGCGGTCTGGAAGGCCGGTGGGGCCTACCTGCCGATCGATCCGGCGTATCCGGCGGACCGGATCAGGCACATGCTGGCCGAATCCTGCCCGGTGGCCATGGTGTGCACGAGTGGCACGCGTGGCATGGTGCCCGCCGATGCGCCGCCGTGGTCGTCGACCAGGTGCCCGACACGCCGTGCGCCGACCACGTGCAGGGACCTGTCGCCCGACAACACCGGCGTACATCATCTACACCTCCGGCTCGACCGGTCGGCCCAAGGGCGTGGCGGTGTCACACCGCAACGTGGCTTCGCTGTTCGCCGGCACCGGCAACCGGTTCCACTTCGGACCCGACGACATCTGGACGTGGTTCCACTCGATCGCCTTCGACTTCTCGGTCTGGGAGATCTGGGGCGCGCTGTGCCACGGCGGGCGGCTGGTCGTCGTCCCCTTCGAGGTCTCCCGCTCGCCGGCCGATTTCCTCGACCTGCTGGTCCGCGAGCGGGTCACGATGCTGAACCAGACCCCGTCCGCCTTCTACCAGCTCATCCAGGCCGAGCAGGCCGCCGAGCGGGCGTGACCTCGCGCTGCGTTGCGTGGTGTTCGGCGGCGAGGCACTCGACCTCGACGGCTGGGCAGTGGTACACGCGCCATCCGCACGACGCGCCGGTGCTGGTCAACATGTACGGCATCACCGAGACGACGGTGCACGTGACCATGTCCCGCTCGGCGCGTCACTGTGCGTCCGGCACCGGAAGCGTCATCGGGCGAGGCATTCCCGGACTCCGCGTACTCGTGCTGGACGACGACCTGTCGCCGGTGGCTCCGGGTGTGACCGGGGAGGTGTACGTAGCGGGGCACAGGTCGCCCGTGGCTACGTCGCCCGGCCGGGGTTGACCGGCGAGCGGTTCGTGGCGTGTCCGTTCGGTGCGGGTGAGCGGATGTACCGCACCGGTGACCTCGCGCGGTGGACGCCGACGGGCAGTTGGTGTTCGCGGGGCGTGCCGATGATCAGGTGAAGATCCGTGGTTTCCGGATCGAGCCGGGTGAGATCGAGGCCGTGTTGGCCGCGCATCCCGCCGTGGCGCGGGCCGCGTGATGGCACGGGAGGACGTGGCGGCGATCGGCGTCTGGTCGCGTACGTGGTGGCCGAGGCGGACGCGGATCGTCCGGCATGCTGCGCTGGAGTTCGCCGCGGGCGGTTGCCGGAGTACATGGTGCCCTCGGCGGTGGTGGTGGTGGATGCGTTGCCGTTGACGTCCAACGGGAAGCTCGATCGTGCGGCGTTGCCGGTGCCGGAGTATGGGAGTGGTGTGGTTGGTCGTGGGCCTTCGACGGTGTTGGAGGAGGTGTTGTGTCAGGTTTTCGCTGAGGTGTTGGGGTTGGAGTCGGTGGGGGTGGAGGATAATTTTTTCCGGTTGGGTGGGCATTCGTTGTTGGCGGTGTCGTTGGTGGAGCGGTTGCGGGTGCGGGGTGTGTCGGTGTCGGTGCGGGCGTTGTTCGCGGCGCCGAGTCCGGCTGGGTTGGCTGCGGCTGGTGGTGGTGTCGGGGTGGTGGTGCCGCCGAATTTGATTCCTGATGGTGCGTCGGTGATCACGCCGGAGATGTTGTCGTTGGTGGATTTGACGCCTGAGCAGGTTGGTCGTGTGGTGGGGTCTGCTGGTGGTGCGGAGAATGTGCGGGATGTGTATCCGTTGGCGCCGTTGCAGGAAGGCATCTTCTTCCACCACCTCGTCGCCGCCGAGAACGGCGTGAGCATGTACGTGCAACCCACGGTGTTGCGCTTCGACTCCCGCGATCGCCTCGACGCGTTCGTGGCGGCGTTGCAGCGGGTGGTCGACCGGCACGACATTCTGCGCACCGCGATCGCGTGGCGGGGTCTGCCGGAGCCGGTGCAGGTGGTGTGGCGGCGGGCCGTGGTACCGGTCATCGACCTGGACCTGCCGGTCGGGGGCGATGCCGTTGCCGGGTTGGTGGCGGCGGCTGCGGATCAGGTGATGGATGTGTCTGTCGCGCCGTTGTTGCGGGTGTATCGGGCGGCGGATCCTGTTTCGGGTCGGTGGTTGGGTGTGGTGCAGGTGCATCATTTGGTGCAGGACCACACGACGTTGGAGGTGGTGTTGGGTGAGATTGGTGCGTTTTTGTCGGGTCGTGTGGGTGGGTTGGTGGAGCCGTTGCCGTTTCGGGATTTTGTGGCGCATGCGCGGTTGGGTGTGTCGCGGGAGGAGCATGAGCGGTTTTTTGTTGGTTTGTTGGGTGATGTGACTGAGCCGACGGCGCCGTTTGGTTTGTTGGATGTGTTGGGTGATGGTCGTGGTGCGGGTGAGGCGTCGGTGTGGTTGTCGGGTGGGTTGGCTGTTCGGGTGCGGGTGGTGGCGGCGCGGTTGGGTGTGAGTGCTGCGACGTTGTTTCATGTGGTGTGGGCGCGGGTGTTGGCTGCTGTGTCGGGTCGGTCGGATGTGGTGTTCGGGACGGTGTTGTTTGGTCGGATGGCGGCTGGTTCGGGGTCGGATCGGGTGCCGGGTTTGTTTATCAATACGTTGCCGGTGCGGGTGGATGTGGCGGGGTGTTCGGTGGTGGGTGTGGTGGGTGTGGTGCGGGATGTGTTGGCGGATTTGTTGGTGCATGAGCATGCGCCGTTGGGTGTGGCGCAGCGGGTTGCCGGGTTGCCGGCTCGGGTGCCGTTGTTCACGTCGCTGTTCAACTACCGCCACACCGCGGGCGGCGGGCGTGGGGACGCCGACCAGGAGTTCGCCGGCATCGAGATGGTGTCGAGCGAGGAGCGGACGAACTACCCGCTCGACGTGTCGGTCAACGACACCGGCACCGGCCTCGGCTTCACCGTCAGGGCCGTCGCCCCGGCCGACGCCCACGCGGTGTGCGCGATGCTCACCACAGCGACCGAGAACCTGGTCATCGCACTGGACGAGGCCCCGGACACGTACCTCAGCGCGGTGAACGTGGTCGGGGACGCCGAACTGCGGCGAGTGCTGTACGAGTGGAACGACACCGCGAGTCCCGTGGTCGGTGGCACGGTGCCGGAGTTGTTCGCGGCCCAGGTGGCGCGGACGCCGGACGCGGTGGCGGTGGTCGACGACGGCAGTGAGCTGTCGTACGCGGAGTTGGACGCGCGGGCCAATCGGTTGGCCCGGTTGCTGATGGCGCGGGGCGTAGGACCGGAACAGTTGGTGGGACTGGCCGTCGAGCGCTCCGCCGCGATGATCGTGGCGATGCTGGCGGTGCTCAAGGCCGGTGCCGCCTACCTGCCGATCGACCCGCGCTATCCGGCGCAGCGCATCGCGTTCATCCTCTCCGACGCGACGCCCTCGGCCGTCCTGTGCATGTCCGGCACGCGGGCGGCGCTCCCCGGCACCGGGGTTCCGGTCGTCGCACTGGATTCCCCGTCGGTGGCCGACCACCTCGCCACTCTCCCCGGCGATCCGGTCGAGGACAGCGAGCGCGCTGCCGCCCTGCTGCCGGCCCATCCCGCGTACACGATCTACACCTCCGGCTCGACCGGCAGGCCCAAGGGCGTCACGGTCGAACACCGGTCGGTGGTCAACCTGCTGTCGTGGGCGTCGACCTATTTCAGCAAGGACGAGTTCTCGCGCCTGCTGGCGTCGACGTCGCTGAACTTCGACGTGTCGGTGTTCGAGATCTTCGGCCCGCTGGTGTCCGGCGGCGCCATCGAGGTCGTGCGCGATCTGCTGGCACTGGCCGAGGGCGGTCCGTCCGGCGTCAGCCTGATCAGCGCCGTGCCCTCGGCGCTGTCCCAGATCCTGCGCGACGCGCAGGTCGTCGCCGAGCCCCGCACCGTCGTCGTGGCGGGTGAAGCGCTCACACCGCAGGCGTTCCGGAGCATCCGGACGGCTCTGCCGGATGCGGCGATCGCGAACATCTACGGCCCCACCGAAGCCACCGTCTACGCCACCGCCTGGCGCGGCGGCGGTGAGCTGGACGGCGCGGCGCCGATCGGCTCGCCGATCACCGGCACCCGCGCGTATCTGCTCGACGAATTCCTCTCGCCGGTGCCCGTCGGCGCGCTGGGCGAGCTGTATCTCGGCGGCGCCGGTCTGGCACGTGGCTACGCGGGCCGGCCGGCCCTCACCGCGGAACGCTTCGTGGCCGACCCGATCAGTGCCGACGGATCGCGGCTCTACCGCACCGGCGACCTGGTGCGCTGGAACAGCGACGGCCACATCGTCTACGCGGGCCGCGTCGACGACCAGGTGAAGGTGCGCGGATTCCGGATCGAGCCCGGTGAGATCGAGACGGTGCTGAGCTCCCACGAGGACGTCGCGGAAGCCGTCGTCATCACGCGGGACGGCACGGCGGGGGACAAGCGGCTCGTGGCCTACGTCGTGCCCACCGGCCGCGGCAGCGGCGACGACCTGGCCACGGCGCTACGTCGGCTCGCGGCGGAGCGCCTGCCGGACTACATGGTCCCGTCGGCTGTCGTCGTGCTCGACGCGCTGCCGTTGTCGGCCAACGGGAAACTCGACCGCAGGGCCCTGCCCGTGCCCGACTACGCGACGGAAGCGGCCCCGGCGCGGGAGCCCGTCACACCGCAGGCCGAGACCCTGTGCGAGGTCTTCGCTGAGGTGCTCGGCCTGCCGTCGGTCGGCATGGACGACGACTTCTTCGTCCTGGGCGGTCATTCCCTGCTCGCGGTGTCGCTGGTCGAACGACTGCGCGCCCGCGGCGTCGACATCTCCATCCGCACCGTGTTTGGCGCCCGCACGGTGGCGGGTGTGATGGAGCACCTGAGCCTCGCGTCGGTGCAGGGCGCGCTCGACGTCGTCCTGCCCATCAAGCCGGGCGACGACCGGCGGCCGCTGTTCTGCCTGCACCCGGCCGGCGGGCTGAGCTGGTGCTACTCACCGCTGGCCCGCCACGCCCCCGACGGCCAGGCCGTCTACGGGCTACAGGCGCGCGGATTCGACGGCACGGCCGGGTTGGCGTCGTCCGTGCGGGAGATGGCCGCCGACTACGTCGAACAGATCCGCGCGATCCAGCCCAGCGGGCCGTACCTCGTGCTCGGCTGGTCGTTCGGTGGCATCTCCGCCCAGGAGGTCGCCGTTCAGCTCCGCGCCACCGGCGAACGGGTCGCCCTGGTCATCATGGACTCCTACCCCCAGCACGGGCGGATTCTGTCCGGCCAGGCCACCGGGGCCAAGCGGGCGGATGCCGCCGAACCGATGTCCAAAGAGGACGCCGAGCTGGCCTACTTCATGGCCGACATCCGCGATGCCGTCGACCTCGGCGCGGTCACGGACGACGAACTCGCCACTCTGGCTCGCGTCCTGCGCAACAACGGCCGGATCATGACCGCGCACCAGCCCGGCCGGTTCGACGGGGACCTGCTGCTGCTCGCGGCAGGCGACGAACGGGTCGAAGGTGAGCCGACCGACGACTGGCGAGGCCACGTGACCGGCGAGATCACCGAGCGGCACCTGCCCTGCATCCACCACCACATGGTGCGGCCCGAGATGCTGGCACGTGCCTGGGCTGCCATCGCCGAGTGGCTGGCGGCCGGCCACTGACGCCGAAGGGTGCGGAGGACTCACGGTCCTTCGCACCCGACCTGGCTGACGGTGCCGAAAAACAGGGGTGCGCAGGCGTCGAGCCCTCGCACCCCTGTCGTTCTGCCGGAGCTACGTCGCGGCGAACCGGCCCACCTTGCCGATCACGTCCTCGCTGTAGATGCGCAGCGCCTGCCGCAGCGCGAACTCGGCCATGTACCGGCGGAACTCCTCCGCCGACTCCTCGGCGAGGTTGAGCATCCGCCGGTTCGCGGCCACCGCGGGCGCGGTCAGCGCGGTCGATGGCCCGTTCCGCTGCCGCGTCCAGACCGGCGGCGTCGACGACGTCGTCGAGCAGGAACCGGGCCTCCGGCTCGGATCGCACGCAGCGTTCGGCCGCCGCAGGATGATCTGCCGTGCCAGGCGCGCGCCGGCATGACCGGGTCAGCCGGAGATTGGCGGCACCGGGGACGATGCCCTCCTGCGCGGCCGGCAGGCTCACGTAGGCGTCCGCGGCGGCGATGACGTGGTCGACAGGCGAGCAGCAGCTGGCAGCCGCCGCCGATGGCGAACGTGTCCACGACGGCGAGCCACGGCTTCTGCCGATGGCCGGCGTGTGCCACGGTGCGTCGTCGGGGAGCACGCCGCGGATCAGCTTGCTGATGTAGCCGAGTTCGCGCCGCAGCAGGAAACCGGTCAGCGAGATGTCACCGGCGTGCAGGGCCTTGAGGTTGATGCCGGCGCTGAAGACCCGCCTGCCCGCGATAGCGCGGGTGGGTCATCACGCCGCCGCGCAGCAGGCCGACCGCCACGCCGGATCGAGCAGGGCGAGGTCGACGGCGGTCTCCATGTCGTCGACCTGACGCTCGTCCTCGGCGTTCAGGCAGTCGTCGCGGCACAACGTGATCCGCGCGACGCCATCGGCGTGCTCCAGCCGCACCGAGCCGAGATCGACGGCACCGGCGCGCGAGAACTCCGGCAGCAGGTCAGCGCGCGGGACGTCGGCCTGCGCATGCCGGCCAGCAGGTGTGGACCGGCGATCGGCGACCGCAGCACCCTGCTCAGGAAGATGCCCTGGTCGATCTCGTGGCCCTCCTTGGCCGCCTGCGGCCGCGCCCGCTCGGCGGCCATGCGCTGCCGCGTGGGCACCAGCCCGGGAAACGCGTCCGCCGCCGCCGCGCACAGCTCCGCCAGCCGCAGATGACGGGTGCGGCCGTCGGTCAGCTCGTCGTAGACGGCGTCGACGTGGGCGTCGAGGAAGGCGCACACGCGCAGTGTCCTGGCCGCTGCGTCGTGGCGACCCGGTGCCGGCCGGCCCGGCGAGTCGACACGCCGCGGCGCGCCGCCAGTTCGACCGGTCCTGTGCCGGCGACGATCGCCGGTCATGCGACCGCCGGGCCGCCTGATGTCGCCGCGGCCGCCGACGGCGCCGGTCGCAGGCCGCGAGATGCACACCGAGTGCCTCCTCGAAGCCGTGGTGGCCGCGTCGAACATGAGCTGCCGCCGGATCGCCAGTTCGACGCCCGTCGACGCCGTCCGCCAGCCTGCTCACGGCCGCCAGCGCGGCAGCCGGATCGTCGGTGACCTCGTCGACCAGGTGTGCTGCCAGTGCGTCGACCGCGCCGATCGGCGTGCCGAAGAGCACCGCGCGGCGAGCCGGCCGCCGTTCCGCGCTGCTGGGCGAGCCGGTACAGCGCCATGCCCGGCCAGGTCGCCCCGGCGAGCCGCGGCACGGTCAGCCGCGTCGTGCTGGCGGCGATGCGGTAGTCGGTGGCCAGCAGCGCGTCCAGGGCCGGGCCGCCGCAGTCGCCGTCGGCGACCGCGATCGTCGCGGCAGGCAGCCGTTCCAGCCGCCGCAGCGCCTGTTCCCACTTGCTGACCAGGCGCCACCGTCAGGTCGTCGGCTCCACGGTGCCCGTGGAGCCCCGGCACGTCCTGACCACCACCGCGCGGCGCGCGCCGCGGTCCTCGGCCGCGGTCACAGACCGCCGCCGACCGTCGGCCGACCAGTTCGGCGGACGATCGGCCGCGGCACCGTCGATGTCGGATCACCAGCGCCGGCTCACCACTGGACCAGCGCCGTCTCGATGGTCGATCCGGGTCCCATGGTCATCAGGACGCCGTAGTCGCCTGGCATCGTGACGCGCTCCTCGGCGCAGTCGCTGGTAGGAGAACAGGAACGAGCCGCTGGACAGGTTGCCGTAGTCGCGCAGCACCCGGTGGTGTGCCGCACGTCGTGCCGGGTCAGCCCGAGGTTCACCCGGACCGCGTCGATGACCTTCTTGCCGCCGGAGTGCACCAGCCAGTGCGCGATGTCGCTGCGGCGCAGCCCGGCCCTGCCCAGCAGCCGGTCGACGACCTGCTCGGCGTTCGCGCCGACCACGTACGGGATGTCCGGGTCGAGGAAGAAGCTGAACTTGCCCTGCGTCGTCGTCCCAGTCGTAGCGCATCGCGTCGATCGCGTCGGTGATGATGTGGCTGGCGAACGCCAGGATCCGCGGTCCGGACCGGTCGGGCACGGTGTCGCCCGTGCCGGTCGGGACGGTCAGCGCGATCGCGGCCGCGCCGTCGCCGAACAGGCTGTTGACCACCGCCGTGCGCATCGTGCCGTCGATCACGTACGCGGCCGAGCACGCCTCGGCGCACACCATGACGGCGAGCTGGCCCGGGTGGGCGGCCGCCCAGGCGGCCGTGCCGTTCAGCGCGTTCAGGCCCGGCGTTGCAGCCCATGCCCACCACGTCCACGCGATGGCAGCCCGGGATCGATGCCGAGCTCGCGGATCAGCAGTGCGCTCAGGCCCGGGGTGAGGAAGCCGGTGGTGGTCACGCAGCACAGGTAGCCGACGTCGGACAGGGCGAGCTCCGGCGTCCTTGAGACAGGCCTCGATGGCGCGCGCTCCCATGTCGGCGGCGAGGCGCCTGTGCTTGGCCAGCAGTTCGCCCTGCCGTTCGCGGCACGGGCACCCCGTCGGCGTCACGCGGCGGGAGCGACAGAAAGCGCCGCTCGATGGCGCTGTTGAGGAACACCGAGCGGATCCTCGGGTCGGTGATGCCGAAGATGTCGAGCAAGTCCCGCTGCGGAGTACGACTTCTCGGTGACGGCGGTGCCGACACCGGCGATGCGCGGCGGGCGCGGCACGGACAGCGGATCGGGGGCCGGCACGTCCAGCGGCCGGGTGACGGTGAGGCTGGCTGTCATCGGAAGGTCCACCCCCACATACGAGGCTTGCTACGGACGGGGAACACCGCTGTGGTCACTCGCTCATCCCTTCTCGACGCGACGGGCCGACTCGGTTTCGGCCTCGACGAAGCGGGCCAGTCGTTCGATCCCGTCGTGGATCTCCGACCGGCTCAGGTAACTGGTGGACAGGCGGATGGCACGCTCGCCACCGCCCAGCGGGTAGAAGTACGACATCGGCGTCCAGAGCACGCCGAACTCCCGCGCCGACCGTTCCAGCGCGGCGTTGTCGGCCTGGAACGACACGTCGCACCGCCAGGAAGAACCCACCGCTGGGTTTGTTCCAGCGCACGCCAAGGGCCGCGCGGCGCTCCTCGGGGAAGCACTCGTCCAACCGGCGCAGCGTCGCCGCCATCGCCTCGCCGTAGTACGCCGACGTCCTGACGTTCAACCGCGAGGCATGTCCGTCGACGGCCAGCAACATGCCCGCCACAGCGGCCTGGCTCAACGGCGACGTGTTCACCGTGACCATGCTCTTGACCTTCGCGAGCTCGTCCGCGAGCAGGCCACCGCCCGTCCACCGGCTGGTCCGCGACGGCGAATCCCACCCGGGCACCGGGAAACAGCGGTCTTGGAGAACGATCCCAGGTGCACGACGAGCCGGTCCTCGTCGAGTGACTTGAGCGTCGGCGTCTGGACGCCGGGGCTGACCAACCGGTACGGGCTGTCCTCCAGCAGCAGGAAGTTCTCCTGCGCCGCCAGCCGCAGCAACGCGTGCCGGTGCTCCAGCGACATCGTGTTGCCCGACGGGTTCGAGTGGTCGGGCACCACGTAGCAGCGCGCGGGGCGACGGCCCCGCGCCCGTTCGGCCGCCACCGCCGTGGCCACGTCCTCGGCGTGCAGCCCGTCCCCGCGCTCGGCCACCGCGTGGATGTCGACGTCCAGCAGGCGGGCCGCGCCGGTGATGCCGACATAGCAGGGACTGGCCACCAGCAGCACGTCCTGCGGCCCGGTGAACAGCGCACGCAGCGCGAGGACCATCGCCTCCTGGCAGCCCACGGTGACCACGATCGACTCCGGCGCGACGTGGACGTCCTCGTCCTCGGCCAGCCAGTCCGCGATCACCTCGCGAATCCGGCCGCCGGTCGGGCCGTACTGGTACAGCATGTCCCGGATCTGCGCGGGTGAGCGGCCCTCGGCCGCCAGTTGCGCCAGATAGCCGCGCATGTACTGGAAAACCTGCTCCACGTCGAAGAATCCGTCATAGGGGCGGCCCGGTGCGAACGAGATCGCCGCCGCGTAGCGATGGGTGATCTCGTTGAGGAAGTTCATCGTGTCCATGACCGGATCCCGCAGGCTCGCGTGCAGGTCCTGCCGGGTCAGCGCCGTACGTGCCGGCCCTTCCCGGATCGCCGGTGAGACAGTGGACATTGCCGCCTCCGTTCCTGGACATCGCCGCTTCCGTTTCATGCCGTGGTGTTCAGGTGATGCCCTGCCGCGGTTGAACACCCGTCCGGCCGCCGCGGGCGCGACGACCGGACGACCGTCACTACTTCTTCTCCATGGCCTCGATCAGGCTCTTCGGGCGCATGTCGGTCCATGACTTCTCGATGTAGTCCAGGCAGTCCTGCCGCCCTGCCTCGCCGAAGACCGACTCCCAACCGTCGGGCACGCCGACGAAGACCGGCCACAGCGAATGCTGACCCTCTGCGTTGACCAGGACGAGGTAGTTGGCATCGGGGTCTTCGAAGGGATTCGCCACCGCATTTCCTTTCTCGAATGGATATCCAGTCCGCGCGTTCCGCCGGAATCCACGACGGTGTGGTTCCGTGCGATCGGTCAGACGTTGGGGAGTTCACGCATCGGCCGCAGTGCCGGCCTCGCGTTCACCTCGTCGAGCTGGGTGGCCAACTGCGCCACGGTCGGTGTCTGGAACAGGGTGCGGATGTCGATGTCGGCACCGAGCACCGTGCGGACCCGGTTGACCAGCCGGGTGGCCAGCAGGGAGTGCCCGCCCAGGTCGAAGAAGTCGTCGTCCACACCGACCGCCGGCAGCCCCAGGATCTCGGCGAAGATCTCGCACAGCGTGCGCTCGCGGGGCGTGGCGGGTTCGCGGGTGGCCGCGGCCCGGTGTTCGGGTGCGGGCAGCGCGGCACGGTCGAGTTTGCCGTTTCCGGTCAGTGGCAACGCATCGAGCATGACGATCGCCGCCGGCACCATGTGCTCGGGCAGCCGCGCCGCGGCGAACGCGCGCAACACGCCGGCCAGTTCGTCGCCCGCGTCGTCGTCGGCGGGCACGACGTAGGCCACCAGGCGCCGGTCGCCGGGAACGTCCTCCCGCGCTACGACAGCGGCCCGCGCGACCGACGCATGCGTGAGCAGGACCGCCTGGATCTCGCCGGGCTCGATCCGGAACCCGCGAACCTTGATCTGCCCGTCCGCCCGCCCGAGGAAGACCAGGTGCCCGTCGGCCGTCCAGCGGGCCAGGTCACCCGTGCGGTACATCCGCTCGCCGGTCCCGATCGGGCACGCGACGAACCGCTCACCCGTCAGGCCGGCACGACCCACGTAGCCGCGCGCCAGTCCGGCTCCCGCGACGTACAGTTCGCCGGCCACCCCGGGCGCGACCGGACGGAGCTGGTCGTCCAGCACGTAGGTACGCGTGTTCGCGATCGGCGTACCGATCGGCACCCGGCCACCGGCCAGCATCCGCTCCGTCAGGCGAACCGTGGCGACGCCGACGGTGGTCTCGGTCGGACCGTAGTGGTTGAACACCGACCGGTCACCCGCCGCGGCCAACACCTCTCGCACCCACTCGACCGGTGCTTCCTCGCCGCCCAACACCAGACAGCGCACCGGCAGCACGCCTGCCAGGTCGTCGCTGCCCAGCGCCGCCAGATGCGACGGCACGATCTTCAGGTAGTCGATCTCGTCCGCCCTCAGGCGTGCCGACAGCACGGCAGGGTCGGTCACGGCTTCGGCGGGCAGCACGTGCAACCGGCCACCGCTGGCCAGGGCGGCGAACAGCATCGTGTTGCCCAGATCCGTTGCCGATCCCTGCAACAGGCCGAAACCGCCGCCCGACCGGAAGCCGAACCGTTCGAGGACCGCCTGCACGTAGTTGCCGAGTCCACCGTGGGTGATCGCGACACCCTTGGGCCTGCCCGTCGAACCCGATGTGTAGACGACATAGGCCAGAGCCCCGGGTACCGGGCGGCCGGGCGGCGGCTCGGCCCGGAACTCCGCGATCCGCGTGGCCACCGGCGGGTCGTCCACCGCGACCGTCACCACCCGCGTGACCGGCAGCTCGTCGAGTTGGTCCTGTTCGCCCAGCACCAGCACGACACGGCTGTCGGTGAGCATGAACCCGATGCGGTCGGCCGGATACGACGGATCGATCGGCAGGTACGCCGCCCCGGCCCGGAACACCGCCAGGATCGCGACGACCAGCTCCACCGACCGGCCGAACGCCAGCCCCACCACCTGCTCCGGCCCGACACCCTGCGCCGTCAGGAATCCCGCCAACCGGTCGGCCCGCGCGGCGAGTTCCCGATACGTCAACCGCCCGTCAGGGCCCACCACGGCGACGGAGTCCGGCGTCTCGCCGGCCCGCCGGTCGAACTGTTCGAGGAATGTGGCGGCCGGCAGTTCGGTAGCGGTGTCGTTCCATCCGGTCGACACGGCACGCCGCTCGGCGTCGTCCAGTACGTCCACCGCGCTCACCGGGACGTCCGGATCGATGCCGACCCGCTCCAGCACCCGGACCAGCCGTGCCGCGATGCCCGCCGCCGCCGGCTCGTCGAACAGGTCGGCCGCCACCGTCACCGAACCGCCGAGCCCCGCGGGCAGGCCGCCTGCGAAGCGTTCCTCCACGATCACGTCCAGGTCGAACTTGGCCGCCGGGCGGGTCGCCGGCAGCACCTCGGCCGTCAGGCCCGGCAGTTCCAGCACGGCGCCTGCGGTGTTCTGCATGGTCAACACCACCTGGAACAGCGGGTGCCGAGCCGTCGAGCGTGCCGGCGCCAACTCCTCGACCAGGCGCTCGAACGGAACATCCTGATGCGCCAACGCACCCAGTCCCGTCTCACGCACCCGGCCCAGCACGTCGGCGACGGACGGGTCACCGGTCAGGTCGGTACGGATGACCAGCGTGTTGACGAAACAGCCGACCAGCTCGTCCAGGCCCTCGTCGAGGCGGCCGGCGACCGCGGAGCCGATGGGCACGTCCGTACCGGCGCCCAGCCGGGACAGCAGCACGGCGACCGCGGCCTGCATCACCATGAACAATGTCACGCCCTCGCGACGCGCCAGCTCCAGCAACCGCGCGTGCAGCTCGGCCGGCACCGCGAGTTCGGCCGTGTAACCCTGGTGTGACGCCACAGCCGGACGCGGCCGGTCGTGCGGCAGTCCCAACTCGACCGGTGCGCCGTCCAGGGCACCGCGCCAGTACTCGACCTGCCGGGCCAGCAGGCTGGCCGGATCGTCCGCCCGGCCGAGAAGTTCCCGTTGCCACAACGCGTAGTCCGCGTACTGCATCGGCAACGGCGACCACGCCGGAGCACGCCCGTCGACCCGCGCCGCGTACGCCACCGACACGTCCCGCGCCAGCGGACCCATCGACCACCCGTCAGCGGCCACGTGGTGCACCACGACCACCAACACGTGATCGGTCGGCGACAGCGCGAACAACCATGCCCGCACCGGCACGTCCACCGCCAGATCGAACCGGTGGGCGGCGGCCCGTGCCATCGCGGACGCGAGCTGGTCCTCCGTCAGCCGGACGAGTTGCGGTGCCCAGTCCAGTTCGGAGGGCTGCGTCACCCGCTGGTAGGGCTCGCCGTCGTGCACCGGGAACACCGTGCGCAGCACCTCGTGCCGTTCCAGCACGTCCCGCAGGGCGGCGTGCAGTGCCGGCACGTCGACCCGACCGCCCAGGCGCACCGCGATCGGCGTGTTGTACGTGGCGCTCGGTCCCTCCATCTGGCCCAGGAACCACAATCGCTGCTGCGCGAAGGACAACGGCACCCGCTCCGGCCGCTCCCGCACCACCAGCGCGGCCCGCTCGCCGTCGGTCCCGATCCGTCCCGCCGCCAGTGCGGCGGCCAGGCCGGCCGGCGTGGGCGTCGCGAACAGGTCCCTGATCGGAATGTCGGCGCCCAGGGCCGTTCGCGCCCGGTTGATCAGCCGGGTCGCCAGCAGCGAATGGCCGCCCAACGCGAAGAAGTCGTCATCGACGCCCACCGACGGCAGGCCGAGCACGTCGGCGAAGGCCTCGCAGAGCGCCCGCTCCTGCGCCGTGGCCGGCTCTCGCCCGGGGGCGGTCGACCGGTACTCCGGTGCCGGCAGCGCCGCACGGTCCAGCTTCCCGTTCACCGTCAACGGCAACGCGGTCAGCACGACAACGGCTGCGGGCACCATGTGGTCGGGCAGCCGTCGCGCCGCGAACTCGCGGGCCGCGACGGCGAGCCGCGCGTCCGGGTCGGGACCGGCGGGCACCACGTAGGCGATCAGGCGTCGGTCGCCCGGCGTGTCCTCACGCGCGAGGACCGCGGCGTGGGCGACATCGGCGTGGGCGAGCAGCGCGGCCTCGATCTCGCCGGGTTCGATCCGGAAGCCGCGAATCTTCACCTGATGGTCGGCACGCCCCGCGAACACCAACTGCCCGTCGGCGGTCCAGCGCGCGAGGTCGCCCGTCCGGTACATCCGCTCGCCGGATCCGAACGGGCACGCGACGAACCGCTCACCGGTCAACCCCGGCCGGCCCGCGTAACCGCGCGCGACCTGTGCTCCGGCCACATACAGCTCACCCGTGGCACCGACCGGCACCGGCCGCAGGCGCTGGTCCAGCAGATACACGCGCAGTCCCGGGATGGCCCGTCCGATCACGCTGGCGGTCTCGTCGGGGGTGGGCCGGAGTTCCTGGTGCGTGACGTGCACCGTGGTCTCGGTGATGCCGTACATGTTGACCAGTCGCGGGCCGCCGTCGCCGTGCCGCTCCCACCAGCCGGCCAGGCGCACCGGGTCGAGCGCCTCGCCACCGAAGATCACGGTTCGGACCGCGGCCAGTGCCTCGGGGTGGTGTTCCTCGACGGCCATGAGCTGGTAGAACGCGGACGGTGTCTGGCTCAGCACCGTGACACGCTCGCGTTCGAGCAGTTCGACGAACGCCGCCGGGGAACGGGAGACGTCGAACGGGACCACCGCGACCGCGCCACCGCGGGTCAGCGGGCCCCACAGTTCCCACACGGAGAAGTCGAACGCGAACGAGTGGAACCAGCTCCACACTTCGTCGGCGCCGAACGCGAACACCTCGTCGGCCGCCGCCAGCAGACCCGCCACGCCCCGATGGGTGACGACGACGCCCTTCGGCCGTCCGGTCGACCCCGACGTGTAGATCACGTACGCGGGATTTTCCGGCTCCGCGGGCCGACGCGTCCGCGCACGGCCGATCCGTCGCCGCAGCCGTGCCTGCTCGTCGAGCGTCTCCCGCGCGTCGACGACCAGGCACGTCATGCCCTGCCGTACCGCCTCGGCGAGCACGTCGGACGCCGCGGACTCGGCCACCAGCAGCGTCGGATCGGCGTCCCGCAACACGAACCCGACGCGTTCGGCCGGATATCCCGGCTCGATCGGCAAGTACGCGCCACCCGCCTTCCAGACCGCGAGCAGAGCCGTCACCAATTCCACGGACCGGCCGAGCGCGACCGCGACCACCGACTCGGCGCGGACGCCCCTGTCGGCCAGGCAGCGCGCGAGCCGATCGGCCTTCGCGTCCAGCTCCGCGTAGGTGACGCGCTGCCGCGGCGTCACGATCGCGACCGCGTCCGGAGTGCGGGTCACCTGCTCATGGAACAGATCCAGCGGCGTCACGGCGGGCACGTCCAGCGGCGTGCCGCTCCACTCCCGCACAACGCGGTGCCGGTCGTCCTCGGCGAGGACCTCCAGATCGTCCACCACAGCGTGCGGCCGCACGGCCATCTCGCGCAGCACCCGCACGTACGCCGCGGCGTGGCTCTGGATCGTGGCGTCGTGGAAGATGTCGGCGCAGTACTGGAAGGACACCGCGAGGCGGTCGCCAAGGGCGGTGACGTCGACGCTCAGGTCGGCCTTGGCGTACGGGCGCGGTGCGGGCAGCACCCTCGCGGTCAGCCCGTCCAACCGCGGTTCCGCCGGCAGCCGGTCGAGGTTGAAGAACGTCGAGTACAGGGGGCCGCGTTCGGGGTTGCGCAGCGCCGCGACGGGAAACCTCCGATGTGCGTAGCCGTCGAGCACCGCGTGCTGGATCGAACGGGCGTACGCGGCGACGGTCGTGCCGGGTTCGAGCACCGAGCGGATCGGCACCACACGGCCGCAGTTGCCGATGATCCGGTCGGCGCCCGGCTCGTCGCGCAGCGTCGCGGGCACGCCGATCACCAGGTCCGCCTGACCGGTCAGGCGGTGCAGGAGATACGCGTAGCCGGCGAGCAGCACAGTGAACTGGGTGACCCCCAGCCGCTTGCCGACCGCGGTGACCGCCTCGGTGGTCTGGCCGTCGAGCGTGAAGTCGACCTGTCCGCCACGCCTGTCCTGCGCTGTGGCGGGGGAGCGGTCCGCTGGCAACTCCAGCCGGGCGCTGCGTTCGGGCAGTCGGCTCCGCCAGTACTCCTCGTCCGCGCGCCGCGCGTCACCGGCCTCGTACCGCCGCTCCCGCTCGACGTGCTCCCGGTACGGCGTCGGCGACGGCAGCGCGGCCGGGGCTCCCGACCTGTGTGCGTTGTAGAAGTGCGCCAGTTCGTCGAAGAAGATCCCGAACGACATGCCGTCCGCCACCAGGTGGTGCATCGCCACCAGGAGCAGATGGCGGTCCGGGGCCGACCGGAGGACGGCTGTCTCGACGAGCGGCCCGTGTTCGAGGTCGACATCGGCGTGGGCGCGCGACTCCAGCCACGCTTGTGCCCGCGTCCCGTCGACGACGTCGATCACCGGGACGGCGACGTCGGCCGACCCGATCTCCTGGCCGGAGCCGTCCGCGGGAAAACTGGCCCGCAGGCTCTCGTGCCGGGCGACGACCCTGCCGACGGCGGTCCGCAGCGCTTCCTCGTCCAGCTCACCGCGCAGCTCGACGACGGTGCTCTCCCGGTAGGCGCGCAGGTAACCCGCGTTGAGCTGGGACAGCAGCCAGATCTCCTGCTGTGCTGCGCTGAGCGGGTATCCGGCCTCGTCGGCCGTCACGGAATCGGGACGGCGGGCACCGGGAAAGAATCCGGCGGCGATCATCTCGTCGAGTGCGGTGGTGAACGTGGTGACGATCCGGTCGACCTCCGCGTCGGTGTGGGAGACGCCGAGGAAGCAGTTGCGTCCCTCCCAGACGTAGATCCCCTTCTCCAGCAACAGCGCGTAGAACGCCTCGACCTTCTCCGAGTGCTCCGACTCGGACGGGAACTTGACGCGGAACAGCGAGCCGAAGCGGACGATCTCGATCGGCACGCCGCACCCGGTGAAGATCCGGTTCAGGCGGTCGGCCAGTCCCGCGGTGCGCTCGTTGAGCTCCTCCTGGAGGGCGGGGCCGCGGCGCTTGAGTTCGCGCAGCACGGCGGTCCCGGCCGCCAGCATCAGCGGGTGCTTGCAGAACGTGCCACTGAAGAAGGTCCGGATGGACCGCGGATAGGGCTGGCCGCCGAACAGCCACGCCCCGCCGTCGATGGCATCGAGGTAACGGGCGTCGCCCGCCACCACACCGACGGGCATGCCGCCGCCGATGACCTTGCCATAGGTGGCGATGTCCGCACGGATGCCGAACAGGCCCTGCGCGCCGGCCGGGTGCATCCGGAAGCCGGTGATGACCTCGTCGAAGATCAGCGCGATCCCCGCCTCGCGCGTCATCCGGCGCAGCTCCCGCAGGAACTCCACCGGCTGCAGGTCGGGGTGGCGGCTCTGCACCGGTTCGACGAGCACGGCGGCCAGTTCGGGTAGCTGGTCGCGCAGCGCGGCCAGTGACGCGGGATCACCGTAGGGCAGCACAAGGGAATCCGCGCCCACGGCGTCGGGCACGCCGGGCGCCATCGGCACGCTCGCGCCGTCGGCGTAGGGGCCCTGCCGCGCCAGGATCGGGTCGGCCGAACCGTGGTAGGAGCCGGCGAACAGCGCGATCCTGGTCCTTCCCGACACGGCGCGTGCCAGCCGGACGGCGACCATCACCGCCTCGGACCCGGTGTTGCAGAAGACGGCGCGGTCGGTGCCGGTCAGCTCACAGACCAGGCGGGCGAACTCGGCGGTGAGCGGGTTGTGCGGGCCGACGTGCATGCCCTCGGCAAGCTGTGCCGTCATGGCCTGCTCGATGAACGGTTCGCTGTGACCGAACAGGTTGACGCCGAACCCCATGGTCAGGTCGATGTACTCGTTGCCGTCCACGTCCCACAGCCGGCTGCCCCGGGAACGGGTGACGACCAGCGGGTAGCGGATCTCCTTGAGATTCGGGAACGGCTGCGGGGCGTGGCGGACGTCGGAGTGGTAGGGCCGCTCGGCGACCGCCTGCTCCTTGGAACCCTTGGTACGACGGCAGTAGCGCTCGACCAGATCCGCCACGAACGTCTGCCGCGCGTCGTCCAGCCTGCTGTCGATCTCGCCCCGCGTGGGCTGGAACGCCACGTACGTGTCGGCAGGCGCCAGCGGCACGGCCGCCGCGGGTCGCGCAGCGGCGACGGGCGGTACGGCGGCGACGGGTGGTACGGCGGGCGTTGTCGCCGGATCGGCCTTCGTGGCACCGGAAAGCAGGGCGTACGCGTCGCGCATGACCTGGGCGTGCACCTCCAGGAAGCGCTGCCCCGCGCCGGTCGCGCCGACGCCGTCGAAGGGCGTGGGGGACACCTGCGCGACGGCGTCGGAGACCTCCGCCGGCGGCGCGTCGGCCGTGCCGGACAGGTATGCCGTGAGGCGTTCGGGTGCCGCGTTGGCGATGACGTAGTCGGCCAGCAGGAGGGAAGTGTTCGCCTCCTCGAACAGCAGGCTGATCGGGAGCGCGATGTCGAACGCCCGCTGGAGCGCCTGGAGCGCCTGCATGAGCAGCAGCGAGTCCGCGCCGAGTTCGAGGAACGTGGCGTTCGGGTCGATCGCGTGGTCGCTGCCCAGCACGCCGGCCACGATGTCGCCGATGGCCAGCACCACCGTGTCCCGCGACACCGTCGTCGTGTGGTTCTCCGGCATGGCGGTCTGGTTTCCCTTCGGTGCCGCGTGGTCGGTGGCCAGCCAGTACGACTTGTGCTGGAACGGATACGTGGGCACCCGCACCACCCGGCGGCCGTGGCCGTCGTCGAAGGCGCCCCAGTCGACGTCGTGGCCGTCCACGTACAGGGCGGCCGCGGACTCGGCCAGCACACTCCAGTCGTCGACGTCACGGCGCAGCGAGGCCAGCCAGATGCCACCGTCGGTGTCGCGCGAGCCGGCGCCGATCAGCACCCGCTGCGGACCGACCTCCAGGTAGCCGCCGCATCCCGAGTCACGCAGCCGGCGTACGCCGTCGGCGAACCGGATCGGCGATGTCAGGTGCGTCGCCCAGTAGTCCGCATCAGGCATCCGGCCGGCGTCGAAGAGGCCGCCGTCCAGGTCGCTGACGAGCGCAACGGTCGGCGGGCGGTGGTCGACCCGGGCGGCGACCTCGCCGAATGCCTCCGCCGCACGGGCCATCATCGGCGTGTGGAACGCGTAGGCGGACCGCAACGCTCGACAGTCCACCCCCCGCTCCCGCAGCGTGGCCCGCAGGCGTCGCACGTCATCCGGAGTGCCCGCGACGGTGGTGTTGCCGCCCGCGCTGTTCACCGCCGCGACAGCGCAGGACGGCACGGATGACAGGTCTGCCAACAACTCCAGGACCTCGGGCTCGGGCGCGAAGACCGCGAGCATGGCGCCGGGCGGAGCGAGATCGCGGACCAGCCGACCGCGCTCGGCGGCCAGCCACAGGCCGTCCGCGACGCCGAACACCCCGGCGACACACGCGGCGGCCAGTTCGCCGACACTGTGGCCCAGCAGGAAATCCGGCCGCATGCCCCAGCTCTGCCACAGCCTGCTCATCGCGTACTCGACGGCGAACAGCGCGGGCTGCGTGTACTCGGTCCGATCCAGCACGTCGCCGTCGGATTCGAAGAGGATCGTCCGCAGCGGCCGGTCCAGGTACTCGGCGAGAATCTCACCGCAGCGGTCGATCTCGCGCCGGAAGACCGGACTCGTGGCGTACAGCCGCGCCGCCATCGCGGGGAACTGCGATCCCTGGCCGCTGAACAGAAACGCGAGCGGCGCCGCCGGACCGGCGCCGATGTGCGTGCCGGGACCGCTTCGGCCGGCTGCGAGCGCGTCGAGCCGGGCCATGGCCCCGTCGACATCGTGGGCGACCACCGCGGCGCGCCTGGCGAAGCGCGCCCTGCGGGTGTTGGCGCTGTGGCAGACGTCGCCGAGCGCGGTCGACGGGTCGGAGCCCAGCAGGTCGCGATAGCGGACGGCCAGGTCGCGCAGGGCGTCGTCGTGGCGCGCGCCGAGCGCGAGCACGCTGACGCCGCGCGAGTCCTCGCCGGCCGGTGCCGCCGCGGCACCGGCCGGCTCCTGGAGAATCAGGTGCACGTTGGTGCCCCCGAAGCCGAACGAACTGACGCCGGCGGTCAGCGGGCCGCGCGGTGAACGCCACTCCCGTCGGCCGGTCGAGATCGCGAAGCCGGTGTCGGAGGGCAGGTGCGGGTTGCGCTCGGTGAAATGCGCGTGCGGCGGTACGGACCGGTGGCGGATCATCTGCACCACCTTGAGCACGCCCGCGACGCCCGCGGCCGCTTCGGCATGGCCGATGTTGGCCTTGACCGAGCCGATGGTGACCGGTTCGCGGTCGGTGTCCGTGAACACGGTGGCCAGCGCCCGGACCTCGATCGGATCACCCAGCGGCGTACCGGTGCCGTGCGCCTCGACGTAGGTGACGTCGGCGGGCCGCAGGCCCGCGTCGCGCAGGGCGTCGCGCACCACGGCCTGCTGCGCGGTGCCGTTCGGCGCGGTCAGCCCGTTGCTCCGCCCGTCCTGGTTGACCGCGGAACCCCGCACGACCGCCAGCACGGTGTCGCCGTCACGCAGCGCGTCGGCGAGTCGCTTGAGGACGACGACGCCGCAACCCTCGGAGCGCACGTAGCCGTCGGCACGTGCGTCGAACGTCTTGCACCGCCCGTCGGCGGCCATCATGCCGGCGTCCCGGAACGCGGCGGTCACCTCGCCCGCGAGCAGCACGTTGACCCCGCCCGCGAGCGCCAGTGCCGACTCGCCCGAACGCAGGCTCGCGCAGGCCAGGTGGATCGCCAGCAGCGACGACGAGCAAGCGGTGTCGACGGCCATGCTCGGGCCGCGGAAGTCGAAGAAGTACGACAGCCGGTTCGCGGCGACGCTGGCCGCCTGCCCGGTGACGTCGTGCAGGTTCAGGGGACCGGAGGTACGTGCCGACAGGCGGCCGTAGTCACCGCTGCTGATGCCGACGAAGACGCCGGTGCGGGTGCCGGCGAGACCGGCCGGCACGATGCCGCCGTTCTCCAGTGCCTCCCAGGCGACCTCGAGCAGCAACCGTTGCTGCGGATCGATGTGCGCGGCCTCGCGTGCCGCCGTCGAGAAGAACTCCGCGTCGAAGCCGTCGACGTCGGGCAGCAGACCGTGCGTGCCGGGCAGCCCTCGGTGCCGTGCCGGCACATCGCCCGCGGCGAGGGCGTCCCGGCCCGCCGCGATGCCGTTCCACAGTTCATCGGGATCGTCGGCGCCGGGGAACCGGCAGCCCATGCCGACGACGGCGATCGCGTGCTCCGCGGCGCCGTCCGGTGCCGTGCCCGGCTCGTCGCCGCGTACACCCTCCACTCCGGACACCACGTCGCAGAGCTGTCGGCTGAGCTGGTTGATCGTCGGGGATTCCCAGAACATGGCGGGGTTGAGTTCGACACCGAGCTCGCTCTGTAGTTCACCGATCAGGGTCACCGCGTCGCGTGAGGAAACTCCGAACTCCGAAAACAGGGCATCGGCATCGATGTTCGATTCGAGAAGCCCGGTAAAAGCGATCAGCCGCTCCGTAATCAGAGCTTTCATATCGCCGGGAGAATACACAGAATCCCCTGCCTTCCTTCGGCAAACGCCTACCGAGGATCACGCATCACCGCCCTCAGCTCAACCGTCCGGTGTTTCGGCGGGTGTTCAACTGCCGCATCGCGGCAGTCGAACACCCGCAATTGATCGGGGATACCGGTCTGCGTCATAGTCCGTCGGGTATTGCTCGCCGACCTTGGAGAGCACACCATGACGTTCGATCTCGCCGCGCATCAGAACGTGGGTGACGCGTTCGCCGACCGCGTCGCCGCACATCCCGAGCGGATCGCGATCACCCTGTTCCGTGGCTCGGCAGCCGCCGAGCACGACAGCCTGACCTACGCCGGACTGGCCGGCCGTGCCCGGTCACGTGCCGCGGCGCTGCGTGCCCGGCTGTCGGTGGGCGAGCGGGTGCTCATCGCGCTCCCGACCGGTAGCGACTTCGTCGAGCTCTACCTCGGGTGCCTCATCGCCGGCGTGGTCGCCGTCCCGGTGCCCGCTGTCGGCGGCTCGACGACGGCGGTCGAGCGGGTCGTCGCGATCGCCGAGGACTGTGCACCAGCTCTTGCGCTGACCACGGCCGACAGCGTCAGGGAACTGGGCGCGCGGCTGTGGGAGCAGGGGCTCGGCCACGTCACGGTCGAGGCAGCCGGCGCCATCGACGCCGACCCGGCCGCCACACCAGCCGCCGACCGGCCGCCTCCCGACCGCGACACGCTGGCCGTGCTGCAGTACAGCTCCGGTTCCACCGGCACGCCACGGGGCGTGATGCTCACCCACGGCTCGATCCTGGCCAACACGCGGTCGATCAACACGGCGGGCGGCCTCGGCCCGGACGACGTCTTCGGCAGCTGGCTGCCGCTGCACCACGACATGGGCCTGTTCGCGCTGCTCACGGCCGGTCTGCTGTTCGGCGCACCGGTCGTGCTGATGGCCCCGTCGGAGTTCGCCCGCCGGCCGGTGGAGTGGCTGCGCATGGTGGACCGCTACGGCTGCACCGTCACCGCGGGTCCCAACTTCGCCTTCGACCTGTGCCTGCGCCTGATCACGGACCAGAAGCTCGCCGGCGTCGACCTGTCCCGGCTGCGCTACGCCCTCAACGGCTCCGAGCCCATCCACCTGCCGACCATGCGGGCCTTCACCGAGCGGTTCGCCTCCGTCGGCCTGCGCCCCGAGGTCGTCTCACCCTGCTACGGGCTGGCCGAGGCCACCGCCTACGTGTCGGCGAATCCGGTGCCCGCGACGCCACGGACCAAGATCGTGGACCCGGTGCGGCTGACGTCCGCCGAACGTCCCGAACTGTGTCCCGCCACCGACGGCCGGGAGATCATCGGGGTGGGCAGGGCCGCCATCGAGGCACGGATCGTCGACCCCGGCACGCGCCACGCGTTGCCTGACCGGCGGATCGGCGAGATCTGGCTGCGCGGCGGCAATGTCGGCCTCGGCTACTGGAACCGGCCGGAACTGACCGCGCAGACCTTCGACGTCACGCTCGCCGACGACGACTCGACCGGCTGGCTGCGGACGGGGGACCTGGGTGCGCTCGTCGACGGTGAACTGTTCGTCACCGGGCGGATCAAGGAACTGCTCATCGTGCGTGGCCGCAACCTGTTCCCGCAGGACGTCGAACAGCAGGCCCGCGCCGCTCACGAGGCCCTGCGCGGACTTCTCGGCGCGGCCTTCGGGGTCGCGGTGCCCGACGAGCGGATGGTGCTGATTCACGAGGTCAACCCCAGGACGCCGGCCGACGAACTGCCCGCCGTGGCCACCACGGTCGCACGCCGCCTCACGACCACGATCGGCGTGCCGGTGCGCAACGTGCTGCTCGTGCGCCGCGGCACCGTCCGCAGGACGACCAGTGGCAAGATCCAGCGCACCGCCATGCGGGACAGGTTCCTCGCGGGCGACATCGCCGCGCTGCACGCCGAACTGGAACCCGAGGTGCGCCAGGCCGCCGCCGGCGGTGTCGGGTGACGCACACGGTCGCCGGCCCGGAGGCGGAACTCGACGCCGTACTCGGCGACTGCGCCGAGTCGGCCGGGTGGTGCGCGGACAACGATGCCGCTGAACGGTTTCCCACCGAGATCTGCGCGCGCCTGGACGCCTACGGCCTGCACAGGTACTACGTGCCCCCGGAGTACGGCGGCGCGTTCGACGACCACGAGGTGATGCTGCGCTTGTGGCGCACGGCGGCGCGGCGGGACCTGAGCGCCACGGTGGCGCACGGCGTGACCTATCTCGGTGTGGCGCCGGTCTGGATCACCGGGAGTCCACAACAGAGGGCCGCCACCGCGAGAGCGGTGCTGTCCGGCGCGCCGGTAGCCTGTGCGCTCTCCGAGCCCGACCACGGAGCGGATCTGCTCAACGGCTCCATGACGGCGACCGCGAACGCCGAGGGCTACCGGCTCGACGGTGTGAAGTGGCCGATCAACAACGGCACCCGCTCGACCCACGTCACCGTGCTCGCACGTACCGCGCCGGCCGGCACCGCACGCGGCTACAGCACGTTCCTCGTCGAGAAGGCGGCGCTGCCGACCGGCACGTGGCGCTCCCTGCCCAAGGCCCACACCCATGGCCTGCGCACGATCGACCTGTCCGGCATCGAATTCACCGGCGCGACCGTGTCGGCCGCCGCGCTGCTCGGCGTCGAGGGCGCCGGCGTCGAGACGGCACTGCGATCGCTGCAGATGACCCGCACCGTGTGTGCCGCCATGTCACTCGGTGCCGGTGAACAGGCACTGCGGCTCGCCGCCCGGTACGCCGACAGCCGGCACGCGCGGTCGGTCGTCGCACGGTGCGCGGCGCTGCTGGCCGCCGTGGAGGCCGCGTCGCTGGTCGGGGTGCGGTCCATCCACAGCCTCACCGGCGAGATGAGCGTGGTGTCCGCGGTGGTCAAGTCGGTCGCCCCGGCCCTGGTCGACGTGCTGGTCGGCGAGTTGGCCGATGTGCTCGGCGGGCGTGCGTATCGTATCGACGACCCCGCCACCGGCGCGTTCCAGCGGCTGACCCGCGACCACGAGGTCGTGTCGGTGTTCGACGGCAGCACTCCGGTCAATCGCGCGTCGCTGATCCAGCAGTTCCCGCGATTGGCGCGCAACCTCGTCCGTGGCGTCGCCGACGCGGACGGCCTGGCCGAGGCCGTCGCGGTCGGCGGCCGTCCCCGACCGCTGGACCGAAGCATGCTGAGACTGTCGTCGCGGTACGGCTGCTCCGTCGTGCAGTCACTGCCCGCGCTCGCCGATGCGGCCGCCGCCTGGGGCGTGCCGGGTCTGGCCGGGCACGCGACGGTTCTGCGTGCCGCGGCACTGCGACTGGCCGCGGCGATGGCCGAGGTGCGGCCGGCGGCCCGCCCGCCGATGGCCGCCTACGAGTTGGCCGCGGCGTACGAACTGTGCTTCGCGGGCGCGGCCGGCCTGCACCTGTGGGCGACCGGTGCGGACCGCCACGCTGATGATCCATTGTGGACGGACGGTCTCTGGGTGCGGTCCGCGCTTCGTGCGCTGTCGGCGTCGCTCGCCGACCTGCTTCGGTCCCCACGACCGGATCCCGAGCCGGAGGACGACCACCTCGACGAACTGCTGGCCGACCGGATCGCCGAGGCGGCGCGGTCCGGCGGACCCGTCACACCGTTCGGGGCGCCGCTGCCGGAGGCCGGATGAGCGCCGAGAAGCTGGACGAACTGTTCGGCGACCCCTGGAATCCGGACAATCCGGTGGGATACGCCGCCGTGCTCGACGCGGACGAGCGCCGTGAGCCGCTCGCGTCGGGATTGCGCCTGCTCGACGACTTCGGCCTCGACGCCGAGTTCGTGCCGGCGGTCGAAGGCGGCCGACTGGAGCGAGCCGACCACCTCGCGGAGATCCTGCGGACCGTGTTCCGGCACGATCCACGCCTGGCCGTCGAGTACGCGGGTTCGCTGATCGCGTCGACCGGTGTGTGGATCGCGGGCGACGTCCAACAGCGGCGAGCGGTGTCCGACCTGTTGCTGCACAACGGATGCGTCGCACCGGCGTTCGAGTGGCCGGCGCATGGTGAAGGGCTGCCGCCGATCCGGCGGCCCGACGCCACGGTGCTGCTCGCCGCGACCGGCAGTAACAATGGACTGTTCCTCGTCCGCGGCACTGGATCGCACGAGTCGGCGCCCGGAACACGCGGCGTGGCGCTGCCCGCGGGTGCGCTGATCGGCGCGGCGGACGAGGGCCCCGACATCGTGTCGCGGGCGTACCGACTGATCGGCGGCGTCACGTCGGCGCTCACCCTGGGGGCGTTGGACACGGCCCTGCGCACGGCGTTGGCGAACTCGTTCGCTCGGCGACTGTACGGCGGCACCGTCGCCGACATCCCCTACGTGGCAGCGACACTGGCCCGTGTCCATGCCGACCTGCTGGCCGTCGACGCGCTGGCATCGGTGGTGGCGAGGGCGGCGCACCTGGTGCCCGAGGCGATGGTGCTGTACGCGCCAGCACTGGGTTATCTGGCCGCGCGCATCGTGCCGGACGCGTTCGACGAACTGCGGGCGGTGTTGGGCGCGCGGGCGCTGCTGCGCGAGGGTCCGTACGCCGTCTTCCAGAAAATGGCCCGCGACGCCACACCCGTCGGGATCGCACGTGCCTCCCGAGCCACCTGCCTGGCGGCGATCCAGCCGCGGCTGACAGGTTGGGAAACCCGCGCACCCGCACCCGTTGAGCTCTTCGACCTCGGCGGACCGTTGCCGCCGCTGGATTTCGCCCGGCGGATCGACGACACCGACGCAGACCCGATCGCCGGAGCGCTCGCCGACGCCACCGGCCGGTTCGGCGACCGCTTCCGCCGGGAACTGCGAGCGACGCGCGAGGACCGTGCCGCGTCGCCCGCCCTGGCCGGGCGCTACGTGATGGTGCTCGCGGCGGCTGCGGCCAGCATGGTGTGGCACGACGACTCCGACCCGGCGCGTCTGGTGGTACTCGACCGGCTGGACCGCCGGCTCGGCGGCGCCCCGGTGCTCACGGCGGCCGAGCGGGAGGACGCCGAGCACCGGCTGTTCGACGTCACGGTCCAGCGGTACCGCGACCACCGGCTGTTCGACCTGACCTCCAGACGAATTCCGAGATGAGGTGCCTGTGACCGTGACCGACACGACCACCAGCCGACCGGCTCCAGAGGACATCCGGTCCTACCTGATCGACCGCGTCGCCTTCTACCTGCACGTGCCCGTCACGGACATCGAGCTCGACGTGCCGGTCACCGAGTACGGCCTCGACTCGGTGTACGCGGTCGCGTTGTGCGCCGACATCGAGGACGACCTGCAGGTGACCGTCGAGCCGACCCTGTTGTGGGACGTCGACACCATCGCCGCGCTCACCACACACCTCACCGACCTCATGGCCCAGCCGCGGTGACACCCCGGGAACCGGTCCATCCGACCCTGCCCGAGACGATCCGCGCCCACGCGGCGAGGCAACCGGATCGCAGGGCGTGCGTGATCCTCGACCTACACGGCCGGGAGGCGGAGTCGGTCACCTACCGGGAACTGGACCGCAGGGCGCGCAGCACGGCCGCGGCCCTGCTGGGCGTCGCCGAACCCGGCGAGCGGGCGCTGCTGATGTGCGCCACCGGTCTGGAGTTCGTGGTGGGCTTTCTCGGCTGCCTGTACGCGGGGATCGTCGCGGTCCCCGTGCCCAAGCCCGAACGGCTCTCGGCAGGCCCACGGCACTGGGCGCGGATCGCGGGAATCGCCGACGACGCCGAGCCTGCGGTCTTGTTGACGACGGCCGATGCCCTTGCCGCGGACGAGATCGGTCGCTTCGATGTACGCGAGCGGCTCGCGGTGCCCGACATCTGGTCGGGCCACGACGGTCGATGCGCGAACCCGGGCACAAAGGCACCGGCGTTCCTCCAGTACACGTCGGGATCCACCGGGGACCCGAAGGGCGCGATCATCAGCCAGGGCGCGGTCGCCGCGAACCTGTGGGCCATCACGGAGGCGTTCCAGCTCGCGGACGAGGGCGCCGACCTGGCCGTGGTGAGCTGGCTGCCGCTGTACCACGACATGGGGCTGATGCAGCTCGTCACGGCGATCGGCAACGGCGGCACGAGCGTCCTGATGTCCCAGATGGCGTTCCTGCTCAAGCCGCTCACCTGGCTGGGCGCGATGGATCGCCACGGTGCCCAGCTGTGCAGCGCCCCGAACTTCGCCTACGACCTGTGCGTCGACCGTGTCACCACGCGGCAGCGTCGCGAACTGGACCTGTCCAACCTGCGGCACGTCACGTGTGGCTCGGAACCGGTCAGGTTCGACACGGCGGAACGATTCGTCACCACCTACGCCGAAGCACGCCTCAAGCCCGACGTGTTCAAGCCCGCCTACGGCCTGGCCGAAGCCACCCTGTACGTCTCCGGCGAGCGGCAGCCCGGTGACGCGCGCTCCCTCAGCGTGGACGCGGCAGCTCTCGACGACCTGGGTCGGGTGGTCCCGCCCGCCGACTCGGCGCGGTCCCGACGCATGGTCGCCTGCGGCCGCGCGGCGCGCAACCTGGACATCCGTGTCGTGGACCCGGACACCGGCCAGGAGTGCCCGCCGGACCGGCTCGGCGAACTGTGGATCGCGGGATCGAGCGTCGCCGATGGCTACTGGCGGCGGTCGAGGCTGTCGGCCGACCGCTTCGGCGGCCGGATCGACGGTGTGGCAACAGGTCCGTACCTGCGCACGGGTGACCTGGGCTTCCTGCGGGACGGCCAGGTCTACGTGGCCGGGCGCCGGGACGACCTGATCATCGTGGACGGCCGCAAACACCACCCGCACGACGTCGAGTCGACGGTGACCGAGAGCCACAGCGCGCTCGCGACGGGACAGACCGTGGTGGTCGGCTACGAGGAGAACGGCCGCACCTTGGTGGCGGCCCTGGCCGAAACGGCCCTGGGCGTGCGGGTCGGCTCAGCGCAGGCGCCCCCGGCGGCGGTCGCCAGGGTCGACGTCGAACGAGCGGTCCGCCGGGCGGTGAACGAGGAACACCAACTGGGCGTGGCAGCGGTGGTCCTGCTCACACCAGGCGCGCTCCCGAGAACGACGAGCGGCAAACTCCAACGCAAGGCAAGCCGGCAACTCTTCCTGGACGGCGCGCTGAACACCTGGTAGCGACCGGTGCCATTACCGCGCAGCGGAACTCGGACCGACATAGCGGATCCGTGGCCGGTTCGACGAGCCGCACGACGACCCGGACCTTGATCGCTGCCTGGCCGACCCGGCCGGAGTCTGCCTGAGCGCAGGCGCCCGGTCGCCGTGGCGGTGGCCTGACGGGGGGCTCGCTGCTGAACCTCTCGCAGACCAGTCACGCGGTTGGGCCGGCGCCCTGCCTTGTTCGTGACCGCCACCAGAGTACGTCTGCCACACCGTCGGGCGACAGGGGCTGAAGACTTCTTTCGCGCGGCGATCGCCTCCTGCCGGCGACGCCGGGCGCTTGCCGCCCCCACTGAACGTTTGTCCTGGTCATCGCCTGGGTAGTCGCCTGCGGAACGCTTCCGACGCGAGGAGATCAGGCGATGCCGCCGATGGGTTCGATCGAGGTGCCGTGGCACCTTGCCGGCGATGCCGGGGCCAGGTCATGACGGCCCCGGACGGTGACCGTGGCCTGCTCACGATCTGCCGCGACGTGACCACGCACACCCCCCGAGCGGCCGTCGCCCCCTACCTGTCGAACTTCAGTACCACCGAGGTCTGGGATCCGCACACCCACAGGTGTTACCGAGTGGACAGCGGTCCGCTGCGGGTGGGCAGCGAATTCGTCAACGAACAGCGCATGGGTCCTCTGCGGACCACGCTGCACTATCGGGTCCGGGACTACCAGCCGGGTCGATCGATCGCACTGACCAGCGCCGGCCGGTTCCTGCACGTGACCGACTCGATGCGGTTCGAGGACACACCGCAGGCCGGTACGAGGGTCACCTACCGTGCCGAGTTCCGGTTGCCGGGATGGGCGGCGACGTTCCGTCCGTTGTTGCGGCGGTTGTCGGACCGGATCGCCGATGACGCCGTGACCGGACTGCGCGGCACGCTGGCGCGGCTTCAGCCGAGTCAGGCGGACGGCGGGTGACGGCGTGACCGAACAGACCGGAGGCGATCGGCGCCTCGCCGAGGACGCGGCCGCCCGGCCGCCCGTGGACGACGCCACGGTCGCCGCTGTCGGCGCCGTGACCGAGGCACTGGAGACGGTGGAGGTCGCACGCGGCTTCCTCTATCAGTTCCATCGACTCACCGGGTCGGCCGACCTGGCTCTCGGGCGAGCCGTCGACCTGCTCCGGGAGGCCGAACACCAGACGTTCGCCGACCAGATCGAGACCGAACTCGTCGGTCGCAACGTCCTGCCGGGACGATGGACCTTCCAGGTCGTCGAGGACTACGACGAGCACTATTACGGTGTCTTCCAACGGTTCGAGGCCATGGCCCGAGAACTGGCGGGCGGTCATCGACATCTCGCCGAGGCGGCGATGAAACGCGAACGCCGCAGTGCCGGCCGGCCCGGCCACGAGGCCCAGCCCGACGGCGAGCCACCGTCGTGATCCGGTCGCCCGCCCCCGAACCGTTCGAGCCGTCAGGCGGCTTCAGATCCGATGTGGACAGTGGTCGCGGAGGTGGAGCGTGATGTCCGAACCGGACGCGGACGTCGTGATCGTCGGCGCGGGTCTGGCCGGTCTGGCCGCGGCGGGTGACCTGCGGCGGCGCGGGTTGACGGTCCGGGTGTTCGAGGCCGCTGACGAGGTCGGCGGCCGGGTGCGGACCGATCACGTCGACGGGTTCCTGCTGGATCGCGGGTTCCAGGTGCTCCTGCCGGCCTATCCGCAGGTCCGCCGGCTCGTCGATCTCACAGCGCTGCGACCGCGCGGGCTGGGCAGGGGAGTGATCGTCGCCACCCAGGACGGTCACCGCGTGCTCGCACCACCCACCACGGGCGCGACCGCCGGTGACCTGGCGCGCCAACTGGTCGACACACCGGCCGACGCGGCGGCGGTGGCCGCGTGGTCGGCACGTGACGTGCTCACGCCGAGGAAGGTCCGCGGCATGGCCGATCGCTCGATCCGGGAGGACCTGCGGCGGTGGCGTGTGTCGGACTCGACGCTCACCCAGGTGCTGCGGCCGTTTCTGGCCAGCGTGTTCCTCGACCCCACGCTGTCCGGCTCGGCCCGTCTGTTCCACCTCGTGTGGCGGTGTTTCCTGCTCGGCGGCGCCGTCCTGCCCGCCGAAGGCATCGGTGCGCTCGCTCGGCAGTTGGCCACGGCCGTGCCACCGGGCACGATCACGCTCGATCACCCCGTGGCCGAACTGCTGAGTGAGGGCGACCGCCATGGAGTGCTGCTGGCCGACGGGCGCAGGGTGTGGGCGCGCACGGTCGTCGTCGCCACCGACGGCACGACCGCCGCCACGCTGCTGCCCGGTCTGGCGACGCCCCAGTGGCAGTCCGGTGTCACCTGCTACTTCCGGGCACCGATTCCCCTGCGCTCGCAACCACTTCTGGTCGTCGACGGCACCGGTCCCCAACCGTGCACCATGGTTGCCCTGTCCGCTGTCGCACCCGAGTACGCGCCGCCGGGCCAGTCCCTGGTCGCCGCCACGCTGCCCGGCCGCACCGAATACGGCCCGGACGACGAGCGCTGGCTGCGGCAGCGGCTGGCAGCGACCTACGGGACGACAACGACGCAGTGGGACACCGTCGCCGTCTACCCGATCGCCAACGCCCTGCCGTTCACGCCACCCGGCCAGCCGCTGCGCCGTCCGGTCCGCTGCGGTCCGGGCCGCTACGTCTGCGGCGATCACCGTGACACCGCCAGCGTGCAGGGCGCACTGGTGTCGGGCCGGCGCGCCGCCGCAGCGGTGTGCCACGATCTCGGCGTGCCCGCCGCAGGGCACTAAAGCCGTGCAGACATTCCTGCCGTTGCCCGATTTCGCCGCGACAGCAGCGGTTCTCGACCCACGTCGGCTGGGCAAGCAACGCGTCGAGGCGCTCCAGGTCCTGCGTGCGCTGACCTGGCCGCGCTACGGCTGGCAACACCATCCCGTCGTCCGCATGTGGCGCGGCTACCCGGAGGCGGTCGCCAGCTACGCGCTCACCGTCTGCCGCGCGTGGACCGATCTGGGGCACGCGGACACCTGTGCCGCCACCGTGCTCACCGACCTCGCCGACGCCACCGGCACCGACACTCCGAGAACCCAGGCGCGGTTGGCGGAAACCGGTGACCTGCCGCCCTGGCTCGGTCTGCCGGAACTGCACCGCAGCCACCGCTCCGCCCTGCTGCGCAAGGATCCCGAGCACTACCGCCGGTACTTCCCGGCCGACCCTGACGACCTGCCCTACCTCTGGCCGCTGTCGGACCGCGAGTGACGTGTCGACCTCACGTGCCGGCGGCCCGGGGGATGCGCTCCTCTCGGCGAATGTGGGTCGGCAATGTCGGTCCACATCACGTCGACGCACCATCGAGCGGGTCGTCGACATGATCGTCGCGATCGCCAAGCGGCCCGACGATTTCCGGGCCACGCTCACATCAGGACGACGCACCCACGGCGCGTCAGGTCGCCGAGGAGTTGCGGGTCGGGCTCGACGTCATTCCAGCGCAGGTCCAGTTTCTCGAGCGCGGGCATCCTGGCGAGCCATCCGGGCAGTGTCGTGATCCTGTTGGCCCGCATGTCGACCTGCCGCAGGATCGGGAGTTCGAGCAGGCACTCGGGAATCTCGGTGAGTGTGTTCTCACGGAGATCGAGGTGGCGCAGCTCGATCAGTTCGGTGACGGACGCCGGCAGGCTTTCGATGCCGTTCCCACGCAGCCAGAGTTCTCGGAGCCGGGACAGGCGGCCGATCGTGTGGGGGAGCGTGGACAGTCGGTTGTGCTGGGCGCGCAACTCGGTGAGCTCGTGCATGGTCCCGATGGCGTCCGGGAGCCTGGTGAGGCGGTTCTGGCCGACGTTGAGGTAGCGCAGCCTGGTCAGTCGCCCCAACGACGCCGGGAGCTCGGTCAACCGGTTGTCGTGCAGGTAGAGGAACTCGCTGAGCGCGGGCAACTCGCCCACTTCGCGAGGCACGGCGGTGAGTGCGTTGTGGCCGACGTCCAGTGTGCGCAGGCGATGGAGTCGTCCGATCCGGGGCGAGAGCGTCGTCAGCGTGTTGTCCGCCAGGATCAGCACCTCAAGATCGGTCAGCGACCAGACCGACTCCGGTACCTCGGCGAGACCTCGCCGCCACAGGTTCAGGGCACGCGTCACGCTGCTGTCCCGATCTCGCTCGATCGGCCGACAATAGCGTGCGCGGCACGACGACGGACCAGGACATCGGTCGATGGGCCGCTACGCGCAGGACACCGCGAATGACGGCGGCACGGTCCACTCCCGCCGGCACGCTCATATACCGCTGCACTGCCCGCGACTCGCACGGTCGACGAGACTTGCGTAGCTCGACGAAACACTGTGGTCGAGTTCCGGTCGAGGTGTCGAAGCCCTTTCGCGCCGACATTCACTTCCTCCACCGGCAACCACGATGCCCACATCACGTGGTGCACGTTTCAGTGCTTACGTGGGTTGTGGTTCGCCTGTCATGATGGTCGCATTGGCCCGAGTAGGAGGAAGCTCATATGTCATCCGTTGCGCAACAACCGAGGCAGAAACCGAATGGGGCGGCGGCATATTGGCAGCTCTGCTAGAAATTGCCTTGTCATTCGGTATCTACTATCTCCTGCGCGCATTCGGTGTCAGTGTCTTCTGGTCGCTCGTGGCGCCGGCCATCGCCGTCCTCGCCGTCGTCGCGTTCGTGACCGTCCGCCGGGGCCGGATCGACCTGGTCGGCCTTCTGGTGCTCTTCGAACTCGCCGCCACGATCACGCTTTCCCTGGTGACGCAGAGCCCACGCGTCGCGGCGCTTCGCGAGCCCGTGTACTTCTTCATCGGCGGTGCCTTCTGCCTCACCACATTGTGCCACCGAATACCGCTCAGCCATCTGAGCACGTCGTCCATCGCGACGTTCGGCGACCCGAAGCGGGAGAGGGCATTCGCCGACGCGTGGCGCGACGTGCCCGGTATCGCATGTGACAACGGCTGATCACGACCGCTCTGGGCCTGATCATCATCGCCGCCGCCGTCAAGGCGTATGTCATCTGGTCGGCACCGGGTGACCAGATCGCGCACGCCGTGGACGTTTCCAACATCGTCAGCATCGTGATGGTCGGGGTGCTGGTCGTGGTGAGCGCGGTGCTCATCCAACCGGCCAAGAAGATCATCGAACGACTGCTGGAAGAAATGTGACAGACACCTCGGTGACCTACACGCGGACCGAGCTATCCCGGCGACACCGGCGATACAGGTCTTGAGACAGGTGTCGCGGTCCGGCAGAGCGTGCGACGGCGTCAGTTGGTGCTTGACAGGTTCAGGCGGAGTTGGTGCAGCCGGAGGCCGAGTTGCAGTTCCAGGTCGTTCTCGTGGCGCCAGTCGATGCCGAGGACGTTGCCGGCGCGGTCGAGGCGCTTGAGCAGCGTGTTGACGTGCACGTGCAACGCCCGGGCGGTCGCCGCGACGTTGGCGCGGTGGACGTAGTAGGCGCTCAGGGTGCCGACGAGGTCGGTGCCGCGGCGCTGGTCGTAGTCGAGGAGCGGGCCGATCGAGTCGGCGATGAAACGGTCGAGCTCGCGGACCCGTTCGGTGTCGAAGATCATGGCGTACAGGGCGTATCGGCCCGTGGTGGCGCCCAGGTCGGTGTGCCCGATCGCGCGCATGACGGCGCCGCAGCGACTGGCCAGGGAGAACGCGCGTGACCAGTCGTGGTTGACCGCCCGTTCGCCGACGACGACGACCGGGCCGCCCAGCGTGCGACGCAGTCGGTGGTGGACGTCCTCGACGGTCTCGCTCGTCGTCGGCGCTGTGCAGGATCATCGTGGCCCGGCCCAGATGTTCGCCGGCCAGTCCCGGAGCGGTCCCGGGCGATGTCGTGCAGGTGGCGCGCGAGGTCGGTCGGACGACACCGTGGGGGAGTCCGCGACGAGGACCAGGTCCAGGCGGTCGGCGTCGATGTTGCGGGCCCGGGTGCGGGCGCGCTGGGCGGCGCTGATCCCGGGGCTGCCGACCATGAGTTCGGTCAGGAGCTCTCCGCTCAGCCGCTCGCTGGCCTCGGCGACCGCCCGCTCCTTGAGGATGAGCAGTCCCAGGATGTGGGTGGCGCGTTCGAGGGTGCGCAGGTCCATGTCGTCCGGCGGTCGCCGTGGTCCCGGCTCCACGCCAGGGCGCCGAGATAGCTGTCGCCCGCCTGGATCGGAGCCACGCTGCGGGCGATTCCGGCCGTGTCGACCGAGGTCGTGCAGCGGCCCGAGCGGCGGGCGTTCTCGACGGCGTCGGCCAGGTCGGTCCGCGACGCGGTACGGCACGGACTCGACGCCGAGTCCCGGCGAACGAGGGCGGCACCGGTCCGGTCGAGGAGCGTGACGCTGCCGCCCAGCTGGTCGGCGAGCAGCTGCGCGACATCGCCCGGTGTCCCGCCGCCCAGCACGACACCGGTCAGGGCTTCGTGGATCGCCTGCGCCCGCTCCATGACGGCCATGTGTTCCTCGATCTTCCGGTACGCGATCCGCAGTTCCTGCAGCGCGGTCCGGCTCGCCTCGTAGAGGCGGGCGTTGTCGAGGGCGACCGCGGCGTGATCGGCGAACGCGTTCAGCAGCGCGATCTCGTCGGCCTGGAAGGACCGTTCGGAGCGGTCCGCGGCGAACAGCGCGCCCACCGCTTCGCCCCGGATGACCAGCGGCACACCGAGCAGCGCGACGAGCTCCTCGGTGACGACCAGGCGGTCGAAGTTCGGATCGTGGTCGATCAGGGTGGAGGCGGCGTAGTCGCGCACCCAGTGCGGGCTCCGGGAGGCCAGCACCTTGCCGCCGAGCCCGACGTCGGCCGGGATGGCACGCCGCGAGGAACGACGGCGGAGATCGTGCCCTCCGACGCCCGCGCCGACAGCCTGCCGTCCGCGCCGACCAGCGAGAGGTAGGTGAAGTCCGTGCCGATCAGGTCGTGGGCGTGGTGGACGATCGACTGCAGCACCTCGTCGAGTTCGCCCAGGGCGGTGAGCGACTTGGCGGTCGCGTACAACGACGCCAGTTCGCGCTGTCGGCGCGCGAGCGAGTACGGCTCCGCCTCGTCACCGGGGTCGCCGGCCACGTTGCCCCTCCTCGGCATCGAGGTGGGAGAAAGACCCACCGAATCGGCGCGAGGTGTGGGTGATGCACACCTCAGCCAGCAGCGTAACGGCGCCTTAACATAACCGCCATCACCTGCCTGCGCTCATCGACGAAGGCGGCATCGCATGGCGACTCCGCTCGCCCAACCCGAGGGACGGTCCGACCAGTCCGGCACCGCCTGTCCACGATCCGACGCCGAGCCTTCCGCAAACTGCTGGCCGCGGGGCTCGTCGGCAGCTCGATCGAGTGGTACGACTTCTTCCTCTACGGCACCGCGGCCGCACTCGTGTTCCCCCACGTGTTCTTCCCGCATGCCTCGGCCCTGACCGGGACCCTGCTGGCCTTCAGCACGTTCTGGGCCGGGTTCGTGGCGCGGCCGATCGGCGGGGTGCTCGCCGGGCACCTCGGTGACAAGTACGGCCGCAAGCCGGTCGTCGTCGCCTGCCTGGCGGTCATGGGGGCCGCGACCTTCCTGATCGGCTGCCTGCCCACCGCGGCGGCCGTCGGCGCGCTGGCCCCGACGCTGCTGGTCATCCTGCGCTTCGTCCAGGGGCTCGCGACCGGCGGCCAGTGGGGCGGCATCGTGCTGCTGCTCACCGAGTCCGCCGGCCCGAAGCGGCGCGGCTTCGCCGGCACCTTCGGCCAGACCAGCGTTCCCGTCGCCGTGATCATCTCGAACCTGATCTTCGTGGCCGCCAGCGGCCTGATGCCCAACGACGCCTTCCTCAGCTGGGGCTGGCGCATCCCGTTCCTGCTCAGCGTCGTGATGTTCGCGGTGGTGCTCTACATCCAGGCCAAGGTGGAGGACACGCCGGAGTTCCGCGAGCTGCAGCGCGACGTGGCCCGACGGCCGGAGCAACGCGGTGGTCCGGGCTCCGCTGGCCCAGGTCATGCGCAGCAAGTGGGGGACCATCCTGCTCGGCTGCGGGCTCCTCTCGGCCACCAACAGCCTTTTCTACGTCAGCATCTCCGGACTCCTGAGCTACGGCACCGAGATCTCTCGGGCTCAAGCGCGAGCCCGCTGCTCGCGGTCGTGCTGGTCAGTTCCGTGGCGATGCTCGTGGTCCATTCCGTGGTCCGGCCACATCTCCGACAGGGTGGGCCGCCGGCCGCTGATCCTGATCGGTGGTCTCGGCGTCGCCGTCTGGGCCTTCCCGTACTTCCGGCTCGTCGGCACCGCGTCGCTGGCCGCTGATCTTCGTCGCGGTGGCGGTGGGCTTCGTGTTCCAGTGCCTCACCTACGGCCCGATCGCGAGCTTCCTCGGCGAACTGTTCGCGCCCAGCGTCCGCTACTCGGGCGCGTCGCTGGCCTACCAGCTCTCCGCGATCATCGTCAGCGGCGGCACGCCGTTCCTGATGACGGCGCTCATCGCCGCGACCGGGAGCACCCTGCCGGTCGCCGGCTACATCACTGCTGATGGGGCTGATCACCTTCGCCAGCGCGTGGTTCCTGCCGGAGACGAACACCGCCGAGGTCCGCGCCGACCCGCACGCCATCCCCGGCGCGCAGCTCTACCGCTGAGCAGGCCATGGCACACGACGTTCCGTGCCAGCGAGAAGCAGAGAGGCCAGCGTGACCAGAACATCGGCCAGTAGAGCGACAGGTCGTCGGCTCACCGTGCTGGCGACCGCGGTGCTGCTGGCGGGCGCGACCCAGATCCTCGCGGCCGCTCAGCCGACCGCCGCGACCACGGCGCCGCGGTGCGCCGGACTGGACCAGATGAAGATCCCGGCGTCGGTGATGAGCCTGCCGACAACCGGCGGCCGCGTCGAGTCGACCACGGACACGACCAGCGTCGTCAGTGGCGAGACGATCGAGTACTGCCAGGTCGACGCCGACATCTTCCCCGTCGATCCGGCCGCGCCCGACATCAAGATGCGCGTCGACCTGCCGTACGGCTGGAATCACAAGGCGCTGATGTTCGGCGGCGGCGGCTTCGACGGCAGCATTCCCGACCTCGACGGAGAACGTGCCGTTCGGCCCGACCGACCAGCCGGTGCCGCTGGCCCGGGGATATGCGACGTTCGCCAGCGACTCCGGGCACGAACAGATCCCGACGGCCCCTCCGTCGCTGGACGGGTCGTTCGGCATGAACGACGAGGCCCTGAACAACTTCGCCGCCGGCGACGCACTCAAGAAGACGCGCGACGCGAGCCTGTTCCTCATCCGGCATGCCTACCGGGCGCAGCCCGACCGAGGTCTACTTCGCCGGCGGCTCGACCGGCGGCCGGGAAGCCCTCGTCGTCGCCCAGCGGTGGCCGACCGCGTTCGACGGCGTGATCTCCGGCCTATCCCGCCTGGAACAACCTCAGCCGAGGTCCTGGACCTCGGGCTACCTGGCGCAGATCCTGTCCCGCCCCGACGCCTTCCCCGACCCCGACAAGCAGACGCTCCTGTACAACAGCGTCATCAACGCGTGTGACGGCCTGGACGGTGTCAGGGACAACATCATCTCCGACCCGGGCGCCTGCCACTTCGACCCGCACGTGCTGCGCTGCCCGGGCGGTGCCGACGCCGGTCCGACGTGCCTGTCGGATCCTCAGATCAACGCCGTGATCGCCATGTCCTCCCCGTTCCGATGGCCGTACCGGATCGCCAGCGGCGAGACCGGGTACCCGGGCTTCCCGTTCCTTTCGGGGGCGGACATGACGGACCCCGTTCCTCGGATTCGGCACCACCGCGCCCGCCAATCCCATGCCGGTGACGAGCGGCTACGGAACGCAGTACTGGGCGCAGTGGGTCAAGTACTTCCTGACCCGGGACCCCGACTACAACTCGCTCGACCGTGGATCCCCGCGCACCCGGGCAAGTGGCTCGAGCCGAATCAGCTACCTGTCCACGATCGAGGACCGCAACGACGCGGATCTCCGCCCGTTCGCCCGCGCGGGCGGCAAACTGATCCTGCTGCACGGCGCCGCGGACGAGCTGGTCTCGCCCTGGTCGACCAGCGACTACTACCAGCGGGTGCGCGGCCTGCTGGGGCCCGCGGCTGACCGGTGCGTTCCTGCGGTACTACGTCGTGCCGGGCGCGAACCACGCGAACTTCGGCACGCCGGCGTTCGCCGCCAGCTGGGACTCGCTCTCGGCACTCGAACACTGGGTGGAAAGCGGCCGGCCGCCGGCGAACCCGATCGTGGCCGACGCGAACCACGACCGCACCCGGCCGCTGTGCCGGTATCCGGAATGGCCCAGGTATCGCGGCCGGCGATCCGGAACAGCGCGCGTCGAGCTTCGTCTGCACACGCTGACGTCGGGGCCGTGCCCGGATGACAGAAATCCACCAACCGGGCCAAGCTGTTGGTCGGGTATTGACGGAAGGAGGGTCCGGACGCGAGGGTGATGGCCTGGCCCGCCCGGAGGAGGACTGGCATGCGACCCACGCGCCGGACGACCGTGGCCCTCCTGGCCGCATCCCTCGGGGTGGCCTTGTTCGTGCCGGCGCCCGCGAGTGCCCAGGACACGCGCCTGGACCGCGCGGGGGAGTTCGCCGCGGCGGCAGCGGAGTTCGGCGTGCCCGAGCCGGTGCTGCTGGCCGTGTCGTACGACGAGTCGCTGTGGGAGGACCATTCCGGCGCGCCGAGCACCACCGGCGCGTACGGCCCGATGGGCCTGACCGACGTCGAGCGCGGCACCCCGTCGGCCAAGGGTGACTCGATCGACCCGTCGCTGCGCACCCTGATCACCGCGGCCGGTCTGCTGCACCTCCCGGCCGTCGTGCTGCGCACCGACGAACGGGCCAACATCCGGGGCGGCGCGGCCCTCCTGGCGCACTACGCCGCCGTCGTGGGCCACGGCACGCCGCCCGCCGACACGGCCGGCTGGTACCCCGCCGTCGCCGACTTCGGGGATGTCGACCAGTCCGGGAACGGCGACCGGTTCGCCGACCAGGTCTACGACACCATCCGTACGGGCGCGGCCCGGCTCACCGACGACGGCCAGTACCTGAACCTGGCCGCGGAGCCTGCCGTGCACGCCGACACGGCAGCCGCCGCGGCGCGGTCCGCGACCGACACCGCGACGCGGCCCGAGTGCCCCGCCGACCTGTCCTGCCGCTACCTGCCCGCCGCCTACGCCCAAACCGGTCCGTCAGCGTCCGACTACGGCAACTACGACCTGGCCGACCGGCCGGACAAGCACCTGTCCGTCGACTACATCGTGCTGCACGACACCGAGTCGTCCTACGCCAGCACCGTGGCCGAATTCCAGAACCCGACCGCGGAGGTCAGCGCCAACTACGTGGTCCAGGGCGGCACCGGCACCGTGACGCAGATGGTGCCCGACGCGGACGTGGCCTGGCACGCCGGCAACTGGTACGTGAACATGCATGCCATCGGAATCGAGCAGGTCGGATACGCCGTGCAGGGCGCCACCTGGTTCACCGAGCGGCTGTACCGGACCACAGCGGCGCTGGTCCGCTACCTGGCCGCGCGCTACCACGTGCCGCCCGACCGTGCGCACATCATCGGCCACGACAACGTGCCCGGCCCGTCGCCGGCCAGCATTCCCGGTATGCACTGGGATCCGGGGCCGTTCTGGGACTGGAACCATTTCATGGCGCTGCTGGGCAGACCCGCTCCGCCGCCCGGCGGCCCGGACAGCCCGGTGGTCACCATCGACCCCGTGTTCGCCGAGAACATCCAGCAGGTGACCGACTGCGAGACCAACACCCCGGTTCCCGCGCAGCCGGCCAGCTTCGTCTACCTGCGCACCGCGCCGAGCGCGACCGCGCCGCTGTACGACGACCCCGGCCTCGATCCCGGCGGCACCGCGGGCACCGCGTGCGCCGCGGACTGGGGTGACAAGGCCAGTGCCGGCCAACGGTTCGTCGTCGCGGGCCGGCACGGCGACTGGATCGCGATCTGGTGGGACGGCGCGAAGGTGTGGTTCGAGAACTCCCGCCGCAACCCGGTGGTCGCGCCGAGCCCGGGCCTGGTCGTCGTGCCCAAGCCGGGCAGGACGGCGGTGGCCACCTATGGCGCGGCCTATCCGAACGCCGCCGACTTCCCGGCGGCGGTACCGGTGCGCGCCCTGACCCCGCTGCCGTACACGATCCAACCCGGACAGTCCTATGTCCTCGGCGGCCCGACACCGTCGGACTACTACTACGCGGTCACGTTCGACAGCAGTGTTCCCGATGACCACACCGACGTCCTCGGCAGTCAGAAGTATCTGGGAAGTCCAGCTAGGGCACCGGATCGCGTTCGTGAACGCGGCCGACGTGCTGGTGCTGCCCGCCCCGGCGCGAGGCTGACTTCCGGGCCGCGGGACGCTGCCGTCAGCGACGGGTGTCGAGCTTCATGTCGCCGCGGGTCAGCGCGATGGTCCTGTCGCTGGCGAGGATGTCGTGCGGGAAGCCGAGTTCGACGGCACTGGCCTCGTCGAGGCGGGCCAGGTGGGCGGCGGTGAGTTCGACCTCCAGCGCGCCCAGGTTGTCCTCCAGTTGCGCGGGAGTGCGTGCGCCGACGAGTGGCGCTGTGACACCCGGGTTCCGCAAGGTCCAGGCCAGCCCGACCTGAGCGGGCGTGTGGCCCAGTTCCGTCGCGACGTCCCGCACCACATCGGCGATGGCGAGGTTGCGTTCGGTGAGTGTGCCCAGGGCGGCGTTGAAGCTTTTGCGGGTGCCGTCATCGGACGCGCTGTCCGTCGCGGCCAGGTCGTCGCGGCCGTACTTGCCGGTGAGCAGCCCGCCACCCAGCGGTGACCAGGGGAGCACCCCCAGTCCCATCTCGCGTGCCATGGGGATCAGGTCGCGTTCCCCGGTCCGCTCGATCAGGCTGTACTCGATCTGCAGCGCGACCAGCGGCGACCAGCCACGCAGGTCGGCGATCGCCTGCATGCGAGACACCTGCCAGGCCGGTGCGTTGGAGATCGCCACGTACAGGACCTTGCCCTGCCGGACCAGATCGTCCATGCCGCGCAGGATCTCCTCGACCGGCGTCGTGAAATCCCACACGTGCAGGTAGAGCAGGTCGATGTAGTCCGTGTTCAGCCGGCGCAGGCTGGCTTCCACCGACGCGAACAGGCTCTTGCGTTGCGGCCCACCGGAATTCGGGTCGCCAGGCCGGCGCAGCGTCGTGTACTTCGTCGCCAGTACCAGGCTTTCGCGGTTGTCACGGGTGAACTCGCCCAGCAGGCGCTCGGAGCTGCCGTTGGTGTAGGTGCTCGCGGTGTCGATGAAGTTGCCGCCGCGCTCGACGTAGCGGTCGAACAGCGTGCGCGCATCGTCCTGCTCGGCGCCCCAACCCCACTCGGTGCCGAAGGTGGCAGTACCCAGCGCCAGCGGTGAGACCCGCAGCCCCGAGCGGCCCAGCAGCCGGTAGGTGTCGAGCGTGAGCGGCATCGTGTCCTCCTGTGCTTGTGATCCGGTGTCGAGCGACAAGTCTGTGACCACCGCGAGCAGGGGATAAGGGAGAGAACTTCCTGGGAAGGCCGGTCCTACCCTGCTGTAAGATCGACCACGATGACGCGCGCCGTGGACACGACACAGGAGTTGGCCGCGTTCCTGCGCTCCCGGCGCGAGCGTCTTGATCCGCAGGATTTCGGACTGGCCTCGCGCCGCCGGCGGACCCCGGGACTGCGCCGCGAAGAGGTGGCCGAACTGGCCGGTGTCAGCATCGACTACGTCGTGCGGCTGGAGCAGGCTCGCGGGCTGCGGCCCTCAGCGGACGTGGTGGAGGCGCTGGCTCGCGCACTGCGCCTGGCGCCCGACGAACGTGTCTACCTCTACGATCTGGCCCGCCGGCGCCCCCGTCGCACCGACAAGCTCGCCACCACCGCGCCACCACCACTGGCTCAGCTCGTCGCCGACCTGTCGCCGCAGCCGGCCATGCTGATGAACCACCGCTACGACATTCTCGCCTGGAACACCGAAATGACCAGGCTGCTCGTGGATTTCGGCACCCTGCCGCCGGCACGGCGGAACGCGATGTGGCTGTGCCTGATGCATCCGGCGGTGCGTGAGATGTATGTCGACCGCGAACGCGTCGTGCGGGACGGGATCGCCCACCTGCGTACCGCGTGGGCGGCGCATCCGGACGATCAGGCGTTGTCCGACCTCATCGACGAATTCATCACCCGTGACGAGGAGTTCGCGCGATGGTGGGGTGAACGAGACGTCAAGGTCAACGGTCGCGGGCGCAAGGTGTTGCGGCATCCCGATGTCGGCGTGCTCGTGGTGACCTTCGAAGTGCTGGTGCCACTGGAGGATCGAGACCAGCGGTTGCTGGTCTACCGCGCAGAGGACGACGCCGGCCGGTCGGCGTTGGATCGGTTGCGCGCGGGTTGACCCGATTCGGGCCGGGATCGGGCCCCGCTGGGGTGCCCGATCCCACTCGTGACCGGACTAATCGCAGGTCGCGTTGTAGAGCGGGGTCCCGATCTCGCCTCGGTCGCCCATGAACAGGCACATCTGGCCGCGCGTCTGCGGACCTTCCACACCGTCCGCGCTCAGTCTCTCGAAGTGCTGGAAGCAGACCGTCGCATTCGTCGTGACGGGCCCGTACTGACCGTCGACGGCCAGCGTCGGGTGACAGGTGTTCAGTTGGCTGATGAAGGAGTTGAGGTCCTGCTGCCAGACCTTGACCTGGGTGCCGCTACTTCCCGGACCGAGTGTCCCGATGGCCGCGTTGGCCGGCAGCGCCAACCCGACCGCGAGAGCGAGCGCCGCGACCAGTCCGCCGACACCCGACAGGACGAATCGGCGCCCCCGGAATCGCAGTCCCATGATCTTTCCTTCCTGTTGGAAGTCTCGAACTCGAGAAGTCCCGACGCCCCGTCGGCGAGAGCGTCCTCCGGCACGGCGGGTGTGCGGTCAGCGGTAGTCAGCATCCGCGCCTGGCGACCTCCTGCCCACGTCATCTGACCGGAAGACCGACCGGCACAGTTGGTCGTTTCGGGTGCTTGTGAGGTCGGAGGTGACAGGTCGAGAATTGGCCCTCTAGCGAGCTGTTGACCTTGTCAGGTGGGTGTGTGACGGACGTCCGGGCCGTAGGGACATGGCTGAGGCAGCAGCGGCTGGCCGCGGGGATGACGCAGGAGGAGTTGGCGGTCGAGTCCGGGGTCAGCGCGCGGGCGATCAGCAATCTGGAACGTGGTCGGACCCGCAAGCCGTATCCCCGTTCCCTCCGGTCGCTCGCCACGGCATTGGGGTTGTCCGATTCGGTCGGCGCCGAATGGGCCGCCCGGCTGCGCGCCGAACGTGCGCCCGACACCGCTGCGGAATCGCCGCCGCGACCGCGAACCGTCGGCACCGACCCGACGGAGCGGTCGTCGGAGTACGTGTCCCCGGCGGTCCAGCCGATCGAGGTACCGCGGCAGTTGCCGGCCGCGCCACGCCATTTCACCGGCCGACGTGCGGAGTTCGACCGACTCACCGCGGCGGCGCAGGACGTCGGGACACGCGCGGGCACGGTGGTGATCTCGGCGATCGACGGGATGGCCGGTGTCGGCAAGACAGCCATGGCCGTGTACTGGGCCCAGTCGCATGCCGACAGGTTTCCTGACGGGCAGTTGTTCATCGACCTGCACGGCTACACCCAGGGGCAGCAGCCGCGCGCCCCGGGCGAGGCATTGAACCTGCTGCTGCCGGCCCTCGGCGTGCCCCCGGAATGGATACCGAACGACAGCGAGCGGGCCGCGGCGCTCTACCGCCAACACCTGGCCGACAGCAGAACACTGATCGTGCTGGACAACGCCGCCACGGAGGCCCAGGTACGCCCGCTGCTGGCAGGCGGCGACTCCTGCCTGGTGCTGATCACCAGCAGGCGGCGGCTCAAGGGCCTGGACGACGCCCACACCCTGTCACTGGACCTGCTGCCGGCGGCCGAGGCGGTCGCCCTGCTGCGTGCGGTGGCCGGGACCGACCGCGTCCCGGCCGACGACCTGCTGCCGCAGGAGGTCGCGCAGCTCTGCGGGTACCTGCCGCTGGCATTGCGCATCGCCGCCGCGCTGCTGCGCCACCGTCCATCATGGACACTGGACCACCTGGTCGGGCTGCTGCGCGAGCAGCACCGACGCGTCCAGGCGCTCTCCGACGGGGAGCGAGACCTGCCCGCCGTGTTCGACCTGTCCTACCGGAGCCTGGACGACCGCCATCGGGCGCTGTTCCGCCGGCTCGGGCTGGTTCCCGGCCCCGACCTGGACCCCTACGTCGCCGCCGCCCTCCTGGAGGTGGACCCGGCGGCCGCGGGCGGACTGCTGGAGGACCTGGTCGACCACAACCTGCTGCTCTGCCATGCCCCGGGCCGCTACCGGCTGCACGACCTGATCCGGGCCTACGTCCGCACCCTGGCCGCCACCGATGCCGTGCCCGACCGCGACGCGGCCGTGGATCGGCTGCTGCGCTACTACGCCCACACCGCCCACGGTGCCTCGATCCCGCTGACCCGCTTTCCGCGACCCGCACCCGAGGGCCCGGCCCCGGCCCACACTCCCGCGTTCCCGGGCCCCGAGGCCGCCCGGACCTGGCTGCGCACCGAACGCGACAACCTCGAACACGCCCACGGTTACGCCCAGGCCCACAAGCTGCACGGACACACCCTCGCGTTGGCCGAGAGCCTGGCCGAGATCCTGCGCACCGACGGTCCGTACACCCGTGCCCTGGCCGTGCACCAGGCTGCCGCGGACATCGCCGCGCACCACGGCGATCCCACCGCGCACGCCAACGCGCTGGCGGACCTGGGGATCATGCGGCGCCTGATCGGTGATCTGACCGGGGCGGACAGTGCCCTCGGCCAAGCCCTGCAGATCTACGGTGCGATCCGCAACCGTGACGGTGAGGCCGACATGCTGGCCGAACTGGGGCGCTTGCGCGGCGTGGCAGGGGATCTGGCCGGCGCCAGCGAGATGGGCACCAGGGCCTGGGAGATCTACGGTGCCATCGGCAACCGGCACGGTGAGGCGGACGCGCTGGCCGACCTGGGGATCGTCCGGCGGCTGATCGGCGACCTGCCGGGCGCGGCGGACGCGCTCGGCCACGCCCTGGACATGTTCGGCGCGGACGGCGACCGGCACGGTGAGGCGGACGCACTGACCGAACTGGGACGCGTGCGCAGCCAGAGCGGCGACCTGGCCGGAGCCCGCGAAGCCCTGGCCAGGGCGCTGGAGTTCTACCGTGCGACGGGTCATCGCCACGGCGAGGCCTACGTGCTGACCAACCTCGGCGCCGTGCGTCGGCTCAGCGGTGATCTGGCCGGGGCGGGCGAAGCCCTCACCAGTGCGTTGCGGTTCTACCGCACGATCGGTTACGGCCTCGGCGAAGCGGATGCGCTGACGAATCTCGGGATCGTGCGGCGGTTGAGCGGTGATCTGGCGGGGGCCCGCGAAGCACTCGCCAGGGCCCTGGAGTTCCATCGCACGACCGGCCACCGCCATGACGAGGCCACCGTGCTGAACCAGTTGGCCGCCACCGTCGCCGCCGAGGGCGACGTGCCGCGCGCCGTCACGTTCTACCAGCAGGCCCTGACCATGAACCGTGAGCTGAACAAGGCCGACGGCCACGCCATGGCGCTGGAAGGCCTCGGCGAATGCCATCTCGCCACCGGTGACACCGACACCGCCGCGACGCACCTGCATGAGGCGCACGAGATGTACGAGCGCCTGGGTATGGCCCCCGACGCACGCCGCGTCCTGGAGCGCCTCGCCGTACTGTGAACGATCGTCGCGCTCGCGCCGCACCTCCGTGACCGAGGCCCTGGCCGGACGGACCCGCAGGCACTGGCCGGGGTGGTCGGCCCCGCACTCACCGGGCATTCCGCGCCGGAGCTGCCCGCGCGGAATGCCCGGTGATCATCCCCTTGCGCCCGTGAGACCCTTTCCGTGGCAACACTCGGCCGGCGGTCGTTGTTCTGGTGGAACATCTGTGCTGCCAACCGGTGCCACCAGCCGACTCCGTGCCCTGTGCTGGACCCGTTCGCTGTCGACGGTCCCCAGCCTCCGCGTGCTGGTGGCGGAAGGCCACGTCGTCTGGCCGGACAACTAGCCGGCACAGTGACGTAGCCGGCACGGTGACGGCCCGCTGTCCGGGACGGCCCGTTTGACTCTCAAGCCACTTGAGATCGCATAGTGGTCGCATGAACGAGCTCTATTCCATCGGGGACGTCGCCCGCCGCACCGGCCTGAGCGTGAGCGCGATCAGGTTCTACGCCGACGAGGGCGTCGTCACGCCCACCGGTCTGACCGATGGCGGCTTCCGGCAGTACGACGTGCGGGCCATCGCCCGGCTCGAACTCGTGCGTACCCTGCGCGACCTGGGTGCCGGACTGGACGACATCCGGCAGGTACTGGCCGAGGAGACCACCCTGCACGACCTCGCTGTCGCGCATCTTCGGCTGGTCGAGGACCACCTGCGCCAGTTCCGGGCCCGCCGCGCCGTCCTGCGGACCATCGTGCGGCAGCACACTTCGACGGAGCAGGTGAGCCTGATGCACAAGCTCGTGTCCATGTCCGACGACGACCGTGACCGGCTCGTCGACGAGTTCTGGAACTTCGTGACCGACGGCCTGGACGTCCGTCCCGGCTACGTCGAGGGGCTGTCCGGCAGGCGGCCTCGCCTGCCGGACGAGCCGGCCACCGAGCAGCTCGAGGCGTGGATCGAACTGGCCGACCTGGTGCGGGACGAGGACTTCCGGACGTCGATGAGGGATTACCTCTACCGCGTCCTCAACAGCGACAAGGGCAAACTGATGACCACGCCGGAGATGATGGCCCGCGTCGAGCGGCATCGGCAGCTCCGTCTGGAGGCGCGGGCCGCGCAACAGGCAGGTGTGGCAGCGGATTCCGCTCAGGCCAAGGAGATCGCCGAGCGAGTGGCCGCGGACTCGGCAGACCTGATCGCCGCCATGACGGGGAAGCGCGACGCCGACAAGGCACGGCGCGCCATCGTCGAGTACGACCGGAACGTCCCGGCGGCGCAGTGGCTGGCCAAGTCGACCGGTATGCGGCTGATGATCAGGTACCACTCGCTGGTGGCGACGATCAACGGCACGCCGAAGCCGGTCGCGGACCCGGACCGGACGGCGGCGATCCGCGAGTGGATGGCCGCCGCCCTGCGTTAGCCGGCCGCTTCCGCTGCATCGTGGCGTCGGTGGCGTCGGTGGCGGCAACGTCCAGGCGGGTGAGATCGACCGAAGCGAATCGCGTCATGGGACCGTGCTCACGTGTTGTGCAGAACGCGGGCGTCGCTCGCGGATCTGCCCGCAGGGCTGCTGTTCGACTTCGTCGCCACGGTCGACAACCTGCCCCGCTGCTTTTCGCCCATCACCGACGTCCGCCCGCTGGGCGACGGCGAGATCGAGGCCGCCGCGTCCGTCGGAGGGCGCGATACGGGCACACCCCGACCCGGCGGCCGGCCAGGTGATCACTGACCGGCCGGACGCTTCCCGCCGACGAACCCGACCGCGGCGGCGGCCGCGGACGCGGCGAGGACCACGACCCGCTTACCGTGCGGCAGCGACGACCAGCACAGCGCCGTGGCCAGGACGTCGGTCGTGTCGGCGAGCGCACCGGCACGCACCCAACGCCGCGTTTCGGCCGGATCATCGGCTGCCATCGCCTGCAGCGCTCCCACCGCCAGCGCGAGGTCACGGCCGCCCAGGGACCGTCCCAGCACCCGTGTCAGCCGGTCCGGCCCGGTTCCCACCCAGACCCTCGTGGCCGCGGCGGGCGCGACGACCGCGACGACGCCGACACCGAGCCTGCCCATCGCGAGTGCCCGCTGCACCGGCTTCGCTTTCGTGACCATGTGCTCACCTGATTTCTCCGGATCGACGCATGCAACCTTCCGGTTGGGGCATTCCCAGATATGGCACACCGAATCTGGCACGGTCTGGCAGCCGGCGCTGCCGGCACCACGGCGCTGAACCTCGTCACCTATCTGGACATGGTGGCCAGAGGCCGACCGGCCAGCAGCACACCGGAACAGACGGTCCGCACCATCGAGCACAGCACCCATCTTTCGCTGTCCGACGAAGGTCCGGACAGTGAGCCCGCCGGCAACCGCCGCGCCGGCCTCGGTGCGCTGATGGGCATCACGGCGGGCCTCGCGAGTGGCATCGCCTACGCGCTGGTGCGGCCGTACGTCCGGCGCATTCCGATGCCGGTGGCCGGCCTGGCCGTCGGGTTGGCGGCCAACGCCGCCACCGTGCTGCCGATGGCGGCCGCCGGCGTGAGCGATCCGCGGACCTGGTCGGTGGCCTCCTGGGTGTCCGACGTCGTACCGCACGTCGCGCACGGCGTCGCCACAGCCGCGGTGTTCGACGCGCTCGGCAGGCGCGAAGCCCCGCGTCCCGTGACGTAGACCGTCTTCGTAGGCCCATGGCGCGCTGCGGCGGCCCCGGACGTGTCCGCTCGAACCGAGGACGAAAAAACGCCCGAGTACGACGTCTTGATGAGATCTTAACGCCATTACGACATATTTTGACGCGTTCATGATAGCCACGAAGAGTACTAATACTCGTCTGTTGTCCGCTGATTTTCATATGAAACGATCCTGCCTTCCCGCCGTGTGAAAACGGCGATTCCTTGGCATTCTGATCAGGTGACCGACACCGAAGAACCGGCGCGCCAGTTGGAGCCGGGCGCACTCCGCTACGCGATCAAGCGGCTGTTCCTCGGCAAGCCGCTCATCACGGCGCAGTTGACCCACGAGCGGTTGTCGAACACGACCGCGCTGGGTGTGTTGTCGCCGGACGCGATCTCGTCGTCGGCGTACGGGACCGAGCAGATCCTGCTGGAGCTGCTGCCGTATGCCGGGCTCGCCGCTTTCAGTCTGGTGCTGCCGATCACCGGGGTGATCCTGGTGATCCTGGTGTTGGTCGCCGCGTCCTATCGCGAGGTCGTGATGGCCTACACCCGCGCGGGCGGGTCGTACGTCGTCGCCCGCGAGAACTTCGGGCCACGGGTAGCGCAGGTCGCGGCCGCGGCACTGCTGATCGACTACGTCGTCACCGTCGCCGTGCAGACCTCGGCGGGCACGGTGGCGGTGGTGTCCGCGATTCCCTCGCTGGGTCCCTACAGCCTCGACATCACGATCGCCATGGTCGTCGTGCTCTGCTACGCCAACCTGCGTGGCCTGCGTGAGGCGGGACGGCCGTTCGCGGTGCCGACCTATCTGTTCTCGGTGCTGCTGGTCGCGATGATCGTGGTCGGGCTGGTCAAGGCCGCCACGGTCGGACTGCCGGTCTACGACGCGGCCCACCTGACCGGCGCGGTGTCCGTGCGACAGGGGTCCGGCCTGGTGGAGGGTGCGACGATCCTGGTGCTGCTGCGCGCGTTCGCCAACGGCGGTTCGTCCCTCACCGGTGTGGAGGCGATTTCCAATACGGTGTCCGCTTTCCGCAGTCCCCGTGGCCCGAACGCCCGCAAGGTCCTGGTCACGATGGCGGTGATCCTGGGCTTCCTGGTCGGCGGGGTGTCGCTGCTGGCGTACTTCACCCACGCGACGCCGTACCAGAGCGGTTACCCGTCCGTGGTGTCACAGGAAGCCCACGCCGTGTTCGGCCACGGCCCGCTCGGGCAGATCATGTTCACCGCGATCCAGACCGCGACCGCCCTGATCCTCTACACGGGGGCCAACACCAGCTTCAACGGGTTCCCGTTCCTCGCCAGTTTCGTCGCCAGCGACCGCTTCCTGCCTCGGCAGTTGACCACCCGCGGCCACCGGCTGGTGTTCTCCAACGGCATCGTCGTGCTCACCGTCCTCGCCGTGGCGCTGCTGCTGTTCTCCGGTGGCACGGTCACCGCGCTGGTGCCGTTCTACGCGATCGGGGTGTTCACCGGATTCGCCATGGCCGGCTACGGCATGACGAAACACCATCTGCGGCTGCGTGAACGCCGCTGGCGGCTCAAGCTCGGGATCAACCTCGCCGCGGGCATCCTGTCCAGCATGGTCGTGGCGATCTTCGCCATCGCCAAGTTCACCGAGGGTGCCTGGCTGGTCGTCGTGGTGTTCCCGGTGCTGGTGTTCGTGTTGATCCGGCTCAACCGTGAGTACCGCGCGGAAGCAGCTGTCCTCGAACGGATCACGGCCAACCGCGCCAATCCCGTCCGGTACGCCCGCCACCGGGTACTGGTGCTGGTCAACACCATCGATGTCGCGGTCATCGAAGCCCTCCGCTACGGCAGCAGCCTCCGCCCGGACAAGGTGGTCGCCGTCCACTTCGTCATCGACACCCAGGCCGCCGAACGGCTGCGGCTGCGCTGGGCGGAGCTCGGCATGAACACGGCGTTGCGGCTGATCGACGTCCCCGACCGGCGGATCGACCGCGCCGCGTACACGGTCGTGCGGGACGCGATCGCGGGTGAGCCCACCACGGGTATCACGGTGTTGCTGCCCCGGCGGAGCTACGCGCCGCTGCTGGGCAGGCTGTTGCACGACCGTACCGCCGACCGCATCGCGCGGGTGGTCAGCCGCATCCCGCAGGCCGCGGCGACGATCGTGCCCTACGACGTCCAGACCCGGATCCGCACGGCGATGCCGAACGTGCCGGAGCAACGCATCACCACGGTCGTCGAGCACTTCCTCGCCCGCGTCGGCGCGCCGCGGCACGACGATCCCCTCACCGCGCACGGCAGCCCCGTATCGGGGCCCGGCTGCACGCCGATCGCCGACCTGCTGCCCGACACGGACGCCGTGGTCGACGGCCGGCTGCACGAAACAGCCCTCACCGACGATGCCCGCGTCCGTGGCGCCGTCCTGGGCGGGCAGCTCGTCGACAGTTCCGGAACGGTCACCCTCGAGTTCCACCAGGCCCATCCCGACCTCGAACCCGGCCAGCGGCTGCGCCTGACCGGACGGGTCCGGGTCGCCCGGCCGGGCGAACCTCTCGTCCTGTGCGATCCCGCCTACGACATCCTCGAAGCGGCCGGTCACGATGACGAGGAGCTGTCGGGTACCAGTTCCGGCGGGCACGACTAAGTTTTATCGTCTATATCACTATAGCTTCAGTGATGAGTGAAATCTGCGCCACCCGGCCGGCGCAGCCGATCCGGGATGGCCTCGACGGACCGGATCGTCCAGAATCCGGCGTACCCAGGAAGTCGCTGCGGAAAATCCGGGTGGTGTCGTCGGATCGGGGCAGGGGCGTTCGTTGGAGGGGTGAGCGGCCGTCCACCAGGGACGCCCCGGGGCACAGGAGATGATCTTCAGATGCAGTACCTGGTTTCCGTGATCGCAGGCGAGGTCGCCTTGGCCGATCCGGCCGAGGAGGCCGCGATCGACGTGTTCAACGAACGGCTCCAGGCCGATGGTCACTGGGTCTTCGCCGGCGGCCTCGGGGCGGCCACCGTCGTCGACAACCGGGGCGGGGAAGCGCTGTTCACCGACGGTCCGTTCGTGGAGTCGAAGGAGTATCTCGCCGGCTTCTGGATCATGGAGGCATCCGACCTCGACGTGGCGCTGAAACTGGCGGCCGAGGGGTCGAAGGCCTGCAACCGGAAGGTCGAGGTGCGGCCGGTCCAGTCGGCATGACCGACGTCGGGGCGGCGGTCGCCCGGATCCATCAGGAGGAGTGGGCGCGGGTGGTCGCCGGCCTGGCCCGGCGGTTCGGTGACCTCGACATCGCCGAGGAGGCGGCCGCCGAGGCGTTCGCGACCGCTGTCGAGCGATGGCCCGTCGACGGTGTGCCGCCCAATCCCGGTGCCTGGCTGACGACGACCGCCAATCGCAGGGCGATCGACCGGATCCGGCGCGAGAACAAGCGCGAGGGCAAGCAGCGGGAGGCTCGGCTGTTGTATGACGACCTGTTGTATGACCAACCGCCCGAGCTTCCGGACGCGATCGACGACGAGCGGCTGCGGCTGATCTTCACCTGTTGTCACCCCGCGTTGGCGATGGAGGCCCGCGTGGCGCTGACGTTGCGCATGGTCGCCGGCCTGACGGTGCCCGAGATCGCGCGTGCGTTCCTGGTGCAGGAGACCGCGATGGGGCGGCGGATCACCCGCGCGAAGGTCAAGATCAGGGTGGCACGCATCCCGTATCGGGTGCCCTCCGCCGAGGATCTCCCGGCCCGCCTGTCGGGTGTGCTCGCCGTCCTGTTCCTCGTCTTCAACGAGGGTTACCTGGCGACCGGCCCCGACACCGACCCGGTGCGCCGTGAGCTGACCGCCGACGCGATCGGGCTGACTCGCCTGATCGGTGCCCTCGTGCCGGAGGACGGTGAGGTGACCGGGTTGCTGGCGCTGATGCTGCTCATCGAGGCGCGTCGCACCGCCCGGGTTTCGGCGAGCGGTGAGCTGGTGCCGCTGGGTGAGCAGGACCGTGGGGCCTGGGACGTGGCGCTGATCGCGGAGGGGCATCGGCTGGTGCGTGGGCGGCTGGCTGCCGCGGCTGCCGGCGTGGCTCCTGGTCGGTACCAGATCCTCGCGGCGATCAATGCCGTGCACACGTCGGCTCGCGATGTCCGTGACACCGACTGGTCGCAGGTCGTCGCCCTCTACGACCAGCTCGTCCGCCTCGATTCCTCGCCGATCGTGGCTCTCAACCGGGCCGTCGCGGTCGCCGAGGTGGACGGCGCCGAGGTGGCGCTCGCGGTTGTCGACCGCCTCGCGGACGCGTTGGCCGGTTATCACGCCTTCCATGCGGTCCGTGCCGATCTGTTGCGCCGGTCGGGCCGTGGTGCGGATTCGCGCGCGGCCTACGACAGGGCCGTCGTGTTGGCCGGCAACACCGCGGAGACCGCCTTTCTGGCACGCCGCCGTGACGAGCTCGCGTGATGAACTGCTAGGTTGGATTACGCAACCATGTGGGGTATCGGAGGTGGCGCTGGTGGGTACGACGTTCGCCGGTGTGTCGGCGGTTGCCCCGCGATCGCGGTCGGAGTCCGTGGCCGGCTCGGTTTTCGACGTGGATGTCGACGCGCGGTGGACCATCGCCGGCAAGCCGCACGGCGGTTACCTGCTGGCCCTGATCGGCCGGGCGGCGACGTTCGGTGCCGGCCATCCGCATGTGCTGGCGGCCAGTGCCCACTACCTGCGTTCGCCCGATCCCGGCCCGGCCGTCGTGGTGGTCGAGCCGTTGCGTGCCGGTCGCGGGACGAGCCAGGTGCGTGGCCGGCTCGTGCGGGGCGACACGGTGTGTGTCGAGGCGTTGCTCACGCTGGGCACGGTGCGTGGTGAGGACACCGTGTTCTGGCAGGAGGGCCTGCCCGACCCAGGACTGACGGACCCCGACGCGGGCGTGCGCCTGCCCTCGGCGACGCCGGCCGGTATGGCGGCGGCGGTGATGGGTGAGGTGTCGCTGTCGTTGGATCGGGCGAGCTTCCGGGCGTTCACCGAAGCGCCCGGCGGGCGGGGTGAGTTGTGGGGTTGGCTGGCGCTGCCGGGGGACGAGGCGTTCGATCCGGTGTCGCTGTTGTACGCGGTGGATGCCTTCCCGCCCGCGACGTTCGATGTCGCACGGGAGCGCGGCTGGGTGCCGACGTTGGAGTTGACCGTGTACGTGCGGGCCCTGCCGGCTCCGGGGCCGGTGCGGATTCTGCACAAGGCCCGGTTGATCGACGACGGGCGCGTGGACGAGGTCTGTTTCGTGTGGGACGTGACGGGGCGCCTCGTCGCGCAGAGCACGCAGTTGGCCGCCGTTGGGCTGCCGTAGCCGTTGGTGCGCCGGCATACCTGTGGTCGTGGACGGCAGGAGCCTCGCCTGGGTCAGGTGTGTGGCCGTTGGCGGAGTATCCGGTGACGCGCTTCAGTTGAGCGCGAGAGTTTCGGCCCGGGTGGCGCCGTTCGCGACGAGGGGGCGGTGGCGGGCAACCCACTTGGCGGCGCCGAAACCGACGACCGCGACGAGTCGGTCCGCGCTGAAGTAGCCGACCACGGTGCCCTTGATCGTGCCGCCGGTCAGGCCGTCGCCGTGCAGCGTCATCACGCTGTCGCTCAGGTCGGGACGTCCGATGCCCTGGATCTTCATGCCGAACTGGTCGGACCAGAAGTACGGCACGGTCGGTGTCGGCGGCTCGGCACCGAGGATGTCGCGGGCCACGATCGCTGCCTGGTCCGTGGCGCTGGTCCAGTGTTCATGGCGGAAATGCCTGGCCCGCAACGGATCGAACCACGCCGCGACATCGCCCACCGCCCACACGTCGGTGGCGCCGAGTACCCGTCCGGACGCATCGCACGCCAGGCCGTGGGTGGTGTCCAGGCCGTCGCGGCGCAGCCAGTCCAGTGTCGGTGTCGCGCCGATGCCGACGAGCACCACGTCCGCTGTCAGGCTGTCGCCGTCGGCCAGTTCCACGGTGTGGGCGTCACGGAAGCCCTCCAGCTTCGCGCCCAGTCGCAGGTCCACGCCGCTCTCGGTGATCAGCCGGCCGCAGACCCGACCGACGTCGGGGCCCAGTGCGCGTTCGCAGGGCACGGCCAACGCTTCCACGACGGTCACCCGCAGCCCCTGGTTGACCGCGGCCCAGGCGACCTCGGCGCCGATGAAACCGCCGCCCACGACCAGCAGTGATGCCGCGCCGGCCAATGCCGTGCGCAGCGCGAGGGAGTCCTCGAGGGTACGCAGGGTGTGCACCGATTCGGGCTGGTCGGGGAGGGTGCGGGGATGCGCGCCGGTCGCGATGACGAACGCGTCGGCGGTGATGTGGCTGCCGTCGGCCAGCGCGAGCGAGTCGTCGAGGAGCGCGACGGCCCGGGTGCCGAAGTATGTTCGGACGTCGAGCGTTGCGAGCGCGTTGTGGTCCTTCAGGACGATGCGTTCCGGTGCCAGGGCGCCGGTGAGCACCTGCTTCGACAGGGGAGGGCGGTCGTAGGGCGGGTGCGGTTCGGCGCCGATCAGGCTGATCGTGCCGGTGTAGCCCGCGCCGCGCAGTTGCTCGATGGTCCGAATGCCGGCGAGTCCCGCGCCGACCACCGCGACGTGCTCGGGATGGTGCATCCTGTCTCCTTCGGCACCGGTGGTGTTGCGCGGACAACCCGAAAGTACACGATGATCTTGGCGGTGAGCGGGCCCGTGTGGGACGGGGCACGATGCGCGCTCGCAGCCGTCCGTCCTGTTCGGACCGCTCGGGCACGGCACTACGCGGCCGGTGACACCGTGCCGCCGACACGGGTCGCGGTGATCGTGAGGTCGGGCTCGGCGTAGGCCTCAGCGGTGATCAGTGACGGCCTGCCCATGGCTCGCCCCTGGTGCACGGTGAACCGGTGCCAGCCCGGTGTGCCGGCCAGCCGCGTGAGGTGGGCGGCCAGGGCACCGGCCGCGACGCCCGTGGCCGGGTCCTCGGGATAGCCCGCCCGGCGCGGGAACTGGCGCGCGGTGATGTGCTCGCCGGCGGCGTAGGGATAGAAACCGGTGACGTCCAACCTGTCGCACGCGTCCCACAGCGGTTCCAGATCCGGGTCGATCGCGTCGAGAACGGCCTCGTCGCCGACCGGCACCATCAGCTTCGCCCGCGCCGTCGACACTGACCGGACCGGTCCGGCCAGCGCGGAGCGCGGCAGCCGCAGCGCCGCCGACACGAGGTCCCGGTCGGTGACCTCCGGGCCGAACGAGGGCGGGAACTGTTCGACGACGGCGCTGGACCGCGCCGTGTCCCACGTGACCCGCCGGATGCCCAGCGGTGTCTCGACGGCGGCCGGATCGGGCAGGTCCGTGGTGCGGGCGAGCAGCACGACGGCCGCCACCGTCGCGTGGACGCACATCTCCATCTCGTGCAGCGGTACGAAGTACCGCAACCGGAGATCGCCGCCCTCGGTCGGCGGCAGGACGAACACGGTCTCGTGTCCGAGTTCGGCCGCGCGTGCCTGCATCCGCCGGGTCGGCCAGTCGTGTGCGCCGAGCACGACGGGGCAGGGGTTGCCACCGCCGGGACCGTCGGCGAACACGGTCGTGAACAGCGTGATCTCCGTTGCCGCGTCGTCATCCATCGGACCAGTGTGCCGGCCCGATTGTCCCGGAACCGTTCACGGAACTAGTTCCGGAACCGCTTTTGTATTGACACCAAGGAAATGGGGGCGCAACATCAGCAGCCAGAGAGCGCTCTCCAGAATCGATCCACACGCGTCCGCACGCCCGGCGAAGGGCGTGCGGGGACAGTGTCGTTCACTATTGCGCGAGGAGAGTCAATGTCTGGTGTCCCGTTCACATCGAGGCCACGTGGCAAACCCCTGACGGTGCTGCTCGGCGCGCTCGTGGTGCTGTTGGCCGGGCTGCTCATCCCGGTGGCGGCGGCACCGGCCTCCGCGGCGAGTTGCGGAACGACGAATCTCGCCCTCAACCGGCCCGCGACGGCGTCGTCGCTGGAGAACTCCGGGTTCCCCGCCTCCAACGCCGTCGACGGCAACACCGGGACCCGGTGGTCGTCGCAGTTCGCCGATCCACAGTGGATCCAGATCGACCTCGGCTCGACGCAGAGCATCTGTCAGGTCGTGCTGCAGTGGGAAACCGCGTCCGGCAAGGCGTACCAGATCCAGACCTCCGACGACGCCAGCAACTGGACGACCATCTACTCGACCACGACCGGTCCGGGTGGGACCGAAACCCTCAACGCCACCGGTTCCGGCCGCTACATCAGGATGTCCGGCACCGCGCGCAACACGCAGTACGGCTACAGCCTGTTCGAGTTCTCCGTCTACGGCCCCGGCGGTGGCGGCACGACCGGCCCGCCGACCGGTGGCAGCCTCGGCTCGAACGTCTACGTGTTCGACCCGAGCATGTCGCAGGCGTCCATCCAGAACACGCTGGACACCATCCAGAACAACCAGCACGGCAACCAGTTCGGCACCCAGCGGTACGAACTGCTGTTCAAGCCGGGCACCTACGGTTCGTCGTCCAGCCCGCTGGTGTTCTCCGTCGCCTACTACGAGGCGGTGGCGGGACTCGGCCAGAACCCGGGCCAGGTCGTGATCAACGGCACGATCGACTCGTACAACCAGTGCACCAACGGCGACCAGAGCCAGTGCTACGCGACGACGAACTTCTGGCGCTCCATCAGCAACCTGACCATCGACGTCGCCGGCATGACGGGCTGCTTCGCCGGTGAGGAGGTCTGGGCGGTGTCCCAGGCGGCGCCGATGCGGCGGGTGGTCGTCAACGGCAACGCCACGCTGATGGACTACTGCGACGGCTCACCGGACTGGGCCAGCGGCGGGTTCATCGCCGACTCGCAGTTCAACGGCGGCACCGTGACCAACGGTTCGCAGCAGCAGTTCGTCACGCGGGACACGCAGTTGGACGGCTGGAGCAACGGCGTGTGGAACCAGGTGTTCTGCGGTGACCCGGGCGCTCCCGCGCAGAGTTTCGCCAGCAACTCGGGGCTGTCGGGCGGTCCGCCGCCGTACACGACGCTGGGTACGTGCCCGGTGACGCAGGAAGCCCCGTACCTGTACGTGGACTCATCGGGCAACTACGACGTGTTCGTCCCGTCGGTGCGCGACTCCTCCAGCGGACCGAGCTGGGCGGGCGGCAGCACCGCCGGCACGTCGTTGTCGCTCAACACGTTCTACGTGGTCAACTCGGCGAGCACGATCGACCAGATCAACGCCGCGCTGGCCGCCGGTGACAACCTGCTGTTCACGCCGGGTGTCTACAGCTACGCGTCGCCGATCGACGTGACCAGGGCGGACACCAAGATCGTCGGCCTCGGCTTCGCGACGATCATCCCGACCAGCGGCAACGTCACGATCAACGTGGCCGACGTCGGCGGTGTGAACGTGTCCGGCCTGATCCTGGACGCGGGCCCCACGACGTCGCCGGCACTGCTGCAGATCGGCACGCAGGGCTCGACGGTGAGCCACGCGTCCGACCCGGTCAGCGTCGACGACGTGTTCTTCCGGGTCGGTGGCGCGGAAGCGGGTTCGGCGACGGTCAGTTTCGTCGACAACAGCGACAACTCGCTGATCGACGACGTGTGGGCGTGGCGCGCCGACCACGGTGCGGGTGCGGGTTCGTGGACGGGGGACACCGGTGACACGGGTCTGATCGTCAACGGCGACAACGTCACCGCGTACGGGCTGGCTGTCGAGCACTACCAGAAGAACGAGACGGTCTGGAACGGCCAGGGTGGCACGGTCGTGTTCTTCCAGAACGAGAACCCGTACGAGGTGCCCAGCCAGTCGGCGTGGATGGCCAGTTCGACGCAGAAGGGCTATCCGGCCTTCTACATCCCGAACAGTGTGACGTCGTTCCAGGGGTACGGGATGGGCAGTTACTCGTACTTCGACCAGGGTGTCGACATCCACAATGCGATGGCGTTCCAGGCACCGAACACATCGGGGGTGCGGTTGCACGACATCCTCACCGTGTTCCTCAACGGCGCGGGAGGTATCGACTCGGTGATCAACGGCACCGGTGCCGCCGTGTCGACGTCGTTCGGCGGCCCGAGCGACGTGGTCAGTTATCCGTGACGGACCGACCTCGTTCATGACCGGCGCCGGACCCCGGGAACGTCACGCCCCGGGGTCCGGCGTCTTCCACTCGAACGGACTATTGACGCGGTCGCGCGTCGGTTTTTCCCTGACTGCCTTGGGTGGTAGCGGCGAACGTGAGTACCCTACGTTCGCACTTCGGTCATGGCGCTGGGTTGGGAGCACGATGAGCACCACACAGCCGTCGGGGTCCGGTCGGGCCGAGTCGATGGTGTTCGACCCGGACGATGTCGCGGCGAAGCGGGCCAAGCTGGCCACGAGTGTCGACCGCCCGTCGGCGGCGCGGATCTACGACTACTTCCTCGGCGGCGAGCACAATTTCGCCATCGACCAGCAGTTCGCGCAGGGGTTGCAGGCGAAGATCCCGCGGATCGGTGACTACGCGAGGGAGTGCCGGCTGTTCATGGGCCGCGCCGTGCGCAGGGCGGCCGAGGCCGGACACACCCAGTTCGTCGACATCGGATCAGGGCTGCCGGTCGCCGGCAGTGTGCACGAGATCTGCGACGAGGTGCGCCCGCAGTGCGACACGCACGTGGTCTACATCGACAACGAGCCGATCGCGTTCGCGCACGCCGAACTGCTGCTCGACGATCTCGCCGACTCCTCCCGCCACCGCGCCGTGTACGCGGACATGCTCGACCCGGTCAACCTGTGGCAGCAGGTCGGCGAGACCGGTGTGATCGACATGAACAAGCCGATCGTCCTGCTGATGTCCGCCGTGCTGCACTTCGTCAAGGACGACATGCACCCGGACGAGGCGCTGGAGGCGCACCGCAGGCGACTGCCGGCGGGCAGTTGGCTGGTGCTGAGCCAGATGTCCAACGAGAACCCGGCCAGCACCGAGGAGGCCACGGCGCTGCGGCAACTGGAGGGGTTCTACGAGAACACCACGAACCCGGGGCAGTTGCGCACCCGGGAGGAGTTCTCCCGGTTCTTCGGTGACCTGGAGATGCTGGACCCGGGCCTGGTGTGGGCACCGGAGTGGTACCCGGACGGTCGGAGCCTGTTCCAGACCTACTCCGAGTCGCGGATCATCGCCGGCGTCGGCCGCAAGCCCTGAGCGTCACCTCGGCAGGGCGGTCGAGACGACCTGTCTGATCGCGGCCAGGTCGACGTGGTCGGCCAGTGCCGACTCGTCCGGTGCCGCCTTGATCACGTCTTCGACGTTGAGCAGCGTGCGGAACAGCCGCGGCAGCACCGTGCGGTCGACCAGGTCGTTCGCCAGTGCCTCGCTCGCGGCCCGATCCAGGTCGTAGTGGTCGGCCAGGTGGGTGGCCAGGCGTTCGGCCGTGGTGGCGAAGATGGCGTCGTAGTACGCGTTCGAGCTGCCCGGTAGCCGTTCGGCCTCGGCGATGCTCAGCCGGCAGGTGCGTACCTGCGACTCCCACGCCATGAGCTGCAGGAACCGGCCGCAGAACAGTGTGACGGCCTCGCCGGGGTCGCTCGCGTAGTCCTGCGGGGTCCCGAGCCGGTCCAGGTAGAGCTCGCGGATCAGGTCGAGCACGGCCATGAACAGCTTGTCCTTGCTCTCGAAGTGCGCGTACAGCGAGCGCTTGGAGGTCTGGGCGCGGGCCGCCACGGTGTCCATCGAGGCCCGCTCGTAGCCGGTCTCCAGGAACACGTCCTTGGCGGTGAGCAGGATGTGGCGGCGCAGCTGTTCGCCGCGTCGCTGCTCACCGCGCCGACGCGGTTCGGTGGTGGGCGTCATACTCACGTCCCAAAAGTAAACGGTACGGTAGAGTGTACTTAGGTTGTCGTCCGAGTTCAGTCTGCTGGAGAGTCCTCATGATCGTCGTCACCGCCCCCACAGGAAAGATCGGCCATCGGGTCCTGGCCCACGTGCTGGCCGCCGGAGCGCCCACTCGCGTCGTCGTCCGCGACCCCGCCAGGCTGCCCGCCGACGTGCGCGAGCGCGCCGAGATCGTCACCGGCTCGCACGGCGACCCGACGGTCGTCGACGAGGCCTTCGCCGGCGCCGACACGGTGTTCTGGCTGCTGCCCGGCGACCGCACCGCGGCCACCGCCGAGGACGCCTACGTCGGCTTCACCCGGCCCGCGGCCCAGGCCATCCGCACCCACGGCGTGCGCCGTGTCGTGACCGTGAGCTCGCTCGGCCGCGGCACGGCCTACGAGGGCAGGGCCGGCAACATCACCGCGTCACTGGCCATGGACGACCTGATCGCGAGCACCGGTGTCGACTTCCGCGCGCTGGCCATGCCCGGGTTCATGGACAACATGCTGCGTCAGGTAGGCCCGATCGCGCAGCAGGGCCTGTTCTTCGACATCACCGCGCCGGACCTGAAGGTGCCCGTGGTGGCCACCCGCGACATCGCCGCCGTCGCGGCGCGACTGCTGCTGGACGACTCGTGGACCGGGCAGGCCGAGGTGCCGGTGCTCGGGCCGGAGGACCTGTCCAACGACGACCTGGCCGTGACCATGTCCGACGTGCTCGGGAGAACCGTGCGCTACCAGCGGATTCCGGCGCGGAGCCTGCACGAGCGGATGGTCGCCTCCGGCGCGTCCGAAGGCATGGCGCAGGCGATGGTGGACATGTTGACCGCCAGGGACAACGGGCTGCTGTTCGGCGTCACGCGCACACCGCGGCACGCCGTCGACACGCCGACCACGTTCCGCCAGTGGTGCGAGGAGACACTCAAGCCCGCGGTCGGCTGATCACGGTGTCGCCTGATCACGGTGTCGCCTGATCACGGTGTCGCCTGGATCGCCAGCATCGCGATGTCGTCGTGTTCCCGGCCGTCCAGCCAGTTGTCCAGCCGGCGTTCCAGGTGCGTGGTCAACTCTTCCGCGGACAGGCCCGCACCGTCGGCCACGGCGTCGCTGAGCCGCTGCTGGCCGAACTGTTCCTGCCCGTCGTGGCCGCCCCTGGCCTCCGTGACGCCGTCGCTGTAGAGCAGGCACACCTCGCCCGGCGCCAGGTCCACGGTCGTCTCGCTGAACCGCGGCTCGGGCAGCACGCCGACCAGCGTGCCGCGCACCGCTGCCTCCTGCACCGTGCCGTCGGTGCGCAACAGGATCGGCGGCAGGTGCCCGCCGGAGGCCAGCACGAGGCGCAGGCCGCCGCTGTCCGGGCGGGTCATCGCACCCATCACCATGGTCGCGAACCGGTTGCCGCTGTTGCCGAGAATGGCCTGGTTGAGCAGGTGCAACAGCGGCGCCGGACGCGACTCCACCAGCCGCAGCGCGGTGACCGAGTGCTCGATGCGCCCGACCAGCGTGGCCGCCTCGACGCCGGAACCCGCGACGTCGCCGAGCATGAACAGGACTTCCTCGCCGTCCGGGTAGATCTCGTAGAAGTCGCCGCCCACCTGGATGTCGGCCTGTGCCGGACGGTACGCGGCGGCCAGCGCGACGCCTTCGATCTCCGGCAGCGGTTTGGGCACCAGGTCCGTGCGCAGGATCGAGACCGCCTCGGCCTGCGTCGTGTACGCCTGGATCTGCGTCAGTGCCGTCGCGGCGCGGCCCGCGTAGTCGCCGACCATGTCGAAGCGGTCCTCGTCGAACGTGCCGCGTTGGCCGCCGTTGGCCAGGATCAGCGCCCCCACGGTGTGGTCACCGTCCCACATCGGCGCGACCACGAGATCGCCCACGTCACCGAAGTCGTCGGGCAGCAGCCATTCCGGCCGAGGTCCCGCGGACAGCGCCGTCCGGCTGACCCGGGCTTGCGGTTTGGCCATCGTGTCCGCGAGGTCCACGAGGGACTCCAGGGCGTACCGCCCGATCTTGCCGCGCGCCGTGTCGCCACCCCGGGTGAACCGCCACCATTCCAGTCGCCCCCTGGGGGCCGGCAGCACGACGGCACAGCCGTCGGCCATCGTGGGCACCGCGAGTTGCACGATCGCGCGCATCGTGCGTTCCCGGTCCAGCGAACCGTTGAGCACGCGGCTGACATTCACCAGGAACATCGAGCGGGCACAGTTGTCGCACCAGGTTTCCGCGTCGTCGACGACATCTCCGTGCCACGCCAGGTGTTGTGCGCCCAGGTCGTCGGCGTGCCACAGCCAGCGCACGCCATAGTGGACCATCTCGAACGGTTCAGTGGTCGCGGTCTCGAATCCGTCGACGTCGGCCAGCAGCACACCGGGCACCAGATCGGGGAACTCGTCGGTGACCGCCGCGCTGACCATCCGCACGACGCCTTCGGCGTCCTGCACGAACACGGCTCTGCGGGTGGAGTCGACCAGTACCTGCCACATGCTGTCACCCATGTTAGGCATGCCCACTTGCCTGATCCTGTCCAGCCCGAAACGGCTTGGTGTGGCAGTTCCCGGCGTGGCGGGCCGCTCGGGCACTGTGCCACCTCCAGGCATGTCCCTGGCCGACCGTATCCACCTCGGATCCGGCCCGCCCTCTCGGCGTGCTCGGGTCGGCGGCTGCTCACCGCGCTCGCACCAGGGTAACGGGTCGGCATCGCGATCATCGCGACCCCGACCCGGCCACCCGTTCACACGGGTCGGAGGCGTGGCACCCTGGGCACACCGACTCGTGACCCGTGGGAGGCCGGCATGGATACGAGCTCGCGATCGTCCCAAGTGGTGATCGACGACGGTGACACCCGTCAACCGACCTCTTCGGAGGCTTTCCTGGCCAGGCTGCTGGCGGCGATGGAGGACGTGCGGGACGGGAATTTCCGGCGTCGCCTCACTCCGGCGGGTGAGGGGCTTCCCGCGCGTGTCGCGACGGTCTTCAACGAGATCGTGGAGCGCAACCAGGATCTGGTCGGTGGCCTGTCCGGGATTCGCCGTGCGGTGGGGGAGCAGGGCCGACTGGGTGAACGGCTGGCCGCCGACGACGATCTCGGTGGCTGGACGATGGCCCGTGAATCGGTCAACGGCCTGGTCGAGGACATGCTGTATCCGACAACGGAGCTCAGCCGCGTGCTGGCCGCTGTCGCGGAGGGCGACCTGTCGCAGCGCATGACGACACAACGGTTCGGACAGCCGCTGCGCGGCGAGTCCGCACGGTTGTGCGCCACCGTCAACGGCCTGCTCGACCAGTTGTCCGTGTTCGCCGAGGAAGTCACCAGGGTCGGCAAGGAGATCGGCACCGAGGGCAAACTCGGCGGCCAGGCGCACGTGCCGGGCGTCGCCGGCACGTGGAAGGACCTCACGGACAACGTGAACCTGATGGCCGGCAACCTGACCGCACAGGTCCGCGACATCTCCCAGGTGTCCACGGCGGTGGCCGAGGGCGACCTGTCCAAGAAGATCACGGTCGAGGTGTCCGGCGAGATGCTGGGCCTGAAGAACACCGTGAACACCATGGTGGACCAGCTTTCCGCGTTCGCCGACGAGGTCACCCGCGTCGCCCGGGAGGTCGGCACCGAGGGTCAGCTCGGTGGCCAGGCACGGGTTCCCGGTGTCGCGGGCATCTGGCGCGATCTCACCGACAACGTCAACTTCATGGCTGGGAATCTCACCAGCCAGGTGCGCGGCATCGCCCAGGTGACCACGGCCGTGGCCAAGGGCGACCTGTCGCAGAAGATCACCGTGAATGTCAAGGGCGAGATCCTGGAACTGAAGAACACCGTGAACACCATGGTGGACCAGCTTTCCGCGTTCGCCGACGAGGTCACCCGCGTGGCCCGCGAGGTTGGTGGCGACGGCCGGCTGGGCGGCCAGGCACAGGTTCCCGGTGTCGCCGGCGTGTGGCGTGATCTCACGGATTCGGTCAACTTCATGGCTGGGAATCTCACCAGCCAGGTGCGCAGCATCGCGTTCGTCACGACGGCGGTCGCCAAGGGCGATCTGTCGCAGAAGATCACCGTCGACGCGCGCGGCGAGGTCCTGGAACTGAAGAACACCATCAACACGATGGTCGATCAGCTTTCCGCGTTCGCCGACGAGGTCACCCGGGTCGCGCGGGAGGTCGGCACGGAGGGCAAGCTCGGTGGTCAGGCGCGCGTGTCGGGTGTCGCCGGCACGTGGAAGAACCTGACCGACAACGTGAACGTCATGGCCTACAACCTGACCGGCCAGGTGCGCAGCATCGCGCGTGTCGCGACGGCCGTGGCCGACGGGGACCTGTCGAAGAAGATCGTCGTCGAGGCCAAGGGTGAGGTCGCCGCGCTGGCCGCGACGATCAACGGCATGGTCGACACGCTGCGCGCGTTCGGCGACGAGGTGACCCGCGTGGCGCGCGAGGTCGGCACGGAAGGCCAGTTGGGCGGCCAGGCACGGGTACCGGGGGTGGCCGGCACCTGGAAGGGCCTGACCGACAACGTGAACTTCATGGCGGACAACCTGACCAGCCAGGTCCGCAACATCGCGCAGGTGACCACGGCAGTCGCGCGGGGCGATCTGTCCAAGAAGATCGACGTGGACGCGCGCGGCGAGATCCTGGAGCTCAAGACCACCGTGAACACCATGGTGGACCAGCTTTCCGCGTTCGCCGACGAGGTCACCCGGGTCGCGCGGGAGGTCGGCACGGAGGGCAAGCTGGGCGGTCAGGCCGAGGTGGTCGGCGTGTCCGGCACGTGGCAGTGGCTGACCGAGAGCGTCAACAAGCTCGCGGGCAACCTGACCACGCAGGTGCGCGCGATCGCGACAGTGGCGACGGCCGTGACGGCGGGCGACATGACGCAGCGGATCACCGTGCCGGCCGAGGGCGAGATCGCCGAGTTGAAGGACAACATCAACCGGATGATCGGCAACCTCAAGGAGACCACGCTCGCCAACCAGGAACAGGACTGGCTCAAGACGAACCTGGCCCGGCTGTCCGGCCTGATGCAGGGCAAGCGGGACCCGAAGGAACTGGCCGGCCTGATCATGAGCGAGCTGACGCCACTGGTGTCCGCACAGCAGGGCCTGTTCTTCCTCGTCGCACCGGACGCCGAGGCACACCCCGAAACGCTGAAAGTCGTTGCCAGCTACGGCATCCGGCTGCCCGACGACCTGTCGTTCCGGTTCGGTGAGTCGTTGGTCGGTCAGTGTGCGCTGGAGAAGAAGACGATCCGGATCACGTCGGCGCCACCGGACTACACGCAGATCTCCTCCGGTCTGGGTACCGCGCCGCCCGCCGACGTGATCGTGTTGCCGCTGCTGTTCGAGGGCCGCGTGCTGGGCGTGATCGAGCTGGCCTCGCTGACGTCGTTCACCGAGGTGCACGGGGATCTCCTGCAGCAGTTGAAGGAGACGATCGGTGTCACGGTGAACACGATCCTGGCCAGTTCCCGCACCGACGCGCTGCTGTCGGAGTCGCAGCGGCTGGCGCAGGAACTGCGCGAGGGCGCGGACAAGCTACAGGCGCAGCAGAAGCAACTGCAGCTCTCCAACAAGGAACTGGCCGACAAGGCAGCGCAGTTGGCCAGGCAGAACAGTGACATCGAACTGAAGAACCAGGAGATCGAGCAGGGGCGCCAGGAACTGGAGGAGCGCGCGCGGCAGCTCTCGCTGGCGTCGCGCTACAAGTCGGAGTTCATGGCGAACATGTCGCACGAGCTGCGCACGCCGTTGAACAGCCTGCTGATCCTGGCCAAGCTGATGGCCGACAACCTGGAGCGCAACCTGACCGAGAAGCAGGTCGAGTTCGCCTCCACGATCCACGCGGCGGGCAGCGACCTGTTGCAGCTCATCGACGACATCCTGGACCTGGCCAAGGTCGAGGCGGGACACGTGCAGCTCGCGCGGACCACCGTGTCCATGACCGACCTGGTCGGGTACGTGGAGTCGCTGTGCCGGCCGTTGACCGCGGACAAGGGCCTCGATTTCGCGGTGGTCGTCGATCCGTCGGTGCCCGACACGCTGTACACGGATGCCCAGCGGTTGCAGCAGATCCTGCACAACCTGCTGTCCAACGCGGTGAAGTTCACCCCGGAGGGCACGGTGCGGTTGGTGATCGGGCTCGGTGTGGACGGCGGCCGGCCGTGCGTGAAGTTCGCCGTGGAGGACACCGGGATCGGCATCGCGGAGGACAAGCTGGACGTGATCTTCGAGGCGTTCCAGCAGGCCGACGGCACCACCAGCCGCAAGCACGGCGGCACCGGGCTCGGTTTGTCGATCAGCAGGGAGCTCACGCAGCTACTCGGTGGTGACCTGCGGGTCACCAGCACCCCCGGTGTGGGGACCACGTTCGTGTTGTGTGTGCCGATCACGCCGCCGCCCGCGACCGTCTCGGCGGAGCACGACGGCTCGGCCGCCGAGAGTGCCACGGCGGCGGTCACCGGGAACCGGCGCTTCCACGGCGAGCGGGTGCTGATCGTGGACGACGACCTGCGCAACGTGTTCGCGCTGAGCACCGTGCTGGAGGCGCACGGGCTGCGGGTCGCGCTGGCCGACAACGGCGTGTCCGGGATCAGGGCGTTGGAGCAGTACGACGACATCGCCCTGGTGCTGATGGACATCATGATGCCGGAGCTGGACGGCAACGCCACGATCGCGGCCATCCGGGGGATGTCGGTGCACGAGGACCTGCCGGTGATCGCGGTGACCGCGAAGGCGATGAAGGGCGACCGGGAGAAGAGTCTCGCCTACGGTGCCAGCGACTACGTGCCCAAGCCGGTGGACACCGACCGGCTGCTCGGCCTGATCGCCCAGTACCTCGACTACGCCCCTGACCGGAAGCCGGAGGACTGACCCGGTGGCATGATGCGGGCATGCCCACGACATCGGACGGCGAGTTCAGCAGGGACATGCGCTACATCACCACCCGTATCACCGCGGACGGGCGGGACGGATATCCGGTGGAACCGGGCCGCTACCGGCTGGCCGTCGCGCGGGCGTGTCCGTGGGCGAACCGGGCGATCATCGTGCGGCGGCTGCTCGGGCTGGAACCGGTGCTGTCGATGGCCGTCGCCGGGCCGACGCACGACGAGCGGAGCTGGACGTTCGACCTCGACCCCGGCGGCCGCGACCCGGTGCTGGGAATCGAGCGGCTGCAGGAGGCGTATCTCGCGCGTTACCCGGACTACCCGCTCGGCATCACCGTGCCGGCCATTGTGGACGTTCCCACCGGGCAGGTGGTGACCAACGACTTCAACCAGATCACGCTGGACCTGTCCACCGAATGGACCGCGTACCACCGCGACGGCGCACCGCTGCTGTACCCCGAACACCTGCGCGAGGAGATCGACGAGGTCGCCGAACTGGTCTTCCAGGACGTCAACAACGGTGTCTACCAGGCCGGTTTCGCCAATGGCCAGGAAGCGTACGAGCGGGCGTACACACGGCTGTTCGACCGGCTGGACTGGCTGTCCGAGCGGCTGAGCACGCGGCGCTACCTGGTCGGTGACACGATCACCGAGGCCGACGTGCGGCTGTTCACCACGCTGGCCCGCTTCGACGCCGTGTACCACGGGCACTTCAAGTGCAACCGGCAGAAACTCACCGAGCTGCCGGTGCTGTGGGCGTACGCGCGGGACCTGTTCCAGACCCCCGGTTTCGGTGACACGACCGACTTCGACCACATCAAGCGGCACTACTACGAGGTGCACCGCACGATCAACCCGACCGGCATCGTGCCGCTGGGCCCGGACCTGTCCGGCTGGCTGACTCCGCACGGCCGCGAATCCCTGGGTGGTCGCCCGTTCGGCGACGGCACGCCACCGGGTCCGCCGCTGCCCGAGGAGAGCGTGCCCGCCGCGCACACACCACTGCCGGTTGGCTGATTTTTCACGGACGCGGACGGGGTTGCGGAACCGGACGGATCTGGTCTGAACCGGTTTCGGTAACCCATTCAGACAACCGTTTCGCCAGGTCGGGCGCGTTGTCGCGGCCTTGACGGGCAGTACCCGCGGCAGCACGCTGATGCGTGAGAGCGCTCTCAACGATGACCTGCGCTCCGCGTTGAAGGGAAGGCAGCGTGCTCCTCCAACCGCGTATCGGCCGTCCGCCGGGCTCGCGCCGGCGGCGTTCACTCCTGACGACGACGGCGGTGCTCGCCGGATGCCTCGTCGGTGCCGTCACCACGACGGCCGTCACCGCCCCGACGGCGTCGGCCGACACCGTCCCGCCCGCACCATCGGGCTGGACGACGGTGTTCGGCGACGACTTCGCGGGCCCCGCCGGCTCGGCTCCGTCGGCGTCGAACTGGTTCTACGACATCGGCACCGGTTACGGGACCGGCGAGAAGGAACAGACCACCAACTCCACCGACAACGTCTACCTCGACGGCAACGGCCACCTGGTGCTCAAGGCGATCGACAACGGTGGCACGTGGACGTCGGCCCGCATCGAGAGCACCCGCGACGACTTCCAGGCGCCCGCCGGCGGCGAACTGGAGATGACCGCGTCGATCCAACAACCCGACCCCGCCAACGGTCTCGGCTACTGGCCCGCGTTCTGGGCGCTCGGCTCACCGATGCGCGCCGGCGGCGGCTGGCCGCAGTCCGGTGAGATCGACATGATGGAGGACGTCAACGGCCTCAACGAGGCGTCCCAGACGCTGCACGACTCGGCCAACAGCCCCGGTCACGCGCTGATCCCGTGTCCCGGCGCGGGTTCGGGCTGCCAGACCGGCTACCACACGTACTCGGTGATCGTCGACCGCACCAACACCAGCGCGGAGCAGTTGCAGTTCCTGATGGACGGCACCGTCGAGAGCACGATCACGGAGGCGTCGGTCGGCACGACCGCCTGGCAGCAGGCCATCGACCACGGTTTCTTCATCATCTGGGACCTGGCGATGGGCGGCAACTACCCGGACGGCCAGTCCGGTCAGACCACGCCGACATCGGCGACGTCATCCGGTGCGTCGATGAGCGTCGGGTACGTCGCGGTCTACGAGAAGGGCGGCAACTCGACGCCGACCGCGACGCGGACGGCGAGCGGCACCGTGAAGGGCGTCAACTCGCTGTGCCTGACCAACCAGAACGCGCTGAACACCGAGGGCAACCCGATCGGGGTCAGCGGCTGCGACGGTGACGCGGGCCAGCAGTGGGCCACCTACAGCGACGGCACCGTGCGCGTGCAGGGCGGCTGTCTGGACGTGGTCAGCGCCGGGACCACGAGCGGGAGCACCGTGGACTGGTATCCGTGCAACGCGACCAACGCACAGGGCTGGACGCATGAGTCCAACGGTGAACTGGTCAACCCGAACTCCGGTCTGTGCCTGACCGATCCGGGCGGCAACACCGGTGCCCGCCTCGACATCGAGACGTGCACGGATTCCACGCAGCAGCAGTGGACGCTGCCCAGTGGCGGCGGCAGCGGCAACACGGTCACCGTCACCGGTCCCGGCAACCAGAGTTCGACCGTGGGAACGGCGGCCAGCCTGCAGATCCACGCCGACGACTCCGCGGGCGCCGGCCTCACCTACGCCGCCACGGGCCTGCCGGCCGGCCTGTCGATCAACTCGTCGACCGGCCTGGTCTCCGGCACGCCGACGGCCGCCGGCACGTCGAACGTGACCGTGACGGCGACCGACGGCACCGGGGCGAGCGGTTCGACGTCGTTCACGTGGACCGTGAGCGGATCAGGAAGCGGTTGCGGCACGACAAATGTGGCGCTGAACAAGACGGCGACGGCGTCGTCGGTGGAGAACGCGGGTACGCCGGCCGGGGACGCGACCGACGGCAACACGGGTACGCGGTGGTCGAGTGCGTTTTCTGATCCGCAGTGGTTGGAGGTGGATCTGGGTTCGGTGACGTCGATCTGTCAGGTGGTGTTGGACTGGGAGGCGGCGTATGCGACGGCGTTCCAGGTCCAGACGTCGATGGATGGTTCGACGTGGACGTCGATCTATTCCACGACAACGGGGACCGGTGGCACGCAGACGTTGAGTGTGTCGGGTTCTGGCCGTTACCTGCGGGTGTACGGCACGGCTCGGGCGACCCAGTACGGGTATTCGCTGTGGGAGTTCGAGGCGTTCGGCAATGGTGCGGCACCCGCGTGCGGTACCACGAACGTGGCGCTGAACAAGACGGCGACGGCGTCGTCGGTGGAGAACGCGGGTACGCCGGCCGGGGACGCGACCGACGGCAACACGGGTACGCGGTGGTCGAGTGCGTTTTCTGATCCGCAGTGGTTGGAGGTGGATCTGGGTTCGGTGACGTCGATCTGTCAGGTGGTGTTGGACTGGGAGGCGGCGTATGCGACGGCGTTCCAGGTCCAGACGTCGATGGATGGTTCGACGTGGACGTCGATCTATTCCACGACAACGGGGACCGGTGGCACGCAGACGTTGAGTGTGTCGGGTTCTGGCCGTTACCTGCGGGTGTACGGCACGGCTCGGGCGACCCAGTACGGGTACTCGCTGTGGGAGCTCCAGGCGTTCAGCGGATGACCACCCGTTCGTGAAGCGGTGCGCCCCGGCTGGTGGATGCCGGTCGGGGCGCACGCCTGCCAGGCTCGGCGTGCACGCGGCCGCGACACGGGAGGACCGGCAGGATGTCGATCGACACGAGCACTGTTCCGGCGACGACTCCTGGTTGTCCCGTGCCACCGGTGCCACCACTGGCCGTCCGAACCGGACCGTCCGGTCTCGGCACGTCGGCGGCGCGGCTGATCACGGGCCTGTCCGGTCCCGATCCCGCGTACGCCGAACTTCCGTGGGGCGACGGGTCCGCGTCGCCGCTGTACTGCCCGGTCGCCGAGCGGGTGAACGACGCGCTGGGTAACGAGGTCGACGACCGGCTGGTGGAGTGGGGCAGGGAGTGCGGCTTCACCGGGGACGAACTGGGGAAGCTGCGCGCCGCCGGGTTCGGTCGGCTGGTCATGCTCGCCCACCCCGACTGCGACGACCCGGACCGGCTGCTGATCGCGGCCCAGCTCAACGCGGGCTGGTGGGCCGCTGACGACTACTACGCCGACGACAGCGAGATGGGTGCCACGCCGACCGAACTGCCGCCTCGGTTGGCACTGGTCATGGCCGCGATGGACCCGGTCGCGCCTGCCGGCGAGTTCACGCCGCCGTTGGACGAGGCGCTGCGCGGTGACCCGATCCTGGTGGCGCTGCACTCGGCGATCGGGCATCTGGCCCGGCACGGCACACCGGCGCAGGTGCAGCGGGCCTGCTACGCGACGTTCTCGATGTTCGTCGCCTGGGACGCCTATGCCGCGTGGCGGCACACCGGTACGTACCCGCCCGCGTGGCAGTACCTGGCGACGCGCCAGCACGACAGCTTCTACACGTCGATGGTGCTGGTGGACGCGGTCGGCGGCTACGAACTGGCGGCCAACCACTGCTACGACCCTCGGGTGCGGCGCCTGATGATGCAGGCCGGCACGGCGTCGGTGCTGGTCAACGACCTGCACTCGGTGGCCAAGGACGCGGCCGACGAGAACCCGGTGTGCAACATGGTGTTGCAGATCGCGGCCGACCGGGATTGTTCCGTCGAGGAGGCCACGGAGATCACCGTGGACCTGCACAACCAGATCGTGCGCGACTTCGAGGCCGGTCACCGGGAACTGCGGGCGGTGCCGTCGGTGGAGTTGCAGCGGTTCGTGCGCGGGCTGCGCGCGTGGATGGGCGGCGGGTTCGTGTGGCACGCGACCAACCCGCGCTACAAGTAGTGCGCCCGAACAGCACGGCCTCCGTCGCGGCTGGTGAGATTGTGGCCACGTCAACCCGTGTCCCGGTTTCGGCACCGTGTGCCTGACCTGCTGCGGAACCGGATTCGCGCGGGTTCGTCGGTGTCGGCCGTTGCCACGGCCGGAAACGCCCGATCATGATGTAGGTCAGGTGTGGTCGGGGGAGGGTGACGATGGCCGGGATCGTCGGGCGTGGTGAGGCCGTGGCTCGTTACGAGGCGCGGGGCAGCGTGATGCTGTTCAAGGCGGTCGCGGCGTCGGACGACGGCGACCTGTCGCTGATGGAGCGAACGCTGCCCCCGCACGGCCGCCGCCCGCCGCCGCACCGGCACAGCAACTGCACGGAGGCGTACTTCGTGCTCGACGGTGTGGTGTCGGTCGTGGTGGATGGCGAGGAGCTGGCGGTGGGCCGGGAGGGTTTCGTCCTTATCCCGCGCGGCACACCGCACACGTTCGGCAACGCGTCCGACGAACCGGCCCGGTTGCTGGTGATCCACACGCCGGCGATGGACGCGTACTTCGCGGCCCTGCACGAGTTGTGGCACCGGCCCGAACCGCCGACACCGGACGAGGAACGAGATCTGATGTCGGCGTTCGGCATGCGCCCGGTTTCCCGGTAGGGTCGTGTCGTGGATTTTGGTTGATGCCGAGGGCCGCCTTTCTGGTCGGGATTCGTGGTTGTTGATTCCCGACCAGAAGGAGCTGTCCTGTGCTGGGCCATGATCAGATTCTGCATTTTCGGGTGTTCGGCTTCGTGGTGTTGCGTGGTGTGCTCGATCCGACGGAAGTCGCGGCGCTCGGGTCCGAGGTGAGAGGTGCCTTCGGTTCCGGGGCGGGCGAATACCTGCCGCTGACGGTCGACCGTGCGCCGGTGTCCCAATCGCTGATCGCCGACGATCCACGTTTGTTCCAGGGCGCCGCCGACCTGCTCGGCACGCTGGTGGTACCGACACCGCCGATCGCGACGCGGGTCACGGGTGACGGGTACTGGCACACGAATGTCGGCCCGGACGTGCCCGGCGTGACATTCCTGGTGCCGTTGTCGCCGGGTGGCGCGTTGCGGGTGATCCCGGGCTCGCACGATCCGGGTTTCGCCGTGCGACTGCGGTCGTATCTGGGGGCTGATCCGGGCGGACAGGGCTACCGGCCGTGGCCGGTACCGCACGTGGCACCGGAAGCCGAACCCGGTGACGTGATCGCCCTGGATGTGCACGTGTTCCACGCGTCGACCGGCGACGGCCGCCCGTCGTGGCGGATCGAGTACCTGGAATGGCCCGGCATCGACAACCCGCGGCGCCTGCGGCTGGTGAGCGACCTGGTCATCGACACCGGCGAGTTCGACCACGAGGACTACTCGGGACAGTCGTGGCCGACGTGGCGGGAATGGGCGAGCGCGACCACCATGAGCCCGTCCCGAGCCATCGCCGTGGAACGACTGGGACTGCTGGGCGCGTTGCGGGATGACTGACGTCGGGGGCGCCGCGATCGCGGCGCCCCCGACACCGTCGGTCAGCCGCGGGCCAGGTGGTCGGCGTCGGCGAGCAACTGGTTGGCCTGGCGCAGCAGTTCGTTCGTGCGGTGGCCGGTGACGGGGTGGTTGTGGAACTCGGCGCCCAGCAGGGCGTCCTGGATGGATGACACGATGCGGTCGCGGCGTTGGTCCAGGGTCGTCAGGGCCTGTTCCATCGCCTGGTACTTCGCGTCGTTCGTGGCGTCACCGCTGGTGATGCCCTTGGTGGACGCCGCGAGAGTGGTCTCGGCGAACTGCCCGTCGACGGCCTCGATCTGCTTGTACGCCGCGCCGAGCCGGTTCACCTCGCTCTGGTTGACGCGCAGGGACCACGGCAACCGGTCGGTGTCCAGGTCCTGGGTGAGGACCCGGCCGTCGACCTGGTAGTCGTCGTGCAGGCCGGTCAGTGCCATCAGGGTGGGCCGCAGGTCGACCTGGTCGGCCCACGTCGTCGAGTCCACACCGCGGTGCCGCACGCCGGGGCCGACCAGACCCAGCCAGATGTCCTGCATGTCCGGCCAGGTGCCGCCGTGGTTCCAGGCGAACCCGTTGGACGTGTACACGCAGGGCTTCGTGCAGTTCGCGGCACCGGAGGTGATGTAGTCGTCCTCGCCGGAGAACACGGTGAACGTCGGTGTCCTTGCCGCGTCCGGGCCGACGAAGTGCAGGATCTTCTCCTCGACCGGGTCGGCGATCTGGTTGGCGACCCGGTCCGTGCCGCCGGTGAGGGGGTTGGCGACGGACATGCCGCTGATGTCCCGTTCCAGCGTGCGGACAGGTGCGGAGTCGGCCGCCGGGTTGCCGGTGACCCAGAACGCGGGCGCCGGGTCGGAGTGGATCGCGAACGGCGTCGTGTCGTTTCTCTGGGTGGCCAGCAGGCCGGGGAGGTTGACGTTGACCTCGGAGCGGGTGGCGTAGGAGCAGGTGTTGCCCGGTGCGCCGGTGCAGCCGGCCGGGGTCGGTGCGCTGCCGGAGAAGTGGTCACCTTCGTCGGTGGTCACCGAGAACAGGGTGTTGGCGGGTGTGATGCCGTCCGCCCTGAGGCGGGCCAGGAACTGGCCGAAGGCCGTGTCGTAGTCGTGCAGCTGCTGCTCGTAGGTCGCCGAGCCGGGGCCGAGGTCGCCGGTGGCGGCGGGCGAGTGGTCGCCGTGCACGTCGGACAGGTACACGTTGGTGACCGGGACGCCGTGTTCCTGCATCGTGGCGGCCATACCCAGCGCGTTGTCCGCGGTGAGGGCGTCGAAGCCGGGGAAGCCGTCGTCGCCCTTGCCGTCGGTGATGGTCTTGCCGGACAGGCTGGTCAGTCGGGCCGGACGGGGACAGCACCGGGGTGATCTCGGCGGCGCCGAACAGTGCCTTGTGGCCGGTGTAGCCGCCGGGTTCGCCGGGTAGGGCGTCGGTCTGGCCGCTGGTGCACGTCGCGGACGTGGCCGCACAGTGCACGGCGAGGCCGACGAAGTCCGCCGTGGCCTTCGTCGGGTCGGCCTTGGCCTCGGCCTGCTGCGGTGAGTTCGCGCCGAAGACGGTCGGGATGTCGGTGGCGACGTTCTCCAGCACGGTGTTGGCCATGCCGACCTGGCCGACGTCACAGCCGGAGCGCGTGTAGGAGACCCACGGGGCGGGCGTGTCGACGTCGGTGGTCGTGGGGTTGGTGGCCGGGTGGGCCGTGTAGTCCATGTTGTACCTGGTGTCGGTGCTGCTGCCCGACGGGTCGTACAGCGGGTCGGTCCAGTACGCGAAGGACACGCCGGTGTGGGTGTTGCCGGTCGGGTCGTAGTAGCTGAAGCTGTTGGACTGCGTGACGCTGGTGCGGTCCTCGTACAGGCCGGTCAGCGACGACACGAAGTTCGTCGCGGTGTGCACCAGGACGTCGTGGAAGTTGTCCAGCAGGGTGCCGTCGTGCTCCAGGAAGCCGAGCAGGTTGGGCATCTGCTCCAGGTCGCTGGGCACGTTCGGGTTGTCCCTGGTGAAGTGCACGTTGTCGAACTGGAGGGAGACGACGTGCTTGATCCCGTTGGCCAGCGTGCACCCTGATCCGTGGTCGGACCGGTCGGGCTGGCCGGCCGCTGCCGAGCCGGCTCCGGCCAGCAGGCTGACACCGGTCAGACCGGCCACAGCGCACGCGGTGAGACGCCACCGTAGGTTCATTCGTCCGACTCCTGTCGACGTCGTGGGCAGGTCGGCGACGCCGAGGGTCGGCATCGCCTGGCGAGTGTCGGCGGTACCGGTGTCGTGCACGTGGCCCGCCGCCGACGGATCAGTGAACTCCGGCCGGTGCGCGTACGCCAGGGGCGGATTGCGGTCGCATATCGCTCAGAGCGAAACAAAGCGGAACAACCAGCGCCTTCAATGGGTTGAGCAGGACAGACTCAACTTATCTGGTGAAGGGCGATGAGGGTATGAGCCAGACGTTGATCCTGCCGATCCTGGCGTTGGACGACGACGTGGTGCTGCCGGGCATGGTGGTTCCGCTGGACCTGTCGGACGCCGACGTGCGCACCGCGGTGGACGCCGCTCAGGCGGCCGCCGATGGCCGCGTGCCGACGCCAGGCATCCGGTCGGCGACGCCCGAGGCGGGCAAGGCGAAGGTGCTGCTCGTGCCGCGACAGGACGGGCGGTACGGCTCCGTCGGCACGGTCGGCGTGATCGAGCAGGTCGGCAGGATGCCAAGGGCAGGGCCGTGGCGGTGGTGCGGGGCAGCGAGCGGGTCCGCGTGGGTTCGGCAACGACCGGCCCCGGTGCCGCGCTGTGGGTGGAGGCCTCCGTCCTGGAGGACATCGCGCCCACCGAGGACATCAGCGAGACGGTTCGCGAGTACAAGGGCGTGCTGTCGGCGATCCTGCAGCAGCGCGGCGCTTGGCAGGTGGTCGACTCGGTGCAGCAGGTCGACGAGCCGTCCGCGCTGGCCGACCTGGCCGGCTACGCGCCCTACCTGTCCACCGCGCAGAAGGTCACCCTGCTGGAGAATGGCGGACGTGGCCGAGCGGCTGCGGCAGGCGTTGGCCTTGGCCAGGGAACACCTGGCCGAACTGGACGTGAGCGAGACGATCCGCAAGGACGTCGCCGAGGGCATGGAGAAGCAGCAGCGGGAGTTCCTGCTGCGGCAGCAGCTCGCCGCGATCCGCAAGGAACTGGCCGAACTGGACGGCAAGCCGGAGTCCGAGGAGCAGGACTACCGCGCCCGGGTGGAGGCGGCCGACCTGCCGGAGAAGGTGCGCGACAGCAGCACTGTCCGAAGTGGACAAGCTGGAGCGGACGTCCGACCAGTCGCCCGAGGTGGGCTGGATCCGGACCTGGCTGGACACCGTGCTGGACCTGCCGTGGAACGTGCGCACCGAGGACGCCTACGACATCGCCGGGCGCCAGGGCGATGCTGGACGCCGACCACTCCGGGACTGTCCGACGTGAAGGACCGGATCATGGAGTACCTCGCGGTCCGCAAGCGGCGCGAGGACCAGGGCCTGAGGCGTGGTCGGCGGCAGCCGCAGCGGTGCTGTGCTGGCGCTGGTCGGCCCGCCGGGTGTCGGCAAGACGTCGCTGGGCGAGTCGGTGGCCAGGGCGATGGGCCGCAAGTTCGTCCGGGTCGCTCTGGGTGGTGTCCGGGACGAGGCGGAGATTCGCGGTCACCGGCGGACCTACGTCGGTGCGCTGCCCGGCCGGATCGTGCGGGCCATCGGCGAGGCGGGTTCGATGAACCCGGTAGTGCTGCTGGACGAGATCGACAAGGTGGGTGCGGACTACCGGGGCGACCCGACGGCCGCGCTGCTGGAGGTGTTGGACCCGGCGCAGAACCACACGTTCCGCGACCACTACCTCGACGTCGACCTCGACCTGTCCGACGTGGTGTTCCTGGCGACGGCGAACGTGCTCGACTCGATCCCCGGCCCGCTGCTGGACCGGATGGAACTGGTCGCGCTGGACGGTTACACCGAGGAGGAGAAGGTCACCATCGCCGCTGATCACCTGCTGCCCCGGCAGTTGGAGCGGGCCGGCATGTCCGCGACGGACGTGACGGTGACCGAGTCCGCGCTGCGGCTGCTGGCCGCCGAGTACACCAGGGAAGCGGGCGTCCGCGACCTGGAACGGGCGATCGCCCGGGTGCTGCGCAAGGTGGCCACCAACCTCGCGTTGGAGAAGGTCACCGTGCCGGTGCACGTGGACTCGGACGACCTGCGGCCCTACCTCGGTCGGCCTCGGCACACGCCGGAGTCGGCTGAGCGCACCACGCTGCCCGGCGTGGCGACGGGGCTGGCGGTCACCGGAGCGGGTGGTGACGTCCTGTTCATCGAGGCGTCGCTGGCCGACCCGGAGACCGGCTCGACCGGACTGACGCTGACCGGGCAACTGGGCGACGTGATGAAGGAGTCCGCGCAGATCGCACTGTCCTACCTGCGGTCGCACGGCGCCGAGCTGGAGCTGCCAGTCGGTGACCTGCGGGAACGCGGTGTGCACCTGCACGTCCCGGCGGGCGCCGTGCCCAAGGACGGGCCGAGCGCCGGCGTCACGATGACGACCGCTCTGGCGTCGCTGCTGTCCGGGCGGCCGGTCCGCGCGGACGTGGCGATGACCGGTGAGGTGTCACTGACCGGGCGGGTGCTGCCGATCGGCGGGGTCAAGCAGAAGCTGCTGGCCGCGCACCGGGCCGGCATCACCACGGTGCTGATCCCGCAGCGCAACGAGCCGGACCTGGACGACGTGCCGGCCGAGGTGCTGGCGCAGTTGACCGTGCACCCGGTCAGCGACGTACGGGAGGTGCTGCCGGCTGGCACTGGAGCCGGCCGAGACGGCGGTCGACATCGCCGCGTAACAGGGCATCACATCGTGGGACGGGCCTGCCTGGCCCGTCCCACGAACGCGTTCGGCGGCACGTTCGCGGTTAGGGTGATGGCGGGACAGGGTCAGCACGAGGGAGCCGCCGGTGACCTGGAAACCGTTGCGCAAAATGGGTTTTCTCACGATCGGACTGTTCGACGAAGCCGACCCGCGAGCGGGTCACGAGACCACGCTGGAGATCATCGAGCTCGGCGAGCGGCTGGGCTTCGACAGCGCCTGGGTGCGCCACCGGCACCTGCAGTACGGGATCTCCTCACCGGTCGCGGTGCTGGCGGCCGCGTCGCAGCGCACCAGCCGGATCCATCTGGGCACGGCCGTGATGCCGTTGGGATGGGAGAACCCGTTGCGGCTGGCCGAGGATCTGGCGACCGTGGACATCCTGTCCGGTGGCCGGCTCAATCCGGGCGTCAGTGTCGGGCCGCCGATGCGCTACGACGAGGTGAAGCCCGCGCTGTACCCGGATACGGGTGACATCGAGGACTTCAGCTATGAGCGGGTGCGGCGGCTGCTGGACTTCATCGCGCGGTGAGCCGGCGACGGACTTTCAAGGGACGCAGGGAATCGAGGTGTTCTCCGACCGGGTGCAGCCGCAGTCGCCCGGGCTGGGGTCGCGGATGTGGTATGGCGGGGCGAGCCTGCGGTCGGCGCGGTGGGCCGGGGAGCACGGGATGAACTTCCTGACCAGCAGCGTGGTGCGGGCCGAGGGGTCGCGAGGACTTCGCGGAGATCCAGGTGTCGCACATCCGGGCGTTCCGGGAGCACCACGCGGATGGCGAGCGCGCCCGGGTGTCGCAGGGACTGGTGGTGATCCCGACCGACACGCGGCGGCGGCCCAGCGTGCGAAGTACGAGCGGTACGCGCGGCAACGCACGCCGCGGACGACGACACCGCAGGGACCGGCGCCGGATGATGTTCGCGCCGGATCTGGTGGGCACGTCGGCGGAAATGGCCGAGCGGTTGCACGCGCACGTGGCGTTCCGGGAGATCGACGAGGTGGCGTTCGCGTTGCCGTTCTCCTTCGAGCACGAGGACTACGTGCAGATCCTGACCGACATCGCGACGAAACTCGGCCCGGAACTGGGCTGGCAGCCTGGACATATATAACTATAGCTTCAGTGAGGACTGAATTTAATATCCCGCGGGGCCGTCGCCGAAGAACACCACGCCGAGAGCAGACCGGTCAGTTCTGGGTTGTCCAGCGGCGGGCTTGTCGCATGCAGGGACGCTCGATGCGGCGGAAGGCGACGTCGGCGGCCACGACGGTGACGGTGAGGGCCGCGATGAGGGCGCCGGGATAGCCGATGAGGGGGTCGAGGGCGTTGAGGGTGATGACGCCGAGTACGCCGTGCAGGAGGTAGAGGGAGTAGCTGCGGTCGGCGAGGAACCCGACCCAGCGGACGGGTCGCAGGTGGCGTTCGGCGAGGAGTGCGGCGGTGAAGACGGTGCAGCCCAGGGCGAGGTTGAGGTTGTAGTGGTAGACGGTGGGTTGGCGGCCGAGTCCGGGTAGTCCTGCCCAGGCGTATTCGGCGGTGGCGAGTGCGCCGAGGGCGATGCCGGTCCAGGCGGGGACCCGTCGGCTCCAGAGGGCCCAGATGACTTGGCCGAGCAGGAGGGCGGGGAGGTAGCCGGTGTTGCCGGCGAGGAGGTACCAGACGGGTCCGGCGTGGTGCGCGGTGGCGAGGACGGCGGCGACGAGGGCGAGTTCGCCGAGGATGACGGGCCAGACGGCGCGGCGCAGCAGGGGGAGTGCGGCGAGCAGCAGGGCGTAGAAGAGGACTTCGACGACGAGGGACCAGGCGACGTCGACGAGGGTGACCGGTGGGGTGATCAGGTAGTTCGCGAGGGTGGCGTTGGTGAGCAGGGTCAGTGGGGTGAGGGTGGTGGCGGCGTTGCCGGTGGTGAGTGGATGCAGGTGGACGGTGAACAGTGCGGCGGATACGAGCACTGTGACGGCGAGCATCGGGTAGATGCGCAGGGTGCGTTTGGTCAGGTAGTGGCGGGGGCGTTCGGTGAGTCCGGTGTGGGTGACGATGAAGCCGCTGACCAGGAAGAACAGGACGACCCCGAAGTTGCCGATGTTGAGGGCGAGGTCGAGGGGGTGGGTGGTGTAGCCCTGTAGGAGTCCGGCGGCGCCGGCGTTCTCGCCGTGTTGGTGCAGCCAGACGCCGACGAGGTGGCAGTACATGACGAGGCAGACGGCGGTGGCGCGCAGTATGTCGAGGAACACGAACCGGTCGCGCCGGGTGGTGGGCGCGGTGACGTGGTCGGTTGCCTGCGTGGGTCTGCGGCCCATGCCGTGACTGTAGTCGGGGGTGGGGGACCTGTAACGGTCCGTCCTTTTGGGACTGTCGGTCAGGTGGTGGTGTAGCGGTTGGTGGGGCGGGGGAGGCCGAGCAGGCCGCGCAGGGTGGTGGCTTCGTAGTGGTCGCGGTAGGCGGTGCGGCGTTGGAGTTCGGGGACGAGGTGGCGGGTGATGCGGGTGAGGTCGTAGGGGAGGGTGGCTGGGCGTAGCCGGAAGCCGCTGAGGCCCGCGGTGTGCCAGTCGAGGAGCAGGTCGGCGAGTTCGGTTTCGGTGCCGGCGAAGATGTGGGCGTCGCTGGTGTATTCGGTGCCCGCGGTGTCGTCGAGGCGGTGTCGGCGGGCGGTGGCGGTGGCGGGGTTCTCGTCGAGGAATACGACGATGTCGCCGAAGAGGTGGAGGTCGCGGTTGCCTTGGGCGGCGTGGATCTGGTTGACGATGGTGGTGGCGTCGGCGGTGTCGGTGGGGGTGACGAAGCCGAGGTCGCAGGTGTGGGCGATGAGTTGGTAGGGGGTGGTGTGGTGGCCGAGTGCGGCGACGACGGGTTGGCCTTGGGGTGGGCGTGGGGTGATGGAGGGGCCTTTGACGTCGAACCAGCGGCCGGTGAAGTCGATGTAGTGGAGTTTGTCGCGGTCGATGAAGCGGCCGGTGGTGGTGTCGCGGATTTCGGCGTCGTCTTCCCAGGAGTCCCAGAGGCGGCGTAGGACTTCGATGTAGTCGGCTGCTTCGTCGAAGTGTTCGGTGGTGGCGTGGTTGGTTTCGGGGAAGGTGCGGCGGCCGAAGTGGGTTGCTTCGTGGGGTCGTGGGGAGATCTGGATGCGGATGCCGGCGCGGCCGGTGCTGATGTGGTCGAGGCTGGCGACGGCTTTGGCGGTGTGGAAGGGCTCGGTGTGGGTGACGACGGCGGTGGGGACGAGGCCGATGTGGTGGGTGAGGGGTGCGACGCGGGCGGCGATGAGTTGGGCGTCGAGGCGGCCGCGGACGCGGTCGGTGCGGTTGTCGGGTCGGGAGGGGTTGTCCGACTGCAGGCGCATGGCGTCTTCGATGGTGACGAGGTCGATGAGGCCGTGTTCGGCTTCGGTGATCAGGTCGAGCCAGTAGCCGGCGGTGAACAGTTCGGTGGGGCGGGCGTGGGGTTCGCGCCATGCCGCGGGGTGCCAGCCGGCGCCGTCCAGGGCGATCGCGAGGTGCGGGGTCGGGTGCGCGGTCGCCATGGGGCCTCCTTGGTGTGTGGTTTTCGTGGTGCTGTTGGTCGACGGTATGCGTCGTCGGGCGGGGTGCACAGGTGTCCCGCTGGCTGGGCGCGTGGCGCGGTGACACCAGTGGCGCTGCCCGGCAGAATCGACCGGGGTCGGCGAATCCGGGCCGCGTTGTTGGACGCCAGGACGAGGGGGCCGCCCGGGAGGGCGCTGCCGCGACCACAGGAGGGGCCGATCGATGTCGCATTCACAGGCCAAGGTCCACCGCATGTTCGAGCTCGTCGAGCCGGTCGCGACCGTCTCGTTCTCCCAGGTGGCGACCGAGGCGTTCCTGGCGATGGGCATGCGTAATTACTGGGACGGGTACTTCGCGGGCCGGGCCGCGCCGCTGGGGCTGGCGCCGGCCGGGGTGGTGCACGCGGTTTTCTACAACTTCGCCGAGGGCGAGGTGGGGCGCCATATCCCGTGGGTGTGGGGGAAGACCACCCCGGAGGAGGCGATCGCCGCGCGCGAGCGGGGCAGCGTCGCCGCGTTGCGGCGGAGGATCGGGGAGTTCGCCGACTCGCCCGGTCTGGTGCGGGTGGGCGACCTCGCCATCCGGGCGGCGGTCAGCGCGCCGACCGAGGGTCGAGCGCTGTACGCGGGGTTGCGGGCGCTCGACGTGCCCGAGGAGCCGGTGGCCCGACTCTGGCACGCGGCGACGCTGCTGCGGGAGCACCGCGGGGACGGCCACAACGCCGCCCTCGTCGCCCATGGCATCGGCGGCACCGAGTCCCATGTGCTGATGGCTCTCTCGCTCGGGATGAGGGCGGAGAAGTTCGGCCGGATCCACCACCTGCCCGAGGCGCAGTTGGCCGCTGTGGTGGACGGGTTGCGTGGTCGCGGTTTCGTGGACGCCGGCGGTGGGTTCACCGATGCCGGCCGGGAGACCAGGGAGCGGATCGAGGCCCGCACCGACGAGTTGGCGGCGCCGGCGTACGACGTGCTCAGCGAGGACGAGCTGGACGAGTTGGTCGCGCTGCTGGAGCCGATCGCTGCCGGGGTGGACACCGTCGACTGAGCGGGACGCATCAGGCGAGGACCACAGTGGTGGGGTGTTCTCCTCGTGTGAGCACCGTTGTCGCCACGACCAGCACAGCCAGGGACAGCAGTTCCAACGCGATCGCCGGTCCTGTGTCACGCAGGGCCTCGTCGTAGACGAGGACTCCGACCAGCACACCGAGCACGGGGTTCACGGTCACGATGAGCGGCAGGCTCGCCGAGAGCGGCCCGGACCGGAACGCGAGCTGGCTGAAGACCACACCGCCCAGGCCGGCCAGCAGCAGCGCGTAGGGCTGCCAGTTCTGGGCCAGTGCCAGCGGTCCACGGGTGAGCAACCCGACCGAGGACTTCAACAGCGCGGCCTGGGCGGTGAACATGATGCCCGACGCCGTGCCCAGCACCGCCGGGCTCGTGTTGTGGGAGCGCCGCGCCACCAGCACGCACCCGATCACCGCCGCCACCCCGAGCGCGCCGGAGATGATGGCCGGACCGGTGTCGATGGACTGCGCGGTGTCGATGGACTGCGTGGTGCCGGCGTTCGGGGGTGTTCCGACGGTCAGGAACCCGGCCAACCCGATCACCAGCACCACGGCCCAGCCGATCTCACGGCGGGTGATCGGTTCGCCACGCAGGATCCGGCTGAGCGGCAACGCGAACAGCACGGAGCACACCAGCAGCGGCTGCACCACGGTCAGCGGCCCGAACCGCAGGGCCAGCGCGTGCAGTAGGAAACCGGCCACCTGCAACGTCACGGCGACCAGCCACCACCGGTGCGTGATCGTCGCGCGCAGCGATGTGATCGTCCGCACGTGCGTGCCGCCGCTGCCCACGACCGCGACGGCGGTGTGGTGTTGCAGGGTGCTGGCCATCGCGCCGCAGACCGACGCGGCCAGCGCGGCGATCACGGCTGCCCACAACGTCATGGCACTCCCGGCGTCATGGCACTCCCGGCCTCGGTGACGGGCTCGTGGCGGCCGCGGCGGGTGGCCCCGCCGACCAGAGTGGCACAACCGCAACGGGTTGCCGGTTTCTCACAGGTGATTACCAGCGTCGACATCTGGGTATGGCTGTCCTGGGCGGAGATTCGAGGGTGAGGGCGCATGGATCTGGACGGACAAGGTGTAGCGGCGCGCGGGCTGCGCGGGTACGTGGAGCTGGTGGCGGAAGCGGTGGGGGTCGGATCGGAGGCGTCGATCCTGCAGTTGGACGACCCGGTGGGTGTGTACCTGGCGCTGGAGCGCTGTGCGGTGTCGGCGCCGGGTCGTGATCTGGCGTTGTTGTGGGACGAGCGGCACGGTTGGGCGTTGGCCGTGGAACGTGACGGCAGTACCGAGCTGCGGGTGCTGGGTTATCTGGGTGGTGATCTGCTTCCGGCGCCGCAGGTGGTGGCGCGGTTCGTGGACCGGGCCTGCCGTGGTGGCGCGGTCGGTGTGGCGCAGCCGTCGGTGCGGCCGAGGACGGACGAGGATCTGATCGAGTCGCTCGCCGGTTACGCGCAGCGCGTCAATGTCGCGCTGCGTGGTTCGTTCAGTGCGTCGCTGGCTGGGGAGTCGATGCCCACGACGGCGTGACGGCGGACGCGACTCGCGTCACGCCCGCCGTCCACAGTGGTCGGTCAGTAGGTGGTGGGGATGGACTGGGTCACGACGTCCTGGTTGGGTTCGGTGGTGCCGGGGTTGCCGCGGAAGTCGGTCCACGATGGGATGGATGCGCAGGTCCGTGCCGATGGCCATCGCGGTGTAGTCGCCGATGAACCCTCCCTGCAGCACGTTGCCGCTGACGGCGCCGATCAGCGGGAACTGCACCTGGGGGTTGCTGGTCTGGGTGGTGATCCGCCGGATCGGGCTGTGTGCGACGGTGCGGTCGGAGCCGGCGACGAAGGCGTAGTCCAGGCCGATGCCGTTGGGGTCGTAGCCGCGTGTGTAGAAGGACACGGCGACGTGTCCGGCCAGTGCGGCGACGGCGGGGAACACCTCGTCGGCGGGTGTGCCGATGGTGGCCGGTGGCGACCAGTGGGTGCCGTCGGGGGAACCGGACAGGAACGCGTCACCGTTGCTCTGCACCGATTGGCCGCTGCTGTACTGGCCGTCGCGGTCATCGGCCCAGGTCACCCACAGCCGATCGGTGAGCCGGTCGTAGGCCAGTTGCGGGAAGCTGTTGATGCGGAAGTTCTCGCCGGTCAGTGCGTTGTTGCCGACGTCGTTATTGAACGGGAAGTCGAAGTCGAGCCCGACCTCGGTGTTGCGGAACGTGCGGCCGCCGTCACGGGACGTGGCCATGACGACGGCGTCGTGGTCGGTGGGGGCGTCGCACGCCGCGGTCTGGCACACCGACGTCTCGTATGCGACGTACAGTGTGCCGTCGTTGGCGACCTGCGGGTTGGAGCCGGACCCGAACGACGTGATGCCGGTGGTGAACGTGGCCATCGACGGTGACACCTGCCGCAGGCCCGACCAGTGGCGGCCGAAGTTCGTGCGACGCGGACACGACGACCGGCGAGTCGATGAAGTTGCCCGATCGCGTCGTAGGTGAACTGGGTCCACGTCACGTACACGGTGCCCGAGTGCGGGTCGGCGGCGAGCCATTCCTTGTCGTTGAAGATCGACGTCGGTGTCGGGGTGCCGGCCGGGGTGACGCCGTCGAGGTGCACGATCGCGGGTCGGGCGAAGTGCAGGCCGCCGTCGTGGGAGACGGACACCGCGATACCGGACTGGCGCTCTGCTGGTTGGCCGGTACGGCGGCGCGGCTGAACACGAGGGTCGAGTAGTACACGGTGCCGAACGGACCGAACGTGATCGCCGGGTCGCCTGCGGAGTCCATGTAGGACAGTGGTGCGGCGGCCTGGGTCTGGAAGTTCAGTCGCGGCAGTTCGACGTCGCGCCAGGTGCGGCCGCCGTCGAGGGAGGTGTAGGCCCAGCCGGACGCGTCGGTGCGGTTCTCCCGGGAGTTGAACAGCCGGTAGTCGTTGGAGCCCGCGACGATGTTGCGCGGGTTGGCCGGGTTGACCGCGACGGTGGTCTCGTTCTGCGCGGTGCTGCACCCGGTCTGGGAGCCGACGGGGTTGAGGCCGTCACCGCTGATGGTGTCCACGTTCGGGGCCAGCGGGTGGTACGGGGTGGGGTGGCCGAGGTAGCTCTGGCACAGCGCGGACACGGCGGGGTCGTCGCCGTTGTCGTCGTCGCCGCTGTTGGCGAACTGTTCGGCCAGCAGCGGGTTGGGCACGGTGTGCCGGGCGGTCGCCCTCGACGCGGCGTGGCTGGTCGCGGCGCGTGCCGCGTCGACGGCGGCGGGCCGGGACACCGTACCCGGGCTCGCCGCCGCTGCCGCGGGTTGACCGAACACGACGGTCGCGGCGACCGAGCCCAGGATCACCGCTAACCCGGCCGCGCGCGTTCTGGAACGTCTCACTGGTTTCTCCGATCGCGAGGTCCACACTGCGACAAATCGACACGATCGTAGATCCAGGAGCGACCGGTGTGACCGGCCGAATTTCGCTATTTCTTCTCGTTGAGCAGCCAGCCCTCCGGTGCCGCGAGTTCGTCCGCGGCCTGGGGGCCCCAGGAACCGCGCTGGTAGGGCTGAACTTCCGGTTTGTCCGACAGGAGTGGTCCGGCGACGTCCCACACGTGCGACAGCCCGTCGGGGCGGGTGAACAGCGACCGGTCACCGAGCAGCACGTCGTGGATCAACCGGGCGTACGGCGGGACGGGGTGCCCGTTGTCGACCTTCGCCAGGTCGATGTCGGCGTCGCTGACGCCCAGGGTGAGGTCGACGCCGGGTTCCTTCACGACCATCCGCAACCGCAGGGCACCGGACCCGGCCAGGGAGAACTGCAGGACGTTCCCGTTGCCGGCGGTCCCGGCCAGCGGGCCTTCCGGGTCGCGGAACACCAGGCTGACGAGCTGTTCGCTGCGGGCCATGCACTTGCCGGTGCGCAGCAGGAACGGCACCCCCCGCCAGCGTTCGGTGTCCACCCACAGGCGCGCCGCGACGAACGTCTCGGTGGTGGAGTCCTCGGCGATGCCGTCGGTGTCGCGGTACCCGTCGTACTGTCCGAACACCACGTCGTCGCGGTCCAGCGGCCGGAACCCCGCGATCACCGACTCCCGGGCGGCCTGCAGGTCGGCCGCGCCCAGGCTGGCCGGTGGTTCCATCGCGATCTCCGCCGCGACCTGGAACAGGTGGGTGACCAGCATGTCCAGTGTCGCGCCGGTGGCGTCGTAGAAACCGGCTCGGTCGGCGATGTCGAGGGTTTCGGGCACGTCGATCTGCACGGCCTGGATGTGCTGCGCGTTCCACGAGGCCTCGAACAGTTTGTTCGCGAACCGCAGTACGTGCAGGTCCTGGGTGGCCTCCTTGCCCAGGAAGTGGTCGATCCGGTAGACCTGCGACTCGTCCAGCACCCGGTGCACGGCCTGGTCCAGGTCGTGGAAGTCGCGTCCTGAGGTGCCGAAGGGCTTCTCGTAGACCACCCGTGCGTCGTCGGCCAGGCCGTGTTCGCCCAGGGCCTCGGTCAGTGGCCCGAACGCCACCGGCGGCACGGCCAGGTAGTGCACGAGTCGCGCGTCGCCGCCGACCTCGGTGCGGGCGTGCCCGATGACGTCGAGCATGCTGCCCGGGTCGTGGCTGGCGAACCCGCCACCGGCGAAGTACAGGTTGTCCGCGAACGCCTGCCAGTTGTCCGGGTCGGGTTTCGGGCCGAACTCGGTGAGTTGGTCGTGCACGTACTGCCGGAAGTCCAGATGTGACACGTCACCGCGGCCGTTGCCGACCAGCCGCCACTGCCGGGGCAGCAGACCGGCCAGTTCGAGCTGGTAGAACGCTGGCAGCACCATCCGCTTGGCCAGGTCGCCGGTGGCACCGAACAGCACGAACACCGTGGGCCCTGGGCTGCTCGTCGCGGTCACACCGTTCGTCGCGGTCATGCCGTGTACCGCGCGAAGGACTGCCGGACCTTGTTCACCTTGGGTTGGGCGACCGCCAGGCAGTAGCCCTGACCGGGGTTGTTGGCGAAGAAGTCCTGGTGGTAGTCCTCCGCGTCCCACCACTGGCCCAGCGGGGTGATCTCGGTGGCGAGCGTGCCGTCCCAGAGGTCCGTCGCGCGATCGCGGGCCGCTTCGAACAGCGTGCGCTGCTCGTCGTCGGCGTAGAACATCGCCGACCGGTACTGGGTGCCCACGTCGTTGCCCTGCCGGTTGAGCTGGCGCGGGTCGTGCAGGGTGAAGAACACGTCCAGGATCACGGTGTCGGGGATGACGGTCTCGTCGAACACGACCCGCACGGCCTCGGCGTGCCCGGTGCGGCCGGTGCAGACCTGCTCGTAGCTGGGGCGCGCGGTGTCGCCGCCGGTGTAACCGGACACGACGTCCTTGACGCCCTTGAGGGTCCGGTACACCGCGTCCAGACACCAGAAGCAACCACCGGCCAGTACGAATGTGCGCATGGGCCCATCCTAGGTTCGGTCGTCGGCCGGTGCCGCTCGTCGGCGGTTGCCGGGGTTGCGGCGAGTCGTGGTGGTCCACTGGCCGCTGTGCGTGACGGGCGGGTAAGGATGGTGGCATGGAAGCGCCGGCCACCCAGGCACCGAAGGTGCTGCTGGTCGAGGACGATCCGCGCCTGGTCGACCTGCTCACCACCCTGCTGACCGAGGAGGGCTACGACGTCGAGACGCCCGTGACGGGCACCGTGGCCTGCACTGCGGACTGGTGCGCCGCTACGACGTGGTCGTGCTGGACCGGCGGCTGCCCGCGCTGGACGGCCTGGATCTGCTCAGCCGGTTGCGGGGGCAGGGCGTGACCACCCCGGTGCTGGTGCTGTCCGCGCTGAGCAACCCGGCGGACCGCGTCGCGGGCCTGGACGCCGGTGCCGAGGACTATCTGGGCAAGCCCTTCGATGTGGACGAGCTGCTCGCGCGGCTGCGGGCGTTGCGCCGCAGGCACCTGGACACCGCGCGGTGGTTGCCGATCGGGCCGTGGCGGCTGGACCTGGACACCCGGCAGGTCCTCGTCGCGCCCGGCGCCGCGGAGCCGGCGTCGCCGGTGCGGCTGTCGGAACGGGAGTGTGCGCTGCTGGCCGTCCTGGCCGGCCGGCCGACGCAGGTGTTCACGCGGCGGGAGCTGCTGCGGCTGGCGTTCCCGGAGGCCGAGAGCGACACCGTGATCGACACGTACGTGCACTACGTGCGGCGCAAACTCGGGCGGGCGGTGATCGCGACCGTGCACGGCCGCGGCTACCAGCTTGGCGGCCGTGAACCTCCCGTGCGGCACACGGGCGCGGCGGGTGCGGACGCGGTGTCCCCTGCACCGGGCGACGTGGCGGCTGGGGTTGCAGGTCGGCGGGTGTGTGGCGGCGATCGTGCTCGTGCTGGCCGGGGTGGCGGTGCGGATCGTGCTGCGCGGCCAGGACTCCGCGTCGGTGACGCTGCCGAGCAGCCGCGGTCGCGCGGGCCGACGACGTGGTCGACCCACCGGCCGGGCTGTGGCTGGTCATCCAGGAGGGCGGCGAGGACCGTCGCCACCCAGGGTGTCCCCGCGGGCCTGCCTGACCGGGCCGCGCTGGCCGACGTCACCCGCACCGGCACCGCGCGGCTGTCGGTGGTCGCGCGCGGGGGGCACCGACTACCGCGTCTACACCCTGCGCCGCGGCGATGGGAGACTCGTGCAGGCGGTGGACAGCCTGCGGCCGACGACGACGAACGCACCCGGCTGCTGGACCGCGATGCTCGTGGCCGGTGGGCTGGGTCTGGTGCTGGCCGTGCTGGCGGGCGCGTGGTTCGCGCGGCGCGCGGTGCGGCCGCTGGCGGCGGCGTTGGCGTTGCAGCGCCGGTTCGTCGCCGACGCCAGCCACGAACTGCGCACCCCGCTGACCCTGCTGTCCACCCGCACCCAGTTGCTGCGCCGGCATCTGCGGCGTGGCGCCGACGCGGACGAGTTGACCGGCGAGGTCGACGGTGTGGTCACCGACGCCCGCCAGTTGGCCGACATCCTCGATGACCTGCTGCTGGCGGCCGACACCCGTGGATGTGGCGGCAGGAGACGGTCGACCTGGTCGCGTTGGTGGGTCAGGTCACGGCGGCCAGCACCCCCGCGGCCGGCGAGCGGGCCGTGGCGTTGCTGGTGCGGGGTGACGAGTCGTCGCTGCCGGTGACCGGCACGCGGGGTGGGTTGCGGCGGGGCGTTGACGGCGTTGTTGGACAACGCGGTGCGCCACGCCGGTTCGGTGGTGACGGTGACCGTGGCGGCGGGCACGGCGGGACGCGGTCGTGGAGGTCGCCGATGACGGTCCCGGTGTGGATCCGGAGATCCTGCCGCACCTGTTCGACCGGTTCGCCTCCACCGGGGCGGCGGCCAGCGCCGCTATGGCCTGGGGTTGGCGCTGGTCGGGGAGATCGCGGCCCGGCACGGTGGTTCGGTGTCCGCGGACAACCCGGATTCCGGTGGCGGGCGGTGTTGCGGTTGACGCTGCCGGTGCGGCGTTCGTCGCGAATTCGGCGACTGTCACCTCAGTGAGAACTGAATTCGTTTCACACCCGTGGTGACCAGCCCACCAACGGCCTCGACTACCCTGGGTTTTCGTGCCCACCGCCCGTCACGCTGTCCGTCGTTCCCGACTGCTCACCGGGCGCTGCTCACCGGGGCGCTGGTCGGCGTCGGGGTGGCCGGGGTCGTCACGGTCGCCCTGCTGGCGCTGGCCGCCGGCGGCTCGCCGTACGTGGCGCTGGGCAACGGGGATCCCGGGGCGCTGGTGCGGATCGGTGCGCCACTGGTGCGGTTCGTCACCGACGGCGCCGCCACGCTGTGTGTGGGGTTCCTGGTGTTCGCGGCGTGTTTCACCGAGCCGCGCGGCAACGGCGGGCTGGCGCCCGGTGGGTACGCCGCGGTGCGGGCGGCCGGTCGGTGGGCGTTGGTGTGGCTGCTCGCGGCGCTGGCGTCGGTGCCGTTGACGATCGGTGACACATCGGGTGAACCGCTGTCGGACGTGCTGGTGCCGGGGAATCTGCGCGGGTTGCTGTCGGCGCTGGAGGAACCCAGGGCGTGGCTGGTGACGGCCGGGGTGGTGGCCGTGGTCGCGGTCGGTGCGCGGGCGGCGTTGCGGTGGTCGACGGTTGTCGGGTTGGGGTTGTTGGCGGTTTTCGCGGTGTTGCCGCCGTTGGTGACCGGGCACGCGTCGTCGGACGCCGGGCACGACATCGCGTCGATGGTGTTGCTGGCGCACGTGCCGGCCGCGGTGGTGTGGCTGGGTGTGCTGGTGGCGTTCGTGACACACGTGGCGCGGACCGGTGGGGCGCCGGCGGTGCTGGGTGCGCGGTACGCGCGGTTGGCGACCGGGTGCTGGGTGGTGCTGGTCGCCACGGGCTTGGTCGACGCGATGATCCTGGTGCCGGTCGGTGGTTTCGGCTCCGGGTACGGGGTGTTGACGCTGGTGGAGGTAGGTGTCGCGGTCGCGTTGGGTGTGGTGGGTCTGCGGTGGCGGCGCCGGGCGTTGGCGGGGTTGGCCGAGGGTGGGTCGCCGCGGCGGGTGGCGGGGTGGGTGGGTGCGGAGCTGATGTTGCTGGTCGGTGGGTTCGCGGTCGCGGTGGGACAGACCCACCTGCCGCCGCCCGCGTTCCTCGGGCGCGCGGTGACCGCGCAGGAAACACTGCTCGGCTACAACCTGGGCGGCCCGCCCACGGTCGCGCGGCTGCTCGCCGACTGGCGGATGGACGTGTTGTTCGGCCCGCTGGCCGTGCTGCTCGCCGCGGCGTACGTGGTGGGGGTGCGGCGGGGCGGCGGCTGGCCGGTCGGCGGACGGTAACTGGCTGGCCGGCTGCGTGGTGCTGCTGGTGGCGACCTGCTCGGGCATGGGCCGGTACGCGCCGGCGATGTTCAGCGTGCACATGGCCAGCACATGTTGCTCGGCATGCTGGTGCCCGCTGCTGCTCGTGCTCGGCGGCCCTTGACCCTGCTGCGCGGCGCTGCGCCGCGGCCGGGCGGCGGCGGCGTGCTCGGCCTGCGCGGACTGGCTGCACGCGTTGCGCGACCGCGCGCCGGCGATCGGGTGCTGACCCAGCCGGTGGTGGCGCTGATGTTGTTCGCCGGCTCACCGTTCCTGTTGTACTTCACCGGACTTGTTCGACGCGGCGGTGCGGTTCCACTGGGCGCACACCGCGATCGCGTGTACTTCCTGCTGGTCGGCGTGCTGTTCGTCTGGGCGGTCATCGGCGGCGGACCGACACCGCGCGCCGGCTGCCGCAACCTGGCGCGGCTCGGGCATGCTGCTGGCCGCGATGCCCTTCGACAGCGTGTTCGCCGCGATCCTGTGACCAGCCGACGCGTCGTCGGCAACGGACGCGGCGGGCGACAACATGTACACGCTCGCTGGCCCTGCCCTGGGTGCCCAACCTGCTCGCCGACCAGCGGCTCGGCGGCCTGCTGGCGCTGGTCGGTCGGCGAGGCGGCCTGCTGATCGCGATCGTCGTGCTGCTCGTGCGGTGGGCGGCCTGGACGAGCCGCGGCGAGGACTACCGGGCACTCGCTGGACTGCTGGCCCGCGTCGGCGCGGCATCAGCCGGCCGGTCGAAGCGGCGCAGCCGCAGGCTGTTGGACACCACGAACAGCGACGACAGCGCCATCGCGCCGCCGGCGATCAGCGGGTTGAGCAGCCCGACCGCGGCCAGCGGCAGCGCGAGCCACGTTGTAGCCGAACGCCCAGACCAGGTTGCCGTGGATGGTGCGCAGCGTCGCGCGGGCCAGCCGCACCGCGCGTCGGCACCACGTCGAGGTCGTCGCGGACCAGGATCAGGTCGGCCGCGCCGAGCGCGACGTCGGTGCCGGTCACCACGGCCATGCCCAGGTCGGCGCGGGCCAGCGCGGGCGCGTCGTTGACGCCGTCGCCGACCATCGCGACCGAGCGGCCCTCGCCCTGCAGCCGCTCGATGACGGCGGCCTTGTCGTCCGGCAGGACCTCGGCGATGACCTCGTCGATGCCGACCTCGGCGGCGACGGCGTGCGGCGGTGGCGGCGTTGTCGCCGGTGAGCAGCACGGTGCGCAGGCCCATCGCGCGCAGCTCGCGCGACCGCGCCGGCGCGCGGACGGCTTCACGGTGTCGGCCAGCGCGAACATGCCGGCCACGACGCCGTCGACGGCGACCAGCACGGTGGTGCGGCCCTGCGTTCCCAGTCGGCGCCGGCAGTCCGCGAGCTCGGCCGGAATGCGACGACCGTGTTCGGCGAGCAGCCGGGCCGACCCGACCAGCACCGTCGCGCCCGTCGACGCACGCCGCGCGCGCCGAGGCCGGCGCAGGCTGGTGAAGTCGGTCGACCTCGGGCAGGTCGCCGAGTTCGTCGCGGGCGCGCGCGGCGATCGCGGCGGCGACCGCGTGCTCGGACGCGTCCTCCACCGCGCCCGGCCGTGCGCAGCAGCGTCGGCCCGGTCGGCGTCCGGCGGTGACCCGGACGTCGGCGACGGCCATCCGGCCGGTGGTGACGGTGCCGGTCTTGTCCAGCACGACGGTGTCGATGGCGCGCGCGGACTCCAGCGCCTGGTGGCCCTTGATGAAGATGCCCAGCTGCGCGCCGCGGCCGGACGCGACCAGCAGCGCGGTCGGCGTGGCCAGGCCGAGCGCGCACGGGCAGGCGATGATCAGCACGGCCAGCGCGGCGCTGATGGCGCGCTGCGCCGGTGACCCGTCGACCAGCAGCCAGCCGAGCCAGGGTGAGCGACGGCCAGACCGATGACGACCGGCACGAACACGCCGCTGATCCGGTCGGCGAGCCGCTGCACGCCGGCCTTGTCGGTCTGCGCCCGCTCGACCAGGCGCGACCAGCTGTGCGCAGCTGGGTGTCGGCGCCGACCCGGGTCGCCGCGACGACCAGCCGGCCGGCCAGCGCGACGGTGCCGCCGAGCACCTGGTCGCCCTCGCCGACCTCCACCGGCACCGACTCGCCGGTCATGGTGCTGGTGTCCACCGCGCTGTGGCCGGTCGCGCACCACGCCGTCGGTGGCGATGGTCTCGCCCGGTCGCACGACGAAGTCGGTCGCCGACCCGCAGGTCGCCGACGGCGATCCGGTGCTCGGTGCCGTCGGCGTCGCAGCACGGCGACGTCCTTGGCGCCCAGCCGCGCCAGCGCCCGCAGCGCGCCACCGGCCCGCGCGCCGCGCCTTGGCCTCGAACAGCCGCCCGGCCAGCAGGAACGTGGTGACGCCGGCGGCCACGTCGAGGTAGACCGAGCCGCCGGGCCGGAAGATCAGCCCCCACACGCCGGTGCCGCCCGCGCCGGCCGGCGCTGTTGAAGAAGATCGTGTAGATCGACCAGCCGGTGGCGGCGGTGATGCCCGATCGAGACCAGGGTGTCCATCGACGCTGGCGCCGTGCCGCAGCGTTGACGCAGCGCGGCCCGGTGGAACGGCCACGCGCACCAGGTCACCACCGGGATGCGTCATCGCCAGCAGCACCCACTGCCAGCCGGTGAACCGCAGCGACGGCACCAGCGCCAGCGTGATGGACAGGTCCCCGAGCGGGGCGGCCAACAGCAGCGCCACGACCAGCCGGCGCCACAGGTAGCGGACGTGCCTGTCGTCGGCTGGTCGGCCCGGCGTGCGGGCCGGTCGGGTTCGAGGAGTTCGGCCGGGTAGCCGGCCTTCGCGACCTGCGGCGATCAGCTCGCTGCGGGTCGACGTCGGCCGGGCAGCTCGGACAGTGGCCTTCTCGGTGGCGAGGTTCACGGTCGCGGTGCACGCCGTCGAGTTTGTTCAGCTTGCGTTCCACCCGCGCGGCACAGGCCGCGCAGGTCATGCCGCCGATCGTGAACTCGAACTCGGTGCCCGTCGCCGGGTCGAGTTCGACGATCGCGTCCAACGCCATGCCACGACGGTAGCTCGCCGCCGGAGGCGTGTTCACACCGGTCAGTGCAGTTGGACGGCAGCGTCCGCACACCGTAGACAATGGACAGTTTCCGGAACGCCAGTTCCTCGGGTGGCACCGCGAGGTGCATCTTCGGGAAGCGGCGCAGCAGCGCGGGATACGCGGCGCGCAGTTCCATCCTGGCCAGTTCCGCGCCGATGCAGCGGTGAATGCCGTGCCCGAACGCCAGGTGGGAGAACGGTCGCGGGTCGGGTCGAACATTCCATCCGCCCACCCAGGTCCGCGTCGCGGTTCGCGCCCGACAGCGACACGAGCACGATGTCGCCCTTGCCGATCGTGTGCCCGGCGATGTCGATGTCCTCGCGGGCGAATCGGGGAAACGCGACCTGCACGACGGTCAGGTAGCGCAGCAGTTCCTCGACGAACGAGTCGATCGCGGTGTCGTCGTCGTGGATCAACCGGAACGTGTCCGGGTCGCGCAGCAGGACCAGCGCACCGAGGGTGAGCATGCTGGCGGTGGTTTCCAGGCCACCGGTGAGCAGCCCGTCGGCGAGGCCGGCCAGTTCACGGTCGTCGATGCTGTCGCCGTGTTCTTTGACCAGCATGCCCAGCAGGCCGTCGCCGGGTGCCTCGCGCTGGCGGCGCACGACCTGCAGCAGGTAGGTCAACGACTCCGAGATCGCACCCAGTGACGCGCCGGCACCACCGAACAGGTCGAAGCGTGCGGTGGACAGCCGTTGGAACTCGCCGCGTTCCTCGTAGGGCACGCCGAGCAGTTCGCAGATCGTCAGCGACGGGATCGGGAACGCGAACGCCTGCGCCAGGTCGATCGTGCCGTCCGTGTCGGCCATCGCGTCGAGTTGTTCGGTGACGATCTCACCGATGCGTGGGGTCAATCGCGCCAGGCGGCGCATCGTGAATTCCGGGGTCAGTATTCGACGCAGCCTGGTGTGCACCGGTGGGTCGCTCATTCCCAGACCACCGGGATTCTGGTCCTCGGTCACGCCGCCGCTGCCGACGAGATTACCGAAATCATTGCTGAATCCGGTGGCGTGCCCGAGGACGGTTTTCGCTTCGTCGTATCCGGTGACCAGCCACGCTTTCATGCCGAAGGGCAGCTTGAGGCGGGTGACCGGTGCCCGCTCGCGGAGCGCGGCCAGGTCGGGTACCGGGTCGAGGCCGTCACGTTTCAACGGCATCAGCGCGGCGTCGGGCAGCAACGACATCGACGCGAGGTCGAAGCCTTTCTTCTGCTTTCTCGCCAAATACCTGCGTCCCAGCCAGCCAATGGCGCGCGAGCGCAGCGTCGTCATGCCCGGAGGCTACCTCAGTGTTTCCGCGCCCAGGCGCGCTGGCCGGTCGGGGGGAGTGTGCTGATCGGGTCGTAGTAGGGGTAGCGGCGCGCGAGCGCGTCCGGGTCGTCGCGTTCGATGCCGGTGCGGTAGTTCTTCGTCCAGTAGGAGACGCCGCAGTTCCCGGTCGTACTCGGCGAGCTGGTGCACCCAGCGCTTGCCGACGTAGGGGACGTCGCAGACGATGCGCGGGGTGGCGTAGCCGGGCAGGTAGCCCATGATCGCGTGCTGCAGGTCCTGCGCCTCCCACACCGCGACCCGCCAGTGCTCGGCGTTGGGGATCATGTCGCACATGTAGAAGTAGTACGGCAGGATGTTCGCCTCGCCCTGCAGCGCGAAGCACAGGTCGAGCAGGTCCTCCGGGGTGGCGTTGACGCCGCGCATCAGCACGCCCTGGTTGCGGACGTCGCGCACGCCCGACGTCCAGCGCGGTGCGGGCGGCCTCGGCGACCAGCGGGGTGACCGACTGGCGGCGTGGTTGACGTGGGTGTGGATGGCGAGGTTGACGCCGCGCCGGCGCGCGGTGCGCGCGACGCGCTCCAGGCCCTCGACGACCTTCGGCTGCAGCCAGTGCTGCGGCAGCGCCGGCGAGCGCCTTGGTGGCCAGCCGGATGTCGCGGACGGTCTCGATGTCCAGCAGGCGCATCAGGAACGACTCGAGTTGGGGCCACGGCACGTTGGCCACGTCACCGCCGGAGACGACGACGTCGCGCACGCCCGGGGTGCGCTCTTCAGGTAGTCGATCATCGCGTCCTGCCGGTCGACCGGCTTGAGCGTCGAGCTTGTGCTTGTCGACCGTGTGCGGTGGAGTTGCCGACCAGGTCCATGCGGGTGCAGTGGCCGCAGTACTGCGGGCAGGTGGACAGCAGTTCGGCGAGCACCTTGGTGGGGTAGCGGTGGGTGAGCCCCTCGACGACCCACATCTCGCGCCTCGTGCAGCGAGTCGCGGGTGGCGTGCGGGTGGCTGGGCCAGGCCGTGTCGCGGTCGGTGCGCACGGGGAGCATGTAGCGGCGGATCGGGTCGGCGTAGAACGCCTCGGTGAACTCCGTCGCCGTGGTGGAGCCGCGTGTGCGCCGGCCAGCCATCGTGTTGAGCATCTGCGGCGGGACCAGCATCGACATGGTCGCCAGTCGGTCCTGGTCGGCGGCCAGGTCGTCGTAGAAGCGCTCGTCGAGCAGGTCGCCGACGACGGCGCGCAGCTGCTTGATGTTCTTCACGCAGTGCACGCGCTGCCACTGGGCGTCGCGCCACTGGGCGTCGGTGACGTCGCGCCAGCCGGGGAAGCGCCGCCAGTCGGGTTCGACGAGTTCGCGCCGGGCGTACTCGTAGGGCTGGTCGGCCCACGGCGTCGACCGGTGTGCTGGTGGTCGCCGCGTCACATGCGTCCCAGACGGCTGTCATACCTTCTCCTCTGCGGCTGGATCGCGCAAAGATATGCTGTCATAGCGTCCTGACGACGTAAATTCTACGGAGTGGGTGTGACGGGGTCGTTGCGAGCAGGTCCGGGTCACCGATCGGGCTGCACCGGGTACTGGAACCGGCGGGCGTGCTGCCGCAGCAGGCGCTGCGGCTGGACGCCGACCCCGAGCCATGGCCGGACGAGGTCGTGCGTCGACGTGCAGCGGTTGAACCTCGACGCCGCGTCGTTCCGGCAGCTGGGCGAGGCCCACGGCGACGGGCGCCGCGGTGCGCGCGGCGGTGCTGCGAGATCATCGCCGACGCGCGGGAAGATGCAGAACCCGGTGACCGGGTCGGGCGGCATGCTGCTGGGCACCGTCGCGCGCCGTCGGCCCCGACTCCCCCCTCGGCCTGGCTGTCGGGCGAGCGGGTCGCGACGCTGGTGTCCCTGACCCTGACCCCGCTGCGCGTCACCGACGGCCTCGCCGACTGGGACGGCACGGCCGAACAGGTCCCGTGCGACCGGCACGGCCGTCCTGTTCGGCCGCTCCATCGCCGCCGTGCTGCCCGATGACCTGCCCGAGTCGCTGGCGCTGTCCGTGCTGGACGTGTGCGGCGCGCCCGCCCTGACCGCCCGGGTCGTGGCCCGCCGCGACGCGCCCTCGGTGTGTGTGCTCGGTGGTGGCGGCAAGTCCGGGTCCCTGTCGCTGGCCGCGGCCCGTGAGGCCGGGGCGCGGCGGCTGGTCGCGCTCGTGCCCACCCGGCGGGAGGCCGACGTCGTGCGCGAGGCGGCGCTGGCCGACGAGATCGTGATCGCCGACGCCCGCGACCCGGTCGCCGTGGCCGCCGCGGTCGGCGAACCGGTGGACGTGACCGTGGTGTGCGTGGACGTCCCCGGCTGCGAGCACGGCGCGATCCTGGCCACCGCGACCGGCGGGACGGTGGTGTTCTTCTCGATGGCCACGTCGTTCGCCGCCGCCGCCCTCGGCGCGGAGGGCCTGGCCGCGGACGTGGAAATGCTGATCGGCAACGGGTACGTGCCCGGTCACGCCGAGTACGCACTGGGGCTGGTGCGCCGCGACCAGGGTGTCCGCGGCGTGTTCCAGGCCCGTGAGCGGCAGGATCACCAGGTGTGAGGACCACCACCACGAAAGCCACGACCCCGAAACCCACGACCCTGCTGCGCAACGGCCGGATCTACGCCTCCCCGGCAGCGACCGCGATGGCGGTCACCGGCGGGGTGGTCGCGTGGGTCGGGTCCGACGCCCCCGCCGCGGCGCTGTACCCGGACGCCGACGTGGTCGACCTGGCCGGTGCGTTCGTGGCACCGGCGTTCGTGGACGCCCACGTACACACCACGTCCAGCGGCCTGCTCCTGGACGGCCTCGACGTCACCGGGTGCCCTTCGCTGGCCGAGTGCCTCGCGGTGCTGCGCCGCTACGTGGCCGAACATCCCGGTGACGGGGTCGTGTGGGGCCACGGCTGGGACGAATCCGCCTGGCCCGAACGCAGGCCACCCGGCCGGGCGGAACTGGACGACGCGGTCGGGTCGCGGCCGGTGTACCTGTCCCGGGTGGACGTGCACTCCGCGCTCGTCTCCACCGCGCTGGTCGAGCTGGCGCCCGCGGCGCGGGGCTCGGTGGGGTGGTCGGACGGGCCGCTCACCCAGCAGGCCCACCACCACGTCCGGGCCGCCGCCCGCACCGCGTTGACACCCCGGCAGCGCCACCGCGCGCAGGAGGCGTTCCTGCGGCACGCGGCCGCGCACGGCATCGCCGCCGTCCACGAGTGCGCGGGCCCCGACATCTCCGGCACCGACGACCTCACCGCGCTGCTCGCGCTGCGCGGCGCCTACCCCGACGTCGTCGGCTACTGGGGTGACCGCGTCGACCCGGCCCTCGCCGCCGCGCTGGGTGTGCGTGGCCTGGCCGGTGACCTGTTCGCCGACGGGGCGCTGGGCTCGCGCACCGCGGCGCTGTGCGACCCGTACGCGGACGACCCCGGCAACACCGGTGCGGCGTACCTGTCCTCCCAACAGATCGCCGAACACCTCATCGCCTGCACCCGCGCCGGTATCCAGGGCGGCTTCCACGTGATCGGCGACGCGGCCGTCGCCAACCTCGTCGACGGCTTCGCGCGCGCCGAGACGGTCCTCGGGCGGCCCGCGCTCGCGGCGCGCCACCACCGCGTGGAACACCTGGAGATGGTCGACGCGCGGCAGGCGGCGCGGTTGGGGCAGTGGGGTGTGGTCGCGTCCGTGCAGCCGGCCTTCGACGCGGCCTGGGGTGGCCCGGAGGGCATGTACGCCCGCCGCCTCGGCCTGCCGCGCGGCACGGCACTCAACCCGCTGTCCGTGCTCGCGTCGCAGGGTGTGACGCTGGCGTTCGGGTCGGACTCCCCGGTCACCCCGGTCGACCCGTGGGCAGGGGTCCGTGCCGCCGTGCACCACCGCACCCCCGGCTTCGGCATCTCACCCCGAGCGGCGTTCACCGCGCACACCCGGGGTGGTTGGCGCGCCGCGGGTGTCCAGGACACGGTCACCGGCACCCTCACCCCCGGCGCCCCCGCGACGTACGCGGTGTGGGAGACCGGGGAACCTCTCGGGCCACCGGCCGACAACCGGGTACGGCGCTACGCCACCGACCCACGCTCCACCGACCCATGCTCCGGTGTGCCACCCCTGCCGTCACTGGACCCGGACGCGGCGCGACCGGTGTGCGTGCGCACGGTGCTGCGCGGCGAGACGATCCACGACGCGGGAGGACACTGAATGGCCCTGCTCAACCTTGACCCCGACGTGATCAGCAAGGCACGCGGGCTCGCGGCGACCGCGACCGAACCGGTGATCGCCATGGCCAGGGCCCACACCACCGTCGCCGTCGAACGCGCCACCCTGCGCCTGGCCGGCATCACCGGCGCCGACACGGCGCACCGCGCCGGGGACGTGCCGTGGGTGAACCGGGTCGTGGACACCGTCCGCGACCACTGCGGCCTGGACCACGGGGTCGCGCTGCCGGCGTTCCACGCGCTGCGCACCCACGACCTCACGTCACTGACCGACCTGGCCGAAGCGACCGCGGCGGGCCAGATCCGGTACACCGTGCCCGAAGGCCGCGACGCCGACCGCGCCGAACGGGCCGCGCGCACCGCCATCGCCCGCGGCCTGCGCACCGTCGACCGCAACCGCGCCCGCCGCGACAAACTCGTCACCAAACTCGGTGACCCCCCACGCCGGCCGTGGATCTACCTGATCGTCGCGACAGGCGACATCGACGAGGACGTCGTACAGGCCGCCAACGCCGCCCGCGCCGGCGCCGACGTGATCGCCGTGATCCGCTCCACAGGGCAGTCCCTGTTGGACTACGTCCCCGAAGGCGCCACCCACCACGGTTTCGCCGGCACCTACGCCACGCAGGAGAACTTCCGCGTCATGCGCGCCGCGCTGGACGAGGTCTCGCACGAACTGGGCCGCTACGTGCGGCTGACGAACTACGCGTCCGGCCTGTGCATGCCCGAGATCGCGGTGCTGGGTGGGCTGGAACGCCTGGACATGATGCTCAACGACTCCATGTACGGGATCCTGTTCCGCGACATCAACCCGATCCGCACGTTCGTCGACCAACGCTTCTCCCGGCAGGTGCACGCCCGCGCCGGGATCATCATCAACACCGGTGAGGACAACTACCTCACCACCGCCGACGCCGTGGACGCCGCGCACACCGTCACCGTGTCCCAACTGCTCAACGAACGCTTCGCCCACGAGGCCGGCCTGCCCGACGCGCTGCTGGGACTGGGGCACGCGTTCGAGATCAACCCCGACATCCCCGACTCGTTCCGCCTGGAACTCGCGCACGCGCTGCTGGCGCGGGAACTGTTCCCCGACGCCCCGCTGAAGTGGATGCCCCCGACCAAGCACATGACCGGGAACGTGTTCCTCGGTTACCTGCTCGACGGGCTGTTCAACCTCGCCGGTGCGCTGACCGGGCAGAGCATCCTGCTGGTCGGCATGATGACCGAGGCCGTCGTCACACCGTGGCTGTCCGACCGGGACCTCGCCCTGGCCAACGTCCGCTACGTCCTGGGCGCGGCCGGGAACCTCGCGGAGGACTTCCGGCCCGCACCGGACGGGTTCATCGTGAAGCGCGCGCAGCAGGTCCTCGGTGAGGCCGTGGACCTGCTGGAACGGATCGTCGCCGACGACGGTGGCCTGCTCGCCGCGATCGCCGCGGGCACGTTCGGCCTGATGCGCCGCCCACCCGAGGGCGGCAGGGGCGCCGACGGTGTCATCGCGAAGGCCGAGCGCTACCGCAACCCCGCGGCCGACCTGCTGGCGACGGGGGACACGAAATGACCGCGCAACGGCACGTCCGCCCCTACGGTGACGCCACCGGCGACGGCATGATCCAGACGTCGTTCACGCTCCCCGTGCCACCCGGGCCCCGCGCCGAGGGCGCCGCGCTGCAACTGGCGACCAAGATGGGCATGAACCCCGCCATGGTCGTGCACTCCCACCCGATCGGCGCGGACTTCACGTTCTTCGTCGTCTACGGCTCCGTGTCGCACATCGTGGACCTGGACGCCGTGCAGGTCGTGGAACGCGAGTACCCGCTGCGCACCCCCACCGAGATCAACGCCGTGATCCGCAAGTCGTTGCGGCGCAAACTGGTCGTCGTCGGCGGCTGCATCGGCACCGACGCCCACACCGTGGGTATCGACGCGATCCTCAACGTGAAGGGCTTCGCGGGACAGAAAGGCCTCGAGTACTACCGGGAACTGCGGGTGGTCAACCTCGGCGCCCAGGTCAGCGTCCCCGACCTGGTCAAACGGGCCCGCACCGAACACGCCGACGCGGTGCTGGTGTCGCAGGTCGTCACCCAACGCGACGCGCACATCCTCAACACCCGCGAAATGTCCGCCGCGTTCCGCGAAGCCATGGGGCAGCGGCGCCCCACACTCGTCGTCGGCGGTCCACGGTTCGACCCCCTGATGGCCGCCGACCTCGGCGTGGACCGGGTGTTCGGGCGGGGCACCACACCCGGCGAGGTCGCCAGCTACCTGGCACACGTCATCGAGGAGCACGCATGAACCCCACACCCGCCGATCCCGCACCCGCCGATCCCACACTCACCACCGGCCACACCGTCACCCACCGCCGGTACGTGCCCCACGCGCACGCCCACTACGGCGGCGACCTCGTCGACGGCGCCTACAGCATCGGCCTGTTCGGTGACGTCGCCACCGAACTGTGCATCCGCACCGACGGGGACGAAGGCCTGTTCGCCGGGTACAGCGACATCCGGTTCCTCGCCCCCGTGCACGCCGGTGACGTCATAGAGGCCACCGCGACCCTGACCCGGATCGGCAACCGCTCCCGCACCGTCACCTTCGAGGCCCGCGTCGTGTGCCGAGCCGACCCCGACCGCGGCGCCTCAGCCGCACGGGTGCTGCGACCGCCGCTCGTGGTGACCACAGCGGTGGGCACCGTCGTCGTCCCCGCAGGTCACTGACCCCCACCGTCGTCCTCGTCGTCGTCTTCTCTCGGCAACACCAACTCCGGCACGAAACCGTGCTGGTACAGCCGCCTGTCCCGGGTCTCCCACGCGAACGCCATGCAGTAGAACGACATCCCGAACACCACGATCCCCACCATCATCACGTGGATCGACACCGACGCCGGGAACGCCAACAACGCCAACGCCGGCAGGCACTCCGCCAGCCCACGCGCCAGATGCCGCACGAACCACGTGCGACACGTCAGGTCGTGCAGCACCCACTGCGCGTACCGCGGCGGCAACCGCCGCCCGTACGCGTAGAGCAGCCACCGCACCGGCCCAGGTCGGCTGCCCACCATCCCCGCATCGTAGCCGTGACGGCCACCGCACAGCCTCGTCTCGTACCCTTGCCCGGTGGTGACACCGACCGTGACGGCCGATTCCGGCGATGACTCGCCCACCGCCGAGCCCGACCCCCCGGTCGCCGCGCGGCGCCGCCGGCACGTCCCCACCCGCGACACCCAGCTGCGGCTGGCGGCCAGCCTGACCGGTGGGGTGCTGTGGTACCTCAGTTTCCCGCCCCGCCCCGTGTGGTGGCTCGCACCGATCGCATTCGCGCTGCTCGGTCTCGCCATCCACGGCCGGCGCGCCCGCGCCGGTTTCGGCTACGGTTTCGTGTTCGCCGCGGCGTTCCTCGTGCCACTGCTGCACTGGACCGGCCTGTACGTCGGCCTCATCGCGTGGCTGCCGCTCAGCGCGTTCGAGGCCCTCCTGATGGCCATCGGGATCGCCGCCATCACCGTCGTGCTCCCGGTGCGCGGCGGACCGGTGTGGGCGGCACTGCTGTGGATCGCCGACGAAGCACTGCGCTCCCGTGTCCCCTTCGGTGGGCTGCCGTGGGGGAAGGTCGCGTTCGGCCAACCCGACGGCGTCTACGTCTCCCTCGCGGCACTCGGTGGCACGCCGCTGGTCGGATTCGCCCTCACCCTCACCGGTTTCGGCCTCACCGCGCTGACCGTCACACTCGTCCGTGACCGGCGGCCGCTCGCGATCACCGGGGGAGCGCTCGCCGTGCTCCTCCCGGTCCTCGCCGGCCTCGCCGCGTGGCCGCTCGTGGGCACCGACGCGCAAGCCGGCACCACCGTCGTCGCCGCCATCCAGGGCAACGTCCCCCGGCTGGGCCTGGAGTTCAACGCGCAACGCCGCGCCGTGCTGGACAACCACGTCAAGGAGACCGAGAAACTCGCCGCCGACGTCGCAGCGGGCCGCCAACCCCAACCCGATCTGGTCATCTGGCCGGAGAACTCCTCCGACATCGACCCCTACGCCAACCCCGACGCCTACGCCGAGATCTCCGCGGCCGCCGTCGCGATCAAGGCACCCATCTCCGTGGGCGCCGTCGTCACCTCACAGGCACCGGGGGAGAAGAACACCGCGATCCTCTGGGAACCCGGCAAAGGCCCCGTCGCGCAGTACGTGAAACGGCAGCTACAGCCCTTCGGGGAAACCATGCCCGCCCGGTCGTTCTTCGCGATGTTCTCCGCCGACGTCGCCAAGGCCGGCAACTTCGTCCCCGGCACCACACCCGTGGTGTTCCCGATGGGTCCGGCGAAAGTCGGCATCGACACCTGCTACGAGGTCGCCTTCGACGCCGTCGTCCGCGCCTCCGTCGCCGGGTCCACGATCCTGGCCGTACCCACCAACAACGCCACCTTCGGCCTGAGCGAGATGACCTACCAGCAGCTCGCCATGGACCAGGAACGCGCCGTCGAACACGGCCGCACCGTCGTCGTCGCCGCCACCAGCGGGGTCAGCGCCATCATCCAACCCGACGGGCACATCACCCAGGAGTCGTCGCTGTTCACCGCCGACGAACTCGTCGCACGGGTCCCGCTGCGCTCCACCACCACCGTCGCCGACCACCTCGGCGCCTGGCCCGAATGGGTCATGGTCGCCGCGGGCCTGGCCGCCCTGTTCCTGTGCGCGGGCGCCCGGATCCGCGCCCGGGACCGCGCCCACAGGACGGTCAGCCCGGACACGACCCCGTGAGCACCGCCGTCGGCGCGGCCACCCGATCGTGCGACGGCGTCCCACACCCGGTCGGCACGAACCTCCCGTCCCGCTGCACGAACGTCCGCCAGAACATCGGCGCGTCGGCATAGTCGGGCTGATACGTGCTCAGCAACACCGACACGTCCGCCACACCGTCACCGTCCAGATCGGCCACCACCGCGTCCGGTGAATCACCCGTCGCGCTGCCCGTCACCGTGATCCCACGCGCCGGGTTCACCGTGAACGACTCCGCCTCGGCGCTGTGCGCGCCGAGGGTGAACGTCACCACACACCGCGACACCCCACCCACCGACTGGCACTCCGCCGCCGAGGGCACCTCATCCGGCTGCGGCCGGTCACCACTCAATCCCCGCACCACCCAGCGGCCACCCGCGAAATACCCCAACAACCCCGACCGCCCACCATCGGCATCCGCCCGCACCAGACCGTCCACGTGCGCGCCACCACCCAACGCCACCGACAACACCGACCCGCACCCCGAACACGCCCCCGACGGCACCGGCGCGACCGACGACGCCAACGCCGGCACGCTCGGCGCCACCGAACCGGGTCGGCGTCGCCGCCGAACCCACAGCCGACGCCGAACCCGACACCACGTCACGCGACGACACCGACAACCACACACCCACCACTGACAACGCCACGACCACCACCACGCCCACCACGGTCGGCACCCACGCCGCGCGACTGGTCCGCATCCTCACCCACCCCCGGTTCCACGCTCGTCCGACCCCGTAGACGTGACCACCCGCACGGAGGTTCCCACTCACACGGACGGGCCGCCCAGTACACACTGGGCGGCCCGTCACACCAACGCGGGAGGCGTGGTGGCTCTTGCCGTGATGATTCACATCGATGTCGCACCCACGACTGTCGACAGTCGGCCCCACCGACAGTCGCGGTGACTCACGTACCAGCACCCACCGGTGATCACGCCGTGTCGATCACGAACCGTGTCGATCACCAGTCGACGATCACGCGGTGCGGCTCCGCCGGCCGCGCAGCTCCTCCAGCCGCTCGGTCAACAGTTCCTCCAACTCCGGGATGGAGCGCCGCTCCAGCAGCATGTCCCAGTGCGTGCGCGGCGCCTTGGCCTTCTTCGTCTCCGGCTCGGACCCGTCGATCAGCTTGGAAACGGAGCCGTGCAGGCGACATTCCCAAGTCGGCGGGATCTCCGCGTCGTCGGAGAAGGGAACCTCGAAGTCGTGCCCCTTCGGGCACGCGTACCTGGTGCCCCTACGGGGCGCGAGGTCATGGTTGCGGTCGGTCTCGTAGCTGACTGCTCCGAGCCGGCTACCACGCAGAACGCGGTCGGCCATGGCGGTGTCCTTTCGCTCGGCTCAGGGCGAGGGCCCAGTTGTCCTCACAGAGAGCAACGAACGGGGCGAGCTGACAATTCCCGTCTTCCCGACCCGGTTGCACTCAGTGATGAGCTTCACTCGTCAACGAAGTGTTCCCCCTCAGAGAGGAGATCGCGCTGTCGACATGACGCGTTATCGCCCCGTCGATGAGATAGATCACCCTACTGGTGGAATGACACCGATGTGCCATGTCTGATCAGTGTCACAAGTGTCACCACACCCGCAGAGGTATCACCGACCAGACACCCCGACACGTCACAGTCCCATCACGGAACAGGCAGTCGATACAGGCAGCGGACGGTGCCCTCAGGCCGCGCCCGTCGCCACCACCCGGCGCCCACCCAGGCTCGCCGGCAACACGTTCCCCGCCGCCGACACCGCCTCCGGCACCCTCACCCGCAACAACAACCCCAAGCCGATCACGAAGAACACCACCAACGACAAGATCGCCGTCCGGTAACTCCCGGTGTTCTGATACGTGACCCCGAACAACAACGTCCCGAACAAACTACTACCCGAACTGGACACCTCGTACAAACTGAAATACTCCGCCTCCATCCCCGACGGGATCATGCTCGAGTACAACGACCGAGACAAAGCCTGCGAACCACCCAACACGATCGACAACGCGATCGCCAACGCGAAGAACTCCACCGCATGCCGCGCCGGCATGAAATACGCCGCGGCCACCACACCGACCCACACCACCAGACTCCACGCCACCACCCGCTTCGCACCCCACCGATCCGCGAACCACCCCAACGCCAACGCCCCACCGAACGCCGCGAACTGCACGACCAGGATCGCCGTCAACAACGTCTGATCCGGCAGCAACAACTCCTTCTCCCCATACTGCGCCGCCAACGTCGTCACCGTGTTGATGCCGTCGTAGTAGACCAAGTACGCCAACAGGAACAACAACGTCTGCGGATAACCCCGCATATGCCGGAACGTACCACCCAACTGGCGGAAACCCGACAACAACACCGAACCGGACCGATTCTCCGCGCCGGCAGGGGAGCGTTGCGCAACAACCGCAACGGCACCAACGAGAACAACGCCCACCACAAACCAGCCGCACCCAGCGACAACCGCGCCAACAACGCCTCATCCGAGATCACGAACGACATCCCGAAATTGATCGCCAACAACAACCCGCCACCGACATAACCAGCAGCCCAACCCCGCGACGAAATCCGATCCCGATCATCCGCCGCCGACAGATCCGGCAACATCGAATTGTAGATCACCTTCCCACACGTGTACGTCAAATACGCCGCGATCGTCAACCCCGTACCCAACTGCCACGCCGACCCCGCCACGAACCACATACACACACAACACGCCGCACCCACGAACCCGAACGACAACAACATCTCACGCTTACGACCCGACCGATCCGCGATCGCCCCCACGACCGGCATCAACACCACCAACACGAACGCCGAAAACGACGCCACATACGTGAACAACGAACCCGGCGCGATCGGCACACCCAACACGTGCACCCGACCCTTGTCACCCACCGCGTTCGCAGCCACCGCCGGCAGATACCGACTCAGGAACACCGCCACCACAGTCGTCTCGAACGCATGCGACGCCCACCCGTACGTGTACCAGGCCCTCCGCTGCCGCCGCAGCGCCTCACCCGAGAACACCGCCTCGGTCCCACGACCGTAGTCCGACACTCGCCCCGCCCACCTTTCCACACACACGCCCTGGCCAGGCGTGCAGCGAGACTATCGGCAACCACCCCACCCACGAAGCGACCCACGCGGTCGACGCACCGATGAAGCCCGAACCCGACCACCGACCTGACACCATCACCACCATGGTCAACACACCCCGCTACCACCAGGTCGTCCTCGACACCACCGACGCCCGCCGCCTCGCCGAGTTCTACCGCCAACTCCTCGACTACACCTACCGACCCGGCGACGAACCACCCGCACCCGGCCAACCCGACCCCCGAGGCACCGACTGGCTCGTCATCCGCGACCCCCACACCACCAACCGCATCGCCTTCCAACAGGTCGACGACCTACCCACCACCACCTGGCCCACCGGCCCCCAACCCCAACAACTCCACCTCGACCTCTCCGTCCCCACCACCGACGACCTCCACACCCAACACACCCGCGCCACCAACCTCGGCGCCACCCTCCTGCACGACCGCGCCAACGACCCCGACGAACCCCTCCGCGTCTACGCCGACCCTGCGGGCCACCCCTTCTGCATCTTCGTCGCACCACCCCCCACTCACCCGACCCAGTGACCCCCCAACCGGACACACCGGTTGTGAGCCCCCGCACCCCTCCCTACCGTGCGAAACATGACACGTCGCCGACACCGCACCCGCACCATCACCCTCGTCGCACTCATCACCACCACACTCCTACCCACCACCACCGCCACCGCGGACCCCACACCCAACACCTGGCAACGACTCCGCGACTGCGAATCCGGCAACGACTACACCGCCGTCTCACCCCACCACAGCTACTACGGCGCCTACCAATTCGACCTACCCACCTGGCACTCCGTCGGCGGCACCGGCCACCCCAACCACGCCACACCCACCGAACAGGACTACCGCGCCCTCTACCTCTACCGCATGCGCGGCTGGCAACCCTGGAGCTGCGCCCACACCCTCCACCTCAGAACCGACACCGACGCCGCCAGCAGACGCATCCCCACCTACGACGACGCGGCCCACATGAACACCAACCCCAACCCCTGAACCATCAACCAGACCAACAACCACGCTCCCGCAACACACCCCGCAACACATCCGGCCGATCCGACACCAACCCGTCCACCCCCAGATCCAACAACCACCCCATCCGCTCCGCATCATCCACCGTCCACACATGCACCTCACGACCCAACCGAGCCGCCCGCCGAACAAAACCACCCGACACCACCCGCACCCACCCGTACCACACCGGCACCTGCGCCACCGCACCCCACACACCCACCCCAGGCACCCGACCACCCAACAACACACCCAACACCGACCGAGGCCCCATCGACGTCAACAACCGCTCACCACCCAACCCCCGCAACCGCGCCAACCGCGCCTCCGAAAACGACGCCAGACACACCCTGTCCCACGCACCACACCGCCGCAACAACGCCAACACCGGCTCCACAGCCGCATCCGACTTGACATCCACGTTCAACAACACATCGGGCAACTCCTCCAACACCGCCTCCAACCGACACACACCCTCCCGACCACCCACCCGCGCACCACTCACCACCGACCACGGCAACTCACCGACCAACCCACGCCCATCCGTCGTCCGATCCAACGACGCGTCGTGATGCACCACCACCACACCATCCGACGTCACCCGAACATCCGTCTCCACATACCGAAACCCCTCAGCCCGCGCCCGCACCATCGCCGACAACGAGTTCTCCATCCCCACCAACTCACCCAGATGCCACCCCCGATGCGCGAACGCCCTCGGATACGGCCCACCGGCAAGAAACGGATGCACATCACTACGCACACCCCAGAGTGTGCCCGTTCCACACAGCCCCGGCACGACCACCCGATGACCAACCCGATGACCACACCACCACACCCGACATCAGCCAGGCACACAACCACAGCCCCCACACGGCGAGCCGCCACCACCACGACCCACCCCACCGGCATGATGCCCCGGTGCCCACCGACCACCAGCTGAGCGCACCCGAACAACCGCCATCAGCCCGCCGCGAAGCACGCCACTGCGCCTGGTGCGGACGCCGCCTCCCCGACGACGCCAGAGCCGTCGGCCGCCCCCGCCGCTACTGCGCCCAACCCTGCCGGCAACGCGCCTACGAACGCCGCACCGCCGTCCAACGCACCGGCATCCCCGAAGACGCCGTCATCCTCTCGGCCACCGAACTGGCCGACCTCCAGGACCGCCTCTTCCAACTCCGCTGCGCGGCAGAAGACGTCGTCACCGCGGTCGACGACGGAGCCACCACCACCGAACTACGCAAACTCGCAGAAGAACTCCACCACACCGCCCAAGACCTCGAACGCCTCCGCTGACCCACATCAGTCCCCGGCCACCTCACCCAACACCCGGTACGTACGGTTCGACGCCGTCGCCGCACGCTGCTCCCGACCCGTCGCATCGATGTAGTTCTGACTCGTCGACAGATTCGCGTGCCCCAACAACCGCATGATCTCCGACGCCGTCGCCCCGTCCTCGGCCAACCGCGTCGCGAACGTGTGCCGCAACGCGTGCAGACTCGCCCCACTCGGCACCCGATCATGCAACCCCGCCCGCCGATAACACGACGACACCAGATACTCCAACGCACCCCGCCCGATCGGCTCACCCCGCCGATCCCGCAACAACACCGCCGACCGACGCAGGTGCAGCCCCGGAAACCGCGACCGGCACGACACCAGATACCGCTCCACCAACGCCGCCAACGCAGGCTCCACCGGAATCGACCTGTCCCGACACCCCTTGCCCCGCACGTGCAACCGCTGCTCACCGGCCCGACCCACCAACGACCCCACCGTCAACCCCCGCATCTCCGCCGACCGCAACCCCGCCACCAAACCCAACGCGATCACCACCACATCCCGCTCCGGCCACGGATCCCGCACCCCACCACCGGAACCACCCGCCACCGCCGACAACAACCGCTCCGGCGTGTCCTCACCCCGCAACGGCTTCGGCGACAGGGGAGTGGCCCTCGGCCGCGCCACCCCCGCCATCGGATTACCGGCCAACACACCCTCCGCCACACAGAACGTCAGAAACTGGTTCCACGTCGACCACGCCCGCGACACCGAACTCCGCGCATGACCGTCCGCGAACACCCCGAACGCCCCCCGCAACACCGCCGTCGTCAACTCCGCCACATCGACGTCATCGACCGCCCTACCCAATTCCTGCGCCACCAATGCCCCGATCCCACCCAGATCCCGCCGGTACGCCGCCGTCGTGTGCGGCGAATCCTTCCTGGGCCGCCGCGCCGCGAAGAACGCCTCCCGAGCCTGCACCACGTTCATGGTCAACTAGATAGCGCACACCACCGACACGCAGCGCATCGCGGTCGTCACCCAGGGGACTGGTCATCCCGGGGGAGGGAAGCGTCACACCGACGGGACCGAGATCGACTCGACCCAGGGGAACGGCGGTGACCGATCGACCACTCAAGGCCGGCGATCCTCGACGACGACCATTGACAGCGCCCGAGTATTCAACGCAGGTTGAATTCATGGATAATCAACATTATCCATGAACGCGGACACGACCAGGCGCTTCTCTCCCGGGGGACCGGTCCCCGATCGCCCGGCGCTTTCCCGGACGGCCGGACCGCTCGACGTGTGCGTGACCCAGGCCCGCCAGCCATGGCCGTCGGCTCGTGAACGGCGCCGACCGGTCCGGCGATGATCAACAAAGGTTCGTGATCCGTTGGTGAGCCATCCCCGGCGGGTCACACCTGCTTCCGTCACGGTGACGAAATATCGGCGGGGATCGGACGGATCAGTATTCGAGAAGCGCCACCCACCAGCCGCACATAGTGTGACCGCTGTCAACAACGCAACAGCGGGTCACCACCGCCCACGACCAGTAGGAGCGACCATGAGCGGCTCGACCACCCAGGGCATCAAGACCGTGCTGCACCCGGTGTCCGACCTGGAGCGGGCCAAGGCCGTGTACGCCGCGCTGCTCGGCGTCGCACCGACCGCGGACAGCCAGTACTACGTCGGTTTCGACGCGGAGGGCCAGCACATCGGTCTGGTGCCCGGTGGCGCGTCGCAGGGCATGACGTCGCCGGTGGCGTACTGGCACGTGTCCGACATCGACGGGAAGCTGGCCGAGGTGACCGCCGCGGGTGGCGCGGTGCGGGAGGCGCCGCGCGAGGTCGGTGGTGGCCGTCGGGTGGCGACGTTCACCGACGCCGACGGCAATGTGCTGGGTCTGGTCCAGGACAGCTGAAACAGGTCGTACCGTAGCGCCGAGACCGCCGCCCGTTCCACGGATGGAGACACCATTGAGCAAGGCCACCACCGCGGCCAAGCGCCCGGCTCCGCGGCCGCACGCCGCCGATGGTCATGATCTGATCCGCGTCGTCGGTGCGCGGGAGAACAACCTGAAGGATGTCAGCGTCGAGCTGCCCAAGCGCCGGCTGACGGTGTTCACCGGGGTGTCCGGTTCGGGGAAGAGTTCGCTGGTGTTCGCGACGATCGCGGCGGAGTCGCAGCGGTTGATCAACGAGACGTACAGCGCGTTCGTGCAGGGTTTCATGCCGACGCTGGCGCGGCCCGACGTGGACGTGCTGGAGGGTCTGACGACGGCGATCATCGTGGACCAGCAGCGGATGGGTGCCGACACGCGGTCGACGGTGGGTACGGCGACGGACGCGAACGCGATGCTGCGGATCCTGTTCAGCAGGTTGGGCAGGCCGCAGATCGGTTCGCCGCAGGCGTTCTCGTTCAACGTGGCGTCGATCAGTGGGGCGGGCGCGGTGACGTTGGAGCGTGGCGGGAAGACGGTCAAGGAGCGGCGGTCGTTCAGTGTCACGGGTGGTATGTGCCCGCGGTGCGAGGGCCGGGGTTCGGTGTCGGACATCGATCTGGCGCAGTTGTTCGACGACTCGAAGTCGTTGTCGGAGGGTGCGTTGACAATCCCGGGGTACACGACGGGTGGGTGGAACTACCGGTTGTACGGGTCGTCGGGGTTCGTCGATCCGGACAAGCCGATCCGGAGGTTCACGAAGAAGGAGATGCATGACTTCCTGCACCACGAGCCGGTGCGGATGAAGATCGCGGGCATCAACATGACGTACGAGGGGTTGATCTCTCGGATCCAGAAGTCGTTTCTGTCCAAGGACAAGGAGGCGATGCAGCCGCACATCCGGGCGTTCGTGGATCGTGCGGTGACGTTCACGACGTGCCCGGAGTGTGATGGGACGCGGTTGAGTGAGGCCGCGCGGTCGTCGAAGATCAAGGGGGTCGGTATCGCGGACGCGTGTGCGATGCAGGTCAGTGATCTGGCCGAGTGGGTGCGTGGGTTGGGTGAGCCGTCGGTGGCTCCGTTGTTGGCGACGTTGCGGCAGACGTTGGATTCATTCGTGGAGATCGGGTTGGGGTATCTGTCGTTGGACCGGCCGTCGGGGACGTTGTCGGGTGGTGAGGCGCAGCGGGTGAAGATGATCCGGCATGTGGGGTCCTCGCCGTTGACGGATGTGACGTATGTGTTCGACGAGCCGACGGCGGGCTTGCACCCGCATGATGTGGCGCGGATGAACGAGTTGCTGCTTCGGTTGCGGGACAAGGGCAACACGGTGTTGGTTGTGGAGCACGAGCCGGAGACGATCGCGGTCGCGGATCATGTGGTGGATCTGGGTCCGGGTGCTGGTGCTGGTGGTGGGACGGTGTGTTTCGAGGGTTCGGTGGAGGGGTTGCGGTCGAGTGGGACGGTGACGGGGCGGCATTTCGACGACCGTGCCGTGTTGAAGGAGGGTGTGCGCGAGCCGAGGGGTGTGTTGGCGATCCGTGGTGCGTCGGCGCACAACCTGCGGGATGTGGATGTGGATGTTCCGTTGGGTGTGTTGGTCGTGGTGACGGGTGTGGCGGGGTCGGGGAAGAGTTCGCTGGTGCACGGGTCGATGCCGGCTGGTGTGGATGTGGTGTCGGTGGACCAGGCGGCGATCCGTGGGTCGCGGCGGAGCAATCCGGCGACGTACACGGGATTGTTGGAGCCGATCCGGAAGTCGTTCGCGAGGGTCAACGGGGTGAAGCCGGCGTTGTTCAGTGCGAATTCGGAGGGTGCGTGCCCGAACTGCAACGGTGTGGGTGTGGTGTACACGGATCTGGCGATGATGGCGGGTGTGGCGACGACGTGCGAGTTGTGTGAGGGCAGGCGGTTCGACGCGTCGGTGTTGGAGTATCGGTTGGGTGGCCAGGACATCAGTGAGGTGTTGGCGATGTCGGTGGCCGAGGCGGTGGTGTTCTTCGGTGCGGGTGAGGCGCGGACGCCTGCTGCCGAGGCGATTCTGGGGCGGTTGGTGGATGTGGGGTTGGGTTATCTGTCGTTGGGTCAGCCGTTGACGACGTTGTCCGGTGGTGAGCGGCAGCGGTTGAAGTTGGCGACGCACATGGCGGACAGGGGTGGTGTGTACGTGTTGGACGAGCCGACGACCGGGTTGCATCTGGCTGATGTGGCGCAGTTGTTGGGGTTGTTGGACCGTTTGGTGGATTCGGGCAAGTCGGTCATCGTGGTGGAGCATCATCAGGCTGTGATGGCGCATGCGGACTGGATCATCGACCTGGGTCCTGGTGCGGGTCATGACGGTGGTCGGGTGGTGTTCGAGGGCAGGCCCGCTGATCTGGTGGCGGCGCGGTCGACGTTGACGGGTGAGCATCTGGCGGCGTATGTGGGTGGATGAGCTGTTCCGGGTGGGGTTTCGCGCGGTCCTGCCTAAGCGCCGATAATGCACATTATGTCAAGTAGCGTGCGGGGGGAGGCTCATGACGGACGCCCAGACACCAGCCGACATACCGGCGGCCTGCGCGGGCCGCCGCAAACGGGCCGACGCCCAGCGCAACGAGCAGACGCTGCTGGACGCCGCCGTGACCGTGTTCCTCCGCGCCGGCGTCAACGCGCCCGTGCGTGACATCGCCGCCGAGGCGGGCGTCGGCACGGGCACGATCTACCGGCACTTCCCCACCCGCGCCGATCTCGTCGTCGCCGTCTACCGGCACCAGCTCGACGCGCTGGCCGCCGCCGGCGCCTCTCCCCCGCGTCCCCGTTGGACGCACTCCATGCCTGGGTGGCGCGGTTGACCGACTTCCTCGTCACCAAACACGGCCTGGCCGATGCGTTGCGCTCGGACCGGGCCGGTTTCGAGAGCCTGCACGCGGAGTTCCTCGACCGCCTGTTGCCGGTGTGCGACGGGCTGCTGACGGCGGCCGCGGCGGCAGGTCAGAGCCGGGACGACATCCCGGCCTACGATCTGCCGCGCGGCATCGGGAACCTGTGTATCGGTGCGGAGACCGACCCGACCTACGACGCGCGCGGCATGATCGACCTGCTGCTCGCGGGCCTGACGCGGATCAGCTGAGGGTGTCCAGGATCGAGGGGTCCCAGACGGGGCGGACCTCGACCTGCGTGTAGGCGGCTTCGGGCAGGCGCGCGGCCCAGCGGACGGCGTCGTCGAGGGACTCGACGTCGACGACGTAGAACCCGGCCAGGTACTCCTTGGTCTCCGCGTAGGGGCCGTCGGTGGCGATGATCTCGCCGTCGTCGACGTGCACGAACTTCGAGTGCGCCGGGTCGACGAGGCCTTCGGAGTGCACGAGCACACCGGCGGCCCGCAGGTCGTCGCCCAGTGTCATGTGGTCCTTGCCGAACCGCATCTGCTGTTCGGGGGTCCAGCCGGCGAAGACGTCACGGGAGGTTGGGTTGCTGTGGATGAGGATGACGTACTTCATGGTGGGCTCCCCTGGGTCGGGCCGGTGGTGTCGGGTCGTGCGAAAAATCTTGTCACCACCATGTCGAGACCGCCGGTTCGGTTTCGACATGGTGGTGACGAGGAAGGAGCCGGCCATGGTGGCTAGCGGTGTGATCGGTCAGGACGTCACGGAGATCCGGCAGGTGCTGGCCGGGCAGGTGGCGGCGATGAGGGCCGGGGACGCGCAGGCGTTGGTGGACGCGTTCACCGGGGACGCGGTGACGGCCACGTTGGCACCGCCGTTGGTGAACCCGACCAGTGTGGTGCGGGACGCGGCGGCGGTGCGGGCGTGGATGGCCACGTTCGACGGGCCGATCGACTACGAGACCCGGGACATGGCGATCGAGGTCGGTGGTGACGTCGCGTTCGCGTACGGGGTCAGCCGGATGACGGCGGTGCCCAAGGGCGGGACCGAGTCGTTCACGTTGTGGTTCCGGGCGACGTGGTGCCTGCGGCGGGTGGAGGGGCGCTGGTTGATGGCCCACCAGCACCAGTCGGTGCCGTTCTCGATGGACGGGTCGCTGCGGGCGTGTGTGGATCTGGAGCCGTGAGTCAGGCTCGTCTGGGTTGCTGGGCGCGGTCGTCGGGTGGCCAGTGCTGGTCGGGGAACACCCGCCCGTACCAGTAGGGCTGCGCGTCGCGCAGTCGCACGGTGTGCCAGCGGCGTGGGTCGGTGGGATCGGGGATGCCCACTTCGACGTCGGGGCCGTAGGCGAACAGGCGTTCCTGGCAGATTCCGCAGGGCGCGAGGATCCAGTACTCCCCCGTGTTCTCCGAGGCGGTGACGCAGACCGACGCGGTGATGGGGCGGCCGAGTTTGAAGGCTTCGCAGATGGCGCCGGTCTCGTGGCAGAGGCTGGCGGCGACGTTGGGTGCGTCGGGACCGGTGCTGGTCAGGATGGCGCCGCCGGCCACGCGGAGGGCGGCGGCGCCGGACCAGGGTTGCCCTGCGAAGCGTGCGTGCGCGAGTTCGATCGCGGCGTCGACGAGGGCTTGATCAACGGCCATGACGGTAGGTTACCGGTTGTCGCGCGGGGCCACGGGTGACAGAGACAGGACAGTGCGGTTACGCGGTGATGTCGTCGGCTGTGGTGAGCAGGGTGGGGATGTCGGGGTAGCCGGTGGTGGCGTCGAACAGGTGGGTGCCGATGGTGTCGGTGTCGTCCAGTCCGGTGGTGGTCAGGGCGTCGTCGGGTAGGGCGAGTCGGGTGACCAGGACGCCGAGCAGGCACGCGTCGAGGGTGGCGGTGTCGGTGACGGTGGAGGCGACACCGGCGGCGTGGTGCAGTTCGGTGGCGGCGTGGGCGTTGGCGGTGGCCATGGCGCCGAGTGCGGCGCGGATCGCGGGGCGGCGGACGCCTTCCAGGTAGAGCTCGAGCATCGCCAGGGTCGCGGTGGGGTCGGTGTGGGTGCGGCGGATCAGTGCCGGGTAGAGCGTGCGCAGTTGGTGGGGTGTCGCGCCGGGTGGGGTGGTGTCGCGGAGGCGGTCGACGGCGGCGCGGTGCAGTTCCGCCATGCGTTGTGCGACGGCTTCGAGGATCGCCTGGCGCGTGGGGTGGTAGTTCTTGGTGGTGCCTTCCGGGACTCCGGCTTCCCTGTCGATGGCGCGGTGGGTCAGGCCGCGGCCGCCGTCGCGGGCCAGGACGGTGATGGCGGCGTCGGCGAGGAGGGGACGGCGGGCGCGGTGTCGTGTTCGCCGTGCGTGCAGTTCGTCCTTTGTGGCCGCCATGGGAACGGACTGTAGTTGGTCGGGTACACAGTGGATTCGCCGGGTGGATCTGGTGAGGAGTGTGCGGTATGGACGGTGCGGACGTGTGGTTCGCCGGTGTGGCCGGCCAGTCGGAGTTGTTGCGTTCGGGTGTGATGTCGTCGGTGGGTCTGGTGGAGGGTTGCCTGGAGCGGATCGCGCGGTTGGACGGGCGGTGGAACGCGTTCCGCACGGTGTTCGCCGACACGGCGGTGGCCGAGGCGCGAGCGGCGGATGCCCGGCGGGCCGGTGGTGAGGACGCGCCGCTGTTGGGGATTCCGGTGGCGGTGAAGGAGGACACCGATGTGGCCGGGTGGCCCACGACGGTGGGCACCGACGCTGTCACGAGGGTCGCCGGCGCGGACGCGGAGGTGGTGGCGCGGTTGCGGCGCGCGGGTGCGGTGATCGTGGGGCGCACGCGGGCACCGGAGTTGTGTCTGTGGCCGTTCACGGAGTCGCCTTCCGGTGGTGTGACACGGAATCCGTGGGACCTGGCGTTCTCCCCCGGTGGTTCCAGCGGTGGTGCGGCGGCCGCTGTCGCGGGCGGGTTGGTGGCCGCGGCGGTGGGCAGTGACGGTGGCGGGTCGATCCGGTTGCCGGCGTCGTCGACCGGGTTGTTCGGGTTGAAACCGGCGAGGGGTCGGGTGTCGCTGGCGCCGCATTCCCAGGTGTGGACGGGGTTGTCGGTCGCGGGGCCGATCACGCGGACGGTGCTGGACGCCGCGTTGATGCTCGATGTGCTGGCCCGTCCGGTGCCCGGTGACACGGATGCCGCCGCGGCGGCGGTGTTGTCGTTCGCGGACGCGGCGCGCAGGGATCCGGTGCGGTTGCGGATCGGGGTGGCGTTGCGGCCGTGGCCGGTGGGTGGCCGGCCCGACCCGGCGGTGCGGCGCGCGGTGCTGGCCACGGCGCGGGTGTTGGCGGGGGCCGGGCATCAGGTGGTGATGCGGGAGTTGCCGTGGGTGGACCCGACCGCGATGGGTAGTTTCGCGCCCCGCTACGGCGTGTCCGCGGCCCGTGCGGTCGCCGATGTCGATCAGCCGGAGCGGTTGGCGGCCTCGACGCGGGCGGTGGCGGCGTTGGGGCGGGTGTACTGCCCTGTGCTGCCGGCGGCGATGCGGTACTCGCGGCGGGTCGAGCGGCGGGTGAACCGGGTGTTCGACGACGTGGACGTGCTGTTGTCGCCGGTGATGCCGCGGACCGCGCTGCGGATCGGTGAGTGGGCCGGCCGCTCCTGGCTGGGGATGTCGCTGGCCGCGCAGCGGTTCGTCGGGTACACCGCGCTGTGGAACGTGACCGGGAATCCGGCCGCGTCGGTGCCGGCGGGGTGGTCGGATCGTGGGCTGCCGCTGGCCGTGCAGGTCATCGGGCGCCCCGATGACGAGGTGACGGTGTTGGGTGTGGCCGGGCAGGTGGAGCGGGCTCGGCCGTGGGCGGATGTGCGGCCGCCCACGGCCTACTGACTTCCCGCGCCGGGTTCACGCCGGGCGGCTCATTCGGGGTCGGACAGGTCGGTCGGGCCGCCGTGCGGTTCACCCGTGGCGGGCGGTACGGGTGGCAGTGGGCTGGTGGTCTCGGCGAGTGAGGGTGCCTGGCCGATCCCGGCCAGTGGGTGGTGGCCCAGCGGATGCGGGTTGAGCGGGCTGGGCACCTCCTGCCGGGCCACGGCCTCGGCGGCGGCGACGGCTGCGGCGACCTTCGGGTCGGTGGAGGTGTCGAACCAGCCGGCCACCGACGGGTCGTCCTCGCCGGGGTCGGTGGCGGGCTCTTCGTACTTGGGTGGTTCGTAGCGGAACACGCCGTCCTCGCCGGGTGCGCCGAGCATTTTGGCGAACCCTTCCAGGGCCTTGCCGTAGTCGGTGGGCACCAGCCACACCTTGTTCGCGTCGCCCTGGGCCATCTGCGGGAGCGTCTGCAGGTACTGGTAGGCCAGCACCTCGGGGGTGGGGCGGCCGGCCTTGATCGCACCGAAGACCTTCTCGATGGCCTTGGCCTGGCCCTGGGCCTGGAGGAAGCGGGCGGCGCGTTCACCCTGGGCGCGCAGGATGCGGCCCTGGCGTTCGCCTTCGGCGTTGAGGATCGCGGCCTGCTTGCCGCCTTCGGCGGCGAGGATCTGCGCCTGCTTCTGGCCTTCCGCGGTCTTGATCGACGACTCGCGTTGGCCTTCTGCGGTGAGGATCATGGCGCGCTTCTCCCGGTCGGCGCGCATCTGCTTCTCCATGGAGTCCTGGATGGAGGGCGGTGGGTCGATCGCCTTGAGTTCGACCCGGGCCACGCGGATGCCCCAGCGGCCGGTGGCCTCGTCCAGCACACCGCGCAACTGCTGGTTGATCTGGTCGCGGGAGGTCAGTGTCTCCTCCAGGCTCATCCCACCGACCAGGTTGCGCAGTGTGGTGGTGGTGAGCTGTTCGACACCGACGATGTAGTTGGAGATCTCGTACACCGCGGCCTGCGGGTTGGTGACCTGGAAGTACACGACGGTGTCGATGGACACGGTCAGGTTGTCCTGGGTGATCACCGGTTGCGGTGGGAACGACACGACCTGTTCGCGCAGGTCGATGCGGGCTCGGACGCGGTCGAAGAACGGGGCGAGGAAGTTCATGCCCGGTGCTGCCGTGGTGCGGTAGCGGCCGAGCCGTTCGATGACCGCGGCCTGCGCCTGGGGTACGACCATCACGGATTTCACCGCGGTGATCAGGACGAGGACGACGACCACGACGACGACGATGAGTGCGATCACTCCAGCCTCCACTTACAGACCACCCCAGACGACTGCGGTGGCACCGGAAATGCTCATGATGGTGACGGTTCGACCCGGTTCGAGCACTTCGGTTTCGTCGTAGGACCGGGCTGACCAGATTTCGCCGTTGACCTTCACCTGGCCCTCGTGGGCGGTCACGGTGTTGATCACCAGCGCTTTACTGCCGAGGAGGGCGTCGACGTTGGTCTTCACGTGGTCGACGGCGTGCATGCGGCGGACGAGAGCGGGGCGGGCCAGGGTGATGCCGGCGGCCGCGGCGGCGGCGAACACCACGGCGCTGATCACCGGGCTGACCCCCAGGGCCGCGACCAGGGCGGCGACCAGGGCGGCGCTACCGAGCATGACCAGCACGAACGCTCCGGAGAGCACTTCGGCTACCACCAGGACTATCCCGATGATCAGCCACAACACGGCGGCCATGGGTCCATCGTGGCAGAAAGTGATCGCCTGTGGCGGGTGCGGGGCACGCGAAACCCGTCACGGTCGGGTCAACGCCCCGCACCCGCCTCCCCCGGTCAGGCCGCTCGCAGGGCCTGGCGCAGTGTGACCCGCGCCCCGGTGCGCAGCACGGCGTTGCGGTAGAGCCGGGCGGCGACCCAGATCAGCACCGGGATCAGGGCGGCGGCGATGACGACGGCCAGGATCGCCTCCCATGCCGGCACGCCACCCATGGCCAGCCGCATCGGCATCAGCACCGGCGCGAACACCGGGATCACCGACACCACCTCGGCCAGCCGGCTGCCGGGGTCGCTGGGCAGGATGGTGCTGCCCAGGATGTAGCCCATGACCAGGAACATCGTGGCGGGCGCGACGACACCGGCGACCTCCTCCTGCCGGGACACCAGGGCACCGAGGCCGGCGAACACGACGGAGTACATGAAGAAACCGAGCAGGTACCACAGGATCAGCCACGCGATCGTGCCCGCGGCCGCCGTGAGGGAGATGGTGAGGACCTTCGTGGTCAGGCCGGCGATGGTGCCGGCGATCCCGATGGCCAGCACCTGGATCAGGCCGACCACGCCGATGCCCAGGACCTTGCCGGCCATCAGCTGCCACGGCCGGACGGTGGCCAGCAGCAGTTCCACGACCCGGCTGGACTTCTCCTCGACCACGCCCTGCGCGACGAACTGCCCGTTGAGCAGGACCGAGACGTACACCAGGATGCCGGCGATGATGCCCAGGATCAGTTGTTGCGTCTGGTACGGGTAGGGCTTCTGCAGTGGTGTGACGTTCGCGGTGGAGTCGGCGGCGGCGTGCAGCACGGCCGCCGGGCTGCCACCCAGTCGGGTGATCTGTTCGCCGAGGGAGAGTTGGGTGGCCAGGACGTTGAACGTGGTGCGCAGGTTCGCGTCGATGTTCTTCTGCACGGTGACGTGGACGTGGCCGTCGGTGATCTCCAGCAGCGCGTCGAGGTGTCCGCCGTTGACCTGGTCGACGCCGACGGCGTGGTCGGTGACGGCCTGGATCTGCACGGTCTGCCCGATGCCCTTGGCGATCGTGGGCAGTTCGGTGGCGGCGGCCTTGTCGACGGTGTTGGTGTCGAGGTAGCCGACGGTGAACCCGCCGGTGCCGGCGATCAGCTTGAGGACCACGCACAACCCGACCACGATCAGGACGAGGACCAGGGTGGTGATGCGGAACGCGCGCGACCGCAGCCGCACCTTCAGTTCCCGGCCGGCGACCAGGCGGATCGTGGCGTAGTTGTCCGGTTGGTGGCTCGTGGGCGCGGTCATGCCGCCTTCTCCTCGGTGATCGCGGCGTCGCCGGTGTGGTCGGTGACGACTTCACGGAACAGTTCGGTCAGTGAGGGGCGGCGCCGCGCGAACTCGTGGACCGGCCCGGTGGCCAGCGCGGCGCGCAGCACGGTCTGGTCGTCGCCGCCCGCGTGCAGTTCCAGGACGGTGCGGGTGCCGGTGTGCTGGAGGACGGACACGCCGGGCAGGTGATCGGCCCAGCCCGGTGGCGCGTCGGGGGCGTCGATGACGAGTTGTTCGCTGCCGCCGGCACACAGTTCGTCGATGCTGCCCTCGGTGACCAGGTGCCCGGCGCGGACGATGCCGACCCGGTCGCACAGCCGTTCCACCAGTTCGAGTTGGTGGCTGGAGAACACCGTGGGCACGCCCTGGTCGCGTTTGTCCAGCAGGACCTGGCTCATCACGTCGACCGCGACCGGGTCCAGGCCGGAGAACGGCTCGTCCAGGACCAGGATGGACGGGTCGTGGACGAGTGCGGCGGCCAGTTGGACGCGCTGCTGGTTGCCCAGGCTCAGTTTCTGCACCTCGTCGTCGCGGCGGTGGGCCACGCCCAGGCGTTCCAGCCACGCGTCGACGGAGCGGGTGGCCGCCGTCGGGCTCAGGCCGTGCAGGCGGGCCAGGTAGATCAGCTGTTCGGCGACCTTCATCTTCGGGTAGAGGCCGCGTTCCTCTGGCATGTACCCGATGTCGCGGCGGGTGGCCAGGTTGATCGGCGCGCCCGCCCAGCGGACCTCACCGGAGTCGGCGGCCAGCACACCCAGTGCGATGCGCATGGTGGTGGTCTTGCCGGCGCCGTTGCTGCCGACGAACCCGAACAGCTCCCCTGGTCGTACGGTGAACGTCATGTCGCGCAGGGCGGTCACGTCGCCGTAGCGCTTGTTCACGTGATCGATCTCCAGGCCCGTCTCGGCTGCCTGGTGCATGGTGTGCTCCCCTCGTGTTTCTCCCCGACACCGCCGCGCCGCGAGGCGTGGCGCAGCCAGCATGGCATAAAGTGATATCACTATGCTAGGTTTCGGGAGGAACGAGAGGACGGTCCCATGGTGAGCCGAACCACACCCATCCACCCCGCGGACGCGGCGCCGGACATGCCCGAACCGCGGGTCCGCGAACGCCCCGCCGCCGGACTGGCCGGACCGGTCATGCTGGTCGCCGGCCTGGCGATCATCGCGGTCGGGATCGCCGTCCTGGTCACCGGCATCACCCTGGCCGCCGGCCAGTCCGGCGCGGGCGGCGCGTCGCTGATCCCGGTCGGCGTGCTGGTCATCGTCGCCGGCGTGATCACACTGACCGGCCTCACGTCGATCTCGCCCGGCCAGGCCCGCGTCGTGCAGCTTTTCGGCCGCTACGCCGGCACCTCCCGCACCCCCGGCCTGCGCTGGTTCAACCCGTTCACCCGCCGCCGCCGCGTCTCCACCCGGATCCGCAACCACGAGACCGCCGTCACCAAGGTCAACGACGCGGACGGCAACCCGATCGAGATCGCCGCCGTCGTCGTCTGGCAGGTCCAGGACACCGCCCGCGCGCTCTACGAGGTCGACGACTTCGTCGCGTTCGTCAACACCCAGACCGAGACCGCCGTGCGGCACATCGCCACCAGCTACCCCTACGACGCGCACGGCCAGTTCGAGACCGGCACCGGCGCACCACTGCTGTCGCTGCGGGACAACTCCGACCTGATCACCGAACAGCTCTCCGCGGAGATCGCCGCCCGCGTCGAAGCCGCTGGCGTGCACGTCATCGAGTCCCGACTGACCCGGCTGGCCTATGCTGCCGAAATCGCGCAGGCGATGCTGCGACGCCAGCAGGCCGACGCGATCGTCGCGGCCCGCACCCGGATCGTGGAGGGCGCGGTGGGCATGGTGCAACTGGCGTTGGAGCGGCTGGTGGAGAACGACGTCGTCGAACTGGACGAGGAACGCAAGGCCGCGATGGTGTCCAACCTGCTCGTCGTCCTGTGCGGCGACCGCGACACCCAACCGATCGTCAACGCCGGCTCCCTCTACCAGTGACGGCCGCATGAGCGGCCCCCGCAAGGGAATCCTGCTGCGGCTGGACCCCGCCATACACGACGCGCTGGCCCGCTGGGCAGGCGACGAGCTGCGCTCCACCAACGCGCAGATCGACTACCTGCTGCGGGCCGCGCTCACCCGTGCCGGCCGCATGCCTCGGGACGCGGCCGGCATTCCACGCCGCGGCCGACCCCCGCTCGACCCGGCTGCACGTGCAGATGCCGGTGCGGATGCACACCCGTCCACACAGGACTCCCCCGAGGAGCCGCAGGACTGATCGATCAGGTCACAATTGATTGAACTCCTCGCGCCGACCAGCAGGAACGGGGCACCATCGCGACATGCCCAGCACGATCAGCTTCGAGTTGAAGCCCACACTGACCGGTAAGCAGGTCGTGCTGCGGCCACTCACCGTGGACGACGTCCCCGCCGTGATGGCCACCGGCATGGACCCCGAGGTACGCCGGCTCACCGGCACCCACCGCCGCTTCACCTCCCAACAGGTCCTCGGCGCCGTCACCGACTGGCTGGGCCGCGAGGACCGCGTCGACATGGCCGTCATCGACAAGGCCAGCGGCGACTACATCGGCGAGGCCACCCTCAACGAGCTGGACACCGACAACCTGTCCTGCAACTTCCGCATCGCGCTGGGCAGTAAGCACACCGGGCAGGGCCTGGGCACCGAGGCCACCAGGCTGCTGCTGTCCTACGCGTTCGACACCGTCGGCGTGCACCGCGTCGAACTGGAGGTGTTCGCGTTCAACCCGCGCGCCCGCCGTGTCTACGAGAAGGTCGGGTTCGTCTACGAGGGCACCCGCCGCCAGGCCCTGCGCTGGCGCGGTGAATGGGTCGACGCCCTGGTCATGGCGATGCTGGTGGACGACTGGGCGATCCAGCGGGTGTCCGCGGCCACCGACGGGCGCGTCACCGGCCTGCGCTGAGCTGGTCGGGTTCGGTGACGAAGTCGATCAACCGTTCCACCGCGCCCACCAGCGGCGTCTCCAGGTCCCGGAACGAACTCACCCCGCCCAGCACCCGCCGCCACCCCTCGCCCGGGTCGCCCCAACCCAGTGCGGCGCACACGCCGTCCTTCCACGACACGCCCTTCGGCACGGTCGGCCACGCGCGGATCCCGATCGCCGCCGGCTTCACCGCCTGCCAGATGTCCACGTACGGGTGACCGGTGACGAGGACGTCCTGGTCGGTCACACCCGCCACGATCCGGCTCTCCTTGCTGCCGGCCACCAGGTGATCCACCAGCACACCCAGCCGCCGGTGCCGGTCGGGACCGAACGCGTCGACCCGCGCGGCCAGCTCGTCCACGCCGTCCAGCGGCTCGACCACGACACCCTCGACCCGCAGATCGTGCCCCCACACCCGTTCCACCAGTGTCGCGTCGTGCAGGCCCTCCACCCAGATCCGGCTGTCGCGTGCCGTGCGCGCCCGCAGGCCCTGCACCCGCCGCGACCCCGACGCCGACCGAGCCCGCACCGTCGTGGTCCCGACCGGTGGACGGGTCAGCGTCACGGGCCTGCCCTCGACGAGGAAACCCGCCGGGCGCACCGGGAACAGCCGGTGCTTGCCGTGCCGGTCCTCCAGCACGACACCGTCGCGCTCCCACCGCACCACGGCACCGCAGAACCCGGAGTCCGGGTCCTCCACCACCAGGCCCGGCTCGGCCGGCACCTCGGGGATCGGGCGGCGCCTGCGGATCGTCACGTCAGGGCCGTAATCCTGGGAACGCACGGCAAGCGACCGTAGCCGCCCATCACCCGCTCGGGGCGCCGCCACGCCGGGTGCGCGGCGTACGTTGGGCACATGCCCGCTGATCTTGATCTGGTACGCCGACTCGTCCTGGGCGAACAGGGCCTGGCCATCCTGTCCACCACCCGCACCGACGGCACCGTGCACTCCTCGCTGCTCAACGCGGGCGTGCTGGACACCGACCCGCTCGGCGGCGGCCCCGTCGTCGCCACCGTGATCCGTGGCGACGCGGTGAAACTGAACCACCTGCGCCGCACCGGGACCGCGACCCTGACCTGGCGCGTGGGCTGGCAGTGGGTGTCGGTGGACGGCCCGGTCCGGCTGATCGGCCCCGACGACCCGGCCGACGGCCTGGACCCCGCCCGGCTGCCCGGGCTGCTGCGCGACATCTTCACCGCCTGCGGAGGCACCCACGACGACTTCGACGAATACGACCGTGTGATGGCCGCCGAACGCCGCGTCGCCGCCCTCGTCACCCCGAAACGAATCCTGGGCAACCCCTCCTGACCCCTTGACCTGGGTTACCTGGCTGAGTAACTTTTTACTCATGCCAGTAACCGGGGTGCGGCGGTCCGCGACCGCCACCGCGCGGCGCGCCCAGATCGTCACCGCCACCATCGAGGTCATCGCGGAGGAAGGCTTCGCCCAGGCGTCCTTCGCCCGCATCGCCGCACACGCGGGCCTGTCCAGCACCCGCCTGATCTCCTACCACTTCGCCGGCAAGGACGAACTCGTCGCCGCCGTCGTGACAGCGGTGATCGGCCAGATCGGCGACCACCTGGCCGCCCGCGTCGGCGCCGCGACCGACGCGCGGGCGCGGCTGCGCGCCTACATCGAAGGCAACATCGAGTTCATCGACACCCACCGCCGGCAGATGATCGCCCTGCAGGCCATCGTCCTGGCCGGCGGCCTCCCGCAGGGCGTCGCGGAGGACCGCACCGCCGAATCGGCCCTGGAGACCATCCTGCGCCAGGGTCAGGCCGACGGGGTGTTCCGCGCGTTCGACCCGACCGTGCTGGCCATCGCCATCCAGCGCGCCGTGGAAGGTCTGCCATTCCTGCTGGCCACCCGCCCCGACCTGGACACCGCCGGCTACGCGGGCGAACTGGTCACCCTGTTCGAACGGGGCACCAGGCCATGACCACCGCCCGCCCGGTCACGGTCACGCTGCGCCTGCTGTTCGACGTCGGCGTGCCACTGGCCCTGTACTACGGACTGCGCGCCGCCGGCGCCAACGTCTACCTGGCACTGCTGGTGTCCACCGTGGTGCCCGCGTTCAGCGCCCTGATCCCGCTCGTGCGCGGCCGCCGCGTCAACGGGATCGCCCTCTACATGACCGTGACGATGCTGGCCGGCGTCCTGGTGTCCCTGCTGGCCGGCAGCCCCCGCTTCCTGCTGGCCAAGGAGGGCTGGGTCACCGCCCTGGCAGGCGTGTGGTTCCTGGCCAGCCTGTTCGCCCGCCGGCCCCTGGCCTACCTCTACACCCAGCCCCTGCTGGAAGGTCGCCTCGGTTGGCCCGGCGACTGGGAGGGCATCTGGGAACGGTCACGGCGCTTCCGGTGGATGTGGCGCGTCTCCAGCATCCTGTGGGGCATCGGCACCCTCACCGACTCCGCGCTGCGCGTCGTGATGGCCTACACCCTGCCCATCGACGAGGTGCCCGCCCTGGGCACCGCGCTGTACGGGGTGACCTCCGGTGTGCTGCTGGTCGTCACCAACGTCTACTACCTGATCACACTCCGCCGCAGCCCCGAGTGGTGGCCGGAGCGCCGGCTAGAAGGCGGGCCAGGGAATCGCCCGCCACTCGCCGCCCGGCTCGGGATACACGCCCGCCGTGAGTAACCGGTTCGTACGGTTACGTAACGCGGACACCTCGCGGCGCGTGATGTGCTCACCCAACCGGTCGGCCAGTTCCCCGCCGGTCAGCTCCGCCTTCAGCCGGGCCAACGCGTCGACCGCCTCGTCGGGCAGCGCCTCACCCATGAACCCCCACAGCACCGTGCGCAGCTTGTTCTCCGTGTGCAGGCAAATCCCGTGATCCACCCCGTACACCCGGTCGTCCTCGCCGTGCAGGATGTGCCCACCCTTGCGGTCGGCGTTGTTCACCACCACGTCCACCGCGGCCATCAACCACATCGCCGGCACGTCCGCGTGCGCCAGCACCGCGGGCTCCCCGAACCGGTCGTGCGCGTGCAGCACCACCCGCCACCCGGCCGGCACCCGGTTCGGCTCGACCACGTCGACCAGGTCCGCGCCGTCCTTGGTGTCCACCCAGAGCTGCACCATCCCCGGCCCGAACGGCCCCGGCCGCAACACCGTCGGCGGCACCACGTGCGCACCGGCGGCCTCCGACACCAGGAACGTCGCCACCTCACGCCCGGCCAGCGTGCCGTCCGGGAAGTCCCACAGCGGCCGTTCCCCCGACACCGGCTTGTACACACACTCGGCGTGCACACCGTCGGCGGAGATCGAACAGAACAACGTCGCGTTGGACGCGTCCACCAGTCGGCCCTGCACCTCGATCCGGCCCCGCGTCAGAAACTCCACAGTCTCAGGGTCGGTCGTCGGCAGCACGGCTCAATCCTGGCCGTCGACGGCGCGCCGGTACCCGTTGCTGCGCGGACACACGTGACCGGCCGGGTCCAACGGCTGGCCACACAGCGGGCACGGCTGGCGCCCCGCGTCGACCACCCGCTCCGCGCGGTGCGCGAACGCCCGCGCCTCGGCCGGGGTCAGGAACACCCGCAGCGCGTCCGGGCCCTCCTCGGTGTCCCCGAGCACCACCGACTCGTCCACCTCGTCCTCGGTGACGGCCAGCAGTTCGATCACCACGGCCTGGCTGTCCGCGTCCCACCCCAGGCCCATCGTGCCGACCCGGAACTCCTCCTCCAGCGGCACCGTCAACGGCTGGGTGTCGATCAGGTCGTCGGGCGCCGCGTCGGGCACCTCGGCACCGAACTGGCGCGCCACCTCGTCCAGCAGCGACCCGACCCGCTCGGCCAGCACCGCGACCTGCTGTTTCTCCAGCAGCACGCTCACCTGGCGGACATCCTCGGACGCCTGGAGGTAGAAACTGCGGTCGCCTGGTTCCCCGACTGTCCCGGCGACGAACCGGTCGGGTTGGCGGAAGATGTGAATCACACGAGCCATGGCACCTTCGACCCTAGGGCACGGCGAGCCACCGAGCAGGCACCCACCCTCCTTTCGGCTGGTGGCGAACCTCACCTCCGGTGACTGTCCCACCTGGGCACGCCCGGCCGCCCAGCCGGCCGTTAAGGTCACGACCGTGGTGAAGATCGCACCGTACGGCACCTGGACCTCGCCCATCAGCGCCTCCCTGGTCGCCACCGCCCGCGGTGGCCCCTCCTGGGTCGGCATCCACGACGGTCACGCCTGGTGGGCCGAATCCCGGCCCACCGAAGGCGGCCGGCTCGCGCTGTGCCGCGCCACGCCCGGCGGTGTGACCGAGGAGGTGCTGGCGGCGCCGTGGAACGTGCGCAACCGCGTCCACGAGTACGGCGGCCGCCCATGGGCGATCATCGACAGCCCCGACGGCGCCCGCCTGGTGTTCACCAACTGGGCCGACCAACGCTGGTACGTCCTGGACCCCGAAGCGGGCGGCGAACCGGCCCCGATCAGCCCGCGCCCGGGTGAGCGGCAGGGCGTCCGTTACGCCTGCCCCGCACCCAGCCCCGACGGCCGCGAACTGTGGTGCGTCCGCGAGACCAGCACCGGGCCGCTGCCCACCGACATCCACCGCGACCACGTCGCCGTCCCGCTGTCGGGGGCGGCGGCGACCGACCCCGATGCCGTGCGTGTGCTGGGCGCCAGCCACCACTTCCTCACCGGCCCCCAGCCCAGCCCCGACGGGCGGCGCGTGGCGTGGCTGGGCTGGGAACACCCCGCGATGCCCTGGGACGGCACCGAGCTGTGCGTCGCCGACATCGCCGACGAGGGCACCTTCGGTCCGTACCGCGTCGTCGCGGGCGGCGCGGGCGAGGCCGTCTGCCAGCTCGAATGGGACGACCCGGACACCCTGGTGGCGCTCACCGACCCGACCGGCTGGTGGAACCTCTACCGCGTCGACCTCGCCGGCGACGCCGTCCCGACCCCGATCGCGCCGGTCGACGACGAGATCGGCGGCGCACTGTGGCAGCTTGGCTCCCGTTGGTTCGTCCCCCTGGGCGCGGGCCGCTACGCGGTCCGCCGGCACGAGCGGCTCGCCGTGGCCGACGCGACCACCGGCACCGTCGTGGACATGGCCGTCGACCAGCCCGTCTGGTACGACATCGCGGCCGCCGACGGCGTGCTGGTCGGCCTGGCCGGATCGCCCACCCGCGACGAGGCGGTCGTGTGGCTGGACCTGCGCGGCGGCACCAGCACCGAACTGACCGACCAGCCCGCCGACCTGCCCGACCCGGCCTACCTGGTGCGGCCGGTGGAACGCACCTTCACCAACCGCGACGGCCAACCCGTCCCCGCCTACGTGTACCTGCCGGCCAACCCCGACCACGCCGCACCCGAGGGTGAACTGCCCCCGCTGATCGTGCACGCCCACGGCGGCCCGACCGGCTCGTTCACCCCGTCGCTGAGCCTCACCATCCCGTACTTCACCAGCCGGGGCTTCGCGGTCGCGGCCGTCAACTACGGCGGCTCCACCGGCTACGGGCGCCAGTTCCGGGAACGGCTGCGCGGTCAGTGGGGTGTCGTCGACGTGCACGACTGCGCCGACGTCGCCGCCGCACTGGCCGCCGAGGGCACCGTGGACGGCGACCGGGTCACCATCCGCGGTGGCAGCGCCGGCGGCTGGACGTCGGCCGCGTCGCTGACCACTGTGCGCACCTACCGGTGCGGCACCGTGATGTTCCCCATCCTCGACGCCACCGGCTGGACCCGTGACGGCGGCGAGACCCACGACTTCGAGTCCCGCTACCTGGAAGGACTGATCGGCAGCCTGCCCGAACACGCCGACCGCTACGCGCAGCGGTCCCCGGCCACCCACGCCGACCGGCTGGCCGGGCCGGTGCTGATGCTGCAGGGCCTGGAGGACCAGGTGTGCCCGCCCGTGCAGGCCGACGAGTTCATGGCGGGCCTGGCCGGCTCCGGCATCCCGCACGCGTACCTCACGTTCGAGGGTGAACAGCACGGGTTCCGCAAGGCCGAGACGATCACCGCCGCGCTGGAGGCGGAACTGTCCTTCTACGGCCAGGCACTCGGTTTCACCACACCCGGGGTGCCCGTGCTCGAGCTGCGACGGTGAGGCCGCTGCGGGCCGGGGACCGGGTGCGGATCGTCGCACCAGGCGGTCCCATCCCACCCGAGAAGCTGGAGCGCGGCGTGGCGCTGCTGCGCGAGTGGGACGTCGACGTCACCGTCGCGCGGCACGTCCTGGACGTCCACCCGAGCCTGCCCTACCTGGCCGGTGCGGACGCCGACCGCGCCGACGACCTGCAGCAGGCCTGGTGCGACCCGGACCTCGACGCGGTGCTGTGCGCGCGCGGCGGCTACGGCTGCACCCGCCTGCTCGACCTACTGGACTGGACCACCCTCGCCGCGGCCACCCCGAAGCCACTCGTCGGGTCCAGCGACGTGACCGTCCTGCTGCACGCGTTCACCACCCGCATCGGCGTGCCGACCGTGTTCGGGCCGATGCCGGCCAGCGAGGCGTTCACCGACCGCGGCACCCGCGACCAGTTGCGGCGCTGCCTGTTCCAGCCGGCCGAACCGACCGTGATCACCGGTGCCGGCCCGCTCGTGCCCGGCACCGCGCGCGGCATCACGGCGGGCGGCACGGCCGCGATGCTCGCCGCACTGGCCGGCACCCGCGAAGCCCTGCCTCCTGAGGGGGCGATTCTGCTGCTGGAGGACGTCAACGAGAGCCCCTACCGGCTCGACCGGATGCTCACCCAGCTCGACCAGGCCGGATGGCTGGCCAGGGCCGCCGGGATCGCGCTGGGTGCCTGGAACGACTGCGGCCCACCGGACAGGCTGCGCGCGACCCTGCACGACCGGTTGGCCGGGCTCGGCGTCCCGATCGCGTGGGACCTGCCCTTCGGACACCGCACCCCGCAGGCCAGCATCCGCATCGGCGTGCCGGCCGAACTGGACGCGAACGCCGGCCGGCTCACCGTGAGGTGAACCGGCCGGCGTCGTCGGCGTCGTCGCTCAGTCGTCGTCGCTCAGTGGACCTCAGGCAGTTGGTGCGACGCCCACCGGCTGAGCTCCTCTTCCTCGCTCATGTCGTGCGACCCGGGCGAGAGCGCCAGCACGAACACCGTCATCACCGACACCACACCCACCGCCATGATCACCAGCGGGATCATCACCGACGCGGTGATACCACTGGCCACCGGCATGTTCGGGTTGAGCGTCACGCGCATGGCCGCGACCCCGGTGTAGTGCATACCGGTCACCGCGACGCCCATCACCAGTGCCGCCGCCACCACGGCGCGGGCACCCCGGACCCTGACCGTCGCCCACAGCGCCGCCGTCGCCGCCACCACGGCGATCACCGCGGACAGCCCGACGATCAGCGGGTTGTAACTGACCGTGCCCTGGATCTCCATGGCCGCCATGCCGATGTAGTGCATTCCGCACACACCCAGCCCGGTGAACACACCACCGACGAGCAGCGGCCGAATTCGGCCCTCACCGTTGTTCACGACAAAAAGGCCGATCCCGACCACCACGATCGCGGCAAGCATGCTTACCAACGTGATCGGCACGTTGTATCCGATCGCCGTTCCCGTCACCGTCATGCCCAGCATCGCGGTGAAATGCATGACCCAGATCCCGGTCCCCCCGATCGAGACCGCACCCAGCAGCAACCAGCCACGACGCGACGCACCGGTGACCACCCGCGCGCGTTCCGTGCACAACAGGCCCAGTGCCGAACCACAACACGAAACCAGGTACGCGATGATCGGGGTCCACGTACCGAGAGTCATTTGCGCCAAAGGTCCACCCCAAGTCGAAACGGAACGATTCGCACTTACAGTGCGGACACGGGCCGCCGGAAAATGGCATGCGGGATCGAGGAACTGTGAATCGATGTCGCTCCGGTCGGGCCCGCGAGAACCGTGTGGGCAAAGTTGAACACGCGATTATTGGTGTTGCAAGCATGGTCACGCACAGCGAACGCACGACCGCCGCTCGTGGACGAAAACCCTGACCAGCCGAGGTCGGGACCTCCCGATCCGCCCAAAAGGACACGGTGAGCCGATTGGACACGGCGACCGCGGCCGGGACCCGCGCCACGATCGGTTCCCGGCCGGCAGCGGTTGCCCGCCGCCACGCGGAGCCCGGGAGTGACCGGTGAACGATCCAGCTCCGCCCACCGCCGGCAACGGATAGTTCAACTGGACGCTGTCGAGCGCACGTGCCGGACCGCTAGCGTGACCAAGCGCGAATTTCCTTCGCGTTCCCCGGTGTTCGGGAGGCTTCATGCTGGTCAACCGGATTCGCCGCGCCGCACTGCTCGGCGCAACACTCGCCCTGTCCGCCGCTACCGTGACAGCGCTGGCGGCCACCCCCGCCGGCGCCGACGACCCGGACTCGCTGCCGCTGTCGCAGGTCACGGTCACCGGTATCCACAACACCTACAACCCCGCCGACTACCCCTACCTCGCCCAGGCCCTGGACGCCGGCACGGGCATGATCGAACTGGACACGTGGTCGGACTTCTTCACCCAGGAATGGAAGGTCGGCCACGACAGCCCGACCAGCAACAACAACAACTGCGTCGACGCGTCCACCCCGGCCACCTCTACACCGGCGGCGCCAACAAGGACCTCGGCTACTGCCTGGACGACGTGCGGGTCTGGCTGGGCGCCCACCCCGGCGCCGGCCGGTCATCATCAAGGTCGAGATGAAGATCGGCTTCCTGGCCGCGCTGGGCATGGGACCGTCCCAGTTCGACGCCATGGTCGCCGACCACCTGGGCAGCACCCTGTACCGCCCGGCCGACCTGCTGGGCGGCTACCCGACCCTGGACGCCGCGGCCAAGGCCAACGCGTGGCCGACCCGCTCGGCACTGGCCGGCAAGGTGCTGCTCTACGAGATCCCCGGCACCGTGGAACAGGCCGACCCGTTCGACGTCTACTGCAGCGACGTCGAATACGCGACGTACCTCAAGAACCTCGACACCTCCGGCAACATCAGCCAGGCCACGATGTTCCCCAGCGTGCTGGGCGCCGCCTCCGGCGACCCGCGCACCAGGTACTCCGACAGCGCGCATCCGGCCCTGGTTCGTGTTCTTCGACGGCGACGCCGCCACCTACGCCGGCGGCATCGACACGTCGTGGTACTCACGCAACCACTACATGCTGACCATGACCGACGCGCAGAACGTGTCCCCGACTCTGGACGACACCAACCCGCCGGTCGCCGACGCACAGGCCAGGGTCGCACAACTGGCCGCCGACCACGCCAGCATCGTCTCCAGCGACTGGTCGGCGCTGCCGGCCGTGCTCGCCGAGGTGCTGCCCCGCGGCTGAGCCACGCGTGCGGCACACCGGTCGTGGCGGCCGGGATCGCCGACCGCCACGACCGGTGCTCGTGCTACCGGTACTTGCGTAGTTCCCGGCGGGCCAGCGACCGGCGGTGCACCTCGTCCGGGCCGTCGAAGATCCGCATCGTGCGGGCCTGCACGAACAGGCTCGCCAGCGGAAAGTCCTGGCTCACCCCGGCGCCGCCGTGCGCCTGGATCGCCTTGTCCAACACCCACTCCACCGTCGCCGGCACCGCGACCTTGATCGACTGGATCTCGGTGTGCGCGCCACGGTTGCCCGCGGTGTCCATCAGCCACGCCGTCTTCAGCACCAGCAGGCGGGCCTGCTCGATGCGCGATGCGCGACTCGGCGATCCACTCCTGTACGACACCCTGCTCGGCCAGCGGCTTGCCGAACGCCACCCGGTCGGTCACCCGGCGGCACATCAGCTCCAACGCCCGCTCGGCCATACCCAGCGCCCGCATGCAGTGATGGATGCGGCCCGGGCCCAGCCGGGCCTGGGAGATCGCGAACCCGTCGCCCTCGCCGGCGATCAGGTTCGCGGCGGGCACCCGCACGTCGGAGAACACGACCTCACCGTGCCCACCGTGCGGGCCGTCGGTGTAGCCGAACACGTGCACCCCGCGCAGCACCTGCACACCCGGCGTGTCCCGGGGCACCAGCACCATGCTCTGCTGGCGGTGCGACTCGGCACCGGGGTCGGTCTTGCCCATCACGATCAGGATCTGGCAGTTCGGGTTCATCGCGCCCGACGACCACCACTTGCGGCCGTTGATCACGTACTCGTCGCCGTCACGTTCGATGCGGGTGGTGATGTTCGTGGCGTCCGAGGAGGCCACCTCCGGCTCGGTCATGCAGAACGCCGACCGGATCGAACCCTCCAGCAGGGGCTTGAGCCACCGCGACTGCTGCTCGGGGGTGCCGAACATGGTCAGCACCTCCATGTTCCCGGTGTCCGGCGCGGCACAGTTGGTCGCCTCCGGTGCCAGCGCGGGGCTGTGGCCGGTGATCTCGGCCAGCGGCGCGTACTGCAGGTTCGTCAACCCGGCGCCGTGCTCACCGGGCAGGAACAGGTTCCACAGGCCACGGCGGCGCGCCTCGGCCTTCAGGTCCTCCATCACCGGCGGCCGTGCCCACGGGTCCGCGGCACCCGCGACCTGCTCGGCGTACACGGCCTCGGCCGGGTACACGTGCTCGTCCATGAACGCCCGCAGCTCGCCTCGCAACTGCTCGGTGCGCTCGTCGAATGCGAAATCCATCAGCCGATCTCCTCTCCGTCCAGCGCGGCGAGCCCTTCGGCGACCAGCAGCGGCACGCGCTCACCGATCTGGTCGAATCCGGCACCCACGGTCTTGCCCTGTGTGAAGCGATAGTGGATGCCCTCCAGCACCACGGCCAACTTGAAACACGCCAGTCCCACGTACCAGTGCAGGTCCGACACGTCCGCGCCGGTGCGCTGCGCGTAGCGCTCGATCAGCGTGGCGGCGGGCGGGAAACCGGCCGCGCGCATCACGTCCCCGGTGATCAGCTCGTCGGCCTCCGACCGCTTGCGGGTGTACACCATCAGCAGGCCCACGTCGGCCAGCGGATCACCGAGGGTGGCCATCTCCCAGTCCAGGACACCCGCGATGTCCCTGGCCGCCGGGTCGACCACGACGTTGTCCAGCCGGTAGTCACCGTGCAGCAGCGCCGAGCGCGTCGAGACCGGCACCGAGGCGGCCAACCGGTCGTGCAGCTCGTCGATACCGGTGACGTCGCGGCTGCGGGAGGCGTCCAGTTGCTTGCGCCAGCGTGTCACCTGCCGCGTCAGGTATCCCTCCGGGCGGCCGAAATCGGCGAGCCCGACAGCGGCCGGGTCCACGGTGTGCAACTCGGCCAACACGTCGACCAGCCGGTTCACCACGGCCGTGGTGCCCTCGGGGCCCAGGTCCTGCTCGCACTGCGTCCGGGAGCGCACCACGACACCGGGCACGAACTCCATCACGTAGAACGGAGCGCCCAGCGGCTCGGGGTCCTCGCACAGGTGCACCGTCGCGGGCACCGGCACGGTCGTCGCGGCCAGCGCGGAGAGCACCCGGAACTCACGGCTCATGTCGTGCGCGGTGCGCAGCACGTGCCCCAGCGGGGGGCGCCGCAACACCCACCGGGTGGTGCCGTCGGTGAGGTAGTACGTCAGGTTGGACCGGCCACCCTGCACCAGTTCCGCCGACAGCGGACCGGCCACCAGCCCCGGCGTCGCCGAGGCGAGGTACCCGGCCAGGCGGTCCAGGTCCAGTCCTGGCAGTTCGCTCATGAACTCACATCCCTACGCGGCCGGGCCGGTTGACGTCGTCGGGGTCGCTGTCGTACGGGGTCGGGGTCACGGCCAGGTCCGGCACCAGCGCGGCCAGTGCGGCACGGGTGGTCGCCGCGTCGGCGTGCAGGATCGCGTGCAGGCCCAGTCCGGCCGCCGCCGCCACGTTGGGTGCCACGTCGTCCACGAACGCCGTGCGTGTGGCGGGCACACCGAGCCGGTCCAGGATCAGTGTGTAGATGCGGGGGTCCGGTTTGCGCAGGCCGACCTCACCGCTGATCACGACCGGGTCGAACCCGGCCAGCGCGTCGAGCGGATACGTGTTGCCCCAACTGTTGGACAGCAACCCGACCCGCACCCCCGCGGCCCGCAGTTCCGCGGCCAGCGCGAGCATCGCGGTGTCGATGACCATGCCGGCGAACATCCGCTCCAGCAGGCCCTCCGCGCGCACCGGCAGCCCCTCGGCGGTGCGCAGTCGCGCGGCCAGCGCGCTCTCGAACTCCGGCCCGGTCAGCTCACCGGTCTCCAACAGGTGCGCCGGGGAGCCCGCGACCGCGTCGATCAGCCACTCGCGCATGACAGCTCGGTAGCTGTCCTCGGTGATGCCCTCGCCGACCAGCCACTGCCCGGTGGAGTGGCGCACCGGCACGGTCAGCACACCGCCGAAGTCGAAGATCACGGCGTCCACGGCTCGCTGTTCACCCACGACCGACGATGGTACCGACCGGTCGGTATGTGCACAACGGGTGGGGCCACGCTGCGTGGATGACGCCGGGTGACAGGCTTGGCGCCGTGTGTGATCAGGAGCCCGACAGCAGCCGGGCCTCGCCGACGGGAGGGCTCGGTTCACTCTCGGCGAGATGACACGCGACGGCGGAGCCCGAGCCGGCCAGCACCGGCAGGTCCCGCCCCCGGCACAGCGCGGCCGCGTCCCGTGGTGGTCCCGCCGCCAATGCGGGACAGCGCGGATGGAACCGGCAGCCCGCCGGCACCCGGGACGCGTCCGGCGGCTCCCCCGCCAGCACCACCCGACTCCCGCCACCGTCCACAACGGACAGCAATGCCTTCGTGTACGGGTGGCGCGGCGCGGTCAGCACGTCCTGCGCGGTGCCCAGTTCCACGATCCGCCCCAGGTACATCACGGCGACCCGGTCGGCGATGTTCCACGCCAGCCCCAGATCGTGCGTGACCACGATCGCGGCCAAGCCCAGTTCGGCGCGCAACCGCAGCAGCAGCGCCAGGATCTCCCCGCGCACCGATGCGTCCAGCGACGCGACCGGCTCGTCGGCCACCAGTACCCGCGGCCGCAACGCCAACGCGCCCGCGATCACCACGCGCTGCCGCTGGCCGCCGGACAACTCCGTGGGCAGTGCCGGCATGAACCGCCGCGCGGGCCGCAACCCGGCCAGTGCCAACGCCTCGGCCACCAACTCCCGCTCGTCACCGCGGACGTGGTGGATCCGCAGGCCCTCGGCGACCGCCTCGTACACCGTGTGCCGAGGATTCAACGCACCGGTCGGGTCCTGCGGCACCCACTGCACGGCCCGCCGGTAGCGGCGCAGCGCCCGCGTGGACGTCGGCACCGGCGCGTCCTCGAACAGCACACGTCCGGCGTCGGGCCGCTGCAACCCCAGCAGTGTCCGCGCCAGCGTCGTCTTGCCGCACCCGGACTCACCGACCAGCGCGAGGATCTGCCCGGCCGCCAGGTCCAGGTGCACCCCGTCGACGGCCCGCACCCGCCCGCCCGGCGCGGCATACCCGACGCTGACACCCTCGGCCCGCAACAGGCTCATGGCGCCACCCCGGTCGGCTCGCCCACCAACACGCACGCCGCCTGCCGGTCGGTCCCCGATGGCCGCAGCCGCACGTCCACGCTCGCGCACTCCTCGCGCGCGAGCGCGCAGCGCGGATGGAACGGGCACCCGGTGGGCAGGTCCGCGGGGTCGGGCGGATCACCGGGCAGTCCGCGCGGCGCCAACCGCGACCCCGGGTCCCCGATCGTCGGGAACGCCGCCACCAGCGCCGCGGTGTAGGGATGGGTCGGGTGCCGCACGACGTCCTCGGCGGGCCCGTGCTCCACCACCCGGCCCGCGTACATCACGGCCAGCCGCTGGCACGTGCGCGCCAGCACCGACAGGTCGTGGCTGATCATCACCAGTCCGACGTCGCGCTCGGCGACCAGGTCGGCCAACAGGTCCAGTACCTGCGCCTGCACCATGACGTCCAGCGCCGTGGTCGGTTCGTCCGCGATGACCAGCCTTGGATCGCACGCCAGCGCCATCGCGATCATCACCCGCTGCCGCTGCCCACCGGACAGTTCGTGCGGGTACGCCCGCGCGCGCCGGGCCGGCAGCCCCACCCTGTCCAGTAGCTGCCGCACCCGTGCGTCCACGGACCCGCTGCGTGCCCGTGCCGTGCACCAGCATCGGTTCGGCGATCTGGTCGCACACCCGCCGCACGGGGTTCAACGCGTGCATCGCGCCCTGGAACACCACGGACGCCTCGGCCCAGCGCACCGCCCGCAACCGCCCCCACGACATGGACGCGACGTCCACACCGTCGAGCAGGACCTGCCCGCCGGTGGTCGCCGTGCGGGGCAGCAGTCGCAGCACCGTCATCGCCAGTGTCGACTTGCCCGACCCGGACTCACCGGCGATGCCCAGCGTCTGCCCCGCGGTCACGGTCAGGTCCACGCCGCGGACCGCGTCGACCGGGCCGCGCGCCGACGCGTAGCGCACGGTCGTGTCGCGGAACTCCAGCAGCGGCGTCATGAGCGACCCCGCAGGGCGGGCGTGAACACGGCCTCCAGCGCGCGACCGCACAGCGTGAACGCCAGCACGACGACCACGATGCCAATGCCGGGCGGCAACAGGTACCACCATGCGCCCGCGGTGACCGCCCCGTTCGCCCACGCCGCGTTCAGCATCGACCCCCACGACACCTGCGTCGGATCACCCAACCCGAGGAACGACAGGGTCGACTCGCCGATGATCGCCCACGCCACGTTCAGCGTCGTGTTCGCCAGCACCAGCGGCATCACCGCGGGCAGCACGTGCCGTCCGATGATGTGCCAGTGCCCGCCGCCCAGCGCGCGGGCCCGTTCCACGAAGGGCCGGGTCTGCACGGTCAGGGTCTGTGCCCGCACCACCCGCGCGGTCGTCGGCCACGAGGTCAACCCGATCGCGATCACGATCGTCATCAGCCCGTGCGCCAGCACGGTGGACAGCGCGATCGCCAGCACGAGTGAGGGCATGACGAGGAAGAAGTCGGTGAACCGCATCAGCACGGCGGTGATCCACCCACCGAAATGGCCGGCCAGCAACCCGACCAGGGTGCCGATCACCACCGACAGCACCGCGGCGGCCAACCCGACCAGCAGCGAGATTCGCGCGCCCCACCACGTCAGCAGCAGCACCGACCGGCCGCTCTCGTCGGTGCCCAGCCAGTACCGGCCATCCGGTGGCGCGAGGCGCTGCCCGGTGGCACGGGTGACGTCCAGCGCGTCCGGGCTGATCAGCAGCGGCGCGAGCAGCGCGGCCAGCACGATCAGCACCAGGATCACCAACCCGACCACCCCGGTCCGCTCCCGCGCGTACGTGCGCACCGCGGCACCCAGGGCGTGGCGGCGGCGCTGCCAGGTGATCGCCGTCATGTCAGCACCCGTCATGTCCGCACCGCCATGTCGCACCGTCATGTCCGCACCCGGGGATCCAGTGCCCGGTACAGCAGGTCGGCCACCACGTTCATCACCACGACCGCGCCGGCCAGCGTGATGAACGTGCCCTGCACCAGCGGCAGATCCGGCACCTGCAACGCCTTGTACAGCAACTGCCCCAACCCGGGCCAGGAGAACACCGCCTCCACGGTGACCGACCCGGACACCACCAGCCCGAGGTTCAGGAAGATCAGCGTCACCGTCGGCAGCAGCGCGTTGGGCACCGCGTGCCGGCGACGCACCAGATCGTCGCGCAGACCCTTGGCGCGCGCCGTGGTCACGTAGTCCGCGTGCGTCTCCTCCATCAGCGACGACCGCATGATCAACTGGTACTGCGCGTACACCAGCGCGATCAGCGTCAGACACGGCAACACCATGTGGTGCGCGGTGTCCAGCGCCTGCGGCCAGAACTCCGGTGGCGTGTCCGGCGACGTCATCCCCTCCACCGGGAACAACCCCGGGATCGGGCCGACACCGACACCGAACACGGTCAGCAGGATCAACCCGAGCCAGAACGCCGGCATCGACCACAGCGTCAGCGCCACCCCGGTGGACACCTGGTCGAACCGAGACCCACGCCGCCACCCCGCCCGCGCGCCCAGCCACAACCCCAGGACCGACGCGATCGCCGTCGCCGTGCCCACCAACAGCACCGTGGGCCACAGCCGTTGCAGGATCAGCGTTCCCACCGGCTGCTGGTAGAGGTAGGACGTGCCGAAGTCGCCGTGCAGCAGGGCACCGAGATAGTCGAGGAACTGCACGATCAGCGGGTTGTCCAGACCCAGCCGTGCCCGCAGTTCCTCGATGTGCTGCGGCGTGATGTTCACCTGGCCGCGGGTCATCGTCTGCACCGGGTCGCCGGGCAGCACGCGGAACAGGAAGAAACCCAGCACCACCACCATCAACAGGCTGACCAGCGCGCCACCGAGCTTCACCGCCACGAACCGCGCGGTGCCGGCCGAGCGGGTCGGCCGCGGCGCGAGATCGACGACGGCGTCGGTGGACGCGGTCACGGTCACTCCCGGTCGGCCGCGGTCGAGCGGCGCCGCAGCACCACCACCGTGCCCAACCCGGCCAGTACCACCACGGCCGCGACGATCCCGATCACCAGCCCCGTGCCGCCACCCGAATCACCCGACGCGGGCGTGATCGGCGTGGCCGACAGGTAACCCCACACGCCGTTCTGCTGCATGATCGCGCCACCGGGATCGGGTTGCACCTGGAAGGGCGCGAACCGGTCGGAACGGTAGGCCTCCAGCACGTTGGGGTACAGCAGCGTCACCTCGGGCACCTGCTGGTAGAAGATCGACTCCAGTTGCTTCACGTCCGTGACCCGGCCCGCCGGGTTCAGGTCGGCCAACTGCTTGGCGTACAGCGAGTCGTAGGCGCGGTCGCAGAAGTACGCCTCGGTGTCGTTCGCGCCGCCCGCCGCGTCCGGCCGGTTGGCGCAGGTCTGCAGCACCAGGACCGCGTCGGGGTCGGGGTCCACACCCCACTGGGAGAACACCAGGTCGAAGTCACCGGAGTTGAACACGTCGTTGAGCTTGTTCGACGACGCCATCGTCACGTCGACGCCGACGCCGATCGCGCCCAGCCAACTCTTCACGTAGGCGGCCATCTGCGCCTGCTCTGGCTTGTCGGCCCGACCCAACAGCCGCAGCCGCAACGGTTTCCCGTCCTTGCCGACCCGGATCCCGTCCGCGCCCCTGGGGTAGCCCGCGGAGTCCAGCAGATGGTTGGCGGCGGCCGGGTCGAACGTGCGGGCCCGCTGCCGGTCGGGGTTCCAGTGGTAGGTGGCGAACTTGTCCGGCAGGTACCCGGTGCCGACCTGCGCGTACCCGCCGTACACCTTGCTGACCAGGGTCGCGGGGTCGATGGCCTCGGCGATCGCGGTGCGCACCGCGACGTCCTTGAGGTTCGGGTTGCCGTCCCCGAACGGCGTCCCGGTCCGCGTCGCGGCACCGGAGTTCATCACCAGATCCACGAACCGGCCGCCCTCGGCCTTGTTCGTGGTCACGTTCTTCGTGTGCGACAACGTGTCGAACTGTGCGGCTGTCAGGCCGTTGACGAGGTCGACGTCACCCTTGACCAGGGCCTGCACCTCGGCGTTGGTGTCGTCGAAGTGGATGAAGTCCAGCTCGTCGACCTTCGGTGCGCCCCGCCAGTAGTGCGGGTTCGCGACCAGTTTGACGTACTGGCCCTCGCGGTAGTCCGACAGCAGGAACGGCCCGTCACCCACGACCGGGTGACCCGGGGTGGGCAGGTTCGTGTATTTCGCGATGTCGGTGACACCACGCCACACGTGCGCCGGCACGATCGGCACGTCCAGGGCCAGCATCGTGGCCTGCGGCGCCTTCGTGGTGATCACCAGGGTCGTCGGGTTCGGCGCGGTGACCGAGGCGAAGTTCGCGACGAAGTTGCCGTTCGCGGTCGCCGCGTCCTGGTTGGTCATGATCAGGTTGTAGGTGAACGCGACGTCCGCCGCGGTCACCGGCTGCCCGTCCGACCAGGTCACGCCGGTGCGGATGGTGTAGGTCCAGGTCTTCCCGTCCGGCGTGTGGGTCCACGACGAGGCCAGCGCGCCCACCGGGTGCTCGTCGTGCGGGTCGTAGGTGGTGAGGAACTCGTACATCACTCGGCCGATGTCGGTGCTGGAGGCGTACTCGGCCAGGAACGGGTTGAGCGAGTCGACGTCCTGCGTCAACCCGACCCGCAACACCTTCGGCGCCGCCGGTGCGTCGGCGTGCCCGGTGGCCGCGGCGGCCACCGTGGCGGTCAGCGCCACCAGAATGACCGACAGCGCCGCACCGAGTCGCTCGGGTAACCTCACCGGCACCGCACATCACCCCAATCCGGTCACGTGGTGAAGAAATAACCACCAATCGCCTCATAAAGTCAATGACTGTCGACGGCTGGTTCCAAGACGTAACGTGGTGGCCGTGCGGATCATGATCTCGGCCGACATGGAAGGCGCCACCGGCGTCACGTGGACGGCGGACGTGGAACCGGGGACCGAGCAGTGGCAGCGGTTCCGCAGGATGTTCACCGGCGACGTCAACGCCTGCGCGGCCGGCCTGTTCGCCGGCGGCGCCACCGACGTGCTGGTCAACGAGGCCCACAGTTCGCAGCGCAACCTGCTGCTGGAGGACCTGGAACCCGCCGCGCGGATGCTCACCGGCCGGCACAAACCGCTGTCCATGATGCAGGGCATCGACAGCGGCCTGGACGGCGTGGTGTTCATCGGCTACCACACGGGTGCGGGCACCGACGGTGTGCTGTCCCACACCTATCTGCCCAACTCCATCACCGGTGTGTGGCTCGACGGTGTCCCGGCCGGCGAGGGCCGGCTCAACGCCACGATGGCCGCCGAGCACGGCGTGCCGGTGCTGCTGGTCACCGGTGACGACCGCACGTGTGCCGACGCGGCCGAGTACGCGCCCGACGCGCACCGGGTCGCGGTGAAGGAGTGCGTCAGCCGCTACGCCGCGATCTGCTCCACACCGCGGCGCACCACCGAGTGGATCACCAGCGCCGCCACGGCGGCGATGAAACGCGCCGGCCGCACCGAACCCGCCGCCCGCGAACACCGCGTCGAGATCGAGTTCGACGCCACCCACCTCGCGCACGCCGCTGCCGTCGTGCCGACGGTCAGCCAGATCGGCGTCCGTAGGGTGGGATTCGACGCGGCGACCATGACCGACGCGATGCGGGCCTTCAAGGTGGTGACCGCGATCGCGTCCGGAGCGATCGAAGGAGTCTATGGCTGACCACCAGGCCGAGCGGGCCGCGGCACTGTGCGCGACGCTGATCCGGTTCGACACGACCAACCGTGGCGGCGGCGACGCGGCAGGCGAACGCGCCGCCGCGGAGTTCGTCGCCGCCCGTCTTGACGACGCGGGCGCGGCACCGGTGCTGCTGGAACGCACCCCCGGCCGCGGCAATGTCGTCGCCCGCATCCCCGGCCGTGACCCGGGCCTGCCGGCGGTGCTCGTGCAGGCGCACCTGGACGTGGTGCCCGCCGACCCGGCCGACTGGTCGGTCGCGCCGTTCGCCGGTGAGATCCGCGACGGCTACGTGTGGGGTCGCGGCGCGACCGACATGAAGGACATGGTCGCGATGGTCCTCACCGTCGTGGAGGGCTGGGCGAACAGCGGACGACGCCCGGCACGGGACGTGGTGGTCGCGTTCGTCGCCGACGAGGAGGACACCGGCCTCGACGGCGCGCACTGGCTGGTCGAGCGGCACGCGGACCTGTTCACCGGGTGCGCCGCGGCGATCGGTGAGTCCGGTGGCTTCACCCACCACGCCGACGGTGTGCGCCTCTACCCGGTCGCCACGGCCGAGCGTGGCACGGCGCACCTGCGGCTGACCGCCCGCGGCCGCGCGGGCCACGCGTCGCGGCGCAACCCGGCCAACCCGGTCACCCGACTGGTCGGCGCCCTGGACCGGTTGGCGGGCCACGAGTGGCCGGTCCGGCTCACCCCACCGGTGCGCGCCTTCCTGCGACAGGCGGCCGCCGCGCTGGGCACGGACGTCGACTGGTCCGATGTGGACGGTACGGTCGGCAAACTCGGTGCCGCGGCGGCACTGGTGGAGAACACGGTCCGTGCGAGCACCACACCGACCGTGCTGCGCGCCGGCACGAAGGTCAACGTCATCCCGTCCCAGGCCCGCGCCGAGGTCGACGTCCGTGTCCTGCCCGGCATCGAGGCCGAGGTCCTCGCCACGATCGACGAACTGCTCGGGCCGGGCGTCACCCGTGAGTTCGTCGGCCACCAGGCCCCCGTGCAGGCCCCGATGGACACCGAATGGTTCGCCGCGATGGCCGACGCGCTGCGCACCCACGACCCGGACGCCGTCGTCGTGCCCTACTGCATGGGCGGCGGCACCGACGCGAAAGCCTTCACCCAGTTGGGAATCCACTGCTACGGGTTCGCGCCGCTGTGGATACCGGCCGACTTCGACTACCGCGCCATGGCCCACGGCGTCGATGAACGCGTCCCCGTCGCGGGCCTCGGTTTCGGGGTGCGGGTGCTGGAGGAGTTCCTGTCCCGTTAGGGCGCGAACAGTGCGCTGACCGACTCGCCGTGGTGGATGCGGCGCATCGCCTCGGCCAGCACGGGCGCCACCGACAGGACGGTCAGCTTGTCGGTGCGCTTGTCGGCGGGCACCGGAACCGTGTTGGTGCACACGATCTCCAGCACGTCGGGCTGCTCGGACAGGGTGTGCAGCGCGCCGTCGGCGAACAGGCCGTGCGTACACGCCAGCCGGATCGTCCTCGCGTGCCGTTCCCGCAACCGCTCCAGCAGTTCCAGCACGGTGGTGCCGCGGGCGATCTCGTCGTCCAGCACGATGACGTCCTTGTCGTCCACGTCACCGATGACCGATCCGATCGTCACCTTGTCATCGGACATCCGCTGTTTCGCACCGAACGCCACACCGGCACCCAGCAGCCGCGCGAACGCCGCCGCTTCCTTGGCGTTGCCCAGGTCCGGTGACACGACGACCGTGTTGTCCAGGTCCAGCCGCCCGAAGTGCGCGGCCAGTTCGCGCAGCGCGTTGAGGTGGTCGACCGGGATGCTGAAGAAACCGTGCACCTGCGGGGAGTGCAGCGTCATCGCCAGTACCCGGCTCGCGCCCGCGGTGACCAACAGGTCCGCGACCAGGCGGCCACCGATGGAGATCCGCGGCGCGTCCTTCTTGTCCGACCGCGCATAGGCGTAGTGCGGCATCACGACGGTCGTGCGCGCCGCGGACGCACCCCGCGCGGCGTCCAGCATCAACAGCAGTTCCACCAGGTGTTCCTGCACCGGCGCGACCAGCGGCTGGATCAGGAACACGTCCCGTTCCCGGCAGTTGGCGCGCAACTGCACCTCGATGCAGTCGTTGGCGAAGCGGTCGGTCCGCACCGGCAGCAGCGGCACCCCCAGGTGCGCGCAGATCTCCCTGGCCAGTTCCGGATAGGCACTGCCGCTGAACACGGCGATCTCCCCCACGTGGCTGCCCTTTCAGGAGTTCTTGCGTGTCAGGACGAACTGATCGATGAGCTCACGGTTGCGATCCTGACGTTCCCGCAGATCTGGATCCGGCACACGGGCAGCCTAACCGCTCGCCCCGCGGCCCGCCGTCAGGTCGCCGAGGGTGGCCGCCCCAGGTGACAGCGGCGGCCGCCGTGCTGGATCGGTGGCGCGCGGCCTGCCGGATCGGTCACGGCGTGGCCCGCCGGTACCGGTCGGCCCACACCTTCACCCGCTCCACCAGCTCGGGCGGCTCGGTGATCTCGAAATCCATGTCCAGCAACCCGACGTACAGCACGATCGTGTCCAGCGACCCGGCACCGGTGACCAGCACGCAGCGGTGTTCGTCGATCGGTTCGACCAGCCCGACCGCGGGGTTGATCCGCTCGGTCACCGCGTCGGCGGGCGCGTGCACCACGATCCGCGCCGTGTGCCGCCACCCGGCCGAGGACACCCGCCGCGCCACGTACCGGGCGACGTCCCCACCGGGTAGCTCCCGTGGCGTGAACCTCGGCCCGGTCGGCGTCCGCGGCGCGACCCGGTCGACCCGGAAGGTCCGCCAGTCACCACGGTCCACGTCCCACGCGACCAGGTACCAGCGCCGCCCCCAGTTGACCAGCCGGTGTGGTTCGACGGTGCGGACGCTGGTGTTGTCGCCGTGGTCGGTGTAGTCGAACCGCAGCCGCTCACGATCCCGGCATGCGTTCGCGATCGCCGTGAGCACCTCCGGTGTGACGCTCGGGCCGCCCGCGTCGAGGCTGATCCGGACGGTGTAGTCCTGCAGTGCGTTCACCCGCCGCCGCAACCGGCTGGGCAGCACCTGTTCCAGTTTCGCCAGCGCCCGCACCGACGTCTCCTCGATCCCGGCCACGGCACCGGCGGTCGCCGTGCGCAGCCCGATCGCGACCGCGACGGCCTCGTCATCGTCCAGCAGCAGCGGCGGCAGCGCCGCCCCCGCGCCCAACCGGTAGCCGCCGGCGATCCCGGGGGACGCGTGCACCGGGTAGCCCAGGCCACGCAGTTTGTCCACGTCGCGGCGCACGGTCCGGTCGGTCACGCCCAGCCGCGCCGCCAGTTCGGCACCCGACCAGTCCCGCCGGCTCTGCAACAGCGACAACAGGCGCAGCAGCCGGGCGGAGGTCTCCAACATGCCCGCAGTGTGACACCCGTCGCGGACAGGTCCTGACCGGATCAGTCCGTGGTCAGTTCCACGGGGGTGGCGAACACGTCGACCATCGCGCCGTTGCGCAGCACCGTCACCGGCAGCGGCCTGCCGATCGCGTCGTCGAAGAGCTGCCGCTGGATGCCCTGCGCGTCGGTCACCGTCGCGCGCGCCACGGACAGCACCAGATCCCCGGCGTGCAGCCCGGCCCGGTCGGCGGGCCCACCCGGCACCACCTGCACCAGCCGCAGCCCTCCCGACTGCCCGGTGCGCGCGGCCACGGTCGCCGGCAGCGGCGCGGGCACCCCGACCACCCCCAGATACGCCCGCCGCACCCGCCCGTCGGACAGCAGCGTCGTGATGATCCGGTTCGTGGTGTCGTTGATGGGGATCGCCAGACCCAGCCCGATCCCGGCGAGCGCGGTGTTGACGCCGACCACCCGACCGGCCGAGTCGGCCAGCGCGCCACCGGAGTTGCCCGGGTTGAGCGCGGCGTCGGTCTGGATCACGTCCTCGATCATCCGGCTGGCCCGCCCGGCCTCCACCGGCACCGACCGGCCCAGCGCGCTGACCACCCCCGCGGTCACCGAACCGGCCAGCCCCAACGGACTGCCGACCGCGACCACCAACTGCCCCACGACCAGCCCGTCGGCGTCGCCCAGCGTCGCCGCACCCGGCGCCGTGCCCCTGGACCGCAGCACGGCCAGGTCGGACAGGGCGTCCGCGCCGACGACGTCGAACGTCGACTCGCTGCCCTCGGCGAACACCACCGTGCCCTCCCGGCCGCCGCCGACGACGTGCGCGTTGGTCAGCAGGAAACCGTCGTCGGTGAACACGACGGCCGACCCGCTGCCCCGGCGCATCCGCACACTGGCCACGTGCGGGTGACCGACCGGGCGACCGCGATCACCGTGCGGGAGTAGGCATCCAACGCGGACACGTCGGGCTCCTCGACCACCGGACCCACCGCCCATCTGGTGACAGCGTTACCGCTGTGTCAATGCCGCAGCCGTATCAATGCCGCGGCCGTGGGTGGTGTTCCGGCGTTCGCTGGTGGCGGACACCCGCCGGATCAGAACCGGTGCACCCGGTCCACGGTGACGTAGCCGTGCGCGGAGGCCAGGTAGTGCTCGTACCAGGCGCCGGTGTCGTCGTTGCCGGCGAAGTTCTCCCACGAGTGCCCGTCAGCGGCCGTGAGCGTCCCGTTGGTCCGCGCCTGGCACAGCCTCGGAGGACACCTCGTCGGTGGACCGCGCCAGCACCCGCCCGTCCACGGCGTCGGACAGGCGGCGGGTCATGTCGACGGTCGCGGACAGGTTGAAGTCGTTGTCGTCGGTGATCTGGTACGTGCGCGGAGATCGTGATCGGGTAGGAGAACGAGTGCAGCGTCGTCGACGAGCCGCGCGGACCGGTGCTGCGCACGGCGTCCCAGCCGCCGTCGGTCTCGCCGATCCGCTGCGCGAAGCCACCGCCGGTGACGGTGTCGGTGTTGCGGAACGCCGCGTGCGCGGTGACGGTGGTGCTGACCCGGCCGGCCGAGGTGTTCACGAAGCCGCTGGTGGACCAGTCCCGGGCCGCCGTGACGGTCGCGGTGGTCGCGTTGTTCGCGCCCGGCGTCTCGGTGGTGTGCTGCACCGCGGTCGGCGCGACCGTGTCGGTGGTGAGCGCGCCGCTGGTGGTCGCGGCGTGGTGGTCGGTGTACAGCAGCAGGTTCGCCGCCAGGTTCCAGGTGTCACCGATGTTCGCGACGCTCAACGCGACGTCGTGGCTCGCCACCGTCGACCAGTCGGCCGACGAACGGGGTCACGTCGATCAGCTCGGGCGTCATGTCGAACGTGCCCACCGCGGGGATCGGCCGCCACAGGGTCGGCACGATGCCGCCGGTGTAGATGAACGGGAAGTACTGGGTGACACCGGCCGGGGTGCCGTCGATCGCGGCCGACGACCTCCCGGTACGGCCCGTGCCGCACATCCCGGCCGACGGGTAGTGCGCGGCCACGTCGTTCGGGACGTCGGTGAACCACTGCTCGTCGCAGCCGTTGCCCTTGATCGACACCTCCAGCAGCGCGCGCGTGATGTTGCGCGGCAGGTCCGCCGCCGTGCAGGTGCACGGTCGGCGTGCCGGGGTTGGCGTCCTGCCCACCCAGACCGACGACCGCGTCCGGTTCGGCGGGCGCCGGGTTCGCGCGGTCGGCCTGGTAGAAGGTGATCGACACGGTCTGGTCGTAGATGCCGGTGTAGACGCTGCTGGTGTAGTTGACGATGCCGCCGGTGAACGGCTGCGGCGGGTGGAACAGCGAGGCGTACTCGGTGATGTCCTTGGCGAAGTGGTACGTGATGCCGGCCGGGTCGGGTTCGTAGGTGGTGCCGAACCACACCTGCGTGCGTGCCGATGTCCAGCGACCCGGACCGGTCGTACTGGCGGCCCTGCACGCTGGTCGTCCAGTCCAGCACGATCTTCGCCCACGGCCCGGAGCAGCCCGCGGGTGGCGTGAGCGTGCCGGAGAAGTTCTGCGCGGCCCCGGTCGCGTCGTTGGACGGGAAGTTCGTGGCCAGCGTCACGGTGCACGAGTGGGTGTGCGGCCGGGACACCGGTGGCGCCGCGGTCACCGGGTTCTGCGAGTTGATCTCGATGCTCGGGGTGGCGGCAGCGGCGGTGCCGCCCACCGGCACGGCCAGCAGTGCGGCGGATGCCGCGGCGATCACGAACCGGATAGGGCGCACGCCGACCTCCACCACGGAATGGTTCACACCATTGGCTGATCTGGACTCTATCCCCGCCGGAGGGCCGAACAACCGGCCGTCAGTAGGGACATTCACCCCACCGTGGCCGCCCGGTTGGGCTAGCGTGCACGCCAACCGAATCGGGTACTCGTCTGCATGTGAACCGGGGAGGCAGCACCCAGATGTCCACCGGCATCCGACGCCAGGACGCCACTCCGCCCTACCCCGACGCGGCTCAATTGGCCGGCCTGGGTGCCGTGCCGCGAGACTACCGGCACGAGCGCCGGCACGTCAGCCCCAACAGTGGGCTCGCGCTGCCCGGCGGTTACCTCAAGTGGTACGACATCCACGACCGCGACTCGGTGGTCGGCTTCAACACCCGGGACCAGGCCAGGGACTTCCTGCGCGGCGAGGCCGCGTCCGGGCGGCTGGAACTGGGCGGTCGACCTGGGTTTCGCGCTGCTGCACCGTTCCGGTGACGAGTCCTACGAACTGGTCGCGTGCACCTGGCGCGACGGCGACGAATTGTGGCAGTCGGCGTACCGGCGTGACGGCGACGACGCGTTCACCGTGCGCGCGGGGCCCGGCGCGGTGCAGTGCGTGTGGGAGTTGGGCGTGACGTGCCACGAACGGCTGGCGTGGTCGCGGTACCTGGGTTCCGCGCGTGACGAGACGGCCAAGCGCGGCTACATCGCCGACGTGATCGAGGGCGATCTGGGGCTCTGACCGGCCAGGACGTCGTCGACCAGGCCCCGCGCGTAGGCGGCGTCGGTGTCCGGGACGCCGAACAGCACCCGGAAGTACAGCGGCGCCACCACCCGGTCCATCACGCGGTCCAGTCGCGGCACGTCGTCACCGCGCTCCACGGCCCGACCCAGCATCAGACCGAGCTGGGAACGGCGGTTGCGCAGGCAGCGCTGCCTGCCCTCCTCGTCGACGGCGACGTTGACGGCGGTGCGCAGGAACGAGATGCCACCGGGCCGCTTGAGGTAGTCGAGCACCTGCTCGGCCCATACGTGCAGGTCGTCGACGAGTGTGCCGGTGTCGGGCACGTCGGTGTCGGCGTCCAGCTCGGCGACGGCGATGTCGGACAGCAGGCCGTTGATGTCGCCCCAGCGGCGGTAGATGCTCGTCGGGTTCACGCCCGCGCGGGCCGCGACGATCGGGATGGTCACCGGCTCGTGGCCGGGATCGCAGATCAGCTCGACGACCGCGTCGCGCACCGCGGCCTGCACGCGCGCGCTGCGACCGCCGGGTCGCTCGCTGCTCCGTTGCTGTGTGGTGACCATGACACCAGTCTATCGCAATGATGTTTGCTTTTAAGGGTGCGCGGTGCTAGTTTCGGCAAAAGCAAAGACATTGGCTTTAGTCGTTGAGGGATGATCACATGACGAGTGCCCACGGACTGCCGGCCACCAACCGCCGGTCGACCGTCCGCCTCCCCCGATCCGCCGCGTTCTGGCTGGTGGGCGCGACGCTGGTCGCGTTCATGTTCGCCGCCGCGGCACCGACCCCGCTCTACGTCGTCTACCAGGCCCACTGGGGTTTCTCCGCGACCACCCTGACCACGGTGTTCGCCGTCTACGCGCTGGCACTGCTGCTGGCCCTGATCACCGTCGGCGCCCTGTCCGACCACATCGGCCGCCGCCCCGTGCTCCTGGCCGCGCTGATCGTGCAGACCGCCGCCATGATCGTGTTCGTCCGCGTCGGTGACGTCACCTGGCTGATCGTGGCCCGCGCCGTGCAGGGCTTCGCGACCGGCGCGGCCACCGGCACCATCAGCGCCTACCTGGTCGACCTCGCCCCCACCGACAATCCGAAGCTCGGTCCCGTCGTCAACACCACATCGCCCACCCTCGGCCTGGCCGCCGGTGCCGTCGGGTCCGGTGTGCTCGTCCAGTACGCGCCCCACCCCACGACACTGGTGTTCGCCATCCTCACCGCCGCGTTCGCCGCACTCGCCATCGGTGTCGCGCTGATGCCCGAAACAGTGGCACGCAAGGAAGGCGCGCTCGCGTCGCTGCGCCCGAGGGTAGGCGTCCCGGCACGCATCCGACCCAAGTTCCTCATCGCGCTGCCGTCCCTGGTCGCGACCTGGGCGCTGGGCGGGCTGTACCTCTCGCTCGGCCCGTCGCTGGCCGCCGGCGTGCTGCACCTGCACAACCACCTCGTCGGCGGCCTCGTCGTCACGGCGCTGGCCGGATCCGGGTCGCTCGCGTCGCTCGTGCTGCGCGAGCGTGAACCCCGCGGCCTGATGCTCGGTGGCTCGGCCGTACTGGCCGCCGGTGTCGCGATCACCCTGCCGGCACTGGCGATCGCCGGCCCAGCGGTGTTCTTCACCGGCACGGTGGTGGCCGGGATCGGGTTCGGCACCAGCTTCATCGGCGCATTCCGCACCCTGGCCGGCCTGGCCCGCCCCGACGAGCGCGCCGAACTGTTCGCCGCGCTCTACCTGGTCAGCTACCTGGCCTTCAGCATCCCGGCCGTGATCGCCGGCATGATCACCACCCGGGCCGGGCTGACGGCCACCGCGACCGGCTACGGCATCGTCGTCATGGCACTGGCCCTGGTGGCACTGGGTGCCCTGCTGGTCCATGATCGGATGGCTCGCCGCGCCCCTGTGGCCACCACACCCTGTGAGATGGCCACCCAGCAGGGTTAGGGCGTTTCGTCACGGTGACGCTTGCGGGCCAGTGGTGCCCGACGCGTCGGCGGCGCCCGCAGCGTCGTCAGCGCCTCGGATCTCGCGCAGCGTGGCCAACAAGGTCTCCCGCTCGGCACGCAGCACCGTCACGTCCTGCGTGCGGGCCACGAGTTCGTCGCGCAGGCCACGAAGCTCATCATGCAGGGGCGCGAGGACATCGGCATAGGCACGGGCGGCCGCCGTGAGCTGGTCGTGCAGAGCGGCGGCCTGTTGGTCGGCGGCACGGCGCGCGGCATCGGCCTGGTCGGCGAACTGGGCCATCCGCGCGCGCAACCGCTTCTCGTGCTCGTCGCTCAGGGTCGCGCGTAGCTGTTCGCGTTCGTGCTCGTGCCTACGGCGCAACTGGTCGAGCTGATCCAGTGCGGTGGCGCGTTCGGCTGCGAGGGTGTCCTGCAGCGTGGTGATCCGGTTCGCGGCGGCGCCGGTCTGGTCGAGCGCGTGCTGCCGGTCGGCCTGCGCCTGGTGCCTGGCCTGCTCGGCGGCGCGCTGCGCGGCCAGCGCCTCGTCCCGATCCTGGAGGGCAGCCGCGGCCATGTCCTGCGCCGCACGTGCCGCTGCCCGGTCGGCACCGGCCTGGTCGCGAGCGTGTTCCGCCTCGGTCACCGCGGCCACCCGGGCGGCTTCCGCGTCGCGTGCCCGCCCGACCGCCTCGTCCCGGGCCTGCTCGGCGACCTGCGCAGCGGCCAACGCGGCCGCGGTGTCCTTGGCCAGCCGGTCACGTAGTGCCTGCACCTCGTCGCGCACCGGTTCCAGCGCGGCCACCAGCGCCGCGGCACGCTGGTCCAGCACCGCCACGTCAGCGGGCGTCATGGGCTGGTCGGCTCCGTAGAGATGGACCCAGATCTCGCGCTGCTCGTCGAGCATCGCGCAACTGATGACCTTCGCGCCCCACTGGCCGTAGCGCTCCGGGTCCGCCGGGCAGTACGGCGTCGGCCGGCCCCCACGCGGCGGCAGCGGCGGCAGCACCTCCCCGCAGTAGGCGCAGTACGCCTCCCGTCCCGACGTCGAGGGCTCGCAGGGTCGCGTCCCGTCGATCGTCCCTGCTCCCCCGCCGAACCGGCGGCACGAGGCCATCCACAGCATCTGTCAGCACAAACCCACGATAGCAGGTTCTGGTTATGATACTTGAACCTTCCGATCTAGTATCAGAACTAAAACTAGAGTGAACGTTCTAGGGCGGTACTTCATATGGATAACTAGGATTATGGATATGATGCTGCGAGCGAGTCGGAAGGAGCTTCGGATGACCCTCGCGGTGCCCTCGGACGCCGGTGGCAAGAATGGGCAGCAGCGATTCGCGGAGTTCCTCCGCGTCTACGCCTCGCTCAACACGCGCCTGGCCTACGCCACCGACCTGGGCATCCCGCTGGACTGGGTGCCCGGCTACCAGGTCCCCGACCCCACCCGCCGCCGCGGCCGCGCCGGCGCCGCGAACCCACCGGCCTGGAGTGGCTGCCCTGGTGCCTGCGCAACGGGTTCGACTCGTTCGCCGACGTCCGCGTCGAGCACGTCGAACGCTGGCTCGACGAACTAGCCCGAGCCGGCTACAGCGACGCCACCCGCGGCCGCATGCTGTCGGCCGTGTCGGCGTTCTACCGGAAGTACCTGCAGCGCGAAGGCCTCGCCGACGCACAACCCGGCAGCCCTGGTCGACCGGCGCACCCAGCACCTCAACCGCCCGGCCGGCACGCCCTCCCACACCGCACGCTGGTCGTTCGAGACCTGCCGGGCCCTGCTGCTCGCCGCGTGGCTACTGGCCGACCACCGCCGGGACGGGCACCGTGACCGCGCCATGGTGGAGATCCTGATCGGCACCGGCATCCGCGCGGAAGAACTGGTCGGCACCAGCACCACCGACTACCGCCGCGCCGCGGCCGGCGGGATCGGTGTGCTGCGCGTGCACGGCAAGGGCGCCAAGGACCGTGAGGTGGCGCTGGCCCCACCGGTCGCCGACGCGCTGGACGTGTACCTCACCGACCGCAGGCCCGCCACCGTTCCCGCGCTACGCGGCCAGGTCGGCCTCGCGCCGAGGGAGCCGCTGTTCACCACGAGCACCGGCAGGCGCGTGCACGTCACCCATGTCACGGCACTGCTGCGCCGCCTGTGCGCGACGTTCTGCCCGGACACGCCACCACGAGCGGCGTGGCAGCGGGAACTGTTGGCCGGTCAACAGGCCCGGTTCATCGCCACCCACCTCGAACCCGTGCGCGACACCATCCACCCGCACTCGGCCCGACACGCCTACGCCACGCACGCCATCGAACGCGGTGTCCCGCCCCGCCAGGTGCAGCGCGACCTCGGCCACGCGGCCCTGGCCACCACCGAGGGCTACCTGCACGACGAGGACAACATCCGCGACTCGGCCGCCCACGAACTGTCCCCCGCCCTGCACCGAGGCTGGCTGACCGCCCGGTAATGGGACAGTCACCACCGCGCAGCCCCAGGCTGTAGGGGCCACGTGTTCCCCGCCCCGCACCGCCGCCGCCGACTGGCCCGCGACGCTGAACTAGCGGCGGGATCCGCGCGGCATCGACCAGTTCGGCACCGGGCGCCGCCGCGCCCACCGGCTGCGGCCCCAGCCCCGGCTGCCACAACTGCCGAGCAACCTGGTCAGCGCACGCGTCCAGTTCACGCCATGACCTCCCGGTCGTCGATCTCACCGATCTCGATCCGCAACCGGTCGGCCCCCACGTGCGAGTCCCCTCGCCCGATCAGCTCCAGCGACCGTGACGGCAGCCATCGACCGATGTCACCCGTGCGGTAGAGCCGATGTCCCGGCCGGTACGGGTCCTCACCGAACGCCACGGCGGTGCGCACGGGGTCGTCGAGGTAACCTCGGCCGACGCACACGCCGGAGAACACGATCTCCCCCGGCGCCCCGATCGGCACCAGCCGCAACCGTTGATCGACGAGGTAGACGCGGGCGTTGCGGATCGGCCGCCCGATCGGCACCGACCGCGTGTCCCGGACGCGCCGCCTGAGCTCGTGATGGGTGCCCCCACAGGTCTCGGCGCGGCCGTAGGCGTTGACCAGCGGCACCCGCGGGAACACCGTGAACCACCGCCGCGCCAACGCCGTCGGCACCACCTCACCGGTCACGGACACGACCCGCAGGGCAGGCAGCGCGCGGGGCCGCTCGGCCAGCGCGGTGAGCATCACCCCGAGGTAGGAGGGCGTGAGCTGCACGACGCCGACGCGGCCGGCGGCCAGCGTGTCCAGGAACCGGTGCACGTCGTCCTCCTCGACGATGTGCGTGTGCCCGCCGACCAGCAGCGGGCTGAGTAGCTGCCACAGCGAGCCACCCGAACACGCCGGCGCCGTCTGCGCCACGACGTCGCCCACACCGATGCCCAGGTCCTCGGTCTTGGCCAACAGGTGGTTGAGCAACCCGCGATGCTCACACATCGCACCGTCGGTCGCACAGATGTAGGCAAGCCGATCAGCGCCGACGGGCGGACCAGGATCGGCGTCGCGGTCGCCGGCCAGCAGTTCCTCCACACAGGACAGACCGACGGTCCGCGTCGGTCGCGGGACGCCCGGATCGGCGACCATCCACCGGCAGCCGCTGCGTTCCACCACGGCGGCCACCTGCCCGGCCGGCGCACCCGGTGCCAGCGGCAGACAACAGCCACCGGCCTTGAACACGCCCAGCACGGTGGCCAGCCACTCCAGTGACCGTCGCATCACCACCGCGACGACGTCCTCGGCACGCAGCCCGCGGCGACGCAGCGAACAGGCGATCCGGTCGGCGTGCGCGTCGAGCGTGGCGTACGTCCAACTACGCGAGCCGTGCACGGCGGCGACCGCGTCCGGGCGGGCCCGCACCTGGTCCTGGATCAGCTCGTGACAGCCCCGGTCGGGCAGATCACCCGGCGGGCCGCACAGTTCGTGTAGCTGGTACCGGATCTCGGCGGGCGCCAGCAGGCTGCGGGCGTGGTGCGGCTCGCCGGGTGCCTGCGCCATGTGCTCCAGCGCCGTGCGCACATACCGCTGGACGCGTTCGGCGTCGACACAGGACTGCCCGCACACGCCCTGCCACGCCGCTTCGGCCTCGGCGCGGCCGGTGTCGGTGCCCATCCGCTCGACCAGGTCGCGCCAGGTGTCCTCGCGCCCGGACAGGTCCGGGGTACCGGTGACCAGCGACGCGACCTTGTACCGGGCGGCCAGCATCCACACGTGCACAGCGGCCTCCGCGCATCGGTAAGGGGACGGTACCGGTAGGGACGGCACCCGGCCGGTTGGCGACATCGGCGGTCAGCCCGTGGCGTGTTCAACGGCCTCGTTGACCACCGACTGGACGCGTTCGTCCAGTTCCCGGGAGAACTCCAGCCACAGCTCGGCGTAGCACTGGGCGAGTTGCACGACCAGTCCGCCGCAGTGTGGTGGCACGGCGGCCGTGAGGTCGGTCCACTGGCGCATGCCGATCGCGTTGTTGCGCAGCAGCCACAGCAGGTTGCGGCCTTCCTCGTTGTTGCGCAGCGAAGGGTCACGCAGCAGCTTCTCCAGCACGAACGCGGGGTCCTGGCGTTGTGGTCGGTTGCCGCGCGCGCGGATCTGGCCGGCACCAGGGCCGGGGGTTTCGGTGGTCTCGGTGTGCTGTGCGCCCGGCTGGCCGGCGCCTCGCCGCGGGCCAGCCGGGCGCGCACGTCGCTGGCCGTCGCGGGCGACACGCCGGCCAGGCGGGCGACCTCACGCAGCGACGCCTCGGGGTGGGTGGCCAGTACCTCGGCGACGCGCTCGCGCCCGGCCACATGGACAGCGGCCGAACCTTGCCGTCGCGGCCGACGCGTGCGTCCAACTGCGGCACGGCGGCGGTTGTACCGGCGGATGCGCCGCGACGGTCTTGGCGCCCAGGCCGGCCAGCCGCGCGATCGCACGGTCGGACATGTGCGGGTGGGTCACCATGATCCGTGCTGCCGCGGCCTGGCGGTCGGCCTGGGACAACGGGAATCCGTGGGCCACGTTCGCCTCGACGGCGCGCAGGAAGGCGTCGTCGCGCTCGCCGTCGAAGAACTCGACCTCGATGTCCTGGCGGCCGCTGCAGCACGGCGGCGAAGATCCGGTGCATCCCGTCGACCACCCGCATGGTGCGGCGCTCGACCAGGATCGGTGGCAGCGGTGTGTCGACCTCCGCGAGGCGGGCGACGTGGTCCTGGTTCTGTCCGTCCAGGCGCGAGTGACTCGCCGGGTAACAGGGACGATATCGGCACCGTCACGACTTGGGCCGGGTCGTAGCGCTGGTGGACATGCACCGGAATGGCCCGTTGCTCCGACCAAACGTGGTCACGTTCAACGTAGTCAAGCCCCCTTGACTCCGAACGACTGTCTCGTCCGTGGTGCGGTCCGGCGCGGTGACCCGGGCGCGCTGCCTGGACCGCCGGCCCGCGTCGGCGACCGGCTGCCCGGCCGCTCAACGCCTGACGTGGGTGGCCGGGCGGATCGTCCGCCGGCCGTCCCGGTGGGACGCGACAGCCGTGTCGCCGGCGACCCGCCCGGCACACCACGCTTCTCTCCCTGCACATTTCGATCGGCAACGATGACCGTAGTCATCAGATTTGACCAGCCAAGGACCGACGTTGACTAGGCCGTGATCGTTGTCGGTATCGGTCAGGCGGAGCGGAGTTCGTCGATCTCCCGCCAGGCCGCGGCCGCGTTCCGGTAGGCGGACAGTGACTCGTACCACTGGGCCGCCGCCCGCAGTTCGTCGATGGCCTCGTCGGTGCGGCCCAGCCGTGCCAGGGCACGGCCCGCGGTGACCCGCGCGGTGGCGACGTCGGCGCCGTGCAGGTCGTCGATCACCCGCTTGACCAGCTCCAACGCCACCGCCGGGTCACCGAACTTGAGTTGGTAACCGGCCTCCAGCAGTGTCAGGCTGGACCGCTCGGCCGGCGTGTCGACCAGTTCGACGCACGCCCTGGCCGGACCGAGGTAGCGGTCCAGTTCCGCGGCGTCCGCGCCGATCCGCAACAGCGCCGCCGCGGCGGCGCGGCAGAACCGCATCCAGTCCTGCATGGACGTGTTCGGCGTGGCCAGCATGTTGTGGGCGCGCAGCACATGGTGGTGTGCGGCCTCCTGGTCGTCGATGATGCTGTAGCTCATGAACGCGACCCAGTGCGCCCTGCCCAGCACGGACGGGCTGTCCAGTGACTCGGCCATGTCCAGCATGCGGCGCACGATCGAGCGCAGGTCGCGCAGTTCCCCGCTGTCGCAGCGGATCGCGATCAGCACGCCCAGCGCCCGGACGTGTTCCACGGTGTCGGCCAGGTCGGTCCCGGCCATCCGCTCCACCGTGCGCTCGGCCAGTTCCAGTGCCTCGGACAGGCGGCCGGTCTCCCGGGCCGCCGACGCCAACTGGGTGCGCACCTCCAGTTGGATCTCGACGGGCAGCGCTGCTCGTCGACCAGCGCGGTCAGCTCGACCAGCAGGTCGTAGCGGTACTGGTACTCGCCCAGGGCGCGCAGCACGTCCTGCAGTTCGAAGCCGTACTGCACGGCGGCGTTGACGTTGCCCTCCCGCTTGGCCGCCGTGTAGGCCTCGGCGAACCTGTGGCGCGCGGTGCCGTACTCGCCGAAGCTCCTCGAACTGCGCGCCAGCAGGTACCTGACCAGGGACGATCCCTGGTCGGGGAGGTGGTGGTCGTCGGTGGGTGGTTCCGGGATCTCGGCGTCGTCGACCAAATCGTGCAGCGGTACGCCCAGAGCACGCGGCCAGATGCACCACCACGTCCAGTGTCGGCACCCGCACGCCGTTCTCCAGAAGTGAGATGTAGCTTGGGTTCACCACGCCCGCGGCGACATCGCGCTGCGACAGGCCCCGTGCGCTCCGGACGGCCCGAAGCCGCTGGCCAAAGCCTGGCTGCTGGATGTCAATCACGGACGATGTACCACCAATCGGAAACGATGAACCCAAGCCTGTCAGCACCTCGCTAACTCAGGTAAATCTACAGGTAACCAAACCATGCTGACTGGACCTCGTCGGGGTTCCGCAACCGACGAGTCCTCGCATGACAGCGAGTGCGGATGGTTGTTGGTTCGAAGCCGACGTGCCGAACGCCGGACCTGCTTCCCCGGTTTCCCCTGCCCCTGTGTCACCCTCGATCGGTCAGTTGACCAGCGCGGTGGTCCGCGTCGACCACGGCCAGTCATCGATGGGCTGGCCGTGCACGTCCGGCCGCAGCTGACTGCCCACGTGCCCCGACCACGAGTCCTGCAGTTGCGTGCCGGAACGCGACGCCATGGCCGGGAGCACCGTGGCGCTGACCGCGACGCCGGTCAACACGACCGTGATGCCGGCGACCGCGACGGCCAGTCTCAGTCTCGCATGGCGTACCGGATGGGACCCGGGAACTAAGATGTCGTGACTCCGGTCATTGAGCATGTTTACTGTCGTCATGGGTAATTTCTTAGCATGACCCCAAGACCCTTGCAATACTCCAGACGCAACTTGGTATGCATGATGACCCAGCGGGCGCCGAACGTTTGCACAAGGCGCCTGCGGCCAGCGCTTTGATAGTTCAACGGACAAGCACTGCCGACCCGCCAAGTCAACCGGATGCGACACATTCGGCCGGAACCGGCCACCCAGTCAGCGCTGACTCCCAGTCGTGCCACACTTGGTCCGGTGTGCGACGTCAGCCCGATGACCGGATCTCGTCGATGTCCCGCCAGATCGCCGTCGACTGCCGGTACTGTTCGACCTCCTCGGCCAGCCGCGCAGCCGACCGCAACACCTCGACCGCGTCATCCCGCCGGTCCAGCCGCCGCAGCGCCCGCCCCCGCGTGGCCCGCAACGTCACCCGGTCGACGCCACTCAGGTCGACCGGCTCGTCCTCGGTCAGCTCCAGCGCCGTACGGGCATCCCCGCACGCCAACGCGAACCGCGCCCGCAGCAACCGCAGCAGATCCCCCTCACCGGGCACATCCACCATCGACAGGGTCGCCTGCGCACCACGCACCAGCGGTTCCACCTCGTCCACACCCGCGGCCACGTCCAACAGCGCCGACGCCGCCGCACGACAGAACTTCGCCCACTCCCGCAACGACGTCGCCGGAGTCGCCAACGTGTCCTTGGCGTACCGGATGTGCCGACGAGTCGCGTCCGCGTCACCCATCCGCGCGTACGCCACACCCGCCGCCCAGTGCGCCCGGCCCGTCATCGCCGCGCTGTCCAGCCGGTCGGCCATCGCCAGCATCGTCTCCAGCGGCCCGGCCAGCTCACCCAACCGGCCGCACTCGCACCGCACCGACACCAGCACGGCCAACGCCCGCACGTGCTCCCACGTGTCAGCGAACGATGTCGCACCGATCGTGGCCGCCACCCGCTCGGCCAACTCCAACGCCTCGGCCAACCGGTCGGTCTGCCGAGCCGCCGACGCCATGTTGAGTTCCACCGTGATCACCAGCTCGGGCACACCCAGCTCCGCGGCCAACGGCGCCAACTCCACCAACTGCTCGTAACTGGCCTTGTGGTCCGCGCGCAACGCGAAGATCTCCTGCAACGCCATGCCGTGGTCCAACGCCTCGACCACCAGACCGGCGCGCCGCGCGGAGGCGTACGCGCTGGCATAGCGTTCCTGCGCGTCCGAGAGATCACCGAAATCCAGGGAACTGCGCCCCAGGATGTCCGACACCAACCGCGCGTCCCGATCGTCGTCACCGGGCTCCGGCGCCGTCGACGGCCCCACCAACTCCGCCAGCGACACCCGCAGCACCTCACCCAACTGCACGACCACCTGCAACGTCGGCAACCGGGAACCGCTCTCCAGCAACGAGATGTAACTCGGGTCGACCACCCCACCGGCCAGATCGCGCTGCGAAAGACCCCGCTCCTCCCGCAGCTTGCGCAGCCGCCGTCCGAACTCGGGTTGGCGGACGTGGCCAAGGCTCATGCCCGCATCCTTCCTTCCGCACCGCCCGACGAGCGTAGCCACTGAACGCGCCAACCCTAACAACTCGGCACGGACAGTGAGGAAACCACACTCATCGCGAGTGTCGCGGTTACGGGAGGCGGCTCAACGAAAACGGGCACCCGGCACGATCGACAGCGCCGACGGGCTCACCGACCGCCCCCACCAACCATCCGGCCGCGCCAACGGCGCCTGCACCGCCCCGATCTGGTGCAACCTCGTCACCGCCGCCTCCACGTCGGTGATCGGCATACCGGCCAGCTCCGGCTCACTCCCGGCCAGGTCGTACACCGCGTCGTCCGGCCGCCGTCCCACCAACCGCCGCCACAACCGCACCACGGCCTCCGTCGTCTGGTACGTCTGCGTCGGCCCGAACAGCGCCCAACAGTCCGCGAACCGCACCGGAGCGAAGAACGCGCTACGCCGCGGCCCGGCGAACACCGTCCCCGCCCGCCCGGCTCCGGCAGACCGCCCAACGGCTTGGCCCAGCCCTCCACGGCACACCAGCTCAACAGCAGGTTCCCCACCAGCAGCCGCTCCTCCACCACCGCCCGCACCAGCGCCGGCTCCGGCACCGCATCCGTCGGGAACGCGCTGTGGCACAACTGCCACAACCGCCCGCACCACGACGCCGTCGCCGGCGTCCTGGCCAACCGCCGGAACACGAACCGCGCATCCGTGTCCAGGTCACCGGCCGCCGCCAACACCGCCTGACACCCGAACAGCAGCGCGGTCACCGACAACGACACCGCCGTGAACAGATCACCCGACAGCAACGCCGCGAACGTGTCCGCCGCCGCGGCCGCGAACCCCAACGCCGCACTGCTGATCACCATCTGCCGCACCGCGTCCGGATCCACCGCCTCGAACAGCGCCTGCCAACGCGGACTGGTCACCAACCGCCGGCCCGTGACCAACCCGATCAGGTCCCGCAACCGGTCAGCACCGATCGCCAACTGCGGACTGTGCCGCCCGGTCGCACGGTATTCCGTGGTCAGCGCCAACAGATGCTCCGCATGGCGTGCGGACATCGCACTGACCTCCACCCGCGTGCCGGCCACGTCGACCACCCGCTGCGTGCCGGGCAAGGTCACCGATCACACACAGCTCGACCGACGAACTGACCTGACCCAGCCCGAGCGCGCGATTCCCTATCGCGACAACGACTTCCGGCGTACCCATCCGCGCGGCGACCGCTTTCGCCGCCGCCACCTCCGCCGGCGAGAACCCGACGTCGCAAAGCCCCCAGAACTGCGCCGGCATGATTGAACTCCCAAAGTTCACTGCAGACTCCCCTGTCACGACGCCAGCCCTCCATCTGGCGCAACCGAGCGGTTGACGACGTGCCACCCCCACCCCGGAACCCCGGCACACCGGGTCGACTCGCAACAGTCACCGATTATCGGCATCGGGCCCGAACCGGTCAACGACCGCGCCGCCGATCGACGGCCCCCACCAACGACCCACACCTGGAGACTCCACTGTGGACCTGTCACGAGTCCACGATGGAGTGACAGATCAGCAGGCCGGCTCACCGAACCACGCTGCGGCACGTCAACGGGTGATTCGCACCCGTCCCCCGCCCACGCCGCACACCCGTCCGGTCGGATCGCCGTCGCCCGCGCCGGTGCCAGGTCCGATGTCCCGGTGACGAGACCGAACCGGTCCGTCAGCCCGCCGCCACGGCACCCGCCCAACCGTCGCCGGACCCCTCCAGCAACAGCGGCCGACCGGTCCGCGCGCTTCCCCAACCGACCAGCAGCTCACCGAACACGTGACGCAGCGCGGTCACCCCATCACCCGGCGTTCAACAAGCCCGAGGGCGCCAGCCACGGAACGCACCACGCGTGACCGGAAAAGTGGGAAACCCGTCCTTGCTGCCATCCCGCGCACACCCGAGGATCCGATACATGCGCACCCGCACCGTCACCATCGTCCTGTTCGACGACGTACAGAGCCTCGACGTCACAGGACCACTCGAAGTCTTCGCGGGCGCCAACGGCTACTGGACCGACCAACCCCCCTACCGCATCACCACAGCGAGCCTCCCGGCCAACCCATCCACACCACCAGCGGCCTCACCATCACCCCCGACACCGACCTCCACCACACCCCACCCGCCCACACCCTGCTCGTCCCCGGCGGCGCGGCGCCCGCAACCCCGACCCCGACCTCGTCACCTGGCTCGCCGACAACGCACCCCAGCCCAACGGGTCGTCTCCGTGTGCACCGGCGCGTTCCTCCTCGCCGAGGCGGGCCTGCTCACCGGCCGCACCGTCACCACCCACTGGTACCGCTGCGGCCAACTCGCCGCCAACACCCCGACATCACCGTCGACCCCGAACCCATCTACATCCACGACGGCGACATCACCACATCAGCCGGCGTCACCAGCGGCATCGACATGGCCCTGTCCCTGGTCGAACACGACATCGACCGCGACACCGCACTCACCATCGCCCGCCACCTCGTCGTGTTCCTCCGCCGACCCGGCAACCAGACCCAGTTCTCCACCCACCTCCGCGCCCAGACCGCCCACCGCCAACCACTGCGCGACATCCAACACTGGATCACCGAACACCCCGACGCCGACCTCACCATCGACGTCCTCGCCCGCCGCGCCAACCTCTCCGCACGCCAGTTCGCCCGCGCCTTCACCGCCGAAACCGGCGCCACCCCAGGCCACTACGTCGACCAGACCCGCCTGGAAACCGCCCGCAGACTCCTCGAAGACACCACCAACGCCATCGAACACGTCGCCCGCCACAGCGGCTACGGCACACCCGAAGCCATGCGCCGCGCATTCCACAAGGCACTCGGCATCTCACCCGCCGAATACCGCCGCAGATTCTGAACGGCCCACTCCGAAAGGGACACCCCACATGCGGATCGCCGTCGTCCTCTACGACCAACTCGCCGCACTCGACGCCATCGGCCCCTACGAAGTCCTCTCCCGCCTACCCGGCGCCGAACTCGTCACCGTCGGCGACACACCCACCGTCCGCTCCGACACCGGCACCCTCGGCCTCATCGTCGACGCCACCTTCGCCGACGTCCCCGACCCCGACGTCATCGTCGTCCCCGGCGGCCCCGGCAAAGCCCTCCACCTCACCGACAGCCCACTGCAGCGCTGGCTGCGCGCCGCCGACACCACCAGTACCTGGACCACATCCGTCTGCACCGGCTCCCTCATCCTCGCCGCCGCCGGCCTGCTCACCGGCCGCCGCGCCACCACCCACTGGCAGTCCATCGACCGCCTCGCCGACTACGGCGCCACCCCCGTGTCCGAACGCGTCGTCATCGACGGCAAGTACGTCACCGGAGCAGGCGTCTCCGCCGGCATCGACATGGCACTCACCCTCGCCGCCCACATCGCGGGCGACACCGTCGCCCAAACCCTCCAACTGGCCATCGAATACGACCCACAACCCCCTTTCCACGCCGGCTCACCCACCACCGCACCCGCGGCAGCCATCGCCGCACTCACCAGGTAGGCCGCAACCGACCGGCAGGCGCCACCAACGCCAACGCCTCCCGCACCGCCATCAGCCGCTGCTCACCCACCACACCACCCCAGCGGCCGACGGCGGCCGCGGCCGCCTGCTCAGCCGCCCGTGTGCACGCCCAACCCTTCTCCGTCAACACCACCAGCCGCGCCCGCGCATCGCTCGGATGCGGCCGCCGCACCACGTAACCTTTGCCGATCAACTCCTCCACGAGCTGGCTGCCCGCCTGCTTGGTCACCCCGAGATGATCGGCGATCTCCCGCGCCGTGGCACCCTCCGGCGCGATCCGCGCGAACACGAACCCATGCACGGGCCGCAGATCACCGAACCCCCGCGCCACCACACCCTCGTGGATCGCCTCCACCAGGCCCGCCGCCGCGGCCAACACCGTCGCGGCCAACGCCATGCTCCCGAACTCGTCCACGCAACCATCTTGACACAGTGGACAAGCAGGTTGACCATATGGTCAAGTCACTTGACCATATGGCAGGAGAGACCATGCCCATCATCCACACCGCAGACACCACCACCCACGAAACCCACGGCGCCAGCTTCACCTCCTACACCGCCCCCAGCCTCGGCAGCACCCAACTCTGCGTCTGGCAACTCACATCCCACCCACCACCACCGGCCAAACCCACACCATCACCCACGAAGAAGTCCTCGTCATCACCACCGGAACCCCCACCTGCACCCTCGCCGACACCACAACCACCCTCCACCCCGGCGACGCCATCCTCGTCCCACCCCACACCACAATCGCCTCACCAACCCCACCACCAACCGACCACCGCCATCGTCAGCACCACCACGGGCCTCCAGGCCACCCTCCCCGACGGCACCAACTCACCCCACCCTGGACCAGATGAAATCACCGCCCCGTCGAACCACCCACCACCGCGTCCGACCCAGCACCTTCCGCCGACCCCTTCCTCTTCGGCGGCACCGGCACAATCCCCCGCAAACCCCACCAGTGTCATTGACCCGCAACACGAACGGCCGCGTCGCCGTGTACCGCACCACCGACACCGAACACGGATCCACCACGATCCGCTGAAACGAATCCAGATGCACCCCCAACGCATCCGCCAACACAGCCTTGATCACATCCCCATGACTGCACACCACCCACACCGCATCCCCACCATGCTCCGCCACCACCCGCTCCCCATGCGACCGCACCGCCGCCACCGCCCGCGCCTGCACCTGCGCCAACCCCTCACCACCAGGAAACACAGCAGCAGACGGATGCGCCTGCACCACCTGCCACAACGGCTCCTTCACCAACGACGACAACTTCCGCCCCGTCCACTCCCCGTAATCCACCTCGGCCAACCCACCATCCGTCACCACACCCAACCCCCGCGCCGCCACCAACGGCGCCACCGTCTGCCGACACCGCTGCAACGGTGACGACACCACAGCCGCCACCGGCACCCCCGCCAACCGATCCACCAACCCGCAGCCTGCTTCAACCCCGAATCGTCCAACCCCACCTTCGGCGTCCGACCAGCCAACACCCCCGCACCGTTCGCACTCGAACGAGCATGCCGCAACAAAATCACCGTAGCCACGACACGAGCCTACGAAACGACCTCACCCACCCACACCAGCGGCGTCCAACGCCTCACCCGCCACCCGCAACGCAGCCAGCCGATCCGCCGGATCACCCGCCATCGGCGACACCGTCAACGTCGTCACACCCACATCCGCCAACGCCCGCATCCGATCCGCGATCCGCTCCTTCGGCCCCAACAACGACGTCGCATCCAGGAACTCCACCGGCAACGCCGCCATCGCCCCCGCATAATCCCTCGCCAGATACCGATCCTGCACCCAGCAGCCTCCGCGCGAACCCCATCCGACACGCCATATCGTTGTAGAAATTCTGCTCCCGACTCCCCATCCCACCCACATACAACGCCGCATAACCCCGCACAGCGTCCGCACACGACACCCAGTCCTCCCCCACCACCAACGGCACCGTCGGCACCACGTCGAAACCCTCCATCGACCGCCCCGCCCGCGCCAAACCCACCCGATCCGCCGCAACGACTCAGGACCGAACTCCGCCGAGAAGAACACCGGCAACCACCCGTCCGCGATCTCCCCCGTCAACTCCAGGTTCTTCGGCCCCACCGCGGCCAGATACACCGGAATCCGCTCCGCACCGGATGCACGTCAACGCCAGCGCCTTCCCCGGACCATCCGGCAACGGCAACCGGTACGCCTGCCCTCGTAGCGCACCTTCTCCCGCCGCAACGCCATCCGCACGATGTCCACGTACTCCCGCGTCCGCGCCAGCGGCTTGTCGAACCGCACCCCGTGCCACCCCTCCGACACCTGCGGCCCCGACACCCCCAACCCCAACCGGAACCGCCCACCCGACAACGTGTCCAACGTCGCCGCCGTCATCGCCGTCATCGCCGGCGACCGGCCGGGATCTGCAGGATCGCGCTGCCGATGTCCATCCGCTCGGTGTGCGCGGCCACCCGCCAACACCGTCGGCGCGTCCGACCCGTACGCCTCGGCGGCCCACACGACCGCGTAACCCAACCGGTCGGCCTCCTGGCCAACGCCAGGTTCGCCGCGTCGTTGCCGCCGCCCCAGTACCCAGATTCAGACCGAGTTCCACGCTCGGACCCTAGTCGATGCGCGGTTGTTGGCGCGTGACCGGTGATGTCGCTGTAAACCGCGTCAGTGATTGATTTCGATTGTCACTGAAGCCACAGTGACAAAT
>CAVWRF010000011.1:0-237279 GCA_963757325.1 Candidatus Melainabacteria bacterium
GGCGTAAAAAAACGATGCGCCGCTCCGGAGTCGGATAGCGTTGAGGGGACAAGGGCACGCGCATCACGAGAACGCGGTCCGGACGCATGCTAAGATCCAGACTCGTTACTTTGGCCAGAGTGCGTGTCATCAGGCTAGCGGCCACCAGCAGCATGAGGGAGAGAGCCACCCACAAACGACTAGCGCGGCGCGCAGTAGCCGCTGGCGAGGGCTGCCGCGGTCGCCCTTGCCGCCTTGCCGCAGCGCACCGATCGGGTTCTGCCCCGCCAGGTGGAGTGCCGGCGCCAGCCCAAAGAGCAGGGCGGCTCCGAAGGAAACCCCAACCGTGAACAACAGGCACGGCACCGTTTAGCGCAACTTCGGCCTCATCGGGAATCGTATCTGGCGGAACCATCGGCGATGATACCCCTTAGACCTGCATATCCGAGCACGACGCCCAGCGCACCGCCCCTGCCAGTGCAAGCACGACGCTTTCCGCTAGTAATTGCCGGATAACCCGTCCCCGGCTGGCACCGAGAGAAGCGCGAACGGCCATTTCGCGTGCCCGCGCCGAAGCTCTTGAAAGCAGCAGATTCGACACATTCACACACGAGATCAGCAGTAGCAGGCCGACAGCGCCGAACAGAATCCAGAGTTGTTCGCGAATGCCGCTGGGGAACGTCTCGCCGAATCGAAAGCAGTCCGACGGAGTATTTGTCTGGAAACCCGCGTGGATTCTGGCGCCGCAGATCGTCCACTATCGGACGAAGATCGGCCTCCGCTTGGGCGGGAGTTACACCAAGTTTTGTCCGCCCAAGTACGTGAAATCGTCTGGCTACTCCCTCCGTAACCTCACCCGGGTGGAACACCACAGGCAGATATACGTCCGCACCGCGAAACATGAAGCGAGGCGGCATCACTCCCACTACGGTGCGTATCTTGCCGTTCAGATGCATCCGGCGCCCAATTACACCGGGATCTCCAGCAAACTCACGTTGCCAAAATTTGTAGCCCAGGATCGCAATCGGCTCCGCTCCAGGAGCCGCGTCATAAGGTGTGACGACGCGGCCAAGCAGCGGCGGCACGCCCAGGACCTCGAAAGCGTTCATCGGCACGTGATTCCCGCGAAGGCGGCGGGGTTCGCCGGCGCCCGTCCAGATCACGTCACTGATAGTGGACGCGGTAAGACCCTCGAATATCGTGGCACGTCGGGCGAACTCGAGATATTGATCGACTGTATAGTACAGGCGTCGACCACGTGCGGCGAGGTCCCGAACGATAATGCTGTTCAGATGATCGACATCTTTGTACGGGAACGGATCGACGATCACGGCGTGAATCACGCTGTACATCGCCGTGGCGGAGCCGATGCCGAGGGCGAGCGATCCGGCGGCGACCAGAGCGAATGCGGGCCGTTTTGCGAGACTCGCGTGTGCCTACACGAAGATCCTGAATGATCTGTTCGAAAAATGCAGTTAAGCCCATGTTGGTGCCCTAGCGTGTTATACGGTAGGAGCTCAGGTGCCGTTCCGCGCAGCAAGCGTCCCGAGCCTTTATGTTCCCCAGGTGCGGCTCGAGTGACTAGCAGCGCAGTGCTTCCTGCTGGATCCTAATCCATCACTGACTGCATTAACCGGAACGACACTGGCGCCCATCATAACGCCCAGCAGTGTGAGCAAGCTGCGCAGCTACCTTCAGATACTGTTCACTTACTATACATTTTGATGGATTCTTCTGTTTTGGGGCGATGTCTCCGGAAGGAGGTTGTCCCATGCGCGTTACCGCCGTGGAATTAACCGTCTTGTGATGGTTTCCTACGGACGCTCACGAATTGTTGCCGCATCGAGTTCGCCAAGCGAATCAGGATCGTTAAAGCAACAGCACCCCGCGCTTCGATCTCCGCCACTTCGCGACGACGCGCGTGAAAATGGCTGCGCCGACGTGATCGAAACCCAAGCAGGTATAGTAGTCTGCTCAGTATGCTTCGACTCGGATCACAACGGGAATGGCGGCTGCTCGCCTTCGTGACTGCATGCCTGTTCATGGGTACGTTATCGGCCGGTGCACAACAGCGGCCGACAACTGCCGTTCACCTGCTTCCGAGGAGGGCGCCGTTGATCGCGGCCACTTTTCACTGCACTACCGGTTGTTTGGGAACGGCGGTCCTCCGATCGTCGTCCTTGCAGGGGGCCGGGCGGCGATCCGGGCTACATGAAACCTGTGGTCGATCGACTAAGTACCGGTTCCTTTGCCTGCTGCTCGAACAACGCGGGACCGGCCGATCGAAACTGGCCACCTACAGTGAAAACACGATCAATTTCCAATCCTACCTGGATGACTTGGAGGCACTACGAAAGCATCTGAACCAGCCGAAGCTTTTGCTGGTAGGGCACTCGTGGGGTGGGATGCTCGCGTTGTCCTACGCGGGTACATATCCAGATCGAGTACGTGCGGTCATCTCGATTGACGCGGGCCCGATTGCTGAGGAACATGCCATCGCAGAGGAAGCAAACGCGCTCCGCCGCCTCGATCGCCGAGAACAAGATCGACTTATGGAACTGGACAAGCGCAAAGCTGCGGACCCGGTGGGTACTTTTGCCGAAATGCAGCGGGCCACCCTCGGGGCATACTTTTACGATGCCCGAAAGGCATCAAGTGCGGCTACATGGCTGACCGGAGACTCGAACCTGGAGGTGATGAGGCTAGGATATGAACCGGCTTTCGGCTCACTGAACACCTTCATTAGAGCGCGTCTACACTCGATCAGGGCCCCCGTGCTCCTGGTACATGGGCGGCAGGACGCGGTTGCGGAGGGCGGGGTCGTTGAAGCCCACCAGCTGATCAAGTCGTCGAGACTGGTATTCATCGACAAGTGCGGGCATGTGCCCTGGATCGAGCAACCCGAAGCGTTATGGAAAGCTGTCGAACGCATTTATCACCCTGTCTCAAACTCGGACAAAATAGTCGCGCTTGCCATCGCAGACAAATGGGCGCCCATCCCGAGGTAATCCACATGAGCGAACCGAGCACTTGCACCGTCTTTATCCCGCAGAGTGGATGCCGCTCTCAGCGGCACACCTTCCATCCGTCAGTAGCGGCTATCGAGTACTTCGCGCGTTCATCCTCCGGTAGATCGGGCTCACGCGATCGCACAGGTCCTTTCTGATCTGATCCTTCAGGAAGGGATTATTCATCACGCGAAAGTGCTGTACGACGGACACGCTACCCTCCGGCGTCAGCGCCAAAGCTCGGACGTGCTTGAAATCCAGAAATCGGGCAATCTCCTTCTGTCTCGACACATCCCAAACCCGGACCACAGCGTCCGTGCCCGCAGTGAGCAAGCGCGATCCGCCTGCTCCGAAGGCGATGCTGACCAACCCGGTCGCGGGTAAGGCGTTCGACTCCTTCCAGGAATTGGTGTCGAAGATGCGGACCCCTGTCGAAGTCTGTACAGCCAGACGCCGCCCGGTATCGCTAAGCGTGCTCGCACCCGTCCCCGCTGAGACGGTTATCGGTAAGGCGGTCCGTGAGCCATCGTTGCGGAACAATTCGAAATTTGCTCCGGAGCGCACCAGCACTGAACGGCCTCCGTCCACAAAGCCGATCAGGTCGTGATATGCACCCTTGTCCAGATCCCAATTATGGAGCTCTGCCCCAGTTTCGGCGCTGCACAGCAGGAGAGTTTAGTTTGGCGGTTCATTCGCAGGGCAGCTACGTGCCGGCCATCCTCACCGAAACCGGAAAAGATAGAGAGGTCCCTATGTTCAACGGGTTGGGCCAGATATGTTCTGCGCCCGGATGCTCCATCAGATGATCGAGCATGAGGCCGGAGTCGCCGGAACCTATCTGATCCCGCATAAAGACTTTTGTTCCGTCGGGCGACAATACCAGCGCCTTGGGCCCTTTCAGATCGCGACGCCATCGTATCTGGCCGGTCAAGACATCGAACAGCATAGACGAATCCTCAGTGCGAAGCAGTACCGAGGCGCCATCTCGGCTGAAGGTCGCGCCGTTGATGACTGCAAGCGGGGCCACCGCGGCCAACCGCCCGAGATTCTTGCGGAGGTCCCAGCGAAGAATCGTACCCTTATCATTCAGCCCCGCGACCTGCGATCCATCCTGGCGAAGATCTACTGATTTCAGCACGCGTGGAGGCGTCAGGCGGGCCAGCTCCGCGCGCGCGGGCAGATGCCACAAGTGGTCCGCGCCTTCCTCTGCCGTGACCATAAAGTTGGCATCTTCGTTGAGAGACGTGATGTGTTCCGTTACCGTCAAAAGGACTTCAGCATCGCGAATGCTCGGATCTCTGTAGCTCCACGCTTTCACGGTTCCATCCACCTGCGCGACTATCAGTTTTCGGGACTTCGGATCGAACCGGATACTCGTGATGCGGGTGCCGAGCGGCCCTTGCGCACAGGCCTCTGCAACGGTCCGGAGCACGGGATTCGGACATCGAGAGAGTAAACCGATAAGCAATCCTGAACCTCAGCGCCCCGTTCAGGAGGTGTCACCATCGGCAGAAGCGGCGGGGCGGGCGGGCCGTGACCATCTTCCACGCCGGAAACTACTCCAATGTTGAGTTCTTTGTTATCCCGAAGGGCCAAGGCGAGCATGCGCGGAACCGCGGCGGTGCCCCTCCCCTGTGGAGCGGGTATGGAGAAGGGCGGAGTGCGGCTGTTGTTCTTCAGCCAAAGTTGGAGGTGCCCTCCGCAGATCGCGGCGATGTCACCGACCGCGTCTGTTTCCAGGGCGCCGTAGTGCTGGCACGGGTAATTCCCGGATCACGCCAGGCGGGTCCGGCGCGATCTCGGTGATACTGTCTCCGGCGCCTACCAGCAGGTTCTTATCCGTCCAGGCGACATCGCCTACTTCGCCGCTTACATGCAGCGCCACGCCCACCTGCCCATCCTTTGTGGAGTCGTCCCACAGTCTGCCATATGCGTACCGATCCATCCTTCCCGACGCTGGCGAGATACTTGCCATCCGGGTTGTAGTCCACCAGTATTCCCCCGGGGTGATCAAAACTCTTCAACGGGGCCGGCATCAACGCGAGGGCTCGCGACAAGACACTCTGCGCCTCGATAGTCGAGCGCTTTTTGAGCGAGGCGTACGCCAGATACGCGCTGGTTTCAATCGAGTTCTCGCTTTCAGAAAACATCAGTGCGGCGGTAGCCGCCAGATACTGTGCCTGGATGTAATTAGCCCAGAACAGGCTGCTGACTATCGCGATCACCACTACCGCCGCCAGCAGTGTGCCGCCCAGGCCGTAAACCCGGCGGTTCTTACTCGCGCTGAGCAACTGCCGGGCCGCATCGAAACCGGGATGATACCGCGCCGCCCACGCCGCATTCGGCTGCCGGCTCTTCCACCAATCCAGGGTCTCTCGGAGCGTCTGCGCCTTTCAGATAATCTTTGGTGTCCTCAGCCGCGCGCCTCGCCAGGCGAGTGTAGATGCGCCTGGGATTCCGTCTCTTCGCGGACCCACCCGCTGGCGAGCAGCGGCCACTCCCCAGCAGGCTCTCATGCGTGATGTCGATATCCGTTCCGGCATCCAGCATCTCATCGGAGGCAACCAGAAACGTTTGGTCCGGGCCACTGAAACACCGGATGACTTTCCGAACATCCGCCAATGACGCCCCGGTGACGGCCATGATCTCGGAAATGGTGGTGGGACGCCGGACTTCGCGGCCCCGCTCGTCCCGATTCCGTAGCAGCAGGAAGGTACGCTTGACAATTTCGGCGCCGCCCGGCCCTACCTCCTTGGAAGCTTCGGTGAATGCCTCCTGCGCGTGAATCGAGAGCGCCCTTTCCAGCCCGCCAATGGCGATGTAATCCTCCACATCCACCGGATCGTCGCGCAATTCCGGATCAGTGGCTCCGCCTTTCCCCAGCCAGTGGGACCAGGTCCGCATCAGCGCATGCTGCATAACGGGCAGTTGGTCGGGCTCGTCACCGAAATCGTTGAGCAGGCGTTGAACGAGCTTTGGAGCGATGGTCCCACCCGCGACACCGATGGGACCCTCGATTGCGGCGCGCCGCTCCTCGCGGGTGAGCCGCGGAACCAGGTACTGTCCCTCGTTAATCTGCTCAGGCAATTCGCGAAAGCGAGCGCAGTCGCCCAGAAACTCCGAACGCATCGTGAGCACGACGTAAATCCGGCGCCTTGCGCTGCCGCGAGCACTCGATCAAATGCTGGGCGAAGATCGCCTTCTCATCGCGATCCGCTCCGGCGTTTGTCTTGTGAACGTCGTAGCGGAACAACTCTTCAAACTGATCCGCCACAATCAGGAGATTTGAGCCTGCGCGGACGCTGCCTGCCTGCAAAGCCGCTTCGAAGCTCTTCGCAATCGCGCCGGGATCCGTGCGTAGTTGATCCGGGAGCGTGCCGTTCCCCAAACCCGCTGCGGCAAGCGCCTCAGAAAGCCGGGTAACCGGATCACTTCCCGGCCGCATCGTCGCAAACCGCCAGTAGGAACCCGCTTCCGCCAGATAGCCGCCAATCAGAGCCGGAAGCAGCCCGGCCCGCACCAGCGATGATTTCCCGCCGCCCGAAGCACCTACCACAGCCAGAAATCGACGGGTGGCGAGCTTCCGCACGACGGCGTCGCACTGGCCCTCGCGTCCGAAGAACAGGTGCGCCTCATCGGTTCGGAACTGGCGCAACCCGGGAAAGGGCCGGATCGCGGACTGGTCGCTCATGCGTGATGTTCGAGTATATCGAGTAGCGGCTTCACTTTGTCGGGTTGGAACGAGGTGCAATCTCCAAGCACGAGCAGCGGCCCGAAGTTACCTCGTCCTTCAGGGATTGCCCTCCCGGCATAGCCCAAATACATATTTGTCTTGATGTCATCGGCCGGCTCACACAGATACAACGCTCTCGCGGGGTATTGTTGCAGCTTGAAGCTCTGCAATACCTTCAGCACTGTCCGCCGCTTCAACATCACCCAGGCATCTGGAGCCGAACCGTAATAGATCACCGTCGCGCCGCTAGCGGCGATGCTCTCCTCTTCCAGTTCGCGCAGGAGCCCGGCATCACCCTGAAACGCGGGATGCACTACCGGGAATCCCTTCTGCTCGAGGAACGCGCGCAAGGCCTTCAGGTGCTCATCGCCCAAGTCGCCACGATCGCAGATGACATAAATCCCGGAGTCACGTTGTTTCGGCTTCTGTTCGAGCTTGTCCAGTTCTTCAGGCAGCGCGTCCAGGAACTCAGAGAAGCACGTGTGAAAGACCTCCGTCTGCTGGTCGCCTGCCTCGCCCAGTACGTCCAGGAACTCTTTCTGTCGAGGCGTTGGAGCCTCGGTTTCCTGACTCACCCAGACCAACTGCCGCTTGCCGGTTTTCTTGGCCTGCTCGTACTGAAGCCAGATAGCCGACTTACTATCCTCGCCGTCGGGCACCACTCCATAACCCTTACCGATCAGGTGAATGGCGAGTACTGCCGGTCCGAGATCCTGCTCCGCGGCCGCGACAACTTCCGCCAGAGTCTCGGGAGCGGCCTGGGCCCCGCTCACCGCATACCCCTTGCCGCTAAGATAATTCACCAGCCGCTCGCGTTCCATCCGCTTATCGGATGCGACCGCGGCGACAAACACAGTCTTGCTTTCGGCCGTCTTGGCCGAGGCGCGAGCCGCCCGAAGTTGGGTCAGCGTAGCGGCGAGGTTTGCGGCCAGAGTTTTGTAAGTCTTATAAAAATCGACGAAGCCGGGCAGGTTTTCGTCCGCGGGGAACGTGGATACGAGTTGGCTGGCAATGTCCTTAACATGAAACCGCGTGGAGACCAGATTCAGCTGCGCCAATGGAGCGGGCAACTCCGGAGGCGGATATTTCTCGACTGGAACAATGCGGCACTGGTCGCCAATGCAGAGTGCGCCGCCTTGCGAGGCGGCTTCGAAGAACCACTGCACTTCCTGACAACAATATGAAGATCTCACATAGCGCGGCGATAAGACCGGCAGAAACAAAGCGCTCGACGAAACCCGACGTTTTAAAGCCGTATCCAGGATCTCGCCGCCGTTTAATTGCGGATCCATCCAAAAATTGACCGATTCCCCAAGAATACCTTCGACTTCGGATTTGAGGCGCAGATGGAGCTTGGTCACCCACTGCTCGGCCGCGTTGTCGACGTGACCGTAACTGACGAAGACGTCGATGTCGGCGCCGGGCACAAAGCAAGGCTCGCCGGCAGGATCCATTGCAGTTTGAATTATACTCGGGCGGCGGGACTGTTATACAAACTAAATCAATGGGCTGTCAACGTGATTTCAAATGGAATCCAAATCACGGCTCGGCGTGGAGTTGCCATTATTAAATCCTTTCTCGGCGGCACGTCGGCCGCAACTCCCGTGCATGCCTAAGCTACTCATTCGGGTCTGAGGCTTTCTGCTGCTATCAGGAGTGATAGTCTTTTAGAAACAGGAGCTGAGATGCACAGAAGGTCGTTCTTGGGGATAGTTTCCGCCGCGGCAATAGGAGCATCGCAAACCAAGGAGGCCGTCCCGAATCGCCCCAAAGTGCCGGGAACGCTGAGCCTCCGAGCGCGCAGCAGGCGAAGCGATAAGGTCTCGGAAAGCACGCTGCGCTGGGAAGTGGCGCAGACCGCCATCATCATCTGCGACATGTGGGACGCGCACACCTGCAGCCGGTCGGCGCAACGGGTCGCGGCAATGGCGCCGCGGATGAATCAGGTGGTCAGCGCCGCCCGCAGCCTGGGCGTGATGATCATCCACTCTCCCAGCGACACGATGAAATTCTACGAAGGAACGCCGTGGCGGGAGCGAATGCAGCGTGCGCCCATGGCCGCCTCTCCTACGCCGATCCTGGCCCGTTGCGGGCGCGATCCCGTGGAGGAGCGCAACTTCCCGATCGACGATTCAGCCGGCGGCTGCGACGACCCGATCCTGAAGGAGGAGACGGGTCCGCCATATCCCTGGACGCGCGAGAACTCGGCGATCGACATCGTCGGGCTTCGACGGCGTCAGCGAGAACGGCCAGGAGATCTACAACTTCTGCAAGCAGGAAGGCATCACCAACGTCGCCCTGATGGGCGTGCACACGAACATCTGCATCCTCAACCGCTCCTTCGGAGTCCGGCAGATGACGCGGCTCGGGTTCCAGGTCGTGCTGGTGCGCGACCTGACGGACTCGATGTACGATCCGCGTACGCGGCCGTTCGTCAGCCATGCGCGCGGCACCGAACTGGTCATCGAGCACATCGAGACCAAGTGGTGCCCCTCCATCTTGAGCGACGATCTGACTCGCGTCATTCCAGGGAGCGATAGCCCGGCCAGCTCCAGTCTGAGGCAGTCGCCAGGTTTTTAAGGCGACGCCCCGCCCGGCAGGTCGCAAAACTCCCAAGCGCATGATGGATTTGTTCTCGCCGTTGATGGCGATGCCGGTTTCTTCGCCGGCCAGTGTACCCGTCCCACACACAAGGCTCGTTCCCCACGATGCTGGTACCGGGCTTTTCACCGGTCCGCCAAACCACCCCAGTACCCAGATCACGCCTAGCATCGCGGCCGCCTCCTTGCCTACGGACCACCAACTTCCAGGCGGCACCTCGTCGTCGTCCAACATCGTCTTGATATCGAACGGTAAGAATCCCGCCTGCAGACTCTAATCCGATCTAAAGTCCGAAGCACATCACGTTCGAGCCCACCGCCAGCGCGACGAACTGCTTCCCATCCACCTGAAGGTCATCGGCGACGTTTTTATCGTTGCGTTCAGCGGAATGCGCCATAACGTCTTCCCGTCCCGCTCATCGGCTGCGATGAAGTAGCCGCTGGGGTCTCCATAGAACAGGAGCCCGCCGGCGGTTCCCAACAAGCCCGCTACTCGCTTGCCGTCTATCGGCCCCACTTGCGGGACCTCCCAGGCGATCTTCCCGGTCTGGATGTCCAGTGCTCGCAGATACTTCTTCCCGGGCTCCTCGGGCGGACGCTCGGTCTTCCAACTGCCCGGCGAAAGCTTCACAGAGCATTTCTCAAGAGCCATCACATAGTAGAGGCCTGTTACCGGACTGAACGCAGTTCCATTCCAGTTCGTCGCATGATCCGGGCAGGTTACATCGCTGTCAGGCGATAGCTGGGGGCGGCCGTCAGAGCCAATTCCGCTCGCCCAGGTCACCCGGCGGACAAATTTCTCGGCCAGCAGGAGCTGGCCATCGGTCCGGTCGAAGACGTAGAAGAAACCATTCCGGTCCGCATGCAGCAGGAGCTTCCGATCCTGTCCGCGAAACTTCGCGTTCACCAGAACGTTGGGCTCGGTCGCATCCCAATCGTGCACGTCATGCGGAGTGAATTGGTAATACCATTTCAACTTTCCGGTCGCGGGATCCAGCGCCAGGACGCAATTCGTAAACAGGTTATCGCCGCCTCGCTCGCGATCGTCGGAATCCGGCCATGGATTGCCGGTAGCCCAGTACAGAGTGTCTGTCTCTGCGATCGTAGGATCCGGTTAGCCACGTTGCTCCGCCGCCATAGGTTACGGCAGTTCCTTTCCAGGTCTCCGCAACCGGGGTCTTCCTTGTCCGGAACGGTCCAGTGGCGCCACACGCGTTCGCCAGTACTTGCCTTATAAGCGGCCAGGAATCCGCGGATGCCCCAGTCGCCTCCAGCCACGCCGGCGATCACCATGTCCTTCACTACCAGCGGGGCGATAGTTCCGCCATAATGCTGAGGCTCATCCGGCATCACCACTTCCCAAACCAGGCGGCCGGTCACACGGTTCAGCGCAATCAGGTGCGCGTTGTCGGTCACCATGAACACTTTGTCGTCCAGGATGGCAACGCCGCGATTCGTACCCAGCGACGGGATCCGACACCAGCCCGGCCGTGCGCGGCCGCGAGTAGTGCCAGATCTCCTGGCCCGTGCGTGCATCCAGCGCGAAGGCCTGATTCGGTCCGGTGACGTACATGATCCCGTCCGCGACGATCGGAACTGTTTCCAATCCGAAGTACCGCATGTTCTCGCGAAAATAAGGCGTATCCGGAAGGAACTGCGACCACAGCGGAATCGAAAAGCGTCCACTTCAGATCTAGTTGCTTCACGTTCGCAGCGTTGATCTGTTGCAGATCGCTATATCGATTGCCGCTCAGCCTTCCGTTGTAGGTGAGCCAGTCGCCCGGCTTTCGGATTCAGGATTCGCGAGAAGGGATGCCGCCTTCGTCCGGCGCCTTGGCCGCGGTTGACATCCCGGTTCTACGCCCGTCAACCGGCTCAGGAAGGCGATCAGATTCTGCAAGCTCATCGCACTCGGCTCTTGACCGGCGGCATGAGCGATTGTTTTTCCTCGGTGATGCCGAGACTTGGTCGAGCGACAAGCGGGTGAATGCCGCCCTTCAGGTCTTGCAGGGCGAGATCGAATGCGGTTCTGCTCCGCGCGAATCCGCGCAGCGTTTGCCCGTCGCGCATTGTACGGTCACCAGTCCCATAGCCGGGTGCGATCCGCGAGATCGGGCTGAGAGTAACGATTGCCGAATCTGGTCCACGGTCATTTCGCGCGCCAGATTGGACAGATCGGGACCAATGGGCGAGCCCTCACCATAGACCATGTGGCAGGAGGCGCATTGTCCTTTGCCGAAGAAGAACTGCTTGCCCGCGGCCCGATCCCCGGTACGGTACTTTCCGCGGCCGACGCATTCAACGAGGCGACCAGAGTTGCCAGAGCATCTACAGTCGCGGGCGGCAAGTCGAAGCCCGGCATGCCCGCCGCTGGAATTCCATTGCGGATCACATTGCGCAAGCTCTGGAACTGAACGCTTGCGCACGGAGGGATTTCCGATCAGCCCCGGCCCTTGCTGGGTTCCCCGCGCGTCGGCCCCATGGCAGCCGCCGCACAGCTTCGCGTAGGTTTGCTGAATATCTCCGCCGCCCGAAGGAGCGGGAGGACTTTGCGCCAGCACCGGGCTGAATAAGACGGCCGCGATAAGGCCCGATCTGCGTCTGCTCATACATTACCGGTCAAATCGCTTCCAGCTCTTCTTCGAGCAATTGCTTCTGATACAGGTCGGCGTAATAGCCGCCGTCTTCAGCAGCTTCTGATGCGACCCTGTTCGACCATTGTCCCGTGCTCCAGCACGAAGATGCGGTCGGCGTTCCGGACCGTCGAAACGCGGTGCGAGATCAGGATCGTGGTGCGCCCGCGCATGACACTCGCCGAGAGCCCGTCGAGAATGCGCTCTTCGGTCAGCGTGTCGACGCTCGACAGCGCGTCGTCCAGAATCAGGATCCGCGGATTGCGCAAGATGGCGCGCGCGATCGCGGTGCGCTGTTTCTGGCCGCCGGACAGCGTGATGCCGCGCTCGCCGACCATGGTCTCGTAGCCGTTCGGGAAAGCCCGCGATGTCGGGGGCCAGGCCGGCCATCTCCGCGGCGCGCTGCGATCTCTGCTTGCGGTGGCGCTCTGGCCACCCCGAACGCGATGTTCTCGGCAAGCGTGGCGCTGAACAGGAACGTCTCCTGCGGAACGAAGCCGATCTGGCGGCGCAGCTCCGCGGGTCGAAGATCGCGCAGGTCGATGCCGTCCAGCAGCACCGCGCCCGCGCGTGGGATCCAGCAGGCGCGGGATCAGATTCACCAGCGTGCTCTTGCCGCTGCCGGTGTGGCCGACGATGGCGACGGTCGCGCCCGCCGCGAATCCTCAGGTTCACGTCGCTCGAGCGCCAGCGCCGCTCGGATACTGCACGTCGACGTCGTCGAAATTCGATTTCGCCGCGCAGCGTCGGACGGCAGCGCGCAGTGGATTCGCTGGCGCGGCGATGCTGGGCTGCTCGCGCACAGCATCTCATTGATGCGGTCCCAGCGATGCCGTGCCGCGCTGCATCAGGTTCACCACCCAGCCCAGCGCGATCATGGGCCAGACCAGCATGCCCATGTAGGTGTTGAACATCACGAAGCTGCCGAGCGTGATGCGGTGCGCGCAGCAAGCGGTAGCCGCCCACCCACAGCACGATCAGAAACGTGAGCCGATCAGCGCCTGCAGCAGCGGCATGAACAGCGCCGGAGAGCCGCGCCAGCCGGATGTTCTGCGCGATGTAGTCCTGGTTCAGCACCTCGAACTGGCGCAGCTCGGCTTCCTCCTGGGCATAGGCGCGGATCACGCGCACGCCGGAGAGGTTCTCCTGCACGCGGCTGCTGATATCGGAGAACATGCTTCTGGATGGCTTCGAAGCGGTCGTGAATGCGGCGGCCGAAACAGATCACGACGAGGCTGACCAGCGGCGCGGGAATCAGCGCCAGCAGCGTCAGCCGCCAGTCCACCGACAGCATCACGGCGATGGCCAGCACCAGCGTGAGGCATGGTCTCGGTCCAGTACATGATCGCCGGGCCCGAGCATCATGCGGACGGCATTCAGGTCGTTGGTGGCGCGCGCCATGATGTCGCCGGTGCGGTAGCGGGCGTAGAAATCCGAGGAGAGCCGGATCAGGTGGGCGAACAGGTCGTTGCGCAGATCGTATTCGATGTCGCGCGAGATGCCGATCAGGATCACGCGCATCCAGTATTGGAACAGCCCTTCAGAGCGGAAATGCCGATCAGCGCGCCCGCGAACCACAGACACTATCCGGATGCTGAACCCGTGATTCAAGGAATCGATGCCGCTCTTGATCAGCAGCGGCATCGACCGCTCCAAGAAAATCCTTGAGAACCAGGGCGCCCATGCCCCGAACGAATCCCCGGCGGTATCGCCAGATATAGGGCCGCAGCGTGTTGAGTGCTTCTCTTCATCTACTATTCACAGCCAGGTGGCGATGGTTTTCGTCCACTCCAGCAAAACCGCCTTACTGCCTTCGCGACTCTGCCACCAGCGGTCCAGGCGGAACTCCGTGTCCGGCGCAGCGACCACATACATTCGGAGGTCGGGAGCGGCCTGTGCGAAATAGCCGGCCTGCGCGCCGCGTATGGTAATCGCTGGTGACCAGAATAAAGCTGTTGGCGCCCATGCCGCCGAAGTTCGGGGACGATCGCTGCCGCCTCGTCCTGGGTGGATCGCGTCTCATTCCGTCCACAGATGAACATCGACTCCGGGATATCCGTGTTTCACGGCGAACGCTATGGCGAGTTCGCATTCATGAAGCCGTAGTCGCCGCTCGGCCCGCTGACCCAAACCTTCGGGACGTAACCGCCGCGCGCCAGCTCCGCGCGCTTTCAGTACACGGTTCCCCAAGCGATCGCCGCCGAGCACCACGGCAATATCCGCCTTCGTCGGAGGGCCGGAGCTTTTCGAGTGAAGTGCCGATCACGGGCAGCCAGTAAGCCGAGGTGGCCAGCCGCGGTCGCGGCGAGAGCCGCAAACACGAGCAGGCAGCCCAGGGAGCGCCGCGCGCCGTCACGCGCTACTTCTCGTCAGATGACTTCTTGGGATCGATATGGCCTACCGTCTTCAGCCGCTGAAACATCCGCTCCACTTCGCTTCGTCTTCGGAACGGAGGAGTTGATAGCTCGGCGAAGGCAATTGCTTGCGCTCCGGCGCGGCGTTCAGCGCTTCGCCCCAGAACTGGCGGTAGGGGATGCCATCGATCAGCGCCTCGCGCGAGTACCGCCGCAAATGCCGCAGCAGACCGTTCGCCGAATCGAGATCGCCTGGATAGATCAGCAGAATGCGCTGATCGTCGATCAGGGTGACATGCACCACCAGCGGCGACACCCAACCCGTTCGATCCAAACGGCGGATCTGGTTCCAGGGGATCATTCGTTTGTTGACCCTGAGATGGGTTTCGTGGATTTCGATGGGCGGTTGAAAGGCGATGAACAGACACAACCGCGGCGCTCAGCAGGAACAGGAAAGCGGGCAAAAACGCCGGCGTCCAGCCGAAATCCAACCCAGGTGGAGAAAGCTGCTAGCCCTAAAGCAATAAAACCCGCGGAAAGATAATGACGTGAGGGCAAATAACGGGACACGGGTACAGCCACAATTCAGCGTACCCCCGGAACGGTGCCTGCGTCAATTCGCGCGTCGGGCGTCGCGCCCCGGCCGCTGAATCATCCTCAAGCCCGGTCCACCCGTAGTGGATTGCGCTCCAGCCGGTTGCAGCGACCGTCAGTCACGATCATAGGCCATTCCAGAGACGCGCGGAAATTCGCCCCACCTCGTGCGCGTGCCCAGCAGGATCAGCAACGCGGTTAGAATCTGAACAGCGGTGCTGAGTTTACCCCACATAGAAGGTTCGAACTGCCGGATTCTGCGTAAACAGCAAGGCGAATCCGGCAACAGCCAGGATCAGTACATCCCGGCCGAAGACGATTGCCGTCAACCACCAGGGGATGCACACGGTCGATCCCCAAGTACCAGGTACGTACCACTGAGCAGCAGCTTGTCGCGATCGGGTCAAGGTAGGCGCCGGCGCGCGAGGTCGCCTTCAGCCGTCGCGCCAGAAAGCCGTCCAGCCCATCCGAGATGCCCAGCCACCAAGCACCACACCAGCGCCCATTCATAGCGGCGGTTCCAGATCAGTGACAGGATCACCGGCACCAGGCAGCAGCCGTGCAAGGCTGATCAGGTTCGGTAACATGCGGAGCAACGGATCAGGATACCAACGCGTCGACCACGCGCGAAGCGAGTTGATCGAAGCTAAGAATCTCGTAGAGCGAGGGATCGGACATGATCTTCGCCACCAGCGCGACATGCATGGCGTGACCCGCGCGTTCGGCGATCACGTGACCCAGCAGCGGCCGCCCGATCAGCGCCAGGTCGCCGATGAGATCCAGCGCCTTGTGCCGGCAGCACTCGTCAGGGAAGCGCAATCCACCGGGTTCAGCACGCGATTCGTGTTGAAGCAGACCGCGTTATCGAGATTCGCCCCGCGAATCAGCCCCATGTCCCGCATCTGATCCAATTCGTGTTCAAATCCAAAGGTTCGGGCCGGGGCGATTCGGAAGCATACCGGTCTGGCGTCACTTCCATATCCAATATCTGCCGGCCAACGGCCGGGTGATTGAAAAAGACGTCGCAGGTCAGTAGAAAGCGATCCGACGGGAGAATCATCGGGAAATCGCAATCCTCCCGGATTCAGAGCCTCGGTTTTGTTGAAACATACCGCGTTGCCCAGATTTGCCCCTCGGATCAGACCCATGTCGCGCATTTGCGCCAGTTCGTGTTCGAATCCAAAGGTTCGAGCCGGAGCGATATCCGATGAATACCGGTCCGGAGTCGCTTCATGTCTACGGTCTGACGCCCCACCGCGGGATGTTCGAAGAAGATATCGCAGGTCGGCGGAATCGGTGGCCGGAATGATCGTGATGCGTTTGCCGTTGCCCTCCACCGATATTGGCTTCTTGATCCGAAGAAAGCGCCTCTTCCGCCGGTAGGTCTTGATCCCGGTGTCCTTGGCGGCGGCGACGAGCAGCTTCATCACACGCTCTCCGTTGAGCGAGTCCAGCGCGCCGGTCGGCTCGTCGGCGAAGACGACCTTCGGCTCGGCCACCAGCGCCCGCGCCACGGCGACCCGCTGGCCCTGCCCACCGGACACCTCGCCCGGCCGCTTGGCGGCGGTGTCCTCGACCTCCAGCCGCGCCAACCACACCCGCGCGGACTGCTCAGCGTCGCGCCGCCGGATGCCGGCCAACCGCAGCGGCAACGCCACGTTCTCCAGGCACGTCAGCTCGGGTACGAGCTGGCCGAACTGGAAGACGAAGCCGAAGTCCTCGCGGCGCAACGCACTGCGGTCGCCGTCGCTCATGGCACCGATGTCCCGGCCCGCGTACGTCACGCGGCCGCCGTCGGCCGGACAATGCCGGCCAGGCAGTGCAGCAGCGTCGACTTGCCGGACCCGGACGCCCCATGACGGCGACCACCTCACCCGGCCACACCGACAGGCTGGCCGCGATGAGCGCGGGCGTCGGCCCGAACGCCTTGGTCAGTTCCGTTCCGGCCAGCAGTGCCGGCGTGCCCCGTTCCCCGGTCCCGTTCATGCCCGCACCTCGCCTTCCAGGTCGGCCAGGCGCGCTGTGGTCAGTTCCAGCCAGCGCAGGTCGGCTTCCAGGTGGAACAGGGCGTGGTCGCAGATCAGCGCGTCGGCCAGGTCCCCGTCGGCCTTGCGTCTGGTCAGCTCACGCATGACGCGCAGGTGTTCGGCGCGCTGCACGTCCAGCACGTCGGCCGCGCTGCGCCCGGACAGCAGGGCGAGCACGACCTTCGTGTACAGGACGTTGTGCAGGTAGGACGCGGGCGGCTCGGCGGTGCCCAGCCAGCCGGTGAGGTCGGTGACGCCGGTGTCGGTGATCGCGTAACGCTTGCGGTCCGGCCCGTCACCCGACTCGACGCCGGTGACCTCGACCAGGCCGTTGCGGAGTAACCGCGACAGCGTCGAGTAGACCTGCCCGTACGGCAGCGGCTTGTCCTGGCCGAACCGTTCGTCGTAGGTCCGCTTCAGGTCGTACCCGTGGCGCGGGCCGCCCTCAAGGAGGCCCAGCAGTGTGTGTCCGATTGACATGGGAGCCACTATACACACGGCGTATACACCGCGTGTATAGCGTCCCCCGGGGCGATAACGCGCAGGTCAGCAGGCACAGAGACAGAACGGGTGGCCGACCGGGTCCGCGTACACCTGGAACTCCGGGTGCTCGTCGGACAGGTCCAACGGTTGCGCCCCGACGCTCACCACGTGCCGGGCGGCGACGGACATGTCCGACACGGCGAAGTCGAAGTGGTACATCTGCGGCCGCTCCGGATCCGGCCACGTCGGCGGGCGGTAGTCGGCGACGCGCTGGAAGTCGATGCGGAAGCCACCCGCCGGATTGGACAGCGACGCCCAGTGCCCCTCATGGAGGATTTCGGCCCGCGGCCAGTCCAGCAACGCCGCGTAGAAGCCGGCCAGCGCCTCGGGGTCAGGACAGTCCAGGACGACGGCACCTGCCCCGACCAGGCCATGTTCACCCATCTACATCCTCCGTATCCATCAAACTAGCTATACCAGTTACTAACCGCCCAAAACTTTATGATGGTTCTCGGGCACGGACAAGACCACATTCCCTACAGTGGGGTGGTGACTGGTCTGATGGCTGGCGCACGGGTCCGTGAGGAAACCGGATGGTCCGACAACCTTGGCGCCCACGACCACGACGTGGAACTGGTGGTGGCTTTTCTCAACACGGTCGACGTCGAACAGGACAGCGACATGCTGGACGACCCCTCTCGCTGGAGCGAGTGGATCGTTCGGCAGGGGCTGGGTCCGCCCGCGATCGGCATGGTGTCCCCCGATGCGATGAACCAGGTCAGATGCGTGCGCGACGCGCTGCGCGGTGCCGTCGTCGACGGCCGCGACCCGGTGCAGCGCGGTCCGCTGGCGGGCGGTCTGGTCAGGGTGGAGCTGCACGGCGGCGTTCCGACGCTGGTGGCGGCCGACCCGGTGGGCGCGGTACTGGCGGCCAGCGCGCGACTGGCGGTGCTCGGCGAGTGGGACAGGGTCAAGATCTGCCCGGCCGACACGTGCCGGTGCGCGTTCTTCGACCACTCCCGCAATCGCTCCCGTACCTGGTGCTCGATGCGCGTCTGCGGCAACCGGACCAAGGCTCGCAACTGGCGTGAGCGCGCGAGGGTCCGATCGGACGCCTAGCCCAGCCAGCGCGCCCGTGTCAGATGTGACCACGATCACGTCGCGGACCGCGCTCACCCCTGCCTGGGCGAGCTAGATCAACCGCCGACAGGGATCACGCAAAAGCCCTCTTCGTGGCGCGCCGAACCGTCCGCCGAACGCCGGGTTCGCGTGCGATGTGCACGGTCAACCGGTATGGGGCAACAGTCTTGGATGGTAGTGCGGTGGCAATCAACCGACTACGCTGAGCCGGCAGGCCGTGGTTCTTCGTGTTCGTGGTCTCACGCTCGCGGAACGATGTGCGGGCGTTCTGTTCTCTCGGCGGAGATCGTGGAACTGCCCGGGAACGGCCGGGAACTGCATGGTGCAGTTCCGAGCTGATCCTGCGAGGAGGCAGGCGTGACAGCAGGCACCGTCAAATGGTTCAGCGCTGAGAAGGGCTACGGCTTCATTCAGTGCGAGGATGGCGGACCGGACGTGTTCGTGCACTACACGGAGATCCAGGGTTCCGGCTACCGGAGTCTTGAGGAGAACCAGAAGGTCGAGTTCGAGGTCGGCCAGGGCACCAAGGGCCCGCAGGCTCAGAACGTCCGCGCCGTGTGATTCGCTGGTCCGCGTGATTCGCTGATCCGCGAGACAGCGGGAGGCACCAGCGAACGGTCGACGGGCCCCACTTGTTCGAGTGGGGCCCGTTTCGATGTGGCTTTCGATGTCGGGGTGGCGCGGCCGGTGTTCGGGAGGTCACCGGTCGGGAGAGCGGTCAGGCCGTTCGGACGCCGTGTGTCCGGGTGCCGCTCTATTCGGGCCAGGCGTGCTCGCGGTGACCGCGGCCGGCCGAGACGCGGGAAGCGCGCTGCTCGGCCTCCCAGCCGAGCCGCTGCAGCACCCACTCCTGGACCAGGGCCTGCGGGGACGTGCCGTGTGCCGCGGCCAGCTCGCGCAACTGCTCGTTGGCGGCCTCCTGCAGGCGCAGTTGGTACACCTGGGCGTTGCCGAACCGGCGGCCGGTGCCCGTCGTTTCCACGTCGACTTCCGGGGCCAGAGCAGCCAGGTAGTCCTCCAGCTCACGGCCCGGCGCCTGCGGATCGTCTTCGACGGTGACAGGGCGATGTCTACCGGTCTTGGTCCGTCCTAGTGAAGGCATCACGGCGGACACGATAACGGTTCGATTGCGACAGCGCCACGACTGTGTTCTCTGCCACCCCATGCGTCGAACCGGGAGCCAACCCCTCGCTCGGTCATGCGTTCCTGAGCATGGAGAGCCCCCGCGCCAGGGGGAGGAACGCGGGGGCTGGAGGGGATCTCCACAGGCGCTGACCGGGGGTGTGTCAGCAACTGAATTGTGACACGCGATCATGTCGACACGCGAGTGGTTGAAGGCAGAAAGTTGTTGCCGTCGTTCACCCACAGTTGGCACGATCATGACCAACCGGCAAAAGCCCATTCGACTTGCGGTTTTTCGCTCAACCCGCGAGCTGGTAGCCCGCCTCGGTAACCGCCGCCGCGACTTCACCGGTGCTCAGTTCACGCCCACTGGTCACCGTGACGGCTCCCGTCGCCAGGTCGACGTCGACACCGGTGACCCCGGCAACCTCAGTGAGCTCCTCCGTCACGGAAGCGACACAGTGCTCGCACGTCATGCCGGTCACGGTGTACACGGCGGTGTGCTGGGCACTGACGCTCATCGACGGCTCCTCATCGCTCTCGTTGCTGACGCTCTCGTCGACGTCGACAATACCCCCTAGGGGTAGCCAACCCGAACGCCCCTCATCCCTCCGTCCGGCGACCGCCGAAAGCCTGCCACTGGCCCGATGCGCACCCGGGACGTCACTGTGCGTGTCCTGGAATCACCCCACGGGAGGCTGCGTACCTGGTCACCAGTCGCTAGCCTCGCGAGAAACCGGAGCCGGGGAGGTAGCCATGAGCGGGAGCCTCGATATTCGGAAGTTGCTGTGGCAGGACGACGACTCGTTGCCACGCCACTCAACCGACCTACCCGCACAGCGCAGCGGGGAACCAGGCAGGATCTCGCCGGACCAGGTCCGCAGGGCAAGGCTGGCAGTGGCCAGAAACGCCCACGACGCCGACGACTGCCGCCAACTGCTCGACATGCTGGGCCTGGCCCCCGACGAGGACGGCATACCGCCCGTCCGCCGGTGACCGGCAGCGACCGCAGCCAGTTAGGTGACGCTCGCCACATCGATACCCACAACGGGTGCTCGGTGTGGCGATCCATTTGCCCTCAACTGGGGTTATGCGCGTAGCGGCGGCCAGGGGTGGCCCGTTTTGGAGTGCGGAGCGGTCGTGCCCTATGCTTACCGTGCTCCCAGCGGACAGCCGTTGGAAGCACGGTCGGTTGGTTCACCGAACCGGCCGGGCTCCCATCGTCTAGCGGCCTAGGACGCCGCCCTTTCAAGGCGGTAGCGCGGGTTCGAATCCCGTTGGGAGTACGGCAAGAGCAAGGCCCAGTGGCGCAGTTGGTTAGCGCGTCGCCCTGTCACGGCGAAGGTCGCGGGTTCGAGTCCCGTCTGGGTCGCCACAGCGCTCGGCCATCTGGTCGGCGCCAAGGCCAGGTAGCTCAGTTGGTATGAGCGTCCGCCTGAAAAGCGGAAGGTCGGCGGTTCGACCCCGCCCCTGGCCACAACCACCTCTTGACCAGGGCAAACGGCCTGAATCTCGGCTCCGCTTCTCATGGCGTCCCGGCGCACAGCGCTCAGTGACACTCCGCTTGGAGGCTCTGAGCCATGAGGAAGACGATCATCTACCCGCCCGGCGCGTGGACGCTGCTGGCCCGCCAGTGGGAACGCGCACTGCGGTCGGAGAACAAGTCCCACAACACGATCCACGCCTACATCCAGGCCGTCCGGATGCTCGGCGAGTGGTCGTACCGCCAGGACCCGGGCGTGCAGCCGGACGAGATCACGCACCACCACATCCAGGCGTTCATCGCCGAGCTGCTGGCGCGCACGTCGGCGGGCAACGCGCACACCAACTACCGAGGTCTGCGGACCTTCTGGAAGTGGATGGTGCTCGAAGAAGAGGTCGAGCACTCCCCGATGGACAAGACCAAGCCGTCGCAGGTGCCGGAGAAGCCAGTCCCCGTCATCACCGACGACGGGATCAAGGCGCTGTTGGACGTCTGCCGGGTCGTGACTTCACCTCTCGCCGAGACGCCGCGATCATCCGCGTGCTGTTCGACACCGGGGCGAGACTGTCCGAGGTGGCGAACTTGGTCCAGGACGACGTCGACCTGGACGTCGACGTGATTCATGTGCTCGGCAAAGGACGCCGCACCCGCAGCGATCCGTTCGGCCCGAAGACCGGCCAGGCCCTGACCCGCTACCTGCGGACACGAGCAGTCCACAAACACGCCGACAGCCCGCGCCTCTGGCTGGGTTCTCAGGGCCGCTCGGCGGCGAAGGGATCAAGCAGATGCTCGAACGCCGGGGCCGGGGTAGCCAACGTGCCAGGGCTGCATGCTCACCGGTTCCGGCACACCCTCGCGCACAACTGGCAGCTCAACGACGGCAACGAGACCGACCTCATGCAGATCATGGGGTGGAAGTCAGCCGAGATGCTGCGCCGCTACGGCGCCAGCGCCGCCGACGAGCGAGCCCACAAGGCCCACCGTGGCCTCAATCTCGGGGACCGATTGTGACATTCTGAGAAATGAGAAATGGCCCTGTTCGATTTCGAACAGGGCCATTTCTATGATTCCGAGATTGGTCCGCCATGCCGGCTCTCGCCCACCGGACCGCGCGACTCCGGAGGTATACTGCGGGCGGAGCCCGCAGAGATCATCCGAGTCCACGCACGGCCCGCACCACCACTGTTCCGTCGCAGAATCCTCAGCTGACGCCGAGTCGGACCTTCAGGCTGTCCAGTTCCCACACTCGACGGCGCGCACGACTGTCCAATTCGGCCACCAGTTCACGGGCTATCGGATCGTGCCGAATGCGTTGGGGAGCAATTCGGTCGGCCGTGTCCAGGTGGCGCAGAGCCGCCGCATCTCGGTCGCCATCCGCCTGGGCGTAGGCCCTGGCCATGTCGAAGTGCAGCGCCGATCGTCGGTCGGCAGTCACCAGGCGCTCGTCGTAGCCAGGAGTGCGTTCGATTCGCTCGGCCACGGACGGACCGCTCTCCAACTCGACGGCCGTCGACAGCGACCATGCTTCGACGTTCGCCGGACCGAAGCTGAACCACATGGCGTTGCGCTCGCCGGTCCGGCTGGCCAGGCTGCGGGCGGCGGTCAGGTGCTCGTCAGCCTCATCAGCGCGCCTGTCCTTGGCTGCCATCTGGGCAGATGATAGGTGCAGCATGCCGGCTGCCTGCGCCGCTGCGGTGTCCTCCGCCGTGGGGTCGGCGTGTTCCTCCACTGCGGCCAGCGCGGCTGTGGCGACCCGTTGAGCACCACGGCGCGCACCAAGCCGACTTAGCGCGCTAGTGCTGGTCATGGCCGCGAACGCGCTCAGCGCCGGATCACCGAACCGACGTGCGGCATCCTCGGCACGGCGAGCCGCATGGACGGCCAGATCAGGATTGCCGAGGGTTCGCGCAGTGCCAGACGCGACAAAGCAGGTCTCTACCAGCGCGGCCAGAGCCGTCCGGCGGGTGTCGGTGTCGTCCGATACGGCGTGGACGTGAAGCTCGCCCAGCAGCGTGCCGAGACCGGCGCCCGCGAGGCCGTACCGGTTGTTCGCGCTGTGCTCGTTCGCCTGGGACGCCCACTCCGCAAGCTCGGCTACGTCGCGGGCCGGCATGTCCAGTGGGTCGTCCAGGTCAGCGTCGTACAGCGCGACGGAGATGGCCGGCAGCGTCGCCAACGCTTCGGCGCTGGCTCGATCGGCCGGTAGGTAGGGCTGGCCGGTCAGGTCGACAACGCTGCACCCCAGCGCAGTGGCCAGGTTTTCCAGCAGACTGCGCCGCTCGAACCGCTTCTCGCCGCGTTCGAGTAGGGACAGGTAGCCCTTGCTGATGCCCGCCAACTCGGCGGTTGCTTGCAGGCTCAGGCCACGACGTTTGCGGATCATCCGAGCACGCTGACCGATCTCGGCGTGTCGCCGTACGGATGCGTTCACGGGAAACCACTCCTCTGACCGGCATGCTCCCTTCAGGATAGGTCAGCCGGCAACAACGTCACGTCCTCGCCGCGTGCCACGCGGGCTGCCAGTCGGCACCACGCTGCCGTTTCCTGGCATGCCCGAGCGAGGTCGGTGAACTCCCGCGCGAACTCATCGAACACGCGGGTCACCTCGGCAAGGTCGTCGGCGTGGTCCGGGTCGTCCAGCCAGTTCCGAAGGCGTTGGAGCAGATCAGAAACCTCTGGCACCATCACAGCCGTTCCACGTCAACCGGGGTGCAGTCGTGCAGCGACCTGGCCAGCTGTGTGGCCTGCATCCACATGATCGCTGGATCGTCAAAACCGACCACTTCGTCCTCGTCGTCGGCGAGCGTCGGGAACGGCCGACCAGGCTGGAACCGGACCCCGACCACACCGCACAGCCGGGTACGGGCACGCACCGCCACACAACCCGCCCGCAGCGCCGGACACGCACCGACACTCACGCGCGCACACGCCACGCACAGGGGCGGCTGGACCGTAGCCATGTCTTCCGGCAGCTCACCAACGTCTGCGCCGGGCACCAACCACAACAGGCCCTGCTCAGTGCGATCAGCTGGTCGTGCGCAGACCTGGCACAGCAGTCGACGCATCGCACGCCGCTGGCGTAGCGGGTGCAGCTTGGTGAACAGTGGCTTGCCGGCGCCGACGCGGGCAGCCATGCGGGTCCACAGCACGCCCCATTCGTCCCGGTCGATCAGGGTTTCGTCGGCGTAGCCGATCCCGCCGTCGGGCCGCTGCACGACCTTGGTGGGCGGTAGACTCCTCTCCGCTCCACGAGCCGACATACGGCACGACCGTGCCACCGCCCAGCATCCTGGGGTCGTAGCCAGATGGCCGAACATTGGTGCAGGAGAAGGGAATCGGCGTCAAAGCTGGTGTGTGCACTGGGGTTCCTTTGATGACGGGCCGTCGCAGCGACCGCACCCAAAGCCGCGTGCGCACCTTGCGGATGCGACGGCACCATGAGTGCGTGTACGGATCGGGTTCGAGGAGGTAAGCGGCAACGGCGGCCAGACTCAGGCCGATGGCTGCCGCAGGAGTGGACAGAACCGCGCCGATCTCGGTCAACGCGGCGACGGTCGTCCGTCCCACCAGACAGAGCCATGGACCTATCAACCGAGCGTCACCTCCTGTGTCGGAAGGTGACGCTATGCACGACTGGCAATCAGGCGTTTACTACGGGAAAACCGCTGGTCAACGTAGCCCGAACCGGGGACGCACGGCGCGCTCGGCTCAAGCCGGAGCGGCTATCATTGGTGGTGTGAGCGAGCCTGTGGTCAGCGTGCGCGCCGAGGACCAGCCGTCCTGGGACGATGTCGTCCGGCACGCCGAGCATGGCGACCAGGTCGCGATCATCGCGCAGGGGCGACACGTCGCGGATGTCGTGCCGTCGGGCGAGTTGGACCGGCTCCACGAGACGATCGCGGTCCTCTCGGACACTGAACTGGTGCGCGACCTGCGGGACGGCCTGGCCGATGCGCACGCGGGCCGGGTGTTCACGGCCGACCAGATCGCTGCCGATCTTGCCGCCCGCCGCGACGCCGGCGAATGAGTGCTCCGGACCAGTACGAGGTCACGTTCTCGCCGGCCGCACGTCGCGGTTTCGCCAAGCTCCCACTTGCCGCCGCGGCCGCACTGTTCGAGCACCTGACCGGTCCGGTTGCCAGCAACCCGTTCCGGCTCGGTAAACCGTTGGACGAACCGTTCGACGAGGTCTGGAGTACGAGGCGCGGCGAGTACCGCGCGCTCTACACCATCGACAAACACGATCGAACCGTCACAGTGGTCGCGGTCGCACATCGCCGCGACGCGTATCACCCTCGTTAGGGTGACCGCCAACGAACTTCCGCATCGGGTAGTTATGGAGCGTGCTACCTTGCATTTGACCTGGTAAGCACAGCGCTGTTGCTTGGTACACCTGAAAAGCGGAAGGTCGGCGGTTCGACCCCGCCCCTGGCCGCCCTCCATCCGCTGGCCTTCTGCCAGGTCAGCGGATTTTTTTGCGATCTTATGTCGATCAATCTTGATCCCCTGAACCCCGGCGTTGACCGTGGTTTACCGCCGTTAGGGGCACGCGAGGGGCACGAACTCCGGCATGCCCGCATCTCTGTCTGCTCCCCGACACGAAGCCACAACACGGCCCGTCGCTGGTCGCGGGCGGTGGGCGTGTGGTTGATCCACTTGTAGAACCAGGACTGCGAGACCTCCAGGGCCCGGCAGGCGATCGCGTGCGGAACACCGAAACCGGTCCTCTGGGATGCGATGAACTCCGCCACGATCACTGGTTCATCGCGTCCTTCACCCACAGGACCACGGAGCGCTTGAGCACATCACGCTCCATCTCCAACTCCGCTTTTTCCTTGGCCCACCGTGTTTTCTCGGCCCGCAACCGGGCCAATTCCTCGCGTTCGGACTCGGTCACCGCATCCTGGGACTGCCGTCTGGCGCCGGTCGGCGTGCACCCAGTTGTGCAGGGTGTAGGGGCTGATTCCCAGGTCTCGTGCGACCTGGGCGACCGGTTTGTCGGTCTCGGTGACGATGCGCACCGCGCCGGCCCGGAACTCCGGGTCGAACTGGCGCCTGGTGTTTCCCACGACCTGATCATCTCTCTTGGTTCAGGTCTCCACGATACGAGGGGAAGCACACGTTCCGGCATACCTCCACACCGTGGTGATCGTGGTTCCGTCGGCTTCCAGGTTGTTGGTTGCTGGGACCGCGTGTTTGGACAATGGGGTCAGGTTGGCCTTGGGGAGGTGGGTTCTGCCTGGGTCGCCCAGTAGGACCTCGGCGTGTTGGGCCGCTCGGTGCAGGAACGTCACCATTCTGGTGGACATTGTTTTGTCGTAGCAGACGTCGCCTGCCAGGACTACTTCTGCCGTTGTTTCCTCGGTCAGGATGTCCGCCTGGATCGTGGCCACCTGTACGCCGTTGTTTTCCGCGTTCAGAGTTATCGCCGCTATGGACAGTGGGTCTATATCCACTGCACTTACCCGGGTGGCTCCGGACATCGCGGCTGCTATCGCTACCAGGCCCGAGCCGGATGCCATGTCCAGGACGGTTTTGCCTCTTACCGACGTCGGGTTGTCGAGGACGTGTCTGGCCAGGGCTTGGCCGCCGGCCCAGGCGAAGGCCCAGAACGGCGGCTCTTCGCCGGTTTGTTCCCACAGTGCTATGGGGTCGTCGGCCAGGTGGAGGGTTATTTCCGGGGTCAGGGGGACCGGACGGCTCTGGTGTTGGCGAGGATGAAGTCTGTTGTCACGCTTCCGCGTCTGGAGTTCCTGGGGTTCCTCGTCGAACTCCATCTCCGGCGGTGGGCGGCGGAAGCCCCTGGTCAGGTACACCAGGTAGACGATGCCGATGGCGAGCCAGATCAGACCGAGCCTGATGGCGATGCGCGTCCAGGTTGGTCAGTAGCCACACGTCGACCGCCGCGCCGGCCAGCGGCAGCACCAGGTTGAGCAGCATTCTCTTGACACCGCGCAGCGTCCGCCGGCGGATGGCCATCCCGATGACGCACAGGTTGACGAACGTGAACGCCGTGAACGCGCCGAAGTTGATGAACGACACCGACGTGGCCGGATCGAGGGCCACCGCGACGATGCCGACCAGGCCGATCAGTCCGATGTTGATCACCGGAGTGTGGAACTTCCGTTGCAGGTAGCCGAAAACCCGCTTCGGGAGAACGTTGTCCCTGCCCATCGCGAACAGTAGGCGGGACGCGCTGGCCTGGGCGGCGATGCCGGACGCGAACTGGGTGATCGACCAGGCCGGCCAGGAAGACCGACGACATCAGTCGGCCGCCGATGGTGGCCGCGATGTCGAACGCGGCCGAGTTCGGGTCGAGGCCGTGCAGGTGCAGGGCAACCAACTGCGTGGCGTACGAGGCGACCACGAAGATCACGCCGCCGATGACCGTGACCAGGACGATCGCCCTGGGGATGGTGCGCTTCGGCTCCTTGGTCTCCTCCGTGAGCGTGGTGATCGCGTCGAAACCGAGGAACGAGTACGCGGCGATCGCGGCGCCTGCGGCTACGCCGGAGACCGTGGTGGTCGAGTTGCCGAACGGCTGCGCCCGAGAACATCGCGTCGCGCGCCGTCGGTGGACGGCGACGTGGCGGAACGAGAGGATCACGAAGAACAGCAGCACCAGGACCTGCATCGCCATCAGCAGCAGGTTCACGTTGGCGGCCAGCTTGATGCCGATCACGTTCAGCGCCGTGGTCAGCGCGATGAACAGCAGGATCCACAGCCACGTCGGCACGCCGGGGAACTGGCGCTGCAGGAAGGACGCGCCGATCAGCCAGATCACCATCGGCAGGAAGAAGTAGTCCAGCAGCACGGCCCAGCCGACCAGGAAGCCGACGCGCGAGTCGATGGTGCGCCGCGTGTACGTGTACGCCGAGCCCGCCACCGGGTACGCCGCGCGCCATCCGGCCGTAGCTGATCGCGGTGAACAGCATCGCGACCAGGGCCAGCAGGTACGCCGTCGGCACGGCGTTGCCCGAGCTGTCGGCCAGTTCGCCGAACGTGCCGAGCACGATCATCGGTGCCATGTAGGCCAGGCCGAACAGCACGACCGGCCCGAGGGTCAGTGTCCTGGTGAGCCTGGTGTCCGGTGCCGGTCACGATTGCCTCCCGGAGGACCACATGCGGCCCTGGTAGACCGGCAGTTCCAGGACCGGGTCTCCGTCCCGGAACTGATGCCACATCCTGTTCAGGCCCGCGGTGCCGTACTTGCGCACCCTGCGTCACGTCGTCCAGGTCGATGACGTCGGTGAGCACCTCGGCGGCCCGGCCGGCGTCCACCCGGACCCGGCCCTCGGGGTCGACGACCAGGCTCTGGCCGACGCCGGGCGCTGCCGCGTTCACGCTGAGCACGTAGATCTGGTTGGCGATCGCGTTCGCCCGGGACAGCACGAGTTCCTGGGCACGGTCGCTGGTGGTGGTCTTCGTCGGCGTGATCACGAACTCGGCGCCCTGCCAGGCGAGCTGCCTGGTCACTTCGGGAAACCACGTGTCGTAGCAGATGGACAGTCCGGCTCTGCCGATGCCGGGCAGGTCGAACACGGCGAACTCGTTGCCCGGCAGGTACGGCTCGTACGGCCGCCACGGGAAGCACTTCCGGTACGCGGCGGCCAGTCTGCCGTCCGGGGAGAACACGGCCGCCGTGTTGTGGACGCCGTCCGGTCGGCGCGTTCGCACAGCGTGCCGGGGACCAGCCACACCCCAGGTCGCCGGCCAGTTCGGCGAGCGCGGCTTGGTGGTCGGGCCGGCCAGCGGCTCGGCCAGTCTCGCCGGGTCGTCGCCGAACAGGTGCAGTTCCGGGTAGACGACCAGGCCGGTGCCGGGGAAGCGGCGGACCACCGACGTGGCGTGCGCCGCGAACTCGTCGATGTCCGCCGTCGCGGCTCCGCCTGGACCAGGGCGATCGGAAGGCTGCGCGACATGGATCACAGGATGATCCACGACGGTGGCCGGCGGCAACGGCCGAGTGGGTCATCGAATGCCGATGGATCAGAACGGACGAGTACCAGCGTCTTGTCGTCGTGCCGCTTGGGGCGGGGCCAGCGGACGCCGTCCGGGTCGGTGACCTCGGCCGCGCGGACCATGGCCAGCACGGCGGCCGGGCCGTCGCCGTCGGCGTGCGCCAGGACCTGGGGCCAGTCGAAGATGTGGTAGTCGTCCACACCGCAGGACATGCCGTCGGTCGCCATCAGGGCGGCGGTGACGTGCGTCGCGCGGCCAGCTGCCGGCGTGCGCGTGTGTCCGCGGCGGCCGGATCGGCCTCCGCGACCCAGAAACCGCCTTCGACGTTGCGCAGTCTGCTGGTGCCGGGCGCCGGAGGCGCGCAGCGCGGCCGCGTGTTCCGGGCCGTAACCGCCGCCCTCGCGCAGCCGCTGCCGGTAGCCGCCGGGGTTGCGGCGACCGCGCGGCCAGCCGGTCGTCGGCCAGCAGGTGCGGGCCGAGGTCGGTGAACACGACGACGGGCTGTCGGCGAGCACCAGGCGCGTCCACCACGTCGTCGCTCCCAGCGCAGCACGGCCACCGTGCTGGACGGCGCCGCGCCGGGCACCAGGCCGTGCTCGTCGACGAGCCCGGTCGATGGCGTCGGCGAGCAGGTCCTTCAGGTCGCCGCGCGGGTGCCGGGTGAGCCGGTCGGCCAGTGCCGCGCACAGGTGCTCGGCGTACCAGCCGCCGGAGAGTTCGTCGTCGCGCAGCGATGTGGCGCCGTCGGCGACGACCACCGCGTGCGGCAGCCGGACCACCCGGTCCTCGGTGGGCCGTTCGAAGCCGTCCAGGCCGACACCGGCCCACTCGGCGACTTCGACGACGGGCGCGGCCACCGGCGCCAGGCTAACCGGGCGATGTTTCCGACGGGCGCCGAAGCGGCGGCAGGTGGCGGCCAGTGCGACCAAGTGGCCTCGGATTGGCCTTCGACAAACGCGGGCCAATTATGCCAAAGTGGCCCTACATGAGCGCGGAGATCGTTCAAGGTGGCCGGGTGTCGGCGCGGCGATTGGTGGAGCTACTCGGGGTCGTGGCGCGAGCCGAGGACGCAGCCATCCGTCGGCGGAGCTGGCCGACGGCATCCGGCTGCTCGCCCAGGAGGGGCGGCTGCCGGCGGGCACCCGGCTGCCGGCCGAGCGCGAACTGGCCGAGGCGCTGACGGTGAGCCGGACGCTGGTCACGAAGGCCGATCGACGAGCTGCGCGAGGATCGGCGTCGTGGCCAGCCGGCAGGGATCGGGATCGTGGATCACGGCGCAGCAGCGGCAGTACGTCCGGCCGAACCCGCGGCGAGCGCGGGGCTGATCGACCTGGCCAGGGCGGCGCCGGAGGCGGTGCCGGGCCATGATGGCGCGCCGTCGACGCGGCCACCCGCCGGCTGCCCGCGCTGTTGCGCGGTCACGGTTACGAGCCGCACGGCCTGCCGGAACTCCGGGAGGCCGATCGCGGCCCGCTACCGGACCCGAGGCCTGCCGACGACGGCCGACCAGATCGTCGTGACCACGGGCGTCGCATCACGCGTTCGTGCTGATCCTGCGGCTGCTGGTGCATCCGGGCGACCGTGTGCTGGTGGAGCAGCCGACGTACCCGAACGCGCTGGACGCGATCCGGGCCAGCTACGCGCGGCCGATCGGCGTCGCCATGCAGGACGACGGCTGGTCGCTGGACGGGATCGAGGCGGCGCTGCGGCAGTCCGGGCCGCGGCTGGCGTACTTCGTGCCGGACTTCCACAACCCGACCGGGCACCGGATGGGCGCCGACGACCGGGCCTGGCTGGCCGCCGCGCTGCGCAGGACCCGCACGATGGCCGTGGTCGACGAGACGACTGGTGGAACTGGACCTGGACGGCGATCCGGTGCTCGGGCCGCCGCCGATGGCCGGGTTCGCGCGCGGACCAGGTGATCACGGTCGGCTCGGCGAGCAAGTCGCACTGGGGCGGCCTGCGGATCGGGTGGGTGCGGGCGCCGCGTCGACCTGGTGCAGCGCATCGTGTCCATCCGGTCGGCCGTGGACCTGGGCGCGCCGATGTTCGAGCAGCTGGTGCTCGCCGAACTGCTCACCGATCCGGAAGCCGTGCCTGCGGCAGCGGCGGGCGGAGCTGGCGCGGCGCCGGGACGTGCTGCTGGCCGCGCTGGCCGAGCACTGTCCGTCGTGGACCGTACCGGCGGCCGGCCGGCGGCCTGGGCGTGTGGTGCGAGCTGGACGAGCCGATCGCCACGCGGCTGGCGGTGGCGGCCGAATCGCACGGCCTGCGGATGGTGCCCGGCTCGCGGTTCGGCGTGGACGGCGGGTGGGAGCGGTTCGTGCGCGTGCCGTACACGCTGCCGCCCGCCGAACTGGCCGACGCGGTCGCCCGGCTCGGCCGGCTGGCCCGCGCGGTGGGCGGGCGCGGCGGCGACGGCGCACCGGTGCCGGTCGCGTGAACCGCTGTCGCCAAACCACGTTGGGGGTGTCCCGGTGCCGTGGGGGCACACGGCACCGGGACCAGGTCCCGACCTGACCGGGCGCGGTTGGCAGGCCGGGTGGCTTGTGGGTGGTCGTGGCGACAGCGAAGCGCGAACGAGCCGTGAAGAACAGCGGATGACAATTTATTCGTCGTATCACGAATCAACGGGCACAGACGGGTACCGCTGGACCGGGTCAGTCAGGTGACGTGGTGGGCAGCGCCTGGCTGCGTGCGGTGGCGGTCGCCGGGTCGGCCGACCATCCGGCGGAGGCCGCGGGCGCGGTGCGGCTGCGTGCCGGCGCGGTGCACGGCGATCGGCGGTCCTGGCGTGGCTGTCGAAGCCGTGGCCGGACGGTCACGGACGTGGCCGGCAGTGCGGGGCTGGGCGGCTGCGGCGCGGGCACCGGGAGCGGGGCGTGTGGGTGCTGGTCGGTCCGGACGGCGGCCGGGCGCTTCGGCGCGATCACCGGTGCCGCAACGGTTCTCGCCGGTGTGCCGCCGGGGCCGGGTGGTGGGTCACGGGCCGCACGGCCGGTTTCACGGCGCGGGCCGTCGTGGCCGGGTGTGCCGCAACCGTTGGCGTGCGGCCGACAGCGGCGTGCTCGGCCACCGGAGTGGCCGGTGTGGACAGTGCGCGGGTGACGATCGACGTCGCCGGACCGGTCGTTGCCGTGACCGCGCCGGTCAGGTTCGTCACCGTGGTCGTCGTGGTGGTGACGGTGGTGGTCGCGGTCGTCGTGACGCTGCCGACGACCGTGGACAGCGTGTTGCGTCACGTCGTTGCTGCCCAGCAGGCCGGTCACCGTGTTGGTGAGGGAACCGGCCAGGGTGCCGAGCAGGTCACCGCGGGCCGACGAAGAGGAAGCCGACCAGGTCGGCGAGGTCGGCGTCGGCGGTTCGGCCGCGGACGCGGTGCCGGGACCGAGGACGAGGGAACCCAGCAGCCACGCGATCGCGGCGAGACCGGCGGTGAGGAGCAACTGGACGGTGAGGCGGCGCAGCCGGGAACCGATGCCGGGCCGCACGCCCGTATCGGTCCCATCGACCATCACCACACGCCTCCGCCACCGATTCGGTCGCCCGACCATACCCCCGTCATATCTAGCACCGCGAGCGTCATTTGCGCCGGTAAGAGCCGTGATCCACCCAAAGGACGGATGAACGCGTCCGTCCGGCGCAGCGACCGCCACGCTGTGTCCATCAACTGTCCACCAGCGACGGCCGCCACCGGAACGAGTGATTTCCGGTGCCGGCCACGGCGGGCACCGCGTGCTGGCGGCACCGTGGTCGCATGGAGGGTGAGGACGGCACGCTGACGAGCCTGGCCGAACTGGTGGACCGTCTGCGGCCGCAGTCGCACGGACTGGTGCTGCACGACCCGGACGGGCCGGCCGAGTCGCTGGTGCACGCAGGCGAACTCGTGGCACTGCCGGAATCCGTCGACGCGGGCGGGCGAACGGCTCGGGTCCCGGCTGGACCGCGTCGTGCCGACGGCGGACGGCGACCTGGTCCGGTTGACGCTGCGGCCGGACGTTCGGCGGCACTGCGTGGAACTGGCCGCCGAACTGCCGCCGGAACTGGGTGTGGCGCCCCACCACGTGCATCTCGGCTGCCCGGTGATGTTCGGGACCCCGGTGATGTTCGGCACGGGCGCGACGCCGGAGACCGCGACGCCCCCGCCTGCGCCACGGGACGAACTGTGGCGGCCGCCGGTCACGGTGGCGCTGTTGGACACGGGGCTGGATCCGCATCCGTGGTTCGCGGCGCGGCCGTGGCTGTCGGAGTGGGGACTGCAGCCCCGAGGTCCTCGATCCGGAGTGCGTGCGCGACCGCGACCGGCAGGCCGGGCACGGCACGTTCGTGGCGGGCGTGCTGCTGCGGCACGCGCCCGGCGTGACGATCCGGCACCACCGCAGCCTGTCGTCGCTCGGGCTGACCGACGACGTGACCGTGGCGACGGCGTTGCGCCAGGTGCACCGGAACGCGGCCGCCCGCGGTGAGCGGCTGGACGTCGTGGTCCTGACCGCCGGTTGTCACACCGCGGACGACCGCTGTCCGCCGGTGCTGGCGCGGGAGATCGCGCGGCACCGGGACACGATCGTGGTCGCGTCGGCGGGTAACAACGGGACGAGCAGGCCGTTCTGGCCCGCTGCGCTGCCGTCGGTGATCGGTGTCGCGGCGACCGGTGCGGACGGGGAACTGGCACCGTTCTCCAACCACGGCGACTGGGTCGACGCGGTCGCGCCGGGCGTGGACGTGGTGAGCAGCTACGTGCTGCTGCTGCCCGGTGAGGAGGGCGTCGCACCGGGCACGACGACGCAGGATCTACGGCGCGGCACGGTGGAGCGGCACGTCGTTCGCGGCACCGGGGGTCGCGGCCGACGTCGCCACCGCGCTGCACCACGGGTGGTCACCCGAACAGGCACGGTCGGGCGTCGCGCGGCCACCCGTTCGTGCCATCTTCTGATCTTGGTGGAGCCGGTCGGGCAATTCGCCCATCGGACGGTGCGTGGGTGAACAGATGGACGCCGCGGCACTGGTCCGCGACGCGGCCGCGGGTGACCGGGCGGCCTGGCGGGAACTCGTCGCGCGCTACGCGGGAGTCGTGTGGGCGGTGGCAAGGGCGCACCGGCTGTCCGCCAGTGACGCGGCTGACGTCGCGCAGGCGACCTGGCTGAGCCTGGCCGAACACCTTGGCCGGCTGCGCGAACCGGAGCGGCTGGCCAGTTGGCTGGCCACGACGGCGGGGCGGGAGTCGTTGCGGGTGCTGGCCGTGCGATGGCGGGAGGCGCCGTTCGAACTCGTCGATTCCGTTGTGGACGGTCCGGAGCCGTTGTCGGTCGGCAAGGACACCGACAGCGCCGTGTGGCGCGCGGTGCGCGGGATGCCGGAGCGGTGCCGTGCGCTGCTGCGGCTGATCGCGCACTCGCCGGACCTGTCGTACGCGCAGGCCGCGCGGGCGCTCGGCATCCGGGTGGGCAGCGTCGGGCAGACCCGTGGCCGCTGCCTTGCCGTGCTGCGCAGGCGGTTGGAGTGCGACGGCGTGCTGGAGGCACGGTGATCGAGTGGTCGCTGCTGCGCGCGGCGTACGACAGGTACGACCCGGTGCCGGCCGAGGTGCTGGCCACGGCGCGACGGGCCGGTGATCTCGTCGGGCCGGTCGCGACGCTGCCCGCCGTGGGCGGGTTGCGTGGTGAGCAGGTGCTCCGGTTCGCGGGTGCCGCCGGGCGGCTGACCGTCGAGGTCGAGCCGACCAGGTTGAGCGGGGTGGCCGATGCGCTCGGCGGTGCGCTGTGGGTGCGGTGGCCGGCGGCGGAACGGCTGGTCGTGCCGGACGGCGGGTGGTTCACGGTCGACGGGCTGCCACGGGGGCCGTTGAGCTTCGCCGTCCGGCGGGCCGGATCGCCGGACGCGGTGACGCCGTGGTTCGTCGCGTGACCGACCACGCGGGTGTGCTCGCACTGGTGGAACGCGGCCGGTTGGCCGACGCGGCACGGGAGATCACGGCGCTGATCCGGTCGACGACGCCGGAACGAGCGGCCGAGCTACGGCTGACGGCGGCGTGGATCGAGTTGGACCGTGGCCGGCTGGCGGGGTGTGCTCGGCAGGTGGCGCTGGCGCGGCCGTTCCTGGGCGGCGACGCGCGGGCCGACTGTCTGGACGGGTTGCTGCGCTGCGCCAGCGGTGATCACCGGCGGGCCGTCGCCGAACTGACCGCCGTGCTGCCGACGGTGCGTGGGCGGTGGCTGGCGAACGCGCGGGTCGGGCGGGGCACGGCGAACGCGTACCTGCACCGCGTGCGGGAGGCGGATGCGGATTTCGCCGCCGCGGCACGGCATTACGCCACCGCGGGCGAGCGGGTGCGGGCGGCGGCATGTGTGCACAACCAGGGTTTCGTGGCGCTGCAGGCCGGTGACCTGCCGCTGGCGCTGCGCCGGTTCGGCGAGGCCGAGGCCGCGGGTCTGCTGGCGAGCCGGCACCCGGAGATCCTGGTCGACCGTGCGCAGGCGCTGGTGGCGGCCGGGTTGGCCGGGGATGCCCGGCCGGTGCTGGCGAAGGCCGCCGCGCTGCTGGCCGAGGCCGGCCGGGGCACGAAACTCGCCGAGGCGACGCTCGCCGTCGCCCAGTGCGCGTTGCGTGCCGGACAACTCGACATCGCCGCCGACGCGGCGGATCGGGCGGCTGCGGCGTTCGGGCGGCAGGGGCGGGACTCGTGGCGGGCGGCCGCGCGGGCGGTGCGGCTGACGGCCGTGCCCGGTCGGCCGCACGTGATGTCGCGGGTGGCAGCACAGTGCGACGGGTACGGCTGGTGGCAGGCGGCCGCCGAGCTGCGGCTGGCGGCCGGCTCGCTGGCGGACGTGGCCGCGCGGCGGCATTCCGGGCCCGCGGCGTTGCGGGCGCTGGGTTGGCTGGCGCGGGCGCGGTCGGCGACGGATCGGCGCGCGGTGTTCGCGGCGTGCGCGGCGGGACTGCGGGCGGTTCGGGCCGATGCGGCCACGATGGGTGCGTGGGAGCTGCGGGCCGGCATGGCGGCGCACACCGTGGAGCTGGCCGAACTCGGGCTCGCGGCGGCGTTGGCGGGTGGCAGGGCGCGGACGGTGTTGCGGTGGACCGATCGGTGCCGGGCCGTCGCCGGTGAGCGGTCCGCCGTGTTGCCGCCCAGCGATCCGGTGCAGGCGCAGCGGTTGATGGTGTTGCGGGCGGCGATCACGGCCGGTGGGTCACCGGCGCGGGTGCGGCGGCTGGAACAGCGGGTGCGGGCGCGGGATCTGGCCGGCGAGTGCCCGGCATCGGCACACCGGGACTGGACGTTCACCGAACTGTCGGCCGCGCTCGGCGACGCGGCTCTCGTGTCGTTCTTCGTCCATGACGGATTGTTCCGCGCGATCGAGTTCAGCGCCGGCCGATGCCGGCTTCGCACCGTCGGCACCGAGTCCACTGTGGATCGGCTGGTGCGGGCCGCTCGGCTCGGGTCGGCGGACAGGTTGGCCGACGTGTTGGGGTTGCGTGGATCTCGGCCGCTGGTGGTCGTGCCGGTCGGGTGCGTTGCACGCCGTGCCGTGGGCCGCGCTGCCCTCGTGTGTCGGGCGGCCAGTTTCCGTCGCGCCGTCGATAAGCGCCTGGTTGCGGGTGCGTCCGCCGGGCGGAGGGGATCGGGTCTGGATCGCCGGACCCGGGTTGCGGCACGCGGCCCGGGAGGCCCGCGTCGCTGCGTTCGGCGCACGGTGGGCGGTTGCTGACCGGACGGTCGGCGACGGTGCGGGCGGCGCTCGCGGCGATGGACGGCGCCGGTCTGGTGCACATCGCGGCGCACGGTCGGTTCCGCGAGGACCAGCCGCTGTTCTCGTGTCTGGAACTGGCCAGGGGTCCGCTGTTCGGCTACGACCTGCAGCGACTGGTGGTGCCGCCGCGGCTGGTGGTGCTCTCGGCGTGCGACGCGGGCAGGTCGGCCGTGTGGCCGGGCGGCGAGGCGATCGGCATGGCGACGGCACTCCTGCGGCACGGCACGGCGACCGTCATCGCGAGCGTGCAGCCGGTGCCCGACCGGCAGGCCGTCGGTCTGGTCACCGCGCTGCACGCCGGGTTGGCCGCGGGTCTGGGACCGGCCGAGGCGCTGGCCGGTGCCCAGGCGGAGCACGGCCAACTGGGATTCGTGTGCTTCGGAGCCGGCTGACGCAAACGTTTGTCCACAGATGTGACTAGTTGTCCCCAAGTGTGGACAACCGCTTGACGGCCTCGTCGAGCACCTCGTCCCGCTTGCAGAACGCGAAGCGGACCAGGTGTTTCCAGCGGTCCGGCTGGTCGGTGAACACCTGGACCGGCACGGCCGCCACGCCGATCTTCGCCGGCAGCGCCCAGCACAGCTCGGCGCCGTCGGCGAAGCCGAGCGGGCGGACGTCGGCGCACACGAAGTACGTGCCGGCCGTCGGGCGGACCGCGAAACCGGCCGCCGCCAGGCCCTCGGACAGCCGGTCGCGCTTGGCCTGCAACGAGTCGCGCAGGTCGTCGACCCACGGCAGCTCGACGCGCAGCGCGTGCGCCACGGCGGGCTGGAACGGGGCGCCGCCGACGAACGTGAGGAACTGCTTGGTGGCGCGCACGGCGGCGACCAGTTCGGCGCGGCCCGCACACCCAGCCGATCTTCCAGCCGGTGCAGTTGAACGTCTTGCCGGCGCTGGACACGCGTCACCGTCCGCTCGGCCATGCCGGGGAAGGTGGCCAGCGGGATGTGGTCGCGGCCGTCGTAGACCAGGTGCTCGTAGACCTCGTCGGTGACCGCGATCAGGTCGTGCTCGACGCAGAGCCGCGGCGAGCTCGGCCAACTCGTCGCGGGTGAACACCGTGCCGGTGGGGTTGTGCGGCGAGTTGACCAGGATCGCCCGCGTGTTCGGGCCGACGGCCGCGCGCAGCGCCGGCACGTCCAGGCGCGAACCGGCCGTCCTCGGCCTCCACGCAGCGCCGACCACCCGCCGGGTCGCGCCGGCCAGCGCCACGGCGGCGGCGTACGAGTCGTAGTACGGCTCGATGACGATCACCTCGTCACCGGGACCGACCAGGGCCAGCAGCGCGGCCGTGATCGCCTCGGTCGCGCCGACCGTGACGAGCACCTCGCTGTCCGGGTCGTAGACGGTGCCGTAGCTGGTCCGGTGCTCGGCGACGGCGGCGCGCAGCTCGGGCGTGCCGGGGCCGGGCGGGTACTGGTTGACGCCCTCCGCGATGGCCTTGCGGGCCGTTGCCAGCATGCCGGGCGGGCCGTCGGTGTCCGGGAAGCCCTGGCCGAGGTTGACCGCGCCGGTCCGGGTGGCCAGCGCGGTCATCTCGGCGAAGATCGTCGACGTGAACGGCCGCATCCGCGGCACGAGGGCAGGCTCGCGCACGGCCTCGACCTTGCCATATCCGGACAACCGCGATCTCTTGGTCAGTGAAACTCTCGGCAGCCGGAATCGCGGTCACAATGGGGTGGTGGAGCAACTGACGCCTGCCCAGCTGGCCAAGCGGCGCGAACTGCGCCGGATGAAGGCCGTCGCGGCTGGCCTGCTGCTCGGCGCGGCCGTCGTGTTCATCGTGACCACGGTCGCTGGGCGGCCCGGCCTGGGTGGGCTACGTGCGGGCGACGGCCGAGGCCAGCATGGTCGGCGCGCTGGCCGACTGGTTCGCGGTGACGGCGCTGTTCCGCAGGCCGCTGGGCCTGCCGATCCCGCACACCGCGATCATCCCGACCCGCAAGGACACGCTGGGCACCAGCCTCGGCGATTTCGTGGGCACGAACTTCCTGGCCGAGGACGTGGTCCGGGACCGGCTGCGCAGGGTCGGCATCGCGGCCCGGCTGGGCGGCTGGCTGGCCGAGCCGGAGCACGCCGAGCGGGTCACGGCCGAGCTGGCGACCGTGGTGCGCGGCGCGGTGGCCGTGCTGCGCGACGAGGACGTGCAGGCCGTCGTCGAGCAGGCCGTGGTCAGCCGGCGTGATGGCGGTGCCGTGGGGTCCGCCGCTGGGCAAGCTGCTGGAGAAGGTGCTGGCCGACGGCGCCCACCACAAGCTGGTCGACCTGCTGTGCGACCGGGCCTACGACTGGGTGCGGGACAACCACTCGACGGTCCTGCGGGTGGTGTCCGAGCGCGCGCCGAGCTGGTCGCCGCGGTTCGTGGACTCGCTGCTGGCGGACAAGGTGTACAGCGGAGGTGCTGGCGTTCGCGTGGGCGGTGAAGACCGACGTCGAACCACCCGATGCGCCTGGCGATCGACACGTTCCTGGTGGAGTTCTCCGGCGACCTGCAGACCGACCCGGACACCATGAAGCGCGCCGAGCAGGTCAAGCACCAGGTGCTGGAGCACCCCGAGGTGCGCAACGTGATCGGCTCGGCGTGGGGCACGGCCAAGCGGATGCTGCTGGACGCGGCCGAGGACCCGTCCAGCGAGCTGCGGATGCGGGTGCGCGACGGCCTGGTCGCGCCTGGGCAAGCGGCTGGCCGACGAGGACGCGCTGCGCGGCAAGGTCGACACGTGGGTCGCGGACGCGGCCGGCTACGTGGTGCGCAACTACTCGCGCCGAGATCACCGCGCTGATCACGGACACGGTCGAGCGCTGGGACGCGCACGAGACCAGCCGCAAGATCGAACTGCAGGTCGGCAGGGACCTCCAGTTCATCCGAATCAACGGCACGGTCGTCGGCGCGCTGGCCGGGTTGGTGATCTACACCATCGCCCAACTGTTCTGAAGCGGGGAACAGGTTCCGGGCGCGCGGGTTGGTTGTCCTGTGCGTGACTTACGAGACGCCCGTGCCGCTGTCCGTGCTCGACCTCGTCTCCGGTGGTCGCCGGTTCGACCAGCGCGCAGGCCCTGCGCAACACGCTCGAACTGGCCAAACACACCGAAGCCCTCGGGCTACACGCGGTTCTGGCTGGCCGAGCACCACAACATGCCGGGCATCGCCAGTTCCGCGCCCGCCGTGCTGATCGGCGCAGGTGGCCGCGGCCACGTCGACGATCCGGGTCGGCTCGGGCGGCGTGATGCTGCCCAACCATCCGCCGCTGGTGGTCGCCGAGCAGTTCGGCATGCTCGAGGCGCCTCCACCCGGACCGGATCGACCTGGGCATCGGCCGCGCGCCCGGCACCGACCCGCGCACGGCGCACGCGCTGCGCCGCTCGGCCGGGACCGCTGTCCGCCGACGACTTCCCGCAGCAGCTGGTGAGCTGATGGACTACTTCGCCGACGCGACCGTCGGAGGACCGATCCACGCCACGCCCGCCGCCGGCAACCAGCCGCCGGTGTGGCTGCTCGGGTCCAGCGGCTACAGCGCGCAGCTGGCCGGGCATGCTCGGGCTGCCGTTCGCGTTCGCCCACCACTTCAGCGCCGAGAACACGCTGCCCGCGACGCGGCGCTGTACCGGCGAGCTTCCGCCCGTCGCCCGACGCTGGACCGGCCGTACGTGCTGATCGCGGCGTCCGTGCTGGCCGCCGAGGACGACGAGCGGGCCGAGTGGCTGGCCGGCGCCGATGGCACTGTCGTTCCTGCGGCTGCGCCAGGGCACGCCGGGCGTGCTGCCCACGCCGGAGGAGGCCGCCGCCTACGAGTACGTCCGAGATGGAGCGGCTGTTCATGGCCGACCGGCGGCGCGGCCAGATCATCGGCGGCCCGGACACCGTCCGCAAGGCGTCGAGGAACTGCTCGCGGCGACCGGCGCGGACGAGCTGATGGTCACCACGATGGTGCACGGCTTCGCCGACCGGCTGCGCTCCTACGAACTGCTGGCCGGGCTGTGGTCGCCGAGCACGCGACCGGGGGCCGGGGCTCGACCCGGCCCCCGGTATGCGATCGAGCTCATTCGCGCTCGTAGGTCACCGAGAAGTCGTCCCGCCGGAGATGGCGCCGGTGTGGTCCTCGTAGCCGAGCTGCCGCTGCTGGCGTCGAGGGCGACCGGGTTGAACGTCGCTGAGCGACGAGCCGTTGATCAGCGAGTTGCGTGAACGTCACCGTGCCGAAGTTCGGGTACGCGGCCGTCGGCGACTCCAGGATGAACTCCGCGGACGCGTTCGAGCCGCGGTAGGACTTCGTGGTCGTCTTGGTCCAGCCCTTGGTCGTGTCGGAGATCTTCAGCGTGTACGCTGGTGCCGCTGCGGGTCACGCTGGCGGTGAACGAGTCACCGCCGCTGACGGCGTTGCCGTAGTACACCGGGTTGGCCGGGTACATCTCGTACCACGCCTGGTAGGACGGTGATCCGGACGAGCAGTCGGTGGCCACGCCGGTCTGCTCGACCGAGCTGCTGCCGTAGCCGTCGATGCCGACCCACGGTGCGTACAGGTCGTTGCGTGGAGTTGCACGTGACCCTCGGCTCGACCCAGCTGGCCGACACGGACGTGAAGCCGGAGCCGGTGGCGACGTAGCCGGACCAGTTGTAGCCGTTCTGGTTGAACGTGCCGCCGACGCGGTGCGGGTGACGGTCGCCGTGGAACGGGGCGAATGAGCTGTGTGCCACGGGGTGGCGGCTGCGGGGGTGGCGTTGGCGGGTGCGGCGACGAGGCCGACCAGCAGGGCCGCACCGCCCAGCACAGCGGTGACGAGAGCAGTGGTTCGCACTGAACCTCCTCGGTGGACGGCGGGTGACGCCGCTCGGTGCAGGGGAGTTCACCGTGCCTGTTGGAGTGCCGGTGGCGGCACCTCCTGTGGTCGTTAACTTTTGACCGGGCGGTGGGACCGGATGTCGGTGCGGGCCGGCACCGCTCGGTCCACGACGCGCCCACGGACGTGACACCGCGACCGGTGGCCACACAATCGGACCGGTCGATCCGACGGTCCACAAGGGACATGATCGTGAACGACCGGATCGCGTGTCACTCTACAATGGACACTCCCGTCGAAACGGTCCGACTTCGGCCGCACAGCGTCGTTCGCGATCAGTTCCGCCATCTCGGCCACCGGCGGCGACCACCTCCCCGCCTGTTGCCTGATCCTGACCGGACCGGTGGTCCCGACGCCATCCCGGGGGCGGCGGGCGTGCCGCCGCGCGGCATCCCGGAGGGCAGCACGCCGGGGCTGGAACCGGCTCCGGTTACAGTGCAGCCGTGAGTCCAGTACCGACACCGTGGCCGCCGGAGGCCACCGAACCGGCCGTGCGGCACCCCGCGGCACCCGCCCCCGGCACCGTGTTGCGGCCGCACTACGCCGAGTGCTTCGGCTGCGGTCCGAACGTGCCCGGCGGCCTGCGAATCAGGACCACGGTCGGCGAAGGTCTGACCGTGCAGGCCCGCTTCACCGTGACCGAGGAGCACCAGGGCGCACCGGGCCTGGCGCACGGCGGCCTGCTGTCCGCCGCGTTCGACGAGGCGCTCGGGTCGCTGGCCGGTCTGTTGCGCATGCCGGCTGTCACCGGCCGGCTGGAGACCGACTTCCGCCGGCCGGTGCCGGTCGGCTCGACGCTGTACATCACGGCGAGCGTGCTGGGCGTCACCGGGCGGAAGATCTACGAGAGCGCGGAGGGCAGGCTCGGCGCGTCCGGACGGGCCGGTCGCCGTGCGCGCCAGGGCGCTGTTCATCACCGTGGGCATGGAGCACTTCTTCATCCACGGCGAGCCGGAGAAGGCGCGTGCGGTGTTCGGCGAACCGCCCAGCGGCATGGGGAAGCGGGACTTCGAGGTCAATCCGTAGCGTTGCGTGATCCTGTTTCCCCGCCTGGATCCGGTGATCCAGGCGGTTCCTCGGGTCCGATACGGACGATCAGGTGAGCGTCTTGGGCCGCACGGAGTTGGCCAGGTCGACCAGTTCGACGCGCTCGGCGACGGTCGCCGCGAGCCGGGCCAGCGACCGGTAGCAGCCCTCCAGGCCGAAGCGCAGCCCGCGCTCGTCCAGGTCGCAGCCGAGCAGCCTGGCGCGCCGGTCGGGCGGCGACCGCCCGGCCGGCCGGCGCGGACCCAGTTCACGCCGGCCCGCAGCACGTCCGCGGTCAGCGTCGCCCTGCGCTCGGCGTCCAGGTTCAGCCGCTCCACCCGGCCGCCCGCGTCCACCAGGTCGCGCTCGGTCAGCCGCTGCGGCGGCGTCCACGCGGTCCTGGTGGCGATCACGGCCATCTGCGCGGCGATGAAGTGGCTGGACCGGTCGGGGACCGACTCCAGCACCTCCAGCGCGCCGGACCGGTCGCCCTGCGCCAGATACGTCCTGGCCAGGCCGAACGCGGCACTCACGAAGGACCGGTCGGTGCGCCACACCAGCTCGTAGAGCCGGGCGGCCGCGAAGTAGTCACCGCAGCACTCGGCGCTGACCGCCAGCGCCAGCTTCGGCGCCAGTTCGCCCGGCACCACGTCGTAGACGTGCTCGAACGCCATCCGCGCGTCCCTGCGGCCTGCGGGCGGCCAGCGCGACCAGGCCCCGGTACCAGCTGATCCGCCAGTCGTAGGGCGCGTCCGGCATCGGCTGGCCCTGCGCGTCCAGCGGCCGCCGCCTCGGCCAGCTCACGGCTGGCCTGGTTCAGCTCGCCCAGCTCCAGCAGCGCCCTGGCGCGCCACAGCTTCGCCTCCATCGACGTCGGCGGCGCCGCGCGCAGCGCGTCCAGCACGTTGGCCGGCGCCGACCCGACGGCCGACGGCGAGGCCGGCGACCAGGCCCGGCGGCCGGGTCGTCGGTGTCCACCTGCGGCACCGGCAGGCAGCTCGACCACGTCGGCCCAGTCCGGCGGCGCAGGCGACGCGACGGGTTGCCGCTGCGCGGGGCGGACCAGTTCGGCGCCGAACGTGCGCACCTCCGGCCCGAACACGGTGGACCGGCCCGGCCGCGGCTCGCGGGTGCCCAGCGACAGCACCTCGCGCAGCACGCCGGTCAGCTGGTCGGCCATGTCCTCGGCGGAGCCGAACCGGCGGTCCGGGTCCGGGTGCGTCGCCCTGCGCAGCAACCGGTGGTACGAGCCGAACAGCGAGAACAGCGGCACCTGCTTGGGCGGTCGGCAGCGCGTGCCGGTACTCGCCGGTGTAGCCGACGAAGTCGAAGCTGAGCACGGCCAGCGTGCGGCCGACGGTGTAGATGTCGGACGCGACCGACGGGCCCGTCGCCGGCGATCTCCGGCGCGCTGTAGCCGGAGGTGAAGAAGATCGGGCTGGTCATGTCGTCCGCGTGCCGCACGGCGCCGAGGTCGATCAGCTTCACCTGCGCGTCGGTCTGGATCACGTTGTCCGGCTTGAGATCGCAGTACAGCAGGCCGACGCTGTGCAGATAGCCCATGGCGGGCAGCACTTCCAGCCCGTAGGCGAGCACGCGGGCCAGCGGCAGCGGCGTGACGCCGGCCGTCGGAGTCCTTGTGCGCCAACGCGATCTGCCGCAGCGACTCGCCGCCGATGTACTCCATCACGATGTAGCCGACGCGGTTGCCGGTCGCCGGGTCGTCGTGCTCGCACGAAGTTGTAGATCTTGACGATGTTGGGGTGCTCGACCTGGGACAGGAACTGCTTCTCGGCGACGGCGGCGGCCATCGCGGCGTCGTCACCGGTGTCGATCAGGCCCTTGAGCACCACCCAGCGGTCGTTCACGTTGTGGTCGCGGGCCAGGTAGATCCAGCCGAGGCCACCGTGCGCCAGCGCGCCGAGCACCTCGTACTGGCCGCCGACCACGTCGCCCGCGTGCAGCTTGGCGCGGAAGGAGAACGCCGTGCCGCAGTTCTCGCAGCGACCGTCCGGGCTGCCCGGGCCGGCCGTTCCCGGCCCGCCCGACCGGCTGCTGGCAGTTGCCGCAGTACCGCTTGCCCTCCGGCACCTCCGGATTGGCCATCACGGCGGACGCCGGGTCCCGGTAGGGCACCCTGGGCACCTCGACCAGGCCGCGCGCCGATCCGGCGGGCCGACGTGGACGCGCGACCGGCTCCTGCGGCTCCGCGCGCTGCTGCGCGCCGGTCACCGGCCGGGAACCGGACACGCGGCACCGACGCCGGTGTCCCGGGCGGTCGCGGCCCAGCTGGGTGGAGTCGCCCATGGCCAGCTGGGTCGCCTCGGGCTGCGGTGCGGGTTCCCAGCCGGACAGCCGGGCGCTCAGCGGGCTGCTGTCCGGTGGCGGTCCTGCTGGCCAGCGTCGATTCGGCGGCGCGGTGCGGCGTCGGGCCGGCGGCCCGGCTGCGGCCAGGTTCGCCAGCTGGGCCGGCCGGGCTGCGCGGCGTGCCGGCCGTCGCCGCGCGGCGCCGGGCGGCGTCACGGCGGACGTCGGCGCGGGAGCGGCCAGCGCGGGCGGCGGCTGGGCCGGACCGGGACCCTGCGCCGGGACCGCACCGGAACCCGGTCCCTGGGCCGGCACTCCGCCGGAACCGGGGCCCTGCACGGGAAAGCCACCCGAATTGGGGGCCCGGCTCTGCTGGCCCTGCGCCGGGAAGGCACCGGAACTCGGTGTCCGGGTGGGGAAACCGCCGGAGTGCGGTGACTGAGGCGGGGCCGGGAAGCCACCCGAGTTCTGCTGATTCGGTGACGGAAAAGCGCCCGAGTTCTGCTGGTTGGATGACGGAAAGCCACCCGAGTTCTGCTGATTCGGAGTCGGGAGGCCGCCGGACTCCTGGGGCGGGGTCGGGTAACCCGGTGCCGGGTGGGGAAACCCTGCTGCTGCGGTTGGCCGGGCCACACCGGCGCCGGTCGGGATGGCGGGTGGCCGGGGCGTTGCTGGGCTTGCGGTTGGGCGCCGGTGCGGCCCGCCGGCTGGAGCGGTTGTCTCGCCGGGACCTGCTGCCGTGTGCCGCACGTGTCGCACACCCCGCCGACCAGCCTGCCGGTGCAGCCCGGCCGAGGGCAGCGCGCCACGTGCTGTGGCGCTCCGCCGCCGGCCGGGGTGCCCTCGGTCATCGCAGCTCCCTGTCAGTTCGAGTACGCGGCAGGCGGCGGTGCCGGTGTCGGACCGAGCCGGTCGCCCAGCCAGGCCTGGTACATCGTCGTCCACTGGCCGTCGTCGCGCAGCTGCTCCAGCACGCCGTTGACGAAGCGGACCATGTCCGTACTCACTCGAGTGGGAACGCAAGGCCGTACGGTTCCGGCGCGATCGCCGCGCCGACGATCTTCGTGTTCGGGTCCTGCGCCCCCATGCCGGCCAGGATCGTGTCGTCCGTGGTGATCGCGTCCACCTGGCCCTGCTGCAGCATGACCAGGCAGTCCGACCAGTCGTTGACGGCGACCGGGATCGGCGCGTTGGCCTGGCCCTGGCCCTCGGACAGCGAGTCCGAGCCGATCGTCGCGCAGATCCGCTTGCCGCCGCAGGTCGCCGATGCCGGTCACGGTGGAGTCGGCCGCGCACCAGCACTTTGCGGGATGCCTGGTAGTAGACGGTGGAGAACGACGACCTGCTGAGCCGGGCGCAGCTTGATGGTGAACGTGCGCGCCACCATGTCGACCTGGTGCTCTGCAGCATGGGGACCCGCTGGGCGGACGTGATCGCCTTGAACACGATCTTGTTCGGGTCACCGAAGATCGCGGCGGCGACGTCCTTGGCCATCTCGATGTCGAAGCCGTCCAGCGTGTTCGTCTGCGGGTCGCGGTAGCCGAACAGGTAGGTGTTCTGGTCGACGCCGACGATCAGGTGGCCGTGGCTGCACGATCTTGGCCATCGTCGAGCCCGCCGGCATGGCACCCGGCGCGGGCATCGGGCCGGCGGGCGCAGGCTGGCCGTGGGGTCGCAGTTGTCGGGCGCCGGGCCGCGGCCGGCGGCACGGCGGCCTTGCCGATCAGCACGCCGCCGGGCAGCGGCGGCTGCGCCGAGCCGACGATCGGCCAGGTTCACCGGTCCGCTGGTGGACGCGCAGCCGGCGGCCAGCACGGCGACCAGCGCCAGTCCCGCGAGCGAGCCGCTGTCTGTCTCATCGGTACTCCCTGAGCCGCTGCCAGAGACCGATCGCCGAACCGGCCGCCGCCAGCACGAGCAGCACCAGCACGCCGATCGGCAGCGCCGTCAAGCCAGCGCGCTCGCGGTGTTCGGCCTCGGTCGGCGAAGATCGTGCGGGCCTGGTTCGTCGCCTTGTTCAGCGCGCTGTCCAGCGTTGTCGAACGCGGCCGCCTCGTTGTCGCCGCCGGCCGCCGCCGTGCCCAGCGTGATGCTCGTGGCGCCGTCGTAGTTGCCGGCGCGCGTTGGCGGCGTTCGCCTTGTCGTGCAAGCGCGAACCAGGACGTCGGCCGCGTGATCGCGCTGTTGACTGGCGCTGTTCATGGTGTCGTCCTGGGAGCCGCGCCGGCGCCCGGGCCGAGCAGCCCGCCCGAGCCGCTGATCGACTTGCGTCAGCTGTTGGAACGGCGGCTCGTAGTTCTGGCCGCCGCGCGCCACCAGGGTCAGCATCTCGTCGGTGCGGGCCTGCAGTGCGTCGGTGCGGGCCTGGCGAGCAGGTTGGCCGGGTCGGAACCGGCCGAGCGGCCGTGCGACACGTGCACCGTCTCCAGGATCAGCCCGGTCGCCGACCACAGCATCGCGATCACGACGGCGATCGTCGCGACCAGCAGGCCGACGTTGACCACCCGGTTGGTTCTGCGGCGCACGTAACCGCTGGGTGAAGATCAGCGCCACCAGCAGCGGCGACGCCGAGGAGCACGGCCAGCCACGGGAACGACGTCGCGTCGTCCTGCGCGGCGACCAGCCGCTGCGTGTCGATCGAGTAGAGGTTCTGCGCGGCCGGCAGCAGCGTGCTCTGCATGAGGTGGTCGGCCTCGCGCAGGTACGCGGAGCCGACCGGGTAGCCCTCGGCGTTGGTCGATGGCGGCGCGCTCGACCAGGCCGGTGTAGACCGGGATGCCGGTGGCCAGCCGGGACAGCGGCTCGGCCGGCGTCGGAGACACCGGTGATGTCGGTGGCGGCGACGGCCAGCGCGGCGCCCGCCTGCTCGATGTCGGTCTCGTAGCGCTCGCGCAGCGCCGTTGTCGGCACGGCGCTGGACAGGAACGCGCTGGCCATGGTGGCGTCCGCGTCGGACAGCGACGCGGTAGATCTGCTCGGCGGCCGCGCGAGAACGGCTCGCGGTTGGTGGTGAGGTCGTCCAGGGTGCTGGCGCGGTCCTGGATGGTGATCAGGCCGAGCACGCCGGTCAGCAGGCTGAGCACGACCAGGCCGACCATGGCCAGGCCGAGCCGGCCGGGCGTGGTGCCTGCCGTGCGCCGGACCGCGTCGGCGATGGTGGTCGACGTGCCGGCGAGCTTCGGCCGGCCCGCCGGAGCCGCGGCGGTGCCGCCGCGACGCGGGTACCGCTGGTCACGGACATGGCCACCGCCTCACCCCAAGTCGAGCTACGCAGTCGAACTACGCCCCGGTCCCGCTGTGCACCAGCACGGCGGGGCCACCGCCGTGCTTCTCCCATGAACGTAGTCCAACGCGGCCACCGGGCGGTGCGGGTTGGCCGCCAAGCTGCCTGGGCCGTCGCCGGAAACGCGAAGCGCGCGGTGTCACACCCGCGGCCTATCCTGAGACCGAACAGGCTCAAATTCTCACTACCGAGAAGTCTTATTGACTAAACTTCTTTGGTCCCGTTAGGATTTGTCTGCACCTGTTCGAGGAGGGGGTATGGGCACACACAGCGACCGTTCGGCTGTGCGGGCCGAAGGTCTGGTGAAGACCTTCGGGTCAACCCGCGCGCTGGACGGCGTCGACCTGGAGATACCGGCCGGCAAGGTGCTCGGCCTGCTCGGGCCGAACGGCGCCGGCAAGACGACCACGGTCCGCATCCTGACCACGCTGCTGCGGCCGGACTCCGGTCGGCGCCTGGGTGGCCGGACACGACGTGCTGGCCGACCCGGAGGCGGTCCGCCGCGAGATCGGCCTGTCCGGCCAGTACGCGGCGGTCGACGAGAACCTGACCGGCTTCGAGAACCTCTACATGGTCGGCAGGCTCTACGGCTTCAAGCGGGCCGACGCCCGGCGCCAGGGCCACCGAACTGCTCGGGCGACTTCCGGCTGCGCGACGCGGCCGACCGGCCCGCCAAGACGTACTCCGGCGGCATGCGCCGCCGGCTGGACCTGGCCGGCGCGCTGGTCGCCCGAGCCAGCCGTCGTCGTCCTGGACGAGCCGACCACCGGCCTCGACCCGCGCGGGCCGGCGTGGACACCTGGGAGGTGATCGGCAACCTGGTCAGCGACGGCGCCACGGTGCTGCTCACCACGCAGTACCTGGAGGAGGCCGACCAGCTCGCCGACACGATCGCGGTGATCGACAAGGGCAAGCTGATCGCCGAGGGCACCGCCGACCAGCTCAAGGCCCAGACCGGCGGCGAGCGGCTGGAACTGGTCGTCGTCGGACGCGGCCGAACTCGTGCCTGGCCCGGCCGGTGCTGGCCGACGTCGGCGCGGACGAACCGAAGGTGGACGAGCAGGCCCGGCGGATCAGCGTGCTGGTCGACACCGGCCCGAAGGCGCTGATCGAGGCGCTGCGCAGGCTGGACCTGGACGGCGTGAACGTGCTGGACGTCGGACTGCACCGGCCGACCCTGGACGACGTGTTCCTGTCGCTGACCGGACACGCGGCCGAGGAGGAACCGGCTCCTGCCAAGGGCAGGACCAAGCGGAAGGGGAAGCGCGAATGACCGCGGCGACGATGGCGGTCGGCCGTCCGGTCGGCGCGCCGAAGGCGGTGCATCCGCTGGTCAGGGCGTTGCGCGACGGCGGCGTCGTGACGTGGCGCAACCTGCTCAACGTCCGGCGCAACCCGGAGATGGCTGATGGCCGCGACCGTGCAGCCGATCATGTTCGTGCTGCTGTTCGCGTACGTGTTCGGCGGCAGCCTCGGCGGCGGCGGCGTACCGCGAGTTCCTGATGGCCGGCATCTACACGCAGACGGTGGCGTTCAACTCGGCGTTCACCACCATCGGCATGGCCAACGACCTGCAGAAGGGCATCATCGACCGGTTCCGGTCGCTGCCCATGTCCCGGGTCGCGGTGATCCTCGGGCCGGACCAGCTCCGACCTGGTCGATCAACGCGCTGGGCCTGGTCGTGATGTCGCGTGCGGGCTGCTGGTCGGCTGGCGCGTCCACGGCACCGTGCTGGGCGCCGTCGGGCGCCTACGGCTGCTGCTGCTGTTCGCGTTCGCCATGTCGTGGATCGGCGCGCTGGTCGGGCTCGCGGCGCCGCAGCGTGGAGGTGGCGCAGAGCGCGGGCTTCATCTGGATGTTCCCGGTCACGTTCATCTCCTCGGCGTTCATCTCGGCGGAGAACCTGCCCGGTCCGCTGCGCGCGTTCGCCAACTGGAACCCGATCACCACGGTGGCCGACGCGTGCCGGAAGCTGTTCGGCAACCCGAATCCGCCCAGCCTGCCGGCCAGCGTCGGCTGGGCGGCCGATCACGCGGCGCTGTACTCGCTGGGTGCCTCGGTGCTGATCATCGCGATCTTCCTGCCGCTGGCGGTGGCGCGCTACCGCAGGGTGGCCAGCCGGTAGGTCACAGGCGGGAACAGGCCGCCTGGGCGTCGCGCAACGCCTGGGCGGCCTGCGGTGTCACGGCGTCGAACGTCTGCTCCAGCACAGCGGTGACCCTGTTCAGCGCGTCCGACAGCGGCCGGTAGTGCGCGTCTTCCGCCTGTGCGGCCTCGGCCAGCGACGCGGCGCCGGTGAGCCGGTAGATGCCGGCCGGCATGCCCTGCGGCGACTGGTCGGTGAAGGCCGCCGTGCCCGGCGACGGAACGCTGGCCAGCGTGGCGCACGCGGCGACCGCGTCCGTGCTGGCGTCGGTGGCCGGTACGCCGATCAGCGACGACGTGTGGCCGGCGACCAGCCAGAGCATGCCGACGGCCGATGCTCCCAGCACCAGGCCCAGCACCAGGGCGACCAGCACCAACGCCTGGTTGGTGACCGGCTGCCTGCGGACCGACGGGGCCAACACCGTTCTCATCCTCTGCCGTCGCTGGTGGGGCACTGCGTTTCCAGCCCCGAGCGTAAGCCCGATCCGATCCGCCCGAAGGCGGCATTTGTCCCCACAGGGACGGGTCGGATCACCGTGCGGACCATCGATGACCGAGCGGGCCTTCGGTGACCGCGGACCATCGGTGACGGCACTGGTTTCTGCCCGCGAACAGCAGCGACCCCCGGTCGACTCCCGCACCGACAGGGTGCGGGCCCGAGCTGGACAGGGCTCGGGAGAACCGGGGGCCGGGTAGCTGCCTGATATTCGCCTCTACGCCCTCACGGCCCGGGACACCGGATGATCCGCTAGCAGGATCGGGCGTCACACGGGTCGCCGAACGTGGCGTACAGCTCGACGGGGCGTCCTAGCGGACAGCCACCTCACGAGTCCCGTTGCTATCCAACTGTGGACCACCTCCTTTCCCGTGTACCACCACACTAGGGAAACGGCCGGGCGTCTCGCAACGGGATTATTTGCCATCCGGCGAACAGCGCCCCGCGACAGTCGGGTAACGACCGCTAACGCCCCGCCGCGCAGCGCCGATCTCCAGGTCGTTCGGGTGCGCCCGCCGACGAGCGCGAACAGGCCGCGAACTCGTCACTCGAACTGGTGAATGTTGAACGGCACATGGCCGATTTGCCGTGTATAAGCAACCTGTTGCGGGGGTATCACGTCCTCCGGACAGGTCATCCAGTAAGGCGAAGACGTCTGGAGGAGCGTGTGATGCATCGACGTGCGATCGCCCGAGGAGCCATGCTGGTCACGACAACGGCCGCGGCGCTCGCCCTCGCGGCCTGCGGCGGCGGTACGAACTCGGCGACCGGCAGCAGCTCCGCCGCCGCACCGAACACGGCCGCCAACACGTTCGTGCCGGTGACCACCATCCCCGCCAACGCCCAGACCAGCACGGTGCCGGTCGGCGGCGGCAACGGCGAGACCGGCGGCGGCAGCACCGCGTGCTCGCCGACCGACCTCAAGCTGAGCCTCGGCAGCCCCAACGGTGCCGCGGGCCACGTCTACCAACCGCTGCAGTTCACCAACGTCGGCAAGACACCGTGCCTGATCGTCGGTTTCCCCGGAGTGTCCTACGTGACCGGGGACAGCGGCTCGCAGGTCGGCGCGCCCGCGCAGCGGGACGGCACGGAGGGCCCGCGGGTCACGCTGGCGCCCGGCCAGATGGCGTCCGCGATCCTGATCATGACCGACGTCGGCGTGTTCGACCCCGGGGTGTGCAAGCCGACCCCGACGCGTGGTTTCCGCGTCTACCCGCCGAACACCACCGCCGCGCTGTTCGTCGCCGCCAACGGCACCGGCTGCGCGGGCAACCCGCCGAGCCCGCAGCTACGGGTGCAGACCATCAAGGCGGGCAACGGGGCCCAGTAGGACCGCTGCGCGTGACCCACGAGGCGGCCGTTGCCAAGCCACGCGGCGGACGCCTACCGTGGGGGCGTACACGTCAACAACGCGGGAGCTCGGGCGACCGGGCTGAGAGGACGGCAGCACGCGCCGTCGACCGCTTGAACCTGACCGGGTAATGCCGGCGTAGGGAGTAGGGCGATGAGCGCGTCCACGACATCTCGTGACACCGCGGCCACACCCGCAGAGGTGGCGACGACCCTGGCCGGGCCGACGCCGAAGGTGCTCGGCTTCACCGACCAGGGCGCGCTGTGGGCCAATCTCGGGGTCAGCCTGCTCGGTTTCGCCGGCGCGTTCACGGTGCTGCAACCGGCGAACGCGCCGCAGCTGTCCATCGTCGCCGCGATCGTGGCCACGATCGTCGGCACCGTGCTGGGCAGCATCATGGTCGGCCTGTCCGCGATTCCCGGCGCGCGCACCGGGGCGCCGGCGATGGTGGTGCTGCGCGGACTGTTCGGCGGCCGACTGTCCTACCTGCCCACCGCGCTGAACGTGCTGCAGCTGGTCGGCTGGGGCACGTTCGAGCTGATCGTGATCACGCAGGGCGCGCAGGCGCTGTTCCACGGCGGTCCGAAATGGCTGTACGTGCTGATCGCGGGCGCCGTGACCACCGCGATGACGATCCGGCCGCTCGGCGCGGTGCGGGTGCTGCGCCGCTACGTCACGGTCGCGGTGGCCATCGCGATGATCTACCTGTTCGTGCAGATCCTGATGCATCCGCTTGCCCGACCTGACATCCGGTTCGTGGCGCGGTTTCTGGGCCGGTTCGGACGCGGCGCTCGCCGTTGCGGTGTCGTGGATTCCGGTCGCGTCGGACTACTCGCGGCACTCGCGCAGCGAGGGCGCGGCGTTCGGCGCGGCCACCGTCGGCTACTCGGTCACCCAGATCCTCTGCTACGTCATCGGTCTGCTGGCGCTGGCCAACGTGAACGGCGACGCGGCCCAGGAGTTCCAGCCGTTCCTCGCGGTGCCGCTGGGCGCGGTGTTCTTCGCGGTGCTGGTGGTGCGCGAGGTCGACCAGTCGTTCACCAACGTCTACTCGACCGGCGTGTCCGTGCAGAACCTGTTCCCGAAGGCGGACCGCAGGGTGCTGACCGTCGGTGTCGGCGCGCTGACCACGGTGCTGGCGCTGGTGTTGAACATCGACAACTACCTGAACTTCCTGACACTGATCGGCTCGGTGTTCGTGCCGATGTTCGGCGTGCTGGCCGCCGACTACTTCCTGCAGCGGCCGCGCGGCGCGGTGGGACACGTCGGTGCGGGCGCGCTCGCGCTGGGGCATGCTCGCGGCGTGGCTGGTCGGCCTCGCGGTGTACCAGCTGATCAACCCGGGCGAGGTCGGGCGCGTGGTCGGCGATGTGGTCGAAACTGGCGCACTGGCTGCACTTCACGCCGCAGAGCTGGATGAGCGCGTCGCTGTTGTCGTTCCTGGGCGGCCGGTGATCGTGGCGTACGTCGTCGACCGGCTGGACCGGCCCGCGGCCCTGGCCGGTCGAGCCGACCCGCCTACAACACCTTGAGTTCTGCTGCGATTCCTCGCTCTGACCGACGACTTCGCGTCGCCGAACAGCATCGTCGTCTTCGCGTCGTAGTAGAGCTCGTTCTCGATGCCGGCGAAGCCCGGGTTCATCGACCGCTTCAGCACGATGATCGACCGGGCCTCGTCGACGTTGAGGATCGGCATGCCGTGGATCGGCGAGCCGGGGTTGGTCCGTGCGGCCGGGTTGGTGACGTCGTTCGCGCCGATCACCAGGGCCACGTCGGTCCGGGAGAACTCGCCGTTCACGTCGTCCATCTCCCGCAGCTGCTCGTAGGGCACGTCGGCCTCGGCGAGCAGCACGTTCATGTGGCCGGGCATCCGGCCGGCCACCGGGTGGATCGCGTACTTGACCTCGACGCCGCGGTCCTCCAGCAGCTTGGCCATCTCGCGCACGGCGTGCTGCGCCTGCGCGACGGCCATGCCGTAGCCCGGGCACGATGATCACCTGGTTGGCGTAGGCGATCTGGATCGCGGCGTCCGACGCGCTGGTCTGCCGGACGGTCTTGTCGGTCGCGTCGCCGCCGTCACCCGCGATCGACGACGCCACCGAACCCGCCGGCGACGATCGCCGGGATGGACCGGTTCATGGCCTTGGCCATCAGGTTGGTCAGGATCGAACCGGACGCGCCGACGATCATGCCGGCCACGATCATCGCGGTGTTGTCCAGCGCCAGACCGGTCGCGGCGGCCGACAGGCCGGTGAACGCGTTGAGCAGCGAGATCACCACCGGCATGTCGGCGCCACCGATCGGCAGCACCACCATCAGCCCGAGCGCCGCGGCGAAGATCAGCACCCGACGATCAGCAACTCCGAGTCCACGCCGACCCCGATCACCACGGCACACGCCACGGCGCAGCACCAGCAGCAGCAGGTTCACCAACTGTTGCTGCCGGCCCAGGGTGATCGGCCGGCCGGGCAGGATCTCCTGCAGCTTGCCGAACGCCACCAGCGAACCCCAGAACGACACCGAGCCGATGATCGCGGCGAACAGCGAGGTCACGGGGACGTAGGCCGGGCCGTGCGCGTAGCCTGCCGTGTCCTGGAACTCGACCCACGCGATCAGCGCCGACGGCGCCGCCGCCGACGCCGTTGAACAGCGCGACCATCTGCGGCATCGCGGTCATCTTCACCTGCCGCGCGCTGCGGCACGCCCGACCACGGCACCGAGCACGACGCCCAGCGCGATCAGCACCCAGTTGCCCAGGCCGGGCCGCAGCAGCGTCGCGATGATCGCGATCACCATGCCGGCGGCCGCGATCCAGTTGCCCCGCACGGCGGTCCGGGGGCCGGTCAGGCCCATCAGACCGTAGATGAACAGCGCGAACGCGATGATGTAGAGGACGTTGATGAAGTCAGTCATCGTCACCCTTCCGCGCGCTGTCCGCCGTTTCCTTCGCCGGGCCGCGCTTCTTGAACATGCCGAGCATCCGGTCGGTGACCAGGAAGCCGCCGACGACGTTGATCGTGCCGAAGGCGACGGCGATCACCAGCAGGAGCTTGTCCAGGAACCCGTGCGCGGTGGTGCCGAGCACGATGATCGCGCCGAGCAGCACGATGCCGTGGATGGCGTTGGTACCCGACATCAGCGGTGTGTGCAGCGTGTTGGGGATCTTGGAGATCACCGCGAAGCCGACGAAGCCGGCCAGCACGAGGATCGCGAGATTGGCAAGGAACATCACGCCTCCTGTTCCCGGGTGACGCAGGATTTGGCCAGTACCTCGTCGGCGAAGTCCGGGGTGACGGCGCCGTCGTGCACCATGAGCTGCAGCAGCGCCACCACGTTGCGCGCGTACAGTTCGCTGGCGTGCTCGGGCATGGTGGCCGGCAGGTTCAGCGGCGCCGCGATGGTCACGTCGTGCCGCACGACGATCTGCCCCGGCTCGGTCAGTTCGCAGTTGCCGCCGGTCTCGCCTGCCAGGTCGACCACGACGCTGCCCGGCCGCATCCCGCGCACGGCCTCGGCGGTGACCAGCCGTGGCGCCGGCCGTCCGGGCACGAGCGCGGTGGTGATCACGGCGTCGAAGCCGCTGATCGCCTCGCTGAGTTTCCGTTGCTGCGACGCGCGTTCGTCGTCGGTCAGCGCACGCGCGTAACCGCCCTCGCCCGCCGCCTCGATGCCCAGGTCGAGCCACTGCGCGCCCAGCGACCGCACCTGCTCGGCGACCTCGGGCCGCACGTCGTAGCCGGTGGTGCGGGCCCCGATCCGCTTGGCGGTGGCCAGCGCCTGCAACCCGGCGACGCCCACGCCCGAGCACCAGCACGGTGGCCGGCTTCACGGTGCCGGCCGCGGTGGTCAGCATCGGGAAGAACCGTGTCGACTGCTCGGCGGCCAGCAGCGCCGGCCTTGTAGCCGGCGACGTTGGCCTGCGAGGACAGCGCGTCCATCGACTGGGCGCGGGAGATCCGCGGCACGGACTCCATCGCGAAGCCGGTGACACCGGCCGCGCGCAGCGCCTGGATCGTCTCCGGACCGGTCAGTGGCGCGAGGAAGCCGATCAGCGTGGCGCCGGAGCGCAACTTGCCGATCTCCGCCTCGTCCGGCGGGTTCACCTTGACGATCACGTCCGCCGGCCACGGGTCGCCGATCATGGCGCCCGCCTGCTCGTACTCCCGGTCCGGGATCAGCGCGCCGAGCCCCGCTCCGGCCTCGACGACGACGTCGAGGCCGAGGGAGCGCAAGCGTTCGACGACCTTGGGTACGACAGCGACCCGGCGTTCGCCCGCGGCGGTCTCTCGAGGCACCCCGACCACACTGCGTGTTGTGTTCTGCTCGGTGTCCGACGTCACCCGCGGAGCATGCCGTGTCGGACTGGCGTGAGTCCAGCGTCATGTGACCTGCGTCGTGTGACCTGCGGCTCGCCATGATGTGGCATTACCCGTCCGTATGATGGAACTCGCCGGACCGGTTCGACCGACCGTCCACCAAGGCCGGCCCCTGCCGGCACACCGGCTTGCCGACCGCGGACCAGCCGGTTACGCCGATCGGACGGCCATCGGGCTCAGCGCCGCAGTTCCGCGAATCCCGCGTCCATGTGCTCGGTGAGCCTGCGGATCTCCTCACGCAGCTCCGCGATCACCGCGGCCTGGTCGTTCTCGGCGCGCTCGAACGCCCCCACCGTGAGGTCCTCCGCGCTCGCCTTGAGGTCCACCACGATCGTCCCGCCCGGCTCCAGACTGGCCTTCTTGACCTCGTGGACCGAGCTCGCGCCCTGTCTGCGCAGCGCCGCGGCCACGTCGGAGCGGCGCAGCCCGAGCCGGTGCACGTCGGCGACGATCTTGCCGTCCCTGACCAGCTCGGCCGGGCGTCCCTCGAAGAACGCGGTGAGCTTGGGCCGCCGGTTCACCGCCCGCACCCACACGGACGTTCACCGCGACCAGCACCGCGGCACCGAGCAGCCCGCCGGTCAGGCTGTTGTCGTTGCCGATCACGGCGTTCTGGACCACATTGGACAACAGCAGCATCACGATGAGGTCGAACGTGTTGAGCTGCGCGAGTTCCCGCTTGCCGGCCAGCCGCAGCAGGATCGCCAGGCCCGCGTACACCAGGACGGTACGCAGCACCTTCTCCAGCACCGGCACCTGGATCGGAGAACAGGTCGGACCACACCATGCCCGGAAGCTACTCCACGGCCGGTCGGACGGCCCGGGGAACCCGTCAGCCGCGCACGGTCCTGTCGAGGTTGGCCAGCACGCCGTCGTAGATCCGGCGCAGGCCGCCGGGCGCGAACGTCTTCTCGAAGAACCCGGCCACGCCGCCCGCGCCGTTCCAGGTCGTCTCCACGGACACGGCACTGTTGTCCTTGCCGGAGGGCCGCACGGTCCACGTGGTCACCATGCTGGAGTTCGCGTCCTTCTCCACCAACTGGTGCTCACCGCCGGACGTGACGTCCACCAGGCACTCCCGCACCCGCTTGCTGGTCGCCGCGAGCTTCCAGTGCACCCGCGTGCCCGCTCCGGAACCGCCCTCGCGCACCTCGTACTCGCTGAAGTGCTCGGTGAGCAGCGTGGGCCGCACGTCCCGGTAGTCCGAGAGTGCCTGCCACACCTGGTCGACGGAGGCCCCGATGGTCCGTTCCGCTGTTGCCTTCACCTGCGCCACCACCCCATCGTGCCGGACGGCCGCCGACATGACGCAACCGGGCCGCTCCATTCCCGGTAAACGCCTCACACGATCGGCGCGACCGTGATTCGATCGAGCGGTGCAACCTAACCAACCGGAGTTCCAGCCCGCGCCGCCGGTGACGCTGCCACCGGATCCGGCCGACCAGCCGATGGACAGTGCGTTGCGCCTGGTCATCACGCTGATGTTCGTCAACCTCGGGTTGTCGGTGGTCCTCACGATCCTGCTGCTGATCTTCCGCAACAGCCTGCTGGACTACCAGATGGCCCACACCAACATCCCGCCCGGCGCGAACCCGGCCGCCATCCGCCAGGCCCTGCAGGGCGCCCTGTGGGGCAGGCTGGCCGGTGTGCTGCTCGTGTCCGCGCTGTACGTGTGGCGCGCGTTCGCGCTGCGCAAGGGCAAGCGCGGCGCGTACCTGCGGCTGATCTGGATCTGCGTGGTCGGCCTGGCCGGCATCGTGTACCTGATCGCGGCCGCCCAGTACCCGGTGTGGATGCGCGTCGAGCAGGTGCTGCAGGGCCTGGTCCTGGTGGCGCTGCTGATCGCGGTGACCCGCAAGCCGGTCCGCGACCGGTTCGCCAAACAGCAGTACGCCTAGGGTCGTGCGTGCGCCGCGGTGACGGCTGCCCGCAGGTCGGGCAGCCGCGCCGGGCCGGCGAGCCCGAGGTGGTACAGGTGCAGCTCGGCCGCCCCGGCCGCGGCCAGCTCGCGGACGTAGCCGGCCATGTCCGGTACCGGCGTCGGCGCGACGGCCGTGACGTAGGCGCCGATGTCCGCCCGCTGCCCGGCGTGCGCGGCCGCGACCAGGTCGACGCTGGTGCGGTCCGGCTGCCACGCCGGCACGACGACACAGGCCACGTCCTCGGCGGCCGACGGCGTGAGCCCGGGCAGCGCGCCGGTCGCCCACGGATCGGGGCTGCCGTGCAGCACGATCCGCGCACCGGTGCCGATCGCCGCGAGCACGTCGCCGCGCAGCAGATCCGTGTTGTGCTGCCGGTTGCCCAGCAACGCGTCCCGTAGCCCGCCGGGCAGGCCGTCGTCGGTCACGGTCAGATCGCCGGCCGCGATGATCGACAGCACCCGCTCCCGCAGCAGCGCCCGCGTCGGCTCCGGCTCCAGTCCCGACCGGCGCCAGCCGTGCGCGCAGGCCGAGCAGCAGCACACCGACAGCAGCCGCGCGACCGCGGGCGCCCAGACGGCGTCGGTCTTCTCGTGCATGTGCTGATGCACGGCGCCCATCTGCCCGCAGGCCTCCAGGATCACGCTGTCCACCGGCAGCCCGGCAACAGCCTCGGCGGCCAGCGTCGCCGCGTAGTCCGCGCACCTCCGGCCACGCTGGGCACAGCGCCCACGGATACGGCTGGCCGAAACAGTCCCGCGTGGTCACTCCGGGGAACCTGGTGCCCAGCAAGCGAGTTGTGCGTCAGCACCAGCCACGCGGCGGTCCGCAGCCCGGCGTCGGCCAGCGCCCGCACGGCGTCGCCCGCGCTGTCCGGGCCGTCCGCCCACGGCGCCGGTTCCGGTCGCAGTCGGTGCGACCGCCACACGTCGCGCCCGCACCGGCCGGTACAGCGCGGCGTGCTCGGCCAGTACGGCTGCCCGCCCGGTCTGCCACGGCGTCGCGGCACGGGCCGTGTGGTAGGAGACCGCGACGGCGACCTCGTCGACGCCGACTTCCCTTGTGCGGTCGGCGAAACCGGGATCGCCGGTGACGTCCCACGGATAGGCGTACCCGGTCACGCGCACGACGAACCTCACCACCGGGAGATGTTCGGCCGGAAGGAGGGCTCGAACCGGCGCATGTAGGCCGCGTCGTCGCGCGCGGTCAGCCCCGAGCGCACATAGTTCTCGTGCGCCCGCGCCAGCGCGTCCTCGTCCAGCGTGACGCCCAGTCCCGGCGTGTCCGGCACGGCGACGGCGCCGTCGTGGAACTCCAGCACGCCCGGCTCGATCACGTCCTCGGTCTTCCACGGCCAGTGCGTGTCACACGCGTACGTCAGGTTCGGTGTCGCCGCGGCGAGGTGCACCATGGCGGCCAGGCTGATCCCGAGATGGCTGTTGGAGTGCATGGACAGTCCCATGCCGAAGGTCTCGCACAGCACCGACAGCGACTGCGTCATCCGCAGCCCGCCCCAGTAGTGGTGGTCGGACAGCACGATCCCGACCGCATCCGGCGGCGACCGACGGCGGGCAGGTCGGCGAAGCGGACGACACACATGTTGGTGGCCAACGGCATCGTCGGCCGCGGCTGCGACCTCGGCCATGCCGGGGATGCCGGGCGTCGGGTCCTCCAGGTACTCCAGCACGCCGTCCAGTTCGCGCGCCACGCGGATGCCGGTCGCCGGGCGTCCACGCGCCGTTCGGGTCGATCCGCAGCGGGCGGCCGGGAAAGGCGTCGGCCAGCGCCCGCACGGCGGCGATCTCGTCGTCCGGCGGCAGCACGCCGCCCTTGAGCTTGATCGAGCCGAAGCCGTAGCGGTCGATCATCGCCTTTGCCTCGTGCCACAACGGCATCCGGCGTGAGCGCCTCGCCCCACTCGTCGGTGCGGCCGTCGGCGTGCGCGCCGTACTTGTAGAACAGGTACGCGGAGAAGTCGACGCGGTCGCGGGCCCTGCCGCCGAGCAGGTCGGTGACCGGCCTGCCCAGCGCGTGGCCCTGCGCGTCCAGCATGGCGACCTCGAACAGCGAGTACACCGTGGCCAGCGTCTTGTCGCCGGAGAACGCGCCGGTCAGGCCGTGCTGGTCGGCGTAGACACGGCTGCCGACCGTCTCGGCGACGAGCCGGCGCAGCCCCGGCAGGTCGAACACGTCGTGCCCGGCCAGCCGTTGCGCCACCCGACCGCGCCACGTCGAGGAACGCACTGTCCCCATAGGACTCGCCGAGCCCGGTGACGCCGTCCTCGCACACCAGCCGCAGGACGCTGCGCAGCGCGAACGGCTCGTGCACGCCCATCACGTTGAGCAGCGGCGGGTCCGCGAACGCGACCGGCGTCAGTTCGGCACGCAGGATCTTCATGCCAGGCCCGCCAGCACGGCGTGCCCGCCGGCGATGATCCGCTCCAGCCGGGCGACCTGCTGGCGCTCGGGATCGCGCAGCGGCGGCCGGACACCGCCCACCTTGTCGCCGCGCAGCCGCGCGCCGGCCTTCACCAGCGACACCGCGAAGCCCGGCGTCTCGTCGCGCAGTGCCACCAGCGGCAGGTAGAAACCGCGCAGCAGCGCGTCGGTCGTGGTGTCGTCGCCGGCGGCCAGCGCCCTGTGGAACGCGTGCGCGATGTCCGGCGCGAAGCAGTGCACCGCCGAGGAGTACGTCAGCACGCCGATCGCGCGGTACGCGCGGGCCGACACCTCCGCGGTGGGCAAGCCGTTGAGGAACTGGAAGTCCCGCGCGCGCGGATGGCCGCTGCCGCGCACGCTGGACACGATCCGCGTCATCAGGTCGATGTCGCCGAAGCCGTCCTTCAGGCCGACCACGTTCGGCACGTCCAGCAACGCCATCGCGGTCTCCGGGGTGAACACCCCCGGCGACCGGTGATAGACGATCACCGGGACGTCCCTGTCCCGCACGACGTACCGAACGTGGTCGACCAGACCGGCCGGCGGACCCGACACGAGGTAGGGAGGCAGCAGCAGGACGCCGTCCGCTCCCTCGCCCTCGGCCATGGTCACGCCGGCCCTGGCCAGCTCCGGCCCGCCACCGGCGCCGACCAGGACCGGGACTCGCCCGGCCGCCACGTCACGGGCCCTGCGCAGCACGGCGCGGACCTCGTGGGGCGCGAGCGAGCTGAACTCCCCGGTGCCGCACGCCACGAACAGAGCGCCCGCCCCCGCGTGCGAGGTGCGCCTCGACCTGGTCGCCGAACACGTCGAGGTCCAGTTCGAGCGTGTCGGTGAACGGGGTCAGCGGGAAGGCGAGCAGTCCGGACAGTCCGGTCGCGTACCGGGTCATGTCATGCTCTCCCATCTGTTCACGTATAGGAACGATGACATGTAGTTGAACAGGCATCAAGTAGAGGAAACCTGTTCGAGAAGTTAGTGTGGTGTCTCACACGTGTCAACGCCCCGAACGGGGACGAAGATCGATGCGACGAGGGGAGCGAGATGGCGGGGAAAGCCGGGTCGGCGGCGGTGCGCGCGATCCACGACGACGACCAGCCAGGCCGAGACCGGTCGCCGACGAGCCGGGCACCGGCGTCAAGTCGGCCCGGCGCACGATCGACCTGCTGGAGACGTTCGCCGCCAACCCGGACTGGACCTCGCTGGCCGATCTGCACGCCCGCACCGGTTTCCCCCGCTCCAGCCTGCACGGCCTGCTGCGCACGCTGCGCGACGCCGGCTGGATCGAGACCGACACCGGGGGCACGCGGTTCCGGCTGGGAGTGCGCGCGCTGATCGCCGGCACCGCGTACCTGGACCGCGACCCCGTGATGCCGTACGCCACCGACGCCCTGGAGCGGATCAGGGAGCAGACCGGCTACACGGCGCACTACGCGCGGCTGTCCGGCGCCGAGGTCGTCTACCTGGAAACCAGGGAGTCCCGGCACTCGGTGCACCTGGTGTCCAGGGTCGGCCGCACGCTGCCGGCGCTACGCGACGTCACTGGGCAAGGCGCTGCTGGCCGAACTGACCGAGGACGAACTGACCGAGCTGCTGCCGGCGACCATGCCAGCGCTCACCGGCCACACGATCACCTCCCGGGAGGCGCTGCGCGCCCAACTGGCCGACATCCGCGCCCGCGGCTACGCCACCGAGCACGAGGAGGGCACGCCCGGCGTGGCCTGCTCGGCCGCCGTCGTCGCCTACCGCATTCCGGCCACCGACGCGCTGAGCTGCTCGATGCCGGCCGGCCAGGCCACAGCCGCCGAGTCGCGCCGGGTCGGTGAACTGCTGGCGACGGTCGCCAGCGACCTGAGCCAGCGGCTGCGGCGAGCCGGCATCCGGTGACTCCCGACGGCAGAGAGGACGACCTTCGTTGAACCGAACGGCGGGTTCTGATCACCGGCGCGTCCGGTGTGGTGGGCCGGTTCATGCGCACCCGGCTGGCCGGCCCGGACCGGACACTGCGGCTGATGGACATCAAGCCGCCCGAGCCGGCGGGACCGGGCGAGAGCGGTGGAGGTGATCACCGGCTCGATCACCGATCCCGACGTGCTGGCCGCGGCGTTCGACGGCGTCGACGCGGTGCTGCACCTGGGCGGCCAGAGCCGGGAGGACGACCTGGGACGACCATCATGGCCACCAACGTCGACGGCACGCACAACGTGCTGGAGGCGGCCCGCGCGGCCGGCGTGATGCGCGTGATCCTGGCCTCCAGCAACCATGCCGTCGGTTTCCGCGTCGTCGGCGAGGACGGCGACGGCGGCCTGCGCGGCCGACACCAGCCCACGGCCGGACACGTACTACGGCGTCACCAAGGCCGCCATCGAGGCGCTCGGCGCGCTGTACCACCACCGGTTCGGGATGGACGTGATCTGCGTCCGGATCGGCTCCTGCTTCGAGGCGCCGTGGGACGTCCGCGGCCTGTCCACGTGGCTGTCCCCGGACGACTGCGGGCGGCTGTTCGACGCGTGCCTGACCGCACCCGACCCCGGCTACCGCATCATCTGGGGCGTCTCGGACAACACCCGCCGGGTGGTGTCGCTGCGCGAGGCCGAGGAACTGGGCTACCGGTCGCTGGACAACGCCGAGAAGTTCGCACCGGAACTCGGCGCGGCGCGACCGGACCAGCCGAGCAAGGACCCGGTGTACGTCGGCGGCCCGTTCACCACGGCACCACTGGGCGTGCCCAACCCGCTGTAGCGCGACGGGGGCCGGCGCCCGCCGGCCCCCGGGTCACCAATGGACGGGCACCTCGGCGAAACCGCCGGTCAGCAGATGGGTGCGCCACCGCAACTCCTCGACCGGCACGGCCAGCCGCAGCCCGGGAAACCGGGTGAACAACCGCTCGAACACGGCAGTCAGTTCGATCCTCGCCAGTGCCGCGCCGATGCAGTACCGCGCGCCGTGACCGAAAGCCAGGTGCGGGTTGACGCGGTCGCGGCCGATGTCCATCCGGTCCGGCGCGGTGAACGCGGCGTCGTCCTGGTTGGCCGAACCCAGCGACAGCAGCACGGCGTCCCCGCGCCGATCCTCACGCCGCCGATCTCGATGTCGTGACCGGGCGATACCGAGGCAACCCGACTCCGCCACCGCCGTCGCGAGAGCCGCAGCATCTCCTCCACGGCCGCGGCACGAGTTCCGGTCGGCACCGCAGCAGCGCGATCTGTTCCGGGTTGGCCGCGAACAGCAGTGTGCCGAAGTCGATCCGCACCACGGTGGTCTCGTGCCCCGCGAACAGCACGACGGCGCCCAGGCCCGCGATCTCGTCGTCGGTCAACCCGCCGTCCTCGATCTGCGGTCAGCTCGGTGAGCATGTCGTTGCCAGGCTCGATTCGCTTGCGCCGCGACGAGTTTCCGCACGTACTCGACCAGGTCCCCCATCGCGGCGGCCGACTTCGCGTTGTCGTGCAGGTCGGCCATGCCGGTGGACAGGTCATGGAAGTAGTCGCGGTCCGTCGAACGGGACGCCGAGCAGTTCGCAGATCACCAGTACCGGCAGCGGGAACGACAGCGACTCGTGCAGGTCGGCCGGTGAGCCGCGCTCGGCCAGCCGGTCGAGCAGCTCGTCGACCATCTCCTCGACCCGTCGGCTGAGCAGCCGCATCCGCCGCGCCGAGAACCGGGGCACCAGCCGGGCCCGCATCCGCGGCGTGGTCGGCGTCCTCGGTCTCGTAGCCGTCGCTGCGCGCCGCCGAGCAGCGCCGACTCGGAGATCTCGGCGGCCTCCTCCGGCTTCGGGTGCGAGCGGCCCAGCCGCGGGTCGGCGAACAGTGCCTTGACCTCGTCGTACCGGGTGACCAGCCAGGCTTCGTCGCCGGTGGCGGTGCGCACCTTCACGATCGGCGCCTCGGCCCGCAGTTCGCGCAGCATGGGTGCCAGGGACAGCACGATCCGGCCGGTCGAACGGCAGCGTGGGCAGATCAGTCATGCTAACTATACTTACGTGTATAGATTCAAGTGTCAACCAGTCGAGGTGTGGACACTGAACCGCATGGCGACATCGAGCAGCACGCGCCGGCTGCCCGCGCGCCGAACGGCGGGAGCAGATCCTGCGCGCCGCGACGGAGGCGTTCGCCCGGTCCGGCTTCGCCGCCACCAGCCTGGACGACGTGGCCGCGCGAGGCCGGCGTGACGCGGATGATCGTCTACACGCACTTCGAGTCGAAGACCGCGCTCTACCGCGCCGTCCTGGACCGGATGCGCGACCATGCTGAACACCGCGACCGGAGCGCCGGACTTCGACCACGTTCAGCATCGCGCGCCCTGCTCTCCGTGGCCGCCGCCGAGCCGGCCGGCTTCCGCCTGCTGTTCCACCACGCGGCACGGGAACCGGAGTTCCGCGCCGACGTCGACCACTTCCGCGGCCGGGGCGTCGAGATCGCCCGCACGCTACCTCGGACCGTCCATTCCGGACACCGGGCTGGCCGACTGGGCCAGCACCTGATCCCGACCGTCATGCTGGAGGCCGTGATCGCCTGGCTGGACGCGGGCCTGCCGGACCGCGACGGCGCGGCGGACCGGATCCGCGACGTGATCCAGGGCGTCGTCGACGCGGCCAGCAAACCCTGACCCTGATCAGACAAGAACGGCCCGGAAGGCATCGCCTTCCGGGCCCTGTGTCGTACAGCACTAGTGATCAGACGTTCGGGAACAACCCGTGCGCCACCGGCAGCACACCCGCGATGCCCGGTCACGGCCGGACACGCCGGCCATCCCGGTCCCGGTGTTGCCCAGCGAACCGCACGTTCTGCACGTCACCCACCGGCAGGGACTCCGCGTGCGCCACCGGCAGCTGGCCGGCGTTGGCCACCGCACCCTGCATCAGCGGCACCGAGGGCACCTGCGGCAGCCCGGGCAGGCCGGCAGGCGCCGGAGCCGAACTGCGGCGCGGCCACACCCGGAGCACCGCAACGACGGAGCACCGCGAACGACGGCGCCGCCGACGGGAGCACCCAACGAAGGCGCGGCCACCGGAGCGGCGAACCGACGGCACCTGCGGCACCGAGGACAGCATCGGCTGGTCGCGGAGCTGTCGGGCAGTCCGGCGTGGTCGCGCCGTAGCCCAGCACGCCACCGAAGCCACCCGGCAGCGCCATCGCGCTGTCGTGACTCGGTGGTGTAGCCGTTGTTCACGACACTGTCGTTCTCGACCATCGTCGTCGGCTTCACCGAGCACCGGCGACCGGGGCGTCCGATGACGTCGACGTCGCCACCCAGCGGCTCGTTGAAGTTGTACGCGTCCAGCGGACCGCCGCCGTGGGTGAAGGTGTCACCACCGTTGTCGATCACGGAGCTGTTGTCCGCGATCCCCGGGCCCTGCCCAGCGACGACACGGCGTCGCCGAACACGTCGGGGTCGGCCACCGCGGGCACCGTGACGACGTTGCCCGACGCCGAACCGTGCCGCGCCCGAGCTGGCGCACCTGGCCACCGCTGGTCATGGCTGGAGTCGTTGGTGCCGTTGCCGTAGGTCTGCGAACCCGCGGCGACGGCGTCACCGAACACCTGGTTGGCCACCGTGTCCGGCACCGCGACCGCGTTGCCGGCCAGCGCGCCGTTGTCGCCGTTGGTCGTCGTGTCGCCACCGGCCTGCGAGTTCAGCGAGTTGCCGGTGTTGGCGCCGGACAGGCCGACGACCGACGCCGCCTCGCCGAACACCTGGTCCACCGGGTCGCTGGACAGCGTGCGCGACGTTGCCGGACAGGCTGCCGCCGCTGCCGTCGGACTGTGCGACGTCGCCACCCGCCTGGGACAGCGTCTGGTTCGAGGTCGGCGGTGCTGCCGTTGCCCACCAGCGTGTTCGAGTCGCCGAACGCCTGGGTCGGCGCCGAGGTCGGCACGAACACGATGTTGCCGGCACCGGTCGCGTTGTGACCGGTCGCCTTGGCCGGGCCGCCCGCCGTCGTGGTGGTGTCGCTGTCGGTCATGGTGTCCGAGTTGCCGGCGACGCTGGCGCGTCTGGCCGAACACCTGGGCCGGGCACGGCGGTCGGCGTGCTGACGACGTTGCTGGTCAGCGTGCCGTTGTCGTCGTTGCTGTTCGGCGTGCCACCGGACGTGACCTGCTTGCTCTCGCTGGCGCTCGATGCGACGTTGGACGCGCCGCCCACGGCCGCGCCGAAGACCTCCGGCGCGACGCTCGACCGGGGTCTGGCCGATGTTGCCCGACCCGGCCGCGCCGTTGCCGGTCGTGCCGTTGTAGCCGCCGGTCGTGGACGTCACGTTGTTGTCGCAGCGTGCCAGCGGCACCGCCGACACCACCCGCCGCCGCACCGCACGCGTCCACCGCGCCGGCGGGCGGCACGTTGGCCGAGTTGCCGGACAGCGCGGAGTTGTCGCCGTTGGTCAGCGTGTCCCCACCGGACGGTGGAGGTCACGTTGTTGGTGTGGTCGGCGGCCGCGTTGCCGATGCCTGCCACGCCGTTGCCGGCGCCGCTGGTGGGCAGCGCCACGGGCGCGTCGACGAAGTTGCCCGAGCCGGTCGAGCCGGTGCCCGTCGTGCTGGACAGCCCACCCGCGGTGTCGGTGCTGTTGTTGGTGCTGTTCGCGGACGTGTTGCCGATCGCGCTGCCGGCGTTGTCGTCCAGCGACACCGGGCCGGACACCTGCGGCTGCGCCACGTTGCCCGACGCCGTCGACGGGTCGCCCTAGGTCATGCACCCAGGTCGGGTGGCCCCACAGGCCGATGTTGTCGCGGGTTGGTGCTGCCGGCCGTCGAGTTGCTGGTGCTCATCGACTTCGACGACGACGTTGCCGATCCCGGCCACGCCGTTGCCGTCCACCTGGAACGGCACGGCGACCGGGACACCGGCGACGGTGCCGGCAGCGGTGCCGTCGTTGCCGTTGGTGCGCAGCGAACCGGGCGACTGGGCGTCGGACTCGGACGCCGAGTCGGCGCTGTGCCTTGCCGATACCCGCGATGGCGTTGTCGGCGACCTGCACCGGCGTCGCCCACTCCAGGGCGGCGATGGTGCCGGACAGCGTGCCGCCCTCGCCGTTGGTGCGGATGTCGCCACCGCTGGTGGCACTCTGCCCCGCGACGCTGTGCGCGAACGCGTTGCCGGCCGCGGCGATCGCGTTGCCGGTGACCTGCACCGGGATCGCGCCGTGTCGGCCGCGACGACGTTGCCGGCCAGCGACTCGCCCGCGCCGGAGGTGACGGATCGGTGCTCGTGGCCTGCGACCTGGCCGCAGGTGGCGTCCTCGTGCGCGTCGCCGCCGACGGCGATCGCGTTGCCGCAGATCTGCACCGGCACGACGACGTCGCGCGACGATCTTGTTGCCGCGGAAGAGGCCCTGGCCGCACCGCGTTCTGCAGCGCAGGCCGGGCCTGCGTCATCAGCGGGTTGGCCTGGCCGGCGATGGTGCCGACGGAGCCGGTGGGCACCGACGGCAGCGAGCCGGTCGGCAGGGTACCGGTGGGCATCGACTGGTTGGTGACCCTGGCCGCCGAGCACCGCCGGTCACGTCACCGGTGCTGATGTTGCGGTGCACGGACGGGCCTTCGAACTGGCCGAACGGGGTGCCGACCGCGTTGTGGTGGATGTCGGTCGGGACCGAGACGCCGGCGTCGACCGGACTCGGCGGCTGATCCGGGTTGACGTTCTCGTCTGCTGACGCGATACCCGTACCGAGCATCAGCAGACCACCGGTGACGAGCGCGGTCTGCAAACCACGCCGTACCCAGGTGTGCATGGATTCTCCTCTCGTGTTCCCTTGGCAGGGAGGGGATCGGGCGACCGTCGGGGCACGCGGCCACCCGGGTAAATGTGTGTTCGCAGGGAGAATCGGCCGTCGACCGAGGCGCGCCGAGCAGCGCGCCATTAGGGCGGAATCGCCCGGGTCGAGGGCCGCGCCGGTGTCAGTCGGGAGACGTGCCCGGCTGCTGGCCGGGGACCACGGCGAGGCGTGGCGTGCTCGGCGTGCCGGCCAGATCGAGGCCGTTGCCGAGGACGTGGTGGACCGGAGCCTGCGGGCCACCCGCACCACCGGGGAAATCGGTGCCGCCGCCGTGCGCGCTGGAGTCCGGGGAACCGGCCGGCTGCAACGGGGGCAGCACGGGGCGTGCCGGCGTGCGCCGGACGGCGTCCGGCGGGGCTGTGCGGACAGCCGTCTGCTCGGTGGCCTGGCCGAAAATGTGGTTGTACCGCAGCGGTTCCGTCGTCACAGCCCGCACCGGGACCGCGATGGCCGCCGGCACCGGGGAACGCCGTGCCTGCTGGCCGGCAGGTTGTGCCGACACGATCGGTACGACAACCGGGGCGACCCTGTCGGCTTCGGCGACGGGCAGGCTCACCTGGTGTGCGACCTTGACCAGCCCCGTGTCCGGCAGGGTGCATGCCGGCAGGGCCGTCGGCAGGGTGCTGGTCGGCAGGGTGCAGTCCTGTTGGCAGGGTGTTCGTCGGCAGGGTGTTCGTCGGTAGCGCGGCAGCTGGCAACAGCTTGTCCGACAACGGGTTGCTCGGCAGGACCGGGACCACTGCGTCCTGAGTGGACACCCGTGCGACCGCGTTGTCGACGCCGGCCACCACCGAGGGCACCGACGGTACCGAAGGCAGTTCGCCCGCGTTCGCCGCGCCGCCCACAGCACCCAACCGATCGCCATGACCGCGAACGCGCCACCGAGGGCCAGCACGGCGCGCAGCAACAGTCGGCCCACACGGCCGACGGCAAGCTGCACGCTGCTGGTCCACAACGGACACGCGGTTCCTCCAGAGGCGGAAAGACGATCTGAGGAGGAAGAGTGGCAGAGACAGGCACCCCGATGCACCCTCAACCCCGGTATTCGCCGGATCGAGTGAAATAGCCGCGAGGCCCTACAGCCGGCGTTTCCACCAGGGTACCGAGGTCACGGCCGGTTATCGGGGGCGAAACCGTGGCGCCGAACAACACGCTCATCGGATCGCGTGGCCCAACCGTTACCGACGCCGCGAGTACTGCCCGAGATTCGCGCGATCCCGACGGCGCGACCCCATGGATTCCCGGCCGCCGACACGACGGCGATGACACCGTGCGCCGGGTCCGGGTCTTCCGGTGGCGAGAATCACCTGCGGCCGAGGCCGGGCGGCGGGTGATCACCAAACCGCTCGCGCACTCAGGTCGTCACGCCGACAGGGCTACCAGCAGGGCGGACTCGAACGCCACTCCCTCGTCGTCCGCGGCCAGCCGGACCAGGATCGTCTCGCGGACGGCCGCGCCGAACCGCATCGCCGTCAGGTGCAGGCCGGGCAGCGACATGTCGCCGACCGACTCGGTCACCCGACGCGCCTCGCCACCGCCCAGGCGCCACCCGGTGACGACGGGCTCCGGGTCGGTCGTCACGACCACGAGGCTCGCCGCGGACAGCAGCGCGTAACTGGGCACGGGCTCTGAGGACCGCCAGAAACGGCGGGGGCGTCCGTCCGGCGACATCGTGCGCGCCGCCATCGTCGTCGCCGCCAACAGTCCGGGCACGCTATGTCGCTCCGAGTAGTCGGTCACCGCCTGGCGTACCGATTCGGGTAGTTCGTCCACTGTGATCAGCTGCGTCGCCGTAGCCGTCAGGTCGCTCACGGCACGAGTCTCACAGACCGAGCCCCCGCGCGCCTAACCAAAGGCGCCACACGGACCACCGGACACGCACGGTCGGCCATCACACGATCGGATGTTTCAGTGAGTGGAAACGGTGTCCGGCGGCATCGTCGGCGCCGGATTCGGCTTGGCGCCCCTGACCTGCAGTGCGGCCAGATTGTCCGTTGCCGGGTGCTGCTTGCCAGCCGGTCCGGCCGCGTACGCGTCGAGCAGCCGCATGGTGATCGCGCCGACCGCCTTGAGCACCACGCCACCGTTCGCGGTCGCCTTGTCACACAACGGGTCCAGCCCGCAGATCCAGTACTGCGTGCCTGCCGAGAACACACCCGCGCCGCTGGGTGCCACGTAGTACGTCGCGTCCGAGTAGCCGTGCCGCCCCTGACACACGACGGGTGAGTGGAACAGCACCTCGATCGGCCGCGGCGTGGGCTCGGACAGGTCGACGGCCTCGTACTCGTTGCCGATCAGGCCGGGGAACACCTGGCCGTTCTTGACGATCCCGGACAACAGCCAGTTGTCCTGGTCGGCCGCGATCATGTCACCCTGCACCGGGTTGCACTCGTAGTAGTTGCCCAGCAGCACGCTCTCCGGCCGCGGGAACGGCGGCGAGCGCCACTCCGGCGTCGCGTCGAGCGGATCGGTCTTGCTGTACGGGTCCAGCGAGAACGACTTGTAGTCGATCTCCAGCCGGTTCGCACCCAGCGACGTCGGGTTCAGCCGGATGTGCCGGTAGATCTCGTTGCCGCCCAGGAAGGCCAGGTTCACGCCCGCGTCCCGCGCGTGCGCGACGTTGTTGCGCTCGTCGCCCGACCAGTACTCGTCGTGGCCGAGGGTGACCATGGCCCTCGCGCCGTCCAGCAGGTGCGGGTTGGTGGCCAGGTCGATGTCGGTGGCGTACCCCAGCGACAGCCCCGACTTCTCGGCGAACCGCAGGAACGGCAGCTCGAAGTAGAGGAAGTCGCCGGCACCCTGCATGGTGTTGGACTGGTAGGGCCGGTCGAAGGACACGGCGTGCGAGCGCTCGGCGTACTTGCCGCTCTCGCTGTCGTAGAGGCTGTAGCCGCCCCACCGGTTGTACGCCTGCCAGGTGGTGACGGCGTTGATGATCACGATCCGCCCCGCGTTGCTCTCCGTCCGCACGGTCAGCGGTACGAACTGCTGCGCACCGTTGGAACCGTCCAGCCGGAACAGGTAGTCACCGGGCTGCCAACCCCGGGTGTCCACGGTCAGCGAGGGCTGCCACGGCGCGACGATCGTGTTGGTCGGCTTCACCAGTTGGTAGGGCGCCTGCTTGCCGCCGTGCTCCTGGCCCGACTGCCAGACCTGGTGTGCCTCGGAGCCGGTGTAGTTCCCGAACCGGTACGCCGTCACGGTGTAGGTCGGCGCGCTGGTGGACACGTACAGCTTGACCTGGTCACCGGGCAACACGCTGGTGTGGTCGGCGTAGCCCTCGATGGCGTGGTCCGGCCCCGCGTGCGTGATCTGCCATCCCGGCGTGCCCGGCTGCGCCGCGGCTGGGGTGGCACCTCCGTCGCGCGACGTGCTGCCCGCCCCGGTGGGCGCGGCCGGTGGTGCGTTGTCCGTGCACGCGGCGAGACCTCCCGCCACGAGCAGCAGCGTCAGCGCCAGGAGGCGACCGCGGGCACCATCGGATGACACAGGCACGGTGCCATTGTGTCGATGGTCCAGATCATGCGAAAACCGGCCCGGGCCGCACCACCGGCTCCGCCTCCAGCCGCGGCAGGGCCCGGTCCAGCCAGCGCGGCAGCCACCAGTTCGCCCTGCCCATCAGGAACATCGCGGCGGGCACCACGAGCAGCCGGATCACGGTCGCGTCGATCACGACGCTGACGCCGAGCCCCAGCGCGAGCATCTTCACCACGACGTCGGTGGACAGCAGGAACGCGAGAAAGACGCTGGTCATGATGAGTGCGGCGCACGTGATCACCCGCGCCGTCGCCGCCAGCCCGCTCGCCACGCTCGCGGCGTTGTCCCGGGTGGAGAGCCACGCCTCGCGGATGCGCGAGATCAGGAACACCTCGTAGTCCATGGACAGCCCGAACACGATCGCGAACATCATCATCGGCACGTACGACTCGATCGGCACCCGCTCGCCGACCCCGAGTGCCGCGCCGCCCCACCCCCACTGGAACACGGCGACGACGACGCCGTACGCGGCGCCGATCGAGAGCAGGTTGAGCACGGCGGCCTTCACGGCGACGGCGACGCTGCGGAAGCCGGCCAGCAGCAACACCAACGCGCACCCGATGACGACACAGATGATCACCGGCAGGTGGACGGCCACCTGGTCGCGGAACGCCAACTGCCCCACGGTCGTTCCGGTCACGTAGCCCTGGGCCTGATAGGGCGCCAGGACCGCCGGCAGCGTGGTGTCCCGCAGCGTGGCCAGGAGCTGGTCGGTGCGCGCGTCCTGCGGCGCGGAGGCCGGGATCACGGTGGCCACCAGCAGTTTCCCGTCCGGCGTTGCCCGCACGGGCGACACGGAGGCGACGCCGTGCGTCCCGGCCAGCGCCTGCCGCAACGACGCGCTGTCGACCCCGCCGGCCTCCACCACGACCGTGAACGGCCCGTTCACGCCGGGCCCGAAGCCTGCGCTGAGCGGCGTCGTAGGCCCGCCGGTCGGTGTAGCCCGCCGGATCGGCACCGGCGTCGATGTGGCCCAACCGGATGGACAGCACCGGAACCGCGAGCACCAGCGCCACCAGCACCCCACCGACCAGATACAGCCACGGCCGCCGCCGCACCCGTGCCGCGTGCCGCTGCCACACCCCGTCGGTCCCGACCGGCTCGGCCACCGGCCGGCGGACACGCACGCGGTCGATGCGCCGCCCCGCCAGTCCGAGCAGCGCGGGCACCAGGGTGATCGCGGCGGCGGCGGCCACGACGACGGTGCTGCCGGCGGCGACACCGAGCTGCCCGATGAACGTGATCCCGGACGCGTACAGCCCGCACAGCGCGATGACGACGGTCGTCGCGGCGATGATCACGGCGCGACCGCTGGACGCGGCGGTGCGGGCGGCCGCGTCGACGGGATCGGCGCCGTCCAGCAGCGCCTGCCGGTGGCGGGTGGTCAGGAACAGGGCGTAGTCGATGCCGACGCCCAGCCCCATCATCGTGGCCAGCGTCGGCGAGACGGCCGCGAACGTGACGGCGGCGGCGATCATCCCCAGCACCCCGAGCCCGGTGAGGACTGCGACCACGGCACTGACGATCGGCAGGGCCGCTCCCAGCACGGTCCCGAAACCCAGCAACAGCACGACGATCGCGACGACGACGCCGATCACCTCGGACGTCCGGTCACCGCGGGCCGGCCTCGCCGCCTGCCCCAGCGCACCGCCGTAGTCGACGGGTACGCCCGCGGCGCGGACCCGCGCGGTCGCCTGGTCCACGGTGCTCACGTAACCGGAGCCGAGCGTCACCGGATTCCGGTCGAACTGGACGGTCGAGTACGCCACCCGCCCGTCGTGTGACACGGTCGCGAGCGGATCGGTCGCGGACAGCACGTGCGGCAGCCGTCGCACGTCGGCGGTCGCACCCTCCACGGCACCGCGCTGATCGTCGACGGTCCCGTGATCGACGGCGAACACGAGCTGGCCCGCGACGCCACCCGCGGTCGGCTGATGGGCTTTGAGCAGGTCGGCACCGGTCTGAGCGGAGCTGCCGGGCAGGGTGAAGTCATCGGAGTAGGTGCCACCGAGCGCGTGCGACCCGAGCACGGCACCGGCCAACGCCACGAACCAGACGGCGACGACCACCACGGCGTGCGAGGCGCACCACCCGCCGAGCCGGGCCAGTCCACGCCGTTGCGGAGAATCTGTCACGACTGACAGTATCTGGAAATGTGTCAGTACTGACAAGTCTCTCCACGGACGCGTTCCGGCCGATCTCCCCTGGCAGCCAGGGAAGACCGGCCGAAGCGTCTGGCTCAGACGAGCTCGGGCTCGCGGTACCCCAGCCGACCCCTGGTGGTGACGAGGAGCACGATCGCCACGGCGGCCGACGCGAACAGGAACGCCATGTTCGCGTCCTGGTACCGCAGCGACGGGAACATCTGCGACCAGGCGATCGAGAAGAACGTGTTGACGCTGGTGTGCAGCACCATCGCCAGCGGCAAGCTCTCGCCGCTGCGGTTGAACACCCAGGTCATGATGATGCTGAACGTGACGCAGGTGACGACGAAGATCGCCGGCTGCTCCCACGTCAGGTGCGGCCAGTTACCCCACTCGGTCAGGAACAGCGGCAGGTGCCAGACGCCCCACAGCGGACCGAGGATCAGGGTGCCGAGCAGCGGACCGAAGCGCCGCTGCAGGCGGGGCAGCGCGAAGTCCCGCCAGCCGGGCTCCTCGGCGATACCGGTGGTCACCAGTTGGAGGAGCAGTCCGGGCAGGTAGGCGACGAACACGGCGACGGTCGGCAGCACAGGGTTGCGATCCGACAGCACCATGGAGGCCACGGTCAACGCGGTGGGCACGCCGATCAAAACGGCGAGGTACCAGCGCCAACCGACCCGCCACCTGGCCAACCGCCCCACCCACCGCCGCAGCCCCGGCCGCCCGTCAGCGGCGGCGGTGACCAGAAACGCGGACAGAATCGGCCCCAGATACGCCCCTGGCAACATCCCCGCCAACTGTGAGGTCCCCAGAATCCGGGGAAACGCGAAATGCCACACCCCCAACCCGTTCTCGGAAAGAATATAAGGAGTCCACGCCATCCAGCTCAGAAAATTGGCCAACACGAAGAACGAGAGCAGCGGACGCCGCCCCACCAGCCCGCGAACCCCCTGCCGCCCAACCGAAACCGCCTCGTCGACCGTCGCCACGGCAACCTCCAGAATTCGCACCATCCGTTGATGCGAAACATCACACCAGCCCGCAACCGGCAGAACACTCCCGCGCACACCCGAATCCGAGGTACAGCAGGCTCTACCCCACGATCCACGCAGGACACCCACCACCCCACCCGACCTGGCCACCTCGCCGCACGCCGGCCGACCGTGGACGGATCCGGACCACCCGACCGGGTCGGCTACGATGAGCGGCGGGCCGTTAGCTCAATCGGTAGAGCTGCAGACTTTTAATCTGTAGGTTCCGGGTTCGAGCCCCGGGCGGCCCACAAAACAGCTGGTCAGAGCGTTGACCAGCCCGGCGATCAAGGCCTCCCCCATACATTACCCACGGGGAACCCTCGTCAGCGCTTCAACGACCGCGCCCGCCGGAGCTACTGCGGTGTCCGGCTGACCGCCTTCCGGCCGAGGTAGACGTCTTGCGTCATCGACAGCTTGGAGTGCCCGAGTTGGTCCGCGATCACCCGCGCTATGAACCCTGCCTCGTCCAGGATCGTCGCCGTCGTCGACCGGAACACGTGGGACGTGATCGACGCGAACCCGTCCGTCCCTGCGAGTGTCCTGAAGATCGGCCATCGGGTCCGACGGATCACGCAGTCCACCGAGGCTGCCCACGGAACACCCGGCATCCTCAACGGGAACGCTGGCCCTTCGGTCCTCAGCAGTGCCAGCACCCACGACGGCAGCGGCAACGTCCGCTTACCCGCCGCATGGCCTACCTGTCCAGTCGGCTGGACAGGTTTCCTCAGCGCTGGACGGGTTCGTCCTGGACCTGGGACATGGTTTCAACCGAGACCAGCCAGATGCATGATGGCGACGCCAGCGGCCAACACACAACGATTCGTCACGGTCGACAACAGCGCTGAATTTGTTGCGATCACGTTGAGAAGATCGCGCGCTCCGTCATCAAGCGCCACGGCATAGAGAGCTCGGCGCAGCTCATTGTAGGTTCCAGCAACAGTGCGGAATCAGGAACCACTATCATGGATGTTTCACGCCTCGTCGTAGTCCAGAAGATCATTCTCCAACGCATGCTGCCGAAAGCCACCACGCTCGAAGGGAAGGAAATATTCACTTCGCAAAAGGGTATCGGCCAACCCTTCAGCCATCACCATCGTAATTTTCTTGTCGCGAATCGCCTGGCACAGCAGTGGAACGGTCGCTGAGACTCGGATCCCCTTCTCTTCCGCAATGCGCCGGGGCGTGGCATCGTCTATCACCACCTCACATTTGTACACCTCACCCATAGCCAGAACCCCGCATTCACCCAAGTTCTTATCGTCGTCTACGACCAGTCGCTGATGATAGTGTGCGAAAGCAGTCACATAGTCGATGTCGGACGATCGGTAAACCTGGATCCAATCAGCTTGGAGTACCCCCCGAACCAACGGCACGTACTCAACGGCGTTCATAAGTTCACGCTCGACAGTGTCAGGAATATAGACCGGCCGATCTCCTGCCAGAAAGCCAAGAACTCCCAGCCACCCTTGCTCCGCAAAGTGGCGCAACGGCCCAGTATCGAACACCATGGAGTTTTCCGAAACTGTCACGAGACGAAATTCCAGATCTCATCATGCCGCCGCTCGCGAATGTCCGGTAGATCCGCATCATCAAAGGTACCTTGAAGCAGATCCAGTGCCCGTTCGCGACTAATCCGCTCATCACGCACAAGTCGAAGCACTGCGCGTGAAAAATTCAGTGGAACCGTCGTCCCCTCCAACTCTCCAAGAGGGACGAACAAGCCCATCTCCACTATGTCCGCTTTGCTGGTGCGAGACCTGCGCACCGACGCAATTACGGCACCGTCAACCAACCTCACGTCATTCAAGCGTGCAGCAAGAGTTGCCATGTCAACTCGAAACTTACTAGCAAGAAATATTGCTGCGCCACGCTCCCCGAAACGCTCGACCGCCTCAGGCCATTCTCGCGCGAGCGCAGTTTCAGGTAGAAGGAGTGCCCGGGCGAATCGATCAATACGTGACTCCATCGGCACATCCTGATCGGAGTACTCAGACACTCGCCAGTCAACGGTGTAACTATCCGCTATCAAGTAGTGGCCGAGTTCGTGCGCTAGCGCAAGCCGCCTGCGGCCAACCTTCATGTGGCTGTTGACAAGAGCGACGCCACAATGAGGCAACGAGATCATCCCGGCGTCAGCGGTGTCCTTGCCGATATCACGAGAGAAAGCCAGGAGTCCGATGCTGGCAACATCGTCAGAGAGTGTGCCGATCGGCTCCCCTGCTTCGAGATCCATCAGAGCGCGCGCTTGCCCAGCAAGCGCCTCCGCAGCGACGTTACTCGAAGGCGGATGAAGGTCAGATCGACGGGCCTCCTCAGCAGCCCCCAACATCGTTTGCTCGCCTCCCAGCGAGCCGACGAAGTCGACCTCACTGGCCAACTTCGCGAGTAGCGCGTCGATCCGTGAGTCGACGGTGTCCAGTCCCTGACTAGACCGGTGCGATACCAACGCCGGGACCGGTTCATCAAGGAGGATCGACATGCGCACACCGATCGCAGCCGCGATGTCGGACAGTTCGAGCGCAGTGACCTTGCGAATGCCCCCTTCGATCTTGTTCACAGCCGTGCGCTCAAGACCGACCGTTCGCCCGAGTTCATCTTGACTCACGCCCGCCCGCTTGCGCGCCTCCCGGATACGCCCACCTAGCGTCTGCGCGTCAATGTGGCTCACGTGTGCGATTATCGCACACGTTGGCTACAGTGGGGAAGGGGATAAGCACGCGAGCGGGCAGTGTTCACCGATGCGGGTGGTAGGCAGCTGAACCTCCACGGCTGCTGCAACCGCTGACAAGGCGCATGATAGCTCGCATCACCACGGACGCATGATCGTAAGGGGTCGAAGATCGACTGCTGGTCCGGCCGCGAGCACAGGGCGGTTCGTATTGTGGTGCACGGCCCACTCTTTCGCCTGGTCAGAGCGTTATTCTCCGATTTTGACCAAGATCGACCCCACGCTTTACCCACACGAATCCCTGTGGTGGCTCAACGGCTGCCCACGGCCCATGCGAAGCGAGGGCGTCCATGATCGTTTCGTGACGAACAACCTGGACACCCTGGCGACCCATGATCGGCATCACCCCAGGTTGCGCCTGCTGCGCCCGGCACGCAAGGGCGAGCCCGAACGCGCCGGTTCGTCCTGTTCACGCCCCTGCGACAAACCATCGAATCGATCAACCAAACCTGCAAAGGGCAACTTGACCTGGAACGACACGGTGGCCACACCCGAACGGGGTGATCGTGCGGGTACTGCAACGCATCCTGGCACTGACTGCCGCGATCTGGCACAACGACCAGACCGGACAGCCGGTCAAGCGATCGTTGACCGCTTACGATCACTGACCCCTTGGAATAGATCGTCTAGCCAGAGCCGTCGTCAGTACGTACAATATCTTGTACGTACCAGGGAGGTGTGCCCGTGAAGACCATGACCTACTCGGAGTCTCGCGCACGCTATGCCGAGACCTTGGACTCGGTCGCCAACGATCACGAGGAAGTGGTGATCACCCGCGCAGGACACGAACCCGTGGTGATCGTCTCACTCGACGACTACCAGTCGCTCAAAGAGACTGCTTACCTGCTGCGGAGTCCTGAGAACGCCCGTCGGCTCGTCACTGCCATCGAACGCCTCGAAGCGGGCCATGGGATCGAGCGGGACCTCGCTGAATGACCCTGATCTGGGACGAGCTCGCCTGGGAGGACTATCTGTGGTGGCAGGCTCAGGATCGCAAGATCGTCAAGCGCATCGATGACCTCATCAAAGACATCGGCCGCAACGGCAACGACGGCATCGGCAAACCCGAACCGCTGAAACACGGCTTCCAGGGCTACTGGTCCCGGCGGATCAACGACGAGCACCGCCTTGTCTACAAGGTCGACGCTGGAGAGATACGGATCGCCGCTTGCCGGTACCACTACGGCAAATAGCCAGGCCGACCAACATCAACGTGAGATCAACGGCGTGGCCGCCGACGTGTCCACGTATCCGTGCCTATTGTGCGCGGACGCAAGAGCCGGATACCGACAGGCGAACCAGCGACGATGACGGAGTGGTTCGTATTGTGGTGCACTCGGCCCACACGACCAACACCCCCTGCCGACCAGCAGGGGTGTTGGTATGTGTCGACCAGCGCCGTCGATCGAGTTGATCTTGCGGTCTCCACGTGGACTCCGGTAGTGCCCGCGATTGAAGCCGGTTTGCCGCCGTCATAGATTTCGGGCAGTGGGCGCAGTACCGGCCGGGCCTGCTCGGGCTGCCACAGGCCCAGTTGGTCAACGGAGCCGGGGCCTTTGTCCAGTCATTGCATGCGTCCGTGGCACGAGTCCTGGCCGTTGGACCGTTCAACACGGCCACGATGCGTCGTGGCCCACGCCTTGGTGCTGCTGATCCGACGGTGCAGCGGTACCCGACCGCCCAGCCACACGCGGCTCGGCGCGGCGGCCCGCGCGCCACTTCCACCAGAAGCGGGCCGGCGCCGGTCATCATGATCTCGAAGTGCGCCGCGCCGTTTCGGATGCCGAGCACGTCCGCGACCCAGTACGCGTACGGCAGCAACGCGGCCAGGCCCGGATGGTCGGGCGGCAGGAACTGGGTACGCCGGCAGACGCCGAGACGTCGGACGTTCGTCGACTTCTCGTAGCGGCACAACGCCGCCAGGCCGTGTAGTACCTGAAGCTGCCTGACACCAGAGAAGCAGCCACTGGCGGGTTGGCGACTCCGGTGGTCAGTTCTCGCTGGTCTCGAACGCGACGTCGGTCGCGATGATCCGGTCCAACTGCTCAGCCGTGATGCCGTGGCCGGTGAAGCGCTCGACAGCGACAAGGCCCTTCTCGGTCTTGTCGCGATAGTCGGCGAAGTCGATGCCGGCAATGGCTTCCGCGATCGGCGGCTCGATGTCCAGGTTCCCCACCAGCGGCTCAAAGGACGCCAACACCCGGCCGCGTTCGGCGAACGACAACCGGGTGAGCCCGTTGACGTTCCAGTACATGCTGGCCGCTCGGCCACCCGCCGACGCCCGGGCCAGCGGTGGTTTGAGCGAACCCTGGAATCCGTTGAACTCCACGACGAACACGGCATCACCGTCGGCGAGCACAGCGATGTACGGATCGAGGGATGTCGTCCGCATTTGCTCCTCACCCAACTCCCGCAGGGACCGCGGACCATCCGGATCGCCGCCGAACGCGCGCACCACGTCGGCCAGGGTCGAGCCGGTGACCACGGTGACGGTGGCCGCGTCGCCCAACATACTGCTGGACACCCATCGGTAGGCGCGTTCCGGCCGGTCCGGCTGGGGAGGTTCGGGTTCGCCGCGCAGCCGGTGGCCGAGCAGGTCGGTTGCCTTGTGCACGGTCGCAGGCGTGGCCTCGGCCGGCCATACCACCAGTTCGTAGTGTTCGTCGTCGTCCGGATCGTCTCGACCGCTGGCGTGCACGCGCATCCGGTAGCCGCCGGGCCTGGGCACGGTGGCCCCGAGCAGTTCCCGGTCGCCCGGCCCGACCACCGAGACGCGGCCTTCCGTCGCGTGCCAGCTGACCTCGACGATCTCGTCCCAACCCGCGCCGTCCACCACCGGCTCGTTGGCCAGCACCCTCAGCATGAGCCCCACGGTGCCGGTCGCGCGACCGGTGCGGATCGCGGCACCGCCCGGCACGGCGGTCACCAAGCCGTTGGCCGTGAAGTCGACCTCGCTCGGCAGGTCGCCCTCCACCAGCGCGAACCAGTGGTCCACCACCGACACGGAGTCGCTGGACCCGCGCGGCAGCGGGTCCTCCTCCTCGCGCACCTTTGCCAGTACCGCGTCCATGTACGCGGGCGGCAGGGGTGCGGCGCGCAACACCAGCATGGCGCTGCCCACGCCGATGCCGACCACGGCGGCGATCCGGCCGACCAGTCGCGGCACCTGCACGGCACGCAGCACCGCCGCCGCGGTCACCACGCCGAGGGCAATGTGCGCCGCGCCGTGCGCGGCGGCGATCGCACGTTCGTCGGTGAGGTCGGCGGAAACCGTGAGCAGCGCGGCGATCGCGGGCTGATCGGCCAGTTTCGCGGTCAGCTCGGCGATCGGTTCGACGAAACCGGGCCGGAACCGGTCGAGCAGGCCGGCGGCGGCGCCTACCTCGCTGTCCCAGGGCGTGTTGTCGAAGGTCAGCTCGCCAGCTCGGGGCAGGTGGAGGTGGGGCCTGACGTCCGGGGCGGCGGACAGGTCGAGGGCGGGCACGGTCAGTTCGAGCGCGCCGAGCAGCCGGTCCGCCGTTGTCGGCGCGAGCATGCGCAGGGCATCCAGCGCCGGCGGTTCGGACGGCGCATCACGCGTCGCGGCCCGCGCCGTCGCGATGTGGTCCCGGGTTCGCTGTAGGACCCGCATCGCCATCTCGATCGGCACCTCCGGCATCAGCATGCGGCCCAGCGCCTCCCGGGCGTGATTGTCGATCAGGCGCAGCCGGGCATCCGACGGTGCGGATCGGACCAGGGCCCTTCGCCGGTAATCGTTGGTCAGGCGCAGGCCGGCATCCGACGGTGCGGCCAATCGACCCAGTTCGGCGGCCGGTTCCGGCGGAATCCGCGTCATCAGCACGGACATCGCCGCCGCGACCGGTCCGGCCATTCCCGGCAGCAAGTCATCCACCATCGAGTAACCCTTTGTTCGTCGCGATCGTCAAAGGCGTCAGCCTAACGGTCGGCACATACCCTGGTGGCTGAACACTCAGCGACGGCCATCCGGCGATTGGCTCGATGACAGACCGTGCGTCGCGACGCGATTACATCACTGTGCCGGCGGTTGTACGCACGTGTCGGTGTCCACTGGTCGGGAAGGCGGGCGGTGCAGCCGGGAGCACGTCGTGAAGGGCATAGCCGCACTTGACTGCCACCCGGCAGGATGCGTAATTATCGGTCGCGTGCAACAAGTCCAACCGGATGAGCGGGACCATGTCCTGAGTATTGAGCGCCCATTCCGACACGGTTTCCCCAGCACGAGCGGCGACACCCTGCCCCCGTGCCCGAACTGCCGTCCAATAACCGATCTCTGCGGACCGGGTCATTCCCATCTTCACCACCACGTGGCCGAGTGGCGAACGGTCGTCCGCACGGACGACCACGGCAAAACTGAATCGCGTCCGGGCAGCCCAGCCGGCTGCCTGCACGTCCAGGCCAACGCCGGGCCTCGACCACGTCGGTCAGGGAGGTGGACAGCCAACGACGCAGGAGCGGGTCGCTGTGTGCCGCGACCAGTGCCGGCAGGTCATCCAACTGCTGGCACGTGCAAGATGACGGTCATGGTCATCCATTCCGCCGTGTCGGGATGACTTGTCTCAGGGAATCGACCTCGATGCGCTCAATTCGGCAGAGGAGGATGTTCGTAGGGCTATCTGGGGCTGCTGACTCACTGTGCGGTGAGGCTTCTTCGCGGCGTTGTGCTCGCGGATCACCGTCAAGAGCGTCACCTTTCACCAGCCCGGTCGCGCGGTGTGGGCCTCTGCGTCGCAGCGCACCAGAGCAACAAGCAGGCGGGACCTTTCGCGCCAATCGCCATCTGTGGGACGAGGGTTGGTTCAGACGAGATCTTGGGGGTGCAGCACGATGCGCCCGTGGGTCTTGCGGTCGGCCAAGGCCTGATAGGCGTCGCGTACGGCGGTGAGTGGGTACGTTGCGGCGATGGGGATGTGCAGGTCGCCGGTAGCGGCGAGGGCGGCCAGTTCGGCCAGCGCCGGGGGGCCGCCGGCGTCGGTCGTTCCGAGGGATTTGACGCCCTTCTCTTTCGCTCCGCGATAGTCGACGACGGTGTCGATGCGGTCTGTCGGAACGCCGAGGTTGATGGCGAGGTCGATGTAGCCGCCACCGACGGTGTCGATGAAGGCATCGGCTCGGTCGGTCGTGGCGAGGATCCGTTCCTGTTCGCCGTCGCCGTACTGGACAGGCGCGATGCCATGGTGCCGGAGCAGGTCGACATGTGCCTCGCTGGTCAGGCCGATCACCCTCGCTCCGGCACGGAGTGCGAGCTGGGCGGCGGTGAACCCGACGCCGCCCGATGCGCCCGAGATCACGATGGTCTCGCCCGGCCGGGGTTCAACCGCCCGGATGGCACCGAGGCCCGCCATCGGTGTGGTGTAGAGCGAGCCCGCCACGTCCCAGGAGAGGGCTTGAGGCTTGCTCACCAGCTGGGCTGCGGGGATGGCGACGAACTGGGCGTGGGCCTCCCAGCTCTGCAGCCAGCCCAGCACCGCGTCACCGACGGTGAAGCCGAGCACGTCGGCACCGACCGCCACGACTTCACCGGCGAGGTCGCGACCCGGCGTGTACGAACTGCCGTGCAGCGCCGGTAGCGCCCCGGGGTTGAGCGCACCGGCCTCGACCCGCACGACCACCTCGCCCGGGCCCGCCACGGGCTCGGGGACGTCCGCGAGGTAGATCCCGTCGATGCCTGAAAAACGGTCGTAACGTACTGCTTTCACCGTGTCTCCTGGTGTGCGAGTGAGTCGAATCGGCCGGATCGCGTGTGAGGATGCTCAGGTACGGCGCAGGAGCGGCACGAGGATGTCGTCGACGAGATGCGCAACGAAGGCGGCGTCGCACGGCTCGCCCACGACCACGATGCGATGCATGATCACCGCAGGTGCGACCTCGGCAAAAAGCGTTGCCGCCCCGGGCGCCAGTCGCTCGGCCGCTTGGTGGACAAGTCCGTCCGTCATCGCGGTCTGGTCCCGTCGCAGGATCCGCCGCATCGCCTCGGCGAGCCGTGCGTCGTTGCGCATGCCGGCGAACAGGGCCCCGAGCAGACCCACGTCCTGTTCGGAGATGCTTCGCGCGAGCCATGCCGCCAGGGCATGCACGTCCTCCCGGAGACTCTCTCCCGCAGGCTGTGGGGGCTTCGCGGGCGCCCGGCGCTCGACCGCTGCGGCGACCAGCGCCGCCTTGTCGCGGTACCGGCGGTAGATCGTCGTCTTCGCTGCCCCGGAACGCCCGGCCACCGCCTCCATCGAGAGCTGCTCGTATCCCACCTCGGTCAGCAGTGACAGTGTCGCGTCAAGAATGGCCAGGTCACGGCTGGAATCCCGCGGCCGTCCCATCACCGAGGGCTGAGTCATGCCGCTCGCTTCCGAAGTATCCACCTCGCGCCTACTTCCGCTACGCTACCGTTTCGTATCGAAAGTACCATGGTTCGATCGACAGATCGACCGCAGGAGCGACCAGGGGCGCAACGCGACGTTGGCTATCCGGCGTCACCGCCCTCGACCTGCGGACCCTGGCTGCGAATCGTGCCCGCCGCCACGCCCTCCCGGCTGTCCAGCCAACGGTGGGTCTGTGGCCAGCATGTGCCGAGGTCACGGAGCAGAAATGATAAATCGTCAAGAACACCTCGAACGGGTGGCGGACATTGCGCCCGGTGCCGAACGAAACAAAACCCGCCCCCTTCACCCGCAGCACCGTGTGCTCGATCTTTCCCACGGCAGCCTCCAGATCGACGTCCGACCAGTACACGGCCGGCGCCTCACCGATTCGTACGCCAGTCGCCAACATGAATCGACGCAGGTCCGGCAGATCCTTTCGGACGGCCACGTCATCACCGTCCGGGTGGATCTCGTCGATGAGCCGTAGGACATCGTCCAATGCGCACAATCGAGGCTGGATGTGTACATTTGATCCAGGGATTGGCGCGTAGTTTTGCGCAGCGCGTTGGAGTGCGGCGAACTGCCCGGTCAGGATCGGTTATGACGAGGTACGACACTCACCACTGTACAAGATTAGGGATTTCTACGTCACCCGATCGGCGGCTATCGGAAGCTGGGCGGCGCTGAGATGGTGGATTGGTCGGTAAGGGGGCATGAGAGCCGATACGGGCGTATTCAGTACGCCGCACGCGCACGGTTCCTCGTGCATCTCGTCACCATGCCTTTTATTCGCGTGAACATTGTTCCCGATGGTTCCGCGTGCAATTTAGTTGGATTAGGGGGATTTGTGTTTGTCAAACGCTTGATCGCCATATGTTCGGTAGCTGCGGCCGTGCTTTTCGTCGGAAGTTCCGCTTTCGCAGCCCAACCGGTTTCACAACCCGGTGGTGCGGCACCACACGGCGTGGTCCAGCCCGATTCCGCTATCGTGACCAACTTCGACGGTTTCAACCTGCAGGTGTTCGGCACCGCCCTGCATGTGGACCAGATCTGGGTCGGGTACGTCGGCGGCTTCTTCCAGGACAGTTGGTGCGGGATCGTCGCCTGGTCGGTCAATGGAACGGTCGACGAGGACAGCGAGTTCCATATCTGCGGGAGTTCCGATTCGCCGGACTGGGGGTACGAAGACGTCAACCAGTCGTATGCCAACGGAACCGAGATCTGCGAGGTCATTGTCAATAGCGATCCCGGATATGGCGGCTCCTTGACCTCACTGCCGTGCGCCACCGTTCACAGCTGACGAATCTGGGGAGCTACCTGTGATGGAATTCAACGCAAGTCGTACACGCACAGCGATGATTACTGCGGCGGTGGGCTGCGCACTGCTGCTCGTGTCCGCCCCGGCGGCGAGCGCCCGGACCCTTTCCACGGCCACCAACTCGGGGGGATCCGGCGCCACGGTGCGGCCGCAACTGGCCGCCATCGACGAATGCCTGGAAGGACTGCTCCTGCCTACGGATGTGATCGAGGGCTGGGGCAGAGGCGACCACACCTACCAGCTGCGCTGTGGCGATCCCACAAAGGGATTGTTTCACATCGAGCGCGATCACGGCCCATTGGATGGTGCGACGGGCGACATCTTCAGCGAGTGCCTAGGTAAGATCATTCAGCTCGGCGATGACAAAGGTGCGGGCAGGCCGGCGAACAGCAGGCTCTTTCAGCTCAACTACTCGTCCGGAAATGGTGGCAAGGCGGTGGCGCTGGTGGACGACGAAACCGGCGACGTGCTGACCGCCTACACCTCGGGCACCTCCAAGGAGTGGCGCAACTGCGTTCAGGGATAGCGCCGGCGTAGCATGAGTCCGGGCGGCCCGTACATCCACGGCTCGCCCGGACTCGCCGGCACATCGCGAGAAGGAGAGAACCATCAGCCGACCCGCCCTCACCATTTCGCTGGTCGCCGAATACGGCTGGTGTCGCCTGACCGTGGAAGGCCGCCGGCGCACCGTGGGCATCTCCGCGACCACGTTGCACGACGCCTTACGCGACCTGGTTGTGGCGCTTCGTCATTTTGCCGAAGGTACGACCGACGTGTCGCTGCGATGGGGTGGTGAGCCCGGTGGGGTGTTCCTTCAGTTCAGCCATGTCTACCGGGCATCCGAAGACCTGTGCGGCATGGCGATACAGGAATTCGTGGACGAGGACTGGATTACCAACAACAATTGGCTTCCGGTCCGCGGTGCGACGATTTTCACCGACATGGTGCCGTCGCGCGCTGTGCTTGACGCCTTCCTGGTGGCCCTTCGATCAGTCAAGCAGCAACCCGCTGACGAATCCGGCGAAATCGTGCACTGGGGTTGGCGATTCCCTCACGAGGAGTTCTCCGCGCTCGAAGATGTCGTCCGTCGATTGCCCGGTCAGACCGACCGTCCTCGGTAGCTCGAACGCGCGTGGGGGTGGACCGTTTCCGGTTCGGTGAACGCGGCGTGAGGGTTGCCCGGTCCCTCGGGAGACACAGGATCGTCAAGGTTGCTCGGCTACGCGATGAGGACCGGCTGGACGCACTCATGGGTGACGGCGCTGGCAGCACTCGACTTCACGGCCGCCCGTTGCAGGGGGGTCCATATCCATGTGGACAGGATTCAATTCCGCTCATCGAGCTGGGGCTCCTGGTGCGGTGTGCCTTTGAGCTCGTGGAAACCGGGGGTTCGGGCCACCAGCAAGGTTCCGTCCCACAGTTGCGCTGCCTGCTCTCCTGTGGGGATGCGGGACAGGACGGGGCCGAAGAACGCGGCTCGCCGGCCGTGGTCATCGGTGGTCGCGATGATCGGGGTTCCGACGTGTGGTCCGACCAGGCTGATGCCCTCGGTGTGGGAGGCGCGCAGCACCGCGTCGTAGTCGGTGGACGATCCGGCTTTCACCAGTCGCCGCGGTAGCCCGGCGCCCTCCAGCGCGCCCTGGAGGTTGCCCAGCCAGTCGTTCGTCCTGTGGGCTGGCCTCCACATGGCGGTGTAGAGGCGGCCCAGGGCTGACTGCCCGTACTCGTGCTGCACGGCGGCGCAGATGCGCGCTGGCACCCGGAGGTACCCCTGTGGATCGCCCTCGGGGTCGTCGTCGCGGTGTTCGTTGAGTATCGACAGGCTCATCACGTGCCAGCGCACGGCGACCGGCCGGACCTTGGCCACCTCCACCAGCCACCGTGAGGTGACCCACGTGTACGGGCAGGAGGGGTCGAACCAGAAGTCCGCGATCCTCTCCTCCGTCATCGCGTCTGTCCCTCGTTCGGATTCGGTGAGCTCCGCGCGTGGATGCCGTTCTCCAGTGTGCGGATCACGGTCGAGGCCACACCGTGACGCGACATCCTGCCCTTCTCGACCTCCTCGACACCGCTGTAGACGAGCGCCCACAGCACGTGCTGGATCCACTGGGGACTGACCTGCGGATCGAAGACTCCCTGGGCCTGCCCCGTTCGATGAGCTCGATCATGGGATCGGGCCAGGGCGGCTCGTCCGGCCCGATCAGGCCGTGACCTCGCATGATGTAGGGATCACCGAACAGGAACATCAGCCGGTCACCGACGTCCAGGTGCGCCATGACCAGCCGTCGCATGGCCTCAACCGGCGAGCCCTGGTCGATCCGCGCCGCGGCCACGGCCTGACCGATCGCGTCCAAGGAGTCCGCGATGGCCGCGCTGATGAGCCGCGTCTCGGTCCGGGAAGTAGCGGTGCAGGGTGGTGCGGCCCACCTCGGCCGCCTCGGCGATCTCCGGGAGCGTGGCGCCGCGGTTGCGGGCGAGTACGGATGCTGCCGCGCTCAGGATGGCGCGGCGGGTGCGCCCACGGGTCCCGGATCCAGGGTCGACGGTACGACTCACCCCTCAAATATAGCATGCGACCTCTAATAAGGACTCTACTGAATTCAAAGTGGATGTTTCAAGTTCCATTGAGGTAGTCTGACGACCCGAACGACGACAGCAAGGGGCGAAATGATCCACACGGAAGGACTGACCCGGCACTTCCGAGCGAGGAAAGCGACCGTGGAGGCCATCAGTGAGGTCGACCTCCACATCGGGACCGGCGAACTGGTGGCGTTGCTCGGCCCCAACGGCGCGGGGAAGTCGACGCTGTTTCGGATACTCACCACCCTGTTGGCTCCGACCGCGGGACACGCGACCGTGGCGGGCCGAGACGTCGGCACCGACCCCGCCGGGGTGCGTGCCCGCATCGGCTACGTGGGCCAGCGAAACAGCGCGGGCGCGAACTTCCGGATCCGCGACGAACTGATCACCCAGGGCCGCAGCTACGCCATCGGCCGTTCGCAAGCAGCCCGGCGGGCCGACGAAGTCCTCGCCCTACTCGATCTGCAACCGCTGGGTCGACGCAAGCCCGGCACTCTGTCCGGTGGCCAGCGCCGTCGTGTCGACGTCGCCATGAGCCTCATGCACCGGCCCGACCTGCTGTTCCTGGACGAGCCCTCGACGGGCCTGGATCCGCGGAGCCGCGCCGACATCTGGGATCACATCCTGACACTGCGCGAGCAACACGGCATGACCGTGTTCTTCAGCACGCACTATCTGGAGGAGGCCGATCACATGGCCGAACGGGTAGTGATCATCGATCATGGGCGGGTCATCGCCGACGGGACCGCCGAGACGCTGAAGAGCGCGTCGACCGGTGACCGCATCGTGGTGACCACCCAGGACGAGCCGGCGGCCGCGAAGGCGGCCGAGATCGCCACACGGATCGCCGGGCCGGACGCGGTCGACCTGGACACGGTGACCATTCGGGTGCGGGTGTCGCGTGCGGATACGGCGCTGCCCGAGTACCTGCGGGCCCTGGACACGGCCGGGGTGCAGGTCACCGCTGCCGATACCGTGCGCCCCTCGTTGGACGACGTGTTTCTCACGCTGACCGGACGGAGCCTGCGCGACGGCGACGAGCGAGAGGCTGCCGCGTGAACGTGTTCGCCATCGGCCCGGTACCAAGGAAACAGAACTCGAGCATGAAATTCGTCCGGGACACCGCGACCGTGTTCTCCCGCGAGTTCACCCCCACGCTGCGCGAACCCGCGGGCGTCGCCATCACGATGGGACAGCCCCTTCTGTTCCTGTTCCTGTTCGGCTCCCTGCTCGACGGCACACCCGGGGTGGGAGGAGGTTCGGCGTGGCAGTGGTTCGTTCCCGGCATTCTGGTCATGATGTGCCTGTTCGGGCCGATGGCGGCTGGGCACTCGCTGCTGATCGAGCTGATCGGCGGTTCGATGGAACGGATGCTGGTCACCCCGCTGGGCCGCACCGCGATGCTCGTGGGTCGGACCGTGAAGGAGACGGCAATCCTGCTGGTTCAAGGGGTGCTGATCATCGCGCTCGCGCTCCCGCTGGGCTTCCGGTTGCATCCAGCGGGCGTCCTGGCCGGGTTGGCCCTGCTCACCGTCTTCGGAATCGGGCTCGGCGCCCTGTCGTTGGTCCTCGCCATCAGGTCCCAGCCCGGTGGCACGCTGTTCTGGCTCGTCTCCCAGATGGTGACGTTCCCCCTGGTGCTGCTGTCCGGTGTGCTGCTGCCGATGAATTTCGGCCCCGCGTGGCTACAGGTCATTGCCAGGCTGAACCCGATCTCCTACATCGTCGATGCCGAGCGGGCCCTGTTCACCGGTGCATTCGCCAACCTGTCTGTGTTGTACGGCACGGCTGCGGCGTGCGTCATCGCCGCGGTGGGTCTGGCGTCGGGGAACCGAGAGATGCGACGCGGCATCTGATTCCCTGCCCGATCGATACGCACAGCGGCAGCCTCACGAACTCGCGGCACGGTGACGATCTGGACAGTCGAGGTGCCGCGGTGTCGATGAGCAACCGGTGCGCGTCGCCGGTCTTCCACAGCGTCGGATCGGGTCTGTCGAGCCAGTCTTCCCGCGCCCGCAGGAGCATCTCCAGGCTGCGGACGGCGTTCCCGTCGGGCTGCCAGTCCCCGTCGGCGGCATCCGACCGGTGTGCGGATCACGCACGCGTTCGGTGAGGACCGGTGTCGCTAGGGTGTGCGGATGACCGAATTACCGAAGGCCTCGGTCCTTGTCCGTACCTGGTTCGGGGACGACGACGCGTGGGAGTCGCTCGTCGCCGAGGTTCGGACGCCCAGTGACGAAGGGTTCCTGGCGTACGTCACGGTGGTGGACGACCGGGCGTTCGACGGCCTGGGCGCGGATGCGTTGAGAGCCGCGCAGGTGGCGCCGATGGTTTCCTTCCTCGCGGACGAGACGACGCTCAGCGGCGCCGAGCATCCGGTTCTCGCCGTGTGGGTGGTCCCGCGCGATGACGGTTACCAACCGTTCCGAGTTGTGCCCGCGTATATGTGGAGTGTGGAGAACAACATCAATCTCGCGAACATGGACTGGGACGAGTTCGCGTCCGCGGTGGACGAGGACGGTGTCTTCCGCGGCTTCGGGCCTCACTGATCGTTCGTGGACCACGTGCCGGCCAGGATCGTCGCCGCCAGGGCCGTTCTGTGGTCCTTCGTCCACGGTGGACCCAGGGTTCTTCGAGGACCCCGCAGGATTTCCGTCGCCTTCGCGCCCAGGAGTCGTGCTGCCTGGCGTTCCACGGCCGCGGCTTCGTAGAGGTGGATCCGCCAGCCTCGCGCTTCCGCCTGTTCGGCCAAAATCTGGCGGTACAGCACCGAATCCGCCCTGGAGTCGTACGGTGGACGGCGTAGTGACGCCAGGTCGTCCGGGAAGTCCGGCGGCCACGAGCGCAGGGATATCGACACCATCCCGCCGGGCAGGGCGTCCAGCGCCGCTGATGTCGCTCTCGTCGCCGACGCGCGGACTCTCGCCAGCAGCGCTGTCGCGTCGGCGTCGGACAGCGGTTTGATGTCGTGTTCCACGGGCGCGGGCGGGACGCCGGGTTCGAGTAGTTCGATGCGGCGGCGGTCGACCACCTCATGATCGGGCGACGCCGTGATTGCCACTGCCCACCCCAGGTGGTGGGCTATGCCCAGCCGCATGCGGGCGACACTACAACGACGGGTGGCACAGCGACGTGGTGGACATCGAGGTCATCGCCCGTGCCGTGGTCCGGCGACGTGATCGTGTGCTGGTGGCCAGGGATCGCGGGGCCTCGTGGTGGTTTCTGCCCGGTGGGCACGTCGAGCCTCGCGAACCGGCGGAAGCGGCTCTGCTGCGGGAGATGGCCGAGGAGATCGGTGTCGCGGCCGTCGTCGGGCGGTTGCTGGGTGTCGTCGAGCACGGGTACCAGGCGGGCGGGCCGCGGCACGAGGTCAATCTCGTGTTCGAGGTCGCCGTGCCGGACGGTGACGTCCACAGTCGCGAGGAGCATCTGACGTTCGAGTGGCTGGCGCTCGACGACGTCGCGACCGCCGATCTGCGGCCTTCCGCGATGCGGGAACTGGTGCTCGGTGGCGACCGTCGGTGGTTTCCGTGGCGGCCGGAATGATCACGGGCCGAGTCGGGCCCTGACGCGGTCCGCTTCCGGTGAGCCGAGATCCGTGTACAGGGCCAGCGCTCTGCGCCAGTGGCGGCGAGCCTTCGTCGGTTCACCGGTCGCCTCGTGCGCGTTGGCCAGGCCGTCGTGTGCCCTTGCCTGTTCGTGTTTCTCGCCGACCTCCCGTGGCCAGGTTCAGGGCCGCGGCGTGGCGCGCTCTCGCTTCGGCCGGGTCTCCGGTGGCCAGCAGCACTTCGCCGATCCTGTTCAGGGTTTCCGCCTGGGAAGACGCGTCGCCCATGTCCTGGTGGCCGTGCCAGTGCCCGCAGCAGGTCGCTGGTCGCCTGCTGGTATCGGCCCTGCCTCGTCTCGACCCTGGCCAGTCTGGCCAGCACGTTCGCCCCGCCCTGCCGGTCGCCGACCTCGCGGAACGCCGCCAATGCCTGCTGTTGCAGGGAAACCGCCGCTGGTGGTTGCCTTCGTCCAACACCACCAGGCCCAGCCGGTCCAGGATGGTCGCCTCGCCGTGGCGGTCACCCAACTGCTGGAACACGGCGAGTGCCTGTTGTTGCAGTTCGGTGGCCTGTTGGTAGTGGCCCTGACGCCTGTTGATCACGCCCAGGTTGCTCAGGGCGTACGCCTCGCCGGTGCGTTCGCCGACCGCGTGGAACAGTGTCGCGGCCTGTTCCAGGTCGCTGAGTGCCTCCGGTAATCGGCCCTGCCGGACGTGCACCGGGCCCAGGTAGTTCAGGGCGCGCGCCTGACCGTCCTGGTCACCGGCTTCGCCGTGCAGCGCCAGCGCGTGTTTGAGCCGGTCGCCCGCCTGCCGGTAGCGGCTCTGGTGGCCGTCGATGATCCCCAGGCACGTCGACGCCCTCGCCTCGGCCGCCGCGTCGCCCGACCCGGCCGCGGCGCGGCGGGCCTGTTCGTGGATCACGGTGCCCTCCGCGTAGTGGCCGCCGGTGTCCAGGTGGCGGAACAGCGTCTCGGACAGCCGAATCGCGTGCGTCGGCCAGCCGTTGGCCGACGCGTACGCCGCGATCGCGACCAGGCCGGAGCGTTCGGTGTCCAGCCACGCGATGGCCGCTTCCTCGCTGCCGAAGTCGGGGGCCGGTGTGGTGGCGGCCCGGATCCTGGGGCGGCGGTGGCGTTCGGCGGGGAACGCGATGTCCATCGCGCGGCAAGCCGTGTGCAGGTAGTAGTCGAACAGGGGTGAGCGCCGCCTCGCGTCTGGGCGCCGTCCAGGTCGGCTGCCAGTTCCCTGGCGTAGCCGCGGAGCAGGTCGTGCATGCCGTAGCGGGCCGGGGCCGCCGACGCGACCAGGGACGCGTTGGCCAGCACGGCGAGCGCCTGTTCGGCCCGCGCGGCCGTCGTGTCGGTGAGCGCCGCGATCGCGTGTCGTTCCAGGTCGGGGCCCGGGTGCAGGCCGGCACGCCGGAACACATGTGCCGCAACGGGCGGCGTGCACGAGTCCCAGCGCGTCGGCGAGGCGATTCACGGAGTTGCGGTAGGGCCACCGGGTGCGGCCGCGCTCCAGGTCACCGATGGTGCGGACGGCCGGTCCGGACCGTTCGGCGAGTTCCTCCTGCGACAGCCCCGCGGACTGCCGGCAGGCACGCAGTCTGACGCCGAACGCGTCGCTGTCCCCGCTCATGGCACACCTGTCGGAAGCGCCCGGTTCCCGGTGATCGTGACCATCTCGCGTACGACGGCCGATCAGTCGGCTTGAACCGATGCATACCGGATCAGGCGCTCCGGGCCGGATGAGCCGGTCACTGGTTCGCGCGAGAATGGGCCCGAACACCAACATCGACGTTCAGGAAGGCACCTCAGTGCAGCTGACCAAGCACGCCCACGCCTGCGTGACGCTGGCCGACGGCGATCGCAGCCTGCTGATCGATCCAGGGACCTTCTCCGCGGACGCGGCGGAGCTGGTGGCCGCCACCGATTCGGTCCTGATCACGCACGAGCACTACGACCACGTGAACGAGGAGGTGATCGCGGCCGCGCTGGACGAGCGGGCGGATCTGACCGTCTACGGACCCGCCGCCGTCGTGCAGCGGTGGTCCGGCCGCAAGGGCACGGTGGTGGCCGTCGCCGAGGGCGACCGGTTCACCGCCGCCGGTTTCGAGGTGTCCGTCTTCGGTGAGCTGCACGCGTCGATCCACCGGGATGTCCCGAGGGTCGTGAATGTCGGCTATTTCGTGGGTGGTGTCTACCACCCGGGTGACGCATACCACGTTCCGCCGGTCGCGGTGACGACCCTGCTGGTGCCGACCAGTGGACCGTGGACCAAATTGGGCGAAGCCGTCGACTATGTCCGGGCCGTGCGCCCGGAACGTGCCGTGCAGATCCACGACCTGTTGCTCAGTGAGGCCGGCCGGCAACTGACGGCCACGTTCCTGAGCCCGCAGATGCTCACCGAGGTGGCGCTGACCACCGTCGCGGTCGACGCGACGATCGCCGTCTGACGATCCGTCCGGCGTGTCGTGCTGCGTTCCGCGCCGTTCGCGGGTGAGACTACTCACGCGGACGATCGACGAAGGTGGTGGCAGGGTGGCGCATGGACGTGCGGGTCGAGCGGGTGATCGCGCTGTCGCCGGAGCGGGTGGCCGGGTACGCGATGGACTGGCGGCACGATCCCGAGTGGACGCAGGGGATCCGGACGCGCCGAACTGAGCGCGGAGGCCGACGGGGGCGGATTCGGTGTCGGCGCCGAGATCACCCGGACCGCTTACTTCCTGGGCCGCCGGATCGACTACGTGCTGCGGGTGGTGGCGCTAGGAGCCGCCGACGCTGCTGGAGATGAAGTCCGTTGCCGGGCCGTTCCCGATGCACGTCACGTACCGGTTCGACGAGCACCCGGACGGCACGCTGGCCAGCATCCGCGTGCGGGGCGACGTCGACCGGTTATCTCCGGATCGGCGCTCCGCTGATGCGAGGTGTTCGTGCGGGTCCAACGTGCGCCGGGACCTGCGGGAACTGGCCCGGAACCTGACCTGAGCGCGCCGCGAACAGCAGCGTCGCCACGGCGAGGATCGCGAAGCTGGGCGGCAGCGCTCGGCACCACGTAGCTTACGCCCAGGCCCGCCCACATGTCGACCAGCGCCACCAGCACGGACAGGCCGAGCGCTAGGTACGGGCGGGCGGTCAGCCGGGTGGCCGTGCCGGCCGGGGCGGCCAGCAGGCCGAGCAGCAGCATCGCGCCGACCGCCTGGGTGGCCTCCGCCGGCGCACGCGCCGACGACGGCGAGGAACAGCGCGCCCAGCAGCCGCACCGGCACGCCCACGCGCTGCCGCGACCGCCGCGTCGACCGTGGCGAACAGCAGCGGCCTGGCCAGCACGCAGCATCACCAGGACCAGCCCGATGCCGACCAGCGCCGCGACGAGCGCCTGGCGACGTGCTGATGCCGAAGATCGAGCCGAACAGCACGGTGATGCCGGCCGATCCGTTGCCCGTGCTGCGGTTGGTCGTGTACAGCGTCAGGAAGAACGCGCCGAGGCCGAGGATCCACGCGAAGATGTTGCCGATCACGACGTCGTCGGCCATGCCCCGCCTGCCCAGCGCGGCCATCAGCAGCGCGATCGCCGATCGTCGCCACGAACAGGCCGACGCGCAGGTCGATGCCGATCGCCAGGGCGGCCATCGGCGCCGGTGAACGCCACATGGGACAGCGCGTCGCCGGTGAACACCTGGGCGCGCAGCACCAGGAAGTAGCCGGTCAGTCCACACGCGACGGCGATGGCCGTGCCGGCGATCAGGGCGTTGGTGAAGAACGTCACCGCAGGTCACCCGCCGCGCCACGACGGCCAGCACGTAGAGGCCGAAACCGATCGTGGTCACGTAGAAACCGATGGGGTACACGGAGAAGTACGCGACGCCAAGGCCGACCCACGTGATCACCAGCGCCACCACGACCGACAGCACGAGGCTGGTCGCCGGCCGCGCGGACAGCGCCTGTGCTGTGGCCGCCGGCATCACCAGCAGCGCGAACACCAGCAGCGAGCCGGTGATCTGGCTGACCTCGGCGACGGCGGCGCCCAGCAGCACCAGGAACGCCACCGACAGCCACCGCACCGGCACGCCCCGGGCCTGCGGCGACCAGCGGGTCGACGCTGGCGAACAGCAGCGGCCGGCCGACGAACGACGACCGCGGCCGAGCACGACGACGGTGACCACGAGCAGGATCACCACCTGCCCGCCGGTGATGCCGAGGAACGAGCCGAACAGCAGCGCGTCGGCTCCGTTGAGGAAACCCTTGTACAGCGACGACGAACAGGAACCCGCACGCCAGCGCGAACGCCTGCACGACGCCGGTGGCCGCCGACTCGTGGCCGCCGGTGCGGCGGATGCGCCGCGATCACCAGCGCCGCCACGATGCACGCCGCGAAGTAGCCGTACGTGGCGCTGACCCCGACCAGCGTCGCGCCCGCGGCGCCCGGGAAGCCGACCAGGGCCAGGGTGTGCCCGGCGAAGGTCTGCCGCCGCAGCACCATGAACCAGCCCATCACGCCGGCCGCGACGGCCACGACCGTGCCGGCCCGGTAGGCGTTGACCATGAACGGGTAGGACCAGAGTTCCTGCAGGTAGGCCAGGGGGTTCACGTCAGCCGGCCGCGTGCGACGTGGGTCGGCGCGTCCGGCGCCGACCACGACCAGCCTGCCGTCCGCCGTGCGCAGCACCTCGATCGGCGACGCCGTAGAGCCGCGACAGCGTCTCGCCGGTGATCACCTCGCGCGGCGGGCCGGCCGCCGCACCGCCCTCGGCCAGGTAGATCACCTGGTCCAGGTAGCGCAGGATCGGGTTCACGTCGTGCGCGACCATCAGCACGCTGACGCCCTCCGGCGCGGCAGATGTCGCTGATCAGCGCCGCGATCACGCCCTGGTTGGGCAGGTCGAGGCTGTCCAGCGGCTCGTCCAGCAGCAGCAGGCCCGGGCTGCGGACCAGCGCCTGCGCGATCAGCAGGCGCTGCTGCTCGCCGCCGGACAGCGTGCCGATCGGGCGGTCCGCGTAGCCGGCCGCGCCGACCAGTTCGATCACCTCGGCCACCCGGGAGTCCCGCCTGCGCCACGGCAGCGGCACGCCCCAGCGGTGCCCGTCCAGGCCGAGCCGGACGATGTCCACGCCCCGGATGTGCGTCGCCGTGTCGAAGCCGCGCCGCTGCGGCAGGTAGCCGATCCGCTGGTTGGCCGTGCCCGCCGGCCGCCACCAGCACCCGGACGTCGCCGTCGGCCGGGTGCAGGCCGAGGATGACCTTGATCATCGTGGACTTGCCGGCGCCGTTCGGGCCGAGCACGCAGGCGAACTCGCCCGGCGCCGACGGACACCGTGACTCCCCGCCACAGGGTCCGCCCCGCGACGCGGGTGGCGACGTCCCGCAGCGACAGCGCAGGCAATGGCAATTCCTCGATCATCTTGCCCGGTCGCCTCGTGCAGGTGCGCTGCCTCGATGCCCTGCAGCTGCCTTGACCTGCCAGTCCTGGAACGTGGCATCGGCGGGCGCGAGCGTCTCGGTGACCGTGGTGACCGGGATGCCGGCTGCCTTGGCCTCGGTCGACCTGCGCCTGCACGTCGGGCGTCGAGTTCTGGCTGTTGTACACGTAGATCTTGATCTGCCTGGTCCTGATCTGGTTGTCGATGGTCGCCTTGTCGGCCGCAGTCGGGTCGCTGCCCTCGCTGATGGCGTCCAGGAACGTCTCCGGGGTCAGCATCGTCAGCCCGAGCCCTGTCGGCCAGCGGCGTGACGATCGACTCGGACGCGCCGATCGGGGTGCCGGCGTACTTGGCCTTGATGTCGCGCGATCAGCGCAGTGTACTGGGCCAACGCCTTGGTCTCGAACGTCGTCCTGCCGGTCGGCGAAGTACGCGGAGTCGGCCGGGTCGATCCGCTGGTAGTCGGCGGTGATCGGCGTCGATCACCTGGTGCACGTCGGTCGGCGAGTACCAGCGGTGCGGGTTGCCGCCGTCCGGGACGCCGACCAGCTGGCCGACGGTGAGCACGACCCGGCCGGTCGGACGGGTTGGCGGCCAGCAGCTTGGGCGCCCACGGGTCGTAGCCGATGCCGTTGACGATGGCGAACCGGGCGCCCGCCATGGTGCGGCCGTCGGCCGGGGTCGGCTCGTAGGAGTGCGGGTCGGTGTCCGGGTTGGTGACGATGCTGTGCACCGTGACGTGGTCGCCGCCGAGCTGGGCGGCGATGCTGCCCCAGAAGTTCTCCGCGGCGACCACGGTGATCCTGCCGGCGGCGCCGCGGTGGTCCCGTGCGTGGCCGATGGCGCAGCCGGCCGCCAGCGACCCCGGTCAGCGGCCCGGCCGGACCAGGCAGGTGTCGGCAGCGGGGTCGCTTCCGCAGCACCCGACGCTAAATGAAAGTCATTTTCAAGTGCTAGATGAAAGTGATAACCGTCTCCGACTCGTGACGCGATCCCGGCCATGGCGGTGGGGTGGCGGGCTGCCGGCCCGCCACCCCACTCACCGTGTCCCGTCGCTCAGTGCGGCAGCGACAGCAGGTGCGCCTTGTACGGCCGCGCCGTACGGCGTCGGCGTGCCCGTGTAGTCCGTGATCAGCGCGGGACCACTCGAGCACGCCCACGTGTTCCACGTCCACGCCAGGTAGCTGATGCCCTCGATGTCCATCCAGGATCGGCATCAGCGGGTTGACGTAGCTGCCGGCGCAGTCGTTCTCGCCGATCTCACCGGCCACCACCGGCACCGACGCGGCCACCGGAGCGATCTGACTGGTCCAGCAGGACTGGTTGGAGCACGTGTTGAAGTTGTACGAGTGCCACGACGCGACCAGGTTGTTGTCCGGGTCGGTCGGTTTGAACTGCAGCCACTGGGTCAGGTCGTTGGAGTACTCCATGCCGCCCAGCATGAGCACGTTGGCCGCACCCGTGGACCGCACCGCGTTGACCATGCGCCTGCATGCCCGCCACCGGAGTAGCTGATGCCGGTGACACGTGCCACCGGACAGCCAGCACTGCCAGCCGCTGGTCTCGCTGCCGGTCGCCCGGGACGGGTACGGCTCGTTGAACAGGTCGAAGATCACCGCGTTGTCGCCCTTGAACGTGCTGGCCACCGACGTCCAGAACGGGATCGCCTGTGCCGAGTCCGGCATCGGCTTCTGGCACGTGGCCTGCGCCGACGAGCAGCCCGACGAGTTGCCCGTGTAGCCGCCGTCGGTCCAGTGCAGGTCGAGGATCGCGACGATGCCGTTGCTGTTCAACAGGTTCACGTACGCCTGCACGGCCTGCTGGTAGGTGGCGCCGGCGAACGGCGGCGTTCACGTAGGACTCCGCGTTCCAGCACGCCTCGTTCAGCGGCACGCGGACCGCCGTGACGCCCCAGACTCCTGATCGCCGTGACCGACGCCTGGTCCATCGGGCCGTCCCAGATCCCGTTGCCCTGCACGCAGGCGAACTCGCCACCGGACCGGTCGACGCCGTGCAGCACGACGGTCCGTGCCCGTCGCGTCGACGCAGCTTGTTGCCGGACACGTGCAGCTGCGGGCGCGGCCCCGGTGCCGCCGCCGGACGGACGACACCGTGATCGGCACGGCCGCTCGACGTCGCCGTCGTTGCCGGCCGCGTCGAACGCCTCGGCGGTCAGCGAGTAGCTGCCGGCGGCCACGTTGGCCACGTGAACGTGTAGGGCGACGTGGTCGACGTGCCCAGCAGCGTGCTGCCGGCGAAGAACTCGACCTTGCTGATCGTGCCGCCGGTCTCGCTCGCGGTCGCCGCCAGCGGCGATGCTCGATCCCGCGGTGAACGGCTGGTTCGCGGTCGGGCTGGTCAGGCTGACCGACGGGGTGTTCGGCGGTGTGCGTGCCGGCGCCGTTGCACGCCGTGCCGTTGAGCGTGAACGCCGTCGGGTTGGTGTTGGTGCCGCTGAACGTGCCGGTGAAGCCGAGCGTGACGGAGCCACCGGTGGCCAGCGACGCCGTTCCAGCTGCGCACTGGCCACCGACACGGCCGCACCGGTCTGCGTCCACGTGCCGTTCCAGCCGCTGCTGCACCTGCTGGTTGCCCGGGAACGAGAAGCCGAGCGTCCACGACGTGACGGCGGCCGCGTTGTTGGTGACGACGACGACGCCCTGGAACCCGCCGGGCCAGCTGTTGCTCACCGTGTAGTCGACCTGGCAGGCCGGTGTGGCCGCCGACGCCGGCCGGTACCACCAGGCAGGCGCCCGCCAGTGCCGCGATCCCGAGCAGGCCGACCAGTGGCTTTCGGTGGGACAAGGGGTACCTCCGCGCTGAGGTGGATGGTCACCACGAGGGGTGGCAGGTCACTCGGCCGTGCCGTTGACGGTGAAGGCGGTCGGGTTCGGGTTGGCGGTGCTGAACGTCGCGGTGAAGCCGACGCCGGCCGTGCCGCCGGCCGGGATCGTGGCCTGGTAGGCGGCTGCCGCGGCGGACACCTGTTCACCGGTCTGGGTGGCCGTGGCGCCCCACATGTTGCTGATCTTCTGGTCACCGCCGAACGTCCAGGCCAGCGTCCAGTTCCCGATCGCGGCGGTGCCGGTGTCCTTCACCGTGACGGCCGCCTGGAACCCGCCCGACCAGCTGTTGCCGACCGAGTACGTGACCGAGCAGGAGACCGTCGGCGGCGGGTGGTGGCGGCGTGGTCGTGGTGCCGCCGCGCCGCCGTCCGCCGGACAGCGGGAACTCGATGCCCTGCAACAGGTTCTGCTTGGCCGCGCTGACCGGTGTCGGGTCGTAGCCGTTGTCCAGCAGCGCGAACGAGTCCTCGCCGTTGAGCGCCCAGTACGTCCAGCCCATCCACTTGTTGGCGCCCAGGTAGGACACGAGGCTGGAGAACCACTGGCCCTGCGAGCCCGCCGTGCTGTCCGACACGTCGGTCGCGCCGTTGCCGGTGCCGAACTCGCCGACCCACAGCGGCGCGGTGTTCTGCTGGTACAGGTAGCCCCAGTACTTGTTCCAGACGGCGTCCAGGCTGGCCGGCGTGGTCGTCGAGTTGAACCAGGTCTGCTGGAACAGCGTCGGGCCGTAGTCGTGCGCGGAGTAGACGACGTGGCCCGGCGAGCTGAGCGTCACCGGGTACTGGCCGGCCATCTCCAGGTCGCCGCCCCACCACGTGGAGTCGAAGCCACCGGCGGCGTTGGGCGCCTCGCTGACACCCTCCGCGAACACCAGCGCGTTCGGGTCGGCGGCCAGCACGGCGTTGCCGGCGTTCTGGTAGGCCAGCCGCACGTCGGTGGTCGGGTCGCCGGTGCCCCACGTGGCGCCCTGGGCGTACGTGTCACCGGTCGGCGTGTGCGGCTCGTTGCGCAGGTCGAAGCCGATCACGGTCGGGTTGCCGGCGTAGCGGTGCGCGACCGTGCTCCAGTCGTTGACCCACGCCGAGTTCGGGTACGCGCTGGTGTACCAGAGGCCGTTGTTCTCGGCGGACTCGCCGGCCTCGGACCGGTGGTCGTCCAGGATGACCTTGAGGCCGTCCTGTGCCGGCGTACGCGACGATCTTGTCCAGGATCTGCAGCGAGTTCAGCCCGGTCAGGTCCGTGTTGATCGGCCCGGTGCTGTTGTAGTTGCTGATGCCCTGCGGCACGATCGGCGTCTCCACCATCTGGTTGGAGAACGGGATGCGGATGGTGTTGTAGCCGAGGTTGTGGATGTCGTCGATGATCGCGTGGTAGTCCTGGGCCCACAGGCCGTGCGCGACCTCGTCCGGGGTCTCGAAGCCGTACCAGTTGATGCCCGCGATCCGGACCGGGTTGCCCGCCGAGTCGAGGATCTGGTTGCCGCTGGTGTGCCAGTAGCCGGCGCCGACGGCCGCGTCGGCGTGGGGTGAGGCCGACCAGCAGCGTCCCGGCCACGATGGCCGCCGCGGTGCCGGCGGCGAGCATCGCCATGCGATAGGGGTGCATGCCGGACAAGGTCCGGCCAGGCAGAAGGCGGTGTCAAAGGGTGGCTCGCGCCAAGGGCGCTGTACTGCGTGCGCGGGCGTGAAACTTCCAGCGTGGCCGGCGTCGCCCGGGTGTCAAGATCACGGCGACACGGACGGCAGGGTGTCCGGCTCGCGGTCGATGCCGGCGGTGATCGGCGCTGTCTGGATGCGGACGACTTCAGGGCGGCGGGTCAGCTGCTCGGGTGGTCGTTCCAACGGGTCAGCCAACCGGTCAACAGCCGACCTTGCACAATAGACGTATGGCGAGCGTGAGTGGTGGGTTGCGGATCGGGCCCTACCAGGTCGATCCGCCGGTGGTGCTCGCGCCCATGGCGGGGATCACGAACGTGGCGTTCCGGCGGGTGTGCCGGGAGTACGGCGCCGGGCTGTACGTGTGCGAGATGATCACCAGCCGGGCGCTGGTCGAGCGGGATGCCACGACCATGCACATGATCACGTTCGATCCGAGCGAGCGTCCCCGGTCGATGCAGCTCTACGGCGTCGACCCGGAGACCATGCGGCGCGCCGTGCGGATGATCGTGGACGAGGACCTCGCCGACCACATCGACATGAACTTCGGCTGCCCGATGCCGAAGGTGACCCGCCGGGGTGGTGGGGCCGCGCTGCCGTTCAAGCGCGGCTGTTCGGCGAACATCGTGTCGGCCGCCGTGCGGGCGGCCGAGCCGGCCGGGATTCCGGTGACCGTGAAGTTCCGGATCGGGATCGACGACGAGCACCACACGTTCCTGGACGCGGGGCGGATCGCCGAGGCGGAGGGCGCCGTCGCCGTCGCGCTGCACGCCCGGACCGCCGCGCAGCGCTACTCGGGGCAGGCCGACTGGTCGATGATCAGCCGGCTGGTCGAGGCCGTGACCACGATCCCGGTGCTGGGCAACGGCGACATCTTCGCCGCCGAGGACGCGCTGAAGATGGTCGAGCAGACCGGGTGCGCCGGGGTCGTGGTCGGGCGCGGGCTGCCTGGGCCGGCCGTGGCTGTTCCGGCGACCTGCAGGCCGCGTTCGCCGGGTGAGCCGATCCCGGACGGGCCGACGCTGGGCGAGGTGGCCGCCGTGCTGCGCCGGCACGCCGCAGCTGCTGGCCGACCACTACGGCGAGCACAAGGGCATGCGCGACCTGCGCAAGCACATGGCGTGGTACCTGCGCGGGCTTCCCGATCGGGTCGCACGCTGCGCCAGCGGTTCGCGACTGGTGGACGGGCTGGCCGAGCTGGACGACCTGCTCGGCGCGCTGGACGGGCCGGACGGCCCCGGGCTGGCCACGCCGTACCCGGCGGAGGCCGACGGGCCGCGCGGCCGGCAGGGGTCGCCGGCCAAGGTGGTGCTGCCGGAGAACTGGCTCGCCGACCCGGAGGACGCGAGCGTGCCGGCCGGGGCCGAGCTGATGCACTCCGGAGGGTAGATCACACCGTAAACGCCCTGCGTAACGGCATGACTACCGAGCGGTAACCGATCCGTCGGCGAACATGTTTCGCGGCTCCAATACACCCGATCGAGACACAGATCACGGTCAATCCACCGCATTGGAGCAACCTCCCTTCAGCCAGTCGAGCGAAATCCGGCACTGGCGCGTCCCGCGATCTCAAGCCGACGCGTCTTTTAGGTCGACACCTAGGGACGTAGGGAGGTGAAGCGCGGTGACCGTGCTGCGACCCGACATCGTGGAGCCGAAGCCGATCCAGGACGGCGCCGGGCTGGTGCCGTTACGACCGCCGAGACGGCACGCGGCCCGTGATCCCCTCGGCCCGACCGGCGGCGACCTGACGGTGCGCCGGCCTGCAGCCGCGCCGAGCAGGACGTCGCCGACCAGGACGTCCGCGGATGGCCGGTCGCGTCGACCAGGACGTCGCACTGTCCGTCGCGGACAGCTCCAAGCTGATCCGGCTGCACGAGTCGATCGCCTCACTGCTGGCCTCCCGCGGCGAGTGGCAGCAGGCCTACCAGCACCTGCGCTCCGCGCTGGACCTCGTCTACTCCGACCGGATCGAGCAGCCGCCCGTGCCCGAGCAGCTGCGCCGCGAGGTGGACCGGCTGCGCAGGGAGCACGCCGAGGCCCGCGAGCAGAGCATCCGGGACAGCCTGACCGCCAGCTACAACCGCCGCTACCTGGACCAGCGGCTCACTTCGCTGCTCGCCGAGACGTCCCGCCGCAGTACGGCCGGGCTGGCCGTCGCCCTGGTCGACCTGGACTGGTTCAAGCAGGTCAACGACACGTTCGGCCACCTGGTCGGTGACCGGGTGCTGCAACGGGTCGTCGACCTGCTGTCCGACGGCCTGCCCGACGGCGCGTTCTGCGCCCGCTACGGCGGCGAGGAGTTCGTGCTGGTCGTGCCCGGGCATCGACGCCAGGTACCGCGGTCGCGGTCGCCGAGGCCGCGCGGGCCAGGGTGGAACGGCACCCCTGGTCGCAGCTGGTGCCCGGGCTCCGGGTCACGGTCAGCATCGGGCTCGCGTTCGAACCGCGCCAGGCGGCCGGCCGCCGACCAGTGCCGAGCAACAGCTGCTGCGGGCGGATGGTTTGCTGTACGCGGCCAAGCAGTCGGGCCGCAACGCGGTCGCCTATCGCAGCAGTGCCGGCCGGGTGCTGTTCGCCGGGTACGGCGGACGGGCGACGGATTGCCGAACCCCGGGTGGTGGCGGTTACTCCTGAGCGGTGAGTCTTAGCCCGAACGGCCTAGCCTCGTAGGCACAATCGCGTACTTTAGTGAAAGTGTTTCCTCGCGCTGTCGTCAGAAGCAGCAGTCGACCGTACTATCGCCTGCGCAGGGTGACTCGCGATACCGGGCGGGGCCGGACGTCCCGAGCGCGCCCGCGTACCCACCTGACTGACCTGGATGCTGGGAAGGAGAACGAGTGCCTGACGAGCCCCGCCCCGGCGATGCCGGTCGGCACGGTGCGTCCTCTGTCCCCGGCCAGGACTCCTACGACCGACCCACCCGCCGTCGACGTCGTCGATGGAGGACTCCGGCGGGGTGAGCGTGTCGGACCTGGTCGCGAAACACGGCAGTTCACGCTCTGACCTCACGCCCGTCCCACCCCCGCCGCACGCGGCGATCGACCAGCCGTCGGGCAGCCACCGGCATGCCCAGCACCGCCGGCCACCCGCCCGCGAGGGCCGTGGCCGCCGCCGCGCACCGGACACCGCCGAGGTCCACGAGCGCCGACGCCGCTCAGCTCCGCCGCGTGCCGTGCCACCCCAATACCGTATGCAGTCGCAGGGCACCGGACGGACGCGGTCAGGTAACGACATCGTCGCGGTCGCCGGCCGCAGGTCGGGCAGGCTTACGCCCCCGAGCACCAGGGTGCCGATCGCCGCGCGCCCGCCGATCCCGCCACGTCCCGGCGATACCCAAGCCGCCCTCGCCGACGCCACGCACGGCTCGTCACGCCGGGTGGCCGGGCAGCAGAACGCGGGCCCGCGGCGCAGGCCCGCAGAACCCGGGCAGCAGACCCGGGGCAGCAGAACCCGGTGCCCGCCGAGAGCGACACCGACGCCACCACGCCGAAGCACGACGGCCCACCGCCAGCCCAAGCCCAACGGCTCGGCGACGCAGAGCTCGGCGCGAATCGGCGGCCGGCCGGCCGGCCGTCGGCCCAGCCGCCGATGCGCCAGCAGACGCCCACCGGTCGCGCCGAGGCGCCGCGCCGAGGCCAGCCGCGCGCCGACCGGCTCCCGCCGCCGGCCCAGCAGTCCGGCCGACACCCGGCACCCAGCCAGTGGGACACGCAGCCGGCCGGGCCGCGACGTGGACCCGCCGACGAGCCGACGGCGCCGCGGTCCGAGCGGCGCCCCCGGACCGCAGCGGCATCGGCAACGGCGGCAGCCGCGGCGCCGCCGGCACGCGGCAACGGGGCCTGAACGGACCGGCCGCTCCCGATGGGCACCAACGGCCGCATGCCGTGCCACCACCGCCGCCGCCCGGCGACGCGGTGCATCGCCAGCCGGCTCGGCCCCGGAGACCGCGGCGCACCGGCCGGTCCGCCCAGCCAGCAGGGCATCCAGCCCGTCGGACCGCCGCAGCAGACCGGGCATGCGCCGGTCGGCCAGGCGCAGCAGACCGCCGGCGTGCCGCCCGAGGCCCGACCGCCGATGACGCCCCTGGCCGCCGCCAGGCGCGCGGCGAAGAGCCGGCGCCCGGGCCGGAACGGCGCGAGGACATCGACCCGACGTCCTGACCACCGAGATGGAGCCGATCAGCGAGGCGGTCGAGCAGAAGCGCAAGGTCGACGCCACGCTGGCCCGCTTCTCCGCGGTGCACGACGAGATGGCGGCCGAGGAGGAGCGAGCGGCGCAGCAGCAAGATGAAGCTGATGCCGTGGCTGGCCAAGGACGACGACCTCGAAGAGGCGCTGACCACCAACGGCCCCGTCAGCCCCGCGTCGGCCGGGCGGCACCCGTCTTGACGACGGCGAGCACGAGGACGAGGACGACGCGCCGAGGGCACGGCAGGGCGCAGAAGGTCCCGCTGACCCGGCTGCAGGCCAAGCTCAACGCCAAGCGCGGCCGCAGTCGATGCTGACCGCGAAGGTCGGCCGCGGGCGTGGCTGCCGTGCTGGTGCTGGTGATCGGCTTCTACGGCTGGCGCTCGCATGACCGGACGGCGGCAACAACGGTGCCGGCACGCGGCGGGATCCAGGAGGTGGCCGCGCTCGACGAGAACTCGCCGGCCATCGTGGGGGGCGCCAAGCAGTCCGGCGACTCGAACTTCCTGCTCGTCGGCACCAGCAGCAGGCCGGGCGCGGCGGCGAGCGGCAGCGCAGACCACCGACACGGTCATGGTCGTGCACATCCCGGCCGACGGCAGCCGCGTCGAGGTCGTGTCGTTCCCGCCGAACCTGCAGGTGAACCGGCCGGCGTGCCAGCAGTGGAACAACCAGACCAGCCAGACCAGCGGTGACGTGCCGGCGCAGAACGGCGTGAAGCTGTCCTCGGTGTACGCCACCGGCGGCCCGCGCTGCGTCACCGACACCGTGCAGCAGCTGACCGGCCTGCGGATCAACCACTTCGTCGGCGTGGACGACAGCCGGCTTCCAGGCGCTGGTGAACAGCGTCCAGGGCGGCGTCGCGATGTGCGTGAAGGCAGCCGGTGAAGGACGCGGCGCTGGGCACGATCGTCGGCACCAGCGGGCCGGTCACGCTGACCGGCGCAGCAGGCGCTCGAACTTCGTGCGGGCCGACCAGGTCAGGGCGACACGCAGCCGGCCGACCTGAGCCGCATCCAGCGGCAGCAGCGGTTCCTGGCCGCGGCGGTGCGCAAGCTGCATCCAGCAGCAGAACCTGCTGATGAGCACGCACGCAGCTCAACACGTTCCTCGGCACGTTCACGCAGGTCGACGTTCGGCGACAACATGGGCGTCGAGCCAGCTGGCGAAGCTGGCCACGTCGCTGCAGGGCCTGGCCATCGGCAGGATCACGTTCGTCACGCTGCCCACGACCGGCACGCCGAACGACGGCCGGCGAGGAGACACCGGACGCGGCCGCCAGCCAGCAGCTGTTCACCGCGATCATCGACAACTCGCCGATGCCCGGCGAGACGCGGCGCAGGCCACCGGCGCGACGGCCGCGCAGCAGGTGACGCCGCAGCAGCGTCGAGGCTCCAGGTGATCAACGGCATCGGCGACCACGTCACCGGCCGCGGCGAACCAGACCGCGCAGCAGCTCACGCAGCTACGGCTTCACGGTCAACAACTGCGGCAACACGGCGAACGCGGCCAAGACCGTGATCAAGTACGCGGCCGGCGCAGCAGGCGCAGGCCGCAGCTGCTGGCGTCGTCGGTGCCCTCGGCGACGCTGCAGGTGGACCCGACCATGGGCGGCGCGATCGAACTGGTCCTCGGCGCCGACTTCGACCACAACGTGGTGGCACCGAAGACCACGCGGCGGCGCCGCCGACGGGCGGCGACGTCCGAGGCACCGGCCTCACTGTCCTATGTGAACGCCGGCGACACGTCCTGTGCCTGATCAGCGGGACTGACCGGCACGCTGGTCACCCCGGGTTCATGCGGGGTTCACCGGGAGATGCCGTTGTGGAGATGCGTCAGCACTAGGCTTGCGCCATGCGTGAGGCCTACCATGACCGACTCGGCGAACTCGCCTCCCAGCTCGCCGACATGTGCGCGATGGTCGCGACAGCAATGGAAAGAGCGACGACGGCGCTGCTGAAGACCGACCTCGCTCTCGCGGAGCAGGTGATCGGTGACGACCTCACGATCGACAACGCACGCACCGAGTACGAGGAGGAGGCGTACGCGCTGCTGGCGCTGCAGGCACCCGTGGCCACCGACCTGCGTACCGTGCTCGCGGTGATCCACGCCGCGGAGAGCCTGGAGCGGATGGGCGACCTGGCGCTGCACGTGGCCAAGACCACCCGCCGCCGGCACCCGAACCCGGTGCTGCCCGACGAGGTGCGGCCCTACTTCGAGCAGATGGGCCGGTCGCCGCCGTGGCGCTGGCCCGAAAGACCGAGCAGGTCATCCGCACCCAGGACGTCGAGATGGCCAGGCAGGTCGAGGAGGACGACGACGAGATGGACCACCTGCACCGGGAGCTGTTCACGGTGCTGATGGACAAGCACTGGCCGCACGGGGTGGCCGCGGCCGTCGACGTCACGCTGCTGGGCCGCTTCTACGAGCGCTTCGCCGACCACGCGGTGTCGGTCGCCAAGCGCACGGTCTTCGTCGTCACCGGCCGCATGCCCGGCTCGGACCAGTTCGACATCTGAGACCGATCACACGAAACCCCCGACCGGAATCGGTCGGGGGTTTCGGCTCGGAGAGATCGCTTCGCGCGTGGCCCTGCCGGGCCTCAGCCGAAACGACCGGAGATGTAGTCCTCGGTCGCCTTCTGGTTGGGGTTGGAGAAGATCTTCTCCGTGTCGTCGATCTCGATCAGGTGGCCGGGCTGCCCGGCGCCGCGCAGGTTGAAGAACGCCGTCTGGTCGCTGACCCGGGCCGCCTGCTGCATGTTGTGGGTCACGATGACGATCGTGTAGTCCTTCTTCAGCTCACCGATCAGGTCCTCGATGGCCAGCGTGGAGATCGGGTCGAGCGCGGAGCACGGTTCGTCCATCAGCAGCACGTCCGGGCGCACGGCGATGGCCCGCGCGATGCACAGGCGCTGCTGCTGACCACCGGACAGGCCGCCACCGGGCTTGCCCAGCCGGTCCTTGACCTCGTCCCAGAGGTTCGCGCTGCGCAGCGCACGCTCGGCGACGTCGTCCAGTTGCTTGCGATCCCGGGCACCGGACAGCCGCAGTCCCGCCACCACGTTGTCCCGGATGGACATCGTGGGGAACGGGTTGGGCCGCTGGAACACCATGCCGATGGTCTTGCGGACCACCACCGGGTCCACACCGGACGCGTAGATGTCCTCGCCGTCCAGGGACACCGTGCCGACCACCCGGGCGCCGGGTGTCACCTCGTGCATCCGGTTCAGGGAACGCAGAACGGTCGACTTGCCACAACCGGACGGCCCGATGAACGCCGTGACGCTGCGCGGCGGCACGGACAGGCCGACGTCGGCCACGGCGTGGAACTTGCCGTAGTAGAGGTTGAGATCCTTGACATCCAGTCGCTTGGCCATGAGCACCTTCCTGGCGAGTGACTAACCACGCACCCGCGCGAAGCGCGCGACCGTACGGGCGATCAGGTTCAGCAGCAACACGATCACGATCAGGGTGAGCGCACCCGTCCAGGCCCGGTTCACCGCGGTGTCGAAGGACTGGCTCACTTCGTTGTACACGAACAACGGCAGTGACGCCTGTGGTCCGTCGAACGGGTTGGTGTTGATGGCCGAGTTGCCGAACACCGTGAGCAGCACCGGTGCCGTCTCACCCATCACCCGGGACACGGCGAGCATGACGCCGGTGACGATGCCGGGCAGCGCCGTGGGCAACACGATGCGCACCACCGTGATCCATTTGGCCACACCGAGCGCGTAGGACGCCTCGCGCAGGCTGGCCGGCACCAGCTTGAGCATCTCCTCGCAGGAGCGGACCACCGTGGGCAGCATCAGGATGGTCAGCGCCAGCGAGCCGGCGAAACCGGAGTTGCCCTGCCGCAGCAGCAACACCCACAGCGCGAGGATGAACAGGCCGGCCACGATGGAGGGCAGACCCGTCATCACGTCGACGAAGAAGCTGACCACCCGGCCCAGCCGGCCGGAGCTGTACTCGACGAGGTACACGGCGACCAGCACGCCGATCGGCACCGAGATGAGGGTGGCCAGGCCGACCTGCTCCAGGGTGCCGATGATGGCGTGGTAGGCGCCGCCGCCCGCGTCGGACTCGGCGACGGCGCGCATCGAGTGGCCGAAGAAGACGCCGTCGAAACGGCCGATGCCCTTGGCCACGGTGTAGGCGAGGACGCCGCCCAGCGGCAGCACCGCGAGCACGACCGCACAGATCAGCAGGCTGGTCATCAGCCGGTTCTTCGCGTGCCGCCAGCCCTCGACCGATGTCGACACGATCGTCTGCGCGACCAGGAAGAGCAGCAGCGCCACGACGAGGAAGCCGAACCAGCCCGACAGCGGCGTCACCGTGAACAGCAGCAGCGTGACCAGGATGACCGCGGCCGCGGTGGCCGCGACACCCCACCACGGCAGCTTGCGCCGGGACAGGCTCGGCGCGGCAGGCAAGACATCCGTCAACAGGCTCATGCCGCCGCCTCCGTGCTGGGAACGATGCCACTGACAAGGCCGCAGCCACCGGAAAGACCGGCACCGGAAACGGAATCGGGGGCGCGCATCGTCATGCCCCCGCCTTCTTGGCGCCGCGCCGGACGATCGCGCGGGCGCCGAAGTTGACCACCAGCGTGATCGCGAACAGCACCAGGCCGGACGCGATCAGCGCCCCCTGGCTCAGCGAGTCGTTCGCGGTGCCCCAGCGGTTGGCGATGTTGGCGGCGATGGTGTTGCCGCCGGGGTCGAGCATGCGCAAGCTGATGCCGTACGTGCTGGACAGCACCATGGCCACGGCGATGGTCTCGCCGACCGCGCGGCCGAAGCCGAGCACGATGGCGCTGATCACGCCGGAGCGGCCGTAGGGCAACACGGCCACCCGGACCGTCTCCCACTTCGTCGCACCCAGTGCCAGCGCGCCCTCGATGTGCTCGGTGGGCGTCTGCCGGAACACCTCGCGCGAGATCGCGGCGACGATCGGCAGCACCATCACGGCGAGCACGACCGCGGCGACCAGCACCGACTTGCCGAAGGTCTGGTTGGTCGATGCGAACAGCGGGAACCAGCCGAGATACCTGTTCAGGAACCGGGAGAACGGCACCAGCGTCGGCGACAGGTAGACCGCGCCCCACAGGCCGAACACCACACTGGGCACGGCGGCCAGCAGGTCGACGACGTAGGCCAGCGGCCTGCCGATCGAGCGCGGCGCGTACTGCGTGATGAACAGGGCGACGCCGATCGCGACCGGCACGCCGATGACCAGCGCGATGGCCGAGGCGAACAGCGTGCCGAACGCCAGGGCCGCGATACCGAACCTGCCGGTGCCCTGCGGGTCCCATTCGAACGTGGTGAAGAAGTTGCCCTTGTCCTGCGAGATGGCCGGCACCGCCTTGAGGATCAGGAACGCGGCGACGGCGGCCATGACGATCAGCACGAGGATGCCGGCACCCTTGGCCAGCCACCGGAAGGTGACGTCACCGCCCCTGCCGCGCCGCGGGCCGCGCAGGGTCGACGTAGGGCCTGGGCCTTGGTTGCTGTCCGGCGCCCCGACCTGTTCGGGGGGCCGTCCTGTGGTGGCGATGTCGGGCTCCTTCGTAGTGGCGGAACCACCGGTGCCGCCCGGCGGTCGGTGACCGATCGCCGGGCGGGCAGCGGGTTGACGGGGTCAGCGTCAGCCGAGCGAGTCGACCGCCGCCGCCACCTTGGTGCGGATGTTCTCCGGCAGCGGCACGTAACCCTTGCTGCTGATCGCGTTCTGCCCGTCGGTGCTCGCCGCGTAGGACAGGAAGTCCTTCAGCGTGTCCAGCTTGTCGGCCGCGTTGCCCTTCGAGCACACGATCTCGTAGGTGACCAGCACGGCCGGGTAGGCGCCGGTGTCGGTCGTCGCGTAGTCGAAGGTCAGCTTCAGGTCGTTGCCGGTGCCCGCCACGGTGGCCTTCGAGATGAAGTCCGTGGTGTTCTGCGGGGTCAGCTCGACGAACTGACCGGCGGCGTTGCCGACCTTGGCGTAGGGGATGCCCTGCTGCTGCGCGTAGGACAGCTCGAAGTAGCCGATGCCGCCCGGTGTCTTCTTCACGTCCTGCGAGACCAGCGCGCTACCGCTGTCGCCCTGGCCGCCCGTGCCCGGCCACTGCTTGTTCACGCCGTAGGTCCAGTCCGACTTGGCGTCGTTGGACAGGTAGTTGCTGAAGTTGTAGCTGGTGCCCGAGCCATCGGAACGGTGGAACGTCTGGATTCCGAGTGTCCGGCAGCGTGACGCCGGGGTTGTCCTTGGCGATGGCCGGGTCGTTCCACTTGGCGATCTTGCCGCTGAAGATCTTCGCCAGCGTGGCGGCCGACAGGTTCAGCTTGCTCGACGTTGGGCAGGTTGTAGCCGACCGCGATCGGACCGGGGGCCATCGGCAGGTTGATCGCCGCGCCGGTCTTGCAGCGCGCGTCCGCCTTGGGCTGGTCGGTGGCCGACAGCGGGAAGTCCGAACCGGCCCAGTCGACGGTGCTCGGACTCGAACTGCGTCACACCGGCACCGGAGCCGCCGCCGCCGTTGTTGATGTTGACGCCGCTGCACTTGTTCTCGTACGTCTTCGACCACAGGCTGATCGCGTTGGCCTGTGCGGTCGAACCGGCCAGCGTCAGGTTCACCGAACCGGACGGGCACTTGATGGTCGACGTTGCCGCCGTGGAACTGCCACCGCTGCCGGACGACGCGTTCGTCGAGTTGTTGTCGGTGCCGCAGGCCGCCAGCAGCAGGGTGCCGGCAGCGGCGAGGCCGAGCACGACAGCGCCGTGCCGTTTGATCTTCACCTGTGATCCTCCAACCACAAACACGTCCGTACACGCGACTGGGCCGTCGCTTGACACGGACGGTAGGCAGCGCCGGTGGACGGGTGGCCGGTTTCAGGTGAACGAGGGGTGAACTTGCCACGCCGGGTGAGGCGTCACACATGGCTTGGCGTGGACCGACAACCAGTCCGTGACCTGGTTGTATGCGATACGTGACGAATGCTCAGTGGGCGTACTGGACGTCGGCGTCCCACAGGCTGAAACCCGAGTTTCGAGTAGACGGCCAGTGCCGGAACGTTGTCCGACTCTACGTAGAGCATCACGTTCCGCACACTCCGGACGTCCCGGAGATACAGCAGACCCGCGACGGTGAGCGCCTTGCCCAGTCCGCCGCCCTGCGCCCGCGGGTGCACGCCGACGACGTACACCTCGCCCATGGGCTCACCGCCGACGTCCGGGTGCACCTTGGTCCAGTGGAAGCCCGAGCACGGTGTCGTCCGCGTCCACGGCGAGCAGCAGGCCGTCGGCGTCGAACCACGACTCGTGCCTCGGCCGCGCGCACGTCGTCGGCGCTCAGCGCGCCCTGTTCCGGGTGCCAGGCGAAGGCCGGCCGGTTCACCTCGACGACGGCGTCCTCGTCCTGGCCGGGCCGGAAGGCACGCAACCGGACGCCGTCGGGCAGGTGCACGTCCGGCAGGTCGGGCGGCAGGCCCATGCGCAGCCTGCGCATCTCGCGCGCCCGCCGGAACGCGAACCGCCGCGCGAGCGCGGCGGCGGCCGGCTGGTCGCCGTGCGCCCACACCCGCAGTGTGTCCCCGGGCGCCGCGTCCGGCGCGATGCCGACGTGGTCGAGCAACGCGCCGACCAGTCCCGCGCCGACACCGTGCCGGCGGGCGGAGGGCCGCACCACGAGTTCGGCGACCAGCCGGCCGAAGGCGTCGCCACCGGTGTCCAGGTGCGCGCAGCCGACGAGCTCGCTCGCCGTGGTGGGCGAGCAGCACGTCACCGCCGCGGAACTCGCCGGGCAGGCTGCCGTCGTCCGGCATCGACGGTCGGCCGTCCACAGCGGACACGTCGGCCAGCAGCGCGAGCAAGGCCCGGCAGTCGGGCCGTCGGACCAGGAGAACTCCGTCACGAACCGACGGTAGAGGACGGTGCGATCCCAGGACAGTGCTGTCCCAGGACGGTGGCCTCACGTGACCAGCCGCGGGGCGGCCGGTCTCAGGACAGGACGTCCAGCGAGTCCAGCCGGATCGGCAGCACGGCACCCATGCCGCTCATCCCGCCGGTCGCCGGGCGGCCGGGGCGGACGAACTTGTAGCCGACGTTGCGCACGGTGCCGATGAGCTGCTCGTGCTCGGCGCCCAGCTTCGCGCGCAGCCGCCGCACGTGCACGTCCACGGTCCTGGTGCCGCCGAAGAAGTCGTAGCCCCAGACCTCCTGCAGCAGCTGGGCGCGGGTGAACACCCGACCGGCGTGCTGCGCGAGGTACTTCAGCAGCTCGAACTCCTTGTAGGTGAGGTCGAGCGGGCGGCCGCGCAGCCGCGCGGTGTAGGTCGACTCGTCGATGACGAGCTCACCGAGTTGCAGCGAGCCGTCGTCGGAACCGGCCGGGTCGGCGCCACGCGAGCGGACCAGCCGCAGCCGGGCGTCCACCTCGGCGGGGCCGGCGCCGGGCAGCAGGATCTCGTCCACGCCCCACTCGGCGTTGACGGCCACCAGGCCGCCCTCGGTGCACGACGGCCACCACCGGCACCTCGACGCCGCTGCTGGACAGCAGGCGGCACAGGCTGCGCGCGCCGGCGAGGTCCAGCCTGGCGTCCACCAGCACCGCGTCGTACGGACCGGCCTCCAGCAGCGACGCCACGTCCGGCTCGTGCGCGCGTACCTTGTGGGAGAGCAGGCTCAGGGCGGGCAGCACGGCCGACGGGTCAGGGTCGTTGGTCAGCAACAGCAGATCGACACCCATGGCGGCGCACCTTTCCGACTCGGTGCGGACGGCCCCGTGGGGCGGCCCGACAGCAGGTATGCGGTGGCTGCGGCCCCATTGCCGGCGGATGTCGGGGACAATACCTACTGTGCCCCCCGTCAGCCCAGGTCGTGACGCCAGCGTCACACATATGGCCTCATCGCTGTTGCGCGCTGTCGCCGCCTTTGCCACCGGCCGAACTCGTTACGTTGCCCGCCGCCGGCCCGTGGTACCCCGTCCGACAGAGCGTCTCCCGACGTCCGGATCGACCGGCCGAACCGCATGGATAAGGATGAACCGCGCGCGTGAAGAAGCCCGTCAAGATCACCCTCATCACCGTCGTCGTGCTGGCCGGCGTACTCGTCGCCGCCGACTACGGGCTGGCCGCGGCCGCCGAGTACCAGGTCTCCAAGAAGATGAAGTCGCGAGCTGAACCTGGCCAGCGACCCGTCGGTGGACATCCACGGTTTTCCGTTCATCACCCAGGCACTGCCGGTAACTACTCGGACATCACCGTCAACGCGACCGGTGTGCCGGCCGCGAATACCCTGCGCGACCTGGAGATCGACGCGGACCTGCACAACGTGCGGGTGCCGCTGTCCGACCTGCTGTCCGGCAACGTGTCGTCGGTCAAGGTCGACGAGGTGGACGGCCAGGTGCAGATCAAGGCCAGTGACATCGGCAGGCTGCTCGGCCTGGCCGACCTGACCATCAACCCGGTGTCCCTGGACACGGTGCTGGGCCTGGGCGCGCAGGACGCCGAGACAGCAGCGCGAGCAGCGGCAGCAACCCCGGCGACCCGAACCCGATGGCACAGCAGGCGGGCGTCGTACTGACCGCGACCATCAACCTGGCGGGCGAGCAGACGCAGGTCAACGCGTACGGCGATGATCTCGCTGTCCGGCGGTGCGGTGCTGATCACACCGAAGAAGCTGCAACTGTCCAACGGCGTGGTATCCGGCAGCATCCCGAGCAGCCTCCTGCAGGGCTTCCTCGGCAGGTTCCAGACGCAGCTGAGCTCGAAGAACCTGCCGCTGCCCTTCGCCGTGCAGGCCACCGGTGTGCAGGTGCAGAGTGGTGCGCTGGTCGTGCAGGGCAAGGCGGACAACCTGGTGCTCAGCAGCAGTGGCGTGAGCCAGTAACCGGTTTCGGGTGCACAGTTTCGGGTGCACACTGGTCAGGTGCACCGACCGGTCTGTTCGCGCTGCTGGGCGCCCTCGTGGTCGCCGCGCTCGCCGCATGGTGGCTGCGGGCCAGGGCGGGTCGCGTGCGGGTGACGGGCCGCCCTGTCCCACCGGGACTGCCCGAGCCGGTGCGCGCGGCGCTCGCCGAACACCCGGCGATCACGCTCGTCCAGGTGTCCACGACGTTCTGCGCGCCCTGCCGGCACGCCCGCGCGGTGCTCGATCACGTGGCGCGTACCACGGACGGCATCGTCCATGTGGAACTCGACGTGACCGACCGGCCGGAGGTCGCCGCGTCACTCGGAGTGGTGCGCACACCCACGACGGTCGCGTTCTCCAGTGACGGCAGGGAGTTGCTGCGGGTGGGCGGAGTGCCCCGCGGAGAGACGCTCGTCGACGCCCTGCGCCCACACCTGCCCTGACGTTCCATCAGATGGACTCCACTCCCAGGAGCAGGGAGAACGGGGTAGTGTCGCGGACGTGCAGGCGATGTTGACCAGGCGGCGCGCGGTGGACTACCAGCGCGTGGAGAGCAGCCTGTGTCGGCCGGTCCGCTGAGTCTCGCTGCCCGTTTCCGCAGCGGCGCCGTCGCGCCGCAACCCGTCAGCAAGCACTCCCCGGATCGTCACGGACAGTGTTCATTCCTGTCCGGGCCAGGAGGCCGCAGTGTCCACCGAAACCGCACAGCAGGCAGTCCCCAACCGTTCCCTCGTTGACGTGCGTGGCCCGCGCTTCGGCGCGTGGGTGACCACGGTGGTGCTCGCCGTGGTCCTGGTCACCGGCTGGTGGCCGCTGCTGGCCGCGCAGGCCGCCGTGTTCGGGATCGGCGCGTTCGCGGGACCGCGGTGGGCACCCTACGGCCTGGCCTTCCGGTACTGGATCGCGCCGCGACTGGCCCCGGTGACCGAACGGGAGGACGCCGCCCCGCCACGCTTCGCCCAACTGGTCGGCTTCGGCTTCGCGGTGATCGGCGTGATCGGCTACGCGAGCGGCCTGACGGTGCTCGGCATCGTCGCCACCGGCCTGGCGCTGGTGGCCGCACTGCTCAACGCGGCGGTCGGGTTCTGCCTCGGCTGCGAGGTGTACCTGCTGCTGCGGCGGGTCGGATTGTCGAACAACCAGTAAACCGATTTGGGAGTCAAACTCGATGAGCCGTGACAACGTTCTGGTGTCCGCCCAGTGGGCGGAGGACAACCTGGATGCACCGGGGGTGGTCTTCGTCGAGGTCGATGAGGACACCAGCGCCTACGACGGCGGCCACATCCCCGGCGCCGTCCGGATCGACTGGAAGACCGAACTGCAGGACCCGGTCCGCAGGGACTTCGTGAACCGGGAAGGCTTCGAGAAGCTGTTGTCGAACAAGGGCATCGGCAACGAGGACCAGGTGATCCTGTACGGCGGCAACAACAACTGGTTCGCCGCCTACGCGTACTGGTACTTCAAGCTGTACGGCCACGACAATGTGAAGCTGCTCGACGGCGGACGCAAGAAGTGGGAACTGGACGGCCGCCCGCTGTCCGCGGACGACGTCAAGCGCGAGGCCACCAACTACACCGCGCAGGAGCCGGACACGGCGATCCGCGCGTTCCGCGACGAGGTCGTCGCGGCGATCGGCACCAAGAACCTGATCGACGTGCGGTCGCCGGACGAGTTCTCCGGCAAACTGCTGGCCCCCGCTCACCTGCCGCAGGAGTCGGCGCAGCGCGCCGGCCACGTCCCGTCTGCGCTGAACGTGCCGTGGGCGAAGGCGGCCAACGAGGACGGCACCTTCAAGTCCGACGACGACCTGCGTGCCCTCTACGCCCAGGCGGGTCTGGACGAGGGCAGGGCCACGATCGCGTACTGCCGCATCGGTGAGCGTTCCTCGCACACCTGGTTCGCCCTGCACGAACTGCTCGGTCTGAGCGACGTGAAGAACTACGACGGATCGTGGACCGAGTACGGGTCCCTGGTGGGCGTGCCGGTCGCGCTCGGAACGGAGTCCTGAGATGGCCGACGGTGGTTGCGGCGCGCCGGAGCAGACGGCGTCGCTGGCAGGTGTCGACCTGGGCAGGCAGGTCGTGGTGGCCGGCAAGGTCACGGCGGGCGGCCAGCCGGTCGGCGGCGCCTTCGTACGCCTGCTCAACGGCGACGGCGACTTCGCGGGCGAGGTCGTGGCCTCCGGCGACGGCGACTTCCGCTTCTTCGCCGCACCCGGCGACTGGACGGTCCGGGCGCTGCACCGCACCGGCAACGGCCAGGCGTCGGTGCATGCCGACGGCCCCGGCCTGCACGAGGTCGCGATCGGCGTCGGCTGAGCGTTCACCCACAGGCGGCGGCGCGGGAGCATCGGCTTCCGCGCCGTCGTCGTGCCCGGCGGGACTGGCTATCCTGCGGGGGTGGAGCAGTTCTACACAGCCCTGTTGGTCCTGGTCGTGGCGGCCGTGGCGTGGTTCGCCTGCTATGTGGTGTACCGGTTGTTCAGCGATCACCGCTGACAGGCACACTGTGACGCGATGACGAACACCGAAGGCCCCCAACCAGGCAGCGGCGACGCGGCGGTCCGTGCCGCGGCCGAACGCGCCAGGCACACGAGGCACCTCAACCTGCCGCAGTTCGACGACCTCCCCATCCCGGGTGACACCGCGAACCTGCGCGAAGGCCCCGAACTACACGAACAGTGCCTGCCGCTGCTGCCGCTGGTCGGCGTGTGGCGCGGCGGCGGCGAAGTGGTCTACCCCACCATCGACGGCCCGTTCTCGTTCGGCCAGCAGATCACGTTCTGCCACGACGGCCGCCCGTTCCTGGCCTACGAGTCGAGGGCGTGGCTGCTCGACGAGGACGGCAAGGTCATCCGCCCGGCGGCCAGGGAAACCGGCTGGTGGCGCCCCCAACCGGACGGCACCGTCGAGGTCCTCCTGAGCCACTCGTCGGGTATCACCGAGATCTTCTACGGCAGCACCCGCACGATGACGTCCTGGGAAATGGCCACCGACATCGTCATGCGCACGGCAACTGCCAAGGAGGTCAACGCGGCGAGCCGCCTGTACGGCATCGTCAACAACGGCGACCTGGCCTACGTGGAGGAACGGGCGATGGCAGGCCAACCCCTGCAGCCGCACATCTCGTCCTACCTGGCCAGAATCGTCGGCTGAGGCCCACCGCTCCACAACGGACCGCACACCGCCTCAACGTCGCCTGACCACGACGAAAACCACCGACGCGGCGATCACCGACGCGGCGATCACCACGGCCATCGGCACGGCGGTCCCGGTCCCCGCGATCCCGACCAACGGCGCCACCGCCCCACCCACCGCGAACTGGAACACCCCCGACAGAGCGGCCGCGGTCCCGGCCAGATCCGGGTAGTCGGCCATCGCCAACGCACGGGTGTTCGGCAACACCGACCCCGTACTGGCGACCACGACGAACAACCCGGGCAACAACACGCCCAATCCCGACCGGCCCAGAATCGCGACCAGCACGACCACCCCACCCACGGTCGCGGCCGCCACGCCCACCTTCAGCAGCGACCGAGGCGAATACCGCCCCACCAACCACCGATTGGCCTGCCCCACGACGACGATCCCGACCGCGTTGGCGCTGAACACCAACCCGAACCACTGCGGCGACAGGCCGAAGATGTCCTGGAGCACGAACGACGAACCGGAGATGTAGGCGAACATCGCGGCGAAGGCGAGCCCGCCGGTCAACGCATACCCGGTGAAACCCCGGTCCCGCACCAGAACCCCGAACGACCGCACCGTGTCCGCGAGACTTCCGGCCCTGCGCCGCGATTCCGGCAGCGACTCGTCGAACCACAGCCAACAGACCACCAGCAGCACGACACCGATCGCGGTGAGCACCACGAACACGCCGCGCCACGACATGACCCGCAGCAGCTGCCCGCCGACGACCGGCGCCGCGATCGGCGCCAACCCGTTGACCAGCAACAAGGTGGACAGGAACTTCGCCATCGCGACACCGGAGAACCGGTCGCGCACCGCGGCTCCCGCGATCACGATCCCGGCCGCGCCACCGGCACCCTGCAGCAACCGCAATCCGGCCAGCGCATAGATCGACGGTGCCAGCACACATGCCGCCGACAGCACCGAATAGACCGCCAGCCCGACCAGCAACGGCCGCCGCCGGCCCAGCGTGTCCGACAGCGGCCCTGCCACCAACTGACCCGCGGCAAGGCCGATCAGGCACGCCGTCAACGTCAACTGCACCGCGGACGGGCCGACCCGCAGACTCGCCGACAGCGACGGGAAAGCCGGCAGGTACATGTCGATCGACAACGGCCCGAACGCCGAGAGCGACCCGAGAATCAGCACCAACCGGAAGCGATGCCCGAACCCGGCGACCGGAGCACCGGCACCTGTGCCGCCGACCACGGGACCGTCGGGAACGGACCGATGCGCGGCAGAGCCGTCAGAAGCGGGGATGGTCACCGTGCAGTATCACCCGCTGTCGGTCACCCGCGTCCGCCCCGCTCAGGTCCTTCGTCCGCCGGACCTCCCCGAGCACCCACGCGGGCACGTGCCGCGCGGTCATCATCGCCAGCGCCCGGTCCGAGTCCTCGGCCGAGATGACGGCGACCATGCCGACGCCCATGTTGAACGTGCTCTCCATGTCCGGCCGGTCGATCCGCCCGCGCTGCGAGATGAGCGCGAACACCGGATCGGGGGTCCACGTGCGCCGGTCCAGCACGGCCGTGAGGTCGTCCGGCAGCACCCGCGCCAGGTTGGCGGCCAACCCACCGCCCGTGATGTGCGCGAACGTACGCACATCCGTCTCGGCGATCAGCGCGAGGCAGTCCTTGGCGTAGATCCTGGTCGGCTCCAACAACTCCTCGCCCAGCGTCCGGCCGAACTCCTCGACGTGCCCGGACAGCGGGAGTTTCACCAGGTCCAGCAGGACGTGCCTGGCCAGCGAGTAACCGTTGGAGTGCAGGCCGGTCGATCCCATCGCGATCACGACGTCACCGGGGCGCACCCGGTCCGGGCCGAGCAGCCTGCTCGCCTCGACCACACCCACACCGGTCGCGGACAGGTCGTAGTCGCCTGCGGCCATCAGGCCGGGGTGTTCGGCGGTCTCACCGCCCAGCAGCGCACATCCGGCCAGCACGCAGCCGCGCGAGATCCCCTTGACGATGTCGGCGATCCGCTCCGGCACGACCTTGCCGACCGCGATGTAGTCCTGCAGGAACAACGGTTCCGCGCCGCAGACGACCAGGTCGTCGACGACCATCGCGACCAGGTCGATGCCCACCGTGTCGTGCACGTCCAGCGCCTTGGCCACGGCGATCTTGGTGCCGACCCCGTCGGTCGACGACGCCAGTACCGGCTCGTTCCACCGGTCCAGCTTCAACTCGAACAACCCGGCGAAACCGCCGATCCCGCCGAGCACCTCCGGCCTGCTGGCGCGGGCCGCGTGCGGCATCAACAGCCGGACGGCCTCCTCGCCCGCGGAGATGTCCACGCCGGCAGCGGCGTAGCTGGCGTTGGGGCGGTCGGATTGGCTGATCACAGGGGACTTCTCCGATGGTGTGGGCACAACTGGTCAACGCCGCGGCCGGGCGCGAGGTTGCGTGCGTCAGGGACGGCGCACGGCGTCCTCGGCACCGTACCCACCGGGCACCGCCGCCGATCCGACGCCGACGGCGCCCGGGTCCATGCTCCGGCCCGCCGCGTTCAGGTCCTCCAGCAGGTGCTTGCCGATCAGTGCCTCGTCGGGCAGCGGAATCGGGTACTCGCCTTCGAAGCACGCCATGCACAGCCGCGTCTTCGGTTGTTCGCTGGCAGCCACCAGGCCTTCCAGGGACACGTAGCCGAGCGAGTCGGCGCCGATCGAGCGGCGGATGCCCTCGGTGTCCAGGCCGTTGGCGATCAGCTCGGCGCGGGATGCGAAGTCGATGCCGTAGAAGCAGGGCCAGCGCACCGGTGGCGACGCGATCCGCACGTGCACCTCGACCGCGCCGGCCTCACGAAGCATCCGGACCAGGGCCCGTTGCGTGTTGCCGCGGACGATCGAGTCGTCGACGACGACAAGTCGCTTGCCCCGGATGACCTCGCGCAGCGGGTTGAGCTTGAGCCGGATGCCCAACTGGCGGATGGTCTGCGACGGCTGGATGAACGTGCGGCCGACGTAGGCGTTCTTCACCAGGCCGGAACCGTAGGGAATGCCGGCCGCCTGCGCGTAGCCGATCGCCGCGGGCGTGCCGGACTCCGGCACGGGGATCACCAGATCGGCGTCCACGGGGTGCTCGCCGGCGAGTTTCTTGCCGATGTCCAGCCGGGTCGCGTGCACCGAACGGCCGGAGATCGCGGTGTCCGGGCGGGCCAGGTAGACGTACTCGAAGACGCAGCCCTTCGGCTCCGGAGCGGCGAACCGGCTGGAGCGCAGGCCGTCCGCGTCGATCGCGAGCAGTTCGCCCGGTTCCACCTCGCGGACGAACGACGCGCCGACGATGTCCAGCGCCGCCGTCTCGCTGGCCACCACCCAGCCGCGTTCCAGCCTGCCCAGCACCAGCGGGTGCACTCCGTGCGCGTCACGGGCGGCGTACAGCGTGGACTCGTCGCCGAACACGAGGCAGAACGCGCCGCGCAGGGTGGGCAGCAGTTCCATCGCGGCCTGTTCCACACCGGTGTCCGCGGCGGCGGCGGCGAGCAGGCCGCACACCAGATCGGAGTCCGTCGTGGCGTCGACCGGGCCGGTGTCGGCACCGGCCGCGCGGGCGCGCTGCAGCAGCTCGGCCGTGTTCACCAGGTTGCCGTTGTGCCCCAACGCGATGGCACTGCCGGTCGCGGTGTTGCGGAAGGTCGGCTGCGCGTTCTCCCACGTGCCGGAACCCGTGGTGGAGTAACGACAGTGGCCGACGGCCAGGTGGCCGCGCAGTGACACCAGCACCTGTTCGTCGAAGACCTGGCTGACCAGGCCGAGATCCTTGAACACGACGATCTGCTTGCCGTCGGCGACGGAGATGCCGGCCGCCTCCTGGCCCCTGTGCTGCAACGCGTACAGGCCGTAGAAGGTGAGCTTGGCCACCTCTTCGCCGGGAGCCCACACGCCGAACACACCGCACTCCTCGTGCGGGCCGGAATCGGGGTGGGCATCGAGATGGGCATCGGGTTGGTTGTCGGGCTGTTCGGGGTGGAAATCGTGGCTGTCAGCGGCTTGCTGGTCAGTGACCACCGAAGAACTCCCTTGGACGCCAGGTCTGCCGCTTCCAGTGTAGGTGCAGATGGCTTCACATTCGGACGACCGGCAGCAGCGCCGCGATGTCGGCCCTGCCGCCCGACGCCGTGACCCGCGCGCCCGCCAGTGCGTCGGCCCAGGAGAGCCGGCCGGTGGCCAGTTCCAGCCACGTCCTGGGATCCGTTTCGATCACGTTCGGCGGCGTACCACGGGTGTGGCGTGGTCCCGGTACGCACTGCACCGCCGCGAACGGTGGTACGCGGACCTCGACACTGCGGCCGGGCGCGATCACCGGCAGCACCCGCAACGTCAGCCGAACGGCCGCGGCGAGCGTGGCACGGTCGGGTCGTCCGGCATCATCGGCCAGCCACGGCAGGACCAGACCCACCGCCGCCCGCACGTCGTGCGGGTCGGGGTCGCGGGCCATCCTCAGATCCAACCATTGCGCGCCGCGTGCAGCGCCAGTTGGAACCGGTTCGCGGCACCGGTGCGGGCCATCATGCCCTCCAGATACCGGAACAGGGTCCGCCTGCTTACGCCCAGTGCCCGCGCGGCCTGGTCGTCGCCCATGCCGGCGGCCAGCAGGCCGAGCAGGCGGCGTTCGTGCGGTTGCAGGTGTTGCCCGGACGGGCCGTCGCGCACGTCGAACGGCAGCGCGGCGCGCCAGCACATCTCGAACAGTCCGGTCAACGCGGACAGCAGGCTGCACGGGCGGATCAGCAGCGCGGACCGGTCGGTCGGACCGTCGGGCAGGGACTGCGACACGACGGCGCAGTCGTCGTCGAACAGCATCAGCTTGACCGGCACGTGCGGCAGCGTCCGGGCCTCCTCACCGGACCGCACACCGGGCACGACGTTGCCCGCGAGATAGTCGGCGCGTTCCAGCGCCCCAGTGGCGTAGACCACTCGATAGCGAACACCGCGCGAGAGGTTGTCCAGTTCTATCTGGTTGGCGTCGGCGTCCGCGTAGTACGGCGGCGAGTCGAAACCACGGATCTCCTCGCGCACACCGCGCTCCAACTGGCGGATGCGCTCGGCGACCGCGGCGCCGCCGATCACCTCGATCAGGTGGCCGACCGGTTCGCCGCCCGCCGAACGCAGGAACGACTCGTACGCGTCGACGGCGGCGATCCGCGCCTGGCCCAGTTCGGCCTCCCTGCGCCGGACGAGCATGTCCAGCCCGGGTCCCGGCCGGACCGGGGTGGCCGTCGAACCGGCGTCCACGAGACTGACCAGGCCGGCCTCGTTGAGCGCGGCGAAGGACGCCCGGACCGCGGGCACCGGTTCGCCGATCGCCTTGGCGACCAGCTCGTCCGCCGACGTGCCCTCGGCGAGCAGCACCAGATACGTCCTGGCGTCGCGCTCGTCGAGTCCCAGTAGGACGAGATCAGCGATGCGGGTCGCGCCCATGGGCGGCTCTCACCCCCTTACGAGCGAACCGAACTTTACCGGCACTTTTGTGCCAGTGACACGGCAGAGACACCACGAACCTCACACGCGCTGTACACACATGACACCAACGGGTGACTTGCTCGTTGGCACGGCTCCAATGCGTTGGAGGGAAATTGCGTAGTGTCACGCGAGGGCTGCTGACGCTCGCCGGACTGGCCGCCATGTCGTTGACGTTCGCGTCGGCGACGGCGGTGGCCAGCCCCAACCCGAGTCCCGCAGTGTCCCAGAACACGTCCACCACAGCGTCCATGTCCACCACAGCGTCCGTCGTACGTTCCTGCCCGTCGACGGTCACGCCCGGCAAGCTCGCCTGCCAGGTGCTGAAGCGGACCGACAAACACCCCACGCTGGCCCAGGCCACGCCGAACGCCATCCCGTCCGGCGACGGCTACGGCCCGTCCCAGTTGCAGTCGGCGTACAACATCGCGTCGGCGGCGGCCAGCAACGGCGGCAACGCCACCGTCGCGGTCGTGGACGCCTACGACTACTCGACGGCAGCCAGTGACCTGGCCGCCTACCGTTCCGCGGCCGGCCTGCCGGCCGCGAACTTCACCAAGGTGAACCAGAACGGCCAGGCTTCGCCGCTGCCGTCCGCGCCGCCGTCGGGCGACGACTGGACCGTGGAGGAGGCGCTGGACATCGACATGGTGTCCGCGGTCTGCCCGAAGTGCCACATCGTGCTGGTCGAGGCCCAGGACGACCAGGGCAACGGCCTCTACACGGCGGAGAACACGGCGGCCAGCATGGCCGGCTACGTCTCCAACTCGTGGGGCGGCACGGACGACTCGTCCGACTCCACCTTCGAGTCGAACTTCAACCACCCCGGCAAGGTGATCACGGCGTCGGCGGGTGACAGCGGCTACGGCGTCATCTACCCGGCGACCTCGAAGTACGTCGTGTCCGTCGGTGGCACCACGCTGAACACCTCCTCCAACTCACGTGGCTGGACCGAGTCCGTGTGGGGTTCGAGTGCCGGCGGCGAGGGCACCGGTTCCGGTTGCTCCTCGTGGGAGAGCAAGCCGTCGTGGCAGACCGACACGGGCTGCACCAAACGGACCGACAACGACATCGCGGCCGACGCCGACCCGAACACCGGTGTCGCCGTCTACGACACGGCCAACGGCAACGGCGGTTGGACCGAGGTCGGCGGCACGAGCGCGTCGTCCCCGATGATCGCCGCGATGTACGCCCTGGCCGGCAACGCGGGCAGCAACCCCGCGCAGGACATCTACCAGCACACCGGCAACCTCTACGACGTGACCAGTGGTGCGGACGGGTCCTGCAGCCCGTCCTACCTGTGCACCGCGACGACCGGCTACGACGGTCCGACCGGTGAGGGCACCCCCAACGGCCTTGCCGCGTTCGGTGGCAGCGGCGGCGGCACCGGTTCGGTGACCGTGGCCAACCCGGGCAGCCAGTCCAGCACGGTGGGCACCGCGGTCAGCCTGCAGCTCTCCGCGTCCGGCGGGACCTCGCCGTACACGTGGACCGCGTCCGGCCTGCCGGCCGGCCTGTCCATCAGCGGCAGCGGCCTGATCTCCGGCACGCCGACCACGGCCGGCACCTCGTCGGTGACGGCGACGGCGAACGACAGCACCGGCGCGACCGGCTCGGCCTCGTTCTCGTGGACCGTGTCCTCCAGCGGCGGCGGTGGCGGGTGCACCTCGCCGGGCCAGAAGCTGGGCAACCCGGGCTTCGAGTCGGGCAACACCACGTGGTCGGCGTCCTCGGGCGTGATCGGACAGAACGGCTCGTCCGAGCCCGCGCACTCCGGTTCGTGGAACGCGTGGCTGGACGGCTACGGCACCACGCACACCGACACGCTCTCCCAGTCGGTGACCATCCCCAGCGGGTGCGCCGCGACGCTGTCGTTCTACCTGCACGTCGACACGGCCGAGACGACCACGTCGACGCAGTACGACAAGTTGACGGTCAAGGTCGGGTCGACCACGGTGGCCACGTTCTCCAACCTGAACGCGGCCAACGGCTACACCGCGCACAGCTACAACGTGTCGGGTCTCGCCGGCCAGACGGTGAAGGTGACCTTCACCGGCACGGAGGACTCGTCGCTGCAGACCTCGTTCGTGATCGACGACACCGCACTCACGACGAGCTGATGGTGAGCTGAACCAACACCACCATCGAAGGTGGTAGGGGTGGGTGGCCCGACCCGGGGCGCCCACCCCTACTCCGTTCCGGGCCGCCCATCGACAACGCGGCTCACGAGCGGGGATACTGCCGCGACACCCTGTTGGGGTGGGATGCCGATGCCGACTTCGGCGGGCGGGGACGGACGAGCGGCGGGAATCGGGGACGACGCTGGTGAACAGGGCACGCGGGTGAACAGGGCACGCGCGTGAGCAGGGCGCGCCCATGACACCGGCCGGTCATCCTCCGATCACCGACGAGATGCGCGCGAGCGCCCGAGCCAACCCGAACTCCTGGCTGTACGTGCTCGACCCGCTGTACGCGGGCAACCCGGCGACGGCCGACGTGCCGCAGTGGGCGATCGTGGGCGCGTACCCGGTGAACGCCGACGGCGAGATCGAGGACCGGTTCGCGGCCAACGACACCTACCGGCCCTCGCCGAGGGCGCTGGGCTGGCCGGAGCCGCTGACCCCGCTGGAACGGATCATCCAGCTCGCCAAGGCCGGTCACCGGCCGGTGGGCGACCTGCCCGGGGCCGTGCTGGACGCGACGCTGCTGGTCTTCGACCCGGACGACGGCACGTGGGACGGGACGCAGCTGATGGTGCTGCCCGACGAGCAGTCCGGCCGGCTCACGGTGCCCGCCTGCACGTCCGTCGAGCACGTGCCCCAGGACTGGCCCGCATGGCGGGCGCTGCGCGGCAGCGACGCCGTGCCGATGCTGCGCGGCTATCCGCTGGCGATCAATCCGGATGGTCCGGTGAGTGCGATTCTGCCCGCTGAGCTGCTGGCCGAGGCCGCCAAGGCGCGGGCGGAGCCGTGGACACCCACATCCGACGTTCACTCCGGCGATGACGACGATTTCCTGCGCGGCCGACATCACGCGGGTTAGCCTCGCCCGATGACCAACTCGGCAACGAACGGTCGGCCGGGTGGGCCTGGCCCGATCGAGGACTACGCGCTGCTCTCGGACCTGCGCACGGCCGCCCTGGTCGGCATGGACGGGTCGATCGACTGGCTGTGCCTGCCCCGCTTCGACGCCTCGTCGTGCTTCAGCCGGCTGCTGGGCGACGAGCAGGACGGCCACTGGCGGATCGCGCCGACTGCGCGATGCCCAGCGCGACGACCCGCAGCTACCGACAGAACTCGATGATCCTGATGACCGAGTTCACCACGCCCGACGGCGTGGTCCGGCTGACCGACTTCCTGCCGCCGGAGGCACACGACCACGGCGCGCGCGACCAGCCGAGGGTGGTCCGCATCGTGGAGGGCATCAGCGGCAACGTCGAGATGACGCTGCGCTGGGTGGTCCGGTTCGCGTACGCGGACTCCGTGCCGTGGGTGCGCCGGATCCGCAAGCACGGAAACGAGTATCTGCTGGCACTGGCCGGTCCGAGGGCCGTGACGCTGCGCGGGGACCTGCTGCCGATGCGGGTGCCGCACCAGCGGGCGCACGAGGCGCGGTTCACCGTCGGCGCGGGCATCGCGGATGGCGTGGGTGATGGAGTACCTGCCCGACGCCGACGAGCAGCCCCTGCCGGTGCACACCGAGGTGGACCTCAAGTACACCGAGGAGTTCTGGGACACCTGGTCGAACCAGATCTGCTACGACGGCCCACACGCCGAGGAGCTGTACCGGTCGATGGTGACGCTGAAGGCGCTGACCTACGCGCCGACCGGCGGCATCGTCGCCGCGCCGACGACGTCCCTGCCGGAGACACCGGGTGGCGGGCGCAACTGGGACTACCGGTACTGCTGGCTGCGCGACGCGACGCTGACGCTGCTGGCGTTCGAGAACTTCGGCTGCCTGACCGAGGCGGAGGCGTGGCGGAGTGGCTGGTGCGCGCGGTCGCGGGTGACCCGGCGGACGTGCAGATCATGTACGGCATCGACGGCGAGCGGCACCTGGTGGAGTGGGAGGCCGACTGGCTGTCCGGTTACCAGGGCGCGAAGCCGGTCCGGATCGGGCAATGCGGCGTACCGCCAGCTGCAACTGGACGTGTACGGCGAGGTGATGGACGCGCTGCATCTGGCGCGGGAACGCGGCATCCCGGAGACGCCGGACTCGTGGGCGATGCAGCGCGGCCTGATGAACCACCTGGAGAAGATCTGGCAGGAACCGGACAACGGCCTGTGGGAGGTGCGCGGCCAGGGTCGGCACTTCACGCACAGCAGGGTGATGCTGTGGGTGGCGTTCGACCGCGCGGTACGCGCGGTGGAGGAGGACGGCCTGCCCGGACCGGTGCAGCGCTGGCGGGAGTCTGCGCGACCGGATCCACGAGGAGGTCCTCACGCACGGCTTCAACGAGCAGCGTGGCGCGTTCACGCAGTACTACGGCGGCGAGGAACTCGACGCGGCCACACTGCTGATCCCGGCGGTGGGTTTCCTGCCCGGCACCGACGAGCGGGTGCGCGCCACGCTCGAAGCCGTCGGCAAGGAACTCAAGCACGGCGATCTCGTCGACCGGTACTCCACCGGACCTGGCGAGTCCGATGTGGACGGACTTGAGTGGCCGGGAGGGCTCGTTCCTGGTGTGCTCCTTCTGGTACGTGGACGCGCTCGCGCTGGCCGACCGGCGCGAGGAGGCCGAGGCGATGTTCGCCAGGCTGGTCGACCTGTGCAACGACGTCGGGCTGCTGGCCGAGGAGTACGACCCGGAGAGCGGCCGGTTCCTCGGCAACTTCCCGCAGGCGTTCTCCCATCTGGGCCTGGTGAACAGCGCCGCCGTGCTCTACGGCGCGGACCAGCACCGCCACCATCGCAGCAGGCGCACCCGGCGCAACCGACGGAAGGGGGCCACCGCATGAGAGCCGCGACCGTGGTACCGGGTGACCCCGGGCAGCGCAACGGTTTCCGACCGGCCGGCCGCCGTCGCCGCGGACGGCGAGCTGCCGGTGGACGGCCTGTTCACCGGCGTGTGCGGCACGGACGTGGAGATCGCCAGGAAGGGCTACGGTTGGGTCCCACCGGGACAGTCGGATCTGGTGCTGTTCCACGAGTCGCTGGGCCGCGTGCGGTCCGCGCCGGCCGATTCCGGTTTCACCGCAGGGGATCTCGTGGTCGGCGTGGTGCGGCGGCCGGACCCGGAACCGTGCGGCGCGTGCGCGGCCGGACACTGGGACTTCTGCCTGAACGGGCAACTACACCGAGCGCGGCATCAAGGAACGCGACGGCTACGGCTCGACGAGCTGGACGGTCGAGCCGTCGTTCGCCATCCGCCTGGACGCCGGCGCTCGGCGACGTCGGTGTGCTCACCGAACCGACGTCCGTGGTGGCGAAAGCGTGGGAACAGGCCGAGAAGGTGGGCGGCAGGGCGTACTTCGACCCGAAGACCGCGCTGGTGACCGGGGCCGGGCCGATCGGGCTGCTGGCCGCGATGCTGGGCGTGCAGCGCGGACTGGAGGTGCACGTGCTGGACCGGATGACCGACGGCCGCAAGCCCGACCTGGTCCGGCAGATCGGCGCGACGTACCACCACGACCTGGACCAACTGCCGGCCAAGCCCGACGTGGTGATCGAGTGCACCGGTGTCGGCGAGCTGGTGTTCGACGTGCTGCGACGCACCGGCCGCAACGCGGTGACCGTGCTGACCGGGTTGTCCGGCACGCAGGTCGCGGTGCCGATCCCCGCGTCGGCCATCAACGACGGTCTGGTGCTGGAGAACGACGCGCTGGTCGGCAGCGTGAACGCCAGCCTGCGCAACTACCGGCAGGCGGGCGAGGCACTGGCCGCGGCGGATCCGGAGTGGCTGCGGCAACTGGTGACCCGGCGGGTGCCGCTGGAGCGGTGGCCGGACGCACTGAACCGGGAACCGGACGACGTGAAGGTAGTCGTCGACCTTCAGGCGTGATCAGTGTCGGCCGGCGGTGGCCGGCCGGACGTCGGCCGGGTCCGCGTAGGCGAGGCCATCCGGTCCGGCAGGGTCCTCGCGTACGGTGACGCCCTCGTCCGGGATCAGGAACGGGACCTTCGCGACCGTGCGGGCGCTGGCGGCCAGTTCGGTCACCCAGCGCAGCTCGTGGCGCAGGCCGTCGGTCGGCGTGCCGGCGGCGTCCGCCTCGGCCAGCCGAACCCGTAACGCGTCGGCGCGTTCGTCCAGGTCGTCGGCGGCGGCAAGGAAACCGAGTCGCTGCTCACGTACCCGCTCCGCCCAGTCGTCCATCTGGTGGCGCAGTCCCTGTGGCAGTTCGCCTGTGTCGCCCACATCGGCCAGCGTGCCAGAGCGGGCGCCGGTCGGGTACGTTCTTGGCTGCAGTATGCGTATCGCGCGTTGGGGGTTTGCCCGATGCCGTCGGAGTTCTCGTTCTCGCTGTCACTGGCGGCTGTCGACCTGCTGTGGGAACAGCTCGGCCTCGGCTCCCCCGTGCGGATCTTCGAGATCCCCAGCGTGGGCGAGACCATGGAGGACCGCGCGCGGCTGCGTGCAGATCGTGCTGGAGGACCTCACGTCCCGCGAACTGGCCTACCGGGGCCGGCTGGAGCCCGAGGTCGAGGAGTCGCTGGTCACGGTCGGCCGGTTCCAGGTCGCCATCGACGTCGTCGCCATGCTGGACAAGGAGAGCAGGCTGCTGGCCAGGATCGCCGGCAACGGCCGGATCGCGGTGCTGGCCCGACTGCGGGACCAGACCGTCAGCTTTCGACACGTATCGGCCGGAAGCCCTGGTGTCCGAAGCGGTCCGGCTGATCGGTGACGAGAAACCCGGTCCAGGCAGGTCGGTCACGTTTCCCGAGGCCGACCCGGAGGCCGAGCGCAAGGCCGCGATGCGCCGCGGCAGGCAGGACGACGACGAGTACGTAGCCGGTGTCTTCGAGGCGTCGGCGAGGCAGCAGGGCGGCTACGAACTGGAGAAGCGCGCCGCACAGACCATGTGGGAACGGCCGCGCAAGCGGATCGGAATGTTCACCGTGTACGGCCGCGACCGCAACGGCCGCGAGGTGATGGCGCCGGTGCTGAGCTGGTTCGACACCGACGAGGGCCGCTACTTCGGCCACTAGCCGGCCGGGCCCGGACGGCAAGCAGTGGACGACGTACTCGCCCGACCGACAGCAGCCGCATCACGCAGCAATTGCGGGCATGCTGGGCACGGTCGGCCAGGCGGCCGCACCGCGGCGCTGATGGACGGCGCCGATGGTCGGCGCCGACCGGTGGCGCACCGCCCCGGGATGAACTGCGGCGATCCGGCGTTACGCGAACCGAACACCCCACCGGGGCACGTACGGTACCGTTTGGGTGGCAACGTCGGTCTTCAGTGTGCGCCCGGGAGTGGAACGCGATGAGTGTCGACCAGGCTGGTGACAACACCGTGCAGCCAGAGCTCATGCTCGCCAAACAGATCGACACGGTTGCCCGGGAGTCCGTCCAGATCCAGGCCAGCGCCAAGAACTTCGCGGCATCGGCGGGCAAGGGCTTCCACATCGACCCGCAGGCGGCGGCCACGCTGATCAACGCCTGTCGAGACGCGCTGGACCAGTTGGAGAGCGTGCAGTTCCACGTCTACAACGTCAGCCAGGCCCCGAAGCTCGGCCAGACACCCGGCGCCGAACGTCATCGCGCCGTTCACGCAGTCGGCCGCCACCGACCACCAGGGCGTCCAGCAGGCCATCACGAACCTGAAGTCCACCCTCCAGCAGATGATCCAGGCCTACCAGAAGGCCAGCACGAACTACCAGGAGACCGAGCAGCTCGTCGCGCAGGCGATGCGGCGCGAGCACGCGAGGCTGGGGACGACGCCGGGCACCGCGGCCGCGCCCCTCATCCTGAACAGCTAGTCCCCGCGTTGAACACATTCGCCGCGACAAACGTGTGCGGACGAGAACCGTGACGTGAGAACGTGCGTCGAACCAGTGTGATGAGGAGAGTTGTGAAGCGTCGACTCGCGGCCGCGGCGGTGCTCGCCGTGGCCGCGCTCGGCCCGGTCGCGTGCTCCAGCACGACCAGCGGCAGTCCGACCGCCGGCAACGGCCCCACGGCCGCCACCGGCGGGGACGACCGGTGGCCGGCCGACGTCCGCGTCGACCGGTGGTGCCGGTGGCTCGCCGCTGGCCGCGCTGCGGCCGTGCGACCTGGTCAGCGCGGCCGAGCAGACCCAGTTGCAGGTGACGCGGTCGCAGACCGGCACGGAGTCGGGTGCGAGGTACTGCAGCTGGCAGCGGCCGGTCGACGCGAACGGGCAGAACGGCTACGTGGTCGCCGTCGGCCTGCGCGACTCGCAGGGTCTGGCAAGTGTGAACACCGACGGCTACACGGCCACCCCTGTCCAGATCGGCCGGCACCAGGGTAAGCAGTTGCAGGCCAACGGCTCCGGTGGCTGCATCGTGGTGATCGGTGTGACCGCCACGTCCCGGGTGGACGTCACGGTGACCGACAGCGTCACGGCGGCATCCGCGTGTTCCACCGCGAACCAGTTGGCGAACGTTGTTGAGCCTCAACTGCCCGCGGGCGGCTGAGGTGTCGGCGGGTAAGGGGATGTGAGATGCCACCGCACGGAAACGGGCAGTACGGCAGCCATAACGGCACCGTCAATCCGAACGACCTGCCTCAGAACTACACCTACGCGGCCGACGTCAAGCAGCAGGCCATCCAGCAGGTGGAGCAGCAGTTCGGGGTGAAGCCGGGCGAAGCCGGCTTCGGCGCGCTGTTCGCGCAGGTGATCGCCACCATCGCGGGCACCGCGAAGGCACAGCAGCAGATCACCCAGCAGCAGACGAACCTGGCGTCGCAGGTCGGCACGCGGGCGGCGCCGGCGTTGACCCCCAACAACTACATGGGCTACAGCCACGACGCGCTGTACAGCATGGTGAACAACAACCTCAGTTCCAGCCAGGTCGGCGACAGCGGCCAGTCGTGGAACAACATCAGCAACACGCTGGTGAACGTCAGCAAGACGCTGCAGACCGCGTCCCAGGCCACGGAGACGTCGTGGACCGGCGACGCCGCCGACGCGGCCCGCAACTTCCACACCGGTGTCGCCGGATGGACGGCGAGCACCAGCGAGAGCGCGCAGCTCGCGTCGGACACGCTCTACAACCAGTCGCAGGCGGCTCAGACCGTGCAGAGTGCCGTGCCCAAGCCGGTGCCCTACAGCTTCAGCAGCGAGTTGACCGACTTCTTCACCGCACCCAACCCGGCCGCCGGCATGGCCGTGATCAACACGAAGCTGGCGGCACAGCAGGCGTCGCACCAGGAGGCCGCGCCAGGCGGTCCAGACCTATGACACGACGCTGCAGCAGTCGTCGACGAAGATGCCCGTGATGGCGCCGCCGCCCTCGTTCGGCACCGGCGGCGCCGCCCCCATGCTGCCGAACCAGCCGCTTGGCGCGAGCGGCGCCGGCGGCGGCGGCAGCGTCGGCGCACTGCCCAGGATCGCCGGCGGCAGCGGCACCGACCAGGGTGCGGGTTCGGGCGGCAGCGGCGGCTCGGGCAGCGGCGGCAGCGGCGGCGCGGCGTTCCCCATCCCGGCACCGGCACGGGCGGTGGTGGCAGTGGTAGCGGGAGCGGCGGCGCGGGCGGCTTCCCGAACCCCGGCGGCAGCGGTGGTGGCGGTGGCGCCGGTGGCGGCTCCGGCAGCGGTGGTGGCAGCGGCGGCGGTGGTAGTGGTGGCAGCGGCGGTGGCAACGGCTGGAACGGGCAGTTGCCAATGCCCCCGGCACCGGTGGTGGCGGTGGTGGCACCGGTGGTGGCGGTGGTGGCACCGGCGGTGGCGGCGGTGGCGGCAACGGCTGGAACGGGCAGTTGCCACAACCCGGCACCGGCACGAACCCGTCGGACTACTTCCCGAACGGCACGCTGCCCAGCGGCCTGCTGCCCAACGGCTCCGGTCCCGGCGGTACCGGCCCCAACGGCCTACCCGGGATCGGCGGGCCGGGTCCCTACGTCGGCGGCCCGGGCGGCGGCATCACGGGCATGCCGTTCGGCGGCGGGTACCCGGCGGCGGTGTCCCGGCGGCGGCAACGACTCGCCCTACCGGGGCGGTCCTACGGCGGCGGCTCCGGTGGCCCCTACGGCAGCGGTGGTTCGGGTGGCCCCTTCACGGGCGGCCCCTTCGGTGGCGGCTCCGGCTCCGGCGGTCCCTACGGTGGCGGTTCGGGCGGTGGTGGCGGCACCGGCGGCAGCGGCTCGGAAGGCCCGTTCGGGGGGTCGGGAGCGGCGGTGCCGGCAGCGGTCTGGGCCGGTCCGGGTTCGGCCCCGGGGGCAGTGCCGGCGGCGAGTCCAGCAGTGGGCTGGGCCGCAGCGCGGCAGGTGCGGCGGCGGCCGAGGAGTCGGCGATGGGCCGTGGTGTCGCGGGTTCCCGCGGCATGGCGGGGAATCCGGTCGGCGGGAGCCGGCGGCGGCATGGGTGCCGGTCGTGGCCAGCGCGGCAAGGACGACGAGGAGCACAAGCGCGCGTCGTACCTGGTCGAAGTCCGACCCGGACTCCCTCTTCGGCTCCGACGAGCGCACGGCCCCGCCGGTCATCGGCGGCTGACAGCGGTTTCCCGATGCCGGCCCCGGCGAGTTGCCCGGGCCGGCATCGGCTTTCGGCCGAGGCCCATAACGGCAGTTCCGGGCCGCATCGGCATCCGGGCCGATCGGGCGCAACGCGCGCCGCGAGCGGTCAGCCCGCGGCTTCCAGCAGCAGCTTGTCGATGTTCTCCGGCGGCCCCGGACGGGCGAACAGCCAGCCCTGGCCGGAGTCACAGCCGATCCGGCGCAGCCGTTCGGCCTGCGCCGGGGTTTCCACACCCTCCGCCGTGACCGTCAGACCCAGCGCGTGGGCCAGCGTGACCAGCGTGGCGACGATCTGGGCGTCGACCGGGTCGGAGCGGTCGGCCGCCCGCAGGCCCTCGACGAACGAGCCCGCGATCTTCAGTTCGTTGACCGGCAGGTGGCGCAGGTAGGCGAGGTTCGAGTAGCCGGTGCCGAAGTCGTCGATGGCGATCCGCACGCCCATGTCGGCGAGGGCGCGCAGGGCGTCCAGCGGGCCGTCGGCGGTGCCCATGATCGCGCTCTCGGTCAGTTCGAGCTGCAATTGCCGCGGTGGCAGGCCGGTTTCGGCCAGGACAGCGCGCACGTCGTCGACCAGGCCGGGCTCGCGGGACTGGCGGACGGCGAGGTTGACGCTGACGAACGGCGCGTCCACGCCGAAGCGGTCCAGCCAGCCCCTGGCCTGCTCGCACGCGGAGCGCAGCACCCACCGGCCCAACGGCACGATCAGGCCGGTCTCCTCGGCCAGGTCGATGAACCGGTCCGGGCCGAGGCCTGCCCAGCGCCGGGTGCTGCCAGCGGACCAGCGCCTCGACGCCGACGGTCCGCTCGTCGCCGAGGCGCACCAGCGGCTGGTACTCGACGTAGAACTCCTCGCGGTCCATCGCGGCCGGCAGTGCGGCCGACAGCGTGAACCGGACGACCTCGTGGGCGTTGCGCTCCGGGTCGTAGACGCGCCAGCGGCCCTTGCCGTCGGCCTTGGCCCAGTACTGGGTGATGTCGGCGTCGCGGACCAGATCAGCGGCCGTGGTGCCGGTGACGGGCCGCTCCACGATGCCGATGCTGGCCGTGACGGTGAGCTCGTGGCCGCCGATGCGTACCGGCGGCACCAGTGCCTCCAGCACGGTCTCGGCGATGGCGACGACGTCGTCCGTGCCCGTCGTGCCCTCGGCGAGCACCACGAACTCGTCACCGCCCATCCGGGCGATCAGCCGGCCCGCGCCCGCGATGGCCTCGTCGAGGCGCCGGGCGACGGACACCAGCAGCCGGTCGCCGACGGCGTGGCCGAGGCTGTCGTTGATCACCTTGAACCCGTCCAGGTCCAGGTAGCACATGCCGACCCTGGTCCGGCCGGGGTGGTCCCGCTCCTCGGCGAACACCGCGCCGAGCCGTTCCAGGAACAGCGCGCGGTTGGGCAGGCCGGTCAGCGGGTCGTGGGTGGCCTGGTAGCGCAGGCGCTCGGACAGCGCGTGCCGCTCGGTGACGTCCTCCATCACGGCGACGGCGAACAGCGGCCGCCTCGCGTCGTCGCGGACCAGGGAGCACGTGACGTGTGCCCACACCCAGCCGCCATCGGGCCGGCACAGCCGCTTCTCCACCCGGTAGTGGTCCAGTTCGCCGCGTACGACGCGTTCGAACGGGTCCCACAGGCCGTCGCTGTGGTCCTCGGGGTGCATGTAGTCGCGGACGTTGGACGACAGCGCCTCCGGCCGGGTGGTGCCGGTCATCCGCTGCAGCGCCGTGTTGGCCTCGACGACGCGGCCGGTCATGTCGGTGATGCCGATGCCGATGGCCGCGTCGGTGAACATGGCGCGGAACTTGGCCTCGCTGGCCCGTAGCGCGGCTTCGGCCTCGTCCCTGGCGTCCAGCACCGCGCCGCGGATGGCCTCCTGCTCGCCGAGGGTGCGTTCGCGCAGCGCGAGGGCGTACCCGGCGGCCAGCGAGCCCTGGATCCGCGCCACCCGGGCTTCGAGTTCCCCGGTGCGCTTCAGTCCGACGTCGTCCAGCAGGCGCTCACCGACCACCTGGACCGAGCGCTCGATGGTGCCGCTGCCGGTGAAGTGTGCCGCGACCAGGGCCGCCCCGGCGGCTCCGGCGGCCTCGCCGGTGAAGGGTTCGTCGAGCAGGGAGTGCGGCGATTCCGCCGGTCAGTTCGGCCAGGAGCTCGGTCACCTCGTCCCGGCTCATCGGCACGTAGCTGGTGCCCCACACCGCCGTCGCCCACGCCTTGGCGAACGTCGCCGTGCCGGCAGCCGGCGCGGCATGCGCCGGTAACACGGCGGCGGGCACACGGCGACGGGCCGACCGGGTCATGCGGACCTACCGCCGGAGGTCCGGCGGCCGACCGGTCCGCGCACGGCCGGGCGTCGCCCGAGGGGGTGCCAGGTCGGGCCTCTCACCGCGTTGCCCCCTCGGCTGCTCGCCATCGCTCACGTCGTCACCGCGAGCATACGTCCGACTGAGTGAACTCACGAAGAGACTCCGAAGGAGATTCCCCGTTCGACGACTGTTCGACACAGACCACCCGCCGGCTTGTCACCTCTTCGGGTGATCCGGCCGGGAACCGGCACCGTGCGCGAACCCGGCGGACTCCTTGCCGCGGATCGGCCCCTGCTGGCCCGCCAGCAGTCGCAGGGCGTGTTTCAGGTCGTCCACCAGCATGTCCGCCAGGTCGTGGCTGAACCCGTTGCGGACCACGATCCGCAGCGCGGCCAGATCCGTCCGGTTCGCGGGGAACGTGTACGCGGGCACGAGCCAGCCGTTCTCCCGCAGTACGGCCGACAGGTCGAACACGGAGTACTTGTCGACGTCGTCGGTCACGGTGAACGCGAACACCGGCAACTGCTCGCCGTTGGTCAGCAACCGGAACGGGCCCAGTTCGCCGATCTGCCCGGCCAGTGCCATCGCGACGTCCCTGCACTCCTGCTGGACGCGCCGGTAGCCCTCGTGGCCGAGGCGGATGAAGTTGAAGTACTGGGCGACGACCTGTGCGCCGGGGCGGGAGAAGTTGAGCGCGAAGGTCGGCATGTCGCCGCCGAGATAGTTGACCCGGAAGACCAGTTCCTCGGGCAGCGCTTCCTGGTCGCGCCAGATCACCCAGCCCACGCCGGGGAAGACGAGGCCGTACTTGTGACCGGAGGCGTTGATCGACACGACGCGTTCCTGGCGGAAGTCCCAGTCCAGGTCGACGTCCAGGAACGGCGCGACCATGCCGCCGGAGGCCCCGTCCACGTGCACGGGAATGTGGATGCCGGTGCGGTTCTCGTACTCGTCCAGCGCGGCGCACACGTCGGCGACGGGCTCGTACGCGCCGTCGAACGTGGACCCCAGGATGGCCACGACGCCGATGGTGTTCTCGTCGCAGAGCTTGACCGCCTCCTCGGCGGACAGCATGAACCGGTCGCCGTCCATCGGCACCAGCCGCGGCTCGACGTCCCAGTAGTTGGCGAACTTGTCCCAGCAGATCTGGACGTTGATGCCCATCACGATGTTGGGTTTGTCGGTCGGCTTGCCCTCCGCGCGGCGGCGGTGCTGCCAGCGGCGCTTCATCGCCAGGCCGGCGAGCATGCACGCCTCACTCGATCCGGTGGTCGAGCAGCCGACCGCCGAGTGCGGGTGCGGCGCGTGCCAGAGCTGGGCGAGCATCCGGACGCAGCGGGCCTCCAGTTCGGCCGTCCGCGGGTACTCGTCCTTGTCGATCATGTTCTTTTCCAGGGTCTCGCTCATCAGCCGCAGCGGCCTGGGGCTCCATCCACGTCGTGACGAACGTGGCCAGATTCAGCCGGGCGTTGCCGTCCAGCATCAGCTCGTCGTGGACGATCTGGTAGGCGATGTCCGGGATGGAGTCCCGCTTCGGGAACGTGTTCTTCGGGAATCCGCACGGGCTCTCTGGTGAACACGGGATTCACCGAGACGTCCGGCCGCTTCGACGTGTGGCGGGGGTGAGCGGACGGGTGTTCCAGTGGCATGGGATCGACCCTATCCACGGTCGGGTCGCACCGCCGTGTGCCTGCGTTCGGCCGAGATGCGCCATCACCCGACCAGACGCATCCTGTACTCCGAAGAGTGCAAGATCACCTACGTTCGGCAGTCGTCGTAGGGTCCGGCTGCCGGCGCCGAGGGCAGGGGGCTGTCGTGGTCGGGGTGCGGAACTGTGCACTGGTGGTACTGCTCGCGTGCGTGCCGGTCGGGATGCTCGCGCCGCCGGCGGCGGCCGTGCCGGCGATCAGCCATCCACAGGACGACTGGGCGGGCTCGCAGGTCGCGGCCCACGAGGGCACGACCACACAGGACGCGCCGACGCCGATCGAAATCACCGGATCGGGTGACGACGGCGCCAATCAGGCATCCGTCGCGCCGCCGGGTGGCCTGGACGTCAGCAGCTACCAGGGCGCCGTGAACTGGCCCGGCGTGGCCGGCGGTGGTGGCACGTTCGCCTACGTCAAGGCGACCGAGAGCACGAACTACGTGAACCCGCGGTTCGGCCAGCAGTACGACGGCGCGTACCAGGCGGGGCTGGTCCGCGGCGCGTACCACTTCGCGACGCCGAACACGTCCGGCGGTCCGACCCAGGCGAACTACTTCGTCGACCACGGCGGCGGCTGGTCGCCGGACAGCAGGCACGCTGCCGCCCGCGGTCGACCTGGAGTACAACCCGTACGGCCAGCAGTGCTACGGCATGGCGCCCGCGGCGCTGGTCGCGTGGGTGCACGCGTTCGTCGACACCGTCCACGCCCGCATCCGCCGCTACCCGGCGATCTACACGAGCACGCGGTGGTGGGGGATGTGCATGGGCAACGACGCGAGCTTCTCGGCCGATCCACTGTGGATCGCGCGCTACGCGTCGTCGGTCGGCCCGCTGCCGCCGGGGTGGAGGACGTGGGCACTGTGGCAGTTCGCCGACAGCGGCCGGTTCCCCGGCGACCAGGACACGTACGACGGGTCACTGGCCCAGTTGCGGGCACTGGCCCACGGCTGACCGGCGCAACGACGACAGCAACGGGACAACGACATTGTTAACTATTGACCAACCATGGTGACATCCCGTTACCTCGTCCAGCAGACTGTCCGGCGGGCGGCGGCGGCCCGCCACGGAAACCGGACCCGGCGACAATTCAACAAACGTTCCCGGACATCGGCTGATATCACCTTTCGATAGCAGCCGTGGTCATGATGGTAACGCGCGATACCAGACACGCGCGTCTCTTCGGCATGCCCCTGAGCAGCGCGTTTCACAATTGACGCAGCTCGGTTACCGACCGTTCACCGATTTCCGCGCGAGCTTCGTGATTGATTTACGACGACGCGTGACACCGGGTTGGCTCGTCCAGCACACTGCTCGCGGCCGGTTTGCGCCGGCCGCAATGAGGGCACTGAGAAAGGGTCGACACATGAGATTTCCGGTTCGAGTGAAGCGGGGTGCGATCGGCGCGTTAGCCGTCGGCACCATCGCCGGCACCATGCTGCTGGGCTCGGTCACGTCCGCGTCCGCCGCGACGGCCGACAATCCGTACGACCTGACCCCGGCACAGGTCGCGGCGCGGCAACTGGTCACCCACCCGCAGTTGGACTGGATGGGTTCCACCATCAGGGCACACGAGCCGCAGGGCACCGGCACGCCGGTCAAGCCGGCCATCAGCGGCCCGCTCGGGCTGGACGTGAGCGGCTGGCAGGGTTCGGTCAACTGGTCGACGGTGGCCGCGGACGGCGCGAAGTTCGCCTACGTCAAGGCGACCGAGAGCACGAACTACCAGAACCCGGACTTCAGCCAGCAGTACGAGGGTTCCTACCACGCGGGCATCATCCGTGGTTCGTACCACTTCGCGACACCGGACACGGCAAGCGGCGCCGCGCAGGCCGACTACTTCGTCGCGCACGGCGGCGGTTGGTCGAAGGACGGCAAGACCCTGCCCGGCATGCTGGACATCGAGTACAACCCCTACGGCGCGGAGTGCTACGGCCTGAGCCACCCCGCCATGGTCGAGCTGGATCCTGTCGTTCAGCAACGAGTACCACGCGAAGACGACGCGGTGGCCGGTCATCTACACCACCAACGACTGGTGGACCACGTGCACCGGCGACACCGGTGACTTCTCCTCCACCAACCCGCTGGACCTCGCGTGCTTCTGCAGCTCACCGCCGGCACGATGCCGTACAACTGGTCAGTACGAGACGATCTGGCAGTACGCCGACTCCGGCACGTTCCCCGGTGACCAGGACCAGTTCAACGGCACCTACTCCCGGGTGCAGGCCCTGGCGAACGGCTGACCGCGTATCGATCCGTATCGGCCCGCCCCGACCGGTCACCGGGGCGGGGCCGGTACGTTTTTCGGGTCGACACAATTCCGAGACAATGTCGACATGGTGTCGACACAATAGCGTGCGCGAGCCTTTACGCAACCGGCCTAGCATGTCACTGCCAATCGGGGTATCCCCTCGGGCCGAGGAAACTGGTATTCGTCGGTGCGTCGTTTTTCCCTGGTCGAAAGGTGGCCCGATGAGTGCTACGCCGTGGCTGGTGATCGGATGGCTGGGCACTGTCGGCGGAGCGGTGGTGCTCGTCACCGCATGGCTGATCGCGACCGGCCGGCTGACCACCGTCGACATCCGACGACGAGCAACGGCCCAAGCCCCAGTTGGCCCTGACCGGCACGATCGTGCTGGCGTTCGGCGTGTTCTCACTGGTCAGCGGCCTGTTGTTGGACGCGGTCGACACGACGGCGGCGGACGCGCTGCGCACCGGCGGTCTCTCGGCGGTGTCCGTGGTGGCGCTGTACGCGCTGTGGCTCTACGACCGCAGGCGCAAGGTGGACGAGGACCGCCAGGCGCTGCAACTGCGCCTGCGGGACCTCGACGACCAGCGCTACCGGCTGGAGGAGTCGCGTCAGGAGCTGGATCGGCAGCGCGCCGACCACGACCGCAGCCGCGCGGCGGACGAACGGTTCGCGCGGTCGCTGGAACTGCTCGGGCACGACGCGGACCAGGTCCGGGTCGGTGCGCTGCACGCGCTGGCCGGACTGGCCCGTACCCGCCCCGAGTACACGCAGACCACTCTGGACATCCTGTGCGCGTACCTGCGCAGGCCCTACGACCACGTGAGCTACGCCGAGCGCAGGCTGCCCGAGGACGCCGAGCGCGACGACCTGCCCCGTGACGTCGACGCCGACCGCGAGCGCCAGGTGCGGCTGACCGCGCAGCGGCTGATCATCGACCTGCTGCCGTCCACGTCGGAACTGGACACGCCGAACTACAACCTGGACCTGACCGGCGCCGCGCTGGAGTACTTCGACCTGTCGCACAAGCGGATCGGCACGTTCACGGCCCGCTCGGCGCACTTCTACGAGGCGGTGTCGTTCGAGGGTGCCCGGTTCTACGGCCCGATCTGGCTGACCTGGGCGCACCTGTGGGGCGAGGCGTTCCGCGCCAACGACATGGTGTGCCACGGCATCGCGTGGTGGAGCAACTTCACCGCCAACGGGCCGGTCGAGTTCGACCGCACCGAGTTCCGCGGTGAGACCAAGTTCGCCTACGCCACGTTCGCCGACCGGGTGTCCTTCCAGGGCTGCCGGTTCGCGACCACGGTGGACTTCCAGCACACGGAGTTCCTCGGCGAGCTGACGTTCGTCAACACCGACGGGCTGATCGGCCGCACCCACGGCATGCACGTGTCACTGCGGCACGACGTGTGGCTGCCGACGGGCTGGCTGGTCGATCCGCAACCGGGACAGCGGCGTGGGCCTGGTCCGCGCGCCTGACCTGACCGCGTGCCTGACCCGACCGGCGACGAGTCCGATGTAGACATACGTCGGAGACGGCTGGATCACCTCCTCACCCGGTTCCGCGACCACCAGCGGTAACCGGATGAGGCGTGGTCAGTCGAACAACGCGGGCAGCGTGCCTTCCCAGGCCGTGCGCAGTTCGGCCAGGCCGATCGTGGCGACGTCCTGGATCTCCACCACATCGGCTTCCGCGTCCACCACACCGATCCGCGCGCACGGCATGCCGCGCGCCTGGCACATCTCGGTGAACCGCGCTTCCGCCGCCATCGGCACGGCGACCAGCGCCCGGCCCGACGACTCGGAGAACAGCCACACGAACGGGTCCGCTCCCTCGGGCAGCACGATCCGGCACCCGGTCCGGCCGATCAGCGCGGCCTCGACCACGGCCTGCGCCAGACCGCCGTCGGACAGGTCGTGCGCCGCGGCGACCATGCCGTCCCGGGACCCCGCGAGCAGGATCTCGGCCAGCAGCCGCTCGGCGGCCAGGTCGACGGCCGGCGGCCGGCCACCGAGGTGGCCGTGCACGACGTGCGCCCACTCGGAACCGCCGAACTCGTCCCGCGTGGTGCCCAACAGCAGCAGCGTCTGGCCGGTCTCGGCACCGAGGCCGGTCGGGATGCGGCGGCGCACGTCGTCGATCACGCCGAGCACGCCGACCAGCGGCGTCGGCAGGATCGCGGTGTCGCCGGTCTGGTTGTAGAAGCTGACGTTCCCGCCGGTGACCGGGATGCCCAGTGCGCGGCAGCCGTCGGCGAGGCCGTGCAGTGCCTCACGGAACTGCCACATCACGCCGGGGTCCTCGGGCGAACCGAAGTTCAGGCAGTCGGTGACGGCCGTCGGCACCGCGCCGGTGACGGCGACGTTGCGGTACGCCTCGGCCAGCGCGAGCTGTGCGCCCTGGTACGGATCCAGCGCGACGAACCGGGAGTTGCAGTCGACGGACACCGCGACGCCGCGGCCGGTCCGCTCGTCCAGCCGGATCATGCCGGAGTCCGACGGCTGTGCCAGCACGGTGCCACCGCGCACGTAGCGGTCGTACTGCTGGGTGACCCAGCGCCGGGACGCCAGGTTGGGCGAGGCGACCATGCGCAGCACCAGATCCCGCAGTTCGTCCCTCGACGGACGGGCCAGCGAGTCCGGCGTGTTCGCGACCAGTGTGTCCTGCGACGCGGGCCGCTGTACCGGCCGCTGGTACACCGGGCCCTCGTGCGCCACGGTGCGCGGCGGCACGTCGACGACGGTCGCGCCGTGCCACGTGATCACCAGCCGGTCGCCGTCGGTGACCTCGCCGATCTCGGTCGCGATGACGTCCCACCTGCGGCACACGGCCATGAAGTCGTCCACGTCACCGGGCGCGACGACGGCGCACATCCGCTCCTGCGACTCGCTGGAGAGAATCTCGGCCGGCGTCATTCCCTTGGCACGCAACGGAACCCGGTCCAGCACGACGTGCATTCCGCCATCACCGGCACTGGCCAGCTCACTCGTCGCGCAGGACAGGCCCGCGCCGCCGAGGTCCTGGATGCCGACGACCAGGCCGGCCGCGAACAGCTCCAGGCAGCACTCGATGAGCACCTTCTCGGTGAACGGGTCGCCGACCTGGACGCTGGGCAGCTTCTTGCGGCCGCCACCGTCCTGGCCACCGGCGAACGTGTCCGACGCGAGCACCGACACGCCGCCGATGCCGTCCAGACCTGTCCGCGCGCCGAACAGGATGATCTTGTTGCCGGCGCCGGACGCGAACGCCAGGTGCAGGTCCTCGACCCGCATCGCGCCGACGCACAGCGCGTTCACCAGCGGGTTGCCCGCGTAGGACGGGTCGAAGACGACCTCGCCGCCGATGTTGGGCAGACCGAGGCAGTTGCCGTAACCGCCGACACCGGCGACCACACCCGGCAGCACGCGACGGGTGTCGGGAGCGTCGGCCGCGCCGAACCGGATGGAGTCCTGCACGGCCAGCGGCCGCGCGCCCATCGCCAGGATGTCCCGCACGATCCCGCCGACACCGGTCGCCGCACCCTGGTGAGGCTCCACATAGGACGGATGGTTGTGGCTCTCCGCCTTGAACGTCACCGCCCAGCCGTCGCCGATGTCGATGACGCCCGCGTTCTCACCGATGCCGGCCAGCATCCGCGAGCGCATCTCGTCGGTGGTCGTCTCGCCGAAGTAGCGCAGATGCGCCTTGGAGGACTTGTAGGAGCAGTGCTCGCTCCACATCACCGAGTACATCGCCAGTTCCGCGTCGGTGGGCCGACGGCCCAGGATGTCGCGGATGCGCTCGTACTCGTCGTCCTTCAGGCCGAGCTCGCGGTGGGGCTGCGGCTGGTCCGGCGTCGCGACCGCGTGCTCCACGGTGTCGATCGCCGTGGGGTCGATCGTGTCGGTGGATGTCATGCCGCCACCAGGTGGTCGAGTACGGACAGGAACATGCCGAGGCCGTCGGCGCTGGGCCCGGTGAGCGCGTCGATCGCGTGCTCGGGGTGCGGCATCAGGCCGACGACCCTGCCGGTCGCGTCCGTCACACCCGCGATGTCCGCGCGCGAGCCGTTCGGGTTGGCCACGTAGCGGAACACCACCTGACCCTCGCCCTCGAGCCTGCGCACCATGTCCGGCTCGGTTACGTAGCAGCCCTCCATGTGCTTGACCGGCACCAGGATCTCGGCGCCGGTCTGGTAGCGCGCGGTCCACGGCGTGGCCGCGTTGACCACCCGCAGCCACTCGTCGCGGCACACGAAGTGCAGGCTTTCGTTGCGGGTCAACGCACCGGGCAGCAGACCGGCCTCGCACAGCACCTGGAAACCGTTGCAGATGCCCAACACCGGCATCCCGCGCTTCGCGGCGTCGACGATCTCGCCCATCACGGGCGCGAACCGCGCGATCGCGCCGGCCCGCAGGTAGTCGCCGTAGGAGAAGCCGCCGGGCAGGATCACCGCGTCGACGCCGCGCAGGTCCGCGTCACCGTGCCACAGCGCGACCGGTTCGGCGTCGACGTGCCGGATCGCGCGCGCGGTGTCCGAGTCGTCCAGGCTGCCGGGAAACGTGACCACACCGATGCGGCTCATGAATCCACCCGCCGCACGGTCCACTCCTCGATCACCGGGTTGGCCAGCAGGCCGTCGGCGATCCTGGCGAGCGTGGCGTCGTCGACCGAGTCGTCGACCTCCAACTCGAATCGCTTGCCCTGGCGGACCCCGGTGACACCGCTGAAACCGAGTCGGGGCAGCGCATTGGCCACCGCCTGTCCCTGCGGGTCGAGGATTTCGGGCTTGGGCATGACGTCGACGACGACACGGGCCACTGGCGTGCTCCTGGTCGGGTGCGAGGGGGGGCGGTACCGCCGAATGGTACCTGAGCAGGGTGTTCGCCCAGCGCGAGACGGGTGGCGCCGGTGGGCGCACGGGTGTTGCCTGTGTCTCATGCGACTTCTCGTGCTGGGTGGAACGGCGTTCGTGGGCCACGCGGTCGCGGCCGACGCGGTGGCCCGCGGTCACGACGTGACGTGTGCGGCACGCGGCGAGTCGGGCCCGGTGCCCGACGGCGCGAGGCTGGTGCGGGTGGACCGGGACGCGGCAGGCGGACTGGCGTCGCTGGACGGCCGGGAGTTCGACGCCGTCGTGGACGTGGCGACGATGTCCTATCCGTGGGTTGCCGACGCGCTGCGGGCGTTGGCCGGCCGGGTGGGGCACTGGACGTTCGTGTCGACGATCAACGTCTACGCGGACAACGCCACCATCGGGCAGCGGCCGGACGCGCCGGTGCTGGCACCGCTGCGGGAGGCCGGCACCGGCCAGCCCGTCGATCCCACGTTCTACGGCAGGGTCAAGGTGGCCGGCGAGGACGCCGTGCGCGAGGCCATGGGCGAGCGGGCGTTCGTGGTGCGGCCCGGCCTGATCACCGGGCCGGACGACCGCAGTGACCGGTTCGGCTACTGGGCCGCCCGGTTCGCCCGCGGCGGCCGCGTCGTCGTGCCGGACTCGCCGGACCAGCCGATCCAGCACGTCGACGTGCGCGATCTGGCCGCGTGGATCGTGACGGCCGGGGAGCAGGGCCTCGGCGGCACGTTCGACGGCGTGGGGCCTGCCGGCCGGCTGCCCGACCTGTTGCGCGACATCGCCGCGGCGGTGGGAGGTGACGTGGAACTGGTGCCGGTGGCACCGAAGACGCTGGCCGCGGCGGGCGTGACGCCGTGGGGTGGGCCGAAGTCGCTGCCGCTGTGGGCGCCGAGTACGCACTGGGGCCTGCCCGCGCACGACGCCGCGCCGTCGCTGGCCGCCGGGTTGCGGTTGCGGCCGCTGGCCGAGACGGTCGCGGCGGCGCTGGCGACGGAACGGGCGCTCGGGCCGGACCGGGAGCGCAAGGCGGGGCTGAGCGCGGCCCAGGAGGCGGCGGTGCTGGCCGGTCCGTAACGCGACAGCACTCCGCCGATCCAATAGGTTGTACCGCACGACTGCCGCGAGCGGAGAAGGAGCACACGGTGCGGATAATCCACTTCGGACACTCGTGCGTGCTGTTGGAGACCGGCTCGGCGCGCCTGCTGATCGATCCCGGCACGTTCGCCACCGGGTTCGAGGTCGCCAGGGAACTGGACGCCGTCCTGATCACCCACCAGCACCCCGACCACCTGGACGGCGAGAAACTGCCGGTGCTGCTGGACGCGAACCCGCGTGCCGTGCTGATCACCGACGAGGGCACCGCCGAGCTGGTGGCCGGGGCGGGCCTGACGCCGACCGTGCTGCGCACCGGTGAGCACCTGGCCGTCGCGGGTGCCGACGTGCACGTGACCGGTGGCCGGCACGCCGTGATCCACCAGGACATCCCGGTCATCCCGAACAACGGCTACGTCATCGACCACGGCGCGTTCTACCACCCCGGCGACTCGCTCGTGGTGCCCGAGCAGGCGATCGACGTGCTCGGGCTGCCTGCCGCGGCACCGTGGCTGAAGACCAGCGAGGCGGTCGACTTCGCGCGGGCGGTCAGGCCGAGGGTGGCGGTGCCGATCCACGACGCCGTGATCGCGAAGCCCGATCTCTACCTCGGGCTGCTGCAGCGGCTGATACCGGAGGGAACGCGGTTCACCGTGCCGCCGCACGGAGAGCTCGCCGAACTCTGAGGCCGTGCGCCGGCACGACCGGGCCGGACGAGGAACTCGCCCAGGCGCCGACGACCGCGGGCGCCGACGTCAGCCCTCCGCCGTGCCCGGCCAGTCGGCGAACGAGCGGCCGCTGACGCGTTCGTAGGCGGCGACGTAGCGGGCCCTGGTGTTGGCCACGACGTCGTCGGGCAGCGGCGGTGGCGCGGTCACGCGGTCCCAGCCGGACTCCGGTGACCTGAGCCAGTCGCGCACGTACTGCTTGTCGAACGAGGGCTGGGCATGGCCGGGTTCGTAGGCGTCGGCGGGCCAGTAGCGGGACGAGTCGGGCGTGAGCACCTCGTCGGCCAGCACCAGCGAGCCGTCCCCGGCGAGGCCGAACTCGAACTTCGTGTCGGCCAGGATCAGGCCGCGGGCGGCCGCGTGCCCGGCCGCGTGCCGGTAGACCAGCACGGTCGTGTCGCGCAGCCGGGCGGCCAGGTCGCCACCCTCCCGCGCGACGACGGCATCGAACGTCATGGCCTCGTCGTGCGAGCCGACCGGCGCCTTCGTGGTCGGCGTGAAGATCGGTTCCGGCAGCCGGGACGCCTCGACGAGGCCATCGGGCAGCGGCACACCGCACACCGTCCCGGTGCGCCGGTAGTCCGCGACGCCGGACCCGGCCAGGTAACCGCGCGCCACACACTCCACGGCCACCATGGACAGCCGCCGGACCAACATCGCGCGGCCCAGCACGGTGGCCGGGATGCGCGGGTCGTCGATGGACACCAGGTGGCTGGGCACGACGTCGCGCAGCAGGTCGAACCAGAACGCACTCATCGCGGTGAGCACCCGCCCCTTGTCCGGGATCTCGGTGGCCAGCACGTGATCGAACGCGGAGATCCGGTTCGACGCGACGAACAGCAGGTGCTCGTCGTCCACGGCGTACAGGCTGCGGATCTTGCCGGTCGCCACCAGCGGGTAGTCAGTGAGCTGCACGGGGGGAGAGCCTAGACAATGGGCCGGTGCGCTACGACTGGGTCACGTTCACCACCGACTACGGCACGTCCGACGGCTTCGTCGCGGCGTGCAAGGGCGTCATCGCGGGCATCGCGCCGTCGGTGCGGGTACTGGACGTCACGCACGACGTCGGCCCGCAGGACGTCCGGCGCGGCGCGACCGTGCTCGCGCAGACCGTCGGCCTACCTGCCGCCCGCCGTGCACCTCGCGGTCGTCGACCCGGGGGTGGGCACGTCGCGGCGGGGCGTGGTGGTGGTGGCCGGGACAGCCTGCTGGTCGGGCCGGACAACGGATTGCTGCTGCCGGCCGCCGACGTGCTGGGCGGGGTGACGGCCGCGTACGAGCTGACCGAGCGGCGCTACCAGCTCCCGACGTGTCCCGGACGTTCCACGGCAGGGACGTGTTCGCGCCCGCGGCGGCGCACCTGGCGGCCGCGGTACCGCACCGGCCGGGTTCGGGCTGGAGGTGCCGATCTGGTGCGGTTGCCGCAGCCGCGCACCGTGTCTGGCCGACGGGCAGCTGACCAGCCGAGATCATCGGCACGGACCGGTTCGGCAACGTGCAGCTCGCCGCCGGACCGGGGCCGAACTGGACGGGTCGGGCGTCGGCCGGGGGACCGGGTTCGCGTGCGCCATCGCCGGTCCACTGTGGACGGAACGGTGGGCGGGACGTTCGGCGACGTGCCGAGTCGGGGCGCTGCTGGTGCACGTCGACTCGGCCGGCCGGGTGTCGATCGCGGTGAACGGCGGATCGGCGGCCGAGGCGCTCGTCGCGGCGGCTCCGGCGACGTCACGATCAGCCGGTAACCTCCCACTCCCGCACCACGACCTCGTCGCCCACCGCGATCTCGCCCTGCGCCAGCACGGCCGCCTTCACGCCGAAGCTGACACCGCCGCCCATCGCCGGCTCGCGCCGGTAGTCGGCCAGGGTCCTGGTCGGCTCGGGGCCGGACCTGGTCCCGGTGTCCTGCGCGACGGTCGGCACGGCGCAGCGGATCGCGCGGGTCGCGTAACCCAGCTCGACACCACCGGCTCTCATCACCCGGAACCGGTCCTCGGTGTGCGGTTCGGGCCAGCCGGTGACGACGATGTTGGGCCGGAACCTGTTCATCGGCACGCCGTTCGCGCCGCGCGCGGTGATCCGCCTGTTCAGTTCGTCCAAAGAGGACTGGCTGGTGAGCAGCACGGCGTGCGCGTCGGCGAAACCGGTCCTGCCCGGATGTTCGCCCCAAGCCGGCCCGGTCGTGCTCCGGTGGCACCCTGACCAGCCGGCACGGCAGGTCCAGCGCCGAGGAGAACCACTTCGCCGCCACGTCGCCCTGGTCGACCCCGGTGCCGAACCAGACGTCGAACAGGCTCACGTCCAGCCGCGGCCCGTCCAGGACGACGTCCAGTTCGACCGGGTCGACCCCGGGTGCCTCACGACGAGCCGGTCGCCGTCGACGGTCGGCCGCAGCACGGCCATCGCGGGTGTCCGCCGCTGGCTGCGGAACTTCCCGTCCGGGCCGACCAGCATGAACTGCCGGTCGTGCACGATGCCCGTCCCGGTCAGCCGCGCGGCCGGCACGGACACACCGGCGCAGCCCTTGACCGGGTAGTACACGAGTTCGCAGACCACCGCACCGCCCATGTCCGGCGACGGTACCCGGTTCACAGAATGGCTTCCGGCGAATATCCGGCCGCTCCCGCGAACCGGTCGGCGACCTTCGCCACCCGCGCCACCACCTCGGCCACCTGTGCGCCCGCCATGCCCGTGAAGGACACCCGGTCGGCCAGCAGCGCGTCGAGCCGGTCGCCGTCCAGCGGCAGCCGGGGATCGGCCGCGAGCCGGTCCAGCAGGTCGTTGCGGTCCACGCCGCTGTCCCGCATCGCGCGGGCGACGGCGACGGCGTGCTCCTTGATCACCTCGTGCGCGGTCTCACGCCCGACACCGGCGCGCACCGCGGCCATCAACACCTTGGTGGTGGCCAGGAACGGCAGGTACCGGTCCAGTTCACGGCCGATCACCGCCGGGTACGCGCCGAACCCGTCCAGCACCGTCAGCGTCGTCTCGACGAGACCGTCCAGCGCGAAGAACGCGTCCGGCAGCGCGACCCGGCGCACCACCGAGCACGACACGTCGCCCTCGTTCCACTGGTTGCCGGCCAGTTCGCCGACCATCGACGCGTAGCCGCGCAGGATCACGGCGAACCCGTTGATCCGCTCGCTGGAGCGCGTGTTCATCTTGTGCGGCATGGCGGACGAGCCGACCTGGCCGGGCAGGAAGCCCTCGGTGACCAGTTCGTGCCCGGCCATCAGCCGGATCGTGGTGGCCAGGCTGGAGGGCGCCGCCGCAAGCTGCACCAGGCAGGTCAGCACGTCGAAGTCCAGCGAGCGCGGATAGACCTGGCCGACACTGGTCAGCACCTGCTCGAAACCGAGGTGCTCGGCCACGGCCCGCTCCAGCCGCAGCACCGCGTCCTCGCCACCGAGCAGGTCCAGCATGTCCTGGCCGGTGCCGACCGGACCCTTGATGCCGCGCAGCGGGTAGCGGGCGATCAGCTCGTCCAGCCGGGCGAACGCGACCAGCAGTTCGTCCGCGGCACTGGCGAACCGCTTGCCCAGCGTCGTGGCCTGTGCCGCGACGTTGTGCGAGCGGCCCGCCAGCACCAGGTCCGAGTACTCGGCGGCCAACCGGGCCAGCCGCGCCAGCACGGCGGCGAACCCGGTCCGCACGTGCTCCAGCGACGCGCGGACCTGTAGCTGTTCGACGTTCTCCGTGAGGTCGCGGCTGGTCATCCCGGTGTGCACCAGCTCGTGGCCGGCCAGCGCGTTGAACTCCTCGATGCGTGCCTTCACGTCGTGCTTGGTGACGCGTTCCCTGGCCGCGATCGACGCCGTGTCCACCTGGTCGACGACCCGCTCGTAGTCGTCGATCGCGGCGGGCTCGATCGGCAGGCCGAGATCGGCCTGCGCCCGCAGCACGGCCAGCCACAGCCGCCGTTCCAGCACGATCTTGTGTTCCGGGGACCACAGCGTCGCCATGGCCGTCGACGCGTACCGGGCCGCCAGCACGTCCGGGATGTTCGGCTTGGTCACGTCCACCGAGTCTAACGGCCCTGGTAGGCCGGCCGGAACGAGAACAGCCGAGGCCGGCGGGAGGGCCGCCCGAACCGGCGGGTCAGAATTTCGCGGCGATCCGCTGCCCGACGGTCAGCAGGCTTCCCGCGTCCGCGCCGCCCGGAGTGGTGAGCAGGAACAAGTTCCACGAGCCGCTGGCCGACGGCGTGTCGGTGAACGCGAGGCCACCGGTCCGCACGGCGGACACGTCGGCGGGACGCACCAACAGCGCGGTCACGGTGCCGCCGGACACGGCGTACGTCGCGGACCTGCTGCCGGCCGGGCACTTCACGGCGACCGGATCGGGCACCTGCGCACCGGCGGACGGGAGCTCGTTGGCGAGGGCGACAGCGAGCTCCCGGTCCGCCGGGCCGCACCCCTGCGAGGTGCTGCCGGCCGAAGGGCCGACCTTCCCGGTGGGATCGCCTCCCTGCAAGGGCGATTCCGCTGGGAAGCCTGTTCTGGCGTGGCCCGCGCCGGTTTCCTGCTGGGCGAACGGACCACCGCTCAACCTACTTCCGGCGGTGTCGGATTGTCGTGCGGGTGCGATCGCCACGCCGCCGGACGTGGGACCACCCAAAGTGTGCCCGAAACCACCCGTGCCGAGGAACAGTCCGACCGCGAGAACCACCACCGCGGCGCCACTGCCACCCGCCAGCAACCGCCGGCGGTGCCGGGTCATCCGGTCGGCGGCGGCGGCCACGTCGGGCGCGTCGAAGGACGCGGGCGGGGCGTCGGCCACCGCGGACCGGAACAGTTCGGTCAGTTTCCGCTCGTCGTCCACCCGCGTCACCTCCTCGAAGCCGTCTCAGGACGCCGGACGGAGATCGTCCAGCGCGTCACCCAACTCGGTCCGCAGCGTCGCCAGCCCGCGTGCCGTCTGACTCTTCACGGTGCCCTCCGTGCACCCGAGCGCCTCGGCGACGCCACCGACGTCGAGACCCTCCAGGAACCGCAGCACCAGCACGGCCCGCTGCCGCGGTGGCACCTTCGCCAGCGCGCCCAGCAGTGCCGAGCGGGTCGCGACGGCGTCGCCGACGTCGGGTCCGGTGCCTGGTGTGTCGGGCACCTCATCGGTGAACCGCTCCCTCCGCCATGGCCGCCGTGACTCGTCGATCACCGCCCTGACCAGCGTGCGCCGCACGTAGGCGTCCAGCGCCGCCCGATCCCGGATCTTGCGCCAGCGCCGGTGCAGTGACACGAAGGCCGTCTGCGCGAAGTCGTCAGCGCGGTGCCAGTCGCCGCAGAGCAGGTAGGCACTTCTGCGCACGGCTTCCCGCCGGGCCACGAAGTACTCCGCGAACTCCTGCTCGTCGCGTTGGTCCACGCGGACTCTCTCCGCTCGTCGTCCGTTCGTTCCTGGGACGGATCGTGCCCCGCCTACGGTTGCACGCCCGCCGCGACATATTTCATGCCATCCCGGCGAGTGAGGTGTTCCCGGGGTCGCCGCCGGTGTGATGTGATCGGTTCGTGACGAGGTACGCACCGATCGACCTGCGGTCGGACACCGTGACCCGGCCGGACCGCGTGATGCGGGCCGCCATGGCCGACGCCGAGGTCGGCGACGACGTGCTGGACGGCGACCCCACCATGCGGGCGCTGGAGGAGCGGGTCGCCGACCTGCTCGGCACGGCCGGCGCGCTGTGGGTACCCAGCGGGAGCATGGGCAACCTGATCGCCCTGATGACCCATCTCGGCCGTGGCGACCGGTTCCTCGCGCCGAAGGCCGCCCACGTCCTGGGCAACGAGCTGGGCACCGCGGCGTGGCTGGCCGGCGGCATGCCGGAGGCGCTGGACTGGGATGCCCACCCCGGCAGGCCGACCGCGGCTGCCGTGCGAGCCGCCGCGGGCGCCACCGGGCCGTACTACGCGCTGCGGACCGCGCTGCTGTGCCTGGAGAACACGCACAACGCGGCGGGCGGGACGGTCACGCCACCGGACGAGCACCGCCGGCTGGTGGCGGCGGCCAAGGATCTCGGGCTGGCCGTGCACCTCGACGGTGCGCGCATCTGGCACGCGTCGGTCGCGCTCGGCGTGCCGGTGGCCGAGCTGACGGCGGGCGTGGACACGGTGCAGGCGTGCCTGTCCAAGGGGCTGGGCGCACCGGTCGGGTCCGTGGTGGCGGGCGGCACGGACTTCGTCGCCGGGGCGCGCAGGCTGCGCAAGATGCTCGGCGGCGGCGTGCGGCAGGGCGGGGTGCTGGCGGCGGCCGGTCTGGTCGCGCTGGACCACATCGACGACCTGGCCGCCGACCACGAGAACGCCACCCGGCTGGCCGCTGGGCTGGCCGAGCTGGGCTGGCAGGTCGGCACGCCCGCCACCAACATCCTGCTGGCGGCCGTGCCCGACCTGGAGGTCACGATCCGGTGGCTGGCCGACGTCGGCGTGCTGGTGACCGGCATGGCCGGTCAGGTCCGGTTCGTGACCCACAGGGACGTGTCGGCGGCCGACGTCACCGAGGTGTTGAACCGGATCAAGGCCGCCACCCGGTCGGTCAGCGCAGTCGCCGCTGGGACGAACGGTTCTTGATCGCGGCGTAGCCCGCGGTCGCCGCGAACGCCACGAGGCCGACGACGGCCAGGATGACCAGGCCCTTGATGACGAATCCGAGTACGACGAACGCGAGCCAGATCGCCAGCAGCGCGCCGATCACACGGACCAACATGGTGCAACGCCTCCCCACTTGACAAGAATCTCACCGGCCAAACGATCCGGCGCGCCGTTCAGTTCCCGAGCCACGCGCGCAACCGGGTGAGGGCCTCGTGCATGTCGGCGGTCGGCCCCGCGTACGACAGTCTCACGAACCGCCCGCCGTGCGCCGGGTCGAAGTCGATGCCGGGCGCGATCGCGACGCCGGTCTCGGCCAGCAGCCGCCGACACAGGGCCATCGAGTCCGTGGTGAGGTGCGACACGTCGGCGTACACGTAGAAGCCGCCGTCGGCCGGGGCGAGCCGGTCGATGCCCAGTTCCGGCAGGCCCGCCAGCAGCACGTCCCGGTTCACCCGGTAGCGCGCCACATGCCCGTCCACCTCGGCGTACGACCCGGGGTCGAACGCCGCCACGGCCGCGGACTGCGCGACGGCGGGCGGGCAGATGGTGAAGTTCCCGGTCAGGGCGCCGACCGCGGACCGCAGCCGGCGCGGCAGCAGCATCCAGCCCAGCCGCCAGCCCGTCATGCACCAGTACTTGGAGAAGGAGTTGATCACGATCGCCTCCCGGGACGTGCGCCACGCACAGTCCACGGCGATGCCGAACGTGATCCCGTGGTAGATCTCGTCGCTGACCAGCCGCACGTCGTGCTCGTCGCACCAGGTGGCCAGCGCGGCCAGTTCGGCCGGCGCCAGCACGGTCCCGGTCGGGTTCGCCGGGCTGGCCACCACCAGACCGCGGATCGGTGCGTCCAGTTCCTCCAGCATCGCGGGCGTCGGCCGGAACCGCGCGTCGGGTCCGCAGGGCAGGTCGACGACCTCGCAGCCCAGCGCGGTCAGGATGTTGCGGTACGCCGGATAGCCGGGCGTGCCGAGCGCGACCCGGTCGCCGACGTCGAACGCGGCCAGGAACGCCAGCAGGAACGCGCCGGACGAACCGGTCGTCACGACGACGTCCTCGGCGCTCACCGGCAGGTCGTAGCGGCGGACGTAGTGGCCGGCGATGGCCTCCCGCAGCTCGGGCACGCCCAACTGCTCCGTGTAGCCCAGGCCGCCGCCGCGCAGTGCGGCCTGCGGCCGCCGCCAGTACGGGGGCGGGAGCCGGGCTCGACGGTTGGCCCGCGCCGAGCGACACCACGTCGCCGTGGGTGCGCTGGCGCTCCTTCGCGGCGGCCAGGACGTCCATCACGTGGAAGGGAGCGATGGCCGACCGGCGGGCCGCGATGCGTTCGAGCATGCGCCCAGCCTACGGATCAGTACCCGACGTAGGACCTCCCCGAGTGCACGGCCACGATGCCGGGCACGTTGCCGATCGAGCCGTAGCGCGACAGCGCGTAGCGGACGCCGGCGATGACGTTGTCCACCGGGTTGTAGATGTTGTCGTGCCCGGAGATCTTGTACGAGTTGAACGTCGAGTCGATCGTCTGCATCAGGCCCTTGGACGGGTGACCGGCCTGTGCGTTGGAGTCCCACAGGTTGATCGCGTTCGGGTTGCCGCCCGACTCGTGCTGGATGATCGTCCAGATGTCCTGCGCGTTGAGCGCGCCGGCCGGCACGCCGTTCTGCTCCAGGATCTGGATGGCCTGGTCGATCCACTGCTGCACGTTGCCCGGCGGCGGGCTGGACGGCGGGCCGCCGCTGGCGCCGAGGCCCGCGCTGCCGCCTCCGCCACCACCACCATCGCCGCCACCGCCGCCGCTGTAACCACCGCCGCCACCGCCGTAGCCGCCGCCACCGCCGCCGCCGTGGCCACCGCCGCCGGAGGTGCCCGCCGGGCTGCTGCCCGGTGGCGGAGGCTGGTCGGGCGGCGGGGCGATCGACGACGTCGTGGTCGCCTGCTGCGACTCGCCGGGCATGCCCAGTGAGGAGAACGTCGGGTTGAAGTCGGATGCCGCGGTGTTCAGATCCTTGGCCGCCGTGCCCAGCGCGGTGTCGATCGAGTTGATCTGGCTGCTGATCGAGCCGCTGTTGTCCGAGACCGCCTTGTGCGCGGCCGCCGCCGCCTCCGCCTGGGTCGGGTGCGGCGGCACGACACCGTACGACGCGAGGTTGCGCTTGTAGTCGGTCAGCACCTGCTCGAACAGGTTCTCCAGCGAGCTCTTGCCGTCCGACAGCGTCTTCGCGGCCTCGTTCAGCGCGCCGGCACCCGCGGCCAGCGCGGCGTGCCCGGCGGTGCCCGCCTTGCCGAAGCCGCCCATGTACGTGCGGAAGGCGTCGGCCGTCGGCCCGGTCCACGAACCGAGCTCGGACACGGCCTGGCCGACCGCGGTGTTGCAGTCGTCCGCGTTGCCCGCCGCCTTCGTCAGGTCCGTGGCCAGTGCCGTGATCGACCCCGGATCGGCGGTGTAGACCGGTTTCGCGCTGTCGGCGACGCTCGTGCCGGCCCCACCCGGCAGCGCCGCGACGTCATCTCGTGCGGTCACGACATCCCCATCAGACCTGTTGCGCCGTCAATATGTTCTTGTTGCCCTGCTCCGTGTCCGCCTTGTTGGTCACGTTCGCGTCGAGGGTGCGTTCGATCGCGCCGACCAGCGTCTCGGCCTTCGCGTACTCGGTGCGCACCGACGAGCACAACGCACTGGCCGCCTGTGCCAGCGCCGAGGAATTGGCCAGCGTGCCGAACATGCCGGCGTCCACGTCCTGCGGTACGCCGTCACCGACGGCCCCGAACTTCCCCGCCTCGGCGCCGATCGTCTGCCTCGCCTGGCCGATGCCGGTCATGTCGTAGTTCGACGTGGCCATCCGCCCACCCCCTGTCCACCGCGATGCCGTCTAGGACGGCGCCCGTTGCCTCACGGTTCCCGCTTCTGGTCCATTCTGCTGCCCGTTCACGCCTCGTCCAGCAGTTCCCACACAGCCGTCGCGAGTGTCCGGTTGTCGGCGGGCGTCACGGTCGCCCACAGTCGTCCATCGGCACTGGGCCGGGTCAGGTACAGGTACCGGCCGCTGTCGGTGTCGTGGAACGCGACCACCCGGCCGGCCCTGCGCGGTGCCCGGCCGTTGACGTTGCGCTCCGCACCGAACTGGCCCCTGGTGACCATGCCGGCGAACATCCCGGCCAGCACCTGCGCCTTGCCCAGCGGCACGTCCAGCTCGGTCAGCTCGGTGATCAGCGCCTGCGCGTCACCGCCCGCGGCGACGTCGGCGGCACGCAGCACGTCCACCGGCACGCTCACCGACCTGCCGCGCCCGGCTGGGCACTCGCCGCCCATCGACACGGCGGCCTCGACGAACGAGCTGTCCCGGGCCGGGATCAACCACACCTCACCCCGGTCGACGACGGCCAGCAGCGCGTCCCGGCCCGCCTGCGCCGCCAGTCCCCTGATCTCCCTGTCGGTCCAGACCCAGCCGTCCACCGACCGCTGCGGATAGGCCAGCAGCGCGAGCCGGTCGGCCAGTTCCGGCTCCACCCGGCCGTGCGCGGCCAGGCCACGCTCGGCCAGCCCGGCCCACGCGGCGGCCACCAGCTCGGCCCGCTGGTTGCGGGTCACACCGGGGCTGGGCACGTCCAGCACCACGTGCCGGCGCGGGAACCGCTGGCTCTCCCACACCACGTCGAACTCCAGCGCGGACAGCACCACACTGCTCGGCAGGCCCACGTCGGCTACTTCGACCCGCGGGGACCGAAGTCGCCGGGCTCGCCGCCGTCCAGTACCGGCGGCACCACCATCCGGCCGTCGCCGAACATGTCGTCGTCCTGCGTGCCGTACCGGTTGGCGTGCGTCTGGTCGTCGTCCCGACCGACGGCCGGTTCCAGCAGCGTCGGCGGCAGGTCCGCGGTGGCACCGATGCGCTCCGACACGCCGGCCTCCTCGGCCTCCTCGCCCTCCAACTCGGCCAGTGCCCGCGCCGCCTGCGCGCGGACGTCGTTGCCCTCGTCCGGTTCCTCCGCCAGGCCCCGGGTGCGGACCAGTTCGTCCTTCCTGGCGTTCGCGCCACCGACGCCGGCACCGACCGTGCCACCGACGATCGCGCTGCCCACGGCGGCGTCCTCGACGACCGCGCTGCTCACCGCACTGCCGGCCGCTGCCGCCTGCGCCGCCGCGCTGGAGGGCGGCCCCGCCGGCGTGCCGATCCCGCTGACCGGACCGGGGCCGAGACCACGGCCGGGCACGGCACCGACCGAACCGCCGGCCGCACCACCACCGGCCGCACCACCGCCGGGCAGGCCACCACCGGGCACCGCCGCCACCACCGGCCGCACCGCTACCGGGCAGGCCACCACCGGGCAGGCCCGCTGCCGAGCCGCCACCGGGCGAGCCACCGCCGGGCAGGCCGGGCAGGCCGCCGCCGCCGGCGCCGGACTCGGGAGCGCCGCCGGTGATCGGCAGGCCGGACCCACCGCCACCGGGAAAACCGGTCGGGGCGCCGGACGTACCACCGGAAGGCAGGCTGCCGGGCAGACCCGTGCCGGATTCGCCGATCCCCGGCAGGCCCGGCAGACCGGTCGGCACACCGCCGCCGGTCGGCATACCGCCGCCGGTCGGCCCGGCACCGGCCGTCGGCAGACCGGTGACACCGCTGGGCACGGTCGTGCCGCCGGTCGGCATGCCGGCCGGCGGCACGTAGCCCGCGGGTGCGCTCACCTGGGTGCCACCACGGCCCGCCGAGATCACCGGGGCGGCTTGCGGGGTGTACGGCGGCCGGCTGCGGCAGCGGCTGGTGCGCGGACAGGCCCGAGCCGGAGCTGGACGTGTAGGTGTTCAGCGCGTCGATCGTCTGCTGGCGCGCCGCGTTGCCTTGCGACGCGGCCTGTGCCTGGTCGTCGTTGTGGCCGGTGAGGATCGCGCCCGCCGTGCTCAGGAACGACTGGCCGGGCGCCGGCGCGGCGGTCCCGGGGCGCCCATGGCGCCGGTCAGCCGGCTGGGATTGGGCACCGCGTTCTTGGCCGACGTGAACGCGTCGGCCTGCGCGTTCACCGCCGCCGACGCGGCCCCGCCGACCCCACTCGCCGTCGACGAGTACGCGGCCGCCTCGGTCGTCATCTCCTGCGCCAGCCCGGACGCCTCGCTCTGCCAGTTCACGCCGATCGCCTGCAACTGCCGGTGCAGCGTGTCGTCCAGCGACTGGAGGTCGCCCGCGATGGTGGACAGCGCGTCGGCCGCCTGCCGGATGCCGCTGGTGCCCGGTCCGGAGTTGAGCTGCCGCACCGCGGCGGCCAACTGGGCGTTGGACATGCCCTCCCAGCGCACGGCGTCCATCGACGAGGAGCCGCCGCGCCGGGGCTGAACATCTCCTTGATCATGTTGGCGACCAGGTGTTCCACCTGCTCCACCGACGTGACCAGCTCGTTCGGAAGCCCGTCTGACATGTCTGCCCCTTACCTAGTGCGCGTCCGAGACCGTGGTGAGCACCGCGCCCGCGACCTTCTCCGTCATCGCGCACGACTGCGCCGTCGTCGTCCCGCGCGGCGGCTGGCCGAGATTCACCATGAACATCTGCCCGTTGGCCACGCTGACCGCCGTGGTGCACCCCTGCAGCAGGTCGGGTGCTTTCAGGGTGACGTCCAGCGCGGGGAAGTCGCCGACCGACACCTGGCGGACGTCGGCGGCGAGATTCGGGTCCAGGTAGAGCTGGACGCCTTCCGTGGTGTCCACGGCGACGTTGTACTCGGCACCGGGCGTGCCGTCGGCGAACCGGAAGTTGCAGGTGGGGCTGTTATCGGCCAACTGGGCCGGCAGGCCGGGCCGGCCCGCCTCGACCCCGAGCACGGCCTGTTGCGCGGCGGTCAGCAGCGAACACGGGTCCATACCGGCGAGCGGCACGTCACTGGGCCGGGGCGGCAGCGCGATCTCGACCACCACCGCCGGCGTGCGCCTGGTTCGCGCCGGTGCCCGGCGGGTCGCCGTCGCCTGACCGGGCTGGGTGGCCGTGCAGCCCGCCAGCACCGCCATCACCAACACCGTCGCACCCATGATTCCGGCCGGCCGTGGGTCAGCCACCGGAGCTTGCGGAACGCGTCGGTGATCTGCTGTTCGGTGTAGCCGTAACGGCGGGCGGACGCGACCAGGTTGTCCACCAGCTGCTGGAGGCTCTGCAGGTACTGCTCGACGCGGACGCTGAACGAGTCGGCGTTGCCGGTCAGCCGGTTGTTCCACGCCGCGCGGCCTGGACGCTGATCTGGTCCTCACCGGGCGCGACCACCTGCAGCAGCGACAGGTTCGCGGATCTGCTGGCCCTCGCCGTCCAGCGCGTCCTGGATGACCTTGCCGCCCGCAACACGTTGTCCTGGTTGACGGTGATGCTCTGCGTCTGCGGAACGGTCAGCTCGACGCCCAGACCCGACGGCGTGCTCGCGGCGGCAACGGCCTTGTCCGGCTGCCCTGTGCCATCCGCCCGCCCACGCCCGTCGCCATGGTCTCGGAACACCCCCGGTAGCCGTTCGGTCTCTCCCAGCAGGCTACCAAGCACACCCGCCGCGGACGGTCCGTTGGACGAACGCGGTGCCGTGGCGGTTCCGCCGAGGTTCCTTGCGCTCAGGCGGGTGCCGGCAGTCGACCGGCCCTCGACGGCGCGCAGCGCGATGTCGGTGCGGTGGTGCGAACCGGGCAGGTGCACTCCCGCGACACGCGGTAGGCGTCCTCGCGGGCGGCGGCCAGGTCGGCCCCGCGCCCGACGACGGCCAGCACCCGGCCACCCGCCGACACCACGGCACCGTCCTCGCGGCGGCGCGTGCCGGCGTGCAGCACGCCCTCGGCGTCCGACCCGGTGATCACGTCACCGGTATGCGGCCGGCCGGGATAGCCGTCGGCGGCGATCACGACGGTCACGGCGGCGCCGTCGTGACCAGCGCAGCGCGGGCTGCTCGGCGAGCCTGCCGGTGGCGGCGGCCAGCAGCAGCGCGGCCAGCGGCGTCTCCAGCAGCGCCAGCACCGACTCGGTCTCCGGGTCGCCGAAGCGGGCGTTGAACTCGATCACCTGCGGACCGGCCGACGTCAGCGCCAGCCCGGCGTACAGCAGGCCGGTGAACGGGCGTGCCCCGGTCGGCCAGCTCGTCGGCGACCGGCCGCACGATCGTGGCGACCACGTCGTCCACCAGGTTCTTCGGCGCCCACGGCAGCGGCGCGTAGGCACCCATGCCGCCGGTGTTCGGGCCGACGTCGCCGTCCCCGACCCGCTTGAAGTCCTGCGCCGGCAGCAGCGGCACGACGGTCCTGCCGTGCACGACGCAGAACAGCGACACCTCCGGCCCGTCCAGGAACTGCTCCAGCAGCACGGGATGCCCGCCGTCCAGCAGCATGATCGCGTGCGCGCGGGCGGCGTCCAGGTCGGTCGTGACGACGACGCCCTTGCCGGCGGCCAGCCCGTCGTCCTTGACCACGTACGTCGGGCCGAACCGGGCCAGCGCCGCGTCCAGCCGGGCCGGGTTGTCGACCACCTCGCTGTGCGCGGTGGGCACGCCGGCGGCGGCCATCACGTCCTTGGCGAACGCCTTCGACCCCTCGATCCGGGCGGCCTGCCTGGACGGCCCGAAACACGGCACGCCGGCCGCCCGCACGGCGTCGGCGACCCCGGCGACCAGCGGCGCCTCCGGCCCGACGACGACCAGGTCGGCGCCGAAGTCGGTGGCCAGGGCGACCACGGCGGCCGGGTCGGTCACGTCGACGGCCCGCTGCTCGGCCAGGGCCGCGGTGCCGGCGTTGCCCGGCGCGCAGGCCAGCGCCGTGACTCCCGGATCCCGTGACAGGGCCAGCAGGATGGCGTGTTCCCGGGCTCCGGACCCGATCACCAGTACGCGCACGGCGACCAATGGTAGTTACACGGGCCGGCTCGGGCCGCGATCAGACCAGCCGCCGGTCCAGGTAGCACCACCGCCAGGTCTCGCCCGGCTCGAAGGAGCGCATCACCGGGTGTTCGGTGGCATGGTGGTGCTCGGTGGCGTGCTTGTAGGGGCTGGAGTCGCAGCAGGCGACGTGCCCGCAGGACAGGCATAACCGCAGGTGCACCCAGATGTCAGCACCCATGGCGATGCAGTCCTCACACCCTGCCGCGGAGATCGCGGCGACGTCCAGATCGGGCAGTGTCGCCACGTGGACGCAGTTGGTACCGGCACGGGTCATTGCATGATTATCGACGGACACGGCTGAAGTGGACACGTGACGGGGTGGACAAGTGCCGCACATGGAAGCGCTCCTGCTGGTGGTCGCCGCTCTCGCGGTGGCCGCCATCGCCCGCCGCGTCGGCTGGTCGGCGCCGCTGCTGCTGGTGGTCGTCGGGCTGGGGGTGTCCTACATCCCCGGTATGCCCGAGTTCGAGATCCAGCCCGACCTGGTGCTCGTGCTGTTCCTGCCACCGCTGGTGTACTCGGCGGCGCTGGACACGTCGATCCGCGGCCTGAAGGCGAAACTGCGCCCGATCGCCGGCCTGGCCGTGGTGTTGGTGCTGGTCACGACGGTGGTGGTCGGTTTCGTGGCGCACTGGCTGCTGCCCGGCCTGCCACTGGCCTCGGCGCTGGTGCTGGGCGCGGTGGTGTCGCCGTCGGACTCGGTGGCCGCCGCCGCGATCGGCCGGCAGACTGGGCCTGCCCCGGCCGGTGATGACGCTGCTGACCGGCGAGAGCCTGGTCAACGACGCGACGGCACTGACGGTGTTCCGGGTCGACGGTCGCGGTAGCGCTGGGCACATCGACGTCGTGGGGCAGCGGGCGTGCTGACGTTCCTGGTCGCGTCGGTCGGCGGCGTCTGGTCGGACTGGTACTGGGCTGGCTGGTGCACGAGATCCGCATCCGCCTCGACGACGACATCGTGGAGAGCGCCCTGGGCCTCGTCGTGCCGTTCGCGGCGTACCTGCTCGCCGAGGCGGTACACGGCTCCGGAGTACTGGCGGTCGTCACGGCAGGACTGTACCTGGGCCATTTCGCGCCGTACGCCGGTTTCGCGATGCGCCTGCAGGAGACGGCGGTGTGGCGCGCGGTCGACATGCTGCTGGAGTCGGTCGTCTTCGCGCTGATCGGGCTCAACTTCCGCTACGTCTTCAGCCAGGCGTCGGCGAGCGGCCACCCGCCGGCGTCGCTGGTGTGGCCGATCATCGCGGTACTGCTGGCCACGATCCTGATCCGGCTGGCGTGGGTGTACCCGATGATCCACCGGCACCACACGTTGTTCCGCCGACATCGCGTGCCGATGGAGTCCCGACTACTGGCGCAACATCACGGTCGTCGCGTGGTCGGGCATGCGCGGCGTGGTGTCACTGGCCGCGGCGGCCGCGGTGCCGACGTCGGTGCCGGGCCGGGATCTGGTGCTGCTGCTGGCCTTCACCGTCACCGTGGGCACCCTGCTGATCCAGGGAATGACGCTGCCGTGGCTGATCCGCAAGCTGGGCGTACACAGCGACGAGGAGGTCCGCGACGCACTCGCCGAGGCGCAAGCGGCGCACGACGCGGCGATGGCGGCGGTCGCCCGACTGGACGAACTGGTGGCCGACGAGGGCAACAACACGCCTGACACCATCATCGACCGACTGCGCTCCCAGGCCGAACGACGCGCGAACGAAGCGTGGGAACGGTTGGGACGGCAGGAACTGGAGAGCCCGACGGCCTCGTACCGCCGACTGCGCCTGGAAACCCTGGCCGCCGAACGAGCGGTGTACGTGGCAGCAAGGGACAGCGGCGACATCGACGACGAGGTCCTGCGCCGGGTCCTGCGCGAACTGGACCTCGAACAGGCAAGATTGACCGCGCGCAGCTGACGCCGGGCACGAGAACCGAGCCGCGACACCCGACAAGGCAACCCGACCGCCACAGCGCAGAGCACCCCGACAACGGATTTCGCCGCGACTCGAAGACCCCAGTACACACCCCCGCCCTCCCAGGGGGGCTGCCCCTGGCCATCCTATCGGTGCTGTTCAACAGCGCGCAGCCGAACATTCGCGAACTGTGGACAACCCGGTCCGATGTGGACAACTGGACGCCCGGGCAAGCTGGACCGGGCAAGCTGGACGACCGGGCGAACTGGACGGCCGGCAACCGACGGACGACGCCGTCAGCCCAACGGGTCGTGCCGCACGATCGTCTGGTCGCGCCCCGGTCCCACACCGATCACCGACACCCGCGATCCGGACAGTTCCTCCAAGCGCAGCACGTAGGACTGCGCGTTGGCCGGTAGGTCCTCGAACGCCCGACAGTCGCTGAGGTCATCGAACCAGCCGGGCATCTCTTCGTAGATCGGGGTCGCGTGGTGGACGTCGGTCTGCGTCATGGGCATGTCGTCGACGCGGAAGCCGTCCACCTCGTAGGCCACGCAGACCGGGACCTTGTCCAAGCCGGACAACACGTCCAGCTTGGTGAGGAAGTAGTCGGTGATGCCGTTGACGCGGCTGGCGTAGCGGGCGATGACGGCGTCGAACCAGCCGGTGCGCCGCGAGCGGCCGGTGGTGACGCCGAACTCGCCGCCGGACTTGCGCAGGCGCTCGCCCATCTCGTCGTGCAGTTCGGTCGGGAACGGGCCGGAGCCGACGCGGGTGGTGTAGGCCTTGAGGATGCCCATCACCGACGTGATCCGGCCGGGGCCGATGCCGGCGCCCGCGCACGCGCCGCCCGAGGTCGGGCTGGACGAGGTGACGAACGGGTAGGTGCCGTGGTCGACGTCGAGCATCGTGCCCTGGGAGCCTTCCAGCAGCACCGTCTCGCCGGCCTCCAGTGCCTTGTTGAGCAGCAGGCGGGTGTCCGCGATGCGGTCGGCGAAGCCTTCGACCTGGGCCAGCACGGTGTCCACGATCTGCTCGGCGTCCAGGGCTTTGCGGTTGTAGACCTTGACCAGGATCTGGTTCTTCAGATCCAGCGCGGCCTCGACCTTCTGCCGGAAGATCTTCTCGTCCAGCACGTCCTGGAACCGCACGCCGATCCGCGAGACCTTGTCCTGGTAGCACGGGCCGATGCCGCGGCCGGTGGTGCCGATCTTCGACTTGCCGAGGTACCGCTCGGTGACTTTGTCGATGGCCACGTGGTACGGCATGATCAAGTGCGCGTCGGCGGAGATCATCAGGCCGTTGGTGTCGATGCCGCGCTCCTCCAGGCCGCCCAGTTCGGTCGAGCAGCGCACCGGGATCGACCACGACGCCGTTGCCGATGACGTTGGTCACTCCGGGCGTGAGGATGCCCGATGGCAGCAGGTGCAGCGCGAAGTGCTGGCCGTCGGGCAGCACGACGGTGTGGCCCGCGTTGTTGCCGCCCTGGTAGCGGACGACCCACTGGACCCGCCCGCCGAGGAGGTCGGTGGCCTTGCCCTTACCCTCGTCACCCCATTGGGCGCCGATGACCACGATGGCCGGCATGTGACACTCCCCGATGGACCGGACGCGAGATGGCGTCGTGACGTCGTGCCCGATGCGGGCAGGTGCGCTGGGACGAGAGTAGACCAGGAGTTCATGGTGGGATCGATGGTGCTGGCCTGCGGGCGCGGTGAGGGTGCCGCGGCGTCGCCGATGCTGGCCGGCCGGCCGGGGTTGACGGTGCACAAGCTGCCGGCGCGGCCGGGCCGCGACGACGTGGACTCGCTGTTCGACGCGGTGGGCGCGGACGCGGAGCACGACCGGATGGTGGTCATCGGCGAGGACGCCGACTTGGCCGCCGTGGTGCTGCGGCTGTTGCGCACCGAGCGGTTGGCCGCCGTGCCGGTGGGTTTCGTGCCGGTGAGCCGGGAGTCCGACGTGGCGATCACGTGGGACCTGCCCGAGGACACCGGCAGGGCGCTGGACGTGGCGCTGTCGGCCGAGCCGGACAGGGTGCCGCTGATCCGGGACGACAACGGCGGCGTACTGGTCGGGCATGGGCCGGATCGGGCCGCTGCGCGGGAGTCGCCTACTGCGACGACACCCGCGTGCTGCGCGGCCCCGCGAAGGTGATCCGGGTGGTGCCGTGCCTGGCCGGCATCGAGGTGACGGTGGCGCACGCGTGGCCTGTTGAACCGGCGGGCCAGGACGACGCAGGGCCGCGCGTTCGAGCTGGGCTGCCTGCCGACGCGGGTCGTGCGCGACGGCGTCGCGCACGAGCGGTCCGGTGAAGAAGTGGCACTGGTACCGCCACACCGAGGACCTGCGCCTGATCCGCGGCCTGGCCTGAGGTGGAGTCAGGCGACGCCGAGTTCGGTGGCCGCCAGCGGGTCGGAGTCGATGAGGAACTGGCTGCAGCGCTCCCATTCCTCGGTCCTCGCCGATCTCCCTGGCGGCCTTGGCCAGCGCGCCCAGCGCACGCAGGAAACCCTGGTTGGGCACGTGCTGCCACGGGATCGGGGCCGTAGCCCTTCCAGCCGGAGCGCCGCAATTGGTCCAGACCGCGGTGGTAGCCGGTCCGCGCGTAGGCGTAGGCGGCGACGGGTTCACCGGCGGCCAGGGCGCGTTCGGCCAGCGCGCGCCCACGCCGCGCTGAAGTCGGGGTAGGTGGCGGCCAGCTTCACCGGGTCGGTGCCGGCGTCCAGCGCGGCCTGCAGCCTCCGGTCGGGCCGGCAGCAGGGTGGGCTGCGGACCTTCGAGCAGGTTGTCGAACGACGTCATGCCGCCATCCTGCCGCACGGCGGATGTCAGCCGATCACCGACAGCACGATCCCGGACAGGGCCAGCAGCATGGCGGTGACGAGGACGGCGGCGACGACGCGCTTGGGCAGCACGCGCGACCGACCTTGCCGAAGGGGTGGGCCGCAGGACAAGCCGGCCCACCCCATCGAGTGACCCCCGAACGGGTCGACACTAACCGGCGAGCATCCGGCCGGACGACTTCAGGTCCTCGCACGCCTTGGCCACCCGGGTGGCCATGCGACTGCTCGGCGAGCTTGAGGTAGGTGCGCGGGTCGTAGGCCTTCTTGTTGCCGACCTCGCCGTCGATCTTGAGCACGCCGTCGTAGTTGGTGAACATGTGGCCGGCGATCGGGCGGGTGAACGCGTACTGGGTGTCGGTGTCGACGTTCATCTTGACCACGCCGTACGACACGGCCTCGTGGATCTCCTCCAGCAGCGAACCGGAGCCGCCGTGGAACACCAGGTCCAGCGGCTTGCTGCCGGCCGCCAGGCCGAGCTGCTCGGCGACGACGTCCTGGCCCTGCTTGAGGATCTCCGGGCGCAGCTTGACGTTGCCCGGCTTGTAGACGCCGTGCACGTTGCCGAACGTGGCGGCCAGCAGGTAGCGGCCCTTCTCGCCGGTGCCCAGCGCGTCGATCGTCTTCAGGAAGTCCTCCGGCGTCGTGTAGAGCTTCTCGTTGATCTCGCCGACGACGCCGTCCTCCTCGCCGCCGACGACGCCGACCTCGATCTCCAGGATCACGTGCGCCTTGGCGGCCAGGTCGAGCAGTTCGGCGGCGATCTTGAGGTTCTCGTCCAGCGGCACGGCGGAGCCGTCCCACATGTGCGACTGGAACAGCGGCGGGCCGCCCGCGCTCGACGCGCTCCTGGCTGATCGCCAGCAGCGGCCGGACGTAGGTGTCCAGCTTGTCCTTGGGGCAGTGGTCGGTGTGCAGCGCGATGTTGACCGGGTACTTCGTCGGCCACGACGTGCGCGAACTCGGCCAGCGCGGTGGCGCCGGTGACCATGTCCTTCACCTTGGTGCCGGACGCGAACTCGGCACCGCCGGTGGAGACCTGGATGATGCCGTCACTCTCCGCCTCGGCGAAGCCACGCAGTGCGGCGTTCACCGTCTCCGAGGAGGTCGACGTTGATCGCTGGGTAGGCGAAGCCGTTCGCCTTGGCCCTGTCCAGCATCTCGTCGTAGACCTCAGGGCTTGCGATGGGCATCGGTCGGTCCTCCTGGTAAGATGATGCTGTGGCGGATTGAATCCAAGGGGCCGACCGGATGTCGCCCGCATGCCGGTCCGGAATGTCGCGCTGCGTGGTCGACGAACGACTCTGGCGCACTGCGCTGTGATCGAGTTAACGTGTGATGATGGCGATTGCGCGACTCAACGGTGAGGTCATCGCGGAAAGTTCCGACACCGTGATCCTCGAAGGGCACCGTTACTTCCCGGCCCAGTCGGTCCGGGTCGAACTGCTCCGGCCCACCGCGACCAGGGAAGACCGCCCGTACTACTCGGTCACCGTGCACGGCAAGTCCACTCCGGACTGCGCGTGCTATCTCACCGGCCCCGCGGTCCTCGACCCGCGGATCGCCGAACACGTCGAGTTCTTCAACCCGGTCCAGGTCGAGGACTGAGGGAAACATCCGACACGGCCACGCGACCCCGGGACCCGAGGGTCCCGGGGTCGCCTTGTCGGGAAGGTGTTACTCGAAGTACGACCGATCGGTAGCTTACTGACGGTAGGTTGGGCTATCGTGCTGGTCATGAAGCTGAGCAGTCGGTTCCGCGCCGGATGGCGGGCAAGGTCGTGCTGATCACCGGCGCCGCGCGCGGGATCGGCGCGGGCGTCGCGCGACGGCTGGCCGAGCGAGGGCGCGATCCTGGCACTGGTCGGCCTGGAGGGCGACGAGCTGCGCGCAGGTCGCTGCCGGATGCGGGCCGGAGGCGTCCGCGTGGGAGGCCGACGTCACCGACTGGGAGGCCCTGCGCGGGGCCGTCACCGGGATCGTCGCGCGCTACGGTCGGATCGACGTGGTGGTGGCCAACGCGGGCATCGCGGCGGCCGGCTTCGTCCGGTCCATCGACCCGGCCGCGTTCGAGCGGGTCATCGAGGTCGACCTGCTCGGCGTGTGGCGGACCGTGCGCACGTGCCTGCCGTACCTGATCGAGTCGAAGGGCTACTGCCTGGTCGTCTCGTCGATGGCGGCCGTCGTGCACATCCCGGGCAACGCGCCCTACAACATGGCCAAGGCCGGGGTCGAGGCGTTCGCCAACACGCTGCGCGCCGAGGTGCGCGCACCTCGGCGTCACGGTCGGCGTGGCACATCCGACGTGGATCTGCGACGGACATGGTGAACAGCGCCGACGAGCACCCCGTGTTCGGGCCGCTGCGCGCGACGATGCCGGCCGCGGTCGGGAGGACGTATCCGCTGTCGGTGGCCGTCGACGCGTTCGACGCCGGGATCGCGCGGCGTGCCCGCGCCATCCATGTGCCGGCGTCGCTGGTGCTGGCCAAGGCGGTGCGCGCGCTGCTGCCCAGGCTGGTCGAGCAGGGGGCCAGGCGGATCGTGCCGGCCGCGGACAGGGCGGCGCTGGCCGACGTGAGGGAACGCGGAGCGGCCGCGTCCGCGCCGGTCGGGCCGGGTGGCGCGGCCGCGATGCGCCCACCGACCGACGGCTGACCGGAAACCTGTCTCGCCGGACCCGGCAGATCCGCCGGATGGCAGCCATCGCATACGCGGCCACACCCGGTACGGTTTGCCGGTGGGAGGGTACGTGGCCGAACAACGTGACGGACAGGCAGGAGCGGCCAGCGTCGAGCGGACGTTGGGCCACCTGCGCGCGATCGACGCCGGTTCGACGCCGGAGCCGGCGGCGCCGATGACTCTGGAGGACCTGTACCGCACGCACCGCATGCGGTTGGTCCGGCTCGCCATGCTGCTGGTCGACGAGCCGGCGACCGCCGAGGACGTGGTGCAGGAGGCGTTCGCCGGCCTGCACCGCAACTGGGGCGGCCTGCGGGACGCGGCGGCGGCCATCGGCTACCTGCGCACCGCCGTGGTCAACGGCTCGCGCAGCGTACTGCGCAGGCGCAAGACCGCCCGCGACTACACGCCGCCGCACGTGGCGAACGCGCGGTCGGCGGAGAGCCTGGCGATGCTGACGGCCGAGCACCAGGCCGTGGTCAGTGCGCTGTCCCAGTTGCCGCCCCGGCAGCGGGAGGTACTGGTGCTGCGCTACTACGGCAACCTGACCGAGGCCGAGATCGCGGAGGCGGCCGGCATCTCGAAGGGCACGGTCAAGTCGACCGCGAGCCGGGCGCTGGAGGCGCTGCAGAAGATCATGGCCGGCACCCCCTGACCGGGTGAATCGTCAGGAAACCGGAACGCCGCTCGATGCCGTGAAGCCCGAGGCCTCGGGCTCTCGGATGGTCGACGGCGGTACCGCTGACGCTACGTAGTCGAACGATTGGTATAGACCAGAGCGGGCGACATGGCGCAAGATCTGTGCCGTGGCGCAGTTGCTCGCCGTCGACGTCGGCGGCACCGAGATCAAGGCCGCCGTGCTCGGCGTGGGCGACGGACGGCGAGCTCACCGTCCGCAGCCGGTCCCGGCGCACCACCCCGCGCGGCGCGGACGGCACCGGGACGGCGAAGGCCATCGTGACAGCCGTCACCGAACTGGCCGCGGAACAGCCGGTGGCCGCGTGTCGGCGTGGTGGTACCCGGGGTGGTGCACGACGGCATCGGCGTCTACTCGGCCAATCTGGGCTGGCGGGACTTCCCCTTCGCCACCGCGCTGGCCGACGCCTCGGCGTGCCGGTGGCGTTCGGCCACGACGTGGGTGCCGGCGGCCTGGCCGAACAGCGGATGGGCGCGGCACGCGGCTGCCGGGACGTGGTCGTCATGCCGATCGGGACCGGGAATCGCGGCCGCGCTGATCATGGACGGTGCGCTGCGCACCGGTGGCGGCTAGGCGGGTGAGATCGGTCACGTCGACGTCGGTCACGGGCAGCCGTGCGGCTGCGGCCAGACGGGCTGCCTGGAGGCCATGGCGTCCTCGGCGGCCATCGCCCGCCGCTACTCGGCGAAGGTGGGCCGGCCGGTGCCGGGCGCCGCCGAGGTGCTGGTCGCCGTCGGCGAGGGCGATCCGGTGGCGATCGAGGTGTGGGACGACGGCGCTGGACGCGCTGGCCAGAGGCATCCGGGTGCTGGCGACGCTGATCGGGCCCGAGGCGGTCGTGCTGGGCGGGGGTCTGGCGATGGCCGGCGAGCTGCTGGTCGAGCCGGTGCGCGCACGCCTGGCCGATCTGCATGACGTTCCAGCGGATGCCCGAACTGCTGCTGGCCGAACTGGGTGACGAGGCGGGTGCGCTGGGCGCGGGCCTGCTCGCCCTGGAAGCGATCGAGGGGGGACCGTGACAGGCGGAAACGTGACATCGGGCACCGGCGTCGACGGTGACGGCGCTGCGCGGCGGCCGGGTCGTCACGCCCGACGGCGTGCTCGACCACGGCTGGCTGACCGTGCGGGACGGCCTGATCGATGCGGTCGGCGCAGGCGAGGCCGCGGCCGCCGACGAGGTGGTCGAACTGGACGGCGCGTGGGTGGTGCCCGGTTTCGTGGACATGCACTGCCACGGCGGCGGTGGCGCCTCGTACACCGAGACCGACCCGGAACGGCTCGCGGTGGCCGTCGCGGCGCACCGCAGGCACGGCACCACGACCACCATGGCCAGCCTGGTGTCCGGCCCGATCCCCGGCCTGGCCGACCAGGTCGCGGCGCTGCGCGAACTGGTGCAGGACGGCCTGTTCGCCGGCATCCACCTGGAGGGCCCGTTCATCTCGGCGGCCCGCTGCGGCGCGCACGACCCGAACGTGCTGACGGCGCCCGGACCGCGAGTCGGTCGAGACGCTGCTCAAGGTCGGCGGCGGCGCGATCCGGATGGTCACGCTGGCACCCGAACTGGACGGCGGCGTGGAGGCCGTGCGCCGGTTCACCGACGCGGGCGTGATCGCCGCGATCGGCCACACCGACGCGACGCTGGCGCAGGTGCTGCCGGCCGTGGACGCGGGCGCGACCGTGGCGACGCACCTGTTCAACGGCATGCGCCCGCTGCACCACCGCGAACCCGGCCCGATCGGCGCCCTGCTGGACGACGAGCGGGTCACCGTCGAGCTGATCTGCGACCTGGTGCACCTGCACCCGACCGTGGTCCGGATCGCCGCCCGGCACGCCGGTGCCGGGCGGACCGTGCTGGTCACCGACGCGATGGCCGCGGCCGGCGTCGGCGACGGCGTGTACTCCGTGGGCGCGCTGCGGGTCACCGTCCGCGACGGCGTGCCGACACTGGACGGCGGCGGCTCGCTGGCCGCCAGCACGCTCACCCTGGACGCGGCCGTGCGCAACTTCGTGCAGCTCGTGCGGCATGACGATGGTGGAGGCGGCGCGCGGCGGTGTCCGGACGGCCCGCCGAACTGCTCGGCCTGGCACGACCGGATCGGCGGCATCGCCGCGGGTGCTGGCGGCCGACCTGGTGGTGCTGGACGACGGCCTGCACACGCGCAGCGTGATGCGCGGGGGAACTTGGGTGGCCTGAGCGACACGAAATCACCGGATTGGGCTAGCGTCGGTGATGTGAGCGAACCAGCCCGATCCGGAGCGGCTACTGGCCGAGGCGCTGCGTGCGCAGGCGGTCCGTGCTCCGATGCCGCAACAGGAGCCCGGCACGTCCGGCTCGCTGCTGGGACTGTTCTCCGACTCGCCCTACGGCCTGCTGTCCGGCCAGGACTCCTACCGGGTCGAACCGCAGACCGTCGGCGCAGTGCCGCAGCGTACGTCGAGCAGACGCCGCCGATCGGTCCCCGACCGCTGCCGGTGGGCTGGATCGTGCTGCTGGCGATCCTGCTCGGACTGGCGGCCGGAGCGGTCACCGGCCTGGCCAGCGTGCTCTGAGGACTGGCTCCTCACACATCGTCGAGCGGCCGCCGGCCGCGTCGGACGCATCAGGCGACGACCGCGGCAGATGGTGTGCCTCGGCGACGCGAGCCGAGCGGTTGTCGTGTCGGCGGGAGCTCGAAGTCGACTTCAGGTCGCCACCTGTACCGTTGTCCCGTGCTGCACTCCGCCATTACCACGACGGTCGCGCTGGGGCCCCAGTGGCTGGACCCCAATTACCTGGTCACCGCGATGGGTTCGCTGCGTGGTGCCGATCATCGCGATCATCATCTTCGCCGAGTGCGGCCTGCTGATCGGGTTCTTCCTGCCCGGCGACTCGCTGCTGTTCCCGCTCGGTCTGTTCATCGCGCAAGGGCAGCGTGCACACGCCGCTGTGGATCGCGTGCCTGGTGATGAGCGTGTGCGCCGTGCTGGGCAACGTCGTCGGTTACGGCGTCGGCTAGCTGGATCGGCCCGAAGCTGTTCAACAAGCAGGACTCGAAGCTGTTCAAGCGCGAGTACGTGGACCGCACGCACGCGTTCTTCGAGCGCTACGGGACGCGCGCGATCTTGCTGGCGCGGTTCGTGCCGATCATCCGCACGTTCATCACGGCGGTCGCCGGCGTCGGCCGGATGGACCGCGGCAGGTACTTCGGCGTCAGCATCGTCGGCGGTGTCGTGTGGGCGTCCGGCGTGCTGGTGGCCGGCTACTTCCTCGGCCAGATCGCGTTCGTCAGCAACCACATCGACCTGATCCTGGTGCTGATCGTGCTCGGTGTCGGTCATCCCGATGGTGATCGAGTTGGGCGGGCACCGCAAGGAAACGCCGCCTCGCCGACAACGAGACCACCCAGGTCATGTCGCCGATTCGGCCATCGCGAACATGGAACCGGGATTGAACAGGTTCCCCGGGTCGAGGGCGGCCTTGAGGGTGCGGTGCACCCGCATGCCGACCGGCCCGATCTCGGTGGCCAGCCACTCCCGTTTGATCTTCCCGATGCCGTGCTCGCCGGTGACCGTGCCGCCCAGGCGCGAGGCCGACGCGCGAGGATGTCGTCGAACGCCCGCCGCGCGCGGGCGAACTCGTCCTGCCGACTGCGGGTCGTAGACGATCGTCGGGTGCATGTTGCCGTCCCCGGCGTGGCCGACGACGGCGATCCGCAGCCCGACCTCCTTGCTGATCCGCTCGCAGCCGGCGATCAGCTCGGCGATCCGGGTGCGCGGCACGCACACGTCGTCGGTCAGCCAGACGCCGTAGTACTCCAGCGCGGTCAGCACGCACCGCCTGGCCTGCAACAGCATCCGGCCCTCGTGCGAGGTCGGTGCGTCGCGTAGGTCATGGTGGCGCCGGCGTCCTCGCAGATCCGTCTCGATCGACGCCGAGTTCCCGCGTGGCGACCTCGCCGCCCGAGTCGGACTGGCACAGCAGCAGCGCCGCGCAGCCACCCTCCGGGCCGACCTCGGTCTTCAGGTACGCCTCGGCACGCCTTGATCGACGACGGCGTCCATGATCTCCATCAGTGACGGCACGACACCCTCGCGCACGACACGGCTGACCGCGGCGCCGGCCGACTCGATGTCGTCGAACGACGCGACCAGCGTGGCGGGCGCCTGCGGCAGCGGCCGCAGCGCCAGGGTGGCCCTGGTGATCACGCCGAGCGTGCCCTCGCTGCCGATGAACAGCTTGGTCAGGTCGTAGCCCGCGACGCCCTTCACGGTCCGCCGCCCGGTGCGCAGCAGCTCGCCGTCGGCGAGCACGACCTCGAGGCCGAGCACGGAGTCCGTGGTGACGCCGTACTTCACGCAGCACAGGCCGCCCGCGTTGGTGGACAGGTTGCCGCCGATCGTGCACCAGTCGTAGCTGGACGGGTCGGGTGGATAGAACAGGCCGTGCTTCTCCACCGCGTTGCGGAAGTCGAGGTTGACCACGCCGGGCTGCACGACGGCCAGCCGGTTGTCCGGCGTCGATCTCCAGGATCTCGTTCATCTTGGTCATGACGAGCACGACGCAGCCGTCGATCGCGTTGGCCGCGCCGGACAGGCCGCTGCCCGCGCCGCGCGGCACGATCGGCACGCCCGCCTCCGCGCAGGCGCGCACCACCGCCTGCACCTGCCGCGTGTCGGCGGGCAGGACGACGGCCAGCGGGGTGCCGTTGGGCGGCCAGCGGCATCATGTCCCGGCTGTAGCTGGCGGTCACCGACGGATCGGTGATCACCGCGTCCGTGGCCGAGTTCGGCGCGCAGTACGTTCGGTGAGACCAGTCACATCCATCGACGCTAGTCCGCGTCGAGCCGGGATGCGAGCAGCTGCGCGAGGTGCTCGCCCTCGCGACCGGCCAGTTCGCGCAGCTGGGTGCGGCAGGAGAAGCCGTCGGCGAGCAGCCGGGTGCCCGGTTCGGCGGCGCGGACGGCGGGCAGCAGCGCGGTCTCGGCGACGGCGACGGACACGTCGTAGTGGCCGCGCTCGACGCCGAAGTTGCCGGCCAGGCCGCAGCAGCCGCCGACCGCCGTCACGTCGGCGCCCGGCCTTGGCCAGCAGCTCCCGGTCGGCCGACCAGCCGAGCACGGCGTGCTGGTGGCAGTGCGGCTGGGCGAGCGCGCGGACGCCGGCCAGCGACGGCGGCGTCCACTGTGGACGATCATGCAGCAGTTCGGCGAGCGTCCGCACGGCGCCGCGACCGACGCGACCGCCCGGCCGGTCGCCGAGCAGGTCGACGGCGTCCCCGCGGAACACCGCCGTGCAGGACGGTTCCAGGCCCACGATCGGCATCCGCTGCCGCGAACGGCGCCAGCGCGTCGACCGCCGCGCCGAGCACCCGCCGCGCGGTGTCGAGTTGGCCGGTGGAGATCCAGGTCAGCCCGCAGCACAGCGGCCGTTCCGGGATGCGCACGGCGAATCCGGCGTCCTCCAGCACGCGCACGGCCGCGATGCCGACCTCCGGCGTGAACAGGTCGGTGAACGTGTCCACCCACAGCAGGACCGGATCGCCGATGGTCGGCGGGTGCCCGGCGAACCACTGACCGGAACGTGCGCGGCGCCAGCGTGGGCAGCGCGCGGCGCGGGTCGACGCCGGCCAGGCGCTTGCCCAGCGCGGCCAGCGCGGGGCGCGGACAGCAGCCGGTTGGCCAGGCTTCGGCGCGCGGGAGGCCAGGCGGGCCCAGCGCCGGGCAGCCAGCCCAGCGCGTAGTGCGACATCGGCCGCAGCCGGCGCGCGGTAGGCGTGGTGCAGCACCTCGGCCTTGTAGGTGGCCATGTCGACGCCGGTCGGGCAGTCGCTGCGCGCATCCCTTGCAGGACAGGCACAGATCCAGTGCCTCGCGCACCTCGCGGCGAGCGCCAGCCGTCGCGCACCAGACCGCCGTTGACCATCTCCTGCAGCACCCGCGCCCGGCCGCGGGTGCTGTCCTTCTCGTCGCCGGTGGCCAGGTAGGACGGGCACATCACGCCACCGGTCGCGGTGTTGTCCGCGCGGCACTTGGCCGACGCCGGTGCAGCGGTGCACGGCGTTGGTGAAGTCGCCGGCGTCGTCGGCGAAGCGCGAACGCCGAGCCCGCCGCCGCAGCGGCTGGCGGCCGGGATCCGCAGGTCGCGTCGACCGGTCGGGGCGGACCAGCACGCCGGGGTTGAGCACGTCGTCCGGGTCGAACACGGCCTTCACGGCGGCGAACGCGGCCAGCGCGGCCGGCGAGTACATCAGCGGCAGCAGCGCGCTGCGGGCCCGGCCGTCGCCGTGTTCGCCGGACAGCGAACCGCCGTAGCGGGCGACGAGCTCGGCCGCGTCGGTGAGGAACTCGCGGAACACGGCGGCACCGCCGGCCTCGCGCAGCGGGAACGTGATCCGGATGTGCACGCAGCCGTCGCCGAAGTGGCCGTACGGGCGTGCCGGTCAGGCCCGTAGTCGGCCAGCAGCGTCCTCGAACTCGCGCAGGTAGGCGCCGAGCCGCTCGCGGCGGCACGGCGGCGTCCTCCCAGCCGGCGTGCGCCCCCTGGCCGCCGACGGCCCGCGCGGCCAGCCCGGCGCCGTCCTCCCTGATCCGCCACAGCGCGGCGGCCTCGGCCGGCGTCGGTGACCACGCGGCTGCGCCAGCGCGTCGGCGGCGCCGATCACGTCGGCCGCGGGACCGGTCCGGTCGGCGTCCAGTTCGGCGAACAGCCAGCCGCGCCCGGCCGGCAGTTCGGGCACGGCACCGCCGCTCGCCGCTGACCACGTCGACCATCCGCGCGTCCAGGCCCTCCAGCGCGATCGGCTCGAACGGCAGCAGTGCCGGGAGCGGCGTCGGCGGCGGAGGCCATGTCGGGGTAGCCGAGCACGACGAGCACGGTGCGCGCCGGCGGCGCGACGAGGTCGACGGTGGCGCCGCAGCAGGACGCCGCACGTGCCCTCGGTGCCCACCAGGGCGGCCGGCACGTGGAAGCCGTGCTCGGGCAGCAGGTGTTCCAGCGAGTAGCCGGACACCTGCCGGCGGAAGCGGCCGAGTTCGGTGCGGATCACGCCAGGTGCGCGTGCACGACATCACGCAGCGCGGGGAACGTCCATGCCGGGCCGAGCGGCCAGCCGCTCGCCGGTGCCGGTGAGCAGGTCCAGCGCGCGGACGTTGTCGGCGGTGCGGCCGTAGGCCAGCGCCCGCGAGCCGCAGGCGTTGTTGCCGATCATGCCGCCGAGCGTGCACCGGCTGTGCGTCGACGGGTCGGGGCCGAAGCGCAGGCCGTGCGGCGCGCGCGGCGCGCTGCAGGTCGTCCAGCACGACCCCGGGCTGGACGATGGCGGTGCGGGCCTCCGGGTCGAGGCGCTCGATCCGGTTGAGGTGGCGGGTGAAGTCGAGCACGACGCCGGAGCCGACGGCGTTGCCCGCGATCGACGTGCCGGCACCCGCGTGCGGTCAGCGGCACGCCGAGCGAGCGGCACACCGACAGCGTCGCCTCGACCTCCTCGGTCGACCTGGGGAACACCACGGCGGCCGGCACGACGCCGGTAGAGCGAGGCGTCCGAGGAGTACTCGGCCCGTCGCCGCGTGGAGGCGTCGACGCTCGGTCACGCCGGCCGCCCGCAGCTCGCCCACCAGATCGGCCATGCGGCACACAAGCAGACGGCTTGACGAGCGTCACAGGCCGGGTTCGTTGCGGGAATAACCGAGCCAGGTACATGCTTGTACGGAGCAACTACTTGTATGAGGAAACCAAGAGAAGGAGCGGACGGTGACACGAAACCCAGTCGACACCCGCGCCGCCCGTCAGCGATGATCGGCCCAGGGTCGTCCGGTACGACGCCGAAGCGGTCGTCGACCAGATCGTGCGGTTCTTCCGGCTGATGAAACGCGCGAGCGCCCGGTTCGCTTCCCAGCAGCGTGACGGAATCGAACAGGCGGCGTACTACCTGCTGGCGGTGCTGGCCACCGAAGGCCCGCAGCGCACGACGGCGCTGGCCGAGGCGGTCCATTCGGACACCTCCACGGTCAGCCGCCAGGTCGGCGCGCTGGTCCGGCACGGACTGGTCGAACGGCAGGCCGACCCGGCCGACGGCAGGGCCTGCCTGCTGGCCGCCACGCCAGACCGGGCTGCGCGTGCTTCGAGCACCACCGCACGGGCCCGGACCGAGCAGATGGCCGACGTTCTCGGCCACTGGTCGTCAGAGGACCTCGCTACGGTCGCCGGCGCTGCTGGACCGGCTGAACACGGACTTCGAGAACACGAACTGATCAGCACGGGCGCCACGAGCGCCAGCACCACGAAGGGGGGAACCCGATGACCACCAGTGAAGCGGTGACCACGCGGGCCACGGCGCCCGCTCGTCCGGCCGACGGGCGGCCGACGGGGGCATGTCGCACCGGCAGATCCTGACCATCCTGGTCGGCCTGCTGCTGGGCATGTTCCTGGCCGCGCTGGACCAGACCATCGTCAGCACCTCGATGCCGAGGATCGCCAACGACCTGCACGGCCTGAACATCCAGGCGTGGGTCACCACCGCGTACCTGATCACCTCGACGATCACCACGCCGCTGTACGGCAAGCTGTCCGACATCTACGGCCGCAAGCCGTTCTACCTGGCGGCGATCTCGATCTTCATCGTCGGCTCGGCGGCCAGCTCGTTCGCCACGTCGATGTACGAACTCGCCGCGTTCCGGGCCTTCCAGGGCCTCGGCGCCGGTGGCCTGATGTCGCTGGCGTTCACCATCCTCGGCGACATCGTGTCGCCGCGCGAGCGCGCCAAGTACCAGGGCTACTTCCTGGCCGTGTTCGGCCTGTCCAGCGTGCTCGGCCCGGTCGTCGGCGGTGCGCTGTCGGGTGCCAACTCGCATCCTGGGCATCACCGGCTGGCGCTGGGTGTTCCTGGTGAACGTCCCGATCGGCCTGATCGCGCTGGTCGTGGTCGCGAAGGTGCTCAACGTCCCGCACCACGTCCCGCAGCAGCGGATCGACTGGTGGGGCGCGCTGACGCTGGTCATCGGCATCGTGCCGGTGCTGGTCGATCGCCGAGCAGGGCCAGCAGTGGGGCTGGGGCTCGACCAGGGCCATCCTCTGCTACGCGATCGGCGCGATCGGCATCGCGGCGTTCATCCTGACCGAGAAGCTGATGGGCGACGCCGCGCTGATCCCGCTGCGGCTGTTCCAGCAGCGGCACGTTCAGCCACGGTCATCATGGCCGGCACCGTCGTCGGTGCCGCGATGTTCGGTGGCATCACGCTGATCCCGCAGTACCTGCAGATCGTCCGCGGCGCCTCGCCGACGACGTCCGGGCCTGCAGATGCTGCCGATGATGGTGGGCCTGATGGCGCGTCGCATCGCCTCCGGCCAGATCACGTCCCGCACCGGGCGGTACAAGATCTTCCCGATCATCGGCACGGTGTTCATCGTCGGCGGTGCGCTGCTGTTCACCACGGTCGGCGCGGACACGCCGATGTGGCAGCCGATGCTGTTCATGTTCGTGCATCGGCTTCGGTGTCGGCAACTGCATGCAGACGCTGACGCTGGCCGCGCAGAACGCGGTGGGCTTCAAGGACATGGGCGTGTCGACGGCGTCGGCCACGTTCTTCCGGCAGATCGGCGGCACGCTGGGCGTCGCGGTGTTCCTGTCCATCCTGTTCAGCACGGTGGGCGACAAGATCGGCACGGCGATCACCAGCGCGCTGCACACCGGCGCCCGTTCACCACGGCGCTGCACGACCCGGCGGTACTGGCACAACCCGGTCAACGCACCGGTGCTGTCCATCCTGCACGGTCGGCAGCACGGGCGGCCTGCTCCAGGACGCGTCGTTCCTGCAGCGGGTGGACGCCCGCCTGGCGCACCCGTTCCTGGTCGGCTTCTCCAGCTCCATCGACCTGGTGTTCTGGGGCGTCGCGGCCCTGGGCGTGGTCGGCCTGATCGTGACGGTCTTCATCAAGGAGATCCCGCTGCGCACCATGTCCGGCGTGCAGGCGATGGCGGCCGGCGAAGGCGGTCCGGCAGCGCGCACTGCCGGCGAGACCGGCGCTGGACGAGGACTCACTGGACGACGAGCTGGAGGCGCTCGACGCACGGCCGAACTGGTCCCGCGCCGGCACGGCACGCACTGGACGCGGTCGCCGACCAGGTACCGGTCCTGCTCGACGGGCGGCGCCGGCGCGCACGAGGCGTCCGGCACGCTCGTCGCCGGTCACGTCCAGCCGCGCCGACGGCTCACCGGCCGTGGAGGCCGTGCTGACGCTGATCAACCACAGTGGCCAGCAGGTCGCCAGGAGCGATCTCGGGACTGGACGGCGGCTACCGGCTGTACGCGCCGCTGGACGGGGTGTACGTGCTGATCGCGTCGTCGGCGGGCCACCAGCCGCAGGCGACCACGCTGCGGGTGGTCGGCGAGCCGGTCACGGTGGACGTGCACGCTGACCGGCACCGCGAAGGCGACCGGCATGGTGCGGTCCGAGCGACGGCCCGGTGGCCGGTGCCACGGTCACGCTGACCGACCAGCGCGGCGAGGTGATCGGCTCGGCGAGCACGGGCGCCGACGGCGGCTTCACGCTTCGACGACCTGCTCGGCGGCACGTACACGCTGGTGGCCAGCGCGGCCGGCTTCCGCCCGTACGCCACGGCGGTGACCGTGCCGGACATCGGCGAGGCCGTGGCCGACGTGCAACTGTCCGGTGCGGCCAGGCTGACCGGCATCGCGACCGGCGGCCCGGCGGGCAACCCGATCGCCGACGCCAGGGTCACCCTGGTCGACGCGGGCGGCACGGTGGTCGGCATGACCACCACCGACGACGAGGGCGGCTACACGTTCGACGAGCTGCCCGAGGGCGAGTACACGGTGATCGCCAGCGGCTACCCGCCGGTGAGCAGCCACCAGAAGATCATGGCGGGCGAGGACGGCGTGCACGACATCGTCCTGGGCCACAGCGACATCTGACCGCACAGCGAAATACTGACCGCACACCGACCGAAGCCGGACCCCGCATCCATTGCGGGATCCGGCTTCCGTCGCATGTGCTGGATCTCTACACGAAGACCTCGACGTGTCGGCGTAGACGCGTTCAGCGGCGCAGCAGTCGGGTGAGGCCGGCGGCCACGGTCGTCGCGAGTATCCAGCCCGCCGCGATCAGGCTGGCCGCGAACCACTGGGACACACCGGGAAGCGCCCACCGGTTCTTGTTGCCGAAGTCCACGATCGGCACCAGCAGGTCCAGAGTGAACAGGAACGGGTTCCACACCAGGTGGTCGTCCTGGTTGGTCATCGGGCAGAAGCGGTAGTTGACGAAGTCCGGTGGGTCGCCGACGGCAGAGGCCGCAGTGCGCCGGGTAGAGCGCGAACCACAGCGTGCCGATCACCAGCAGCAGCGCCAGCCAGCCGAGGGCGCGGGAGGGCCGGTAGCCGTAGCCGACCATCCAGCGCTGCAGCCAGCTCCACACCAGCACCGGCAGCCCGAGCACGCGGAAACCACTGGCCAGCGCCGAATAGCGGCGACGCTGCTTGGCGATCAGCACCGTGTCGGCGTGTTCCTCGTTGCCCACCGAGCGCAGCATCGCGGCAAGCTGGTCGTACGGGCCGGGGCTGTACACGCCGCGTTCGGCGCCCTGCAGCCACTGCAGGCGGCGCAGCACGGCGTCGTCGTCGGCCAGGTCGATCGCCTTGGTCAGCGAGTCGTAGCGGAAGGCATCCAGGTCGATCGCCGCCGGTGCGCCCGCCACAGCGCCTCGTTGTCGTCCAGCGACGCGCAGCGCAACTGCCGCAGGCCGACCCTGCCGTGCGCGCGGGCGGGCCAGGGTGAGCGAGCAGTTCCTGTGTCTGCGCGCCGAAGGCGTTGAGCGCGCTGCGGTCGTGCGGGCCGTCCGGGTCACCCAGTTCGGCGCCGGCGAACGTGAGCTGCCGGCCGATCGTGGCGCGCACCAAGCGCACCTCGCCCGCTGCCGAGAACGCGCGCTTCGCACCCGGCCGCGCACACCACGTCCCTGCCGATCCGGCCGGCCCGGATGTCCAGGCACGGCTTGGGATTGCGGTCCCTGTGTGTACCGGCCGGGGCGGCTCAGCCGGCTGGCCCGCAGGTCCAGGTTGGCGCCGATCTGCGCCTCCTGCATGATCAGCGACCCGTAGATCTCCGCGTCGCGGCACTCGAAGTTGCCGCCGACGGTGCTGCGCCGTGCCGACCCACACGTCCCGGCCGGGATTGGCCAGCACGGCGCCGTCCAGCCGGACGTTGCCGCGTACGCCGAGGTCCAGCAGCCGGCACTCGCCGGTGACGCGCAGCCCGCGCGCGTCGATGTTGCCGTCGATCTGGGTGCCGTCCAGGTACACGGCGCGGCTGTCGAACGGTGCCTCGCCGCCGACCGGAGATGTCCACCTTGGCGCTGGTCATCCGCAGCGAGCCGCCGATCTGCGCGTTCACCATGCGCAGCGTGCCGGAGCTGCTCGAAGCCCTGGTCCAGATCGGCGTTGCCGCCGACCTTCATCCGGTCGGCGATCAGCGTGGTGCGCGCGTCGTAGTACGGGTCGTCGACCGGCAGCATGGCCTGGTCGCGCCGCCGCTGGGCCGCAGGTGCGCGCCGCGCATCGACCAGTCGCTCTCCACCTGCACGCTGGGCAGGAACACGCAGCCCGTCGCGCGGAACCTGTTGCCGCGCAGGTCGACCGCGCAGATCAGGTTCCCGCCGACGTGCATGCCGTTGCCGTCCAGCGCGCAGCCGCCCGGGTTGTGCAGCCCCGCGCCGCTGAAGTTGACGTTGCCGCCGCTGCGCAGGCCGGGGATGCGGAACTCGCCGACGACGTCCACGTTGTACGCCAGCAGCGCGCCGGCGAGCTGCAGCCGATCGGCGTGCAGCGCGCGCCTGCCGGGGTTGGACAGGCGGCTGCCGGACAGCAGCAGCGAACCGCGCACCGTCGCGTCGGTCAGGTCGACGGTGCCGCCGCGGACAGTGGTGTTCTTCAGCGCGATGTCGTTGTCGCTGCGGGCGTTGCGCGCGGACAGGCCGGGCAGCCAGCAGCCGTCGAACTCCAGGCCGGCCAGGTTGGCCTGCCGGATGTCCGGTGGCTTCTCGAAGCGGCAGCGCACGAACTCCAACAGGTACGGGAACTCCAGCGCGCGCAGATCCAGCGTGCCGACCAGGTAGCGGTCCTCGACGCGCACCACCGGCGGTGCGGCCGGACCGCCGCCGCCAGCGCAGCATGCCGGTGGCATCCGGTTCGATCACATGGCGGACGACGTCCTCGGCGGGCATCCTGGCCCACGCGGGCGGTGCCGGGTCGTGCACGTCCAGTTCGCCGTGCGGCTCGACCGGTTCGTCACCCTCGTCCCGCACCGACATCGGACCCCCCATCCGGCTAGCGCGTCGCGTGGGCGGCCAGCATGAGCGCGATCGCCTCGGTCACCTTCCGCGCGTAGTCCAGGTGCAGCGACTCGTCCGGCACGTGCGCGTTGGTGCCCGGGCCGAGCACGCCCGTCACGACGAACTGTGCCGCAGGGTACTGCTGTTGCAGCAGTCCCATCAGCGGAATCGAGCCACCGACGCCCAGCGGTGCGCCACGGCGCGCCGAACACGCGAGTCCGACGCGTCGTCCAGCGCGTCCCGCAGCCACGGCGCGGTGTCCGGCGCGTGCCAGCCGTCGGCCGCCTCCACGCGGGACAGTTCGATCTGCGCGCCGTAGGGCACGTCGGTGGTCAGCGCCCGGCGCACGCGCGGCCTGCGCGGCGGCCGAGTCCGCGGTGGGCGGCAGCCGGAAGCTCAGGCACAGCGTGGTGGACGGGCCGCAGCACGTTGCCCGCGTCGTCGGGCGCGGGCAGGCCGGCCGCGCCGATCACCGCCAGCGACGGGCGCCACGTGTTGTTCAGCACCAGTTCCAGCTCGTCGTCGCTGGTCAGCGCGACGCCCGGGACCAGCGCCGAGATCCGTGCCGATCCGGCCGGGCACGGCCTCGCACCGCCGCCTTCGCGTCGGCTGATCCGGTGTTCGGGGATCGGTCACGTTGCAACTCGGGCAGCCGGATCTCGCCGGTCGCCGAGTCCTCCAGCCGGTCCAGCAGCACGCCGCAGCACCCGGAACGAACTGGGCACGACCCGCCGGCCATTCCCGGAGTGCTGGCCGCTCTCCAGCACCCGCGCGGTCACGGTGGTCTGCACCAGGCCGCGCAGCGACGTGGTCAGCCACAGCCGCTCGTAGTCGTCGGCCGCCGGAGTCGAGGCACACCACCAGCGACACGTCACCCAGCCGGGGCGCCAGCAGTTCCAGATAGTCGGGCATGTCCGGGCTGCCGGACTCCTCACCGGTCTCCAGCAGCATCACGCACCGCGCGTGCCGCCCGCCGGCCGCGCGCACGGCCTCGATCGCGGCGGCGGCCGCGAAACCCGCGTACCCGTCGTCGGCGGCGCCCCGCCCGTACAGCCGGCCGTCGCGCACCACCGGCGTCCACGGGTCCAGCCCGTCCGACCAGCCGCCGACCGGCGGCTGCTTGTCCAGGTGGCCGTAGAGCAGCACGGTGCCGGCATCGGCCGGCGCGCCGTCGGCGGCCGGCACGTCCACCAGCAGCAGCGGCGACTTGCCATCCAGCGTGACCACCTCGGCGGCGGCGCCGGGCAGCTCGCGCGCCCGCAGCCACGAGCGCACGTGCTCGACGGCGGCCGCGAGATGGCCGTTGGCCGCCCAGTCCGGGTCGAACGCCTCGGACACGGCGGGAATGGTGACCAGTTCGGACAGTCCGGACAGGATGTCCCGCTCCCACAGCGTGCGGACGGTACTGGTCAGGGTCGCGCGGTCGACGTCGGCCACGCACCCGATCCTGCCATCACGGCGACACGCCCCGATCGGCACGACCGTGACGAGGATGTGACCAAGGCCACGGCCGACCAGTGTTGCCGACGCCACCGCGACGGGCTGGCGCGCCCGACCAGCGCGGACGAGCACACCGTTGGGCGACCGATCATTGCCCGTCCGATCGTTTCCGCAGATCAGCGGCGCCCGCGCGGCGTTGTACCGGCATCCGGCGCTCCCGGCGGTGGGCTGGGTCATGCCAGGATGGTGAGGAGAACCGTCAGTGCCGACGGCGACCGGACCGCTCCCCGACCGGGGAACGGCGGTGGCTCTCGGCACGGCCGTCGGCGGTCGTCACAAGCGGCCGCGCGGCCTCAGCAGCGAGGAGACACGCGCCATGTCGTCCCCAGAGCACTGGACACCGGAACGGCCGGCCGGGCACGCCGGCCGCCACCGCTGCCACGCCCACAACGGAACAGGTGATCGCCGGTTTGCGAGCGACCAGCGAAGGCGGTGCGGACCTGGTGCAGCTGCTCACCCCGGAGGGTGAGCGCGTCACGCACCCGGACTTCGACATCGACATCAGCCCGGAGCGAGCTGCGGGCGCTGTACCGGGACATGGTCCTGGTGCGCAGGGTGGACCGCGAGGCCAACGCCCTGCAGCGACAGGGACAACTGGGCATCTGGGTGCCGCTGCTGGGCCAGGAGGCCGCCCAGGTCGGCGCCGGGCGGGCGATGCGCCCGCAGGACATGGCCTTCCCGAGCTACCGCGAGCACGGCGTCGCGTGGTGCCGGGGCGTTCCGCCGACCGAACTGCTGGGCATCTTCCGCAGCACCGACCACGGCAGCTGGGATCCGATCGCGCGCGCGGTTCAACCTCTACACCATCGTGATCGGCAACCAGGTGCTCAACGCGGCCGGTTACGCGATGGGGCAACGGTTCGAGGGCAAGGTCGGCGACGACGACGGCGAGGCGACGATCGTCTTCTTCGGTGACGGCGCCACCAGCCAGGGCGACGTGCACGAGGGTTTCGTGTGGTCGCGCCGTCTACGACGCGCCGCTGGTGCTGTTCTGCCAGAACAACCAGTGGGCGATCTCCGAGCCGACCGAACGCCAGAGCAGGCTGCCGCTGTACCAGCGGGCCCGCGGCTACGGCTTCCCCGGCATCCGGGTGGACGGCAACGACGTGCTGGCCTGCCTCGCGGTGACCAGGTGGGCACTGGACGAGTGCCGGCACGGCAACGGCCCGGTGCTGATCGAGGCGTTCACCTACCGGATGGACGCCCACACCACCACCGACGACCCCACCCGCTACCGGCTGTCCGACGAGGTCGAGGCGTGGAAGCTGAAGGACCCGATCGAGCGGGTCCGCGTCGCACCTGGCCCGCAACGGCCTGGCCGACCAGGCGTACTTCGACGAGGTCGCAGGCCGAGTCCGACGCAGCTGGCGGCCGAGTTGCGCGAGTTCTGCGCGAACATGCCCGATCCGCCCCCCGAGCGCATCTTCAGCAACGTCTACGCCGAGCCGAACCCGGTGCTGGACGCGCAGCGCGACGAGTACCTGGAGTACCTGCCGGTTCTCCGAAGAATCGCTTGCGGGTTCGAGCACCGCGGAGGTGAGCACTGATGGCCGCTCCCACGATCGACACGCAGGCGCGCCGACGCCGGCCAGCCCGCGGTACGCACGGTCACCATGGCCAAGGCGCTCAACCAGGGTCTGCGCGCCGCCATGGAGGCCGACCCGAAGGTCATCGTGATGGGCGAGGACGTCGGCAAGCTCGGCGGCGTCTTCCGCATCACCGACGGGCTGCAGAAGGACTTCGGCGAGCAGCGCGTGCTGGACACCCCGCTGGCCGAGTCCGGCATCATCGGCACGGCGGTCGGCCTCGCGATCCGCGGTTTCCGGCCGGTGTGCGAGATCCAGTTCGACGGCTTCATCTTCCCCGCGTTCGACCAGATCGTGTCGCAGCTGGCGAAGATGCACTACCGCAGCCAGGGCAAGGTCAAGATGCCGGTCGTGGTGCGGGTGCCGTTCGGCGGCGGCATCGGCGCGGTCGAGCACCACTCGGAGTCGCCGGAGTCGTACTTCGCGCACACCGCGGGCCTGCGCGTGGTGTCGCTGCTCGAACCCGGTGGACGCCTACTGGATGATCCAGCAGGCCGTCGCCTGCGACGACCCGGTGCTGTTCTTCGAGCCGAAGGGCCGCTACTACGAGAAGGCCGAGCTGGACACCTCCGCGTCGCCGCTGCCCGCTGTTCACGCTCGAAGGTGCTGCGCACCGGCACGACGGCGACGCTGGCCAGCTACGGCCCGTCGATCCGGACGCTGCCTGGCCGCGGCCGACGGCGGCCGAGGCGGACGGCATCAGCTCGAGGTGATCGACCTGCGCACGCTGTCCCCGCTGGACCTCGGCTCCGGTGTTCGACGTCGGTACGCAGGACCGGCCGGCTGGTCGTGGTCACGGAGTCGCCCGGCGAGGCGTCGATCGCGTCCGAGGTGGCCACCAGGGTGCAGCAGGAGTGCTTCTACTCGCTGGAGGCGCCGGTGCTGCGGGTGACCGGTTTCGACACCCCGTACCCGCCGACCAAGCTGGAGGACGACTACCTGCCGGACCTGGACCGGGTGCTGCACGCCGTCGACCGCTCGCTGGCCTGGTGAGAGGACGCGGCATGCCTGACTTCAAGCGATTCATGCTGCCCGACACCGCGGAGGGCCTGACCGAGGCGGAAATCCTTGCCTGGCAGGTGAAACCGGGCGACGACGTCGACGGTCAACCAGATCCTGGTGGAGATCGAGACGGCGAAGGCGGCGGTCGAACTGCCATCGCCGTGCGCCGGCCGGGTCACCGAGCTGCTGGTCGAGACCGGCCAGACGGTGGACGTCGGCGCGCCGATCATCGTGATCGACGTCGACCCGAACGGCGCCGCGCCCGACCACCAACGGCTCGGCCACCGGTGGACAGAGCGAGAGCGTGCCGAACCTGGTCGGCTACGGCCCGAAGGCCGCCGCGGCGCGCCGTCGGCCGCGGGCCGGCGCGGTGGCCGCACCGCCGTCGCCGCCGGAACCCGTTGTGGCGCAACCGGTGCGCGTCGTGGACCGGCACCGCCGAGCCGGTAGCCGCCGAACCGGTTGTCGCCGCGGCCGCGCGGCGGTCACGTGCCGCTGGCCAAGCCGCCGGTGCGCAAGCTGGCCAAGGAACTGGGCGTCGACCTGTACGGCCTGGCCGGCACCGGCCCGTCCGGCGTGATCACCCGGGACGACGTGCGGCGCGCGCGTCGCCGCACGCACCGGACGCCGTCGCCGCAGCGTCGGCCGCGACCGGCGGGCCGGCGAGCGGCGGGTGCCGGTCAAGGGCGTCCGCAAGGCGACCGCGCAGGCGATGGTGTGCCAGCGCGTTCACCGCGCCGCACGTCACCGAGTTCCTGACCGTCGACGTCACGCCGATGATGGAACTGCGGGCCACGGCTGCAAGAGCGACCCCGGCTTCGCCGGGGTGAAGCTGACCCCGTTGGCGTTCGCGGCCAAGGCCGTGTGCCTCGCGGTGCGGCGGACGCCGGACGTGAACGCGACGTGGGACGAGCAGGCCGGCGAGATCGTCTACAAGTCCTACGTGCACCTCGGCATCGCGGCGGCCACCCCGCGTGGCCTGGTGGTGCCGAAGATCCGCGACGCGGAACAGTTGACGCTGCCCGAACTGGCCGGTGCGCTGGAGCGGCTGACCGCGACCGCCCGGGACGGGCAGGACCCCGCCGGCGGACATGGTCGGCGGCACGTTCACGATCACCAACGTCGGCGTGTTCGGAGTGGACACCGGCACGCCGATCATCAACCCCGGCGAGTCGGCGATCCTGGCCTTCGGCGCGATCCGGGACATGCCGTGGGTGGTGGACGGGCAGGTCGTGCCGCGCAAGGTGTGCCAGCTCTCGCTGAGCTTCGACCACCGCGTGGTGGACGGCGAGCAGGGCTCACGGTTCCTGGCCGACGTCGGCGCGCTGCTGGCCGACCCGGCGACCGCGATCACGTACTGAGCCCTGACGGGGCCGGTCGCGGGGCCGGCGTCCGACCGCCTCAGCGCAGTCGGAGGTCGATCCGTCCGGCCGCTCCCGCTGCTGCCGGCGCGCCATCAGTCCTGGAGCAGCGAGTCGACGCCGACGACGTCCGTGGTCCTCGCCGGCCAGCCTCGGGTCCACGTCGGACGCGTAGAGCAGCGGCGTGTTCTGGGCGTCGGCGAAGCTGTTGATGATGCCGCGGACCGCGCTCGGCCGAAAGACCGGCCCGCAGCGCGTTGTCCACCATCTCGCGGATGGTGTGCTCCGCGGCCATCATCTGCGCGAGCGCCGTGTGATACCGCTGCACCGCGACGATGAGGCCCTCGGTGTGTTCCAGGAGGACCTGTCGGCAGTACGACGGGACGAAGCTGCTCGTCTCTCACATGAACCGAAGGTACCCGCGTGACCTGTCAGCGGTGTCGGCAATCGCCACTCGTTCGGACCAATGCGAAAGAGTGTGATGCGTGTCACGTTTATTCGTGCCTATATCATGGACCCGCAGCGTCAGGGCGGGTCCGAAGCCGCGCGTCCATCCTCTCGAGGATCTGTCCACAGTCGATCAGTTCTGTCACCGGCGGTGATCAAGGCCCGCGGTCAGGCGCGCGGCAGGTCGAACAGTCCGGTCAGCCCGGCCGCGAAACCCAGGTCACCCTTGACCTTCACCTTCCCGGTCACGAACAGCATGGGCGCGGACGCCGTCCGCGTGATCAGCCTCACGAAGTCGAGCGGGCTCAGCGTGATCGTCACGCGCGGCTCGCGGGTCGACTCGCGGTTCACCAGGCAGGTGCCGCTGCTCGATGACCGTCTCGTAGCGGTCGTAGCCGTCCGTCGCCCGCACCACCGGTCAGCCGCCAGTGCACGACCGCCCTCACGTGCGCCGCCGGTCGGGCCGCAGGTGCTCGCCCATCCGCCGGAAGATCTCGTCGAGCACCTGCGGCCGCCACTCCGGAGTCGGCGAAGACGGCCTTCAACTGGGCCGCCGGACGCGGTGGTCACGACGGTGGCAAACGTTTGTGCGTCCGACCTGGCCCGGCTCGAGCCCGTCCAGCAGCTCCGTCGATCTCCGACATGCACCCCGCCGGTCCTACTCCACGGTAAGGCTACTTACCAGTAGGTATCTCGGGCAACCGACTGTCGCTAGGCTGGGGTGACCACGCGTGGTGCGGGGTCCAGTGCCGAATGGGAGGAGTCGACCTATGTCACTGGCCGGGGACGGGCCGCCGGTGCGCGCCAAGCGCCTGCCGCGCGAGGTGCGCGAGCGCCAGATCCTGGACGCCGCGGTCACCGTGTTCTCCCAGCACGGCTACCACGACGCGTCGATGGACGAGATCTCCGAGGTCGCGGGCATCTCCAAGCCGATGATCTACGCCTACCTGGGCGCCAAGGAGGACCTGTTCGCCGCCTGCATCCACCGCGAGGCGACGCTCCTGCTGGAGGCCATCGTCGGCGGCATCGAGGCCGGGCCAGCCGCCGGACGTGCAGCTGTGGCACGGGCTGCGCTCGTTCTTCGGCTTCGTCGGCGAGCACCGGGAGAGCTGGCGGGTGCTGCACCGCCAGTCGATCGCCCAGGGCGGGCCGTTCACCGAGGAACTGATGGCCATGCGCGCAGCGCGCGATCAGCCTGGTGGCGGCCGTGCTGATGCGCACCGGCGCGCGACGAGGGCGTCGGCAAGGCCGCGTCGATCACCGGCGAGGCGCTGGCCGCCGCCCTGGTCGGCGCGGGCGAGTCGCTCGCCGACTGGTGGCTGGACCATCCCGACGAGTCCGCGACGAAGATCGCGTCGCGGCTGATGAACCTGGTCTGGATGGGCTTCGGCAACCTCGTCGAGGACCGCGTGTGGAAGCCGCCTAGGGACGTGAACACGCCGGACAGGTGCGGCTTGCCCGTCCGCCCGTCGCCGCAGCGTCGAACCCCGCTCGGCGCCCGCGGTACAGCGCGACCGTGGCCGGCAGCAGGATCGGCAGCTTGAACCGCACGTCCACGGTGTACGCGGCGGGCAGCCGGCCCTCGTAGAACGCCAGGCACCTGCGCCATGCGACCACATGCCGTGCGCGATCGCCCGCCGGAAGCCGAACAGCCGCGCGGTCAGCGGATGCAGGTGGATCGGGTTGTGGTCGCCGGACACCGTCGGCGTAGCGGCGCCCGGTGTCGCCCGGCACCCGCCAGCGCGCCGCCGGCCGCGCCGCCGGCTCGACCTCGCCGGTCGGACCGCGAACGTCGAGCCCCGCCGTCGCGCCGCAGGTAGGTGCTGACCTCCGTCCACACCGCACTCGCCGTCCGCGCTGCGCCTCGCTGACCATGTCGAACTGCGTGCCGCGCTCGTGCGGCCGCAGGTCGTTCGGCGTGCACCCGCACCACGAGCGGCTCGTCGGCGCGCAGCGGCCGGGTCGTGCGTGATCCGGTTGGCCACGTGCACCAGGCCGATCATCGGGAACGGGAACGCGTCGCTCGGTCATCAGCGCGACCTGCAGCCGAACGCCAGCAGGTGCGGGAACGTCGACGGGCAGCTCGTCGGACAGCCGGAACCCGCACACCCGGTCGTAGGCGGCCAGCTGGTCGCCGGTCCACGCGCACGCCGGACCGCGCGAGCGTGGTGCCGGCAGGTCGTCTCCCGGTGCGCCGGGCCGGACCGCGCGCCAGCGCCGCCTTCGCGAACAGTGCGCGTCAGGTTCGGCGCCGACTCCAGTTCCGATGACGGTCATGTCAGGCACCCAGCAGGCTCTGGCCGCACACCCGGACGACGTTGCCGTTCACCCCGGCCGACGCCGGATTCGCGTACCAGGCAATCGTTTCCGCGACGTCGACGGGCAGGCCGCCCTGGGCCATGCCGTTCATCCGGCGGCCGGCCTCCCGGATGAACAGCGGCACGGCCGCCGTCATCGCGGTCTCGATGAAACCCGGCGCGACCGCGTTGATCGTGCTGCCCTGCCGGGCCAGCTTCGGCGCCAGCGCGGTCACCATGCCGATCACGCCTGCCTTCGACGTGGCGTAGTTGGTCTGGCCGACGTTGCCGGCGATCCCGGCGATCGACGAGACGCCGATGATCCTTCCGTTGGTCCGCAACACCTTCTTCGCGAGCAGCGCGTCGTTGACGCGCAGCTGGCCGGCCAGGTTCACGGCCAGCACGGCGTCCCAGCGGCCGGCGTCCATCTTGCCCAGCGTGCGGTCCCGGGTGATGCCGGCGTTGTGCACCACGACGTCGACGCCGCCGTGCCGCCCGGTGAGGTGCTCGACCAGCCGGGCGGGCGCGTCGGCCGCCGTGATGTCCAGTTGCACGGCCTCGCCGCCGACCCGGTTGGCCACCGCGGACAGGTCGGCGCCCTGCGCGGGCACGTCCAGACACACGACGTGCGCGCCGTCCCGGGCCAGCACGTCGGCGATCGCGGCGCCGATGCCGCGCGACGCGCCGGTCACCAGCGCGACCCGGCCGGCCAGCGGCGTCGGCCCAGTTGTCCGGCTGCCACCACGGTCTCCGGCTTCACGCGCGGCGATCCGCACCACCTGGCCGGACACGTACGCCGACTTGGCGGACAGCAGGAACCGGACGGTCGACTCGATCGCCGTGCTCGGCGCCCTTGGCGACGTAGACCAGTTGCACGGTGCTGCCGCGCCGCAGTTCCTTGCCCACCGACCGGGTGAAACCCTCCAGCGCCCGCTGCGCGACCTTCTCGGCCGCCGGCGTCACGGCCTCCGGTGGCGTGCCGAACACCAGCACCCGGCCGCACGTGCCGAGCCGAGCGGATCACCGGGTGGAAGAACTCGTACAGCTCGCGCAGCCGGTCCGGCGAGTCGATGCCGGTCGCGTCGAACACGAGCGCGCCGTAGCGGACGCTCCTCGGCCGCGGTGTGCGACGTCCGCGTCGGCCTTGGCCAGGATCGCGGCCACGGTCTCGGCCAGCCGGCCACCTTCGGCGCGCCCCGACCAGTGCGGGCCCGGTCAGCAGCGACTGGCCGGGCGTGGAACCGCCGCAGCGGCACCGGATCGGGCAGGCCGAGCCGGCCGACCACCAGCTTGCCGACAGCCCGAGCGCGCGAACTGCTGGTACCGGTCGGTCATCGGCGCCGCCTTCCTACTCCACGGTAAGCCTACTCGCGGGTAGGTTACTATCGTCGGCAAGGTAGATACCCCGCTGACCGAGGAGGAGAACATGGCCGACTGCGGTCCGTCGGGTGGCCGTGCTGGGCGGCAACCGGATCCCGTTCGCCCGGTCCAACGGCCGCTACGCGCAGGCGTCCAACCAGGACATGTTCACCGCCGCGCTGGACGGCCTGGTCAGCCGGTTCGGGCTGGCGGGCGAGCGGATCGGCGAGGTGGTCGGCGGCGCCGTGCTCAAGCACAGCCGCGACTTCAACCTGATCCGCGAGTGCGTGCTGGGCAGCCGGCTGGCCGCCGAGACACCGGCCCACGACGTGCAGCAGGCGTGCGGCACCGGTCTGCAGGCGATCATCACGGTCGCCAACAAGATCGCGCTCGGCCAGATCGACTCCGGCATCGCGGGCGGCGTCGACACCACCAGCGACGCGCCGCTGGCGCTGAACGAGGACCTGCGCCGGGTCCTGCTCACGCTGAACAGCGCCAGCGAGCGTCGGCGCCCGGCTGCAAGGCGCTGACCAGGCTGCGGCCCGGCCAGATCGTGCCGGAGATCCCGCGCAACGCCGAACCGCGCACCGGCCTGTCCATGGGCGAGCACGCCGCGATCACCGCGCGGGAGTGGGGCATCGGCCGCGAGGAGCAGGACGAACTCGCCGCCACCAGCCACCAGCGGCTGGCCGCCGCCTACGAGCGCGGCTTCTTCGACGACCTCGTCACCCCGTACCTCGGCCTGACCCGCGACCAGAACCTGCGCCCCGACTCGACGGCCGACAAGCTGGCCAAGCTCAAGCCGGCGTTCGGCGGCCAGGACGGCACGATGACCGCCGGCAACTCCACGCCGCTGTCCGACGGCGCCTCCGTCGTGCTGCTGGCCAGCGAGGAGTGGGCGCGGGCGCACCAGCTGCCGGTGCTGGCCTACCTGACGTTCACCCGAGACCGCCGCCGTCGACTACGTGCACGGCGGCGAAGGCCTGCTGATGGCTCCCGCGTACGCGGTGCCCAGGATGCTGGCCAGGGCCGGGATCGCGTTGGCGGACTTCGACTTCTACGAGATCCACGAGGCGTTCGCGTCCCAGGTGCTGGCCACGCTGCGGGCGTGGGAGGACCCGGCGTTCGCCAAGCGGAAGCTGGGCCTGGACGAACCGCTCGGCCCGATCGACCGCGCGAAGCTGAACGTCAACGGGTCGTCGCTGGCCGCGGGCCACCCGTTCGCCGCGACCGGCGCCCGGATCGTGGCGACGCTGGCGAAACTGCTGGCCGAGCGCGGTTCCGGCCGTGGCCTGGTGTCCATCTGCGCGGCGGGCGGGCAGGGCGTGACGGCGATCCTGGAGCGCTAGTGTCCTGCGCCCGAGATCATGGTGCCGCCCGAGATCATGGCTGCCCGAGATCATGGCTGCAAAGGCCGGTGAACTTCGGGCGCGGGAACTACACGAGCACTTCCCAGGTGATCGTGCAGTTGGCCTGGACCAGTACCGGCTGCGGTTGCAGTGACAGGTCGGCGACGCGGGCCGCTTCGGGCGCGCCGCGGTGGGCCAACATGGCAGCACCGAACGGCGCGTGCCGGACCGATCCCGACGCGTCCTCCAGCTTCAGCAGGGTGCCCAGCCGCCGGTCCAGCGCGTCCGCATAACCCTGCGCCTTGTCCCGCGCGTCGGACACGGCGGCCAGTTGCGCCTCCCGGAACGGCGTGGAGCGGTCGGACAGGCTCCAGATCGGGCCGGCCAGGCTGGCCGGTTCGGTGCCGATCAGCTCGGCCATCAGGTCGTTGAGCACGGCCACATCGGTGACCAGCAACGCGTAGTCCTGGCTGGCCTCCGCGCCGGTGCGCCGCCGCCCGTCCCACCTGTCGTGCACGAACAGCTGGCGCGAGCGCACCGTGACGCCCGGGCGCTCCAGCAGCGGTTCGGCGAGCGTGGTGCGCCCGGCAAGCTGGTTGACCGCGCCGGTCCGGTCGCGTGCCGTGGCGGTGTAGCGCAGGTGCAGGCTCGCCTCGTCGGCGATCCGCTCGACCTCGCCGCTGCCGGTCGTCACCATTTCGGCCATGTCACCAGCCTTCCAGATGGCCCCCTATCCACGTATCTAGAAAATCCGCTAGATTTGGCTAGCAAGCGTGATGGAATCGGAGCGCGAACCGTCGCGGCGGGTCTCTATCCTGCGCGCATGGCTTACGACTTCCAGGTCGTCGTCGACTGCGCGGATCCACACGTGCTCGCCGACTGGTGGGCGGACGCGCTGGACTGGGTCGTCGAACCGAGCGACGAGACCTTCATCAAGGACATGGTCGACCGCGGCTTCGCCACCGAGGCCGACACGGCGCGGCACAGGGGCCGGCTGGTCTGGCGCACCGGGGCCGCCATCCGCCACCCGGACGGCCCCGACCGAGGGCCGCGCAAGCGCATCCTGTTCCAGCAGGTGCCCGAGCCGAAGACGGTCAAGAACCGGGTGCACCTGGACATCTGGGTCGGCGCGGAGAACGTGGACGCGGTGGTCGCGAAGCTGACCGCGAACGGTGCCGCGTTCCTCTACCGGGGGAAACAAGGGCCACACACCTGGGTGACGATCACCGACCCGGAAGGCAACGAGCTGTGCATATCGTGACCGGTACCGACACGCCGTAGTGAAATCTCGCGGAATATCGGGTCGGCCCTAGAAACAGCGATACGGTCCGATGGTGGACCCGGTGCGCAATCCGTTCGCCCCCGGCGCCGGCCAGCGCCCACCCGAACTGGCCGGCAGGGACCGCGAGCTGGCCGCCTTCGAGGTGGTGCTGGAACGGGTGGCCAGAGGCAGGCCGGAACGCAGTCTGGTGCTCACCGGCCTGCGCGGCGTCGGCAAGACCGTACTCCTGGGCGAGTTACGGTCGATGGCCGTGCGCAGGGGCTGGGGCGCCGGCAAGATCGAGGCCCGGCCCGAATCCGAACTGCGCCGCCCCCTGGCCGCCGCACTGCACCGCGCGGTGCGCGATCTCGCGGTACGGCATCGCGCGCCGGACCGCGTCGAGTACGGTGCTCGGCGTGCTCAAGGCGTTCGCGCTGCGCGCCAACCCGGACAACGCGAAACTGCGCGACCGCTGGCAGCCCGGCATCGACGTGCCGGCCGCCGTCGGCCGTGCCGACTCCGGTGACATCGAGATCGACCTGGTCGAACTGTTCACCGACGTCGCCGAACTGGCCCAGGACGTCGGCACCGGCGTGGCGCTGCTGATCGACGAGATGCAGGACCTGCTGCCCGACGACATCTCCGCGCTGTGCGCCGCGTGCCACGAGCTGTCCCAGTCCGGTGCGCCGCTGGTCGTGGTCGGCGCGGGCCTGCCGCACCTGCCGGCCGCGCTGTCGGCCAGCAAGTCCTACTCCGAGCGGCTGTTCCGCTATGTGCGCATCGACCGCCTCGACCGCGAGGCGATGGACCAGGCCGTGCTCACCCCGGTGTCACGCGAGATGGCGGGCATCGCGCCGGACGCGCTGGACGCGCTGTTCGAGGCGTCCGGCGGCTACCCGTACTTCATCCAGGCCTACGGCAAGGCGGCCTGGGACGCGGCACCGGCCGACCCGATCACCGCCGAGGACGTCGCGATGGCCGCACCGGAGGCGGAAGCGGAACTGGCGGTGGGCTTCTTCGGCTCCCGCTACGAGCGGGCCACCCCCGCCGAACGCGAGTACCTGCGCGCGATGGCCGAGCTGACCGAGGGCCGCGACGAGGGCGCCGGCAGCTCCGACGTGGCGATCTTCCTGGGCCGCAAGCCGTCGTCGCTGTCCCCGGCGCGCGACTCGCTGATCAAGAAGGGCCTGGTCTATTCGGCCGAACGCGGTCGCATCGCGTTCACGGTCCCGCACTTCGGGCGATTTCTGCTCGGCCGCGAAGAATGACACCGACGATCCACCCGTAAATGTGACCCGTGTCACTTATACTGGCTGTGTAACGCCATCGGACCAACAACCGATGACCACAGTGGCTCCGGATGCTGCCGGACCCCCGACCTGGCAGCATTCGGAGCGTCCCATTGTCAGGGCCGGTGCCAGGGCCGGTGCCAGGGCCCGTCTTCCCCTGCGGGAACACCTCCCTTCGCTCCGCGTTGACTCCCTACGTGACGACTTCGACTCGCCGGATCCGTGTGCGCGCACCGGAACTGCGCGGCCGTGGCTGGCTGAACACCGGCGGCCGCTCGTACTCGATCGCCGATTTCCGCGGCAAGGTCCTGCTGCTGGACTTCTGGACGTTCTGCTGCGTCAACTGCCTGCACGTGCTGGACGAACTGCGCCCGCTGGCGGCCGAGTTCGCCGACGTCCTGGTCACCGTCGGCGTCCACTCGCCGAAGTTCGAGCACGAGGCCGACGCGACCGCCCTCGCCGACGCCGTCGAACGCCACGACGTGCACCACCCCGTCCTGGACGACCCGGAACTGACCACGTGGCAGCAGTACGCCGTGCGCGCGTGGCCGACGCTGGTGGTCGTCGACCCCGAGGGCTACGTCGTGCACGTCGCGGCAGGCGAGGGGCACGCCGAGGCGCTGCGCCGCGTCATCGCCGAAATCGTCGCCGAACACGAGCGGCGCGGCACCCTGCGCCGCGGCGACGGCCCGTACGTCCCGCCACCGGCAGCCGACACCGTGCTTCGCTTCCCCAGCCAAGGCAACCGTGACACCGAACGGCACGCTCCTGGTCGCCGACACCGCCCACCACACGCTCGTCGAACTGACCGCCGACGCGACACCGTGCTGCGCACCATCGGCTCCGGCCGCCGGGGCAGTGCGGACGGCGACCGACCGCCGAGTTCGCCGAACCCGGCGGCCTTGCCGTGCTGCCACCGGACATCGCCGACCGGGCCGGTTACGACGTCGTCGTCGCGGACACCGTGAACCACCTGCTGCGCGGTGTCCGGCTGGCCGACGGCAACGTGACGCACGGTGGCCGGCACCGGCCACCAGTGGCGGGACGGCGCGACCGACGGTCCCGGCCACCGACATCGACCTGTCCAGCCCCTGGGACGTCACGTGGTGGGCAGCCGGCCGGCGGCGTCGTGGTCGCGCTGGCCGGCAACCACACGCTCAGCCTGTTCGACCCGATCGCCGGCACGGTGTCCCGCTTGGCCGGCACGACCGTCGAGGGACTGCACGACGGCCCGGCCGCGGAGGCGTTCTTCGCGCAGCCGTCCGGACTGGCCGCCGACGGCGACACGCTGTGGCTCGCCGACGCGGAAACCTCCGCGCTGCGCCGGCTGTCCGCCGACCGGCCGGTGAACCGTCAGCGGGTTCGGGCAGCTACACCGTGCACACCGCTGTCGGCACAGGACTTTTCGACTTCGGCCACCGTGACGGCGCTGCCGGCACAGGCACTGCTGCAGCACCCGCTCGGCGTCACCGTGCTGCCCGACCACAGCGTCGCCATCGCCGACACCTACAACGGGGCCCTGCGCCGCTACGACCCGGCGACCGGCCAGGTGTCCACACTGGCCACCGGCATCGCGGAACCGTCCGACGTGGTCGTGCGTGGACGGCGAGATCGTCGTCGTCGCGTCGGCGGCCCACCGCCTGGAACGCCCGGTCGCGCGGACGAACTGGTCGAGGGCCCTGCGCACCAGGTGACCCGGCAGCCGGTCGACCTGGCCGCCGACGATCACGCTGGCCGTCGTGTTCCAGCCGCCGCCCGGCCAGAACCTCGACGAGCGCTACGGCCCGTCCACCCGCGTGCAGGTCACGGCGTCGCCACCGGCTCTGATCCGCTCCGGCGACGGCGACGGCACCGACCTGAGCCGGCGGCTGGTGCTGGACGAGCACGTCGGCAGCGGCGTGCTGCACGTCGTCGCGCAGGCGGCAAGCTGCGACGTCGGCGGCGAGCACCCGGCGTGCCGGCTGACCCGGCAGGACTGGGGCGTGCCGGTGCGCGTCGCGCCCGGCGGCGCCGCGCGGCTGCCGCTGATGCTGGGCGGGATGGACGACGAGTGACGAGTGGGTACGCGGCGCAGTAGCATTTCGCGCCGTGGCCGACCCCAAGCTGGAAATCCAGATGCTGCTCGACCGCGTCCTGGTGCGGATCTCACCGGAGGACGGCGAGCGGCGCAGCAGCGGCGGGATCGTGATCCCGGCGACGGCCCAGGTGGCGAAGCGGCTGGCCTGGGGCGACGTGCTGGGCGTCGGCAACAACGTGCGCATGGTGAAGATCGGCGACCGGGTGCTGTTCAACCCGGACGACCAGCTCGAAGTGGAGATCCAGGGCGACGCTGTACCTGGTGATGCGGGAACGCGACATCCACGCGCTGGCCACCGAACGCACCGAACACGGCACCGGCCTGTACCTGTGACAGACGGCGGGCTGCCCGGTCCGGGGAGCCCGCCGTCGGTCCACCGGCGAGGTAGACGTTCTGCTGGCTCAGAAAGCCGCTTCGTCCAGGTCCATCAGCGCAGTTGTCGGTGCTCTCCACGACCTTGCGGCGCGCCGACAGTTCCGGCAGCACGGTGTTGGCGAAGAAGCTCGCCACGGCCACCTTGCCCTGGTAGAACGCGGTGTCCTTGGCCGAGGGCGAACCGTCCAGCGCGGCCAGCGCCACCTGCGGCCTGCCGCTGCAGCAGCCAGCCGACCAGCAGGTCGCCGACGCTCATCAGCAGCCGCACGGTGTTCTGGCCGACCTTGTAGATGTTGCGCGGGTCCTCCTGCGACGCTGGTCAGGTAGCCGACCATCGCGCCGAGCATGCCCTGCACGTCCTCCAGGCGCCTGCTTGAGCAGCGCGCGCTCCTCCTTGAGCCGGCCGTTGCCGCCCTCGGACTCCAGGAACGCGGTGATCTCGCCGGCCACGTGCGCCAGCGCCTGGCCCTTGTCCCGGATGATCTTGCGGAAGAAGAAGTCCAGCGACTGGATGGCCGTGGTGCCCTCGTACAGCGAGTCGATCTTCGAGTCGCGGATGTACTGCTCGATCGGGTAGTCCTGCAGGAAGCCGGACCCGCCGAGGGTCTGCAGCGACTGCGCGAGCTGCTCGTAGGCCCGCTCCGAGCCGACGCCCTTGACGATCGGCAGCAGCAGGTCGTTCACCCGTTCGGCCAGCTCGCACGTCGCCGTCGCCGGCGGCGATCTGGTCCTGGAACGTCGCGGTGTAGACGTAGACGGCGCGCAGGCCCTCCGCGTAGGCCTTCTGCAGCATCAGGCTGCGTCGCACGTCCGGGTGATGCGTGATGGTGACGCGCGGCGCGGTCTTGTCGGTCATGCTGCGGCAGGTCGGCGCCCTGCACGCGCTCCTTGGCGTACTCCAGCGCGTTCAGGTAGCCGGTGGACAGCGTGCCGATGGCCTTGGTGCCGACCATCATCCGGGCGTACTCGATGACCTGGAACATCTGCGCGATGCCGTCGTGCACGTCGCCGAGCAGCCAGCCCGCTGCGCGGGGGTGCCGTGCTGGCCGAACGTCAGCTCGCAGGTGGCGGACGCGTTCAGGCCCATCTTGTGCTCGACGTTGGTGACGAAGGCGCCGTTGCGCTCGCCCGGCTCACCGGTCTCGGTGTCGAAGTGGAACTTGGGCACCAGGAACAGGCTCAGCCCCTTGGTGCCCGGCCTGGTCTCGATGCCGGGACCCTCGGGCCGCGCCAGCACGAGGTGCATGATGTTCTCGGTGATGTCCTGGTCACCCGAGGTGATGAAGCGCTTGACACCGTCCAGGTGCCAGCTGCCGTCGGCCTGCAGCACGGCCTTGGTCCGCCCGGCGCCGACGTCGGAGCCGGCGTCCGGCTCGGTGAGCACCATCGTGGCGCCCCAGCCGCGCTCGATCATCAGCCGCGCCCAGCTGCTTCTGCTCGTCGGTGCCGTTCTGGTCGACGACCATGGCGAAGTTCGGGCCGGCCATGTACATGAACACGGCGGGGTTGGCGCCGAGGATGAGCTCGGCCGCGGTCCACTGCACCGACGGCGGGATGCCGAAGCCGCCGAGGTCGGTGGGCAGGCCGAGCCGGTACCACTCGCCGTCCCAGAGTGCCTGGTAGGACTTCTTGAAGCCCGCGGGCAGCGTCACGGAGTGGGTCGTCGGGGTCGAACGTGGTGCCGATCGCGGTCGCCCTCGGCGAACGAGGCGCCCAGCGGCCCGGTGGCCAGGTTGTGCAGCTCGGCCAGCACACCGCGGGCGGTGTCCTCGTCGGCCTGCTCGAACGGTCCCTTGCCGAGCCGGTCCTGGACGAGAAGACCTCGAAGAGGTTGAACTCCAGGTCGCGGACGTTGCTCCTGTAGTGGCCCATCCGGCTGCTCCCATGATCGCGCTACTCGCCGGTAACTTGAGTATATTACCGCGCGGTAACCCGAGCAAGGTGACCGGCGAAGTCCTAGTACATCGCCGTCTAGTACACGCGCGTGCGGCCAGCGCCGTCGCGCACCGGCTGCTGCCCGTACGCCATCGGCAGGTGCGGCACCTGCCCGTTCCCCCGGGCCGGCACGCCGTCGGCGGTCCGGGCCGCCGGCACGTCGGTCGGCGGGCGTCTCCCGGTGCGCCACCAGCACACCGAGCCGGAACGCGACGGCGACGGCGTGCGCCCGGTCCCTGGCGTGCAGCTTGCGCAGGATGCTCTTGACGTGCGTGCGGATGGTCTCGACGGACACGAACAGCGACTTCGCGATCGCCTGGTTCTCCAGCCCGTCGGAGATCAGCTGCAGCACCTGGTACTCACGGCGGGACAGCGGCTGCCGCGCGGTCACCGTGTGCCGCACGCCCAGCCCGGTGGCCAGCGCGGCGAGTTCCGGGATCGAGGTAACGCCGCTCCAGGTGCGTCCGCCGGATCGCGTCCAGCACCTGCGCCGGCTCCGCGGTCCGCAGCACCAGCCCGTGCACCCCGGATCGCGATGCGCGGTCGCGACGTACCGCGGGCTGCGCAACGGCTCCCGCACGACGGACAGGATCGAACACGAGTCGTCGGAGCTGGTCAGCAGCTGGGCGAGATGGCATCGCGGGTCAAGCAGCGCGTCCACCATCACGACGTCCGGCCGCAACCGCTCACACATGCGCGATGGCGTCGTGCATGTTGGCCGTGACACCGAGTAGCCGAACGCCCGGCCGTTCGCTCCAACAGGGCGGACAGCCCCTCCCGGAACAGCGGCACGGGATCGATCACGAGAACGCCCGGTGGGCCGGCGCGCCTGCCACGCGCCCGCAGGCGGCCTCACCGGCTGGGACTCGCCACTGCTGGTCATCGCCGCTCCGTTCTGTCGCCCGACGGGAAGGGGACGACGCCGAAGGCGCCCCGTGACGGTACGGACCGGCAAGAAATCCCCGATCCGTCGCGAAGTCACCCGATCGGCCTAGTCTATCCCGCCGTTCCGCCGATCACCTCACGACCACCCGGCCCAACGAACCGGCTAGGAGGAGACGCCCGCCGCCTCGGCGGCGGGTAGACGTAGCGGGCGATCGTCGTGCTCACCCACCCGACGCGGAACCGCGACGCATGCGAACCTCCGGTCACCACCCGATGGTGGCGCGCGGGCCCGGAAGACGCGACCGCGCGGTGACCGTTGCGGATGTCGACCGGCGGACCCGAACGGTCGACGGTGAACTCGAAGTCCCGATGCGCCTTGGCGTCCACGGCCAGGGGCAGGCGGATGCACCCGTCGGCGACCATGCGCCGCACGGCGGCGCGGCTGAGACCGAGTCCGAGCATGAGCAGTCGTTCGACGCGAACCGGCGCGGGCAGCTCGAAGCCGATCGCGACCGTGAGCGAACCGTCGACGGGACCGTCGGTCACCAGCTCCCACGTGCCGGTCCAGTCCAGCCGGTAACCGTTCCTCGCGGCGAGCGACGCACTCGTCGCGAGCTCCGCCACGACGGCCTGATCGTTGGTCTCGTACGCCACCAGGCGCGCGGGCTCCAGCGACTGCACGCGAACGCGTTCGTGGACAGGCACTTTCGACGTCCGGTCGCAGTTCACGCACAGCACGAGCAGCCAGACGTCGAGGAGCTTGCCGTTGGCGTTGACCCGGATCTTGCCCGACGGCCGGTGCCGCGCGCCCGAACAGTTCGGGCAGGGCCGGACGATGGCGGGCAGGGCGCATTGGCGCACGGCCCAGCGGGCCTTGCGATCGATATTCATTGTTGTGACCGATTCCAGGCTCAGCAGGAACACTCACGGACCAGCCCGTGGGTTCCTGGGATCAGGCGAATGCACATGAGTGCGCGTCATCGCCCCCGGGCCGGGTTCTCAGGCTCCGAGGTCGACCGCGCGACAGGTCGACTGTGGGTTCATGGCAGCCGTCACAGATCCATGCGCGCCATCATGAACGAGCCCGCGATCGTCCACAATCGATTTTCCGCCGCATCGACAGCACGGTGGCAGAATGCCGCCCGTGGACCAGGAGAACGTGAGCTCCACCCGGACGGTCGCGCTGCCGGCGGCGAGGGTGTTCGCGGTACTGGCGGACCCGACGACGCACGTCGCGATCGACGGCACCGGCTGGGTCCAGGAATGCCTGGACGAGGCACCACTGACCGGAACCGGACAGATCTTCCGAATGGGCATGCACCACAGCGGTCATCCGGACGGCGACTACAGAGTCGTGAACAAGGTCGAGGTGTTCGACCCGCCGCGTGCCATCGGTTGGCTGACGGGCGGGAAGAGAAGCGACGGAGAGGTGGAGTTCGGCGGCTGGCTCTGGCGCTACGACCTGGCGCCGCTCGGCCCGTCGGAGACGGTGATCACGCTCACCTACGACTGGTCGGCGGTCCCGCGGTACATCCGCGACCGCGGCATCACGTTCCCACCGTTCGGCCCCGACCACCTGAGCAACTCACTGCACCACCTGGCCGAACTCGCCGCACGATGACGGTGCCGTACCGACGGAACAGGAGGCCGAACGGCCGGATGTTGTTCCTGCCGACCGGTCCACTCCAGGAAGTCTCGATCAGCAGTGGCTGGGGCACCCGAAGATCACGAAGGGTGCCACTCCTGCGCGGAGAGACACCCGGGCTGACCTGCTGATATGGGCTCTGGAGCGGATGACGGGAATCGAACCCGCGTTCTCAGCTTGGGAAGCTGATGTTCTACCATTGAACTACATCCGCGTGGCTGGGCAAGGATACACGGCGCGGTGGGTGGGGTCAGGGTGGTGCACGGCTACTGTTGTGGTCGTGTTGCTGAGTGACCGGGACCTGCGCAAGGAGCTCGAGGCTGGGCGGCTGGTGATCGATCCCTACGACCCGGCCATGTTGCAGCCTTCGAGTGTCGACGTGCGGTTGGACCGCTACTTCCGGGTGTTCGACAACAGCAAGTACACCCACATCGATCCGTCGATCCAGCAGGACGAGCTGACGTCGCTGGTCGAGCAGGATCGTGACGACGAGCCGTTCGTGCTGCATCCCGGTGAGTTCGTGCTGGGGTCGACGTACGAGATGGTGTCGTTGCCCGACGATCTGGCGGGGCGGCTGGAGGGCAAGTCGTCGCTGGGGCGGTTGGGACTGCTCACGCACTCGACCGCCGGGTTCATCGATCCGGGGTTCCGCGGGCACATCACGCTGGAGCTGTCGAACGTCGCGAATCTGCCGATCACGCTCTGGCCGGGGATGAAGATCGGGCAACTGTGCCTGTTCCAGTTGACCAGCGCCGCCGAGCACCCGTACGGCTCGGCCCAGGCCGGGTCGCGCTACCAGGGACAACGTGGGCCGACGCCCTCCCGAGCGCACCTGAATTTCCACCGGGCCGACACCCGGCGCTGACCGTGACCTGAGTCACGTGCCCTTCTCGGGAACACGACCCGCCCCTCGCCCGTTGTACGAGCAGGAAGGTTGAGCGCGGTAGGCTCAAGTCCGATCCGGAGCGGTTCCGGAGCGGATTCGGGCCCGAGGCGCACATCCGCAACTGCAACAGGAGGACTTTCAATGGCGCGAGCGGTCGGCATCGACCTGGGGACGACCAACTCCGTCGTCGCCGTCCTGGAGGGCGGTGAGCCGACGGTGATCGCCAACTCCGAGGGTTCGCGGACCACCCCGTCGGTGGTCGCGTTCGCCAAGAACGGCGAGGTGCTGGTCGGCCAGCCGGCGAAGAACCAGGCTGTGACCAACGTCGACCGGACCATCCGGTCCGTGAAGCGGCACATGGGCACCAACTGGACTACGGAGATCGACGGCAAGAAGTACACCGCGCAGGAGATCAGCGCGCGGGTGCTGATGAAGCTGAAGCGCGACGCCGAGTCGTACCTCGGTGAGGAGATCACCGACGCCGTGATCACCGTGCCCGCGTACTTCGAGGACGCGCAGCGGCAGGCAACCAAGGAGGCCGGGCAGATCGCCGGGCTGAACGTGCTGCGGATCGTGAACGAGCCGACCGCGGCCGCCCTGGCGTACGGCCTGGACAAGGGTGAGAAGGAACAGACCATCCTGGTCTTCGACCTCGGCGGTGGCACGTTCGACGTGTCGCTGCTGGAGATCGGCGACGGCGTGGTCGAGGTCCATGCCACCAGTGGTGACAACCACCTCGGTGGTGACGACTGGGACCAGCGGATCGTCGACTGGCTGGCGGAGAAGTTCAAGGCGTCCAGCGGGATCGACCTGTCCAAGGACCAGATGGCCATGCAGCGCATCCGGGAGGCGGCGGAGAAGGCGAAGATCGAGCTGTCCAGCAGCTCCAGCGCCTCCATCAACCTGCCCTACATCACGGTCGACGCGGACAAGAACCCGCTGTTCCTGGACGAGACGCTGTCCCGCGCCGAGTTCCAGCGGATCACCTCCGACCTGCTGGACCGCTGCCGGGCGCCGTTCAACAACGTGATCAAGGACGCCGGGATCAGCATCGGCAAGATCGACCACGTGGTGCTCGTGGGTGGTTCCACCCGCATGCCGGCCGTGACCGACCTGGTCAAGGAGCTGACCGGCGGCAAGGAGCCGAACAAGGGCGTCAACCCGGACGAGGTCGTGGCCGTCGGTGCCGCGCTGCAGGCCGGTGTGCTCAAGGGTGAGGTCAAGGACGTCCTGCTGCTGGACGTCACCCCGCTGTCCCTCGGTATCGAGACCAAGGGCGGCGTGATGACCAAGCTGATCGAGCGCAACACGACGATCCCGACCAAGCGGTCCGAGATCTTCACCACGGCCGACGACAACCAGCCGTCCGTGCAGATCCAGGTGTTCCAGGGCGAGCGCGAGATCGCGGCGTACAACAAGAAGCTCGGCATGTTCGAGCTGACCGGCATCGCGCCCGCTCCGCGTGGCGTGCCGCAGATCGAGGTCACCTTCGACATCGACGCGAACGGCATCGTGCACGTCAACGCGAAGGACACGGCGACCGGCAAGGAACAGGGCATGACCATCACCGGTGGTTCGGCCCTGCCCAGGGACGACATCGACCGGATGGTCAAGGACGCCGAGGCGCACGCCGAGGAGGACAAGCGCCGCCGCGAGGAGGCCGAGGTCCGCAACCAGGCCGAAACCCTGGTCTACCAGACGGAGAAGTTCGTCAAGGAGAACGACGAGAAGGTCCCGGCGGACATCAAGGACAAGCGTCAACGTCGCGATCAAGGACGCGAACGAGGCGCTCAAGGGCACCGACATCAACGCGATCAAGTGCGCGGTCGAGAAGCTGTCCACCGAGGCCCAGGCGATCGGGCCGGCCATCTACGGCCAGCGGTGGCGGCCAGCCCGGTGAGGGTGCCGCGCCCGGTGGTGCCGCTGGTGGTGCCGGTGCCGGCGAGTCGTCGGCCCGGACGACGTCGTGGACGCCGAGATCGTGGACGAGGGCGACAAGAAGTGACGCACTCCGGACGAAGGACGGGGCGAGGATCCCGGAGACGGCACGCAGCAGCCGCAGGGCGAGGAGCCCCACGTGGTGGTGCGGGACCGCAGGCGGATCGATCCGGAGACCGGCCAGGTTCGGCCCCCGTCCGCCGACGACGAGGCAGGCGGACGGGGGGCAGCGGCGGCGGCCGGCACGCGGCGGCGGAGCCGGCCGAGCAGCCCGACCGAGGCCGCCGTGGCGCTGCAGGCACAGCTGGACGAACGCACCGGCGACCTGCAGCGGCTGACCGCCGAGTACGCCAACTACCGCAAGCGGGTCGAGCGGGACCGCGAGTCGGTGGTGGCGTCGGCCAAGGCCGGCGATCTGGTCGGTCGAGCTGCTCTCGGTGCTCGACGACATCGAGCGGGCGGCCGCGCACGGCGACCTGACCGGCGCGTTCAAGTCGGTGGCGGACAAGCTGGTCGCGACGCTGCAGCGCGCCGGGCTCGAGCCGTTCGGCACGGATGGCGAGCCGTTCGACCCGTCGGTGCACGAGGCCGTGCAGCACGACACGTCGCCGGACGTGGCCGGCCCGACCGTGACCGCGGTGTTGCGCCGTGGCTACCGCTTCGGGGACCGGGTGGTGCGGGCGGCGCTGGTCGGGGTGACCGACCACGAGCCCGCGGCCCGGAGTCGAGCTCCGAGCCCGCCGAGCCGGACGGTGCCGGGGACTCGGTTGCCAGCGAGTCCGTCGGTCCCCATGGCCAGACGGCTCACTGAACCTGATCAACGTCGGAAGGGAGGGGACGTCCGGTGAGCGCGAGGGACTGGATCGACAAGGACTTCTACCAGCGAGCTGGGCGTCTCCTCCTCCGCGTCGGCGGACGAGATCAAGAAGTCGTATCGCAAGCTGGCCAGGGAACTGCACCCGGACGCCAACCCGGGTGACCCCACGGCGGAGGCCCGGTTCAAGGCGGTCTCCGAGGCGTACGGCGTGCTGTCCGACGCGGACAAGCGCAAGCAGTACGACGAGGCGCGCAGCCTGTTCGGCTCGGGCGCGTTCCGGCCGGGCGGCCGGTGGGTTCGGCGGCGGCATGGCGCCGGTGGGTTCGATCTCGGCGACCTGTTCGGCAGGCGACGCGCAGGGCGCCGCAGGCCGGTTCGCGGTGGTCTCGGCGACCTGCTGCGGCGGCCTGTTCAACCGGGCGCAGGCGGCGGCGGTGCCCAGTCGGCGGCCACCCGGGCACGGCGCGGGCAGGACGTCGAGACCGACATCCGCATCGACTTCACCGAGGCGGTGCACGGGGTCACCGTGCCGCTGCGGCTGTCCAGCCCGTCGACCTGCGACACGTGCCACGGTTCCGGTGCCAAGCCGGGCACGTCCCCCCGGACCTGCCCGACGTGCAACGGCGCCGGTCTGGTGACCCGCAGCCAGGGTGCGTTCGCGTTCAGCGAGCCGTGCGCGGACTGCCGGGGCACCGGCCGGATCGTGGACAACCCGTGCCCGGAATGCGGCGGCACGCGGCACGAACACGAAGACGCGGCCGATGACCGTGCGCATCCCGCCGGGCGTGGACGACGGGCAGCGGATCCGGGTGCCCGGCAAGGGTGAACCGGGTGGCAACGGCGGTCCGAACGGTGACCTGTTCGTCCGGGTGCACGTCTACGCCGCACCCGGTGTTCGGCCGCTCCGGCAACGACCTGACCCTGACCGTGCCGGTGACGTTCCCGGAGTTGGCGATGGGCACCACGCTGACCGTGCCGACCCTGGACGACGAGCGGAAGGTGTCGCTGAAGGTGACGCCGGGCACGCCGAGCGGGCGGACGCTGCGGGTACGCGGCCGGGGTATCGCCAGGCGGGACGGCAGGACCGGCGATCTGTTGGTGACCGTCGCAGCGTCGCGGTACCGTCGAAACTGACCGACAAGGCCACGACCGCGCTGGCCGGCTATCGCCGACGCGACCGCGGACCAGGACCCACGCGCTGAGCTCAACAAGCTGCTCGACCATGGGGGTGCCGGGTGAAGTTCGACATCCGGCATGTTCCCGCCGGGCGCCGACGAGGACACCCCGGTGTTCGTGATCTCGGTGGCCGCGCAGCTGTCCGGGCTGCACGCGCAGACGCTGCGCAGCTACGACCGGCTGGGCCTGGTGTCACCGGGCCGGGCGTCCGGCGGTGGCAGGCGGTACTCCGCGCGGGACATCGCCGTGCTGCGCGAGGTGCAGCGGCTGTCCCAGGAGGAGGGCGTGAACCTGGCCGGCATCAAGCGGATCATCGACCTGGAGAACGAGGTCGACGCGCTGCGGGCGCAGGCTCACGGAACTGATCGAGGAAGTGGCGGCGGCGCACGCGGCGGCCGAACAGGCCGCGGCGGCGGTGCACGCGTCCTACCGGCGCGACCTGGTGCCGGTGCGGCAGCAGACCGCACTGGTGGTGTGGAAGCCGCAGGGAAGGCGTTAGGTCCCGCGCGAGGCGATTCCGGACACGGCAGCCCGGTTCTGGTGATCCAGGACCGGGTTTTCAGTCGATCGTGAACGGGTCGTAGGAGATCCGGTCCAGCGGCGTGCCGGCTACCAGCATCCGGGACACGGTGGAGCGGATCATCGCCGGTGAGCCCGCGACCAGCACGTCCCGTTCGGCCCACGCGCCGTACTTGGTGACGATGTCGGCCAGCGTGCCGTGTTCGGCGTTGCGGCTGCCCGGGTTCTGCTCCAGCACCGGCACCACGGTCAGCCACGGGTTCATGCTGGCCAACTGGTGCAGGTCGTCCAGCAGCGTAGAGGTCCTCCTCGACGCGGCCGCCGTAGAACAGGTGCACCCGCGGGTTCTCGCCGTACTGGGCACAGCTCCTCGAGCATCGCGGTCATCGTGGTGATACCGGTGCCGCCGGCGACCATCAGCACGTCGCGGTCGGACTCGCGGTCCACGCTCAGCCGGCCCAGCGGCGGGCCGATCCGCCACATGTCGCCGACCTGGGTGTGCGCCACGACGGCCCGGCTGACCCAGCCGCCCGCCACGCTGCGGACGTGGAACTCGATGACGCCGTCCTCGCGCGGCGCGTTGGCCGGGGTCAGGTAGCGCCACAGGCGGGCCCGCTGCGGCACGGCGATGCTCACGTACTGGCCGGCCTGGTAGGGCACCGGGTAGTCGGGCTGCACGCGGATGCGTGGCCAGGTCCCAGCCGAAGCGCTGGTGGTCGATGACCTGCGCGGGCCAGAACGCGGGGCCCTCGTCGGCGGCGGCGGCCTCCAGCATGGCCCTCGCCATGATCGTGTACGCCTCCGCCCAGGCGCGCTCGACGGACGGTGTCCACGAGCTGCCGCTGTGCCGCTTGATGGCGGCCAGCAGCGCGGTGCCGACGGACTCGTACTGGCTGCTGACCACGCCGAACTTGCGGTGGTCGCGGCCGAGCTGGCGGAGGAACGGCATCAGCTCGTCCGGGCCGGTCGATCATCTGCACGAGGTGCACGAGGGCCCGCAGCAAGCGGCTGCGCTGCGACCTCCATGTTGATCGGGAACAGTTCCCTGGCCGCCGGGTTGAGCGTGAACAGCATGCCGTAGAAGAACTGCGCGACTTCGTCCTGGCGCGCTTCGATACGCGCCCAGCTCTCCCTGACCAGGCGCACCATGGCGGATGCTCCTGCCGATGGCTGGCGTCTGGGTGGCTGAGGCGGCACGGGGTTGACTACGGCGTTCGCTGTCATGGTCGGGGCGAAGTCTCCACCTCTGCGTGGGGCGTCGGCAAGACTCCCCTACGACGATCCGGCTGTCCCCCGACAGGTTGACCCTAACTCGACATCGGCACGACGCGGGCCTTGATTGCACCTTCGGGTGAGATCCGGTGACGCACGGCACTGGGTAATCCGCCCATCGGGCGAACCTCGTCACAGCATGGTGAGTTGATCACCAGATCCCTGTATCCGTGGCCGTCGTGACGTCGAAGCTCCCCACACCGACCGGCGCCGTGGGCGCCGACCTGCTGGTGCTCGAACTGGCCGAAACGGTGCCAGACCGCACCATTCCCGACACCGACGGCGTGTCCGCGCGAAGACCCGACCACCACGAGCAGGTCATCGATCACCTGAATCCGATGATGATCGAGTTCGTGGGCGGAACGGAGATGGCGTTCGTCACAACGGCGGACGAGACCGGCGAGTGCGAGTGTTCGCTCCGGTCCGGATTCGTGTGGGTGCTGGACGACCGGACGGTCGCGTACCCGGCGGCCGGCCGGGACGACCGGCGGGCACTGCGCCAGTGCGGGCGAACGTCGGCGGAACGTGCAGATCGGGCTGTTGATGATGGCCGACGATCTCGTCGGGCTCCAGGTGAACGGCACCGCGAGTGTCGTGGCCGACGCCCGACTGCGCGGCGAGCATCCCGACCTGCCGGTGGACGGCGAGCCGGAGAGGTGGGTGCTGGTGCGGGTCGCCGAGGCGTTCGCCCTGCGGGCCGCGCCGGCCGCCAGTTGAGACACATCGCCCGCTGATCCACAAGCCCCGTGTACAAGTCGGGGTCAATCTGTGGACAACACGGCCTGTCCTGTGCACAACTGCCGAGCCCGCCTGCCGGGACCGATACCGTCGTGGCGGGCCGTTCGGGGTGCGCCCCGGAGCCACTCCACGAACTCGTCGGGGTTGAGCGGAACAGACTCAACTTTTCTGACGTTGGACGTGGTGAACGATGGGTTCCTGGACGAGGTGAGGGATGGACGCTTTCAACCCGACGACGAAGACACAGCAGGCGATCTCGTCCGCGGTGCAGGCCGCGACGGTCGCCGGCAATCCGGATGTCGGCCCGGTACACCTGCTCGGTGCGCTGCTGGCTCAGGCGGACGGGCTGACCGCGCCGCTGCTCTCGGCCGTCGGCGCCGAGCCGGAGAAGGTGCGCACGGAGCTGGAGCAGCTCTCTCACGGGCTGCCGTCGGCCGCCGGCGCGACGGTGTCCGCGCCGCAGTTCTCCCCGCCCGCGGTCCGCTCGCTGACGCACGCGCAGCGGCTGGCCACGGAGATGGGTGACGAGTACGTCTCCACCGAGCACCTGCTCACCGGTCTGGCCGCCGAAGGCGGTCCGGTCGCCGAGCTGCTGCGGCGCCACGGCGCCACGCCGGACGCGCTGCGCGAGGCGTTCACCAAGGTGCGCGGCTCGGCGCGGGTGACGAGCGCCGACCCGGAGGGCACCTACAAGGCGCTGGAGAAGTACGGCGTCGACCTGACGGCGCGCGCCCGGGCGGGTGACCTGGACCCGGTGATCGGCCGGGACGCGGAGATCCGGCGCGTGGTGCAGGTGCTGTCCCGGCGGACCAAGAACAACCCCGTGCTGATCGGCGAGCCCGGTGTCGGCAAGACCGCGATCGTAGAGGGCCTCGCCCAGCGGATCATCGCCGGTGACGTACCGGAGTCGTTGCGCGGCAAGCGGGTCGTGTCGCTGGACCTCGGCTCGATGGTGGCGGGCGCGAAGTACCGCGGTGAGTTCGAGGAGCGGCTGAAGGCCGTGCTGAAGGAGATCACCGAGTCGGCAGGCCAGGTGATCACGTTCATCGACGAGCTGCACACGATCGTCGGCGCGGGCGCGACCGGCGAGGGCGCGATGGACGCCGGCAACATGATCAAGCCGATGCTGGCCCGCGGTGAGCTGCGCATGGTCGGCGCGACCACGCTGGACGAGTACCGCGAGCACATCGAGAAGGATGCCGCGCTGGAGCGGCGGTTCCAGCAGGTCATGGTGAACGAGCCGAGCGTGCAGGACACCATCGGCATCCTGCGTGGCCTCAAGGAGCGCTACGAGGTGCACCACGGTGTCCGGATCACAGACAGCGCGCTGGTCAGCCGCGGCGACGCTGTCCGACCGGTACATCACGGCGAGGTTCCTGCCGGACAAGGCGATCGACCTGGTGGACGAGGCCGCTTCCCGGCTGCGGATGGAGATCGACTCCCGGCCGGTGGAGATCGACGAGGTCGAACGGGCGGTGCGCCGCCTGGAGATCGAGGAGATGGCACTGTCCAAGGAGGATGATCCTGCGTCCCTGGTGCGGCTGACCGCGCTGCGCGCCGAACTGGCCGAGAAGCGCGAGGAACTGTCCGCGCTGACCGTGCGGTGGCAGAACGAGAAGGGCTCGATCGAGCGGGTCCGCGAGTTGAAGGAGCAGCTCGAGTCGCTGCGCAGCGAGTCGGAGCGCGCCGAGCGCGACGGTGACCTCGGGCGGGCCGCGGAGTTGCGCTACGGGCGGATCCCGGCCGTGGAGAAGGAACTCGCGCAGGCGACCGAGTCCACACGGGACGGCCAGGTGATGCTCAAGGAGGAGGTCGGCCCGGACGACGTCGCGGACGTCGTGTCGGCGTGGACCGGCATCCCGGCGGGCCGGCTGCTGGAGGGCGAGACCACCAAGCTGCTGCGGATGGAGGACGAGCTGTCCGGCCGCGTCGTCGGGCAGACCGAGGCGGTGCGCGCGGTGTCCGACGCGGTGCGCAGGGCACGGACCGGCATCGCCGACCCCGACCGGCCGACGGGGTCGTTCCTGTTCCTCGGTCCGACCGGTGTCGGCAAGACCGAGCTGGCCAAGGCGCTGGCGGCGTTCCTGTTCGACGACGAGCGGGCGATGATCCGGATCGACATGAGCGAGTACGCCGAGAAGCACTCGGTGGCCCGGCTGGTCGGCGCCCCGCCCGGGTACGTCGGCTACGACCAGGGCGGCCAGCTCACCGAGTCGGTGCGGCGCAGGCCGTACTCCGTGGTGCTGCTGGACGAGGTCGAGAAGGCTCACCCGGACGTGTTCGACGTGCTGCTGCAGGTGCTCGACGACGGCAGGCTGACCGATGGCCAGGGCAGGACCGTGGACTTCCGGAACACGATCCTGATCCTGACGTCCAACCTGGGCTCGCAGTCGATCGCCGACCCACGCTGGACGACAGGTCCCGGACCGACGCGGTGCTGGCCGTGGTGCAGCAAGCACTTCAAGCCGGAGTTCCTCAACCGGCTGGACGACATCGTGGTGTTCCACGCGCTGTCCACCGAGGAACTGACGTTGATCGTCGACATCCAGCTCAGGCGGCTGGGCGAACGGCTCGGCCAGCGCAGGCTGACGCTGGACGTCACGGCCGCGGCCCGCGACTGGCTGGCGCTCAACGGATTCGACCCGGTGTACGGGGCACGGCCGCTGCGTCGGCTGGTGGCCTCGGCCATCGGCGACCAGTTGGCGAAGGAACTGCTGGCCGGCGAGGTGCGCGACGGCGACACGGTGCGCGTGGACGTCCGCGACGACAACACCGCGCTGGTGGTCACCCGGGAGGCGACCGCCGAGCAGACCGTGGCGAACTGACCGCGACTCGGCGAACTGACCGGAACCGACGGCGGGGCCGTCCGGCGACAAGTCGGGCGGCCCCGCCGCGCATGCCGTGACGAGGCCGGGAACGGCCGCCGCGACCGGGGTTCCCAAAGCTGTGACGTGCACCTCCGCATGGCCGAGGAGGCTGCGCCGCATGGCGGCGGGCACATCACGAGTTGGTCCCGTAGCCCAACTGGCCGACTGCGGATCTACGCGGCGAATCGATCCACCGCTACCCTCAAGGTCGTGGGCATATCGGCCTGGGTGTGGTTCACCATCGCGGCGGTCGCGTTGGTGGCCGGGCTCGCCCTGCTCGGGCGGGACCGTGCCACCCGTACCGCCCGCAACCGCGAGCGCCGGCGCTGGGCTGCGCTGCGCGGCTGGCAGTTCGCCGAGACCGACACGGTCCTGCTGACCAGATGGCACGGCGGTGCCATCGCCTACTACGGCGGCGGCATCGCGCGCGACGTCGTCGCCGGGTCCACGTTCACCGCGGACGGCCGGCGCCAGGTGTACGTCGCGGACTACGAGACCGCGGGCAAGGTGAACTCGGTGCTGGTCGGCGTGCGCTGCCGGCACCCCGTCGGCGTGCTGGTGGAGCTGTGGCTGCCCAGCGTGCCGTTCCAGCGCGAGCAGATGCCCGACCTGCTGGGGCCGATCGGTCCGCGCTACGCGTTCGTGTCCGACATGGCCGCCGCGCGGGCGCTGATCACGCCGGACCTGGTGGACGCCGCGGAAGAGGTCGGCGGGGACGTCACCGTGCTGTGGCTGGAGGAGGACTGGGTGCTGGCGGCGGCGCCCGCGACGTCCAGTCCGGCCCGGCTGGAGCGGCTGCTGCGCGATCTGGGCGAACTGGCCGACGTGGTGGACCCGCTGGAGCTGGAGAGCGGCGAGCCGAAGAAACCGCACCAGGACACCAGCCACGGCAATTCGGCCAGTTCGGCCTGACGTCTCGTTTGGTACCGGTTCACCGGGAGCCGAGGTCCACCGGTTAGCGTGGACGCATGCGTACCTCGCTGGTGACGGGCGCCACGGCAGGGATCGGGGCCGCGTTCGCGCGCCGGCTGGCCGCGCAGGGCAGTGATCTGGTGCTGGTCGCACGGGGTGTGCCCCGGCTGGAGGAACTGGCAGGCGAACTGCACCGGCGGCACGGCGTGGACGTCGCGACGCTGCCCGCCGACCTGTCCGAGGACAAGGGCAGGCAGGCCGTCGCCGAGCGGCTGGCCGATGTGGAGCACCCGGTCGACCTGTTGGTGAACAACGCGGGTTTCGGGGTGCGCGGGGACTTCTGGACGGCGCCGGCCGACGTGCTGCAGGCGCAGTTGGACGTGAACGTGACCAGCGTGCTGCGGCTGACACGGGCCGCGCTGCCCGGGATGGTGGACCGCGGCCGGGGCGCGGTGATCAACGTGTCCAGTGTGGCCGGTTTCCTGCCGGGGCGGGCGTCGACGTACACGGCGAGCAAGGCGTGGGTGACGTCGTTCACCGAGGGCCTGGCAGGCGCGCTGGCGGGCACGGGAGTGCGGGCGATGGTGCTGTGTCCCGGTTTCACCCGGACCAGTGATCCCGGGGTGTTCTGGCTGAGCGCGGACCGGGTGGTCGCGGACTGCCTCGCCGATCTGCACCGCGGCCGGGTGGTCTCGGTGCCCAGCGCGCAGTACAAGGCCGTGGTGGCGGCCTGCCGGCTGGTGCCGCGGGCGCTGCTGCGACGGCTGGCCACCGGTCCGCTGGCCGGCAGGGTGGACTGACAGCCGGTGGACCGACAGCGTGTGGACCGACAGCGTGTGGACCGACAGCGGCGTGACCTAGGGTGATGTCCGTGATCGATCGGACGGCAAAGGCCGAACTCGCCCGACTGGTCGGCGAACTCGCCGTGGTACACGGCCGGGTGACGTTGGCGTCGGGCCGGGAGGCGGACTACTACGTCGACCTGCGGCGGGCGACCCTGCACCACGCCGCGGCCCCCCTGATCGGCACACTGCTGCGCCAGCTCACCGCGGACTGGGACTACGTGGCCGCCGGCGGCCTGACGCTGGGCGCGGACCCTGTGGCGGTCGCGATGCTGCACGCGGCGGCGGCCGCCGGACAGGTGCTGGACGCGTTCGTGGTGCGCAAGGCCACCAAGGAACACGGGATGCAGCGGCGGATCGAGGGCATCGAGGTGAGCGGGCAGCGGGTGCTGGCCGTTGAGGACACGTCGACCACCGGCGGCAGCGTGCTGACCGCGGTGGACGCGCTGCGCGAGGCTGGCGCCGACGTGGTGGGCGTGGCCACGGTGGTGGACCGGGGGACCGGCGCGCGGGAGCGGATCGAGGCGGCCGGGCTGCCGTATCGCTACCTACTGGATCTGGCCGATCTCGGGCTGTGACCTGACGCGTCGACGCGCGCTACGAACCTGGTGAACAACCTCGCGAGGCCATGATCAGCGCTCTACCCTGGACTACAGGGAGGGTGCCATGGTCGCGCGCGTGCTGGACGACATCACCGTAGCGGTGCACTACGTGGTGATGGCCTACATCGTGTTCGGGGGGTACCTGGTGTGGCGGTGGCGGTGGACGCTGCCCTTCCACGTGGCGATCATCGCCTGGGCCGTGATCAGCCTGATCTTCCCGGTGATCTGCCCGCTGACCTGGCTGGAGGACTACTTCCGCCGGCTGGGTGGGCTGCCGGAACTCAAGGGCGGCTTCATCTCCACGTACATCACGGGCGTGCTCTACCCGTCCAACGACGTGCTGCTGGTGCAGGTCATCGCCGGCATCATCGTGGTGGTGTCGTGGGTGGGGATCGCACTGCACTGGGGGCAGCGCCGGCACCCACCGGTGGACCAGGCGGCGATCGGCTGACGGACTACCGTTGTCGCGGTGGACGAACAGGATGCCGAGGGTCCGACCGAGTGGACCCAGCGGCACGAGGTCGGGGTGGGGCCGTGGCAGGGCGAGCCGCCCGCGGACAGCCGCCACGATCCCGAACTGCTGGCCGCGGGCGACCGGCGCAACGTCGTCGACGCGTACCGCTACTGGCGACGCGACGCGATCGTGGCCGACCTCGACCTGCGCCGACACGACTTCCACGTGGCGATCGAGAACTTCCAGCACGACCACAACATCGGCACGGTGGTGCGGACGGCGAACGCTTTCGCGGCGCGGGCCGTGCACATCGTGGGCAGGCGGCGGTGGAACCGCAGGGGCGCCATGGTGACCGATCGCTACCAGCACGTGGAGCACCACCCGGACGTGGCCGCCCTGGTGAGGTTCGCGCGGGAGCACCGGCTGGCCGTGGTCGCCGTGGACAACACGCCGGGATCGGTGCGCATCGAGGAGACCGAACTGCCGCGGCGCAGCGTGCTGTTGTTCGGCCAGGAGGGGCCGGGACTGACCGGCGACGCACACGCGGCGGCCGATCTGGTGGTCTCCATCGCCCAGTTCGGGTCGACGCGATCGATCAACGCGGGTGTCGCCGCGGGCATCGTGATGCATACCTGGGTACGGCAACATGCCAACCTTCGGGTGGCGTGGTAGCCGTTGCCGTGATCCATTCGGGTCTCCGAGCGGACATCCTGAACGATTCAGAAGTCACGATGGTGTGGTGACCGATCGGGCGGTGCACACGAAACCGCGACTGTGGGCGGCTCGCGCCGGAGTGGCCGAGCGGGCCGTCTACGCGCGGCACCTGCGGCGGCTGTGGGGACAGCCGGGCACGATGCTCGCCGTCGTCGGCTGGCCGTCCTCACCGGGCCAGCGGTCGTTCGGCCACTGGCACTACTGGTGGCAGGCGCACGTGCTGGACTGCCTCGTCGACGCGCAGCTCCGGTTCCCGGACGCGCGGCGCAGGTTGGCCATCCATCGGATGGCCAACGGCATCCACCGGCGCAACCTGGGTGCCTGGCTGAACGACTACTACGACGACGTGGCCTGGCTGGGGCTGGCGCTGCTGCGCGCCGAGCAGCACGTGGGCGTCCGGCGGCCGGACGCGGTCAGCCAGATCGCGGCGCGGCTGCGCAACGGCTGGACCGACCACGCGGGCGGCGGAATCTGGTGGCGGCGGCGGGAACGGTTCGACGACGACTACAAGAACGTGCCGGCCAACGGGCCGGCAGCGATCATGCTGGCCAGGATGCCGGACCGGCCGGGCATGTTCGAGGGCGACCGGACCGACCGGCAGCGCGCCCGATCCACTGTGGACTGGATGGACGAGTACCTGGTCGACGAGGACACCGGTCTGGTCTACGACGGGCTGCACGTCCGGCGGGACGGCGACGTCCGCGAGGTCGAGACGACGATTTACACCTACTGCCAAGGCGTTTTTCTGGGCGCCTGCGTCGAGCTCGCGACGCGGGACAGCGTGGCCGGTGGCGGCACGTGGGCCAGGCGGGCGGTGCGCACGATCGAGGCGGTGGCCAGGCACGTGACCGTGCCCGACGAGCACGGGCCGGTGCTGCGCGGCCAGGGCGGCGGCGACGGCGGCCTGTTCGCCGGCATCCTGGCCCGCTACCTCACCATGGCGTCACTGTCGCTGCCGACGCTGGGCGCGGAGTACGCGGGATCGGGCGCGGCTGGCGGCGAATCTGGTGTACAGCTCCGCGGAAGCCGCGTGGAGCAACAGGACCGTGGCACCCGGCGGGCCGCTGTTCGGTCCTGAGTGGACGAAACCGGCGGTGCTGCCCGGCCGGACGGTGCGCCCGGAACGCGACCTGTCGGTGCAGACGGGCGCGTGGATGCTGATGGAGGCGGCGGCCAGCCTCGAGGGGGCGGGCGTCCACCCGACCTGAGGTCAGTGGCAGCCGCAGGACTGCCGGTGCATCAGCACCGGCGAGATGCGGATCGTGCTCGGCGGCCGGTCCGGGTCGGCGATCCGCTCGACGAGCAGCTCGCACGGCGGTGGCCGCGATCTCGGCGACCGGCTGCGCCGTCGTGGTGATCGCCGGGTCGACCAGATCGGCCCAGTCGACGTCGTCGTGCGCCACGACGGCGAGGTCGGTGCCGATCCGCAGGCCAGCGCACGGGCGGCGCGCAGCACCCCGACCAGCACGATGCCGTCGCCGGCGACCACGGCGATCGGCGGCGTCGGACAGCGCGAGCAGGCTGGCCATCACGTCGGCCGCGGCGTGCGACGGGCCGCTGGCGACGAGTTCCGGGTCCCAGACGAGCTTCGCCCTGCCGAGGCCGAGCCGGTAGCCGAGCAGCCGTTCGGCCGACGTGCTGATCGCGGCGGGGCCGGTGACCATCGCGATCCGCCGGTGGCCGAGTTCGCCCAGGTGCCGCACCAGATCCGAGGTGGCCTGCACGTTCTCCGGGCCGACCTGGTCGGCGCCGGTGTGTTCGGGCACCCGGTCGAGTCAGCACGGTGGGGATGCCCAGCCTGCGCAGTTCGGCGAGCATCTCGCTGGACGCGCCGGCGGTGGTGGTGAGCAGGATGCCGTCGACCCGGCGGGAGCGCAGCGCGCGCAGCGCGGCCTGTTCGTCTACGGGGTCGTCGTGCGTGTCGGCGAGGATCAACGCGTGGCCCGCCGCGGTGGCTGCGGCCTCGACGGCGGCGAGCAGCTCGGCCGCGTGCGGGTTGCCGGCCAGCGGCAGCGCCAGGCCGAGTGGTGCGGGTGCCGCCGGTGACCAGCGACCTGGCGATGGCGTCGCCCGTGTAGCCGGTCTGCTCGACGGCGGCCAGCACCCGGTCCCTGGTGTCCGGCGCCACCGGCCGGGTGTCGTTGACGACGTGCGAGACCGTCGTGATGGAGACGCCGGCCAGCCTGGCCACGTCACGCATCGTTACCATGTCACTCCATCGTGGCGAGCAAGCGGGACGCAAGCGCTTGCGCGTCGGTTGCCGCCTGTACCCGTTCGTGTGCGCATCATGCCCGATCACCGTAGTCTCGGCCCGCTCTGGACACTCCGGGATCTCGACGTCGGGAGGGCGTGTGGAGCGGCACGGCGTCCTGCTGGTCGGTCTGTGCACTGTGGACGTGGTGCAGCGGGTGACCGAACTGCCCGGCCCGGGCGAGAAGATCCAGTCCCGGCACGGTCGAGGTGGTGGCGGGCGGGCCCGCCGCCAACGCCGCGGTCGCCGTCGCCGCGCTGGGCGGCCGGTCACAGCTGGTGACGGTACTGGGCACACATCCGCTGGCCACGCTGGCCCGGGACGACCTGGGGGGCACGGCGTGCGGGTGCGCGACGTGCGCCCGGACCGGCTCGCGCCGCCCGCCGTGTCGGCGATCAGCGTGCGGGAACGCGACGGCGAGCGGGTCGTCGTGTCGCACAACGCGGCCGGGTGTCCCGGCCGGACCGCAGCCGGACTGGGCCGAGCTGCTGGCCGACGCGTCGGCGCGCTGCTGGTCGACGGGCACCACCCCGAACTCGCTGTGGCCGCGGCGCGGGCGGCGCGCGGCAGGCGGGTGCCCGTGGTGCTGGACGCGGGCAGCGACAAGCCGGTGCTGCCGAACGCTGCTGCCGCTGGTCGACGTGTGCGCGTGCTCGGCGGCCTTCCGCTTCGGCAGGTCGGGCGCGCGGGCGACCGAGCGGGCGGTGCACGACCTGGGCGTGCCGGTGGTGCTGCGGACCGACGGCGGCCGGCCGGTGCGCTGGTCGGTGGGACGGCGAGGACCGGTGAGGTCGCGACCGCCGGAGGTGATCGCGCTGGACACGCTGGGCGCGGGCGACGTGTGGCACGGCGCGCTGGCCCACGGCGTCGCCGAACTGGGCCGGGTGCCCGGCGCCGACGACCTGCCCGGCCTGGTGAGCCAGGGCCAACGGGTCGCGGCCGCACGGGTGGCACGGTCGGCGCGCGGGCGTGGTTGCCGGTATGACGACGTTCGCGGATCTGGTGGCGGCCGCGGACCGGCTCGCCGACGCAGGCGGCCGCCGCGTCCTCGGCATCACCGGCGCGCCGGCGGCCGGCAAGTCGACGCTGGGCAGACGGCTGGTCGAGGCGATGGACGGCCGCGCGGTCGAGGTCGGGATGGACGGCTTCCACTTCGCCCAGCGTGAACTGGCCCGGCTCGGCCGTGCCGAGCGCAAGGGCGCGCCGGACACGTTCGACGCGCTGGGCTATGTCGCGCTGCTGGAACGGCTGCGCGCCGCCGGGCCGGACACCGTGTACGTGCCGGAGTTCCGGCGTGATCTGGAGGAGCCGATCGGCAGCGCGATCCCGGTGCCCGCGGACGTGCCGCTGGTGGTGACCGAGGGAAACTACCTGCTGCTGGACACCGAGCCGTGGCGGCGGGTGCGGCCGCTGCTGGACGAGGTGTGGTTCCTGGCACCGCCGGAGGACGAGCGGCTGGCGGCGTTGGTGGCGCGGCACCGGCCGGACCCGCGAGCAGGCACTGGCCGGACGTACGGATCGGATCGGCGAACGCGGCGGTGATCGCCCAGACGGCGGCGCGAGCCGACCGGGTCGTGGAACTGGACCGGGCGTGTTTCATAAGCCTCGTGCGAGCGGCGGCCAGGTGGTCCAGCTGCAAGGCGGAGGAGGGAGGCGTGGCGGAGCCACGTTGACCGACGACAACGCGGCAGATGGGCCGGCGGGCGTCGCGCAGCCGGAAAGCGGGCTTGGAAACACACCTAGTTGTCCACCGAGACCTCGGCCGTGCGGCGCCGGATCTCCTGCTGCCGCGGGCGGGGAGCGGTGCCCGGTTGACCTCCCGGCGGTACCGGATCACGCCGTACACGGTGCCTGCCACGAAGAACACCATACCCGCCACCGTCATCACGGTGCCGGCCCACGGGAACCGGCTCAGCAGTCCCGCCCCGTAGTAGCCGGCGATCACCAGCGACGGCACCCACGCGATCGCGCCGACCGCCGTGCTGAGCGTGTAGCGGCGGACGTTCATCCGCGCGGCGCCCGCGATCAGCGGGGCCAGCGTGCGCACCCACGGGATCCAGCGGGCCAGCACCACCGACCACCAGCCGTGCCGGTCCAGGAAGTCCTGTGCCTTCTCCAGGCGTTCGGTGGTCAGCATCCTCGCGCCCGGTCTGCCGACCAGGGTCGTACCGGTTCGCCTGCCGATGTAGTAGCCGACGAGATTGCCCGCCACGGCGACGACGACGGCGGCGGTGGCCAGCGCCCACGCGTTCATCGGCGTGTTGCGCTGGGCCAGCACGACGCCCGCGGTGAACAGCAGGGAGTCGCCGGGCAGGAACAGGCCGATGACGAACGAGCATTCGATGAACACGAACGTGAGCACGATCAGCCACACCATCAGGGGGCCCGCGGTCTCCAGGTGGTGACCGAAGGCGAACAGGTGATGGGCGGCATGGCGCACCACAAGAGGGTACGTGCCGCACAGCGGGTTATGCCGGGAGTTGCCGAAATCACGCATGGTATCGGGGCCGGCCGTCCGGTGGTAACGGACGGCCGGCCCATATCGGCACCACGCCTGGGGGCCTACGCGGTGACTTCCGCCAGTTTCGGCTCGTCAGCGGCATCCGCGTGGTAGTCGGCGCCGGTGGTCTCGTCGACACCGTCGGCGGCGCGTGCCGCGCGGAGGATCGCCGTCACGACGACGGCGACGACGAGATTGGCGACCAACGCCACGGCACCGACATAGATCTGCACCGTCGACGTGCCGAACGGGTGCCAGCCGAACAGCGACAGCTTGCCCAGCGCCAGCGCGGAACCGCCGAAGTGGCCCTTGCCGGTGGTGCCGTTCGGGATCGTGTACAGCAGGTACACGCCCCAGCCCATGCCTACCACCCAGCCGGCGATCAGGCCCCACGCGTGCAGCCACCGCGTGTACAGCGCGATCGCGACGGAGGGCAGTGTCTGCAGGATCAGAACGCCGCCGATCAGCTGCAGGTCGATGGAGAACGCGGGATCGATGGCGACGACGAACAGCACGGCGCCGAGCTTCACCACCAGCGACGCGAGTTTCGCCTGCCGGGTCTCCTGTTCGGGCGTCGCCGAGCGGTTCAGGTACGCCTTGTAGATGTTGCGGGTCCACAGGTTCGCCGCCGCGATGGACATGATCGCCGCCGGCACGAGCGCGCCGATGCCGATGGCGGCGAACGCGATCCCGGCGAACCACGCGGGGAACGTGTGGCCGAACAGTGCCGGCACGATCGTGTTCGAGTCCGCCTTGCCGGTGGCGCCGTTGACGATCGGCTTGATGCCGGCCGACATCGCGACGTAGCCCAGCAGCGCCAGCAGGCCCAGCAGCAGCGAGTACGCCGGCAGGGCCACCATGTTCCGCTTGATCACGGTGCGGCTGCGCGACGCCAGCACCCCGGTCACCGAGTGCGGGTACAGGAACAGCGCCAGCGCCGAACCCAGCGCCAGCGTGGCGTACTGGAGCTGGTTGGTGTTGGTCAGCAGGATGGAGCCGCCCGGCTTGCCGGTGACCGGGTTCTTCTTGGCCAGCACGGTGCTCGCGTGGTCGAAGATCGCGCCCCAGCCGCCGAAGTGGATCGGCAGGTAGATCACGGCCACCAGGATCACCAGGTAGATCAGGATGTCCTTGACGAACGCGATCAGCGCCGGCGCGCGCAGACCCGATGAGTACGTGTACAGCGCGAGGACCACGAACGCGATGAACAGCGGCAGGTGGCCCAGCCAGCCGGTGGCGTTCAGACCGATCGTGCGCAGCACGGCTTCGAGACCGGCCAGTTGCAGCGCGATGTAGGGCATCGTGGCGACGATGCCGGTGATCGCGACCAACAGGGCCAGCAGCGGCGAGCCGTAGCGGCCGCGCACGAAGTCGGCCGGCGTGACGTAGCCGTGGGTGCGGGACACCGACCACAGCCGCAACACCGGCAGGAACACGATCGGGTACAGCACGACGGTGTAGGGCAGCGCGTAGAAACCGAGCGCCCCTGAGCCGAAGACCAGTGCCGGCACGGCGACGAACGTGTAGGCGGTGTAGAGGTCACCGCCGACCAGGAACCACGTGACCCACGAGCCGAACCGGCGGCCGGCAAGGCCCCACTCGTCCAACTGGTGCAGACCACTGCCGGCCTTCCAGCGCGCGGCGAGGAAGCCGAGCACCGCGACGGCGGCGAACAGGACGACGAAGACGATCAGTTCGGTCACCTGCGCCCCGGTCATGACCGGCCTCCCTCGTCCAGGTCGTCGACACCCAGGTTGTCGGGCGCAGTGGTGGCCACGGACCTGCGGCGGGTGGCCACGAAGACGATCGCCACGCAGGCGACGCCGACGAGGACGAACAGGAACTGGAACCAGTAGAAGAACGGCAGCCCGCCCAAGGCCGGGATTGACTCGGTTGAACCAGGGCGTGACGAGCATCAGCAACGGCACGAGCAGCAGCAGGTTCCAGGGGCTGACAACCAGGCTCGACACCCGGCTGCGCTGTGCTGGCCCGTTCGGTGGCGGTTGTGACGTCGAAGGCATCGGTGGCCTCCCGGCAGGCGATCGGACACGTCCGTGGATTGCGAACGTGTCGGCGATGCTAAGCCGGGGCTATTCGGGCCGTCACTACGCACCGGCCGGTGACGGCCAATGCGACCCAACCGTGACCAAGACACAGGACGGTTCACGGTTTGCCCACAGGCTGTGCACAAGATTGTCCACACCTGTGGACAAACTGGAGGGTCAGGCGCCGGTGCGTTCGATCTCGTCGAACCTCTTGCGCAGGTCGGCGGGGCCGTTCAGCGGGATCGGCTCGGGCGGTCCGTCGGCGTGCGCGGGAAAGACGTCCAACCAGCCTGTGTGTCGATCTGTGAACACCAGGGTCGTGGGGACCAGGGGGCGGCCGGTGGTTGTCTCGTCGGACGGCACGAACTCCCAGTAGCCGTCCTCACCCGGACCGGTCCAGGGCATGTAGAACCAACCGGAACGCGCGATCAGCAGGTCACTGACCTGGTCCTCGACGGCGAAACCGCCCAGCCGGGACTGCAGGTGGCCGGCGGCCAGCGCGCGCAGCCACCACGGCGCGGACATCTCGGCGACGACTCCATGTGCCGAGTTGTACAGGCTCACCACCTGGCTCTCCGGTGCGCGGTGGATCCACGCGCGCCGGACCTGGGACGGCCGCCTGGCCGCGCCGATCGGTCCGGTGGGTTCGACCGCCCGCGCCCACTCCAGATCGATGAGTGGTTCCACCCGGATCGCGCGATCCGTGTCGAAATCGGGCGTCCGCCGTGGGAGCACCTCGGATCGTGGCTCCGGTGGTGCGTCAGGGTCGAGGACCGCCATCGTTCACCTCCGCAAGGCCCGGTGACGGGTCTGTAATGGCCGGCTCAGTATCGAGTTGAGCGCGTTGATGTGCTCGCTGTCACGTTTCTGTGCGAGAACTCACGCCAATCCTGACGACCCGTTAACGGCTTGTTCCCGATGTGTTTCCTTACCTCCTGGGAACCGTTCGGTATCAGGTCGAGATCGGCGCTGAGCCACCGGCACGGTGAGGTGACAACATCGGCAACCTCGCAACTCGGCGACGCTGCAGAACGACCCGTCAGGCAGGATCGGACAGCCGGGCTCGACCCGCGTCTCGTCGCCGCGTTGGACACGGAGCGTAGCGCATAACCTGCGGTTATGGCCAGAGCCGATTGGGTGAAGGCAGCGGATGGGTCAACAGTGGACACCGATGGGCTACCCTCGGTAGCCCTGTTCGATGACGGACCAGTGGCCGTACGCGGGCCGCCGGACGCGTCCGGTAATCGGCTCCAATCGGCCCCGCAAGTGCGGGAAAGCCCTTCCCGGCGGCGCCGTCCGGAGCATGGTTCGGGATGCGTCGACCATTGTCCGACAGGCGTCCGGCGGATGGCCGAAACGTCCATTCCGACGACCGTCCGCGACTGTGTCACATTGTCGTCGACGCCGCCACCGCGCAGTGGTATAGGACGGGGGAAAATCGTCAGGAATCATGTCGGTGATAAGTATTTGGCAGACGAACGCGCTCACCCCGGCCGGCCGAACCGCACACGATCCACCGCATGCCGCCCATGCCACTCACCGGATCGCCGCACAACACGCCACACGAATCCCCAGTAACACACCGGCAGACCCACAGCGTGGCACCGGCCGAACCACCCGGTCACGACCCAGGGACCAGACACGATTCGCGCCCGTCGGTCCGATCCGAACAATCACCCGCGCGGCGGCGGATCCGATTCCACCACTCCGCTTTCGGCGCCGACTCTCCCCGAACGCGATCGTGGGTCCTGGCCAACCCCCGATGCTGGCCAGGACCCACGATCCCCGCTGCTGCCCCGCCCCCCGCGAGGCCCCCGCTACCGGTCGGGACCCACACCCCGTAGCGCGTCCCGACCGGCTTACTACCAGAGACGTCTCAGGCATCCCTCCGGTTGGCTGTGATCAGGGCGACAATCAGCAGCACCGCGCCGATGCCCGCGACGTAGGCCAGCGACGGCCACGGCCCCAGCGGCAGCGGGCCCTCCGGCCCCGCCACGCTCCCACCGCTGCCCGCGGTCAGGAAGTTGTGCGCCATCACGAACGGCATCCAGTGGTGGATGGTGGTGCCGATCCGGGGGATGACCTGGACCAGGTTCTCCACCAGCAGGGAGTAGACCAACAGGATCGCGACGGCGCCCGCCGTCTGGCGGACCAGGATGCCGACCGCGACCGCGATCACCGCGGTGACGAAGTAGACCAGTCCGAGACCGGCGACGTTGCGCCACGCGGCCGAACCCGACAGTGCCAGCTCCGCCGACGGGTGGATCAGCCTGGCCACGCCCCAGGACGCGAACGCGGCCACCTCGCCGACCACGGCGGCCAGCCCGGCGACGACGCCGGTCTTGGCCAGCAGCAGCGCGGTGCGGTTGGGCACCGCCTGGAACGACGTCCGGATGGTGTTGAAGCGGTACTCGGTGGTCACGGCCAGTGCGGCCATCACCATCATCACGACGAGGCTGAACTGGTAGCCGTTCTCGGCGTCCAGCACGCTCAACTGGTCGTGCGACGGCACGTTCGCGGCCAGCAGCGCCGCGAAGCCGACCGACAGCGACAGGGCCAGCAGCATGGACCACCACGGCGACCGGGTGGTGAACAGCTTGATGCGTTCGGTGGCGATCAGAGTCATCGGTTCACTTCCCAGCGGTGGTCAGTTGGTCGGCGGCCGGTTGGTGGCCGGTGGACTGGTACTCGACGGAGTCGCCGGTCATCCGCATGAACGCCTGTTCCAGCGAACCGGTCTGCGGGCTCAGTTCGTGCAGCACGACGCCGTTCGCGGCGGCGATGTCACCGACATGGTCGGTGGACAGGCCGGCGACGCTCAGCTCGCCGTCCTTGACGGTCGGCTGGAATCCCTTGTCCAGCAACGCGAGGCGCAGCGTGTCCAGGTGCGGGCTGCGCACCTTGACCGACGATTCGCCCGCCTGCTGGATGAACTCCTCCGTGCTGCACTGCGCGATCAGCCGTCCCCTGCCGATCACCACGAGGTCCTGCGCCATCAGCGACATCTCCGAGAGCAGATGCGAGGACACGAACACCGTCCGCCCCTTCGCGGCCAGATCCTGCATGAACCGCCGGATCCACAGGATGCCCTCGGGGTCCAGGCCGTTGACCGGCTCGTCGAACAGCAGGACTCGCGGATCCCCCAACAGCGCACCCGCGATCCCCAGCCGCTGCGACATGCCCAGCGAGAACCCACCGGCCCGCCGGCCCGCCACCGCGGTCAGGCCGACCGTCTCCAGCACCTCGTCCACCCGCGACTCGGGCAGTCGGTTGGACTTCGCCAGCCAGCGCAGGTGCGCCCGGGCGGACCGGTTCGGGTGCACCCACTTCGCGTCCAGCAGTGCCCCCACCACCCGCAGCGGCTGGCGCAGTTGGCGATACGGCTTGCCATCCACCAGAACCCGGCCGCCGTCCGGCGCGTCCAGTCCGAGGATCATCCGCATCGTCGTGGACTTGCCCGCGCCGTTGGGGCCGAGAAAGCCCGTCACGCGGCCGGGCCGGGCGGTGAACGACAGGTCGTCGACGGCCAGCGTGCGGCCGTAGCGCTTGGTGAGGCCGACAGCCTCGATCATGTCCACTCCTCGGTGACGTTGGAACGTCGTCGTGTGCCGAGGGATCGGCTCCCCCTCCGCTGGGAAAGAGCGTGCCCTTCCCGGACATGCGCACGCGTCACTCTGAGGGGCGTTCTCGTGCCAGACCGGGGTCTGAGATCAACTCATCCCCAAGGGAGGACCGGGCCCCGGGGAAAACCCCGAGACCGTCCCGGACCACACGGCGCTAGACGTCGCCGGGGCGGACCAGGCCCGTTTCGTAGGCGAGCACCACGGCCTGCACGCGGTCGCGGAGGTCGAGTTTGGCCAGGATGCGGCCGACGTGGGTCTTCACGGTCGCCTCGGACAGGAACAGCTTGCCGGCGACCTCGGTGTTGGACAGGCCCTTGCGCGATCAGCACCAGCACCTCCCGCTCCCGTTCGGTGAGCACGTCGAGCACGCCTGGTCGCGCAATTCGCCGCCCGAGGTGCCGAGGAACCTGTCCAGCAGCCGCGGGTCACGCTGGGCGCGACGACCGCGTCACCGCTGGCGACCGCGCGCAGCGACGAGACCAGCTCGGCCGGCTGGGTGTCCTTGAACAGGAAGCCGCTTGCGCCGTTGCGCAGTGCGGACAGCGCGTACTCGTCGAGGTCGAACGTTGTCATCACGAGCACCTTGGCCAGGCCGGGCCGGTGATCCGCTTGGTGGCCTCGACGCCGTCCAGCATCGGCATGCGCACGTCCATCAGCACGACGTCGGGCCTGAGTTCGCGGGCCAGCTCGACGGCGCGGCTGGCCGTCACCCGCCTCACCGACCACGTCGATGTCCGGCTGTGCGCCGAGCACCATGCGAAAGCCCATCCGCATGAGTTCCTGGTCGTCCACAAGCAGCACCCGGATCACCGGACACAGCGTAGCGCAGCAGGGCAGCGCCGACGTCGCGCGACGCGCGAACCGGGAACGTGGCACGCACCTGCCAGCCGCCGCCGTGACGCCGCGGCCGGCGGTCGAGCGTGCCGCCGAGCACGGATGGCCCGTTCCCGCATGCCGATCAGGCCGTTGCCGCCGGACACCGACGCCAGTTGCGCCGCGCCGGTCCGGGAGCCGGCAGCCGGGCGACCGGGCCGCCGTCGTCGTCGACCTCGACCTCGATCAGGCCGCCGACCCGCTCGACCCGCACGTCGCCTACGCGCCGATGCCCGCGTACTTGAGCGTGTTGGTCAGCGCCTCCTGCACGATCCGGTAGATGCCCAGGCCGACGGTGGCGGGCAGGTCGGCGAGGTCGCCGCGGACGGTCAGCGCACCGGCAGGCCGGCGGAGGTGACCTTTCGGCGAGTTCGGGCAGCCCGGACACGTCCGGCTGCGGGGAGCGGGTGTCGTGCTCGTCGGTGTCGTTGCGCAGCACTTCCAGCAGCCTGCGCAGCTCGTTCAGCGCCTCGCGGCCGGTCTCGGCGATGGTGCGCACCGCGGATTCGGCCAGGTCCGGGTTGTCGCGGATGGCGTAGCCGGCGCCGTCGGCCTGCACGACGATCACGCTGACCGCGTGCGCGACGACGTCGTGCAGTTCGCGGGCGATCCGGGTGCGTTCGGCGGCGACGGCGATCGTGGCCTGCTGGTCGCGTTCGTTCTCCAGCAGTTTCAGCCGTGCCTCGACCTCGGCGTGGTAGGCGCTGCGGGCGCCGATGAACTCGCCGAGCACCCAGCCGAAGCCGTAGATCAGCCAGCGAACCGACCACGGCGGCCATCGCGTCGTTCGTGTCGCCGAGCTGCCAGGCGATGCCCAGACCTGTGCCGACGATCAGCAGCGTGGCGTAGACCAGGGACTTCCTGCGATCGGTGTAGACGACCAGCGTGTACAGCGCGATGGCCAGGGACAGAAAGGACACCCGGACCGGCAGCGCGGCGTGGTCGCCGACAGGTCCGTGGGTGAACAGCTCCAGCACGCCGCCCGCCGCGATCAGGTAGGCGGACGTGAGCGGCCAGCGCCGCCGGACCACCACCGGCACCACCATCAGCACGCAGCACCGTCCAGTAGCCGAACGGGTGGCCGGCGCGTAGGCCGAGGGTGCGTCGCCGGCGACGGACAGCGAGCCGATCAGCAGCGCGATGACGGAGTCGCCGACCATCGGATGCCGGCGCAGCCACAGACTCAGTCTTCGCACCTGACCAGGGTAGGCAGGGGTGGGGCCGCACTACGTCCGACTCAGGTACCACCTTGGGTACCTCGGTGGGCTGATGACCGTTCGCGACGGCCTCGGACATGGCACGATTCGCAGGGCGCCATCCCGATGCTGGCAGCCACGACCACTCCACGAGGTGTGCCGGTGACCACGGCGAGCGAGCAGCAGCGCCTGGCGGGACCGCTGTCCGCCGCGGTGGCGAGCCTGTGCGCGCGCTTGCGCCCGCAGGTCTCCGCGCGCACGGCGGACGGTTTCGGCGAGGTGCTGCGGCGACTGGGCGCACCGTTGCAGGTGGCGGTGGTGGGCCGGATCAAGTCCGGCAAGTCGACGCTGGTCAACGCGCTGATCGGGCGCCGCGTCGCCCCGACCGACATCGGCGAGTGCACCCGGCTGGTGACGCGGTTCTCCTACGGCACGGTGGACCACGTCGAGGTGATCATGACCGACGGCACGCGGCACACGCTGCCGTTCGACGAGAACGGCGCGATCCCGGCCGAGCTGGGCGGCGTGCTGGCCGACCCGGCGGCGGTGTCACACCTGGAGGCGTACCTGACCAACGAGGTGCTGCGCGACCTCACGGTGATCGACACGCCGGGTCTCGGCTCGCTGGACGCGACGTCGGTGGCACGCACCGAACTGCTGCTCTCCGGCGGCCGCCCGACGCCGGACGACCCGGACGGGACGGCCGTGCTGGACCCGGTGTCCGCCAACGCGGTCACCGGCGCCGAGGCCGTGCTGTACGTCGTGACCCAGTCCGTGCGGGCCGACGACCAGCAGGCCCTGGCCGCGTTCGCGGCGGCGACGGCGAGCAGGGAAGCCGGTCCGGCCAACGTGATCGGCGTGCTGAACAAGGTGGACACGATCGTCGCCGAGTCGGTGGCGGGTGCCGACGGTGACGTGTGGCGGGCGGCGGAACTGCTGGCGCGACGGCAGGCGGTCATGCTGCGGCCGAGGGTGGCCGGTGTGCTGCCGGTGATCGGGCTGCTCGCCGAGTCCGCGGAGACGGGCGCGTTCACGTCGGTCGACGCGGAGGCGCTGCGGGCGCTGGCGGCGCTGGAGGACGACACGTGGGTGCCGATGGCGATGTCGGCCGATCTGTTCACCACGTGGGCGGCGCCCGTGCCGACGGCGACGAGGCTGCGGCTGCTGGAGACGCTGGACCTGTACGGCGTGCGCCGTGCCGTGGAGCTGCTGCGGGCCGATCCGCGGCTGACCGCCGGCGACCTGCGGCGCGGCCTGCTGGCCGGGTCCGGGCTGGCCGCGGTGCGCGGCAGGATGGACGCGGTGTTCCGGGCCAGGGCGGACGGCATCAAGGCGGCGGCGGCACTCGCGTCGATCGCGGCCCTGGCGCACGCGTCCGGCGATCCCGGTGAGCGGCAGCGGGTGCACGACGCGATCGAGGTGCTGCTGTCCCGGCCGGAGGCGCATCAGCTCCGACTGCTGGAGGCGCTGACGCTGATCACGTCCGGTGCCGTGGCCATGCCGGAGGACCTGGCGGCGGAGGTGCTGCGGGTGGGCGGCAGCGCCGACATCGCCGAGCAGCTCGGCCTGCCCGGCAGGCCGACGCGGGAGCTGGCCGGGTACGCGCTGGAACGGGCCGGGTGGTGGCGGTCGTTCGCGTCCTTCGGCGCGACACCCGCGCAGAGCCGGGTGGCGCACGTGGTGCACCGCGCGTACTTCCTGATCTGGCAACAGCTCAAGGACAAGTAGCGATGCCCGGAACCGATTCGCCCGAACCGGCGTCGAATCCCGGCGTGATGTCCGCAGCGCACATCCCGCAGCAGTCCGGGTCGGCCGACCCGTACGAGCCGCTCGCGCAGACGTTGGCCGACCGCACCACGCTCGTGCAGCTGTGCCTGTACGCGCTGGACAGAGCCAGGAGCGACGGCATCGCCGAGCGGATCGAGCGTGGCCTGGCCGACGTCGGCGTCACGGCGGTCCGGCCGGACGGCAGGCCGTTCGACCCCGCACTGCACGAGGCGGCGGGCACGACGGAGACCGACGACGCGGCGCTCGCCGGCCTGATCGCGGAGACCGAGGTGGTCGGGTTCAGCGACAACGGCCGCGCGCTGCGGCCGCCCGTGGTGATCGTGTACCGGCTGCGGGAGCCGACATGACGGCCCCGACCACACTGCCCCAACAGGTCCGGCACGCCCGGCAGGAGCTGCTCACGCTGGTCCGGGAGGCGGATCCGGCCGCCGCGGAAGGAGTTGTGCGCGCGATCGCGCGGCAGCCGCATCCGCCGACCGTGGTCGTCGTCGGGGAGACCAAGCGCGGCAAGAGTTCTCTCGTCAACGCGCTGCTCGCCACCCCAGGACTGTCCCCTGTGGACGCCGACGTGGCGACGGCGACGTACCTGGTGTTCGGGCACGGCGAGCGCTGGTCGGCCGGAGCGCACTATCCGGGCCGGCCGCCGATCGAGTTCGACATGGCGGCGCTGCCCAACTGGACGTCCGCGGCGCACGAGTTCCCGCCCGGCCAGGTGCCGCCCCGCTACGTCGAGGTGCGCGGACCGGTGCCGCTGCTGGAGCGGCTGACCCTGGTGGACACGCCCGGGGTCGGCGGGCTCGACTCGATGCACGGCGAACTGGCCAGGCAGGCCGCGGCCGGCGCGACGGCGCTGCTGTTCGTGGCCGACGCGTCCGGCCCGTTCACGTCGGGCGAGCTGGCGTTCCTGCGCGAGGTCGGCGAGCAGGTGGAGACCGTGGTCTTCGCGATGGCCAAGACCGACGCGTTCCGCGGCTGGCGCCAGGTCGTGCAGGACGACCGGCGGCTGCTGGCCGCACACGCGCCACGCTTCGCCGACGCGGCGTTCCACCCCTGCTCGGCGCGGATGTTCGAACTGGCCGGCCGTGCGCCGAACGAGCAGGCAGCGGTGATCCGGGAGCAGTCCGGGATCGGGCAGCTACAGGTCGCGCTACAGGAACTGGTGGTCGGCCGGTCGGTGATGCTGGCCGAGGCGAACGCCCTGCGGGCCACCGACAGCGCGCTGGCCGCGCTGGAGGTGACGCTCAGGGCCGAGTGCCGCACGCTCTCGGCAGGCGCCGAGGAAGCCACGGCGCTGCGCACCCGCAGGGAGGAACTGGCCACCGCGCGCCGCTCGTCCACGCGGAGCTGGCAGGTGCGGCTGCGCGGCGAGATCCAGCGGGCACGGGTGGAGAGCGGGCACGAGGTCAACCGGGAGATGCGCGAGGTGCAGTCGTGGTTCCGGCAGGCCATCGACTCGGCCGACCGGGCGGCGCTGGCCGGCCTGCCCGGCCAGGTGGACGCGGCGCTGCGACTGGTGTCCGGCCGGCTGTCGCGGGAACTGGCCCGCAGGCTGGACAAGGTCGCGGTGACGGCGCTGGCCGACCTGTTCACCAGCGACGAGCTGGCCGTGATCAGGGCCCAGTTCGCGCGGTCGGACCGGCCGCCGGTGACGCTGCGACCACCGGACAAGCGGCCGCCCACGGCGGAGGACAGGCTGCTGGTGTTCATGGGGATCACCGGCGGGTTCGGCGCGGCGCGGGTGGCCGCGCTGCCGCTGGCCGGGCTGTCGGCCGCGGTGTTCAACCCGATCGTGCTGCCGGCCACCATCGTGGTCGGCCTCGGCGCGGGCTGGTGGCTGGCCCGTACCCGCAGGCACTCGGCGGACAAGCAGCACATGAAGCAGTGGCTGACCGAGGCCATCGCGGATGCCCGCGCCACCATGGACCAGCTCGTCGCCGAGCAGCTGATCGACGCCGAACAGGAGCTGTCGCTGGCCCTGGACGACGTACTGGGCAGGCGGATCGACGCGATCGACGCCGAACTGCGGGAGGTGGACCGGACCATGAAGCTGGCCGACGGCGAGCGGACCAAGCGGCTGGCGTCGGCCGGTCGGCGGCTGACCGGGGTGCAGCAGGGCCGCGAGCGGATCGAGGGGCTACTCACCGAGATCAGGGCGTTGCGCGACGCGCGGTGACCTGACACTGGTGTGGGGAACCGAGCGGGCCTACGGTGAGTCCAAGAGGTCGCACAGCACACTTCCAACCGCCGTGAGGCGGGGAACAGGGGACGCCGTGTACATCGACGACGGCACCGCGGGTGACTCCGGCGAGCTGCGAATCGACGTCGACGGCCACGAGTACGTCGAGCAGGACAACTACTCGTACGCCCAGGACGGGATCGTGGACAGCGTCGCGGTGGAGACCGCGGACGGTGGACAGATCGTGTACACCGACGCCGACCACGACGGGACGGCCGACACCGTCACCGAGTACGACCAGGCCGGCCAGGAGACGGAGCAGGCGCACTACGACGCCGCCACCGGCCACTGGATCGACGTGACGCCCGGCGGCGGCCCCGCCGATCCGGCAGCGCCGCAGACCCAGGCCACCGACAGCGCGGGCCACGGCGGCGACGTCACGGTGGACACCGCGAACGGCCCGGTCGACGTCGGCCCCGCGACCGTGGACACCAACCACGACGGCCGGCCGGACACGGTGGTCGTGCACGGCTCGCACGGCGACACGGTGCTGTACACGGACTCCGACGGCGACGGCAAGGCCGACGTGGCCACGGTGCTCACCCCGGACGGCCAGGTCGTGATCGCCGACCACACCGGCGACCACCAGTGGACCGAGGTGCGGCACGGGCACATCGGCTCGGACGGCCAGTACACGCCCGACGGCACCGGCGACACGCCGTTCACCCCGCCCACCGGCACGGACGCGGCGCGGCAGGCGGTCGCCGACGTGGCCGAGGACCGGCACTGGAGCGGCTGGGCGGGCGCGTTCAGCGAGACCGGCAGCGCGCAGGGCGTCGTCCGGATCGACTCGGCCACCGGCCAGTGGATCAGCCGGAACTGACCCGGCCGCTTACCAACATCAACTCATCAGGACCGTCACGTTCTGATAACGAAGCGCGGGAATCGATTCCCGATTACCGGTGGCGGTCGCCGCGCCGCCGGCCCGCCGCCGGGTAACACATCATCGCAGTGGAACAGCCGCTTGATCGATACCCTGATCGTTCTTGTGAGCGAGCCGACACGACCGAACTGCTTCAAGCGCCGGGTCCGAGGTTAACCTCGGGACATCCCGTTCCTGCCACGCCCGACTAGCCCCCGGGCGTGGCAGCCATTCCGGACGACGCCGTCACACGTTCGCGACCTGCGCGAACGTGTGATGCCTCGTTGTCCAGTCAGGAGACGAAGCGCGATGACAGCAGTGACCGTCCCGGGTCTGGAACAGGCACCGACCGATCACGCGCGACTACTGGCGTGGGTGCGCGAGGTCGCCGAACTGACCACACCGGACGACGTGGTGTGGGTCGACGGTTCGGAATCCGAATGGAACCGACTTACCGCGAAACTCGTCGGTGCCGGCACGTTCGTTCCGCTGCGTGACAAACCCAATTCCTTCTGGGCCGCATCGGATCCCGACGACGTCGCGCGTGTCGAGGAGCGCACGTTCATCTGCTCGGCCGACGAGGCCGACTGCGGTCCCACCAACAACTGGATGGACCCCGCGGAGATGAAGTCGATCATGACGGAGCTGTACCGGGGTTGCATGCGGGGCCGCACGATGTACGTGATCCCGTTCTGCATGGGACCGCTGGAGGCGGACAAGCCCATGCTGGGGGTGGAGATCACCGACTCCGAGTACGTCGTCGTGTCGATGCACGTGATGACCCGGTCAGGCAGCAGGGCGCTGGCCAAGTTCGGCGAGGACGCCGACTTCGTGCAATGCCTGCACTCGGTGGGCGCGCCGCTGGAGCCGGGCCAGGACGACGTGCCGTGGCCGCGCGACACGACGAAGTACATCACCCAGTTCCCGAGGAACGGATGATCTGGAGCTACGGCTCCGGCTACGGCGGCAACGCGCTGCTGGGCAAGAAGTGCTACTCGCTGCGCATCGCGTCGGTGATCGGCCGCGACGAGGGCTGGCTCGCCGAGCACATGCTGATCCTGAAGCTGATCTCGCGGAACAGAAGGTCTACTACGTGGCCGCCGCGTTCCCGTCGGCGTGCGGCAAGACGAACCTGGCGATGCTGGAGCCGACCATCCCCGGCTGGCAGGTGCAGACGCTCGGCGACGACATCGCGTGGCTGCGGTCCGGTGACGACGGCAGGCTGTACGCGGTCAACCCGGAGAACGGTTTCTTCGGCGTGGCCCCGGGCACCGACCGGCACACCAACCCGAACGCGATGCGCACCGTCGAGCGCGGCAACACGGTGTTCACCAACGTCGCCCTCACCGACGACGGCGACGTCTGGTGGGAGGGCATGGGCGAGCCGCCCGCGCACCTCACGTCGTGGAAGAAGCGCGACTGGACACCGGACTCCGACGAGCCCGCCGCGCACCCGAACTCGCGCTACTACACGCCGCTGAGCCAGTGCCCGATCGTCGCGCCCGAGTACGACAACCCGCGGGGCGTGCCGATCTCGGCGATCTTCTTCGGTGGCCGCCGCGCCACCACGACCCGCTGGTCGCCGAGGCCCGCGACTGGCAGCACGCGC
>CAVWRF010000012.1:0-135955 GCA_963757325.1 Candidatus Melainabacteria bacterium
GACGTTGGTGATCGGGAGGTCCGCCATGACGAGGAGTTCGTCGACGTTGTCGTACGGTTCGCCTCGGCCTTCCCGGTTGGCGACGACCGCCTCCGCCACCTCGGGCGGAATGTCGCATGTCTGCGCTATCGTCGGGGCAGGGGCGTGGTTGAGGTCGACGAGGCCGCCGTCGTCGTAGTCGCGCGGTAGGTCGGGGCGGCCGATGCGCAGTTCGTGGGCCAGGAGTGGGTCGGTCGTGGCCAGGGTCCTTGCTTCGTCACGGCGGGCTCTTGCCGCCAGGACGTGGGCGATCGCCGGGTCGGGGCGCGGTTGCTCGACGGTCGCGGGCGTGTTGCCGACCTTGCGGCGCAGCGGGGTCGCCAGGACGCAGCTCAGGATGACCGTGCCGATCGCGAGCAGGCCGCCTGCCGCGCTGATCGGGTCGGTGCCGCTGGCCGGCGCCTGTTGCGGCGTGAGCGTGAGCAGCACGCACAGGGCCACGTCCAGGCCGCCGAACAGGATGGCGAGCAGCGCCGCCTGTCTCGTCCTGAGTCTGATGGCCGCGTGCAGGAACGGGATCCACGCGAACGTGCCTGCCGTCACGATGGGCACGGCGTAATACCAGGTGTGTGACCAGCGGCCCGCAGGCTGGTCACCATGGGACGGCGTTGGTTCGTACGGCGTCGTTTCGTCCACTGTCGACCACCCTTCGCCGCCACGTCCGAGTCCTCGATAGTGCCATCGGCGGGCGGCGGCCGGTGTTACGTCAGCCCAGGTCCACCGTGGTCCGCTCGGCCTCGCGGCGGGCCGCGAGCACGTCGGCGTCGGCCGTGCCGCACTGGACCAGGGACGCTCCGGCGGCCAGGACGGCCAGGAAACCGGACAGCAGTCCGTCCGGAAAGGTCCAGTCCAGCGTGGACATGACACGCGAGCCGGCGGTGATGGCCAGGCTGGCGGCTCGATCGTGGGCCGCCGCGACCAGTTCATCTATCGTGGACTCGTCCAGCGCCTCCGTCGAACCGGGGACAGGTTGCCACGGCTCGAAGGTGTCGCCGGAGATGCGGATCTCGGTGAGGTAGTCCACGCCGTGCGCTGGGCTCTCCTTCAGGCCCATGCCGAGCGGGTCGAGCGCGACCGTCGCCGTCACGTCGTCGCCCTGGCGGCCGAACGACACGTCAGCTCCCGCGGGGTCCGCCGTGACGCGCGCGCCGCACCACCACGCACCCAGCAGCACACCCGCCGTCTGCCAGTGCGCGGGCAGCCGCACCGCGACCGTCGTGCCCGGTTCCACGTCGTGCTCGTCACGCAGCCAGTTGGCCGTCTTCGCCGCCCAGTTGGCGACCGTCGCCACGGACAGTTCCACCCTGCTGCCGAACGCCTCGTCGTACTGCGTGATGAGCGGTCGGGCGGGCTGCGCCAGCAACGGCCGCAGCAGTTTCTCGGTCACCGTCATGTCACTCGACGCTAGCGGTGCCCGCGGTGTTCAGTTGACGCAGGGGATGCCGTCCGCCGTGATCGGTGTGTCGTCCGTGGTGGAGGTTACGGCGGGGGCGGTCGCCGGGGCCTGCGGTGTCGTCTCGGTGACCGACGGTTGCGTCGTTCTCGGCGGCGTCGTGGTGCTCGGCGGCGTCTGGTTGATCAGGTCCGACACGGCGGCCTGCACCTGCTGTGGGTCGATCCGGATCATGTCCGCGCCGCCGACGACGATGTTCGGGCCGGTCGGGATCGTGGTGAACCGGATCGCGCCGCTGGTCAGGCCCTGCATCTGCTCGGCGAAACTCGTGATGTCCCAACCGGAACTGAGCGTGACGGAGTTCTGGATCGCCGTGGTGAGCGCGGAGATGCGCGACGGGCTGGTCAGTGTGCCGGTGGAGAGCACCTTGTTGGCCAGTGCGCCCAGGAACACCTGCTGCCGCACGATCCGGTCCAGGTCGCCGCGGGGCAGGCCGTGCCGCTGTCGCACGAAGCCCAGCGCCTGCACGCCGGAGATCGTCTGCACGCCCGCGTGGAACGTGGCGCCGGTGTAGTCGTCGTGCGTGTCGGCCTTCAGGCACACCTGCACGCCCCCGACCGCGTTGGACATGTCGTAGAAGCCGGCCAGGTTCACCTCGGCGTACCTGTTGATCGTCAACGTGTTCCCGATGAGCTGCTCGATCGTGGCGATGAGGTTCCTGCGGCCCGCCGTGTCGGCTTCCTGTTCGATCTGTGCCGAGTCCGTGACTCCCTGGTGCGTGAGCTGTGTGACGGTCGCGTTGCGCGCGTAGGCGAACGCCGAGTTCAGCCGGTCCCAGCCGAAACCGCCCGCCAGGTGCACGTAGGAGTCACGCGGGAACGAGATCGCCGTCGCCTGTCGGCCGCCGGCCGGGATGTGCAGCAGGATCATCGTGTCGGTGTTCAGCTCGCCGTCGCTGGGACCCGCGTGCAGCATCGCGAGTTCGTTGGCGGGCAACGGGTTGCCGTGCGGGTCGGTGCGGCTGTCCAGACCGACCAGCAGGATGTTGACGTCACTGGTCAACGGCGGTGCCACCGCGGCTGCCGGGCCTTTCGCTCCGGTTGCCGCGGGTGCCGCGCCGAACACGTCGGTGCGCGCGATGCCGTTGTCCAACTGGCGTAAGACCGACCAGTTGTAGCCGGTCACGGCGAGTACCGCGGCCGACACGAGTGCGATCAGCGACTTGGCGGCGCCCAGGCTGATCCTGGCTGTCCTGGACCGCGTGCCGCGAGTGCCGGCTGCGGGTGCCGGGCCCGGATCGGCGTCCGGTTCGTCCGCTGATTCGGCTTCCGGTTCGGTCGCCAGGGTCTCCGGGGACTTCGCCGGTTCGGGCACCACCGGCTCTGCCGGTGGCTGCTCGTCCGTCAGGTCGGCATCGACCAGTGGTTCCTCTGCCGGTGTGTCCGACTGCGCGTCGACGTCCACGGCACTTCCTCCCGACCCCGCGCTCCCACGGACAGCGTGCACCGCTCCGTCGAACCCCGCGCGCCGCGATCCGTCCCTCTTGCGTTATACGTGTGAGCGGCGTGGAACGTTGCACGCGAGGACCACGAATTCAGCGTGCTGACAGGCTGGGAGGCCGATTGTGGGAGAAGTCACCGAACTGGCGCTGCTCGTGCCCGGCGGGCGGGGTCAACTCGGTCATGACCTGGCCACACTGGGTGCTCGCCTGGGCACGGTGAGCGCGCCCGGTTCGGCGGAGCTGGACATCACCGATCCGGCAGCCGTGCGCACGGCTGTGACCGCACTGGCCGACTCGGCGCGGTCGGCGGGCCGTCTCCCGGTGATCGTGAACGCAGCCGCGTACACCTCCGTGGACGCCGCCGAGACCGACGAGGACGGTGCCCGCCGCGTCAACGTCGATGGTCCCGGCCTGCTGGCCCGCACGGCCGCCGGGTTCGGTGTGCCGGTGATCCACGTGTCCACCGACTACGTGTTCGACGGCACCGGCCTGCGGCCCTACGAACCGGACGACCCGACCGGTCCGCGCAGTGTCTACGGCCGCACGAAGCTGGCGGGCGAACAGGCCGTCCTGGAGGCCACGGACGAGTCCTGGGTGGTGCGCACCGCGTGGGTCTACGGCGCCGCGGGCGGCAACTTCGTGAAGACCATGGCGAAACTGGAGGGTCAGGGCAAGAATCTGTCCGTTGTGGACGATCAGCGTGGCACGCCGACGTGGTCGGCCGACCTGGCGGCAGGGCTGCTCGACCTGGCGACCGCGGTGGCCGAAGGTCGCGCTCCGGCGCAGCGGGTGCTGCACCGCACCGGGGCCGGTGAGACCACCTGGTTCGGCCTGGCGCGGGCCGTGTTCGAGGAACTGGGCGCCGATCCGGAGCGTGTCCGGCCGTGCACCACCGCGGACTTCCCCCGCCCCGCGCCACGGCCCGCCTACTCGGTGCTGTCGGACAAGGCGTGGCTGGACGCCGGACTGGTGCCCGCCGTGCCGTGGCGGGACGCGTTGAGCAGGTTCTTCGTCGAGCACGGTGCCGCCGTTCGTAGCTGACGCGGGCCGCCGTGATCGGTCAGAATGCCGGGGTGCCGACGCCGGAGCTCGATCCGCTCACCATCCCGCGACTGCGCCGCCTGTTCGACAGCGGTGATCTGACGTCGGTCGACCTGACCGCCGCGTACCTGGAGCGCATCCGCACGGTCGACCCGGTGCTGCGCGCCGTGCTGTTCGTCGATCCGACGGCGCTGTTGCAGGCCGCGGCGAGTGACCGCAGGCGGCGCGCGGGCGCCGCACTCGGTCCGCTGGACGGTGTTCCGGTGCTGCTCAAGGACAACATCGACACCGCGGACCTGCCGACGACGGCGGGTTCGCGGGCGCTGCTGGTGGCTCCGCCGGCCTCGGACGCGTTCCTGGTGCGTCGGCTGCGGTCCGCAGGCGCGGTGATCCTTGGCAAGACGAACCTGTCGGAGTGGGCCAATTTCCGCTCGTCGCGCTCGACGTCCGGTTGGTCGGGACTCGGCGGGCAGACCGCCAACCCGTACGTGCTGGACCGCAATCCGTCCGGGTCGTCGTCCGGGTCCGCGGTCGCGGTGGCCGCGTCGCTGGCGCAGGTGGCGATCGGCACCGAGACCGACGGGTCGATCGTGTGCCCCGGCGGCGCGAACGCCGTGGTCGGGCTGAAGCCGAGCCTCGGGCTGATCAGCCGGGCGGGCGTCGTGCCGATCACCGGTGAGCAGGACACGCCCGGTCCGATGGCGCGGCACGTGATCGACGTGGCGATCACGATGTCGGTGCTGCAGGGCCGTGATCCCGGCGACCCGGCGACGGCACGCTACCCGGACGGCCAGGTCGCCGATTACGCGGCAGCCCTCGATCCGGACGTGTTGCGCGGACTGCGGGTCGGTTGTTGGCGGCTGCCCGACGACGGCGCCGCCGTCATGTCGTCCACAATGGACATTCTGGAGGCGGCGGGAGCCGTTGTCGTGCCGGTCGATCTGCCGCACCAGAGCGAGATCGAGACCGCCGAACTGCCGGCCATGTGGGCGGAGTTCCGGCACGACCTGGAGGCATACCTGGCCACCCGGCCGGACGCGCCGCAGACGTTCGCCGAGCTGATCGAGTTCAACAAGCAGGACGGCGTGGAGCTGTCGCTGTTCGGCCAGGACCACCTCGAACAGGCCGCGCAGGCACCGTCGACCGGCGATCCCGACCACCGGCGACGGCGCGCCCTGGCCACGGATCTGGCCCGCAGGTCGGTCGACGAGACGATGGCCGAGCACCGCCTGGACGTCATCGTCGCGGCCAGCAACGAGCCCGCGTTGCCGATCGACCACGCGGTGGGCGACCGCGACGAGGTGAGCTCGTCCAGTCCGGCCGCCGTGGCCGGCTACCCGGCCGTCACGGTGCCGGCCGGGTTCGCCGGCCACCTGCCCATCGGCGTGTCGTTCTTCGCCGGCCAGTGGGCGGACGGGCTGGTCCTGTCGTGCGCCGCGGCGTTCGAGCAGGCCGCGAACGCCCGTAGGCCGCCCGCCTACCTGCCGACGATCGACTGAGGAACGCGGGACGCTAGCGCTGCGCCGCGCGCCGGTACGCCGTCACGGTCGCCTCCGCGCAGCGGCGCCACGTGAAACCGGCCGCGTGCGCCCGCCGTGCCGCCACCACGTCCGGCGGCGGCGGATCGCCCAGTACCGCGCGCATCGCGTCGGCGAGCGCCTCGACGTCCCGGTACGGCACGAACCTGGCCTGGTCGCCTGCCACCTCGCGCAGCGCCGGCACGTCCGTGCACACCACGGGAACGTTGCACGCCAACGCTTCCAGTACCGGCAGCCCGAAACCCTCGTCCCGCGACGGCAACACGAGGGCAGCGGCGCCCGCGACAACGCTGCGGAGTTCGACGTCCGGCAGATAGCCGGTGCGGACGACCCGACCGTCCACTCCGGACCGCGATGGTCCCGTCACGACCAGCGGCGGCAGGTCGGACGCTGCCGCGTGCGCCTTGTACAGCACGTCGAGGCCCTTGCGTGGCCCCTCCGCACCGACGAACAGCAGGTACCGCTCCGGCAGTCCCAGGCGGCGGCGGCGTTCGTCACCGGGCGGGCGCGCGGCGAACCACGCGGGGTCGACGCCCAGTGGCGTCACCATCACGCGGTCGGCGGGCACGCCCAGCCGTTCCACCACGGCGTCCGCGACACTCCGCGTCGGCGTGCACACCACGCGCGCCCGCAGCGCGGAACGCCGTACCAGCGCCGGCAGTTCCCGGTCGCCGGGCGGCAGTTCGTCCGGCGCGTCGAGGAAGGCGAGGTCGTGGACGGTCAGCACACCGCCGGCCCGCGCGGACACCGGGAGTACGAAGTTCGTGCCGTGTACGACGTCGGAGAAGCCCGCGATCAGTTCGATCGGCGGGAACGACGAACGCAGCCAGCACCTGCGCAGCAGGCGTGCCGAGCACGGCACGCCACGCGCCCACACCCCGTGCGGCAGCACCGACCGCAGTGCCCGCCAGCCGCGCAGTGTCAGCGCGACGGCCCTGATGTCCACGCCCTGCATGGACGCCAGTTCCTCGGCCAGCGCCGCGGTGTAGCGGCCGACGCCGGTGCGCTGGCCCAGCAGCGGGGTGCCGTCGATGAGCACCCGGAGCCGCTCACGTGCCATCGGGACGCTCCGGTGTCCGTCCGGTGGCCAGCCTGCGCAGCCTGCCGACCGCGCGCCGCGCCACCTCGCCGGGACCGCCCGCGTCCAGGTACTCGCGGAGCAGCTTCGCGTCGCGGCGCAGCAGCCTGCCGGCGCCCAGCGGCTCGTTGTGGACCAGCGGTTCGTTGCCGGTCAGGCGGTCGGCGGCCCGCCGCGGCGAGCGGCAGTACTCCGCCAGTGGCGCCAGCACGCGTTCCCACGTGAACCGCTCGCGCACCACGGCGATCCGCTCCCGGCAGCCGGCGGCGAACTCCTCGTCGTAGAGCACCCGCTCCAGCGCGTCGGCCAGTGCCGTCACGTCCTCCGGCGGCACCACGACGCCCAGCCGCTCGCTGCGCACCAGATCGGCGAACGAGTCGCCGTCGGTGGTCACGATCGGCAGCGACGACCACAGGTAGTCCAGCACCCTGGTGCGGAACGCGAACGTCGTCTCCACGTGGTGGAAGTGCGTCGTCACACCGCAGTCCGCGTCCAGCAGCCAGTTCTGCCGCTCCGCGTAGGGCACCCAGCCGTCGTTGAAGAACACGTTGCGGCCGGCCAGTTCCAGCCGGTCGGCCAGTGACCTGGTGCGCGCGCCGATGTCCATCTCCGGCACCTCGGGGTTCGGGTGCCGCATCCCGAGGAACACCAGCCGCACGTCCGGCCGCCGGACCGCCAGCTCGCCGATCGCGCGGACCAGCGTCAGTGGGTCGAACCAGCTGTACACACCGCCCGCCCACAGCACGACCTTGTCCTGCGCGCCGACCCCGGGCAGCACACCGCGGACACCGGGGCCGGTCCTGGTCGGCGGCTTGCCCGGCAGGCCGAACGGGACGACGGCCAGCAGCGACTCGGCGGTCGGGTCGGCGTCGTAGAGCTGCGGCGTGAGCCTGCCCAGCGCGGCCAGGTGGCCCAGCCAGAAGTGCCGCTGCCGGTCGGACGCGCACAGGAAGAAGTCGCCGCGCCGCAACTGCGCGTTGAGCACCTTCGTGACGCCGACCAGGTCCTTGGCGCGCTTTTCGTCGGTGTCCTGCTTGCCCTGTTCCAGCAGTTCCAGGTGCATCGGGTCGTAGATGTCGCAGACCACGAGCTTGGTGGAGTCACGTTTCTTGAGGTCCTGCACCATCTCCAGCGCGTGACCCTGCAGGACGACGACGTCCGCCCAGTCGACCTGCGCCGGCAGTTCACGGCGGTGCACCGTGAGCACGGGGAACGGCGCGTCCACGAACTCACCGCGCGGGTTCACGCTGACCAGCCGCACGTCGTGTTCACCGGAGAGCACCTCGGCCATGTGCCACGCGCGGATCGCCGGACCGGCCATGCGTGCGGTGATCGCGTCACCGGTGATGACGAGCACCTTGCGCGGGCGGCCGAACACCTCCTCGATGCCGAACACCTCGACCAGCGTCCGGTGTGCCGCGAGGTAGCGAGGCAGCGGGTACGCGGGCTCGATCGCCTTGCGCATCAACGGAAGCAGGTCCGCGTCGGTGCGCACGCGGGCCGCCTGTTCGACCGCCCGCGCCCGCGCCAGCTCGCCGAGCAGCTCGACGAACTGGTCGATCGCGAGCACACCGGCCAGCGTGGTGCGCGGGATCGACACGTGCGTCGGCTCGTCACCGGTGCGGCGGTTGATCTCCAGCTGTGTCGCGTCGATCTCGCCGCGCGCCGTGGCCCGCCGGACCGCGAGCGCCAGCGCCGCGGGAAGTGCCTTCGCCAGCGTCTGGTCCGACGCGTTCTTGTACAGCGCGGCCAACGCGTTGCGCTCCAACAGGTACAGCTCGCGCGCGCCGTCGGCACCGTCCGCTGTGGACATCGAGGCGTGGTGCCGATGGTAGGCCAGCGACGCGGGCTCGTAGCGCACCCGCCAGCCGCGCAGGTTGAGCCGCCAGCCGAGGTCCACGTCCTCGTAGAACATGAAGAAGCGCTCGTCGAAGCCGCCCAGCTCGCGGTAGACGTTGGCCCGCACGAACATCGCGGCACCCGTGGCGAACAGCACGTCCCGTGCCGCCTCGTGCCGGTCGGTCTTCAGCTCGGCCAGCGGGCGGCCCGCGTCGGGCTTGTAGCCCATGCCGAACCACGTCAGGCCGGCGTCCACGTAGTCCACCCGCTCGCCGGTCCAGTCCAGCACCCGGCTGGCCACCGACGCGACCGTCGGCTCCGCCGTCAGCACGGCGACCGCGGCTCTCGCCCAGCCGGGGTCGGGGCGGGCGTCGTTGTTCAGGAACGCCAGCACCTCACCCGTGGCGCTGCGGACGCCCAGGTTGCACCCGGCAGCGAAGCCGAGGTTCACGTCGGACTCGACGAGCGTGACGCCGGGGACCTCCGCGCGGATGCGGCGCACGTCGTCGCCACCGGACGCGTTGTCCACGCACACCAGTTGCAGCCGGTCTGCCGGGTAGTCCAGTTCGGCCCGCAGTGTCCGAAGGCAGGTGATCGTGTCGGCGGCGCCGCGGTAGTTCACCAGGACCACCGAGAGCGTCGGCAGGGTCGGCACGCGCAGTTCCTCCTCAGCGGGCCGGTTCATACCCTTCCGGCCCAGGTCTTCCAGATTACCGATCTTCGTACCGATGCGCGCCTGCCGATCCGCAACCGTGCGGCCGCGGCTGCCGGTGAGCGGACCAGTATTTCCGCCAGGACCAGCGCGCGCAGCCGGATCGTGAAGTTCGGCGCGTCCGGCACGGTGGCGCCGAGCAGGCGCCGGACCGGCAGCACCAGGGTGAGCGCGAGGAACCGGGCGAGCTGGCGCAGCGCGACCTGCCCCGGGGCGCAGCGCAGCAGGGTGAGCAGGCGGTTGCGCTCGTTCCAGCGGTGGAAGCGGAACGAACCGGGCACGCTGCTCGCGCCGTGCAGGTGGACGGCGGTCGCGGTGGGCACGACCGGCACCCGCCAACCCGCCAGCCGCAACCGCCACGCCGTGTCGGTGTCCTCGTAGTAGCAGAAGAACCCGGCCGGGACACCGCCGACGGCCGCGAGCGCGTCGGTGCGCACCAGCGCGGCGCCGCCGCAGAAGCCGAACGTGGTCGGGCCGGTCGACGTGGCGTCGGCGCCGTGGCCGTCCTCGGTCAGCCGGACTCCCGCGGAACTCAGCGCACCGTCCGGTCCGGTCAGCACCGCACCCGCCGCGGCCGCCCTCGGGTCCGCGTCCAGCGCGTCCTCCAGTTCGGCCAGCCAGTCCGGCGCGGGTGCCGCGTCGTCGTTGAGCCACGCCACGAACGGCGTGCGGACCTGGCGCAGCGCCACCGCGAGACCGCCCGCGTAGCCCCGGTTGGCCGGCAGCCGCAGCACCGGTGGCCTGGACGGATGGTCGGCCAGGAGCCGCGCTGTGCCGTCGTCGGAAGCGTTGTCCACCACGAGCGTCGAATGTGGACGGTGCTGCTCGGCCAACGCGTCCAGGCACGCCTCGACGTGGTCGCGGCCGCGCCAGGTCACCACGACGACCGTGGTGCGCACGCCGGCCGCGGATTCCGCCATCCGACGACCGTACCGGCTGCCACCGGCCGGTCGCGCTGACGATCGCCGATCGGTCGTGGGACGCTGGTCACCGTGCCCGAGCTCGTCGTGCTCGCCGAACAGCTGCTCGCGCCGGTACCAGGAGGCACCGGCCGGTACACGCGCGAACTGGGCGCGGCGCTCGCCGCGACGGCGCCGCCGGGCTGGGTCGGTGTCCAGCGTGGTCGCACGGCACCGTGACCCGTCGGCCGCGGTGATCCCCGGTGTGGACGGACCGAAGGTGCTGCGGGTGTCGCCGAGGATGCTCACGTACGCATGGGAGCGCGGCTGGCCACTGTGGCCGGGCGGCGACTCCGTGCACGCGCCGACACCGCTGGCGCCCGCGACACCCAAGCGCGGCCGTGGCCTCGTGGTCACCGTGCACGACACGGTCCCGTGGACGCATCCGGAGACGCTCACCAGGCGCGGCTCCGCGTGGCACCAGAAGGTGATCCGCAGGGCGACCTACCAGGCCGGTGCGATCGTCGTGCCGTCGCACGCGGTGGCCGCCGAGCTGACGCTGTACGCGCCCGGCACCGCGCGCGTGCACGTCGTGCGGCACGGTGTGCCGGCCGTGCTCATGCAGGTCCCGGACGCCGACGCGCGGCTGCGCATCCGCGGCAGGCTGAAACTGCCGGAGCGGTACGTGCTGGCGATCGGCACCGTCGAGCCGCGCAAGGGCCTCGACGTGCTGATCGACGCGATGACCCGGCAGAACGCGCCCGACCTGCCGCTGGTGGTGGCCGGGCAGCGTGGTTGGGGCGGGGTCGACCTGCACGACCTGGCCCGGCAGCGGCACCTGCCACCCGACCGGCTGATCGTGCTGGGCAGGGTCACGGACGCCGAGCTGGCCGTCGTGCTCAGCGGCGCGTCGGTGTTCGTGATGCCGAGCCTGGCCGAGGGCTTCGGCCTGCCGCTGCTGGAGGCGATGGCCGCCGGGGTGCCCGTCGTGCACTCGGACGCGCCCGCGCTGGTCGAACTGGCAGGCGGCACGGGGGCGATGGCGCGGCGCCAGGACCCGACGGCGCTGGCCAAGACGTTGCGCAGCGTGTTCGAGGACACTGCGCGAACGCAGGCACGCGTGGCGGCCGCGAAGCGCAGGGCCGAGACGTTCACGTGGCAGAGATCCGCCCAGCTCGTGTGGAATGTCCACTTGGAACTATACCAAAACCGACTAATCGGACTCGTCTGACACGTTGTCGGTATCGGAAACCTGGTAGCTGGTCCGAATACGACGCGTCACGGTGAGTTTCGGCCGTAAGCTGCCATTCGTGTCCCACGCCGAATCCAGCGTGTTGATCGACGCCACCGCGGTCCCAGCGGATCGTGGTGGCGTCGGTCGTTACGTCGACTCGCTGGTCGGCGCCCTCGCCGCCTCCGGTGCGCGACTGGGCGTGGTGTGCCAGCCCAGGGACGCCGAGCGCTACCACACACTCGCGCCGAGGTCCCGGATCGTGTCCGCGACGGAGTCCGTCGCCACCCGCACCGCGCGGCTGACCTGGGAGCAGACGACGCTGCCGCTGCTGGTCCGGCGGCTGGGCGTCGACGTGCTGCACTCCCCGCACTACACGGCTCCGCTGGCGCTGCCGGCCGCGTCCGTCGTCACCTTGCACGACGCGACGTTCTTCACCGACGCCGTGCTGCACTCCTCGGTCAAGGCCCGGTTCTTCCGCTGGTGGACGCGATCGTCGCTGGGGCGGGCCGAGTTGTGCGTCGTCCCCAGCCAGGCGACCGCCGACGAACTCGTCCGGGTGGCCGGCGCCGACCCGCGCATGCTGCACGTCGCACCGCACGGCGTGGACACCGACCTGCTGCACCCGCCGTCGGCCGAGGAGCAGCGCGTGGTGCGCGACGCTCTGGGCGTCGGCGACGACACCGACTACGTGGCGTTCCTGGGGGCGCTGGAGCCGCGCAAGAACGTGCCGGCGCTGATCCGCGGCTTCGCCCAGGCGTGCCGTGGCCGCTCCGATCCGCCCGCGCTGGTGCTCGCCGGCCAGCCCGGCTGGGACGGCCAGGTCGAGCGGGCGCTGGACGCGGTGCCGCGGCGGCTGCGCGTGATCCGTGCCGGGTACCTGCCGCTGGAGTGGCTGGCCGGGTTCCTCGGCGGGTCGCTGCTCGTGGCGTACCCGAGTCTCGGTGAGGGATTCGGGCTGCCCGTGCTGGAGGCGATGGCGGCCGGGGCGTGCGTGTTGACGACGCGTCGGCTGTCGCTGCCGGAGGTCGGTGGCGACGCGGTCGCGTACTGCGGTGTCGGCACCGGTGACATCGCGGCGGCGTTGGGCGAACTGTTCGACAGCCCGGCGCGGCGGGCCGAACTGGCGTCCGCTGCGCAGCGGCGGTCCAAGGAGTTCACCTGGGCCGGCAGCGCGGATCGGCACCGTGAGGCGTACGAACGGGCGGCGCTGGTCCACCGCCGGGGTCGCTGAGTTCCGGCTTGCGGCCGGGCCGGTTGCGGCCTGAGGCACAATGGGCGACCGTGACGGAGCTCTATGGCGACGAACTCGGTGTCGTCGTCGTGACGTACTCGCCCGGCGAGATGCTCGACATGTTCCTGGACAGTCTGGCCAAGGCGACGTCACGGCAGGTCAGAGTCGTGTTGGCGGACAACGGATCGGTCGACGGCGCGCCGGAGCGGGCAGCGGCGTCCCGAGCCGGCGTGACGCTGGTGTCGACGGGGGGCAACCCCGGCTACGGCGGCGGCGCGAACCGTGGCGTCGCGGAACTGCCGCCCGATGTCGGCTGGGTCGTGGTCGCCAACCCGGACATCGAGTGGGCGGTCGGGTCGCTGGACGCCCTGCTGGAGGCGACGACGCGGTGGCCGCGCGGCGGTGCGTTCGGCCCGCTGATCCGGGAGCCGTCCGGGGTCGTGTACCCGTCGGCTCGGTTGCTGCCGTCACTCGGCCGTGGCGTCGGGCATGCGACGCTGGGGCGGGTGTGGCCGGGCAACCCGTGGACGCGGGCTTACCGGCAGTCGGACCGCGCGGTGCGGGAACGGGTCGCCGGCTGGCTGTCAGGGTCGTGCCTGTTGTTGCGGCGCAGCGCTTTTGAGGCCGTGAACGGGTTCGACGAGCGCTACTTCATGTACTTCGAGGACGTCGATCTGGGGGATCGGCTCGGACGCGCCGGATGGCAGAACGTGTACGTGCCGGACGCGGAGGTCACCCACATCGGGGGGCATGCGACGGAACGTGATTCGGCGTTCATGCTGGAGACACACCACCGGAGTGCCTATCGGTATCTGGCCGACCGGCACCGTGGGCCGCAGTGGGCTCCGGTGTTGGCAGCGATCAAGGCGGCGCTGGCGGTCCGGTTGAAACTGGAGACCCGCCGCGGCTGACCGGTCGACACGCGCGCCGGATCTACTCGCCGCCAACGGGCGTGGCGCTCGGTCCGGGTGCCGCTTCAGCGGTGCCGGCGGTACCGCAGCCCGACGATGCCGTTGCTGAACTCGGTTGTGGAAACCAGATCCAGCCGGTAGTTCCGCGGGCCGTCCGCGAACAGGCGGGTGCCTTCGCCCGCGACGTAGGGGTGCAGGTCCACCCGGAACTCGTCGACCAGGTCGAGTCGCATGAGCGACCGCCACAAGCCGACGCCGCCCCAGATCAGGATGTGGCCGTCGCCGCCGTGCCGGAGTTTGTCGATCTCTTCCGTCGTGTCACCGGCGGCGATGGTCGTGTTGGCCCACTCGGCCGTCCGCAGGGTCCGGGAGAAGACGACCTTGCGCGCGGGGTTCAGGATGGGCGTGAACGGATGGTCGGCCGTCGGCATCGCTTCGGCCATGCCCTCGTAGGTGGTGCGGCCCATGACGTGCGCGTACGCGCTCTGGACGACGTCGACCTTCTGCCGCGTCTCCGCCGGGTCGGCGGGCATGCCGAAGCAGTGTCGCCAGTACTCGGTGCCCTCGGCGGCGAGCAGGCCGTCGAGGGAGTACATGAACGCCCACACAATCAGCTTCCGCATGATCAGCACTCCACGGGTCTCGGATCGTCGGCGATCGGGCGGCGATGCCGCCAGTATCGCTGGCTGATGTGGAGTGTCGACGCGCGGGCGGCGCGTCGACACTGTCGGGGCGGCTGTCGCGCAACGGTCGACACGCGCGGGTTGGTGCTGAGCTGCCGGCGAACGGTCGACACGCGGCTCGCTGCCCTGTCCACGTCGCTGCCCTGTCCACGTCGCTGCCCCGTCTACAGCGGAAGGTCGGCACGCGAGTGCTGTCGTTTGCCTGACGGTGAACGGTCGACACGCACAGTTGGTCCGCTGTTGGTGAACGGTCGACACGCACAGTTGGTTCGGACACCGTGAACGGTCGACATGCGGGGCCGTTGGTCGGCTTCGGGTGAATGGTCGACAGTGCGGGATGTGCGATGTCGTGGGATGTCGGCTCGCGGGCCGTGGTTGTTCCGCCGTGCGCGAACGGTCGACACGCGCGCAGCGCGGGTTGGGTGTCGTCGAAAGGTCGACACGCGCGGGATCTGTAGTGGCTGTTGGGTGCTGTGCGTCGGGCCGAGCCGTGAGCGTGGGCTCGGATTTGTTGGGGCCCCGGGATTACTGGCCGTCGAGGCGGCGGGACAGGGTGCCTCGTTGGGTGCCCGGGTGATGGGTCGTGGGGACCAGACCGTCCAACTGACGCGGTGTTGGTTCCTGTTCCTCGAACAGCGGGTTTCGTTGCTGTCGAGGCTGTTCCTGGCGGCCCGGCGGTGGTGGCACCGGCTGCTGCTGGCCTGATTGGTACTGGCCACTCACGTACGGGTCGGGCTGGTACTGGACCGGCTGGTGCTGGCCGCTCTGGTGACCCGGTTGGTGACCTGGCTGGTGACCTGGCTGGTGCGGCCCCTGCGGACCGGCCTGCTGCGGACCCTGCGGCCCCTGGGAAGATTGCGGACCACCCTGCTGCGGACCACCGTGCTGTGGACCGGATTGCTGTGGACCACCCTGCTGCGGACCGGATTGCTGGCCGCCGTGCTGCAACGGGGCCTGCTGACCAGGATGCTGCTGCGCGGCTAATTGTTGCTGGTTGGGCTGTTGCTGGTTGCCCGGGTACGGGACCGGCTGGTGCGGGCCCGTTTGGTGGCCGCGCGCCGGGTAGCCCTGCTGCTGCCTGCCCAGACCGGGGATGACCATCGTCGAGTCGGGGTTGTCCAGACCGTCGGCCGCGTTCACGACCGCCCTCGGGATCTGGACCGTGTTGGCGGCGTCCATGGGGGAGACGGCGTCGTCGGGGGTGACCACGAACGCACCTCGGGCTCGGGCACGGGCCAGTGCCGCGTCCGCCCGCTCGCGGGGGTCCATTCCTCGACCTCCCCTGCGGTCGGCGCTGCTGGGCAGCACCGACGTCCGTTCATCGCACACCGGCCGAGCACGGGCTCGCCGGCCAGCCGTCTCCACTGCCCTCGCGGGTCCGGCGCCCAGTGGCCCCGGACGCTCCAGTAAGACTATTCCCTTTCCCGGGCCGTCGTCAGATCAGCGCGCAAACTGGCATGTCGCCGTAGCATGTCACGCCAGCTCCTTGCTGACCTCCATCAGGTCCTTCACGGTGTCGACACCACGCCACCAGCCGTTGACGTGGTACGCGAACAGCCTGTTCTCCTTCGCCAGCTCCGGAAAAGTCGTGTTCTCGTGATCACCGACGTCGGGCAGCCGCGCGGTGACGGACGGGTCGAACACATAGAAGCCGGCGTTGATCCAGTACGGCAGCTTCGGGCCCTCGACGAAACTGTGCACCGCGTCGTCGTCGCCGATCTCCAGCACGCCGTACGGGCATTTGTACTGTGTGACCGCGACCGTCGCCGTCGCCGCCGTCTTCTCGTGGTGGGCGATCATGTCGGCGAGCGGGGTGTCGGTGAGCACGTCTCCGTTCAGGCCGATCCACCGTTCGCCCTGGTACGGCAGTGACGCGGCGGCGAACTTCAGGCCGCCGCCACGGCCCAGTTTCGTCTTCTCCACGACGATCTGGGCCGTCAACGGCAGTTCGGTGCGCCGCACGAAGGCGTCGAACACGTCGGCCAGGTAGCCGGACGCGACGACCACATGTTCCACACCCCCGGCCGCCAGCCATTCGACCTGGCGTTCGAAGATGGTCTTCCCCGCCACCTCGACCAGCGGTTTGGGCCGGTCGTCGGTGTAGGGCCGCAGCCTGGTCGCCTCGCCGCCGGCGAGGATCACGGCCTGGCGTGTCGGCGTCACGTCCGTTGAGGTCACGTCACGGGAGGATAGCGTTCGTACTGTGGCAAACGCCGTGCGGTCAGCAGGCCCGGCGACGGTGCGCAGGTGGCGGCCGCCGTTCGAGCTGGATGTGCCCGTCGTGCTGGGGCACCTGCGCCGCGGCACCGGCGATCCCGCGTTCCGGGTCGCGGGTGAGGGAACCCACTGGCTGGCCGGCAACACACCGGCCGGCACCGGCACGCTCGCGCTGCGCCGCGCCGCGGACGGCGAGATCGTCGCGTCCGCGTGGGGTGACGCGGCCGAGTGGCTGGCCGACGGTGTGCCGGCACTGTTGGGGGCTGCGGACGACGACTCCGGTTTCGTCGCGCACCACCCCGTGATCCAGGAGAGCCGGCACCGGCTGCCGGGACTGCGCCTGGGTGCCACGCGCCGGGTGTGGGACATGCTGTTCTCGGCCGTGCTGGAGCAGAAGGTCACCGGCACCGAGGCACGCCGGTCGTGGCGGGAACTCGCGTCGCGGTTCGGTGAGGTCGCGCCGGGTCCGTCGCCTGCGCCGATGCGCGTGCCACCTGCGCCACGCAGACTGCTGTCGCTGCACGACTGGGAATGGCACAAAGCGGGCGTGGACGGTGCGCGGCGCCGCACCCTCATCGCGGCCGCCCAGGTGGCGCACCAATTGGAGCGGGCCGCCGGACTGGGCGGGCAGGAGGGCCGTGATCTGCTGCGCAAGGTGCCCGGGATCGGCGTGTGGACGGCGGCCGAGGTGGCACAGCGGGCGTGGGGTGATCCGGACGCCGTCAGCTTCGGTGACCTGCACATCCCGCACACGGTCGGCGTCGCGCTGGTCGGGCACCGGCTGGACGACGCCGGTATGGCCGAGGTGCTCGCGCCCTACGCGCCGCAGCGGCAGCGCGCTGTCCGCTACATCGAGGCCGCCGGCATCAGGGCGCCGCGTTACGGCCCTCGCTTCAGCCCCCGCGACTACCGCCGCTGGTGATCCGCGGCGCCGTGGCGGTCAGCCGACCGCGTCCGCCGTGGTGTCGAAGCGCGTTCGGGCCGCCGCGAACATGCCGAGCAGGTCGCCGCGCTCGTCCGGCGGGTCGGACACGGGCCACCAGCGCAGGTCGTCGGACTCCGCGCTGCGCACCGCCGTCGCGCCTTCCGGTGCCACGACGAGAAAACGCACGTCCAGGTGGCGCGTCGGCACGCCGAGGGAGCACGTCACCGGGTGCACGTCGACGTGCAGCGGACCCGGGCGCAGCACGAGTCCCTCGATGCCGGACTCCTCCCTCGCCTCGCGCAGCGCGGCGCCCGCCAGCGTCGTGTCCTCCGGTTCGCAGTGGCCGCCCAGTTGCAGCCACCGGCCGACCCTCGGGTGCAGCGTGAGCAGTGTCCGCGTGCCGGTGTGGTCCAGGACGACGGCCGACGCGGTGAGGTGGCCTGCGGCGCACGAACGCCGGCACGCGTCCTCGCGTGCGGCCAGGAACGCCAGCAGCGCCTGGCGCAACGACTCCTGGCCGTGTTCGGCGGGGCGCCAGGCGGTGAGTGTCGCGACCGAGTCCGCGTGCAACCCGGCTCCGTGCGATTCGTCCGTGTGCGGTGCGGTCACTTCTCCAGCAGGCCTTCGGTCAGGTCGCGGCCCGGCCGCGGGGTCAGCGGGCCGTCCGCCGGGTGGCCGATGGCGACCGCCCCCAGCGGTTCCCAGTCGGCGGGCAGGTCGAGCACCTTGCGCACCACGTCGGCGGCGAAGATCGTCGAGGACACCCAGCACGAGCCGAGGCCCTCGGCGGCCAGCGCCACCAGCAGGCCCTGCACGGCACCGCCCGCGGCCACCGTGAACATCGTGTGCTCGGCGGCGTTGCGCCGCTCGTCCGGGTACTCGTGCCTGCCGTCGGGCACCAGGAACGGCAGCACGATCTCGGTTGCCTCGTACAGCAGGTTACCCCGGGCGACCCTGCGGTCGATGCTGGTCGGCGAGAAGTTGTCGCCGCGCAGGTCGGTGCGCCACGCCGAGCGCATCTCCTCCAGCAGTTGCGTCCTGAGTGGACGATCACGCGGCCAGACGAACCGCACCGGATGCGTGTGGTGCGGCGCGGGAGCGGTCAGCGCCGACGACACGGCCCTGCGCAGGGCGCCTTCGTCGACGGGATCCTCGGTGAACCAGCGCACGGATCGCCGCAGCAGCACGGCTTCCCGCCTGCCCTGCTCGATGGACTCGTTGGTGCCCAGGCGGAACAGGTCGTCCGCGACCGGGCGCACCAGGTCGCGCGCCCGCGAGCCGTCGTCCTCTGTGGACATACCGCGCACGACCGCCGCCGGCACACCGACGAGTTTGCCCTTCACCAGGTCCGCGGCCGCCGCGACCTCGTCGGCGACCGCGACCTCGGTGACGGCGAGTTCGTTGCCCTGCGGGTCGATCGTGCCCGCGTAGCGGTGCAGCACGGTCAGGCCCGCCGCGCCGATCGCGGCGTCGGTCTGGCCGAGGCGCCACGCGCGGCCCATCGTGTCCGTCACGACGACGGCGACGTCGACGCCGAGCGAGGCGCGCAGCGCCGTGCGCAGTGCGACCGCGGAACCGTCCGGATCGACCGGCAGCAGCGCGATCTCGCCCGCCGCCACGTTGGACGCGTCGACGCCGCTGGCGGCCTGCACGACGCCCAGTTTGTTCTCGGTGATGGCGAAGTTGCCGTACCGCGCGACGACGCGGACCGCCTCGTCCGCCACGAGTTCGCGCCGGGCGGCATCGCGCGCCTCCGGTTTCGCCGGCACGTTTACCAGCCTGCCCTCCGCCTTGGAGAACACCTTGCTGGTCACGACGAGCACGTCACCGTCGCGAAGCCACGGCGCCGCCGACGCGATCGCCTCGGCGACGTCGTCACCGGGCCGGAACTCCGGCAGTCCGGTGACCGGCAGGATCTCGATCGAAGCGCTGGCGTGGTCCCTCACGGCGTCACCCCGGCCAGGTCCAGTGCGGCACGTGCCATGTCGGCCGTCGCCTCCGTCGTCGTCATCAGCAGCGGTACCGACCTGACCTCGACGCCCGGCACGTCAGCCGTGTCCGTGGTGTGGATGAGCCAGCCGTCCAGGATGCCGTCGGTGTCCTTGCGGGCACCCAGCAGCCGGCCGACCGCCTCGGCCGTCGTGGGCAGGCCGATCGCGGTCAGGCACGCGTCGGCGTGGCCGCGCACCGGCCGGTCGGACACGATCGGCGACAGGCCCACGATACGTGCCTTCGCGTCGCGCAGTGCCGCCCTGATGCCGGGTACGGCGAGGATCGTGCCGATGCTGACCACCGGGTTGGACGGCGCGAGCAGGATCACGTCGGCGTTCGCGACGGCCTCCAGCACCCCGGGAGCCGGCTTCGACTCCTCGGCGCCGACCGGCACGATCGAGTGTGCGGGCAGTTCGGCGTGGAAGCGCACCCACCACTCCTGGAAGTGCACCGCCTTGCGTTCCGCCGGTTCGCCGTCCTCGCCGGGCAGGTCGACGACGACGTGCGTCTCGACGCGGTCGTCGCTCATCGGCAACAGCGTGACTCCCGGCTGCCACCGGTCGCACAGCGCTTCGGTGACGTCGGACAGCGCGTAACCGGCGCGCAGCATCCTGGTGCGCACCAGGTGCGTCGCGATGTCCCGGTCACCCAGGCCGAACCACGTCGGTTCGGCGCCGTACGCCGCCAGTTCCTCGCGCACGGCCCACGACTCGCCCGCCCTGCCCCAGCCGCGGCCGGTGTCGATGCCGCCGCCCAGGGTGTACATGCAGGTGTCCAGGTCCGTGCAGATCCGCAAGCCGTGCATCCACACGTCGTCGCCGGTGTTCACCAGTGCGGTGACCGTGTGCTCCGACCCGTCGCTCGGACCGACGGGAGCCATGCCGAGGGCGGACTTCAGACCGAGCAGGAACCGAGCCCCGCCCACACCGCCGACCAGTACCACTACCTTCACAGGACGTCATCCTCGTAGGTCAGTTGCGCCAGAACAGGAACGCGCCCTGGCCGATTTCGGCGAGCAGTTGGCTGCCGCCCACGCCATTGAACACGTGGTAGGTGAGGTTGAAGAACGCCTCGTTGACCGATCTGACGCCGATCAACAACACGAACAGCGCCAGTGGCGCCCAGGGCCGCACCACCGCCCCGAACCGCTTGGCCTCGGCGGGCAGCCACGGCTCGATCGCGCCCCAGCCGTCCAGTCCGGGAATCGGCAGGATGTTCAGGACCGCGGCGAGGATCTGCAGCAGCGCGAGGTAGGACAGGCCGGCGGACAGGTACGACGGCGCCATGAACCGCACGACCTGGGCCAGCAGCACGCCCAGCACCAGGTTGGCGAACGGGCCGGCCAGGGACACCAGGCACTCCACCCGGCGTGACCGCAGCGCGTGGTGGTTCACCCAGACCGCGCCGCCGGGCAGCGGGATGCCGCCGAAGACCAGCAGCAGCAACGGCAGCACGATGCTGAACACCGGGTCGGTGTAGCGGCGGATGTCCAGGGTCAGGTAACCCTTGGAACGCACCGACAAGTCGCCGCCCTTGTATGCCACGAACGCGTGGCCGAACTCGTGCAGGCACAGCGACACGCCCCAGCCGCCCAGGACCAGCAGCAGCGTGCCGCCGTCCACCGCGGCCTGTGACGAGACGAACGTGACGAGCAGGCCGCCGACGATCGCGGCGGCGAGGATGCTGAAGAAGATCGGGCTGGGCCGGATGCCGGAGCGGTTCACACCGCCCAGTCTGCCCGGTCCCGCCGGGTGCTGTCCGGCGGTCTGATCTTCCGGGGTCGCCGATTATTGTCGCCGGGATGCGTGAAAAGCCTGCTGCCGCGTTACATCTGTCCCCCCGACGTGTGCATTCGGCTTGACCGGTCGGCATGACACGGGTGTAATCACATCGGTGTCATTCGTGGTGCGAGAGGGGCATGGCGAGTGGCGTCCGCCATCGGGGAGTGCGAGAGGTGAGGAGGCGGACGGGGAGATGTGGGAGCTTTCCGACGAACACGCCGACGAGTGGGAGGGGCAGCCGTCCGAACAGGTCGGCGTGCTGATCGACCTGTTCGCCGACGAGGCCGAGGAACCTGAGTGGCAGGACAGGGCGCTGTGCGCGCAGACCGATCCGGAGGCGTTCTTCCCGGAGAAGGGCGGTTCCACGCGCGAGGCCAAGCGGATCTGTCAGGGATGTGACGTCCGGGCGGAATGCCTGGAATACGCGCTGGCACACGACGAACGTTTCGGGATCTGGGGCGGTCTGTCCGAACGTGAACGGCGCAAGTTGAAGAAGGGCACCGTCGCGCCCATGGAACTGGAGCGGCCGGAACACGGCGACCCCTACGTCGACGGGCGCATCGTCCGTCCGGCCTGAGCCGTGTGATTCGCCGGCCGGGAGTCCGCGGGGTGGGACGCGGACTCCCGGCCGGCGCACAGGGACGTCAACTGTCGAAATTTTCGCGGCGATTTCCGCGTATTACCGGTCGGTAGCCGCCCGGCCGCGGCGCTGCCCTACCGTGTCGATTCCAGACACGTCGTGGATCGTCGATCGGGGGCCGCAGTGCCGCGTTCGGTACCCCTCCGGGCCCGGTCCGAGCCTGTGCTGGCCGTGCTCGTGTGTCACGACGGCGCCCGGTGGCTGCCGGAAGTCCTTGCGGCGCTACGGGAATGCACGCCCCGGCCGCGACACGTGCTGGCCGTGGACACCGGATCCGCCGACACCACACCGGAACTGCTCGCCTCGGCCGCCGACGGCCCTGACGCCGTGCTGGACGGTGTGCTCACCCTGGGCCGGGACACCGGCTTCGGCGCCGCCGTTCGCGCCGCCGTCTCGGTCGGGGTAACTCGCTGGGGTGACCCCGGTCGGTGGATCTGGTTGCTGCACGACGACAGTGCGCCGGAACCCGACTGCCTCGGGGTGTTGCTGCGGTCGGCGGAGTTGTCGCCGTCGGCGGGACTGCTCGGGCCGCTCGCGCTGGACTGGACCGATCCGCGGCTGGTGGTCGAGTTCGGGTTGTCCACGGACGCCTCCGGGCACCGGCAGACCGGTGTCGGACCTTCCGAACTGGACTGGAGCCGCTTCCAACCGGCGGCCCGCGACGCGTTCGAGCAGAGCACCGAGGTGCTCGCCGTGTCGTCGGCCGGAACGCTGGTGCGCAGGGACGTCTGGGACGACGTCGGCGGTTTCGACGAAACGCTGCCGTTGCTGCACGACGACATCGACTTCGGCTGGCGGGTGAACCGCGCCGGGCACGTCGCGTTGTGCGTGCCGGCGGCCAGGATGCGGCACGCCCGCGCCGTCACGCGGGGACAGCGCTCGCCCGACGCGCTGCCCGGTTCGGTGCGCGCGGCGGACCGCGCGCACGGCCTGCGCACGGTGCTGGTCAACCGCACCGTGTTCGGCTTCCTGGTGGGACTTCCGGCGACCGTTCTGTCCTGCGTGCTGTACGCGATCGGATTCACGTTGCTGCGCAGGCTTTCCGACGCGCGCGCCGAACTCGCGGCGCTCGGGTTCCTGCTCGGCGGCCGAGCGGGACTGCGTGCGGCGCGGTCGGTACGGGCCGGCGTCGGACACGGCACCGTGCGCGGCCTGCTGACCAGCCGGACCACCCGGCTGCGCAACGTGTTGCGTGGCGGGCTGGCCAGTTTTGTGCGTCGCAGGGCCGCCGCCGACGCGGAACTCGGCCGGCTGCCGGGCGGTGACCGCGGTTGGACCGCAGCCGACCCGCCGCGCAGGGTCGGACCGGACGCGCTGCCGGCCGGCGCCGTGAGCCGCAGGGGAGCACGCCGCACGGCCGGACTGCGCAGGCCCGCCATCGCCGTGGCCGTCGCGCTGGACGCCGATACCGGCCGACGGCCCCGGCCGCGGCCTCGTCCCTCGCCGGTACCCAGGGACGGTTCCGGTGCCCGGCCGGATCTGCTGCTGGTCGAGGTCGGCAGGGGCCGGATCGCGGCGCAGTTGCTGCTCTCGCCGCCGGTGCTGTTGTTCACCGGCCTGCTGCTGGTGTCGCTGGTGACCGACGCGGGCCGGCTGGGCACGCACCTGGCCGGTGGCGCACTGCTGCCCGCGCGGGGCCTCGCGGCGACGTGGTCGGACTACGTGGCCTCGTGGCACGCCGTGGCAGGGGGTACGGCCGCGCCCTCACCCGCCACGCTGGCCGTGCTCGGCGTGCTCGGCACGCTGCTGTTCCCCCTGGGCGGCCCGCCCACCGCGCTGGCCGTGCTGCTGCTCGGTGATGCGCCGCTGGTCGGTGTGCTGGCCTACGCGGCGACCAGCCGACTGCCGGTCCGCCGCTGGATCCGCGCCATGGCGGCCGCGGGCTACGCGCTGCTGCCGCCCGCCACCGCCGCCGTCGCGCAGGGCAGGCTCGACGTCGTCGTCGTGCACGTGCTGCTGCCGCCGGTGCTGGTCGGCATCATGACCGTGCTCAACCCGTCGCGGCGCGGTTCACCGTCGTCGTGGCTGTCGGCCGCCGCCGGGTCGTCGCTCGGGCTGGCCGCGATCGGCGCGTTCGAGCCGCTCGTGCAGGGGTTGGTGCTGGTGGTCGCGCTGGTCGGGTTCGTGGTCGTGCCCGGCGGCCTTGGCGATGGCAGGCGGCGGGTGGCGGCGCTGTTCGCCGTCGTGCTGCTGCCGCTGGCGCTGCTGCTGCCGTGGCCCGCCGTGGTGTTGGCGCATCCCTCCGTGCTGCTGACCGGTGTGTCCGGTGCCGCGCCCGCGGTGTCGTCGACGGTCGCGCCGCTGGTCGCGCTGGATCCCGGTGGTGCGGGCGCGTCGTTCGCCGGGTTGGTGGTGCTGGTCGCGGTGCTCGTCGGGGTCGTGCTGCGGCCGCGGCGGGCCGTGCTGCCGGGGTTGTCGGTGGCCGTGCTCGGTGCCGTCGCCGTGGGCGTCCTGGCGATGCGGCACTGCTGGACCGGGGCGCCGCTGGTCGTCGTCGGCTGTGGGCTGCTGTGGGCGCTGCTGGGTGCGTGCCGCATCGACCGGGGCGCGCCCGCGCAGCCGACCGTGACCCGGTTGCTGGCCGCGCTCGGCGGGCTGGCGATCCTCGTGCTGGCCGGTGCCGGTGTGTGGTGCGGCCGGGCAGGGCCGCTGCGGAACGACGATTTCCCGGTGCTGGCACCGGCTCTGGCCAGCGAACTGTCCGACACCGGGCGGTCGGTGCTGGTCCTGGGCAGCGGCGATCGGCCCACCCGCGAGTCGGGTGGGCGGCTGCCCGCGTTCGGCGACGACGACATCACGCCCGTGCCCGGAGCCACGCGGCGACTGGCCGGCTGGGCGGCCGACCTGACCTCCGGCGACCAGGACCGCACCCGCGACGCCGTGGCGCAGGCCGCGACGGCCGGTGTGCTGTTCGTGGTGCTGCCCGACCGTGCCGCGGCCGCCCGGTTCACCTCCGCCGCGGGCGATCTCGCCTCCGGCGTCGCCGCGGCGTCCGACGGCAGCCCCGTGGCCCGGCTGCAACCGGCCGGCGGCACGGCGACGCTGATCTCGCCCGTCCTGGCGCACCAGGCCGTCACGGGCGGCCGGCCACCGACGACGCTGGGCGCCGAGGGCATCTCACCCGTGTCCGCGGCACTGCCGGACGTGGCGGTCCGGGTGTCCGAGGGGGCGCTCGGGCGGCTGCTGGTGCTCGCGGCCGAGGAGGAGGACGGCTGGCAGGCCACCGTCGACGGGCAGCCGGTGCCGATCGTGCGGGCGTGGGGGCACCTGGTCGCCGTGTCGGTGCCGTTGTCGGCCGCCGACGTGACCGTGGACGTGCCGAGCACGCTGCGGGACGCGCTGCTGCTGGTGCAGGCCGCCGCGCTGCTGTTCGCCGGGTTGACGGCGGTGCCCGGCCGGCGGGCTCAGCCGTCGCCCTCGACGACGTCCGGGTCCAGGCCGAGGTAGGCCGCGACCTGTTCGACGAGCACGTCGTGCACGAGATCGGCGAGGTCGGCGCCGTCGCGGGCACGGACCTCGAGGGGCCTGCGGTAGACCACGATCCTGGCCCTGGTCGGCTGGCCGCGCCGGTCCACACCGGCCGGCACCAGGCGGGCCAGCGGCACGTCGTGGTCCTCCAGCACGCCCTCCTCCCAGACCGGCGGCTCGTCGCCCCGGCCCAGGTCGGGCACGTCGTCCACGGCCACGTCCAGGTCCGTCAGCTCGGTCCGCCAGCGTGCCTCGATCGGTTCCAGCGCCTCCAGGACCAGCGCGTCGAAGCGCTCCGCCCTGCTGCGCGCGGCGGGCAGGTCGGACGGGTACAGCATCCCGCGCAACCCCCTGCCGTGCCGATCTCTGCGCAGCCGGCGGCGGCGTCCTGTAGCACGAACCATCACGCCGCCCATCATCCCGCTACCGGGCAACCCGTGTGTCATGTCCCTGCCCGTCGGGTCGAGGCGCTATCGTCGGCGACTGTGCGGAGCGTGAGACGGTGCTCGCGGACCGGGTGCCTGAACCCGGCCGTCGCCACGCTCACCTACGCGTACGCCGACTCCACCGCGGTGGTCGGGCCGCTCGCCACGTACTCCGAGCCACACAGTTACGACCTGTGCGAGGAGCACGCCCTGCGTCTCACCGTCCCGCGCGGCTGGGAAGTCGTTCGACACGAAGGTGAGTTCGTGCCCCAGGAACCATCCGTGGACGACCTGACGGCCCTGGCCGAGGCGGTCCGGGAGGCGGGCCGCCGGGATCGGCCGGTCGAGCCACCGGACCCCGGCTACACCACCGGCAGGCGCGGCCACCTGCGCGTACTGCCGGACCCGGTCGACGACTAGGGCGTCCCGGCACACCGGACGAGCATGCCACGGGTCCCGGTAGGCTTTGCGCACGCACGGTGATCCCGTGCCCGAAGCTGGTCAGAGCCGAACGAACCCTGGAGCTGGTGTGCGCGACCTGTCGGCCATCGTCAAGGCATACGACATCCGCGGCGTGGTGGGCGAGCAGCTCGACGCCGACGTGACCCGTGAGGTCGGGGCCGCGTTCGCCCGGCTGGTCGGCGGCTCCGCCGTCGTCGTCGGCCACGACATGCGGGAATCGTCACCCGGCCTGGCGGCCGCGTTCGCGGAAGGTGTCACCGCGCAGGGTGTCAACGTGGTCAACATCGGTCTGGCCAGCACCGACATGCTCTACTTCGCCTCCGGCTACCACGAACTGCCCGGCGCCATGTTCACCGCCAGCCACAACCCGGCCCGCTACAACGGCATCAAGCTGTGCCGGGCCGGCGCGGCACCGGTCGGCCAGGACAGCGGGCTGTCGCAGATCCGCGCCGACGTCGAGCGCGGCGTGCCGGCCGCCGAGGGCGTCACGCCCGGCACCGTCAGCGAACGCGACATGCTCTCGGCATACGCCACCTACCTGCGCGGACTCGTCCCGCTGGGCGCGATCCGGCGGCTGAAGGTGGTCGTGGACGCCGGCAACGGCATGGGCGGCTACACCGTGCCCCGCGTGTTCGACGGGCTGCCGCTGGACGTCGTGCCGATGTACTTCGAGCTGGACGGCGACTTCCCCAACCACGAGGCCAACCCGCTGGACCCGAAGAACATCGTCGACCTGCAGGCCAAGGTCCGCGAGGTGGGCGCCGACATCGGCCTGGCCTTCGACGGCGACGCCGACCGCTGCTTCGTGGTGGACGAGCGCGGCGAGCCGGTCAGCCCCAGCGCGGTGACCGCGCTGGTCGCCGTACGCGAGCTGGCGAAGGACCCGGGCGGCAGGATCATCCACAACCTGATCACGTCGCACGCCGTGCCGGAGATCGTCGCCGAGCACGGTGGCAAGCCGGTGCGCACCCGCGTCGGCCACTCGTTCATCAAGCAGAAGATGGCCGAGACGGGCGCGATCTTCGGCGGCGAGCACTCCGCCCACTACTACTTCCGCGACTTCTGGCGCGCCGACACCGGCATGCTGGCCGCGATGCACGTACTGGCCGCGCTGGGCGAGCAGGACGGCCCGCTGTCCGAGCTGACCGCCGAGTACTCGCGCTACGCCGCGTCCGGCGAGATCAACTCCACCGTCACCGACCAGGCGGATCGCGCGCGGGCCGTGCACGACGCGTTCGCGGACCGGGACGGCGTGCGGATCGACGAGATGGACGGCCTGACCGTCGAGCTGTCCGACGGCTCGTGGTTCAACCTGCGGCCCTCCAACACCGAACCGCTGCTGCGGCTCAACGTCGAGGCGCGCGACGCGGACGCCGTCGCCGCGCTGCGCGACGAGGTGCTCGCGATCGTGCGGGCCTGATCGCAACCTGATCGTGGCCCACCGGAGCGAACTTATGGCGCAGGTGCCGCGTTGACCAGATGTTCACGACCGTTGGCGAAGGCGAGGAACCGTGGCCGTCGAACTTGATCCACAGCTACTGGAGATCCTGGCCTGCCCGTCGCCCGACCACGCGCCGCTGCGGCCGGGCAGCCCCGACGACCCGGACGCCGACACGCTCACGTGCACGTCGTGCGGCCGCGTGTTCCCGGTACGCGACGGCATCCCGGTGCTGTTGCTGGACGAGGTCGTCGCCGGCCCCGGCGCCGACGAGACGGGCGGGTGAGCTCCGTGCTCGACGACAGCCTGTTGGAGGACACGGCACGCCTGACCACCGCCGACGGCGAGGCGGGTGGCTGCCTGCGCGCCGCCGCGTCGGCGGGTGCCCAGGTCCGCGCCACGGCGGAGGCGGCCGCGAACTCGGCGGCCCGTGACCTGTCCGGAGTCCGGCCACGGGCGCTGGTGCTGGTCGACCGGCCGGGTGCCGGTCCGGCCGTGAACCGCCTGCTGTCCGCGCTGCTCGGGTCCGAGTGCCCGGTGCCGGTCGTGACCGCGGCGACCGCGCCCGCCTGGTGCGGGCCGCTGGACGTGGTGCTCGCGCACACCGACGACCCCGGTGACCTGTCGCTGGCCGAGTCCGTGCACCGCGCGGGCCGGCACGGCGCGCACGTCGTGCTGACCTCGCCGGAGGACGGCCCGGTCGCCGCGGCCGCCGCCGGAAAGTGCGTGCTGCTGCCGCCGAGGATCCCGCTGCCGGCCGGCTTCGCGTACCCGAGGGCGTTGACCGCGGGGCTGTCGGTGCTGCACACACTGGGCCTGTTGCGCACCGAGATCGACGTGCTGGCCGACGAACTGGACCGCGAGGCCGAGCAGAACCGCGTCAGCTACGAGTCGTTCGTCAACCCGGCGAAGTCGCTCGCGCTGCGGATGGCCGACCGCACACCCGTGCTGTGCGGGCTGGACCGGATCGCCACGGCCGTCGCCGAACACGCGGTGGACGCGCTGGCCGGCTTCGCCGGTGTCGTGGCCGCCGCGGCGAGTCACGCGCAGACGCTGACCAGGACCGTGCTGCACCGCGCGCTGATCGGCTCGATGTCCGGCGGCGACATCTTCGCCGATCCCGACGACGAGCGAGGCACGCGGCTGCGGGTGCTGCTGCTGGCCATCCTCGGTGACGCCGAGGCGGACGCGGTCCGGATGGCGGCCACCGACCTGCTGCCCGGCGCCGACCTGCTCGCCCCGGCCGAGGAGACCCGTGGCGGTCCGGCGGTGCGCGCGGCGGTGCTGGCGCTGCGGTTCGAGATGTCGGCCATCTACCTTGGACTGGCCACCGGAGCGCTGGGCGGTCCCGGTCGCTACGCACCGCTGGCGGTTTGACCGGTCGCGTTGCGGTAAGACTGTGCCGTGTCGCGACCGCGTCGGGACGACGGGGGGCCGCTGGAAGGGTTCCAGCGGTGTGGACGAGGGAGTGAACCGGAACAGTGCACCTGCTGCGGAACAAGGTTAGGCCGTACGCGTGGGGGTCGCGCACGGCCATCGCCGAGTTGCAGGGGCGGGACGTGCCCACGCCGCACCCGGAGGCGGAGCTGTGGATGGGCGCGCACCCGGACGACCCGTCGATCGTGCTCGGCCGGGACGGCACCGAGCACACGCTGCTGGACCTGGTGGACACCGACCCGATCGGTCAGCTCGGTGACGGCTACGCGGCGAAGTGGGACAACCGGCTGCCGTTCCTGCTCAAGGTGCTCGCCGCCGACGAGCCGATGAGCCTGCAGGTGCACCCGTCCCTCGCGCAGGCACAGGAGGGGTTCGCCCGCGAGGAGGCGATGGGCCTGCCCCGGCTGGCCGCGCACCGCAACTACCCGGACCCCACCGCCAAGCCGGAACTGGTGTGCGCGCTCACGGAGTTCCACGTGCTGGCCGGGTTCCGGGCCGCCGATCGCACCCTGGACCTGTTGCGCGGCCTGGAGGCACCGGGTCTGGCGCACTACATGAACCTGCTGGCCGGCCAACCCGACGAGCACGGCCTGCGCGCGCTGTTCACCACGTGGGTGACGCTGCCGTCGCCGGTGCTGGACGAGCTGCTGCCCGAGGTGCTGGACGCGTGCGTGTTGCACGTCAAGGAGCACGGCCCGTTCGACCTGGACTGCCGCACCGCGCTGGAGCTGGGCGAACGCTACCCGGGCGACCCCGGTGTGCTGGCGGCGCTGCTGCTCAACCGGCTGGTGCTCGGGCCCGGCGAGGCCGTGTACCTGGCGCCGGGCAACCTGCACGCCTATCTGCGTGGCACGGCCGTGGAGATCCAGGCCAACTCGGACAACATCCTGCGCTGCGGTCTCACGCCCAAGCACGTGGACCTGCCGGAACTGGTGTCCGTGGTCAACTTCCGGCACGGCGACATGCCGGTGCTGCGCGGTGAACGTGGCGGGCCGCACAGGGTGACCTACGTGACGGACGCGCCGGAGTTCGAGCTGGGCAGGCTGGAGTGGGCGCCCGGCGAGTCGGACGCCGTCGCGCTGCACCACGAGGGACCACAGGTGCTGCTCTGCACCGACGGCGCGGTGACACTGGCCACATCGGACGGTGTCGAACTGCGGTTGGACCGCGGTGACTCGGCGTGGATCCCGGCTGCCGACTGTGCCGAGGGCACGGTCACGATCCGGCCGGACACCGACACGCGCACGCAGGTCTTCCGTGCCACGGCGGGGCGGGCCTAGCGGATGCCGGCGGACGGAGGCACCCGGGCGGTACTGGCCGCACTGGGTGCGAACGCCGGTATCGCGGTGGCCAAGCTCGTCGGCTTCCTGCTGACGGGATCGTCGTCGATGCTGGCCGAGTCGGTGCACTCGCTGGCCGACACCACCAACCAGGGCCTGCTGCTGCTGGGCAGGCGCACGTCGAAACGGCGCGCCACGAAGGAACACCCGTTCGGCTACGGCCGGGTGCGCTACTTCTACGCGTTCGTCGTGGCACTGCTGCTGTTCTCGCTCGGCGCGGTGTTCGCGCTGTACGAGGGCGTGCACAAGGTGATCGACCCGCACCCGCTGAGCCACCCGCTGGTCGCGATCGTCATCCTGCTGCTGGCCGTGGGCCTGGAGGGGTTCAGCTTCCGCACCGCGATCGGCGAGGCGAAGCACCTCAAGGGCGACGCCACGTGGTGGCGGTTCATCCGGGACGCCAAGACGCCTGAGCTGCCGGTCGTGCTGGCCGAGGACACCGGCGCGCTGATCGGCCTGGTGTTCGCGCTGCTGGGTGTCGGCCTGTCCGAGCTGACCGGCGACCCGGTGTGGGACGGCATCGGCACGGTCGCGATCGGCAGCCTGCTCGGCGTGTTCGCGGTCATCCTGATCGTCGAGATGGCCAGCCTGCTGATCGGCGAGGGCGTCACGCAGGACCTGCTCGACGACATCGTCACCGAACTCGCGCAGGGCAACGTGGAGCGCGTCATCCACATCCGCACCGAGTATCTGGGTCCCGACGAGCTGCTGGTGGCCGCGAAGATCGCGCTGGTGCCCGAACTGCCGCTGCGCGAGGTCGCCAAGGCCATCGACGAGGCCGAGGTGCGGGTACGGGCGAAGGTGCCGTCCACCAGGTTGATCTACCTCGAACCCGACCTGGACCGTGACCGGGTGTGAGCGGACGGTCACTCCATCGGTCCGCTCCGGAGCCCTTCCAGGCGGCCCGGTAGCGTCGGCCCCATGACGACGCTCTTGGTGACCGGCGCCGCCGGGTTCATCGGTTCACACTTCGTCCGGTACTGGGTGGCAGAACACCCCGAGGACAGGGTGGTCGCGCTGGACGCGCTGACCTACGCGGGTACCGAGACCAACCTCACCGAGGTACGGGACGCGATCACCTTCGTGCACGCCGACATCGGCGACCAGCCCGCGGTCGAGCAGGCGCTGCGCGACAACGGCGTGGACGTCGTGGTCAACTTCGCCGCCGAGTCGCACAACAGCCTCGCGGTGCTGGACCCAGGCCGCTTCTTCCGCACCAACGTGCTGGGCACCCAGACGCTGCTGGAGGCCGCGCGCCAGGTCGGTGTCGCCCGCTTCCACCACGTGTCCACCTGCGAGGTGTACGGCGACCTGCCGCTGGACGCCGAGGTCGCGTTCACCGAGACCAGCCCGTACGCGCCGCGCACGCCGTACAACGCCAGCAAGGCCGGCGCCGACCACGCGGTCCGCGCCTACCACGAGACGTACCACCTGCCGATCACGATCACCAACTGCGCCAACAACTACGGCTCGCACCAGTTCCCGGAGAAGGTGCTGCCGCTGTTCACCACGCACGCGCTGGACGGTGTGCCGCTGCCGGTCTACAAGTCCAAGGACAACCGCCGCGAGTGGATCCACGCGAGCGACCACGTGCGCGCCATCGAGCTGATCCTCGACCGTGGCGTGGTCGGCGAGACCTACCACGTCGGCACCGGGGTCGAGGCCAGCGTGGAGGAGATCGCGAACCTGGTGCTGGACGAGCTCGGCCTGCCCGAGTCGCTCAAGCAGGAGGTGCCCGACCGTCCCGGTCACGACCGCCGCTACCTGCTCGACTCGTCGAAGATTCGGCGTGAGCTGGGCTGGGAACCGTTGGTGGACTTCGACAAGGGTGTCCGCGACACCATCCGCTGGTACGCCGACAACCGTGCGTGGTGGGAGCCCCTGCGCGACCGCAGCCCGGTCGTCGAGGGTTCCTGGTCGAACTCCTGACCTCCGGCCCGGAAGGACCGGACGCCGTGGCGCGTCCGGTCTTCCTGTGTCTGGACGTCGGTTCCACGTGGACCAAGGCGGCGCTGGTCTCGGCCGACGGCGCCGTCCTGGCCACGGGACAACACCCGACGACACCGCCGGAGGTGCTGGAGGGCATCGCCGCGGTCACGGCGGCCGTCGGCGGTGAGCACGCCGAGATGCTGGCGTGCTCGTCGGCGGGCGGCGGGCTGCGGCTGGCCGTCGTCGGTCAGGAGCGGCTGGTCAGCGCCGAGGCCGCGTACCGGGTGGCGCTGTCGGCCGGTGCGAAGGTGGTGCACGTCGCGTCCGGCGAACTGGACGGCGCCGCGATCCGCGCGCTGCGCGCCGCCCGGCCCGACGTGCTGCTGCTGGCCGGCGGCACCAACGGTGGCGATACGAAAGTGTTGCTGCACAACGCACACCGCCTCGCGGTGAACCGCATCGCGTGTCCCGTCGTGCTGGCCGGCAACGCGGCCGTGCGCGAGGAGGCGACGACCCTGCTGCTGGGCACGCGCCGGACCGTCGTCGTCACCGACAACGTGCTGCCCGACGTCGGCGAACTCGCTCCGGGGCCGGCTCGCGCCGCGATCCGCTCGGTGTTCCTGGACCACGTGATCGGCGGCAAGGGGCTGTCCCGGGGTTCCCGGTTCCGGTCGCTGGTCAGGGCCGTCACGCCGGAGGCCGTGCTGGCCGGTGTCGGGCGGCTGGCGAGCACCCGCACCGAGGACGCCGTGCTCGTGGTCGACGTCGGCGGTGCCACGACCGACGTCTACTCGGCCGTGTCGGCCGACACCGGACCGGAACAGCACGCGGTCGCCCTGCCACCCGACCGGCGCACCGTCGAGGGCGACATCGGCATGCGCTGGTCGGCACCCGGCGTGGTGACCGAGGCGCGGGCCGAACGCCTGGACGCCACCGGCCTCGCCGACGCGGCCCGGTTCCGCGCCGGACACGTCGACTTCGTCCCGACCGGTGCGGCGGACGCCGCCGTCGACGCCCGCCTGGCCGCGCTCGCCGCCGTGCTCGCGCTGCGCCGCCATCTGCGCCTCGTCGAGGGTCGGCTCGGGCCGCGCGGCGCCGGCCTACTCGTGTTGTCCGGCGGCGTCTTCCGGCACGCCACGCCGGGGCACCTCGCCGCCGTCACCGGGACGCTGACCGCCGATCCGTTGCTGCGCCCCGTGTTGCGCAACGCCGAGATCGTCGTCGACACCCGCTACGTGCTCGCGCCGGCCGGCCTGCTCGCCGCGGCCGGTCACGAGCACGCGGCGGATGCCTTGCTGCGCGGCGAGTTCTCAGCCAGCACGCCCCGGTAGCCGGAACACCGTCGCCCGGTCGGCGGTGGTCTCCGGCGACTCCAGTCCCGCCGCACACGCGACCGCCCTGTCCCACTCGGGATCCGAGTAGTAGTCACCGTGCCGCAGCACGCCCGGTGCCCAGCGCCGGCCGGGAAACGGCCCGCGCTCCGGGTCGGGCAGCCAGTGGTCGCCACCGAGCACCAGCGCCCCGGTCGGTCCGGCCACGGCCGGCCGCAGCGCGCCGGGCCTGCCGTCGGGCAGGAAACCGGAGCCGATCAGCCGTCCGTGCACGACCTGCCTGTCCCACGTGGTCAGGCCGCCGCCGATCGGATCGGTGCCCCGCGACATCGTGCGCCACCGGCCGTTCAGGTCGCCGAACAGTTGCAGCAGCCCGTCGAACGGCACGACGGCCGGGAACGCCCGCAGGTACGCCCACTGCAGCGGCGACCCGGCCATCACCAGGCCGAGCCGGCTCGCGGCCTCGTCGTCCATCCCGGCCAGCAACCGCGTGGCCGCGGCCGCGGCGATCACCGTGCCCTGGCTGTGTCCGGTCAGCACGACCCGCGTGTTCGGTTCGGCCAGGTGGTCACGGGCGCGTGCCGCGATCTCCGGCACGACCTTCAGCGCGTAGCAGGGCGGCACGATCGGATGCGACTCGCGCGGCCAGAAACAGCACAGGTCGGACAGCCCGCCCAACTGCCGGGCGGTGTTCGGCCGCCGTGCCGCCAGGTACACCTCGCGCAGCAGGGCGGCCGCCAGCAGTGCCAGCACCGTGAACCCGATGCCCGCCAGCGGTTCCGTCCACGCGGGCGGCAGCGCCCCGTTCAGCCACGGTAGGGCGGACACGGCGGTGCCGACCGCGAGCACGCCGAACAGCCCGAGCACCACGTGATGCGCGTGCCGGCGGCCGAACGTGGCCAGCCGCCACGCCGGTGCGGCCTTCTTCGCGTCCGCGGGCCGCCCGTCGTGCAGCAGCGGCACCTCCCTCGGGATCCGCGTCCCGAACAGCATCCGCCGCACACCGAGCACCGCCAGCGTCACGAGCAACCCCGCGGCCGCGAGCGAACCCGCGATGCCCCACAGCAGCGTCATGAACGCGTACCCGTGCGGCAGCGCCAGCGGCGAGCCGCCCATCACCTGCCGCAGCGTGATCCCCACTCCCGCGCCGAACCCGCCGCCCAGCAGCACGGCCAGTGTGGTGAACGGCGCCGCCATCCAGCCACCGGCCCACGGCCGCACCTCGGCCGGCTGCCCTGCCCACCGGGAGCGGGCCAGCAGCGCGGCCGGGATCAGCAGCAGCCCGAACAGCGCGCACGTGCAGCCCAGCGTCTCGGTGATCAGCCCCAGCGTCGGATCGGTCCCCGGCAGCGACCTGCCCAACGTCGGCTGCACGGCAGGCACCGACGCCACGGCCAGCACGGCCAGCGCGAGCAGCGCCCGGCGCGGCCCGGTGGACAGCGCGGCCAGCAGCCACCGCCCGGCCCGGCCCGGCCGCGCGCCGGTCGGATCGCCGAACACCAGTGCCAGCACCAGGCTCGCCACCAGCAGCACCGCGGCCACCGTCCAGCTCACCGCGGGCCACCACCCGGGCTTCGGCCCACGCGGCCCGCCCAGCGACAGGAACGCCACGGCGGACAGCGCGGCCGTCAGGTGCAGGGTGCGCAGCGCGGGCGCGTCCGGGTCGGCGATCCGGTCGGCGCCGGGCAGCCGGTCCAGGCCACGCGCCGGCTTCGAGCGGTCCGGCTGCGGCTGGTCCGCGCCGGCCGCCCAGTTCACCGCCGACACCTGGCGCAGCACCAGCACCACCAGCAGCAACGGCACGACACCGATCGCCGGTCGGACGCCGGCCGTGGTCCGCAGCCAGTCCGGCACGACCGCGTCCAGGCAGCGGCCGCCCGGCGCCAGGCACTGCGTGGCCAGCAGGTCCATCGACACGACGGCCAACTGCGTGACCAGCAACACCGTCAGCAGCACCGCGATCAGCCGCAGCAGCCCACGGCAGCAGGCGCCCAGCGCCTTCGCCGGCCGGTTGCCCCGCGGCACCGGCGGCAGCATCCACGACGACACGTTGGCCAGCGAGAACGGGAACAACAGTGCCCAGATCGCCTTCGACCAGCCGCCCGAGGTCAGCGCGCCCCAGACGTAGCCCTCCAGGTGCCGGGGCATCGGCCTGCCGTCCGCCTTGAGCACCGGTCCGGGGGCCGGCCTGCGCAACCGGTCGGCGGGCCGCACGACGCGGCCCGCACCGTCACCGGCCACGTCGACGGCCGCGACGGCATCGACGAGAGATTCCGCGGTGGTGCCCAGGATTCCGTGCACACGGAATTCGATCACCCGCGTGTCCGGCCCGGGGATCGTCACACTTCCTCCTGACTGCCGCATTGCTCCCAGTGGCGCCGCACCCCGCCACCCGATCGACACGGCAGGGTGATCGTCAGTGGTCCGCATGCCGACCGTCCCATGGCACGCCACGGAATCCGTACAGGCGCGCCCGGTAGTGTTGCCCGTACTCCGAATACTTCAGGAAGGGCGTCATGACCACGGTGAACTCGGACCGATTGCAGTCCCGTAACGGCATCGATTTCGCGGTTGCCGATCTTTCCCTGGCCGAGTTCGGTCGCAAGGAAATCCGGCTCGCCGAACACGAGATGCCCGGACTCATGGCGCTACGCCGCGAATACAGTGAGGTATACCCCCTCCGCGGCGCCCGGATCTCCGGCTCCCTGCACATGACCGTGCAAACCGCGGTCCTGATCGAAACCCTGATCGCGCTGGGCGCCGAGGTCCGCTGGGCCTCCTGCAACATCTTCTCCACGCAGGACCATGCTGCAGCCGCCGTCGTCGTCGGGCCGCACGGCACGCCGGAAGAGCCCCGAGGTGTCCCGGTGTTCGCCTGGAAGGGTGAAACCCTCCCCGAGTACTGGTGGGCCACCGAACGCATGCTCACCTGGCCCGAGGGTGGCCCGAACATGATCCTCGACGATGGTGGCGATGCCACCATGCTCGTGCACAAGGGCAGCGCCTACGAGGCCGCCGGTGTCGTTCCGCCCACCAGCGAGGACGACGCCGAGGAATGGGGGGTGTTCCTGGAGCTGTGCCGTGCCTCGCTGGCCGCCGACTCGAACAAGTGGACCAAGATCGGGGCCGGGATCGTCGGGGTCACCGAGGAGACCACCACCGGTGTGCACCGCCTCTACCAGCTCGCCGCGGCAGGCGAACTGCTGTTCCCGGCGATCAACGTGAACGACTCGGTGACCAAGAGCAAGTTCGACAACCGTTACGGCATCCGCCACTCCCTGATCGACGGGATCAACCGGGGTACCGACGTGCTCATCGGCGGCAAGACCGCCGTGGTGTGTGGTTACGGGGATGTCGGCAAGGGTGCGGCGGAGTCGCTGAAGGGCCAGGGCGCGCGGGTGGTGATCACCGAGGTCGACCCGATCTGCGCGCTGCAGGCCGCGATGGACGGGTTCCCGGTGCGGGCGTTGGATTCGGTGCTGCCCGAGGCGGACATCGTGATCACCACGACCGGGAACAAGGACGTGGTGACCGCCGAGCACATGTCCCGGATGCGGCACCAGGCGATTCTGGGCAATATCGGTCACTTCGACAACGAGTTGGACATGGCCGGTCTGGCGCGGTATCCGGGAGTGCGGCGCATCAACATCAAGCCGCAGGTCGACGAGTGGGTCTTTCCCGACGGCCATTCCATCCTGGTGCTCAGTGAGGGGCGGTTGCTGAACCTGGGCAACGCGACGGGGCATCCCTCGTTCGTGATGTCGACCAGTTTCACCAACCAGGTCATCGCGCAGATCGAGTTGTTCACCAAGCCCGGTGAGTGGGACAAGGAGGTCTACCGGTTGTCCAAGAAGCTCGACGAGAAGGTCGCCCGGTTGCACCTGGCCGCTCTGGGGGTGGAGTTGACGACGTTGACCAAGGAGCAGGCCGAGTACATCGACGTGGACGTCGAGGGCCCGTACAAGCCCGACCACTACCGGTACTGATCGTTCCCACCAGCGCCGCTGCCGGAAGCCACCGTTCCGGCAGCGGCGCTGTCGTCTGCCGGCGGTCGACCGAGCTTGACGATCAAGGTGACGGTGATCACAGAAATGACCCGATCTACAAGGTCACGTTGTGATAACTTCGCCTCTGCGTCAGCGCACGGCTACGGGGATTGGCCGTGCTCGGCGGCAACATCCCCCAGACGGAGGTAGTGGTAGTGAGTTTTGCTACTGACGGTGGTACCGAGGACTTAGCGCCCGTGAACCGCCGGGGGCCCATCTCCGTAGCCCAGTTGCTGGAACGCGAAGGTTTCCAGCCGGCGACGCGGTCGAAGGTGGCCCGCAGGGCACTGTCCGGCGTCGCGGCCGGCGCGGTGCTCGCGCTCGGTGCCGTCGTGGGCAGCCTGCTGCTCAACCACGGCACGCAGAACACCAACGGCGACACGCTCGCCTCCGGCGGCCAGTCCGGTGGCGACATCGTGTTCGCCGACAGCGGCGTGTCCTCACCGGCCGTGGCACCCGCCACGAGCCGGGCGGGCGCGCCCGCCGGCTCGGGCACCGCGAGCGGCACGACCCAGATCGTGCAGAACGGCTCGACCGGCAAGATCACCGTCAACGCCAGGACGTCGGCGGCCACCCACCAGTCCATCACGACCGGCGGCGGCACGTCCGGCACATCCGGTACGTCCGGCGGTTCCGCGAGCGGCGGCACCCCGGCCACGACGTCCGCCGCGCCGACACCGACCGCCTCGACGGGCACGTCGACGTCCACGCCGCCGTCGTCCGCGACGTCGTCGGCCCCGACGTCCACCAACACGTCGACCACGGGCAAGACCGCCACGGGCACGGCCACCAAGTCGGCGCCCACGAGCACGACCAGTTCGTCCGGTGGCCTGCTGGGCACCGTGACCGGCACGCTGTCCAGCGTCACCGACCCGGTGTTCAGCTGGTTCGGTAGCTGAACCGCTCGCACACCCGTACGGCAGGATGTCGGCCATGGGCAGGCTCGTGGTCGTCGAAGGACTGGACGGTGCCGGCAAGCGCACGCTGACCGAGGCGCTGACCGCCTCGCTGCGTGACGCGGGCGCGTCCGTCGCCGGCATCGCCTTCCCGCGTTACGGCACCAGCGTGCACGCCGACCTGGTGGCCGACGCGCTGCACGGCCGTGTCGGCGACCTGGGCGAGTCCGTGCACGGCATGGCGCTGCTGTTCGCGCTGGACCGGCTCGGTGCCCGCAACGACCTGCTCGGCCTGCTCGCCCACAACGACGTCGTGCTCGCCGACCGCTACGTCGCGTCCAACGCCGCGTACGGCGCGGCCCGGCTGCACCAGGGCGGTGCCGGCGAGTTCGTGGCGTGGGTACGGGCGCTGGAGATCGACCGGTTCGCCCTGCCCGTGCCGCACACCCACCTGCTGCTCCGTGTCCCGGTCGAGGTCGCGGCGGGCCGCGCCGCGCACCGGGAGGACGCGGAGTCCCGCGCGCGGGACAGCTTCGAGTCCGACGGCGGCCTGCAGGCCCGCTGCGCCCGTGTCTACGACGAACTCGCCCACGCGAACTGGCTGGCGCCGTGGCAGGTGGTGGACGGGACGCGGTCCCCGGACGCGGCACTGCTGGCCAAAACGGTCCTCCGCTGACCCGATCACGGCCCGACGTGCCCGAGATCACCGGGTGCTGCAACCTCTGACACCCAGGAATGCGAGTATGTGGACATGAAGGCTCGTGTCCTTGTGGTTGACGACGACCCCGCCCTCGCGGAGATGTTGACGATCGTCCTCCGAGGTGAGGGGTTCGACACCGCGGTCGTCGGCGACGGCGCGCGGGCTATGCCGGCGCTGAGGGAGTTCAAGCCCGATCTGGTGCTCCTCGATCTCATGCTGCCCGGCATGAACGGCATCGACGTGTGCAAGGCGATTCGCGCGGAATCAGGTGTTCCGGTGGTCATGCTGACCGCGAAGAGCGACACCGTCGACGTGGTGCTCGGCCTTGAGTCGGGTGCGGACGACTACGTCGTCAAACCGTTCAAGCCCAAGGAACTGGTGGCCAGGATCCGGGCGCGCCTGCGGCGCACCGAATCCGAACCGGCCGAATCGCTCGCCATCGGTGATCTGACGATCGACGTGCCGGGCCACGAGGTGCTGCGCAGCGGAGCACCCATTCAGCTGACCCCGCTGGAGTTCGACCTGCTCGTCGCGTTGGCCCGCAAGCCGCGCCAGGTGTTCACCCGTGAGGTGCTCCTGGAACAGGTGTGGGGCTACCGGCACGCGGCCGACACCCGGCTGGTCAACGTGCACGTGCAGCGGTTGCGGTCCAAGGTCGAGCGGGACCCCGAGCACCCGGAGGTGGTGCTGACCGTCCGCGGCGTCGGGTACAAGGCCGGCCCTCCGTGACCAGAAGTGACCCATGAACCTGGTGCCCAGGGGCAGGGCGTTCGCCGTGCGCTGGTGTCGCAGGCTCGTTGAGCAGGCGCGCCGGCGCTGGACGATGTTCGGCGTCCTGTGGCGGCGTTCGCTACAGGTGCGGGTGGTCGTCAGCACGCTGGCGCTGTCCGCGGCCGTGGTGTTCGTGCTGGGCATGGTGCTGCAGAACGAGATCATCGACCGCCTGGTGTACGCCAAGCAGCAGGCGGCGATCGCGCAGACCGGTGTCGCGCAGCGCACGGTGTCCACCGAACTGCGCGGCATGAACTCCAGCACCGACAACCCGCAGGCCCGGCTGGCCGGCGCGCTGGCCAGTCTGACGTCGGCCAACGACATCGCGGGCTCGGACCAGCAGCAGGCGGCCAGTTCGTCGGCCGGCGCGTTCGTGCCGGTGCTGGCCACGGGTTCGCCCGGCCTGCCCGCCGCGCAGGTCCAGTCGGCCGGCCCGTACCAGGACGTGCCGGACTCGCTGCGCCGGTTCGTGCAGAACGGCCAGAGCGGCTTCCAGATGACCACCGTGGCCACGGCCACCGGCGGACAGATCTATCTGGTGGTCGGCGCGCCGATCACCAGCGCCAACCAGCCGGTCCAGCTCTACCTGCTGTTCCCCTGGCCGCCGAGCAGAACACCATCAACGTCGTCGCAGGGCACGCTCGTGGTCGGCGGCTCGTGCTGCGTGCTACTGCTGGCCGGCATCACGAACCTGGTGATCAGACAGGTGGTCCGGCCGGTGCGCAACGCGGCCGAGATCGCGGAACAGTTCGCCGAGGGCGATCTCGACGAGCGGATGCGCGTGATCGGCGAGGACGACGTGGCAAGCCTCGCCGAGTCCTACAACCAGATGGCCGAGAGCATCCAGGCGCAGATCCACCAGCTGGAGGAGTTCGGCGAGCTGCAGCGCCGGTTCACCTCCGACGTCTCGCACGAGCTGCGCACCCCGCTGACCACCGTGCGGATGGCCGCGGACGTGCTGCACGCGTCCCGTGAGCAGTTCCCCAGCGGGCTGTCCCGCTCGACCGAACTGCTGGTCGACGAGCTCGACCGGTTCGAGGCGCTGCTCGGCGACCTGCTGGAGATCAGCCGGCTGGACGCCGGTGTCGAGGAACTCGCGTCGCGGACCAGGTCGACGTGCGCGGGATCGCGCGCAGCGCGGTCGAACAGGTGCAGGGCGATCGCCGAGTCGACGGGCAGCACGATCGTGCTGTGCTGCCCGACGACGAGGCGCATCGCCGAGGTGGACGCCCGCCGCGTCGAGCGCATCCTGCGCAACCTGCTGGCCAACGCCGTCGACCACGGCGAGGGCGTGCCGGTGCGGCTGACCGTCGCGACGAGCGACCACGGCGGTCGCGGTCACGGTGCGCGACTACGGCGTCGGCCTGCGCCCCGGCGAGGCCGAACTGGTGTTCAACCGGTTCTGGCGCGCCGACCCGTCCCGCAACCGGCGCACCGGCGGCACCGGGCTGGGCCTGGCGATCAGCGTGGAGGACGCGCGGCTGCACGGCGGCTGGCTGGAGGCGTGGGGCGAGCCGGGCAAGGGCGCGTGCTTCCGGCTCACCCTGCCCCGCTACCCGGGGACCGTCCTGACCGAGAGCCCGCTGCCGCTGCCCCCGGACGACGCCGTCGACATGCCGCCGCCGCCCCGTGCCGGTGCCAGGGCGTGGCGGCCGACCGAGGTCACCGAGATCACCGTGCTGGACGAGGACGACAACGTCGTCGAGGCCGTCGTCCCCGCGGGCCGGTCGGCCGACAAGGGGGAGGCGTCACCGTGACCGGACGTGCCCTGTGGTGCGTGCCGCTGGCCGCGGCCGTGTTCCTGCTCGCCGGGTGTGCCACCATCCCCGGCGAGACCCTGCCGCAGCGCGCCGACCTGCAGGGCGCCGGCACGGTGTCGCAGGGCGTCGCCGAGCCACCGAAGAACCAGGACCCGTTCGGCATCGTCCGCGGCTTCGTCGACAACAACGCCGACCCCACCGACCTGCACGCCGCCGCCCGCGGCTACCTCGTCAGGCACGCACAGGGCACGTGGAGCACCACCAACACCGGCAACCCGTCCACCCTGATCATCGACGACACGTTCAGCACCGGCTACGGCGTGAACGACACGTCGTCCGACCCGAACGTCGTCCAACGTCGTCCTGCACACCACGCTGATCGGCAGCCTCGGCTCGGACGGCTCGTTCCAGCCGCCCACCGCCACCCAGACCGGCGACTACCAGATCTCGCTGGAGGTGCAGCGGCAGTCCGACCAGCAGTGGCGCATCGTGAACCCGCCGGACAGCCTGATCATCACCCAGTCGAACTTCGCCAAGTACTACCGCCCGGTGTCGGTGTACTTCTTCAGCCAGGGCTGGAACGTCCTGGTGCCCGACCAGCGCTACGCGGTGTCCGACCCGCTGATCGGCCTGCCCGGCCGTATCGTCCAGCTCCTGCTGGACGGCCCGTCCGACGCGCTGAAGGGCGCCGTGCTCAGCGCGATCCCGGCCAACGCCACCCTGAAGACGAACGTGACCGAGCTGGCCAGCGGCCAGATCAACGTCAACCTCAGCGCCCTGCCCGATCAGCAGAGCAGCACGAAACAGCTGATCGTCGCGCAGATCGTGCGCTCGCTGCAGGACTACGGGAGCTCCGTGGCCGTCGAGTCCGAAGGCGTCGCGCTGGTGCCCGGCCACCTGTCCTGGGGCCAGGGTGACCTGCCCTCCTACACGCCCTACGTCGGACCGTCGGCGACCAGCCTCGTGGTGGCGCACAACAGGATCTACGACATGAACACCGGCCAGCCGATCCAGGGGCCTGCCGGCAGCGGCGAGTACGACGTGGTCACGGCGGCCGAGTCGATGGACGGCCAGGAACTCGCGACGGTCACCAGGACCTCCGGCGGCGCCGAGGAACTGCGCATCGGTGGCATGAAGGACAGCGAGGAGACCGTCAAGGACCTGACCGCCACGGCGTTCACCAGACCCACCTGGGAACCCAGCGACGCCGCCGACGATCCGAGCCGGGGCGTGTGGACGGTCGCCGACGGTGTCGTGGTCCGGGTGACCAGCACGGCCCAGGGCAGCTGGGCCGCGTCCCCGGTGGACTCCAGTGCCGTCGAACCGTACGGCGCGATTTCCGACCTGCGCCTGTCCAGGGACGGCGCGCGGGTGGCGATCGTGGCCGGTGGGCACCTGCTGGTCGGTGCTGTCGTGCAGAACCAGGGCTCGATGGCGATCCGGCAGGTGCAACAGGTGCAGCCGGGTCTGGCGGGCGTCACGAAGGTGGACTGGCTGCGCCAGGACCAGTTGGTGGTGGCCACCAGCCAGGTGCTCAGCGTCAGCGTGGACGGCATGAAGGTCGACCCGTACAGCTCGGCCAACCTGACGACGACGGTCACGGCGCTGGCGGCGTCCCAGACCGGCCCCGTGCTGGCCGTGGACTCGGCGGGGATCTGGTCGTCGACGGACATCAACGAGGTCTGGTCCCCGGTCCCGCACCTCCAGTCGGTCCCGCCGGAGAACGCGATCCCGTTCTACCCGGGCTGACTTCGCTTACGGTGAACGGTCGACACGCGGAAACGGGCTGGTCGGCGACGGTGCTCCGCGGCCTGTGTGCCCCAGGCTGGCCGCATGACCGCACTCACGACGTTCCTGGCCCTCCTGGTCGACCTGTTCCTGCCGCTGCGCTGCGCCGGCTGTGGTGACCACGGCAGCACATTGTGCCTGCGCTGCGCGGGCGCGTTCGACGGCCCGCACGCCGTGGTCCGCCCGAACACGGCCACCGGCCCGCCGGCGCACACCCTGGCCCGCTACGAGGACACCGCCCGCACGGTAGTCCTGAGCTTCAAGGAACGCGGCCGCCGCGACCTGGCGTGGCCGCTGGGCCGGATGATGGCGGCCGTCCTGCCCACCCTGGACGGCGTCGACCCGGCCACCGACGGCACGTGGTGGCTCGTCCCGGCCCCGTCCCGCCCGGTGGCGGCGCGCCGCCGGGGCGGCTCACACATGCTGGCCCTGGCCAGATCCACGGCAACGGCACTGGCCACCCGTGGCCATCCGGCCGCTGTCGCGCCTGCGCTGCGCCTGACCAGCGGCGCCCGCGACTCGGCCGGTCTGCCCGCGGCGGCCCGGATCACCAACCTGGCCGGCAGGGTCCGCGTCGATCCCTCCGGCGCACCACCGCGAGGCACACCGGTCGTCCTGCTGGACGACGTGGTGACGACGGGCGCCACGGCAGCCGCGTGCACGGGTGAGCTACGGTCGGCCGGCCTGACGGTGACCACCGTCCTCACCCTGACGGCGACATGACACCGGCGGCCGCAACCCATACCGGGCAACGGATCGCCGCCCGCCCGGCCCGAATGCCGTGCGGTCGCGATCGAAACGCCTGTCGCCCAACAGGTCGCCGACCACGTGATCAGGGCTGCCGCCCCTCCGCCCATCGGAACACCGGCCGCACAACGACATTGCCCCGGCGTCATGTCACCGGTCCCGCCCCGGGTGGCGCGACCCGGCACGCCGTCGCGACACGATGCCGGTCGTACCCAGCCGGTGAACCGGCTCCGACACATCCGGAACCCGTGCCTGAATCCGGCCCCGACCTGCGAAGATTCCACTGTGCACAGCACCAACCGGACACCGACCCCACACCGGCCGGTCGGTCATCCGTGGAAACCACCCACACCGACCAGCACTTTCACCCACTCGTGTCGTGTTCTCACCACCTGAGACGTCCGGTCGGTCACTCAATTCGGTGAGTGACCGTTAACTCGGGAACCAGACGCGCCGCTGCCGCGTTGGCCGAACATGACCTTGTTCGTGCGGCGATTCGGCCCAGTGCCAGCGGCACCGCGTGTCCGGGCCGTCGCGCGCACGCAGCGTGAAGATCAGAAGTCCGCAGGCCCCGCAGCCGGCGACGAGCACATGTCGATCACTGTCGTGGACCTGGCTCCAATCACGCTGAGTAGTAATCGGACTTCCCCCGTCTCGGGGGCTGTTGTCCAAGCCGATCCGGGTCTAACGTGCTGCGCTATCAGCCGTCCCGGCAGACGGGAAGGAGGCGACAAGCCCATGATCCTGGCGCCGGTAGAGCGCTGGACTTCCCTTCATTGATCACCTCTCGGTGACCATCCCAGCGTTCGTCGAATTTGCCGGCGCCCAGTCCGCAAGCTCGCAAGGGCGAGGAGGTCGTGTATGGACATCGTCGTGAAGGGCCGGAACGTCGAGGTGCCCGAGCACTACCGGGTTCTGGTGACGGAGAAGTTGGGCCGTCTTGAGCGTTACGACAGGAAGGTCCTGCGCTTCGACGTGGAGCTGTTCCACGAACCGAACCGCAGGCAGCACAAGAGCTGCCAGCGGGTCGAGATCACCACCAGGGTGCGCGGCCAGGCTGTGCGGGCCGAGGCGTGCGCAGCCGATTTCTACGGCGCCCTGGACTGTGCGGTCAGCAAGCTGGAAAGCCGGCTCCGCAGGATGCACGACCGGCGCAGGGTGCACTACGGGCGCCGGAGCCCTGCCTCGGTCGGCCGAGGCCACGGCCGGCGTGCTGCCCGAGGTGGCACCGCTCCCCGCGGAGTTCGACGCACGTTCGCCAGCTCTGCTCGCGACACAGGTCGCGGTGCTGGAGGCCCGTCCCGACGAGGACGACTCCCTCGACCACGGTGCTCCCCACATCCCCGAGCAGCGATTCGACGCCGACGAGGGCCACCACCCCGGTCATGTCGTGCGCGAGAAGGAGCATCCCGCCAAACCCATGACGGTCGACCAGGCCCTCTACGAGATGGAACTGGTCGGACACGACTTCTACCTGTTCGCCGACGCCGACTCCGGGCAGCCCAGCGTGGTCTACCGCAGAAAGGGCTTCGACTACGGCGTGATCCGGCTGGCCTGACCGGCCGGCCCGATCCCCACACAGGTGACACCTGCCGGTCGACGGCTGGCGATTCGAGGTTTCAGGAACTTGGCGGGTGGGTCCGTTCGTTGGTTGCGCGGACGGGCCACCCCGTCATAATCCCTGTGCCGGTGTAGCGCGCCGCCGGGCTTGCCTACGATGAGCGTAGGACGCCCGGTCGCGGGCGCGTGACGAACAGCTAGCTAGCGAGGTCGGGACCGGATGGTGTTGAATCGACTGCTCCGCGCGGGCGAGGGCAAGATGCTCAAGCGCCTGCGCAACATCGCAGAGCACATCAACTCCCTGGAAGACGATCGTCAGGACCTCTCCGACGCCGAGCTGCGTGCCAAGACCGAGGAGTTCCGCGAGCGGTACGCCGAGGGCGAGACGCTCGACGAGCTGCTGCCGGAGGCCTTCGCGGTCGCCCGGGAGGCGGCCACGGCGCACGCTGGGCCAGCGGCACTACGACGTGCAGCTGATGGGCGGCGCCGCGCTGCACCTCGGCCAGGTCGCCGAGATGCGCACCGGTGAGGGCAAGACCCTGACCTGTGTGCTGCCGGCCTACCTCAACGCCATCGCGGGCGAGGGCGTGCACGTCGTCACGACGAACGACTACCTGGCCAAACGCGACGCCGAGTGGATGGGCCGTGTCCACCGCTTCCTCGGCCTGGACGTCGGCGTGATCCTCAACGAGATGACGCCCGACCAGCGCCGCGAGGCGTACAACGCGGACATCACGTACGGCACGAACAACGAGTTCGGCTTCGACTACCTGCGCGACAACATGGCGTGGTCCCTGGACGAGTGCGTGCAGCGCGGCCACAACTTCGCCATCGTCGACGAGGTCGACTCGATCCTCATCGACGAGGCCCGCACGCCGCTGATCATCTCCGGCCCGGCGGACCAGTCGTCGCGCTGGTACACCGAGTTCGCCCGGCTGGCGCCGATGATGCGCAAGGACATCCACTACGAGGTCGACGAGCGCAAGCGCACGGTCGGCGTGACCGAGCAGGGTGTCGCGTTCATCGAGGACCAGCTCGGCATCGACAACCTGTACGAGGCCGCGAACACCCCGCTGGTCGGGTTCCTGAACAACGCGCTGAAGGCGAAGGAGCTCTACGCCAGGGACAAGGACTACATCGTCCGCAACGGCGAGGTCCTGATCGTCGACGAGTTCACCGGCCGCGTGCTGGCCGGCCGCCGCTACAACGAGGGCATGCACCAGGCGATCGAGGCCAAGGAAGGCGTCGAGATCAAGGCCGAGAACCAGACGCTGGCCACGATCACCCTGCAGAACTTCTTCCGCCTCTACGACAAGCTCGCCGGCATGACCGGTACGGCCCAGACCGAGGCGGCCGAGCTGCACCAGATCTACAAGCTCGGCGTGGTGACGATCCCGACCAACCGGCCGATGGTCCGCCAGGACCAGGCCGACCTGATCTACAAGACCGAGGAGGCGAAGTTCGACGGCGGTCGCCGAGGACATCGCCGAGCGGCACGAGAAGGGCCAGCCGGTCCTGGTCGGCACGACCAGCGTCGAGCGCTCCGAGTACCTGTCGAAGCTGCTGGTCAAGATGGGCATCCCGCACGAGGTGCTCAACGCGAAGCACCACGACCGTGAGGCGCTGATCGTCGCGAAGGCCGGCCGCAAGGGCGCGGTCACGGTCTCCACCAACATGGCCGGTCGCGGTACCGACATCGTGCTGGGCGGCAACCCGGACATCATCGCCGACCACGAGCTGCGCGAGCGCGGCCTGGACCCGGTGGACACACCGGAGGACTACGAGGCCGCCTGGTCCACACTGATCGACGAGATCACGCAGGAGTCGAAGGCCGAGGCCGAAGAGGTCCGCGAGCTCGGCGGCCTGTACGTGCTGGGCACCGAGCGGCACGAGTCCCGGCGCATCGACAACCAGCTGCGCGGCCGGTCCGGCCGCCAGGGCGACCCCGGCGAGTCCCGCTTCTACCTCTCGCTGGGCGACGAACTGATGCGGCGCTTCAACGCGAGCATGGTCGAGGCGGTCATGACCCGCCTGCGCGTGCCGGACGACGTGCCGATCGAGCACAAGATGGTCACCAGGGCCATCCGCAGCGCGCAGACCCAGGTCGAGCAGCAGAACTTCGAGATCCGCAAGAACGTCCTCAAGTACGACGAGGTCATGAACGAGCAGCGCAAGGTGATCTACGCCGAGCGCCACCGCGTGCTGGCCGGCGAGGACATGCGCGACCAGGTCCAGCACATGATCACCGACGTGGTCACCGCGTACGTCAACGGCGCCACCGCGGCCGGCTACGCGAGGACTGGGACCTCGAGAAGCTGTGGACCGCGCTGAAGACGCTGTACCCGGTGAAGCTGGACTGGCGCAAGCTCTTCGACGAGGACGAGGACCTGACCGCGACAGGTCCTGCTGGACGCGGTCCTGCCAGGACGCGCGCGGACCGCTACGGCGAGCGTGAGGCCGAGATCGACGGCATCGTCGGCGAGGGCGCGATGCGCGACCTGGAGCGCCGCGTCATGCTGTCCGTGCTGGACCGCAAGTGGCGCGAGCACCTCTACGAGATGGACTACCTCAAGGAGGGCATCGGCCTGCGGGCCATGGCGCAGCGCGACCCGCTGGTCGAGTACCAGCGCGAGGGCTTCGACATGTTCAACGGGATGCTGGACGCGCTGAAGGAGGAGTCGGTCGGCTTCCTGTTCAACCTCCAGGTCGAGCCGGCGCCCGCACCGGACCAGTCGGCCCAGCCGTCGGTCAGCGACGTCCCCGCTGCCCGCCGGTTCCACCAACGGCAACGGCAACGGCCAGGTCCAGGACCGTGTACCCCCGAGGGCCCGCCAGGCGCCGCCCGCCGCCACCCCAACCGGCTCCGGTGGACGGCCACGTGCCGCCCGCGTTGCGCGGCAAGGGATTGGGCGCTCCGGCCAACGGCCAACAGCGCCTGACCTACAGCGGCCCGGCAGAGGACGGCGGAGTCCAGTCGTCGAAGACCAACAACGACAGCGCAGGTGGCAGCGGCAGCCGAAGGGAACGCCGCGAACAGGAAAGGGCCAAGGCCAAAGCGGACCGCAAGCGCCCCCGCCACTGACCCGAACCCCACTCGACCGGTCGTCCGAAGGGCGGCCGGTCGAGCCATGTCCACCACCGCCCGGTCCGGCACCAGGGCCGGGCACGACCGAGCGAAGGCGGCACAGCCGGCAGGTACCGAGGTGAGGCGCCCCACCCATCCGGCCGGCCGCCCCACAGCACGGCACCGACGACAAGCCCCCGACCCGCGTGTCGACTGTTCGTCTCCGGCGAACCCGGACTCCTCGCGTGTCGACCGTTCGCCCCCGGCGAAGCGAATCCCGCGCGTGTCGACCGTTCGGCGCCTCGCCCGGACGGGGCGTCAGATCAAGGCCAGGAGCGTGAACTCCCAGCGGTCCGCCCTCACCACCATGCGGCCCGTCATCGCCCGCGACCGGCCCGCGTGTTCGATGCGGGCGCACAGGTCGACGATGCCCGCCGTCGTGCGGCTCACGTGCACCGATCGCAGCGTCCTCGGGCCGGGCCCCGCCGCCAACGCGGTCGTCAGCAGCGCGCGCTGGTACTTGCACGGCAGTACCTCCGCCAACTGGCCGGCCGGCCGCCGCCCGTCCAACACCTCCAACACACCCGTCAGCACCCGCTGGATGTCAGCGGCCTTCGGCGGTTCCGGCACCGGCGGTCCGACCGGTTCCGGCACGACCGGGGGCGCGACCAGGACGAGCCTCGGTTGCATCGCCTTCCGGTGATCCGCCAACCGCCGGACGACGACGGACGGACCGGGCGAAGGGGCTACTGGTGTGGGCATCGACAACGACACGGACGACGACATGGCTACGGTCCCGGGCTGCTCGGGCGACCGGCGTACGACCGGCCGCGAACACGACAACGTCGAGACATAGAGCGGCGAGCGGCGCAGAACAGGACAATCTTCGCCCGATCGGGCGATGCTCGCGTCTACTGTTCGACTGTGCTGGGAGGGCTGATCGTTGACTTCGGGGGCGTCCTCACGGACCCGGGTGACGGCGACGGGGACGAACGCCCACTGCTCACCGCCGTCGTTCGCGCCCGGGAGCACGGGCTGCGCACCGGCCTGCTGTCCAACGCCGACACCTTCGTCATGGCCGGCTCGGACGGGCTGGCCGAGGTGTTCGACGCCGTCGTGCTGTCCGGCGAGGTCGGCTTCGGCAAGCCGGACCTACGGATCTACCTGCTCACCGCGGAACGCATCGGGCTCGTGCCCGAGCAGTGCGTCTTCGTCGACGACCTCTCGTCGAACGTCCGCGGCGCCGTGCGCGCCGGGATGGTGGGCGTGCACCACCGGGACGTCGACACGCACCTTGACCGAACTCAACGCCCTTTTCGGTTTCTCGTTCCAGTAGCAGACCGGTGGTCTGATGTAGCGGGCGCCGAACCTGACCGCGGACCAGCTCGAAACACAACACCGCCGCCGCGCTCGCCACGTTCAGCGACTCGACGCCGCCGGCCATCGGGATGCTCACCCACTCGTGCACCAGCGGGCCGACCTCGTCGCTCACCCCGGCCGTCTCGCCGCCCAGCACGAACGCCGACCGGCTCGGGGAACTCCGCGTCGAACACCGTCCGCGACGCGCCGCCCGTCCAGCCCGAACACCCGGTAGCCGGCCTGCCCGCAGCTGCGTGCGGCCTCGTCCGCCGTCGCGCACCGCAGCAGCGGCGCCCGGAAGGCCACGCCCGCGGATGCCTTGACCACCAGCGGATCGAGGCTCGCGACGCCGCGCCGCGGCACGACGATGCCACCGAGTCCGGCCGCGGTGGCCGTGCGGATGATCATGCCGACGTTCGCCGGTGTGGTGATGCCGTCCAGCACCAGCACCGACCGCGGCGGCCGCCCGGACAGCGCGACCGACAGCGGCCGCATCCGCGGTGCGACGACGTCGGCCAGCACGCCCTGGTCCTGCTTGCCGTTGCCGGCGAGCACCTTCACCCGGTGCGCGCTGGCCCGCTGCACCGCACGCCCCGCTCGCCGGCCGCCCGCAGGATCTCGGCCGCCGCCGGGCCGCGTGCGGTGTCGGCCAGCACGACCTTGTCCACGGTCGAGCCCGCCGTCGGCCAGCACCTCCAGCACGGGCTTGCGGCCGTACACGGTCACGAAGCGATCCTTGGGCGACGTCTCCGGCACCCGAGCAGCATGACACGCTCCCGGGACCCACCGACGACAAGCCACCGAATACCCCGACCGCGACAGCAGCGGGATCACGACAAGCGGGATCACGACAAGCGGGATCACGACAAGCCGGGCCGCTGCGCGACCACGACATCGGCACCGTGTGCCAGTATCGGTCCATGCCGCACCGCCTGTCGGCGCTCGACGCCTCGCTGCTGTACCTGGAGGACGCCACGACCCCGATGCACATCGGTGGCGTCGCGATCTTCCGCAGGCCGCGCTACGGCTTCGACTACGAGAAGCTGGTCGCGCTGGTCGAGAGCGGCTGTCCCTGGTGCCGCGCTACCGGCAGCGGGTCCGGCACGTGCCGGGTCACCTGGCGCGTCCGGTGTGGACGGACGACGTCGACTTCGACATCACCTACCACGTCCGGCTCTCCGCGCTGCCCAGGCCGGGCACCGGCGAGCAACTGGCCGACCTGGTGGCGCGCCTGATGTCCCGGCCGCTGGACCACCACCGGCCGCTGTGGGAGGTGTACCTGGTCGAAGGGCTGCAGCGGAACCGGTTCGCGCTGATCACCAAGACGCACCACGCGATGATCGACGGCATCGGCGCGATCGAGCTCGGCCAGGTCATCCTGGACGTGTCACCGCGACGGCGAGGAGAAAGCGCAGCCGCTGTGGATGCCCGAACCCGAGCCCGGCCGGATCGCGGCTGCTGGCCAACGCCGTGTCCGAGGTGGTCCGTCAGCCGGGCGAACTGGTGGAGAACCTGCGCTCGGCCGTCGGTGACGTGGCGTCCACCGTCGACAAGGTGGTCGGCGCGGTCAGCGGTGTGGTGTCGGCGCTGACCACCGCCGCCCGGCCCGCGCCCAGCGGCCCGCTGAACGTGCCGATCACCGCGGAGCGCCGGTTCGCCGTGGCCAGGGCGCACCCTGGCCGACCTGAAGAAGGTCCGCGCGGCGCACGGCGGCACCGTCAACGACGTGGTGCTCGCCGTCGTCGCGGGTGCGCTGCGCAGCTGGCTGCTGTCGCGCGGCGAGGTGGTCACGTCGCGGCACGACGATCCGCGCGATGGCGCCGCTGTCGGTGCGCGACGAGGGACCACGAACACCCCGGCCGGCCTGGTCGGCAGCAAGGTGTCGGCGTACCTGGTGGACCTGCCGGTCGGCGAGCCGAACCCGGTCGTGCGGTTGCAGCACGTCGCGCACGCCATGGGTCCGCGCACCGACGCGGGTCAGCCGGTGGCCGCCGACGCGCTGGTCCGGCTCGGCGGGTTCGCGCCGCCCACGCTGCACGCGCTGGGTGCCCGCGCGGCGAGCGCGTTCTCCCGGCGGATCTTCAACATCCTGGTGACGAACGTGCCCGGCCCGCAGGTGTCGCTGTACGCGGACGGCGCGAAGATGCTGGAGATGTTCCCCGTCGTGCCGCTGGCCCGCAACCAGGCGGTGTCCATCGGGGTCACGTCCTACGACGGCGGTGTCTACTTCGGACTCAACGCGGACCGGGCCGCCATGCCGGACGTGGACGTCCTGGCGAGGATGGTCGAGGAGTCCGTCGAGGAACTACTGGCCACCGTCCCCGGCTGAACCGGCGCGCCGGGACCGCGTTCGCGACGTGCCGACCGGTCCGGGTGGATGATGGTGCGGTGAGGGTGTACATCCCGGCGACGCTGTCGATGCTGCGCACGCTGGTGAAGACGGGCGAGTTCGCCGCCGGTCGGCGGCACGGCGTTCGCGCTCACGCCGGCGCTGCGCGAGTCCTACGCCACCGGTGACACGAGGAACTGGAGTACGCGGCGATGGTGGACGCGGCCCGTGCCTCGCTGCGCCTGCTGGCCGCCGAACTGGACGCGACCCGGACGCGCTGCCGCGCCGGGCCGTGGTCGCGGCCGACATCGACGACGTCGACGCTGCGACCCGACCTGGACTTCGCGGTGGTCCGGCTGGCCGGCCCGGTGACGATGAGCAAGATCGCCGCCGTGCACGTGGACAACGAGGCCGCCGAGGACCGGCCGTGCGGGCGCGCCGCCGCCGTGATCGACGCAGGCCGACCTCGGCGACCCGGACGCCGAGTTCACCCTCGGCGACGCCGAGGACCACGAACTGGCCTGGTACGCGCCGCAGGAACTGCCGTTCCTGCTGGAGCTGATGTAGCGAGGCGGCGGCCAGGATGGGACCGTGCCGGCCACGAACGGCCGAGTCCCGACAGCTACCAGCAGGAGGCACGCACGATGGACGCCGTCACGTCCGTTCCGGTCCCCGCCAACGAGCCGGTGCGCGGCTACGCGCCCGGCAGCGCGCGAACGCGAGTCGCTGCAGCGGCGGATCGCCGAGCTGGAAGGCGAGCGGCACGAGCTGACCATGACCATCGGCGGCGTGTCCAGCGGATGGCCGGCGGCGACCCGTTCACCGTGGTCCAGCCGCACGACCACGCACACGTGCTCGGCACGTCCGCGCAGGCCACCGAGGCCGACGTCGCCGACGCGGTGCGGCGGCCAAGCAGGCCGCCCCGGCCTGGCGGGAGCTGCCGTTCGACGAGCGCGCCGCGGTGCTGCTGCGCGCCGCCGACCTGCTGTCCGGCCCGTGGCGCGACACCCTCAACGCCGCGACCATCCTCGGCCAGTCCAAGTCGGCGCAGCAGGCGGAGATCGACGCCGCCTGCGAGCTGATCGACTTCCTGCGGTTCAACGTCGCTTTCGCGCGGCAGATCATCGCCGAGCAGCCCGATTCCGCGCCGGGCGAGTGGAACCGGATGGAGTACCGGCCGCTGGACGGGTTCGTCACCGCGATCACGCCGTTCAACTTCACCGCCATCGCCGGCAACCTGCCCACCGCGCCCGCGCTGATGGGCAACACCGTGGTGTGGAAGCCGACGCCGACGCCAGCATGCTCGCCGCGCACTACACCATGCGGCTGCTGGAGGCGGCGGGCCTGCCGCCCGGCGTGATCAACCTGGTCACCGGCGACGGCGCCGCGGTCAGCGAGGTCGCGCTGGCCGACCAGGACTTCGCCGGCCTGCACTTCACCGGCTCCACGCAGGACGTTCAAGCTGCTGTGGCGCACGATCGGGGAGAACCTGGACCACTACCGGACCTATCCGCGGATCGTCGGCGAGACCGGCGGCAAGGACTTCGTGCTGGCCCACCCGTCCGCCGATCCGGCGGCGCTGGCGACGGCGCTGGTGCGCGGTGCCTTCGAGTACCAGGGCCAGAAGTGCTCGGCGGCGTCGCGCGCCTACCTGCCGCGGTCGCTGTGGGACGGCGGGGCTGCGTGACCAGTTGGTCGCCGACACGGAGAGCCTGTCCTTCGGCGACGTCACCGACTTCGGCACTTCGGCGGCGCGGTGATCGACGCGCGCGCGTTCAGCAAGCACAGCGAACTGTTCGAGCGGGTCCGCAACGAGACGACTGGTCGACATCCTGACCGGCGGCGTCGCCGACGACCGCGTCGGCTACTTCGTGCGCCGACCATCCTGGTCGGCGACGACCCGCACCACGAGATCTTCACCGACGAGTTCTTCGGCCCGATCCTGTCCGTGCACGTGTACGCGGACGAGGACTACCCGAAGATCCTCGACCTGGTCGACACGTCGACGCCGTACGCACTGACCGGCGCCGTGTTCGCCACCGACCGGGCCGCGATCGACGAGGCCCACCAGGCACTGCGGTTCGCCGCCGGCAACTTCTACGTCAACGACAAGCCGACCGGCGCGGTCGTCGGCCGGCAGCCGTTCGGCGGCTCCCGGGCGTCCGGCACGAACGACAAGGCCGGCTCGAAGTTCAACCTGCTCCGCTGGACCAGCCCCCGGTCGATCAAGGAGACGTTCGTCCCGCCGACGAACCACGAGCTACCCGCACATGGGCTGATCACCGTCGGCCGGGCGGGTGCCCCGTCACAGTGGCACCCGCCCGACCGTCAGCGGCTCAACCACTCCGACGACGGTGTGGGCAGTTCCGGTTGCCAGCCCGTGGTTTCGGTGAGTTTCGTCGACACCACGCGCAACGACCTGCCGAACGTCGCCGCGGGACCCATCAGCTTCATCAGCCCGGCAGGCACGTGCCGCGCCCTGCGCGCCCCGGCCATCGCGGCCAGTGCCGCGCCCAGATCCCGCTTGCGCAGCGGTGGCGCGCCGACGTTGTAGATCCCGTCCGGCGCCGACAACGCGGCGACGGCACCGGCCGCCGCGTCCGACGGGTGGATCGCGGTGACCCAGCCCGCCGGGTCGCCGTACACCAGCGGCAGGCCGAACTCGGCGCCACGCAACAGGTTCCGGGTCATCGGGTCGTCGCCGTGCAACTGTCCGATGCGCAGCCGCACCCCGATCCGGCCCTGCCCCGCCGCCCCGAACCGGGCCACGTTCTCGTGTGCCCGCACCGTCGACCGCAGCGCACCGGGCACGTCGATCGGCGACTCCTCGGTGATCTCCGCGTCGCCGCCGTCCGCGTAGTAGAACGTGACCCCCTCCTGCACGATGATCCGCACGTCCGCACCGGCCAGCGCCGCCGTGACCAGAGCCGCGCTGCCCTCCCGCCGCACGTGGTCGTTGGCCGCCCAGCCCAAACCGAGCAAAGCCTTGCCCAGCGGTGGAATCCGCGTCGCCAGATTCAGCACGGCCTCGTGGCCGGGCAGCGCGCGCGCCAACGAGTCCGGGTCGAACAGGTCCGCCACCACCGGCGTGATCCCCTGCGCCGCGACCACAGCGGCACGTTGTTCGTTGCGTGCCAGGCCGGTCACCTGGTGGCCGTCCGCCAGCAGCCTGCGCACCGCGGGGCGCCCCAGCATGCCCGTCGACCCGATCACCAGCACCCGCATCACGTCTCTCCCTCCCTCCAGCGGCAGTGTCGGGAGGTGGACGGGGCAGTCCGGCGGAACGTGACAGTGTCGCGCGGATCGGGCCCGGCCGAGTGAGCGACGTCACTCGGCCCGGTGATCAGCCGCCCAGTTGCGTGACCTGGTCGGCGGGCGGTGCGCTGATCGACACCTGCTCGCCCCACTGCGAGTAGTTCGTCGTCGTGGTGACCTGCTGCGGCTGCGCCGATGCCGTGGCATTCAGGAACATCGTGCTGACGATGCGGATCGGCAGGTCCTGCGAGTTCACCCACAGGTCGAACGGCACGCCGGGCACGGTCACCCGCGACAGGTTCTGCTCCTCGAGCGGGTTGTCGGTCATGGTCTGCGCCAGCTTCGCCACGTTCACGTCGATCGCGTAGTGCGTCGTCGGCACACCGTCGATCGTCTCGCGGCTGACCTGTGAGATCGTGCCGGCCGACTTGATCTCCGCGATCATGTGCGTCGGGTCCATCTCACCGGCCAGGTTCGCCGTCGACCCCAGCGACGCGGACGCGGCGCCGTCCAGCGGCACCCGCACCCACGGCTTGTCCGCCGAGCCGTTGCTGAGCTGGCTGAGCATGTCCGCCGGCAGTTTCATGTAGACCGACGTGCCGATCACGACGATCGTGAACTGGCCGAGGCCGGGCAGGTTCATGTCCAGTTGGCCGGACGCCGTGTCGTTGCCGAACGTCATGTCACCGGTCGCGGTCAGCGCGCCCTCGCCCGGCACGTTGATCGACGCCTCGACGTGGACGGAGTTCTTGGCCACGGCGTTGTGCTGCACGACGGCGCCGAGGTCGGCGACGGACGCGATCTGCGCCCCACCGCCCTGGCTCGCCGCGCCGATCGGGTCGGCCCGGCCGGAAACGCTGGTCGAACAACCCGCGACCGCCACCATGGCGACGCCTGCCGCGACCAGTGTCCAGCTCCGCATGGTTCGTGGTCCCCTCGGTTTCGCCGCCCCAGTGGCATCGTGTGAGACGCCGACGTTCCCCGTCCGGTTCCGATCCGACCAGCACGGAACGGTTTCCTATCGGCCACGATCCGCGCCGGGCCCACCGGTTCGACCGATTCCCGGCCACGTCCGATGTCGCCGCTCCGGTCCGCCGATCGGTCCGACTCCGACCGTTCGATCCCTCCGGTTCAGTTGCCCGGCAGCGTTCCCACCTGGTCGGACGGCGGAGCCTGGATGTCCACCGGCTGTCCCCACCCGGTGTAGGCCATCGTCACGGTGACGGTCTGCTTGCCACTGCCCTGCGTGCCGACCGGCTCGACCATGACGAGCCGCACCGGCAGTTCGGCCGAGTTGAGCCACACCTGGTAGGTCAGGTCGGCCGGCAATTGGATATTTGAATTGTTCAACAACTGGCGCATGGCGGGCGTCACGAGGCTGCTGCGCACCAGCTTCGCCGTGTCGACCGAGATCGTGTACTCCGTCGCCGCGACGCCGGCGACCACGTCCTGATGCTGGCCGGTGATCGTCGCGAACGGTGCGATCATGGTGAGCATCTTGGTGGGGTCGAGGTTCTGCTGCTCCTGGCCGGTCAGGGCGGACAGTTCCTTGGACACCGGGTCGCTGCCGTTGGCGTCGAACTTCACCCACGCCTTGTCGGTGTGGACCATGCCGGAGGGCAGCTTCAGATACATCGTGCTGCCGACGACCACGGCCCGCAGTTCACCGACCGGCGTGCCCATGGTCATCGCGATCTTCGTGGCCGCGCCGGCGAGCTGCATCTGCCCGTCACCGCTGACGTCGATCCCGGAGACGGTCATGTCGAGGTGGTAGTGCGCCGTCGTGGCCACCGCCGTGCGGTCCTTCACCAGCGCCGCCAGGCTCGTGGCCGTGGTCACGGACGGTTCGGCAGTCCCCGAAATGGCGGTTCCACATCCGGTGAGCGCGACCAGCCCGGCCGCCAGTCCGATCACCGCGAGCGACAATCCGCGCATGAGCGCGCCCCCTGCCATTCCGTCACCTGTGCGCACAAAGGTAGCAGTGCGTACCGACAGTCGGGCGCGTTTTCGTTGCTACTCCCTGGTTTCCGCTCGCTCGTCGAGACCTGCCCGTGACGCCAGCAACCGCCGTAGGGACGCCAGGCGACCGGCGGAGGCGGTTCCTTCGGCAACTGCCTCGTCCAGGTGACAGTCGGGGTCCTGCGGCGCTCCGAGATGACCACACCCCGACGGGCACTCCTCGGCCGGTTCGACGAACTCCTCGAACGCGGCGACGATGTCGGCGCTCGACACGTGTGCCAGTCCGAGCGATCGAACGCCCGGCGTGTCGACCACCCAGCCGCCTCCGGGCAGCGGCAGCGCGACCGCCGTGACGGACGTGTGCCTGCCCTTGCCGACCGAGCTGACAGCGCCGATCGTGCGGTCCGCGTCCGGCACGAGCTCGTTGACCAGTGTCGACTTGCCGACACCCGAGTGCCCGATCAGCGCGGACACCCGGTCGGCCAGCAGCGCGCGCAGCTCGTCCGGCTGCTGGTCGTGCCGTGTGACGACGACCGTGAGATCCAGGTCGTGATACGCGGTGAGCAGCTCGTCCGGGCTGGCCAGGTCGGACTTCGTCAGGCACAGCAGCGGATGCAGCTTCCCCGCGTACGCGGCGACCAGCGCGCGGTCGATGAAACCGGTGCGCGGCGGTGGATCGGCCAGCGCGGTGACGATGACCAGCAGTTCCGCGTTGGCGACCACGACCCGCTCGAACGGATCGGTGTCGTCGGCGGTGCGGCGCAGCACGCTGGTCCGCTCGGCCACGCGCACGATCCTGGCCAGCGTGTCGGTCATGCCGCTCACGTCGCCCACCAGGTCGACCTGGTCGCCGACGACGACCGGCGTGCGGCCCAGCTCCCTGGCCCGCATGGCCACGACCAGCCGGTCCGGGTCGCGGTCCACGGCGCACGTCCAGCGGCCCCTGTCCTTGCCGATCACCATCGCGGCCGTGGCCTCCGCGTGGTCCGGCCGCCGCTTGCTGCGCGGCCGCGTGCCCTTGCCGGGCCGTACCCGCACGTCCGACTCGTCCAGCCGCTGCCAGTCGCGTGAGCTCACGAACGCCCCCCGACCACCGCGTGTACCGACGCGCTCACATCCGTACCGCCGCCGCGAGCTGGTTGGGTCCGAGCATCCGCGCCCACATGGCGGGGAAGTCCGGCAGCGTCTTGCCGGTCGTCTCGATGTCGTCCACCTCGACGCCCGCCACCCGCAGCCCGACGACCGCGCCCGCCGTGGCCATCCGGTGGTCGGCGTAGGCGCGCCACGTGCCGCCGTGCAGCGGCACCGGCCGGATCACCAGGCCGTCCTCGGTCTCCTCCGCGTCGCCGCCGAGCCGGTTGATCTCGGTGACCAGCGCCGCGAGCCGGTCGGTCTCGTGTCCGCGCAGGTGGGCGATCCCGCTCAGCCGCGACGGCCCCTCGGCCAGCGCCGCGAGCGCGGCCACCGTCGGCGTCAACTCGCCGACGTCGTGCAGGTCGATGTCGACGCCGGCCAGGCGGCCGTCGCCGGTCACGGTCAGTCCCCGCTCGTCCCGCCGCACAGTGGCACCCATCTGGGCGAGGATGGCGCGGAACGCGTCGCCCGGCTGCGTCGTCGCGGCCGGCCAGGACGGCACCGTCACCGTGCCACCGGTGACCGCGGCCGCTGCCAGGAACGGCGTCGCGTTGGACAGGTCCGGCTCGACCACCCAGTCCCGCGCCGCGATCGCGGAAGGCGCCACGCGCCAGGTGTTCGCGTCGCTGTCGTCGACGTCGACACCGGCGCAGCGCAGCATGTCGACCGTCATCTCGATGTGCGGCAGCGACGGCACCGGCTTGCCGTCGTGGTGCACCGTCAGCCCCCGCTCGTAGCGCGCGCCGGACAACAGCAGTCCGGACACGAACTGTGACGACGCCGATGCGTCGATCGTGACAGCGCCGCCCGGCAGCGTGCCCGTGCCGTGCAGGTCGAACGGCAGTCTGTCACCCGTGACGTCGGCGCCCAGCGCCCGCAGCGCGTCGAGCACCGTGTTCATCGGCCGTTCCCGGGCCCTCGGGTCGCCGTCGAACCGCACGTGCCCGTCGGCCAGTCGCGGCGGCCGGTGGCACGAACCGCATCACCGTGCCCGCCAGGCCGCAGTCGACTCGGGCCGGTCCACGCAGTGGGGCAGGCGTGACGTGCCAGTCGTCGGCGGCCTCGGTGATCACGGTGCCCATCGCACGCAGCGCGTCGGCCATGAGCCGGCTGTCCCTGCTGCGCAGCGGGCGGCGGACCGTGGACGGACCGTCGGCGAGCGCGGCGAGCAGCAGTGCGCGGTTGGTGATCGACTTGGAACCGGGCACGTCGACGACGGCGTCGATCGGCGTGGCGGTCGTGGGCGCGGGCCAGGGCTGCGTCATGCACCGATGATCCCGCACCGGCCGCACATCGCTCGCACGTGTCGGACGCCCGTGCCACCATGGCCGGGGAAGAGGTGAGTGGTGTGTGCGGCAGATACGCGGCCACGAAGGATCCGGCGAGGCTCGCGGCCGAGTTCGACGCGGTGGACGCGACGGGCGAGGACGCGCCAAGGGCGGATTACAACGTCGCGCCGACCAAGTCGGTGCTGTCGGTCGTGACCAGGCATCCCCGTGACGAGGAGGGCCGGCCGGAACCCGACCGGACCGAGCGTGGCCTACGCGTGATGCGCTGGGGCCTGGTGCCGCACTGGGCGAAGTCGAAGTCCGTCGGCGCCAAGATGATCAACGCCCGTGCCGACACCGCCGCCACCAAGCCGGCGTTCAAGTCGTCGGTCGCGCGACGCCGCTGCCTGCTGCCGGCCGACGGCTGGTTCGAGTGGCGGCGTGACGCCGGGCGCAAGCAGCCGTTCTTCATGCACAGGTCGGACGGCGGCAGCCTCGCGCTGGCCGGACTCTGGTCCACGTGGCACGACCCGGAGGCCGACAAGGACGCTCCGCCGCTGGTCACGTGTGCCGTCCTGACGACGGACGCGGTCGGCGAGCTGGCCGGCATCCACGACCGCATGCCGCTGCTGCTGGCCCCCGACACGTGGGCCACGTGGCTGGACCCGGACCGCACGGACGTGGCCGACCTGCTCGTCCCGCCCTCCCAGGACCTGGTCGACGCGCTGGAACTGCGCCCCGTGTCCGACGCGGTGAACAGCGTCCGCAACAACGGCCCCGAGCTGTTGGACCGACTGGTCGAGGCCGCCGACCTGGACGAACCCGCCCTGTTCGACATCCCCGCCGACCAGGCGACACGAGGATGACCAGGCTCGACGTCGACACGCCGCACGGCATCGCCCGCGCGGAACTGCACTGTGCCGCCGAGGGTGGCGCGGCGATGCTGCTGGGCCACGGTGCCGGTGGTGGCGTCAACGCTCCCGATCTCGTGGCGGCCACGCGTGGGGCGACCTCGGCCGGCGTGCACGTGGCCCTGGTCGAACAGCCGTACCGGGTGGCAGGGCGTCGTGCGCCCGCGCCGGCGCGGCAGTTGGACGCGGCGTGGCTGGCGATCGCGGAAGTGCTGGGGGAGCGGTGGTTCCCCGGTCTGCCGCTGGTGTTCGGTGGCAGATCGTCGGGCGCGCGGGTGGCGTGCCGGACGGCCGGCGACGGCCAGGCGGTCGCGGTGCTGTGCCTCGCGTTTCCGTTGCACCCACCGGGTAAGCCGGACAAGAGCCGACAGGACGAACTGGACGCCGTCGACGTCCCGACGCTGGTGGTGCAGGGCGAACGCGACCCGTTCGGCCGCCCGGCATCGGCGCACCATCGGGAACTGGTCGTGGTGCCGGGGGATCACTCGCTGAAGAGCGGAGTGGCGGACGTCGGCAGAGCGGTACAGGAGTGGCTGGGCAGAGTCCTCCGTCCGTTGGACCTGGTCCCCGACTGAGCTGCCGCTCCCGAACGGTCGACACGCCGACGAGTCGACGATCCAGGCGCCATCGCTGCGACGGCCCGCGAATGGTCGACACGCGCGACCAATCTGCTATCAGCTATCGGTGAACGAAAGCCCTTGCGCCGACTCGGTGAATGGTCGACACGCGCGATGAGTCCGCTGCCGGCGAACAAATGCCTTTGCGTCAACTCCGCGAACGGTCGACATGCGCGACGAGTCCGCTATCGGCGAAACAGTCGGGCGGGTCGAGCGCCGCGAAGAGGTCGACACGCCCGACTCAACGTCCCTGGCAAGCCGGCCCGCGCCGGCGAACGGTCGACACGCGCGGGAGCGTGCCCGATGCGGGTCATCCGTTCGCCGCGAACGGATGACCCGCGCCGACGGTGTCCATTCGAGCCGACGGTGCCCATTCGAGCCGACCGTGCCCATTCGAGTTGAAGGTGCCCATTCGAGTTGACGTCACGTCGCGTGGATGGTCGACACGCGCATGAGTCGACCATCCAGCGGTCATCAGCCATCCCAACCCAACCCAACCTCAGCAGCCAACCTCGACAGCCAACGTCAGCAGCCCAAACTCAGCCACTCAGGTGGCGATCGGCGCCACCACCGCGCCCGTCAGGCGAACCAGTTCACCCGGCGCGAGCTCGATCTCCAACCCCCGCCGTCCCCCACTGCAAAACACGGTTTCAAAACCCTCCGCCGACACGTCCAGCACCACCGGCAAGCGTTTGCGTTGCCCCAACGGTGAAATGCCACCCGCCACGTACCCGGTGGCCCGCTCCGCCGTCCCCACCTCCGCCATCCGCGCCCGCTTCCCCCCGACCGCCGCCGCCAACGCCTTCAGATCCAACTGGGCCACCACCGGCACGACCCCCACCGTCAGTGCCCCGTCGACCTCCGCGACCAACGTCTTGAACACGCGCTCCGGCTCCAGCCCCAACGCCTCGCTCGCCTCAAGGCCGTACGACGCGCGCCGCGGGTCGTGGTCGTACGTGTGGACGGCGTGCGCGACCCCTTGCTCGGTCAGCAGCACCGTCGCCGGTGTACCTCGTCCCGCCATGACGGCCAAGGATAGGCAGCGGCCAGGAACGGGAGGCGGGCGAGGACAGGGAATTACCGCGGCCCGCCCTGCGTTGCGCCGGTCGTGGTGACCGAGTTGACACACCCGCAGCACGCCCGTGGCAAGGACCGGGCGGAGGGCAGGCGGGTATCGTTGAGGCCGTCGAACGGGTCCCCGACCGCGGGGACGGCGACGATGGCCGTCGGTCGTGCCGGCCGGCGGGAAGGGAGCCTGGTGCCACGTACCGAAGCCACTGCCAGCGCTGAGGGCGCGCCCCGCGAGGAGACCGAGCAGCCGAACCCCGGGCAGCACAGCACCGAGCAGGACAGCACCGAGCAGCAGAGCACCGAAGAGCAGCAGACCGGGAAGTCGGCGACCCCGAAGCCCCGCTCCGGCAATCCCGAGGAGCTGGCGGCGCGGTTCGAGCGCGACGCGATGCCGCTGATCGACCAGCTTTACTCGGCGGCGCTGCGGATGACGCGCAACCCGGCTGACGCCGAGGACCTGCTCCAGGAGGCGTACCTGAAGGCGTACGCGGCGTTCGGCTCGTTCGCCGACGGCACGAACCTCAAGGCGTGGCTGTACCGGATCCTCACCAACACCTACATCAACGGCTACCGCAAGAAGCAGCGCCAGCCCATCCAGTCGCCGACCGAGGAGATCACCGACTGGCAGCTCGCGCAAGCCGAGAGCCACACCTCCTCCGGGCTGCGCTCGGCCGAGGTCGAGGCGATGGACCGGCTGCCGGACAACGACGTGAAGACGGCGCTGCAGCAGCTGCCCGAGGAGTTCCGTATCGCGGTCTACCTCGCCGACGTGGAGGGTTTCGCCTACAAGGAGATCGCCGACATCATGGGCACTCCCATCGGCACGGTGATGTCCCGGCTGCACCGGGGGCGCCGGCAGCTTCGTGAACTGCTCACCGACGTGGCCCGCGAGCGCGGTTTTCTCCGTGACGCGTCGCCGTCGGTACCGGAGGTGGCTGGGTCGTGAGCTGTGGAAAACCGCACGAGACGGACTGTTCCCAGGTACTCGCCGAGGTCTGGCTGCTGCTGGACCGCGAGTGCAGCAGCGAGCAGCGGCTGAAGCTGGAGCAGCACCTCGACGAGTGCGGGCCGTGCCTTGAGCAGTACGGGCTGGAGGAGCACCTCAAGGAACTGCTGCACCGCAAGTGCGGTGGTGAGCACGCGCCGGACACGCTGAAGGCGAAGCTGCGCGCGTCGATCCGGGAGGTCGTGGTCAGCCAGGCGGGGATCTCGGTGCACGAGACGACCGTGCGGATCAGCGAGGAATCGGACTGACGGACATGCGAACGGCCCCGGTGGACACCGGGGCCGTTTCGCTTGCCACGCTCAGCTGTTGGGCCGGTTGCCGTGGTTCGGGCCGGACTTCTTGCGGTCGCGGCGCTTGCGGGCACGCTTGGACATGAAAACTCCCAAGATTGCTTGCGTACTTTCGAGTATGACGGTGCTGGCCAGTGTCGCATGGTTGGATCGACACCGGTTCGCAGGGTGACGAGGAGGACGTCGGTCATGGCGGAGGAGATCAAGGCCGAGATGGTGGCCAACGTGCTGAACGTACTGGTGCGCGAGGGGGAGTCCATCGGCGACGGCGACACAGTCGTTCTGCTCGAGTCCATGAAGATGGAGATCCCCGTCCTCGCCGAGACCGCAGGCGTGGTCACGAAGCTCGCGGTGCGTGAGGGTGACGTCGTCCAGGAGGGTGACCTGATCGCTGTGGTGGAGTGAATGGCGCCCGAACGACGCACGGGCTACACCGTGTCCACCCTCGTCGACCTGCTCGCCGAGCACACCAGACTGTCCGGTGCCGCCGTCGACCACCTGCAACGGGTGGTCGCGGAGTGGCAGCTGCTGGCCGACCTGTCGTTCGCCGATTTCCTGCTGTGGGTGCCGCTGCCCGAGGACGCAGGCCCGCCGCCGGGTGCCGTGGAGGACCCGGTGCGATTCCTGTGCATCGCCCAGTGCCGCCCGACGACGACCCTGACGGCGCACCCGGACGACATGGTCGGCACTGTGTCGGTGGGCTCCGACCACCCGCAGTTGCATCGCGCCCTCGGCGAGGCCCGGATCTGCCGCGAGGAGGACCCGGTCTGGCGGCTGGGTGTGCCGGTGCGCCGCGAGGTCATCCCGGTGCTGTTCGATCAGCGCGCGGTCGCGGTGCTGTCGCGGGACACGAACCTGGCCGTGCCACGGGTGCCCAGCTCGCTGGAGATCGCCTATCTGGGCGGTGCGGCCGACCTGTGCCAGATGATCGCCGACGGCACGTTCCCCAGCAACGACCCGTCGCCCGACGTGCACACCAGCCCACGGGTCGGTGACGGCCTGATCCGGCTGGACGCCGCCGGCGCGGTCGTGTTCGCCAGTCCCAACGCGCTGTCCGCGTACCACCGCATGGGCCACGCGGCCGACCTGATGGGTTCCCGGCTGTCCCCGCTGACCCGCTCGCTGATCGCCGACCCGTTCGACGCCACCGAGGTCGCGCAGCGGATCAGGGCGGCCCTGGACGGCCAGTCCAGCACCCGGTTCGAGGCGGAGACCCGACACGGCGCGTCCGTGCTGTTCCGCGCGTTGCCGTTGCGCCCCAAGGGCAAGGCGGCCGGTGCGCTGGTGCTGGTGCGGGACGTCACCGAGGTGAAGCGCAAGGACCGCGCGCTGCTGTCCAAGGATGCCACGATCCGCGAGATCCACCACCGGGTGAAGAACAACCTGCAGACCGTGGCGGCGCTGCTGCGCCTGCAGTCCCGCCGGACCAGCAGCCCGGACGCCCGCGACGCGCTGACCGAGTCCGTGCGCCGGGTGACGTCGATCGCGATGGTGCACGAGACGCTGTCGCTGTCCGTCGACGAACGCCTCAACCTGGACGAACTCGTCGACCGGCTGATCCCGATGATGGGCGACCTCGCCGGCACCGACGGCCGCGTCTCGGTGCGCAGGGAGGGCCGCTTCGGCGTCGTGTCGGCCGAACGCGCCACGCCACTGGTGCTGGTCCTGACCGAGCTGCTGCAGAACGCGTTCGAGCACGCCTACCCGCCGCCGGACCGCGGTGAGGTCGTGGTGCGGGTGGAGCGGTCCGCGAAGTGGCTGGACGTGGCCATCTCCGACGACGGCGTCGGCCTGCCGCGCGGGTTCTCGCTGGAGCGCACCGAACGGCTCGGCCTGCAGATCGTGCGCACACTGGTGGACAGTGAGCTGCGTGGTTCGCTGAGCCTGCGCCGCAAGGAGCGCAAGGGCACCGAGGCCGTGCTGCGCGTGCCGCTGCGCCAACCCCGCTGACGCCTCAGCCCAGTCGGCCGGCTTTCGTTTCCAGGTAACGCTTTTCCGGCACGCTGACGGTGCCGCGCGCGGCCGCCTGGTACTGCTCGCGCGCCCGCGCGAGGTCGCCGGCCATCTCCAGCAGGTGCGCCCGGACCGACGCCAGCCGATGGTGCCCTGCCATCCGCTGGTCGGCCGCCAGGTCGGCGATCATGCCGAGCGCGGCCGCCGGACCGTCCACCATGGCCACCGCGACGGCCTTGTTCAGCGTCACCATCGGGCCCGGTGCGAGCTTGTCGCAGCAGTTCGTACAGGGCGAGGATCTGCGCCCAGTCGGTGTCGTCGGTGGATGCCGCCTCGTCGTGCACGGCGGCGATCGCGGCCTGCACCTGGTACGGCCCGATCGGGGAGCCCGACAGCGCACCGGTGACCAGTGCGACGCCCTCGGCGATGGCGTCGGCGCGCCACAGCGACCTGTCCTGTTCGGCCAGTGGCACGAGCGTGCCGTCGGCCAGCGTGCGGGCCGGCCTGCGGGCGTCGGTGAGCAGCATCAGCGCCAGCAGACCGGCGACCTCGCCGTCGTCGGGCAGCAGTCGGTGCACCTGGCGGGTGATCCGGATCGCCTCGGTGGTCAGCTCGACGCGGGCCAGATCGGGGCCGGACGTGGCCGTGTAGCCCTCGTTGAAGATCAGGTACAGCACCTGCAGCACGACCCGCAGCCGCTCGGCGCGCTGGTCGGGCGGTGGTGGCCCGAACTTGGCGCCGGTGCTCTTGATCCGCTGCTTGGCCCTGCTGATCCGCTGGCCCATGGTCGGCTCGGGGACCAGGAACGCGCTGGCGATCTGTCCCGTGGTCAGACCGCCGACGGCGCGCAGGGTGAGCGCCACCTGGGACGGCGGCGACAGTTCCGGATGGCAGCACAACAGCAGCAGCGTGAGCGTGTCATCGGCGGAGCCCGGTTCGTCGTCGGGGGCCGGAGCGTGGAACTCGTCGACCGGGGTGAGCGCCGCGACCGTGGCCTCACGGCGCCGCCGGGCCTGGTCACCGCGCCACTGGTCGGTCAGCCGGCGCGAGGCGACCGTGACCAGCCAGCCCCTCGGGTTGGCAGGCATGCCGTCGGCGGGCCACTGGGTCGCGGCCGCGATCAGGGCCTCCTGGACGGCGTCCTCGCACGTGTCGAACCGGCCGTAGCGGCGCACCAGCGCACCGAGCACCTGCGGCGCCAGTTCGCGCAGCAGCGGCTCGACGTCCGCGTCGCTCATCCGATCGCCTCGCGGATCTCTGGTGCTCGGAACACCGTCACATTCTGACTCCGTCATCCGACGACGAGCGCCGAATGGCGTCCGAGTGTGGCGCCGTCCGACCGGTGATCCTGTTTTTCACATTTATTCACCGGTTACGGGGACCGGAAGGTGAACACGGCATGCAAAGGACCCGCTACCTGTGACGATAGCGGGTCCTTACGCGGGTGTTACTTCGCGGGCGGAACTCTGCGGTTCCGGCTCGCGGCTCCTGGTCCTGCTGCGATGCCTCCGGGCGCTGGTTGCCCGGCACGGGCGGAGAGGCGCTGGCCTCTCCCTCGAAATTTCCGGTCAGGCGATCGTGCGGGCACGAGCCCGGTTGCGGCGCTTGAGAGCGCGCCTTTCGTCCTCGCTCATGCCGCCCCAGACGCCGGCGTCCTGGCCACTTTCCAGAGCCCACGTGAGACAGCTGGACGCGACCGGACAACGTCGGCAAACCGCCTTGGCCTCGCTGATCTGCAGGAGCGCAGGACCGCTGTTACCCACAGGGAAGAACAGCTCGGGGTCCTCGTCACGGCAGGCCGCGCGGTGGCGCCAGTCCATTGTTCCTTGCTCCTCGCTAGGCGCGCTTCTACGCACCATTCGTCGTCGGTTGGTCGTCGGGGTGCTTGTGAATGCTTTCACGAACCGCGCTGATGTCAAGAGCTTTGTCTCGAACCGGTGAGGGAACTCACCCGAAAGATCGACCTGCCGTTGACATGCGGATTCACTGCGACGAGGCGACCACGTGAAGGTCGCGCATCGGTCGCGGCCAGGTCACGCGAAGGTCACACTGCGACCCTGAGTGCGGCTGGCACTGACACGAAGTCTACACTCTCGAGCTCGCCCAGCACGTCGCCATCGACCTGAACGCACACCGGTTTGACCGAAGTCACCCGAATGTGGGAAAGGTCGTCGTGCATCATCAGGTGCTTCCCCTTGGGCTGCCGCATGCCCCGCGCCACCTGCCCGAGGTGCCGCAGCACGGTCGGCGCGGCCAGCGTGTCCAGGGCGAACAGCCCCAGCCCCCGGTCGAACGAGCAGTTCGGCATCAGGTGCAGCGGCTTCGTGCCCAGATAGGTCCACGGCGTGGTGTTGCACACCATCGCCAGCCGAATGCCGGAAACAGGCTCCTCGCCGGGCAGTTCGACGGTCAGCTCGGGACCGCCGCGGAGCTGCCGGACGTAGTGGCCCAGCGCGGTGCGCGCGTACAGCACCGGACTGGCCTCCTTGCGCCGCCTGCGGTCCACGGCCGCGACCACCTCGGCGTCCCAGCCGATGCCCGCGTTGAACGTGAACCACCGCCCGGCCACCTTGCCCAGCCCGATCTGCCGGCTGCGCCCTGCCTCGATCGCCTGCAGCAGGTGATGGGTGGCCTCGACCGGTTCCCTGGGCAGCCCGAGCGCGCCCGCGAACACGTTCGCCGAGCCGCCGGGCACCACGCCCAGCATGGGCCGCGCGTGCGTGGCCTCCACCTCGACCCGCATCAGGCCGTTGACGACCTCGTTGACCGTGCCGTCGCCGCCGTGCGCCACGACGAGGTCGAAGCCGTCAGCGGCGGCCTGGGCGGCCGCGTCGGCGGCGTGGCCGCGGTAGGTGGTCTCCAGGACCTCCAGCTTCACGTCGCTGGCCAGCGCGTGCGCCAGCACGTCCCGGCCGGCGGCCGTGGTCGACGTCGCGTGCGGGTTCACCACGAGGAGGGCAAGCATTACCGCAGAGTAGGCCACGCCGCCCGGCTCATCCGACCTCGCGTACCCGGACGTGTGCCAAAGGCAGCGTGTCGACTCCGGACAGTGAGCAATCCCTTCTCGAACCCGTGGGCGACGCCCACGGGCCGGGCCGGCGACGATCTCGGTGTCGCGGCGAGTGCACCCAGACGACCGTCTGCTCACCGGCGACAGGACTGACACTGAGATCATCGCGCGTCCTCAGCCCGAAGAATACGGCCGACCGGGTGGCCTACGATCGGCGGTACGCACATACCGTGACGGGCGGCACTTGCATCCCGTTGCGACGCCCGACTCGCCGTTTTCGCCGGAAGGGATCTGCCGGTGCCGTTGCCCCCAGTACTGCCAGCACCGCGCGCGGTGCGCCTGGCAGGCGCCGTCGTCGCGCTGCAGGGACTGGCCGGCGTCGCGTTCGCGGTCGCGGTGCTGATCAGCGCGTTCGGCGCGCCCGCCGGCCGTGCGCAGAACGCGGGAAACCTCTACGGCGAGGCCGGGTTCTTCCTCGTGATGGCGCTGGCGGTCGTCGCCGTCGCCGGTGGCCTGCTGCTGGGCCACCGCTGGTCGCGTACGCCCGCCGCGGTGATCCAGGTGCTGCTGGTCCTGGTCGCCTGCTACGCGCTCGGCCCGTCGGCGCTCGTGGTGCCCGCGATCGCCACGGCCGTGCTGTGCGTCGCGACACTCGTGCTGCTGTTCACGGCACCGGCCCGCGCGTGGGCCGTCACCGACCCGAGCCGGCGCTCCTAGGCGGCGGTCACCTCCAGCAGGTCCCGCCGCGCCCGAGCGGACCCGTGGTCGACGACCAGCACCGTGCAGTTGTCCTTGCCGTCTCGCTCCAGCGCCTGGTCCACCAGCAGGTGCGTCACCGTGTCCGGCGCGAACGGCTCGTCGAGCACGTGCTGGATCTCGTGTGCGAACAGTGACCGGTGCAGCCCGTCCGAGCACAGCAACAACCTGCCCGTGGCCACGCTGGTCCGCGTCGTCCCAACCCACTCCGGCTTGACCGTGCGGACCGACGTGGTGACGACGTGCTCCATCCTCGGCTGCACCGCGCGGCCCCGCGCCCGGTAGTACTCGGCGACGGTGTGATCCACCGTGACCTGCTGCAACACGCGCCCGTTCGAGTAGTAGACGCGGCAGTCGCCGACCCAGGCGACCTCGCACGAGTGACCGTCCGGCACGACGACGGCGAGCACACAGTCGCCCTCGACGTCCCGCAGCGCCTGCTGTGCGGCGAACACGGCGGCTTCCGGGCCGTCCGTGATGGCTGTCACAGCGGCCACCCGCACAGCCAGGCGGGCCGCTTCCGCGGCGGCCTCGGTGTCGCCGACACCGTCGGCCACGGCGTACGCCGACCGGCCCGTCACGGGATCGCGGTACACCGCGGTGGCATCCGCGTTGACCCGGCGCGGTCCGCGCCTGCTCACCGCGTGCCAGGGCGTCGGCGGCTCGACCAGGGTCTCGACCGCGGCCTCGATCGTCGTGTCGATCGGGGTCTCGATCGGGTCTTCGCAACGAGCCGGCACGGCGACCTCCTCGGCGCACGGGCCGGAGATTCCCCGGCCACATCGTCAGCTAAGCCGATCAACCCGTCAGCGGAGCCAGAAATGCCCGAGAGTCGCCTGAGAATTATTAAAACGCGCCAAGTGTGGCCAACGCCTCACCCGTAAGCCGGTAGGCGACCCACTCGTTCAGCGGTGTCGCGCCGACCGACTCGTAGAACCGGATGCTGGGCGTGTTCCAGTCCAGGACCGACCACTGCAGTCGGCTGTAGCCGTTGGTCGCGCACTCCTGTGCGAGCGCGACCAGCAGCGCCCTGCCCAGCCCGGCGCCGCGGTGCTCCGGCCGGACGAACAGGTCCTCCAGGTAGATCCCGTGCACGCCGTCCCACGTGGAGAAGTTCAGGAACCACAGCGCCACGCCGACGACGTCCCCGTCAGCGTCGGCGACGTGTCCGAACAGCTTCGGCTGCGGCCCGAACAGCGCCGCGTGCAACTGCTCGACGGTCAGCGCGCACTCGTCCGCCGCCTTCTCGTACCCCGCCAGTTCGTGCACGAGCTCGACGGCGCGGCCCACGTCGTCGGGCGCGATCCGCCGAATGCGGTCATCGCTCACAGATCGTCCGCGTTGGTCCGCCACGACGGAACGTTCGACCGCAGCACCTGCCGCTCGCCGCGCTCCGACCCGAGCATCGTGATTCCCGCCGGATCCAGCGCGAACCGCACGCCGTCCGCGGTGGACAGCTCCAGCCAGCGGGCGATCAACACGCGGCTGAAGTGCCCGTGGCCGATGAGCACGACGTCGCCCTCGGACATGGCGCTGTTCACCCGATCCAACAGCTTCGACGCGCGCTCGCCGACGTGCTCACCGGACTCGCCGCCGGGCACGGGGTGTGACCAGATCGTCCAGTTCGGCACCTTCTGCCGGACTTCGGACGTGGTCAGGCCCTCGTAGTCGCCGTAGTCCCACTCGGCGAGCTCCTCGGTCACCTCGTCCACGTGCAGACCGGCCAGCTCGGCGGTCCGCAGGGCCCGCTGCCGGGGACTGCTCAACACCAGCGTCGGCGGAACGTCCGTCCCCCGCAGCCGACTCAACACGATCCCGGCCCGCCGCGCCTGCTGCACGCCCTCCGCGGTCAGCGGCACATCGGTCACACCGGTGTGCCGGCCGTTGGCCGACCACTCGGTCTCGCCGTGCCGCAGCACGTACACCACCCGTTGACCGATCTCATCGTTGGCAGACACGCGGCTATCGTAGGCAGCCCGGCGCCCCGCAGCCGGACCAACAAGTGTGCGTCCGGTCTCACCCGAACACGCGACGACCACCAAGCCGCACGAATCCGGAACCGAGCCGTGACCACACTGCCGCCTCAGCGTCCGACGGACTCGCTCGCCTGTCGAAAAGGCTCCGAAGTCCATGACCGAATCGGCAATGTCATTGCCGTGTCTGTTGATGCGGTACAGCATGACCCGGACACGACTGCGGCCGGCGTTGCCCGGCCATGGACGTCGACCAGTCGTCAACGTCTCCTGGCTCGGCTTCGCCGGCCGCGTGTCTTGCCCGCGTCAGGACGCCCCGGAGGGCGGAAGACGTCAGGCTTTCTTGGTCTCCCAGAAGATCGTGTCGATCTGTCCGTCAAACCGGTTCTGACCTGCGCTCATTCGGCCTCCTCGTCCTGCTGGGCCGTTTCCGGGCCGTCTTTGCGCCGGTACAGGTTCGTGACGAGGTTCCTGGTCCGCTCGTCGCTGCTCGGCATCAGGTGCGTGTACGTGCGAAGCGTGAAGGAGGCATCCGCCGTGCCCGAGCCACTCGGCGACCGCCTTGATCGACTCGCCCTGGTCGAGCAACATCGAGGCGAAGAAGTGGCGCAGCTCGTGCATGCCGTTCTCGTACCGACCGTACGGTACGGCACAGCCGCGATCAGCGCCGGCTTCCAGTAGTTCCGGTTGAAGTCGTTCGCCGCGACGACCAGGCGGCGCACGGACGTCACGATCAGCTCGAACCGTGCTGCGGCTCACCGCCCGGCACGTTCCACGGCAACGTGATCTCCTTCGGCGGGAACTTGCGGATGTGCTCGGCGAGCGCCAGCTTGACGGGCTCCGACAGCGGGATGTCCCGGGTCTTGTCGTACTTGGGCAGCGCGAACACGTGCTTGTACCGGACCGTCTTGACCTGGCGTCGGATGTGGACAACGCCACGCAGGAAGTCGACGTCCTCCACCGCCAAGTCCGAAGCACTCACCCTGCCGCAGACCGAGGCCGGCCTCCGAGATCGACCAGCACCCGGAACCGCTTCGTGCAGCGCCTCCTGCACAGCCCACACCCGCTCCTCGGGCCACGGCACGATCACCTTCTTGTGGCCGGCTTTCGGCTTCTTGACCGACTTCCCCGTGACACGGATGTCTGAGCGATCAGATTGTCGTCCATGGCCGCCGTGAACATGGCGGACACGTTTGCCGAAGGGCCGTGGAATGACCGGTCATCACCGACTCACCCCCGACCAGGACCACCACGATGACGCGGAAGACCAGCGGCAGTGCGCCGATGCAGCGGTCGCAGACGAGGGAGTTCGGGGCGTCGGTGCCGAACCTCTTGCAGCGTGGGCACGGTCGGCCGTTGCGTACGTTCGATCCGGGGAAGGGGCTTGCGCGGCGCCCTGGAGTCGTTGCGTATTCTCACTTCTGTTCACTCCCGAGTGGGTGGACAGCGCAGAAGCGGGATGAGGTTGGTCGCCCTAGGTCCGCTTCTGCGCCTACGTTTCCCTGACGTGCAAACAGACACAGCTATCCCCGCCACGCGGCATACGACCGCGCGGTGAGTGTCTACACAGGATTTAGTTGTGGTCGGGATGGGTGCGGTTACGCATCACCTCCCGTGGCTGAACGGCTCGCCGCGTAGCAGCGTGACCAGCGTCCAGCGATCCGCCGAGCCACCGGTCATGGCCCAGCGGGAAACGCTTCGTCCTCGGCGAAGCGCATGACGTCGCTGAACCGGACACCCAGCTCGTGGCACACCATCAGCAGCAGTTCCAGCCGGGGTGGCCGCCGCGCCAGCTCCATCCGGCACAGCACCGAGGAGGACACCCCGCACCGCGCCGCTACCTCGCGGCGATCGGCAGTTCCCGACCCACGCGGATGTGGCGCAGCATCCAACTCGACCGCGTTGAGCATCGCGAACACGCTGTCGGCCTCCGGCCGACCCTGCGCCCGAGGACTGAGCAGGTCGGTCGGCTGCTGCCATGCCCAGCAGCGGCCTACTGTGCGCCACGATCGGCCTCCGCCCCGGCGGCCAACGCCCGCAGCGACTCCCGCGCCTGACCGGCCCAGTACAGCGCTTCGTGGTGGTGACCGGTGTCGACTTCCGCGACCTGCGCGTACAGCCTCGCCGCACGCTGGTAGTAGGCCCGCCACGCCGCGACCGGCGCGTGCCGGCCGGGCCACTCCCGGTTGATCTGCTCCCGCGCCGCCCGCAGCGTCACCACCGACACAGGCTCTCTGGGCTCACCACGGTTCCGCCCCCGACCCGCCTCGCCGTCCACGGCACGATGCGCACCACCGGCCCGAGCGGGCGGGTCCAGTTCGGCCGCCATGCTGAACGCGGCCCGCGCCAGTTCCCGCAGGAACCGGGCCATCCCGGCCGGCCCGGTCGGGAACGGCGGCACGGTCAGGACGATGTTCATCGGGTCCAAGAACACCGCGAGCAGGTGCTCACCGGCCGGCCCGGCCTGCACTCCTGCGGCTGCCCGCGGCCCAGGCCAGCACCACATGCTCACCGGCACTTCGGTACTTGTCATGATCAAGCCGCCTTCGTCTCGGCCGCGCGAGCTGTCGCCTTGCCGGCCGCCGCTGGTGCGGTCATGCCGGTTGCCCGGATCACCCACGTGATCCACTTCGCCTGCCCGGACGTCTCCGCACGCGGCTGCACGGTCATGCCCTCCAGCACCACCGGCCGAAACGGCATCCCCGCGACCGCCGCCGGGGGAACCGGCTGGACCTTCGCGGCGAACTCGACCGTGACCGACTTCTCGCGGTCCTTCTCGGCCGAGGGGTCGGCGAACGTGCCCCGGAACAGCGGCAGCCCGGTCGCCTCGTCGGTCGCGAGGCCGGACCGGGCGGTTGCGTGCCCGGTCTTCCTGGGACTGGTACTCGGTCACCGGCACGATCTCGCCCACCAGGTAGAGGCCCTGCGGAAACCACTCGTCGAAATCGGCCGTCAGGCGCAGGTTCTTCGGCGCTCCCATGATCGCTATCTCCTTACGTTCGGATCTCTTCGGTACGGACACCTAGTCCTCTAGACAAGATGAGAGTACCTAGACGTCTAGAGGAGTTCAACCGAACCTCCATCATTGTTCGCTTTTGCAAGCTAGTGGCGCTACTGGGCTGGGACGTCGTACTCCAGCACGTACGCATGCGACACCTTGACCGTGTCGCAGACCTCCACCGGCACACCGTCCACGTCGTAGGCCGTGCGCACAGCGTGATCACCGGAACACCCGCGCCGATCTGCAAGACCTTGCGCTCGTCCGGCGTCGGCATCCGCGCCGAGACCTCCTCGGTGAAGTGCCCCAGCTCATGACCGGTCTCTTCAAGGCGCGCGTAGATCCCACCGGGACCACTGTTCACCTCGGTGATCGCAGTGCCCTGCGCGATGTCGGCCGGGATGTAGGACGTGGCGATCTCCACCGGCACACCGTCGGCCAGGTACCGACGCGACCGCACGATCACGCGGTCATCCGCGTCCAGGTGTAGCCGCCGCGCCAGCTCCGGCCGTCACCGTCTCGTTCGTCACCCGCACCTGGTCCACGGCCGGGGACTGCCCCGCGGCTTCGGTCTCGGCCAGGAACGCGGACTTGCCCCGCTCCCGATGCCGACGCGCGAACCGGTCGGACGCCAGCCGGCGCACCGGGGGAGCGGAGCGCACGAACACGCCCTTGCCGTGCTCGGCCACGACCAGGCCCTCACCGCGCAGCTCCTGGATGGCCTGGCGAACGGTCATCCGGGCCACGCCGAAGTGTTGGATAAGCTCGCTCTCGGATGGCAGTTGCTCGCCTGGCTTGAGTCGGCCGAGCTTGATCTGTTCGCGGAGGAGTCCGGCGATTTGGCGATACGGCGGGCGGTCATCGGACCGATCGACTCTCTCCAAGATCTAGCACATACTCACGCTCCTTTAGACGACTAGACATGTAGCAGCAGTGTCCCACACCCACCGGCAGGAGGAAACCCGAGGATGACCGAAAAAGCCGACCCCATTCGGTCAGTGTCGCCGGCATCGTCGTCAACGACGAAGGCAAGGTCCTGGTCATCCGTCGCCGCGACAACGGCCACTGGGAGCCACCGGGCGGCATCCTCGAAATCGACGAGACCTTCGAACAAGGCGTCCGCCGCGAAGTCCACGAAGAAACCGGCATCTGGGTCAAAGTCGACCGCCTCACTGGTGTCTATAAAAACATGAAACGCGGCATCGTCGCTCTCGTCTTTCGTTGCACACTGGAGGCGGCGTGATCGCCAGTACGGATGAATCTCGTGAAGTTCGCTGGATGACTTTGGAAGAGATCGGCGCCGCAATGCTTCCGGCTTATTCGGTTCGCGTGACCGATGCCTTTCTGTAGGCGCGGATATTCGAACGCATGACGGGCGCCATATACTCAGCCATAGGTCAGCCGGAGGCGCAACCTCGCCAAGGGGAGGCCGGAATGCAGAGGCCGATTCTATATCGACTCGGACACATCTCCTGCTAGGGCAATAGTGAGATGCGCGATGCTCTCAACTTTGGCATAATGGTCGCGTGTCTGTTCACCGTTTTCGAGACCAGCCGACCTCGATGGGGTAGGATGTTCGCACCAACTCATGAACTGGCTCTCGCGGATGCGGCGCTTGAGGTGTGCAAAGGCTTGCCTGCCGTTGGCAGAGAAATTGTTGTAGTGAAAGAGCTTGCTGGCCCATTGGGGGTGCCTGATTACACGGCTCTGGTCGTAGATGGCGGAGCGCTTGGTCGGCGATTCCGAGTTGGAATACCGCCGCTCTTGAACAAAATCGACGCTGCGATTGTGGCGGTATCCAGCCCGACAGCCTCTCGTTCTGTCGCTGCCATTGCGAAGTCGCTGGGGTGGTCCGCCGATACTGTCTTGCGCCGTATTGTGAGGCTCCTTCGAGTAGGTGCAATGCATGAATCATCAGGAGGGCGATTTGTTCGAGCGCCCGAGTTGGGCGCGCTCGGCCGGATATATGCAATTGAGACAAAAGTGGACAACTGCACCGCTGCGATTAACGAGGCTCGCTTGTACGGCGTTTGGGCTGACAGCTATGTGCTTGTAATGGGCGGCCTCGGTGTTCGGGCTCTCACCTCTGTGTCCGAGAAGGTCGCGGCTGACAACGCAGGGCTCTTTGTAGATGGAAAATGGATATCTAGACGCTTCAACGCATCTGGTTCAGATCGTTATGGGCGGCAAGTATTTGTCGCGGACTCGCGGGGAGTGGCTACCAGCTTCGGTACGCGTAGCGGCGGAGGCGTCAACAAGCGGCTGTATCACTGCTGATTGGCGTAGTCGCAATTGGTCAACGATTGTACGGTCGGAATTGGATGCTGCGGATTCGTACATAGAGATAATGTATCGTACTTCTGTTGGTAGCTATCTCATTCGCAATGGCGGTCGTGATTGCTGACAATTCTGTCAGATGGTGCAGATAGGCTTCTTTGGTCTGGAGCTGGATTCCTCCAAGGTTTCTTGCGAGATTTGGGTCTCGACTCTCAAGAATGGCGCTTCATTAATTGAGAGTGAGCAATCAATGATCTCAACGAAGCCTTTCGACCCAGCACCGGTTCCATTGTCTGTTCTTGGTGCGTAGTCGGCGTATGAACATACGCGTTCCGTATTGTCCCATCCGCTCCAATGGTGCTTGCGCCTGCGCTAGCGCTGGGAGTGCGCAAAGTCGCGTGGGATATATTTATCAGGCTGTGTTCGGAGAGAGCCTGCTTTCTGCATAGGCATGGATCTCTTCGGGGTCTGGCTTGACAGGTATGATGCTTAGTGGGCGCACGACCGTAAGAAACCATCCGGCTGGCTCGAGATCGGCTAATGCACCGATATGGGCATCTAGGTAATCCCCGCTTGACCAAAACGGTGTTGTTCCACCACTGTCAGCAACACCGTTGGTCTGCTGTATCGCCTCCCTGGCAATATCGAGCGCGAGTTGGCTCGATGCGCTCGGCCGGCGTGTGACGGAACTTGTGGTGCTAGCCGAACTGCACCAATTGATCTTGAGTCGCAAACGTCTTGCGTACATTTCTTCGCGATACGCGGCGGTATTTAGACTGCTCGTGGTCCACTCCACAAGTCGTACTCATCGTAATAGCGAAAGTCGCCACGCCGCTCATCTGCAACGCGTGTGTCATGGCATCGAACCACACCTGCACGCCAGAAGTTTGAAGGATCTCCCTTTTCTTCGAAGGCTTACCCCTTCCTTCCCGGGGCCGCATGATGCACCATGGTGTAGCAAATGGTGTCATGACTGTCCCGGAGCAGATCCCTGGGCCGCAGCTCAGTATCCAGCGGTTAGGTTTCTTGGGCTATCCTCAATTAGGATGTTCATGTGGTTTTCTCAATGCTGCAGCGAGTCTTGAGCATTGCGGAAACGCTGGCGGCTGTCGATGCAAGCATCTTCTATCAACGTTTGTTGTTCGGGTTCCAAATCTGATCTCGCTTGCGATGTCTTCCGTTTGGCCGATGAAAGCGTTGGATATAGTCGGCATCATCGCAGTATAGGGAAAGGGAGATTGCGGTTAGTGCTGCATACATCAAGATGCGACGGCAAAAACATCAGAGGCTGGCATTGGTCGGCCAGAGTAGCTATTGAGGTGTTCTGGAGTGATAAAGCCGGTGTTCCGGGCTGCCCGGCGATGGTGATACCGGAACGAAGCGTGTGATGGGCGAAGCCAGAGTCGAGAACTTTGTAGGCGCCACTGGACAAGTAACGAATATTGTTGGAGCTGAGGTCGCGGTGAACAACACCTTTATCATGTGCCACCGCGAGACCAGACGCGATTTCATGGCCAAGTTGGCGTGTGTCTCTCCAATTCCATCTGGACTTGAAGAGTAGATCAGTTAGATCTACTCCGTCTAGATACTCCTCGAGCCATGCGGCGCCGTTTGTTGGATTTCCTAGCTCTACAAGCGGTGACGCCACTGATACGACATGAGATTGTTCAGCGATGCTAGCAGTTCCACTTCTCGCTCGCTCTCCTGAGCATTTCCGGAGGCGATGATACTAGTGAAATGACTTTTAGGACGTAGTCCTGGCCATTTCGCTGGACGCGTCTGACGGCTTTCTGTCCACCTTCGGCGCCGATTGGTCCCATATCCTGGACGGAGAGCGCGTCCAAAGCCTCCTCGATCAAATGCTGATTTACGTTAGGCATCGCGGTCCTTTGGCTGGTGGGTATCGTCGAGCCTCTCGGCGACAGGACTACAGATCATTGTTTGCCGAATTCGGCTCTATGGATCAAGGCGCGCCGCCGTCGGCGGCGCGCGGTCACGTCGCGTTGGCAGCCGTTCCCGACCGGCACGGCACACCGGCCTGCCGCTCCGCTCTCGGCCGGGCGCCGGGCGCGCGCTGCGCCGCGCCCGACTCGGGACGCCGCCAACGACGGCGCGCACGGACCACGGAGCCAGCTCGGCGACGAGCACCAGGCCGTGACGATCGCCGACATGGTCAACCGGATCGAGCTGGGCACGGCGATCGACGCCCATCGACGCTCCGCGCCTCCGGCCATCGGGCCGCTGTCGGCTTGACTCTAGCGGTGCGCGCCAGTCATCGCGCGGCCTCGCAGCAGAGCCCCATACTCACCCCAGACGGACTTGATCGTGTATCGCGTGGACGTTAGCTCGCAGATCGGCTCGACTTGAGTGGTGACGCCCGTGTGGGTGATAAGTGTGCAAGAACTGTCATGTCTGACTCGTTCACGCATGACTACGGCCGGCGTCGCCGGGCCGTGGAGGTGATCTGTGATCAACCTCTCCTGGCTCGGCATCGCCGGCCGCATGTCTTCCCGCGTCGGGACGCCCTGGAGAGGGCTATCAGTTGATCTCTTCGGGCCGTCTGTGGGCCGTCGGAGGTCAACCAACGATGGTCAACGACGAGAACTAACCACCACTATATGTGCAGGTCAGAGCCCGTACGGGACCGTCGACCTCAGCGCCTGCTTGGTCTCCCAGAAGATCTTGTCGATCTCGGCGATCAGGTCCAGGAGTTCCTGGCCGTTGGCCGGGTCCATGGAGCCCTTGGTGCCGCAGGCGCCCGCGGCCTTGGTCGCCTTGTTGACCAGCTCGTGCAGCTGCGGGTACTTCTCGAAGTGCGGGGGCTTGAAGTAGTCGGTCCACAGCACCCACAGGTGGTGCTTGACCAGCTCACTGCGCTGCTCGTTGATCAGGATGGCACGGGTGCGGAACTCCGGGTCGTCGTTGCCCTGGTACTTCTGCTGGATCGCCTTGACGGACTCGGCCTCGATCCGGGCCTGCGCCGGGTCGTAGACACCGCACGGGAGGTCGCAGTGCGCGGTGGCCTCCAGTCGTGGTCCGAGAATGCGCGACAACAGTCGCATGGTTCCTCCCTGACAGTGGATGCTCCGACCCGTCGAACCCTACCCTCGTGCCGTTGTGCGGCAGGTCGGAGGTGATCGTTTGCACAGGGTCGGGAACGGCCGCTCGGGGTATGCCCTGGCGGCGGATGCGGGTGCGTGGGCCGTCGATGGCGCCCGCGCTCGTGGACGGGGATGTGGTGCTCGTGCGGCCGCGCGCGCGCCGCGACGGCGACGATATCGTGCTCGTGAGGTGGGACTGCCCGGCCTGCGCCAGCTGTCGGTGAAGCGGGCCGTGCACCTCACGGGACGGGACGTGGTTCGTCACCGGGGACAACACGTTCGCCTCGACCGACTCCCGTGAGCTGGGGCCGGCCGAGGTGCTCGGTGTGGTCGTGGCCCGACTGTGGCCGCGACCGAGACGCATGAGGAGAAGGCGCTAGACCTTCGCGTCCGCGCGCAGCTCCTCGTAGTACGCCAGGCACTCGTCGTAGACCGGCAGCAGGCCGCTCGACCTCGCCTCGGCGAGGGACGGCGCCTCCGCGTCCTTGTCGGACAGGATCGGCTGGATGTCCTTCGGCCACGGCAGGCCGAGTTCGGGGTCCATCGGGTTGAGGCCGTGTTCGCCGGTCGGGTTGTAGCCCGTGGTGCACAGGTACGCCATGACCGTGTCGTCGGCCAGTGCCACAACGCGTGACCGAGGCCCTCCGACAGGTACACCGCCCGGTAGTCCACCGAGTCCAGCAGCACCGTGTCGACGGCGCCGAACGTGGGCGAGCCGACGCGGGTGTCGACGATCACGTCCAGCAGCGCGCCGCTCGGGCAGTACACGTACTTGGCCTGACCGGGTGGGACGTCCGCGAAGTGGACGCCCCGGATCACGCCGCGCTTGGACACGCTGTGATTGGTCTGCGCGACCCGCAGCGGGAAACCGAGCGCGTCGAGGAACGCCGTCTCCTGGAACGGCGCCACGAACAGGCCCCTGTTGTCCGGGAACGACTGTCGGCGTGAACTCGTACGCGTCACGGACCGCCAACTCGCGTGCTTGCATGGCGCTACACCCTATCGAGGCCGCCGACATGCCAACCCGGACGGACGTCTTGTTTGAGTGCCGCCGGAACGAAGGAAATTCGGTGGTCCACTGTGATCCCCGCCGCAGACAATGTCGCTCGCGGCTGGCACACTGGATCGACCGCAGCGTTGGCGCGCACTTCGCCTGCTCCGCCGCACCCCTGGCGTGAGCGGCCCGCGTACCGGCGCCTGTTCCTGTCCGGCGTGAACCCGCCCGAGTACCGCTCGACCGTAGCCTCCTCAAAAGGGCTGTTCGGGTACTGAAAGCATGCTTTTCCGCCTGGAGGAACGACACGTGACCGCCCTGAACGAGACCGGCTGTCGGACTGTCCGACGATGAGATCTTCGCCGCGCACGAAGGCGGCAAGCTCGCGCGTCGACGCGACCGCCCCGCTGATCGACCCGAAGTCGCTGTCCATCGCCTACACCCCCGGCGTCGCCCAGCGTGAGCAGGGCGATCGCCGACGACGCCTCGCTGGCCAGCCGCTACACCTGGGCACACCGCCTGGTCGTCGTGGTCAGCGACGGCACTGCGGTGCTCGGGCCTGGGCGACATCGGTGCCGCCGCGTCGCTGCCGGTGATGGAGGGCAAGTCCGCGCTGTTCAAGACGTTCGGCGGCCTGGACTCCATCCCGCTGGTGCTGAACACGACCGACGTCGACGAGATCGTCGAGACGCTGGTCCGGCTGCGGCCCTCGTTCGGCGCGGTCAACCTGGAGGACGTCTCGGCGCCACGCTGCTTCGAGCTGGAGGACCGGCTGATCAAGGAACTGGACTGCCCCGTCATGCACGACGACCAGCACGGCACCGCAGTCGTGCTGCTCGCCGCGCTGCGCGGTGCCGCGGCCGTGACCGAGCGGGCGCTGCCGCGGTTGCGGGTGGTCATCTCCGGTGCCGGCGCCGCGGGCGTCGCGTGCGCGAACATCCTGCTGGCCGCCGGTGTCGGCGACGTGACGGTGCTGGACTCGCGCGGCATCGTCCACGCCGGCCGGGACGGGCTGAACCCGGTGAAGGCCGAGCTGGCGACCAGGACGAACCTGTCCGGCCTGCGTGGTGACCTGGCCACGCGCTGCGCGGTGCCGACGTGTTCGTCGGGCTGTCCTCGTCCACCGTCGCCGAGGAGCTGGTCGCCACGATGGCGCCGAACGGCGATCGTGTTCGCGCTGTCCAACCCCGACCCGGAGATCCACCCGTCGGTGGCGGCGCGGCACGCCGCCGTCGTGGCGACCGGGCGCAGTGACTTCCCCAACCAGATCAACAACGTCCTCGCGTTCCCCGGCATCTTCCGTGGCGCGCTGGACGCGGGGGCCACCGCGATCACCGAGCACATGAAGCTGGCCGCGGCCGACGCCATCGCCGCCGTGGCGGCCGACGACCTGGCCGCCGACCGGATCGTGCCCAGCCCGTTCGACCCGAGGGTCGCGCCGGACGTGGCCGCCGCCGTCGCGGCCGCCGCCGTCGCCGACGGTGTGGTGAAGGCCTAACGGACCGGCGACCGGACCGGGCGAACAGAGGACATCGCCCGGTCAAGGCCCGCCAATCACCGAAATCTGTCACTTCCGTCAGCAAGACACGTTGGGTTCTGGGCCGATGACACGCTACGGTCCTTCCATCGGGTGACAGCCGGCTGGCGGGTTCGAGGTGTCGCGGCAGCCGTCGGTAACGGGTCGCGGGGCGGATGCAGCAGCCTGGCCACCCGGTCGCCGTAGCGGTCTGTGTGGAAGGGCAAGCCAGTGGCCGAGCGCGTCGTACCGGCCGAGCAGGCCAGCGTCGTGTCGCATCCTGTCGTGCCCATGCCCGCTTCGCCGCGATCCTCCCTGCCGAGCCCGACACCGGAGAGCGCGGCGCTGCCCGAGGCACCCAGCCTGCTGGTCGACCGGGCGGGCCTCGTCGTCCGGGCGAGCGTGGGCGCCGCCGCGCTGGTCGGCGCCACCGACCCGGACAAACTGGCCGGCCGCCGGCTGGAGGACCTGCTCGTCGGTACCGAACGGGACCTGCGCCTGACCCTCGGCGAGGGTGACGGTGTGCCGGTCCGGGTGACGCGCTGGCGGGTGCCGGGCACCGCGATGGACGTCGTGCTGATCACCGACGTGTCCGATCTCGTCGCCGTCACCGAGACGCTGTGCCGCGAGCGCAGCCGCTTCGCCGAGGCGCAGCGGATGGTCAAGATGGGCTGGTGGGAGTTCGACCACGTCACCCACGAAACCGTCTGGTCGGACACGCTGCACGCGATGATCGGCGTCGAGCCGGGTTCCGTGGTGCCCTGCCTGCGCACCATGCTCGCGTTCATCCACCCCGACGACAGGGATCGGTCCCGGTCCGCGTGGCGCGCGCACCAGGCCGGCGGTGAAGCGCTGGACATCGAGGTGCGCATCGTGCGGCCGGACGGCACGACCTGCTGGGTGCACGCGGTCGCGTCGGCCCGGCCGGTCAGCGGCGAGCCGAGACTGATGATCACCGGCTACGCGCGTGACGTCACGGCGCGACACAACGCCGCCTACACCATCGCCGAGGACCGCGCCGCCCTGTTGGACGCGCAGCGGATCGCCCTGATGGGCAGCTTCACCTACGACGTCGCGACCCGCAAGCTGCACCGCAGCGGCGCGCTGCGCGACATGCACGACCACCACGGCGTGCCGGGCGAGGCGTCCGGCGAGGACGCCCTGGCCGAGCTCGACGGCCAGCAGCGGACGATCGCGAAGGCGATGGGGGACCGGCTGATCGGCGGTGCCGACGAGACCGTCGAGTTCGAGCTGAAGGGCCGCCGCAACGGCCGGGTCTACGTGGTGCGCGCGCGCGGCACCAAGGACGACACCGGCAAGGTCGTGGCACTGCACGGCACCATCCAGGACGTCACCCAGCAGCGGATGCTGGAGCGGCAGCTACTGGAGGACCGCAGGCGGTTCGAGGCCGCGCAGCGGGCGGCCAAGCTGGGCACCTGGGAGTGGCACACGAACAACGACCAGAGCCTGTGGTCGCCGACGCTCTACGAGCTGCTGGGCATTCCGACCGGCAGTCCCGTGACCTACCACACGTTCCTGGGCCTGGTGCACCCGCACGACAGGGCGTGGGTGGACGACCTGTTCGCCAAGCTGGCCCGCGACCACAAGCCGGTGGACTGCGAGTTCCGGATCATCCGGCCCGACGGCGTGCTGCGCACGGTCCGCACGTCCGGCGCGGCGCTGGCCGACTCCGACCGCGCGGGGACGCTGATCGGCACGGCGCAGGACATCACGGAGCAGCGCACCGCGGAGACCCGGATGCTGCGCTCCAGCCAGCGGTTCACCGACCTGGTCGCGCTGACGCCGGTGGGCATCGGCCTGTTCGACGAGTCCGAACGGCTCGTGGACGCCAACGACGCGCTGTGCGACCTGCTCGGCTTCAACCTGGAGAAGCTGCGCGGCCGGACCGCGGAACAGCTCGCCCATCCCGACGATCCGGACACGTTCGCGTCGGTGATCCGGTCCGGGCCGACTCGCGGGTCGCACCGGGTGCCGCAGCAGGTGCTGGTGCGCGCCGACGGCGAACCGGTGTACTGCGAGCTGCACGTGGCGATGTCCGTGCAGGACGACGGGCAGCGGTTCTGGCTGGTGGTGTTCTCCGACGTCACCGAGCGCAGGCGGGCCGCGGAGGCCCTGCGCCACCAGGCCACCCACGACGAGCTGACGGGCCTGCCCAACCGGGCCGCGGTGAACGAGCTGCTGGGCAGGCTGCTGAGCGGCCCGACCGCCACCCGCACCACGGCGCTGTTCTGCGACATCGACAACTTCAAGCGGATCAACGACTCCCTCGGCCACGACGCGGGCGACGAACTGCTGGTCACGCTCGCGCGGCGGCTGGAGGGCGGCCTGCCGGAGGGCTGCACGGTGGCCCGGCTGTCCGGCGACGAGTACGTGATCATCTGTCCGGACATCGAAGCCGTCGGCGGTGTGGAGTGCCTGGCCAACCGGGTGTCCTCGCTGTTGCGCGCGGCCGTTCCGGTGCACGGCCAGCTCGTCCGGGTGACCGCGACGATCGGCGCGGCCGTCGCCGGTGACGGCCCGACCACCGGCACCGACCTGCTCCGCTTCGCCGACGCGGCCATGTTCGAGGCGAAGAAGCGCGGCGCGGGCCGGGTCGCGACCGCGACCGCCGCGCTGATCGCGTCCGCCGACCGCCAGGTGCACCTTGAGGGCCAACTGCGCGAGGCGCTGGCCGGTGACGGGCTGCAGTTGCACTACCAGCCGGTGGTCGGGCCGGACGGGCTGATCCGCACGGCGGAGGCACTGGTCCGCTGGCCGCACCCGGACCGGGGCATGCTGGCGCCGGACGTGTTCCTGCCGGTCGCCGAGCAAGGCGGCCTGCTGCGTGAACTGGACCGCTGGGTGCTGTCCGCGGCGCTGCGCGAGGCGGTCACGTGGACCACGCCGACCGGTCGGCCGGTCGCGGTCGCCGTGAACCTGGCCGGGCTGCTGCCCGGTGACCCGGAGTTCGTCGACATCGTGGCCAACGCGGTGCTGGAGGCCGGGATCGAGTGGGACCGGGTGGTGCTGGAACTGGTCGAGACCAGCCTGGTCGACCTGCCGTCCCGCACGCTGACCACGATGGCCGAACTGGTCGGGCGTGGTGTGCGGTTCGCCGTGGACGACTTCGGCACCGGCTACTCGTCGCTGGCCCGGCTGAAGGACCTGCCCGCCCAGGTGATCAAGATCGACCGGCGGTTCGTGGCCGGTGTCGGCAACGACCCGTCCGACTTCGCCGTCGCCAGCGCCGTCGTCGACATGGCACGTGCGATGGGCCGCTCGTGTGTCGCGGAGGGCGTCGAGACGGCGACCCAGTTCCACGTGCTGCGCGGTATGGGCGTCGAGGCCTACCAGGGCTGGCTGTTCTCCCGTGCCGTCCCGGTCGGCCAGTTCCACGACCAGCTCTCGCTGGGCTTCCTGCCGGTCCCGGGGGCCAGCTGACCGGCCAGGTCGACCGTCCCGGTCGGAACGGTCAGGCATCAGCTCTGTCACGACTTCGTGATCAGATACTGGAACGCGCTGCGTTCGTCGGTGCCGGGAGCTAGGGTCGACCGAACCTGCGGCGGCCGGCGAGTGGCCGTCACGACCGGGAGGACCTCGTGATCGAGTTCCAGGCCGTGACCAAGCAGTATCCGGACGGCACGGTCGCGGTGCGCGAACTGGACATGACGATCGACGCCGGCAGGATCACGGTGTTCGTCGGACCGTCCGGCTGCGGCAAGACCACGTCGCTGCGGATGATCAACCGGATGATCGACCTGACGTCGGGTCACATCGTGATCGACGGCACCGACATCCGCCGCACCGATCCGCCCGTGCTGCGCAGGGGTATCGGCTACGTCATCCAGCAGGCGGGCCTGTTCCCGCACCGCACGGTGCTGGACAACGTCGCCACCGTCCCGGTGCTGACCGGCAGTACCCGCCGCGCTGCCCGCGCGCGGGCCGCCGAACTGCTCGAACTGGTCGGCCTGCCGGCACAGTTGGGCAAGCGCTACCCGGCGCAGCTCTCCGGTGGCCAGCAGCAGCGGGTCGGCGTGGCACGGGCGCTGGCCGCCGATCCGCCGATCCTGTTGATGGACGAGCCGTTCAGCGCCGTCGACCCGATCGTCCGGGAAGGACTGCAGGAGGAACTGCTGCGCCTGCAGGCCGAACTGGCCAAGACGATCGTGTTCGTGACGCACGACATCGACGAGGCCATCAAGATCGGCGACCGGGTCGCGGTGTTCCGCACCGGCGGTGTGCTGGCGCAGTACGACGCTCCGGCAGCGTTGTTGGGCAGGCCCGACAACGACTTCGTCTCCTCGTTCGTCGGCCGCGACCGCGGTTACCGCGCACTGGGCTTCCTGTCCGGTTCCGGCCTGACCATCGGCGATCTGGCGCTGGTGCCGCTGGGCGGCACGGTGGCCGATGCGCGCGGGAGACTGCGCGACGGCTGGGCCGTCGCGGTGAACGAGCGCAAGCAGCCGCTGGGCTGGCTGTCCGGCGCGAAACTGTCTACTGTGGACGCCGATGCCACGGTGACCGAGGATCTGCTGGTGTCCGGCGGTTCGCTGTACCGGGTGGACTCGGAGGCCGGCACGACGGCCGGTTCGCTGCGTGCCGCGCTGGACGCCGCGCTCAGTTCGCCCGCCGCGCTGGGCATCGCCGTGGACGCTGACGGCGTCGTCGTCGGCTCCGTCAACGCCGACGACGTGCTGGCCGCGCTGGCCGGCGCGCGGACGGCGGGTCGAGATCCCGACATGAACGGCTCGCTGGACTGGCTGAACGCACACTGGGGTTACCTGTCCACGTCTGATCGGGCAACACCTGTACCTGGCCATGGTGCCGGTCGTGATCGGCTTCGTCCTGGCCGTCCCGCTCGGCTGGCTGGCCACCCGGGCCGGCTGGCTGCGCGGCACGATCTTCTACACGTTCGGCTTCATCTACAGCATCCCGTCGATCGCGTTGCTGACCGTGCTGCCGGCGATCGTCCAGACACAGATCCTGGACCCGCGTCAACCTGTTGGTGGCGCTGACCATCTACGCCGCCGCACTGATGGTCCGGTCCGTTGTGGACGCGCTGACCGCCGTGCCGTGGGACGTGCGCGCCGCGGCCACCGCGATGGGTTTCCGGCCGCTGCGCCGGTTCTTCGCCGTCGACCTGCCGATCTCGGTCCCGGTGCTGGTCGCCGGGCTGCGGGTGGCCAGCGTGTCCAGCATCAGCCTGGTCAGCGTCGGTGGCCTGCTCGGCCTCGGCGGTCTCGGCAACCTGTTCACCGACGGCTTCCACCGTGACTTCATCGGCGAGATCGTCATCGGCGTCGTCGCGTCACTGGTCCTGGCGCTGGTGATCGACCTGGTGCTGGTGCTGCTGGGCCGGGCGTCGACACCGTGGACCAGGACGGGGTAGCGGCATGTGGTCGTCGCTGTGGACGTGGCTGACCGATCCGGCCAACTGGCAGGGCCAGAACGGCGTGCCGGCCCGGACCGTCGAGCACCTCTGGTACACGGTCCTGTCGGTGGTGCTGGCACTGGTGATCAGCCTGCCGATCGGTGCCGTGGTCGGGCACACCGGGCGCGGTGGCGTCGTGATCGTCGGCCTGGCCAACGGGCTGCGCGCGCTGCCGTCACTGGGCGTGCTGACGATCGTGGTGCTGCTGTTCCAACTCGGTCTCGCGCCGCCGATCGTGGCGCTCACGCTGCTGGGCATCCCGCCCGCGCTGGCCGGCACGTACGCCGGAATCCGCGCCGTCGACCCGGCCGTCGTGGACGCGGCACGCGGGGTCGGCATGCGCGAGTGGCAGATCCTGCTGCGGGTCGAGGTGCCCAACGCGCTGCCGCTGATCTTCGGCGGCATCCGCAGCGCGACGCTGCAGGTGGTGGCCACGGCCACCATCGCCGCCTACGTCGCACTGGGAGGGCTGGGCCGGTACGTGATCGACGGCCTGGCGCAGCTCAACTACTCGGAGATGCTGGGCGGAGCGCTGCTGGTCGCCGCGCTGGCCATCGTGCTGGACCTGGTGCTGGTCGGGGTCCAGCGGCTGGTGGTCTCGCCGGGCGTCACCGGGGTATCCAGTCGCCGGGCGCGGTCCCGGCGCACCACGAACCCAGCGGTCTCCGTGGCCGAAGCGGAGCCCGCGCACTTGGGAGGGAACACCTGATGAACCGAACCGTCGTAGGCCTGGCGACCGCCGCTGTCGCGGTGCTGGGGCTGACCGCCTGTGGCGGTGGCAGCAGCGGTGGCGGCAACCCCTTGTCCGGCGGGTCGGGTGGCTCCGGTTCCGGTGGCTCCACGACGATCACGATCGGCTCCGGCAACTTCACCGAGAGCGAGGTACTCGCCGCGATCTACGCGGGTGCGTTGCAGGCCAAGGGAATCACGGTCAAGACGCACCTGGACATCGGCAGCCGCGAGGTCTACTTCCCGGCGCTGAAGGACGGTTCGATCGACCTGATCCCGGAGTACAGCGGCACGCTGCTGCAGTACATCGACAAGACCGCGACGCAGGTGTCGCCCGAGGACGTGTACTCGGCGCTGAAGTCGAAGCTGCCCAAGCCGCTGACGGCGCTGGCCATGTCCAGCGCGCAGGATTCGGACGCCATCGTCGTCACGAAGGCCACCGCCGACCAGTACCACGCGAAGTCCATCGCCGATCTCGCGCCGAACTGCGGCAGGCTCGACCTTCGGCGGCCCGCCGGAGATCCAGACCCGGCCCGACGGGGTGCCCGGGTTCAAGAAGAACTACAACTGCGTCTTCGGCAGCTTCAAGTCGCTGGACGCCGGTGGCCCGCTGACCATCGCCGCGCTGAAGAACGGTGACGTCCAGGCCGCGGACATCTTCACCACCGACCCGTCGATCCCGGCCAACGGCTGGGTCGTGCTGGCCGACCCGAAGAACAACTTCGCGGCGCAGAACGTCGTGCCGGTCATCAACGGCAACAAGGTGAACGCCACGGTGACCAGCGCGCTGAACGCCGTGCAGGCCAAGCTGACCACGTCGGCACTGACCCAGCTGGACGCCCAGATGTCCGCGCCGAGCAAGCCGGACGCGTCCACGGTGGCGGCGAACTGGCTGAAGTCGGTCGGCCTGGGCTGATCGATTCGTAACCTCGGTCAGGGAAACCGCAAGCCGCGCACGCACCCGTTCCGATCCGGACATCCCTCGCAGATGCCCTGGTCGGGACGGGTGCGCGGCTGTTTCCGGCGGTCATGAGCACAGCAGCGTCGTTTGCGTTTACTCGATTGTTGCAACGTATTAAGGCGTGATGTTGCAAGATGCCACCAGCATGCGGACGGGTGTCCGCAGCCAGCGATGGGTATCAACTCGGGCAACCCCCGGGGACGGAGGAGCCGAATGGCCACATCCACGACCGCTACGGTCGGCGCCGGGAGTCGCAACACTCAAACGAACAGTGGGTTTCTGGGGTCTGACCTTCATCTCGCTCGGCTCCATCATCGGCTCCGGGTGGCTGCTGGGTGCCCTGACGGCCGCCAAGACCGCCGGTCCCGCCTCCCTGCTGTCCTGGGTGCTGGCGGCGGTCATGCTGGCGGTGCTGGCCCTGATCCACGCCGAACTGGGTGGCGCCTACCCGGCGTCCGGCGGTACGGCCCGGTTCCCGCTGTACGCGTTCGGCACGCTGGCCGGTTTCACCGCGGGCTGGGCGACGTGGCTGCAGGCCGTGGCCATCGCGCCGATCGAGGTCGAGGCGAGCCTGTCGTACCTCAACAGCATCAGCTGGGTGGGCACCCACCTGAAAATGCTCAGCGCGGACGGTACGCTGACCGTGAGCGGTATCGGCATCGCCACGCTCCTGATGTTGATCTTCACGTTGATCAACATCATCGGGGTCAAGCTGTTGTCCGACAGCAACTCCGTGACGGTGATCTGGAAGACGGCCGTGCCCGTGCTGACCGTCATCATCCTGGTGTCGCTGACCTTCCACCCCTCCAACTTCGGCGCCGGTGGCGGCTTCGCACCGTTCGGCGCGCACGGCATCTTCGCGGCGCTGCCCGCCGGCGTGGTGTTCGCGCTACAGGGCTTCGAACAGGCACTGCAGGTCGCCGGTGAGGCGAAGAACCCGCAGAAGGACGTGTCCCGGGCGATCATCGTCGCGATGCTGATCGGCACCGTCGTGTACATCGCGCTGGAGGTCGCGTTCATCGCCGCGCTCAACCCGGCCAACCTCGCGCACGGCTGGGCCAACCCGATCGCCAAGGGCGACTTCGGCCCGTACGCGTCGCTGGCCGCCGGTGCCGGTGCCGCGTGGCTGTCCTACGTGCTGTACGCGGACGCGTTCGTGTCGCCCGCCGGCACGGGCCTGGTGTACATCGCGACGTCGGCCCGTTCCACGTACGCCCTGGGCCGCAGCCGCCTGCTGCCGGGCTTCCTGTCCAGGCTGACCATCCGCGGTGTGCCGCTGTGGTCGATCATCGTGGCGTTCGTCGTCGGTGAGATCGCGTTCCTGCCGTTCCCGAGCTGGCAGTCACTGGTCAACATCGTGACGTCGGCGACGGCGATCATGTACGGCTTCGCGCCGGTGTCGCTGGCCGCGCTGCGGCTGCGCGACCCCGAACGGCCGCGGCCGTACAACCTGCCGGTCCCGAAGGTGCTGGCGCCGGCCGGTTTCGTGTTCGCCAACCTGATCATCTACTGGGGTGGCTTCGACACGACGCTGAAGCTGCTGGTGGCGATCTTCATCGGCCGCGTGCTGTTCGAGGTCACGTTGGCCTTCACCAGGCGGGAGACGCACCCGGAGATCGACTGGCGCGCGGCATCCTGGATCTGGCCGTGGCTGGCCGGTCTGCTGCTGCTGGGCATGCTGGGCCGGTACGGCAACTGGGGTTACAAGAACATCCTGCCGAACTGGTGGGACATGGTCGCCGTGATCGGCTTCAGCCTGGTGATCTTCTACTGGGCGGTGAGCCTGGCCATGCCCGCCGACCGGGTCAAGGCCATGGTCGACGCCCAGGAGGACGAGCTGGCCGCGGAGGAAGCCGAGCTGGGCGTCGCCGACTGAGGCTCATCCCGCGTCATCGGGCCGTCACCCTCGGGTGGCGGCCCGATCCGTGTCCGCCGATCCGGGTGGACAGTTCGTCGGCCGCGGCCAGTACGCCCGTGGCCGGCTCCGGCCAGTTCCGGCCGCAGCCGCGCTCGTCGTCGCACTCGTGCCGGAACGTCACGCTGATCGCGGCCACCGGCCGGTCGCCGTGGTCCAGCACGGCGGCCGCGACCGACGCGAAGCCCGGTGTCACGTGGCCGTCCTCGACGGCCCAGCCGCGCCGCCGCTCCACGGCCAGCAGCCGGCGCAGCGACGGCAGGTCGGCGGGCCGCGACCGGTGCGGTCGACGAAACTGGCCCGGTCCGGGAACAGCGCCCGCACCTGCGCCGCGGGCAGCCTGCCCAGCATGGCGCGGCCGGACGCCGGGAGCTGCGCCGGCAGCCGCACGCCGACGTCGGTGACCAGCGTCTGCGGCCGGTCGGGCTGCTCCCGCAGCAGGTACAGCGTTTCCGCGCCGTGCAGCACGCCGAGGTGCGCGCGTGGCGCCGACCCGCTCCACCAGCCGCCGCAGCAGCGGTCGGGCCAGCCGTTCCAGCGGGTCGTGCCGCAGGTACGCGGAACCGAGCTCGAACGCGGCCACGCCCAGCCCGTAGCGGCGCTCCTCCGGCAGGTGGGTCACGAAGCCGGCCTCGGCCAGCTCGCCGAGCAGGTGGTACGTGGTCGAGCGGGGCAGCCCGAGCTCACCGGCGATCGCCGTCGCCGTCATCGGTCCCGCGTGACTGGCCAGCAGCCGCAGGACCGCCAGCCCGCGCCGCAGGGCCGGCACGTCGCTGCTGTCGCCCACTCCTCCAGTCTGGTATCCCAGACACCGTTGCGCCGCCATGGGTCGCGCGGCCGCCCGCCGCCGGTTGAGATGGACCCATGCAGGAACCCGTTCGGCTGGACGGCGGTGCCCTCGACCGCGACCAGGTGGTCGCCGTCGCGCGGCACGGCGTGCCCGTCCAGCGTCACCGACGCCGCACTGGCCGGCGTCCTGGGCACCCGGGCGCACATCGACGAACTGGCCGGCGCGACGACCCCGACCTACGGCGTGTCCACCGGATTCGGCGCGCTGGCCACCCGGCACATCCCGCCGGAACGCCGCGCCGCGCTGCAGCGCTCGCTGATCCGTTCGCACGCCGCGGGCGCCGGGCGCCGAGGTGGAACGCGAGGTGGTGCGCGCGCTGATGCTGCTGCGGCTGCGCACCCTGGCCACCGGCCGCACCGGCGTCCGACCCGTCCACTGTGGATGCGATGGCCGGTCTGCTGAACGCCGGCATCACGCCGGTCGTGCACGAGTACGGCTCGCTGGGCTGCTCCGGCGACCTCGCGCCGCTGGCGGCCGTCGCGCTCGCGCTGATCGGCGAGGGCGAGGTGCACGACGCACACGGCATCCGCCGCCCGGCCGCCGAGGCGCTGGCCGACGGCGGGCATGCGAGCCGGTGACGCTGGCCGAGAAGGAGGGCCTCGCGCTGATCAACGGCACCGACGGCATGCTCGGCATGCTGGTGCTGGCGATCGCCGACCTCGCGCACCTGCTCGACGTCGCCGACCTGACCGCCGCGATGAGCGTCGAGGCGCTGCTGGGCACCGACCGCGTGTTCGCCGCCGACCTGCAGGCGCTGCGCCCGCACCCCGGCCAGGCCACGTCGGCCGCCCGGATGACCGCGCTGCTGGCCGGCTCGGAGATCATGGCCAGCCACCGCACCCCGGACTGCAACCGCGTGCAGGACGCGTACTCGCTGCGCTGCTCACCGCAGGTGCACGGCGCCGCCCGCGACACCCTCGACCACGCCGTGCCTGGTCGCCGAACGGGAACTGGCCTCCGCCATCGACAACCCGGTCGTGCTGGCCGACGGCCGCGTCGAGTCCAACGGCAACTTCCACGGCGCGCCGGTGGCGTACGTGCTGGACTTCCTGGCGATCTCCGTCGCCGACGTGGCCAGCATCGCCGAGCGGCGCACCGACCGGATGCTGGACGTGGCCCGCTCGCACGGCCTGCCGCCGTTCCTGGCCGACGATCCGGGCGTCGACTCCGGCCACATGATCGCCCACTACACGCAGGCCGCCATCGTGTCCGAGCTGAAGCGGCTGGCCGTGCCCGCTTCGGTGGACTCGATCCCGAGCAGCGCCATGCAGGAGGACCACGTGTCGATGGGCTGGTCGGCGGCGCGCAAGCTGCGCCGGGCCGTCGACGGCCTGACCACGGTGCTGGCCGTCGAACTGCTCACCGCGGCCCGCGCGCTGGACCTGCGCGCCCCGCTGAAGCCGCGCCCCGGCCACCGCCGCCGTCGTCGCGACTGCTGCGCGAGCGCGTGCCGGGCGCCGGGGCCCGGACCGTCATCTCGCACCGGACGATCGCGGCCAGCCGAACAACTCGTCGAGCGGATCTGACGACGCGACAGCCGATGAGCACCGATGACCGTGTCCGGTGCGCGCCGCGGGGCACCGCCGCTGACCGCGCGCAGCTGGGCCGACCGAGGCGCCGCTGCGGATGCTGCACAACAACCTCGACCCCGAGGTCGCCGAGCGGCCCGAGGACCTGGTCGTCTACGGCGGCACCGGCAAGGCCGCCCGCGACTGGCCCAGTTTCCACGCCATCGCGCGCGAACTGACCGACCTGCGCGACGACGAGACGCTGCTGGTGCAGTCCGGCCGCCCGGTCGGCGTGCTGCGCACCCACGAGTGGGCGCCGCGGGTGCTGATCGCCAACTCGAACCTGGTGCCGGACTGGGCGAACTGGCCGGAGTTCCGCCGGCTGGAGGCGCTCGGCCTGACCATGTACGGCCAGATGACCGCCGGCTCGTGGATCTACATCGGCACCCAGGGCATCCTGCAGGGCACCTACGAGACGTTCGCCGCCGTCGCCGACGAAGCGGTTCGGCGGCACGCTGGCCGGCACGCTCACGCTGACCGCGGGCCTGGGCGGCATGGGCGGCGCGCAGCCGCTGGCCGTCACGATGAACGGCGGCGTCGCGCTGTGCGTCGAGGTGCGACCCGCGCCGCGCGCGCAGCGCCGGGTGGAGACCCGCTACCTGGACGAGGTCGCCGACCGATCTGGACGACGCGATCCGCCGTGTGCGCAGGCGGCCAAGCGGCGACCGCAGGGCGCTGTCGGTCGGCGCTCGATCGGCAACGCCGCCGAGGTGCTGCCCGAACTGCTGCGGCGTGGCGTCGAGATCGACATCGTCACCGACCAGACCTCGGCGCACGACCCGCTGGCGTACCTGCCCGAAGGGCGTCGACCTGGCGGACTGGCACGACTACGCGCGGGACAAGCCGGACGAGTTCACCGACCGCGCCCGGGACTCGATGGCCGACGCACGTCGAGGCGATGGTCGGCTTCCAGGACGCGCGGCGCCGAGGTCTTCGACTACGGCAACTCGCTCCGCGGCGAGGCGCAAGCTCGGCGGCTACGAGCGGGCGTTCGACTTCCCCGGCTTCGTGCCCGCCTACATCCGGCCGCTGTTCTGCGAGGGCAAGGGCCCGTTCCGCTGGGCGGCGCTGTCCGGCGACCCGGCCGACATCGCCGCCACCGACCGGGCCGATGCTGGAGCTGTTCCCGGAGAACGAGCCGCTGGCCCGCGTGGATCAGGCTGGCCGGCGAGCGGGTCGCGTTCCAGGGACTGCCGGCGCGGATCTGCTGGCTCGGCTACGGCGAGCGGCACCTGGCCGGCCTGCGGTTCAACGAGATGGTGCGCCAGCGGCGAGCTGTCCGCGCCGGTCGTGATCGGCCGCGACCACCTGGACTGCGGCTCGGTCGCGTCGCCCGTACCGGGAGACCGAGGCGATGGCCGACGGCTCGGACGCGATCGCCGACTGGCCGCTGCTCAACGCGCTGGTCAACACCGCGTCCGGCGCCAGCTGGGTGTCCATCCACCACGGCGGCGGCGTCGGCATCGGCCGCTCCATCCACGCCGGCCAGGTCACCGTCGCCGACGGCACCGACGCTGGCCGGGCCAGAAGATCGAGCGGGTGCTGACCAACGACCCGGCGATGGGCGTGCTGCGCCACGTCGACGCCGGCTACGACCGGAGGCCGAACCAGGTCGCCGCAGCGAGCGGGGCGTGCGGATCCCGATGACAGGCCGAGTGATGGCGGCACGGCTACCGGGCGCTGCTGGCCGACGATCGCCGACGCCGGGCGCGGACGCGCCGGCGCGGCGGCTATTCGCGGCACGGCGTTCGACGACGCCGAGATCGAGCTGCGCGAGTGGTTCGTCGGCGCAGGCCGCGCCGCGGGGCCTGGACGTGCGAGACCGACCGCAACGGCAACCTCTGGGCCTGGTGGGGCACCCCGGGCCCGGACGCCGTGGTCACCGGCTGCCACCTGGACTCCGTGCCCGGCGGCGGCGCGTTCGACGGCCCGCTCGGTGTCGGTCGGCGTCGCTGGTGGCGGTCGACGAGCTGCGGGCCGCGGGCTTCGACGCCGCGCAAGCCGTGGCGATCGTGGTGTTCGCCGAGGAGGAGGGCGGCCGGTTCGGCGTGCCGTGCCTGGGCTCCCGGCTGATGACCGGCGCCGATCGACCCGGACGCGGCGCGGCGCCTGCACGACCCGGACGGCGTCTCGTTCGCCGAGGCGCTGCGCGCCGCGGGCGTCGACCCGGCCGGCATCGGGCCGGACGAGGCGCTCGGCCGCATCGGCGTGTTTCGTCGAACTGCACGTCGAACAGGGCCGCTGCTGGCCGCGCCCGGCGCGCCGGTCGGCGTCGCGTCGTCGATCCTCGCCCACGGCCGCTGGCGGATCACCGTCACCGGCGAGGGCAACCACGCCGGGCACCACCCGACTGGCCGACCGGCACGACCCGATGCTGCCCGCCGCGCCGCGGTGCTGGCCGCCCGCGGGCCGCGGCCGGCCGGCGGCGCGCGGGCCACCATCGGCCGGATCGCGCCGAGTCCGGGCGGCACCAACGTCGATCGCCTCCGCGGTCGACGTCTGGCTGGACGCGCGGGCGCCGGACGACGGCCGCGGACACGCGGCGGTCGTGTCGAGACGTCACGCGGCGGTGCGCAGGACGCGGCGGAGCGAGGGCTGCCGGCTCGTCGTCACGCAGGAGTCGATGGCGACCCGGTGATGTTCGACCCGGCGCTGCGGACCGAGCTGGCCGACCGTGCTCGGCGCGTGCCGGACATCCCGACCGGTGCCGGCCACGACGCCGGCATCCTGGCCGGCCGCGTGCCCACGGCGATGCTGTTCGTGCGCAACCCCACCGGCGTCAGCCACGCGCCGCGACGAGCACGCCGAGCCGGCCGACTGCCTGGCCGGCGTGGAGCGGCCGCGCTGGCCGACGTGCTGGAGCACCTGGCCGGTGACCACCGAGTTCTGGTGCGAGCGGGCCTGGCTGCCCGGCGGTGTCGCCGACGTCGGCGTGCTGGTGCGCGCGGCCGACGGCGTGCTCACGTCGGTCGACGCCGGGTGTCCCGGCGCCGGGGACGACCGCCTGCCGGGCATGGTGTTGCCCGGGCTTCGCCAACGCCCACTCGCACGCCTTCCACCGTGCGCTGCGCGGCCGCACCCACGGCGGCGGCGGCACGTTCTGGACCTGGCGCGAGGCATGTACGCGCTGGCCGCGCGGCTCGACCCGGACAGCTACCACCGGCTGGCCCGCCTGGTCTTCGCGGAGATGGCGCGTCGCCGGCTATCACCAGCGTCGGCGAGTTCCACTACCTGCACCACGCGGCCGGCGGCTCCCGCTATGCCGACCCGAACGCGATGGGCACGGCCCTGGTCGAGGCCGCCCGCGAAGCCGGCATCCGCATCACGCTGCTGGACACCCTGTATCTGGCGGGCGGCCTGGAGCGTCCGGTTACCGGCCGCTGGCCGGCCCGCAGCTCCGGTTCGGTGACGGCGACCTGGACCGCTGGGCCGACCGCGTGTCCCGGCTGCGCCGGGATCGGGCGCCGCCGTCCACTCGGTGCGGGCCGTGCCGGCCGATGTGCTGCCCGGTTTCGCCGCCGTGACCCAGGATCGCCCGGTGCACGTCCACCTGTCCGAACAGGCCGCCGAGAACGAGGCGTGCCGGGCCGTGCACGGCCGCTCACCGACCGAACTGCTCGCCGACGCTGGCCTGCTCCGCCCGTCGACGACGGTCGTGCACGCGACACATCTGTCCGATGTGGATATCGCGACTGCTCGGAACATCCGGTGTCACAGCGTGTTTCTGCCCGACCACCGAGGCCGATCTCGCCGACGGCATCGGCCCCGCCCGTGAACTGGCCGACGCCGGTTGCCCGGTCACCCTGGGCAGCGACCAGCACGCCGTCGTCGACCCGCTCGCCGAGGCACGCGCGCTGGAACACGGCGAGCGCCTGCGCACCGGCCGGCGCGGCCGCTTCACCCCCGCCGAACTGGTCGGGATCGCGACCGCCGGCCGGTCGCTGGTCGTCGGCGCCCCGTGCGACCTGGTCGCCGTCCGGACGGACACCGTGCGCACGGCGGGCGCGCTGCCCGAGCAACTGCCGCTCGCGGCCACGGCGTCCGACGTGGACACCGTCGTCGTCGGTGGGAACGTGGTGGCCGAGGGCGGGGAGCACGTGGCGCTCGGTACGGTCGGTGGGCAACTGGCGGCCGTGATCGAGGAGCTGTGGGCGTGAGTGTCCTGATCACCGGGATCGGCGAGCTGACCACCAACGACGACGAGTACGGGCAGCTCACCGACGCGGCCATCGTGCTCGATTCGGGTGTGGTCGCCTGGCTCGGCCCGGCGAGCCGGGCGCCGGTCGCCGAGCAGAGGGTCGACGTCGGCGGCCGTGCCGTGCTGCCCGGCTGGGTGGACAGCCACACACACCTGGTGTTCGCGGGCGACCGCACGGTCGAGTTCAGCGCCCGGATGGCGGGTCGGCCGTACCGGGCGGGCGGCATCGCGGTGACCGTCGACGCGACCCGTGCCGCCACCGACGACGAGCTGACGGTGGCCCTGCGCCGGCACGTCGCCGAGGCGCAGGCGCAGGGCACGACGTACCTGGAGACGAAGACCGGCTACGGCCTGACGGTGCCCGACGAGGTGAGGGCCGCGAAACTGGCTGCCGGCCAGGTGGACGAGGTCACGTTCCTCGGTGCGCACCTCGTGCCGCCGGGCGCGGACGCGGACGAGTACGTGGACCTGGTGTGCGGTCCGATGCTGGACGCGGTCGCACCGCACGTGCGGTGGGCGGACGTGTTCTGCGAGCGTGGCGCGTTCGACGAGGACCAGTCCCGCGCGGTGCTCACGGCCGCCGCGGGCCGAGGGCTCGGGCTTCGCGTGCACGGCAACCAGTTGGGGCCCGGACCCGGCGTGGCGCTGGCGGTCGGCACTGGTGCGGCGAGCGTGGACCACTGCACGTACCTGTCGGCGTCCGACGTGGACGCCCTGGCCGGTTCGGCGACGGTGGCCACGCTGCTGCCGGCGTGCGACCTGAGCACCCGCCAGCCGCTGCCGGACGCGCGCCGGCTGCTGGACGCGGGTGTCACGGTCGCGTTGGCGACCAACTGCAATCCCGGTTCCTCGTACACGTCGTCGATGGCGTTCTGCGTGGCGACGGCGGTGCTGCAGATGCGGATGAGCGTGGCGGAAGCGGTCCGGGCAGCCACGTGGGGCGGCGCGAGGGCGTTGCGCAGGGAGGCGGGGGACGGCGCGGTCGGCGTGCTGCGGCCGGGCAGTCGGGCCGACGTGCATGTCCTGGACGCTCCGTCGGTGACGCACCTGGCGTACCGCCCGGGTGTGCCGATGACCTACAGCGTGTGGCGCTCGGGCCTGCGCGTCCGCTGAGCGGCTGGCATCCGCTCCGCCGCTCCCGTCCTCCCGAACCGGTCGGCGAACCGCGGGTACTCGCGGCTCACGTGTTCGCGGCACGCCAGGCTCTCCCCGTCCGCATCGCCCGAACCAGGCTACTTCGACGTCGGCTCCGTCGGTTTGGCGAAGGAACGCTTGTCCGGTGGCGGCACCGGTGTCGTCGTGTCCCGCGTCGTCGCCGGCGAACTGGTACTCGTCGGCACGACGTTCTGTTGCCCCTTCGACTGCGTCTGCCTGTGCGAGGGCGGCTCGACGGCCTCGTCCTGCGTCGTGCTCGGAATGTCGTGGGCGTTCGCGTCCACCTCGTCGATGCCCTTGACCAGGTCCGGCCGGGCCTCCGTGGTCGCCCTGAGGTACAGGGATGACATCCGCAGAGTGCGTGTCTCGGCCACCGGCAGGGAGTTCTGGTCGGCAGGCTGCCCCTGCGGGTCGATCGGGGACATGCCGCTGAGCACGCGGTTGGTGACGCCGTTCGGTTTCGTGGCATAGATGTCGACCGCGATGGAGATGTCGCCGAAGCCGCCGACGGTCCACGCCCACTGCAGCGAGCCGTCGACGCCACTGGTCAGGATGCTTCTGACCGACCGCCGCGCGGCGTAGCCGCCGCCGTCACGGAAGCCCACCGCCGTCGGCGTGGCACGCCACACCGCGACGCCGTCGTGGAGCACCTCGGACACCTCGTAGGGCTGGTAGGCGATGCCGTGGTTGAGCACCGCCTGGTACGCCGTTGCCGCGGCCAGCGGGGTCGACGTGATGTCGTCGTCGTTCGGCGGGATGTCCTTCTTGTTGGCGTCCTTGACACCCAGCCTCGCCAGGTCGTCGATGGCCGCGGCCCAGTCGGTCTCGGGGTCCGACCGCGCGCCGTCGGCCAGTGCGGTGCCGACGGCGGAACCGGTCGGGCCGGCCGCCTGGGTGGCGTCGTTGTAGCCGCGCTTCACGTAGTCGTCACCGCCGTAGAAGCCCAGCACCGCGCCGGACGACGCGTCCATCGCGACCATTCCTGTGTGGACGTTCTGGTCGGCCGGGTTCGCCTGCGGGTTCAGCGAGGCGACGTCCTGGTGCACGATGGTGTTGGCCCTGTCGAGGAGGTCCTGGCGGAACGTGGTGACCACCGTGTAGCCGCCGCGGCCGATCACCGTGGAGTCCGGCACACCCGGGTCCTGCTGGTGCGCCTGGTCCAGGTACGCCGTGGCCGCGTTCACCAGGTAGCCGTTGGAACCGGCGAGGTCGTTGCTGTCGGCGGCGATCGTGTCCGGGAACTTCAGCGTGTCACGGACCTGTCTGGTCAGGGTGTGGTCGGCGACCATGCCGTCCAGGACGTACGACCAGCGCTGCCTCAGCGCTCCCGCCGCGGCCGGGTCGTGGTCGGCGGTGCTGTAGTAGTACGGCGACTGCACCAGCGCCGCCAGGTACGCGGCCTTCGCCGGGTCGTCGCCCAGCGTCCACACGTCGACGCCGAAGTACGCGCGGGCCGCGATCTCGATGCCGTAGGCGCCACGGGCGAAGTAGATGGTGTTCAGGTAGTTCTGCAGGATCGAGTCCTTGGACATCTGCTGGTCGATCTTGATCGCGACCAGCGCCTCGTCCAGCTTGCGGCTCAACGACTGCTGCTCGGTGAGGTAGTAGTTCTTCACGTACTGCTGCGTGATCGTCGAACCGCCCTGCAGCCCGCCGCCGCCGCTGGTGACGTCGTTGCGCAGGGCGCGCAGGATGCCGGTGGGCGACACGGCCGGCTCGGTGTAGAACGAGCGGTCCTCGGCGGCCAGCACCGCGCCGCGCACCATCGGCGGAATCTTGTCCAGCGGCACGGAAACCCGGTTCACGCCGATGTGCGCGATCTGCGTGTGGCCGTCGGTGTAGTCGAAGATGGTGGCCTGGCGGGTGGCGAAGTCGTTGGCCTGCGGGATCCGCACCATCGCCAGCGCCACGAAGAAGATCCCGACCAGCAGCGCGACGAAGCAGAACGCCGTGGCCAGCACCAGTTTCCACGACGGCAGCCACCGCCGTACTCCTCGCTTGCCGCGCCGGGGGTAGTCGATCAGCCGCCGTCGCTTGCGCGGTAACCGGTGCCCGGGGGATGTCCTGGCGGTGCGGGTCGCAGGCGCGGCGTCGTCGGGGGCGGCGTCGTCGGGGGCGGCGTCGTCGGGGGCGGCGTCGTCAGGGGCGGCGAGGGTGCCGTTGATGCGCTGCGGCCGCGTCGGTGCGTCACCTGGCCGCTCGGGTCCGTCCGGCGGCGGTTCGTCGATCCACCCGGCGCGCGGGCGCCCGCCACGTGCGGCACGACCGGCCCGCTCGACGGGGATGGTCCGACCGGTCCCGTCCGGCTGGACGGGTTCCACGGCATGCCGCATCCGGAGTCCTTCGCCTCGGAAATCCTTTCGTTATCTGGACGCCGAATGGATGCGCAAAGGTTGCCCCGAATCGCGGATCATCCGCCGCGGGTCGTCGACCTGTGCAGTCTCGCCGTGATTTCCGCACTTCGGCGGGCGGCGGCCGCCGCGAAACCCGCGATCACGGCCAACTGGTCGTTGGTGTACTCGGCGCACAGGTCGAGCATGGACATCGCGTACTCGCGGCCCGGCCCGTCGTCGCCGGCCACGAGCTCGGTGAGAGTCTCGATCAGCACCCTGCGGCCGTCCCGGGGATGCGGCCCCCTGCGCACGACTCCCTTGCGTACCAACCGGTCCACCAGACCGGTGACGGACGCGGGCGCGAGACCGGAACGTGTCGACAGTTCGCCGGCGGTCAACGGCCCGAAGCGTTCCAGCAGGTCGAGTGCCTTCGCCTCGATGAACGACAGGCCACGTGACTCGGCCAGCGCCGCCTGGAACAGCACCGCGGCGCTGCTCAGTTCCCGGACCGCCCCCAGAACCTGGTGCACGAGAACGCCCCGGTTGTTGTGCATGCGGGCAGTGTAGCTATCGATTCATTCGCTGAAATGACCTGAGAGGAGCATTCGGTCGGTGATCCACGGAGCATCGGGCCCGGCGGACCGACCGCCATTCACGGAATGTCGACAGTAGCTCAGTCGTCATCCTCGTCGTCGCGCGCGAGGTACGTGGCGAAGCGGTCCATGGTGTTCTCGAAGTCGGGGTTCGCGTCGACGAAGGCGCGGATCCGGTCGGCCACCCAGCCGAGCGTCACCTGCTCCTCGCCGCGCCGCCGTTCCAACTCCTCGATGCCACGATCGGTGAAGTACATGGTTTCCCCAACGGGACCGGCGGGCCACCGCGACCGGTGGCCCGCCGTGCCGTCACTCGAAGGCCTTGGTGATGATCTCCCGCTGTTCCACCTCGTGCACCTTGCCCGAGCCCGATGCGGGCGCGGACATCGCGCGCCGGGACACCCTGGTGACCCTGCCGAACACGTCCGGCAGCAGTTCCGGCAGCGCGAGGCCCAGGAACGGCCACGCACCCTGGTTGGCCGGCTCCTCCTGCACCCAGCGGACGTCCTTGGCGTTCGGGTAGCGCAGCATCGTCTCGCGCAACCGCCGGAACGGCACCGGGTAGTACTGCTCCAGCCGGACGATCGCGGTGTCGCCGACACCCAGCTTCGCCTGCTCCGCGGCCAGCTCGTAGTAGATCTTGCCACTGCACATCAGCACCTTCGTGACCCGCTTGCGGGTCCGGGTGCGTCGGGTCGTCGATCACCGACAGGAACTTCGAGTCGGTGAAGTCCGACAGCGGGCTGACCGCGGCCTTGTTGCGCAGCATGGACTTCGGCGTGAACACGACCAGCGGCCGCTGCACACCGTCCAGCGCGTGCCGGCGCAGCAGGTGGAAGTAGCTGGCCGGGGTGGACGGCATGGACACCGTCATCGAACCCTCCGCGCACAGCTGCAGCCAGCGCTCGATCCGGCCGGACGTGTGGTCGGGGCCCTGGCCCTCGTGGCCGTGCGGAAGCAGCATGACCACGTTGGACCGCTGCCCCCACTTGGCCTCCGCCGACGAGATGAACTCGTCGATGACCGACTGCGCGCCGTTGACGAAGTCGCCGAACTGCGCCTCCCACAGCACCAGCGCCTCGGGGTTGGCCACCGAGTAGCCGTACTCGAAGCCCAGCGCCGCGTACTCGGTCAGCGCCGAGTCGTAGACCATGAACCGGCCCTGGTCGTCGGACAGGTTGCTGCAGCGGCGTGTACTCCGCGCCGGTCTTGCGGTCGATCAGCACCGAGTGCCGCTGGGTGAACGTGCCGCGCCGCGAGTCCTGACCGGACAGCCGGATCAGCCGGCCCTCCATCACCAGCGACCCGAACGCCAGCAGTTCCGCGAACGCCCAGTCGATGTCGCCGTCGGAGGACATCTTGGCGCGCCGCTCCAGCACCGGCTTGACCCGCGGGTGCGGCGTGAAGCCGTCCGGCAGGTCGACGTGCGCCCGGCCGATCCGGTCGATCACCGACGACGGGATCGCGGTCGCCAGCTTGGTCGGGATCGGCTGCTCGGACTCGATCGACGGGACTGGCCTTCTGCGGTGCCTTCTCCAGTTCGCGCACCTCGTTGAAGACGTGCTCCAACTGGCTGGAGAAGTCGCGCAGCGCGGTCTCGGCCTCCTCCATGGAGATGTCGCCGCGGCCGATCAGCGCCTCGGTGTAGGTCTTACGGACGCTGCGCTTGGCGTCGATGATGTCGTACATCGCGGGCTGCGTCATCGACGGGTCGTCGCCCTCGTTGTGGCCACGGCGCCGGTAGCAGACCATGTCGATCACGACGTCCTTGTGGAACGCCTGGCGGTACTCGACCGCCAGCTTCGCCACCCAGTAGCAGGCCTCCGGGTCGTCGCCGTTCACGTGGAACACCGGCGCGCCGATCATCTTCGCCACGTCGGTGCAGTACTTGGACGAGCGCGAGTGCTCCGGGTTGGTGGTGAAGCCGACCTGGTTGTTGATGACGACGTGCACGGTGCCGCCGGTGCGGTAACCGCGCAGCAGCGCCAGGTTCAGCGTCTCGGCGACCACGCCCTGGCCGGCGAACGCGGCGTCGCCGTGCAGCGCGACGGGCAGCACGGTGAAGCCCTCCGCGCCCTTGTCCAGCAGGTCCTGCTTGGCCCGGGTGATGCCTTCCAGCACCGGGTCGACGGCCTCCAGGTGCGACGGGTTCGCGGTCAGCGACACCTTCGTCTCGCCGTCGCCGAACATCCGGAAGTACTTGCCCTCGGCACCCAGGTGGTACTTCACGTCGCCGGAGCCGTGCGCCTGGCCGGGGTCGATGTTGCCCTCGAACTCGCGGAAGATCTGCGAGATCGGCTTGCCGACGATGTTGGCCAGCACGTTCAGCCGGCCGCGGTGCGGCATGCCGATGACGACCTCGTCCAGCTCGTGCTCGGCCGCCTTGTCCAGCACGGCGTCCAGCAGCGGCGATGACCGTCTCGCCGCCCTCCAGCGAGAACCGCTTCTGCCCGACGTACTTGGTCTGCAGGAACGTCTCGAAGGCCTCGGCCGCGTTCAGCTTGGACAGGATGTACTTCTGCACCGCCGTGGGCGGCTTCTCGTGCTTGACCTCGACCCGGTCCTGCAGCCAGCGCCGCTCGGCGGGCTCCAGGATGTGCATGTACTCGACGCCGACCGTGCGGCAGTACGAGTCGCGCAGCACGCCGAGCACGTCGCGCAGCTTCATGCTGTCGTGGCCGGCGAACCCGCCGACCGGGAACTCGCGGTCCAGGTCCCACAGGGTCAGGCCGTGCGACAGCACGTCCAGGTCGTCGTGCCGGCGCTGGCGGTAGTTCAGCGGGTCGATGTCGGCCATCAGGTGGCCGCGGGTGCGGTAGGCGTCGATCAGCTCCAGCACCCGCGCGGTCTTGTCGACCGAGCCCTCCGGGATGTCCTGCACCCAGCGGATCGGCTCGTAGGGCAGCCGCAGCGAGGTGAAGACGTCGTCGTAGAAGCCGTCCTCACCGAGCAGCAGCTGGTGGATGCGGCGCAGGAACTCGCCGGACTCGGCGCCCTGGATGATCCGGTGGTCGTAGGTGGACGTCAGCGTGATGATCTTGCTGACGCCCATGTTGACCAGCGCCTGCTCGCTGGTGCCCTGGAAGTGCGCCGGGTACTCCATCGCGCCGACGCCGACGATCGTGCCCTGCCCGGCCTGCAGCCTGGGCACCGAGTGGTTCGTGCCGATGGTGCCCGGGTTGGTCAGCGAGATCGTGGTGCCGGCGAAGTCGTCAGCGGTCAGCGAGCCGCCGCGGGCCTTGCGGATGATGTCCTCGTAGGCCTGCCAGAACTGGCTGAACGACATCGACTCGCAGCCCTTGATGGACTGGCCACCACCAGCGTGCGGGCGCCGTCCTTGCCGGGCAGGTCGATGGCGAGGCCGAAGTTCACGTGCTCGGGCGTGACGACGGTCGGCTTGCCGTTCACCTCGGCGAAGTGCCGGTTCATGTTCGGGTAGGCCCGCAGCGCGCGGATCACCGCGTAGCCGATGACGTGGGTGAACGAGACCTTGCCACCGCGGGTGCGCTTGAGGTGGTTGTTGATCACGATCCGGTTGTCGGCGAGCAGCTTGGCCGGCACCGCGCGCACGCTGGTCGCGGTCGGCACGGTCAGCGACTGCTGCATGTTCTTGGCGATCGCGGCGGCGGCGCCGCGGATCGTGGCTGACCTGCTCGCCCTCGGCCGGCCGGACCGGGGTGGCCTTGGCCGCCGCTGCCGGCGCGGGCTTGCCCGTGCTGGGCAGGCCGCTGGTCTTCGGCGGGGTCTTCGTCACCGGGGCCGCCGGCGGGGTCTTCGTGGGGGTGGTCCTGGAGGGAGTGGTCTTGCGAGGGGGTGGTCTTCGGCGGGGCGGCCACCTGGCCGTTGCCCGCGGCGGGTGGTGAGGTGGTTGTGCCTTCGTCGCGGTCAGGCCACCGACGGTGGCGGCACCTCGGTCGCCGCGCTGCCGGTCGGCTGTGCGACGTTGTCACCCACGCCGGCCGCGCGCTGGGTCGGCTTGTAGTCGGCGAAGAAATCGTGCCACGCCGGGTCTACCGACGAGGGGTCCGCGAGGAACTGCTCGTACATCTCCTCGACGAGCCACTCGTTAGAGCCGAACTGTGACGCGGTGCTGCTGGACACGGTTGGCGCTCGCCTCTATCCGTCTCGCTGTTCGAGTCTCGTTGTGGTGAAAAACTCCTCTGCAGGCTAGTCCCGTCCGACCGGGAGGATGACGTCCTCCCGGATACCAGGTCCGGGTGTAGCCAAACTCACCAGGCCGTTCACTCCCCGCATCCGGCAAGGCCGTACGCGACAACCTCTGGGCGAGGTCGTACGCCACTACCTCAACTGGCCGGGTGTGAGAGCTCGTCGGACTCGGAAGAGCCGTACCGCCACAGCCTGGCATACGTGCCGTCGGCCGCGATCAGCTCCCCGTGACTGCCGTCCTCCACGATTCTGCCACCGTCGAGGACCACGATCCGGTCGGCCCTGGCGGCCGTCGCCAGCCGGTGCGCGACGACGAACGTGGTGCGCCGCCGGCTCATCCGCTCGCTCGCGGCCAGCACCGCCGCCTCGGTCGCCGGGTCCAGCGCCGCGGTCGCCTCGTCCAGCAACACGATGTCCGGTTCGACCAGTTCCGCCCGTGCCAGCGCGACGAGTTGCCGCTGTCCGGCGGACAGGCCCTGGCCGCGTTCGCCGATCGGGTGGCGGAAGCCGTGGTTCAGGCCGGCCACCATCGGCAGCGCGCCCACCTCGGCGACCGCCTCCTGTACGGCCGAGTCCGGCGCTTCCGGCCGCCCGTAACGCACGTTGTCGGCGACGTCGCCGGTGAACAGGTGCGGCTCCTGCGGTACGACACCCAGCCTGCGCCGGAACCCGACCAGGTCGTAGGCACGAACGTCGACGCCGTCCACGGTGATCTCCCCGCCGGTCGCGTCGTAGAACCTGGCCAGCAGCTTGACCAGCGTCGACTTGCCCGCTCCGGTGGCGCCGACCAGTGCGACGGTCTGCCCCGCGGGCACCACCAGCGACACGTCGTCCAGCGCGGGCCGGGTCGCGCCGCCGTAGCGGAACGTCACGCCGGAGAGCCGCACGTCACCGCGCAGCCGCGCCGGCACGGCCACCGGGTGCTCGGCCGGCACCACCGTGGTCGGCGTGCGCAGCAGCTCGCCGATCCGGCGCAGGCCGACCCTGGCCTGCTGGTATCCGTCGAACACCTGGGAAAGCTGCTGTACCGGGCCGAAGAACTGGCTCAGGTACAGCAGGAACGCCACCAGCACGCCGGAGGTCAGCTGCCCGTGCGCCACCCACGTCGCACCGACCACCAGGACCACGGCCTGCGCGGTCTCCGACAGGAACGTCGCGAACGGGAAGTACACGGCGATGTAGAGCTGCGCGCGCAACCGGGAGCGCCGGTACCGGTCGGACAGTTCGCCGAAGTGCTCGGCGGCCCGTTGTTCCCGCGTGTTGGCCTGTGCCACCCGCAGGCCGGACACGTTCTCCTGCAGGTCGGCGTTGACGGCGCTGATCCGCTCCCGTGCCTCCGCGTACGCGGCCGACGACAGCCGCCGGAAGAACGCGGTGGCCACGATCAGCACCGGCAGCGCGGTCAGCGCCACCAGCGCCAGCGGCAGGTCGATGACGGCCATCGCGACCGCCATGCCCACCACGGTGAGCACGCTGATCACCGCCGTCACCAGGCCGGTCTGCAGGAACGTGGACAGCGCGTCCACGTCCGTGGTCATCCTGGTCATGATCCGGCCGCCGAGCTCACGCTCGTAGTAGTCCAGCCCCAGCCGCTGCAGGTGCGCGTAACTGCGCACCCGCAACAGGTACAGCACCGTCTCGCCGGCCCTGGTCGCGATCACCGTCTGCACGACTGAGCACCAGCCAGTCGACGACCACCACGGCCAGCGCGACGCCCGACACCAGCCACACCACGTCCAGGTGGTGCGCCGACACACCGCCGTCCACGCCGGTCCGGACCAGCGCCGGCAGCGCCACCGACGCCAGCGCGTCCACGGCGACCAGCGCCAGCGCGAACAGCAGCGCCCACCGCACCGGCCGCAACAGCCCGGCCAGCCGGAACCGCGGATCGGGTGCGGTCAGGTCGATCCCGGGCAGTTCCGGCCGGTCGGTCGCGGGCGGCAGCTTGTCGACCGCGTCGAGCAGTTCCGGTGTGGCCGGCAGACCGCCGAACGCGCCGGGGCCCGGCCCTGCCGACTCCGCGATCCTGCTGGCGTTCGCCTGGCGCACGGCCAGTTCGTCGTGCTCGGGTTCGGGCCACAGCGCCGGCGTGATGCCGGCCGCGTCGGCCCCGCCCAGCAGCGGCACGGCCGTCACGTCCTCGATCGAGTCGCCCGGACCGGCCAGCAGCGACGCGGAACAATCCGCACCGCGCGCTCAGCTCCGCCTCCGTGCCGACGTCCACCACGTGGCCCTCGTCCAGCACGGCGATCCGGTCGGCCAGCGCCAGCGTCGAGCGGCGGTGCGCGATGATCAACGTCGTCCTGGTCGCCGTGACAGAGCGCAGCGTGTCCTGGATGGCCGCCTCGGTGGCCGCGTCCACGGCCGACGTCGCGTCGTCCAGCACCAGCACCCTCGGGTCCGACAGCAGCGCCCTGGCCAGCGCGATGCGCTGCCGCTGCCCGCCGGACAGGGTCAGCCCGCGCTCGCCGACCAGCGTGCCGTAGCCCTCGGGCAGCGCCGTGATGAACGCCGTCCGCCTCAGCGGCCCGCGCCGCGGCGACCACCTCGGCGTCGGTGGCGTCCGGGCGGCCGTAGGCGATGTTGTCGCGCACCGACGTGGAGAACAGGAACGCCTCCTCGAACACCACGCCGACCGCGCCGCGCAGCGACGACATCCGCAGCGACCGGATGTCCAGCGGCCGCGCCCGGTGGGCCGACCCGGATCGCGCCGTGCTGCACGTCGTAGAACCGGGGCAGCAGCAGCGACACGGTCGACTTGCCGGAACCCGACGTGCCGATCAGCGCGAGCGTCTCACCGGGCTCGACGGTGAACGACACCCCGGCCAGCACCGGCTCGCTGCGCGTGTAGCCGAACGTCACGTCGTCCAGCACGACCTCGACCGGCCCCGCCGGCACGTCCCGGGCGTCCTGCGCGTCCACGATCTCCGGCTGCGAGTCGACCAGTTCGTAGACCCGTTCCACGGCCGCGCGGGTCATCTGGCCCATGATCACCAGACCGGACAGCAGCCGCGCCGGCCCGGCCAGCGTCGCCACGTAGCTGGCGAACGCCAGGAACGTGCCGATGCTGATCTGGCCGCGCAGCGCCAGCCAGCCGCCCAGCGCCAGCACCCCGACCTGGCCCAGCGACGGCAGCGCGGCCATCGTCGCGTTCGGCTTGGACTGCAGCCGTGCCGCGCGCAGCCGCTCGGCGAACAGCCGCCGCGCCGAACGCTCCAGCTTCGAGGTTTCCCGTTGCTCCTGGCCGAATCCCTTCACCACACGCACGCCGGTGACGGTCTCCTCGACGTGCTGCGCGATGTCCGCCGCGCGCTGCTGCGCCGACCACGTCGCGGGGAACAGCCGCTTGCGCGACCTGGCGGCCACCACACCCAGCAGCGGCACCACGACCAGCGCGATCACGGTCAGCAGTGGCGAGAGCCACACCATCGCGCCGACCGACACGACCACCAGCACGACGACACCCAGCGACAGCGGCACCATCGAGAGGAAGCCCTGCACCATCTGCAGGTCGGTGTTTGCCCGCGACACCACCTGCCCGGTGCGCAGCGCGTCCTGCTTCCCACCGTCCAAACGGGACACCGAGGCGAACACCGACTGCCGCAGGTCGTGCTGCACGTCCAGCGCGAGCTTGCCGGCCAGGTACCGGCGCAGGTAGGCGGCCACGAACCGGATCGCGGCCAGCGCCACCAGCCCCGTGATCAGCACCGCCAGCCGGTCGGTGCGGCCGGCGACGGCGTCGTTCACGCCCAGCCTGGTCAACAGCGGCCCGACCGCCTCCAGTCCGGTCCCCGCGGCAGCGGCGAGCACCACCGTGACGACGAGGCCGGGGTGGTGCCAGCAGGCGGCGAGCAGCCGCCGGAGCCAGCCGGGCTGCGGGACGGGAGCGGCGGGGGAGGATTCGGGCACGTTCTCAGGTTAGGCGTAACCCCTGTCGCGGACCGACGTACTTACGGCGTAGGACCTCCGACCGAGGTACTGACGGCCTGGCACCCGCGGTCGGCGTTCTGGCCCGGCGTCCGGCTCGACCGGGTCGCGTGGCTACCGGCGCCTCACGTGATGTCGCGGCGGTGGTTGACCACCATGCCGGCGCCGAAGAACACGGCCGTCCAGCCCAGGAAGATCAGCCCGGAGATCAGCGACGAGTACCCGCCGATCGCGCCACCGGCGATCCGCACGCCGTCCAGGAACGCGTTCCACGCGTCCTGCCCGGCCAACTGCACCAGCGGCGTCTGCGAGTGCGCCTGCAACTGGTCGATGACGGCCTGCGCCGCCGTCGAGCCGGTCAGGCCGTCGGCCGAGCCGTTGGGCAGCGCACCCACGACGTGGTTGTGCAGCACCAGCGCCACGATCGGCTCGGCGATCACCGCGTAGATCAGCAGCAGCACGATCGACCCGGTGGTCGACCCGAGCAGCGCGCCGACGCCCAGCCCGAGCAGCGTCCACAGCATGCTGGACACCACGCCCGCGACCGCGACCAGCAACAGCTGCGAGAAGCTGGGCAGGTAGTTGCCGCTCGCGCCGGCCGCCGTGCCCAGGCTGGTCACCACGGCGATGACGACGCCGTAGATGAGACCCCAGATGGCGTACGTGATCGCCTTCGCGCCCAGCATCGCCGTGCGGGACGACGCGGTGAGGAAGCTCGTGGTGATCGTCCTGCGGTGCAGTTCGGTGGCCAGGCCCAGCGCGCCGAACAGCATCGGGAAGATCGTCGTGATGTTGATGCCGCGCGACAGCGCGAACACCGCCCACGGCACGTCCGCGAAACTGGCACCCGCCTGCTGGAGTAGCTGGTTGTGGATGACGTTCTGGGCGATCGAGTTGATCAGCCTGCCGGTGAAGAACGACCAGCCGAAGCCCAGCACCACGGTCGGGATCATCAGTGCCCACCACAGTTTCGTGGTGGTGATCTTGCGGAACTCCGACTTGATCAGCGAGCCCATCACTGTCCGCTCCCCGGGTTGCCGTGACTGTCCTGCGGTGTGCCCTCCGGGGGCGTCGTGGACGGTGGCGTGTACGGCGGCGCGGCAGGCGACTGGTATGCCTGCGGCGGCGGGAACGGCTGTGACGGCTGCTGCTGCGGGAACGGCTGTGACTGGGGCTGCTGCGGGAACGGCTGTGACGGCGGGTGTCCCGGCGGCGCCTGGTCCTGCTGCTGGTAGCCCGGCTGCTGGTACGGCTGGCCGAACTGCGGCTGCTGATACTGCTGCTGTGGCTGGTAGGGCTGCTGGTAGGGCTGCTGTTGCTGCTGCCCGAACTGCTGTGCCTGGCCGCCCCAGCCGCCCTGGCCCGGCTGCGCGAAGGAACCGGCCTGGCCCGCGTACTGGCCGTTGGTCAGCGTGAAGTAGAGCTGTTCGAGGTTCACCTTCTCCTCCTCGATGCCGTACACCGACACGCCGGCCTTCAGTGCCACGTCCGCGACCTGCTTGGCCTGCACGCCACCGACGGCGAGCCGGCCGTCGGGCAGCGCCTCGATGTTGTAGATCTCCTCGTCGCGCAACGCCTTCGTGAGCGCCGCCGCGTCGGAGGGCTGCACCAGCACGCGCTGCTGCTGCGACTTGCGCAGGTGGTCCAGCGACCCGTTGTACATCGTCTGGCCGCGACTGATGATGATCACCTGGTCCACGGTCTGCTCGACCTCGGCCAGGATGTGGCTGGAGATCAGCACCGTCCGGCCGCTGCGCGCGAATGTCTGCACGAACGACCGCAGCCACGCGATGCCCTCGGGGTCCAGACCGTTGGCCGGCTCGTCCAGCACCAGGATCTGCGGGTCGCCCAGCAGCGCGGTGGCCAGCGCCAATCGCTGCTTCATGCCCAGCGAGAACGCCCCCGCCTTGCGGCCCGCGGCGGCGCCGAGGCCGACCAGGTCGAGTACCTGGCGCGCCCGCGCGTCCGGCACGCTCATCGCCGCCGCGTACACGCGAAGGTGGTCGAGTGCGGTGCGCTTGGGGTGGAAGCCCTGGGCCTCCAGCACGGCGCCGACGATCCGCGCCGGGTTACCCAACTGGGAGAACGGGACGCCGTTGATGGTGGCCACGCCCGCCGTCGGCACGACGAGGCCGAGCAGCATGCGCAGCGTCGTCGTCTTGCCGGCACCGTTGGGGCCGAGGAAGCCGGTGACCGACCCCGGTTCCACCGTGAAACTGAGGTTCTGCACGGCGGTCACCGGGCCGAACTGTTTCGTGATCTGCTGCACCGTGATTCGGCCGCTGCCGTCCTGCACACGTCCTCCCCGGTCCGCATGGCGCTGCTGTGTGCGGCCATCCTGCCCTACTCGTCGGCGACGTGTGGGCGGGACGTGAAGATCCGTGTCGGCGCGGACCGGTGCCGTCGGCGGCCGGGGTACGGTGCCGGGTCAGTCCCGCTTGCGGCGGAACGGAAAGGGGCAGCGGCGCTGGGTCGGGAGACCCTCGCCGATCAGGTGCTGGTAGGCCATCGTCCACACGCGGCACGGCCACCGGCGTCTGAGCAGCCGCGCGGGGCACGCCGTGCAGCGGCCGTCGCCGCCGGGCTGGTGAACGGTGAGCAGCAGCCGCCAGCCGTCGGCGAGGCGGTGCAGTTCGGTGCGGGCCAGCAGGACCAGGGAGTCGGCTGCGCCGTGCCGGGCGACGTCGTCCAGCATCTCGAGCTGGCGCAGCACCGCGGCGCGCATCGCGTCGTCCGTCGACCTCTTCATGGTCGGCACAGCTTCATGGTCGGCACAGTTGGCCTCCCCCGCTCAGTCCGGCATGTCGGTCGTAGCCGTCGTGGCAGCGCCTTTCGCGAGGGCTGTGTTGAGCAGGCGGGTCTGATGGGCGGACAACACCGCGGACTCACCCGGTGGTGCGACGACCACCACCCTCCCGTGTCTAACGACCACGGTCATCGCACGACATCGCCCGAACGGGTCAGCACATTCCACCCACCAGTGCGAGGCACCCTGCACTTCGTCGGCCATCTGAAACGGACCGTGCCCGGCTGGTCGAACGCTCTGACCGGTCGCGGTCCGCGGTTCTGCCACCTTGGCTGTATCGGTCGACGACACGCCCTACCACACCTGTGACCGACATTTTTCACCCGATCGCGACCGCATGGCGCCAGCCGGGTGAAGTTGACGTGACGAAGCGGCATCAGTGAACCGATGCGGTGCGGCGGGTGGGCATTCGTGCGCCTAAGCTGGTGGCGGCGACCCGCTCCCAGCGACCCCCAGGCTGGTTGAGCGGGTCGCCCCCGTACACGGCCGTGATCAGGTCTTGATCGCCCACGGCCGCCGCCGGTGCGGCGCCGGGCCCCGTGCCGCCGCCGCGCCGCCGGCGCGGCTGACTCGTTTGGCGGTAGACATGCCGTGCCGTGAACCGCCCGTGACACGGACATCCCGCGCGCATCCCGCGCGTACGTGTATTTGACCTCGCAAAGAGTCTCAATTGACAAAACTCTTAGTAAGAGAGTTAAATGACGCCCGTTCAGGCTACGGGAGGAACAGCCATGCGCGTCATGATCAGCACGTCCCCGGGGATCGGACACCTCTATCCCACCGTCACCACGGCGTGGGCACTGCGCGCCGCGGGCCACGACGTCATCGTCGCCACCGGCGGCCACCAGGACCTCGCCGCACACGCCGGCCTGCAGGTCGTCGACACGGCACCCGGCGTGGACTTCGGCGCCGTGTTCCGCCAGGGCATGGCGGAACAGGGCGCAGGCGGCCCCGCCGGTGGTCCACCGACGCGACAGCCCGTCGACCGCGGCTTCGTCGGCAGGCTGTTCGCCCGCGTCAGCGAGAAGTTCGCCGACCGAACGGTCGCGCTGGCCCGCGAATGGCGCCCCGACATCGTGATCCACACACCGCTGCAGGCCGCGGGCCCGCTGGCCGCGCGGGCCGTCGACGTGCCGGCCGTCATGCACACGATCGGCATCGGCCAGCACGCCGAGACCGGCACCATGGTCACCGAGCACTTCACCGACCAGTACGAGAAATACGGCATCACACCGGTCACCCCGGCCGCCGTCCTCGACATCAGCCCGCCCGGTCTGCGCGCCGACACCGGCTCGTGGTCCATGCGCTGCGTCCCCTACAACGGCGGCACCGTGCTGCCCGACTGGATCCGCGCACCGCGGGAGCGGCCGCTGGTCGCCGTCACCCTCGGATCGGTCGTGTCGCTGATGGCCGGCATGGACATGCTCGCGCCGTTCGTCGCCGCCGCCGCCGACGTGCCCGCCGACTTCGTCGTCACCACCGGCGGCGCCGACCCGTCGGTGTTCGGCACCCCGCCGCCCAACGTCCTGGTCACCGACTGGGTGCCCTTCCACGCGCTGTTCGCGGCCAGCTCCGCCGCCATCCACCACGGCGGCGCCGGCACCACGCTGACCGCGCTGAGCGCGGGCATCCCGCAACTGGTCCTGCCGCAGGGCGCCGACCAGTTCAACAACGCGGCCGCCGTCGCCAAGTCCGGCGCCGGTGCCGTGCTGCAACCCTCGGAGCTCGACGTCGACCGGGTCACCGAGCTGCTCGGCGACACGCCGGTGCGGACCGCCGCCGAAACCGTGTCCGCCGAGATGGCGGGCCAGCCGGCACCCGCTGACCTGGTCCCCAGGATTATCGCGCTCGCCAGCTGATCCACAGCTCGTTACGGTGTCCATGGACGGGCCGTTGCCCGGCTCGTCGGGGATACGGGCCGGGAGCTCGGGTCGCGGTGCGACCCGAGCGCGCCCGGGCCGCCTCCGGTTCACGACATGAAGCGGACAGCCCCGCACGAACGGGACTGTCCGCTTCGTCGCCGTGAGTGTCAGCCCAGCGCCGTGTTCAGGTTGGCGCCGTCGTAGGAGCCGAGGCCGGTGACCTCGTCGTAGCCCTTGCCGGCCCTGAACGCGCCGTTGCCGCCGGAGGTGATGTCGTGGAAGTCCGACGCGTAGCCGCTGCCGCCGGCCACGCTGTACAGCGCGGGGTTGATGTTGCCCGCCCTGCTGCCCGCGCTCTGGTCGTGCAGCGCCGTGAACCCGGCCCACATCGGCGCCGCGCAACTCGTGCCGCCGTACTCGACCCAGCCGCCCGCCGAGTAGATCGCGTAGCCCGTGCTCGGGTTCGCGTCAGCGGACACGTCCGGCACGGTCCGCTTGCCGTTCGAGCCCTTCTGCCAGCTCGGCACGCCGAACACCGACGACACGCCGCCACCGGAACCGCTCCACGCCGTCTCCGACGAGCGCGACGTGCCGGACAGCTTCAACGACGTGCCACCGACACCGCTGACGTTCGGGTCGGAACCCGGGTAGTCGACGGCCTGGCTGCCGTCACCGCAGTCGTCCGAACCGCTGTCACCGGACGCCGAGTAGAACGTGATGCCCTCGGCGGCACCCTGCGCGAGCTGGTTGCTGGTGCTGGTGATCGTGGCCGACGCCGTTTGCGTCTCGCACAGGCCCCACGAGATCGACGTCACCGACACCGTGTCGTCCGACGCGATCTTGGCGGCCATGTCGATCTGGCCCTGGTCGGAGTTGGGTGCCTCGTACACGAACGTCTTGGCCGCCTTGGCCATCGCCTGCACGATCTCGACGTCCAGCTCGACCTCGCCCTGTCCGCCACCCGGCGAGGAGTTGTAGTTCGCGCCGTCCACGGACACGGTCGTCGGGGTGGGGGAGCCGAGGCCGAACTGGCTGTCGTACGCGGAGATGTTCGACTGCTGGTAGCCGTCGAACTCCCACAGCGCCACCGACACACCGCTGCCGGTGCCCAGCGACGTCGTCTCGTACGCGTTGTGCAGCTGTGTCGGGTTGAAACCGCGCGGGCTCGCCTTGCCGGCCGCGGCCCGCACCGCGTCCGGGTGCCGAACCGCGTGGTTGTCCAGACCACTGACGCCCTGCACCAGGCCCGCGACGTCCGAGGGCAGCGACGGTGCCGCGTCGTTGGCGTAGAACTGCCGCCCCGCGTCGGTGTACACCCCGAACCCGGTATGGAACGCCCTGCTCGACCGCGGCCGCCGAACCGGAGGCGTCCACGACGTCCCGGTTCGCCGACACACCGGTCACGTGCAGGCCGCCGGCCGACAGGAACGACCGCACGGCGGCCACGTCGCTCGCGGTCGGCGAGTACTTCGCCTCGAACTGCGCCGGAGTGAGGAAATGGTGGTACTGCGACGACTTCGGATCACTCACATTGGTAAGGAACCTGTCCAGATCGGTCGTGTTCCGCAGCTTCAGTGCCACCGCGAAGGACAACTGATCATTTCCCGGCAGATTCGCCACGCGGGCGCTGTGCGCCAACGCGGGATTGACGTTTGACGGAACCGCGACCAGCGGGTTCGTGCTCGCGTTCGCCGGACCGGCGGCGAGCACGACGCAGGCGACAATGGGCACCGGTGCCACCGCGGCCGCCAGGACGCGCAGGGTTTTATTCATACTTTCGGAAATTACGGGCCGCTGGTAAAACCGGTCAACGAACAGTTCTTCACCTGTTTATCGGCCCAGACGTCCGACTGGTCCCGGCCAGTCCTTCGGCGTAGGCCGAACGGGAAACAGAGATGCCCCCCGGTCCGAGGAGGTGAGGTCGGACCGGGAGGCACCGATCGGCGTCCGGCGACGCCGCGGTCGGCAGCCGGGGGGAGTCAGCCGCCGAGTGCGCCGGCCAGGCCGGCGCCGTCGTAGGAACCGAGGCCGGTCACCACGTCGTAGCCGGTGCCGGCGCTGTACGCGCCGTTGCTGCCCGACGTGATGTCGTGGATCGCGGTGCCCGCGTTGCCACCCGCCGCGATCTTGTAGAACTCCGCGTTGGCGTTGCCCAGGTTGCTGCGGCCTTCGCGTCGTACAGCGCGGTGAAACCCGCCCACATCGGTGCGGCACAGCTCGTCCCGCCGAACACCTGCCACTGGCCCGCGGCGAGGAACGCGTAGCCGGTGTTCGGGTCCGCGTCCAGCGAGATGTCCGGCACGGCGCGCATGCCGCCGGTGCCGTTCTGCCAGCTCGGCGCCTTGAACACGGTGGAGACACCGCCGCCGGAACCGCTCCACGCGGCACTCCGGACCGTAGGCGCCGCCGGTGCCGGTCTTCAGCGTGGTGCCGCCGACACTGCTCACGTTCGGGTCGATGCCGGGTAGTCGACACCGCCGTGCTGCCGTCGCCGCAGTCGTCCGAACCGGAGTCGCCGGAGGCCGCGTAGAAGCTGATGCCCTCGGCAGCGCCCTGCGCCAGGCGTTGTCCGTGCTGGTCGATGGTCGCCGGCGAACTCTGCGTCTCGCACTGCGCCCCACGAGATCGAGGTGACCTGCACCTTGTCCTGGCTGAGCGATCGCGTTGGCCATGTCGATCTGGCCCTGGTCGCTGTTGGGCGCCTCGTAGACTAGGTCTTCACGCCGGCGCCATGCCCTGCACAATCTCGATGTCGAGCTCGACCTCGCCCTGACCGCTCGCCCGGACTGCCGTTGTAGTTGGCGCCGTCGACCGAGACCGTGGCGGCGCGGACGGGCTCGATGCCGAACTGCGTGTCGTACGGATGATGTTGTTGGCCTGGAAGCCGTCGAACTCCCACAGCGCACCGTCTTCACCGCTGCCGGTGCCCAGCGAGCCGACGTGTCGTACGCGGTGTGCAGCTGGCTCGGCGTGAACCCGGCCGTCGCCCGATGCGCCGCCTGCGGCGTGGCGCCGTGTGCCGTGCCGTGTTCGGAGCGGCTGCCGGCCGCGGCACCGCTGGGCACCGCGTCGGGTGGCGCACGGCGTGGTTGTCCAGGCCGGAGATGCCCTGCACGACGGCCGCGACGTCGGAGGGCATCGTCGGTGCCGAGTCGTTGGCGTAGAACTCGCGGCCCTGCTGCGGTACGTGCCGATGTGCGTGTCGAACGCGCCGTCGTGCCGCGCTGACCGGGCCACTGCGTCCACCACCTGGCGGTTGTCCGACACGTGCCTCACGGTCAGGCCCCGCGAGGTGAGGAAGGTCGTGACGGTCGCGACGTCGGACGGCGTGGGGGCGTAGCTGTCCATGAACTGGGAGGGCGTGAGGTAGTGGTGGTACATCGGCGAGTGAGGGTCGCGCGACCTGGGCCAGGAACTGCTGCAGTCCCGCCTCGTCGTGCAGCTTCAACGACACGGCCAGGGACATCGTCGCGTCGTCGGGCATGTCGCCCATCCGCGTGCTGTCGGCTACCGCCGGATTGACGTTGTGCGCCATCGCCACAGGCTGGTCACCGACCCGCGAACCTGGTTCGCGCGTTGGCGAGCCGGCCAGCACGACGGCACCGACGATCGGCACCGGCGTGCCACGATGGCGAGGATGCGCAGGGCTTTCTTCACGTGCAACTCCCGACATGGTCGCGACGTGAACGGTCGCTTCGAACGATCACTGACTGAAGGCGCCTGGCGGTGATCGGAACGTTATTGCTTCGTGATCGCGGGAGTCAACGAACGGTTATTCACGTTGTGGCTGTGAAATCTGACCCAACTGTGGAAATCGTTAAGGTATGAGCAGCGCGTCAAAGCCGCTTCGGCGGCGATCGCCGCAGTTCAGGGCCGCACACAGCGAAGTGCCGGTGGGTGATCCCACCGGCCCTCCGCTTTCGCCGAAAAGTTCGCGGTATTCAACGTGAAAACGTCGAACCTGACGTCGTCCCGCACAGCGCCATCCTGTGCGCGCTGGCATTCAGCGGCATTCAGTGCGACAACGCGCTGGCCAGCGAGGTGTGCGGCATGTCGTGCGCGTCGCCGACCGGGTGGTTGGTCAGCGTGCCCGGCGTGCGTGTTCAGGCCCAGCGCCAGCGCCTGATCCGCGCCCAGCGCGGGCTGCCAGCCGTGCTCGGCGATGGCCACCGCGTAGGGCAGGGTCACGTTGGTCAGCGCGTAGGTCGACGTCCTCGGCACCGCGCCCGGCATGTTGGCGACGCAGTAGAACACCGACGTCGTGCACCGAGGTAGGTCGGGTCGTCGTGCGTGGTCGGGTGCGAGTCGGCGAAGCAGCCGCCCTGGTCGATCGCGATGTCCACCAGCACGGAGCCCGGCTTCATCGTCCGCGACCAGCTGGTTGTCCACCAGCTTCGGCGCCTTCGCGCCCGGCACCAGCACCGCGCCGATCACCAGGTCGGCCTCGCGCACGGCCTGGCTCGACGGCGTACCTGTTCGAGGTCACCGTGCGCAGCCTGCCCTGGAACTGGTGGTCCATCTGGCGCAGCCGGTCCACGTTGGTGTCCAGCACCTCGACGTCGGCGCCCATGCCCGAGCGCGACGGTCGCCGCGTTCAGCCCGGCCACGCCGCCGCCGATCACGACGACCCTCGCCGGGTGCACGCCGGGCACGCCGCCGGGCAGCACGCCGCGGCCGCCGGAGGGCTTCATCAGCGCGTACGCGCCGACCTGCGGCGCGAGCCGGCCCGCCACCTCGGACATCGGCGCGAGCAGCGGCAGCGCGCCGTTGGCGGTCTGCACGGTCTCGTAGGCGATCGCGGTGGTGCCGGACTCCAGCAGCGCGGCGGTCAGCGGCCGGTCGGCGGCGAGGTGCAGGTAGGTGAACAGCACCTGGCCCGCGCGCAGCCGCGGGTACTCGTCGGCGATCGGCTCCTTGACCTTGAGCACCAGCTCGCCCTCGGCCCACACGTCGTCGGCGGTGGCCAGCACCTTGGCGCCCGCGGCCAGGTACTCCTCGTCGGGAATGGCGGAGCCGACGCCGGCGTCGGCCTCGACGAAGACGTCGTGGCCGCGGCTGGTCAGCTCGTGGGCGCCGGCCGGGGTCAGTGCGACCCGGTACTCGTTGTTCTTGATCTCGCGGGGAACGGCGATCTTCACCGGAACGTCCTTCCGCATGACCGGCGGTGTCCTGACACCACGGTGGGGCAGCGGCGCCGCTGTCATCGTGCGCTCGCGCACCACTCGACCGTGCGGTGCTTGTGCTGCCAGCACAACGCTGGCGCCGTTGGAGTTCGAGCCGGCTGACACAACGGCGTTCGACCAGGGAGCAGAGGGCCAGGTGCGCCAGATGCAAGGCGGAGGAGATCGCGGTCCCTTGTTGGACCGGGGCCGACGCAGCAACGCCGCAGATGGTGTGCCTGGGTGCCGCGAGCCGAACAGTGTTGGTTGGCCGGCTCAGCCCCAGCGCATCGCTACGAGCTGCGCCAGCAGGGCCAGCCGGACGTCCGGGTCGGCCAGGTCGACCGCCGCCAGCTCGCCGATTCGGCGCATCCGGTATCGCAGAGTGTTCGGGTGGATGCGCAGCGCCTGGCCGGCCGCCCGCGGGTCGCCCGGGATGCCGCAGCCACTCGTAGAGCGTGCGGAGGTAGTCGGTGCCGTTCGCCTCGTCGTGCTGGCGCAGTACCGGCAGCGGCCCGACTTCGGTGGCCCCGGCCGGGACGGCCGCCGTTGCCAGCCGGTGCAACGCGAGCACCGCCCACGTCTGCTGGTAGTCGGCGACCCCGGCCGGCACCAGGCCGGCGCGCAGCAGGCCGAGCGTCTCCTGGGCTTGCGCGCGCGGGATCTCGGCAGATCGGCGAGTGGACCGGGGCGCCTGCCGCGGCCAGGGCGTGTTCGCCTGCCGGGGCCGGACAGTGCCGTGCGCAGCGCGTCCCAGCCGCCTGCGCCCGGGCCGTCCGGGCACCACCGCGTACAGCAGGCCGTGCAGCTCGGCGACTGCCGGCCGGCGGCCGATGCCGGCGGTGATCCGCTCCCACAGGGCCAGCCGCAGGCCCTCGGTGCGCAGGTCGTGCCTCGGTCCCGGCCCGCCGCGTCGATCGCGACGACCCGGTGCGGCACGTCGGCCAGGTCCAGTTCGGCCGCGGCCACCCGGACGCTGCCGTCGCCCTCCAGCAGCGCGCGCACCCGTTCGGCTGAGTGCCGACGCTCCGCGTCGACCCTGGCGCGCCGGCGCAACAGGTGCAGCGCCACCACCGAGCCCGCGTCCGCGAACGCGGCGGCCCGCGCCTCCGGCACCCGGTCCGGCACCACCGCCCACATCGAGCCGAGCAGCTCGCCGCCCATCCGGATCGGCACGATCAGCCTGGGCAGCGTGCCGTCCCGTTGTGCCGCGACGAAGATCGTGGTGCCGCCCCGGGACAGTTCGCGGAACACGCCGCGGGACCGGAACCGCGCCAGCACGTCGTCCGGCACGCGCCGCCCCATGATCGTGGACACCCGTGCCGGGTCGGTGCGGTCCTGCCGCGCCGAGTAGGCGAGCACCCGGGAGTTGGCGTCCTCGATGGTCACCGGGGCGTCCACAACGGACGCGACCGCGTCGGCGAGCCGGAACAGGTCGCCCAGGCCGCCGCTCGGCGTCCTGGCCGGTCTCGGCCTCGTCCGCGTCCGCGTCCAGCACCGTGCGCAGCAGCCACACCAGCTGCGCCCAGCCGGTGCCCGACCGCACCTCGACCAGGGCGACGCCCGTCGCGCTGCCCCGCGGCCAGCACAGTGGGCTGGTCCGCGACCGGCGGCTTCAGCAGCACCGCGGCCGCGCCGCGTTCGCCGCGTGCCGGACCAGCTCGACCGCGTCCTTCGCCGCGCCCACCGATACCGCAGCACCAGGTCGCCCGCGGCGAGCTGGGTTCGCCGGCCCGGCTCGGCGATCACCACGTCGCTGACCGGGCACGGCGTCGGCCGCCGTCAGGACGGCGCGCAGCAGCGTCGGGCCGACCCGGTCGACCACGCCCTGCACGCTGAGCATGGCGACATCCTCACACCGGACGGGCCTGCCGCGCGAACCGGGCCGCCGCGGCCCTCGCCATGCCGACGATGCCGCCGACCAGCAGGATCCCGCCGGGGATCAGCAGGTTGCCGAACGCCGTGCCCACCGTCGACCAGTGGCCCTGCACCTGGATCCCGAGCCAGTGCAGCATCACGCGCAGCCCGAACAGGTTGGCCAGCAGCGCCGATCCGGTGAACAGCGCCGCGACCGTGACGCACACCCGGCCGCGCTCGACCAAGGACAACGCCAGCAGGCCGATGCCGATGATCAGCAGCGCGCCGTAGCCGTTCCTGGACTGCATGAACGCGGTGAACTCCATGATGTCCGCCGCCACGATGGCCAACAACACACCGACACCCGCGATCGTCCAGCGCCGCACCGGCATCGGCCTACCGAACCGGGCCGGCATCGCGGCGATTGTGGCGATCGCGAGGCCGAGGACAAAAGTTCCCACGGTGAGGAAATACTCGAGATCGAGGCTGCCGCCCGCCGGGCGGCCCGCGGTCGACCGCGAGCTCAGTGCGATGAACTCGACGATCGGGAACAACACGACATAAAGGGCCAGGCTGCTGCACGCGTACAGCAGATGCCAGCCGGTCTGCGGCGGGACTCCGCGCCGACGCGCCCTGCTCCGGTACCACAGCAGGCACACCAGCGGGCCGAACATGGCTACACAGAACCAGTACAGCGCCACCGACATCGGGTCGCCCGCCATGCGTCGCCGGTGGCGAACGTTGCAGCGGCGCGAACGCGATGTCGGGAATGTGTGCCGAGGACGCGGACGAGACCGCCGTGTCCCACAGATCACCCGCGCCGCTCGAACCGGACGGTTGGTACACCATTGGTGCGAGCAGGATGAGGAAACCGAACAACAGCATCGGAAACCAGTAGCCGTTCCGGTCCTGGACAATTGCTTCGGGCGCTGATTTATTGCCGCCTGCAAAGAAGGCGGTTGTCTGGCCCGTTGTTCGCAGGGCGGTCTCGAAATCTGTCAGATCTGTCACGGAAGTCGCCACAGTGGGTTTCGGAGCGGCTGTGGAAGGTGCGGTGGAACTGTTCGCGGTCATCGTGGGCAGACAGGCACGGCCGCCATTGGCATCCGTGTCACTGGTCATGATTGCCCACACCCCTCCGGTTCGCCCACCGGATTCTCAATCTCGTTGCAACAATTTAAGACTCACGCGGACAGATGGTCGATCTGTCCGTTCCGTGTTCACTCGGTGCTGCTCCGTAGTTGTTCAGTGAAGTCTGCGGCCTCCGGTCCTCCCCGCCAAGCGACGAAAGTCGCATGACCTACTCGGGTTACGTCGACACGTTACGCAACGCTCCGTTGTGCCGAAGATCACCCAATCGGGTGGTGGTGCGGCCGGTCGGGGTCACTGAAGTGCGCTGTGACCGCCTGTTTGGCGAACTCTCAACTGCATGCCAGCGTATTCACAGGTTGGGGTGGTGTCGTTGGCGATGCGGGGTACCCGGCTCCTGGAGCGGTAACGCTGTGGATGCCTTGGCAGGGACCCGGGATGTATCGGCCGCCAACCCCCCAGGCGGTCGCCTACTTGCCGGGTACTCCGCGCCAGCCTCGGTCACGTCCTGGCTCGCGTCGATCGCGACCGGCTGATCAGCGACAATGCGGCCGGCCGATCCGAAAACCAAGCCCGCCGATGCGGTTGGTCAAGGAAACGAAAACCACCACTCATTTCGATCGTGTGATCTTCTGTGGCCGGACGACATACATTTCGAATGTCAAAAGCCCGTAACCCAATGCACCTTTGATACCGAATAGATCCGAATCGACCCGTTTTGCCGCCACTGCCGCACCGCGACGGCAGCCAATGCGGTCCCGTCAATTCCAGGTGTTACGTCAAAGCCCGGTCAAGACTCAGCCCAGAGCCGCTGCCAGCATCCCGGCCACCGCCGACATCCCGGCCGCATTCGGGTGCACCGGGAACGCGGGCGCGGTCGGCACGATGCCCTCGACCCATTTGGTGCCCTCCGGCTGGCACACGTCGTGCCCGGTGACCGGGCCGGGGTTCACGAACGTGGCGCCGGCGTCGGACGCCTGCTGGCCGAGCATCCCGTTCAGCTCGTTCTCCACGCCGTCGAGGTAGGGCACGTCGCCACGGGCGATCGGGAACACGGGCCAGCAGCCGCCGGACGGCGGCAGGATGCGCAGGTAGCCGACGACGACGATCCGTGCGTGCGGCGCCCGCTGCCGGATGCCGGCCAGCACCGCGGCGACCTTCGGCGCCGTCGCGGTCACGGCCGCCGCCAACTGGTCCGTACCACCGGCCGTGTAGTGCCGCTGGCACGGGTTGCCGAACGGGTTGGTCAGGCTCTCCACGGCGCACGTCTCCAGGATCGACGTGAAGCCGATGTCGTTGCCGCCGATGGTCAGGGAGACCAGGTCGGTGTCCGGCGTGAGCGCGTCGAACTCCGGCGGGTTGCTGCCCAGCGGCACCGACTGCGACTGCGTCATGTCGGCGGTGGTCGCGCCGCCGCACGTCACGTCGACCAGCGTCGGGATGCCCAGCGAGCGCGTGAGGTCACTGGCGTAGTCGTGGTCGGAGCGCGCGCAGCCGACCGGATTCGGCTCCTGGTTCGGGATGAGCGGCCCCGACGCGTACGAGTCGCCGAGCGCGACGTAGTGCTGGTACGCGGAGACCGCGCCCGCCTCGGCGGCCCCGACGAGAAATCCCGCGGCGACCATCGTGGCGACAGCGACGATCCGGAGGCGACGCGTCATCGCAACCTCACAGTCCACAGCCCCGACCGAATACTCATCGGATCGTCTGCGTCACTGTGTGCTGTGTCAAGGGGCCGGCGGTCCTCGACACCCGCGAGGATCAGCCGCCCTCGCCGTCGGCTCACGGCCGAGCGGCGCACGCGGCACACCGGACAGCGCCGCGGCGGGGGATCGTGCCCGGTCAGTGACCGAGGGCGGCGGCGATCCAGGACGGGACCGGGAGCTCACGTTCGGAGCACGCGGTGGCCAGGCGGATCGTCCAGCGCAGGGCCTGGATCACGACCGTCGCCATCTCCTCGGGAGCCGCGCTGGACAGCGCGATCTCGACCTGTTCGGCGGCCGCGTCCTCGTCGCCGTGGACCGCGGCCAGCAGTGTGCGGACAGCCGTGCGGACCGGCGGGTCGGCCTCGTCGATCGGGACTTCCTGGCCGTCCTCGTCGAAGACCTGCATGCGGACCGGCGTGGCGCCGCCCTCGCTGAGTTCGGTGACCATCCGGCTGCACTCGGAGAACAGCAGCAGGACCAGCTCACGCACGTCCGTGTGCTCGTCGTGGGAGTCCTGGACGAACCTGATCAGCCGCGCGACGGCGTCCCCGTCGTCACCCTCACTGGCCGCGGCCAGGGCCTGGCTGGCGGCGACGATGATCCGTTGCCGCCGGTCCGGGTCCTGCGCCGCTGCCACGATCCCCATCCTTCCCTACGCGTCCGCCTATCGCGCCAACCAACCGGTGGGTGGGCAGCACGACCTTGACGCCGGCCGATCCGACCGTCTAACCAGGCCACATGGGTGAACTGCTCCTCGCCGCCGAACGCGAACTGGTCTGCGCCTTCGGCAGGCGGATGGTCGCCGACCGGCTCGTCGTCGGCACGTCCGGCAACATCTCCGTGCGCCGGGGCGACCTGGTGGCCCTCACGCCGTCGGGTGTCGACTACGCCGAACTGGTGCCGGCGTCGATCACCGTCCTCGACCTGGCCGGGACACGGGTCGACGGTGACCTGGCGCCGACCAGTGAGACACCCCTGCATCTGGAGCTGTACCGCAGAGCGGCCGGCCGCAACGCGGTCGTGCACACCCATGCCCCGCACGCCACCGCCGTCGGCACGCTGGTCGACGAGGTGCCCCCGATCCACTACCTGCTGGCGATCTTCGGCGGTTGCGTGCGGGTCGCGCCGTACGCCACGTTCGGCTCACCGGAACTGGCCTCGGCGGCCGCCGAGGCGCTGGCCGGCCGGCACGGCTGCCTGCTGGCCAACCACGGCGCCGTCACGGTCGGCGGCACGCTCGCGGCCGCCTACGACCGGGCCGTGCAACTGGAGTGGCTCTGCCAGGTGTGGCTCACAGCGACCACGGCGGGCCGACCGGCGCTGCTGGGCGCCGACGAGATCGCCGAGGCCGGCCGGGCGATGCGCGGTTACGGCTCGGTCGGCCGGGACCTGTGAGATCCGGCTACAGCGGCAGCCCGGCGGCGAGCAGCCGCAGGGCCTCGTCGAGCAGGTCGGTCCGGTCGTACAGGGAGCTGCCGCCGGTACTGTCCACGGTCGCCATCGCGACACCCATGATCGCGCCGGAGAACACCCGCACCGGGAAGTCCGCCGGTTCCCGGCCCAGCCGCCTCGCGACGATCTCGGCCAGTTCGCGCATCGTGGTCGTGTACTTCTCCATCATCGACACGTGCAGTTCCGGCACGGACTTGACCAGCGCGTCGCGGTCCCGTTCCCTGGCCCGCACGTCGGCCGGCATGGTCGCGAAGACCGTCCGCAGCGCGGCGCGCACGGCTTCGATCGGACTCAGCTCGGCCGGCTGGTCCCGGGTCGCCGCCAGTACCAGCGCGTGGAAGCCGTCCTGCAGGACGACGTCCTCCTTGGTCGGGAAGTACCGGAAGAACGTGCTCGGCGAGATCTCCGCCGCGTCGGCGATCTGGTCCACGGTGGTCTCCGCGTAGCCCTGTTCGCGGAACAGTCGCATCGCGTGCGCGACGATCGCGGCGCGCGTCTTCGCCTTCTTCCGCTCCCGCAGGCTCTGCGCCCGCTCAGGCGGGGACGTCACTGGGGGCTTCCCTCGCCGGGATCAGCGCGCCGGGACCCGTCACCGCCGCGAGTGCCATCCGGTACAGCAGGCCCGCGGTCGCCGCACGGTCCAGGTTCGGGATGTGCGGTGTGGAGTTGATCAGGCCGAACACGGCGTGCGCGGCGGCCCGCGCGTCCGGTTCGCCGACACCGGGTACGCCCGCCTGAATGGCGCGCACCCAGATCTCCACGTAGCGGCGCTGCATCGCGCGTACCCGCCGTCGGTCCGGTTCGGCCAGATTGCCCAGACTGCGCTCCTGCACGGTGATCAGCGCGGGATTGTCCAGCGCGAAGTCGACGTGGAACCGCACGAGTTCGGCGAGCGCGTCGTCCGCGGAGCCGCGCAGGGTGCGTTCGCCGCCCGCCAGCAGGAACTCGCTGATCGACGTCAGCATCTCGCCCAGCATCGCGTCCTTGCTGCGGAAGTGCCGGTACAGCGCGGGGCCGGAGATGCCGACCGCCTGTCCGATGTCGTCGATGCCGACGCCGTGGAAGCCGCCGCGGGCGAACAGTTCGGCCGCGGCCGCGAGGATCTGTTCGCGGCGGGTGGCCTTCCCGTCGGTCGAGTCGCTGGACACGGTCCCAGGTTAGCGCATGTTAACCGGGCTGCCATCGGCCGGCCGTGAGCGGCCGTCGCGAGTGACCGTGCGGCAACGGAAAGGCGAGACCACGTGCACCGACGGGAGACCACGTGCACCAACGGGAGTAAGTTTCCGCCAAACGGTTAATTATTGACGTAATGCTTCAATAAGTAGTCAGAGCTTGGTATTGATTGGTGACCTGTTGGGGCCCAAGGAGGTGCCATGCGTCTGGTTCGGATCTTCGCTGGCGCGGCGGTAGTCACCGCCGCAGTGGTGCTGGGAGGCGTGCTGCCCGCGGCCGCCGTCTCCGGTACGAACTACGTAGCACTCGGCGATTCCTATTCATCCGGCGTCGGAACCGGCGACTACTACAACGACGGCTCGGGCTGCGACCGCAGCCCCGAGGGCTACCCGGCGTTGTGGTCCGCCGCGCACAGCACGGCCTCCTTCACCCTGGCGGCGTGTACCGGTGCCAAGACAAGCGATGTGCTCAACAACCAGTTGGGCGGCCTGAGTTCGAGCACGAACCTGGTCACCATCACCATCGGCGGCAACGACGCCGGCTTCTCGACGGTGATGGAGGACTGCATCCTGGACAGTGACTCGGGATGTGTGAACGAGGTCGACAGCGCCGAGAACTACGTCCGCACCACGCTGCCCGGCCTCCTGGACAACGTCTACAGCGCGATCCGCGCGCACGCGCCGAACGCCTCGGTCGTCGTGCTGGGCTACCCGCGCTTCTACCAGGTGCCCGGTTCCTGCATCGTCGGCCTGTCGAACACCAAGCGGACGGCGATCGACGGCGGCTCCGACGTGCTGGACGCCACCACCTCGGGTGAGGCGGCCAAGTACAGCGGCTTCAGGTTCGCCGACGTGCGCTCGGTCTTCAGCACACACGAGATCTGCTCGTCCGGCACATCGTGGCTGCACAGTGTCGACTGGACGGACATCAACGAGTCCTACCACCCCACGGCGAGCGGTTACTCCGGCGGCTACCTGCCGGTGCTGGACTCCGTCACCGGCTGAGTTCGCCGCTCCCACACGTGCCCCCGGCGCCGCATCGGCGCCGGGGCACGTGCGTCACCTCACTGGACGACCCGGTTAGCCGGCGCTAACATGGCGAACGAGCCCGGTTAACGATGGCTAACGTGGGGAGGGGAAGATGGACGCGCCCGTCCTGCGCACAACGCCGATCCGGCGGCGCAAGCCCACCGCCGCAACGTGAAGGCGCACACCGCCCTGGTCGACGAGCTGCGCGACCGGACTCGCCACGGCCGCGCCGCGGCGGGCCGGAACGGGCCAGGCTGCGGCACGTCGAGCGCGGCAAACTGCTGCCCCGTGACCGGGTCGACGCGCTGCTCGACCCCGGCTCGCCGTTCCTGGAGCTGTCCGCCGCTGGCCGCGAACGGCATGTACGACGACGAGGCGCCCGCCGCCGGCATCATCACCGGCGTCGGCCGGGTGTCCGGTCGCGAGTGCGTCGATCGTCGCCAACGACGCCACCGTCAAGGGCGGCACCTACTACCCGATGACGGTGAAGAAGCACCTGCGCGCCCAGGAAGTGGCGCTGCACAACCACCTGCCCTGCATCTACCTGGTGGACTCCGGCGGCGCGTTCCTGCCCCGCAGGACGACGTCTTCCCCGACCGCGAGCACTTCGGCCGCATCTTCTACAACCAGGCCACGATGTCCGCGCAGGGCATCCCGCAGATCGCCGCGGTGCTGGGCTCGTGCACGGCGGGCGGCGCGTACGTGCCGGCGATGAGCGACGAGGCCGTGATCGTGCGCGGCCAGGGCACGATCTTCCTCGGCGGCCCGCCGCTGGTGAAGGCCGCGACCGGTGAGGTCGTCACCGCGGAGGACCTCGGCGGCGGCGACGTGCACTCCCGGGTCTCCGGCGTGACCGACCACCTCGCCGACGACGACGCGCACGCGCTGCGCATCGTGCGCGACGATCGTCGCCACGCTCGGCCCGCGCGCCGACCGGCCGTGGCGACGTCGTGCCGGCCGAGGAGCCGGCCGTCGACCCGGGCGAGCTCTACGGCGTCGTGCCGACCGACTCCGCGCACCCCGTACGACGTGCGCGAGGTGATCGCGCGCGATCGTCGACGGCAGCCGGTTCCCCGAGTTCAAGCAGGAGTACGGCACGACGCTCGTCACCGGCTTCGCCCGCATCCACGGCCACCCGGTCGGCATCGTCGCCAACAACGGCGTGCTGTTCAGCGAGTCGGCGATGAAGGGCGCGCACTTCATCGAACTGTGCGACCAGCGCTCGATCCCGCTGGTGTTCCTGCAGAACATCACCGGCTTCATGGTCGGCCGCGAGTACGAGGCGGGCGGCATCGCCAAGCACGGCGCCAAGATGGTCACCGCCGTCGCGTGCGCGCGGGTCCCGAAGTTCACCGTGATCATCGGCGGCTCGTTCGGCGCCGGCAACTACTCGATGTGCGGCCGGGCGTACTCGCCCCGGTTCCTGTGGATGTGGCCGAACGCGCGGATCTCGGTGATGGGCGGCGAGCAGGCCGCGGCCGTGCTCGCCACGGTCCGCCGCGACCAGTCGCGGCCGGGGCGAGGAGTGGTCCGCCGGCGGACGAGGAGGCGTTCAAGGCGCCGATCCGCGAGCAGTACGAGGACCAGGGCAACCCCTACTACTCGACCGCCCGGCTGTGGGACGACGGCGTGATCGACCCGGTGGACACCCGCACGGTGCTCGGGCTGGCGCTGTCCGCCGCGGCCAACGCGCCGCTGGGCCGGTCGGCTACGGCGTCTTCCGGATGTGAGGCGCGATGTTCGACACCGTTCTGGTCGCCAACCGGGGTGAGATCGCGGTCCGCGTCATCCGCACGCTGCGGGCGCATGGGGATGCGCTCGTCGCCGTGTACAGCGACGCCGACGCGGGCGCCCGGCACGTGCGCGAGGCCGACGTCGCCGTACGCATCGGACCGGCGCCGGGCCGCGCGAGAGCTACCTGTCGATCGAGCGGATGATCGCCGCCGCGCGGCGAACCGGCGCGCAGGCCGTGCACCCCGGCTACGGCTTCCTCTCCGAGAACGCGGCGTTCGCCCGGCGTGCGCGGACGCCGGGCTGTCGTTCATCGGGCCGCCGCCGTCGGCGATCGAGGCGATGGGCGACAAGATCCGCGCCAAGCTGACCGTCGCCGAAGGCCGGCGTGCCGGTCGTGCCCGGCCGCACCGAACCGGGCATGTCCGACGGAGGACTGGTCACGGCGCGCCGTCGAGGTCGGCTTCCGGTGCTGCTCAAGCCGTCCGCGGGCGGCGGCGGCAAGGGCATGCGGCTGGTCACGCGAGTCCGGCGCTGGACGACGCGATCGAGTCGGCGCGCCGCGAGGCGACGCGCGCTCCTTCGGCGACGACACGCTGCTCGTGGAGCGGTTCGTCGCCCGGCCGCGGCACATCGAGATCCAGGTGCTCGCCGACGCCCACGGCACCGTGCTGCACCTCGGCGAGCGCGAGTGCAGCCTGCAGCGGCGGCACCAGAAGATCATCGAGGAGGCGCCGTCTCCGCTGCTCGACGAGCCGACCCGGCAGCGGATGGGCGAGGCCGCCGTCGACGCCGCCCGGGCCGTCGGCTACACCGGCGCCGGCACCGTCGAGTTCATCGTTTCGGGAGACCGACCGACGAGTACTTCTTCATGGAGATGAACACCCGCCTCCAGGTCGAACACCCCGTCACCGACCCGTTCGCACAGACGCGCCACCTCCAGATAGATATCGGCCTGACGCCAGTCGAACAAATTGCCGCTCGGCTTGCGCCAACCGCTCGGGCTGGCGTTGCCGAACCAAGCGAGATGAAACTTCTTCATGCGGCTGGCCTCATGCGTTCAATCGAATTGCCGGTTTTGATGGCGCTTGCCGGCGTTGTCCGTCAGCGAAATGACATGCCGTGAGGTGGTCACTCGATCGGCCGGAGAGCGGTGGCTCCTCCTCCGCGCAGATCGGCACCTGGGCATGCGGGCAACGCGCCCGGAACGCACAGCCCCCTGCACTGGCCGACGTGACCACTGTCGTTTCCGATGCACGCCTGGCGAGCCGCGCTGCCTCGGCGCGGGGTTCAGGAATGGGAACCGATCGCAGCAGGATCTGCGTGTAGGGATGCAGCGGCCGCTCATACAGGTCGGCGGAGCGTGCGATTTCGACGATGCGGCCGCGATACATCACCGCCACGCGATCGGCCATGTGCCGCACTACGGCAAGGTCGTGCGAGATAAACAGATAGGTCAGCCCGAACCCCGCGCCGAGGCAGCGCGGCTCGCCAGGCGTGCGTCGGAAACGACAGTGGTCACGTCGGCCAGTGCAGGGGGCTGTGCGTTCCGGGCGCGTTGCCCGCATGCCCAGGTGCCGATCTGCGCGGAGGAGGAGCCACCGCTCTCCGGCCGATCGAGTTGACGCCTTCGCCGGCATGTCATTTCGCTGACGGACAACGCCGGCAAGCGCCATCAAAACCGGCAATTCGATTGAACGCATGAGGCCAGCCGCATGAAGAAGTTTCATCTCGCTTCGTTCGGCAACGCCAGCCCGAGCGGTTGGCGCAAGCCGAGCGGCAATTTGTTCGACTGGCGTCAGGCCGATATCTATCTGGAGGTGGCGCGTCTGTGCGAACGGGTCGGTGACCGGGTGCTCGACCTGTAGGCGGGTGTTCATCTCCAGGAAGAAGAACTCGTCGGCGCGGTCGCCGGACACGATGAACTCGACGGTGCCGGCGCCGGTGTAGCCGACGGCCTTGGCGGCGTCGACGGCTGCCTGGCCCATCCGCTGCCGGGTCGGCTCGTCGAGGAACGGGGACGGCGCCTCCTCGACGATCTTCTGGTGCCGCCGCTGTAGGCTGCACTCCCGTTCGCCCAGGTGCAGGACGGTGCCGTGGGCGTCGGCGAGGACCTGGATCTCGATGTGCCGTGGCCGGGCGACGAACCGCTCGACCAGCAGCGTGTCGTTGCCGAACGACGCGGTCGCCTCGCGGCGCGCCGACACGATCGCGTCGGCCAGCGCCCCGGCCTCGGTGACCAGCCGCATGCCCTTGCCGCCGCCGCCGGCGGACGGCTTGAGCAGCACGGGAAAGCCGACCTCGGTGGCGGCCGTGACCAGTTCGCCGTCGGACATGCCCGGTGAGGTACGGCCGGGCACGACCGGCACACCGGCTTCGGCGACGGCGAGCTTGGCGCGGATCTTGTCGCCCATCGCCTCGATCGCCGACGCGGGCGGACCGATGAACGTCAGCCCTGCCTCGTCGCACGCCGTGGCGAACGCGGCGTTCTCGGACAGGAAACCGTAACCGGGGTGCACGGCCTGCGCGCCGGTGCGCCCCGCCGCGTCGACGATCCGCTCGATCGACAGGTAGCTCTCCGCGGCCTGGCGGGACCGATGCGCACGGCGACGTCGGCGGCGCGCACGTGCTTCGCGTCGGCGTCGGCGTCGCTGTACACGGCGACGCAGCGGATTCCCATGCGCCGCAGCGTGTCGATGACACGGACCGCGATCTCACCGCGGTTGGCGACCAGAACGGTGTCGAACATCGGTCCTCACATCCGGAAGACGCCGTAGCCGACCGGGGCCAGCGGCGCGTTGGCCGCGGCGGACAGCGCCAGCCCGAGGACCATCCTGGTGTCCATCGGGTCGATCACACCGTCGTCCCAGAGGCGGGCCGTCGAGTAGTAGGGGTTGCCCTGGTCCTCGTACTGCTGGCGGATCGGTGCCTTGAACGCCGCCTCGTCCGCCGCGGACCAGGTTTCGCCGCGTGCCGCGGACTGGTCGGCGCGGACGGTGGCCAGCACGGACGCGGCCTGTTCGCCGCCCATCACGGAGATCCGGGCGTTGGGCCACATCCACAGGAAGCGGGGCGAGTACGCACGGCCGCACATCGAGTAGTTGCCGGCGCCGAACGAGCCGCCGATGATCACGGTGAATTTCGGCACCCGCGCGCACGCGACGGCCGTGACCATCTTGGCGCCGTGCTTGGCGATCCCGCCTGCCTCGTACTCGCGGCCGACCATGAAGCCGGTGATGTTCTGCAGGAACAGCAGCGGGATCGAGCGCTGGTCGCACAGTTCGATGAAGTGGGCGCCCTTCATCGCCGACTCGCTGAACAGGACGCCGTTGTTGGCGACGATGCCGACCGGGTGGCCGTGGACGTGGGCGGAGCCGGTGACGAGGGTCGTGCCGTACTCCTCCTTGAACTCGGCGAACCGGCTGCCGTCGACGATCCGCGCGATCACCTCGCGCACGTCGTAGGGGGTGCGGGGGTCGGTCGGCACGACGCCGTAGAGCTCGCCCGGGTCGACCGCGGGCTGGCTCGACCGGCGCGACCGTCCCACGGGCGGTCGGCGCGCGGGCCGAGCCTGGCGACGATGTCGCGGACGATGCGCAGCGCGTGTGCGTCGTCGTCGGCGAGGTGGTCGGTGACGCCGGTGACCCGGCTGTGCAGGTCGCCGCCGCCGAGGTCCTCGGCGGTGACGACCTCACCGGTCGCCGCCTTCACCAGCGGCGGGCCGCCGAGGAAGATCGTGCCCTGGCCGCGCACGATGACGGCCTCGTCGCTCATCGCCGGCACGTACGCGCCGCCGGCGGTGCAGGAGCCCAGCACCGCGGCGATCTGCGGGATGCCCTGGGCGGACATGGTGGCCTGGTTGAAGAAGATGCGGCCGAAGTGCTCGCGGTCGGGGAACACGTCGTCCTGCGCGGCAGGAACGCGCCGCCGGAGTCGACCAGGTAGACGCAGGGCAGCCGGTTGTGCAGCGCGACTTCCTGGGCGCGCAGGTGCTTCTTCACCGTCATCGGGTAGTAGGTGCCGCCCTTGACGGTGGCGTCGTTGGCGACGACGACGCACTCGCGACCGGAGATGCGGCCGACGCCGGTGATGATGCCGGCGGCGGGGCCTCGTCGTCGTACATGCCGTTCGCGGCGAGCGGGGACAGTTCCAGGAACGGTGAGCCGGGGTCGAGCAGCGCGTCGACCCGGTCGCGGGGCAGCAGTTTGCCGCGCTCGACGTGCCGCAGCCTGGCCCGTTCGGGGCCGCCTCGGGCGGCCGTGGCGAGCCGGGCACGCAACTCGTCAGCCAACGCGGTATGCGTCTTGACGTTGCGGCGGTGGGTTTCCGCGGTTGGATCGGCCGCAGTGCGCAGGACGGGCGCGTCCATCTTCCCCTCGCCTCACCGAATGGCAGTGCGTTAGTGGCCGTTAACATGGCCCCGTCGCCATGTTAGCGGCCGACTAACCTCACCGTCCAGTCGAGTCGGTGAACGAGCGGAATCAGCAGGTCAGCCGGTGATCGAGTCCAGCACCGGCTCGTAGCCGCCGGAGTAGCCGGCCGCCAGCGGGTGGTAGGAGTCGGTGACGTGGGTGACGTCGACGCTGTGCAGCCACGTGGTGCCGGACGAGCAGATCTCGTGGGTGCTGAATGCGGAGCGCACGTCACCGAAGCGGAAGCCGAACTTGGCCGCCTCGGCCGAGATCGTGGTGTCGAGTTGGTCGGCGCCGCCGTTGATGGCGGTCCGCTTGGTGTTGGACAGGCCGACGATGCACGAGCCGGGCACCTGGTAGAAGCGCGGGTAGCCCAGCACGATCACCGTGGCGTTCGGCGCGTGCGACCTGATCGCCGTGTACACGCTGTCCAGCCGGCCCGGCAGGGTCGTCTTCACGAAGTTCTCCGCGCTGGTCACCTCGCTGGTGCAGCCCGAGTCGCTGTCCAGGATGCAGTCCTCCAGCACCGTCGTGAAGCCGGCGTCGTTGCCGCCGATGGTGACCGTGACCAGGTTGGTCGACGCGCTCAGACCGCCGAGTTGACCGCTGAGCACGTCAGCGGTCTCAGCGCCGGAACAGGCCGCCAGGTCGAAGGAGGCGGCGCCGTGGGCCGCCGCCCAGAGCCCCGGGTAACCCTTCGGGCTGCGGTCGCAACTCGTGCCGTCGCTGATGTAGTCGTCGGTGCCGACGCCGGACGCGTATGAATCGCCGAGGGCGACGTAGTTCGTGCCGGTAGCGGCCGTGGCCGGCACCACCACCCCGAGCATCGTGGCGACGGTCACTACCGCCGCGCCAGCCAGAATCCGGACCAGACGCATGGCACCTCCTTGGGCCGCAACATGTCCATCAATCAATACCAACCTCTGACCAGATAAAGAAGCAGTACGTCAACGGTTAACCGATCGCCACGGAATTACCTCCTTTGGTGCACCGAGCGGTCGCCGATCCGTTGCCGTACGGCCACTTCCGGCCGGCCGGTGGCTAGCTGGTTAACATGCGCTAACCTCGTGGTGTGCCGAACTCACCTGGCCAGGCCGTGACCAGCGGAAAGCCGAGCCGCCGCGACCAGATCCTGGCCGCGGCAGCCGAGTTGTTCGCGCGGAGCGGATTCCACGGCGTCGGCATCGACGACATCGGCGCCGCCGTCGGTATCTCCGGCCCCGCGCTCTATCGGCACTTCCGCAGCAAGGACGCGATGCT
>CAVWRF010000013.1:0-250563 GCA_963757325.1 Candidatus Melainabacteria bacterium
TGATTTCAAAATCCGCGCGCCCTGGAAGATGACGATGCGCGGGTCATGGGGTCAGCCGGGTCCGCGCCATGTGGCGGCATCACCTACCTCCAGCGAAGCAATAAATTCAAATAAGGGGCAATTCAGAGGCCGCAAACCGGCGATGGCCGGGTCGGCGTAATTGGATTCGCGACAGTGCGCTGATTGGAGGCCTCGACCTGCAGCAGCTTCGGATCGACCCACTCGAACACCGGCGGCCTGTAGGATCTCAGGCTTGCGCAGACCGGGTGTGGCGTGACCCTCTGCCCGATCAAACCAATTCCGCTCGTAGGCGTCGAACTGCCCCGTCGATCGCGATCAGTTTCGCACCAAAGCAACGGGGTTTTCGCCTCGCCCTAAGCGCTGTAGCTCCTGAAATATCGCGGTGGATCGCAAAGGATGACACCGAGCAGCGGGCGAAGATCGCCTTCGAGCCAGTTCGTCATTTTGGTTTTCGCCTTCCCTTTGGCAGCTTGCATTTTCGTATCCATTCCTCAGCTTTTTCGATCGTGCCTATGGGCGGTGATCGTTGCTGATTGTTCAGGCTGTCACCAACCTGCTGTCGTTCGACGCCAAACGACCAAATGTGGATGGTTTCAAATCGGAACGCTGTAAGAAAGCGTCAATTGCCTTGAAGGCCATGAGAAATCCGGTATTTTTCGTGTCTAGACTAACAGATGCAGATGGGTCATCTGCAATATTATTATTTTTGCAAACCCTGACCGGAATATCGATGGCTTTTTGATACATTACTTGTAACGAACATACCGCTTCATGGTATGTTTCGAAATGCCGATATGATGCCTTGATGTCCGTCCGGATCAAGCTGTTGTGAGGCCGGGAAATTCCCGTCTCATTGGCATCGAACTTAAGCACGTGTCAACTGACCGTATCTGCGTGAATTTGCGTTCATCCAATTCTTATCTGCGGTAAATTCCTTTGCTTGTCCATATATCAGCGATAGATCAACAAAAGAAAATTTCACCCCAGACAAAGCTATGGCTGAACGCAGATTTACGCAGAAGGCAATGAAGAGGAAACGGCTGCGGATTTGCCTACACAACCCCTTGTCCTGAGTGTCACGTCATTGGTGCCGCCATCAACGCGGACTCTTCAAATGAGATCAGGCGGAAAAGAAAATGATCTCGGACATCGGATGCGCCGGATGAATGACGTCATGCCAGACCGCATATCCAAGGCAATCATTACGACGGCCCTGTGCTGGTTCGTAGGCTATATTGCAATGGGCCAGTGGGGAACACAGTTTTGGCAGGAGCTTGTCGCCTGATCAACAACACAGGCGCTGTGACGGAGAGGCCTCCGGTCACACAACAACGACCTGCATGTGTCTGTACGACGGAGGGGCAGCAAAGCGAGCAGCAGTTGGAATCACTGGCAGATATGTCGTCAGATAAGGCTTGTCCGAATGACCTCAATGTCACACCAATTCGACCGCTGTCGAACAGATCCACAATCACCGATAAGTAGAAGCCGGAATTCCATCAACCATGGCGGGACCTTTCTTTGTCCTTGCGCGTCTGTATAACGGCTATTCTTGGAATTCAACCAGTTTCACTGGAAAATGCACTCGAATTTGAACCTTTTGGTGACAAGGACGTTATAATATATTGCCGAGGATTTCAGGAAAGTGCCGTTCGTCATGTCGTGGTCGAAGTCAATACATCATCCAATTCCCGAGGCAGAAGTACCCGAGAACCATCGCCAGGCGAAGCCGTTCCACGACTTTGTCACGAGACATGCGGATACCTTTGCGGCGGCGCTGGCACTCAGCGAACGAATGAGAGCACGCGCAGAGATCTATCGCGTTACGAACCACACGAAAGGCCGGAACGATTTTGATTCCGACGCGGACATTATTGACGCGGTTATCGCCCTCGTTGCTTCGAGCCGGTATGACGGCAGAGGTGAACCCAACGCCCGAGGGATCCGCGATCAACCAACGGTGGCCGCGGCGCCAGGCGGTGAACCCCTCGCCGGCCCCTCTCCTGGATCGGACGAGGCTCAGGAGTCGTGACCGGTGACGCTGATGATGTCGACGACAGGGTGGCCTCCGCCCAGGACAGAAGGCACCGGCGTCTGATGGGTTCGTGAGGACAAGATCCCGCGCGGAGGCTTGCGGGCCGCCCTCAGGTCACTCCCGATCCCGGTCCATGCTGACGATCCTCAGCGGTGGTCTCGGCTCATGCGGGCCAGGCAATTTTCGGCGTCTTCCCTGATTTCATGCATTTCGCACTGGCGGTCGATGTTGGCCTGCTCGGGAAGCGCTTTCGTCGCCTTGATTAACGGCAGCAATCAGATGCCAGCGCCCGTCGCTGTCGTGCCTGGCAATTGCACCGATCCACACAGCCTGATACTTCGCAATCATCGATGCAAAATCCGACTCTGTCGCGCTACCCCACAGCAAGATAACCGCTGCCGGAAGTAGCACTTACGCAACTGTCCTTTTGCCAGAAGGCAAAACGGACGCCAGTTGCTACCCACGCCAGGCAGCCTGACGACGATCCGCAGAACGATCGCGGTACGCGCGCGACGTCGACGATGGGCGCGCAGCAAGCCTTTCGCACCACCAGCGAACCCCGCGTCGCGTTAAATTTGCTCATGCCGTATCGGCGTCGGAACCAATCGCCGGTTTCCGCTTCGTACGAGTTTGAGGTTTTCAGGCTCGATTGGCGGGGGGACGGCATTTATGAAGCGCTTCATCTGGCTCTCAGGAAATACGCTGTACTGGGCGGGGCGGCGCTCTTGTACGGTAAAGCCCCATTTGGTCCTACGGATGCAACGCGCCACCGCGCTAAGTTGTGGCGACCTTATGGTTGCTATTTTGCAGCCGCGCCATACGAAGCTCGGGCTGGCGGGGCAGGCGGGAAACTGGCGGTATCTCGCTTACGAGTTGGTCGAGTTTCAGGAGGCGATTGACCGCATCGACCGGTTGTCCCCGTGGCTGGCCGGACAAATGCAAGCGTTCACATCTGAGCCGATGGCGAAGCTGACCAAGGCTGTCGAAGCGCAAGATCGCGCCGGCTTCAGCCGGGCGTATGGACAACTGACCCAGGCGTGTAATCAGTGCCATCAACACTTCGGACGGGAGGAGGTCGCCATTCGGGTGCCGAATGCTTCGCCGTTCCCGAACCAGGATTTCAGCGCCGACGAACGGATTAGTAGCCGCCTGCCATGATGAGAGACGTCCTGTCCGCCCTCGCGGTATTGGTTTGTCTCGTCGCCTTGGTGGTGGTCGCGAACGCGATCAGTTTTTGGTCGGGGGCTGAATCCTGGCGGCATACCCCGCGCCAGCCCCTCCGATGCCGCGAGAACCGCGGATCATTCATCTTCCCTGATGCATTGCCGGCTCACGATAGTGGCTCACATGATGCTGCTACTTGATGTAGCTCACCGGGCCATCAGGCGCGGTCGGCGCACTTCATCGCGACGGACAGGCGTGGCCCGGCGCCGGGGCTGGCGCATCGATGACGATCATAGCTTTTAAAACCAGACGGTGCCACGAGAAGTGCGGCGAGAGAGTAATGATAGCCGAGCACTCGTTCAAGCATTGTTGTGGCTCTCCATCCAGCGGGTCTTCCTGGCGATTTATAAGCGTCGCGCTTCGGGAGGCTTCCGACCTCATCGCTCGTCGTCGCCGGCCCAGATTTTAGGGACCCCCCTATGACCGGGCCGTGGCACACCAAGATTTGCGCCGGCACATCGGCTGCGCTGCCGGCTCGCGCGCCCGGTATCGCCGTCGCCGAGGCGAGCAGCTACCCTGCGGCGATAAACTCGCATCATCGAGCGACGCGGTTCACACCAGACGTTGGGAGCCCTGACCATGCCGGACGCCGAATTCGCCGCCCTCTTCACGCCCTTCACATTGGCCGGCAAGCGGTTGCGCAACCGGATCACCCACGCGTCGATGAGCCTGCTCGCCACGCCGGCGGGCCGCGTGACGGAGCGGTCTGATCCAGTATCACGCCAATCGCGCCGCCGGCGGCGCCGCGATGACCGTGACCGAACCGCTCGGCATGATGCGCCATCAGGCCGGCTTGCCGCGGGTGCAGGTCTGGCGGCGCGACGATGCGGACGGGCTGAAACGTTTTGCCGAGGCGGTGGAAAGCCAGGATTGCCGGCTGCTCGGGCAAATTCAGGATGCCGGACGCGGCCGCCATTTTCCGGGACGCAACCCCGAAGCGATCGGCGCGTCCGCGCTGCCGGACGATCTGTCCTGGACGGTGCCGCGCGCGCTGACCGCGGCCGAGATCCGCGACCTGATCGAGCAGATCGCGGAATCCGCGCTCGCATCTGAAAGACTGCGGCTTCTCCGGCGTCGAAATCTCCGCCGGGCATGGACATCTGTTCCATCAGTTCCTGTCTCCGCTGGTCCAACCGGCGCGATGACGAATACGGCGGCGACTGGGACGGCCGTGTCCGCATTGTCGCCGATACTGGTCACGGCGTTGCGCGCGGCGTGCGGCACGGATTTCATCGTCGGACTGAAGCTGCCGGGCGATGACGGCATGCCGGGCGGCATCGGTCCGGCCGAGGCCGGCATCATCGGCGATCTGCTGACCCGCGCGAGGCGATGTCGATTACGTCTGCTTCGCGGGCGGCGCGCACGCGCGCACGCTGGAGATGCACACGCCCGACCGGCACGGCCCGCCGATGCCGTACATGCGTTTCATCAAGAACCTTGCGTCAGCGGCTGAACGGGGTGCCGCTGATGGCGCTGGGCCGCATCACCGATCCGGCGGAGGCCGACGGCATTCTCGCCCGCGGCGAGGCGTCGTTGATCGCGCTGGGCCGTCCGCTCGTGGCCGATCCGGCCTGGCCGCGCAAAGCGGCGGAGGGACGCACCTGGGACATCCGCTATTGCCTGTCGTGCAATACCTGCTGGGGGGCGATCGTCATGATGCATGTGCCGATCGCCTGCGTGAACAACCCGCGCGTCAGCCGGCCGACGAGGTGGATTTCTCGCCGGCGCCGTACCGCCACGCCGAAGCGCGTCGTGGTGGTCGGCGCCGGCATCGCCGGGATGGAGGCCGCCTGGGTCGCCGCCGCGCGCGGACATGACGTCACGGTGTTCGGCGCGTCCGACGCGATCGGCGGCAAGGCCTGGCTGCGCGAGCAAGTTGCCGGGCGGGGAGACGGTGTCGTCGATCTACGATTACCAGACCGTGGCGGCGCGGCGGGCCGGCGCGCGCTTCGTGCTTGGGCCGCAAGGCGACGGCCGAGGAATCTCGCGCTACGGCCGGACGCCGTGATCCTGGCGACAGGATCCACGATGATCCCGCCCGACTGGCTGCCCGCCGCCGTGCGCGCGGAGGGCTGGGTCCCCGACCTGCGCGCCGCGATGGCGGAGGTGCTGCGCCATGACGGCCGGCAACCCGGCACCGCGGTGCTGTTCGACGCGGATCACACCGAGGGCACCTATGCCGCCGCGGAGGCGCTGCGCGCCCGTTTCGAACGGGTCGTGATCGTGACGCCGCGCGACACCATCGCCACCGACGTGCAGATGGTGACGCGCCAGGGCATCCTGCGCCGCATGGCGGAGCAGCGTATCGAAGTCATCACGCTGTCCGAACCGCGCTGGAGCGATGCCTGCGCCGAGGGGCGGATCGAGATCGTCAACGTCTACAACGGCGATGTCGCGGGTGATCGAGGATCTGGCGTTGCTGACCTATGCGACGCCCCGCGTGCCGGACGATGACGCTCGCCGCACCGTTGCGCGCGGCGGGAATCACCGTCATCGCCGTCGGTGACGCGCGTGCGCCGCAGGAGATGCTGTTCGCCACCGCGAGCGGGCATGCGGCCGGCGAAGACGGTCTGAGGCAGGGCTCCACATCGCACTGTTGCCGCCACGCGGTTGCCCAGGGGACGTGCGGCTGCTAACGAAATCGCGACAGGCCAGACCAGTACCGGCGGGCTCGCTGAGGCCTTTGGCGCGATGCGGGCGTTGCTCCGCGGCCTGGCGCGGTCTGATGCAGTTCCAAACCCTATGAGCACCGCCCGTCGATTGAGAAGGCTGAACCATGTTGGACCGCACGATCCCCATCCCGACAAAGAGCGGCGCGATGGAGACGTTCATTACCCATCCCGAAGAAGGCGGACCGTTTCCGGCTGTCGTCATATACATGGACTTCTGGGGTGTGCGCGAGGAGCTTTTCGATATCGCGCGCAGAGTAGGGACTGTAGGCTATTATTGCATGGTGCCCGACCTGTACCATCGTCAGGGCCGGGTACGAAATGAATGGCGCAATGAGAAGAACGAGATGATCTCGATGCACAATCTCGATGCGGAGCGCCAGCGCCAGGCGATGGCTCCGCTCGAGAAGCTTTCCAACGCTATGGTCGTCGACGATACGCGTGACCTGTTGCAGTTCATCGATCAGGGCGAGCCCGTGCGGGCGGGCGGCATCGGATCGATCGGGTACTGCATGGGCGGCCGGCATGTCTTGTGCGTCGCTGGCGCCTTCCCTGAGCGATTCATCGCCGGTGCCAGCTTGCACGGCACGGCGCTGATCAGCGATCGAGACGATTTGCCGCATCTTCTGGCGCACCGGTTCCGTGGCGAATTGTATTGTGGCTTCGCGGAACATGATCCCCATGCGCCGCCGTCAATGATCAAACAACTGGGTGACGTGCTTGCGGGTTGCTCGGTCGCGTATCGTCCGGAATTTCATCCCGGTGCGGAGCACGGCTACGCGTTGCCGAATCGCGACATTTATGACAAGCGCGCCGCCAACCGGGATTGGGAGCTGATTTTCGGAATGTTCCGCCGACAGCTGCCGCTGCGGTGACTGTCACCCGGCGGCGGTACAAGGCATCTCCCGGGTCCGTTTGGACGGTATGGTTCTGTTCGCGTAAGGTGCGCCCACCAGAACGGCCGGTAAGGCAGCCTGAATTGACCAGGGAGTGAACATGGCACTGCGATCGGGACGGCGCGCTATTCTCACGGGCAGCGCCGCGGCGACACTTACCACGGGCCTGCGGATGCCGGCTGTGGCACAGCAGACGCCAATTCGGATCGGTTTGTTGACTGTGAAAACCGGGCCGCTCGCGCAGGGCGGCATCCAAATGGAACAAGGGGCGGCGCTGTTTCTTAAGCATCGTGAAAACAAGCTGGCCGGCCGTCCGGCCGAGTTGCTCATTGCCGACACCGGCGGCAATCCAGCCGGCGCCAAAACCAAGGCACAGGAATTGATCGAGCGCGACCAGGTCGACTTCATCCTCGGCCCGCTTGCCGCGTTCGAGTTGCTGGCGATCAGTGACTACGCCGCGCAACACAAATGTCCGATCCTCAGCCTGGCGGCAGCTGAGGATATGTCGCAGCGAAAGCCCAACCCGTATTTCATTCGCAGCTCCGGCACGTCGGCGCAGCCGATGCATCCGCTGGCCGACTATGCACGCAATGAACTTAAATACACAAGCGTGATAACCGTCGCCAACGATTTTGCGTACGGCTACGAGCAGGTGGGCGGTTTTCAGCGCGCGTTCGAGGATGCCGGCGGTCGGGTCAAGGCCAAGCTGTGGCCACCTTTGGTAACACCCGATTACACCCCCTTCATCGGACAGATGAGCGGTGTCGATGCCATCGTGTCGGGCCTCGGCGGCTCGAACCCGGTCAAGTTCATGCGGCAGTATCAGGACCAGGGGATCACTCTGCCGTTGCTGGGCGGCGGCGTGGCGATGGATGACGGACTGTTGAAAAGTTTCGGCGATGAGGCGATCGGTGTCATTTCGTGCGCGGGCTATACCGCCGACCTCCCCACATCGAGCAACCAGCGCTTCGTCACGGACAGTATTCGCGATTATGGCGGTATTCCAGGTTCATATGCCGCCGGAATTTATACCAATGGCCTTGTGGCCGAGGCGGCCCTGGCAAAGATCGGTGGTCGAACCGACGACAAGGAAGCACTCATCGCCGCGATGCGCGCTGTTTCACTCACCGACTCGCCGCGTGGTGAATTTCATTTCGATCACTTCGGCAATGTCGTCGGGGACTTCTTCATTCGCCGTTGTGAGAAACAAAACGGGAAGCTGGTCAACACGACAATCAAGACCTATAAGAATGTCAGCCAGTTCTGGACCTATGACGAGAAGTGGTTTCTTTCGCAACCAGTGTATTCGCGCGATTATCCCCCGTTGAAGGCGTGAATGTGTCCGGCCTGTTCGCGCGGCCGATGACCGCTGGCCCAGATGGGTTTCGCCGAACAGCCCCAAACACGGAGGCGGCCTCGTAAGCGCCGTTGAATCACACGGGCTCTGCTGTTCGTCGGTTCGACCGATCGCCATCTCTTCCTGTCAGCCCTTTTGCACCCTCGGCAGCGACGAGCGGCTCAGGCCGCGCCGGCTTGGGCCGCCGGTAGGCCTCGCCGCTCGTCATCATGGCCCACACGATGCGGGCCATCTTGTTGGCCAGAGCGACCGCGGCCAGCTTGCGCGGCCGGCGCTCCAGCAATGGCAGCAGCCAGGGCGTGGCTGTCTTGCTGCCCGGCTTCGCATGGCGGATCACCGCCATGGCGCCGACGACCAGCAGCTGTCGCAGCCGTTCGTTGCCGGCCCGGCTGATGCCGCCCAGGCGCTGCTTGCCGCCGGTGGAATGCTGCTTTGGCGTCAGCCCGAGCCAGGCCGCGAAGTGGCGGCCGGACTTGAACTGCGAGGGTCGACGTGCGTCGCCAGGGTGAGCGCGCGTGAGCGGTCCGACGCCGGGGATGGCCAGCCAGCGTTGGCTGACCGGGTTGGCCTTGTGCTTGCGCGGCCAGGCGTTGATCGAACTCGGCCAGCTGCTCATCCAGCTGCGTCGATCTGCTCGGCCCAGCAGGGCCAGCGTTTCGTTCGCAGCCTGGGGCACGTGTCGGTCATCGGCGACCTGGTCCAGCAAGGCTCGACCTGCGCGAATGCCTTTGGCCGCGATGACGCCGAACTCGCCGCATGACCACGCACGGCGTTGACCAGCTGCGTGCGCTGCCGGACCAGCAGGTCGCGCGCGCTCAGGACCATGGCCTCGGCCTGCCGTCTCGGCGGTCTTCACCGGCACGAAGCGCATGGTTGGGCGAGATGCCGCTTCGGAGATCGCCTCGGCGTCGTTGCGGTCGTTCTTGCCGCGTTTGACGAAGGGCTTGACGTATTGCGGTGGGATCAGCTGCACCGTGTGGCCGAGTTCGGCAGCATGACGGCGCCCAGTGGTGCGAGCCGCCGCACGCTTCCAGCGCCACCTCGGTGGGCGCGAGCTTGCCGAGGAACGGCTCGAACCCGCGCGGCTCAGATCGCGGCGCAGGATCGGGCGCCCGCTGCATCGATCCCGTGCAGGGTGAAGACGTGCTTGGACGTGTCGATGGCGACGCGCTTAAACTCCATGGCGGACGGCTCCTGTCGGTGATCGACAGCCGGACTTGGCACGATGCCGTGGGGCCGCCTGACCGCTGACCGACCTCAGAACACGCCCAGATGCTGATGCAGATCGATGCCGTCGCGCTGCAGCGCCGCCGCCGTGGCGTCGACCACCACGTGGCCGCTGTTCAGGATGACGATGTCGTCGGCGACGTCGAACACCAGCTTCGCGTTCTGCTCGACCAGCACGATCGACAGGCCGTGCTGCTTCAACTGCCGGATCGTCGCCATCACCTCGGCGACGATCTGCGGCGCCAGGCCCTCGGACGGTTCGTCCATCAGCAGCACGCGCGGGTTGGACATCAGCGCGCGGCCGATCGCCAGCATCTGCTGCTCGCCGCCTGACAGATGGCCGGCATACTGGTCGCGCCGCTCGCCCAGCCGAGGGAACGTCGCGCACACCCGCTCGAGCGTCCACGGCGCCGCGCCGCCGTCGCGCGGCTTGCGCGCCGCCACCACCAGATTCTCGCGCACCGTCAGGCTGCGGAAGACGCGGCGGCCCTGCGGCACCAGTGCGACGCCCTGCGCCGCGATCGCCTCGGGCGCGCGGCCGGCCACCGCCGTGCCGTAAACCGCGACCTGCCGCGGCGTGGCGGCACCCAGCCCGACGGCGACGCTCATGCAGGTCGACTTGCCCGCGCCGTTGCGGCCCAGCAGGCCGAGCAGCCGGCCCTCGCCCAGGCGCAGCGACACGCGATGCAGCACGTGGCTGTCGCCGTAATAGGCGTCGATGTCGCTCAGCAGCAGCGCGTCACTCGCCAAGGTAGATCTCCTTGGTGCGCGGATGCTCCACCACCTCGGCGCGGGTGCCCTCGACGATCACCTGGCCGAAATGCAGCACGGTGATGCGCTCGGCGAATTCCAGCGCCACGTCCATGTCGTGCTCGATCATCACGATGGTCACGTCGCGCGGGATGGCGGCGATCAGCGCCAGCACGTCGCGCCGTTCATCGATCGACAGGCCGGCGAACGGTTCGTCCAGCAGCAGCACTTTCGGGCTCTGCGCCAGCGCCATGGCGATCTCGACGCGCCGCCGCTCGCCATAGGACGGTCTGCGCCGACCGGCCGATCGGCCAGATGGCCGAGCCCGACCCGCGCCAGCGCGGCATGCGCGCTTGTCGAGCAGTGTCGGTCTGCCGATCGAGCCGCACGATCGGATTCCAGCGCAGCCGCGACAGGCCGAGCAGCGACAGCGTGACGTTGCGCAGCAGCGTCTCGCCGGGAAACAGCGTGATGATCTGATAGGTGCGCGCCAGCCCGAGATGCGCGCGGCGGCGGGCCGGCACGCGCGTGAGTGTCGTGGCCGAACAGCGTGACCGACCCGGCATCGGCGCGCAGTTCGCCGGTGATCAGGTTGAACAGCGTGGTCTTGCCGGCGCCGTTCGGGCCGATGATCAGCCGGCGCTCGCCCGGCGCGACAGCGAGGTTCACCGCGGCGGTGACGCGCAGGCCGCCGAACGCCTTGTTGCAGGTCGCGCACTTCGAGCGCGGTCATTCGCCGCTGTCCTCGCCGAGCTGCCGCGGCGCATGCGCCCGGCGGCCGCGAGGCCGCGCCTGCGCGACAGCCAGCGCCACAGCCGCGCCGAGCCGGGCACCAGGCCCTCCGGCATGAACACGACGATCAGCACGAAGATCGCGCCGAGCACGAAATTCCAGCGCTCGATATAGGCGCTGGCGACGTCCTTCATGACGATGACCAGCACCGCGCCGGCGATCGGGCCCGAGCAGCGTGCCGGTGCCGCCGGCGATCACCATCAGCAACGCCTCGGCCGAGGCGCTCAGCGCGACGGTCTGCGGGCTGACGAACTGGTTGTAGTAGAGGTACAGCAGCCCGGCGACGCCGCTCCAGAAGCCGGAGAACAGGAACGCCAGGAAGCGGATCAGCCAGACATTGTAGCCCAGTGCGGTCATGCGCCGCGGCTGGTCGCGCGCGCCGCGCAGGCTGGCGCCGAACGGCGAGGCGACGAAGATCGCCATGGCGGCGACCGTGAGCAGGAACACGACCAAGCGTCGCCCAGTAGAAGGCCGGCGCGCGATTCCAGCGACAAGCCGAACGGCGCGGGCCGCGCGTTGATCGACACGCCGTTGTCGCCGTTGGTCAGGCTGATCCAGCGATAGGCGATGCCCCAGGCGATCTGGCCCAGTGCCACGGTGATCATGACGAAGCCAAGGCCGGTGCCGCGCAACGCCAGCACGGCGAAGATCGCCGCGACCGCCAAGCGTGGCGCCGCACGCGCCGATGGCCACGACGACATGGCCATGGCCGGCGTTGATCAGCATCGCGCCGGCATAGGCGGCGACGCCGAACAGCGCGGCATGGCCGAGCGTGACCAGTCCGGCATAGCCGACCAGCACGTTCAGCCCGAGCGCGAAGATCGCGTAGATCAGCATCTGCGTGGCGACGTTCACGTAGTAGCTGTTGCCGATCCAGAACGGCAGCGTCGCCAGCAGCAGCAGCGCGACGGCCAGCAGCAGACGCGCTTCATGGCGCCGCCCTGCCGAACAGACCCTGCGGCCGCACCACCAGCACGATGAGCATCGGCAGGAACAGCACGACGTAGGCCAGTTCCGGGAACATCGCCTGGCCGAAATTGTACAGAAACCCGACGACGAAGCTGCCGACCAGCGAGCCGAGCAGGCTGCCGGTGCCGCCCAGGATCACCACGACCAGCGCAAGCGGCAGCATGTCCTGATCGAGTCCGGGATAGACCGACAGGATCGGGCCGCCGATCACGCCGGCAAATCCCGCCAGCCCGGCGCCGAGCGAGAACACGATGGTGAACAGGCGCGACACGCGGATGCCGACGACGCGCGCCATCTCCGGATCGTCGACGGCGGCGCGGATCATCGCGCCCAGCCGCGTGCGGTCCAGCATGCCCCACAGCGCCGCGGCGATCGCCACCGCGATCACGATGATCGCGAGGCGATAGGTCGGGAAACGCCAGGCCGAACACCTTCGTCGCGCCGCGCAGCGCGGCGGGCGTGTCGACCGAGATCGGATCGCCGCCCCACTGCATCAGGCAGACATCGGCGACCATGAACGACAGGCCGAGCGTCACCAGCACCTGCGCCAGTCCGCGCCGACCAGGCGGCGCAGCACGAACCGCTCGATGATGCCGCCGAACAGCGCGACGCCCAGGCCGGCCACCAGCGCGGCGAGCCAGAAGCCGAAACCCCAGCCGATCAGGGTCACGCCGAAATACGCGCCCAGCATGAACATCGAGCCATGCGTCAGGTTGGGAATGCGCATCAGCCCGAAGATCAGCGAGAACCCGGCGGACAGCAGGAACAGCAGCCCGCCCAGCGTCACGCTGTTGACCGCCAGGATCAGCCAGAGGTTCATGACCGGACCTGAGCCTGCCCCGGATCGCAGAGGCTGCGACCACGTCCTGCCACGGTGGACGGCCTCGCAAGCGTCGCCACAAGCCTTGGCATCTGCGGGCAACCGCAGCGGATACGCGATCCGCGGCTTGCGAGCGTGCACGCTTCCGGCTGTCGCCATCACGCGCTAGCTCTTCAGCGGCGGGTAGTCGCGCGAATACACCGGCTGCTCGAGGAACCACTTCTCGTCGAAGGTCCAGAACTGGCTGACGTTCGGATAGGTCTTGATCGTCGTCTGCACCAGCTTGCCGTCCTTGCGTTCCAGCCGGCGGATGTAGACCGTGCCGACGACATTGCCGAAATGGTCGAAGTGGAACGGTCCGCGCGGCGAGTCGGCCAGCGAGACCGCGCGCATCGCCTTGATGAGCGCCTCCTTGTCGTCGGTCTTGCCGCCCAGTCTTCTTCAGCGCCGCCTCGGCGACCATGCCGTTGATGTAGAGGCCGGCGGCATAAAGCCCGGGATGCTGCCGTAATCGCGCACCATGCCCTCGACGAACTGCTTGTTGCTCGGCGTGTCGAGATCAGAGGTATAGGCGGACGCGGTGATCATGCCGATCGCCTCGTCGCCGAAGCTCTTCAGCAGCGCATCGTCGCCCGCGGTGCCGCCGCCGAGCACCGGCAGCGTGACGCCGGCATCCTTGTACTGCTTCATGAATTTCAGCGGATTGGAGCCGGCGAAGCCCTGCACCACCGCATCGACGCCGCTCAGCTGCGCGAGATACGGCGTGTAGTCGGGCGTGACGATCGGCGGCCACAGCTTCTTGACCACGTGGCCGCCGGCGCCCTCGAATACGCGCTGGAAGCCGCCCATCTGCTCGTAGCCGTAGGCGAAATCCTCGCTGATGGTGATGACGCGTCTTGTACTTCAGCTCCTTCGCCGCGTAGTCGGCCAGCGGATGCATGTTCTGCGCCGACGTGCCGGAGGCGCGCACGAAATACGGGTTGGGCTTGCGCTGCGACATGTCCTCGGCGGCGGCCAGGCTGAGGATCGGCGTCTTGTGCGCGGCGACGTAGTCGGAGATCGCGAGCAGCTCGAACGCGGCGAGCGGGCCGAAGATCATGTCGACGCTTGTCGCGCTCGATCAGTTCCTGCGCCTTGGTCTTGGTGCCGGCGGGATTGCCGCCGGTGTCGCCGACGATCAGCTCGACCTTGCGGCCGGCGATCTTGTTGTTGCGGTCCTTGAGGAACAGCGTGACGCCCTGCTCCATCTGGATGCCGCCCTGCGCGAGCGGCCCGGTCTTCACCGTCAGCAGGCCGATACGGATCGGCTTGTTCTGCGCGATGGCCGGCATCGGCAAGCGTCGCGGCCAACGGCGTCGCGGCGAGTGCCGTGCCCGCCAGGAATGAGCGTCGATCGAGTTCGCTTTCTTCATGTCGGCTTTCCTCCTTGCTCGTGTCATCCGAGCTGCCGGTGGTTCGTAAAGCCTTGCCGCCGAACACGTCGAGCCATTGCAAGCGTGGATGTTCAACGTCGGGCGCGACGCAGAGTGTGGACAACGATCCAACGGCGTAAGTTGCTCCATGGCAGCAGGTTTGCTGGGACTGTTCCCGGCCAACCGTTGATCACACCTCGAACCGGAGGCAACAGACCATGCGCGTTTTAGTCTTGGGAGGCGGCGTCATCGGCACTTCCATCGCTTATCGTCTCGCGGCGCGCGGTGCCGAGGTAACGGTCCTCGAACGGAGCGCGATCGCGTGTGCCGCGTCCGGCAAGGCGGGCGGGTTCCTGGCGAGGGACTGGTGCGACGGAACCCCGCTGATGCAGCTCGCCCGCCGCAGCTTCGAACTTCATGCCGAGCTCGCGGAGGACTTGGCGGCGACTGGGGTTATCGCCGCCTGACGACATATGGCGGTGTGGTCGGCCGCACGTCGGCCGCGCGGCTCGCGCGGCCCATCGCGTGGATGGATTTCGCCCGACGTGGAGATCAGCGGCCGGCTTGGGTCGGCCGGCACGACAGCCCAGGTGCACCCGGCCGCTTTCACGAACGGCATGATGCGCGCCGCGCAGGCGCGAGGGGCCGAGTTGCGACTGGGGCGGGTCACGGGACTGCTGCGCCGCGGTGGAGACGTGGTCGGCGTGGATCTGGACGGCGAAGCGATCGAGGCCGACGCGATTGTCATCGCGATGGGGCCATGGTCGGTGCTCGCGGCACAGTGGCTTTCGCTTCCGCCGGTGTTCGGCCTGAAAGGCCACAGCATCGTCTTCGAGACCGGAGAAGTCGATCCCGCCGGAAGCGCTTTTCCTGGAGTATGAGGAGACCGCCGGCTCGGTCCTCTCACCGGAGGTGTTCCCGCGGCCGACGGGACAACTTACGTCTGTGCGATTTCGAGCCGACTCGCCTCTGCCGGTCGATCCCACATGTCGCCCCCGATGACGGCGCGATCGATCGCCTGAAGGCGCTGTGTGCGCATATCACCCGTTCTGGCGGGCTCCCCCGTGCTTGCAAGCGGGCTTGCTTTCGGCCGGTGACCCAGGACGGATTGCCGTTGATCGGCGCGGTCCCCGGCGTCGAGGGGCCTACGTCGCGACGGGCCATGGCGTGTGGGGTATCCTGAACGCGCCTGCGACAGCGGAGGCGATGGCCGAACTGATCCTCGACGGGGCGGCGAGTCGGTCGACCTTTCGCCGTTCGATCCGGCGCGCCTGCCGGTCATCAGGTTTGGTGATCGCGCGACACCGTAGAACCCGGATCGTTGGATCGTGACGCACACGTCATCGCCGCGACAAGGATCGTAGGATTGCGACACACACGTCATCCCCGCGCTCGCCGGGCGCGGCTGACCGGCCGCACTCGCCTACTTTCGCCGTGCGGCCGTTTGGCTCTTGGCGCTACCCCTCGCCACGCCGCTTTCCCTGGCCGTGCGCACCGCCCTCACCTTGCCGCTGTTGCCGCCGCCACAGAAGAATTTATCGCCGCCGTTTGCACTCGAGGCCAGACACGCCGATGCCGGGCGGCATCTCCAGCCGCTGCAGAACCTCCCCCGTCTGGTGGGTCGAGTTGCCTTAAGTTGCTCTCTTCACCTTCCCAGGTGCCATGCCACAGGTCGCCGTCGACCCAGGTGACCCCGGTGACCATCCGGTTGGAATCGATGGTGCGAAGAATGGCCCCGGTTTCGGGGTTGATCTGATGGATCTTGCGACCCCGATGCTGACCCCCCAAGCGTCCCTTCCGCCCAGGCAAGCCCCGAGTACCGCCACCGCCCGGTGCCGGAATTGTCGCCACCACCTGCCCGGTCTTCGGATCGACCTTCTGGATGCGATCCTCCGCGATCTGGAACAAATGCTGGCCATCAAAGGCGGTTCCCCGCATGGGCGGCGACATCGATCGTGGCCCCAGGTCGCTCCACTGTCGAGGGATCGAAGCGCATTCAACCGGGCCCCCGATGCAAACCACACGTGCTGACCATCAAAGCTGACCCCACGCACGTGGTCGACGCCCGGGAAGGGTCCATATTCGCGGAGGATTTCGGCTGCAGCTTGTTTCATGCTTCGACCTTAGTCGCTGGGCAGCGGGCCAGGGAGTAACAAGATTGTCGGGAAGCCTGGTCGGCAACGCAGTCCTGCTGGTGGTCGTCGTGCCGGTGCTCGTCGCGCTGCTCAACCGGGTCCTGGCCGCGCTGGAACGCATCCGCGGCGCGTCCGAGGACATCCTGGCCGGCGGTGTCGCCCTGACCGGCGAACTGGACGACCTGCCCGAGTCGCTGGCCACGACCGGCCAGACCATCAACGAGGTCGCGAGCGGTGCCGTGCGTTATGCGGGCTCCGTCGCCAAGCTGCTCGGCTGAGAGGAGTCGACCGACATGCCCGCTGTAGCCATCGTGACACTGGTCCTCGCGGGGCTGATCCTCGCGGCCGCCGTGCTGGCCCTGGTCCGGGTGATCATCCACCTGGCCGCGGTCCGCCAGACGCTGGGCACCGTGGTGGTCGGCGTCGCCGTCGTCGCGGCCCAGACCAGCACCGTGCCGGCATCGCTGGACGCCGTGAACGCCAGCCTCAAGCCGGTCCGTGACTTCTGCGAAGGCGTGTGATGGCCCACTACGAGTTCGTCTGCGGTAGCCCGGTCTGTGACAAGCGGCTGGTCGCGGCGACGAAGGACGACCTGATGACCGAGGTGGCCCAGCACGTGAACGTGAAGCACCACATTCCGCGGCCGACCAAGTCGCTGGTGAAGTTCATCGAGGCCAACACGATCCGCGAGATCCCCGCGACCGAGGGAGGCAGGCGATGACCGCTGGCTGGGTGATCGGCTACGCCATCGGGCTGGTCGTCGTCATCGTGCTGGTGGTGCTGGTGGTGTCGATCCTGCGCCTGGCCCACTCGATCGGCCAGGAGGCCACGATGATCGACGACGCGCTGCTGCAGTCGGTCGACAACACCGCCGCGCTGACCAAGCTGACCACGACGATCGAGCACGCCGAGATCATCGTCGCCGGACTGAACCGCGGCCGCACCAGGTTGGGAGGCTGACCATGACACAGGTACTCGCGCTGACGTCCACCCAGCGCGGTCTGTGGTGGGGCGCGATCATCGCGGGCTTCGTGGTGGTGCTGGCCGTCGCCGCACTGCTGACGATCCTCGTCGTGTTCGTCCGCACCATCGACCGACGCGTGATCAAGATCCGCGAGACACTCGAGGCCGCGGCGGCCACCACCGCCAAGTCCGAGCTGATCGGGGAGACCGCCAAGCGTGTCGACGCCGTGCTCGCGGAAGGCCTGGAACACCACCTGTTCCTGGGCCGCGTGCTCGGCAAAGTGAGGATGTGATCACGTGCTGGTCGTGCTGTCGGTCGTCGACATCGCTCTGCTCATCGCCGGGCTCGCCGTCTACCTGTTCATCGTGGGCGGCCAGTTGACCCGCGTCGCCACCAATCTGGAGACCTGCCGGGATCTCGTGCGCCAGATCAACCAGAACGCGGCGCCGATCGCCCAGGACGTGGCCCACATCAACGAGACGGGCGCGGTGATCGCGGGCGCGCTGCCGCTGTTGTACGGCATGGCCGAGGGGATCGTCACCGGGGTTACGCCGCGGCCTGAGGCACCGGCGGAGCGTCCGCCCGCACGGCCGGCTTCTGGCCGTCGTCGTTCTCGTCAGCACGAAGGCGTCGGGTACGCGCCCGGCCGGTAGTCGGGGTGGTTGCGTTTCTGGTTTGGGCTTGGTGGCCCGCTCCCTCGCGTTGAGTGTTCAACGCCGGATCGGCGGCCTCAAGGGCGCTCGTTCCTCGCGTCGCTGCGCGAGAGCTTCGCTCCCCTTGACCCCGCCGCTCCAGCGTTAAGTGCCTGCCTCGGGCGAGGGAGCGGGCAGGACTGCATCGTGCCGATGCCCAGGGCATCGGTGTTGGGCTTGACCGGGCTTCGCTCCGGCGCCAGCGCGGCAAGGCCGGGTCCCTAGTCCTCCTCCGCTCCCTCGTCCTCCCGACGTCGAACACTCCAAGACGAGGGAGCGGAGGCACCAAGCCAAAACCAGAAACGCAACCAGACTCAGCCGTCCGTCCGCTCCCGACCCGGCTCCCCAAGATCGCGCCGAGTGGTCAACGGACCAGCGGTAGGCGCCGAATAACCGCCGATCCACTCGTCCTTCCATGCGTTGTCGTACTGCTGCTCGTTGCACATCGGGTGATACACGGCGCTCAGCTCCTGCACGATCTGCTCGCGGTGCGACGGCAGGCCGCCGGGCACTTCGTACGTGCAGATGAACACCTTCCACTTGTCCCCGGCCCTGCGCACCCAGCAGGCGCTGCGTGGATGGCGGAAGGGGAACCGCTCCGTCGACAGGTCCTGCGAGTGGTCCACGTAGATCACCGCGTAACGGCCCGGCCGCGCTTCCGGTTCCGGCCGGTACATGATCGCGTACACCGCTGCCACAGCGGGCGCCGTCCAGCCGCCCAGCACTCGTGGCCCTTCGAACGGGTAGCCGGCAAGAGAACCGAGGCGAATCACAGTGCCTCGTCCTCTTCCTCGCTGATCATCGTCACGCTGGTGATCGGCCAGGACGGCAGCCCCGCGGTCCGAACCGCCTCCGCGAAGGCCTCCCGGGCGCGCTGTTCGGCGGCCTCCGGTGCGGGTGCTTCGATCAGCAACTGGGCGCCGTAGCTCTGGGTGCCGATGCCGGTCGCGATGCCGCTCAACGGGGCGACCGCGTCGGCCAACTCCACCACTTCCTCGCGGGACAGTTCCCGGTCACCGTCAGCCATGACGGCCACACTCCACTTCACCGTTCCCCTCCCTCTCAACGCAGTTCCGGCAGCACGGCGGCGAACTCCTCGAGGCTGCGCAGATCCCGCGCGGACAACATCCGGTCCACGTGCGGCGCCACCACCATCATGCCGAGAGTGTCCGGCTGGAAGCCCCGACCGCTCGGCTGGTGCGGGTTCAGCCAGACGATCCGGTGCGACAGCCTGCTCAGTCGGGCCATGGCTTCTTCGAGGACGGCAGGGTCGCCTCGGTCCAGCCCGTCCGAACAGATCACGACGATACCGCCGCGACTCAGGCCTCGGCGGCCCCAGTCACGCGTGAACTCGTGCAGTGACTCGCCGATGCGGGTGCCGCCGTCCCAGTCGACCACCGCCGCGGCCGCGCGGGCGAGGGCGTCGTCCGGCCGGTGGTGGCGCAGTTCCTTGGTGATCCGGGTCAGCCGGGTGCCGAAGCAGAACACCTCGACCCGGGAGGCGGCCCGGCCCGTCGAGTAGGCGAACTGGAGCAGGTTGCGGGAGTGGTCGGCCATCGAGCCGGACACGTCCAGGATCAGTGTCATCGGCCGCAGCCGCAGCCGCCTGCTGCGGCGCGGCAGCCGGAGCGGCTCGTCCAGCACCCGCATCGACTCGCGCACGGTGCGGCGCAGGTCGGGCTTGCGGCCCTTGCGGTCGGCGACGGTGCGTCTGCTGCGCCTGCGTGGTGGGGCCAGCCGGATGGAGCGCATGATCCGGCGCAGTGCGGCCAGTTCGTCGGTGCTGCACGCCCGGAACGCCTTGCCCTTCAGCGTGGCGGCGCTGGAGGCGACCAGGCCGAGCTGGACCTCCCGCTCCTCCTTCTCCTCACCCGATCCCGGCTCGGTCTCCGGCACCTGGAGCACCGCGGCGGTCTCTTCGCGGCTGCGGACGCTGAACGGCCGGGACGGTCCCGGACCCTCGTCGTAGCCGAGGAAGAAACTGCGGAACACCCGGTCGTAGACCGGGATCTGCTCATGTCGGCTGACCAGGGTGCCGCGCCCGGCCCAGTAGACGTCGAGCAGATCGGACGCCTCAAGCTCGGCCACCGCCGCGCAGTAGGTCACGATGTCACCCGGACCGACCTGCACGTCCTCGTCGCGCAGCAGCCGGGCGAACTCGACCAGCGTGCCGACGAACTCATCGCCCTGCTCAGGCAAGGGAGATGACCTGGTCGAGGTTGTCGTGCACGATGTCGAGGTCGTCGCGCTCCTTGATGACCGCGCCGATCGTGTCCTCGACGGCCTGCGCGTCCACCTCGGTCGCCCCGAGCACATCGAGCGAACGAACCCAGTCGATCGTCTCGGCCACACCCGGCGGCTTGTTGAGCTCCAGTTCACGCAGGCGGTGCACCGCCGCGACGACCTTGTCCGCCAACGCTTTCGACACACCGGGCTCGCGGATCAGCACGATCTCCACCTCGCGCTCCGCGGTCGGGTAGCCGACCCAGTGGTACAGGCAGCGCCGTTTGAGGGCGTCGTGCAGTTCGCGGGTGCGGTTGGAGGTCAGCACCACCAGCGGCGGTGCTTCCGCGCGGATCGTGCCGATCTCCGGGATGGTGATCTGGTAGTCGGACAACAGTTCCAGCAGGAACGCCTCGAACTCGTCGTCGGCCCGGTCGACCTCGTCGATCAGCAGGACGGCGTCGTCGCCGGCCCGGATCGCCTCCAACAGTGGCCGTTCGAGCAGGAACTTCGGCCCGAACAGCTTGTCGACGGCAGCGTCGTCGTCCAGCTCGGAGCCCAACCCGGACAGTGCGCGGATCTGCAGCATCTGCCGTGCGTAGTCCCATTCGTAGAGCGCCTGGTTGGTCTCGATGCCCTCGTAGCACTGCAACCGGATCAGCTTGCGCTCGAACACCTCGGCCAGCGCCTTGGCGACCTCGGTCTTGCCGACGCCCACTTCGCCTTCGAGGAGGATCGGCCTGCCCAACCGCATGGCAAGGAAGATCGTCGTGGCCAGACCCCGGTCGGCCAGGTAGTGACCGTCGCGCAGCAGCCCGGTCAGCTCGCCGACGTCGGCGGGGCGGTCCATACGGGGGTTCTCCTTCACGCCAACCGCCGGCTCCGTTGAGCGATCAGCGCGTTTCGTCGGCGCCGAGGATGAGGTCGCGGATCGTGCCGCCGGAGGTGTTCAGTTTGCCCTCACGCCGCAGCTTGTCGCGCCAGGCCGACCCGATGTCGCTGCCCGGTTCGGCGAACCCGTCGAAGCTGACGTGCTTCATGTTCCGGCAGGACTTCTGGTGGCCGCCGCACGCCGCGTCCAGGCCTGCCGCGTCCGTTCCGTCCCATACGGCCCGCAGCACGTCGACCGCGTTTTCCGGTGCTGAGCTCATGGTTGCCTCATCTCCTGGTCATCGCGGAACACGCCTTGTCGTCCACTGTAAGTCCGAACCGGGGGAGCGGCGACCACCGATTAAGGTTTCGCTTAGCCGCACGCCGCCGTCACGAGCGTGTCCTCGAACTTCTCCAGGAACGCCTGCATCTGATCGGGCGGGAGACAAGCCGTATCGGCCTGGAGCAGGATCTCCACGTGGTCCGGCGCGGCGTCGTTGACGTGGACGAACAGCGGCTCGAACGGCCGGTCCGAATGCGGCCCCCAGGAGACCGAGGTTGCCGTGCGTGCGCCGGCCAACCGCTCCTGCGTGGCAGGCGGCCCGACCGGTAGCCGGTTGGCCGGATCGCGGCGGTCGTTGAAGAAACAGGTCAGCTCGATGTGCTCGCCGCGTTCCTTGCTGAGCTCCTCGATCATCGCGTCCACCTCGGTGCGGTCGAAGTAGCCGTTGAGGTACGCCTTCATCGCGCTGCGCGCGGTCCGTTCGAGCACCTCGTCGAACCCGGCACCCGCGACGTCGACGACGCACAGGCCACTCTGCGCGACAGCGCTGACCAGATCGCTCAGGCCCGGCCGGAACCGGTTGCTCACGGCGATCTGGAACACGGCCGGGCCACGGCCGGTGATCCCGACCAGCGTCATCGCGGCCGCCGCGAGCAGGATCGTCGACGAGTCGGTCGAGGTCCGCGCGGTGATCGAGGACAACGCGAGACTCATGGCGGCCGAGCGCATCGTGGCCTGCCAGTGCCGTGGTTGTCGCCCTTCCTCGGCCAGGTCGAACCGGGCGGCTGGCACCGTGGCCAACTGGCGTTTCCAGTGGCGCAGGACGGTCTTGTTGTGTCGTTGGCCCGCCGGGCCGCGTTGCCAGGCAACCTGGTCCAACAGGTCGGGTGCGGCGACCTCCGGCGGTGTGGCCCCGCCGTCGGTGAACAGCCTGGTGAACAGGCCGTTGCGGAACAACGCGGCCATACCGGCGAGGTCCAGGGCCAGATGGCAGTACACGGCCACCAGGTGGGTGGCGGCTCCGTGTTGGCGGATCACGGCGAGCCGGACGGGCCATTCCCGCTCGTAGTCGAAGTCGGTCCGCCGGAACTCGGCATCCACGTCAGCGGCGACCTTGGCCGGGTCGACGCCGTCCGGCGTGTCCACCACGCGCAGCGGAGCCTCGCCATGGTCGGCGACCTCCTGCAGGACGCCACCCTCGGGCGGGAAGCGCAGCCGGGCCCGCAGCGACTGGTGCCGACCCAGCATCCAGCCGAGACCTGCGACGATCTCGTCGAGCTTCTTCGGCACCGGGAACGGGGCCGAACCGCCGAGGTGCAGCGAGGATTCCTGCGCCACGATCGCCGACCACATCTCGGCCTGGCCCCAGGTCAGATCGCAGACACCGGCGCCCGTGCCGCGGAAGGGCACCAGCACGGTCGTGGTCCCCGGCGGATCCTGGCTCATGGGCTCACCGTCGCCGCGCGGGGTGGCCACGTCAACGAGTGGCAAGGGTTTCGACCAGGTTTCGAACTCGTCGGCCACGGTGGCCGGAAACGTGGCCTTCGCCCCGGTGCCTTGACTCGGTCGCGCGTGGGTGGGCGCCTTGGCACTGCTCACGGCATGATCAGCGGCAGCCACCCTCGCCAATGGGAAAGGAGCGCCAAGATGACCGTCACGGTCGCCTGTGTCGCCTTCGACTGTGCCGATGCTCTCGCCGTCGGACGCTTCTGGTCGGCAGCGGTGGATCGCCCACTTGACGCCGGCGCGACCAGCGAGTTCGCCAGTATCGGTTTCGCCGGTCGCCGGATGCGGGAGGGGTGGTGGGCGGTGGAGCGCAAGGACGAGCCCACCTGGATCTTCGCCAAGGTGCCTGAACCGAAGGCCGCCAAGAACCGGATGCATCTGGACGTCGTCGCTCCAGACCTCGAGGCCGAAATCGCTCGGCTCGTCCAACTCGGCGCGACGAGGGTGGCCGACCGGGAAGAATATGGCTACACGTGGACGCTGATGACCGACCCGGAGGGCAACGAGTTCGACATCGGCACAGCGCTGTGAGGTGTCAGCCGGTGCTGGTCAGGGTGAAGCCGCCATCCAGCTTCGGCTCGCCCGCCGGCCTCGGGCGATCAGCCGCCAGGTCACGGTGAGCTTCCGGCCCGCGGTCAACGCGGTGGCGACGTGCGCGCCCATGGCGTAGCGGACCGAACCGTGCGCCGGGATGCTCTTCACCGCACGGCAGTTCAGCCGGTACGCGCCGCCGTCGTTGATCGCCTGCACGGTCGCGGAGCCGATGGAGAAGCGCTCCTGGTAGTAGCCGGGCACGGGTCGAGTGAGGTACGACGAGAGGTCCGGGTGGGTCTCGGTGTTGTGCGTGCAGGGCGGAGTCGTACTCGTGGTGACCGGCGCGGTCAGCGTGCCGCCGCCTTCCGGCCGGGTGATCGCCAGTGCCAGCGGGCCGTCGACCTGGAGGCGGATTCATCGGTGTCCGGTGGCGAGAGCCACGAGCTGAGCTGACCGCGCAGGTCACCGGCCTGGCAGGGCTCGGCCGTCGGATCAACGCGCCGCAGCGGCAGCGGGGTGTCGAACTCGTGCGATCCGGCGGGCTCCTCGACCAAGGGGCACTGGAAAGTTCTGTCAGTCCGCGCGGCGGCGGTAGGCGCGCGTCTTGGTCCGGTTGCCGCAGGCCGCCATCGTGCACCAGCGGCCGCCCGCGTTGCGTGAGGTGTCGTAGAAGGCCCAGCGGCAGTCCGGCGCGGCGCACAACTTGAGGCGGTGCCAGCCGCCACCGGCCACGTGCACCGCCACCGTCTCGACGATGGCGTCGAGGCCGGGTACATCACTGGTCGCCGTGATGCGCAGTCGGCCGGACGTGTCCGGCGCCAGACGCAGCGGAAAGTCGGCGAGTGCCTGCGTGGCTTTCGCATCGTCGGCGTCACCGGTGAGCGCCTCCCGCAGCGCATCCCGCAGTGCGACTGCGGCGGCCAGGTCGGACGGGCGCAGTCGCTGCCCCTCGGTGAGCAGATCCTGTGCCTCGAGCCAGTCGGACAGCGTCTCGACCGAGGTCAGGTGGTCAGAGGCCACGCGCTGCTCGCCGTGCCACCGGAAGGTCCTGTTGTCGACCGTGTTGAGGAACTGCTCGACCAGGGTCAGATCTGCCACGACACCAGTGTAGCCCGATACTGGTGTTGACGGACGGCGACACCGGCTATAGCCTTTGTCGGTGTCGAAAATCGAGCGGTTCACCCTGAGGACGACTCCGGCGGCGATCGAGGACCTGCGTGCGCGACTACGGGGGACACGGTGGCCCGACGCGCCCGAGGACGCGGGCTGGTCGCTCGGTACCGACCTCGCCTACCTCCGCGAACTCGTCGCCCACTGGGCCGACGGGTTCGACTGGTCGGCGCAGGAGGCCGCGCTCGCCCGGCTCCCGCACTTCCGCACCCGGTTGGGCGGTCTGGGGATTCACTACGTGCACGCGAAAGCCGCGACGCCGACCGCGTTGCCGCTGGTGCTCAGTCACGGCTGGCCGGACTCTTTCTGGCGCTACACGAAGGTCATCCCGCTCCTGACCGATCCCGGCGCGCACGGCGCCGACCCCGCCGACGCGTTCGACGTGGTGGTGCCGGACATGCCGGGCTACGGCTACTCGGACCGGCCGACCGGCGCGCCGCTCGACTCGCGGGCCGTCGCCGGGATGTGGGCCGAGCTGATGGGCGATCTCGGTTACGTGCGGTTCGGCGCGGCCGGTGGGGATGTCGGCAGCGGGGTGAGCCGCTTTCTCGGGCTCGATCACCCCGAGCGGGTGGTGGCGGTCCACCGGACGGACGCAGGCGTGCCGATCTTCACCGGCGACCCGGCGGACCTCACGCAGGCGGAGCGGGACTGGCTGGCCGCCTGGCCTGCCTGGAGCGGAACCGAGGGTGCCTACGCTGCGATGCATCGCACGAAGCCGCAGACCGCCGCCTTCGGCCTGACCGACTCCCCGGTGGGGCTGGCCGCGTGGATCGTCGAGAAGTTGCGGGCGTGGAGCGACTGCGGCGGCGACGTCGAACGGAGCTTCACGAAGGACGAGATCCTCACGAACATCACGATCTACTGGCTCACCGAGACGATCGGCTCGTCGATGCGGATGTATCGCGCGAACTCCTCGATCCCGCCCGAGCAGCTCACCCGGCGGGTCGAGGTGCCGTCCGGCTTCGCCGTGTTCCCCGGCGACTTCCTGCCGCCGCCGAAGGCCTGGCTGGAGCGTACGGCGAACGTCGTGCGGGTCACCGAGCCCGAGCGGGGTGGCCACTTCGCGCCGTTCGAGGAGCCCGAGTCGTACGCGGCGGAACTGCGCGAGTTCTTCCGGCCCTACCGATCGGCGTCGTCGGGTCGACCGGCGGACGCACACGAGACTGGGCCGCTCGTGCGCTGACACGGTGGGGTGAACCTGGGCGTTGGGGGTGGCGATTTCCCGGATCGGAGTGGTGACGGCCGTTATGGTCCGCTCGCCGTCAAACCGTCCACTCCGGACCCAGGGAGACCCAGGGCATGCGTGTGTTCCGAGCCGCCGTCGTCATCGTGGCCGTCTTGACCGTCACCGTTCTGGCCGGTCCGGCCTCCGCCGCGCCGGACGGCTCCGGGTACGGGCACTGGACGGTCAGCGGTGGCAGCGGGACCGTGAGCGTGCCGCTGGACGGCTTCCCGTCCGCGACCGTCACCACGAACAGCACGCGCACGCAGGTGCCCGGTGGCACGTCGGCGTTCCTCGGTGCCTCGACGCCGTTCGGCCAGGCGTACGGGTCGTCGCAGGGCAAGCAGTACCTGGTGCTGGGCAACGCAATCGCCGTCGCGCCGTCGACCACCACCGTGACCTTCGGTTCGCCGACGCCGACCGGCTGGGGGTTCGCGCTCGGCGACGTCGACGCCGACACCGTGCGGATCGCCGCCACCGGCGCGAACGGGCAGCCGGTCTCCGCTGCCGAGCTGGGCTGGCAGAGCGCGTTCAACTACTGCCAGAACACGCCTCGACCCACCGGCTGCACCGGCGCGGGCCCGTTCACCGACCTGCCGAGGTGGGACCCGGCTACGGCCACGCTGATCGGCAACGTCGCCGACACGTCGGGCGCGTCCGGCTGGTTCCGGCCGACCGTCGCGATCAAGTCGGTCACGTTCACCTTCACCGCGCAGACCGGCATTCCGAGCTACCAGGTGTGGATCGCCGCGCTGCCGGTGTCGATCGCAGGTGAGGTCGCGACGAACTGCGGCCTTCCCGCGCCGCGGACCACCGTGCGGTTGTCGAACACCGACGGCTCGCCGGTACTGGATGCCGAGGGCGACCCCGTCACCACCACGAGTGCGGCCGACGGCACGTTCTCGTTCCCGCACCTGACCTCGGGCCACTATGTGGTGTCCGCCGAATCCGCGCAGGGCTACACGGCGGGTTCGGAGGGCCGCCGCACGGTGGACGCGAGCACCGACGTGACCGGCGCGGAGCTCGGCCTCACCTGCCCGGCCCCGCCGACCACCACCACGACCCAGCCGCCCGCACCGCAGCCGCCGCCGACCGTCACCGTCGACGTCGAGCCGGGCACCCCGACCACCATCACACTGCCCGACGGCCTCGTCGCCACCCACGTCGACAAGCCCGACCACGGCACGGCGACCGTCAACCCCAACGGCACGATCACCTACGTCCCGAACAACGGCTTCGCCGGCACCGACCACATTCGCTACACGGCGAGGACGCGGTCCGGCGCCGTGGTCACCGGCGTGATCACCATTCGGATCAACCTGCCGAACACCGGGGCGAACGTCCTCCCGGTCATGGTGTTGGGCGGGGTGCTGGTGGTCGCGGGTGTCGCCACCCTGTTCCTGGTCCGCCGCCGCTCACCGAGGCGCTGAGCGATCCCGGGGTGCGCTTCGTCGCCCTACCCACCAGCATCGTGTCGATCGCGGTGATGCCGGGGTCGGCGAGGTCGTTGGTGATGAACCGGTAGAGGTCCTCGAGCGTGGGCAGCCACACGGCGACGTGCAGGTTGCCCCGACCGGTGGTGGCGAACGCTCCGTGCACCGCCGGGTGGCGGGCCAGCGCACGGCCGATGCCGTCGAGGGACCCCGGGGTCACGTGCAGCCTGAGGTTCGCGTCGACGCGCAGGCCGAGGCGCTGGGGATCGACCTCGACGTGGGTGCCGAGCCTGCCGTCGGTGAACATCCTGGTCAGCCTGCGGCGGACGGTGGACTCGGGTAGGTCCGTGCCGCGGGCGACGGCCGAGATCGGCCGACGGACGTCCTGGGCCAGCGCCGCGACGATGACCTGGTCGGTGTCGTCGGACGCGGCGGTTGCCGCAGGGTTCCTCGGCGGGCCACCGAGTTGGCGCCGTTCGTCCTCGGTGAGGGCGGCCAGCCGCCAACCACTCGCGTCGGCGAACACGTGGAGCACAGTCTGGGCGTCGACGTCGAGGACCTGCCGGGTTGCCGGGAGCGCCCGGAACACCAGGTTGTTGTCGCTACCGGACTCCGGCGTCGGCATGAGTACGGCCTGCAACTCGTCACCGCCAGCGGAGATGTCCAGGAACGTGATGTCCTCCCGCTCGGCCAGCGCACGGGCCACCGCGTCGACGGTGCCGCGCAACACCCGGATCCGGAGGAGCCGCACCCCCTCGGTCGCTGCGGGCGGCGCAGTCACGGTGAGCCGGATCGCGCCACCGGCCAGCAGTTGGTTCAGACGCTGAGTCACCAGCCGGGGGCTCGTCCCCAACACCGTGGCCAGCCGCTCCACGGCCACTCGCGCGTCGAGCTGCAACGCGGCGATCAGCCGTCGATCGGTGCTGTCGAGGTCAGATCCGCCACTCATGACCTCGATACTGCTCCCATCCACCGGGATCAGCCGCACCTGGGCGGAATTTTGTCAGAGGTGGCAGCATGACAACCACGCAGCGCACGGACACGGATCTGTTGGCCGGGATGGCCGATGTGGCGCGGCAGGCCACGGATCTGGTCGCGGCCCTGCCGGCACCGATGCCGTTCGACGGCTGGGCCGGTTTTCGTGCCGCCTTCGACCGGCTGGACACCGTCGTCACCCGGCTGGTGCGCCCGCGGCTGGAGGCGTTGCGGCCGGCTACGCCGTGGCTGGACGAACTGGCCGGAGACGTGCCGGCGTCCGGGGAGTACTGGCTGGTCGACGGCGTGGACGGCGCGGTGCAGTTCCTGCAGGGCCTGCCGTACTGGTCGGTCGGTATCAGCCTGCTGCGGGACGGCCGGGCAGCGCTGGCGGCGCTGCGGCACGGCCGGCTCCGGCAGACCTACACCGCCGGGCTGGGCCTTGGCGCGTTCCTTGACGGCAAGGTCATCGCCCCGTCGGCCAAGACCGTGCTCGGGGTGAGCATCGTGACGATGAACCATCCGCCCGTGGTGGCGCACGATCCGGCCGCCGTCACCGGGCTCGGCACGGCGATGACACGGTTGCTGCCCGTGGTGGGCGCGGTGCGGAACTTCGGCCCGACCTCGTGGCAGGTGGCGGACGTCGCGGCCGGGCGCACGGACGCCTTTGTCGAATATGGAGTCGACGCGGCCAACCTGACCGGCGCGGCGCTCGTCGCCTCGGAGGCCGGCGCCGTCGTGACCGACGTCGAAGGCAGGCCATGGGGACCGGCCGGCACGAGTTTCCTCGCGGCACCGTCGACCCTGCACGAACAGCTGATCAAGATCCTCGCAGGCGCCTGACGCCCGGCCCCCGGTACCGGCGAAAGTACCGGGGGCCGGGGTTTCAGCGCAGGTGCAGTCGCGGCTGCGCCGGGGAGTCGACGGTCCCCGCCGCGGACGGGTCATCGTTGGCCAGGAACGTGTACGCCACGGCCTCCGACGTGCTGCCGTCGGCCAGCGTGCTGGTCGCCGACACCGTGTTGAACGTGTCCGTCGGTGTGATCTGCACACTGGCGGTGCCGTCACCGCTCGCCGGGACGGTGATCGGAGTGCCGTTGTTCAGCGTGTAGGTGAAGCTCTGCGCGCCAGGGACCGGCGAGGTGAAGGTGAACGTGCCGGGCTGGCCGATGGCGCCCGCGAACTGGTTCTCCGGGTAGTCCGTGCTGGCGATGGTCGGGCCGTTGGTGAGCACCTCGATCGCCGCCCCTCCGGTACCCGAGTCCTGCCCGTCGGCGGTGGTGCTGTGTACGAAGAAATCGGTGATCGGGCCGTTGAAGTTGAAGGTGGAGTGGTGCGGTGTCACGGTGATCGTCGCGTTGCCGTCCGCGTCGACCGGCACAGTGCCCTGGTCACCGAAGTTGTCGCTGTAGGTGACCGTCACCGAGCCCGGCAGCACCGCGTGCACCACGAGGGTCACCGGCTGGTTCACCAGCACGGTGGACTCCTGCGGTGTCACCTGGGGAAAGCCGAGATCGACGTCGAACGGGACATGGGTGTCGCTCGTCAGTTGGCCGTTGCTGAGCTTGGCCTGGACGTCGATGGAGAAGTTGCCGCTGATGCTCTCCACCGGCAGCACGGTCACGGTGGCGCTGCCGTCCGGCCCCGGCACCACCGAGAACGAGTTCTGGAAGTCCGTGTAGTCGTACTCGACCACCGGCAAGGCGCCCTTCGCCGTCGCCGCCTTGGGCGTGAACGTGCACTGCCTGCTGACACCGATGAACGCCGACGCGGGCGTGCAGGTCACGTCGGGTGAGTTGTCGGCGACGTCGAACACGTAGTCAGTGGCAGGCGAGCGATTGCCGGCCGCGTCGAGGGCGACCACGGTGATGTCGTTGCTGCCGGACTGGGACGGTGTGAACTGGATCTTCGCCGTGCCCGCCTTGTTGGCGGCCACGAACGTATCGCTGGTGAAGAACGTGGAGTAGTCGAAGCCGACGACGTCCGGGTCACCGGTGGCCTTGAGGGTGAACGTGCCCGGGATGGCGACGCCGCCGTGGGTGTTCGGCTTCGCGGTCGCCGGGTAGTCGGCCGACGTGACCGTGGGCGCCAGCGCGGGTGCGGTGAGGTCGATGGCGAACTCACACGTCTTGCTGACCGGGCCGGCGTCCGTGCCGTCACTCACCTGCGCCTGCCAGGCGTAGGTGGTGCCGTCGACGAGGGTGGCGGGATCAAGGCCCGCGGAGCCGCCGTCGGTGGACACCGCTGTGTGCGTGTCGTCCGGCTGGTCGACCGGCCAGTAGGTGTAGGTGGTGGTCAGCTCGAAGAAGTCGTCGTCAGGGTCGGTGCTGGTGCCGAACAGGAAGACCTGGTCGGTGTTCAACGGGATCGGGTTCTTCGCGCACGCCTGGCCGTTGACGTTCAGGCTGCCGGGCTGGTCCGGGAGCTTGTTGTCCTGTACGGCGAGGGTCGCGTCCGTGCTGTAGCGGCGGCCGAGGTCGACGTCGTTCTCGTCGGCGGCCGGTAGCCGCAGTTCGAACGTGATCGTCTTGGCCTTCGCCGCGGCCGCATCCCGGACCGCCTGCGACGCGTCCCACGTCACCTGGGCCGGGCAGCCCGGATTCGCGTCCGGTGTGGGAAGTTCGGACAGTTCGGCCGGCTGCTTGAGCCACGTCGGCTTCGCACTGGAATCGGTGCGGAAGACTTCCGTCTCCCTGGGTTTCGCGCAGTCGGCGACAGCGGTTTCACCGGTGGTGAAGGTCGCGGCCAGCACGTGGCTGGAGACGAACGTGGACACGTCGAACGTGATGAACGCTCTCGCGACATGGGTGCGGCCGTCGGCGGACGTGAACGCACCGATGGGTAAGTCGCCGGTCTGGTTCACGAAGCTGCTGTTCTGTGCCGCTGAGTCCACGTAAGCCCAGGACGTGGGCTGACTGGCTGTGTCGATGGTGGCGGCGGCCGGGGTGGCGGCGATCGCGGCCAGGCCCGCTGCGGCGAGACAGACGACTGTCAGTGCGCCGAGTGTTCTCAGGTGATGAAAACGATGAACGGTCATGAGTCGGAGACCCCCATTGGATGACTGAGTCCTGGGCCGCTGGTGGTGGCCCATCGGGGTATCCGCCACGATGACCTCGGCGTTACCGGGAGCCGCCACCCGTATCAGGGACGGCCGTCGCCGCATCTGACAGGCATCAGCCGGCTGTTCGGGCCGGCGTGCGATGGGGCGGTGACAGGACATGCGCGCGATGCTGGTGACTGGATTGGTGCTCGTGGTGTTGGGGGTGGCCGGGTGTCATGCGTCGACATCGCCGGTGCCTGGACCACCGGCCAACGGCGGTTCGGTCGAGTCGGGGGACAGCAGCGGTACCGGGGACAGCGGTGGTGGTTCCTCGGGTGGTGATGTGACGACCGATCAGGCCGCACCACACAGGAACGTGGTGGTGCACAGCCCGATCGACTTCGATCCCACCATCCCGCGGTTCCAGTCGCTCTACGGCACGGCGTCGTACTCGGACTTCCGGGCGGCGTTGTGGTCGTACTTCGACAGCCTGTGCGCCGACCACTGCGGAATCCGCGTCGCGGCCGACTACGAGTGTGCCGACCAGGACTCCGCATCGTGCACCGTCGACCACGTGGACTTCACGAATCCGCTGCACGACGGCGACACGGTCACGGTTGTCCTGACCGATCCCACCGAGACCTCGACCGAGCCGTCGGACAGTGAGGACAGTGAGGACACCTCGGCGCCGAGCGGCGAGTGACGTGCGCGCCTCCAGCGGGTTGCGGATCGCGTCACCGACCCGGAACGGCGACGGTCAGGGGAGCCGGGCGGCCGCACGGTCCGCTCCGTTGGCGGCGACCAAGGTCATCGCCTCGATCGCCGCCAACGTGACCCTGTTGACCGCGTTGCTGTTCTGGTTCGGCCTGCTGTACACGCAGGTGTTCTTCGAGTACTTCCGGGTGCATCCGAGCGTGCTCGACCAGCATGCCCAGGACATCCTCGGCAGAGGCATCGACGGGTTGTTCATACCGTTGGCGGCGTTGGCCGCTGGAGCGCTGGTCGTGCTGTGCGCGGTGCGCTACGTGAGGTCCAGGCTGAGCAGTCGGAGATGGCTGGCGGTCCTGCGGGTGTGCGCACCGATCGCCGCGGTGTCCGGGCTCGCACTGGTGACCCTGGCCGTGCTCGCGATCGGCGATCCGGATGCTGCGCACGGTTATCCAGGGCTGGCCGGCCTGGGGCTCGCGGTGGGCGTACTGCTGTTGCTGTTCGCATGGCAGCACGTGGCGACGGCAGGCGTCATGGAATGGGGCGTGGCCCTGCTCCTCGTGGTGATCGGGCTGTTCTGGTCGGTCAGCGACTACTCGCAGGCGGCCGGCATGCAACGGGCATGGGAGTTGGAGGAGCGGATTCCGGAGCTGCCGGATCTGTTGCTGTACAGCGGAAAGAGCCTGAACCTGACGGTCGACGGCGTCCACCAGGTCGTGTGTTCCGACGCCGAGGCGGACTACCGGTATCGCTACGACGGCCTGAAGCTGCTGTTGGAGTCGGGCGGTCAGTACGTTCTCCTGCCAGCCGACTGGACGCACTCGAACGGAACGACGATCGTGCTGCCGCGCACGGATTCGCTGCGCTTGGAGTTCCAACCGGCGGGTACGCGCGTACAGCCCTGCCGGCCGTGACGGCGGCTCTGCCACGATTGCCGGGTGGATCTGACTCAGCCCTACGGGCCGCTGGTTGACACCTCGGCCAGGTTCGTGACCTGGAACGTCTGGGGCCGGTTCGGGCCGTGGGAGCGACGCCAGGAGGGCATCCGATCCACGCTGGCGACAAGCCGACCGGACGTGGTCGCGTTGCAGGAGGCATGGTCGGGCGATGGCAGGGACCAGGCGGCGGAACTGGGCGACGCGCTCGGCCTGCCGCAGCACGCCTTCCACGGTGGTCGCGAGTTCAACGGCGTCCCGTCCGGCGTCGCGGTGTTGTCCCGCTGGCCGATCGAGGTGCGCGGCGCCACCGAACTGGCAGGCCCACCCGAGCACACGGGTGTCACGTTCGAGGTCGCGATCGACGGGCCACGTGGCGTGATCCGGCTGTTCGACACGATGCTGGACTATCCGCCGCACCACTCCAGCGTCCGACAGGCCCAGGTCGGCCAACTCGTCGACATCGTGCGCGGGCAGCGGCATCGCGGGTTGACGGTGGTGTGCGGTGACTTCAACACCGGGCCGGACACCGACGAGATCCGCATGATCACCGGCCGTACCGGGCGGGACGTCTGCTGGCACGACGCCTGGGACCTGGCCGGTGACGGCCCTGGCGCCACCTGGTCGCGGGACAACCCGTGGACCCTGCCGGTCTATCCGCGTACCTGGCGGATCGACTACCTGTTCACCACGTCGTTCGGCCCCGGCGGTGTCGGCCAGCCGATCCGCGCCGAACTGGTCGGCACCGCACCGATCGACGGCATGCATCCCTCCGACCACTTCGGTGTGTGCGTCGACCTGCGCTACTGAAACGTGCGAGCCTGTCGACGTGCGGATCAGGTACTGCGACACGCCTGCCGGTCGGGTCGCCTACACGAGCACCGGCACCGGCCCGCCCCTGCTGTACGAGTCGGGGTGGGTGACGCACCTGCGCGACCAACTCGAGTTGTTCGCTTTCGGCGACTTCCTGGCGCGGCTGGCGAAGCGGTACACCGTGATCCGCTACGACAAGCCGGGCTGCGGCCTGTCCGACCGCACGGAGGTCGCTCTGCCCTTCGATGCCCAGGTGGCGACCGCGACCGCGGTGGCCGACGCCATGGGTGTGGACCGGTTCCGGCTGTTCGGTGCGTCGCAGGGTGGCCAGTTGGCCGCCGCGCTCGCCGCTCGCCACCCGGAGCGGGTCGAGTCGCTGGTGCTCTACGGCACCTGTGCGGACGGCTCCGAGTTGGCACCGCCGGAGGTCCGCGCGTCGATCGTGGCGCTGGTGCGGGCGCACTGGGGCATCGGTTCGAAGCTGATGACCGGCATCTTCGTCGCCGACCCGGCCCGGCCGAGGTCGACGCGTTCACCCGCGCGCAGCGTGTCGGTGCCAGCGCGGAAGTGGCGGCCGACCTGCTGGACGTCTACTACCGAACCGAGATCCGTGACCTGTTGCCCACGATCCGGGCCCGCACGGCGGTGCTGCACCGGGAACAGGACACCGCGACGCCGTTCGCGATGGGTCGCGAGGTGGCGTCACTGGTGCCCGGTGCCGTGCTCGTGCCGTTGCCCGGCCGTGGCCACCTCCACTACCACGGCGAGTGGCAGTCGGTGCTGGACGCGACCCTGGACTTCCTCGACGACGTGACGGCATCCGAACCGCTGACCGGACGCGAGATGGAGGTCGCCCGCCTGGTCGTCGCCGGTCTCACCAACAAGGCGATCGCGAGCAGGCTGGCCATCGCGCCACGCACGGCGGAGGCGCACGTCGAGCACATCCGGCGAAAGCTCGATGTGCGGTCACGTGCGCAGATCGCGGCCTGGGCGGCCGTCCGGTAGGTAGTTCGACCGACGCCACGGCCGGGCACAGCGCTGCGAACTGGGTAGATCGCCCGATATCGGCCCGACCCGCGCCGACCTACGGTTGGCTCATGGCGGAGAGTGACGAGGTACGGGTGGGGATGTTCCCGCCGTGGGGACTGCTGGACCGGGGGATCGACGCGGCGAGGGACTACCTGGTGCGGGTCGGCGAGGCCGGCATTGATCATGTGTGCTGCGGCGACCACGTGAGTTTCGCTGGCGGCCACGGGAGCGACGGCCTGCTGCAGGCGACTGCCCTTGCGATGCTGCATCCGACGTTGCCGGTGCACACCGGGGTGTACCTGCTGCCGTTGCGGCATCCGGTGCCGGTCGCGCGGCAGTTGGCCGACCTGGCCCGGTTGGCGCCAGGGCGGTTGGTGTTCGGCGTCGGAGTCGGCGGCGAGGACCGGCACGAGATTGAGGTCTGCGGGGTCGATCCGGCGACGCGGGGCAGGCGGATGGACGAGAGCCTGACCGTGTTGCGTGGGTTGTTGACCGGGCAGCCGGTGACGCTGCGTGGCGAGTTCTTCGACCTGACCGACGCGGTCGTGCTGCCCGCGCCGCGCACCCCGATCCCGATCGTGATCGGTGGCCGGTCGGATGCGGCGATCCGGCGCGCGGCCACGCTGGGCGATGGCTGGCTGGGGATCTGGAACTCGCCGAACAGGTTCGCGGCGGCGGTGGACATGGCCGGTCCCGGTCGGCACGCCATGCAGGTGTGGTGCGGTTTCGCGGACAGTGATGCTGTCGCGCGATCGTGTGTGGCGCAGGCGATGCAGCAGGTCTACGGAGTGTCGTTCGAGAAATTCGAACGCTACTGTCCATACGGGACACCGGAGGACGTTGCCGAGTTCCTGGCACCTTATGTCGCGGCGGGTTGCACCGGGTTCAACCTGATTCCGCAGGCGCGGGACGACGACGAAGCGCTCGCCGGGGTGGCCGCCGTCCGTAAGCTGCTGTCGTGATCGTCATCGAACCGCGCTACAACGGGCCGCCGAACTGCGGCAACGGCGGCTACGTGTCCGGACTGCTCGCGGCACGTGTCCCTGACACCGCCGAGATCACGCTCCGCAGGCCGACACCGCTGGGCGTGTCACTGGCCGTCGAGCAGCATGCGGGCGGGGTGCGCATGCTGGACGGCGACACGGTGATCGCGACGGCGAACCCGACCCGCGACGAGCCACCTGCGACACCGGGTCCGGTCTCCCTGGCCGACGCCGAGGCGGCGGGGGAGCGGTCGTTGCTGCGGCGACGTCCGGAGACGCACCCGTTTCCCGCCTGCTTCGGCTGCGGGCCGGACAACGACGGCGGGCTACGGATCATGGTCGGGCTGGTGCCCGGTCGGGATCTGTCGGCCGACGTGTGGACACCCGACGCGGCACTGGCCGACTCGGACGGCGTGCGACCCGAGTTCCTCTGGACGGCGCTGGACTGCTCCGCCGGACTGGGTGCGATCGGGCAGGAGCCGGCGTCGGCGCCCTATCTGCTGGGCCGGATGGCGGTCTGGCGGCTCGCTCCGGTGCGGGCAGGCGAGCCGTATGCCGTCGTCGGCTGGCGGGAGAGCGGCGAAGGGCGCAAGTTGTTCGCGGGCTCGGCGATCTACGCGGCGGACGGCGTTCCGGTCGCCGTCGCCAGGTCGACGTGGATCCAGTTGACCTGAGCGTGAGCGGCACACTACGGGAGTGACGAGCACCCGATCCACTCGTGAGGGATGGCTGCTGACCGGCGCGCTGCTGCTGGCCGGCCTGTCCATGCGCACCGCGGTGACCAGCGTCGGCGCCGTGCTCGGTGACATCGAGACGGGCCTGCACAGCAACAGCGGCGTGGCCGGGTTGATCACCACGCTGCCGGCGATCTGCTTCGCCGTGTTGGGTGCGCTCACCCCGAGGATGTCCGCCCGCGTCGGTCAGCACCGGCTGCTGGTGATCGCGCTGGGTGCCATGACGGTCGGGCCTGGTGGCCGGGCAGTCGTCGGTTCGGTCTGGTTGTTCCTGTGCTCAGCGTGCTGAGCCTCGCCGGTGGCGCGGTCGCAACGTCGTGATGCCGCCGTCTGGTCAAGTCGCACTTCCCGAACCACATCGGGCGGATGACGGCCGTCTACACCACCGCGCTGGCCGTGGGTACGACAGCGGGCGCCGGCGTGACCGTGCCGATCGGGAACCTGGTGGGCGGCCGGACCTGGCGGTCGGCATCGGCTCGTGGGCGTTGCTCAGCGCGTGGCGATGCTGGCGTGGCTGCCGAGCTGGCACGGCACGACACCGCTGTCGGCAGCAGCGTCGGCGGCTCTCGCCGAGGACACTGATGCGTAGCCGGGTGGCGTGGGGGGTGACGCTGTTCTTCGCGTTCCAGTCCGTGCAGGCGTACGTCGCGTTCGGCTGGTTCGAACGGTTCCTGAACGCACACGGGATCGGTGCCACCACCGCAGGCCGGATGGTCGCCCTGCTCTCGGCGATGGGCATCCCGGTGTCGATGATCGTGCCGAACGGCCGATGCGCCACACCGGGCGGTCGTTCGGCGCTGGCGGCGTTTCGCGTGCTCGCCTACGTGGGACTGGGTGTGCGCCTGCCGGCGGCCGCCGTGGCTGTGGATGGTGCTGGCCGGCATCGGGGCGGCATGTTCCCGTTCGCCTTGGCGCTGATCGGGATACCGCTCGGGACGCCGGCGACACCGCGGCGCTGTCGGCCTTCGCGCAGGGCATCGGCTACCTCATCGCAGGCTGCGGCCCACTGCTGTTCGGCGTGCTGTACGGCGTGACCGGTGGTTGGACGGCGTCACTGCTGGTGCTGTGGGTCGCGCTGGTCGTCGCGGTGATCGCGGGCTGGCTGGCCTGTACGCCACGGACCGTCGACGACGACGTGGCGAACCGGGCCGCGCTAGTCGGCCCTGGCGAACAGTTGCGGTAGCAGGAGGTTCGCGCCCGTGCGCAGATCGTCCAGGGCGGTCGGTACGCCGTCGAGGTGCCGCATCAGCGCCTGCTGGAACAGGCCGTCGAACATCGCGTAGGCCTCGGAGGACGTGCAGGTCGGCGCGGTTTTGGTGCGGTCGGCGTATGCGGTGACCATGCGCCAGATCATCTGTTCCAGGCTCTCGTCGATCTCGGCGACGTCGTCCCGGAACGCCTTTTCGAACATGGACTGCGAGCGCAGGTCGTACCAGAGCCGGTGCATCAGCGGGGCGTCCCGCGAGCGTCGCGGCCAGACCCTCCCCGCAGGCGATGGCCAGTTCCCCTGGCGAGGACGCGTCGGCCAGGGCGCCCTCGTAGCGCTGCACGCAGGCCGCCTTGTAACGCCGCACGCAGTAGGTGATCAGCTCGACCTTGTCGGCGAAGTAGTAGTGCAGCAGTCCGTGCGAGAACGCGGTGTTCTCCGCGATCGTGCGCAGGCTGGTGCGGGCGTAGCCGAGGTCGGCCAAGGTCAGCAGCGCCGCGTCGGCGAGTTCGCGGCGGCGATCCTCGAACTTGTCGACTGGGCGCCGCGACGGAGCCGGCTGAGCTGGTCATCTCCGCCCGCTGCCCGATCGGCCGAGTCCGCTCCTAGTTATTTGGACAGTCGTCCGAAAATCTTGACAACCGACCAAATGGGTCAGGTTGTGACCCGCGTCAAAGAGCAGATTCGGCGAGGTAGGACGATGCTCAGGAGACTTGAGCCAGGGAGAGTTGGCCGGCCGGGCGGCGCCTGGTCACCGGCGCCGCGCGCGGGCTCGGGTGCCGGCCATGGCGCAGGCGCTGGCGGACGCGGGCGCCGCGGTGGTGATCGCCGACATCATCAAGGACGTCGGCGAGCAGACCGCCGCGCCGATCGCCCGGTCGGGCGGCCACGGCTGTTCGTCGCACTCGACGTCACCGACGAGGCCCTGGGAGACCGCGGTCGCCGCACGCGTGTCCGCAGCTCGGCGGCCTCGACATCCTGGTCAACAACGCGGGCATCGAGGTCACGCGCTGATCGTCGACCTCGACCCCGCGGACTCACGCCGCATGCTCGAGGTGAACATCGCTGGGCACGGCGCTCGGCATCAAGCACGCGTTCCGGGCCATGCGTCCCGGTGGCGCGGCGGGCAACGGCGGCGCGGTCATCAACATCGCCTCGGTCGCGGCGACCATCGCTTTCCCGGCATCGCGGGCTACTCGGCGACCAAGTCCGGCGGTCGACCGGCTGACCCGGGTCGCGGCCATGGAGTCCGGCAAGCTCGGCTACGGCGTGCGGGTCAACTGCGTCTATCCCGGGCCTGGTGCCGACCGACATGGGTGTCAAGCTGGCCGTCGATGTGCCGCGCTCGGCCTGTTCGCCCGACCCGAGGCGGCGGTCGGCGCGGTCGTGGAGCTGACCCCGTCCGGCCGGCTCGGCGAGGTCGCCGACATGGCCGACGCCGTCGTGTTCCTGGCCTCGGACGCGGCCCGCTTCATCACCGGTGCCGGGCTGCCGGTCGACGGCGGAATGGGGATGTGACACCGACGGCCGGCCGCGCGCTAGGCCTGACTGCACATGGCTCTGACGACTACCTGGACAAAGGCGCCTCGCTCGGGCGCCCGACGCGCCCTGCCTGACCCTCGACGGGCGTCCCCGGTCCTACGGCGAGGTCGTCGAGCTCGTCCAACGCGGTCGCCCGCGGCGCTGCGGCGCTCGGGCGTCCGGCCCGGGGACAAGGTCGGCATCCTGTCGGCCAACGACCCGACCGCGTTCACCTGCGTGTTCGGCATCTCCCGCGCCGGTGCCGTCTGGTGCCCGATCAACCCGCGCAACGCGGCCGGCGAGAACGCGCGAACTGCTGGACCTGTTCGACTGCGCCGCGCTGATCTTCCAGCCGGCCTTCGACGACCTGGTCGCCGAGATCGCGCCGAAGCTGCCGAAGCTGACCACGCTCGTCTGGCTCGGCGAGCCGGCGACGACCTCGCGCTCCGGCGGCTTCGGCGCCTGGCTCGACGCCGCGGCCCGCGACGACCCGTCCGCCGAGGCCGGCGCCGCCGGACGACGTCGTCGCCCTGGTCGGCACCGGCGGCACCACCGGGCGGCCCAAGGGCGTGATGCTCACCGACCGCAACCTCGAGGCGATGTCGGCGATCACGCTGATGAGCTACCCGTTCGACGGCCGCCCGGTGTACCTCGCCCTGGCGCCGCTGACCCACGCGGCCGGCGTGCTGTGCTTCCCGATCCTGGCCCGCGGCGGCGAGGTCGTGATCATGGCCGCAGCCCGACGTCGGCCGGTTCCTGGCGCTGATCGAACGCCACCGGGTCACCCACACGTTCCTGCCGCCGACGCTGATCTACATGGTGCTCGGCCACGCTGCCCTCGGCCACCACGGACCTGTCGTCGCTGCAGTGCTTCTGGTACGGCGCGGCGCCGATGTCGGCGGCCCGGCTGGCCGAAGCGCTCGACCGGATCGGGCCGATGGCGCAGCTGTTCGGCCAGTCCGAGGCGCCGATGATGATCTCGACGATGTCGCCCGCCGAGCACCGGCGGCCCGACGGCAGCATCGCACCGGACGGCTGGCGTCGGCGGGCCGGCCGTCGCCGCTGGTCACGGTGGCGATCATCGGCGAGCCGGGACAGCCGCTGCCCGCGCGGGGAACGCGGCGAGATCGTGCGTCCGCGGCTCGCTGGTGATGGCCGGCTACTACCACGACCCCGAGGCCACCGCGGAGGCGTCGGCGCACGGCTGGCACCACACCGGCGACATCGGCTTCCTCGACGCCGACGGCTACCTGTACATCGTCGACCGGGCCAAGGACATGGTCATCACCGGCGGGTTCAACGTCTATTCCGCCGAGGTCGAACAGGCGCTGATGGCGCACGCCGCGATCCGCGACTGCGCCGTGATCGGCCTGCCCGACGACAAGTGGGGCGAGCGCGTGACCGCCGTCGTCCAGCTCCAGCCCGGCGCCGTGCTGGACACCGGCGAGCTGATCGCGTTCGTCAAGGAGCCGCATCGGCAGCGTGAAGGCGCCCGAAGCAGGTCGAGATCTGGCCGGACCTGCCCCGCTCGACCGTCGGCAAGGTGCTGCAAGACCGAGATCCGCACGACCCTCACCGCCGGCTGAAAGGAGGACACCATGAAACTCGCGCTCTACCTGCCGAACTTCCGCGACAAGGTGACCGTGAAGGAGCTCGAGGACCTCACCGCGCTCGCCGAGGACCTCGACTTCGACTCGGTCTGGACGCTCGACCGGATCATCGTGCCCGAGACATCGGACACCCAGGAGATGCAGCACGCCTTCGGCATGATCGACGGAGTTCCCCAAGGGCTGCCGGTGCGCTCGCGCGGCGAGTTCCTCCAGGGCATGCCGCTGATCCCCTGGCTCGCCGCGAAGACGTCGAAGGTGCGGATCGGCATGAGCATCATCGACACGCCGTACCGCTCGCCCGGCGTCCTCGCCGCGGAGCTCGCCACCATCGACCACCTCTCCAACGGCCGGCTCAACGTCGCCGTCGGCTCCGGCTGGATGCCCGAGGAGTTCGCCGCCGCGAGCGCCTCGCACATCTTCCCCAAGCGGCACAAGCACGTCCGCGAGACCCTGGAGATCATGCAGGGCATCTGGACCAACGACCTCTTCGAGTACCACGGCGAGTTCGCCGACTTCGAGCGCAGCGGGTTCGGCGCCAAGCCGGTGCAGCAGCCGCACCCGCCGATCTTCTTCAGCGGGCTCAAGGACCCGAAGCGCTCGGCGAGCCGCATCGCCAAGTACGGCCTGTCGGGCTGGATCGGCATCCAGGACTCGCCGGAGGACATCCAGCAGTGGCGCAGCCGAGATCCAGCGCGAGCTCGAGGACCTGGACACCGCCGCGCTCGGTCGACGACCTCGAGATCTGCAGCATGATCTGGTTCGTCATCACCGACGAGGACATGGACCAGACGCCGACTGGGCAAGGGCACCAACCTGCTCGTCGGCTCGCCGGCGCAGATCACCGACATCCTCAAGCGGTACAAGGAGGCCGGGCTGACGATGCCGTTGCTGTGGCCGCCGTTCCAGGACGTCCCGGTCGCGAAGACGCTCGACGACATGAAGCGGCTGAAGGAAGAGATCATGCCGAAGGTCGAAGCCGCCGAGCTGGTCCTGGACTCGCGCGAGTCGGCGTTCGAGCAGCTTGGCGGGACTGTCCCGCCAGCTGGCGGCCAGGGTGGCCGAGGTGGGATCGGGGAAGATCTCCTCGTCCCCGTCGTCGACCGCGTCGAAGATGGCCACGCGCGACCGATTCCGGTGATGCCTTCGGGATGTCGGAGCCCCGTGTCATGTCGGTATCCACCGGGCCGGGCAGGACCGCGTGAACCCTCACTCCCTGCCCGGCCACCAGGGCGCGAAGCGACTGGGTCAAGGAGAACGCGGCCGCCTTCGAGACGGAGTAGGCCGGGATCACGAGCGGCAACGGGGCGAGGGCGTTCACCGAGAGGATGTTGACGACGGCCCCGCGGGAGCGGGTCACCGCCGGCAGCAAGGCCCTGGTCACGGCGAGGGTGCCGAAGAGGTTGACGGCCAGGTGGTGGTCGAGCACGGCCGGGTCGGTCAGGTCGTCGCGCAGCATGATGCCTGCGTTGTTGATCAACATGTCCAGTACCTCGACCTGGGCTGCGGCTTCCTGAATCAGCGCCGCGCTGGTGACGTCGAGTCTCAGCGGCGTCACCCGGTGGTCCGGGTGGGCCGTCGGCCGGCGGGCACAGGCGTACACCCGCTGTGCGCCTCTGGCCAGGGCTTCCGCAGCCAGTGCCTGCCCGATGCCGCGGTTGGCCCCGGTCACCAGGACCACCTTGTCCTCGACCGTCATGGTTGGGTCACCAGCCACTGTTCGAAGGTCTTCGTTCGTGGCGCCAGGGCCCTGGTGGCGGCGAAATCGGCCTGGAACGCCGGCAGGTGGGCGAACCACTCGAACATCGCTCGCTGGTCGGCGTCGTCACCGAGAGCGTCGACCGGCAGAGGTTCGTAGCGGGCGGGGACGTCGTAGCGATGCCGGTAGGCCTCGGCGATCTGCTCGCCGGTCAGCTCGTCGCCTGCGATCTCTATCGATCCTCCGACGACACTAGCGGGATCCAGCACCGCGGCCGCGGCGACCGCACCGATGTCCTCGACGGCGATCATCTGTAGCGCGATGCCGGACGGCAGGGGCATCCGCACGATCAGCGTGCCGTCCTGCACGGCCGGTGTCAGGAACTCTGCGAAGTTGTCCATGAAGAACACCGGTCGTACGAAGGTGGTGGACAGACGCGACGCGACCAGGTATCGCTCGACATCGCGTTTGCTGTCGAAATGGGGAATCCCGGTCTGGCGTTCCGCTCCGCCGACCGAGCTGTAGACCACGTGCGGGACGCCTGCGGCGGCTGCCGCGTCGGCGATCGCGTGCCCATGGGGCGATCTCGAGGTCGATACGTTGGTCGTAGCCGGGTGTTGTCATGGCGAAGACCGAGGCCACGCGGTGAAGGCCACCCGGAGGCTGTCGGGATCACCGAGGTCGGCCGGGAAGATCTCGGCGCCGAGCGCCGCCACGGCGCGCGCCGCTGCGGAGTCGGTGCGGCGGGCCAGCGCGCGGACCGGTGCGCCCGCGCCGAGCAGTGCGCGGACGGTGGCCCCGCCCTGGAGGCCGGTCGCACCGACCACCGCGATCGGTTTCCGTGCTGTCGCTGTCACAGGCTTCCTTCCGTTGCGCGTCGGCGCGTGGCGCAGGCGAACTAAGGTTCACAGCGGGCACGGTGAGCGGCCATCACCGGATTCAGGTGGTTGTGGAGTCCGCCCGAATCCCACGACGGGCGGAGGAGGTGCCGTGCTGGCGGGCCAGGACACACTGGTCGGGAGTTGGCGCGCCCTCGCGCTGACCTCGCCTGGCGCGCGGCTGGAGCACACCGACTCGGCTGTCGGCGCGGTCTTCCCCGCGTGGGCACCGCTGAACAACGTCATCCTGCTCGGTGAACCCGGGTCGGCGGCGGCGGTCGCGGCGGAGTGGCGACGTCGGTATGCCGCTGCGGGTGTCGGGACGTGGGCGCTGTGGATACCCGGTCGCACGACCACGTTCGACGCGCCGGACGAGCTGCGTGCGATCCCCGGGATGCGGCGTGACGAGACGACGTTGGTGATGACGACGCCGATCCCCGCCGGGCTGCCCAGTGATCACGGCGTGGTGCGCACGTCGCTGGACTCCGCGCTCCGGGCAGGCGACGAACCGGTGCCGCAGGCCGAACTGGGCGTACCGGGAACGACCGAGGGCCTGTCGACGTGGGCACTGGTGCGCGACGGGCTGGCCGTGGCGAGCGCCTGGACCTACCGGCACGGCTCCGAGTCCGGGATCTACGCGGTCGGCACCGCGCCGGCCTGGCGCCGACAGGGTCTGGGCGGCGCGCTGATGCGTCATCTGCTGGCCGAAGGGGCGGCTGACGGTGCTCGTACCGCGACGCTCCAGTCGACCCGGATGGGCCGGCGTCTCTACGAGTCACTGGGCTTCGTGGCGGTCGGGCGCTACGAGGAGTGGGTTCCCGAGTAGCTCGGGACCTGTTGGTCACGGCGGAACCGGGCGGGTGTCGTCCGGTCTCGGCCCGGAACGCCCGGGAGAACGCGGACTCGGACTGGTAGCCGACCCGGCCCGCGACGGTGGCGACCGTGGCGTCGGTGGAGGTGAGCAGCTCGGCCGCGGCCATCAGCCGGGCCCTGGCCAGGAAGTCGCCAACGGTCATCCCCGTCTCCTGGCCGAAATGCCGCAGGAACGTCGCGCGGGACATGCCGGCCACGCCACGGAGTCGGTCGATCGTCCAGTCGGCTCCGGGGTCCCCCAGTACGGCGTGGACGGTGTCCGCGATGTGTGGGTCGCCGCCGCGGTCCACAGTGTCGTTGCCGTGGTGGCGCCCCGCGAGGTCCGCAGCACCATCGCCAGCAGCGCGGTGCACAGCGCCGACAGGATCGCCGCCGTGCCTTCGCCCTCGCGCCGCGCCTCCCCGCGCATCAGGACGCTCAGCATCCGCAGCACCTCGTCGCTCTCGGCGGACTGTCCGAAGGAGACATGCACCGGGTCGGGCAGGCTCCGGAACAGCATCGCGCCGGCGCCCGCGTCGAACGTGTAGTGCCCGCAGAACAAGTCGATGACCGCCGTCCCGCCGCGCTCGCTGCGGGTGGTCGCGAACGCGTCGCCGACGGTCTCGGCGGTGCCGCGCTGCCTGCCTCGCCCGGCCGTGATCACCCGGTGCGGGGCGCCGCTCGGGATCAGCACGACGTCGCCGGGCGCGCAGATCCAGCACGCTGGTGCCGACGTGCAGCTGGCACTCGCCCTCCAGCAGGACGTGGAACGGCGCCTCCAGCTGCCCGGGAGCGGGCGACGTCCATGCGGGTGCGCCGCCCCGAGCAGGCAGCGCTTGTCGAGGCTGGCCGTGAGCGCGCCATGCGAAGCAACCGGCTGACGGTGTCCATGTGAGACTCTCGGGCAGAAAAATGATACTGACAAGCCTGGTCGTCTCACCGCAGCGGCGCACACTCGACGGCATGGAACCACCACCGCTCACCGCGGACGTCCTGGTCATCGGCTTCGGCAAGGGCGGGAAGACCGCCGCCCACGCGCTCACCGACGCCGGCCGGCGCGTGGTCCTCGTCGAACGGTCCGCGAACATGTACGGCGGCACCTGCCCGAACGTCGGCTGCGTCCCGACCAAGATGCTCGTCCACTACTCGAACCCGAGCGCATCGAGGACGACGCGCAGCAGTTCTTCGCCAACTCGATCGCCGGCGTCCGCGCGCTGACCAGCGCCTTCCGCGCCGGCAACTTCGAGTCGCTCGACGGCAAGGACACCGCGACCGTGATCACCGGCGCCGCGCCGTTCCTCGACCCGCACACCGTCGCCGTCGGCGAGGGCGACGACCGGATCACCGTCACCGCGCCGACGATCCTGATCAACACCGGCTCCGAGCCGGTCGTCCCGGCGATCCCGGGCCTGGCCGCCAGCAAGCACCTGGTCAGCAGCACCGAACTCACCCGCACGACCGCTGCCCGAGCGCCTGGTGGTCATCGGCGGCGGCTACCTCGGGCTCGAGTTCGCGTCGATCTACCAGCACTTCGGCACGCGACGTCACGGTCGCTCGAGGCGGCCGAGCGGCTACTGCCCCGCGAGGACGAGGACATCGCCGCCAGTCGTCACGGAAATCCTCGACCGGCGACGGCATCCAGGTCATCACCGGCGCGCGGGTCACCGAGGTGCCGACAACGGCGCCGTCTCAAGGTCAGCTACGCAAAGGACGGGCAGACCCACACCGTCGAGGCCGGCGCGCTGCTGCCGGCGACGGGCCGCCGCCCGTCACCGCGGGCCTCGGGCTCGACGCCGCCGGCGTGCGCACCGCGCCGAACGGCGCGATCGAGGTCGACGAGCACCTGCGCACCAGCCAGCCGCACATCTACGCCCTCGGCGACGTCAACGGCGGCCCGCAGTTCACCTACATCTCCCTCGACGACGCCCGGATCGTGCTGGACCAGCTGCTCGGCGAGGGCAAGCGCACCACGGCCGACCGGGTCGCCGTGCCGCACACGCTGTTCATCACCCCGCCGCTGGCGACCGTCGGCCTGACCGAGACGCGAGGCCCGCGCCCAGGGGCCGCAACATCAAGGTGTCGCGCGAAAAGGTCGCCGACATCGTCGCCATGCCCCGCGCCTACACCGTCGAGGAGACCCGCGGCGTGATGAAGTTCGTCGTGGACGCCGACACCGACCTCATCCTCGGCGCCGCGCTGCTCAGCATCGACGCGCAGGAGATCGTCAACACCGTCGCCCTGGCGATGCGCCACGACATCACCGCGACCGAGCTGCGCGACTCGATCTACACCCACCCGAGCTCGACCGAAGCCCTCAACGAGGTCTTCGACAAAGTCATCCCCTGAAGGCCCCGATGTCCTGGATCAGGTCGTGGCTCGGGCGGGTTCGCCATCATGTCGTGCTCGCCTACCAACTTGTCTGTGCTCGCGAGGATGCCCGCCGCCGAGGGTTGTCCCTTCCGCTGGGCGCCTGGCGGTGCGAGCGCTGTGGGCACGTCGCCTGGGACCAGCAGGCGTTGGTCACGCACTCCCGGGCGCACACGCCCTGATCGGAAATGTCAGGTTCTGGTGCCGGCCAGGGGGCCGTCGTGCGGTGGCTGTACCGATACCGGTGGGACCGGCGGGCCGACGGGGGACCGATCGGGTGTGTCTTCGCCGGCGTAGCGCGCGGCGCGTTTGTGCCATTCGAGCCAGCCCGGCAGCCAGTCCCGCAGGCCGTCCACGTGGCCGAGCACGGTCGAGCGTTCCTCGGGGGTGAGGTGGTGCTTGTCGCACATCTCGGGTATCTCGACGTCGGCGATGTGGTCGAACTGCTGTAGCCGGGCGGTGAGCAGGTCGTTGGTCGCCGCCACGGCCTGCTCGGGGCCGCAGCCGAGGAACTTCTGCAGCGCCAACACCATGTTGGAGGTCTCGGCCGCGTCGGCGGCCTCCCGTTCGTAGGAGAAGATGTCGTTGAGCAGCAGGGCGCTGTCGTTGAGTGCGTCGACCAGCGCTCGCATCGTCGGGCCGTCGGCGACCACCGGCGGTAGTTCCGCGCCCTCGGGCGAACTCGGCCAGAGCGGCGGCGACGTGCCCGCCATTGGTCTTGCGTTTCATCTCCAGGTACTCGACCGGATTGGCGATGTGCCGCACGCCGGCGTGCCGTAATTCCTGGAGGTGTCCGGCCAGCAACTCCTCGACACCGGCGCGGATCCGGCATCGCCACCCACGGGACATCGTCGGCGCGGTGCGCGACCACAGGTCGGCCAGCGCCCGCTCGGTCGGATTGGTCGGCGTCGGCGCGTCCTGGTCCAGGTCGAGCGGTACGAACTGGGGAATCCCGGCCAGAAAAGCCTTCGCGCCCACCATGTCGCCGGTCCGGGCGAACGCCTCCACCACGTAGTCGTCCAGGTGGAACAGCCAGGTGTACCAGTCGGTGATGGTGTTGAGCTGGTCGACGGGCGTGTCGGGGAACTTGTGCGAGCACAGCAGACCGAAGTCGTTCGCCGCGAGCCGGGCGGCGGTCCACGGCAGGACATCCGCGTTCGGGTCGACCAGTTTCATCTGCGCCGCCCACGCCGCGGTGTGGGCGCGGGCCGCCTCCAACTGTGGGTTCAGCCGGGCGGCACGGTGGATCCGGAACTCGGGCAGCTGGGATCGACCGTGCTGTGCCGTCGGCGGGGGAGTGTTTGGCAGGTGGTGTGCCCAGCCGGTGCGCGATCGCGGTCAGTTCTGCTGCCGCCGTCGCCTCCGGGTTCGCGGCCTGGAGACAGCCGAGGGCCGTCTGGAGTTGGCGGTGGGTCTCGTGGTGCGCCCAGTCCAGCGCGCCTGCCTCCTCGATGAGGTTGGCGCAGGTCGACAGGTCGGCGTCGGCCAGCGGGGCGGCTCGGTGGTACAGCTCGGCGAGCCGCCCCGCGGCGCCGTTGCCCGCGTTGAGCGCGGCCACCACCGGCAGCGACTTCTTGCGGGCGCGTAGATCGGACAACACGGGTTTGCCGGTGCTGTCCGGATCGCCCCAGATGCCGAGGAGGTCGTCGACGAGCTGGAATGCGAGACCGAGATGCTCACCGAACTGGCGGAGCTGCCAGACCCGCTGTGGTGGTGCGCCGGCGGCCAGCGCGCCGAGTTCGCACGCGACGGCGAACAGCGCGCTGGTCTTGTCGCCCGCCATCGTGAGGCACTCGGGCAGTCCCATGTCGGTCCGGCCCTCGAATCCGATATCGGCCGCCTGGCCGTCGACCAGTCGAAGCAGTGCCGAGTCGAGTCGCTCCACGCCCTGGACCGACAGCGGTGGGCCGTCGCCGACGAGCGCCTCGGTGGCCAAGGTGATCAGCGCGTCGCCGGCCAGGATCGCGGCGGGCACGCCGTAGACCGTCCACGCGGTCGGGCGATGCCTCCTGGTGCGGTCTTCATCCATCACGTCGTCGTGCAGCAACGAGTAGTTGTGCGCGAGTTCGACGGCGACTCCTGCGTTGGCGGCCTGACCGGCCGTGCCGCCGACGGCCTCGGCCGCCAACATCGCCAGCGCGGGCCGTACCGCCTTGCCGGAATTCCCGTCCAGCGGGCGGCCGTGTTCGTCCCACCAGCCGAAGTGGTAGCCGATCACCTGGCGCGTCGCCGGGTTCATCCGGTCCGCCGCCGCCCGCAGGCCGGGTGTGACCAGCTCGCGGGCCCGGTCGAACGTGGCCTCAGCTCCGGCCATCGAAGCTCCCGAGCTGAACGTTCTCCAGTACGCCCAGCGCGTCCGGCACCAGTACGGCCAGCGAGTAGTAGCAGGTGATCAGAAGTTGACGATCGCCTTCTCGTCGATGCTCATGAACCGCACGCTCAGGCCCGGCTCGTACTCGTCGATCAGGCCGGTCTTGCGCAGGCCGATCGCCCCTGGTCCGCCTCGCCGGTCCGCATGACCAGCATCGAGGTGGTGTGGTGCTCGCTGATCGGGATCTTCCAGCACGGGTAGATGGGCACACCGCGCCACGCGGAAACCCGACCGCCGAGGACGTGCACGGTCTCCGGTGAGACGCCCTGCCTTGTGCACTCGTCACGGAAGGCGGCGATGGCCTCCGGGTGGGCCAGGATGAAGCCGGGGTTCTTCCAGACGTGTTGAGCAGCTTGTCCATGTCGTGCGGGGTGGGCGGGCCGCCTCGGGTGTAGATGCGCTGGCTGAAGTCCGCGTTGTGCAGCAGCCCGAAGTCCTTGTTGTTGACCAGTTCGTGTTCCTGCCGTTCCCGCACCGCTTCGATGGTCAGTCGGAGCTGCTGGTCGAGCTGGTCGATCGGCTCGTTGTAGAGGTCCTGCACCCGGGTGTGCAGCCGGAGGAGGTCTGCGCGATGCTCAGCTCGTACTCGCGGGGCTTCATCTCGTAGTCGACGAAGGTGCCGTCCAGCGGCTGCTCACCGCGGTGACCGGACAGGATGTCCACCGCCGCCTCGCCGTGCGGGTTCTGTGCGTAGGTCCTTCATCGTGCGGTGCCGTTCGATGGAGGAGCGCAGCGACTCGGACTGGTCCACCAGTTCGCGGAAGGTCGACCTGGCCAGCGACATCACTGTGCACGCCGTGGCCGTCTTGACCAATAGTCCCAGGCGCTGTCGTCGTCGAATAGCGCGTCATCACCGAAATAGTCGCCGTCGGCCATTATGGTCAGGAGCGACTCCTGTCCGTATTTTCCGTCGCGGAGTTTGGTCAGCCGTCCGTGCACCAGGAGGAAAAGTTCGTCCGCCGGGTTGCCCGCGGTCACGAGGACCTCGCCCGACTCGTATTCGCGTTGGTTGAACCTACTGGCGAGCAGGCCGAGCGCGTCCATGTCGTCGCAGTTTCGCAGCAACGGCAATTCGGTCAGTTCGGCCGGAATGACCTTTACCTCGCTACCGGTGGTCTGGAACTCCAGTCGGCCGTCGCCCAACGTGTAGTTCAGTCGCCGGTTGACCCGGTACGCACCGCCTCGCGCCTCCACCCAGGGCAGCAGGTTGAGCAGCCAGCGCGGTGTGATGCCCTGCATCTGCGGCACTGACTTGGTCGTCGACGACAGTTTGCGGGCGGCGGCGGTGCCGAGGCTGAGCTGCCCGGCGCCGTTGTTGCCATTGAGCTGAGCGGGGCGTTCCTCGGTCGTTTCTGGCACGGCTCGACCACCAATCAGAATGGGTAGTTGGCAAGCTCAATCCCGAAGCGGAGCCGACGCTATGGTGGCGCGATCGCCGATACAAGAGCAATCTGGTCCGATTAACTCGATCGGGTTGAATGATTGGTATTTCAGGGGGAATCAGACCCGGTCTGATGAACCTGTCACTTCAGTGACAATTGAAATTTATCACGAAATGAATCGCGTCGAGCGGCTCGGCACGGCAGGATCGCCGGCATGACCGAACTCACCGATGTGTCCGGCGCATTCGACTACGGCGACTCGATCCTGGTCGGCGAGCGGGTGCGGCTGCGTGGCGTGCGCGACGACGATCTGTCGGCGCTGGCGAAGTGGGAGATGGACGCCGGGCGGATGACGACGCAGTCGACGTGGGTGGCGCCGCCGTCGGAGGCCGCGGCGAAGGAGCGCATCGCCGGCTGGAGTGCGAATCAGAAGGACGATCTCGGCTTCGCGATCGAGACGCTGGCGGATCCGCCGGTGCTGGTGGGTCACGTCGGGCTGTGGGACGCTCGCCCGAAGGATCGGTGCGCGACGCTGGGGATCGGCCTTGGCCGGGAGCACGTCGGCCGTGGCTACGGCACGGACGCGATGCGCGTCATCGTGGCCTACGGGTTCCGGGAGATGGGCCTGCATCGGATCGAGTTGAGCGTGGCCCCGTTCAACGTGGCGGGCATCCGTGCGTACGAGAAGGCGGGGTTCACCGAGGAGGGTCGCCGTCGGGAGCTGGTGTTCCATGACGGGCGTTGGTACGACGAGGTGATGATGTCGGTCCTCGACCACGAGTTCGCAGCCAGCAGGTCGGCTGACCGATGACGCCCTCGTAGCCGGACCCGGCGCACCGGAGGCGATGCCAGCCGGTTTCGCACGCTCAGAGTCGCGATCGGCATCGTTCCCCGACCAGAATTCTGCCCGGTGGCAGTTGGCGATATCCGCCGAATTGCCAGAGGGAGGGGACTCATTCGATGACGAGCCAGGTGGAGGAGCGGTGGATACGCCGCTTCCGAGATGGCGACGGGTACGAGACGAAACTGGTCTGCTTTCCCCACGCCGGTGCCGTGGCGGGAATGTATCGCACCTGGCCGAGCGGACTGCCGTCGGACGTCGGTGTCCTGGCCGTCCGGTACCCAGGCCGGGAGGAGCGGTTCGACGATCCGATCCCGGCAGGACTGGAAGCCCTCGCGGACGACATCGCCGACGCGCTCGGCGAACTGGCACGGCAGCGGGTGGTGCTGTTCGGTCATTGTTTCGGGGCCACGGTGGCGCACGAGGTGGCGTTGCGCCTGCAGGACCGGGGGTATCCGCCTGCCGCGCTGTGCGTGTCCGGGACACAGCCGCCGCATCTGCTGGCCGGCGAGCGCGTCGTCCCCACCGATGACGAGGACATCATCGCGCATGTCGTGAGCCTGGACGCGAGCCGTGCCGCGGCCTTCGACGATCCCGAAATGAGGGAGGCCGTGCTCCCCGCGGTGCGCGGTGACTACGGCTTGGTGGGTGGTTATTCCGGTGGCTCGCGGCCGCCGCTCGCCTGCCCGGTCTACGCGTACGCCGGTGGCGAGGATTCCGAAGTGACCCCGCAGGAGATCGAGCGCTGGGCGGACATGACGGATGGCGCCTTCCGACTCCGAGTGCTGCCCGGCGGGCATTTCTACCTCAAACCCGAGGAAGCCACGCTGCTCGCGGATCTGACCGACGTGCTGGACGTCGTCAGGTCCGCCACGACGACCGCCTGACGTGTCAATTGGAGAGGTGCAGTTCATGGCAGACGTGACAAGCGTTAACCAGGCCGATGTGCGGGTGCGGGACCAATCTCGTCTCATCGCTCTCGTCCGTTCCGCGTGGCGGGACACTCTTGGCTACGACACACCGGACGACGACACGAGTTTCTTCGACGCGGGCGGCGACTCGTTCGTACTCATCGCTCTCATCGGGAAGATCTCCGAATCCTCCGGGGTCACGATCAAGGCCGTCGACGTCCTTCGGGCCCCCACGATCGGAAAGCAGGCCGCTCTGCTCGGCCGGCTGATGGACGGCGAGTCCCGGTGAGGCGGACTGATGGGTACCGTTGACATCGAGCTGTCCGTCGAAACCGCGACATCGGTCCGTAGGCGGTCGCGCACGTTGGACGTGGCGCCGTGCGCCGTTCTCCTGGCCGCCTTCGGCCTCACGCTGGCGAGGTTGACCGGTGTGAGTACGTTGCGGGTGAATGTCGGTGCTCCCGACGACGCCGTTGCGGTTCGTATCGACGTCGACGACGACCTGACGCCGGAGGCGTTCGTGCGCGGCGTACACGAGTCACTGGGTCAGGCGGATGTGCCGACCGACGACGTCGTGACGCGGCTGGGTGTCCACCAGTCCGGCGGGCCTCAGTTCGACATCGCCGTGCGGCTGGTTGCCGGCCGGTCGGTTGCCGGTCACGTCGACTACGCGGATACCGGCGAGGTGGAGCGGTTCGTCCTGGACTATTCGGCTGCCGTGGCACAACTTGCCGACGCGATCGGTGCGGACGGGACGCTGGCGGATGTCCGCTGCATCTCCACCAACTCGCGGCAGCTCCTCGACGCCATCAATGACACAGGTCGTGTCTTCCCGGAATCGTCGGTGGACGGCCTCTTCCGCGACATGGTGGATCGCTGGCCGTCCGCGGTGGCCGTGCGCGACGCGGAGTCCGCGCTGACGTACGCCGAACTGGCGGTCGCCGTGGCCGAACAGGCACGCCTGCTGCGTGTGGCCGGCGTCGAAGAGGGCGACACGGTGCTGATCGGTGTGCCTCGGTCGGTAGCGGAAGTGGTCGCCGTGCTGGGCACACTCTGGGTGGGCGCCGCATACTTCGGTGTCGACCTGGCGCAGCCCGCGGCTCATACCGCGAGGATCCTGGCCAAGGCATCTCCTGCCGCCGCGATCGTGAGTGACGACGCGGCCGGCCAACTCGCGCCCTACGGCGTGCTGTTGGTCAATTCATGGGACGAGGGCTGGGAAGTCGGGGGAGAGACCGCACCCCCGGTCGAGCCCGATCCCGATCGGCTGGCGTACATCGCCTTCACGTCGGGCTCGACCGGCGCGCCGAAAGGTGTGGCGATACCGCACCGCGGTGTGATCCGACTGGTCCACGACAGCCCGTATCTGGGGCTGGGCCCGGGTGAGCGCTCCCTTCGGCTGGCGTCCCTCGCGTTCGACGCGTCCACACTGGAACTGTGGGGCACCCTGTTGACGGGTGCGACGCTGGAGATCTGTCCACCGGATGCGCTGTTCCCGGCCGAGATCGGTGCTTTCCTCGAGGAGCGCCGGGTTACCGTGGCGTTCCTCACGGCGGGCCTCTTCGGGCTGGTACAGGAGTTCGCTGGCACGGCACTCGCCGGCTTGCGGCATCTCATGACCGGTGGCGATGTGGTGCCCGACGAGCACGTCAGGAAGGCGTTGGCGAGGAACCCGGGCCTGGTCATCACGAACTGCTACGGTCCGACCGAGAACACCGTCGTCACGACGTCGTATTCGGTCAGTGATCCGGCGAGCATAAACGGGCCGGTGCCGATTGGTTCACCTGTCCCGGGAACGCGGATCTACGTCCTGGACAAACGTCGACGACTGCTGATGCCCGGGGCCGTCGGAGAACTGTATGCGGCAGGCGACGGCCTCGCATCGGGCTACGTCAACGACAAGGCGGAGACCGATCGGGCGTTCGGGTTCTTCTCCCCGGACGTGCCGGAACGGTTGTACCGCACCGGTGACCTGGTGCGTATCGACGGGGCGGGTCAACTCCAGTTCCTCGGCCGGGCGGATGACCAGGTCAAGATCCGCGGCTTCCGGATCGAGCTGCACGCGATCAGCGAGTCGTTGCGTGCTCAGGAGGGCGTTGAGGAGTCGTTCGTGACGGTCACGGACGGCGACAGCGTCGACAAGCGGCTGCTGGCCGCGGTCCGGCTGACGCCGGGAGCGGCGATCACACCCGCCGACCTGCGGGACCGCCTCCGTGCCGAGCTGCCGTCGTACATGGTTCCCGCGCTCTGGGCGGTGGTGGATCGGTTGCCGATCACGACGACCGGGAAGATCGACCGCCGCCGACTCGTGGCCATCGCCAGGCCCGCCGCGTCGTTCGTGAAGCAGGGCCAGCAGGCAGCTTGATCAGGTACGGCATCTCGCTTGTCCCGGCGGGACAAGCGAGATGCCGTGTTTCTATGCGTGGTAGCCGTCCAGCCGGGCCAGGGCGTACAGCATGACCTCGTCGGCGCCGCCGCCGATGGACCCCAGCCGGGTGTCCCGGAAGTAGCGCGAGGTCCACATCTCCTCCATGTACCCGATGCCGCCGTGGAACTGGAGGCACGTCGTCGGCGATCTCGCGCGTGCAGGCCGGCCGCCTTCAGCTTGCCGATGGTGGCGAACCGGGTGGCGTCCTCGCCGCGCGATGTAGGCCTCGGCGGCCGCGTAGTTGTAGTGCCGCAGCATGTCCAGTCGCGCGGTCAGCTCGGCCAGCGTGAATTGCACGTGCTGGTTGGCGAGCAGCGGCTTGCCGAAGACGTGGCGCTCTCTGCAGGTAGTCGGCGGTCCGGTCGAGCGCCAGTCTCCATGCCGCCGACCGCGGATGTAGCACGGTGATCGAGGCGCTCGTTCTGGAACTGGGCCATCTGCTGCTGGAAGCCGCGGCCGATCTCGCCGATCGTGTTGCCGACCGGGACCCGCACGTCGGTGAACGACAGCTCGGCCGTGTCGGAGGACCACATGCCGAGCTTGTCGAGCTTGCGGCTGACCTGGAAGCCGGGGGTGTCGGTCGGGACCACGATCTGCGACATGCCGCCGGTAGCCCGGCTCGTCGGACGTGCGGGCCAGCAGGCAGAGCCAGTCGGCCTGGGTGCCGTTGGTGATGTAGAGCTTCGAGCCGTTGATGACCCAGTCGTCGCCGTCGCGCACCGCACGGGTGCTGAGCGCGGCCACGTCGGAGCCGGCGTCGGGCTCGGTCACCGCGATCGAGCCGACCAGCTCGCCGCGCGATCGCCGGGGCCAGGTACCGCTGCTTGAGTTCCTCGCTGCCGTAGCGGTGCAGCGACGGCGTGGCCATGTCCGTCTGGACTGCCGATGCCACGGGCCACACCGGCGGGGCCGACGCGGCCGAGTTCCTCGCTGCAGGATCACCGTGCAGAGAGTGGTCGGCGCCCTGGCCGCCGTAGGCCGGGTCGTACTCCAGGCCGAGCAGGCCGAGCTCGCCCAGCTTCGGGAACAGCTCGTGCGCCGGGAAGATCCCGTTCGCTTCCCATTCGTCCGCGTGCGGCCCGATTTCCTTCTCGGCGAAATCCCGGACCAGTTTACGAAGGGCGCCGTGTTCAACGGTGAAGGCGACCATGTCCACTCCGATGGCTTCAGGCGGCTGAAACGGCGGGCTTGTCGAGATAATGACGGGTGAGGGCGATCAGCTTGGGCGTGTAGAGCGCATCCGCCGAGGCGATTCCGGCCACCACGTCGAGGTAGGTCGCGACGAGTTCCGGATCGGACTGCACTGCCCGCAACAAGGCAAGCCGCTGCTGGTGCGGCGGAGCCAGTCGGGCGACGCTGAGCGTGGCCTGGTAGCCGGCGGCGAGTGTCGCGTCCCGGTCCTCGGCGAACCGGGCCAAGGCGGCGTCCAGGGCGGCCGGATCACCGCCGAGCACGCTGCCGATCTCGGCCACCAGGCTGTCCGCCTGGCCGAAGGCGTCGCTGATGCCGCGTGCTGTGATGGAGTCCTTGTGGTGCCCGGCGTCGCCGATGAGCACCCAGCCGGGTCCGGTCGCCTGCCGGAAGAAGTTCTGCTGGTCACCGCTGCCGTGCAGACGCTCCATGGGTTCCTGGCCACGCAGCCGTTCGTACAGCGTGGGCGCGGTGGTGCGGATCTGCTCCTCGTAGGCACGGCGGGCGTCCGTGCGGATCTCCTCGAACCGGGACTGCGGGAAGTACGCCTGCACGAGAGTCGCGTCGTCGTTGGTGCGCACGGCGGCCACCCACCCACCGGGCCGCTCGTACAGCTCGACACCGTCGGCTGGTACATCGTGCCAGTACGTGTGGTACGCGCAGGTCATGAGCGGGTCCTGCACGCTGTACGGCGCCGCGACCAGTTGGGCGACGGCGGAGCGCATGCCGTCCGCACCGATCACCAGCCGCGCGCCCTCGGTGAAGGCTCGGTCCCCGTGCTTGCCCTCGACGCCGACGACCCGTCCCGCCTCGTCCCACACCAGACCGGTCACCCGACAGCGCTCGCGGAACTCGACACCGGCCTCGACGGCCGCGTCCACCAACAACGCGTCCAGGACCCGCCGCCGAGGCGCGAACTTCGCCCGTTGTCCGGCCACGCCGTTGGAATACCCGTCGATGCGGATGTCGGCGACCTCGTAGATGGTGCGGTCCAGCGGCGGACAGCCCGACGCGCGGACGTGTTCCAGCACGCCCCAACGAGCCAGTGCCGCGACCCCGGGCTGGTGCACGAGATGTGTGGAGAGGGTGTCGGAGCCGTACGCCGACTTGTCGAGCAGGAGCACCCGATAGCCGGCGCGGGCCATCAACAGGGCGGCGGGCGCGCCTGCGCAGCGCGCTCCCACCACGATGGCGTCGTACATGCGGATGCCTCACAACGAAACGTCAGCGAGCTGTGGCTCGGCGAGGGACGGGGCACGGGCGGATCGGTGTCGCGACCGGTCCTCACGTTAGGGAGAAGCCGTTGGCAGCCCAACTTCTCCCGTGCTGTCCGACCCGTTGCCAGCCAGGCATGCGCACCCGTCCGAGAACCCGATTACCTGATCAACCTCGCTTGACGAGGCACTAGGTCGGGGTGACGACGACCAGGAGCTTCAACGGCCCCTTGGTGTCCACGGCGCAGTCCACCGCGCGCGGCGGGCACGGGTAGCCATGCGCGGCGATCACCAGGGCCACTTTGCCCGGCGCGACCGCCTGGTAGATCGCGGTCTCGCCGTACACCTGGGCCAGCCGGAGCACCGACCAGATCTGAGCGTCCAGGGCGCGCTGGGCAGTGTCGTCGTCCAGCTTGACCAGACCGCCCACCGGTAGCTCGACCGTGAGGTCCGGATCCATCCCCGGACTGACCACCTGCTCGGCCCCCTTGGGCAACGAGTACCCCGCCGGGGCCACAGTCGGCCCCTGGTCGGGCACCACTGACCTGGAGCACCCCGCCGACACCAGCCCGAGCAACACCACCACGACGATCAACCTGCACACACGCCCGAATCTAGCGCCCCCACGGCGCGCCGCGGGCGGCATTCGCGTCCGGACGTGTCGCCGAACTGCCCGATCGGGCCGCCCACGGCCGACGTGGCGGACTGCCGATCCACTGTCCAGGAAGGACTTTTGGCTTCGCCCCGCCATTTTGCGCCATCGTCTGTGGCCACCAGGACACGGCCATCGCCGCGTAGCTTGACGAGGCGAGGCGCTAGTGGCGCGTCCAGTAACCCTCACCGGGTAATTTCGGCCCCAGGCAGGCACCTCGCGGCGTTGTCGTCGGCCCAGGTCCAACAGAGGGACCAGGACCTCCTCCGCCTTGCGATGCACCCACCTGGAACCGAAATTCCACCGCCATGGTTACTGGACACACCACTAGCAGTGGGCCTCGACCAGGCCACCGACCAGTTCCTTGGCGTGCGCGGCCTGGTCCAGCAGGGTTTCGATCCAGGTGAAGGGGCGGTCCTCGGTGGGGTAGAGGCCGATCGCGCCGATCAGCACGGCGCACCGGTGGGTGTCGGTGATCAGTGCGCACCACGGCGGCGCCTGCTCGCATTCGCCGTCGTAGACGACCGTGCCGTTCGGGGCGGTCAGGCGTGCCCCGCGGGGAGCCGACAGGTCGAGTCGCCATCCCGGAGTCGGGGCGGGCGGTTCGGCGATCAGGGCGGGGGCGGGGCTCTGGCTGACGGTGGTGACCGTGGTCAGGCCCATGCCGAGGAGGGTGGCGAAGATCGGGTCGGCGGAGTCGCCGTGCGTGGTGAGGGTGGGTCGCTGGTCGAGGATCAGCAGCGCCAGGGGGCCGTCCGGGCCGGGTATCTGGTCGGTCAGGGCGCGCATGTCCGACGAACGAAGCATGAACTCAGTATCTCGCACGCCCACCGGGTTCGATATGTCTGCGGCGGACCAGCAGGATGACGAGGACGGCCCTGGACGAAGGCCGGTCCGGCGCACGCGACGACCGTCAACATCGGTTGCGAGTTCGGCACTGGGCCGCCTGCGTCTGCACGTCCTGACGACCCGGCCCGACGTCACGACCAGCGGACCGGCAGGGTTCGCATGCCGTAGATGCCTTCCACACCGGTCGCTTCCGGTTCCCCGGCCAGGGCCAGGTCCGGCAGGACCGACGGCAGGTAGGTCAGAGCCTCGGTCAACTCGGCGCGGGCCAGGTTCGCGCCGAGGCAGTAGTGGGCGCCCGCGCCGAAGGTCAGCACGCGGGCGTCGCGTTCGGCTGTGATGTCGAAGTCCGTGCCGGCCGGTGGCTCGCGGTTGGCCCGCTCGGCGCAGATCGCGATGATCGTGTTCTCCGGGAACGTCACACCTCGGTACTCGATCGGCGCGAGGCAGATCCGGGCCGTGAACGGCGTGATCGGCTCCAACCGAACGATCTCCGCGACGGCCCGCTCGGCCAGTTCGGGCCGGTCGCGCAGCAACGCCCACTGGTCCGGGTGTTCTGCGAACAACCGGATGCCGTGCGCCAACTGGCTCTGGGTGGTGTCCACGCCACCGGCAAGCACGTTGAGCACGAGGTTCACGCACTCGGTGTGGGACAGCTTCTCGCCGTCGTCCTCCGCCGCCAGCAGGGCGCTGACCAGGTCGTCCGTCGGATCAGTGCGCCGCTGGGTCAGCAGAGCCTCGACGTAGTCGTACGCCTCGTCCAGCGCCTGCTCGATCCGCGGCAGTTCCCCGGCGAGCGCCTTGATGTCGAACTGTTTCTGGATCCAGTTCGACCACTCGTGCAGGCGTGGCGCGTCCTCCTCGGCCGCGCCGAGCACCGCCGCGATCATCAACGACGCGTACGGTTTCGCGACCGACGCGACGAACTCGCACGAGGTACCGGTGCCGATGTCGCCGCCGATCCGCGCCAGGACGTCGCGCATCACCGGCCGCCAGCGATCGGCCGCGCGTGGCGTGAACGCCGGCCCCACCAGGCCGCGCAGCCTGCGGTGGCCGTCGCCGGACAGGTTCAGGATGTTGGCGTCGATGTGGTCGGCCAGCTTCCCGGCGGTGATACCGAAGAACTGGGCCAACTGGCGGCCGGGGAACGCCGTGTCCCGGGACCGCGGGAAGAACTCGCCCGCTGCCCGGTCCAGCACCACGAACGCCAGCGGCGAGTGCGCCAGCCAGTGCTGATCGGCGACCTCCGCCAGCCGCTCGTGATAGACCGCGCCGGTCAGATCCGGTGCCAGGTAGTCGAATTCGGGCAGTGCCAGGTCGGTCACCAGGGTCGTCGGCGCTGGACTGGACATGAGGGCTGATCCTAGTGGCCGGACGTGTTCACGGAAGACGATCACCTGGCGGCGAAGCGAGCCAGTTGTCTACATAGGGCGCTGGGTGCCCGTGCGCTCACAGACCGTTCCGCCTGCGGTGTTGACGTGCCGGCCGCCCGGATTGAACCGACATGAGGGGGTACCAGCAGGCCACCGCTTGTGCCGGCGGATGCGCGCGGTGCACGTGGTCGCAGGCCAGATCTAGCCCCTGAGCTGGGAAAACACCACCCTGAGGGGCTTGCTGCCGTGTATCATTGTGACTCACGCCGACCGCCACGGCGTGAGTCACGCTGAGTCCCACATCACACCGACGTGAGGGGAGCGCATGACCAGCACGGCGACGACCATCCCGCGCTACCTCTCGGTGCCGAGGCCATCGGCCCGCGCACTCGGACCAAGGCCGTCAATGTCGCTCTCTGTGATTTTCCGACACGAAGGAGTTCAGCACCTATGAAGACGAAGGCAGCGGTCGTCTACGAGGTCGGCAAGCCGATCGAGATCGAGGAACTGGATCTCGGCGGCCCGCAGGCCGGCGAGGTGCTGATCCGCTACACGCACGCCGGACTGTGCCACTCGGATGTGCACATCGCGCACGGCGACCTCGAAGCCCGGCTGCCGATGGTGCTCGGGCACGAGGGCGCGGGCATCATCGAGGAGGTCGGGCCGGGCGTGACGCGGGTCGCGCCGGGGGACCACGTGGTGTGCTCGTTCATCCCCAACTGCGGCACGTGTCGGTGGTGTGCCACCGGCCAGCAGGCCATCTGCGACATGGGTGCGACGATCCTGGAGGGCTACCTGCCGGGTGAGCATTTCCCGTTCAGCGGTCCGAAGGGCCAGTACGGCGCTATGTGCATGCTGGGCACGTTCAGCCAGTACGCGGTGATCCACCAGAACTCGGCCGTGAAGGTGGACGACGACCTGCCGCTGGACAAGGCCGTGCTGGTCGGCTGCGGCGTGCCGACCGGGTGGGGCTCCGCTGTCAACGCGGCGAACGTTCGGCCCGGTGAGACGGTGATCGTGGCTGGCGTCGGCGGCATCGGGATCAACGCGGTGCAGGGCGCCCGGTACGCGGGAGCGAAGAACCTGATCGCGGTCGACCCGTTGCCCAACAAGCGGGAGAAGGCACTGGAACTGGGTGCGACCCACGCGGTGGCGACCGCGGCGGAAGCCGGCGACCTGGCGCGCGCGATGACCAACGGCAACGGTGCCGACAAGACCATCGTCACCGCCGGCATCGTCACCGAGGAGATCGTCACCGACGCCTTCAACAACACCGGCAAGGGCGGCACCGTCGTGCTGACCGGCCTGAACAAGCTGTCGGTCAACAACGTCACCCTGCCCGGCTCGATCTTCACGTTGTTCAAGAAGACCCTGAAGGGCACGTTGTTCGGCGACTGCAACCCGACCACCGACATCCCGAAGATCCTCGGCCTCTACCAGAGCGGCGACCTGAAGCTGGACGAGATCATCACCAGGACCTACACCCTGGAACAGGTCAACGAGGGCTACGACGACCTGCTCAACGGCAAGAACGTCCGCGGCGTGATCGTGCACGAGCACTGATGGTGGAGTTCGGATCGCCGCCTGGGCCGGACACCGCGGTGTCCGGCCCAGGCGGTTCTGCCGGTGGTGTCGTCGGCCGGGCCTACGAGGCCGAGTTGCTGGTGGCGGCCCTGGACAGCGGGGCGCACGTGGTGCTCGAAGGGCCACCGGGCACCGGGAAGACCACACTGCTGCGCGCGGTGGCCGCCGAGGCGAGAACGCCGTTCGTGTTCGTCGAGGGCAATGCCGAGCTGACCCCGGCCCGCCTGGTCGGCCACTTCGATCCGGCCCAGGTGCTGGACAGGGGCTACGTGCCGGAGACCTTTGTGGACGGTCCACTGGCGAAGGCGTTGCGCGACGGTGCCCTGCTGTACGTGGAGGAGGTGAACCGGATACCGGAGGAGACGCTCAACATGCTCGTCACCGTGATGAGCGAGGGCGAACTGCACGTACCCCGGCTGGGCCTGGTCGGCGCGGCCGACGGTTTCCGGCTGGTGGCCGCGATGAACCCGTTCGACGCGGTCGGCACGGCACGCATCTCCTCGGCGATCTACGACCGCGTCTGCCGGATCACCATGGGCTACCAGAGCGCGGAAGAAGAGGACGAGGTCGCCGCGACCCGGGCACCCTCGGTGCCGGATGCCTGGCGTACCAAGGTGATCGAACTGGTCCGGCAGACCCGCGACCACCCCGACATCCGGGTCGGATCGTCGGTGCGCGGCGCGATCGACCTGGTGCGGCTGGCCACGTCGCTGGCCCGGCGCAGGCAGACCGAGACCACCGACTGGCGGGTCGGTCTCGACTCGGCCCTGGTGGCGTTGTCCGGCCGGATCAGGTTGCCGGAGTCGTGTTCCCGCCGTCCCGAGGAGGTCATCCGGGAGCTCTACGAGAAGGTGTTCGGGACCGAACCGGTGCAGGACTCGGCGGACCAGCAGGCCGGTGATGCGCCGGGGGGAGCCTAGGCCCGCGACCCGCGGGCGGCGACGACACCCCGAAACCCCCGCCCGGCAGGGCTCGGCCGGCGCCGGGGCAGCGCAGCATCCCGCGTGCCCAGTTGGCCACGCACCGGCGATTCGCTGAGATCTCGCCCGAGGTGGGCGTACTGGACGCGGCCGAGTTCGGCACCGCGATGGACGAGAGCCCGGATGACGCGCTGACCTTGCTGGCCGACATGGCGCAGGCCACCGACGAGTCGCTGCGTGCCGCCGCCCGTGCGCTGGCCGGCCGGGTCGTCCTGGATCTGGTGCGCACCGGGCCACCGCGTGGCCGAGGTATCGGCAAGCTCAGGGCGGTGCCGGCCGACCGAGGCGGTGATCTCGACCTCGACCTGTCGATGGAGGCCATCGCCGAGCCGCGAGCGCTGGGCCACGCGCCGTCGCTGACCGATCTCGTGGCCCGCCACTGGGCGCGCCCGACCCTCGCACTGTGCCTGCTGATCGACGCGTCCGGCTCGATGGGCGGCGCCCGGCTGGCCGCCGCCGCGCTCACCGCGGCGGCCTGCACCTGGCGTGCGCCCGGTGATCACGCGGTGCTGGCGTTCGCGAGGGAGACGACCGTGCTGCGTCCGATGACGTCGTCCGCACCGCCGGGCGACGTGATCGACGCCGTGCTGTCCCTGCGCGGACACGGCGTCACCGGCCTGGCCGGCGCGCTTTCCGCTGCTGCGGAACAACTCGAACGGTCCCGCGCGACCCGCAGGGTGGTCGTGCTCCTGTCGGACTGCGATGCCACCGACGGCCGGGACCCGTTGCCTGCCGCGCTGGCGCTGGACGACCTCGCCATCCTCGCGCCCGAGGAGGACACCGAGCACGCCGAGGACCTCGCGCGACGCTGCGGAGCCCGCTGGAAACCCATGCGAGCCGCATCGGACGCACCAGCCGCGTTGATCGACCTGATCAGTTAGCGGCGCTACGGTGAGGCCGTGACGACGCCGCTGCCCATGGGATTCCGGATCACCATGGACGTCGCGCTCCGGCAGGCGACCGACGGCACGTGGATGGGTGGTTCGCCCGAGCGTGCGCTCCGGCTGACGGCCTCCGGCAGTGTCGCGATGGCCCAGTTGCGGGACGGCCCGGTGGCCTCGGCCGGTGCGGGTGCGCTCGCGCGCAGGCTGACCGACGCGGGGTTCGCGCATCCCCGGCCGCCCGCCCTGCGGGACACCCCGGATGTGACCGTCGTGGTGCCGGTCCGGGACCGCGCCGAACCGCTGGACCGGTGCCTGGCCGCCCTGGGGCGGCGCTACCCGGTCATCGTCGTCGACGACGGCTCGGCTGCTCCTGAGCCACTGGCCGAGGTGGCCGCGCGGCACGGCGCGACCCTGGTCCGACGGCCGCACAACGGTGGGGCAGGACCCGCTCGCAACACCGGTCTGGCCACTGTGGACACCGAGTTCGTGGCGTTCGTGGACAGTGACTGCGAGCCGACCGGGGACTGGATCGAGCGGCTTGCAGCGCACTTCGCCGATCCGCTCGTCGCCGCTGTCGCACCGAGGATCGTGGCGACGGCGACCTCGTCCGGCCTGCGGGCGATGTCCGAGGGAGCGCTGGATCTGGGCGACCAGCCCGCACGGGTGGTGCCGAACACGCGGGTGTCCTACGTGCCGACGGCGGCGCTGCTGGTCCGCAGGTCCGCACTGGACGGCGGGGCCTTCGACGAGTCGATCGGTCGGGGCGAGGACGTCGACCTGGTCTGGCGGCTGCACGAGGCGGGCTGGCGCATCCGGTACGACCCGGCCGCCGTGGTCGGGCACAGTGAGCCGACGACGTGGTCGGCGTTGCTGGCCAGGCGGTACCGCTACGGCAGGTCCGCAGGTCCGCTCGCCGTTCGCCACCCCGGGTCGGCGCCACCCCTGGTGCTGCATCCCTGGCCTACGGTCGTCGTGGCGGCGCTGCTGGCCCGTAGGCCCGTCGTCGCGGCGCTGGCCTACGGCTGGTCGGTACTGGCCGCGCACCGGCGGTCCGGCGCGCCGACGCAGGACGTGGCGAAGGCGATGCTCGGCGGGGTGCACCAGACCTGGCTGGGTGTCGGCCGGTACTCCGTGCGGTTCGCGGCACCCGCGCTCGTGGTCGCGCTCCTCGCCCCGGGTGCCAACTCGCGACGAGCCGCCGTGGCCTCGCTCCTGCTCGGGCCGGCACTCACGGCGTGGCTGGCCGAAGGGCGGGCACACGATCCCGTGCGCTTCGTGGTCGGCAGGCTCGCCGACGACATCGCCTACGGCGCGGGTGTGCTGTCCGGCTGCGTGACCGCCGGGACCACCAAGCCCATCCGGCCCTCGGTCCGGTGGCGTATCTAGACGCGCTTGGCCATCGACCTGATGTGGTTCGGATCGGCCAGCAGGTCCGGGTCGCCCTCCGTGCCCGCGACGACGAAACCCGTGCTGAGCGCGCGCAGGGCCAGATCCAGGTAGACGGTGAGATCGTTGTCCGCGCGGGCCACCCAGCGGTCGTAGGCGGCCCGACAGGCGGCGAGCGTGGTGCGGCCGACGGCCAGCGCGTAGAGCGAGTCGGCGGGCTGCCCGAGCCGCGTCGCCGCGAACGCGCTGACGGCCTGCTCCCACGCGTCGTAGTGCGGCGCGGCGCTGGCCTGCAGGGCGGGTACCGCGCTGACGAGGTTCATCCGCGTTCGTAGCTCCGACACGTCCTCGGCGCGGTACTGGTTCACCCCGACCACGACGGTGCGGATGGCATCCATCATGGGCACGTCGGCCGGCACCTGTTCGAACGCGGCGCGGAGCGCGCTGACCTCGACGTCGAACTCGTGCCACAGCACGGCGGCCTTGGAGTCGAAGTAGCGGAAGAACGTTCGCCTGCTGACACCGGCGGCGGTGGCGATCTCCTCCACTGTGGTCTCGTCGAAACCCTGCTCGGTGAACAGCCGCAGCGCGATGAGTTCCAGTTCGCGGGCGCTGGTACCCGACGGGCGGCCGCGGCGGGGACGTTCGGCGGCATCCATCGTGCTGGTCACTCCGGCCTTGATTTCATCACAGGGTGACGTTAACGTATCAGGTATTCGGCACGGTGTGTCGAATTTCGAGTCCGCAGTGTTCCCATCTGGAGGGGGCCGACATGGCTGACGAACCCACCATTCTGGTCGAACCGATCGCCGACGAGCCGCTGGTCGAGGACGTGCTGGTCGAAGAGGTCTCGATCGATGGCATGTGCGGTGTCTACTGAGCCGACGACGACCCAGGTCGATGGCGACTTCGACCTGACGGCGGCATGGCGGTTGCATCCGCAGGTCTCCATCCGCCCCGAGCGCTTCGGGGCCCTGCTCTACCACTTCGGCACCCGGCGGTTGTCGTTCCTCAAGAGTCCCATGCTGCTGACGTTGGTCCGCTCGCTCGAGTCCCAGCCCAGCGCGCGCGAAGCGTGCCTGGCCGCTGGCGTGACGGTCGAGCAACTTCCCGCTTACACCAAGGCATTGGGTACGCTCGCCGCGTCCACAATGATCTGTCCACAGTGAACTTTCGAAGGGCGGGCGCATGACAGCGGTAGCCGGTGTCGGTTCGCTGGTCGACCAGTTCCAGTTCGGACTGGACGCTCCCATCTGTCTGACCTGGGAACTGACCTACGCGTGCAACCTGTCCTGCGTGCACTGCCTGTCCAGCTCTGGGCGGCGTGATCCGCGCGAGCTGAGCACCGCCGAGTGCAAGGCGGTGATCGACGAGCTGGAGCGGATGCAGGTCTTCTACGTCAACATCGGCGGTGGCGAACCGACCGTACGGCCGGACTTCTGGGAACTGGTCGACTACGCGACCGAGCACCACGTCGGCGTGAAGTTCTCCACCAACGGCATCAAGATCACCCCCGAGGTGGCCACCAGGCTGGCCGCCAGCGACTACGTGGACGTGCAGATCTCGCTGGACGGTGCCACCGCCGAGGTGAACGACGCCGTCCGTGGTCCTGGTTCGTACGCGACAGCGTTGCGGGCCATGCAGAACCTGGCCGACGCGGGCTTCGCCGGCTTCAAGATCTCCGTCGTCATGACCCGGCACAACGTCGGCCAACTGGACGACTTCAAGGCCATCGCCGACCGGTTCGGCGCCCAACTGCGGATCACCCGGCTCCGCCCGTCCGGCCGGGGCGCCGACGTCTGGGACGAGCTGCACCCCACGGCGGCTCAGCAGCGGGAACTGTACGACTGGCTGGTGGCGCACGGCGAGCAGGTGCTGACCGGTGACTCGTTCTTCCACCTGGCCGGCTACGGCGGCGGCGGACTGCCCGGGCTGAACCTGTGCGGTGCCGGCCGCGTGGTGTGCCTCATCGACCCGGTCGGCGACGTCTACGCGTGCCCGTTCGCCATCCACGAGAACTTCCTGGCCGGCAACGTCCGGTCGCCCGGCGGCTTCACCGACGTGTGGCGCGAGTCGGAGCTGTTCCTCGACCTGCGCCGTCCGCAGACCGGCGGGGCCTGCCAGTCCTGCTCGGCGTTCGACGCCTGCCGGGGTGGCTGCATGGCGGCCAAGTTCTTCACCGGGCTGCCGCTGGACGGCCCGGATCCCGAGTGCGTCAAGGGTTTCGGTGAGGCGGCGCTGACCGGGGTGCAGAGTGCGCCCAAGCCGTCCGAGGACCACTCGCACCGGACCAGGCCGGTGCCGGTCACGATCGGGTTCGGCCGCCCGCCGGACCGGGCCTGCGACGAGAACCCACTGGCCGGTTTCGCGCCAGAACGGTGAAACTCGCGGACCTGAGCTGGCCGGAGGTCGGGCAACGGGCCGCGCTGCTGGCCGTGCCCGTCGGCTCGACCGAACAGCACGGCCCGCACCTGCCGCTGTCCACCGACACGGACATCGCCGTGGCACTGTGCGACCGGCTGGCCGCCGCTCGGAACGACGTGCTGGTCGCGCCGGCTGTCGCCTACGGTTCGGCGGGGGAGCACGCCGGTTTCCCCGGCACGTTGTCCATCGGGCAGGCAGCGCTGGAACTGCTGATCGTCGAACTCGTGCGCTCCGCCACCGACACGTTCGCCAGGGTGCTGCTGGTGTCCGCGCACGGCGGCAACGCCGATCCCATCACCCGTGCGGTGCGGCGGCTGCGCGGCGAGTCGCGGGACGTGCGACTGTTCCAGCCCACCTGGAAGGGCCACCCGCACGCCGGTCGCCCTGAGACGTCGATGGTGCTGGCGCTGACACCGGAGCGGGTCCGGATGGACCGTGCCGTCGTCGGTGACACCAGTCCGCTCGCCGAACTCCTGCCGAGGTTGCGCAGCGAGGGAGTGCGGGCGGTGCACGAATCCGGGGTGCTCGGCGATCCGCTGGGCGCCGACGCCGCCGAGGGCACGGCGCTGCTGGAGCACCTCGCGGGTCAGCTGATCGGTGAGGTGGCGGGATGGTGGTGACGGGGCGGGTCGCGGTGGTGACCGGAGCGGGCCGGGGCATCGGTGCCGCCACCGTGCAGGCGCTGGCGGGGGCGGGTTGGTCGGTGCTCGCGGTGGACCTGGCCGCCGATGATCCGGCGCTGCCCTACGCGATGGCCACCGAGGCCGAGCTGGCCGCTGTGGTGGCCAAGGCGAATCAGGGCGCGGATCGGGTGGTGTCGTTCGTTGCCGATGTCCGCGATCCGACGGCACTGGGGACAGCCGTTGCCGCTGCTGAGGCGCGGTGGGGTGGCGTGGACGCCGCGATCGCGTGTGCCGGTGTGATCGCCGGGGGAGTGCCGCTCTGGGAGGTGCCCGCCGAGCAGGAGCGGGCGGTGCTCGACATCGATCTCGGCGGTGTGCTGAACCTGGCCAGGGTCGCGATTCCGGCACTGTTGCGGCAACCGGAGCCACGCAGCGGCCGGTTCCTCGCCGTCGCGTCGGCCGCCGCCACCCGGGGGCTGCCGATGCTCGCCGCCTACTGCGCGGCGAAGTCGGGTGTTGCCGGGTTGATCCGTGCGCTGGGCAGCGAACTGGGCGGCACCGGCGTCACGGCGAACGCGGTGAGCCCCGGCTCGACGGACACACCGATCCTGGCCGAGAGCGCCCGGCTCTACGACCTGCCCGACGCACAGACCTTCGCTGCCCAGCAACCGTTGCACCGGCTGCTGGATCCGAGCGAGGTCGCCGCCGTGCTGGCGTTCCTGGCCTCCCCGACGAGCAGTGCCATGACCGGCGCCGTGGTGCCGGTGGACGGCGGCCTGGCGCTGTGAACACCCCGCTGCCCGTCGGGTTCCGGATCTCGGTCGACGCCGGCACGAAACGGATGGACGACGTCACGCTGTTCGGCGGATCGCCCGCCCGCGTGCTCCGGCTGTCGGCGCCGGGCCTGGCCGCCTGGCGGGCACTGCGGTCCGGCCAGATCGGGTCGCCCACCGAGGGCGTCCTGGCCCGCAGGCTGACCGACGGCGGGCTCGCCCATCCGCGCCCGCCCGCGCTGACCACGGCACCCGACGTGACCGTGGTGATCCCGGTGCGCGACCGGGCGTCGATGCTGGCCCGTTGCCTGGCGGCAGTGGGCCCGGGAGCAGTGGTCGTGGACGACGGGTCGACCGACCCGGCAGCGGTGGCCGCTGTGGCTGCCGAGCACGGCGCCACCCTGGTCCGCAGGGCCAACGGCGGGCCGGCCGCCGCGCGCAACACCGGTCTTGACCACGTGAGCACCGAACTGGTCGCGTTCCTGGACAGCGACTGTGTCCCCACCTTCGGCTGGATCGAGGCGCTGGCCGCCCACTTCGCCGACCCGCTCGTCGCGGCCGCCGCGCCCCGGATCGTCGGCGTGGCACCAGCGACGTCGGCCGGCCGCTACGCCGTCACCTCCGGCGGCCTGGACATGGGCGACCGGGAAGCCAGGGTGGTCCCCGGCACCCGGGTGTCCTACGTGCCCACGGCCGCGCTCGTCGTCCGCCGGGCCGCCATCACCGGGTTCGACCCGGCCCTGCGCTACGGCGAGGACGTCGACCTGGTCTGGCGGTTGCACGAGGCAGGCTGGCGGATCCGCTACGACCCGGCCGTCCAGGTGCGCCACCACGAGCCGGCGACCTGGCCGGAGTTGCTGGCCAGGCGGTTCCACTACGGCACGTCCGCCGGCCCGCTGGCGCGCCGCCACCCGACCGCGATGGCGCCACTGGTGCTCCGGGTGGGGCCTACGGTGGCCGTGCTCGGCCTGCTCGCCCGACGACCCACCGTGGCGACGATGGGCCTGGCCGCCGCAGCGGTGGAACTGGGCGCTTCGATGCGCCGCGCCGACCTGCCGCTGACCGGCGTACCGGCCGCGACACTCACCAACGTCCGGCAGACCTGGCTGGGGCTGGCCCGGTTTGGCACCCAGTTCGCCGCACCCCTGCTGGGCGCGGGGCTGCTCGCACCACGAACCCGATGGGCCGCCGCGTCGCTCCTGTTCGGGCCGCCGCTGCTCACCTGGGCCACCCGTCGACCGGCGCTGGACCCCGTTCGCTACGCGCTGGGCGGCATGGCCGACGACGTGGCCTACGGCGCCGGTGTCGTCACGGGCTCGGTGCGTGCCAGGACCTGGGTGCCCGTTCGGCCCGTCGTGTCGTGGCGGCAGTTCCGGTCCCGCTGATGTGGTTCGAGACCGTCGCGGAAGCACAGCGCCGGGCGGCCAAGCGGCTACCCGGCCCGGTGTACAGGGCGCTGCTGGCCGGTTCCGAGCGAGGCACCACACTGGCCGACAACGTCGCCGCGTACGGCGAACTCGGCTTCGCACCGCACATCGCGGACCTGCCGCGCCACCGCGACCAGTCGACCACCGTGCTCGGCCAGTCGCTCGCACTGCCGGTGCTGCTGGCACCGACCGGTGTGCAGGCCGTGCATCCCGACGGCGAGGTGGCCGTCGCCAGGGCGGCCGCCGCTCGCGGTACGGCGTTAGGGCTCAGTTGCTTCGCGAGCAAGCCGATCGAGGACGTGGTGGCCGCCAACCCGATGACGTTCGCCCAGCTGCACTGGTCGGGGGAGCGGCGACACCTGGCGCACTGGGTGGCGCGGGCGCGTGCCGCGGGCGCAGTCGGTCTGATCGCCACCCTGGACTGGTCGTTCTCGCACGGCCGGGACTGGGGCAGTCCGTTCATCCCGGAGACCGTCGACCTGCGGGCAGCCCTGCGGTACGCACCGGCGGCGCTGCGCCATCCCCGGTGGCTGGCCGCGTTCGCCCGGCAGCGGCGCGTTCCCGACCTGACCGTGCCGAACATGGCGCTGCCCGGTGAGCGGCCGCCGACGTTCTTCGCCGCATACCGCGCATGGCAGGCGGCGACGCCACCCACATGGGACGACGTCGCCTGGCTGCGCGAGCAGTGGGACGGTCCGTTCCTGCTCAAGGGAGTGACCCGGGTGGACGATGCGAAACGCGCGGTGGCCGCCGGTGTCAGCGCGATCTCGGTGTCCAACCACGGTGGCAACAACCTGGACGGCACACCGGCCACGATCCGCCTGCTGCCTGCGATCGCCGATGCGGTCGGGCACCAGGTCGAGGTGCTGGCCGACGGTGGGATCCGCCGCGGTGGCGACGTGGTCAAGGCACTGGCGCTGGGTGCTCGCGCGGTGCTGATCGGCCGCCCGTACCTGTGGGGACTGGCAGCGGCGGGCCAGGCCGGAGTGGCGAATGTGCTGGACATTCTGCTGGCCGGGATCGACTCGGCGCTGCTGGGTCTCGGCCGGTCGTCGGTCGATCAGCTCACGCCTGGTGACCTGGTGATTCCGCCCGGTTTCCAGCGGGTTCTCGGTCCACACTGACCTTGCATTTCAACACCGAGTGCCATTAACATGGCTGATATACGTCACCCAGTGCAGATATCGGGCGTTTCCTTGGGACACCACAGGATCGATACCCGTGAGGCCCAAGCACGCCCCGAGCGTCCGGATCGGACGCCCGATCACCGCCGATCGGAACGGAAGTGTGGAATGGGAAAACTCGAGGGCAGAATCGCCTTCATCACGGGCGCGGCCCGCGGCCAGGGGCGTAGCCACGCGATCCGGCTGGCCCAGGAGGGCGCCGACATCATCGCCGTGGACATCTGCGGCCAGATCGACACGGTGCCCTACCCGATGTCCACTCCCGACGATCTCGCCGAGACGGTGAAGGAAGTGGAGGCGCTGGACCGCCGGATCTTCGCCCAGCAGGCCGACGTCCGCGACGAGGCAGCCCTGAAGGCGGCGTTCGACGCCGGCGTGGCCGAACTCGGCCCGGTGGACATCCTGCTGGCCAACGCCGGCATCGCCCCCATGTCGCTGCACGAGGAGCACCAGGCGTGGCAGGACGTCATCGACGTCAACCTGACCGGGGTGTTCAACGCCGTCGAGACGGTGATCCCGTCGATGATCGAACGCGGCAGGGGCGGCGCGATCGTGCTGACCAGTTCCACGGCGGGCAACAACGGCATCGGCGGTCCCAGTCGCGGCGGGCTGGGCTACACGGCGGCCAAACACGGCGTCGTCGGCCTGATGCGCTCCTACGCCAACAATCTGGCGCCGCACAGCATCCGCGTGAACACCGTGCACCCGACCGGTGTCCGCACACCGATGGTGGTCAACGAGGCGATGGGGGAGTTCCTGGCGCAGGACCCCTCGTTGAGCAACGCCATGGCAAACGCCCTGCCGGTCGACATGGTCGAGCCGGTGGACATCTCCAACGCGATCGTCTGGCTCGTGTCCGACGACGCCCGCTACGTCACCGGCGTGCAGCTGCCCGTCGATGCCGGTTTCAGCAACAAGAAGTGAGGACAGGATGACCGGACGGGTGGCGGGCAAGGTCGCCTTCATCACGGGTGCGGCGCGCGGCCAGGGTCGTAGTCACGCGATCCGGCTGGCCCAGGAGGGCGCCGACATCATCGCGGTCGACCTGTGCGGCCAGGTGGGCTCGGTGCCGTATTCGATGTCCACTCCGGACGATCTCGCCGAGACCGTCAAGGAGGTCGAGGCGCTGGACCGCCGGATCATCGCGACCCAGGCCGACGTGCGGGACGTCGCAGCGTTGCGGGCGGCCGTCGACGACGGCGCTGCCCAGCTGGGCAGGCTGGACATCGTGTCCGCCAACGCGGGCATCTCCTCGGTCGGTCCGCTGCCGACCTGCCCGAGCAGACGTGGCGGGACATGATCGACATCAACCTGACCGGCGTGTGGCACACCGCGAAGGTGGCCATCCCGCACCTGATCGCTGGCGGGCGCGGCGGGGCGATCGTGCTGACCAGTTCGGCGGCCGGCCTGATGGCGTACCCGAACGTCGCGCACTACGTGTCGGCCAAGCACGGCGTCGTGGGCCTGATGCGCACGCTGGCACTGGAACTCGCGCCGCACAGCATCCGCGTCAACAGCATCCACCCCACCCAGGTGAACACCGGCATGATCATGAACGAGCCGACCTGGAAGCTGTTCAGCCCGGACATCGAACACCCGACGATCGAGGACTTCACACCCGTCTCGCAGGCGATGAACGCGCTGCCGATCCCCTGGGTGGAACCGGTGGACATCTCCAACGCGTTGCTGTGGCTCGCTTCCGACGAGGCCCGCTACGTCACCGGCGTCGCACTGCCGGTCGACGCAGGCGCTGTCATCAAGTAGCCCGACAGGAGCAGGACATGACTGGACGGGTAGCCGGCAAGGTCGCCTTCGTCACCGGGGCGGCCAGGGACAGGGTCGCAGCCACGCGATCCGACTGGCGCAGGAGGGCGCCGACATCATCGCCGTCGACATCGAGGGCCAGATCGACTCTGTGCCGTACGCGATGTCGACACCGGAGGACATGGCGCAGACGGTGAAGGAGATCGAGGCGCTCGATCGCCGGATCGTCGCGACCCAGGCCGACGTGCGGGACTTCGGCGCCGTCAAGGCGGCGGTGGACGATGGCGTGGCCCAGCTGGGCAGGCTGGACATCGTGTCCGCCAACGCCGGCATCTTCAGCTTCGGCACGTGGCCGACCTGGCCGAGCAGTCCTGGCAGGACATGATCGACGTCAACCTGACCGGCGTGTGGCACGCGGCGAAGGCCGCCATCCCGCACCTGCGGGCGGCGGCGGCGGCTCGATCATCCTCACCAGCTCGACCGCGGGCCTGATGGCGATCCCGAACATCGGGCACTACACCGCGGCGAAGCACGGCGTGGTCGGCCTGATGCGCACGCTGGCGCTGGAACTCGCGCCGGACTTCATCCGGGTCAACAGCGTGCACCCGACGAGCGTCAACACCGACATGATCCAGAACGCGGCGACCTACGCGCTGTTCGCGCCGGACCTGCCGGAGGACCAGCGCACCAAGGAAACCCTCGGCGAGAGGTTCGGCGCGCTCAACGCGCTGCCGATCCCGTGGGTGGAGCCGGTGGACATCTCCAACGCGGTGCTGTGGCTGGCCTCCGACGAGGCTCGCTACGTCACCGGCGTGACCCTGCCCATCGACGCAGGGTCGCTCACCAAGTGACCACCACGCTGGCCGCCGGCACCCGGGACCGGATCGCGGCCCGGCTCGTCGGCCGCGAGCGCGAGCTCGGCTCACGCTCGCGGCCGTCGCGGCCGGTCGGGACGTCGTGCTGGAAGGTCCGCCGGGCACCAGCAAGAGCACGCTGCTGCGCGCGATCACCGCCGAGTGGGGCATCCCGCTGATGTTCGTGGAGGGCAACGCCGACCTCACCCCGGCGAAACTGGTCGGCCACCACAACCCGGCCCGGGTGCTGCGCGAGGACTACAGCGCCGACAACTTCGTCGACGGCCCGCTGGTGGAGGCGATGCGGGAGGGCGGTTTCCTCTACATCGAGGAGTTCAACCGGGCGCCCGAGGACACCCTCAACACGCTGCTCACCGCGATGGCCGAGCGGCAGATCGCCGTGCCGAGGGCGGGCACGTGATTGCCGCGGCCGACGTTCCGGGTGATCGCGTCGATGAACCCCTACGACAACGTCGGCACCACCCGGCTGTCCACCTCCGTGCACGACCGGCTGTGCCGGCTGGCGATCGGCTACCAGGACGCCGAGGCCGAGCGCGGCATCGTCGCGCTGCGGGCTCCACTGCCGGACTCGCCCCCGAGCTGTACGAGCGGCTGGTGGCCGACGCGGTCGCGCGTCACCAGGGCAACCCGCGAGCACGAGGACATCCGGCAGGGCAGCAGTGTCCGCGGCGCGATCGACGTCACCCTGGTGGCCGGGCAACTGTTCGACCTGGCGGGCGTGACCGACCGGGACGATCCCGACGCTACCCGGAGATCGCGTCTCGACGCGATGGTGGTGGCGCTGTCCGGGCGCGATCTTCCTCGACGAGACAGTGGAATCCACGTCCGAGCCGGTGCTGCGGCAGATCTGGGAGGACCACTTCATCCTCGCACCCGGCCGCGGCGGAGCCCGGTTGAAGAGCCGTCGAGGCGGACTCGCCGCTGCGCCGCCGCTCCGGCCGGATGCCCCGGGCCTGCGACCGCTGCGCCGGCGGCCCAAGGTGCTGGACGAGGAGCCCGGTGCTGCATGACGCGTCGGGCGGGGCGGTGGCGGCCGGTGCTCATCGGCGGAGCACGCGGCCGCGCGTGCGCCTCGGCAGCGACCGGGCAGCGGTGCCCCGGCATGACCGAGGAACAGGGCCGCTGCTGGCGCCGCCGCCGCCGGACGAGGTGGTGCCCGACCCGGAGACGCTGCGCCGGGCCCGGCAGATCGCGGCCAGGCTCGCGGTGCCGCGGCCGCGCCGGGACATCACGGCGCGGCGCGGGTGCCGGCGAGCTGGCCAGCGTGCGCTACCGGGGCGGCTCCGACGACATCGACCTGGACCGGACCCTGGAGCCGCTGGTCGAGCACCCGGTGCCCGAGGACGACGACATCGTCGTGCGGGAGCGGATCACGACCCGGCGCTCGGTGGTGCTGCTGGTCGACGTGTCCGGCTCGATGCGCGGCGAGCGGGTGCGTACCGCGGCGGCGACGGTCGGCGCGCTGGCGGCCGAACTCGCCCGCGACGACCTCGCCGTGGTCGCGTTCTGGTCCGACGCGGCGGTGCTCAACCACCTCGGCCACCAGGTCTCGCCGCAGCGGCTGCTGGACACGATGCTGCGGATCCCGGCCCGGGGGCTGACCAATGTCGCGTTCCCGCTCCAGGTCGCCGCGAGGGAACTGGCCCGGGTGCCGGCCAGGGACGCGCGGGTGCTGTTGCTGTCCGACTGCGTGCACAACGCCGGTCCCGACCCCCGGCCGTTCGCGGCCCGGCTGGCGCGGCTGGACGTGCTGCTCGACACGTCCGGCGAGCACGACACCGAGCTGGCGCGGGACCTGGCTCGGCTCGGCCGTGGACGGCTGGCCCGCGCGCACACCTACCGTGACGTCGCCCCGGCGATCTCCACCCTCTTCGCCGACTGATCCTCAAGGAGCACAGATGAGCGTCTGTCGTTGTCGCCACCATCATTCCGGTTCCCGAGCACCGCGACGAGGTGATCGCCGCCTTCGACGGCGCACGATCGGGAGGGTGCACGCGTGAGGACGGCTGCGAGCTCTACGCCCTGCACGAGGCCGACGGCCGGCTCGTGATGATCGAGAAGTACGCGTCGGCAGGAGGCCGTGGACGCGCACAGGGCAGGCGCCGGGTTGCGCGCTGGGCGCCAGGCTCAAGGGTAAGACCGCTGCCCGCCTGGACGTGCAGGTGCTCGCGCCGCACCCGGCTGGTCGACCGAGCAGAGGGCGCGCTCTGATCCACGGCGAAGGACAAGGTCATAAAGGGCGAGCGCTATGGCTAACAAGTGGTTCGAGACGGTGGCGGTAGCGCAGCGGCGCGCGAAGCAGCGGCTGCCGAAGTCGGTCTACGGCGCGCTGGTCGCCGGCGCCGAGCGCGGGCGTCACGGTCGGCGACAACGTCGGCGGCGTTCTCCGAGCTCGGGTTCGCGCCGCACGTCGCCGGGCTGCCCGCGACGCGGGAGATGGCCACCACCGTGATGGGCCAGGACGATCTCGCTGCCGGTGCTGATCTCGCCGACCGGCGTGCAGGCGGTGCACCCGGACGGCGAGGTCGCCGTGGCGCGGGCCGCGGCCGCCCGGGGCACGGCGATGGGCCTGTCGTTCGTTCGCCTGCAAGCCGATCGAGGAGGTGCGTGGCGGCCAACCCGCAGGACGTTCTTCCAGATGTACTGGGTCGGCGCGCGGGACGAGCATGGCGGCAGCGGATGGAGCGGGCGCGGGCGGCCGGCGCGGTCGGCCTGATCGTGACGCTGGACTGGTCGTTCTCCTTCGGCCGGGACTGGGGGTCGCCGCGCATCCCGGAGACGATGACGCTGAGGAGCATGATGCGGCATCGCCCCGGAGGTGCTGACCCGGCCGTCGTGGCTGTGCGCAGTGGCTGCGGACCGGCACGATCCCGGACCTGACCGTGCCGAACCTGCCGGTGCGGCGGCGGCGCCGGCGCCGACGTTCTTCGGCGCCTACGGGCAGTGGATGCAGACGACGCCGCCGTCCTGGGAGGACGTGGCGTGGCTGCGGGAGCAGTGGGGCGGTCCGTTCATGCTCAAGGGCGTCACCCGGGTCGACGACGCCAAGCGGGCCGTGGACGCCGGCGTGACCGCGATCTCGGTGTCCAACCACGGCGGCAACAACCTGGACGGCACGCCCGGCCACGATCCGGCTGCTGCCCGACATCGCGCGGCGGTCGGCGACCAGGTCGAGGTGCTGCTGGACGGCGGCGTGCGGCGCGGCGGCGACGTGGTCAAGGCGCTGGCCCTCGGCGCGCGGGCGGTGATGATCGGGCGGGCCTACCTGTGGGGGCTGGCCGCCAACGGTCAGGCGGGCGTGGAGAACGTGCTGGACCTGCTGCGCGGCGGCATCGACGCCGCCTGCTCGGACTGGGCCACGCGTCGATCCCGAGCTCACCGCCGACGACGTCGTCGTGCCACCCGGCTTCACCAGGGCACTTGGCGTACCGAAAACCGCTGATACGAAAGAAGAGAACCGATGACGGGACGCGTAGCGGGCAAGGTCGCATTCATCACCGGGGCAGCCCGCGGCCAGGGCAGGGCGCACGCGATCCGGCTGGCGGAGGAGGGTGCCGACATCATCGCGGTCGACATCTGCGCTCCGATCAAGAACGTGCAGTACTCCGCGGCGACGGAGGAGGATCTCGCCGAGACGACCCGCCTGGTCGAGGCGCTGGACCGGCGGATCGTGTCGCGGGTGGTGGACACCCGTGACCTCGCGGCGCTGACCGCGGCTGCCGACGACGGTGTCGCCGAACTGGGCAAGCTGGACATCGTCGTGGCCAACGCCGGCATCTGCATCGTGGCGCCGTGGGACCAGGTGAGCCCGGAGGTCTTCAAGGACACCATCGACGTCAACCTCGGCGGCACCTGGAACACCGTGATGGCGACGGCACCGCACCTGGTGCGCAACGGCGGCGGCTCGATCATCCTGACCAGCTCGGCCGCCGGGCTCAAGGGCCTGCCGTTCCTGGTGCCCTACGTGGCCAGCAAGCACGGTGTCACCGGCCTGGCGCGGGCGTTCGCCCACGAACTGGCCAAGGACAACATCCGGGTGAACAGCCTGCACCCGACCGGCGTGCGCACGGCCATGGGCGAAGGCGGCCCCACGGACGCGTTCGGTCCGGCACTGGCGGCCAACCCCAGGGTGGCGGGCATGCTGACCAACAGCCTGCCCATCGAGATCACCGAGCCGGAGGACCAGGCGAACGCGGTGCTGTTCCTGGCGTCCGACGAGTCCCGGTTCGTGACGGCCCTGGCGATGACGGTGGACGCGGGCAACACGCAGTACTGATCGAACTGTCATCGCACGGCACCGCCTGATGCGGCTATGGTTCGCACTGCCGAGTCCCCGCGACTGATCTGCCGCGCCCTGTGACTCTCGATCGCTCGATCGGGAGCAGGGACACCGATGTCACGGGGAGCCACATGGATGCCAGCCGGATCGTGCTGATCACCGACCACGCGTCGGACGAGGGCAGTCGGGCGGTCCTCGTGACCGCGGTGCGACAGCTGACCGGGGCGGCACCGACGCTGATCGACGCGCGGCACTTCATGACCGGCGGTGACGGCAGGGTCGACGTGGTGGACGGGGTGCTGCGCCTTGCGGTGCCGACCGAGGACCTCGTGGTCACGCCGTCGGCCGTGCTGATCTACGAGATCCCGCCGGCCGCGCGCCGCCGGTTCGAGTCGTTCCAGCGCAGCCTGGACCGGCACGGCACGGCGTCGCTGGGCGCCGACGCGGAGGCGTGGCGGTTGGCGACGCAGAAGAACCTCACGGTGGACCGGTTCACCCGCGACGGCGTGCGGCAGATGCCGACGATCAGCCTGTCCCGGCCGACCAGGAGCCAGACGCTGGACGCGTTCGAACAGCTGGACAAGGACGTGTGGGCCCGGCCCACGGTCGGCATGGGCGGCAGCGACGTCTTCCATGTCACCACCGAGGCCCAACTGCACGCGGCGGCGCGCTTCTACGCAACGGCCGACCTGGACTGGCTGCTGGCCAGGGACGCGGACAACGTCAACACGGCGGGGCTGCGCCACCAGTTCCGTGTGGTGGTGTTGCAGGGGCGGGTGGTGCGGGCGTGTGAACACGTCCAGGCCGACCCGGACGCGCCGTGCAACGAGGGCCAGGGCGCGACCTCGACGGTGCTGGAGGTCGACGACCTGCCGGCCGGCCTGGCCGAACTCGCGGTCCGGGCGACGAAGTCGATGGGCCTGCCGTTCGCCGGGGTCGACGTCGCCAGCGAGAACGACGGAGTGGTGTTCGAGGTCAACGTGCACCCGATGTTCGGCGCGGAAGGCGGTCTGGACTCGGTCGCGATCCCCTACGTCCAGGCTCATCTGGCGATGGCCTGAGCTAACGCGGTTGCGACCCCCGTCAGGACGCGTGCAGCGTGGTCGGCCTGGGGGAGAGGCGGTGACGATGCCCGGCGGCCCGCGGCGCGCGGAGGTCCTCGCTGCACTGTCGCTGGCCATCGACCTGGGGTTGGGCCAGCCGATGGAGCCATGCTGCGCTCCGCGCTGATCGCGACCCGCCTGTCCGACCAGGTGGAGCCGGCCGAGCGGCAGCGGGGCACGGTGTTCTACGCCAACCTGGTCGCCTGGATCGGGTGCCATGCCGACTCGCACGAGTTGGCCCGCTGGTTCGGCGACGACATCGCCTTTCGTGCCGACTCCTACCAGGTCGACTGGTCCGGTCTGCCGTTCCTGCGCCTGCTGGCCACGCACGTCGGACAGGACCGCGGCCGGTTGGCGCGTGGTGCGCGGGCAGGCGCGTTCCTGGTCGACGCGCGCGGCCACCTCTCCGAGCTGATCCACTCGCACTGCTCGTCCGCCGCCCGGCTCGCGGACCGGTTGGGGTTGGGTGAGGACGGCGGCGGGCGGCCGCTGCCGTCGACATGGCCAGGGCGCGCAGCGGCAGTCAGTTCGATCCGGCGGTGGCCTGACCGGGCGGATCCTGCGGCGAGTGTCCGGTTTGGAGCAGGTGGCGACGGTCGCGGCCGTGCATCACGAGCGGCTGGACGGTTCCGGCTACCCGCTTGGCGTGGGCGGAGCCGGACTGGCTCCGCTGGCCCGGTTGCTGGCCGCGGCGGACACCTATCTCGCGCTCGGTGAGGCTCGGCCACATCGTCCTGCCTACGACGCGGACGAGTCGGCCGAGATCCAGGCGCGCGAGTCCCGATTGGACGCCGAGGCCGTTGAGGGGGTGCTGCACACCGCTGGGCATCCGGTGCGCCGCAGGGCGTCGTATCCGGCCGGGTTGACCGGTCGTGAGGTCGAGGTGCTGCGGCACGTCGCTTCCGGTCTGTCCAACCGGCGGATCGCCGAGTTGCTGTCGATCAGCGAGAAGACCGTGCGCAACCATGTCGAGCACATCTACGCCAAGGCAGGCGTCTCCAACCGCACGGCTGCCGGACTGTTCGCGCTGGAACACGGCATCAAGGGAGCGTTTCCCGGCGGTGGCACGGCCAGTTCCATGGCGACCCGGGTCTGGCGAGACGACCAGGGCGTCGTTCTCGTCAAGGCCGGACTCGTCGCGGCGGCCCTGTGGGTGGCGGGGATAGGATTCCGCTTCGCATTCGCCGTCTACGCCAACACCGACGCCGGGTTGGTCGTGGTCACCCGGCTGGCTCGCCGTCGGCACCGCCTCCTGCACGCGGCGGCGAGAGCACCGGAGTGCGGGACAGCCGGTGCGCGATGATCAGCCCGATCAGGAAGCCTGCCCGAGCGCGCGGATGCCTGCGAGGATCAGGTCGATGCCGGCGAGGAACTGCTCGCGATCGTCGTGGCCGGGTAGCTGCTGTGCGATGTGCCGGGTGAACGGGTATTCGTCGGGATCGAGGTCCGCCCACGCCGCTGACACCGTGGTCGAGGAAGTCGGTCCGATTCGTGCCCGGCAGCATGCGGGCGTTCGCGGCGTTCTGCCCGCTGGCGCCGAGGATGTAGGTCAGCAGCGCGGACACCGACGTGAACAAAGCTGCCTCGGGAACGCCGAGCGCCTGGACCTGCCGGCCGATCGGTTCCAGGATCCGCAGCATCGCCGGCTGCGGACGGGACGCGGGACAGTTGCGTACCGACCCACGGGTGCGCGTCGATCGTGTCGAAGACGACGAGCGCGACCGCGCGCACCCTGTCCGCGTCGTCGTCGGCGGCGGCCATCGCGGCGGCGAGGACGGCGTCGGTGGCCGCGGCGAGCAGTTCGCTCTTGTTCGCCACGTGCCAGTAGATCGCGCCGGGGCCGGTCCTGAGCTCGCTCGCCAGCGTGCGGAACGTCAGCCCGTCGCTCGCCGTCGACGTCGAGGAGCTCGATGGCCGCGTCGACGATGCGCTCGCGGGAGAGGGCGTCGCGTCGGTACGGCGCTGCGTCGGTCATGCCCCATCTTGACATGTCTGGAACGTTGTTCCAAACTGTTGGAACAACGTTCCAGACCGGAGGGGGCACCATGACCACGTCAGTCACGATCATCGGCGCCGGGCTCGGCGGGCTGACGCTCGCCCGCGTCCTGCACGTCCACGGCATCCCGGTCACCGTCTACGAGGCCGAGGCGTCGCCGGCCGCCCGTGCGCAGGGCGGCATGCTCGACATCCACGACCACAACGGGCAGGTCGCGCTGCGGGCGGCCGGCCTGTTCGACGAGTTCCGCGGCCTCATCCACGAAGGTGGCGAGGCGACGCGGGTGCTCGACCAGCACGGGACCGTCCTGTTCGACGAGCCCGACGACGGCACCGGCGGCCGGCCCGAGGTGCCCCGCGGCGAGCTGCGGCAGATCCTGCTCGACTCGCTGCCCGACGGCACCGTCCAGTGGGGCCGCAAGGTCAACGACGGTCCGGCCGCTCGGCGACGGCCGGCACGAGCTGACCTTCGCCGACGGCTCGACCGTGACGACCGAGCCTGCTGGTCGGCGCGGACGGCGCGTGGTCACGGGTCCGGCCGCTGCTGTCCGACGCGAAGCCGCGCGTACGTCGGCATCGTCGTTCGTCGAGACCTACCTGTTCGACGGCGACGCGCGCCACCCGGCGAGCGCGAAGGCGGTCGGCGGCGGGCGCCCTGTTCGCGCTGGCGCCCGGGCAAGGGATCCGCGCCCACCGCGAGAGCCGGCGGGCGTCCTGCACACCTACGTCGCCGCTCACCAAGCCGCTGGACCTGGGTCGACGGCATCGACTTCACCGATACCGACGCGGCCACGGCACGGGTCGCCGCGGAGTTCGACGGCTGGGCGCCCGAACTCACCGCGCTGATCACCGACGGCGAGACGGCGCCGGTCCTTCGCGTCATCCATGCGCTGCCGATCGGGCACCGGTGGGACCGCGTGCCCGGCGTGACGCTCCTCGGCGACGCCGCCCACCTGATGCCGCCGACCGGCGAAGGCGCCAACCTCGCCATGTTCGACGGCGCCGAACTCGGCGCCGGCCATCGCCGCGCACCCCGACGACGTCGAGGCCGCCCTCACCGAGTACGAGGCCGCCATGTTCCCGCGGAGCGCGGAGGCCGCCGTCGAAGCCGAGCGCATCCTGAACTTGTGCCTCGGCGACGACACTCCTTACGGCCTCGTCGCCATGTTCAGCGGCACGGAGCTCTAAATCGGGTGCGCCGCAGGCAATGCCCGGCCTAGCCTCCGCTGGTGAATCCGACCTGGCGTCCGCTGACCATCGCCGATGCGGCCGAACTCGCTCGGCTGTACGCGGCCGCCGAGGAGGCCGACCGGACCGGTGAGCATTTCGATGCCGATGACCTGACCGAGGTGCTGACCGAGCCGAACGTCGACCTGGCACGAGCGACGATCGCGGCCTGGGCGGGGGACCGGATGGTCGCTTACGGCATCGTGCACCGCAGGGACCAGGCCAATCCGGTGCACTTGGTGTACCTGGAGTCGATGGTGCACCCCGAGTACCGCGACGACACGATCGCCGCTCACCTGATCGAGTGGTTCGTCAAGACCGGCAGGGAGGTGCACGCCAGGGCCTTCCCGGACGCCCCACTCGAACTGCGGCACGATGCCCACCGGAACCAGCACTGGATCGCGGGCGTGCTGGCGGGGGCCGGGTACACGCACCGGCGCACCATCGCGACCATGCGCGTCAGCCTCACCGAACTGCCTGTCCAGCCTGCGCTGCCGGCCGGCATCGAACCGGTTCTGTTCGCGCCCGAACACGATCTGGCCACCCTCGACGCCCGCAACGACACCTTCGCCGATCACTGGGGCGCAACGGCCTTCACCCTCGAAGCCTGGCGGCACAAGGTCACCGGCTCGAAGACCTTCCGGCCGGACCTGTCGTTCCTCGTGGTGTCGCCCGACGGTGAGGTGCGGGCGTTCGTGTTGAGCCACGTCTTCGCCGCCGACGAGGCAGCGACCGGCGTGCGCGAGCAGTACGTGGCGTGGATCGGCACGCGGAAGGCCCAGCGTGGCAAGGGAATCGCCGCCGGGCTGCTCGGGCACACGCTCCAGGTGGGGCAGGCGGCCGGGTACGAGCGGGCGCTGCTCAACGTCGACTTCGACAACGCCACCGGCGCGCTGGGAGTGTACGAGCGGTGCGGCTTCCGCATCGCCGACGAGTGGCACGCCTACCTCATGCCCGCCTGACCGGCGTTGCTCACCGTGTGACGGTGTTGCCGTGCAAGTGCGGGTCGTGCGTCAGCCGAGCGGCGAGGCAGTCGCTCGGGCCGATGTTCTCGCTGTCGCACCAGGCATTCGCCGCCGCAGCGGTGGAAAAGCGTTGTGGTACCACGGTGATCCAGTAGCCCGACCGGCCGAACGTTGTGTAGTCACCCGACGCCAGCAGCAAGGCGCCGGGATAACGCAGCACCAGACCTCGATGGTCGGACCAGATCCGCGCATAGTCATAGACCACCGGGCCGACCACGACACCGAGCTTCTTCGCCGAGACCTCAGGCACCCAGTAGCCGATCAGGGCCTCCACTTTGGGACGGTCGGCCGTGACCTGCCGCCGCAGTTGTCCAAACGCCTCCTCCTCGGAACCGGGTCCCGTGGTCGCAACGGGCGCTGTCGAGGGGGTGGCGATGACGGTGTCCCCGACGACCGCGCCGACTGACGGCAGAGGGCGGACCGGCTGACGTAGGGCGATGACTCCGAAGGCCAACCCGAACACGACGACGGCTGCGGCAGCGATCGGGGCGAGGCGCAGCCAAGGACGCTGTGCGGCGACGCGGCGCACCGGGAGTCGACCGTCGTCCGACTTGAATCGTTCGGCCAGGCGGGCGTCGCGGAGTTCGACACCGAACACGATGGCAGCCGCACGCCGAGGCAGCGAGTAGTGCAGGCGGGTGGCGGTGGTGCCGGCTGTCGTACGGCCGGTGCCCAGCACGACCGACAGCGACCGTCGCCACAGCTGGCTAGCCATGCTGCGTGGCCCCCTCTGCCTCCGGCCCACCTCCGTCGGGGACCGCCCGCAGCACACCAGGTTCGAACCGCGTGGCATCGTCGGACAACAGGTGATAGGGCCACTTCAGCTGGCCGAGCTGAGCCAGGATCGCAGGCGCGGACACGCCGGCCAGGACGGCACCGGAAACACCCGCGACCGTGCCCATTCTGGTCAGGAACGCGCTCACCAGACAGCCGACCATGACCTGCGCCGCCATCCCGACGAATTCCGCGCTCCAGTCCGCCGCATCGGCCAGTCGTGGCCGCGGCCCGCCGGCACCGGACTGGTGCACGTCCCGCCGCCGCTGCAACCAGACGGCTGTTCCCCGATAGAGGGCCAGCACCCCACGAACCGAGCCACCCAGCCCGCCGCACAGGGTGGCGATCCACAGTGTCATGGGCATCCTTTTCCAGCTCATCGGTCTCCGACAACGGAGTCGCGTGAGCGGTGCCCGACGTTAAGGCTGTTCGCCGGACAGTTCGTGGACAACCTGACTGGGATTCACAGGCGGTCACGCCGGGCGCAGCGTGACCATCTCCGGCTGGAGCTCCGGTGGTGTCATCGACGTGATCACGTCGGGCACACGGAAGTCCGGATCGGCGAACTCGGCGGCGATCCGCTCGTCGTGACCGGACCGCAGCGATTCGGCCAGTGTTTCGAGCCGCGTGCGCTCCAGGGGCCGGTTACCGCGGTCCGCGAGTGCGCCCCACCGGTCCCACGTCAGCATCTCGTGCTTGTTCAGCGTGGCCAGGTCGTGCACCAGGTTGTGCGCCAGACGCGGCCAACCACGCAGGTGCGGCGCCGTCAGGTCCGGCGCTATGACGCACTGCTCCGGATCCATGGCGCCCGACCGGCACGCTGCCCAGGCGTCCGCGGCGACCACGAACCGGTCGCGGGGCACGTCGAGCAGGTCGATGTCGTCGTGCTCGGCCAGTGTCGGCTCGACCAGCCGCCACCGCGAACCGTCCCACAGCTCGGCGACCACGTGGTCCAGCGCCCAGCCGGGGATGAGGTAGGTGGCGAAACCGACCCGGGTACGGGCCGGAATGCCGTGCTGGCGGGCCATCGCGACCAGGAGCAGCGTGAAGTCGCGGCAGCAGCCCACCATGCGCTCGGTCGGCTGCCGCGATTCCCACAGGGGCGCGGGATTCAGTTCGCGCAGCCGGGTGAAGATGGTGTCGGCGTAGCGCAGGCTGATCTCGCCGACCCGTTCCGGCGCGAAGCCGTGCGCCGCGATGTCACCGTTGGCCCAGTAGTGGAACACCAGGCCGCTCGCGACGGCGTGCAACCGGCCGATGTCGGGTTCGACATCGGCCTGCCACGGCGCCAGCGCGCCGGGATCGGAGAACCGGCTGTGCCGCGCGAACAAGGACGTCATACGGCCTTTCTATCGTGCCCGGCAAACGGATTTGCCCTGGCTCGTGACGGTAGGGTCGTCCCCGTGGATCTTGATGACACCGCCGCCCGGCTCGGGGTGCCCGTGGCGGACGTCGACCGCGTGCACCGGCTCGCCGGCGACCGGCCGTCGGCTCCGCTGCCCGCCAAGGCCGACGCGCCCGCGATCCTCGACCGGCTCGCGGTTCGGCCGGACGACGCCGCCGAGATCATGGCGGGCTGGCCGGACGCCGAGCTCTCCACTGTGGACTCCGGAGCTGCGCTGGCTGCTCGACCGCTCGATCGCCCTGGTGCACGCCGATCTCGGGGGCCACGGCTGGCTGCCGCCCGGTCCGGAGCTGCCGCGCGAGCGTGGCCTCGCCTGGCGGCATCTCTACGTGTACGCGTACCTGGCCCTGGTCGACGTCGTCACGGGATACCACCGCGACCACGGCATCGCCGATGCCGTGTCGTGGACGACCCTCGCGGACCTGGGCCGCAACCTCGCGATCGACCGGCGGATGCACCGCGAGGGCTGGCCGGTCATGCAGAGCTGGCTGACGCTGCACGCGCGCGGCGGCGTCTACGAGCTGGGCCGGTTGCAGCACCAGCGCGGCGGCACCGCCATCGGCCTGCACATCCCCGAGTCGGGCCCGATGACCCCGGAGGCGGTCGAGGCGTCGCTCGACGAGGCCCGCGCGTTCTTCCCGCGCCACTTTCCCGACGAGCACTACACGGCGTTCTCCTGCGGCTCGTGGCTGCTCGACCCGCAGCTGCTGGAGTACCTGCCCGAGGACTCCAACATCGTCCGGTTCCAGCGCAGGTTCGAGCTGGAGCCCTACGAGGAGCCGGAAGGGCTGGACGCCGACATCGAGGTGCTGCGGTTCGTGTTCCGCACCCTGACCACGCCGCTCGACCAGTTGCCGCGCGCGCACCGTGCTCCAGCGCGCGATCATCGACCACCTGAAGGCCGGTGGCCACTGGCAATGGCGCCGCGGCCGCTTCCCGATGTAGTTCGTGTCGACGGTCCGTTCGATCATGGCGACGCGATCGACCAGTGGGCCTGGTCAGCGCGGTGCTGTGACGAAGGGTTGCGGACATGGTCACGTTCTGCCAGCCCCAGGGGGCCGGTCAGAAATCGAGAAGCAGCAGCCCTCGAACAGCCCTAACCTGGTGGTCATGGATGTCGACGAGGGGAGTGGCCCGGATGTGTGACCCCTCGTGGGCGCGGGCGCTGACCGAGGCGCAGCGCCGCAGCGACCTCGTCCGGCTGCGCAGCGTCCGGGATCGGATGGACCGGGAGTACGCGCAGCCCCTGGACGTCGAGGCGCTGGCCCGTGGCGTGCACATGTCGGCCGGGCACCTCAGTCGGCAGTTCCGGCTCGCCTACGGTGAGTCGCCGTATTCTTACCTGATGACCCGACGGATCGAACGTGCGATGGCGCTTCTGCGTCGTGGTGACCTCAGCGTCACCGAGGTCTGTTTCGCGGTCGGCTGCTCCTCGCTGGGCACCTTCAGCACGCGCTTCACCGAACTCGTCGGCGTGCCGCCCAGCGTCTACCGGCGGGAGGCCGAATCCGCGGCGGGCATGCCGTCCTGTGTGGCCAAACAGGTGACAAGGCCGATCAGGAATCGAGAAGCAGCGACACGTGGTCGCAGCTAGCGTGACCACCATGGACATCACGATTCACACGACGGTTCTCCCGCACGACGACCCGGAAGCGTCGCTGGGGTTCTATCGCGACGTTCTCGGCTTCGAGGTCCGCAGCGACGTCGGCAGCGGCGCGATGCGCTGGATCGCGGTCGGCCCGGTTGGCCAGCCCGGCACGTCCCTGCTCCTGGCACCGCCTGCCGTCGACCCCGGCATCACCGAGGACGAACGCCGCACCGTCACCGACATGATGGCCAAGGGCACCTACGGCTGGATCATGCTGGCCACCCCCGACCTCGACGGCACCTTCGACAAGGTGCAGGCCTCGGGAGCCGAGGTCGTCCAGGAGCCGATCGAACAGCCCTACGGAGTGCGCGACTGTGCCTTCCGCGACCCGGCGGGCAACCTGGTCCGCATCCAGCAGACGCGCTGAACCAGTGCTGCGGCCCGGTGTCCGGGCCTCAGGGCGTGTCCCGGGCCGCCAGCCAGCGATAGATCTCGGCCAGGTCGTGATCGCTCAGGACGTGCCCGCCGGGTAGCTCCCGGCGTCGGGCGTCGCGGATGCCGGCCAGCAGGTGTTCGTGGTGGGCGCGGGATGCGAGCACGTCGGCCGTACCGAACCAGATACTGGTCGGCGCCGTCACCTCGCCCAGGTCGAAGCCCCAGGGCCGGGTCAGGGCCAGGCAGTCGTCGATCCAGCCATCGACACCGTCGCGGTAGGTCACCCGCATGCGTTCGAGGTAGTCGTCCTCGGCCTGCCGTGCCGCCAACGCCTGCCGGTCGGCCTCGGGCAACTGATAGTCGTCGGCGACCTGTACACCGCCCGCCTCGACGCTGGCCCATGCCGCCGCGGCCAGACGTTCGACCAGCGGGCGATACACGTGCTCTCCCTGCGCCGCGGCACGGAACTCCTCGACGTTCCCGTCCGACATGCCGGCGTACCAGTCCAGGCCCGGCGCGTCATAGGGAGCCAGTCCCACGACGCTCGCACACGCGGTCACCCGCTCGGGCAGGCCGGACGCGATCGCGAGCGCGTGCGGAGCGCCACCCGATCCACCCCAGACCGCGAACCGGTCCCAGCCGAGACTCTCGATCACGGCACGGACGTCATCGACCACGTCCACCACTCGCCGCCCTGGCGAGCGGGTGGTGTGCCCATAGCCGGGCCGGTCGACCACCAACAGTTCGTACCCGGCCGACCGGGCGGCATCGATCAGCTGGCGGGACAGTTCTCGGGTACCGGGCGTGCCGTACTGAAACACCGCTCGCCGCTGCGCGCCCCGGTTGTACAGGGTGTACTCGACCCGACGCCCACCTCCGAGCACACACTGGCCGCTGGTCACGGCGCCAGTGTCACAGATCGACCACGCGCCGCGTGGGCATGGATGTGTGCGATCACGGCATCCAGAGCGGCTTCGAGAGCGTCCGTGGTGCGCTGGGCCTGCGCGAGCACCAGACCGCCTTGCACAGCCGCCAGCAGGGCGAGGGACAGTGTGGTGGCATCGGTCTCGGGTCGCAGGGTGCCGTTGTCGATCATGGCGGACAGGCCGGAGCGAATCGCGTCGGACCAGGCGGTGAAGCCGGTGGCCAGGGCGCCGCGAGCCCACGGATGGTTGTCGGACAGCTCGCTGGACAGACTGCCCAGCGGGCACCCCCGGCCCCGTGCTGCCTGCGGGCGGCGTCGACCACCACGTCGCGCCACGCACTGAGTGCGGCGAAGCTGTCGAGCGTGGCCAGCAACGGGGCCTGGTGGGACAGGATCGCCTCGGACTGGAACGCGATGACAGCGCGGGTGAGGTCGTCCTTGTCGGCGAAGTAGTGATAGATCTGCGACGAGCTGACCCCGGCCGCGTCGCGGACCGCGGGGGTGCTGGTGCCGGCCACGCCATGCCGGTACATCAGCTCGGCCGCGACCGCGACGATGCGCTCTCGCGTCGCACGCCCCTTCCGCGTGCTGGGCGTGTCCGGGGGCACTGCGCCTGTCGACATCGGACCTTCTCCCAAGACTGGATTTGACTATCCAATCCTATCGCACCTAGATTGGATAGGACGATCCACTCTAGGGAAGTGTGAACACCATGATTTTGGTTACCGGCGCGACCGGCACGGTCGGATCCGAGGCCGTCCGACTCCTCTCCGCACGACACCGCTCCGCCCGGGCGCTGGTTCGTGACCCGTCCCGCGTGGCGCGACGCGACGGCCTTGGGGACGACATCGAGATCGTCACCGGCGATTTCGACCGTCCGGACACACTGGACGCTGCCACGCGGGGCGTCGACACCGTCATCCTCGTGAGCCCGGCCGTGCCGGCTCACGAGATGGCGGTCATCGACAGCGCCGTCCGACAGGGTGTGACCCACATCGTCAAGATCACCAGCAAGGCGTCGGCCGATTCCCCCGTCGACCGGCGACGGGGACAGGCCCGGATCGAGGCGCATCTGCAAGCCTCCGGCCTGGCGTACACCCTGCTCCGGTCCAACGCGTACATGCAGAACCTGCTCGCACTGGCACCGGTGATCAAGAAGACGGGAACGTTCACGATGTCGTCCGGCGACGGCCAGGTCGGGATGATCGACGCCAGGGACGTCGCCGCGGCGGCGACCGCGGTCGCCACCGAGCCGAACGGGCACACGGGCCACACCTACTGGCTGACCGGGCCCGAACTGATCACCTACACCGACGTCGCCACGGCGTTGTCCACCACGCTGGGGCAGGAGATCGAATACCGCCGGATTCGCCCGGACGAGCATCGGGCCGCGATGATCGGTGCCGGTGTTCCGGAGGCCGTCGCGACCTCCAACGCCCAGGCGTTCGGGCTGATCGCCGAAGGCGACGCGGCCTGGCTGAGCGGCGACGTGGCGGCTCTGACCGGCACTCAGCCGCGCAGCCTGCGCACCTTCATCGCCGATCACGTCGCTGACTTCTCATGAGGGCGGGACGCTGACCAGCGGGGCGCTGCACCGCTCCACCTCGACCGGCCGCACGTGGTGGGCGGCTCGATGGACGGAGGGCTGGCGATACGTCTCTCGGCACGGCGGCGTGGGCCACCTGCCCATGTACGACGACACCGACCTGCTGGTCGACACGATCACCCAGTGGGTGCTCGCCGGGTCCGCTACCGGGTGACGGGCTGGTCCGTGCGGGCGCGGAGTTCGACGAGGCGGGAGAACTGGGTGACGTGGCCGGGGTTCGAGTTCGGCGAGGGTCGCCACGCCCGAGCAGCTTCATGGTGCGATCGATCTGGTCGCGCAGGATGGCGATGGTGCGGTCGACGCCCGCGCGGCCGCCCGCCATCAGGCCGTAGAGGTAGGCGCGGCCGATCGAGGGTGAACTTCGCGCCGAGGGCGATCGCGGCGACGATGTCGGCGCCGTACATGATGCCGGTGTCGATCGGCGATCTCAGGTCGGTGCCGACCTCGCGCACCACCTCGGGCAGCAGGTGGAAGGGGACCGGCGCGCGGTCGAGCTGGCGGCCGCCGTGGTTGGACAGCACGATGCCGTCCACGCCGAGGTCGGCGAGCTTCTTCGAGTCCTCGACGTTCTGCACGCCCTTGACGACGATCTTGCCCGGCCACATGCCGCGGATGACGTCCAGGTCGGCGAAGCTGATCGTCGGGTCCATCGCGGCGTCGAGCAGCTCGCCGACGGTGCCGCCGGTGGAGGTCAGCGAGGCGAACTCGAGCTTCGGGGTGGTCAGGAAGTCGTACCACCACCACGGCCGCGGGATGGCGTTGAGCGATCGTGCCCAGGGTCAGCTGCGGCGGGATGGAGAAGCCGTTGCGCTTGTCCCGCAGCCGCGCGCCCGCCACCGGGGCGTCGACGGTGAAGAACAGCGTGTCGAACCCGGCCGCGGCGGCCCGGCGCACCAGCTCGTAGGAGATCTCCCGGTCGCGCATCACGTAGAGCTGGAACCAGTTGCGGCCGCGCGGGTTGGCCGCCTTGACATCCTCGATCGAGGTGGTGCCCAGCGTGGACAGGGAGAACGGGATGCCCGCCGCGGCTGCCGCGCCGGCGCCCGCGATCTCGCCCTCGGTCTGCATCAGCCGGGTGAAGCCGGTCGGGGCGATGCCGAAGGGCAGCGCCGACGGGCCGCCGAAGATCTGGCAGCGCATGTCGACATCGGCGGAGCCGCGCAGGATCGACGGGTGGAACTCGATGTCCTCGAACGCCTGCCGGGCACCGGCGCATGCGAGAACTCGCCCTCGGCGGCACCGTCGGTGTAGTCGAACGCCGCCTTCGGGGTGCGCCGCCTGGCGATCGCGCGCAGGTCGTAGATCGTCAGCGCCGATGCCAGCCGCCGCTTCCTGCGCGTCGAGCTCCGGCTTCTTGAACCGCATGAGCTCGAAGATCTCGCTGGCTTTCGGGACCTGACGTTCGACCATGTTCGTCTCCAGGCAGCCGGGGTCAGTGCGGTCACCATTATGGTCCATCACCGCTGGCAGTCCCCGACCTCGGCCGCTCGTGATCGACGCCGCCGGTAGGATCGTGTGCGGTCGTGACTGGCGAAGGTGGACAACCACCGGGGAGCGGCCGTCCGATCTCGTGAGCGTCGACCGCCTGGGCGCCTGCGTCAGTGATGTCGAGCTGACCCAGGAGGCCAGGACGTGGATTTCCGCTACGGAACCAATCCCCAGCAGACCGCCCATGCCACACCGGTGGTCCCCGACCGGCCGCCGGTCCGGGTACTGAACGGCAGCCCGTCCTACATCAACATGCTGGACGCGTTGAACAGCTGGCAACTGGTGCTGGAGGCCGCCCGGGCCCTGTGCCGACCGGTGGCGGCCTCCTTCAAGCACGTTTCGCCTGCCGGTGCGGCGGCGGCCGGGCCCGTCGACCAGGTCACGGCCGAGCTCTACGGCATCGACCGCGCCGCCGTCGGTGTGCTCACCAGTGCCTACCTGCGGGCCCGGGACAGCGATCCGAAGTCCTCCTACGGTGATCTCGCCGCCGTCTCGCACCCGGTCGACACCGAACTCGCCGACGTGCTGAGCACCGTGGTCTGCGACGGCATCGTGGCCCCTGGCTACGCTCCCGGCACCGTCGCGACGCTGAGCCGGAAGAAGAACGGCCGGTTCCTGGTCATCGAGGCGGACGAGGCGTTCGTGCCGCCGCGGGACGAGACACGGGACGTGTTCGGCCTGCGGCTCACCCAGCGACGCGACGAGGTGCCGCTCTCGATCGCCTTGCTGGCGGACGTGGTGTGCGGTGCGTTGACCGCGGGGGCGGCGGAGGATCTGCTGCTGGGCCTGGCGGTCGTGCGCTACACACAGTCCAACTCGGTGTGTTATCTGCGTGGTGGGGCGACTCTGGGGATCGGCGCGGGCCAGCAGTCCCGAGTCGACTGCACCCGCCTCGCCGGTGCGAAGACCGACACCTGGTGGCTGCGACGCCACCCTACGGTCCGCGCACTCACCTTCCGGCCGGACGTCCGCCGTCAGGACCGGATCAACTGGCAGCTCCGCTTCATCGAGGGTGACCTCACCCGCGATGAGAGCGACCGGCTGGCAGCAGCACTGTCCGCACCCGCGCCCGAGTTGACGGACGACCAGCGCACGCAGTGGCTGAGCGGCTTGACGGACGTGGCGTTCGTGTCGGACGGAGCGTTGCCGTTCCGGGACAACGTCGATCATGCCCGCAGGCACGGGGTCGGCTATATCTGCGAGCCGGGTGGATCGATCCGTTCCGGCGACGTCGAGGACGCCTGCCGTGCACACCGGATCACCCTGGCCCGCACCGGGCTCCGGTTGTTCCATCATTGACGGCCACCGGTCCGCGAAGCGAGTGCGCCGGTCGGACGGCCCACACAGCCCGTCCGACCGGCGCATTCGGCCTTCCTGTCAGGACAACGTCGAGTGGAACTTGTACGTCCCGGATCCGACGTGCACCTGGACGCAGGAACCCTGCGTTCCCGACACCGTCACACCCGACGCCCTGCTGATCGGGACGCCGCTCTCGGTGACCGACCGGGCGTTGCCCGCCGGGACACACACCGACGCCTGCGCTCCGACCGGGATCCGGACGGTGAGGTCGAAGCTCGACCCGGAGCGGGTCCAACGCGAACTCACACTGTCCCAGTGGCGTGTCCTCCGAGCCCGAACGCCTTGGTCAGGTTCCCGACCACGTCCGGATCGATCGTGAGGGTCCGGAAACCGGGGGAGGTGGACTGGATGCCGGCGACACCCCTCGAACAGCCAGTCGTCGACCGTGCCCATGAAGGCGTGGTCGCGGGAACGGGCCACGTCGCAGGACGAGTCCTCCCACGCCTCCCACATCGTGGTGGCGCCGCACTGCAGGAACCACTGTCCCCAACCGGGGGCGGTCGGGTTGGTGGCGACCTGGTAGGCGAGGTCGGCGTGGCCGTACTGGCTGAGCACCGGCAGGATGTACTTCGATCCGTTGGCGCCGGTGGCCAGGTGGTTGCCCTTCGCCACGACGTCGGCGGCCAGGCCGTCGGCGATGGCCTGCTGGTCACCGGCGGGAGCGAGCCCGAAGGCGAGGCCGAACACGTTGGCCGTCTGGTCGTAGGCGGTCGACGTGATGGGCCCGTTGGGTCCGCCGGTGGCGTGCGAGTTCAGGCCGAGCGGGTCACGGTAGCGGTGCGCCGTGGCGTCGTAGAACTCGTTGTTGACGGCCGAGCGGATGTTCGCGGCGAGCGACGCGGTACTTGGTCGCGTCGGGCGTGACGCCGGTCGCGGCCGCCATCGTGGCCAGGTCCTCGGCCTCCCGGTAGAGGAACATGCTGCCCAGCATCTGGCTGGACGGCGGGTTGGCGTTGCCGGGCACCGACCAGTCGCCGAACGTCGTCCCCTGGTAGATGTCGCCGGTCGACGCGATCTGGCCCGCCAGATCGTCCACATAGGCGGTCAGATTGGGATAGTCGCGCCGGATCATCGAGAGATCGTCGTACTGCTGGAAAGCGTCGTACTCCAACAGCACGAACGATCCGCCCCACAGCGGGTCGACCTGGTCGTCACCCGGTGACGCGGGCACCAGGAATCCGATGTTGCCTGCCGGGTCCTGCGAATCGTCGAAGTTCTGCAGCATGTGGTCGTAGTAGGACTCGGCATCGAAGTTCGCCATCTCCGAGGTGGCGTAGTCGGCGTTGTCGTTGGTCCAGCCACCCTTCTCGTAGACCGGCGTGTCACTGCCGTAGGAGTACTGGTTGTTCAGGATCGTGTTCTTCATGCGCGACATGCATACGGTTGAGCAGGTCGCTCGAACTGCTGAAGTCACCGGACGTGGGCAGCGCCGTGTGCACGATGACGCCGGTGGCCGACTGGACGGTGGGCAACCGCGGTACCAGGTGCGACCGAGACCTGGACGTACCGGTATCCCTTCCAGCCGTACTTCGGTTCGTACGTCTCGGGGCCGTCACCCTTGAGGATGTACGTGTCGGTCTGGGCGTTGCCGCCCTCACGCTGCACAGTTCCGTCCGAGTTGAGACTGTTCGGAGTAGATGACCTGGACCTGGGTGCCGGCGGTGCCGCTCAACGTGATCCGCGCCCAGCCGGAGGTGGTGATCCCGAAGTCGTAGACCTTGGCGGGCCCGGACGGGTTCTGGATATCGGTGTTCCAGGGTGCGATGCCGTACGGGCCCTGCACATTGGCCGCCGGCCATGCCGAGTCGTCGAAACCTGACGATGTTCCACCGGTCGGGAGGTGACGCGGGCGTGTCCGGTAGCGCTTTCCACGTGCCGTCCGTCACGATCCGTGTCGAATCCAACTGCGCGATCGCGATGACGCCACTGGAGTTCGGCTGATTCGCGATACCGGCGATGGCGATCACGTTTGTGCCCGGCACCAGGAGCGACTTGATGTCAGTGACCTGCGAGTGTCTGCCAGGAATTGACCACGGTGCCCGGATGAACTCGATACCAATGTGCCGTTCACGTAGGCTTGGTCACCGTCATCGCCGTTCACCCGCAGTACCGCACTCGACAAGTGTCGAGGGGTTCGTCACCGTGAACGTTTTCCGCAGATGGATCGGTGCCCGGCTGGGGCGGCTGTTGGACGCGCCCGGCGTGTTCCAGATCCAATTCGCGACCGGCGTGCCCGAGTAGGACGGAACCGGCACGCTCACTCCGGGCAGATCGGTGACCTTGACCGGGTCGACGGTCGCCGGTCCTCTCGACCGGCGGGATCAGCTGTGCCCGCAGGACGCCGGCAGGGCCGGTCAGGAGCGTGAAGGTTGGTACCCCAGGGCGCGGTGCCGAACGCGCCCTGGACATCCGCCGCCGGCCATGCCGAGTCGTCGAATCCGACGATGTTCCATCCATCGGGCGGCGACGCGGGCGTGCCCGGTAGTGCTTTCCAGGTGCCGTCGGTGACGACCCGTGTGGAATCGAGCTGCGCGGTCGCGATGACACCACTGGAGTTCGGACTGCATTCGCGATTCCCGCGATGGCGATCACGTTTGTGCCCGGGACCAGCAGCGACTTGATGTCAGTGACCTGCGAGTGTCTGCCAGCGAATTGACCACGGTGCCGGATGAACTCGATACCAATGTGCCGTTCACGTAGGCTTGGTCGCCGTCGTCGCCGTTCACGCGCAATACCGCACTCGACAAGGACGAGGGGTTCGCCACGGTGAACGTTTTCCGCAGATAGACCGTGCCGGTCGGTGCGGCGTTGGACGCGCCGGGTGTGTTCCAGATCCAATTCGCGACCGGCGTTCCCGAGTAGGACGGAACCGGTGCGTTCGCGTCGGGCAGCACCACGTCACCGGCCCACCCGCTGTCGTTGTAGCCGGCCTGCGTCCACCCTGGCTTCTCCTGGCGAGCGTCATACGTCTCGACGTCGGGCGCGTTGGCGATCGTGGGTCCTGTCGCGACTTTCCACGACGCGTCGCTGAGCACCCGGGTCGCCGTGCCGGTGGCGTCCCAGACCTCGAGTTCGAGCTTCAGCGTGGGCTGGGTGGGCTGCCACGGCTCGCCGCTGGAGGGATAGTCGTCCGCTCCGCCGGCGTAGAAGCCGTTGCCGAGACTCACCGCGATCGCGTTGGAGCCACCGCGCATCAGTTGGGTGACGTCGTAGGTGGAGTAGTCCACCGTCTTGTCATAGGCGGTGAACGCGGTGTCGAGCACGTGATCGTTGATCGGCCGTCCGTTGATGGACACGTACGGGTAACTCAGGCCGGCGACGTAGAGGCGCGCCCTGGTGATCAGCCGGCCACCCAGTGCGAAGTCCTTGCGCAGCAGCAATTCGGGCCCGACCATCGAAGCGGGACTCGCGATCCAGCCACCCTGGAACTGGTTGGGATCGAGGAACGCGGTCTCGAACCACGCGTCAGGACCGCTCCACCGGGAAGCCCTCCCGTGGCCGTCCCACACCCGGACCTGCCAGTGGTACCGGGTCTGCGACGCGAGCGCCGGGCCGCTGTACGGGACGTCGAACGACTGGCCGGACGGCACCATACCCGAGTCCCACATCAGGTCTCGGCCGCTGCGCAGACTGTCCGCGTCCTTGGCGACGCGGATCTCGTACCCGCTCTGGGAAGCCCCTCGTCCACTCGACGTGATGACCCAGCCGAGCAGCGGGCGGCTGATATCGAGTCCGAGCGGGTCGGTCTGGTGCTCGGCTGGTGAGCGAGCCGACCTGGAGGTCGGCCGGCTCGGCGACCGCGGCGGGGGCGGTGGGCGGCAACATGAACAGGGCCAGTGACAGTACGACCGCGGCGCCGGCCCGCAGCCGATGTTTCAGGGCGAATAATGGTTTCATGACGGCTCCAGGGGAGTGCCAACGGTGAACGTCCGGCCGACGGGGATGATCGGCCGGAAATCATGGAAATGGCGGGCAGAACCAGCCACGTCGCCAATGGGACGAGGAGCTGATCGGCGGATTTCACCGACGGTGCTCTACTGCGTCGTTGCGACGAAGCGAGTATGGGGTGTGATGTGTCGCGGGCGGTCAGTGCGCCAAGCTGTGCGGAGCAGCGATTGCTCTACTTCGGACAGTGGCTCGCGACGAATACCGGGATCATTTGTGGACGCTCGACATCATTGTCAAGACCTCGCTTCCCGCTCACTTTGAAACGATTCAATCCGACGCAAAGGAGCATACCAGGCAAGTTCGGCGCAAGGCCAGACCTTCGCCGACCCCGGCCTCGCCGTCCTACAGATCCGCCGTCGCCGCGGCGGCCGCCGCCCGGACCACCTTCGCCAGTTCCGGCGCTGCTGACCGGGAGTACCGCACGCTGGGCGCCGCGACCGCCATCCCCGCGACCGCCCGTCCGGCACTGTCCCGCACGCATGCGCCGACCGCGACGATGCCGCGCTCGCTCTCCTCGAAGTTCGTCGCGTACCCGCGCCTGCGCACGGTGGCCAGCTGGCGGCGCAACGCGGTCCGCTGGATCGCGGCGCCACCCGGTGAGCCGGGCAGGTCCCTCGGGTAGAGCGCGCCGAGCTGCTCGGTGGACAGCTCGGCGAGCAATGCCTTGCCGCCGGACGTGCAGTGAGCGGGCAGCAGCATCCCGACGCGGGTGCCGACCCGCAGCACGTGTGTGCCCTCGACGCAGTCGATGAAGCGAGCCCCGTTGCCCTCCAGCACCATCACATGGCAGGTCTCGCCGAGCTGCTCGTGCAACCAGGCCACGTGTGGGTGCAGCACCGCCTGTAGGTCCCGAGTGGACGGTCCAGGAAGGATCATTCGTTCGAACGCGGGCCCCGGCCGGTATGCTTTGTGCGCGTCCTGCACGGCGAACTCGCGGTAGCTGAGCGCACCCAGCAGGCGGTGTGCCGTCGAACGCGCGACACCAAGGTGCTCCGCCGCGTCACTCACCCGAACGCTGCCCCGCTCGGACAACAGAAGCAGCAGACGGAGCACGTTGTCGGCGGACTCGATCGGGTAGGTCGGCTTGTTCTGCACGGCAGAATTGTAGGACGTTCGGATTCCGATCGCACCGGAAGCGTGGTTAGCGTGGGGAGATCGGTCCACCAGGGCAGCGCTGCCCAACCGGGAGGTCTCCGTGTCCGACATGGGTCTTGACGTGCGCACCGAACTCGGTGACGCGTCCTTACGGCCGTTCCACTGGCTGCTGGTCGGTCTGGTCGCGCTGGCGACCATGTTCGACGGCTACGACACGCTCATCCCGTCCTACATGATCCACTTCGTGGCGGGCCCGTGGCACCTGTCCGAGACCGCCGTCGGTTTCCTGGTGTCGTCCGGCCTGATCGGCTTCGCCGTCGGCTCGGTCGTGCACGGCGTGGTCGCCGACCGGATCGGCAGGCGGCCGACGATGATCGCCGGCCTGCTGGTCGCGGGCGTGTTCAGCCTGCTCACCGGGGCGTTCGGCACGTCGTACGGGCCGTTCCTGGTGCTGCGGGTGCTGACCGGGCTCGGCCTCGGCGTGCTGCTGCCACTGGGCACCGCCTACGTCAACGAGTACATGCCGAGGCGGGTGCACCACCGGGTCGCCGTGCTGGGCGGCACGGGATTCGCGCTCGGCGGCGTCCTGGCCGCGCTGCTCGGTGTCGCGCTGACCAGCGGTGGCGACTGGCAGGCGCTGTTCTTCGTCGGTGGTGGCGCGTTCGTCGTGGGGTTGGTCTATCTGGCCGTGTTCCCGGAGTCGGCCGAGTTCCTGGTCGTCCGGGGCCGCACGGCGCAGGCAGCGCGGCTGCTGGCCAGGCTGCGGCCGGAGCGCGCCGAGCTGTACCGCACAGCGGAACTCACCGTCGAGCAACCGCCTGCCCGCGACCTCACGCTGGTGCTCACCTCCACCTACCGGGTACGCACGATCGCCCTGTGGGTGTCGTCGTTCCTGTTGCTGTTCAACGTCTACGGGCTCTCGGCGTGGACGCCCGAGCTGATGATCCAGCGCGGGCACAGCTTCGCGACCGGCTTCGGGTTCGGCGCCGTGCTGCAGGGCATGTCCATCGTCGGCGCGGTGCTCGGTGGCGTGGTCGCGGACCGCTGGCTCGGCGTGCGGCGCAGCGTGATGCTGTGGTGCGGCCTCGGTGCGGTCGCGGCGCTGGTGATCGCGTTCGTGGGCGGCACGGCCGTCGACATCATCGCGGTCGGCGCGGCCGGGCTGTTCATCATCGGCGGCCAGTTCCTGCTCAACAACATCTGCGCCGTGACCTATCCGGTGCAGGCCCGCGGCACCGGCGAGGGTTTCATGCTCGGTTTCGGCCGGGTCGGCGGCATCCTCGGCCCGACCATCGGCGGCGCTGTGCTCGCCGCCTTCGGTGGCACAGCGGCACTGTTCGTCATCGTCGCCATCGCGGCCGCACTGGCCGTCGCGGCCACGTCCTTCGTCACCGGTTCGCACCACGGGCATGCTGTCCGGTGCGGCGACACCACACCAGGGAGTTCCCGCATGACCACCACTGATCCGGCTCTCGACCAGCTGTACCGCGACTTCGCCGAGGCAGGCCTGATCGCCGCTGTGGACCCAGCGCGAGGACCTGATGCCGACTCACCCCGCAACCGCGGCGGTGCCGCACCTGTGGCGCTGGTCGACGCTGTTCCCGCTCGCCGAGCGCGCGCGGGCGAGCTGGTGCCGGTCGGTCGCGGCGGCGAGCGGCGGGCGATCGCGCTGGCCAACCCGGGCCTGCCCGGGGAGCCGTACGCGACCCCGACGCTGTGGGCGGCGATCCAGTACCTCGGGCCGCGCGAGGACGCCCCCGCGCACCGGCACACCCAGACCGCGTTCCGGTTCGTCGTCGAGGGCGAGGGGGTGTGGACCAAGGTGGACGGCGACCCGGTCGCCATGCGCCGCGGCGACCTGCTGCTGACCCCGGCTGGCACTTCCACGAGCACCACAACACCACCGACCACCCGATGGCGTGGATCGACGGCCTCGACATCCCGCTGGTCGCCAGCTCGACGCCGGCTTCTTCGAGTTCGGGCCCGACGAGCTCGCCGACCACCGGCACCCCCGAGCGCTCCCGCAGCGAGCGGCTGTGGGGCCACCCCGGGCTGCGCCCGGCTCGGCGTCGCCGACCCACGGCCCAGCGTCGCCGCTGATGGCCTACCGCTGGGAGCACACCGACGCCGCGCTGACCGCGCAGCTCGAGCTCGAGGCCGAGGGCCATCCCGGCGTCGTCGAGCCCGGGCACGCCGCGGTGCGGTTCACCAACCCGGCGACCGGCCGGCGACGCCCTGCCCACCATCCGCACCGAGATGCACCGGCTGCGCCGCGGGCACGCACCACCGCGGCGACCCGCACGGTCGGGTCCGTCGGTGTGGCAGGTGTTCGAGGGCAGCGGCGCGGTCACGCGTCGGCGACCGGAGCATGGCGAGGTCGAGCACGGGCGACCTGTTCGCCGTGCCGTCGTGGGCCGCTGTCCTGCGATCGCGGCCGACGACCGGCCTGGACCTGTTCCGCTTCAGCGACGCACCCCGTGTACGAGGCACTCGGCCTGGACCGCGTCCGAGCGGAGCCGCTCGATGAGGCTCGCCACCATCCGGACCGCCGGCGGCACCCGCGCCGTCGCGCGTCGACGACGACGCCGCCGTCGAGCTCGGCGCACGCCGACGTCGGCGCGCTGCTCGCCGCGCCCGGACTGGCGCGCCGCCGCGGCCGCCGGCGACGGGCCAACGCCTCGCCGCTGGCCGGGCTGGACTACGCCCCGCTCGTGCCCGCGCCCCGAGAAGATCGATCTGCGTCGGCCTGAACTACCGCACGCACATCCTCGAGATGGGCCGCGAGCTGCCGGAGTACCCGACGCTGTTCGCGAAGTTCGCGCGCGTCGCTGATCGGCGCGCACGACGACATCGTGCTGCCGCCGGCGTCGGACGCGATGGACTGGGAGGCCGAGCTCGGCGTCGTCATCGGGCCGACGGTGCGGCACGCCGACGCCGACCAGGCCGGGCCGCGATCGCCGGCTACACGGTGGTCAACGACGTGACCGCCCGCGACTGGCAGTACCGCACCGTGCAGTGGCTGCAGGGCAAGACGTTCGAGGCGCACCACACCGGTCGGCCCGTGGCTGGTGACCCTGACGACGGCGAGCCCGCGCCGGCCGATCTCGCTGCCAGGTCGACGGCGAGACGTGCAGAAGGCCGACACCGCCGACCTGGTGTTCGGCCCGGCGGAGCTGGTCGCACTACATCTCGCAGATCATGACCTGGTGCCCGGCGACGTCATCGCCACCGGCACGCCCGGCGGCGTCGGGCACGCGCGCAAGCCACCGCGTACCTGCAGCGACGGGCTCGGTCGTGACCACCCGGATCGACGGCATCGGCGAGTGCCGCAACACGTGCCGCGCGGCGAAGCCGTGACACCGCGACCGGAGCAGGTGCTGGCCTGGCAGGACGAGGGCACCCGGCTGGTCGAGGAGGCCGTCGCCGCGCTGACCGACGAGGACCTCGCTGCGGCGAGCGCGCTGCCCGGCTGGACCACGGCACACCTGGTCGCCCACCTGGCCCGCAACGCCGACGCGCTGGTGAACCTGCTGGACTGGGCGGCCACCGGCGAGCCACACCCGATGTACGCGGCGCCGGGCAGGCGGGAACAGGACATCGAGGCGAGCGCGGCGCAGCAGCCGGACGCGCTACGGGCCGACCTGTGGGCCTCGAACGCCCGGCTGGCCAAGGCGGTGGCCGACCTGCCTGTGGCGGCGTGGGCGGCCAGGGTGCGCAGCGCCCAGGGCCGCGACATCCCGGCGGCCGAGGTGCCGTGGCTGCGGGTGCGCGAGGTGTGGGTGCACCTGGTCGACCTCGGCGGCCGGTGGACGCCGGCCGACCTGCCCGCCGACCTGGTCGACCCGCTGTTGACCGAGGTCACGACGGCACTGGGCCGCAAGCCGGACGCCCCGGCCGTGGCCCTGGTGGCCGACGACGGCACCGGCAGCTGGGCCATCGGCACCGCGCCGACGGTGACGGTCACCGGCCCACCGGCCGGACTGCTCGGCTGGGCGACCGGCAGGACGCCAGGCGCCGACCTGTCCACCGACGGCCCGCTGCCCACCCTGCCCCGCTGGCTCTAGCCATTCGTCCTGAACGGAGTGCCATGTCGTCCCATCCCCGCGTCGCCGTCGTCGGTGGCGGTATCGGCGGGCTCACACTGGCCCTGGAACTGCACGCTGCGGGTATCGAGTGCCAGGTGTTCGAGGCGGTGCCGGAGCTGTCGTCGGTCGGTGTCGGCATCAACCTGCTGCCGCACGCCACCCGGCAGCTCGCGCGAGCTCGGCCTGGTCGAGGAGCTCGCCGCGGTCGCCGTGACCACCCGGGAGTCGTCTTCTACAACCGGTTCGGCCAGCTCATCTACACCGAGCCGTCCGGCAGCGCAGCGGGCTACCCGTGGCCGCAGTTCTCGATCCACCGCGGCGATCTGCAGCGAGGTGCTGCTCGGCGCGGTGCGCGAGCGGCTCGGCGCCGGAGGCGCTGCGGCCGGCCATCGCGTACCCGGGTCGACGCAGGACGACGACGGCGTGACCGGCCCGTGTCGCGCGAGCCGGACGGGACGACGTCGACCGAGCGGGCCGACGTCGTGGTCGCCTGCGACGGCATCCACTCCGCCGTCCGCGGCGCAGCTGCACCCGGACGAGGGCGAGCCGCGCTACTGCGGCTACACCATGTGGCGCGGGGTCGCCGTGTGGCCGCCGATCCTGACCGGCGCCAGCATGATCCGGCGCCGGCTGGCTGGCCACCGGCAAGCTCGTGGTCTACCCGATCCGCGACGACGTCGACGGCGCAGGGCAGGCAGCTGGTCAACTGGGTGGCCGAGCTCGAGACCCCGCAGCGCGGCCGACCGCGACTGGACACCGCGCGGGCAGCGTCGAGGACTTCATCGACCGCGTTCGCGGACTGGCACTTCGACTGGCTGGACGTGCCGGCGCTGATCGCGGGCATCCGACACGGTCCTGCGAATACCCGATGGTGGACCAGGAGCCGCTGCGACCGATGGAGCCATCGGCCGGGTGACGCTGCTCGGCGACGCCGCGCACCCGATGGTGCCGCGCGGCTCGAACGGCGCCGGGCAGGCCATCCTCGACGCTCGCGCGCTCGCCGACGCGCTGGCCGCACGACGGCGATCCGGTCGAGGCGCTCGCGCGCCTACGAGAGACCGCCGCGCAGGCCGACCGCGACGGCCGTGCTGACGCCAACCGCACGAACCCGCCGGACGCGATCCTGCGCGAGGTCTACGAGCGGACCGGCGACCGGCCGTTCGACCGCATCGAGGACGTCATCACCGTCGCGGAGCTGGACGAGATCATCGCGAGCTACAAGCGCACCGCCGGCTACTCGCTGGCGACGCTACGGGAGGGATGAGCGGTGTACAACGACTACGACCACCCGCACGCCGACCTGCGCGAGCTGATCACCCGTATCGACAAGCTCGGCCAGCTGGTGCGCGTGCCCGAGGCCGATCCCGACCTGGAACTGGGCACGCTGATCGAGCTGGTCGCGCACCGGGCCGGCGAGGGCGGCCCCGCGCTGCTGTTCGACCACCTGGCCGGTGACGAGCGGGGTTTCCGGGCGTTCTCCGGTGCCACCAACTCGGCGGCCCGGCTCGCGTTGACGCTGGGCCTGCCCGCGCCCGCCCACCCGCTGGACGTGGTGGCCGCCTACCGGGAGCGGATGCGCACCCACGAACCCATGCCGCCGACGGTGACCGAGGCCGGACCGGTGCTGGAGAACGTGCTCCGGGACGACGAGGTGGACCTGACCGCGCTGCCCGCGCCGAAGCTGCACGAACTGGACGGCGGCCGGTACCTGGGCACCGACGACCTGGTCGTGATGCGCGACCCGGACGAGGGCTGGGTGAACATCGGCACGTACCGGGTCATGGTGCAGGGCCGGGACACCGTGACCGTGTGGATCTCGCCGGGCAAGCAGGGCAGGCAGATCAGGGAGAAGTACTTCGCGGCAGGCAAACCGTGTCCGGTGCTGATCTCCTGTGGCCACGATCCGCTGCTGTTCCTGGCTTCGGGCAACGAGTTGCGCTGGGGCCTGTCCGAGTACGACTACGCGGGCGGCCACCGCGGCGCTCCGGTCGGGTCGTCGAGTCGAGCTGCACGGGCTGCCGATGCCCGCGACCGCCGAGCTGGTGCTCGAAGGCGAGATGTATCCGGGTGAGGTCGCACCGGAGGGGCCGTTCGGCGAGTTCACCGGCTACTACGCCGGCGGCCGCAGCGAGCAGCCCGTGGTGCGGGTGCGGCGGATCTACCACCGGGACGATCCGATCATGACGATCGCGTCGCCGATCCGGCCGCCGTCGAACTTCTCCTACAGCAAGTGCGTGATGAAGTCCGGGATGATCTGGGACGAGATCGAACGGGCGGGGCTGTCGGGGTGCGCGGCGTGTGGTGTCACGAGGCGGGTGGCGCGCGCATGTTCAACGTCGTGTCGATCGACCAGGCCTATCCCGGGCACGCCAAGCAGGCAGCGCTGCTCGCCGCGTCCTGCCAGTCCGGCTCCTACCTGGGCAGGTTCGTCGTCGTCGTGGACGGTGACATCGACCCGACGAACATGTTCGACGTGATGTGGGCGATGTCGACGCGCTGCGATCCGGCCACCGACATCGACATCGTGACCGGTGCGTGGAGCGGGCCGCTGGACCCTCGGCTCGACCGCGACACGAAAACCAACTCGCGAGCCCTGATCCGCGCGGTCCGCCCGTTCGGCCAGGACTTCCCGCCGGTCGCCGAGGCATCCCCGGCACTGCGTGCGCAGGTGGCCGCGAAGTTCGCCGCGCTGCTGGACGGACTGTCCGGCCCAACGGAAGACGAAGCGCGATGACCTCGACCACCGCGACCCTGAGCCGGGGCACGCTGATCGCCGCCTGTCTCGCGGTGTGCCTCGCCGAGATCACGATCGCGCTGCCGACCGTCCTGAACGGACTGTTCCAGGAGGATTTCGCCGCGGGCGGCAGCCAGATCGCGTGGATCACCGACGCGTCACTGTTGCCGGTGACGGTGCTGGCACTGACCTTCGGCGCGGTCGGCGACCTGTTCGGGCGCAGGCGGCTGCTGGTCGGCGGTGCGCTGCTGCTCGTGGTGGGCGACATCGTGACTGCCGCGGCGCCCGACATCGGCGTGCTGTGGACGGGTAGGGCGATCGCGGGTATCGGCGCGGCAGCGCTGTTCCCGACCTCGCTGGCCGTCGTCGCGAACGGCACCCACGGCGACCACCAGCGCGCCAGGGGCGTCACGACGTGGGCGGCCGCGCTCGCGGCCGGTGCCATGCTCGCCCCGGTGATCGCGGGCATCTCGGCGGCGGCAGGCTCGTGGCGGTGGGCGGTCGTGGTCGTCACCGTGCTCAGCCTGGTCAGCGCCGCGGTCAGCCTGCGGTGGGCGGGCGACTCCCGCGCGCCGGAGGGCCGCTCGCTCGACTGGCCAGGCCAGGCCACGATCGCGGTCGGCCTGTTCGCCCTGCTGTATGCGGTGATCCAGGGACCGACCGACGGGTGGGGGAGCCCGGCGATCGTGGTCGCGTTCGTCGTCGCTCTCGTGTGCCTCGGCGTGTTCGTCGCGGTCGAGCTGCGGTCGCGGTCGCCGTTGCTGCGGCTGGACCTGTTCACCAACAGGGCGTTCACGGTCTCGGCCTTCGCGACCGTGGTCGGCATGTTCAGCTTCGTGGCCACCGCCTACAGCACCAGCATCCGGCTCGGCCCTGTGCTGCACTCGAACCCGTTGATCACGTCCGTCGCGTTCATCCTGCTCAACGGCGTCGTGCTGGTGGTCGCGCCGGTGACCGCGCGGCTCGTCGAGCACCTCCACCCGCGCTGGCTCCTCGCCGGCGGCCTCTTGCTGACCGGTGCCGGTGACCTGTGGGCGTCGTTCGTGCCCATCCACGCCACCCAACTCGCCGCGCTCGCGGTGCCGCTGCTGCTCGTCGGCATCGGCTTCGGGCTCACGGTCACGTCGATCAGCGCGGTCGCCGTGAACACGGTGCCGGTACGGCTGGCCGGGATGGCCAGCGGCGCGACGAGCATGGTGCGCGACTTCGGTTTCACCCTGGGCCCGGCCGTGATCAGCGCGGTCGCCCTGAGCAGCGCGGCAGCGGAGTTCACCCGCCGGCTGCACGCCAGCGGGCTGCCCGAGGCGGCCAAGGCGGCCGCGACGGAGGTCGCGCACAAGGGCGGCCCACTCGCGGTGAACTCGGTGCCGCCGTCGTCCCCGCCCGGCGCGGCGGCACCCCTGGCCGTGCAGGCACTCGGGGACGGCTACTCACTGGGCTACCTGATCAGCGGCATCGCGGCCCTCGCGGCCTGCGTGCTGATCGCGCTGGTGCTGCGATCGGCACGACCGGATGAGGACGGTCGCACGATGGCCGAGTCGTCAGAAAGCGCCGCGGCAGTGGGGGAGCGGCGGCCGTAGCGCTGGCGGCCGGTGTCGCCGCGTCGTCAGTGCAGGAGATTGACCCCGAGGCCTTTGCGGTCCGAGATCAAATCAACCACCTTCGCGAGTCGCAGCCGACGGGACCGGTAACCGCTCGCCCGCTGGGAACCTCACTGCCCAGCACAGGAAGGACCATACGCATGAAACGGATCGTCGTCAGCCTCACCGGTATGCCCTTCGACCCTACTTATGAGATCGATGACGACACCATCACGATCGGAGACCGCGTTCGTGTACCGGGCAGCGGATCATCCTTCATCCAAGAAGGTGAGACAGGTACCGTTGTCGCGCTGGAAAGCCCCTACACCGGCCCATGCAAACGTGCCGTCAAAGTCTGATCCTGCGGTCGGTGCGACCTCCGAGATGGTCGATGACAGCTCTGCACGGCGGCTGGCCGCGCCTGCGCGGTCAGCCGGCTCGGCGGTAGCGGATGTGCGTGGTCAGCGGTGAGTGCAGCACCTCGACGGGCTCGAAGTCGAAGGATTCCACTCCGTCGAAGATGCGCTCGCCGGAACCGAGCAGGACCGGTGCGATGTCGAGGGTGAGCTCGTCGATCACACCGGCGATCAGTGCCTGTCGGACGGCCGATGCACCGCCTGCGATGTCCACGCCCTCGTCCCCGGCGGCCTGGCTCGCAGCGGCGTAGGCCGCGTCGAACCCATCGGTGACGAAGTGGAAGGTCGTCCCGCCCTCCATCTCGATCGGGTCATGGGCGTGGTGGGTCAGCACGAACACCGGCGCGTGGTACGGCGGCTCGGCGCCCCACCAGCCGCTCCAGTCCTCGTCCCAGTCGCCGCGGATCGGGCCGTACATGTTCCGACCCATCACGTACGCACCCCTCGGGCGCATGAGCCACCCGGCCGCGACCTTGTCGGTATCGGTGGCCCGCGGGTCGCCGATGTGCCAGCCGTGCAGCTCCTGGCCCCGTTTGCCCAGCGGGTTGTCGAGGCTCTGGTCCGGCCCGGCGACGAAGCCGTCCAGTGAGATCGACATGTGGCAGGTGGTGTCCGGCACCTCGAGCCTCCTGAGTGATTGCGACATGCAAGCGGTCGTCCAGGACCGTAGCAGGTGATCGTCGCCTGACCGGCGTCTGACGCGGCCTCCCGTAATCTGGCCTGGTGGCTCTGGCGGAAGGCGAGGACGAGGAGTCGGGGGCGGCGCACCCGAACATCGAGGAAGCGGCCGAGGAGGAGTCCAGCGACAAGCCCGCGAAACCGGTCAGGAAGGGCTCGCTCTGGAAGGAACTGCCCATCCTGATCGTGGTCGCGCTGGTGCTCACGTTCCTGATCCAGACGTTCATCGCCCGGGTCTACGTGATCCCGTCCGGCTCGATGGAGCAGACCCTGCACGGCTGCACCGGCTGCACGGGGGACCGCATTCTGGTCGACAAGCTCACGTTCGACTTCACCGATCCTCGGCCCGGCGACGTCATCGTGTTCAAGGGCCCGACCGGGTGGGACCAGGCCGAGTTCAACGTCGACGAGCCCACCAACGTCGTGGTCAAGTGGCTGCGTCAGTTCGGCTCGTCGATCGGCATCGGTGCCCCGCCCGAGTACGACCTGGTCAAGCGGATCATCGCGGTCGGCGGCCAGACCGTCCGGTGCTGCAACGCCGAACATCAGACGCTGGTGGACGGCAAGCCACTGACCGAGCCCTACGTCTACCTCCTGCCGGGTTCCGAGATCGCGGCCTACAAGCCGTTCGGCCCGATCACCATCCCGAAGGGCGACCTGTGGGTGGAGGGTGACAGCCGGGGTAACTCGGACGACTCCCGGATCCAGAACGGCGGCGGGTTGCGTGGCGTGGTCCCGGTCAGCGACGTGATCGGGGTCGCCAGGACGATCATCTGGCCGCCGTCGCGCTGGCGGGGCATCGGCGAGACCAACGCGCAGACCACCTCGATCGCGTCCGCGCCGGCCTGGGAACAGGGCGCTCCGTTGGGTATCGGGTTCGCGGCCGCGTTTCCCACGCTGTGGCTGGGCAGACGGACCCGGCGAGGTCTGCGCGCCGCCCGCGACCGGGTACGCCGGTAGCTCACGGCTTTTCGAAGAATTGCTTCCGGCCGAGGGTGTCGCGGACCATGCGTTCGTCGATGGCGTAGTCCGGCGTGGTCCAGGTCTGCGGCTCGGTGGCCAGGCGGACCAGGTGGCCGGTGGCCAGGGTCGTCGTGAATCCGGGCGGTAGGGCGGCGAAGCGCTCCGCCCCGATGCGTTCCGTGTAGGCGGCGCCGAAGAAGTTGAGCCAGAACACGCCGGGCAGGTGTCGGCCGAAGTCCCGGCCGATCGCCTCGACGCGGGGCGACTCGCTCATCACCTTGGCCCAGTACTCGGCCGGGTGCTCGGCGTGGCCCCACGCCGGGGCCAGCCGCGCGCACAGGGTTTCGAATGTCTCGGCGAGCCACTCGGTGCCGGGTCGGCCTGCCACGCTCGGCCGACGTACCTGCAGGGCGATCCGGTTGCCCAACAGTTTCCGTGCGCCCATCGGGCTGAGCACGAGCTCGTCGACCGACACGATGACCACGAGTTCCGGCCCGGCACCCCGCAACTCGGCCGATCCACTCATCCGTTCGAACGGGCCGGGGCCGTGTTCGGCGACCAGGCGCCGATAGGTCGCACCGCGCTCAGCAGCCGCGGCGAGCACGGTGCGGCCGAGCGCGGCCGGATCGGCGGTATCGATCGGTCGCTGGTCGCGCGGGCCGCGCCACACCCGCAGCCGGGTGGACCACTTCGGTGCCAGGCGGACCAGTTCGGCCTGGAGGACGCCGAGATCGGCGTCGCTCAGGAAGCGATCGAACACGATCTCGGCGTCCAGGTCCGCCTGGCCGAACTCCGGGCTCATAGGGGACTGATTATCACCTGGCCGGCGTTGATCCAGTCACGCAACTCACCGGTGGCCGGCAACTTGGCGTTGGTGAAGATCTCCAACGGCACACCTTGCTTCTGCGCGAAGTCGACCAGATCTCGCAACTGTGGTGTGGCCGACAGCTCCTGGACCGCCTTGACCTCGACCACGCTGCCGCGGGCTGCGATGGTGGCCGCCGGGTTGAAGTCCGGTATCCGGTAACCACCCGGCCCGGTACCCGGCACCCTGACCTGCTGCACACCGTTGGCGCCGGTGTTGCGCGGAACGCCGATCCGCGCTGCCACGCTCTCCTCGGCGGCCACGCCGGAGCGAGCCAGGGCCGCGCCGCTCAGCGATCCGCTGCTGATCTCCGATGTGGTGACTATCGGCGCCGTTTGTGCCGCGCTGGCCAGGGCCGACGTGCCGAGCGTGCCGACGACCGAGACGCTGTTGTCGAGCGCGTCGGCGGTCGGCTTGGGCACCCCGGCGGCCTGGATCGTCTGGCTGGTCAGCGTGCTCTCGTCCTCGCCGGAGATCATCTGTCGTAGCCCGGTGCTCGCCACGTCGGCGCCGTGCACGAACACCACCGCGCCTGCCACCGCGCCCACCCCGGTCCACGAGGTGGCGGCGCCACCGGCCGCTCCGGCCGCGGACTCCGCGACGCCACCGACCAGCTTCAGCCCGCCGACGACGCGGTTCCACGTACTCTCGCCGTCCGGGTCGGTCAGCCGGATCGGGTTGTCCGACGCGTAGGTGTAGGAGTCCAGGTTGAACGGCTGGAACACACCGTCGTTCGGTGCCGCGTCCAGGTACGAACTCGTGTCCGGATCAGGGCTCTGCCACAGGTTCGTCCTGGGGTCGTAGTACCGGGCGCCGTAGTAGTACAGGCCGTTCCGGTCGAGTTCCTTCCCGTTGTAGTCCAGGGGTATCGGCGTGGGTTCCGCCGGATTCTCGTCGATCCACGTCTCGCCGCCCGCGAAGTACTCCAGGTGCTCGGTCAACTGGCCGCTCTCGTCGGTGACGTAGCTCGTCGAGCCCAGTTGGTCGTCGCTGAAGTAGAACTCCTTGTTCTCGAAGGACGAGGCCGATCCGACGGTCTTGGTCAGCAGCCGGGTGTCGCCGATGAAGATCTGCTTGAACGCGTTGCCGGTGCGTTCGCTGTAGAACTGGTTGGGATAGATGCTGACCGGGCCTTCGTCCTTGACCACCCGGTTGCCGTCGGCGTCGTAGACGTACCGGACCGTCGGGCTCTGGCCCGGGTTGTCGCACGCGCTCGGGTCCTGCGCCACGATTCGATCGGCCGGGCCGCTCTCCTGGGTACAGGCGAGCCGGTTCTCCTCGTCCCACACCATCTGGTCGCGTTGGCTGGGTTGCTGGGTGTTGACGCTGTCGATCTGGTTGCCGTCGGCGTCGAACTTCTGGGCCAGCGGGCCGACCTTCGTTGCCGCGTGCGGCTGTGTGGCGGTGTATCCGTAGTCGTAGGAGTAGGTGGTGTCCTGCTGGACGTTGACGTTGCCGGCCGGCTTGGCCTGCGCTGCGAGCGACACCCCGGGGGCCGTCGCGCTCGGCTGTGCGGCTGGTGCCTGGCCGCTGTCCGGTGCGCTGGGCTGGTCCATGCCGGCCGGGGTCGGTGCCGCGTCCGATATGGATGGTTCGGCCGCGGCAACTGCGGCCGATGCGGACGCGGCGGCCAACGTCAGCTGGCCGTTGCCCGGGATGTTGGTGATCTGTTCGGTTTGGTCCTTGGACACCGTGTTGTTGATCGAGTCGTAGCTCAGGTTCTGGACGTAGCTGTCGATCTTGTTGGGCGCTGTCTGGTCCTGGCCCTGTGCCGAGGTCAGCCGGTACAGGTCGTCGTAGGTGTAGGTCTGGGTGCTCGGCCCGCCGATCGGCCTGCCGGTGGGTACCGGCACGTTGTTGGCCTCCTGCAGGATGTTGCCGACCTTGTCGTAGGTGTAGCTGACGTTCTGGAACTGGCCCGCGGCAGGCGACTGCGCCTGCAGGTTGGCGAGTTGACGGTCGGCCGGGTCGTAGGCGTACTTGGTCTGCACGCCGTTGCCGGTCTGCATGAACAGCCGTTGGCCGAACTTGTCGTAGTCCAGCCGGGCCAGGTAGCCGTAGTGGAACGAGCCCTTCACGCCGGAGGCGGACTCGACCTGGCCACCGGAGTCGTACCCGTAGGTCAGCACCTCGCCGTCCGGGTACGTCATCTGGAGCATCCGGTTGAACGCGTCGAACCGGTAGGACGTGGTGAAGGTCTTGGGCGGGCCGCTGATCGCGGTGACCGTCCTGGTCTCACTGGTCAGTTCGCCGAGCGGGCCGTAGGAGCGGTCCACCGTGCCGGCCGCGTCCCTGATGTGCACGACACGGTTGGCGCCGTTGTTCGGCGCGCCCTGTGCACCGTAGGTGTACGTGACATCGTTGCCGGTGAAGGTCGGGTAGCGGATGTCGGCGAGGCGGTTGAAATCGTAGTCGTAGTCGATCGCCTTGCCCTGGGCGTGCAGCGTTGCCGTGATCTTGGCGACGACGTTGCTGGCGAGGTCGTAGTCGGTCTCGGTGCGGCCACTGTCCGGACTGTCCACGACGGTTCTGCGGCCCAGGTTGTCGTAGGTGGACGTCGTCGTGTTGCCGTGGTCGTCGACGACGGACGTCAACCGGCCGAGCGCGTCGTAGCCGTAGCTGGTCCAGATCACCGGCTGGTCGGCCACCGGGTTGAACTCCTGGACCGACGTGGTCAGCTTGCGGACGTCGGTGAACGTGTTGCGGTGCTTGCCGTTGGCGTCCGTGGCCGTCGTCTCGAATCGGGTCGTGCCGGAGCGGTCGGCGCCGAAGCCGTACGCCAGCGTGGCCGTCGCCCCGTTCGGGATCACCGTCTTGGTGGTCCGGTCCAGGATGTCGTAGGACAGCTGGGTCGGTGTGACCGAGTCGAACGTCTCGTTGAACGTCGTGTTGTCCGGGCCCTTGGGCTCGGTGATCGGGTAGTACTGGGCGACGGTGCGTCCGACGAAGTCGAACACGGTCCGGCCGGAGACGGTCATCACGTCCTGCGCCGTGGCACCGGCCGTCGTGGCCACCGCCGCGTCCTGCTTGGTCTGCAGTGTCCGCTTGAGACCGTCGATGAACATGATCGTGTCGATCGTGTCCGGCCGCACGCCGTCGGCGGCCCGGTCCACGTGCCGGGTCACCGCGTACGGAACGGCGGCCTCCGGGTGGTACTCGAACGTGATCGTGGGCCGGTTCTCCGCCAGCTCGTACGGGCTGGTCACCGACGACAGCCTGCCGTCGGCGTCGTAGGTCAGCCGAAGTTGCTGGTTGTTCTCGTCGGTCGTCGTCGCGGGCAGCCCGAACCGCAGGTCGTGCGTTGTGGTGGAGCGGTACCCGAAGCTGTCGGTGACCGACTCGATGTGCACGTTGACGACGTTGTCGTAGGTGTAGTCGAACCGGTAGCGCTGACCGCTCGCGTTCGGCGGATCGGTCACCGACTGGAGGTTGCCGTTCGGGAAGTACGTCATGTCGGTGACCGCGGCGGTGCCGTCGGCCAGGAACTCGCGTACCTCGAGCACGTTCGCGGTCGTACAGTCTACTGTGGACTCGGTGTGGCGGAGTAGTGAGCCGGACGCTGTCGCCCGCACGTCGACCCGGTCGGGCAGGCCGACGATGCCGCGCGCGACACACGCCGGATCGGACGACGAGTAGCCGGTGTCCGTCTCCACGTCGTCAGCTGTGCCGTCGTCGCCCGCGTCGAACTGCCGGGTGACGTTGCCGACGTCGTCGTAGGCCAACTCGGTGTGCGTCGCCTTGCCAGGGGCCGCCTGGCCCTCGTAGAACAGCTTGTCCGTCCGGACCAGCTGGGGGAACACCGTCGCCGTGGTACTGGCCGGGTCGGCTGCGCCGCCGGTGGCCACGTCCCGCAGGTCGTACGTGTTGTCGGTCTCCAGGAACGGATGCCCGGCACCGTCCGCGGTCACCTCGCGGGCGAGCAGACCACGGGTGTAGAAACTGTCCACGCGGTAGTCGTCCGTCTTGGTCCGGTAGACCGCGTCGTTCGACCCGTGGTCGCGCTGCTCGGTGGTCACCGTGCGGTAGCCGTAGAACTCCCGTTCCAGCCGGTTGTAGGTGCCGCCGCTGTAGCGGAACGTGGTGACCTGCGTGTCCTGGCCGTCGCCGGGATGGCCGTCGTAGACCGACGAGCGCGACAGCACGTAGCGGGACTGTGGCGAGTCGGTGGTGTTGCCGTCCCGCGTGTAGTCCAGGTCGATCCTGGCGCCCAGCGGCCGGGACACCGAGCGCAGCAGGTTGGTCCTGCCGGTCCGGTTGGCCGCGACGATCAGCTCGTTGTCCTTCGTGGACTTCACGTGGTCGACGACGCCGTCACCGTTCACGTCGCGCAGCGCCATCTCGGAGCGCCCGATACCGGTGGACGTGTCCGCGCCGGGATTGAACACGACGCAGCCGAACACGAAGCAGAAGCCGAACGTGAAGTACGCGCCGCCGCCCAGCGACGCGTTCGCGTCCGAGCTGACCCCGGACAGGCTGCCGTGGAAGGGCACCGGCGGGGCGAACCCGCTGCCGGTGTTGATCCCGACCAGCAAGGTGCCACTGCTGTCATCGGACACGCGGTCGACCAGGCCGTCCCCGTTCATGTCCATCAGCGTGGCGTTCGTCGTCGACGTGCCGCTCATGGCGGACACGCCACCGGCGAAGCCGTAGAAGTTGGTGTTGAACCCGAGGTTCACACCGGTGTTGTCGGTGACACCGGAGTTGACCGGACCGGCACCCCACGGTTCCCGCGCGGCGAACGAGTACCCGAGGTTCAGAGCCACGTCACCGTTGTCGAACACCTTGTCCGGCAAGCCGTCCGCGTTGATGTCGATCAGGTCGAAGTTGGTGTCCGACTGGCCGCCACCCAGGCTGCCGCCGATCCCGAGCGCCGGCATCTCAAGCCCGGACTCGGCGGTGTTCGCGGTCTTGTTGCCCGACGGCGCGTCCTCGCCGCGGGCGGTGGCGCTGGTCCTGGCCGGGCTGCCTGCACCTGCGGACACGTTGAACGCCGTCGACGCGGACTGCCGGACGTCGCCGTTCAGGCTGCCCCGCGTCTTGCCGAGGCCGCCGGACATGTCCGAGTACTGCACGCCCGCTGAGCCGACCACGTCCGGGAACCGGTCCCCGTTGAGGTCGAGGAAGTCCAGTTGGCTGGTCGTCGTGCCGGTGGCGACGCTACCGCCTGCCTCGATCGGCACACCCGGAATGCCGGCGCCCAGCGTGGTGGAGATCTGCGTGGTCTGGCCGATCCTGGGCACAGCGGTGGCGCCCGCGAACTGCGCGTCGCTGGGTTCGGAGATGTCGGCCATGCCCAGCCGCGAACTGGACGCGCCGTCCGAGGCCACCCAGAGGTTGTCGCCGGGCCCCGCCCAGCGGCCGGTCGACGGCTGCGGCGCGAACACCGTGATCTTCGGCTGGTTCACCTGCGGGTTCGCGGTGAAGCCGGGGACGTCGGCCCGTGTCGGGCCGGTGGGCAACTGGTCACGGAAGTCCTGGTCCAGCGTCAGATCGCGCTGCACGATCGGAGCGGTGGCACGATCCCGGTTGCCCTGGTAGCCGATCGCGCCCCAGCCCCGGTACGGCTGCGCGAACGCGCCCTGCGCCACCGAGGCGTGCAACGCGCTGGGCGCCGTCGTCGACGCGTCGCCGCCGAAGCCGACCGACACGGACTGGCTGGTCAGCGCCGCCGGCAGGGTGGTGTCCAGCGTCGAGAAGTCGAAGTACAGGTGGTCGCCCGCGTTGACCGGCACGGTCATGGCCAACGAGTCAGGTGACGGCAACTTGCCGCCGGTGATGTCGATCTCCTTCTTCGCGACCAACTCGTTGGGGCGTTTCACCGTGAACACCAGCTTGGTGTCCGGTGTGGACGATCCGAAGTCGAACGCGATGTCCGGGACCACGGTGAGATCGCCGGTCTGGGTGGCGGTGAATGCCTCCTGCGGCGCGCTCAGCGTCGTCGCCGGGTACATGTCGAGGTCGTACGGCGGATCGATGGTCAACGTCGGGTTGCCGTTGGCGTCGACAACGGTGTTCACGCCCTGCGCGGACGTGTAGAAGGCATGCGGCGCCCAACTCAGGGTGCCGGCGTCGATCGGCGAGTCCACCTTCAGCCGCCAGGACAGCGTGTCCTGTGCCGTCACCGGGATGTCCAGGTTCACCGGCGCCGTCCCGGCCGAGCCGCCGGGCAGCACCTGGCTGTACACGTCCGTACCGTTGCGGCTGATCACGACCGTGACGTCGTCGCTGGTCGGGCCACTCTTGGTCACGTCACCGGACAGGTGCAGCGTGCCGGTCAGCGGCGCGGTCACCGAGGACGGCCGGCCGCCCAGGGTGAAGTCACGGGACGCCTGGAACTTGACGTTGTCCAGCCCGTTGACGTCGGTGCCGGCCGGCACGTCGGTGTAGGTGACGGTCGGATCCCAGGCGACCTGGTCGTTGTCACCGTTCAGCACGGACTGGACACGGAAGTACAGGGCGTCGCCCTTGTGCACGGGTACGGCGTCGACGCCGGTCGGACCGAACCCGACGGAGTCGTTCGGGCGGATCCGCTGCGCCCACAACTCGGTGTCGTTGTGCTGGATGGTCACCCGCACACCGTCGGCGTCGGGGTCGGCGACGCGCCGCGGACTGTCCTGGACCAGGCGCACCAGGCCGTCCACCCGGACGGTGCCGTCGTAGGGCGCTATCCACCGCCGCACGCTGTCCATCAGCGGGAACATGTCCTGTCGCTGCTGGAACTGTGCGGTCTGGTCGCCGACCAGGGTGCCGCGCACGGTGCCGGTGCCGATCGGCACCGGGGTGTCCGCGCTGTTGGTGGTGTAGGCGGATGATCGTTGGCGTCGAGGTGACCGAACAGCACCTGGCCGTTGGTCACCAGGTCGGTGATGCCGTCGCCGTTGACGTCGGAGAAGTACTCGTCCGACGTGGTCGTCGTGGACACGTCGTCCAGTTGTGCTGCCACACCGAAGTAGGACTCGATGCCGACCGTGCCGGACGAGGTGGACTCCGAGGAGATGCCGGGCAGACTTTCAGCGGGATCGCATCACCGAAGGCCGGCTGGCCGCTCGGCCCGGACAGGTTCGGGCGATAGAAGATCTTGCCGCCGGAGCGGAAGACCTTGTCCGGCAGGTCGTCGCCGTTGACGTCGATCAGCGCGAGCAGGCCGTCGGACGAGCCGGGTCGAAGCCGACCTTGGCGCCTGCCGACCCGTACTTGCTGGGCAGTCGGGTTGAAGCCGACGTAGAGATGGCCGCCCGCGCTGGTGCGTCGTGCTGGCCGGACAGCGCACTCGCCTCGGCCGTACCGGTGCGGCGGCGGCACCGAGTCGTCGTGCGGGACCGACCATCGGCCGCCGGCCGAATGCGTCGTAGTCGCCGGCCCGGAGTCCTGGATGTCGTCGTAGTAGCTCGAAGGTGTGGGTGTTGAACGGCGTGCCGTCCGCGCCGAACTGGGTGACCGAGGACAGCAGCGTCTTGTCGAACGCGCCCGCGCGGTAGTTCAGTTCGTAGCCGCGCACGGTTTGGTCGCCGAGGTATACCACGATCCGGCGCAGCAGTTCGGCGGTAACCTTCTTGAACCCGTACGCGCGCGTCGATCTCGACGTCCGGACGACGCGTCTCGCCGCGGTCCCGGTCCCGGAAGAAGGTGACCGTGTACTGGCCCTCGGTCGTGCCCTGAGCCGGTGTAGGTGATCTGCTGCGGGTATAGCTGACGCCGGGCACGTGCCGCCGGCCACGCCGGCGTCGGACACCCGGACGTAGTGGTAGCGCACGGAGTTGTCGTTGGGGTCGCGCATCTCCCGCAGCGCCCACGCCGAGATGTCGCCGTGCTCGTCGGCGAGCTTGTCCTGCGTGCGCCGGGCCCGTGTCCGGGTCACCACCGTAGAAGGATCGGGTGCCGTTCTTGTCGGTGACCTCCCACCAGTAGTTCGTCGGGCCGGTGCCGTGCCGGACGATCCGGCCGAACTGGCCCTCGACTCGGGTGTGGAAGATCTTTTCCGCGGTGCGTGCCTGCGGCTGCGCCCGGTTGGCGGGTGGAGTAGCTCGCCACGTCGATCAGGTAGGTCTCGGTCTCGGCGCCGGGTCGTAACGCGGGACGCCCCATCTGGGTGTCGACGGGACGCGAGTGGGCAGATCCCAGCCGACGCCGAGCCAGCCGTCCCCACCGGCCGAGCTGTACCGGACGGCCAGCGTCGGCTGGACCTTGTCCGGCCGGGTGGCACCTCGATCGGGTAGGTCAGCCGCGCCTCACCCTGGTTGTTCGCGGTCGGCGGCTCGATCAGGTTCACCGAGGAGCCGGGATCGGCGACCTGGATGTCCTTGATCTCGTTCGGGTTGAACGAAGCACCCTCGGGGTGTTCCGGCACGGTCACCGAATCGCTGCCGACGGCGGAAAGCGGGAGCAGTGGTCCAACCCGCTCGCCGGGGACCAGTCCGGCACCGATGAGGGCGAGTACCGCCAGCAGGCCCAACCAACGCCGCCGTGCGGGCGTTCATGAACCGAAACGCGGATCGGATGACCATGGCGGGCCTCTCCCTCGTCGGATGGCTGGCCCTACCATCGAGCGCTTCACAGGTTGCGTTAACGTTCCCGGTGTCTCGTCACCCGTTTGGCTCGGCGGCCAGGTCGGTTGGCGCCGGACGGCCGACAACCGGCCAACGAATCGCTGCAGCGAATGGTCGAAAGTGGCGGCGGAATCCAGCTCCGGCCCGCGCGCGGAGTGCGTTTCATGTGGTTCGGAAACGTTCAGGAATTGTTGGCTTTGCATTCATACCGGATAGTCGGCGCGGTCCGAATCGATCTTCGTCACGGGGAGTCGTTGGCAGGCAACGACTTCCATGTGGTCACGGTGCGTACTCGCACTAGGCCGATCGTTTGACGTGTTGACTCGAATGGGAATGTGCTGGTCAACCGTGGTACCCGGGTGTCATGGCTGCCTCGAACCGACCGACGCCGACGCGTTCCGCCTGATCGACCCAGCCTGACCTGACCGGTGATGAGGAGGCTGCTGCCATGTCGCGCTGCATGAACCACGGCAAGCGAACCACGTCGACGGCTGTCGGCCGGCTGATCATCCACTGCTGCACGACGTGTGACGTCGTCGTGGCCACCACGACCAAGCCGGCGGAGGCCGTCGCTAGGCGCTGACCCGCGTGATCGCGTCGAGGACCAGGTCCCAGAACCGGGGCACGTCCAACGTGGTCGCCACGAAGGTGTTCGGCCGCTGCCCGTAGGCGTTGCCGAAGTCGGTGACCGTCATGCCCGACGTCCACCGGCCCTGCGCTCCACGGCGACGAAGGCCTCCCGCACCGCCATGATCTCGGGTCGATCACCTACGCCACCGCACACGGGTCGTGCACCGGCGGCGCCGACAAACCCTGGTCGTTCCGGTAGGTCGTCGCGGAAGAACACGAGCAGGTCGCGCGACGAACCGCGCCGGCGCCGGTGCCGACCGCGCGCGATCCGGTCCAGGACCTCCGGCGTGGCCAGCGCCTGGTGGGTGAGATCCAGGCCCGACCATGGTCACCGGCCACGCGTCGTTGAACACGATGTGCGCGGCCTCCGGGTCGACACCGATGTTGAACTCGGCCGACGGGCGTCGATGTTGCCCCGCGTGTAGCCGCCGCCCATCAGCACGACCTCACGCACCCGCGGGACGATGCGCGGCTCCTTGCGCAGGGCCAGCGCGATGTTGGTCAGCGGCCCGGTCGGCACCAGCGTGATCTCACCCGGCTCGGGCCATCACGGTCTCGATGATCAGGTCGACCGCCGTGCCGCGGATCGAGCGGCACGGCCGGTTCGGGCAGCACGGGGCCGTCCAGGCCGGACTCGCCGTGGATGTCGTCCCGCGACACCGGTCCGCAGCAGCGGGCGGTCGCAGCCCGGCCGCGATCGGCACGCCGGTGATCCCGGCGAGCGTCGCGACCGACCGGGCGTTGCGGGTGACCTTGTCGAGCGTCTGGTTGCCGGCGACGGTGGTCACGGCGGCCAGTTCGATCTCGGGACTGCCGTGCGCGAGCAGCATCGCGATCGCGTCGTCGTGTCCCGGGTCGCAGTCGAGGATGATCCGTCGTGCCATTCCTCGATCCTGCCCTGCCCCGAGCCGCGCCGCTTGGCCGAGGGTTGGCTTCAGCACTGAATCTGGTGAAGCGAAACCGAGAATCCTCGACCCTGCAGGTTCTGGACAGCCTCACGAAGGTTGACCTTACTGAAGAAGGGCAGTGCCTGGTCGAACTCCCTGCCGTTCCAACGCTCGGCGATCGCGTATACCACCTCGAATTTGGACGGGGTAAAGGTGTTCAGCTCGATGAAATCGAAATTCGCTTTGCGCCGACCCGCGTTCTCGTGGATTTTCGAAATCGCTTCCTTTCTGAAGTCCGGGCTTTCTTGTAGCAGGCAGGCGGACACAACCCCTTGGCTGAAGAGGTGGCTCAGGTCGGCTGAACCCAGATGTCGTTTGACGTGGATGAGTTTCCGATCCGATGTCAAAAGGTCGCAGATCTCAATAGCTGTGGTCTTCGTGTTTATCTTGACCGTTTTCCTGTCGAGCAGGAGCAAATTGTGGCTACCTCTGGCGGCCCGGCTGTTGTAGTCGCCTTCCCATTCCGTTGCCGTCGAGTTCGGCAAGCTCACCTGGGCTCGGGGGAGGCTCGCTATCACACCGTTCAGCTCGGCCAGATAGTCCTGCCGCACCTTGTAGAAGTCGCCTTCGTCGAGGATGTAGGTGGCACCGTCGTACGCAACTTCTCCGACGAGGCATTTCCACGCCGGCCAGGAATGGATGTCATGTCCGTCGCCGTCTACTGTATAGATGCGACTTGCGTGCAATCGATCGTAACTGAGGTCGAGCAATTTGCCGATATTTGACAAGCCCGCCAGGTAGTCGGTCAACCGTATGTCCGGACGGCTCACTCTCGCCTGTGCCTTGCCCTGGGCGCGGTCGAAGTGATACCGAAACGATGTCACTACCTCCCAATCCACGATCTCGGGAGGTGCCAAGCTGAGGCCGGCGATGCTTCCGGCGCTGAGCGATTCCACGACGTGGGCTCGCAGCGCTGCTATCAGGTCCGGGTCGTTGATCGGTTGGATGTGATCGATCCAGTCGAACTGTGCCTGGTAGTCGGTCTGCGTGTAGGCCCCTTCCACTTGGCGACACACGTCGCCAAGGTCGGTGAAGGGCTTGTCGACCGAGAAGGCCAGGGGATCTCCGCCGGTGATGCGGCCGCCCCACGTACCGGTTTCGTGAGGCGTTCCTGCCGCCTTGCTCAGGATGTCCCGGAATCGGTTGACGTCGAATGTCTCGAAGTCGGTTTGCTCGCTCGCCTGGACACGGGCGCGTGTGGTGGTCGCTGCTCGTCGCTTGGTGTCGACCGCGCGGAGCCTGGTGGCGGGGTCGGCCTCGGCCGGGTAGATCACATTGAGCGCTGCGCGCAGCCCGAAACCACGTATGTAGGAGTCGGTCCTCAGCAGAAAACGACCGACAGTTCCGAAAGAGAAGGCGAACACCTGATCGCTGGGCGAGTCCGGGAACTCTCGAAGTAGGCGAACGACCAGCAGGGCGGATGGCCCGAACGCTCTCCCGATGACCGCGTTCGTGAACCCCCCGAATGCTGGCCATGTCTCGCGCTGCCGTGTTCGAACAGTTGGTCGAATGCGGAAGTGTGCGCTACTCTTGCCCTCGACTTGATGTCTGCGACAGGACATTGATCTTCATCTTGTTCCAACCTTATCGTCCGGCGAGGATTGTTGTTACATGGAATGAAATTTGCCGCGATTCTGTCTCGAAGTTGTCAAATGGCACACGTTGCCACCACCGTGACAACGTGCCAGATCTTGAACGACGCCGGGAACGCCTCGCAGCACTGCCGTCGCCGCGGCGAATCCGCTGGGTTCGGTAACCGTTAGGGCGCCCTGCTGGCCGGCGCCGCCGAACCGCATGCGAGATGGCGCTGACCAGACGGCAGAGCCCGCCGTTGCTCGACCCGACCGAGATCGACCACGCGTTGGAGAAGGCCCGGTTGGAACTGGGCGCGGACCCCGCGTGCGTGCCGGAGGAATGGATCTCTACTCCGTGCGACCCGACCAGATCGAGTTCTGGCAGGGGACACGCATCGCCGCCACCAGCGGCTGCGCTACGAGTCGCAGGACGGGCACCGGTCGCGCGGGCCGCTGTGGCCCTGATCCCACCGCGACGTGCACCGGAGGGCCCGCTCACGTGAGCAGGCCCTCCGGTGCACGTCGGCGGCTCAGCCGCAGCGGTCGATCAGCCCCTGGGGTTGTAGATGAGCTTCTTGTTGACGAACTCGTCGATGCCGTTGGGGCCTAGTTCGCGGCCGACGCCGGAGCGCTTGGTGCCGCCGAACGGGAGGTCGGCGGCACTGCCCTGCGCGGTGTTGATCCACACCATGCCGGTGTCCAGCTGGTCGGCGACCCGTTCGGCGAGGTCGGCGTCCTCGGTGTAGACGACGCCGCCGAGGCCGTAGGACGAGCCGTTGGCCAGGGCGACCGCTTCCTGCTCGTCCTGCACGCGGTAGATCACCGCTGCCGGTCCGAACAACTCCTCGTGGAAGGCCCGCATGTCCGGGGTCACGTCGGTGAGGACGGTGGGCTCCACGAACGCACCCGGCCGGTCCACCCGGTGGCCGCCGGTGCGGACGGTGGCGCCCTTCTCGACCGCGTCGTCGATCTGCGCCATCAGGCCCTTCGCCGCCGCCTCGGAGGACAGCGGGCCGAAATCGGAGGACGGATCGGACGGGTCGCCCGGGGTCAGCGCACCCATGGCGTCGGTGAAGCGGCCGACGAACTCGTCGTACAGGTCGTCCACGACGATGATCCGCTTGGCCGCGTTGCAGGCCTGGCCCGCGTTGCCCATCCGGCCGGCCACCGCCATTTTCACGGTGCGCCCCAGATTGCTCGTGTCCAGCACGATGAACGGGTCGGAGCCGCCGAGTTCGAGGATGACCTTCTTGAGGTTTCGGCCGGCGACCTCGGCCACCGCGGCCCCGGCTCGCTCACTGCCGGTGACCGAGACGCCGACGATGCGGGGGTCGGCGATCATGGCCGCCACCTGGTCGTTCGTGGCGTAGACGTTGAGGTAGGCGCCGGCCGGGAAACCGGCGTCGGTGAAGATCTTCTCCATCGCCGCCGCCGACTCAGGGCACTGCGGCGCGTGCTTGAGGATGATGGTGTTGCCGATCATCAGGTTGGGCGCGGCGAACCGGGCGACCTGGTAGTACGGGAAGTTCCACGGCATGATGCCCAGCAGCGAGCCGACCGGCTCCTTGCGCACCACGGCACGCCCACCGCCGGCCGGGTGCAGCGGGGTGTCGGCCAGCAGGGCGGGGCCCTGGTCGGCGTAGTAGCGGTAGATCGAGGCGACCAGTTGGATCTCACCGCGCGCCTCCGCGGTCGGCTTGCCCATCTCGCGGGTGATGATGGCGGCGAGATCGCCGATGCGCTCCTCGTAGAGTTCGGCCACCCGGGTCAGCAGCTTGGCCCGCTCGGACTTGTCGGTGCGCCGCCAGGACGCGAACGTCTCGTGTGACCGTGCCAGCGTCGACTCGATGTCGGCATCGGTCGCGGTCGGGAACTCACGCTCGAGTTCGTTGGTCGCCGGATTGATGACGCGATACTCGCTCACGGAGATGCTCCTTGCCGTCGTTCGGCTCTGTCGGTGGATCGGCCAACCGGTTTCGCTGCCAGGGTGAAGACCGGTTGGCGGCCATCGATCCCAGGATGCTCACCTGTCGGGCTTACACGTCACGAGGCGACATGGGAAGGACTGCTCGGACCTGCCGGCCGGTGGCCGACAGGTCCGACGCGCAGCATCGTGGGGATGTGTGCTGGCTTAGAACCAGTGGGCCCGGCCGCCGATCGCACGCCCGGTTGCCCCCAACACCGCGAACACCACGCCGACCAGCGCGAGGATGATGCCGATGGTGTACAGCACCGGTATGCCGATCAGGAAGCCGACGACGATCAGAATGACACCGAGGATGATCATGTAACCCGTGCTCCTAGTGGGATGGTGGCAGGCCAGATGACCTGCCCGCCATCCGTGAGTGTCCAGTTCCGGCCCGCGCCAAACATGGGACCCGACCTGGCGGATTACGAAGGTAAACGGGCTAGTCCGAGTGGCGTAGGCGTGATGTGGGTATCCCTGGTTCGGCAGTCACCTCGAACTCGACCCACGGAAAACCCACGGAAAGGAGCCCGATGCCTTTCCCAGCGAAAGACAGCAGTTCCAGGCGACGCGACGACCAACCCCAGGTGACCGTTCCGGATCTGCACTACGACGCGGTCCCGGCACGTGCCGATCGACTGGCCGCCTTCCGCCAGATCCTGACGCGGTGGGCCACCAGCGTCGGGATGCTCACCGAGCGCGTGCAGGCTCTGACCTTGGCCACCTACGAGGCCATGGCGAACGTCGTCACCCACGCCTATCGGGGTGCACCGGGCGATGGCGTGTTCGAGTTGCACGCGGTGCACAGTGCCGATCAGCAGCAGGTCACGGTGACCGTCACCGACTTCGGACGATGGCAGCCCGAGATCGCGCCCGACCCCGATGACCGCCTCCGCACGCACGGCCGCGGTGTGCTGCTCATCCGTGCCCTGTCCGACACCGCCGTCATCCACACCGATCCGGGTGGGACGACCATCCAGATGAACTGGCGCGTGGCCTAGACGAGTGGCTACGAGCCGTTCCCGCGCGCCCGGTCCGCGATGATCTCGTCGGCGGCTCGCCGGCCCTCCTCGGCGCCACCCTCCATGTAGCCCTGGAAGTCCACCGAGCAGTGCTCGCCCGCGAAGTGCACGTTGCCCTGCCGGACGCCCTCATAGCCGGCGAAGTGCTGCGTGTAGTGGGTGGGCCAGTACGAGTACGAGCCGAACGAGAACGGATTCAGATACCAGGTCGACATCAACGCCTTGCCGTTCCACAGTGCGGTCAGGCCGGGGAAGACCGGTTCGATCTGGCTGAGGAATCGGCGCGCGTACCGGTGGGTCTTCGGATCGTCGGCGGTGCGGAACGGCCGGTCCGGGGTGAACGCGTGTGCGACGCCGCCGCCGGTGTAGTCGACCAGGATGCCCTGCGTGCCCGGCTGCGCCCGGGTGACGTCCCAGGTGTTCTGGTACCCGGTGTCCGCGAAGGACAGGCCGGTCGAACGGCCGGGCCAGGCGCCGGTCTTGTTCCACAACCGTGTGTCGAACTGTAGTTGCAGCTTGCCGTTGACCCCCATCGGCATGGCGGCGTACGTCGCCTTCTTGCGGGCGTCGAACCGCGCGCGGGAGAAGTCGATGCGCTTCATGACCCCCAGCGGCACGGCGAGGATCGTGTGATCGGCCGTGATCGTCCTGGTGGTGCCGTGGGAGGAGAACGTCAGCAGTTGGGTGTTGTCGTTCTGGACCGCGAGGGAGACCAACTGCCAACCGTGCCGGACCGTGCCGGTCGGCAGCGCCGCGGCGATTGACCTCGGCAGTTGCTGGTTGCCACCGCGGATGTGGAAGCGCTCGTCACTGGTGCCGAAGATGTCGAATTCGCCGGAATCCGGTTGGAAGCCGATCAGGCCGAGCATGCCGAGCGCGGTCTGCTGTGTGGTGTCGGCACCGAACTCGATATTGTAGGCCACGTCCATCAGTTGGCCGAATTCGCTGCGGTGGCCGCCCGGCACCCGGGTCTCGATCCATTCGTAGGTGGTCATGTTGGACAGCGCGATGCCTGCGGGCGCGTTGTCGGCGTCGAAGGTGACCGGATAGGTGAACGAGTCCAGATCTTTCTGTAATGCCGTGAAAACCGGTCCGAAATCGGCGACCGCCTGCTCGAACGGATAGTAGTGGCCGTTGAAGAAGTAGGTGTCGGTGCTGCCCGCCGGCTCGGCGGCGTGCAGGTCGTCCAACGCCAGACCGAAGCGCCGCGCCAGGTGCCTGATCACCACGTGGTCGGTGTCGATGAGTTCGCCACCCCATTCCGACACCTGGCCGGCGTCCCAGTACGAACCAGGCATCGAGGAGAACATCCGGCCGCCGATCCGCCCGCTCGCCTCGTACACCGTGGCGGCGATCCCGTGGTCCGCCAGCCTCAGCGCCGCCGCCAGCCCGCTGATCCCGGCGCCGACGATCGCGATCCGACGGGGTTCCGCCGCCATCGCCGGGAATGCGGTGCCGGCTCCCAGGGCCACCGCGCCGACACCGGCGGCGGCCCCCATGGCGAGGAATTCGCGTCGCCTGATCTGATGCCGCGTCGTCACCCGGCGCGCTTCGCGATGTCCGCCGTTGTCCCGGGCGGCGAACATCTTGCCGATCAGGTGAGCGAGTTGGGTCCTGGCCATGTCGCGATCTCCCATCGTGTTCGACCGGGCACTCTTCGAAGCGCCCAACGACTGTAGCCAGGTGAGCGGTGATTTTCGAGAAACTGCCGGCAGACGAGGAATTCCCGGACCGCACCTGGTCCCCCGATTGATCGGGGCCGTACAGGGCGGTGCGCAGGATCGACCTGAGCAACAGCGCGACGATCAGTGACGGCGGATGCGGGCCAGCCAGGCGGGCAGGTCGGCGAGCTGTCCTGCCTGCAGCCCCGAACTGGCGGCGTTGTCCGCGTCGACCAGCACCCGGTACCGGCTGGCCCGCAGGTCTTCCAGCGTCCAGCCGTCGCCGAAGGCGTCCCGGATCGCCGTGTCGTGGATCCGGGGGCCGAGGCCGGGCTCGGTGTCGGACACGGCCAGCGCCAGCACGAAGACCCGGCCACCGGACCGGCACACGCCGCTCAGGCTGCGTACGTAGCTGGCCTGCTTGGCCGCGTCGAAGATGTGGAACAACGCACTGTCGACGATGGTGTCGAAGCGTGGCTGGTCGCCGAGGGCCAGAGCGTCGGCGACCTCGAACGTGGCCGGCACACCGCGCGCCGCCGCATTCGCCGTGGCGAGTTCGACGGCGGCGGGGGAGAAGTCCACGCCCAGCACGGCTGTCCGTGCGCGGTCAGGTGGATGGTGTGTTCGCCTGCGCCGCAGCCGACGTCCAGCACCGAGCCGCGAATCCAGCCGTCACGTTCCAGTGCCAGGACCGCGGGCTGTGGCTGGTCGATCAACCACGGTGCGGATCGCGACCGGTACGCCGAGTCCCAATGTGCGGTTGAAGGTGGTTCCATGTTCACAGCATCCAACCTCTACGTTACTGGAGGTCAAGTCAGCCGAGGACCGGGCGCCGTTCACCGACCCTGGTGGCCTGTTCGAAGGCATGGGCGAGCCGCAGCACCGTCAGCTCGGCCCGGTGGGCGCCGACGATCTGCAGTCCGACCGGCAGGCCGTCCGGCGTGAACCCGGCGGGCACCGAGATCGCGGGTGACGCCGTGGCCGACACGAAGTACGCGGATCGCATCCAGTCCAGGTAGGTCTCCTGCGGCACGCCCGCGACCACGGTCGGGTACTCCAGCTCACCGTCGAACGGCGGGGTCTGGCTCACCGGGAGCAGCAGCCCGTCGTACTCCTCGAAGAACCGCCGGACCCGGTGGAACAGCTCCGCGTGCAGCAGTTCGGCCCGTGCGATGTCGGCGCCGGTGAGTTTGCGGGCCTCGTCGATGTTCCAGATCAGCGTCGCCTTCATCTCGTCGGCGTGCGCGTCGCGCAACGGGCCCATGACCATGTCGAACTGCCAGGCGCGCAGCGTGCGGAAGACCGTGTCGGCGCCGGTGAGGTCCGGGCACGCCTGCTCGACCGTGCACCCGAGGTCCTCGAACACCTTCACCTGCGCGGCGAGCACGTCGGTGACGGCAGGCTCGACCGGCACGGTGCCGCCGAGATCGGGCGACCACGCCAGCCGCAGCCCGGTCACGTCCTGCCGCAGCGGTGCCCGGAACACCGACCCCGGCACGTCGATGGACAGCGGCGCCCTGGCGTCCGGGCCCGCCTGCACCGACAGCAGCAGCGCGACGTCCGCCACCGTTCGGCCCAGCGGTCCCTGCACACCCAGCGTCGACCACGGCGTGAAGCTCGGAAAGCTCGGGACCCGGCCGGGCGAGGGGCGCAGCCCGACCACGTTGCAGAACGACGCGGGGTTGCGCAACGAGCCACCCATGTCGCTGCCGTCGGCCAGCGGCACCATGCCGCACGCCAGGGCCGCCGCCGACCCACCACTCGAACCGCCTGCCGAGCGGGTCAGGTCGTACGGGTTGTGGGTCGCCCCGAACACCGGGTTCATCGTGTGCGAACCGGCCGCGAACTCGGGAACGTTGGTCTTGCCGATCACGATCGCGCCCGCCGCTCGTTCCCGCGCCACGAGCAACTCGTCGCTGCGCGGGACGAAGTCGGCGAACAGCGGCGAACCCTGCGTTGTCCGGACACCCTCGGTGGCGTGGGTGTCCTTGACGCCGAACGGCAGTCCGTGCAGCGGCCCCACCTCGGCGCCGTGCGCGAGCGCCTCGTCGGCCGCCGTGGCCTCGGCCACCGCGCGTTCGACGCAGAACGTGACGATCGCGTTCACGGTGCCGTTGGTCTGCTCGATCCGTTCGAGGTGCGCGGTGAGCAACTCCCGCGCCGAGACCTCCCGGTTCCGCAGCAGCGCGGCCAGTTCGACCGCCGACCGGTAGCACAGTTCCGTCACGTCGCCTCCACACATCGCATCGAAAACCCTCGTAAGGTAAGGCCTTCCGGCGAGGAAGGCACCTCTCATGACGTCTCTGCCCCCACCAGACGCGGACCGGCTGGCCGCGCTCAGTGAACACCTCGGCTTCGGTCTGTCCGCCGACGCACTCGCCGAGTTCGAGCCCGCCGTGGCCGGGACGATGGCTGCCTCGGTCGCGGTCGAGGCGCTCTACGAGCGCACGGCGCCCACGCCACCGCAGCGGTCCTGGCAGAGCCCGGCCGCGGAGGACAACCCACTGGGCGCCTGGTACGTGACGACCTCGATCAACGAGTCGGCGGACGGGCCGCTCGCCGGCCGCACGGTCGCCGTCAAGGACAACATCGCGGTCGCGGGCGTGCCGATGATGAACGGCTCGCGCACGGTGGAGGGGTTCGTGCCGCGGAGGGACGCGACCGTGGTCGCGCCGGCTGCTGGACGCGGGCGCGACCATCACCGGCAAGTCCGTCTGTGAGGACCTGTGCTTCTCCGGCGGCAGCTTCACGTCCCACCGGCTCCGGTCCGCAACCCGTGGGACACCAGCCGGAACGCGGGCGGGTCGTCCAGCGGCAGCGGCGTGCTCGTGGCGACCGGCGAGGTGGACCTCGCGCTCGGCGGTGACCAGGGCGGCTCGATCCGCATCCCGGCCGCGTTCTGCGGTGTCGTCGGGCACAAGCCGACGCACGGCCTGGTGCCCTACACCGGGGCGTTCCCGATCGAGCGACCATCGACCACCTCGGCCCGATCACCCGGACCGTGGCGGACGCCGCCCGCATGCTGACGTGCTGGCCGGTGCGGACGGGCGGGATCCGCGCCAGCCGGACGTGATCGACCCGGTCGACTACCTGGCGGAGCTGGGCCGCGTCGGCGGCCGGTATGCGGATCGGCGTGGTGCGGGAGGGCTTCGGGACCGCCGTGTCCGACCCCGAGCGTGGACGACTCGGTCCGGGCCGCCGTCGAGGTGCTGCGCGGGGCGGGCCTGGAGGTCGCGGACGTGTCGATCCCGTGGCACGTGGACGCGATGCACGTGTGGAACGTGATCGCCACCGAGGGCGCCGCGTACCAGATGATCGACGGCAACGCGTTCGGCATGAACGTCGAGGACTTCTACGATCCCGAGCTGATCACCCACTACGCCAGGGGCCGCCGCGAGCACGGTGCCGAACTGTCCAGGACGGTGCAGCTGGTCGGGCTGTCCGGGCGGTACACGTTCGAGGTCGGCGGTGGCCGTTACTACGCCATGGCCCGCCACCTGGCCCGCGAGCTGCGGGCCGCCTACGACGCCGCGCTGGCCGAGTTCGACGTCCTGGCCATGCCGACGCTGCCCTACACAGCGCGGGAGATCCCGCCCGCCGACGTGTCACTCGCCGGATATCTCGACACCGCGCTGACGATGATCGGCAACACGGCACCGTTCGACGTCAGCGGCCACCCGGCCTGCTCGGTGCCCGCCGGCCTGGTCGACGGCCTACCGGCCGGCCTGATGATCATCGGCGGACAGTTCGCCGACGCGACCGTGCTGCGCGTCGCGCACACCTACGAGCAGGCGGTCGGCGGGTTCGCCACACCACCCGTCACCGCGTCCGCGCCGGCCTGACCCAAAGCCCATGACTGTGTAGCCTGGACTGACGGTGCGGAGGGCGCCGCCGGGTTCGCGGGCAGGAACCGAGTTCCACCTCCACTTCCGCGGAGCGACAGCCAGCGTGATCGTCTTCTGCCAGGCCCACATGCGAACCTGGGCCCGAGGAGACGTCATGTCCGAGCTTCCCGCCCGCCCTGATCTTGATCAGCTGCGCCGCCAGGCCCGCGAGTCGCGGCGCGCCGCGACCGACGGACAGCCATCCGCGCTGGCCCGGCTCCGGGTCGTTTCGGACCGGATCGCGCTGTCCACGGCCCAGTTGGCGCTGGCTCGCGACTACGGCTTCCCGAGTTGGGCCGCGCTGGTCACCGAGGTGCGGCGCCGCTCGTCCGGCGTGCTCGGTGACCGTTGGTCGTTGAATGGCGGCTCCCCGGTCAACACAGCGGAGGGAGTGCTGCATCCCGGCGTTCTGAGGGTCAGTTCCGACGAGGCGGCCATGGACGCCCGGCTGGTCTCCGTCGTACCGCCCCGCGACCACACGCCGAGGCTCGGCGACGTCGCCGTCACCGACGAGCACGGCAGCCGATACCACCTGTCGGCCATGGGCTGGTCGATCTCCGACGACCAGCCGGCGTGGTTGCGCATCCAGGTCCATCCGGTTCCGGCGCGGGAGTGCGGCTGGCTCGAACTACGCGGCCAGGACGGTTCGGTGACCCGGCTGGTGCCCTCCCTGGGTCGGGCCGCGTCGGTGGGCGCACCGGCGCCGTTGTCGGATGCCGCCCCGACCGGGCGCCGACTGTCCGAGAATGATCCGGCGGACGACGGGAGCGGGCGGTATCTGGATGTCACCGCCGAACTGCCGCGCATCGACGACACCACGATTCGCCTGGAAAGCCTCTGCACCGAACGGAACGGTTGGCGGCTGTACCTGTCGGCGACGCCCGGATGGTGGCTCTACGGCGCACATCGCCCGGCCGAGCGGCCTGCCGTCACGGTCGCCGCAGAGGACGACCGTGGGGGCACGTACGTGACGTCGTTGGGCGGCGGTGCCCTGCACGAGGACCACGAGGAGGGCTGCGCCCTGTTCCAGCCCGCGCTTGACCCGCTCGCCCGTGCCGTGACGCTCACGTTCCTCGGCACCGACACCCAGGTGGCCGTCCGCGTCGACCTCGACTTTCCCGAACGAGTCGGCTAGGACTTCTGCACCGATGCCGCGTAGATCTCGGCGATCGACGCGTCCAGCGTGGCCGTGAATTCGTCGTCGGTCTGTTGCGCCGAGAGCCCTTCCAGCAGAGCCCGGGAGAAGCTGGCGATCATGGCGCGGTCGGCCGGGAGCCGCCGGCAGGCCTCGTCGCGCGAGTAGCCGCCGGACAGCGCGAGCACTCGGAGCACCCGCGGGTCGGCGGCCAGGTCGGCGTACCAGCCGGGCTCGGTCGGGATGGTCAGCTTAGCATGATGACGGCGTCGGCGGGCAGCGCGGCGACGTCGGTCGGTCAGCGCGGCACGCAGTAGTTCCTCGGCCTCGGCCTTGTGTGGGCTGGTGATGCTGATCTCCGGCTCGAGGATCGGCACGAGGCCCGCTGCCATGATCTGCGCCGCCGAACTCGAACTGCTGGTCGACGATGGCCTCGATGCCCGTCCCGTCGGCGTCCTTGATGACCGAGCGCATCTTGGTGCCGAACATGCCGTGCTGGGTGGCGCGCGCCAGCAGGTCGTCGAGATCGTCGATCGGTTTCATCGCTGGACGCCGTTCGCCTCGTCGGCCAGGCCCTTGTCCACCTTGAGAAAGGGCACGATGTGCTGCGCTGCCAGAGATAGTCGCCGGTCGGAAGGCCGTCGATCGCGCGATCCATGGTCTGCTCGAACAGGATCGCCGCGAGGATGCGGGAGCCGTCGAACGGGGGACTGGTGATCACGCGGGTCCGCATGGCGTGCACCAGATCGAACATCTGCTCGTCGTGAGTAGCGGTCCTCGGCGATGCCGTACTCGGCCAGCGCCTTGGGTGTGCTGCCGCCGCTCTGGTCCAGCGCGGCGAAGAAACCTGGAGCCGACCCGATGATCTCCTGCTGCTCGCCGTCCATGGCGCCGATCATCGCAGGAGCGCCCGGCTACGTCGAACGATAGGGCGTTGACCAGCGATTATGCGATCCCTCAGTGCAAGGCGACCTTCAGCAGGCCGATCAGCACTCCCAGCGCCGCGCTGACCAGTGCGTACAGCACCACCCACACCGGCCGCAGGTGCGCTCGCCGTGCCGCGAACACTCCCCACGCCACCAACTGCGCGATCGAACACAGCTGCGCCGCGTCCACCGCGGCCGACCGGCCGGCACCCGCCAGATCCACGACCACGAGCACGACGACCAGCAGCGCACCGCCGATGATCACACCCAGTTCGTTGGTGAGTGCCTCGGCCACGATGCGCATGGTCACCCGGTGCGGTTCGTCGCCCTCGGAGAGTGCCTGCCGTGCGATCACGTCGGCGTAGGCGTGGGCCAGCCAGTAGACGACCAGGGTGCCGAGGATGGTGCCCACCATCGCGAGGACGGTCTCGCTGCCCGCGGCCTCGGTGGCCAGGAGAGCGGCGGCCACGAGCGTGCCGTAGATCGTGGCGCCGGGATTGCCGTGTGGCAACAGCAGTCGCTCGGAGCGGGTGTCGGTCACGGTGCAGGTTACTTCGGGACCGGTAGGTTCGCCGGAGCAGTGATCACGGGAAGGGTTGGCCGAATGGGGAACCTGACTTTCGACTTCACCGGCCGGACGGTCGTCGTCACGGGAGCGGCGCAGGGGATCGGCCGCGCGATCGCGGCGGTCTTCCGAGCCGCGGCCGCCACCGTCTACCTGGTCGACGTCGACGCGGGCGAGGTCGAGTCGGCCGCGAACGAGATGGGCGGGGTCGGCCTGGTCGCCGACGTCACCGACAGCGCCGATGTCGACGCGGTGGTCGCCCGGGCGGTGGCCGACACTGGTCGGATCGACGTGTTGGTCAACAACGCGGGCATCCTGCGCGACGGCATGGTGTGGAAGCTGTCCGACGAGGACTACGAGGCCGTCCTCGCGGTGCACGCGGGCGGCACCTTCCGGTTCACCCGCGCCGTGGTGCCGCACTTCCGGCGGCGGGGCGGCGGCCGGATCATCAACGTCACCTCCTACACCGGGCTGCGCGGCAATCTCGGCCAGTCCAACTACGCGATGGCCAAGGCCGGGATCATCGGGTTCACCAAGACGACGGCGAAGGAACTGGCCAGGTTCGGCATCACGGTGAACGCGATCTCGCCCAACGCGCAGACCCGCATGCTGTCCGGCATCCCGGAGCAGCGGCTGGCCGAGTTGGCCGCTGCGATCCCGATGGGCCGCTTCGCCGAACCCCGGGAGATGGCCGCCGCGGTCGCGTTCCTGGCCTCCGACGAAGCCGCCTACGTCACCGGTGTCGTACTACCGGTGGACGGCGGCATCTCGATCTGAGGTCACTGGTCGCCCAAGGCCATCCACTTCTCCGGCCGCACCAGGGGCGTGAAACCCACTTTGGCGTAGAGCGCGTGTGCGTCCGCGGTGGCCAGCAGGACGTAGCGCAGGCCGTACCGGGCCAGGTGGTCGCGCACGGCCGTGACCATGGCGGTGCCCAGGCCGTGGCCACGCCCGGCCGGGGCGATGTAGACGTCGCAGAGCCACGCGAAGGTGGCCTGGTCGGTGACCACCCTGGCGTAACCGACCTGGGCGCCGGACGTGCGGTCGTAGACACCGAAGTTGAGCGAGCCCGCGATCGCCAGGTCCTGCGTCTCGCGTTGCCTGCCGAGCGCCCAGTAGGCGTCCTGCGAGAGCCACCGATGGACCAGTTCGGCGTCGAGGCGGGCGGGATCCGTGGAGATCTCGTAGCCGTCCGGGAGGTCAGCGGTCATGGTCGGATCCAAGCAGATTCGGCGTGCCTGGCCGGCCCGGCCGGACCTCGACCGACCGGCCGACAGCGTCGACCTGGCCGAGGAGTTCACGATCAAGCTGGTGAGCATCGGTCTGCCAACCAGGACGGGCCTGAGGAGTTCGGTCACCGGCTGATCCACCACTCCAGGGACCTGGCCGCCCGGCGCGCCCAGTGGCCGACGACGACGGTCCTGGTCGATGGCCGACCGGAGCGGTTGCGCTACCAGGTGTTCGCCGGCTGTTGGGCGGGCACTGTCGACGGCCACACGGTGGGTGCGTTCGGCTGGGGTGAGCCACCGGACCTGCTGACGCTCGTGTCGTTCGCCGACCCAGGGCCCAGGACAGCCCGTTGTGGGCGTGGGCCTGCTGACCGAGGTCCGTCCAAGCGCTGCAGGGCCAGCCGACGCGCTGGCTGACCAAGCTGGAGCTGGGCCAACTGCTCACCATCACCCAGATCGACCAGGCAGCTCTGGCCAGGGTCGACAAGCTGGGCTGGTAGCCGGCCCGGAGGAGTTGTTAGTGTAGGCTAACCTACAGTGCCGTCCGGCTCGGAGGAGTTCGTCATGTACGTGTGCATCTGCGCGGCTGTGACCGATTGCCAGGTGCGGGCATGCATCGCCGCCGGGGCGGCCACCGTCGAGGAGATCGGCGACCGATGCCAGGCCGGGACCGGGTGCGGCAGCTGCCTGGACGGGTTGGACATCATGTTGGACGAACAACCCGTTCGTGAACGCGCTGCCTGACGATGATCGGTGATCAAACTGGCAGGCTGATACCACGGCGGTACGCTGCCGCTGAAATTCCGGTATCGGAGGTATGGTGCGCGGCGACAGTGACGTGATCGCGCTGCTCAACGAGCAGTTGACCAGCGAACTCACGGCGATCAACCAGTACTTCCTGCACTCGAAGATGCAGGCCAACTGGGGTCTGACGAAGCTGGCCGAGCACTCCCGGGCGGAGTCGATCGAGGAGATGCAGCACGCTGAGCTGCTCACCGATCGCATTCTGTTCCTGGAAGGCCTGCCCAACTTCCAGCGCCTGTTCTCGTTGCGCATCGGCCAGACGGTAAGGGAGCAGTTCGAAGCGGACCTCGCCGTCGAGGTCGAGGTGGTGGACCGGCTGCGGCCCGGTATCTCGATGTGCCGGGACAAGGGTGACATCACCACGGCGAAGCTGCTCGAGACGCTGCTGGCGGACGAGGAACACCACATCGACTACCTCGAGACCCAGCTCGAACTGATGACCAGGCTGGGTGAACCGCTCTACCTGGCGCAGTTGGTCGACCGGCCGCCGACCGTCGGCTTACAGCCTGCGGTCAAGCGGGCGTCACGTCGATCAGCACCTTGCCCGTGATCCCGTTCTCGGCGGCGGTGTGCGCCTCGGCGGTCGCCGCCAGCGGATAACGGTGGATCGGCAGGCCCCGGTCCTCGCCGATGCCCAACGCGCCGGCCAGCGTGGCCGCGTTGATATCCTCGGCGCCTGCCCGCAGCTTGTCCAGGCCGACCGTGTAGAGCACCAGGAACTGGTAGCGCGAGTTCAGCCACAGGTGTCGGCCGAACTCCAGGCTGATCGTGCCTGAGCCGCGATCGTCCCCGTAGGCGGCCACGGTGCCACGGGTGCGCAGGACCTCCGGGTGCAGGCTCGCGTTCGCGCCTGGCCGCGACCTCCACGATGACGTCGACACCGTCCGGGGCGATCTCCCGGATCCGCGCGGCCAGGTCGTCCTCGGTGTAGCGCAGCACGTGGTCCGCGCCTGCGGCCCTGGCCAGTTCGGCCTTGGCGTCCGCTGCTGACCGTGGCGATCACGGTCGCGCCCGGCCCACCGGGCGAGTTGGATGGTGGCGTTGCCGACCGCACCGGCACCGCCACTGACCAGGATGGTCCGCCCGGCCAGCGCACCGGGTGCCAGGCGGCGCGGACCGTCCTCGGCGACGGTCAGTGCACGGTGCGCGGTCAGCGCCGGCACGCCAGGGCAGCGCCGTCGTCGAAACCGACACCGTCGGGCAGCGGGACCACCCGCTCGACCGGCAGCACGGTGTACTCCTGCGCGGTGCCCGAGGCCGGCCTGTGGTTGGCGGCGAGCAGCAGCCACACCCGGTCGCCCACCGCGAACTCGGTGACCCCCGGTCCGACCGCGTCCACGACACCGGCACCGTCCTGGTTCGGCACGCGTCCGGCACGTCCTCGGCCCCGCCCCGGAACCCGCTGCGCTGCTTCCAGTCGGTCGGGTTCACCGCGGACACGACGATCCGCACCCGCACCTCACCGGCCTGCGGCTCCTCGATCTCCCGCTCCGACACGGACAGCACCTCGGGTCCGCCGAGCCGGCGGTACGTGACAGCCTTCATGATCCCTACAGTCCGGCCCGCGACCCGAATATTCCCGGCCCCTGGTCGGCATGCGCGAGGGGACCGGCCGGTTCGGCCAGTCCCCTCGAACGTCCCGGAACTCCGGTCTCAGCGGTTGGGTGATCCCGGCACGGTCGCCGCGGTCCCGTCCGTCAGGTCGTCGCTCACACTCACGCTGTCGACCGAGACCGCCGCACTGGCGGCCGCTTCGGCCTGGGCGCGGGCCTGGTTGCCGGAGACCAGCCGCAGCGGGACTTCCTTGAGGCAGGCGGACAGGACGACCGCGGCGAGAGCAGGATGGCGAGACGGCGAAGACGACGTCGCCGGCGGTGGAGAAGCCGACGTAGAACGGGTGGACCAGCGGCTTGGCCAGCCCGTTCAGGAAGGAGGTGTCGTCCAGGCCCGCGGCCCAGGTGCTGGTGCAGCGAGGCGACCTGGCCCGGGTGGGCCTTGGCCGCGGCCAGGAAGGCGGGATCGGTGGCGGCCTTGGCGTACTGCTGGCTGATCTTGCTGCCGGCCTGCGAGAACAGGATGGACAGGAAGATCGCGGTGCCCAGCGTGCCGCCGACGGAGCGGAAGAACGTCGAGGAGGCCGAGGCGACGCCCATGTCCTTGGCGGGCACGGCGTTCTGCATGGCCAGCACGAGGCTCTGCATGTTCAGGCCGAGCCCGATGCCGAAGACCGCCATGAAGATGTCGGTGCTGCCACAGCGGCGTGTCGGCGCCGCAGGGTGATCAGCAGGCCCATGCCGATGACCATGAGCACCGAGCCGACGACCGGGAAGATCTTGTAGCGGCCGGTGCGGGCGATCAGCCGCCCGGCGGCCGAGGGAGGCGAGCATCAGCCCGGCGACCAGCGGCAGCAGGAGCAGGCCGGACTTGGTCGGTGAGGCGCCCTTGACGATCTGCAGGTACAGCGGGATGACGGACAGGCCGCCGAACATGGCCATGCCGATGATGGTGACCTGGGCCGAGGCGACGGAGAAGGTGGGGCTGCGGAACAGCCGCAGCGGCAGCAGCGCGTCGTCGCCCATCCGGTGCTGGATCCAGACGAACAGCGCCAGGCCGGCGACGCCGAGGACGTAGCAGGCGAAGCGCGCCGGCCGAGGCCCAGCCCCAGCTCTGGCCCTGCTCGGCGACGACCAGCAGCGGCACCAGGCCGACGGCCAGCATGACCGAGCCCCACCAGTCGATGCGCCGCTCGCGGCGGACGTAGTCGAGCTTGAGGACCCTGGCGATGACGATCAGCGCGACGGCGGCGATCGGGACGTTGATGTAGAAGATCCACCGCCACCCGGCGACGCCGAGGAAGTCGTTCGTGCCGGCGAGCAGGCCGCCGAGCACCGGCCCGAGCACCGAGGCGCTGGCGAAGACGGCCATCATGTAGCCCTGGTAGCGGGCCCGCTCGCGGGGCGGGATGATGTCGCCGATGACGGCCAGGGCCAGCGGCATGATGCCGCCGGCGCCGATGCCCTGGAAGGCGCGGAACGCGGCCAGCTCGTACATCGAGGTGGCCAGGCCGCACAGCGCGGAGCCGACGACGAAGATGACGATCGCGAGCATGAACAGCCGCTTGCGGCCGTAGATGTCGGACAGCTTGCCGAACAGCGGCGCGGCGATCGTCGAGGTGATCAGGAACGCGGTGGTGACCCAGGCCTGCGCCGGACAGGTCGTGCAGGTCGTTGCCGATCGTCTTGATCGCGGTCGAGACGATCGTCTGGTCGAGCGCGGCCAGGAACATGCCCATCACCAGCCCGGACAGGATCGTCAGGATCTGGCGGTGAGACAGCGCACCGTCCGACGCTGGATCTGCCGGGCGGGTGGCGGTGGCGGTCATGCGGTGGGCCTTCTTCCGAGTCGTCCTTGCGGTCGGCGCGCCGGGTCGCGTCGTGTCATCCAGGCGGTCGTGGATGTGGTCGTAGGCGGCGGTGAACCGCGTCCAGCAGCTGGGCGAACTGGCGCATGTTCCGCCGCTGCTCCAGCCGGCCAGCACCTCGTCGAAGAACGCGTGCCGGGCCTGCTCGTGCTCGGCGATGGCGGCTCGGCCGGCGTCGGTGACGCGCCAGCAGGCTGGCCCGGCCGTCGAGCTGGTCGGCCTGGCGCTCGAGCAGCCCGCTGGCCGACCAGCGCGGCGACCTGCCGGCTGACCGTGGACAGGTCCGACTGCACGCTCGCGGCCAGCGCGCTGGCCCGCATCGGGCCGTCGGCTCGCCACGGTGTGCAGCAGCAGCCTGGGTGGCCGACTCGACGTCGTTGCTGGCCGCGGCCAGCAGCCGGGCCTTGGACCGGCGCACCGTGCGCAGCAGGTCGACCACCGCGTCGCCGACGTTGCTTCCGGCGCGGGCGTGCCTCGTTGCCGGTGGCCGCGGGGCGGCAGTCGCTCCTGCCTGGTCAGGCCTCATGGTCACCTCCGCTACGGCACATACTTGTACATGCCAACCACTTGCACCGATCAAGTATTCCGTGGAGCCGCCGGTGGCGGGCTGAGAGCCCTGACACACTTCGAGCAACATGCTGTGCCCCGAACGCCTCGGTGGGCGCGCACTACGGAAGCGGCCGGAGGCCGTCCATCAGGAGGTTCAGCAGGCGACCGGCGATGGCTTCGCGCTCGGGCGGGGGGCGACGGTGAAGATGCCGATGAGGGCGGCGGCGATGTCTTCGGCGGTGACGTCGGGGCGGAGGTCACCCACCACGCGGCCGGCGTCGAGGATCGTGGTGATGGCCGTCAGCAGCTCGGTCCGGGTTCGGTCGTGGGCGATCTCGCCCGTCTGGATCATCGAGAGCAGCGTGTCGAGCATGCCGTTCTTGGTCGCGATCCAGTCCCCGAACAGGTCCATCCAGCGCCGCATCGCCGCTGCCGGGGGCAGTTGGCCGAGCAGTTCGCGGGCGCCGGCCGTGAGCCGCACGACCTGGTCCCGGTAGACCGCGTCGACCAGCGACTCGCGGGTGGGGAAGTGCCGATAGAGCGTGGCGATGCCGACACCGGCCTCGCGGGCGATCGCGCGCATCGACGGCTCGCTGTCGGCCGACATGAACACGCGGGTCGCCACCGCGAGCAGCTGTTCGCGGTTGCGGGTCGCGTCCGCTCGCGGCGCGCGGGCCTCCGCCTCAGTCAAACGGATCACGCTCCGGTTGTGCTAGGTTCGTTCAGGCAAACGGAGCATATTCCGTTTCGGTGCTCTCCCTCGTACGCAGGGAGGCAAGTGAGCATGCGGGAGTGGAGCGATCAGATGCCGGCGAGCACGAGCAGGGCGGTCCAGCTCGATTCGTTCGGCGGCCCCGAAGTCCTGAACGTCCGCGAGGTACCCGCGCCGCAGGCCGGCCCGGGGGAGATCCGGGTGCGGGTCACCGCGGCCGGACTGAACCCGATGGACTGGATCATGACCGCCGACGCGGACACCGCCGCCCGGTTCGGCTTGAGCCTGCCGGCCGGGTTCGGGACCGACTACGCGGGGGTGGTGGACCAGGTCGGTGACGGGGTGACCGGGTTCGCGCCCGGCGACCGGGTGTTCGGCGGCGCCCTGTCCCGCGCGGTCGCCGACTTCGTGGTGGTGGACGCGGCCGGGGACATCGCGGCGAGCGAGGCCCATCACACCCCCGACGGCGTCGACGATCGTACCGCCGCCACCCTGGCGATCGCGGGCCGCACGGCCGCCGCCGCCCTCGCCGTCGTCAACCCCGGCCCGGGCGACACGGTGCTGATCGGCGGCGCGGCGGGCGGGGTCGGGGTGTTCGCGGTCCAGCTGGCCCGGCTCGCGGGTGCGCGGGTGATCGGGACGGGATCGGCGACATCGTCCGATTTCCTGCGCGACCTCGGGGCCGAGCCGGTCGCCTACGGCGACGGCCTGGCCGACCGGGTCCGGGCCCTCGCTGCCGGCCCCGTCACCGCCGCGATCGACCTGCACGGGACGGAGACAGTGCACGCCGCAAGGGAACTCGGCGTCCCGGACGGGCGCATCTGCACCATCGCCGCCCAGGTCGACGGGGTCACGCCGGCCAACGGCGCCAGCGCCGCCCCCGGCGCCCTGGAGGAGATCGCCCGCCTGGTCGCGGCAGGCCAACTCCGGGTACCCATCGCGGCGACCTTCCCGGTCGAGCAGATCCGCGCCGCGGTCGAACTCCAGGCCGGCCGGCACGTGCACGGCAAGGTCGTGATCGATCTTTGATCGTCCGGTGGCCTGTCAGGCGCGGTCGTGCAGCGTGACCTGGTAGCCGTCGGGGTCGGCGAAGGTGAACGTCCGACCGAATGGGCCGTCGATCGGTGCCGAGACGATGGCGTGCCCGTCGGCGACGAGAGCGTCGTGAATGGCCTGGACGTCGGTGGCGTGCAGCCAGATCGCGGCACCGATCCCGGGCTGGGCAACGGATGCGAGATCGGTGCCGGGAACGATGTCGCGGAGCGCGAACGCGATCGGCTTCGTCTCGAAGACGACGGCGTGCGGAGGGCCGGTCGGTGAGCGGACGAGGCCGAGGTACTGCTCGTAGAACGCCTGCGAAGCGTCGAGGTCGCGCGCTTGGAGCGAGATGAAGTCGGGGCCGGTGACGGGCATGACGGTGCTCCTTCGTTTTTCGTGTCAGCTTCCTGACACAGGTCAAGGTATGTCAGAATGCTGACATGAGTCAAGACGGTGGGGATCGACCTGGAGACGTCGCTGGGCTACCTGCTGAAGGAGGCGTCGAGCGCGCTGCGTGCGGCCATGGAGCAGGTGCTGCGGCCGCTCGGGATGAGCGTGACGCACTACTCCTGCCTCGAGCTGCTGGCTCAACGGCCGGGCTTGTCCAACTCGGAGCTGGCGCGGGGCGCGTTCGTGACACGGCAGTCGATGAACGTGCTGCTCCAGGCGCTGGAACGAGAGGGCTACGTGACCAGGCCAGCGGAGGCACCCGTGGGGAAGGCCTTCCCACGCGGCTCACGCCGCGCGGCCGACGGAGCCTGGCGAAGGCGACCGTGGCAGTCCGGTCCGTCGAGGTCAGAATGCTGGCCGGCATGACCGGGACCGAGCAGTCAGAGGCATTCCGGATTTTGCGGAGCATGATCCATTCCCTGCGCGACGGCGACGGCGGTGCGTAGCTCGTTCCCAGGCGCTCAGGGGATCGCGGCCTCGATGTCGGCCAGGTGGGCGGCCAGGATCGCGTCGAACGCGGTGCGGCGGTCGGCCCCGAGTTGGCGCATCTCGCGGGCGAAGTGGGACAGGGCGGGGAATCGTTCGGCGTCGGCACCCAGGACCGCTACGCGGAACAGTTCGACGCCCTGCTCCTGTTCGGCGGGTGTGATGGTGGTGATGGCCGCATCGGATGTGATCAACGCGGCGAGCAGCACCGCGAGCCGGTGGTAGCGCGTCGGAATCTCCTCGTCGGGCAGACCCGACGCGCGCAGCGCCTGCAGCGCCTCCTCCATCACCAGCCGGGAACCGGTGCCGCTTGATGCGTAGCGTCCCCAGGTCGCCGCGATCTGCGGGTGCTGGCCGAACGCCTCCCGCAAGCGCGACGCCAGGGTCGTGAGGCGCTGCTTCCAGTCGCCGTCCGGGCGGTAGCCCTCCATGGCGCCCTGCAGGATGCGGTCGGCGACCGCGCGCAGCAGTTCCGTCTTGGTGCGGAAGTGTCGGTAGAGGCTGGAGGAATCGGTCCCGAGCGCCGAGGCGAGCTTGCGCACGCTGAACGACTCGGCGTCGCTCGTGCGCAGCAACTCGGCTGCCGTGTCCAGGATCTCCTCGGTCGACCAACGCCTTCGGCCTGTCATTCGCGCCCCTCTCGACGAAGCTCAGCATAGCTTATGCACTTGTCGTTGCACGCAGTGCGTGCATAATGAGGACATAACTGAGGGGGCACCGCGTGATGCCGCCTTCGCGGACCAGGAAGGAGTCGCGTCATGACGAACCGATTGGACGATGGCGAGCTGAACGCCGCCCTGCAGGCGGTTCACCGCGCGGGGATGCCGGGCGTGTTCGCCGAGGTGCGTGACGGCGACCAGGTATGGCGCGGCGCCGCCGGCGTCGCCGATGTCGGCACCGGCCGTCCGGTCACGCCCGACATGCGGCACCGCGTCGGCAGCATCACCAAGACCTTCACCGCCGCCGCGGTCCTGCAGCAGGTCGAGAGCGGTCAGATCGGGCTGGACACGCCGATCGGCCACTACCTGCCGCGGTTGGTTCCCGGAGAACGCGGCAACGCGATCACGGTCCGAATGCTGATCAACCACACCAGCGGCCTCGCGGAATACCTCCCGTATGCCTACCCGTCCCTCAAGGCGTTCCCTTCGCTGGCGGACACCACACCCAGAGCCTGGACGACAACCGGTTCACGCGGTTTCACCCGACCGAGCTGATCGAGATGGGGGTCACGGCACCTGCCGTCGGCGCCCCGGGCGGCACTCCGGGGGTGTATTCCAACACCAACTACCTGCTCCTCTGCCAACTCCTGGAGCGCGTGACCGGCACGACGGCGGAGAAGTGCATCACCCAGAACGTCATTCGAGCGCGCCGGGCTCCTGGACACCGAGATTCCGGACGGACCGCACGTCAGCGGGCCGCACTCGAAGATGTACGAGGCGTGGTTCGGCATGATCGACCCGCCGCGCGACTACAGCGTCTACGACATGTCCTGGGTGGGACCGGCGGCCTCGCTGATATCGACCGTCGCGGATCTCAACCGCTTCTACGGCTTGCTGCTTGCCGGCGAGATCGTCAACCGGTCGTCGCTGGCGCAGATGCAGCGCACCGTCCCGGTCATCTCCTTTGAGGGCAAGAAGATCGACTACGGCCTCGGCCTGCACAAGATGGAGATCCCCGGCCGGGCACGTTCTGGGGCCATGACGGCACGGTCTGGGGTGCCGGAGCGATGTCCATGACCCGCGCCGACGGCAAGCGACAGATGTCCGTCGCGGTGAACCTCATGACGGTGGAACAAGCTCGGCTCCTCGGGGAAGCCGCAACACCATCCCATCGACGACGCTCTCGCGGCCTTCCACCGGGTGGCGATGTACGGCGACACCGGGGATGCCCGGTGACTGTTGGGTTAATCGGGCCGGCGCGCTGCCCGGCCGGTGTCGTGACGGTCGGTCTGCTGTGGACAGACGCGCGACCGTCCCGACGAAACGCCGCCCGACGGAGCGCTGATGCGGGTCAGCCTTGCGGTTTCGTGGTCGCAGGGACCTGGTGCAGGGACAGCGTCGCCGGGCCACCCTGTGCCCAGCTGCCGGACGCCGCCGTCCACGTCCGACCGTCGAACGCCACCCGGTCGATGCCCAACCGGGTGGCGTGGGCCACCAGCCAACTGCTGATCGCCCACCCCCGTGCCGTGCCGTGTGGTCCGGTCAGCGTGTTGGTGCCCCACTCGGCGGTGGCCAGCTCGGCCAGGCTGGCGCTGGGTGCCGCGATCGTGAGGTTCTGGCAGGTCAGAGCGGCAGCGGCCTCCCCGGTGAGAGCCACGGCGAGTGCCCTGGCCTCGGGCTCCCATACGGCGTACGCGTCCGGAGCGGCGGAATGCTGAACCTCCTGGGCGGCCTCGGTCACGCTCAGCTGCTGCCAGTCGGACAGCGTCCGGAGGTGGTCGTAGAACTCGATGGAGGCGTGCACCGGGTCGGTCACCTGCGCGTAGGTGCCCCAACCCTGGCTGGGCCGCTGCTGGAACAGGCCCGCGGAGTCCCGGTCGCCGCTGGACAGGTTCGCCAGGTCCGACTCCTGCATGGCGGTGGCCAGCGCGACGGTGACGGCATGGTCGGGCAGGCCCAGCCGCTGGCCGACGGCAGCGATCGTGGCGGCGTTGTCGGTCTGCTCGGGGCTCAGTGCGAAGCTCGGACGTTCCCGCCGTGGCGCCGGCGACCGTGCAGCCGGGCGGCGGCGCGAACGGAGACCGCACGAAGAACCACACAGCCCCGGCACCGGCGACCACGATCAGCACGATCGCGATCAGCACCGCACGGTTCGCGCCCCGCATCAACAGTCTCCTCGCTCGGTTCCGCTGTCACTGACGATGCCAGAGCCATCCGTGCCACGCCCGACGGCATGCCGTCGCGGCGAGCGGCCGACGGTCCCGCCTGGTACCTGCGGGCTACGTCGTCTGCCTCAGGTCGTACTCGGTGGTCGGGAAGATCGGCCGCTGGACAGTCGTGCCGGTGTCGACGTCGCTGGCAGTGTGCCGGGCACGGTCGCCGGAGCGGAACCGGCGGCAGGACACAGGGGATGACATGATCGAGGCACGTGGCGCTGACCAAACGCTACGGCGACAAGACGGCCGTCGACGACCTGACCTTCACCGTGCGCCCGGGCGTGGTGACCGGCTTCCTCGGCCCGAACGGGGCCGGCAAGTCCACCACCATGCGGATGATCCTCGGCCTGGACGCGCCGACCTCCGGCACGGTCGACGGTCAACGGCAAGCCCTACGCCGAGCACGCCGCGCCGCTGCACGAGGTCGGCGCGCTGCTGGAGGCCAAGGCCGTCCACACCGGCCGGTCCGCCTACAACCACCTGCTGGCGCTGGCGCTGACCACGGCATCCCGCGCCGCCGGGTCGACGAGGTGATCGACCTGGTCGGCCTGCGCGAGGTGGCCCGCAAGCGGGCCGGCGGCTTCTCCCTCGGCATGGGCCAGCGGCTCGGCGTCGCCGCCGCGCTGCTCGGCGACCCGGCGACGCTGATCCTCGACGAGCCGGTCAACGGCCTCGACCCCGAGGGCATCCTCTGGATCCGCAACCTGCTGCAGCGCCTGGCCGCCGAGGGCCGCACGGTGTTCGTCTCCTCGCACCTGATGAGCGAGATGGCGCTGACCGCCGAGCACCTGATCGTCATCGGCCGGGGCCGGCTGATCGCCGACACCTCGGTCGCCGAGTTCATCCGCAGCGCGTCGACGCAAGGTGGTCCGGGTGCGCACCCCGCAGGCCGACACGGCTGCGCGAGCTGCTGGTCGGCCCGGACGTCACCGTCGACCGAGCATCGAACCCGGCGTGCTGGAGGTCGCCGGCCTGACCAGCGCGCGCAGATCGGCCGGGTCGCCTGCGACGCCGGCGATCGCCGCTCGACGAGCTGACCCCGCTCCAGGCGTCGCTGGAGGAGGCGTTCATGGAGCTCACCCAGGACGCCGTCGAGTACCGACGCACACGGCAGCCCGGACAGGCGCGCGCATGAGCACGACGACGACGCGCCATGACCGGCGCCCGGCTCGGACCGCCGCCGCCCGGCGGCCACGCTGCCGGCCGACCTGAAGGTCACCCAGTCGCGGGTGCTGCGCTCGGAGTGGATCAAGTTCTGGTCGCTGCGCTCGACCTGCATCGCGCTGGCGGCCGCCGTGGTCGGCATGATCGGCCTCGGCGTGCTGTTCTCGCTCGGTGACCGCCAGCCACTGGCCGCGCATGCGGCCCGCGAGGCAGGCTGCGCTTCGACCCGACCGACGCAGCCTGCGCGGCTACTGCCTGGCCCAGCTGGTCGTCGGCGTGCTCGGCGTGCTGGTCGTCACCGGCGAGTACGCCACCGGCATGATCCGGGCCACGCCTCGCCGCGGCGCCCGACGCGGCTGCCGGTGCTGTGGGCCAAGGTCGTCGTGTTCGCCGTCGTCACGTTCGTCGTGAGCACGGTCGGCCTCGTTCGTCGCGTTCTTCGTCGGCCAGGCGTTCCTGGCTCGCAGCACATCGAGACCACGCTGTCGGCGCCGGGCGTGCTGCGCGCGGTCGTTCGGCGTCGGCGCTGTACCTGACCGTCGTCGGCGCTGCTCGGCGTCGCGCTGGGCTGGCATCATCCGCAGCACCGCCGGCGGCGATCGCCACCCTGTTCGGGCTGCTGCTGTGCTGCCGGGCATCGGCGAGGCGCTGCCGGACAGCTGGCACCAGCACATCGAGCCCTACCTGCCCAGCAACGCCGGGCCGGCCGTCTGCGCCGTCCAGCCCGGACCCGGCGCGCTGCTCGCCCCGTGGACCGGCTTCGGGGTGTTCTGCGTCTACGCGCCGTCGCGCTCGTGCTCGGCGCGTGGTCCTGCTGCGACGCCGCGACGCCTGAGCGCGCGGATGATGGCCGCGTGACCAGCGACGCCGGCTCCGCGTCGGCGCGGTGACCGCCCGACCGCACACGGGCCGGTCACCGGCGTGGCCCGGGCTGGCCGGGCTGCGCGCGCTGGCGGCGCTGGCATCCGCCACTGGTGGACACCTGCATCGCGCTGCGGCGCTGCTGCTGCTCGCTGGTCCGGCGCCACGGGCGGCCGTCGAGCGGTGGCCGCCCTGCAGCGACCGGCTGTTCGCCTGGCGCTGCTGGTGCGCGCCGCTGGCTGCGCCGGCGGTACCCGCTGGCCGGTCTTCGGCCTGCTCGTGCGCGGTCGCCTCGTCCAGTGGTTGCTCGGGCTGCGTCCTGGTCACGCGACGTCGCCGCTGCTGGTCGCCCTCTACACGGTGGCCGCCACTGCAGCCGCCGGCGACGCGCGCTCGTCGCCGCCGGCGTGCTGGAGCTGGGTGTCGGTGCTCGCGGCCATCCGCTGGGCGACGGCCGGTCCGAGGTGCTGCCGCCCGTTCGTGTTCCTGTCCGGCATGGTCGCCGCCGCGTTCGTGCTCGGCGTGAACGTGCGGACCCGGCGGGCCTACCTGGCCTCGCTCGAGGACCGGGCCGTGCGGGCTCGAACGCGAGCGCGACCAGCAGGCCCAGCTCGCGGCGGCGGCCGAGCGGGCCCGCATCGCCCGGGAGATGCACGACATCGTCGCGCACAACCTGTCGGTGATGATCGCGCTGGCCGACGGCGCCGCGTTCGCCGCGCGCACCGGCCGACCGCGGACGGGCCGCCGCCGCGATGCGGCAGGTCTCCGCGACCGGGCGGCAGGCGCTGGCCGAGATGCGCCGGCTGCTCGGCGTGCTGCGCGAGCGACGACGAGCGCCGACCCGCGCGCACCGCAGCCCGGCCTCGACGCAGCTCGACGAGCTGCTCGCCCAGGTCCGCGCCGGCCGGGCTGCCGGTGTCGCTGACGGTCACCGGCAGGCCGGTTCGCCGGCTGCCGCCGACCGCCGCAGCTGGCCGTCTACCGGGTCGTCCAGGAGGCGCTGACCAACATGCTCAAGCACGCCGCGCGGCGACCGCGCGCGTGCGTCCGGCTGACGCTACCAGCCGACCGGCGTCGACGTCGAGGTCGACGACGACGGGCCGGCCCGGCCCGACCGCGCCCGGCTCGCCCGCCGGGCACGGCCTGGCCGGCATGCGCGAGCGGGCCGCCGTCTTCGGCGGCGACGGTGCAGGCCGGGCCGCGCGCCGGCGGCGGCTGGCGGGTCGCCGTCCGGCTCGACCCCGGCCGCGACCGCCGGCGGCACGCTCGGTGACCGGATCCGCATCCTGCTCGTCGACGACCAGCCGCTGCTGCGCATGGGTTTCCGATGGTCCTGGACGCCCAGGACGGACATCGACGGTGGTCGGTGAGGCCGGCGACGGCGCCGAGGCGGTGCGGCAGACCGCCGAGCTCGACCCGGACGTGGTGCTGATGGACGTCCGGATGCCCGGCATGGACGGCATCGAGGCCACCCGGCGGATCGTCGCCGACCACGGCCGGCTCCCGGGTGCTGATCCTGACCACGTTCGACCTGGACGAGTACGCCTTCGCCGGGCTGCGGGCCGGGGCCAGCGGGTTCCTGCTCAAGAACGTGCCGCCGGCCGACCTGCTCTCGGCGATCCGGCGGTGGCCAGCGGCGACGCGGTGGTCGCGCCGCAGCGTCACCCGGCGGCTGCTGGACGCCTTCGCCGACCGGCTGCCCGACCCGCGCGGCGACGCCGACGTCGCGGCGACGACCGGCTCGAGCGGCTGACCGAGCGCGAGCGCGAGGTGCTGCTCCAGGTCGCGCAGCGGCCTGTCCAACGCCGAGATCGCCGAGGCGCTCGTCGCTGTCCGAGGCGACGGTGAAGACGCACGTCGGCCGGATCCTGGACAAGCTCGAGCCTGCGCGACCGGGTGCAGGCCGTGGTCTTCGCCTACGAGAACGGTCTGGTCCAGCCACCGATGTAGCAGTCGATTCCAGGATCAGATCGTGAGGTGTCGCCGTTTCGCAATCCATGCACATTTCGCCGCCGTTCGGTCGAGACCGGCCGTTTCTCACCCATATGTCTCTCGGGCTCCTCCATTAAGGTGGTCCGCTGACGGGGATAACCACTCACCGTGGTTAATGGTACTTTCGTCGCGAAGGCTTCTCTCACTGCGCCGCTCGCAGATGGCTCCCACCCTCGGGGAGGAGACCGGCTTGGGGGGAGTAGTACGCCCAATTCTGGGGGTCTACCACCCGTATTAATGCGTTGATCGTGCTCTCTACGCACGTCATGTCTGTTCCTGCGGCCCGCGTGGGATCGATGGAAACGGTTTTCTAAGAACTCTTCTCAGGATGTGTGCTCTGATCTCCTCCGCACGGCGCAGCTGACCTCAACAAGGTTTAGCCGTCGGCCGTAAAATGGAGAGGCGAACCGATGGGTAAGTCATCGTCAGAGAGACGAAGCGGTCTGCGGCGACCGTTACGTCACATAGCAGTTGCCGCAGCCAGTCTCTTGATGATCGCAGGTCTGGCCGTGGCGGCGGCGGCCGCGCCCGGCGTCTCGACCGTCCCCGGGGTCACTGTCTCCCTCAACGGGACGTGGTTGGACTCCGCTGACGGCGGCCACTACTGGGATGCCAGCGCGAACGGGCTGTGTCGCGTCGATGCCGCCGGTTCCGGTTTCGTCGAGAACGCGGCCACCTGCGACGTGCAGGCGAAGACCCCCACCCAGGTGGCGGTCGGTCCGCAGCGGGCGGACGGAACGTACTTCCTCTACGTCGCCGACATGTCCAGCGCCAGTGCCGGGCCGCTCCGGTTGGTCTACGACCCGGCCGCCGACAGCGGCGCGGGGCGATCGTGGCCAACAGCGCGGTCGTGCTCGGCGGCCTGGACACCGTTGGGTTCTTCTCCGACGCGAACGGCAACTTCAAGAGCTCGTCGGTTGCTCTTGGCCCGTGCGACGCGGTGATCACCACGACGTGTACCGCCCTGTACGTGGGCTTCGAACGGTCGAAGAAGATCGAGCGCATCAACTTCGTCGACCAGCCCTCCGCCTCCCAGTCCATCGAGACGATCTCCAAGACCAACGACATCCGTAAAGGCGTCCGGTTCGGCATCGCCGACTTCCGCAACGCGGACGGCACCGATGACCTGTACATCAACGAACTCGGCGGCGAGGGCGTCTCGATCATCAAGAACGTCGCGACCTGCGTCCCGTCGGAGGGAGCTGCCGATCCCACCGTGATCAACCCGCCGGTCAACCAACTCGGTGGCTGCAACGCCACGGTTGTCGGTGCCATCACGACGAACACCGCGCAGGGCATCGCCGTCCAGAAGAACGCGGACGGCACCGGTCGATACCTCTACGTCGGCGACTCGCCGGTCAACGCAACCCGAGCGTGCTGCGCTACCACCCGGACACCGGCTTCCAGGATCTCGTGTCCAGCACGGTGGCCCCGTACCCGTCACTGCTCAACCCCGGCCAGACGGTGTCCGTCTACACCGGCATCGGTGGTCTGGCGGTGAATCCGCACAACGGTGACCTGTACATCGGTGACGACCCGACCCTGGCGGTCGAGGGAGCGGCTGTCGGCGTCGGCCACATCTTCAGGATCGCGGGCGACGCGACCGGGACGGCTCCTGCGGACTGCACCGGGTCGGCGACGACGCACTGCGCACCGCCCGCACCACCCAGCACGGTCACGCCCTCGCTCTACGCCTACGGCATCACCGCCGCGGCGGGTGGCGGCGTGTTCCTGCCCAGCACTGACGGTGGGCACGTCTGGTTGGCCGACGAGGCGGCTGGTTTCTGCCGCTACGACGTCGTTTCCCGGCGCCTGGCCTGCACGCCTCCAACCCGGCGGCCTGTGACGACGGCAGCGTTCTCGGCTCGGGTGGCCAGGCCGTCTACGACGACTCGGTCATCCCCGGCACGACCAACCAGCACTTCGTCTATGTCGCGGAGAACGACCACCTCAGCCCCGGCATCATCCGGTTCACCTACGACCCGAACGGCGACAGCGGCAAGGGCGCCCTGGTCGACGCCTCCGGCGTCATCATGGCTCCCAACGCCGGCCTCAACGGTGACAAGGCCAACGGCCTGGCACTGGGTCCGTGCAAGGTCGGCGCTCCGGTGACGTGCAAGCACTCGCTGTACGTCGGCGGCCTGCTGGACGGCTTCATCCGCAGGATCAACAACCCTGAGGACGACCCGCGTGTCCAGACCGTCGACGTGGTCGCCATGACGACGGACCAGAAGAACGGCATCGTCGGCAGGGGCATCAACGGTTCGATGGGCTTGATCGGCAACGATCTGTACCTGCCGGAGAACCAGGGCTTCACGGTCATCAAGAACGTGACGGCATGCCCGACCAACAACGTGGTCTGTGCCACGATCCCGTTGAACATCGGCAACTTCGGCACCATCTTCGGTGCTTCGATCGGCGTGGACACCAACCCGCAGCACAGTGCGGCGGGCCTCGTGTACGCGTCGGAGTCGCCGGGCAACGCCAACGCGACCATCTACCAGTACGACGTCGCGACCAACACCTCGCGCATCTACGCCTCACAGGGCAGGATGCCGGCGGCCGGTACGGCGGAGGCGACCGTGTACTGCACGCTCACCTGCACCAGGCCGATCGACCCGAACACCCGCCAGGAGGAACGGCCAACTTCAAGTTCGCACAGGGTCTGTTCGTGGACTCCGCGTCCGACAACGGAACGCTGTACATGACAGAGGACGCCTTCGCCGGTTCACGCAGCGGGCGGGGTCACGTGTGGACAGCGCCGTTCGTGCCCTACCCCTCCGGTGTGACTCCGGTGCCGCTACCGTCGTCCAATCCTGACCCGGGCATCCACACCTGTGCCATCACGGTGCCGGTGCCGGCTCTGGCCAGCGGCAACACGTACTGGGTGCAGTTCACCGCGCACGACGCCGGTGTCCTCAGCACGACCTGGACCTTGCCCGTGGTCCAGTCGGCCCAGCTGCAGCTCTACCCGCAGAACCCCTTCACAGGGCTGGCCGACCCGGTGGCCAAGGGACCGGTCAACGGGGCGATCGCCAAGCAGGTGACGTCGAACTCGACGACATTCGATGTCAGCACAGCTCCTACTTCGGAGATCGCGCAGACCTACACGGTTCAGTTCTTCAACGGTGGCCCGTCGCTCGCGGCGACCACGGCATCCATCAACTACAACAACGATGTCCTGACGGCATGCCCGGCATCCCCACTGGTCGGCCACATCGCCAACTGATGTGAGCGGGCGTTGGCGGTGGCTATCCCACCCCGCCGGCTGACGTCAACCGCCCGCTCGACCGTCCGCACCGCGTCATCGTTCTCGATGGCGCGGTGCGGACGCTATGCGCCGTGCCTGCGCTGACGTCCGGCGAAGTTGCGCAGCGCGCGCAGGAAGTCGATTTCGCGGAACGCAGGCCAGTAGGCCTCACAGAAGTACAGCTCGGCGTAGGCCGTCTGCCAGAGCAGGAAGTTCGACAGCCGCTGCTCACCGCTGGTGCGGATGACGAGGTCGGGCTCGGGTTGGTCGGCGTTGTACAGATGGGCGGCCACGTCGGCCACGGTCAGGGACGCGGCGATGTCGGTCAGCGAACTGCCGTCGGCGGCCCGCTCCAGCAACAGATCGCGCAGGCCGTCGACGATCTCCTGCCGCCCTCCGTAGCCGACCGCGAGGGTGAGGTGGCACCCGGTGCCGACGTCGTGGGTGGTTTCGACGGCGTGCTTGAGCGCCCGCGCTGTCGTGTCGGGCAGCAGATCCAGGGCGCCGGCGACGTGGACCTGCCAACGGGCGTCCTGGCGGGCCAGCCGCTCGCCGGCGAGTTGCTCGATCACCCGCATCAGGAACGCGACCTCCGCCGCGTCCCGGTTGCTCAGGTTCTCGGTGGAGCACAGGAACACCGTGACGTGCCGGATGCCGACGGCGTCGCACCAGGACAGCACCCGCTCGGCGTGTTCGGCGCCGTACTGGTGGCCCTCGCTCGGGTCGGCCAGACCTCTGCGTCGTGCCCAGCGGCGATTGCCGTCCATGATCAGCCCGACGTGCCGGGGCAGCGTGCCGGTGAGCACGCGCCGCCGGAGTCGATGGCTGTAGAGGCCGTACAACGGGTCGGTCAGCCGCATGGGGGGCCTTTCACTCGCCGGCGGGTAGGTGGCGCAGGTCGTGCAGCGCGGCCGCGACAACGGCGGTCGATCCGAGCAGGCCGAATCCGGCCACGGTGGCCAGTGCGGGCGAATGCGCACCGGCCGTGGCGAACACGAGGGTGGTGGCCGCGGCGACGGCAGTGGTGGCGGCCAGTACGCCGATGCCCCACTGGCTGCGCACCGGCCGAGGCGGCAGGAACAGTTCCGGCTCCAGGTGCACCAGAATGCGGCAGCTCTGCACGACGCCCAGCGCCCACGTGGTCCACCACCCGGTCAGCACGACCACCCGGACCGGCAGCGACCCGAGATCGGCCAGTCCGGAGTGGACGGCGAGAACGACGAGGGAACCGAGGATCGCCGGCGCGGCCAGCCTGCGGACGGCATGCCGCAGCACGGCACTGAAAGCCCGGCGCGACAAGCGGGGCCGGGGTGCGGCCAGTCCCAGGCCGACGAGCACACCGAGCGCGCAGCCGTCGAGGACCTTCGCGTAGCCCGCCGAGCCCTGTTCGGTGGCGAGGTGCGCCACCACCCAACCCGCGACGGTCACGGCGATCGCCATCGCCGCCACCCTGGTGCGCCGCACCTCGCGCGACTCGGCAGGCCACAGCGCGGGACGAAGCCACATGTCCAGGATGCCGACGACCAGTCCCGGCCAGGCCCGCCATCCTGCCTCTCGAAGTTCCGCCTCGAGTTCGTCGCCCCAGCGCTGCCGGAAGGCGACCGGATACAGCCGCACGATGCTCACATCGGTCTCCCGTCCGTCGGGCGCGGTTCGGCCCGCTTCATGTCGGGTTCACGCCGAGCCTGCGCAGGCCCAGGTCGGCCAGTTGGGCCATGGATCGAAGTTCGGCTTCCAGCGCCGCGCGGCCGGTCGCGGTCAGCCGGACCGGTTGCTGGCGCCCCTCGCCGTCGACCGGCTCGATGAGGTGTTTGGCCTCCAGCCGTGCCAACGCGCCGTACAGGCTGCCAGGCCCGAGCCGCTTGCCGGTCAGCTCCTCGATCGCCATGTTGATCGCATAGCCGTGCAGCGGGCCCTGGGCGAGCGTGCACAGCACCAGTGTCTGCGCGTCGGTGGCCTGCATGATCTCCCCTTCGTGGGCATCGTGCCGGCGAGTGTACTACGCGTCGTGTAGTACGCGGTACGTACGATTTCGGGCCGAAGGTGCGGGCTTTTACACTTGTGTAGAAGAAGGCCGGCATGCTCGTGCAGGTCCGAGGACGTCAGGAGGTCGCATGCCGGCGGGCGACACGGTGCCAACGGTGAGATCGAGGTCCGGCGCGGCGGCAACCGCCGACACCATCCCGGTCGGTGGCAGTGATCCACTGCGGATCCTGCTCGTGGAGGACGACCCGGACCTGGTGTCGATGCTGGTGCGCCTGCTCGTCAGTGAGCACTACGAGGTCGACGTCGCGGGCGATGGCCACCGCGGTCTGCATCTGGGCCTGACCCGTGGCTACGACCTGCTGATCCTGGACCGAGGCCTGCCCGGCATGACGGCTCGGTCTGCTGACCAGGCTGCGCGCCAAGGGCATGGTCACGCCGACGCTGGTGCTCTCCGCGCTCGCCAATCCCGCCGACCGGGTCGTCGGACTCGACGCGGGTGCCGAGGACTACCTGGGCAAACCGTTCGACGTGGACGAACTGCTGGCCCGATTACGGGCGCTGTGCAGGCGGCACCTGGACACCGCTCACTGCCTGCCGTTGCCCGGTGGCACCCTGGACCTGGACACCTGTCTCGCGGTCGTCGCCGACCGGCCACAGGTGCGCCTGTCCCGGCGGGAGTGCTCACTGCTCGCCACGTTGGCAGCCCGCCCCGGCAAGGTGTTCACCCGCGAGGAACTGCGCTCGTTGGCGTTCTCCGACGCCGGGCCCGAGGTGGTGCAGACCTACATCCACTACCTGCGCCGCAAGCTGGGTCACGGAATCGTGGCCACGGTGCACGGCCTGGGCTACCAGCTCGGTGCCACACGGTGAACCGGGTGCGTTCCGCCGACGAGCGCGTCGTGTGGCGGGCAGCGCGACGCATCGGTCTGCAGACCGCCGTGTCCGTCGCGGTCGCTCTGGTGGGTCTCGGCGGGGTGGTCGCGCTCGTCGACCTGCATGGCAGGCGTCAGTCGGAAGACCTCCTGCTCGACCGGTCCATCGCCCGCGCCGACGTGACCGACCCACCTTCTGGTGTGTGGCTGGTGATCCGACGCGCGGGCCGGGACGCGATCACCCCCGGACTGCCGCCGGGCCTGCCCGACACCGTGGAACTCGACAATGCGTCCGTGCAGCGCGCTGTCCATACGATCAACGTCACCGTGCACCACCACGAATACCGTGTGACCACCGAACCGCTCAGCGATGGCGGTGTCGTCCAGGCGGTGCTCGACCTGAGGCCGGACGACGCGCAGGAAGGCCGATTGCTGGAGGCGTTCCTGATCGCCGGGCTCGTCGGTCTGGCCGTGTCCGCGGGCGTCGGGGTGCTGCTGGCCCGGCTGGCCGTGCAGCCGTTGGCCACGGCGCTGACGCTGCAACAACGGTTCGTCGCCGACGCGAGCCACGAGTTGCGCACGCCGTTGACCTTGCTGACCACTCGCGCCCAACTGATCGACAGGGCGCTGCGGGCCAGCGGCGACACAGACCTCGGATCCGTGCGCTCCGACGTCGGACGTCTCGTCGCCGACGCCCACCACCTCACGGCCATCCTGGAGGACATGCTGCTCTCCGTGGACCCGAGAGAGGTCCGGACGGACGAGCAGGTGTCGTTGCCATCCGTGGTGGCCGACGTGCTGGAGTCCGCGCGGCCACTGGCTGCCGAACACGGAGTCGTGCTTTCGTGTGCGACCACAGGCGAACCGCCGTCGGTGACGGGCGCACAGGCGGCGCTGCGTCGGGCAGTGACAGCGTTGGTGGACAACGCGATCCGGCACGCGGACCACGAGGTCCACGTCACCACCTCGGCAGGCGGTGGCCACGTGGTCGTCGACGTGGCCGACGACGGCCCCGGTATCGCGCCGGAAATCGCGTCTTCCCTGTTCGACCGATTCGCCACAGCACCGTCGGACGTATTGACCGGAACGAGTCGACGATATGGCCTCGGGCTCGCCCTGGTCAGCGAAATCGTCGCACGCCACGGGGGTACCGTGTCGGTGGTCGACACCGGACATCACGGCGCCACCCTGCGCTTACGTATACCGGTCGGCTGAGGAATGGTGTGACGAGTACGGAGATCTCCGTACTCGCACGTGGCGGTGGGAGCACCCAATTTGAGGGGCTCGGCAGGGCCGATGGCCGAGTCGAATGTCCTGCTGTGGCAGGTCAAGTCCGGTTTCGTCGCCCGGCGGTCCGCGCGTGACCCCACCTTCCAAAGTTTTTCTAAAAACCTTGGTTCAGGCTGCACCTGTTGGTTGGCCGGACGGGCGCAGGTCCCTGATGGAAAAGGCGACGCGCATGGGTGTGGAACCGTCTGCGGGACGGACAGAGGTGGGCGTGGCCGGCGCGCTCTCCGAGCCGCGGTCTGGTCCGCGGCAGGTGCCTCGGCTGCTGTTGATCGAGGAGGACCCGGAGTTGTCCGCACGGCTCGTGCGGTTGTTGTCCCGGGAGTCCTATGACGTGGAAGTGGCCGTCGATGGGCGGCGCGGTCTGGATCTGGGGCTCACCCACACGTACGACGTGGTCGTGCTGGATCGGAGACTTCCCGGCGTCGACGGTCTGAGCATGTTGGTCTCGTTGCGTCGCAAAGGAATTGTCACGCCGACTCTGGTCCTGTCCTCGCTCGGCAGCCCGGCTGACCGAGTCACCGGGCTCGACGCGGGCGCTGAAGACTATCTGGCGAAGCCGTTCGACGACGAGGAACTGCTCGCACGGCTGCGATCGCTGCGCCGCAGACACTTCGACACACCTCGACGTCTGCCTGTGCCGGGCGGTGTGCTCGACGTCGACACGCGGCGGGTCACCCTGGACGGCCGGCCGGAGGTGCGGCTCTCGGCCCGTGAATGCACTTTGCTGACCACCTTGGCCGGGCGGCCCAGCAAGGTCTTCTCGCGTGATGAACTGCGGGTGGTGGTGTTCGACGACGCGGGTTTCGAGATCGTGGATGTGTACGTGCACTACTTGCGGCGAAAGCTCGGCAGGGGCGTTGTCTCCACTGTACGGGGATACGGCTATCGACTGGGCTCGCTCCATTGACGCACTTTCGCCGCTTCTTGTGGCGAATTCTTAGCGAGTCCTGGGAATTGGCGTTCGTGGCGGTCTTCGGTTGCTGAATGTGGACGACATCGATATAGTCGGTGCGCGTTGGCAGAATCCCGGGTGTCCTGATCCCAGTTCAGCGATGTCTGGTTGTCCGCCGACCGGTGGGTCTACCTACTCGCATTCGCGGACCCGCCTCAGCTGACGCGACGGGCCGTCTTACTCAACTTCAGCGGCCCGTCGCGTCAGTACCGAACAGCACTGGGCCGTCCGGCACGATCGTGCCGGACGGCCCAGTTCTCATTCAGGGAAGGTGACGGTCAGAACACCGGGACTGAGAACGGTGCGAAGCTGGCCACCGGGTTGCTTTCCAGGTCCTGCAGTTGCGGGTCCGAGGCAAGCAACGGCTGCCGGTACTGCACTGTCACCGTTCCGTTCAACGGCAGCACCGCCCCGGCCAGTGTCAGCGTCACGACCGCCTTGTTCGGCGGGTTGTCGTCGGTCACGGACACCGCGCTGACCGCGCGGCTCGTGCCGTTCACCGTGACAGCGAACCGGCTGGTGACCGGAATGCCCTGCGCGGTGGACAGCATCTCCTGGTCGAACTGGAACGCCACGGTGTGCGTGCCGCGGTCGGCTTCGTTGGCACCGGTCAGCACCGGCGCCGAGTCGGGCCTGCCTGCGGGGTTCTGCGAGGCCGGTGGGATCCCGCTGCCGCCCGGGTTGGTCCAGAAACCCTCGTTGGAGCAGGTCAGCGGAGAAGGCGAGGTCCGGGTCGCCGTGTAGATGAAGCCGTGGGTGAGGCCAGGGGGGTCATCGAAGTTGGCCGTGGTGCTGAAGCCACCCTCGGCCGGCAGGAATGCCATGGGCGGCAACGGGTTCGGCGTGATGGAGACCGGACTGCCGAGCCGGCTGCCGGTCACGGCACCGTACTGCTGCTCCGACGCCGTGAGGGTCCAGACCTCGGACGGGTCGGAGGAGGGAACGGTGAGGGTGACGACCAGCGTGCCCGCGGTCCGCTCGGTCAGGTCGAGGAACTCGCCGCACTTGCCGGTCAACCGGAGCCTGGCAGGGTTGCCGGCAGCCGACGCGGAGCCTGCCGTGGTCACGGCGGCCAGGCTCATGGCGGCTATGGCCGCGACGGCCAGCACACCTAGTTTTCGTCTGAACTTCATGTTTCCTCGAATCTCGCATTGTGCTGCTGGTGTGATCTTTTTGGGCAACCGAAGTAACGCCACGTCCTGAATGGACCTGGCCCTAAGTTCTAAGAAATTGTGTGTGATTCCTCTCCTGCTCCGGTCATGAGCAGTTGGATGCGGATCGGGAGTCACCGAGGTGAAGTTTCCTCTGGTAAAAGCGTTGGGGCAGCCCGACTTGCAGGGTGCTACGACCCCCCGAATGCGGGATAGGTATTTCTTAGAATTCTATTGGAACCGGACCGCTGGAGTAATTCCCAAACATTTCTAAGAAATATGGTCCACACTGTGCATATGTGACTTTGAACAGGGCCGGCAGGGCCGGACGGGACTACCGCGGAATGCCGACGCCGACGAAGGCAAGTACGACGCCCACCAGTGCGGCGGCGAGCAGGGTGGTCACCACGCCCCGTCGCAGCGCCAGCAGCAGGACCGCCGCACCGGCGAGCACGGCGAACTGCCACGGCTGGGCCAAGCGCAGGGCCAGCGGGACGGCCGAGCCGAAGATCGCGCCGATCGCGGCCGGGCCCGCACCGTCCAGGAAGGCCCGGACCGGTCGTTGCCGCGCAGCCGGTCGAAATGGCGGCGCGCCGAGCAGCACGAACACGAACGACGGGCGCGAAAGCGAGCGGCGACGCGAGCAGGCCGCCGGCCAGGCCGGCCGGCGGCGTAGCCGACGACGGCGACGGTCTGGACGACCGGGCCGGGCGTGATCTGGCCGAGGGCGACGGCGTTGAGGAACTGGGCGCCGGTCATCCAGTGGTAGTGGTCGACGGCGTCGGCCTGCATCAGCGGGATGATCACGAACCCGCCGCCGTAGGACAGCGCGCCGACCTTCAGCGCCACCCAGGCCACCGAGCAGCCCGCCGGTGCCGCCGACCCCGGCGACCAGAGCCGGTGCCGGGCAGCGGCGAGCGACCGCGACCGGTGCCGCGCTCGGCGCGACGAGCAGCTCGACCAGCGCCGCAGGCCGAGCAGCACCAGCACCAGCCACGGCCCGACCGTGGCCGCGGCCGCACCCGCCGCGACCAGGTAGAGCGACCCAGCGGGCCGCGCTGGCGCGGCCGCGCGCGCCAACTGGCCGGGATCAGGCCGACGCCGCGTGCACGGCCACCGCCGCCACGGCCGCGCCCGCTCCGGCGCCCGCGCCGCGTACCCAGAGCGGTGGCGTCGCCGCTCAGGAACAGCGCCGCCAGGGCCAGGATGACGATCAGGCCCGGGCACGATGAAGCGCGACGCCGCCGACCAGCGCGCCCGGCCCGGCCGCGGAGCCGCCAGGCGCAGAAGATCGCCAGCTGGGTGGAGGCCGGGCCGGGCAGCAGGTTGCAGGTCGCGATCGCGTCCTCGAACTCCGCGCTCGGTCAGCCACTGCCGCCGTCGACGCACAGGTCGCGCAGCAGCGCGATGTGGGTGGGCGGCCCGCCGAAGCCGATGCAGCCGATGCGGCCCCACTCCCGCAACACGGTCCGCAGACTCGGCGACGCCACCCCGGCAGGATCGGTTGTCACGGCGTGCCACCTTCGCCGAGGGCGAGGCGGGGCAGCAGGAATCCGATCCGCCGGTCCAGTTCGGCGGCCGTCCTGCGGTAGGCGGGCAAGGTCGCGTCGTCGGTGTCGCCGTCCTGCGCCGGGTCGGGCAGGCTCCAGTGGATCAGGTCGGGGTGACCGGGGAATTCGGGGCAGACTTCGCGCACCGGTCACACAGGCTGATCACCCACTGGAAAGCACTCTGTCGGAGCGTGTCCACGTGGGTGGGTTCGTGCTCCAGTTCGATGCCGTACTCGGCCATGACCCGCACCGCGTTGGGGTGCGGTGGTTTGGGACGACTGCCCGCGCTGGCCACGTCGACCGCCCCGGCACTCCGGTGGCGCAGCAGAGCTTCGGCCATCGGCGAGCGCCCGCTGTTTCCCGTGCACAGGAACAACACCTGCCCGTGCGCCCGGCGCGGCAGCGGGGCAACCGGCGAGCCGACACCAGGGTGTAGCGCTGTGCCCACCTCTGCCCAGTCCTGGGCACAGCGGGTGAGGTCGAGGTGGTAGTAGGTGTCCCGGCCGCTGAAGCTGCTGTGCCGGGCCGTGACCAGGTGTGCTGTCCGCAGTTTGGCCAGGTGGTAGGAGACGAGGTTCTGCGGCTGCCCGACGGCCGCCACCAGTTCCCGAACGCGCAGGTCCGACCGCGCCAGCTCGTGCAGCAAGCGCCAGCGCAGGGGATCGCTCACGAGCCGGACGAACGGAGGATGGCGCTGTCCGTCGGGGGCACGGCAGCACGATACATCAATTCGGATTGATATATCCGGATGTCAGCCGGTGACGGTCACGGGTTCGGTCACGGTGGTCTCGTCGATGTCGGAGGTACGGACGGTGATCGCCATCTGCCACGTGCCGGCGATCGGGATGTCGGAGTCGGCCGACCGGTAGGTGCCCTGGGTCATGCCGATGTGTCGCATGGTCAGGCGCAGTGGGCCGATGCCGCGTGCGGTGAGGGTGAGTGCGACGTCGACCTCGGCGACGTCGGTCCGCCGCCCGCCGGGTCGAGCACGGTGACGGCACGACGTTCGGGCCGGTGGTCAACGGCAGAACTCCAGCTTCAGGGTCCCGGCTCCACCTGGCGCCGCCGGTGTCGAACGGCGATGGTGTTGTAGTCCGGTGTGGCGTGGGGACGGTGGCGGGGAGTACGGGTGTGCGGGGCGGGCTCGGAGTTGACCAGTGCTGCGGTCAACGCGAGCACGACGACGGCGCCCGCCGTCTCGGCAAGGACCGGATGCCGCAGCGAGCCCGTCGGGATGCGGAACCCAGCGCCGGGACACCAGGCCGCGCCGAGCACGACCACGACGGCGGCGATCTTGAGCAGCAGCAGTCGGCCGTACTCGGTGTCCAGGAACCCAGCCAACTGCCCAACTGCCGCCAACTCTGGTACGTGCCCGGTCCCCACGAGCACGCAACGCAGGCGAACGCCAGACGGGAGAACCGCCCCACCGCGCTCGGCGGGCGGCTTCGCCTGCCACAGCACGACGAGCCCACCGAGCCACAGCCCCGTCGCGACCAGGTGCAGGACGTCCGCCGGCAAGGCCAGCTGCGGGCTGCAGACCCGCCGGCCAGGTGACCGGAGATCGACCACGTGGCGCCAACCCGCGTGCCAAGCGCGGCGCACAGCCAGCCGAGACCGGCCGCCACCGCGGCGACAGCACCTCGTTGAGCAGCGGCACGGCGGCGGCCAGCAGGGTAGCCGCAGCGCGAGGCCGGTGCCGAGCGGCAGGGCCATGGTGGACGCGAAGAGGTCGACGTGTCGAACAGGTGGCCCAAGGCCGACCCCGGCGCCGTAGGGGCCCTGCAGCAGCGCGTCCGCGACGGTGGCCACCAGCGCCACCGGCCACGACCCCAGATCAGCCTCCGGATCCGCCGTTCGCGGGCGCCCTCCGGCCAGCACAGCAGCACGAAGCCGACCGCGCCGACCAGCAGCGCGAAGCTGGCGTAGCCGAGCGCCCGGCTGGTCCAGTACAGAACCCCGACCGTCGTGCTGCCCGCGGTGGCAGGGCGACGCCGCGGTGGCCTGGATGGATGCCCGACCGAGAACGTGAACGCGCCGGACACCGGGTGCGAGTCGGCCGACACCACGCGCCAGGCCACCGTGTACGTGCCGTCGGCCGTGGCCGTGACAGCGACGCCGATGGTGTCCGCCCGGCCGGTGACGTGGCCCGCTGGCCGTTGTCCACGGGGAGCCGTCCGGCGCCAGCACCCGCACCCCGTCGGCGTCACCTGGACGCGCTCGCCGAAGGTCAGCGTCACCTCGGCGCGGGCACGGACGCGAGCACCGAGAGCGAGCCGGGCTGGGTGGCGATCAGCACTCGCGTGCGCCGATGCGGGGCCCGCGGTGCGCGAGCAGCGCCACGAGGACGCCGGCCAGCACCAGCGATGGCGCTCTCACGGGGCCGGCCTGCGGTTCCGCCGCAGCGCGAACGCGGCCAGCACACAGGCGACCAGTCCGACGAGGACGCCGATGCACCCGAGCGGGAGGCTCGAGTCGCGCCGTACGGTGACGGTGGGGCCTGCCAGGTCGGTCGATGCCGTGCGCAGCACGGATCGTCGCTGAGCAGCGTCACGGTCGGCGCCGGATGGTCCGGGGCCGGCACCGCCCGGCGTCGGGGTGTCGATCCAGCGCACCACGTCGCCGTTGCTGTAGGTCTGGATCGCCTTGAACACCAACCGGTCGGTGTTCGTGGGCAGCGGGCCGAGCGACACCGTGAAGTCCTCGAACATGCCCGGCGCGATGCACCGCCCGACCAGGTGATCCGTGAGACCGCCTCGGTGACCGGGACCGTCGTCGGACTTCAGCGGCTTGGCCAGCTTGATGTCGTCGACCTGCGACGTGCCAGCCGGGCATCGTCTTCGACGACGACGGAGGCGAGCGGATGATCGGCCGGGAACGCGACTCCAGCTTCGTGGTGGTGGCGGTGTCTCCTCGTCGGGTACCTGGAAGGAGATCTCCGCGACGTGCCCTGTGGTCGCGGTTCCGGGGTCGGTGACGACGTGCGCGGCCGCGGTCCCGGTGAGGCCGAGAACTCCGCAGGCCGCGGCCGCGCCGACGATGATGAGTCGTCGCATCGTCACGTCACCGGGATGTAGGGGCGCATCATCTCGTCGTCCTCGTGGTCGAGGATGTGGCAGTGCCACACGTAGCCCGGCCCGACGGTCGGGTCGAAGGGAAGTGGTTCGCCCGGGCTGCACCGCGCGACGGGGATCTCGGTGGGCGCCCAGCGGACCAGCACGCGGTTGACCATGCCGGGGATGATCTTGAACGTGTCCTTCCAGCCCGCCTCGTTCGCGTCGGGCGGCTGGACCGGGCCGTTGAGGAACGGGCAGAACGCCGGGTTGCCGCCGAGCGCGCCGTCGGCGTTGGGCGTGTTGTAGTCGCGACGGCGGTCCGTAGCCGGGGATGATCTGCCCGGCCGGATAGTCGGTCGGCCGAACGTGCCGTCGCACTGTCTGGCCGGCGAACGGCCGCCGGGGAACTTGCGACGCCCAGGCCGCCCGGTAGGCGGTCGACGTCCACGGCTTGCCGGTTGAGCACCTGGAACTGGATCAGGTGGATGTGGATCGGGTGGGCGTCGGCGTGATGTCCAGCAGCTCCCAGAGCTCGGTCGCGCCGACCCGGGGCAGCTCGGTCATGTAGATGCCCTGGCCGGTCTGGTCCGGTCGCGAGCCGGGGAACGGCGTGTTGGTGCCGTCGCGCATGCCGTTCCACTTGCTGTTGTTGAGGAACGCCTCCAGCGGGCCGTCGCTGTTCGGGCCGTCGCGCAGTCGACCGTGTCCTGCTCGAAGATGACCAACTGCCGCTGTTACCACGCGCACGCCCGCCGCGACCGTGCCGGTCGCCGGGTTCGACCAGCCGGACGATCTGCCGGCGGCTGGCCGGGGCCGCCGCGCAGCGGCGCGCCGGTGGCCGGGTTGAAGGTGTTGTCCTGGCTGGACAGCGGGTGTGACGTCGAAGCGCATGATCTGGCCGTCGAGGTTCGGGTCGGGCGGGCCGCCGCTCGGGATACGGGAACAGGCCGTCGTTGGTGAGGATCAGCGACTGTGCCCGGCAGGCCGGAGAAGTCGATGATGACGTCCGCGCGCTCCGACGGCGCCAGGAACAGCTTGAGCGCGTTGGCGTTGGCCGGGTCGTTGAGCTTGACCGGCCGGTCCAGCAGGCCGCCGTCGGTGCCGATCTGCCAGAACGGCACCGCCGAGGGCGGCGTCGCGGACGACGCGTTGGCCGGTGTCGGTCAGGTTCATGCGCAGGAAGCGGGCGTTGCAGGCGTTGACGAAGCGGAAGCGGTAGCGGCGGGGCTCGACCGCCAGGGTGGGCCAGGTCTTGCCGTTGACGACCATCGCGTCGCCGAAGAACTCGGGGATCCAGAACGGGTGCGTCAGCGGGTTCGTCGGCGGTCCGTTGAGGTCGGCGTCGGTGTTGGCGCCGTCCGGGAAGCGAAGCTGACCGTTGGTGTCGAACAGGCGGTCCTGGATCATCAGCTCGACCTCGAAGGCGCCTGCGGGCAGCCGCAGCGGGTTGGTCGCCGGCGCCGGTGTCGAACTCGTCGCGGACCAGGTAGAAGGCGGCCAGGCCGGCGAACACGTTGATCCGGGTGATGCCCAGCGCGTGGTCGTGGAACCACAGCGTGGTCGACGGCTGGGTGTTCGGGTAGCTGGTAGACGACGGAGTTGGGCGCGTGGGGGCGCAGGTGTCGTACGCCGCTGCCGTGCCGGCCGTCCGGGGTGAACCAGGCCTCCGGCGCGCCGTCGAAGGCGGACGGGACCTCGGCGCCGTGCAGGTGGGCGACGCGTGGGCATCGGGCCCGTGTAGGGCTGGTAGCGCTGTTCCCGGCGCTCAGCGGGGCGGCCCAGTGGATCGTCTGGTCGATGGTCAGCAGCGGCTCCAGCCGGGACGTCGCCGCGCTGGCGGCAGGCGTTGACGTAGGTGACGGTGGTGGGGCGTGCCGCGCGTCGCCTCCACGGTGACACCGGGCCAGGACACCGGCCTGCCGTCGACCTGGTAGCCCCACAGCCAGGTGCCGCCCGCGTGAACCGGCGGGATACATCGAGGGCGGCAGGACCAACTGCTGGAACTCCACCATTCGCGTGGTCGAAGTCCGTCGCCGAGACACGCGAGCCGGCGAACGTGCGCAGCGCGGTGACGTACTTGGGAATCCGGGCACTGGGCAGGGGAGTCTGGCCACGGGACACCGAAGCAGGCGTGATGGCGGACGCGGCGAGCCCTCGAAGCGCTGGAACAGCGGCCACACCGGCCACGGCTCCGCCGATCAATACCTGTCGTCGGGTGATCTTGCCAAATGGATGAGATGACATCGGGAGGTACCCCCATTTTGTCGGGGCGATCTTTCGAACGTCAAAGTACCGTCGCGATGAGATGTATCCGTATGGTCAAAAACCCCCAAGGGGTATCGGAAAGTTAGCCTTACCGAACACGCATTTGCCCAGGTTGAAGCCACGTTGATCGCATTGCAAAGAAAAGCAACCCCCGCAATTGGGGTAGAGAAATAAGCGCGTTGGCTCCAGACACCAAAAATCCTCCAGTCGCGCGGTCGTTTAATTGACCGTGCAACGATTGGAGTTAATTGTTGTGGCAAACATTCAATGATGCTGTCACAGGTGTGGAGACAACTCACCTCCCCGCATGCAGGTGTTCGGCGGCGCGGTCGTCATGGGTGTGGTGGAACGCCGTCCCCGTCGACCATGCGCTGGACAACCCGAGCACGAACACCGCCGCTGCTCCGGCGACCGCCAGCGCGACGGTCAGCGCGATGGCCCGGGGGATGCGCCCGGGCGTCGTGCCGCCGGTCCGACCTGGGTGGGTGATGATCCGGTAGGCGGGCATCAGTCGGCCGAGTGTGTGGATCCCTGTCACGACGGCCCAGATGACGAAGGTGCCCTGATGCACGGTCAACGCGCTGACGGGATAGCCGAGCGCGTGCAGGAACGGTGTGCGACTGCCGTCCGGACCCACGGCCACGAGTGCCAGACCGGACCCCAGCACGGCCAACGTGAACAGCACCACCAACGGCCCGAGGACACGCAGCAGCGTCGGCGGCGGTCCAGCGGTCACGTAGGGCTCTCGGCGCGTGTAGTAGCGCACGATCCGCCAACCGGTGCTGCCGGTCTTGAGCAGAGCGGGTGGCACGAGCAGGGTGCCGACGACGATGTGCCAACTGATCAGCCCGCTGACATCGAGCAGCGTGGCGAGTTCGACCAGGAACAGCACCAGCAGGACGGCTCCGGTCCACGCGGTCAGACGGGCGTTCCCGGCCGGACCTCCGGTGCCCGGCAGGACCGGATCGTGTCGATGTTCCCGCCCGACGGCCTCAACGAACGCGTCGTCGGCCCATTGCCGCAGCGTCACCGACCACCCCGTCCATCCCGCTGACCCCGCTCGGGATCACTGGCGCAAGTCTGGCCGCGGTTTCTTGGGGGATTCTGGGAACGGTCGGGCCAAGAAATCTCCCAGAACGAGCGGTCATCCTGGAGTTGGCCGCACGGCTGTCGATGACCGGGAGGTCTCAGTGCCCTTCGCGCAACCGTCCCGACGCTCGACGGGCTCGCGTCCCGACCCGCCCGAGTCACCGAGCGACGCGCTCATCGCCGCTGAGCTGGAACGCAGATCGGCGGGTCGGCGGTGCGCCACGGTGCGGCAGCGTCTGGTGCGGGGTCTGTTCGTGGTCGTGCTGGTATTCGTCGCGGTCGTCGGGTGGTCCATCGGTACGGCCCTGGCAGCGCCCGGTTCGGACAGCGTGTCGGCGCGACTGGCCGAGTGGAGCCGCGATCATGGCCTCGGTGGTGTCGTGACCTGGTTGGACCAGCGGCAGTACGCGCATCACCGACCACGGACCGGTGGCAGCCCGCCGGGCGGAGCACCGCCGGCCGGTGGCGCGCTGCCCACGACCCCCACCCCCACGACGGGGACACCGGGACTGCCTCCCCCGATACCCATCACACCGGTGACACGGGGCGCCGCCCTGCTCCGCGAAGGACGGTGGCAGGTCGTCGCCGGGGTGCATGGCAGGCCCGCGGTGCGAATCACCGTCTTGCGTCCGGACGCTCCACACACCGCACAATGGCGTCGTGGGCACTGAGCCGGAGGCATCGAGGATCCTGGTGGTGGAGGACGACCGCGAGTTGCTGGAGTTGTTGCGGCGACTGCTGTCCCGCGCCGGCTACGAGGTGGATGTCGCGATGGACGGCCAGCGGGGCCTGCACCTTGGGTTGACCCGCTCCTACGACGTCCTGCTGCTCGACCGGCGGCTGCCCGCCATCGAAGGGCTGGATCTGCTGGCGAAACTGCGCGCCGACGGGGTGCTGACGCCCGCGCTGGTGCTCTCCGCGCTGGCCAATCCGGCCGACCGCGTCGACGGGCTGGACGCCGGTGCCGAGGACTACCTGGGCAAGCCGTTCGACATACCGGAGTTGCTCGCCCGGCTGCGGGCTCTGCGGCGGCGCCATCTGGACACGGCACGGCGGCTGCCGGTACCGGGCGGAGTGCTCGACGTGGACACCCGTCAGGTCGTGGCCGATGGCCTGCCCGCCGTGCGGTTGTCGGAGCGGGAGTGCTCGTTGCTGGCCACCCTGGCCGGCCGACCCCGCAAGGTCTTCTCCCGCGACGAACTGCGGATCCTGGCGTTCGAGGACGCCGGGGTCGAGACGGTGGAGACGTATGTGCACTACGTGCGCCGCAAGCTGGGGCGCGGCGTGATCGACACGGTGCGGGGCACCGGCTACCAGTTGGGTGCTGCACGATGAAGGCTCGCGCCGGGACCGGGGACGACATGACCCTTCGGCGTGCGACGTGGCGGATCGGCCGGCAGACCGCCGCGGCCGTCACCGTCGTCGTCTTCGGGTTGGTCGCCGTCGCGTTCCTGGTCGTCCTGCGCAGCCAGCACCAGGCCGACGACCAGTTGCTGGACCAGGCGATCGCCGAGGCCGACGACGTGACCGACCCGCCTGCCGGGGTGTGGCTGGTGATCCGGCACGGCGCGGGCCAGGTGGCCACGCCCGACCTGCCGGCGGGACTGCCCGACCTGGCGGTGATCGGTCAGGTCGCTGCGACCGGTACGGCCATGACCACGGATTTCACCGCGCACGGCCGGGAGTATCGGGTACACACCCAGTCGATCGGCGCCGATGAGGTGATCCAGGCGTCGTTGGACCTGAGCGCCGATCACGCCGAGCGGGACCGCCTGGTCGAAGCCTGCCTGATCTGCGGTGCCGTCGGCCTGCTCGGGTCCGTCGCGGTGGGGGCGTGGTTGGGGCGGCGCGCGGTCGCACCGTTGACGGAGGCGTTGACGTTGCAGCGCCGGTTCGTCGCCGACGCCGGACACGAGCTGCGGACGCCACTGACCTTGCTCAGCACCCGGGCACAACTGGTCAGCCAGGACCTCGAAGCCGGCGTCGACGCGACCTCGATGCGCTCCGACGTGGACGGCCTGGTGGCCGACGCGCGACATCTCACCGACATCCTGGACGACCTGCTGGTGGCGGCCGATCCCCGCGAGACACAGGACGACGAGGTCGTCGTCCTGCCCGCTCTGGTGGCGCAGATCGTGGAGTCGGGACGCCCGTCGGCCGACGGGCGCGGCGTGATGCTGACCTGGACCTCGGCGGACCAGCCACCGCCTGTGCACGGCAACCGCGCGAGTCTGCGGCGCGCGGTGACCGCCCTGGTGGACAACGCGGTCCGGCACGCCGACGCGGCTGTGGAGGTGTCGATCGGACAACTGGGCAGGGACGTGGTGGTCGACGTGGTCGACGACGGACCGGGCATCGCCCCGGACGTGCGCACGACCCTGTTCGACCGGTTCACCAGTTCGAAGTCCGACGAGGCCGCCGGGGCGCCGTCCCGCCGCTACGGGCTCGGTCTCGCGCTGGTCAGTGAGGTCGCCGCCCAGCACGGCGGTGCGGTGTCGGTCGTGGACACCGGGCGCAGGGGCGCGACGTTGCGGTTGCGCCTGCCGGCGATGCGCTCGGTGGCGGCGTCGGGCCGGGACGTCCGAGCGTGACGCCGTGAAGTGGGTCCGCCACGTGATGGGTCTGCCGGTGTCGGTGGACGTGCGCCGACCCCCGTGTGACCCCGAACCGGTCGTGCGGCGGGCGTTCGCCTGGCTGCGCGGAGGTGGATGCCCGGTTCAGCCCGTTCCGGCCGGACAGCGAGGTCGCCCGGGTGGCCGACGGCGAGTTGGACGTCGCCGGAGTGCGGCGAGGACCTCATCGAGGTGCTGGCGCTGTGCGCGGACTACGAGCGGCGGTCGGGCGGCGCGTTCCGGGCCCGGGTGCCGGGCCGGCGGATTGGATCCCAGCGCATGGTCAAGGGGTGGGCGGTGCAGCGGGCCGCCGACGCTCTGCGCGAGGCGGGGCTGCGGGACTTCTGCGTCAACGCCGGCGGCGACGTGGTGGTGGCCGGAGGGCCCGAACCGGGCCGTCCCTGGCTGGTCGGTGTTCGGCATCCCGATCGGGCGGACCGGATGTGTGTGGTGTTCGGCCTGCGGGATGCCGCCGTGGCCACCTCGGGTGCTTACGAACGCGGCGCGCACATCGTCGACGGCAGGACCGGGCGGGCGGCCGAGTGGCCTGCTCAGCGTGACGGTGGTGGCCGACGACCTGACCACGGCTGACGCGACGGCGACGGCGGCTTCGCGTTGGGCGGCGAGGGGCCGAGTGGGTGGCGGCACAGCCGGGCTGTCTCGTCTTCGCGGTGGCCGCCGACCGCCGGGTGCTGCGGTCGCCGGAGTTGGACGCGGTGATCGTGCCGGCTCAGACGGCGCGTGATCCAGCGCCGACTGGACCGACTCGGCGTAGCCCTCGTGAGGTATAGGTGGCGCCGGACACCGAGTCGATCCGGGCGGACTGCGCCGTCAGCACCTCGCTGCGCAGGATCGGCGTCGCTAGTGCGGCGAGCCGGACGCTGCGGTCCGCGTCCGAGGGCGTCTGGAGCGCCGGACGTCGATGACCGGCCGCGCGCGAACACGACTGCCACCTGCACCGGCCCGTAGACCGTGTCGTCGGCGCCACGGCGACCGTCGACCGTGCGCGGGCCGGTGTCCGTCGGTGCGGTCGAGGGTGCCGAGGTGGGCGTCGGGCCCGAGCGGGGCCGCTCGGTGGTGGCGGGCCGTTGGCCGCAGGACCAACTGGTGTGGTGCCGCCGGTCGGTCACGGCTTTCGCGGCGACAACAGGCCGATGGCGGCCAGCAGGGCCGACAGGCCCGTCACGCGACGGGAGCGGGTCGTAGTCATCGCAGGCTGAACTCCTCGGTGTGGATCTGGCGTGCTGGGATGCCGAACCGCCGCAACGAGGCCAGGACGGTCGCGGTCATGCCGGCGGTCCGCAGACGTAGACACGCGCAGGCGCAGGTCGGGCACGAGGCGGGACAGGGGACGCGGGGGCTAGCGGATCGTGCCGAAGTTCGGCGCGGCTGCCGACCAGGTAGTGGACGACCGGAGGCCGTCGCGGGCCATCGCGTCCAATTCGGCCCGCAGCGGGTGTCCGCGCCACGTGCTGGCCCGGTGACAGGACCACGTCGGTGTGTTCGCGCAGCAGTTGTTCGGCCAGCGCGCGGATCGGGGCGATACCGGAGCCACCGGAGACCAGCAGTACGGGCTGTTGTGGCGCGCGGCGGCGGCGAAGTGGCCGAACGGTCCTTCGGCAGCACCGGCATGCCACGGCGCAGGCGCGGGCCGCGCGGCGGAGTGGTCGCCGGCATCCTTGACGGTGATCCGCATCCGGTGGTCGCGGACGGGCGCGGAGAGCGAGTACGGGTGGGCGGTCCAGAGATGGCCGAGCGTCACGAACCGCCACAGCAGGAACTGTCCGGGCCGCGCGCCGAGTTCGTACAGTGACGCCCCGGAGCCAGACGCTGACCGTGTCCGGTGTCTCCCGCACGACCCGGTCCACGGTCAGCGCGTGCCGGAACCAGCGCCGCGCGGCGCACGAACAGCCGCCACCACAGCGAGTGCCGCGGCGACGACGGCGTACATGCCGATCCACACGGCCGGGCCGGCGGGTTGCCGATGAAGTCGTACGCCGACTGGAGATCTGGTGGAAGAACGCCATCGCCACCGCCAGGTAGGTGACAGATGCACCAGGTACCAGGCTTCGTAGGACAGGCGGGCCGCTGGCGAACCGGGCGCTGGTGACGGCGACGGCGAGGAACAGTGCCATGCCGACCAGGCGAGTGAGCATGTCCGAGTAGGTGGTGAGGATGTCCACGGCGGCGGACCACGGCGATCGTGCTGTTCGGTCGCGCCAGCCCTTCGACGACCAGCAGCACGTGCGCGACGAGCACGAGGACGACGTTGGTGCCCAGCCCCCGGTGCCAGGCGGCAGCCGGTCCAAGCCCGACCGCACGCTCCAGCCAGGGCAGCCGCGCCAACAGCAGCAACTGGACCAGCGCCAGATAGGCGCCGACCAGGCCGGCCACACGACCGGCGGCGGTCAGAACGGCGCCCGGCGAGTCCAGGGACGCGCTGAGCGGATCGAACCACCAGAAGCTGACGGCGACCAGCCCTCCGGCCACGAAGGTCAGGCGAACCGCCCACTGCGCCAGGGTGGTCCCTGGCGACGCGGTGGGCCCGCGTTCGGTGTCGACGACGGCGTGCATGAGGACGAGTCTTACCGGCAATTCTTGGCGCCTCGTTGGAACGTGCGCTACCGGCCTTGGTCAGGGTGACTCGCCGCCGGGGATGGGCGGTGCCCAGGCGGGGCGGCGGACGAGGCAGAAGGGATGTCCCGCCGGGTCGGCGTAGACGTCCGCGCCGGCCAACCGGCGTGCCCCCAGGGCGAGCGCCCGTGGCCCGGCCGCGGCCGGGTCCTCGACCATGATGTCGAGGTGGAACTGTTGCGGCACCGAAGGATCGGGCCATGTCGGTGGTGTGTGGTCGGTGGCGAGTTGGAACGCCAGCCCCGAGGAGGTGTCATCGTCGGCGACGACGACCCAGTCGCGGCTGCGGTAGGTGATCGGCTGGCCGAGCAGCGTGGAGTAGAAGGCTGCCAGCGCGGCCGGGTCGGCGCAGTCGAGGACGACGTGGTGCAACCGTCCGATCATGGCGACGATGATGGCCGGCACTGTGGACGATGTCGAGCCGAGAACCGGCCGACCGTGGATCTCGGTAGCCGGGGATGCCGTTCGCCGGTGGGGCGGCCGGGGCCTGGGCGCCCGCGGCGGCGCTGTGCCAGGTGAACGCCGTGCCCGCGAAACTGTCCTGGGCGCCGTTGCCGGTGACCTGTCCGGGGGTGTGGTCGAAGGAGAAGGTGTAGAGCGGCTTGCCGTCGAGAGTCACCTGGTTGGTGCCGTCCGGGCGTCGCACGGTGGCGACAGTGCCGGTGACCCCCGGGCCGGCGGTGGCTTTGCCCGAAGCGAGGGTCAGCGGCACCCAGATCTTGGTGCAGTCGCTGGACACACACTGCGGTTTGCCTGCTTTGTCCTGGTCGTTGGTGTAGAGGGTGGTGCCGGCCCGGTCGACCAGCACGGACGCGCCGTTGACCGTGCGCGCTGTCACCGTGGCGGCGCCGCTGGGCGCGGCGGCCGGCGCACTGCCGGCGGTCGCGTTCGTGCCGCACGCCGCGGCGAGGACGACGAGTCCCAGGCCGATCGTGACCGAAACGGGCAGACGGGTACCCATGGAACGCATGACCAGTGCCTTTCTGGGTGGGTGATGGCTAGCGAGGCTCGGCGGGCGGCGGCACGCTGACCAGCCGCTGGCCGGAAGTGGTGACGATGTCGAGGTGACGGATCTGCGCGGGCCGGATCGCGGTGGTTCCGGTGACGTCCACGGCCCCTTGATAGTTGGCCACCCAACTGGCGGCGGTGTCCTGGCGGCCCTCCGCCGCGCTGACCACGAGCATGCATTGCTGAGCCCAGTCGACGCCGGACAGCTGTAGTCGGATCTGGGTGCCCCAACTGCGCGCGGTCAGCACGATGGTGGCGTGGACGTGGGTGTGCGGGTCGGTCGCGGACACGGTCGACGAGTCGGGACCCGCTACCGTCACGCCGACGATCACGCTGGCCACCAGGAGCGCGACGCTGACCGTGACACCGAGCAGCCGGTTCCAGGCATGCTTTCGGCGGCGCGTGGCGGCCCATGCGACCAGCGCTTCGTACAGTTCCTGCGGAAGTTCGGTCGGGGCGACGATGTCCTCGACATCAGCCATGGTCAGCGTGCCGAGCAGGGTGGGCAGGCCGTGGAGTTCGTCGTATTCCGCCTGGCAGTCCGGGCATTCGGGTAGATGCTCGCGCATCCGTTCGATTTCCGGAGGTTCCAGGGCGTCGAGCAGGTAAGCGGCGACGTCGATCGTGTGGGTGCAGTTCATGGCTGCCGCACCCCGCGTTCCAACAATGCCAGTCGCAATGCGCGTAGTGCGTAGAACATCCGCGATCGGACCGTGCCATCGGGAATGTTGAGTCGGGCGGCGATCTCCCGCGTGCTACGGCCGGCGTAGAAGCCCTCGATGAGTACTTCCTGGTGTGCCTTGGTGAGTGCACCGAGCGCGTCCGCGAGCAGGCAGGCGTCCAGTGCGGCGTCCAGATCGTCCGATGTGGACACGTCGTCCACGATCGCTGTGGAGATGTCCTCCGGCCAGGTGCGTCGGCTCCGGTCGGCGTCGATGGCCAGGCGCCGCGCGACCGTGAACAGCCATGGTCGCGCCTGCTCCACGGTCAGGTCGTCGGCGTGTTGCCACGCACGCAGCAGCGTCTCCTGCACGATGTCCTCCGCGCGTTGTCGGTCACCGCCCGACAACCGCTGGACGTAGGCCAGCAGGGGGCGGGCGTGGCTCGCGTAGAGAGCACGCAACAGCCGCTCGTCCTCGACCCGACTGGAGCACATACCCAGTACTACGGACGCGGCTCGGCGATTGTTCACCTCCGCGGCACAATCGCCGAACCGTCCCGGCCGGCAGATCCACAGTGGAAACGCAATACGCAACATCGCAGCGATGCCGCATGTTAGGCGTGGCATGCCTTACCGTGGATGCCTACCCGACTGGAGTACAGGGAAACGACTGCGTTCCACATTCGCGCCGCGGTCGGGCTCGCTTGCGCCTTTCGCGGAACCGGCTGCTGGCGAGGAAATTCATCTGTCCACCGTGGATGATCGAGTCGGTGGGGAGCAGGCTCTTCGTTCAGAGGCCGGCTGAGCCGTCGATCGCCTCGCGGAGCAGGTCGCGTGCCCGTTGTGGCGCGCGTACTCCTCCACGAGGTGCTGCCACATCCAGCGCACCGAGGTGGTCTTGTCCCGGAACGTGAACGTGTCGTCCAGTTTCGCGCCCGCCAGCGCGGCGTCGACGGCCCGGCACTCGGCCAGGTAGCACTCGAAGTCCGCTTCCCCACCGGCCGGGTCGACCCTTCGAAGTCCGCGCTCGGCGCATCGGGGCGGTAGTACAGGTCGGGTACCTGCTCGCCGCGGAAGACCTGCCTGACCCACCCGCGCTCGGTGTCGCTCATGTGCCGGACCAGACCGAGCAGGGAGAGCCTCGACGGGGGCACGGCGCGCTCGGCCAGCCGCGTGGCGTCCAGCCTCGGCGCACTTGCGCAGCAGGGTGGCCCGGTGCCAGTCGAGCCAGTCGCCGAGCAAGTCCGACTCGGGCTCGTTGCGGCGGTCCGGGTAGTCCTCCGAACGCTCGACATCGGGTGCGGTCCAATACGGCGGCAGCCTATGCACCGGCTGTCCAGGACGCGAGCGAATTCCTCCCGGCCCAGCACAAGGTCGGCATGGCATGATCAGGACGACGAGCATCGCCACTACGGCATGGTGCTCGCGGGCGTCGAGTGTGCTGTGGGCGCGGGTTCGAACAAGGGAGTCGTTGGTGCCGGAACTGCCCGAGGTGGAATTCGCCCGCTCGGTGATCGAGCGCGCGGCACTGGGCCGGTCGATCACCGACGTCGACGACTCCGACGGCTACGTGTGCCGGCCGCACCCTCGGGTCAGATTCGCGATGCGCTGGTCGGGCACCAACTGGTGGCCGCGCACCGGCGGGGCAAGTCGATGTGGTGTGACACCGACGGCGGCCCGGCGCTCGGCGTGCATCTCGGTATGTCCGGCAAGATCGTGGTGGCGGATCCGGACGGCTCGGAGATCGACGGTGGTGACTACTGGGAGGGCAGGCGCGCGCCGGGCGACTACAGGTGGTCACGCTTTTCGTTGACGTTCCAGGACGGAGGCCGCCTGATGCTGGTCGACCCCCGTCGATTCGGCCGTATCGTGCTCGATCCCGCGCTGGACGAACTCGGCCCGGATGCCGCGACCATCAGCGCAGGCGAGTTCAAGGCCGCCATCGCCAAGGGAACACGGGCATCAAGGCCCGACTGCTCGACCAGAGCGCGGTCGCCGGGATCGGCAACCTGCTCGCGGACGAAATCCTGTGGCGGGCCCGCGTCCATCCCGCGCGTCCGGTCGACGAGCTCGACCGTGCCGACGTCGAGCGACTCCTGCGTGCCACTCGGTGGTGCGGTGTCGGCCGCGTTGAAGCGTGGGGGAGCGCACGCTCTCGATGTCATTCCGTACCGGAAAGCCGGCGCTCGGTGCCCGCGCGACGACGCGCCGATGGTGCACGGAAAAGCGGGCGGCCGCACCAGTTGGTGGTGCGACGCGGAGCAGCAACTGTCCGGTAGCAGCCGAACGTGACAAAACAAAAATTGTTTCTATTGCTTCAGTGACAAATCGGCGTGGTGGCCTACCGGAATTCCAATCGCCGGTCGTATGGTTGGCGACCATGCGCAGACATGTCGTTCGCACATTGTTGGCCACCGCGGCCGCCGTCTTCGCCGTCGCACTCACCGCGGGCCAGGCATTCGCCGCTCCGACGATCACGATCACCGGGGCGAACATCGGGCTCGCCGGGAGCGGTCCCCTGACGCTCACCGAAGTCACCAGCGGGCTGAGCATCTCCTGTACGGTCGGTATCCGCATCAGTCTGAGAGATGTCACGCACGCTCCGTTGCCGTACACCACGGTCCAGTCGGGCGGGGCGGCTCATTCCATCGTGGCTTGGAGCTTCAGCGCGTGCACCAGTCCGGCCACGTTGACCGTGCCGGCCGCCGACCTGCCTGACGACATGGTGTTCAACGCCACGGCGACGACCCCGCCGCAGGCCACCGGCCAGCTGCAGACGGCAGGCGCCGGCGGCGCGCTGTTCCACGTGACCTTCATGACGTGCGGCTTCAACGCCACCGGTGGCGCGGTTATCACCTGGACCAACGGGACCGGAGGCCAACTGAAGTTCGTGGGCACCGGCACCCTGCACTCGACCGCCGTCGCCGCGGGCTGCCTCGGTCTCGTCAACACCGGCGACGTGCTGCGGCTGACCGGCACCCTCAACATCCCGGCCTCCACCGTCATGATGGGTCCGTGACGCCGGGCTGATCGGCCGTGCGCGGCTCCTCGGGTTAGGGTCGGGAGCCGTCGTCGGAAGGATCATTCGGATGAGCTCGCCGTACCGGTTCCGCGCCTCGGCCGCGCTGACGCGGCAGTGGCAGCACTTCCGGTTCAGCGAGGCCGACGGCATCGCGACCGTCACCCTGGACCGGCCGGAGAAACTCAACCCGCTGACCTTCGAGAGCTACGCCGACCTGCGCGACCTGCTGGCCGAGCTGCCGCATCATCGCGACGTCCGGGTGCTGGTGATCCGGGGCGAGGGACGCGGGTTCTGCGGCGGCGGCGACGTCAACGAGATCATCGGCGAGCTGATCAAGATGGAGCCACGGGATCTGATGCGGTTCACCAAGATGACCGGCGACGTGATCCGGGCGATGCGGGAGTGCCCGATCCCGATCATCACGCGCGATGCACGGCATCGCGGCCGGGGCTGGCGCGGTCGTCGCGCTGGCCTCGGACTTCCGCGTCGTGGGCACGTCCGGCCGGTTCGCCTTCCTGTTCACCAAGGTCGGGCTGTCCGGCGGCGACATGGGCGCGGCCTACCTGCTGCCCAGGGTGGTCGGCCTGGGCCGGGCGACCGAACTGCTGATGCTCGGCGGCACCATCGACTGCGGCGACCGCCGACCGCTACGGCCTGGTCTCCCGGCTGGTGCCCGACGACGAGCTCGACGGCGGCGGTGGCCGACCTGGCCACGCGCGCTGGCCGCTGGGCCCGACGCTGGCGCTGCGCCCAGACCAAGTCGCTGCTCACCCGCGAGCTGGACATGCCGATGTCGCGCCATGGAGCTGGACGCGATGACCCAGGCACTGCTGATGACCAGCCGGGACCACGCCGAGTTCCACGCCGCATTCAACGAGCGCCGGCCACCACGCTGGGCAGGGCCGCTGAGACTCAGGACGGTCACCCAGTCGCCGGTGCCCCGTGCCGTCGATGCGCCAGTGCCGGGACGGCCGCTGGCCGGATCAGCTCCAGCCGCGGCTTCGGCCCCTCCGCGCCGGCCGGCCTGCGGCCGCCGAGCGCCCGCCTGCCACGGCTGCGGCCACCGCGCGCCCGGCCCGGCGTAGCCCTGCTCGGCGGCGGCGTGCAGCGTCCAGTTCGGGTCGTAGAGGTGCGCCCGGCCGAGCAGCGCACAGGTCGGCGCGGCCGGCCAGCAGGATCGAGTTGACGTCGTCGTAGGACGAGATGAGCCCGACCGCCATCGTCGGCGATGCCGGCCTCGTTGCGGATCCGGTCGGCGAACGGGGTCTGGTAGGACCGGCCGAACGCGGGCTGCTCGTCCGGGGTGACCTGGCCGGTCGAGACGTCGATGATGTCGGCGCCCGCCGCCGGCGAACGCCCGGGCGATCTCGACCGCGTCGTCGGCGGTGATGCCGCCGTCGCACCAGTCGGTGGCCGAGATGCGCACGCTCATCGGCCGGTCCGCCGGCCAGACCGCGCGCATCGCGGCGAACACCTCGAGCGGGTAAGCGCAGCCGGTTCGCCAGCGAGCCGCCGTACTCGTCGCGTGCGCTGGTTGGTCAGCGGGGAGATGAACGACGACAGCAGGTAGCCGTGCGCGCAGTGCAGTTCGAGCAGGTCGAAGCCGGCCTCGGCGGCCGCGGCGCGCCGCGTCGACGAACTGCTCGCCGGATCTCGGCCAGGTCGGCCGACGGTCAGCTCGCGCGGCACCTGGTTGACGCCCGGGCCGGTAGGGCAGCGGGGACGGCGCCGACCACCGGCCAGTTGCCCTCGGGCAGCGGCTCGTCGATGCCCTCCCACATCAGCCGGGTCGAGCCCTTGCGGCCGGAGTGGCCGAGCTGGATGCCGATCTTCGCCTGCGACTCGCGCGTGCACGAAGTCGGTGATCCGCCGCCACTGCCCGGCCTGCTCGTCGGTGTAGATGCCGGTGCAGCCGGGGGTGATCCGGCCGGTCGCGGACACGCAGACCATCTCGGTCATCACCAGCCCGGCGCCGCCGAGCGCCTTGCCGCCCAGGTGCACGAGGTGGAAGTCGCTGGGCAGGCCGTCCTCGGCGCACGTACATGTCCATCGGCGAGACGACGACCCGGTTGGCCAGCTCCAGCTCGCGCAGCCGGAACGGCTGGAACATCGGCGGGCGGACCGCACCGGTGCCGATCCCGCGCGCGGCCTCGTGCCGCGGCGAACCAGTCGTCGACCGACGCCACGAACTCCGGGTCGCGCACCCGCAGGTTGTCGTAGGTGACCCGGCGGCTGCGGGTCATGATGTTGAACGCGAACTGCAGCGGGTCCTGGTCGGCGTACTGGCCGAGGTTCTCGAACCACTCCAGGCTGGCCTGGGCCGCCCGCTGGGTGGACAGCACCACCGGCCGCCGCTCGGCCTCGTAGGCCGCCAGCGCCGCGTCGACGTCGGGCTGCTCGTGCAGGCAGGCGGCCAGCGCCAGCGCGTCCTCCATGGCCAGCTTGGTGCCCGAGCCGATGGAGAAGTGCGCGGTGTGCGCGGCGTCGCCGAGCAGCACGACGTTGCCGTGCCGCCAGTGCTCGTTGCGGACGGTGGCGAAGCTGACCCACCTGGAGTTGTTCACGCAGCACGCTCGTGCGCCGTCGAGCACGTCGGCGAACAGCTCGCGCGATCAGCGCCGACCGACTTCTCGTCCGACTCGCCCGGCGCGAGCGTCCGGTCGGCGAACGCGTCGAAGCCGGCCCGCTGCCAGACCGTCTCGTTCATCTCGACGATGAACGTGCTGGCCTGCGCGTCGATACGGGTAGCCGTGGATCTGCATGACGCCGTACGGCGTCTCGCGGACGTAGAACTTGAACGCGTCGAACACCTTGTCGGTGCCCAGCCACATGTACTTGCAGTGCCGGACGTCCAGCGTCGGGCCGGAACGTGTCGGCGTACCGGCCGCGCACCGCGGAGTTGACGCCGTCGCCGGCGACGACCAGGTCGTGCGTCGCGGCGCAGCTCGTCGACGTCCGGGCGCCTGCGTGCGGAAGTGCAGCGTCGACGCCGAGCTCGCGGCAGCGCTGCTGCAGGATCTGCAGCAGCCGCCGCCGGCTCATCGCCGCGAAGCCGTGCCCGCCGCTGGTGAGCACCTGGCCGCGGAAGTGCACGTCGATGTCGTCCCAGCGCGCGAACTCGCGCTGCATCTGCGCGGTAGATCGCGCTGGTCGGCGTGCTCGATGCCGCCGAGCGTCTCGTCGGAGAACACCACGCCGAAGCCGAACGTGTCGTCGGCCGCGTTGCGCTCCCACACGGTGATCTCGTGCTCCGGGCCGAGCTGCTTGGCCAGCGCGGCGAAGTACAGCCCGCCCGGCCCGCCGCCGATCACCGCGATGCGCATCGCGCCGCTCACCCGGCGCTGCGTCGGCCTGTGCCGCGCAGCACGAACCGCTGCACCTTGCCGGTGGCGCGTCCGCGGCAGCGCGGCACGAACTCGACCGCCCGCGGGTACTTGTACGGCGCGATCTGCTGCTTGACGAAGTCCTGCAGCTCGGCCGACCAGCGCCGGCGTCGCCGGCTGTCCCGATCGCGCAGCACCACGAACGCCGTGACCAGCTGGCCGCGCGGCCTCGTCCGGCACGCCGACCACGCACGCACTCGGCGACCGCCGGATGCGCCAGCAGCGCCTCCTCGACCTCCGGGCCCGGCGATGTTGTAGCCGGAGGAGACGATCATGTCGTCGCTGCGGGCCTGGTAGTAGAAGTAGCCGTCCTCGTCCTGGACGAACGTGTCGCCGGTGATGTTCCAGCCGTCCTGCACGTAGACGGCCTGGCGCGGGTCGGCCAGGTAGCGGCAGCCGGTCGGGCCCTTGCACCGCGAGCCGGCCCGGCGTGCCCGGCGGCACCGGCTGGCCGTCGTCGTCCAGGATCGCGGCCTGGTAGCCGGGCACCGCCCTGCCGGTGGCGCCGGGCCGGATGTCGTCGTCGGCCGCCGAGACGAAGACGTGCAGCATCTCGGTCGAGCCGATGCCGTCGATGAGCCGCAGCCCGGTCGCCTCGTGGAACGCCCGCCAGGTCGCCTCGGGCAGGTGCTCGCCGGCCGACACGGCCCGGCGCAGCCGGCCGCAGCTGCGCCGGCCCGGCCCGGCGCGCGAGCATGGCCCGGTAGCGCGGTCGGCGCGGTGGAGCAGACCGTGACGCCGGTGCTCGGCGATCAGCGTCGGCCAGCTCGTCCGGGCGTGGCCTTCTCGATCAGCAGCGTGGCCGCGCCGACCCGCAGCGGGAACAGCACCAGGCCGCCGAGGCCGAAGGTGAAGGCGAGCGGCGGCGTGCCGGTGAAGACGTCGTCGGCGGTGGGCCGGACGACGTGCCGGGAGAACGTGTCGGCGACGGCCAGCACGTCGCGGTGGAAGTGCATGGTCGCCTTCGGCCGCCCGGTCGTGCCGGAGGTGAAGGCGAGCAGCGCCACGTCGTCGGCCGCGGTGTCGACGGCCGCGAACGTCGGCCGGGCGCGGCCGCGGCGCGCCGGGTCAGGTCGTCTGGCCTCGGCGCCGCCGTAGGTGACGACCGGCGCGCCGCCGAGGTCGGCGGCGCGCAGGTCGTCGGCGAACCGGGCGTCGCACAGGGCCAGGTCGATCCGGGCGATCTCGGCGATGGTGGTCAGCTCGCCGGCGCGCAGCAGCGGCATGGTCGTGACCGCGACCGCGCCGGCCTTGAGCACGGCCAGCCAGCAGGCGACCAGCCAGGGGTTGTTCGGGCCGCGCAGCAGCACCCGGTTGCCCGGCACGATGCCGAGCTCGCCGGTCAGCACCTGGGCGATCCGGTCGACGGTGCGCTGCAGCTCGCCGTAGGTCCACACGCTCGCCCGTCGGGGTGAGCAGGCAGGGCCGGTCGGCGCCGAGCCGGTCGATCGACCGCGTCGAGCAGGTCGACGGCGCAGTTGAGCCGGTCGGGGTAGTGCAGCTCGGGCAGGTCGAACACGAACTCCGGCCACGCTGCCGGCCGGCGGCAGGTGGTCGCGGCAGAACGTGTCCACGTGTGCGGAGCGGCCGAGCGTCGCTGCTGTCGATCGTCATTGCCCAGTATTCGCAAATTCTGACGACAGTCAATGTTCGCGCGACATACCGCAGCGGAGGCGACGATGGCCACCGGCGGAGCGCGACGGGCCGCGGCCAGAAGCCGCGGGCGCTGATCGTCACCATCTACGGCCTGTACGCCCGCGAGGTGGGCGGCTGGCTGAGCGTCGCCTCGGTCATCCGGCTGCTGGCCAGTGCGGGGTCGACGAGCCGGCCGTGCGGTCCTCGATCTTCCGGCTCAAGCGGCGCGGGCTGCTGACCGCCGAGCGGTCGACGGCGCGGCCGGCTACGCGCTCTCCGCGGAGGCCCGGGTGATCCTCGACGAGGGCGACCGGCGGATCTTCGAGCGGCGGCGCGCCGACCGGGACGAGGGCTGGCTGCTCGCCGTGTTCAGCGTGCCGGAGACCGAGCGCGACAAGCGCCACCAGCTGCGGTCGCGGCTGACCTGGCTGGGCTTCGGCACGGTGTCGGCGGGCGTGTGGATCGCGCCGGCCCACCTGCTGGACGAGACCCGCGAGTGCTGCGGCGGCACGGCCTGGACCGGTACGTCGAGCTGTTCCGCGGCGAGCACCTCGCCTTCGCCGCGACGCGCCGAGCAGGTTCCGCAGTGGTGGGACCTCGACCGGCTGCGCCGGCTGTACGACGAGTTCCTGGACCGGCACCAGCCGGTGGCTGCTCGGCCTACCGCCGCCGCCGCCGCGATCGAACCGGCGGCCGGCGTTCGCCGACTATGTCACCGCGCTGACCGACTGGCGGCGGCTGCCCTACTCCGACCCGGGCCTGCCGGCCGAGGTGCTGCCGCGCGGCTGGAACGGCGTGCGCGCCGCCGAGACGTTCTTCGAGCTGCGCGACCGGCTGGCCGAGCCCGCGCACCGCACGTCGACGTCGTCGCGACGACGGGCGCCGTCAGAGCACGGCGATAACCCTGGACCTCGACCAGCGCCTCGGCGTCCCAGAGCCGCGGCCACCCCGATGCCGGCCATCGCCGGGTAGTCGCGCCCGACCAGCGCGCTGCCACACCTGCGCCGATCTCGCGGCGCGTGCGCCCGGTAGTCGTCCAGGTCGGTCAGCGTAGACGGTCAGGCTGGCCAGCTGGTCGGGCGTGCCGCCGGCCGCCGCCAGCGCGGTGAGCAGGTTGCCCAGCGCCTGCTCGAACTGGGCGACCACGCCGTCGCCGACGATCCGGCCGTCCGGCGTCCAGGGCGGTCTGGCCGGCCAGGAAGACGGTCGGTGCCCGTCGCCGATCACCGCGTGCGAGAAGCCGCTGGGCCGTGCCAGCTCGGGCGGGTTGACCCGTTCGAGGCTCATGACTGCACCGCCCCTCCGTCGACGTTGATGGCCTGCCCGGTCACCGCGGCGTTGCTCGACGCAGAACCAGACCGCGTCGGCCACCTCGTCCGGCGTGATGAGCCGGCCGATCGGCTGCTTGCGTTCCAGGACCGGCCGGGCCTCGCTCGGCGCTGCGGCCGGTCGCGGCCACGATGGCGGCGACGCGTGGCCGTCGGTCATCGGGGTGTCGACGTAGCCGGGGCAGACCGCGTTGACGGTGACGCCGGTCGTGGCCAGTTCGGCGGCGGCCGAGCGGACCAGGCCGAGCACGCCGTGCTTGCTCGCGGTGTAGGCGGCGATGTAGGGCTCGCCGACCAGCGCCGCGACGACGCGACGACCACGATCCGGCCCCAGCCGGCCTCGCGCATGGCCGGGACGGCGCGGCGCATGCAGCGGAACGGCGCGGTCAGGTTGAGCTCGAGCATGCGCTGCCAGTCGGCGTCGGTGGTCCGCTCCAGCCGGGCCGAGTGGCCGGCGCCCGGCGTTGGCGACCAGGACCTCGACCGGGCCCCAGCGCTGCTCGACCGTCGGCGAACAGCGGCGTCGACCGCTGCCGGGTCGGTGACGTCGGCGGGCAGCACCAGCGTCGGCCCGGGCACAGCCGGCGGCCGCCTCGGCCAGTTCGGTCTCGCTGCGGGCGGTCAGCGCGACGCGCAGGCCCGCCGCGCTCAGCCGCTGCGCGACGCCCGGCCGATGCCGCGCCGGCGCCGGTCACCACGGCCACCGCTTCATTGACGCCCGTCACGGCGGCAGCATAACGCCAACCGGCCGCAGCCCGTAGCGGCGAACAGAACGGGTCCGTGCGCGGTGCCGGTGAGGAAACCTGCCCGCACGACGCCAATGGTGCTGGTACGACCGTGTCGTCAGTGGACAGTAGTGTGTCGGGTGATCGGAAATGAGGAATGACCCCATGACGTCGTTGTCGTTCACTGTCGCCGGTGGCGGGCAGTTGTCGTTGGCGCCGAAGCTGGTCGTGGCCGGTTACACCGCGCGTGACGAGGAGTCGGTGCGGGCACACATCGCCGAGCTGGCGGCCATCGGGGTGCCGCCGCCGGAGAGCGTGCCCGCCTACTACGACCTCGATCCCGCCTTGCTCACCAGCGCACCGGTCGTCGACGTCGACGGGACCGGCACGTCGGGCGAGGTCGAGCCGGTGATCATCCGTGCGGACGGGCGCTACTTCCTCGCCGTCGGCTCGGACCATACCGACCGGGACCTGGAACGAACCGACATCGTCCTCGCCAAGGCATCGTGCCCGAAACCGGTCGGGGCCACCGTCGTGGAGATCGGAGCGGACCTGTCCGAGCTGAACTGGGACGCGTTGCGCGCGACATCCGTGGTTGATGACCGGCCGTACCAGCAGGCCGGTGTCGCGACCCTGCGCCATCCCGGGAGTTGGTCGAACGGATGACCGTGGCCGCGCCGGGTGACCTGGTGCTGTTCTGCGGCACCTTTCCGCTGCTCGGTGGGGAGTTCGTGTTCGGCGACCGATGGGAGTTGTCCCTGACATCGCCGGACGGGTGGGTCCTCACCCATGCCTATGCGACCAGGCACCCCACGACGTGACGCCGGGTCCGTGTGACCGGCAGAAGGTCTCCAGCGTCCTGATCAGCAACCGGCCCGCGCGTTCGGCGACCTGTTTCATGCTGTCCTCCTTCAGCCTGGCGTCGGTGCGGTGGCGAGGCGCTGGCCGTTGCGAGCGGCGGCGGCCTTGGCCCAGTTGCTGGTGGAGATGACGCCGAGCGCGAGCGCGACGAGTCCGCAGCCGCCGAGGACGGCCCAGGCGGCGTGGCTCGAGTCGATGAAACCGGCGCCGGTGCCGGCCACGATCGAGCCGGTGACGGCGACGCCGATGGAGATGCCGAACTGGCGGGCGCTGGCGGCGAGCGCGCCGGCGACACCGACCTGGTCGGGCGGCAGTCCGGAGACGGCGGTGTTGGTGATCGGCGGGGTGAACATGCCCGCGCCGAGGCCGAAGACGGCGTAGGCGGCCAGCAGGTAGCCGCTCCCGGTGTGCGCGGTCAGGGGTACGAGCAGGAAGCCGCCGACGGCGAGTAGCGCGCCGCCCAGCGTGAGGGGGAGGCGGGCGCCTCGGGCGGCGACCAGCCGCCCGGAGAGATTGGCGGCGACGGCTTGGCCCACGGCCAGCGGGATGAGCATCAGTCCGGCGTGCAGGGGGCTGAGGTGGCGGAGGTCCTGGAGGTAGAGGGTGTTGAGGAACAGGAACCCGCCGAGACCGGCCGACATCACGAAGGAGATCGTGTTCGCGCCGGAGAACGGAGGGCTGCGGAAGAACCGCAGGTCGATCAGTGGCTCGGAGCGCCGGGGCTCGACGACGAGCATCCCGACGAGGGCCAGGACGGCGAGTACGAACAGCCCGACGATCCAGGGGTCTGCCCAGCCGAGGCGGGGGCCCTCGATGGTCGCGGCGATGATCGACGCGAACAGGACGATGATCAGCGCCTGGCCGGGCGGGTCGAACGCGCGGGCCCGGGCGGCCTTGGACTCGGGGACGAATCTCCGGGTGAGCAGGATGGCGGCGATCCCGATCGGGACGTTGACCCAGAACACCGATCGCCAGCCGACGCCGCTGACCAGCAGGCCGCCGAGCACGGGTCCGGCGGCGATGGTGATCCCGATGGCCGATCCCCACACGCCGATCGCTCGGGCCCGTTCCCTGCGGTCGGTGAACACGGTGACGATGATCGACATCGCGACCGGGTTCAGCATCGAGCCGCCCACCGCCTGCAGGCCGCGGAAGGTGATCAGCCATCCGACGCCGGGCGCCAGGGCGCACAGCGAGCGAACTGAGGGAGAACAGCGACAGCCCGAGCTGGAAGATCCGCTTGCGGCCGAAGCGGTCGGCCATCGAGCCGGACAGCACGAGCAGGCAGGCCATGACCAGGGAGTAGGCGTCGACCGCCCACTGCAGGCTGCTGACCGAGGCGTGCAGGTCCGTGCCGATCGACGGGAGCGCCACGTTGACGATGGTGAGGTCGATGCCGGTCACGCAGACGCTGAGGCAGCAGATCGCCAGCACCAGCCTGCGGTGAACGGGACGTGACGGGCCGGTCATCGCGGTGGCGTTTGCTGTGGTCATGGCGGTCCTTGAACGGATTCGGTAGAGTTTCCATGGAAACGGGGAGGGTGCCCACATCACCATACGGAGACCCTGCCCACTTATGCAAGGACGCGCGAATGACTGACCATCCGCCCTCCAGGAGGGCCGACGCGGCCCGTAACCGGCAGCGGATCCTCGACGCGGCACGCACCGCCTTCGCCGCCACGGGGGCCGAGACATCCATGGCCGAGGTCGCCAGGAGATCCGGCGTCGGCTCGGCCACCCTGTACCGCAACTTCGCGACCCGCCGCGAACTCCTGGAGGCACTGCTCGTCGACGAGGTCGACGAGGTCTGCGCCGCCGCGGCGACGGTCGAGGGTGACACCCCGGAGGACCGGCTCACGACCTGGCTGCGGCGGTTCTTCCAGTACGTCACCACCAAGCGGCCGGTCGTCATCGGGCTGCTCGAGCACACCGACAGAACCGACCCCGTCTTCCAGACCCGAGGCCGGATGCTGGCAGCCGGCCAACCGCTGCTCGCCGCCGCCCAGGAGGCGCACCAGATCGCAGGCGACCTGGACCTGGACCAGATCCTCGACCTGGTGGTCGCCATCGCGAAGATCCCCGGAACCCCCGAATACCGACAGCCGATCCTGGACGCGGCACTAACCGGACTACACAGCCGCGCCACCTGAGGTCGGCGCAGTGCGGCCGGCCGGATACCGAGCCCAAGGGTCGGCCCGGAGGGTGAACTCCGGCCAGCCCCCCTCCGCTCCCTCGTCCCCAGCGCGCACGTCGAACGATCAAAGACGAGGGAGCGGAGGCACCAAGCCCAAACCAAGCCCAAAGCCCAAACCGCACACAACACACGTCAGCGACCTGCCGGCCGTCGTCGTCAACCGGCCGGCAGGTCGCCGACAGTCGCTCAGGTGATGATGTACAGGTCGTAGATGCCGGGCGCATTGGCGGTGGCCGGCGCGATCGCGTCGCAGAGGTAGTCGGTCCACTGGCCGGCGGCCTTGCCGGCGAAGCCGGCCGAGGAGCAGGCATCCGGCCAGCTGAAGGTCTTGTAGAGCGTCCACGGGGGAGGCGGGGTGTTGACCGCGTTGGCAGGTGCGCCGAATCCGATGATCGCCGTAGCGCTGGCGAACACGAGCGCCACCGCTGTCAGGATGCGCTTCATGGTCTAGACCTCTATTCGTAGCAGGGGCAGACAGGGGGAGCGTATCCGCGCGTGGTCAAGTGGTATAGACCACGTGTGGACGAGTCTGGTGAAAGCCTGGCGGTCGGTCGCCGGAACTGAGCCGATTCATGAGCGGGTCGCCGGGGTATCCCCTCCCGGAGCACGAACGACTGGAGAGGACACCATGACCATTACCGGCATCATCTCCGCGATCGTCATCGGTTTGATCATCGGGGCACTCGGACGGCTGGTCGTGCCAGGCCGGCAGCCGATCCCGATCTGGCTGACGATCGTGATCGGCATCGTCGCGGCGTTCATCGGTGCGGCCATCGCCACCGCCCTCGGCTACGCCAATGCCAACGGCGGCATCCCGTGGATCGAAATCATCCTGCAGGTCGTCGTAGCGGCTATCGGGGTGTCGATCGCGGCAGGCGCCTACAGCAGGCGAGGCATACGACGTTGACCGGTTGACCGGACCCAGCACGGTGACCGCCCGATCCCTCGGGCGGTCACCGTTTGCCGTTGTGGCCGAGCGGTTACTCCTGTGGTGTGCGGACTGAACCTCTCGACCAGCGGAACCCCCGGCAACGGCGGGACCTTCGGCATGCCGCGACCGAACTCGCGCGCTACTGGGACACGGTCGAGGAACGTGTGCCTGCCCCGGTCCTGCGCATTCTCGTCACCCTGCCGTGGCTGCTCCGCCGACTGCCCGTCCCGTTCTGGGTGCCGGCCGTCTTCATGGTCGCCCGCCGGATTCGCGCCCGGCGCGCCCGCCGCCGCTCGCGGCAGGGCTCGCCCTAGAGTCGGCCGAGGTTCAGTCCTCGACGGTGATCGCCGCCGCCGGGCAGACCGCGGCGGCCTGGTGTACGTCGTCGGCCAGGTCGGCGGACGGATTGTCGTTGAGCAGCAACACGATGCCGTCCTCGTCCCGCTGGTCGAACACGTCGGGCGCGGTCATGACGCACTGGCCCGAAGCGATGCACTTGTCGCTGTCCACAATCACTTTCACAGTATTCTCCTTGATCACCAGGTGACCGGCAGTTCGTAGACCCCGTACACGAGCGCGTCGTGCTTGAACGGCACCGTCGACAGCTCGGTGGCCGGTCGCAAGGTGGGGATGCGGCGGTACAGCGTGCTGTAGACCACCTGTAGCTCGACCCTGGCCAGCGGCTGGCCGAGGCATTGGTGCACGCCGAAGCCGAACGCGATGTGCCTGCGGGCATCCCGCGTGAGATCCAGGGCGTCCGGGTCGCCGTCGAAAGCCGACGGGTCGCGGTTGCCGATGTCGTTGGCCACGATGACACCGTCACCGGCCTTGATCAGCGCACCGTCGATCTCGATGTCCTCCACGCGCGAACCGCCGGCGCCCCGAGTGCACGATGTTGAGGTAGCGCAGCAACTCCTCCACTGCGCCTGCGACGAACTTCGGATCGTCGGACTCACGCAGAAGGGCGAGCTGCTCTGGATTCTGGAACAGGGCGAGCGTGCCGAGCGCGATCATGTTCGCCGTGGTCTCGTGCCCGGCGACCAGCAGCAGCAGACCCATGGTCGCCACCTCGTGCCGGGTCAGCTCGCCGGTGGGCAGCCGCGCGGCCGCCAGTTGGGCCAGCAGTTCGTCGTCCGGCTCGGCCAGCTTGCGTTCCACCAGGTCGTCCAGGTAGGCCAGCAGTTCGCCCTGTGCGGCCATCACCTCGTCGACCGGTGTGTTGCGGTTGATGAGTTTCTTGCTGCAGCGCTGGAAGAAGTCGTGATCGGCATACGGCACACCGAGCAGCTCGACAGATCACCAGGGACGGCACCGGCAGCGAGAACGCCTGCACCAGGTCGACCGGGTTCGGGCCGGCCAGCATGTCGTCGATCAGGTCGTCGACGATCTGCTGGATGCCGGGCCGCATGGCCTCCACCCGCTTGATCGTGAACGGGGCGGTGACCATTCTGCGCAGCCGGGCGTGCTCGGGGTCGTCCATGGTGATGAAGCTGGCCGCCTGTGCGCGGCGGGCCCGGACGGCGGCGTTCTGGTGCGGGTAGGACGGGTTGGTCACGTCCGAGCAGAGCCGGGGGTCGGCCAGCAGGGCCCGCTGTTCGGCGTAGCCGGGTCACCAGCCAGGGCGTGCTGCCGTCCCACAGGCGACCCGGGTGATCGGCGCCTCGTCCTGGAGCACGCGGTAGGCGGGCGGCGGATCGAAGGGGCAACCGGAGGCGCGCTGCGCCGGGTACGCCACGGGCTCGCTCAGCACATCGGGCATCGTGTACCTCCACACGGAGAGTCACTGAACGTTCGTTCTGCAACGTACGTTAATGCCAGCCCTGGCACCGAGACACCACCATGCGGGTACATGCGGTCACTCTTGGTCGACACCGTCCTCGAAGATCAGCCCCACCAGTTCCTCGGCGAACTCGAGCACGACGTCGATGCGTCCGACCTCGCTCCGGTCCTGCTGGATGGCCGCCCGACCGTGGGTGCCGATGATGAGCACCATCGCGGCGCGTTCGGCCGGCAGCCGCAACCGATGTCCTGCCTGTTCACAGCTGCGCAGCGCCACGGTGAACGCTTCGAGCAGCGATCCGGCCCCGCCCGCGTCACGTCGGGACACCCGACCGAACAGCAGCCGGTACAGCCCCGGGTTGTCCATGGCGTAGCGGCAGAACGTGCGGAGCTTGGTCCGCAGTGTCGCGATCGGGCTAGGCCCGTCGGCTGCGCGCAGTAACCGGACCAGCCGCTCGTACTCGTGATCGACCACGGCGTCGACCAGTGCGTTCTTGTCCGCGAAGTGTGCGTAGATGCCGGCAGGCGCGATACCGGCCTGCCGAGCGACACCGCGCACGGTCAGGCCGTCCGCGCCACCCAGTTCCCCGAGCAGCCGACTCGCGGCCACCAGGATCTCGTCGCGCAGGCGATTGCCCTGCCCCCAGGGGTTGCGCACCCGGACAGGGGCCCTGGAGTCCGGAGGAGGGTCGGTGCCGCTCACCGGACCATTCTCGCTGTAGGACACCGCTGGCGTCGACGGTCCGGCCGGTCGTCACCCGGCCAGGCGCACCGTGATCAACGTGGCCTCCTGCGCCGCCTGCCGGGCCGACTCGTCGAAATCCGGTGCGGCACAGGCGAACAACGTCCGCCCGTCCGCGCCACCCAGCGCGCAGGCATAGACGTTGGTGCCGGGCCGGATCTCGTCGGTGATGGTGCCGCCCTCGGTCACCCGCAGCAGGCGGCCGCCGGTCGCGTCCGCGATCCACATGGCGCCGTCCGCGTCCAGGCAGCCGCCGTCCGGCGCCACGACGATCTGGGCCAACGCCTGCGCCAGCGGCTGTTCGCCGAGCAGTGGGCCGAATCGCGCCCACTCCCGGTGGTTGGCCAGCCGCCCGTCCGGCGTGATGTCGAAGGCGCTGATGCGGTTGCCGAACGTCTCGTTGACCAACAGCACGCCGTCCGGCGTGATCGCGCTGCCGTTGGGGAACCACAGCCCGCTCGGCCACCTCGGTGACGGCACCGTCGGGATCCACCCGGTGCAGCGCGGCCGGTGCCACCGCGGCGCCGCGCATCAGGTCGAACCCGAAGTTGCCGACGTACGCGCGGCCCGCCGCGTCGACCACCATGTCGTTGAGCAGGCCCGGTCGCGTGGCCGCCGAGGTCGGCGTGCACGACGAGCGTGCCGTCCGCCTCCCGCCGCCGCAGCGTGCGGTCCCGCATGGACACCACGAGCAGCCTGCCGTCCGGTAGCCAGCCCAGCCCGGCGGGCTGGGTGTCGACCGTGGCCTCGGTCCGCAGGTCCGAACCGTCCTCGCGGGCGGAGTACACGCGGTGGCCGTAGAAGTCGGAGAACCAGATCCGCTCGTCGTGCCAGCGGGGCGCCTCCAGGAAGTGGAAACCGCTCAGCACGGTCACGGGATCAGCCATGGTCGACCTCCATCGCGGCGTCGCGGTCCCCGGCGGGCAGCTGCCACACTATGCCGTCGCGCGGGATTCCGGCATGGTCGACCAGAACACGCCACCTTGTCGCGGTCCCGGGACAGCTGCGGCACGTGCTCGATGAGGTTCGCGGCGGCCAGCACCCGGACGTGGTGGACGCTGTCGCCGAGATCCAGCGCGCGATGCGATCAGGCGGTGCCGGCGGCTACCAGGCTGCGGCGGGTCAGCACCCTGGCCAGGTGCTGGCGGTACTCCTGGTCGGCGTGCATGTCCTGGATCGGTTGGGTGCCCTCGGCGGCCAGTTCCGCGGCCTCGGTGGCCGTTGCGCCCGCCGCCAGTGCCGCCTCGGTCGCCGCGGCGCGGAAGGGTGTCGCCGCCATGTTCGCCAGTGCGACCCGGCCGGCGACGGTGGCCACCGCGACGATCGCCCAGTCGTTGGCGCGGCGCACGAACTTCTCGTAGTGGTAGCCCTTCGGGCCGGTGCGCGGAACGCGGATCTCGGCCAGTACCTCACCGGGTGCCAGGGCGGTTTCGAAGTAGCCGAGGAAGAAGTCGGTCACCGGGATCTCCCGGCGCCCGTCCGGGCCCAACGCCACCAGCACGGCGTCCGACGCGAGGACCGCCGTGGGCAGGTCGGCGGCCGGGTCGGCATGCGAGAGCGAGCCGCCGATGGTGCCTCGGTGGCGGATCTGCGGGTCGCCGACGAAACCGGCCGCCGTGCCGATCAGCGGCGCCTCGGCCCGCAGCAGGTCGGACGCCACGAGGTCGCAGTGGCGGGTGAGCGCACCGATGGCCACGACGTCCCCGTCAACGCGGATGTAGGAGGCGCCGGGCACCTTGCGGATGTCGACCAGCACGGTCGGGAACGCCAGCCGCAGCTTCATCATCGGCAGCAGCGAGTGGCCACCCGCGATGAGCTTGGCGTCCTCGCCGTGCTCGGCCAGCAGCGTCACCGCGTCGTCGAGGGAACCGGCGCGGACGTAGTCGAACGGTGCCGGGATCATTCGCTCTCCGCCATCCGACTCGGCTGCGGTCAGCGCCGCGCGCACGATGTTGTGGTAGCCGGTGCAGCGACAGAGGTTGCCCTCCAACGCTTCCCGCACCTCACGCTCGGTCGGCTTCGGATTCTCGGCGAGCAGGCCCGCCGTGGCCATGACCATGCCCGGCGTGCAGAAACCGCACTGCAGCCCGTGTTCCGCGCGGAAAGCGGCCTGCACGGGATGCATGCCGTCCTGGCCGGCCGGGTGGCGGCCAGACCTTCCACGGTGGTCACGTCGGCGCCGTCCGCCTGCACGGCGAGCACGGTGCACGACTTCACGGACTCACTGTCCACGTGCACCGTGCAGGCGCCGCAGGACGTGGTGTCGCAGCCGATGTTGGTGCCCTTGAGCCCGCACACGTCCCGTAGGTAGTGGGCGAGCAGCATCCTCGGCTCCACGTCGTCGGTGTGCGCCTGGCCGTTGACGGTGATCGACAGCCGCATCAGTGCTCCGTTCCCTCGTTCGCCGCGCGGATGGCCGACCAGACCCGCCACGAGCTGGTCGGCATGTCGATGTGCCGCACCCCGAGGTGGGCGACCGCGTCGATCACCGCGCTCTGCACCGCCGGCGTCGAGCCGATCGAGCCTGCCTCGCCGATTCCCTTGGCGCCCAACGGGTTGTAGCTGGTCGGCGTCTCGGTCGTGACCAGTTCGAAGCTCGGCACCTCGGTCGCGGACACGATGGGGTAGTCCGCGAAAGTGGACGTGGTCGGGTTGCCGTCCTCGTCGTAGCGGACCTCCTCCAACAGCGCCTGCGCCGCGCCCTGGGCCAGGCCGCCGTGCCGCTGGCCCTCCGCGATCAGCGGGTTGACCACGATGCCGGCGTCGTCCAGTGCGATCAGCCGGGTCAGCTCGGCCCGGCCGGTCTCCACGTCGACCTCGGCGACGGCGACGTGCGCGCCGAAGGGATAGGTCGGCACCCGGCGCCCGGAACACCGACCGCACCAACAACACCTCGTCGGCCGCCAACTCGGCGAACGTCACCCCTGCGCCGGGCACGCCACGCACGGCGAGGCCCGCGTTGGCGTAGTCGACCTCCAGGTCGTCGGGGGAGACCTCCAGCCGGTCGGCGGCCCGCGCCCTGGCCACGTCGACCAGTTCCCTGGCGGCCTGGCGCACCGCCGCGCCACCCTGTTGCAGGCTGCGCGACCCGCCGGTGCCACCGCCTTCCGGCACCAGGTCTGTATCGCCCCAGCGGACGGTGATCCGCTCGATCGGGATGCCCAGTTCCTCGCTGGCCAGCATCGCCCACACCGTGGAGTGGCCCTGCCCGTGCGGCGAGGTGCCGGTCAGGATCGTGGCGCTGCCATCCGGGTGGACCTGCACGGTCGCGTTCTCCTTCGACGCGCCCGCCTCACCGCCACCGCCGGTGATCTCGACGTAGACGCTGACGCCGATGCCCAGTTGGACGGTGTCGCCGCGGTCGCGCCGCAGGGCCTGTTCCCGGCGCAGCGCGTCGTAGTCGGCGGCGGCCAGCACGGTGTCCAGGGCCATCGTGTAGTCGCCGGAGTCGTAGGCGGCACCGCCCTTGCTGGTGATCGGCTCGGTGAACGCCGGCAGCAGGTTGCGCCTGCGCACGGCGGCCGGGTCGAGCCCGATCTCCGCCGCGAACAGGTCCATGGCCCGTTCGATCGCCGCGGTCGCCTCGGGCCTGCCGGCACCGCGGTAGGCGCCGACCGGGGTCGTGTTCGTGGCGATGCTGGTGTAGGACAGTTCGAGCTGGTCGATGTCGTACACGCCGGGTGCCATCAGCAGGGTCAGCGTCGGCAGCATGGCGCCGAAGCGCGGGTAGGCGCCGCTGTCCTGCAGCACGTGCAGCCGGTAGGCCCGGACGTTGCCGTCCCGGTCACCGCCGATGGTGACGGTCTGCACCTGGGCGCGGCCGTGCGTCATCCCGACCATGTTCTCCGAGCGGGTCTCCACCCAGCGAGCCGGCCGGTTCAGGTGTCGGGCGATCCAGCCGACGACCGCGGCTTCGGGATCGGCGCCGACCTTCGCGCCGAACGCACCGCCGACGGCCGGCGTGATGATCCGGACCTGCGCCACGGGCAGGCCCAGCATGCCGGCGAGACTGGCCTGGGTGCCCTGCGCGCCCTGGTTGGGCACCCAGGCGGTGAGCCGGTCGTCAGCACCCCACACCGCGGCGGCGGCGCGCACCTCCATCGGCGCCACCGCGACGCGCTGGTTGTGGATCGTCTCGGTCACGACGACATCGCAGTCCGCGAAAATGTCGCCGTCGACGTCGGCTTCCCGGGAACAGCCCACGTTCGTGCCCAGGTCCGGGAACAGTAGGGTCTCGTCCCTGACGGCCTCGACCGGGTCGACGACCACGGGCAGCGGCTCGTAGTCGATCTCGACCAGTTCCGCGATGTCCTCACCGAGGTAGCGGCTGTCGCTGAGCACGGCCGCGACCGGTTCGCCCACGTAGCGGACCCGACCGGTGGCCAGCAGCGGCTGTGCCATGCCCGCCTCGTAGATCGGCATCATCGGCTTGGGCGCCGGCACGTCGACCAGATCGTCGGCCGTGATCACGCCGACACACCCCTCGGCGGCCAGCGCTGCGCTCGTGTCGATCGACGTGATGCTCGCGTGCGCGACCGTCGCCCGCACGAAGGTCACCCACACGGCGCCGACGAGGCGCTCGTCGACGACGTCGTCGGTGTAGACGGCACCGCTGGTCAGGAACTCGGGATCCTCCAGCCGCTGGACACGGGTGCCGAGGATGCTGCCCCTCGGCAGGTCGACCGCCGTCACCGCGACACCCGAACAGGGCAGGCCACCGTCGTCATGACCCCCACTCTAGGAGCTGGAGCGTGCTCCAGGTCAAGCCGGGCACACAGAGTAGTGAGGTCGACGGCGTGCAGACTGTCCACTGAGGTCAGACGGTTCGTTCGAGTCACGGGCGGCCGCGACAGCCGGCCGCCACCAGGTGAGCTAGGGTGCCGCCGTGCCGAAGTTCCGATTCTCCGAGGTAGCGCGGCTGATGGCGGTCAGCGACGACACCGTGCGTCGCTGGGTGGACGCCGGCCGCCTCTCGTCCACCCTGGACTCAGCAGGACGCAAGGTGGTCGACGGAGCCGAACTGGCCGAGTTCGCCAAGTCGCAGGCCCGCACCATGGAGGACACCAGCGGGGTCGCCCGATCGGCCCGCAACCAGTTCGTCGGGCTCGTCACCGAGGTCAACGCCGACAAGGTGATGGCACAGGTGGAGCTGCAGTGCGGGCCGTATCGCGTGGTCTCCCTGATGAGCACCGAGGCCGTGCAGGAACTCGGACTGGCCCCCGGCGTTCTCGCGGTGGCCGTCGTGAAGTCCACCTCCGTGGTGGTCGAGGTGGCCGACATCGCCGTCCGGGCGGACGAGCTCCCGGCCTAGCCGGCCTCGATCGAACAGCTACATGTTCTCCGCGCCCGCCTTGATCGCCTCGCGGATCCGCGAGTAGGTGCCGCAGCGGCAGATGTTGCGGATGCTCGTCGAGGTCGGCGTCGGTGATCTCGCGGCCCTCCGCCTGCGACCTGTTGCACCTTGGCCACCGCGGCCATGATCTGGCCGGGCTGGCAGTAGCCGCACTGGGCGACGTCGTGGTCCAGCCAGGCCTGCTGCATCGGGTGCAGGTCCTTGCCGACGGTCGCCGGCAGGCCCTCGATGGTGGTGATCTCGTCGGTCGGCTTGATGTCGCGCGACCGGCACCGAGCACGGGTTGAACGCCTTGCCGTTGATGTGGCAGGTGCAGGCCTTGCAGACGTCGAGCCCGCAGCCGTACTTCGGGCCGGTGACGCCGAGCAGGTCGCGCAGCACCCACAGCAGCCGGACGTCGTCGTCGACGTCGACGGTGACCTGCGTGCCGTTGAGCGATGAAGGTGTGCGTGCGGCACGGGTGCTCCTCAGAAGGTGTGGTCGAGGCCGTCGGTGGGCGACTGCGGCGTGGACGGTTCGAGCGGCAGCGGCGTCGAAGCCGAGCGGTGCCGTGGTTGATCGGGAACGACGGTCGGCATCGTGCCGGTGGCCCGGGCGTACGCGCAGGCGACCGCGGCGAACGACGGCGCGACGCCGAGCTCGCCCGCGCCGCTCGGGCTTGTCGCTGGTGGTCGGCATGACGACGACCTGCATGTCCGGCGGCGTGTTCCACTGCCGGGTGTAGAAGTAGTTGTCCCAGCTGCCTTCCAGCGGGATGCCGTCCTGGATGTGCAGGCTGGAGGTCAGCGCCAGCGCGATGCCGTCGTTCATGCCGCCGATCATCTGCGCCTCCAGGCCGCGCGGGTTGATCGGCGAAGCCCGGGTCGACCACGATCAGCGCCTTGGTCACGCGCGGGCCGGTGACGCCGTCGCGGATCGGCCGGTTCACCGTCGCCGGGCGTGCAGTCGATCTCGACCAGCACGGCGACCGCGCCCTGGTACTCCGCGTGCACCGCGATGCCCTGCGCCGTGCCCGGCCGGCATCGCCCGGCCCCAGTTGCCCGACCTGCGACGGCCTTGTCGAGCACGGCGCGCAGCCGCTCGTCCTTGCAGGAACTCGCGGCGGAACGCCACCGGGTCCTTGCCCATCTTCTTGGCCAGCTGGTCGACGACGAGTTCCTGCGCGGTACACCACGTTGGGCGAGTAGATGTTGCGCATGCTGCCGGTGTTGAACTGCAGCGGGACCTCGTTGAGCAGCTGGGTGGTGACGCCGAAGTTGTAGGGCGAGGACTGGGTCAGCTCGAAGATCGTCTCGGCGAAGCTGAGGTTGCCGGCGATCGGCAGGCTGCGCCGCGGTCGCGGTGATCATCTCGCCGAGGCCGTGGCTGAAGTCGGTCTGCACGCTGGTGTGCCGCTGCTCGTAGCTGATCACGTTGCCCAGCAGGTAGGTGGCGCGGACCCGGGACGATGCACATCGGGTGGGTGCGGCCCTGGCGGAAGTCGTCGGTGCGCGACCAGGACAGCTTGACCGGCTTGCCCATCTTCTGCGAGATCTCGGCGGCCTCGGCGGCCGCGTCGTGGAACAGGTGCCGGCCGAACGAGCCGCCGCCCTGCGTGACGTGCACCGTGACCGCGCCTGACCGGCAGCCCGAGCTGCTGCGGCGATCGTCCTCCTGCGCGACGATCGGCACCTTCAGGCTGGCCCAGATCTCCGCGCGGTCCGGCGCGGACGTCGGCGATCGCGCAGTCCGGTCTCCAGCGGGCTGTTGCTGGCGAAGGCGAAGGTGAACTCGGCGTCGACCGTGCTGGCTCAGCAGCGGCGGCACGACCATCGGCAGCTCGCGCCGCCTTCAGCTTCGGCCAGCACGGTCGCGTCGGACTCGCCGTCCACCGTGCCCGGGCCCCAGGTCACGTCCAGCGCCTGGATCGCGTCGATGCACTGGCCGAACGTCTGCGCCGCGCACCGCGACGCCGTGGGTGATCGCGGCGACGTCGGTGACGCCGGGCATGGCCAGGACCGCGGCCGCGTTGTTGACCGACACGCACCGTGCCGTTGATCGTCGGCGGCCGGCGCGACCATGGTCGGCAGCGCGTTCGGGCACCTGCAGGTCCATGCGCGAACTGCTTGCGGCCGGTGACGATGTCGCAGCGCGTCGATGCGGTTCTGCGGCGTGCCGATGCATCGTGAAGTCCGACGCGGACTTGAGCGTCGCGCGGCCACGGCCGATCGTCGTGGCGCGCGGCCGCCGCCGCGGCCAGCGAGCCGTAGCCGGCGCTGCGGCCGCTCGGGTCGGCTGACCACGCCGTCGCGCGGTGCGTCAGCTGCCGACGCCGGCACGCCCCACTGCTTCGCGGCCGCGGCGACCAGCTGCTGCCGGGCGATCGCGGCCGCGGTGCGGACCGGGGTGTAGATGCTGCGCATCGAGTTGGAGCCGCCGGTGAGCTGGTTCATCAGCAGTTCGGGCCGGGCGTCGGCCAGGGTGACGTCGACCTTGTCCAGCGGCAGGTCCAGCTCCTCGGCGATCATCATCGCGACCGCGGTGGTCATGCCCTGGCCGACCTCGGCGCGGGGCACGGCGAAGCGACGCGGTGCCGTCGGCGTTGACCTGACGGTGATCAGGCCGGACGTCGGCAGCGGCGGCCAGGTTCTGCAGGTCGCCGAGGTCGAAGATGTCCTCGGGCTGCGGCAGCGTCGGGATCGGCCGCGTCGGCCGCGCTGCGGACCGAGTCCGGCCGCGACTGCGCCGACGGCGAGCGTCGGCGCGGCGAGCAGGTAGCCGAGGAACCGGCGGCGGCCGACCACGCGTGCGTCGGTCGGATGCCCGGCGTCGGCTGCGGCGAACGACGGTGTTCGCGCCACGGCAGGGTTCCTCTCGAGCGACATTCGGTGAGCCGGAAGGCTGCACGCAGAGTGTGTCATCGACGCCGCCGAGCGACCATCGCCGCGGTGCCTACGTTTGGCCTAATCCCGTTGTGCACCGTGCACAACGGGTGCCCGTCGGTGGCACTCGCGGCCTGGCGGCAGGAACAGGCAGCGCGCGCAGCGCCAGCGCCCAGTTCCACTGACACGCCGGATCGGCGAAGTCGTGGCCGGTGATCGGCTGCGATCCGGTGCAGCCGGTTGATCACCGTGTTGCGGTGGCAGTGCGCGAGTTCCGCGGTGTGCCGGACCGAACCGCCGGTGGCCACCCAGATCTCCAGGGTGTCCAGCAGCAGCCGCCGTTCCGCGGCCGGGCACGTCCAGCAGGCCGCCCAGCCAGCGGCTGCACCAGGTGCTCGGCCAGTTCCGGCGAGCTGAGCAGCAGCGCCTCCGGCAGCCGCTCGCGCCAGCACGCGACCTCGGCCCGGCCGGCCGGCAGGGTGCGCCGGGCCAGCACGGCCTGCCGGTAGGCGGTGTCGCACCTCGGCCAGCCCGTCGACCACCAGCGGACACGCCGGCCGGCGCGGTGCAGCGACGCTCGCGCAGCAGTGCGCAGCGTCGACGTCCAGCGTGCCGCGCCCGGAGCGCGAGCAGCCCGACGAGCGTGTCGGCCGCGCACCTGCCACGCCGACGCGGATCCCGGGCCCGGCCAGCGCTGCCGCGAGCGCGGCGACCGCGTCCGTCGTCGCCGGCGCGCCGTCGACCGCGACGACACGGCGTACGGGCCCGTCCACCGGCAGCGCCGAGCGATGCGGGCCGCCTCGTAGGCGAACGCCGAGGTCCGTCGCCCGCCGTGCAGCAGCCCTTCCCACAGCGCCGCCCTGCGCTGCTCGTCGGCGCGCAGCAGGTCGCGTTCGGTCTGCGTGGTAGGCGAGCGCCGACCTGCGCGGAGGTGGCGTCCACGACCTCCCAGACCCGGGTCGCCATGTCGAGCAGCGCCTCGGTGTCGACCTACGCCGTCCGCGCGGGCCTGCTCGATCAGCGCCTCCCAGACCAGCCGGCCGCCGAGCCGGAACGAGCGCAGCACGTCGTCCAGCGGCATCCGCTGCTCGGCCCGCCGCCTGCCGGTCGCCCGCGCCGCGTCGTAGCAGCCGGTCGGCGTCGGCGGCACCGCGGTCGGCGCGCTCGGCGATCAGTCTCCAGGACGCGGGTGAGGTTGTCGTGGCAGGAGCTGCCACAGGTCGTCCTGCGGGCACGACGTCCACGCTGCGGTACGCCGGGGTTCTGCTCCTGGATCGTGCCGCACCAGCGCGTCGGTCAACGCCGGCAGTCCGCGAGGACACGCGCTGCCAGCGACTCCGCCGTCCGCGCCCTGCTCGCACCGTCGGTCCGTGCCATCGCCGGTCAGCATGGCATGCGGCAGAACGGGTCCAGCAGCCCCGGGTTGGAGCATCAGTAGATGCGGAGCATCGGCGCCCGTTGGGCCGCAAACGCGGAAGTCCGGCTCATCGAATGCCGGACGAGGCCGGGCCGACCGGTCCTCGTGGCCCAGCGCACCGCGTGCGGCACGCCGCCGTGGTCGCCTGACAGAATCTGTCCTCATGTCCTTTCTGCCGTCGCGGCCTGTCATCGGTATCGCTCATCCCGGTGCCATGGGTGCCGCGCTGGGTGCCGCGCTGAAGCCGGTGGTCGGCCAGGTGATCTGGGCCGAGCACGGTCGCTCGCACGCCACCGCGAAGCGCGCGGAGCTGGCCGACCTGGTCGCGGTGCCCGACCTGGCGTCACTGGGCCGCCGCTGCGACCTGGTGATCTCGATCTGCCCGCCGCACGCCGCGGTGGACGTCGCCCGCGAGGTCGCCGCGGCCAGTGACAGCTGCCACTACCTCGACGCCAACGCCGTCTCGCCGGACGCGGTAGGTGAGATCGCGGCCCTGTTCGGTGAGGACCGGGTGACCGACGGCGCGATCATCGGTCCACCCGGCTGGCAGCGGGGCAGCACCGTGCTCTGGCTGTCCGGCCCCGATGCCGACGGCGTGGCCGCGTTGTTCGACGACTCGCCGTTCGTCGCCAGGGTGCTCGGCACCGATCTCGGCGCGGCGAGCGCTCTCAAGGTGTGCTTCGGACTGCACAGCAAGGCGATGCCGGCCATCTGGTTGGAGATCGCCGAGGCGGCCCGGACGTTCGGGGTGCGGGACGCGCTGCGCGAGGAACTGGCCCGTGACGGTGTCGACCTGGACGCCGCCGTCGCCGCGATCACGCGGCGGGCGGGCACCAAGGCGTGGCGCTGGGTCGGCGAGATGGACGAGGCAGCCGTCGCGATGACCGCGCTGGGCCTGCCCGACGGCTTCTCCCGCGCTGCCGCACAGCTGTACCGCACGATGGGCCAGCCCGACCCGGCCGGTTGACGTCAAAGCCGGTTCGTCCGCGGGTTCCGCATCGAGTGCGGCGAGATCGAGGCCGCGCTGTGCACCACCTCGGCGTACTGGAGTGCGGTCACCTCGGGCGCCCGGCGGAGGAGTTGGTCAGATGCGGACATCTGACCTCACTGTCGGAGAACGAGGCCCCCGAGCGCCTCCGTCGTACTGGCACCGGCTGGAAACCGGGCCCTGACGCATGCCCGTGCGGCGATCGTTGCTCGACTTGCTCGGATCAAGACCTGGCTTCGTTCGGCCACACCCTCGGACGGCCGTTAAGGTTCTGGTCTGTGACGAATACGGCGGTTACCGCCAGCGACACCTCGGCGGACAACGAGAGCGGGGCCAGCGGTGACACGCGCGCGCCGCGGCCGTACACGCTCAGTGACACGTCAGGGCCCCTCGATCGCGACGAACTCGAGCGCATCGACGCGTGGTGGCGGGCGGCGAACTACCTCTCGGTCGGCCAGATCTACCTGAGCGCCAACCCACTGCTCACCGAGCCATTGCAGCCGGAACACATCAAACCGAGGCTGCTCGGCCATTTCGGTACGGTGCCCGGCCTGAACATGGTGTGGGCGCACGCGAATCGCCAGATCAACAATCGCGGGCTCAACGCCGTCTTCGTCGCCGGTCCCGGTCACGGTGGGCCCGGCCCGAACGCCTGCGCCTGGCTGGAAGGCACGGTCTCCCAGCTCTACAGCCACATCGGGCAGGACGCCGAGGGCATGGCGGCCTTCTTCGGCCAGTTCTCCTATCCCGGCGGAGTGCCGAGTCACTGCGCACCGGAGACGCCCGGGTCGTTCCACGAGGGCGGTGAACTCGGCTACTCGCTGCTGCACGCCTACGGTGCCGCGCTGGACAACCCCGATCTCACGGTGTTCTGCGTGATCGGTGACGGCGAGGCCGAGACGGGTCCGCTGGCCACGAGTTGGCACGCGAACAAGTTTCTGAGCCCGGCCAGGGACGGGGCCGTGCTGCCCATCCTCGCCCTCAACCAGTACAAGATCGCCAACCCCACCATTCTGGCCCGGATCCCGGAGTCCGAACTGCTCGAACTGCTGCGCGGCTACGGCTACGACCCGCACGTGGTGTCCGGCGACGACCCCGCGACCGTGCACCAGGCGCTCGCCGCGACGTTCGACACCTGCCTGGAGCGGATCGCGGAGATCCAGGACGCCGCCCGCGACGGCAGTGTGACGACGCGGCCGGCCTGGCCGATGGTCGTGCTGCGCACCCCGAAGGGTTGGACGTGCCCGCCTGTGGTGGACGGCATGCAGGTGGAGGGCACGTTCCGGGCTCATCAGGTGCCGTTGCCGTCAGCGCGGACCGACGACCGCCATCGGCAGGTGCTGGGGGAGTGGCTCCGGTCCTACCGGCCGGACGAGCTGTTCGACGAGCACGGTCGCCCGCTGCCGTCGGTGCTGGAACTGGTGCCGGCGCCGGACCGGCGGATGAGCGCCAATCCGGTGGCCAACGGGGGCACCCAACCACGGGACCTGCGGCTGCCGGACTGGCGTGCCTACTGTGTCGACGTGGCCGCGCCCGGCGCCACCGAACACGAGGCAACCCACGTGCTGGGCCAATGGCTGCGGGACGTGACCGCCGCCAACCCGACCAACTTCCTCACCTTCGCTCCGGACGAGCTGGCCAGCAACCGACTGCAGGACATCCTGGAGGTCACCGGCCGGGACTGGCAGGCGGAGATCGGCGAGTTCGACGACCGGCTGGACCGCTCCGGTCGCGTCATCGAGGTGTTGTCCGAGCACATGTGCCAGGGCCTGCTGGAGGGCTATCTGCTCACCGGCCGGCACGGCGTGTTCACCTGCTACGAGGCCTTCATCCACATCGTGGACTCGATGTTCAACCAACACGCGAAGTGGCTGGACGCCAGCGCGAAGGTGGCCTGGCGACGGCCGCTGCCCAGCCTGAACTACCTGCTGTCCTCGCACGTGTGGCGCCAGGACCACAACGGCTTCACCCACCAGGACCCGGGCTTCCTGGACGTCGTGCTCAACAAGAAACCCGAAATCGTGCGGGTGTACCTGCCGCCGGACGCCAACACGCTGCTCTCCGATGTACGACCACTGCCTGCGGTCCCGGCACTACGTCAACGTCGTCGTGGCCGGCAAGCAGCCGCAGGCCGACTGGCTGTCGGTGGACGATGCCGCCCTGCACTGCACGCGTGGCCTCGACATCTGGGAGTGGGCAGGCAACAACGACGAACTGGGCACGGCGCCGGACGTGGTGCTCGCGTGCGCGGGTGACGTGCCGACCCTCGAGGTCCTGGCCGCCGCGTCGATCCTGCGTGAGCGGCTGCCCGAACTGCGTGTCCGGGTGGTCAACGTCGTCGACCTGATGCGGCTGCTGCCGGCGGACGAGCATCCGCACGGACTGCCGGACAGCGAGTTCGACGCCCTGTTCACCCGCGACCGGCCGGTGATCTTCGCCTTCCACGGCTACCCCTGGCTGATCCACCGACTCACCTACCGCCGGGCCAACCACGACGGCATGCACGTGCGCGGCTACAAGGAGAACGGCACCACGACCACACCGTTCGACATGGTGATGCTCAACGACCTGGACCGCTTTCACCTGGTTCTGGACGTGATCGACCGGGTGCCGGCGCTGGGTCCGCGAGCGGCCGGGCTGCGCCAGGAGATGATGGACGCGCGGCTCCGCGCCAGGACCTGGACCAGGGATCACGGTGCCGACATCCCCGAGGTGGCGGACTGGACCTGGCCGGCATGACCATTGACGACGCCCTGTTGGTCAACGCGGGCTCGACCTCGGTCAAACTCACCCGGCTGACCAACGGTCGGACGGCGCCGATGCCGGACGACCTGGACGCTGCGCTGGCCGACCCGGCCGAGCCCGGGGTGGTGGTGCATCGGGTCGTGCACGGCGGCCGTCGGACCAGCGCCGCGATCATCGACGACGCGGTCCTGGCCGAGTTGCGCGAGCTCACCGACCTGGCGCCGCTGCACCAGTCGCACGCGCTGGACATCGTGGACCGGTGCCGGGCCCGGTGGCCGGACGTGCCGCAGATCGCCTGCTTCGACACCACGTTCCACACCACGATGCCGGCGGCCGCGCGGACCTACGCGCTGCCGGCCCGGCTGCGGGACAAGGTGCAGGTCTACGGCTTCCACGGCCTGTCACACGCCTGGTCGGCAGGCCGTGTCGCCGAGGCCGCTCCGACCGCCGGCCGGGTGCTCGTCGCCCACCTCGGCGGCGGCCAGTCGTTGTGTGGCGTGCTGGACGGCCGCAGCGTCGTCACGACCATGGGCTTCACACCGCTGGACGGGCTGGTGATGGCGACCCGCTCGGGCACCATCGACCCCGGTGCGTTGCTGTGGCTGGCACAGCACACCGACGAGGACCTGTATACGGTGCTGGAGAAGGAAAGTGGCCTGTTGGGCGTGGCCGGCACAGCCGACATGGCCGAGGTCCTGGCGCGGTCCGACGAGGACGCCGAACTCGCGCTCGCCGTCTGGCTGCATCGTTTCCTACGTCAGGCAGGCGGTTGTGTCGCGGTGCTCGGCGGTTTGGACGCGTTGGTGTTCACCGGCGGTATCGGCGAGCACTCGTCGGCGATCCGCGCGATCGGTGGGCGAGCGGCTCGGCTGGCTCGGTGTCACGTTGGCCGATCACGACGCGACAACCGACGACGTGATCGACATCAGCGGATCCGGTGCCACCGTGCGGACGTTCGTGGTGCATGCCAGGGAGGATCTGCAGATGCTGCGCGAGGCGCACGACCTGCTGTGAGCCGCGCCGGCGGCCGGCCCGGAGTCGAGGTCAACCACCGGTCACGAGGGCGCTGCTGTAGGTCTCCCAGCGGCGGTCGCCGATGGTGCCGAGAATCATGACCGATCGACGCTCGGTGCTTGTCAGCCTGGTTTGAGTCGTCTAGACTCAAACCAGGCTGACAAGGGAGGACGCCATGGGACACGGCAACTGGGACGACGACACCTACGCTGCCGCGCGAACGTTTCGCGCGGCGCGACGGCTGGACGACTTCGGTTACACCAGCGCGATGAGGGCATGCCCGCGGCGCGACTGGCGGGCCGATCCGTCGCTGGATCCGCTCGGCGTCACCATGCGGGAGTGCCGCGATTCGGCCGGGCACACCGACTCCACGCCCATCGCGGTGCTGTTCGACGTCACCGGGTCGATGGGTCGCGTGCCGCAGATCATGCAGCGCAAGCTCGGCAAACTGCACGGTCTGTTGCGGCGCAAGGAATACGTGGCCGACCCGCAGGTGATGTTCGGCGGGATCGGCGACGCGGACAGCGATCGCGTGCCGTTGCAGGTCGGGCAGTTCGAGTCGGACAACCGGATGGACGAGCAACTGCGCACCATCTTCCTGGAAGGCAACGGCGGCGGGCAGCAGAGCGAGTCCTACGAACTGGCCGCCTACTTCATGGCAACGCACGTCGTGACCGACGCGTGGAGAAGCGTCGGCCGCAAGGGTTATCTGTTCCTGATCGGTGACGAGTTGAACAAGCCCCGCCTCGAGGCACGCCACATCCGGCGGATCATCGGCGACGAGGTCGGCCAGGACATCGATCCCGGCGTCGGTGTACCGGGAGCTGGAACGCCGATTGGCACGTGTACTTCGTGCTGCCCAACCAGTCCTCGTACTACGACGACCCGATGGTGGCGGCGCACTGGCGGCAGTTGCTCGGCCAGTGCTTCCTGCGGCTGGACGACCCGGGCGCGGTGTGCGAACTCATCGCGGCCGCCATCGGTCGTCGAGGAACGCACCGTCGACATCGACCAGGTCATGGTCGACCTGGCGGAGGTCGGGTCCGCGACGGAGAGCCGCGCGGTGGCAAGGCCCTGGCCGGTGCAGGCCCCCGCACTGCCATGACCGAGCACGTCATCGTCGTGGGCCTCGGTTTCGGTGACGAGGGCAAGGGGGCTGTTGTCGACGCGCTGTGCGCCGACGGTCGGTCGCGCCGTGGTGCGGTTCAACGGGGGCGCCCAGGCCGCGCACAACGTCGTCGTGGGCGAACAGCACCACACGTTCAGCCAGTTCGGCTCGGGCACGCTGTCCGGCACGCCGACGCTGCTGTCCCGGTATGTCCTCGTCGAGCCGATCGCCTTGGCCGCCGAGGCCCGCGGCCTGGCCGCGCTGGGCGTCGCCGATCCACTGAGCCTGCTGTCCATCGACGGAAACGCCCTGCTGACCACGCCGATCCACGTCGCGGCCAACCGCGCCCGCGAGGACGCGCGCGGCGCGGACCGGCACGGTTCGTGCGGCAAGGGAATCGGTGAGACGGCCTGGTACGCGCTGGTCTGCGCGCAGCGGCCCGCTGTGGGCAGCGTGTTCGAGGGCCAGCGGGTGCCGGGCACGGCGGGGTCGCCGCCGACCGTGGGGGACTGCGGCGACCCCGCCACCATGCGGCGCAAACTGGACGCACTGGCCCGGTTCTACGGGCCACTGGCGGACTTTCCGAGCGTGGCCGGCATGGTGGACCTGTACCGGGAGTTCGCCGACGCGGTGCGGATCGTGCCAGGTGACGAGATCGGTCGCCTTGTCGCACAAGGGAAACTCGTCTTCGAAGGCGCCCAGGGCGTGCTGTTGGACCAGTGGCGCGGCTTCCACCCGCACACCACCTGGTCCACGGTGACACCAGACGAACGCACAGGCCCTGCTGGCCGGGCACCGGGCGCAGGTGCTCGGCGTGACCCGCACGTACCAGACCCGGCACGGCGCGGGCCCGCTGCCCACCGAGGACGCGATGATGCTGGCGCGCCACCCCGAGCCGCACAACGGCACCGGCCGGTACCAGGGGGCGTGGCGGGCCGGGCACCTGGATGCCGTGCTGCTGCGGTACGCCGTGGCCGCGTGCGGCGGAATCGACGGTCTCGCCGTCACCCACCTGGACCGCCCGGGCGCCCGGGCCGCGACGGCGTACCGGACGCCAGCAGGCACCGGAGATCACCGACCTGCCGTTCGGCGACGACGTGACCGCGCTGGTCAACCGGTGCACACCAGTGCTGACGCCACTGCCCGACGACGTGGTGGGCTGGTTCGAGCAGCTGCTCGACGTGCCCGTCCGCGTGACCGGCACGGGTGCCGACCGGTGCGAGTACCGGGTGCCGGTCCCGCTGCCCTGCTGAGCCAGAATCTTCCCATGGCCAAGCCTCCCCGGATCGAGACGAGCCTGGTGTCGGTGGACGTGCTCGCGTTGCGGTTCGACCAGGTCACCGGGACGGTCCTGCTGGGCATCGCACCCCGCGCGCACGACCCGTTCGCCGGCGCGCTCGCGCTGCCCGGCGCTGTGGAAGGCGGCCGATAGCCGTTTCGTAGGTAACCGCATTCGTGCGGCAGGGCATACACCTCGCGCAAAGTTCGGAAAGTTATACGCAAGGCTAGTTCACTTGATTTAGATTGCAGCGCGAGCAAGTCTTACTGTCCAAATCACTTTCAGACCCCACTCTACTGAAACTTCTCATACTCTAAGCGCTAACGTCGGACTTTGACAGTTACCTGCTCAAAATGGGGCTGAAAGCCGCACTCTGCCGTTGGAAAACCTGGATTTGACTGTTTTTGTAGTGCCAAGACAATCGCATTCCAGCCTTGACTGATAGGCGAATCTCGCCAAAATCGTGCTGGCAACCATTGGGCCAGCATGTACTTCCGCACCAAGCGATCAGGCGGCTTCGAATATCTTCAGATGGTGGAAAGCCATCGGGTCAACGGCAAGCCGCGCCAAACCGTGCTGGCGACCCTGGGCCGGCTCGACGCGCTCAAGGAAACCGGCGAGCTCGATCGACTGTTGCGATCCGGCGCCCGGTTGACCGAGACCGGGATGCTGCTGTCGGCCGTCGAGAACGGCGAGACAACGACGATCGACGCCAAGCGGATCGGTCCGCCTCTGCTCTTCGAACGACTTTGGCGCGACAGCTTTTGCCGATCGGTGATCGAAGACCTGCTGGCCGACCGCAAGTTCGAGTTTCCAGTCGAGCGCGCCGTATTTCTGACCGTGCTGCACCGGATCATGGATCCGGGATCGGACCGAGCCGCGGAGAAGTGGCGATCCGCCTATTCCATCAGCGGCATGGACGCGATCGACCTGCATCACCTGTACCGTGCAATGGCCTGGCTCGGCGAGGAACTTGCCGACCAACAGGGCCGCGGCCTGGTGCCCCGCACCAACAAGGATCTGATCGAGGAACAACTGTTCGCCAAACGCCGCAACCTCTTCAATGATGTCGGGCTGGCGATCTTCGATACCACCAGCCTGTATTTCGAGGGCGAAGGCGGAACCACGCTCGGCCGCCACGGTCATTCCAAAGATTCCCGTCCCGATCTGCATCAAATGGTCCTGGGCGTCGTCATCGACGAAACCGGAAGACCGATCTGCAGCGAGATGTGGCCCGGCAATACCGCCGACGTGACAACCCTGATACCGGTGGTCACCCGGCTGCGAGAACGCTTCCTGCTCAATCGCGTCTGCGTCATCGCCGACCGCGGCATGGTCAGCGCCAAGACCATCGCCACGCTCGAAGCCGAGAAGATCGAATACATCCTCGGCGTGCGCGAAAAACGCAGCGTCGAGATCGCCGCCGTGCTGGCCGACAAGACCCCGTTCGTATCGCTGACAGTGCCCAAAGCCAATGGCCGCGGCACCCTTGATCTTCAGGTCAAGGAAGTCGTTCGCAAGGTCAAGGCGGGTCAGGGCAACACCCGGCGCTGCCGCTATATTGTCTGTTATAATGAGGCGGAAGCGCGCAACGATGCCGCCGCTCGCGAAGCCGCCCTTGCCGGACTGGAAAAGGCGCTGCGCCAAGGCGACAAAGCGCTGGTCGGCAACAAAGGCTTCCGCCGCTTCCTCAAGATCGAGGCCGACAGCCACTTCGCCATCGACCCCGATCGTGTCGCCGCGGCCGCCAAATTCGACGGCATCTATGTCATCCGCACCAATGCACAGATCTCGCCGCTGGTTGTGGCACTCCGCTATCGCGAAAGATGGATCGTGGAGGATATCTTCAGAACCGCAAAGTCGATCATCAATACGCGTCCGATCTTCCACCAGCGCGATGATACGATTCGTGGCCACGTGTTTTGCTCATTCCTTGCTCTGTTGCTGCGCAAGGAACTGATCGACCGTCTCGTCGCTGCCGGTCGCCGGTTCGAATGGGCCGATATCATCCACGATCTCGATCAGCTGGTTCAAACCGACGTCGATCAGGGTGGCAGAAGGCTTCGCCTTCGCGCCGCCGCTCCCGGTTGCTCCGGCGCCGTGTTCCAGGCCGTCGGTGTCGCCCTGCCGCCGATGATCCGGATCACCGCTCAACCGCCGCCTGCCTCGCCTGCCCAGTCGTCTGATCCGTAGACAGGAGAAAACTGCCCGAACCGCGCATTTGTAGTGCCAACGACTTTCTGGCGGCCCATAAGTGGCTGATTGAAAACCAGATTCTGAAAACAGGTGTCAAAGTCGGATAACGGTTGGACCACCAGCCATTCGCCTCTGCGAGATGCGAATATAACCGATGGTAGTACTCCCCGGTTGCCGTCTGAGAATCATATTTTGGGGTGATGGTGAACACCGGAAACTTTCCATCATTGCAAAGTTCCACCTTGTTGATTCCGATCTCGACCGCCTTCAACACGTCCCGCACCCGGCGGTTCCAGGTAGCGAGGTCAAGGGTGTGGCAATTATGTACAGTCTTAGTGGAGCGTGGTCTCGGTCAGGATCGCGGCGGAGGTAGGAGCGCCCCAAGCAAGCTCCGTAAGGACGAGCAAGTGGTGCGGGTCATCGTGCCGATGCCGTTTGGTCATACTGCGCGAGACTGTGCGTTCGGATGATCGATTTAAGCTTGCCAGCGTAATCGGGATCGGTAGCGTAGCCGGCCTTGGCCAAGTGGTCTACAAACTGCTCCGGCTGGCTTGAAAAAGCGAAGCAACTGACATAACGAATGTTGGTGCGTAGGAACCGCCCACAGTCGTCTGCCGAGACGGCTATACTGCTGTTTCGCGGAAACTATCGGTCACCGCTACCAGCTTGCCATCTACCGCTTCATGAGTGCTAAAGTTCACCGACTTGCCGGATGCTATGCATCAGCATTTCTTACCCGCATTCCTTTCGCCTGTACATGATCAAAAAATCGCTCAATCAAGTCAGTGCCTTAAACAATGCTTCACGGATCCGGTGTTCCGGCGCTTCACGCGGCCTTGCGGAATGTCGGCGGCAATCCGGCCTTCGGCACCTGCCCATGCAGCGCCTCGGCCGGCAAGCCGGCATGCAGCACCTTGCGCGACTGCCAGCAGCGTCGGAATATCGATGCCGGTGGTGAACCCCATGCTCTCCAGCATGAACACCAGATCCTCGGTCACCACATTGCCCGACGCGCCCGGCGCATACGGACAGCCGCCCAGCCCGGCCAGGCACGAATCGAATGCCCGGATGCCCACCTCCAGCCCCGCCAGGGCATTGGCGATGCCCAGGCCGCAGGTATCGTGCAGATGCAGCCCATACAGCACCGGGCCGATCGCATCCCGCGTTGCCCGCACCACCTCCTTGACCTGAGCCGGATGCGCATAGCCGACGGTGTCGGCCAGCATGATCTCATCCACGCCGGCATCCGCCAGGCCCTTGCACAGCGCCACCGTCTTCGCCGTCGGCACCACGCCGTCGATCGAGCAGCCGAACGCCGTCGACGCGCCCGCCACCACCGGCACCTTGCGCGGCTGCGCCTTCAGCCAGTCCATGATCTCCCGCATCATCTCGATCGACTGCGCCGGCGTGCGGTTGAGGTTGGCCTGGCTGTGCCCGTCGCTGACCGACACCGGAATGCTGATCTTGTGCACCCCCGCATGATAGGCGTTCTGCACGCCGCGCAGATTCGGCGCCAGCGCCTGCACGGTCAGGTTCGGCAGCGCCGCCAGCACCTTCGCCACGACCTCGGGCGTATCGGCCAGCTGCGGGATCACCCGCGGCGGCACGAAACTGCCGACCTCGATCTCCCGGATGCCGGCGGCGGCGAGGGACACGATCCAGGCCACCTTGTCGTCGGTGGTCATGCGGGTCTTGGCGATCTGCAGGCCGTCGCGCGGGCCGACCTCGCAGATGGAAACGAATTCGCCGGATTGGATCATGGTGCGGGGATCTCCGCGATCAGGATGGTGCCGGTTTCGGATTCGGTGATGACCAGGCTGCGCTCATCCGGCGTCAGCGCACAGTTCGTGGTCATGCGGCCCGGTGCAGGACTGGACCCGGTAAAGCGGCACGCCGATGCGGGTCGATGACCCAGACGCAGCCATGACCGGGATTGGAAATATACAGCCGGTCCGCGCTGTCCATCGCCAGCCCGTCCGGCCCCACCAGCCCAGGCGGCACACGGGCGAAGCACTGCGCCTTGGCGACCACGGCATCGGGGCGCAGCAGCAAAGCGCCACACCTCGCAGGAGCGCGTCATCGCCACATACAGATGCGTCTGCGCCGTGTTCAGCACCAGCCCGTTCGGGCTGGGTCCGGTAGCGATCAGCCGGTCCAGCCGCCCGTCCTTGTGCAGCCGCCAGACCCGGCCAGTGGGATCCTGCAGGCCGGTCTGCCCCTGGTCGGTGAACAGGATCGACTCGTCGGCGTGCAGCGTCAGGTCGTTCAGGCCCTTGAAGCTTTCGCTCATGACGGTCTGCAGCACCGCCGAGGTCGCGCCGGTGTCCGGATCGATCCGCACCAGGCCATGCCGGTAATCGGCGGCGAGCAGCACGCCGTCAGGCTGGACCTTCAGCCCGTTCGGCCAGCCCGGATATTCGGCGACCAGGGTCCAGTCGTCGTCGCCTCGATCCGGAAGATCCGGCCATAAGGGATGTCGACGACATGCAGCCGACCCTGCGCGTCGTAGCAGGGTCCTTCCAGGAAGCAGTCGACCGGCTCGCCGGCTCGGTTGGCGTCGGCCCATTCGGTCCGCTCCAGACGGCGGAACCGGTCGGGCATGCGGGTCAGGACCCGGGTCGGGAATTTCTTTCGGCGGAGCAAACCACATGGCGGCGGACCATGGGAGCCGGCGTTGGCAAGGGTCCGGACCGTTGGCAAGGGGCTCGCCGATGGTCGGTGCGTGGCAGCCCGCAGCTTACGGGAAGCCCGTGGGCCGGCAAATTCTGAAGCGCCGTCAAGCATGGGATGTCAAAGCGTCGGTGCCCCGGCAGATCTGCGGCAGCCACGCCGGCAGTCGACTACATTATGCTACGGGGCCGGCTTGCAGTGAGTGACAACGAACGCCTGCACGGCGTCAAAGGCGCCCGCCTCGGCAAGGTCGTTGTGCCCCGCATCCAAAGCGAACCAGAACTGCTTCGGCTGGTTTGCCGCCGCAAATACCGTCCGGCCCATCTCCGGCGGGACGATGTCATCCTGACCCCCTATCAGCACCAGCACCGGCGCGCGCACTGCGCCGATCCGGCGGATCAGATCGAACCGGTCGAGCAGCAGCCAGTCGACCGGAACGAACGGAAATTGCCTGCGGGCGATATCCGCAATGCTGGTGTAGGGAGATTCGAGAAGCACCGCCGCAACCTCGACCTCGGTGGCCAGACTCACGGCGACGCCGGTGCCGAGTGATTCACCCCAAAGGACGATACGCGATGCCGAGATGCCGCGGTCACGCAGATCAACGTACGCGCCGCGGGCATCCGCCGAAAGCCCGGTCTCTGAGGGACTACCGGGATTGCCGCCGAAGCCGCGGTATTCCAGCATCAGGACGCCCCAGCCCAAGCTGGCCAGCCAGGCGAACCGGGTCGCGCGATCGGCGATATTCCCGGCGTTGCCGTGCAGGTAGAGCACGACAGGATGGGCATCGGCGACCGCAGGCGCCAGCCAGGCCAGCAGGTCCAATCCGTCTTCGGCGTGCACCGTGATCCTGCTGGCACGCGGCACGGCATCGGCGGGCAACACCGGCGGGTTGGTATCGGGGATGAAAATGAACCGCCGCTGTCGCCAGGCGAGCAACCCGACCACGACGCAGTAAAGCCCGATGGCCAGCAGCGTCATCACGATCAATGCGGTCTTCATGATCCGAGGTGATACCCCGTCGTGGCCGCCGATGGATATGACAGCTTCGAGGAAATCACCAACATCCTGCTCGGTGGCATATCCGGCCCGGCCTAATCCCCAAATGCGTCCGGCCCGGGACCATGCGAATACATAATCACAACAATTCAGATGCCTTGGCACTGCAGGCGAAAACCGCTGGTGGTCCGATCCTGACGCGTGGTTCCCAAGCGTCAGGTAGTCGGCCCACCAGATCAAAGGCTAGTGGTGAAAACATGGCGGATGCTTCCGTCAGGTTTTCACCGGCTAGCGCCCCTCAGCAACTGCCCCGCCATTAATTGGGACGGGGCGGCATGCGGACGTCTCGGGGCTCAGTTTGCGTGGATCAGCATGAAGGTGCTGGCTGGCGCACCGGCGGTTGCCGGATTGGTTCCGAACGTCGTGGTCAGCCTGCCGTTGCTGAGATCGGCGCCGGTGAAACCGGTCAGGACCAAGTTGGCGTTCGCTTTGCCTGCGGCGGAGAAGCCGAAGTCCAGACCTTTGAACCCGACGGCGCCCTGGCCATCGAGGATGTTAAGTTTGAAGTCGGCCGGCGTGACACCGATTATCGTCGCGTTATCGCCGGTGTGAAAGCCTACGACGGTCGAGAACACGTCAGCCGCCGGACCGCGGTCATCGACAAAGAAGGTGTCGAAGCCACTGCCCCCGACCAGGAAGTTCGAACCGGTTGAGCCATCCAGGACGTTCGTCCCGTTGACCTTACTCACGTCGATAGCGTCGGTTCCCGAACCGGTATGGATGAAGCTGTTCGGTGTCGTCGCGGTAATGGCGAGGTTTTCGGTCGTGGTGGTGATGAACTGGAACTGGATGCCGGCGACGGGGCCGGGGTAAGCGGTGCCGGTATCGGGCAATGTTGCGCCGGTTGACGTATCGATAATTCTGAAATGGCCTGAGCCCGGCGGCGGCCCGGGTGCTGCGGGGACTATCAGTGCCGTCGTGTCGAGTGCAACGCCCTGCGAATTGGTTGACGACCCGGTCAGGTTCACCTGCCATGCCGCGGTGCCAGGAAAGATCAAGCCGACGCCAAGTAATAACGCGGTGCCAACAAAGGACCTGCCATCGGCCGAAAAGGTGATGTCGATCTCGCCCGAGAGTGGACGGTAGGTATCGGCAAACACGGCCCCGGTGATCTCGAAAAATTGCGAAGTGATCAGCTGCGAGATGGCCGCATCGACGCGAGTGACAAGCGTTCGGGTGGTTGGATCATAGGTTTGAGTGACGTCGTCCAGGGCGCCAGCCCCAGTCCGCGTGGTGCTTATTAGTGAGTTGTCCAAGCCGATGTTGGTCGCCCAGAGAATGCTTCCTGCTTCTGGACTTCCGAACGGGTGTCCGAAAAGAAATCCGAAATCAAGCAGGTTTACACCGTTACGAGACGTGTTTGTGGTGTCTATCGGGGAAGAAGCAACAAAGCTGCCATCGAGGCGGAACGACGAAACCGGTTGAAAGGTGGTTGCACTTGACAGAAAAGTCGTCGTGCCACTGTACGCGGTGCCCCGGGCAGTCACTTGATAGTGTAGCATTCGCTGCTCCTAGTGGTGAAAACCTGACGGAAGCATCCGCCACGTTTTCACCACCAGCCTTTGATTTGGTGGGCCGATTCACCTGACGCTTGGGAACCAAGCGTCAGGATCGGACCACTAGCCCATCCTGTTCCACCGCCTAGCTGGGATTTGCTAATGGGCATGGGATAACCATCTGGATTACGTAGAGGTTGGATGCCGAGCCCGCTTTCGATGCCCGGACAAAATTCGCCATCCCTCCTTCGCGTGCTCACTGGTGCACCTTTGCCGACGCTCCCTCCCACCGTTCGTTGCGTCAAGTATATGCAAGAAGAACGTTACCGCTGCCTTCAGTGCCGGCCAAATCAACTCCGACGGCGGTGTTCTGCCGCTGCCGGGTGCCGACAGCCGGCCTGGCCTGATCGACACCGTGGCCGCGATCATAGCCGGCCATCGCGGCCAGGCGCTGATACACAACCCCAACCATGTTACGTTGACAGAACGCGCCGGACTATCGCACGCTGATCCGGCCGGCGCGCCATGGTGATTTTTGGCGCGGCAGCCACTCCAAACTGTCCAGCCAGCAGAGGTAAAGCCGCTTGTACCGTAATATTCTCGGGCCGCCTGACACCCTGAATAAGATGGGCTAGCATGGATCCGCGCAAGCAAGAGGTTGGCCGCATGACCTATGTCGCCACCCAATTCGGTCCACGCTCGCGATATCGCGAGCATCGTTCACCCACAGACCAATCTCGTTCGTCACATCGAGCAGGGGCCGATGGTCATTGGGTCACGGCCAAGGCTGCTACGTGTACGACGACAGCGGCAACCAGTATCTGGATACCGCCGCCGGGCTTTTGGTGCGCGTCGCTCGGATACGCCTCTGAGCGGCTGGCCAAAGTGGCCTACGAGCAGATGCGCAAACTGGGCTACTACCATCTGTATCGCGGCACGACACACGAAGCCGGCGTCGACCTGGCGGAAAAGCTGCTGTCGATCGCGCCGGTGCCCATGAGCAAGGTGCTGTTCCAGTGTTCCGGGTCCGAGGCCAACGATACCGCGCTGAAGCTCGTCTGGTACTATCACCACGCCATCGGCAAGCCGGAGAAACGGAAGATCATCGGCCGGCGGATGGCCTATCACGGCAGCACCTCGGCCTCGATCAGCGCGTCCGGCAAACCCGACATGCACGCCGATTTCGGCCTGCCGTTTCCCGGGTTTCCTGCACACCGAATATCCGCACTATTACCGTCACCACATCGAAGGCGAGTCGGAGGAACAGTTCGCAACCCGCATGGCGGATGCGCTGGAACAGCTGATCCTGCGCGAAGGACCGGACACCTGCGCCGCGTTCATCGCCGAACCGGTGATGGGCGCCGGCGGCGGACTGACACCGCCCCGCACCTACTGGGAGAAGATCCAGGCGGTCATTCGCAAATACGACATGCTGTTCATCGCTGACGAGGTGATCTGCGGTTTCGGCCGCACCGGCAACATGTGGGGCAGCCAGACCTACGATCTGAAGCCGGACATGATCTCCTGCGCCAAGGCATTATCGGCCGGCATGCAGCCGATTTCGGCATTGCTGGTGAACCAGCGGATATTCGAGGCGATGCTGGATGAAAGCCGCAAACTGGGCAATTTCGCGCATGGCTTCACCTATGCCGGCCATCCGGTCACCACCGCCGTGGCGATGGAAACGCTGCGTATCTACGAGGAGATGGACATGCTGGGCCACGTCCGCCGCGTCGGTCCGTATCTGCAGCAAAAGCTGGCGGCGTTGGCCGATCATCCGCTGGTCGGTGAGGTCCGTGGGGTCGGCCTGCTGACCGGGATCGAAATGGTCGCGGACAAGGAGACGCGGGCGCAGTTCGATCCGGCGCTGCAGGTCGGCCCGACCGTGGACAAGCACGCTCGGAACCACGGGCTGATAACGCGCTTCGTCGGCGATCGCATCGCGTTTTCTCCGCCGCTGATCATCACCGAAGCGGAGATCGACGAGGCAGTCGAGCGGATCACCCGGGCGATGAACGACGCGTGGGCGAGATCAGGACGAGGTCATCTGCAGCCTGACTGGCCGGCCGGAGCCATTCGGGATCGAGAGTATGCGCTGGGTTGGCAGACGGCAGCCGCAAAATAAATCTGACACTCAGTCCGAGCGAGATGTGCAGCATCTCGGCGAGTTGGTATAATTCGCTGTCTGAACGGGCCGCTCATGACGATCATGTAAACGCATGATCGTCCCGCGGAGCGAATCCATGAACGGCGTTTTCAACGTGAGCATGCCACGAGCAACTGCAAACACGTGGCGTGTCGCGTAGGAGATCCAGATCCGCCGAGCGGCGAGCCAGTCCGCACCCAGCAACATATCGACGATCGGCGTCAATCGGACTGGCGCGACCCAGATCATCGGCTTGTCGATTACCTCGGTCGCCGACCTGCAGCGAGCGGAAACTGTGCCGGTGCATCGTCACGAACCGAGGACCCAGACCACTGACCTGGTCAGCCGGGTCGCCCGACAGGTTTTCCGGCTGCAGGCCGACCCTGAACATTCCCGGCGCCGCGAGCAAGCTGGCGCCGGATCCGGTATCCAGCAGCGCGTGCAACGGCGTACCATCCAGCGTCACCGGCATGACCAGCGCGTCTTCGGCCGGGATCGCGACCGGCAACGCGGTGTAGTCGGCGGCCCAGGGCAGGAAGCGGCCGGTGCAGTCGTGTACCTGAAAGAGCGTAGAGGTGCGACCGGGCACGTCCAGGTCGAGGTCAAACAGCGACAGGAAGTCACGACCAAGCAGGCCATCGATGGTGAGAGCTGCCGGCACGGGTGTGCGGCAGGATACCCACGGTCATGCTGGTGTCGTGATTCAAGGTTCGCCGGACCAGCGGGACACCGCCGAGGCTCAGGCTGCGCGGCTTGGCGTTGGGGCGCCGGTCAATGCCGCCGATACCGCTCATGGTTGTGCCAACCCACTGGTCGAGGGACAGGCCCAGGCGCTGAACCGCTGCCTGGGTCACCACGGAACGCTGTGCGCCAGTGTCCAGAATGAAGGTCGCGGACAGGCCGTTGACCTCGACCGGGAGGGTGATGGTTCCGCCAGTGACACCTAGCGATATCGAAGCCTTGCTGTGCCACCTCGCAGGCGGCTCGGGCGGCCATTGGTGCAAGAAACGCCGACAGCAGCAGAAAAGCGATGGCTGTTTTCACGGTCACCCGGGTCTCCTTCTGGTCCTGCCGACGTTACGAGGATGCTTGTCTGCCAGCCAACGCCATTGGTCGAATTGTCCAACCGGCAATCGTCGCCTTGACCATTCCCTAACGTCGCCGGATTAGGCACCATTGGCCGCATGACAGATCCGATCACCATCGCCGTGCTGCAGAACCGGCTGAACGCCATCGCCGAGGAAATGGGTGAGGCGATGCTGCGCACCGCATACTCGCAGATACTGAACTCGTCGCGGGATTTCTCGATCGCTCTGATCGATGCGCGATGCCGGCTGGTGGCGCAGGCGGACCATATCCCGGTCCATGTCGGCGCCATGCCCTGGGCGGCGAAGGCGCTTTCGGCGCGGTTTCCGAACCCTCGCCCGGCGATGTGTATCTGCTGAACGATCCGTACCGTGGCGGCTCGCATTTACCTGACCTGACGGTGTTCGTCCCGGTTTTCGCCGGGCAGGCGTTGATGTTCTGGTCGGTGGTGCGGGCGCATCATTCCGATATCGGCGGGGCAACCCATGGTGCCTACAATCCGGCCGCGACGGAAATCTGGCACGAAGGCCTGCGCCTGCCACCGATGCGGCTGACCGAAAATGGCGTGCTGCGCGAGGACCTGCTGGAGATGCTGGCGCTCAACGTCCGCCACCCGCGCGATTTCCGCGGCGACCTCGCGGCACAGATCGGTTCGGCTCGCCTGGGCGAGCAACGGCTGGCGTCGGTCATCCGCGAGTTTGGCGCGGAGACTTTGGCGGCCTCGGTGGAAGCCATGCTGGATGCGGCGGAACGGTATTCACGGCGGATCGTGTCGGAGTGGGCCGACGGCGAATATCTCGGCGAGGCGGTTTTGGACGATGACGGGTTCGACAAGACCAACATCGTCATCCGCGCCCGCGTCACCAAACAGGGCAGCGACGTCACGGTTGATCTGACCGGGTCCGATCCGCAGGTCACGGGGTTCGTCAACTCCTCCCACGCCAACACGCAGTCGGCGGTGGCGATGGCGTTCGCTTTTCTGCTGGATCCCGGCATCGCCAAAAACGAAGGAGCGTTCCGTCCGCTGACGGTTAAGCTGCGGGAAGGCACCATCGTCTGGGCGCGGGAGGGGGCACCGGTGACGATGTGCACCAGCCACTGCTCCAATGAAATCATCGAGGCGATCATCGTGGCGCTGGCGCAGGCCTGTCCGGAGCGGGCGATGGGCGGTTGGGGGCGGCGGCTGCGCATCGCGCTGAACGGCACCGACCCGCGGACGGGGCGGCGTTTCATCTGGCACATGTTCCAGGCTCGGCCAGGCGGCGGCGGGTCGGCGGCGGGCGACGGGTACTCCACGATCGGCGAGTGGCATTCCGCCGGCGGTATCAAGTTCGGCAGCATCGAGGTGGCGGAAACTCGCTTTCCGCTGGTGTTCGAGACGCACGAATACCGGTCCGGATCGGCCGGCGACGGTCGGTACCGCGGGCGGCTACGGCGGCGACATGCGGCTGCGGGTGGAGGCCGACGGCACCACCATGGCGAACACCGCCGGCGAGGGCGTGGTGCACGGCGCCCGCGGCATCGATGGCGGCCAGGATGGGGCACCGCATGACTATACGCTGCTGGCGCCCGGGGCGCCGCCACGGAAACTGAAAAGCAAGGAGATCAACGTCCCGGTGCCCTCCGGCAGCGTGATCCATGTGCTGTCCGGCGGCGGCGGCGGCTGGGGCGACGCCAGCGCTGCGCGATCCGGCGGCGCGGTTGGCTGATCGAGCGGGAGGGTTGGTATGAGCCGAACCCGTGGTCTGCATGACCGACCGTGCTGACGCTGACCGATCAACCCCGATGCGGAAGACCGTCATCTCGTCGCGGACTTGCCGATTACAACGAACTGAAGACCGGCTACCGCGACTGGCGCCCGCTGGCGGCACTGCTGCGCGATCCCGATACCGGCGAGACCCTTGGCGGCATGATCGGCACGCACATCCTACGGCCTGCTGTTCGTCGATCTGGTCTATCTGCCGGAAACCATGCGCGGCCAGGACATCGGCGGCCGACTGCTGCCATGATGGAGCAGGAAGGCGCCCGCCGCGGCTGCAAATCCGCCTTCCTGCTCACCATCACCTACCAGGCGCCCGGCTTCTACGAACGCCACGGCTGGACCGAGTTCGGCCGCATCGCCTGCGATCCGCCCGGCGCCGCTCGGGTCTTCATGACCAAGACGCTGCACGCAACCAGAGGAGCCGTAACGATGCAATGCCGTCGATCGGACGCCGAAGATTCATGCAGTCGGCCGCTGCACCGGTTCGTTCCTCGCCTGCTACGGCGTGGTCGATCGCAGCGAAGCCGCCGAGCCGGTGCGGATCACCGCCCCCGTGGTCGACCGGCTGACGATCCAGGCGGTCGTCGACACCAACCACGACATCTTCATCTCCGGCGCGCCGGTTCCGGGCGTGGGGATCGAACGGGTGCGCTCGCCGGCCGCGTTCAACGGCAAGACCCTGGAAAGCCAGTGGGGCCTGTCGCTGCATCTTGTCTCCACCAAAGGACAGGATACCCGCCGCTATCTGCTGGATTTCGGCTTCACCCCGGACGTGCTCGCCAACAACCTCAAGCTTCTGAAAATCGATCCCGCGGCGTTCGATGCGCTGATCCTGAGCCACGGGCATCTCGACCACCTTGGCGGGCTGATCGGCTTCCTGCAGGCCAACCGGGCGTCGATGCGCGAGGATCTTCGGCTGTATGTTGGCGGCGAGGATGCGTTCTGCCACCGGGTGCAGCAGCAACCCGACGGCTCGTTCGCGCCGTACGGCGTGCTGGACCGGCACGAACTGAAGTCGTTGCGGGTGCAGCCGGTCCTGTCCGAACTGCCGATCATCATCGAGGACCATGCCTTCACCACCGGCATCGTGCCGCGCACCAGCATCGAGACACGTGCTGCCCAACACCTTCGTCGTGTTCGGCCAGCAGGACGGCGTCGGCTGCGACACGATCAAATATGGCGACCACCATTTCACCGCCGAGGAACTCGCCGGCACGCCGGTGCCCGACCAGCACTGGCATGAGCACGCAACCTGCTTCCAGGTCGGCGACCGCGGGCTGGTGGTGATCACCTCGTGCGGCCATGGCGGCATTCTCAACACGGTGCGGCGGGCGCAGGAGATTACCGGGGTGGAGAAGATCCACGCGCTGTGCGGCGGATTTCATCTGGCGCCGGCGTCACAGGCTTATCTGGATCAGATCATGACGCGAACTGAAGCAACTCGCCGATCGACCACCTGATCCCGATGCATTGCAGCGGCAGCAACTTCCTGGAGACGGCCAAGCGGGAGATGCCGGAGAAGCTGGTTCTGTGCACCACCGGCAGCCGGTTCACTTTCACAGCATGACCTACACCATCGGCATCGATGTCGGCGGCACCTTCACCGACATCGTCGTCTCCGTCGCCGGCGGCGAGACCATCATCGCCAAGGCCGCGACCACGCCGGCGGATCAGTCCGACGGCGTGCTGGACGGGATCGCGCTGGCCGCCGAGCGCCTGGGGCTGACCACGGCGGATCTGCTGCGCGCCACGTCGCGCATCGTGCACGGCACCACGGTCGCCACCAACGCGCTGCTGGAAGGCAAGGCCGCCCGCGTCGGCATGCTGACGACCGCGGGCCATCGCGACGTCATCGAAATGCGCGAGGGGCTGAAGCCGGATCGCTACAACCTGCGCATGACGCCGCCCGCCCCGCTGGTGCCGCGCCGCCTGCGCCTGCCGGTGACCGAACGGATCCGCGCCGACGGATCGGTCGAGATCGCGCTGGATCCGGCCTCGCTGGACGCCGCGATCGACCACCTGCGCGACGACGAATGTCCAGGCGGTCGCGATCTGCTTCCTGCACGCCTGGCGCAATCCGGTCCACGAGCAGCACGCCGCCGGATGCGCGTGCGCGAGCGGTTGCCCGGACGCCTATGTCACGACCTCGTTCGACGTGCTGCCGCAGATCAAGGAGTTCGAGCGTTTCTCCACCACCGTCGCCAACGCCGCGGTCGGGCCGGTGATCCAGCAACTATCTCGGGCGGCTGCAGTCGCGGCTGCTCGAGGCGGGATACGACGGCGAATTGCTGGTGATCCTGTCGCATGGCGGCGTCGCCTCGGTGGCGGAGGCGACCCGGCTCGCCGCTGGCACCGCGCTGTCCGGTCCGGCCGGCGGCGTGGCGGCCGCGGTCGCGCTGGCCCGGCCGGGCTTGGCGCCGGACATCATCGGCTTCGACATGGGCGGCACCTCCACCGACATCGCCGTGGTGCGCGACGGCCAGCCGACGCTGTCCGGCGACAAGTCGGTCGCCGAACGCCCGCATCGCGCTGCCAAGCCTCGACATCGTGACGCTCGGCGCGGGCGGCGGATCGATCGGCAAGCTGGACCCGTCCGGGCTGCTGGCGGTCGGGCCGGAAAGCGCCGGCGCCGTTCCCGGGCCGGCCTGCTACGGCCAGGGCGGCACAGGGCGCGACGGTCACCGACGCCAACCTGGTGCTGGGCTACCTCGATCCGGCAAACTTCCTCGGCGGCCGGCGGCTGCTGGATCTGGAGGCGGCGACCGCCGTCGTGGCGGCGCTGGCGGCGGATCTGGGCATCGAGACCGCCGAGGCCGCCGCCGGCATCCATCGCGTCGTCAACAGCCGGATGGCGGACGGCGTGCGCGTGGCGACCGTGCGGCGCGGCGTCGATCCGCGTCGGCTACACCCTGCTGGCGTTCGGCGGCGCGGCCGGACTGCATATCACCGCGGTGGCGGCGGAACTGGGCATCAGCCGGGTCGCGGTGCCGGTCGCCGCCTCGGTGCTGTCGGCATGGGGCATGCTGAACACCGACCTGCGGGTTGAACTCAGCCGCAGCCAGGGACAAACCGGCGGCATCGACACCGGCGGCCTGCAGGCGGCGTTCGCGGCGATGGAGGCCGAGGGCCGCACCCGGCTGAACTGGTTCGACGGCGAGGTCATGCTGCACCGCTCGGCCGACATGCGCTACGGCGAGCAGGTGTTCGAAATCCCGGTGCCGCTGGATGACATCGACTGGAACGATCCCGCCCTGGCGGCCGTCCTTGCCGACCGGTTTCACGCCGCGCACGAGCGCCTCTACACCTATGCGTTGCGCGACCAGGAGGTCGTGCTGGTCAACGCCCGCCTGTCGGTGATCGGCCGATTGCCGCAGGTCGGAGCGAGTCGGTTGCCGCGGCAGCATCGGTGGACGCCGAGCCAAAGGCACAGCGGCTGATTTATCTCGGCGGCTGGACCCAGGTGCCGGTGTTCGACTTCCTGGCGCTCGCGGCGGAACAATCCGTGGCCGGTCCCGCCATCATCGAATCCGACACGACGACGGTCCTGCTGCGTCCGGGCGACACCGCGCGGTTCGATGCGCGCGGCTGGCTGGATGTCACGATTGACGCGCCACCCGCGCCGGCGTAACTGGATAGGCAAGGAGATCGAAGCGATGCAGGGCGATCCGACACTGAACGTTTTCTGGCAGCCTGGCTGAACGAGCTGCCTGAAACTCAAAGAGTTTCTCTCGGTCCGTGCGATCGAGTTCAAATCCATCAATGTTCTGACCGACGCCGAAGGCCTGGCTGAACTGCGTCGCCTTGGTGCGCGCTCGGTTCCCGTGCTGTCGCGCGGCGACGACTGGGTGTTCGCGCAGAACATCGGCCATGTGGTCAAGTTCCTCGGCCTGAACGAGGCGACTGGCCCGGTCCTGTCACCCGCGCAGTTGATGGAGCGGCTGGACCTGTTCCTCCGGACCGCGATCCAGATCGTCCCGCAGATGCCGGACGCGCTGCTGCCGAACGAGGTTCCCAACCGCCCTCGCAGCTACCTCGCACTCGGGCATCACCTGTTCCGCATCCCCGAGGGCATGCTGGAGGTTGCCGCCGGCGCGATCGTTGACCAACGACATGCTGACCGGCGGCCCGCCGGCGGACATGCGCAGCAGCGCGGCCCTGGGCGTGTATGGGCAGCAGGTGCTGGCCGCACTGCACGCGTGGTGGGATCCGAAGACCGACAAGACCGGGCAGCGAAACCGTGCAGACCTACTACGGTCCGCAGCTGCTGCATGAATTGATGGAGCGCACGACCTGGCATTGCGGCCAGCATGTCCGCCAGTGGTTCATGCTGCTGGGAATGGCTGGGATTACGCCTGCCGTCACGCTGGACGATGCCGCATTCGCCGGTTTGCCGATGCCCACCAGCGTTTGGGACGGCTGACTACCAGCCGGTCAAACTTGTTCGTGGCCGATGTCCTGATCAATCCAATTCTGAACCGGACGGGAACGTTGGTCGGTTTCACCCGTGACGTCACCCAGCGCAAACGGGCGGAGGAGGATCTGGAACTCGCCCGGGCGGCGTTGGCGCAGTCGCAGAAGATGCAAGCGGTCGGTCAGCTTACCGGTGGTATCGCACATGACTTCAACAATATGTTGACGGCGATCCCGGGCAGCCTGGAGCTGCTGAAAGCCCGGCAGGAGGCGCTTTCCCCCGCCGCCAACCGCATGCTTCGGGTGATCCGCCACGCGTCGGAACGGGGCGCGGAATTGACCGGGCGATTGCTGGCGTTTTCACGTAAGCAGGCGCTGACGCCCGCTGTCACCGATATCAACCGGCTGGTCGAGGGCATGTCGGAGTTGTTGCGGCGGTCGATCGGCGAGGCGATCGCGATCAAAACCGTTTTGTCGCCGGGCTTGTGGCCGGCCCATATTGATCCGAACCAGGTTGAGAGCGCTTTGCTCAATCTCGCGGTGAACGCCCGCGACGCCATGGCACAGGGCGGAACGCTGACGATCGAGACGGGCAACGCGGTCCTTGGCGAGGATTATGCCCGCCGGGATCGCGAAGTGATCGCCGGCGAGTATGTCTTCGTCGCGGTCAGCGACAACGGGACGGGAATGACCGAGGAGGTACGGAAACATGCCTTCGAGCCGTTCTACACCACCAAGGAAGTCGGTCGCGGCACAGGCCTGGGTCTCAGCCAGATTTATGGGTTCGTCAAGCAATCTGGCGGCCACGTCGAACTTCGTAGTGAGATTGGCCATGGGACGACGGTGAAGATGTACTTCCACCCTGGACAAGGACCGTGTCCGATCGTCCGGGACGCTGTTTCGCTCGCTGAGCGTGCAACGACGGGGACCGAGACGATCCTGGTCGTTGAGGATGACGACGACGTTCGCAGCTACAGCGCCAATGCCGCCCGGCATCTGGGCTACCAGGTGCTGGAAGCCAGCGGTGCGGTGCAGGCGTTGGCGCTACTCGACGCCCGCGTGGATATCCGTCTGCTGTTTACCGACGTCGGCCTGCCGGGGACGAACGGGCGCGACCTTGCGGATGCCGCTCGCGCCGGAGGCCGCGATCTGAAGGTGGTCTTTACCAGCGCCTACGCACGCACCGCGATCGGGAAGCTCGGGCTTTTGGAAGACGGTGTGCTCATTCTGCCCAAGCCGTTCCGGATCGAAAGCCTGGCGCGCTTGCTGCGTGCAGCCCTGGACGAGGCCTGAATAGCCAGGGCGGCCGAGCGCGGCGGTGACAAAACGAGAGAGCTGTGCCCCGGGGACCGCGTCCCGTCGCAACCAAATCTTCTGCCACCAATTTCCGATCCGGGTGACAACGCCGCCCTGATAGTTTCCGACCCTACCCGGGGCGATTGCGCCCCAGCATGCGTCACCTGTGAAGATCGTCGGCACCCTGCACGACCGTCGCCGGGGCAACCTGATCGTGACGGCCTGCACCAAATCGACGAGCTACAAAATCAGTCATCTGACCCGGGCGATTGCCAAACCTGCTCAGAGGGGACAGGTTGGCTGGCGAGAGCATTTGTTCGCCGGCCAGGAGGCACGGCGAAAGCCGGTAGCATGATACATTCACGCCATCATTCAGGTCTCTCCAGCGCCCGCTATATCAGGAGCTTAGAATTCAACATCGCGATAAGAGCGCTAATTCCGAGGATTCTGCTTTGCCCGCGCCGTCCGGCAGCGATCGGCCAGTGACTTCCCGGTCGTAGCGGCAGTGGAGACGATCGTGAAAGAGTTCGCAGCCGACCGATCGCGGCTGCTGGACATCGCCGAAGCCGTCCAAAATGGCTTTCGGGTACATCAGCAATCAATCGGTCCAGGCGATCGCCACGGGGCTCGGCATCCACGCCGTGGAAGTCGAGGATATGGTGTCCTTCTATGCCTTCCTCGACCGCCAGCCGCGCGGCCGCTTCCGTATCCGCCTCTCCAGGACACCCGTCGCCCTCATGAAAGGCGCGAACGAGGTCGCGCAGGCCTTCGAACAGACGCTAGGCATCGCGCTCGGCGAGACCTCGTCCGACGGCCAGTTCACCGTTGAATGGACCAGCGATATCGGGATGAGCGATCAGGAACCCGCAGCGCTGGTCAACCGGCGGGTGCTGACCGCGCTTAGCCCGGCTGACGTGCCAGCCATCGTCGCCGCGCTTCGCAACGACGGCGAACAGGCGGTGCTGCCCAACGCCGAGGTGCGTCCAAATATCTTGCAAGCCGGCCCACTGCTGTCGGGACCGCGCGATAATGGTGCTGGAACCGTCGCCGCGCTGACCCACTCCCCGGACCAGGTCATCGAGGAAATCTCGAAATCCAAGCTGCGCGGTCGCGGTGGCGCCGGCTTTCCCACCGGCATGAAATGGCGCCTCACCAGGAAAGCCGCCGGGCGCGAACACTACGTTGTCTGCAACGCCGACGAAGGCGAGCCCGGCACGTTCAAGGATCGCGTTCTGCTGTCTGAATTCCCCGATCTGGTGTTCGATGGAATGACGGTCGCCGCCTACGCGCTCGGATCCCGGCACGGTATCCTGTATCTCCGGGGCGAGTATGCCTATCTGCGGGATGCACTTCAGGCCGTGCTGAACACCCGCCAGAGCCTCGGCCTGCTGGGGACCAATATCGGCGGCCGTGCAGGCTTCGACTTCGATATCCAAATCCAGCTTGGTGCCGGCGCCTACGTGTGCGGCGAGGAATCGTCGCTGCTCGAATCGCTGGAGGGCAAGCGCGGCGCACCACGCGACCGGCCGCCTTTTCCAACCGAGCGCGGATATCTCGGGCAGCCAACCGCGATCGACAATGTCGAGACGTTTGCCTGTGCAGCCCGGATTATCGAACAAGGCGCCGCATGGTTTGCCGGCATCGGCACGAAAAATCCACCGGCACGAAGCTGCTGAGCGTTTCGGGCGATTGCGGGCGTCCTGGCGTTTACGAGGTGCCGTTCGGCACGACCGTCAACGAACTTCTCGATCTGGCCGGCGCGCCGGACGCCGCGTGCGTCCAGGTCAGCGGCCCGTCCGGCCAGGCGGTCGCACCAAAGGATTTCGGCCGCCGCCTCGCCTATGAGGATCTTTCCGCCGGCGGTTCGATCATGATCTTTGGCCCGCACCGCGATGTGCTGGAGGTCGCGTTGCAATTCGCTGAATTTTTTGCCGACGAGTTCCTGCGGCTGGTGTACCCCGTGCCGGGTCGGCACTACTCTGCTGAAGCAGGGAATGCAGAAAATCGTCGCCGGCCGCGCGACGCTGGCGGACATCGCGTCGATGGAGGCCCTGGGGGGCACCGTCGCCCGCATGAGCCGCTGCGGCCTCGGCCAGACGGCGCCGAACCCGATCCTCAGCACGATGCGGAACTTCCCCGAACTCTATGAGGCCAGGCTCGCGGCGCAGGCTTTCACGCCGATCGTGACGCTACAGGATGCGTTGCGCGAGGCGGTCGAAGTCCAGGGCCGCGAACCCGTCACGCAGGAGGCCTAGGATGGACGCGGCCATCATCCGTTTCACCATTGACGGGGTCGAGGTTGAGGCGACGGCGGGCCAATCGGTAATTCAGGCCTGCGATGCGGCCGGGATTTACATCCCGCGCCTGTGTCACCATCCGGACCTGCCGCCGGCCGGGAACTGCCGCGTCTGCACCTGCAAGATCAACGGCCGCAACGGCGCGGCCTGCGTGACCCCGGCCGCCCATGGGCATGGTGGTGGAGAACGAACACCAGGCAACTCACCGACGACCGCCGTGGCGTAATTGAAATGCTGTTCGTCGAAGGCGACCATCCCTGCCCCTATTGCGTTGCCAGCGGTGACTGCGAACTGCAGGCGTTGGGCTATCGCCTCGGCATGGTGGCGCCAACGCTGCCTTATCAATGGCCCGACCGGAAGATCGACGCCACGCACCCGGATATCTACCTGGATCACGACCGCTGCATCCTGTGTTCGCGCTGCATTCGGGCGTCGCGGATGGCGGACGGCAAGACCGTGTTCGGCTTCAAGGGACGGGGCATCGGCATGACGGTTGAACGTCGATGCCGACGGCGGCCTGGGCGAGACCCAGATGGCCGCCATCGACAAGGCCGCCAGCGTCTGTCCCGTCGCCTGTATCGTGATCAAGCGCGACAGCTACCGGGTCCCGAATGGCAGCCGCCGGTTCGACACAGCGCCCATCGGCAGCGACATCGAAGCGAAACGCATGGGCGGCAAGCAATGACCAAGCCCAGGCTCGCGACATGCTCGTTGACCGGCTGCTTCGGCTGCCACATGTCGCTGCTGGACATCGATGAGCGCATCCTCGAACTGGTCGACCTCGTCGATCTCGACGTCTCGCCGCTCGACGACAAGAAGACATTCGACCGGCCGGTCGATGTCGGCCTGGTCGAGGGCGGCTGCTGCAACGAATACAACGTCAAGGAGCTGAAGGAATTCCGGCAGCATTGCCGAGATCCTGGTCGTCCGTCGGCGCCTGCGCGGTCAACGGCGGCGTGCCGGCCATGCGCAACACCTCGATGCTGCGGATGTCTGGAGGCGGTCTACCTGAACGACCCGGCGCTCGAGGGCGCGGCATGATCCCCAACGACGAGGATCTGCCACTGCTGCTGAACCGGGTCTACCCATCGCATGAGATGGTGAAGATCGACTACTTCCTGCCGGGCTGCCCGCCCTCGGCGCGACGCGATCTGGGAGGGCTTCAAGGCTCTGTCTCGACCGGGGCACACGCCGATGCGCTTGCCCTATTTGCTGTGCAAGTACGACATGAGCGACGTTCGAAACGCGGAACACGCGTCCGAACCTTCGGCGCATCGTCATCGATCCGGTCTCTCGCGTCGAGGGCCATGGCAAGGTCACATCCGGCTCAACGAGCCGGCGAAGTCGAACAGGCCCGCTTCCACATCGTCGAATTCCGCGGGTTCGAGCGTTTCATCCAGGGACGGCATGTACTGGGAGGTTCCGGTCATGGTCCAGCGGCTTTGCGGTATCTGCCCGGTCAGCCACCATCTGTGCGCGGCCAAGGCGATGGATATCGTGGCCGGGGTCGGACCAGGTCACGCCGACGGCCGAGAAGATGCGGCGGCTGATGCACTACGGCCAGGTCTTGCAGTCGAACGCGCTGCAATTTCTTCCACCTGGCCTCGCCCGACCTGCTGCTCGGCTTCGAGGCGCCGGTCGCGCCAGCGCAACATCATGGGCGTGATAGAGGCTTTTCCGGAGGTCGGCAAGTGGGCGATCTTCATCCGCAAGTTCGGCCAGCAGGTGATCGCCGCGACCGGCGGCCGGCGCATCCATCCCACGCCTGTGCGTACCGGGCGGCGTCAATCAGAACCTGTCCGCTGGAGAGCCGCGACGCGCTGCGCGGCGACATCGATCAGATCATCCAATGGTGCGTGCGAGGCGCTGGAACTGCACAAGTCGCTTTGTTCACGGCCATGAAGCCTCTGCACGACACCTTCGCCAGTTTCCCCTCGAACTACATGAGCCTGGTGGCGACTGGACGGAGCCATGGATCTTTACGACGGCGCGCTTCGCGCGATCGACGCCGAGGCGCGACATCTTCGACGGCGTGCCGCCCGAGGACTACGCAGCTACCTGATCGAGGAAGTCCGTTCCTGGAGCTACATGAAGTTCCCGCACATCCGCTCGCTGGGGCGCGAGGACGGCTGGTACAGGGTCGGCCCGCTGGCCCAGCTGAACTACTGCGACTTCATCGGCACGCCGCTCGCCGAGGCGGCGCGCAAGGAGTTCATGGCGCGTCGGACGCGGCGGCCTCGTCCATGCGACGCTGGCCTACCACTGGGCGCGGCTGATCAGCATGATCCATTGCGCCGAGATGATCAGGCGAACTGCTGTTCGATGATGACCTCCAGGGAACCGACCTGGTGGTCGACCGGCGACCGGCGGCCGGAAGGCGTGGCGATCATCGAGGCGCCGCGAGGGACGCTGCTGCATCACTACCAGGTCGACGACAACGACCAGGTGACGATGGCGAACCTGATCGTGTCGACCACCAACAACAACGAGGCGATGAACCGTTCGGTCACCAAGGTCGCGATCGACGACCTACCGGCCACGAGATCACCGAAGGGCTGCTGAACCACATCGAGGTGGCGATCCGCGCCTACGATCCCTGCCTGTCCTGCGCCACCCACGCCCTGGGCGACATGCCGCTGATCGTCACGCTGGAAGACGCCGAGGGCGCGGTGATCGCCACCCGGGTGAAGCAATGAGGCCATCCGACCCGCCGCGCGTCCTCGTCCTGGGATATGGCAATCCCGGGCGTCAGGATGACGGACTGGGGCCGGCGGTCGCGGGGCGGATCGGAGGCGCTTCGGCTGGCCCCATGTGACCGCCTACGACAACTACCAGCTGAACATCGAAGATGCGATCGAGGTCGCGGAGCACGATGTGGTGTGGTTCGTCGATGCGTCGAGGACCGGTGCCGCGCCTTTCACCGTAAATGAGATCACGCCGGCGGCGACGCTCGAATTCACCAGCCATCTGGTGCGCCCCGAAGCCATCCTCGCCATGGCCCGGCAATACTATGGGGGTGCGCCGCACGCTTTCCTGCTGGGCGTTCGCGGATATGAGTTCGAGTTCGTCGAAGCGCTGACACCGCGGCGAGCGACAATCTCGCGCTGGCGGTCGAGCATGCTCGACGGAACGTCTTCGCGCGCGCCATACCTCGGCGCCGGCATGAACATCGGCCTTGGCGAACTCGCAGGACCATCCTGCTGATCGATGCGGATCCGCACGCCCGGGCGGTGCTGCGCATCGGCGCTCGAGGCGGCGGATTTTTCCGTCGGAGAGGCGGCGAACAACCGGAGGGAGAGCGGACGATCCTGCGGATCAAGCCGGACGCCGTGCTGGCGGACCTGTTGGACCGACGCGCCGGCATGTCGATTCCGAGTGGCTGCAGGCGGATGGCAGTACGATCCCCTGCTATCATCGTCGAGCACGGCCGCGACGCTCTGAGCGGTTCGGTCGGACTTCACGAAATGGGCATAACGGGCGTATTTCTGAAGCCGGTCGATGCCGCGATGGTCATCCAGACTCTGCGCAATCGGCTGGGCGTCGCATGCGGCGACATCCGCCATGCATGAGGTGCTCGCTGATCGAGAACGTCATTGCCCTGGTTGAAGAGGAACGGACGCGGACAGGATTCTTCGCAGCGTGTCACCATGATCAGGCTGCGTGTCGGCGCCCTCGGGATGCGCGCAGCCCGACGCGTTGCGTTTCTGCTTCGATGCGGTCGCCAGCGGCACGATCGCCGATGGCGGCACGGCTGGAGATCGAAATGATCCCCGGCGAGGGCTGGTGCGCCGATTGCCGACCGACCGTGCCGCTCGTCGAGCGGTTCGCGCGCCTGCCCGCTATGCGGCGGACGGCCGGGTGCAGATGACGGCGGGCGACGCACTTGCGCCTCGCCGAAATGGAGGTCGAGTGATGTGCGCGGTATGCGGTTGCGGAACAGCGAGCCTCGAGGCGCCATCGCCCACGACGCATGATCACCCGCACGGGCCGGGACATCCACTTGGTGCCGACCATCGCACGGTCATGCGACGGATGCGATCGATTTCGGCGCGGGACTGGCCGGCGTCAGCGTCCCGGGCCTGAGCCAGGAGCGCGGACGATCCGGATCGAGCGCGACATCCTCTCGAAGAACGACGCGCTTCGCCGACGACAACCGCGGCGCGATCTGCGCGCGCGCGGCGTTTTCGCGCTCAACCTCGTCTCCAGCCCCGGCTCGGGCAAGACCGCCATCGCTCGTGCGCGCGATCACCGAGCTGCGGCGGCGCTGGCCGATCGCCGTGATCGAGGGCGACCAGCAGACCTCCAACGACGCCGAGCGCATCCGCGCGGCCGGCGCCCGGCGGTGCAGATCAACACCGGCAAGGGCTGCCATCTCGACGCCCACATGGTCGGCCACGCGCTCGGAGCACTGTCCCGGCTGCCGGGCGGCCTGCTGTTCATCGAGAACGTCGGCAATCTGGTCTGCCCCGCCGCCTTCGACCTCGGCGAGGCGCACAAGGTGGTGGTGCTGTCGGTGACCGAGGGCGAGGACAAGCCGCTGAAATATCCCGACATGTTCGCGGCCGCCGACCTGATGCTGCTGAACAAGTCCGACCTGCTGCCGCACCTCGATTTCGATGTGGACGCCTGCCTGGCGGCGGCGCCTGCGGGTCAACCCGCGCATGCAGATCCTGACCGTCTCGGCCCGCACCGGCGAGGGGTTCGCCGCGTTCTACGCCTGGATCGAAGCGCGCCGGCGCCGGCGCTGAGCGGCCGTGCGTGAGCGCCATGCCCGCGGCGTAGCCGACCTCGCGGCCTGGCGTATGACGCGGGTTCGGATGCGCGGCGGTGCAGGGCGTCGGCTTTCGGCCGTTCGTGCACGGCCTGGCGCCGCGATACGGGCTGTCCGGCTTCGTCCTCAACGACGCCGACGGCGTGCTCGTCGAGATCGAGGGCGACGACGGCGACCTGTTCCTCGATCGGCCTTGCAGCGAGAACCGCCGCCGCTGGCGCGGATCGACGCGGATCGAGGTGACGCTGCGCCGGCGCATGGGCGCGCGGGCTTCGCGATCCGCCGCAGCATCGCCGACGGCGCCGGGCGCCGCCATCGGCCGTGCCCGGATGCGGCGACCTGCCAGGCCTGCCTGGACGATCTGTTCGATCCGGCGAGCCGTTTCCACCGCTATCCGTTCGTCAACTGCACGCATTGCGGGCCGCGCTACACCATCACCCGCCGCCGCCCTACGACCGCGCCAAACACCGCGATGGCGCGATTTCGCGATGTGCGGGGCTTGCGCGGCCGACTACGCCGACCCGGCCAACCGCCGCTTCCATGCCGAACCCATCGCCTGTCCGGCGCTGCGGCCCCAGCCTCAGCCACTCGATCGAAGACGATCGCCGCCGCCTTGCGCGAGGGCGGGATCGTCGCGCTCAAGGGGATCGGCGGCTTTCATCTGATCTGCGACGCGCCGAACGAGACCGCCGTCGGCCGGCTGCGCGCGGCGCAAAGCGCCCGGCGAAGCCGTTCGCGGTCATGGTCGGCCAATGCGGCATCCGTCTGGCTTTTCGCCACGCCGACCAGGCGCGAGCGGGAGCTGCTCGACGGCCGACGCGCCCGATCGTGCTGTCTGCAGGCGGGCGGGACTGGCCGCCTCGGTCGCGCCTGGCCTCGCCGTATCGGCCTGATGCTGCCCGTCTGCGCCGCTGCACCACCTGCTGTTCCATGCCCTGGCCTCCGACGGGCGGCGACAGGCCGCGGCGCGCGCTGGTCGCCACCAGCGCCAATATCGCCGGCGAGCCGCTGATCGTCGACGACGCCGAGGCGTGCAGGATCTCGCCGGCGTCGCCGACCTCGTCGTCACCCACGATCGGCGCGATCGTCGCGCGCGCCGACGACAGCGTCATGGCGGTGCATCGACGGCGCGCCGGCCTTCCTGCGGCGGGCGCGCGGCTTCGTCGCCCGAGCCCATCGATCTGGGCGAGGACGGCCCCGGCGTGCTGGCGGTCGGCGGCGATCTGAAGGCGACGATCTGCGTCACCCGCGGGCGCGAGGCGTTCGTCTCGCAGCATATCGGCGATCTCGACACCGCCGGACGCATCCGCTTCTATCGACGAGACTGCGCGGCACCTGCTGGCGATGCTGGACGTCGAGCCGGAACTCGTGGTCTGCGACCTGCATCCCGACTATCGCTCCACGCGCGTTCGCCGAGGCGATCGGCCTGCCGCTGATGCGGGTGCAGCATCATGCCGCCCATGTCGGCCGCCGTCGCCGCCGAGCACCGGCTGCGCCGGGCCGGTGCTCGGCGTGGCGCTCGACGGCCACGGTACGGCGCCGACGGCGCGCGCCTGGGGCGGCGAGTTGATGCCTGCTCGAGGCGGCGCAATGGCGCCGGATCGGCCATCTGCGCCGCTGCCATGCCCGGCGGCGACCGCGCCGCGCGCGAGCCCTGGCGCATGGGCGTCGCGGCGCTGGTCGCGCTCGGCCGCGCGCGGCGAGGCCGCGGCGCGCTTTCCCCGCCACGCCGCTCGCCGGCCGCCTCGCCGGCGTGCCTCGCCGCAGGCGGGCCGTGCCGGCGACCACCAGCCTGGGCCGCCTGTTCGACGCCGCCGCCGCGCTGCTCGGGCGTCTGCACACAGCAGAGCTACGAGGGCCAGGCGGCGATGGAGCTGGAGGCGCTGGTGCCGCATCCCCACGCCGGTCTGCCAGCGGGCTATCGCGGATCGCCGGCCGCGACTGGATTTCACGCCGCTGCTGGCGGCACTGCTGACAGCCGGGCCTGGACGCGCCGCACGGCGCCGAGCTGTTCCACGGCACTGATCATCGCCGGCCTTGCGGCCTGGATCGGCGAGGCAGCCGGCGACCGGTCCGGACGTCGTGCTCGGCGGCGGCTGCCTGATGAACCGCGTGCTGGCCGAGGGCCTGGCCGGCGCCTGCGCGATCGCGGCCTGACGCCCTGGCTGCCGCGCGCCGTCCCGCGAACGATGGCGGCCTGTCGTTCGGCCAGGCCGCCATGGGACGGGCGCGCCTGATCGCCGGCTGGCGACTCACCGCAGGAGGATGCGACACCCATGTGTCTGGCCATTCCCGTCCGCGTCGAAGCAGCTCCTGCCCGGACGCACATGGCGGGGTCAGCCTCGACGGCGTCTCCAAAATCGTCTCCATCGCGCTGGTCGAGGACGTCCCGCTCGGCGATTACGTGATCATCCATGTCGGCTACGCGCTGGCGAGGATCGACCCGGAGGAGGCCGAGCGCACCCTGGCGCTGATGCGCGAAGCCGCCGTTCCCGGCTCTGCGGCATATGGCTGCGCCATGAAATATGTCAACGAATACCGCGACGGCGCGCTGGCCGCGCAGATCGCCGCCGACCATCGCGCGCCGAGGCGCACCCGGATCGCAGCTATCGGTTCATGGAGTTCTGCGGCGGCCATACCCACGCCATCTCGCGCTACGGCATCGAGGATCTGCTGCCGGCCAACGTCGCGGATGATCCACGGGCCCGGCTGCCCGGTCTGCGTGCTGCCGATGGGGCGCATCGACGAGCATCCGGCCTGGCGCATGCGGCCGGAGGTCACGCTCTGCACCTATGCCGACCTGATGCGCGTGCCGGCCTCCCGCGGCGCCAGCCTGCTGAAGGCCAAGGCCGCCGGCGCGGACATCCGCATGGTCTATTCGTCGCTGGACGCGTCCGCATCGCCGAGGCCGAGCCGGAGCCGCAGGTGGTGTTCTTCGCCATCGGCTTCGAGACCACGACGCCGCCGACGGCGCGTCGCCATCGCGCTGGCCGCCAAGCAAGCGGCTGACGAATTTCAGCGTGTTCTGCAACCACGTGCTGACGCCGCCGGCGATGCGCGCGATCCTCGAAGCCCCGGGCGCCCGGATGAGCGCCGGTCGCGATCGAGGGCTTCGTCGGCCCCGCGCATGTCTCCACCGTGATCGGCACGGACGCCTTATCGAGGCTTCGCCGAGGAATATCGCAAGCCCGTGGTCATCGCCGGGTTCGAGCCGCTCGACGTGATGCAGGCGATCCTGATGCTGGTCCGCCAGGTCAACGAGGGACGGCACGAGGTCGAGAACCAGTATATCCGCGCCGTGACCACCGGCGGCAACCCGATCGCGCAGCGCGAGATCGCGCGAGGTGTTCGAACTGCGCGAGAGCGTTCGAATGGCGCGGCCTGGGCGACCTGCCCGCCAGCGCGCTGCGACTGCGCGAGGCCTACGCCCGCTTCGACGCGGAACGGCGCTTCGCGGTCGAGACCGTCGCCGCGCGGCCGACAATCCGGCCTGCGAATGCGGCGACGATCCTGCGCGGCCTGAAGAAGCCGGCCGAGTGCAAGCTGTTCGGCACGCGTCTGCACGCCGGAGACGCCGATGGGCTCCTGCATGGTGTCGCCCGAGGGCGCTTGCGCCGCCCACTGGACCTACGGCCGCTTCCGCGACAAGGCTCAGGACGGCGTCCGGGCGAGACGGCTGCGTGAATGCAGCCCAGGCTGCGATCCCGCAAGCTCGACATGCGCAACGGCCGCGTCGATCTGTCCCACGGCGCCGGCGGGCGGGCGATGGCGCAACTGATCGAGGAGATCTTCCGCGCGGCGTTCGACAACCCTATTCCTCGATCAGGGCAACGACCAGGCCGCGTTCGACGTGCCGCCGGCCGCATGGTGATGTCGACCGACGGCTATGTCGTCTCGCCGCTGTTCTTTCCCGGCGGCGACATCGGCTCGCTCGCGGTCCACGGCACGATCAACGATCTCGCGATGGCCGGCGCGCGGCCGCTGTATCTGTCGGCCAGCTTCATCATCGAGGAAGGGTTTCCGCTGCCGACCTGCAGCGCATCGCCCAAGCATGGGCCGGGCCGCGCGCGAAGCGGGCGTGCCGATCGTCACCGGCGACACCAAGGTGGTCGAGCGCGGCAAGGCCGACGGCGTGTTCATCTCGACGACCGGCATCGGTGTGGTGCCCGACGGGCTTCGATCTGTCCGGCGACCGCGCGCTGCCCGGGCGATCGGGTGATCCTGTCCGGGCTCCATCGGCGACCACGGCGTGGCGGTCATGTCGAAGCGCGCCAACCTGGGGTTCGAGACCGAGATCCTGTCCGACAGCGCCGCCCTGCACGGTCTGGTCGCCGACATGGTGGGCGTCGCCGGCGCCGCCATCCGCGCCGCTGCGCGATCCGACCCGCGGCGGCCTCGCCGCGACGCTGAACGAGATCGCCCAGCAGTCGGGCGTCGGATTCCTGATCGAGGAGCGGCGATTCCGGTGCGGCCCGAGGTCGCGGCGGCCTGCGAACTGCTCGGCCTGGACCCGCTTATACGTCGCCAACGAAGGCAAGCTCGTCGCGATCGTGGCGCCGCAAGCGGCCGACGCCTTCTTGCCGCCATGCGCGCCCATCCGCTCGGGCGCGATGCGGCGGTGATCGGCGAGGTGATCGCGGACGAGCAGCGCTTCGTGCAGATGACCACGCGTTCGGCGGCGGCCGCATCGTCGACTGGCTTGCGGGCGAGCAACTGCCGCGGATTTGCTGATGCCGTCTTCAAATTCGCGGTGCGCAGTGTCGTTCGCCCGGACTTGATCGTAGACACCGTCAGCCGAGAAGGACGCAACCGGATCGGTTGATCTGGCCTAGAAACGTACCGGTCCGCGCCGCGGCGGCCGATCGCATCATCGTCGGCGCGGCGTGCAAATGGGTTACCGCCGGGTCCCGACGCCGCGAGGCGAGCAATGTCCAGCCTCTCCCGCCCAAACAGCCGTCGTCGCCGGGCGCCGCGGGTTGCGACCGCTGCGAAAAGGCGAGACGATGGCCGTAACGGACCCGAAGTCGGTGAAGGAGGTCCCATGAAATATGATGTGGTGATTGTCGGCGGTGGAGCCGCGGGATCAGTGCTGGCTGGCCGATTAGCTGCAAACGCCAATATATCCGTGCTGTTGCTGGAAGCGGGGCCGGATTATCCTGATCCAGCCAATCTTCCGGAGGAAATCAAGTTCGGCCATACCCGCTTTGCTGAAGCGCCAGACTCACAGCACAACTGGGCCTTGCGGGGCACCATCACCGAGGAGCAAGGGGCGATCCACGTCGCCCAGGGCAAGGTGATCGGGGGAGGGTCGTCCATAAACGGTCAGGCTATGCAGCGGGGATTCCCCGAGGATTTCAACTCCTGGGCGGCTCTCGGCAACGATGAATGGTCGTATGAAAAGATCCTGCCGTACTTTCGCAAGTCGGAGCATGATCTCGACATTCAGGATGAATTGCCATGGCTCGGACGGACCGATGCCCGTCAGGCGCCGTCAGTCAGGTCCCTGGCCTGTCATTCAGCAGGCTTTCCATACCGCCTGTATGCAGGCAGGGTTCGGCACCACGAAGGATACCAATGGCCGGCACCCCGCTGGCCTTGGTGTGTCACCCTCAAATAATATTGGCGGCGTCAGAATGAGCACTGCCATGACGCATCTCAATCCGGTGCGCCACTATCTGAATCTTACGGTGCGGGGCGGGGTTTTCGTCCGCAAGATCCTGATCAAGGATGGCGAGGCCATCGGCGTGGAAGCCGAAAGCGGCGGGCAAGGTGTTCCAGGTCGAAGCCGGCCGTGTGGTATTGAGCGCCGGGGCGATCAGATCGGCCCATCTGCTGATGCTTTCGGGCATCGGCCCCGAGGACCAACTGCGGCAATTCGGCATACCGACCGGTTCGTCACCTTCCCGGCGTAGGCCAGAACCTCTGGAACCATCTCAGCGCCCAGATGACCTTCAAGGTCAAAGACGGTATCTCGCTCGAAACTCATACCGATGCAGTGCACTTTTGCTTGCACTACACTGCCCAAGGGTCGAGCGCCGTCAACGATATGGTGCTGAGGAGCAGCCCGGTCGTCGACGAACGGCAGGAGCGCGTCCCCGGTGTACGGACCAGATACCTGTCCGGAGACGTTCCCGCCGAGCAGGTGGCACGGATCTCGTGCACGCTTGGGTTGCCTGATGGCTCAGGATATGTCCGGTTGGCGTCGGCTGATCCCAACGTCCAGCCGTCCTTCAATTACTGTTATCTCCAGCATCCAAACGATATTCGACGGGTGCGGGAAGGGCTGCGAATGGCGATAAGACTGCTGGAATCCGGCGCGTATAAAGACGTGGCCGATTACCGGATCCACCCCGCGGATGACATTCTGGCCAACGACGACGCTCTGGATCTCTGGATACGCCAAACCGTGGGCACGGCCAGGCACGTATCCGGAACTTGTAAGATGGGACCGGATACCGATCCGATGGCGGTCGTCGACCAGTACTGCAGAGTCAAGGGCGTCCAGGGTTTGTGGGTGGCTGATGCGTCGGTGATGCCGCGCATTCCCCGGTCAGGTGGTGCCCATGCAACGGTGATCATGATAGGTGAACGTGTCGTCGACTGGATTGCAGCGAATTAGCCCCACCGCTGGCTGAAATCTGTCAGCGACGGGGCGAGGCCGCCGCGCGATTCCGGCTGGCGGCCCGGCGCAAGCTTCGTATAACCCGCGCTGTGTCGGGGACGGCCTCGGCGGGCCCGGCTTAAGAATAACGTGTAATCGTGCGTCGTCCGCCGAAAAGGTTTCATGACGAGCGCAACGATTCGGCAAATTCGATCCGCCTTGGCCGCCGGTCCCGATGCCATCTGTATCCGCCTGTTCCCCGCTGCAGATTGGCCGAGCCCGGGTTTGTATCGCCTTGGCGTCGCAGGCGAGCTTTACTCACCTTACAGTTTGTAAATTCCTTCTGTAAATTTGTTTACAGTTTTCGTTATTTCGGCGTCGTTTTTTACAGTGACTTCGCAGTTGCAGCATCCTAGATGCCTCCTCGCTCATGACAGCGGCGCAATGCGAAGGAACACTTGATGGACACGCTGAATTATTCCCCCGATGGTCTCGCCGGCGGCGTATCCGCTCTCCGCGGCGGCACGTCTTCTTATCAGGACCACACCGCCAAGGTGGCCCAGCTGATCGAAAGCAAGAAGGGCACCTGGGACGGCATCAATGCCGAGTCCGTCGCCCGCATGCGCCTGCAGAACCGCTTCCTGACCGGCCTGGATATCGCCCGCTATACCGCCGCCATCATGCGCCAGGACATGGCGGCCTATGACGCCGACCCCGCCTGCTACACCCAGTCGCTGGGCGCCTGGCACGGCTTTGTCGCCCAGCAGCAGATGATCGCGGTCAAGAAGCATTTCGGCACCACGAAGCGCCGCTACATCTACCTGTCGGGCTGGATGGTGGCCGCGCTGCGCTCCGAATTCGGCCCGCTGCCCGACCAGTCGATGCACGAAAAGACCTCGGTGCCGGCGCTGATCAAGGAGATCTACACGTTCCTGCAAGCAGGCCGATGCCCGCGAACTCGGCAACCTGTTCCGTGAGATCGATGCCGCCCGCGAGGCCGGCGACAGCGCCAGGGAAACCGAACTGCTGGACCGCGTGGAAAACTACGAAAGCCACGTCGTGCCGATCATCGCCGACATCGACGCCGGCTTCGGCAACGCCGAGGCGACCTATCTGCTCGCCAAGAAGATGATCGAGGCCGGCGCCTGCGCGCTGCAGATCGAAAACCAGGTCTCCGACGAAAAGCAGTGCGGCCACCAGGACGGCAAGGTGACCGTGCCGCACGAGGACTTCGTGGCGAAAATCCGCGCCATCCGCTACGCCTTCCTGGAACTGGGCGTGGAGGACGGCATCATCGTCACCCGCACCGAATTCGCTCGGGCGCGGGCCTTACCAAGCAGATCGCCGTCAGCCACACGCCGGGCGATCTGGGCGACCAGTACAACTCCTTCCTCGACTGCGAGGAAATCACGCCGGACAACGCCCGCAACGGCGACGTCATCATCAACCGCGACGGCAAGCTGATGCGGCCGAAGCGCCTGCCCAGCAACCTGTTCCAGTTCCGCGCCGGGACCGGGGCGGACCGTTGCGTGCTCGACGGCATCACCTCGCTGCAGAACGGCGCCGATCTGCTGTGGATCGAAACCGAGAAGCCCCATGTCGAGCAGATCGCCGGCATGATGGACCGCATCCGCGCGGTCGTCCCGAATGCCAAGCTGGCCTACAACAACTCGCCGTCGTTCAACTGGACGCTGAATTTCCGCCAGCAGGTGTACGACGACTGGGAGGCCAACGGCAAGAACGTCGTCGCCGAATACGACCGCGCCAAGCTCATGAGCGTGGAGTACGACAGCACGCCGCTGGCGGTCGAGGCCGATGAGCGTATCCGCACCTTCCAGGCCGATGCGGCGAAGCGCTCCGGCATCTTCCACCACCTGATCACGCTGCCGACCTACCACACCGAGGCGCTGGCGGCCGACAATCTGTCGAAGGAGTATTTCGGCACCCAGGGCATGCTGGGCTACGTGCTGAACGTCCAGCGCCAGGAAATCCGCCAGGGCATCGCCTGCGTGCGGCACCAGAACATGGCGGGGTCCGACATCGGCGACGACCACAAGGAATACTTCGCCGGCGAGGCCGCCCTGAAGGCCGGCGGCGCGCACAACACGATGAACCAGTTCGGCTAAGCAGGCGGTTCATTGACTGAGTAAGAAGACAGGGCCGCCCGGGGCGTTGTGCCCCGGGCGTGGCCCTGTATATTTATGGACATCATTCCGGTTGCGCTGTCAGCATCGCCGTCAGTTGGGTCTTCAGCGCCGCGGATTGCGCGCCTGGTCCGTCTCGACAACGCGCCTTATCGCGGCGCGGTGAATATCGAAGCCCGCTGACGGTCTCATGGGTCGATAAGCCTGCTGTCCGTACGCACGCACGGTACCACTTTAGCGTCGTAGATACACCTACGTCCGAGCGCTCGGCGCCATGCAGAAATCCCCCGCCCGCAAGGCGCCCAACTCGAAGGCCCGCGATAGCTGCATCGCCGCGGGACTTGGTCAGGCCAGCATTTCCTCCATCCATGCCGCAGTCCGGCGCACGCCGCCAAAGGCGAACATGTGCAGTCCGACCGGCGCGTCCGGCGCGATGTCGCTCGGCCAGCGCCTCGATCAGCGCCGCGGGACTGGCCTCCGTCAGGATGCGCGCGAATGCGGCGTGCCGATGTGCCAGTGCTCGCAACGAGGCGCCGATGCCGCAGCGCACGGCGTATTTCGCCAGGGTTGCACACGCTCGCCGGTCCGGCCAGGCCGATCCGCACCGGACAGACGATGCCGCCGTGCCCGCTGCGCCGCGATCCAGTGCTAGGATCGGGTCGGCCTCGAAGCCGAACTGCGTTACCAGGGATACCTCCAGGCCGCGCTGCCCGAGCCAGCTCGACCTTGGCCTGCAACGCGGCTTCCAGTGCCGGCGTGGCGATCCGCGGATGACCTTCCGGATAGCCGGCAAACGCGACCGCGGCTGATGCCGTGCCGCTCGACGACCCCGGTGGCCAGCAGTTCGAACGCACTGGCGAACGGGCCCGCCGGGCGCGGCTACATCGCCGCCGAGCAGCAGGATCTGGTCTGACACCGGCCTCGCCGGCCACCCGCGCGCAGGAAGTCGTTGGCGTGGGTGAAGCTGGCCAGATGGCGGGCGACGACATGCGGCACCGGCTCGAAGCCCGCGCCAGCCAGCCGCGCTGCACGCGGCGACGATGTCGTGATGCGTCACGCTGGGCGGATTGTTGACGAACACGGTGCGTGCCGGGATCGAACAGGCCGCGCAGCGCCGGTCCGGCGAGCGTCGTCGCGCGGCGACAGCTCGATCGAGCAGTCGCTCAACAGGCAGCCACGCGCAACGTCGCGCATGTCCATCAGCCGAAATCCCGCTTGCGCGAGATGACGTACGATTCGTCCCAGAACCACAGGCCGCCATGCTCGCTGCAGCACCGACTCGCGTCGCATCGAGATAGGCGCCGCTGCTGATCGCCTCGGACAGGCGCTGGTCCTCGATCTGCGCCACATAGATCGCGGCATTCCAGGCGGCGAACAAGGTCGAGGTGCCGATCGTTTCGCTGATCTCGCTCGGCAGCGTGTGCATGTCGTAGCGGAACAGCGACCGCGCATCGGCATAGGCGCCGAAATTCAGATCGCGGCCCGCGCTGCCCAGCTCCGCCTTGGTGGCGCGCAGCAGGGCGTGCCGGTCGGTGGTGAACGGCTCCTCGCCCGGCCAGATGCGCTGGATGATCTCCAGCCCCGGGTCGTGGCCGTGCGAGTGGATCGCGATCAGCCGCCCGCCCGGCGCCAACGCGCGCGCCAGCGGCGCGATCACCCTCCGCGCCTTGAATTCGACCGAGCGCCCGCGCGCGATACGGCTGCGAGGCGATCACCAGGTCGTAATCCGCCTCGGTGAAGCCGCGCCGCGGACGCACCTGATCGAGCAGGAAACGGTGATCCTCGCGATAGATCACCAGCACGACCGGCTTCTCGTAGACCGGATTGCCGCTGCTCGGCTGACCCTGGCGCGCCAGTTCTCGGCAAGGAACGGCTCCAGCTCGGTGATCTGCTGCTCGAAGTCGTGCGCGGTGCTGCCGGTCAGCGCCAGCTCGTGCCACACCAGGCTGGTGGCCGCGGTCACCGAATTCGGCTTCAGCCACGGCGCCTCGGCATAGTACATGTTGGTCATGACCAGCACGGTCGCCGGATGCTCGAAGAACCGGTCCGGCATCTTCTCGAGCACGAGGCGCACGTCCTCCAGGCTGATCTCCTTGCCGACGATGTAGAACGGCATGGTCGGAAACCGGTGATGCATCGCGCGCATGGTGCGCGCCAGCACGGTGCCGTCGCCCATGCCGGCATCGAACAGCCGCAACGCCGGCGGCCGCGGATGGATATTCGCCAGCTCCATGCTCGACCCGTTGCGCGATCACCCATTTCTCGCTGCAGGTGGTGACGAACAGCAGATATTTCTGGCGGTTGTCGTAGAAGCGGAAGTTACGCCGCATCGCCGCGGACCGCCTGCGGCGAGTGCCGGGATCGCGGCGCGGCTGCGCCATTGCCACGCTGGCCGCTGGGCGACGCGCTCGATGAAGGCACGCACGCGGTCGACGGTGTCGGTGGTGACCCGGCCGCCGAGCCGCAGACGGCTGAGCAGCTTGCCATCATTGACGGCGAGCCGGCCGAAGGTGGATCTCCGCCATGCGCGTGCGCCGGCAATACTCGGCGATGTCGCGCAGGAGCGTTTCGCTCATTTTGTTTGTCTCAGAGATTTTCTCAGGCTCTCGAAGGGAGCCGCATCGGCGTTGGACGGTCAACCACAAAACTGCCCACATCAAAAGTGGGCAAGGAAGTGGGCAACATAATTGACAGCATCGGAGATGCCAGCGTCGCCGGTCAAAATGAGAAGGCTATCCGAGCATTGGACGCCACCCCCGACCCCGCCTATCCTCCCTGCAACCGCGAGAGGAAACCGCCATGCCAGAATCCCCCGTCGTCCGCCTGGAAAAAGACGGCGACATCGGCGTCATCATCGTCAACTATCCGCCGGTCAACGCGCTCGGCCCGGGCGTGTCCGAGGGCATCATCGACTCCCTGAACAAGGCCAACGCCGACCCCGCGATCAAGGCCATGGTGCTGATGGGCGACGGCCGCAGCTTCATCGCCGGCGCCGACATCCGCGGCTTCGGCACCGGCCGCAAGCGCGCCCCGATCGGCCAGCGCACCTACGACGTGCTCGACGCCAGCCCCAAGCCGGTGGTCGCCGCGATCCACGGCTACGCCCTCGGCGGCGGCCTGGAGAACGCCATGGGCTGCCACTACCGCATCGCCGTTCCCTCGGCGAAAGTCGGCCTGCCCGAGGTGCTGATCGGCATCCTGCCCGGCGGCGGCGGCACCCAGCGCCTGCCGCGCCTGGTCGGCGCCCAGACCGCGCTGGAGATGATCACCTCCGGCCGCCACGTCCCCGCCCCGGAAGCCGCCAGGCTCGGCATCATCGACGAGGTCCTGCCGGACGGCGCCAACCTGCGCGAGGCCGCCGTCGCCTACGCCCGCAAGATCGCCGACATGCGCCCGCTGCCGCGGGTGCGCGACAAGACGGTCACCGCCGACCCCGGCATCTTCGACGCCATGCGCAAATCCATCGCCCGCCGGGCCCGCAACCAGAAGGCGCCCTACAACTGCATCGCCGCCGTCGAGGCCGCCTGCACCCTGCCGTTCGACGAAGGCATCCGGCGCGAGGCCGAACTGTTCGCCGAACTGGAAAACGCCGACGAAGCCAAGGCCCTGCGCTACGCCTTCTTCGCCGAACGCGAGGTCGCCAAACTGCCCGACCTGCCCACCAACGTCGCCCCCGTACGACTTCACCGCCCCCGCGGTGATCGGCGCCGGCACCATGGGCGGCGGCATCGCCATGTCGTTCGCCGATTTCGGCTACGACGTGAAGATCATGGACGCGACGCAGGAAGGCCTCGACCGCGGCATGGAGCGCATCCGCAACAACTACGCGACCTCGGTCAAGCGCGGCAGCCTCGCCGAGGACGAGATGCAGCGCCGCCTCGTCGCGCATCCATCCGGTCGCCGGCTACGACGACATCAAGGACTGCGACGTCGTCGTCGAAGCGGTGTTCGAGCGGATGGACGTGAAGAAAGCCGATCTTCGCCAAGCTCGACGAGGTCATGAAGCCGGGCGCGTTCCTGTTCTCCAACACCTCGGCGCTGGACATGGACGAACTCGCCTCGGTGACGAAGCGGCCGGAATACGTCGCCGGCACCCACTTCTTCTCGCCCGCCAACGTCATGAAACTGCTGGAGGTCGTGCGCCCGTCGAAAGCCTCGCCGCGAGACGCTGATGACCGCCATGGCGATGGGCCGGCAGATCGGCAAGATCTCGGCGATGGCGGGCAACACCGATGGTTTCGTTGCCAACCGCTCGCGCGCGCCGTTCAACAGCGAGATGGTCATCCTGCTGGAGGAAGGCTGCCTGCCGGAACAGGTGGACAAGGTGATGGTCGATTTCGGCTACCCGATGGGGCCGTTCGCGGTGGGCGACCTGGCCGGCCTCGACATCGGCGCCGAAGGCCGCAAGCGCCGCGCGGCGGCCAACCCGAACTACCGCAAACTGCCGATCGCCGACAAACTGGTCGAGATGGGCCGCTACGGCCAGAAGACCGGCGCCGGCTGGTACCGCTACGAAAAAGGCGACCGCACCCCGCATCCCGATCCCGAAGTCGCCGCCATCATCAAGTCCGTGGCCGCCGAAATGGGCGTGCCGCAGAAGACCTTCACCGACACCGAAATCCTGCAGCGGCTGCTGTTCTCCTCGGTCAACGAGGCCTGCCGCATCCTGGAGGAAGGCAAGGCCTACCGCGCCAGCGACATCGACGTGATGTGGCTGCACGGGTTCGGCTTCCCGCGCTATCGCGGCGGCCTGATGTACTGGGCGGACGGCATCGGCGTGCGCGACGTCTACAACCAGATCGCCTCCTGGCATCAGCAGTACGGCGAGCGCTGGGCGCCGTCGAAGCTGCTGCGCGAACTGGCCGAAACCGGCACGCCGTTCCGCGAGGCCAAACCCGCGCCATTCGCCTGAGGGAAGCGATCCGGGCATCGTCGCCGTCGCGCCACGGGCACATCGGTCATCAGGTCCGATGTGTCCATGCTGAAGAGCAACCAAACCAAGCTTTTTCAGCGCATCGATACTGGATGTGGCGGGGGAGTACGGGGCGGGGCTTAGGCCGACGGAAGGCAATCGCGACTTCCCCGCCGGACTGTTCCTGCGAATGCGATCTTCGACGATCTACGCAGGGCTCGAACGAGGTCCAACGCAACATCCCAGCCAAGAATGTGGTTGAACTGCCGGGCTGACGCGACCTGCTATCGGCGTCGCGGCGAAAAAACCGAGCCGCCAACCGGGTGCGTCGGAAGCGGGGCGAACCATCACGATCTGCCCTGCAGCGCTTTTTCTGGGGGCCTGACACCACCATTCAAGCACTACCGCCGGTTGATCTTAGCTTTTCGGCGTCCCGCGACAGCGGCCGCCTCGATCGCCCGCTGCGCCCAGACTTGGAACTTTTCCATATCGTCCAGCAACTCAGGCGGACAGCGCCAATACGAACCGATCGTGTGCGATCCGTGCTTCGTGGCGTAGCTGAACGGCGCCTCGCCAGCCGCCTCATACTCGGGCCGATTGGTGTCGCCGACCTTGAGGAACAGTTCGTCACGCGCGATCAGGCCAAACATCATCCCGCCGTGGAACAGCCCGACACCCCCGAACATCGGCCGCGCGGAAACCGGACCGAGCGGGGCGAGAAGCTCCAGCAGATAGGCGGTGAGTTTGTCCGGGCCACGCATGGCACGCAGACTACATCAGATCGGCGACGGCGGGACAGGGTTCCGGGCGCAACGGCCGGTGATCGGTGTTGATCGGGCGGGCCATGCTTCACATCCTCATCGCCGGGCGCGGACGCGCGTGGATCCGTCGCGAAATAGAAGCCCATGAGGATATCATGAGCGGACGATCCGAATGCTACGATCGCGATCGCCGCAGTTCCTCCAGCGCCTCGAAGTCTAGAGCGTAAGCAAGTAGGGCGAACGGGGGTGTCCCGGTGTTTGCGCTGATCGCGATACTGGTCGCACCGCCAAACAGGCTGCGTCGTGTCAGACGCATATCGTTGCCGCTTTTGCTTCTCGACCGACGTTACAATTCGGGCGCCGCCGGCCAGCGCCCAATGACCGGCACCAGGGACCCCTCAGCCATTTAACTGACCACGGCGAACTGTTCACGCCGAAGTTGCACCGTCAGTTCATCCAGCGACTTGCTGACCCGGTTGAGCATCTCGTCGATCTCTTCCTTGGAGATCACCAGCGGCGGGCTGAAACACAGCGCATCGTTCATCACCGCGCGGCCGATGACGCCGTTTTCCTCGCACAGCTTGGTCAGCCGGCCGCCGACCTTCAGCCTTCGGATCGAAATTCCTGTGGCTGGCCTTGTCGGCGACAAGTTCCACCGCGGCGATCAGGCCGATGCCGCGCACCTCGCCGACCAGCGGATGATCGGCGAAGCGGCGGCGCAGTTCCGTCTGCATGTACGGCCCGACGGACCCGACATGGGCGCCGATCTCCATCTCGTCGTAGATCTTCAGCGTTTCGATCGCCACCGCCGCCGGCACCGGATGACCGGAGTAGGTGAAGCCGTGACCGAACGTGCCGATGACGTGGCTTTCCTTGGCCAGGGCCTGGAACACGGTGTCGTTCACCATGACCGCGCTGATCGGCAGGTAGGACGACGACAGCGCCTTCGCGCAGACCAGGATATCCGGCTCGATGTCGAGAGTCTGGCTGCCCCAGTACGGCCGGTGCGCCAGAAGCCGCAGATCACCTCATCGGCCACCAGCAGCACATCGTATTTCCGCAGCACCGCCTGGATCTTCGGGAAATAGCCGCGCGGCGGCAGGATCACGCCGCCGGCGCCCATGATCGGCTCCGCCCACATCGCGGCGACGGTGTCCGGCCCTTCGGCCAGGATCATCTTCTCCAGTTCATCGGCGCAGCGCGTGGCGAAATCATCCTCGGATTCGCCCGGCAGCGCGCCGTGGTAGAAATGCGGCGTCATGGTGTGGAGGAAACCCGGCAACGGCACATCGAAGCTGCGGTGATTCGCCGGCAACCCGGTCAGCGACGCCGATCCGATGGTGATGCCGTGATAGCCCTTCAGGCGCCCGATGATCTTCTTCTTCTTCGGCCGGCCGAGCGCGTTGTTCAGGTACCAGACCATCTTGATCGCGGAGTCGTTGGCCTCGGAGCCGGAATTGGCGAAGAACACCTTGCTCATGGGCACCGGCGCGCGTGCGATCAGCATCTCCGCCAGGTCGATCATCGGCTCGTGCGACTTGGCGGTGAACGCGTGATAGAACGGCAGCTTGCGCATCTGGTTGGCGGCGGCCTGCACCAGCCGTTCGTTGTCGAAACCGAGCGCGGCGCACCACAGGCCGGCGACGCTTTCGATGTATTCCTTGCCGGCCTCGTCCCAGACCCGCACGCCCTTGCCGCGGGAGATCACGACCGGTCCGACCTGCTGATGCGCTTCCAGATCGGTATAGGGGTGCAAGCACGTTGGCGATGTCGCGAGCGGCGGCGGAATTCGCGCCGAAGGGCGGGGGCGGTGCCATGAAGATCTCCTGGCGGGTATGGGCTGACGGATCGAGACTAGACCGTATGCGGACGCGGAGGAACAGTGGTAGCCGTTGGTAAATGCTTCGCCGACACGGCGGCCAGCCGGTCGCTTTCCGCTCAGAGCGTCTAGCCGACCGCTGTCAATGATGTGACTGGCGAGCTCGGTGCATTGAGGCGATTCCTCGATCTAACCCCGCTTGCGTCACTGAGGCGCGGCGAGCCTGTCTGACGCAAGGCCTGCTTGCCGTCACGGTGGCATCCTACCACTCGCACTCTTTCGGGCGCAGCGTCGGAAGGATTGTCCCTGCTGACACGGATGACGGCGTATGGACATCCGCACGCCCCGACGATTCGGGACGGCCCAACATCGACCGATCCGCTCGCTACAAGCTTTCGATGCGGCCAAGCAATCCAGGACCGGCGTCGCTTACTGACGTGTCATCTGCCAGTCAGGCGCTAATCACGTGGCTGCTAACGAGCCGCGATGTCATCTGCGGGAGTCCATCGCCGATAATCAGAGACCATCACGTAACTGCATGACGACTGTGATTTCGAACTGATGCTAGCGTCATCTCGGCGTGGTAACTCCGTCAAGTAGCAAATTGAAGGATCGAAGCAGCGTGGCGCCCCGCCGGGACGCAACCCCGATGCAACGACCGGCGCAGGCTAATGTCGAAATCCACCGCTGGCCTGGTCGGCGCGGCCCCGTGCGGCGCAGCCTCGCTGGCATGAACCTGTCGCTGCGGTCACAGACTGCTGCTCTGGTCGTCGCCAGCGTCGTGCCGCTGGTCTGCATGGGCATGGTCCGCGAATACCTGGACTACCGGGCCGATCGCAGCAAGGCGTCTAGCGAAGCCTGAAGACGATCGCCCGCGGGACGGCCGTCGCGGTGGAGCGGGAATTGCAGTGCGCGTCTCGTCGCTGGAAACGCTGGCGATGTCACCGGCCTTGACCGAGACCGACCTGTGGCCAGTTCGACGCCCAGGCCGTCGACGTTTCTCGATCGGCTTTCCGCCGGGCACGTGCTCGGCATCGCCACACCCGACCATCAGATCGGCGCCTGTATGCGGCATCGAACGCAGCCGCCCGCGCCGACCCGCTGCCGACCGCGACAGCCAGGGCCAAGGAACGTGCAGGTGTTCGACACCGGCAAACCGGTCGTCACCGATCTGCATGTCGGGCATGGTCGATGGTCAACTGGGCTTCAGCGTCGATGTCCCGGTGTTCCGGGACGGCCGCGTCGTCTACGATCTGTTCATCAGGTTGTCGCCATCGCCGCTGAGCCGACCTGATCGACCGGCAGCACCTGCCGCCGCGAACGGTGCTGACGGTGGTCGATACCAGCGGGCGTGGTCGTGGCGCGGATCTCCGAACGCGGACCGCTTCATCGGGTCGCCGATCGTGCCGCCGCTGTGGGCCGCGATCCAGGCGAACCCCGAGGGTGTCGTGCGGCCCACGCTGGAAGGCATCCCCGCCGTCGCCGCCTACACCCATGTCGCGCCGTTCGGCTGGACGGTGGTCGTCGGCGCGCCGGAGGAGGTGATCTTCGCGCCGATGCGGGCGGCGATCATCCGCGTTGCAGGGGTCGGCGGCGTTGTGCTGCTGGCGCGGCCTTGCTGCTGGCGCTGATCGCCGCCCGGGGCATCATCCGGCCGATCGAGCAGTTGCGCCGGCTGGCGGCCATGACGATCGGATCGATCCATCGCTGCCACGGACACCGGACTGCCGGAAACCGATATGGTCGCCCGGGCGCTGGTGGCCGCGGCGGCGGAGCGGCAGGCCGGCCCGGCAACTGGCGGAAAGCGAGACAGCGCTTCCGCGCGCTGTTCGAGCGGTCGCCCAGCGGAATGATGCTGCTCGATCCGGAGACCGCGCGCAGATCATCGACTGCAACGAGGTCGCGGCCGCCATCGTCGGCTATTCGGTCGAGGAGTTCCGCAGCCGCTCGATCACCGATTTCGCCTTGGAGACTGACCGCGGAACGAATTCGGGAGATCTGCCGTTCCGTCGCGGAAGGCGGCCAGCCTGCAGCTATGAAACGCGCATGACGGGCCGCAAGGGCCGCGCGACATGCTGATCGCCGTGGCGCCGGTGCAGGTGTCGGGCCGCACGCTGGTGCTGCTCAACCAGATCGACGTCACCGACCTGCGCCGTGCCGAAGCCGGGCTGCGGATCAATGAGGAACGGCTGGAACTGGCGCGGGAAGGCGCCAACCTCGGCATCTGGGACTGGGATATCGTCACCGGCACACTGACCTGGAGCGAGCATCAGTGGTACCTGCACGGCCTGGAGCCGCGGCCGGGCGGGCCGACGCCCGGAAGTCTGGCGCGGCGCCGTGCATCCCGCCGACCTGCGCCGGCGCAGGAGGAACTGCTTGCCGCGCTGAAGTCGCCGGACCAGCCCTACGCGACCGAATACAGCGTCGTGCTGCCGGACGGGTCGCTCCGCCGGCTGCTCGGCCGCGGTCAGACCATCCGCGGCGCCGACGGGCGCGCGGTGCGCATGGTCGGCATCAATATGGACGTGACGGCGCGGTACGAAGCGGAAATGGCGCGCGACCGGCTGATCTGGATGCTGGAAACCGAACGGAGCCGGCTGTCGGAGATCATCGAGGCGTTGCCGGTCGGGGTCGGGATCGTGGACACGCAACGGGCGGATCGTCCTGGGCAACGCGATGATGAAGCGGCTGAACGGGCCGGTCATCCACGTCGATGGCGGCAGCGCCGCGCGGCGAATGGATCGGCTACGATCCGGAGGGAAATCGCGTGGCGCCGGAGGATTATCCCGATCCGGCGCGCGCTGCGGCTGGGTGAGACCACGCTGCCGGGGCTGGATTTCCTGTTCCGCGACGTGGACGGCAACGAAACCTGGTTCAGGGTCGGCAGCATTCCGCTGCGCTGGGAGGACGGCCAGGTCCAGGAAGCGCTGGGCATCTTCCAGGACATCGACGCCGAAAAGCGCCTGCTGGACATCCAGCAGCAGATCAACGCCCGGCTGGAACAGCGGGTGCGCGAGGAGATGGCGGCGCGCGAGGCGGCGCAGCAGCGCGCAGCGCATGCCGAGCGGATGCATGCGCTGGGCCAGATCGCCGGCGGCATCGCGCACGACTTCAACAATGTGCTGCAGGCGGTGTCGGGCGGCGCGGCGCTGATCGAACGCCGCCCGGACGATGCCGAGCGCGTGCTGCGCAATGCGCGCATGGTCCTGGATGCGGCGAGGCGCGGCGCGGCGATCACCAGCCGCCTGCTGGCCTTCTCTCGCCGCGGCGACCTGCGGGCGGAAAGCGTGGACGCCGCGGCGTTGCTGACCGACATGGCGGAGGTGCTGACCCACACGCTGGGCGGTTCGGTGGTCTGCGCGGTGGAGGTGTCGCCGGACCTGCCGCCGCTGTTCGCCGACCGCGGGCAGTTGGAAACCGTGCTGGTCAATCTGGCGACCAATGCGCGCGATGCGATGCCGTCGGGCGGCACGCTGACCTTGGCCGCCGACATCGAGATCGTCGCCGCCGGGCTGCCGCATCCCGCCGGCCTGGCGCCGGGCCGGTATGTCCGGATCGTGGTCGAGCGATACCGGCACCGGCATGGATCATGCGGTGCTCGCGCGGGTCACCGAACCGTTCTTCACGACCAAGGAGCCGGGCAAGGGCACCGGCTTGGGCCTGGCGATGGCAAAGGGATTCGTCGAGCAAAGCGGCGGCAGCCTGTCCATCGACAGCACCG
>CAVWRF010000014.1:0-159598 GCA_963757325.1 Candidatus Melainabacteria bacterium
AACTTCACGATCAGATCACCGCAACCATGAATGACCTGGCCGGCATGGAGGGCAAGGGCCTGGACCCCGTCTACAACAGGCTGGTCGAGACCTTCGACCGCGAGCCGTAACCAAGTCGTGCATGCGCTACACCGCCGAGGTGGCGAAGGCACAACTGCGTATGGGGATGACCGGGCTGCTCGCCACCTCCGCAACCACCGGGCGCCGGGCGGGCCGGTAAGCCAGTCACGCGCAGAGCCCAGGGGCGTGGCCCCGAACGTAACCCGCACCCCCAGCGAGCACGACCGGGCATGTCGCCTCGACGCCCGCCCCCGCCCCACTTGATGTCAGCCCTCGACAGGAATCGAGACCACCATGACGACCGAACCCCACCACCGGCCCTCGCTGTCCCGCCGAACCGTCCTCACGCGGGCCGCGGCCATCCCCGCCACCGCCGCCCTCCTCGGACTGGCACTGCCGAGCACCGCGACCGCATCCACATCGGACGGGCTGCCCGATTTCGCCCCCGTACCCACCGGCTCGCTCGGGCCTTCACTCAACGCCCAGGGCTACTTCGTCGGCCGCATCTCCGGCCACCTGTACTGGGTCACCGACTCGTACTACCAAGCTACGTTCCTGGCCACGCACGAGGGTGTGGTTCTCGTCGACGCACCCCCCACCCTCGGCCACAACCTGCTGCGCGCGATCCAGGACGTGACCGACGCCACCGGCACGACCAGCAGGGTCACTCACCTGATCTACTCACACAGCCACGCCGACCACATCGGCGCGGCCGCCCTGTTCGGCAACGGAGTCGAACGCATCGGCCAGACCCAGACCCGCGAACTGCTGCGTGCGGCGGCGGACCCGAACCGGCCCGCGCCCACCCTGACCTTCGACGACACACTCGCGGTCGAGGTCGGCGGCGAACGGCTCGAACTCGCCTACCACGGCCCCAACCACTCGCCCGACAACATCTTCGTCTACGCCCCCGACCACGCGACCCTGATGCTGGTCGACGTCGTCTTCCCGGGCTGGACCCCGTACAAACACCTGGCCGAGTCCCAGGACATCCCCGGCTGGATCGCCGCCCACGACACCGCTCTCGACTACCGGTGGACCACTTTGGTGGGCGGCCACCTCGGACGACTGGGCACCCGCGCGGACGTGCACCTGCAACAGAACTACGTCACCGCTCTCGAAGACAGTGTGCGCACCACCCTGAACACCTTGGATCCGACCCCGTACTTTGCCAAATACGGTCCGACCGGCAACGCGTGGGCGATCTTCAAGACCTACCTCGACGCCGTGGCACAACAAGCGGCGGCCCCCGTGGTCAACGCCTATCTCGGGCGACTGGCCGCCGCCGACGTCTTCACGCTGGACAACGCCCACGCCATGGTCAATTCCCTGCGCATCGACTACGACGTGCTCGGCGCGTTCGGCATTCACCCATAGCCTGCACAGAAAGGCGACATTCCATGACGAAGGCCACAGCGCTGCTCGGCACTGTCTGCTATCTCGTGTGGGGCGTGCTGCATATCCAGGCCGGCATCGGCGTCGTCCACCTGGGCGAGAATCTCCACGAGCACGCGATGGTCCAGGGCAGGATCTACCAAGACGCCTGGACCCTGCTGTTCGCGGCCGCGGTCGTCATGACCGCCGCCCTGCTCTCGGTCTGGAGGGCGTGGAAGGTCTGCTTCTGGCTGAATCTGGGCCTGGCGTCCGTCACGGACATCGGGTTCATCGTGTTCATCCTGGTACCCGGCTACGCACCGCTGTGGCCCGGCATCGAAGGCCCCCTCGCCTGGAGCCTCGCAGCGTTCTTCTCCAGCTGGTCCTATCTGCTCGCATCGCGCGACCCGCGCCGAACACCGCACCTGACACAGCTGACGACCTCATGACCCTCGGAAACACCAGCCCTTGAAAACCGGCCCACTCGCCGCCTGGTTCGGCATCGGCGAAACGTCGAAGGTGGTGCTCATCCTGGTCGGCGTGGTGCCAACGATAACGATCGCGACCTTAAGGGGCCACCAGAGTATTACTTGGTGGATTTCGGACTCGGGACGTCACGGGGAGCGGAGGCCCCGCCCCTTCATCGCATCAGGCAAAACCCCCGAAATTTCCTGAGTCCTACCGTGACCCCATCAAGAATCAAATGAGTTCCAAGAACTGATGTTCGTCTGTTTACGAGACAAAGCCACTACCCATCGGGCGGCCACACGTACTGCGATCTGAACATGCGATCTGATGACAGGTCGATCGTTCGAGAGCGGACGTTCACCGAGGAGGCGCGCCGGGCGCAGATCATCGCCTGCGCGATCGAGGTGCTCGCCGACCTGGGCTACGTCCAGGCATCCTTCGCGCGGATCGCGGAGCGAGCCGGAATCAGCAAAAGCGTGATCTCCTACCACTTCGCTGGCAAGGACGAGCTGCTGCAACAGGTCGTCCAGTCCGTCTACGGTACCGCCGCCGAGCAGATGGGCCCGCTGATCAGGGCGGAACGATCAGCGAGTGCCGCGCTGGCCACCTACCTGCGGTCGAACCTGGAGTTCATCCGGGATCACCACCAGGAGATCGCCGCGCTCACCGAGATCTTCGTCAACGTGCGCAGCAGGGAGGGTTCGCTGCGGTTCACCGACGGACTGACCGGACCGGAATCGGCGGTCAAACCGTTGCAGGTCATTCTTCAGCGAGGCCAGGGCGAGGGCGTTTTCGCCGAGTTCGACACGCGCACGATGGCCTGGGTGATCCGCAACATCGTGGACGGGGTAAGCAGGCGGCGAAACCTCGACCCCGAATTCGACTTCGACACCTGCATCACCGAAGTGGTCGCGCTGGTCGACCGCGCGACACGAAAGGTCGGGTCATGACGGCGCCGACCACGCTCGTTACCGGCGGGGCGCAGGGCATCGGTGCGCAGTGAGCGCCGCGAAGGCGACCGCGCCACTGGATGCTGCCGCTGGGCTGCTGGACCAGGCGTATACCGTGCAGCAGAACAACGGCGACTGCGCACAGTGGGGGTCTGGGGACGACAGCGGGGGCGGCGGTCAAGATGACGACGACGCGCCCGGCGGGGCACCGATTGTCTTCAAGGACGGTGGCTAACAGCCCGTCTGCCGCGTAGCTGCGGTCTCTCGTTGATGCCGCTGTCCTCGCCGCACTTCGCGGTCAACGTTTCCTGGTACGCGATCAGCCGAGGGCATCAGCCGAGGTCACCGGCTGATCTGGAATGGCGGCGTCGCGAGTGACACAGGCCACCAATACACCCGACTCGCCCCGGCGAGTACGTGTTGAGTTCTTCGCAGGTGGGGAACAGCTGAGCAAGCGGGCTTGGCGAGCGATCACTCGAAAGTTGGCACGTACTTCCAGCAGTAGCGGCAGTGCCGTTTTTGTCGGCATCCCACGGCAGCAGTTCTTCGCCTGTGTCGGGTCCGACGATCCCGTCAACCTGAGCATCCGAACTACATCCTCGACAACGTGAAACACCCTCATCATCCACGCTGCGGTTGGGTATGGCGGATCGACCGGACACCGTGGGTTGACCCGGCGGGCCGCACCACCGCCGACCGTAGCCTCGCAGCCCTGGGCCGATCCGGGCTCCAGCGCACGGTCGCCGCGTCGGCGAACGCCGCGATCAGCTCACCGAAGCCCAACGCCTCAACAACCACCTGACCAACGACGACTGAACCAGCAAGCGTGGGCGCTAACCGCCTCATAACCGTGAAAGTCAAGACATTTTAGTCCTGACCGAAAGGGTTCTCGATGGTCACCGCATGTGGCAGCGTCTCAAATATCAGAGACCTTGCCGTCCGTTATCACTTTTGCCATCCGTTGTTCACATGGGGCCCACGACCATTTTCGATGGTGAAGGGAATCGAAATGTCGTTAATCTGGAAATTGCTTCGGTCGTACCGACTGGCGCTCATTGGTCTGGTCGCCATGGTCGGGCTGACCATTCCGACCGCCGCCCAGGCCAATACGTCACCGGTTCTCCAACTAACCCGGACCTTCAGTATCAACCTTCCGACGGCGCAGTGTGCCACGGTGACGCACTATCCCGCTCGTCCCGCCGCAGGCTGTGCCGGCACGGCAACCATCCACCTGTCTGCCGTGACGGAGCCACCAGCCCGTCCCGGTACGCGCCCCGCCACCTACTGGTACGGATACCTCGATGCATGTGCCACGAGGCTCAACGACGGAGACTGCGACCCCAACAACTGGTGGGCCGATGACGCTTTCCATGTGACCACCGATGGTCGCGACGCATGGAACAACGGCAATCCGTCCTGTACGGCGAATGGCACCGATTTGACCTGGTGCTCGTACACGAACAACGGCCAGCCTGTGTTGAGCGAAGGGATGAACTTCGGCAACGGTGGCTGGGCGCGGATTTACATAGCGGGCAACGAGACGCATTCTGTCGGCGGGCCGAGTTGGGCAAATGTTGACGGAAACTTGGGGACCTCCTGATTCCAATGATCATGCTGACCCAGCGGCGGCTACAGATCATGAATGTGCAGGTTGACCTTGGATGCCCGCGGGCTGTTCGTCCTGACCCTGCAGAACCGGCACTGAGACCACCGGCTTCACCACGATCAAGCGGACGGCCTACCTACGCGCTCCTGGCCTGTACAGAATCTATGCGCGATCTGGACGCCTGGCCGCATACCCTCCTGAATTGCCAGACAATTTCGACATGTCCGATTGGTCACCCGCGACAGCCGCGGGGCCTAGTTCATCGCGAGAAAGGAGACCGAAGTCGTGTGGTGGAAAAAGGTCATTGCGATGGCGACCGCTGTCGTCTCGCTACTCACAATACTCGGCGTCGTCGCCTCGGCATCTGAATCGGCACCATCCGAATCGTCGTGCGCAATCGCGCGCTACGGTTATACCGGCTATCGTATCTGTAATCCGAATACCACCATCCTGACCAACCCGTGGTGGCGCGACAACACTCAGGAGACCTTCGTAGTTGGCAGTGATCACGCGGTATGGCACATCTGGCCGGGCAGCGGTGGTTGGCACAGTATGGGCGGCGGCGCGCTCGCCGATGGCACTGCCGATCTGGATGCTTGGTATAGCACCAAACTTCATCACGTCATCGCAGTCTACGCTCCCGACTACCACTGGTGGTGCAGTGTCCTGATCGGCAGCACTTGGGCCGGGTGGGTCCGAGACAAGCCCAACTGTACCAACAGGTGATCTTTGTGGTCCGGCTTACGGTGGACTGGCCAACTTCTCAATGTTGCTACCCCGACACCACGACAGAAGACATTCAACACGCCAACCGCACAGGCTGGAACGATTGACGAGGAAGAGTCATGAACAAAACGTTTGCCGCCATGGCAATCATTTCGATGGTCGCGACCATATGCGGAGGGCCCGTCGCCACGAGCGCTTCGGCGGCACCGGATTCAGCCTTATCCGGCGCAACGTCACATCCGACCGATTCGGTAGCATCTGCCAGTTCCTGGTCAGGAGAAATCGATAACTACGCGAGTGATCAGAATGGCAACGTCCAGTGCCTGGCCGACTTCAACGGAGAGATTCTGACGGACTACTGTGGTGACGTCGATGCCTATTGGCACGTTCGAGCATCCGTCGTTCTTTCCACTGGCACCTACTACCAGTACCAGAACAATTACACTGGGGAGTGTCTGGGGGTCCATGCCGCCAGTAGCACCTCCACATATCTGGCCGCCGGAGGCTGTGACGGTACGAGCGACCATTCTCAATTCTGGCAGAATGAATACTACACGAGCACATACTATCAGTTCCTGAACGGGCACAGCGGGCTGTGTATGGGAACCCAGGGCTACAACACTGGAGAACAGACAACGGTGGTGCAAGGAGCATGTAGCGCATCTCCCTTCAGTACCACACAGATCTGGCATTCCATCGGTTAGAACTCCTGACAAAGTTGCAGGTTGACGAGCCGGCGAAAACAGATGATCGCGCATGCCATGCGCAGGAACGCCTCGTGAATGTCATCGCGGATCTCCCACCGCACCCGCAACCGCCGGAACCAGTGCAGCAACGCGAAACTCTGCTCGACCACCCAGCGGTACACGCCCAGGCCGGAGCCATCGTCCTCACCACGACTAGCGATGAAGGGAGTTATGCCGAGTTCGTGGACCAGCCGCCGGTACTTGTCGTGGTCATAGCCGCGGTCGGCATAGAGCGCCTCGGGGCGTCGCCGAGGACGCCCCCCGTCGACCACGCACCGCCGGGACGGACTCCAGCAGCGGCATGAGCTGGGTGACGTCGTTGCGGTTGCCGCCGGTCCGCGACACCTGCAATGGAATGCCGTGCGCCTCGGTGAGCAGGTGATGTTTCGAGCCAGTTCGGGCACGGTCGACCGGGCTCGGTCCGGTTTTGGGCCACCTTTCATGGCCCGGACGTGGGACCCGTCGATCACCGCCCGCGACCAGTCCAGTTCACCGGCAGCGTTCAGCTCCGCCAGCAGTGACTCGTGCAGCCGCTGCCAGACGCCGGCGTCGTTCCACTCCCGCAGGCGTCGCCTGCAGGTCATGCCCGAACCGAAGCCCAGTTCCTGGGGCAAGAACTCCCAGGGAATCGCGGTGTAGAGCACGAACAAGATGCCGCACAGGGCCTTGCGGTCATCCAGGCGTGGACGGCCGGGGTGACGAGGGTCGTGCGTCAGGACCGGTAGCATCGGCTGGATGCGTGCCCACAACTCGTCGGACACGATCCATGGCGGCTGCTGACCCTTCCTCACACCGTGATCAACAGCAGAGATGATCTAGCTATTCCAAGATCAGGTTTTGTTGGGAGTTGTTAGTTGTTCCCTATCAGAAGGCGTTCTGTCTGTCTGGCGACACGGGGTGGCTTCGACCCCGCAGGTACCCTCGGGTTAGGAACCGAGATGTTGTTGGTGGATGAGCGAACGACCAAGATACGTGAGGCGATGCTCAACGGCCTGGCCGTCACGGCGGCTGACGATCAGGCCCGCGGAACGGAGCGTGGCAGCATGCTCGGACGTGGACGACACGCTGATACGAATGAGCCTGGCGAGACCACTGGTGGTGTGCGGCTCCTGCAATGCCAACAGCACCTTCGCCCTGGTGGGCCCGAGAAGCGCGGCGAGTTCTCGCCTGCCCGCACGGGCGGGCGTACCCGACCGGTGGCCACCCGCGTCGCCCGCCGGGTAGATGAGCACATGTCTGGACGGTTCCTGATCATCCCAGGTGACCAGAGGGTAACCGGTCCAGAATGCCGACGGTATAAGGATCAGTCCATGCCCGTCGAGGTGGATGTGGCGTTCCCCCGGATAGTTCCCCTCGATGGTGAGTCCGTTCAGGCGCAGGTCCGGACTCAGCGTGTCGAGCATGGCGCTGAGCCCGTGCTGTCTGGCGATCGTCATGCGGTGCGCGACGTCGTGGTGAAATCGGGCGGCGACCGAATCCCAGTGCGGCGCGAGGCAGGTGCGATGGAAGGCGCGGAACCCGTCGTCGAGCGCTTGGCGCACCGTGGGGTCTCCAGCGCTGAAACGCCGTAGCCACGTGGGAACCTTGATCACGTTGAGCCGCGCGATCCGGTCGAGGTCATGGTCCACCAATGATCGGGGCATCGAACGCACGCGGTGGAATGCCTCCTCCGCGTCGGGGGTCAGCACGTCGAAGTACAGCGCGACCTGCCGCGAGGGAACCAGGTTGAGCAGGGGCGCCGCCGCGCGCGGGAACGTCGAACGCATCCGAGCCCGCCAGTCGTCGTCACGATCTCCGAGACGCGGAGGACGGTTGCGCAGCTCGTACAACATGAGCACTGTTTCCAGTATGGGCGCAGGCTCGTTGGCGAATCGGATACGCCCCAGATCATCGGCGCCGAGATGAATACTGAGCATGCGTCCTCCCCCGAGCAGCAAGTCCCCTATCTCCCCAGTGTCGCAAACTTCATCACCGGCGGAGACCTGTTTCCACTGGGGTGGAAACAGGCTAGCCAGGAGGCCAGGAGCTCGACACTGCATAGGGTCGTCCGAATGGAGGAACTGCCGCGAGCACACTACCCCGTAAGGTCACACCAAGGGACAATTGGGGACAGCCGGGGGCAACGATGTTGCGCATCTATTTTACGGGGGACGATCTCGCCCGCACCAGGATCGCGGCGCACCCGGATCCGATGTGGGAGATACTGCTCAGCGTGTACTGCCTGCGCAGATCAAGCGCCGAGATCGAATTCGGCCGGTGGAGGCGGGATACTCGACGGACACTTCATCCACGGATGCGGCCGCTTCTGGATCTGGTGCCCGCTGCCGGGTCGGCCCCTGATTTTCTCACTCCGGCCAGTCAAGGCCCCGACCTTGAGGACGGCACCGAAGCACTGCTGAGCACGCCTGGTACCCGATTCCGGACCGACCTCGCATCGATCGCCAGGGAACGCACATTGCCGTCCTGGACCACCGACCTCGGCCAGGGCCGCACGCATGCTCTGCAGGCGCTGACCGAGGCACAACGGCACTACTTCCACCATTGTCTTGCGCCCCACTGGCCGCAGGTGCAGGCACACATCGACCAGGACGTGGTCCAGCGTTCGCGGACCATGGTGCACACTGGTGTCGAGGCGCTGCTCGGCACGCTGGCTACCGGCCTGCGGTGGCACTCCCCGGTGCTGGAGGTGGACTACCCATTCGACCACGAGATCCACTTGGCCGGCCGGGGCCTGCTCCTGCAACCGGTCTTCTTCGACTACGGCCCCGGCGCGACCACCCTGATCGACGGGTCACTGTCGCCGGTGCTGGCCTATCCGACCACGCACCAGCTCGGCTGGGTAATCACGGGGAGCACGGACCCCGCGTCCGGCGACACTCTGACGGCCCTGCTGGGCAGCACGCGCGCCCGCGTCCTGCGAACTGTCGTCGCCGGCGACTGCACCACTACCGAACTGGCGAGGCGGGCTGTCACTCCCTTGTCGACAGCCAGTCGCCACGCCTCCATTCTGCGAGACGCCGGACTGATCGGCAGCCGGCGCCATCACAACTCAACGGTGCACACGGGCACATCACTTGGCGCGTCGCTGTGCCGGCGTTGTCAGGCTCTCTAAAACGCGACTCGCAAGCCTCCTGCGCGGGTGTGGGGATCAGCGCGGAGGAGATGCGACCCTCACCAGGCGGCGCGGGCCCAGGTTCCGCTGTCGTACCCGGGCCGACCATGTCGCGGCAGATCGCCACGTCCCCGGCAGCCGGAAAGCGGCTTACGAAACGCGCCCCGGTGTCGACACCAGCCACGATCAGGACTGAGTGCCGACAACCGGCGGCGCCGATCGTCGTGGTGACACGACTGCTCACCATCGAGAGAAGGCCCGCATACTTCCGCACGGTGTATGTGAGTTGTGACGGACAGCCCCGGAAGTCTGACGAGGCCGTGCCTACCTCTCACTCGACGCTGACCAGCCGCCACCAAGGGGCCACCAGAGTATTACTTGGTGGATTTCGGACGGGTTTGCTTAGCCGGGGCCGGTCCAATGATCGAACCTTTGTGGATGGTGTAGTTCCATTCACCGTGAAAGTCGTGCGGGGTAAGGGGAACATCCTTCATCTGCGCGTCGGTGACCTTCACCCCCGTGGGATAGACACCCTCGTCCAAGACAGCCCCGACTGTCAACCCATTGCTGGTAGTGGTAGCCGCGATGGTCTCCACGACGACCTGATAGTCGGTCAACGGCCGTCCCCTCCAGTTGACCGAGATGAAGGAGAACAGCCGATGCTCGACCTTGTTCCACTTCGACGCACCGGTCGGGTGGTGCGCCACGGTGATGTCGCACCCATTTCTCAGCAGCCAGTGTGGCCAACTCGAATCAGGACGACGACGAGCACCACGATGGCGCCCACGATGCCCACTGTCTTTGCCGTGGCGGGGTTCCCCGCTGCACGGTCGATCTGTTGGCTGAGCTGTGTGCCGTTGGTGGACAGCTTCAGCACGGTGCCGGCCGCGGTGGCGATGGCGGTGAGAACGAGGACGGCGCCGGTGGCGGTGAGCCAGCCGAAGAACGCGGCGCCCCATTTGAATCCGCCGAAGCGCTCCTTCTGCCGGTCCAGCACCTCGGACCGGGAAGGGACAGTGTGTGCGACGGCGCCGTCAGCGTCTCGGGTCGGGATCGCACCTTCCGCGTCCGCCTTCGGCGCGGCGCGCGCCGAGGGCATTGCTGCTCATGGATGATCTCCTTGCGCTGTGGTGGTCTGAATCGGTGGGGGCAAGTGAGCAGGAATCGCGTGACTTCGGTCAGACGTGGGACTTGCGTCGCTTGAGTACGGCGCGGCCGGTCACCAGACCCAACGCGATCATGCCAACGCCCAGGACGAGGTGCAGCCAGTTGTCGGCGGTGTTGACGGGTACGAAGTTGGCGTTGCTGGGCTGGTCGATGAGCAGGCCGTAGAGCCACAGCACCAGGTAGACGACTCCGCCGATGATGAGGTACCAGTAGGCGGAACTGGATTGCCGGGCCGCGACGAGACCGACGACCCCGAACAGCAGGTGCACGATGTTGTGCAGCACGGACACCATGAACACGCCCAGCAGCATCGCCATCGAATTGTGCTCGGCGAAGGTCATCTGGTTGTAGTGGGTCGTCACGCCGGGGATGAATCCCGCGATGCCCACGAGGAGGAACACGATGCCCACGGCGAGTGCGGTGGTCTGCACGAGTGTGCGGCCGGTTCTCCCGTGGTCGGTCGCCGTTGGCGATGCCGCGGTGGGTCCGTTGGATGTGGTCATGACGTTCTCCGTTTCAGGTGTGCTGGGCGCAGGCGCCACGCGGTCGTGCCGCGGGCGATCGGGCCGCTCAGCGCGGGGGCGCCGGATGCTGGACGCGCACAGTCCGAATGACCGGCGTGGCCGTTTCTAAACCGACCGGGCCCGGTATCCGGGCCCGGAGTTTCGCCGCGCGGGTGGGTGACCGGCGTGACCAGTCGGTTTGTCCCTGGTCCTGGCGGAGAGGCCGATGTTGGGTGAGATGGTCATTGTTTGTGTTTGACCGGCGTGTTGTCGGGTAGTTGGGCGCCATGACCGCTGAACGCGCCACGGCGCCGCCCCGCACCCGGGTGGTTGTCCCTCGCTCGCCGGTGAGGGGGAAGGTGCTGCTGCCCCTGTTGCGGACCACTGATCCGAAGATGCTGGGCATCATGTACCTGACGACGTCGTTCGGGTTTTTCCTCGTCGGTGGCGTGATGGCGCTGCTGATGCGCACCGAGCTGGCCCGTCCCGGACTGCAGTTCCTGTCCCAGGAGCAGTACAACCAGCTGTTCACCATGCACGGCACGATCATGCTGCTGCTCTACGCCACACCCACGCTGTTCGGGTTCGCCAACTACATCCTGCCGCTGCAGATCGGTTCACCCGACGTCGCGTTCCCGAGGTTGAACGCGTTGTCGTACTGGCTGTTCCTGTTCGGCGGCCTGATCGTGCTGTCCGGCTTCCTGACGCCCGGCGGCGCCGCGGACTTCGGGTGGACCGCCTACACCCCACTGTCGGATGCGTCGCGCTCGCAGGGGCCTGGCAGCGACCTGTGGATCATGGGTCTGGTGGTCAGCGGCTTGGGCACGATCCTGGGTGGGGTCAACATGGCCACGACGGTGGTCTGCCTGCGCGCACCGGGTATGACGCTGTTCCGGATGCCGATCTTCACCTGGAACATCTTCGTCACGACGATCCTGATCCTGGTCGCCTTCCCGATCCTGACCGCCGCGTTGCTCGGTCTTGAGGCCGACCGGCGGCTCGGGGCACGCGTGTTCGACCCGGCCAACGGTGGCGCGATCCTCTGGCAACACCTGTTCTGGTTCTTCGGCCATCCCGAGGTGTACGTCGTCGCGCTGCCGTTCTTCGGCATCGTCACCGAAGTCTTCCCGGTCTTCTCCCGCAAGCCGCTGTTCGGCTACAAGGGCATGATCTACGCGACCCTGAGCATCGCCGGGCTGTCGACGACGGTGTGGGCGCACCACATGTTCGCCACCGGTGCCGTGCTGTTGCCGTTCTTCTCGATCATGACGTTCCTGATCGCCGTGCCGACGGGGATCAAGTTCTTCAACTGGATCGGCACCATGTGGAAGGGCCAGTTGACCTTCGAATCACCGATGTTGTTCGCGATCGGCTTCCTGGTCACGTTCCTGCTCGGCGGTCTGACCGGCATCCTGCTGGCGGCGCCGTCGCTGGACTTCCACATCCACGACACCTATTTCGTGGTCGCCCATTTCCACTACGTGCTGTTCGGCACCATCGTGTTCGCCACCTTCTCCGGCATCTACTTCTGGTTTCCGAAGATGACCGGCCGGATGCTGGACGAACCGTTGGGCAAGCTGCACTTCTGGACCACGTTCTTCGGTTTCCACCTGACGTTCCTGGTGCAGCACTGGCTCGGCGACGAAGGCATGCCCCGCCGCTATGCGGACTACCTGCCCTCCGACGGGTTCACCACGCTGAACACAGTCTCCACGATCGGCTCCTACGTGCTGGGCGCATCCGTGCTGCCCTTCATCTACAACGTGTTCAAGTCCTACCGCTACGGCCAGGTCGTGGAGGTGGACGACCCGTGGGGCTACGGCAACTCCCTGGAGTGGGCCACGTCCTGCCCGCCGCCTCGGCACAACTTCCACGGACTTCCTCGCATCCGATCCGAGCGCCCGGCGTTCGAACTGCACTATCCCCACATGGTCGACCGGCTCCGGGAAGAAGCCATTGTCGGGCCCGGTTGGTGGCACCGGTTCGGTGCCGGCGCGGGCGCGGGACCGTCCAGCGGTGAGTCCGAGGGTGCCAGCGAGACGGGATGAACGGTTGCGGGGACCCGCGATGGGTATTCGCCGGCAATGCGGGTGGTCCGTTGCCGTGGTCACCGACTCCCGACCCGGCAGCCTCCGCATGAGGACAGGACGGAGGAGACGCTGTGCGTGCGATGGTGTACCGCGGCCCGTACAAGATCCGTGTCGAGGACAAGGACGTCCCGGTCATCGAGCATCCCAACGACGCGATCGTCCGCGTCGTACTGGCTGCGATCTGCGGCTCGGACCTGCACCTGTACCACGGGATGATGCCGGACACGCGCGTCGGTATGACGTTCGGGCACGAGTTCATCGGCGTGGTCGAGGAGGTGGGACCCGATGTGCGGAACCTCGAACGTGGGGACCGCGTCATGGTGCCGTTCAACATCTTCTGCGGGACGTGCTGGTACTGCGCGCGCGGCCTGTACTCCAACTGTCACAACGTCAACCCCAACGCCACTGCCGTCGGCGGCATCTACGGCTACTCGCACACCTGCGGTGGGTACGACGGGGGCCAGTCCGAGTACGTCCGGGTGCCCTTCGCCGACGTGGGTCCCAGCGTCATTCCCGACTGGATGGACGACGAGGACGCTGTCCTGCTCACCGACGCGCTGGCCACCGGTTACTTCGGCGCGCAACTGGGCGACATCGTCGAAGGTGATGTGGTGGTGGTCTTCGGTGCCGGGCCGGTCGGCCTGTACGCCGCGAAGTCGGCCTGGCTGATGGGTGCGGGCCGGGTCATCGTCATCGACCACCTGGAATACCGCCTGGAGAAGGCCCGCACCTTCGCCCACGCCGAGACCTACAACTTCACCGAGTACGACGACATCGTCGTACACATGAAGAAGATCACCGACTACCTCGGTGCCGATGTCGTGATCGACGCCGCGGGCGCGGAGGCGGATGGCAATTTCCTCCAACACGTCACGTCGGCCCAGTTGAAGCTGCAGGGCGGCTCACCGGTGGCCCTCAACTGGGCGATCGACTCGGTGCGCAAGGGCGGCACCATCTCCGTGATGGGCGCCTATGGGCCGATGTTCAGCGCCGTCAAGTTCGGCGACGCCCTCAACAAGGGCCTCACGCTGCGAATGAACCAGTGCCCGGTGAAACGGCAGTGGCCACGGTTGTTCGAGCACGTCCGCAACGGCTACCTGAAACCGAGTGACATCGTCACCCACCGGATCCCGCTCGAGCACATCGCCGAGGGCTATCACATCTTCTCCGCGAAACTGGACGGCTGCATCAAGCCGCTCATCGTCGCGAGCAGCTGACTGGAAGGACTGGACCATGACCTACACAGCGCAGCGGCCGCCGCTCGCCGAGTCGAGCGACCAGTTGCGGGCCCGGATCCCGGGCTGGGGTGTGGACCTCGACCCCCAGGACCGGCCGTCGGTGCCGAAACTGCGGTGGCAGGAGGACCGGACCGGCGCCCACTGGGAGTTTCCCGAGCGGCAACCGGAGAAGTGGCCTCGCGAGCGCTCCATCGAGCACAAGTTCCTGACACCGGTCTTCGGTACGTCGTGCCCGCCCAGGGGCATCTCCGGTGTGCTGCGCAGATTCTCGTACCGAAAGTTCAGCGAGGGGCGCGCCGCGCACTGGCTGCTCCTGCTGGCCGCCGACCGGGTGGACGCGTGGGAGAACCATGCGCGTTCGTTCCTGACCGCGCGCCCGGACAATCCGATCACGCAGATCGGGGTGCTCAGCGAGTTCTCCCGGCACGGCGTCTCCTCCCGGGTCGGGAAGAAGCGCGCCGACGTGCGCCATCAAATGCTGGACCCGATCATCGTCGGTGGCCCGTGGGTGTTGGTCGGTGGTCTCGTCTTCTGGACCGTCAGGAAGGTGCTGGGGCGCGGTCGCCGCTGACGGACGCGCATGGGTCCGGCTCCGGGACCGGTCTGGAGCCGGACGACCGGCAGCCGTTGGCGTCACTCGCTATCGGTCGCGCCCTCCGCGGTCGTCGGGGGCACGGCGGCGAAGTCACGCGGGCGGAACCGGCCCCGGCGCAGGCTCTGCTCGATCTGTTCCAGGCTGCGGCCGGTGAGTTCGGGCATCCGGCGCCAGACGAAGACGAACGCGGCGACGTTGAAGGCCGCGTAGAGCCAAATGGTTGGGTTGAAGGCCGCGTAGAGCCACATGGTGGGTCCCGGCCCGATCGCGTTGATGATGGTCAGCACGGTCAGGCTGATCAGCAGGTTGGTGCTCCACAGCGCAGCGGCCTGGGCGCTGGTGCTGGCGCTGCGCACGGCCAGCGGGTAGGTCTCCGATCGGTCAGCCAGCCCATCGGTTGCAGGCCGCCGGCGTTGAAGAACATGAAGGCGATCAGGCAGGCGACGATGAGTGCGATGCTGTCGCGCCCGCTGTGCCCTGTGACGAACGACATTCCCAGCACGGCCAGACTCAGCGCGGCTCCGGGCACCATCACCAGCGTGAGCCTGCGCCGTACCAGCTGGCCGCGCCGGGCCGCGGGCGCCAGTTCGGCGACGTACATGGGCACTGTCTGGGTCGCGCCCGGTCGGAACCGGCGGTGGGACGGAGGGGACACCGGTCCGGGAACATCGGCAGCCGCCATGCCGTTGTGATGGATGGTCGGTGCGGTCCGTGTCCCCCGGGCCTCACCTCATTGCCTTCGCGGACCACCGTGTACCGGAGCCGCGTCGCGCCATTCGCCGAGAGGCGACCGCCGCACCGACCCCTTTCGGCCCGCCTCCGGCTGTTGTTCCCCCAGCACAGCCGGAGGCTGCCCGTTCCCTGCCATGATCACCTGTCTGCCAGCGTCGTGTGACCAACACCGGCAGGCCGTCCGGCGCTGCCCGTTCACGACGATCTGGCGATCGGAACAGGAATCGACCCGGACGCGCTTGCCGGGTGGTCGGCATGTGGAGCTCGGAACCGGTGCGGCTGAACGGATCCGGCTGAGCTACGCCCGGCTCAGGTCACCCGAGCCAGCCGGGAATGGCGGGCGAGGGTCCTGCGGGCGTCCCGACAGCGGGCCGGAACTGCGTATTCACCACGGTGGTGGACGGTGGCACGGCGGGGCAGTGCATGCCCCATGGCGGTGTGACACCGGTCAGCAGGTAGTGGTCGGCCGCGTCGACGACGCACTGGCTGTTCTTGAAGTAAGCGCCGTGGCCCCAGCCGTCGTAGGTGAGCAACACCGCGCCGCTCTGCCGGGACGCGGTCACCGCCCACGGATAGGGGGTGGCCGGGTCGTAGCGGCTGTTGAGCATGAGGATCGGCGGCGCGCCGTGGATCGACAGCCGGTGCTGCGGGTCGTTGACCTTCGCGGGCCACCCGATGCAGCCCACGGTCGCCCTCATGGCGAGCGGGGAGTACTTGAGGTCCGGCGTGACCACGGTCGCCAGCGCCGCCCGCATCGCGTCCAACTGCCCCACGCCGTTCACCGGCAGCCGCCAGTCCTCGCAGAAGATCGGCTGGAACGGGTCGGCGACCGGCGAGTCCTGGTCCTGGTTCGGTGCCGCGGTCGCGGTCCCCGCCTTGGTGGGCAGGCCCTCGAAGTAGATCAACTGCTCGGCAAGTCCCTGCCAGGACGGACCGTAGAACTGGCTGTTGAGCACGCTGATCAGCAGGTACGACGAAACAGGACCGACGTTCGGGTCGACCAGTTGGCCGCTCTCGGCCCGTGCGTAGAGGTTGGCCACGAGCGCGGGCACGTCCTGGCCGTGCAGCAGGCACGCGGCCGTCCGGTCGCACCAGGCCACGAACTGCGTGAAGTTGGCTTCCGTGGCGGCACTCTCCGACTCCAGGAACTGCCACGTGCTGGTCTGGCTGTGATCCATGTTGCTGTCCAGCACCATCGTCCCGACGTGTGTCGGGAACGTCTCGGCGTACTCCTGTCCCATGAGCGTGCCGTAGGAGACGCCGTAGAAGTTGAGTTTCGTCTCGCCGAGCGCGGCGCGGATCGCGTCCATGTCATGGGCGACGCTCTCGGTGTCCAGAAAGTCGAACAGCGGGCCGGTCAGTGCGCGACAACTCCGGGCGAGGGTCTTGTTGTACGCGGTTAGCTGGGCGAACTCGGCCGGTGTCGCCGGGATGTCGGGGTGCGGTGCTGTCACCTCGCTGTTGCCGCAGACCACGGGGTGGCTGAGGCCGACGCCGCGTGGATCGAAGCCGATCGTGTCGAACCTACTGGTGATCGTCGACGACAGCTTGAAACCGGATTCGACGGCCTCGGCGCCCGCGCCACCCGGTCCACCCGGGTTGACCAGGATCGAGCCGACCTTGCCGGTCGGGTCGGTCGCCCGCACCCGGGACACCGCGAGCCGGATTGTCGGCCCCGACGGGCGTGACCAGTCGATGGGCACGGTCACCCATCCGCAGTCCGCCTGCGGGTTGGCCGCGCACGGCTGCCAGTCGATGGTGTCGGCCCCGGTGCCGGTCGTCGCGGTCGCCGGTGGTGCGACCACGAGCGACAGTCCGGCCACCGCCACCACGGCCAGCGCAACCCGCCTCGGCGCGAATCTCATCGCGGACCCCCAGATTTCCGTTGTGGACCCACACTCTGCCAGTGATCTGGATCGTGTCGTACCGACATTGGTAGGTCCGTTGCACGCCGAATGTGGGTTCAGCCGGTCGGCAGTAGGAAGCATGCCTTGACCACGCCGATGTCGGGGTCGGTGAATACCGCGTTGTCGCACGGGGTGCCGTTGGTGATCGATTTCTGGACGAAGCCGCTGCCCGCGCCGTAGGCGACGGTTCGGGTGCCGCTGAAGGAACACAGGCCGTTCTCCGGTGCGCAGAACGCCGATCCGCTCGGGCCGGTCGTGACCGCGCCCACCAGGCAGGACTTGACGAATCCGAAGTCCGGGTCACCAAGGGCGGTGTCGGTGCACGCGGTTGCGCCGGTCACCGTCGAGTAGGTGTAGATGCCGTTGGCCCCGTAGGCCACTGACTGGGTTCCGGAGAAGGAGCACGTGCCGTTCTGGCTCGCGCAGGCGGTGTAGCCGGTTGGGGTCGCACTGTTGCCGGGGTTCGCCGCGACCACATAGGTGCCGGGCGCGACACCGGTGAGGTCGACGTAGCCGCCGTTGAGCGACGCTCCGGTGATACCGGCCGTCGGGGTGAACGTGCCGCCGCTCCAGACCACGTTCCCGTTGACCGCCACCACCGGGTTCGCCGTCCCGTACGTCGGCACGGCGATGGTGCCGGTGGTGCCCGACGGCGCGGCCACACTCATGCTGAACTGGCCGACGCCGCTCTCTCCTGCCCAGGACACAGCCACGTTGCCGTGTGGGGTGGGCACCTGGCCCTCGGCCCACGTCAGATCGCCTGGATGCGGCTGGACCGACCAGGTGGCGAACCCGGCGGTCACCGGCTGGATGCCGAGCACGTAGCCGGACAACGCCGAGGTCGGCATCGTGGACCAGCCGTGCGACAGGCTGGTGCCCGCCCCCATGCCGGGAGTGCCGTCACTGCTGTTGACGTTCTCCCACATGGTCCCGGTCTGATCCGGCCCGGCGCCGATCATGTGGCCCCACAGCGTGGTCAGCAGTTGTTCGGCGTCGGCGGTGTCGTTGCTGGCCAGCCGCGCGTTCAACTCGTAGCCGCTGACATAGGGACTGATCAGCGGCTGGTTACCGGTTGCCGATGTGAACGGCAGTGGTCCGTAGGGGCTGGTCCACAGGCTGGCCTTGAGCGTCGCGAGGATCGCGGCGTCCTGGGTGGCCGGTGCGACTCCGTACAGGACCGCCAGTGCGTTCGCGTCCTGCGCCACACCACTGGTGTCGGTGTTGCTGATGTCGTAGATCCCGGTGCCGCTGTTGTAGAGGTGGGCGTTGATGGCGTTGCGCAGGGCAGCCGCCTGGGAGGTGTACGTGGCGGCCTGGGAACCGTTGCCCGAGGCGGTCGCCAGCGCCGCACCATCCAGCAGCGCCTTGTAGTACAGGACGTTGTACTCGGTGACCTCGCCGGTCTTCTCCGCGTCGTAGAAGTCCCAGTCGGCGCCGTCCGCCGTGGTGGTGGCGAGCAGTCCGTTGCCATCCACCTGTGTGGCGTTCCAGGCCAGTTCACCCTGGACGACGGGCCACTCCTGCCGCACGAACGCGTTGTCGCCGGTGTACAGGTAGTAGGACGCCAGGTCCAGGACCCAGTAGATCGAGTACGAGGCCGAATAGCTACCTGTGGTGCCGGATATCGGATTGCCGGCGTGCGGCGTGTCCTGCGGCGGCAGGTCGCCGGCGACGAAACCGCTGGAAAGCCGGTAACTGCCCAGCAGTTGCAGCGCGTTCTTGAGATAGTCCGTGTTGTTCGTCGAGTCGAAGACGGCGGGACCCTCGACGTTCAGGTCACCGGACCAGATGGCTCGGTCCCGTTTCGCTCCATCCACAATGGACGAGAGTGCATTGGTGCCGGGCGCCGCGAAGTCCGCCAGGTTCGACGCTGTGTTCAGTGGTTCGTCGTAAAGCGTGGCGCCGCCGCTGCTGACCACCTTGAGATTCCTGAAGTCGGCCTGTTCGCCGGAATACTCGCGGAAGCCAATGGTTCCGGTCGAGTACGGGGAGGGGAAGGACGACGAGTTGGCGGTGGCGATCGGCTTGTTGTCCAACGAGACCGTCACGGTCGTGCCGGACACCGTGGTGCTCACGGTGTGCCAGGTACCGGCCGCGAGGCCGGTCGTGATCGGTACGCTGCCGACGCTGGTGAAGGTGCCGCCGTGCAGGTCGAACTCCTGGAGCGTGTCCGGCGTGCCAGCGGTGTCGGTGTCGTCGTTGAGAATGAACACGTAGCCGTTGTTGGCGTCCTGGCCGCGCACGACCCAGCCGGCCTGGTTGGCGACGATGTCGGTGTCGAACGTACTGGTGTAGTCGCCCCAGGAGTTGCCCTGGTCGAGTAGGCCGACACCGGTGTTGGTCGAGTCACCGCCCGCGTTCAGCACGCCGCTGGTGATCGACCAGCTACTGGGCAGCGAAGCGGTCGGGATCGAGTCGATCTGCGCGGTGTAGGCGCCGTCGTACCAGATCCTGTTCAGTACGTCCGAACTGGAATCGAAGTAGCCCTGGTAGCCGGCGGCCTGTGTCCGGTCCGCGATGTAGGTGATGCCGACCCCGCTCAGGGTCACGCTGCCCGCCGAGACGAGTGTCACCTCCTCGTACCGCTCACCGCCCTGTACATAGCTGGCGGTGATGGTGCCCGGCGCTGAAACGGTGTACTTGTCGGCACGGGTCGAGTCGCCTTCCGCCCACGGCGTCGAGCCGTCCCCGGATGCGCTCTCGTACTGCCGTCCTTCGCTGTAACCGGCCTGCAGCACTGGCGAGCCGGACTCCGCGGTGACGGTGAAGTAGGGCAGCCCGCCGACTTCCTTGCCGTAGTCGAGCACGATGGTGGGGGTCGCGCCGCCGGCGGCCAGGGTGAGCGTGGCGCCGCCCGACGCGTCGCACACCAGGTTCTGCGCGCCGGTCACGCTGCCCGACGTGCTGACCACCGACACGGGACACACGTTCGGGCTGGCCGGAGCCTCGACGTAGCCCTGCCAGTTCGGGGCCGACGGCCAGGGGGTGTCGGCAGTCGCGGCGGCCGCGGACTGTCCGGTCAGCGGCCAGGCGGCCAGTCCGGCGGCACAGCCGAGGGCCACGGCAACACGGCGCCACTGGCGACGACGAGGACGGCTCTCAGCGTTCACAGTTGCTCCTCGGCGGTGGGGAGACGGACGTGCCACGGAAATGCACGACTGCGCTGATCGGACTGGCCTAGGACTGTTGTAACGTTTCATTTAAGGCTGGAGCAAAGGGTATTCGGAGGATCGACACTGCGTCAACCCTCGACTCGCGCGTGCTTCGGTGCTGTATTAACACCGTGCGAAACAGCGGAAGCGGTCGTGAACGCGCGTTCTCGCAGGTTGTTCCGGTGGTCGCAAGGGGCGGCAACTTGCATTGAATCGTTCAATCACAGTGGGGCATCCGAATGGGAGGATTTCGGGTACGCGCCTGCTCCGCGCGGACGCTGGCGCCGAGGTGGGGCTGATACAGGGGACCATCGATCGACCTTGTCGGCAGCACTGTGTGACTGATCCTGACTGATTGCCTGTTCTCGTGGGAGACCGATCTCGACCGCAGGGGTCGACCGTCAACCGGTGTTGAGGGTGAAGCTGTCGAGGTTGACGCTGCCGGAGTCGTCCGGGGTCACCAGCAGCTGGATCGGGTCGAGTCCGGCCGGGAGTTCGACGGTGACCGTCACGGTCGACCAGGTGTCCCAGCTTCCCGTGACGGGCAGCGAGACCACCTGGGTCTGACCGCCCGCGGAGACGCTGAGCGTGCGGGTCACGTTCTGATAGGGCGGCGACTGTCCACCCAGCGAGTTGGCGTAGCGGATGGTCAGCGGATAGCTGGCTGTGGCCGGTACGGCATAGGCGACGGTATCGCCGGCACCGTCGTACAGGCTGCCGACGAAGCCGGCCCCGGTGTATCCACTGTGGTCGGACGCGATCGTCGCTCCGCCGGTGAGCACACCGTTCTCCGCCTGCACCGGCGAGCCAAGTGCGGTCGGCGGCACGCTGAGAGCGGAGGCGGCGGTGGTTGCGGTGTCGACCTGGTCGATCCCCTGCCAGGATGTGGTCGCTGTCAGGCCGGCGTCGGTGTTCGTGCCCGGCGGCGGCGTCACCGACCACGTCACGGTGGCGGTCTCGCCCACCGGGATCGAGACCGGCGCGGGATTCGCGCTCACCGTCCAGCCGGCCGGTGCCGCGAGGCTGGTGGCCGTGTTCCGCGCCGACATGCCGCCGACGGATTTCTCGGTCAGGGCGACCGTGGACGCCACGCCGGGTGGCAGAACCTGTGGGACGGCCAGCGTCGTGGCCACGTACGCGGCGGCTGGATCGGGCAGGTCCAGTTCGGCGATGCTCGCGGGTTGGCCGCCGGTGAAGCCGAACCGGATCGTCCCGCTCCGCAGGGCTGGCCAGCTCGCGTCCAGGTTGCCGGTGGCCGGTACGGCACCGGAGGCGACCGTGGTCCAGCCGCCGGATCCGTTCCGCACCGCGACGGTGTAGGCCGCCGGGCGGGTGGCGCCCCAGGTGATGTCGGCGCGGTCGGTCGACACCCGTGCGCCCAAGGTGAGTGCGTACCAGGAGGTCGGGCCGGTGGCTGTCCAGGTGGTCGCCGGATCGCCGTCGACGGCGGCAGCCGGTAGGTCGACCGCTTGTGCGGAGCCGGCTGTGGCCGACCGGCATCGGGCGAGGTTGTCGGTGGGGTCGAGGTCCGGTCGGGCCGTTGGCAGCATCACGGGGTCGCGGCCCAGCGTCCGCGTGCCGGTCGGCGTGCTCAGCGTCAGCGGATCACCGGAGGTCAACGAAACCCGGGTGCTGGACGGTCCGATGTGGATGGTCACGGTGCGGCCGTGGTAATGCAGGCCGGTAATGGTGACTCCGTTGTGCAGTTGCGGCGGCAGAGTCGGGCGCAGGCTCAGCGCGGTCGGGCTCCAGCGCAGCCCGGCGAAACCGTAGGTGAAGGTCTGCAGGAAACCTCCGGCGCCGGTGGCGAAATCGAAGGCCGGATTGGACTGGCCCGCGGAGGGGGTCAGATACTGTGTCTCGTTGAACTGGTCGAATGCTCCGCGCAGGAACGGCTGGTAGGAGTCCTGGAAAAGGGTGTAGTCCAGGCAGCCCGGCTCCTGTGCCTGGCTTGCGATCACCGCTTCGACGGATGATGTCATCGCGGGGCCGCCCGGGTCGGTCACCGGCAGGTAGCGGTTCAGGTCGGCGGCGGCGACCGCGTTGTCCGTGACGTACTCGAACGGGTAGGTCATCAGGATGGTGTCGGCCTGTTTCACCGTCTGGTCGGTGTAACCCGGGTATTCGGGGTGGGTGCCGTCGGGATCGACGGCGATGAACAGGTCGTCCGCGATGGTCGACCAGATCGGGTTCGGTGTGATGCCGAGCGCCTGTGCGGCCGTGACCGCGTCCCGCAGCGCGACCATCGCGCCGGCGTTGGTCGCGGATTCGTCGTTCACGCCCGCGGTGTACTCGTCCGGTCCGGTGACGCCGTTGATGTGGTACTTGCCGTCGGCGCCCATTGTCGCCCGGCTGGCCCAGAACTCGGCGACGTCCTCGATCACCGGGTAGCCGTAGGAGGCCAGCCAGGCGTGGTCGCCTGTCGCCTCGTAGTACTGCCACTGGGCCAGGGAGACGTCGCTCTGCAGATGGTCCTCGTAACCGGCACACGGCGCCAGGCCGCCGCACGTGCCGGACGGTCCGTTGTCCCAGGCCCACGAGCCGCCCCGGTAGCCGGCGGACGCGGCGTTGGTCTCGGCGGCGGCTTTCGTGTCGTACCGGAACATCACGATCGATCTGGCCAACTCGGGATGCAACGCGAGCAGGGAGGGGAACATCCAGGTGTCCGCGTCCCAGAAGATCTCCCCGCCGTAGTTGTCACTGGACAGACCGGCGGGTGGGATGCTGAAGTCCGTGCCGGACCGCAAGCTGGCGTAGAGGAGATAGTACGAGCTGTTCAGCGCGGTCTGGGCCCCGTCGTCGCCGGTGACGGCGATGTTGGGTGCCCACAGCGCCGCCCAGGCGGCGGTGTGCCGCGCCACCAGCCCCGACCAGCCGGTCGCGACGGCACGGGAGACGGTGTCCGCGGCCACCGCGGCAGGCTCGCCCGGATCGTTGGATGTCGAGATGCCCACGTACTTGTCGACGGTGTAGGTGTGCCCGGCGCGCACCGGAATCGTCCACTGGACTCCCGCGGTTGCCGCGTTGCCCGCCGGAGCTACGGCGGTGCTCGCGGAGACGTCGACCCCCGGTTCGGCGATCAGGCGGGCGGTTTCCGCGACCGCGGTCCCGCGTCCCGGTGTGCTCAGCGTGACGGTCGCCGTCCCGTTGGCGGGTTCGACGGACCGGGATGTGGGTGTGATCCTTTCCGCGCCGGCTCCGTCGAGCAGACCCGTCAAGGACAGCGTTCCGCTCCACGAGGGGGTGATCTCGACCCTTGCCTGTCCCAGGTGCATCAGCGTCCGGTTGGCCAGGACCTGGTACTGGACCGCGGTCGACCGCCCCGGCGCGGGCGTCCAGGTCAGTCCGGTCGTGACGGTCGCGGTCCGCAGGTCCAGGGTCTGGTGGTAGTGGCTGACCGCTGTGCCCGGCACGGCGGCGTCCAGTTCGTGGCCGGCTACCTGGAGCTCCAGACTCGACCAGGTCGGCAGGGACGCGAGGTAGTCAGAACCGCCGTCGCGTTCGTACACGCCGGCTACCAGTGCGGTCGCTGACCGGTTGTTGTACAGCGGCCAGTCGGCCTGGCCGAGCGTGCCGCCGCCCTGATAGCCGCTGCCGATCGCGGGTAGCCGCTGCGACAGGTAACCGTTGCCCACGAACGGTTCCTGCGTGTAGTCGGTCGGGGCGTAGGCGGTGTTCGTCAACACCCACGGGTCGGTTCCCGGCGTCGCCGCACCGGCCGGGGCCACGGCCGCCGCCGACGGCGCCGTGCCCACGGCCGTCGCCAACAGCAGCGCGCACAACCCACTGAGGACTCTGGCGGACCGGTACGTCCTCACAGCAGGTGCCATTGCTGGTTGGCGCCGACGCATGGGACGCCATGCGGTGTTGCCGTGGCCATCGCGACTCCTGCGGCGCTCGCCAATGTCAACGAACTCTGTTCGAGTATGTTGATGAAAGTCGGATGTAGTGTCAAGAGGCTGGTTGTCATCTCCCAAGTTGTCGTCACCCAAGTTGACGGATTCAACAGAACCGAACACACCCCCCGCCTGCAACGCCAGGTATTGACAGGAGATCCTGAAAGAACATTGCCTGAAAGAACATGCCTGAAAGAACACGGTGTGCTGCGACCCCGGCGTTCGGGGCGCAGCACACTGTGTGTCGGGCTGGCATTCGCGGGATCGGTGCGCCGCTACCTGCCTTGCGATCGGTAGGTCACCGCCGTTACGCCACACCGTAGGCGTAGGGGTCGTTCGCGGGGTTGAGGATTGAACCGGTACCGCTGGTTACCCACAGGGCAGCCCTCAGCCCGTCGCGGGTGCTGGATCGTGCGGGTCCCAGTTCCTGCAGCAGGGGACTGGGACTGGGGCCGTTCTCCAACTGGGAGCAATATCAGCCCGCCAGCAGGTTCTGGGAGCTCCAGGGCATCGAGTCCGGCATCTTCCTCGCCCTGACCGCGATCCTGTTCTACCTCGCCGTCCGGAGCATCCGCCGCATCTCCTGACCACCGCGCCTCGCCCCGCTGTGCCAGCCGGTCGGCGAGTCGAATGGTGTGCCTCTGGAGGCGACGCGACGTGCCGTGGTGCCGCCCGAGCCGGCGCCCTGCGTCGACTTCCGTCCACTTTCGAGTGGATGTGTTCGGCTCAGTGTAACGGGTGTCGACAGTGGGCCGACCCACGGACAACGACGGCGGTCACATCGGAGACAGGACCGCGGTCGGATTCACGGGGGTGACGGACATGCCCGAAGCGGATCAGTCAGCCGGGCCGTCTGTTGTGTCAACGGCCGTTCTGACCTTGGCCTTTTTCGCCCTGGTCGGTGGTGGTGTGCTGGCCCTCAGCCGGGTGCAGACCGCTTTGGTCGTGGCGACGTTGGCGCTCGCCGGAGTGATCATTGTGTTCTGGTTGGCCGCGGTCGGTTGGGGCTACCTGGCCGGCCGGGACGCCATGGGCACGACCGCGCCCACGGCATCCGCGCCCACTGTGCCCTCGCTGTCGCCCGCCATGACCGCCGCGACGAGTCTGGCCATCCAGGTGCAGGGTGTCGTCCTCGGTCTGGTGTTCGCTTTCAGCCACCAGGACTCGGTGGTGGTGAAGGTGGGGGTGGTGGCACTCGCGGTTGGCATCGTCATCGGTCTGCTGCTGTACGGGTTGACCGCATTCGAGGTGACCGGACAGCGCACGCTGTCGGCCGCGGTGATCCTGTTCGACCTGACGTTGTTCGCGCTTGCCTACGGACTGCTGTGCCTCGTCACGGCGTTCCTCACGTAGATGCCGGAGGTGGCAGGATGAACGATATGTTGGTGGGCTTCGAAAGTGGAGCCGCCCGGGCGCTGGAAAGCCGGCACCTGTTCCGGTTCGATCCGGCGAGCGGTGCCGTCGTCGACGAGTTCGTCACGACGGCTGGCGGCACGGAAACCGCCACCGATCCCGCCGAATTGACCCGCATCGGCGAGTTCGTCAGCCTCGCGGCCGCCGAGTTCGCGCTGCTCGACGCTGTCGGTACACAGACGCCGGGAACCGCGCCCGTCACGGTGTCGGCGGCCCAGGCTCGACGTGGCCTGCTCAAGTACAACTGCACGATCATTCTGGGTTGCCGCCTGCTCGATCCCGATCACTTCGGTGCCAACGAGATGACCGTGTTCTCGTCGGATGCCAGTCGTATCGAGACCGTGGGCATGACCTGGGACGCGATTCGGGAAAGTCCGGACAACCTGCACGAACTGGTCAGACGGCTGGACGAGGCGCACCGGAATCACCCGTCGTTCCTGGTGCGGTCGGTCGGGCAATCCGGTGTCGTGCGGATACAGGGACTGTTGTGGCGGATGCGGCTCACGCTGGCGGGCTTCGACTCCTACCGCGGTCCGCTGGACGAAGCCCTCCGCGCCTCGATGGCGGCGCTCGACATCGGCGACGTCGGCTGACCTGGGGCTACCTGCGCCGGCTGAAGACCGCGTTGGATGCCTATGGGACACCCGACCTGCCCGCCGGCCATGAAGATCACCAGGTTGCGCGGGCTCTTGTTCGGTGCGCAGGGCGGTCGCGGTGCGCATCCGGGTTGCCCAGGTGGCTGGGCCGGCGCCCGCGGTGGCCCGTCGACGGCCGGCTCACGTGTCGAGGCGCCGTTTGCGGCCGACGACCATGTATTCGGGTCCTTCCAGATGCGTCACACTCAGGTCCTGGAACCCGGCGTCGGCCATCCATTCCCTACATTCGGCGCCGGTGTAGCCCAGGCCACCGGCCGAGACGAGCGAGACGTTCAGACTGATGATCATGCCCGCCGTGTTGGCGCGGCGTTCGTCGTCGATGAGTGACTCGTACACGAGCAGCGAACCGCCGGCGGCAACGCCTCGTAGGCCTTGCCGACCAGCATCCGTTTGATCTGGAGGTTCCAGTCGTGCAGCACATGGCCCATGACGATCACGTCGCCGCTCGGCAACGGGTCGCTGAGAAAGTCGCCGCAGGCGAACCGGACCCGGTCCTGGATGCACCACGTCTGGTCGAAGGTGGGCCGTGAAATGATCAGTCACCTGAGCGGGAAGGTCGAATCCGATCCCCGCCAGATGAGCGATGGGCGCGGAGCATGTGCGCCAGCAACGCGCCCTCCGAACAGCCGACGTCGACGACGTTGCCCACCCGGCTCCAGTCGAAGGCGACAGCAACGGCCGATTGCGCCCATGCTGTAGCCGGTCATGGCACGAACGAAGCCCCTGACCTGATCGGGGGTGGCGAACGCCTCGCCGAAGGTGTCGGCGTCGGCGTCGGCGGGCATCAGCACCGCGCCAGCGGCGGTTTCGTCGGCTCCGGCCGCTGCCAGCGCTTTCGCATAGTTCAGCCTGCCGCCGCTGCGTAGCGTCTCCGTCAGCAGCGACCGCGATGCGAAGACCGCGTTGAGGTTGCGCAGGTAGCCCGATATGTCGTAGGCCGGGAGCGCCGGGTTCAGGTACGCGTCGGCCAGTTCCGAGTTCCGGTACGACCCTTCGTCGCGCTCCAGTAGTTCCAACGACACGAGTATGTCGAAGAAGTCACGTGCGCCGCGCCCTCTGATCGACAGGTCGGCGCACAACTGCTCAAGCGAGCCGGACCGCTCGGACAGCCTTGTGAACACGCCCAACTCGACGGCGCTGAGCACCACCTTCGATGTCCAGAACGCGGTCGCGACACCGATGATGTCGTGTGGCGACCGTGTGGTCGACGTCGTGTCACTCATCGCACTCCCCATGTTTCCGTACCGACGATTCACATCGCACCGCCGTGGCGTCGTTCGTGCCGGCCGCGCAGCAGGGACACAGCCACCGCGACGGTGAACCACCAGGCGGCGACCGCGAGTTCGGCCGTCACACCGGGAACCATGGAGTGACCGGCCAGATGGGCGTCCAGGGCGTGCTCGGCATGTCGGCCGGGCAGCAGGTCGATCAGCGGCGCGCACCAGCGGGGGATGTCGTCGGGGACTATTCCGCCGGACAGGAGGGTCAGCCACAGAATCGTGTTGCCCACGAGTTCTTCCGCGGTTCGCACCATGCCGGCGAAAGCGGCGCCCGCTGCCACGATGCTGATCCCGCTCACCAGATATACCGGTGCACCGGCAAGCAACTGGGTGGCCCGCGCGCCCTCTCCCACCACGGGGCCCGCCGCCAGTGCCACGGCCGAACACGCCAGGGCGAACAGCGGATACGGCAGCAGCCGGGCGGCCAGCACTCGGACGGTGGACGGTATCGCCGTACGCAGCACGGGTTCCGTGGCGTTCACCCTGTCGTCGATCGCGATGTCGGCAACGTTGATCATGACGATCGTCTGGGCGTAGACGGTAGCCCCGACGAACGCGAAGGCACTGTTCGTACCGCCGGCCACGTGACTGAGATAGACCAGGAAGACGCACAGCACGAACTGCCGCGGCAACAGGGTGGTCGCCAGGAGCAGCCAGGGATAGTGGGCTCGGAAGGACCTGATGCCGAAGCGGGCCAACGGCCACCTCGCGAAGCGCGGATCTGCGCGCCGAAGATCACTCGAAGTCAAGGCCTTCTCCTCGCCGGCTGCGGGTCTGGATGCGGGCGAACATCAGCAGGCCGAGCAGCGCGTACCCGCAGGTGAGTGCCGAGGCGGCCGCGAGGGCACCGAGTGCGACGCCGCCACGCAGGCCGACGACGAGGAACTGGTCCACCCAGTGCAGGCTGAACAGGGTGCTTGGCCAGCGCAGCCAGACCGGGAGCAGATGTACGGGCACGATCAGTCCGCCCAGCAGGTGCACGGGATACAGCAGCGCGCTGGACAGGTGCTGGCTGTGCCGGCTGACCAGGAACAGGCATGCCAGCAGTTGGCCGAGCGCCGCACCGGTCGTCGTGGCCACCAGAAGTCCGACGGCCAGCGGGAGCAGCTCGGCAGACGACGGAACGATGTGCAGGCACACGGCGAGTACCAGTCCGGTCGCGCACACCGCGGACACGCTCCGGGCCGCGGAACCCAACGTCCTCGCCAGCAACACCAGGCTCGCCGGCTGCGGCCCGGCCGTGATGACCGCGCCGAGCGTGCCCTGGTACTGGTCGCGGCGCAGTAGGCCGCCCGCGCCCCACACCAGCGCGCTCCACAGCGACGTCAACACGGCACCGACCAGAACGGCGGTTCGGTCCGCCCGTGTCTGCGACCCGTTGACGAGTGCGACGGTGAGCGCCGTGGGCTGGAGGATGCACAGCACAGGAGCGAGCCAGTCACCGCGTGACTCGCGGAACTGCATCCGTGCGCCCGCGACGATCACGCCGATCGTGCCGATCACAGCGATCGTGCTCCTGTCACAGCGCATGGCCGCCTGCCTCGGCACCGGACACAGCCGCCGACGTCCAGACGCGCGAGTAGACGTCCTCAAGGCGCAGCGGTGCCACGTCGACGCCGACGATCTCGCGGTCGCCGCCCGGTGCGTCGAGCGCCGCGGCCAGGCTGCGTACGGTGTCGGAGTCCCACCGGCGGATGCGCAGCGACATCGACCACGTGCCGCCGACCGACCGGACACCATCGGCCTGCAGGCCCGGCAGATCGGTCGCCGCGGCGGGTGGGGTACCGCGCCCGTGGATGGTGACGACGGCGGCGTAGCCCGCGGACCGGCGGAACGTCTCCAGATCGGTGTCACTGTGGATCCGGCCGTGTGAGAGCAGGACGACACGATCGGCGAGCCGTTCGACGTCGAGCAGTTGATGGCTGGTCAGCAGGATGGCCACGCCACCGGCACGCAGCTCGGCGACCGCGGTCCGCAGTCGCTCCGCCTCGGTCGGGTCCAGTCCGGTGGTCGGTTCGTCCAGCAGCAGCACCCGAGGTCGCGTCAGTGTGCTGGCGGCGAGGTGCAGACGTTGCTTCATCCCGCGCGAGTAGGTGCCGACGGCGCGGTCGGCCGCCGACGTCATCCCGGTCACGGCAAGCACGCGCTCGACGGCGCAGGCGGTCTCGCGACGCGGGATTCCTTTGAGGGCCGCGAAGAACTCGAGGTTGTGCCGGCCACTGAGCCGGGCGTACAGGCCACGTTCACCGCCGAAGAGGCTGGCCACGACGGACCGGACCGCTCTCGGTGCTCGCGCGACGTCGTGGCCGCAGACGGTGACCGCGCCCGAGGAGGGCAGCAGTAGCGTGGCGATGATCTTGGTGAGGGTGGTCTTGCCGGCTCCGTTGTCGCCGAGCAGCGCCACGATCTCGCCGGCCGCGACCCGGAGGCTCACGTCGTCGAGTGCCCGCACCTCGGCGCGCCTGCCGTAGTGCCGGCTCACGTCGTCGACGATGACCACGTCACGCATGTGCGACCGGACCCGGTGGCACGGGTGCGTCGGCCGCGACCCGGACGGCGTCGACGTGTTTGCGCAGGCGGGAGCCGATGAAGTCCCGCGGTGCGACCGACCGGGCGCTGACGGCCATGCCGGGACCGGTCACCGCCGCGATGTCCGCCGCCATGGTCCGCAGGTCGACGGTCCCGCCCGAGGTGGACACGCGGATCTCCACGGTGTCGGCGCCGTACTGGACGATCTGCAGCCGTTCGACGGCGTGCCGCCGGATGACCCTGGTGAACACCCCGACGGCCACCGACCGGCCGTCGGCCAGTTCGATGCCGGGCAGGTCACGCCCTTCCAGCAGCCGCAGTGCCTTGTGCGGGCTTCCGCACGGGCATCGCGTCGTGCCGAGCGCGCCGATGTCACCGGTCCGGTAGCGCAACAGCGGCATGGCGCGGTTGGTCAGGTTCGTGATCACCAGTTCACCGGAGTCACCGTCCGGGACGGGATTGCCGTCGGCGTCGACGACCTCGACCCACAGTCGTTCGCCCGTGATGTGATACGTCCCGGTCGGACACTCGGCGGCGATCGTGCCGACCTCGCGCATGCCGTACGTGTCCACGATCGGCGCCTGGAACGTGTCGGACAACATGGTCCGCGCACCGGGCAACAGGCGTTCGCCGTAGGTGACGACCACGCGCGGAGTCATCCGGGCCGACCGCGACCCGGCGAGCACGCCTGCGAGGTCGAGACAGGAGGACGGGTGCCCGAAGATCATGTCCGGTGCGAACGTCACCGCCTTGCCGACGAATGCCCGCTCCCGGTCGGCATCGCGGGTCGGGATGCCGAACTCCGCCACCCTGGCCAGGCCGATGGCGGCGTTGGTGTACTCCAGCCAGCCGTCGAACCAGTTCTGGAACGGCATGAGCATCTTGTAATGGGCGTCCAGCCCGCGCTCGGCGTTGTAGCGCATCCTGGAGGCGTGCAGACGCACCAGGTGGTCCTCGTCGTAGAGGATCTTCACCGGAATGCCGCTGGTACCTGAGGTCCGCGCCGCGTGGGTGGTGCTCGGGTCGAGATCGTCCCGACAGAGGTCGACCAGGCGGGTGCGCACGGTTTCCTTGTCCAGCAACGGCAACTCGCGCAGTGCGGCGAACGGGTCGTGCTCGTCCAGGTCGTCGAGGAGGCGGCGATGGAAGGGGACGGTCCCTCGAGCATGCGTGAGCAGGCCGTAAAGCTGGGCGCGTTGCCGGTCCCACAGTCGGTCCGGCGTGGCGATGTCGGCGGCGGTCGACCGGAAGAGCTGACTGGCCTTGGGAAACAGGGTCGCGAGATACTCCATCTCGGCGAGTTGGTGCGCCCGCACCGCGGTGTCGGCCGGATAGGTCAGTTCTGGTGGCATGGAGTCGCTTCCTCGTGACGAGCTCACTGGACCGGTCGAAGGCGATCCGCACGAGCGCCCAGCGGCGACCGTGCGGACCGCCGCCCGCATCAGCCGGTCCCGTCGGCCAGCGACGTCAGCTCACCCACCGACTCGATCACCATTTCCTTGGTCATGATCACACCTCCTTTCACTGTCTCGCGGCGGCGACGGCCGTCCCTCCTGCCGCGTTCCTCGTGGGACGGCCGGGTCTGGTGGGCACGGCCCGAACACCGTGCGCCTCCCTGGTCAGCGTCGCGATCCTGCGCAGGGGAAGCAGATCCAGGCGAGGCTGTGCTTCCGCTCGCAGCTCGGTGACGAGCCGCAGGGCCGCGTTGTGCAGTGGCGAGTCGAAGACCGTGCGCTGCCACGTTCCGTTCGCCGTTTCCAGGGTGATCCGGTGCAGGTTGCGCGTGATCGGCCCGCCGCCGGTCGGGGCGATCGGCTCCAGTTCCGCTGTGCACACGGCACGGTCGGTCTCCACCCGGACCAGTCGCTGCCGCTCGTCGAGCACCGACGGGAATTGGCGGGTCCACGCCGGCCGTGGCACATGGCCCTCGGCGGCCTCGCCGACCACCGTCGAGAACAGTTCCGTGCCCGTCCGCCCTATCGTGGTCCGCTCGATCGCCGCGCTGACGAAGAGATCGGGATCGTGTGCGACACGAAGCGAGTCCGGTGCGAGCGGGCCGGTCAGATAGTCGACGAAGGCACGCGGTGGCAGGAAATAACGGAGCACCGCGAGCATGTGCAGCCATTCGTAGCCGAACACGCCGTGGTCGCGGTCGACGAACCTGCCGGCCGCGATGTCCGCGCGTCTGTCCTTGCTGAACGCGACACGCACGGTGTGGACCGGTGCGCCGGGCGCTCGCCTGCCGAGCATGTCGGCCATTGTGGACAGTGCCGTCGCATGCCGGTACTGGTCCATCACCACGACCCTGGCCCGGGGATGTGCCCGCAACAGCGTGGTGAGGTGGTCCACCTCCGATGCGCGGCAGGCCGGCTTCTCCAACAGGACGCACGCCGCGGGGTCCCTGCGCAGGATCGCCGACAGCGACGCCAGGTGTGTCCGGGTGGGTGTGCACACGATCCAGATGTCGACCGCGTGACCAGCGGGCAGTTCCTCGATCGCACGCCAACGTGGTAGGGCGACGGGGGCGCGGGCCGCAGCCGGCTCGACGACCTCGACGCCGGCGCCCATGGCGGCCGCGATGTCGACGTGCAGTGCTCCGATCGTGCCGTGGCCCACGACACAGACGACGAGCGGCCCGGTATCGATCGCCGAGGCTTCTGCGCTCACTGAACGCCGTCCTTCCGTTTCCGCCGGCCTGATCCGAATGTCGGTGAATGAATGCCTTTCGTTCTCGCCTGGATCAGCATCTCCGATGCCGCTTTCCGAATGGTTTCCAACCGCTGGCGGTAAGCTGGCCACGGCATTTGTGGTGGTCGATGTGGTTCGCGGTCTTGACGGCATCGGCTCCGTCTGATTCTCTGAACGGAGCTGCTCGGGAAAATTATTGAACCCGTGCGACGTGCCTGTTCATTCTGACGGCGCGAGCCGAACTAAGGACCACGGATGTCTCATCTGCGTTTTGTCGTGCCTGATGACGAATTCGATCGCGCTTTCTTCCAGATGCCGCTCGACGTGGCGACGGCGGCTGCCGTTCTCCGCGGGCGCGGCCATACGGTCAGTGTCTGGGACCGCCGGGTCGACGCGGCGCCGCCGGACGAGCGGCCCGTCGACGGTGTGGTGCTGGTCACCGCGATCGCCGACCGGGCCCAGTGCTATCCGCTGGACACCGGCCCGATCCGTGAGGCGGCGCGCAAGGCTCGCGCGTTGCATCCGGGCGCCTGGATCGTCGCCTGTGGACCGCACGCCACCCAGCTTCCCGACGCGACCATGCGCGAACTGGACGTGGACCATGTGTCCGTCGGTGAGGTGGACGCGGCAGCGGTGTATGCCGTCGACGTTCTGCTCGCCGACCGTGGCACCGCACCCGAGGTGCTCGACGGATCGGCGGCCGGCGCCGTCCATGATCTCGACGAGTTGCCGCTGCCCGCGTACGACATCCTGCCGATGCACAGCTATCGGGCCGAGATGTTCGACGGTGGGCACCTCTACCAGGGTCCCTGCGGCATGGTGTTCGCCGTTCGCGGCTGTAGCTACGGATGCACCTTCTGCCACCTGCCGTTCGGCACCCGGATGCGGACTCGCCCGGTCGATCGGGTCCTGGCCGAGATCACCGCCCTGACCGACACCGGCATCGAGTCGGTCTTCTTCCTCGACTACGTCTTCGGGATCAACAGGCGGTTCTACCGTGATCTCTGTGTGGGACTCGGTCGGCAGAACGTGCACTGGACCGGCCAGACCAGAACAGAGATCGTGCTGAAGACCGACGTCCGGCAGTGGGCCGACGCGGGCTGCCGAGGAATGTGGCTCGGCGCGGAGTCTCCCGCCGTTGCCATGACGGGCGTCAACAAGCGGGTGACGGACGAGGACATCCACCGGGCTCTCACCAAGTTGAGTGACGCCGGGATCCAGCCGTTCGCCTTCGTCCTCCTCGGCCTGCCCGGTGATCCGGCGTGCCTGAGCGGTTCCATCGTCGACTGGGCGGCCGAACTGCCCGCCATGTTCGGGACCAACCAACTCTTCCTGCGTCCGGGCACGGCGTTGTACGACCAGTTGGCGCCCGCCTACCTGGACGGCCGGATGCCCACCAACTGGGGCGAGGTGAAAGCGGTGACCGACGCGTATCGCCGGAACTACCCGGCCGACCTGGACGAGTTGGAGCAGCGCCTGCTCGCGCTGCCCAACAACCTCGGCAACGCCTGGCGCGCCTACGCGTGAGCGGATCGCCCACCGGATCGCCACCACCGGATCGCCACCACCAGATCGGAGACGAGGCATGCTGTCCTTCGGTGTCATCGGTTGCGGTGTGATCGGCGGCCTGACCGGTCGCCTGCTCGCCGGTGCCGACGAGACGTCCTCGGCGGCGTTCGCGGGCCGGGCACGCCTGGTCGCTGTCGCGGCCCGCTCCGCGCGATCGACCCAGGTGGCCGCGACGGCGCTGGGCTGTGACGCCACGACGGTGTCCGATCTCGTGCGCAGGCCCGATGTCGACGCGGTGTGCGTGTGCACGCCCAGCGGCACACACGCCGACCTGGCCATCGCGGCGCTCGAAGCCGGAAAGCACGTGCTCGTCGAGAAACCCGTCGACATCGGCCTCGCCGCGGCCGACCGGCTGATCGACACCGCCGAGCGCGCGGGAAGAGCGCTCGGCGTGGTCTCCCAGCACAGGTTCGACCCCGCGGCACGCGTGGCTCACCGGGCGATCACCGCGGGCGACCTCGGCCGGATCGGCTCGGTACAGATCGAGGTGCCGTTCTGGCGCTCCACCGGCTACTACACGTCCGGCGACTGGCGTGGCACCAGATCACTGGACGGCGGCGGCGCGCTGATGAACCAGGGGGTGCACGCGATCGATCTCGCGCAGTGGCTGGCTGGACCGATCGTGGAGGTGTCCGCCGACACCGCGCGCCGAGCGCATCCACACATCGAGGTCGAGGACACCGTCGCCGCGAGTTTCACATCCGCGGACGGAGCGCTCGGGACCCTGCTCGCCACCACGGCCGCCTACCCGGGCCGCCACAGCCGCATCAGCGTGCACGGTGATCGAGGTTCTCTCGTCATCGAAGGCGAAAGCCTCGTGTACTTCCACGCGGCCCGGGAGGGGCGGACCGGCACCGTCGGCGCCTACGGGGCGTACGGCGCGCAGAACATGGCCGGCGAACTCGCCGCGTGTGCCACCGCCCCGGACGGCGACGACCGGGACGCGACCGGTCAGCCGCGCTGGGCTCACCGGGACCTGATCCTCGACTTCTGCGCCGCCGTGGAGTCCGGTCGCCGGCCACTCGTCGACGGCTACGCCGGGCGCAGGGCGGTGGCCGTCGTGACGGCGGTGTACGAGTCGGCGGCCCGCCATCGTTCGGTCGCCGTCGCATCGCGAACCGCAGAGGAGCAGTTGACACCATGACGCAGCACGTGACGGATCCCGCTGCACCCAGGACGGTCGGCGCACGCGTCGAGGTGTTCTCCGCCGAGTGGTTCCGGCTCGCCGACAGGCTCCTGGCCGCGAACCCGGTGGACGAGAGCGACGCCGTGACGTTCGGACTCACGTTCGTCGATCCGGCACCCGCCGACCGGCCGACCAGGGCGCTGGTGCTGCTGGACCGTGTCACCGACGGACTTCACATCCGGCCCTGGACCCCGTTCCGACGACCCAACGTCGAGATCGCGTGTACCCGCGCCCAGGCTGCCGCGTGGCTGCTCGGCAACGGTCTGGAACGCGCACGCCTGCTTGAGGAGGACGGGATCGCACTGGTCGGCGTGTTCCAGTACCTCTACTACGCCGATCGTGCTCTGCAACAGGACGGCGGCGGCGCGCTGGCACGGCTTCGGGACCGGACCGGGGGAATCCCCGCCGAGCTGGGCGTGCCCTGCTGGCCGCGGGTCGCGCCGGGAGACCGGGACGCCTTGTCGAGGTCGACCGACGCGACGGACGACGCCGAGCGGATACTGCCTCGGACACTGGCCGCGCTGCGGGACGAGATCCCGCGCAGCAGCCCCGGTGCCCAACTGCACGTCTCGCACGACGCATCGGGCATCGAGGTGTCCGTCGCCCTGGGCGAGGCCCGGCCGTCGGTTCCCTTCGACCGCGGGTCACTTGTGCCGTGGAACTGCTGCGCCAAACCGCAGGGCGCGGTCGCAGCGGGGCAGTTGTGGGAGCGCGGGCTGGTGGACTTCGCCGCGCCCGTCACCGAATACCTGCCGTGGTTGCGCGGCGCGGGCCGGGAAACCATCACGGTGCACCAACTGCTCACGCACACCACGGCCGTGCCCACCGCACTTGATCCGTTCCATGGGCGCCTGGTGGTCGACCGCGCACAGCGCCGCCACCTGTTGGGCACGGTGCGGCCGTCCGACGAACCGCCGGGAGCGCGCATCAACTACAGCGCGAAATGGGCCTGGTACCTCCTTGCCGAGATCGTCGAGGCCGTGGACGGCCGGGACTACGACCGGTATCTGCGGGACGAGGTGTTCCAGCCGTGCGGCATGCACCGCAGCCGTACCTACTTCACGGCCGACGAGTACAGCGCCGAGGCCGATCGGCTGCCGGTCAGGTACATCAGCGGGGACGGCCGGCCCGCGCAATCCACCTACTGGTTCAGCACGCCGCTGGCGTGCACCACGTCGCTGCCCGGCGCGAGCCACCGCGGCCCCATGTCGGATCTCGCCCTGCTGCTGACCATGCTGCTGCACGACGGCACAGCGGTGGGCGGCACTCGGGTGCTGGCCGCGCGGACGGTCGCCGAACTGACGGCGCGCCACCGGTCCGGCCTCACGGACCGGTATGGCAACGCCGACTGGGGGTTGGGCCTGCGCATCGAGTCGCGGCACCTGGGGGAGCGGTACACGCAGTTCAGCAGACACTCCTCGATGGGCACGTTCGGACACTACGGACTCTGGACGAACGTCGCGTTCGCCGATCCCGGTGCGGGCGGTCTCGTCGTCGCACTGCACTTCAACGGCCAGACATGGCACGAGCAACACATGGCCAGGATGTTTCGCGTCGACGACGCCGTCTACGAGGACCTCGGGCTTGCCGGCTGACCACACCGCCGACGCGACCGCGATTCGTCGGCCACGAAAGAGAAGGGCAGGCAACCACGATGTGCGGTGTCACCGGCTGGGTCGCCTACGCACGCAACCCCGGGGACCAGCGGCGTGTGCTGGACGCGATGACGCGGACCATGGCCTGCCGAGGGCCGGACGAGTCCGGTCACTGGATGAACGAGCACGCCGCGATCGGCCACCGCCGACTGGCCGTGCTCGACCTGCCCGGTGGCCGTCAGCCCATGACGTGCGACACCCCGGCGGGGCCCCTGGTGCTCACGTTCTCCGGCGAGGTCTACAACTTCCGGGACCTCCGCCGGCAACTCGTCGCATTGGGACACACGTTCCGGACGAACAGCGACACCGAGGTGGTGTTGCACGGCTACGCGCAGTGGGGGGAGTACGTCGCGGAACGCCTGGACGGCATGTTCGCCTTCGCCGTCTGGGACGAGCCGGCCAGAACACTGGTCATGGTGCGCGACCGGCTCGGTGTCAAACCGCTCTACTACCAACCGACATCCGATGGCGTGGTGTTCGGCTCCGAGCCCAAGGCGATACTTGCCCACCCGGCGGTCGTACCCGCCGTCGACGCGGACGGCCTACGCGAGATCCTCGCCTTCACCCATGCTCCGGACCGAACCCTGTGGCGAGGCATGCGCCAGGTCATGCCGGGCACCGTGGTGTCCGTCGGCGACGCGGCGGTGCGCGAACGAGTCTACTGGCGACTGACTCCCGGCGAACACCGCGACGGTCTGCCGGCGACCGTCGCCAGGGTCCGGCGGTTGCTGGAGGACACGGTGCGCCGGCAACTCGTCTCCGACGTGCCCCTTGGTGTGCTGCTGTCCGGCGGTCTCGACTCCAGCGTCGTCACGGGTCTGGCCGCCGCGGCGACCGGTGAACGAGGGGAGAAGCTGCGCACGTTCTCCGTCGACTTCCTTGAGTACCAGGCACGGTTCGTGCCCGACGAACTGCGCGCGACCGCGGACGGCCCGTTCGTCCGCGACGTCGTCCAGCACGTGGCGGTGAATCACGAGGACATCGTCGTGGATGTCTCGGCACTGGCCGACCCCGCCGTACGGCGGGCGGTGATCACGGCCAGGGACTCACCGGCCGGCCTCGGTGACATGGACTCGTCACTGTATCTGCTCTTCAAGGCCGTTCGGGAGCGAGCGACGGTGGTGCTGTCCGGTGAGGCGGCCGACGAGTTGTTCGGCGGCTACCGGTGGTTCCACAATGCCGCCGTCGGCGCGGGCACGTTTCCCTGGCTGGCGCAGCGCGGCGTGCTCGACCGCACCCGCGGCATCCGGGCCGACGTCCTGGAGACGTTGGACGTGCCCGCGTACACCGCCGACCAGTACGCCACCGCGGTGGCCCGCGTCGAGCACCGGCCCGGGGACGGTGCCACGGAGCGTGCCATGCGCGTCCTGTTCCACCTGAACCTGACCCGGCACCTTCGCATGCTGCTGGACCGCAAGGACCGCATCTCCATGGCCGTGGGCCTGGAAGTCCGCGTCCCGTTCTGCGACCACGAGCTGGTCGAGTACGTCTACCGGGCGCCCTGGGCACTGAAGTCGTTCGACGGCAGGGAGAAGAGCCTGCTTCGCGCCGCCGCGGCGGGCCTGGTCCCCGCGTCGGTCGCCCAGCGGGCCAAGGCGCACTACCCGTCCGTGCAGAACCCGCGCTACGCGACAGCTCTGCTGGAACAGGCGAGGGAATTGGTCGCCGACCGGAACAACCGGGTCTTCGACCTGGTCGACCATGCCTGGGTCCGGCGCGTCGGGCTGCTCGCTCCCGGCGAGTTGTCCATACAGGACAGACACGATCTGGATCGTGTCCTCGATCTGCGGCACTGGTTCGATCTCTACACCCCCGACATCGCGGTGAACCGAAGCACAGCACTGAAGCACAGCGAGGACTGAAGCACATGACCATCTCCGGTGACACCGACGGATTCCACGTGTTCGACACCACCCTGCGCGATGGGGCGCAACGCGACGGCATCAGTTTCACGCTCGCCGACAAACTGGCCATCGCGCGCCACCTGGACGACTTCGGTGTCGGCTTCATCGAAGGAGGCTGGCCGGGCAGCAATCCCCGGGACACCGAGTTCTTCCGCCGCATGGCGCGGGAGCGGCCGCTGCGGCACGCCGACCTCGTCGCCTTCGGATCGACGAGAAGGCCCGCGACCCGGGTGCGCGCCGACTCCCAGGTCGCCGCGCTGCTGAGGTCGGACGCCCCTGTGGTCACCCTGGTCGCCAAGGCGCACGAGCGGCACGTGCTCAAGGCCCTGCGCACGGATCTGGCGGAGAACCTCGCGATGATCGGTGACACGGTGGCCTATCTGCGTACCGAGGGCCGGCGTGTCTTTCTCGACTGTGAGCACTTCTTCGACGGCTACCGTGCCGATCCGGCCTACGCGCTGTCCGTCGTCGCGACCGCGGCCGAGGCAGGCGCCGACGTGGTGGTGCTCTGCGACACCAACGGCGGAACACTGCCTCCTGCCATCGGCGCGGCGGTCCGTGCCGTGCTCGCGGAGGTGCCGGTGCGCATCGGCATGCACGCCCAGGACGACGGCGGCTGCGCCGTCGCCAACACACTTGCCGCTGTCGACGCGGGTGCGACCCATGTGCAGTGCACGGCCAACGGATACGGCGAACGAGTCGGCAACGCCGACCTCTTCTCCGTGGTCGCCGCGCTGGAGCTGAAATACGGCCGTCAGGTGCTGCCGGTCGGAGCGCTCGCGCTGGCTACCCGGACCGCGCACGCGATCGCCGACGTCGCCGGGTTGCGACGGGCGACGCATCAGCCCTACGTCGGCACATCGGCGTTCACTCACAAAGCGGGCCTACACATCTCGGCGATCGTCGTCGACCCCGACCTGTACCAGCACATCGATCCCGCGAGCGTGGGCAACGAGATGCACACCGTCGTGTCGGACCTCGCCGGTCGCGCCGCCGTGGAACTCAAGTGCGCGGAACTCGGTCACGACGTGACGCACGATCCGGGCCTGTCCGCACGCCTGGCGACCCGGGTCAAGGAGCGGGAAGCGCGGGGCTACAGCTACCAGAACGCGGACGCCTCCTTCGAACTGCTGTTGCACGCGGCTACGGATCCACCGCTGCCGGCACCGTTCGAGGTGCGGCACTGGCGGGTGGTCGAGGAGCCGGGCGCGGATGGCGGCTTGCTGAGCCGGTGCGAGGTCGGTCTCGTGGCCGCTGACGGTCGCCGCCTGACCGGGATCGGTCAGGCCACCGACGTCGCGGCCGCGGTGGAACGGGCATTCCGGGACGCCCTGGCCGTTGCCGGTCCGGACGTCGACCAGGTGTGCCTGGTGAGAACCGAGGAGATCAGCATGCTGCGGCCGGATTCGGACGCGGACGCGTCCGTTGGCGCGGTGAGGGTGCGTGTGCGGGCCGGCGACGGGCAGCGCGAATGGAGTTGTGTCGGTGTGGGACCCGGTATCGCCGCCGCGATGTGTGAGGCTTGGGGTGATGTGTACCGGTTCGCCGTGGGCGTCGCGGTTCGGGCGGGATGATTCCGCGGGCGAGGTGGATGCGGGCCGTTCAGATCACGCCGCCGGCCCGTAGCGCCGCCATCCGGTCGCGGTCGATGCCCAGTTCGGCCAGAACGGCGTCGGTGTGTTCGCCCAGTTCTGGGCCTGCCCAGCGGGTTCGTCCCGGCGCGTCGGCGACCTTGGGCACGACACCGGGGAACAGGACGTCCGCCAGGTCGCCGTCGCCGATGTCGACGGGGAGCCTCGTCAGCATGTCGCGTTCCCGGTACTGCGGGTCGTCGACGATCTCGGCCACCGTGTAGATCGAACCCGCCGGTACCTGGGCCTGTTCGAGGACCCGCAGCACCGTGTCGGACGGTAGCGCCGACGTCCACGCTCCGATTGCCGCGTCGAGTTCGGCCGTGCGCGCCACTCGGCCGGCGTTGTCGGCCAATGAGCCGTCGTCCGCGAGGTCGTGACGGCCGATGGCCGCCATCAGGCGCTGGAACACCGCCGCGCCGTTGCCGCTGATCACCACGTGGTTCCCGTCCGCGCACCGATAGGTGTTGGACGGCACGATGCCCGGCAGCGCGCTGCCGGTCCGCTCGGCGCGCACGCCGAACGCGTCGTAGTCGGGGAGCATGGACTCGGTGAGGGAGAAGATCGCCTCGTAGAGAGCCACGTCGACGATGTCGCCGTTGCCGGTGCGGTCCCGGCGGCGCAGGGCCATCATGGCTCCGGCGACCGCGTACAGCCCCGCGACGGAGTCGGCGAGGCTGATGCCGATCCGGGTCGGTGCCCGGTCGGGATAGCCGGTGAGATGGCGCAGACCACCGACAGCTTCCGCCACACCGCCGAACCCCGGCCGGTCCCGGTACGGTCCTGTCTGTCCGTAGCCGGAGACACGCACGAGCACGATGCCGAGGTTGGCCGCTCGCAACGTGTCCGGACCCAGCCGCCATCGTTCGAGCGTGCCGGGCCGGAAGTTCTCCAGTACGAGGTCGGAGCGCCTGACCAGGTCGAGGCAGATGTCCCTGCCCTCGTCGCGGCTCAGGTCGAGCGTGACGGACTTCTTGTTGCGGTTCAAGTGTCGGAACAGCAGGGACGTGTCCCCACGGTGCAGCCGCCAGCGGCGCAGCTCATCGCCCCGGTCGGGTCGCTCGATCTTGACGACCTCGGCGCCGAAGTCCGCCAACAGCCGCCCCGCGAAGGGCGCGGCGATGAAGCTGCCCAGTTCCAGCACCCTGAGTCCGGTCAACGGGCCGTCGGCGGGCGTCCCGTCCGTCGAGCCGTTCGCGCTCACGCGTCCGTCCTTTCCTCAAGGAGCAACTCGTGCGTCAGGCCATGGGTGAAGTGCAGCCGGGCGGGGGAGCGGGCACCGCCGGTGAGCAGGCCCGCCGCGAGCGCGACCTGGACGGCCGGCTCATCGGTTGCCGTGGCCGGGTCGATATCCACGCCCAGCCGGGCGAACCTCGTCAGCGCCGCGAACGCCGATGCGGGCAGAGCGGCCAGCCGTTCCTCGATCATGTGGCGCACCGTGACGGGAATCCGGGTCGACGTCGCGTCGGCGACCGACAACAACTGACCGAGGAAGTAGGGGTTGCCGCCGGTCCGTGCGTGGAGCTCGGCGATCGTCTCGGGACGACAGTCGGTACGGGCCGCGACCAGGGTCCCGAACGCCTCGGCGGACAGGCCGGTCAGCCGCACGATGTCGACCCCTGGCCGGTGCCACGCCGTGTCCAGCCAATGGTGACCCGACGACGTCGACCGGTGGCTGTCGGGATCCCGTGCCGTGGTCACCACGCTCAGTCGGCTCCCCGATCGCCGCGCGCCGAGCAGTCTCAGGACGTCGAGCGAGTGCGGGTCGATCCACTGCAGGTCTTCGAGGAACAGCGCCAGCGGCCGGCTGTCCGCCGCTGCCAGGAGTACGTCGCACACGGCATCGATCATGAGGAAACGGTCGTGCCGTGGACGGCCTGCCGACTCGTCCGGTGGTCGCGTCGTCAGGTCGGCGAGCAGTTGCCGCACATCCGAACCGCTCGTCGTACCCAGGTCCGGGTGCAGTTGCCGGAGCCGGAGCAGAACCTGGCGCCACAGCCAGTACGGCGGAGCGTCGCTGTCCGGATAGCAGTGGCCCCAGACGACGTCCGTGCCCGCCGTCCGCAGTTGTCCGGACAGGTCGACCAGGAGCTGGGTCTTGCCGATGCCCGCCTCTCCCAGCACCGAGATGTTCGCACCGTTCCCGCCCGCGAACACGGCGCGCAGCCGAGCGAGTTCGGGCTCCCGTCCGGCACAGGTGGGTGCCGGCGGGTCGTCGACATCGGCCCGCGCCGCTGATCCCGAGGTCGGCACCGTTCGACCCTGCGCCGCCCGGGGGCTCGGCAGTTCCTGCCGCAGCACCGCCTCGTAGATGTGCTGGAGTTCCTTGCCCGCGTCGACACCGAACTCGTCGGCAAGGCACGCGCGTGTCCTGTCGTAGACCATCAGTGCCTCGGCCTGCCGGCCGAGCTGGTACAGCGCGGTCATGTGGTGAGCGACGAGGCGTTCCCGCAGCGGATACCGGCGAACCTCGCCGTCCAGCTCCTCGGCGACCAGATCCGCCCGCCCGAGCGCGAGGCGGGCGCCTGCCAGCGCCTCGATGGCGGCGACGCGTACCTGTTCCAGTCGAAAGCTCTCCCCGGACAGCGCGGAGCACTCGCCCGACTCGGCATACGCGCTGCCTCGCCACATGGTCAACGCCGACGCCAACCGGATCGACGCGGCCTCGACATCCTGACCTGCGAGCAGGCGTCGCCCTTCCGCGACGTGGTCCTCGAACCGCCTGCTGTCCACCCGATCCGGATCGACGTCGAGCAGATAGCTGCCCGACGAGAACGGCAGCGCAGGCGGTGCGCCCGTGTCCGTCGTGCCCACCGACAGCGCGCGACGCAGCTTCGACACGTAACTGTGCACGGTTGCCGTCGGGTTCCTCGGCAGCCGTACCGGCCACAGTTCGGCCACCAGCTTGTCGATCGACACGGCCTGCCCGGTGTGCACCAACAGGATGCCGAGCAGCGCACGGCGACCGGGTGGCCCCAGCGACACCTCGTGCCGCCCGGCCAGCACGCGCATGGTGCCCAGGATCGAGAAGCTCAGCTCGTTGTCGGTGGGGGAGCAGGACCCCGACCGGGCCGCACCGCGTGGGCCCGTCGTCGCGGTGTCGGGCCCGGGTGGCACCGACGGCACCCGGACACGGAAGTCAGTCCTCGTCACCGCTCCGCCATCCGCCGGACAGGTAGTGCTCGTAATACCGCTCGTACAGCCCGGACCGCGCGACGGCCTCGTCCACTATCGTGGTGTGCACGCCAGGCGACAGTTCGTCGGCCCGGTCGCACAGTTCCATCGCGGCCACGAGCGTGGCGGCGCGGTAGATGTCGTAGCCGCGATTGGGGATTCCCTCGTACTCGAACAGGTTCAGTGAGCGGCCGTCGCCGAGCAGGGTGATGTGCCTGCCGTCGGGCAGCAGGTACCGTGTGCCGAAACCGGCCATCGGCACCGAGTCGAGGCCGTGCGGCTGGTCGGTCAGCAGGCTGAAGTCCTTCGTGGCGAAACCGGCCAGGACCACCCCGTCGGGCAGCAGCGGCAGCGTGCGCTCGGTGAGCACCCGCTCCCCGGTGCTGCTCGCGATCAGGAAGAACGACCTGCGCAGCGCGTCGGCCAGCGAACGGTACGTCGCGAAGCCTTCCTCGGCGGCCTGGACGAGTGTGACGATGTCCACGTCGACGACGCTCACGTCACACCCGAGCGCGCGCAGGCCCAGCGCGAGTCGCCTGCCCAGCGTCCCGAAACCGACGCAGAGCACGGACCGGCCGACGATCTTCTGGCCGGCCAGCAGCACTCGCAGGCGCCGCAGGCACGATTCGGCGATCTCGTTGTAGCCGATCGCCGTCTTCAGCTTCGACCGCGCCAGGTTGAACACGGGAATCGTGACCCCGCCGGGCACCGCCTCGATGCGCTTGAGCCCGCTCACGGTCAGTTCCAGCGCCGCGTCGACCGACTCCCGCACGAGGTGATTGCTGCCCAGCCCCTGCGCCAGCAGTCCGCCGTCGTCGACGACGAGCACCCGCTTGCCCGACTGGTGAGCGCGATGGATGAAGTGGTCGACCTCCGCGCCGGTCGCCCGTGCCTGTTCGACGGCGTCGGCCGACGCAGTCCCGTTGATGACCGCGTTGTCCAGGACGCCGCTGGAATAGCCACGCCGGAGAAACGAGGCATGCACCCGCTCCCGGTGAGCGGTCCGGTCGCCCTTGGCCAGCGCGAAGATCCAGCCCGGTGACACGCCACACCGTTCGACGGCTTGCAGAAATCCGACGCTGTTCTCGACGAAGTGGTCGCGGAATATCACCGCCCAGTCCGCGATCGGCGAGTTCTCCCGCGTGACGCTGGCGAGCATCGGCATCGCATCGAGGATGGAATCCAACTCGGCCGCCGTGTACGCCGCTGCCCTACGCCGTAGCTCTTCGACGAAGAAGTCGAGTGCGGCGATGGATTCTGCCACCATCGAGCCCGGCCGCTCGCTGGAGAGGATCACGGCCGAACTGCGGACCACCGCGGGCAGCACGGGATCCAGCGTTGCCGTCGCGTCCGGTGGGGCGGGCCCGACGTGCACGTCGATGACGACTCCGTCGAGATCGATCGTCAGGGACCGCGCCGTGTCCAGCCGGTCGACGAACGAGCCGCCCAGGGTGCCCGTCACCGTGTCGGCACACTCGGCCACGTCGCGGTGACCGAACGGACCGGTGATCACGTCGTGCAGAAACCGGGACGGCATCACCACCGGACGGGAACTCGGGCGCGTCGCCGTGACCATCGGCAAATCGAGCGTCATGCGGTTCTCCTCTTCCGGGCAAACGATTCACGGCATCCCGCCACGTGGCGCCGACTGGCCAGAATTGAAGCTAGCCAATGCGTCCGCTCACCCACAGTCCCAGGACATCGTGGCTTGACAAAGCGACGGCGGCATTGATAACCATGTCTGATGTGGACGGTGGGGCGAACCTGGAAGTGTGCCCGATCGGGCATGCTGAGTGCCAGATCGGGCACGACACTAGGCTTCACCGGTCATCGCGAAGACGATCAGTCTCGCCCGGTTCGATATCCCCGTCTTGGCCCTGATTCGCCGAAGGTAGGTGTCCACGGTGTGTGGGCTGATGGTCAACCTACGTGCGATGGCGTCGTTGGTCTTGCCCTCCGCCAGCAAATCGAGGACCTGGCGTTCCCGCTTGCTCAGCGCGAAGTCCTCGGCGGGCGCGACTCCGTTGCAGTGACCGACGTTCTCCATGTGACCGCCACTCCCTACCACTGGGTCCCGGCACTGATCAGTCGGATCGGACGAGCGCCGCGATCAATATAAGGCAACCTTACGTACTGCCCAGTGGCACATTGAGACAAGCGGTCGGATGTTTCTCCTGTGGCAAGTGTCACAGGTTAAAATAAGGTTGGCGGGTATCTGGCATCGAATCATACCTTCGTAGGAGGCCGTCCGGGTGTCGCTCGCCGGAATGGCGCCCATGTCACCGGCAGTTCGTACAGACCGTAGATCAGGGCGTCTTCCTTGAACGGCAACTCCTCGACATCGACAGCCAGGCGCAGGTCGGGAATTCGACGGAACAGCGTTTCGAAGACGATCCGCAATTCCATTCTGGCCAGGTTCTGGCCAAGACATTGGTGTGGTCCGAAGCCGAAAGCCACGTGGTGGCGGGCCGATCGGGTGACATCGAAAGTATCGGCTTCCCCGAATGCCGCCCCGTCGTGGTTGGCCGAGTAGTTCAGCGCGATCACGCCCTCGCCGGCCCGGATGGTGACGCCGCCGATCGCCACGTCCTCGGTGCACAGCCGCGCCGTGACACCTTCGACGAGACTGAAGTACCGGAGCAACTCCTCGACCGCGTCCGAAATCGCGGCGGGATCGGCCCTGAGCTTCGCCAGTTGTTCGGAGTGCTCCAGCAGGCTGACCACCCCGAGGGAGATCATGTTCGCCGTGGTCTCGTGGCCGGCGAGCAACATCAGGAAGCCGAGACCGACCAGGCCGGCGTGCCGGTAGTGACCGTTCGCGCGGAGCCTGGTGATCTGCCGACCCAGCAGGTCGTCCGGTGGGTCGGCTTCCTTGCTGGTGACGAGCCGGTCCATGTAGTCGCGGACGCGGTCGGCCGCCGCATCGCGTGTTTCGGCGTCGACGGCCCGTTTGATCATGATCTCGGTATTGGCCTGAAAGAACCCATGATCGCTGTAGGGCACACCGAGCAGTTCGCAGATCACCAAGGACGGCAACGGAAGGGACAGTGCCTGGACGAGATCGGCCGATCGCGGGCCGGTGAGCATGGCGTCGATCAGCTCGTCCACGACCTGCTGGATCCTGGGCCGCAGCGTTTCCAGTCGGCGGAGCGTGAACTCGCCGAGTACCGCCCCGCGGGCACGGCCGTGGTCGGGGCCATCCATCGAGATCATGGTGCGCTCGTCCTCGGGTTGGCGGTTCGGCCCGGAAACCATCCGGGGGAAGCGCGGGTCGTACCGGTCCGAGCTGAACCTCGGGTCGGTCAACACCTGTCGCACCTGGTCGTATCTGCCGACCGCCCATGCCTGCCTGCCGTCGGGCAGGCGGACCTTCCGCAGCCGGTCGGATTCGCGGATTCGTCGGTAGTCGCCCGGCGGTTCGAACGGGCAGTGCCGAACCAGTGGAAATTCGATGTCGGTTTCGTCGTCAACAGTGGTCATGATGTCCCCGCACGGATTCCTGGTCTTGAACAGATGATCCCTCCGATTGAACAAGACCCATTTCTGCCGGTGCAGCCCCGACACCTCGCGACTTGACAGGTATGGGGCCAGGGTGATGTCGACGTCGGTTTGTGCTGGTAGCAGCGGCGAGGATCGGCGGATTCGGGTCCGGCCAGCGGCAACGCGTTGCAGGTTGTGGGTGATCTCGGCAATTCCGGCCGGGTGTAACAGGCCCCGGCGCCAGGTCGCGCGGGGCTCTGGTTGCCGGACAGGACCGGCGGGTCGCCCGTCGATCCCGGTCGAGGCAAGCGACGAGCGCCACCAGGGCCTCGGGCGCCTGATCGAGGTGGTGCTGCCGGAGGTGACGAAGGCCCGTCAGGCTCTCCCCGTCAGCGGCCTACCACGGCGCCGCGGCCAGGCGTTGCGCGCAGATTCGTCGTTCCTCCGGGTGCTCGACTGCCTCGGCCAAGCGATGTGCTTCGGCCTTGAGTTGGTCGGCTTCGGCTGTGCCGGCGCGCGACGCCACGCGCGCGATGGCCTCGGCGGCGAAGGCACGATCCCAGTCGGCGAACGCCGCCGGGTGCTCTGCGATGAGTTCGGCGTACCGGTCGGCGTGGCGCCGGGCGACATCGAGCAGACCCGTCGACCGTCGCGACGGTGGCGATCAGGTGCTCGGCGCGTCCGCGGTTGGCAACCGTGCCGACCTGCGTCCAGTGATGGGCAGCGGCGTAGGCGGCGTACAGCGCCTGGTCCCGCTCCGTGCGTGGGCTCTGCTCGGACAGACCGTTGTCGATCAGGTCCCAGGTGCCGTTGTTGAGTTCGACGGCGAACCAGCGGTCGAGGTCTCGGCCGTTGCTGTGCTGAGCGACGACACCGGCCGCCAGTTCACGCCAGCCGGCGAAGCCGTGCTCGCGGGCGATCACCAGTTGGGCGTCCCGGAGCGTGATCTCGGCACCCGCGTGGGGCAGGATCGCTCGCGCCCTGGCCACGGCGGCCGGGTTGGTACCGGCGAAGGCGCGCCGGAGCTCCTTGGCCTGTGCTCGTAGCTGAGCCAGGTCGGCATTGTCGGGAAGGGACTTGTCGTCCATGGGGTGCTCCATCGTCAGCCGGGTCCGCTGCTGCCGGCCGCGACAGGACACGGGGCGTGGCCATACGGTGTTGGGGAATCCAGGTGCACTCGGTGCTTGCCGCGGACGGGAGGCGCCCTGGTGCGCGCTGGGGCCATTGTAGCGGCAGACCGCGAACCGCTCACCGAGGAACGCCCGTTCCGCCGCGACAGGCCACGCTGGATCAGCGCGTTCCACGAACGCGACATCCGGTTGGCTCTGCCCACGAGAACGCTTCGCCCACCGGCTGACGACCTGTCCCGTTCCGTCGAGGACCAGGCTTTTCAAGCGCGTTTCAAGGGCGGTCCCAGCCCGGTCGGCCATCATGGTTCCGCGCCGGCATTCCGCGGCACAAGCACGATGGGCGGCCGGTTTCGGGGAACGGGCTCGCGGTACGAGCGCCAGCTCTGTGTCTGACGGTAATCGTTTCCATGGGAAGGGGGAACGTGGTACTGCGTATTCAGTTCTCCAGCGCTGATTTTATCCGTACCACTTTCGCGGATGCGCCTGATCCGTTCTGGGAGGTGCTGTTGAGCTTGCACGCGCTACAGACCAACCACGGCGGCGCGGGGATTCAGCGGTGGCGGGCCGAGGTGGTCGTGGACCAGCCGATCCGCCGGTTGTTCTCGATCGCGCCCAGCCAGGGCTACTCGCCGGACTTCCTCACGCCGGACGAGGGGACCGCCGGGTTCGCGGCCGGGCTGGACGCGTTGCTGCGCACTCCGCCCGCGCGGATCAGGCGTGAACTGGCCGCGCTGACCGGATTGGGCCGCGTGCCGGGCTGGGCCCGGATGCTCACCGCCGGTGGTGCCGAACTGCGGGAACTCGGGCGCACGCTGACGCACTACCATCACACGGTCGTGCGGCCCTACTGGCCGCAGATCGAGCGGCAGGTCTATCGGGACCGTGCGCACCGGGCGAGGACGCTGATCACCCACGGCCTCGGTCGAACGCTGGAATCGCTGCACCCGCAGTTGCACTGGCACGGTTCGGAGCTGGTGGTCAGCGGCCGGCAGGTAGCCGGCGAGCTGCGGCTGGCTGGGCGCGGGATCAGGGTCGTGCCGTCGTTCTTCTGTTACGGCGCACCGACTCTGCTGTGTGACGGCACTCTGCCGCCGGTGCTGGTCTACCCCATCGAGCACACCCCGACGTCGAGCCGTACCGGCCCGAACGCCCTGTTGGGCGCGACCCGGGTGCGCATTCTGGCCGCGGCCGTGGCCGAATGCAGCACGACCGACCTCAGTGGACGTGTCGGTATCTCACTGGCGGCGGTCAGCTATCACGCCACGATCCTCGCCGACGCGGGTCTGATCGACAAACGGCGGAGCGGCAATCGTGTCGTGCACACCATCACACCGCTGGGGCGTGAGTTGCTGACCATGACGGGTGGTCACACGGCCGTTGGTTAGCGTGGTGGTCAGGTAGGCGGCAGGGACGGCGCCGGCGATGAGGACAGCACGCCGGACCACGGCCCTGTTGTGCATGTCCGCACCTCGCCGCGGCCACGAAACCACGGTGTTTCGACTGTGGTTTGAACAGTTGTTCGCGCTGCGTGGCTGTTGGCACACTGGTGATCATTCGATGTCGATCGGGCGTCGGACGACCGCGATCGCGTTATCGCAGAGGAGGCGCATGAGCATGTTGGCGACCAGGATGGCTGAGGCATGGGAGCGCAGGAGTGACTCCGGTGGCGTCGCCCTGACCGAACGCACCGACAAGGCCACGTACGACGAACTGTGTCTGAGTGCCATCGCGATCTGCTCGGACCTGACTCCGGACAGCGAGGAGCTGACCATCCTGATGTGTTCGACCGCGTTGCCACCGACGGTGGCACCGTACAACTGCAACACGGCGAGCTGTCAGGCCTGAGCAGATCATGGGCGGCGGAGGCGGTCTGGCCGTGAACAACCTGGCGCGACGATGGAGCGAGTGCGCACCGTTTCGTTGGCTACCGAAGGCAGCTCTGGACGCCAGGCTGACGCTGCCGGTGGAGGGCACACCTGACGTCGTACCGTGGCCAGCACGCCCGGTCGGCGCACGACCGGAAACGCTGGCCGACTCCGCCGCCGCCTGGCTGACGGAATCACCGGCCGCCTGGCCGGTGATTCCGTTCTGGCCGCTTCTGCACCACTTTGCCGAGACGGCCGCCGAATCACTCGACGAGTTGGTGCGCGGGCGAGTTCCCGGCGCGCCGGCCGACCGGGCCGCGTGCGACGCGTTGGTCCGTGGCTACTGCGCCGGCTTGTTGCCTTTCGTGCAGCATGTGGTGACCCGGGTGGTCGCCGCCGAGATCCAGGGCGAGCGGGCGGAGCTGGACACCGGTCTGATGAGGACGGTGGTAGGCCGATTCGGCGAGCGCGAGCGGTGCGAGGAGTTCCTGTCCCGGTACCGGCCGCTGCACCGGCAGGTCGAGCATGTGCTCGGCGCGCACAACCGTTCGATCGCCGCGCTGATCGGGCATTTCCGGGACGACCAGGCGGTGATCCGCCACCTGCTCGGTGGTTCACCGGCGGAGCTCACCAGGCTTGTCCCAACCGGCGACCTGCACGAACGCGGAGCCGTCACGGAACTGGGGTTCGCCGATGCCCTGGGCCTGATGCACAAACCGCACAGCCTGGCGCTGGATGAGCGGCTCACCACCGTGTTCGAGGAATTCGCGCGAGCCGAACCTGACTGCGCACCCCGGATTCCGCCCACGGTCGACCGGGATGGTTACGGCTGGCAACGACGCGTCGCCTGGCAGCCGGTGGACTCCACGGAGCAGGCCGCGGGCTACTTCCGCCGGATCGGCGCGATGATCGCACTGGCATACGCGTTGCGGGCCACCGACCTGCACCGGGAGAACGTGCTGTGCCAGGGCGGTGAACTGTTCCTGCTCGACACCGAATGCTTCTTCGGCAACACGTTCAGCACCATGGCCGACGGCCGGTACGAGGCCGACGGCCTGCGCGCCACGGTGTTGGCCGCGTGCGTCCTGCCGCAACCGATGCGGCGTCCTCGCCTGGATCGCACGGGTGCGGACCGGGCGGTCGATCCGTCTGTGCTCGGGTGGCACGACTCCTCGCAGGCCCCCGGTCCGGCCGGCTCGCAGCGGAGCACCGATCAGCCGTACCGGCCCAAGCTCGGCGACGAGTGGCTGACCGTGCGCGGCCACGAAACCGCGGTCATCGAAGGTTTCCGCCGCACCTATCGATGGCTCCGGCACTCCCGCGACCGGCTACTCGCCCCGGATGGACCGCTCACCGGCTTCGCCGATGTCCGTGCCCGACACGTGGTGCGCGGGACGAGTTCGTACTTCCATTTCCTGTACCGCCTGGGAGACCTGTCCGTCGCCGTGGACCCACACGCGCAGGAAGAACTGGTCAACACCCTGTGGCCACTGGACGGCCACGACGACGAGGCGTCCCGGCGCGTGTTCGAACACGAGCGGGACGGACTGCTGCGCGGGTTGATCCCGACGTTCACTCTCACGGTCGGCGACCGCGCGCTGTGCCTGCACCGTCGCATCGAGGATGGTGACGGCGAGATCAGGGTGGCGAACGCCTATCCGGTCACCAGCATCGATCTTGTCCGGCAACGGCTGACCCGACTGTCCGAAGAGGACCTGGTGGTGCAGTGCCGACTGATCCGGTACGCGCTCGATCTCGCCGCGGACGACCGCGGGGCCGCACGGCGCGATCGCGGTTACCGTCCGGTGCTCGTGGCGGCAGGTCCCGACCACGCTGAGCTGCTCGCGGCCGCCCGGGGCATCGCCGAGCTGATCTCCGCCGGCACGGTGCACACCGGCGGCCAGGTCTGGTGGCCGATCTGCGCCGACGTCGGCGACAAGCGCAGGAGACTGCTGCCGTCCACGGGCGTGCTCTACCACGGTGCCGCCGGCATCGCACTGTTCGCCGGTTTCCTGGACGTGCTGTCCGGCAACCGGTCCGCGCTGGCAGAGCAGGCCGAACGCGCCATGCTCGACTGGGCCGACCGACTACTCGACCGGTTCACCGCGGCACAACTCGCCCGGCACGCGCAACTCAGCGTGTTCGAAGGCATCTGGGGCGCGATCTATGCCGCGGCCTGCCTCGGCGCCGCCCGTGGTGACGAAGCCCTGATCGGGTGGGCGGAGCACGCCGTGCGCGCCACCACCGAGGGCATCGGCGAACTCACCGGCTGGGACGTGATCAGCGGCTCGGCGGGCATCGCGGCGGTGGCCTCGGAACTGCACGGCAGGCTCGGTATGCCCGGCAGCCGGGAGGCAGCCGTGTGCGCGCTCGCCGTCACCGGGCGCAAACTTGAGCCGGTGCTGGAGCACCAGCGGATTCCGACCGGCGTCGCGCACGGGCTCTCCGGTGCCGCGATGGCGTTCGCCCGCGCCGCCGGAGCGGGCCTCGACCCTGCTGGCGAGGACTACCGTGCCGTCGCCGAACTCGTGATGCGGGCGGAGCAGTCGACGTTCCTCGACGAGCACAGCGGCTGGCCGGACAGCCTCGGCCCGGACGACGCAGACTGGCAGGCCGGCAAACGGGAAGGCTGGTGCCGGGGTGCGACCGGAATCGGCATGGTGCTGACCGAACTCGCGGACCCGCCCGGGATCGATGTCGCCCATCGGCTGGCGGTCGCCCGCGAACTGGCACTGCACCGGGCGATGGGCACCGAGCATGGCCTGTGCCACGGTGCGTTCGGTGCCTGGGAACTGCTCTCCACCCTGGGCGCGGCCGAAACCGGCCCGGCGCTCGGCGCGATCCTGGCCAGCGGGCGAACTACCGGCTGGGTGACCGGGGTCGCCGAGGGACTGCCCGACTTCGGTCTGATGACCGGATTGGCCGGCATCGGCCTTGGCCTGCTGCGCGCCGCCGAACCGGACCGCACACCCAGGGTGCTCACCCTCGAACTGCCGAACCGGAGCGCGTGATGAGCACATCGAAAGACCCGGTGTTCGTGCTGTTCGCGGCACGTTCCGGTTCCACGCTGTTCCGGGTGTTGGTGGACACCCATCCGGAGATCGCGAGTCCAGCCGAGACGCACATCGCACACATCGGCGAGAGCCTCGACCGCGTGTGGAAGGTGTTGGCGCCGGAGACCATGAACTCCGGTGCCCTGCCCGATGCGCGGCTGCGCGAGATCGCGCGAATCGTGGCGCAACCGCTGGACAGCTACGCCGAGGCACGCGGCAAGGCGCGATGGTGCGACAAGTCACTGGACAACGCGTTCGCCTATCCACTGCTCGCCGCGCTGTTCCCGGACGCCCGGTTCGTGCTTCTGGTGCGGCACTGCCTCGATGTCGTGGTATCCGGTCTGGATGCCTGCCGTTGGGGGTTCGGCGGCTACGGTTTCGATCCGTATGTACGGGCATCGCCGGACAACACCGTGCGTGCGCTGGTGAACTACTGGTGCGACTACACCGAGAGGCTGCTGCGGGCCCGCGGCGAACTCGGCGACCGGGCGATGCTGGTCCGGTACGAGGATCTGGTGCGCGGGCCGGACAAGACCATGGCCGAGGTGTTCTCCTTCCTCCGAGTCGTGCCGGTCGAGGACATCTCGGCAGTGGCGTTCACCGCGCCGCACGACGTGAGCGTCGGCGATCACAAGGTCGTGTTCACCGACGGCGTGCTGGCCGACCGGATCGGTCGCGGCCGTCAGGTGCCGATCACCCTGGTCGACAGCACATTGCGGACCCGCATGAACGCTGCGCTGGTGGCGAGTGGCTATGCCGAGGTGGGCGCGGACTGGAACCACGGTTCCGAGGTGGTGCCCACCGCGTCGGTGACGGCGGCAGCCGAAGCGGCCCGGTTCGTGCTCGGTCCGGCTGCCCCGGTACCGGCGCGATGCCGGCACGACCGTGATGCGGGTGGTTCGGTGGCCAGCGTGGTGCTTGAGGACGCCGCGGTGTGCTGGGTCGTCGATTGCGCCGGTCCCGCTCTGCGGTATTGCGACCGGATCTGCTCACGCGGGTCGTTGATCACCGACTCGACCACCCTGCGTGGGATCGTGTCCGGACAGCTCAACGCCGGCGGTGCCCTGCGGTCCGGCGCGCTGCGTGCCCGGGGTGGCGTCACGCTGGTCGCGGCCGTGGTGGAGGCGCTGCGCGCGATCCGCGGCTGAGTCACTTCCCGATCGTCGGGAGAACAGCCCCGCACCGTCTGGGTGTGCTTCCCGCGCGGCATCTGGAACTCATACCGGATCGAGCCGGGTCCCGATCGTGTTCGGCCACTGGATGCCGGGCACCAGCGGGTCGCCCGAGATCGGCCGGGGACTGCTCGGCGGGGAGTCCGGCTGGAAGGAGCCGGGATCGAACGGCTGGCCCGGCTGCGCGAAGCTCGGCACGTTGTTCTGCACGCCGCTCGTCGTCGTGTCGATCTTGGTGCCCAGCTCGGCGAGCGTGTCGTCGAGCTGCTTGACGCGGGCCTGCGTATTCGCCTTGAGGTTGTCCAGCGCGGCCACGATGTCCTGCGCGGTGGACAGGTCCGACGAGGTGTCCACGCTCACCGTGGCCACCAGGCTGGACGCACCGCCGAGGAGCGCGGCCAGGCCGACCAGCACCAGGCTGTCACCGGCGGTCAGCGGGGCGAGCGCCGCCGACGCCGTTGTCAAAAGGACCGAAATGGCCTGCTGATCGACGTTCTGGAACGCGGACAGACCGGCCTGGAGTATCGCGACCAGGTCGGTATGGCATTCCGCGACGATGTTGCCGTACAGGTCGTACAGCGTGGCGAGATCACCGAGGGCGTCCTGTGCGACGCGATAGGCGGTGTCCGTCTGGTTCAGGTAGTTCTTGAAGCCCTCCGCACTGGTGCCGTTCCAGTGCTGCATGTTCTGTACCGCCGCGCCGAATCCCTGCGGTTCGTTCTCGAACAGCGTTTCCTTCGTCGACGACAGGGTGTTTCTCGTACCGGCCACCGCGTCCGGGTCGCCGGCCCCCAGGTTCTCGGCTCGTGGCCGGATCGAGTTGACGGTGTCCTGCGCCGTCTGCGCGTCGGCTTCCTGCTGCCAGCCCGGGACGTCCGGCACCACGGGCAGGAGCAGGAAGAACGCCTCCCTGGCCGCTTTGCGTTGCAGCACGTGGCCGACGGACATCTCGTCCTCGATCTGCGAGACGAGGTCCATCGCCGGCTGGCAGGTCATGTGCCGGATCCGATCGCGTTGAGATCGTTGGTGGTCTGGCAGTCGGTTCCCTGGTACCGGCGGTGAATCTCGCGCAACGCCGTCGCGCATTCTTCGAGACTGGAGGCCAGCGCGCCCAGCAGGTTCTCCAGATCGGCGCGGGTCTCCGTGAACGCCGTCTCCGCGTCGACATAGAGGGTGCTGTTCGCCGTTTCATCGAAGATCGTGGCGTCCTGCCGCGCGTTGACCTTCAGTGTGGTCTCGGCACCCGAGCAGGTCTGCTCGATGAACGGGATGTCGGTGTTCGCCAGGGTGGCGAGTTCGTCGAGGTCGACCGAGAAACCTTCCGCCATGGTGTCAAGCTGATCGCCGATCCGGGCACCACACAAGTCAGGTGAACGCACCTCAAGCGTGTCCGGCGGATGGCGGTGGCGCGCACGGGCTTCGGCACACCACGTGGGGGCCACCCGGTCCGGATGGCCCCCACGGTGACGCCTTGGCCGACTACCGGAAGTGGATGAACGAGAGTCCCGCGGTGGTGATGCTGTGCTGGCTGTAGTCGTAGTACTGCTCGCCGTCGTAGCTGTCGGCGTAGTTGTAGTCCTCGACCGTGATCGTGCCGCTGCCCACGCCGATCACGAAGGCCACGTGGCCGGACGAGCCCGCGCCGTCCACGCCCGGCGGCAGCACAGCGACGGCGTCGACCGCGGGGCTGGAGTTGACGACCAGGCCGATGGCCCTCGCGTTGCTGGCCCAGGTGTCGGCGTTGCCGAACCAACCGCCCCGCCAGCCATTGGCGAAGGCGCTGATCTTGAGGTTGTTGCGCACCCGCCATGCCACGAACGAGGTGCATTCGCGGGTCAGGAAGCCGTACGGGTCGGCCACGTCGATGGCGCTGTTGACGAAGGGATAGTCGTTCCTGCCGCCACCGACGATGTTGGTGCGGGTCGACCAGAGGGCCGTCGAACCCCCGTACACGACCACGTTGCCGTCGCCCTGGATCGCCAGGTACGCACCGGAGTGGCCATTGGTGCCCGCGGCCCACAGCGCCTTGTTGTGCGCGCTGTTGTAGACGACCAGGTTGCCGTCGGCCTGCATGTCGAGTTCGGCGCCGCTGTTGCCCTCCGTGCTGGTGGCCCACAGCGGCGTGTCGCCGAGCGTGTACTCCACCAGGTTGCCGTCGGCCTGCATGGTGAAGCGGTACTCGCCCGAGGAGACCTGGATGGACTGGCCCGCCTTGAGCAGCTGGCCCGACTGCAGGGTGGTCCCGCCTGCCGCGAGCGGGGCGACGACCGCCGCGGCGGTCGTCCCGCCTGCCGCGATCGGGGTCAGCGTCAGCAAGGTGGCGGTGGCCGCGGTCAGCAGGACGCGCCGGCGGGAGCGACGCGCCGGCGTGACCCGCGCGGCGCTGTCGGCATCGGGTGAAGGGCTGTCGTCAACGGATAACATCGCGATCCTTCTGGGAGATGGTGACCGAACGGTCGGAACTCTAAGGGCGCTGATTTTGATTGGCGCCCTTGTCGTCGACCTGACAATCAACTCGCTGACAACACGCTGACCGTTTGTTTGGCCCTTTCTCCCCAGGCGGGTGGGGAAACGTGACGGTCAGCGGTGCGGCGACCAGCAGCCGCTGGACACCTCCGGCGAACTGCCTGTCGGCGTGCGCACCTGAACGACGGCACCGACACAACCCGAGTTCGCGCGCAGCACGTCGCCGTAGACGCTCTGGTCGGCGTACCTCGTGGTGAACTCCTCCTCGACACCGATGCCGATGCCCACCGCGGGGCGCCGGACGCGCACGGTCACCGTCGCCGCCGATGTCATCCCGCTGGGAGGGGACGGATCGAAGCGTGTCCACACGCCCTGGCAGGACGCCGAATAGCGCAGTTCCAGCGAGCCGACGAACCGGGACACCGGATAGAACACGGGCGCCTGCTCGACGGTGACCGCGTCACCGGCACACCCGCTCTCGATCGGATCGGCGCCGTCCTGGACCGGCCGGCCCGTGGACCCGGCATCCGCCGGCATCCGCGCGGCATCGGATGGGACCGCCGCGCCGACCACCGCTCCGCCGACGCCCGCACCTGCGACCAACACGACGCCGAGGGCCGCCGCCAGCGTGGCGGGCCGGCCGCCGAGCCAGCGCGCGGCACCGGGCCAACCTCGCCGTTCCTGCCACATCCCGGGGCCGGTCTCGGGCGACGGACCGCCGGTGGCGTCACACTCCGACCGGTCGTCACCTGCCGGTGCCATCCGGTCCTGTGCCGGCGCGGGCCACTGGACGGTTGGCAGGCGCTCGTCGTCACCCGGATCACGGAACGGCACCGGTTGGTATTCCTGTTGCACGCTGACGGTGGTCCAGCGGGACCGCCAGTACGCCTCGTCGCCACCGCACGCCGCGACGAAGGCCAGCGTGACGGCGAGGCTGGGCATGACATGGCCACTGGCCGCCTGGGACAACACGGTGGCCGAGTAGTTGGCCTTCCTGGCGAGTTCCCGGTAGGCGGGGCGGCCTGCGGCCTGGCGCAGCTCTCGCAGATCGGAGGCGAAGCCGGCCAGCGCAGGATCGTTCCCGGCAACCGGGCTTTCAGGCCGTCCCATGTCAGATCTCCCCTCGCCGTATGGTCCAGTGTCTAGATCGTCGGCCAATCGCCGGACAAGCCCTGAAAAGACTCCACAGCGCGGCACCACACGGGCACCGTGCTCGGTTCAGGCCGCTCAGCGACGGTCCCGGCGGGTCGCCGGCAGGGCACCGACCCCTCGCTCCATGGTGGAATCGCCGCACCGGATGTTCACTGAAATGGCCTGCGCCCGCCCCCAAGGGTTTCTTGTGCCTATTCCGATTCATGAGGAACTCGTACTGTCGGGGTGTTCCGATCAGCCACACGTGGAAGGCACGGACAACACCCAACACCGCATACGAGTAATGCGGAAGAACCAGGAGCCGCGCGATCGGCCGTGCCGGCGCGCGCGTTCGGAGCGGTTCATCCGTGTCGCTCCCGCATGCCCCGGATTCCAGGGAGAAGCCACGATGAGCCGTCTGAGTCGTCGAGATCTGATGAAGATCGGGGGAGTTGTAGGAGCTGGTGCGGTGATGGGCTTCGAGGTGCCGTCCCTTTTCCAGACCGCCAACGCGTCCGTCCAGGTGCCACAGACGGCGCTGCCGGGTGCCGACGTCACGAAGTTCGTCACGCCGCTGCCGACGTTCGTCGGCCAGCGCGTGTCCGGGCAGTCGTTGCAGGTGGGGATGTTCGAATTCCAGCAGAACGTGCTCCCTGATTCGTTCTACTCGTCGCTGTCGTCATCGTTCAGGAACGGCACCCGGTTGTGGGGGTACGCCGTCGGGCAGTCGGGCACCAATCCTTCGCCTCGGTATCCCGGCGTGACCGTGGAGGCGAAGCGGGGCACTCCGATCACGGTCAAGTACGTCAACAATCTGCCCGGCTCGCCCGTGCTGCGGCAGTACCTGACGATCGACCAGACCATTCACTGGGCCGATCCGCTCCAGCAGGGAATGCGGTTCGACGCGTACTCCGGACCGATTCCGACCGTGGCCCACCTGCACGGCGGTGAGAACCAGTCCACATCGGATGGTGTGCCGGAGGGTTGGTTCACCAACAACGGCCTGCACGGCAAGGGGTATTCCACCTACACCGCCACCGGCGGCAATTCGGCCGTCTACTACTACCCGAACAACCAGCAGGCGACGACGCTCTGGTTCCACGACCACGCGCTCGGCATCACCCGCATCAACGTCTATTCCGGGCTGACCGCCTTCTACCTCATCCGGGACCAGTTCGACACGGGGCTGGCCGGCAACCCGCTCGGCCTGCCGGCCGGCAACCAGGAGATCGAACTGCTGATCCAGGACCGCCAGTTCGACACCAACGGCCAGTTGCTGTTCCCGGACAGCGACAACAACCCGTCGGCGGTCGACGGTCCGCCGAGCAACCCGAAGATCCACCCGTTCTGGATCCCGGAGTTCTTCGGCGACACGATGCTGGTCAACGGCCGGACCTGGCCCGTCCTCAAGGTCGAGCCACGCCGCTACCGGTTCCGCGCCGTCAACGCCTGCAACGCGCGGTTCGTGCGGATGGGCCTCGTCGACGCGTCGAGCGGCGCGACCGGGCCGGCGATGTACCAGATCGGCACCGACGGCGGCCTGCTGGACACCCCGGTCAAGCTGCTCGGGCAGCCCGAGCCGGCCAGCGACGGCACGCCGACACCGTCGACGCGGCTGTTCATCGCGCCGTCCGAGCGGGCCGACTTCATCATCGACTTCACCGGCCTGCAAGGGAAATCCTTCACGCTCACCAACGACGGGCAGGTCCCGTTCCCCAGCGGTGCCGTGCTCGACCCCGCCGACCCGACGCGCGAGGTCATGCGGTTCCAGGTGTCGCTGCCGCTGTCTGGCAGGGACACCACGTACAACCCGGCGGGCGGCGCGCCGCTGCGCGGTGGGAAGAACCAGGAACCGGTGATCGTGCGGCTGGTCGATCCGGTCACCGGCGCGCTCGCGGCCGGTGTCACGCCGTCGGTCAAACGCCAGCTGGTGCTGTTCGAGTTCGAGGACCCGTCCGGCAACGGCGACAACACGCAGGGCACTCCGGTCGAGGACCTGATCAACAACTCGAAGTGGATCGGCAAACGCGACGGTGGCGGCGACGCGCCGATCCCCGGCGCCGGGTCGGACCAGTTCGGCCAGGGCCTGTTCATCACGGAACTGCCGAGGATCGGCTCGACCGAGGTGTGGGAGTTCATGAACACGACGGTCGACGCACACCCGATCCACATCCACCTGATCCAGTTCCAGCTACTCAACCGGCAGGCGGTCGTCATCGATCCGAACACCGGCCAGCCGACGTACCTGGACGCCTGGGGCGCGGCGTTCCCCGGCGGCACGTTCAACGGCGAGACCGAGGACGGCAGCTGGGGTCCGGTCGACTACCCGGCCGGCACGATCATCCCGGGTTACGGACCGCCGAGGAACTACTTCAACCCCAACGCGGACGGCGCGATGGGCGGCAACCCGGCCTTCGCACCGTTCCTGACCGGCCCGGTGATCCCGCCGAACCCGAGCGAGGCGGGCTGGAAGGACACGGCCAAGGTGTTCCCCGGTTACGTGAACCGCTACGTGATCCGCTGGGCGCCGCAGGCGACTGCCATCGACGGTGTGCGACCCGGGACAGAACCTGTACTCCTTCGATCCCACGGTCGGACCGGCCTACATGACGCACTGCCACATCCTCGACCACGAGGACAACGAAATGATGCGTCCCTACATCCCGGTGCACTGAAAGGTCTTCGCCATGCCTGGCATGGAATCCGGACTGGACGCGGCGAACCCCGCGCTGGTCGCCGCGTTCATGTCCGCTCTGTTGCGACAGTTGATCATCGTCGGCGTCATCGTCGTCGTGCTGGCGCTGGCGTACCGCGTGTTCCGGCACCGCTGGGGTGCCGGAGGGCGGCCGGTGGTCGCCGAGCCGAAGGCTCGCCGGCTCCTCCGCATCGCGTTCGGCGTGCTGTGGATCTTCGACGCCGTGCTGCAGGCGCAGCCGAAGATGGCCGGTGGCCTGCCGTCGCAGGTCATCGCGCCGGTCGCCGCGGCATCGCCGGGCTGGGTGCAGGCCGTGGTCGACTTCGGCGGCACCGTGTGGTCGTACCACCCGGTGCAGGCCGCGGCGTCCGCGGTGTGGGTCCAGGCCGGGATCGGCGTGTGGCTGCTCGCCGCGTCGACCGGCCGGCTGTCGCGGCTGGGCGGCCTGGCCAGCTGCCGCGTGGGGGCTGGTCGTCTGGGTGTTCGGCGAGGCGTTCGGCGGGATCTTCGCGCCTGGCCTGACGTGGCTGTCCGGCGCGCCGGGCGCGGTCGTCCTCTACATCGTGGCGGGCGCGCTTGATCGCGCTGCCGGTTCGGGTGTGGGCCGGTGCGCGGTTGGGCGAACTGTTGTTGGCCGGTATCGGCGTGTTCTGGGTCGGGATGGCCGTGCTGCAGGCGTGGCCGGGCCGTGGTTTCTGGGCAGGGCGGCGACTCAGGCATGCTGACCGGGATGGTGTCGTCGATGGCGGACGTCGCCCAGCCGCACGTCCAGTCCGCGATGCTGTCGGCGTTCGCGTCGTTCGCCAACACGAACGCGGTCGTGGTCAACCTGGTCACGGTGGTCGCACTCGTCGCGTTCGGCGTGGCGTTCGTGGTCGGCAGGCCACGGTGGCTGCGCATCGCGATACCCGCTGCCACCGTGTTCTGCCTGGTGGTGTGGGTGCTGGTGCAGGACCTGGGTTTTCCCGGTGGGCTGGGGACGGACCCGAACAGCATGGTCCCGTGGGTGCTGCTGCTGTGGAGCGGCTACCTCGCCGTCAACGACAAGGCCACGGTCGCCGCCGAGATCCGCACGCCGCTTCGGCGGGTGTTGGCCGCCGCGGGCCCGAGGTCACTGGTCGTGCTGGGCGCGGTCGGCGTGATCGCGCTCGGCGCGGTTCCGATGGCGGCCGCGTCGGTGGATCACAACGCGGACCCGATCATCGCGCAGGCCATCGCGGGTGGCGCACCGGTCCGACTGGACCTCCCGGCACCGGACTTCCGGCTGAGCAGCGGCGAATCCGGTCGGCCGGTGAGCCTCGCGTCACTGCGCGGCAAGGTGGTGCTGCTGACGTTCCTCGACCCGGTGTGCACCGGCTGCTCGCAGATCGCGCGACAACTGCACGCGGCGGGCTCCCTGCTGGCGCGGCGGCGCGTGCAACTGGTGGCGATCGCGGCCAGCACGATGCACTCGCGCGTCACGTTCATCAGGGCGTTCGACCGGCACCAGTGCCTGACCACGGCCCCGGACTGGCTGTTCCTGACCGGAACGCCGGCGGACCTGGAACAGGTCTGGAACGGCTACGAGAAGTTCGCGCCGGGCATGATGGCCGGAATGATGGTGCACAGCGAGGTCGTCTTCGTCATCGACACCACGGGCCGGATCCGCTCGGAGGTACGCGACGCACCGGGCCCGGCAACGGCATCGGCCCAGTCATCGTTCGCGGTGCTGCTGGCCGACGCGGCCCGCCCGGTGCTGAGCCTCCCCGCTGCACGGTGACCGTCGGTCCGGCGGTCGCGGATGCGGTGGCGTGCCACCTTTGTCGTCCGGTCTGGACACAACTGCCGTGATGGGTACCGCCTTGCCGCTTCGTTCGTCGCGGCGGTCGGCGTCCGAGGGGATTCGGTCACGTCGGGGGCCGACCGCTGCCGTCGGGGATCGTCAGCAGACTGATCACGCGGCGGGTTCGGTCCCGCGCCGGTTCGTGGGCCAGCCGGGCGGTGATCGTGGCCCGTAGTTCGGCCAGCAGGTCGGTCAGTTCGTCGTCCGTGAGCCACACCGCCGCCTGGCGGTACGTCACGCCGTCGGCCGTGGGATCGGTGGGTGCGCCGGCCAGATAACGGTCGAAGTCGGCCAACAGCGTGCCGACGAAGGCCGTGAACGCGCGGCGGTGGTCCTCCGTGGTCATCGCCGCGCGGTCGGCGGCGTCGATCTCCGCCCGTTCCCAGCACACGCGGTACGTCCGCTCGGTCATGCCCCGTACCCGCTTCTGCGCCAACACCTCCAGCACGCCTGCCTCGGCGAGCACCGCGACGTGCCGGTACATCGTGGCCGGCGCGATGTCCGGCAGTCGCTCGCGCAGCTGGGTGGTGGTGCTGGGGCGGCCGTCCAACATCGCCTGCACGATGCGCAGCCGGACGGGGTGCAGGAGTACGTCGAGGGTCGCCATGGACACACTTTCTCACCCCTGATAGCTTTCTCAAAACTGAGAACTAGGGAGCAGGCGTGACCGCGATCATGGACGTACGTGAGATCGAGTTGACCGTGTCCGCCGACGACGGTGTGCCGCTGTCCGGCACGCTGACCCTGCCCACCGGTCCCGGGCCGCATCCGGCCGTGCTGTGCCTGCCAGGGTCCGGTCGGGTGGACCGGGACTCCAATGCCGGCAGGTTACGCATGGCGCTTGGCCGGACCCTGGCACAAACCCTTGCCCGGCACGGGATCGCGTCGTTGCGCTACGACCGGCGCGGTGTCGGTGCGACGCCGGGGGACTGGCGGGCCGTCGGCTTCGTGGACAACCGCGTCGATGCCGCGGCCGCGCTGGGCGGGCTGCGGGCGCGGCCGGAGATCCGCGCCGACGCCGTCGGCGTGGTCGGGCACAGCGAAGGTGCCGTGCACGCGATGTGGCTCGGGGCGCACGAACGGCCTGCCGCCGTCGTCCTGCTCGCCGGTTACGCGCGGCCGGGCAGGGAAGCGCTGTTCTGGCAGGCCGCGCGGATGGGCGGCAGCCTGCCTCGTCTCCTGGTGCCGATGCTGCGCGGGTTGGCGCTGCACCAGTTGGCCTCGATCGAGGCGTCCACCACCGATGTCGCCCGGATCGGCGGGGTTGCCGTGAACGCCCGCTGGTGGCGGGAACAGCTCGCGTACGACCCGCGCGTCGACCTGCCCGGGATCCAGGCACCGGTGCTGGCGCTCACCGGGGACAAGGATCTCCAGGTCGATCCCGCCGACCTGGACACGATCGCGGCGCTGCTACCCGGTGCCCAGACACGCCGGGTCGCTGACCTGACGCACCTGCTGCGGCGGGACTCCCGTGCGCCGTCGCCGTTCTCCTATCCCCGGCTGCTCCGGCAGCCGGTGGACGGCGAACTGCTGGAGGACGTCGCGAGCTGGCTGGCACCGCGCCTGCGGTGACGTCACACCTTCCCTCGGGTCGGGAGGTGGACGGCGACCACCTTCGGCAGCGTGCGCATCGCGCTGACCGGATAGTCCAGTGCCAGCAGCAGATCCGTCGGCAGCGACTCCGCGACCACGCCGACGCGCAGCAGCAGTTCGCGGACCGCGGCCGGGCTGGTGCGGGCCAGGATGTCCAGGATGCCGGCGCGCAGCATCGTGGTCCGGCGCAGGAACCGGTCGATCTGGACCGGGTGGTCGCCGCGCAGCGACCGCCAGTCCCCGCGGTACTTGTTCGCCATCTCGGTCAGCCGCACGAAGTCCAGCAGGCTCGCGCCGGACGTGGACGGCCGCACGTCGATGTACTCGCTGCCGTCGATCACCGGCTGCGGCCACCCGCGGTGGTAGTCGGCGCCGGAGGGGTGCGCGTAGCACCACACGAACAGGCTCGTCTGATCGGTTTTCCGCACGATCACCGAGGACACCGGGAGTTGGTACGCCGTCGCGATGGCTTCGGCCGCCTGCGTCGCGAGCGTGGGGTCGACATCGTGGACCCGTCCACACCAGCCGTGCGGTGTGGTCATCGCGTTCAGCCGCGCGCCCGGCAGCGGGCCCTGCTCGCAGCCGATATCGCGTTGCCACACGTCCTGTAGCCGGGCGTCGTCCTCCGGGGTCATGGACAATGTGTACTTCACGAGCGCCGTGCCGGGACACGGCCACTCGGTGGGATCACCCGGGCGCCGCGAGGAATCGGTCGGCCACACGGACCGGCGGCGAGCCGGTCCGTGTGGCACCGGTTCACCTCGCCCGCACCCCGTTGAGCGTCTCGCGGATGATGTCCGCGTGGCCGGCGTGCTGCGCCGTCTCCGCGATGACGTGCAGCAACACGCGGCGCACGCTGTACGACTCGCCCTGCTCGTACCACGGGGCCTGCGGCAGCGGGTGCGACGCGGACAGGTCGGGGACCTCGGCGATGATCTCGTCGGTCCGCGCCGCGACCTGCTCGTAGCCGGCGACGATGTCGGCCAGCGTCTCGCCGGGCAGCATCTGGAAGCCGTTCTGGTGGTCGATCGCCCACTGCGGGATCTCGCGTGCCGTGCCGGCGGCCATGTCCGCCCACGTCACGCCGTCGGGCAGTTCGAAGCTCAGCGCGGACGGGCCTTCCAGCGCGAAGCGCAGCCAGTTCCGCTCGACGGCCGTCACGTGCTTGACCAGGCCGCCCAGGCACAGCGCGCTGATCGTGGGCCGCGCCGCCGCCTGCTCGTCGGTCAGCCCGCGCGTCGCGTTGAGCATGGCGCCCCGCACCGCGGCGAGCTGGGTGATCAGGTCGGTCCGCTCGGCGTCCAGGGTGGTCATCGTCACTGTTCTGCCCTTCAGGTCGTTGTTCTCGGCCGGCACTTGACCACCTTGGCAGCAGATGAGGACAGGTTGTGTCCGCTACCGGGCGCAGAATGAGCGGCATGCCGAAAACTTCCGGGCGGCTGCTGGCGCTGCTGTCGCTGCTGCAGGCCCGCAGGGACTGGCCGGGCGCGCTGCTGGCCGACCGGCTGGAGGTCAGCCCGCGGACCGTGCGCAGGGACGTGGACCGGTTGCGGGAGCTGGGCTATCCGATCCAGGCGATCAAGGGGCCGGACGGCGGCTACCGGCTGGACGCCGGTACGCGGCTGCCGCCGCTGCTGTTCGACGACGAGCAGGCCGTCGCGCTGGCCGTGGCGCTGCGGCTCGCGACCACCAGCGGCGCCGGCATCCAGGAAGCCGCGGCACGGGCGCTGAACACCGTCCGGCAGGTGATGCCGGCCCGGTTGCGGCACCGGATCGACGCGCTGCGGGTCACGGCGGTGCCGGTCACCGGGATGTGGGCCGGACCGAAGGTGGACCCGCAGGTGCTGGCGACGCTCAGCGCCGCCGTGCACGCCCAGGAGATACTGCGGTTCGACCACGCCCCGCAGATCCCGCCCGGCGCCGTACCCGTGCCGCGCCGTGTCGAGCCGCATCATCTGGTCACGTGGGGCGGCCGTTGGTATCTGGTCGCGTGGGACCTCGACCGGGACGACTGGCGCACGTTCCGGCTGGACCGGATCACGCCGCGCGTCCCGACCGGGCCACGGTTCCTGCCGCGCGAGCTGCCCGGTGGTGACGTGGCGTCGTTCGTGAGCGGCAGGTTCAGCGGCAGCGCTTCCGGTGACTGGCCGTGCCGCGGTGAGGTGATCCTGCACCTGCCGGCAGCGGACGTGTCCGCCTACACCCGGGACGGCGTCGTCGAGGAACTCGGCCCCGACCGGTGCCGGCTGATGCTGGGTGCGTGGTCGTGGCCGGGGCTGGCGTCGGCGATCGGGCGGTTCGACGCGGACATCGAGGTGGTCGGGCCACCCGAGCTGCGGGCAGCGTTCGCGCGGTTGGCGCGCCGCTATGCCGCGGCCGCCGACGGCTAACTCGTCGGCGGCCAACTCGGCGGTGGCTACCTCGGCGGTGGCTACCTCGTCGGTGGCGTGAGGATTCCGGCCGCGCGCAGGTGGTCGACGACGGTGTCGGCGAGCGTCCGGGCGTCGACAACGCCCGCGTCCAGCCGCAGTTCCGGATTCTCCGGGCGTTCGTAGGGCGAGTCGATGCCGGTGAAGTTCGGCAGTTCGCCACGCCTCGCCTTGGCGTACAGACCTTTGTGGTCCCGGGCCTCGGCGACCGCGAGCGGCACGTCGACGTGGACCTCGACGAACTCCCCGTCGGCGAACAGTTCCCTGGCCAGCCGCCGTTCGGCGCGGAACGGGGAGATGAGCGACGCCAGCACGATCAGGCCCGCGTCGACCATCAGCCGCGCCAGGTGCGCGACGCGGCGGATGTTCTCGGCCCGGTCGGCGTCGGTGAAGCCGAGGTCCGAGTTGAGCCCGTGCCGGACGTTGTCGCCGTCCAGCAGGTAGGTGTGGAAGCCCTGCTCGTGCAGGCGTTGCTCGACCAGGTTCGCCACCGTGGACTTGCCGGCGCCGGACAGGCCGGTGAACCACACGACGGCGCCGTGCTGGCCCTTCTGCGCGGCGCGGGTGGCTGGTTCACCTCGACTGCCTGCCAGTGGATGTTGTCCGCCCGCCGCAGCGCGCCGTGCAGCAGACCCGGCCGCCACCGTGGCGTTCGTGACGCGGTCGATCACGATGCAGCCGCCCATGTCCCGGTTGTCGGTGTACGGGTCGAACGGGACGGACGGTCGAGCTGCAGCGGTGCAGCGAGCCGATCTCGTTGAGCCGCAACGTGTCGCGCGACGCGTGCTCGCCGGTGTTGACGTCGACACTGTATCGGGCCGGCTGATCGTGCCGCCGACCGTGCGGGTGCCGACCTTGAGCAGGTAGGGCCGGCCGGGCAGCAGTCGGTCGCTCGCCCATCCAGACGAGCCGGCAGTCGAAGTGGTCGGCGACGGCGGGCGGGTCACAGGCCGCCGCGATGACGTCGCCACGGCTGACGTCGAGTTCGTCGGTGAGCGTCACCGTGACCGACTGGCCGGCGACCGACTCGGCGAGGTCGCCGTCGGCGGTGACGATGCGCGCGACCATGCTCTCCCGGCCGGAGGGCAGGATCCGGACGCGGTCGCCGGGCCGCAGCTCCCGGCGACGATCTGGCCGGAGAAGCCGCGGAAGTCGGGGTTCAGGGCGGTTGACCCACTGCACGGCCAGCCGGAAGGCCGGGAACCCGACTCTGTCCGCGATCTCGGCGGTTTCCAGGTACTCGATCAGCGAAGGGCCGGTCGTACCACGGGTGTGTTCGGGCTGCGTTCGGTGATGTTGTCGCCACGCAGCGCGGACACCGGCACGCACGTCACGTGGCCGATGCCGGCGTCCGCCGCGAACGTCCGGTAGTCGGCCTCGATGCCGGCGTACACGTCTGCCGACCAGCCGACCAGATCCAGCTTGTTCACGGCGAGCACGACGTGCCGGATACCCAGCAGCGACACGAGGAAACTGTGCCTGCGGGTCTGCGTCAGCAGGCCCTTGCGCGCGTCGACCAGGATCACCGCGAGGTCGGCGTTGGACGCTCCGGTGACCATGTTGCGGGTGTACTGCTCGTGGCCCGGCGTGTCGGCGACGATGAACTTGCGACGTTCCGTGGCGAAGAACCGGTAGGCGACGTCGATGGTGATGCCCTGTTCGCGCTCCGCGGCGAGGCCGTCCACCAGCAGCGCGAAGTCCAGGTCGCCGCCCTGCGTGCCGACGGTCCGCGAGTCGCGTTCCAGCGCGTCGAGATGATCGGCGAACACGAGCTTCGAGTCGTAGAGCAGCCTGCCGATCAGCGTGCTCTTGCCGTCGTCCACGCTGCCGCACGTGATGAAGCGCAGCAGCGACTTGTGTTCGTGCGCCCGCAGATGCCGTCTCGATGTCGGTGGCGACGAGGCCGCCGGTCGCCGTCGCCATCAGAAGTACCCCTCCTGTTTCTTGCGTTCCATCGACGCGCTCGCGTCGTTGTCGATCACCCTGCCCTGCCGTTCCGAATCTGGTGGTGAGCAGCATCTCCCGGATGATCTCCGGCAGCGTCGTGGCGTCACTCTCGATCGCACCGGTCAGCGGATAGCAGCCCAGCGTGCGGAAGCGCACGGTGCGCTGCCGCGGTACCTCGTCCGGTGAACCAGCGGCATCCGGTCGTCGTCCACCATGATCAGCGCATCGCCACGCTGGACGACGGGGCGCGGGGCCGCGAAGTACAGCGGCACGACGGGCACGTGCTCGCGGTGGATGTACTGCCACACGTCCAGTTCGGTCCAGTTGGACAGCGGGAACACCCGCACGCTCTCGCCGGGCCGGATGCGCGCGTTGTAGAGCTGCCACAGTTCCGGCCGCTGCTGCTTCGGGTCCCAGCGGTGCCCCGCGGAGCGGACCGAGAACACGCGTTCCTTGGCGCGGGACCGTTCCTCGTCCCGCCGGGCACCGCCGAAGGCCAGGTCGAAGCCGTGGGCGTCCAGTGCCTGCTTGAGTCCCTCGGTCTTCCACATGTCCGTGTGCAGCGCGGAACCGTGGTCGAACGGGTTGATGCCGCGCGCGACGCACTCCGGGTTGCGGTGCACGATCAGGTCGACGCCGAGCTCGGCGACCAGCTTGTCCCGGAACTCGTACATCTCCCGGAACTTCCACGTCGTGTCCACATGCAACAGTGGGAACGGCGGCGGTGACGGATAGAACGCCTTCATCGCCAGGTGCAGCAGCACCGAACTGTCCTTGCCCACCGAGTACAGCAGCACCGGCCGCTCGCTCTCGGCGACCGCCTCACGGAAGATCCGGATGCTCTCGGCTTCCAGTCGCTGCAGGTGTGTGAGTCCGTCCATCACGCCTCACCCCGCGCGCTCGCCGCGTGCCCAGGCGCGCAGGAACTCGTAGTAGGGCAGGTGATGGCGGTAGTACTCGGCCAGCAGCGGCGTGTTGTCCACCGTCTGCTCGTAGCTGTGCCGTGGTCGCTGAAGCCGTGGCTGCGGCGCGGCCTCCTGGTGCCACTGCCGGGTGCGGCTCCACGCCGCGTGGTCCTGCGGCGCCCAGTTCAGCGCGGCGGCCAGGAACGGGATGCCCACGCGGGAGCAGTACGCCGCGACGGTGGCCCCCGGGTCGGCGACCAGGTTCTCCGCCTCCACGACGATCGGCCGCTCGTGCGGCGCCCACGCCTGGCGGGCCAGTTCGACCTGGTGCTGGTAGCCGACCTCGGCGCACGTCATGGCGGGGTTCATCGCGTAGTGCGACGGGATCACCGAGCGCGGGTCCCGGACGATGTAGGTGTGCAGGCCGACCTCGGGAATCCGCTCACCGCCGTTGCCGAGGTAGTCGTACTCGGTGGTCTCCTTGACGAACACCCGCCGCTCGCCGGCGCGTTCGGCCAGCAGCTTCAGCAGTTCGTCGTGGCTGGTCGCGGTCCGTTCGCCGATCGTGACGTGACCCTGCACGACGATGCTGGAGAACGGCTCGTGGATGACCTCGTGGTCGCCGCGCTCGATCATCATCCGCAGGAACGCGGTGGACAGCGATCGGGGCGGGCTCCAGAGGAACAACAGGCTGAACCCGTCGTCGGGTGATGGTTCCATGGCGGTGGGCTCCTGTTCAGCGACCGCGCTGCGCCACGTCCGCGACGAGGCGGGCGGGCCGGATGTCGGTCCACTCACGCTCGACGTGGTCGACGCACACGGTGCGGGCCGCGGGGCCGAACACCATCCGCCAGCCGTCCGGCACGGCGATCGTCCGCGGCCACAGTGAGTGCTGGCCCTCGTCGTTGACCAGGACGAGGAAGTCGATGTCGTCGCGTTCGAAGGGATTGCTCATGCCATTGGCCTTTCCGCGATGTGTTCCGCCACTCGGGCGCCGATCATGTCCAGGACCTCCGCGCGCGCGAGCTGCCGGTGGAGGTAGTTCACGGCCATCACGTCCACCCGGCCGGTGACGTGGCGTCGCCACAGCGGCGAGAAGTACTGCTCGGGCGTGCGGGCGGCCATCGCCTCGACGAACAGGATGTCGCCGTCGAACATCCCGAAATCGTGGTTGTCGACGAGCTTGATCATGTTCTCGTAGAAGTCGACGATCGCCCTGCCCTTCTGCCGCATCAGGAACGCGTAGGGGCCCTGGCGCTCGCAGAGCTTGTCGTAGAGCTGGTCCGCGGTCAGGTGTGGCCGGTCCTCCTTCGGGATGTCCAGGTCGAAGTGGCGCGCGACGGCGTTGAGCCGCTGCACCTGCGTGACCCGGCCCGGCGGTGTCGGGCGGGAGTCGAGCATCGCCAGCAGTGCCACCCGCTGCCCGGCCGCCTGCAACTGGGTGCCGATCTCGTGCGCGATCTCGCCGCCGGCACACAGGCCGAGCAGGTGGTACGGGCCTGCCGGCTGGATGGCGCGGATCTGCTCGATGTAGTCGGCCGCCATCGCCGAGAGGGTGCCCGGCAACTCCTCACCTGCCCGCAGGCCACGGGCCTGCAGGCCGTACAGGCCGACGGAAGCCGGGATCGCCTGGGCCAGCGGGTAGTACAGCCAGCTCAGGCCGCCCAGCGGGTGCACGCAGAACAGCGATGTCGGCCCGGTGGCCGGGCGCAGCGGCACGACGACGTCCAGCGCCGACTCGTCCGAGCCGGTGTCCACCCAGTCGGCCAGATCCTTGGCGGTCGGCAGCGCGGCCACCACGAGCGGGTTGATCGGCAGGCCGAACTCGGCCTCGATGGCCGCGGTCAGCCGCTCCACGGTGGCCCGGCCGCCGCCGACGTCGAAGATGTTGTCCTCGGCCGCGACGGCCTCGACCTCCAGTGCTTCGGCGACCAGTTCCCGCATCCGCTCCCGCCGCGACATCGACCGCTCGTCGACGGCGTGCACCGGGGCGGCGGGCAGTTGCTCGATCTGCTCGGCGAGGTCGGCCAGCGTGGTGCTGACGAACACCGTGCGGAACGGCAGCTCCCTGCCGAACTCCGAGCGCACCAGGCCGACCAACTGCATCGCCAGCAGCGAATGCCCGCCCAGCGCGAAGAAGTTGTCCTCCCTGCCGACCCTGGGCACGCCAAGGAGCTCCTCCCACAGCCGCGCCAGCGCCTGCTCGGTCCCGGAGACCGGCGGCTCGTAACCGCGTTCGGCGAGGGCCTCGCCGGGGTCGGGCAGCGCGGCGCGGTCCACCTTGCCGTTCGTGGTGACCGGCAGGTCGGCCAGTACCACGAACACCGAGGGCACCAGGTAGTCCGGCACGGTCGCGGCCATCTCGCGGCGCAACTGGTTGGCGTCCAACGAATCCGTACCCGTGTCGGGCACGACGTAGGCGATCAGCCGCCGGGCCAGGTTCTCGCCGTGCACGGCGACGGCCGCCTGGCCGACTCCGGTCAGGCCGGCCAGTGCCGCCTCGACCTCGCCCAGTTCCACCCGTACGCCACGCACCTTGACCTGCTCGTCGGCCCGGCCGAGGAACTCGATCGCGCCGTCGGCGCGGCGGCGGCCCAGATCACCGGTGCGGTACATCCGGGCACCGGGCTCGAACGGGTCGGCGACGAACCGCTGCGCGGTCAGACCGGGACGGTTCAGATAGCCCCTGGCCACCGGCCGGCCCGCGATGCACAGCTCACCGGGCACGCCGGGCGGCGCGAGCCTGCCGTCCGGACCGAGCACGTACACCCGCGTGTTGCTGATCGGGACGCCGATCGGCACGCTCGCGCCGACGTCGTCGCGCCGGCATTCCCATGCGGTGACACCGATCGCCGCCTCGGTCGGGCCGTACAGGTTGTGCAGCCCCGTGTCCGGCAGAGCAGCCAGGAAGCGGTCCCGCAGGCCGCGCGACAGCGCCTCGCCGCCCGCGATCACGTGCCGCAGGCTCGCGCACTCGCGCACGCCAGGCTCCCGCAGGAACGCCTCCAGCATCGAGGGCACGAAGTCGGCGAACGTGATCCGCTCGTCCCGGATCGTGTCGGCCAGGTAACGGCTGTCGCGGTGGCCGTCCGGCTCGGCGAGCACCAGCGTGGCGCCGGTCATCAAGGGCCAGAACAGTTCCCACACCGACGTGTCGAACGTGAACGGCGACTTCTGCAGCACGCGATCGCCCGGCCCGAGACCGAACCGCTCCGTCATCCACGTCAACCGGTTGTGCACGGCGGCGCGGACGTTCACCACACCCTTGGGCGTGCCGGTCGAACCGGACGTGTAGAGCACGTAGACGGCGTCCTCACCGTCGACGGGGACCTGCGGGTCGTGCGCCGGTTCGGCGGCGAGCGCGGGGTCGTCGAGGTCCACGGCGACGGCGGCCGTCTCGGGCACCGGCACCGCCTGCTGGGTCAGCACGATCGGGACGCCCGTGTCGGCGACCATCGCGGCGTGCCTGGCCGGCGGCAGGTCCGGGTCCAGCGGGACGAACGCGCCACCCGCCTTCCACACCGCCAGCACGGCCACCACCAGGTGGACGCCGCGCCGCAGGCACACACCGACCAGCACGTCCCGGCCGACGCCCATCCCGACCAGCCGGTGCGCCAACCGATTCGCTCGGCGGTCCAGCTCCGCGTACGACACGTCGGTGCCGTCGAAACGCACGGCGGGCGCGTCGGGCTGCCGCCGCGCGCGGTCGGCGACCAACTGGTGGGCCCACGGCCCGGTCAGCTCGCGCACCGCACCGGAACTCGCCGCCAGCGCGGCCTCGTGGTCGTCCGCGCCGGCCAGCGGCAGCCTGGTGATCATCTGCCCGGGATCGGTCACGGCCTCGGCCAGCAGAGTGGCCAGCATCGTGACCATGCGCTCTGCGGTCTCGCGGTCGAACAGGTCGGACGCGTAGGTCAGCTCGCCGCCGAGGCCCGCCGGGCGCCCGCCGACGTCGAAGCGCTCGACGAACTGGAAACTCAGGTCGAACTTGGCTGAACCGGAGCCGAAGGGCACCCGGTTGAGTCGCACACCGGCCAGGTCGATCGCGGGCGAACGGCCGACCTGTAACGCGACCATCACCTGGAACAGCGGGTGCCGGCCGGGCAGCCGAGGCGGGTTCAGTGCCTCCACGACCCGTTCGAACGGCACTTCCTGGTGGTTGAAGGCGGACAGGTCCTGTTCGCGCACCTGGCGCAGCAGGTCCTCGAAGGTCGGATCACCGGTCAGGTCGGCGCGCAGCACCAGGGTGTCGACGAAGAAGCCGATGAGATCGTCCAGTGCCTCGTCCACCCGGCCCGCCGACGGCCAGCCGATCGGGATGTCGGTGCCGGCACCGAGCCGGAACAGCAGTGCCGCGACCGCTGACTGCACCACCATGAACAGGCTCGCGTTGTGCCGGCGCGCCAGTGCCGCGACGCCTTCGTGCACGGCGGCGGGCACCACGAGCGGCACCGAGCCGCCGCGGTAGGAGCCGGTCGCCGGGCGCGGGCGGTCCGTCGGCAGCGCGAGCTGGTCGGGCACACCGGTCAGCAGGTCCCGCCAGTGGTCCAGGTGCGCCTGGCCGAACTTCAGCGATTCCCGTTGCCACAGCGCGAAATCCGCGTACTGCACCGGCAGTTCGGTCCACTGTGGTGCGCGTCCCGCGCGGCGTGCCTCGTAGGCCGTGCTGAAATCGCGCATCAGCGGTTCCATGGACGCGCCGTCGGCCGCGATGTGGTGCACCACCATCGCGAGCACGTGCTCGTCCGGCCCGACGATCAGCAGGTGCACCCGCAGCGGCGGCTCGGTGGCCAGGTCGAAACCGGTGCGTACGACGCGTTCCACCGCACCGTCCAGTTCGTCGCGGGCCACGGTCTCGCGACGCAGCAACGGGCCGAGTTCGGCCATCGCCACGATCCGCTGCTGCGGCTGGCCGTCCAGCAGCGGGAACACCGTGCGCAGCGGCTCGTGCCTGCGTACCAGGTCGGTGATGGCGTCCTGGAGTGCACCGACGTTCAGGTCGCCGGCCAGGTGCAGGACGACGGGAATGTGGTAGGCCGGGTCGCCGGCACGCAGCTGTGCCGTCAGCCACAGGCGCTGCTGCGGGTAGGACAGCGGCACCAGCGCGGGGCGGACCTGGCGGCGCAGCACGGCACGGGTGCCCTGCTGCAGCACGGAAACCCGCCGCGCCAGATCGGCCAGCGTCGAGGTCTCGAACAGGTCCCGCACCGGCAGTTCGACCCGCAGCGCGGTGCGCACCCGGTTCACGAGCTGCGTCGCCAGCAGGGAATGGCCGCCGAGGCGGTAGAACTCGTCATTGCGGCCGACCCGGGACACGCCGAGGATCTGCTCCCACAACCGCGCCAGCGTCTGCTCGACGGCGCCCACCGGGGCCTCGTAGCCGCGACCGATGAACGGGTCGCCCGGTTCGGGCAGCGCCGCGCGGTCGACCTTGCCGGCCGCGGTGACCGGCAGCGACTCCAGCACGACGAACACCGGCGGCACCAGGTGGTCCGGCACGGCGGCCGCCAGCTCGCGGCGCAACTGGTTGGCGTCCAACGCCTTCACGTCCACGTCGGGCACGACGTACGCGACAAGGCGACGGTCCGCGCCGTCGCCGTGCACGGTCACCGCGGCGTTGCCGACGCCTGCCAACCGGGACACCGCGGCCTCGACCTCGCCCAGTTCCACCCGTATGCCGCGGATCTTCACCTGGTCGTCGACACGGCCGACGAACTCGAACTGGCCGTCAGGGCGCCGACGCACGATGTCACCGGTGCGGTACATGCGTTCACCGGCCGGACCGAACGGGTCGGCGAGGAACCTCTGCGCGGTCAGACCGGGCCTGCCGAGGTAGCCGCGCGCAACGCCGGCGCCCGCCAGGTACAGCTCGCCCGCGACGCCATCCGGTGGCGGTCGCAGCGCATCGTCGAGTACGTACGCGCGCACGCCCCGCATCGGCCTGCCGATCGGGGGCGTACCGTCGCCGGACAGCGGTTCGCTGACCGTGGCCGCGACCGTGGTCTCGGTGGGGCCGTAGGCGTTGAGCATCCGGCGGTTGCGTGACCAGCGCTCCACCATGGCCGGTGGGCACGCCTCACCCGCGACCACGACGGTCACCCAGTCCGGCAGGCCACCCGCCGCCTCCACGGACGTGAGCAGCGACGGCGGCAGCGTCACGAGCGTGACGCCGAGCTTCTCGACCAGTTCCACCCTCGGCAGGCCGGTCGCCGACCGCGACCAGTCCGCGACGACGACGGCGGCGCCGGACAGCAGCGTCGTCCAGATCTCCGACACCGACGCGTCGAAGCTCACCGACGCGTGTTGCAGCCTTCGCCCGCCTGGTCCCAGTCCAAGCGGTTCCCGTTGTGCCGCAACGAGATTCGCGACATTGGCGTGCGGGATCACGACGCCCTTGGGCTGGCCGGTCGAGCCGGAGGTGAAGATCACGTAGGCGGCGTTGTCCGGCCCCAGCCGACCGTGCCGGTCGGTGTCGGTGACGGCGTGCGCGCCGTGGCCGGCGATCTCGGCCGCGACGGCCTCGTCGTCCAGCAGCACCGAGGCGGCGCCCTCCGGCACCGGCGCGTGGACGGCGCCGGTCGTCACGACACAACGGACCCGCGCGTTCGTCATCATGAATTGCATGCGCGTGTCCGGGTAACCGACGTCCACCGGCACATAAACGCCACCGGCCTTCACGACGGCGAGCACGGCCACCACGAACTCGACCGACCGCTCCAGCAACAATGCGACGGTGATTTCCGGTCCCACGCCTCGGGAAATCAGCAGTCGAGCCAGCCGATTCGACCGCTCGTCCAGTTCCCGGAAGGTCACGGAAAGATCTTCGGTGACCACGGCGATATCGTCCGCTGCCCGTTCCACCTGGGTCGCGAACAGCTCGGGCAGGGTGCTCGGCCAGGGTGATACCCCGTGTCGTGCCACCGATACCGCGTCGCCCGCGTCCGAACCAGTCATCACAATGTGCCCCCGTCGGATCTCGCGCCGCCCGCATTCGCGCAGGGCGGACCGACCGCTGCCATTGCGTGCGCGTTCATCGCAGGGGCGCACGCAATGGCAGCGGATCAGCGAAGTTCGTGATTGTTCAAAATTGCCGCTTCGGGCTTTTATGTGCCGACATCCAATGTGCCCGAGGCCGCTGTGAGAGGTCAACGTGACACAGGTCATCAAATCTTTGCGACAACATTGCAACCTTTTGCCGCAGTGAATGCGTGGACTGCGATTCGTCGCCCGGTGTCGTCAGCCTGCCTAGATGGTGCCGCCAGCGCGTGATCGGCGTGAAGGGATGTGTTGCGTTGACAGTTGACACAACGGAACGAAACGGGTCGGTCAAACGTCAGTGCTCCGACGTATACGTGCCCGCCGGGCAATGTGTACCGAATCGCGGTTGTGGGCTCCGACCTGTCCTACACTCGCCCGGAAACGGTCGAGTCCGACGACTCGCGCATACCGATCGTAAAGCTCGCCGCACGGCTGAACGAACAGGAACACCGCACGTGGACGACACCGACAAGTGGCTCGCGCAGTACGAGGGCAAGGTCAACGGCCTCAAACAGGCCGCCGCCGATCTGGAGCGCGATCTGGCCGCCAGTACGGTCACCGTGACCTCGTCGGACGAGTCGGTGACCGTCACGATCGGTTCCAACGGCAGCCTGCGCAACGTGGTGTTCGGTCAGCGCGTCACCGAGCACAGCCCGGCCGCGCTGTCGGCGCTGCTGATGAAGACCGTGGCCCGTGGCCAGCGCGCCGTGGCCGAGAAGGTCGTCGAGGCGTTCGCGCCGGTCGGTGAGGGCACCAGCGCGATGGCGCTGCTGGCCAGCTTTGTCCCGCCGCAGGACGCGGGCCTCGAACCGGAGGACCAGCCGCCGCCCGCGCCGAACAAGTACGACGAACTGGCCTCGGGCGCGCCGGACGACGTGCCACCGCGCCCGCCCGTGCCACCGCGCCCCGTGCCGGCCGCCGCGCCGCTGCCCGTGCCTCCGCCGCCCGTGCCTCCGCTGCCCGTGGCGCCGCCGCCCGCGCCGCAACCGGTGCGCGCCGTCGCCGCGCGGCCGCGCCGCGCCGCTGAGGGCATCGACGACGGGGACGACTTCGACGAGGGGAGGCCGTGGTGACGGTGGACGGCGGCATCCGCGACCGCCTCGTCGTCGGTGCGGACGACTCGTCCTACGAGTCGCCGATCAACACCACGGAGGAGATGCCTCGGAGCTACGGCACGTCCGGTTCCGAGGGGTCCGACTACGGCACCGGTTCCGACTACGGCACCGGTGCCGGCTCGGGTGAGAGTGGCTATGGCTCGTCGGACGGCTCGTCGGGTGGCTCGGCCGGGTCGGTGTACGACAGCCACGACTCGATGGTCAGCGGCATCGTGCAGGCGGCCGAACAGCTAGGGCAGTCGATCATCGGCAAATCGGCCTCGCAGGGGCTGTCCGAACTGGTGTCGTTCGCGGAGGACCCGCTGGGCACCGTGATGTCGGCCGGTCTGCCGTTCCTCGCGCAGGCCATCCAGATCGTGCTGGAACCGCTGCAGCAGTTGACGAGCGACCCGGGTTCGGCCCAGGACTCGGCGCAGCAGATGCGGCAGCACGCGGACACGATCCGGCAGCTCGCGCAGGACCACTCGCGGGACGCGCAGTCCCTCGGTGACGACTGGCAGGGCGACGCCGCGGACGGCTACCAGAAGGTGGCAGGCCGCACGAGCGAGCAACTCGCGTCGATGGGCCGCGTCATGGAGGGCGCCGGCAACCTGACGATGTCGGCCAGTGGCCTGGTCAGCGGCCTGCGCAACATGGTGATCGAGCTGATCACGCAGATGGTGCGGAACCTGCTGCCCGGTGGCGTGAGCGCGTTGGCCGCGGCGCCGGAGACATTCGGCGCGTCGATCGCGATGTTCGCCGCCGAGGCGCTGAGCGTCGCCGCGCAGGTGGCGAGCGAGATCGCCAGCAAGGTCAAGGAGCTGAAGTCCGCGCTGAGCCAGATCGACGGCTACTTCAACCAGCTCGGCTCGGCCTTGGAGGAGCTGTCCGGCCAGGTGTTCGGGCCCGAGGACGGCGGCCAGAGCTCCGATGTCGGGATCACCATCCGCTGACCGGCGTCCGTCAGCGACCGAGCAGCCAGTCCGAGCGAAGAGGAATCACCGGTGCCCAAGGGGTTTTCGGCGCATCCGCCGGCGATGTACAACCACGCGGCCAACGTCAGCCAGCGGGGCCACCAGTTGTCCTCGCACGGCCAGGCGATCTCCGGTACCGGTGTGCACAGCGGCACGTACGGACCCGTGGGCGCGTCCACGGCGACGAGCCACCAGCAGTTCAACAGCACCGCGGCGAAGGCATGGGGCAAGGCCGGCTCACAGCTGAACAACCAGGCCAACCTGGTGCACAAGTCCGGCCAGCGCGTCGCGAACACCGACTCGCAGGCGGCGTCGAAGTTCAAGCAGATCGGGGACTACGGCAAGACGTCGGCGAAGGGGCCCGGCGGTGGTTACGGCGCGCCCAAGGGCGGCGGCGGGCACAAGAAACCCTACGACCCCAGCAAGTACGTGCCCAAGCCCAAGCCACAGCCCAAACCCAAGCCACCCAAGCCGAAGCCGCCCAAGCCGAAGCCGCAGCCCAATCCGAACCCGTGGCAGAAGAAGGCCTGGTACGACAACAAGAACTACCTGTCCTCGTACGACACGCAGAAGGAGTTCAGCCAGAAGTACCCCAACTACTGGCAGAACCGGGAACACATCAAGAACAACGTGCTCACCGACCCGAAGCTCAGGAAGAAGTACGGGGACATCGACACGGCCGACCTGGTCGGCGTCCGCGGCTACACCACCAACGACTACTACCGGACGGTGAACCAGGCGCTGCGCAACGGCGACACGGCGACCGTCAAGAAGTACGAGTCGAACGTCAAGACGGCGGTGTCCGGCCTGAACGGCATGCCGAGGTACGACGGCTGGACGGTGCGCAAGATCCAGGTGCCTCCCGGGTACGGCAAGAGCGAACTGGGTGGTGTGCTGGACAGGTACAGTCCGGGCAAACAGGTGCAGGAACACACGTTCGTCAGCACGACGGCCGGACACACCAACAACTTCGACGGCAACGTCGTGATGCACATCAAGTCGAGCTACGGGCGGCCGATCCAGGACCTGTCCAAGTACCCGACCGAGGGCGAGGTGCTGTTCGGCCCCGGCACGCGGTACAACGTGGCCGACCGGTGGTACGACCCGGCGGACAAGACTCACCACGTCAAGATGTACGAAGCACCCTAGGATATTGCGATGACTGCTGACACAGGACCGTCGTTCGCCGACCGCGTGCTCGGTTGCGTGCTGGCCGGCGCGGTCGGTGACGCGCTCGGGGCGCCGATCGAGTTCCAGTCGATCGACCAGATCCGGGCGCAGTACGGCGCCGAGGGCATCGAGGACTACGTGCCTGCCTTCGGTCTGCGGGGAGCGGTCACCGATGACACCCAGATGACGCTGTTCACCCTGGAGGGGGTCGCGCGGGCGCACGTGCAGGGCCGCACCACCGGCCAGGTGGATGCGATCCACGTGCTGCACAAGGCATATCTGCGCTGGCTGTACACGCAGGGCGAGTCGGTGCCCAGGTCGGTGCTCAACGGCCGGCTGATCGTCGAGCCCGCGCTGTACGCGCGCCGGGCGCCCGGCAACACGTGCCTGTCTGCTTTGCACCAGACCGCGGACGGCAGGCGGCTGGGGACGATCGAACACCCGCTGAACGACTCCAAGGGGTGCGGCGGGGTCATGCGGGTCGCGCCGGTCGCGCTGTGGCCCGGGACCGAGAGTGAGATCTTCCGGTTGGGTGCCGATGCCGCGGCGTTGACCCACGGTCACCCGAGTGGGTATCTGGCCGCCGGGGCGCTGGCCGTGATCGTGCGGCAGGTGCTGCACGGTGCTGACGTGGCCGACGGGGTGGCCGCGGCCCGGGCCGAGTTGATCGGCTGGCGTGGGCACGAGGAGACGCTGGCCGCGTTGGACGCCGCGGTTCAGTTGGCCGGTAAGGGGCGGCCGGAGCCGGAGGTCGTCGCGGAGCGGTTGGGTGCGGGGTGGGTCGCGGAGGAGGCCCTGGCGATCGCCGTGTGCGCGGCTCTGGCCGGCGACGACATGGGCGACGCTCTGCACATCGCCACGCATCACTCCGGCGACAGTGACTCCACCGGGGCGATCTGCGGCAACATCCTGGGCGCTCGTGACGGGACCGGGACTCTGCCGGCTCGGCTGCACGATCATGTCGAGATGCGGTATCTGATGCAGGATCTGGTGGCTGAGGCGCTGTTGGAGTTCAGCGATGAGGCGCCCACCAGCAACAACTGGTTGGCGCGGTATCCGGGCGACTGATCCGGCACCGGTCCACCTACTCTCCACTGTGGATCTGTTTCGGCTTCCTCCCGTCCGATCCGAAGGACCGGCCGACGGCGAGCGGTCTCCGGAGGAGGCACCATGACGACGCTGCCCGCTGCCGGCGTGAACCCCGTTGTCCCGCCCATGCCGCAGGCCGCGTTCCGGCTGGTCGGCACGGTGCTGTGGCCGGCGGTCGGGCTGGTGTTCGCGCCGATGGCAGAACGCCTGGTCAGCCCGAAACCGGTGGCACCGGTGTCGGTCGCCGGATGAGCGCCCTAACGGAGATAGCGGACTGGGGTCCGTTCTTCGCGGTGGACGTCGGCCGGACGCCGTCGCCGGAGTGGCTGCCGTTGCGGGACATGCTCGATCACGGTGTGCTGGCCGCGCGGGTGGCTGCCGTCCGGGAGCGGCTGGGCGGTCGGGTGCCGGTGCGGGTGGCCGCGTCCGTCACGCAGTTCGGGCTCGTGGCCCGGCTGGTCTCGCCGTCGCTCGCGCTGTTCGTCCACAGTGGGCGATCTCTTGCCGTCGGGCCGGGCGACGCCTGGTGGCGGCCGGAGTTGGGTGGGGCGTTTCCGTTGTCCGTCACCGGGCGGTCGACGGGTTCGCCCGCGGAGCTGCTCGACGTGCTCGGCCGGATCGTGCTTGCCGCCAAGGGTTTCTCGGTGTCCGAGCGGGTGCTGTGGGGGAATGTCGCTTCGGCCGTGAACGGCGCAGCGACGATGATCGGTGTCGCGCGGCCCGACCTGGCGAGCCGCGCCATCGCGGTGGCCGACGACCTGCTCGGTCGGCCGCCGTTGCGGGGGACGGGTGTCCGGTGGCCGGACGGCCGGTTCCGGCGGGCGAGCTGCTGCCTCATCTACCGTGCGGCACCCGGGCCGCGAGTGGTGTGTGGTGACTGCGTGCTCGCCGGCTGATCAAGCCCCAGCACCGAGTGCGTGAGCACGCGCAGCACGTCGACGGCGTCCGGTCGGTGTCGCACGCCGTGCCCGCGCGCCAGGTCGTTGATCATCATCAGCGCGGCCCGCACCACGACCATGGCCTCGCCCGCGGTCAGTTCCGGCCGCAGCGTCCGGTACAGATGCACCCATTCGTACACGTAGTCGCGCTGCGCGCTGGCCAACGGCGTCCCGTCCTCCGCCGGCAGGCTGCGCGCCTCGGTGATCAGCACGTCCACCAGTGCCGGATGATCCAGCGTGAACCGGGCGTACGCGGCGACCAGGGCCCGCAACGCGGTCGCCGCGTCCGCGGTGTGCGCGAAGATCTCCTCCAGCGTGAGCTGAAGATGACCGTTGCCGCGCAGCAACACCGACGACAGCAACTCCGCCTTGCCGGCGAAGTGGTTGTACATGCTGGACGGTGCCAGTCCGGCCGCCGCCGCGACGTCCTCCATCCCGACGCTCGCGTACGTCCGCTCCGCGAACAACTCGGTCGCCACACGCAGAATCCGCTCCCGCCGCGCGTGCCGCGCCAACCCGGTCACCCGCACCGCGTCCGCCGCCGGCCGAGGCGGCAGTTCGGTGTCCAGCACCCGTTGCGCCAACCCCGTCAACAGCGTGTCGAACGCGGGCCGGGGCAGGTCGACACGGTGGAACGACGGGCTGAACACCACGCCCAGTACGGCATCCGCGCGCAATCGGGCCTCGTCGATCGCCACCGTCCCCGCGTGCGGGGCGAGCACGGCGGCCAGATGATCCCGGGCCTCGCGCATCCGCGTGCGCGCCGACGCGTACACGGCGGGCGGCAGGTGCCGTGCCTCCCGTCCCCACAGCACACCGGCCGACCGGTGGTCCAGCGCGAATCCCACGAGGACGCCGACCGGTGAGCCGGGCGCACCCATCGCGGCCCGGATCCGCGCCGCGATGTCCGCGACGACGGCCGCCAGCAGTTCCTCCTTGCCCGGAAAGTGCCGGTACAGCGCGGAGGGCCCGACCGCGACCGCGTCGGCGATCGTGTTCATGCCGACGTTCTCGTAGCCCCGGGCGGCGAACAGTTCACCCGCGGCGGCCACGATCAGGTCGCGACGGTTCGGCGGGCGGGTGCCCCTGGCGGGCCGGTCGATGGTCATCCGGTCCTCTCACATCATGAAGCCACCGCCGCAGACCAGGGTCTGCGCACTGACGTAGTCCGACTCCGGCAGGCACAACAGGTACACGGCGCCCGCCGCCTCGGCGGGTGTGCCGGCGCGGCCCAGCGGGATCATCGCCTCCATCGAGCTCATCAGCTCCGGATTCACGCCGACCTTGATCTCGCGGCCCGCGATGTCGATCGTGCTGTCGCCGTCCGCGGGCCTCCGTGAGCCGGGTCTGGATCAGGCCGAACGCGACGGAGTTGACGGTGACGTTGTAGCGGCCCCACTCCTTGGCCAGCGTCTTGGTCAACCCGATGACGCCGGCCTTGGCGGCGGAGTAGTTCGCCTGGCCGGCGTTGCCGCCGAGGCCCGGCGATCGAGGAGATGTTCACGACCTTGCCGGCACGGCACCGCTTCGCCGGCCTCCCGTGCCTTCGGACGGCCGCGGAGATCACCGGCTGCGCCGCCCGCAGGATGCGGAACGGCGCGGTGAGGTGCACGTCGAGGATCGCGTCCCACTGCTCGTCGGTCATCTTCTGGATGACCGAGTCCCAGGTGTAGCCGGCGTTGTTCACGATGATGTCGAGGCCGCCGAAGGCGTCGACGGCCGTCCGCACGAACGCTCGGCGAAGTCGGGCTCGGTGACGCTGCCGGGGCAGGCGACCGCGCGGCCGCCTGCCCGCTCGATGTCCGCGACCGTCTCCTTCGCCGGCTCCGCGTCGAGGTCGTTGACCACGACCGCCGCGCCCTCGCGACGCGAGCTTGAGCGCGATCTCCCGCCCGATGCCGCGGCCGGAGCCGGAGACGAGGGCGACCTTGCCGCTCGAGCGTTCCCATGCGTGTCCCGTTCAGCCGGTGGCGACGACGGCGTCGCCGGTGAGGGTGGTGGTGCCGTCGGCGAGCGCGCACGAACAGTTCGAGCGTCGCCGTCGTCCCCGTCCACGGCGACGACCCGGCCCGTGCAGGTCGGCCGCGCGTGCACGGGGGTGATCGCGGCGAAGCGCACCCGGAACGACCGGATCCGTTGCTGCGGCAACCCATCCGGTGAGCAGCCGGCCCGAGGTAGGCCATGCGACAGCATGCCGTGCGCGAACACGTCGTCGAGCCCGGCCGCGCGCGCGACGTCGAGGTCGATGTGGATCGGGTTGTGGTCGCCGGACGGCGCCGGCGAACAGCGCCAGCGTCGTCCGGCGATCGGCGGCAGCGGCAGCGGCGGCAGCTCGGTCGCCGACGGTGACGGCGTCATGCCCGCAGCTCCGCGATGCGCGCCACGTCACGGATGCACCGGGCTGCGTGTCGGCGACGACGCTCGTCGCCACGGGTCACGTCGGTCTGCTTGACCAGGAATTCCAGTGCGCCGCCCGTTCTTGGCGTAGACGTCGGTGATCCGGTCGCCGCAGCGTCAGCCGGTCGCCGGCGTAGGCGAGCCGGTGGTAGTCGAAGGACTGCTCGCCGTGCAGCACGGCGCAGGTCGACGCCGAGCCGCGTCCAGGTACGCGAACGGGTCCGCCCTGTCCAGCTCGAGGCTGAAGAAGAAGGTCGGCGGCACCGGCAGGTCGCGGTGGCCTGCCGCCTGGCCGCGTCGAGGTCGAGTACACCGGGTCGGTCTGGCCGATGGCCGTGGCGAACAACCGCAGCCGCCCGCGTTCGACGTCGACGTCGAGCGGCGCGAGGTCCAGCGCCCTCGCCTCGTCAGCGTCGATCACGGTTCAGCCGACCCGCTCGTACAGCGTCACCACGGCCGCGCCACCGAGGCCGATGTTGTGCTGGAGCGCGAGACTGCACGCCGTCGACCTGGCGGGCGCCGGCGTCGCCGCGCAGCTGCCAGGCCAGCTCGGCGCACTGCGCGAGGCCGGTCGCGCCCGAGCGGATGTCCCTTGGACAGCAGGCCACCGGACGGGATTGGTGACGACCCGGCCGCCGTAGGTGTTGTCGCCGTCCAGCACGAACTTCTCCGCCGTGCCCTCCGGGGTCAGGCCCAGCGCCTCGTAGCTGAGCAGCTCGTTGGCGGTGAAGCAGTCGTGCAGTTCGACGACACGGATGTCCTCGGGGCTGACGCCCGCGGCCTCGTAGACCTGCTGCGCGCCGCCGCGCTTGGCCATGTCGTAGCCGACGAGGCGCGCGCATGTCGCCGCGTCGAAGCTGCCGGGGTGTCGGTGGTCATCGCCTGGGCGCGGATGATCGCGACGTCGGTGCGCAGCCCGTGCCGGCGGGCGAACTCCTCGCTGAGTACGATCGCGGCGGCCGCGCCACAGGTCGGCGGGCAGCACTGCAGCCGCGTCAGCGGGCCGTAGATGTGTCGGCGAGGCCAGCACCTCCTCGACGGTGACCGGGTCGCGGAACACGGCGTAGGGGTTGTTGCGCGGCGTGCCGGCGGGCCTTGACCGAGATCGCGCGAACGTCTCGGGCCGCGTGCCGTAGCGCTCGGCGTACGCGGCGCCGGCACCGCCGAACAACTGTGGCGCCAGCGGTGCCCCGGTCGCGCCCTGGGCCTGTTCGGGCACCGTCAGGAAGTCGTCGAACGGGCCGGGGCGGTCGGTCCACTTCGCGGTGAGCGCACCACGCTGCATCTGCTCGAACCCGAGCGCGAGCACGCAGTCGGCGGCGCCGCCGGCGACGGCCTGCCGTGCCAGCCACAGTGCCGTCGAACCGGTCGAGCAGTTGTTGTTGACGTTGACGACCGGGATGCCGGTCATGCCGACCGTCGTACAGCGCCGTCTGGCCGCAGGTCGAGTCGCCGTACACGTAGCCGGCGTACGCCTGCTGCACCTGTTCGTAGTCCCGATGCCGGCGTCGGCCAGTGCCGCTCGCACGGCACCGCCCGCCATCACGTCGTAGGGCTCACTGCGGCTCGGAGTGGCGAACGGAACCATCCCGACACCGGCCACAAGGACTTTGGACATCACGCTCTCCCCGTCACGAGAGGTACGAACTGAGATTCACTTACCATGCCAGCAGCCTTGACTTGCCGCAAGATACGAGAGACGCTGTCGCCTACATCACACGGTTGATGATTCACAACGCGCGGAGGGTGCCGGCCCGATGTACCTGACACAGTCGTTGCACCAGGCGGTCCAGCGGGATCCCGCCCGCACCTTCACCGTGTTCGGCGCGCGCACGCGCACCGTGGGCGAGTCGGTCGACCGCATCGCGCGGCTGGCGGGCGCGCTGCGTGAGCTGGGCGTGCGGACCGACGACCGCGTCGGCATCCTCGCCCTGAACAGCGACCGCTACCACGAGTTCCTGCTGGCCGTGCCGTGGACCGGTGCCGTGGTCATCCCGGTCAACGTCCGCTGGAGCGTGGCCGAGATCGCCTACTCGCTGGTCGACTGCGGCACCGACGTACTCGTCGTCGACGACGCCTTCGCCCCTGCCGTGCCCGCACTGCGCGAGCAGGCACCCAACCTGCGCACGGTGATCTTCAGCGGCGACGGCGACGTGCCGGATGGCCTGCTCGACTACGAGGAACTCGTCGCCGACGGCCCCGCCGTCGAGGACGCCCGCCGTGGCGGCGACAGACCTGTACGGCGTCTTCTACACCGGCGGGCACCACGGGCATCCCGAAGGGCGTGATGCTCGTCCCACCGCGCCTGCTCACCTCGGCGATGGGCAGCGTCGTGGCCACGCGAGCACTCCTGTCCCGGGGCGGGGTCCTGCTGCACGCGGCGCCGATGTTCCACCTGGCCGACATCGCGTCCTGGACGATGGGCCTGCTGACCGGCTCGACGCACGTGATGGTGCCCGGCGTTCACCCCGGCGGGCGTGATCGAGGCGATCGGTCGAGCATGCCGTCACCGACATCCTGCTGGTGCCGACGATGATCCAGATGCTGGTCGACGCGCCGGACGCGGCCGACGGCCGACCTGATCGGCCGTGCGCAGCATCGTCTACGGCGCGTCACCGATCTCCGAGGCCGTGCTGTCGCGCGCCAGGGAGCGGTTCGCCAACGCCCACTTCACCCAGGCGTACGGCATGACCGAGCTCGCACCGGTGGCCACGCTGCTGACCGGCGACGACCACACCGACCCGAGCCTGGTCCGCTCGTGTCGGCCGGGCCGCCGCGCACTGCGAGGTGCGCATCGTCGATCCTGACGACACCGAACTCCCGCGAGGCGAGGTCGGCGAGATCGTCTCGCGCGGCGACAACGTCATGCTCGGCTACTGGAACAAACCGGCCGAGACCGCGGAGGCGTTGCGCGGTGGCTGGATGCACACCGGAGACGCGGGCTACATGGACGAGCGCGGCTACGTGTTCGTCGTCGACCGGATCAAGGACATGATCATCACCGGCGGCGAGAACGTGTACTCCGTCGAGGTGGAGAACGCGCTGCTCAAGCATCCCGCCGTCGCCCGGCCGCGGTCGATCGGCGTGCCGGACGACGGAGTGGGGCGAGCGCGTGCACGCGTCGTCGTCGCGCGCCAGGGCACCACGCCGACGGTCGACGAACTGCGCGAGTTCTGCCGCCAGCAGATCGCCGAACTACAAGCTGCCGCGCAGTCGTTGCCTTTGTGGACGCGCTGCCGGTGTCCGGCGCCGGCAAGGTCCTCAAACGCGAACTTCGGAACGCTCTGCGCTGACGGCGACCTGTGCGGCCGGCACCCGCTCGGCCCTGATCGCGGCGATGCCACCGAGGATCAGCACGGCACCGACCAGTTGCGGGACGGACAGCTTCTCGCCCAGCAGCAACCACGCGAACACCGCCGCCGACACGACTTCCAGCAGCCCGACGAACGACGCGAGCCGCGCACCGAGCATCCCGGACGCGGTGATCCCGGACGCGTAGGCCAGCGCGGTGCCGATGACGGCGACGATCAGCAGGGGCACCCACCACGGTGCCGCCGAGCCGAACAGCGGCAGATCGCCCATCGCCACCGTGAACGGCAGCAGCCCGGTCGCCGCGACGATCCCGAGCACGCCGCCGCCCAGCAGCAGTCCGGTCCCGGCCAGCGCGACCGGCGGCAGACCGTCACCCGGCCGGGCCGCGATCACGAAGTACACGGCACACCCGATCGCGGCGCCGAACGCGATCAGCAACCCGACCGGGTCCGCGGCGTGCAGCGCGCCCGGCCCGATCACCAGCACCAGCCCCCCGATCGCCAGCAGTGACCCGATCAGCACGATCCTCGGCGGCGTCCGGCGCGTCGTCGCCCACGTGCAGCCGACCAGCAGCAGCGGCGCCAGGTACTCGATCAGCAACGCCGTGGACACCGGAATCCGCCGGATGGCCGCGAAGTAGGCGACCTGTGTGATCGCCACGCCGACGATCCCCATGCCCAGCACCCGCCAGCGCGCCCGCCACAGCGACGGCCACCGGCCGCGCAGCGACACGAGCACGACGGGCAACAGCACGGTCCCACCGGTCAGGGCGCGGGCGGTGACGGCGGCGACCGGAGACCAGCCGGCCTCCAGGAGCGGCTTGACGAACGCCCCTGTCAACCCGAACGACACGAACGAGACCACGGCCACGAGCAGGCCGGCCGACGTCGACGACCTCGTCATTGCTGCCTCCAGGCCACCGGCCCCGTCATGGGCTAACTAGACTGACGGTCCTGACGGTAGGCGGGACGAAGTAAGGAGTCAAATTGCATTTCGCCCCTGACACGGAGGCGTCCCTGGAGTTCGTCGTGATACTCGCCAACACCGATCCCGGCGCCTCCCGCGGCGGCGCGGACGAACTGGGCACGGTCGACCAACTGGCCGCCCTGCTGGCTCGGTACTCGTTCACCGGTCGTATCGACCACGACGAGCACGAACTGCGGGACGTGCGGCGCCTCCGCGACGAGATCCGCGGGGTGTGGCTGCTCGACCGCGACGACGCGGTGGCCGAGGTGAACCGGATCATGCGCGAGGCGAAGGCGTTGCCCTACCTGGCCAGGCACGACGACCTGGACTGGCACCTGCACGCCACCGACCCGGACGCGCCACTGGCCGAACGTCTTCGCGTGGAGTACGCGATGGCTCTGACCGACGTGATCCGGATGAACGAGATGCGGCGCCTGCGGACGTGTGCGGCACCCGACTGCACGGGACTGCTGATCGACCTGTCGCGCAACGGTTTCAAGCGGTTCTGCGGGGTGCGGTGCGGGAATCGGATGAACATGATCGCGTTCCGGGAACGCCGCGCGGCGGGCGAGTGATCGCCACCAGCAACGCTCCCGCGATCATCCCGGCCACCAGCGACACGCCGTGCAGATCGTCGTGCACGGCCAGCACCAGAGCACAGACCACGGCACCGACCAACACGATCCGCCGCGCCCGAACCACCAGCAGCGCGACCACGGCGGCGACGACGGCCACTGCCGCGAACCGGATCCCGTGCAGGCCCCATCCGGTCAGTGCCGCGACGTAGCACACCACCACCGGCACGGCCCACCGCTCGCTCCTCTCGGGCCGGGCCAGCAGCCAGGCCACCACGCCGCCTGCCAGACCGCAGATGGCGATCGAGTCGCCGCCACCCGGGGAGTGCCATGCGTACGCGGCGACCTGGCCGCCCACCGTTCCCGCCGCGAACAGCGCGGCCCACCGCCACCGGCCCAGTTGCCACTCGGCGACCACCCCGACAGCCGCGAGTGTCACGAGGTTCGTGACCACCTGGTACCAGCCCAGTGTCTGCACCAGCAGCGGTGTCACCAACCGCCACCACTGGCCGGGCGGCAGACCCCTCGACTGCCGCTGCAACACCGGAATCGCCACGGGCACCGTGTACTGCACCACTGCCGCCACCAGCGCGAGACCGACGGCGACCACGGTGACGAACGGAATCCGCTCCCTGTCCACGCTCTGAAGATGGCCGGACCACCGGTTTGGTTGCCCGTGTCGGGAAATCCGTGGAAATCCGTGGAATTCAGCCGGCGTCCCCGATGGGCCGGACCGCGTCGAGGAACACCGGTTGGAACGTGCCGATCCGCACCTCGTCGCCGGCCGAGGGCACGGCGGTGTCGACCGGTTCGCGGTTCACCCAGGCGCCGTTCATGCTGCCCGGGATCGTCAGTGCACGGGCGCCAGGCACAGCGTGACCGACGGCGACCGCGGCAGCACGGCCGCGTGGTCACCCTCGGTCCACCCGGGCGCGGAAGCACAGTCCTCCGGAGTGCCGTCGACGCGCCGCAACACCTTGTAACTGCCCGTGTAGCGCCACGGCACCGGCAGCGCGCACGGTTCCATCCGCCAGTCCTGCTGGCTGCGGTACACGCAGTCGCCGGTCGTGGCGGCACCGGCATCCCGGCCCCACGCCGCGTGCGCACCGATGAACCCCAGTGCCAGGACCAGCGCCACGGAGATGCCCGGCCCACGCCGAACCCGCCGCCGCGGCGGCCGGGCGACCGGCGGCGGAACGGGCCGCCGACGCCGCGTCGGCGGCCCGAACGCGGCAGCGACGGGTGCGATCCTGGTCGGCCGTTTCGGGGTGAACGGCACCGCGACGGCACGTTTCGTGGCGACCCGGGGCGGTTTCGCCGACCGGAGTTTGGCCGGCGCGGGTTTGGCCGGTGCTGGTTTCGGCGGTGCGGGTTTCGGCGGTGCTGGTTTCGGCGACGCGGTGGCTTTCGGTTGGGAAACCGGCGGTTTCGGCATGGTCGGCGGCGGGGCGGGGTGTGTGGCGGTGGTGGGGATCGCGGCCAGCAGCGCCCGTGCCTGCGCGACGGTCGGCCGCTGCGCGGGATCCTTGGCCAGCAACCGCATGATCAGCGCCGACAGCGCCGGCTGGCATCTCGGCGGCGCGGGCTTGTCGAACAGGATCGCGCCCAGCGACGCGGCCACCGTGTCCCGGCGGAACGGCGACACCCCGGTCACGGCCTGGTACAGCGTCACACCCAGCGAGAACAGGTCACCGACCGCGCGACTGTCCCGGCCATGGATGCGTTCGGGCGCGATGTAGTCCATCGAGCCGACCAGCATGCCGCTCGCGGTCAGTGCCGTGTCGGTCTCCCGGGCGGCGATGCCGAAGTCGGTCAGCAGCACCTCGCCGCCGTCGGTGAACATCACGTTGGCGGGTTTCACGTCCCGGTGCACGATGCCGGCGGCGTGCGCGGCGGCCAGCGCCTTGAGCAGGCAGTCGGCCACGTAGACGACCTGCGCGGCGGACAGCGGCCCGGCGGCGGTGAGGTCCTCGGCCAGGGAGTGCCCGGTCACCAACTGCATCACGATCCACGGCTTGTCGTCCTCGGCCACGACGTCGCGGACGGTGACGATGTTGGGGTGGTGACGCAACTGCGCGGCGTTACGGGCCTCCCGTGCGGCACGCGTGAGCCGGTCGGCGCGCTCCGCGTCGGACACGGCGGGCGGCAGCCAGACCTCCTTGACGGCCACGTCGTCGTGCAGTCGCTCGTCGTGCGCCAGCCACACCCGGCCGAAGCCACCGGTGTACAGCGTTTTGACCAGCCGATAACGGCCGCCGATCACCCGGCCGCGCTGCGTTTCCTGTGCCACGCTTGCCCCCGTAGGTGTGTGACGCGGCTCCGCACAACCACAGGGTACTCACGTTTCCGGGCCTCAGGCCGGATCGAGCGGTTCCGCGACCCCGGTGCCCACGGCGCCGACGCCGGCTCCGATACCCCACGCGGCCACCAGTCGCGCGGCGGTGCTCCGGCCCGCCCGGTTCAGCGCGAAGGACAGGAGCATGGCGACGGTGCAGCCGACCGGCAGGTCGGCGCGGCGCAGTCGGGTGCGGCCGACTCGTTTCGCCCAGCCGGGCGAGGACGGCTTGCGGTGCGCCCGCAGCGTCACGGCCACACCGGTGGCCAGTCCGACACCGGCCAGGATCGCCTCGTTCCGCACCCGGCGCATTCTTCCATGATCGCCCGTGGTCGCTTCGGCCGTCCCTACAAGGTCTTGATCGTGCCTGGCGAGACGGTCGAACCGGACGAGTTGCCGACCAACTGGGGCCGCTGGGGTGTCGACGACGAACGCGGCACGCTCAACCTGATCACCGACGAGGTGGGCGCCAGGGGCGCCCGCGAGGTGCGCAGCGGCAGGTCGGTGTCACTGGGGCTGCCGGTCGTGCCGACACCACTGGTCAGCGGTCCGTTCGAGCCCATCGCGTCCGACACGTCACCCGTGCGGCAGATCATGGTGTACACCGGATCGCCGCCGCCCGACATGGCCGATGTGATGCTTGGTGACCAACCATCACCCCCGCTCGACGCACCTGGACGCGCTGGGCCACGCCCCGCACGGCGACCAGGTGTACCCGGGGCGGCCGCTGGCCGACAGCGTCACCCCACTCGGTGCCCGGCACGGCTCGACCGCCGCGTACGCCGAGGGCATCCTCACCCGTGGCGTCTTCCTCGACCTCGCCGCTGGTGGCCCGCTGCCGGCCGGCTACCCCGTCACCTCCGACGACCTGGACTCCGTCGAACAACAGCAGGGCGTCCGGGTCGAGCCCGGTGACGCGCTCGTCGTGCGGTGCGGCTGGTCGAGGACACCCGATCCGACGCGGCCGATGCCGGGCATGAGCATCGACGCGGTGCGCTGGATGCACCCGCAGGGGAGTGGCGCTCTACGTCGGCGACATCGGCGACGCACACCCTCCGCTGGACCCGGCGATCCCGCGCCCGATGCACGGCGTCGCCCTGGCCGGGATGGGCCTGCCGCTGGTCGCCGCCGCGAACCTCGACGAACTGGCGGCGACGTGCTCCCGACTGCGCCGCCACAGCTTCCTGTTCACCGCGGCACCGCCGCGCATCCTCGGTCTGACGGGAGTTCCGGTCAACCCGCTCGCGATCTTCTGATCCCCGTACGCTCGACGCACCGACGCCCGGCGTGTCGCCGCCGGAGTACTGCCGCGACCGCGGCCCGCCGTTGACGACCAACTTCTGTCCACAGTAGACGCAGAACGTGCGCGGGCCGAACGGCGACCGTCCTGAGCCGACATTCGCGAAACCGGTATGTTTCGGCCTGAAGTGTGCAGATGCGATCGCATCGGGGGCCGTGAGGTCAGCTGCGCATGCCGCGCCACAGCAGATCGGCGAGATCCGCCGTCTGCCGGTGCCACTCACCCGCCGGGTCCAGGTGCATCAGGCCGCCGAGGCCGCGCAGCACCGTCTCCGGGTCGAGGCCGTCGCGCACGGTGCCCGCCTCGATGTTGGCCCGCAACAGAACGCCGACCGCGTCGATCATCGCGCGGTACGCGTGCGCCGGCAACTGGCCGTGTGATGCCGTCGCCGTGCGCAGCGCGTCGGCCAGGCCGCGCTTGGTCATCATGTAGCGCGCCAGGTGATCCGTCGTCCAGATCCGGAACGCCTGTTCCGGGGTGTGCGTCGCGAGCAGGCGCGGCACGGCTTCGACGATCTGGTCGACCTCGCGCTGGTAGACCGCGAGGATCAGCGCCTCGGGGTTGGGGAAGTGCCGGTACACCGTGCCGACTCCGACGCCGGCCTTCTTGGCGATGGCGTTGAACGACACCTCGCCGCACGCGGCCAGTGACGTGGCCGCCGCGGTCAGGATCAGTTCGTGGTTGCGCCGGGTGTCCGCGCGCCGGGGGCTGACCGATCCCGTCGTCATCGTCCCTCCCGCGCGTCCTGTCCGGCCGGTGATCCGTAACGCACCGACCGGAACAACTCCGGGTAGCGTACTCATTGCGAACCGGATAGTCATCCGCTAGGGTCGATGCGAAGCGGATGACTATCCGGTTCCACTCTCTGCGGGGAAAGAGATTCGGTGGACATATCACTCGAAGTCAATGGCAGTACCGAACGGCTGAGTGTCGACCCCGGTGTGACACTGCTGGACGCGCTGCGCGAACGCCTCGACATCACCGGCCCCAAGAAGGGCTGCGACCGCGGTCAGTGCGGCGCGTGCACCGTGCACGTCGGCGGCAGGCCCGTGCTGTCCTGCCTCACCCTGGCCGCCACCGTGCGGCAGCCCGTGACTACGGTCGAAGGACTGTCCGCAGGGGACGAACTGCACCCTGTGCAGCAGGCGTTCGTCGACCAGGACGCGCTGCAGTGCGGTTTCTGCACGCCGGGCCAACTGATGTCGGCCGTCGCCGCGGTGCGGCAGGACGTCACCGACGTCCGGGAGTTCATGTCCGGCAACATCTGTCGCTGCTCGGCGTACCCGAACATCGTCACGGCGATCGAGCAGGCGAGGCAGGCAGATGCGACCGTTTGAGCTGACCGCTCCCACCACCGTCGACGCGGCGCTCGCCACGCGGGGCACGTTCCTGGCGGGCGGCACCACCCTTGTCGACCTCATGAAGCTGAACGTCCTGACGCCGCAACGTGTCCTGGACATCAACGACCTGCCGCTGCGCGGCATCGACACGTCCGACGGACTGCGGATCGGCGCGCTGGAGCGGATGGCCGACGTCGCCGCGCACCCCGGCGTGTACCCGGTGATCTCGCGTGCCCTGCTGGCCAGTGCGTCCCAACAGCTCCGCAACATGGCCAGCATCGGCGGGAACCTCATGCAGCGCAACCGTTGCACGTACTACCGCGACGTCACGATGCCGTGCAACCGCCGCGTTCCCGGCAGCGGCTGTCCAGCGCTGGCCGGCGCCAACCGGATGCACGCGATCCTGGGCACCAGCGACTCGTGCGCCGCGACCCACGCCAGTGACCTCGCCGTCGCCCTGGTCGCGCTCGACGCCCGGGTCCACCTGACCGGCGACACCGGTGACCGCACCGTCGCGCTGCGCGACTTCTACCGGCAGCCCGGCGACACGCCGGATGTCGAGCACGACCTGCGCCCCGGCGAACTGATCACCGAGATCGTGGTGCCGCGCCTGGACTGGGCCGCCAGTTCGACCTACGTCAAGGTCCGTGACCGCCAGTCCTACGAGTTCTCGCTGTGCTCGGCCGCCGTCGCGCTGGACGTGCGGGACGGCCGGATCGCGGACGCACGGGTCGCGGTCGGGGGAGTGGCCACGGTGCCGTGGCGGCTGACCGCCGTCGAGGCCGCGCTGCGCGGCGCGCAGCCGACCGAGGAGGCATTCGAAACGGCGGCGTCGGTAGCCGCCGACGGCGCGAAGCCGTTGTCGGAGAACGGCTTCAAGGTGTCGCTACTGCCCAGGACGATCGTCCGCGCGCTGCTCGAACTGACCGAGGGGAGCCGCTGATGCCCAGCAGGCTGGACGCACCGCTGAAGGTCACCGGCCGGGCGAAGTACGGCGCCGACCACAACTTCCCCGGCATGGTCCACGGGTACGTCGTGGTCAGCACGATCGCACACGGTGAGATCGAGGCCATGGACGTCACGGCGGCCAAGAGCGCGCCCGGCGTGCTCGGCGTGTACTCGCCGTTCGACCCGCTGGAGTTGCGCACGCCGAGCCTGCCGATGTTCGGCGAGACGTGGGTCCCCTTGCAGACCAAGGAGGTCACGTACTACGGCCAGCCGATCGGCTTCGTCGTCGCCGAGACGTTCGAACAGGCCAGGGATGCCGGGATGCTCGTCGGCGTCACCTACCGGCAGCGGCCCGCGCTGACCTCACTGGCCGACGGCCTGAGCACGGCCGAGGACGCGCCGGACTCGATGCGCGGCGAACCACCGTGGATCACGGTCCTCGCCGACGGCGTCGAGACGATCGACGACGCGCTCGCCGCCAGTCCGGTGGTCGTCGACGCGACGTACACGACGGCGACGCAGAACCACACCCCGATGGAGCCGCACTCGGCGGTCGCGGTGTGGGACTCGGACGTGCTGACCATCTACAGCGGCAACCAGGGGTCCCACCTCCAGGCGGCCGAGATCGCCCAGGCGCTGGCCCTGCCGCCGGACGCGGTGCACGCGGTGAACCCGTTCGTGGGCGGCGCGTTCGGCGGCAAGGGCCGCACGTCCGCACCCGCGTTCCTGGCGGCGGCGGCGGCCAGGGCCATCGGTCGCCCCGTGAAGGCAGTGCTGACCAGGGAACAGGTGTTCACCGCGACCGCGGGCAGGGCGTCGACCGTGCAGCGGATCGCACTGGGCGCCGACCGCGACGGCACGCTGATCGCGGTGCGGCACGACTCGTGGTGCAGCACGGACACCCGCCGGTCGTTCGTCGAGCCGACGTCGCACGGCACGTCCCGCGAGTGGTACGCGACGCGGAACCTGTCCATCAGCCAGAAGATGGTGCCGTTGAACGTCCCGCCGACGACGTTCATGCGTGCGCCCGGCGAGGCACCGGGTTCGTTCGCGCTGGAGAGCGCGATCGACGAACTCGCCGTCGCGCTGGACATGGACCCGATCCAGCTACGCATGCGGAACAACTCGACGGCGCCGCCCGGTCACGACCTGCAGTGGTCGAGCAAGCACCTGGACGAGTGCTTCACCATCGGCGCCGCCCGGTTCGGCTGGTCACAGCGCACACCGCACGGCCACACCGACGGTGACTGGCTGGTCGGCATGGGCACGGCGACGGCGATGTTCCCGGCACTGCGCTTCCCGGCGTCGGTGGAGATCATGCTGCGCGACGACGAGTCGGCGGTGGTGGCGACCAGTGGTGCCGACCCCGGCACCGGTCTGCTGACCGTGTTGTCGTTGGTGGGCGCGGAATCCCTGGACATCCCGGCCGAGCGGATCACGCCGAGGCTCGGTGACTCGGCACTGCCGCCGGGCGGCCTGTCCGGCGGTTCCACGGCAACGGCCAGCGCCGGCACGGCCATCATGATCGGCGCCGCGAAGGTGATCGACGACCTGCAAGCGCTTGCGTCGTCGCCGGGCGGCCCGTTCGACGGCGTCGAGGTGTCCTACGCGGACGGCCGCGTGCTGGGCGGCGGCCGGTCGATGACGTTCGGCGAGGTGCTGCGCGCCACGGGGCGCTCGTCGCTGGCGGCGACCGGATCGTCGGCGCCGGGCGAGGAGATGACGAAGCACTCGTTCAGCTCGTTCGGTGCGCAGTTCGTCGAGGTCCGCGTGCACAGGTGGACGCGTGAGGCCAGGGTGTCCCGGATGCTGGGCGTGTTCGACGGCGGCCGGATCATCAACGACAAGGCGGCCCGCAGCCAGATCATGGGCGGCATGATCTGGGGTGTCTCGGCCGCGCTGCACGAGGGCCTGGAGATCGAGGGCTCCGGCCGGTTCGCGAACGCGGACCTGGCGGGCTACCTGCTGCCGGTCCACGCCGACATCCCCGATGTCGACGTGCACTTCGTCGAGTACCCGGACACACTGCACAACGCGGTCGGCGCGCGGGGCCTGGGCGAGATCGGCGTGGTCGGCATGGCCGCGGCGGTGGCCAACGCGATCCACAACGCCACCGGCATCCGCGTCCGCGACATCCCGATCACCATCGAGAACCTGCTGGCCGACTGACGCGGGGAGGCCGCGGCCAACCGGCCGCGGCCTCCCCGCGCGGCCGCCACCGAGGCGAACCGGCACCGACGAGCAACGGTGTGCACCGCCGAGGCGGTGCCGACAGACGAGCCGGTGCCCGACAGGCGAGGCGGCAGGCGACCGGCCGGAGGTGAGCGGCCGACGCGAAGTGGCCAACGAAACCGAGATGGCGAGGCCGACTACTCGGCATCCTCCACAGCCAGCTTCTCCAGCACTCGATCGTAGAAGCTCTTGCGCCGCAACGACTCCTCGACATCCGTGACGAATTTGCTCAACGGGTAGTCCGATTCCGCCTCCAACTCGGCGATCGCCGCCTCCACCGCGCGCCATTCCGCGGTCAACAGCCCGACGAGTTCCTCGGCCTTCGGCGTGAGCATGATCAACCGGGTCCGGGCGTCGGTGCCCGACGTGGTCGTGACGAAGCCGGCCGCGCGCATCGCGGCCACCTTCTGGCTCATCGCGGAGTGAGTGCGCTGCACGGAGACGGCCAGCTCCTTGATCGTCATCGGCCCCCGGTGGTGCAGCCGCAACAGTTCCATCACGTAACTGGACTTCAGGCCGTCGATCTTCCGGTCGGCGTAGATCCGCTCCAACTCGACGTCCATCGCGGCGTGCAGCAGCCGGAACGGCCGCCACCGGCTGTGTTCGGTGGGGTCGGCCGCCGCGTCCTCCGTCACCCGCCGATCGTACAGGCGGCGTCGGTGTTGTCGGGTACGGTGCGGTTGTGATCGATGTGGACGGTTATCTCGACCGGATCGGCGCCGCCCGGCCCGCCGGACCGGACCTCGCCGGCCTGCGCGACCTGCAGGAGCGGCACCTGGGCACGGTCCCGTTCGAGAACCTCGGCATCCACCTCGGCGAATCGGTCACGTTGACCGGCGAAGCGTTGGTGGACAAGGTGGTGCGGCGTCGCCGCGGCGGTTTCTGCTACGAGGTCAACGGCGCTTTCAGCGCACTGCTGACCGCCCTCGGCTACCGCGTGAGCCTGATGTCCGCGCAGGCCTACGGCGACGACGGTGAACCGGGCGCACCGTTCGGGCACCTGGCGCTGCTGGTCGAGCTGCCCGAACCCTGGCTGGTGGACGTCGGCTTCGGCCGGTTCAGCCGGTATCCGATCGCGCTGGCCGACCGTGCCCCGCAGGACGACCCGGAGGGCGTGTTCCGCGTCGTCGACGTCGATCCCGGCGTGCTCGACATCTCTTGGGACGACCAGCCGCAGTACCGCGTCGAGACGCGGCCACGCAGGTTCCGCGACTTCGAACCGACCTGCTGGTACCAGCGCACGTCACCCGACTCGCACTTCACGCGGTCCCTGTTGTGCACCGTGCTCACCGAGGGCGGCCGGATGACACTGGCCGGCACGACGCTGATCCACACCGATGCCACCGGTCGCACCGAACGCGAACTTTCCGAGGCCGAGATCCTGCCCACGTACCGGGATGTCTTCGGCATCACGCTGGACACCGTGCCCACCGTGCGGCGGATGGGCTGACGACAGCCGTTCGGGCACGGTGTCGCCACCGTGCCCGAGCTTCCGGTCCCGCTCATCCGGCCATGTCCGCCAGTGCCCTGCTGTGCCGCACCACGCCGATCGCCAGCGCGCTGACACCGGCCGCGCCGGCCAGCGCGATCAGGCGCTCCATCAGGCCGCCCAGACCCGCACCGCCCAGCACACCGTCCAGCACGAACAGCACCACGAACGCGACCGTCGCCCACATGGTCGGGCGCGCCCAGCTCTGCCAGGCCGGCAGCCGCTTCATCGCCGCTGCCAGGAAGAACCCGCCGACGATCAGCGCGGCGACGCCCGCGGTGCTGAGTACGGCGTCGGTCATGCCGCCGAACGTGCCGGTCTGCTTGCCGGTCGTGCAGCCCGCGTCCGCCAGCCGGCAGCCCTCCTGCTCGAACAGGCTCAGCACGTCGCCGAGCCCGAAGATGGACAGCGCCAGCAGGATCGTGCCGATCTTCGCGGGGCGGCCGGCCTCGCGCAGTGCTGGCCACAGCGAGCGCCACACGAACAGCACCACCGCGATGCCGCACAGCGTGAACATCACGATCAGGAACGCGGCACCCGGAGCGCCGTCGGCGTACATGTCGCTGATGGTGTGCGCGACCGAGCTGTAGCTCGGACCCTGCCACAGCGCGGCCAGCAGCCAGGAACCGGCGAAGACGACGTTGGCGATGACGGCGAGGCGCGCCCAGCGCTGGGATGCTGAAGTCATGCGGCAAAACTAGGCCGATCGGCACGCCCGGGAATCCCCGTGGCGTGGACAGTCGCCGGTAGCTCGACCGGGGGACGACGCCTCCGGGCCGTCACCCGTCCAGCACGGCCAGCGCCAGTTCGACGTGTTTCGCGATCATCCGTACGGTCGCGTCCCGCTCCGGTCCGGAGTAGCCGCGCGGCCCGCCCTCGACCAGCATGATCAGGTACAGGTACATGCGGTACAGCGCGAGCCGGACGCGGGCCGCCTCGTCCAGCACGACGGGGCCGTAGCCGGACCGGAACGCGTCGTCGTCCTCCAGGTCGTCGAACAGGGCGAGCGACACGAAATCGGCCAGCGGGTCGCCCCAGAACGCCCGCTCGCCGTCCACCAGCCCGCTGATCCTGTTCTCGTGCAGCAGGATGTTGCCCGGCCACAGGTCGAAATGCACCAGCACCGGCGTCGTCACCTTGTCCAGCGCCTCGCTGTGCGCCGCCACCGTGTCCCGGATGTCCCGCGCCGGCCGGGGCAGCGGTGTCGCGTAGTGCTTCGCGTCGCACAGCAGGTCGGTGACCATCGAGGTGAACGCGACCCGCCAGGTCGGTGCCGGCGGCCGCTGCGGGTAGCCGAACTCGCTGCCGGTGACGCCGTGCAGCGCGGCCACCACACCGCCCAGTTCGGTGCGCAGCTTGGCGTGCGACCCGGGATCGAGCTCGGACCGCAGGTCGTACCACGCCGTGCCGGGCAGCTCGGTCATCAGCAACAGATCGCACGGCAGGAACGTGTGGCTGAAGTCGGCGTGCACCACCAGCGGCACCGGCGCCGTCCCGGCCGCGGCGCGGTAGAACGCCGCCTCGGTGCGCATGATGCCGTGCTCGTGGGTGAGCACCGGCGCCGCCGGGTCGGGCGCGACCTTGAGCACGAGGCCGTCACCGCTGGTCAGCTTGATCCGGTAGGCCGTGTTGAACGTCGCCGAGCCCAGTTCGCCCCAGTGCACCAGGTGCGACGGGTTGATGCCGGCCATGGCCAGGATCGCGCGCAGCTGTTCCTCGTCGATCCGGCTGCGGTGGCGATTGGTCGACATCGGGCTCCCTTCGGCTTCGGCGGTCGCGGCCCAGTGTGCCCGGCCGTCCGGCCGTCCGGTTGCCGGCACGGGTGATCGGGGGCGGAAAATCCCTTTCCTTCGCCGGTACTGCGGTCCGGTTTTTGGTGTTACGGTCCGGCCGCCCGACTCCTCGACAGAAGGTGGCCACAGGTGATCCGTCGAGTCGCTCTCGCCTGCGCGGGTGCCGCGCTGCTGGTCGGCACCGCGCTCGACCCCGCGGCCGCGTCGCAACCGCCGCCGCGGCCGGTGCCGTCGCACTCGTTCTCCTCCGACGCGACCCTCGTCGGCGCGCAGGCCGATCCGGTGCGCCGGGCCAAGGTGCTGGAACGGTTGGCCGGCCAGGCCGGTACGTCACCCCATTACCCGAGGGCCGCCGCGTACGGGGCGCCGAACCTGTGGCGGGAGGGTGACACCGGCCAGGGCACCACGATCTCCAACGTCGTCTCGTTCGGCGATCCGGACATCGCGTCGGTGATGGCGACGTTCGACGCCGACGAGGGCCTGCCGCCGGTCGACGTGACCCAATTCCAGCCGGCGGGCGCCGTGCCCACGTGCGACTCCCTGAAGAACACCGAACCCGTCACCTACCAGGACTGCCTCGGCTGGATGGGTGAGACCGACCTGGACGTCGAGTCGATGCACGAGATCGCGCCGTCCGCGCACATCATCGTGACGTCCACGCCGGTCGACGAAACCGAAGGCATGCAGGGCTTCCCGGAGATGATGACCGCGATCGACCAGTTGCGGCAGCACAACCTGGTCGACGGCATCTACCTGGCGACCTACACCGCGGAGAACGACTTCTCCTCACCCGAGGAGATCACCAAGCAACTCGACCCGACCCTGGAACGGGCCGAACGCGCGGGCATCACGCTGGTCATGGCATCCGGCGACAAGGGCCCGACCTGCTTCGACCTGAACGGCAACCTCTACCCGTACCGGGTCGCGACCTGGCCGGGCAGCGACCCGTACGTCACCAGCGTCGGCGGCACCGAGTTCTACGGCGAGGCACAGGGCCAGCCGTACCCGGCCTCACCCGCGGCGCGCCTGGTACACCCGGACACCTTGTGGAACGCGGGTTCGTACTCCTCCAGTGCTGGCGTGTCGGGCATCTACCACCGGCCGTACTGGCAGAACGATGTGCGCGGCGTCACCGGCAGCGACATGCGCGCGTACCCGGACATCGAGATGCACGGCACGTCCGGCACGTCCGAGGCCGCGCCGCTGTTTCTCGGCGTCATCGCGCTGGCCGTGCACCTCAACCACGGCCGCGACCTGGGCAACGTCGACGCCGCGCTGTACCGGATGGGTCCTGCCGGGCTGCGGGCCGGCATCCAGGACGTCACCACCGGCGACGACACGCTCTCCGACGGCGTCGTCCCCGGTTATTCGGCCGGTTCCGGCTACGACATCGCGTCCGGCTGGGGCACCGTCAGCGACGTCTCGGTGTTCGTGCCGGCCCTGCTGCGAGCCGCGCGCTGAGCGCTCCGGGGTGGAGCCGCGGCCGCGGCCTCACCCCGGTTTGCGCGCCAGGCCGCCGTAGAAGATGTAGTGCTCGGGATGGTCCGGTGTGTGGCCCGGGTCCGGCCGCCACTCCGGCGCGAACACCACACCCGGCGACACGAGCTCGAAGTCACCGAACAACCCGGTGATCCACTCCCCGCAGCGCGCGACCGCCGGGTTGCTGCTGGTGGCGTACAACCGTTCCAACGCCGACATCTCCTCCGGCCGCGACTCGGCGGTCGCGTGCGAGATGCCCAGGAAACTGCCGGCCGGCAACGCCTCCCGATACCGGGCCACCAGACCGGCCGGGTCGTCGGCGTCCGGGACGAAGTGCAGCAGCGCCAGCATGAACACGGCGATCGGCTGGTCGAAATCGAGCATTCCCCGGGTCACCGCGGAGTCGAGGATCGAATCCGGGTCACGCATGTCGGCCCGCACGACGGTGGCGTTGCTGTTGTTCTCCAGCAACATCTCGCTGTGCGTCACGGCGACCAGTTCGTTGTCCACGTACACGACACGGCAGTCCGGATCGAGCCGCTGCGCCACCTCGTGCACGTTGCCGGATGTCGGAATCCCGGACCCGATGTCCAGGAACTGCCGCACGCCCTGGCCGACCACGTGTCGCACCAGCCGCCACATGAACGACCGGTTCGCCATGCACGCCTGGTCGACGCCGGGAAACACCTGTTTCGCCTTCCTGGCGAATTCCCGGTCGACGGCGAAGTTGTGACCACCGCCGAGAAACGCGTCATAGATCCGCGCCGCACTCGGTACGTTCGTGTCGACTTCCGGTGGGATCCACTCGACCTGATCCGTCACAAGCCCTGCCCGCCACTCGATGGAACGTCCGGCAGAGTGTAACCCGGTGACCACCGGCCGAGGGTTGCCCACCGGACCGGTCCGCCATGTCGTTGCCGAGTCAACGGTCCTCGCTACGGCAGCGTTTTCCGGACACCGGACCACTTGGGCACGACACCGCCGTGCCAGTCCCGCAGTGCCGTCAGCAGTTCGTCCGCCGTGGGCCGCGCGAGCACGAGTTCCCTGTGTTCGGGCTTGAGGAACCGCTCGTTCACCATGTGATCGAGGAATGCCAGCAGGTGATCGTAGAAGCCGCCTGCGTTGAGCAGTCCGGTCGGTTTCGCGTGCAGGCCCAGCTGCGACCACGTGACGATCTCCGCGAACTCCTCCAATGTGCCCAAACCGCCGGGCAGTGCGATGAATCCTTCCGCCAGGTCCGCCATCAGCGCCTTGCGCTCGTGCATCGTCCGCACCCGGTGCAGTTCGTCCAGATCATCCGGTGCGGACTCGACGGCCGTCAGGTTGTCCGGGATCACGCCGACCACCCGCCCGCCCCCGGCGCGTGCCGCCCGTGCCAGCGCACCCATGGTGCCCACGCCCGCGCCGCCGTACACGATCGTGATTCCCTCGGCCGCCAGCAGCCGGCCCAGCCGCTCGGCCTGCTCGACGTAGCCGTCGCCACGTCCCGGGTTCGAGCCGCAGAACACGCAGATCGTCTTCATGCCGCCGAGCCTCGCACGCCGGACCTGCCCGCGTCGCATTGTTTCCTGGAAACCGTTGGGCGGCAACCGGATCAACCGAGCGCGGCCGATGTCGCCGGCTGCCACTCGCGCCGCGTGCGCGGCCGCTGCCCGGACAGTGCCCCGACCTCGGCGAACAACCGCCCGAGGAACGCCCACGGCCGCGCCCGGTCGCCGACCGTGTGCCGAAACGCCCGGTTGGTGTGCTGAGGTGAGACATGGACGAGCGACTGCGCGCCGAACTCATCGCCCGGCAGGACGAGGACCAGCGGATCCGCCGACTGGCCAGCCGTACCGACCAGGCCGGCCGGCTCAGCGTGCCCGACGACGTCGCCGCGCGCTGGCAGCGGATCGACGAGGACAACACGACGTGGCTGGCCGGCGTGGTCGCCGAACGCGGCTGGCCGGGCCGCAGTATGGCGGGCGAGGACGGCGCGCACGCGGCGTGGCTGCTGGCCCAGCACGCCGACCAGCAGCCGCAGGTGCAGCGCGACTTCCTGGCCGCCATGCGGGCCGCCGTCGTGCACGGCGAGGCGTGGCCGTCCGACCAGGCGTACCTGGAGGACCGGGTCCGCATGAACGCGGGCCGGCCCCAGCTTTACGGCACCCAGTTCACCGTCACCGACGGCGGCTTCGGCCCGCACACCATCGACGACCCGGACAACCTCGACCGCCGCCGCAGCGCCGTCGGCCTGGAACCGTTCGCCGACTACGAGGCCAGAATCCGCTCCCTCTGACCGCTCACGCCTCCACGTCGATCACGATCGTTTCCGGCTTGCTGGTGAGTTTCCGGTCGTCCACCACGACATCGAGGGTGAACCGGCCGCTCCCGCCGAGCCGCCGTGCGACCCGCACCCGCCCGCTGTCCCGGTCCACCGTGAACCGTCCGACCCCGCTCCCGCCGACGACCTGCCAGTTGCCCAGTGGATCGTTGTCCGCGTCGGTCGCCCGTACCGCACCCAGCACACCGTCACGCGCTCGGAACCGTTGTCCCGCGACGACGACCGGCCGGTGGTCGGCGAAGTGCCGCGCCGTCATCCGCATGAAGTACGGCCACTCGGGGATCGGCGTGTGCCCCTCGTGGTGCCGGCGCCAGCCGACGGTGCCGTCGGTGAACGCCACGTCGATGGGGGGAGTACCGCCGATCGCCTCGCCCGCGCCGGACGTGAACACCGTGCCCGGCGGGATGATCTGGCCCGGCCAGCCCAGGAACTCCCACACCGGCGAGGAGAAGGTGCCGGCCAGGTACATGCCGCGCGGATTGGTCCACGCGTCGCCGAACCCGGGTGGGATGTCCGTGCCGCCGTTGGTCAGCACCACCCGTGGCGCCACCAGCGACATCACCGAGTGCACGTCCACCGGCAGGTCCTGGACCTTTCTCGGCCAGTACCGCCCCGGCCGCAGTTCGCCCGCGTAGCGCATGATGCCGCCGTTCACCCAGTGGTACTCGGTGTCCGCGCCGCACACCAGTTCCAGGTCCTCGCCCCACGTCATCCGCGACCACGACGTGCCCAGCGCACCGGCCGAACTCGGGAACGCGGCGCCGATCCGGTCATCGTACGCGGCCGCCACCAGCGTCGCCTTGCCGAACCGCGAGTGCCCCTGCACACCGATTCTGGTCGCGTCCACGTTCGGATCGGTCTCGAAGTAGTCGATCAGCCTGCTGATGCCCCAACTCCACGCGGCCAGCGCGCCCCAGTCCAGCGGGCGGCGCCAGTTGCCCTCGTTGACCAGCCCGATGATCCAGCTCGACATGTTCGCGCCGCCGCTGTCCGGTTGCAGCGCCGACCAGTCGAACGCGCAGACCCCGTAGCCGTAGGGCGACGTGAACTCCCACTCGCTGTTGTTCCCGCCGAACACGACGATCACCGGCACCGGGGTCCCGACCGTGTCCAACGGCGTGCGCAGCAGTCCCCGCACCAGCGGGGCGTTCCTGATCCGCGGATACCCGGACGTGTCGACCGTCCCGGTGATCACGCGTTCCAGGTACGCGACGCCGTTCGCGGTGCCGGTCGTGCTGGCTCCGACCGACCACGTGATGGCAGGCCAGCGGCTCGGGTGCGGGATGTGGCCGTAGAGGCTGTCCTGCACGCCGCGCATGATCTCCGGCCGTCGCCGCGTCCACCAGTCCTCCGGTGTGCGCACGGGTGCCCCGTCGGCCATGGCCAGCAGCGGGATGTCCGGGTAGCGCGGATGCGCCGTCGGCCCGTAGTCGCCGTGCGGTGACACGGCACCGCCCGCCGACCCTGTGCTGTCGTCGTACGTGATCCACTGGCCGAAGTCGCCCCTGGCCACGGTGTGCCCCAACGGGTCGGTCCAGTTGCCCTCGGTGTTCGCCGGGTCGACCGGTGTGGTGTTGGGCGGCCGGTTCGGGTCCTGCGCTCGTGGCGGCAGCGTCGGCCGGGTGATGCCCAACTGCCACAGCATCTGCAGGCGGTCCTCGGTCGTCGTCGTGTCCGCCGACGGCATCGGCGGGAACGGACCCGGCGGGAACGGACCCGGTGCCGCGACCGCGTCTGCCGCGCCGGTGGCCGACAGCACCGCCGGTGCCACGGCGGCGGCCCCCATCCCGGCGAGGAACCGCCGCCGGGGCATTCCACCCTGCTGGCCGGGGACTGTCATGGCGATCTCCTTCCGGGCACCGTCGGAGTGCGTGCGCCACGTTACGAACAGCACTCCGACGGCGTCGACCGGCGGTTTTTGAAACGCCTTCGAGCAGCAAATCACGATGAAAGTTACGCGATACGGGAGGCGCCACGGCAATGTGGAGCGAATGTGCGGCAGCGCGTACTAAATGGTCCAGACATTTGTGACCGACAGCGCGACATGAATCGTGGCGCTCGCCGAAAGGGTTTCGATCGGCCGCGCACCCTGGTCGTCCCCAGCGACCAGGGTGACCGGTATCCGAACCATTGCCGTTACGTCACCCGTGGACGAACGGAATCGTTACCATTCTCGAAAGAATTGTCGGTCCGGAACCCGGTGGGCCGTTTTCGTCAGTCGTCGGCGCGTACCGTGGCGGCCTCCGGTGACGGCCGGGGCACCGGCAGCGCCGGCACGACCGCCGTCCGGTTCTTCGCCGTCAGGCCGAGGAGCGTGACAGCGGCGCTGATCAGCACGAAGTTCTTCAGCACGAACTCGCCGTCCACCGTCAGCAGGAACGGGTTGTGACCGTGGAACATCCAGGTGTGCGCGTCGAGGAAAGTCAGGAACGTGCCGGTCAGGTGCATGCACAGGATCGCCAGCACCCAGCGCCGTGCCTTCGGCACCAGCAGCCCGATGCCCAGCAGGGTCTCGATGACGCCGAGGATCGGCACGAACACGTTGGGGCTCACGATCGGCACGGTGACGCCGATCAGTGCGGACACGTCCGAGTGGCCGGTGAACTTGAGCACGCCGAACCACACGAAGACCAGCGCCAACCCCAGGCGCAGCATGGTGAGACCGACCTGACCCGCCACGACGCTCGCGAAGTCCAGCACCATCACCGGCAGCCGGAGCAGCGATTGGCGACCGGCCGGCGCCAGTGTGATCGGGCCAGCCGATTCCTCGGACAAGGTGAGTGCAACTTTCGTGCTTTTCATGGGCAGCATCCAACCGTCGGCTTGACAAGGTTTCCATCACGCGGAACCTTCTGTCGCGGAATCCGCAGTGATCCACGGGCACGAAGACAAAAGTGCGCCCGAACCGCACGCTACATAGCGCCACGGTTCGGCAACATGACGGAGCACCCCTAGTCATAATACGTTCAACTACCCCTGTTAGGTGGGTGCATGACGCTGATTGCATCGATTCACCCCCCAATGGTCGGCGCCGATCCGCACGCACTTCCGGTGGGTCGCTGAATTTTCGAAACAGTAATCGTTGACCGTTTTCACGGTCCGGACGACGAATCCGGCCGCGGCCAATTGGTATGGTCCTTTGGCTCGGTACGCCGACGCGGCACGATGCCCGGTTCGGCACTGCCGAACCGGGCATCGTGGACGAGCGGAGTCAGACGCCCGACTGGATCGGGCCGATGTAGGTGTCCGAGACGGTCGCCGAGTCCTGGCGCAGGACGCTCACGCCGGCGGGCCACGAGGTGGTCAGCGAAGCGGTCTCGTCGGGCGGTGTGCACACCACGCTGGTGGGGGTCCACGTCGTCGAGCCGTTCGAGCCGGTCGTGCCGCTGCCCGGAGCGTTCTCGGCGAACGTGATCAGGGTGTGCGCGCTGCCACCGGGGGTCAGCGTCACCAGGCTCGGGCGGCCGGGTGCGACGTAGCGGGGGTCACTGGGCGACAGCTGCGGGTCGGGGCTGCGGCGCAGCGAGTCGACGGGGCCGTTCGGGTCGTCGGGACCGCGCAGGTCGACACCGGCGAAGCCGTTGAGCGTGCAGGTCCGGCCGGAGGTGTTCGTGTAGACCAGCGACACGGTGTGCGCCTGCTCACCGCTGGCGGCGGCCGGCGACACGGCGCCGAGGTGGGTGGACAGGTCGGCGGTGTGGCAGCGGCTCACGGCGGCCGACGTGGTGGCCTGCGTACCGGAGCCCGCCTTGACGGTCTGCACGCTCATCTGGCCGGTCTTGACGTCGCTGCACGCGGTCCGCGGCTGGCCGAACGGCAGGTACATCGCGGCGGTGTCGCCCGGCACGTACACCCGAAGGCCGCGCACCTGGACCGGCTGGCAGTCCGTGGCGTCGAAGTCGGCCGCGTTGGCCTCCTGCACGATCGCCGACGCCGTCGAGCCCGGCTGCAGCGTCACCGCGGAGCCCGCGCTGCCCGACCGTGCTGCCGGCGCGCCGACCTGGTGGCCGTCGCTACCGCTCACATAGGACACACCGGGGAAGCCGGAGATCACACACGCGGTGGAACCGCTGTTGGTGAATTGAATGGACGGATAAGTGCTGCCGGCACCCGCTCCGTTACCCGCACCGATGCTCAGCCGGAGATTTCCGGACCTGCATTGCGCGGCACCGCCCGACCCGCCGGTCGCTGGCCGCGCGCCGCCACCACCGGTGCCCGACGACGTCCCGTTGCTGCCGTTGCCGGCGGCAACGTTGCTGGTCGTAGGGTTTTCGCTGACCGAACCGGACGCGGTGAACTGGCCCTGACAGGCGGTCGTCAGCACGAGAGTCAGTGCGCCACCGGTCAACAGAAGGGCAGGACGAACCAAGCGCTGAATAGCCATGAGAAGGTTTCCCCGTTTTCCGCTCGCTGCGATCCTTACACCCATAAAGACGCATTCGGTGCGGAGTGGTTGCGCCCGGATTCGACGGATATCGTAGATAACGATTCGGTAATCGGGCGCAACCCCGGGTCAGTGGATCACCGCCGCGCGGACGCCGACGTCTGGTGCGCACGGTGGCTGTACCAGTGATGACCGTGCGCGTGCCGGCATTGGAAGCACACCGGTTCCTGCCGGTGTGCCGTGTTGATCAGCCACCGATTGCAGTCGTGGCAGCGGGTGAACGCGAGTGGATCGACCGTGGCTGCGAACGCGATCAGCAGCAGCGTGACGACGACGCCCACGCCGAGCAGGCTCAACGCCATCGGCAGGACCTCCCACGGCATCCGGACCACCTCCGAAGTATCGTTCTACGATATATTTATACATCGCAGGACGATACATGGGTAGGGTGGTCGGTGTCACCGCCACGGGTGGCGTGCGGCCGACGGGCGGGAGACATGGCTGAATTGAGTCGGCGGGAGTACGCGAGCCTGCTGGAGTTCCGCAGCGCGCTGCGCCGCTTCGAGCGGTGGAGCGAGGATCAGGCCAGACGGGTGGGCCTCACGTCGGCGCAGCATCAACTGCTGCTGGCCGTGAAGGGCCATCCCGACGACCGCGGCCCGACGATCGGTCAGGTCGCGGACTACCTGATGGTGCGCCACCACAGCGCCGTGGGCCTCGTCGACCGCGGTGTCGAGGCGGGCCTGGTGGGCCGCAGCCGGGACGCCGAGGACTCGCGCGCCGTGCGGCTGGCGCTCACCCCGCTCGGCGAGGAGCGGATCGGCCAGCTCAGCGAGCTGCACCTGATCGAACTGAACCGCCTTGCCCCGGTCCTGGAGCACCTGAGCGCGTACGGTGCCGACAGGTAGATTGAAGCGGAGTCTATCTCCGGATAAGCTGGCGGCGTCGCTCGGACGAAGCCGGGCCACTTGTCAGGAGGATCTCCATGGGGACCAGCACCGTGGTCGACAGGACTCGCGCCGCGCTGGGGAGCGTCGGCGCGTTCCTGCCGATCAGCGTGTCCGAGATCGCGTCCGCCGACGCCCAGCGGGCGGCGGTGGGGCGGCTGGAGCGTGCCGGGTTCCGCGTCACGTGGACCAACGAGGGCATCGGCAAGGACGCGTTCGTCCAGGCATCGGTGCTGTTGGCGGCCACCGAGCGGATGGTCCTCGGCACCGGCATCAGCAACATCTGGACCAGGGCCCCGCAGACGATGCACGGCGCGGCCGCACTGCTGGCACAGTCCTATCCGGACCGGTTCGTGCTCGGCGTGGGCGTCGGCTACGCCGAACAGGCCGCCCTCGTCGGCCGCGAGTACGGCAGTCCGCTGGCCACACTGCGCGACTACCTGACGGCCATGGACGAGCCCGGCCAGATGCCGGCGCCCGACGTCACGTACCCGAGGATCGTCGCGGCGAACGGCCCGAAGATGGTCGCCCTGGCGGCCGAACTCGCCGACGGCGCCATGCCCGCCATGCTGCCGCCGGAGTTCACCGTCCAGGCACGGCAGGGTCTCGGTCCCGACAAGCTGCTGATCGTCGGCATGACGGTCGTTCCCGACCGTGAGCGGGCCCGACAGGCCGTCGCGGGCCGTCTCGCCCGGCCCAACTCACCGTACGGCGCCGGTCTGGCCCGGCTCGGCTACTCGGAGCGGGAACTGACCGACGTCAGCGACCGCCTGGTGGACGCGCTCGTCGGTTACGGCGACGCCGAGTCGATCGCGGCGAAGGTCCGTGCCCACCTCGACGCGGGCGCCGACCACGTGATGATCGTCCCCGCCGCCGGCGAGTTCGAAACCGGCATCGCGCGCCTGGAAGAACTGGCGTCGATCGTCTAGTCCACTGTGGATCGACACGGACCGCGGTCGGCGGCGGTCCGTGTCGCGCCTGCGCCCGGTGTCGGCGACACGGCGGTTGCCGCGCCGATCACCTGAACCCGAGCCGGTCACGTGAAGAGGTCCTCGCCCAGCAGTTCGCGGAGCCTGGTCAGCGAGCGCATGCTCTGGCTCTTCACGACGCCGATACTCACACCGACCATGTCGGCGACGGTCTCGATGCTGTGATCCTCCCAGTACCGCAGCACGATGATCGCCCGGTCCCGCGCAGGCAGTTGGGCCAGCGCGTCCAGCAGCGTCACACGAAGGTCGGAGTCGTCCGCGTGCTCGGTGACGGAATCGGGCACCGACTGCACGGCGAGTTCGTGCGAACCGCGGCGGCGCTGGTGGTCCAGGAAGGTCCGCAGCAGGATCTTCTTGGTGTAGCCGATCGGGCTGTCCAGCCAGTCGAGGCGCGGCCAGGCCGTGTAGAGCTTGGCGAGGGCCGTCTGGGTCAGGTCCTGCGCCAGATGCCAGTCGCGGCACATCAGGAAGGCCATGCGTCGCAACCCGGCGGCGTGCGCGCGGGCGAAGTCGACGAACTGGTCGTCGCGTGCCGTCACGGTTTCGCTAGGTAGGGGTATTTGGCGTCGGCGAACGTCACGAGCGCGGCGTCCATCAGCGGGCCCCACGCCGGGTCGGCCGCGACCGCGATGGCACCGGCGGTCGTCAGAGCGGGGGGACACGGCGGGTTGGTGCGGCCGTTCCATTGCAGGCACGTGGAGATGTAGATGGTGACCACGACACCGTTGCCGTGATCGACGGCGACCTCACTGGTCTCGATGCAGTTGCTCGGGTCGCCGATCACGCGGACGTGCACGCCGCCGGTCTCGACCGAGCAGGTCAGCTCGGCGTCCGTGCCGCAGGGGTCGAGTTGGCTCCGCGTCCGGATCTGGATGCGCACCATGCCGGGTCCGTCGCCGCGGTCGAGGTAGAACTGGAGATCGAGCGGTATTCCGTCGCCGTACATCGGGGTGAAGTTCTTGAACGTCGCGCCGGGGAGCAGCGCCTGGAGGCGGGCGGCGAGCGCGGCCAGGGTCGCCACGAGTTTCGGGCCAGGGGGTTGGGCGATGACGGGGGCCGGGTAGCGCCAGGTGGGGGCCGTGGTGAGGGGCGCGGTGGTCAGTTGGGTGGTGTCCGCTGCCGGGAGTCGGCGTGGCGTGGCCACATGGCTGCTGACGATGGTGAATCCGCCGACGAAGACGGCCGCGGCTGCGAAAGCGGCCGCGGTGATCTTGATTCTTCTGGCCATACGGAGGCGCTTGCCCTGGCGGAGGGCGTTGTGGACCAGGTCACCCAGGGGTGGCTCGGGTCGGGCGGTCAGTTCGTCCGCCAGTTCGCCGGCCAGGCGGTCGTGCAGATCGTCGTCCACCGGCCCCTCCACCCGAATCGGGTCCCTCATGAAGACAGACGCGATGGGAGGCCCGCTGGGTCACAGGCCGACCGGCGTAATCTATGTGACTTGGGTCACCTTCCAGTGGCCCGGCCACCGTCCATTCCGGATGGTGGCCGGGCTCCGTGTCACGGGTAGGAAACCACGTTGCTCTGGCCTGCCGCGCCCTGGTGTACGGGGCGGACCGGAACCGTTGATCACCGACTGGAAGCCGCCGGAGCCGTTCAGGAACACCGTCAGCAGGTCGTGGAACTGCACCGCCGGGCGTTCCGGAACCTGGAACGCCATCGAGTTCTCGATGTCCACGCCCTGGTCGAAGTACGAGTAGCTGCCCATCGCGTAACCCTGGAAGCTGTTCACGTCGTTGGTCAGGCGGAATGCCGGGTAGCCGTTCTGGTGCCTGTTCGCCATCCAGGCCGCCTGGTCGGGTACCTCGTACGGGTTCTCGTTCTGGAAGAACAACACGAATCCGTGCTGGCCGCTCCAGATCGTCTCCGTCTTCTGGTAGTGCTCGACGAACAGGCCGTACGCCGACACGTTGTCCGCGTCGACGACGACGCCCGTGTCCGCCTGGTCACCGGTCCACGTGCCGGCGCCCGCGCCGTGGTCGGCGCGCCATGCCCAGATGTCGTCCAGGATCGAGTTGTCGATGTTGTCCTCAAGGCTCGTCGTGGCCGTGCCCGCGGTTGCGCCGCCGATGCGGAAGAAGACGTCGTCGACGGTGACCGGGTCGTGGCCCACGCCCGGGATCACCGAGCCGCGCGTGCCCAGCTGAGCAGGACCGGTGAGTCGAGCGGGCCCGCGTCGAAGATCAGGCCGGTCAGGTTCACGCCCGGCAGGTCGTCGCCACGTCCATCGTCACGTTGCCGTTGGTCGGCACCAGCGTCGCGAAGCCGAGGCCGATGATCTTCGTGTCCGGCCTGGTCACCTGGATCGTCTTCGGGATCGCGTAGACGCCCGGCGTGAACAGCAGGTTGTCGCCGTCGCGCAGGGCCGCGTTGATCTGGTCGACCGTGCTGGACGCGTTCACCACGTAGAACGAACTGCAGCGACAGCGGACGAGCCCGGCGTGTTGCCGTTCTCCCATGTCGGGCCGCTGCGTGTCGTGCTGCACCGACGGCACGAACACGCGGTAGTGGCCGGCGCGCGTCCTGGTACAGGTACGGCGCCTCGCGGGTGACCGGGCAGGTGGCCAGCGTCGTGTACGCGGGCGCTCGCCGAGTGACCCGAGTCGGCCGTGAAGTTCTGTGCCGGCGCGCCCGGGTCACCGCAGAACACCTGGTTCCACACCGAGTTGCTCCAGCCGTCCAGGTCGGTGTCCCTGGTGATCCACTGCTGCTGCGAGCCGTTGACGACCGTGCCGCCGGTGAACTTCGAGTCGGCGATGAAGCCGCCGCTGGCGTAGTCGGGGGAGCCGTCGCAGTAGTCCATCAGCGTCACGCCGCCGTTGACCTGCACCCGCCGCATCGGCGCCGCCTGCGACACCGCCCACATGTCCACGCCGGAGAAGCAGCCCGTGCCACCGGCCACGTTGATCGTCAGGTTCGACACCGAGCGCCAGAAGTTGTCCAGCGCCACGCAGTTGGTCTGGCCGCCGAAGCACTGGTTGTACGCGTTGATCGTGCCGTTGATGACGACCTGGTTCGGGTTCTGGCCGAGTCCCGCGATGCTCGTGTAGTAGCCGACCGTGATCGACAGCGGGTCGGCGGCCGAGCCGTACGTGCCCGGGGCGAACAGGATCGCGTAGCGCTGCGTGCCGAACTGGTTGGGCACCTGCTGGTCGGAGATCGTGTTCAGGGTGCTCTGGATCTGGCTCTCGCGGCATGTCGGGCGTGAACACGATGACGTTCTGGCCGAGGTTGCCACCGGTCGGCGGGGCCTGGTCCGGCTGCGCCGACGCGGCCAGTCGGGACGATCGCGAGGCCGATCGGCCGCCGCGAGGGCCGCGAGGGCGACGGGCAACGCGGCGCGGCGGTCTGCCGCGCGTTCCGAACGGTGCCCTCTCCACGGGCCATGATCTGGTCATTGATCTCGTCCCTTTCCTTACGCACGCGACCAACTGTTCGGTTTGACCGTATTCGGGTAAGCGCTTTCGCCGTGCGCAGTCAACCCGGCTGGTTTCCGGGTGTCAACGCCCGTACGGCATCGCTGGGCAGTTACGGTTCTCGAAGAGTCCTGATGCAGTCCGCTGAATCGGTAACAGGCCCAATCGCGTCGGTCAGCGGTCGCGCGGGACGACCTTCAGCGTCGTGGCACGGGCCGATTCGCGGTTGATCAGGTCGACGTCTTCGTTGTCCCGGCCGTACTTGTCCCGGTACGCGCCGTCGATCTCGTCGTTGCGGCTCGGGTCGGCATCCACAAAGGACACGTTCCACATGGCGTCACCGGCGTACACCCGACCCTCGTGCCGTACCCGGACGCCACGAAACCATGCCGCGTCCGGGCCGTTGACGGAACGGACGAACAACTCCTCACCCAGCCGGACGATCCAGATGATCCGTCTGCCGCGCAGCGTGCCGTCCTCGCGCAGCGACGCGACCTCGACCTCCTCCGTGGTCCCGATCACGGTCAGGTCGTCGTTCGTCCACTCCGTCACGCCGGTCTCCTCCGGGTCGGCACGTGTGCGTACGACATGATCTCAGTCCCGGCCACGCAGCACGGTTACACCGTCGCCGGCCGGCGAGTCCAACCACGGCCTGGGCCAGACGGACATGCGGCGAGTCCGGCCGTCACCGACTCAAGGCCGCGACGACCGCGCCGACCGCGAACACACACGCCCCCGCGACCACGCTCAGGTGATACCCGGCGAGGAACGACGGCGCCGCGGCCGCCAGCGTGCCGAAGACCGCGACACCCAGCGTGGACCCCAACTGCCGGCTGGCGTTGAACGCGCCGGCCGCCAGCCCCGCCTGGTGCGGCGGAGCGGCCTCGATCGCCGCCGCCGTGGCCGCCGGCATGGTGTGCGCGGTACCGAAACCGATCGCCGCCATCGGCACGACGAGCAGCCAGTACGGCGTGTCGGCACCGGCCACGGCCATGGCCAGCAGCCCTGCCGTGCCGACCACCAGACCCGTGAGCATCGCGGACCGCGGACCACCGCGCGCCGTGCGCCTGCCGCCCAGCGTCGACGCCGGCCACGCGACGCCGACCTGCGGCAACATCGCCAGTCCGGCCAGCAGCGGCGACAGGTGTCGCACGTTCTGGAAGTACAGCGCCAGCAGGAACAGTTCCCCGTAGAAACTGAAGTTGATCACCGCGCCGATCACGATCGACGCGCCGAACGCACGGTCGCCGAACAGCCTCGGCGGCAGCATCGGATCGCGGCCGCGCCGCTGCACCAGCACGAACGCCACCGCCCCGAGCACGGCGACCGCGAACGAGCCGAGAATCCCCGGCGACGTCCAACCCAACTGGCGCGCCTCGATCAGCCCGTACGCGAGCGCGGCCAGCGTGAGTACGCCGAGCACCTGCCCGGCCGGGTCCGGCGCGACCCGCGCCGACGGGGCGGGCGCCACCACGTACCTGCTGGCCAGCACGAACGCCACGATCCCGAGCGGCACGTTCACGAAGAACACCGACGGCCAGCCCACCGACGTCGTCAACACCCCACCCAGCACCGGCCCCACCCCGGCCGCGACCCCACCGAGCCCACCCCACACACCGATCGCCCGCGCCCGCTCCGCCCGGTCCGGGTACGAGGCGTTGATCAGCGCCAGCGACGCCGGCAGCGTCAACGCGGCGCCCACTCCCTGGACCAGGCGGGCCACGACGAGCACACCCAGTCCGGACGCCACGCCGCAGGCCAGCGACGCCGCCGTGAACACGACCAGCCCGCACAGGAACACCCTGCGCGGCCCGATCCGGTCGCCCATGGAACCCGCGGACAGCAGCAGGCACGCGAACACCAGCGTGTAACCGGCCGTCACCCACTGCAGACCGCTGACCGTGGCCGACAGCGAGCGCGCGATCGCCGGCAGCGCCGTGTTCACCACGGTCGCGTCCATCGTCACCATGCAGAAACCGAGGCACAGCGACACCAGCGGCAACACGCCACGGCGCCGGTCCGGCGCGAGTTCCTGATCGACCGACATCGTCCCGACGGTAGGTGCGGCCGGTTTCGCGTGCCGGCGAAATGTCGTCGCGCTACGCGGCCAGCGAGTCGGTGCGAATGTCGAAGTATTCGGCGAATCCGCGCCGCCCGGCGTCGGTGACGGTCAGTGCCCGCGCGGCTTTCCCGCCCCTGCGGCGCACCCACTCGCGGTCCTCGAACGTGGCCAGTAGCGCTGCTCCCGCGGTGCCGGCCAGGTGGTGGCGCTGTTCGGTCCAGTCCACGCAGTAGCCGACCAGCGGTCGCCTGCCGGCCGGCACGACCACGCCCAACCGGTCCAGCAGCGCGAGGCCGGAGTCCGTGAGCCGGTACTCGATGTCCTTGCCGCGCGCGGAAAGCCGGTCACGTCGTGCCCGATCAGGATGGTGCAGGCCGTCACCGCCGCGCACGGCGTCCTGCCGCAGCAGCGATCCCATCAGCGCAACGCCGAGATGCCCGGCCAGATGGTCGTAACAGCTACGCGCCATCCGCAGTGCCCGCGCCCGCGAGTCGGCCCGCAGTGACCGGACCGGACGGCGCGGAGCCAGGCGCGCCAACGCCTCCAGCGCGTGCGCCACGTCGTGTGACGCCAGTTCGTAGTAGCGGTGCCTGCCCTCCTGCCGCACCCGCAGCAAACCGCCGCCCACCAACCTGGTCAGGTGTGCGCTCGCGGTGGACGCGGCGACACCTGCTTCACCGGCCAGCATGGACATCGGCAGCGCACGGCCGGTCCAACAGCGCCAGCAGGATCGCCGATCGGGCCGGATGCCCGATCAGCTCGGCCGGAACGCAGAAGTCCGCGTCCCCGCCCGCCGCGATCGTGTCCCTGCTCGTGCTCATGCACCGACACTAGCCCCGCATCGTTTCGTCCGCGGCCGAAACGTCGTCCACACACCCGACCGCGATTCCCAGGATTCAACCGACGGAATGCCACACAAACGCAGAAGTTTCGCCAACAGTTGACTTTCGACTACCGCGATCGGCGCATCGTTGGCTAACGTGACGGCATGCGGATGGCAGGGACCCAGTCGTGGCAGGTGCACCAGGGCACGGAGCTCGCGGTGGACATGGCTCTCTACATCCGTGACACGCTGGCCCTCTCGGTCACCACAGAACCGGACATTCCGCTGCTCGATCCCGGCGTTCCCGTGTACGTGCCGGACACCGTCGACCGTGCGGCCGTCACCCGGGAATGGCCGGACTGGTGGGCCGACGTGCTGGCCACCGTCGCGGAGGACCACACCGAGAACCGCCGCGAGTGGTTCGAGACGTACCCGAGCCGCCTGGAGTCACCGGCACTGCGCCACCGTCCCGCGATCCGCGTCGCGCTGCGTGCCTTCGAACAGGCCGCCGCCCGCCACTTCGCCGGACTCCAGCAGCAGCACCAGGGCATACCGCGGTCGCCGGACTTCAACATCGGCCACCTGGTGCGCGCCAGGGAGGCCGAACTCGGCCGCCGCGCGTACCCGTTCCGGCTGGTGATCACCGAGCTGAGCGTCGACGGCCTGTTCCTGCACCGCCAGGCCCCGCACCACGCGCTGATCTCCGCCCGGCTGGCCAGGGACATCCCACGCCGCGACGAGGCACTCACCAAGATCGTCGCCGAGCTCGCCTGATTCGCACCGGAACCACCGCGCCGTCCGGCCGATGCTGGTTCGTGCCGTGTGCGTAGGACGGAAAAGCGTTGTGCGACCGGCGTAACGGCAACATCGCGCCCGCGATGAGTAGGGCACTACCGGTAGGGCAGCCGTCGGTGCCGGGCGGAATCATCGTGGGAGCCGAACCATGCACGGCAGAAAAGTCGCCCTGCGCAACAAAGTCCTGCCTGTCCTGATCGGAGCGTCACTGGTCACCGGGGCGGTGTCCGCCCCGGCGCCCGCCTCCGCGGCGACGCCACTGTTCGTGCAACAGGCCGGCACACACGTGCACAACGCGTCCAGCGCGCCCGTCACACTGCCCGCGGCCGTCGCCGGAAACGACCGCCTGGTCGTGGAAGTCGGTGTCTGGAGCGGTTCCCGCGCGTCGGCCGCGAGCGTCACGGACAGTCTCGGCGACACGTACGTCGAGGTGCTCGGCTTCGCCGCCGGCGACGGAACGCAGTTGAGCGTCTGGACGGCACCGGTTCCGGTCGGCGGCAGACCCACCGTGACGGCGCGACCGTCGTCCACCGCGGACGTCGGCGTCGCCGTCCTCGACTACTCCGGTCTGTCCACGGTGTCGGACGCCACCGTGGTCGACAAGTCGGCACACGCCTTCGGCACCACCGGCGCGGCGGCCACGGTCGCGTCCGGCGCGACGGCGGCCACCACGGCCGACGGCGAACTGGCGGTCGGCTTCTACACCGACTCCGGTTTCGGCGACACCCTCGCCGCGGGCAGCGGTTTCACCCAGCGTGCCGACGTCTCGCCCACCGGTGACATCGAGTTCCTCGCCGAGGACACGGTGACCGGCATCGGTGCCACGCCCGATGCCCGCGTCCAGACCGGCGCCAACACGACGTGGCTGATGGCCACGGTCGTGTTCAAGGTCGCGGCGGGCGCCCCGACCGCGCCGGGCGCCCCGACGGCCGTCACGGCGACGCCGGGCAACGCGTCCGCGACGGTCACGTGGTCCGCTCCGTCCGACGGTGGCAGCGCCATCACCTCCTACACCGTCACCCCCTACGTCGGCACGACAGCACAGTCGGCCACCGTCGTGTCCGGCTCGCCACCCGCCACGTCCACCACGGTCGGTGGCCTCACCAACGGCACGACGTACACGTTCACCGTCACCGCGACCAACGCGGTCGGCGCCGGCCCCGCGTCCGCGCCGTCGGCCGCGATCACACCGGCGGCGTCGTCCCCCGGCCAGTGGTCGGCCCTGATGAACTGGCCGCTGGTCGCCGTGCACTCGGTGCTGCTGCACACCGGCAATTTCCTGCTGTGGGACGGCTGGCAGCTACCGGAACCGACCGACGTGTGGAATCCGACGACGCAGGCTTTCGCCACCACCAACGCGCCGGCCAGCATCTTCTGCTCGGGCAATGCCCAACTGCCCGACGGCCGGGTCATCACGGTCGGCGGCTACGGCGGTGGTCACGACCGGCAACCTCGGCATCACCGACACCGACATCTTCGACCCGACCACGTCCACGTGGAGCACGGCGGCCAACATGCACCTGCCCCGCTGGTACCCGACGCTCACCGAACTCGTCCGACGGCCGCTACGTCGCGATCAGCGGCAACTCCGCCGACGGCGGCCACTGGGCGGACACGCCCGAGGTCTACGACCCGACGGCCAACACGTGGACGCTGCTGTCGTCGGTGTCCACACCGCAGGTGCACGAGGAGGAGTACCCGTTCTCCTACCTGGCGCCCAACGGCAAGGTCTTCACCATCGGGCCGTCGGAGGACGTCTCGTACTACCTGGACGTGCCCGACCAGACCTGGACACCGGTCGGCGGCGCCAGCGGCGTCGTCAACGGCTCCGCGTCATGTACCGCCCCGGCAAGATCCTCTACAGCGGCGGTTCGGCGAGCGTCGTCAACACGACACCGGCGAAGGCGAACGCGGCCGTCATCGACCTCAACGCCGCCAGTCCGACCTGGCAGCCCACGTCCCCGATGAACTACTCCCGCGTCTACCACACGCTGACCATGCTGGCCGACGGCACGGTGCTCGCCATCGGCGGTGAGCCCACCAGCGACCAGAACCCGTCACCAGCGGCGTGCTGCCGGCCGAGATCTGGGACCCGACCACGGGAGCGTGGACGACGGTCGCGTCGATGGCCGCCGCCCGCAACTACCACTCCACGGCCGTGCTGATGCCCGACGGCCGGGTCCTGGTCGCAGGCGGCGGCCACGAGGAGAACAGCTCCGATCCCGGCCAGTTCAACGCCCAGATCTACTCGCCGCCGTACCTGTTCAACGGCGCCCGGCCGGTGATCACGTCGGCCCCCGCGACCGCGAACTACGGCGCGCCCATGGCCGTCACCACCCCGGACGCCGCGTCCATCACCTCGGTCAACCTGGTCTCGCTGGGCGCCGACACCCACCAGGGCGACATGGACGAGCACTTCGTTCCGCTGTCGTTCACCGCGGGCTCGGGCTCGCTGTCCATCCAGGCCCCGCCGTCCTCGGCACTGGCCCCGCCCGGCTACTACATGCTGTTCCTGGTCAACAGCAAGGGAGTTCCGTCCGTCGCGTCGATGGTGCACATCGCTCCGAGCACGGCTACCGCGCCCGCCGCGCCGACCGGCGTCACGGCGACGGCCGGCAACGGCTCGGCGTCGGTGCTGTGGACGGCTCCCGCCGACGGCGGCAGCCCGATCACGTCCTACACGGTCACCCCGTACCTCGACGGCACCGCGCAAACCCCGACCGTGGTCACCGGCAACCCGCCCGCCACCGGCACCACCGTCACGGGTTTGACCAACGGTTCCGTGTACACGTTCGCCGTCAGCGCCACCAACGCCGTGGGCCCCGGCCCGCAGTCCGCCCAGTCGCCACCGGTCACACCCTCCACCAACGTCGTGCCGGCGTTCGTCCAGCAGACCGCGAGCGACACGGCCGACGCGACATCCCTGTCCGTCACACCGGCATCCGCCGTCACAGCGGGCAACCGCATGATCGTCGACGTCGGCGTGTGGAACGTGCGGGGCGCCACGGCCACCGGCGTCACCGACTCCGCGGGCAACCACTACACCGAACTCACGCACTTGACCGGGAAGGACGGCACCGAACAGAGCGTCTGGACCGCGCCGATCGCCCACGGCGGCGGCACGAAACCCACCATCACCGTGACCCCGTCGGCGGCGGCAGACATCGGTGTGGGCGCCCTGGAGTACGCCAACCTGTCCCAGACCGACGACGCCACGGTCATGGACCAGTCGGCGCACGCCACCGGCACCACGTCGGCCGCCACGACCGTCCACTCAGGAGCGACACCGGCGACGACGGCAGGCAACGAGCTGGCGCTGGGCTTCTACGTCGACTCCGGTTTCGGCGACAACCTCAAGGCGGGCAGCGGTTTCACCGGCCGGACCGACATCTCGCCGACCGGTGACATCGAGTTCGCCGTCGAGGACGCGCCGGCCGCCCAGGGCACCCAGCCCAACGCGGGCGTCGCAACGGGCGCGTCGACCACCTGGCTGCTGTCCACGGTCGTACTCAAACACGCATGAACGCCGGCGGGTGACGGGAAAAATCGATTGACGCCGGCCGGCGCGTCGGCGACGATCGATGCGACATCGAACACCGAGACCGAGGAGTCACGATGGTGGGCAAACGGCTGTGGGGAGCGCGGCGCCGGTTCACCGGTCCCGTGATCGCCGCCGCGCGCCCGTCCCGCCACCTTGCCAAGTCGTCAGTGTTGTCCTTGCTGAGCTGCGCGTACTCCTCACCGTGACGTGATTCGGCGTCACGACAAGGGAGCCGCCCGTCGGGAAACCGATCCGGGCGGTTTCCTTTGTTCGGAGTGCCAGAAAGAACGCGGTACGGGCACGCGCATATCACTGTGTGTCCGCACCGCGATTTCCCCACAATCATGCTCGCCGCCGATCCCTGTCGCCGCACAATCCGTGCGACGCCGGCCGTGAACGAACGGTGAGCCGCCGGGCCCGCACGGCCGATGCGGGCCCACCCGGTGTCGGGCGGGCCCTCTTCCCCGCCCGACACCGGTGCCACACCCGCGGCTGTGGCCCGACCGGCAGAGACACCCGGTCGAGGACCAGGCGGATCGGGGTTCGACTCCGCGGAGCCGCGCCAGGCCGCTGGCGGGGGTACTACACCGCCGCGAGTACCGCGATCCGTCGCACGCTGCATGGCTCGCGGCCCGAAGCCACTCCAGCGATGCCACCGCTACCGACGATCCGGCACCAACACAGTCCGAAAAGGACAATCAATATTCCGCTGACGGTGAACTGACCACACAGCGCGATGAGAGCCGGGCACACTCAAGGACATGGAGCAGATCCGCGAACGCCCGGGCCCCGCCGACTGGCGGGCCGCCGAACTGTCCGACTGGCGCATCCCGTTGCGCGATCAGGACAGCAGCGAACTGCTGGCCGCCATCGATCACGCCACGGCGCGTGGCCTGACCCCGTCCGCCCTGACGTCAGCCGACTTCCCGTTACCAGGCCTCGGTCCAGTCCTGGCCCGAGTGGTCTCCGACCTGACCACCGGCCGCGGATTCGCGCTACTGCGGGGGCTTCCCGTCACCGGGCTGACCGAGCACCAGTGCGACATCCTGGCCGTGGGCATCGCCGGCCACGTGGGCCAGGTGATGCCGCAGCCGGGCGGCCAACCATTGGTGCACGTCCGTGACCAGGGCGTGGACCCGGCCGGGCCGACGGCCCGCAGCTACCAGCACAGTGCCCAGTTGGGTTTCCATTCCGACCCGACCGAAGTCGTTGCGCTGCTGTGCTTACGGCCCGCATTGGAGGGTGGCCTCAGTGCGGTGGTCAGCGCGGTCGCGGTGCACAACGAGATCGTGCGCGAACACCCCGACCTCGCGGCGGTGCTGTACCAACCGTGGTGGCGCGATCTGCGCCGTGGCGAAGACCCGGACGGCTACACGACCGGTCCGGTGTATGCCGTCGACGAGCGAGGACCGATTACTGGCCGACTACGGCGCCGACTACATCCGCTCTGCCCAACGCAGCCGGCACGTCCCCCGACTGACCGCATCACAACTGGAAGCGATGGCCACCGTGGACCGGCTGACCGCCGACCCGCGCCTGGCCCTGACCATGGAGTTGGAACCTGGCGACATGCAGTTCCTGAACAACAGGACCATCTGGCACAGCCGTACCGCCTACCGTGACCACGAGGATTCGGCCCGACGCCGTGACCTGATCCGCCTCTGGCTGGATGGCGTCGGCGAGCAGAAGTCTCACTGGGTACTTCAATGACACACTCGAAGGGGTGAACGCGAATGAACTGAAGGACCACATCGTCGCGACGTGTGCCGGCACCACCGTCATGGAGCACCAGGGCGACGTGTTCCTCGTCTACGACCCGGACCACGACCTACCGCCGGAGCGCATGCAGCCGTTCGTGACGATCGTGACGGGCGACCATTACGACGACGTCTCCCAGTTGGACAGCCATCCGGACGCCTACCGGGTGAACATCGGCCTGCCGAAGGCGCGGTACGCCGAACTGCTGGGCGACGTGTCACCAACCGACTACGCGACAAGGGATGCGCTACTGCCACACCCGACCTACGCCCGACAGCACTGGCTGTGCGTGGTGTCGCCTGCCGAGGCAACCGAACGAACGGTGCTCAGCCTCGTCATGGAGGCGTACGAGTTCGCGGTCCGCAAACACACCAACTACAGAGCCCGCACTCCCAACACCAACGACCCCACCACCGGAGCCACATAGATCAACGGATACGGCACGTGCGAATACCACCGGGCCCGCACGACGGTGACCACGGCGCCGGCGAAGTAGACCACCAGCCCGCTCGCGGCGGCCAAGCCGACCACCGGCCAGAACAACCCGACCAGCATGCCCACGGCCCCAGCCCCCTTGGCCGCACCCAACCAAGGCAACCAGGAACTCGGAATCCGATAGGAAACAAGAGCGTCCACGACCCAGGAGGCCCGCGCGAATACGGACACGGCCGAGAACCCCACCAACAAGGCGCCGACAAGGGTGACAGCAAGATGAGCAACGGACATCACAACACTCCTCACCATCCACGAGCCGGCCCACACCGGCTGTCAGACCGTTGACGCCACCGGCACCCCGAACGTGACAACCCCAGCCGATCGCAGCCAGACGACCGCGAGACGGTGAACGGCAGTAGCGGTCACCGACGAACACCGAGCACTACAGCGATGTCACCGCGCAGTCGAGTGACCGACCGACGTCGGCTGACGGCGAAACGGTCGGGTGTCATGCCGCGATGGATGGCGGCGGGTCGTCGGCCGCCCGGAGAGCGCCAGGCGGCGCTCGCCTGGCGTCAGTGGCGTTCGCGCAACCGGCTGGCAGCAGTCGGACTGCGAGCCAGCGGCTCCGCGCTCGGCGGTGCGCAGCCGCCCGCTCGGCCCCGCGCGGTTCGGCCCTACGGGAGGTGGCGTTGCGTGTTTGGTGCTGCGTGGTGTCGGCGTTGTCTGCTTGGCGTTGTCTGCTTGGCGTTGCCTGCTCGGGCCCGCGCGGTTCGGCACTGCCTGCTCGGCGCTGCCGGGGGCCCGGCTGCGAGTGCCGTCGGGTGCGGCCGCCCGGCGTCGTGTGGCATGACCGCGTGATCAGCCACAGCGGCGGACTGTGGCAGCGCCATGATCTTGCCCGCTGCGTCGTGGTCGTGGCTGGCACACTCGGTGCGGGATCGTTGATGTTCGGTGGGGGCGGTTGGTCATGGTCGAGCTCGTGGTGAGTGTCGTCGTCGTGACGTCGTACCTGGCTGCCGGGACCGTTGCCTGGCAGGTGCGGCCGCGCAACCGGATCGGGCCGCTCATGATGGCCGTCGGCGCTTCCTACTTCGCCTGCCGGGAGATCGCGCTGGTCCACGAGGCGAAGCTGTTCGGTGCCTTCTGGCTGGCGGTGTTCGCGCAGCTCGCCATCGCCCTGCCGACCGGCCGGCTGACGACCATGACGCAGCGCGTGCTGGTCGGCTCCGTCTACGCCTATCTGACCCTGCTCACCGTCAACCAGGAACTGGTCCAGCACGGCAACTACACGCTCTACGGCTACCTGCCGGACCGCCGGTGGATGAACTTCCTGCTCGGCATGGCGTCCGTCATCGAGCCTGCCGTGCGGTGGTGGCGCTCCAGTGCCGTACAGCGCCGGTTGGTCGCGCCCGTCCTCGGGAGCTGCCTGCTCGTGATCGGCTTGTTCGTGCTCGATTCGGCGCCGACCAGGCTGTCCGAGGTCGCGTATCCGCTTGCCCTGCCGCTGGTTCCCGTTGCCTACCTGATCGGGCTGCTCCGCCAGCGCCTCGACCGGGCCAACGTCGCCGGCATGGTGGTCCGGCTCGTTGAGGCGCCCCGGATCACCGATCTGGCCGGGGAACTGGCCGCCATCCTGCACGATCCCGGTGTCCGGCTCGGGTTCTGGGCGCCCGGCCGCGGGGCCTACGTGACCGCCGACGGCCAGCCCATGCCACCCATCGACGACGGTGCCACGACCCGGATCGACCGCGGCGGCCGGCAGATCGCACTTCTGGTACACGACAAGGCCCTGCTTGACGAGCCGGAACTGATCGAGGCGGCCTGTGCCGCGACCGCCCTCGCGCTGGACAACGAGCGGCTACAGGCCGATCTCCGCGCCCGGCTCCATGAGCTGGTCGCGTCCCGTGCCCGGCTCGTGCAGGCCGCCGTGTCCGGTCGCCGGCAACTGGAACGCGATCTGCACGACGGTGTCCAGCAACGCCTGCTCGCCGTCGCCATGATGTTGGGCCGCGCCGAGCACACCAGCGACGGGAACCTCGTCACCGAAGCCAAGGCCACCGTGCTGGCCACCCTCGACGAACTCCGCGCGCTGTGCCAGGGCATCCACCCGCCCGTCCTGACCGAACGCGGCCTGCCCGGCGCGCTGCGCGAACTCGCCGACACCGCGCCCATCCAGGTCGACGTCCAGGTCGGCGCGGCCACCGGGCTGTCACCGGAGGTCGAGTCGGTCGCGTACTACGTGGCCGCCGAGGCCCTGGCCAACGCCGTCAAACACGCGAACACCAACCACGCCACCGTGTCCGTCGACCGGCGGGAAACCAGGCTTGTCGTCCGTGTCACCGATCGTGGCAGCGGGGGAGCGGATTCACGATCCGGTTCCGGCCTGGCCGGTCTCGCCGACCGCGTCGAGGCGATCGGTGGCGAACTGGTCGTGAGCAGCCCGCCCGGCGTCGGCACGACGATCCTCGCGGAACTGCCGTGCGACCCGTGACCGACCACCACCCCGACACCTGACGCCGGCCGGGGGGTCGGTTTTCCGCACCTCGACCTGTGGTCACCACGGTGTCGGGGCCGGGTGCCCGGTGTCACACTGAGCCGATGCCGACCACCGTCGAGGACCCGCCACGGGCCGGATACAGCGGGAACATGCTCACGATCGCCTTCAGCACGTGGCTGCTGGGCGGCCTGTTGCTGGACGTGTGGGCACACAACAACGTTCCGAATCTGGAGACCTTCTTCACGCCGTGGCACGCGGCCCTCTACTCGGGTTTCCTCGCCACGGCCGCCTGGATAAGCTGGCTGGTCCGGCGCAACCTGATGGCGGGCAGGCGTGGCCTGGCCGCCGTCCCGAGCGGCTACACGCTGGGCGCCTTCGGTGTGTGCCTGTTCATCGTGGCCGGCGCCGGTGACCTGACCTGGCACACGATCTTCGGCATCGAGCGCAACGCGCGCATCCTGTTCAGCCCCACGCACCTGTTGCTGGTCACCGCGATCGTCCTGATCGTCACCAGTCCGCTGCGCGACGCGCTGACCGACCCGACGATGCCGGCCGCCCCGTCGCTGCGCCGCCTGCTGCCCTCGATCCTGGCGCTGGCGTTCGCGTCCGCGACGATCATGGTGCTGCTGCAGTACGCCAACGTCCTCGTCGACAGCCCACGCGGCGTCGTGGCCGCGCTGTCGGACGTCAAACGGTCGGCGGAGGACATCGGCGAGGCGATCATCCTGACCAACCTGGCGATGCTGTTGCCACTGCTGATCATGGCGCGGCGCTGGCAGCTCCCGTTCGGCACAGCCACCCTCCTGTACACGGTGTTCGGCGTGCAGGCCGAGGCCGTGCGCGCGCTGAGTACGCCGATCGTGTTCGTCACCGTCGTGCTCGCCGGACTCTGCGTCGATGTGCTCGCCCTGCGGTTGCGGCCGGGACCGGCGCGGCAGCGCCATTTCTGGGCCTACGGCGGGCTGGCGCCGATCGTCACGTGGTCCGTGTACTTCGCCGTCACGTTCATCGCCACCGGCAAGGTGCCCTCCGTCGTGGAGTTCTGGACCGGCATGCCGGTCATCGCCGGCCTGCTCGGCTTCGCGATCGCCGCACTGCTGCTGCCGGGCCGCGGCGCCTTCGCTCCCGCGGTCCAGGAGACCGTGGACGACAGGACGCCGCAGGCCCAGCCGTCGTGACGTCCACCAAGGCCGTCCGGGCACGGGAACAGCAGGCAGCGGCACGCCCCCGCTACCCGCTGTTGCTGTGGCTGGGCGGCGGTGTGGTGGCGGGCGTGCTGCTCGGCCTCGCGGTCACGGCCGCCGCGCCGGTACCCGGCATCGCGTCGCCCGACCTCGCCGTCGTCATCGGCCTGCCCCTGGCCAGGGGTGCGCTGGACGGTGCCGCGCTGACGACGGTCGGCATGAGCATGATGCCGTTCCTGCTCGGCCTGCGTCCGGTCGAGGGCAGTGCTGCCGTGCTGGCACTGGCCAGGCGGATCTCCGTCGTCGGCGCCGGCGTCTGGGTCGTGGCGTCGCTGGTGTCGCTCGTGCTGGAGGTCGCGGACGTCAACGTCGACGTCCATCACACGGTCACGTTCGGCGAACTCGCCGCGTACGTCCGGGAGATCGGCTCCGGCCAGGCACTGCTGATCGTCGCCGGCTGCGCCTTGCTGTACCTGCTGATCGCCGCCGTCGCGGTGCGCAGGGGCGAGGCGGTGCCTGCCGAACTGCGGCTGGCCGTCGCCGTGTTCGCGTTGCTGCCGCTGGTCGCGACCGGCCACGCCGCGAACACCAGCGTCGGTCTGCAGGGCATCAGCATGATCTCCATGCACCTGCACGTGATCACCGCCGTGGTCTGGACCGGTGGACTGCTCGCGGTGATCATGCTGATGGTCGCCGACCGCACGCTGCTGGCCGACGTCCTGCCCCGGTATTCGTGGGTCGCCACGGTGTGCGTGTTCCTGACGGCGCTGACCGGCATGTTCAACGGCTGGTTCGAGCTGTACCTCACGCCGGGCGTGCACTGGTACTCGGCGCTGTTCACCACCGGCTACGGCCGGATCGTGCTGCTCAAGGCCGCCTGCGTGATCGTGGCCGGGCTGCTCGGCGCGCGCACCAGGTTCGCGCTGCTGCCCGGGATCCGCCTCGGTCGGCGTACCGCCGTCGCCACCTGGACCACACTGGAACTGACCGTGATGGGCCTCGCGTTCGGGCTGGCCGTCGTTCTGGTCAGGGCACCCGTCGTCGGTTCGTGATCAGGTCAGCGTCCTGATCGGCGTGCCCGCCGCGTAGGCCTCGATGTTCGCTACGACATCGGTGAAGTAGACGCGGTAACTCGCGTCGGACACGTAACCCATGTGCGGCGACAGGAGGGTGCGTGGCGCGGTCAGCAGCCAGTGGTCGGCAGGGATCGGTTCGATGTCGAACACGTCCAGCGCCACCCTGCCCAGCCGCTGTCCTTCGATCGTTTGCTCAGGGCGGTTGGTCTATCAGCGTCCGCCCGGGACGTGTTGACCAGCTAGGCATCCGGGGTCGCATGGCCTGCAGCTCGGCTCGGCGCCGACGAGGCCACGCGTCCGTCCGTGAAGGACCAGGTGCACGCTCAGGATGTCCGACGTCGGCGAAGAGTTCGTGCTTGGTCACCAGTTCCGCGCCAGCCTTCGCGGCGCGTTCGGCCGGTCAGGTGCGGGCTCCACGCGACCACTCGCATGCCGAACGCGCTGCCTACCGCCGCTACCGCCGTGCCCTGGCGGCCCAGGCCCGACCAGTCCCAGCGTCCGTGCCTGCCAGGTCGCCGCCGACCGTGCGCTGCCACGTGCCGGCTTCGGACATCACGGTCGTAGTCGCCGACCGGGCGGACCAGCCGTCATGATCAATCGCCCAGGTCAGTTCCGATCGTCGACGGCCGGACGCCGCGCGTGCCGGTGACCACGATGCCCAGGTCCTGAGCTGCTCGCGAAGTCGATCGACGCGTTGCGCATGCCCGTCGTGATCAGCATGCGCAGCGCAGGCAGGCGTTCCAGCACGGCCCTGGGGAACGGCGTGCGTTCGCGCATCGCGACGACGATCTCTCGGTCGGCCAGCCGGTCGGTCAGTGCGTCGCCGGCCAGGTGCTCCGCCACGAAGTCGACGTCCAGATCGCGTCCAGTCGGCGTAGTGCCCGCCACCTGCTGGTAGTCGTCCAGTACCGCCACCTTCATGTCTGCACCGGCTCCACCGTAGCGCCGGGTTGTCCAACATCCGCTGCAGCAGTGTGGTCAGGCGGGTGACGTCCGATCAGGTGGACCCGTCCAGCAGTACCGCGCTGCCTCGTCGGGGGCGAACCTGCCTCGCGGCGCCCGGAACCGTTGCGCCGTGCACCCGGTGTGCGCCACCATTCCGTTGGCACAGCCGAAATCCAGCACATGCTCCGCTGTGGATTCCCGGCTGCCGCGGATTGTCCAGACCAAGCCCACGCGGCCACACCATGCCGGTGATACTGCATACAGCCGGCCCGGGCTCCCCGTAAGTGCCCCATACCGCCGTCAGCACGGCCGGAAGGGCATCTCGCGTGCCGCGAACGAGTGAATCACCCTCGCTCGTTCGGTCGACGCCGTCCTAACCTGGACAGCGGCGTAGTTGACAACTGAAGTACCCGGGGAGCCGAGACGGCATGGGGAACCCCGCTTCGTGGATCGCGCAGACCACGCGGAACGTGGCTCTTGTCTCGAGCCATGTCCGCGGACCCTTGGGGCGACATCTCCCCTTCGGTGTACGAGACCGCACGGCTGGTGACCTTCACGCCCTGGCTGCCCGGCCATCGCGAGCGTATCGACTTCCTGTTGCGCGGCCAACGGCCGGACGGGGGTTGGGGTGGCGACCGCGACGGCTACCACCTCGTGCCCACGCTCAGTGCCACCGAAGCGCTGCTGCGTAACCAGAACCTCGATCCGCGCATCCCGGGTGCCGGTCGGGAGGCGCGCTCGGCCTGCTTGTCCCAGCCAGTTGAACAACGGCGGGATCGTCGCGCTCCCGGACACCGTGGCCGTGGAGATCCTCGTTCCCGGTCTGGTCAACGAGATCAACTCGCGGCTGAACGGGTCCGTTCGGCTGGCGCAGCCGGACGGGGGTGCTCCTGACGCGCTCGCCCGGCTCACCGACTGGGTGCGGCACGGGCACCGGCTGCCGGACACGTTGCTGCATTCGTTGGAGGGTTTCGGGGAGCTGGCGCGCGGGATGCCGTCGGTCGATCGGTTCGGGGGCGCGGTGGGGTGTTCGCCGGCCGCCACCGCCGCCTGGCTGGGGGACCGGACGCCGACCGCCGCGGCAGCGGGAGTCCGTCGACTATCTCGTCGCCGTGCAGGGGCGGCACGGCGGGCCGGCGCCCGTGTGTGCTCCGGTGCCGGTGTTCGAGCGGGCCTGGGTCGTCGTCGCGCTCGTCACCGCCGGTGTGCCGGTGGCCCTGCCGCCGGTTTGTTGGCCAGCCTGCGGGACGCGTTCGGTGAGTTGGGGGTGGCTGCCGGGGAGGGACTGCCGGCCGACGCCGACGACACCGCTACCGCGCTGTGTGCGTTGGCCATCACGGTCGGCCTCGTTCGCCGGACGTTCTCTGGCCGTATCTCGCGGATGATCACTTCAGCAGTTTTCCCGGGGAGCGTACGTGGTCCACGACGACCAACGCGCACGTGCTCCAGGCGTTCGACCTGTGTCTGGACCACGGTCGAGAGCCTCGTCGACGTTATCTGGACACGATCGCCGGGCTCGTCGAGTGGCTGTGCGGGTGCCAGGAGGCGGACGGCAGCTGGACCGACAAGTGGCACGCGTCGCCCTACTACGCCACCGCCGCCTGCGTCGCCGCCCTGGCCGCGCATCCCGGCCCGGCCGTCGATGCCGTGCTGCGCCGGGCGGTCGCCTGGATACTGGCGAACCAGCGCGATGACGGGTCGTGGGGGCGGTGGTCCGGGACGCCTGAGGAAACCGCCTATGCCGTCAAGGTTCTGCTGACGAGCGGCATTCCGGGCGGTCACCACGCTGCCGCGCGTGGCACCGCCTTTCTGCTGCGTTCCGACACCGCCGAACACCCCCCGCTGTGGCACGACAAGGACCTCTACACGCCGCGCCGCATCGTGCTGGCCGAGATCATCGCCGCGCTCTGGCTGGCCCACGCCGACGGGCCGGTCGCGGCCCTCCTGGAAGGGATGGCGCCATGACCCTCGCCGAGCTACGGATGGCGTTGCGGCCCTTGCCGTTCCTCGACTCCATCGCCGATCACCCGGAGGGCCTGCTCCGGTTGCGCCGCAAGCCCGTGCCGCGGGTACAGGTGTGGCACGACGAGGCGATCGACTGGGTCTTCCGCACCGACCGCCAGTTGGCGCATCCACCCAGCAACACGCTGAGTCCGCTGCTGGGCCGGCAGTCCCTGCTGTGGACCGACGGCGCTCGGCACCGCCTCTACCGGCGCGTCATCGGGCCCGCCCTGCACGGCCCCACCTGGCCGCCTACCGGCCCGTCATCGCCGAGGTCGCCGACGCGGCCGTCGGATGCCCGGTGCCGCGTTCGGGCTGGCCGACTGGGCGCGCCGGATCACGCTGCGCGTCATCGGCCGCATCCTGTTCGGTCAGCCGGACGACGCCCTGCTGGCTGCGTTCACCGCCTGGATCGACAAGGCGCTCGCCGCCCGGCCGCGCACCCTCGCCTACCGCTACCTGGCGCACCGCCTGCCGGCGTCCGGCACCGACTTCGACCGGCTGCTGCTCGAACAGGCCCGGCGGGCGCCCGCCACGACGCTCGCCGGCAGTCTCGCCGCCGCCGGAGTGGACGGCCCCGAACTGCGCGACCAGATCGTGTCACTTCTGTTCGCCGGACACGAGACGACCGCGTCCGCCCTTGCCTGGACCCTCTACTGGCTGGACAGGACCGGCCTCGCCGGCGACGTGCGGACAGAACTGGCCGGCGGTGACGGCGTGGCACCGACGTCACTGCTGACCGCCGTGATCAAGGAAGCCCTACGGTTGCGTCCACCCGCTCCGGTGGCCGGGAAACGCGCCCTCGCCGAGGACACCGAACTGCTCGGCCGGACGCTGCCCGCCGGAACCGTTGTGGTGCCCAACATCTACCTCGCACACCACCGGACGGCCGCGTTCGCCGATCCGCACCGTTTCGACCCGCACCGCTTTCTGAGCGCCGAACAGCCCGCCGCGCCCCACTACATCCCGTTCGGCGGCGGCACGCGCTACTGCCTGGGCAGCGAGCTGGCCACGCTGGAGATCCGGATGGTCACCGCGGCCGTGCTGCGCCGAGGCACCCTCCGGATCGTCAACCCGGACGCCGCCGCGCCGCGGTTCCGGGGGCCCGCCATGGCGCCGGCACGCCGGTTGCGTGCGGTCGTGACACGGTGAGCGTGGCCGCCGCCGGTCACTCCGACCATTGATCATCTCGCTGGCGCGCACCCGACCCTGACGCAACCGGAACGGCCGTATCCGGCCATCGATACGCCATCCGGAGCGGCGCGTACAGCTTCTCATCCCAGTGTCCTCCGGCGCTCGCGAACCCGGCCGACCAAAGCCTGGACATCGGTGGTACGGCGGCGTACACCCGAGAGATGCCAGGTTCCGATCCGGTCCGGCCCAGCGATCCGCCGTTGGATCGGTTGCGCGCCAACAGAAGGACATTCCTTACCGCTTCGGCAGCCGCGGCGGCTGTCGGTGCGACGGGCCTGTCCACGACACCAGCGGTCGCCGACCCGCCGGATGCGCCGGTGTCCTCGGTCGACTGGCCGGCGGGACCCGGCGGACGTGTCCGACCGCAGGCGCCGGACCGGGAACTGCGCGCCATCCTCGCCGAACTCGACGCGGACCGCATGACGGCGACGGTACGGGGCCTGACCGCATTCGGCACGCGCCACACACTGTCCAGCCAAACCGATCCGCTGCGCGGCATCGGTGCGGCGCGCGACTGGCTGTTCGGCCGGTTCCAGCAGGCGGCGGCGCCGTCCGGCGGCCGGATGACCGTCGCACTGCAGTCGTTCATGCAGCCGCCGGCCAGCCGCATCCCGACGCCCACGGTGATCACCAACGTGGTGGCCACACTGCGCGGTTCGACCGCACCGGACCGCGATCTACGTGGTGTCCGGGCCACTACGACTCCCGCGTCACGGACATCATGAACTTCACCAGCGACGCACCGGGTGCCGACGACGACGCATCCGGCGTGGCCGCGGTGCTGGAGATGGCCAGGGTCATGGCGACGCGTGACCCCAAGGCCACCATCGTGTTCGCGGCGGTGGCGGCCGAGGAGCAGGGCCTCTACGGCGCGACGTTCATGGCGCAGCAGTTCGAGGCGGCCAGGCGCCGACGTGCAGGGCATGTTCACCAACGACATCGTCGGCAGCAGTCGGGCCGACGACGGCACCCGCGACCCGCACGCGATCCGCTTGTTCTCCGAGGGCGTGCCGAGTACGGAAACGCCTGCCCAGACCGCGGTCCGCCAGGCGGTGGGCAGCGAGGCCGACTCGCCGAGCCGCCAACTGGCCCGGTTCGTCACGCAGCGTGGCCGACAACGACGCCACCGGCATGACCGTCCACGTCATCTACCGGCGCGACCGCTACCTGCGCGGCGGCGACCACATTCCGTTCCTGCAGCGGGGATACCCGGCGGCCAGGTTCACCGAGCCGCACGAGAACTTCGCCCACCAGCACCAGGACACCCGCATCGTGAACGGTGTGCAGTTCGGCGACCTGATCGAGTTCTGCGAGTTCGACTACATCCAGCGCGTCACCAAGGTGAACGCGGCAGCCATGTGGTCACTCGCCAACGCTCCCGGCACGCCGAAGGACGCCCTGATTCTGGACAGTGAGCTGTCCAACACGCACGCAACTGGTGGGCCGCCTTCACCGAACCGGACGTGGCCGGCTACGAGGTGGTATGGCGAGCCTGCACCGAACCGGACTGGACCCACGCGGTCGCGGTCGGCAACGTCACATCGGTCACCATCGCCGCTGGCCAAGGACAACGTGTTCTTCGGCATCCGCGCCGGTCGATCGCGACGGGCTACCGCAGCCCCGTGGCCTTCCCGGTGCCGTCACCATAACGGTCCACAGCAGGCCAGAGAGCCGATCGGCCGGCCGCAGACCGGCGCGGCACCGATCGTCGTCGCGACGATCCCATCGGCAGCCGCGGGCACCACGGCAACGTGCGAGTCATGCCCGATGTATCGACTTTGACCGATTGACACCCGGCCTGAGCCAGCGGTTTCTACAAACCATGTAGTATCTACTACAACTGATGTAGAAGCAGGCCGGCAAGGGGTTCGCGTGGTCACTGGTGAGGGGCGTCGTCCGGCGGGTGCCCTGACCGCTCAGGTCCTCGACGTCCTCCGGACCGCCGATCACGCCTTCACCCCCTGGGACGTCCACCACGCCCTCGCGTCCCTCGACCCCCATCCCCTCGCCTACACCACCGTCGTCACGGTCCTCTCCCGCTTACACGCCCAGGGCCTCGTCGACCGGTCACGCTCCGGCCGCTCCTACGTCTACCGCGTGACCGACCAGTCCCGCCTCGCCGCCCAGCGCATGCGACACGTGCTCGACGAGCAACGCGACCGCGACGACGTCCTCGCATCCTTCGTCAGCGACCTGTCCTCCCACGACGAAGAAGTACTCCGCCGACTCCTCGACGAAAACCCCACGAGAGGCCAGCAGTGAACCATCTGACCTATTTCGAAGCGATCGTCGTGGGGGCTTTCCAGGGCGTCACCGAACTGTTCCCCGTCTCCAGTCTCGGCCACAGCGTGCTCATTCCCGCCGTCGTCGGCGGCAACTGGGCCCGGGATCTCGACGTCGCGAGGCCGGAATCGCCGTACCTGGCCTTCATCGTCGGCCTGCACGTCGCCACCGCGGCCGCGCTCCTGCTCTTCTTCTGGCGGGACTGGGTGCGCATCATCGGCGGCCTGGTCACGTCCATCCGCTACCGCCGCATGCGGACCCCGGCCGAACGGCTCGCCTGGCTGATCATCATCGCGACGATCCCGGTCGGCATCGCGGGACTCGCGCTGGAACACGTCTTCCGCACCACTCTCGGCCGACCGATCCCGGCCGCCGCGTTCCTGACCGCCAACGGTGTCGTCCTGTTCGTCGGCGAACGACTACGCCGCCGAGCGGAAGCGACCGCCGAGACCACCGTCGTCATGGCGCCGGCCGGCCATGACGCGGCCAGCGCGGACACCGTCGTGATGACTTCTCTCGACGCGGGTCCGGACATCGAATCCGACGACCGGCTCTCGCGCATGACCATCGGCCGCGGCACCCTGATCGGCTCGGCGCAGATCCTCGCGCTGCTGCCCGGCGTCAGCCGCTCCGGTGTCACGATGGTCGCCGGCCTGCTCCGTGGACTGTCCCATGAGGACGCCGCCCGCTTCTCCTTCCTGCTCGCCACACCGGTGATCCTCGCGGCGGGCATCCTGAAGGTGCCGGACCTGTTCGGGCCGCTCGGTGCGGGGATCGGCGGTCAGGTGCTGGCCGGCAGCATCGCGTCGTTCGTCAGCGCGTACTTCGCCGTCCGCTTCCTCACCCGCTACTTCCGGACCCGGACCCTGACGCCGTTCGCCATCTATTGCGTCCTGGCGGGCGCCGCCGCGCTGGCCTGGCTTACGCTGCGCTGATGACCGCCCCGGCCCTGCCCGGCTTCCTCGGGTCCCTTGCTCCCATCCTGAACCACTACGGCTACCTCGCCGTCGGCGGTCTGGTGCTCGTCGAGGACTTCGGCGTGCCGGCGCCGGGCGAGACGGTCCTCATCGCGGCCGCCGTCTACGCGGGTGCCGGTGCAGCTCAACATCGTGCTGGTCGGGCTGATCGGTTTCCTCGCCGCCGTGATCGGGGACAACGTCGGCTTCGCCATCGGGCACTTCGGTGGCCGGCCGCTGGCCGAGCGGCTCGGCAAGTACGTGTTCCTCACGCCCGCGCGGCTCGACTCCGCGGAGCACTTCTTCACCCGGCACGGCGGCAAGATCGTGGTGATCGCGCGGTTCGTCGAAGGGCTGCGCCAGGCCAACGGGATCATCGCCGGTATCACCGGCATGCACTGGCTGCGCTTCCTCGCGTTCAACGCGCTGGGCGCCGCGCTCTGGGTCGGCCTCTGGGTGACGCTCGGGGACCTGGCGGGCAACCACATCACCTCGGTCTACGACACGGCCAAGCGGTACGAACTGTACCTGCTGATAGCGATCGGCGTGATAGTCGTCGCCCTGATCGCGCGGCACGTGATCCGCCGCCGCCGGGGACGCTGAAGCCGCATTCGCGTCCTCGATTCCGCCCACCGGGTACTGTGGGTTCGTCGACCGGTGAGGGGAACGGAATGTCCGACAACGAGGAACAATCGTCGGCCTCGGCTTTGCTCGCTCGTGCGGAACAGGCGCCACAGCAAATGGGGGAGGACCACAAGCAGGGGGACAGCCTGACGATCCGGGCGCAGGACGATTCCGCCCTCGTCGAGATCGGCGTGAACGGTCTCGGTGAGGTGGTCGAGGTCGCCGTGAATCCGCAGGACGTCCGCCAGGCCGAGCCGATGGCGCTGGCCGAGGCCGTCCTCCAGGCCGCCCGCGCCGCACAGCAGCAGGCCAGGAACGCGGCCGGCCGCCCGTGACCGAGGCCGTGACCCGGCCCGTGGCAGTGTTCCGGTCCACTGAGGACCACCGGCGAGCCGGCCGCTTGTGAAATCCCCGTCAATTCCTGGGATCGGCAGTGGTCAGACCGGTACCACCGCGACCCGCCGGGAGAACCGCAGCACCCCGTCGTCGATCCTGCCGTAACGCAGGTTCACCACGTCGTGCGCGTAGCTCATGCCCAGTCGCCACGGCGCCCGTGAACCGGATCTCGGGAAGTCCTCGATGGCCCGCAGCACGTACCCGGCCTGGAAGTCGAGCAGCGGTCGCTGCCGCACCGTCGGGTCGGCGTTGGCGGGCACGCAGTGGTCGTAACCACGCGCGTCCATGTGCCGCAGCAGCCGCACCACGTACTCGCTGACCAGGTCCGCCTTGAGCGTCCACGACGCGTTCGTGTAGCCGACGGTGAACGCGAAGTTCGGCACGCCGGAGAGCATCATGCCCTTGTACGCCATGGTCTGCGGCAACGCGGCCTGCTGTCCGTCGACGACCAGGTCCAGGGCCCCGAACGCCAGCAGCCGCAGCCCGGTCGCCGTGACGACGATGTCGGCCGACAGCTCCTCACCCGATCCCAGGCACACGCCGTGCTCGCCGAACCCGGCGATCGTGTCGGTCACCACCGACGCCCTGCCGCTCCGGATCGCGGCGAACAGGTCGCCGTCGGGTGCCAGGCACAGCCGCTGGTCCCACGGCTGGTAGCGCGGGTTGAAGTGGGTGTCCACGTCGTAGCCGGGTGGCAGCAGCGCCGTGTTGGCCTTGCGCAGCATGGCCTTCACCACGTCCGGCCTGCGCCGGGAGAGCTGGTAGAACACGGTGCCGAGCAGCACGTTCTTCCACCGCGTGATCCCGTAGGCACGCCGGGAGCCCAGCAGTCTGGTCAGCCGGTTGGCCAGCGCGTCGCGCCCCGGCCGGGCCGCGACGTAGGAGGGGGAGCGTTGCAGCATCGTCACGTGCGCCGCGCTGTCGGCCATCGCGGGCACCAGCGTGACGGCCGTGGCGCCGCTGCCGATGACGACGACCCGCTTGTCGGCGTAGTCCAGGTCGGCGGGCCAGTGCTGCGGGTGCACGACCTGCCCGCCGAACCGCTCGATGCCGGGGAAGTCCGGCGTGTGCCCGTTGTCATAGTGGTAGTAGCCGGTGCACGCGTACAGGAAGCTCGCGGTGATCGTGACCGGCTCGCCGTCGTGCACCGCGTGGACGGTCCAGCATGCGTCCTGTGTGGACCATTCGGCGCGGATCACCTTGTGGCCGAAGCGGATGCGCCGGTCGATGCCGGCCTCGGCGGCCGTGTCCCTGATGTAGCGCAGAATCGACGGACCGTCGGCGATCGCCTCCGCCTGTGTCCACGGCCGGAACCGGTAACCGAGGGTGTGCATGTCCGAGTCCGACCGCACACCCGGGTAGCGGAACAGGTCCCACGTGCCGCCGATCGCGTCCCTGGCCTCCAGGATCGTGTACGTGCGGCGCGGGAACGCGGCCTGGATGTGGTGTGCCGCACCGATCCCGGACAGTCCCGCCCCGATGATCAGCACGTCGACGTGCTCGGTCACGCGTCCTCCCGCCGTCGCAGCGCGCCCAGCCGCTTCTCCAGGAACGCGACCGCGTCGTAGTAGTGGGTCGGGGTGATCCGGGCCAGCACGTCGAACACGTACGCGTCCGGGCCGACCAGGATGCGCGCCTTCCCACGCTCGACACCCTGATGGATGATCATGGCGGCCTTCTCCGGCGACGTCATCGTGACGGCCTCGAACTGCGCGGCCATCTGCTCGTGGGTGCGCCCGTGGCCGGTGGGGTCCTTTCGCATGCGTGCGTTGCGCGCGATGTTCGTCGAGATGCCACCCGGGTGCACGGTCACGGCACGCACGCCGGTGCCGCGCAGTTCCTGGCGCAGGGAGTCGGTGAAGCCGCGCACCGCGAACTTCGACGAGCAGTACGCGCTCTGGTACGGCATCCCGCACAACCCGAACACGCTGGACGTGTTCACGACGACGCCGTCGCCCTGCTCCAGCAGGATCGGCAGGAACGCCCGCGTCCCGTTGACCACGCCGTGGAAGTTGATGCCCAGCAGCCAGTCGTCGTCCTCGGGCACGGCGTCGCGCACGCTGGAGGACACCGCGACACCGGCGTTGTTGAACACGGCGGCCAGCGGTGCCGGCAGCCACTGGCGCACCTCGGCGGCGAACCGTAGCTGGTCGGCCGCGTCGGACACGTCCAGCACCCTGGTCAGCACGGTGCCGTGCAGCGACGCCGCCGTCTTCTCCAGCCCTGTCCGGTCCACGTCGGCGATCGCCACCGGCGAGCCAGACGCGGACAGTCGCCGCGCGAGCGCGCGGCCGATGCCGGACGCGGCACCGGTGATGATCACCGGCCGGCCCGCCACCCTAGGACGCTGTGGGGACATCACCGCTCCTCGATGGTCGTTGGTCGGTCAACGATAGGTCAGCCGTGCGCTCGCGGACGACGGCGCGGCCACCCTTCGCGGGCGCGTTGGCGACGCCACGGGAGTGCCAGCGCTCGTCCGGTTCGGCCGTGGGCACCAGCGTCCTGTCCCGCAGCACGGTGCGCAGCACGACGTTCATCTCCATGTTCGCGAACGCGGCGCCCAGGCAGCGCCGGGTGCCACCGCCGAACGGAATCCAGTGGTACAGATCGGGTTTGGCGCCGACGAACCGGCGCGGGTCGAACGCGTCCGGGTTCGGGAACAGGTTGGCGTCCCGGTGGATCAGGTCGATGCTGACCATCACGGAGCAGCCCTTCGGGAGGGTCCATCTGCCCAGTCGCAACTGGTCGGCCTTCACCTGTCGGCCGACCAGGTCGATCACCGGCCGGGTGCGCTGCACCTCCAGGATCGTGGCGTCGCGCAGCGCGGTGCCGCCCTCGGCCACCTCGGTGACCAGGTCGCGCAGCACGGCAGGGTGCCTGCGCAGCCGCTCGACCGCCCACGCCAGCGTCGTCGCCGTGGTCTCGTGGCCGGCCGAGAGGATGGTGAGCAGCTCGTCCGCGATGTCGCTGTGCCGCATCGCGGAGCCGTCGTCGTAGCGGGACTGCACCATCATCGCGAGGATGTCGTCCCGGCCGCCGAGGTTCTCGTCCTTCTCCGACTTGGCGATCAGCCGTTGCACGATCGCGTCGTACTCGCGGCGCAGCGCGCGGAACCGGTTCCACGGCGTCAGCGGGCCGTGATCGGGCAGCGGCAGCACGGCCAGCCGGGAACCGAGGGTGACCATGCGGGGCAGCAGGTCACGCAGTTCGTCCAGTTCCTCGCCCTCCGCGCCGAACACCGCGCGCAGGATCACGTTGAGCGTGATGCGCATCATCGACGGCTGGGTCGGAAACGACTTGCCGACCGGCCACACGGCCATGGCGCGGACCGTCTCCTCCTCGACGATCGTGGCGTAGGCGGCCAGCCTGCGGCCGTGGAACGGCGGCACGAGCAGCTTGCGCTGCTCGCGGTGCTCGTCACCGGACAGTGCGAACAGCGAACCCGGCCCGAGTATCCGGCCCAGGTTGCGCTCCAGGTTGTCCACGACCTCCGGGCCGCTCTGGAACAGTTGTCTGATCTCGGTGGGATCGCTGATCACGATGGTTCTGCCGAAGATCGGCACGTCGACGGTGAACGTGTCGCCGTAGCGCTCGCGCATTCGGCGCATACCGCGGTGCGGCGCGGTCAGCGCATAGGCGCCCTGGACGAAGCGGGGCTTCGACGGGCCGGGAGGCAGTGTCACGGCATCACCTTTCACGCTTGGTACATCACCGTACCGAATGTACGGTACGCCGATGTACCATTCGAGAACAAGTAGTGTCAGGGAAAGAGGTATAGCGTGACGACGGTGACGACCGCGCGTAGCCAGCAACCAGCGGACCGCGCGGCGGGTGGGTCCGACGAGTTCCGCACGCGGCTGCTGGACGGCCTCGCCGAGTCGATCACACAGGTGGGATACCGCAACACCACGGTCGCCGACATCGTGCGCAGGGCCCACACGTCGCGGCGCACCTTCTACGAGCACTTCGCCGACAAGGAAGCCTGTTTCGTCGCCTTGGTGACCGACACCACAGCGATGCAGATCCGCCAGATCTCCGCGGCCGTCGATCCCGCGGCGCCGTGGCAGACACAGGTGCGGCAGGCGGTCGAGGCGTGGATCACCTGCGCCGAGAACCGTCCGGCGATCACCCGTAGCTGGATCCGCGAGGTGCCGGCGCTCGGTGATGCCGCGCGTCAGTTGCAGCGCGAGGTGATGGACGCGTTCGTCACCATGATCCAGACGTTGTGCGACACGGAGGAATGGCGGGCCATCGGCGTCCGCCCGATGCCGAGGCAGTTGGCCGTGATCCTGATCGGTGGCCTGCGTGAACTGATCGCGTCCACCGTCGAGGACGGCGACCCGGTCGGCGGCATCGCGGCGCCGGCCGTGCGGGCCTCCATCGCGCTGCTCGGCCCGCGCCGGCCCGCCGACGGCTCGGCGGACGGCGATTGCTCGGACAACGGTGGAGGGAACCGGTCATGAACGAAGCACCCGGCGAGACCGGCAGGAACGAGGTCGGCAGGGACGAGACCGGCGGGGACGGGGTCGAGGACGCCGGGGTCAGGGACGCCGGGGTCAGGGACGCCGGGGTCAGGGACGCCGAGGTCGTCGACGAGGGCCGTGGCGCACTCGCGATGCCCGGCTCGGTCCCGCCACCGCTGCCCGACCCCGACTACACCGAAGCGGGCGTGCCCTCGTTCGACTACGTGCGCGACCAGATCGAATCCCGCTTCGCCACGTCGATCGGTGCGAACGAACTGGCCGCCGACACACCGCGGGGGAGCGCGGTCGAGGAACAGTTCGCCCATCGCGAGCAGGCCGGCAAGGACCGCCTCGACGCGATCCGGCGCGCGATGCGCGAGGAGAAGTCCTGACCTACCGCGCGATGCCGACCGGTCGCGGCGCACGGCGGCGGCGCAGTATCCGCAGGCCGCCGAGCACCAGTACCAGGGCGGTGGCCAGGGCCATCGCGGGGAAGGCGTCCACCAGCGGCACGCCGACGCCCAGCAGCGTCGCGGACAGGCTCTTGCCCGACGACATGCCGACCAGCACGCTGATGCCGACCGCGACCGCCATCAGCGGCGGCGGTGCCACCATCGGCGCGAACAAACCGTCCGGCCTGACCAGGCATACTGCCGCGACACAGCACAGCACGTAGACCACGTCGAAGGGCACGCCGAGCGAGTGCGTGATCCGTTGGTCCAGCAGCCCGGCCACCACGGTCACCACGGCGGCGACCGGCACGGCCACCCACCACGCGAGGCCACGCCGGACCGGCACGTCGTTGCGGATCATCAGCCCTCCGTTGCTCGCTGTCCTCTACCTCACACAGGGAATGCTGCCGCCGGACAGCGCGCTCAGCGCGGTCGGCGGCGGACCGGCCGCGCCGGCCGCGCCGTTGGCCGCCTCGACGGCGGTTGCCGGCGGCGGCGTCGACGTCGCGGTGCTGGCATTCGTCCCCGCCGGCAGCGTGAAGTCGCTGCCGAGCACGATGCGCACCGAGTTCGCCGCCAGCGCCGAGTCCGACTCGGTCGACACGCCGCCGAACATGCCCGACAGCGTCGTCGCGTCGGCGGAGGCACCCGCGCCGTACTCGATGACGGACGCGCGCCGGGTCGGGTACTGCGACGTCGCGGTGCCTTGTTTGAATCCCCTGGCCACGGCCACCGTCTCCACCTGTCCGGCGAGGCCGGCCCTGCCCGCCTGGTTGACCGTGTTCACCACCGCGGTGGGCGGTGCGGCCGTCGTGGTCGGCGGCGCGGTCGTGGTCGGCTGTGCCGACGCCGAACCGGACGGCTTCGCAGGCCCGGAGAGCAGGCTGTGCACCGTGCTCTGGATCAGTGGCAGGTCCACGACGTTGATGTCCTCGCCCAGCGAGTCATGGCCGAAGTGGTCGATGGGCAGCGTGTAGAACGTGATGTTGCCACCGGTCAGGTTGGATGCCTGCTGCGCGAACGACAGCAGGTCCAGTCCTGAGTCGACGGCCGTGTTCTCCTTCGCCACGGTCAGGATCGCCGAGATCTTCGCCGGGTTGGTGAACGTGCCGCCCTGCTTGAGCTGGTAGGCAAGGGAAGCGATGAACGCCTGCTGTCGCCGCTCCCGGTCCAGGTCGGTGAAGGTGTTGTAGTACACGTCGCCGCGCACGTTGTCGCGGCGCTGCCGGACGAACGCCAGCGCCTGCGACGCGTTGATCTGCTGCTGTCCCTTGTCGAACTTCGCGCCCGAGAACGTGTCCTGGGTCGCCGCCAGCGTGCACACCGTGATCGGCTGGACCACCTGGGCGATCTGGAAGAACGCCACCAGCGTCACCTCGATGAAGTGGTCGATCTGCACGTTGCCCAGGAACTGTTGCACCGTCGCGATCTCGGCGGTGCGGCCCGCGTCGCGCTGCTGCTGTTCGCGCGACGGCGAGTCCGCGATGCCCTGCCCGGCAAGCTTCCTCGCCTCCTGGTCGAACGCGAGACCGTAGGCCTGCTTGATCTTGCCGTGGCACTGGCCGTCCGGGCAGTTGGGGAAGGCGACGTAGTCGTCGCGCGGGATGGAGATCGCGGTGGCCTTGCTGCCGTCACCGGGCACGTGCAGCATCATCAGCACGTTGGAGTTCATGCCGCCGTTGGCCTGGTCGCCCGCGTGCAGCGCGTTGTAGATGTTGGCCGGCAATGGGTTGCCGTTCTCGTCCAGCCTGCTGTCCAGGCCCATGATCAGGATGTTGGTGTCACCGTTGACCTGGGCCTTGACACCGGAGAGCACCGAGGACTTGTGGATGCCGTTGTCCAGGTTGGAGTACTGCGACCACGCGTAACCGGTCAGTGTCAGCACGGCCGCGGACGCCAGGCCGAGGACGATGGCGCCACTGAGCGCAAGCCAGCGCTTGGCGGGCGAGCGGGTCGGCCGTGACTCCGCGCTGCCGGCGGAACTCGACGGGCGCGGTGCGGGCGAAATCTCGACGGTCTCGCCACTGTCGGTGACGGCGGGCACGAGATCGGTGTCGTCGTCACCGTCGGCATTCACCGGGCCACGGGCGCCGCTGTCCCCGGCCGCGGCGCCACGGTCCTTCGGCGCGGGGCCGCGATCCGAGTTCGGCCGGATCAGGTCGCCCTGCCGCCGCTCACGCGCGTCGTCCACCCTGCTCCTCACCCGATTGGGCACGATTCGCCGTGCTGCACGTCCGACGACACGCTGTGGCGTCGTTAGCTAAGACGCCTCCATCGTGCCCGAGGTTGCATCGATCTAGCTGCAAACGGGCGGAATTTCCCTGTGACATGGCGCCATCTCTGTATGCAACCGTTGGTGTGACGGCGGTTCCGGGCGTATTGCCCAGCCTGTGAGCACGTTCGGCGCCCGTGTGATCACGGGCAGCGACCATCTGGTCTGGACCTACAGGACGCGTTGACGAGCAGTGGTTTTCACGAGCGGTCCGTTGATCCCGGGATCAGCAGGCCCCGGTTGAACCCCTCCGCCACGGCGGCTGCCCGGTCGTTCACACCGAGTTTCGAATAGATGTTCAGCAGATGCGACTTCACGGTCGCCTCACTGATGAACAGCCGCACGGCGACCTCACGGTTGAGCAGATAACCGGTGGCGCCGGCCTCGACAGCCGGGAGCACGTAGCTGTCGGTGTCGTAGGTCGTGAGCACCAGCACCCTGGCCGGGACGTCACGGGCGGCCAGTTCGCGGATCGCGGCCAGGCCGTCCATGCCTGGCATGCGTAGGTCCATCAGGATCACGTCCGGCCGCAGGGCGAGTGCCATCCGGATCGCCTCGGCGCCGTCGGACGCCTGGCCGAGCACCTCGAACGCCGGGTCGGGGGCGAACATGCCGCTCAGCCCGTCCCGCACGACCGGGTGGTCGTCGGCGATCAGCAGGGTGACGGGCGCCGACCAGCAGCTTCGCGCCGCGCAGCGCCGACGTGGTGGCGACGGTGTCCGTGGTGGTGGCCCTTCGGGTCGGTCCGTGCGGTCGCCTCAGGGGTCGCCGCCCGCGACCCCGCGCGGCATCGACCGGGCGGTCGGTTCGCCGGGTTCGGGAGGGTGGTACGCCGGTCCACCGTCCGGTGGGCGCCATCAGCCGATCGGTTGACCGATCTCCAGCGGGCCAGGTTGTATTCAACGGTGGTAGAATTCACGGATGGTGCTACCGAGGGCGATCGCCAAGTTCAACCGCCGGGTCACGAACCAGGTCCTCGGGCGGCTGACGCCGATCGTGCCGGGCTTCGCGACGATCGTGCACACCGGCCGGAAATCCGGGAAGACCTACCGCACGCCGGTGAATCTGTTCCGGGTCGGTGACGCCTACCTGATCGCGCTGACCTACGGTCCCGGCTCCGACTGGGTGCGCAACGTGCTCGCGGCGGGCGGGTGCGACGCCGTCATCCGCGGCCGGCAGGTGCGCCTGGAGCGCCCGCGGGTCGTGCACGACCCGCGCCGCGGTTCGGTGCGGCCACCGGTCCGGCAGTTCCTCGGTCTGGTCGGCGTCGCGGACTTCCTCGAACTGCACGCGGCCTGAGGGTCACGCCACCCGTTCGCGCCGCAACGCCCACGGCACCGCGATCACCGCGCTGAGCACGACGGGGATCGACAGCCACTGCTGCCACGGGCCCGTCCACGCGCCGCCCCCCGGATGCGGAATCGCCACCAGATAGGCGAAGGCCGCGTAGCAACTGGCGATCAGCACGAACACCAGCCCGGCCGGACGACGCAGCGCCAGCACGAACGGCACCGGCCACAACAGGTACTGCGGCCCGAATCCGGCCGTGACGACCAGGAAACCCAACAGCACGGCCGCCGTCAGCACAACGCCGTCGGCCCGCCGGAACACCACGATCGACGCGATCACCGTGATCGCCAGCAGCGCGGTGCCGATCCGCTGGAACATGTCGATGTTCGTTCCCTGATAACCGATTCCGCTCAGGTGGAAGAACCGCAGCATCCCGGTCCAGCCCCACAGACCCAGGAACGACCGGTACGACGTGAGCACGTGCGCGAACGCGCGCAACGACGTGTGCAGCAACAGCGGGACGGTCGCCACCAGCGCGGCCAGCACGACGGCGACCGGCACCACCAGCCGCCACCAGCGCCGCGGCGGCGTCTCCCGCAGCAGCCCCAGCACCAGCAGCACCGGCCAGGTCTTCGTCGCGATCGCCAGCCCGGCGAGCAGTCCGGAACGGATGGTCGCGCCCCGCCCGGCCAGCAGCAGCGCGCCGACCCCCAGGGCCAGGGGAACCGGTTCGACCTGGCCGTGTTCCGCGCTGACCAGGATGGCCACCGGGCACAGCGCATACAACAGCGGCGCCGTTCCGGCATGCCGCCGCGGGCACAGCCTGGCCAGCAGTGCGACGATCACGCACTCCGCGATCACCGGCACCAGTTTCGCCGCAAGCTGCCACGTCAGGCCCGCGCGGATCTCCAGCGCGTACAGGAACGGCATCAGCGGCAGGAAGTTCCACTGGAACCGTGGCAGTCCGGTCGCCGGATCATGGCCCGCCAGCACCAGTTCGCCCGCGTGCCGGAAATACGTCGTCACGTCGTTGGGCGTGTGCCCGTAGGACAGGACGACGACGATCACGCGCACCACGAGCGCGACGAGCACCGCGAGCCACACCGGCGGCGCCCAGCGGCGCACGGCCGCGACCGTGGCGGCCACGGCGCACGCGAGCAGCAGACCGCCGATGGCCCAGGGGAAAGCGGGTGTTCCGGCGGGCGGGATGACCGACGTCGCTCGCAGCACCCCGCAGAGTGTGCCACAGGCCGCCGGCCCGCCCGCCGGGCCGAGAACCGGCTACAGGTGCGGAACGACCTCACGGGCGAACAGATCGATTCCCGACCGGTCGAACGCCGCCTCCGGGAAGTACGTGATCGTGTAGCCCAGACCCCTGCCGGCCATCGCGGTCAGCCGTTCGACGAGCTGCTCGGGCGTACCGACCAGTTGGGAGGACTGGATGATGTTCAGGTTCCGGTCGACCAGATCGGCGGACAGGAACGGTTCGTAGTGCGAACGCAGCCACGCAAGGCGGTCCCGCACGTCCTTCTCGGTCGCGCCGATCACCACGTTGTAGTTGGCCGAGCGGGTGATCGCGTCGAAGTCGGTGCCGAGATCCGTGCAGTGTCCCGCGAGGATCTCCGACTTGCGCGAGAACACCTCCGGGTCACCGTCGAAGTTGGTGTACCGCGCGTACCTGGCCGCGATGCGCAGCGTCTTCTTCTCGCCGCCACCCGCGATCCACAGCGGGATGCCACCGTCCTGCAGCGGCAATGGGCGGCAGATGGCACCGTCCACCTGGTAGTGGGTGCCGTCCAGGGTGGCCGTTCCGGTCGTCCATAGCTGGCGCATGATCTGCACGCCCTCCTCCAGCATGGCAATCCGTTCGCCCGCGGACGGGAAGCCGTAACCGTAGGCGCGCCACTCGTGCTCGTACCAGCCGGCGCCGATGCCCATCTCCACCCGGCCACGTGACACGATGTCGGTCGTGGCGGCGACCTTGGCGAGATAGGCGGGGTTGCGATAGGACATGCAGGTGCACATCTGGCCCAGCCGGACACGACTGGTGGCAGCGCCGAACGCCGCCATCAGCGACCACGCCTCGTGCGTGGCCTCGTGCGTCGGCGTGGGGACGGTGTGGAAGTGGTCGTAGACCCAGATCGACTCGAACGGGCCGTCCTCCGCGGCACGCACGACGTCCATCATGGTGGTCCAGTGGTCAGCGGGGGCGATACCGGCGAGGTCCAGCCGCCATCCCTGCGGTACGAACAGTCCGAAGCGCATGCCCAAGACCCTATCGAGCCGTCGCCGACCCGCACGATGTTCGCTGTGCCACAGGAGGTGAGAGCCCGGAGCCGCTCCAGGTTGCCCGCTGACCAGGATTTCCTGACGCAACCTGAGAAAAACCCGGGCGTCTAACTAATTGCAAGCGGGTGGTCGAATAATCGGTCACCGGACACCCTCATTGTCATTCGGAGATTCCCATGCGTATGCGCACGATCCTGACCGCCGCGGCCACGCTGGCCATGCTGGGCCTGCTGGCGGTGTCCGGCGGTGGTGTCGCCGAGGCGGCGCCGTCGATCCCGGGCCAGATCCTGTCCAACCACCAGCCGGGTGTCGCTCCGGTGTACGCGAAGGCCGTCGTGCCACCCGGGCTCGTCCTGGCCGAGTAGCCGATCGAGTGACCGATCGGCGTGTCCGTGCAACGTGACGGGCGCCGTGCTCCGTCCCCTGGACAGCCACATCGACAGGGGAATGCGATGAACAGAGCGATCGGCGCCGCGGCCGTGCTGGCCGCGGCAGCCTCGATGACAGCGTGTGCCGCTGCCACGACACCGGGCATCGACCAGGTCAGGGTGGCCGCCATGAGCTGCCCGACGACACTGACGACCAGCACACAGCTTGCCAACCCGCCGTCATCGACGATGGTGCCCGGCACACCGTCCGGTGGCATGGTGTGCCGCTACGCGGACCTGTCCGAACCGCGTCCCGACACCCTGGACAGGTCGGTCGCGCTGACGGCGGCCCAGGCCGGCCGGCTGGCGGCGGCGCTGGACGCCGCCAAGCCGTATCCGCCGAACTCGGTCCTCAACTGCCCGGACGACTCGGGTGGCGCGGACCTGGTGCTGTTCGGGTACCCGAACAGCACGGTCGTCGAGATCGCGGTGCGCACCAGCGGCTGCCGCGCCGCCTCCGACGGCCACCTCTCGGCGCCGGCAGGGGCGGCGCTGAGCCAGCTCACGCTGATCGTCGGCGCCCCGGCCACGCACTGATCCCGCTCAGCCGGCCAGGAACTCCAGCACCATCGGGCTCGCGACGTCCCGGAACTCCTCGAAGTAGGCGTGCCGCGCGCCTTCGACCAGCCGCAGTTCGGCCGTCGGGATGCGGTCGGCCAGCAGGGGAGCGTTGGCCGTCGGGTTGAACACGTCGTCCGTGCCGTGCACGATCAGCGTGCGCGCCCTGATCAGAGGCAGCACGGCCCAGCCGTCGTGCTCGGCGCTGGCGGTGAAGTGCCTGCGCCGAGCGTGCGGTGGCATCCTCGGATCGCCGGTCACGCCGTACGGCCCGGGATGCGTTGCCAGCCATTCCGGTGTGTACATCAGCTCCAGCAGTGCCCGCCGTGCCGCGCGGCCGTCCCGTTGGGCCAGCGACCTGCGCACCTGCGCGCTGCGTTCGATGCCGTGCGGTGCACCGGGTGACGTGCAGCCCAGCACCAGCCCACGCACGCGGTCGGGATGGTCGGCGGCCAGCCACTGTGCGACCCGGCCGCCCATCGACGTGCCGTAGACGTGCACGGACTCCGCGCCGACGGCGTCGATCACGGCCAGCGCGTCGGCGGCGAAACCCCGCGTGCTATAGGAGTCGTCGTCCGGCTTGCCGCTGTCGCCGGTACCCCGGTAGTCCAGCGTGACGGTGCGGAAGGCGGCGTCGAAGTCCGGGCGGGTGGTGTCCCACCAGTGGTGGCTGTTGGCCTGACCGGACAGCAACACCAGCACGTCGTCCCCGTCGCCGTGCACCTCGTAGTAGAGGTCGACGTCGTCGGGTGCTTTCGTGAACGGCACGCGTGATCCTAACGAAACCGGTTGCGGCGCGGATCGCCGCGCTCGTCGACAATGCGTGGCAGAACGTGCACTGAGCGTTCGTCACGACCCCTCTGATCAGGCACGGAACATCCTCTTGCCTACATTGTCAGACAATCATATAGTCAGGCGGACTGGCCAACGCTGTCCACCTGAGGAGTCGCAGTGTCAGAGGGTCTTGAGGTCATCCAGGTCAAGTACGGGGAGCGGATCACCCAGAAGAGCGCCGTGCTGCACGACTACGCCTCCTACGGAAAGCCCGACGGCGATCTGCACATGGAGTACAACTTCTGGGTCATCCGTGACGGCGACACCGTCATGCTGCTGGACACCGGCTACGACATCCCCGCCCGCGACTGGCTCGGCGAGATCCCCGTCGTCGCGACCCCCGACGGCCTCGCGCTGCTCGGCATCGACCCGCACGATGTCAGCATGGTCATCACGTCGCACTTCCACTACGACCACATCGGCTACCTGCGGCTGTTCGACAACGCCGAGGTCGTGTCCGGTGCGGCGGAGCACCGGTACTGGTTCGGCAAGTGGGACAACGACCAGCTCGACGGCGAGTTCACCGTCGCCGAGCACCTGGAGGTCGTGCGCGGGGCCGAGAAGGAGGGCCGGCTCCGGCTGATCAGCCAGGAGACCGAGGTCCGTCCGGGGATCACCGTGTACCCGGTCGGCGGCCACTGCCCCGGCGAGCTGCTCACGTTGGTACGCAGCCGTTCCGGCCCGCTGATCCTGGCCGCCGACGCCGCTCACTTCTACGAGCAGATCGAGAACGAGTGGCCGTTCTTCGCGTTCACCGACCTGGCCGAGATGCGTGCCGCGCTGTCGTTCATCAACCGCCTGGCCGCCGACCAGGGTGCCACGGTCGTGCCCGGCCACGACGGCCGTGTGCGGGAACGGTTCCCGCTGCTGGATGGGCCCGCCAGCCACATCGCGACCGTGCTCGGCTGATGTACCAGGTCGTCATCGTCCGGTACGGCACGCGGAACACGGTGCGCAGCGACGTCTTCCTCAACCACGGCGTCTACGGTGAGCCGGACGCGCCGATCTCGATGGACTACTTCTTCTGGATCGTCCGGAACACCGACCGCACGGTCGTCGTGGACACCGGTTTCTCCCGCGCGGGCGGCGAGGCCAGGAAGCGCACGTCCCTGCTCGACGTGGCCGACGCCTTCCACCTGCTGGGCGTCGACCCGGCCGCGTCGCCGACCGTCGTCGTGACACACGCGCACTACGACCACATCGGCAATCTGTCGCTGTTCCCCGACTCGCCGATCGTGATCTCCCAGCGCGGAGCTGGAGTTCTGGTCCGGTCCGTACGCCCATCGCCGACAGTTCCACCACTCCGTGCAGGACGAGGAGCTGGAAGTGCTGGCGGCAGCCGACGAACAGGGCCGCGTGACCGCGTTCGACGGCCGGACCGGCATCGCGCCGGGCATCGACGTCATCGACGTCGGCGGTCACACCCCCGGCCAGAGCGTGGTCCTGGTGCGACACCTCGGACGGTCCGGTGCTGCTGGCGTCGGACGCGATCCACTACTACGAGGAGTACGAGCGCGACATGCCGTTCGTGGCCGTCGCCGATCTCGTCGCGATGTACGGCGGATTCGACCTGATCCGCGCGATGGTCGCCGAGGGCAGCGTGCAGCACCTGGTCAGCGGCCACGACCCGGACACGCTGGCCAGGTTCACGCCGATGGGCGGCGCACTGGCCGGCGCGGCCGCGACGATCGGCGACCTCGCGTGAGCGGCCGGTTCGACGGCCTCGTCGCGGTCGTCACCGGTGCCGGCAACGGACTGGGCCGCGCGTCGGCGCGGCGGCTGGCCGCCGAGGGCGCACACGTCGTCGCCGTCGACATCGACGAGGACTCCGCAGGGCAACGGTGCGCCGAGTTGCCGACCCGGTCGATCGCGGTGTGCGCCGACGTCGCGGACGAGGCCGTCGACACAGTCCTATGTGGATGCCGCGGTCGCCGAGTTCGGCCGAATCGACGCGCACCACCTCAACGCCGGAATCTTCGGCAGCTTCGCCGAACTGCCCGACCTGCCGGCCGACGAGTTCGACCGGGTGCTCGCGGTGAACGTGCGCGGCCAGTTCCTCGGCCTGCGCGCCGCGTTCCGCCGCTACCGCGAACAGCGCTCGACCGGTGCCGTCGTGGTCACGGCGTCGATCGCGAGCCTGACCGGCAGCGCGGACCTGTTGCCCTACATGACGTCCAAGCACGCGGTCGTCGGCCTGATCCGCGGCGCCGCGGTGTACGGCGGCCCACTGGGCATCCGCGTCAACGGCGTGGCACCGGGCATCGTGCCCACCGACCTGTTCGCCGCGGCGGCGGCGGCGACCGGCGGCAAGAACGACATGGCACGGCGCGCGTCGACGACCCCGCTGCGCCGCGCGGGCACGGCGGAGGAGATCGCCGCTGTGGCGGCGTTCCTGCTCGTCCGACGACGCGGCGTACGTGACGGGCCAGGTCGTGTCCGCGGACGGCGGCGCGACGGCGGTCAACACGGTGCGGCCCTCCGGCGGCGCCGGCGCCTGGGACACCGGCGCGCACGACGCGCGGCATCTACGGCCGACTGGCAGGAAGGGGAGCGACAGTGACCGGAAAGCGGATCGGCTTCATCGGGCTGGGCAACATGGGCGGCCGGATGACGCGCTGCCTCGTCGACGCGGGCCGCGAGGTGCTCGGCTACGACGTGCGCGCCGGACGTGCGTCACGGCAGCCGGCGCCACGGCCGCCGGCATCGCGTCGCCGAGGTCGCCGCGGCGTCGCGACGTCGTGCTGCTGTCGCTGCCCGACAGCCAGGTCGTCGAGGCGGTCGTGCTGGGCGACGGACGGCGTGCTGGCGCACGCGCGCGCCGGCCAGGTCGTCGTCGACCTGAGCACCGCCGCGCCGGCGTCGACCCGCCGCATCCACGCAGCTGCTGGCCGCAGCGCGGCGTCGAGTACCTCGACGCCGGCATCTCCGGCGGCGCGGCGGCCGCCGAGAAGGGCGCGCTGACCCTGATGGTCGGCGGCTCGGCGGAGCGCGCTCGACGCGGGTGCGCCCGGTCCTCGACGCTGTTCGCGGCCAAGATCTTCCACTGCGGAGCGAGCGGCGCCGGGCACACCGCCAAGCTGCTGAACAACTTCCTCAACGCCGTGTCGCTGTCGCGCGACGGCCGAGGTGATGGTCGCCGGCGAAGAAGGCCGGGCTCGACCTCGAGGTCCTGCTCGACGTGCTCAACGTCAGCTCGGGCGTCAACTTCGCGACCCTGAACCGCTTCCCGAAGATCATCGACGGCGACTACCTCAAGGGCGGCCTGACGCAACGCGCTGATGATCAAGGACGTCACGCTCTACATCGACCTGGTCGGCGAGCTCGGGGTGGCCAGCCTCAACGCCGGCCGGTCCGATGGCGAGCTTCGGCCTGGCCCCGCGCTCGGCTACGGCGACGAGATCAGCAACACGCGTGGTCGACGCGATCGGCGACATCTCCGGCGGCGTCCGGCTGCACACCGACGCGAGGGAGACGCACGATGATCATCGTGCACGGGCGACGCCGACCGTGCCGTCGGAGCGCGCGGCGCCACCTTCACCGGCGAGGTCTGGGCCGACCCGGTGCTGCCGGCGACCGACGGCGTGACGATCGACGACCGTGTTCTTCACGCCCGGGCGCGCGGACGTACTGGCACCACCACGAGCGCGGCCAGATCCTCCAGCGTCATCGCGGGCACGGGCTGGGTCTGCAGCGACGGCGAGACGCCGCGGCGATCCGGCGCCGGCGACATCGTGTGGGTCCCGCCCGGCGAGCGGCACTGGCACGGCGCCGGGCCGGACTCGTTCCTGACCCACACCGCGATCTCGCTCGGCACCACCAGCTGGGCTCGACGAGGTGCCGATCCGAGTACGACCGCCATACCGTCGACACGGAAGCGCCGCGTGCGATGAGCGAGCACCGACGGACCCACGCGAGACCTACGAGCGCGGGCTGGACGTGCGCCGGGCGGTGCTCGGCGCCGAACACGTCGAGCGCTCGCTCGGCGCAGGTCAGCGAGTTCTCCCGGCCGATCCAGGAGTTGGTCACCGAGTACTGCTGGGGCGCGGTCTGGACGCGACACGGCCTCGACCGCAAGACCCGCAGCCTGCTCAACCTGGTGATGCTGACCGCGCTGAACCGCTCGCACGAACTCGGCGTCGCACGTGCGCGGCGCGCTCAACAACGGCGCGCACGGTGCGACGAGATCCAGGAGGTGCTGCTGCAGACCGCGGTCTACGTCGGCGCGCCGGCCGCGCTCGAGTCGTTCCGGGTCGCCGAGCAGGTGCTCGCGCGAGTACGCGCGCGTGAGGCTGCCGAGTGATCGTCGCGATTCATCGGGCTCGGCAACATGGGTCACCCGATGGCGCCCACCTGGTCGAGGCCGGCTTCGACGGTACGCGGCTTCGACCTGACGCGAGCACGCGCAGAGCTCGCGTTCGGCCGGCGGCACGCCGTCCCGGACCTGCCATGCGGCGGTCGCGGAGTCCGACGTGGTGGTCCTGATGCTGCCCGACTCGGACGTCGTCGAGCTGGTCCTGTCCGCAGGCCCCACCGCGCGCCGGCACGACGCGTGATCGACATGAGCTCGTCGGAACCGCTGCGCACCAGGGCACTGGCCGACGTCCTGGCTGGCGGGACGTGGCGCTGGTCGACGCGCCGGTCTCCGGCGGCGTGGCCAGGCGCACGGCGGGCCGGCTCACGATCATGGTCGGCGGCGCCGACGGACACGTCGCGGCGTGAGCCCGTGCTCGCCCCGCTCGGCCGGTCTTCCGTGCCGGCGAGGTCGGGCGCCGGCCACGCCGTCAAGGCACTGAACAACCTGATGTCGGCGACCCATCTGCTGGCCACCGCGAGGCGATGATGGCCGGCGAGCGGTTCGGCCTCGACCCCGAGCGTGATGCTCGGCGATCGTCAACGCCTCCAGCGGCCGCAGCGGCTCGACCGAGAACAAGTGGCCGAACTTCGTCCTGCACCGAGACCTACGACTCCGGCTTCGGCCTGCGGCTGATGCTCAAGGACATGCGTATAGCGCTCGGTCTGGCCGAACAGGTCGGCACACCGGACGACCTCAAGCAATACGTAACGGAGCCAGTAAAGAACAACTCCTCCGGACCCCCGCTTTGATCGAGTAACTGCTCCTAGGTTTGGACGCAGCACTGACGACGGTATTTCTAATTCTTCGGTGATTAGCAACTGTGCGCCTAGACAATGTGATTTTGTTTTCTAAAAACAATTCACTAATTGGTTGATCAGAGAACAAGTGTTTTTGTTGACTTTTTTTATTAGTGTAGCGATTTCTGTTTTAATACTTTTTGAGAAATATTTTCTTCGTTATCTCTAACCCCTGTCGTAAATAAATCTCGTATTCTAATTACTCTGAAAGGAGTCTCTATGTATTTTTCGTTGACAGCGCGACTAACTGTAGATGGATGTATTGATAATTTATCAGCAAGCTGATTGATCGACATTGACTTTAAAAAACGTTCGCCTTTTATAAAATAGTCATTTTGAATTATAATTATCTCTTCTAATAATCTGTGAAGAGTTTTTTTACGTTGAGCAATACTGTTGATCGTAAATAATGCCTGGGTTCATTTTTATGTATTTTTTCGTCTCTATATCAGTAGCATTGCTAAAAACTTCACGATAATATCCGTTTATTTTAAGCCTTGGCAGAATTCCTTCGTTTTTAATGATTAAGTAGATCGTATTGTCTATCACTTTAATCGATGTCGGCGCTATGTATCTATTGTCATTGTCATTTACAAAGCCTCTTGTAGGTTTCGGTTCTAGATTTTTTACAGATTATACAATACTCTACTGTTTCGTCAATGCTAAGATGTAAGACTTTTGCAATTTCTTTTATTTTATTTTCGGCTATAAAAGCCGTACATATTTATCGATGATTTCATAGATATATTTATTGTTAACATCTTTGTACTTTAATTGAATTGTTAAGCATTCCTTTAAGTTTCTTGCGCCTATTCCGCAGGATCAATTCTTGCAACCTGTCCAATGGTAACATCTACTTTTTCTATTCCAACCTTCAGCACATTGGCAATATCTTCAGCTGAATACACCAAATACCCATTGCTATCAACACATTCAATCATATAATTTATAATTTTAATAATTTGCGGAGGCTCTCTCAAAAGCCCAACTGCCTTGAAATATTCTTTCATTGAAATATTTTTAGATGCAAAATTGATTGGATTCTCTTTTCCCTCAAAAACAAAATCATTCTGAACACCAAGCAACTATCACCAACTAATTTTTCATAGCTGTCCTCTCCATAAATCGATTCCTTATCATTGTTCACAGGTTCATTTTGCTGTTCAGCTTTCAATTCAATTTCAAATTCAGACTCCGTTTCCACATCTACTTCCACATCTAACAGTGGATTCTCATTTAATTCGTTGTTGATATTATCTTGTAAAATATGTAGTGGCATCTGTAAGATAGCAAGTGATTGCTGTACTCGTTTTGTTAAGATCATTTTTTCTAATTTCAGTGAAATTGTTTGACTGATATCCATAACATGCAGCCCCCTTTTCATTTTTGGCTCACTTTTGAAAAATCTATTGAATATTTCACAAATATATATTTATTTTAACCAACTATGATATATTGTCAAGTTAAGAAAAAAATGCAGAATAAAGTGCAATTGAAAAAGCCCTTTTTTTTGCCAGATTATGTGTATAATGTTTATAGTATTGTTTTCTTCAAACACATAAATATATTTAGCAAAGGAGTTTTATAATGTCTTTAGTATATTCCCTCTCGGCTATTTTTTGCCTTGTATTTATTTTGGTGTATATCACAGGTGATAGATGGAAGCAAGTTATATCCAGTCATTATTTTATGCTGGTCATGATTGGTCTGATCGTCTCACTTATGATGCTGCTACTAAAATAAATATCAGCTATGAAAGTGATGTCAATTGCTTAGGCTCTGGAGCAACATGCTTTTTAAAGATGGTTTTCACAACTTTTACGTATCTGACAGCTTCACAGATTATCCCCCTGGATATATGTATATCCTTTATGGGTTAGCTCTCATCAGATCTGTGCTTGGTATACCGTTTGACAGTGGTAGCTATACATTTTTAATTAAGCTGCCTGCCATTATTTGCGACATTTTAACAGCGTTATTCATTTATAAGATCGCCTTGAAAAATTAAAACCCAATACTGCATTTTTTATTTCATTAATTTATTTGTTGAATCCTGCCATTATTATTAATTCTGCTGTTTGGGGACAGGTGGATTCCGTTTACACACTCGTTGTCCTACTATCCATCTATGCTTTAACAGAAAAAAAATATATCTACTCCTGTTTGCTATTTGGATTTGCAATTTTAATAAAACCGCAGGCAATATTCTTTACACCTATTTTTCTGTTTGCCGCTTACGATTTATTAGCCATGATGGATTTTAATAATAATTTCATTGTGATGGTTTTTAAAAGTATTTTTTCATCTGCCCTTATCGTTGTTATTGGTATTTTACCATTCGCTAAAGATTTCGATTTCAAACCGATCATTCAACAATATGCCAATACGATCAATTCCTTGATTGGATGCGACTTTGAAACGCTTAGCACCTCGACGCCTTCATAGGCGCAAACTGGGCTCCTGTGACAGATAAATTTTATGGTCTGTCATACACTGTGTGGGGAGTTATTTTTATAGACATTATTGTGCTGCTTAGCCTTTACCTATTGAATAGAAACAACTCAAAGTCTAATTATTTTTTTGTTGCCGGATTAATTAACACAATGTGTTTTAGTATTTTCAATGAGAATGCATGAGCGTTACCTTTTTCCAACTCTTGTTTTTTTCCTGGTGGCTTAGGATCTAGAACTAGAAAAAATTCTTCCACTATATACTGCTTTTTCTGTGACGCTTTTTATTAACTGCTGTGATGTTCTAAGGATGATTACGAATGGGAACGATTTATTCTATCTCTCTAAGACACTCAGTATCGTTTCTGCTGCAAATTTAATTTTAACAGGCTTTATGATATATACGGCTGTTTCAGCCTACAAAAAAGATGCTGTTGAAATCGATATAGATGATGCAGAAATCCAATAAAACCATTTATTGATTTCATGCGCCCTTTGCATATGAAAAGTCTCTTGGGAAGACAAAGATGTTAAAAATTGATTTTATTTTAGTAACTGCCTTGATGATTGTATATGGCGTTATTGCTTTTTTAAACTTAGGAGATACTTATGCACCACAGACCACTTGGATTCCTACTGTGTCTGAAAAAGTCTCCATTGATTTGGGTACATCACAAAACATTTACAAGATTCAATATATGAATGGTGAAACCTTAGAAACAGAGCAATTAATTATTCAGACTATGGAAATTCATGGACAAGCGCTGAAGACCTAAAAGGTAGGCTTGGTTTTTGCATGGAACACCATTGATGTGAGATCAAAGGAAGATATTTAGAGCTCATTTCTTTGGATAACGAATTAATGCTGCAGGAATTGGCCTTTAGAGATGAATTAGATAATATTATTCCCATAAGCTCTGTTTCTGAAATGGGAACAATATTTTTGATGAGCAAAATTTGGTACCTGAAAAAAACAGTTACATGAACAGCACTTATTTCGATGAAATCTATCATGCTCGGACAGCTTACGAATTTATTCATCATTTACCTGTTTACGAATGGACTCACTCGCCCCTTGGCAAGGTTATTATTTCTGTTGGCATTAACCTTTTTGGCATGACGCCTTTTGGTTGCAGACTTCGCTGTATTCTTTGGAGTTTTTATGATACCCCTTATCTATGTTTTTCGTAAAAAACTATTTAGTTCCGCATTTTGGGCATTCTTCGCTACATTTATTTTTACCTTTGACTTTATGCATTTTGCGCAGACTCGAATATCTACAATAGATACCCTTATGTCACCTTCTTTATTATTGGCATGTACTATTTTTATGTATGAGTATTATACAATGAGCTTCGACCATAAAGCTGAGTAAAACATGGATACCTTTACACCACGAATTTGGGCACATCTTTCTCTTTGGATTGGCTGTTGCGTTAAAATGGCCTGGCATATATGCCGGTGGCGGCTTAGCTGTAATATTTTTCTATACCCTATTCATTCGTTATCGAGAATATGTTTATGCGAAAGAAAAAGGTGATATCGAAATAAGCAGTCAATTCGCAAAAAACACGATGTATACCATCGCTTTGCTGTGTTTTTTGTAGCTGTACCGCTTATCATTTATTATCTTTCATATATCCCATTTTTATATAAACACCAAACAAACATGGAATAGCAAGTATTTTAGAAAACCAGTCGGCTATGTACGGCTATCATGCACACCACACAGATGAGCATGCCTTCTCGTCCGAATGGTGGAAATGGCCATCAATGATACGCCCTATTTTCTATTATGTTTTCATCAATAGCACGTGGCGTAAGGCCTGACTATCTTGCCTCACTATTTGGACAGCCACGTGTTGATGTCTCTTACGAAATTAAAAGCGCTATTAGCTCCTTTGGTAATCCTGCAGTTTGGTGGTGCGGTATCGTTGCATTTTTCTATTCAATTTCATCGTTGTCTAAAAAATATAATAAACTGTTGGTTTTCTTGCTAATCGCTTTCTTCTCAGAGCATCTCCCTTGGGTTTTAATTTCAAGGACAACTTAGACACACCACTTTTTCCAAGCGTACCGTTTATTGTGATGATGATAACCTATCTTTTTAAAGAGCATTTCTATCCCAATCATAAGAAGACTGTTTATATTTATCTAGGCTTGGTAATACTGCTTTTTATAATGTACTATCCCGTACTATCTGGTTTACTAATTAGTGTAAGATACGTTGATAAAGTGTTAAAATGGATTTCAACTTGGCAGTTGATTTAAGAGGAGTGAGAGAATGAACTAAATATTCTATAATTGTTCCTGTTTTAATAAATGCAAGAGCTGGTTATTAAGAAACATATAAGCGCCTAGCCTCCTGTTATGGTAACCACAAAGGAAGATTGTGAATTGATCTTTGTGAATGATGGCAGTAGAGACAAGAGCGCCTTTATAATTAACGATTTGTCAGTAACGGATCACCGAGTGAAGCTTATCAGCTTTTCCAGAAACTTTGTCATCAAATTCGCAGTCACGGCCGGTATAGACTATGCCGGTGGTGAAGCTGTTGTTGTCATTGACGCTGATTTACAAGACCCACCAGAGGTAATTTTAGAAATGATTGCTAAATG
>CAVWRF010000015.1:0-332800 GCA_963757325.1 Candidatus Melainabacteria bacterium
CCAGTTCGGCGGCCACCCGGCCGGGCAGGCTCTCGACCGGCGCGTACGGGCCGACCGGGTTGAACACGCGCAGCACCACCGTGTCCAGGCCCGCGCGACGGCCCCGCACCACATGCCGCGTGCCGGCCAGCTTCGTGCGGCCGTACGCGCCGATGGGCGCGCACGCCACACCCTCCGCGATGGGCACGCCGATCTCGGTCGCCCCGTACTCGGCAGCGGAACCCAGGTGCACCAACCGGATTCCCGGCCGTACCGCGGCCAGCGCCGCGACCAGCGCCGCCGGCCCGGTGTCGTTCGCCGCCGTCAGTTCGGCGTCGGTGCCCGACACCGCGCCCGCGCAGTTGATGACGATGTCGGGCTCCTCGACAGCCAGCACGGCCGCCACCGCGTCCCGGCCGGCCGCGAGGTCCAGCCGTGTGTCCGCCGGTGCGGACCGGCCGGCGGTGCGCACCAGCAGATCGGGTCGGGTACGCAGTGTGTCCAGCACGTGCCGGCCGAGATGGCCGCCGGCACCGATCACCAGGATCCGGCGCATCGTCGGTTACGCCCCCTTCAGCAGGTGGCCGCGGATGCCGTCGAACTCGGCATTGGCCCGGTCGTAGTCGTCGGGCCTGCCGATGTCGAGCCAGTAGCCGCCGAAGTCGTAGTCCTGCGGCGGTGTCCCGCTGGCGAGCAGGTCGAGGACGAGTTCGTCGAAGCCGAGTGGGATGCCGGCCGGGTAGCCGAGCAGGGCGTCCTTGGACACGCCGTACACGCCCATGCTGACCCGGTAGTCCAGGGTCGGTTTCTCGGTGAACTCCGTGATCCTGCCCTGCACCGCGCTGAGCACACCGAAGTCGATCTGCACCTGGCGCTGGTACGTCGCCACGGTCAACGGCGCCCCTGCGGCCACGTGCCTGCCGAGCAGGTCGGCGTAGTCCAGGTCGGTGAGCACGTCACCGTTCATCACGACGAAGTGGTCCGGCAGCCGGTCCAGGATCTGCAGCACGGGGCCGATCGTGCCGAGCGGTTCGACCTCGGTGGTGTAGTCGATGGTGATGCCCCAGCGGCTGCCGTCACCGACGTAGGAGCGGATCAGGTCACCCAGGTAACCGATGGCCAGCGTGACGCCGTCGAACCCCCGGTCGGCGAGCTGGCGCAGCACGATGTCCAGGATGGAGAACTCGTCGCCGATGGGCACCAGCGGTTTGGGCAGCCTCGTCGTGTACGGGCGCAGCCGGACGCCTCGGCCGCCGGCCAGAATGATCGCATGCATGGGTTGGCTCCTGGTCACTGGTTGTAGATGCCGGGTTTGTATCTGGCCAGGTTGGCCGGCTCGCAGAACCACTCGATGGTCCGCACCAGGCCGGAATCCCTGGTGTGCTCGGGTTTCCAGCCGGTGTGGTCGTGCAGCTTGCGTGCGTCCGCGATCAGCCGCAGCACCTCGGAGTTCATCGGCCGGATGCGCTGCGCGTCCTCGGTGATCTCCACGTCGCTGTCCATCAGCCTGCCGATGTCCGCGGCGACCTGGCCGATGGACACCTCATCGCCGGTGCCGGCATTGAACACCTCGCCGACCACGGCCGCCGCCCGCGCGGTGCCGACCGTGACGAACGCGGCCGCCGTGTCCTTGACGAACAGGAAGTCGCGGGTCGGGTTCAGCGCGCCGAGCTTGATCGTGCCGGCGCCGGACGCGATCTGGCTGATCACGGTCGGGATGACCGCCCGCGCCGACTGGCGCGGGCCGAACGTGTTGAACGGGCGCAGTGTCACCACGGGCACGCCGAAGCTGAGGTGGTACGACTCGGCCAGCTTGTCCGCGGCCATCTTCGACGCCGCGTACGGTGACTGGGCCTGTAGCTGGTGGGTCTCGGCGATCGGCACGGTGCGGGCCGTGCCGTAGGTCTCCGACGTCGACGTGTGGACCAGACGCGGTGTGCCGGCGGCGCGCACGGCGTCCAGCACGTTCATCGTGCCGATCACATTCGTGTCCACATAGGACCGTGGAGCACGGTAGGAGTACGGGATGGCGATCAGTGCGGCGAGATGGTAGACGGCCTCCGTGCCCTCGACGAGGTCCGCCGTCGAGTGCTGGTCGCGCACGTCACCGAGGACGACGTCGACCGAGGCGAGTACGTCGGGCGGCAGTGTGTCCAGCCAGCCCCACGAGCCGAACGAGTTGTACTGCACCATCGCCCTGACCGTGTGTCCGCGCTCGACGAGCGCCTCGACCAGATGGGAGCCGATGAATCCCTCGGCTCCGGTCACCGCGACTACCCCAGTCACTTCGCTTGTCCTTTCGGTGGTTGCACCTGTGCCGACCCTGTGCCGACGGTCATTGGCCGTGCCTGTTCGCGCGGGCGAGCGCGGTGCCGGCATTCGCGGCCAGCGCCAGCAGCAGGCCGGTCGCGCAGAGCAGCTGGATGTGCGTGGCGGACGCGTGCGGGTCGGCGGTTCCGTACCCGAACTCGGCGGCCAGCGCGGCGGCGCACAGCGTCAGCACGGTGTTGGTGTTGCCGGCACAGGCCTGGGTGAGCAGCGCGACGAACAGCGCACCGCCCAGCGCCAGGTAGCCCGCGTAGCCGGGCGCCTCGCTCCACCGTGGATGGCCGCCCGAGGTCATGGACAGCCCGATGACAGCGGCCATCAGCACGGCTGTCGCGACGAGGTACTCGCCGAGCGCACGGCCGAACACCAGACGCGACCGGCCGGCGAACTCCGCCAGCCGGTGGGAGCGGTGCAGCAGGTGGAAGATCCGGCCCCGGTACCGGTAGAGCTGGAGTTCCGCGACGCCCATGGACAGCGACAGCGGGAGCGTGCCGAGCATCGTGGCGGCGTCGGCGCCGGGCATGCCGGCGAACAGCCGCGGCGCGACGAGCGGGAACAGCAGCAGACCGATGACCAGCAGCCCGAACACGGCATACGGTGCCGCGGCACGCAGTTCGGCGATCCGCACCAGACGGCGCGCCGGCTTCGGCCGTGGCCTGCTGGTGCGCAGCACGGCGAACGCCACCGCGAGCAGCAGCGTCGCACCCAGCGCCAGCAGGGCGGGTACGCGCAGCGCGGCAGGGCTGCCCAGCAGGAGGTACGCGGCGGAGGCGAGCACGCCGGGTGTCAGCGCGATGTAGAGCCACAGTTCGCCGTCACCGACCAGCAGCACGGTCGCGGCCAGCAGGTAGCCGCCCTGGCCGCCCGCGAACAGCGGCACGACGGGCGGCTCGCCCAGCGCCGCCGCCACCGGCACGACGGCCGCGGCCAGCAGCACGCAGCACACGGCCAGGCCGGCGCGCAGCAGCCAGCGGGAACCGTCGTCGTCGCGGGCGCCGCGCCGGGCGTGGCCCAGGTACGACAGGCCCTGGCCGGCCGGCCACGACACCAGCATCGACACCACGAGCAGCGACAGCGCGCGCCGGTCGGCCATGAACCCCGATGCGACCGGGTAGCACAGTGCCGGCAGCGCGAACAGCAGGCCGTGCAGCGCTGGCCTGCCGATCGTGGTGCGCCATGGGTTCACCGCGGCACCGGGTACGGCGGGGCGGCGGCTGGTGCGCCGGAACAGGGCCTCCGCCAGCGCGAACACGTCCGGGAAGCCGTGGCTGATCCGGGCTGTCTGGTCGGACATGCCGTCCATCTCCAGACCGGCCACGATCTCCAGCGGGTGGACCGCGTTCGCGCACAGTGTGGCGAAGCGGTCGGCGAGTTCGTCCAGTGACTCGGCCAGTCCCAGCGCGCTGCCCCAGTGCGGCGTGCCGGGACCGTCGGCCACGGCGAGGGCCGACCCGGTCCGGTCGGGTGGTTCGTCGAGATCACCGGAGATTCGTTCGGGCTCCGGGCCCGGTGGTGTGCTCACCATGTCGCCCCCACGTCCTGTCTTCGTCGCGTCCGCCCGGGTCCCGGCGTCGCGCCCAGACCTCGGTACAACTCATCGAATGTGCCGACCGCACGGTCGACGGTGAAGTACTCCAGGACCCGCGCCCTGCTCGCGGCACCCAGCCGGGTGCGCAGTGCCTTGTCCGCCAACAGGGTCAGGCACGCCCTGGCCATCGCGGTCGGGTCCCTGGGCGGCACGACGATACCGGTCGCATCGACCGCCTCCGACACGCCGCCGACATCCGTTGCCACACAGGGACGTCCGCACGACATCGCCTCGATCACGGTGTACGGGAAGCCTTCCGAGATGCTGGACAGCACGACCACGTGGCCGGCGACGTAGGCGTCCCTGATCTTCTCCACCCGCCCCTCGAACGTCGCCACGTCGGCGATGCCCAGTTCGCGCGCCAACCGCCGGCACGACTCCAGGTACGGCGCTCCGCCCGCCGGCGTGCCGCCGAACAGGCGCAGCCGCGCGTCCGGCATCTCCTGGTGCACCAGGGCGAACGCGCGCAGCAGCGTCTCGATGTCCTTGATCGGGTCGATCCGGCCCGCCCAGCTGATCGTCGGCACGTCCGGCTCGGCCTCGACCGCCGGGAAGTCCTCCGGCTCGACTCCGTTGTAGACCGTGCGGATGATGTCGTGCCGGGCGCCGAGTTGTTCCTCCCAGCGCTGGTTGTAGACGTTGCCCGGCGCGATCATGCCCGCCTCGGCGTAGCCGAGGACGCAGATGCGGCGCAGGAACGCCAGGTGCAGTGCCTTCACCGACCAGTGGTAGGGATGGGTGCGGTAGCCGAGGTAGCGCTCGCGCAGGTAGATCCCGTGCTCGGTGAGCAGGATCGGGCTGCCGTACAACCATTTCGCGGTGATCGCCGGGATCACCGCGAGCCCGTTGGCGACGCAGTGCGACACGCTCGCCCTCGGCGGCCGTGCCGACAGCGGGCGCAGTGAGTGCTCCAGCAGTTGCACGCCGACCAGGGCGTCGTGCACGGAGGGGCGGTCGGCGTCGGGCGCACGGTCGTGCCACGCCTCGGTCAGCACGCGCAGCGCGCCCTCACCGCGCATGGCAGCCGTCAGATCCTCCTCGGTCGCGAACTCGAACATTCCGCGCAGCACGGTGGGAAACCTGGCCTGCCCCAACGGTGACGCGTCCAGCAGCACGTGCAGGAACTCGCTGATCAGCGGCACGAACCTACGCCGCGCGGTGAGGCCGAACCGGCGACCGCCGGGCGGTCGGCCCCACAACGGAATCGCGGTGACTCCACGCACATTGTCCGGTAACGGCCACGCGATCGACTCCTCCCCGGTGCCGACGAGCGCGACGAGTTGAAAAGCATGTTCCGCCATTCCTCGAACCAACTGATCGCACCACACGCTGACACCGCCATGACTGTGCGGGTACGTGCCTTCGGTCATGAGCGCTATTTCCATCGCGGTTGAACCTAGTCTCGGCGACGGAACTCGGTCGACCAACCCGTCCGGACGAACTCGTCACTCGACCTGGTGAAGTTGATCGACGGAATGTTGCGGAGAGTGCCGAAATACTGGGATACCAGGTGAAACCGTGGACCACTAACGGGTCGACATGCACGGGAATAATCGGGACGCACCGGGCGGGAGTCAACACTCGGCGTAATTTCGGGAACCGCGTAACTCTGTGATAACGGTTGACCGGCAAAAGACGGTGAAACGTTCGCCGGGGCGGCGGCGATGAGGCCTCGGTCGGACGTGTAGGTTCTCGGCCGCCACAGTTGGTCGATTTTCCCAAGTTGTGCGTGACTTTACTCTTCCCGCGGGTAAGTCGTTGCCTGAAAGGTCTTCGGTGAAGAAACACACTGGATGGATGAAATGCGCAGGCGCGGCCACCGCGGCCGCCGTGGTCACGATGTCCGCGATCGCCCTCAGTTCCACCGCCGCCGCCTCGACGCCGGTGCAGATGGACCTGCGCGTACTGCTGATCGGCGGGGGATCGAGCGATCCCACCACCACGGCATGGCAGAGCGCGCTGACCGGTGAGGGTGTGCCCTTCACGACGGCGACCGCGAGCGGGGCCTACGGCAGCGAGACGGTGACCCTGCCCGCGTTGACGAGCGGTGGTGTCGGCGACTTCAACGGTGTCGTCTTCGCCGACTCACCCGCCGGGTTCGCCGCGTCCGCACTGACCCCTTTGGACAGTTACGAGTCCAGTTATCACGTGCGGCAGCTCGACGGGTACAGCTACCCGTTCCTCGGGCTGACCGACGCCGGCTCCGGCGCGCTGGACGGCACGTCCGGCCGGCTCACCTCGGCGGCTCTGGCCGCCATGCCCGAACTGAAGGGCACCATCCCGTTCGACACCGGCACCTACGGCTACCCGGCGACCGTCACGCAGGGCGCGCCGATGACGCCGTGGCTGACCGACTCCGGCGGCAACGTGCTGGCCGGCGTGTACCAGCACCCGGGTACCGACGCGCAGTCCGGTGTGTCCGAACTTGAACTGACCTTCGACTACAACTCGGCGAGCCTGCAGTTCCTGCTGCTCGCGCCCGGCCTGATCAACTGGGTCACGCAGAACACGCATCTGGGCCTCTACCGCAACTACTTCGGTGAGGACATCGACGACGTGTTCATCGCCGACAACGAGTGGAGTTCGCGGTACCAGTGCACTCCCGCCGCGACCGACCCGGTCGACGTGAACTGTCCCGCCTCCGCGCAGGGCAATGCCGCCGCGGGACCACCGGACACCCAGATGACGGCGGCCGACGTCGCGTACGTCGCGAACTGGGAGCAGCGGACAGGTATCCGGCTGGAGCTCGCCTTCAACGCCGTCGGCGCGTGCTCGGCACCATCGGCCACGACCGAGTCCGGCGCGAACTGTGCCGGCAAGGCCGTCGACAACGGTGTCACCTACACCGACCCGGGGCAGAGCATCGATCCGGGCAACCCCGACGACGCCGCGTTCGTCAACGCACTGCTGGCCGCGCAGGGTGACTTCGACTGGATCACGCACACCTGGTCGCATCTCTACCTCGGGTGCGACGTGTGGCAGCCGCTGGTGGTGAACCAGCCGACAGCGGGTTCGGCCGGCAGCCTGGCGGCCGGCAAGTACTCCTACGAGGTCGCGGCGGCCACCGCGTACGGCGAGTCGGAGCCCTCGGCCGTACAGCCGGTCACCGTGGGCGCCAACGGTTCGGTGAGCCTGTCCTGGCCGGACGCCACCAACGGTGGCGGTCCATCACTGTCCACTCTGGAGAAGAACTTCACCGGCGGCAGCGGCTTCTGGGGCTACAGCGTCTATCGCGAGGACCCCGGGTCGAGCACGTTCGGACTGGTCGGCCAGCTCGCCCAGGACCCCCATGGCGCGACGAGCTCCTACAGCTTCACCGACACCGGCGCGACCAGCCCCGGTGCGACGCCCGCCACCACGTCCAGCTACCCGACCGCGACCAACCCCGGCATCGAGTGCTCCGGCGCGGGCGGCAACGACTGGACGCCGGCGACCGCGTCGGATCCGACCACCAGCATCGAGGGCCAGATCGGCCTCGACGTCGCGTTCGCCCAGAACAACGGGCTGGCTGGCTTCAAGGCCGACGCGCTGGTCACCGGCGAGCACTCCGGCCTGGAGAACCCGAACATGGCTGCCGCGATGAACGGCACCGGCATCGCCGTGTTCGGCTCGGACGGCTCCCGCCAGCCCGACACGTACGTCATCGGCACCGGCTCGCACGCGGCGCCCCGCTATCCGAGCAACATCTACTACAACGCGGCCAACTGGCCCGACCAGCTCAACGAGTACAACACGCTGTATCTGGCGCCGGGCGTGTCGATCGGCGAGAGCCAGTACCCGAGCGAGACGGGGCACTGCGAGTCCAGCGCGTCGACGACGTGCCTGAGCGCTCCGGCCACCGAGGCGTCGCTGCTGGCCTCCGAGTCGCACATCATGCTCGGCCACGTGCTGTCCAACAACCCGAGGGTCGGCTACGCGCACCAGTCCGACCTGATCGGGCCCGCGACGCAGGCGGGCTCGACCGCCGACTACGGCTATACGATCCTCACCCTGATCGACAACATGCTCTCGCAGTACGACAACTGGTACACCGCGCCGCTCGCGCAGGTGAACGACGCGAGCGAGTCGCAGACGCTGGCCGAGCAGGACGCGTGGACGAGCACCCGGACGGCGGGCTCGGTCACCGCGACGGAGCGCAACGGCTCGGTCACGATCACCAACAGCGGTTCCGGCTCGGCGAACGTGCCGGTGACCGTGCCCGCCGGCAGCACCGTGAACGGCACCGCGTTCGGCCAGTCCTACGGCGGCACGCTGTCGGAATGGCTGCCGCTGTCGGGCAACGCGTCGCAGACGGTCGACGAGAGCGTGGCGCCGACCATCGTCAGCGGCGCGTCCGCCACGTCGATCGTGGGTGCGGCGCTGAGCTTCACCGTGCAGACGACCGGCGCGCCGACCGCCACCGTGACCGAGACCGGCTCGCTGCCGGGCGGCGTCACGTTCACCGACAACGGTGACGGCACGGCGACCATCGGGGGCACACCGCGGTCCGGCACCGGCGGCAGTTATCCGATCACGGTCACCGCGAAGAACGGCGCGGGCAGCGCGACACAGAGTTTCACGCTGACCAACGCGGAGGCGCCGAGCATCACGAGTCCGTCGACGGCGACGTTCACCGTCGGCACGGCGGGCACGTACACGGTGACCACGACCGGTTACCCGGCCGCGACCATCACCGAGTCCGGCGCGCTGCCGGGCGGCCTTGCCTTCAGCGACAAGGGCGACGGCACGGCGACCGTCACCGGCACACCGGCCGCCGGCTCCGCGGGCACGTACCCGGTGACGATCACGGCGACCAACGCGTCGGGCAGCACGGCGACCCTCGGCCTGACGATCACCACGCAGGCAGCGGCAGGTCCGGTGATCACCAGTGGCACGGCCGCGTACTTCACGTCGGGCCGCTCCGGCGCGTTCGCGATCACCGCGACCGGGTCGCCGGCACCGGCGATCACCGAGTCGGGCAGCCTGCCCGCCGGGCTGACGTTCACCGACCAGGGCAACGGGACCGCGCTGCTGGCGGGCACGCCGACCAGCACCGGCGGCACGACGAACCTGACCGTCACGGCGACGAACCCGTCCGGTACGGCGACCCAGCAGTTCTCGCTGATCGTCGACGCGGCACCGGCGTTCACGAACCCGGCCGCGGCCACGTTCACCACCGGTTCGGCAGGCAGCTTCGCGATCACCACGACCGGTTACCCGGTCGCCGCGCTGTCCGAGTCCGGTGCGCTGCCCTCAGGCGTGACGTTCGTCGACAACCATGACGGCAGCGGCAGCATCGCCGGCACGCCCGCGGCCGGCACCGGTGGCACGTACCCGGTGACGATGACCGCGAACAACGGGATCACCAGCACCACCGAGCAGGTGACGATCACGGTCGACCAGGCGCCCGGCTTCAGCAGCGCGTCGACCATGAGCGGTTCGATCCTGCGCTCGGCGACGTTCACGATCACCGGCACCGGCTATCCGAAGCCGACGTTGACCTTGTCCGGGGCGCTGCCGCTCGGCCTGAAGTTCAGCGGCGGCACGAACGGCACGGCCACGATCAGCGGCCGTCCGCTGCTGCCCGGCACGTACCGGGTCAGCATCAGCGCCAGGAACAGCAGCGGGACGGCGACCCAGTCGCTCGCGCTGAACATCACGGCACTGTAGGGAATCCGAACCTCCGCCGGGGACCGCGACCGCGGTCCCCGGCCGAGGGCCGTGCGCTCAGGAACCGCTGGTGGACAGTTGCGGGACCGCGAGTACCCGGTCCGTCGGGTGGACCACGTTCAGGATCGGGCCGGTCATCGCGGTGGTGACGACCGCCATCACGACCAGCATCGAGTACAGCCGGGTGTCCAGGATGCCGACCTGAAGGCCCACGTTGAGGATGATCAGTTCGGTCAGCCCGCGCGTGTTCATCAGCGCGGCCAGTGTCACGGAGTCCCGATTGACCAGGCCGGTCGCCCTGGCCGCCAGGTACGTCCCGGCGAACTTGCTCGCCACCGAGACGACCAGGATCAGCGCCAGTTCGCCGAAGTCGGTGAGGGTCAGCCTGGCCAGGTCGACGTTGAGGCCGGACACCACGAAGAACACCGGCACGAAGAAGACGCCGTTGATCTGCTGCACCCGGTCCACGATCTGCCCGCGCAGCCAGGAGAAGGTCTCCCTCGGCACGATGACGCCGAACAGGAACGCGCCGAAGATGAAGTGCAGGCCCATCCACGACGTCAGGCCGCCGGAGAGCAGCAGACCGGCCACCAGCACCCCCAGCGTGTTGGCGCGCATCCGCCCCGACCGGTCGGAGGACAGGTAGCGCCGCAGCAGTGGACGGACCACGAAGACGCACAGCGCGAGATAGGGCACCAGCAGCACGGTGCGGTACCAGGCGGACGGGCCGTTGACGATGCCGAGGATGGTGGCGAGGAACAGCCAGGCCAGCACGTCGTCCACGGCGGCGCAGGCCAGCGCCAGCGTGCCGATCCTGGTCCTGGTCAGGTCGCGGTCGGCGAGGATCCGCGCCAGTACGGGGAACGCGGTGATGGACAGCGCCGCGCCGACGAACAGCACGAAGCCCAGTCGCGAGTGGGTCGGGTGCTGCCGGTAGATCGCCCACCCGACCAGCGCGCCGGTGGCCAGCGGCAGCAGCATGGCGCCCAGCGCGACGGAGACCACGGTGCGGCCACGGCCCCGCAACAGGTTCCGGTCCACCTCCAGACCGGTGACGAACATGAACAACGCGACCCCGACGTCCGCGACGGGGGTCAGCAGCGGCCGCACGTCACGGGGGAACAGGGTATTGGCGATCGCGCCGTGGAACAGGGTCGGGCCGACCAGGATTCCGGCGGTGATCTCACCGATCACCGCCGGTTGGCCTAATCGCTGGGCCAGTGTTCCCAGCGCCCAGGCCATTATCACGATCAGGCCCAGATCGAGCAGCAGCGCCGCTTCGGAATTGTCCATCGCAAACCTGACCTCTTCGTTCGCGCATTTACGGCAAGGACCGGGAGCGGCCGAATGGCGATCGTGTGTACGGCGGTGGAAGTGGCGATGAATACCGGATCGACCTGCCGTCGTGGTCGGTGCTGCGCCCTGTTTCGCACCGTAACATGAGGACACGGCTGTTACCGATCGGTAACTCCGGCTTGTTCCGGTAGTAGAGATCGGGCACAGATCCTTGCATGTTTCGACGGCCCTTGAAGACCTGGTTGAGCGATGAACGACATGGTACGGTCGAATGCTTCGGGGGAGAATTTCGGACATCGCGCGCCGAAATGATGATGTGAATGACCGGGGGTCGGATGAAGACGTCGCCATCTGTCGCGCGACCGGACGAGGTGCTGCCGGCTCGGCGGGTCGACATCCGGTCCGCGGCCGGTCGCGGTACCGCGACCGGCTCGCCGTCGACACCGTCGGCCTCAGTTGTCAGAGGTTGCGCGACCACGCATGGGTGGCGAGACGGTGCAGTCCGTCTCGACGGCGAGACACGGCTCCGGCAACGGTTCCGGCGGAGCGGGCCACACCGTGAACCGGGGGCCGGCGCGCGGTTGAGCTGTCCGCGAACGGGGGTTCGGCCGTTCGGTGGTGTATTCCATGGTGTTCGTTCGACTGCCGAACGGTTGGGCGGGCGACGCCTTGAATTGAAGGACTTTTGTCTTTCCTGGTATGGCCCTACGGCCTTTCACCAAGAGTGACCGAGCCGTTCTTGTCCGCATTGATGGGCCGCTGTGGCGGCCCATGGCCAAACTTGATGCCGTGAGCGAACGGGTGCGGGTCGCGCGCGTATTGATGGTCGCGTGGGCCTGAACGGTCCATCGAAAATCTATATTCGCTGGTCTGTCGCCTGACTTTCGGAACCCGTTGGTCGGCAAAGGGCCGCGCGGGCCAGCTTGACGCGTTCACACGATGGCTACTAGGCTAAACCAAAGTTACACATTGATCGAACCAATGTGTCGACTGATAAAGAAACATATACGTCGGGGGCGACGGGCAGCAGGGGAACGGGCGAGAAAGGGCTGAACAGGTCCAATTGTGCCGCGTCCTCGTGGTGCGGCAGCGAGGGGATTCCACATGAGGCTGGCTTTACTGGGCCCGCTGTGCCTCACGCACAGCGGGTGTGAGGTCGTCATCAACTCGGGGCGGGCACGCACCGCGCTGGCGTTGCTGGGACTGAGTCCTGGTCGCACGGTGTCGTTCGACGAACTGATCAACGAGCTGTGGTCGGGCAGGCCGATCCGCGACGGGCGCAACGCACTGCACGCCACCATCGCACGACTGCGCAGGCTGCTGGTCTCGGTCGACGGAGGCAGGGACGTCATCCGGACCACCGGCGGTGGCTACGTGTTCGACCTGCTTGGCGGTTCGGTGGACGTGCAGCGGTTCGACTCGTTGTCCCGCGAGGGATCGGCACTGATCAAGCGGGAACCGCACCGGGCGATCGAGATGCTGCGCGAGGCGCTCGCGCTGTGGCGCGGGCCCGCGCTGGCCGACGTGGGCGACGGCGTGCGCTGCCGTGCGGCGGCGGCATACCTGGACGAGCAGCGGCTCACCACCGAGGAGGACCTGTTGGCCTCCCGGCTGGCGATCGGGGAGGAGTGGCTGGCCACGGCGGAGCTGAAGCAGCTCGTCGGCGACCATCCCGGCCGGGAACGGCTGAGCGAGTACCTGATGCTGGCGCTGTACCGCAGCGGCCGGCAGAGCGAGGCGGTGTCGGTCTTCCAGTGCACCTGCAACTGGTTGAGCAACGAGCTGGGTCTGCAACCGGGCAGGCCGCTGCAGGAGCTGTACCAGGCGATCCTGTTGCAGAGCCCGAGTCTGGACCACAGGGCCGATCCCAGATCGCTCGGTTCGGTCCGCGCGGCCGCTCCGGCCGCCGCCCGCGCGCATGTGCGCAACGGTGCGGATGCCCGGCTCGGCAGACCGGACGACCTGCGGGCCGGCTGACGATCCAACGGGTCAGGCCGGTCGGCCGGCCAGTTCCTCGACCAACCGGGCCACGGTGCGGCTGGTCATGACGTCGTGGACGGTGAACATCAGCCCGTGCCGGCGTGCCTCGTTCACCACGAGCGCCGCACCGAGGCTGGTGCCGCCGAGGGCGAAGAAGTCGTCGCCCGTGCCGACCGTGTCCTCCGTGCTGGAGAAGCGCGCGAACAGGTCGCACAGCAGTTGCTGCTCGGTCGTGCGCGGAGCTCGGAACCGCGCTCCGGTGCCGAATCTCGGTGCCGGCAGGGCGGCGGTGTCCAGCTTGCCGTTCGCGTTGAGCGGCAACGTGTCCAGCTCCACCCACACCGAGGGCACCATGTACTCCGGCAGGCTGGCCGCGGCGTGCTCGCGCAGCCACCGGTCACCGGACACGGCACCGTCGGCGACGACGACGTAGGCGAGGACATGCTGGTCCGACGCGACGACGGCGGCCTGCGCGATGTCCCTGTGGCACAGCAGCACCGACCGGATCTCGCCCAGTTCGATCCGGTGACCGCGGATCTTGACCTGGTCGTCGGCGCGGCCGAGCATCACCAGCGCACCATCGGGCATGCGCCGGACGCGGTCGCCGGTGCGGTACATCCGGCTGCCCGGCGCCCCGTACGGATCGGCGACGAACCGCCCGGCGGTCAGGCCGGGACGCCGCAGGTAGCCGCGGGTCACCTGGCCACCGCCGATGTACAGTTCGCCCACCTCGCCGTCGGGCACCGGCCGCAGCCCCTCGTCCAGCACGTGCGGCACGGTCGTCCAGGTGGGACCGCCGATCGCGACCGGCCCGGGACCGACGTCGTCACCGGGGCGCACGAAGTGCACGCAGCAGCCGACGGTCGCCTCGGTCGGGCCGTACTCGTTGACGACGGTGACGCCCGGGTTCGCGCGCCGGAACTCGGTGAGCACCTCCTCGGGCAGCACCTCACCGCCGACCACCAGATCCGTCGTCGGCGACGCGCTCGCCGGCAGGCCGGCCAGCAGCGGCAGGTGCGACGGTGTCGCCTTGAGCAGGGTGGGCGGCGTCGTCAGTTCGCCCAGCGCGGCGATCCGCACCCGGCCACCGGCCAACAGCGGTGCGTACAACGTCGTGACGGCCATGTCGAACGCGGTCGACGAATGCAGCACGGCCTCGCCGCGCACCCCCGGATAGTGCGCCAGGCAGTACGCCAGATAGACCGTCAGCGACCGGTGTTCCACCACGACGCCCTTGGGCACACCCGTGGAACCGGACGTGTAGATGACGTACGCGGGGTGTTCGGGCCGCAGCGGGGTCGTCCGGTCGGCGTCGGTCACGTCCGCCGTGGACGCGGCGGCGAGCGCGGTCTCCGTGTCCGGGTCGTCGGGCACGACCAGCGGCACGCCGAAACCTGCTGCCGCGTCCCGGTCGGCCGCCAGCGCGACGACCAGTGCGGGCCGCGCGTCGGCCATCATGTGCGCGATCCGCCCGCGCGGGTTGTCCAGTTCGACGGGCACGTACGCCGCGCCCGCCTTGAGCACCGCGAGGTACGCCACCAGCAGCTCGGCCGAACGGCGCATCAGCACGGCCACCAGGTTCTCCGGCCCCGCACCACGCGCGGCCAGCAGCCGCGCCAACCGGTTCACGGCCGCGTTCAGTTCGGCGTAGGTCAGCGTCGTCTCGTCGTCCGATACGGCGGGCGCGTCCGGGGTCGCGGCGACCTGCCGCTCGAACCATTCGGGCAGCAGGACCTGCGGGATGTCGGGGTCGTCCACTGTGTGCCGTCCTCGGGTCCGGAGGGTGATCAGGCCGGCTCGCCCGCTGTCGCGGTGCCGAGCAGGTCCGACAGCGCGCGGGCGGTGCCGGTGTGCCGCAACAGGTCGTCGTGGCCGACGTCCAGCACGACGTCGTGCCCCACGTCGACGGCCCTGCCGCCGGCCGAACGGATCGCCGTCGCGCGAGCCCACCTCGGCTCCGGGTCGTACAGCGTCGCCGCCGTCAGATACCGCACCAGGGTGCCGAACACGCCCGCCAGTTCGTCGCGGACCTCGTTGTCCAGACCGATCCGCTCGGCGATGCCGCCCATCGTCGCCGTGAACACCTCGCCCAACTCCCGGCCGACGGCGATCAGGTCGTCACCGCGCTCGGCGCGCACCCGGTCGGCAGCCGCGTGGTAGCGGTCCAGCTCACCGGGCATCATCATCGCCGCCATCGAGTCGCCCGCGGCGTGGAAGTCGCGGTACAGACCTGTCGAGTTGGGCAGTTCCGGGTCGAACAGCACCAGGCGCGGCACGGCCAGTTCGGCCGCGATCCGGGCCGCGAGCACGGCGCCAGCGCAGTAGCCGACGACGGCGTTCACCTGCCTGCCCGACCGCCGCACCTCGGCCAGCCACCAGTCGACGTAGGCGTCCGGCGTGACGGTAACGGGCGGCGCCGCGGTCTCCCACACCGTCAGCGGTGGATCGAGCAGCCCGACCAGGTCGCGGAACGCCGCCGTCGTGCGTCCCGTGCTGTTGAAATCCACCGCGAGCACGACGTCCCGTCCCGGACCCTGCGCAAGCACGTGCCACGACTTCCCGGTCACAGCGAATACCCCTCCGTGCGAGTTTTCCGCCGCAACGGCGGCCGCGAAATGCAGACCGAGGCATAGGAACAAGACCCCGGAATCCCCTTCGGGTCACCCTACTCCGGGGTGTACCGGCACCACCAGCGTGTTGTCGCACAGCCATTTCGCGCCGTTGTCGGGCCCGGAAGAATTAATATAGATCGGCCGGAGGACCGGACCGGTTTTCGGTTGGCACGGTATCCGCCGTTTGCCTGCCGGGTTCTGTCAGCGCACGGTCATCCGCCTGTCATCGGGCCTCCGTAGTCTTCCGTTGGTTCTCCGCGCCGGGGTGTCGGCAACGGGACCGATACGGCTTGAGGAGGTTCGCCGGAAATGAGGGTTTCCGGCGAGCGGGACCGGACACAGGGGAGCTGAATAGTCATCGTGCTACTCGCGGGTCATCGCCCGGGTGCCGCGCTGCGCGCGGCGGGCCGGCGGGACGCGCGACGTACGAAACGGTCCGGCTGGATCTCCCGGGGACGTGGTGGCTGGCGGAGGCGCCAGCGCTGAGACACCGGAGGGGCACACATGGAATACCGAATCCTGGGGCCGGTCGAGGTGCGCCATGAGGGGCGGCCACTGCCGCTGTACGGCGCCAAACAGCGCACCGTGCTGACCGCCCTGCTGATGGCCGGCGACCTGGTCGTCTACGACACACAACTCGGCGAGCACCTGTGGGGACAGAACGCGCCGATCACGATGAACGCGCAGATCTACACCTATATCTCGCGGCTGCGGAAGGTGCTCGGCCCGCACGCGCGGATCACCCGACATTCGCCCGGCTACCTGATGCAGATCGGCCACTCCTGGTTCGATCTGCACGAGTTCACCGAGCAGTCGCAGCGCGGCCACGAGGCTCTGGCCGTCGGTGACTACGAGAAGGCCGCGACGCTGCTGTCCGCCGCGCTGTCGCTGTGGCGCGGACCGGCGCTCGCCGACGTGTCGTCACACCTGGCCGACGCGGTGCGCCCGCAGTTGGAGGAGGCCAGGATCACCGCGCTGACCGGCCGGATCGAGGCCGATCTCGCGCTGGGCAGGCACGTCGCGCTGGTGCCCAGGCTGACCCAACTGGTGCGTCAGTACCCGTTGCAGGAACGGTTCCGCGCGCAGTTGATGACGGCGCTGTACCGCTGCGACCGGCAGGCCGACGCGCTCGCGCTGTACGAGGAGGGCAGGCGGATGCTGGCCGGCGAACTGGGTGTCGACCCGGGCGCGTTGTTGCACGACGTGCTGCTCGCGATCCTCAACTCCGACCCGAAACTGCTCGGCCCCGCGCGGGAGCGCTCGCTGGCCGGCGTCGGGTGCTCACCGCTGCCGGGATTCCTCGCCTGATCGGCACCGGCAGCCACTGACCCCCGCGGCGCGGGGCCCGACCCGCGCCCGGACCAACACAGTGGAGGCAATGTCATGACCGCTTCACAACCGATGACCACGTTGAGCGACGGGGAACGCGCGCGCATCAAGGACGTGGTGTGCGAGGTGCTCGACGTCGAGCCCGGTGAGGTCACCCCGACCGGTTCGTTCACCGAGGACAACGGTGCCGACTCGATGTCGCTGGTGGCGCTGGGCGCGTCGCTGGAGCGCACCTTCGACATCGAGATCGCGGACGACAAGGTGGACAGGATGAACAATCTGGAAGACGTGATCGCCGTGGTCGGCGAAGCACTCACGGCGAACCGCTGAGCCTGGTCACGACGCGAGGAGGGCGTAGTGCACCAGGAAGGGGACGTTGAGAGAGTTGTGATCACCGGTTTGGGTGTGGTCAGCAGTATCGGTACCGGCGCCGACGACTTCTGTGCCGCGCTGCGCGAGGGGCGCAGCGGGGCGAAGCCGATCACGGCGTTCGACACCACCGGCTTTCCGCACTCGGTGGGCTGCGAGGTCACGGGGTTCGACCCGCGGCGGTGGCTGGAGCGGCTGGAGCCGCGGGTGACCGGCCACGCCACCAGGTTCGCCGCCGCGGCCGCCCGGATGGCGGTCGCGGACTGCGGGCTCGACGTCGAGGAACTGCGCCGTCGCCGGGTGCTGGTGTCCATCGGCACCAACGACGGCGAGGCACGAGACCTCGACACGCTCACGGAACGACACCTGGCAGGCGAGTCGTTCGACCCGGCGCTGGCCGCGCGGGCCGACACCAACCGGCTGGCCTCCGGGGTGGTCCGTGAATTGGAGCTGCGTGACGTGGAGACGATGACGATCGTCACCGCGTGCGCGGCGGGCAACTACGCGATCGGCAGCGCGTTCGACGCGATCCGGTCCGGTGACGTGGACATCGCGCTGTGTGGTGGCGCGGATGCCGTGTGCCGCAAGACGTTCAGCGGCTTCTACCGGTTCGGCACGATCGCGCCGGAGATGTGTCAACCGTTCGACAGGGACCGCAAGGGCCTGCTCACCAGCGAGGGCAGTGGGGTGCTCGTGCTGGAGAGCCTGCGATCGGCTCGGGCCCGCGGTGCCTCGATCCACGCCGAGGTGCTCGGTTACGGGCTCAACTGCGACGCCGGCCACGCCGTCGCTCCTGACCAGGACAACCTGGCCAGATGCATCCGGCTCGCACACCACAACGCCGGCATCCAGCCGGCGGACGTGGACCTCATCTCGGCGCACGGCACCGGCACACCGACCAACGACGTGGTCGAGTCCGGCGCGATCCGCCAGGTGTTCTCCGCCCCACCGCCCACGGTGTCGGTGAAGAGCATGATCGGGCACGCGATGGGGGCGGCGAGCGCGCTGGCCGCCGTCGCGTGCGTGCTGGCCATCCGGGAGGGCTTCATTCCGCCCACGATCAACCACGCGAACACCGATCCGGCCTGCGGGCTGGACTGTGTGCCCAACAGGGCTCGGCAGGCGGAGCTGAACGTGGTGCAGAACAACGCCCTCGCGTTCGCGGGCAACAACGCGGTTCTGTTGCTCGGCAGACACCGGGAGACCGTATGACAATGGTGGAGGTACCCGGCCCGGCACGTGCGGGCCGGGCGGTGTCGGACACCCGGACGCTGGTGTTGTCCGGGTGGTCCGCGGTGACCGCCTACGGGATGGGTCGCGACTCGCTGCGGGAGGGCGTGCTGTCCGGCAGGTCGGCGATCGTCGACGTCGACCGGGACGGGGCAGCGGGCACGTCCGACCGGGTGGCCGCCGTGCCCGGGTTCAACGCGGCGGATCACTTGGGGCGCAAGGGAACCCGCACGATGGGCCGATCGGTGGCATTCGCCGTCACCGCGATCGACCAGTTGCTGCGGGAACTGGGCCCCGACGTCACGGCCGATCCGGAGCGGATCGGGCTGGTGCTCGGCGTCGGCCAGGGCAACGTGCAGGTCGCGATGGAGTTCACCCGCGGCGCGCTGACCGCGACCAGGCCGTACCAGGTGGACGCCATCCGGTTCCCGGACACGTTCCTCAACCGGGCGGCGGGGCACAGCGCGATCTGGCACCGTCTCAAGGGGCCGAACACGACCATCGCGGGCGGCAGGCTGTCCGCGTTGCTTGCGCTGAGCTACGCGACGCGGCTGCACGACAACGGACACTGTCCCCGGCTGCTGGTCGGTGCCACCGAGGAGTACTCGGCGGCACGCGCGATGCTGGCCGACGCGACGGGCGTCTCGCCGGAACTGGGCGAGGGCAGCGTCGTGGCCCTGCTGGAGTCGGCCACCGACGCGGCCGACGCGGGCCGTACCCCGGTGGCCACCGTGCTGGCGACGCACTTCCGGGCCTGCCCGGAGCCGGCAGCCGGTGCCCTCGAACTGGCGGCGTGTGTCGGTGCGGTGCTCACCAAGGCCGGTGCCACGGCCGACCGGATCCGGCTGGTCGCGCCGCTGGACCTGTATCCGGAGCACGAGGCGGCAGGCATCCACGAGGTGATCGGCCACGCCCGGCCGCACTGGCTGCACTGCCGTCCGCTGCTGGGCGACGCGTTCGGCGCGTCGGCGGCCCTGCAGCTCGGGGCCGCGCTGGCCGTCGGGCAGTACTGGCCGGACCCCGGTGACCTGGCTCTGGTCACCGGCATCGAGCAGGACGGCACCGTCGGCGCCGCACTGCTCGGGCGTCCCGTTTGACCGGGACGCACCACCTGGTCCGCGAGGTCTCGATCTCACCGGACGAACCGCTGTTCGCCGGGCACTACCCGGGTTTCCCGGTGGTGCCCGGCATGTTCGTGCTGGAACTGGTGCACAGGGCGGTCTGCGCCGAGCGCGGCATCGCCGGTGTGCCGGTTTCCGTTGTGCGGGCGCAGTTCCACCGGCCGGTGCGGCCGGGGGAGTCGCTGCGGATCGTGGTGAACTCGGTGGGTGGGGACGTGGTGGCGAAGGTGGACGTGGGCGGCGAGCCGGCGGCCGAGTTGAGGCTGCGGTATCCGGAGGTCGCGTCGTGAAAGGGGATCGGGCCGCCATCGAGGCCGTGCTCGCGCATCGGGAACCGATGCTGTTCGTCGATCGGGTGTCCGAAGTGGAGCCCGGGGTGCGCCTGGTCGCGCATCGTGTCGTGACCGGGCGGGAGCCGTGGTACCCGTTCGGTTCCGGCGTGCCGTGCCCGCCCGGGTTGTTGCTGGAGTCGTGGGCTCAGGCGGCCGTGCTGCTGACCCGCTGGGCCGATCCGGACGCGGTGGCCGGGCAGGTGGAGTTGCTCACGATGTTCCGGGGGGCCGAGGTGTTGCGGGCCGTGCTGCCGGGCGACGAACTGGTGCACAGCGTGCGGGTGGACAAGGTCGTCCGCGGTGCGGCTGTCGTGTCGGGCGGGGCCACCGTGGGTGGGTCGCCGGTGTTGGAGATCGGCATGTGCGTCATCGCGCGGCGTGCCGCCGGTCAGCTCTGACGCGCGGAATGCGGGACCGGTCCGTATCGGACCGGCCCCGCACTCGTCCCCGCTCAGCCCTTGCCGTGCAGCTTGCGGAGGTATTCGTAGGTGCTCGGCAGGTTCGCGGCCAGCTCCTTCTGCTTGGCCTTGATCCCCTCGAACACCGGCTCGGCCCTGTCCATCATGTCCTGGCGCGCCGCCAGCATCGGCAGCGTGTGCTCGGGCAGGTAGTCAAGGCCGGCGAAGATGCAGTAGTAGTTGCTGTTGTTCCAGAAGTTGCGGAACTCGGCGTCGAAGTTCGCGTAGTACGTGCTCTCGTCGGTGATCGGCATGTTCACCGGGAGGCCCGCCTTGTACATGGCGATCTTCTCCGTGATGTCGTCCGAGAGCTCCAGCTCCTTGCAGGCCCGCCAGAACGCGGTGTCCTCGCGCGGCGCGAAGCTGAAGTGGGCCTGCAGGAAGTCCCGGGTGTCGTCGAACATCGTCTCGATCTCCGCGTTGAACTTGCGCAGCAGGATCGGGTCGAACCGCTTGTCCGGGAAGTGCTTCGCCAGTTGGTACAGCGCCGCGTAGGTGAAGTAGATGCCGGTGGACTCCAGCGGCTCCAGGAAGCACGACGCGAGGCCGATGCTGACGCAGTTGCGCACCCACGCGCGGCGGTTGCGGCCGACCCGGAACTTGATCTGGTTCAGCGGCTGCGTCTCCGGGTCCAGCCCCCACATGTTGCAGAACTCGAGCGTGGCGTCGTCACGGGACTGGAAGCGGCTGGAGAACACGTAACCCGTGCCGAACCGCCCCAGCATCGGGATCTTCCACGCCCAGCCGGACGACATCGCGATCGAGCCGGTGTACGGCTCGACGCCCTCGGCCTCGTCGTCGTGCTGGATGGCCGTGGCGACGGCACTGTCGTTGAGCAGGTGGTCGCTCATGTCCAGGAACGGCTCGCGCATCACGCCGTTGATCAGCAGCGCGCGGAAGCCCGAGCAGTCGATGAACAGGTCACCCTCGATGACCCTGCCGGTCTCGGTCGTGATCGACGTGATGTAGCCGCGCTCGTCGACCGTGGCCTCGGTCATCTTGTCCTGGATGTGGATCGCGCCCTGCTTCTGCACCGCGAACCGGCACAGGAACTCCGCGACCAGGTTCGCGTCGAAGTGCCACGCGTAGTTCGTCCACTTGGTGCCGTCCAGGTACCGGGGCGAGAGGTTCATGTCCATGATCGGGGGCTCGCGGTAGCACGCGTAGTCGAACGGCTCGTCGGTCTGGCCGGTCAGCTTCTTGTGCGTCCAGTGGTGTGAGATCGGCAGGTTGTCGGAGTTCGCCAGCAGACCGAACAGGTGGTAGTAGTAGTCCTTCCCCTCGCCCAGCGGGCGCGGGTTCGCCTCACCGGCACCGGGGGTGCGCCAGTTGGTGAACTTGATGCCCATCTTGAAACTGGCGTTGCACTCCCGCATCCACTCCTCCTCGGCGAAGCCGAGGTAGTCGAAGAACGTCTTGTGCAGGTTGGGCACGGTCGCCTCGCCGACGCCGATCCGGCCCACCTGCGGCGATTCGAGCACCGTGATGGACACCTCCGGCCCGAGCGCCTTGCCCAGGTACGACGCCGACATCCACCCGGCCGTACCGCCACCGAGGACGACGACCCGCTTGATGCGATGATCTTCCACCGCTGACATCCTTTCTGCACCGTCGTACGGCGCCCGACTGGTTTCGATCGCCGCACGCGAGATCCGTGTTCGCAGAGTGTTCAGGGGATTTTTCCCACGCGAGCGGGTTCTTACTCGGCTGGCGCTCCGCGGGAGTCGCTCCTCAAGTAATTGTTGTCAATCTAGGTCGGCGGCGTCCGGGCTGTCAACGAATCCGCCGGGATGCCCCGTGCGAGAAGTTTCAAACTTTCTATATTTCCTCTGCCGTTGCGCATCCGCCCAGCTCGGAAAGTGTGCTGTCAGTGCGGTGTCAGCGGTTCGTCAGTGGCAGGCGCGATTATTGTCCGGTGTCGGAGGTCAGGGAATAGGGGTTGGCGAGAACATGTCGATGGCGGAGTCCCGGCCGGTCTTCTCGATCATTTCCGGAGCGCAGATCCATCGTGTTCTGTCCGGACGCGAAAAAAGCATTGTGGAGGCGATCGCACACACCTACCAGGCGCACGGCGCCGGCGGAACCGTCAATCCGCCGTCGTACTTCCTGCGTTTCCCCGACCGCCCCGGGTCGCGCATCATCGCGCTGCCGGCGTCGCTGGGCGGGGCCGACGGGGTGGACGGGATCAAGTGGATCTCCAGCTTCCCCGGCAACATCACCAGCGGGCTGCCGCGCGCGTCCGCCGTGCTGATCCTCAACGACCCCGCGACCGGCTACCCGTACGCGTGCCTGGAGAGCTCGATCATCAGCGCCACGCGCACCGCCGCCTCCGCCGCGCTGGCCGCCGACCGGCTCAGCAGGGGCAGGCGACGCCCGCCGCGGATCGGGTTCTTCGGCACCGGCCTGATCGCGCGCTACATCCACCGGTTCCTGGCCGGCACCGGGTGGGCGTTCGACGACGTCGGCGTGCACGACACGAGCGCCGAGTACGCGGTGCGCTTCGCCGAGTACCTCACCGGCGCGGGCGAACCGGGCCGGATCACCGTGCACGACACCGCGGAGGCGCTCATCCGCTCGGCCGATCTCGTGGTGTTCGCGACCACCGCGGGCGCGCCGCACGTGAGCGACCCGTCCTGGTTCGCGCACCGTCCGCTGGTGCTGCACGTGTCGCTGCGCGACCTGTCGCCGGACGTGATCCTCTCGGCCACCAACGTCGTGGACGACGTGGAGCACTGCCTGAAGGCGAACACGTCGGTGCACCTCGCCGAACAGCGCACCGGCGGCCGGGAGTTCCTGTCCGGGACGCTGCCCGAGGTGATGAGCGGAGCCGTGACCGTCGACCACGGCCGGCCCGTGGTGTTCTCACCGTTCGGGCTGGGCGTGCTGGACCTCGCGCTGGGCAGGCTCGTGCACGAGGAACTGCGGCAGGCGGGCGAACTGGTGCACGTCGAGGACTTCTTCCACGATCTTCGCCGTTATGGCTGAGCGCCGGGGGACGAGATGCCGGTGATCACCCGCCCCGAGCAGTTCAACGTCGGCGACCTCTACGTGGCCATGGAGCCGATGTTCGACCTGCCGCTGTACCTCAAGTGCGAGGGCTTCAACTTCGCCGGTTCGGTGAAGCTGAAGGCGGCACTGGAGATGATCGAGGTGGCGGAGCGGTCCGGCGCGCTGCGGCCGGGCACGACGATCGTCGAGAGCTCGTCGGGCAACCTCGGCGTCGCGCTGTCCATGGTCGCCGCCAGCTACGGCTACGGCTTCGTGTGCGTCACCGACTCGCGCTGCACGGTCAGCGCTCAGCGGTTGATGCGGGCGCAGGGCGCGGACGTGCGCGTGGTGACCGAACCGGACGCCGAACGCGGGCTGCTCGGCGCGCGGCTGGCGCTGGTCGGGCGGCTGTGCCGGGAGAACGACAGGTACGTGTGGCTCAACCAGTACGGCAATCCGGCGAACTGGGGCGCGCACGCGCGCACCACCGGTCCTGAGGTCCTCAAGGAGTTCCCGGAACTGGACGTGCTGTTCGTCGGCGCCGGCACCACGGGCACGCTGATGGGCTGCGCGCGCTACCTGCGCGAGGAGAAGCCGTCGGTGCGGATCGTCGCGATCGACGCGGAGGGCTCGATCACGTTCGGGTTCCCGCCCGGGCCACGGCTGCTCCCCGGCCTCGGCACCGCGGTGCGGCCGGCGCTGCTGGACCGGTCCTACGTCGACGACGTCGTCCTGGTGTCCGAACTGGACACCGTGCGTGCCTGTCGGACCTTGCAGCGCAACGGTTTCCTGTTCGGCGGATCGACGGGGACGGTGGTCAGCGGTGCGCTGCGGTGGCTGGCCGAGCACGCGCCCGGTGGTGACGTGACCGCCGTGGCGATCGCGCCGGACCTCGGCGAGCGGTACCTGGACACCATCTACGACGACGAATGGGTGGTCGACCACTTCGGTGCCGGGGTGCTGGCCCCGGCGGGATCCGGCACCACCACGAGGAGCGATTCGTGACCACAGCACAGCGGCGCCAGGTGGCGGCGGACCGGACGGTGTTCCCGCTGATGGCCGGTCAGGCTGAGATCTGGTACGACGAGCGGTTCTCCGGCGGCACGCCCGCCTACAACTCCGGTGTGTGCGTGCACATCGACGGCCCGCTGGACGCGGGCGTGCTGGAGGCGTCGGTCCGGCAGTTGGTGGACGAGGCCGAGTGCACGCGGATCCGGTTCGTCGAACAGGACGGCCTGCCCCGGCAGACCGTGCGACAGCTCCCCACACTGCCGATGGGCTGGCACGACCTGTCCGGCCGGCCGGACCCGGACGCGGCCGCCCGGCGGTGGATCAACGCGGATCTGGTCCGCCCGTTCTCGATGACCGACTTCCCGCTGATGCGGCTGGCCGCGCTGCGGCTGGGCCCCGAGCGCACCCAGCTCTACCTGAACATCCACCACGCGGTCAGCGACGGCTTCAGCCATGTCGTGTACTGGCGGCGGTTCGCCGAGATCTACGCCGCGCGCGCCACCGGCGGCGACCCGGGCCGCGGCGCGCTGCCGCCGCTGCGGCTGCTGATCGAGGAGGAGGAGTCGTACCTGGGGTCCCGGTTCGAGCAGCGGGACAGGGCGTTCTGGCGGGACCGGTTCCCGAAGCCCACCGAGGTGACGACGCTGTCCACCCGGTCGCCGGTGGACTCGCTGCCGCGTGAGTTCCTGCGCAGCACCAGCGTGCTGGACGAGCGGATCACCGGCGCGGTGCGCGCCGCGGCCGCCGGGGCCGGCGTGACCACCGGCGCGCTGCTGATGGCCGCGACATCGTTGTACGTCAACCGGATCACCGGCGCCCCCGACGTGACGCTGACCGTCGCGGCAGGCGCCCGGATGAGCGCCGCCGCGCGCAAGATCCCCGGCATGACGGCGAACTTCCTGCCGATGACGGTGCGCGTGGACCGTGCCGAGCAGCGGCCGGACCTGCTCCGGCGGACGTCGGCGGAGCTGGCCGGACTCCTCCGCCACCAGCGGTACCGCGTCGGCGCGATCCGCCGTGATCTCGGCCTGGGGGCCGACGACCGGTGGCCGGCAGGGCCGTTCGTGAACATGCTGCCGCTGCTGGTCGCGCTGGACATGGGGCCGTGCGTGGGAACGGTGGAGAACATCACCACCGGTCTGGTCAGCGACATGATGGTGACCACTGTCGACACGCCGGGCGAGAACCTGCGACTGAACATCAACGGCAACCCCGATCTGTACCACCCGGACGAGGTGTCCGACCACCTGGCGCGGTTCGGCGCGTTCCTCGGCCGGTTCGCCGGCAGCGCGTCGGACACGCCGGTCGGTGACGTGCCGCTGCTCGGCTCGGTCGAGATCGGCCGGTACGACCACATGTCGGCGGGCCCGGTGCGCGAGGACCCGCACCTGAGCGTGCCGGCGGCGATCCGCGCCGTCGCCGCGCAGGACCCGGACGCGGTCGCGCTGGTCGACGGCCGCGCGGACGACCCGCGCGAGGTGACGTACGGGCAGTTGGTGGCGCGCGCGAACGCGCTGACCCGGCGGCTGCCGGCTGTCGGGCTGGTCGGCGTGTTGGCCGGACCGGGCGCCGACTTCGTCGTCGGCGTGCTGGGTACGTGGGGTGCCGGCGCGGCGTACGTGCCGCTCGACGTGCGGGCACCCGCCGCGCGCACCGCGGCCCTGGTGGCGGACAACGGGATCGGCTGCCTGCTGGTGGACGCGGAACACCGCGAACTGGCGGAGGAGGTCGTCGCGGGGTCCGATGTGGACATCCTGCTGCTCGCCGACGTCGAGGACGGGGAACTGGCCGCGCTGCCCGACGATCCGGCCGAACTGGCGTACGTGATCTTCACGTCCGGTTCCACCGGCACGCCGAAGGGCGCGATGGTGCAGCACGGCGGCATGGTGAACCACCTGCGCGCCAAGATCGAGGATCTGCGCCTCGCGTCGACCGACCTGGTGGTGGCCAACGCGCCGCTCACCTTCGACATCTCCGTGTGGCAGCTCTTCGCGGCGCTGCTGGTCGGCGGCCGGGTGCGGATCGTGCCACGGGAGGTCGCCGCCGACCCGAACCTGCTGTTCCCGCTGACCGTGCGGGACGGCGGGACGGTGCTGGAGGTGGTGCCGTCGCTGCTGCGCGCCGCGTTGGACTCGTGGGACGCGCTGGACGGTGGCCCCCGGCTGCGTGGCCTGCGCTGGCTGCTGGTCACCGGTGAGGCGATGCCGGTCGAGCTGTGCCGTCGGTGGTTCGCGCGCGAGCCGAAGGTGCCGGTGCTCAACGCGTACGGCCCGACCGAGTGCTCGGACGACGTGACACACGCGGTGCTGACGGCGAAGGACGGCGTTGCCACCACCGCGCAGCGGCGGGTGCCGATCGGCCGTGCGGTGCGCAACACGGCGCTGTACGTGCTGGGTGACGACCTGTGCGCGGTGCCGCGTGGCGCGATCGGCGAGCTGTACGTCGGCGGCTGTGGCGTCGGCCGTGGCTACCTCGGTGACCCGGTGAAGACGTCGGCCACGTTCCTGCCCGACCCGTTCGCCGGCCGGGGAGCGCGGATGTACCGCACCGGTGACCGGGTCGTGTGGCGGCCGGACGGCCAGTTGGAGTTCGTGGAACGCCGCGACCACCAGGTGAAGGTGCGCGGCAACCGGATCGAGCTGGCCGAGGTCGAGGCCGCGATGCACGGGCTGCCTCGGGTGCGCGACGCTGCCGTGGCCGTGTTCGGCGAGTCGGGCAGGCAGCGGCTGATCGGCTACGTCGTGCCAGCGGGCCCGGCCACGATCGACCTGGAACTGCTGCGCGAACGGCTGGCCGGTGTGCTGCCCGAGTACATGGTGCCCTCGGTCCTCATGACGCTGCCGGCGCTGCCGCTGACGTCGCACGGCAAGGTGGACCGCAAGGCGCTGCCCGAACCGGAGACGGCGACCGTCACCGCGCGCGAGGGCAGGGGTGCGGAGACGCCGGAGGAGGAACTGCTCTGCCGGCTGCTCGCCGACGCGCTCGGTCTGCCGGTGATCGGGCCGGACGACAACTTCTTCACCCTCGGCGGCGACAGCATCATCTCGATCCAGGTGTCCAGCCGCATCCGGCGGGAGGGTCTGCTGGTCACCCCGCAGCAGATCTTCCGGCTCAAGACGCCCGGCGCGATCGCCGCGGCCGCGAAACCGGTGCGGCCGCTGGCCGTGCCGCGCTCCGAGGACGGTGTCGGCGAGGTCGAGCCGCCGCCGGTCGCCCAGCAGCTACGCGAGGATCTGGCGCCACTGGGTGCGGACGGCCTGCCGGAGGCCGCTCGCCGCTACGGCCAGTACGTCGTGTTCGAGCTGCCGTCCGATGTGGACGCCGACCGGCTCACGTTCGCGTTGCAGGCCGTACTCGACCACCACGACGCGCTGCGCATGCGGGTGACCGTGCCGGCGCCGGGGCAGTGGGCGCTGGAGGCGCTGCCGCCGGGTTCGGTGAAGGCGGCCGACGTGCTCACCGAGACCGATGCGGCGCCGGTACCCGAACTGGCCGCCGCCGCGCAGCGCGGGCTGGACCCGGAGAACGGGATCGTCACGCGGGTGGTACTGGTGCGCGGTGCGGCTGGCGAGCCGGACCGGTTGCTGTGGCTGGTGAACCACCTGTGCGTCGACGGCGTGTCCTGGCGGGTGCTGGTGCCGGACCTGCGTGAGGCGTGGCAGTCCGTGCTGGCCGATCAGGAGATCGCGCTGGCCGCCGTCGGCACGTCGTACCGCCGCTGGTGCCGCGCGCTCGGCCGGAGCGCGGGTTCCGCCGCGCGGCTCGCGGAGTTCCCGGAGTGGCTGGCCGCGGTGCGCGATCCGGGGCCACCACTGGCCGACCGGCCGCTGGACCCGCTGCGCGACACGTATGCCACCGGGCACTCGCTGCGCCTGGTGCTGCCGCCGGAGATCACCCGGCCGCTGCTCACCTCGACGCCCGCGGACCTGGGCGTCGAGGTGAACGACGTGCTGCTGACCGCGCTGGGCATCGCCGTCGCCGACTGGCGGCGCCGCAGGGGAGAGCCGGCGGAGCAGGTTCTGGTGGAACTGGAGGGTCACGGCCGGGAGCCGATCGCGGAGGAGGACCTTGCCCGCACGGTCGGCTGGTTCACCAGCATCTTCCCGGTGCGGCTGGACGTGTCGGCTGCCGGCGCGGCACCGGACCGGGACGACATCTGGGCGGGCGGCACCGCACTGGGCGCGCTCGCCACGGCGAGGCACGCCGTGCCCGACCGAGGTCTGGGCTACGGCCTGCTGCGCTACCTGAACGCACAGACCGAGACCGCGCTCGCGCGGTTCGCGCCGCCCGAAGTCGGCCTGAACTACCTGGGCTGGTTCACCGCGGGCGCCGGGACGGGCGCATGGCGGCTGGACGGCGGCAACGCGGTGATCAGCACCGCGACGACCCCGGACATGCCGTTGCGGCACGTGCTGGCGGTCACGCCCGTCACCGAGGACCGGCCGGGCGGGCCGTGCCTGGTGGCCGACTGGCTCTGGGCGGGCGAGCTGTTCGCCGACGCCGACGCCGAGGACATCGCGCGCACCTGGTTCCGGGCGCTGCGCACACTGGTGATCCACAGTGGACACAATGGTGGGGAGACATCGTGACGCGGTCGGAGAAAGCTGTGACGGGCGACAGGGAACGCGACGTGGCGGACGTCGCGCTGACCCCGCCGGTGCAACGGCTGCGGGACCGGACCGGCGTGCTGGACGGACCGGCGCAGCGGCTCGGCGAGTACCTGATCGTGCCGGCGCCGAAGGGCACGAACCTCGCCGTGCTGACCGAGGCCGTGCGGGCGCTGGTGGACCGGCACGAGGCGTTGCGGCTGTGTCTGGCCGAACCGGTCGAGGGCCTGTGGTCGGCAGGCGTGCTGCCGCCCGGCGCGGTGCGCGCGGAGTCGTTGGTCAGCAAGGCGCCCCCGAAGGCCGAACCGGCCGAAGTGGCCGCGAAGGCGCGGGCCCGGCTGGCCGTGCGGGACGGCGTCGTGCTCCAGGCGGTGCTGCTCACCGGACGGCGTGTCCTGGTGCTGGCCCACGAACTGGTCGTCGACGCGGCGTCCTGGCGGGTGCTCGTCGACGATCTGCTCGCGTGCTGCGCGGACGTCGTCGCGGGCCGTGAGCCGATGGTGCCCGACGTGGCCGTGACCTATCGGGACCGGGCAGCGGACCTGGCCGGTCAGGCTCGGGCCGCGCGGCGGGTGCGGGAACTCCCGACGTGGACGGAGCAACTCGACCCGGACGCGCGGCTGGTGCCGGGGGCAGCGCTGGATCCGTTGGTGCACAACGTGTCCGCGCTGCGCCACCACCGGCAGGAGCTGTCCGCCGCCACCAGTTCGGCGTTGCTGGGCGCGCTGCCGGCGGCGTTCCACGCGCGGACCGAGGACGCGCTGCTGACCGCGCTGGCGCTGGCCGGTTCCGCGCACCGCGGCGAGGCCGAGGCCGGTCGCACGGCCGTGCTCGTCGAACTGGCCGCGCCGCACGCCGGTGCCGACCGCACGATCGGCCGCTGTGTCACGGGTTTCCCGGTCCGCGTGGACGCCGCCGTGACCTGTGTCGAGGACCTGGCCGCCGGTGACGCCGATCTGGACGGTGCGGTCAAGCGCGTCAAGGAGCAGGTGCGGGCGCTGCCCGACGGCGGCAGCGGCTACGGCGTGCTGCGGCACCTCAACCCGCAGACCGGCGGTGTGCTGGCCCGCCGTGGCACGCCGCAGGTGCTGCTGCGCTTCGACGGCGAACTGCCCGCCCCTGTGACCGCCGAGGCCGACCCGAGGACGCCGGTCAGCCACGTCGTCACCGTGACCGTGACGGTGTGCGACGGCAGGCTGGTCGCGGACTGGGCGTACCTGCCGGATCTGCTGCCCGGCGGCGGGGAACTGGCCGCCGAGTGGTCGCGGCTGCTGGACCTGCTCGCCGCGCACACCGCGACGCCGCACGCCGGCGGCCGCACGCCCTCGGATCTGACCGTCTCGACGCTCACCCAGTACGAGATCGAGAACTTCGAGGCCGATCTCGGCCGGCTGCAGGACGTGCTGTCGCTGTCGCCGCTGCAGAAGGGCATGCTGTTCCACGCGGGCATGCACAAGGACGAACTGGACGTCTACCACGTCCAGGTGCTCGCCGACCTGACCGGCCCGCTGGACGCGGGCCGGCTGCGTGCCGCGGCGGCCGCGCTGCTGGACCGGCACGTGAACCTGCGCGGGCTGCTTCCGCTACAGCGCGACCGGCGAGCAGTTGCAGATCATCCCGGAGTCGGTCGAACTGCCCTGGACCGACGTCGACCTGAGCGGCGCGTCAGAGGACGAGCTGGCCGGGTTCGCCGCCGCCGACCGGGACCACGGTGTCGACCTGGCCGTGGCACCGCTGATGCGGTTCACGCTGATCCGCACCGGAGCCGACTCGCACCGTCTGTTGTGGACGTTCCACCACATCGTGGCCGACGGCTGGTCCACGCCGATCGTGATGCGCGAACTGCTGGCCGCCTACCACGCGGGCGCGGGTTCGCTCACCGAGCCGCGTCCGTACCGGGACTACCTGAGCTGGCTGGAGAGCCGGGACGACAGGGCCGCCAGGCAGGCGTGGCGGGCCGCGATGTCGGCCATCACCGAGGCGACGCTGATCGCGCCGCACGGCGAACAGACCCCGCCGGTGCGGCCCGAGTACGTGTTCGTCGAACTGCCGCAAGCCCTGACGTCCGCCCTCACCGAGTTCGCGCGCGGGCGCGATCTGACCCTGGGCACCGTGATGCACTGCTGCTGGGCGATCCTGGTCGGCCAGCTCACCGGCAGCAGGGACGTCGTGTTCGGCAGCGTGCAGTCGGGGCGGCCCGCCGACCTGTCCGGTGTGGACGAGATGGTCGGCATGTTCGTCAACACGCTGCCGGTGCCGGTGCGGCTGGACCCCTACCGGTCGTTCGCCGAGGTGGCCGCCGGTGTGCAGGACGAGCAACTCGGCCTGACCGAGCACCAGCACCTCGGCCTGGGCGACATCCAGCAGCTCACCGGTGTCCGCAGGCTGCTGGACACGTCGGTGACCATCCAGAACTACCCGATGGACGTCGCCGAGCTGAGCGCGATCGTCCCGGACCTCGCGGTCACCGGCATCCGCGCCGAGTTGTCCGGCGAGTACTCGATGGCGCTGCTGGTGCACCCGGGCAGCCGCATCCGGCTGCAGTTGGCGTACCGCCCGGACCTGTTCCGCCCCACCGACGCCGAGCGCGTCGCGGAACGGCTGACCGGGCTGCTGGGCACCGTCGTGCACGACGCCGACCGGCCGCTGGGCGCGCTCACCACGCTGACCGCCGCGGAGCGGGCCGACATCACCGGCGCGTGGGCGGGTTCGATCGAGCGGCGCAGGGTGTGCGACGCACCGACGCTGTTCGCCGAGCGTGTCGCCGCCGCGCCGGACGCGCCCGCGCTGAGCTGGACCGGCGGGTCGATGAGCTACGCCGAACTCGACGGGCGGGCCAACCGGATGGCCCGCGAGATGGTGGCGCGCGGCGCGGGGCCGGACACGATCGTCGCGCTCGTGCTGCCGCGCACGTCCGAACTGCTGGTGTCGGTGCTGGCCACGCAGAAGGCGGGCGCCGCCTACGTTCCCGTCGACCCGCGGTACCCGGCCGACCGGATCGCGTTCATGCTGGAGGACTCCCGGCCGGCCGTCGTCGTGTCCACAGTGGATATCGGTGCCGGCCTGCCGGCCACCGGCGCCCGAACGATCCTGGTCGACGACCCGGCCGACACGGCACGCGTCGCGGCACGTCCCGACGGCGATCTCACCGACGCCGACCGCACCCGGCCGCTGCTGCCGACCGACGCCGCGTACGTGATCTACACGTCCGGCTCGACCGGGCGGCCCAAGGGCGTCGTCGTGGACCACACCGGATTCACGAAGATGGTGTTCGACCTGATCACGCGGTTCGACGTCGGGCCGGACACCCGGATGCTGCAGTTCGCGCCCTCCAGCTTCGACGCGTCGATCTGGGAGTGGTCGATGGCGCTGCTCGGCGGCGGCACGCTGGTGCTGACCGACGAACTGAGCAGGCTGCCCGGCCCGGCGCTGGTCGACCTGATCGCGGAGCAGCGGGTCAACCTGCTGGCCTTCCCGCCCGCGGTGGCCGCCGCGCTGCCCGAGGGCAGCACCCTGCCCGCCGACCTGACCATGGTGGTGGCCGGCGAGGCGTGCCAGAAGGAGGTCGTGGCGCGCTGGTCGGACAGCGTCCGGATGTTCAACGGCTACGGCCCGACCGAGACCGTGCTGGCGGCGACCGCGGAAGGCCCGCTGCACGGCCCGGAACGGCCCGCGATCGGCAGGCCGCTCGGCGCGCACCGGGTCCACCTGCTGGATTCGGCGCTGCGGCCGGTGCCGGCAGGAGTGACCGGCGAGATCTACGTCAGCGGCGGCCTGGCCCGCGGTTACCTGAACCGGGCCGGTTTCACGGCGACGCGGTTCGTCGCGTCGCCGTTCGACGCGTCGGGCGAGCGGATGTACCGCACAGGTGACCTGGCGCGCTGGGACGAGCGCGGCGTGCTGCACTACGCCGGCCGCGTCGACGACCAGGTGAAGCTGCGCGGCTACCGGATCGAACTGGGCGAGGTCGAGGCAGCGCTGCGCGGTGCGCCCGCGGTCGGCGACGCGTCCGTGGTGATCGGCGAGGACCGCGGCGGCAAGCGGCTGGTCGGCTACGTCGTGCCCGTGCCCGGCGGTGGCCTGCCGGACGTGGATGTGGTGCGCGAACACATCTCCGGTTCGCTGCCCGACTACATGGTGCCCGCCGCACTGGTCGTGCTGGAGACGCTGCCGCTGACCCCCAACGGCAAGGTGGACCGCAAGGCGCTGCCCGAACCCGGCGCCGTGGCCCGCCCGGCCGGCCGGGCGCCCCGGACGCCGCTGGAGGAGACGCTGGCGTTCGTGTTCGCCGACGTGCTCGGCGTCGACTCGATCGGCATCGACGACGACTTCTTCGCGATGGGCGGCCATTCGCTGCTGGCCACCAGGGTGATCGGCCGGCTGCGGTCGATGCTGAAGCTGGAGGTGCCGATCAGGGCGCTGTTCGAGGCGCCGACGGTCGCGGGCCTCGCGCCGCGGATCGGTGGCGTGGCAGCGGCCCGGCCACCACTGCGGCCGGCGCCTGCCGGTGAACCGGTCGGGTTGTCGTTCGCGCAGCAGCGCCTGTGGTTCCTGGACCGGCTGGAGGACACCGAGGCCGCCGGCACGTACATCGTGCCGATCGTGGTCCGGCTGGCCGAGGCGGCCGACGTGCCGGCACTGCGCGCGGCACTGGCCGACGTGACGACACGGCACGAGGTGTTGCGGACCGTCTACACCGACGACGGCGGCACGGCCGCGCTGCGCGTGCTCGATCCGCCGGCCGAACTGCCGGTCGGCGTCGAACAGGTCGCGGCAGGCGAACTGGACGACGCGCTCGGCGCGCAGGCCGCCGTCGGGCTGGACCTGAACCGGATGCCGCTGCGCTGCGTACTGTACGAAGTGGACAACGGCGAACGCGTGCTGCTGTTGGTGATCCACCACATCGCGTTCGACGGCGCCTCGATCTCGCCGCTGGTCCGCGATCTGGGCGTCGCGTACGCGGCGCGGGCCGCCGGGCACGCACCGGACTGGGCGCCCTTGCCCGTGCAGTACTCGGACTTCGCCGCGTGGCAGCGCGATTTCCTCGGCCGCACGGACGATCCGGACAGTGTCGCCGGGCGGCAGTTGGAGTACTGGCGCGGCACGCTGGCCGGCCTGCCGGAGGCGGTCGACGTCACGACCGACCGCCTGCGGCCCGCAGTGGCCCGGTACGAGGGCGAGGAACTGCCGTTCGAGGTCCCGGTGCGGCTGCACCGCGACCTGACGAAGCTGGCCGGCGAGCTGGGCGTCAGCCTGTTCATGGTGGTGCAGGCCGCGTTCGCGACCCTGCTCACGCAGTTGGGTGCCGGCACGGACGTGCCGATCGGCAGCCCGGTGTCCGGGCGCGGCGACGAGGCGCTGGAGGATCTGGTCGGTTTCTTCGTGAACACCGTGGTGCTGCGCACCGACACCGGCGGCGACCCGACGTTCGCCGAACTGCTGAACCGGGTCCGGGAGACCGATCTGGCGGCCTACGCGAACCAGGACCTGCCCTTCGAGCACCTGGTCGAGGCGCTCAACCCGGACCGGTCGCCGGCCCACCAGCCGCTGTTCGAGCACATGCTGGCGATGACCAGCAGGGATGCCGCGCCGACGACGTCGGCGTTCGGGGCGGTCGAGCCGGTTCCGTTGCGCAGCGCCAAGTTCGACCTGTCGCTGCTGCTGGACGAGTGCTTCACCGACGGCGAGCCCAGTTCGATGTTCGGTGTGCTGGAGTACCGCACCGACCTGTTCGCCGGGAGCACGGCGCGGCGCGTCGTGGACCGGTTCCTCACACTGCTGGCGGCCGTGCTCGCCGACCCGCACGCCCGGCTGAGCGCGCTGTCCGCGCTGCCGGCCGCGGAACTGGAGCACCTGCGTGCGCTGGGCACCGGGCCGGTCGTGGAGCAGCGCTACGAGGGTGTCGTGGCGAGGGTCAGGGCGCACGCCGCGATCCGGCCGGACGATGTCGCGATCGTCGACGACGAGGGCACCACCAGCTACGCGCGGCTGGCCGGCAGGGCGAGCGCGCTGTCCCGGCGGCTGGCCGGCCACCAGCGCGTCGCCGTGCTGGCACGGCCCGGTGCCGGTCGGGTCGCGGCTGTGCTGGGCGTGCTGGGTGCCGGCGCGGTGTACGTGCCGCTGGACGTGCACGCGCCGCGGGACTCGCTCGTCGGCACGCTGCTCGACAGCGGCGCGCGGACGCTCGTCGTCGACGACGACCCCGCCACGCCGATGCGGTGGGCCGATGGGGTCGAGGTGGTCCGGCTGGGCGATGCCGCCGATCCGGTGGCCCGGCTCGTGCCGGACGTGGACGACCCGGACTCGCCGGTCTCCCCGTCCGGACCGACGCGCACCGCACTGGTCGACCGGCTGCTGGCCAAGGTCGAGGAGCTGGGGCTCACGTCCGCGGACCGGTTGCTGTACAACGGTTCGCTGTGGCAGCTAGTGGCGCCGTTGCTGGCCGGCGGCGCCGTGGTGTTCCCTACCGGCGAGCCGTTGGGCGACATCACGGTGCTGCCGCTGGGACCTGCCGCGCTGTCCGCCTTGCTGGACGACGCCGTGCTGGACGACGCCGCGCTGGACGCGGGGCGGCTGCGCCGGGTGGTGGTCACCGGGGAACCGCCGGCACCGGATCTGTGTGCCAGGTGGCTGTCCCGGTTCCCTGGCGTGCCGCTGCTCACCGGCTGTGCCGACGTCACGTCGGCCGTGATCCGCACGCCGCCGCCTGCCGCCACGCGGGTGCCGGTCGGCAGGCCGGTCCGCAACACCACGCTGTCGGTGCTGGGCGCCGATCAGCGGCCGGTGCCGTGCGGAGTGCCCGGTGAGCTGTACGTCGACGGTGTCGGCGGGACCGGTGAACTGGTCCGCTGGGGCGCCGAGGGAGAGCTGGAGTCGCTGGGCCGGATCGACGAGCAGGCGGCGGTCCGCGGGTTCCGGGTCGAGCGGGTCGAGGTCGAGACCGCGCTGCGCACGCTGCCGTACGTACGGGACGCGGCCGTGCGGGTGGAGGGCCGGGACGGTGACACGTGGTTGTCCGGCTACGTCGTGCCGGCACCGGGTTCGACGGTGCCGGACACGGCGGCGATGCGGGCGGCGCTCGCCGGGACGTTGCCCGATCACCTGGTGCCATCCGCCGTGCTGGTGCTCGACTCGCTGCCGCTGACCGCCGACGGAATGGTCGACCGGGCGGCGCTGCCGCCGATCGGGCCGACAGCCGCGCCGGCGGGGCGGCAGCCGCGCACGCCGGTGGAACGGTTGCTGTGCGGTGTGTTCGCCGACGTATTGGGCCGTGCCGAGATCGGCATCGACGACGACTTCTTCAAGCTGGGCGGGCATTCGCTGCTGGCGATCTTCGCGCTGGGCAGGGTCCGTGCCGAACTCGGTGTCGACCTGCCGGTGCGGGCGCTGTTCGAGGCGTCCACGCCTGCCGCGCTGGCCGCGCTGCTGCCCGACGCGGGCACGGTGGACCGGCCGCCGTTGCGGCCCGCGCCGCCGCTGGCCGGCGGTGAGCGGTGGCCGCTGTCGTACGCGCAGCGCAGGCTGTGGTTCCTCAACAGGATGGCCGAGGGCGACACCGGCACCTACAGCGTCCCGATGGCGGTGCGCTACTCGGGGGTGCCCGATCCGGCCGCGTTCGAGGCGGCGCTGGGTGACGTCGTGGCACGCCACCAGGTGCTGCACACGGTGTATCCGCAGGACGCGGACGGCGTGCCGCACCAGGTGCCGGTGCCGGAGTTCCGGCCGCGGCTGCGGGTGCTCGACCTGCCTGCCGCCGACCTCGCCGCCGAACTGGCGCGCGAGGTGGACCGCGGCTTCGACGTGCGGTCCGAGTGCCAGGTGCGGGCCACGCTGTACCGGCTGGACGACGGCGACTCCGTGTCGCTGCTGGTGTTCCACCACATCGCGCTGGACGGTGTGTCACTCGGCCCGCTGCGCGGGCAGCTCGTCGACGCGTACACCGCACGGCTGGCCGGCAACGCGCCGGACTGGGCGCCGGAACCGTTGCAGTACAAGGACTTCGCGGTGTGGCAGCGGGACATGTTCGGTTCCGGGCGGGACCCGGGCGGCCCGCTGGCCACGCAGTTGGAGCAGTGGCGCGAGGAACTGGCCGAGCTGCCCGACGAACTGGAGCTGCCGCGCGACTTCGCGCGGCCCGCGGTCAGCGGACACACCGGTGACATGGTCCGCTTCGATCTGGACGCCGATCTGCACCGCGGCCTGGCCGAGCTGGCCCAGCGGCACAACGCGACGCTGTTCATGGTGGTGCAGGCCGCGGTGGCCGCGCTGCTCACGAAACTGGGTGCCGGCACGGACATCCCGCTGGGCAGCACCGTGGCGGGGCGGGACGACGAGGCCCTGCACGACATGGTCGGGTTCTTCGTGAACACGCTCGTGCTGCGCACCGACACCGGTGGCGACCCGAGTTTCGCCGAACTGCTGGGCAGGGTGCGGGAAACCGATCTGGCCGCCTACACACGGCAGGACGTGCCGTTCGAGTTCCTCGTCGAGGCGCTCAACCCGGCGCGGTCGCTGGCGCGGCACCCGCTGTTCCAGGTGATCGTGCAGTTCACCCACGACGACGGCGAAACCGTCGCCGCCCTGCCCGGCCTGGAGTGCGCCGAGGAACCGCTGTACACCACGCGGCCCAAGGTGGACCTCGCCTTCGACCTGGCCGAGCGGCGGTCGGCAGGTGAGCCGGACGGCATCGCGGGGGTCCTGGTCTACAGCGGTGACCTGTTCACGCGGGACTCCGCACGACTGATCGGCGAGCGGCTGACGCTGCTGCTGCGTGCGGTCACCGAGCGGCCGGCGGAGCCGCTGAGCGGGATCGACGTGCTGGAACCGGCCGAGCGGGACGCGATCCTGGTGCGGCGCAACGACACCACCGTCGCCGTGCCGGACGAACTGCTGCCAGGACTGGTCGCCGCTTCCGTGCGCCGCAACGCCGATCTGATCGCGCTGCGCGGCACCACGGAGGCGCTCACGTACCGCGAACTGGACGAGCGGGCCGGCCGGTTGGCCGCGACGCTGCTGGCGAAGGGCGCCGGGCCGGAGACCGTGGTCGGCATCGCGTTGCCGCGCGTGCCGGATCTGGTGGTGGCCGCGCTCGCGGTGACGCGGGCCGGCGCCCAGTACCTGCCGCTGGACCCCGAGCACCCCGCCGACCGCATCCGCTACATGCTCGCCGACGCCCGGCCGCTGCTGGTGATCACCGACTCGGCGACGTCGGTCGCGCTGCCCGGCGCTGACATGCCGCTGCTGCTGCTGGAGGACGTGCCGGCCACGGGCGCCACGGCGCCGTCGGTGCCTGCCGGGCTGGACCCGGAGCACCCGGCTTACACGATCTACACGTCGGGTTCGACCGGCAGGCCCAAGGGTGTCGTCGTGCCGCACGGCGCGCTGCGCAACCTGTTGGCCGACATGCGCGACCGGCTCGCGGTCCGGCCGGGGGAGCGGTTCCTCGCGGCCACCACGTTCGGCTTCGACATGGCGAACCTGGAACTGCTGGTGCCGCTGCTGGCCGGTGCCGAGGTGGTGCTGGCCGACCGGGCGGCGGTGCGGGACACGCAGGCGCTGGCCGCGATGCTGCTCGCCGAGCGGATCGACGTCCTGCAGGCCACACCGAGCCTCTGGCAGGCGCTGCTGGACGTGGACGCGAACGCCTTGCGTGGGCTCAAGGTGGTCACCGGCGGCGAGGCGGTCGGCGAATCGCTCGCCGCGGGCCTCGCCGCGGCGGCCCGCTCGGTGCTCAACGTCTACGGCCCGACGGAGACCACGGTCTGGTCGACGTCGTCCGAAGTGGACACCGAGCGGGCCGGCCCGCCGGCGATCGGCCTGCCGATCGCGAACACCCGGGTGTACGTGCTGGACGCGAGCCTGCGGCCGGTGCCGGACCGGGTGCTGGGCGAGCTGTACATCGCCGGTGACGGCCTGGCCCGCGGCTACCACGACCGGCCCGGCCTGACGTCGGAACGCTTCACCGCCGACCCGTACGGTCCGCCCGGTGCCCGGATGTACCGCACCGGCGACCTGGTCCGCTGGGGCCACGACGGCATCCTGGAGTACGTCGGCCGCCGGGACCACCAGGTCAAGATCCGCGGTTACCGGATCGAACTGGGCGAGGTCGAGGCCGCGCTGCGGACGCTGCCGGATGTCAGGGACGCGCTCGTCACCGTCGACGGTGGACGGTCGCGGCTGCTGGGCTATCTGGTGCCGGTACCGGGCACCCGACCGACCCGACCCGGCTGCGCGCACAGTTGGCCGAATGGCTGCCGGAGTACCTGCGGCCCGCCACGCTGACCGTGCTGGACGCGTGGCCGCTGACGCCCAACGGCAAGGTGGACCGGTCGAAGCTGCCGGTGCCGGACACGGCCGGCACCGACCAGCGTGCGCCGGAAACCGTGCTGGAGGAACTGCTCTGCGGCGTGTTCGCCGACGCGCTCGGCCTGCGCGAGGTCGGCGTGCTGGACGACTTCTTCGAACTGGGCGGACACTCGCTGCTCGCGCCGGGATTGATCGGGCGCGCCGTGCGGGCCGGGCTGCGACTGGACATCGCCGACCTGTTCACCCACCGCACTGCAGCCGGCCTGGCCGCGGTCGCGGGCCGGCGGCAGGCGCCCGAACAGGCCGCGGCGTGGCGGGGCGAGGCGATGGGCAGGGTGTTCGACGACGCGGCGGGCATCGGCGAACTGGATCCGGTGGCACCCGTGCTGCCGATCCGGCCGGACGGCGATCTCGCGCCGTTGTTCTTCGTGCACAGCGGTGTCGGGTTCGCACTGCCCTACATCGGTCTCGCCAGGCACCTGGAATCCGGCCACCCGGTGTACGGCCTGCAGTCGCCCGCACTGTCCGGCGATGGCAGGCTGCCCGACAGCGTCGCCGAACTGGCCGACGGGTACCTGGCCCGCATCCGCGAGATCCAGCCGGCCGGCCCGTACCACCTGTTCGGCTGGTCGTTCGGCGGCCTCGTGGTGCACGAACTCGCCGTCCGGCTGCGGGAGGCGGGCGAGAACGTCGCGCTGGTGGTCAACATGGACGGCTATCCCGAGCACGACCAGCCCGCCGATCCGCGCACCGAGTCGGAGATGCTGGCCGGCGTCCTGGAAGTGATCGGGCACGACAGGGCCGGGTTCGAGGGCCGCGAACTCACCCGGACGACGTGCTCGCCGTGCTGCGTGAGGACGATCATCCGCTGCTCGCGCTGGGCGAGGACAGGGTGCGCCGCATCCTGGCGCTGTCCGACCGGCACGGGACGCTGGTGCGGCGGTTCACACCCCGGCACTACGACGGCGAACTGCACCTGGTGGTCGCCACGGCCGAACGTGAGGACGCGGCTGAAGCCGCGCTGGTCGACCGCTGGCGGCCGTTCGTCGGGCGGCTGACCCGGCACGGTCTCGACGTCGGGCACGAGTACCTGATGCACCCGGAGCCGCAGGCATGGCTGGCGGCGCTGATCGACGAACTGCTCAAGGGCGGCGCGGCCCGATGAGCCCGCAACCGGCCGACACGAAAGGGAGTGCGGTATGACCGCGCAGATCGCGGTGCCCCGGCAGAACCCGGTGGCACCGGCCGTGATCGAGATCGGGACCGTGGCCGGCAGGCGGCTGCGCAGGCTGCGCCGCGCGCCGGGGCGGCTGGTCGGGATCATCATGAACCCGATCATCGTGCTGGTGGCGTTCGGCTACCTGCTCGGCGGTTCGATGACGGCGCCCGGCGACACGAACTACGCCGAGTACATCTTCGCCGGTGGCCTGATGCAGGTCGGCCTGGCCGGCATCACCCCGACGGCCGTCGCCGTCGCGCTGGACCTGCGCAGCGGCCTGGTGGACCGGCTGCGGTCACTGCCGATCGCGCGGGCCACGGTCCTGATCGGCAACTCGCTCGGCGACCTGGCGATGGGCGTGATCGGCATCGCCGTCGTCACGCTCGCCGGCTTGGTGCTGGGCTGGCGGCCGCACGCGGCGCCGCTGTCGGTGCTGGCCGGTTTCGGTGTGGCCGCGGTGTTCGTCTACGCCATGATCTGGGTCGGCATGATGCTCGGCCTGCTGTGGCACAACCTGGAGACCATCGAGTCGGTCGGCGGCCTGCTCGCGGTGCTGTTCTCGTTCCTGTCCACCGGTTTCATCTCACCGGACAAGATGCCGGCGCTGGTCCGGCCGATCGCCGAGTGGAACCCGGTCAGCGCCGTCGTCACCGTGGTGCGGCAACTGTGGGGCAACCCGCAGCACATCGACGGGTTCGCCGCCACCAACTCCACCCTCGTCGTCGTGGTGTCCATCGCCGCGGTCCTGCTGATCACCGGCGCGATCAGCATCCGGCGCTACCGCACCAGTTCGCGCTGAACCGTGCGCGCCGACAGTCCGAGCCCAGCAAAAGGAGTTCCGATTCCCATGGAGACGCCATGACAGCGGAACCGGTCAGCACACCGGCCGGTCCGCGGGTACCGGATCTGGCCGATCCGCGCACGTTCGTCGACGAGGACGTGCGGACGATGTGGCGGCGGCTGCGGGCCGAGGCACCGGTGTACTGGAACCCGGCCACCGACGACCGGCCCGGTTTCTGGTCCGTGACGCGCTACGCGGACGTGCTCGCGGTCTACAAGGACAACACGCGGTTCACGTCGGAGAAGGGCAACGTGCTCTCCACGCTGCTGCGGGGCGGCGACTCGGCGGGCGGCAAGATGCTCGCCGTCACCGACGGCCCACGGCACCGCGAGACGCGCAAGCTGATGCTGAAGTCGTTCTCGCCGCGCGTACTGGAGCACATCGGCCAGCTTGTGCGCAGGCGCACCCGGCGGCTGGTCGCGGAGGTGGTGGCGCGCGGCGAGGCGGACTTCGCCACCGACGTCGCCGACCACATCCCGATCAACACCATCGGCGACCTGATGGACATCCCGGTCGCCGACCGGGGCAAGCTCGTCGACTGGAACAACCGCACGCTGTCGCGCTACGACGAGGGCGACTCGCAGCTTGAGGAGTGGCTGGCGCGCAACGAGATCCTGCTGTACTTCGGTGAACTGGCCGCCCGGCGCCGCGCGGCGCCGGGCGAGGACGTGATCAGCGCTCTGGCCACCGGCCTGGTCGGCGGTGAGCCGCTGTCCGAGGACGAGATCGTCTTCAACTGCTACAGCCTGGTGCTGGGTGCGGACGAGTCCAGCCGGATGTCGTCGATCGGCGCGGTGATCGCGTTCACCGAGCACCCCGACCAGTGGCGGGCGCTGAAGGACGGCGAGGTCGGTGTCGCGGACGCCACGGAGGAGGTACTGCGCTGGACCACGCCGGCCATGCACTTCGGTCGGCGGGCGCTGGAGGACGTGCCACTGGGCGGCCGGGTGATCAGGGCAGGCGACGTGGTCGCGCTGTGGAACAGTTCGGCCAACTTCGACGAGGACGCGTTCGACGACCCGGACCGGTTCGACCTGGGCCGCAAACCCAACCGGCACGTCGCGTTCGGCCACGGCCCGCATTTCTGTATCGGCGCGTTTCTCGGTCGCTCCCACGTTTCCGCCGTGCTGGAGGCATTGCGCGACCAGGTCGCCGAAATCGAGCTGCGCGGTGAGCCGCGGCGCCTGTATTCCAATTTCGTGCACGGTTATCGCGGCCTGCCGGTCGCATTCACCCCGGAACGTTGACAGCGCGCACAGGAGGAGTGGGACATTGAGCAGCAACCCGTTCGACGACGAGAACGGCACCTTCCTGGTGCTGACCAACCCGGACGAGCAGTACTCGCTGTGGCCGTCGTTCGCGCAGCTCCCGGACGGCTGGACCGTGGTGCGTGAGCCGGGCACCAGGGCCGAGGCGCTGGAGTACGTGGAGACGCACTGGACCGACATGCGGCCCAGGTCGCTGCGGGATCGCGCGGCACGGCTGTGACGCGCGCGATCTGGGCCGAGGGCCTCGTCCGGCGCTATGCCGGGGTGACCGCGCTGGCCGGCATCGATCTCGACGTGCCGGCGGGCACCGTGCTGGGCCTGCTCGGCCCGAACGGCGCCGGCAAGACGACGGCGGTGCGCATCCTGTCCACGCTGCTGGCACCCAGCGGCGGGCGCGCCGAGGTGGCCGGCTACGACGTGGCGAAGAGAACCCGCGCGGGTCCGGCGGCGGATCGGGCTGGCCGGCCAGTACGCGGCGGTCGACGAGCTGCTCACCGGGCGGGAGAACCTGGTGATGTTCGGCAGGCTGCTGCATCTGAGCCGCTCGGCCGCGCGGGCGCGGGCCAGCGAGCTGCTGGAGCGGTTCGAGCTGACCGGCGCGGCGGACCGGTCCGCCGGCACGTACTCCGGCGGCATGCGCAGGCGGCTGGACCTGGCTAGCTGTCTCGTCGGGTCGCCGGAGGTGCTGTTCCTGGACGAGCCGACGGTCGGGCTGGACCCGGCCAGCCGGATCGTGCTGTGGACGACGGTGCGCGGCCTGGTCGAGGACGGCATGACGGTGCTGCTGACCACGCAGTACCTGGACGAGGCCGACTGGCTGGCCGACGAGATCGTGGTGATCGAGGCGGGCCGGGTGATCGCGGCCGGCTCACCGGAGGAGCTCAAGCGCAAGGTCGGTGAGGACCGGCTGGAGGTGGCGCTGGTCGCGGCCGGTGCCGACCAGATCGCGTCGGCGACGTCGGCCGCTGTGCGCGCGCTCACCCCGATCGCGCTGGCGACGCCCACTGTGGACGGTACGACGGGGCGGGTTTCGGTGCAGCTCAACGACGGGGCGCAGGGCGTCGGCGCGGCGGCTGTCGCGCTGCGCGACGCGGGTGTCCACGTGGCCGACTTCGTGCTGCGCAGGCCCACGCTGGACGACGTGTTCCTCAACCTGGTCGGCCACTCGGCCGACAACCACTGAAAACCGCTGCCGGTCCGGAAGATCCCGGACCGGCAGCGGCCTTCCTCGCACAGGATGGTCTGCTCAGGGTGTCGGTGCCATGAGCTGGCTGGTGGCCAGGGTGTGGTGGCCGTTGGTCTCGTGCTCGGGCCACGCGCCGTAGCGGCGGCGGCCGTACAGCAGCGCGGGCCGCTCGTCGTGTGTCCGGAAGCGGTAGATCTCGCCGAACACCACGACGTGGTCGCCCACGTGCTCGGTGTGCGCGACCCGGCAGTCGGCGATCGCGTGCGCGTAGTCGGCCAGGTGCGGGCCGCCCGCGTCGTCGGCCAGGTGCCAGCGGATGCGGTCGAAGCGGTCCGGGTCGCCGGAGGCGAACAGTTCGGCCACCGGCTGACCCTCGACGTGCAGGATGTTGACGGTGAACCGGTTGCGCTCCAGCACCGAGTCCAGGGTGGGGCTGCCGTGCCGCAGGCAGACCAGCAGGGTCGGCGGCAGCGGCGTCACGCTGCACACCGAGGAACAGGTCATGCCGCGGGGGGCGCCGTCGGAGTCCACGGTCGTGACGACCGCGACGCCGCTGGGAAACTGCGCCATCAGCTCGCGGAAACCGCTCTGTGGCACGGATGTCGACGGCTCGGACGGGTCCTGGGCCATCGGCCCTCACCACCTCGGCTCGCGGGAGCGGTGACCGGGGTACCCGGACACCGCGCGTGCCGCAACGGTATCTCCGCCTGCCGGTGGTCCCGTAGCGCATTTCTATATTTTTCAATGCAGGCGGCGTTCCATTCTCTGGTCCGACCGGACGGCCTTGGTTCTCGCTGTTCACGAATACCCGGGCCGGTTGTACGATCGAATCATTTCCGGTGCCTCATCGCATCCGATCGAGGCGAGTCAATTACTCGGAGGATTCCCCGTGAGCGATGTGAGTAGTGTCCGGGTGCGCGAGACCATGTACGCGGGCTGGCTGAGCGCCGCCGTCTACAGCGCCGCACGGCTGGGCGTGGCCGACCACCTGGCCGACGGCGTGAGCGACATCGACGAACTGGCCAAGCGGACCGACACGCACGCGGAGTCGCTGTACCGGCTGATGCGCGCGCTGGCCGGCGCGGGCTACTTCCGTGAGGAGGACGGCAGGCGGTTCGTGACGACGCCGCTGGCCGAGTATCTGCGCTCGGACACCGAGGACTCGGTGAAGGACCTCGTGCTGTTCTACGGCCAGGAGGTCTACCGGGCCTACGGCGCGCTGTCCGAGGCCGTGCGCACCGGCGAGCGCGCGTTCGACATCGAGTACGGCATGCCGCTGTGGGACTACCTGAACACGGTGCCGGCCACCGGTGACGCGTTCCGCAAGGGTATGGGCGCGGCGACCTGGAACGAGCAGTTGCCGCTGCCGCGGACCTACGACTTCACCGGCGTCGGCACGCTGGTCGACGTCGGCGGTGGTACGGGCTCGATGCTGGCCGCCGTCCTGCACGAGCACCCCGGGATGCGGGGGGTGCTGGTGGAGATCCCGGCGGGGATCGACCGCACGATGCGCCACTTCGTGGCCGCGGGCGTGGCCGAGCGGGTGGAGCTGTGCGAGGGCAGCGCGTTCGACGTACTGCCCGAGGGCGACTGCTACCTGATCAGCTGCGTGCTGCACGCGATGGACGACGAGCAGAGTGTCCGCGCGCTGCGCCGGATGCGCGATTCGGTGCGGCCGGGTGGCCGGGTGGTCATCCTGGAGCGGATCGTGCCGGACGGCAACGAACCCGGCCTGGCCAGGATGCTGGATCTGACGATGATGTTGATGAACGGCGGCAAGGAGCGCACCGAGCGGCAGTGGCGGACCCTGCTCGCGGCGGGCGGCTTCCGGTTCACGCGTGCGGTGCGTATGCCGTATTTCAGCGGCGGCGCGGAGTTGTACGCCATCGAGGGTGTACCGGCGGCGGACTGACACCCTTTCGGCCGCTCATGACGCTGTGAGATCAGCACAGCGTGACCACCGCGCTGGGACACGGGGCACCACCCGGTCCCGGCGCGGTGGCGTTTCTACCGGAAACCGGCCCGTGCCAACGGAAACCAGGGCTGGTCGGTTCCGTGGACGAGTTGACACCCTGGGTTATCACCTGTAAGTTCTTTCTTACAGGTGATAGGAACTGGTGAGCGGAGCAGGGGAGTGGCCCAACAGACCAGCGACGAGCTGCTGGCACTGTTGGCCGCTCTCGGGCACATCCAACGCCTTCGGATCATCGGCGAGCTGGCTTCGGGGAGGTTGCACGTGAGTGAGCTGGCCCGCCGACTGCGACTGTCCCGCCCGCTGATCTACATGCACCTGGAACGGTTGGAGAAGGCGAATCTGGTGACAGGGCATCTTGAGCTGTCGTCGGACGGCAAGGCGCTGAAGTTCTACGAACTGCAACCGCTGGATCTGAGGGTGACCACCGATATGATCATCGACATTCTCGGGGAAGACGAACACGAGGACACGGAAGACTAGGAGTCCAGATGGCCGGCGCCGTCGTCGCAATCGTCATCGTGTTGATCACGGTCGGCGGCATCACGCTCAGCGTTGTCGGTTACTTCCGCCTTCAGCGCCACCGGGCGGACGCGGTCGCGATGGCCGGGTACCGCAAGCTGGCCGAACAGGCCGTGTCCAACCAGGAGCTGCTGGTCGCCGAGCTGGCCAGGCTCGGCGAGCGGATCGCCGCGGTGGAGGAGCTGCTGCGGAGCGTCGAATGAAACCCGTCGTGGCGCGTCGTGCCCCGTTGCGCAACATCGCGGGGCGAGGACCATGGCTCGCCACGGCGTACCTGCTCAGTTACCTGCCGGTCGGCCTGGCGCTCTTCGGTCTCGGCCTGGTCGTGGCGGTGGCCTGCCTGGTGCCGGCCATCACCTGGCTCGGCCTGCCGTTGGTGGTCGGCGCGGCGGCGCTGGCCAGGGGAGCGTCGCACGTCGAACGGCGGCGGGCGCTGCTGGTCGGCCAGCGGATCGAACCCGCGCCCCACAGCCCGGTCGGGCCCGGACTGTCGGCGAAGGTTCGATCCGCGTTGCGGGACCCCGGCACCTGGCGGGCCTTCGCCTACGTGCTGCCGATGTTCCCGTTGCTGTTCCTGATGGACATGGGCGTCCTGGTGCTGTGGGCGTTCATCCTCGCCGGCGTTGCCCTGCCGGTCTGGTACTGGTCGGTGCCACTGCGACTGCCCGACGGCACCCGTGCGCACGGGCTGTGGTTGGGCTACCCGGTGGACAACCTGCCGGTCGCGCTGCTGACCGCGCTCGGGTTCGCCGTGCTGGCGCTGGCCATGGCGTACCTGGTGATCGGCGCCGCGCTGCTGCACAGGGCGGTCGCCAGGGGACTGCTGGGACCACGGCTGGATCCGCTGCGGGAGGCGAAGCGGATGCTGGCCGAACCGGGCCCGCTGACCCCGCACGGCCTGCTCGACGCCACGACAGATCTGTAGCACACGCGATCCGCGGCACAGCCGCGCCGACCCGATCGTGTGGCACCACCGCGCTTCGACTGCTCCGGTGGTCGGTCCGCGCTGCCGGAGATTCCCGAGAGCAAGGAGATTCGTCATGCGCTCGAAAGAGGAGCGGCCGATGACCGACGATGTGCTGCGACTGCAGGACGTCCGCAAGGTGTACGGGCGGTCGCGCAACAGCGTCCAGGCATTGGCAGGCGTGACACTCGGCTTCCGCCGCAACACCTTCACCGCGGTGATGGGGCCGTCCGGTTCGGGCAAGAGCACGTTCCTGCACTGCGCGGCGGGCCTCGACCGGCCGACGTCGGGCAGTGTGTGGCTGGACGGCGAGAACCTGACGGCGATGAGCGAACGCTCGCTGACGAAGCTGCGCCGGGACCGGATCGGGTTCGTGTTCCAGGACTTCAACCTGTTACCCGCGCTGAACGCGACGGAGAACATCACGCTGCCGCTGCGGCTGGCCGGCAGACGGCCGGATCGCAAGCTGGTCAACGAGGTCATCGAGCGCACCGGTCTGACGTCGCGCCGCAAGCACCGTCCGGGCGAACTGTCCGGCGGTCAACAGCAGCGTGTCGCGATCGCCCGCGCGCTGGTCACCCGGCCGGTCATGCTGTTCGGTGACGAGCCGACCGGCGCCCTGGACACCCAGACGGCACTGGAGATCCTGCAGTTGCTGCGCCAGGCCGTGAACACCGGCGGCCAGACCGCGGTGATCGTGACGCACGACCCGGTCGCCGCGTCGCACGCCGATCGCGTCGTGTTCCTCGTGGACGGTCAGGTGTCCGGGGAACTGGAGCGGCCGACCGTCGAGCAGGTGGCCGAGCAGATGACGCAACTCGGTGCGTGGGCCAGGATGCGGCGCGCGGACACGGAGCGGGTGAACTGATGTTACGCCTGGCACTGAAGATCCTGGCTCGCCGCAAGGGCGGCTTCCTCGCGACACTGGTCGCGCTGTTCGTCGGCGCCGTCGTCGTGCAGGCCTGTGGTGGCCTGCTGGAGACCGGAATCCTGGCGCACGTCAAGGCGGAACGGCTGGCCGCCGCTCCGGTCGTGGTGACCGGCAGCCAGGACTACCCGGGCCACCCGGTCGGTTCCGGCACCAACCCGCTGACCGAGCGCGTGCTGCTGGACGCGAACCTGGTCGACGCCGTGGCGAGGGTGCCCGGCGTGACGTCCGCGGTGCCGGACTTCTCGGTGCCGATCACGTCGCTGGGCGGCCAGCCGGCCACCGCGTTCGGGCACGGCTGGTCCACCGCGCGGCTCTCGCCCTACCACCTGGTCGCCGGCAACGAGCCGAGCGGCTCCGGTGACGTCGTGGTGGACAGCGCGACCGCGAGCCGGTTCGGGTTGCGTCCCGGGTCACCGGTGCGGGTCGCCGTGCGCGGCACGCCGCAGGACTTCCGGGTCAGCGGCGTCGCCGAGAGCGCGACCGCGACGCAGTCGACGCTGCTGTTCTCCGACGACGAGGCGAGCCGGCTCTACGACCGGCCCGGCAAGATCGACGACATCGCGGTGTTCGCGGCACCGGGCACCGACGGGCAGGCGCTGTCCGACCGGATCTCCTCGGCGATCGCGCACCGCGACGCCCAGGTGCTCTACGGCGACGGGCGCGGCCTGGCCGAGTTCCCCGAGGCGATCAGCGGCTCGCAGAACCTGATCCCGCTGGCCGCCGCGTTCGGCGGCCTGGCGACGCTGGTCGCGATCTTCGTGGTCGGCAGCATCGTGGGCCTGCTGATGCAGCAGCGCCGCCGGGAGATGGCGCTGATGCGCACGGTCGGCCTGACACCGGGCCAGCTGCGCCGCATGGTGATGACCGAGACGTTCGTGATCGCGGTGATCGCGGCGGTCCTGTCGCTGCTGCCGGGCCTGGCGTTCGGCCACATCATGTACTCGATCCTGGTCGACCAGGGCCTGATCCCCGGCGTGATGGTGTTCAGCGAGGGCTTCATCCCGAAGCTCGCCGGTTTCGGTGTCACCCTGATCGCCGCGCTGGTGGCCGCGTTCGTCGCGTCGCGCCGGGTGTCGAAGGTGCGGCCGACCGAGGCGCTGGCCGAGGCGACGCTGCAGACCCGTTGGGTCAGCCCGATCCGTGCCGTCCTGGCCGTGCTGTGCCTTGGTGGTGCGACCGCACTGGCGATCGTGACCGCGTCGGTGATGACCGGTCCGGTCGCGGCGAGCACGTCGGCGCCCGCCGCGATGCTGTGGGCGATCGGCGTCGCACTGGTGGCACCAGGTCTGTGCCGGTGGCTGGCGGGCCTGCTGCGTTACCCGGTCGGCATGTTCACCGGTGTGCCGGGGCGGTTGGCGATGCTGAACGCGTCGGTGCGCAAGGTCCGGCTCGCCGCAGCCGTCACGCCGATCATGCTGGTGACCGGCCTGGCCACTGCCCTGATCTACCTCCAGACCAGCCAGGACGACGCCAGCCGGCAGGTGTTCGTGGACAGCCTGAAGGCCGATGCCGTCGTCAGCTCGCAGACCGGCGCGCTGCCACCATCCCTTGTGGACCGTATCGCCGGGCTGCCTCAGGTGGCCGGTGCGTCGGCGTCGCTGTCCGGCGAGGGACACCTGGAGACCGAGGTCGGTCCGGGCAGGGATCTCAACGGCGACGTGGTGAACCAGCGGGTCGCGCCGACCCGCATCCAGTTGCAGGGCGTCACGGCGGCGGGCGCGACGCAGACGATCGCGAAACCGGCCGTGCAGGGCGACTACGGCGACCTGACCGGTGACAGCATCGTGCTGCCGACCGGCGTGATGGCCGACAGCGGCAAGCACGTCGGCGACCAGGTGGCGCTGCGCTGGGGTGACGGCGAGTCGGACACGATGCGGGTGGTCGGATCGTTCACACCGCCGCGCGGTTTCGACTCCGCGCTGGTGCCGGCGGACATGCTGTTGCGCCACACCACGACCGGCACGCTGCCGCAGATCCTGGTGAAGGCTCGGCCCGGTGTGTCGTCCGCCGATCTGACGGCCGCGCTGACCGGGGCGACGCAGGGCGTGCCCGGTGCCGTGGTGGCCGACCGTGCCGCGGCGACGGCTGAGTACGCGCACACCGACCAGACCGGCAGGGTCGCCAGCTTCCTGTTGGCCGCCATCGTGGTCGGCTACGCGGTGATCGCGCTGATCAACTCGCTGATCGTGGCGACGGCCGAACGCCGCAGGGAGTTCGCGCTGCAGCGGCTGATCGGCTCGACCCGCGGCCAGGTGATGCGGATGATGTCGGTGGAGGCACTGGTGACGGCGGTGGTCGGCATCATCCTCGGCACGGCCGTCGCGGCGGGCGCGCTGATCCCGTTCGGCATCGCCCTGGACGGCTCGGTACTGCCCAGCGGACCGGCGTGGATCTACCCGCTGATCCTGTTCGCCGCTGTGGCACTGACGTTCGCGACCATCCTGTTCCCGACGTCGGTGGCGCTGCGCGCCGCGCCCGTGGAGGCAGCGGTCGCCACGTGACCACGGTCGGCCGGGCTCCCCTCAGCTCGGCCGGACCGGTCCCGTGCGGCAGGCCCGGGGTTGGTGAGCCTGCGGCACGAAGCCGCGGCGGCAGGCACGTCCCCGGCCTGCCGCCGCGGCCTGTTCCCAGCTCGTGCCGGGTGGTGGCCGCCGCGGTGACCGGTCGGACACGGTCCGCTCGGGTAGTCTGGCGCATGTTCACATCGTGAACGTGTGTTCGGACATTGATCACCAGGCGGAGGCCCCGTGACGAAATCGACGCGGCCACCGGACGCCGCCTACGCCGAGCGCGGTGACCAGGCCGAGATCCAGGCGGTGAGCCGGGTCAGCCAGATCCTGTCGCTGTTCGAGCCCGCCACGCCGGAGGTGACCGCGACGCAGGTCGCCGAGCGGCTCGGCCTCAACCGCACCACCGCGTACCGGTACTGCACGTCGCTGGTCTCGGCAGGACTGCTGGAACGCGGCTCGGACGGCGGTTACGCGCCCGGCCGGCTGCTGTTGCAGCTCGGTGCGTTCGCGATCGGCAACCGGCGCGTCATCCAACTCGCGCCACGGCACATGCAGGCGCTGGCCCGCGCCACCGGGACCAGTGTCGTGCTCAGCCTCTGGGGCCTGACCGGCCCGGTGGTCTCCCGCGTCGAGGACACCATCTCCACGGTCGTCGTGTCCGTCCGGGTCGGCAGTCACCTGCCGCTGGACACCGCGCAGAGCAAGGTGTTCCTCGCCTACCACGCCGATCAGCTGGCCATGGAGCGGTTGCTGGCCAACCTGCCCGGCCCCGTCCTGGCCGACCTGCGGGCCGACGTCGAGCGGGTGCGTGCGGTCGGCCACTGCTCGGCGATGAGCACGCCCGGTGTGGTCGCCGTGGCCGCGCCGGTGTTCGGCGAGTCCGGCATCTGCGCGACGCTGGCCATCGTCGGCCCCGACAACACGCTGTCGATGTCGGATGACGCCGCCGAGCTGCGGGTCGTCGTCGACACGGCGCGTGAGCTGACCCGTGAGCTGGGCGGCCACTACCGGCCGGACGACGTCGTGGCGGGGTGATCGGTACCACATCGGAGCACCCAGTGGGTTGACGTCCGGTCGTATAGTGAACAGCGACTTCACAATGCGAACGAAGGGCGGTTCCGGTGAGCCAGAGTCCCGCCGTCATGTCCGATCCGGGAACCGCCGGGCACACCTGGCCGGCCAGCGCGCTGTCCATCACCGAACTCGACGGCCTCGACCGCGCGGGCGCCGTGCGCTTCCTGCGCCACCTCCAGGACAGCGGCCACCGGATGGTCTGGATTCCCGAGGTGGCGGGCCGGGAGGCGTTCACCACCGCGAGCCTCGCGCTCGGCGCGACCGACCGGTTGATCGTCGGCAACGGCGTCGCCCGCGCGCTGGAACGGATTCCGAAGTCCGCGGCGTCGGCGGCCCAGGACCTCGCAGGCGACTTTCCCGGCCGCTACGTGCTCGGTCTGGGCGTCAGCGGCGCGGTGCGGGAGCGCGGCATCGGCCCGCTGCCGTTCCTGCGCGACTACCTCGACGGCGTCGACGAGACCATCCGACGCCGTGGCGGTGACCGGGCCGACGTGCCGCGCGTGCTCGGCGCGTATTCGGCGGGGATCACCAAGCTGGCCGCCGAACGCGCCGACGGGCTGATCACGTTCCTCGTCACGCCCGAGCACACCCGATGGGCCCGCGAGACGGTCGGCCCCGACCTGTTCCTGTCCGTCGTGCAGTGGGCCGTCGTCGGCCGGGACCGCGCGTCGGCACGGGAGGTCGTACGCGGACGCCTCGCGTACTACCTGACCCTGCCGCACCAGATCGCGAAACTGACCCGGCTCGGGTTCACCGAGGCCGATCTCGCGCCGCCCGGCTCCGACCGGATGATCGACGCGCTCGTCGCGTGCGGCACGCCCGACCAGGTGGCAGAAGCGCTGCGGCAGCAGTACGACGCGGGCGCGACGCAGGTCGCGATCAGCCTGGTCGGCCCGCTGGACGACGCGAAACGCGACGCGTACCGGGCGCTCGCACCGACACGGGACACGGCCGGCGAGGAGGAGAACTGATGCGCACAGCCGAGAAGGTCATCATCACGACGGCGATCACGGGTTCGGTGAACGTGCCCTCGCAGAGTCCCTACCTTCCGCTGTCCGCGGAGCAGGTGAGCCAGGCGGCTTTGGAGGCGATCGAGGCGGGGTCGGCGATCGTGCACCTGCACGCCAGGCAACCCGACGGCAGGCCGTCGTTCGAGCCGGAGGTCTTCGAGGAGATCCTCGAGCCGATCACCGCGAACACCGACGTTGTCGTCAACATCACCACCGGCGGCGCGTCGTCGATGACGATGGACCAGCGGCTGGCCGCCGCCATGCACATCAAGCCCGAGATCGCGTCGATGAACATGGGCACGATGAACTTCGTCTTCTCGGGCATCGCGGACAAGGTGACGGAGTGGCGCCACGACTGGGAGCGGCCCTACGTGCTGAACACGTACTCCCACCCCTTCGTCAACACGTTCGACCGCATCGAGGACACGCTGCGCACGCTCGGCGCGCACGGCACCAGGTTCGAGTACGAGTGCTACGACATCGGCCACCTGTACTCGCTGGCGTACTTCGTGGACAAGGGCCTGGCCAAGCCACCGCTGCTGATCCAGGGCGTGTTCGGTGTCCTCGGCGGCATCGGTGCCGACCACGCGAACCTCGAACACATGGTGCGGATCGCCGACAAGCTGTTCGGCGACGACTACTACTTCTCCGCCTTCGCCGGTGGCCGCGACCAGTTGCAGTTCTGCACGCACAGCGCGTGGCTCGGCGGGCACGTCCGCGTCGGCCTTGAGGACAGCCTCTGGATCGCCAGGGGTGAGCTGGCGAAGAGCAACGCGGAGCAGGTCCGCAAGGTGCGCGCCGTCGTCGAGGACATGGGCAAGCAGATCGCCACACCGGCCGAAGCGCGCGCGATGCTCGCGTTGCGTGGCAACGGCACGACCGAGGGGAGCATGGCATCATGACGACGCCGACCGGCGGGAAACTGTTGGCGGGCAAGGTGGTTCTCCTCGTCGGCGCGAGCGCGGGAATCGGCGCCGACGCCGCCCGCGTGTTCGCGGGGGACGGCGCCGCGCTGATGCTGGTAGCCCGCACCAAGGGCCCGCTGGCCGACATCACCGACGAGCTGAGCGCCGCGGGCCACGACGTCGCCTACACCACCGGTGACGTGTCGGACGCCGCGGACGTCGCCGCGTTCGTCGACGCGACCGTGACCCGGTTCGGCAGGCTGGACGGAGCGTTCAACAACGCGGCCATGACGCAGGGCGGGCGGCTGGACTCGGTGCCGGAGCAGGACTTCGACCGGATCATGGCCGTCAACGTGAAGGGCACGTGGCTGTGCATCCGCGAGGAGGTGCGCGTCATGCAACTGCGGGGCTCCGGGTCGATCGTCAACATGAGCAGCATCGGGGGCCTGCGCGGCAGTTCCGGCATGGGTGCCTACCAGGCCACCAAGCACGCCGTCATCGGCCTGACCAGGACGGCGGCACACGACTTCGGGCCGCTGGGCATCCGCGTGAACGTGATCGCCCCCGGTCCGACGGAGACGCCGATGCTCGCGCGGACGCGGCTGGCCATCCCCGGCGGTGTCGAGGCGCGGATCGCGGCCACACCGCTGCGCAAGGCGGGTACCGGGGCGGAAGTCGCTGCCGCCGCGTCATTCCTGTTCAGCGACCGGGCCGGCCACGTCAGCGGGGTCGTGCTGCCGCTCGACGGAGGATTCAGTGCCTGACCGGCTGGGCACACTGCGGCTGCCGGCGCGGGTCCACTTCGGTTACGGCGCCCGCACCCAACTGCCGGAGGTCACCGCCGTGCACGGCAGGCGGGTGCTCGCCGTCATCGACCCGTTCCTCGCCGGCACGCCGTTGTTCGCCGGCATCACGGATTCGCTGGCCGCCGCCGGGCTGGAGGTGCGGACGTATTCGGACATCACGCCGGAACTGCCCGTCGACACGCTGGACGCGGGCGCGGCGCTGGCGCGGGAGTACGCGGTCGAGGTCGTCCTCGCGATCGGTGGCGGCAGCGCGCTGGACGCGGCGAAGCTGATCGCGCTGCTGTCCGTGCACGACGGTCCGCCGAGCCGGTACTACGGCGAGAACCTCGTGCCGGGCCCGGTCGTGCCGATCGTGGCCGTGCCGACGACGGCCGGCACCGGTTCGGAGGTGACGCCGGTCGCTGTCGTGTCCGATCCGGATCGTGACCTCAAGGTCGGTGTGTCCAGCCCGTTCCTGGTGCCGGCGGCCGCCGTCGTCGACCCCGAGCTGACACTGGGCGCACCGGCGACGGTGACGGCGTACTCCGGCATCGACGCGCTGGTGCACGCGGTCGAGTCCTACACGGCACGGCCGCTGGACCTGGACTGGGCCGCGCCGCTGCCGGTGTTCACCGGTCGCAACGCGCTGGCCGAACCGGTCGCGCTGCGTGCCGCTCGGTTGCTCGGGCCGTGGCTCGAAGTGGCCGTGCGGGAGCCCGGCCACCGGCAGGCGCGGCGCGAGGTCGCGCTGGGCTCGCTGTTGGCCGGGATCGCGTTCGGGTCCACCGGAACACACCTGTGCCATGCCGTCCAGTACCCGATCGGGGCGATGACCAGGACGCCGCACGGCCTGGGCACGGGCCTGCTGCTGCCGTACGCGATCGACGTCCTGCGGGTCGATCCTGTCGTCGCCGAGCGGCTCGCCGACCTGGACGCGGCCCTTGAGGGTGTGCCGGCGGGTGAGGCGTCCGCCGAGCGGCTACTGGCCGGGGTCGTCGAGATCAACGCCGCCATCGGGGTGCCGGCGACACTGGCCGAGATCGGCATCGAACGCGACCAACTGCCCAGAATCGCCGAGCTGGCAACGCGATCAGCCCGACTGCTGGCGATCGCGCCGGTCGAGCCGACGCGGGAACTGCTGCTCGATCTGCTCCAGCGTGCCTATGCTGGGGTCCTTGACGATCGGAGCGCCGCATGAACCTGTACGCGGACCTGTTCATCGACGGGAAGTGGCGGCCGGGCTCGGACGACACCCGGTTCGACGTCGTCGACCCGGCCGACCTGTCCACCATCGCCCGGTTCGCCATCGCCACCGAACAGGACTGCATGGCAGCGGTGGACGCCGCCGCGGCGGCGGCCGGATCGTGGGCGGCCACGGCGCCGCGCACCCGCGGTGAGCTGTTGCGCGCCGCGTACGAGGTGCTCACCGACGAGGTCGAGGACTTCGCCGAGATCATGGTGCGGGAGAACGGCAAGTCGTGGTCCGACGCGATGGGCGAGGCGAACTACGCGAAGGAGTTCTTCCGCTGGTTCGCCGAGGAAGCCGTGCGCGTGCCCGGCGACTACCGGCTGTCGCCCGCCGGTGACAAGCGGATCGTCGTCGACCGCCAGCCGATCGGCGTGTCGCTGCTGATCACGCCGTGGAACTTCCCGGCGGCGATGGCCACCCGCAAACTCGCACCCGCGCTCGCCGCCGGCTGTACGACGGTACTCAAGCCGGCCCGCGAAACACCGCTCACCGCCGCGTACGTGGTCGACGTGCTGCGGCGGGTCGGTGTGCCCGACGGCGTGGTCAACCTGGTGACGCCCGTGCCGACCGGACCGCTGGTGCGCCGGATGATCGACCGGCCCGAGGTCAGGAAGCTGTCGTTCACCGGTTCCACGGAGGTGGGGCGGGAACTGCTGCACGCGTGTGCCGACTCGGTGGTCAGCACGTCGATGGAACTGGGCGGCAACGCACCGCTGATCGTGCTGCCGGGCGCGGACATGGACATGACGATCGAGGGCGCGCTGTCGGCCAAGATGCGCAACGGCGGGTCTGCCTGTACGGCCGCCAACCGGTTCTACGTGCACGGTTGGCTGCACGACGAGTTCGTGGCGCGGATGGATGCCGCACTGGCCGAGTTCGCCGTCGGCCCCGGTCTGACGCGTACGAACACGCTCGGTGCGCTCGTTTCCGTTGCTGAGCGCGACAAGGTCGCCGCTCTGGTGGATGGCGCCGTGGCGGATGGTGCCACTGTCGTGCGTGGCGGCCACTCGTCCGGGGAAGGTGCGTTCTACGACGCGACTCTGTTGACCGGTGTGACGCACGGGTCGGCGATCAATGCCACCGAGATCTTCGGCCCGGTGACCGCCGTGGTTCGGTTCGACGATGTGGATGACGCTGTTCGGATGGCAAATGACACCGTGTACGGGCTGATGGCCTATGTGTTCGGTGAGGAACGGGCCGCGGTGGCCGTGGCTCGGCGGTTGGAGGCCGGGATGGTCGCCGTGAACCGAGGTGTGGTCAGTGATCCGGCGGCCCCGTTCGGTGGGGTCAAGCAGAGTGGACTCGGGCGGGAGGGTGGTTCGGAGGGGATTCTGGAATTCTTGGAGGAGAAGTACATCGCTCTGACCGCTTGACCTCCTTTCCGGTCACCGCCGCAGTTCCACCACTTTGTCCAGACGCGCCAGTTTGTTCGGGTTGCGGATGGCGTTGATGCGGATGATGCGGCCGTTTTCGACGATGAACGTGACCGCCGTGTCCAGTTCACCTTCCGGGTCCAGCCGCAGCGCCGCCGAGCCGTTGAGCTGGAGCTCGGCGATCGGGACGCCCGGCGCCAGCACCGGGAAGCGGGCCAGGAGCGCCGACACCTTCTGGATTCCGGCCACGGGGCGTCTGGTGGCCGGTGCCAGGCCGCCGCTGTCGGCGATCAGGATCACGTCCGGTGCCAGCACGTCCAGCAGGCCCTGTACGTCACCTGTGGTCAGCGCGGCCAGGAATCGTTGCACCACCCGCTGTTGCTCGCTGTGGCTCACCCTCGTTCTCGGGCGCCTCGCCGCCACGTGCTTGCGGGCCCGTAGCGCGATCTGGCGGACCGCCGTCGGTGACCTGTCCAACGCCCTCGCGATCTCCTCGTACGGCACGTCGAACACCTCGCGCAGCACGAACACCGCTCGCTCGGCGGGTGCCAGCGTCTCCAGCACCGTCAGCATCGCCATCGACACGCTGTCCGCCAGTTCGACGTCCTCGGCCACGTCCGGGCTGGTCAACAACGGCTCGGGCAGCCATTCGCCGACGTAGTCCTCGCGTCGCCGGGAGATCGACCGGAGGCGGTTGAGCGCCTGGCGCGTGATGATCCGCACGAGGTACGCGCGCGGGTCCAGGACCTCGGTCCGGTCGGTGTCCGCCCAGCGCAACCAGCTCTCCTGTACCACGTCCTCCGCGTCGGCCGCCGAGCCGAGCAGTTCGTACGCGACGGTGAACAGCAGGCCGCGGTGGGTGAGGAACGGGTCGTCGCTCATGCCGGCGAGGGTAGGGCCAGCGGTCGTAGTTGGCAGGACTCGGCGAAACCCTGCGAGCGCACGCCGAACGCGACGTTGCTGCGGCTGGCCATGTTCGCCAGTCCGACATACGCCGTCAGCTCGACCAGCGCGGGCGCGCCGAGCCGCTCCAGCAGCCGCGCCGACAACTCGTCCGTCACCGTCGGCGGGGTCATGGTCACCGCCTCCGCGTACTCCATGACGTCACGTTCCAGCGGCGTGAACACCGTCGACTCCCGCCATCTCGGCACCTCCCGCGCCTTCGCCTCGTCCAGGCCCTCGTTGTGCGCCATGAAATAGCCCAGGTCGAGGCAGAACGAGCAGCCGACCAGCGACACCGCGGCCATGTGCGCGAACGATTTCAGGCTCTCGTCACACGCGTGCCACCGCTGCGCCCTGCGGCCCATGCCGAGTGTCGCCGCCAGCACCTTCCTGTTGTGCCACGTCACCTCGACCGGCTCGGCCACCTCGCCGAGCATTCTGCGGGACAGCATCTTCACGAGCGCGCCGCGGACACCGGTCAGTCGCGCGGCGGGAATCCGGGTGTTACCGGCCATGTCTCCTCCAAGGGGTTCGTCAGCATGAAGACACCGGCCGGCGCCCGGATGTGACATCCGGGCAACGGCGGATCCGGATATGATCACTTCGTGTACTGGGGGATGGCGGGGGCGCTGTTCTCCGCCGTGTGCGGTGGTGTGGCGTCCGTGCTCCAGGCCATCGCCGTGCGCGCCACCACGGACGCCGGGAGCGATTTCGATCCCCGGTTCCTGTTGCGGCTGTTGCGCGAGTGGCGGTATCTGGCCGGTCTGGCACTGGGGCTGATCGGGTTGTCGGCGCAGGTCGACGCGCTGCGCTCGCTGCCGTTGTTCGTGGCGCAGGCCAGCCAGTCCGCCGCCGTTCCGGTCACGGCGGTGGTCGCCGTGCGGTGGCTCGGGCTGCGGATGCGGCGTACCGAATGGCTCGCGGTCGGTGCCGTGTGCGTCGGACTGTCGCTGCTCGGCGCGTCCTCGTCGGGCGCCGGAAACACGAGTCCCGGCTTCGGTTTCCACGTCGACGTGTTGGTCGTCGCGGGTCTGCTGGTGTCGGTCGCCCTGCTGATGGACCGGTTGCCGCGGCGCGTTCGTGGCGCGGCACTGGGACTGGTCGCCGGGCTCGGTTTCGGCGTGCTCGGCGTCGCCATCCGTGTGCTGCCGGGGTTCGCGCCCGCCGCCGTGGTGCTCGATCCGGCCGCGTACGCGATCGTCGTCGCGGGCGTCATCGCGAACTGGTCCTACGCCGCCGCACTGCGGCGCGGTGACGTGATCGTGCCGACCGTGACGATGCTGATCGGCATGACCGTGCCGCCCGCCGTGATCGGCGAGTTGCTGTTGGGCGACCACACGCGAACCGGGTGGGCTCCGGTGGCGTTCGCCGGGTTCGTGGCCGCGCTGGCGGGTGCGGTGGCGTTGGCTCGTTTCGGACAGATCGAGGTCACGGATGCCGCCGAAGCCGTGACGTGAACTGTTGACGAGCGCGCCGCCCCGGTCGGCCGTTGTCCCGCGCCTGATCACCGTGGTACTTCCGAACATGACGTAGCCGATCACGATCGCGAGGTGCCGCAATGCGTCGTCGGACCTTTTTGGCAGCGGCGGGAGCGGCGGTGGTCGGCGCGGCCGTCGGCCAGCTTCCCGCGCACGCCGACTACTCGACCACCGTCGACCCCGCGACGACGTGGGGCACGTGGGAGGGCTGGGGCACGTCCCTGTGTTGGTGGGGCAAGGCCTACGGCACGAACACCACGATGGCCGACATCATGTTCACCACGGACGACGTGAGCTACGACGGCACGTCGTTACCCGGCCTCGGGCTGAACATCGTGCGGTACAACGCGGGCGCGTGCACGACGAACAGCATCGAGGGCGACAGCATGCAGGTGTCGCCGAACATCTCGCCGAGCCGCCAGATGGAGGGCTACTGGCTGGACTGGTTCAGCAGTGACCCGTCGTCGTCGAGCTGGAACTGGTCGGCCGACGCGAACCAGCGCGCGATGCTGCTCGCGGCGAAGGCAAGGGGCGTCGACCGGTTCGAGCTGTTCTCCAACTCGCCGATCTGGTGGATGTGCTACGACCACAACCCGTCCGGCAGCCTCATCGGCATCACCGACAACCTGCAGAACTGGAACTACCAGCAGCACGCGGTCTACCTGGCCACGATCGCGAGGTACGCGCACGACAACTGGGGCATCGACTTCACGTCGGTGGACGCGTTCAACGAGCCGATCTCGCCCGGCTGGCTCTCCACCGGCAACCAGGAGGGCTGCCACTTCGACCCGTCGACGCAGGCCACGGTGATCCCGTACCTGCGCTCGGAACTGGACGACCGCGGCCTGAACAGCACGCTGGTCGCCGCGTCCGACGAGAACAGCTACGACCTGGCGCTGGCGTCCTGGCTGCTGCTGGGCTCGAACGCGCAGGGCGTCGTCGACAAGATCAACGTGCACGGCTACCAGTACGGCGGCGGCCGCCGCGACCTGCTCTACACGGCGGCCAGAGCGGCCGGCAAGGTGCTGTGGAACTCGGAGTACGGCGAGGGTGACGCGACCGGTTTGTCGTTGGCCGGCAACCTGAACCTGGACATGCGCTGGCTGCACCCGACGGCGTGGGTGTACTGGCAGGTCCTCGACGGCGGCGGCTGGGGCCTGATCCAGGCCGACGAGAACGCGGGCACGATCGGCGCGGTGAACACGAAGTACTACGCGCTGGCGCAGTACTCCCGCCACATCCGCCCCGGCATGACGATCATCGACGGCGGCGAGGGCAACACGTCGGCCGCCTACGACGCGGCGAACCACCGCCTGGTCCTGGTCACCACGAACTACGACACGGCCCAGACGATCACCTACGACCTGTCGAAGTTCTCGTCGGCCACGGGCGGCACGAACGGCCTCGTCGAGCGCTGGGCCACCGACACCAGCGGCACGGGTGACAACTACGCCCACCACACGGACACGTACCTGACCGGCACGACGTTCGCGGTCCCCTTCCCCGCCAACACGATCCAGACCTTCCAGATCGACAACGTGTACCTCTGACCAGGTTCGCGACGCGATTGCGACGCCGCTGGGACGGTGCTGCCACGTGGTGGCGGCACCGTCTGTGGCATGACGCATGTGTTGTCGGATGGTGCTGGTTCCGTTGCCGGGCAGCGGAAGCAGCATCTGCCGGCGCTGGACGGGCTGCGGGGGCTGGCGATCCTCGGGGTGTTGCTGTTCCACACCGGGCTGCTGGCCGGTGGCTTTCTGGGGGTGGACCTGTTCTTCGCGTTGTCCGGGTATCTGATCACCGGGCTGTTGTCGCGGGAGGTCTCGGCGACCGGTGGCGTGTCGCTGGTCGCCTTCTGGGGACGGCGGATCCGGCGGCTGCTGCCCGCGTCGGCCCTGCTGCTGGTCGTCGTCTCGGTGCTCGTCACGGCCTTCGGGACCGCTGATCTGCGGCGGACGACACTGTCGGACGGGCCGTGGGTGCAGGCGAACCTCGTCAACTGGCACCTGCTGGCCGAATCGGCCGACTACTGGGACCGGTTCGGGTCGTCCCGCGTGTTCGAGCATCTCTGGAGCATCGCCGTCGAGGAGCAGTTCTACCTCGTGTGGCCGGTCGTCGTCGTGATCCTCGCCCGGTGGGGGCAGCGGTGGGTCGCCTTCGCCGCGGCCACCGGTTCGGTCGTCTCGCTCGTACTGATGGTGGTGCTGGTCGATCCGGCCGACCCGACCCGCGTCTACACCGGCACCGACACACGCGCTTTCTCCTTGTTGCTGGGGGCTTTCGTCGCCACCAGGCCGGTCGGCGACTGGTTGGGGCGAGTGGTCGGCCGGTGGGTGGTGCCTGCTGCTCGTGGTCGGGATGGGCGTCGCCTGGGTGTTCGTCGACGGCACCGGTTCGTCGTGGCTGTATCGCGGTGGGTTGTTCGTGCATTCCGCCGCCGCCGCGGTCGGGCTGTGCGTCGGGCGCCGGACGGTGTGGTCGGTCACGTGCTCGCGTGGCGACCCCTGCGGTGGCTCGGGTTCTGTCTCCTACAGCCTCTATCTGTGGCACTGGCCCGTGTCTCGTGCTGCTCGGACCCGGACGGGCGGCGCTCGCGGCTGTCGTGTCGGTCGTCGGCTTGGCCGTCGTGTCGAAGTACTGTGTCGAGGACCCGATCCGGTTCCGGGCCGGGTGGGCGCGGGGACGGCGCGGGGTGGTGGCGTTCGTCGCCGTGATGGCCGGGCTCGCCGTGTCGTGGCTCGTGCTGCCCGCTCCGGCGCCCGTCACCATCGACATCAGCCGGTTGGGCTGATCAGCGGGCACGTCCGCTGCTTGTCCGACTCCGGCGTGGGCTCGGTGAACATGACCTGCACCTTCGCCGTCCTCGGGCCACCGCCCTGGACGTACCCGGCCAGTGCCGTGCACACGATCTGGTCGATGCCCAGCGCCGTCACGTCGTGGATCGTCAGCGGCACCTGCAACTGGATCAGTGTCGGTGCCGTCGTCACGGTCGCGCGTGCCGGGTCGTTCTGGCGCGATCTCGGTGTGCAGGTCCGATGACACGCCGGGACCGGTCAGCAACAACCCCATCGCCTCGGCGATCGTGCCGAGCCGGCCGGTTCCCCGTTGCTGCGCGACCAGTCTCTCGCGCGCGTCGACGAAGTACAGCGTGGCGCCCGGCGCGATGCCGGTCGGCGCCGTGCCGGCCTCGGTCACACCGGAGGGCCGCACACCGCAGCCGACGAGCAGGAAAGCCAGCGCCACCGGAATGAGATCCGCCTCACCGGGCCTCCACCTCCCGAGGCAGTCGCAGCACGAACCGCGCACCGGCCCCGGTGTTCGTCGCGACGATGTCGCCACCGTGCAGCCGCGCGTTCTCCAGCGCGATCGCCAGCCCGAGCCCGCTGCCCGGGGTGCGGGTGCGGGCCGCGTCCGCCTTGTAGAAACGGTCGAACACGTGCGGCAGTATGTGCTCGGGCAGGCCGGGGCCGTTGTCGGTGACCTCGATCCACACGTGGTCCCGGTCGGCGCACGACACGTACGCGCACCGGCGGCGCACCGTGCCGCAGTGCGTTGCCGGCCAGGTTCGCCACGATCACGTCCAGCCGGCGCGGGTCGAGCCGCACCCGGATTCCTTGCGGCGCGGTGACTTCCACCCGGTTCGTGCCAGCCCCTGGCACGCAGACACTCCCGGACCGCGTCGAGCCGCGTCGACCTCCTCGACCCGCAGGTGCGCGGTGCCGGCGTCGAAGCGCGACACCTCCATCAGGTCCTCGACGAGCCGCACCAGCCGATGGGTCGCGGCGATCGCCATCAGCGCGGACTCGCGCGCGTCGCCCGCCATGTCGTCGGTCGCCGTCGCCAGGACCTCCACCACGGCCGCCAACGCGCTCAGCGGGGTGCGCAGTTCGTGTGACACGTCGGCGGCGAAGCGCCGCGCGTCGGCCTGCATGTGCCGCATCGCGGCCATCGACGTCTGCACCGACTCGGCCATCTCGTTGATCGTCACGGTCAGCGCGGCCAGCTCGTCGGCACCCTGCGGCGGCGAGCGTGCCGCCAGGTCACCGGCGGCCAGCCGACGTGCCGTGTCCCGCAGCCGACGCACCGGCCGCAACACGCTGCCGGCGGCCAGCAGCGCCAACAACACCGCCAGCGGCAACGCCCATGCCGCCGTGATCCCCGCCGACCGGGTCATGTCGTCGATCTGCTGCCCCACTTCGGTCAGATCGCGTACGCAGTACACCTCGACGCCCGACGGCGTCCGCGTCCCGTCCGGCGCCGTGATCGTGACGGGCGTGCCGACCAGCAGGAACGGCGTGCCGTGCGCGGTGATCCGCTGCGTGGCGATCTCGGCCCGCATCCGCACGGCGGTGCGCAGCGCGCCGGTGACCAGGCCGAGTCGGCGCCGTCCGCGGAGCGCAGGTTCCGGTACGTCACCAGCGTGTCCGCGCCGACGGCGACCCGTAGCCGGTCCAGCGAGTCCTGGTCGGGCGGGTAGGTCAGCTGCGGGGCGATCGCGGTGATCTGGTCGCGACGGTGTCGGTGATGCGCCGCTGTGTCGTGGTGACCAGCGCGGTGCTCGCCGACCCCGCGCTCGACCACGCCGCCGCCGCGGCGCCGACCACGGTCACCAGCACGAACGCGACCAGCAGCCGGGTCCGCAGGCCACGCGGCCAGAGCTTCGTCATACCGGTCCGAAGCGGTAGCCGAACCCGCGCACCGTCTGCACGTACGCGGGGCTCGCCGGCTGTGTCTCGATCTTGGCGCGCAGCCGCTGCACGCAGTTGTCGACCAGCCGGGAGTCGCCGAGATAGTCGTGCTCCCAGACCTCTTCCAGCAGTTGCTGCCGGCTGAACACGCGGCCGGGCGCGCGGGAGAGGGTGAGCAGCAGCCGCAGTTCGGTCGGCGTGAGCGCGAGGGGCTCGCCGCGCAGTGACACGGTGAGCGCGTCGGTGTCGATGCGCAGGTCGCGGTGTATCCGAACGCCGTCCGGCGTCCCGGTGGCACGGCGCAGCACGGCGCGGATGCGCGCGTCCAACACGCTGGGCCGCGCCGGTTTCACCACGTAGTCGTCGGCGCCGGCAGCCAGCCCGCCGACGACGTCGGAGTCGTCGCCGCGCGCCGTCAGCATGATCACCGGCGTCTCGCCCGCCGACCGGATGCGCCGGCACACCTCGAAGCCGTCCATCCCGGGCAGCATCAGGTCGAGTACCACGAGATCGGGCGGTGCGGCGCGCAACCGGTCCAGACCGGCCTCGCCGGTCTCGGCGGTGCGCACGTCGTGCCCGTGCCTGCCCAGCGCAAGCTGTAGACCGCGCCGGACCAGCGGATCGTCCTCGATGAGCAGAATGGCCACCACCCGTGCAGTATGGCCGCGCCGACGGGTTCGCCAGGTGAGGACGGCGCGCGCTGCGACAAACCCGCGACACGGCGGTGGTCGCGCCCGGGACATCCCACCGCCACGGTGGTGACCATGAAACCCGTTCTGGCCATCGGCCTCGTCGCACTGCTGGCCACGGCCTGCGCCCAGCCCGCTCCCGCCCGTCCCGGTACCGGCGGCCTGGCCACGGTCGTGTTCCTCGGCGACTCGATCGCCGTCGGCGAGGCGCAACCGCTTGCGGCCGCGTTCCAGGCCGGCGGTGTCACGTTCCGGTCGATCGCGGCCGACGGCGGCGGCAACGTCGTGGGCCCGTTCGCCGACCAGCAGTGGAAGACGCTGCCCGAACAGATCACGTCGGCGAAACCGACGGTCGTCGTGTACCAGATCACGACCTACGACTGGGGCAGCGAACAGGACCAACAGGCGGCGTACACGAAGCTGTTGGCGACGGCCACCGACGCGGGCGCGAAGCTGGACTTCGTCACGATGCCACCGATCCGCCCCGACGACTTCTACCGCTCGCACATGGCCGACCTGGCGCGGACCACGTCGGTCGCGCGGACGGTGGCGGCGGGCTCGGCGGGGCGGGCGAGCGTGCTGGACGCGGGCCAGGTGTGGGGGAGCAGCTACCAGCAGATCAGGGACGGCCACGCCGACCGCAGCTCGGACGGCATCCACACGTGCCCCCAGGGAGCGGCCCGGTTCACGACGTGGCTACTGGGCGCCCTGGCCGGACAGTTCGCGGGCTTCACCCCGGCGCAGCCGCGAACGTGGGCGAACACGGGCTGGTCGGCCGACAGACACTTCCAGGGTTGCTGACCGTGACCGGACGCGGGTGACGTGCCACGGATTCGGTAGCCGACTCCGGTGATGGTTTGGATGAGGTGATGAGGATGGCCCAGTTTGCGGCGCAGGGCGGTCATCGTCACTCGGACCACGTTGGTGAACGGGTCCATGTGTTCGTCCCATGCTCTGTGCAGCAACGACTCCGCTGACACCACCGCTCCATCCGCGAGCAGGAGTTCCGCCAGGACCGCGAATTCCTTGCGGGTCATCCGGGTCGGGACGTCGTCCCTCGTCATCTCGTGCCGGGCCGGGTCCAGCCGCACCCGCGTGCAGCAGGACCGGGGGTGCGGCGGCACGGGAGTGGCGGGCCGGCGCACGGACGCGAGCCGTCAGTTCGGTGACCGCGAACGGCTTCGCGAGGTGGTCTTCCGCGACGAGTTCCAGGCCCGCCAGCCGTTCGGCGACACCGGCCGCCGCCGTCAGCAGCAGGATGCGGGTCGTCGCCGAGCCTGCCACCAGTGATCGGCAGACCTCGTCGCCGTGCACGACGGGCAGGTCGCGGTCCAGGACCACGACGTCGTACTCCGTCACGCCACAACGTTCCAGCGCCACCTCGCCGTCGTAGACCACGTCGACCGCGAAGCCTCGGTCCCTCAGGCCGACGCCGATCGTGTCGGCGAGCACCGTCTCGTCCTCCACCACCAGCACGCACCGTCGATCTCCCTTCGCCGCGCACCGGGCCCGACGAGAGCCGGGCCCGGTGCACGGTCAACTGGTGGCCAACGCCTCGACCGGGGTCAGCCGTCCGGCTCGTGACGCCGGGTACAGGCCGACCAGCGCCCCGACCGCGACCGCCGCCGCGACACCGCCCGCCAGCGCGCCGACCGGCAGCGATGTCGGCCAGCCGCGCCACGTCGCGTAGCCGGCTGTGATCGCGACGCCGAGCAGCAGGCCGCCGACTCCGCCGAGGCCGGACAGCAACGTCGACTCGATCAGGAACTGGAATCTGATCTGGCCCCGCGCGGCGCCGATGGCTCGGCGCAAACCGATTTCCTGGCGGCGTTCCAGCACCGAGATCACCATCGTGTTCGCCACGCCGACACCGCCGACCAGCAGCGCCACCGCGCCCAGCCCGATGAACAGACCGGTGAACGTCGTGTTCACGGCGTACTCGGCCGCCAGCACGTCCGACGGGCGCGTCACGTCGACGTCGCCGGGGGACTGCGGGTCGACCGTCGCGGCCAGCACCTGGTAGACGGCGTTCACCTCGGCCGGGTCGGACCGCTCGTACACCGTGGTCGGGTGGCCGTCGAAGCTCGCGTACGTCCGCGCCGCCGACCAGCCGATCATCGCCGACCTGTCGATCTCCGGCGCCAGCGCCACCGGCCGCAGGATGCCGACGACCGTGAAGTAGTGGCCTGCCAGGTAGACCTGTTCGCCGGGGTGCGCGACCCCCAGGCGCTGGGCGGCGAGCGCGCCGAGTACCACCGCCGGGTACCGGTCGGTCGCCGGGTTCAGGAACGATCCCCGCGCGACCGAGCCGCCGATCGTGGACAGCAGGTCGTCCCTGGTCGCCACGACGGTGATCCCGCCGGTGATGCCGGAGTCGACCAGCGTGGAACGGCGCACCGTCGTGTTGATCGAGCCGGTGGCCGACGCCGATCTCACGGGGCCGATGCGGCGCACCATGTCCACCGCGTCGTCCGGCATGGTCGCCCTGCCGCCGAACACGGTCTGACCGGGGCTCGCGGTGAGCAGGTTGGTACCCAGTGCGGCCAGTCGCTCGCGCAGCGACGCCTGGCTGGACGCTCCGATGCCGATCACCGCGATCATCGCCGCGATGCCGATCGCGATGCCCAGTGCCGACAGCACCGCCCTCGCCGGTCGGCCCGTCACGCCCGCGAAACCGACCGCGAGCACGTCGGACGCGTACAGCCTGCGCGGCTTGGGCAGCGCGATCGCCGTCGGTGCCTGCTCGATGTCCGTTGTGGTCACCGCGGGCTCCCTGTGTCGTCGACGATCCGCCCGTCGAGGAACTCGACCCTGCGCGGCAGCGCCGCCGCGAGCATCCGGTCGTGTGTGATCACCGCGATGGTCACGCCGTCGGAATTGAGTTCCCGCAACAATTCCAGCACTCCGGCGCCGGAGCGTGAATCCAGCGCGCCGGTCGGTTCGTCCGCCAGCACGATCGCCGGGTGCCCGATCAGCGCGCGGGCGATCGCGACGCGCTGCTTCTCGCCGCCGGACAGTTCGTGCGGCCGGTGGTCCAGCCGGTGGCCGAGGCCGACCCTGCGCAGCGCCGCGATCGCGCGCCGCACGCGCTGCCGGCGCGGCACCGCGTGGTACAGCAGGCCGGTGGCCACGTTCTCGGTCGCGGACAGGTGTGCCGACAGGAAGAACTGCTGGAACACGAAGCCGATCCAGCGCGACCGCACCGCGGAGAGCTGCCGGTCGCGCAGTCGGGCCACGTCGTGGCCGAGCAGGCGGACCGTGCCGGTGCTCGGCGCGTCCAGGGTGCCCATCACGTTGAGCATCGTGGACTTGCCCGAACCCGACGGCCCGACGATCGCGACCAGTTCGCCCGCGTCGATGCGCAGCGACACTTCCCGGACGGCGTGCACGTCCTCGCCGTAGGTCTTGGACACGTCGACCAGTTCGATGACGGCGTTCATTCGGTGGATGCCACCTCGACCTTCAGCCCCTCCCGCACACCCGGACCGGACACCTCGACCGTGCCGCCCGCGAACATGCCCAGATGCACGCCGAGCAGGTGCGTGTGGCCGTTCGGGTCCACCACGTCGACCGCGTAACCGCCCTCGGCCAGCGCGAGCAGCGCGCCGACCGGCACGGTCAGCACACCGTCCTCCTCGGCGCTGGTGAACGAGACCGTGACCGGAGCATCGTCGAGGTGGCCGGTGGCCGACGCGTTGTCCGGTGTGATCGTGACCGGGATGACCGGCGCGGCACCGGAACCGGAACCCGAGCCGGAGCCGGAGCCGGAGCCCGAACCGGAGCCCGAGCCGCCGGGGTTGACCGCGACGGTGCCGATCGAGGCGACGTGGCCGGTGGTGGCGGAACCGTCCGGCAACTGCACCTGCACCACGGCGCCGACCTTCGCCAGCGTCTGCGACGCGACCGGCAGGTTCACCGTGATCACCTTCGACGTGCTGGACACCGTCATCAGCGCACCGCTCGCCTGGGCGCCCAGGTTCGCCGACACCGCCGTGACCACCACCGCTCCCGGCTGGATCACCGCGTCACCGGGGGAGACCGTGCCGGTCCGCGGCACGCCGAGCGCCTTCTGCCAGTCCTTGACCGCCTGCGTGGTGCCCGACGTGAAACCGGGACCGCTCGGCGCTGCCCGGTAGCCCAGGGCACGCAGGGCCTGGTTGAGTTCCCGCACGTCGTCGCCGTCGGACACGCCGGCCGACAGCGACCGGTACAGCGGCACCGACCCGTACAGCAGCGGCACGGAATGGCCGTCGACGCCGTAGAGCCGGTTGCCCTCGTCGATCACGGTACCGGGTGAGGGCAGCCACGTGAGCGTCCCCGAACCGCCGCCGCCGGGCGACGGACCCGTGCCTGTGCCCGCCGGCGGGTTGGCGGCGGGCGCCGACTGACCGACCACCGTCGACGAGCCCGCGAAGGCCAGCGTGCCCTGTTCCTGCTGCGTGTTGACCAGGTTCTGCTTGCTCACGGTTGCCGTCGCCGGTGGTGGCGGGGAGGTGGCCGCCACGGCCGGTGGGTGCCTGGTCAGCACGTACGTACCGCCCGCGCCCACCAGCAGTGCGCCGACCAGCGCACCGGCCGTCACCGCCCTGCGGTGCCTGCCGCGCCGGTGCCGTGCCCGCGTCCGGTCCTCGGTGTCGGTGTCCTCCCCCGTCGAGGGCACCGGCCCGGTCTGCTCATCGGGCCGTACGTCGGCGTACTGCTCAGCCGCCACTGGTGACGCTCCCGGCGGGCATGCACGCGGTGAGCGCGGCCTTGGTCTTCGGGTCGTCCATGCTGATGCTCATGGACTGGCCGGGGGTCGGGTCGGCCATGTTGACGCCGTGTGCGCGCATGCACTGCGCGAACTTGGCGCCGCGCTCGCTGTCCTGCTTGGTCGGCTTGCCGCCGTTGGGCAGGAGACCGGAACACGTCTTGCTCGCGGTCTGGAGCTGTTGTACCTGCTGCGGGCTGCTGGCCGGGATGGCCTGGCGTGCGCCGCCCTGCGCGCCTGCCGGCGGGTCGGGCATGTCGACGCCGTGTGCGCGCATGCACTGTGCGTACTTGACCAGCGCGTCCCGCTCGGACGTGTCCTGGCCCTGGCCGGAGTTGACAGCGGCCTGCGCCGACGTCGTGTCGTCCAGCGAGGCGACGTTGTTCTGACCGCCGCCGGACGAGCAGCCGGCCACGCCGAGCGCGAGCAGCAACCCGAGCACCGCCATCGCCTTCGGTGCGCGCCCGCGGGCCGCAGCCGGGTCGAGCGTCCTCGTCGCGGGATACATCGGCAGATGCATCGTGGTCCGTCCTTTCCGTGGGAACTCGGGATCACCGTGGATCTCGAGGGAGCCGGCGTGATGCGGCTGATCACGACCGGGGAAAGGTTTATCGGATACGAGGTTGCACGGATGTCGCCATATTTCTTTATCTTTTCGAAAACCCCGATGGGATATACAGGTGTCGCGTCGTCGAGTGAGGAGTGTGCATGCGGGTTCTGGTCGTCGAGGACGAACAGGTGCTTGCCGACCGGTTGGCCGCGGGCCTGCGGCGCCAGTCGTTCGCCGTCGACGTGGCCTACACCGGTGACGCGGCGCTGGAACTGGTCGCCGTCAATCCCTACGACGTGCTGATCCTGGACCGCGACCTGCCCGGCGTGCCGGGCGACGACGTGTGCCGCGCCGTGGTGAACTCCGGAGCGCCGACCAGGGTGTTGATGCTCACGGCTGCCGGTTCGCTGCACGACCGCGTGCACGGGCTGGACATCGGCGCGGACGACTACCTGCGCAAACCCTTCGAGTACCCGGAACTGCTGGCCCGGATCCGGGCACTGGGCCGACGTTCCCAGCCGCCGCTGCCGCCCACGCTGGAACGCGCCGGCATCACGCTGGACTCGGCGCGCCGCCAGGTCGCCCGCGACGGTCGATTCGTTCCGTTGTCCCGCAAGGAGTTCGCCGTGCTGGAGATCCTGTTGGCCGCCGACGGCGCCGTGGTCAGCCAGGAGGACCTGCTGGCCCGCGCCTGGGACGAGCACGCCGACCCGTTCACCAACGCGGTGCGTGTCACGGTCAGCAAGCTGCGCGCGAAGCTGGGCGAGCCACCCGTGATCACGACGGTGCCGGGCTCCGGGTACCGCATCTGATGTGCGCCGACCGGAAACGCCTGCCGTTCGGCGGCCTGACCGTGCGGGCCAGGCTGGCGCTGCTGTACGGGCTGGTCTCCGCGCTGATCGGGATCGTCCCGGTGATCCTGGTGTGCGTGCTGATCGACCACGATCTCGGCTCCACGGTGGCGATCGCGGTGCAGCAGACCAGCGTGCCGCTGGACGTGCAGACGAGGACCATCGCCCAGACGCCGACGAACTACGGCCCGGCGGACCCAGGCCTGTACGGACGGACCTCACCGAACTCGATGGTCGTGGTGTGCGCGCAGCACACCGGGCAGAAGTCGGGCAGGATGTCGGACTGCCTGCTGCCGGCCAACCGGATCGTGCCGGCGCGCGGGATCACGCTCTCCCAGTTGGGCACCGGTGTGTCCGCGGAGATCGTGGGCCAGATGGTGCTGTACTCCGCGCTGGCGCTCGGGGTGCTGGTGCTGCTGGCGTTCGGCCTCGGCTGGTGGCTGGCCGGTCGGGCGTTGCGGCCCGTGCACCGGATGGCCGCCGCGACCCGGCGGCTGTCCTCGGTGAACCTGCACGAGCGGCTCCCGCTGCACCGGCCCAAGGACGAGCTGCGTGACCTCGGTGAGTCGTTCAACGCGCTGCTGGACCGGCTGGCCGCCGCGTTCGCCAGCCAGCAGCGGTTCGTCGCGAACGTGGCGCACGAACTGCGCACGCCGCTGACCATCCAGCGCGCCACCATCCAGATCGGGCTGGGCGACCTGGCCATCGAGCCCACCGAACTGGCCGCCGTACGGGACGAACTGCTGGCCGCCAACCGCCGGCACGAGACGCTGATCGACCGGTTGCTGCTGCTGGCAAGGGGTGACGCCGGTCTGGGCCACCGGGAACAGCTGGACCTGGCCGCCGTCGTCGGCGACGCGATCGCGCCACTGGCCGCGTCGGCCGACGATCACGGGATCACGCTGGCCGTCCGGACCGAGCGGCTGCCGGTCGAGGGCGATCCGGTGCTGCTGGCGGCGCTGGTGACGAACCTGGTACAGAACGCGTTGCGCTACAACCATTCCGGCGGTCGCGTCGTGGTCACGACGTCGAAGCGTGGCCTGCTGGTGAGCAACACGGGTCCTGCCGTCGCGCGGGATGCGGTGGAGGGGCTGTTCGAGCCGTTCCGGCGGCTGCACACCGATCGCATCGGATCGGCCACCGGAACCGGACTGGGCCTGTCCATCGTGCGGTCGATCGTCGCGGCGCACGGCGGTCACCTCAGCGCACGGCCCAACGACTCCGGCGGCGGACTGACCGTCCGGGTGCGGTTTCCCGCGCCCGGACGGTCGTTGCCGGAACAGATTTCCGTCGTGGCAGCGCCGTCTTGACCCCTGCCGTCTTGACCCCCTTTGACCCCTGCCGTCCTGATCCCTGCCGTCCTGATCTCTCAGCCGGAGAACGGTTGCTGGTCCTGCTGGCACACCGTGCCCGGCGCGGGAAGCGTGCCGCCGGTGAAGTAGGCGCTCTCGGCCGCGTCGACGCACGCGCTCGGGTTGCCCAGCGCGCTGTGGCCGTAGCCGTGCAGGGTCAGCAGCCGCGCGTCGGCCAGGTCGTGTGTCATGGCCACCGCGTTCCGGTACGGCGTGGCCGGGTCGAACGTGTTGCCGACCACCAGGATCGGGTGAGCTGTGGGCCGGTTCCACGGTCCGGTGTAGCGCTGCCGCGACAGCACCGGCCAGTGTGCGCACGCCTCGGTCGACCAGGCCCAGAACCGGCCGACCACCCCGGAACGGGCCGACGCCAAGGCCGCCTGCGCCGCGTACTCCGCCGGCACGCGCGGGTTCGGTTCGTCGGAGCACAGCACGCCCATCTCCGACTCGCGGCCCGAGTACGGCACGTCGTCGGACGGCGTCAGACCGAGGCTCGGCAGCGTGAGGTCCTTGGCGGCCATGGCATTCGGCACGCTCGTGCCACTCGACTCCAGCCACAGGTCCCGCAACACGTCGGCCAGGCCCGCCCAGCCGACCGAGATGTTCGGGATCGCCGGCATCTCGTACAGCAGGTCGACCGTGACGCCCACGGCGACGTCCTGGGTGAAGGTCACACCGTCGAACGGCACGGGGTTCGCGGTCAGCCGGTCGAGCAGCGTGCCGAACCTGGCGCGCGTCGCGGCCGGTGTGCCCGCGGAGAACGAGCACGTCGAGGCTTTCCCGCACTGGTCGAGGAAGGCGTTCAGGGTGGCCGCGGAACCCTGGTCCGAATCGTTGCGCAGGAAGGCGCCGAGCCCGCCGTCGCCACCGGCGGCCGCCCAGCGCACGGGATCGATGTCGCCGTCCAGCGTGATCGCGCCGACCTTGCCGGGGAACAGGTTCGCATAGGTGGCGCCGATGTAGGTGCCGTAGGACACGCCGAGGTAGTTGAGCTGCCGGTCACCGACCGCCTGTCGGAGCAGGTCCATGTCCCTGGCGGTGTCCGCGGTGGAGTCGTGGGCGAGCAGCGGGCCCGCGTGTGCCGCACACGCGCTGTCGAAGCCCGCGAACGCCTTCTCCCACACCTGTTGCCGCGCGGCGCCGATCGGATAGCCCATCGGTACGCCGGCAAAGGCCTGCTGTTGTTCGCTCACCGTGTCGTAGCAGCGCAGGACGTCGCTCTGGCCGATGCCGCGCGGGTCGAAGCTGACCACGTCGAACCTGGCCCGCAGGGTGGCCGGGAACAGGCCGTACAGCAACGACAGCTTGCTGACGCCGGAACCACCGGGACCACCGGGGTTGAACAACAGCGAGCCGATCCGGTGTGCCGGGTCGGTGGCCGGGTGCTTGATCACCGCGAGTTGGACGGTCGCGCCGTCCGGATGCGCGTAGTCCAGCGGCACGGATGCCGTGGCGCAGAAGAAGTCGCCGTCGCACGGCTGCCAGTTCAGGCTCGGCGCGGCGGCATCCGCCGTGGCAGGCGCGGCGGCGAGCGCGAGGACGGCGCACAGCGTGGCGACCAGCGCACCGCCCCGCCGTAACGACCGGAGCGCGGCCCGTCTCATGGTTTCCATATCGGCAACTGTAGAGTTGCCGATATGGAAACACAAGCGTCGATGTGGTCAGGCGGGCTGGTTCGCGATGCGGGGCAGCGCGGCGGCTCACCTAGTGGGCGGCTGCTTCGCGGATGAGGCGGATCGCCTCGGTCGCGCCGCCGTCCCAGGCGGGGCCGTGGCCGGGCAGCACCCAGGTCGCGTCGACCTTGTCGATGCGGTCCAGCGACGCCAGCGCCTGTCGCGGTTCCAGGGTGAACGGCGCGGGTTTGGGGCCGGTCACGCCGGTGAGCACGTTGCGGGTCGTCATGGTGTCGCCGAGGAACAGCGCGTCGACGGCGGGGACGTGCACCGCGACGCTGCCGGGCGTGTGGCCGGGGACGTGGATGACGCGGGGCGAGCCGGGGACGTCGAGCACCTGACCGTCCTCGACCGGCCGCAGTTCGCCGACCGGCTTGACGCGCAGGCCGCCCTCGCGGGTCGAGTACCACAGGAAGCTCGCCATCGGCCCGATCCGGACCGGGCCCCAGCCGCTGTTCGGCTTCTTCACCTCCAGCCGCGCCCGGTCGGCGTCGGCCGGGTGCAGGTAGGCCGGGATGCCCTTCTCGCGGGACAACTGGGCGGCGAAGCCGATGTGGTCGGTGTCGCCGTGGGTGAGGATCAGCGCCCGCACGTCGTCCAGGCTCCGTCCGATCTGTTCCAGTTCGCGCTGGAGCAGCTTCCAGTAGCGCGGCAGGCCCGCGTCGATGATCGTCACGCCGTCCCCGTCGACGACCAGGTAGCTGTTCACGATGTCGGATCCGATGCGGTGCAGACCCTCGGCGATCTTCACGGCGGTGCCCTCCCAGACGGAACTCAAGGCTACGAAAATTAGCCTTCAAGGGTTACCCTAGTTAGCCTTCGGGCCGATCGCAAGTACGATGATCGTCACCGGTGACCAGGAGGTCGGGATGCCCGCGCACGCGCAGACCTCGACCGCCGCGATCGTGGCGGCGGGCCGGCGGCTGCTGGAGGAGCGCGGTATGGACGCGCTGACCATGCGCGCCGTCGCCGACGCTGTCGGGGTGCGCGCACCGTCGCTGTACAAGCGGGTGCGCGGCCGCTCCGACCTGGTCCGGCTCATTCTGGAGGATGCGGCCGACGAGCTGACGGCGGCGCTCGACGCCGCGGCCGGCACCGGTGATCCGGCAGCGGACCTGCGGGCGCTGGCGACCGCGTACCGGCGGTTCGCCCACGCCAACCCCGTCGCGCACCGGCTGTTGTTCACGCCGGACGCCTCGGCGGGCGCGCCGGCGCGCTCCGAACGCTCCTCGGTCACCCTGCTGCGCCTGGCCGCCGAACTGGCGGGTCAGGACGACGCGCTGCCGGCCGCGCGCATGTTCACGGCCTGGGCCAACGGTTTCATCACGATGGAGCTCGCGGGTGCGTTCCAGCTCGGTGGTGATGTCCAGCGGGCGTGGGATTTCGGGTTGGGCCGGTTGCTGGCTGCCGTCCGGGGTGGCGGCTATCCGCCGTAGTGACCGGAGAACCGTTCGCGGAGCACGTTCTTCTGGATCTTGCCGGTGGATGTGCGCGGGAACTCGGGGACCACGATGACGTCCTTGGGGATCTTGTAGCCGTCCAGCCGGTCACGCAGAGCGCGCGCGCAGTGCCGCCGGGTCGACGGTCGCGTCCGGCCTCGGCACGACGACCGCGGTGATCGCCTCGCTCCACCGCTCGTGCGGGAGGCCGACCACCACCACCTCCGCCACGTCCGGGTCGGCCGCGTAGATCGCCTTCTCGACCTCGATCGACGCCACGTTCTCGCCGCCGGTCTTGATGACGTCCTTGTACCGGTCGGCGAACCACAGCATGCCGTCGTCGCCGAGCCTGCCGACGTCGCCGGAGTGGAACCAGCCGTGCGCGAACGCGGCGTCGGTCGCCTCCTCGTTGCGCAGGTACTCGGTCATCACCGACGGTGCCGCGGTAGACGATCTCGCCGGTCGCACCGGGCTGGCAGCAGCGTGCCGTCCGGTCGCCATGATCCCGACCTGCACGCCGGTCAGCGGGGTGCCGACGGCGCCGATGTGGGTTAGCTGGTGTTCCGGGCGGAACAGCGTCGAGATCGGGCTCATCTCGGTCTGGCCGAACAACAGGGCGAAATCGCAGCCGAAACCGTCGAGGCACGCGCGGATCAGCGCGTCGGGCATCGGCGCCATCGCGTAGACGGCGCGGCGCAGGGTGGACAGGTCCGGCTCGGCGAACGACGGGTGGTCCAGCGCCGCACGGAACATCATCGGCAGGCCGAACACCTGCGTGATCCGTTCGCGTTCGATCAGGTCGAGGAACGCGCCCGGCTCGAACGCGCGCATCAGATGAACGCGTCGCGCCGACCATGATCGCGGGCGTGCAGAACGCGTTGAGCTGCGCGGTGTGGAACAGCGGCAGCATCGCGACGAACCGGTCGTCGGCGCGCCAACCCGAGTCCAGCGCCGCCGACATCGACTCCAGGTAGATCGCCAGGTGCGAGCCGACGACGCCCTTCGGGAACGACGTGGTGCCCGACGTGTAGAGGTAGCTGACCGGGTCCCGGTCGGCCGACGAGCACCTCGGGGGCGCCGGTGCCGTCGGCCAGCACCTCGTCGAACGCCAGCCGGCGCCGTCGGCCACGGTGGCGTCGCGGGGCGCCGGTGCCGGGCGCCACGATCACGTCGCCGACCGCTGGCACCTTGGCCAGCGCGTCGCGTCATGACGGCCGACCAGTTGCGATTCCACCACCATGCCACGCGCACCGCGAGTGGCCGAGCACGTAGGCGACCTCGTCGGCCCGCCAGCCGAGGTTGATCGGGACACAGACCACGCCCAGCTTGGCGCACGCGTAGTAGACGGCGAGGAATTCGGCGCTGTTGCCGGACGCGAGCGCCAGCGCGTCGCCGCGGGCGTAGCCGAGGCCGGTCAGCCCGTGCGCCAGCCGGTTGACCCATCGCGTCGAACTCGGCGTAGGTCCACGACCGCTCGCCGTCCACGAGCGCGCGCTGCCCCGGGCGCGCGCACGGCGCTGCGGGTCAGGGAGTCGCCGATGTTGACGCGCTGGGCCAGGTTCCGGTGCGACGTTCATCGCGTCACTTCCGTCTCCGGCGAAGTGGCCGGCGTAGCGTGGTGCGCAACTTGTACTTGAGCACCTTGCCGCCGACCGTCTCGGGTAGTTCGTCCACGAACAGCATGCCCTTCGGCGTCTCGTAACCGGCCAGCCGCTGCTGCAGTACGCGATCAGTTCGGCCTCGACTGCACCCAGCCCCGGCTCCCGGATCACCACCCCGGTGACCGCCTCACCCCAGTGCGGGTGCGGCAGACCGATGACGACCGCCTTGGCCACCGCCGGGTGCTGCATGAGCACCGACTCGACGCGCAGGCTGGACACGTTCTCGCCGCCGGTCTTCACGATGTCCTTGTACCGGTCGAGCATGACGCGCAGGCCGTCGCGCGTCGTACGCGCAACTGTCCCCGGAGTGGAACCAGCCGTAGCGGAACGCCTCCCTGGTCGCCGGCTCGTCGCGGTAGTAGCCGGCCATCATCGACGGCGACCGGTAGACCGCCTCGCCCGGCGACGCCCGGCGAGCCGGCCAGGTCCTCACCGAACGGGTCGAGCACGGTCGACGCGAGGATCGGGCTCGGCACGCCGACGTAGTTGTCCTGCGGTGCTGTCCGCGCGTACAGCTCGGGCCAGCTTGTCCGGCCAGAAGCGATGGCACGAGATCGACTCGGTCTGGCCGAAGATCTCGAACACCAGCAGATCCTCGCCGCAGTGCTGCTTCATCGACGCGAGCACCGACGGCGGCAGCGCGGCCCAGCCGTAGACGATGACCTTGAGCGAGCGCGGCGTCCAGCTCGGGGCGGCGGTCAGCGTGGCGTCCAGCGCGCCGACCATCGCCGGGGAACCGCTCCACAGCGCGGTGACGCGTTCCTCGGCGATCATCTCCGCGATCGGGTCGGCGGCCGGCCGTCTGCCCAGCACGAGCGTGCCGCCGGACAGGAAGACGCGAGTAGGTGAACGGCTGGTCACCTACGTGGTAGATCATCGGCAGGAACGTGCCCAGCCGCAGGTCGGACTCGATCCGCAGGCCACGGGTCAGCGACAGCGCGAAGCCGAAGCCGGCCATGTAGCTGCAGGTGTGCGAGATCATCACGCCCTTGGGCAGCGCGGTCGTGCCCGAGGTGAACAGGATCTCCCAGATGTCGTCGCCGTGGATCTCGACGTCCGGCTCGGTGATCGGCTGGCCGGCGACGAAGTCGGTGAACGAGCCGCTGCCGGCGACCGGGCCGCCGCCGACGGTGATCGTGACGGCGACCTCGAGGCCGGCGCGCGGTGAACGGCTCGCGCGCCCGCGGCCACAGTTCGGCGTCCACGACGGCCAGTTTCGGCGTGGCGAGGTCGATCATGGCGGCCACCATGTCCGGCGCCATCATCGGGTTCATCGGTGCGCGCGACCAGCCCTGCCTTGGCGATGCCGAGCTTGGTGAGAAGGCCTCGACGGTGTTCTCGCAGAACAGGCACACGACGTCGCCGCGCTGCAGCCCGCGCGCGAGCAGCCCGTTGGCGACCTGGTTGGCCAGCTCGTCGGCCTGCCGGTAGGTCAGCCGCTGCGAACCGCTCGTCGGCGTAGGCGCCCGGCCTGCCGATGATCGCGTCCTTGTCCGGATAGCTCCAGGTCACCCGCTCCAGCAGGTCGCCGACGCTGGTGCGTTCCCAGCGGTGGACGGCCCTCCGGCCGTGGAGGCTGGTCACGTCGAAGTTCACGTCCATTCGGCAGCACCCTCTGCGTCGAAGTGATGTGCCATTCACCAGGGCAGGACAGCGTAGACGGCCGGATCGCCGATGGGAAGAGCCGTGGACCTGCCACAACCGGGTCGTCGGTCGCTCCTTGGCGGGACAGGTCGCTGGTGTTCTAATGTGAACCATCGTAAACTTAGCCGAACGAGGAGGGGCGCGTGTCGGTCCTGCGGTCGAAGGTGGACACGGCGAGCGAGACCTACCTGGCCAACCGGCGAGGGTCAGCTCGCCGCCGATCGCCGCGCTGGACGAGCAGCTCGAGCTGGCCCGCGCCGGTGGCGGCGCGAAGTACGCGCAGCGCCACCGTGATCGCGGCAGGCTGCTCGGCCGGGAACGCATCGAACTGCTGGTCGACCGCGACTCGCCGCTGCTGGAGCTGTCCGCGCTGGCCGCGTGGGGCACCGAGTTCGCCGTCGGCGCGAGCATCGTCACCTGCATCGGCGTGGTGTCCGGCGTCGAGTGCGTGCTGATCGCGCACGACCCGACGGTGCGCGGTGGCGCGATGAACCCGTACACGCTGCGCAAGACGTTGCGGGCACTGGAGATCGCGCGCCGCAACCGGCTGCCGGTGATCAACCTCGTCGAGTCCGGCGGTGCCGATCTGCCGACGCAGTCGGAACTGTTCGTGTTCGCCGGCAAGATCTTCCACGACCTGACCGAACTGTCCGCGCATGGGCGTCACCGACGATCGCGCTCGTGTTCGGCAACTCGACGGCGGGCGGCGCGTACGTGCCGGGCATGTGCGACTACTCGGTGCTGGTCGACGGGCAGGCCAAGGTGTTCCTCGGCGGTCCGCCGCTGGTGAAGATGGCGACCGGCGAGGACGCCGACGACGAGCGGCTCGGCGGCGCCGACATGCACTCGCGGGTGTCCGGCCTGGCCGACTACTTCGCCGTCGACGAGATCGACTGCATCCGGATCGGCAGGGAGATCGTCGGAGCAGCTGCACTGGCGCAAACTCGGCCCGCCGCCGAGCCTGCCGGCCGGACGAGCCGCGGTACGACCCGGAGGAACTGCTGGGCGTCGCGTCAGCCGACTTCCGGGTGCCGTTCGACCCGCGCGAGGTGCTGGCCCGCGTCGTCGACGGGTCACGGTTCGCCGAGTACAAGTCGCGCTACGGCACCAGCCTGGTCACCGGATGGGCGTCGGTGCACGGCTGTCCGGTCGGCGTGCTGGCCAACGAGCGCGGCGTGCTGTTCAGCGAGGAGGCCAAGAAGGCCAGCGAGTTCATCCTGCTGGCCAACCAGAGCGACACACCGCTGGTGTTCCTGCAGAACACCACCGGCTACATGGTCGGCACCGAGTACGAGCAGGGCGGCATCATCAAGGACGGCGCCAAGATGATCAACGCCGTGACCAACTCGACCGTCCCGCACATCACGATCAACCTGGCCGCGTCGTTCGGCGCCGGCAACTACGGCATGTCCGGCCGCGCCTACGATCCGCGGTTCATGTTCGCCTGGGCCAACGCGAAACTCGCCGTCATGGGCGCGCAGCAGTTGGCGGGCGTGATGTCGATCGTCGGCCGGCAGTCGGCGGCGGCGACCGGGCGGGAGTTCGACGCGAGCGCCGACGAGCGAGCGCAGACACGGCGGATCGAGGAGCAGATCGAGCGCGAGTCGCACGCGTTCTTCGTCACCGCCCGGCTCTACGACGACGGCGTCATCGACCCGCGCGACACCCGTTCCGTGCTCGGCATGGCCTGTCCGCGGCGCATTCGGGCACCGTCGAGGGACGCCGCGGTTTCGGCGTCTTCCGGATGTGATGCGGCGATGACAGTCACAGCCGATCCGGAAGCTGCTGGTCGCCAACCGGGGCGAGATCGCGTCCCGCGTCATCCGCACCGCACGCGCGATGGACATCGCGACCGTCGCCGTCTTCTCCGACCCGGACGCCGGCCTGCCGTTCGTCCGGGACGCCGACGAAGTCCGTGCGCCTGCCCGGATCGACGCCCGCCGACACGTACCTGCGCGTCGACTCGATCATCGCCGCCGCGACGGCGACCGGGGCCGACGCCGTGCATCCCGGCTACGGCTTCCTGTCCGAGAACGCGGACTTCGCCCGGGCCTGTGCCGCCGCCGGGCTGACGTTCGTCGGTCCGACGCCGGCGGCGATCGAGGCGATGGGCTCCAAGATCGCGGCGAAGACGGCTGATGGCGTCGGCGGGCGTGCCCGTGCTGCCGGGTGCGGTGTTCGACGCGGCAGCCGACCCGGACCCGGAGGAACTGCGGGCAGCGGCCGCCGAGATCGGTTATCCCGGTGCTGGTCAAGGCCGCTGTTCGGCGGTGGCGGGCGCGGGCATGCGCATCGTGCCGGACGGCGCCGGGGTCGTCGAAGCCGTGGCCGGCGCTCGGCGCGAGGCGGCGTCGGCGTTCGGCGACGGCACGGTGTTCCTTGAGCGGTTCGTGGACGCGCCACGGCACATCGAGGTGCAGATCGTCGGCGACACAGGCGGGCACCGTGGTCCACCTGTTCGAGCGGGAGTGCTCGATCCAGCGGCGCTACCAGAAGATCATCGAGGAGGCGCCGTCACCGGCGGTCGGCGACGAGTTGCGCGCCGAACTGTGTCGGGCCGCCGTCGCAGCGGGCAAGGCGATCGGCTACGTCGGCGCAGGCACGGTGGAGTTCGTGCTCGACGCCGCAGGGCCGGTTCTACTTCCTCGAGGTGAACACCCGGCTGCAGGTCGAGCACCCGGTCACCGAGTTGATCACCGGTATCGACCTGGTCCGGGTGCAGCTCGACGTGGCGAGCGGCCTGCCGCTGCCGCCGAACGTGACAGCGGCGCACGTTCACCGGCCACGCCATCGAGGCCCGCCTGTACGCCGAGGACGCCCCGGCCGGCTACCTGCCGACCAGCGGTGACCTGCACACGTTCGAGATCGAGCCGGCCGACGGCCTGCGGGTGGACGCGGGTTTCGCCTCCGGCACGCGGATCAGCACGTTCTACGACTCGATGCTGGCCAAGGTGATCGGCTACGGCCCGACCCGCGAACAGGCCCGTCAGGTGTTGGCGGGCGCGTTGGCCGGGCCCGGCTGCACGGCCGGTGACCAACCGCGACCTGCTGGTCGGCGTCCTGCGCGAGCCGGAGTTCCAGGCGGGCGCCATCGACACCGGCTACCTGGACCGGCATCCGCCGCGGAACTGTGCCCTCCGAGGACGACGACGGCCGCGCGTGCACGCGCTCGCGGCTGCCCTGGCCGGCCAGGCCGACGCGCCGGGCGGCCGCCCGGGTGCTGCGCGACGCTGCCCTCCGGCTGGCGGAACAACCCCAGCGCGCCGCAGTACCGCGGGCTACGAGGGCGTCGGCGAGGTCCGGTACCGCTGGATCAGCGGCGGCCGCGCGCGGCACTTCGACGGCGTCGACCTGACCGAGCCGTGCTGCACGACGCTTCGCCGACCGGGGTCGACCTGGAGGTCGCCGGCATCCGTCGTCGCATCGCCGTGCTGCGGGTCGGCGATATTTCCTATGTGGACAGTTCGCTGGGTCATGGTCCGCGCTGGTCGAAGTGGACCGGTTCCCCGACCCGGCCGCGGTGGCGCAGGCGGGTTCGCTGCTGGCGCCGATGCCGGGCACGGTGGTCCGCGTCGACGTCGCCGTCGGCGACCACGTCGAGGCAGGTGCGCTCGATCCTGGCGATCGAGGCGATGAAGATGGAGCACACGATCCGCGCGCCTGCGGCCGGCGTGGTCGGCGAGATCACGGTCGTGGCGTCGGCGCGCAGGTGGACAGGGCTCGGTGCTGGCCGTGCTGGACGAGGAGGCGCCGGAATGAGTGATCCGGTCCGCTACGAGGTCGTGCGTGGCGTCGCCTGGCTCACGATCGACCGGCCGGAGGCGCGCAACGCGCTGAGCAAGGCCGTGCGCGAGGGACTGTTCGACGGCGCGCGCCGGTTCAACGCCGACGACGACGCCAAGGTGCTGGTGCTGACCGGCGCCGGCGACCGGGCGTTCTGCGCCGGCGGTGACCTGAAGGAGATGGCGGAGACCTCGCTGACCGTTCCGCCGCCGGACTTCCTGCCGCAGTTCGGCCGGAACATCGACGTCACCAAAGCCGACGATCGCGGCGGTCAACGGAGTCGCTTACGCGGGCGGCTTCCTGTTGGCGCAGAACTGCGATCTGTGTGTCGCGGCCGAGTCGGCCCGCTTCGCGATCACCGAGGTCAAGGTCGGCAGGGGATCGCCGTGGGCAGCGCCGCTGTCGTGGCTGGTTCCGCCGCGCATCGCGATGCAGATCCTGCTCACCGGCGACCCGATCACCGCGGCCCGCGCCTACGAGATCGGCTGGTCAACGAGGTCGTGCCGATCGCCGAGTTGACGGCCACGGTGCAGGCACTGGCCGAGCGCATCGCGGCCAACGCGCCGCTGTCGGTGGCCGCCGCGAAGCAGACCGCGTACCTGTCGGCACACCCGAACTGGCCGACGCGTTCGACGAGGCGGAACGGATCTGGGACGCCGGTCTACCTCAGCGCCGACGCACAGGAGGGCCCGGCCGCGTTCCGCGACAGAGCGCCCGCCGGTCTGGACGGGTCGATGATGGCCGCCGACCTGCCGCCGCTGCGCGACGACCTCGTCGCCGAGTCGGAAGCGCTGTTCACGATCCTGGACGACATCACGCCCGCCCAGTGGGCCTGCCGACACCCTCGCCCGGCTGGACGATCGCCGACCAGGTCAGCCACCTGGCCTACTTCGACGACGCGACGCTGCTGTCCCTCGTCGATCCGGACCGGTTCCGTCGCGAGGCGGCCGAGTTGACCGCGGCGGTGACGACTTCGCCGACCGGGTCGCCGCCGACCACCGTGGGCTGACCGGTGAGCAACTGCTGGACTGGTTCGGGCCGAGCGGAAACGCGCTCGTGACGGGCTACGCGCGACGTCGACCCGGCCGCCCGGCTGCCCTGGTACGGGCCGGACATGGGCGTCGCGTCCTCGGTCACGGCCCGGTTGATGGAGACGTGGGCGCACGCCCAGGACATCGCCGACACGCCTCGGTGTGCAGCGGGAGGCGACCGGCAGGCTGCGGCACGTCGCCTACATCGGCATCCGTGCGCTGCCCTACACGTTCCGCGTCAACGGCCTCGCGGTGCCCGACGACCCGATCCGCGTCGAACTGACCGGCCCGGACGGCGAAAGCTGGAACTGGGGTCCGGTCGGTGCGGCGGATCGATCGGGTCACCGGAACGGCGTTGGACTTCTGCCTCGTCGTGACGCAGCGTCGGCACGTCGACGACACGGGTCTGACCGTGGCCGGTGACCAGCGCGGTCGTGGATCGCGATGGCGCAGGCGTTTGCCGGGCCTGCCGGGCCCGGGCAGGGAGAGGAGGCTGCGATGACCGGGCCACGGCGTCCGGTGCGGATCGGCAACTCGTCCGGCTTCTACGGCGACCGCGATGCCGCGTCCCGCGAGATGGTCGACGGCGGTCCGATCGACGTGCTGACCGGCGACTACCTCGCCGAACTGACCATGCTGATCCTCTGGAAGGCGCAAGCAGAAGGACCCGTCGGCCGGGCTACGCGCGGATCGTGCTCGGGCAACTGGAGCAGGTGCTGGGCACGTGCCTGGATCGGGGCATCAGGATCGTCAACAACGCGGGCGGCCTGAACCCCGCCGGCCTGGCGAGCGAACTGCGCGAACTGGCGGAGCGGCTCGGGCTGCACCCGAAGATCGCCTACGTCACCGGCGACGACCTGCTGCCCTCGCTGGACAGCCTCATCGCGGAGGGCCACTCGCTGGCCCACCTGGACACCGGAGCGCCGCTGGCCGGCAAGCCGGTCACCGCCAACGCCTATCTCGGCGGCTGGGGGATCGCGAGCCGCGTTGGACGGCGGGTGCGGACATCGTCGTGTGCCCACGGGTCACCGACGCGTCGCTGGTCGTCGGGCCCGCGGCCTGGTGGCACGGCTGGGAGCGGGACGGACTTCGATCGGCTGGCCGGTGCGGTCGTGGCGGGCCACATCATCGAGTGCGGGCCGCAGGCGACCGGCGGCAACTACTCGTTCCTGGAGGAGGTCCGCGACCGCCGCTATCCCGGCTTCCCGATCGCCGAGGTGGCGCACGACGGCAGCAGCGTGATCACCAAGCACGACGACACCGGCGGCGTGGTCAGCGTCGGCACCGTGACCGCGCAACTGCTCTACGAGATCGCGGAACCCGCCTACGCGAACCCGGACGTGGTCGCCCACTTCGACACCATCCGCGCTCGAGCAGGACGGCACCGGACCGGGTGCGGGTCTCCGGCACCTGGGCAGCCCGCCGCCCGCGACGACGAAGGTCGCGATGAACTTCCTCGGCGGCTACCGCAACACCATGACACTGGTGCTGACCGGGCTGGACATCGAGGCGAAGGCGGCGTGGGCGCAGCAGGAACTGTTCGAGATCCTGGGTGGTCGCGAGCAGTTCGCCGACGTCGACGTGCGGCTGCTGCCGTTCGGTGCGGCGGACGTGCCCATGGCGCACCTGCGGATCACGGTGAAGGACCCGGACCGCCGCAAGGTCGGCCGCCGGTTCTCCAACGCCACGATGGAACTCGCGCTGGGCGGTTACGCCGGATTCCACACCACGACCCCGCCGACGCGCGGAGAGCGCCTACGGCGTCTACTGGCCGACGCTGGTGCCGGCCGATGTCGGCCCACCGGTCGTCCTGCCCGACGGCAGCAGTAGCGGATCTGCCGCCGACGCCACCGGTGAACCCGGCGGATCTCGGCGACCGGGGTACGCCGGTGCCGCTTCGAGGAGACGACGCGTGCGCGTGCCGTTGGGTGCGCGTGTGCGGCGCGCGGTCCGGTGACAAGGGCGGCAACGCGAACGTCGGCGTCTGGGCCCGCGACCCGCCGCCTACGGCTGGCTCAGCGCGTTCCTGACCGTCGACCGGGTGCGCGAGCTCGTGCCCGAGGCGGCCGACCTGGACGTGCGCCGCTTCGAACTGCCCAACCTGCACGCGCTGAACTTCGTGATCGTCGGGCTGCTCGGTGAGGGTGTCGCTTCGTCGACCCGACCGGATCCACAGGCGAAGGGCCTCGGCGAGTACCTGCGGTCCCGGCCGGTCGACGTCCCGGTCCGATTGGTCCCGGGAGGCAGTGATGGCTGACGCGGCAACGCCGGTCCGGCGCCGTGACCCCGACCGTCGGCAGCGGATCCTCACGGCCGCTGCGGAACTCGTGGCGCAGCGCGGTTATCACGATGTCGGCATGTCCGAGATCGGCGCCGCCGCGGGCGTCACCGGCTCGGCGATCTACCGGCACTTCGACAACAAGTCGGCCGTGCTCGTCGCCATGTTCGACCGGGTCATCGACGACCTGTCCCGGGACGCTGGCGAGATCGTCACGTCCCGCGACGAGCCCAGAGCCGGTGCTGCGCAAGCTGATCCGCGGGCAGGTCGCCTTCGTGCTGACCGACCGCACGCTGGCGCAGGTGTACCACAACGAGATCACCAACCTGCCCTCCGACGACCGGCATCGGTTGCGCCGCAAGCAACGCATGTACCTGGAGGAATGGGTGCACGTGCTGGCCGTGCTGCGGCCCGAGACGAGTGACGCGGAACTGCGGGCGCTCGCGCACGCCGCGATCGGCGGCATCCAGTCGACGCTGTTCTACCCAGCGGCCTGCCGCGAGGAGCAACTCGCCGAGTTGCTGTGCGCGTCAGCCGAGGCAGTGCTGTTCAGCGATACCGGCCGGCATGAGAGAGGTCGTCCGCATGGACTTCGCAGCCGACACCGAGCTGCGGCCCTGCGGGCCGCCGTCATGGCGATCACCCGTACCTTCGGTGGCGCCTACTACGCCCAGCACGCCGAAGCAGCACCAACCGACCGAGCGAGCTGTGGCAGGCGCTGGGCGAGCAGGGGTTCATCGGGGTGAACATGCCCGAGGAGTTCGGCGGTGGCGGTGGCGGGCTGAGCGAACTGGCGGTCGTGTGCGAGGCGACGGCGGCGGAGGGCTGCCCGCTGCTGCTGTTGCTGGTGTCCAGCGCGATCTCCGGCGGAGGTGCTGGCCCGCTACGGTACCGGCAGCGCAGGAGGACGTGGCTGCCGGCGATGGCGGACGGCCGGACAAGGTGGTCTTCGCGATCACCGAGCCGGAAGCCGGCTCCAACACCCACAAGCTGGCCACGACGGCCACCCGGGACGGCGACCGACTGGCTGCTCAACGGCACCAAGTACTACATCTCCGGGGTCGACGAGGCCGACGCGATCGTGGTCGTCGCGCGCAGCGGCACCGACGCGGCCACCGGGCGCGGCCTGTCTGTCGCTGTTCCTCGTGCCCACCGACGCGCCCGGCCTGACGGCCAACGCCACTCCCGTCGCGGCCGCGCTGCCCGAGCGAGCAGTTCACGCTGTTCTTCGACGATGTCCGGGTGCCGGCGGACAACTTGGTCGGCGAGGAGAACCACGGCTTCGACCAGGTGTTCCACGGGCTGAACCCGGAGCGGATCACCGGCGCCGCCGTGTGCGTCGGGGTCGGCCGGTACGCGCTGCGCAGGGCGGCCGGGTACGCCACCGACCGGAAGGTGTGGGACGTGCCGATCGGCAGCCACCAGGGCGTGTCGCACGCGCTGGCCAAGGCCGCGATCGAGGTCGAACTGGCGGCGCTGATGACCTCGAAGGCGGCGTGGCTGCACGACAACGGCGAGCCGGCGGGCGAGGCGTCCAACATGGCGAAGTACGCCGCCGCCGAGGCCGCGATCGCCGCGGTGGACGCGGCCATCCAGACCCACGGCGGCAACGGCCTGTCCAGCGAGTACGGCCTGGTGCCGCTGTGGGGGATCGCGCGGCTGCTGCGGATCGCCCCGGTGAACCGGGAGATGATCCTCAACTACGTGGCACAGCACTCCCTGCGGCTACCGCGCTCCTACTGAGCTCAGGACCGCGCGGCACGTGACTGCGCGACCCACCGCTCCAGTTCGCGTGCCTGGTCGTCCTCGCCGAGCGAGTGCAGGATCTTGGCCAGCCGGTCCGCGCAGTCGAGCGTGTCCGGGTGGTTCTGGCCCAGGATGCGGCGGCGGCGTTCGAGGATGTCCTGGCACTGCTTGCGTGCCTGCTCGTGCTCGGCGCTGACGCGCTGATCGATCGTGCCGCGCCGCGGTGCCGGTCGGGCGGCAACCGGAACGGTCGGTGTCGCCGCCGCCTGCCTCGTCGCTGTCCTGGCCGGTTTCTCCGGGTTCTGTGCTTTCTCCTGGTGCTGCGCCTTGTGCTGGCGGACCGGTTTTTCGGTGCGGGCCGGTTTCTCCGCGCGGGCCGGTTTCTCGGTGCGGGGCGGCTTCGCCGGTCGGGGTCTGGCCGCGTTCTTGCGGCGTTCGGTCGGTGTGCTCAGGTCGATCGCGACCGTGCGCGTGCGCGGGTGCTCCTCGTCGTCGTGGCCGAGGATGTGGCCCAGCCGGTTGAGGATGTCCTGGTCCAGCTTGTCGGCCTGGTCCAGTTCGCCTACTTCGCGCAGCACGATGGCCAGGTTGTTGGCCGCCGCGAGGGTACTGGGGTGGTCCTCGCCCAGCGACGCCATGTACTGCCGGTAGCAGCGCTCGAAGTAGGGCCGTGCCGCGCGTGGCGCGCCGCGCGTGTGCAGGTGCGTGGCCAGGCCCTCGCTCAGCGAGCCGACGTCGTCGGCGACGGCTCTCGTGTCCCGTGCCGGGTCCGTGACGGTGACGATGTGCGGCAGCATCGCCTGCCACACGGGGGCCCGGTCGGGCACAGCGGCGCGCACCACGGCGACGGCCTGCGCCGCCCAGCCGCGTTCCGGTGCCGTGAGCGGATTGTGCACGCGCACCAGCGCGGCCGCAATCCGGTGCAGCAGCAGGGTGTCCGGGCCGACCCGCGCGATCGCCCGCTGCCGCAGCACCTCCAGCACGCGTGCCCACTCCAGCGGGTCGCCGGCCGAGGTCGCGAGCGGCTCGGGCAGGACGGTGGGGTGGTCGGTGAACACGGTCAGCGGGACGGGTTCGGGAGCCAGCCACGCGGCCAGCGTGACCAGTTGCGCCGCGGCCTGTTCGGTGCCGGCGAGCTGGTCGAACGCGACGTGCCAGGCCGCGGCCATCGGGACCGGCTGGCCGGCCGCCGGTCCGTGCCGGGAACGCATGCGTTGCGTGTTCTCCCGCAGCAGCCCCAGATACGCCGACGCGGTCCAGTCGGTCGCGGCCAGCAGCGCCGCCGCCTGGTCGACCGCGAGCGGCATGTCGTCCAGTGCCGACGCCATCTGGTCGGCGTCCCGGTCGGCGACGTCGGGCAGGCGGGAGCGCAGCAGGGCGACGGACTCGCGACGGGTGAGGTGGCCGACGCCGAGGGCGGCGGCCGAACCGCGGTTCGGCTCGGTCGAGGCGATCAACACGTGTCCGGTGCCGCCGGGCAGGAACGGGGCCACCGCGTCGGGGTCGACGACGTCGTCGAACACCAGCAGCCACCGGTCCTGCCCGCGCAATTCGGCCAGCAGCCGCGCCACCGCGGCGGACAGGTGATCGGTGGGTTCGGCCAGGCGCAGTGCCCGCGCGAGCGCGGCCAGCCGGTCGGGCACCAGATCGACCCGCTCCGCCGGGATCCACCAGGCGATGTCGTAGTCCTCGGCGTGCCGGTACGCGTACTCGACGGCGATGCTGGTCTTGCCGGCGCCGCCGCCACCGTGCAGCGTCTGCACGACGGCAGGCCGAGGGCCGGTCAGCGCGGCCCGCAGCGCGGCCAACTGCTGGGTACGGCCCGCGAAGCCGGCGGGCCGGGCAGGCAGACTCCAGGCCCGGCCGGGCGGGGCGAGGGCGCAGCGCGCGCGGCGCAGCGCCGTCAGCGCCTCGTACACCACGGTTTCGGCGTGGTCGGGGGAGTCGACGTCCGACGTGACGACCCCGCTGTCGCGCAGCCGCAGGCGGAAACCGACCTGCCGGCCACCGTGCCGTGGGTCGACGAACAGGGCGGCCGAGCCCTGCACGCGGTCGCCGAGCAGGAACACCAGCCGGGGGATGCCCAGTTCGCCCGCCACCTCGAACTCGTGCTCCGGGTAGGACAGCTCGGGTCGTTCGGGAACCGTTACACCGTAACGGAACCCGGCCAACAGGAGGTGCACGTCCGCGCCTGCGACCGCGTCGCGGTCCAGTCGGGCGGTCGGTCGCGGGTCAGCGGTGCCGTCCACCAGTTCGTCGCCCGCGCGGCTGACCGCCGACGCCACGGCGGCGACGAACGAGCGCGATTCGGGCAGGTCACGCAGTTCTGCCGTGTGACTGAGGAAGACCCGCCGGGGTTCTGGCCCGCCGCGCTCGGCCGGAGCGGTGGTGGGGCGCGCGGCGGTCGGTTGGTGTCGATCGGGGTCCGATTCGCCGGGTGCTGGCCACTCGGGCGCTTCGGGCAGGCCGTCGCGAATCGGTCGTGACACTCTCATCCCTGCGAGTGGAGACGGCGTTCAGAAGCGTTCAAGGGCACCGTGCTGCCGGCATCGCGTCACACCAGGAGATCGTTCTCGATACGTCTCAGGTAGTGCCGCGCGAGCGCGAGATTGGCCCGTTCCCGATCCAGCACCAGATACAGGAACAGCGTGGCGTTGCCCTTGACCGGGGACAGCAGCCGGATCAGGTGGTACTGGTGGTGCAGCGTGATCAGGATGTCCTCGATGGAGTCGTTGAGTCCCAGCGACTGCATGACCCGCAGCTTCGCCCGCACGACCTCGGTGTTGCCGGCCCCGGCCACCTCCAGGTTCATCCACTCGCCGCCGCCCAGCGTGCCCAGTGACATACCACTGTCGTAGTCGACCAGGGCGACACCGGTGGCTCCGGCGATGGACATGGCCTCCTTGAGAGCCGTGTCGATATTCATCGTGAAAGGTTCTCCTTTTGTCGGTTCGGCCGTGCTGCGGTCAGCTCGGCCAGCGGCCTCCCTCGACCAACGTCGGAACGGTAGGAACCGCATGCCCGGCAACTCTAGGGGGCCACGTCGCGCAAGTACATACCTTTATCGCTGACATTTCTTGCCCGGATCATGACGGTATTCGCATCTTTTCCCGACCCGTGAGCAGCGCTTGGCTGATGTGGTTCTTCTGGTGGGAATGCGCCGAAGTGGACGACGTTTGTTGGTGCGCCACTTCTGGCTCGTATGCGTGAATACCGGCGATTTCAGCGGCTCGCCCGCGCTATGCGGTGCGGTCCGGCAGCGGTCGCGGCGTACGTTCGACGATCATTCGCAGCGCCTCGACGTGTTCCAGGAAACGGCGTCGGCCGTGATCACTGGCGCGCACGGTGGTCCTGGGCACCCGCCCGAGATATGTCCGCCGCTGCTCCACGTACTCGCCGTTCTTGAGCGTTGTCAACTGTTTGGACAGCGCGGAGTCCGAGAGTGACACCGCGTCCCGCAGGAACGCGAAGTCGCACCAGTCGGCCGCGGACAGGACCGACATGATCGCCAGCCGCGTCGGGTCCGACAGGAGGCGGTCCAGTTCCGGTGCCGGACCCGATGACGGTGTGTTCGTCACCGGAACCTTCGACGCTGCGCCGACTCCACCATCAGGCGGCCCAGCGCGAACAACCCGGTGAACGCGATGCCGAAGACGATTCCCAGCGCGGTGTTGGGATAGTTGTGCAGTCCGACCGCATCGGCCAGGTGCTGCCCGATCGCCGTGCCGCGGCTGGAGAGCAGCCACACGGCGGCGCCGAAGAGGACCGCGACGACGAAGAACGCCCTCGGCACGAACTCCTGGCGGGACTGCACGCCGCGCATCCTGCTCAGCAGCGACGACCGGCTGCGCACGCTGAGCCCGACCACGACGACCCCCACCACCAGGATCACGATCGCCATCGCCTTGACGCCGGTGAGGTCGACGAAGTCGGTGGACGCGATGCCGCCCGCCGTCAGTAGGAACATGGCCAGGTAGGCCCACCACGGCACCCGTCCCGCCTGCCGGGTCCGCTCCTGGTGCTGCTCGACCATGGCCAGCGCGTCGGCTGCCTGCCGCTGCTCGTCCTGATGGTTCATCACTGCCTCCTTTGACTACTTGCCTACTCGGAAAGTACTCGCTCCTTTCCGAGTAGGCAAGTAGTCGGGCGGCCGACGACAGACGAGCCGCCTCCCGTGCGGGAGGCGGCTCGCTGTGATGTCAGGTCGCCGGCGCGACCGATGTCGACCGGTCAGGGCACGTTCCAGTGCTGTGCGCCGGTGCCGTTGCAGTCCCAGATCTGCAGTTGGGTGCCCTGGGTGGTGGAGGAGTTGGGATCGTCGAGGCACTTGCCCGACTGCGGGTTGTACAGCGAGCCGTTGGACTGCGGGATGAACACCTGCGATCCGGTGCCGTTGCAGTCGTACAGGTCCACGGTCGTCCCGTCGGCGGTGCCGCCACCGTTGACGTCCATGCACTTGCCCAGCACCTGTAGCGTGCTGCCGGCGGTCACCACGGTCCACTGCTGCGCGCCGGTGCCGTTGCAGCCCCAGGTCTGGATCGGGTTGAAGTTCGCGCTGCTGCTGCCGCGGTCGTCCACGCACAGGCCGGCCAGGCCGGTGATCTGGCCGGTCGCGCCACCGCCGCCACCCGAGCCGCCGAACGCGCCGAGCCCGTTCGGCGTGCCGAGGCCGGTCGGCCCGTCGTAGCCCGAACCCGCGGTACACAGGTAGGACGGGCTGCAGCTCCCGTCCGAACCGGACGTGACGTCGTTGAGGCTGCCCCGGTTCGCGTACAGGGTGCTGGCCGCGGCCTGGTTGGTCGGCGGGTTCGCGGCCAGCGCGTACGTGGACGCGAGGATCGGCGACGACGCGCTCGTGCCGCCGACGACGAACCAGCCGCCCTCACTGTAGGTGTCGTACACGGCGACGCCGGTGCCCGGGTCGGCCACCGCGGAGGCGTCGGCGACGGTGCGGTTGCCACAACCGGAGTCGGTCTGCCAGGACGGCTTGCTCTCCCACGACGAGCAGCCGGCGCCGGAACCCGACCACGCGCTCTCCGACCAGCCGCGCGACGTGCCGGAGTTGCGGTTGAGCGACGTGCCGCCCGCGGCGACGACGTAGCGCGACGTGGCCGGGAAGCTCACGCCGTAGCCGCCGTCACCGGAACTGGCCACGTCCACCACACCGGAGTGGTTGAAGTCGCCGTCGGCACCGGAGTCGCCGGACCCGTCGCCGGTGCCCCAGCTATTGGACAGGTAGTGCGCGCCCAGCGACACGGCGGTGTTCTGCGCGGCCTCCAGGTCGCCGGCCTCGACGACGACGATGTCGCACAGCGGGCAGATCGCGGACACCATGTCCACGTCCAGCGACGCCTCGACACCCCAACCCGGGTCACCGCCGGGATAGTTGCCCTGCTGGCCCTGCTGGTTGACCTTGCGGAAGCAGCCGTTGGCCGTCGTGCACGCCGGCAGGCCGTACTGGGCGCGGTAGGTGCCCAGGTCCGACTCCAGGTTCGGGTCGTCGGCCAGTTCCATGACGGCGACCGTCTGACCGGAGCCCTTGCTGGAGGACGGCAGGTTGTAGGCGCTCTGCAGGTCGGACGGGCCATAGCCGGACGGCGTCTGGTCGGGTTGCAGCGACTTGGCCAGCAGCGGCGTGATGTCGGTGCGGACCAGGGCGTAGCAGACCGGTGCGCCCGGCCACAGCGGCGCGTCGCAGGCGTGCTTCGTCGACACGGTCGTGCCCGCCGCCGAACTCGCGGCGGCGGCCGGCAGCGCCGCCGCCAAGCCGAATGTCGTGGCCAGCGCGACCAGACCGATGATGAGGCGTCTCACTTTTTCTCCCTCGCGTGCGATGGATTCCCCGGCTCGACCTGCAGGGAGAAGACCCGAATCGCGGGTCGTCGATTCGGTCGAGTTTCGAGGGGTAGGCAGACCAGGTATAACAGGTCCCATCGCATGGCCATAGTTGACAAGCAGGACAGGCTGTTCACATTCACCTGATCCGCGACGGACCGCGCCGCCGACCGAATCCACACCATTGGCGTCCGCGCCGTGGAGATTGTAATGGGAAACGCGAGAAAGCGAATTGGTCGTTAATTCACCGGCCGGAATGGGTCAACGGACGAGGTCGGCCAACCGGGTCGCGATCCGCGCCGGGCTGGGCTGCGCCGCGATCTCGTCGCGCAGCGCCTCGGCCCGCCGCGTGAACGACGGGTCGTCGAGCAGCGTGCGCAGCGCGTCACCGGCCTGGGCGGCCTCCTCGATCACGATGCCGACGCCGCTGTCGGCGATCAGCGCGGCGTTGCGCGGTTGGTCGGCGCCGCGCGGCAGCGCGACCTGCGGCACCCCGTAGACCATCGGTGTGGCGACCGTTGCCGAACCACCGTGGTGCAGGATCGCCGTGCACGTGGGCAGCAGCGCGGCCAGCGGCATCCAGCCGAGCGGGCGGACACCCGCCGGGAGTTCACCCAGCTCGGCCAGGTCGATGTCGCCCAGCGCCAACAGGATCTCGGCGTCCAGTGTGGACAGTTCGGTGAGCATGTCGCGCAACACTTCCAGCCCGCCCATCAGCGGCACCACGGTGCCGAGCGTGACGCAGATCCGCGGCCGCTCGGCCGGTCGCGTGACCCACGCCGGCACGATGCGGCTCTCGTTGTAGGGCACGTAGCGCATCAGCCAGCGCGTGTCCGACTCGGTGGCGCCCAGGCTCGGCGGGCGCACGTCCAGCGTCGCGGCCCTCGGCGCGGCCTCGCCGATGCCCAGCCGGTCCCGGGTCGGCGCCATGTGGTCCGCGATCAGGCCGCGGAACATGGTGGCGTGCTCGTCGTCGCCGCCCGACCCGATCCGGATGCCCTGCTCGACCAGTGGTACGCCGAGATCGGCGGCCAGCAGCGGGCCGGCGCCCTGTTCCAGCGTGGACAGCACGAGATCGGGCCGGAACGCCCTGGCCACCGACAGCATGCCGTCGATCATCTGTTCGCCGAACCAGCCGAACGCCCCGCCCCGCGCCTGGCCGCCGCCTGCCGTCCGCCGCTGGTCGTTCTCGGCGGACCTGCCGGCGACGACGGCCATGAACTCCGCCCAGAGGTCCCGCTCCGGCAACGGGTCGACGACCGGCAGTCCGGCCGCGTTCGCGGCACGCGCGCCGACGCCGTTGTTGAGCAGCAGCACCTCGTGTCCCGCGGCGCGCAGCGCCCAGGCCAGCGGCACGGTCGGCAGGAACAGCCCGGAACCGGGCACTGCCGTGCAGATGACTCGCATGACGGATCCCCCTCGACTACTTGAGCAGTGCTCAATTGAGCGCTGCTCAAGTTACTGGCGTTAGACTTCGGCCGTCAAGGCACCGGGCGAGGAGGGGCATGCCGCTACACCGTGACCAGGTCGTGCGGGCCGCACTGGACCTGCTGGACGAGGTCGGCCTGGACGCGTTCACCACGAGGGCGCTGACCGACCGGCTCGGCGTCCAGCGAGGAGCGCTGTACTGGCACGTCAAGAGCAAGCACGACCTGCTGGTCTCGGTCGCACACCTGATCACCCGGCCGGTGTTCGCCGAGATGAAGGCGGCCGACGGCGACTGGATCGACCGCTTCGAGGTGTTCGCGCACCGGCTGCGCGAGGTGATGCTCGCGCACCGCGACGGCGCGCGGCTGATCGCGGGGCACGTGGACATCCGGCCGGAGAACGCGCGGCGCATGGAGGCGGGCTTCGCGCAGTTGGTCGAGCAGGGCATCCCGCCCGGCACGGGCGCGCGGTTCGGCGACACGATCGCCAGCTACGTGACCGGTTTCGTGCTCCAGGAGCAGGTCATGCCGGCCGGCCCGCAGGTCACGGTGGACGAGACGACACCGCTGGTCGCCCAGGCGCTGGCCACCGACTGGGGCACCCCGGGCGAACTGTTCGCCGCGTCGGTGCGCACGATCGTCCTCGGCATGCGGGCGGAAGTCGCGGCGTTGAGAAAAGACTGACGGCGCAACACTTTCCGGTGCGCCGTCGGGTGTTCGGCATGGTCTGGGGGCGGTTCGGCGGACGGCGATCGCCGGGCGGCTGACCGGTCGTCGGTCGTAGGGTGGTTCCCCATGACGGATCATCGGCCGCTGCTCGTCGTGGACGCGGCCAACGTCGTCGGGTCCGTGCCGGACGGGTGGTGGCGGGACCGGGCCGGAGCCACCATCCGACTGCGCGACGCCCTGTCCGGTGTCGGTGCGCGAGGGTTGCGTGGTGCTGGTGTGCCGGAGTGGCTGGGGGCGCCGCCGGTGGAGGTCGTGCTGGTCGTGGAGGGAGCGGCGCGGTCGGTTCCCGGGACCGGGTCGGTTCGGGTCGTGGCGGCTGGTGGCAGCGGTGACGACGCGATCGTGGAGTTGGTCGGCGCTTCGGCCGGCCGGTTGTGCGCCGTTGTGACGGCGGACCGGGAGTTGCGCGGGCGGGTCGGGGCGTTGGGAGCCGTTGTGCTGGGGCCCCGGTCCGTCCGGGGCTGAACTCGTCGGTACCCGGTTGCCTCGGCTCGTTGTTCGCCTGTCGTGGGCCGCCCACCCGCCGCCTGCGTCAGCCGCGTCGCCTCGCGTCGCATCGGCCGTGCCTGCCGCGTACTGATCGCCCCGGCCGCTCGATCGCCGAGCGGCCGGAACCGGTCGACACTTCCCATTCCAGTGGAACGGTGCATATGCATCGCACCTTGTCATGACCGGGTTGGTCTCTTGCCCCGACGGCCCGGCCCGTGTCATGCTTCGTATGACGAACATGATGTTCGTAATGTGAACAGGCGTCCGGCTCATCAACGGAGATCAGCGACCATGGTCATGTTCAACAAGTTGTTGCGTTCGTCGGACCGGCCCGTCATCGGGACCTTCGTGAAGATCCCCGCCCTTGAGCTCGTCGAGATCGTCGGGGAGGCCGGGTTCGACTTCGTGATCATCGACACCGAGCACGCTCTGTTGTCCGTGCGCGACGTCTACTCGATGGTCGCCCTCTATTCGCGCATGGGCGTCGCACCGCTGGTCAGGATCACCGACCACGGTTACGGCGACGGCCAGCGCTACCTCGACGCGGGAGCTGCCGGCATTCTCGTGCCGCACGTGTCCAACGCCGAGCAGGCCGGGTCGACCATGCGGCAGTTCCTCTTCCCACCCGAGGGCACCCGCGGCATGGGCTACGCGGCCCGCGCGGCTCGCTGGGGGATGCAGGCCGGCGGTGTGCCCGAATACCTGCGCGCCGGTCGCGAGGACGTGGCGCGCATCGCGATGGTGGAGGAGAAGGAGTCCGTCGAGGACATCGACCGCATCCTCGCCACGCCCGGCGTGGACGGCATCTTCGTCGGCCCCGGTGACCTGTCGCTGTCGATGGGCGAGCCCGGTGGTTCGCCCGCCGTCGTGGACGCCGTGAGCACCGCGATCGCCGCCGCCGTCAAGGCGAACGTGCCCGTCGGCACCGTCGTCCAGCAGCCGGAGCAGGCCAGGCTGCGGATCGAGCAGGGCTGCCGGTTCCTGCTGGTGGGCAACGACACCGGCATGTTCGTCGACGCCGCCCGCCGCACGCTGGCGATCGGCCGCGACGCCGTCGACGCGGTCAGGGGCGACCGGTGATCGACAAGATCCGTACGTCCACAGCGGACGCCCTGGCCGGCGTCCCGGACGGCGCGAGTGTCGCGATCGGCGGGTTCGGTCAGGTCGGCGTGCCGGTCGACCTCATCGACGCGCTGTGCGATCACGGTGTTCGCGAGCTGCACGTCATCGCCAACAACGGCGGTCGCGGCCTGGCCGGTGAGCGCGGCATCGCGCGGCTGCTCACCGAGAACCGTGTGCGCCGCTTCTCCTGTTCGTTCCCGATCAATCCGGACTTCTTCCGCCGCTACTTCCACGGCGAGGTGGAGATCGAGCTGGTGCCACAGGGCACGCTGGCCGAACGGTTGCGGGCCGGTGGCTCCGGGCTGGGCGGCTTCTACACGCCGACCGCCGTGGGCACGATGCTGGCCGACGGCGGTTTCGTGATCCGCTACGACGAGAACGGCGAGCCGACCACGATCGCGCCCGAACGCGAACAGCGCCGCATCGACGGCCGGATGTACGTGTTCGAGCGTGCGCTGCGGCCGGATTTCGCGCTGGTCAAGGCACACACCGCCGACCGCTTCGGCAACCTGCGGTTCCGGTTGTCGGCCCGCAACTTCAACCCGTTGGCCGCGATGGCCGCGCGAACCACGATCGTGCAGACCGACAACGTGCTGACCCACGCGCTGGATCCGGACGACGCGCATCTGCCCGGCGTGTTCGTGGACCACGTCGTCGAGACCGCCGACCAGGCGCGGGTGAGCGCATGACGACCGCCGCCCGCCCGACCGGACTGAGCAGGGTCGAGATGGCCCGACGGGTCGCCGCCGACCTGGTCGACGGCTGGTGCGTGAACGTCGGCATCGGCGCTCCCTTGCAGCTACCCGCGCACGTGGCCGCCGACAGGCAGATCCTGTTCCACTGCGAGCACGGCCTGGTCGGCATCGGTCCGCAGGTGTCCGGTGACGACGTCGACCCTGACGTCACCGACGCGGGCAAGAACTACGTCAGCCTCATCGAGGGCGCCGTCGCGTGCGACTCCGCGATGTCGTTCGCGATCGCCCGTGGCGGCAGGCTGGACCTGGCCGTGCTCGGCGCGCTGCAGGTCGGCCAGGACGGCGATCTGGCCAACTGGGTGGTGCCCGGCGGCGATCCCGGCGTCGGTGGCGCGATGGATCTCGCCGTCGGGGCACGCCGGGTGTGGGTGCTGATGACCCACCTCGACAAGCACGGGACCTCGAAACTGATGCCCCGCTGCACGTTTCCGCTCACCGGGCGGGCCGTCGTCGACCGTGTCTACACGGACCTGGCCGTGTTCGAGTTCGTCGGCGGTTCGCTCGTGCTGCGCGAGTGCGTCCCCGGGACCGATCCCGAACAACTGGCACCGCTGACCGGCGCCGCCTTCACAGTCGACCTCTGGTGACCGAAAGGACCATCGCATGGCACGGCAAGCCACAGCCTGGATAGCCGGCGCGTATGAGCATCCGCGCCGCAAGATCCCGGACAGCACCGTCGCGCAGGTGATCGCCGACGTGGCCTACGGCGCGCTCGCCGACGCCGGCATCGGCCTGGCCGACGTGGACGGGTTCTGCTGCTCCGAGGTCCCCGGCATGGGATCGACCGGCATCGCCGAGTACCTCGGGCTGACCGAGCTGTCCTATGTGGACGTCACGGAGGGTGGCGGTGCGTCGTACCCGATGCACATCGGGCACGCGGCCGCGGCGATCGCGGCCGGCAAGTGCTCGATCGTGCTGGTGGCGATGGCCGGCCTGCCCTCGTCGGGCCGTGGCACGCGCGGCCGGCCCGGCCCCGAGATGCCCTACGAGGACTACGGCCTGACCACCCCGGCCAGCTACGCGTTGGCCGCCCAGCGGCACATGTACGAGTTCGGCACCACGTCCGAACAGCTCGCCGAGATCAAGGTCGCCACGGCGCACCACGCGCAGTTCAACCCGAACGCGTTGCTGCGCAAGCCGGTGACGATCGAGGACGTCGTCAACTCGCCGCTGATCGCCGATCCCCTGCACCGCCTCGACTGCTGCGTCACCACCGACGGCGGCGGCGCTGTCGTCGTCGTGTCGGACGCCGTGGCCCGCACCCTGTCCGGCCGCGTCGTGAAGGTGCTCGGCCACGGCGAGACGATCAAGCACAATCTCAACGGCAGCATCGACCTGACGACGACGGGTGCCGCGATCTGCGGGCCGCGCGCGTTCGCCGAGGCCAGGCTGAGCCCGAAGGACGTCGACTACGCGTCGATCTACGACTCGTTCACCATCACGGTCCTGCTCAGCCTGGAGGACCTCGGTTTCTGCGAGAAGGGCAAGGGCGGCTCGTTCGTCGCGGACGGCGCGCTGCGCGGACCGGACGGCGTGCTGCCGTTCAACACCGACGGCGGCGGCCTGTGTAACAACCACCCCGATTTCCGCGGCGGCATGATCCGCACCATCGAGGCCGTACGCCAGTTGCGCGGCGAGGCGGCACCGCAGGTGCAGGTGCCGGACTGCCGGATCGCGGTGGTCCAGGGCCACGGCGGCAGCATCGGCACCCGCTCGGCCGCGGCGACGGTGCTGCTCGGAGCGGAGGACGCATGACCACCACCAACGATCCACTGCTGGACCGGTTCCGCGAAGGGCTTGCGGCGCACCGGCTGGAACTGCCGCGCTGCACCGGCTGCGGGCAGTTGTCCTTCTACCCGAGGGCCCGCTGCGCGCACTGCATGTCGCCGGCCCTGGCGTGGGAAGAGCTGTCCGGCAACGGAACCGTCTACTCCTACACCGTCAACCGGCGCGGGCACGGCGAGTACGCCGACGCCGGCCCGTACGTCATCGCCTACGTCGAACTCGCCGAGGGACCGCGCGTCATGGCGCACCTGGACCTCGAACCGGAGTCGGCGCGGATCGGCACTCCCGTCCGGCTGGCCACCGGCCTCGGGCCGGACGGCCAGGTGCGGCTGACATTCGTCCCGGATCACGAAGGAGGACCGGCAGCATGAGCTACGGCAAGGACGACCCGCGTGCCACCCTGTCCACGGCGCAGGCGTCACCCAGGGCGGAGGGCGGCGTCGCGGCGCCCGCGTTCCTCGACTTCTCCGTCACCGCGCCGGACGTGGTGACGGCGGCCGGTACCGAGCAGTGGATCGTGCGCGGCCAGAACTTCGTGCTGGTCTACTCCCAGCCCACCGAGGGTGACACGTTCCACAGCGGCACCCTCGGCTCGGAGAGCGTGGTGCTGCTGATCGACGAGCGCAGTTCGCTGTACGGCTCGGCAGCCGGCGAGGAGCACGACGTCACCGGTCCCGCTCTCGTCGTCGTCCCGCCCGGTGCCAGCAAGCTGACCAGCACCGGCACCGGCCCGATCGCGCAGCTCATCCAGTCCGACGAGGCCGAATGGGCCGCGAAGGCGTCCAACGCGGACAGCTACGCCACGCCGCACCCCGGTGTCGCGCCGCTGGAACCGTGGCCCGAGCCGGTCGGCGGCTACCGGTGGCGGACCTACCGGATGGCCGACGTCCCCGACGACCCGGGCCGGTTCGGCCGGATCTTCCGCACCCGCTCGTTCATGGTCAACTTCATGCCGGCGCGCAGCGGTCCGCGTGACCCGCACAAGATGTCCCCGCACCTGCACGAGGACTTCGAGCAGTGCAGCCTCGTCGTCGCGGGCACCTACGTCCACCACATCCAGACCCCATGGGGCACCGACTCGGCCACCTGGCGGCCGGAGGACCACGCCCGCGTCGGCAGCCCGTCGGTGTGCATCATCCCGCCGCCGACCATCCACACGTCCGAGGCGATCGGCTACGCCGCGAACCATTTGATCGACATCTTCGCCGGTCCGCGTGTCGACTTCTCGGCCAAGCCGGGATGGGTCCTCAACGCGGACGAATACCCCGCACCCTGACACGGTGCCGGCCCAGCGCACGGCACCGGGATCGCGATCCGCGACCACACGCACCCGACCGTGGTCGGGCATTCTCACCTTCAGTGCTGAAGGGACTGTTCCATGGCCTCCTCCACCACCACCGACGTTCGGAACACCACAGCGGATCCGGCGTTCGTCCGCCGCAGGCGGCGGGCGATCACCAGCGCGTGGGCCGGGTTCGCGATCGACTCGTACTCCATCTACGTGACGTCGACCTCGCTGCTGCCGGCGATGATCTACTTCCAGGTGCACGCGACCGCGGCGCAGGCCTCCCTGTTGGCCGGCATGACGTTCGCCGCCACACTGCTGGGCAGGCCGGTGGGCGCCCTGCTGTTCGGTGGCTTCGCCGACCGCCTCGGGCGGCGGCGGATCGGCTCGATCACGATCTACGGCTTCGGCACGATGTCGCTGCTGATCGCGTGCCTGCCCGGCGCCGAACAGGTCGGCGTCGCGGCGGCCACGGCTCTGCTGATCGGCCTGCGGTTCGTCGAGGGCATCTTCCTGGGCGGCGAGTACACCGCGGCGACACCGATGGCGCTGGAGTACGCGTCCAGGGGCAGGCGCGGATTCGTCGGCGCGGTGATCCAGTGTTCGGCCAGTGGCGGCCCGTTCGTCGTGGCGCTGTTCACGTCGCTGGTGCTGCTGTTCGCGCCGAAGGCCGGTCTGCACTCGCCCTACGTGCAGTGGGGTTGGCGGATCCCGTTCATCCTCGGTGCGATCCTCGCCGTACTCGTGGCGTGGTTCCTGCGCAGGCGCGTCGAGGACTCCGAGACGTGGAAGACGGCCGCGCGCACCAAGACCCCGTTGCGGGACATGCTGAAGGGCCGTTCGGGCAAGGCATTCATCCAGGTCTACGCGATCATGACCGGCGTCTTCTTCGGCATCAACATGCTCGGCAGTGTCATGCCGCAGTTGCTGTTGGGCAACAAGGGATACACCGCGTCCGACCTGGCGCACACGCAGCTTGTCGACGCGATCCCCGGCGTGTGCACGTACCTGTTCTACGGCTGGCTTTCCGACCGCATCGGCCGCAAGCGCGCCCTGTACGCCGCGGGTGCGGTGATGATCCTGCTGTCACCGGTCACGCTCACCCTATTGGGCAGCGGCCACGTGCACGGCTGGGCGCTGCTCACCGTGTGTGCCGCGCTGACCAACGTGTTCATCATCGGCCCACTGGGCGTGCTGCCGGCCTACATCAACGAGCGGTTCTCCACGGCGGTCCGTTCGTCCGGCTGGGGCGTCGGCTACAGCACGGCCGTGATCATCCCCGCGTTCTTCGCGGTCTACCAGGTGTGGCTGGCACATGTCGTGCCGTCCTACTTGACGGCCGGCATCCTGGCCGCGCTGGGCGGTGTGCTGCTGGTGGTCGCGACGACGGCGGGGCCGGAGACCAGGGGCATCGCGCTCGACGCGGTCGGCGCACCGGCGGGCGATCCGCTCGGTGCCGCGCAGTGACGGTGCCCGGCATGCGTGACCACCCGAGAACGGACCATGAAACGGACACCACGCCAGCAGGCGACCCGGGTCGCGGCAGCCATCTTCGTCCTGCAGACCGTCGGCAGCGGTGTCGCGGTCTACGGCATCCCGATCTACATCGCGGTGTTCATGCGGTCGGGGACGGTCAGCGCGTCGGCACTGTCGCTGGCGAGCACCGGGTTCTTCCTGATGGGTGCGCTGGCCGGGCTGGCGTTCGGCCGGTTCGGCCAGCATCGGCCGACGGCGGTGCTGTTCGGCGCGGTGCTGGCCGGCACGGCGGCGATCGCCGCGATGGCCGCCCACCCGGACGCGGTCGTGGTGATCGCCGTGTTCGCGGCGCTGGGTGCGGTGTTCAGCGGTGGCCTGATCGTGGTCGGCACCACGGTGCTGGTGCGGGTGTTCGACGGGCGGCCCAGCGGCGGGATGGCGCTGGCGACGTCCGGCTCGTCGGCCGGTGGCATCGCGGTGTCACCGCTGCTGGCGCTGCTGCTCACCGGCCACGGTTCGACCCATCGGGCGTTCCTGCTGGTGGCGACCGGGTTCCTGGTGGTGTCGTGTGCGGCGATCGCGGTCGGCGGCCGGTCGGTGCCGGCACCGCGGCCGGTCGCCGACCACGTGCCCGCCGGCAGCCGGGCGCGGCTGGCCGCACACTGGCCGCTGGTCGTCGCGTTCAGTCTGGTCAGCGCGTCGCAGTTGGGTGCGACGTCGTACATGGTGTCGCTGGGCCTGTCCCGTGGCTTCGCGGGCGCGACGCTCGCGGTGTCCGTCGCCACGGGAACGGCGGTGGCCTCACGGTGGATCGGCAGCGCCGGCATCGGACAACTGGGCCTGCACCGCTGGACGCTGACCAGTTTCTGCGCCCAGGGAGCGGGTGTGCTGCTGGTCGGGCTCGCGCCAGTGGGCTGGGTGATGTTCCTCGGTGCCGCGCTGATCGGGCAGAGCCTGGGCAACACCATCCTGATCCGGTCCCAGGTGATCGTGGAGATCTTCGGCATCACCGATTTCGCGCGGCAGTTCGCGCGGTTCCAGACGTGGACCAGCCTCGGTTCGGCGCTCGGACCGCTGGTGCTCGGTCAGGTCCTGTCGGCCACGCACGGCTACGTGGTCGCCTACCTCGCGCTGTTCGCGGTGAACATGGTCGCGGCACCGTGTCTGCTGCCCTGGATGAGGAGCTCCCCCAGTCCCAGGGACATCGCGTCCCGCCGGTCCGCGGTCAACACGTAGGAGGATGAATGACCACCACCGCTCGGGTCCCCACGTACGCCGAGTTGCAGCGACGTACCGACGCGCCTGCCGGGTCGTCCTGGCACCTGTTCGGCAAGGACGACCAGTTGGGCACGCTGAACTTCCTGACGCCGGAGACGGCCGTCGCGGCGGCCGCGCTCGTGCGGCGGGGCACGGTGTTCAATCTGGACTACCCGCTGAACACGTTCGTGCCCAGCCTGGCCGGCACCCGGCCGCCCACCGAGCACCACATGTTCTCCAACAATCCCAACCACCGCGACGACTGGGTGGACTCGTTCTACCTCCAGTCCACGTCCCAGGTGGACGGACTGCGCCACATCAGGCACCCGGAACACGGCTTCTACGGCGGCGTCGCCGACGAGAAGATCGTCGTGGGCCAGCCGGACCTGGGCATCCACCTGCTGGCCGAGAAGGGCATCGTCGGCAGGGGAGTGCTGCTGGACGCCGCGCGCTACTTCGCGGGCCGTGGCGAACCCATCGAGTACGGCTCGCGCCGCGCGTTCGCACCGTCCGATCTGGACGACATGGCGGCGCACTTCGGTGTCGAGCTCAGGTCAGGTGACATCCTGTTGCTGCGTACCGGTTTCTCCGAGCACTGGCTGGCAGCGACACCCGAGGAGCGGGCCGCCAAACGCGGCGGTCCCGGACTGCGGCAGTCCGAGGAGATGGTGGCCTGGCTGTGGGACCACCAGATCTCCATCGCGGCAGCCGACAACGGCGGTCTGGAAGTGTCGCCGGTCGAGCCGACGTCGCCCTGGATCAACCCGGACGAACCGCTGCCGGCCCGCGGGCCCTCGCACAACGGCATGCTGCACCGCCCGCTGATCGGCCTGCTCGGCATGATCATCGGCGAGCTGTGGAAGCTCGACGAACTCGCCGATGACTGCGCCGCGGACGGCCGCTACGAGTTCCTCGTCACGGCGAAGCCGCTGAACCTGGAAGGAGGGGTCGGTTCACCGCCGAACGCGCTGGCGGTCAAGTAGCACATCCCAGGCCAGAAAGGACGAAGTCGTGACCGACACCCTGAGTGAACTGTGGGACCCGACGCTGGACGCCGACCGTCAGCAGGCTGACCCGGAGGTCGACGAGCTGCTCACCGGCGGCGTCGACCTGCACGTCCACCCCGGTCCCAGCCCGTTCCCGCGCCGCATGTCGATCCTGGACGCCGCGACCGACGCGGCCACCGTCGGATTCCGTGCCATCGTGGCGAAGTCGCACCACCACAGCATGCAGACCGACATCCTCGCGCTGGAGAGCGCGGGCCTGCGGGACGTGCCGGTCAAGGTGTACGGCGGTGTCGCGCTGAACCGGACGGTCGGCGGCCTCAACCCGTACGCCGTGGAACTGGCGCTGCGGATGGGCGGCAAGGTGGTGTGGTTCCCGACCATCTCCTCGACGGCGCACATCGACTTCCACTCGCACAACCACGACAGCGGCTTCCCCACCTCCGGGGTGCTGTTGCGGGACAACGAGCCGATCACCGTCCTCGACTCATCCGGCGCCCTGGTGCCCGAGGCCCACGACGTCATCGACGTCATCGCCGGTGAGGAGGCGGTGCTCAACTGCGGGCACCTGCCGGCCGCCGAGATCGACGTGCTGGTGCCTGCCGCGTTCGCCGGTGGTGTCACGCGCGTCGTGATCAGTCACCCGGACTTCGTGGTCGGTGCCTCGCCGGAGCGCATCGCCGACTGGACCCGGCAGGGCGCGTACGTCGAACACTGCCTCGCGATGCTGGTCGGCAAGAGCGCGAAGGACAAGGAACCGCCGATGACGCGGGTCGGCCCGTTCTACGAGGCGGCGGGCCCGGAGCGGACGATCTTCTCCTCCGACCTCGGCCAGGCCGGCAACCCGTTGCCGATCACCGGTTACCGGCGGATGGTGCGCATCCTGCTGGACGCGGGCGTCGAGCACGACGCGATCAAGGCGATGACAGGTGGCAACGCCGCCCAGTTGCTGTCCCTCTGAGCAGGCGGACGGCTGGGTATAGTCCGCTACGGCCGGGGATGGTTGCCGCTTCCGGCGAGTGGTGGACCAGGTGAGGAGCGCAGCGTGACCAGCGCGGGAGGTACCGGCGACATCCAGGCGGTGCATCGGGTCGGTGAACTGCTGCGGCTGTTCACCCAGAACAAGCCGAGGATCACCGTCGCCGAAGCGGCCACGCTGGTCGGCCTGAACCGGACGACGGTGCACCGCTACTTCAACTCGCTGGTGCAGGCCGACATCCTGGAGCGGGACAGGGAGGAGGCGGCGGCGTTCGTCCCCGGCAAACTGTTGCTGCAACTGGGCGCCGTCGCGCAGGGCCAGCGCCGGGTACTGGACATCGCCCCCGGCCACATGCGCGCGCTGTCCCTGGAGACCAGCCTCACGGTGGTGCTGTCACTGTGGGGCGCCTCCGGTCCGGTGGTGTCGCTGGTGTCGGAGACGGGCACGCACCCGATCCTGATCACGGTGCGCATCGGTTCGTCGCTGGGCTCGGAATCGGCCCAGACGCGGTTGTTCGTCTCGCTGTCCGAGGACAAGGAGACGATGGGCCGGTACCTGGCCGGCATGCCGGAGGAGCAGCGCGGCACGTTCGAACACGATCTGCCGTCGTGCCGGTCGAGAGGGATCAGCCGGGTCCACATCCCGGCGGTGGACGGTGTGGTCCTGGCAGCGGCGGTGTTCGACGAACACGGCGTGGCGGCGACGGTCGCCCTGGTCGGCACGACGTCGTCCCTGCCGGAAGGCCCGTCCCCGGCCGAGGTGGCCCTGCTGCGCTCGGCGTACGCGATCACGGCCGAAATGGGCGGCACACAGCCCCGCCGCGCCCTGCTGACCGACCCGTCCACCGGATTCCTGGACGGCTAGCGTTGGGCGATCCACTGGTGCGGATCGGTCGGCTCCCCGTCACCGAACAACTCGACGCGTTCCGTGCGGTTCTGCGACGCAACGAGGAACTCGTCGAGGTGCTCGATCGGGCCGCCGGGTTGGCGCTGCCCGGTTGGTATCTGACCGCCGGGTGCCTGTTCCAGACCGTGTGGAACGTGGTGACCGGTCGGGCGCCGGGGGACGGGATCAAGGACTACGACCTGTTCTACTTCGACGACTCCGACCTGGGCTGGGACGCCGAGGACGCGGTGATCCGGGCAGGCGCGGTGGTTTTCGGGGAACTGCCGGTGGAGATCCGCAACGAGGCCAGGGTGCATCTCTGGTACTCCGACCGGTTCGGCGTGCCGTGTCCGCCGCACACGTGCACCGAGTCGGCCATCGACCGCTTCGCCGCGACCACCTGCTGTCTCGGTGTTCGGGTCGTCGGTGAGGACTGGCGGGTCTATGCGCCGCACGGGTTCGCCGACGTGTTCGGGCTCGTCGTCCGGCCCAATCCGGTGTTGGCACCGCGCCACGTGTACGAGGCGAAGACCGCGCGGTGGCAAGGGCAGTGGCCCGAGTTGACCGTGCTGCCCTGGCCCACCGTCGCCTGACCGGACGCGGGTGTACGGTCGCTTCTCGTGGGGTGGCTGGGGGAGGCGTGGGGATGAAGACCCTCGTGGTCGGCGGTACCGGCTTTCTTGGGCAGCACATCGTGACCGAACTGCTGCGACGCGGGCACGCCGTGACCGTGCTGGCGCGCGGTTCGGTCGCTGACGCGCCCGGCGAGGTGGTGTTCCGGCAGGGCGACATCGCGACGCTCGGGCAGGCCGATCTGGACGCGCTGGTCGCCGGGCACACCGGTGTCGTGTTCGCGGCGGGGGCGTCCGCGCGGGTGCCGCGTGGTGTCGCGGGGCCGAGCTACTTCCAGCGGGCCAACGTCGACGCGACCGTCCGGCTGATCACCGCGGCGCGGGCCGCCGGCTGCGACCGGGGTGTCGTGCTGAGCAGCTACTTCGCCACCGCTGACCGGGAACACCCGCAATGGCGGCTGGCCGACAGTCCCTACATCGGCAGCCGGGTCGCACAGGCCGCCGGTGCGCACGCCGCGGCAGGTGACGACATGGCCATGGCCGTGCTGGAACTGCCCTACGTCGCCGGTGCCACACCCGGCCGCGCGTCGTCGCTGGGCGGGATGGCGAGGATGGCGGTGCGCCGGTTCGGGCCGGTGGTGTTTCCCGGTGGCACCGCCGTGGTGTCCGCGGACGGTGTCGCGCGCGCCGTCGGGTGTGCGCTCGACGATCGCGCGGACGGGGATTTCCCGATCGCCACGGGGAACTTCACGTGGCCGGACCTGATGCGGCGGTTGGCGGTGGCGGGTGGCAGGCGCAACGTGCGCGTTCGGCGGCTGAGCCCGCGCACGACCGCGCTCGCGTGCACCGTCGCCGGCTGGGTACAGCGGTTGCGCGGCACGGAGTACGGCTTCGGACCGACGCACACCAGCATCCTGATGAGCAACGACATCTTTCTCGACGTCGCGGTCGGCAAGGACCTCGGTATCGGCGACGACGACCTCGACAAGGCCTTCCGGGAGACGGCGCTCGGCTGACCGGCGGCCATTCCGGTAAATGGGAATGCGCGTTCGTGCGAGACGGGACATGGACCCCGGTCCCTGGCTGCTCTACCCTGATCGACAACGGTGGTAAAACGTTTCAATCGGGTTCAATCCAGGAGGGGTCTTGCGTAGCTGGCCTGCCATCCTCGTGACCGCCATCGTCGCGGCGACCCTGACCACCGCCACGGCGACAGCCATGGCCGCGACATCAGCCGTGTCCTCTTCCCCCGTGACACCGGCCGACTACTCGACGACGATCACCAACTTCGACAGCGGCGGCAACCAGGTCGTCCGCTTCGACACGCACGGCGACGCCGTCGACGCGCACGACGGCATGATCGCCGACTTCGGCGGCACGTACTACCTCTACGGCACCTCCTACGACTGCGGCTACCGCTGGCAGAACGGCGGCACGCCGTTCTGCGGCTTCAAGGTCTACACCTCGTCCGATCTGGTGCACTGGAGCGACCAGGGCTTCCTGTTCGACGCGACGAGCAGCACGTGGCAGACCCGGTGCGACGGCAACACCTACGGCTGCTTCCGCCCGCACGTGGTCTACAACGCCGCCACCGGCCGCTACGTGCTGTGGATCAACGTGTACGACAACAGCGTCGGCTATCGCGTGTTCACCGCGACGTCACCGACCGGGCCGTTCACCGAGACGACCGTGCCGACGCTGGCGGTCAACGACAACGCGCCCGCGGGCGGCGTCAACAACGGTGACGAGACCGTGTGGGTGGACGACAACGGCACCGCCTACATCGCGTACACGGACTGGCGCGCCAACGGTGACATAGTCGTGGAACGCCTGTCGTCGGACTACACCACCGGCACCGGCGCGTACACCCGGCTGGGCCAGAGTTCCACCGAGGCGCCCGCGATGTTCGAGCGCAACGGCACCTACTACCTCACCTACTCCGACCCGAACTGCGGTTACTGCGGCGGCACCGGCACGTCGTACCGGACGGCCAGTTCACCGCTGGGCACGTGGTCGGCCGGCACGAAGGTGACGTCGAACTCCTGCGGCGGGCAGCCGTCGTTCGTGTCGCAGCTCGCCACGACGTCCGGCACGGCCTACCTGTACGGCAGCGACCTGTGGAACAACGGCAACGCCAACGAGGCTCTCGCCAACTACTTCTGGACGCCGTTGTCGTTCGACGGCAACGGGAAGATCAATCCGATCACCTGCTCGGACACGGTCTCGCTCGACCTGACGGACGGCTCGGGTGGCGGCCAACTGCCCTCGCCGGACCAGGACCAGACCGCCGGCGTGAACGGTTTCCGCTCGTGGTGCGACATCGGCCGCAACATCGCGCGGATCCAGACGTTCGTCGCTGGCCGGACCGGCACGCTCACGTCGGCCACGTACACCGCGTACCAGAGCGGTTCTCCTGACCAGGGCCTTGAGGTCGACGTGTACGCGGCCAACGGCTCGTTCCAGCCGACCGGGTCCGCGCTGTTCCACACCGTCGTCCCGACGTACTCGATCGGGTGGTCGCCGAGGGCCGTGACGGTGTATCCGAACATCCCGGTGACGGCCGGCACGCGCTACGGCATCGAGGTGAGGTCGGCGAACTCGGCGGGCTGCTACGGCATGGTGTACAACGACTCCGCGCCCTACCCGGGCGGTGGTGAGGCCTACAGCAGCGATTCCGGAACCACGTTCGGCGCGGAAGCCAACCGCACCACGGCTTTCACGACGACCGTCAGCTCCCGGACCACGCTGTCGTCCAGTACGCTGCCGGCCGGCTGGAGCACGTGCGCGGGCGAGCACGGCGTGTGCCACGTGGGCGCGCCGGGGATGATCGCGTACGGCGCGTCCGGCGGGTACGTCTACCAGTCGGTCGCGGCGGGCGCCGTGCCGTGCACGACGGTGATGTTCGGCGACGACCCCGACTTCGGATCGCTCAAGTCGTGCTACCAGGCGCCGCAGGGCGGCCCGAGCGGATACTCGTCGTGCGCCAACGAGAACGGCACGTGCACGCTGTCCGGCACGCATACGGTCGGGTACGGGGCGAACGGCGCGTTCAGCTACCAGCAGACGACGGGTTCGGTGCCGTGCGACAACGCCCAGTTCGGCGACGCGCTGTTCTCCGTGGTCAAGTCCTGTTACGTGGCACCGTGACCGAACCTGTCCGGCCCGGTCATCCGGGCCGGACAGGGGTTTCTCCCGCCGCCGCCCGGCCGCATCCTTTCCGCGCGGGATCATCCGTCCGGCCGCACGGGTCGCGGCCGGCGGCACTGGGGAGCGTCCAGGATCAGATCGAGTGGCCGCCGGCGTCGTAGGCCTGCAGGCTGCGCATATCGTCGGTGACCGGGACGTCGGCCGGGTCGAACCAGAACACCACGATGTCGGGGTCGATCGACCAGGTCGACACACGTGCCTGCACCGTGCGGCCGTTCGCCTGGATGGTGATCCTCACCGCGGGACCCTTGTAGTAGCCGAACAGCGAGCGTGTCGTGTCCGTTGTGGACCAGACAGCTGCGTGAGCGCGTGGAAGCCGTTGGCCGTGGTCTGGCCGGTGCCCATGATCTCGGGCAGGATCGTGCCGACCGGTGTCCGGTGGCCCTCGGTCAGATCCAGTTGGGCCGATGTGGTACCGGACCGGCCGGACGTCACGTACAGCACGTGTTCGCCCTGCGTCTCATGGAAACCGGTGTCGATGACCGCGCCGAGGGGGCGGGCGGTCGGGATCGGGGGCCTGGCCGCCGCTGATCACCAGTTCGGGCGCGGCGTCCTCGGTGCTCGGCCGCAAGTGCGTCATCACTGCCACGCCGACCAGCAGCGCGGCCGTCACGGCGAGCGCCGCACCACCGGTCGCCAGCCGCCGCCTGCGCCGAATTCGGCTGCCCAGCGCCATGATCCGGTCGACGTCCACCGATCGTCGGGCTCGTCTGGCTCGACTGGACGGCAGCGCGGCGCGCAGGGCGTCGAGGTCGTTCATCCGTCATTGTCCTCCCGCACGTGGCGGCCCGGTCGGGTTCGGCCTGCGTCGGCGTTGATCCGCAGTTTGGCCAGCGCGCGGGCGTTGGTGCTCTTGACGGTGCCCTTCGACACCTTCAGTTCCTTGGCGATGTCGGCTTCGCTGCAGGTCGTAGAAGTGCCGCAGCACGAGGATGGTCCGTTCCCTGCGGGACAGCACGGCCAGGGCCTGCCGCAGCCAGTCCTGCAGGGCGACGTCGTGCGCCGCGTCGCCGGACGTGGGCGCCTCGGGGACCTGGCTCGGTGGTCGACTCAATGCCCTTGTGGCCACGGCGCCAGCCGTCGATGACGTGGTTGGCCAACACCTTGCGGGTGTAGGAGTACGCGTCGGCGCTGCGCACCCGTTGCCATGCCGCGTACGTGCGGGCCAGCGCGGTCTGCACGGCGTCCTCCGCCTCGTGACGGTCGCCCGTCATCAGGAACGCCGCGCGCAGCAGGCGTGCCGAGCTGGCCCGTACGAACTCGACGAACTGGGTGTCCCCGTCGGTCATCGTCTCCCTTCTGCCGTCGTCTCTCCCTTACGCCGCGCGGGCGCGAATAGGTTGTGTCGCGATCGCGCTCAACCTTCGGCGGCGGACGCGCGTACTACCCGGGTGAGGACGGCATCAGCGGTGCCGATCCGCGACGTCCTGCCCCGGTGAGAAATGAGAATCAATGAGCCGAACGAAAGAGCCGTGCCGTCGTGCTGCACCAGCGTGATCGGCGCGGGCTGGCTGTTGGCCGGCTGTGGCGCGAGCGGCCCGGCCGGTTCCGACCTGTCCGCGGGCGCGCCGTCGACCAGTTCGCTGAGCCCAGCAGCAGGCCCAGGCGGACCAGCTCGAGGACCTGGTCGCCAACTGCATGAAACAGCGCGGCTTCACCTACATCGCGCGAGCCCGAGGTGGTCGCCGACCCCAGGGTCCGGCGGCCGGACACGGACCGGCTCGTCCGACCCTGCCCTGGTGCCCTACGCGCAGCTCAAGACGTTCCGCGCCGAAGTACGGCTTCGGGGTCTACGCGCGGGACGTGTACCCGCACGACCCGAACGTGGCGTCGCCGACGGCGGACCCGGCGAAGAACCCGAACAATGCGATCTGCGCGGCGCTCGAGCCCGGCGCAGAAGCAGGCCTACCTGCTGGCGCTGCTGGGCCCCGACGGCGACTCGAAGGCAGGCGAGCGCCTCACACCGCCGGTGCCGCCGGCCAGCGAGGGCTGCGCGCCGAAGGCATCCGACGCGGTCTGCGGCGACGCGCACTGCCTCCGGCCAGGCCGGCCAGCGAAGCAGCAGGCCGCCCGGCAGCGGCGAACCAGGACTTCCAGACCAACCCGCAGCTGGTGTCGGCCGCCCAGACCTACGCGTCCTGCCTGCGCCAGCAGGGCTACCAGGTCAACTCCGCGCAGCCCGGCAGCGATGGAGCGCGCGCTCGAGCAGACCATGTGCAACAGCAGCGGCACGCCCAGGGCGAGACGATCGACGCGAGCCACCGCGCAGACCGGCCTGCAGAACGAGATCACGATGGCCTGGCCGACCTGGAGTGCGGCAAGTCCTATGAGCCGCTGGCCAAGCCGTTCGTGCAGAAGCTGATGACCATGGGCGCCGGCTGAGGTGGCCGGTCCGTTCGCACCGAACCCCCGGCGGGTGCTCGCGCTCGTGGTGGGTGTCGCGGTCGCCACCGGCGCGGCGGGGTGGGTGATCGGCACGCAGGTCACGTCACCGGCCGACGCCGCCGCGGCGCACCAGCCGCCGACACCGTCCCTGGTCACGGCCGGGGTGCAGCGCCGCGAGCCTGACCAGCACCGTGGTCGGGCAGGGCATCGTCGGCTACGCCGATCCCGCGCCGCTGTCGCTGACCGGCTCGGTCGGCCCAGCGGGCCAGGACACCAACTCGACGACCGCGAGCCCCGGCACGCAGGTCGTGACGAAGGCGCCGACGCAGGGTGCCACGCTGAAGTCCGGTGACGTGCTGATGGAGGTGAGCGGGCGGCCGGTGTTCGTGCTGGCCGGGACCGTGCCGATGTACCGGACACTCGGGCCGGGGAACACCGGTGACGATGTCCGCCAGTTGCAGCAGGACTTGACCGGCCTCGGGTTCGGTCGAACTGACGTCCGGCACGTTCGACGACGCCACCGCAACGGCGGTGCAGGCACTGGTACCAGAAAGCCGGCTATCAGGCCGAAACCCCGTCGTACACCCAGCGCAAACAGTTGCGCACGCTGCAGCACGCGGTGACCGCGGCGCAGCAGGCGTTGAGCACCGTCCGGCCGCCACGGGGAGCGGCGGCGGTGGCCCAGGCACGGACACACTGCGCGACGCCCAGTCGGATCTGGCGGACTTCCAGAAGTCCTACGGCACGACGGTGCCCTCCGGTGAGGTCGTGTTCCTGCCGTCGCTGCCGGTCCGGCTGGACACGGTGACCGTCAAAGCGGGTGGGCCGGCGACCGGTCAGGTCGGCACCGTCACCGACTCGACGGTCGTCGTGCAGGCCACCGTGCACCGGCGACGACGCGAGCCTGCTGCACGCCGGCATGCCCGCGACCGCCACCGCACCGGACGGCTCGCGGTGACCCGGCACGGTCGCCGCGGTCGGCACCGCCGCGGCACCGCCCGCCGCCGCCGGATCGAGCTCGACGCCGTCGAGTGCGCAGCAGGAAGGCGTCGGTCTCGACCCCGGGCGCACGACTTGGCACGGCCGCTACGCCGCTGCGGTACACACCTGCCGATTCCGCCGCGCTGGCCCGGTATTCCGGGCAGGCGACAAGATCACGGTGACGGTCGGCGACACGGCGGCGCGTGCTCGTCGTGCCGGTCGCGGCCGTGTTCACCGCTGCCGACGGTCGCGCGCAGGGTCCGTGTCGCCATGGGAGGCCAGGCGCGGACGGTGCCGGTGACCCTCGGGCTGAGCCGCGTTGGGTCTGGTCCAGGTCGCGCCGGCGGGCCGGGGCGCTCGGCGGCCGGTGACCGGGTCGTGGTGGGCACGTCATGACCGGTGCACGGCGCCGGTGATCGTGTTGTACGGCGTGCACAGGACGTTCCCGGCCGATCCGCCGGTGCGGGCGCTGCGCGACGTCCACCTTCGGATGGGCGGGGGCGACTACGTCTCGGTCGTCGGCGCGTCCGGGATCGGGGAAATCGACGCTGCTGCACATCATCGGCCTGCTGGACCGTCCCGACGCCGGCGGCTACCGCTTGGCCGGCACCGACACCACGGCGCTGGACGACGTCGCCCGCGCCGGGTTGCGCGGCAGCCGGATCGGGTTCGTGTTCCAGGCTTTCCACCTGTTGCCGCACCGCAGCGTCGCCGACAACGTCGCGCTGGGCGAGCTGTACCGCGACGTCGACCGCGCGGGCCGCGCCGATCGCGTTGCCGCCGTGCTGGACCGGGTCGGCATGGCGCACCGCAGCCGGTTCCGGCCCGATCGGCTCTCCGGCGGCGAACGGCAGCGGGTGGCGATCGCCCGTGCGCTGCTCGGCGAGCCCGGCGCTGCTGCTGTGCGATGAGCCGACCGGCAACCTGGACAGCGTGAACACCGCGACGGTGCTGGACGTGCTCGACCAGTTGCGCGACCAGGGCACGACCGTGGTGGTGATCACGCACGACCTCGGCGTGAGCGCGCGGGCCGATCGGCGGGTGCGGATCGAGGACGGCCACCTCACCGAGGAGGCGTCGTGCAGCCCAGGATGGGCGTGCGGGACCTGTGCGCCGAGGCGGTCGCCGGCATCACCGCCCGGCCGCTGCGCTCCGCGCTGACCGTGCTGGGCACGGTGCTGGGAATCACGACACTGGTCATCACCCTCGGCGTGGCCGGGACCGCGGGCAACCAGATCGCCGGCCGGTTCGACGCGGCCACCGCCACCTCGGTGACCGTCGTGGTGCCGGCCGCGCCGGACACCATCGACGCCGTTCGTGACGTGGGGCTCGCTGGCCGAATCTGGTGCCGCTGCACGGTGTCGCCGCCGCGGCCGCCATCGCCAGCCCGCAGCAGGCGCAGACCGCGACCGTGCGCACCAACGACCTGCACGACCCCACCGCCGTCACGGACCTCACGCTGCCGGTGGCCGCGGCCACCACCGGCCTGCCGAACGTGCTCGCCGCTTCCATGGCACAGGGGCCGGTTCTTCGACCCCGGCCACGTCGCGCGGCACGATCGGGTGGCCGTGCTCGGCGCCGGCCGCGGAGCGCCTGCTCGGCGTCACGCGGATCGACGACCAGCCGACCGTGTTCGTCAAGGGCACGCCGTTCACGGTGATCGGCGTGCTCGGCACGATCGGACGGTAGCCAGCAGCAGAGCCTGGGCAGCACGGTGATCCTGCCCTTCACCACGGCCGCAGGACCAGCTCGGTCTCGGCCCGCCTACGTCGGTGCTGATCCGTACCGATCTCGGTGCGGCACAACTGATCGCACGGCAGGCCCCGTACGCGCTGAGCCCGAACGAGCCACACCCAGCTGGCCGGTGCTCGCCCCACCCGATCCGGCCACCCTGCGCGGCGGTGTCGAGCACGACGTGAACGCGCTGTTCCTGGTGTTGGGCCTGGTGTCACTGGTCGTCGGCGCGATCGGTATCGCGAACGTCACACTCGTCACGGTGATGGAGCGGATCGGCGAGATCGGGCTGCGCCGCGCGCTGGGTGCCCGCAGGCGGCACATCGCCGCGCAGTTCCTGATGGAGTCCGGCGCGATCGGGCTGTTCGGCGGTCTGCTGGGCGCCGGCCTGGGCATCGTCGCCGTCGTCGCGGTGTCGATCGTGCGTCGGTGGACGCCGGTGCTCGACCTGCGGTTGGCGGCCGGGGCTCCGATCGCGGGTGCCGTCGTCGGGTTGTGCGCGGGGCTGTATCCCGCGTTACGAGCCGCCCGGATGCAACCGGTGGACGCACTTCGCACAGGTACGTGAAACCTTTCGGGCACCTTCAGGCGTCCTTCAGGATATGGAGGTAGAGATCAATGGGGGCGCGACCCCGGTGCGGCGCACATGGTGGTTCCGCACCGCCGTCGTGGTGATGATCGGTGGCCTGGCCATCGGGTTCTGGCTGCTCAGCAGGCCGCCGCTGCCCGACCAGCAGCAGGCCCAGCGGGACATCGCGACCCGCGTCGGGCAGTTGGAGAACGCGCGCGTGACGGCCGTGTGCACGGTGCCGGACAACACCGGCTACACGTGCCGCCTGCGTGACTCCGCGGGGCGTTACGGGTTCTCCAACACGTTGTTCGTCCGGGGGAAGCACACGTTCGCTCCCAAACTGGGCACCAGAAGCTACGGCCAGACCGACTGGGGATTTCCGCTGCGGGCCGACGGCACCGGCACCCTGCTGCTGGACGCGTCGCCGCCCGGCGACCTGTCGACGTCGGTGACCGGCGCCGTGGACATGATCAGCGGCTCACTGGGCAGGCCGAACCTGATCAGCATGTACGGCGCGATTCACTGCGGCGCCGTGTCGGAGCACGCCGTGACCAGGTGCACCGTGCACGCGCCCGTGCTGTCCGCGACGGTGCGGCGGGTGGGCGACCACAAGTACGAACTCACCTACCGCGTGGCGCTGCACACGCCCTGACCGTCATTGGCAGTCGCGGATCTCGTTACTCATCGGGTTCACGATGGCCTGGTCCAGGAACGGGTTCGCGTTCTTGTTCAGGTCGTCGGCGAGCAGGTCCGCCAGCGCCTTGGCCGACTTCGCGCACGGCTGCATGGCGGTGATCTGCGTGTTCAGGCTGTTCTTCTGCGTGGTCAGGCTCTGGTTGTCGTCGTTGGCCTGGTGCAGTTGGCCCTGCGTCGCCGTCAGTGTGTTCTTCGTGGTGTCGCGCTGCTCGGTGGTCTGCGCGAGGTGGCTCTGCGACGTGAGGTACATGGTGCCCAGTGCGACCGAGCCGGCGAGGAACACCAGCGCCAGCACCGCCAGTGTGATCACCAGACCACGGCCGGGAGCCTTCCGCGCGGGCGCGGGATACGGGCCGTAGCCCTGTCCGGCCGGCAGTTGACCGGTCGGCGGCATGCCGGGCATCGCCTGCTGCACGGGAAAACCGGGCGGGGTCATCGGCGGCGGCATCATCGGCGGGACCGGCTGCGCGGGTGGCGGATAGCCGTCGGCCGGAAGATGTGACGGTGGCTGGAATCCGAGGGGATCTGGTCCGGTCATGGCACGACGCTCCCGGTGCGAAGGCAGGCGACAATCGGCTCGTACGAAGGTTCGCGCCCCTGGGCAGGCCGGTCGACGCCGAAATGCTGCCGCGCCAACCGGATCGGGTCACGATCATGCGAGTTTACCGGCGAGTGCACGCCCACGTCCTCGCAATGGCTGACGTGGGCCGACGATTGCACGCTTCGCGGCCGTGCGAGCGATGCGACCGATCCACCCGCGCCGCAGTTCCGTAGCGTTCCGAATGGACTTTCCCGCGCACGATTCCGCGGGACGGCGGCAAGCACGACCGGGAAGCACGACGCGGCGAGCTCGCCTGGGCGAGCAGCGTCGCGTCCGTGCGACGCTGCCCGCCCGGCTCGAACCCGGCGATCGATCCTCAGTTGCCGGGGACCGTGTCCACGTAGCTGGTGTGGGCGCCGCGGTACGCGGCGACCTGGGAGTCGACCGCGCCGGGGGACTGGGCGGTGCCGTTGGCGTAGTACACCCAGTCGACCTGTTCGTTCCACGTGCGCGGTGTGGAACTGCCGGCCAGCTCACCGTCGATGAACCACTCGTTGAAGTCGATGGTCATCTTGTCCCTGGGGTAGTACTTGCCGGTCGTGCTGAAGTACACGTTGCCGTCCACGTAGTAGGTGACCGTGCCGCCGCTGACCGTCATCTCCAGTTCGTGCCAGCCCTGCAACGAGCTGACCACGTTGTGCGTCTGGCGGTCCATCGCGTCGGCGCTGTACCAGGTCGTCGTGTACAGCGTCGGGCCGGGCGCGCCCCAGCCGCCGTTGGGCAGGTACTCGTTGTCCAGCTCGCTGTAGTTCGACTCGTCGGGAGTGATCGTGTAGAAGGTCTCGTTCACCGCGTCACCGTTGGGGCCGGTGCTCGGCGCGTCGTTGAAGTAGACGCGGGCCGCGTACGTGCCTTCGAAGAACTTCCGCTGCGTCGTGTCGATCTCGGCCTGGATCGTGTTGCCGCCGGCGCCGCTCGTGCTGGCGGACAACTGCATCACGTGGCCGTCGGACGCCGAGGACGAGGACGGGAACGAGATCGCGTTCGCCGACCACGTCGCACCGGAGACACCGGGGCCGCCGGAGGACGTGCGTACCGTCCAGTCGTGCGCGTTCAGGTTCGGGTCCGCCGAGCCGGAGTAGTCGAAGTCGTCGAACAGGGTTCCGTTGGCGGGCGGCGGGTTGCCGCCGCCGGTCGTCGTGGTGGTCGTGGGCGGCGTCGTGCCTGCCGGCTCCGTGCCCCACACCAGTGAACCGTTGACGTACGCCGTCACGTTCGAGTTGGCCGCGTACGAGGTCTGGTCCACGTAGGAGTAGTCGTCTGCCTGGTTGACGTTCTGCCAGTCGGCCCGGTACAGGCGCAACTGGATGTCACCGGTGTCGCGCCCGCCGCGATCGAGCCGCCGGTGAACGCGATCTGCAGGTAGTGGTCGGCGGTCGCCGTCGGATTGCCCAGCGCGGCGACCGTGCCGGTGATGGTGGAGCAGCCGACGACCGCCCACGCGCACGCGAACACGTAGGAGCCGGTCGTGTCGGCGCTGAAGTAGTACCGCAGTGTCACCTGGTTCAGGGAGATCGCGCTGCCGGAGTTGTCGGCGATCTCGAACCACGGCTCGGCCTCGTCGGCGGACGGGCCGGTGCCGGTCCTGTACTGGACGGTCAGTGGCGCCGTCGCCGCGGCCGCCGCGTGTACGGCGGGGTACAGCGCCGTCGCGGCGCAGGCGACGGCGAGGGCCGCGAGCAGGCCGCGGCGGGTCCTTCGGGAGCGGTGCTGGTGAGCGGGGGGACGGTCCATCGGGCTTGTCTCCTTGCCGGAGTGGAGTTGACCAATGGTCAACCGGGGCATCCCGGATGACCTTCAAGGTGATTGGTCTGATCCAATCTGTCAAGGCTGACAAGGAAAAATATTGGTCCAACCAATCAGTTGACATTACCATTGGTCAACTGCCAGCATCGGAAAATCTCGAGCCAGGGGATACCCGAGGAGGTTGTCCAGTGCATCGCAGATCCTCGTCGTCCTGGCCACCGCGCTGGCTCTCGCCGTCTCGGCGTGCGGCGGCGGCGGCGACTCCGGCTCCGGCGGCCCGTCCGGTCCCGGCACGACCCTCACCGTGTGGCTGATGGACGGCGATCTCTGCGACAAGGCGGTCGCCGCGATCAACGACGCCTTCGAGAAGGCCGACCGGGGCGCGGTGGACGTCGCAGATCCAGGAGTGGGACAACATCAACACCAAGTCAGTCCACCGCGCTGTCCCAGGACAACCCGCCCGACGTGCTGGAGATCGGCAACACCGACGTGCCGCTGTTCGCCGCAACCGGTGCGCTGGCGGACATCACCGACCCAACGCCGACCTGTGCGGCCGGCCAGAACTGGTTACCGGGGCTGTTCGGCCCGCGACCGTGGCCGGCAAGCTCTACGCCGCCCCGCTGTTCGCCGGCAACCGCGCCGTCATCTACGAGAAGCCGATCTGGGCCGAGGCCGGCGTCACGACGCCGCCGAGCACGTTCGCGGAGCTGACCGCCGACCTGGACAAGATCAAGGCCGCCAATCCCGGCCCGACTTCGCCGCGTTCTACTTCCCGGGCGAGTACTGGTACGGCGCGCTGCAGTTCGTCTGGGACGCGGCGGCCAACTGGCCACCCAGGCCGGTGGCAAGTGGACGGCGCGCTGGAGAAGCCGGCCGCACAACAGGGTCTGGCAAGGCGTGGCAAGCAGTTCCAGAACACCTACTCCGGGCCCGCCTCCCGCAATGTGGACACCAAGGCCCCGGACCAGGCGGCGATGTTCGCCAGCGGCAGGGCCGCCGCCATCCTGGACACGGCGTCAACACGATCATCAAGGACAACCCCGCCATGAAGGACGAGCATCGGCACGTTCCCGTTGCCCGGCGTCACGCCGGCCGCGACCAGCCGGTGTTCCTCGGCGGCTCCGATCTGGCGTCGCGGCCAAGGCCCGCACCAGGACCTGGCGCCGTGGACTACCTGAACACCGCCGCCGACCCGGCCGTGCAGCGCGACGGCGATCGCCGGCATGGACGGCTGGACGCCGGTGTCCACGCAGATGATCGACCAGGTGAAGCCGTCACTGCCGCCGACATGACGCCGCGTTCTTCACCGCCGCCAAGAACAGTGGCCCACACCTGCCACCCCGGCTGGGCGACCGTGGAGAGCGACAAGTCCATCAACGACTTCTTCGCCGACATCGCCACCGGCCGCAAGGCGACCGGCCGCCGCTGCCCGCGACTTCGACGAGCACCTCGACCAGGCGCTGAACGCCGCCGCAGTGACACCGTGACCACCGACCGACGGCCGCCCGGCCGTACGCGGCGACCGTCGCTGCGCGAGGCGCGACCGCGCCCGGCGGCCGGCGACGCTCTTCTGCCCTACGGGTTGTTGCTGCCGGCGGCGGCCGTGCTGGCCCTGGTGCTGGGTTATCCGCTGGTCCGGCTGGTGCTGATCTCCTTGCAGGACTACGGGTTGCGCGTCGCTGTTCACCGGCGCCGTCGACTGGCCGGGCTGGCCAACTACGTGCCGGTGCTGCGATACCGCGAACTCGGGCCCGGTTCTGGTGCGCAGCATCGGGTTCTGCGCGGCGCTGGTGGTCGGCACACTGCTCATCGGGATGGGCGTCGCGCTGCTGCTGCGGCGGACTCGGGTCCCGGATGCGCATGGCCGTGACGGTCGCGCTGATCGCCGCGTGGGCCATGCCGAACGTGGCGGCCACGCTGGTGTGGCAGTGGCTGTTCCAGCCGGTGTACGGCGTGGTGAACTGGCTGCTCACCCGGCTGGGCGTGTTCGGCGACTTCGCCCAGCAGGACTGGCGGCCTCGGCTCTCGGCGTTCGCGCTGGTGTGGCTGCTGGTGGTGTGGCAGTCGGTGCCGTTCGTGGCGCTCACCCTGCACGCCGGCCTGTCGCAGATTCCGCGCTCCTACTACGAGGCCGCGGCGATCGACGGGGCCGGCGCGTGGCCGGGCTTCCGGGTGATCACCTGCCGTTCCTGCGGCCGATCCTGCGGCTGGTCGCGATCCTGTCGGTGATCTGGGACTTCACCGTCTTCAACCAGATCTGGATCCTGACCGGCGGCGGCCCGGCGGCGCGACGACGACGCTGGGCATCTGGTCGTTCACCAAGGCGTTCACCAGGACTCCTTCGGCCAGGGCGCGGCGATCGCCGTGGTCTCGGTCGTGCTGCTGGTGGCCTGACCGCGTGCTACGTGCGGCGGCTCGTGCGCTCCGGGGAGGAACTGTGAGGCGTCGGCGTTGCGTCGCCACCACACGGTGGCACGATTTCTGCGTCGTGTGGCGTTCCCGGTGTACTGGATGGTCACACGGCGCTCAAGCCGTACGGGGACATCCGTCCGGCCACGCCGAGGTTCCTGCCGTTCCCGTTCACGCTGGCCAACTTCGCCGACGCCGTCGGCAAGTCGGGCTTCCTGCGCGACCTGGCAACAGCCGCTCGTCACGTGGTCGGTGGTCGCAGTCCATCGCCGTGGCATTCCTGGCCGCGATGGCACTGACCCGGTTCCGGTTCCTCGGCCGGCGGGCGTTCCTGATCGGCGTGCTCGGCGGTGCAGATGGTGCCGCAGCCGGCATTGGTGATCCCGTTGTTCCTCGGCCTGAGTCGCGTGCACCTGCTGGACACGCCTGATCGGCCTCAGGATGACGTATCTGGCGTTCGTGCTGCCGTTCACGATCTGGACGCTGCGCGGTTTCCTGCACGGCGTACCGGTCGAACTGGAGGAGGCCGCCATGCTGGACGGTGCGGGCCGCGGCACCGTGATCCGCCGCGTACTGTTGCCGCTCGTGCTGCCCGGCATCATCGCCACCAGCGTGTTCGCGTTCATCACCGCGTGGAACGACTACGTGTTCGCGTACGTGATGATGAAGGACCAGACGCGGTACACGCTGCCGGTGTGGCTGGTCTCGTTCATCACCAGCACCGGTACCGATTACGGCGGCCTGATCGCGGCGTCCACGCTGTTCGCGCTGCCGGTGGTCGTGTTCTTCCTGCTCGTGCAGCGCCGGCTCGTCGAAGGCATGACGGCGGGCGCCGTGAAGGAGTGACGTCGCGACCGCGCCGCAGTCCCGACCGAACGAAAGAGGTCACCGTGATCATTCCCCGCCCGGTCGAGATCCACCGCCACCCAGGTCACTTCACCATTCCCGCCGCACTGCACCTGTCCGCGGGTCCCGGCGCGCACCGGGCCGCCGATCTGCTCGCCGGCTACCTCGGCCCCGGCCGCACGCGGACCACGGACGGGCCGTGCGTCCGGCTCGCGCTGGCGGGTGACGGCGAGGGCGAGGGCTACCGGCTGATGGTCGACACCGACCAGGTCAGGCTGACCGCGCCCACCGAGGCAGGTCTGCGGCACGGTGTGCAGACGCTGCGCCAACTGCTGCCACCGGCGGCGCTGGACCGGCGACGGCGACGCCGGACGACTGGTACTGGCCGAACGTGACCGTCACCGACGCGCCCCGGCTGCCGTGGCGCGGCGTGTTGCTGGACGTGGCACGGCATTTCCTGCCGCTGGAGTTCCTGTACCGGTTCGTCGACCAGTTGGCGCTGCACAAGCTGTCCGTGCTGCAACTGCACCTGACCGACGACCAGGGCTGGCGGATGGAGATCGACAGTTGGCCGCTGCTCACCGAGGTCGGCGCGTGGCGCTCGGAGACCGTGATCGGGCATCCGGGCAGCACGTCGTTCGACGGCATACCGCACGGCGGCTGCTACACGCAGGCCGAACTGCGCGACCTGGTGCGGTACGCGGCGCTGCGCGGGGTGACGATCGTGCCGGAGATCGACCTGCCCGGTCACGTGCGCGCGGCGCTGGCCGCGTACCCGGGACTGGGCAACCATCCCGACCGCCGGCTGCCGGTGTGGACCAGGTTCGGTGTCAGCGAGGACATCCTCAACGTCGCGGAGGACACCCTGGACTTCTGCCGCGACGTGCTGGCCGAGGTGGTCGACGTGTTCCCGTCCCGCTACGTGCACGTCGGCGGCGACGAGTGCCCGACGGTCCAGTGGGCGAGCGACCCGCTCGCGCTGCGCCGCGCGGCGGCGCTCGGCCTGCCGGACACCGGCGCGCTGCGCGGCTGGTACGTCAGCGGGCTCAACGACTTCCTCGTCGCGCGCGGGCGCACCACGGCGTGCTGGGGCGAGGCGAGCGAGTTCGGCAGCCTGCCGACCGACGCGCTGGTGATGACGTGGAAGGACATGCGGCACGGCGTGCGGTCCATCCAGCGCGGCCATCCCGTGGTGATGGCGCCGCACCGGTGGACCTATTTCGACTACCCGCAGCGCGACCACCCCGACGAGCCGCTCGGCCAGCCCGGTCACGTCGTCACACTGTCCGATGTGTACGGTTACGAGCCGCTCGCCGACCATCCCCCGTACGCGGGACACGGGGGAGTGCTGGGCACCCAGGCCCAGCTCTGGACCGAGTACGCGCCGACACCGGAACACGTGGAGTACCTGGCGTACCCGAGGCTGTGTGCGCTGGCCGAGGTCGCCTGGTCGCGGGCGCCACGTGACTATTCCGACTTCCTCGACCGGCTGGGGCCGCACGGCCAGCGGCTACGCTCCTTGGGGGTCCGGTCAGCAGTGTTCCGTCCGTCCGCCGAGATCCTGGAAGGGTGAGCATGGACCAGGCTCCGGCCCGGCAGCCGGCCACGGTGAAGCGCGACAGGGTGCGCCAGCACCTGCTGGACGTGATCGAACGCTCCGACCCCGGTACCCCGCTGCCGCCGGAACGGCATCTCGCCGTCACGCTCGGCGTGTCCCGGCCGACGCTGCGTGCCGCCGTCGAGGAGTTGACCCGGATCGGGCTGCTGGTCCGCCGGCACGGCAGGGGCACGTTCACCAACGCGCAGAAGGTCAGCCAGGAACTGGCCGGCACGTCGTCCAACGCGTTCGCCGTACCACCGGCGGAGGGCACCTGGACCAGCCGTGTGCTCGCCTTCGAGACCGGACCGGCCGGCGCGCCGATGGCGAGCAGGCTGCACGTGTCACCGGCCGAGCCGGTGCTGCGGGTGCGGCGGCTGCGGCTGGTGGACGGTGAGCCGATGGCCATCGAGCGGATCGACCTGCCCGCCGTGCTGGTGCCCGGTCTTGCCGCGCGGGACATGGAGACCGGCAACTTCTACCAGTTGCTGCGCGCCCGCTACGAGATCGCGGTCGCCGACGCCGTGCAGACCATAGAGCCCAGCGTGACCGACGCCGACGAGGCCGCGCTGCTGGGCGTGCCGGTCTTCGCGCCGGTGCTGCTGTTCGAACGCACCACCCGTGACATCGCGGGGCGGACGGTGGAGTTCGCGCATTCGGTGTACCGGGGCGACCGCTACCGCATCACGTCCAAGCTCCGCTTCGACAACGCGTCGGGCTGATCGGTCCACAGCGGATCAATTCCGCCCGACGACGGCCAGTACCCTGCGCAGCGCGTCGTCCCAGTCCTGCGTGAAGTCCACCGTCTGCAGCATGTCCAGCGTCTCGCCGGGGCGGATCTCGTACTCGGGGACACGGCAGTCGCCGAACCGGACCGGGACGAACCAGTCCCGGTCGAGCGGCATCTGCCGCAGCCGGTTGACCGCCTGGATCAGCTCCTCGTTCATGTACGTCTGCCGCTTGCCGACGCTGTCGGCCGAGAAGCACGCGATGAAGTAGTCGCCGGCCGCGATCGCCCTGCTGATCTCGGACCTCCAGCTCCTGCCCGGCAGCAGCTCCGACCGGTCCATCCACACGTGGCAGCCGGCCTGCCGCAGATCCTGGACGAGGCGTCGCACGTGGCCGAGATCGTGTTCGACATAGGACACGAAGATCCGCCTGCGGCCGTCGGTGGGTTCCGGTGGTGGTGCAGCGCCGACGTCGCCGGTGGCCGGCAGCCAATCGGCGACGCCGGGCAGCGGCAACCGGAACGCGGTGGCGGCCTCCGCCACGTCGACGACGTCGCACAGCACGCGTTCGGCGTCACCGAGGTGGCCCGACGGCGCACCCTGCCGGTAGGTCGCGTCCAGCCATTCCCGGTCCAGCGTGACGAAGTCGCGCCACGCCGGGTCCGCGTCGTGCGCCGCGGGCGGGCAGACCGTGCCGCCACCGGTCGCCGCCGCCAACAGTGCCGCGAAACCGGGGTCGACGCGGTCCCGTGCGATGACGGCGATCCGCGTCCGGTAGCAGCGGCCGGTGTAGCGGCGGACCGCCTGCTGGTAGCCGTGCGCGGCGACGGCCGCGAACGGGTCGGCCGGGTTGCCCGCGTCCCAGGTCGGGTCCAGCCTGCCCGCCGCGCCCAGCGTCGCGTACTCGACGGCCAGTTCACGCAGTCGCACGGCCAGCCCTTGGGTCGGCGCGTAGGGCTCCAGGTGGATGCCGACGGTGGTGCCGGGCGGCTGGCGGGCCAGTTCATCCTGCACCCGGACCCAGGACGGGCCGCCGGGCACCAGCGGTGCCACGGCGAAGCACACCTGCCTGCCCGTCTCTCGCCTGCTCGACCACGCCCAGTCCAGCCGCTTGCGCACCTCGACCAGGTCTCCCCGGGCCGGCACCAGGGCGGCCTGTACCTGTGGCGTGGTCATCGGCTCGGCCCGCACGTGCCGCGGCACGGCGGCCAGCCGGTCGCGCAACGCGGCCGCCGCCACGTGCACCGCATCGACGTCACGGCCGGACACGCGGCCCAGCAGCACGCACGACACCGGTCGGTCGGGTCCGTTGCCCGTGTAGCGGATCTCCCAGCGGGCGCCGTTCTCGACGGCCCACAGACCCGCCAGCCACGCCCGTTCCGCGGCCAGGATCTCGGCCTCGGACTCGTGCCGGCCCCGCTCGGCGTCCGGTGTCAGGCGTACGCCGATCCACGCCCAGTGCGCGGTGCCGGCGGTCCGGACGTACACCCCTGCCTCGCCGGTCATGCCCGGTTCGCCCGTTCCTGCGCGTGCGCCCCGCCCGGGGCCATCGGCAGCGGTGCCGGACCGAGCTGCTCGGCCTCGATCTGCGGCAGGCCACGCGGGAAGCCGAACTCCATCGGCACCTCGACACCGCGCTGGGCGGCGAACAGGCCCTCACGGCACGCGGCGTGCACGGCCTCACGCATCGCCCTCGGCCGCTCGGTCCGCATCATCGCCCGCTCCGGGTCACGCGTGCCGGCCATACCCTCGACGATGTCCACCAGGAACTGTTTGACCAGCGCGGCACCCCTGCGCCGCCGCCACATCGTCCAGCTCAGGTACAGGCTCGTGCCGTAGGCGAACACCGAGACGTACGCGGTGTAGGAGCGGTCCCGCAACACGAGCCGGTTGCTCACCGAGTCGCGGCCGAGTCCCGTCCGGATGCGGCGCACCCCGAAGCCGACCGGCAACTGCCGTTCCCGCAGCGTGCCGGAGATGTGGCTGTAGACCGAGTCGGCTTTGTTGCCGCGATTCAACAGCAGCACGCGCCATTCCGCGATCGGCTCGGGCAGTTTCGTCGCCAACAGAATGACCCAGAACGCGACGAAGCCGAGAACGCTGCCGAATCCGAACAACACGCCTGCCGCGCCACCACCACCGCCCGGTTCGCCGGACATGGAATCCGACAGGCTGCTGATCCCGCTGACCGCCGCGAAGAAGGCGAACACGGCCCAGACCGTGAAGGACACGATGAACGCCCGCAGCCACAGGCGCAGCACGGCACCCCCGTTCACCGACTCGTCGAAGCCCAGCTCGACGTCGCCGTACCGGAGCGTCTTGCCGAGATAGGTGTCGTTGCCGTCGTGATCCGGCCAACCTGGCATGCCTTTACGTCCCCTCGGCTCGAATGCGATCGCGATACTAGCGACGCGTCGGCCGACAAATCCATGACAAAAAGGCGGACACTTTTCCGGGCGAATCGTCCCGCTATTGTTGGTCCACCGCCGCGGGTGCCACCTCGGCCGCCTCCCGGGTGACGGCGGCTCGCCGGGAGAGCCCGGCGGCCAGCAGCGAGCCGGCCAGCACGAGCGCGAACGCCACGATCATCGGCACCGTCACGGGTTCGGCGAGCACGAAGGCACCGGCCAGCACGCTGACGAACGGGTTGACGTAGGTGATCACCACGGCGCGCGCGGGCCCGGCCTCCGCGATCAGCCGGAAGAAAACCAGGAACGCCACGGCCGTGCAGATCACGGCCAGCCCGGCCAACGCGGCCAGCACGGACGGGGCAGGCAATACCCGTGGCCGCGTCACCGCGGCCGGCACGACGTACACCAGTGCCGCGAAACCCAGGCACACGGCCGTTGTCAGCGCGCCGGGCACGTCGCGCAGTCTGGCCGCCGCGATCCTCGGTGCGACGGCGTAGCCGACCGCCGTGAGCAGGACCTCGGTGACCGACCACGCGTCGCCGCCGCCCAGGTGTGGTGCCGCCAGCAGTGCCACGCCCGCCAGCCCGACCAACAGGCCCAGCCAGCGCAGCGGACCGAATCGTTCCGCGTCGCCGCCGGCCACGGCCAGCAGCGCGCCGATGATCGGTACGGCGGCGATCAGCAGTCCGGTCAGTGAGCTGGGCAGTCGGCGTTCGGCGTCGGAGAGCAGCCACCACGGGCCGACCATCTCGAACAGCGCGAAGAGCAGCAGGGGCAGCCAGTATGCCTTGATTGTCTCGACCAGTCGGCCGCCGCGGATGGCCAGCGGTAGCAGCACCAGCGCGCCGATCGCGGTCCGGCTGAACACGACGACCGGCACGGAGACGCCGCCGACCGCGATCTTGATCAGCACGTACGGGATGCCCCAGATCACGCACATCAAGCCGAACCACACCCAGCCGCGACGGCTCACCGCTGCTCCGTTCTCGTCGCCGACCGCGCCCGGTCACCTTGGTAGTCGGTCGTTGTCCGTTCTGACTCGTTCGCCGTGGCTCGTGTGTCCCGGCTCGTGTGTCCTGGCTAGTCCCGCGTCGGCTCCGCCCCCGGTTGCCCACCTGCGAACCTACGCCGACCCGTGTTCTTCGGCTCGCGGTTTTCCGACGGGTGATTCCGGCTACGCCAGGTAGGTCAGTCTGGTGAGGACCGGTAGCCCACACTGTTGCCACGCCGCGAAACCGCCCGCCACGTCGTTCACGTTGGCCAGTCCCAGTTGGGTGCGCAACTGGTAGGCGGCCAGGCTGGACGTGTAGCCCTCGTTGCAGATCAGGATGATCTCCTGTGCCGTATCGTCCGGCCGGAGTTCCTTGCAGTGCCACGGACCTGTGACGTCCATCCGCCACTCCAGCACGTGCCGGGACACCGCGACCGCGCCCGGGATCTCGCCGAAGCGCCATCGGTACTCGGTGGGTCGCAGGTCGACCAGCACGCCACCGACCCGCATCGCGTCGGCCGCTTCGGCGGGGGAGTAGCGGGTGATGTGCGATCGCGCGGTGGCCAGCAGGCCGGAGACCACGTCCTGGCTCATCCGACGGTCTCCCGCAGCCGCGCGGCCGTGGCCTCCAGCACCGTGGTGTCCGGTTCCGGCGTGTCGCAGCGCAGCGCGCGCAGATGGTGGATGCCGGTGGGCAGCCAGCAGTAGAAGTTCATCGTGCTCAGCGGCGGTGAGTACGCGTGGATCGACACCGCGGGCCGCAGGCCGACGTTGACCAGGTTGTGCACGTAGTCCGCGCCGAACGCGACGGAGTCGCCCGCCGTGTGCTGCCGGGTGCGCAGCCGATCGTGCGTGACGGCGCCGAAGTCCTCGACGAGCGAGCCGCTGACGACGCGGAACGCGCCCACGCTGCCGCCGTGGTCGTGCAGGAGGGTGTCCTGCCCGAGATCCCAGCAGATCAGCCAGACCTCAAGGTCGTCGTCGCGGCGCAGGCGTGCGAAGTAACGCTCGGCCAGGTCGAACCGGACCAGGCTCGACCATTCGTCCCGGCGGTTCGCCAGGTCGACGACGACGTCCCGTAACCGCGCAGTGCGCGAGGGACCGTCGGGAGAAGCCACGAGACAAGCCCTTCCATCGGGAAACCCACGGTGTCGTCGCACGCCTGCCGTTCGGCCTTCGTGTGACGCCAGCGCAAGTCCCATCTCGTTCGAGCCGCACCGCCGCGAACCGTGGTTCACTGCGACGGGGCCCGACAGCCACTATGGTGTTGTGACGCTGGCCGGAGGGTAACTCCGCTCGCGTGGAAACGGAAGGGCATCCGGTGCGGATCACCAAGGCTCAGCGCAACGCGGTCGCCGAGAAGGTGACCAGCCTGGAGAGATCGTTCTACGGTCGAGGGCCACGCAGCGTGAAGGTCTCGGTCAGCGACGAGGAGCCGGTCAGCCTGGTCGTGCTGTCCATCGACAGCCTCACCGTGGCCGACGCCGTGCTCAGTGAGCGCGGCCACCAGAGCGCCGTGCTCAGTCACCACGAGGCACTGCACGAAGCGACCAAACAGGACTTCCTCGACGCGATCGAGGAGATCGTCGGCACACAGGCGTCGGCGTACCTCACCCAGGTGCACCCGACCACCGGCTACGCGGTGCGTGTGTTCGTCTTCTCCGACCTCGGCGACTTCGACGCCGAGTCGTGATCGGCCACCGTGGAGCTTGAGCAGCGGGAACGCAGTGCGGGGTCGTCGTCCCGGATGTCCTCGACCGGGCGATCCGGTGTCACCGCGTGTGAGCATGATCCGCGCCCGGACTCGACCGTCCGGGCGCGGCCGCTGCTCAGTCCTGTTCGGTGAGCTCCACGCGGTCGGTGTAGAACGCGACGTGGTCCTTGATGTCGGCGACCGCCTCGTAGGGCTGCTCGTAGGTCCACACCGAGTTGGGCAGGTTGTGACCCGCCGCGTCGATCGTGAAGTAGGAGGCGTCGCCCTTGTACGGACAGTAGGTCCCGTGGTCGGTCCGCGACAGCAGGCCCATGTCGACGTCCTTGCGCGGGATGTACTGCACGGCGGGGTAGTTCGCCTCCCGCAGTGTCAGCGCATCGGTCGTGTCGGCGATCTTGGTGCCGGCCAGGGTCACCACGACGCGCGATCCGTTGCGCTCCACGGTGATCGGGTGGTCCGGCCCTGGCTGTAGTTTCGGCTTGTCTGCCATGTCATCGACTCTAACCTTGTTCGCGGCGAGCGGCGCGGGAGCGACGGGTGTCACAGCGTCCCCCGGTTCCGTGACGTCGTGCCGCTTGCCCGGTCGACAGGAATTTCCCAGCCCTGGCGGTGGTGAACGGACTGCGCCGTGCGGGTGTCGACCGGTCGGCACCCGCACGGCGATCGGCAGGCCGTCTCGGCTGGTCCTTGTCGACGGGGAGGGCAGGTCGCGATCACCGACCAGATCTTCCCGGACGCGAGCGCCACGGCGGTCACGGCGTTCGCCGACTCGGGCAGCGCCACGCTCGACTCGCCGTCGGCGTGGCACCTGCGTTCGATCTGGCCGTGACGGGCTAGAGCCTGTCCAGGAAGTCCAGCACGCGCTGGACGAGCAGCGCGGTGGCGTCCGGGTCGTAGGAGGCCACCGAGCTGTCCGCGAAGTAGTGCTGGTCGCCGGGGTAGAGGAACAGTTCGCCGTCGTCGGCCTGTGCCACCACCTCGCGGGCCGCGTCGATGTCGCCCTCGCCGACGAAGAACGGGTCGGCGTCCATGCCGTGCACCTGCACGGGCAGCTCCTTCGGCCACGCGGAGCCGAACATCGAGGGCGGCACGCACGAGTAGCACAGCACGGCGCCCATGGCGCCCGGCCTGCTCTGGGCAAGCTGCTGCGCAGGCAGCACGCCGAGGGAGAACCCGATGTACACCAACCCGGCGGGCAGCGCGTCGACCGCCTGGCCGCCCAGCTCGATCACCTTGTCCGGGAAGCCAAGCTGCTCCGCGTACGCCATCCCGTCCTCGATCGAGTCGAACGTGCGACCGTCGAACAGGTCGGGCGTGTGCACGGTGTGCCCGCCACCGCGGAGCAGGTCCGCGAACGCGACGAGACCGGGCGTGAGCCCCTGAGCGTGGTGGAACAGCACGACCTCTGCCATTGTCGGCACTTCCGTTTCCATGGACTGCATCGGACGCGGCCCATGAAACCACCGAGCTCCGACGGTCGCAGCGGTCGAGACCTAGACCTGCCGAACCTGGGTCGCCTCCTGCACCACGGGGTCGTCGTCGGTGCCCAGGACGCGCCAGTCCTCGCCGGGTTCGAGGATCTTCTCCGCGGAGCGGATGGTGCGGAAGTCACGGCCGGCTCGGGCGAGTGCGGGTGGTTCGGCGCCTGCGGGCAGGCCGGTGGCCGCGCGGAGCAGAATGTTGCGCATCCGGATGACCGCCTTGTCCGTCGTGCCCAGATGTTCTTTCGTGCGGTCGCAGATCGGACCCATCGACTCGGTGACCATGAAGTCCTGTGAGACGAAGTCGTGGATGCCGCTGTAGGTCGCGGTGCGCTGCCTCTCGCGGTCGATCCGATAGTCGTTGGCAGCGGTGTACTCGCGCGGCGTGACGCCGCTGCCGCGTTGTCGGATCGGCGTGCTGAACGGGGCCGCCGCGAACAGGTTCTCGCCGCCGTAGCCGTTCGGGTTCCGGTCGACCTGCGCGGTGAAGTTGTAGCGCCAGCAGTTCTCGTCGTCGATCGGCACGACCATGAGCTGCCGTGTGGTGTACGGGTTGCTGGCCACGACGGTGCCGTAGGGGACGACGTAGTCGGTGATCCGCACGTGCGTGTTGTCGTTGGGCGTGGTGCGCAGCGCCGCGTACCGGTAGCCGTACCACGTGTCGTGCACTTCCAGGCGTGGGTGCGCGGTCGTGCAGCCAGAACTTCCACGACATCGAGTTGGACGGGTAGCCGGGCTTGTCCGTGCCGTCGTCCGGAATGTCGGCGGCGCCGTTGAACATGTGCAGCCACGAGATATGGGCGCTGTCCAGATTGCCCTCCATCGTCTGCACCCAGTTGCACATCGCGAGCTGTTTCCGCGCGTACACGTGTTCGGCCGGCAGTGAATTCGGTGCCGAAGTCGCGAAACGGCGTCATCGTGTCGCGGGGCCCCAGATACGCCCACACCATGCCACCGGATTCCCGCACCGGATACGACGTCAGTCTCACCCGGTACCGGAACGTGCTCGTCGCCGGCTCACTGGGCATGTCGACGCACGTGCCGTCGGTGTCGAATTTCCAGCCGTGATAAGGGCACCGCAGGCCACATTCCTCGTTGCGGCCGAAATACAGCGAGGCACCCCGGTGCGGGCAGTTCTCGGCGACCAGCCCGACCGTGCCGGCCGTGTCCCGGAACGCCACCAGATCCTCGCCGAGCAGCCGAACCCGCACCGGTGCACCGTCCGGCTCGGGAACCTCCATCGACAGCAGGGCGGGCGTCCAGTAACGCCGCAGCAGTTCGCCCATCGGCGTGCCCGGCCCGATCCGCGTCAGGATGTCGTTGTCCTTCTCGGAGAGCACCCGAAACTCCCTTCCGGTCGACAATACGCAAAGAAGTTAGCAACGCTAAGTTATCATCGTGCTCGCTCGGATCGGTGGCGCTTTCCGTGGGGCGGAAGAAACGATCGCGTCTGAATCGGTTTCCGTCGTCGACCTCACCCGCACGCCCGCGGGCCGGCCGACCGTGGCCACCCGATCGTGTTGGGAAACGGTCCCTCTAGAATCCAGCGGTGACCACCTACGATGACGGTTTCGAGTTCCTGGAGACATCGGCGCTGCCGCGGCGCCAGCAGCACATCCTGGCGACGATCCGGGACTGGGTGGTCCGGTACGGGTATCCGCCGAGCACGAGGGAGCTCGGCGACGCGGTCGGCCTCCGCTCGTCCTCCTCGGTGTCCAAGCACCTGGCGGCATTGGAGGACAAGGGTTTCCTGCGCCGCAGCACGACGATGTCGCGCGGCATCGACGTGCGTGCGTTCCTGCGCGAGCCCGGCGCGCGCGACTCGGCGGATTCGGTCCCGGTGCCGGTCGTGGGCAGCATCGCCGCCGGCACACCGATCTCGGCCGAGGAACACGTCGACGACGTCCTGACGCTGCCCCGTGGCCTGACCGGCCGTGGCACCGTGTTCGGCCTGCGCGTGCGCGGCGACTCGATGGTCGACGCGGCCATCTGTGACGGCGACATCGTGGTGGTGCGCCAACAGTCCGAGGCGCATTCCGGCCAGATCGTCGCTGCGATGATCGACGAGGAGGCGACGGTCAAGGTCTACCGCCGCCGCAACGGCCACGTGTACCTGGAACCGCGCAACGCGGCCTACGACGTCATCGACGGCGACCGGGCGACCATCCTGGGCACGGTCGTGTCGGTGCTGCGCAGCATGTGACGATGCCGCCCCGCAACCGTCATCGTTGGTGAACGAGGCCACCGACCCGTGCGGGCGGCCGGGCACCGACTCGCGCACCAAAATGTCCACCAGCGGCACCGAACGATTCCGCATGATTATCCCATGGTGCCCGGCAGGAATCTGTTGACGGTCGTGGCCAGTTGTCGCCATGCCACGGAAGTCTCGTCCATTTCATGAATCAACGACAGCAGCTCCGTCACGCCGCCGTCGTAGTTCATGCATTTCCGCAGAATTTCGACGACGTGTGTGTGACGTTCCGGGAAGTTCTGAATGGTGACGGCGATCTCCGGCCGTAGCCGTTCGACGATGAGTTGTCGTGAATAGCGGCGATCGACGCACGGCACCGCTTCCAAGGCATCGACGACCTCGGAAAACGCGTCCTTCGCCAGCGGTGGTCCGACAGAGCCGCGGTTGCCGGGCAGTGACGTGGCTGCCCGGAGAGCCACCGCGCCCAGACACGGAGCGAGCTTGAGCAGGATGCCGGCCAGTTGATCCAGGTCCGCGCCGAATCGACGAGGGCTGAACGAGAATGCCTGGATGAGTGCCAACTCTCGGATGCTTTCCGGCAGTTCGGCCACCCCTGGCAGGCGCGCGTCGTCGGGAGTGTCCTTCAGCAACACGGGCAGCACCCGCGTGCCGTGCCGGAACGCCCAGGCCAACTCCCGCCGTACCCAGTCCCGTGGCCGATCGATGAGCCGGACGCCACTGGCGTCGCCGGCGGTCGCGAGCCACCGGGGTCCGATGACGGCGACCACCACATCGGCGCCCTCCAGGGCCGACCAGATGCGTCGCGGATAAAGGCTGCCGGCCTCGAGGGACACACAGTCCCGGAACACCATGTCGTTCCCGAACAACCGCACCAGGCCGTCATGAATCCCGGCCGCCCCGAGCGGATTGTCGGCGACCCGGTAGTTGATGAATACCCCGGCCATGGTGTCGCAAGGCTCCGCGTTTTCTCGGTATGGAGATCTCAGTATACCTATTGAGGCGCATTCGGACGGGCTGTTCGGTGTCAAATAGTTGACTATAAGTGGACGTGAAATGCTTCTCGACCGTGACGCCTGACACAGGCACGTCAACGTCTCGCGGTCCACGTCACCCGAGGTGGAAGTGGTGATCGGAAGCGAGTAAGCTCATTCATCCTGCGGACCGCGCAACGCCGCTGATACCGATACAGGGGACTCGGCCCTTGCAACTCTGCCTCATTCCGGTCCGAACGGAGGACGCCAGACGACCGATCGTTGGCCGTTGGTGGGGTTGGACGTCACGCCTTTCGAACAGGACGGTCACCGGTTCCGTTCCACCAGTTTCATGCTCAATCCGCACGGTCGGTGCATCTCGCCTGCGACTTCTGGTACACGTACCGGTTGGCCGACCCACATCGGGCGGAGTTGGCCGCCGAGATGTCGCGATCGGTCGTCGTATGGACGGTCGGGCGGATCGTCCCACACGTGACCGGGCACGGTATGAAGCGTATCGACGTCCTCTTGCGTGGCGGCGAGCCGCTTGAGGCACCACGATACCCCGGATGATCACGCAGACAGCCGCCTCAAGGTCATCGTGTGGTGACGCACGAGATCAACGAAGCGGCTGCGGCCGCCATCATGGGGGTGAGCAGGCGGCCGCGAATCTGGCCGACCTGCATGAGCGGCTGAGGTCCTGCTTCGCTCGCAGTTCACGTGAATCACGTCCGAAAGTGATAGCTGATGCCAGTCCGGAAATGGTCAGTCTTTCGCCGTGGCATAGGTCGCCGTCCATTCGCCAGACACGAACGTGATCGAATGCACGCGCGTTGTGCGGCAAGTACGTAATTCTACGATTCGTCCGGCGCCAGATCGCCACGGAAGGGCTGTCGTCGACGACCGGGGCTACGTCCAGCCAGCGCCCCCGCGGTTCCTCTGCGGCCGCCCCCAGCCGGATTTCGGCGATCCGCCCCGCTGTCCGCGGCCCGTCCCGGGCCGGTCCGGGTCGGTTACGGCACGTGCCGTAACCTCAGCCCCCATGATCGTCCCGAACGGCCTGGCGAGGTGTCGAGCTATGGTAGTAGCATCGGCCGTCCTGAACGGCCATTTCTCGACCCGCCATGCCGGCATGGTCCTCGGCAGCAAGCCGGAGGTGCTCCGATGACCCAGCCGGGTGTGGGATCCGATGTGTTGTTGGGTGGTGGGCTCGTCGACCTGTCGTGCGGCCATCTCGTCCCAACCGGCGACTCCGTGTTCGCGTACGCCATCCGACGACGGCTGCGAGAGATTGAGCGGCCGGAATGCGCGATCGCCCGCTACGATTCGCACATCGCTCCATCCGGTACCGACGGTGCGGAATGACTGGTTCAGGGCGGCCGTTTGTCGGGTTGTCGGCTGAAACCGACTGGTCGCCTGTTCCCATACGCCAGTTCGTGGTCAAGGTACACGGGCGATGCAATCTTTCCTGCGATTACTGTTATATGTACAACATGGCCGACCGTGGTTGGTCGGATCGGCCACGGGTAATGTCACCGGCCATTGTCGACGCCACGGCGCGACGCATTGCCGAGCACGCCGCCCGGCATCGACTGGAATGGATCGAACTGATTCTGCACGGCGGTGAGCCCCTGCTGGCCGGGCCTTCGACGTTGGCAGCTGTCGCGACAGCGGTGCGGGAGCGCTTGTCATCGAACGTCCGGCTGTCCGTGCAGGTACAGACGAATGGTGTGCTCCTGAATGACGGCATGCTGGAGACCTTCCTGTCCCACCACATCCGTGTCGGTGTCAGCCTCGACGGCGCGCGGGAGGACCACGACAGGCATCGCGGCCATGCGAACGGTCGGGGCAGCTACGATCAGGTGGCGGATGCGCTCCGGCTCCTCAACACTGGCCGTTATCGCGACCTGTATTCCGGCATTCTGTGTGTCATCGACATCGACGCCGACCCGCTGACGACATATCGATCGCTGCTCGCCTTCGACCCTCCGGCGATCAACTTCCTCCTTCCGCACGGCAATTGGTCGACGCCGCCGCCCGGGCGCACATCTGGGTCAGTTTCTACGCCGTACGGCGACTGGCTGGTCACTGTGTTCGACTACTGGTACGGCGCACCTCGTCGGGCGACAGAGATCAGGCTGTTCGCTGAAATCATCAATCTGGCCTTGGACGGGCCGAGTTGGACAGAAAGTGTTGGCCTGAGTCCGGTGGCGTTGGTCGCCGTGAACACTGACGGGTCGATGGAGCAGGTGGACACTCTTCGTTCTTCGTACGACGGCGCTGCCGGGACCGGGCTGAACGTGATGGAGCACAGCTTCGATGATGTGTTGAGCCATCCCGCGATCGTGGCTCGGCAGGTTGGACTGGCCGCTCTGTCCGACACCTGCGCGGAATGCCGACTCCGACTCGTCTGCGGCGGTGGCTGCTACCCGCACCGGTATCGGGAAGGCGGGGGTTACCGCAACCCGTCCGTGTACTGTCCGGATCTGACCAGGCTGATCGATCATATCGCCACTCGGCTGCGCGACGACGTCGGCGCACTGACGTCGTGATGTCCGGCTGAGGCTCACGTCTCCGGTGGTTCGATGTCGCAGTCGAGCCGTGTACGTGCGATGGCTGCCCGGGTCGCCGGATGCTCGGGCCCGAGTTTCCGCTCGAATCCCAGCGTTGCTTGTTCGAACAGCGTCTCGCCATCCTGCACGCCTCCGGTCGCCACTCGGTCGAGTGCCGTGTTGAGTTGGCATGCCAACGTGTAAGGATGGCCTTCGCCCCAGACGGCGATCGCCCGCGGCAAGGTCTGCTCGGACCGGTCACGAGCCGCGTCCTGCCGGCCGAGGCCGGCAAGGTCACTGCTGAGGTGCACGGCACAACAGAGAGTGAACGGATGGTCCGGGCTGAGGAGGCGAGTGAACGCGTCCAGGGCCGCCTCGTTCAACGCGAGTGCCGAGACCACGTCACCGAGCTGCCGCCGGATGATGGCCAGATTGGCCGCGCACGCGAGTGTCACGGCGTGTTGGGAGCCGAACAGTCGTTGGTAGTGCGCCAGTGTCTCCTCGCCCACCTTGCGTGCGCGTTCGAGTTCACGGCTGTCTCGGAGTGCGTTGCTGTAGCTCAGCATGGCCGCAAGAGTATGCTCGTGATTGCTGCCGAAACGTCGGGCATAGGTTTCGCAGAGATTTTCGATGGTACTGAGCGCCAGTGAGTAATGCCCGGCCTTTCTTTGCAGGATCGCGAGATTCCTGGTCTCCAGCAGTACCACGTGATGCAGATTGCCGAGAATCTGCGTCTGCGCTCCGAGCGTGGCCTCCTGCAGATGCAGACCGATTTCGTATTCACCGAGGCCGCACAGATCGCGGTTGACCGCGCTGGTCGACATCATGGTGCGCCAGTTGTCGGGTCCGTACACCCTGGTGCGGAGCCGTAAGGAATCCTCGTCCCGCGCCCTGGCGCCCTCGAAGTCGCCCAGCCAGCGCAGATCGATGGCGAAGTTGTGAGCCACCTGGAGTGTCAGGGGATCGCTTTCGCCAAATGCCTGTCGGCACAGCTCGAGGTTGTTCTCGTCGATCTGTCTGGCCGCCTGGAGATCGCCCTGTATGCGCATTCCCCAGGCGACCATGTCCGCAGTGGCGAGTGTATGTCTGTCATTTTGGCCGAGGACCTGCAGCATTTGATCCAACGTCGACTTCGCCAAGGCGCGCGCCTCGTCGTATTTGCCCAGCGCGTGCAACGCGTTGCAGAGGTGTCGTTGAGCGATCAGCGTGAGTTGATCGTCGGCACTCCAACGCCGACGCCATGCCTGAACGGTCAGCTTCCCGAGTTCTTCGCTGCTCTCGTAGTCGCCGCGCATCCAGCGGTAGCGGATCTGGTCGAGGACGGCGCGTCGGGCAGCCTCGCTCTCCGCCTCGATCAATCCGCTCGGCACGATGTGCGACGACAGTTCGAGGTGCCGAAACCAGTTGAGCTCGTTGTCCGGCTCGCTCCGGTTGGCTCGCGCCAGAATGTCCTGTGCGGCGTGCAGGAATCTTTTTCGGTCGTGGGCATCCAGGTGCGCGCGCACTACAAGTTGTACCAACCGGTGGATGGTGATCTCGTCCCGGTCGGAATCCATTCGAGCCAAGGCGTATCGGCCGATCTCCCGAACGGCGGCACGCAGGCTGATCGGGTCGCTGATCGTGTGGTCCAACGGTGACGGGATGTCCGCGTGTCCTCCGCCATCCCGTAGCAGGGTGGTCCTGATCGGCGCAGGCCCCAGGAAGGAGCACACCGCAAGCAGTTGCGCGGCTGCCGGTGACTGCTCCCTGAGCTTGCTGAGAGGTACCTGGTAGGTGGCGGCCAGCGAGACCGGATATCCGATGGGTGGATCGGCCATCAGTTTCTGGAACTGCTCTTCGAACAACGCCAGGTACTCGGCCACCTGCATTCCGGTCTCGGCCAGCCAGGCCGCGGCCTGCTCAAGCGCCAGTGGCAGGTCGCCCAGCCGATCGGCGAGCATGTCGGCGTCGATCACCGACAGTTCGGGTGTCCTTGTCCGGAGCAGTTCGACGCTCTCCGCGCGGTCGAAGACGTCCACCTCGAGTGTGTTCGCAACTTCGGACCATGAGGTGTTCCGCGACGTGATGAGCACATGGCCGGACGGGTACGGTAGGTAAGGCCGCAGGTTTTCCGGGTCATCGGCGTTGTCGAACACCAGCAGCCACTGCAGACCGGCGGCATTCGTGCGCAGTGCGTCGAGAACGATGTCCACCGTCCGGCGGATGTCCGGGCCTTCCGGCAGGGCCATCGCCTGACCCAGTTCGGCCAGCGCGGCGCGAACCTGCGTGGTGTCGTCGGCGGGAACCCATGATATGAGGTCGTAATCGCGGCTGTACTGCCAGACGTATTCGATCGCCAACTGTGTTTTCCCGACTCCGCCCAGGCCGTGCAACGTGTGCGGCAGCAGAGCCGTGCGTTGGCTGTTGTCGACCAGTTCTTGCCGAAGTCGCCACAACAGGTCGCGACGTCCGGTGAACCGGGGATTTCGCGATGGAAGACCATGGATGATTCCGGGCGCCATTCGTGGCCGACGCTCGTTGGTCTCGGCGAACGGAGGACCGGAGGTGGTCAACGTGTCCCCCTCGGACTCGGTCGGTAGGAGAAGATCATCACCTGCGGAATCTGGCTCCTGCGGCTCCACAGAGCCATGCCCACTTCGACGAGTGAGCCGTTCGGCGGCTTCCTCGTATCGGCCGCCGAGGCGTCTCAGCACCTCATATGCGACGCGCGCGAAGGGTCGACTGACCTCGGGTGGCTCATAATGCTGATCCAACGTCAGCAGGGCTCGGAAGTCGAGCGGCGAGCCCATCCGCTCGGACACGTATCGCGAGACGTGCGACAACACGCGTAGTGCGTCCTGCCGTGCGAGATCGTTCAACAACTCCGCTCTGACACCCGGCTGGAAGCCGTACTCGACCTCATCCAGGCGTTCATCGTCGTCACCGTCTCCTGCGACACGACGCAGGAGACCGCTGAGGAATACTTCGGCCAGATGACAGGGGCGGGACGCGGGCAGGATGGCGCCCTGCACGAGCCGGATCACGTCGAGACTGAGCGGCGCAGCAGCAAGGTGCACGAGTAGTTCGTAGGCTTCGGGTGATGCCTGCGCCCGGAAGCGTCGCAGTTGTTCTCCTGGACTGGCCGATTGCGTTTCGTTGTAACCTACGCCGTGGATGTCGATCGAGTGCTTGGCGAGCCGGCCGGTGAAGACAGCCATGCCATTGATCCACTGACCGCCCGTGCCGGCGACCAGCGACGCCCACGGCTTCATCCACCGGGCTTCCAGTTCGAACACGGGAATCGGGACACCACCGTCGACCCAGAGGTCACCGTGACGGGCCTGGGCGACCAGTCTGACATTGGGAACACCGGCCTCGGTGCTCCTGAGCCGGACAGCGGTGAACTCTGGTGGGCAGCCGACCCACAAACGCTGCGGCAGCATGTGAAGTATCGCTACGGGGTTGATCCCACTCCACACCGACAGTGGCTCGGCCATCGCGCCGGTGAGCCATGCCGTGCCCACACAGTCGGACACCACCAGCACGACGCGGCGCTGGGCGGGATCGATCAGTTCGCGTGGATCACGGCCGAACGTGTCGCCCATCGGCTGGCCGGAAATGGTGACTTTCCCGCCCTGCCGGAGGTCGCCGTCCATCCGCCATACGCGGACGTCGCCGAAGACGCCGGCGTCCTGCAGCAAGGTGGTCAACTCGGCGATCGTCTTCTGCCAGATCGTCATGGACATGCTGACGTCGACGACGAGAGCGACCTCGAGCCATCGTTCCAGGAGCGGTTGCTCAACCGCGACCCACAGTCCGGTCTCGGCGATCTGCTCGGCAGTGGCTGCTTCGTCGGGACACGTCCGCGTGGGCGAGGGCACCAGTCGTCGCAACGGCTGGAGCGCCCGGCAGATCGACAGTTGGCCGGGTATGGCCGACGCACCGGGACTGCGGGCGGTGACCGCATTGTCGTCAGTGGGGACGGTGGAACGCGGCAGTCGCAGTGCCGCGGCGCCGTGAACGCCGGCCGCCCGATGTTCCGTCGTTGCATGACCTGGTTCGCCGGGCGTACCGGTAGGAGGTGTCCAGTCACCTTCCGACGGGTCGCGGCTCGGTCGATGAGCGGCGTCGTGCGGTGCCGTGGCCGCGTCCGGTGATGCGTCGTCGTCGGTATGTGGATCAGCGCCTCGAATGTGGCCGGCAAGCCAGACAATGTCTGAGATGGCGTCACTGGTGATTTCAGGGTCGATTGCGCGCAACGTGTCTATGAGTCGGCGGTCCATCACTACCCATTTGGGTTATCGAGTGCTCGGAACAGCTTGTTCACTATACGCTCTCGGGTAGTCGCCGCGGGCCGCGCTCCTGACGTCGACAGATAGATCGCATTCAGCAGTTGGTCCGTTGCCAGGTCACCGCGGTCTCGGCGGTCCAGAAAGTTTTCGATCAGCCGAGAACTTTCTGCCAGAGAGTCCCGGCCCAGGTGTCGTTCGACGATCCTCGTGAGTTTATCGGCACCCGGTGGTTGCATGTTCAAGCGGATGCATCGACGCAGAAACGGCGGTGGGAACTCGCGTTCGCCGTTGGACGTGATGACGACGAAGGGGAACGCGCGGCAGCGAACCTGGCCGAGGGTGATCCTGGCTCGTTCGCCGGTGTCCTTGGTCATCACCGCTACGTCGGACCGGTCGTCGGGGAGACGCATGAGTTCGGGGATTTCGAACTGGCCGGCTTCGAAGACGTTGAGTAGGTCGTTGGGCAGAGCTATGTCGCTTTTATCCAGCTCGTCGATGAGGAGGACTCGTGGTCGGTGGCGGGGGAGTAGCGCGGTGCCCAATGGGCCCAGCCTGATGTAGCGGCCGATGTCGGGGGAGCCACCCGAACGGGCCAGGCTGGCCTCCTGGAGACGACCAATCGCGTCGTATCGGTACAGGCCGTCCTGGAGTGAGGAATGCGTGGTGATGGGCCAGCTCAATACCGGTCCGAGTTTGAGTTCATAGGCCACGTGGTGGGCGAGAGTCGATTTTCCGGTTCCCGGTTTACCGGTGATCAGGAGTGGTCTGCGCAGATAGAGCGCCGCATTGACCATTTCCACCACGTCATTGCTCGGTAGGTATGACCTAGCATTTTCTCTGGCCTGGGGACTGGGTGGTGGCAACGGTGGTTCGTCGACTGCCTCGCCCTCGAAGGTGCGCCACGGTGGCGGTTCGGGCAGTTGGGAAATCCCGTCGTGCGGTTCGTCGAGGCCACGGTAGATCAGCCACTGGTCCTGGTCGGCCATTGTGATCATCCTCCGTAGGTGTCACGGGCTACTGCGGCGCTTGGAGTCGGGGGGTGCGGAATGCCTGCGGTACCCGGTCGGCGTCGTCCCACAGCAGGGTCAGGTGACGGCCCAGTGGCGTGTCGGTCGCCTCCTCGACCTCGTCCGCATCCTGTCTCAGGCGCATGATCTGCGCCGGCAGTTCGGACAGGCCGTGGCTGGTCAACACGGTTCTGATCTTCTGTTCGAACTGTTCGCCCACCAAGGCGTTGCGGCACCAGAACACGACCGGCACGCCCGCGTACAGGGCCGCTGTCAGCTCGTCGGTCATCAGCTCGCTGCTGTCGGCGGGTGGGTACGCCATGGCCAGTGCGACGGATGACTGGTCCCGGCGCAGGCTGGCGTGCAACGAACTCGGTGCTCTGGCGCCGGGATCGGCCAGCCAATGGATCGCGTCGGGCTCGTCGCGGTGGCCGTTCGCGGCCAGCCAGCGCCATTTGTACCGCCACGCACCATACATTTCCGGTTTGCGGAGTCGGTCGAGGCTGCGCACGACGACCGGATAGCTGGTGCCTATCCGGTGTGGGAACACGTGGTCTATTTCCCATTGGTCGACCGGATGGCCGATCAGGCTTCTGGGCAGAATGAACTCGACCGTCATGTCGTCCAGATCCACGCCGAGTGCCGCATGTGCTCGGCCGAGCAGGTCCGGTAGGCGGTCGATGATCTCGGGCAGCGTCAGCGGCACGTCGTCGCGGTGCAATGGTTCCTCGACCGACCTGTGGTGTTGCAACCACACGGACATCAGATATCCGTCCGGGTCGACGCCGTCAGGTTCCAACTGGACGATGAAATAGAATCGTTGGCCTTCGTCCAGCCTGGCGACGGTTGCGACACACAAATCCCGTAATCGGTTGCTCGGCAGATTCAGGCTGATGCCCATCTTGTCGATCCACCGGTGTTGTTCGGCCGACCTGATCGCATCGGACTGGTGGGCGACGAAATCGACGAAAGCCAGCAGTTGCGGTGGTGAACCTGGACTGGTCAGGCAGGATTCGAAGCGGCGCACGATGTCCGCCGTTGCCGTCAGGTCGATCTCCGTGGCCAGCCAGGACGTCGGACTCGCGTGCCGGCATGCGAGTCCCAGTGCACGGGTTTCCACGTCGGCCAACAGATCGAGCAGTTCGGCACGTTCCGCGTGGTTGAGAATTTCATCCGGCAACAGGCACTCGACGAGTTCGTCGAGTTCGTTCATGGGGCGGCTGCGGCGGTGAAAGCGGCGTACCACCGACGCGAGTTCTCGAATGCCGTCCAGATGATCCTGGCATGCCTCCAACAGCGACCACACATCGTGGAACGGGTCGAGGTAGCGCGGAAACGTCAAGCTGTTGCCAAGTTCGCTGTTCAGCGTGCTGACATACAGTTCGCGCGTGTTCTGGTCGCGCATGCCGGACAGCCCCAGGAACGCGTTGCAGAGGGTCTCCAGCTCCTGGACGCCCAACCGACGTGCCACTCCGACCCCCGTCCAGTCGGACCCAGTTCAGACAGTCGAGTAGTTCAGCATAGATGAAATGGGTTCACCCATGAAAAATTTCGTTGACCGCGCGCTGTGCGAGCGGTTCTGACGCTACCGGCGTGCCTCGCGGACCAGGGCGCCGCCGATGATCAGGCGCTGGATCTCGCTGGTGCCCTCGTACAGGCGCAGCAGCCGCACGTCCCGGTAGATCCGTTCCACCGGCACGTCACGCATGTACCCGGTGCCGCCGTGCACCTGCACCGCGAGATCGGCGACCTTGCCTGCCATCTCGGTGCAGTACAGCTTCGCCACCGACGGTCCGATCCGCGTGTCCTCGCCGCTGGCGTAGCGCCGTGCGGTCTCACGAACCAGTGCCCGCCCGGCCAGCACACCGGTCTGCTGGTCGGCCAACATCGCCTGCACCAACTGGAAATCGCCGATCGGCCGCCCACCCTGGGTGGCCGCCGCGGCGTACGCCACCGACTCGTCCAGCGCTCGCTGCGCCTGGCCGACCGCGAGTGCCGCGATGTGCACGCGGCCGCGGGCGAGTGAGGTCATGGCCGCGCGGTAACCGGCGTCCTCCGTGCCGCCCACCAGTGCGGACGCCGGTACCCGCACGTCGTCGAACGCGACGTCGGCCGTCCACGCACCCTCCTGGCCCATCTTCCTGTCCTTCGCGCCGACCGTGACGCCGGGCGTGGTCGCGGGGACCAGGAAGACCGCGATGCCGGTGCCGGTGTCGTCGGCAGGGCGGGTGCGGGCGAACACGACGAACAGGTCGGCTATCGGCGCGTTGGTGATGAAGCGTTTCTGGCCGTCGATCACCCAGTCGTCGCCGTCGCGTACGGCCTTCGTGCGCAGGCCCGCCGGGTTGGAACCGGCGCCCGGTTCGGTGAGCGCGAACGACGCGATCACGTCGCCGGACGCGATGCGTTCCAGCCACGTGGCCTTCTGTTCGTCGGTGCCGAAGTTGACCAGCACCTGGCCCGCGATCCCGTTGTTCGTGCCGAACATCGACCGCAGCGCCAGCGACGTGTAGCCGAACACCATCGCCAGTTCGACGTCCTGCGTCAGGTCGAGGCCGAGGCCGCCCCACTCCTGCGGGATCGCGTAGCCGAACAGGCCCATGTGGGCGGCCTGTTCGCGCAGGTCGGCCGGTATCGCGTCGGCGTCGGCGATCTCCTGTTCCCTCGGGACCACCTTGGTCCGGACGAAGTCGCGCACCTGCGCCAGGACGGGTGCGAAGTCCTCGTGGCTCACCGCTGCGTGCATGTGTCCACTATCGCGCGACCCGGCGTTCCCGGCCGGATTGGTCGGTCATCACCCGTGCCACGAGTCGCGCGTACCACCTGGGGCTGCGAACAGGCGTTCGGCCGCGGTCAGGATCGATTCGCGGGTCGCGCTGGCCCGTTGCTGACCTACGGTCACCGGCCTCACCGGGCCACGACTCGCGGGCCGCCGACGACCGGCACCCGCCGACGGCGGTTCCGGTGTGGCCCGCCGGGCGGGAGGATGGCTGTCGGCCTGGCTCATCGCGATCGGAGGTCACCGCCATGACCCAGGAAACCGCACGGCCCAACGCGGTCGTGGTCGTGCTCGCCTTCGGGGGCATCGTCGTCTCACTGATGCAGACGCTGGTCATCCCGCTCATTCCGCAACTGCCCGGACTCCTGCACACGTCGACGGGCAACGCCGAGTGGGCGATCACCGCGACGCTGCTGGCCGGCGCCGTCGCCACGCCGATCGTCGGCCGGCTGGGCGACATGTACGGCAAGCGCCGGATGCTGTTGGTGTGCCTCGTGCTGCTGGTCGCCGGTTCGGCCGTCGCGGGCCTGTCGGACACGCTGGCGCCGATGGTCACCGGCCGGGCCCTCCAGGGACTGTCGGCAGGCGTCGTCCCGGTGGGCATCAGCATCATGCGTGACGAACTGCCGACCGAGCGGCTGGCTTCGGCGACCGCGATGATGAGCGCCTCGCTGGGTGTCGGTGGCGCGCTCGGGCTGCCGGCCGCCGCCCTGCTGGCCCAGCACGCCGACTGGCACCTCCTGTTCTGGACCTCCGCCGCGCTCGGTGCGGTGGTCTTCGCGTGCGTGCTGACCGTCGTGCCCGAGTCCGGCGTTCGCGCTCCGGGCCGGTTCGACCTGGTCGGTGCCGCCGGTATGTCGATCGGGCTGTTCTGCCTGCTGCTGGCCGTGTCCAAGGGTGCCGACTGGGGCTGGGCGAGCGGGCGGACCGGTGGTCTCGTGCTCGGTGCGCTCGTCGTGCTCGGCGTGTGGGGCCGGTGGGAGCTGCGGACGCCGCGCCCGCTGGTGGACCTGCGCACCACGGCGCGCCGCCAGGTACTGCTCACCAACCTCGCGTCGGCCGTGTTCGGGTTCGGGATGTTCGCGATCTCGCTGGTGCTGCCGCAGTTGCTGCAACTGCCCACGGTCACCGGGTTCGGCCTCGGCCAGACGATGCTGTCCGCCGGTCTGGTGATGGCGCCGATCGGGTTGGTGATGATGGCGATGGCTCCGGTGTCGGCACGGATCTCCGTGACCAGGGGGCCGAAGGTGACGCTGATGGTCGGCGCCGTCGTGGTCGCCGCGGCCTACGTCCTGGGAATTGTGCTGATGTCGGCGATCTGGCAGTTGGTGCTCGTGTCGTCCCTCGTCGGCGCGGGAGTCGGCCTTGCCTACGGTGCCATGCCGTCGCTGATCATGGCGGCCGTGCCGGTGTCCGAGACCGCCGCGGCCAACAGCCTGAACACGCTGATGCGCTCCATCGGCACGTCGGTGTCCAGCGCCGTGGCCGGTGTCGTGCTCGCCCACCTGACGATCCCGCTCGGCCCGACGAGCGTGCCGTCGCAGGGCGGTTTCCGTGTGATCATGGCGATCGCGGCCGCCGCGTCCCTCGTCGCGCTGTCGATCGCCGCGTTCCTGCCGGCGCGGCGGGTTCGCGCCGCCGAGCCACGGCCGTACCCGGCCGCCGCCGAGAGCACGGCCTGAGCGGCCGGGTACGAGCGGCAACCGTCAGCGTTTGGTGGTCTGAACCATGGGTCCGGCGGCTGGGAAACATCCAGTGTCGCAAGCACTTCAGCCGCGTTGCCGATGTTTGGTCTGGTCCATTCGGCTGGGTGCGCCGATCAACCCGACGAGCGCGTCGACCAATGCCGCGCCGGTCTCGGCCCAGTCGCCGGCCGGGTCGGCGGCCGCCAGTTCCCGTTCGCGTTCGGCGCACGTGTGCACGATCGCGCTGCGCACCATCCGCACCCGCGCCACCGCCACCGGCAGCGGCACGTGCGGTGTCAGGTCACGGATCGCGGTGATCGTCGCGCGCATCGTCGGTGTCGTGGTGTTCTCCCACACGACCAGCTCGCGCAGCACAGGGTCGGCCGTGACCTGCGCCGCGAACCGCGCGCACCAGCTCGGGGCGCCCAGTTCGGCCAGGTGGTCGGTGAACGGGCGGACCAGGCAGCCGACGTGGTCGTGCAGGTCGGTGGAACCCCGCACCCGCTCGACCAGCCGCTCGCGCAGGCGTTCCATCGGCTCGGTGTGGCAGCGCGACACCGCCAGAATCAGGTCGGTCTTCGTACCGAAGTGATAGGCCACCGCGGAGTTGTTGGCCTGACGGGCGGCCTCGGCGACCTGCCGGTTGGACACCGCCGCGATGCCGTGCTCGGCGAACAGCCGCTCCGCCGTGGCCAGCAGGAGAGCTCGGGTGGTCTCGGTCCGCACGCGGTGCAGGCCGCGGCCGGTTCGGGTCACCAGCGCACCGGGACCTGCTCGATGCCGCCGACGATCAGCCCCTCGCGGGTGCGCAGTTCCTCCGGCGGCACGGCCAGTTCCAGCGACGGCAGGCGGCGCACCAGCGTCTCCAGCACGGTCCGCAGCTCGATTCTGGCCAGCGACTGCCCGACGCACGAGTACGGGCCGACACCGAACGCGAGATGCGGGTTGGGTGTGCGCGCCAGATCGAGCTCGGCCGCGTCGGCGAACGCGCGCTCGTCCCGGTTCGCGGCGGCCATGCTGCAGATCACCGTCGTGCCCGGCGGCAGCGTCGTGCCGGCGATGGCGACCTCCTCGGAGAGGTAGCGCGGCATGCCGAAGCCGGGATTCGCGTCGTAGCGCAGGATCTCCTCGACGGCCGCTGGCACCAGCGCCGGATCGGCCACCAGCCGCTGCCACCCTTCCGGCCGCGACAGCAGCATCGCGGCCATCTTGCCGATCATGTTCGCCGTGGTCTCGTGGCCCGCGACCAGCAGGCCCTGGCCGGTGCCGATCAGTTCCCGCTCGGTCATGCCCTGCTCGTCGCCGACGGTCGCGCCCAGCGCGCTGAGCAGGTCGTCACCGGGATCGCTCCGCCTGGCCCTGGCCAGCGCCGCCATGTAGGCGTAGAAGTCCTTGCCGGAGCGGGCGATCTCGTCCCGCGTGTAGCGGGTCAGGTTGAGCATCGTGTCCGACCACTCGGCGAACCGGCCACGGTCCTCGTGCGGCACGCCGAGCAGTTCGCAGATCACCCGCACCGGCAGCGGAAAGCCCAGCGCCGCGACCAGATCGGCCGGTGCTCCGGCCGCGGTCATGGCGTCCACGAGCTCGTCGGCGATCTCCTGGACACGCGGCCGCAACGCCAGCACGCGCCGCACGGTGAACGCCTTGCCGACCAGCCGGCGCCAGCGCTGGTGGCCGGGGCCGATGATGGTGGCCGTCTGCTCGACGTCGGTGTTGTCCAAGCCGTCGGTGCTGTCGCGGGCACCGAACGCGGACGCGTCGCCGTTGCTGGACACGGCCGCCGCGTCGGCGGCGTCGAGTTGGCGGGTGAACCGCGGGTCCATCAGCATCGCGCGGACGTCGGCGTAGCGGGTGAGCAGCAGCGTTTCGTCACCGCTGGCCATCCTGACCCTGGCGACCGGGCACTCGTCGCGCAGTCGCGCCCACTCCGGCGGCGGTTCGAGGGCCGTCGGGTTGCGGAACGGGTAGAGCGGCGTCTCCTCGGCCATGGCGGCCACCCTAAAGCGGCTGACTGAAGATCCTCAAGCGTTGGTTGACGATGTTCAGTCGGATGTCCCAACGCCGAGTGGGTAGCCTGCGGCCATGACGGGAGCACGGGCGGTGAGCAGCGCCGTCGTCGTCGGCGCTGGTCCGAACGGGCTGGCCGCCGCCGTCACGCTGGCCCGACACGGCGTCGGCGTCACCGTGTTGGAGGCGGCGGCCGAGATCGGTGGCGGGGCACGGTCCGGCGAGGCCGTGCTGCCCGGTCTGCTGCACGATTTCTGTTCGGCGATCCACCCGCTGGCCGTCGCGTCGCCGTTCCTGCGTGGCCTGGACCTGGAGCGGTTCGGGTTGCGCTGGCTGTGGCCGGAGATCGACTGTGTGCACCCGCTGGCCGACGGCCGGGCCGCGGTGTTGCGACGCTCGGCGGCCGAGACGGCGGCAGGGCTCGGTGCGGACGGCGAACGGTGGCGGGCGTTGTTCGGCGTCGAGGACCTCGATGACGTGCTGCGGCCGCTGATCCGGGTGCCGAGGCATCCGGTTCGGTTGGCGCGCTTCGGGATTCCGGCGGCCGCCCCCGCGTCGTTGCTGGCGTCGGCGTTCGCGGGCGAACCGGCGCGGGCGTTGTTCGGCGGCATCGCCGCGCACGGGTTCCAGCCACTGCACCGGCCGTTCACCGCCGCCGCCGGCATGGGACTGATCGCCGCAGGGCACCGGTTCGGCTGGCCGGTCGCCGAAGGCGGATCGGGCCGGATCACGGGGGCGCTGGCGGCGTTGCTGCGGTCGCTGGGCGGACGGATCGAGACCGGCGTGACCGTGCGGTCGGCCGCCGACCTGCCGCCCGCCGACGCGACGCTGTACGACCTCGCGCCGCCAGCCGTGGCACGGCTTCTCGGTGACCGGCTGCCGGCCCGCGTGGCGCGGGCGTTCCGCGGGTTCCGGTTCGGGCCCGGCGCGTTCAAGCTGGACTTCGCGGTGGACGGTGGCGTGCCGTGGACGGCCGACGAGGCGCGGCGGGCCGGGACCGTGCACGTGGGCGGCACGTTCGCCGAGATCGCCGCCGCGGAGCGGGCGATCAACGCCGGTCGGCTGCCCGATCGGCCGTTCGTGTTGGTGGCACAGCAGTATCTCGCCGATCCCGCGCGGTGCGTCGGCGACATCCGTCCGGTGTGGACGTACGCGCACATGCCGCACGGGTTCGACGGCGACGCGACCGAGCTGATCGTCGCGCAGATCGAGCGGTACGCGCCCGGGTTCCGGGACCGGGTGGTGGGTTCGGTGGTCGGCTTGGGGTCGGACAATCCCAACTACGTCGGCGGCGACATCGCGATGGGCGCCCGTGGCGTGCGGCAGACCGTTTTCGGGGCACGGATTTCGCCGTGGCCCTACGACACCGGAGTGCCGGGGCACTATCTGTGTTCCGCCGCGACACCACCCGGACCGGGAACACACGGGATGTGCGGGCACGGCGCGGCACTGCGGGCGCTGCGGCGCAACGCGTGACGGCGGTGCGGACCGGCCGGGGCCGGTCCGCACCCTTTCCGGGACCGCGCCTGTGTCTACAGTTCGACCAGCGGCATCGAGCGGTGCCGGCGCGGTGGCACCAGGAAGTTCTGGCGGCGCGTTGCCGTGATGAAGCGCTCAAGGCCGTTGTCGCCCGGTGCCACGTTGAACTGCTTCTGCAGGTCCTGCGCGGCGACGGCGTTGCGCATCGCCGCGAACAGCTGCGCCGTCTGCATGAACATCATGAACTGCAACTTGAACTGGTTGGTGCCGGCCGGTTCGTTCGTGCCGGGCGTCGCGAACACGCCGTCGCTGACCGCGTTGGCCGTGCCGGCCGTGTTGAACGCGGGAACGTCCATGTTGTCGAAGCCGGGACCGTCCATCCTGATGTGCAGCGGCGTGCCGTCGTTGGCGCGGGACGCCTGTTGCAGTGCCGACGTGTGCCCGATCCTGGGCAGGCCGGTGAAGGTCGCGTCCAGCGTCGAGTTCTGCGGCGTGTACTTGCCGGAGGCGTCCCTGGCGGCCGCGACCGCGGAGCCCAGTTGGAACACGTTGTTGATGAAGGCGGGGCCGCCGCTGTTGGTGTACTGGTCGCTGTTGCCCATCGCGGGGATGCCGAAGGACGTGCCGGTCTGGTCGGACCGGAACATGTACTGCACGCGCTCGGTGAACGGCTCGCCCGCGTCCGCCGGATCGGACGGGTCCGGTTCCTGCTGCGGGGACGCGAAGAACGCGAACAGGTCCTGGATCACATGGGAGAAGTGTGCGATGGAGCCGTTGTCGAAGTAGTCGCCCGATTTGGCGCTGGTCAGCCTGGCGGAGTTGTTGCCGACGAACGTGGTGATCGCGACCGGGCCGGACGAGTTGGTCTGCTGGTCGGCGAAGCCCATCGCCATGGGGGAACTGGGGCTCATCCGGGACGCGAACTCGAACCCGTTCTCCTGTGCCACCTGCTGTGGCATGCCCCGCTGCATGAACTGCACCCGTGGCGTCTGGAAGTTGAACAGCCCGTTGAAGTTCGGCGACGCGATCGACTGGCCGTTGAGGGTGTTGCTGCCCTGCAGCCAGTTGTTGATGTTCGTCAGGTTGGTCAGGTTGTCGCTGCGGGTCTGCAGCAGCATGTCGTTCTTCTCGATCATGACGTTGACGTTGAACCGCACCTTCTTCACGCCGGGGAACGGCGCGTTCGGGCCGCCGACCAACCCGCCGAACACGTCGGTCGGGAACGGCACCGACTCGATCAGCACCGGCTGGTTGTTGGTGTTCAGCGCCGTGGGCATGTGCGCCCTGACGACGGTCTGGCTGAGCCGGTTGAAGTAGGGCAGGCCGTAGGACACCGACGTGATCAGCGCGCCGGACGGGCTGGCCGCGAACGTGGCCTCGATGGTGTTCAGCGCGTTGGCGAACGTGGTCTGGTCCGCGGTCGTAGGGGTCCGGTTGAGGGTGAGCGGTTGGAACAGGCTGAACACCGGCGGGAGGACCACGGTGACACTGCCCGCGCCGTCGTTGATCGTGCTGGGCCCGTTGATGAACCGGCCGATGTCGTACTGGATGTCGGAGAATGCGGGCGTCGCCGCGAAGGCCCGGACCGGGGTGATCGCGATCTGCTCCAGCAGCGCTGCCTGGCTGAGCAGGAAAGCGGCACCGGCCGTCCTCTTCAGCGCCGACCTTCTGGTGAAAGATTGTGCTTCCCTCGCGCCCATTTCGGTGGCTCCTTTCACCTGCGCGGACTCCGGGACCGATCTCGAAACTAGAGAAGTTCCAGATTTCGCGACATAGCGAGGCACCCCTAATGGTGCGACCAAATGTCGCGCACCGGGTGCCGAGTGGACGCTGACTCGATCAGGACTGGTCGGAAAGCAGCGTGCGCAATTGGGGGAGCACGGCGTCCAGGTCCTTGGTGGTGTGCAGGACGACGACCGCCGTCCGGCCCGCCTCGGGGTCGCGGTCGGTGAACATGCCGAGGGTGCGCGACATGGCCGCGTCGAAATCGGTTTCCGGTTCGGTGGTCAGGCCACGCAGCCAGCGGCGCAGCACGTGGTTGTGCGCGGTGACGACGGCGGCCGCCATCAGTTCGGCCTTGAGCGCCGTGTCGACGCCGTTGCCCAGCCAGCCGTGGATGAAGGCGTAGAAGACCTTCTCGTACTGGTGGGTACTGGCGATCTCCTTCTCCCGCAACGCCGGCACGCTGCGGGTCAGTCGGTAGCGGCTGAGCGCGAGATCGCCCTCGGCCACGTAGTGCCGCAGCACGAGGCGCACGGCCTCGGAGACGGCGACCAACGCGGTTCGGTGGGTGCCGCCGGCCAGTCGGGCCTCGACGGCACCGAGCACGGCCTCGTGGTCGGGGAAGATCACGTCTTCCTTCGAGCGGAACGTGCGGAAGAACGTCGCCCTGCTGACACCCGCGTGCTCGGCGATGTCGTCGACGGTGGTGCGGTCGTAACCGCGATCCTCGAACAGCGCGAATGCTGCCTCGATCAAGCGCTCTCTGACCGGCCGTTCTTGCATGTGGCTGCTCCTGACCATCGCCGTACAGGCTACCGGTGTGACGCAGATCACGTGTATCGGTGTGTTGTCCAGGACACATGATACTAAGTAACCTCAATACGAGATTGAGTCTCAACGGGGAGGCGAGCATGCAGCCCACCAGCACCGTCGTACGAGGCGATGTCGCGGAGTCCGCCCGTGGCATCGGGTTCGCCCCCAAGGCATGGGGCTGGCCGATCAAGGTCGTCGGCTCGTCCGTCCTGTTGGAGACGACGTCCGGGTTCTGCGGCGTCGAGATGCGCCAGCACATGGCTGACGCGGTGCTGCGGCGGTTGTGCGCGGCCGGCAGTGAAGGCCCCGTGGTTCGGGTGCTGCGCCCCGAACCGTGGCTGGTGTTCCTCGCCGAGGCCGACATGATCGTCACGGCCGAGATGCTGCGCAACCACGCCGCCACGCTGGTGCAGGGCGGCCGGACGGTGCCGCTGCCGCCCACGAACACCGGTTCCGGCCGGGCGTCGTGGGTGGTCGCGCCACGGCCGGACCACCGGTGGCTGCCCGCGCTGTCCACGATCGTGTGGGCACTGCGTGAGGCCACCGGCCACCCGCGCCGGTCGCACGCCCTCCACCGGGGCTGATCGCCCCCGGCCGAGCGGCCGTTGTCGGTGTGCGGGTGCAGGATGGCGGCATGACCGTGACAGGACACCTGGAACTCGCCGCGTTCGACGCCGCCGACATCGCCGAGGTCGCGTCGTTCTACACCGAACTGACCGGTTGGCAGGTCACGCGCACCGACAGCGACTGGATCGCACTGCGCACCGGCGACGGCCAGGAGATCGCGTTCCAGTCGGCACCCGACCACATCCGGCCGGAGTGGCCGGGACAGGACAGGCCGCAGCAGTTGCATCTGGACATCCAGGTCGACGGCCACGAGGCGGCGGCGCAACGGGCGGTGGCCCTCGGCGCCACGCGCCTTGCCGAAGGTCCGAGCTGGATCACGCTGGCAGACCCGGCCGGCCATCCGTTCGACCTGTGCCAGAAGGACGGTCTCGGCCCCGGCATGACGCTGTTCGCCGTGACCGTCGACGCCCCCGACCCGTCCGGCCTGGCCCGGTTCTACGCCGACCTGATGGGCATGGAGGTCACCTACGACGGGCCGGAGGGCGCGCTGATCGCGGGTGACGGCCGGAGCGTGATGTTCCAGCGGATCGCCGGGTACACGCCGCCGCGGTGGCCTGATCCGCGGTACCCGCAGCAGGCGCATCTGGACATCCTGGTCGATGATCTGGATGCCGGCGAGGCACGCGCCGTCGAGTTGGGTGCCACGTTGTTGGATCGGAAGCCGAAGACGTTCCGTGTGTTCGCCGATCCGGCGGGGCATCCGTTCTGTCTGTGCGAGTCGTCCTGATCAGTCGTGCCGGCCCGCCGCGATCAGGGCGCGGCGGGTGAGAACCCGGGTGAGGTGGCGGCGGTAGTCCTGGTCGGCGTGCATGTCCTGGACCGGCTCCGTGCCGTCGGCCGCGAGCGCCGCCGCCTCCGTCGCGGACGCGCCGTCGGCCAACGCCTGTTCGGTCGCCCTGGCGCGCAGGGGAGTGGCTGCCATGTTGGCCAGCGCCACCCGCCCGGCCACCGTCGCCACCGCGACGATCGCCCAGTCGTTGGCCCTGCGGACGAACTTCTCGTAGTGCCAACCGGAATCGCCGGTGCGCGGGACGCGGATCTCGACCAACAGCTCGCCCGGTGCCAGTGCCGTCTCGAAGAGACCGGTGAAGAAGTCAGTCACCGGAATCTCGCGGCGCCCGTCCGGTCCTCGCGCGACCAGGACCGCGTCCGACGCCAGCACGGCCGACGGCAGATCCGCGGCCGGGTCCGCGTGCGACAGCGAGCCGCCGATCGTGCCACGGTGGCGGATCTGCGGATCGCCCACGTGCGACGCCACGTTCGCCAGCAGCGGCGCCTCGGCGCGCAGCACGTCGGAGTTCACCAGATCGCAGTGCCGTGTCAGCGCGCCGATCGCGACCACGTCGCCGTCCACCCGGACGTACGACGCGCCAGGCAGCTTGCGGATGTCGATCAGCACGGTCGGGAAGGCAAGGCGCAGCTTCATCATCGGCAGCAGCGAGTGGCCGCCCGCGATCAGTTTCGCGTCCTCGCCGTGCTCGGCGAGCAGCGCGACGGCCTCGTCCACCGAGCCCGCGCGCACGTAGTCGAACGCCGCCGGGATCACTCGCCCACCGCCATCGCGTCGGCCGCGGCCAGCGCGGCACGCACGATGTTGTGGTAACCCGTGCAGCGGCACAGGTTGCCCTCCAGGCCCTCGCGCACCTGCTGTTCGGTGGGTGCCGGGTTCTCCGCGAGCAGCGCGACCGTCGCCATCACCATGCCGGGCGTGCAGAAACCGCACTGCAGACCGTGTTCGGCGCGGAACGCGGCCTGCACCGGGTGCAGGCCGTCGCCGTTGGGGCGGGTCGCCGCCAGGCCCTCCAGCGTCGTCACGTCGGCGCCGTCGGCCTGTACCGCCAGCACCGTGCACGACTTCACCGACTCGCCGTCCACGTGCACGGTGCACGCGCCGCACGAGGTCGTGTCACAGCCGATGTTGGTCGCCGTGAGGCCGCACGTGTCCCGCAGGTAGTGCGCCAGCAGCGTGCGCGGTTCCACGTCGTCGGTGCGGCGCCCGCCGTTCACCGTGATCGACACCCGCATCAGTGCTCCGTTCCGTTCGGTCGTGCGTCGCGGATCGCGTGCCAGACGCGCATCGACGTGGTCGGCATGTCGATGTGCCGGACGCCGAGATGGGCCACGGCGTCGATCACGGCGTTCTGTACGGCCGGTGTCGCGCCGATCGTGCCGGCTTCGCCGATTCCCTTGGCGCCCAACGGGTTGTAGCTGGTCGGTGTCTCCGTGGTGACCAGTTCGAAGCTGGGCACCTCCGTCGACGACACGATCGGGTAGTCCGCGAACGTGGTCGTCGTCGGGTTGCCGTCCTCGTCGTAGCGGATCTCCTCCAGCAACGCCTGTGCCGCGCCCTGCGCGAGGCCGCCGTGCCGCTGGCCCTCCGCGATCAGCGGGTTGATCACCACGCCCGCGTCGTCCAGCGCGACCAACCGGGTCAGCTCCGCCTTCCCGGTCTCGGTGTCCACCTCGGCGACCGCGACGTGCGCGCCGAACGGGTACGTCGCACCCGGCGCGCGGAACAGCGTGCGCACCAGCAGCGGTTCCCGCTCGGCCAGCGCCGCGAAGGAGATCCCCTTGCCCGGCACGCCGCGCACCGCGAGTCCCGCGTTGGCGCGGTCGAGTTCCAGGTCGTCCGGGGACACCTCCAGTTCGTCCGCTGCCCGTTCCCTCGCCACGTCGACCAGTTCCCGCGCCGCCTGCCGCACCGCGGCACCACCCTGTTGCAGGCTGCGGGAACCGCCCGTGCCGCCACCTTCGGGCACCAGGTCCGTGTCACCCCACCGCACCGTGATCTTCTCGATCGGGATGCCCAACTCCTCACCGGCCAGCATCGCCCACACCGTCTCGTGGCCCTGGCCGTGCGGTGACGTGCCGGTCAGGATCGTGGCGCTGCCGTCCGGGTGCACCTCGACGGTCGCGTTCTCCTTCGACGCGCCCGCTTCGCCGCCACCACCGGTGATCTCGACGTACACGGCCAGCCCGATCCCCAGTTGCCGCACGTCACCGCGTTCCCGCCGGATGGCCTGTTCCCCGCGCAGCCGTTCGTAGCCGGCGGCGGCCAGCACGGTGTCCAGCGCCATCGCGTAGTCACCGGAGTCGTAGGCGGCGCCGCCCTTGCTGGTGATCGGCTCGGTGAACGCGGGCAACAGGTTGCGCCTGCGCACCTCCGCCGGATCCATGCCGATCTCGGCCGCGAACAGATCCATCGCGCGCTCGATCGCCGCCGTCGCCTCCGGTCGGCCCGCGCCCCGGTACGCGCCGACCGGCGTCGTGTTCGTGACGACGCTGCGGTACGACACGGCCAACCGGTCGATGTCGTACACACCGGGCGCCATCATCAGCGTCAGCACCGGCAGCATCGCGCCGATCCGCGCGTAGGCACCCGCGTCCTGCAGCACGTCCAGCCGGTAGGCCGTGACCTTGCCGGTCCGGTCGCCGCCGACGGTCACGGTCTGCACCTGACCTCGGCCGTGTGTCATCCCGACCATGTTCTCCGACCGGGTCTCCACCCAGCGGACCGGCCGACCGGTGTGCCTGGCCAGCCAGCCGACGACCGCGGCCTCCGGATCGGTGCCGAACTTCGCACCGAACGCGCCGCCGACCGCGGGCGTGATCACCCGGACCTGCGCCAGCGGCAGGCCGAGCATGCCGGCCAAGCCGCGTTGCGTGCCCTGCGCGCCCTGGTTCGGAATCCACGCGGTCAGCCGCTCGTCGTCGCCCCACACGGCCGCGGCCGCGCGCACCTCCAGCGGAGCGACGGCGACCCGCTGGTTGAGGATCTCGTGGGTCACGACGACATCGCAGCCCGCGAAGATGTCCTCGTCGTCCCGCGGGTCACGCGAGCAGACGACGTTGCTGCCCAGGTCGGGGAACAGCAGCGTCGCACCGCGCGCCGCGGCCGCCGGGTCGACCACGACCGGTAGCGGCTCGTAGTCCACGTCCACGAGTTCCGCGATGTCCTCGCCCGTGTGCCTGCCCTCGGTGATCACGGCGGCGACGGGTTCACCGACGTAGCGCACCCGGCCGACGGCGAGCAGCGGCTGCGCCATGCCTTCGGGGAACAGCGGCATCAGCGGCGCCGGTTTCGGCACGTCCACCAGGTCGGCCGCGGTGATCACACCGACACAGCCCTCGGCAGCCAGCGCGGCGCTCGTGTCGATCGACCCGATCGTCGCGTGGGCGACCGGTGCGCGCACGAACGTCACCCACACGGCGCCGTCGAGCCGCTCGTCGTCGACGTCGTCGGTGTAGACGGCGCCACGGGTCAGGAACCGGGGATCTTCCAGGCGCTGCACCCTCGTCCCGAGGATGCTGCCTCTCGGCAGGTCTACCGCTGTCACGCTTTCGACTGTAGTACGGCGCATCCGCGTTTCCGGAATCGTGCGCGGACAGCTCGCCCCAGGTCACTGGTCGCGGCGGTCCTGCCTGGACTGTGCGGTGTCAGTGGATCGCCGTGGTGGGGCGGAGTTTCGGGAACAGGGTGCGGGGTTGGGCGACCGAGCCGGACAGCGCGAAGCACTGGTCGGCGATGCGGAGAGCCAGTGCCGGCACGAACGGGGTGAGCTGGTTGGCGAGGGCACGGCAGCCCGCCAGCAGTGCGGCGAGTACGGCGTCGAGCCGGCGGCCGGCCAGTTCCCACGGTTTGGCCCGTCTCAGGTAGCCGTCGGTCTCCTCGACGAGCCGCCACACGGCCGCCACCGCCCTGTCGAAGTCGAAGTCGAAGTCGGCCAGTGCCTCGTGGGTTTCGTCCGGGGCAGCTCGACACGCCGTGACCAGCGGTTCCGCGTCCGGATCGGGTGCTGCCGACGGCGGCCGGCCGGCGCGGTAACGGTGCACCATCACCGTGATCCGCCTCGACGAGGCCGCTCAGCGCACCGGCCAGGTCCTTGTTGGCCGCGCGACACCAGGCGGGCAGCGTCGAACGCCGTGGTAGCAGCGCGTGCCGCGCCGTGGCTCCCGGTTTTGGTGGGACGACGGCATCCGGTGGGACAGCGGCATGTGGTGGGACACCGGCAAAGGAACTTCCCAGGAGGACCGGTGACACTGGTGCCATGGCCGACGTGCTGCGCACCGAGATCGTCATGGGGCTACCGGTGTCGATCGACGTCCGACGCGCGGCCCGTGATGCGGAAACCGTTGTGGCGCGGGAGTTCGACTGGCTGCATGAGGTCGACGCCCGGTTCTCACCGTTCCGAGTGGATAGTGAGGTGTGCCGGGCCGGCCGGGGTGAACTGGCCGCCGCCGACTACAGCGCCGATCTGGCCGAGATCCTCGACCTCTGTGCGGAGTACGAACGCCGTTCCGGCGGCGCGTTCCGCGCCCGACTGCCCGGCGGGCCGCTCGACCCGAGCGGCGTGGTCAAGGGCTGGGCCGTGCAGCGGTCGGCGGACGCGCTGGTCGCGGCCGGGATACGGGACTTCTGCGTGAACGCGGGCGGTGACGTCGTGACGAGCGGCGCCCCCGAACCGGGCAGGCGCTGGCAGGTCGGCGTGCGGCACCCGGAGTCGGCCGACCGGATGTGTGTGGTGTTCGGACTGTCTGACGGCGCCGTGGCGACGTCCGGCGCCTACGAGCGCGGCGCGCACATCCTGGACGGCCGCACCGGGAACGCGGCCCGGGGCCTGTTGAGCATGACGGTGGTCGCCGGTGACCTGGTCACGGCCGATGCCGCGGCCACCGCCGGGTTCGCCATGGGTGTCGACGGGATCGAGTGGGTCGCCGCGCAGGAGGGGTGCCTGGTGTTCGCCGTCGACGACCAGCGGCGGGTGCACCGGTCGGCGGGGCTGGACGAGCTGATCGTCTGAGGTCAGCCGTGCCGGTGGTCGATGGCGTACTGGACGGACTGGGCGTAACCGTCGGAGGTCGTACGTGGCGCCGGACACCGTGTCGATCCGCGCGGACTGCGCCGTGAGGACCTCCTGGCGCAGCGTCGGCGCGGCCAGTTCGGCGATGCGGACGCTGCGGTTGGCGTCCTGGGGCATCCGCAGCGCGCGGACGTCGGTGATGCGGTTGCCGTCGAACACCACGGCCACCTGCACCGGACCGTACGGCGTGTCGGTCACGCTGCCCTCCACGGTCGTGGGCCCGGACGCCGGAACGGTGGTGGTCGACGTCGGTCGCACCGGTTGCGCCGGTCGCGTCGGTTGCGTCGGTTGACCGGTCGGCACCGCTGTCGGGAGCAGGACCGCCGTGCGGTGGGTCGCGGGCAGGCTGACCGCGGCGCGCGTCGCCACCACCAGGCCGATGCCGGTGAGCAGGCCGAGCAGGCCCAACCGGGCACGGGTGCGTTGGTCGGTCATCGCAGGCTGAACTCCTCCGTGTGGATGTGCCGCGCCGGCACGCCGAGGCGGTGCAGCGACGACAGCACGGTCGCCGTCATGCCCTGCGGGCCGCAGACGTAGACGCTGCGCACGGTCAGATCGGGCACCAGCCTGCGCAGCACACGCGGGGACAGCGGGTCGGCGCGCAGCTCCGAGCGTCGGCCGATCAGGTAGTGCACGGTCAGCCCGTCGCGGGCCATCCGGTCGAACTCGTCGCGGAACGGCACGTCGTGCACCGTGCTGGCACGGTGCACGAGCACGACGTCGGTGTGTTCGGCGAGCATCTGTTCGGCCAGTGCCCGCACCGGAGCGATACCCGAGCCGCCGGAGATCAACAGGACGCGGTCGAGTTGCCGGTGCTCGGCGGTGAACCGGCCGAACGGGCCCTCCGCGAACACCGGCACGCCCCGGTGCAGTCGGGCCAGCGCAGCCGAGTGGTCGCCCGCGTCCTTGACGGTGATCCGCATGTGGTGCCCGAGGACCGGCGCCGACAGCGAGTACGGGTGCGCCGACCACAGGTGGCCGACGGTGACGAAGCGCCACAGCAGGAACTGTCCCGGCCGGGCGTTCAGTTCGGCGAGATTGCGACCGCGCAGCCACACGCTGACCGTGTCCGGTGTCTCGCGCACCACCCGGTCGACGGTGATGGCGTGCCGGAACCAGCGCCGGATCGGCACCACGGCGCGCCACCACATGACACAACTCGCCACGGCCACGTAGCCGGCGATCCACAGCGCTCGCGCGGGCGGATCGGTGACGAAGTCGGCACCGCTGGAGATCTGGTGGAACAACGCCAGCGCCAGCGCCAGGTACGTGGTCAGGTGCAGCAGGTACCACGTCTCGTACGACAGCCTTTCGCGCGCCGTGTGAGCGCTGGTGAACGCGACGACGAGGAACAGGCCCATGCCGATCAGCGCGGTGAGCATGTCCGGATACGTCGTGACGATCTCCCAGGCCGCCGACCAGGGCGCGTGCCGCTCGGTCATGGCCAGACCCGCGGTCACCAGCAGCACGTGGGTGACGAGCACGAGCACGACGTTCGTGCCGAGGCCACGGTGCCAGCCGGCGAGCCGGTCGAAGCCGACCGCCCGTTCCAACCACGGCACGCGCGCCAGCAGCAGCAGTTGCACCAGCGCCAGGTACGCGCCGACCAGGCCGGCCACGCGGCCGGCGGCGGTCAGGTCGTCACCGGGGGAGTGCAGCGCCGCCGACGCCGGGTCGAACCACCAGAAGCCGCACGCGGCCACACCACCGGCCACGAGCAGCGCGCGCACCGGCCAGTGCGTCGCCGGGTGTCCGCTGATCGCCATGACCGCAGTCTGCGCAGCGAATCTTGGAGCGGTATTGGAACGCTCTGGGGTAGGGCTCGCGGCCCGCGTCCGCCGGACCGCACACGGGTGCTCCCGAACAGGCCACAACGCCGTGATCCGCGGCGCGAGGCAGGATGGGCCGACAGCGGATCGCCATGTCCGATGTGGAGAGTCGGCGCCCTGCCGTGTCGTACACCGCGGGTCTCGATTACCTTCGCCCACAAAGATTACGGAGACCAAGCGGTTGGGCGAGGGCTGGCCGGACGGTAGCGCTGTTCGGGCCGGCCCTGGCCGCCGTAGCGGAGTCGCAAGTGGACCAGACCCTGGTCGGCCAGGTACGACAGGTAGCGCTGCGCCGTGGGCCTGCTGATGCCGACCGACGCCGCGACCTCCGTCGCCGACACATCCGAGGCGGCCGCGCGCACCACCTCCAGCACCCGCGCCAGCGTGGGCGCCGAGTGCCGCTTGGGCAGTGCCGTGGTCGGCGTCGGGGAGCGCAGCAGTGCGTACAGGCCGTCGACCTGTTCCTGGTCGGCTTCGTCGTCGCGGTCGATCGCGGTGATCCGTCGGTGCAGGTCGCGGTAGTTGGTCAACCGCTCGGCCAGCAGCGCGAACCCGAACGGTTTGACCAGGTAGTGCACGGCGCCGAGCTGCATGGTCTGACGGACCGTCGGCAGGTCCCGCGCCGCGGTGATCACGAGGAAGTCGGGACGCGGCTGGCCTGCCGCGTTCGTCGAGCGGATCAGCTCCAGGCCGTGCTCGTCAGGCAGGTACAGGTCCAACAGCACCAGGTCGGGCCGCAGCCGCGCGATCTCGGCGCGCGCCTCGGCCGCCGAGTGCGCGCGGCCCAGCACGGTGAAGTCGGGTACGCGTTCGACCAGGCTGGCGTGGATGTCGGCCACCCGGTAGTCGTCGTCGACGACGAGCGTCGTGATCACGTCGGCACGGCCGTCGCCTGGGCCATGGGCAGCACGACCGTGAACACCGAGCCAGGGCCGTCGGTCACCGTGACCCGGCCTCCCATCCGCTTCGTCACCTGGTCGACCAGCGCCAGCCCGATGCCCCGCCGGGTGCCCGCCAGGTCCTCCTTCGTGCTGTAGCCGGGCCGGAAGATGGACAGGCCGGCGCCGGCCGGGATGCCGGGTCCGGTGTCGCTGACCCGGATGGTCAGCTCGTCGTCGGCCCACACCAGCCGGACGGTCACGTGCGCCGGTCGCGGGCCGAGGCAGGCGGCGTCGATGGCGTTGTCGATCAGGTTGCCCAGGATGGTCACGATCCCCTGGCCGGCGTGCGGATCAGGGAACGGCTCGGACACATGTGACAGGTCGGACAGCAGCAGGGTCACGTCCCGCTCGGCGGCGACGGTCGCCTTGGCCACGATCAGCGCGGCCAGGACCGGGTGACCGATGCGCGCGCTGACCGACTCGACGAACCCGTCCGCGGCGCCGGTGGCCTCCAGCAGGAACGACATCGCCTCCGTGGTCCGTCCCAGTTCCAACAGCCCGGCCACGGTGTGCATGCGGTTGGCGAACTCGTGCTGCTGCGCGCGCAACGCGTCGGTCAGGCCGCGCGTGCTGGTCAACTCCCGGATCAGCAGATCCATCTCGGTGCGGTCGCGCAGCGTCGCCACCGCGCCCAGCGCCCGCCCGGCCAGCCGCACCGACATCCGGTTCACCACCAGCCGGTGCTCCTCGGTGAGCACCAACTGGTCGGGTCCCTCCACCTCACCGGACAGCACGGCCCGCAACTGGCCGTCGGGCAGCAGATCCCGAGGTTTGCCGCCCAGCGCGGTGTGCAGGCCGGTCAGCCGCCGCGCCTCGTCGTTGATCAGCGTGACGCGGCCATCGGTGTCGAACGTGATCACGCCCTCGCGGACACCGTGCAGCATGGCCTCGCGTTCCTGCAACAGCCGGGCGATCTCGTGCAGTTCAAGGCCGAACGTGGTGCGCTTGAGCCGCCTGGCCAGCAGCAGCGCGGCCAGCGCGCCGAAACCCAGCGCCAGCGCCGTGTACAGCGCGATCACCGGCAGTTCCCGCCACAGCGCGCCGTACACCTGGTGCTCCTGGATACCGGCCGACACCTCGCCGATCACGGTGCCGTCGGTCGAGAACACCGGGGCCTTGCCGTTGGCCGAGGGCCCCAGCACACCGGGGTCGACCGCGGTGTAGGGCTGCCCGTCCATCGCGTACACCGGGTCGCCGGTCGGCTGGCCGATCAGCCGCGGCAGCGGGTGGGTGAGCCGGATGCCCTCGGTGTTGATCACGACGACGAAGTTCGCGCCGGTGGTCCGCACGACGTCCGCGGCCAGCGCCTGCACCGCGCTGTGCGGGCTGATGTCGTTGGCCAGCAACGCCTGCCGCACCTGTGGCAGCCCGGCGACGGCCTGCGCGATGGACAGCGCCCGCTGCTGGTACTGGCGGTCGAGCTGATCACTGGTGACGCGCACGAACAGCCCGAACCCGATGGCCATGGTGACGAACAGGATCACGACCTGGCTGATCAGGATCCTGGTGGCGAGCTTCGCGCGTCGTCGACTCAAGGTTGCGGCTCCGCATCGTCGCGGCACGTGGACTGGCCCGATTGTGCATCATGAAAACCGGTGCGGGAAGTGCCGTGCCGGGCCCAGAAGGCTCGAAACGCACTCGAACATCCGTTAGGCGGGTAACAGCGGGAAAGCTGTTCGTCACCTGCCGCTGTCCCTAACGTCCGTCGCGACGTAGCCGGCGACCGACCTGACCGGCGACCACGGAAGGCGGGTCTCCAGTATGCGCGGCAGCATCGAACTGCGCGGCGTCACCAAGCGGTTCCGCACCCCCAGCGGCGGTGTCCACACGGCCGTGCGCGAGCTCGACCTGACGATCGGTACGGGCGAGTTCTGCGCCGTCGTCGGACCGACCGGGTGCGGCAAGTCGACGATGGCCACCATGGTCGCCGGCCTGGACCGGCCCTCCGCCGGGCAGGTGCTGGTCGGCGACGAGCCGGTCACCGGGATCGGGCGGGACACCGGTTTCGTGTTCCAGAACGACGCGGTGCTGCCATGGAAAAATGTGCTGGACAATGTGGCGGCCGGGCCGGTCTTCCGTGGTGTGAAAACGGAAACAGGCCCACGAGATGGCCCGCGACTGGCTGCGGCGGGTGGGGCTGGCCGGCTTCGAGAACCGCTACCCGCACCAGCTTTCCGGCGGCATGCGCAAACGTGTCGCGCTGGCCCAGAGTCTCATCAACGAACCGCAGATCCTGCTGATGGACGAGCCGTTCTCCGCGCTGGACGTGCAGACCCGCTCGATCATGTCCAACGAGCTGCTGTCGCTGTGGCAGCTCACCCGGCCCTCGGTGCTGTTCATCACGCACGACCTGGAGGAGGCCATCGCGCTGGCCGACAAGGTCGTCGTGCTCTCGGCCGGTCCGGGCACGGTGAAGGCGGTCTACCCGATCGACCTGCCGCGGCCGCGCGTGGTCCAGGAGATCCGGTTCGAGCAGCGGTTCGTCGAACTCTACGAGCGCATCTGGTCGACGCTGCGCGACGAGGTGCAGCTCGCCTACGAGCGGCAGACGGTCGCCGCATGACCTCCCTGGGAGCAGAGTCGATGACGACGACAACGACGGACGCGCCGGACAGCCACCGACACCGTCGACCCCCGGTACGCCAAGCAACGCCGCCGCCACAGGGGACTGGTCCACCTGGCCAGGATCGCGCTGTGCGTCGCGGTGTTCGGCGGTTGGCAGCTTTTCACCGACATCGGCGCCGTGGACCCGTTCTTCTTCGGGCAGCCGACGAAGATCGTGCGGCAGGCGATCACGTGGTTCGCCGACGGCACCCCGTACGGGTCGCTGTGGACGCAGATCGGCGTGACGCTGGAGGAGACCGCGCTGGGCTTCGTGATCGGCGTGGCGCTGGGCGTGCTCTTCGGCATCGCGCTGGGCCGCGTGCGGTTCCTCGCCGAGGTGCTCGGGCCGTTCATCAAGGTGGTGAACTCGATTCCGCGCATCGTGCTGGGCGCGATCCTGACCGTCGCGTTCGGACTCGGGCTGGAGTCCAAGGTACTGCTGGTGATCGTGCTGGTGTTCTTCTCGGTCTTCTTCAACGCCTTCCAGGGCGCCCGCGAGGTGGACCGCAACCTGATCGCCAACGCCCGCATCCTGGGTGCCTCTCCCAGCCAGGTCACGCGGCAGGTCGTGCTGCCCTCGGCGTTCACCTGGATCTTCGCCAGTCTGCACGTCAGTTTCGGCTTCGCGCTGATCGGCGCGATCGTCGGGGAGTACATGGGTGCCCAACAGGGTCTCGGCCTGCTGATCTCCCAGTCGCAGAACACCTTCAACCCCAACGGTGTGTTCGCCGCGATGTTCGTCATCGCGATCGTGGCGCTGGCCGCGGAGGGTTTGATCACCCTTCTGGAGCGTCGCCTGCTCGCCTGGCGGCCACCGACCTCGGCCGGCGACGGCCCTGGCCTGTGACCCGTTTCCCCGCACAAGTTCCCCTCGGTACGAAGGAGTACCCGATGTCACGCACGTGGAAGACAGCGGCCGCCCTCGGCGTCGGGCTGACGCTGGCCACCGGACTGGTCGCCTGCGGCTCGTCCGGCGGCACGACCACCGACTCGTCCGGCAAGCCGGTCGTCAAGATCATGGTCGGCGGTCTGGACAAGCAGATCTACCTGCCGGCGATGCTCGCGCAGCGCCTGGGCTTCTACACCCAGCAGGGCCTGAACGTGCAACTGTCCGACGAACCCGCCGGTGTCAACGCCGAGACCGACATGGTGGCGGGCCAGGTGGACGCGGTGGTCGGCTTCTACGACCACAACATCGACCTACAGGCCAAGGGCAAGTCCACCGAGGAGATCGTGCAGCTACTTCAGGTCCCCGGCGAGGTGGAACTGTGCCGCACGGACGAACCGAACATCACATCGCCCGCCGACTGGAAGGGCAAGAGCCTCGGCATCACCGATCTCGGTTCCTCCACCGACTTCCTCACCAAGTACCTCGCGGTGCGCAACGGCGTGCAGGTCGCGGACATCCACGAGGAGGGCGTCCAGGCCGGCACGACGTTCATCGCGGCCATGCAGCACAAGAACATCGACTGCGGCATGACCACGGAGCCGACCGTGTCGCAGCTCCTGGACACCCACCAGGCCAGGATCATCCTGGACTCCCGCACCCTGGCCGGTTCGCGCTCCGCGTTCGGCGGCGCGTACCCGGCGTCCAGTCTGTACATGACGACCAGCTACGTGCAGGCCCACCACGACGTCGTGCAGAAACTGGCGAACGCGTTCGTCGAGACGCTGAACTGGATCCAGACGCACACGGCGCAGCAGGTCACCGACCAGATGCCGGCCGACTACTACGCGGGCACCGGCAAGGCCGCCTACGCGCAGGCACTGCAGAACGAGAAGGGCATCTACGACCCGAACGGCCTGATGCCCGCCGACGGTCCGTCGACCGTGCTGAAGGTGCTGTCGGCGTTCAACCCGGAGGTCAGGAACGCCGACCTGGGCAAGACGTACGACAACGAGTTCGCCAAGGCGGCGGATGCCACGTTCCACATCGCCGCCGCCTCCTGAGCCGCCGCCTTCTTGACTCCCTGCCCGGCGCCTGCCGGGCGGGGAGTCGGGCCGCTGTGCGGACGATGCGACGCGCGCTGACCTAAGCTGGGTCGGTGGTTGCTGCCGAGGACTACGGCCCGTGGCTGATGCTGATCTACCGCGTGCCCACGGGCTCGTCCCGGGCGCGCGTGGCGGTGTGGCGTGACCTGAAGCGGCTGGGTGGGCTGTACGTGCAGCAGGCGGTGTGCGTGCTGCCGGACCGCGCCGAGCTGCGGGCCAAACTGGCCAAGGTCCGCACGAGAATCGACGAACTGGGTGGTTCGAGCATCTTCCTGACGCTGCGGGACGTCGAGCCGGAAGCGGAAACACAGTTCGTGGACGGGTTCCGCGAACAGTCGGCCAAGGCGTACGCGGAAATCGTCGAGGAATGCGAAACCAAGTTCTTCAAGGAGATAGAGTTCGAACGCTTTCGCGACAACTACACGTTCGAGGAAGCCGAAGAGATCCGGCAGGATCTGGAGAAACTGCGCCGCTGGCTGACCAAGGTCGAGGAACGCGACTGGCTGGCCGCCGACGGTCGCGACCTGGCGAGGGCGAAAGTGGCCGAGTGCGAGGAACTCCTGGAACAGTTCGAAGCCGACGTGTACGACAGAACGGTCCAGGACCGGTGACACCCGGACGAACGGGCAGCCACCGAGACAACCGACACGGGTGAATCCGAGACGACGAACCGCGAAACGGCCGCCGGCCTCACGCCGCGCCGCCGGCCTCAGCCCGTCGGCATCGGCCGTTCTGGAGCCGCGCCGGTTTCGTCGGTGGCCTACCGTCAGTCCTTCTTCGGGCGGACGTCGATGGCCAGACCGACGGCGAACGCGATCACGATGACGACGGCGCCGAAGATGGTCAGGCCCGTGTCACCGAACAGCCGCAGCGCCATCGCGCCGAACAGGATCGCCAGCGACACCACCACCGCCGCGGCGATCTTCCAGTCGTCGCCGATGATGAAGTCGTACCAGAAGTGGCCGAAGGACTTGAGGAACTTCATCGCACGGCCTCCTCGGCCACGACCGGCGCGGCGACCGGCTTGCGCAGCACCGCGATGAACACCCTGCTGAGCACGAACCATGTCGCCAACAGCACCAGGATCGCCAGATCATGTCCCGGCCATTGCAGGCTCGCGTGGCCGGATCGGAAGATGCCGATGCCCTCCGTCGCCCAGAACGTGCCGAACGACGCCAACAGCAGGCCGACCACGTACTTGAGCATGTTCTCGTTGATCATCGACAGCGGCCGCTTCAACGCGAACGCGAGACCCAGCACCGCGATCACCGCCGCGGCCGCGCCGGCACCCGCCGCCGGGATGTTGTGGGCGTTGAGGCCGAACGTGATCACGATGAACACGACCTCCATGCCCTCCAGGAAGACTCCCTTGTACGACACGATGAAAGCGAACATGTCCAGGCCGCCGCCGCCCGTGCCGGCTGCCTGCGCCGCCTCGACCTCCTCGCGGTAGATCGCGTCCTCGTCGTGCACCGCCTTGCGGCCGGACGCGCGCAGGATCGCCTTGCGCAGCCACTGCAAACCGAAGATCAACAACAGGCCGCCGATCGCCAGTTGCAGCGCCGATGTCGGCAGGAACGTGGTGAGCGCGTAGCCGGCGGCCAGCGTGACGACCGCCAGCGTGCCGATCGCGGCCGCCGTGCCGGCCAGTGCCGAGCGCCAGCCTCTGGTGAACCCCATGGCCATGACGATGGTGGTGGCCTCGACCATCTCGACGAACGACGCGACGAACGCCGCCACCACAACTCCCCATACCGCCGCCGTCACGCGGTCTCCTCCCGAGGATTGTGTGAAGCACTTGTTACATCATGACGGTAGTTACACATTTACGGCGTTGTCAATGTTGGATACCGGGGACGTGACGGACGCGGTCGGCTTCAGCGCCGCTACGGCGTGGCCGTCCGCTGTCGACGGGCGGCGGGCGGCCCCTGACGCGTCCGGGACAGCGTCACGTCGACCAGGCCGATCACCAGCGCGAGCGTGACCAGTCCGACCGAACCGAGCAGACCGACCGCGGCCGACGTGTGGAAGTCGCCGTGCGAGCGACTCAACTGGCCGAACAGCAGCGAGCCGCCCAGTGCCGTGCCGATCGCGGAGCCGACCCGCTGCGCCGTCTGGAACACGCCCGCCGCCGTGCCGCCCTCCTCGGGCGGGATCTCCGCCAGCGCCAGCGTCTGGTTCGGCGCGATCACCAGGCCGCTGCCGAACCCGGCCACGAACAGCGGACCGGCCAGCACCAACCCGGTCATCGCGCCGGTGTGGGTGTACACCAGCCACGCCGTCGCACCGAGGCCGAGCACGACCACGACGATGCCCAGCACCACCATCGGCCTGCCGAAGCGCAACACGAACCGCCCACCGATCGGCGGCGAGATCGCCGAGCCGATGGCGAACGCGATCGTCGACGCGCCGGCCTGCAACGGCGAATAACCGAGTCCCTGCTGGAAGAACAGCGTCGCGATCAGGAAAACCCCGGTGAAACCGGCGAAGTAGACGAGGCCGAGCAGCGCGCCCATGCCGTAACTGCGTACCGCCAACAGTTTCAGCTTCACCAGCGGATGCCCACCGCGCAGCGTGAGCCGCCGCTCCCACGCCAGGAACACCAGCACCAGCACGGCACCGACACCCATCAGCCACCAGCGCGGGTGCGCCGTCCGTTCCTCGGCGTCGATCAGCGGCAGCATGATCGACGCCACACCCAGCCCGAGCAGCACCGTGCCGACCAGATCGGGCGACTGCCGCGTGCGGTCGGTGCGGTGGTCCGATGGCAGCATGCGGGCCGCGAACACCAGTGCCACGATGCCGATCGGCAGGTTGACGTAGAACACGTAGCGCCAGCCGTCGTCCTCCCCGAACGCCTGTAGCAGCACACCGCCCAGCAGCGGGCCGACGGCGGTCGACACACCGACCGTGGTGCCGAAGAAACCGAACGCCCTGCCCCGCTCGCGACCGGTGAAAAGCTGCTGGATCATGCCGATGACCTGCGGGTTCAACAGGCCGCCCGCGATGCCCTGGCACAGCCGCGCCACGACCAGCCACATCGCGCTCGGTGCCGCGCCGCACACCGCGCTGGTGATCACGAACAGCGCGAGGCCGAGCAGGAACATCCGCTTGCGGCCGATGTCGTCGCCCAGCCGACCGGCGGGCACCAGCGCGAGACCGAACGTGAGCGCGTAACCGGACACCACCCACGACACGTCACCGGGCGTGGCACCGATGCCGCGTTCCATCGACGGAAGCGCGACGTTGACGATACTCACGTCAGTCAAGCGCGTTTCATAACATCTCGCGCTCGGTCTACCAGGCGCTACCGCGTAGGTCCCTCCTACCAGGTAGCCGATTCCGGGTTGTCCCTGATCACGTGTGGTCGAGCGGCTACTCTGGGTGGGATAGGTCACCAGTCGCCGACGAGGACGTGAGATGATCGAGCCGACCCGGAGCGGTACCCGTCGCTGCGCGGGCTGCGGAACGGTGCTCGCGGCCGATAACACGGCGCGTCTGTGCAGCAAGTGCCACAGGGAGCAGCGCGACCAGTTCCACGCACCACCGGCCCACCTCAAAAACGACTTCTTCGAAACCGAAGAATTTCGGTCGGCCTTTGAGAGTGAGCATATCGGAAAAATTCTCAAGGCGTATCGCAACCACCCTCACCATATTCGGCTTTTCGGCAAGGCGCTCAACCAGGAACTTCTAGGCCGCTGGCTCGGTCTCACGCAAGCACAGATAAGCAAGCTCGAAAATGGCAAGCCCGACCAGAACCTCGAAACACTTCGGAACTATGCCAAGATCTTGCACCTACCTCAACGGCTGCTCTGGTTCGACCTTCCTGGGCAAAGTCGACTGAATCAGTCGCAACCGATCGTTGTCACTGAAGGATTGCCCAAAGAACCCCTTGAAGACCTGAGAGCAGGACTGGCCGACGTCTTCGCTACGGCTCTGCTGCGTGATGCAGGTATTGATGAACTGGAACAGCAGGCTATCCAACTTGGGAGGGCAACCCGATTTCGCTCTCCTGACAGCCTCGTCCTCGAATTGGAATCGAACCTCGGTGAAATAAAACGAATGATCGCGCACAGTCGATCGGAGACCCTGTCGCGCCGATCGGTGAGAGTGGCAGCACAGATGGCAGGTCTCATGAGTCTGAGCCTGCTGAAACTGGATGACAGGACAGGGTCGCGCAATTGGGTCCGGACGGCTCGGCTGCTGGCGGCCGAGACGAAAGATCAGAATCTCCGAGCATGGGTCCAGGCGCAAGAAGCGTACTATTACTTCTACAACAAAGATCTTCCAGGCACTGTTGATGCCGCCCAGTACGCTCAGAGTCTTGAATCGGCCACTCCTGGCGTCGGAAGTGCGTTGGCTGCTGCCATTGAAGCTCGCGCGCATGCTTTGATGGAACAGAAGCAAGGCGCGATGCGCGCGATAGCAAATGCGGAGTCCTACCTGACCAAGCTTGCCGATGATGCGACCATACCGTCCGCCTTCGGATACAACGAAGCGCAGTTCAGATTCCACCAAGGAAATGCGCTCACCCGCCTCGGGGTGGCGAGCGAGGCGCTTCGGGTGCAGGATCGCGCTCTTGAAGTAATTCCGGCCGAGGACTTCATGGATCGGGCACTGGTGCTTCTTGACAGGTCTGACTGCCTAGTGGCAGGCGGAGAAGTATCTTCCGCCATCGAGTTGGCCACGAACGTCCTCAACGGGCTTGAATCCTCGCAGGCCCAAGGTCTGATAGCTAATCGCGCGCAGGAGACATTGCTTGCTCTGCCAGCAGGTGAAGTCAAACGCCCTGGCGCTTTGGAGTTGCGCGAGGCAATCGAATCGTTGAGCCTGACCCGAGGAGGCAGCGCAGAAAGTGGCGATGGTGGAGATCAAAGAGGCCGGCGAGGATGATATCCCAACTATCGTGGAACTGCTCAACGAGATAGATGAGTTCTACGGAGATGAAACCACCGAAGAGTTTTCGGAACGGGCCGACAAGGTCACGTCCGTGCTGTTCGGTCCGGACCGATCTGCCTATTCGCTCTTGGCAAGGACTGAAGCCGGCCGGGCAATCGGATTCGCCTCGTATTCGTTCCTGTGGCCCGCTGCAGGCTCCAGCCGCTCGCTGTATCTCAAAGAACTATATGTCTCGAAGAGCTACCGGAATTCGGGTACTGGCCGTCAGCTCATGCAAGAGTTGTACGATATTGCCAAAAGGCAGAACTGTAGCCGCGTCGAGTGGACGACAGACATGACGAACATCGATGCTCAACGCTTTTATGACGGTCTCGGGGAATCGGTATTTTCAGGCAAGCTGTTTTATCGGCACGAGATCGTCCCGTAGGTTTCGCCTGCACTGTTCCGATGGCCCGATTTCGGCAGACGGGTTCCCCGTTATCGACGTTTACGGGTTTTTGATTTTCGCCCGGTCGCTGGGACGGGCTGGTCGGGCTCTGATCTGCAAAGACTGGGTTGGACCGAGTGGGACGGTTCAATGGAACCCGTCCCACCCGGCCATCTCGGTGCACAGGAGGCCGTCTTGGGATGCCGCGTTCAGAGTTGGCCTATCCGACGAGTTCGTGGAATCGGCCGTCGCGCGGAGAGGCTGGCAGCGGGACGGCGGCGTCCTCGGCGGCGCGGAGCACGTCGGACAATCGGACGCCGAGTTGCGAGCACATGGTGAGCAGCACCGGGACGCTTGGTACGCGGCGTGCCAGTTCGATGCGACACAGTACGGACTGGGAGGTGTTGCAGAGGTCGGCGAGTTCGGCGAGCTTGAGGCCGCTGGCGAGCCGTGCGCGGCGCAGGAGGTTGCCCACTGCCCTGATGATCGCTTCTTCGGTGGCGTCGTCGAGCAGGCCGCTGGTCCAGGGGTCGCGTGGTTCGCTCAGGGGTCGGTTGTTGGCGTTCACCGGCGGCCCCTGCGTAGTCGGCGGATGTAGCGGCGCGCCTGCCAGCGGCGCGTGAGCGGGTCACGCGGTATCAGCAGCACGAGCGGCGGTGTGCACGCCAGAATGACGACCATCAGCGCGAGAGATATCGGGTCGTTCAAGGGATGTCTCCTATATGAGGTTTTCCTCATTGATCGTTTCAGTTCGCTAGCGCCATATCGGCAGATTCGTGTGGCTGCTCTGTCGAGCACGTCGGATAGGTTGCCAAGGAAATTTGAGAATCGTCTTGTGTCGGCGTCGCAACCGAGCAGGAGGAATCTCATTCATAGGTTGTTCCGATTCGCTCACCGCAATCGATGCATCGAAGCGCGCTTTCCCGTGTTCCATTGCGCGATTCGGTCGTAGGTTCAGCAATGACATGGGGGCAAGGATTCACGATGCACGGCGCCAGTCTCGTTGTTCGCGCGGCCATGCGCCTACGGTGTCGGTCTGATCTGAGATACCAGGCGGTGGAAATCGCTAACCACAGAGCGCCGATTGTGCTAATCCACACACACAATTCGACGCCGTGTGCATGGCCATGGAGCAACATCACGCCGACTCGCTGGTGGGATGCGACAGTATCGGGCAGGGGGGAGGGTTGGTGCCCGATACTGTCGCTGGTAGAGAGGACACGGCCGGGAGCGGTGGTGAGTGTCGCCAGAAACGCATCACCGTCCCGACCGTGTCAGGTGACCAACCGTGCGATTGTTGGTCACCGGTGGGGAGGCCAGGGAGATCAAGGCGGACCGCACGCCGATACTCGCGCGCTGGCATCCCGTGCCCGCAGTGGGACACGTTGGGTAGCAGGGTGGCAGCATGGCGACGCTAGTGGAGTCCGCTGTCCAGCGGCGGCAAGGTCTGCACGGGCGCACCGGGTGTACCTGGCGGTGGCAACTCGGTGATTCGCGTGATTACCCCGATGACAGTGCCTTGGTCGCGCCATACCGGCAGTCCGTAGGCGTTCACCCTTTCCGCAAACACGTCCTCGGGTCCCTTGACCGAGAGGGTGTCGGACGAACCCTCGTCCCATAGATGCATGTAGAGCAACATGCTCCCGTGTCCGGTGGGGACGGGTCGCCAGCCGGAGGCGACGAGGTCGGCGAGTGCTTGTAAGCTCCGCGCTTCTGAAGCGGGTTCACGCTGTGAGCTGTTCGTTGCGTGGTCGTGGGCGTGACAGTGTTGAGGCATCTCTTTCCCGCCGTTGGTATGTCGTTACGTGGCATAGGAAGCCGCGTTTGAAGTATTTGATGGACGCGCTGGATTCTGGCTTGCCTGGTCAGGAATAAGCATCGTAGGGACGCCATTCAATACCGGTCGGTCGTCGACGGGTTCGCAGCCACTCGTTCAAGGCATTGCGCGCATCACCGATCGGGATAGCCGCATCGCGCGGAAACAGAGAACCGGTGGCACCGTTGAAGATCAGATGGATATCCGGTGCTGTTGGTCTCGGATTATACGAGTTGGCAATCGACATAGTCCGGTCGTTGTTGTCCGTGTGGTTGAGCGCCGCATAACCTGCTGACGGCCGCACACTGACTCTCATCTGCTGGTCGGGGTAGGGACCCTCGGGGGTCTGGTGAAATTCGACGTCCCCGACCAGGAGGGTGGTTTCCCACTCTGTGTGATCCAACGACAAGACTTGCTCCGCCAAGCTCATGCACTCCCGCATGCCGCGCGCAACACGCGCGACCCCAGTCGTAAGTGACGCCGTGAGGACCAGGCCTGCGGTCGGCTCGGAGTGCTGGGACATGGTGGGGGTGACCTACCTCGAATCCGGTCGTTGTCGTGTGCGGGTGAACTGGTTCCACCGTGATCCCACATGAGTCCGTGGTCTATATCGCTTCGAGCATGCCGCATTCCCGCGCCGACATATCGCCTGGTCGGCGGGCACATGCTGCTCACTCGGTTCACCTGTTGGGGTAGTCCGACCGTTGAGTTTGTGCGCTGTAGGCCGGTCGACCGTAGGCCTCATGCGGCAGATGGATAGATATTCTCGGATAGAATAGTGGTACCCGGATATTCTCTTTAAGAATGTTTGTCGGCGTCGTATGCCCTTGACCTGGTGTCATTCTCGTGGGAAATAGGTTATTGCTACGTCGGCATAGTTGTGTTCTGTGGATTCGGGCTTACTTGACGCAGCGGCCCGCAAACCGGTGGCCCGCAGCCAAGAGTAAGGACCAAACAACAATGAAGAACCGCATGTCTACTCGTTCGTCATGTTTGCTTTCGATAGCGGAGGCAGCTTGGCTTCTCGGCGTCGACAACTCGCGTGTCTGCCGAGCTATCCGTACCGGCACGTTGCCAACGGTGCGGCACGGTCGGCGCCTGTTGATTCCGGCGCAGGCGTTGGCCCATCTGGCCGACGCTGACAGGGCGAGCACCGATCAGGGGGCAGAGGTCGGGTGCGGTGATGCCCGATGAACCGCGCCATGGTGGTGAACCCGGATGACTCCAGGTTGATCGCGCTGGCCTGGCAGTTGGACCGCCTGCGGTGGGTGCCCAGCATCGTCCTGGCCCACTCGTCCAGCGAGACGGGCTGTGCCTGTGGGCCTACGCCGGACAGCGACCCGCCCGAACCGACCGGCACCGACACGGCGGATCGGGAACTGGCCGCCGCGTACTGCGCCGGATGCCCGGTCCGGGACGAATGCCTGGAAGTGGAGTTGCGCACGGCTGGTGAGCACACGGTCGGAGTGTGGGGCGCCCTGCCCGAACAGGACCGGCGCGCGCTCTACCCGCATTGGCGTCGACGCGGTGAACGCGCCGACGACCGAGACAGCGTGCCGATCGAGGCACCGACACGGAGGGAGGTACGCGGCCATGACCACGATCAGCTTGACTCCGGTGGACGTCATGGCCGGGGTGGGTGCGCTGGCAGTGCTGGTGTTCGTGTGGCGGTCCGGTGCACGGCGGGCACGCGCGGCGGCCGAGGCAGCACGGTCCGGCGCGCGGCTGGTGTCGCTGGCCGGGCGGGTGGCTTTCACCGCCGGGCGCATCGTCGGCGTGCAATGGCTGGTGATCACCCACCATCCGGGCGGGTGGCTGCTGCTGGGCGTGCTCGGCCTGCCGGCGCTGTTCGCCGCTTACACCCTGACCCGCGCGTTGACGGTCACCACGCACGACATGCCGCGTCGGCAGGCGAGGTGGTCGCCGATGAACGGCACGATCGGGACCGGACGAGCAGCCCGTCCGGGCCGGGGCCGAACCGGTGGAGCAGGTGCCGCCAGGTGGACCGGCTGTGCTGGACCGGAATCCTGTTGGGTCTGGCGTTCACGATGACCAACGTTCAGCGGTTCGCCGCGAACGGTGCGCGTACGTGGTCGCTGCCGTGGTGGTCGGCGTGGCTGCTGGACCCGATGGTGTCGCTGGTGCTGCTGGCGATCCTGCGGGCCGAGCAGGTCACCGCGCGGCACGGTGTCCGCACCGGTGGGTGGGCGCGTGGCGCGAAGTGGTTCACCCTCGCGGCCACGTACGTCATGAACACCTGGCAGGCGTACACGGTCGGTTCACCGGCGCTGGTGGTGCTGCACTCGGTACCGCCGCTGGTCGTGTTCGTCGCGACCGAGGCGGTCACCGACCTGCGGGACAAACTGGGCCAGGCGATCACGGCAACGTTCGTGAACACCCCGTTCACGAACACCCCGTCATGACCGGCCGCACGGTGAACAGCTCGGCCGGGACCGCCCAGCCGAACCGGCGACATCGGCACCGGGGCAGCCGCGCGGCGACAGTCGTTCGCGGACTACCTGGACATCGCACGCGCGGCACGTACGCCGGAGGTGACCGTCACACCCGCGTGGGTGCGGGAGGTCACCGGCTGCTCGCGGGGCCTGTCCTCCCGGCTGGCAGCCACGTTGCGCGCCGACACCGCCACAACACGCCGAGGTGGACGAGACGGGGGTGAGAGCGTGAGCAACTCGGATGAGCTGGCAGAACCCAACTGCGGCACACGGCCCTGCCCGTCACGGCCCAGCACGAGAAGTGGAGCTGGTCCGGGCCGATCTATGACGGCGAACTGGTGGACGACCAGCCGGTCACGCCACGTCGGCGGACGGTCAGCGCCGGTTCATGAACTGGTGGCAGCGTTCACGACACGTGCCGGCCGTGCTCAAGTCCCGGCAGGCCGCACGGCAGGGCGGCAAGGATGCCGCTGTGTGGCTGCTGCGCTCCCCGTTCCGGTTCGCTCGGGGCGGTGGTCCGGGGCCTGGTGGTCGGCGTGCGTGCGTGGCGCCAGTGGGTGCGGGTGCACGACTACCGGGACGCGGCCGAACAGTCGGAGAAGCTGGCCGACAAGTTCACCGAGATCCGCGCCCTGACTTTGTTCCGGTGGAAGGTCACCGGCGCGGTGCGTCGCGGCCGGCGCGGTCGCGGTGCTCATCGTGGATCTCGTCTACGGGACCGTGCCCTGTGGATCACAGCCGTGGTCGCGCGGTGGCACTGGCGATCACCGGTCGACGCAAGGACGGCTCACCCGGCCGGACAGGCCGTGCTCGCCGGTCCGCGCACGCTCACGTGGACGATGGACCCGCAAGTGTTGGTGGATGCGTTCCGGGACGCGAAGCTGATCGGCAAGGACGAGACGCTGCGGCTGGTCGAACGGGCTGGGCGCGTCGGGCAACGGGTGGGCGATCACCGTGGATCTGCCCGCCACCCGCAAGGCGGCCGACGTGATCAAGCACCGCGACGCGTTGGCGTCCGCGCTGGCGGTCGATGAGGTCCAGCTCATCGTGGAACGGGTGCGCGGCAAGGGCGGACACGCGGGGCGGGTGTTCCTGTGGGTGGCCGACGAGGACCCCTACGCCGGACCACCCTTGCGGACACCGCTGCTGGACGTCGAGTGGTGGGACGCGTGGCGGCCGGTGCCGTTCGGCCGGGACGCGCGGCAACGGCGGATCGATCTGCCGCTGGTGTGGACGTCGCTGCTGGTCGGCGCGATTCCTCGGCAGGGCAAGACATTCGCCACCCGGCTTGCGGCCGGCGGGCTGATCCTGGACCCGTACACGCGGTTGTACATGTTCGACGGCAAGGGCGGAAAGGACTGGGAAGCGGCCGAACAGGTGGCCTACCGGTTCGTCTGCGGCGACGAACTGGACCACGCCGAAGCGGTGCGGGATCACCTGATCGAACTGGTGGCGGAGGTACAGGCCGGTTCGCGCGAATGGCCACATTGGATGACGAGATCTGTCCGGAGTCGAAGATCACCCGGCCATCTCGCGGGACACGAGCTCGGGATGCCGATCACCGCGGTGATCATCGACGAGGTGCAGGTGTTCCTGGAAAACCCGACACGCCAACAGGTTGGCGGCAAGAAGACCACGCTCGGGCGAGTACATCGCGGACCTGTTGACCTACCTGGTCCGAAGGGACCAGCGGCCGGGATCGTGGTCATCCTGGCCACCCAACGGCCGGACTCGAACACGATCCCGTCTCGGCTTGCGGGCGGTGCTGGGTTCACGTTTCGCGCTGCGAGTGATGGACTGGCGGGACTCCAACATCGTGCTGGGCGAGCAGATGAACACGCGCGGCTACGACGCCTCCACCCTGCTGCCCAGCCACAAAGGTGTGGGGATTCTGCGGCCGGACGGCGACACCGACGCCGGGGCGGACGTGCTGGCCATGACCGTGCGCACGTACTACATGCCCAACCCGGAGTGGCGGGCGATCTGCGCGCGCGGCCGGGCACTTGCGCGAGGCCGCAGGGACACTGGCCGGGCACGCGGCCGGCGACGACACCGCACGCGCGATCGATCAGGCCAGTGTGGTCAAGGCGCTGGGATCGGCAGCAGGTTCGGGAACGTCGAGCGAGCGAAGCACGCCGATCACGCCCGGTGAGCCTGCCGGAACCGTTGGCGTCCGTCGTGGACTATCTCGGGCGACGAGATCGAGGAACGAGAGTTCATCCCGACGAGCGAACTGGTGGAGGCGCTGGACGTCGAGCCGACCTTGTTCGGCCGGCAGATGCGAGACTCGGGTGTCAACCGGTCCGCGACTACGCACCCCAGACCGGACGGGACGGATCGGCGCGTGCGCGGCTACTACACGGCCGCGATCCGAGCGGCGATCGACGACGAACGCGCACCGCAGTCGCCGGCGACGACGATGACCGGTAGGCCACTGGTCGATCGCCAACCCGGCGAGCACACCACAACCCGTCCCGTACCTGCCGGTAACCCGTCCACCTGTCCCGCGCAGCCTGGACGGGTTGGAACGGCCGATGACCTGCGAAAACACGGTTCGGGACAGGTGGACGGGTGGCCAGAGAACCCGTCCAGCCGCCCCACATCCGAGGAAAGGACACCACATCTGACACGACCAGCCGAACCCGTCCCATCCGGCCCGCCGGCAGACCTTCGCAACCTCGACACACAGGAGCGCGCAGCATGCATCACCCGAGTCGTCCCGCCCGGCCGCCACGTCGTCCGACCGGATCGCCGACGTGCCGAACCCACGTCCACCGGAGTCGGCTACGACGGCCGATGACCGGATACCCCGTGCGCGGTCGGGCATCTCCGTCACGGCCGCTCCAGCGGCCCCACGTACGCCACGACGAGGACCGGGCAACGATGCCCACGGGTTGCCTAGCGCGGCTACGGGCCGCCAGTCGGGCAGGGAGTCGGCACCACCGTCAGTGTCACCGGAGCGGTCGGGATCGCAGGAGGCGGCGAGTCCGGGACAGACGCTATCGGGGTCGGCGGTTGTCGATCTGGCCCCGCTCGATCCAGACGCGCTGTACGCCTATCACCTGAACAGGGTCACCCGAAAGTTCACCATGGTGATCAGCGCTGACAACATGGCACTGCTCGCCCGATTGCTGGATGACGATCACCGAAATTGAGGATGTGGCCCAACCCTGGGCGAGGGCGGTCCGCTCGAATACCGACGGACTGCCCTCGCTGATCATCCGTAGACGGCGACGATCAGTGGTGCCAGGACTCCGCAGGATGAACCTGGATCGAGTGAAAATCGTGTGTGGCCGTCCGCTGGCACCGCTTCTCTTGACGTAGTGGCAAGTCCGTACGGAACGCAGTGCAGCGACGGATCGGGTGCCGTCGCCGCGCTTCGGGCGACAACGACCAAGTGGACAGATCGTGTACATCGCTTCCCGTGGCTGGGGATATTGGGCCGAGCTTGCCAGCCCGTGCCGACGAGGCCAAGCTATTGTGGATCACCGGCCAACACTATGGGAGCAGAAATGGGACCTACCACCGTATCCATCAATGTTGACGGGTTGGGTGATGGGCCAGATGATGAGTTGCGACTACTGGCTACGTGGCTGAGGGATGAAGACCAGTTGCGTGGCCGGGTCAGTCTGGTACACCGACCAATCTCCGAAGGGGAGATGGGCGGAGCGCTTGACACTGTTCAGGTCATGCTCACGAGCAGCACCGCCAGCACTTTCGTTACTTCTGTGTTCGCCTGGTTGACACACCGCAGGACAAGCGGCCGGGTCTCACTGAAGATCCATAAGGCTCAGGGCGATGATGTAACGCTGACATGTGGTTCGGCCGATGATGCTCAAGTGATCCTCGGTGAAGTTCGTAAGATCCTGAACGAGGAATGATCATCAGTGAGTGACCTACCGATCGCCAAGTTGTCCCGCGCAGTACTAATTGGTGCTAGCGAGTTCACTGACCTGCCAAACCTTCCGGCGGTCCGGCATAACCTGACTGACCTTGCCAGTGCCTTGACTAATTCGGAGACTGGTATCCTGTGGAGAGACCACTGTGTGGTCGTGCAAACGCCAGATTCAACGGCGACATTCATGCGCCAACTGCGAACGGTAGCCAAACAAACCGAAGATTTTCTTCTTGTGTACTATGCGGGACACGGTGTCCGCGATCAGATTCATGATGATCGTCTTTACCTGGCTGTGCGCGAGACGGACCCAGAAGGGCCTGACGGAACTGCTGTCCCGTTCGAATATGTGCGCGATGTGATCGAACACAGTCCGGCGCGGACGCGAGTTCTCATTCTCGATTGTTGTTACTCGGGTCTGGCTGTTGGAGTCATGTCGGGAACTGCCGTCGACGTTCAGGAAGTCGCCGTTGGTGGGACTGCTGTGATTACTTCGGCTCCGAAGAACCGGCGGTCACTATCTCCGCCCGGCGACCACAATACGGCTTTCACTGGTGAACTCATTTCTCTACTCGAAGCCGGATCTCCGATCCCTGGCGAGCCGCTAACGATACGTGCCACTTTTCGCTCGCTGCAGGTTGCGCTGGTCGGGCGGCACCTTCCAGAGCCTAAACTGAAGGTAACCGACACCAGTAGCGACATCCTGCTGCGTCAGACGATAACTTCACCACCTCCAAAGTTTTCTTCTCCTTCGCTTGCTGCTGGAGTACCCTCTGTTGGGGCGGTTCGGCTATCGGATGACACCTCGCGAAATGTTGGACTCATCTCCTCGGTCAGCCGTGTCGAAGCGCCGCCGCCAGGCAATCACGGCGAAACCTCGGTAGCTAGCGCTCCTGGGCGTTCACGATTCCTGATTTCGAATTTCGGCTGGTCAATAATGTGGGCGTTGTTCGTCCTTGGCACCAGCTTTGGTATTGGCGGTATAGTAGGCGCCCTGGCTGGCACGCAAAGCGATATGCCGATGGGGGTCAGCATGCTTGTCATTGGCGGAATTGTCGGAACGTTTCTTATCCGCAGGTTTCTGCAATCGCGCAAGCGCATTCGTAGCCTGGGGAGTGCGGATCCACGACTAGTAAGTAAAGCCTCTATACTATCGGCGATTCTTTTGATAGCTGGGTTCGTGCTATCTATCACTTTGCTCATGTTGGCGGTATTTTCTCCAACTGGTCCAAATGTGCCTCCGACGGGTTTCCGTGACGTTGGAACAAAGATCGCCGTCATGGTAATGATGGTCGAGATGGCCTGGTTTTGCGGTTACCGACTGTATGGTCGTTGGATTCCTGTAATTCTGAGCCGAAGGCGGTGGTCAAGCGATAAGGAGTTGTCTCCTGGGAATATGTTAAATTGAACCTGAACGAGATGGATCTGCATTGATAGGCCTTCCGATCATGATTTTGGGCGTGAAGATGGTGAACCTGCCATGCGGCAGGCCGCCACGGTTGGCATTCGTGATAACACTGTGCGAGGGCGGCCGATCGGTGTAATGTAAGAGTCACGGAAGTGAAGTGGTCTCGTCCCTTGTATCGTCTTCATCAAACACAACGGCTTCCCAATCTACCGGCCAGTCTTGATTGGACGCCGCCACGAGAGCTTTTCGGCAGCCGGCAGTCATGATCAACCGAATGACCTTTACAAGATCCGCGAGCGGAGCCTGCTCGCCCCTCACCTTTATATCTTTAGGCCTCGGGTTACCGCCATGAGCAATAGCACTTCGCGCATCGTAGGCTGACTGCATGATCTTAAACACTTCACGTGGACTGTAGGAAATTTCATTGGAGTCCGCCCAAAGCGCTGCCCTCAGTGACAACCGATACCGCAACTCGCCCCGATACGACTCATTGCCCAGATCGGACAAGTATAGCGCCTCGGTTGCAATCATGATATCTAGCAGTTCGTCCTCAGGCCGCTCCCGTTGGGCCTGGTAGCTGAGTCTCCGGAGCGCTAGAGCGAGCCCTTTGTGTCTACTGAGTAGGCCAGGATGACGCACGGCACGCCAGACGTCTTTGAGAATAAGCGCGTGGGCCCGATCTAGCTCAGTCGTCCGAAACCTTAGATGCTGCGGCATGGTCGTTAGCTGCCAAGCAACGGCGTGTCCAAGAATGGTGGGAATTGGCCCAATCATGAAGCGTCCGGCCACCATTACTGGATCTGGCAGCACAAGGGCCAATGACTCTTCCATAGCCGACCTAATGTCGCCGAGAACACCCTCGATCCGCTGTCCTTCCCTGCCCTGAAGATCCAGATCGGGTTCGCCAGTAACCTTCGGCAGCCAGTAGCGATATCGGAGACATGTCCGAAACCCCGGCTGGGGATCGAAAATCTGTGGGCCACCTTGCCAAGGCCTCACGATCTCGGTATCGAGGGCGACACCCAACTCGGCATCGGTCATATTGTCGATCTCTAGGTCATTATAGAACTGCAAGGAGCCGTCTTTAAGAACAATGCCAGGCAGGGGCCAGATGGCGACATGCTGCAGCTCATTCGCTCCTAGAAATCGATCGAGCTCGGCGTAACGCTTCTCAAATGCCGCATCCGTGCCGTCCAGTTCGTCGGGCGCCGGAATAACATGCATAGCCGCGCCGATAGTCTCCAAGCGCGACCTACGCTGCGCCGTCCCGACCAAGGTGTCAACCTGTCGTCTCAGCCGTTCGTCCTCACGAAACACCGCTGCGACTTCCGGCCAAGTTGGTAGCTCCTGGAGTTTCTGCCGATATAGCGCGTTCCATACCGGAACTACTCGCTCTCTCCGACGAAAGTGGCCGTCGTCGTCACGACGCCAGGCGGGTAGATCCACATAAGCATTGTGCCCGTCTTGATTCTCACGCAGAAAACCAAGGGCTTCAGAAACCCAAGTCTGCAAAGCTGTTCGCAGTTCGGGAAACGTTTCCTCATAGCTTGCGCTCATCGACCTATTCTTCCTTGTCGCGAAATTGTTGTCGGGAGTCTCATCCTGATTGACGTCTCAGGCCAGTTCGTTTTCCTCGATCTCTATCCGGCTGTAGTCGATACTACTCGGGTATCTGCTCATAGTGCCTGGGCCGATGATGACGGCGCTGAACAGGAACCGAAGTACTGCATTCTTTCGTTCGTCGCCGAGCTTTACCCACGTAGATTTCGCCTCTGGGCCGATCAGGTCGGCTATCGCGGCCGTCTGCTTGACGTTGACAACCGTTTTTTTCTCATTCTCCCGTATCCGTGCCTGAATCGTGCGCCGGTCTCGGCGGTACTCGGCAGAGTCGATCTCCTTGTTCAGCCACATGTCGTGGAGATCCCGTAGTTGCTGTTCGTCTTCTGCTATCTCGCGTTCCGCGGTCGCCAGGGCCGCTGTGCGGGGACGTCGAGGGTTGACTGTCAGATTGGTCAGTAGCGTGATGGCCGCGTCTTCGACGAATTTCTCTAGCGGTTCGGCCCGCATGGTCCGCGCGCATTTCAGCTCGTCCTGACGTAGAGCGCGTGAGCACCGGTACGATGTTTCCGCTGCATCCTGCCATTGTGGTCCCGCAGTTCCCGCAGATGACCAGACCACGCAGAATATAGGTTCGCCGGTTCCTGGTAGCCCGCTCTTTCTGAGCCGCTGAACTGCGGAACGTCAGAATTTCATGGGCGAAGTCCCATTCTGTCCGCGAGATGATGGCTGGCCACTTGCCGACGCCGATTTCCTGGCCTCGATGAATATTGATTCCAGCAACATGGTTGCTGTTCAATTGGCGACGCACGACGGTCTCTGACCAAACTTGCCTTTTGCTGTTGGCACTCCGCGTTGGTTGAGATCGACCGATATCGAATGTGGTGTCTCGCCCTTCGTGAACCGAGTAAAAATCTCCCGGACGATGGCAGCTTCGTCGGGAATGATCTTCATCCCGTTCTTCGTGTAGCCGTAAGGCCGTGTGCCGTTGTAAAGGCCACTCTCCGCGCGTTCTTGCTTCTGGTCCTTTAGGCGCCGCGACGAGTCATCGGACGAACGGCATGCATGGGCGACTTCGATGCGTAGCGCGTACCGGTCATCAGGGTCTTGTAGGTCACGTGCGTTGACCCGTCCGTAGAGCATGATCCCGAACTCATCCGAGATCGAGAGCAGTTCCTCGAGGTCACGAGGCTGACGCATAAGACGGTCAGGGTGATAGCAGACGATGTGCTTGATCTCGCCACGGCGCGCTGACTTGATGAGTTCGTCCCATCCCTCACGCTTGCGGTTCCGTTGCCAGGCGGACGCGCCATTGTCGATGTAGATGTGCTTCGGCGACACGGACAATCCGAGTTTTTCACAGTCGGCCAGCGCGAGGCGCTTCTGTCGGTTGACCGTGATCTGCTGTTTGTCACCCTTCTTCGACTTACGGCAGTAGATGGCCGTAAGGTCGGCATCCGGCACTATGGCCATGTCGCGCGTTCCTCGGCTCGGCTGGACCCTCCGGACGGCTCATCGTACCTGGTCATACCCAGGATGTTACGAACTGAGCCTGTCGTCCAGGAGGGTCATGAAACCGGCGATCAGACAGATCCACAGTGCGCGCCAGCGCCGCGGGTCCGCCGCTGTGGCGGTGCCGTCCGGTGCGGTGCCATCCGGTGCGGTGCCATCCGATGCGGCGCCGTTCGATGCGGTGCCGTCCGGTGTCGGGCCGTTCGATGCCGTCACCGAACGAACTCTAATCGCAGGCGGTCCGTACCAGTCCGTTGTCCTCCTGTGACGGGCCGGACCCGCGCGTCACCTGTAGCCGTCCATCCGCGACTGGTAGGCGGGCGGCTGCGCCGGGTACTGCTCCCGCTGTGGCCGTTGCACGTCGGTCCGCCGGACCGCGAGATAGCTGACCAGAACGATGATCACCACGGCGAACACCGCGCTGACGGTGCCGTCGCCGAGACCGAGTCCGCCCACGCCGGTCGGCTTGCCCAGCCAGTCGGCGACCGACGCGCCCAGCGGCCGGGTGATCACGTACGCGAACCAGAAGCAGAAGATGGAATTCCACCGCAGCAACCGGAAACCGGCCGCCGGCACCAGGATCACGACGGCGAACAGGACGATCGACCCGAGGTAGCCCAGATTGAGCGGGATCGCCGTCATGTCACCGGTCGCGGTGCCCATCGCGAACGTCGCGACGACGGCGGCCCAGTAGAACGCCTCGCGGCGGGCCGTGTCGACGCTGTGGATGGACAGCGTGCGCTCGGTCCGGTACCAGACCACGTACACGGCGGCCAGCAGCGCGGCGTACAGGATGCTGGACACCACGTAGGGCACGCCGAAGCCGACGTGCAGCACGTCGGCGGCCATCGTGCCGAAGATGCCGACCATCACCACGGTGAACCAGTAACTGGCCGCGACGTAGCGGCGCATCCTGAACTGGACCGCGAGCGCGGCGACGAACGCGACGAATCCCAGACCCACCGCGGGAATCGGACCGAGCGCGCGAACCAGGTAGTCCGACGACGATTCGCCCAGCGCGGTGGAGAAGCCCTTGATGATCCAGAACAGGGCCGTGATCTCGGGCACCCTCAGGGCGCCGCGCGACTGGGTCACGTTCGTGTGGTTGATGTGCCACCTCCGGGGACATTTACAAGTGTGTAGACGATATCGGGAGCAAAGTTGAGCTCGGGTGAGGGGTACGCGATGACGGTGCGAACGGAGACGCGGATGACGGCGACGATCGCCGTCGCCGTGGCGGGACTTGTGCTTTTCGTGCTGTTCGGCGTGCTCGCCGAAGTGCCCTGGTCGGGTCTGCGGCACCTGGACGCCGCGGCGCCCGCCGCGGGTCACGCCGCCGCCCTGCGCGGCGCGGCCCTCCGGGCGCTCGCGAAGATCGTCACCGACCTGGGCAGCCCGCTGGCCGTGAACGTCGTGGCGCTGGTCGCGGCGGCGTGGTTGGCGTGGCGCCGGCAGTGGTGGCCGGTGGTGGCGATCGCCGTGGCGCGCTGGGGCGAACTGGCGACGGAGACGCTGGCCAAGGTCGTCGTCGACCGTCCCCGTCCCGACCTGCGGCCGCTGCTCACGTCGGCGTCGGACTCCAGTTTCCCGTCCGGTCATGCGGCCGGTTCGGCCGCCGTGTACGGGACGGTCGCGGTGCTGGTGGCGCTGCGACTGGGCCGGCAGTGGCCGATCGTGGCGGCATCGCTGTTCGCCGTGCTGGTCGGCGCGTCCCGCGTGGTCCTCGGCGTGCACTACCCGACCGACGTGCTCGCCGGCCTGTCACTGGGTGCGGCGTGGGTCGCCGCCGCGGTGGTCGTCGTGTCGTTCGGTGACCGAAAATCCGAACCGGAGGTCACGTAGCTGGTCGGCCACGCGCCGCCATTCGCACGCCGGTGCGCGTTCGTCTCCGGCACACCTGTCGGCCAAGCAGGCGCCGGTTTCAGACTCCGAGATAGTCCAGCACGGCCAGCACCCGCCGGTTGTCGTCCGACGACGCCGCCAACCCCAACTTCGCGAAAATGTTCCCGATGTGAAAATCCACGGCCTTCGACGTCACGTTCAGAGCCCCCGCGATAGCGGCGTTCGACCGACCCTCCGCCACCAACGCCAACACCTGGTGCTCCCGCGCCGTCAGCCGATCCGCCCCCCGCCCAGTGCGCGACAACAACTGCGCCACCACCTCCGGGTCCATCACCGTCCCGCCGGAAGCCACCCGCCGCACCGCGTCCACGAACTGGTCCACCTCGAAGATCCTGTCCTTCAACAGGTACCCGACGGCACCACCCTGCCCGGACAGCAACTCCCGCGCGTACACACGTTCGACGTACTGCGACAGCACCAGCACCGGCAGGCCCGGCATCTCCTCCCGCGCCGAGATCGCCGCCCGCAGCCCCTCGTCCGTGAACGTCGGCGGCAGCCGCACGTCCACCACGGCGACATCGGGCTTGTGTTCCATCAGCGCCCGGATCAGTGACGACCCGTCGGCGACCGCCTCGACGACCTCGAACCCGTTCGCTGCCAACAGCCGAGCCAACCCGTCCCGCAGCAGGGCGAGATCCTCCGCTAGGACGACACTGAGCCCAGGTCGCACGGCACCTCCATGGTGATGATCGTCGGCCCACCGGTCGGGCTCGCCACCGAGACGACTCCGTCGAACGCGGCCAGCCGGCGTCCGATTCCGTCCAGGCCGCCGCCGGGGATGGCCGACGCGCCGCCCATCCCGTTGTCCGCGACCATCAGGATCAGCCGGCCAGCCTGGTGGTTGATCCGGATCCACGCCGTCGTCGCGGCGCTGTGCTTGGTCACGTTGGCCACGATCTCGGTCAGCGCGAAGTACACCGCCGACTCGACCGGTGCGGGTGCGCGGCCCGCCAGTTCCACCGTCACCGAGATCGGCAGTGGCGATGCCAACGCCAACGCCTGCGCGGCTCCGCCCAGCCCACGGTCGGCGAGGATCGGCGGGTGGATGCCGTGCACGAGTTCCCTCAGTTCGGACAGCGCGTGGCCGGTGGACTGCTTGGCGTCGGACAACAACTGCAACGCGGCGGCAGGGTCGGCGACCATCAGCTTCTCCGCCATGCCCAGGCTCATGCCCAGGGACACCAGTCGCGCCTGCGCCCCGTCGTGCAGGTCCCGTTCGATGCGGCGGATCTCGGCCGCCTGCGTGTCCAGCGTTTCCGTGCGGGTCCTGGTCAGTTCGTCGACCCGGTTGGCCAGTCGTGTCTCGGACGCCGGTCCCAGCGACCACCGCAGGTACCCGGCGTACCAACGCATCGCCGCCTCACCCAGGCTGACCACCGACGTCAACAGCAGAACGCCGATGATCAGCAGCGGCCACGGCGTGGCCGGGTGGAACCCGTAGTCGTACGGTATCGACCGCTTGTGCAGCAAGTACCCCAGGCTGAGCAGCCCCAGCAACGCCGCCCCGACCGGACCGCCTGCCAGCACCGGCCCCGCCACGGCGTTGCCGGCCAGCCAGCGCGCGTCCCGCCACGTCGCCGGATCCCGTGTGACGGCCCCGAACCGCGCCGTCATCGTGCCGGCCTCGTGCGAGCGGTACGGCCGGGGGATTGGGGTGTGCATGACGCGCACCGACCACAGCCGGTGCAGGTCGGCGAGGCCGCGGATCCAGCCGGTGACCGCGACGGTCATCGGCGCGCCGACCCGCAGCGGCGTCAGGGCGAGCGCCACCAGCAGCATCGGGCCGAGGAAGAGCACGGCCAGCATGGCCGACGTGCCCAGTACCAGTGACCAGCCGAACAATGCGGCCCTGCGCTCCAGCCAACTCATGCAGCCATTCTGCTGACGGCCGGTCACGTTGTCCCTGGGGTTACCCCCACCGCGCGCCGTGCTGGTGCGACTGCGCCAGTTCGACGACCCGGTGCAGGTCCGTCATCGCGTCACAGGAGAAGATCACCGACCCGAACACGAGCCCGCACACGATGACCGCCGACGCGCCACTGAGCGACAGGAGCATCATCCGCAGCCGTACCGCGGGTGGCCGGGTGAGCAGCGCGGCGACCCTGCGCGGCACCGGACCACCGGACGCGGCCATGGCCGGGGGAGCGGCGCCCTTGCTGGCCAGCGCGGCCTTCGCCAGGGCCCGCGCGACGACGCCGCGGTCACCGACCGCGGCCGCGGCCGTCTCGTCGGCCCACCGTTCCGTCGTGTACCGGATCACCGAGGGCAGCGGCCGCAGCAGCGGCACGAGCGCGGCGAGCACGTCGACCACCGCGACGAACAGGTGGTGCGCGTGCGACAGGTGGGCCCGCTCGTGGGCCAGCAGCGCCCGCCGCTCGGCCGGTTCCAGGGTCGACAACATGCTGGTCGACACCACGATCCGGCCGGGTCGGCCGGGCAGCGCGTGAGCAAGCGGGCGGTCGTCGTCGACGACCACCAGTTCGTCCGTGCCGTGGCCTGCCGCGCGATACGCCGTGCGCAGCGCCCTGATCCTGCGTACCGCGACGACGACCGCGTTGACCACCAGGAGGGCCAGCAGCACGGCGGCCGCCACGTCGATCACCGGATGCACCGCGTCCTGTTGCCGCAGCACCGCGGGCGAGAGGTGACCGAGCCGCGCGAACGGCGTCAGCATGGCCAGTGCGGCGAACATCAGCAGGCTCAGCGCGATCGTCGCGCACGTGGCCAGCAGCAGCGACCACACCAGTACCAGCCAGCTCGCCAACGCGGGATCGAGCCGGCCACCGACCCACCGCACCACCGGCACGGCCAGCATCGGCAGCACCAGCGGGCAGTAGACCGAGATGATCACGACGGCGCCTCGTCGGTCGTGCGCTGCTGCTGCTGTAGCAGCGCCAGCAGGAGCCGCTCGTCCTCACCGGACAGGTCCGACACGAACCTGGCCAGCACCTGCTGCCGGTTCTCCTCGCCGTCGAGCACCTTGCGCATCTTTCGCGCCGCCATCCCCGGCTCGTCGGCGACCGGCCGGTAGGCGTACGCCTTGCCGACCGGCTCCCTGCTCAGCGCCCCCTTGGCGTGCAGGCGGGACAGGATGGTGACCACCGTCGAATAGGCGAGGTTGTCGCCCAATCTGGTCTGCAGCTCGCCCGCGGTCAACGGGGTACGAGCGGCCCAGAGTGCGGCCAGTACCTCGGCTTCGAGTGCGCCTCGCGCCCTGCGCGACGATTGACCCTCGCTCCGCATGCCGGCAATCTACAGCGCGGCGGGCGCGGCGCGGTGTGAGTCGGCGGCCGTGGCCGACAGCGTCACGGTGATCGCCAGGTCACGGTGATCGCCAGGTCACCGCCGGCCAGGCAGCCCCGTACGGTCTGGACCCCGCGGCGGGGACGGCCAGTGGCAGTGCACTGGCCGCCACGATCGCGGCGGGGACGCCTCGCATGCGGGGACCCCTCCCGTCCGGTCACAGCGGCCGGAAGAGGTAGTTGCGCACATCCGAGCGAATGTCGCTGGTCGGCTGCCAGCCGTTGTGCCACACGGACATGCCGTAGCCGCGCTGGCGCAGCCAGTCGACGACGTCCCCGGCCGAGTGTTGGTATCGCGTGATGTGGCGTTCCTCGATCTCGATCAGCATCGAGGGCTTGTACTTCTCGATCGCGTACTGGCCACCGCGCAACACGTCCAGCTCGCCGCCCTCGACGTCGATCTTGAGGAAGTCCAGTCGCGACAGGCTGGTCCGGGTACACAGCTCGTCGAGGGTCTCCACCTCGACGATCACCTCGACCTGGCCGTCGAACTCGGAGTTGGAGCCCACGCCGCTGGTCTTCCATTCCAGGAACGACCTGCCGGTGACCAGCCCGTACTTGCCGATCGGCACGCTCATCTTCGCCGAGCCCGGCTCGCAGCCCAGCGCCAGCGCGTGATGCGTCACGTTGCCGCCCTCACCGGCACGCAGCAGCCGGGTCCACAGCGGGTGGGCGAAACGCAGCGGCTCGACGCTGTGCACCCGGCCGGTGGGTCCGGCCAGCTCCGACAGCATCACGGTGTACAGGCCCGCGGCGGCACCGACGTCGACACACACGTCGCCGGGGCGCACCACGTCCGAGAGTCCGACCAGTTCCGGCTCCAGGTACGGCGTCCGGCGGGCCAGCAGGCCCACCGTGGCGGCGGTCAGGGACGGACGGTCAAGACGGGGCATGAGATCTCCTCTTCGGTTCGGGCCGACCCTATTGCCACGCGCCGGTGGCGCGCAGCGGCCGCGAGGTGGGCTACGGCTGCCGCACAAGGATGACGGATGCCGATGTCATCCCTTGGGTGTACACGATCGGTGCGGGGCGTCCGCACCGGGATGGATCCGCCGGGCCGGGCGCATGGGGACGCCGGGACGCGTGTACGCGACCGTCGTGTCGGCGTGACCGGCCAGCCGAGGCCGCTGTCGCGGACGCTGATCTGGTCGCGGGCTGATCGGTCCGCGGGCGCGATTCGTGGGGTGCGGTCCGTTTCGGCTGGTCGATGAGGCACGATCTGCGTTCGTGACCACACCTGGCCTCTACGAGACTATGTTCCGCCGCCGCGACACCAGGGCGGAGTTCACCGGCGCGCCGATCCCGCCGGACGTGTTGCACCGTGTCCTCGGTGCGGCGCACGCAGCGCCGAGCGTGGGGCTGACCCAGCCGTGGGACTTCGTCGTCGTGTCCGATGCGGACACCCGGAACCGGTTCCGGGAGCACGTGCTCGCCGAGCGCGAGGCGTTCGCCGACCAGCTCGACAGCGAGCGGGCCGGCGTGTTCTCGCGGATCAAGATCGAGGGCATCCTGGAGTCCAGCGTCGGGATCGTCGTCAGCTACGACCCGGGCCGCGGCGCGCCCGCCGTGCTGGGCAGGCACGCCATCGCCGACGCCGGCCTGTACTCGGTGTGCCTCGCCGTGCAGAACCTGTGGCTGGCCGCGACGGCCGAGGGGCTGGGCGTTGGCTGGGTGAGTTTCTACCGCGAGGAGTTCCTGCGCGAGCTGGTCGGCCTGCCGGCCGGATTGCGGCCGGTGGCGTGGCTGTGTGTCGGGCCGGTCGCCGAGCTGCCGACCGTGCCCGACCTGGAACGGCACGGCTGGCGGCAGCGGGTGCCGCTGGAGGCCGTGCTGCACCACGAGCGTTACCGCGCGCCCGACGAGTCGTAGGGGTTCGTCGGGCGCGTCGACGTCCTGGATGCCAGCGACGTGTCCCTGGTCGGCCCGGGGGCGGTCCGCGTGGTCGCCGAACGGGGCACGTTCAGCGCGGCACGTTCAGCGCGGCCGCCGCGTCGCCGGACCCCCCGGTCCGCGCGCCGACTCCGCTCGACCCGCCGCCACCCGATACCGGTCAGCGGCTCAGGATGTCCAGCACCCGCTTGGTGGGCTGTTCGTCCGGGACGGGCTGCGGGTCGTGCGGCCTGGCGATGTACACCGTCGCCTTGCTCATCAGTTCGCGGGTTTCCGGCTTCGCGGCCAGGAACCTGCTACGGCGCAGCAGCACCTTCAGCGTGCGCCAGCGCCGGTTGAACACGTCCGCCGCCGCTGTCGGTCCACCGTCCATGTCGTCCCGGGCGTCCCGGGCGAGGCGGATCACTTCCACCGCGCACACCATCAGAATGATCCCGAACACGATCACAGCCGTCACGATCGCTCGTCCTTTCCACCTGGGTCTCTGTACGCAAGACGAACGGGTACGTCAGAAGTTCCGTCGCCGGCCAGAAGTTGACGTGGCTCACATCGTCCACTGTGCACCGAAGTATGCCGCACCCGACGCATGGGGACACAGATACCCCATTCCGGCGTGGCCCAACCCGGGTAAGGTGATCCGCCGTGATCACACCCGATCCGAACCGGCTGCTGGACGACACCGGTGCGCTGCCCGCGGCGCGACCACCGTGGTCGCCGCGCGACGGCCTGCGCGTCACCGGTGTCCGCGCGGTCGTCACCGCGCCGGAGGGCCTGCCACTGGTCGTGGTTCGGGTCGACACGTCCGACGACGGGCTGTACGGGTTGGGTTGCGCCACCTTCACCCAACGCTACGAAGCGGTCGCGGCCGCCGTGACCGAGCACGTGGCCCCGCTGGTGATCAACCGGCATCCCGCCGACATCGAGGACATCACCCGGCTGGTGCACTACTCGTCCTACTGGCGCAACGGACCGGTGCTCAACAACGCCCTGTCCGGTGTCGACCAGGCACTGTGGGACATCGCCGGCAAACGCGCCGGGCTGCCGGTGTACGAACTGCTCGGCGGCCGCAGCCGGGCCGCCGTCGAGGTCTACGCGCACGCGGCGGGCGCCGACATCGGGCAGACCCTCGATCGGGCGGAAGCCCTGCTCGAACAGGGGTTCCGCAACATCCGTCTCCAGGTCGCCCAACCCGGGCTCGGCGCCTACGGCGCACCGGGCACGCCGGGTGGCTACCCCCGTTCGCCGCACCCGGACGGCTGGGACCCGGAGCGCTACCTGCGCGGCACGCCCGCGCTGTTCGCCGCGGCCCGGGACCGTCTGGGCGACGTGAATCTGATGCACGACGTGCACAGCAGGCTGACCCCCAAACAGGCGGTCGTGCTGGCGAGGTCGCTGGAGCCGTACGCGTTGTCCTTCCTGGAGGACGTGATCGCGCCGGAGCACTACGACCGGCTGCCTGAGGTGCGCTCCGCGTCGCCGGTGCCGATCGCGGTCGGCGAGCAGGTCGGTTCGGTGCCCGACGCCGTGCGACTGGTCAGCGGCGGGGGAGTGGACCTGCTGCGGCTGCACACGTCCGCCGTCGGTGGTCTCACGCCGACCCGCAAGATCGTCGCGCTGGCCGAACTGCTCGGTGTCCGCACCGCGTTCCACTCGCCAGCCGACGTGTCGCCGGTCGGTGTCGCGGCGAACCTGGCCGTCGACATCTCGACCCCCGCGTTCGGCCACCAGGAGTCGCACACCTACAACGACGCGACCCACGAGGTGTTTCCCGGGACGCCCGTTCCGGTGGCCGGCTACCTGCACGTGTCCGATCAGCCCGGTTGGGGTGTCGATCTGGACGAACGCGCCGCGGCGCGGTACCCGCCGACCAGGTTCCTGTTCGACAGGTGGGCCGCCACGGTGCGCAGGCCGGACGGCGGATTGGAGTGCCCATGACCGGGCTCGCGATGTCATCGATCGACGCGGCCGCCCCGGCCGGGGCCGTGCCGAGCGTCGGCGAGGTGCGGTCATGACGCGCGTGTTGCTCACCGGAGCGTTCGGCCTGATCGGCAGTGTGACGCTGAAAACGTTGCTCGCCAACGGTTTCGACGTCACCGCACTGACCATGGTCGACCCGGGACCCGCCGGTGACGCCGTGGACCGGCTGTTCGTCGGCGACGCGGGCGACGTCGACCTGGTGCGGGCCGCGCTGGCCGACGTGGACGTCGTCGTGCACCTGGCCGCGCTGCCGTCGCCCCGGCACGGCACGCCGGTCGACGTGTTCGCCGGCAACACGCGGGCCACGTTCGTCGTGCTGTACGAAGCGGCCGTGGCGGGCGTGCGCAAGGCGGTGATCGCCAGCAGCTACTCCATCCTCGGGCTGCCCTTCGCCGAGCGCCTGCTCAGCCCGCCGTACTTCCCGATCGACGAGCTGACCCCGCTGCAGGTCGAGGACTGCTACGCGCTGTCCAAGCAGACCGACGAGGCGACGGCGCGGATGGTGCACCGCCGTTTCGGGATGGACGTGATCGCGATGCGCTTCCCGTTCGTCTGCGACGACGAGCGGCGCGACAACCGGCTGCGCCGGACGATCGAGGACCCGGCCGCCGCGGCCCGCGAGGCGTGGGCCTACCTGGACGTTCGGGATGCTGCCGAATCGATTCGGTTGGCGGCCGGCGCACCGGTCACCGGGGCCCGCGAAGTCTTTCTGGCGGCGCCGGAAACGCTGGCGCCGTACCCGACGGAGGACCTGATCCGCCGCTACCACCCGACCAGCACGATCCGCACCCCGCTGCCCGGCCGGATGGTGCCGATCGACATCGTGCCCGCCCGTGAGCTGCTCGGTTTCGAAGCGACCCACCTGATCACGCTGCACGAGGAGCCACTGCCCCATTGAGACGGCCCCCGGGGGTTAGTCGTCATGTCGCGCCCAAGATCGCCGACCTAGCGTGAGCCCTGGTACGGCTACGAAGGAGGCGCGTCGTGGACATGGACGAACTCAGGGGTGCGGCGTTCAGCCGCAGATCCGCCCTCAAACGGGGCGCCGCGGTGGCCGCGCTGCTCACTCAGGCGGCACTGCTGGAGGACCTGGTGACGGCGCCGCTGCGGCCCGCGATGGCCGCGACCCCCACGTTCTCCGACATCCAGTTCGACGTTGGCCGGTTCATCAACCCGGCGCAGATCCGCAACGACGGCGCGGGCAACGTGACCGTCCAGTTCGGACCGGTGTTCACCCTGTTCCTACCGGTCAAACTCAACCGCACACCCACCAAGGCCGACCAGGCCACCGTGGCCAACGCCCTGAACACCATCGAGGCCAGCTATCCGGCCAGCCCGTCGGGCCTGCTGATCCCGTCGGTCAGCTACGGCCTGCCCTACTTCAACCGGCTCCCGCGGTCGGTGGTGCACGCCAACCTGCCGCACCTGCTGTCCGACCCGAGCCGGTTCGTCCTTGAGGAGGCGGTCGCGTCACCGACGGACGTGGTCGGCGGCGTCGTCGGCGGTCCGAACGCGCTGATCCCGGGCCGCGTCAAGGACCGGTTCAACGTCAACGTCGCGATCGAGAAGAACGACATGCTGTTCCAGTTCCGCAGCGACTCGATGGTGAACCTGTCGGCGATCCCGCTGTGGTTGCAGGGCAGCAACAACCTCGACGGCAAGGGCGTTCCGTCGCCCAACTTCAGGGGTCTGTTCAACTTCCAGCCCTCCCGGCTCCAGTTCGTGCAGCCGGGCATGCCACGACAGGTCGCGGCGAACTACGGCCTGGAGTTCGCGCCGAGGATCAACCCGAACTCCCCGATGGCGATGGGTTTCGCCGACCAGCAGGTCGATTCGAGCGGCCCACCCTCGATCGTCACGTTCGCCGGCAACGCCACGGCGAAGTTCAGCGACGCCCAGCCCGGCAGCTACTTCGACAACGGCTCCATCGCGCACTTCTCGCACGTGATCGAGGACCTGTACCAGTTCTACCTGACACCGAACCAGGACTCCCGTCGCCCCGACGGCGAACCGTTCACCGAACGCGTCCAGTACATGTTCCGCAACAATCAACTGGGCACAGCGCACGGCGTCCCGGCGGAGGGCAACACCGACCAGTTCACCAACGGCGGTGGGCCCGCGTTCGTGGGCAACGTCTTCCAGGGCACCCAGGCCGCGATGGCAGGCGCACAGGACAGCGGGGGCCAGTACGGCCCGAACAACGAGTCCCTGGACGCCACGTTCACCGGCCTGGGCAGGGTCGGCCACGAATCCGCGCTGCAGAAGGTGTCCCGGGCCCAGGACGGCACACCACTGCACATCCGCAACGACGGTCCGGGCTTCGACGGCATGGACGTACCGGCGTTCCGCACCTTCCCCGGCAACGGCGGCGCCAACCTGCCGGCCGGAACGAACGTCTTCAAGCTGCAGTTCATGATGTTCGTACCGACAGCGGACCTGTTCGCGCAGATGCGGACAGCCGCGGGAGCACAGGACCTGCAACACCAGTTCCTGGCCGACGCCGACGACGACAACGGCCTGGAACGCTTCATCACGGCGACGCGCAGGCAGAACTTCCTGGTCCCACCACGCAGGCACCGCTCGATGCCGTTGCTGGAACTGACCTGAGACCTCCGGCCACGGGCGAGCGCGCCCGACACCGGCGAAACCGGTGTGGCAGCCCGACGAACGAGCCGAAACAGAGGGAAGGGCCGGCCGCACCCGCGACCGGCCCCGTACCGGATCCGCACGTCCGGGACCGGTACCCCTGGAGAACTCAGATCCGCACCGTCCGGTAACAGACCGTCCGGATCGGAACGTCCACGACGGACCGCCCGGCCAGATCCGGGTGCGTCTGCATCAACCGCCGTGCGTTCGCCAGCCGCTCGTCCCGTTCCTCGTCCGACATCGCCAGCACGTAGCTGTAGGACGTCATCGACTCGACGAGGTGTTCCGGGGTGATCGACCAGTTCCACGACACGGTGTGCTGGGTGGGCGGGCTGAAGGGCTCGCCGTCCGGCACGCTGAACGCGCCGATGTGCCGACGGGACAGGTCCGGCCTGCCCATGATGTCGTCCAGTTCGATCACCCACGGCACCGTGTCGTCCCGCATGTCCCACAGCACGCCCAGCACGCCGCCGACGCGCAGCACCCGGCCGATCTCGGGGAACGTCCGTGCCGGGTCGAACCAGTGCCACGCGCTGGCCGCGAACACGCCGTTGACGCTGTCGTCGTCGTGCGCGATGCGCTCGGCGCTGCCGTCCAGCACCAGCACGCCGGGGCAGCGCTGGCCGAGCACGGCGCGCATCCGCGCGTCCGGCTCGACCGCGTGTACGCGCAGGTCCCGCTCGACGAACCGCCCGGTCACCTGTCCGTTGCCCGCGCCCAGTTCCACCACGGTGCCGCTGACGCCGTCGGTCAGCCAGTCGATCGCCTCGTCGGGCGTTGACGGGCGCATGTGGTGATAGGTGGGCGCGATCTGGCCGAAGAGGGTGCCGACGAGTTCGGGCATGGCTCTCCAATCGTCAGGGATCTGCAGGGAATCAGGACGTGGCGTTGGCGCTCCACGGCAGTGCCCGGTCGCTGGCCGCCTGGACCAGTCGGTTGAGCAGGTAGCCGAGCGCGCCGGTGAGCACTATCCAGGCCCACATCTGTGGGAACGCGAACAGCGACTGGGCCTGGAGCAACTGATATCCGATGCCGGCGTTGGCACCGATCAGTTCGGAGACGATCATCAGGATCAGCGCGAGCGACATGCTGATCTTCACCCCGGTGAGGATCTTCGGGGACGCTGCCGGCAGCACGACCGTGACCAGGCGCCGCAACCGCGTGGTGCGGAATGCCCTGGCCGTGTCCACGATCATGCCGTCCACGCCGCGCACGCCGTCCATCGTGTTGATCAGCACCGGCCAGACCGAGCCGACCGCGATGATCGTCACGGACAGCGGGGTGCCGATCCGGACCCACGCCAACAGCACCGGTATCAACAGCACCGGTGGGATGGCACGGACGAAGCCGGCCATCGGCTCGATCAGGTCCGCCAGTGGAGTGATCGAACCGAACAGCACGCCGCCGAGCACACCGAGCGCCAGCGCGATCAGCCACCCGTACGCGACGCGTTCCAGGCTGACCGCGATGTTGCCGGTGACCAGCGGCGTCAGGAACAGGCTGCGGGCCGGGCCGGTGAGCCACATGTGGTACGCCGCGCCGACGATGGTGGTCGGCGTCGGTGCGAACGGCGAGCGCAGCATCGACGTGACCAGTTGCCACATACCGATCCACACGGCCAGTGACAGCCACCGCTGACCGAACCGGAGCGCCGCCTCCCGCCGTGTGGGGGTCACGGCGTGGGCCATCGACGTGGTGACCTGGCTGTGCCACTTGGCTCGCAGCGTCAGGATGAGCACGCTGACCAGGCTGCCGAACAGACCCGCCAACAGGGCACCGGCCAACAGGGTGGTCGTGTCGCCGGTCTGGTCGGCGTTGAGGTTGAGGTAGGAGCCGAGACCGGGATTGCCCTCACCAGCCACGAATTCCGTGCTCACCAGCACGATCAGTTCCAGTGGCGCGGCCACCCGCAGCCCGGTGACCGCGAACGGCACGATCGCGGGCAGCCGTACCCGCAGGGTCGTGCGCAACGTGCCGGTGCCCATGCAGCGGGCCGTGTCGATCCACTGGGGCTCGATACCGCGCACGGCGGCCAGCACGTTGAACAGCAGCGGCCAGATGCCCGCGAACACCGCGAGCACGATCTTGGTCGTCGCACCGGAACCCAGCATGACCAGGCACAGTGGGATCAGCGTGACGGCCGGGACCGGCCGCACCACCTCGACCAGGACCTCGGTGGCCGTGCGGACGGCGGGGACGCTGCCCAGCAGCAGCCCCGCCGGCACCGCGAGCGCCACCGTCAGCAGCAGTGCCAACAGCCACGCGACCAGCGTGGCCAGCAGCGCCGCACGAAAGTCGGCGTCACTGGCCACGCCCGCGATCCGGCGGCCCAGCGCCAGCGGCGACGAGACGACGGTCGGGTCGATCAAGCCGTGGTCGCTGGCCAGTTGCCACGACAGAAGGGCACCGGCCAGCCCCGCGACACCGAGAATCCAGCGCCGCACGCTACGAGGATGCCGGCAGCGGCAAGATCATGGACTCGATCTGGAAGCTCTGCGGCAGCAGCGGAGGGGTTGCCTTCTGCAGGATGTAGACCACCCGCGCCAACCGGTTCGGGTCGAGGTCGGCCGGGAACCGCGGCAGTGTCATGACGTCGGCGACCGTCGGCGGGATCTTGGTGTGGTGCAGGATGGCCTGCTTCGCGTTGGCGTTGTTGGCGGCCAGGCCCGCCGCCTGCACCATCGCCTTCTGGAACGCGGCGATCTCCTTCGGGTGCGCACTGGCGTACTTCCCGGTCGTCACCCAGGCGGCGATCGGGAAGTTCGCGAACCCGGACGCGTCGCCGAACACGTCCACGATCGGCCGGGTGCCGAGTTCCTGTGCGTTCTCCGTCTTGTACGGCTCCGTCTCGATCGTGGCGTCCACCGAGTGGTTCTTCAGGAAGGTCGCCGCATTGGCGAAGGGCACCGCGACGAACTTCACGCTGCTCGGCGGTACGTTGCTCGCCTGCAACTCGGTCTGTAGCGCCAGTTCTGTCGGGTCGTTGAGGCTGGAGACGCCGAGGGTCTTGCCCTGCAGGTCCTTGATGGACTTGATGGCCGAGTCCGGCAGCGTGTCCAGGGTGAACGTACCGGGCGTCGCGGCGAGACCGTCGAACACGAACTTCAGTGGCGTGCCCTTCGAGTCGGCCGAGATCGCCGTCGCGTCGTTGGTGCTGGTGATGTCGTAGCTACCACCGACCATCGCCGGCACCGCCGTGGAGCCACCGGTCGTGGTGATCACGGTCACCTTCAGGTGCTGCGCCGCGAACAGGCCGCGATCCATGGCGATGTAGAGCGGCGCGGACACCGTCGACGGGTTGGCGCCGATCTTGAGGGACATCTCGGCCTGGTTGGAGTTGTTGTCGGAGCCACTGCTGCCGTTCAGCACGCCGCAGCCGGTCACCATCGACGTGGCGGCAAGGACACACATCGCTGCGATCGGTAGCCGACGCGAACGCGAAGAAACCGGCACCGAACTGTAGTCGCGGACCACTTCATTCCTTTACGAGAGTGAGAGGGGGGAAACTTTCGATGGAAAGGTCCCGCCTAATCCGGCCGATCGGCGTCCTCGGGCAAGCCCGAACGGACCATTGATCCGAATGCGCGTCGGGGATCAGCGGTTCTGCCGGCAGGCCGACAGTTCCGCGATGCCATCGGAAACGGGTCGCGGACCTACCCGTGCCGCCGCACGACCGGCAAGGCGCAGGTAGGTCCGCAGCCGCGTGCGGCATCGCCGCACGACTGTCGTGTCCGCGGTCGGTAGGGCCGCTGGCGAGGTGTCACGAGCCGTGTACACACCCCTGACGCTGACTGGCATCCGAACGGCCACCCATCCTTGCGAACACACGTCATGCTTGTGCCGCAACCGGGGTAGAACGGCCAATGTGTCGACAGAACGCCCGACAGGTGGCTGTTCATTCCTTTTGCGGCAAGCGAAGTCAACACCATGCGTGGCCGGTTGAATACGGCCAGACTTAGGGCCAGATCATCTTTTAGGGTCGGACTTTGGGCCAGCGCCGCAGGCCATCACGGGGCCCTGAGCTGCACATTGTCGCCAACCGGCGAAAGTTCCGGCAATGGCGTTGGATACGGTGTGACAATCCGACAGAATGATCCTCATGGGTGCTGTTTCGGCTGGAAGGCGCGTGCCACGGGCCGTACCGGTTAACTGGCTGTACTCGGCACAGTTGTTTCGTGGTCATGGAATAAGGCCAGGTAATGTCGACACTTACCGCCTCATGCCGTCGAGATCCGAGAAAGGGACGACATGGGCCGTCGGCTGACCGGGATGGGCCGACCTCCCGCGCCAGGCAGTCCCTATCGGCCGGAACTGATAAAGGCACGCGAGCGGTGCGGCCTCACTCAGGCGCAGCTCGCGGACGTCGTCGACGTCGATCCCGGCCTGCCCAGCCGCTGGGAACGCGCCATCCGCACGCCCGACACCGACGTGCAGCCACGGCTCGCCGAAGCGCTCAGGATCACCGAGGCCGACCTGTCCCGGATGATCAAACGCGTCGAAGAACGGCCGACACCCCAGCCCGATCCCGCGAAGAGGGATAGAAATCCCGAAACCGACGCGGTGGATCGCCAGTTGATGCAATTGGTGCGTACTTCGGCGGCCGGTTCCCGCGTGCTGACCCACCAATTGCTTGCCAGTGACGTCAGCGACGATCTGCTGTGCCTGTGGCGCGACTCACTCACGCATCTGACCGCCGACTTCGTCACGGCGCCGATGTCCGAGGTGGTCGGCGAACTCGCGACCCTGCGCGACGACATCGTGGCGAGCATCGCGGGCCAGATCCCCCGCCGGCATGTCAGCGAATGCGTCGCGCTGGCCGGCATGGCCACCGTCGTGCTCGCGCACGCCTGCCACGTGCTGGGCCATCCGCGTGCGGCGCTCGCCCATGCGGCCGCGGCCCGCGCGCTGGCCGGCCGTGCCGAACACGTCGAGCTGCATGCGTGGGCATGGGCCACGCAGGCGCTGATCTGGGAGTCCACCGGCCAGTTCCAGCACGCGCTGGCCGCGATCCACTCGGCCACGAGACACCTGGACACCGCGGACCGGCCCGGCACCGCCGCGATGCGGGTGCCCGCCTATCACGCGCGGATCGCGGCCAGGCAGGGCAACATGGCCGTCGCCAGGGGAGCGCTGCGCAAGGCCGACGAGGCATGCTCGACCATCAAGCCGGACTCGGACCTGGACCGCATCGGCGGCATCCTCACTTTCCCGGCCGCCAAACTCTCCGTCTACGCCGGTCAGGTCGCCGTGCTCACCGGCAACGCGGCGCAGGCCGAACGGCCGGCGCAGCAGGCCGTCGCCGAGTACCTGCGCGGACCGGCCTACGAGCGCTCGTACGGCGATCTCGCGCTGGCACGCCTGGACATCGCCGCCGCGCGGCTGGCCGGCAACGATCTGGACGGCGTGCGGGACATCCTGGGAGAAGTGCTCCGCCTGGACGCGCCGCATCGGATCGCGCCGCTGTCCGCGTCGCTGCACACGCTGGGCGAGGGCCTACGCGCGCCGAGGTTCGCGCGGGTCGCACTGGCGCGCGACATCCGCGAGCAGATCGCCGCGTTTCAGCCCAGCATGCGCGTGTCGGAGAACTGACCCACGACGAACTCCCGCCACGCCCCGGCATCGAACGCCAGCCGTGGCCCGGTCACGTTCTTCGAGTCCCGCACACCGACGCGGTCACGCCCGAGCGCGACCTCGACGCAGCTGCCGTTGCCGCTTGAACCGCTATAGCTACTCTTGCGCCACTCCGGGGCCGCTGCCATCCTGGGCCGCTCCCTGCTGCTCGTACTCGCTTGCCATCCAGGCAATGAACTCCCTGGATTGTGCGTCGGTCAGAGCAACACTAGCAACCCGGTTGAGCAGTTCTCGGTATCCCAGCAGGTCCTTGCGACTCTCCAGGAACTCGCTGGTCGTCTCGTGTTGGACGTAGACGACCGGTGCACCTTCGGGATAGCTGAAGATCTGGAACGGCCCTGGCGCGACACCACGAGCGCCCGCCGAAGTAGGTATCACCCGAAGAGAGCATTGTGGTCTGCTGCTGGCGAACAGTAGGTGCAGCATCTGCTCATGCATCACCGATGCTCCGCCGACCGGATGCGGAGCGCGTTCTCGTGCACGTATAGCTCGCACTGCGCCGGGCGCAGCTTGGTGAGGACGCGGCGCCGGCTCAATCAGACCTGGACGCGATTCTCGATGTCGGCCGGATCGATAATGCCGCCTTCGCGGAAAGAGCGCGGGCATAGTCTTCAGTCTGGGTGAGACCCGGGATATAGATCGACTCGAAGCTTTCGATGGTTGTCGCGGTTGACTCATGGAACATCAGAGTCCGTAATTCGTCGGGCAGTTTGCCGGCGTGGCACTTGATGCGGTAGTCGTCCGGCTCGACGGCCAGATCGAGCAGTAGGGTCTGTTCGTCCGCATCGAGGCCGCAGACAGTCGTGTATTTCAGCACTTCCAGTTGCGAGACCACGCGTTTGCCCGTCTCCACGCGGGAAATCATCGTCGGTGTCCACTGGAGACGTGCGGCCATGTCCTGACCGTTGATGCCCTGCTGTTCCCGGAGCCTGCGCAGCTCGGCTCCCAGTTCGCGCCTGCGCGCGGTGGAGACCAGATCACTCATGACTAGAAGGTATGCCGGCGAGGCAACGGCGACGAGCACATCCACGGTCACCTCACCACATCGGATGAGAGACGGGGAAGTATTGCGGCAGCGGCAAAGCAGCGGCACCGCAAACCGAAAAGTCACTCACCGTGATCGCCCTTCGCATCGGTCCACAATGGCCGTCCACCGGCGGTGTCCCTAGGCGGCAACGGAACCACCCGATAGTGCGCGGTCCGTGCCTGACTGGCGGATCGCCCTCGATGGTCCGTTCCTGTCACGCTCGGTAGCGAGAACGGTCCGACTCGTGAGAAGGAGCCCAGATGACCGTCCTGCGCAGTGACTACCAGCGTTCCGTCGCCGAGTACTGGAATGTCGAGAAAGACCCGGTCAACATCCGGCTCGGTGAGGTCGACGGCCTGTACCACCATCACTACGGGCTCGGTGACTACGACCCCGCGGTGCTCGCCGGTGGTGACGAGGCGGTGATCGCGGAATGCACCGACTGGAGACCGCGCAGGCCGAGGTGCTGCTCGACCACCTCGGTGACGTGTCGCCGCACGATCGCCTGATGGACGGCGGTTCCGGGCGTGGTGGCACGTCAGTTCATGGCCAACCAGCGGTTCGGCTGCGCCATGGACGGGGTGACCATCTCCGAGTCACAGGTCGAGTTCGCCAACGAGCAGGCGCGGCGGCGCGGCGTGGCCGACAGGGTGCGGTTCCACTTCCGGAACATGCTGGACACCGGTTTCGCCACGGGATCGTTCCGGGGTATCTGGACGAACGAGACGACGATGTACGTCGACCTGCACCAGTTGTTCTCGGAGTTCCGGCGGCTGATCGGGGTCGGTGGGCGCTACGTGTACGTCACCGGGTGCTACAACGACCTGACCGGTGGGAGATCGCGTGCGGTCAGCCAGATCGACCAGCACTACATCTGCAACATCCATCCGCGCAGCGAGTACTTCAAAGCCTTGGCCGCCAACGGTTTCGTGCCGATCAACGTGGTGGACCTGACGGCGGCGACGATCCCGTACTGGGAGCTGCGGGCGCAGTCGTCCGTGGCCACCGGTATCGAGGACCCGTTCCTCACGGCCTACCGGGAGGGCAGCTTCCACTACCTGCTGATCGCGGCCGACCGGGTGTGACGGTGAGGTAGTCACCTGCGGGAGGGCAGGATGCCGTCGGCGACGCCGTAGTCGACGGCATCCTGCGCCGTCAGCAGTTTCGGCCGGTCGATGTCGGCGTGCACCTCGTCGCGGGACCGGCCGGTGCGCTCGGCGAGGATGCGCTCCACCTGGTCCCGTTGCCACGTCACCTTGTCCAGTTCCGACCCCACGTCGGCCGTTGCCGCGCCGTCCACCGACGGTTGGCGCAACACGATGTGTGTCATCGGCAGCACGAACCGCCTGCCCTCCGCGCCGCACGCGAGCAGCACAGCCGCCGGGCCGTCGGCCTGGCCGATGCAGATCGTGCGCACCGTCTTGCCGATGAAGCCCATCGCGTCGTGGACGGCCAGCATCCCCGACCACGATCCGCCCGCGCTGTTGATCTGCAGCGTGATCTCCATGTCGGAGTCGTCCGAGTCGAGATCCAGCAGGCGTGCCACGACGTCGTTGGCGGCCGCGTCGTCCAGCTTGGTTCCCAGGAAGATGATCCGGTCCTGGTAGAGCCGCTGGTACGGGTCGAGCGGCTGCGGCATCGGGGGCTCGATGAAACCCGGCATCCTGCGCGGCGGCTGCGGTGACCGTGGTGGCTGGGGAGGTTGCGGCGGCTGGTTCGGGGGTTGGCCAGGCCGGCCCGGTTCGGGCGGCTGCGGTAGCCCGGGATACGGAACGTGCATGGACACCTCCCGTCCCGACGCTACTCCGGTGTCGAAACCACAACCGGATTGTTCGCGGCGAGCACAACGGCCACCGGGCCGGTCGTCGCGGCCTGCTCATTCGTGCGCGCCACCGTCCTGGGACGTGATCGTCCTTTCGAAAACGAAAGCCAAGTGATAAACATTGACGGCGAACGGCACGGGGACGTAAGAAGAGCAGGTGGTTGCGGTGGACACGCCGGCGGAGATCAGGCGGCAGCGCATGGTCGACTACATCGGCGGGCGGGAGTACGTGCGCGTCGTCGAACTCGGCGACCGCTTCGACGTGTCCGAGGTGACCGTGCGTGGCGATCTGGCCGCCATGCACCGCCGTGGCCTGATCACCCGCGTGCGCGGCGGCGCGATCCCGACCCGCAGGCTGGTCAGTGAGCGGTCCTTCGAGGAGACCGCGGCCACGTACCCGATGGAGAAGGCCGCGATCGGCCGTGCCGCCGCCGCCCTGGTGCAGGACGGCGAGTCGATCGCGATCGACGTCGGCACGACCACGGCGGCACTGGCGGCCGCGCTGGTCAGCCGGACGAACCTGGTGCAACTGACCGTGTTCACCAACGGGATGCGGATCGCGTCCGAACTGGAGCCCGCGATTCCGCGGATCACCGTCGTCGTCACGGGCGGCACGCTGCGCCCGATGCAGCACTCGCTGGTCGACCCGATGGCCAGCGGCCTGTTCGACCGCATCCGCCCGCACATCGTGTTCCTCGGTGCCAACGGCCTCGACGTGACCCACGGGGTGACCAACGTGAACATCCCCGAAGCGGAGATGAAACAGCGCATGGCCAGGGCGGGCCGCCGGGTCGTGCTGCTGATCGACGGTTCCAAGCTCGGTGCCGTCGACGTGGCCCACGTGTGTCCCGTGTCCGCGCTCGACCTCGTGGTGACCGGTCGCAGCGCGCCCGCGGAACAGTTGGAACTGTTGGCAGAGGCGGGTGTCGACGTGTTGGTCGCGCCCGAAGAGGTGCTCCCCGAGGAATTACCTATGGCCACGTGAATCGTGGCTGCACCGGAGGAAAGAATGTCAAGATTGATCCGCGGCCTGATGGCGGCTGTGTTGGCCGCGCCAATGGTGGCTGTCGCGGTCGTCGGGACTGCCGGTCCGGCGAGTGCGGAGGACAACGGTGTCGGCCTGAAACCCGCGTTGGGCTGGAGCAGTTGGAGTTTCGTCCGCAACCACCCGACGGCGGCCGACGTCGAGGCGCAGGCGTCCGCGATGCACAGATCCGGCCTCCAGCGGGCCGGATTCTCCTACGTCAACCTGGACGACTTCTGGTACGAATGCCCCGGCGGCCAGGGGCCGAACGTGGACTCCTACGGCCGGTGGGTCACCGATCCGGCGAAGTTCCCGCCGTCGGGATCGCGCGACGGCATGCAGGCCGTCGCGTCGTACGTGCACCAGCAGGGCCTGAAGTTCGGCCTGTACGTGACGCCGGGCATCTCGAAGCAGGCCGTCGCGCAGAACACCGCGATCGAGGGCACGCCGTACCACGCGGACGACATCGCGACGACCTCCGGTGAGAGCAACTACAACTGCGGCGGCATGGTCGGCATCGACTACTCGAAGCCGGGCGCGCAGGCGTTCGTCAACTCGTGGGCGAACCAGTTCGCGTCGTGGGGCGTCGACTACCTCAAGATCGACGGGGTCGGCACGCCGGACATCGCCGGACGTGCAGGCGTGGTCCGAACGCGTTGCGCCAGACCGGTCGGCCGATCCACCTGGAGTTGTCCAACAGCCTGGACATCAACAACGCCGCGCCTGTGGAAGCAGTACTCCAACGGCTGGCGGACCGGTGGTGACATCGAGTGCTACTGCGGCACCAACGGCAGCAGCTATCCGCTGACCGACTGGGGCAACATCGCCGGCCGCTTCGACCAGGTCGCCGCGTGGGCACCGTACGGCGGGCCGGGCGCGTTCAACGACTACGACTCGCTGGAGGTCGGCAACGGCGACAACGGCGGGCTCACGCTGGACGAGCGGAAGACGCAGTTCAGCCTGTGGGCGCTGGCGGCGTCACCGCTGATCCTGGGCACCGACCTGACCAACCTCGACAAGACCGATCTGGGCATGCTGACCAACGAATCGGTGCTGTCGGTCGACCAGGACGCGATCGACGCCACACGGCTGGTGAACACGGCCACGACGCAGGTGTTCACGAAGAAGGAGAACGCGACCACGGCGGTCGTCGGCCTGTTCAACACCGGCGGCGCACCGCAGGCCGTGACGACGACGGCGTCGGCGTTGGGTCTGCCGGCCGGCACGTCGTACACGCTGGACGGACGTGTGGTCGCACCAGAAGACGGAGACGGCGGGCACGATCACGGCGAACGTGCCGACGCACGGTGTCGCGCTGTACCGGGTCACGGTGAACCAGCGGACGCCGCGGTTCGTACCGCCCAGCGTCGCGGTGAACGTGACCGGCCTGACCGCGCTGACCGCCGGAACCCCCGGTACCGCGACGATCTCCTTCACCGACAACGGTGTGCAGCCTGCCGAGTTCGTCGGCGTCGGGCTGCGGGCACCGTCGGGCTGGCAGGTCCGTCCGACGTCACCCACGGTGTTCAGGACGGTGGCGCCGGGCGGCACCGCGCAGGCGACGTTCTCGGTCGACGCACCGGCGCCTTCCGTGCTGTTCCAACAGAACACGGTGACGGCGTGGGCGGTCAACTCCTCACCGGCACTGGTGCCGCAGCGCACCGCGGTCGCGGTTGCGGTGACGACCTCACCGCCGGTGCTGGCACCGCTGAAGACGTTCTCGTCCGCCACCGACGCGCCCGCCGGGTTCGGCCAGTCCGGTAACCAGTTCGGCATCTCCGGTGCCGGCGCGGACCTGTGGTCGGGCAGCGACGCGTACAGCGCGATCTACTCGCCGGGTGCGGTGGGCACGTCGGCGACGGTCGACACGCAGGTCGTGTCGCAGAGCGCGCTGTCCGGATTCGGCAAGGCCGGCATCATGGTGCGCAACTCCGTCACCGGTTCCGGCGCCACCCCGGAGGGCGTGATCCTGTTCGAGTCGCCGTCCGGTGGCATCCAGATGGAATGGTCCGGTGACGGTGGCGACTACGTCGACTCCGTGACGCCGGCCAACGGCACCGTGCCGGCGCTGCTGCCGCTGTACCTGAAACTCCAGCGCTCGGGCAGTACGTACACCGGGTACTACTCGGTCGACGACGTGAACTGGAGCAAGGTCGGCAGCGTGACGCCGACCGGCCAGGCCGGCACACAGGACGCGGCGATGTTCGTGACGTCGCACGCCAGCGGTTCGCCGGCACAGGTCGTGTTCGACGGCTTCGGCGTGGCGGCCGACGCGACACCGCCCCCGCCGGGACCGACCTCGTACGAGGCGGAGGCGTCGGCGAACACGATCGCCGGGGGCGCGGGTGTGGCCGGCTGCACGGGCTGTTCGGGCGGCCAGAAGGTCGGTTTCGTGGGTAGTGGCGGCACGTTGACGTTCAACGGGATCACGGTCCCGACCAGTGGCACCTACGCGGTGACCGTCTACTACCTCAACGGCCCGCCGTCGCGGCAGTCGCTGATCACGGTCGACGGCGGCACGCCGCAAACGCTGTCGTTCACACCGACGGCCGACTTCAACACGATCGGCGCGATGACGGTGCCGTTGTCGTTGACGGCAGGCGCCAACACCATCGAATTCTCCAACCCGTCGGCGTACGCGCCGGACTTCGACCGGATCACGGTCGCGGCCCAACCGAGCTGACGAACCGGGGTGTGGGCGGTTCGCCGCCGCCCACACCCCGCACGGTCGTGCCCAGGGCACGATTTTGGGCAGTGGACCGGCTTTGCTCAGAGAAAGCGTGCTCAGAGAAAGGCGTGCTCAGAGAACGGCTTCGGCCAGTTGGGTGATCTGGCCGACGTCCGGGATGGTCGTGTTGAAGATCAGTTCGTCGGCGCCGATGGCCGCGAAGTCCTCGACGGCTTTGCGGACACCGTCCTTGCCGAGGGCGGTCGCACCCACGGCGACGTCGACGAAGTTCGGCGTCGCGGCGTAGTAGTCGGCGACGTTCGCGCGGCCGATGTCGTAGTCACCGAACGCGTAGTAGGCGATCGCGACCAGCCGGGGCGACCCGTCCCGCCCGGCTTCCGACCACGCCTTGCGAGCCGTGTCGAACGCGCCCGCGACCATGGACGCGGGTGCCGAGCCACCGACGTAACCCTCGCCCCAGCGCGCCATCCGCCGCATGGCGGCCGCCGCCATGCCACCGAAGATCAGCGGCACCTGCCGCGTCCCGGCCGGCACGGCCGCGTTCTCGCCACCACCGACGGGCTCGCCGTTCCAGACGCTCCGGTAGACCTCCAGGTCGTGGTCGATCCGCTTGCCGAGACCCTTGCCCGGCAGTCCGTCGACGGTGAAGTCGTCCGGGCGGCCACCGATCCCGATGCCGAGCGTGAGCCGGCCACCCGAGACGCCGTCGATGCCGGCGATCTCCTTGGCCAGCAGGACAGGTGGCCACACGGTGCCGAGCAGGACGTTGGTGAACAGGCCGATCGTGGTGGTGGCGCCGGCAGCGGCGGCGAGGGCGACGGTGTCCATGACCCCCGGGAAGGCGATGCGACCCACGGTCCCGAGAGAGGAGAAGCCCGCTTGCTCCGCGGTGGCGGCGAACGTCGGGAAGATGTCCGCACGTACGTCGCGCACCTGGTTGGGCAGGCCGATTCCGATCCGCATTGAGGTTCCTTTGCCTTACTCGACCGAAAGAACCCCACTGATCGTAATGGTGATCGTTCGACACGTTCGGTGGACAACGGAACAGCGCGTTACGGGTCGCTCAGTCCCAGCGTCGGAAGCCGCCCTCGGAGTTGATCACCTGTCCGGTGATCCAGGCGGCGTCGTCACCGACCAGCCACGCGATCAACCGCGCCGGATCGTCCGGCATGCCCCAGCGTCCCCGCGGAAACCGCTTCGCGGTGCGAGCGAGGTCGTCCGGTGAGGCGTAACCGGTGTCGACGGGCCCGGGATTCACGGTGTTGAGCGTGATGCCGCGATCGGCGAGGGTGTCGGCGAGTGTCCGGGTGATGGACGCGAGTGCGCCTTTGCTGGCGGCATAGGCGACTTCGTGCCACATGGGGCCGAGATCCTGCCCGGATGTCATGAAGATCACCCGCCCCCCGGGCCGCCCGTCGTGCTGAGCCGCGAACGCCTGCGTGAGCAGAATCGTGGACCGGGTGTTGACGGCGTAGTGGCCGTCGAGCATGCCGGCATCGAGCCCGCCGAGCGGCCCGTCGGGGCCGCTGCGGGCGTGATTGCAGACGAGGATGTCGACGTGCCCGAAGGCTGCGACGGCCGCGTCCATCAGTCGCCGCGGAGCATCGGGTTCGGCGAGATCGAACTCGGCATCGCGGGTCACGCCGTCGACAACGGGCAGCGCGTCATCCGCACCCCACTCCTGCTCCCGGTCGTGCGGAGCGAAATGGTGCAGAAACAGACTCGCACCAGACTCGGCCAAGCGGTTCGCGACGGCATAGCCGATGCCGGCTCGCCTGCTCACGCCCGTGATCAGAGCCACTCGGCCGGCCAGCGGTTTCATCACCTGACCCGCAAGCCTTCGAAGGCCACCCGCACGACCGTCGTCGGTAGGTCGGGGCCGGACTTGGGGCGGTACCACTCGGTGATCGAGTTGACCATGCCGAACAGGAGGCGGGCCGTGGTGGACGGGTCCACGTCGGGACGCAGGTCGCCTGCCGCGATCGCCTCCGTGACCAGTTGGGTGACCACGTGGTCGAATTCCCGGCGGCGGGACAACGCCGCCCGTTCGATCTTCGTGTTGCCTCTCACCCGCAGCAGCAGCGTCACGTACGGGAGGCGCTCGATCAGGACCCGCACGCTGCTGCGGACCAGGTACTCCAACCGGTCCACCGCACGACCGTCCATCGAGTTCAGGCGTTCGACGATCTCGAACAGGCCGTCCAGTGCCCTGTTCACGGCCAGCCGCAGCAACTCCTCCTTGCTCGGCACGTGGTGGTAGATCGCGGATTTCGTGATGCCCAGGCTCCGCGCCAGGTCCTCCATGCTGGTGCCGTCGTAGCCGCTCTCGTTGAACCGTCGCACCGCCACGTCCAGCAGGGACTCAAGGGAGTAGCCGGGGCGGCCTCGCCTGGGTGGGGCGCTCATCGCAGTGTCCTGCTGTGGCCGCGGAACTCGGCGACCACCTCATCGCCCCTGCGCACCGTGACGTCGTAGATCCCGTTGCGGCCGAAGCCGGTGCGCAGCGCGGCCGTCGCCACCAGTTCGTCGCCGAGGCGGGCGCTGGTGACGAACGTGATCTCGCCGCCGGACGCGACCGTGGCCGGGCCGAAGCTGTTGCACGCGCAGGCGAACGCCGTGTCGGCGAGGAGGAAGACGTAGCCGCCGTGGGCGATGTCGTGGCCGTTGATCATCGAGTCGGTGATGCGCATCCTGGTCACGGCTCTGCCCTCGCCGACGTCGACCAGTGCCATGCCCAGCGACGTGGACGCCAGGTCCGCGTCGAACATCGTCCGTGCGCTGTCCACCCGCGGACGCTATCATAACCTTCTGAACGTTCGGTCAGTAAATCGACCGGTCGGCAGATCAGGGTGCATCGACGAGGAGGTCGGCTGACGATGGCGGTTCTCGCGAGCTACGTGTCCGGCGGCTGGGTCACGCCCGAGGACGGCGCCCCGCTGCTCGACGCCGTCACCGGCGAGGAGGTCGCGCGGATCTCGACCGCGGGCGTCGACATGGCCGGTGCGCTCGCCCACGGCCGTTGCGTCGGTGGGCCCGCGTTGCGCGAGCTGACCTTCCACCAGCGGGCCTCGCTGCTCAAGGCACTCGGCTCCCACCTGCGGGAACACCGCGAGGAGATGTACGCGCTGTCCGCGCGCACCGGCGCCACACTGTTCGACTCCAGGTTCGACATCGACGGCGGCATCGGCGTACTGCTCGGCTACGCCAGCAAGGGGCGCCGCGAACTGCCCAACGACACCGTGTACGTCGACGGCGCCGTCGAACCGCTCGGCAAGGGCGGCACGTTCGTCGGTCAGCACATCCACACCCCGCTGCTCGGCGTCGCCGTGCAGGTCAACGCGTTCAACTTCCCGGTCTGGGGGCCGTTGGAGAAGTTCGCGCCCGCGTTCCTGGCCGGCGTGCCCAGCATCGTCAAGCCGGCCAGCCAGACCGCTTACCTGACCGAACTGCTGGTGCGGCTGATCGTCGATTCGCGGCTGCTGCCCGAGGGCGCGCTGCAACTGGTCTGCGGCAGCGCCGGTGACCTGCTCGACCACGTGACGCCGCAGGATCTCGTGTCGTTCACCGGGTCCGCCGCGACCGCCCGCACGCTGCGCGCGCATCCCGCGATCGTGCGCAACGCCGTGCGGTTCAACGCCGAGGCCGACTCGCTGAACTGCTCGATCCTCGGGCCGGACGTCACGCCGGACGCGCCCGAGTTCGACCTGTACGTCAAGCAGCTCGTCACCGAGATGACGGTGAAGGCCGGGCAGAAGTGCACCGCGATCCGGCGCGCGTTCGTGCCGGCCGGCCTGATCGACGCCGTGGCCGACGCCGTGAGCGCCCGGCTGGCGAAGGTGACCGTCGGCAACCCGGCCGCCGAGGGCGTGCGGATGGGCGCGCTGGCCGGCCTGGAACAGCGCGAGGAGGTCCGGCGATCGCTGAAAGCGTTGCGGGACGTGGCTTCCCTCGTGTTCGGGGACGCCGAGCACGTCGACCTGATCGACGCGGACGCCGAGCGCGGCGCGTTCATCTCGCCCGTGCTGCTGCGGGCCGACGACCCGGATCGCGCCGAGCCGCACGAGGTGGAGGCGTTCGGCCCGGTGTCCACACTGCTGCCCTACACCTCTACCGAGCAGGTGATCGCGCTGGCGGCCCGCGGCGCCGGCAGCCTGGTCGGGTCGGTCGTCACCGGGGACACCGGGTTCGCGCGGGACGTCGTGCTCGGTGTCGCTCCGTGGCACGGGCGGTTGCTGGTGCTGGACACCGACGATGCGCGGGAGTCCACCGGACACGGTTCGCCGATGCCGGCGCTCGTGCACGGCGGGCCGGGACGCGCCGGTGGTGGCGAGGAGATGGGCGGCATCCGGGGCGTGCTGCACCACATGCAGCGCACCGCGATCCAGGCCAGCCCGAAGGTGCTGGCCGCGGTCACCGGCCGCTGGGTGCCTGGCGCGCCGCGCACCGAGGGAGTGCACCCGTTCCGCAAGTCGCTGGCGGAACTGCGGATCGGTGACTCCGTCGTCGCCGGGCCGCGCGCCGTGACACGGGAGGACATCGACCACTTCGCCGAGTTCACCGGGGACACGTTCTACGCCCACACCGACGAGGTGGCGGCGAAGGCGAACCCGCTGTTCGGCGGCATCGTCGCCCACGGGTACCTGGTGGTGTCGTGGGCCGCGGGGCTGTTCGTGTCACCGGAACCGGGGCCTGTGCTGGCCAACTACGGCCTGGAGAACCTGCGGTTCCTCACGCCGGTCAAGCCCGGTGACGAGCTGACCGTGACGTTGACGGCGAAGCAGATCACGCCGCGCGAGAATGCCGACCACGGCGAGGTGCGCTGGGACGTCGACGTCACCAACGCGGCGGGCGATTCGGTAGCCAAGTACGACGTGCTGACCCTGGTGGCGAAGTCATGACAACTGTTCTGGAAGACCACTTCGAGCACACGATCGAGCGCGACCAGCGGGTCGAGCCGAGGGACTGGATGCCCGAGGCGTACCGCGCCACGATGATCCGGCAGATCGCGCAGCACGCGCACTCCGAGATCATCGGCATGCAGCCGGAGGGCAACTGGATCACGCGGGCCCCTTCGTTGCGGCGCAAGACGATTCTGCTGGCGAAGGTGCAGGACGAGGCCGGTCACGGGCTGTACCTGTACTCGGCGGCCGAGACGCTGGGCGCCGACCGGGGCGAGCTGACCGAGAAGCTGATCAGCGGCCGGCAGCGGTACTCGTCGATCTTCAACTACCCGACTCCCACGTTCGCCGACGTCGGCGTGATCGGCTGGCTGGTGGACGGCGCCGCGATCTGCAACCAGGTGCCGCTGTGCCGCAGCTCCTACGGTCCCTACGCACGGGCGATGATCCGGATCTGCAAGGAGGAGTCGTTCCACCAGCGACAGGGCTTCGAACTGCTGATGACCATGATGCGCGGCACGCGGGCACAGCGGGACATGGTGCAGGACGCGGTGAACCGGTGGTGGTGGCCGTCGCTGATGATGTTCGGCCCGCCGGACGCCGACTCGCCCAACACCGAGCGGTCGATGGCGTGGAAGATCAAGCGCCACACCAACGACGAGCTGCGGCAGCGGTTCGTGGACATGACGGTGCCACAGGCGGAGGCGCTCGGTGTCACGCTGCCCGATCCCGACCTGAGATGGAACGCCGAGCGCGGCGCACACGATTTCGGTGCCGTCGACTGGAGCGAGTTCAAGCGTGTGCTGGCCGGTAACGGGCCGTGCAACGCGCAGCGCGTCGCGCGGCGGCGGGCCGCGCACGAGGACGGTGACTGGGTGCGGGAGGCAGCGGCCGCGCACGCGGCCAAGGAGGCGCGATCATGACCGGCTGGCCGCTCTACGAAGTGTTCGTGCGAGGCAAGCGTGGTCTCAACCACGTGCACGTCGGCTCGCTGCACGCCGCCGACGACAAGATGGCGTTGCACCACGCACGCGATCTCTACACGCGGCGCAACGAGGGCGTGAGCATCTGGGTGGTGCGGGCAGCCGACATCACCGCCTCCAGCCCGGACGAGAAGGACCCGTTCTTCGCGCCGTCCGGTGACAAGGTGTACCGGCACCCGACCTTCTACGAGATCCCCGACGATGTTCCCCACATCTGACGCCGCCGACGCCTACGAGGCGATCAACGAGGGTAACGACGACACCCGGTGGGCCTTCGGGGGCTCGGGGGTGTCCACCGGCCAGCACGGTGCCGACCCACTGTCCGGTGTGGACCTGACCGTGCCGGACGGCGCCGACGGCGGCGAATGCCTCGCGCTGGGTGACGACGCGCTGATCATGTCGCACCGGTTGCAGGAGTGGGTGACGCGCGCGCCCGAGCTGGAGGACGAGGTCGCGCTGGCCAACATCGCGCTCGACCTGCTCGGCCAGGCGCGGCTGCTGCTGACCCGGGCCGGCGCCGCCGACGGGAGCGGCCGTGACGAGGACGAGCTGGCGTTCCTGCGCGACGAGCGGGAGTTCCGCAACGTGCGGCTCGCCGAGCTCGACGGTGGCCACTTCGGACATCTCGTGGCGCGGCTGTTCCTGTTCTCGACGTGGCGGCTGGGCGTGTGCCAGCGGTTGACGTCATCTCCCGACCCCGTGCTGGCGGCGATCGCGGCCAAGGCCGTGAAGGAACTGGCCTACCACCGGGAGTACGCGGCCGGCTGGGTGGTGCGGCTCGGTGACGGGACAGCGCTGTCGCACGAGCGGATGCGGCAGGGGTTGGACGACACGTGGCCGTACGTGGGGGAGCTGTTCGACGGCGGCGACCGGGCGTGGTTCGACGAGGTCGTGGCCCAGGTGCTGGCCGCGGCGACGCTGCGGGTGCCGGACGTGCCGGCCGTCGGTGGTCCCGGCGGACGGGACGGCGTGCACACCGAGCGGATGGGTTTCCTGGTGGCCGAGCTACAGAGTGTGGCGCGGGCGCACCAGGGGACGACGTGGTGAGCGCGCGGGCCGTCGCCGCTTCGGTGACCGACCCGGAGCTGCCGATGCTGACGCTGGACGATCTCGGTGTGCTGCGCGAGGTCGTCGAGGACGGGCCGCGCGTGACCGTCTCGATCACACCGACCTACAGCGGCTGCCCCGCGATGGACGCGATGCGCGACGACCTGGAGCACGCGCTGCGCGCCGCCGGGTACGTCGACGTGGAGATCCGCACGGTGCTGGCGCCCGCGTGGAGCAGCGACTGGATCTCGCCGCGTGGACGGGAGGCGCTGGCCGAAGCGGGGATCGCGCCACCGGGTCCGGCGCCCGCCGCCGTGCCCGCGGGGCCGGTGCCGTTGACCTTGGGGACGCCGCGGCGGGCAGTGCGCTGTCCGGTGTGCGGGTCGACCGACACGCTGGAGGTGTCGCGGTTCGGTGCGACGGCGTGCCGGTCGTTGTGGCGGTGCCTCGGCTGCGCGGAGCCTTTCGAGTATGTGAAGGAGATCTGAGGTGACCGCTGTCGTCGCGCGGACCAGGTTCCACACGTTGACGGTGGCCGGTGTGACGCGGTTGTGCGCGGACGCGGTCGCCGTGACGTTCGACGTGCCGGCGGAACTGGCCGACGAGTACGCGTTCCGGGCGGGGCAGTCGCTGACGCTGCGCAAGCGGATCGACGGGCGGGACGAGCGGCGGTCGTACTCGATCTGCGCGCCGGAGGGTGCGGCGCCGCGGATCGGGGTGCGCGAGGTGCCGGACGGGCTGTTCTCGTCGTGGCTCGTTCGGGGCGTGCGGCCCGGCGACCGGATCGAAGTGTCGACACCTACCGGCAACTTCACGCCGGAGCTGGCCGAGCCCGGCTCGCACGTGCTGATCGCGGCCGGGTCCGGGATCACGCCGGTGCTGTCGATCGCGGCGTCGCTGCTGCGCGACCCGGGCACGGACGTGACGCTGCTGTACGGCAACCGGCGCACCGACACCGTGATGTTCGCCGACGAGTTGGCCGACCTGAAGGACAGGTATCCGACGCGGCTGAACCTGGTGCACGTGCTGTCGAGGGAACCGCGCGAGCCGGAGATCTTCACCGGTCGGCTGGACGCGGCGAAGCTGACGGCGCTGCTCGCGCTGGTGCCCTCGCGCGTCGACCACTGGTGGCTGTGCGGGCCGTTCGGCATGGTCGTCGACGCGACGGGTGTGCTGTCGGAGGCGGGCGTGCCGGCGGAGCGGGTGCACCGGGAGTTGTTCTATGTGGACGACGTGCCGCCCGAACCGGTGCGGCACGAGGAGAAGCCGGTCGACGGTGTGACCAGCGACGTGACGATCGTGCTGGACGGCCGGTCGACGACGATGCCGCTGGCCAGGGACACGTCGGTGCTGGACGGGGCGCAGCGGGTGCGGCCGGACCTGCCGTTCGCGTGCAAGGGCGGGGTATGCGGCACGTGCCGGGCGATGGTGACCTCGGCGAGGTCGTGATGCGGCGCAACTTCGCGCTGGAGCCGGCGGAGCTGGCCGCGGGTTTCGTGCTGACGTGCCAGTCGTTGCCGGTGTCGGAGGCCGTGACCGTCGACTACGACGTGTGAAGCATCGCCAGGGCCCGCTCGGCGCTCGGGCAGCCTGCCGTGGCCAGTTCCAGGTTCGCCAGCGACGCCGCGTGGATCTCCGGGGCTGCCGCCGCCACGCAGTCGCCGACCGTGTGGGCCGTGAAGCCGAGCTCCGTCGCGTGCCGCGCCGTCTGCTCGACCGTCAGGTTGGTGGCGACCCCGGTGATGTACAGTGTGTCGACACTCCGCTCGGCGAGCCACGCCGGCAGGTCGTTGCCGGCCAGGCCGGACAGCTTCTGGTTGTCCACGACGTGATCCGCCTGGTCGCGGATCGCTGCGATCAGCTCCGTCCCCGGCGCGTCCGGCCGGAACGCCTCCTGCGCGTCGCCCACCGCGCGCATGAATCCGGTGTTGCGAATCAGCCCGCCCTCACCGACCGGGACCGTGAACCGCGTGCACACCACCGGCACCCCCGCGGCGCGGGCGGCGGCGTGGAAGGCGGCGGCGCGGGCCACGACGCCGCTGGCGGCGACCGGAGCGGCCAGCATCGCGCCGAAGAAACCGGTGGGCTCGATCACGTTGACCTGCCAGTGCAGCGCGAGCACGGCGGAGCGGGTGTCAGTCATGCCCCGATCCTGCCATCCGGGTCTACATCGGACGATCGGATGGTCGGACCGGTCGGAGTATGTCGGAATCCGGGCGGAAAGCGGATACTGACCGACAGGGGCTCCTGGGCAGGAGTGGTCATGCGGATACGTGGCGGGAAGCGGTGGGCGTGGCGGGCCGGGCGGCCGGTCGCCGCCAACCCTGCCGCCGAGCAGCGGATCCGGCTCCTGGGCCTGCTGGACACCGTCACCAGGGCGGTGGATCTGCAGCGGGCCGCCGAGGGCGTGATCGTGGCGTGTGCCGCGCCCGGCGAGACAGCCGCGGCCGTGGCCCGGCACGGTGGCCGGATCGCGGCCGAGTACTACCGGTTGTACGGCTGGGCCGCGGATCTGGCGCGCGGCGCCGAACCCGACTCCGTGCCGGCCCGCGCGGTCGAGCTCATCCACTATCACGCGCAACTGCTCGACGTGTGCCTGAAGCTGGCGTTCCCCAGGGTGGACACGCCGAACCTGGAGCACAGGCGCGAAGAGATGGACGGATTCGGGGAACCGGCACGCGTGTTACGTGAGACGCGCGTCCTGTTACTGCTGTGGCTCAACGAACTGGACGATGCCACGCCGGGTTGAGTTCGTCCGAGGATTGTGCGGTATGCGTGTCACGCATTCACCTTCGGCGTGTCGAGCCGTTTGTATACCTGTGCCTTTCTCAACCGTTGACGCGATTTCGGTTGAGGATGCGGGGAAGCCCCCGGCCGCTGGGGGGAGGTCGGCCGGGGGCTTCAGAACCCGGCTGTTGGGGGATCAGCCGGGGGTCCGATTTCGCCTGGTACGTCTGGGATCGTTGCCGGCCCCTTAGCCGCACATGGCACAGTGTGCCAGACCGAACACGAAAATGTGTGACCGCTCGCCGAATTGTCCTGTCCCCGACACCCGACCGAACGCAGCCGTTCGGGGGCACTATCATCCCCGCGTGGCCCAGCCCCCGTCTACCGAACGCGTCAGGAGCGGGCCGGTGGCCGCCGGGTGTGGTGCTGGCCAGCGGGTCCGGCACGCGGGTCGGCGGCGAAGTGAACAAGGTGTACCTGCCGCTGGCCGGCCGACGGGTCGTCGCGTGGTCGTTGGACGCGTTGGCACGGGTGGCCGGGATCGGCGTGCTGGTGCTGGTGATCCGACCGCAGGACCGTGAACTGGCCGACGAGGTGCTCGCCGACGACCTGCTGGCCGGACGTGCGCGTCGAGGTCGTGACGGGCGGTGCGAGCCGGCAGGACTCGGAGCTGATGGCGTTGCGGCATCTCGCCGACCGCATCACGGACGGGCCACGTCGACACCGTGCTCATCCACGACGCGGCGCGGCCACTGGTCACACCGGCGCTGGGCGGGGCGATTTTGCGTAACGCACGCGAGTGCGGCGGCGCGATTCCCGGACTGCCCCGCGACGATCTGGTGGCCGTGGTCGGCGACACGGTGACCGAGACCGCGCTGGGCCGCGTGGTGACCGTGCAGACGCCACAGGGGTATCGCGCCGCACCGTTGCTGGCCGCCTACGAGCAGGCGGCAGCGGACGGGTTCGTCGGCACGGACACCGCGGCGTGCATGGCGCGGTACTCCGGTTTGCCGACCCGCTGCATACCGGGCGAGGAGTCGCAACATCAAGATCACCTTTCCCTACGACGTGCGATGTCGCCCGGAAGCTGATGGCCGCCGTGAAGCCTGTCGCCTGGAGTTGCCATACTCACGGTATGGCGGCATGGATGGTCTACGGAGCGAACGGGTACACCGGCGAACTGGTGGCGAGACTGGCCGTGGCCAGCGAGGCGAGCGGCCGGTGCTGGCCGGCCGTTCCGAACGAGAAGATCGCGCCGATCGCCGACCGGCTCGGCTGCGACCACACCGCCATCGACCTGGCCGACCGCAAGGCGCTGCGAGCGCGCGCTGGCCGACATTCAGGTCGTCGCGCACTGCGCGGGCCCGTTCTCGGCGCACGTCGCGGGACATGGTCGACGCGTGCCTGGACACCGGCACCCACTACCTCGACATCTCCGGTGAGATCGACGTCTTCGAGGAGATCTACGCCCGCGACGACGAGGCGGAGCAGGCCGGCGTGGTGCTGTTGCCCGGCGCCGGGTTCGACGTCGTACCCACCGACTGCCTCGCCGCGATGCTGGCCCAGCGGCTGCCCGAGGCAACCGAACTGGAACTGGCGTTCACCGTCGTCGGCGGCATCAGCCCCGGCACGCTGAAGACGGCCATCGAGGGCGCCGGCACCGGCGGGCGGGCCAGGGTGGACGGTGCGCTGCGGACGGTGCCGCTGGGTCACCGGACCCAGGTCGCGGAGTTCCCCTCCGGCCCCAAGCGGGTGACCGCGATTCCGTGGGGCGACCTCAGTTCCGCGTACCGGACCACGCACATCCCGACCATCACCACGTATGCGGCGCTGCCCGGCGGCGACCTGATCGGCAGGGGGCACCAACTGCTCGCGCCGCTGCTGCGGATGCCCGCGGTGCAGCGGGCGGGGCTGTCCCTGGTGGACCGTCTGGTCAGCGGACCCAGCGCGGACAAGCAGACCGCCGGCAAGGCCGAGATCTGGGGCCGGGTCCGGCACGCGGACGGCCGCGCGGTCAGTGGCGCGCTGACCACGCCGGGTGTCTACGCGTTCACCGCCGACGGCGTGGTGAACGCCGTGCAACTGCTGGCGGAGGGGAGCGTCGCGCCGGGTGCGCACACGCCCGCCAGGGCGTTCGGTGCCGACTTCGTCACCACACTGGACGGCGTCCTGATGACCGACTGATTCCGTGTGCCATGACCCCGTGTGCACGATCCTGTTGTGCCGGTGATCCGTTGTGTTACTGGGGAATCGGCTCACCGGGAGAGCAGCGAGGTGGCCTCCTGGGCCGCGGGACCGGCGGCGGCCAGGTGCGCCAGGTGCTCGGGGACCTGCTCGCCGCGGTGCGCCATCGCCTGCGCGTACAGCCTGCCCGCCCGGTAGGACGAGCGGACCAGCGGACCGGCCATCACGCCGGCGAAGCCGATCGCCTCGGCGGCTTCCTTGTGCTGCGACGAACTCCTCCGGCTTCACCCACCGGTCGACCGGGTGGTGCCGGACGGAGGGGCGCAGGTACTGGGTGATGGTCAGGATCTCGCAGCCCGCCTCGTGCAGGTCGCGCATGGCCTCGGTGACCTCGTCCGGCGTCTCGCCCATGCCCAGGATCAGGTTCGACTTGGTGACCAGGCCGGCCTCGCGGGCCGCGGTCAGCACGGCCAGCGAGCGCTCGTAGCGGAAGCCGGGGCGGATGCGCCTGAAGATCCGCGGCACCGTCTCCAGGTTGTGCGCCAACACCTCCGGCCGCGCACCGAACACCTCGGCCAGCTGGTCGGGCTCGGCGTTGAAGTCCGGGATCAGCAGTTCGACACCGGTACCGGGGTTGAACCGGTGGATCTGGCGGACGGTTTCGGCGTAGAGCCACGCGCCGCCGTCGGCCAGGTCGTCACGGGCGACACCGGTGACCGTCGCGTAGCGCAGGCCCATGGCCTGCACCGACTCGGCGACCTTGCGCGGCTCGGTCGCGGTCGAGTGCGGCGGGGCGGCCGGTGTCGATCTGGCAGAAGTCGCACCGCCGGGTGCACTGGTCGCCGCCGATGAGGAACGTGGCCTCGCGGTCCTCCCAGCACTCGTAGATGTTGGGACAGCCCGCTTCCTCGCACACCGTGTGCAGGCCTTCGCGGTGCACCAGCTTCTTCAGCTCGGTGTACTCAGGACCCATCCTGGCCCGTGTCCTGATCCAGGAAGGCTTCTTCTCGATGGGGGTCTCGCTGTTGCGGACCTCCAGCCGCAGCAGCTTCCGACCGTCCGGCGCAACCGTCACGACCGCAACTTTACGCCGGCCGCCATCGTGAGCAGGGTCACGCGGGGTCCGGCCTGACGCCGGACAGTTCGGCGGTGCGTTCCCACAGCGCGCGGGCCACGCGAGGGTCGACCGCACGCGGCATTCGGGCCTCGGTCGGGTGCCCGCGCAGTTCGAAAGCCCGTCCGGCACGTAGTAGGCGCCGCCGTGCACGTCCGGCATGGTCGCCGCGTACAGCATCGGCAGCGCGCCGGCCGCCGCCGGCTGCGCGAGCAGCTTGTCGCCCAGGCCGCCGACGAAGTCGACGATGTGGGCCACCGGGCCGGGGCCGCGGGAACCGGCCATGTTGCGGACCAGGTCGGTGGCCGAGTAGCCGGGGTGCGCGGCGAGGCTGGTGACGTCCAGGCCGGCCCTGGTGCGCGGCCGTCCAGTTCCACGGCGAACATCAGGTTGGCCAGCTTGGACTGCGCGTACGCGACCGTCGGCAGGTAGCGGCGGTGCTCGAAGTTCGGGTCGCCGACGTCGACGTGGCCGGCCCGCGCGGCCGGGCTGGACAGCGTGACGACCGCGGCCGCCGTGCAGCGCGGGCATCAGCAGCCACGTGAGCACGGCGTGACCGACGTGGTTGGTGCCGAACTGGAGCTCGAAACCGTCGGCCGTGGTGCGTTTCGGCGTCATCATCACGCCCGCGTTGTTCACCAGCGCGGCCAGTCGGTCGCCGGCCAGCTCGCGGATCCGGCCGGCCGCCGCGCGGACGGACGCGAGATCGGCCAGGTCGAGCAGGACGAGCTCGGCGTGCGGGCCGAACTCCTGGACGGCCTGCGACGGCCTGGCCGCCGCGGTCCGCGGAGCGGCAGGCCAGCAGCACCCTGGCGCCGTGGGCCGCGAGCGCCTTCGCGGCTTCGAGTCCGACACCGGAGTTCGCGCCGGTCACGACCACCGTGCGTCCGGCCTGATCAGGGATGTCCCGTTCCGTCCATGCCGGCATTCCCCCATACCTACTCCTGGGTAACCGCGGATGCCAGCGTTCGTCGGCAAGCGGTGGGAGGCTGGGCCGCATGAGCGAGATCTCGGAGTACCAGCCAGGCACGCCCTGCTGGCTGGACCTGTGGACACCGGACCGGCCGGCGGCGATGGACTTCTACGCGACCGTGTTCGGCTGGGACTACGTCGTCGCGCCGGAGGAGCAGCACTTCTACACGACGGCGCAGGTCAGGGGCCTGGACGCGGCCGGCATCCTGACCCCGCCGGGCAACCCGGACGCGCCGTGCGTGTGGTTGGTCTACCTGGCCGTCGACGACGTCGACGCGGCCGCGGCCGCGATCGAGGAACACGGCGGCCAGGTGATCGCGGGCCCGATCGGCGTTCCCGGCGAGGGGGAGATGCGGTTCGTGCTGGCGATGGACCCGACCGGCGGCATGTTCGGCGCGTGGCACGCGGCCGGCAACCGCGGCGCCGACGTGGCCAACGAGCCGGGTTCGTTCGTGTGGAACGAACTGATGACGCAGGACCCGGACACGGCGCGGAAGTTCTACTCGGCGGTGTTCGGCCTGGAGGTCAGCGAGCCGATGTCCGCCGACTTCGACTACACGACGATCCGCTCGGGCGGCCGGGACGTCGGCGGCATCGGCAAGGCCGCGGAGGGCGCGCCCGCGCACTGGGGCACGTACTTCGCCGTCGCCGACACCGACGCCACCGTGGCCACGGTGCGCGAGGCGGGCGGCGCGGTGTTCGGCGATGCGCACGACAGCCCGTACGGCCGGACCGCGGTGTGCGCCGACCCGCAGGGCGCTGTGTTCTCCGTACTGGGTGTGGCGGGCTGACGTCGGTTCGCCAGGCCCGCCGCCTACGCGATCATCGCGTCCGTCGTCGAGTTCGGCATACTCTCGGTACGGAACATGACGGTACGTACCGGCGGTATGTCGTAAGGTCGTGTCGATGGTGACAGTGCGGTCGCGGCGGTTGGAGTATTCGGAGTCCACCAGGCACGCCCTCGTGGACGGTGCCGTCTTCCTGTTCACCAAGCACGGGTACTCGGCCACGTCGCTCGACGAGGTCGCCAAGCGGGCTCGTGTCACGAAAGGCGCGCTGTACCACCACTTCAGCGGCAAGCAGGCGCTCTTCGAAGCCGCGTTCGACGCCGTCGAGAGCACCGTGATGACGCGGCTGGCCGAGATCGTCGTCGGGCCGGGCGACCCGTGGGACCGCGCGATGAACGGCATCCTCGACTACATCGAGATCTGCCTCGATCCGTCGTACCAGCGGATCGTGATCCACGAGGCGCCGGTCGTGATGGGATGGGAACGCTGGCGCGAGGCGGAGGACCACTTCAGTTTCGGGTTGGTCAGGGCCGGCATCCAGGCGCTGGTGGACAGCGGTGAGATCGACCACGACCTGCCGGTCGAGGTGACGGCGCGACTGCTGTTCGGCACGCTCACCGCGGGCGCCACCCTGATCGCCCGCGCCGACGATCCGAAGAAGGCGGGCGCCGAGGTGTCGGCGACGGTGTTGACGATGCTGGAGCGGCTGCGCAATCCGGCCGGCGGGAAGCGTTGAGCCTGGCAGTCGGTGTGCGGCCGGACGTCGGGTCATACCGGCGGAAGGCTGTCACAGCGGCTGGATAAATTAGGCATCCGTGGACACCACCTTCGCGCTCAGGATCTTCACGGAGCCCCAGCAGGGGGCCAGCTATGTCGACTTGCTGAGGGTCGCCCGGTGCGCCGAGGACGCCGGCTACGACGCGTTCTTCCGATCCGACCACTACCTCAAGATGGGTGCCGACTCCGGCGAGCCGGGACCCACCGACGCGTGGATCACGCTGGCCGGCCTGGCCCGTGACACCGACACCATCCGGCTGGGCACACTCGTCACCGCTGCCACGTTCCGCTACCCGGGCCCGCTGGCCATCACGGTGGCCCAGGTCGACCAGATGTCGGGCGGCCGCGTCGAGTTCGGCCTCGGCGCTGGCTGGTACGCCAAGGAACACGCCGCGTACGGCATCCCGTTCCCGTCGACGGGGCAGCGGTTCGAGATCCTCACCGAGCAGTTGGAGATCATCACCGGCCTGTGGCGGACCAAGGACGGCGACGCGTTCTCCTTCCACGGCAAGCACTACCAGGTGTCCGACTCGCCAGCGCTGCCCAAGCCGGCACAGGACCCGGGCCCACCGGTGATCATCGGCGGCAGCGGCCCGAAGCGCACGCCCGCGCTGGCGGCGAAGTTCGCCGACGAGTTCAACCAGAACTTCACCGACATGGACACGGCGGTCGAGCAGTTCGGCCGGGTCGACGCGGCGTGCCAGGCGATCGGCCGTGACCCGAAGTCGCTGCGCCGCTCGGTCGCGCTGGTGCTGTGCGTCGGCAAGGACGAGACCGAGTTCGGCCGCCGCGCCGACGTGCTGGGCAGGACCAAGGATGAACTGCGCGAGGCCGGTTTCGCGGGCACGCCGGGCGAGGTCGTGGACAAGCTGGGCACGTGGCGCGAGCGCACCGGCATCACGACGGCCTACCTACAGTTCCTCGACCTGTCCGACCTGGACCAGATCGAACTGGTGGCCTCCGAGGTCGCACCGCAACTGCGGTAAGGGTTTCCGCTGAAGGTGGTCGGCTGCCCGGCGGTCTCGCCGGGCAGCCGCGCGCGTCAGCGGGCGAGCTCGAACGTGACGCCGGGGACTTCCGGGACCGCGCGCCGGATGGCGCGTTCGATGACCGGCAGCCGGCCGTCGAGTGCGTCGGCGACGGCGTCGCGGGCGATCGGGAGCACCTCGGCGACCGTGACCGGGCGGCCGAGTTCGGCCGAGAGCGACGTGACGCCGGCATCCCTGATGCCGCAGGGGATGATGCGGTCGAACTCGGCGAGATCCGCGTCGCAGTTGAGCTCGAAGCCGTGCATCGTGACCTCACGCGTGACGCGGATGCCCAGCGCGGCGATCTTGCGCTCGATGCGCCCGCCGCCGGCGGGCAGCCACACGCCGCTGCGGCCGGCCACGCGGCCGGCCTCGGTCAGGCCGAAGTGGTCGCAGATCGCGATCATGGCCTGTTCCAGGCGCCGCACGTAGTTCACGACGTCGATCGGGTTGGCCAGCTTCACGATCGGATAGCCGACGAGCTGGCCGGGACCGTGCCAGGTGATCTTGCCGCCGCGATCCACCTTGATCACCGGGCTGCCGTCGGTGGGCATGTCCTCCGGCTCGGTGCGCTTGCCCGCCGTGTAGACGGCGTGGTGCTCCAGCAGCAGCATCGTGTCGGGAACCGTGTCCTCCGCGCGGGCCCGCGCGAGTTCCTTCTGCAGGTCCCACGTCGCCCGGTAGTCCACGGTGCCCAGCAACCGGACGTCCAGTTGCCCGGCAGACGCTCTGCACGAATCAGCCACGATCCGACCCTACGCCGCGATCAGAGCGCGGCGCCGAGCGCGTCGCCCAGCGTGCCGTGGGCGAACCGGAAACCGGCCCGCTCCAACGCCCTGGGCACCGCGCGCTGACCAGCAAGCACGCCCTCGTCGGCCAGTTCACCCAATGCCACGCGCAACGCGAAGCCCGGCACCGTCCAGATCGCGGGCCGGTGCAGCGCGTTCGCCAGCGTCCTGGTGAACTCCGCGTTCGTGACGGGCTCCGGACCGGTCACGTTCACCGGGCCCGACATCGTCTCGTGTTCGACGACGAACCGGATCGCGGCGAGCACGTCGTCGAACGCGATCCACGGCATGTACTGCCGCCCGCTGCCCAGCCGGCCGCCAAGTCCCAGCGAGAACAGCGTGCGCAGCGGCGGCAGCAGGCCACCGTGGCCGGACAGCACCAGCCCGGTCCGCAACGTGACGACGCGAGCGCCGCCCCGTGCCGCCGCACCCGTTGCCCGTTCCCATTCCTCGCACACCGACGCCAGGAAACCCGCGCCCGCCGGCGCCGTCTCGTCGATGACCTCGTCACCCGCGTCGCCGTAGAAACCGACGGCCGACGCGTTCACCAGCGACCCCACACCGTGCTCGGCGACGGCGGCGGCCAGCACCTCGGTGGGCGTGAGCCGGCTGTCCTTGATGGCCTGCTTGCGTTCGGCCGTCCAGCGCTTGTCCGCGACACCGACACCGCACAGGTTCACCACGGCGTCCGCGCCGGCCAGCGCGTCCGGTGCCAGCAGGCCGGCAGGCGGGTCCCAGTGGCGTTCGTCCGCGCCGACCGGATCGCGCCGGACCAGTCTGACCACGTCGTGGTCCGCCCTGCGCAGCGCGGCGACCAGCGCCGTGCCGATGAACCCGGAGGAGCCGGCGACAACCACACGCATGGCCTCGATCGTCGTCCACTCCCGTCCCGGACGCGAGTCGGCCACCTGTGACGCTGATCATCGCAGGTGGCCGACTGTCGTTGCTACAGGCCGAGATCCCCTCGTCGCTACAGGCCGAGATCGGCCGCGAACTCGCCGTCCTGGAGGCGGTTCTTCACGGTGGTGAGGAACCGGCCGGCGTCGGCGCCGTCGACCAGGCGGTGGTCGTAGGTCAGCGCCAGGTACACCATGGAGCGGATCGCGATGGTCTCGTCACCCTCGTCGTCGGTCACCACGACCGGCCGCTTCACCACGACACCGACACCCAGGATGCCGACCTGCGGCTGCTGGATGATCGGCGTGTCGAACAGCGCGCCGTTGCTGCCCAGGTTGGTCAGCGAGAACGTGCCACCGGCCAGCTCGTTCGGCTCGATCTTGTTGGTACGGGCGCGGTTGGCCAGGTCGGAGATCTTGTGCGCGAGACCGGCCAGGTTCAGGTCGCCCGCGTCGTGGATCACCGCGTTGAGCAGGCCGCGCTCGGTGTCGATGGCCATGCCGAGGTGCTCGGAGCCGTGGTAGGTGACCTGCTTGGCCTCCTCGTCGATGGACGCGTTCAGCTTCGGGTGCTGCTTCAACGCCTCCACGACGGCCTTGGCGAAGAACGGCAGGAACGTGAGCTTCACGCCCTCGCGCTGCTCGAAGTCCGCCTTCGCGCGGGCCCGCAGCTTCGCGATCCGCGTGACGTCCGCCTCGACGACCTGGGTGAGCTGCGCGGACTGCTGGAGCGACTCCCTGGTCCGCTGCGCCACGATCTGACGCAGCCGGGACAGCTTCTGCGTCGTGCCACGCAGTCCCGCGTCCGAGCCGGTGGCGGGGGCGGCGGCCACGGGGGCCGTCTGCCTGGCCGGCTGGGCCGCCGCGGGGGCGGGAGCGGCCTTGGCCTTCTCGCGCTCCTCGACGACGGCCAGCACGTCCTGCTTGCGGATCCGGCCACCGACGCCGGTGCCCGTGATCGCGGTCAGGTCGACGTCGTTCTCGGTGGCCAGCTTGCGCACCAGCGGCGTCACGTACGGAGCGCCGCCGTCGGCCGCGTTGGCGCCGTTGGTCCGCTCCTGCGGCGGCTGCTGCGTGGGCCACTCGGTCTGGGCGGGCTTGCCTGCTGGGCGGGCTGTGCCTGCTGGGCGGGTTTGGCCTGCTGGGCGGGTTTGGCCTGCTGGGCCGGCTGAGCTTGTTGGGCCTGTTGCGCTGCCGGCTCGGGCGTTTCGGCCTCCGGTTCGGCTTCCTGCTCGGGCTCCGGTTGCGCTGCCGGCTGGGCAGGGGCGGCGCCCTGGCTGCCGATCACCGCGAGCTGGCCGCCGACCTCGACGGTGGCGTCCTCCGCTGCCGTGATCGCCAGCAGGGTGCCGGCGGCCGGTGACGGGATCTCGGTGTCCACCTTGTCCGTGGACACCTCCAGCAGCGGCTCGTCGATCTCGACGTGGTCGCCGACCTGCTTGAGCCACCGCGTGACGGTGCCCTCGGTGACGCTCTCACCCAGCGCGGGCATCGTCACCGGAGTGCCACCGCTGGTGGCCGGCTTGTCGTCGACGGCCGGTGCCGGGGCAGGTGCCTGTGCCGCGGGCTCCGGCTCGGGCTCGGGCTCCTGGGCCTGTTCGGTCTGCTGTTCGGCAGGCTGCTCGGTCTGCTGCTCGGCGGCCTGGTCGGTGCTGCCGCCCGAGCTGTCCTCGATCACCGCGAGCTGGGCGCCGACCTCGACGGTCTCGTCCTCGCTCACGACGATCTTCTGCAGGATGCCGGCCGCCGGTGACGGGATCTCCGTGTCCACTTTGTCCGTGGACACCTCCAGCAGCGGCTCGTCCACCTCGACGGAGTCGCCCTCCTGCTTGAGCCACCGGGTTACGGTGCCCTCGGTGACGCTCTCGCCGAGCGCCGGCATCTGGACGGAGAAGGCCATGGTGTCGCTGACTCCTCGTGCTCGTGCCTAAAAGTTTTCTCAGCCGTGCACGTGCAGCGGCTTGCCGGCCAGGGCGAGATGGGCCTCGCCGATGGCCTCGGTCTGCGTGGGGTGCGCGTGGATCAGCGGTGCGACGTCCTCGGGGAACGCCTCCCAGTTCACGATCAACTGCGCCTCGCCGATCAGTTCGCCGACCCGCTCGCCGACCATGTGGACGCCCACGACCGGCCCGTCGGGGGCCTTGACGAGCTTGACGGCGCCCTGGGTACCCAGGATGACGGATCTGCCGTTGCCGGTCAGGCTGTAGCTGTAGGTCGTGACGCCGTCGCCGTAACGCTCCTTGGCCGCCGCCTCGGTCAGACCGACCGACGCGACCTCCGGGTTGCAGTACGTGACACGCGGGATGCCGCTCTCCTCGATCACCCGGGGTTCGAGGCCGACGATCTGCTCGGCGACGAAGATGCCCTGCGCGAAACCGCGGTGCGCGAGCTGTAGACCGGGCACGATGTCGCCGACGGCGTAGACGTTCGGCAGGTTCGTGCGCAGCCGCTCGTCGGTCAGCACGAAGCCGCGGTCCATGTTCACGCCGGCCTGCTCGTAGCCCATGTCCGCGGTGTTCGGGCCGCGGCCCACGGCCACCAGCAGGATGTCGGCCTCGATCTGCTCGCCCGACTCCAGGCTGACGGTGACGCCGGTGTCGGACTGGGTGGCGCCGGAGAACCGGACGCCGGTCTTGAACGCGATGTCGCGCTTGCGGAACGCCCGCTCCAGCAGCTTCGACGAGGCCTCGTCCTCCAGCGGCACCAGGTGCGGCAGCGCCTCCACGATGGTCACCTCGGCACCGAAGGACCGCCACACACTGGCGAACTCGACGCCGATCACGCCACCGCCGAGCACGACGACCTTCTCCGGCACGTAGTCCAGGTTCAGCGCCTGCTCGCTGGTGATGACCCGGCCGCCGATCTCAAGGCCGGGCAGCGTCTTCGAGTACGACCCCGTCGCCAGCACGACGTTCGCACCGGTGATCGTGCGGCCGTCCACCTCGACGGCGTTCGGCGCGACGAAGCGGCCGGTGCCCTCGACGATCGTGACCTTGTTCGCCTTCGCCAGGCCCTGCAGGCCCTTGAACATCTTGGCGACGACGCCGTCCTTGTAGGAGTTGACGCCTGCGACGTCGATGCCCTCCAGCGACGACTTGACACCCAGCTTGTCGCCCTCACGGGCGTAGTCGGCCACTTCGGCCGCGTGCAGGAGCGCCTTCGTCGGGATGCAGCCCCGGTGCAGGCAGGTGCCGCCGAGCTTGTCCTTCTCGACGAGGATGACGGACAGGCCCAGCTCCGCCGCGCGGAACGCGCACGCATAGCCGCCAGACCCGCCGCCGAGGATCACTAGGTCGGCGTCGGTCACGGAAACTCCCTGCTGCTGATCGCTGTTGATCTCTGTTCGTGCGCGCCGGTCAGGCGCTGCGACACACGCCATCTTGTCACTAGCTCGGGCATTCTTGTGCAGTGGGGAGCACGGCGACGGGTTGTCAGCGGGGAGTGATGACGATGGGGTTGTTCCGGAGGAGGCATGGCGGGGGTGGTCGTCCGGGTGATCGACGGCCTGATCCGCATGACAGCGCGTATCTGAGGTCGTGGGCCCAGGCTCGGCGGGGCGTCGAGGGATTCGTCGAGCCACGAACGACAGTGACGGACACCACCGTGGTGTTGGTCGCACACGACGGAGAGTGGACGCGCCGGCGGATGTCGGAGGCCGGGGCGCGGGCGTTGGGGAAGCGGCTGGGGATACCGGTGTACGACGTGGGGCTGGTCGGTTACCCGCAGCGGATGCGTGACTACACCTCCCGCCAGAAGGCCCGCCAGTCCCGGTCGTGAGGTGATCGGCTGGACGCCGGCCCGTATCGGCGCCGCTGGTCAACCTTGACTACCGAGCAGCCGCAGTCAACCTTGACTACCGAGCCATCGTAATCAACGTTGACTACCCCGGGTCGGTAGTCAACGTTGATTACCGAGCCGGGGTAGTCGGGCTGGCGTAGACAATGTTGACTACCGGCATGCGGTAGTCAGGTTTGACTACCGCCGGGTCTCGGCGGCCCCAAGCCGTTCGGGCGTTCACCGGTGATTCGGCGTTGTCGTGCGCCCCGGTCGAACCGCGTTCGTGCGGCCCGACCGAGGGTCACTGGATCGGGTGATCAGCCCTGTTCCGCGATGTCGGCCAGGACTGCCGCCATGGTGCGGACGGGGATGCCCGTGCCGCCCTTCGGCGTGTAACCCCATGGGCCACTCGTGTTGTACGCCGGACCGGCCACGTCGATGTGGGCCCACTGCACGCCGTCGGCCACGAACTCCCTCAGGAACACGCCGGCCACCAGCATGCCGCCCCACCGCTGGCCGGACACGTTGGCGAGGTCGGCCAGTTTCGAGTCGAGGTCGCCGCGCAGCTCCTCCGGCAGCGGCATGGCCCAGCCGCCCTCGCCGACACCCTGCGCGATCGCCGCGACCCGGTCGCGGAACTCGTCCGAGCCCATCACACCGGCCGTGCGGCTGCCCAGCGCCACGAGCTGCGCGCCGGTCAGCGTGGACGCCTCGATCAGGTAGTCCGGGCCGTCCTGGCACGCGCGGACGATCGCGTCGGCGAGGACGAGCCTGCCTTCGGCGTCCGTGTTCAGCACCTCGACCGTCTTGCCGCCGAACATCGTGAGTACGTCACCCGGCCGGTACGCCGAACCGGACGGCATGTTCTCGGCCATCGGGACCGTCGCGGTGACCTCCAGCGGGTAGCGCAGCTTCGCGGCCAGCACGACCGTCGCGACGACCGCCGCGGCGCCGGACATGTCCGACGTCATGTGGTCCATGTTGGCCGGCGGCTTCAGCGAGATGCCGCCCGTGTCGAACGTGATGCCCTTGCCGACCAGTGCGACCTTCGCCTTCGGCTTCGGCCCCTTGTAGCGCAGCCGGACCAGGCGCGGCGGGCGCGTGGAGCCGCCGCCGACGCCGAGGACGCCGCCGTAGCCCTCCTTGCGCAGCGCCTTGTCGTCCAGCACCTCGATCTCCAGGCCCTCCGCCGTGGCCGCGGCGACCGCGCGCTCGGCGAACGTGGCCGGATACAGGTCGTTGGGCGGGGTGTTGATCAGGTCACGGGTGAAGGTCACGGCCTCCGCGATCGCCGTCGCCGCCTTGAGCGTGGCGCGGTGCTGCTTGGCCGAGCCGTCGGTCGGGCTGACGAAGTCCACGCGGCGCAACGGTTCGTCCCCGTTGGACGACTTGTAACGATCGAACTTGTAGGCACCCATGACCATGCCCTCGACCGCGGCGCCCAGGTCGATCGTGGACAGCACCGTCGCGGCGCGCTTCGTGCCGGCCAGCGCACGTGCTGCCGCGCCGGAAGCCCTGCGCACCTGCTCCGCCGACACCGACCCGTCTGCGGCCGGCTTGCCGAGACCGGCGGCGAGCACGACGGCCGCGCCCAGTCCGCCCAGCGTCGGCAGCTTCACGACCTCGTCCGGCTTGCCGGCCGCGCCGAGGGAGACCAGCAGGTCGAGCAGGCGGCCGTCCAACGCGGCGTCCACCGCTTCGGCTCCTGGCGCCAGTGCCGGTCCGCCCGGTCCGTCGATCGTGCCGATGACGAGTGTGTCGGTGGACAGGGAGGTCACTTCGGCGGGCTCGTTGCCGGTCAGGCTGAGTTTCGGGCTGGTCACGGTTCTCCTCGTGGGCGGCGCCGCTTCGCGCGCTTTCGGCTGCGATGTACGACTGACAGATTGTGACTCATGCTAACGACTTTCCCCCGGTAGGTTGCTACCGGCTACGCCGAATGGTCTGGCACCGTATACCCCCGTGATCCGGACGTCGCGGGACCGGCACGGTGTGGCGGACACGGTGGTCGCCGGGCTGGGCACCATGATCGGCGCCGGCCTGTTCGCCGGTCTTGCTCCCGCATCGGCAGTGGCAGGCAGATGGTTACTCGTCGGCATGGTGATCGCCGCCGTACTGGCGCTGCTCACCTGTTTCTCGATCGGCGACCAGGCCCGGGCGTTCCCCGGTTCGGGAGGTGATTACCGCTACACACGGGAACAACTGGGCCGCTGGCCGGGTAGGACGGCCGGCGGACTGTGCCTGGTCGGCAGGGCCGCGTCGGCGGCCGCGCTGGCCGGTTGTTTCGGTTCGTACGTGAGCCCGTCGCACCCGGTACCGCCTGCGCTGGCACTGCTGGTCGCCGTCGTCGTGGCGGACGCGTTCGCTGTGCGGCCCTCGCGCATGGTGACGCGTGTGCTGACGGTTTTCGTGCTCGCGGTGCTCGCTGTCGTGGTCGCCGCGTGCTTCGCGATCGCGCCGCCGCCCCCGGTCGGTGTACCGCTTCCGGTGGGCATCGCTGGTCTGGACCATTTCGGTGGTGTGTTGCCCGCGGCCGGGGTGTTGTTCTTCGCGTTCCTCGGGTTCGAACAGGTCGGGCAGGTGACATCGGCGGCGCGGCGGCCGAGGGCCGTCGTTCCGGTGCTGCTCGCGGTCGCGTTGGGCACCTATCTGCTGGTGAGCTGGGCGGTGTTGCGGCAGTTGGGGCCGACGCTGCTCGCCGTGTCCGCGGCTCCGCTGCGCGACGCGTTGGACGCCGCCGACGCCGGCATGCTCGATCCGGCCGTCACACTCGCGGCGACGGTCGCGACGGCGACCGGGTTGCTGTTGGTGGTCGGCGTGGGCCGCCGGACGGCGGATGTGATGGCCGCCAAGGGTGACCTGCCGGCGCGCGGCATGGCGGTCCGGCTGCTGATCGGTGGCGGAGCGGCGGTGGGCGTGCTGTTCGCCGGTCCTGGCCCGGCGATCGAGCTGGCGGCCACGTGCGCGCTGTTCTACCACGCGTTCAGCAACGCGTCCGCCCGGCTGTTGCCGAAGGACGAACGGACCTGGCCGCCGCGCACGGCATGCTTCGGGATGGCGATCGCCGTGCTGGTCGGGATGAGCATGCCCGCCGTCGACCTCCTGATCGTGCTCGCGGTCGCGGTCGTCGCCGCGCTGATGGATCCCCTGGTGCGGCTGGGGCAGGCGGTCCGCCGGTAGCGTGGGTGCCGTGACCGACTACTCCGCACTGCACGACGCGCATGTGGCCCTGGGTGCCAAGTTCGGCCCGTTCAGCGGGTGGGACATGCCGCTGAACTACGCGCAGGGCGGCGTCGTCGCCGAACACACGGCCGCGCGGACGGCGGTCGCGGTGTTCGACGTGTCGCATTTGGGCAAGACGGCGGTCACCGGCCCCGGCGCCGCGGCGTTCGTGAACTCGTGCCTGTCCAACGACATCGGCCGGATCAAGCCGGGTCAGGCACAGTACACGTTGTGCTGCACGGAATCCGGTGGCGTCGTCGACGACCTGCTGGTCTACTTCATCAGCCCCGACTCGGTTTTCCTGGTGCCGAACGCGGCGAACAACGCGGAAGTCGCGCGGTTGCTCGCCGAGGCCGCACCGGAGGGCGTCACGGTTGTCAACCAGCACACCGACTTCGCGGTGCTGGCGGTGCAGGGGCCTCGGTCGGCGGAGGTGCTGGACACGGTCGGCCTGCCGTCGGGAATGGACTATCTGGCGTTCACCGACACCGAGTGGCGCGGCCTGCCGGTTCGTGTCTGCCGCACCGGCTACACCGGCGAACACGGCTACGAGTTGCTGCCCCGGTGGGACGACGCCCCCGCACTGTGGGACGCGCTGCTGGCGGCGGCCGGCCCGCTCGGCGGCCGGGCGGCCGGTCTCGGCGCGCGGGACACGCTGCGCACCGAGATGGGCTACCCGTTGCACGGTCACGAATTGTCGCCGGACATCTCCCCGGTGCAGGCCGGTGTCGGCTTCGCGGTCGGCTGGAAGAAGGACACCTTCTGGGGCCGTGACGCGCTGCTGGCCGAGCGTGCGGCCGGTCCGCTGCGGCGCCTGCGTGGACTGCTGGCCAAGGGCAGGGGAGTGCCGAGGGACGGAATGCCGGTCCGGTCGGCCGAGGGGATACAGGTCGGCACGACGACGTCGGGCACGTTCTCCCCGACGCTGAAGAACGGCATCGCCCTGGCCCTGCTGGACACGGCGGCCGGCATCGACCTCGGCGCCGAGGTCGTCGTGGACGTCCGGGGCCGCTCGCTGCCGTGCGAGGTCGTCAAGCCTCCGTTCGTCGATCTCCACACCCGCTGACCGGCCACGACGAGCGCACGAACGGCACGCGCCGCGCGAGCGGGCGGATGAGCCGGCCGGGCGCGGCAGGGGCCCGGGTCGCCGGGCCACTGCCGCGAGCCGTCACGCCTTGTTGATCAAGAAGGCCAGTACGGCCAGGACGACGACCGCGCCGCCCAGGAACAACAGGTCGCGTGGGGCCACGTCGTCGGGGAAGACCGCTTCGTAGCGGCGGCGCCACCAGACCAGCCCCGCGATGTCGGCCGCTATGCCCAGGACGATGCCGAAGCCGCCGAGCACGCTCCACAGCAGGAGCAGGATCAGGCCGAGGACCAACGGGAGCAGGACCGAGAAGCCACCGATGCGCAGTTGGGGCGCCCAGGCGTCCGACACGGGTTCTTCCGACAGTTCGTTCACGACGTCGATAGTAGGACGCCCAATGCTCGGGAAGGTGATTTCCCCTGCGTGGCGGCAGGGGATACGGTGCGAACATGACACAAGCGCTGCCGTTCACCACGATCCCCAACCCGTCGCCGGCGACCCCGGAGCGGGTCGCGGAGGTGTTGGCCGCGCCGGGTTTCGGCAAGTACTTCACCGACCACATGGTGACGATCGACTGGGACCCGGAGCAGGGCTGGCACGACGCGACCGTCCGACCGTACGGCCCGATCCAGCTCGACCCGGCCACATCCGTTCTCCACTACTCACAAGAGGTCTTCGAGGGCCTCAAGGCGTACCGCCAGCACGACGGCACCATCGCGTCGTTCCGGCCGGAGGCCAACGCGGCCCGGTTCCGCAGCTCCGCCGTCCGGATGGCGATGCCGGAGCTGCCCGACGACGTGTTCGTCGAGTCGTTGCGGCAGTTGATCGCCGTGGACGAGCGGTGGGTGCCTGATGTGGCGGACGAATCGCTCTACCTGCGGCCGTTCATGATCGCGACCGGGGTGGGACTGGGCGTCAACGCGCCGTCCAACGCCTACCGGTACATCCTGATCGCCTCGCCCGCCGGGTCCTACTTCCCGGGTGGCGTGCGGCCGGTGAAGGTGTGGCTGTGCACGGAATACGTGCGCGCCGCGCCCGGTGGCACCGGGTTCGCGAAGACCGGTGGCAACTACGCCGCCGCGTTCGTGGCCCAGGCACAGGCCGTCGAGCAGGGGTGCGACCAGGTCGTCTGGCTGGACGCCGTGGAACGCCGCTGGGTCGAGGAAATGGGCGGCATGAACCTGTTCTTCGTGTTCGGCGAGCGCCTCGTGACACCCGAACTGACCGGTTCGCTGCTGCCCGGCGTGACGCGCTCGTCGCTGATCGCTCTGGCCCACCAGCTCGGTTACACCGTCGAGGAGCGGCGGATCTCGATCGAGGAGTGGGAGAAGAAGTCCGCCACCGGCGAACTGACCGAGGTGTTCGCGTGCGGGACCGCCGCCGTGATCACGCCGGTCGGCACGGCGAAGGCCGCGGACGGCGAGTTCACCATCGCGGGCGGCGAACCCGGCCCGGTGACGATGCGCCTGCGCGAACACCTGACCGCCGTCCAGCACGGCATCGAGGCCGACTCGCACGGCTGGATGACCAAGCTCAACTGAACGCGCACACCAGCAACACGGTCGCGACGGCCAACTCCGCCGCCGCACCGAGGACGTCCCCGGTGACGCCGCCGAACCTGCGGTTCGTGTGCACCGACAGTCCGAGCACGACGGCTCCGGCCGCCACCACGGCGGCCGGGCCCTGCCACCACCTGCCCGGCACCGCGAACACACCCGCGCCGGCCAGCAGTACCCACCACACCACCGGCACCCACACCGGCTGGCTCGCGGCGACCAGCGCGCCCAGCCCGGACGGTCGGGCCGCCGGCACCCCTTGCCGGCAGCACAGCGGAAACGCCGCCCGTCCTGCCGTCACGGCCAACGGCACCACAACCCAGTGCCGGGCCGATGCCAGGCCGACGACCTGGATGCCCAGCACCACGATCAGCGTGACCACCGCGAACGGTCCCGCGCCGCCGTCCTTCATCACCGCGAGCGCGCGCTCGGGCGGCCCGTAGCAGCCGAGGCCGTCCGCCGTGTCAGCGAGACCGTCGACGTGCATGCCACGCGTGGCCAGCGCCAACAGGCCGACGACGACCAGCCCGGCCAGCAGCGGGGGACAGCCCAGCGCGGCCAGGCCGCCCAGCGCTCCGGCCGCCGCGAATCCCAGCACGACCCCGACGACCGGCGCGACCGTGATCGCCGAGCGGGCCACCCGCCGGTCCACGTCGGGTGCCGGGACCGGCGCGACCGTCAGCCAGGAGAACGCCAGGCGCAGCCCGCTAACCAGTGGTGACCTCGCTGCCGGTGTCGCCAGGACCGGAGCCGCTGGCGTCGCTCGGGCCGGCGTCGCCGGTGTCGCTCGGGCCGGAGCCGCTGGTGTCGTTCGGGCCGGACACGCCGGCGTCGCCGAACGTGGTCATCTCGGTGAGCACCCGTGCGGCCATCAGCACCAGCGGCAGCGCCACCACGGCACCGGAACCCTCGCCCAGCCGCATGTCCATCTCCAACAGCGGCCGCAGTTCCAGATGGTCCAATATCAGCGTGTGGCCCGGTTCGACGGACCGGTGACCCGCCACCCACCAGTGCCGCGCGCCCGGTGCCAGCCGGTCGGCCACGCCCGCGGCCGCCGTGACGACCATGCCGTCGAGGATCACCGGCGTGCGCCGAACCGCCGCCTGCGCCAGGAAACCGGCCATCGCGGCCAGGTCCGCGCCGCTGGACGTGCGCAGCAGCGCGACCGGGTCGGCGGACACCTTCCTCGCCCTGCGCAGCGCGTCCCGGATCGCGGCCGCCTTGCGCATCCAGCCCGCGTCGTCGATGCCGGTGCCCCGCCCGACCACCGCGACCGGCTCCGCGCCGGTCACGGCGGCGATCAGCACGGCGGCCGGTGTCGTGTTGCCGATCCCCATGTCACCGGCGATCAGCAGGTCGCTGCCTCGGTCGACCTCCTCGTCGGCGATCGCGCGGCCGGCCAGGATCGCCCGCTCGACCTCGGCCTGGGTGAGCGCGTCCTCGCGATCGATCGAGCCGGAACCCTGACGCACCTTGAACTGCGCCACCCGGTCCTGCGTGTCGCCCGCGACCGCCATGTCGACGACGCGGACCGTGGCACCGGCAGCGGCCGCGAGCACGTTCACCGCGGCACCACCGACCAGGAAGTTCGCCACCATCTGGCCGGTGACCTCGCTCGGGTACGCCGAGACGCCGTGTGCCGCGATGCCGTGGTCACCCGCGAACACCACGACCCTGGGCCGCGCGAACGGCCTGGGCGGGCACAGGCCCTGGCAGGCGGCGATCCAGACGCCGAGCTCCTCCAGCCTGCCCAGCGAACCGGCGGGCTTGGTGAGCTGGGCCTGCCTGGCCACCGCCTGCCGGTGCACCTGCTCATCCGGCGCCTGGACCTCGGGAAACTCGCCAGCGCCCTCGCTGGTGGTCATCGACCCACCTCCAGGTTCTTGAGTGTCACCGCGATGCCGGCGACGAGCAGCAGCACCTCGTCGCAGACCGCGCCCAGACCCGCGTTCAGCGAGCCGAGTTCGTCCCGGAAAAGCCTGCCAGATCGGGTTTGCGGCACCACACCGAGCCCGACCTCGGCCGACACCAGCACCAGCCGCGCCCGGCAGTCCGCCACCGCGGCGACCAGTTCGGCCGCGTAGCGGTCGGCACCCGTGCCGCCCTCCCACGCGCCGACGTCGTCCAGCACGCCGGTCAGCCAGGTGGCGAGGTCGTCGACGAGCAGCAGATCGTCCCGGCCCGCGTCGACGAGCAGGCCGGCGAGTTCGGCCGGTGCCGGTTCGACGGTGTGCCACGTGGACGGACGCCGGTTCACGTGGGTCTCGATGCGACGCGTCCAGTCCGGATCGGTCGGATCACGCCGAGCCGTCGCCACGTACGTGACATCACGATCGGTCGGCAATAGCTGTTCCGCGTGACCCGATTTGCCCGATCGCGCGCCGCCGAGCACCAGCGTGGAATACGTCACAGCCCGCTCCCTGTCGCAGACCCGGTCCGCGCGACGTTGAATGGGGACACACCGCTCTCCGGGAGGACACCGTGGGCTTTCGCTGGCGCTACGCGGACGACGACGGGCGCGACGTCGCAGGACCCGACGTGCGGTTCGCCGACCAGGCCGAGGCCGAGGACTGGTTCGGCCAGCAGTGGCAGGAACTGCTCGAACTGGGCGTCGGCCAGGTCACGCTGCTGCACGGCGAGACCGAGGTCTACGGGCCGATGAGTCTGCACCCGGCCGGCTAGGGTCGCCTCACGGCGATTGCGTATGACGGGGATCGGTCTGGACCACGTCGCCCAGGACTTCGTCGATCTTCGTCATGATCTCCTCGGTCAGCTTCACGCCGGCCGCCTTCACGTTCTCGGCCACCTGTTCCGGGCGGCTCGCGCCCACGATCGCCGACGCCACGTTCGGGTTCTGCAGCACCCACGCGACCGCCAACTGGGACATCGACAGGCCGAGGTCGTCGGCGACCGGCTGGAGGTCCCTGACCCTGGTCAGCACGTCGTCGCGCATCCAGCGGGCGATCATGTCCGCGCCGCCCTTGTCGTCCGTGGCGCGGGAGCCGGCGGGCGGTTCGGCGCCGGGCAGGTACTTGCCGGTCAGCACGCCCTGCGCGATCGGCGAGAACACGATCTGGCTCATGCCTTCGCGCTCGCTGGCCGGCACGACCTGCGACTCGATCACGCGCCACAGCATCGAGTACTGCGGCTGGTTGGACACCAGCGGCACGTGCAGTTCCCGGGCCAGCGCCGCGCCGCGGGTGATCTGCTCCGCCGTCCACTCGGACACGCCGACGTAGAGCACCTTGCCGGCGCGCACCAGGTCGGCGAACGCGAGCATCGTCTCCTCGATCGGCGTCGTCCGGTCGAACCGGTGTGCCTGGTAGAGGTCGACGTACCCGGTCTGCAGCCGCGTCAGCGAGCTGTGTGCCGACTCGATGATGTGCTTGCGGCCCAGGCCGCGGTCGTTGGGTCCGGTTCCGGTGGGCCAGAACACCTTCGTGCAGATCTCGACGCTCTCCCGGCGCTGGCCGTTGAGCGCGCGGCCGAGCACCGACTCGGCGCGGGTACCGGCGTACGCGTCCGCCGTGTCGAAGGTCGTGATCCCGGCGTCCAGGGCGGCGTGCACGCACGCGTGCGCCTGCTCCTCCTCCACCTGGGAGCCATGGGTGAGCCAGTTGCCGTACGAGATCTCACTGACCGAAAGGCCGCTGCGGCCGAGCCGACGGAACTCCATGCGCCAACCCTAACCCGCGATAGTTCGCAGGGCTAAAAATGCGACCGGCGGCATGACGCGGACGGTTCGATCATGTGACCTGGTCACCGGGCTTCGTCCTCGGCTTGGGCACCCGCAGCTTGCGGATCTGGCTGGCCCGCACGAACGAGTACCAGCCCAGCGCCAGCCCACGGTCGGGCGCGTCGGGAAACTTCTGCCGCACCCGCCGGGTCACCTGGCGGCCCAGCAGGGCGCCCTCCAGAATCATGATCAGCAGGATCACCACCGTGGCGGGTGCCGAGTAGAGCTGAACCAGCTTGGACGGTGTGATCAGCGCGACCAGCACCAGCAGCGCCAGCGGCATGAACATGCCGATCAGGTGCCGGCGGGAGTCCACGACGTCACGCACGTACGCCCGCACCGGGCCCTTGTCCCTGGGCAGCAGGTAGCGCTCGTCACCGGCGGCCATCCGCTCGCGCCGCTCGGCGGCGTTCGACCTGCGCTGCTGCTTGTTCCCGCGCGACCTGCGCATCGCCTCGCGCTGCGTCCTCGGCGGCGGCGCCACAGGGCCACGGCGCGTCTGGACGTCCCGGCGCCTCGGCGTCGGACGACCCTTGGGCGCGGTGTACCCGGACCTGCCTGCTTCCTCCTCGGTGGCCGTTTCCTCCACCACGGCCTGGTCGGCGGTGCTGTCGGCGGAACGCAGGCGTGGGAACTTCATCACACCAGGGTAGGGCAGGGGCCACGGGACCGGCACGTGGCCGTCGGTGTGCCACCATGGATGCAGGGAACAAACCGTGACCGAGCCGTGTTGAGCGTTCAGAGGGCGGTTGGACCACGGGCCGGACCACGAGTGAGGGAGAGTCATGACTGCCGAGACCACGACGGCCGGGACACAGGGCGTCGACCAGACGCACGGTGTCGCCGTGAGTGACGCGGCCGCCGCCAAGGCGAAGGCGCTGCTCGACCAGGAGGGTCGGGACGACATGCACCTGCGCATCGCCGTCCAGCCCGGCGGTTGCTCGGGTCTTCGCTACCAGCTGTTCTTCGACGAGCGCACGCTCGATGGCGACCTGGTCCGCGACTTCAACGGCCTGAGGGTGGCCGTGGACCGGATGAGCGCTCCGTACCTCAACGGCGCCGTGATCGACTTCGTGGACACCATCGAGAAGTCGGGCTTCACGATCGACAACCCGAACGCGCAGGGTTCCTGCGCCTGCGGCGACTCGTTCAACTGAGCACACGACACGAGCGCCCCTCACCCGGCCGGGTGAGGGGCGCTCGTCGTTGCGGAGATCGGATCAGTTGCCGAGACGGCGGGCACCGCTGTAGCCGCTGAACAGCGGCTGCACCTGCACGGGCTGGCCGGTCGACGGGGCGTCGACCATCTCGCCGTTGCCGACGTAGATGCCGACGTGACCCGCCGGATTGCCGAAGAACACCAGGTCACCGGGCTGCGGCGAGGACTCCGCGACACCCATCGTCTGGAGTGTCTCCGACGAGTGCGGCAGGCCGGGCATACCGGCCTGTGCGTACGCGTAGTCGACCAGACCCGAGCAGTCGAAGTCGTCCGGTCCCGAGCCGGCCCACTTGTAGGGCTTGCCGCGCTGGTTGAGAGCGACCTGCATGGCCGCGCCCGCGATACCGGGCGGCGCGATGAAAGAACCCTGCGGGCCGACGTTCGTGGCCAGGGTGTGCTGCTGCTGCGAGGTGAGCTGGTGCAGCGCCGTGGTTGCCGCGGCCAGCTGTGTGTTGAGCTGTGCCTTCTGCTGGTTGAGCTGGTTGAGCAGCGTCTGCGCGGTGTCGGCGGCCTGCTGCGCCGTCTTCTGGTCCTGCTCGGCGCGCGTCTGGGCGGCCTCCGCCGCGCCGATGGCCTTGTTGTAGCCGTCCAACACCGACTGGTTGTCGGCGGCGAGGGCCTGTAGGTCCTCCGCCTTGTTCAGGAAGTCCTTGGCCGATGTGCCGGTGAGCAGGGCCGAGAGCTGCGACATGCGGGCGCCTTCGAAGGACGCGTCGGTGAGCTGGTCGACCTGACCGCGGAACTGGCTCTCCTGCTGCAACGCGGTCTGCTCGGCCGCCTTGGCACTGGTGATGTCACCGTTGGCCCTGGCCACGAGAGCGTTCTTGTTGTCGAGGTCCACCTGGGCGTTGTTGATCTGTTCGCCCAGTTGGGAGGCCTGTTGGGACAGTTGTTGGTAGTTCTGCATCGGATCGCCGCTACCCGCGGTGCTTCCCGGCGGGGCCGCTGTCGCTGACGGGGCCAGACCGACCGACGCGATCACCGCGCCGGCAGCGAGAGCCCCGCGCATCGTGCGCTTGAGTCTTTGCGACGCCACGTCGCGCATGCTCCTTTGTCTCGGCGATGGTCCGGTCAGGCTACGGAACGGCATCGAAAATAGATATGGGGGGTCGGGTATTGGCCGACACGGGGGAGCGGGCTACGTCGGATCGCGTATCCGCGGTTCCGCTTTCCGGCGGATGCACCCGAGGGCCGTGGGTTGGAGGATCGAACCCGACCGGGGATCTTCGGCAAGGGAGCAGAGCAGATGAGTGACCGGAAGTTCCGGTTCGGCGTGGTGTCCGGAATGTCTGCCGACATCGAGCGGTGGACGACGTTCGCGCGCTGGTCCGAGGACGTCGGCTTCGACGTGCTGCTGTCGCCGGATGCGCTCGGCGTCGGCACGCCGTTCGTGGCACTGGGCGCCGCGGCCGCCGTGACCACGCGACTGCGGCTGGGCACGTTCGTGCTCGCGGTGCCGCTGCGCACCGTCGGGTCGATCGCGTGGGACACGGCGACCATGGACCGGGTCACCGGTGGCCGGTTCGAACTGGGCCTCGGCGCGGGCAGGCCGGACGCGGCCGGTGAGGCCGAGTTGTTCGGGATGCCTTGGGGCAGCCCGAAACGGCGGATCGAACAGGTGGCAGAGGCGATCGACGGAATGCGCCGGATCTTCGCCGGACAGGCGGCGTCGACGCAGGCCCACCACTTCCCCAGCTACCTGGTGCCCACGCAACAGCCGCACCCGCCGATCATGATCGCCGCGGCGGGCCCGTCGCTGTTGTCGCTGGCCGCGAGGAAGGCCGACACGATCGCGTTCGGCCTTGCCGGTGGCGCCACCGAGGAGGCGTTGGCGCAGAAGGTGGCGGGGGTGCGCGAGCAGGCCGGCGACCGGTTCGACGACATCGAACTGAGCATCAACGTGTGGTCGGCCTGTGGCAGCGCGTTGCCACCGTGGATGGCGTCCACGTTCGGCGTCGACGTGGCCAATGCGACGGACAACAAGGTGCTGTCGGTGCTCAACGGTTCACCGCGGGAGGCCGCCGACGCGTTGCTGCGTCGCCGCGACGAGCTCGGTGTGTCCTACATCACGGTCAACAGCCTGGCTGCGGAGGCGTTCGTGCCGGTGCTGGAGCTGTTGTCCGGCCGGTGATCCGTCCGGCCGGTGATCACAGGTAGACGTCGATGTCGCGCACCTGCGCGAGCAGCGTGTCGTCCACCGACCACTCGGCAGCGGTCCCGGGCGTCGGGAGGTCCGGGGCCGCGGTGCGCACATGTGACGGGATGTCGGCACAGTCGGCGATCAGTTCGGCCATCGAGCCCGCTTCCGGAGTGGTCACGCGGTTGAACGTAGAGCGGCATCGATGCGACGAACAGAGGTACCACTCGGTAGTGTGTGGCGATGTTCGACCGTCACCCGGCGGGGTGATCGGCAAGCTGGGCCATCCCGGCCGGCGGCCCAGTCCAGCGCAGACTCGACCAGAGCCCTACAGGGAGACCCACCGTGCCCGTTGCGGTAAGCGGCAGCATCGCCACCGACCACCTCATGCACTTTCCGGGCAAGTTCGGCGAACAGATCGTTGCCGACCAGATCCACCGCCTCTCGCTGAGCTTCCTCGTCGACGACCTCGTGGTGCGGCGCGGCGGCATCGGCGCGAACATCGCGTTCGGCATGGGTGTGCTCGGCTGCCGGCCGGTCCTGGTCGGTGCCGTCGGCAACGACTTCGCCGACTACCGGTCATGGCTGGAGCGGCACGGCGTGGACTGCACGGGCGTGCGGGTCTCCGAGGTCGCGCACACGGCCCGGTTCGTCTGCACCACGGACGACGACATGTGCCAGATCGCGTCGTTCTACGCCGGCGCGATGTCCGAGTCGCGGCTGATCGAGCTCCTCCCGCTGCAACAGCGCTTCGGCACGCTGGACCTGGTGCTGATCAGCCCGGACGACCCGGACGGCATGGTCCGCCACGCCCACGAGTGCCGGCAGCGCGGCTACGCGTTCGCCGTCGACCCGTCGCAGCAGCTTGCCAGGATGAGCGGCGAGCAGGTGCGCGAGTTCATCGTCGGTGCGAAGTACCTGTTCACCAACGACTACGAGTGGCAGCTACTGCTGCGCAAGACCGGCTGGACCGAGAGCGAGGTGCTGGCCCAGGTCGGCATGCGCATCACCACGCTGGGCGAGAAGGGCGCGGAGATCGTCTCCAAGGACGGCACCGAGGTGCACGTCGCCGCCCTGCCGGAGCTGACGAAGGCCGACCCGACCGGCGTCGGCGACGGCTTCCGTGCCGGCTTCCTGACGGGTATCAGCAACGGGTTGAGCCTGGAGCGGTCCGCGCAGCTCGGTTCGCTGATCGCGGTGCTGGTGCTGGAAACCATCGGCACACAGGAATGGAAGTTCGACCGCGAGGAAGCGGTGCGGCGGATCTCCGGCGCGTACGGCCCGGAGGCGGCCGCCGAGATCGAGACCGTCCTCCCGGCTTAATCTGCTTGTGGCGCAATAAATCCGGTCGGCTCATCCCATGCGGTGAGCTGGCCGATTTATTGTCCCGTCATCGTTTGCCCGTGTGGTGGAACGTCCGCAGTGGACCATTGGGCATGTCCGCGTCGAATCCGGGCCTCGGTGTTCGCCGGCGCCCTGAGCCGCCGGCCGGTCGGACCCGGTCAGAGGCGGATCGGCAGCTGGGGTTCCGGGATCCGGGGTGTGAGTGTCTTCTCGACGAAGATGCCGTGCCACAGCATGAAGACCAGCAGCGCCCAGATCCGCCTGCCGTGATCCACCGAGCCCGTCCGGTGCTCGTCCAGCAGGCGTAGCACCGCGTTGCGGTTGATCAGCTCGTCCGTGTTCGAGCGGATCACGATCTCGCGGGCCCAGTCGTGCGACTCGGCGCGTAGCCAGTGGCGGATCGGGACCGGGAAGCCCAGCGTCCTGCGGTTGCGGACGTGTTCGGGCACGATGCCACGCAGTGCCTGCCGCAGGGCGTGCTTCGTGGCCGTCGGCGTGACCTTCTCGTCGAGTGGCAGTTCGCTGGCGACCCGGAAGACCTCCCTGTCCAGGAACGGCAGCCGCTGTTCGATCGAGTGGGCCGCCGTCATCTTGTCCGCCTTGACCAGGATGTCGCCGCGCAGCCAGCCGAACAGGTCCACGTGCTGCATCCGCGCCACCGGGTCCCAGCCGGCCGACGTGCGGTACGACTCCGCCGTCACGTCCCGATGGCCGAGGCGATCGTCGAACGAGCGCAGCACCGCGCGGAGCTGGTCGTCGCGGAACACCCGGGCGTTGCCGTAGTAGCGCTCCTCCAGGTCCAGTGCGCCGCGGCGGAGCAGGTCCTTGCCGCGCACGCCTTCTGGGATGTGTGTCGACACACGGCCCATCGCGCGGCGCAGCGCACCCGGCACGCGCTCGAACGGCGCGAGGGACAGCGGCTCGCGGTAGATGTGGTACCCGCCGAACAGCTCGTCCGCGCCCTCGCCGGACAGCACGACCTTGACGTGGCCGCGGGCCTCGCGGGCGATGAACCACAGCGGCAGCAGCGCCGGGTCGGCCACCGGGTCGTCGAGGTACCAGACGATCAGCGGGAGGGCCGTCATCATCTCGTCCGCCGAGACCGTTCGTACCACATGCTGGACGCCGATCACGGCGGCCGACTCCGCGGCGACGTCGACCTCCGAGTAGCCCGTGCGCTGGAAGCCTGCGGTGAACGCGATCAGGTCCGGATTGTGCTGTTTGGCCAGCGCGGTCACGGCCGTCGAGTCGATGCCGCCGGACAGGAAGGACCCGACGGTCACGTCGGCGCGCATGTGTTTGGCCACCGAGTCGCGCAGCGCGTCGGCGATCTCGGCGTAGCGGCCGTCGACGCCGCCGGTCACCTGACGTGGCTGGAACGTCGGGTGGAAGTAGCGGTGCCATGCCACCTCCCCGCCGGGGGACACCGTGAACGACGTGCCCGACTCGATCCGGCGCACCTTGACGTGCAGCGACGCGGGCTCGGGTACGTACTGCAGGACGAGGTAGTGCTGTAGGGCCGTGACGTCCAGTCCCGGGTCGATGCCAAGCGTTCCGGACAGGTCCAGCAGCGATTTCTTCTCGCTGGCGAACGCCGTGCCGTGCGGGCCGGTGGCGTAGTAGAGCGGCTTCACGCCGAACGGGTCACGCGCCCCGAACGCCAGGCCGCGCTCGGTGTCCCAGATGACGAACGCGAACATGCCGCGCAGCCGGTGCACCGCGTGCGGGCCGTAGTGGTGGTACGCGGCGACGATGGCCTCCGCGTCGCCGTTGGTGCGGAAGCGGGCGTCGTGCCGGCGCATCAGCTCGGCACGCAGCTCCAGGTAGTTGTAGACCTCGCCGTCGTGCACGATCGCGTACCGGTCCGGCGACTCGGGCGGACCCCAGCGGACCGGCTGGTGGGAGTGCTCGATGTCGATGATGGACAGTCGCGTGACGCCGAGCACGACCTCCTGCTCGGTCCACGTGCCGACCGAGTCTGGGCCGCGGTGCCGCATCCGCCGCAGGGCGCCGGCCACGGCGGGGCGTGACGCTTCGGCGTCCACTTCGGAGGGACACACCAGGGCAATGATTCCGGACACGGTGGGCGCGGACCTCTCGTGTGAGACGCCGGCTGGCGCGAAGCATGAGTATGCCGAACGGGCCGGAACCGGCCGGCACGACCACCACGGATGCGAGGACGGAGTGTGTCGAGGGCCACGTGAGCAGCCGAACCCGGTCAACTCGCCACTCACCCCTCAAGCACCACGCACTGGTCACTGGGCTACGCTCCGCTTGGCCACGGGTTCCATGACCTGGATGGCATCAGTGTCGTACTCGGCAGGCTGAGGAGGGGTCGAGCAGTGGGCCTGAAGCAGGGCACCCGGCCGGTCCGGTTGGTGAAGCTCATCGGTCTGGTCGGACTGGTCGCGCTCGCGGCGTCCGCCTGTACCGCGGACGTCGGTGTGCACTTCGGCTGGCCGCAGGCGATCACGCCACAGGGCACCAAGATGCGCGACTTCTGGATGTGGGCGGTCTTCGCGTCGCTGGTCGTCGGTGTCATCGTGTGGGGCCTGACGATCTGGACCGTCTCGTTCCATCGCAAGCGCAAGGGCCGTGACGACGAGCTGCCCAGGCAGTTCCAGTACAGCCACTCGCTGGAGTTCGTGCTGGTCGTCGTGCCGCTGGTCATCGTGTCGGTGCTGTTCTACTTCACGATCACCACGCAGGACTACGTGCTGAAGAAGATCCCCAACCCCGACCTGACGGTCAACGTGACCGCGTTCCAGTGGAACTGGGAGTTCGACTACCACGGTTACACCACCCCGAACGGCCAGCTCGTGAAGACCATCGGCAACTCGCAGGAGATCCCGCTGCTGGTGCTGCCGACGAACAAGGTCATCCAGTACGACCTGCTGTCCACCGACGTCATCCACTCGTTCTTCGTGCCGGCGTTCAACTTCAAGCGGGACGTCTTCCCCGACCCGGACAAGAACAACCAGGACTCGTCGTTCCAGAACACCATCGACCAGCAGGGCGCTTTCGTCGGGCGTTGCGCCGAACTGTGCGGCACGTACCACTCGATGATGAACTTCGAGGTCCGCGCGGTGCCGCAGAACATCTTCGACGACTACATCCACCTGCGCACCCAGACCGACCCGGAGACCGACCAGCCGTACACGGCGGCCGAGGCACTGACGAAGGTCGGCCAGGACGATCCTGAGTGCGGCTCACTGTGCATCCCGCACGCGACGACCACGGAACCGTTCACCACCCTGCGCGGCGAGCAGGTGTCCTCGTCCGGCCGTTGACCGCACCCACCCCCGACCGCTCGCACACAGCAGAAGTAGTGAGGTAGTGAGGACACCATGAAGGTCGAAGGCAGGATGTTCCTGTTCATCGCCGCTTTTGCCTTCGTCATGGCGGTGGTGTACGGGATCTGGACGAAGCTGGGCAGCACCGACCACGCCGTCGAGCCGGTCGGGCTGATCGGACTGATCCTCACCGGCGGCCTGTGCCTGATCATCGGTACGTTCTTCGAGTTCGTGGCCCGCCGCCTGCGCCAGCCGCGACCGGAGGACAACGCGCGGGCCGAGGTCAGCGACGGTGCCGGCGAGGTCGGCTTCTTCAGCCCCGGCAGCTACTGGCCGATCGCCCTCGCGATGGCCGCGGCGATCGTCGGTGTGGCGCTGGCGTTCTGGCTGGTGTGGCTGTTGGTGGTCGGCGTGATCGTGGTGTTGGTCATGGTCGGTGGCCTGGTCTTCGAGTACCACATCGGTCCCGACCACGAGTGAGACCCGGACACGACGAAGGCCCCGGGTCATCCGGGGCCTTCGTCGTCAGGGTTGTGTCGTTCACGTCGCCGTCGTCTGATCACTGCCGTCACGTCACTTGGCCAGTTCGGCCGTTCTGGCGCGCCAGCGGTCCAGCAGGGCCGCGGCGGCGCCCGAGTCGACCGCTGTGCCCACGGTGTCCAGTGCGGCCCGCAGATCGGCCGTGAGATCCCCGGACAGACCGTGGAAGGCGGCGACCGCACCGGCCGCGTTCAGCAGCACGGCGTCCCGCACCGGCCCGCGTTTGCCGGCCACCAGGTCGCGCACCACCCGCGCGTTGGCCGCCGCGTCACCGCCGCGCAGGTCACCGGCGCTCGCCGGCCGGATGCCCAGCGCCGCCGGATCGACCTGCTCGACACGTACCGCGCCGCCGTCGGCGACCCACACCGTGCTCGTGGTGGTCGTCGTCAGCTCGTCAAGGCCGTCGTCACCGCGGACCACCAGGGCCGTGTGACCACGGCCCGCGAACACCTCGGCCAGCACGGGAGCCATCCGCGCGTTCGCGCAGCCGACCAGGCCCGCCTCGGGCTGGGCGGGGTTCGTCAGCGGGCCGAGGAAGTTGAACACCGTCGGCACGCCGAGATCGCGCCGGGGCACGATGGTGTGCCGCAGCGCGGGATGGAACGCGGGCGCGAAGCAGAAACCGATGCCCAGTTCGGCCACACACGTCCGCACCGCCTCCGGGCTCAGTTCGATCGCGACGCCCAGCGCCTCCAGCACGTCCGCGGCACCGGACTTCGACGACGCCGAGCGGGCGCCGTGCTTGGCCACCGGTATCCCGGCCGCCGCCGTGAGCAGCGCCGCCATCGTGGAGATGTTGACGGTGTGCGCCTGGTCGCCACCGGTGCCGACGATGTCGACGCAGCGGCGGTCCAGCGTGACGCGCCGCGCGTGACCCAGCATCGTGCGCGCCAGGCCGATCACCTCGGCCGGCGTCTCGCCCTTCACCCGCAGCGCCACCGCGAAGCCGGCGATCTGGCTCGGTGACGCGGCGCCCGTCATCACCTGTTCCATGACCCAACCGGTGTCCTCTTCGGTCAGGTCGCCTGCCTCGATCAGCCTGCTCAGCAACAGGGGCCAGGTTCTCGCCTCGTCGGTCGCCATCGCGAAGCTCAGCCGCGGACGGCGGGCGCGTGGTGTGCGCGCAGCACCTCGGCCACGGTCTCGGCCGCGGCCACCGGGTCCAGCGGGTGCACGATCACCGCGTCGGCCTGCGACCACGTCGCCAGCCACCGGTCGTCGCGCCTGCGCACCGCGACCACGATCGGCGGGCAGTCGTCGATCTCGTTCTTGAGCTGCCGGGACAGGCCCATGCCGCCGGTGGGCTGTGCCTCACCGTCCAGGATGGCCAGGTCGACGTGCTCGTTGTCCACGACGAACAGCACGTCCGCGATGGCACCGGCCTCCAGGTAGTCGATCCGGCCGAGGTCCGGCGCGGGCCGGTACCCGACCGCCGTGATGATGGCCTCGCGGATCTCCGGCCGGTGGCTGAAGACCAGAATCTTCAAGGCCTGCGTGGTCTGCGCGCTCATCCGACCGTCCTTCGTCGCCGCGAGATGGTTCGCCACGTTCCACCGTGACCGTGCATGGACGGTCCTGGTTGTCCGTGACCCTAGTACCTGTGACGAACCCGACGATCGACCCCATGCGGTTCGGCTTGTGACCACAGGCAATAATGCGACGTGTGACAACGGCAGCGCCCACTATCGGCCAGCGGGTTCACACGCTGAACCGTCCCAACATGGTCAGCGTCGGGACGATCATCTGGCTGTCCAGCGAGCTCATGTTCTTCGCAGGTCTGTTCGCCATGTTCTTCACGGTGAAGGCCCAGAACTCGGCCGGGACGTGGCCACCACCGCCCGCCGAGCTGGACCTGAAGTACTCGACGCCGTTCACGGTGGTCCTGATCCTGTCGTCGGTCACCTGCCAGCTCGGCGTGTTCGCGGCCGAGAAGGGCGACGTGTTCGGCCTGCGCAGGTGGTACACGGTCACCTTCTTCATGGGGCTGATCTTCATCGGCGGCCAGGTGGGCGAGTACTACCAGCTCGTGGCGGACCACCACACGACGATCGCGTCGTCCGCGTGGGGATCGGTGTTCTTCCTCGCCACGGGCTTCCACGGACTGCACGTCATCGGCGGTCTGATCGCGTTCATCTTCCTGATGATCAGGACCAAGATGAGCAAGTTCACGCCTGCTCAGGCCACCGCGACGATCGTCGTGTCGTACTACTGGCACTTCGTCGACGTCGTCTGGATCGGCCTGTTCCTGTGCGTCGAAGTGCTCCGCTGACCGCCGATAGCCGAACTGACAGCAAGGGTTGCCAAAACCATGACCACCACGAACACGTCCGCCGAAGGCGATGACCGGGACGGTGACCTGGACGTCGACCTGGACGTCACCCCGGCCGGCTCGCCGGCCCCGGCAGCACGGCGGACCCGGTCGGGGTCCAAGCTGCGGCGCCGCCTGACCGGTCTGCTGGCCCTGGGTGTCGCGCTGATCGGCGCGGGCGCGTTGTACAGCGTGTTGGTGCCGACCCCACAGACCGCGTACGCGACCACCGGCAGCGACAGCCAGCTGGTCAGCCAGGGCAAGCAGCTGTTCCAGAACAACTGCATCGAGTGCCACGGCGCGAACCTGCAGGGCGAGGTGGACCGTGCTCCGTCGCTGATCGGCGTCGGTTCCGCCGCCGTGTACTTCCAGGTGTCCACCGGCCGCATGCCGCTCGCCGAGCAGAGCGCGCAGGCCGAGCAGAAGCCGCCGAAGTTCACGCCGCAGCAGGTCGACGCGATCGCCGCGTACGTCGAGTCCAACGGTGGGGGCCCGCAGACCCCGACCAAGTCGGACAGCCAGCTTTCGCAGGGCAACCCGGCGCAGGGCGGTCAGCTGTTCCGCCTCAACTGTGCCGAATGCCACAACTTCACCGGCCAGGGTGGCGCGCTGTCGTCCGGCAAGTTCGCGCCGTCACTACAGGGCGCGACGCCGACTGTGATGTACACCGCGATGCTGTCCGGCCCGCAGAACATGCCGAAGTTCTCCGACCGGCAGCTCACACCGCAGGAGAAGCAGGACATCATCGCTTACATCACGTCCGTCCAGAACGGCAACAACGACCCTGGTGGCGACGGGCTCGGTGGTCTCGGACCGATCTCCGAGGGTTTCATCGCGTGGGCCGTCGGCATCGCGGCGCTGGTCGGCGTGACCTTGTGGATCGGAGCTAAGGCATGAGCGAGCCACACGGTGGCGAGGTCGAGCTGCCCGACGACGAGCAGCTCGCGAACATGAGCCGGGACGAGCTCGTCACGCTCGGCACGAAGCTCGACGGCGTCGAGCTGGTCGAGTACAACGACCCGTGGCCGGTCAAGGGCACCAGGGCGGAGAAGCGCGCCGAGCGCGTCGTGGCGTTCTGGTTCATCCTGGCCGCGCTGGCCGCGATCGCCTTCATCGTGGTGTTCATCGCGTGGCCGTGGCAGTACCAGGCGCCGGGCCACCAGTTCTGGTACGGCCTCTACACGCCGCTGCTGGGCGTCACGCTCGGCCTGACGGTGCTGGGCCTCGGCTTCGGTGTGCTGACGTACGTGAAGAAGTTCGTGCCGCACGAGGTCGCGGTGCAGCAGCGGCACGACGGCCAGTCGTCCGAGGTGGACCGCCAGACGGTGCTGGCCGAACTGTTCGACGCCGGCAACCGCACCACGATCGCGCGCCGCTCGCTGATCCGGCGCTCCGCGATGGCGGCGGGCGGCCTGATGGGGCTCGGCCTGCTGGTGTTCCCGCTGGGCGGCCTGATCAAGAACCCGTGGAGCAGGTCGCAGCCGCCGGAGGACACTCTGGCGCACACCGGCTGGTACCAGGATCCGTCCAACCCGGAGCGGGTGTTCCTGCGCAAGGACACCGGTGACCCGAGTGAGGTCGCCCTGATCGGTCCCGGCGACATGGACGCGGGCGGCATGCAGACGGTGTTCCCGTTCCGGGAGTCCGAGCGTAACGATCCCGAGGCACTGCGTTCGGCGCTGCAGCGCATCGACAACCCCGTGATGCTGATCCGATTCCGGCCCGCGGACGCGGCGCGCGTGATCAAGCGGCAGGGCCAGGAGACCTTCAACTACGGCGACTACTACGCGTACACGAAGATCTGTAGCCACCTCGGTTGTCCGACCAGCTTGTACGAACAGCAGACGAACCGCATCCTGTGTCCATGCCACCAGTCGCAGTTCAACGCGCTGGAGTACTGCAAGCCGATCTTCGGACCGGCGGCGCGGGCGCTGGCACAGCTACCGATCGCGGTCGACGAGCAGACCGGCTACCTGTACGCCGTGCATGACTTCATCGAGCCGATTGGCCCTGGTTACTGGGAGCGTGGGGCATGAGTCGAGCGATAGTCACTCCGACCAGGCCGACCAACCCGGTGATGAAGATCGCCGGGAAGGCCCTGCAGGACGTCGACGACCGGTACCACCCGGCAGGGGGCATGCGGCGGCAGCTCAACAAGGTCTTCCCGACGCACTGGTCGTTCCTGTTCGGTGAGATCGCGCTGTACAGCTTCATCGTCCTGCTGCTGTCCGGTACGTACCTGGCGCTGTTCTTCGACCCGTCGATGGCCGAGGTGCAGTACAACGGCACGTTCGACAACCTGCGCGGCATCTGGATGTCCCGGGCGTTCCAGTCGACCCTGAACATCACGTTCGACGTGCGCGGCGGCCTGTTCGTCCGGCAGCTCCACCACTGGGCGGCGAACCTGTTCATGGCCGCGATGGCCGTGCACATGCTGCGCGTGTTCTTCACCGGCGCGTTCCGCAAGCCGCGTGAGACGAACTGGTTGCTCGGCGTGCTGCTGCTGGTGATGGGCGGCTTCGAGGGCTTCACCGGTTACTCGCTGCCCGACGACCTGCTGTCGGGCACCGGCATCCGTGCCGCCATGTCCGGCGGCGTGCTGGCCACCCCGGTCATCGGCACGTGGCTGCACTGGCTGATCTTCGGCGGCGAGTTCCCCGGCACCGAGGTCATCCCGCGCTTCTACAGCGTGCACATCCTGTTGCTGCCCGGCCTGATCCTCGGCTTGATCGCGGCACACGTGGGACTGGTGTGGTACCAGAAACACACCCAGTTCCCCGGAGTGCGGCGAAAGGAGACGAATGTCGTCGGCGTCCGCATCATGCCGGTGTTCGCCCTCAAGGGCGGCGGCTTCTTCGCGGTCGTCGTCGGCGTGCTCGCGCTGGTCGCCGGACTCTTCCAGATCAACCCGGTCTGGAACTTCGGTCCGTACAGTCCCGCTCAGGTGTCGGCCGGTTCCCAGCCGGACTGGTACATGGCGTGGACGGACGGCATGCTGCGCCTGTGGCCGGACTGGGAGATCTACCTCGGTCACCGGTATCTCATTCCGGCTGTGTTCTTCCCGCTGATGGCCGTCGGGTTGATCATCACGGTGCTGCTGGTCTATCCGTTCCTGGAGAAGATCCTCACCAAGGACAACGCGCACCACAATCTGCTGCAGCGGCCGAGGGACGTGCCGGTGCGCACCAGCCTCGGCGCGATGGGCGTCGCGTTCTTCGTGGTCACGACGATTTCCTGCGGCAACGACATCATCGCGGAGAAGTTCAACATCTCGCTGAACGCGATGACGTGGGGCGGCCGGATCGGCGTCCTGATCATCCCGCCGCTGGTCTACTTCATCGCCTACCGCATGTGTGTCGGCCTGCAGCGGGGCGACCGCGAGGTGCTGGAGCACGGCGTGGAGACGGGCATCATCATGCGGCTGCCGCACGGTGAGTTCATCGAGGTGCACCAGCCGCTGGCCGGCCTCGACGACCACGGGCACCCGGTGGCACTGCCCTACCAGGGCGCGCCGCTGCCGAAGAAGATGAACAAGCTGGGCTCGGCAGGGCACCCGGTGCCGGGCAGCATGTTCACGCCGGATCCGCAGGACGAGAGCGTGGCGCTGGACGCCGCGCGGGCCGAGCAGCACGCCGCGGTACACGGTGCCGAAACGGCCGGTGAGGCCGTCGAGGCGAACGAGCACAGGCAGCTGCCGGTCGACTGACCGCGTACCCACGACGACGGCCGCAGGATTCGTCCTGCGGCCGTCGTCGTGTTCGGGGACCGTCCTCCGGCGGAGTGGCCAGAGGCGCTGTGCGAGCTCGTGGGCCGCCTTGGCAGGGGGTTAACCCGGGCGGGTGACTGAGGGCGTCTGGGGGGCGTTGAGCGGGCATTCCGCGGTGTCATCCGACCGGTGCGGCCGGTGTGCGCGCACATGATCCGATTTATCCCACCGACTCGGCCGACCGAGTGAATCGCGATCCTGGCCGATACCGCCGACATGCGGGTTCCGGTTACAGGTCTTACGTCGCGCGAACCGGACCGAACGTTGGCCACTGCCACTGTTGGTCGGAACGACCTCGATCACCTGCGTTTCCGCTTTCCCGCTCACCCGGAAGGGGACATCCGGCCTCATGATTTGACACACAGTGATCAAGTTCGGTGTTAGTGCGAACCGGTGAGTTGAATTGCCCATGTTCTTGGCCGTATAGCGAGTATTCGTGTATTCTCTCGCGAATAGTAGGCCGACTCAGTGGACGAAAGGGTGGGTGCGTGGCACAGAAGGTCACGGTCCAACTCGTCGACGACCTCGACGGGTCGGTCGCCGAGGAGACCGTTCAATTCGGGCTTGACGGCGTCTCCTACCAGATCGACCTCTCGACGGTCAACGCGGAGAAAATTCGCGACACGTTCGCGGATTACGTGAACCATGCGCGGCGCACGGGCAACGCCCGTGGCAGGCGGCCGACGGCGACCGCGACCAGGAGTCGCTCGGCAGCCGTCGACCGGGAACAGAATCAGGCCATCCGTGAGTGGGCCAGGAAACGCGGGCTGAAGGTTTCCGAACGTGGCCGTATCTCGGCCGAGGTTCTGGAGGCTTATCACCAGGCCAACTGAATCATCGCCGTATCGCGTCGACGGGCGACGCCACCGGCCGATGTCGGACGTTCGACATCGGGAATGTGCGTCGTCCGATGGTAAATCGACTGATTCCGCTGGAGCCCGTCGCTAGACTGGCGTCCGATGACTACGAAGAGAAAACTGGGCCGCAGCGGCATCGAGGTCAGCGCCGTGGGGTTCGGCTGCTGGGCGATCGGCGGCCCGTTCACGTCCGGGGGTAAACCGGCCGGCTGGGGTGAGACCGACGACGACGAGTCGGTCGCCGCGCTCCACCGGGCGCTGGACCTGGGCATCACCTTCTTCGACACCGCCGACGTGTACGGCGTCGGCCACAGCGAGCGCGTCCTGGGCAGGGCGCTCACCGGCCACCGGGACGACGTCGTCATCGCCACCAAGTTCGGCAACGTCTTCGACGTGCCCACCCGTGAACTGACCGGCACGGACGTGTCGGCTTCGTACGTGCGCGCCGCCTGTGAGGCCTCCCTGGACCGGCTGGGCACCGATCACGTCGACCTCTACCAGCTCCACGTCGGCGACCTGCCGCTGACGCAGGTGGACGGCCTGCTGGCCACGCTGGAGTCACTGGTCGACGCCGGCAAGATCCGCGCCTACGGCTGGAGCACCGACGACCCGGAGCGGGCGGCCGCGTTCGCGGCCGGCGAGCACTGCGCCGCCGTCCAGCACCAGCTCAACGTGCTGGACGACGCCCCCGAGATGCTCGTCGTGTGCGCCGAGGACGACCTGGCCAGCGTGAACCGTGGCCCGCTCGCGATGGGCCTGCTGTCGGGCAAGTACAGCGCCGAGACCACGCTGGGCATCGACGACGTGCGCGGCGACTCCCCGGACTGGATGCGCTACTTCACCGACGGCAGGCCGGATCCGGCGTGGCTGCGGCGGGTGATGGCGATCCGGGAGGTGTTGACGTCGGACGGCCGGACCCTGGCGCAGGGTGCACTGGGATGGATCCTGGCGCGGCACGGTTCGACGGTGCCGATTCCCGGTTGCCGGACGGTCGAGCAGGCGACCGAGAACGCGGGCGTGCTGGCGGCCGGCCCGCTGGCGCCCTCGGCGATGGCGGAGATCGCGAGCCTCGTGCACACCTGACGTCGCGTCAAGGTCGGACCACACCTGAGCCGCCGCTACTCCATTCCGATGCCGAAGGTGGCTTCGGCATCGATGCGGGAGTATTCGCGGAAGGCGATGTGGGTGTCGGTGTTGAGTACGCCGGGAACTTTGCTGATCCGGCCCGGTACGAGGTCGGCGAGGTCCTCGTGGGCCGCGACCTTGACCATGGCGATCAGGTCGACGTCACCCGCGCACGAATAGACCGCCGTGACGCCCTCGATGTCGGCGATGCTCTGTGCGGCCTCGGGGATGGTGTCCGCTTCGGCCTGGATCAACACGATCGCGGTGATCACGCGCGGACTCCTCGACGTCCGGGAACAGGGGCAGCGGAATCCTAATGCCGCTCGTCCGGCGGCACCTGGGCGGTCTGCGCGGCCACCGCCTGCCGGGCCCAGTCGTGCAGCACGGCGGCCGATCCGACCGGTTCGGTCCACGGCTGGGCGATGCGGCCCAGCCGCGTGTTCGGCTGCGCGAGCCAGCGGGACAGCAGCGCCGTCTCCTCCGGCGCCGCGCCCAGCAGCGGCCCGTCGCCGGGCAGCACGGTCTCCGCCGTCGCGATCAGCATGTCGACCATCGGCTGCGCCGGCTTGCCCCGGCCGACCACACCCGCCGACGCGAGCCGTCCGTAGCGGATCACCACCAGGTCCCAGCCGGTGCCGCGGGTGTTGAGCTGCGCCGCGACCAGTTCCGGGATCGACGCCAGCGCGGCCAGCCGCTGTCCGCGTTCCAGCGTGCGCACCAGTGTCACCAGGCGGTCCCGGCGCGACGTCGCCATCTCGAACCGGTGCCGTGCGGCCAGATCCGTGACGGTGTCCCGTGCCGAGAACAGCACGCCGTTGTCCCGGCCGGCGATCAGGTCCCGCACCGCCGTCACGGCAGGGGCGTACTCATCGACACTCTGCCGGCCGGCGCACGGCGCGGCGCAACGGCCCATCTCGGCCAGCGCGCACGGCGTGCCCTTCTGGTTGCGGGCCGGAATCCGTTGTGTGCACGGGCGAATCCGCACGTTGTCCTGTACCGCCTCGACCGCGGCCTTCGCGGCGGCCGCCGACCGAAATGGACCGAGCGCGCCCGCGCGCGGCGTGCGCACGACGGACAGCCGGGGGAACGGCTCGTCGGTCAGCACGGCCCACCAGTCCGGGTGCCGGTTGCGGGAACGCCGGTTGTAGGCGGGTTTGTGGGCCGCGATCAGCCGCAGTTCGCGCACCTGACGCCTCCAGCGGGTGCGCGCACGTGACGTGGTCCACCCGGACCGCGAAGCCGACCATCTCGCGCAGCCGCGGCCGGGTTTCGCTGGCCGTGAAGTACTGGCGTACCCGGCGTTTCAGGTCGGTCGCCGTGCCGACGTACAGCACCTCCTCCGACGGCCCGCGGAACAGGTACACGCCGGGATCGTTCGGCAGGCCGGGCGGCCATCGTGCGCTTGCGCCGCTGCGCCGTGGTGACCTCGGGCACGTAGTCGAGCAGTTCCTCCAGCGACTGCACGCCGACCGAACCGACCCGCTCCAGCAGGCCGTGCAACACGTCCACAGTGGCCCGTGCGTCGTCCAGCGCCCTGTGGTTGGGCTGTGTCGACGCCTTGAACAGCACCGCCAACGCGGACAGCCGGGCGCTGGGCGCCTCGTTCTCGGTCAGCACCCTGCGGGCCAGTTTCACCGTGCACACCACCGGCGGGCGCGGCCAGCGGTAGCCGTGCCGCTTGCACGCGGCCTTCATGAAGCCGACGTCGAAGCCGGAGTTGTGCGCCACCAGCACGGAGCCGGACGCGAACTCCAGGAACGCGGGCAGCACCTCGGTCATCGGCGGCGCGCCGGTCACCATCAGCTCGGTGATGCCGGTCAGCGCGACCACCTGCGGTGGGATGCCCCGGCCCGGGTCGACCAGTGTGGCGAACTCGCCGAGCACCTCGCCGCCGCGCACCTTCACCGCGCCGATCTCGGTGACCGCGTCCTCGGCCGAACTGCCCCCCGTGGTCTCCAGGTCGAAGACCACGAACGTGACATCACGCAGAGGAGTGCCCAGCTCGTCGAACTTGAGCTGGGCATCGGCCGGCCTGCCGGCGCCGGTGCCGGCCCTCGTCACTGTCATCACCGAGAACCGTAGGCGGGGGTACCGACAGTCACGGGCAGGCCGACAGGCGGTGTCGAGCGGGCCGCGAGCAATCCATCAGGTTGTTCGGCCCCATCGGGCACTAACCTGTAGGGATGACGTCGTCGGCGCGCGGTGAACCGGGGCCGGAGCTCGCCGGTCCACAACCGGTGGACACTGCCGCCGGCGCGCCCGCGCCAGGAGAGGCCGACGACGCGAGCGTCGACTGGACCGACCTGCCCGACCCGGTCCGTCTGCGGTTGGCCGAGGTCGCCGCCGATGCCGTCGTCGAGATCCCGGTGGTGGACATCCCGGCGTCGGTGCGCCAGGTGGCCCGTTTCGCACCGGCCAAACGGGCCAGGCTCGGCGCGGGCTCGCTGCTGGCGGCGTTGCGCACCAGCACCGGTTTCCGGACGTCCGTGACGGAATGGGCACGCGAACACCGGCCTGCCGCGCTCGACCTCACCACACCCGACGCCGCCGCCGCCTGTGCGGCGGCCCTGCTGCTGTCCGACGGTGCCGCGCCGCACTACGTCGAACTGGTGCGCAGACGCTCCGGTGACGTGGCACTGCGCGCCGAACGCGATGCCGCCGTCACCAAGGCGAGCCGGCTGGAAGCCGAAGTGGAGCGGCTGCGCGCCGAACTGAGCCGGGCCGAGGGCAACGCCGGGCAGGCCGTCGGCGAACGCGAGGCCGAACTGGACAAGCTGCTCAAGCGGCTGCGCGAGCAGGGCGTCCGGCTGCGCGAGGCCAGGGACGAGGCCGTCGCCGCGCGGGCCGACGCCGAGCAGATCCGCGTGCAGACCGAACTGGAACGCAAGTCGCTGACCGCCGAGCGCGACCGGGAACGGGAACGCGCCGACGCCGAGCGGGCCAAGGCCGAACGAGCCGAGGCGGACGCCGCCGCCGCCCGCCAGGCCGCGCGGGAGGCCCGCCAGGCCGACGAGGTGCGGCTCGCGCTGCTGGTGGACACGCTGGACGGCGCCGTCACCGGCCTGCGCAGGGAACTGGCGCTGGGCGGCACCGGGCCACGGCCCGCCGACCTGGTGCGTGGCGCCAGCGCCGCGCAGAGCACGGTGGGCCGGGTGGCCGATCCGGCCGCCCTCGACCGGCTGCTGGCGCTGCCCACCGTCCACGTGGTGGTGGACGGCTACAACGTCACCAAGACGGGCTATCCCGAACTACCGCTGGTGGACCAGCGGGAACGCCTGGTGTACCAACTCGCGGCGCTGGCCGCGCGCACCGGCGCCGAGGTGACGTGCGTGTTCGACGGGGCGGGCGTGGTGTCCGTGCCCAGCGCGGCGCCGCGTGGCGTGCGCGTGCTGTTCTCCGATCCCGGCGTGCTGGCCGACGACGTGATCCGGGCGCTGGTGACCGCGGAGCCGGAGGGCCGGCCTGTGGTGGTGGTCACGTCGGACCGGGCGGTCGCCGACTCGGTACGCCGCCGGGGCGCGCATCCGGTGCCCTCGGCCGTGCTGCTTGCCCGGATCAGTCGCGTCTGACCGGATTTCGCGACCGCACATTCGAACATGCATTCGAATACTGTCGGTGTTCACGGCTAACGTGCGTGGTGGCCAGTCCGAGAGGGACTCCTTCGACGTAACGGAGAGCTCGTGATCATCGACTGCGACAAGTGCGCCATCCGCGGTGTCGGCTGCTCGGACTGCGTGGTCAGCGTGTTGCTCAACGCGCCGGGCACGGTCGAGCTGACCGATCCGGAGTTGAAGGCGATCGACGCGCTCGCCGCCGAGGGCCTCGTGCCGAAGTTGCGGCTGGTTCCGATCGGTGGCGCCCGGCAGGCCGAAGGTGGGGACGCCGCCGCCGGTCCGGCCCAGCCCGGGCGGGGCGAACCGGGTGACACGCCCGAAGGGGTACGGCCAAGCGCCGAACGGTCAGGTCCCTACGTTGGACGGCATCGGCGCCAGGTCAGCTGAGGTGCGCCGATCCCGTCACCGAGCGCGTCGTCGCTGGTCCGTTCGTGCGGACGGCGTAGTGGCGCCCCGAACGTGGGAACCCCCGGTGGACGTAGGGGCTCGCATTCCGTAACCTGTCCGAGATCTCGCGGCGGCCTGTCGTCCACGGAGGACGGCGACGCGGGATCACCGCCGAAACGGACTGTCGGGGGACGGGACCGTGATTCGGAAGATCACGTGCTGCGCCCTGACACCGCCGGTGGTACCCGCGGTCTCAGCACGCCACGTGCCCTCCTGGCGGTGGACACGAAGGAGACACACGCGACGTGGCGTCGCACGCACTCAAGCGCACGATGCGCGGGGCACTGGCGGCCGGTGCGGTGGTCGCGGCGGTGAGTTTCACGCCGGCACCCATGGCCACGGCGGACACTCCCGCAGCCACACCTCCTGCCAGCAATGACCCGGTGGCGGAGTACACGGCACTCAGTCAGCAGGCCGACACGCTCAACGAACAGATGAACGCGGCCAACGTCAACATCACGAAGCAGCAGGCCATCGCCAAGCAGGCCACGGCCGACGTCGCCAACGCCAAGGCGACCGAGGAAGCGGCACAGGCGGACGAGAACAAGTATCTCGGCACGGTCGACCAGCTCACCGACGCGTCCTTCGAGGGCGCCCGGATGTCCCAGCTCTCAGCGCTGCTCACCGGCACGTCCGCGAAGGACTTCCTGGCCAAGGCACAGGACCTGCAGGACCTCGCCGCGGACAACTACGCGACCCTGAGCAAGTTCGCGTCGGCGGTCAACACGGCCAAGGACGCGGAGACCCGCGCCGAGACCGACCTGAAGACGGCCGACGACGCGACCGCGGCCGCCGAGTCCCTGCGCGCCCAGCTCCAACAGGAGGGCCAGACACTCCAGCAGGAAGCGGGCCAGCTACTCGCCGACAAGAACAAGTTCACGCCGCAGGAACTGGCCAGCCTGCTGGACACCGGGGTCACCGGCGTGTTCGTCGCGCCGCCCGGCATCCGTGGCCAGGCCATGGAGATCGCGTTGTCCCTGCGCGGCCACCCCTACCAGTGGGGCGGTCAGGGGCCCGGCGTGTTCGACTGCTCCGGCCTGGTGTTGTGGGCCTACCAGCAGGCGGGCCTGCCCGGTCTCCCGCACTCGTCGGAGATCCAGGCCACGATGGGCATCGCTGTGCCGTTCAGCGAGATCCAGCCCGGTGACCTGGTGTTCTTCGAGGGCAACGGGCACGTCGGCATCTACGTCGGCAACGGCCTGATGGTCGACGCGCCGCACTCCGGTGCCGTCGTCCGCGTCGAGCCGTTGTTCCCGGGCCTGGACGCGGTCCGCCGCCTGGGCAGCTAAAGGGTCTACCCGGATACGGCCGGCACCCACTGGGTGCCGGCCGTATAACGTGGTCGGGTGCGTCGGACGCTGTTGGTGACCAACGATTTCCCACCCCGGCCGGGTGGCATCCAGAACTACCTGCACACCCTGGCCACCAACCTCCCCGTCGACGATCTCGTCGTCTACGCCCCCGCCTGGGAGCGCGGCGCCGAGCCTCATCCGGAGTTCGACGCGCGCCAGCCGTTCCCGGTGTACCGGCATCCGACGTCGCTGATGCTGCCGACACCGGACGTGGCCCGGCGGGCCACGGAGATCCTGCGCACCGAGCGCTGCGAGGCGGTCTGGTTCGGCGCGTCGGCGCCACTGGCGCTGCTCGCCCCGCACCTGCGCCGGGCCGGCGCGATCCGCGTGCTGGCCAGCACACACGGCCATGAGGTCGGCTGGTCCATGCTGCCCGCCGCGCGGCAGGCGCTGCGCCGGATCGGCGGAACGGTCGACGTGCTCACCTTCGTCAGCCGCTACACGCGCTCCCGGTTCGCCGCCGCCTTCGGCCCGATGGCCGCGTTCGAGTACCTGCCGCCCGGTGTGGACACCGAACGGTTCAAGCCGGACCCGGCGGCCCGCTCGGCGATCCGTGCCCGCTACGGCCTCGGTGACCGGCCGACGGTCGTGTGCGTGTCCCGGCTGGTGCCGCGCAAGGGTCAGGACATGTTGATCAGGGCGCTGCCGGAGATCCGCCGCAGGGTGCCCGACGCGGTGCTGCTGCTGGTCGGCGGCGGCCCGGACCGTGACCGGCTGGCCGAGACCGCGTCCGCCGCCGGTGTCACCGAGCACGTGGTCATGACCGGTTCCGTGCCCTCCGGTGAACTGGCCGCGCACTACGCGGCGGGCGACGTGTACGCGATGCCCAGCCGTACCCGCGGTCGCGGGCTGGATGTCGAGGCGTTCGGCCTGGTGTACCTGGAGGCGTCCGCGACGGGGCTGCCGGTGGTCGCCGGTCGGTCCGGTGGCGCGCCGGAGACGGTCCGCGACGGCGGCACGGGGCACGTCGTGGACGGCCGGAATCTGACGGAGCTGACCGACGTGTTGGCCGGCCTGCTGGCCGATCCGGAGCGCGCGGCGAAGCTGGGGGACGCGGGCCGGCAGTGGGCGCGGGAGGCGTGGGACTGGGCCGATCTCGCCGATCGGTTGCGGCACCTGCTGGACGGCGCGGGACGCTAGCGGGGCCGCAGCGCCCTGTCTGCTGCGTCACAGACCAGGAACACACGATCCGCGTCGTACGTTGTCCCGGCATCTACACCCGCCGATGTATGCCAGGTCGCACAGCAGGGTCGATGCGCCGGCCGCTCGCACGAGGCAACATGGTTGGTGTGTGCTAGCGGAGGGTGCGGCCATGACGAGCGCGGATCAGATGCGGGCTTCCGACGCGGACCGGGAGAAGGTAGTCCACGCCCTGCAGGAGCAGGTTGGCGAAGGACGGCTGACACTCGCCGAGTTCGAGGAGCGCAGCGGTGCGGCCTATGCGGCCAAGACCGTCGGTGAACTGCGGGCCTTGTTCAAGGACCTGCCACACGATCCGCTCGGGCCACCCGTGCGGTCACAGACACCGCGGGAGCAGCCGTTCGGCATGCCCGCGATCCCGCCGTGGGCACAGCGCACCCTGCCGCGCGGCCCGATGCCACCGGTTCGCAGGGGCAGTCCCGTGGCGGCCGTGATCCTGGTGCTGTTCGGTCTGTTCGTCGTGCAGGGCGTCCTGATGGTCGCCGCGCACGTGTTCTTCCCGTTCCTGCCGATCGTCCTGCTGTTCCTGTTCCTGCGCCCCCGCGGGCGCAGGTACCGCTGACGGTCGACCTGGTCCTGCCGACGGTCACGTGTAGATCGCCGCGATGTCGCCCGCGTAGGCCTTCGCCACGACCGCGCGGCGCAGCTTGAGGCTGGGCGTCATCTCGCCGCTCTCCTCCGTGAAGTCCTTGGGCAGCACGCGGAACTTGCGGATCGCCTCTGCCCGCGACACCGCCTGGTTGGCGTCGTCGATGGCGGACTGGATCTCCGCGACCAGCTCGGCGTCCTGCGCCAGATCGGCCACCGAGGCACCGGAAGGCTTGTGGTGTTGCGCCTTCCACGCGGGGAAGAACTCCTCGTCGACGGTGATCAGCGCGCCGATGAACGGCTTCTGGTCGCCCACCACCATGCACTGGCTGATCAGCGGGTGCGCGCGCAGCCGGTCCTCCAGCACCGCGGGCGAGACGTTCTTGCCGCCCGCGGTGACGATGATCTCCTTCTTCCGGCCGGTGATCCGCAGGAAGCCGTCCGGGTCCAGCGAGCCAAGGTCGCCGGTGCGGAACCAGCCCTCGTCCAGCGATTCCTTGGTCGCGGCCTCGTTGTTCCAGTACTGCTGGAACACCACGTCGCCGCTGATCAGGATCTCGCCGTCGTCCGCGATCCGGACCGAGGTACCGGCCACCGGCCGACCGACCGTGCCCACCCGCAGCGCGCCCTGGGTGTTCACGCACGCGGCGGCGCTGGTCTCGGTCAGGCCGTAGCCCTCCAGCACCGGCATGCCCACGCCACGGAAGAAGTGCGCCAGCCGCTCGCCGAGCGGAGCACCGCCGGACACCGCCGCGACGCACCGGCCGCCCAGCGCCGCCTTCAGCTTCGAGTACACGAGCCGGTCGAACAGCATGTGCTTCAACCGCAGGCCCACGCCAGGGCCGCCGTGGTCGAGCGACTCGCTGTACGCCACGGCCGTCGCCTCGGCCGCGTCGAAGATCTTGCCCTTGCCCTCGCTGTGTGCCTTCTGCTTGGCGCCGTTGTAGACCTTCTCGAACACCCTGGGCACGGCCACCACGAACGTCGGCCGGAACGTGCCCAGGTCGGCCAGCAGGTTCGTCACGTCCGCGGTGTGGCCGACGGAGAGTCGGGCGTACACGCAGGTCAGCGCCAGCGCCCTGGCCAGTACGTGGGCCAGGGGCAGGAACAGCAGCAGCGAGCTGCCCGGCTGCATGATCTCCGGGAAGGCGTGCACGCCCGCGCGCACCTCGGCCAGCAGGTTGCGGTGGGTCAGCACGCAGCCCTTCGGCCGGCCGGTGGTGCCCGAGGTGTAGACGATCGTGGCCACGTCGTCGGCGGCGACGGACCTGCGGCGCTCGTGCACCTGCCGGTCGGTGACACCGGCACCCAGCGCGGTCAGCTCGTCCACGGCGCCCGGCGCGTCACCGGACGCGGGGCCGTCGATCTGCCACACGTGGCGCACCTGGCCCAGCCGGTCGACGACACCGTCCACGACACCGCGGTGCGCGGCCGTCTCGACGATCACGGCGCTGGCCGCCGAGTCGGCGACGATCCACTCGACCTGCCCGGCCGACGACGTCTCGTAGACCGGCACGGTGACCGCGCCCGCCGCCCAGATCGCGAAGTCCAGCAGCGTCCACTCGTAGCGCGTCTTGGACATCAGGCAGACGCGGTCGCCGCGCTGGATGCCCATCGCGACGAGGCCCTTGGCCACGGCCATCACGTGCGCGGCGAAGTCTCTGGCCGTCAGGTCCACCCAGGTGCCGTCCACGCGCCGCTGGAAGCTCACCGCGTCACCGAACCGCTCCGCGTTCGCCCACACCATGTCCGTGAGGTTTTCCTCGTCGGTCACAGGACCGATCGCCTGGACGGTGTATTCGCGCACGTCAACCTCCGTGCCTGGGGATGTTACCGGTGGGAAACCTAGCGTGTGCGCGATGGTGCGCACCAGCCCGGGGGCCTCCCTAGGGGCTCGCGTCACCCCGTCGTCGGGCCCCCGTCGTCGGCGCCTGTCGCCATGGCATTCTGCACCCCGTGTCAGCAGTGGACATCGTCGACGAGACATTCCTGGTCGTGCCACCCAAGATCGTGGCATCGGCGTTCGCCGATCCCGCGGGTTGGCGCCGGTACTGGCCCGATCTCACCCTGTCGGTCTACCTGGACCGGGGCGACGAGGGACTGCGCTGGACGGTGCGCGGCGCGCTCCTGGGCACCATGGAGGTGTGGCTGGAACCCGTGCTGGACGGGACCGTCCTGCACTACTTCCTGCGCGCCGACCCGGCGGCGCCGTTGCGGGGGCGCGACGTCGACCGGGAGCGGCGGCGCCGCCAGCTCGCCGCCAAGCGGATCGCGCTGGAGCTGAAGTCGGTACTCGAGGACGGCAGAGCACCCGGCTGCCCGCCGCCCGGCCCGTAGGGTCGAGGGTATGCGGGTGCACGTGGTGTCCGACGTACACGGCAATGCCGATGCGCTGGCCAGGGCGGGTGAGGGCGCCGACGCACTGGTCGTGCTCGGTGACCTGCTCGACTTCGTCGACTACCTCGACTACTCCAAGGGCATCATGGGCGCGGTGTTCGGCCCGGAGAAGGTCGCGGTGTTCGCCGAACTGCGCCGTGGCCGGAAGCTGGCGAACCTGGCCGCGTACTCGCGGTCGCTGTGGGCCGGCCTGGAGAACGCGGCCGACGTGGTCGAGGAGGCCATCCGCGACCAGTACGCGAAGCTGTTCGGCGCGATGACCGCGCCGACCTACGCGACACCGGGCAACGTGGACGTGCCGGCGCTGTGGCCGGAGTTCGCCGGTGACCACGTACACGTCCTGGACGGCGGCACCGCCGAGGTCGGCGGCCTGCGGTTCGGGTTCGTCGGCGGTGCGCTGCTGGCGCCCGGCCAGGTGCTGCGGCGCACCGGTGTGTGGATGCCGTACCTGCGGCTCCAGGAGGACTACGCCGCAGGCGTCGCCGCGCTCGGTGAGGTCGACGTGCTGTGCAGCCACATCCCGCCCGCCGTGCCGGAACTGCGCTACGACGTGGTGGCCCGCCGGTCGGAGAACGCGTCGGTGGCGCTGCTGGCCGCGATCCACGAGTGGCGGCCCCGTTGGTCGCTGTTCGGCCACGTGCACCAGCCGCTCGCGCCGAGGATGCGGATCAACCGCACCGAGTGCGTCAACGTGGGCCACTTCAAGCGCACGGGGGCGCCGTACGTGCTGCGGTGGTGACCGAGACGGTAGCCTCCCCGGCATGGCCGACGAGTCCACACAGTCCATCGTGATCGACGCCCCGCCGGAGCGGATCATGGCGGTGATCGCGGATTTCGCCGCGTATCCCGAGTGGACCGACGCCGTCCGGGAGACCGAGGTGCTCAGCGAGGGCGCGGGCGGTCGGGCCGACGAGGTCCGGTTCACCCTGGACGCGGGTCCGATCAAGGACGTGTACAGCCTCGCCTACGAGTGGTACCCGGACGACAAGGGCGTGTCCTGGAAGCTGGTCAAGGGCCAGATGCAGCGTTCCCAGCACGGCAGCTACGCGCTGGAACCGCAGGGCGCGCAGACGAAGGTGACGTACACGCTGTCGGTGCAGCTCGCCATCCCGCTGCTGGGACTGCTGCGCCGCAAGGCCGAAAAAGTGATCATGGATACGGCGTTGAAGGAACTGAAGCGACGGGTGGAGAGCGGCGCCTGACATGCGCGTCCTGCTGTTCACCGGCAAAGGTGGTGTCGGGAAGACGACGCTGGCGGCGGCCACGGCCGTCGCGTTGGCCGCTGCCGGCCGGAAAACCCTTGTCGTGTCGACCGATCCCGCTCACTCGCTGGGCGACGCGTTCGGCGTGCCACTGTCCGGCGATCCGGTGGAACCGGCCGACGGGCTGTTCGCCAGCCAGTTGGACGTGCGCCGGCTGGTGGACGGCAACTGGCAGCAGTTGCGGACACATCTGCGCACCCTGCTGTCCGGCGCCGGTGTCGACGACCTGGCCGCCGAGGAACTCACGGTGCTGCCCGGCGTCGAGGAACTCCTGTCGCTGTCCGAGGTGTACCGGCTGGCCGCGGCGGGGCCGTGGGAGGTCGTCGTCGTCGACTGCGGGCCGACGGCCGAGACGCTGCGGCTGCTCGCGCTGCCCGAGGCGCTGGCCGGCTACCTGGAACGGCTGTTCCCGACGCACCGCAGGGTCGTGCGCGGTCTGCTGGCCGGCGTCGCCGGTACCCGGCAGGTCGACCGGTGGGACGCCGCCGCTGACGCGCTGAGCAGGCTCGCGGAGCGGCTGGAGGCGCTGCGCGCGGCACTGGCCGACCGGTCGCGGACCACTGTGCGTCTCGTGACGACACCCGAACGGGTGGTCGCGGCCGAGACCCGGCGGACGGTGACGGCGCTGGCCGTGCAGGGCATCCGGGTCGACGGACTGATCGCGAACCGGCTGATCCCCGTGTTCGGACCGCGCCGCGGGCCGTCCGCCACGTGGCTGCACACGCGGCGGACCGAGCAGCAGGCCGTGCTCGCCGAACTGGCGGAGTCGGTGTCCGTGCCGATGAGCACCGTGCCTCACCTGGCCGCCGAACCCGTCGGTGTACCGGCGCTGTCGGCGCTGGCCGGCGACCTCTACGCCGATCGTGACCCGCTGGGTGAACTGGGTCCTGCCGCGCCGCTGTTGTCGGTGAGCGGCGAGGGACGCGGGCCGGACGCGCGGTACCGGTTGCGGATCGCCGTGCCGCTGGGTGCGGACGCGGACGTCGACCTGGCCAGGGTCGGTGACGAGCTGGCGCTGACCGTGGACGGGCGCCGGCGGCTGATCATGCTGCCGCCGGTGTTGCGGCGCTGCGAGGTGACCGGCGCCGAGGTCGACGCGGACGGCATGCTGGTGGCGTTCCAGCCCGACCCGCGGCTGTGGCCCCGGTCATAGCGGGGCCCTGCGCCGGTCGGCCGGTTCCGGCACCAGCGATAATCGGGAGATGACCACCCCGGAGGACGCTGAGCATCCGACGTCCGGCGCGCGGCTCGCCGAGGAACTGCGGCTCCTGCTGGAGGCGCTCGCCGAACGTGCGCAACCGTTGTTGAACCGGCTGGCCGCGCCCGGTGGCGAGGACGCCGAGCACACGCCCGCCACGTGCGGTTGGTGTCCGGTGTGCGCCGGTATGGCCGTGGTACGCGGGGAGCGGCCCGAACTGGCCGTCAAGGCCGCCGAGCACGCGGCCGGGTTGTTGGCCGTGCTGCGTGCCGCGCTCGCCGAGCCTCCTGCCGCCACTGGTTCTTCCTCCCCTCCTGCGCCCGATTCCCGGGTTCAGCACATCTCGGTGCGGCGGCGCGGGTGCTGACCATCGGGATCGACGTCGGGGGGACGAGTGTGCGGGCCGGCGTCGTGGATTCGCACGGTGACGTGCTGGACCTGACGCGGGCCGGGACGCCGAGCGGCGAGACGGCGTTGGAGGACGTGATCACCGGGGTCGTCGGTGAGCTGACGGCTCGGCACCGGGTCTCCGGGGTGGGGCTGGCCGTCGCCGGGTTCGTGGCCGAGGACCGGCGGACCGTGCGGTTCGCGCCGCACCTGGCGTGGCGTCAGGCCCCGGTCGCCGAGCGGATCTCGACCCGGGTCGGGCTGCCGGTCGTCCTGGAGCACGACGCCAATGCCGCGGCGTTGGCCGAGGACCGGTTCGGGGCCGCCCGGGGGGCCGGGGTCGCCGTGCTGGTCGCCCTGGGGACCGGTATCGGTGGCGCGTTGTTGCTGGAGGGCAAGCTTTTTCGGGGTGCTCACGGGGTGGCGCCCGAGTTGGGGCACCTGACGCTGGTACCGGACGGGCGGCCCTGTCCCTGTGGGAAGAAGGGATGTTGGGAGCGGTACTGCAGCGGGACCGCGCTCGCCACCACCGCCATCGAGCTGTTGGCCCGGTATCCGGGGATCTCGACGTTGCTGGCCCGGGAGGCGGCTGCTGATTCCCGGGCCGTGACAGGCCGGCGGGTGGCTGCGGCGGCTCGGGACGGGGATCCGTTGGCCGAGCGGGCCATGAGGGAGCTGGCCCGGTGGTTGGGGGTCGGACTGGCTCTGATCGCCGACCTCTACGACCCCGAGGTCGTCATCATCGGGGGCGGCGTCTCGGAGTCCTCGCCGTTGTTCCTGGACGAGGCCCGGGAGCACTACGCGAGGATGATCACGGGGGCGGGGCAGCGGCCGTTGGCCCGGATCCGGCCCGCTCAGTTGGGGGATGACTCGGCGATCGTGGGGGTGGCGACGTTGGCGGCGGAGTCGTTGGGGCCGATGGCGCGGATCGGGTTGAGCCGGCGGGTCACGACCGACGTCGATACCGGCCGGATGAAGTTCCGGCGCGCGGAACGGCGGTTGTAGCGCCCCCCATCGATGCGGCTTCCCATGACGTAGGCAAGCGATTCGCATCCCGTGTCCGGGAAAGGATGCGAGAGTACGGGCTCGTCGGCTCGTCGGAGGCCGTGGTCCGAAGTGGACCGGTGAACCACCGTCGAACGGGAGTCGCCGGACCGGCGGCAGGACGGGTTGCCGTTGTCCTGCGAGTGACGCTACCGAGCATGTGCCCGAAGATGGAATCGTTCTCGTTCCGCGGCGGTCAGCGGACGGACGGCATAGCGCCTGGCCTCGGTCAGCATCGCGTCCAGGCTGGTGTCCGATGGCCACAACCGCACGGTCCGATCGTCCGAACCGGTCGCGATCGTCGATCCGTCAGGTGACCAGGCAAGGCCCCAGACGGCCCCCTCATGTCCGCGCAGAACCATGCTCTCGGTATTGGTGTGCGAGTCCCAGATGCGAACAGTACGGTCGAGAGAAGACGTGGCGATGCGATTGCCGTCCGGTGACCACGTTATGGCGCACAGTCCGTCCTCGTGACCCCGTAGCTCACCCAGCAGTTCTCCGGTGGCTGCCACCCAACGGCGTCCTATTCCGTCATAACCGGCTGTGGCCAACTGGCCGCCGTCCCTTGACCAGCCGGCACCCCATACGTCGGCGTCGTGCTCCAGCAATATCCTGTGATCGAGTTCGGCGCCGAATCCGATGTAGACACCCGCGGCCCGCACCGCGACGGCGAATCTGTTCTCGGTCGTGGGAGACCATGCGGCCCACGTCACCGCGTCCTCGTACTGGAACTCGTGTTTGCGGTGACCGGTTCCCGCATCCCAGATGCGCAGTGTTCGGTCCAGGGAGCAACTGGCGATCACACTGCTGTCGTTCGACCACGCGACCCACGTGACCAGCGCGTCGTGAGCCTTCAGCGTGATGTCCGATGTGGTCTCGTCGAGTCGATGGATCCGCACGGAACCATCGGAGTATGTCGCCGCCAGCCGGGTACCGTCCGGGGACCAGTTCACGAAGACCACCTGGCTGTCGGAAACACGCCTCACCTTCAGCTCGACGCGTCGGACGGCGTCCCAGAACCTGATACCGCCGTCGAACGAGGCGCTCGCGAGTTGAGACCCGTCCGGTGACCAGGTGACGGACCGGACGGCCCCGATGTGACCGGACAGGATTCGGGCATCCGGGGACCAGATACGCGCCGTCTGGTCGGCCGACGCGGACGCGAGATCCCCTGACTCCGACCACGCGACCGCCGAAACGGCGTTGGTGTGGCCTCGCAGGACGGTTCCCGACGGACCTCCACCCGAGTCCCAGACTCGAATCGTCCTGTCGCGCGAACAACTGGCCAGCCGCGATCCGTCCGGCGACCACGTGACGCCCAGGACCGAGTCGTCATGGCCTTCGAAGGAGCGGTCCGGCATACCGCTGGCAACGTGCCAGGTCCTCACCATCCAGTCATCCGAGGCGCTTGCGAGACACCGGCCCTCCGGCGACCAGGCGACCGACGTGATCCCACCGGCGTGCCCGGCACTGTCCTGCCGCGTCGCGCCGTGACCGGACCCCTGGATACACAACAACTCGGTGCGGGCCGCGTCGTGCACGACGATGCGGCGATCCCGGGATCCAGAAGCCAGCAGCCGGCCGTCCGGTGACCAGCTCAAGGCGGTCACCGCCCCGGCATGTACTGCCGCCCACTGGACATCGGTGAGACTGCCGGCGGCTGCGATCCCGATCCGACCGGAGTCGCAGCCGATCGCGAGCTGGTCACTTCGTGCCGACCAGGACAGCGCTGACACCGGTCCGCATCGGGTGTTCAGGTGGACCATCGTCGGCTCCGCGACGAGACTCCACACCGCCACGGTTCCGTCCTGGCAACCTGTGGCGACACGATCGCCGTTGGGAGACCAGACCGCGCAGAGCACGCCGGAACCGAGTGAGTCGAGCCTGTACCGCAACGTACCGGCCGTGACGTCGTGAATGACGACGGTGCCGTCCAACGCGGCGGTGAGCAGGTCGCTACCGCGAGGAGACCAGGCCACCGCGGTGAGCGCGGACGTGTGCCCGGCCACGACACCGCGTGCCGGACACACCATCAGTGCCGCGACCACCGCCTGATGGACCATCGGGGTGGCGGTCAGTTCACTGACCGCCGCCAGCGCGGCGAGCAGGCCCGCTTCGGGGTCCTTCGACAGCGTTTCCAGCACAGCGGAGGCGGTGGCGTCGGCCGAGCGCCGGGTCAACTCGGCATCGGCCTTGGCCGAGTTGGTGACCAACTCCTGGACCAATGTCGACTGACCGGTCAGTTCGGGATCCGCGGCGATCCATTGCTGGACCGACGACAGGCGATCGCCACGCAGCAGGTATTCGGGTTTGCGGCCCGAGTCGGCCCACTCGAGTGCCCAGGATTCGGCACGGTGCCGCAGTTGCAGGTGCGCGATCTCGTTCTCGATTGCCTGACGTAACGGGGGCCACGCGGAGAACAAGGCTTCATGAGCCACGTGTATCTCGGGCTCGGCCGCGCCAGCCGCTTGTTCCCGTACCAGAAGGCGAGCCTCCACGAATGCGTCCGCGATGGTGGCCTGGCGAGGTCGAAGAGAGGTGCGGGCCACCCGTCGCCTGGTCGGCGTCGACGTATCAGCCACTGTGACGAAACGTAGCAGCGTCTGGATCACGGGGGCCTGCGGATCGGTGGCGAGCAGTGCGTCGCGCACCTGTGTCGCGCGTTGGGCCAACGCGCCTGCCACACCGCCCAGTTCGTCATACCGGGTCTCGTCGATGACCCGGCCCGAGCCGGCACGACGCCATAGTTCACTCAATGTGTATGCCAGCAGGGGAAGCGCTTCGCCCGTGCCGGTGTCGTCGACCATTCGGTTGACGAGGCCGGGAGGCTCGAACCTGACTCCCGCCTGCTCGGCCGGCTGTTGTATGACGCGATACAGGTGTTTGTGGTCCAGAGGCCCGATGACGATGGGCTCGCGCAATGCCGCGGCCGGGTCGACGGCGACGAGTTCGGTGAGGAAGTCGGAACGAAGTACCAGTACGACCCACAACGAGGGCTCCGCGGACACGGCGTCACCAAGAAGGGAAAGGAACTTCGCCGCCTCGCCGGATGACGCGAGGGTCATGAGTTCTTCGGCCTGGTCGACAACGATGAGGACGTTGTTTCGGCGTACGCCCGCGCGGCCACGCCGAGCCCGTACCGCGGTCGCCAGATCGTTCGCGGTGTCAAGAGATGGCAGTAATCCGTCCAGGGCAGTGTCCGTGGCCCGACGCAGGCTCTCGACAGGACTGCTTTCCGGAGTGAACGGACCCACGATCGCCCATGGTTTGCGTCGTCGGGCCAGCCGAGGCAACAAGCCGGCCTGAACAAGGGACGATTTCCCACTTCCGGAAGGTCCCACGATCGGCACTATTCTCCGTGCCGCCACAGGCACCGCGGGGTGTAGGCGATCGATCATCAGCTCGATGTCGGCGTCGCGTCCGAAGAAGACATCCGCGTCCTTTTCGTTGAACGCCTCCAGACCGGGAAAGGGTGAATGGTCGGGATCCCACGCTCGTTGAGTCAGGGGACGTGGCCTGTCGAGGCGGTAGGTGACCACTCGGCCGACAAGTAGCAGCAGGAGAAGGGCGCCGGCTACCGGCAACGACCAGTTTCGCAGCAGTGCGAGTGGCGTCGGCAAGTGTCCCGAAGAGCTGGTCGCGAAGTTGGTCGCCGCGCTGAGGAGCGCCCCGATAACGATGATGACCACGTCGACGAGAACGACCACCGGACCACGCCGCACAACCATCTCCTGCTCAATCCATGGACGATGAGCGGTAGGAATGCTAGCATTGATAGGCGGGTGGAGTGCACGGTACCATACGATGGGACGGTAGCATGCGTAAGCCGACTTGCGATGTCAATCCCAATACCGTTTCGGGCGCGGCGTCCTTTTTGATTCAATACGCGGAAGTTGGCGCCGCAGCCGATCCGACCCGCTCGTCGGCTCCCGCCGTGACCGACCAGATCCGGGCGCTGAGTCATGCCGCGCGCACGGGGGATGCGGAGCAGCGGCCCGAGCGTATCCGTGACCTGATCGACATGGTGGTCGGAGATCTGCGACCCTGACCGCGGACGGTGCTCGATGCGGAGATCTACCTGCTGGGATCGGGGTTTTCTCCAGCACACCTGACCCCGCAGACGCGGGACGCGGCGCGTCGGTGCACCAGACTTCATGTCCTGAGTCCGTCGATGGACCTGCACCGCGAGCTGGCCACGCTCGGCCCACAGGTCGTCGATGTGGAGTCGCACTACGCGGCGGGAACCGACCGGGTCGTGACCTACAAGCGGATCGCCACCGTCGTCATCGACGCGGCCATGGCGGCACCACCGGTGGCCCTCGTCCTCTATGGCCATCCGCTGATTCTGGTGATGCCCTCCCAGATCATCTTGAGAACGGCGCCACTGCTCGGTCTACGAGTACGGACCTTTCCGGCCGTGTCGGCCCTCGACTGCTTGATGGCCGATCTTGGAATCGATCTGGTCTCGCTCGGGTTCCAGTCGCACGAAGCAACCGATCTACTGCTCTACGACAGGAATCTGGTGCCGAACATCGCCACCGTCATTTGGCAGGTCGGTTCGCTGGGAACCCGTCTGCACACGGATGGGGCGCCGATCGCGCAGAAACAGATCGGCCAGCTCGTCGAGCATCTACTGCGGTTCTTCCCGCGTGCGCACCCTGTTTTCGCCGTGTGCTCGTCCATCGACGGCGTGCCGCCGCGGATCGTTCGATGCCAGTTGGACCAACTGCCGCGGTATCGACGCGATCTGCATGGCGGAGTCACGCTGTACCTGCCACCGATCGGAGTCGGGCCCGTGCGGCCGGAGGTCGCGTCGAAGCTCATCGATCCTGAGGTGCCGCACTGATCGGCGGTCCCTCGGCATCGGCAGCCACGCTCCGACAACCGTCCGCACCGATTGGTATGTCGCCCGCGATGGTGACGCGGTGCATGCGGCGCTCCACCGGTTCGCCGTCGAGATCGGATGGGGCCAGGTGGGCCGTGGCACGGTTGTCCCACATGGCCACGCTGCCCGGTGCCCAACGGAACCGCACCGTATACGTCGGCCGGGCCAGTTGTTCGAACAGCAGATCGAGGATGGCAGCGCTTTCCGCTGCGGAGAGTTCGACTATCCGGCGGGTGAAATGCGGATTGACGAAGAGCGCGGGTTCGCCGGTGTCCGGGTGTATCCGCACGACCGGGTGAATGCTGCGGATCGGCCGCACGGTGATTCGCTGCTGGTACAGATCCCGGTTGCCCGTCCCCGGCGGTTCACCGTACGCGTGCTCGGCGTGCAGGCCCTCGATCAGGCGCCGCAGCGGTCGTGACAACCCGGAGTAAGCCGCTGTCAGGCTGGTCCAGTGCGTGTCACCGCCGAACCTGGGTACGACCTCCGCCCGGAGAACGCAGGCGGCCGGCGGCCGCAGACAAGGCGTGAGATCACTGTGCCAACCGTGCCGGAAATCTGGCTCATCCCGTTGCCGATCCTCGGCACTCACCCCGTACCGTCGTTCGATGTAGCGTCGGTCGATGGTCAGTATGTCGGGATAACCATCCGGTGAGTCGGTCGAATAGGGATGGCCGGCGGTCAGCGAACCGAAACACCGCCCGAAAGCGAGATGCTCGGCGTGCCCGATGTCCTGGTCGCGGAAGAAGAGGACCTTGTATCGCAGGAGTGCCGACCAGATGTCATCCCTCTGGTCGGGTGTCAGCGGCTCACCGAGGTCGACGCCGAAGACCTCCGCGCCGATGTGGCGCGCTACCGGTTCGACTCGCGGCCGGCTCGTCAACGCAGGTGCCTTTCGAACCACTCCACCATGCGCGCGAGATAGTCGCCCAGTTCAGGAAAGTCTCGTGGAACGTGACCGACGTCCGGGTACACGACAAGACCGCACGGTGCCTGGCCGTGCCCGCGGATCGCACGCAGGTACTTCACGCCTTGTTCCGGAGGGGTGCAAAGATCACGTTCACCAACCACCACCAACGTCGGTGTGGATACCGTCTCCGCGTAGCGCAGGGGGCTGCGCTGCGCATCGGATTCGCCCATGCCGACATAGATCTCGGCGAATCGGTCGATGTTGCTGGTGAGTCGGAACGAAGCCCAGTCCGTGATGGGCGAGACCACGACGGCCGCGGCGAATCGGCTGGTCCGTCCGATCAGCCAGGCGGCCAGGAAACCGCCATAACTCCCACCGGTGAGTCCGATACGTTCGCCGTCGACGACACCGGCGGCGACGAGCGCGTCGAGCCCGGACAGCACGTCGTCCGTATCGACTCCGCCCACGTCGCCAACGAGGTCGGCGACGAAGCCGACACCGTGTCCGGAGCCTCCTCGTGGATTCGGACAGAATATCGCGAACCCATGGTCGAGCAGTACCGCTGTTTCCGGAGTGCGCAGCACCCAGGTGTTCGTGGTGGTCCACACCGGACCGCCGTGCAGCCACACGATTGTCGGGTACGGTCCGGGGCGCAACGGCAGCAGGAGTGTCCCTTCGAGGAACGATTTGTCCTTGGCCGCCCACCGAAACCACTCGAGTCGTCCAGCGCGGGACGCCGCGAACGTGGACCCGGAGTCGTGGAACGAGAGCTGATCCACGAAGCCGGTTGGCTCCAGACGAGCGATCGCCGGGGCGTGCGCGTGGCATTCCCGCACGCCATAGATCCGGCCTTCGCCATCGACGGTCACCGCGGGATAGCCGCCGTCTCCGCCGACGAGAACATCGGTGCCGCGCCAGATTTCCCGCACGTCACCGGTTTCGGCGTAGACGTCGGCGACGACGGTGTCGCGCCCACGGATACCGGCCACCACCAGGTGGTCGGGCGCGGTCCACACGGCATGTGACACGTCGAAGTCCGTGTCGACGACTCGTGCGTTCGCCGAGCGGCGATCGACGAGCACCAGTTCACCCGCGACGGCGCCCCGATCGCTGCAGATCGCCAGCAGCACCGCTACCGCGAGTGGGGAACTACCGCTGAGGGCCAGTCCCAACTGGCGAGGGATGCCGCGGTACGCCGGTGGGGCGTACAAGGAGCTGATCGTTCCTGCCGCGAGATCGATCACAACCAGGTATGCGTCGTACCAGGCGGACTCCCCGGCGCCCTCGGACACGATCGCGTGGACCGTCCCGGCCTCGCCGAAGGCTGCCTCCCACACCGACAATCCCGCCGTTTCAACGGATTGGCATGTCCGGTCGGCGAGATCCACGAGGACAAGCCGTCGATGTGCCCCTGAAGGCTCCGGCGCTGGTTGCCATCGCATGGCGCGAGGGACTCCACCCCGACCGGAACCGGCGGCTCCTGGGATGTCCGCGCCGTAGGGAGCCACGATCAGCAGCAGACTCACGCCGTCGGCGCTCCATGAGACCGACTGGATGTCGCCCTGTACGTCGGCGCTGGTCACCACGGTCTCGTCGGCTACGGAACCGTCCACGACGTGGAAGCGGACGTCCGCCGGTTCGCCGGGACCGGCACGCTGTAGATACGCGAGGAATCGCCCGTCGGACGACCACCGTGCGCCGAAGGCGTCCGCCGCGTGCTCACTGACCACAACACAGGTGCCGCCATCGGGCTCGAACAAGCAGACACGGCCGATCGCCGGGGCCGTCAGATCTCGTCGCTCTGTGCCGCGGAACGCGATGAGCGACCCACAGGGCGCGGCGGCCAGGTCACCGGCATCGGACACCGAACCGAAACCGGGGCCGGTAGCGCCGCGGTAGAAGTCCAGAACGGCGGCGTGTGCGTCGGCGGAGGTGGGCAAGCTGCGCCTCCTCCTGTCTTGGAGTCCAACCAGGTCGGAGGATACCGTTTCGTCGGTTGCCCAGAAAGTCGCGGAGGTCGTGCATGATCGACGTGTTGGAGCAGGTCGTCGACCTGGTGTGGCAACGGTCGCCCGATGCCGCCATCGAAGCCGGAAGGCTGCCGGCGGTCCTGTGGGAGGACGTTTCCGAGCAGGCACGCCGTACGGTCCGGGAGCGGTGCGCGGCGCAGTTGGTGGCCGTGGAGCGGATCCGGAACACGGCGGGTGACGTCGTGGTCGATGCGGCCGCCCATCACCTGCGATGTGTGGCCATCGACGCGGAGTCGGCGGTCCCGGCGATGCTCAACCACATGACAGGTCCGGTCGCCAGGCTCACCTGGGCCGCGGAGGCCTGGCCGTCGGCGCTCGATCCGGACGGTGCGGTCTATCTGGACCGGCTGCGACAGTTCGTACCCTTCTGTCGAGCTGTCGTCGCCGCGTCCGAGCCGGCGACATCCGCTTCTCGGCCCGTCCTGGCGACGTTCATCCGTCAGATCGATGCGGCGATCGAGGACAACCGTGGCACTGCGCCGCCGCTGCTGGCACCCGTGCCGTCTGCATCGCCGGCCGCGGACGAGGCACTGGCCGGTGTGATCGACGGGCTGCTCATGCTCCGCCGGCAAGCGGTCGCACTGTCGGCCGCGGCGGCCTCCGCCTCGCCGCTCGCGGTGTCGCCGACCGGCCGGGCCCGGTATCAGGCAGCGATCGAGCAGGGCACGAGCACCGATCTCGACCACGAACAGATCGAGGACGTCGGGAGAACGCTCCTGGCCGCGAGCGAGGCACGCTTCGCCGAACTCGCGGACGATCCGCGTGTCCCGACCGAGGAGATACTCGCCCCGGAACGGGCCCTCGAACGGTTCCAGTCGGTTCACCAGGCGCTCGATGCCGCTCTCGGGCGGGTGGCCGACCACCTGCCGTCGATGCCGTGCCGGGTGCAACCGCTGCCGCCCGCGCACAGCGCGGTGGGACCGCCCGCGTTCTACGGACCGTCCTCACAGCGCAACCACCGGCCCGGAACCCTGTTCGTGAACATCTCACCCCTCGCCCGCATCCACGCCTGGGAAGTGCTGCCGCTGGCCATGCACGAGGGTGTCCCCGGCCATCATCTCCAGATCGCCCTGCTCGACGAGTCGACCAGCGTGCCGGATTCGCTCCGCCTGCTCCCGGTCAACGCCTTCACCGAAGGATGGGCGGTGTACGCCGAGACGCTGGCGCCTGCGATGGGCATCGAGGTGGGTCCGGCCGAGGAGTTCGGACTGTTGGCGCACCAGCGGTGGCGAGCCGGCCGTCTGCTGGTCGATGTCGGCCTGCACGTCCACGGTTGGAGTGTGGCGAAGGCCACCACGGTGCTGGCCGCTGTCACCCGCCAGGATCCGCGGGCCGTCGAACGTGAGGTGATCCGTTACCTGGCGTGGCCGGGACAGGCGCTGGGCTACGCGATCGGGGCGGAAGCGATCCGGAAGTGGATCGATCGCCAGGTGGCCGCGGGCTCACGGTTGGCAGCGGCACACGGTCGCCTGCTGGCTCTCGGCTCGGTGCCGCTGTCGGCGCTGGAGCGCCACGATCGGTGAGGCGGCGGTGGCGACCATGCCGATGAACGCTGCCGGGCCGATGAACGCTGCCGGCTGGTCAGAGCTGGGCGCCGTTGTCCCAGTCCGAGTCGTGGCCCGATGGTGGGCCCTGGCGCATCCTCAGGACCAGCCAGCCGATGCCCGCCGCGAGGCAGACCAGGGCCAGTGGGGTGGCGATCCTGGGGGCCAGGCCGATCAGGTTGGGGCCTGCCAGGAGGAACACTCCGACGGCCAGCAGGAACATGCCGAAGATCGTGCCGGGGCGCAGGCGGGGGAGCGGGGGCGGTTCCGGGGGGACGAAGTGTTCGTCCTCGGCTGTCGCGTCCGGGTCCCACTCGGTTTCCGGTGTGCGCCAACCGGTCGGCTTGTCGGGTTCGCGGGTGGCCGGCGGGGGGAGGATGGGGTCCACCAGGGAGACGTCCAGTTCCTCGTCGTCGATGAGCGAGGCACCCAGGCCCTCGCGTTCCAGGTCCGCGACTATCTCGGCGAACGCCGCGTCGACGTCCTCCGGGCCGTCCCCGCCTCCCCGCCTCGTCACGTCCCCTCCCTCGGCCACGACACCGGCTGTCCTGTGCGTTCCTCGTGTACCCGCCGTACGAAGTCCATGCTTCCGTCGAAGATCAACGGGGCGTCGTTGTCCAGGGTCGCCACGTGGTAGCTGTCCGAGCAGCACCTGTTCGGTGACGTCCTCGCTGCGCACGCCCTCCAGGATGATCCTCGCGTTCACCGGTTCCACGACGTGGTCCTGCGCCGAGCGGAACAGCAGCAGCGGCTGGTCGACCTTGCCGAGGCCGTTGCGGACGTCGAGCCACAGCTTGCTCAGGCTGGTTGCCGCCCGCAACGGCAGCCTGCCGTACGCCAGCTCCGTCACCCCCGGCTTCTTCACGTCGCCCGCGATGCCCGGCATGGAGGGCACGAGCCTGGACAGCAGGGGGAGGAACACCGCGTCCCTGCGCTCCGTGGTCACCGACGGGTTGACCAGTACGAGCCCGGCCACCTCACCGCCGCGTTCCTGCGCCAGGCGCAGGGCGAGCGTGCCGCCCATCGACAGGCCGAACACGAAGACCGAGTCGCAGCGGCGGGACAGGACCGCGAACGCCGTCTCGACCGCCACGTACCACTGCTGCCACGTCGTGCGGTTCATGTCCTGCCACGTGGTGCCGTGTCCGGGCAGCAGCGGGCACATCGTGGACACACCCGCTTCGGCCAGTCGTGCGCCCCACGGTGCCATGCTCTGCGGCGAGCCGGTGAAGCCATGGCACAGCAGCACGCCGATCTCGGTGGATCCGTCATGACCGAACGGTTCGGCGCCAGGCAGGATGGGCACGGTGACCGTCCCTGGGGTCGATCGGTTGTTGCCCACCAATCGTCGCACGGACACCTGCCTGGTGGGCAGCTCAGTTGACCCGACTTCGTTGTGCGCGCCTTGTCTCGCTTCGTAGGCTGGTCGTCGGGTGGTGTGTGGCACACGGGCCACGGAACGTGCACGATGATGTGCCGACGGTGAGGAGGCTGGCCACACGGTGATGTACTCGCTGATGAAGTACGTGTTCATAGGACCGCTGCTCCGGTTGTTCTTCCGACCGAAGGTCGAGGGTGCGGAGCACATTCCGGCGACCGGGGGCGCGGTGCTGGCCAGCAACCACCTCGCCGTCGCCGACTCGTTCTTCCTGCCGCTGGTGATCTCCCGGCGGGTCACGTTCCTGGCCAAGCGCGAGTACTTCACCGGCACCGGGATCAAGGGCATGGTGAAGAAGTGGTTCTTCTCCGGCGTCGGCCAGGTGCCGATCGACCGCTCCAGCGCCGCCGCCGCGCAGGCCGCGCTGGACACCGGCGTGCGGCTGCTCACCGAGGGCTCCCTGCTGGGCATCTACCCCGAGGGCACGCGCTCGCCCGACGGCCGCCTCTACAAGGGCAAGACCGGGCTGGCCAGGATGGTGCTGCAGGCCAGGGTGCAGGTGATCCCGGTGGCGATGATCGGCACGGACAAGGCCAACCCGATCGGTTCGAAGATGTGGCGGCCCTACCCCATTCGGGTCAAGATCGGCGAGCCGCTGGACTTCTCCCGCTACGACGGGCTGGCCGGTGACCGGTTCGTGGAGCGGTCGATCACCGACGAGATCATGTACGCGCTGATGGAGCTGTCCGGCCAGGAGTACGTCGACGTGTACGCGGCCAAGGTCAAGGAGGACATGGACAAGGCCGCTGCCGCGCGACTGGACGGCCTGACGCCCCGGCAGCCCGCCGAGAGCGGGTCCGGCGCCGACCGGGTGCCGGAGGCCAAGGCGGGCTGAGCCGGCCGGTACCGTCGCCGGGTGCGGTACTTCTACGACTGCGAGTTCATCGAGGACGGCGTGACGATCGATCTGGTGTCGATCGGTGTCGTCGACGAGGAGGGCCGCGAGTTCTACGCCGTGTCCACCCAGTTCGACCCGGAGCGGGCCGGGCCGTGGGTGCGGCAGAACGTGCTGCCGAAGCTGCCGTCCCCCGCCGATCCGGCGTGGCGGTCACGGGAGCGGATCAGGCAGGACCTGCTCACCTTCCTCCAGGTCGACGGGCGTGACACCCGCGACGTGGAGCTGTGGGCCTGGATCGCGGCCTACGACCACGTCGCGCTGGCCCAGCTGTGGGGCGCGATGCCCGCGATGCCCCGATCGCTGCCCCGGTTCACCAAGGACCTGCGGCAGCGGTGGGACGATGTCGGCCGGCCGAAGTTGCCGCAACCTCCGGCGGATGCCCACGACGCGCTCGCCGACGCACGGCACAATCTGGTGCGGTGGCAGGTGATCGAGGAGCATCGCCGTCGCCTCGGCTTTCCGGTCGGCTGAGCGGCATGGTCCAGTTGGCGCAATTTGGTCTAGACCAATAGGGGTTGCTTTACCGATCCAGCACGTGTCACTCTCTGTGCGACACCCAATGCCGGCGCCTGGCCGGCCGATCGAGGAGCGAATGAGATGCGTATCGGTGTGCTCACCGGCGGTGGTGACTGTCCAGGCCTGAACGCGGTGATCCGCGCGGTCACCCGCAAGGGGATCGAGGCACACGGCTGGGACGTCCTGGGCTTCCGCAACGGCTGGCAGGGTCCGCTGGAGGGCCTGACCCGCCCGATCGGGCTGGACGACGTCGAGGACATCCTGGCCAGGGGCGGGACGATCCTCGGCTCGTCGCGGACCAACCCGTTCAAGGTCGAGGGCGGCGTCGACAAGATCCGCAAGGTGCTCGCGGACAACGGCGTCGACGCGCTGATCGCGATCGGCGGCGAGGACACCCTCGGCGTCGCCAAGAGGCTGACCGACGAGGGCATCGGCGTCGTCGGGGTGCCGAAGACGATCGACAACGACCTCAACGCCACGGACTACACGTTCGGCTTCGACACGGCCGTGTCCATCGCCACCGAGGCGATCGACCGGCTGCGCACCACCGCCGAGTCGCACCACAGGGCACTGGTCGTCGAGGTCATGGGCCGACACGCCGGCTGGATCGCGCTGCACTCCGGCCTTGCCGGCGGCGCGAACGTGATCCTGGTGCCGGAGCGGCAGTTCAAGCTCCCGGAGGTCATCGACTGGGTGCAGCGGCGGTTCGAGCGCCAGTACGCGCCGATCATCGTCGTCGCCGAGGGTGCCGTCCCGGAGGGCGGCGAGAACGTCCTGCTCACCGGCCAGACCGACGCGTTCGGGCACGCCCAGCTCGGCGGCGTCGGCGACTGGCTGGCCAAGGAGATCGCGAACGCGACCGGCAAGGAGTCGCGTGCCGTCGTGCTCGGCCACGTGCAGCGCGGTGGCACGCCGACCGCGTACGACCGGGTGCTGGCCACGCGCTTCGGCCTGCATGCCGTGGACGCCGTCGCCGACGGTGACTTCGGCGTGATGGTCGCCCTGCGCGGCACCGACATCGTGCGGGTCAAGCTGTCCGAGGCGACCGCCGAGCTGAAGACGGTGCCGGCGGAGCGTTACCAGGAGGCCGAGGTCTTCTTCGGCTGACCGGCTCGGACACGATCACGAGGCGGTTGGCGCGTCGGTTCGGGTCCTCCGTGGCGCCCTGGGTGGCCGGCCTGCCGGAACTGACCGGCAGGCTGGCCACCCGGTGGGAGCTCGTGGTGGGCGACCTGATCGACGACGGCGCGTCGTCGGTCGTCTACCGCGTGCTGTCACCGGCCGGTCCCGCGGTGCTCAAGCTCAGCCCTGAACCGGAGTTCCTGGCCGAGCAGACGCTGATGCTGCGCTGGTTCGCGGCCGGCGGACGTGTGCCCGACGTGCTGGCCGCCGACGCCGGCGCGCTGCTGATGACCGAGATCCGGCCGGGCACGTGCGCCGACGAGCTGCCCGTACTGCCCGGTGAGTTCGCCGAACTGCTGCGGGCACTGCATTCCGTGCCGCTGCCGGAACCCGGTCTGCTGGGGCGCACGGTGCGCGGGCGCGTCGAGGAGTTCCTGCACCGGATCATGCGGCAGCTAGCCGATCCGATCGTCGGCGCGCGGTTGGAGCGCGCCGATTTCGAGCGTGCGCTGGCCGAGCTGGACGACGTGCTGGCGATGCCGGCGCCTGTCGTGCTGCTGCACGGGGATCTGCATCCGGGCAACGTGCTGGACGGCGGTGACCGGCTGATGGCCATCGATCCCAAGGCGTGCCTGGGTGATCCGTGTTTCGACGCCGCCGACTACGTCGTCGCCGGAGCCGGCCGGACCGACGGCATCGAGTTCCGGTTGGCCGGGTTGTCCGACGCCGGTTTCGCCGTCGACCGGTTGCGCGCGTGGTGCCGGCTGTTCGCCGCCGTCACGGCGATTCCGTTGCTGCGCGAGGGAAACCGGCAGTCGGCCGTGGACGAGTTGCTCGCATTGGCGCGCTGACCGTTGCCGGACAAGGGGAATCGGCGAGCGGTCGATGAAGTCATGGGGTTGTGGTCAGAGCGCGCCCATCGACAGGTACGTGGCGAACGTGCCCAGCCAGTGTTCGGCCGCGTAGCCGTAGCCGAACACGTAGCGCCAGCCTGCCTCGCGGTGCGCACGTGCCGCGGTCGCGGCCACTTCGGCGTACCGGTGGCCGGCCGGGAGTGCCTCGGCAACGGCCGACCAGCACCACGCCCGCGACAGCGCGAGGCCGGACAGGTGCGAGCCGAACGGGTCGGTGGGGTCGTGCACCGGGACCGGTTCGCGCAGAGCCGTCCAGCGCGGCGTGGCCAGGTCCGGCAGGAGGCGGTCCAGCCAGCCCGCGAACTCGGCGGGCGGCAGCACGCGGCGCATCAGGTTCGCCTCGGTCAGGGCGGGGGAGAGGAAGTCGTTGGCGTCCGGTTCGTAGGCGCCGTAGTTCACGTCGTCGCCGAACCACAGCCGTGCGGTCCTGGCGATGGCGTCGGCCAGCGGGCCGTCGTCGGTGGCCCTCGCCACGTCCAGCACCAGGCCCAGTGCGAACGCGCTGTTGGTGTGCGTGCCGACCCTGATCGGCAGCAGTGCCTTGGCCAGCCAGACCATCATCCGTTCGCGGATCACCTCGGCCAGCGGCGAGAGGTTCTTGGCCCACCCGGCGGCGCCCGCGGTCGGATCGGCCGTGGCCCACGTGCGCAGTTCGGCGTCCAGCGTCAGCAGCCACGCCCAGCCGTAGGGGCGCTCCCAGTGACCGCCGTCCGGGCCACGGAAGTACTCCGCCTCGGTCTCGCAGCCGTCCACGGTGACCAGCCGGTCCAGCACGGCAACCGCCGACGCCGCGTCGGGCAGGTCGGGGCGCAGGCGCAGCAGCCGCACGATCAGCCAGGTCTGGTGCACGCAGGAGTGCCAGTCGTACGACCCGGCGAAGACGGGGTGGCGGACCCGCTGCGGCACGAGCTCCTCGTCCGAGTGAACGAAGTGTGTCCAGTGCACCGGATGGTCACGCTGGACGTTCGCCACCGCCGTGGTCAGCAGACGGTTCGCGTCACTGTTCTCCAAGCGGGTGGTCACAACCTGTCATCCTGCCGGGAGCGGTTCAAATGCGAAAGGTTTTTCGGTATGGGGCTTGACCTGTTTTGAGGATGATCATGAGTGTACTCATCGGGCCGAGGCCGGTTCGCCCGATGGAGAAAACCGATGGACCCCCGAATACCCTGGGCACGTGAACCTGACCCTCGACGCCCAGCCGAGCGGCGCAGCGGGGAGTGTGCGATGAGCGTGTCCTGGACCGTTGACGTCCCGGTGGACGAGCTGCCCGAACTACCCCCACTGCCCCCCGAACTGCGTCGCAAGCTCGACGACGCCCTCGCCCGCCCCGCCGCCCAGCAGCCCCAGTGGCCGGACCCCGAGCAGGTGCGCCGGGTGCGCGCCGTGCTGGAGAGCGTCCCGCCGATCACCGTGCCCACCGAGATCGACCGCCTGCGCGGCCAGCTCGCCGACGTGGCCCTGGGTCGGGCGTTCATGCTGCAGGGCGGCGACTGCGCCGAGACGTTCGCCAGCAACACCGAGCCGCACATCCGCGGCAACGTGCGCACGCTGCTGCAGATGGCCGTCGTGCTCACCTACGGCGCCAGCCTGCCGGTGGTGAAGGTCGGCCGGATCGCGGGCCAGTACGCCAAGCCGCGCTCGGCCGAACTGGACTCGCTTGGCCTGCAGTCCTACCGCGGTGACATCGTCAACTCGCTCGCCGCCACGCCCGAGGCACGGGTGCCCGACCCGTCGCGGATGATCCGCGCCTACGCCAACGCGGGCGCCACCATGAACCTGCTGCGCGCGCTGACCAGCGGCGGCATGGCCGATCTGCACCTGGTGCACGACTGGAACAAGGACTTCGTACGCACCTCGCCCGCAGGCGAGCGGTACGAGGAGGTCGCCACCGAGATCGACAGGGCGTTGCGCTTCATGTCGGCCGCGGGCGTGTCCGACACCAGCCTGAACGCCACCGAGATCTTCGCCAGCCACGAGGCCCTGCTACTGGACTACGAGCGGGCCATGCTGCGGATGGACAACCGCGAGGACGCGGCGAGCCTCTACGACCTGTCGTCGCACTTCCTGTGGATCGGCGAGCGCACCCGCCAGTTGGAGGGCGCGCACATCGCGCTGGCCGAGCTGCTGGCCAACCCGATCGGCCTGAAGATCGGCGCGGGCACCAGCCCGGAGCAGGCCGTGGAGTACGTGGAACGGCTCAACCCGCACAACGTCCCCGGTCGGCTGACGCTGATCAGCCGGATGGGCAACGGCAAGATCCGCGACGTGCTGCCGCCGATCGTGGAGAAGGTCACCGCGTCCGGCCACCTGGTGATCTGGCAGTGCGACCCGATGCACGGCAACACCCATGAGTCGTCGACCGGCTACAAGACCCGGCACTTCGACCGGATCGTGGACGAGGTGCAGGGCTTCTTCGAGGTGCACCGCGCGCTGGGCACTCACCCGGGCGGCATCCACGTCGAGCTGACCGGCGAGGACGTCACCGAATGCCTCGGCGGCGCGCAGGAGATCTCCGACTCCGACCTGTCCGGCCGCTACGAGACGGCGTGCGACCCGCGCCTGAACACGCAGCAGTCCCTGGAACTGGCGTTCCTGGTAGCGGAGATGCTCCGTTCCTGACCGGCCCTGGCACGCCAGCGGCGCGAGAGGGCCAGGAGCGAAGCGACCGCCACTTCTCCTCCCGGACCGCTTCTCCTCCGACTACTTCTTCTCTCGGACCATTTCTTCTCCCCGGACCATCGGACCGGCCTCCCGGTCCGGTGGTCCGGCCTCAGTCGTCGCCCTGCTCGTCCGGGGGTTCTGTCGGGTGCGCGTCGGACTCTCTCGGCCAGGGCAGGCACGAGCACGTCGCGCCGCCCTTGCACTGGCCGGACAGCCACCACACGCACCGGGCTCTGACCCGTCTGCCCACTGTCTCGTCGGTCGTCCACGTCGCGTCCCCCCAGCGGTCCGGATGGATCATGCCGACCAGCTCTCCTGTTCGTTCGGTGATGGATCGATCACCTTCCGTCGAGCGGGACACGTCCGGCTGGTGCCCGTGACGCCGGTTGACCGTTTCGAGCGAACGGCTCACCAGGTGGCTGCGGAGAGCAACCTTTTCGAGTAAGTTAGTTAGCTGGGCTAACTTGTGGAGGTGGCGATGTCCCGCGCGGTCGGCTCGGCGGCTGTGCCCCGGTCCAAGCTCGACCGGAAAGTCCTGATCGTCTTCCCCGGTCTGATGCTCGGCATGCTGCTCGCGGCGCTGGACCAGACGATCGTCGCCACGTCGCTGCCGACGATCGTCACCGACCTGGGTGGCCTGACCCACCTGTCCTGGGTCGCCACGTCCTACCTGCTCGCGTCGTGCATCTCGACGCCGATCTACGGCAAGCTGGGCGACATCTACGGCCGCAAGCGGCTGTTCCAGGGTGCGATCGTGCTGTTCCTGGTCGGGTCGGCGCTGTGCGGCACGGCGGGCTCGATGACGACGCTGATCGCGTTCCGGGCCTTGCAGGGCATCGGCGCGGGCGGCCTGATGGTCAACTCGCAGGCCATCATCGGCGATCTCGTGCCACCCGCGGAACGCGGCCGCTACCAGGGTTTCATGCAGTCGGTCTTCGCGTTCGCCACGGTCGCGGGCCCGCTGATCGGTGGCGTACTGACGCAGGAGGCGAGCTGGCGCTGGGTGTTCTACGTCAACCTGCCGATCGGCGCGGTCGCGCTGTTCGTCGTCGGCGCGGTGCTCCGGTTGCCCGAACGCGCCCGGCGCAAGCCGAAGATCGACTGGCTGGGCATCTTCCTGCTGTCCACCGGTGTCGCGGCGGTGATCCTGGTCACCAGTTGGGGCGGCACGACGTACCCGTGGCTGTCCGCGCCGATCATCGGCCTCTCGATCGCGGGTGTGGTGCTGTTGGCGGCGTTCGTGGTCGCGGAGCGGCGCGCCGTCGAGCCGGTGTTCCCGCTGCGCCTGTTCCGCGGTCCCGTGCTGCGCGTGAGCATCCCGATGATCTTCGTGGTCGGCTTCGGCATGGTCGGTGTCGCCACGTTCAACCCGCTGTACCAACAGGTCGTGGACGGCGTCTCACCGACTTTGTCCGGCCTGCGCCTGGCGCCACTGATGCTGAGCATGATGTGCACGTCGGTGGTGTGCGGCCGCACGATCGCCCGCATCGGCCGCTACCGCAAGTTCCCGATCGCCGGCATGGCACTGTTCGTCGTCGGCACGTTCCTGTTGTCCCGCTTGGGCGTCGGCACGCCGTACGGATACCAGGTGGTGGCGTTGATGGTGGTCGGCGTCGGACTGGGGCTGACCAACCCGGTGCTCGTGCTGGCGGCGCAGAACGCGGTGCAGCCGGGTGACATCGGCGTGGCCACGTCGTCGAACACGTTCGGTCGAACTGTCGGGTCGTCGTTCGGTGTCGCGGTGTTCGGGGCGATCTTCACCGCGCTGTTGACCTCGCAGCTCTCGCGTGGCGCCACGGCGGCCGTCGCGGGCCGGTTCTCGCACAGCGGGTTGAACATCAGTCGCGCTCAGATCGATTCGTTGCCCGCTCCGCTGCGGGACGCGTTCCTGAACGGGTTCGCGCAAGCTCTGCACGGGGTGTTCCTGGGCGGCATGATCGTCGCCGTCATCGGGTTCGTGTTGGCGTTGCGGCTGCGGGAGGTTCCGTTGCGGCGGCGCGCTCGGCCCGCGCCGGATGCCGCCGAGTCGAAGCCGGCCGAAGGCTCGGTGGATGAGCCGGCCGTGATCGAGCCGGGGCCCGGCGTCGAGTCGGGATCCGGCGTCGAGGACGCGCGGGTTCGGGCACGACCGCGCTGACGACGCGGTCGTGCCCGAACGAAGCGTGCGTGGTGCGATCGAGGCGGCTACTTCTCCAGCTTCGTCGCCTCCAACGGCTTCGAGCCGTCTCGCATGGCGTCCATCAACTGGCGGGCCAGGCCAAGTCCCGTGCCGCCCAGCGTCAGTGTCTTCGCGAACAGGTCGGACATGCCTTCCGCGCCGTTGAGGACGACCATGTGGTCCACGTTGCTGAAGGCCTGCGCGCCGGCTGCCACGATGGCCGGCCACTGTTCCGCTAGCTGTTGTGCCACAACGGCTTCCTGATTCTCCGCCAGTGCGGACGACCGTGCCTTGATCGCGTCCGCGTCCGCCAGGCCACGTGCCCTGGCGGCTTCGGCCTCCGCCAGGCCGCGCGCCTTCGCGGCTGCCGCTTCCGCCTCACCGGTGGCACGGGTGGCCGACGCGCTCGCCTCGCCGCGTGCCTTCGTGGCTTCCGCCTCCGCGCCCGCCGCCGCCTTCACCCGGGTCGCGTCGGCTGCCGCGCGCAACTCCGTTTCCTTCGCCTGTGCCTGGGCTCGGGCGATCTGCGCGTCGCGTTCGGCGTCGGCATGGGTGCGGGTTTCGTAGGCCTTCGCGTCGGCGGGCTTGCGGACCTGCGACTGCAGGCGCTGCTCGGAGAGGTCCGCTTCCAGTTGTGCCGCCCTGGTTTCCTGGACCACGACCTCCTGCCGGGCCGTCGCCTCGGCCAGCGGTCCTGCCTGCCGCGCGCGGGCGGCCGCCTGGTCCACCTCGGCCTGGTAGCCGGCCTGGTGGATCTGGCTGTCGCGGATCGCGGCCGACTTCCTGGCCAGCGCGGCCTGTTCGGCCTCCGTCGCCTCCTGGTCCCGTTCGGCCTCCGCGATCCTCGCCGACGCCGCGATCGCGGCCGCGTGGGGCTTGCCCAGGTTGGTGATGTAGCCGGTGTTGTCCTCGATCTCCTGGATCTGCAACGAATCCACGACCAAGCCCAGCTTGACCATCTCGTCGGCGCTGGACTGGCGGACCTGCGCCGTCAGTGCCTCGCGGTTGTGGATCATCTCCTCGATCGTCAGGCTGCCCACGATCGAGCGCAGGTGGCCGGCGAACAGTTGGTGCGCCTTGCTGTCCATCTTGTCCTGCTGGTCGAGGAACCGCCGTGCCGCGTTCGCGATGGACACGAAGTCGTCGCCCACCTTGTAGATGACGACACCTTTCACGTGCACCGGGATGCCCTGCTTGGTGACGCACGCCACCTGTAGGTCGGTGTTGCGGCTGTCCAGCGACAACCGGCGTGTCGCCTGGAAACCGGGCAGCACCAGCACGCCCTTCCCGGTGACGATCTTGAAGCCCATGCTGTCCGGCGCCTCCCGGTGCGCGCCGCGCGCCCCGAGACCGGAGATGATCAGCGCCTCGTTCGGCTCCGCCACCCGCCACAGCGCACGCAGCAGTAGGAACAGGATCAGCACCACGACGATCACGGCGATCAGCACGATCACACTTGTCGACACCTCTGTAGCCCTTCTCGAGGGCCGGTCGTCGGGCCGGAACGCCCCGGTCCCCCTGGTCAGACGATCGGCTGCCAACGCTCCACATACACGGTCCGCGGCGCCTCGAAGTCCACCACCAGCACCTGGACACCCTTCGGGATCGTGTCGTCCGGATTGACCGGATAGGCGTAGAAAGCCTCCACACCCCCACGCACCCCGATGAGCACCTCCCCGATCAGCCCGGGTCCCACCTCGCCGGTGACCCGTCCCCGCGTGCCGATCACGTGTTCCTCCTACGGCGCACAGCAACCGGCTAGAGCGTATGCCCGAGCCGTGATCGAAAGATCGCGTTTCCGCTCAATCAGGTCACGGAAAGACGGCGATCACGGGAACGGACGGCGATCACGGGAAGACGGTGATCGTGACGGTGCTACCCGGCTGCACGATCGTGTTGGCGCCCGGGTTCTGCATGAACACCTGACCGTTGTTGTCGCCGCCGAAGGACTGCACCTGCACCTGGAGACCTGCCTGCTGCAACTGCTGCTGCGCCTGGCCGCCCGACTCGCCCTGCACCGACGGCACCGTCACCGCGTTGGACACCACGACACCGACCCGCAGGCCATCGCCGGTGGTCGGCATCGTGTCGGCAGGCGGATCCGTCTTGATCACGTTGCCGCCCGGCGTGTTCTGGTCGAACGCCTTCGGCTCGTCGAACGGCTGGAAACCGCTCTGCCGCAACGTCGCGAACGCTTGGTCGTGCGGCTGGCCGACGACGTTGGGCACCGGGTTGGGTGGCGGACCCTTGCTCAGCACGACGACGACGTTGGAGCCCATCTTCAACTGCGTGCCCGGCGGCGGGTTCAGACCGACGACCGCGCCCTTGGGCACGGTCCCGCTGTACGCGTCCTGTGCCGGCACGAGCCTCGGTGTCAGTTCGGCGTTCTTCACCTGTTGTTCGACGGCCTGCGGCTGCGCGCCGGGCGTCACGTCCGGGACGATCGGCTTGCCCTCGGACACCACGACCGCGATCGTCGACCCGCGCAGTGCCCGGCCGCCGATCGGCGGCCGCGTCGAGATCACCTGGCCAGCGGGCACGGTGTCGCTGTGCGCCTGCGTGATCGCGGCGCTCAGGTCGGCGTCCTGGAGGATGTGCTCCGCCGTGATCGGGTCCTTGCCACCGACCTGCGGCACCGACGTCCACCGTCCGCTGCCGAACCACCACGCGGCCGTGCCGAGCAGCGCGGCCAGCACGAGCACGACGATGACCCAGGTCATCATGGTGCGCCTGCCACGCTGCCGTTGCCGCGCGTACGGCGGCAGCGGGCGGCCGGTCGGGCGTTGGCGCCGTCGCGGGGGAGGCGGCGGGGCCGGCATGCCGTACGGGTTGTGGGGATCGGCCGTGCCGGCGCCCATCGGGACGGCGCCATCGCCGATGCCGCCTCGTACTCCGTGCGGGACATCGCCCTGGTGCCCTGCGGGCCGATCGGACCCGGCCGGACCGGTACCGTCCGCACGGTGGCGTCGGCCGACACGTACTGGGTGGCCAGCGCGCCCGTCGCGATCTTCTGCGTCGCCTCGTGCCTGGGTACGCCCTCGACCGGGGTCGGTCCGACCACCGTCTCGTCGGTCGCCGACGGCTGGCCCCCGGCACGGTGCCGGCCACGTGCCTCGGCGCTCGCCGACAAGGGTGTCGGTGCGCCCGACGGCGGCCTCATCGGCAGGGGTGCGGGCATCGGCACCGGGACCGGGACCTTGCGCAGGCCCAGCAGGTTGCGGGTGCGGATCAGCTCGTCCAGGAACGCGGTCGCGTCCGCCGGACGCAGCGCCGGGTCGCGGCGGGTCGCGCGCAGCACCAGGTCGTCCAGTGCGGGCGGGATGTCGGCAACCAGCTCGCTGGGCGGCGGCACGTCGTCGTTCACGTGGCGATAGGCCACCGAGATCGGGGTGTCGCCCACATACGGTGGCGCACCGGTAAGCATTTCGTAACAGACGATGCCGGCCGAGTAGACGTCGCTGCGCGCATCGGCCGCGCCGGTGCTCACCTGTTCGGGGGAGAGGTACGCGACGGTGCCGAGGATCTTGTTGTCACTCGTCAAGCCGGCTGTCGCGACGGCCCTGACCAGACCGAAGTCGGCGACCTTGACCACGCCGCCGGCCCCGATCAGCATGTTCTCCGGCTTCACGTCCCTGTGCACCAGGCCCGCGTGGTGCGCGGACGCCAGCGCGGACAGCGCCGGTTCCAGCACACTGAACGCGACCGGGACCGGCAGCCTGCCCTCGCGCAGCAGGTCGCGCAGGGTCCCGCCGGAGACCAGTTCCATCACCAGATAGACCTGTTCACCGTCGACGCCCTGATCGTGAACGGCTACTACGTTCGGGTGATGCAGACGGGCGGCTGATCTCGCTTCGAGTTCGAACCTGTCGATGAAGGCGCGGTCCTGCGCGAACGCGGACTCCATCACCTTGATCGCGACCGGCCGGTCCAACCGCAGGTCCACGCCGGAATACACGCTGGACATGCCGCCGCGGGCGAGCGGCGCGTCGACCCGGTACCGGCCTTCCAGGACGGCACCGAGCACACCAACGCCTTTGGCTTCCACCTCGCCGATGGTACGGAGCCCGTCACGTCAACATCCCTCGACTGGCGCAGGGCGAATGACGGAGTGTTGTGGCATGGTTGGCACTCGTGAGTGCGATTCCCACCGCTGAGGACGTCCTCGAGCGGTCGTACGAGGTACTGACACTGCCCGAGGTGGCCCAGTCGGTCGGCCAACCGGTCACCCGGGTGCAGCAGATGGTGCGGGACGGACACCTGCTCGCGTTCCGCAGGGACGGGGTGATGTGCGTCCCCGCCTTGTTCCTGAACGGCGAAGGTGTCGTGAAGGGACTTCCCGGCACGTTGACGGTCCTGCGAGACGCCGGTTTCTCCGGGGAGGAGATGCTGCGCTGGCTGTTCACCGTCGACGACACCCTGCCCGGTTCACCCATCGAAGCCCTGCGGTCCAACCGCGGCCGAGAAGTGAAGCGAAGGGCACAGGCGCTCGCCTTCTGACCGGGCGCGCCCGTTCACTCGTCGGTCCCTTGTGGTCGACGAGCCCATGACACGCGTCCGTCGCGGAGGGTGGCCGATCTCACCCGCCGCGACGGATGACGCCTCGCCATGTTCACGTTGTCGACTTGTGGATCGATAAAGATCCCGGGTGAGCCGGCAGCGTCGACGTGGACGGTCACCGCTGACCGGCTGCTCGGTGCCTGATGTGGCCCATCAACACCGAAAGGGAGTGTCATGCGGTTCGCCCTGTTCGCACTCGCCGTCGGTGCCTTCGGCATCGGCACGAACGAGTTCGTCATCATGGGCCTGCTGCCCAACGTGGCAGGTGACGTCGGGGTGTCCATCCCGGCCGCCGGCGGGCTGATCTCCGGGTACGCGCTCGGTGTCGTCATCGGAGCGCCCCTGCTGACCGTGCTGGCGTCGCGCCTGTCCCGCAAGGCGGCGCTGATGCTGTTCATGGGCTGGTTCGTCGTGGGCAACGTGTTGTCCGCGCTGGCGCCCACCTACGGGCTGCTGTTCGCGGCCCGGCTGTTCGCCGGCCTGCCGCACGGAGCGTTCTTCGGTGCGGGCTCGCTCGTCGCGGCGTCCCTGGTGGACCCCGGCAGGCGCGCACGGGCCATCTCGCGGATGGTGCTCGGCCTGACCGTCGCCAACGTCGTCGGTGTGCCCGCCGCGACCCTGTTGGGCCAGCACGTGGGCTGGCGGGCCGCCTTCTGGGTGGTCGCCGGGATCGGTGTGGTGGCCGTCGCGCTGGTGATGTTCGCCGTGCCGCGCCAGGACTCCCGGGCCGCCGGCGGCAGGCTGCGGGCCGAGTTCGGCGCGTTCGCCAATCCACAGGTGTGGCTGTCACTGGCGATCTGCGTGTTCGGGTTCGCCGGTGTGTTCGCGTCGTTCACCTACGTCACGCCCATGATGGTCGATCTGGCCGGTTTCCGGCCCACCGCCGTCGTCTTCCTGTTGGCGCTGTTCGGTCTCGGCATGACCGTCGGCAGCCTGATCGGCGCCCGGCTGACCGACCGCGACCACGGGCGCACGCTCTACGCCGGCCTGGTCGCTCTCGGCGCCGTACTGCTGGTCTTCCTGGTGACGACGCACTCGCCGGTCGCGGCGGCGATCACGCTGTTCCTCCTCGGCGTCGCGGGGTTCACCGCGGCCGCACCGTTGCAGGTACGGGTGATGGAGCAGGCACCGCAGGCACCGACACTGGTGTCGGCGGTGTTGCAGTCGGCGTTCAACACGGCCAACTCGCTGGGTGCGTACCTGGGCGGCGTGGTGATCGCCGCGGGGTTCGGCTACGCCTCGCCCGACTGGGTCGGCGCCGGACTGGCCGCGATCGGCCTGATGTTCGCGATCGTGTCCGGTGTGCTGTCCCGCAGGTCCACCGACAGCGACGCCGACGACAGCGGCAACGGGTCCGGCCGCGGCAGTGACGCGGCGGCCGGTATCGCCGTGGCCAGGTAGGCCGAGTCGGTTCATCAGCGCGGTCGCGACGGCGTCAGCGCGGTCGCCGATGGCGTCAGCGCGCTGAGCCGGCGCAGTCGACCCACTGGCCGGGTGGGCAGCCGCCGCCGCTGGCCGCCTTCGAGACCAGGGAGGCGGCCAGCGCGTCGGCCGACGGCCTGCTGGCCGCACCGGCGACCAGGCCGACCGTGCACGACGTCCTGGTCTGTGCCCGGCACGCGGTCAACTGGCCGGTCGCGCGCGCCTGCCACGACGTGTTCGCCGCGACGCCGTACTTCCACGGCCGCGTGCGGCCCGCCGTGTCCTGGTAGTCGATCACGTACACGAACGCGGAACCGCCTGCCCGCTTCGGGTCCGCCGGTGTCGCCGCGGCGTTGGCCTCGGCCGTCAGCGGTGCCAGATTCGGTGGCGCGGCAAGGGCTTCCGCCGTCCAGTCCACTTCGTAGGGATGGTCGCCCGCCGTCGCGTGCGCCTGGTTGTAGAACGCCGTCCACTCGGCCGCCGCGTCCGTGCACGACGCCGTCGTCGACCGGCCCGCGGGGACCGGGCCGACGATCGACTGGCACGTGCCCACCGGCTTGCCGTCACCCTTCCAGTTGCCGGACACCACGACCTTCGTCGCCGTGCTGCTGGCGTTGGTGAACGTGACGATCACCGAGCAGCCCGAAGCCGTGCAGGTGCCCCAGTTCTGGTTGCCCTGCTGAATGTCCACAGTGGTGTCGACGGCCGCGCCGAGCTGCTGCGCCTGCTGGCTGATGTTCTGGTACACGCCTGCCTCGTCGGCCGTCACGTCGGCCACGTCCAGCGACACCTTCGACGCGTTGCCGAACGCGCCCGGCATGTCGACGTGCAGCACGCCGTGCGGTCCGGTCGCGGCCAGCGCCACATCGGCGTTCTCGGACACCACCCGCACGGCGGGCACGCCGTTGACCGTCGTGCCCGGCAGCGTGCCGAACGAGCCGCTGGTCGCGCCGGTCACCTGCCGGTTCAGGTCACCGCCGAACACGCCGGGCACCAGTGCCGCGCCGATGTCCACGCCGATCGTCACCGTCGGCACCAGCACCCATCTGCTGTCCTCGGCCTGCGCCAGGGTGCCCGGATCGCCCACCAGCCACGACCAGAACGTGCCCGGTGCGTCCACGTACAGCGATCCGGCGACCACGACCACCGCACCCTGCACGCCGCCCGCCGTGATCGCGCCCGCCGCCTCACCCGTAGCGGTGACGCTGACGTCCAGCCCGATCTGCTTGCCGTCCGGGTTCAGCAGCGAACCGCGGTAGTGCAGCACGCCGGCCTCACCCAGATCGAGCAGTGACTGCTGGATGGTCTGCGCCGCGTCCAGCACCGGCACCGGGGTGGCCGCGGACTGTCCGCCCAGCACGGCCGCGCACCCGCAACAGCACGTCAGCAGCACGGCCAGCAGCGCCGGGAACCATCCCCGGCGTGTGCGCCCACTGCCCCGAATCATGCCGACTCCGCCCGTGCGCCACCGAGACCGCAGGTCAAGTGTGCCCCGGCGGGATCGATATGGGCTCAACGATCCCGTTTTGTCGCCACAATCGCGAGCTCCGCGAGACGTTCCGCGACGTCGTGGGTGATGGGCGCCCTCGCCAGGGTGTCCAGCGCGGATGCGGTCAGCTCGTCGATCCGCCGCTCGACGGCCGCCACCGCGCCCAGGTCGCGCAGCAGCGCGCGCAGCCCGTCGACGTCGGATTCGGCCAGGTCCCTCCTGCCGACCGACTCGCGCAGCAGTGCCGCGTCGGCGGTCCTGCCGTCCCGGTCGGCGTGCCGCATGCCCATTGCCAGCAGCAGTGTCCGCTTGCCCTCGCGCAGGTCGTCGCCTGCCGGCTTGCCGGTCACCTCCGGATCGCCGTACACGCCGAGCAGGTCGTCCCGAAGCTGGAACGCCACCCCCAGATCCGTACCGAACGCCCGGTATGCGGCCACCACCTCCTGTGGTGCACCGGCCAGCGCCGCGCCGATGTGCAGCGGGCGCTCCACGGTGTACGACGCGGTCTTGTACCGGTCGACCCGCAGCGCCGCCGCCTCCGACTCGTCGCCCCTGGCCTGGATCAGCATGTCGATGTACTGCCCGGCCAGCATTTCGGTACGCATCGCCTGCCACGCGGGCACCGCCCGTGCCACCGCGTCGATGGCCACGCCCGAACCGAGGAACATGTCCTCCGCCCAGACCAGCGCGATGTCACCGAGCAGCACGGCGGCGGCCAGGCCGAACTGGGTCGGTTCGCCGAGCAGCCGACCGGCCCTGTGCCGCGCCGCGAACGCGACGTGCACCGTCGGCGCACCCCTGCGCACCGTGGAGGAGTCCATCAGGTCGTCGTGCACCAAGGCACACGCCTGCAACAGTTCCAGTGCGCCGACAGCGCGCAGCACGGCCTGTGCCACCGGCCCTTCCGCATCGCCGCCCGCGCCACGCCAGCCCCACCACGCGAACGTCGGCCGAATGCGTTTCCCGCCCTGCAGGACGAACTCGGACAACGCGTCCAACGCGGATCCGAAGTCGGCGCCGATCTCCCCGAGCTGTGCCCGCCGCCACTGGAAATACTCGACCAACGCGTGATCGACATGCCCCGGCAGGTCGTCGTCGATGCTGGTCCCCGCCGTGTCCGACCCCTGCATCCGCCCATTGTCTCAGGCCACCGGGTACCGCACTCCGGTTCCATGCACTGGGCGCGACTGCCAAGGTCAAGATCGACTGATTACGCTGTGCCGGTGACTGTGACGGTTGTCGAGCGGCTGCGCTGTGAACGCCCCGTGTTCTCGGTCGAGTTCTGTCCGCCGAGGAACGAGGACGAGGAACAGCTCCTGTGGCGGTCCGCCCGCAGGCTGGAGCCGTTGGACCCGGCGTTCGTCTCCGTCACCTACGGTGCCGGCGGCTCGACCCGTGACCGCACCGTCCGCACCACCGGCCGGATCGCGCAGGAGACGACGCTGGTGCCGATGGCGCACCTCACGGCCGTCGACCACTCCGTCGCCGAACTGCGCAACGTCATCGGCTGGTACGCCGCGATCGGCGTGCGCAACATCCTGGCCGTGCGCGGCGACCCGCCCGGTGACCCGAACGGTGAATGGACAGCGCGCCCGGACGGTTTCACCTACGCGGAGGAACTGGTCCGGCTGTGCCGGGAACTCGGTGACTTCTGCGTCGGCGTCGCGGCGTTCCCCTACGGTCACCCGCGTTCGGCCGACCTGGACACCGACACCAGGTACCTGGTGAGCAAACTGCGCTCCGGCGCCGACTTCGCCATCGCCCAGCTGTTCTTCGAGGCCGACGACTTCCTGCGGATGCGCGACAGGGTCGCGGCAGCGGGTTCGGACGCGATCATCCTGCCCGGCCTGATGCCGCTCACCACGCCGCGCACGCTGGCCAAGACAGTCGAACTGTCCGGCGCCAAGGCCCCGACGTGGCTGGTGGACCGGATGGAGCCGCTGGCGGGCGACGCCAGGGCGTTCCGTGCCGAGGGCATCGAGGTGGCCACCGAACTGGGCCGCCGGCTGCTCGACGAGGGCGTGCCCGACCTGCACTTCTACACGTTCAACCGGGCGCAGGCGACCACCGAGGTGGTCAAGCGCCTCGGCCTCGTGTCCCCCGCGCGAACGGGCGCCCGGTAGCGGCGGTTCAGTAGTAGGCGGACGGCCCGGGGGTCGCCGCGGCGTAGGCGGTCTCGTTGCGTAGCTGCCGACGCCGCGCCACCAGCGCGAGCAGCAACAGCAACCCGGACACGACCGCCATGCCACCGCCGAGCACCAGCACCCAGAACTGCCACCCGCGGCTGTTGCCGATCGCGTACTGAGCGGTCGCGGCCAACTGGGTGACCTCGCCGCCCTTCATCGTCCAGCTCACCGTCTGGCCGTCCACGGTTCCCGTCGTGTCGCTCACCGGGCCGGGGAAGGTGATGCTCAGCTTCACGTCCACCCCGGGCTGGGTGAGCTCCGACAGGTCGACCGAGCCGGTCAGGTTCACGGTGGCGGCCGAGCGCTGGAAGTTGATGTGGTAGTAGCTGCTCTGGTTGCTCAGGCCCGTCGCGAACGCCGCCATCTCGCCGAACGAGAGGTTCTGGAACGTGACGTCGCTGCCGGTGTAGCCGTTCGCCGAGTACCGCTTCACGGTCACCTTGCCGGTCATGCCGGCGGGCACCACGAGCTGCGGAGCGCCGTTCTGGGCCGAGGGCTGCGCGGCGATCACCATGTCGCCGGACACCTGGTCGGTGGGTGACACGGACAGCGTGGCGTGCACACGCACGCAACCGCCGGCCAACAGGCCGACGGCGACCAGACCGGCGGCCACGAGCACACGGGTACCGCTGCGATGCGGACTTGCCTTGGGCACGGAGTCATACTGCCAGCCCGACACGGCGCGTGGGCGCATTCCGCGGGAGGCCGGTTGGCCGGGGGTAGCGTGCTGCCATGTCACCCAGTTCCTCGCCCCTGTCGGACCCGTCGACCCAGCAGAGCCGGTCGATCCACGAGATCAGCGACTCCTATGTCGACGACATCGCGCGGCTCGACCCGATCGCCGCGACGTACTTCGGCGTCCCGGGCAACGACGACCTGATGACCGACTTCTCGCCCGACGCGGTGCACGCCAGGGCCGACCTGGGCAGAGCGGCGCTGCGGGCGGCGGAATCGGTCGACGTGCCGGCGCAGGCCGACCAGGTCGCGCGGGCCGTGCTGCTGGAACGGCTGGGCGCGGAACTGGCCGTCGAGGACGCGGAGTTGCGGGTCGCCGAGCTGAACGTGATCGCCAGCCCGCCGCAGCACGCCAGGATGGTCTTCGACCTGATGCCGACCGAGACGGTCGACGACTGGGACACGATCGCCAAGCGCATGACGGCGGTGCCGGAGACGGTCGACGGCATCAAGGCCGCGCTGACCTACGGTGTCGGGCACGGGCACGTCGCGGCGCTGCGGCAGGTGGAGAAGGTCGCCGACCAGTGCGCGACGTGGGCCGGCATCGCGGACGACCCGTCGTTCTTCACCACGATGATCGCCGGTGCCGAGGTGCCGGATTCATTGCGTGCCGAGCTGAGCACGGCCGCGGACGCCGCGTCGGCCGCGTACGCCGAACTGGCGGGTTTCCTGCGCACCAGCCTCGCTCCGCACGCCCCGCGCAAGGACGCGGTCGGGGCCGACGTCTACGGCGTGTGGCTGCGGTACTTCAACGGCGCCACGGTCGACCTGGCCGAGCTCTACCAGTGGGGCTGGGACGAGTTCTTCCGGATCGAGACCGAGATGAAGCAGGTCGCCGACCGGATCAGACCCGGCGCGTCACTGGCCGAGGCCGCCGCCGCGCTGGACGCCGATCCGCGCTACCAGGTGACCGGCGCCGACGCCCTGCAGCGGTGGATGCAGGAACTGTCCGACGAGGCGTTGATCGCGTTGCGCGGCAAGCACTTTGACCTGCCGGAGCAGCTAATGGACCTGGAGTGCCGGATCGCGCCGCCCGGCGGTGGCGCCGGTGCGTACTACACCGGGCCGAACGACGACTTCAGCAGGCCGGGCCGGATGTGGTGGTCACTGGTGCCGGGCCAGGAGACGTTCTCCACGTGGCGCGAGACGTCGACGGTGTACCACGAGGGCGTGCCCGGCCATCACCTGCAGATCGCGACCCAGGTGTACCAGGCGGACACGCTCAACAGGTATCAACGGCTCCTGGCCGGCACGTCCGGGCACGCGGAAGGCTGGGCGCTGTATGCCGAACGGTTGATGCGGGAGCTCGGATTCCTCACCGAGGACGGCGTCCTGATGGGAATGCTGGACGCCCACCTGTTCCGCGCCGGCCGCGTGATCGTCGACCTCGGCATGCACCTGGAGCTGGAGATCCCGCGTGGCACCGGATTCCACGACGGCGAGCGGTGGACGCCGGAACTGGGCCTGGAATTCATGACCACGCGGACGATCACCGACGCGGCACAGGTGGCGGACGAGATCGACCGGTATCTCGGCTGGCCCGGCCAGGCACCCTCCTACAAGCTGGGCGAGCGGGTGTGGCTGGCGGCGCGGGACGAGGCCAGGCAGCGCGATCCCGATTTCGACCTGAAGGTCTTCCACAAGAAGGCGTTGGAGATGGGCTCGATGGGGCTGGACACGTTGCGGGAGCGGTTGGCCCGGTTGTGACCATGGCGGCGCCAGGTCAGACCAGTGCCTCGCCGGGGACCATCACCGCCAGTTCGGTGGCCGGGTTCAGGGACAGGAAACGACCGCGCAGCACCGGGAGCAGGTTCGGGACGGACACCCGCTGCCAGCGCCCGGGGTCGACCGGCTGCTCCGGCACGTAGCGTTCCGAGGTGTACGCCCGCACCGCGTGCCGGCCCTCGCCCTCGTCGAACACGGCGAAGCCGTTCGGGTCGCGCGCGGTGAACACGCTGCCGGTCAGCAGGGCCTCCCGGAGCTGGGCCTCGCCGCCGTAGCCGGTGGCCGCCAACTGGAGGGCTTCCTCGACGGGGTTCGTCGGTGTCGACAGACCGAGCGCGAGCGGGGACGGCTGGTAGTTCGGGTTGGGCGTGAACCCCTCCGCGATCTCGCCGCGCCCGTCGACCTGGTAGGCACCGACGATGCCGAACGGCGGCACGCCCTGCCCGGTGCTCTCCGCTCCGGCGAAGAACGGGTCGATGCAGTACAGCCACGTGTTCGGCGCGCGGTGCGCCCGCTCGCGCATCTCGTCGGTGACCGGCGGGGGCGGGAGGTCGTCGTTGTCAGCCACCGGAGCCTCCCGGCGCCGGCGGCCGTGGCACCCAGGTACCCGGGACCGGCACGCCGTCGTGGTACTGCTGCGCACCGACGATGTGGTCCGGTTTGATGCCGCCGGGGAACGCGATCTCGTTCTCGTGCGGTTTCGGGTTGAACATTCCCGCCTGGTCGAGCGTCGCGTTCACGTCGACGCCGTGCTGGCCGGCGGGTGGGCGGATCGTGTAGCCCCACATGTTGTTCCACTTGCCGCCACTGCCCATGTTCTGGTTCGTGGTGGCGCCGACGTACATGCTCGGCGAGTTGCCGGCCTGGTACGTGGCCAGGTCTCCGTGCGGGTTCGCGTCCGGCCAGGGTTTGAAGCCCTCGTGGAACGGCCCGTTGTTCTTCCCCGGCTCGCCGAACGGCGGCCGGTGGTCGAACCGGTTGACCGTCGTGGTGCCGTCGTGGTTGGCCCACACGGGTGGCGGCGAGATCTTGTTCGGGTCGACGTGCGGATTGGCCGCCACCGGGGCGATGTGCGGATCGGTGGTCGCCGGCAGGTTCGACGTCGGGTTGAGCGGATCGCCCCACTTCGACGGCTTCTTGCCACCGGCGCCGCTGCCCGGCACCGGCGGGGGCACGGGCGGTTTCGGTGCCGGAGGTACCGGCGGGGGTGCGGGCGGTTTCGGTGCGTGGGGTACCGGCGGGGGTGTGGGCGGTTTCGGTGCCGGGGGTAGCGGAGGGGGCGGAGGTGCCGAGGACGTCGACGTGCCCTGGTTGCCCGGCCGCAGTGGGGACCTGGGCGGGATCGGGGGCTTCGGTCCCGGGCGGAGCGGGGACCTGGGCGGGATCGGTGGTTTCGATCCGCTGCCGCCGGGCCGCAGCGGGGATCTCGGCGGGATCGGCGGCGGGGTGGTCGTGCGGTCGCCGATGCCGCGCATGGTGCTGGCGATGCCGGCCTCGTTCTGCCGGATGTTGCCGGCAGTGTGGTGCAGGAGGTCGCCGTGGTCGCTCAGGCGGTTGCCGGCGGTCGTCATGTGACCGCGGAGCTGTTCGAAGCCGCTGTTCAGCCGGCCGACGGTGGGCGCGGCGAGCGGGCCGAGGGTCTGTTCGCCCATCGGTTCGGCGCTGTGGGCCGAGGCCAGGGACTCACCTCTGGCCCGGATGCTGCTGCCGACCTGCTCGATGTGCTCCGGATTCGAATTGGACCTGCCAGACCGCATGTGGAGCCCTCCCTGCTACGCATGAAGGACGCTACAGGAGGGCTCGGGGTTGGTCGGGCGGTTCCGGTGTTTTGGGTGACGGGGTGGGTCGACCGCTTTTCGTAACGCGGTCGCGTTGGGGCGACATGGGTCACCGCAGTCCTTTGTGGAGTGTCACGGCCTTCTCGTCCCCGGGCACGCCGTCGTCCTATATTGTTCGTCCGCGGCGCGGCTCGATGGGGAGGCGGCGGCCCAGCACCGCGAACGGTCTCGGGTCGCCCGCGAAGAGGTAGTCACGCAGGACGTCCTGGAAGCCGACTCTGCGGTACAGGCGCCACGCTCTGGAGCGACCCTCCGGTGTGGACAGCAGGGTCGTGCCGGCGTCGACGCCGTGCAGCAGGTGGCGCAGCAGGCCCTCGCCGAGGCCCCTGCCCTGGGCCGTGGGGCGGACGTGCAGTTCGGTGAGTTCGAAGTAGTCCGTCATCCACATGTCCACCGAAGGGGCGCCGGCGGACATCAGCAGGCCCCTGCGGACCTGTTCGTGCCACCACTGGCCCGCGGCGCCCCGGTAGCCGTAGCTGATGCCGACCAGGGCGCCGTCGGCGTCCAGCGCACCCACGCCGCGCCAGTCCTGGCGGAGCATGTGGGCCAGCCACATCGGGGCGCGTTGTTCGGCCGTGCCCGGTGGGTAGCGCATCGCGGTGACGTAGATGTCCAGGGCCTCGGACAGTCTCGCCCGCAGGTCGTCGACCGTCAGTTCGACGAACCGGTCGTTGGGGAGTGGTACCGCCGCCGCCACGGCTACTGATCATCCTCCTTGCCCGTCGCACGGGCGCGGGGGGCGTCGCCGGCGACGTCCGCCGGTGTGCCGTTGGTGAGTGTCACCAGGTCGGTGAACGTGATCGGGAAGACGGACTTCGGGTGGCCCGCCGCGGCCCAGAGGACCGGGTAGCCGGTCAGGGCGATGTCGACCAGGGTGGCGATCGGTGCCGGGTGGCCGACCGGGGCAACGCCACCGATGGCCTGGCCGGTGTGGGTGCGGACGAAGTCCGCGTCGGCTCGCTGGACCTTGTCCACGCCCGCCAGTTCGGCCAGGAGGGTCTGGTCGGCTCGGTGGGCGCCGGAGGTCATGGCCAGCAGTGGGGTGACCGTGTCGCCCTTGACCGCCTTGAACACCAGGCTGTTGGCGATCGCGCCCACCTCGACACCCAGGGCCGCCGCCGCCAGCGGTGCCGTGCGGACCGCGTCGTCGAGGATGCGCACGCCTGCGGCCGCGTCCGGGAAGCCGGCCTCGGCAAGCCTCGCCATCACCTTCCGGACGCCCGGATGTTCCCGCTCGCTCATCAGTCCAGACCTCTCGCCGGCGGCCACGCCCACACCATGGTGGCCGATCTCATCAGATCACGGCAGGCGAACCCGTTCGGTCGCGGTGCCCCAGGCGGCCGGACCTGGCGCGACGGGAGTTGAGAGTGTCAGGGTTCCGGGTTATCGTGGAGGTGTTCGAACAGATGTTCGAGCACTACGCAGGCTCGGTGGTGGGGCGGGGGAAGCGCCTCGCCACCGAGTTCCGCCGGCTCCCCACGGCGGGCTCGTCGATCGCCGACGTTTCCGACTGAACGAGGAGGCCGCTGATGTCCGCTCTGATCGACTTCCCGCCGGCGTCGCAGTCGTCATTGCCCCTTGGTCCATCCGCCGCGCACCGTCCGGCCGGGTCGGGAGGCCTGTCCGCCGGTTCGGGCCGGTCGGCCGGTTCCGCTGGTCGCGGGCGGTCGGTGCCCGAGTCGGGTGGGCCGGGCGGCTCGTCGCATCGGCCTGTCGTGCCGTCGTCCCTGGCACCTCTGACCACCGGGTCCGCTGCCGCTCTCGTGCGGCAGGCCCGGGCCGGTGTCGCCGAGGCCCAGCACGAGCCCGATCCGGCACAGCGCTTCGCGACCGCCTACCTGGCCGCGCTGCGCGCCGCCGCCGCCATGCTGGCCTTACGCGGCCGCCCGCACCGTGGCCGGTCTCGGCCGACCAGTGCCTGGGTGCTGCTCACCAAGCTCGCGCCGGAACTGTCCGAGTGGGCCGCGTTCTTCGCGTCGGGGTCGGCCACCCGGGCCGCGATCGTCGCCGGTGTGACGCGTCGGGTCACCGATCGTGCCGCTGACGACCTCGTCCGGCAGGCCGCGCAGTTCACCGACCTGATCGCCGAGGCCGTCGCGGGCCGCGATCCCGATCCGGCCGGGCACGAACGTGACTGACCGGACCCTCGTCGGATACGACCGGCTGCTGCACGTCCTCGGCGAACAGGCCGAGTCGCTGGCCACGGCCGTGGAAGGCGCGGCGCCGGAGTCGATCGTGCCCGGCTGTCCCGGTCTCACGCTCGCCGAGACCGCCCGGCACGTCGGCAGCCAGTACCGGATGGTGTGGCTGTGGCTGCGCGAGGGCACCCGGCCGATGACGTGGCAGCGTGATCCGGCGCCCGGCCAGGACCTCGCGGCCTACATCCGGTCCGGCACCGCGCCGCTGCTGGCCGAACTGGCCGCGCACGATCCGGCCGAGCCGTGTCCGACGTGGTGGGACGCGGAGCGCAACTTCGGGTTCTGGCGGCGCCGGATGGCCCACGAGACCACCGTGCACCGCTACGACGTCCAGGGCGCCGCGGGCATGCTCCCCGACGACGTGCCCGACGACGTTGCCCTGGACGGCATCGACGAGGTGCTCACGCTGTGGTTCACGCACCGGCTGGCCGTGCTGCACGTCAGCGGCACCCGTGACCAGGTGGTGTCGGTCCAGGCCGGTGGCCTGGAGTGGCTGGCGCGCGCCGGCACCGACCGCACCCGCGTGCACCGGCCCGGTGACCCGCCGGACACCACGACCGCCATCGTCAACTCGACCGTGTCCGGTTCGCCGACACAGGTCTACCTGTGGCTGTGGGGTCGCCGGCCGGACCGCGCCGTGCGCATCGACGACGGCCACGACGCCGCCGCGCAGCTATGGGCACTGCTGCGGCTCGCCACTCGATGAGGCCCTGGCGGTACGGGAGGCGGAGAACGGGGACCGCTCAGATCTTGCGCAGGCGGACCCTGTTGATCGCGTGGTCGGGGCCCTTCTGCAGGACCAGGTCCGCGCGAGCCCTGGTGGGCAGGATGTTCTGCACCAGGTTCGGCTCGTTGATCTCGCTCCACAGCGTGTTCGCGCGGGTACCGGCCTGTTCGTCGTCCAGCACCGCGTAGCGGTGGAAGTACGACGCCGGGTCCGCGAACGCCGTGCCGCGCAACGTGAGGAACCTCGACACGTACCAGTTGCGGATGTCGTCCAGGTGCGCGTCCACGTAGATGGAGAAGTCGAACAGGTCCGACACGGTCAGCCTCGGACCCGCCTGCAACACGTTCAGGCCCTCGATGATGAGGATGTCCGGCTTGCGTACCGTCTGCACCTCGCCGGGCACGATGTCGTAGCTGAGGTGCGAGTACACCGGCGCGTGGACCTCGGGGTAGCCGGCTTTCACCTCGGCCACGAACCGCACCAGCGAACGCCGGTCGTAGCTCTCCGGGAAACCCTTGCGCCCCATCAGGCCCCGGCGTTCCAGCTCCGCGCTCGGCCACAGGAACCCGTCTGTGGTGATGAGATCCACGCTCGGGTGGTTGGGCCAGCGGGACAGCAGTGTGCGCAGCACCCGCGCCGTGGTGGACTTGCCGACCGCGACGCTGCCGGCGATGCCGATCACGAACGGCACCCGCTCGCCGCGCTCGCCGAGAAACGTCGTCGTCGCCGAGTGCAGCCGCTGCCGCGCGGCGACCTGGAGATTGAGCAATCTGGACAGTGGCCAGTAGATGTCGGCCACCTCATCCAGCGAGGTGGGCTCGCCAAGGCCGCGCAACCGCTCCAGTTCGGCGTCGGTCAACGGGAGCGGCGTGGTCTCCCTGAGTTCACGCCACTCCTCGCGATCGAGCTCGACGTACGGGGTGATGTCCCGGACTCGTGCCACGCCGAACAGTGTCACCCGTGATCGCCGCCACACGCCTGTCGGGGTGCGCCGTTATGGTGTGCCGCATGAGCATGGTCGTGTGGAGCACCGCGATGTCGGTGGACGGATTCATCGCCGGACCGGACGACGCGATGGACTGGGTGTTCCGCTACGACGGTCCGAACGACATGGTCGACGAGCTGATCCGTACCACGGGCGCGATCCTCGCCGGCCGCAACTCCTACGATGTCAGCCGCAAGCCCGGCCAGCACGAGGCCGCCACCGCGGCGTTCGGCGGCGCGTGGCACGGACCGGAGTTCGTGCTCACCCATGACGCGCCGGCCGACGATCCGGGCAAGACGTTCCTGTCCGGCGACATCACCGAGGCATACCGCACCGCGCTGGCCGCGGCCGGTGAGCGCAACCTGCTCGTCATCGGCGCGGACGTCGCGCGGCAGGGCGTGGCCGCCGGGCTGGTCGACGAGATCTGGATCACGCTCCTGCCGGTGCTGCTCGGTGACGGGGTGCGGCTGTTCGCCCGGCCGGGCGGTGACGTCGAGCTGGACACGATCGACGTCGGCCGGGCCGGCCGGATGACGAACCTCCGCTACCGGGTCAGGAAGTAGCCAGGCAGGCGCGCAGTTCGGTCTCGCTGGCGTTGCCGCCGCTGCACACCACCGCGACCCGGCGCCCGGCGAACCGGTCACCACCGGCCAACAGTCCGGCCAGGGCCGCGGCTCCCGCCGCCTCCACCATCGTGTGCGCGTCGCGGATCAGCAGGCGCTGCGCCTGCTGGATCTGGTCGTCGTCGACCAGCAGGAAGTCGGTCAGCTTCTCCCGCAGGACCGTCTGCGGCAGCTCGAACGCGAAGCCCGTGGACAGCCCCTCGGCCCTCGTCTTGTTGGGCCGGCGCACCAGTTCGCCGGCCAGCCACGAGTCGTGCGCGGCCGGTGAGGCGGAGGACTGGACGCCGATGATCTGGCACTCCGGCGCCAACGCCGACGCCACCACACACGCGGCCGCCCCACCGCTGCCGCCGCCGATCGGCACGAACACCGCGTCCAGGTCCGGTTCGCGTTCGAAGATCTCCAGGTACAGCGTTGCGACGCCGGCCACCAGATCCGGTTCGTCGCCGGAGGAGACCAGCCGGGCGCCGCTGGTGCGGGCCAGTTCCTCCGCGTACGCGCGGCTCTCCTCGAACTCCACGCCGTGCTCGATCAGCGTCGCACCGAGCCCGCGCACGGCAGCCGCCTTGCCCGGATTCGGGTTCTCCGGCATCACGATCGTGCACGGCGCCCCGAACAACCGTGCCGCGTACGCCAGCGACTGCGCGTGGTTGCCGGTCGAGTACCCGAGCACACCCGCGGCGCGCTGCTCCGGGGTCATCGAGCTGAGCAGGGTGATCCCGCCGCGCACCTTGAACGCGCCGACCGGTTGCGTGTTCTCGTGCTTCACGAACGTCGTGGCACCGGTGGCGGCGTCCAGCGCCGGGTAGGACCACAGCGGGGTCGGGGGCAGGTGGGCGGCCAGCAGTGTCCGTGCCCGCAGCACGTCGGCGATCGTCGGGGTGCGCATGCTGCCACGCTGGCAGGGCGGGTGCGCGCCGGGCAATGGCATTTCCCCGGAAGTGGCCGCAGGGTGGCCTGGTGTCGTGCCATCGCTTCCCGTGTTCCCCCGGTGACGGAGACGATGTCCGCGCAGGTCACCCACGGGGAAGGAGCTACACCGATGCAGGTGCCGCGCGCCGACGACGTGGCCCTGCTGGCCGAGTTGGCGGGACAGGAAACGCGCGGCCGATGTGTGCTGGACGGCCGTGAACCGGCCTATCTGGTGCCCGGCGGCAGCGTCGACCTGGTCGCCGTGCCGCGCCCGCCGGGCGAACAACCCGATGGCCGGTGCCGATTCCTGGCCCGGCTCGGTGCCGGCACGGTCGTGCCCAGCCCCACGGTGCTCGGCGCGTGGCAACTCGTCCTGGCGCCCGTCGATGACGCCCGGTTGCTGCCGCTGGACGGGCGGCGGCTGCGCAACATCGGCTACGGCGACGTCGCCACGGCAACGCCGGCCAACACGCTCGTGCCGGCGCCGCGCGCGGTGTCGGTGCTCGTCGCCGCGCTGGCCCGTGGCCTGGACGGTGCCCTGCTCGCATTGGCCGACGCGCTGCGCGACACCGTGCCGCCGACCAGGTCGGTGCCGATCGCACCCGGCCAGATCCTGTCGCTGGACGCGGGCACCGCCGTGACCGGCGCGTGCGGCGTCTGCTGGCTGCGGGTCGCAGGGGGGCACGCACGGCGCAACGGCGATCCCGCCGCCGTGTTCGGCAACGGCGAGCCCGCGCTGCTGGCCGGCCGCGACTGGATCGTCGTGGACGGCCCGGCGACGGTCGAGGCGACGGGCACGTCCGACCTACTGGCCACCGGCCATCTGCCGGTGGCGCTGGACGCGCACCTGTCGCTCAGCCTGCGGCGGATCGCCGACCGTCCCTGAGTTCGTCGTCGAACAGGTGCGGCACGACGGTCCGCGCGCGGTTCTCCACGGAGATCCGCAGCACCTCGGCCAACACGTGCACCAGCGCCTGGGTCAACGCCGGCAGGTCGGCGTCCGTCAGCACCGCCGCGCAGGGCCAGCAGCCGCGTGCCGGCCGCCTCCACCAGGTGCTGCGTCACCGACTGGGTGCTGTCCAGCAACTCCGACAGCAGGCGCAGCGCGGCGATCGGCGGCAGGCCGATCCGGTGCAGGTCCAGCGCGCCGAGCAGGGCACGTGGCTGCACGACCCGCACCACGCCGTCGTCGGTGCGGCCGACGACGCCATGCCTGGTCAGCGCGTACAGCAGCGCGGGGTGGTCGGACTCGACGCGACCGATCAGCATCTCCAGCGTCGCGCCGCCGGACCGTTCCGCGCGGTGCGTGCCCAGCATCGCCTCGATGGAGACCAGGTTGAATCCCTGCCGCTGCAGGCCCTTGATCGTCTCCAGCCTGCGGACGTGCGACTCGTCGTAGTACGCGACCCTGCCGCGACGCACCGGCGGCGGCAGCAGTTTGCGCGCCTGGTGTGCCCTGATGTTGCGCGGTGACATGCCGACCTTCCTGGACAGTTCCTCCACGGTGTAGGAGCGGTCGGTTTCGGTCGCGTCGGGGACGCGGCGCAGTTCGGTCGGCTGGGCACTGCGGTGCTGCATGGTGGGACCCCTCCCGGGCAAGGCTTCATCCGATGTCGTCGATCGGTGCCTTCGAGCCTTGGCGCCGGATATCCGTGCGTCGAGGCGTTGCCCGTCGCCCGTGCGGGAATGGGAAACAGGGAAACGGCACACCGCGCCCACCGGGGCCGCAACCGGTTGCGTACAGCGACCGACCGGACACAAACCCGCTGGTTGAGTGCGCTTTTCACAGTCACCCTTGCTCTGTTTGGACCCTGCCTCGTGGCGAGGGCGTGGGTACCGTGTTCGGGCACTCGACGGGAGAAGCCGCGAACTCGTCGGTGTGACGCCCGTGTCCGCGCGCAGAGGGGAGGCCGCGTCACGTGGACGAGTCACCGGCCGCCCTGTCCGCCCGCGCCTTCGGTGAACGCCTGCGGACGCTGCGGGTCGAGCGCGGACTGTCACTGGCCGAGCTGTCCGGCCTCGTGCACTACAGCAAGGGCTACCTGAGCAAGGTCGAGAACGGCGACAAGCCGCCGACCGTGCAACTGGCCCGCGGTTGCGATCAGGCGCTGGGCGCCGACGGCGGCCTGTTACGCCTGCTGATCGGCACTCCCACCCCGAGCGGCCCGAAGCCTGCCCGGACGACGCAGCGCCGCGACGCCCGGCCGAGGCCGGCGCAACTGCCCGCCGCCGTCGCCGACTTCGCCGGTCGTGAGGACGAGATCGCGCAGCTGCACTCGATGCTGGCCGCCCGCGCGCCCGGCGGCATGCTGATCGCGGTGATCGAGGGCCTCGGCGGCATCGGCAAGACGACGCTGGCGCTGCACTGGGCACACCAATTGCGACCCGCTTTCCCCGACGGGGCACTGTTCTCCGACCTGCGTGGCTACCATCCGGCCGGCCAGCCCGCCAATCCGTACGACGTGCTGGCCGGTTTCCTGCGGGCCATGGGTGTCGCACCGGACGCCGTGCCGCAGGACGACGCCGACCGGTCCGCGCTGTTCCGCAGCGTCATGGACGGCAAGCGCATGGTCCTGATGCTGGACGACGCCGCCGACGTGGACCAGGTCGAGCCGCTGCTGCCCGGTTCGGCCGAGTGCCTGGTGATCGTGACGACGCGGGTGCGGCTGGGCGGGCTGGTCGTCCGCCACGGTGCCCGCAGGCTGGGGCTGCGCGGCCTGGCCAGCACGGAGGCGACCGCACTGCTGAGCGGGATCATCGGCGCCGCAAGGGTTTCCGCCGAACCGGACGCCGTGGCCGAGCTGGTCGACCGCTGTGCCAGCCTGCCGCTCGCGCTGCGCATCGTCGCCGACCGCGCCGCCAGCAGGCCCGGCCGCCCACTGGCCGACCTGGTGGCCGAACTGCGGTCCGAGGGCGACCGGCTGGACGCGCTGTCCGTCCCCGGTGACGACACGACGGCCGTGGGCAACGTGTTCTCGTGGTCCTACCGGGCGCTGACCGAGCCCGCCGCGCGGATGTTCCGGCTGCTCGGGCTGTTTCCCGGCCTGGAACCGGGGGTGCCCGCGGCGATGGCCCTGGCCGGTGAGCAGGCCGGTCGCACCCGTCGGCTGATGGACGGCCTGGCCGCCGTGCACCTGGTCGAGGAGAGCGGCAGGGACGGCTACCGCCTGCACGAACTGGTCCGGCTCTACGCGGTCGAACGGGTCCGGGGCGAGGAGTCCGACGCGACCCGCGACGACGCGCTGCGCAGGCTCGTCACGTGGTACCTGCACACCGCCGACGCCGCCGACCGTGTGCTGTTGCCGCAGCGCCACCGTCAGCCGCTGGCCACCGTGAGCACCGTGGCACCGCTGGAGTTCGCCGACTACCCGGCCGCGATGGCGTGGTGCGAACGGGAACGCCCCACGATCGCGCGGCTCACCCGGGACGCCGCCGACCGGCGGATGCACGAACTGGCCTGGCGGCTGCCCACCGCGCTGTGGGGCTTCTTCTCGCTGCGCAACCGCTGGGCCGACCTGATCGAGACGCACCAGGTCGCGCTGGCGTCCGCGCGTGCCGTCGACGACCGGCTCGGACAGGCGATCGCGTTGAACAACCTGGGCATCGCCGAGGCCAACAGCGGCCGGCCCGATCACGCGCACCCACTGATGGCGCAGGCTTTGCTGCTGCGCAAGGAGATCGGCGACGTATGGGGCGAGGCGGCGGTGTCCAACAACCTCGGTTCGCTGCACCGCGGCCGCGGCGAGTTCGACACCGCCGTCGCACACCACGACCGCGCCATCATGCTGTTCCGGCAGGTCGGCGATCAGTGCGGAGAAGGCCAGGCGTTGAACAACCTCGGCAGCGCGTACCTCGCGCTGGGGCAGTTGGGTGCCGCGATCGACTGCTACCGGCGCGGCCTGAGCGCCCTGGTCGGCATCTCCGACCAACTCGGCCAGGCCGAGACGCTGGACAGCATGGGCAGCGCGTACCAGGTGATGGGCGACTACGACACGGCTGTCGACTGCCATCTGCGTGCGGTGCTGATGTTCCGCGAACTCGGCGACCGCGGTGGCGAGGCCGGTGGTCTGGACAATCTCGGTATCGCGTTGGCCGGTCACGGATCCGTAGCGCTGGCAAGGGATTCCTGGCGGCACGCGCTCGCCCTGTTCGAGGAGGTCGACCCGATCCGGGCCCGTCAGGTGCGGGCCAGGTTGAACGGCTCACCGGCCACCGCGTGCTGACCGATCGACTGGCGGATGGCTTTCCGCATAACGATTGCGGCACACTGGAAACCCTGTTGATCGATCATCCGTACCCGTCGTGTCCACACCCGCCGATCAAGGAGCAGACGATGTCGAGAACCTCCGCCCGCTGGGCGTTACGCGCGCTGATCGCAGGAAGCCTGCTCGCCGCGACGGTGCTGCTCGGCGCGGGCCGCGTGCGGCCGCCGTGTCCATCGGCAACGGGCGGCAGTGCGTCCCGGCCCCAGAACGGCGACTTCCTGAGAGATGGCGGACGGACGCGCACTGACCGAGATGTCGGTGGAGTGGTCGCTTCGCTCCTGGGCCTTCCCGCGCCGCTGGCGGAACGCCACAGCTGCGCCCGATGGCTGGCGCGCCAGGCCAGCTCACGCGCGCAACCGCAGGCCACGCGGTGTGGCGCGGAAACCGGCCTCCCGCAACACCTCCGCCAGCCGTGAGGTGAGCGCCGCCTCGCCGTCGGCGCGTTGTACGGCCAGTTCGCCGAGCCAGCCGTCGTGCACGGCCCTGGCCAGCCCGTCCGCGGCCGACCGCAGCAGCGGCTCCTCCTCGGTGAACGACAGCAGCGACCGGCCGCCGCGTTCCACGTACAGCGCGGGCTTCCCGTCCACCAGCACGACCAGCGCGCCGGCCTTGCGGCCCGGCCGGTGCTTCGTCTCACCGATCGCGGCCGGCCAGTCCAGCGCCGCACCGTAGGGCTGTGCGGGATCGGCGGCGGCCAGCACCACGCACGGGTGTCTCCTGGCCGGGTTCCGGCCCGCTGGGCCGGGACAGTCGCACGCAGCCGGTCCACGGCGCCGCGCGCCGCGAACTGCGCGGCCCCCAGCCCTTCCACGACGTAGCCGCGCACGACCTGGCCGGACTCCTCCATCGCGCGCAGCACCCGGTACACCCCGCTGAACCCGCCGGTGACCCGCTCGGTGTCCAGCGCGCCCCTGGTCAGCACGCCGTGCCGCTCCAGGAACGCCTCGGCACGCGCGTGTGCCCGTCGGGTCGGGTCGGCCTCCGGCGTGACCGCCAGCGACCACCGGCCCGCCACCGTCGGCGGCCCCGTCCTGCTCGGCATGCCGCGCCGAGACCCGCACGCAGCCGCGCGTAGCGGCCGCGGGGCGTCGACCGGCGCGGCTTGTGCGCGGCGCCGCGCCCGGACACCAGCGACCGCAGCGGCGCGAGCGTGTCGTTCGTGACCAGTCCCGCCCACACCAGTTCCCACAGCGCCGCGATCACCGCGTCGTCGGTCGGCCCCGACTCGCCGTCGGCGACCAGCGCCGCGCCGACCCGGTCGGTCAACTGCCGGAAGAACAGCGCGCCACCGTCCAGCGCGGTCACGATGGCCGTGTGCAGCGGGCTTTCCGGTACGTCCTCGATGTCGGGCAGCAGCAGTGCGGCCACGTCGGTCGGTGCCAGCGCGATCCAGCCGTCACCGCCTGCCAGCGCGCCGCACCCGGTCCACGTGACCTCGCCGGTCGTGGTCAGTTCGTCCAGCAGGCCGGGGGAGTAGCCGGGCAGCCGCGCGGGCAGGATCAGCGACTCGACGGCGCTGGCCGGCAGCGGCGCACCTGCCAACTGCTCCACGACGTTGAGCACGTCGTCCGGTGTCGGCGCCGCGAACAACCTGCCCGAGCCGGCGGCCCGATGCCGTGCCACGACGGCAGGAACCGGCCCAGCGCGGCCTTCTCCACCGGTTCGACCTCGGCCCGCAGCCGGGCCAGCGACGCGCGCCGCAGCCGTGCGCAGCACGGCCGCGTCGCAGTACTCCATGCCGCCGTGACCGGGTTCCGGCGTCGGCCGAAGTTCGCCGCGCACCAGCCGTCCTGTGCCGGCCATCCGTTCCAGCACCGACGTCACCACGGCCGCGCCGATCCCGAACCGCAGTGCCGCCTCGCGGCGGTGAACGGACCCCGCGTGCGCGCGTGGCGGGTCAGCAGGTCGCCCAGCGGATCGGCGACCGGTTCGACGAACGCGTCCGGCAACCCGACCGGCAGCGCCGTGCCCAGCGCGTCGCGCACCTTGCCCGCGTCCTCGATCGCGATCCACCGGCTCTCGCCGGCGATCCGCACCTCGATCACCCTGCGCTGCGGCGCCAGTTCGGTCAGCCAGTCCGGTCGCACGCCACGTGCCTGGGCCTCCTCGGTGGTGAGATCACCGAGGAACCGCAACAGGTCCGCCGCACCCTCGACGTCGCGTACCCGCCTGTTCTCGGACAGCCGCTGCAGATCGGCCTCGATCTCGGCCAGCACCTCGGGTCGATCAGTTCACGGATCGCCTCCGCGCCCAGCAGTTCGGCCAGCAGCGTGGAGTCCAGCGACAGCGCGGCCGCCCGCCGTTCGGCCAGCGGCGCGTCCGCCTCGTACAGGAACATCGCGACGTAGCCGAACAGCAGGCTGCGCGCGAACGGCGACGCGGCAGGCGTCTCCACCTCGACGACCTTCACCTTGCGCGCCCGCACGTCCGACATCAGCTCGCGCAGTCCCGGCACGTCGTACACGTCCTGGATGCATTCGCGCATCGCTTCCAGCACCACAGGGAAACGCTCGTACCGGCTGGCGACCGACAGGAGCTGCGCACTGCGCTGGCGCTGTTGCCACAACGGCGTCCTGCGCCGCGGGTCACGCCGCGGCAGCAGCAGCGAGCGCGCCGCGCACTCCCGGAACCGCGCCGCGAACAACGCGGAACCACCGACCTCGGCGATCACCACCTGCTCGACCTCGTCCGGGTCGAGCAGCACATCCTCGGCCGTCGGCGGAAGTTGTGTGCCCTGCTCGTCCAGCACGTCCGGCAGCCGCACCACGATCCCGTCGTCGGAGTGCGCGACCTGCACGTCCAGCCCGCGCCGCTCGCGCAACCGCGCCGCGACGGCCAGCGCCCACGGCCCGTTCACCTGTGCCCCGAACGGCGAGTGCACGACAAGCCGCCAGTCGCCGAGTTCGTCCCGGAACCGCTCGACCACGATGTTCCGGTCGTCGGGCACGTGCCGCGTCGCCGCGCGCTGTTCGGCCAGGTACGCCAGCAGGTTGTCGACGGCCCACTCGTCGAGACCGGCCGCCGCCGCCCGCTCGCGGGCCTTGAGCTCGGTCACCGAACCCAGTTCGCGCACGAACTTCCCCAACGCCCGGCCCAGTTCCAGCGGCCTGCCGACGGCGATCGCCCTTCCAGAACGGCATCCGCGCGGCCTGCCCCGGAGCGGGCGTGACGATCACCCTGTCGTGCGTGATGTCCTCGACCCGCCACGACGACGTGCCCAGCAGGAACACGTCACCGACCCGCGACTCGTAGACCATCTCCTCGTCCAGTTCGCCGACCCGTGACCCGTGGCCGCTCTCGTCCGGCGGCGTCATCACGGTGAACAGGCCCGCGGTCCGGGATCGTGCCGCCGGACGTCACGGCGAGCCGCTGCGCGCCCGGCCTGCCACGCAGCTCGCCGGTGATCCGGTCCCACGTGATCCTCGGCCGCAGCTCGCCGAACTCCTCGCTCGGGATACCGCCCGGACAGCATGTCCAGCACGGCGTGCAGCGCGGAGTCCGGCAGGGCCGCGAACGGAGCGGCGCCGGCGCACCACGTTCGACAGCTCGGTCACCGTCCACGGCTGGATCCGCGACCATCGCCACGATCTGCTGTGCCAGCACGTCCAACGGGTTGCGCGGGTAGCGCAGCGCCTCGATCGCGCCCACCGACATCCGCTCGGCCACCACGGCGCAGGACACCAGATCGCCGCGGAACTTCGGGAACACCACGCCACTAGGACACGGCGCCCACCTGGTGCCCGGCCCGGCCGACCCGCTGCAGCCCTGACGCGACCGTCGGCGGCGCCTCCACCTGGATCACCAGGTCCACGGCGCCCATGTCGATGCCCAGTTCCAGCGACGACGTGGCCACGACGCACGGCAGCCGTCCCGACTTCAGGTCCTCCTCGACCCGGTCCGCTGCTCGCGGGACATCGAGCCGTGGTGCGCCCTGGCCAGCACCGGCGGCGCGCCCATGCGAGATGCCCGGACGCGCCGACCGCCTCCGCGGGGAACTCGTCCAGGTTCGGCACCTCCTCGAGCTCGGCGGCAGCTCGTTCAGCCGCGCGGTCAGCCGTTCGGCCAGCCGCCGCGAGTTCGTGAACACGATCGTCGAGCGGTGTCGCCGTGACCAGGCCCGAGAATGCGGTCCTCGACGGCGGGCCAGATCGACGAGCCGCCGTTCCGCACCCGGCCGCCGAACCGGACACCGCGCCTGCGCCCTCCGGCTCGACCGGCTCGCCGAGCCGTGGACATGTCCGCGACCGGCACCTGCGACGCGTGACCTCGCACGGTCTTGGTGTTCTTCGGCTGCACGAGCCGCACCGGCCGGCCGCCGGCCAGGAACGTCGCTGACCTCCTCGATCGGCCGCACCGTCGCCGACAGGCCGATCCGCTGTGCGGGCTTGTCGAGCAGGGCGTCCAGCCGTTCCAGGGACAGCGCCAGGTGTGCGCCGCGCTTCGTGCCGGCGACCGCGTGCACCTCGTCCACGATCACCGTCTCGCACGCCGCGCAGCGACTCGCCGCGCGCCGAGGTGAGCAGCAGGAACAGCGACTCCGGGGTGGTCACCAGGATGTCCGGCGGGGTGCGCGGAACGCCCTGCGCTCCTCGGCGGGCGTGTCACCGGTGCGCATGCCGACGGTGATGTTCGGCTCCGGCTCGCCCAGCCGGTCGGGCGCTGCCTTGATACCGGCCAGCGGCGCCCGCAGGTTGCGCTCCACGTCGACGGCGAGCGCCTTCAGCGGCGAGACGTAGAGCACCCGGCAGCGCCGCCTCGGCTCCTCCGGCGGCGGCTCGGTGGCCAGCCGGTCCAGCGCGGACAGGAACGCGGCCAGCGTCTTGCCCGAGCCGGTCGGCGCGACGACGAGGGCATGGTCACCAGCGGCGATGGCCTCCCACGCGCCGCGCTGGGCGTCGGTGGGCGCGGCGAAGGCGCCCGCGAACCACTCCCTGGTCGCCGGGCGAGAACCGGTCAGTGCCTCGTCAGCCACCCGTCCATGGTGCCCTCGGCCACCGACAGCGGCCCGATTCCTCTGCCCTGCCAGAGCGCCCGCACGCCGATCACGGTCGCCGCGATCAGGACCGCGATGACCGCGATGTGCCCGATCGGCGAGGACAGACCGGTCGGGTCGTGTGGCGGCGGCGAGCACGCACACCGCGAGGCTACGGGGTCGTGGACGTAATCTGGGCCGATGCGTACCACTGTTTTCCGCACGATGATGAACGACGAGTTCGGCGACATCCGGGCCGCGATGATCGCCAAGCGACCACGTGCTCGCCGACCTGGGCGGCCGCACGGCCGACGAGGCGCTGAGCGGCGGGCATCGCCCCGCAACGGATCTGGCGCCGCTGTGCGAGGCGTTCGACGTGCCGACCGGAGCGGCGCTGAGGCCGACGGTGGGTTGCGCGAAAAAGCACCCGTTCAGGCTATTGCCTGGAATTTTTGTCCGCCCGAGCGGGATCGCGCGTGTCGTCTACGCTGGACTCGAACACCTGTTCGGCTAGCCTGTTGTGCACAGTGAGGTCAGCGATCCACAGATCGTGGCGCCGGTCTGAAATCGTCGGCCCTCACCCGTAGCGTCAGCGCCAGGAGAACCGACGACACGATGCAACGAGGTGGAAGTTCCAGATGGCACAGGCACCGGACCGGGACAAGGCACTCGAACTCGCCCTTGCCCAGATCGACAAGCAGTTCGGCAAGGGATCGGTGATGCGCCTCGGCGACGAGGGCCGTGCCGCCGATCGAGTTCATCCCGACCGGCTCGATCGCGCTGGACGTCGCGCTGGGCATCGGTGGCTACCCGCGGGGCCGGGTCGTGGAGATCTACGGCCCGGAGTCCTGCGGTAAGACCACGGTCGCGCTGCACGCGGTGGCCAACGCGCAGAAGTCGGGCGGCATCGCCGCGTTCATCGACGCGGAGCACGCGCTCGACCCGGAGTACGCCAAGGCGCTCGGCGTGGACACCGACGCCCTGCTGGTGTCCCAGCCGGACACCGGTGAGCAGGCGCTGGAGATCGCGGACATGCTGATCCGCTCCGGCGCGCTGGACATCCTGGTCATCGACTCGGTGGCCGCGCTGGTGCCGCGCGCCGAGATCGAGGGCGAGATGGGCGACAGCCACGTCGGCCTGCAGGCCCGCCTGATGAGCCAGGCGCTGCGCAAGATCACCGGTGCGCTGAGCAACTCCGGCACCACCGCGATCTTCATCAACCAGCTCCGCGAGAAGGTCGGCGTCATGTTCGGCTCGCCCGGAGACCACCACCGGTGGCAAGGCGCTGAAGTTCTACGCCTCGGTCCGGCTGGACGTCCGCCGCATCGAGACCATGAAGGACGGCGGCGAGGCCGTCGGCAACCGCACCAGGGTCAAGGTCGTGAAGAACAAGGTCGCGCCGCCGTTCAAGCAGGCCGAGTTCGACATCCTCTACGGCCAGGGCATCAGCCGCGAGGGCTCGCTGATCGACATGGGCGTCGAGCAGTGCATCGTGCGCAAGTCGGGCGCCTGGTACACGTACGAGGGCGACCAGTTGGGCCAGGGCAAGGAGAACGCCCGCCGGTTCCTGCAAGGAGAACCCGGACGTGGCCAACGAGATCGAGAAGCGGATCAAGGAGAAGCTCGACATCGGCGCCGAAGATGGACGCCGGGAAGCCCCGGTCGCCGCACCGGTGGAGTTCTGAGCCGATGGCATTGCCGTACCGGAGCCGTCGCGGGAACCGGGCGAGTTCGGGTCCTGAGCCGATCGGCCTGATCAGCCCGCAGCAAGTCTCGCGGCGGCACCCGGTCCGCCGCGCCGAACCGGCGCGAAAAACCGGACGGAGGCCGGGGAGACCGAGCGGCGAGCGTCAGCGACGCAAGCGCCCCCGCCGATCCGGTCGCCGCCGCGCGCGAATACTGCCTGAACCTGCTCACCGCGCGCCCGCTGACCAGGGCCGAGCTGCGCAAGAAGCTGATCGGCAAGGGGTACGAGGAGGACGTCGCCGAGCAGGTGCTCGGCCGGCTGAACGAGGTCGGCCTGATCGACGACGCCGCGTTCGCCGAGCTGTGGGTGCGGTCCCGGCACACCTATCAGGGCATGGCTCGCCGGGCGCTGTCGATCGAGTTGCGCCGCAAGGGTGTCGCCGACGAGATGGTCGCCGAAGCGGTGTCCGCGGTGGACCTCGAGCCGAGGAGGCCAGAGCCCGCGAACTGGTCCGCAAACGCCTGCGCGGCATGGTGCCGGCCGACGAGATGGCCGGGATCCGGCGCCTGGTCGGCATGCTGGCCCGCAAGGGCTACACCGAGGGCCTGGCCTACCGCGTGGTCCGCGATCGAACTCCGCGCCGCCGGCACCGAAGCCGACCTCCTGGACGACACCCTCCCGGACTGAGCGGTCGTCCTGATCCGATTCCGGCCTTCGATCCGGCCCGACGCGACCCGACCCGATTACGGTTACGCAGTCCCGGCATCGCCTCGACGGTCCTGATCGGCCTCAGTCGGTCCCGATCGGCCTCGGTCGGTTCCGAAGTCCATCAGCACCGTGGTCGCGTCGCGGGTACGGCGATATCGGCCGCCGCCACCGATCGCCGTTCCCCTGCCGGTCTCCGGAAGGTCCACTCGCGATTCGACGTCATTGTGTGGTCGGCAGCAGTCGGGACAGGCCCGGCCACGCGTAGGCCATCTGGTAGTCCACGACCCGTGTTCGGTCGACGTCCGGATGCCGGCGCCACCAGCGCGCGATCTGCTCGGCCGAGCCGGACATGCCGTACGCGAGTGCCTCGCACATCATCGGGTCGGCGTCCGGCGCGACCCGCCGGATGTGTCCGGTGATGAAGCGGATCGTCTCCGAGCGCAGCCGGGCCGCCTCCTCGGCCGCCGGGCCCGCGACGGCGGCGCCACCGCCGAACAGCAGTTGCCAGGACGCCTGGTTCTGTTCCACGTAACGGAAGTACGCGTCGGTCGCCTCGCGAATCCGTACCTCGGTGGATTCGTCGCCGGCCAGCGCCGTGCTCAGATCACGCATCAGTTCCTGCCGTGCCTCGCGCAGCGCGGCGAGGTATATCGCCTCCTTCGATTCGAAATGCTTGTACACCACGGGCCTGGTGACACCCGCCGCCCGCGCGATGTCCACGATGCCGGTCGAGTGATAACCGTTGCTCGCGAACAATTCCTGGGCCACCAACAGAATCTGCCGCTGGCGCACACCGGATGGCACCCGGCCGCGCGGATAACCGTCGACCGACCCGCTGGTTGTGTCAATCGGTAATCCCGTCACCAACCGATTATGGCACGCGGCTTGACGGTTACACGGGTGAAACCTACTCTCGACCTACGCGTGAGTAACCTTCGCGCCAGGCACCTCAGCGTTGAGGAGGCTTCGTTGCGGATTCGTCGACCATCCCTGCTAGGTGGCGCCATCTGCGCCCTCACGGTCGGTCTGCTCGCCCCGTCGACGGCGGCCGCGGCCAACTATTTCGTCCAACCCAACATCCTCGTGGCCGGATTGGTCGCCGCGACCAATCCGGAACAGTCCACCACCGGGCACGAACAACTTCTCGTGCCGCAGCACGACACATCCCGATCCCGTCGTGCTCATTCCGGGCACGTTCTCCGTGATGGAGGACGATCTCGGCGCGCTGGCACCCATTCTGGCCAACAACGGCTACTGCGTGTTCAGCACGAACTACGGCGGCACGTCCGGCCAACTCGTCCAGGCCGTCGGCCCCGCGGCCACGTCGGCCAACCAGGTCGCCGCGTTCATCGGCAAGGTCAGGCAGCGCACCGGCGCCGGCAAGGTCGACCTGGTCGGTCACTCGCAGGGCGGCATGCTCGGCCTGTACTACCTGAAACTGCTCGGCGGCTCCGGCAACGTGCACACCTACGTCGGCCTGTCCCCGTCGACGCACGGCACCACCCTGGACGGCCTGGCCACACTGGCCTCGTTCTTCCCCGGTGCCGGCTCGCTGGTCGGCTCCGCCTGCCCGGCGTGTGCGGACCAGGAACAGGGTTCGGCGTTCCTCGCGCCGCTGGACTCGGGGCCGATCAAGCAGGCGGGCCCGAACTACACGGTGATCGAGACGCTGAACGAGACCATCGTGACGCCGGTCGGCTCGTCGTTCGTGAACGAGCCGGGCGTGACCGACGAGTACGTGCAGGCCACGTGCCCGTTCGACCCTGTCGACCACGCGGATCTGCCCTACGACCCGGTCACGATCCGACTGGTGATGAACGCGCTGGACCCGGCGCACGCCGCCGCGCCCAACTGCCTCACCGCGTTCCCGAATCCGGCCTGAGCCGGCGCGCGGGGCCGTCCGGCGACGTCGCCGGACGGTCCCGTGGCGCGAAAACGACCGAGACGACCGCACTCGCGCGTGGATAGGCTGCTTCGGTGCGCAGCGAACGTATCGGCCATGTGGTGTGGGACTGGAACGGAACAATCCTGGACGACAACGACGCCGTGGTCGCCGCCGTGAACACGGTGTGTGAGGCGTTCGGGCGGGCGCCGATAGACCTGGCGCTGTGGCGGTCGGTCTACCGGCGGCCGCTGCTGGACTGCTACCAGGAACTGCTCGGCCGCGCACTGTCCGGCGAGGACTGGGCGACGATCGACCGCAGCTACCACCACGCGTACCGGGAGCTGCTGCCCACGACGCGGCTGACCCCCGGCATCCCGGACGAGTTGCACCGCTGGCGGGCCAACGGCGGCAGCCAGTCGCTGCTGTCCATGTGGTTCCACGACGAGCTCGTCCCGCTCGTCACCGACTTCGGCCTCGTCGAGCTGTTCACCCGGATCGACGGGCTGCGCGTCGAGGTCGGCGGCCACGGCAAGACCGGTCATCTCGCCGAGCACCTCGCCGCGCTGGACGTGCGGCGGGACGGCGTACTGCTCGTCGGTGACGTGCTCGACGACGCGGCAGCCGCCGAGGCCGCGGGGGTGCGCTGCGTGCTCGTCACGACCGGCGTCACGAACCGGGCGACGCTGGAGACCAGCGGCGTGCCGGTGGTGGACTCGATCGCCGAGGCGCTCGCCGTCTACGCTTGATCGATGCTGTTGGACTGATCACAGACGTGTTTGTCGTGATCGGACGCCGCGTTTCCCCGCTCGACGATTCCCCCTGGTCAGAGCGGCAATTCGAGTGTTTCCGCAGCTCACGGACGTCCGATCGGCGGCGTGCGGGTCGGAACGCGTGTGCGACTTGTCACAAGGAGTCGGGCAGCGCGGTCTCGCCCTGCGGAGACGGACGATTCGCCGTGCGGCGGCCCGCACGGACGGAGGTGCGCATGCCTGGCTCCGAGCACCTCGCTCTCGGGCGAGCCATCGGTCAACTGCGGCAATGCGTCGACGAGCTGCGAACCGGCCGCGGCGACACCCCGAACGCGCGCCGGCCGGCCAATGACGTGGAGCGCCTTGACATCGACACCGCGGACCTGATCTCACCCCCGACCCCGCCCGAACAACGAGATGGGCGGGGTGGTAGACCCCATGTAGTTGTGGTTCCAGACAGACCATACGACCCGGCGCTGTGGCATGGCGCCGACGACGAGGGCGTCGGGGGCGTGCGCCGCCACTAGCAACTGCGAAGGCGGTCGTCACGTGTTGCCACAACGGAGTGGTCATCACGAGACGAGGAGAACATGACCCTCACTGGCGTGGGCGCACCCGGTCGGGCGCGCATCGAGGCAAAGACGCTGCGGACCGACCGGTGGTGGTTCACACCGGCGTGGCAGGCAGCGGTCCTCCTGGTCTGTGTCGTCTACCTGACGTGGGCCGTGCTGGTCAACGCCGACTACTTCTGGGAGCCCTACATCTCCCCGCTGTACTCGCCGTGCCTGACCGGCAACTGTCCAACGGGCGCGGGCTGGGGATGGTTCCCGAGCATCGCCCCCGTGACGCCGGGCCTGATCATCATCGTGTTCCCGATGGGCTTCCGGCTGACCTGCTACTACTACCGCAAGGCCTACTACCGGGCGTTCTGGGGCTCGCCGCAGGCGTGCGCCGTCGCGGAGCCGCACCAGAAGTACAGCGGTGAGACGCGGTTCCCGCTGATCATGCAGAACATCCACCGGTACTTCTGGTACATCGCCGTCGTCTTCGCCGTGATCCTCACCTACGACTGGGTCATCGCGTTCCGCAACCACGACGGCCAGTGGGGCCACGCCGGCATGGGCACGCTCGTGATGCTGATCAACATCGCGTTGATCTGGGCGTACACGCTGTCCTGCCACTCCTGCCGGCACATCATGGGTGGCAAGCTGAAGCACTTCTCCAAGCACCCGCTCCGGTACAAGTTCTGGCAGCAGGTGTCGTTCCTCAACGGCTACCACATGCAGCTCGCCTGGGCGTCCCTGCTGTGGATCTCGTTGACCGACCTGTACATCCGGCTGGTCGCCTCGGGCACCATCACGGACCTGCGCTTCTTCTGAGCCGGATCGAGTTAGGGAATCGAATGACTGAGGTCGAGCGGCACGCCTACGACGTGCTGGTGATCGGAGCCGGCGGCGCCGGCCTGCGGGCCGCGATCGAGGCCAGGCAGCAGGGCCTGCGCGTCGCAGTGATCTGCAAGTCGCTGTTCGGCAAGGCCCACACCGTGATGGCCGAGGGCGGCTGCGCGGCGTCGATGGGCAACGCGAATCCCAACGACAACTGGCAGGTGCACTTCCGCGACACCATGCGTGGCGGGAAGTTCCTGAACAACTGGCGGATGGCCGAACTGCACGCCAAGGAGGCCCCGGACCGCGTCTGGGAGCTGGAGACCTACGGTGCCCTGTTCGACCGCACCAAGGACGGCAAGATCAGCCAGCGCAACTTCGGTGGCCACACCTACCCGCGCCTGGCCCACGTCGGCGACCGCACCGGCCTGGAACTGATCCGCACCATGCAGCAGAAGATCGTGTCGCTGCAGCAGGACGACCACAAGGTGACCGGCGACTACGAGGCCAACCTCAAGGTCTACGCCGAGTGCACCGTCACCGACCTGCTGAAGGACCAGCAGGGCAGGATCGCCGGCGCGTTCGCCTACTGGCGCGAGTCCGGCCGGTTCGTGCTGTTCGAGGCGCCCGCGATCGTGCTGGCCACCGGCGGTATCGGCAAGTCCTTCAAGGTCACGTCGAACTCGTGGGAGTACACCGGCGACGGTCACGCGCTGGCGCTGCGGGCGGGTGGCCGCCTGATCAACATGGAGTTCGTGCAGTTCCACCCGACCGGCATGGTCTGGCCGCCGTCGGTGAAGGGCATCCTGGTCACCGAGGGCGTGCGCGGTGACGGCGGAGTGCTGAAGAACTCCGAGGGCAAGCGGTTCATGTTCGACTACATCCCCGACGTCTTCAAAGGGCAGTACGCGGAGACCGAGGAGGAGGCGGACCGCTGGTACACCGACCCGGACAACAACCGCCGCACGCCCGACCTGCTGCCCCGTGACGAGGTGGCTCGCGCGATCAACTCCGAGGTCAAGGCAGGCCGTGGTTCACCACACGGCGGCGTGTTCCTGGACATCGCCAGCCGCATGTCGGCCGAGGAGATCAAGCGCCGGCTGCCCTCGATGTACCACCAGTTCAAGGAACTGGCCGACGTGGACATCACGGCCGAGCCGATGGAGGTCGGCCCGACGTGCCACTACGTCATGGGTGGCATCGAGGTGAACCCGGACAGCCAGGCCGCGGTCGGCGTCGAGGGTCTGTTCGCGGCCGGTGAGGTCGGGGGCGGTATGCACGGCTCCAACCGGCTGGGCGGCAACTCACTGTCCGACCTGCTGGTGTTCGGCCGCAGGGCCGGCGCGGGCGCCGCGGAGTACGTCGCGGCGCTCGGTGACGCCCGGCCGTCGGTCACCGACGCGGACGTCGACGAGGCCGCGCGCAAGGCGGTCAGCCCGTTCGACGGTGACGGCGACGCGCCGGAGAACCCGTACACGGTGCACCAGGACCTGCAGCAGATGATGAACGACCTGGTCGGCATCATCCGGCGGGAGGGCGAGGTCGCCGAGGCGGTCGCGCGGCTGGACGAACTGAAGACCAGGGCCCGCAAGGTCGGCGTCGAGGGCCACCGGCAGTTCAACCCGGGTTGGCACCTGGCGCTCGACCTGCGCAACATGCTGCTGGTCAGCGAATGTGTCGCGAAGGCGGCCTTGGAGCGCACCGAGAGCCGCGGCGGTCACACCCGCGAGGACTACCCGACGATGCAGGCGGACTGGCGCAAGCAGTTGCTGGTGTGCCTGGCCGACGGCGACGGCATCCGGCTGATCCACGAGGACCAGGTCCCGATGCGGGAGGACCTGCTCGGCCTGTTCGAACTGGACGAGCTGCAGAAGTACTTCACGCCCGGCGAGCTGTCCGGGCACCGCGGAGGGCAGGACTGACATGGCTTACCAGGGTCACTTCCGGGTCTGGCGCGGTGACGCCGACAAGGGCGAGCTGCACGACTTCACGGTCGAGGTGAACGAGGGCGAGGTCGTCCTCGACGTCATCCATCGGCTGCAGGCGACGCAGACGCCGGACCTGGCTGTGCGGTGGAACTGCAAGGCGGGCAAGTGCGGTTCGTGCTCGGCCGAGATCAACGGGCGTCCCCGGCTGATGTGCATGACGCGGATGTCCACGTTCACCGAGGACGAGACCGTCACGGTCACGCCGATGCGGACCTTCCCGGTGATCCGCGACCTCGTCACGGACGTCTCGTTCAACTACGAGAAGGCCCGCGAGATCCCCGCGTTCCAGCCGCCGGAGGGCGTCGCGCCCGGTGAGTACCGGATGCAGCAGGTCGACGTCGAGCGTTCGCAGGAGTTCCGGAAGTGCATCGAGTGCTTCCTGTGCAACAACGTCTGCCACGTGATCCGCGACCACGAGGACAACAAGGAGCACTTCGCCGGTCCCCGGTTCCTGATGCGCATCGCCGAACTGGAGATGCATCCGCTGGACGCGGCCGACCGCGTGCCCTCGGCGCAGGAGGACCACGGCCTCGGATTCTGCAACATCACGAAGTGCTGCACCGAGGTCTGCCCGGAGGGTATTCACATCACGGACAATGCGCTCATTCCGATGAAGGAGCGCGTCGTCGACCGCAAGTACGACCCGCTGGCCAGGCTGTTCCGCAGGAACAAGTAAGCGAACACACAGCGCTGTCGCCGTCACCCGCGTGTGTAAGGATGCTGGCACGCGGGAGGGGGCGACACGTTGCGGATGCTGCTGGTCGAGGACGACGACCAGGTCGTCGAGGCGCTGGTGCCCGCGCTGAACAAGCGCGGGTTCACCGTCGACCGGATCGCCGAGGGCCGGGACGCCGTGAACCGGCTGCTCGGCGTCGACGTGGTGTTGCTCGATCTTCGCCTGCCGGACATCGACGGGGTCACGCTGTGCCGGCGGATCAGGGCGATCAGCGACGTACCGATCATCGTGGTGTCCGCGCTCGGTGACGTCGGCGACCGGATTCTCGGTCTGCACGCGGGCGCGGACGACTACATCGTCAAGCCCTACGACGAGGGCGAACTGGTGGCCAGGGTGCACGCCGTGCTGCGCCGCGGCGGTGGCGCGCACCCGCCGGTGGGCACCAGCGGCGAGGTGATCGGCGTCGGTGATGTCGAGATCCACCTCAGCCGTCACGAGGTGCTCGTCGCCGGTGAGCTGGTTGGGTTGCCGCGCAAGCAGTTCCAGCTTCTGGCGCTGGTCGCGCAGGCCGGCGGCGCCGTGTGCACCAGGGAGCGCATCATGGTCGAGGTGTGGCAGGACTACGCGGACCGGCAGGACGCGGAACTCGACGAGCACGTCCGGTTGCTGCGCGAGGCGCTGGCCAGGCCGTGGGTCGTGGAGACGGTGTTCGACGTCGGTTACCGGTTGGGCCGCCCGCCAGCCGGTCGCTGAGGTGCCGTAGTGCGCAACAGGTTGCTGGCCATCGTCACGTCGCTCGTCGTTCTCGTCGTCATCGGCCTCGGAGCGCCGCTGGCGCTGAGCGTGGCCAGTTCGGAGAGCCAGCAACTGTTCCTGGACCGCTCGATCGACACCGAGGGCTTCGCGTCCATGGCGCAGCAGGCTTTCTCGTCCGGCAACTTCGCCGACCTGCAGAGCGCGCTGGTCCGCTACGAACAGGTGTACGGCATCGAGGCCGTCGTCGTGGACACCAGCCGCGACGTCCGGGCCAGGTCCGGTCCGAACCTCGACACCGCCGCCACGGACGTCGGCCCGGCGATCGCGGCGGCGCTGGCCGGCCGGCCGCCCAACAGCGGGTCCACGCTGATGCCGTGGCGCACGGCGCCGATGGTGGTCGCGCAGCCGGTACTGCTGGACGGCGAGGTACTGGGCGTCGCGGTGACGGTCTCGTCGACCGAACGCGTGCGCGACACGATCACCGGCTGGTGGAGCGCGCTGGCCGCGGCCACGGTCATCGCGATCGCGCTGGCCGTGCTGGCCGCGTTGCCGGTGGTGCGCTGGGTGATGCGTCCCGTGCAGCGGCTGGACGACGCGACGGCCCACCTGTCGACCGCCGTCGTGAAGGGCGAGGAGGTCGACCCGATCGGCAGTTCCGGCGGCCCACCGGAACTGCGCAGGCTGACGTCGTCGTTCGACCAGCTCGCCGCGACCGTGAGCGACACCCTTGCCGCGCAACGGGCCTTCGTCGCCGACGCGTCGCACCAGTTACGCAATCCGTTGACGGCCTTACGGTTGCGGCTGGGCGATCTCAGCGGTCACCTGACACCGTCCGCGGAGGAGCACCAGACGGCGGCGATCACGGAGGCCGACCGGCTGGGCCGCATCCTGGACGAGCTGCTCGCCATGGCGCGGGCCGAATCGGGCAGCGTCGACCCGGTCGAGGTGGACGTCGACCAGGTCGTGAAACAGCGCGTCGCGGGCTGGCAGGCGGTTGCCGTACATCGGAACGTGTCCCTGGTGCTGGCCGGTGAACCCGGTGGCAGCGCGCTGATGCCGCCGCGTGGCCTGGAGGCTGTCCTGGACGCGCTGCTGGAGAACGCGCTGAAGTTCACCGGCGACGGCACGCTGGTGGAGGTCGAGGTGCGACGAGCCGACGGCATGGTGTCGGTGGCCGTGCGCGACCACGGCCCCGGCCTGAAACCGGAGGAACTGTCGCGCGCCACGGACCGGTTCTGGCGCAGCCGCGAACACCAGAACGTGCACGGCACGGGGCTCGGTCTGGCGATCGTGCGGCGGATCGTGGAACGCGTGTCCGGTTCGGTCGAGGTGTCCACGCCGGAAGGCGGCGGCCTGTTGGTCCGGATCGTGGTGCCGGCGAACTAGGGTGTGTTTCATAAGCCCGCTTTCCGGCTGCGCGACGCCCAGCCGGCCGATCTGCCGCGTTGTCGTCGGTCAACGTGGCTCCGCCACGCCTCCCTCCTCCGCCTTGCAGCTGGACCACCTGGCCGCCGCTCGCACGGAGAGGGCTTATGAAACACACCCTAGATCTTGGCGCCGCGGTAGTAGGCGATGGCGCCCGGATGCAGGTTGACCGGCTCCGTGTAGATCGCCTCCTGCATGTCGATCCCGAGTGCCGCGTGCGGGTTGACGCCGACGAGTACGTTGGTGGCGCTGAACAAACCGCTGACCAGCGCCTGCGCCACGTCGTCTGGCATCCGGTCGGTGACCAGCAGGAAGTTCGGCACGGTCAGCGTGGTCAGTGGCGCGTTGCCTCGGCCGTAGGTGCCGTCGGGGACGACGGCCTGGCTGTACTCGGGGTAGGCGGCGCGCATCTTGGCCAGCACGCCGGACGGGTCGGCGTTGAGGTCCAGCAGCCGCACGGCGAGCCGCTGTGACAGCGTCGTGATGCTCATCGTGGCCAGGCCGCCGGACCAGAAGAACGCGTCGATGACTTTGAATCGGCAATTACGCCGTCTTTCATGGGGCGGATGGCGACGATGTTGCCCGGCGTGCGGCCGAGCATCTCCTTCGCCTCTTTTCCGACGGCCTCCACCTCACCGGTGTTCTTGTTGATGGCAACGATCGAGGGTCCCGTCCGGCGACGGATGCCCCTTACCCTTCGCGAAGACGAGGGTATTGGCGGTCCTTAAGTCAATTGCAAGGTCCGACGAGAAGAGGCTAAAGAGAAAGCGGACGTTCATGTATCAGGTTTCGGACTTCCTTCTTTTTCAGCGAGTTGGCCGTAGACAAACCCAATCTGACGTTGGAAAACCGGCAATCAGCAGGGCAGGGCTCAGGATAGTCCCCAACTGAATGTAGCATATTTCCCGAACCGGCCAGAAAGGGATTTACCGCATGGGCCTACTTAGCGGTCCCATGGCCGGAGTCTTTGTAACTTAGCAGGCTTTCGAGACTTACGTCGGGTCCTTCGAAACCGCGGCGTACTCCCCTTCTGCGGATCGCGCCAGCGGTCGATGATCGAAACTTGGTGGACGCAGGAAATGGTGCAATACGGCGCGCAGCCTTTTCGGGTGGCGTACTCGCGGCGGATATCTTTGACGCGTGTACTGCTCCAGCGGAATCCCCGGATGCCCGCGCTGCTGGGAGCAGTAATGCACCAGGCCGTCCTCGCAGACATACAGGTAGCGGCCGCCGGCGCGGCAATACCACCAGTCGTTCGGCTTCCCTTGCACCAGGTTGCGCTGGAACGGATTGTAGCGATTGATGCGGCCGAACGAGCGCGTTGCGAGAGCCGCTCATCTGTTCATAGATGCGCATGCTGGTCCGGCGCCAAGCGGCGGCAGCTGCCCGGAGCCGTCGTGCAGAATACCGACGGTGCTGATGAACCCGAGTTCCACGCGCGCGCCTCGCCACCGTTGCGGCATCTTCGGGATGGCGAATGCCCGCGCCGAACACGGAATTGATGTTCACCTGAAACGCGGCGTGCTCGGCCAGCAGCTGCAGCTTGCGATCCAGCACCTTCAGGCTCTTTTTTGAAACATCGTCGGGATCGACGTTGTCGATGCTGATCTGCAGATGGTCCAGACCCGCGTCATTCAGGCCTTGATGCGCTCCGCGGTCAGCAGGTATCCGTTGGTGATCAGGCCCGCGATCATGCCGTGCTCGTGGACGCGCGCGGATGACGCGATCCAGCTCGGGATGCAGCAGGGGCTCGCCTCCGCTCATGGTGATGATGCTGGTGCCCAGTCCGGCCAGAAGGTCGACGCGCCGCAGCATGGTCTCGAGCGGGACCGGCGGCGAGAGTCGGTCGTATTCGTTGCAATAAGTGCAGGTCAGATTGCAGCGGCGGGTCGGAATCATGTGCACCAGGATCGGGATGATCGGTGGACCTCAGCCCTTTGGCGACCAGGCGAGCCACGCGCCACCTCAGCTTCGAGGCATTTTGTTTACGGAGCAGGCGTGCGGAACTTTCAGACATCTCAGCCTGATTCAATAATACAAGCCCGCATAATGAAAGCATGCGCCGCGAGAACCTGCTTGATTTCTTCAGGATTTCGCGGCGCTTAAGGATGATTTTCTGGTCTACGACGACGGATTCCGTCCGCGGGTCTACACCTATTCCGAGGTCGCCTCCCTCGCCCGCGCCTTCGCCGCCCGCCTGCGTTCACGCGGCATCTCGAAAGATGAAAAGGTAATCTTCTACAGCGAGAATCGTCCCGAATGGGTCGTCGCGCTGTGGGGATGCTTCTCGAAGGCGTGGTCGCGGTCCCTATCGATTTCCGCTCGTCCACTCGATTTCGTGAACGCATTCGAACATCGTCGACGCGAGCTGATCCTGACCGGCGACGAAGTCGCGTTTCCCGCCCGTCGAGAAGCTGTGGCCGCTTCGGGGGTCGCCTGGGCTGGCCGCCGCGTCAGGCGCGCCGTCGCAGCCCCGGTCAAGATCGCGAGATCATCTTCACCTCCGGCGCCACCGCCGAGCCCAAGGGCGTAATCATCACGCACCGCAACATTCTCGCCAACATCGTTCCGGTGGAAGGCGAGGTTCGCAAGTACCTGCGAAATACGCGCGCCCGTTCGCTCCCATCCGCTTCCTGAACCTGCTGCCGCTCAGCCACATGTTCGGCCAGGCCATGGCCACGTTCATCCCGCCGATGCTGCCCGGCGTGGTGGTCTTCATGCGCGGCTACAATCCCGGCGAGATCATGCGCCAGATCCGCACGCGCCGCATCTCGGTGCTGGTCTCCGTGCCGAAGATTCTCGACATCCTGCGCGAGTATCTGATGCAACGCTTTCCCGGAGCTGCGCCAATGCTCCGACCACCAAGATCGCACTGGCTGCGGCGCTGGTGGCGATATCGCAAAGTGCACCGGCTGTTCGGCTGGAAATTCTGGAGCTTCATCGTCGGCGCCGCGCCGCTTGCCGCCCGAGCTGGAAGCATTCTGGTCGCGGCTGGTTTCTGGTCATCCAAGGCTACGGGCTGACCGAAACCGCGCCCATCGTCACGCTGAATCATCCGTTCCATGCGCGCAAGGGCAGCGTCGGCAAGCCGATCGCGGGCGTCGAAGTGAAGATCGCCGACGACGGCGAGATCCTGGTGCGCGGCGAAAACGTGACCACCGGATATTTCAACGCGCCCGAAGAAACCGCGCAGGCGTTCGAGGACGGCTGGTTCCACACCGGCGACATCGGCGAGATGGACGCCGACGGCGAGCTGCGCATCCTCGGCCGCAAGAAGGAAATGATCGTCACGCCGGAAGGCCTCAACGTCTTCCCGGAGGACGTGGAGAGCGTGTTGAACAGACCGGGCGTGCGCGATTCCGCCGTGATCGGCACGGACCGCGTCCACGCCGTGCTGATTCTCGATCCCGGCGCCGAGAAAGATGAGATCGTGCGCCAGGCCAATGCGCAGCTGGCCGATTACCAGCGCATCCGACAGCGTCCTAGCGCTGGCCTTACCCCGAGTTTCCGCGCACCGAAGGAACCGGCAAGCTGAAGCGCACGAGATCGCGAAGGGCACTCCGCCGCCCGTGCATCGGCGAAATTCGATCTCAACGTTCCACTGGAATCGCTGACTTCGCTCGAACGCGTCGAGCGCATGGTCGCGCTGGGCATGGACGAATCCGGAAGTTCAGCGCCGTAGCTCAGGGTGCGCCTGTGACCG
>CAVWRF010000016.1:0-410482 GCA_963757325.1 Candidatus Melainabacteria bacterium
CTAATCTGATGTGCCGTGAATGCCGTGCCGGTCGCCGCTTTTGATCAGTTCGGCGGCCGGCCTCGGGGCTTGGCCTGGGATCACGAACGGTATCGGGGTACTCACCCAGCCACGTTCGGCACGTCCCGCCAGGAGGACCTCGACCACCGGCTGAAAGTCGTGCGGGTCGATGCCCTCGTATCCGTGACGTACCACTGAACCGTAGATGTCGTCGGACACGACCAGGGCGAGCGCTGCTTCCATTCCGGCCAACCACAGTTTCAGTTCCGGCGAGTCCAGCAGCCGACATGTCAGGTCGACGGCCTCGCCGTAGACACCATGCCCGTCGAAGTGGACTTCGCCGGCGTGCATCGCCGGGTTCGGCGAGCCAGCGATCTGAGCGCCAAGGAAACCTTGCGTTGCTCTTCGCTTCGTCGGCGAGTTGGCGGAGGATCGTCTTCCTGGATGACGACGTAGCAGTTCCCTACCCGAACGACCTGCTCAGGGCGGCGCGGTTGCTCGACGGCTACCGCGCGGTCGGACTCAGGGTCGGCGGCTTTCCGGACAACTCCGTGGTCTGTCATGCCAACCGTGAAGTCGGTGGATTTCAGGAAACGTACATCGGCGGCGGCACTCTGGCCATCGACACCCAGGCGATGGATCGTTTTCTCCGGACATTTACAGCGAGGACTGGTTCTTTCTGCTCAACGGTCCACCGCTGTCACGATCGGCCAGAGTCGGACAGGCCGTCCAGGCCAGGTACGACCCATTCGTCGATCGAGGTCGCGCGATCAGGTAGGAATTCGGTGATTGCCTGGCCGAAGGCGTCTACGCCCTGCTCGACGTGGGCCGTCCGGTGGCCGACGCGACAGTGGATTACTGGACGGATTTCCTGTATTCACGGCGGAGGTTGATCAAGGACATCATCAGGTCGGTCGCTCGCTCACAACGGCCCCCGGCAACGAAACGACACATGGTCGCCGCGCTGTCGGCCGCTCTGGAGCAGTCTCGAGCACTTGACCCCCGGCTGTGCGTGGATTACCTGGAGGCGTGGCGCGAGGACCAGGTGACGTGGTCGGAGCATCTGACGCACTGGCGCGCACGTCACGATCTGATCGGCCCTGCTGCGGCGCTGGGGTCCCTGGGACCGGAGCGGAGCGTGCCGCCCGATGTTTCGGCAACGGGGTCGGATGGGTAGTCCGGTGTCAGGTTCAGTCAACTAGGAGCTCGGAAGGGGATGAGGCCATATGAGCACCGGTGACAAGATCGACAACAAGGCTGAAGAGCTCAAGGGGAAGGCCAAGGAAGGCGTCGGTAGGGCTACCGACGACCCTGGGCTGGAGACCGAGGGCAAGTCTGACCAGGTGAAAGGCAACCTGAAGCAGGCCGGCGAAAAGGTCAAGGACGCCTTCAAGGGCAACTGACGAACGGGACCGCATCGGCTCGGTGTGTAAGCGGGCCGATCACCGCGGGGTCGAGGACGAGTCGTCCTCGACCCCGCGCCCGCATATGTACGGCAGGATCAGGTCGCGTTGGTGTCACGTTCCGGTCACGGCCCGGGGCGTGGCTACAGGGTTGTCACGACATTGTGTGCTGGGCTGCGGATCACGATCCGCTTCGTGCGTGAGGTGAGATTCGTGTGAACCCGGTCGCGGCTCCACGTCATCCGGTCGACCGCTATCTTTGCTCAACTGGACCGAGTGTTCCCTGGGCCTACGCCCTCGGACTTGAGCACGAACAGGGCGAGATGACAGCTCAGGATGTGGCGCGTGGGGTCGCCTCGCCTGGCGGGTCGGGCGGTGACACTCCGGTCCTGCTGGTCGAGGACGACGACGGCGACGCGTTGCTGGTGGAGGAGCTGCTGCGGGAGGCCGCCGCCTCGGTGACCATGCACCGGGTTCGCTCCCTGGCCGAGGCCAAGCCGATGCTGGCGGCCGTCGACTGCGTGCTGCTGGACCTCGGGCTGCCGGACGCGGTCGGGCTGGACGGGCTGCGCTGGCTGCGCGAGCACGCCGCCGGGTGTCGCCGTCGTCGTGTTGACCGGCCTGGCCGACGAGCACCGCGGTGCGGAGGCGGTTGCCGCCGGGCGCAGGACTACCTGGTCAAGGGGCACGTCGACGGCCAGCTGCTGACGCGCGATCCGTTACGCGATCGAGCGCCGCCGGACCGAGGAGATCCAGCGCCAGCTGCACCAGGCCGGATCTACGCCGAGGAGAACGCCCGGCTGGAGCGCGGGCTGCTGCCCTCGCCGCTGGTGGCCGATCCGTGGCTCACGGTCGCGGCCCGCTACCGCTCCGGCGGGCGAGCGGATGCTGCTCGGCGGCGACTTCTACGACGTCGTCCAGGCGCCCGACGGCAGGGTGCACTTGTGGTCGGCGACGTCTGCGGCCACGGGCCGGACGAGGCCGCGCTCGGCGTGTGCCTGCGGATCGCGTGGCGCACGCTGGTGCTGGCCGGCGGCCGGTCGCCGAGATCCTGCCCGACGCTGCAGCAGATGCTGTCGAGCACGAGCGGCACCGGGACGCGCTGTTCGCGACGCTGTGCATGTTGTCCGTGGCGCCGGACCGCACGCATGGCCGACTGCACCTGGCGGGTCATCCGCCACCGCTGCTGTCACGCCGCCCGGGCGTGCGGCAGCTCGACGCGCCGGTCGCGCCCCGTTGGGCGTCGGCGACCCGACGGACTGGCCGGGCGCCGAGATCCGGCTCGGCGAGCGTGGGCCGTCCTGATGTACACCGACGGGCTGATCGAGGGCCGAATCGGGCCGGGGCCGGAACGGCTCGGGATCGAACGGCTGATCGGCATAGTCGACTCGTTCCTGCGGGCCACGCCGACCGGCCGGCAGCCCAGTGACGAGCGGCTGCTCGACCTCACGATCGACCACGTCCGGGAGCTCAACGGCGGCGACCTGGACGACGACCTGGCCGTGCTGGCGCTGGGCGCCCATCCCTGGACGCGGAACGACTAGGCGATGGCGCAGAACACCGAGGAGAACCGCCGGTCGGCCGCTGCGCGCTGGCCGCTGCGCAGGATCATCAACGTCGCCGTCGGGACGATCGCGCTGATCTCGATCGTGGCGATCGGCGCGGGCGGTTACGCGCTGCGCAGTCAGGCCGTCGCGCGCAGTGCCGTGATCGACGAGCTGGACCCGGCGATCCACCAGGCGCTCCGGCTGCAGGCCGCGCTGATCGACCAGGAGACCGGCGTACGCGGCTTCGCGCTGGGCGCCCAGCGCGACCTCCTGGTCCCCTACACCGGCGGCCTGGCCACCCAGCAGGACGCGCAGCGCCAACTGCGGGCGCTGGTCGGCGGGCAGCGCGACGTCACGACGGACCTGAACAATGTCGTTCAGGCCGCCGAAGCCTGGCGCAGCCGCTACGCGCAGCCGACGATCGAGAGCGTCGATGCCAGCCACCAACCGGACGTGTCCTCCGACGTCAACGCGGGCAAGGCCGCGTTCGACGACGTGCGCACGGCCGCGACGACGCTGCAGAACGACCTGGAGGCGGTCCGCCAGCGGGCCGACGCCTCGCTCAACCACGCGTCTGCCGTGCTGGTGTGGGTGTGCGTGTGCATCGGAGCCGCGTTCGTGCTGATCGTGATCGTGCTGGCGTTCGCGCTGCGGGTGGCGGCGATCCGACCGCTGAGCAGGCTGGCCGAGCAGGCCCGGCTGGTGTCCGACGGCGACTTCGAGCACAGCGTCGGCCAGAGCGGGCCGCGTGAGGTGCGTGAGCTGGCGCTGGACGTGGACCGGATGCGGGAGCGCATCCTCCAGGAGCTGTCGGCGCTGCGCACCGCGCACGCCACGCTGGACGCCCGCACCCAGGACCTACAGCGCTCCAACGCCGAACTGGAGCAGTTCGCCTACGTCGCGTCGCACGACCTGCAGGAACCGCTGCGCAAGGTGGCCAGCTTCTGCCAGCTTCTGCAGCGCCGCTACGCGGGCCAGTTGGACGAACGCGCCGACCAGTACATCGAGTTCGCCGTCGACGGTGCCAAACGCATGCAGGTGCTGATCAACGACCTGCTCGCGTTCAGCCGGGTCGGGCGGATCGTGCGCGAGCGGGTGCCCACGTCCTGCGACGCGCTGCTGGCCCAGGCGAAGACGAACCTGTCGGGGTCGATCGAGCAGTCCGGCGCCACGATCGAGTCCGGCGAGCTGCCGACCGTGCTGGCCGAGGTGCCGCTGCTGACCGCCGTGTTCCAGAACCTCATCGCCAACGCGCTGAAGTTCCACAGCGACCAGCCGCCCCACGTGACGGTGGCCGCGCGGCCCGCCGACGACCCCGGCTTCTGGCTGTTCTCGGTGACCGACAACGGGATCGGCATAGCATCGGAGTACGCCGAACGCATCTTCGTGATCTTCCAGCGGTTGCACGGCAAGGAGGTCTACCCGGGGACCGGGATCGGCCTGGCGATGTGCCGGAAGATCATCGAATACCACGGCGGCACGATCTGGCTGGACACCACGGTCGAGGCCGGCGCCCGGTTCTGTTTCACACTGCCCGTGCTGCCCGAGGACAACGACGAGGACAACGACGGACAACGCTGAGGGCGACGACGAGGGCGCTGAGGGCAACGACAAGGGCAACGAGGACAACGAGGACTCATGATGACGATCGACCCTTCACCGCTCACCGTGATCGACGTGCTCCTGGTCGAGGACGACCAGGGTGACGTGCTGATGACCAGGGAAGCGTTCGCGCACCACAAGATCCGCAACGAGCTGCACGTGGCGACGGACGGCGAGCAGGCGCTGAAGTTCCTGCGCCGTGAGGACGAGTACGCCGACGCGCCGCGGCCGGGGTTGATCCTGCTGGACCTGAACCTGCCGCGCCGCGACGGCCGCCAGGTGCTCGCCGAGATCAAGGCCGACGCCGATCTGTGCACGATTCCGGTCGTCGTGCTGACCACGTCCGAGGCGGAAGAAGACATCCTGCGCAGCTATTCGCTGCACGCCAACGCATACGTCAGCAAGCCGGTGGATTTCGAGCGGTTCATCGAAGTGATCCGGCGGATCGACGACTTTTTCGTGACGGTCGTCAAACTGCCCCGGTAGACGACGCGATCGGGGGGAATGCGGCAGGGGACGCCGGTCAGTCGACCGGCGTCGTCTCCACGTCGTCCTCCACCTTGGGCTCGCTGGGCCGGGTGAACGGACCGAGCACGCTGAGCGCGGACGCCGGAGCCTTGTGGAAGCCCGCGCCGCGCATGAAGCCCGCGTGCTGGCCAACCCTTGCCGAGCTGACCAGCGAGGGCCGTACCTCGCACTTCTTCAGCGCCGTCCAGTCGGACCAGTCCGCAACAAGCACGTCCATCGGTGAGAACTCCCCAAGGCGGTCGGAACGGAGGTCGACTACGAACGTGCTGGTGGGAACTGACGCACGTTCGTAGGCTCCCCGTCGTTCAGTTGGACTTCATGTGTATTCGCATCCGCGCACGCCGTCAGGGCGCACGGATGTCGACGAATGCAGTTGAGCAGCTACCCGAACGGCCGGTGGCGATCGACCGGGAACACGGCGGGACGGCCGCGAATCCCGGGACACCACAACCCGCACCGGAAGGGCGGCACCGAGTGTACGCCTTTCCGCCTCGCAGGTATCACTCCAGGCCCGATCGGGCGACAGATCACACCAGATTGTCAAGTCAGGCTGATAAGGCTAGGTTTACTAGTTGTGTCGAACGACCAGGTGAGCGAGCCGGAGCTGCTCCGGGCCGGCAACGATCTGAAGGTGGCGATCGGCAGGCTGGTACGCAGGCTGCGGCAGAGTCACGCGCCGGGTGAGCTGACACTGTCCGAGTTGTCGGTGCTGTCCAGGCTGGACAGGTTCGGCCCGGCCACACCGGGTGCGTTGGCCGAGGGCGAACGCGTCCGGCCGCAGGCGCTGGGGGCCACGCTGGCCGTGCTGGAACAGCGGAATCTGGTCGACCGCACCGCTGATCCGGTCGACGGTCGCCGCGTGCTGATGTCGGTCAACGCCGAGGGCAGGCGGTTGCTGCTGGACCGGCGCACGCGCAGCGTCGCGGCGATCACGACGGCGCTCACCGACGGACTGTCGGCCGCCGAGCGGCGGCAGCTTATCGCGGTCATCCCACTACTGGAACGGCTGGCGGACCGGCTGTGACTCCGCCGGCGTGCACACACTCCACGGAGGCGGCGTGAGGCCGGACCGATACAAGTGGATCGCGCTGTCCAACACGACCATCGGCGTGCTGATGGCGACCATCGACGGTTCCATCGTGATCATCTCGCTGCCCGCGATCTTCCGCGGCATCGGGCTGGATCCGTTGGCACCGGGCAACATCGGCTATCTGCTGTGGATGATCCTCGGCTATCTGCTCGTGTCGGCCGTGCTCGTCGTCGCACTGGGGCGGCTGGGCGACATGTTCGGCCGGGTACGGATGTACAACCTCGGATTCGCCATCTTCAGCGGCGCTTCCCTGCTGCTGTCGGTGGATCCGCTGCACGGCGCCGCGGGCGCGCTGTGGCTGATCGGGTGGCGCGTCGTGCAGGCCGTCGGCGGCGCGATGCTGACAGCGAACTCGGCGGCCATCCTGACCGACGCGTTTCCCGCCGAACAACGCGGGACGGCCTTGGGTATCAACCAGATCACCGCGCTGGCCGGCCAGTTCCTGGGGCTGCTGCTCGGCGGGTTGCTGGCCGAGATCGACTGGCACGCGGTGTTCTGGATCAACGTGCCGATCGGCATCTTCGGCACCGTGTGGTCCTACCGGTCGCTGCGCGAGTTCGGCACACCGCGGCCGGCGCGGATCGACTGGATCGGCAACGTCACGTTCACCGCGGGTGCCGGCCTGTTGCTGGCCGCGATCACGTACGGCATCCAGCCCTACGGCGGCGCGGCGACCGGCTGGGGCAGCCCGAAGGTGCTCGGTGGACTGGCGCTGGGCGTCGCACTGCTGATCACGTTCTGTGTGGCCGAGACGAGGATCGCGGAGCCCATGTTCCGGTTGTCGCTGTTCAGGATCAGGGCGTTCGCCGCGGGCAACCTGGCGGCGCTGCTGACCGCGATCGCGCGGGGCGGCATGCAGTTCATGCTGATCATCTGGCTACAGGGAATCTGGTTGCCGCTGCACGGTTTCGCGTACGCGGACACCCCGCTGTGGGCGGGGATCTACATGCTGCCGCTGACCGTCGGCTTCCTGCTGGCCGGTCCGCTGTCGGGCTGGCTGTCCGACCGGTACGGCGCGCGGCTGTTCGCCACCGGCGGACTGCTGCTGGTCGTCTGTGCGTTCGTCGGGCTGCTGGCGCTGCCGGTCGACTTCAGCTATCCGGCGTTCGCCGCGTTACTGGTGCTCAGCGGAGTCGGGCAGGGCATGTTCTCCGCGCCCAACACGTCGGCCATCATGAGCAGCGTGCCGATCGACCAGCGCGGTGTCGCCTCCGGCATGCGGTCGACGTTCCAGAACTCCGGTACGGCGTTGTCCATCGGCGTGTTCTTCTCGCTGATGATCGCCGGCCTGGCCGGCACGCTGCCGCAGACGCTGACGGCCGGCCTGACCGCCAAGGGGGTGCCGGGCCACGTCGCGGCGCAGTTGGCGAACCTGCCGCCGGTGAGCACGCTGTTCGCCGCGTTCCTGGGCAACAACCCGATCGGGCACCTGCTGGCCGCCAACGGCGCGCTGCACAGCGTGCCGGCGGCCAACGTGCCGATCCTGACCGGCAACCGGTTCTTCCCCGGACTGATCTCCGGACCGTTCCACCACGGCCTCGTCGTGGTGTTCGGCACCGCCGCCGCGATGGCGTTCGTCGCGGCACTCGCGTCCGCGCTACGCGGCGCCCGCTACTTCCACACCGAACCGGAAACCCAGACTGACAAGACAAGGGAGCACGCATGACCGACGACGCGATCCAGGCCCGGACCGTCACGATCACCGGGCACGGTGGTGACGAGATCGAGGCTTACCTCTCGCGTCCGCTGTCGGACACGCCACGTGGCGGTGTGGTGGTCATCCACCACATGCCCGGCTATGACGCGGCGACCAAGGAGATGGTGCGCACCTTCGCCGTGCACGGCTACGCGGCGGTCTGCCCGAACCTGTACCACCGGGAGGCACCGGGGGCCAGCTCCGACGACGCCGCCGCCGTGGCGCGCGCCAACGGCGGCGTGCCGGACGACCGGCTGGTCGGCGACGTGGACGGCGCCGCCAGGTACCTGAACTCGCTGGAGGCCGCCAACGGCAGGATCGGCGTGATCGGCCACTGCTCCGGCGGCCGGCAGTCGTTCCTGGCCGCGTGTTCGCTCAAGATCGACGCCGCCGTGGACTGCTACGGCGCGTTCGTGGTCGAGGACCCGCCGGAGGGCTTTCCGATGAAGCCGCTGCTGGGGATGGCCGACCGGCTGTCGTGCCCGCTGCTGGGCCTGTTCGGCGTCGAGGACAAGTACCCGTCGCCGGAGTCGGTCGCCACGCTGGACGCGGAACTGACCCGGCTGGGCAAGCCGCACGAGTTCCACAGCTACGAGGGTGCCGGCCACTCGTTCTTCGCCGTCGACCGACCCGCGTACCGCCCCGCTGCCGCAGTGGAGGGCTGGCAGCGCATCTTCGAGTTCTTCGGCAAGCACCTGGCCGGCTGAGAGGAGACGCCCGTGTGCACGTACCTCACCGAGAAGATCGCGATGACCGGCAGCGGCAAGGGAGCCGACGGCTGGTTCGGGCTGAGCCAGGCGACGGTATACGTCGACCATCCGGTGCATGCCCAGTTCACCCACACCGTCAACATCGATTTCAGCAATCCCGCGAGGGGCGCTTCGGCACGGGTCGCGGTCGAGCTGACGGAGGAGTCCGCGTCGGCCCTGATCGAGGCGATACGGTCTGCGCTGTCGGCCGCACCGGCGGGCCTGGCGTCCGAACGTCAGGAGACTCACGGTCACTGAGGGCGGTGTGACAGGTTTGTCGCCCCCCAGGGCGGGAAACCCGGGCCGGTAGCGGTAGCAACCGCGGTTGCGACAATCGTCGTAACGGTGGTTGGCCGGCCTCGTGATGTTGCGCAAGGCGCAGGGAGGAGCCTCATCGTGACGACCGTCCGCATCCCTTTGCCGGCCGGCACGATGGCGGTACCCGCGGCACGGAGGTTCACGGCGGAGACGCTGGGCGCGTGGCAGCTCGCCGACCAGACCCAGGAGACGGCCGAGTTGGTCGTGTCGGAGCTGGTCGGCAATGCCGTCGAACACGGCGGCGGCTCCGCCGAGCTGCGACTGTCGCTGTTGGACGGCGCCATCAGGGTGGACGTCGTCGACGGCAGTCCCGAGCTGCCCGTGCTGTGCAGCCCCGACCCGGTCGAGGACCGGCACCGCGGCCTGCTCATCGTGGGTGCGCTGAGCGCCCGCTGGGGCAGTGAGGTGGTCGGTTCCGGTAAGACGGTCTGGGCCGAACTGGCCTGCGCCGAAGCCGCCAGGTCGCCGGCCCAGGAACCGCCCGCCCAGGAACCGCCGACCCAGGAGCTGCCCGCCCAGCAGCCCGCCGACGACCAGGACAGGTCGATGAGCGGCTGACCGGCGCGCCGCGCGCTCACCACCGTCGGGTACGGTGCCCGACGGTAGGACGGATCGCAATCACGTGATGTGATTGAAGAAGCCCCCGAGTGGGTACAGGCCACTCGGGGTGCGCGAGAGCGTGCCGGAAGCCACCCTGGAGGACGAACATGCTGGAGCTCGACTGGGCGCGGGACGGCGATGTGGTGGTCCTGTCCGCGTCCGGTGACGTCGACCTGCACACCGCCGGGCAGCTCCGGGACGCGGTCGTGAGCGCCGTCGGTGGCGAGAACGGCGGTGCGCCCCGCCAGGTGGACGTCGACCTGGCCGGCGTGCCGTTCCTGAACTCGAGCGGGCTGGGCGCGCTGCTGGCCGGGGTGAAGGAGGCCAACCGGCTGGGGATCGTGTTCCGGGTGTTGAACCTGCAACCCCCGGTCCGCAGGGTGGTCGAGATGATGGGACTGGTCGAGGTGCTGGACGTGCACGGATGAGCGACCTCGACGAGACGACGGTCGACGAGGCGGCGGTCATGGGACGGCGAGACGAGCTGGCGGCGGTGGAGATCCGGCTCACGGCCGGCTCGGAGTACCTGTCGACGGTGCGTGCCGTCGCGGCCGATCTCGCGCTGCAGCAGGACATGACGCTGGACGAGGTGGACGACCTGCGGCTGGCCGTCGACGAGGCGTGCTCGATGCTGGTGCCGCTGGCCGTGCCCGGCGCCGAGCTGGTGTGCCGGTTCGGCCTGGGGGCGGAGGAACTGGTGGTGCGCTGCTCGGTGCAGAGCAGGAGCGGCCAGCGGCCCTCCCAGGACGGTTTCCCCTGGCAGGTGCTGATCACCCTCACCGACGCCGTGCGGTGCGAGGTGGACAGTGCCGGTGGTACCGACGTCGCATGGATCGAACTGGTCAAGCGGAAAGTCGACCAGACGGCGTGACGGACACGCGGCGCGAACCCGGCAGGGCAGACTCCAGAGGCGGGTACGACCATCTCGCCCCACTGTTCGTCGAGCTGCGCTCGCTCGCCGAAGACGACCCGCGGCGCTCGGCGCTGCGCGACCGGCTCGTCACCGAGCACCTGCCGGTGGCGGAGAACATCGCGCGCCGGTACCGCAATCGTGGTGTGCCGCACCAGGATCTGACGCAGGTCGCCGCCGTCGGCCTGATGCACGCGATCGACCGGTTCGACCCCGACCGCGGCGCGGACTTCATGTCGTTCGCCGTGCCGACCATGGTCGGCGAGGTACGCCGGCACTTCCGGGACGCGTCCTGGCTGGTGCACGTGCCGCGTCCGCTGAAGGAACGGCACGCGTCCATCGCGACGGCGGCCGCCGACCTGACCAACGAACTGGGCAGGGCGCCGACACCCAGCGAGCTCGCTTCCCGGTTGGGCGTACCGAAACAGGAGGTCATCGAGAGCCTCCTGGTGGCCGGTGCGCAGCGCGGCGCGTCCCTGGACGAACCGTCGCACGAGGACTCGACGGCCACCATCGCCGACCGTCTCGGCACGGAGGACGAAGGTCTTGCCGAGGCGGAGAACCGGATGGCACTGCGGCCGTTGCTCGCGGGCCTGCCGGAACGTGAACGTACGGTCGTCGTGCTGCGGTTCTTCCACAACATGACCCAGAGCGAGATCGCCGCCCGGCTCGGCATTTCCCAGATGCACGTGTCCCGGTTGCTGGCACGGACTCTCAGCCAGTTGAGGCGTGGCCTGCTCGCCGACAACTGACATCCGTCACGGGCTTGGTCACGAAGCTGCAACACGGCTGTCGTGGTGCCCCATCAGGGGTAACCATGTCTCATGGACACGACATCGGTGGGGACGGCCGATTCGCAGGGAAGATGGGGGGCGACCCCGATCTTCGACGAGTTGGTCGGAAGATATGGCCTGCAGGACACACGGGCCATCGTGTCGGCGCCGGCGGGGGAGCCGGCAGTCGAGAACGGGACGCGCGGCGAGGTCGTGGCGGCGTCCTGACGGGGTCGCGGGTACGGCGACCGCGGCGACTTGGTGAGTGCGTGACACCTTCGGGCCGGTCCCGGGCGACGAAGCCCGGGTACCGGCCCGATTTGTGTGTCCTGTCGTGTCCCGGTAGGACGGTCAAGGTCTCCACATGGGATCGGCTTGACCGTCCTCGTGACGTCGTTTGCCGTTCGTTTTCCTGTCGTTCAGCCCGTCGCGGTGCCACAGTTGCCGCAGAACCGCGCGCCGGCGGGAAGTTCGTTGCCGCACGCCGTGCAGTGCGCCACGGGAGCGGCCATCGCCTGGCCGCAACCCATGCAGAACTTGGCGCCCGCCGGATTGGGTGTCTGGCACTGCGCGCAGATGGCACCCGAGGGCGCCTGCTGCTGGGGTTGACCCTGCGGCAGGGCGTTCGGCGCCGGGTAACCGCCGGGCGGGGTGCCCGGGTAGCCGCCGGGCGGCGGGCCCGCGTAACCACCGGGAGCACCACCCGCGAAACCGCTCGGCGGCGGTGGCGCGGCCGGAATGCCCTGCTGCGCGGCAGCGGCGTTGCCCATGCCGAGACCGGCCGCGAGGAACGCGCCGCTGACCGCACCGCCACCCTCTGCCATGCCCTGCCCGGCACCCAGCGCCATCTCGCCCGCCGCGTACTGGTTGAAGCCGCCCGCGAGGCGCGAGTAGCTGGTGTCCTTGGCCAGCGTCTTGAGCTGCGCCTGGTCCTCGGGCGAGAGGTTGATGTCGAAGTTGCCCATCCGGGTCATCGCCACGCCGTAGGAGGCCAGCTGCTCGTTGGCGCGGGTGATCACGGTCTGCTCGATTTCCGGTGTGTATGCCGAAAGTCCGAGGATCGGCCAGCCGTTGCGGACGATCTGGTTGGTGATGTCGCTGCGCATCACCTTCAGCAACTGGTCGGCGACCCAACTGGAGACGCGGTCGTTGTCGGTCACGTCGACCGTGGAGAGGAGGTTGGTGATCAACCGGATCGGGTCGACGACGCGCAGCGCGTAGTCCCCGAACACCCGCAGCGTCACGATCAGGCCGGTCTGCCGGTCCTGCACGTCGTCGATCCGGCCGCCGAAGGTGAAGCCGGTGTACTCACGGCTGCCGACGAAGTACAGCTCGGCGCGGTAGGCGTTGCCGCCGGTGGCCATGTCGATCAGGGCACCGAGGCCCGGCAGCTCGTTGGCGTCGATCTGGTGCCTGCCGGGACCCATCGTCTGCACGACCTGGCCCGTGTTCACGAACAGGGCCACCTCGTCGGCGTTGACGATGGCGCGGGTGTACCTGCGGATGTTGACGTCCGGCCACTTGTAGACCAGTTGTCCCTTTCGATCGTCAGGGACCGCGATGAATTCCCGACTGAACAGTGCCACCATTGCCTCCCAGACCGTGCCCGCCTGCCGCGACGATACCCAAAACCGACGCCACGTACTGCGAAGTTCGCGCTACGGCGATCTGCCACTGCTAGTTTCTACGAGATCCGCGCGGGCCGGTTGGGGGCCCATGGGTGAACGGAGAACGCTGTGGACCGGATCGAGTGCCAATGGTGTCGTGGCCAGAACCCGCCTGGCAACACCAGTTGCCTGACGTGTGGTGCCCCGCTGGACGAGCGCAACCGGGTGTCCGACTCGGGCTGGCGGGAGGCACCCCGGCTGCGCGATATGACCGAGTTCCGTTTCGCGAACAGCACCTGCCAGGTCGAGGGCGAGCTGGTGCCGGTCGCGGAGATCAGCCTCGGCCAGAGCGACACGGTGTTCTTCGAGCACCACGTGATGCTGTGGAAGGACGAGCACACGCCGATCGCCGCGCTGCAGACCGGCGGCGGCTTCAAGCGCGTACTGGGCGGTATGCCGTTCGTGGTGACCGTGGCGCAGGGGCCCGGCCGGGTGGCCTTCTCCCGGGACTCGCCCGGTGAGCTGGTCGTGCTGCCACTGCACCCGGGAATGGAACTGGACGTGCGCGAGCACGCCTTCCTGGTGGCGTCTGGCTCGATCAACTACTCGTTCGTCCGGATCAAGGGCTTGGCGAACGTGCTGCACGGGGGCGGCGGCATGTTCATGGACCGGTTCGTCACGGCGGCCCAGCCAGGGCTGCTTCTGTTGCACGGCAACGGAAACGTGTTCGAGCGGATGTTGGGGCCCGGCGAGCGGATTCTGGTCGAGCCAGGTGGTTTCCTCTACAAGGACTCGACGGTGACGATGCAGGCGCAGCAGCAGAAGCTGCGCACCGGCCTGCTGCGGCACGGCATGTACCTGGCCGAGATGACCGGCCCCGGCCGGGTCGGCATCCAGTCGATGTACGTCCACCACCACGCCGAGTGAGGCCGCGATGACATCGACTCCCTACGTCTGCCGCTACTGCCGGCAGCGCAGCGACCCGACGGCCCGGTCCTGCCCGCGATGCGGCGCGCCGGTGGACGTCCGCGCCCACGTGAGCACTTCCGGTTGGCAGAAACAGCCGCCCGTCAAGGACATGGCGAAGATCCAGTTCGGCCAGTCGCAGTTGCAGATCGAGGGCGCGTACGTGCCCGTCGCCGATTTCGCGTTGGCCGGCGACGACTACATCTACTTCTCGCACCACGTTCTACTGTGGACCGATCCGTCGGCGCAGTTGTCCAACATGAGCCTGTCCGGCGGCTGGAACCGGATGATGTCCGGCCTGCCACTGATCATGCTGGAGGGTCGCGGCCCGGGGCACATCGCGTTGTCCGACAACCACGCGGGCGATCTCGTGGTGCTGCCGCTGGAGCACGGGCAGCAGATCTGGGTGCGCGAGCACCGGTTGCTGGCCGCGACCGGCAACGTCCAGTACACCTGGGAGCGCTCGCCGGTCTGGTACGTCACGGGCACCGGCGACGAACGGGAGACCCATTACCCGATGGGAATGTACGGCGACATCTTCGGCGCGCGCGGCGCACCGGGGCTGCTGTTGCTGCACTCGCCGGGCAACACGTTCGTGCGTGACCTGGCGCGTGGCGAGAGCATGCTGGTGCAGCCCAGTTCGCTGCTGTACCGGGACCTGTCCGTGAACATGCACCTGCACCTGGAGTATCCGCACTCGCAGGGGCTGTTCACGTGGCGCCGCTTCAACTACCGGACGCTGTGGGTCCGGCTGGTCGGACCGGGCCGGGTCGCCGTGCAGTCGGTCTACCAGCGGCCGGAGAACGCCGAGCCGATCACGTCGCATTCCTATGCGACGTCGAGGAGTTGGTGATCTCACCCGTCGTGCGGTCCCGCAGGTCGTCGGCCAGGGCCCGTACGTGATCGGTGGCCAGTTCGTCGCGGGCGGCGCCCGCGGCGAGCGTGGCCGCGTTCAGTTCCAGCAGCGTGGCGCGGTCGGCCGCGGCCTGCGCGGCGAGCTCGGATTCCAGTGCCGGCAACCGGTCCGCGTACAGCCGTAGCGCCGCGACCCGGTCCACCAGCGCGGCCCAGCCCGGTTGCACCGGCTCGCGTGCGCCGAGCTGGTGGCGCAGCCGCGCCAGCCGCAGCGCCTGGTCGTCGATCTCGTCCAGTTCCAGCACCGGGTCCAGGCGGACGCGGTGGTCGTCCAGGTGCGGCGAGGCCCATGCGGCGCTGGTGACGATGCGCTCGACGACCGCGACGGCGACGAACAGCAGCGCCCGTTCGACCGACTGGACCAGCGGCCCGAGCCACGGTCGCCGGGAGCGCCACTCGTAGGCGGCGTGTTTGCCGGGGGCGGCCGGCGCGGGCAGGCCGGGTTCCCTCAGCGGGAGTCCGCCCTGGCCCAGTGCCGTGCGCACGGCGCCGAGCACCGTGTCCCTGGCGGCCGCGAGCTCCGCATCGTCCGACACCACGCCCTCAATGGTAAGTCAACAGTGTGAATTGTTGGAAAGTAACCAGATCTGGTCTATATCGCGTGAAGCTGTTACACCTCGTTGGGTGGAGCGCAGCCGGGGTACCGTGCCCGAGGGAGGTCTCACGGACGATGACGAAGGTATGGCAGCGCCTGTACTTGCTCCTCGCCACGGCCGCGTCCGCCCTGATGGTCCTGCCGGGGCTGATGGGCGGTGCCATCGGCAGTGCCGAGGCCGCCGCCGCCGCCCACCAGGCGTTGCGCAAGGAGGCCAGCCTGACCGGCACGCTGACACCGCAGCAGTTGGCCGGGCAGCGCGTCGTCTACTCCTACACCGGCCTGACGCCGCCGCAAGCACTGATCCAGCGCATCCAGGCCGGTCAGGCAGCGGGCGTGATCTTCTTCGGGGACAACATCTCCAGTGAGGCCCAGATCGGTTCGGTGATCACCGAACTGCGCCGCGCCGACGCGATGAGCCCGGTCAAGGCGCCGCTGCTGCTGATGACCGACCAGGAGGGCGGCGAGGTCAGACGGCTGCCTGGCGCGCCGACGCTGTCGGAGAAGCAGATCGGCGAATCGTCCGACCCGACGACGCAGGCGTCGCAGGCGGGCACCGGGGCGGCCAGAACCTCGCGGGCGTCGGCATGAACGTCAACCTCGCGCCGGTGCTGGACGTGTATCGCACCGCCGGTGACTTCGACGACCAGTACCAGCGCTCCTACAGCCAGAACCCGACCACGGTGGGGACACTGGGCAGCGCGTTCGTCAGCGCGCAGCAGGCCACCGGCGTCGCGGCGACCGTGAAGCACTTCCCCGGCCTCGGCGTGGCCACAGCGAGCCAGAACACCGACGCGCAGCCGGTGACGCTGACCGTGTCGCTGCCCGACCTGCGCTCGATCGACGAAGCGCCCTACCCGGCCGCGATCTCGGCGGGCGTCAAGCTCGTGATGGTGTCGTGGGCCGTGTATCCGGCGCTGGACGCGACCGATCCGGCGGGCCTGTCGTCCGCGGTCGTGCAGGGCGAACTGCGCCAGCGGCTCGGGTTCACCGGCGTCACCATCACCGACGCGCTGGAAGCGGGCGCACTGCGGAACTTCGGCACCGACGCACAGCGCGGCGTCGACGCCGCACTGGCCGGCATGGACCTGATCCTGTGCTCGGGCGGCAGCACGACACAGGGCGACGACGTGGAGAACGCGCTGGCAGCGGGCCTGAACTCCGGTTCACTGCCGTCCGCGACGTTCCAGGCGGCGGTGAACCGGGTGCTGGCGCTGCGTAACTCGTTGAGCTGAGTCAGCGCGTCGCCGCGCAGTGCACGACGGGTGGCACGTCCGGTTGGCCGGATGTGCCACCGCCGAGAAAGCCGAAACCCGTTGTCCCGTCGGCCGCGACGGCAGCGTTGTAGCTCTCGTTGGCGACCGTCACCGAACCACCCTGCTGGGTGAGCACCCCGTTCCACACCTGGTTGATCCGCTGGCCGTTCGGCAGGCTCCACGTCACCTGCCAGCCGTGTACCGCGGCACCGCTGACGGTGATCGTGACCTGCGCCTGGAAGCCGCCCGGCCAGTGGTTGGTCACGGTGTAGGCCGCGACACAGGCCGTGTCGGGATTCGCGGCGCCACCGGTGGTCGGCAGTGTGCTCCTCGGTGTGGGCCGCAGGGCCGTGTGCACGGGCGGCGGCTGGTCGAACGCGACCTGGCCGGACCGGTTGTCGCTGATCACGATACCCGTGATCACCCCGGCGGCGACCAGACCGACGGCCGCGAGCCCGGCCAGCACGGCACGCCGGCGCGGCGGGCGGGGCGCCATGAACAGTGTCGGCGCCGGCGCCGGTGGTGGTGGTGGCGGGACCGGGACGCGGCCGTCCGCGAGGGCGGTCAGTTCGTCGACCGCCTGCAGCATCGCCGGTCGCGCGGTCGGGTCGGCGCGCAGCAGCCGGCCCAGCAGCGGTGTCAGCGGACCCGCGTGGGTCGGGGGCGGGAACTCGCCCTTCGCGACGCGTTGCAGCAGCGCGATCGGGTTGTCGTCGTAGCCGAACGGCGGACGGCCCTCGACGGCCTCGTACAGCGTCGCACCCAGCGAGAACACGTCGGACGAGTACGTCGCCTCACCGCCGGCGGCGATCTCCGGCGCGAGATACGCCGGCGTGCCCACCACGATGCCCGGCCCGGTCACCGAACCGTCGCCGACAGCGCGGGAGATGCCGAAGTCGGTGATCTTCGCGTCGCCGTTCTCGGTGAGCAGCACGTTGTCCGGCTTGACATCCCGGTGCACGATGCCGGCCGAGTGCGCCGCCGCCAGCGCCGACGCGACCTGCTCGCCGATGCGTGCCGCCTCCATCGGCGGCAGCGGGCCACGCTCGGCCAGCACCGACGACAGACCGCGCGCCCGCACGTACTCCATCACCAGGCACGGCTGCCCGTCGTGCTCGACGACGTCGTGCACGGCGACGGCGCGCGGGTGCTGTAGCTTCGCGGTGATCCGCGCCTCGCGCATCGCCCGCGCGTTGCCATCGCGCACGGCGGCCTCGTCCAGTCCGGCGGCGGGTAACAGTTGCTTCACGGCGACGACACGATCGAGGCGCTCGTCGTGCGCCCGCCACACCTCGCCCATGGAGCCCCTGCCCAGCCGTTCCACCAGCCGATACCGTCCCGCGATCAGACCGTTCGTCGGATCGTCTTCGGTCACTGCCATCCTCCGGCGGAGTACTGCCCCCACATCAGGATAGTTTGACAGCGGGCCCAGTCGGATTACCGTTGGTTGACACCGTTTACCACCCGGCCGACGGGGAGGTCACCGATGACCCGAGCCCTCGCACCAGCACCAGCGGGCCTCAAACCGGTCGTCGGCAATTTCGGTCCGCCGATCCTGGGTTACGGGCCTGCCTACATGCGTGACCCGCTCGCCCTGTGGAACACCTGGTACCGAGAGCTCGGACCGGTGTGCTGGCACGGCTCGTTCGGCGTGCGGTCGGTGTCGCTGCTCGGGCCGGACGCGTGCGGCGTCGCGCTGGTCAACGCGGACAAGGCGTTCGCCAACGGCCCCGGTTGGGGCCAGTTCATCGGCAGGTTCTTCGGCCGTGGCCTGATGCTGCTCGACTTCGACGAGCACCGCGAACACCGGCGCGTCCTGCACCAGGCGTTCACCGCCGAGCGCCTGGCCCGCTACGTCGAGGCACTGCACCCGGCGATCACCACCGCACTGGACGCGTGGGCACCCGCGCCGGACTTCCAGGCGTACCCGGCGGTCAAGGAGATGACGCTGGACCTGGCCACCGACATCTTCATGGGCGGCCACGAGACCGCGGACGCCACGCGGATGGCCGCGGTGAACCAGGCGTTCATCGCGTGCGTGCAGGCCAGCACGTCCTACGTGCGCTTCCCGCTGCCGGCCACCCGCTGGCGGCGCGGCCTGGCCGGCCGCCGCTTCCTGGAACGGTTCCTGCGTGAGTACCTGCCCTCGCGGCGGGCCAGCGACGGCGACGACCTGTTCTCGGTGCTGTGCCACATCGAGTCGGAGGACGGCCTGCGGTTCACCGACACGGACATCATCAACCACATGATCTTCCTGCTGATGGCCGCGCACGACACGTCGACCATCACGGTCACCACGATGCTGGGCTACCTCGGCCAGCACCCGGAATGGCGGGACCGCTGCCGCGAGGAGTCGGCCGCACTGGGCACGTCGGCACCGCCCCTGGAGGGCCTGGCCGAGTTGCGCTCGCTGGAGATGGTGATGAAGGAGTGCCAGCGCCTCGTCACGCCCGTACCCAGCATGGCCCGCCGCACCGTCAAGGACACGGAGGTGCTCGGCCACTACATCCCGGCCGGCACGATGGCGTCGATCACGCCGCACTTCACCCACCACATGGCCGAGTACTGGCCCGACCCGGAGCGGTTCGACCCCGGCCGGTTCGCCGACGACCGCCGCGAGGACCGCGTGCACCGGTACGCGTGGCAACCGTTCGGCGGCGGCGCGCACAAATGCATCGGCATGCACTTCTCGGTCGCCGAGGTCAAGGCGGTCATGCACCACCTGCTGCTGCGCTTCGACTGGGAGGTGGACCCGGCCTACCGGGCGCCGATGGACTACACGGCACTGCCGTTCCCGAAGGACGGCCAGCCGATCGACCTGCGCCCCCTGACGGCGAGGCGCCCGGCGGCGGCCTGATCGCGACGCGGCGAGCCACCCACCCGAACGGCGGTCACCGGCGAACCCGGCGCAAGGCCGAACGAAGCCGAACCAACGGTGACCAGATCAGAGGGCACCGAGCCACACGGCCGCGTTGCGCTCGATGTACTCGGCCGCCGGTCCCCAGTGCCCGGCATGCCCTTCGTCGTACAACCGGGCCCACGGCCGCACACCGGTACCGGCCGACCGTCGCAACAACTCGTACATACCCCGCGTGTGCGCGACGGTGAGCGAAGGCAACGCACGACGCTGCTCGCCGTCCAGCCCGTACCCGTCGGCCAGCTCCCGCAGCCGTGGCGCATCCGCGGCCGGGTCACCACCGGGACCCAACGGCACGAAACCATGTGCCGCGTAACCGAGATCCCACAGCCGCGAACCAGGACCCGCGCCGTCCCAGTCGATGAACACCCAGCGGTCGTCGCCCAGCACCAGATTCCAGGGCGCCAGGTCGTGGTGGCAGATCAACTCGGTGCGGTCCGGCGGAATCACCACGTCCCACACCGCGCCGGCGGGCGGCCGGAAACCGGCGACGGCGTCATGGAACTGCCTGACCAGCCTGCCGACGCGAGCCAGGTCGTCGACCGGCCGCACGTCGGCCAGCACACCCGGCACGTACTCCAGCACGTGCCGGCCCTCGTCGTCACGGCCGAAAGTCCTTGGCGCACCGTCGAATCCGACGGAATTGAGGTGCCGCAGCAGCGCGTCGACGGCGTCCGTGGCCGGGTGAGCCGGTTTGCGGACCGTGGAACCGATCCGCACCACCCGCCCCGCCACGTTGCCGCCGGTCAGGACCTCCTCAGACAATGCCGTCCCAGAGCCGCCGCTCGTCGGCCCTCGGGTCGTCGACCACTCCGGACGCCGGGTCGTCGAACGTCATCACCGGCCGCCGGTTCAGGTCGTAGGCGGGCCAACCGGGATCACCGTCGCGGGCGAACGCGACCCAGCGCGCGTGCATGTCGTCGGCCAGCGCCTGCGGCGGGTTCGCGCCAGCCAACTGACCCGTGCTGGCGAGATTGTCGAAGACGAAGCCGATCTCCAGCGCGTGGCACGCGCCGAGGTCCCCTACCGGTGTGCCCCAGGCGAACTCGTAGACGTAGGTCGGCGCCTGCGCCCGCGCGCGGCCCTCGGCCAACCGGAACGCGGGCAACCGGAAGAACTGGTCGGTCAACGCCGCGCACAGCACGTCACCGGCAGCCGCGTCCGGCCGGTTCGCGGTGTACGTCTGCGCGACGGCCGGCGAACAGCCGCGGCCGGCCAGCACGCCACGCAGGATGTCCGGGGTCGTGGCCGCCGCGACGCCGGTGGGCACCAGGAAGAACCGCTGCTCCTCCGTTGTCGTGCCGACCAGCAGCGGGATGTCGTGCCCGAGGCCGGCCGCGATCGCGTCCTGCGGCCGCTCGGTGATCAGATCCCCGTCCACCACGGGCACGAACGCCATCGCCGAGGCCACGACGGACCGTCCCCAGCGGGCCGGATCGGGGTCGGCGGCCATGCTGGTGGACACTGCCTGCTGCGCGGCGATCACGGCGTCCACGTCCAGGTGCCCGAGCGCTTCGGCGGTGGCCTCGACGCCCAGCCGTGCCGACAGTTCCGCCGTCACCAGGCGCGCGTCGTCCGGGTCGACCGCGATCGAGCCGGCGCCGCTCTGCGCGATCACCTTGTGGAACAACCCGCTGCCGGCGGCGACCGCGAGCAGCGTCGTGACACTCATGCCGCCCGCCGACTCGCCGAAGATCGTCACGTTGCCCGGGTCGCCGCCGAACGCCGCGATGTTGTCCTGCACCCAGGCCAGCGCGGCGAGCTGGTCGCGGATGCCGATGTTGGGCGGGGAGTCCGGCAGCACGGCGAATCCCGGCACGCCCAGCCGGTAGTTCACGCCGACGAGCACGACGCCGTCGCGCGCGAACGCCTGCCCGTCATAGACCGGGATCGCGTTGGAGCCGTTGCGGAAAGCGCCGCCGTGGATCCACACCATCACGGGCAACCCCGAGCCGCCGGGATCGGGCGTCCACACGTTCACGTTGAGGAACTCGTCGCCCGGGATCGCCGGTTCGGCCAGCAGCGCGTCGAACGGCGGCGCGTAACCGGGCTTGGGCACGGTCGGACCGAGCGCCACCGCATCGCGGACACCGTCCCACGCGGGCACCGGCCGTGCGGGCTCGTACAGCGCCCTGCCCTTCGGCGCCGCCGCGTACGGGATGCCCAGGAACGCCGTGACGTCCCCGTGGCGCACGCCGCGCACCTTGCCGCTGCTGGTCGCGACGATCTCCGTCATGCTGCCTCCTCGCAGGCCGGCCCCACACCCAGGCTAGTCGTTCGTGCGGGCCATGTGCCGTGTGCCGGAGCGCACCCCCCACCAGAACACGGCCAGCGACACGACGGCGACCACGATCGAGTCGTACGGCGCCGGCAGGCGGCCGGAGCCGGAGAAACCACCCAGCCACGCCAACAGCGTCAGCACCAGCAGGTACACCACCAGCCACGCGCCCACGTTCAGCTCACCGAGCAGGTCGCGGCCCCAGCGGCCGCGCCACAGCGCCAGGAACAGCGGGACGCCGACCAGCACCAGCGGCAGCACCAGCCGCAGGTCGTGCCACCCCGACCAGTACACGAACTCGCCGGCCACCACGAAACTGAGCGGCGCGATCCACCGGATGCCGGGGATCCAGCCGGCCAACCGGGTACTGTCCGCCGACCGGAACGTGGCCGCCGCGACGGCGGACGCGCTGTAGGACAGCAGGTACATGTCGCCCATCACGGCGACGATCTGCTGCCAGCCCGAGAACGGCAGCAGGAACACGACGATGACACCCAGGTTCAGCGCCAGCGCTCGGCGCGGAATGCCGGACCGCTCGTGCACGGCCATGAAGAACCGGGGAATGAGGCCGTTCTTGGCCAGCGCGTAGGTGTGGCGGGTGTCCACGGCGACACCCACGTACGCCGAACCGCCGGGGGACAGCACGGCGTCCGCGTAGAGCAGGGCGGACAGCCACTGCAGGTTCAGCAGCAGCGCCAGTTGGCCGAACGGCGAGTCGAAGTCCACGCCCTTCCAGCCGCGGCCGAGCAGGTTCTCCGGCACGGCGAACAGGAACGCCACCTGCAACCCGAGGTAGATCAGCACGGCGACGCCGATCCCGGCCAGCACCGACAGCGGCACCGTGCGCCGTGGCTCGCGGGCCTCGCCGGAGAAGTCCACCGGCGCCTGGAAACCGTTGACGGAGTACACGATCCCGCCTGCGGCGAGCGCGCTCAGGCAGGCGGCGTAACCGTACGGCGCGAAACCGCCGTGATCGGTCAGCCTGCCCGGATGGAAGCCGGAGGCGAACAGCGCGATCACGGTGACCACCGGCACGGCGACCTTGATCGCGGTGACGAGATTGTTCAGCCGCGCGAACATCCGTACGGCGAACCAGTTCAACGCCGTCAACAACGCGCTGAACGCGACGGCCACCAGGACGCCGAGGACCGTCAGCGTGCCGTTGCCGTAGAGCCAGGACAGATAGTGGGCCGCGTACCGCATGATGGCGGTGATCTCGGCCGCCGTACCACCCACCGACAGCAGCGCAGACCAGCCGATCACGGTCCCGACCAGCCGCCCGTTGGCCTGTAGCGGCCACCGCACCGTGCCGCCGCCCTCCGGCCGCGTCGCGCCGAGCTCGATCATGACCAGCGCGATCAGCGCACACAGCACGCCGGCCACGACCCACGAGATCAGCGCGGCAGGACCGGCGGTCTGCGCCGCGTACATCGCGGAGAACAGCCAACCGGACCCGACGATGTTGGAGAACCCGATGGCGGCAAGGCCCCAGAAGCCGAGATCGCGCCGCAGCCGCTGTTCCTCGGTGGCGATCTCGGTGGTCAGCAAGTCCGACATCGATCCATCCAATCCGGTGCCGGGTGAGGCCGCCACCCGTCCCGCACCGTGGACCGGATGGTCTGGACCGCGGCCGTCATCACCCGTTGACAGTTTTCCGTTGACAGCGCGACGTTTCGGCGCCGCAAGCTCCGGGCGGCCGGGACGGCCGGCGGCGGCGAAATCCGTTGTGGATCGGTCACGCCGACTGCCCGTCGGTGGCAGTTGTGTTGACCGGGCCCCCGGTTTCCGCCGGCCCGGTCGCTTCACGGCGCAACCCGGCCGAGTCGGTCGGTCACGCTTCCCGGCGAGCGTGCACCGTCTCGAAGAACGCCGCGATGGCCCGCGCCGTGGCGCGGGTCCGCGGCGAGGGCAGGTAGTCGAAGGCGTGGTGGGCGTAGGGGAGTTCGGCGTAGCCGAACGGTTGGCGGGACACCTGGCGGGCTCGCTCGGCGAACCTGCGGGCCGTGGTCACCTCGACGACCTCGTCCCGGTCGCCGTGCACCACGAACATCGGTGGCGCGCCGGGTCCCAGCCGCAGCGTCGGTGACGCGGCGTGCCACGTGTCCGGGTCGTCCGCGATGTCAGCCTCGAACATGACGCGCCGCACGTGGTCGCGCAGCCTCGGCAGGCCGTCGTCGTTGACCACCGTCACGTCGTAGACCCCGTACAGCAGGCCGGCCGCCTGGATGCTCGTGTCGGCGGCCTCGAATCCCGGCTGGAACGCGGGATCGTTGCCGGACAGCGCGGCCAGCGACGCCAGGTGGCCGCCCGCCGACCCGCCGCTGATCGCGATGAACGACCGATCGCCGCCGTACGCACCGATGTTGGCCCGCAGCCACGCGATCGCCCGCTTCACGTCGACGATCTGTGCCGGCCACCGGTTGCGCGGCCCGAGCCGGTAGTCGATCGACACGCAGATCCAGCCTCGGGCGGCGAGCTGCGCCGTCAGGTACACGCTCTGCGCGCGCTTGCTGCCGCCGGTCCACGAGCCGCCGTGCACGTACACCATCACGGGCCGTCGTGCGGACGCCGCGATGCCCGGCTGCCGCCAGATGTCCAGCGTCTGCGCGGGGGATTCGTCGTGGTAGCGGACATCGCGGTCCACCAACAGGTTCGCCAGCGGCGAGCGCACCGACACCGGGTCCGGCTCGTTGTCGAGCCTCGGTGCGCGCCCGCCGAACGCCTCGACCAGCGCCCTGTCCAGCACGTCACCCGCGGCCACCGAACGGCGGTGCAGCCCGACCAGGCCGAGCGCGGTGCCGGCGGCCACGGTCAGCCCGGTCGTGCCCAGCCCGCTGCGTCCGGCGCCCAGCTTGATCGCCAGCCCGGCCGCCATCGCCTGCGCGGTCGCCGCGGGCGCGCCCAGTTCGGACCCGATCAGACCGGGCACCATGCCGGCCATGTACCACGGGTAGCGCCGCCACGGCGACCGCCTGCCGAACACGTTCAGCGCCACACCGGCAGCGCCCGTGCCCAGCGCCAGTGCCACCCCGGCCCCCCGTATGCCCATACGGACATCCTAGTGTCCGGTGATCGTGACGAGTCCGGAACGGACGACGATCACACCGGTACCGGACCGGTACTTTCCCGGCGGATCAACTCGTGCGTCGCGTCCTTCACGTTGCCCTCACCGGTTCCGTCGGCCGCGGCCAGCAGGCGAGCGGCCGCGTGCATCCCGTAGCCGTGCACGTCCCTGTGCAGCGCCGTCAGCGCGGGGTGCACCAGTTCGCACAGCGGTGAGTCCTCCCACGCCACCATCGACACCTCGCCCGGCACGTCCACGCCCAGCCGGCGAGCCGTGCCGATGCCGGAGACCGCCATCAGGTCGTTGTCGTAGACGATCGCGGTGGGTCGGGTGTCGCCGGTCAGCAGCGCCTCGGTCGTCTTCGCGCCGCTCTCGCCGGTGTAGTCGCCGGGCACGTGCGTCACGGTGACGCCCAGGTCGGCGGCTGCCGCGTCGAACCCGGCCGTCCTGATCTGCGTGTGCCGCAGCTCGGGCACGCCGGTGACCCGCGCGATCCGCCGGTGCCCCAGCGCGACCAGGTGCTCCATCACGGTCCTGGTCACCACGACGTCGTCGTGCCACACGGCGGGCAGCGAACCGGACACCGACGGGTGCCCGATCACCACGGCCGGCATGCCCAGTTCCTCCAGCACAGTGACCCGAGGGTCGGCCACCCGCAGGTCGACGACGAACACGCCGTCCACCCGGCACTGGCCCCACCATGTCCGGTACAGCCCGATCTCCGCGCTCCGGTCCTCGGCGATGGTGAACAGCAGCGCCACGTGGTTGCGCGACAGTTCCGCCTGGATACCGGAGATGAACTGCATGAAGAACGGCTCGACGCCCAGCGTCGCGGCAGGCCGGTCGATGACCAGACCGACAGCGCCCGCCCTGCCGTCGGACAACGCGCGCGCCGCGCTGTTGGGTTGCCAGCCGATCCGGCGCGCGATGTCCAGCACCCGCGTCCTGGTCCGTTCGGACACCCCGGGCTGGCCGTTGAGCGCGAACGAGACCGCGGCCTTGGTCAGGCCGGCCTGCTTGGCGATGTCGGCGATGGTCGGCCGTTTGCCGTCACCGGCCCGTCGAGGCCCTTCCGTCACGCGGCAAGTGTAGACAGCGCAGGTCAGCCAGGTGGCGCTCCGTACGGTTGCGGAGCGGCGAAACACCACATCGGCAGCGTCCGCCCGTCCGGGAGCGTGAGGTCGGTGACGGCCAGGTGGCGCCAGCCGGCGTCCCGGTACAGCGCGATCGCGGTCCGGTTGTGGTCCAGCACGCCCAACACCGGGTGCAGCCCGCACTCCCGCGCCCGCGCATCCGCGTAGTCGAGCAGTTGTCGCCCGATCGAGTGGCCACGTGCGTGCTGGGCGACGAACAGCCGGCTGACGGCGACGGCGTCGGCCACCGACCGCCCGGTGCTGTCGGCCCAGAACGCCGCCGCGGCCTCACCGATCGCCGACGTGAGCGACACGTGACCCACGACGGTTCCCTCCAGTTCGGCGACCCAGGCCGCGATGTGCCGGGACGGGGCGAGCCAGCGGTGCGGATCGGCGGGCCAGTGCGCCGGATAGCCACTGCCGCGGTGCACGTCGGCCAGCACCGACACGCACCTGTCCATGTCCCCGGGCCGCCGCGGTCGGATCAGCGCTCTCACGCTCCGATGCCGGCCCGTTGTGCCGCGTACATCACGATCGTGTGAGCGCTGCCCGCGTCCGGCACGTCGTTGCGCATCGCCATGGAAATCACGTCGTGCAACGGCAGTCGGACAACTTGCAGATCGCGTTCACCGGGTCCGAGCTCGGTCGACCCCTGGGTCAGCCCGGTGGCCACGAACATATGTACGACATGATTTGTCAAGCTGTCCGCGCAATTGATCTTGCCAATTTCTCGCCAATGGCTGGCGCGCAGTCCGGTTTCCTCGGCGAGTTCCCGTTTCGCCGCCGCGAGCGGATTGCCGTCGGTGGAATCGATTCCGCCACCGGGTAACCGCCACTGCGTTTCGGCGTGCAGGTACATCCATTGCCGGGTCATCACGACCGTGTCGTCGTCATCCAGGGGCAACACGGTGACCGCGCCGGGCGAGTCGACCCGTTCGTACAGGCCGGAAGTACCATCCGGGCGCATCACGTTGTCCTGCCAGACCACGAACCACGGTGTGGAATGCACCATGCTCGTGGCCACGCGCCGCCACGGCGAGCCGGCAGCAGCACAATAGCCGCGATTGTCCCGCGGCGCGTTTTCTGTCGACACGACTCTTTCCTACCATGTCCACCTGGATACTTCCATGGTTGCTCTTTTGGAGCCACAATACTGGATGTGGGGACGATGGACCGGTCGGCATTCGGGGCGGAGCTGCGGCGCAGGCGGCAGCAGGCCGGCCTGTCACTCACTCAACTGTCCCAGCAGATCCATTACAGCAAGGGCTATCTGAGCAAGATCGAGTCCGGCGACAAAGCCGCGAATCCGACATTGGCCAGGTTGTGCGACGCGGCCGTGGTCGCCAATGGCGCTCTCGTCGCACTCGCCGCCGACACGGACACCACCCGAGCCGGTCCGGCCGACGACACCGACGGGGACGGCAATCCGTGGCTGCTGCGGATGGAACCCACTGGCACGGCACACTTCCAGCGCAGCGGCGCCACGGCCTTCGACGACTCCACGGCGCTCGCCCTCAGTCCCGGTGTCACCGGTCTGCCCGCCGACCCGGAGGCGCTGATCACGTTGTTCAGCGCCCGGTTCGACCAGTCCAAGGCGCTGGGCCAGATCGCGAGCCCCGCACTGGTGCTGCCGTCGCTGATCACCGAGCTGCACATGCTGCGCGGCCTGGCGCGCGCCGGTCGCGACGAGCACGGCGCGGCGCGGTTGTGGCTGCTGGCAGCCCAGTTCGCCGACTTCGCGGGCTGGACCGTCCAGGACGCCGGTGACGACCGGCACGCCACCTGGTGGACGAACCGCGCCGTCGAACTCGCGGTCCTCGGCGGCGACGACTCGATGCGGCCGTTCGCCCTGGTGCGGCGCGCCGAGATGGCGATGTACTCGGAGGACGCGCGCACCACGATCGAGTTGGCACAGCAGGCGCGGCACGACCCGTCGGCCACGGCGCGGGTGCGCGGCCTCGCGTTCCACCGCGAGGCACAGGGCTACGCGCTGCTCGGCGCGGCACGGGAATGCTTCGAGGCGCTGGGCAACGCGAGCGCGCTTCTGGACGAGGCCGCCCAGGCACTGCCGGACGCCCCCGTGCTCGGCCCGACGCGAACACCGGACCTGCACACGATGGTGCGCGGCTGGTGCCTGTTGGAACTGGGCCGTCCCGCTGAGGCGGCGCAGTTGCTGGATTCCGGGATCGGCGAGTTCGCGGTCGGATCGGCCAGGGCCCGGGTCAGGTTCGGGCTGCGGGCGGCACTGGCGCACGCGGTGGGCAGGGACGTGGAGCGGGCGTGCGAGGTCGTCCGCCTGCTGGCCGACGACCTGTGGCGGGTGGATTCGGCGATCGCGCGGCTCCAGGTCAGTTGGCTGGCCAGGGAACTGCGCCGGCACTCGACCCTGCCGTGCGCCCAGGACGTGCTGCCGGTGCTGGCCGACCTGTTGCGCGGCCCGGCCGCCGCCTAGATCCAGCCGCGTTTGGCGGCGACCATGCCGGCGGCGAACCTGCTGTTCACGCCCAGCATGGTGTACAGGGACTTGATGTGGCGGCGGACCGTGCTGACCGACAGTTGCAGGCGGCGGGCGATCGCCGTGTCGTCGTCCGTGGGCATCATGCGCAGGATGCGCAGTTGGATGTCCTCCGGTGACCGTTCCGCCGCGTCGTCGGGCAGGTGGACCGTGGCCGGGTCGCTCCACAGCAGGTCGAACCACTCGGCGAGCATCACGAGGATCGCGTCGGAGCGGATCAGCAGTGCCGTGCGGGCCATCGGGCCGATGCCCACCAGCGCGACCGAGTCGTCGACGTGCAGCATCTTGATCGGCATCCGGCCGCGTAGCCGGACCTCCTCGCCGGACCGCGCCGAGTCGCGGATGATCTCCGCGCCCGCCTTCGTGTCCAGGTAGCCGGCGTGGTAGATCATCTGGAACCGCACGCCCGCGCGCAGCGAGCCCGGTGGTGGTGTGCGAAGCCGGTCGCGGGTCGGCTGGGTCGGGAACGTGCCGGTCTCCGTGCCGCGCAGCCGGTGTTTCGGTGACGGGTACAGCTCGGCGGCGCGCGTGAGGACCTCGTCGAAGTTGGTCATCAGGCGGATGCCGTCCGCGCGTTCGGCGGGTGCGCCGTCGAAGGCCGGTGGCAGCAGGGCGGTCAGCCGTTGCCAGCCGACCATGATCCGTTCCTGCCGGTCGAGCAGTTCGCCCTGCCGGTGACCGAGCAGCAGTCGCAGCGCCGTCGCCGGCTCGACGGGGCGGATCTCCGTGTCGTGCTGGCCGGAATGGAACGCGACCCCCGTGTCCAGCAGTTCGGTGGCCGCCGCACCGTCGGCACAGAACTGTTCGGCCTTCATCGTGCCCGCGAGGCGGAGTCGTCGGTACAGAAATTCCGCTTCCTGGCTGACCAGACCAGCAAGTGTCATTGATCTGTCAGTTTCACTCATCCGCTGTCCACTTTCCGTCCCGAAGGGGGCGTGCAGGCCCCCGTGCCTGAACGCCCCTTCCGTGTGCCATTCCGCGTTGCAGAGTATGTACCAGGAATGGCCGCCACCGGTAACCCCCGGGTAACCTTCAGCCCCAACCGTTGCCGTCCCGGCGCACGAAGCCGGTTGGCACGACGAGGATTCCGTGCTCCAGGTCGGACAGGCAGAATGCCATCGGTCCGATGACGCCGATCGCCGCGACGTCGTGGTCGGCGATTTTCCGCATCTTGATCTTCGCCATTTCCTCACGTCCTTTCGGTTTTTTGCTGTATCCACAGGATCGTGCAGCGGGTCGCGGAGTTGAAGGCGTTGACCTCCGTTATCCGGTGATGGAAACGGGAAACCGGGGCCGTGCCATGATGTCGGTGTGGACACCGATGACGCGTTGCTGGCCGCCGGGTTGGCGCAACGGGCGGGCGAGTTGTTGCTGCGGATCAGGGCCGAGGACGACTTCGGGGATCCCAAGGCGCTCGGCCGCGCGGGGGACCAGCGGTCCAACGACCTGGTGCTCGCCGAACTGGCCGCCCACCGTCCCGGTGACGCCGTGCTGTCCGAGGAGTCCGCGGACGACCCGGCCCGACTGGGTGCCGCCCGCGTCTGGATCGTCGACCCCCTCGACGGCACCCGCGAGTACGCCATGCCCGGCCGCCCGGACTGGGCCGTGCACGTGGCGCTGCACACGGCGGGCCGCGGCATCACGGCGGCCGCCGTGACCGTGCCGGCCGCGGGCGAGGTGTGGTCGACGGCCGATCCCCGGCCCGGCGCGCGGGCCGAACGGGTGGTGCTGGTCAGCGACAGCAGGCCGCCGGCGTTCGCGGGCGCCGTCGCCGGCGCGATCGGTGCCGCTGTGCGGCCGATGGGATCGGCGGGTGCCAAGGCGATGGCCGTCGTGCGCGGGGACGCGATCGCCTACGTGCACGCGGGTGGGCAGTGGGAATGGGACTCCGCCGCGCCGGTCGGGGTCGCGCTGGCGGCAGGGTTGCACGCCAGTCGGATCGACGGCTCACCGCTGCTCTACAACCAGCCCCACCCGTACCTGCCGGACCTGGTGATCTGCCGGCCGGAGGTGGCGGACGCCGTGCTGGCGGCGATCGCGACGGCTAGACCGTCCACACAGGACTGACTACGCCTTCGTCACCCGGGGGCCGTTGGCCGCGAAGTCGTCGGCCACCCGGGAGTCGATGGCCGCGTCGGTGATGAACGTGTCGATGTCGGCCACGTCGGCGAACCGCGCGAAGCAGTCGTTGCCCACCTTGGTGTGGTCGGCCAGCAGGACCGTGCGCTGGGCGCTGGCGATCGCGGCGCGCTTCACCGCGGCCTCCGCCATGTCCGGCGTGGTGAGCCCGCGTTCCACCGAGATGCCGTTGGTCGCCATGAAGGCCACCTCGACGAACGTGTCGCGCAGCGCGCGCAGGGCCCAGTCGTCCACCGACGCCAGCGTCCTGCCGCGCAGCCGGCCGCCGACCAGCATCAGGTTCAGGTTGGGCCGGGCGCTCAGCGCCATCGCGATGGTCAGGGAGTGGGTCACGACCGTCAGCTCGCGGTCGATCGGCAGCGCGTCGGCCAGGCGGCCCGTGCGTGCTGCCCGCGTCCAGCAGGATCGCGCCCTCCTGGGGGACCTCGGCCAGGGCCGCCTTGGCAATGCGGTCCTTCTCGGCGGTCATGGTGACGTCCCTGGTGGCAAGCGCGGGTTCGAAGCCCAGACGTTCGACCGGGATCGCGCCGCCGTGCACCCGGCGCAGCAGGCCGTGGCGTTCGAGGATCGTCAGGTCGCGGCGGATCGTCTCCGTCGTCACCGTGTAGTCGGTGGCCAGTTGGGCCACGTCGACCCGGCCGTCTGCCCTGGCCTGGTCGAGGATCGCGCGTTGCCGCTCCTCCGCGTACACGAACGCACGGTACCACTCAAAGCCACGCAGACCCACACGGTTACGAACGTCAAACCTTGCAAACGCAGGCAAACCAACGTACGCTCCCACGAGATCGCAACTGTGGGCGGCGTCACAGGGAGGTGGCCGGGTGATCGTCACGGTGACCCTGAATCCCAGCGTCGACCGCACCGTCGAGGTGGCCGAACTGCGCCGCGGCGGCGTGCTGCGGGCCACCGGCGGAGCACCTGGACGCGGGTGGCAAGGGCATCAACGTCACCCGGGTGCTCAGCGCGCACGGTGCAGCCTCCCGGGCCGTGCTGCCGGTCGGCGGCGGTGAGGGCCGCCAGTTGGTGGACATGCTGACCGAGGCCGGCGTCGACTTCGTCGCAGTGCCGGTGCGGGCGTCGGCGCGGTGCAACATCGCCGTAGTCGAACCGGACGGCACCGTCACCAAGATCAACTCGACCGGGCGAGTTGTCCTCGGGCCGAACTGGACGCCGTGTTGTGCGGCCGTTCAGGCGGACGCGTACCGGGCGGACTGGATCGTCGCGGGCGGCAGCCTGCCGGCCGGCGTGCCCGACACCTGCTACGCCGACCTGCTCGACCGGCTGCGGCCCACCTGCGTGCCGGTCGCCGTCGACACCAGCGGCCCCGCGCTGCTGGCCGCGATCAAGGCGTTCCCCGCGCTGATCAAGCCGAACCGCGAGGAACTGGAGACCGCGGTCGGCGGCCGGGTGAGACCGGTCGGCGAGGTCGTCGAGCCGCGGCACAGGAACTGCGCAGCGCCGGTGCCGGCGCCGTGCTGGCCAGCCTCGGCGCGTGACGGTGCGGTGCTGGTCGACGGCAGCGGCCGGTGGTACGGCGAGGCCCCGGCCGTCGCCCGCAGCGCCGTGGGCGCGGGCGACGCGATGCTGGCCGGCTTCCTGTACGGCGGGGCGAGTGGCCCCGCCGCCCTTGCGGTGGCCCTCGCCTGGGGCGCGGCGGCCGCGTCGCTGCCCGGCAGCACCCTGCCGGGTCCACGGGACGTGCGCACCGACGTGGTGAGTGTGCATGAACGGATTGACGCCGGTCGCCGGCTCAGTGACATCGACTGATCGGAAGGAAGCTCCCATGCCACCGAAGTCCGAGCCCACCGCGGCGCGGCGGTCCGGTGCTCCGGCGGGTGGGGCGAGGAGTGGAGGTAACGATGACCAGTGCTGAAGAGCCGGCACAGCCACCCCGGCTGGAACGGGCGCGAGCCGGCATCCAACGGTTCGGTGGCTATCTGGCCGCGATGGTGCTGCCCAACATCGGCGCGTTCATCGCATGGGGCCTGATCACCGCGTTGTTCATCCCGACCGGCTGGGCGCCCAACGCCACGCTGGACAAGCTGGTCGACCCGATCATCACGTACCTGCTGCCCACCCTGATCGGTTACACCGGTGGCCGGCTGGTGCACGGACAGCGCGGTGCGGTCGTCGGCGCCGTCGCGACCGTCGGCATCGCCGTCGGTTCGGACGTGCCGATGTTCCTCGGCGCGATGCTCGTCGGTCCGTTCACGGCGCTGCTGCTCAAGCTGTGGGACGACTACGTCGGCGTCCACGTCTCGCCCGGCTTCAAGATGCTGGTGGACAACTTCAGTGCCGGCATCATCGGCGGCGCGATGGCCGTGCTCGGCGAACTGGGCATAGGACCGGCGGTACAGGCGCTCACCAACTGGCTGGGCAGCGGCGTGCAGGCGCTGATCAACGCGCACCTGCTGCCGCTGGCGTCGATCATCATCGAGCCGGGCAAGGTGTTGTTCCTCAACAACGCCATCAACCACGGCATCCTCGCCCCGATCGGCGTCGTGCAGGCCCACCTGCACGGCAAGGCCATCGAGTTCCTGATGGAGCCCAACCCCGGACCGGGTCTGGGCATCCTGTTGGCGTGCCTGCTGTTCGGCCCGCGCATGATGCGCCCGTCGGTCCCCGGCGCGATCATCATCCAGTTCCTGGGCGGCATCCACGAGATCTACTTCCCGTACGTGCTGGCCAGGCCGAAGCTGATCCTGGCCGCGATCGCGGGTGGCGCGATGGGTGTGCTGACGTTCGTGATCACCGGTGCCGGCACCACGGCGACGCCGTCGCCGGGCAGCATCATCGCGGTACTGGCCGTCACACCGAAGGGCAGTTACGTCGGCGTCATCCTGGGTGTCGTGGTCGCGGCGGCCGTATCGTTCTTCGTCGGATCGGCCCTGTTCGGCTTCGGCAGGCTGGAACGGGAGCCCGAGGAGGAACTGAACGCCCCGGACAGTATGAAGACGGCACAGCCGTCCGTTGTGGAGGCATGAGATGAGCACTATCAACGGTGCCGACGTCAAGAAGATCGTCGTGGCCTGCGATGCCGGCATGGGCAGCAGCGTGATGCTGGCAGCCCAGCTTGGCAAGTCGCTGAAGAAGTATAAGGTACGGTCGAGCACACGCCGGTGAACAACATCCCGGCCGACGCGGATGTCGTGCTGTGCCAGCAGACCCTGCTGACCAGGGCCAGGAAGTCCGCGCCGGACAAGGTGGTGCTCGGCTTCCAGCTGTTCCTCGGCGACCCGCTGTTCGGCAGGGTCGAGCAGGCGATCAAGGACGGTGGTCAACTTGGCGGATGACGTACTCACCGCCGAAGCGGTCCGGCTCGGGCAGCACGCCATCGACAAGCACGACGCGATCGGCCAGTGCGGCCAGTTGTTGCTGGCGATCGGTGCCGTCGACGGCGCCGTATCTGCCGGCCATGCACGAGCGCGAAGAGTCGATGTCCACCTACATCGGCGAGCAGGTGGCGATCCCGCACGGCACCGACGCCTCCCGCGCGCCACGTGCTGCGTACCGCGCATCGCCGTGCTGCAGTTCCCGGACGGCGTGGACTGGGACGGCAACCACGTCCGGCTGTGCATCGCGATCGCGGCCGACGGCGACCAGCACGTGAAGCTGCTCTCGGCGCTGGCCACGATCCTGCTCACGCCGGGCAAGGGCGAACAACTCCGCGGTGCCACCGACGTGGCCACCGTGCTGGCCCTGTTGCACCCGACCGACGAGGAGATTTCGGCATGAAGGTCGCCAGGTTCTACGCGCCGGGAGACGTGCGGATCGAGGACGCCGACGAGCCGGTGGCCGGGCCTGGCGAGCTCAAGCTGCGCGTCCGCGCCTGCTCGACCTGCGGCACCGACGTCAAGATCTTCCGCTTCGGCCACCACCACATCGTGCCGCCGAGGGTGATCGGCCACGAGATCGCGGGCGAGGTCGTGCAGGTCGGTGCCGGCGCGACCGGCGGCTGGCAGCGTCGGCGACCGGGTGCAGGTGATCGCGGCGATCCCGTGTGGACAGTGCAAGGACTGCCTGCGCGGCTGGCAGACCATCTGCCCCAACCAGGTCTCCATGGGCTACCACTACGACGGCGGGTTCGCCGAGTACATGGTCGTGCCGGCGAACGTCCTTGCCGTCGACGGCGTGCACCGGATTCCGGACGGCGTGGACTACGTATCGGCGTCCATCACCGAGCCGCTGGCGTGTGTGCTCAACGGCCAGGAGATCGCGGGCGTCGGCGAGGGCGACACCGTCGTCGTGGTCGGCGCGGGCCCGATCGGCTGCCTGCACGTCCGGCTGGCCAGGGCCCGCGGCGCACGGCAGGTGTTCCTCGTCGAACTGAACGCCACCCGACTGGCCATGGCCGCCGGCCTCGTCCAGCCGGACGCCGCCATCTGCGCAGGCGAGACCGACGCCGTCGACGAGGTACTGAAGCTCACCGACGGCAGGGGAGTCGACGTGGTGATCACGGCGGCGGCCTCCGGCCAGGCGCAGCAGGACGCGCTGCAGATGGCCGCCCGGCGCGGTCGGATCGAGCTTCTTCGGTGGCCTGCCCAAGGACAATCCGGTGATCGCGCTGGACTCGAACCTGGTGCACTACCGCGAGCTGACCATCGTGGGCGCCAACGGTTCCAGCCCGGACCACAACCGCAGGGCGCTGGATCTGATCGCGACCGGCGCCGTGCGGGTGGCCGACCTGGTGACGCACCGGATGCCGCTGACGCGACGTGCTGGCCGCGATCGACACCGTGGCGAAGGGCGAGGCGATCAAGGTGACCATCGAACCCTAGTGTCGTGTGACTAGCCCGTTTTCCGGCTGTGCGACGCCCAGCCGGCCCACCTGCCGCGTTGTCGTCGGTCAACGTGGCTCCGCCACGCCTCCCTCCTCCGCCAGCGGCCGGACCACCCGGCCGCCGCTCGGGACGGGGCCTGTGCAACGCACCCTGGGAGGTGTCGTGCCCGAGAAGCGTGTCACCGTCGGGTCACGGATCGGCCTGCATGCGAGGCCCGCCGCGATCCTCGCCAAAACCGCTGCCGGCAAACAGGTTCCGGTGAAGATCGGCCGCACTGCCGAGGACGCGGTGAACGCGGCCAGCGTGCTGGCCGTGATGGGGCTGGGCATCAAGGCGGGGGATGCGTCGTCCTGATCGTGGACGACGACGAGATCCTGGCCGAACTGGCCGACCTGTCGCCAGCGACCTGACGCGCGAGTCAACCTCAGCCGCCCGGTGTGCCCATGTTCATGCCCGGCATGTCGGCATCGTGGTGGCGGGCGTCCGGCGCAGTGCCGCCGGCATATTGGTGCGGCTCATCCCCGTCATGTCCATGCCCATACCGGGCGTGCTGGAGCCCATGTAGGCGTAGGTCATGATGTCGTCCTCGGTGAGGTTGGCGGGCGAGCCGACCGGCGACAACACGTGCACCAGGCCCGACTTGGCGAAACTCAACGTCACCTGGAGCGGCTGGTGGGTCTTCGTCAGCGCGCCCAGTCCGCTGACCAACACGTGCGGTCCGGTGCTGCTGAACGCCACGCTGCTGTGCGCCGGCACGGTGATCGTGTCCGCTCCGGTGCAGAACTGGTTGGCGCACACCGAGACGCCCTTCGCGGCGATGGCGGTCTGGAACTCGACGCCCGCCGACACCAGCGTGTCGGCGCCGTCACCGGTGTTGGTGAGCGTGAAGTAGACCGGGGCCTGTGCCGCGTCGCCTGCCGGCGTGTACACGGCCGTGATGGCCAGGTGAGCAGGTGGCGTGACCCTGGCGCGTGCCCCACTGCAGTAGCCCGACGCCGACGATCGCCACCGCCGTGATGCCGGCCATGGCCGACGTCCGCCGGCCGGTGCCCTGGCCAGTTCCGGTTCGTCGTCGTAGGCGCTGACCGGCAGCGGAGCGCCCAGCAGCGCGAGCGCCAGCAGGACCAGCAGCGGCCCGCTGTTCGGGTCGGTGGCCTGGCCGCGACAGCAGATCGCCGAAGCCCTGCCCGAGGAACCAGAACACGGTGGCCAGCACGGCGCCGACCCAGCCTGCGATGGTGCGCATCCGTGGCGTGCCCAGCGCGCAGAGGCCGACGGCGACCAGCACCACGAGCAGCAGCCAGTTGTCCTGGGTACCGGCCGAGAGCAGGTGGTTGGCGACCTGGTTGTTCAGCCCCATCTGCCACGCCGGCATGTCGCCGCTGGTCAGCGAGGTGGCCAGGTCGGTCGGGGTGTTCTGGCCGGGCAGGGCCTGCAGCACTGCGCCGCCGACCCAGACCACGGCCCACACCACGGGCGTGAACATGGCGGGCGGGCCGGAACTGTCGTGCCACAGCCAGCCCCGCCAACCGGCGGGCGCGTCCTCGACCCGCTCCGGCCACACGACGACGGCCAGCACGGCGTACAGCAGCACGGCGCCGGGTGCGCCGGTGAGCAGGCTGCCGTGGCCGCTGGCCACACCGCCCAGCCCTTCACCGAAGTACCAGACGCCCAGCGCCCAGCCGATCGACGCGGCCAGCGCGATCCGGACCAGCGGGCGGATCAGCAGGCCGACGCCGAGCGCCAGCTGGATGATCGCGAAGACCGCGTTCCACAGGGCGGGGTGGGCGCCGACCAGGCCGGCCATCCAGTGCACACCGGCGGCCACCCAGCCCGGCTGCCCGTCGCCTGCCGGGGCGAGGACCTGACCTGCGAAACCGGACCCGAACATGAACGGCTGGAGCTGTAGTACGCCGTCCAGCAGCCACAGGATGCCCAGCGTGATCTGCAGTCCACGCCGGGTGACCCTGGTGCGCGGAGGTGGTGGCGGTTCGACGTCCACCTCCGCGAGCGGCCTGTCGTCCAGATCCGTCATCTCGCCCCTTGGTTCGACCCGCTCACAAGCCCTGCGGGAACGTGTAGTTGGCGAACGGCACCACGGTACCCACGTCCAGCTGGATCACGCTGTGCGCGCCCAGCGGGATGTTCTTCGGGTCGCCGGTGAACTTCTTGCCGCCGACGAACGCGGTCACAGTGCCCTTGGCCGGGCCGACCTGGGTGGCGCTGATCGGCTGGCGCCACTCGTCGAAGAAGTTGCCGAGGGTGAAGGTGCGCTGGACCGGCGACTCGATGTGGATCACGCCGGTCTCGTCGTGCGTGTGCAGCCAGTAGAACTTGGCGCCACCGGCCACGAACGGGCCGTCCGCGGTCTGCTGCAACTGGTACGGGGGCACGATGCCGACGCCGTAGGGGAGCAGCTTGGGCTTGCCGTTGACGTAGATCGCCAGGTGCGCGTGCACGTGGAAGAGCACCTGCTCCTGCGAGTTGCTCTGGATGCCGTCGACGGCGTCGCCGGTGACCTGACCCGCTGTGGACGCGAGAACGGCCTTGCTCGTGTCGCCGGTGGCGGGGACGTTCGCCGATGCGTTCTGGTTCGCCTTCAGCACGCCGAACACGACGGCTGCCGCGACGAGCACCACGACCGCGACCGGCACGCCGACCCGGAGCCAGTTGCCGCTGCGGCCACGGGCGCCCTTGATGGCCCGCTGTGCGGCCACCGCTGACTGCTTGGACGGCTTGCCGCCACGTCCCGGACCGCCGGTACGCCCGGTACCGCCGGTGCTGCTACCGCGTCCGGTGCTGCCGTTGCGGCTGGACGACGAGTTCGTCGCCAGCCGAACCGCGCCCGGCCGGCCGGGCCTTACCGGTTCGACCCGAGCCACCCTGAGCCATCGCTGTGGGATTCCTTATCTCTGGGCGACGGTCCCGCCGACGCGCACGACGACCGACCCGGGAAGTCACCCGGGCCGCTATCAGTCCTAGCGTACGGCCCGTCAACTCACTGTTTGCCGCACCGGCACAGATCGTGACCGATGCGGCGCACCGCTCAGGTGCCGGCGCCGATCCCGGTGAACGCGCGGACCTCCATCTCGGCCTGCTTGTCCCGGTCGGCGGGCTGCTTGGACAGCACGTGCCGGCCCAGCCGAGCAGGAACGACAGCGGGATCGACACCAGGCCCGGGTTGCTCAGCGGGAACCAGTGGAAGTCGACGCCGCGGAGGATCGACGTCGGTCGACGCCGGACACGACGGGGGAGAAGACGATCAGCACCAGGCACGAGCCAGGCCGCCGTAGATGCTCAGCAGTGTGCCGGTCGTGTTGAACCGCTTCCAGAACAGCGAGTAAGCATCGTCGGCAGGTTGGCCGACGCGGCCAGGGCCAGCGCCAGCGCCACCAGGAAGGCGACGTTCTGGCCGTTCGGCGGCGATGCCGCCGATGATGCGCCAGCGCGCCGACCGCGATCGCGGTCAGCCGGGCCACCTGGACCTCGGACGGCGCGGTCGGCCTTGCCGCGCTTGATGATGTTGGCGTAGACGTCGTGGGCGAACGACGCGGACGCGGCCAGGGTGAGCCCGGCGACGACGGCCAGGATCGTGGCGAAGGCGACGGCGGAGACGATGCCCAGCAGCACGGCCCGCCGACGTGCAAGGCCAGCAGCGGCGCGGCCGAGTTCTCCCGCCGGGCGCGTCCTTGATGGTCGTCCGGGCCGACGAGCGCGGCCGCGCCGTAGCCGACGACCAGCGTGCACAGGTAGAAGACGAACAGGACGCCGATCGCCCAGACCACCGAGCGGCGGGCCTCGCTTGGCGTCCGGCACGGTGTAGAAGCGCATCAGCACGTGCGGCAGGCCGCAGATGCCGAGCACCAGGGCGAGCGCCAGGGACACGAAGTCCAGCTTGCGTGGTGCTGGTCTTGCCGTACTGCGCGCCCGGGTCCGAGCAGCGCGCTCGCCCAGCGTGATTGTTGCTGGGCGGCGCGATGTCGCAGAGCATGGCCGACAGGTCGAAGCCGAACTTGCCGAGCATGAAGACGGTCAGCACGTGACGCACGACGCAGCAGCAGCACGGCCTTGATGATCTGCACCCAGGTGGTGCCCTTCATGCCGCCGACCAGCACGTAGAGGATCATGATCGACGCCGACCACCGCGATCACCAGCGACTGGCCGGCCCGGCGGTACACGTTGAGCAGCAGGGCGACCAGGCCGCCGGCGCCGGCCATCTGGGCCAGCATGTAGAAGAACGAGATCGACCAGCGTGGACATCGCGGCCGCGGCGCGCACCGGGCGCTGCTGCATCCGGAAGCTCAGCACGTCGCCCATGGTGAACCGGCCGGTGTTGCGCAGCAGCTCGGCGATCAGCAGCAGGCCGACCAGCCAGGCGACGACCCAGCCGATCGAGTACAGGAAGCCGTCGTAGCCGTAGATCGCGATGCGCGCCGGCGATGCCGAGGAACGACGCGGCCGACAGGAAGTCGCCGGACAGCGCGATGCCGTTCTGCGCGGCCGGTGAAGCGCCGCCGGCGCGTAGTAGTCCGAAGTGGTCTTGTTGCCGTGGCTCACGCGGTACACGACCAGCAGGGTGATCGCGATGAACACGGCGAACACACCGACATTGAGGACCGGATTGCCGGTCGGCGCCCGCGGCCAGAACCGTCGTCCTGCATTCCGCGTCGACCCCCGCGCGCCTGCGGATGTAGGCCACCTCTGGGTCCATCTCGTGTTTCGCGAACCGGAGGTATCGGATGGTGATCAGGAACGTGGACAGGAACTGGAGCAGGCCGAGTACCAGCCCGACATTGATTTCACCGAAGAGCTTTGTAACTCATGAACGTGTGGGCGTAGGCGGCCAGCAGAACGTAGGCGAGATACCAGGCCGAGAAACAGCGCGGTCATCGGGAGAATGAACCGGCGAATCCTTTCGCGCAGTCTGACGAATTCGGGACTGCGTTGGATCGCGGCGAAATCCAGGGGTCTCTCGGTCGGTCGCGGAACTTGATCGACTGATCCGCCGAACGGGTTAATTTCGTTGCTGTTCGAGGGACCCTCGTCCGCCTGCCCATAGGCCGTGGGGTACCCCATCGTGTTTGTCACGTGCCCTCCGGAGGCGTCCCTGGCCCGAGCCTCTCGGCTCGACTTGCGCGCTCAGCGTAGCGATCAGTAAGCCCGTGTCAACGGTGAAGTGCCGGCACGCGTGGTAGCGGTCTGCTGCCACTGGCACCCCCGGTGTAGGCCATTCAGGTGAACTCAAGATCGCCCGGTCGGGTGAGATGTGCCAATGGTGTTGGCGTGACCGTTTTGCCGGACTATCTGGGTTGACGAGGCGTTGTCACGTCCGAATACGTGGCCTACCATCACGCAGCCGGCGAAACCTGACGCCTGTTGGGAAACGCCGGCTTGTGGTGAATGGATGAAAACTCCTGGCATGCTGGAGGTGGCCACATATTGCCCGATGCCGGCGGTCCACGAATTGCCATGGCGCCCCGACGGAATCGTCGGCCGGTCACGGCGGGGACCGGCGCGACGGGCGACCGACGGTCCGCCGAGGGTAGGTTACGGCGATTCGCCGATCATGTGGCATTTGTCGGAGCAGGCTCTCCAGGCGTGGCAGTGGGTAGTCATTCGGTTCTGCTGTGCCACCGACACGCCTGCCGGCGACCCCGTCCCGTTGTTCCCGAGCTGACAGTGGAAAAGTAGGCCGTGTCGATCTGGTGTGGACGTTCCTTCGCTCCGGCGGCCAGCCGGCCTACTGGCCAGAGGTGTGCACGATGACCGCGTCCCAGCCACCGGCGCAGCCGAGACCGGTGCAGCCGCAACCGGCCCAACCCGAACCCCGGGACGGGCAGCACCGCCGCACGGGCGTCAGCTCGTGGGGCAGGGCGCTGGCCGAGTGGCGCAACTGGCGGCTGCCGGTCAAGGTGGCCGCCCTACTGTTCGTGCCCGCGATCGCGGCCGTGTCCCTGGGCGCGGTCCAGATCCGCAGCGACGTGTCGCAGGCGACCTCGTACTCCCGTGTCCAGCAACTGGTCGCGCTGCGCACCGCGCTGACGCCCCTGGCCACGGATCTGCAGGCCGAGCGCTTGCTCGCGGTCCAGAAACTCGGGACGACGACGGCCATCGACGTGCCCGCCTACTACTCGCTCAACGGCAAGGTCGACAAGGACGCGCAGGCCGTCGCCGGGCTCGGCGGCGGGCTGCTCGACCCGAACAGCGCGGCGGGCCTGCGCTACCAGGGTCTGCTCAGCCAGATCAATGGCCTCGGCGCGCTGCACCAGCAGGCGCTCAACGCGAACTCCGACCTGGACGCGGTCCAGTCCAACTACACCACCGTGATCAGCGGCGTGCTGGACTTCGAGCAGGCGCTGTCGCCGCAGCTCGGTGACCCCGCGCTGACCGGTGCCGCGACCGCCATGACCGACATGGAGGTCGCCAAGGAGCAGGTCCGGCAGGAACAGGCACTGGTCACGGTCGCCATCGCGCGCGGCCAGATGCTCGCCACGGAACTGACCAGCGTCCGCCAGGCGGACGTCCTGCTCCTGGACCGCGTCGAGGACTTCCAGGTGGTGGCCACGCCGCCGGAACTGGCCTTCTACCAGAAGTCCACCGTCACCAGCGCGCTCAACGACCGCGAGACGCTGGCCCAGGAAGTGCTCGCCAACGGCCAGACACTGATCACGGTCGGCAACGCGGGCACCGGCACGTCGCTGGGTGTCCCGGCTCAGACCTGGACCAACGCGTCGAACCTGGCCGCGACCCAGGTGCTGGCCGTGGCCGATCAGCTCGGCAGCGAGCTGGCCAGCACGTCGGCCGTGCTGCAGGACCAGGCCAGCAACGCGGCCGGTATCGAGGCCGTGATCCTGTTCGCGGTCCTGCTGGTGGCCGTGGGCGTCGGCGTCATCGTCGGCCGACACCTGCTGCGGTCGCTGGCGATCCTGCGTGGCACGGCGCTTGAGGTCGCCGAGCGCAGGCTGCCAGAAGTGGTGGCCAGCATCGACCAGGGCCACATGACCAACCTGGAGATCGAGCCGGTGCCCGTGGACACCCACGAGGAACTCGGCCAGCTCGCCAGGGCGTTCGACGCGGTGCACGGCCAGGCGGTGCGCTCGGCCGTCGGCCAGGCCACCCTGCGGGCCAACCTGCGCAACATCTTCATCAACCTGTCCCGCCGCAGCCAGAGCCTGGTGGAGCGGCAGCTCCGGCTGATGGAGAAGCTGGAGCGCAACGAGGAGGACCCGCAGCAGCTCGCCAACCTGTTCCGGTTGGACCACCTGGCCACGCGCATGCGGCGCAACAACGAGAACTTGATGGTGTTGTCCGGTGACGACCCCGCGCGTCGTTCCGGTCACCCGCTGCCACTGGCCGACGTGTTGCGCGCCGCGGTGTCGGAGATCGAGCAGTATCAACGGGTCGTGGTCAGGTCGACACCGTCGGTGGACGTGCTCGGCTACGCCTCCGGCGACCTCGTCCGCCTGATCGCCGAGCTGCTGGACAACGCGACGTCGTTCTCACCGCCCAAGACGCACGTGCGGATCGGCGGCGAGACGTTCCCGGACGGCTCGGTGCGGATCGAGATCCGGGACGAGGGCATCGGCATGGCCGAGGCCGAGCTGTCCGACGCGAACGGCAGGCTGACCGCGGCCGACACGGCCGATGTGCCGGTGTCCCGCCAGATGGGCCTGTACGTGGTCGGTCGCCTGGCCAAGCGGCACTCCATCGAGGTGACACTGGAGTCGCAGCAGGAGGGCGGCCTGGTGGCCGTCGTGCAGGTGCCCGCGGAACTGGTCAAGGCAGGTACCGGCCCGCAGCGTCCCGGCCCGGACGGGCAGCAGGTGCCGCCGTCCACCAACGGCCACGCGCGCAACGGCGCGAACGGCGTCGGTGTCAACGGCGGCGGCGTCGACGGGAGCGTCGAGGGCCACAACGGCAACGGGTCGAACGGCGGCTGGACCAACGGGAACACCGTCCAGCTACCCGGCAGGCACGAGCAGCCGTCCACGCCGAACCTCGCGCCGATGCCGGAGTGGTCGTCGTTCACCGGGTCGTCGTTCGCGGACTCCCTGACGGCGACGGCCAGCCTGGAGCCGACCGGCTTCACGTGGTTCGACCGCGACGGTGTGCCGCGCCGAGGGCAACCGCCTGCCGTACCGCACCAGCAGTCGCTTCCACAACAGCAGCAACCGGTGCGGCCGGCCGCGGCACCTCCACCGGCACCGGCTCCGGCACCGGAACCGGAACCCAAGGGACCGCAGCCGTCGGCGGAACCGCTGTCCTACACGGCGGTCGGCCTGCCGCGCAGGGTGCCGCGCTCGAACCTGTCGCCCAGCCTGGCGCCACAGCAGCCGAGCCGGCAGCCTGCGGCCCGTCCCCGCCCCGAACCGGTGCCGGTGAACCGGCAGTCGGCCGACCAGACGCAGCGCAACCCGTCGCGGGCCAGGGGATTCCTGAACGACTACCAGGCCGGCATCCGGCAGGGCGCGCACGCGCGCCCCGAGCCGGCCACAGAGAACGGACAAGGGCAGGCGCAGTGAACGTGGACGCACGGCTCACGACCGCGCCGGGAGTGGAGGCTCGCTGATGGCTGGGGAGACACGTCAGATCAACCAGTTCGGCTGGCTGATCGGCAATTTCACCGAGCGTGTGCCGGGCGTCGCGCACGCGGTCGTCGTGTCCGTCGACGGGCTGCTGCTGGCGGCGTCGTCGCGGCTGCCGGGGGACAGGGCCGAGCAGTTGTCCGCTGTGGCTTCCGGTGTGGTGGGACTCACCCAGGGCGCGGCGACGTGCCTGGATGGCGGTGGAGTGCTGCGCACCGTGGTCGAGATGGAACGGGGTGTGTTGTTGCTGATGTCGATCAGGGACGGTTCGTGCCTCGCGGTACTCGCATCGCCGGACAGCAGTGTGGGCCAGGTGGCCTACGAGATGACGGTGCTGGTCGACCAGGTCGGCCAGATCCTCACCCCCGAGCTGCGTACGCAGCTGCAGATACTGAAGAAAGCGGAAGCGCGCCAACCGGCGTGAGCCATGGCCAGCAGAACAGACCAGACGTGGCCCGAGCCGGACGAGGCCGGGCCATCCAGCTCGTTCGGCGAGCTGATGAACGGGTTCACGCTGGACAGCGGCCGCCGGGGCAAGCGGCGCCGCCAGCCGGTCCCGCCGCCACCGCAGGACGCCAACGGCGACTCGCGGACCGGCCTTTCGAGGGCTCACACTGATGCGGTGGAACACGAGGCTGACGACATCGCGCCGGCCGTGGTCCGCCCGTACGCGTGGACACGGGGCAGGACGACGTCCCAGTTCCGGCTGGAGCTGGAGACGTTGCTCTCCACCATGCCCACGTACAGTGAGCAGGACGACACGATCTCCAGCGAACACCACGCCGTGGCCGCACTGTGTCACCAACCGAGGTCGGTCGCTGAAGTGGCCGCGACCCTGCACATCCCACTGGGCGTGGCCAGGGTCCTGGCAGGCGACATGGCAGCCGACGGCCTGCTGTCCGTGCACGACACGGCATCGGTGGACGGCGAAAGCCCCGACGTCGCCCTGATGGAACGCATTCTGAGCGGCCTGCGCCGCCTCTGACCGGGATTTCTCCCGGCGCCCGTTTTCCTCCGCGACCAATTGCACGCGTTCGGCAACCGACCGAACCCGGCATGAACGGCGGACGCAGATCTCCTCACACGATGGCGCTCGTTCAAGCAGCGGCGGCCGGATGCGCCGGATGCGAGGCGGGCAGCCGCCGGTACGGTGTTGTACCGGCGATGACGACAACGCGGCGGATGGATGTGCCTGGGCGACGCGAACCGAGCAGTTGGTTGCGTTAGGGGCTCAACCTGAAATTGACGCCTTAACACCCGCATCGGGCGCCACAATCACCCGCGCGTTCGATTCCTCGTGTGCCCACCGACCCGTCCCATGTTGGACCGGCGGGCGAACGGGTACACGCTGAAGATGGCGCCGGCAGCACGTGCCGGCGTGACGAGGAGGTTGTTGACGCATGCGAACCCGCCACATCGGCGACCAGCAGGTGAGTGAGATCGGCCTGGGCGGCATGCCCATGTCCATCGAGGGGCGCCCCGACGAGGCGAGGTCGATCGCCACGATCCACGCGGCACTGGACGCAGGAATCACGTTCATCGACACGGCAGACGCGTACCACTTGTACGCCAACGACATCGGCCACAACGAGTCCCTGATCGCCAAGGCCCTGGCCGGCTACGGCGGCGACACGACACATGTGGTCATCGCCACGAAGGGCGGCCACCTGCGACCGGGCGACGGTAGCTGGACCCTGGACGGCTCGCCCCAGCACCTGCGCGAGGCGTGCGACGCGTCCCTGGCCAGGCTGGGTGTGGACGCGATCGACCTGTACCAGTTCCACCGCCCGGACCCGAAGGTCCCGTACGCCGACTCGATCGGCGCCCTGGCCGAACTCCTGGACCAGGGCAAGATCAAGGCGGCCGGCATCTCCAACGCGAACCCGGAACAAATCAAGCAGGCCAACGACATCCTGGGCGGGCGCCTGGCGTCGGTGCAGAACCAGTTCTCACCGAGCTACCGCGGCAGCGAACCAGAACTGCGCCTGTGCGACGAGCTGGGCATAGCGTTCCTGCCGTGGAGCCCGTTCGGCGGCATCTCCAAGGCGGGCGATCTGGGCTCGTCCTTCGGCGCCTTCGCCGAAATCGGTGACGCGCACGGCGTGAGCCCCCAACAGGTCTGTCTGGCCTGGCTGCTGGCCAAGTCGCCATCGGTCATCCCGATCCCGGGTTCCAGCCGTCCGGAGACGGTCCAGGACTCGGCGCGAGCAGCCGATCTGAAGCTGACCACGGAGGAACTGGCCAAGCTCGACCAGTAGGGACCGGCGGCCGACACGGCGAAGCGACAGGCAGCCGGCAAGGCCAACTGAGACAGCGAGAACCGGCCCGACGACGAGACCGGCGGACGCGCACCGTCCGCACCCTCCCTGCCCCCTGTATGAAGCCGTTTCCACCGTGGACACGGCTTCACGACCAGGGGGCGGGGCGCCGGGCCGAACAGGAGAACCGGCACCGAACCCCGACGCGCGAAGAAGAACGAGACACCACAAGGGACAGGCCGGAATCACCGCAACGGCTGGAACTCCCGATGAAACCGTTCCGCGTCGACCACCTCCAGCCACCCCACCGCACCCCTTCCCGGCTGGAACACCAGATACCCGCCCTCCATGATCAACGCATCCGCCCCGGGCCCGACCCGCAACCGCCCCACCGGTTCCCCGGAGTCCAGCAACATGCTGAACACGGTCGCCGGCCCGACCAGCCCCCGCATCCGCAACTCGATCACCCAATCGCTCATCCGGCTCAGCGACTCATGCCCCGTGTGCTCGATCACCTCGACCCGAGTCGGCACCGTCTGGAACAACACCCCTGTCCGCATGCCCTCATTCTATCGAACAGGCGTTCGAACGCGCCACCCCGTTCGCCGCCGGTGAACCACATAGTGGCAGGTCAAGGCAGCGGTGTGATCAACGTCTGTATCGCTACCGCCGCCGCTCCGCGCGCCCATTCCTCGAACGGCAGCGGTCGCAGCACCAGCTCACACTCCTGCTGCGCCCCGAACGCCCTCGCCCCGAACGTCTCCCGCACCTGCGCCTGGAACAGGTCGTACGCGTCCAGTCCCTCGCCCGACAACACGATCCGCTCCGGTCCGACCACGTTGGCCACCGTCGCCAGCGCCAACCCGATCGCGTTCCCGGCCCGCCGGTAGCACTCCCGCGCCCGCGCATCACCGCCGTGCGCCAGCGAAACGGCCTCGGCCAGTGTCAGCGACGGCTGCCCGACCGCATCCCGCAACCGCTCCAACAGCGCAGCCGTCCCGGCGATCGCCTCGACACAACCCCGGTTGCCACAGTGACACTCGGGTCCGTCGGGCTCGGCCAGCACATGGCCCACCTCGCCCGCGACCCCGCGCGAGCCCTCGATCACGGACCCGTTGACCACGATGCCGCAGCCGATTCCCGTCCCGACGGTGACCAGCGCGAACGACGACGCCCCGACCCCCGCGCCGAACCACTGCTCGGCCACGGTCAGCGCCCGGACGTCGTTCTCCACGACGGTGTCCAGGCCGGTGGCCCCCCGCACCAGCCGTGCCAGCGCGACCGACCGCCAGCCCAGGAACGGTGAGTAGTGCACGACACCGTCGGCCCGCGAGACGTCACCCGCGACCGAGATGCCCAGTGACCGCACCCTGGCACGGAACTCGGGTGCCTCGCCGAGCAGTTCGCCGACCAGCGAGGCGACACCCTGGACGACCGAGGACACGGTACGCGAGGCCAACGGGCGGCGGCGGATGGCGCGCGTCCGGCAGCACAGGTCGGCGACCACCCCGATCAGCTCGTCCGCCGTGACCTTGACGCCGACGAAGTACGCCGCGTCCGGCCGGACGTGCAGCGGGCTCGCCGGCCGGCCGACGTGTATCCGCTGGTCGGCCGTTTCCTCCAGGTAGCCGGCCGCCAGCAGCGGCCGGACCGCCTTCGTCACCGCCGCCGAGGACAGCCCTGTGCGCTCGGCGACGGCCACCCGCGACAACGGACCCATGGTGAGCACCGTCGTGAACACGACGGCCGCCGCCGGGCTGTGCAGCGGCAGGTACCCATCGGTCGAACCCGTCATGATCAAACGTTACACCCGCCGCAACCTCACGATCGTGCTCACGTGGTCACCGGGCGGCAGAGCCAGGTCCACGCCACGCTCCAGCAACGTCGCTCCCGTGTGGACGGTGCCGGTGCGTTCGTCGGCGTACCGGGCAACAGGATCGAGACCGACCAGCCGAACCGGATGCGGCCGGCGGCCGAACGGCTCCATGACCCGCCACGCGAACACGACGACCTCGCCGCCGTCCTCGGCCACGTACTCGACGACCGTCAGCGGCGTGCCGGACACCAGGCGGTGCTGCCGGCCGTGCTGCACGGTCGGCCGGATCTCCTTGTACCGGGCCACCAACTCGGTTGCCGTGCCCCGGTCCGCGTCGGACCACGCCGCGAGATCACCGCCAACGCCCAGCACACCGGCCATCGCGACGTGGAACCGGAACCGCAGCGGCACCGACCGCGCCGTGAACGGGTTGGGCACGTCCGTCACCCACGCGGACATCGTCCGCGCCGGGTACACCTGGCTGAACCCGTGCTGGATGGCGATCCGGTCGACCGCATCGGTGTTGTCCGACGTCCACACCTCGTCGGTGTACCGCAGCACGCCCAGGTCGACGCGGCCGCCACCACCTGAGCACGACTCGATCCGCAGCCCGGGATGGTTGGTGCGCAACCCTTCCATGACCTGGTACACGCCGCGCGTGTGGTCGATCCACAGCCGGTCCTGATCGGCGCGACCGGGCCGGCCCGGCTCGGTGAACGGCCGGTTGCAGTCCCACTTCAGGTAGTCGATGCCGTTGTCGGCGACCAACCGGTCCAGCCAGTCCAGCGCCCACGCCACCACGTCCGGCCGGCCGAAGTCGAGCACCATCTGGTTGCGCAGCGTCGTGCGGCGCCGGTTGGCCTGGTGCAACACCCAGTCCGGGTGCGCGCGGTAGAGGTCGCTGTCCGGGTTGACCATCTCCGGTTCCACCCACAGGCCGAACCGCATGCCCAGCTCGTGCACGTCGTCGGCCAGCGGCCGCAACCCGTTCGGGAACGCGCCGGGATACGGCGTCCAGTCGCCGAGGCCCGCCTCGTCGGTGCGGCGCGCGCCGAACCAGCCGTCGTCCATCACGAACAGTTCGACACCCAGCCCGGCCGCGATCTCGGCCAGCCGCCGCTGGCCGGGCTCGTCCACCTCGAACTGTGTTGCCTCCCAGGAGTTGTAGAGCACGGGGCGCTGCTCGTCCGGGTGTGGCAGCACGTGCCGGCTCGTGTAGTCGTGCCACGCGTGGCTGGCCCCGCCGAAACCGGCATTCGTGTAGACACCGGCGAACACGGGCGTCTCCAGTGTCTCGCCGGGCTCCAGCTCCCACGTCACGCCTTCGTGGCCGAAGCCGCCCGACCAGGTGAGTCGATCGGTGGGCGTGCGGTGCAGCGTGATCCGCCAGCTCCCGCTCCACGCCAGGGCCGTCGACCAGACCTCGCCGTCCTCCTCGACGGCCGATCCGCCGTCGATCATCAGCCACGGATTGGCGTGGTGGCTGGTGATTCCGCGCCGGCTGCTGAACACGGTCTCCGCGATCGGCACGGCATCGCGGTGCAACTGCGTCTCGCTGCTCCACCCGCCGGCGACGTAGCTCATCCGGTAGTCGGCGAGGGCGGGCGCTGTCCACGTGCCGGAATCCAGGCGCCGCAAGGTGATCCGCTCGTCCGTGTCGGTGTTCTGGACCGTCGTCCAGCGCTCGATCACGTCACTGTCGTCGTGCACGCGGTAGTGCAGCGTGACGGCGAGCGGGTAGTGCCGGTCGGCGAGCCGGATCGCCAGCCGGCCGCCGTCCACCTCGTGGCCGAGATAGGACCACTCGACCGCCTCGGTGCCGTCGGCGAAGCGCACCGCCAGTGACGGCGGGCCGAACCGGGGACCCCCCTCGACAGTCAGTTCCTCGGGTTCGGGCAGGGTCTCGAAGCTGCTGATCAGGTGCGGCGTGGAGACCGGCAGTGCGACGGCGTCGGCCAGGTCGATCGGGGCGCCCCAGTACACGTGCACCGGGCTGTCGTCCTCGGCGAGGCGAATCGCGTAGGCCGAGTGGGGGGTGGTGAGCAGCCACAGCCGTTCGGCTGCGGCGACGTGAACGGACGACATGCGACTCCTCGCTGCGCGCCGAGCTGGCCTGCGCTTTAATTATTCACTACAGAAAATATTGCCCGGAAGGCTACCCCGGCCCCGATACCGGTTCAAGCAGCCCGAGCAGATGACCATGCTCGCGCACCGACGCCGCGCGCGCTCGCGCGATCCGGAACTCGCATCGAGCCGTGTCGTCGTGCCGGAGCGGTCCACCGACTCCGTTGACGGCCGTGGCCGCCCGACCTAGCCTCGGACTGTGACGCCGCCGACGTGCGCCGACAGCCGGGGGCGGCTGTGAGCGAACCGGTCAGACCCGTGGCCGTGCTGGCCATGACCGAGCACCTGCCCCGGCGGCTGTTCCCGCCACCACTCACCGATCGCCTGCACGCCGTCGCCGACGTCGACTTCGACCACGTGCTCACCGACTTCACCACCGTCGACTCCGTGCTGGCAGAGGCCGACGTGCTGATCACCGGTTGGGGCTGTCCGGTCGTCGACGAATCCGTGCTGTCCGCCGCACCGCGACTGCGGGCCGTCCTGCACGCGGCCGGCAGCGTGCGGGGGCACGTCGGGGCCGCCGTGTTCGACCGCGGTATCGCGGTCAGTTCGGCCGCCAGCGCCAACGCCGTGCCCGTCGCCGAGTACACGATCGCGATGATCCTGTTGGCCAACAAGGACGTGCTGGCGATGTCCCGGCGCTACCGGGCCGAACGGCGGTCGCTGGACCTGGTCGTCGACTACCCGGAGACCGGCAATCTCGGCCGTACGGTCGGCATCGTCGGCGCGTCCCGGGTGGGCAGGCGGGTGCTGGCCCTGCTGGCACCGTTCGACCTGCCGGTGCTGCTGGCCGACCCGTTCATCACGCCGTCGGAGGCGTCCCGGCTGGGTGCGGAACGGGTCGAACCGGACGAGTTGTTCGCGCGCAGCGACGTCGTCAGCGTGCACGCGCCCGCGCTGCCGGAGACCAGGGGACTGGTGACCGCGCGGCTGCTGGCGGCGATGCCCAACGGTGCCACGCTGATCAACACCTCCAGGGGATCGCTGGTGGAGCACGACGCGCTGGTGCGGGAACTGCGCACCGGCCGCATTTCCGCCGTGCTGGACGTGACCGAACCGGACGTGCCACCCGCCGGGTCACCGTTGTGGGACATGCCGAACGTCCTGCTCACGCCGCATGCCGCCGGCGCGCTGGGCAACGAACTGGGCAGGCTGGGCGCGTGCGTCGTGGACGAACTGACCCGTTTCGCCGACGGCATGCCGATGCGGCACACCATCGACCCGGTCCTCCTGGCGTCACTGGCGTGACGTCATCAGGTCGTCGAAACCCTTGCGGACCCTGGCGATCGTGACCGCGGCGGGCGCCGCCCACACGTCGGCGTTGAAGATCTCCACCTCGATGTCCCCGGTGTAACCGGTCGCCAGCACGGCCTCGGTCAGCGGGCCGAAGTCGATCGAGCCGTCGCCGACGTGCACCCGGCCCAGCAGCGCGTCCGCCGGCAGCGGCACGCTCCAGTCGGCCAACTGGTAGCTGACGATCCGCCGCCCGGCGCGACGGATGTCGGCCAGCACGGCGTGATCCCACCACACGTGGTAGGTGTCCACGACGACACCGACCGCGTCGGCGGGGAACCGCTCGGCGAGCGCCAAGCGCCTGGCCAAGGCCGCTGATCACGCAGCGGTCCGCGCAGAACATCGGGTGCAGCGCCTCGATGCCCAGCCGCACACCGAGTTCCCGTGCCCTGGGCACGAGTGCCGCGATGCCGTCCGCGACGCGGTCCCGCGCACCGGCCAGGTCACGGGAACCGGGCGCCAGGCCACCACACACCAGCACCAGCACGTCCGTGCCGATCCCGGCCGCCTCGTCCAGGGCGGCCAGGTTGTCCTCGTGTGCCGACGCGGAGGTGAAGAAACCGCCGCGGCACAGGCTGGACACGCGCAGACCGGCGTCATCCAGCAGCCGCTTCGCCGTTGTCACACCGGTTTCGGCCAGTCGGTCGCGCCACACGCCGATCGAGCCGATACCGGCGGCGACACACGCGTCGATCGCCTCCGGCAGCGTCAGCGCCTTCACCGTGGCCTGGTTGAGCGACAGCCTGTTCATCCGAGCAGTTCCGTCATCCTGGCCACGGCCAGTTCCGGGTCGGCGAGCACACCGGCCGCGACGGCCAACTCGAACAACGTCACCAGGTGCTCGATCGGCCGCGCCGTGTGCAGACCGGCCAGCATCGCGAAGTCGTCCTGAAAACCGTTGAGCCAGGCCAGGAACGCGATGCCGGTCTTGTAGTGGTAGGTCGGTGCGGCGAAGATGTGCCGCGACAGCGCGACGGTCGGGCCGATCGCCGCGCGGTAACCCGCGACGTCGCCCGCGTCCAGTGCGTGCAGCGCGGCCGACGCCGGTGCGCAGACCGCCGCGAACGCGCCCAGCAGCGCGTCACTGTGGCCCTGCTCGTCGCCCTCGATCAGCGTGTCGTAGTGGAAGTCGTCGCCGGTGTAGAGGCGGACACCGGGCGGCAACCGCCGCCGCAGCGCGATCTCCCGGTCGGCCTCCAGCAGGGACACCTTGATGCCGTTCACCTTCGCCGGCTGGTCACCGATGATCGCCAGCACGGTGTCGGCGGCCTCGTCCAGGTCGGGATCGCCCCAGTAGCCGGCCAACGCCGGGTCGAACACCTCGCCGAGCCAGTGCAGGATCACCGGTTCGCGGGTCGAGTCGATCAGCTCGCCGTACAGGTCCCGGTACTCGCCCGCCGACGCACCCGACGCGGCCAGTGCCCTGCTGGCCATCAGAATCACGGTCGCGCCCGCGTCCTGCACCATGGCGACCTGCTCGCGGTACGCGGCCGCGACGTCGGCGAGCGAACCGCCGGCAAGCTGGTCAGTGCCCGCGCCGCAGGCGAACGACCGGCCCGCCGCACGGGCGCCGCCCGCCGCGACCAGCCGGCACACGTCCGGCCACCCGAGCCCCATCCCACGCTGCGCGGTGTCCATCGCGTCCGCGACCCCGAAACCCAGGCCCCACAAGTGTTCCCGGAACGCCAGCGTGGCGGGCCAGTCGACGGTGCCGTCCGGCAGCGCGGCCACGTGCGCGGCGGCCAGCACCGTCCGGCTCACCGGCGGCGCGGCGCGCGCGGGCCAGTCCGGCAGCGGCACGGCCAGCGGCCGCGCCCTGCCCGGCAGCGTGATCTGGGCGGCCACGTCAGAATTCCAGTTCCGGCACGACGACGCGAGAGCCGGTGCGCGACGACTCGTACGCGAGTTCGGCGAGCTGCACGCCCTTCGCGCCGGACACCAGGTCCCACGGGAACGGCTCGCCGCGCACGACGTGGCCGAGGAACAGTTCCCACTGCGCCTTGAAGCCGTTGTCGAACGCCGTGTTGTCCGGCACCGCGGCCCACTGCGCGGGAAAGTCCTCGGTGACGGGCAGGTCGGGGTTCCAGACCGGGCGCGGTGTCGTGGCGCGGTGCTGCACGTGGCAACCGCGCAACCCGGCCACCGCGCTGCCTTCGGTGCCGTCGACCTGGATCTCCACCAGTTCGTCGCGGTGCACGCGGACCGCCCAGGACGAGTTGACCGACGCGACGATCCCGCCCGCCAGTTCCACGACGGCGTACGCGGCGTCGTCGGCCGTCGCGTCGTACGGCTCGCCGTGCTCGTCCCAGCGGCGTGGGATGTGCGTGGTGGCGCGGACGTACAGCGCCTCGATCGGCGCGAACACGCTCTCCAGCAGGTAACGCCAGTGCGGGAACATGTCCAGCACGATGCCGCCGCCGTCGGCGGTGCGGTAGTTCCACGACGGCCGCTGGGCGGGCTGGCCGTCGCCCTCGAACACCCAGTAGCCGAACTCCAGGCGCACGGCCAGGATCCGGCCGAAGAAACCGGATTCGACGAGCCTGCGCAGCTTGCGCACGCCGGGCAGGAACAGCTTGTCCTGCACGATGCCGTGCACGACACCGCGCGCGTTCGCGGCCCGCGCCAGCGCGATCGCGTCGGACAGCGTCGCGGCGGCCGGTTTCTCGGTGTAGACGTGCTTGCCGGCGGCGATCGCCGCGGTCAGCGTCTCGGCCCTGCCGTCGGTGAGCGCGGCGTCGAAGAACACGTCGATCGTCTCGTCGCCCAGCAGCGTGTCCCTGTCGGTGCTCCAGTCGGCGACGTCGTGCCGATCGGCGATCTCGCGCAGCCGGTTCGCGTTGCGCCCCAACAGAACCGGCTCGACGGTGAACCGGCGCCCGTCGGGCAGCGTGAATCCGCCCTGGTCCCGGATGGCCAACAGGGAGCGCACCAGGTGCTGGTGATAGCCCATCCGACCGGTGACGCCGTTGACGGCCACGTGGAGCGTCGGTACGGACATGGGTCTCCCCTTCGCCGTGGAAAGCGATTTCCTACGCTAGAGTGGCCTCTCCGCCCGGTCAAGCCGACGAAGGGGGTGCCGTAATCGCCACGGCCGACGAGCCGGACGTGCCGCAGCGGCGCCGTCGCAGGATGCGCGCCGACGCCGTCGTGACACTGGCCGACGTGGCCGAGCGCGCGGGTGTGTCACTGGCCACGGCGTCGCGGGTGATGGGCGGCAGCACGCGGGTGGTCGGGAGTCTGTTGCGGGACAAGGTGAACCGCGCCGCGACCGAACTCGGATACAGCGCGAACCTCCAGGCCAGGGCGATGGCGCGGGGGACGAGTGACATGGTCGGCGTCGTCGTGCACGACATCGCCGACCCGTACTTCTCCACGATCGCGGCAGGCGTGATGGACGTGGCGCACGCGTCGTCGGTGATGGTGTCGATCGCGAGCACGTCGGCCGACACGGACCGCGAACTGGAGCACGTCGCGCTGATGCGCGCGCAGCGTGCCAGGGCACTGGTGCTGGTCGGCAGCCGGACCGACTCGGAACGCGCGACGGCCGAGATGCGTGCCGAGCTGCGCGGGTTCACGGCAGCGGGCGGGCGGGTGGTGTGCATCGGCCAGGACCTGCTCGGGGTGGACACCGTGCTGCCACGGAACGCCGAGGGCGCGACGGAGCTCGCGCGGGCGCTGGTCGGGCAGGGGCACCGCCGGTTCGTGGTGCTGGGTGGTCCGCGGCGGTTGCTGACCGCGAGCGACCGGGTGGCGGGCTTCCGGGCCGGATTGGCGGAGTGCGGGATCGAGCTGGGTGACGACGACGTCGTGCGCGGGCCGTTCACGCGCGACGGCGGCTACGAGGCGACCAGCGTGGTGCTGGCAGGGCGGGAACCCCCGGTGTGCCTGTTCGCGGTGAACGACGTGATGGCGGTCGGGGCGCTGGCGTGCCTGCGGGCGGCCGGCTTCGCCGTACCGCGGGATGTCGCGGTCGCCGGCTTCGACGACATTCCGACGCTGCAGGACGTCACGCCGGCACTGAGCACGGTCGCGCTGCCGCTGTTCCGGATGGGCGAGATGGCCGGTCGGTTGGCGCTGCGTGAGGGCGCGGGTGACGTGCCGACGGTGGTGCCGATCGCCGGCCAGGTGCTGTTGCGGGACAGCTCGGCGGGAAAACGCTATCCGAGCCGCACCTGAGCACCGCGTCCCCGTACCACCGACCATGTTCCACCGCTGTGCCGAATTGGACTAGACCACCACCGTTTTCAAGCCCTCGACCACCATTGCGCCCAACCCGCCCGGGCGGACCAGGACCGTTGACGGATAATGAGTTCCGGTTCAACTCGTGCGGAGGGCTCATGCGATCGTTTGTCTACGTGGCGAACCCGGCTCGCGTCGTGTTCGGCAGCGGAACGGTCAGCCAGGTCAGGGCAGAGGTGGAACGGCTGGGCGGCACGCGGGTGCTGGTGCTGGCCGGTCCACGCGGTGACACGATGGCCGGCGCGGTCGCCGACGCGCTCGGCTCGTTGGCCGCCGCGCGCTTCGACGGCGCCGCCATGCACACGCCGACCGACGTCACCGAACGCGCGCTGGCCGTGGTGCGGGAATCCGGTGCCGACTGCCTGGTCGCCGTCGGCGGTGGTTCGACCACCGGCCTGGCCAAGGCGATCGCGCTGCGCACCGGCCTGCCGCAGGTCGTGATCGCCACGACGTACGCCGGCTCCGAGGTGACGACGGTCCTCGGCGAGACCGACAACGGCCGCAAAGTCACGCAGCGGTCGGCCGCCGTGCTGCCGGAAACCGTGATCTACGACGTCGACCTCACCGTCGGACTGCCCGTCGACATCTCCGTCACCAGCGCGGTGAACGCGATGGCGCACGCCGTCGAGGCGCTCTACTCGCCGCAGGCCAACCCGGTCACCGACGGCATGGCGCTGGCCGCGCTCGCCGGTATCGCCGGGGCGCTGCCGAGGATGGTCGCCGCGCCGGCCGACCCCGGTCCGCGTGCCGATCTGCTGGAGGGCGCGTGGCTGGCCGGGACGTGCCTGGGCACGGTCGGCATGGGTCTGCACCACACACTCGCGCACGTGCTCGGCGGCACGTTCGGCCTGCCGCACGCCCAGACCCACACCGTGCTGCTGCCGCACGTGATGGCCTACAACGCCGCCGCGGTACCGGCTACGTTCGCCCGGATCGCGGCAGCGCTGCTCATGCCGCACGCCCCGACCGGCGTGTTCGACCTCGTCGCGAGCCTGGGCGGCCCGACGTCGCTGCGGGATCTCGGCATGGCCGAGACCGATCTGGCCGCCGCCGCCGACGAGACGCTGGCGCAGCGGTACCCGAACCCCGTGCCGCCGACCCGCGACGGTCTGCTCGGTCTGCTGTCCGCCGCGTGGCACGGGCGCCGTCCCTGATGTCCGTTCCGGCGGACGGGTTGTGTGCCGTGCCGCCGCGGCGGGTCGGTCGTACGGTGGGTGCGGAGGTGACCGCGCCATGAGCCCCGACCAGGCTCCCGAGGTCGTCGGGTCGACGATCGCCGGCCCGGCGGTGCTGATCGGTGAGGCGATGCTGATCGGCCAGGCGGTGCCGATCGGCGAGGTCGTGCGGGCCGGTCCGCGCTCAGCGCCGGAGGGTTCGGCGTCCGTCGTCCGGATACGGTGATCACCATCGGGAGGTAGCCATGCCACAGCCAGAGGGCGAGCAACTGGAGCAGGTCCGCGCACGGCGGGACGAACTGCGCGAGAGATACCTGCGACCGGTCGGTGACCGGCCCGCCACGTCGGTGCGCGGCGTGCACCACATCGCGCTGATCTGCGCCGACGTCGAGCAGACCATCCGGTTCTACCAGGAGTTCCTCGGGTTCCCGCTGGTCGAACTGGTGGAGAACCGCGACTACGCGGGCTCCAGCCACTTCTTCTTCGACATCGGCAACCGCAACCTGCTCGGCTTCTTCGACTTCCCCGGCCACGACCACCCGAAGTTCACCGAGACGATCGGCGCCGTGCAGCACATGGCGCTGTCCGTGTCGGCGGAGCACTTCGCGGCGATCAGGGCCAAACTCGACGAGGCCGGTGTCGACTACCTCGGACCGGACAGGGGTATCGAGGACAGCCTGTACGTTCGTGACCCCAACGGGATCGGCGTCGAGTTCTACCAGGAGGAACTGGGCGTGTTCAACGGCACGCCACTGCTCACCCGGGACCAGGGCCGGCGCGGAGGGCCGGAGTGAAGCGATCCGCAATCCGAAACAGCGGCAAGTGAAGGAGCGAGTCCGTGGCACAAACGGTTCGTGGTGTGGTCGCGATGGCGAAGGGTGCGCCGGTCGAGGTGCGCACGATCGTCGTGCCCGATCCCGGCCCCGGTGAGGCCGTCGTCCGGGTGCAGGCGTGCGGTGTCTGCCACACCGATCTGCACTACCGCGAGGGCGGCATCAACGACGACTTCCCGTTCCTGCTCGGCCACGAGGCCGCAGGGATCGTGGAGAGCGTCGGCGACGGCGTGACCGACGTCGAGCCGGGCGACTTCGTGATCCTGAACTGGCGTGCGGTGTGCGGCAGATGCCGGGCGTGCGCCAAGGGCAAGCCGTGGTACTGCTTCGACACGCACAACGCCGCCCAGCCGATGACGCTGGAGGACGGTACGGCGCTGAGCCCCGCGCTGGGCATCGGCGCGTTCGCCGAGAAGACACTCGTCCACAGCGGACAGTGCACGAAGGTCGACCCGTCCGCGTCACCGGCTGCCGTCGGCCTGCTCGGCTGCGGCGTGATGGCCGGCCTCGGCGCCGCGATCAACACCGGCGCGGTCAGCCGTGGCGACAGCGTGGCCGTGATCGGCTGCGGTGGTGTCGGCGACGCGGCCATCGCGGGCGCCAAACTGGCCGGCGCCACCACCATCATCGCCGTCGACGTGGACGACCGGAAACTGGAGTGGGCCAAGGGTATCGGCGCCACGCACACGGTCAACGCGCGCGACACCGACGTCGTCGGCGGCCGTGCAGGCCGTCACCGGCGGCTTCGGCGCCGACGTGGTGATCGAGGCGATCGGCCGCCCGGAGACCTGGCGGCAGGGGTTCTACGCCCGCGACCTGGCCGGCACGCTGGTGCTGGTCGGCGTGCCGACGCCGGACATGACGATCGAGATGCCGCTGATCGACTTCTTCGCGCGCGGCGGCGCGGTGAAGTCGTCGTGGTACGGCGACTGCCTGCCCAGCAGGGACTTCCCGTACCTGGTCGACCTGTACCTGCAGGGCGCCTGGACCTGGACGCGTTCGTGTCCGAGACGATCGCGCTGGACGCAGGTGGAGGAGGCGTTCACGAAGATGCACCACGGGGACGTGCTCCGGTCGGTGGTGGTCTTCTGATGGCGGTGCGCCTGGACAAGGTCGTCACCTCCGGCCAGTTCCACCTCGACGGCGGCACATGGGACGTGGACAACAACGTCTGGCTGCTCGGCGACGACGACCAGGTGCTGGTGATCGACGCGGCGCACGACTCGTTCGCCATCCGCGACGCGGTGGCAGGCCGTTCGGTCGTGGCCATCGCGTGCACTCACGGCCACGACGACCACGTCGACGCGGCACCCGCGCTGGCGAAGATGACGAAGGCACCGATCGCGCTGCACCCGGACGACGACGTGCTGTGGCGACTGGCGCACCCGCACGCCCAGTGGGACCGGCCGTTGGCCGACGGCGACGTGATCGACGTGGCGGGCGTGTCGGTGCACGTGCTGCACACGCCGGGCCACTCGCCGGGTTCGGTGTGTTTCTCCGTGCCGGACATGGGTGTCGTCTTCACCGGCGACACCCTGTTCCAGGGTGGCCCCGGCGCGACCGGCCGCTCCTACAGCGACCATGACACGATCGTGTCGTCGATTCGGTCGCGGTTGTTCGCGTTGGACGCGGCGACGGTGGTGCATACCGGCCATGGTGACGACACGACGATCGGTGCGGAGGCCGAGGCACTCAGGTGACGTGGGTGGGGGAGTCGGGGTTCAGTGCCGTCTGGATCGCGACCTCCTCCATGCCGCGCAGGATCGTGACCATGTCGGGTTCGCTGAAGTAGCGGCCGTCCACCGACATGACGAAGTCGATCGCGCCGGGCGGGTCGTCGATGTGCAGGTACAGCTTCTGTCTCGGCAGCGACGGCTCGTCCTCGCGCTCCCACGAGCCGGCACCGGCCGCGCGGATCTCGTCGGCTGTCGGGACCGGTCCGGTCGGGTCGCGGTCGCCCTGCCTGCGGTCGTTGTAGAAGCACGAGTGGTCGATCGCCACGCCCCGCTCGGCGTCGATCTTCTCGATCAGTTCGTCCTGCAGGTTCGGGTCGTAGTAGGCGTTCTTGTACGCGGCGACCGCGCCACCGCGCGCTTTCGCGACCGTCTCGCCGAGTGTGCCGCCCGCCACGTCCATCAGGAACGGGCTGATCTGCACCAGTGCGCTGACCGACTCCGCGAAGCCGCGCCGGAACCGGTTGTTCACGAACAGCCACGCCATCACCGGGCTGACACCGGTGAACCTGGCCAGGCCGACGGCGAACACGGCCAGCAGCACCGTAGACGTGTTGGCGTTCCGCGCCGCGGCGACCGACCGGACCGCCAGTGCGGTGGCGGGCGAGCGGTAGCGGAGCTGGCGGAACTCCGCCACGTCCGGGTAGCGCGGCGGTCCGAAACGGCTCGGGCCCATGGTGCGGAACACGCGTTCGAGATGGCGCAGCGACGCGTCGCACTGTCGGCGTGCGGCAGGCGTGCGCTGGTCGCGGGCCTGTTCCAGCGGTTGCGTCGCCGTCACCGGGGGCGCTTGGCCGATCACCGGGTCGCGGCGGGCCAGGTCGGCCATCAGCACGCCGAGGCCGTCGGCGTCGATCACCAGGTGCAGGTACGTGACCACGCTGTGCGTCAGTACGCCGTGGCTGCGGATGAGCGCCATCCGCACGGGCCACTCGCGCTCGTAGTCGAAGTTGCGCTCCTGGAAGCCGGCCAGCACCCGCTCGGCCACGTGGTCCGGGTCGTCGTCACCGGCGTCCACGACGGTCAGCGGCACCTCGCCGGACCGTGAACAGCTCTGCCGGACGGTGCCGTGTTCGTCGAACACCAGCCGGGTGCGCAGCGCCTGGTGGCGGCACATCACGAACCGCAGCGCCTCGGCCGAGTCGGCCACGGTCGCGCCCGGCGGCAGCGGTGACACGCCGCCCATCGTGCGGGACCGGCCGTTGCCGCACATCGCCTGCCACAGTCCGATCTGTCCCCACGTCAGGTCGTCGACGCCGCGACCGTCCCCTTCGAATGGGACCAGAATCGTTTCCGTCACGCCGCCCCTCCCGTCAGTCGCATTCCGCATTCTTGAGGACGCGGCCGCGGCCGGGCAATGGTGGCACCAATTAGTGGCAATGAATGGTGCTGCGAAAAATGCGGGCCGACTGGTTAACTCGGCCGTGTCGTCCTGTGTGGCCGAGGAGGTGTCCCATGATCGAGATCAAGTGAACCGGTGCCGCACGCGCGGCATCCGAAAACAGCTCCCCGGTGGCCGCGGATTGCATCAATTCAATCCGTGGCCACCGGCCGGAACCGGGTCATCCCGCGGTCAGTTCCGCCAGCAGGCGATCGATGTCGAAATGTGTGCTCTCGGCACCCGCCGCCACCAGTTCCAGCGTGGCGTCGAGGAAGTCCTCGATGTCGTCCCGGTCGAGCACGAACGTCGCGTTGCCGCTGGGCGCGCGGATCTCCAGCAGCAGCAGGTCCGGGTCCTCGTCGGGGCGGACGCGCAGGTCGCCGAGACCTGCTGGCTCGGTCAGGCCGTCGACCAGCAGTTCGCGGGCGAAGACCCATTCGACCCAGCGGCCGCGCTCGGTGGCGAACGCCACGGTCAGCGCGTAGGGCTCGCTGGTGTCGTAGGTCCAGCGGGTGCTCACGGGGCTCGTGCGGCCGTGGCTGCCGGCGGCGGAGAGCAGGGCGGCGACCTGCTCGTGGTGGATGGTCGTCATGGCCCGTCCTCCCCTTCTCGGTGTACACAGCTTCTCGGTGTACACAGTCGAGATCGCCGGGAGGCCGGCAATATGATGTGGAACCGCTCGGTTTCGCCTGATCGGATTACGTGGACCCCGGTCGGGTGTCACCCGACCGGGGTCTTCCCATCACGTCGCCGAGCTGGGTGCCGTCTGGTGCTGCTGCCGGTACGCTCGGATGATGTCGGCGTAGCGGTAGCCGCTTGCCTTGACCGTGCGGCGCTGGGTCTCGTAGTCGACGTGCACCAGGCCGAATCGCTTGGCGTAGCCGTACGCCCACTCGAAGTTGTCCAGCAGCGACCACGCGAAGTAGCCCGGCCAGTGGCGCGCCCGCCTTCACCGCCCGCACGCTGGCCTCCAGGTGCTGCTCCAGGTACTCGATGCGTTCCTTGTCCTGGACCTTGCCGTCCGGCTCGATCTGGTCCGGCCACGCGGAGCCGTTCTCGGTGACGTAGATCCGCGGCACGTGGTACTCGGTCGTGCACCCGGTTGAGCAGTTGCTCAAGGCCGTCCGCGTAGACCTCCCAGCCCATCGCGGTGAGCGTCCAGTCCGGCACGCTGATGCCCTTGGCGCGCGGCGGCGGGCCGTCGGGATCGTCGGTGACGACCTGGCGGAAGTAGTAGTTCAGCCCGAAGTGGTCCATCGGCGCCGCGATGGTCTCCATGTCACCGGGCCGCACCGGCGGCTCGACGCCGTAGACCTCGATCATGTCCTGCGGGTAGCCGCGGCCGTGCAACGGATCCAGCCACCACCGGTTCGTGTGACCGTCGGCCCGCCGCGCCGCCTCGATGTCGCGCTCGTCCTGGGTGGCCGGTTCGCACGGGCTCAGGTTCAGCACGGCGCCGACCCGAACCGGCGCCTTGGCGAAGTTGCGCAACGCGGCCGCGGCAAGGCCATGGCCGAGCAGCAGGTGGTGCGCCGCGGGCACCGCCTGCGCGATGTCACGGACACCCGGCGCCATCGTGCCTTCGAGATGTCCGATCCACGCCGAGCACAGCGGTTCGTTGACGGTGAACCAGTCGGTGACGCGGTCGCCCAGCCGGGCGGCGACGATCGAGGCGAACTCCGCGAACGCGAACGCGGTGTCCCGCGACGGCCAGCCGCCCCTGTCCTGCACGGCCTGCGGCAGGTCCCAGTGGTACAGCGTGGCGTACGGGCGGATGCCGGCTTCCAGCAGTCCGTCGACGAGTCGGTCGTAGAAGTCCAGCCCCGCCTGGTTCACGCGCCTGCTGCCCTCGGGCAGGATTCTGGGCCACGCGATGGAGAACCGGTACGCCTCGACGTTCAGCTCGCGCAGCAGCGCGATGTCCTGGCGCCACAGGTGATAGTGGTCGCAGGCGACGTCACCGGTGTCGCCGTTGTCGATGGCACCGGGCACGCGGCAGAACGTGTCCCAGATGGACGGCAGGCGGCCGTCCTCGGCGACGGCGCCTTCGATCTGGTAGGCGGATGTGGCGGCACCCCAAATGAAATTGGGTCCCAGGTTGTGGTGGTTGCTCATCAGTGCTCCCTCGGCACATGTCCTGCGTCTGTCGTTGGGCGAACCATTTCGGCGTGGGTGAGCGGACTTCCGGCCGGTAGGATGTCATGGCCGTACTGTCCGGCAGCACCGACAAGCCTTCAAGTCGTTGGACGCCAACGATGGCGACGCCAGCCGTCACACTCGGCTGACCTGGCATTGCGGGTGGGCGGATACTGTCGCGGACCGGTAAGTTACTGCCGGCGCAATACCCCGCCCGCGTGCTGCGAAGCTCGCGGCCCTCGCGCGGCCGTCCCTCGTCGGACGTCCGCCGGCCCGAGCCGCGATGGTCGGAACGGGTGATGGTCACGATGCGGTCAACGCCGGCTCCTCGGTCCCGCACGACCGCCTGCCGGCACCGTCGTCGCACTTCCCTTCTCGCTCCACGAGTTAATTCAGTCTTTAAATTATGCTCTCTATTAGACTCGTGAGGCATGCTGTAGTCAAGACGGCTGGGATTGAGGATCCGATGGAGTCCAAGCGCACCACGGTTCGCGACCTGAGACGGCACAACCGGTCGGCGTTGCTGTCCAAGCTGTTCTTCGACGGCCCGCTGAGCAGGCACGAACTGAGCAGTCTCACCAGTTTGTCCGCCGCCACCGTCTCCAACGTCACCGGTGAACTGATCGACGAGCGGCTGATCGTCGAGGCGGGCCTGATCGATTCCGACGGTGGGCGACCGAGGGTGCTGCTGCGCGTCGATCCTCGCTACGGCCACGTCGTCGGCGTCGACGTCGGCGAAACCGGCGTCAAGGTGGAGTTGTTCGACCTGGCCATGACGGCGCTGGCCACGGTCGAACACCCGTTGCCCTCGGTGCGGCCCGAACCGGTCGCCGTCGTCGAGCAGGTGGCGTCCGGATTGCGGGACGTGCTGGCCGAGGCCGGAGTGGACGGGAGCAGCGTCATCGGCGTCGGAATCGGCCTGCCAGGGGCGGTCGAGCAGGGTGCGGAGGCCATCGGCAACGGTGAGTCGGTGCGCGTGCACGCACCGACCATAGGGTGGGACGGCGTACCGCTCGGCACGATGCTGCGGGAGAGCGGGATCACACTTCCGTTGTTCTTCGACAACGGCGCGAAGACCCTCGGGCCAGGCCGAGATGTGGTTCGGCGCCGGCAAAGGCGCCGGGCACGCGGTGATCGTGCTGATCGGTTCCGGTGTCGGCGCCGCGGTCGTCGCCGACGGAACACCTACCGTGGCGCGACGAGCAGTGCCGGCGAGTGGGGCCACACCGTGATCAGTTACGGCGGTCGGCCGTGCCGCTGCGGGTCGCGGGGGTGTCTTGAGGCCTATGTTGGCGCGGAAGGCATCCTGGATCGATACCGGCAGGCGCGCGGCGGACGTGTCGTCGGCGCGTGACGAGCACGCCGGGATCGAGGCTCTCGTCGCCTCGGCGTCGAAATCGAAGACGGCGCGAAAGGTGTTGCGGGAGACGGCCGGGTATCTCGGCGCCGGGATCGCCAATCTGATCAACCTGTTCAACCCGGAGCGGATCGTGCTCGGTGGTTGGGCAGGGTTGGCGCTGGGGCCGGAGTTGTTGCCCGACATCAGGGCTGCGGCACAGGCTCATGCGTTGGGGCATGCTTTCGGGCAGACGACGGTGGAGTTGTGCCAGCTGGGGCCGGACGCGGTGGCGTTCGGGGCGGCCACGTTGCCGGTGGCGGCGTTGCTGGCTCGGGGTGGGGATTTTCGGGACGGGACCGCCGGCAAGGTGACGAGGTCGGGCAGGGGCGGGAAGGGACGCGGTGTGGACGGGAAGGGACGCGGTGTGGAGGGGTCGGACGCGGCATGAGGTCCGTGGTCGGGTCCCTCCGATGTGGTCACCGCGCCGCGCCGCCCTGCCGGCCGTGCCCCTTATGCGTTGCGTAGGCGGTGGATCGTGTCCCGGTACCAGAGGGCGCTTTGTTTCGGGGTTCGTTCCTGGGTTTCGTAGTCGACCCGGATGATGCCGAAGCGCTTGTCGTAGCCGAAGGACCATTCGAAGTTGTCCATCAGGGACCACGCGAAGTAGCCGCGCACGTCGGCTCCTCCTCGGACCGCTTCGGCTACCGCCCTCATGTGCGACTCCAGGAACTCGACCCTGTCCTGGTCCGCCACGAACCCGCCCTCGTCGGCCACGTCGTCGAAGGCCGCTCCGTTCTCGGTGATCACCAAGGGGGTGCCCGGGTACTCCTCGTGCAGCCACAGGAGCAGGTCGCGGATGCCCTCCGGGACGATTTCCCAGCCCATCGCCGTGACCGGCGCGCCGTAGGGCACCGACCTCGACACCGGGCGGCCGGTTTCGTCCTCCGTGCGGCCTTCCCCGTCCGTGCCGGAGAAGCGGTGGGCCGAGTAGTAGTTCACGCCCAGGACGTCGACGGGAGCCGCGATGATCTCCAGGTCACCGTCCACGACGGGCAGTTCCAGGCCCTGCGCGGCAAGGTCCTCGACCACGTCCCTCGGATACCGGCCGCGCAGCAGGGGCTCCGTGTAGACGCGGATGCTCATGCCGTCGGCGCGGCGGGCGGCCGCCTTGTCCACCGCCGAGTCCGTGACCGGGGACGTGTAGCCCATGTTGAGGGTGATGCCGAGCTCGACGTCCTTGCCGGTGGCTCGCATGCGTCGGGTGGCGAGGCCGTGGCCCAGCAGCAGGTGGTGGATCGACTTGACGGCCGCTGCCATGTCCTGGTGGCCCGGTGCCTGGAGGCCGTACGCGTAGCCCAGCATGGCCGAGCACCACGGTTCGTTCAGGGTCGTCCAGTTGCCGACCCTGTCCGAGAGGTGGTCGAAGACCAGCATGGCGTAGTCGGCGAAGCGGTAGGCCGTGTCCCTGGCCGGCCAGCCGCCCGCGTCCTCCAACGCCTGCGGCAGGTCCCAGTGGTAGAGCGTGACCCACGGGTCGATGTTCCTGCCCAGCAACTCGTCGACCAGGCGGTCGTAGAAGCCCAGGCCCAACGGGTTGGCCGGACCGCTGCCGTGCGGTTGCACCCTGGGCCACGCGACCGAGAAGCGGTAGGTGTCCACGCCCAGGTCCGCGATCATCGCCACGTCCGCCGGCATCCGGTGGTAGTGGTCGCAGGCCACGTCACCGGTGTCCCCGTTGTGCACCGCCGCGGGCACGCGACAGTACGTGTCCCAGATCGACGGGGTCCGACCGTCCTGCGCCGCCGCTCCCTCGATCTGGTACGCCGAGGTCGCCACGCCCCAGCGGAATGACTTCGGCAGGCTGTCGATCGGATCAGGCTGTACCTCGGTACCTGGTGTGCTGTCCAGCGTGTCCATCGTTCTCCATCAGTGGGTCGGGTGCAGCCAGCATGCCACCGTGCGGTCGGACGACTCCTCTGGTGCGCCCAGCACCGGGACCCGTTCGGCGCACGGATCGAACCTGTGCGGGCAGCGGGGGTGGAAGGCACAACCGGTCGGCATCGAGCGTAGGTCCGGTGGTGAGCCAGGGATACCCGCCAACTCGCGCTTCGGGCCGCGCAGCGCCGGGAACGAGTGCAGCAGGCCGTCGCTGTAGGGGTGCAGTGACCGGTGGTACAGCGTGGCCGCCGGTGCCTGCTCGACGATCCGGCCGCCGTACATGATCGCTATGCGGTCGGAGAACTCGACCAGCAGCGACAGGTCGTGCGTGATGAACAGGACCGAGAAGTCCAGTCGTTCGCGCAGGCCGATCAGCTGGTGCAGGATCTGGCGCTGCATCACCACGTCCAGGGCCGTGGTCGGCTCGTCCATGATGACGATCTTGGGTTCCAGCGCCAGTGCCATGCCGATCATCACGCGCTGTCGCATGCCGCCGGACAGCTGATGCGGGTAGCTGTCCATGCGGTCGGCCGAGATGCCGACCAGCTTGAGCAACTCCACCGCGCGGGCGCGGCGGGCGCCCAGCGACAGGTCGGGGCGGTGCGCCCGGAGGACGTCCAGCAACTGGGTGGACACCTTGTGCACCGGGTTGAGCGAGTTCATCGCACCCTGGAACACGATCGACGTCTCGGCCCAGCGGAACTCGCGTAGCTGGGCCGGCGTCAGCTTCATGATGTCCAGTGGCTCGGCGTCCGGCCGGTGGTACAGCACCGAGCCGCTGCGCACCACGCCCGGTGGTGGCAGCAGCCTGGTCAGACCGTAGGCGAGGGTGGACTTGCCGCTGCCGCTCTCACCCGCCAGACCGAGCACCTCACCCTGGTGCAGGGTCAGGCTCACGTCGCTGACCGCGTGCACGGCGTCCTCGCCGAGGCCGTAGTCGACGTTGAGCCTCTTGATTTCCAGTACGGGCGCGCTCATCGGGCGTCCTCCTCGATGCCCAGCACGGGCGTGAAGCCGACGCGCATCCGGACCACCTTGCCCGATGCCGTGCGCGCCTTCGTCCTGTTCGCGCCGCGCAGGCGTGGGTTGACGAACTCGTCGATGCCGAAGTTGACCAGTGACAGTGCCGTGCCCAGGACCGCGATCGCCAGGCCGGCCGGTACGAACCACCACCACGCGCCCTGCGCCAGCGCCTGCTGGCTCTGTGCCCAGAACAGGATCGTGCCCCAGTTCCACGTCGACGTGTCGGAGACGCCGATGAACGCCAGCGTGATCTCCGACAGCACCGCGAACACCACGGTGCCGATGAAGTTCGACGCGATGATCGCCGTGAGGTTGGGCAGGATCTCGAAGCCGATGACCCGCCACGGCGGCTCGCCGGTGGCGCGCGCGGCCTCCACGTAGTCGCGGCGGCGCAACGAGAGCGTCTGCGCTCGCAACACCCTCGCGCCCCACGCCCACGACGTGCACCCGATGACGACCGCGATCAGCCAGTCGCCCGCACCGGGGATGGCCGACGTGATGATGATGACCAGTGGCAGGGCCGGGATCACCAGGAAGATGTTGGACAGCGCGGACAGGCCCTCGTCGGCGCCGCCGCCCAGGTAGCCGGCCGTCACGCCGATCGCCACGGCCAGCACGATCGCCACGACGCCGGCCAGGAAGCCGACGAACACGACGCTGCGGGTGCCGACCAGGACCTGGCTGAAGATGTCCCGGCCGAGGTGGTCCGTGCCGAACCAGTGGGCGCCCGACGGTGCGGCGACCAGGTCGGCACCGCGTGCCGACGGGTCGTACGGCGCGATCCACGGGCCGATCACGGCGAACAGCACGAAGACGCCCACGACGATCAGGCCGATCGTGGCCTTCGTGTTGGCGACGAACCTCAGGCGGCGGCGGCCGGCCTGCGCTTCGTCGATGTCGGGGACTGCCGGGCCCTCCGGGGTCAGCGTCCCGACGCTGGCTGGGGTGGCCATCAGCCCTCCTTCCGGGTGCGCGGGTCGAGCGCCAGATAGGCGATGTCGGCCAACAGGTTCGCGACCAGCACCGACAGCGTGATGATCAGGAAGATGCCCTGCATCAGCGGGTAGTCCTGGGCGCCGACGGCCTGGAACAGTTCGTAGCCCACGCCGGGATAGGAGAACACGATCTCCACCAGCAGCGTGCCGCCGACGATGAAGCCCAGCGACAGCGCGAAGCCGGACACGTTGGGCAGCAAGGCGTTGCGGGCCGCGTAGCTGAGCATGACACGGCGCTCCGAGAGGCCCTTCGCGTGCGCGACGGTGATGTAGTCCTCCGAGGAGACCGTCACCATCATGTTGCGCATGCTCAGGATCCAGCCGCTCATCGACGAGATCAGGATGGTCGCGGCGGGCAGCAAACTGTGCTGGACGGCACTGCCGATGAACTCACCGGTGAGGCCGGGCACGACGCCGGGGTCGAAACCGCCGGAGGACGGGAAGAAGCTGCCCGCTCCGGCGAACAGCGTGATCGCGATCAGGCCCAGCCAGAAGTAGGGCACCGACGAGAAGAACGTGGTGATCGGCAGCAGTGCGTCCGCCCACGAGCCGCGCCGCCAACCGGACAGCACGCCCAGCCCCGTGCCGAGCACGAAACTGATCAGCGTGGTCAGGCCGACCAGCGCGATCGTCCACGGCAGGCTCTGCGCCAGCACGCTGGACACCGGGGTCGGGAAGAACGTGAACGACAGCCCGAGATCGCCACGGGCCAGTTGGGCCCAGTAGTCGCCGTACTGCTGGAAGACGTTCTCGTTCTTGTTCAGTCCGAACAGGATGTACAGCGACTGGACCGCCTGACTGGACAGCTGGCCGTGGAAGCGGCTCATCAGCGCCAGCACCGGGTCACCCGGGATCATCCTGGGGATGAAGAAGTTCAGCGTGATGGCGGCCCACGCGGTCAGCACGTAGAAGCCGATGCGCCGCAGCAGGTAGGTCATGGCGTGGCCCCACCCTCGTACAGCCAGCAGGCCGCCCAGTGGCCGTCCGCGTCACCGATCTGGAAGCGCGGCGGCAGGTCCGACGAGCACCTGGGCATCGCGTGCGGGCAGCGCGGGTGGAAGCGGCAGCCGGCGGGCGGCAGGATCAGGCTCGGTGGTTCGCCGCCGGCATCGTCGGCCGCCGCGGAGCCGGCCGCGCCACCGGTGATCCTGTCCGGGTCGGGTGCCGAGTCGATCAGCAGCCGCGTGTACGGGTGCGCGGGCCGCTGGGTGACGGTCTCGCTGTCGCCGCCCTCCACCATCCGGCCGGCGTACATCACCAGCGTGTCGTCGGCGAAGTAGCGGGCCGACGCGATGTCGTGGGTGATGTAGAGGATGGCCAGGTGCAGGCGATCCTTCAGGTCCCGCAACAGGTTCAGCACGCCGAGCCGGATCGACACGTCGAGCATCGAGACCGGCTCGTCGGCCAGCAGCGCCTCGGGGTCGGCGGCCAGCGCGCGGGCGATCGCGACGCGCTGCCGCTGCCCCCCGGACAGCTCGTGCGGGAACTTCGGCAGGTAGCGCTCCGGCGGTGTCAGCTGTACCCGCTTGAGCAGGTCGTGCAGCGCGGCCTTCCGTTCGGCGTCGTTGTCGCCGGCGCGGCCGTGCACGCGCAGCGCGCGCGTGAGGTGGTACCGGATCGTGTGGGTCGGGTTGAGCGACGCGAACGGGTCCTGGAAGATCATCTGGACCCGGCGGCAGTACGCCCGGAACTTCCGGCCGCCGCGCACGGTGACCGACCTGCCGTGCAGCCGGATGTCACCGCCGGTGCGCGGATAAAGCTGGGCCAACAGCCGCGCCACGGTCGACTTGCCGGAACCGGACTCGCCGACCAGTGCCGTCACGTGGCCCCTGCGCAGGGTCAGGTCGACGTCGTCGACCGCGTGCACGGCACGGCTGGTACGGGTGAGCACCTCGCGACCGCGCCGGCGGATCACGAAGTGCTTGGTGAGTCCCTCGGCTTCCAGCACCACGTCCGTCGGTGGGGCCGCGGGGTTCGTGTCCACGGTCATCGCCGGGATCTCCTGTCCTCTCTCGGCGTGCGGCACGGCCGCGGGCGGTGCGCGCCGCCCGCGGCCGTGCCGGGTATCAGGAGCCTGCCGGCGTCAGGCGCAGCACGATGTCCAGCGCGTTGGGCTGGGTCGGCTGCGCGGGGGCGTACGGGTTGCTCGCGCTGGGCCAGCCGACCCAGTGCTTCGTGCTGTACTCGCCACCCGCGTTCGCGGCGGACGTCGGCACCATCGGCATCTGCTGCACCATGATCTGCTGGATGGTGTTCATCGCCGCGGTGCGGTCGGCGTCGGTGGTGGCGTTGGCGTACTGCTGCAACGCCGCCGTGGCCGTCGGGTCGTTGAATCGACCGTAGTCGCCGTTCACGCCGCCGGTGCCCACCGGCTTGTACAGGGTGCCGTCCATGATCGTCTCGAAGATGTCGTACGGGGTGGCGCCGTTGTTCGTCCAGTGCATCACCGCGTCGAACTGGCCGGTGTCGACGTTCTTCGTCCAGACGTCCTCGTTGGCCTTGTCCACGGTGGCGTTGATGCCGATCTGGGACAGGTTGTCCTTGATGATCGCCAGGTCGGTCTGGTAGTCCGACCAGCCGGACGGGTCGGACAGGGTGAACGCGACGGGCGTGCCGGCCCTGTCGGTCAGCGTGCTGCCGTTGAACTTGTAACCGTTCTCGGTCAACAGCTTCTTGGCACCCGCGACGTCGACGGACACGGTGCTCGACGCGTACTGCGGCGCGAGGAACGACGAGCCGGCCGGGGTCGGGATACCCGTGATGTTGCTGACCTCGGGGTAGAAGTAGCCGTCCTCGCCCTGCTGGAAGATGTCACCGCGGTTGACCACCATGGCGATCGCCCTGCGCAGGATCGGGTCGTTCAGCGGCGCCTTCGTGGTGTTGAACCACAGGCCGTGGTCGCCCAGGATCGGCGGGAACCACAACTGGTAGTGCGCCGGGTCCTTGGCCGTGTAGACGGCCTTGGCGTTCGGGATGAACACGAAGCTCCACTCGGCCGCACCGTCGGCGAGAGCGGTGGTCTGCGCGTTGTTGTCGTTGTAGGACGTGTACCGCAGTTCCTTCACCTTCGGCAGCGGCTGCCAGTAGGAGGCGCGCTCGGCCAGCACGACGGTCTGCGACGTGAACGACTTCAGCGTGTACGGGCCGGTGCCCACCGGCTGCGCGACCGTGTCGGTCGTCGGGTCGCTCAGCTTCGACCAGATGTGCTCGGGCACGATGAACGTCTGCGTGAGGATCTTGTACTGGTTCACGTACTGCGACGACGTGAAGTTGATCGTCGCGGTGTTCCCGCTGGCGCTGGTCGAGGCGACCGGCAGCGCGTTGATGTTCAGCGTCGTGTACTTCTTCAGCAGGCCGAACGTGTACGCCACGTCCTGCGCGGTCATCTGCTGGCCGTCCGACCACGTGACGCCGTTGCGGACCGTCGCGGTCAGCGTGCCGTAGTTGTTCGACCAGTTCCACTTGGTGGCCAGCCACGGCTTGCCGGGGTCGGTCGGCTTGACCATGTTCAGCATGGCCAGCGGCTCGTAGATCATGAACTTGTAGCCCAGCGAGGAACTCGCCGACGACGGCAGGAACGGGTTGTTGTTGTCGGTCAGCGGTCCGTTCGGCATGCCGACGTTCAGCACCCCGTCGTTGCCCGATGCGCTCGACCCTCCGCCGCCACACGCGGCGAGGGTGGCCATCGCCAGCACGCCTGCGACGGCGAGAGCAGCGCGACGGTTGACGCGCATGGATCCTCCTTCTGTCACTGCATTTCTTGTTGCACGAAGCGGATGAGGGCGTGGTCCACCATGGCCGCTCACGTCGTGCGCGGCCGGGACACGATGCCCGTCAGGACGTCCGCGTGGACGCCCGCACGATCAGGTTCGTGGGAATGATGTTCGGTGTGTCCGGTAGTGGGGTGCCCGCGAAGTAGGCCATCAGCATGCGGGCGGCTGTTTCTCCCATCTGGCGCAGCGGTTGGCGCACCGTGGTGAGTGGCGGATCGGTGTGGGCGGCGAGGGGGACGTCGTCGAAGCCGATCACGGCGACGTCGCGCGGCACGGTGCGCCCGGCTTCGTGGACCGCCTTGATGGCGCCGGCCGCGGACAGGTCGTTGTGGGCGAACACGGCGTCGAACGGCACGCCGGCCTCGTGCAGCCGGGTCACGGCCTGCCGTCCACAGTCGAACGTGAAGTCGCCGGGCACCACCAGCCGTGGGTCCAGCGGGAGGCCCGCGGCCGAGAACGTCTCGGCGAAACCGGTGTGCCGCTGTTGCGTGCAGCCGAACCGTTCCATGCCCGTGATCACCAGCGGTCTGCGCCTGCCCAGGTCGAGCAGGTGCCGTGCGGCCTGGACGCCACCGTGCCGGTTGGTGGTGGCGACCGAGGGGAACAGCGGCTGGTTGCCGCGGTCGTCGATCAGGACGACCGGCAGGCCACGGGAGTGCAACCCGGCGATGTAGTCGAGGGTGCCCTCGGGTTCGATCACCAGCAGCCCGTCGAACGACTTGGCGGACACGTGCGACGCGAACTGCCGCATCGACTCCTCGCCGCGGTTGCAGGTGAACAGCAGCAGCCCGTAGCGGTCCGCCTCGATCACGTCGACCGCGCCCTGCAACACTTCCCCCATCCACGGCCAGGTCAGCGACGGCACGAGCATCCCCACGATGCGGGTGCGGCCGCGGGCCAGGCCGACGGCACGGGCGCTGGGCACGTAACCGAGTTCGTCGATCACTCTGCGGACCCGGGCCGCCGTTGCCGCGCCGAGCTCACCCTTGTCGTTGAGCACACGGGACACCGTCGTCTTGCTGACGCCCGCCTGCGCGGCGACGTCGGCGATGGTGATCGGCACTGGCACCACCTTTGGGCGGTTTGGGCTGTTGGTGACGAAACCGGTTTCGGAAGCGGTTTCGCGCCGAGTCAACTCCCGTGAGCCAGGTCACGTCAATCACGGGCACGTAACAAAGTATGGCTAAATTTAAGACGTTAACTTGCTCGTAAGACTGTTGACGATCACCGCCGGTAGCTGGTCGGCCAAGTGGTTCAACCACACAAGATGCCCGACACAGGGCGGATAACACTAACTTCTTGCATCCCGCTGTGACGTGGTGTGACGCGATCCGGTCCAGTTGCCGAGGATGTCTGATGACCAGTGTGCGGTGCGGTACAGGATCGTGCACCGATCCCGGCCCGCGTTACGAATCCCGGGCGCCGGTCCGTTGTGGACCCTCCCGGCGGCCCGGCGGTCGCCGGTGCGTCCTGGCCGGTGGGCACCTGATTCGGACGCCGACCGCGTGGTGCGGCAGAATGCCGGGGCCGGGAAACCGCAGGTGACCTGGATTCCGCACGAGTGGGACACGGGGGTCATGACAGATCCGGCACGGTCGGCCGTTCCGCGAGCGAACGCGCCCGAGGCACCGGATGTACTGCCGGCACGCCCCGACGGAACGCGGCCCGACGGAACGCGGCCCGACGAACCCGCTCCCGCCCCGGCTGACCGTCCCGAAGCGGCGGGCGGTCGAGCCGGTGCCGGTGCGGCGGCCGGTGTCACAGGGGTTCTGGTTCGCGTTGCTGCTGGCCACCGCATTGACGCTGGGCGGGACGGCGTTCGCGATCGGCGCCTACCAGGCCGACGCGTCACCCCAGACCGTCGTGCTCCAGTACTTCGCCGCGCTGCGGGACGGGGACGCGGCCGCCGCGCTCGGCTACGGGCCCGTACCGGACGGTTCGGACGTTCTGCTCACCCCGGCCGTACTCGCGGCGCAGAACGCCACGGGTCCGATCGCGGGTGTCGCCGTCCACCAGGTCCACCGGTCCGGCGACACGGCGGACGTCGACGTCACCTACACCGTCGACCTGGCCACCGGCCCGGTCGACGCGGCCGACACCTTCCCCGTTCACCGGCACGGGCACGGCTGGCGGCTGGACCGCTCGGCCGTCGCGGTCAACCTCGACCCGGACGGCGGCAGCTCGCTGGCGAGCTTCGCCGGTGCCGACCTGCCGTCCGGTGACTTCCTGATGTTCCCCGGCGCTCTGCCCGTCGGCTACGACACGCCGACCCTGACGCTCCCGGCCCCCGGCATCGTGCGGTTCGACGACGCCGGCATGGTCGACGTGCGGGCGGCCGTCACGGCAGCCGGCCGGCGGCAGATCCTGCCGGCGCTGCGCCAGGCACTGACCGCGTGCCTGGCCGGCCGGTCGCCTGCCCAGCCGCTGTGCCCGGTCCCGGACGCACGCGACGACGTGCCCGGCTCGCTGCGCGGCACGCTCACCGGTGTCAACCCGCGCAGCCTCGACTTCACCGTCGGCACGTCGGACGGGAAGATCGACATCCACGGCACGGTGTCCGTGCACGCGACCTACCAGCAACTGGACCAGAACAACATGGCCACGGTCCAGACAACGGCGGTGACCACACTGTCCGCCTACTGCTTCGCCACCACACCCGGCACGATCGGCTGGACGGCACCGTGAGGCCCGTCGCGCTCGTCGTCACCGTGCTGCTCCTGGTCGGCGTCGCGGCCGGTCCCGCGGTGGCGACGCCGGGGCCGTCGACGCATCCGGAGTGGTGGTTCGACGCGTGGCACGTGCGGTCGCTGTGGACGCAGGGCGCGGCGGGCCGGGGCATCGTGATCGGCGAGATCGACACCGGTGTCAACGCGAACCTGCCCGAACTGTCGGGAAACGTGTTGGTGGGCACGGACTTCGGTTCGCAGGGCGGCGACGGCCGGGTGGACAGGGACAGCGACGCGTTCGGTCACGGCACCGCGATGGCCTCGCTGATGGTCGCCCACGACGGCCAGGACGACATCCTCGGCATGGCGCCGGACGCGCGCGTGCTGCCGATCGCCGTGCCCATCACCGGCACGACGGACGACGCGGGCGGCCTGGCCAACGGGGATCTGCTGCGGGCCATCACCTGGGCCGCCGACCACGGCGCCCGAATCATCAGCATGTCGCTGGGCGCGCCGCGGGACCCCGGCGGCCGGCAGCGTAGCTGCCCGGCCGACGAGCAGCGCGTCGTGGACCACGCGCTGGCCGAGGGCGCCATCGTGGTCGCGTCGGGTGGCAACTCGGGCACGTCCGGCAGCCCGATCGAGGAACCCAGCGTGTGCCTCGGCGTGATCGCGGTCGGCGCCGAGGCCGCGGACGGCTCCGTGCCGCCGTGGTCGTCGCGGCACCCGTACCTGACGGTCACGGCGCCGGGCGTGAACGTGCCGACCATCTCGCGGGTCGCCGGCCAGGCGTTCTACGGCGACGGCACCAGCCAGGCCGCCGCGATCACGTCGGCCGGGCTGGCGATGATCTGGTCGAAGTACCCGAACCTGACCGGCCGGCAGGTCGTGGCCCGGTTGCTGGCGACGCTGGACGGCCGGCAGGCCACGCGCAGCGCGGCCGGTGGGTACGGCGCGATCGACATCGAGCGCGCGGTGACGGCGAACGTGCCCGCGGACGCGCCGAATCCGGTGTTCGCCGCCGCCGATCCGTTCGTGGCGCTGGACGCGGCGAAGAGCGTGGCGCCCGCCGTGCCACCGCTGCGCACGTCGGCCAACCACCCGCTGCCGGGTGGCTACGCGGTCAGCGAGCCGGGTGCGCCGCTGGCCGGCGGTGCCGGCCTGGCCGGTGTGGTCGTGGCGGCGGCCGGGCTGTTGACGCTGCTCCTGCTGGCCATGACGGCCGTGCGTCGGCGGTTCAACCCGTTGTCGGGCAACGGCGATCACGGCTGACCCGATCCGTCCGCGGTGCCGCGAAACAGCGGTGTCCCCGGTTTTCACCATCAGTTCACCCGTGTGCTGTCGGTTCGGCACGCCCACCACACACGCCCTGCGCATGGTTGCGGTGTGCGTATCGCAGTCGTCACCGAGTCGTTCCTGCCCACGGTCAACGGTGTGACGAACTCGGTCTGCCGGATCCTGGAGCACTTCGCGGCAACGGGCCACCAGGCGATGGTGGTCACGCCGGGCAAGGACCGCGCGGAACTGGGTGGTCCGGACGAGTACGCCGGCCATCCGGTGATCGGCGTGCCGGGTGTGTCGCTGCCCGGCTACCGGTCCTTTGTGCTCGGCCTGCCCACGGCGCGCCTGGAGGGCCTGCTCACCGACTTCGGGCCGGACGTGGTGCACCTCGCGTCGCCGATCTCGCTCGGCGCCGCCGGTGGCACGGCGGCCGGAAGGCTCGGCCTGCCAACGGTGGCCGTCTTCCAGACCGACATCGCGGGCTTCGCCCGCCGCTACGGTTTCCGTGGCGCCGACCGGCTGATCTGGCGGTGGCTGCGGCACGTGCACCGGCAGGCCGACCGTACCCTCGTGCCGTCGTCGGCGACACTGAAGCAGTTGCGCGGCAAGGGAATCGAGCGGCTGGCCATGTGGCGGCGCGGTGTGGACACGGTCCGCTTCGACCCGCGCCACCGGTCCGAGGCGTTGCGTTCGGCGCTGGCGCCGGGCGGTGAGGTGCTCGTCGGCTACGTCGGCAGGCTGGCCGGTGACAAACGCGTGCACCTGCTCGTCGCACCTGGCCGACCTGCCGAACGTGCGGCTGGTCGTGGCCGGTGACGGGCCGGCGGCCGACCGGCTGCGCGGCCGGCTGCCCGGCGCGCACTTCGCCGGATTCCTCGGTGGCGACGAGCTGTCCACCCTGTACGCGAGCCTGGACGTGTTCGTGCACACCGGCGCCGACGAGACGTTCTGCCAGGCGATCCAGGAGGCGATGGCGTCCGGTCTGCCGGTCGTCGCACCGGCCGCGGGCGGACCGCTGGACCTGGTGCGGCCGGGCCGGACCGGGCTGTTCTACGAACCGGACTCGGTCCACGGCTTGCGCTCGGCCGTCCGGCACCTGGTCGGCCAACCGGAGTTGCGCTCCGCGTACGGCCGCCGTGCCCGCGCCACGGTGGCCGACCGGACCTGGCAGCGCGTCAACGACGAACTGCTGCGCCACTACCGTGAACTGCTGGTCGCACCGGCAGCCGGCACCGTGGACACCGGGCTGGCCGGATGAGGATCGTCCAGCTCGCCAACTTCTACATGCCCACCTCCGGTGGCCTGCGCACCGCCGTGGACACGATCGGTCGCGGCTATCTCGCGGCCGGTCACGAGCGGTTACTCGTCGTGCCCGGCCGGGAACACACCGAGACCGACACCGACATGGGCACCGTGATCACGCTGCCCGGCGTGCCGGTGTCCGGTGGTTACCGGATGGTCACGCGCCCGGCCGACGTGGTGCGGGCGCTGGACCGGCTGGCACCGGACTCCGTGGAGGTGTCGGACAAGGCGACGCTGCTGGCCGCGGGTGACTGGGCGCGCGGGCACGGTGCCGGTTCCGTCCTGTTCTCGCACGAACGCCTCGACACGTGGCTGGCGGCGCGGCTGCGCGTGCGGATCGTTGCTCGAACCGGCGATCCGGTGGTGGAACCGGCGGCTCGGGGACAGGTTCGATGCCGTCGTGGTGACGTCGGAGTTCGCCCAGGACGAGTTCGAGCGGCTGGGGGTACGCAGGTGGTGCGGATTCCGCTCGGCGTCGACCTCGCCATGTTCCGGCCCGCGCCGGTGCTACCCGAAACCGGGCCGCTGCCCGATAATGAGCCGGCTCGGTTGATCTACGCGGGACGCCTCTCCAAGGAGAAGAACCCCTGCGCTGTCGATGGAGGCGGTGGAACTCTTGGTGCGCAGCGGGAGCGACGTGCACCTGGACGTGTACGGCGACGGCTCCGCGCTGGTAGGACTGCGTCGACGTGCCGAGGGGCTGCCGGTGTTGTTCCATGGGCACGTGTCCGACAGGTCCTTCCTCGCCGCGCGGCTGCGCGCCGCCGACCTTGCCTTCGCACCGAGCCCGGCCGAGACGTTCGGGCTGTCGGTGCTGGAGGCGTTGGCCTGTGGCACACCGGTGGTGGCCGCGAACACCGGCGGTGGCGGCGAACTGCTGTCACCCGATGCCGGGGTCGCCGTGCCCGCCACACCGGACGGCCTGGCCGCCGGCGTGCTGGACGTGCTGGCCCGGCCGGTCACCGCCCGCCGGGCGGCCGCCCGGCGCAGGGCGGAGTCGTTCCCGTGGTCGGCGACCGTCGACTCGATGCTGGATCTGCACAAGACGGTGGTCGGCGGGGATGTCGCGCGCACCGTCCGGAATGAGGTGAACTCGTCATGATCGCCGACGTGGACCGGACGCCCATCGACACGACGGCCGCCGAACGGCTGGCCGCGGCGAAGGCGCGAATGCAACTGCTGGCCGGCAAGCGACCGATGGCCGCGCACGTGTCGGTCTACGCGTTCGTCGCGATCCCGATGCTCGCGCTGCTCGCGGCCGTGCCGCTGGCGTGGGGCTGGGGTCTCGGCTGGCTGGACATCGCCCTCGCGGCCGGCGGCTACGTGCTGACGATCCTCGGTGTCACGGTCGGCTTCCACCGCTACTTCACGCACGGCGCGTTCAAGGCGCGGCGCTGGCTGCGGGTGACGCTGGCCGTCGTCGGCAGCATGGCCGTGCAGGGCCCGATCCTGCACTGGGTCGCCGATCACCGCCGTCACCACGCGTTCTCCGACCGGGACGGCGATCCGCACTCGCCGTGGCTGTTCGGTAGCTCACCGTTGGCGCTGGCGCGCGGTTTCTGGCACGCGCACATGGGCTGGCTGTTCGAGCGGGACCTGACCAACCAGCGCCGGTTCGCGCCAGACCTGTTGGCGGACAAGGATATTCGGCTCGTGCACCGGCTGTTCGGCCCGCTCACGGCCGCGACACTGCTGTTGCCGCCGCTGATCGCGGGACTGGTGACGTGGTCGTGGTGGGGTGCGGTGACCGCCTTCTTCTGGGCCGGTCTGGTCCGTGTCGCCGTGCTGCACCACGTGACGTGGTCGATCAACTCGATCTGCCACATGGTCGGCCGCAGGCCCTTCACGGCACGGGACCGCTCGGCGAACTTCTGGCCGCTGGCGATCCTGAGCATGGGGGAGTCGTGGCACAACCTGCACCATGCCGACCCGACGTGCGCGCGGCACGGGGTCGAACGCGGGCAGATCGACGTGTCGGCCCGGGTGATCTGGCTGCTGGAGAAGGCGGGCTGGGCCTACGACGTCCGCTGGCCCACGCCGCGCCGGCTGGCGCGGCTGAGCCGCGAGACGGTCTGAGGACCCTGACCGGCCGGTCCGGTGTTCAGCCACCGCTCCAGCAGCGCGTCCAGTGCGTAGGGCAGCAGGTCCGAGCCACGTCGCAACACCCACGGAATGCCCTTGACGATCAGCCAGGCAACGTGGTCCAGCCTGCTGGTCGGCTTGCTGCCGCCGCACTGTGTCGACACCTCGCCGGGCACGACGGCGCCCGCGTCGGCGAGCGCCGCCGCGATCGCCCCGGCCAGCATGCGGTGGCCACGTTCGGACGGGTGCAGCCGGTCGACGCTCCACGTGCCCTGCGTGTACGTCTCCGGCAGCGTGTCCAGGTCGACCAGCTGCGTACCGTGTCGCAGTGACACGTCGTCGATGACGGCGTTGATCCGGTCGATGCGCCGCATCAGCGCCCTGTGCAGCGCACCGGGCAGCCGGAACACCTTGCCGTGGTCGTGGTAGCGGACCAGGACCACGAGCGAACCCATGGCGGTCAGCGTCGAGACGACCGTGTCCAGGTCGGTGCGCAGTCTCGTGGTGTCGAAGTCGGACCGTAGCGTGTCGTTCATCCCGGCGACCACGACGGCCGCGTCCGGTCTCGCGGCCACGGCGGCCGGCAGTTGCCGCCCGCGGACGTCGGCCAGCCGTGCGCCGCTGGTCGAGACGTTGACCAGGTCGACCTCGCCGATCGCGCCGGCGAGCAGGGGTGCGAAACCCCGCCATCCGCCGCCGGGCGCCGGATCACCGACGCCGACTCCGATCGAGTCGCCCAGCACGGCGAGGGTGCTCACCGCGCGGGGCGCCAGCACTGCTGTGGCTTGCTCTACGGGCACGGCCTCATGGTCCGCAGCGCCGGCCCACACACGGTGAGGTCGTGGTGGACACTCGGCAACCGTCGGACGAAAACTCGGTGCCTGCCGCTCACAGCCGGGGATCGACGGGTTCGGACTCCAGCGCGAGCACGCCGAACACGCACTCGTGCACCCGCCACAGCGGTTCGCCCGCCGCCGCCCGGTCCAGCGATTCCAGGCCCAGCGCGTACTCGCGCAGCGCGAGTGATCTCTTGGCGCCGAGGTTTCGGTCGCGCAACCGCGTGAGATGCTCGGGCGCGGTGTAGTCGGGTCCGTAGATGATCCGCAGGTACTCGCGGCCGCGCACCTTCACACCCGGCTGGACCAGGCCGCGTGGGCCACGGGTCAGGTTCGCGGCGGGCTTGACCACCATGCCCTCACCGCCCGCGTCGGTCAGCTCGGTCCACCAGCGCTCGCCGTCGGCCACCGACTGCTGGTCGGCCGTGTCGACGGCCAGCCTGCGCGTCGTGGCGAACAGGTCACCGTCGGCCGCGACGAGCCGGTCGGCCAGCGCGAGGTGCCACGCGTGCTCCCGCCTGTGGTACGTGGCGCCCTCGGTGGCCAGCAACTGGAACGGTGCGATCCGCACGCCTGTCAACCCGTCGGTCGGCCAGCAGTGGCGCCGGTACGCGGCGCGGAACGCCGTCGCGTTCGCGGCCCGGGAACGTGTGCGCGCCAACAGGTCCGCGACGCCGACACCCCTGGCTTCGACCGCTGCGAGCGTGCGCACGGCGGCCGGCAGCGCGGCCGTAGCAGCGGCGCCGACAGCCGCGTACTGGTCCATGATCAGTTGCCGCGCCTTGGCGGTCCACGGCATCAGTTCGGTGTCCAGCAGCAGCCAGTCGGTGTCCAGTTCGTCCCACAGGCCGGTGGCGGTCACGGCCGCGCCGACGCGGGCCAGCAGCTCACCGGTCAGCTCCGCGTCGAAGAAGGACCGGCCGGTGCGCGTCACGACCGCACCGGGGCCCTCGACGCCGAACCGTGCCGAGGCACGGCACACCAGCACGACCGCGCGCGAACCCATGTGCTTCTCCTCGCACAGCACCGAGGTCACGCCGTCGGCCAGATAGCCCGCGAACGCCTCCGCGGGGTGTTCCAGCACGTCGTCGCGCTTCGACGTGGCCGTCGGTGCCATCGTGGGCGGCAGGTGGAGCAGCCAGCGAGGGTCGGTCGCGAACCGGCTCATCACCTCCAACGCTGCCGCCGCCTGCTCGGGGCGGACCGAGACGCGGCCGCGGTAACCGGTTTCCACGATCCGCTTGCCGGTGACGCCGGACAGCGCCAGCACGTCCGGCGGACGCGTCGGTTCGGGCGCCGTGAGCGGCTTGGCCGGTTCGTACCAGACCTGCTCGGCGGGTACCGACACGATCTCCCGCTCCGGATAGCGCAGCGCCGTCAGCTCACCACCGAACACACACCCGGTGTCGACGCAGAGGGTGTTGTTGACCCACTCGGCCCTCGGCACCGGCGTGTGTCCGTAGAGGACCGTCGTGCGGCCGCGGTAGTCGTCGGCCCATGGATAGCGGACCGGCAGGCCGTACTCGTCGGTCTCACCGGTCGTGTCGCCGTACAGCGCGAAACCGCGCACCCGGCCGGACGCCCGCCCGTGGTAGCGCTCGGGCAGGCCCGCGTGCGCGACGACCAGCTTGCCGCCGTCCAGCACGTAGTGCGCCAGCAGCCCGTCACAGAACCGCGCGACCTCCGCGCGGAACTCCTGCGGCTGCGCCGATAGCTGCGCCAAGGTCTCGGCGAGGCCGTGGGACACGCGGACGTTGCGCCCGGCCAGTGCGCGGACCAGCTTCTGCTCGTGGTTGCCGCACACGGCCAGCGCGCTTCCTGCCGCGACCATGCCCATCACCAGGCGCAGCACACCGGGCGAGTCGGGACCTCGGTCGACCAGGTCGCCGAGGAACACGGCGGTGCGCTCCGGGTGCCGCGCGGTCACCGGGCGACCCTCGTCGTCCCGCTCGATCCGGTAGCCGAGCCGATCCAGCAGCGTCTCCAGTTCGGCGCGGCAGCCGTGCACGTCGCCGATCACGTCGAACGGGCCGGTGGTGCCGCGCAGGTCGTTGCGCAGCGGCTCGACCACGATCCGCGCGGCGTCGATCTCGTCCTGGCCGCGCAGCACGTGCACCCGGCGGAAACCCTCCTTCGCCAGCCGGTGCACCGAGCGCCGCAGCTCGGCGGACTGACGCCCGATCACGCGGGCACCGAAGGTCCGGTCCGGTCGGGACTTCGTTGCGCCGCAGGCATTCCGCCTCCGGCACGTCCAGCACGATCGCGACCGGCAGCACGTCGTGCTCCTGGCGGTGGCCACCACCTGGGCCCGTGCGTCGCGCTGCGTGTTCGTCGCGTCGATCACGGTGATCCGGCCGGCGGCCAACCGCTTGCCGGCGATGTGGTAGAGCACGTCGAACGCGTCGCGCGGTGGCCGACTGGTCGTTCTCGTCGTCGGCCACCAGCCCTCGGCAGCGTCGCTGGACAGCACCTGGCGTCGGCCCGAAGTGCCGCGCGGCGAAGGTCGACTTGCCGGAACCGCTCACGCCGACCAGCGCGACGAGCGCCATGTCCGGGATCAGCAGGTCGGTCACGACGCCACCTTCGTGAACTCGGCGAGCTGCGTGGGCGGCCCGACCTCGGGATCGTCGTCGCCCACGGGGTGGCAGCGGACGGTGTAGCCGAAGCGCTCGCCGTGGCGTCCGCCCACGCGGCGAACGTCGGCCCTGTCCCACTCGAACCGGTGGTCCGGGTGGCGAAGCACCGTCGGAGTCGGGAACCGCACGTTGTACTCGGCGTTCGGGGTGGTCACGACGACGGTCCCCGGCTTCGCGGCGCCGAACACCGCGTGTTCGAAGGGCGGGCAGCCGACCGGGGTCGACGTGCTCGATCACCTCCATCAGCACGGCGGCGTCGAAGCCGGCGAGCGAGTCGTCGACGTAGGTCAGCGCGGACTGGCGCAGCGTGAGCCGGGCCAGTTGACGCTCGGCCAGCCGCTCGAACCGCCGCCGCGCCACGGCCAGCGCCGATGTCGACACGTCGACGCCGAGGATCTCCTGGAACGACGGGTCAGCGAGCAGTTCGTGCAACAGCGCACCCGGCCCGCATCCCATGTCGACGACGCGCCGCGCGCCCGCGGCCGGAGCACTCGATCACGGCCGCGCGGCGCCGCGCGGCCAGCGGGATCGGTTCTCCGTTGCCGCGTCGTCGATCAGTCTCCACCGGCACGTCGTCCACGTCGGCCAGTCGGGTCAGGGCCGATTCCACATAGGACCCTCGGTGCGCCAGGTACCGGTCGGTGATCAGGTCGCGCTCCGGGTGGTCGGCCAGCCAGCCCTCGCCCGCGCGGAGCAGCTTGGTCACCTCGTCCTCGCCGACCCAGTAGTGCTTGGCGTCGTCCAGCACGGGCAGCAGTACGTACAGGTGACGCAGCGCGTCGGCGAGCCGGGCCGTGCCGGCCAGCCGCAGGCCGACGTACGGTGCGTGCCCCATTCGGGAACACCGGGTCGAGCGGGATCGGGTCGCGTGACCGACCAGCCCAGCGGCGCGAACAGCCGGGTCACCAGATCGGCGCCGCCACGGCAGGGCAGCGCCGGCACGTCGACCCGCAGCGGGATCGGCCGGCGGCCAACTCCGGGCGGCTGTCGCAGCGGCCACGCATCGCGGTGCCGAACACCGAGCCATCGCCACGGCGAGCATGCGAGCCGGCGGCGTAGGGCCGGTCGTCGACGTACTGGCGCGAGCGCGAACGTGCCGCGTGCCGGCCGCGGACCAACCCGATCGGGTCGACGTCCAGCAGCAGGGCGGCGGTGCACTCGTCGCGTCGGCGCGCGGGTAGAAGACATGCGCGGTGCCGGACGCGACCGGGAAGGACTGCGCCCTGTCCGGATGCTTGTGCAGCAGGTGTCCCAGGTCGGTCGCGGGCCGTTCGGTCGTGGTCAGCGTGATCAACACGGGTGACGAGTATCCCCGGGCACGGGCCGGACCGCAGGTGTATTTCGGGTTGAAGGCGTTGGCGCTATGTGACATATTACTGAGGTGAGACGTTGTCGTGGTCGGAGCCGGCATGGTCGGAGCCGCCTGCGCGTACTACTGCGCGCGCGCCGGTCTCGACGTGACCGTGGTCGAGCGCGGCTCGGTCGCGGCGGGCACGACCGGTGCCGGCGAGGGCAACATCCTGGTGTCGGACAAGGAACCCGGCCCGGAGCTCGATCTCGCGCTGTACTCGGCCGCGCTGTGGCGGGAGTTGGCCGCCGAGGCGGCGCCGGCCTTCGAGTACGAGGCCAAGGGCGGGCTGGTCGTCGCGGCGGACCGCGCGCGAACTCGACGCCCTGAGGGCATTGGCCGCCAGCACAGCGGGCCGTCGGGGTGCGTGGCCGAGGCCAGTCGCCGATGCTGGCCGACGTGGAGCCCAACATCGCCGCCGGCCTGGCCGGTGGCGTGTGCTACCGCAGGACGCGCAGGTGCAGCCGATGCTGGCCGCGGCGCATCTGCCTCCGCCGGCCGCCGGGCTGCTCGGGCCACGATGCACCGGCACCACCGTCACCGGCGTCGGCGGCGCCGGCGTGCCGCACCACGGCCGGGCGAACTCCGCCGGACGCCGTCGTGAACGCTGCCGGCACCTGGGGCGGCGAGATCGCCGACCTGGCAGGCGCGCCGGTGCCGATCCTGCCGCGGCGCGGGTTCGTGCTGGTCACCGAGCCGCTGCCGGTCGCTGGTGCGGCACAAGGTGTACGCGGCCGACTACGTCGCGGACGTCGCCAGCCGACACCGGGGCCTGCGCACGTCGCCGGTCGTCGAGGGCACGAGAGTCCGGCACCATCCTGATCGGCGCGAGCCGGGAGCGGGTCGGCTTCGACCGCACGCCGTCGCTTCCGGCGCTGCGTGCGCTCGGCGGCCGCCGCGATTCGGCTGTTCCCGGTGCTCGGCCGACGTGCCGTGATTCGTGCCTACGCCGGGTTCCGGCCGTTACTGCCGGACCATCTGCCGGTCATCGGCCTCGACGCGCGCCGGCCCGGGCTGCTCCACGCCTGCGGCCACGAGGGCGCCGGCATCGGGCTGGCCGCGGGGACCGGTGCGTTGGTCGCGGAACTGCATCACCGGGCGAGGCGCCCGCTGCTGGACTCGCGCCGTTCCGGCCAGGGCGGTTCGCCGGAGGTGGCCGCGTGACGGGTTCGTGACCTTCGAGGGCGGCGACTGCCGGTCGAGCCGGGCCAGACCGTGGCCGCCGTGCTGATCGCGGCCGGCATCACGTCGTGGCGCACCACCCGCGTTCGGCGGCGGCCGCGCGGGCTGTTCTGCGGGATCGGCGCCTGTTTCGACTGCCTGGTCACGGTGAACGGAACGCCGTCGGTGCGCGCGTGCCTTGCGGAGGCCGAGCCGGGGGACGTGATCGGCGCGTGAGGTACGACATCGCGGTGATCGGCGCCGGTCCGGCCGGACTGGCCGCGGCGGCGCTGCCGCCGGCGGCGCCGGCAGATCGGTCGTCGTCATCGACATGGCGCCCGGCCGGCGGCCAGTATCTACCGGCATGCCGGCCGACGGCGTCGCCGACGAACGGGACAGCACGGCTGGTGAGTAACGCGGCTGGCCGCACGGGTGCGCGATGCTCAGCGGCAGACGCGTGTACCTCGTGAGCCGGGTCCGCCGTTCGTCGTGCTACGGCGGCCGGCGAGCCCGTGACCGCGGACGCGGTCGTGATCGCGACCGGGGCGCACGACCGGCGAGGTGCCCTTCCCCGGCTGGGACCCTGCCGGGCGTGCTGACCGCCGGTGGCGCGCAGGCATTGTGGAAGGGCAACCGGGTGCTGCCCGGCGAGCGGATCGTGGTCGCCGGGACCGGGCCGTTCCTGCTGCCGGTCGCGGCTGGTCTGGCGTCGGCGGGCGCGGACCGTGTTCGGCGTGTTCGAGGCCAACGATCCGCTCGGTTTCGCCCGGTTTCCCAGGACACTGGCCGCCCACCCGGACAAGATCGCCGAAGCGGCGGGCTATCTGGCCGTGCTGGCTCGGCATCGGGTGCCGGTGCACCGCAGGCACGCCGTGATCGAAGCGCACGGCGACGACCTGCTGTCGGCCGTGACCGTGGCACAGCGTCGACGCCGACTGGCGGCCGGTCGCCGGGACCGAGCGGCTGATCGAGTGCGACACCGTCGCGGTGGGCTGCGGGTTCACGCCCCAGATCGATCTCGGCGTCGGCCTCGGCTGTGCCACGCGAACCGGTGCGGACGGTTCGCTCGTGCTGGCCGTCGACGACCGCCAGCGCACCAGCGTGCCCGGTGTGTACGCGGCCGGCGAGGTGACCGGGGTCGGCGGCGCACGGTTGTCGTTGGTGGAAGGGACGTTGGCCGGCCTGGCCGTGTCCGGCGCGGACGACCGGCCCCGGCTGCTGCGGGAACGTGACCGGCAGCGCGGCGTTCGCGCGTGCGGTGGCGGCCGTCCATCCCGTGCAGGGACGGTTGGTTGGACGGTCTCACCGACGACACCGTGCTGTGCCGCTGCGAGGAGGTCGACCGTGCGGCTGTGGGTGCGGCCGTGCGGGAACTCGGCGCGCGCGACGCACGTGCCGTGAAGTTGTTCACCCGGGCCGGAATGGGCTGGTGCCAGGGACGGATGTGCGGTCCCGCGGTCGGTTGGCCGTCGCTCGCCTGACCGGTGCCGATCCGAACGTGCTCGGGATGACCGGAGGATGCTCGCCCAGCCGGTCCGGCTCGGCGAACTGGCGCGGGTGAGGAGAAGTCATGAACCGTCATGGCACGGGGTTGTCGTCGCGACCGCGCTGCCGTTGCACGCAACGACCTGTCGTGGACCTCGATCGGTACGGCGAGCACGTGCGCTGGCTGGTGGACAACGGCTGTGACGGCGTGTGCCCAACGGGTCGCTCGGCGAGTACCAGACGCTCACCGACGACGAGCGGGCCGCCGTCGTGCGGACGGCGGTCGATGCAGCGGGGCCGGGCCGGGTGCTGCCCGGCGTGTCGGCCTACGGATCGGGCGCGGCCGTGCGGTGGGCCGAGCAGGCCGGCGATGCCGGTTGTCGGGCCGTGATGTGCCTGCCGCCCAACGCCTATCGCGCCGACGACGCCGCGGTCGTCGAGCACTTCCGCGCCGTGGCAGCGGTCGGCCTGCCGGTGGTGGCCTACAACAACCCGTACGACACCAAGGTCGACCTGACACCGGAACTGCTGGCACGGCTGCACGGCGAAGGGCTGATCGCGCGGTCAAGGAGTTCAGCGGGGACGTCCGGCGCGGCCTACCGGATCACCGAACTCGCGCCGGGGCTGGAAGTGATGATCGGTGCCGACGACGTCGTCGTCGAACTGGCGATGGCCGGCGCGGTCGGCTGGATCGCCGGTTTCCCGAACTCGCTGCCCGCCGCGTGCGTCGAGCTGTACAAGCCGCGGCCACCGGTCCGACCGGCGTCCGCGCTGCCGCGTACCGTGAGCTGCATCCGTTGCTGCGCTGGGATTCGCGGACCGAGTTCGTGCAGGCGATCAAGCTGGCGATGGACGCGGCCGGCCGTTACGGCGGCCCGTGCCGGCCGCCGCGACTGCCGCTGGCGCCGGCCGTCGCGGCGAGATCACGCCCACGTCGAGAAGGTGCTCGGTTAGATGCGGTCGAAGCACGTCTACCACGCCGTCGACTCGCACACCGAGGGCATGCCGACCAGGGTGATCACCGGTGGTGTCGGGCGTGATCCCCGGTGCGACGATGGCCGAGCGGCGCAAGCACTTCATGGCCGATATGGACGACATCCGCACGCTGCTGATGTACGAGCCGCGCGGGCACTGCGCGATGAGCGGCGCCATCCTGCAGCCGCCCACGCCGGCCGGACGCCGACTGGGGCGTCGTCTACATCGAGGTCAGCGGCTGCCTGCCGATGTGCGGCCACGGCACGATCGGCGTGGCCACCGTGCTGGTGGAGACCGGGATGGTCGACGGTCGTCGAGCCGGTCACCGTGGTCCGGCTGGACACGCCCGCCGGCCTGGTCGAGGCGCGGGTCGAGGTGAGCGACGGTGTCGCGCGATCGGTGACGATCCGCAACGTGCCGTCGTTCAGCGTCGGCCTGGACCGGGTGGTCGACGGTGCCCGGCCATCGGGACGCTCGAGCTACGACATGGCCTACGGCGGCAACTTCTACGCGATCGTGCCGATCGAGCGGGTCGGCCTGCCGTTCGAAAGGGCGGCGGGCCAGCGCATCCTGGACCGCGGGCTGGCCGTGATGGCCGCGATCAACGAGACCGACCGGCCGGTGCACCCGCTCGACCCGGACATCGACGGGCTGCCACCACGTGCAGTTCGTCGCGCCCGGCTCCGACGCGAGGCGTCCCGGCACGCGATGGCGATCCACCCCGGCTGGTTCGACCGCTCGCCCTGCGGCACGGGCACCAGCGCGCGGATGGCCCAGCTGCACGCGCGCGGCGAACTGGGCCTGGGCGAGGAGTTCGTGAACGAGTCGTTCATCGGCACCCGGTTCACCGGCCGGCTGGTCGAGGAGGCGCACGCTCGGCGACACGCACGGCCGTCGTCCCGGAGATCACCGGCCGGGCGTGGATCACCGGGATGGGCCAGTACCTGCTGGCTCCGGAGGACCCGTTTCCGAGCGGCTTCCTGCTGTAGGGCGCCCCGCCCACAGGCCCCGGACGTGGCCGAGGTGTCGGCGGGTCATGGCCTCGGCAGCCTGGGCGTCGCCGGCCACCACCACGTCCAGCAGTTCCAGGTGCTGGCGGGCACTCGGCTCCAGTAGGGCCTGCTCGGCCAGCGCCGGTACCCCGTACAACCGGGACCGGTAGCGCAGGTCCCGGACGACCTCGACCAGGTGACTGTTGCCGGCCAGGACGAGCAGGGCGAGGTGGAAGGCGTTGTCGGCCTCCACGTAGGCCAGGACGTCCTTGCGGACCGCGGCCGCGACGATCCCTCGGCCATCGGGCGCAGCGCCTCGACCGTTCCCCGGGCGCTGTGGCGGCGACCTCGGCGACCGCCGGGGGTTCGAGCAGCGCGCGGATCGCCGTGTACTCGTCGAGGTCCCGTTCGGTCAGCTCGGTGACCCGGAAACCCTTGTTCGGCACCGCTTCCACCAGACCGGCCTTGGCAAGGTCCAGCATGGCCTCGCGAACCGGGGTGGCGGACACGCCGAACCGTTCGGCGAGGCCGGGTGCCGAGTAGACGACCCCGGCGCGCAGCGTGCCCGAGACCAGGGCCGCACGCAGCGCCTCGGTGACCTGTTCGCGCAGGCTGATCGCGGGGTGACCCACCAGGGGCAGGCCGGCGCGGGAGCCCGGTGCTGCCGTCATTGTCCCCTTCGCGATCGGTGACGATGTGACATCGTATCCCGTGATCCGCCCGGTACTGCGCGGAATCGGTCTATGGAAGGTGTGCGCGTGGAGTTCGTGTACCGAGTGCTCGCCACCGCGATCGCGGTATGGGTGGCCACCTTCGTGCCCGGCGTCGACCTGACGCCGCGTCGACGCCGACCCAGGTCGGCACGCTGATCGGCGTCGCCCTGGTGTTCGGCCTGGTCAACCTCGTGCTCAAGCCGCTGGTCAAGGTAGCGGGCTGCGTGCTCTACGTGTTGACGTTCGGCCTGATCGGCTTCGTGGTCAACGCGCTGCTGTTCTGGTTCGCGTCATGGATGTCGGGCGAGCTGGGCCTGCCGTTCCACGTCAGCGGGTTCTGGGCCGCGTTCTTCGGCGCGATCGTCGTGGCCGTGGTCGGCGTTCGTGCTGACCATGCCGCTGCACCTGCGGGTGCGTCGCGCAAGGTGGTCGCCCGCGCCAGCCGGTAACGCCATACTCCGTAACGTCCTGAGTCCCCATCGGTCGACATGGGTCAGGTAAGCCTATACCAAGCTGGGTCGGACGAAGGGAGTCGCCGTGTGGGCGGACGCGGTGCCCAACCTCCTCATCGGCCTGCGCGAGGGGCTGGAGGGCGGCCTCGTGGTGAGCATCCTGCTCGCCGCGGTGCGTCGCAGCCGGAAAAGCGCCTCGGCCTCGCAGGCCGTCCGGTCCTGGCTCGGTGTGCTGGCCGCGTTGACGCTGTCGCTCAGCTTCGGCGCCGTGCTCACGTTCTCCCGGTCCGAGCTGTCCACCCGGGCGCAGGAGGCGTTCGGCGGGATACTCAGCGTGATCGCCGTCGTGCTGGTCACCGGGATGATCTTCTGGATGCGGCGCACCGCCCGTGACCTGTCCGGGAGCTGAACAGCCAGGTGGACATCGCGCTGAAGATCGGTGCCGGCGCGCTGGCCGTCGACCGCGTTCCTCGCCGTCGCCCGCGAGGGCCTGGAGACGGCGCTGTTCCTCTGGACGGCCGTGCAGGCCTCCGGCGAGACGCACGGCGCCGCTGGTCGGCGCCGCGATCGGCGTCGCCGTCGCCGTCGGGCTGTGCTGGCTGCTCTACCGCAGGGCGATCAGGATCAACCTCGGCGTGTTCTTCCGCCGGACAGCGATCGCGCTCATCGTCATCGCGGGTGGCGTGCTCGCCTACGGCATCGGTGACCTGCAGGACGCGCGGCTGGTGCCCGGCCGCGACTGGCTCGCGTTCGACCTGACCGGCGTCGTGGCGCCGGACTCGTGGTGGGTCAGCATCGTCCGGGGCATCACGAACCTGACGCCGTCGATGACCTGGCTGCAGGTCGTCGCCTACGTCGCTGTACATCGGCATCGTGCTGGCCGTGTTCCTGCGGTCGAGCCCGGCCCCGACCGAGCGGAAGCCGAGGAGAAGAGCCCAGGAGCGTCGCCGGCACTGCGCAGCCGGTGCTGGCGAAGACTGGACACCGGTGGCCGCGGCCGTGCTGGTGCCGGTGCTCGCCGCAGGCGTGCTTCGCGCTGGTCGACCGCCGCCCGGCGGGCGGCGCGGCGGTCAGGCGGTCACGGTCACGGCCGACGGCCTGCGCGCCGGACTTCCGGTCGCTGAACGCCGGCCAGCCAGACGTTCACCGTGGTCAACAAGTCCGGCCACGCTCGGCGACATCTACTTCATCCGGTCCAGCGACGGCGGTGCGCTCGGCGAGGTGGAGAGCCTCGGCCCCGGCACCCGGCGGGCCGTCACCGGTCTCCGTGGCCGGCGGCAGCTACCAGTGGCGCTGCCAGTTGGCCGGCGCGACGGCCACCACGTCGACCGTCGTGCGCACCAAGGGCGGCTGGAACGTCGCGTTCCCGCGGAATTTCGGTGTCGCGCCGCTGGACCCGATCGAGCTCGGCGAAGCGATCAAGCAGTACCAGAAGTACGTGGCCGGCCAACTGGCACACTGCGGGCGAGGTCGGCGACGCTGCGGACCGCGATCAACGCCGGCGATGTCGAACGGCGCGCGCGCGGCCTGGCTGCCTGCGCAGCTGACCTGGGAGCGGGTCGGTGCGGCGTACGGCAGCTTCGGTGACCTGGCGTCGGCGATCGACGGCGGCCCGGACGGCCTGCCCGACGGCGTCAACGACCCGGCGTTCACCGGCCTGCGGCGCGTCGAGTACGGCCTGTGGCACGGGCAGTCCGCCGCGGTGCTGGCGCCGATCGGCACGAAGCTGTCCGTCGGACGTGCGCACGAACTGCGGCAGAAACTGCCCGCGCTGACCGCGAATCCGAAGTCGACATGACGATCCGCGCGCACGAGATCCTGGAGGACGCGCAGCGCGACCACCTGTCCGGCAAGAGCGACCAGGGTGCCGGCACCGGTTTCGCCGAGACACTGGCCGACGTGGACGCCACCCGCGTCGTGCTCGGACGAGCTGGCGCCGCTGATCAACGAGCGCAGGCCCGGTCTGGTCGCCACGGTAAGTCCGACCTGGACGCGCTGCGGCAGGCGCTGGAAGCCACGCAGCACCACGGTGTCCCGGACAATGAGCTGACCGCGCCGATCGCCGAGCGGCAGCGGGTGAACGCCGCCGTCGGCCAGGAGCTGGAGGACATCTCGCCGGTGCCCGACCTGCTGGAGATCGGCGCGAGTTGAGCACATGTCGTCGTTGTGAGAAGGGCATTCGCGATGGATCTGAGCAGGCGCAGGTTCCTGCAGGGCACCGGCGGCGGGTGTCGGCGAGCACCGCGCTGGCCGGCGGCCTGATCGCCGCCGGCGCGCACGCCGACACGCTCGCGTCGGCGACCACCGGCGGTGCCGCAGCGCAGGCGTCGTGTGCCGTTCCACGGTGTGCACCAGGCCGGCGTCGTACACGCCCGCAGCAGCGCAACGCGCATGTTCGCGGCGTTCGACGTGACGGCCAGCGGCAAGGCGGGGCTGACGCGCTGCTCAAGGCGCTCACCGAACGCGCCCGGTTTCTCACCGCCGGTGGCACGCCGGTCGACCTCGGCGTTGGCCGCGCCGCCGTCGGACAGCGAGATCCTCGGCCCCGTCGTGCCGGCCGACGGGCTGACGATGACGGTGTCGGTCGGCGCCTCGCTGTTCGACAAGCGGTTCGGCCTGGCTGCCGCGAAACCGAAGAAGCTCAAGCAGATGACCAGCTTCCCGAACGACTCGCTCGACCCGAAGTGGTGCCACGGCGACCTGATGCTGCAGATCTGCGCGAACAACCAGGACACCGTGCAGCACGCGCTGCGCGACATCGCCAAGCACACCCGTGGCGGGATGCAGTTGCGGTACCGGATGAACGGCTACCAGGTCGCCGCCGCGCCCGACCGGCATCACCGCGCAACCTGTTGGGGTTCAAGGACGGCATCGCCGAACCCGACGCCCGCCGAGGCGGACAAGCTGATCTGGGTGCTGCCCGGCACGCGGCGAGCCGGCGTGGACGACCGGCGGCTCGTACCAGGCGGTGCGGCTGATCCGGATGCTCGTCGAGTTCTGGGACCGGGTTTCGTTGAAGGAACAGGAGCACATGTTCGGCCGTCGGCGCGACACCGGCGCCCCGCTGGACGGCGAGGTCGAGACGGACGTCCCGAACTACGCCGCCGACCCGAACGGCAACACGATCCCGCTGGACGCGCACATCCGGCTGGCGAACCCGCGCACCGCGAAGACGGACGGCAGCCGCATCCTGCGCCGCGGCTACAACTACGACGCCGGCGTCGACCTCAACGGCAACATCGACGTCGGTCTGGTGTTCTGCGCGTACCAGCAGGACCTGGAGCGGGGGTTCGAGGCCGTGCAGACCCGGCTGATCGGCGAGCCGCTGGTGGACTACATCCAGCCCGTTCGGCGGCGGCTACTTCTTCACCCTGCCCGGCGTCCGCGACTCGTCGGACTGGTTGGGCCAGGCGCTTCTCGCGTAAGGCTTTCCGCCGTTGTGGGGTAAGGCGTTCGGCATCGCGGCACGACCGCGGCGCTGAGGTGGGCGCATCGCCGCTGAGGCAGGTAGCGTCGAGACACGCGGTCCTCGTCGAGGTGGTGAACTCAAGTGGTCGGCGGCAACTGTCCCAGGATCTTCGTCGGCGTGCACGGCTCGGTCGGCAGCATGCACGCGTTGCGCGCCGCGGTCGCCGAAGCGCGGCGGCTCGGTGGCGTCGTCCACTCGGTGCTGGCGTGGTCGGCACCCGGCGGCGACATGCTCGACCGGCGCGTCCCCGAACCGGGCCTGCGCACGGTGTGGCGGCACGCGGCGTTCCTGCGCCTGCGCTCGGCGTGGGACGAGGCGCTCGGTGGTGTACCGGACGACCTGCCGGTGCGGCTGCTGGTCGAGCAGGGCCGTCCCGGTTGGGTGCTGACCGAACTGGCCGACCGTGCGGACGACCTGATCGTGGTCGGTGCCGGCCGGGGTGGGTGGCATCGGTCGGTGTCGCGGTACTGCCTGTTCCGGGGCCGGTGTCCGGTGCTGGTGGTGCCGCTGCCCGCGTTGGCACGTGGTCTGGACCATGGCGTGTTGCCGGTCTCGCTGCGGCGCAGGCGCGCCCTGCACGACGTGCTGCGCGACCACTGATCACCCCAGGTCGCCGGTCGGTGACCCGCATTCATGACGAACGTCATGCCGGGTCGTGCTCAGCGCACTACCGGGCCGCGCCGCGCGCCAGCACACTCCCTCCCGGAGCCACCCGCTCGAACCCGGGAGTTCGCATGTCCACCGGTCTGGTCAGCACCATGCCCGACGCCGAACCGGGTGCCGCCGTCGAACCGCGTGCCGTCGTCGAACCGCGGCGGCCGTGTGCCGTGGACATCGCCGGACCGTCCCCGGTCGAGGCGGCCGCGGCGATTCCGCTCTCCCGCCAGGCTACCGAGGGTGGTCCCGGTCGGCGCCTGGCGCCACCGGTGAGCTGGACGTTCGGCTGATCGGACGCATTGCCACGTCGGATGAAACAGGTCAATCCGATCCGGGTGTTCTGATTGTGAGTTTTGACCGAACAATGAAACGTTCGGTGTCCGGTCGTTCACGGAACGTCGAAATGTCAGTCTGTCAGAACACGAAACGGTTAACGTCGTATCTGGATTTCTGCTAGTTCCCCTTTTTACAAATCGAACGGAGTAATCGCGGGTTCGACGGACGGTGATAACTTCTACTCACCCGACACCGCCATCGGACAACTCAAAGAGAACGGGGCCGCAGCAGCGATGAGTTCTATCCGCACGATCCTCGCCGATGCCGCGGTACTCGCCAGGAGCACGATGGCCCAGTTGCTCGCGCTGGAATCCGACATCACGGTGGTCGGCGAGTACGACACCGGCCCGGCGGCACTCGCGGCCGTGCACGAACTGCGGCCCGACGTCGCGGTGCTGGACGCGAACCTGGCGGGCGGCGAGATCGTGCAGCGCGTCGCCGGCTCGGGCACCCGGGTCGTCGTGATGTCCAGCATCACCGCCGCCAGGACCGAAACCGCCGGTGTCACCGGCCATGTGGCCAGGACGGCGGTACCGGACCGGCTGGCCGACGCGGTCCGAACGGTGGCGGCCGGTGGCCGGTTCGTGGACGTCGACCTGTCGGACGAGAGTTCGTCGTCGGCGCCACTGACCCCGAGGGAGTGCACCGTGCTGCGCGCGTCGTCGCGCTGTCGGACGCTGCGCGAGGTCGGCGAGGCGCTCGGTCTGTCCATGGCGACCGTGGGCCTGGTGATGAACTCGCTGCTGGCCAAGACGGGTGGCCGCGACAGGGCGGAGGCCACCCGGATCGCCAGCGCGCGCGGCTGGTTGTAGCAATGGCGTCTGGTGGTCGAAAAGGGACGTGAGATTACCCGGACCGCCCATTCGTGGCGACGGTATTTCTGCCGTCGTCGCGGATGATTTCGGGGCATCCCCCGAAACAAAGGGCTCCGTGAGCGAGGAGATTTGTGTGAACGCGAGCGAGTCGTCGAACGCCGATGGGGTGGTCGCGTGAGCACGGCCGGCGCTTTGTTGGGATGTGCGCAACTCGTCTCGGCCCGCGAGCGGATACTGGGGCAGCTCAGGATCGGTGTCCAGAGCGCGGGCCACGTGGTCGGCGTGCTCGCGCTGCTCGGCCAGGCCGCGTACGGGCTGCTGGTGGCCAGCGTGTCCATCCGTGTGGTGCCGGGGTATCCGCGGCTGTGGCAGCAGGTGTTCGGCGCGACCGGCTGGCTGGTGTGGTTCGGGCTGTACGTGTGGTCGGTGGTACGGGTGCTGCGCGGCCACCGGCGGCGGCGCTCGACGCGCGTGGTCAGCATCGTCGGCCTGGTCTGGTCGATCGTCCTGTACGGCGTGATGGGCATGTGGTTCGCCGCGCCGCCGTCGCTGAGCTTCTCGGTGCTGCTGCTGTGCCTGGCGGGGCGCGTGCGCGGCGTGGTGGCGGCCGCGCTGCTGCTCGTCTACTTCGGACTGACGACGCGCGACTACGGCGGCATGAGCACCGTGCTGCACAACCTGGAGGAGTTCGCGCTCTCCGCACTGATCTTCTACGCGATCCCACGGTTGGTGATCTTCGCCGGTGAGCTGGAGGACACCAGATCCGAGCTGGCCCAGTTGGCCGTCGCCGAGCAGCGGCTGCGCTGGGCGCGCGACCTGCACGACACCCTCGGTCACGGCCTGTCCGTGGTCGCGCTGAAACTGGAACTGGTGGAACGCCTCGGCGACAGGGACCGCGACCGCGCCACCGGTGAACTCCGCGAGGCCCGGACGCTGCTGCGCGAGTCGATCGGCGAGATGCAGACCGTGGTGGCCGGCATGCGCGACGTGTCGCTGGACGCCGAGATCGCCAACGCGCGCACCATCCTCGGCGCGGCGGGCGTGACGCTGGAGACCGACATGGCCCCGGTGGCGCTGGACACGGACGTCGCGGCGGCGCTGGCCTGGATCGTCCGCGAGGGCACGACGAACGTGTTGCGGCACAGCGATTCCAAGCGCTGTGACGTGGCACTGCGGGTGGACCACGGGCGTGCCGTGCTGACGCTGGCCAACGAAGGCCCGGCGATCGCGGTGGCGAGCGCGCCGTCCGGCGGCCACGGCATCCGGGGCATGCGCGAACGGCTCAACGCACTGGGCGGCCGGCTGACCGCGAAGTCCCGGCGTGACGGCGGTTTCGTGCTGGAGGCGAGCGTGCCGCTGGAGACGGGGCAGGCCGTGGGGGCGAAACCATGACGGACGCGGAGGCCGGGCCGGCGGTGGTCCGGATCTTCCTGGCCGAGGACCAGGTGATGATCCGCTCGGCACTGGTGTCGTTGATCGAACTGGAGGACGACCTCGACGTGGTCGGCGTGGCCGGGCGCGGTGACCAGGCCGTGGACCGGACCGTGGAGCTGCGCCCGGACGTGGCGATCCTGGACATCGACATGCCGGGTATGGACGGCCTGGCGGCGGCGGCCGAACTGGCCGAACGGGTCCCGCGCTGCGCGGTCCTCATCCTGACGGCGCTGAACAAACCCGGCATGCTGCAACGCGCGCTGCGCGCCAACGCCCGTGGTTTCGTGGTCAAGCACGCCCCGGCGGAGCAGTTGCTGGCGGCCATCCGTGGTGTCGCGGCAGGCCAGCGCGTGTTCGACCCGACGCTGGCGGTGGCCGCACTGGAAGCCGACATACCGATCACACGCCGCGAACTGGACGTGATGCGGCTGGTCGCGGAGGGCGCGTCGGCCCGTGAGATCGCCGGCCGCCTGTTCCTGTCCGAAGGCACGGTCCGCAACTACACGTCGAGCCTGATCAACAAGTGCGGCGCCCGCAACCGCGTCGACCTGGTCCGGATAGCGGCCGATCGAGGCTGGCTGTGAAGCTCACCGCGTGCGATCGATCAACGCACGCCACTCCGCCGCCGCGAACGCCAGCCGCGGCCCACCAGCGTTCTTCGAGTCGCGCACGCCGACGGCGTCGACTCCGAAAGCTACCTCGATACAGTCGTTGTTGCCGCCACCGCTATGGCTGCTCTTGCGCCACTCCTGCCGGTCCTCCGGCGCCATTGTCATGGCCGGCCACTCCCTGCCGCTCGAAGTCGCTCGCCACCCGGGCAATGAAATCCCGGGATCGCGTATCGTCGAGTGCAACCCTAGTGACTCTGCGCAGTACGTTGCGGTGGCAGGCCAGCTCGTCGCGGCTTTCCAGGAACTCGCTCGTGGCCTCGTGCTGGACGCAGACGAGGGGCGCGCCCTCGCGATAGGTGAAGATCTGGAAGGAACCCGCGGCCATGCCGAGTGGTCCAGCCGCTGTCGGCACCACTCGAATGGAGCATTGGGGCCTGCTGCTCATGAACAGTAGATGCAGCATCTGCTCGTACATCACGCAGGAGCTGCCGACCGGCGCGCGGAGTGCGTTCTCGTGCACGTAGAACGTGCACCGGACCGGGTTCAGCCTCGTGAGGACGTTGCGCCGGGCCATCCTGACCGCACACACTCGTCGATCTGCTCGGGATCGATGATGCCGGCACCCTCGAACACGGCGTGTGCGTAGTGCTCGGTCTGGGCGATCCCGGGAAGGTAGATCGGCTGGTAGCTCTCGATCTCGCTGGCGGTCGACTCGTGGAAGATCAGCGCGCGCAACGCGTCGGGGACGGCGCCGTGGGGCTTGAGGCGGTAGTCGTCCGGTTCCCTGGTCAGACCGACCAGGGCATCCTGTTCGGCGCCGACCAGACCGCACATGGTCGTGTACTTGACGACCTCCGACTCGGTCATCGTGCGCTTACCGGTCTCCATCCTGGAGACCATGGTGGGTGTCCAGGACAGGCGGCTGGCGAGTTCATTGCCGTTGAGGCCCAACTGTTCCCGGAGGCACCGCAACTCGGCGCCCAGTTCCCGACGACGCGCTGTCGACACGAGTTCGCTCATGCGCTCAAGGTATGCCGCGAGGACAACCACGACGAGCATTGCCGCGGGTAGCTCACCACATCGGATGAGGAGTTCGGTGACTGTTGCGGCGGCCGCAGAGTCGACCGGTACTTTCCTTGGTGCGCACAACGAAGTCGATGGTGACGTCACCGGGTTCCTGGTGCAGGCTGGCCACATCGGGGCCGTCAGTCTGGCCGCTCCTGCTCCCATGGCGCTCGCCGGGCTCCCGCCGGATGAGGGATTCCATGGCAGGGCAACCGAACTGGCCATCCTGGCCGACGTCCTCGCGCCTGGTGGGGCGCCGATCGCCACCGTCGCCGGACCGCCCGGGTCGGCAAGAGCGCGCTCGTCGGACACGCCGCCACCGTCGCGAAGGAGTCGTTCCCCGGTGGCATGCTGTTCGTCAACCTGCATGGTTACGACGACGACCGCCGGATCGACGCCGATACCGCGCTCGGCTCGTTGTTGCGGGCGCTCGGTGTGAGCGGTGAGCACATTCCGGCCGATCAGGGCGAACGCGAGACTCTCTACCGCTCCGAACTCGCCCGTCGCACCGACCGCGTCCTCGTCGTCGCCGACAACGCGTCCGAAGTCGGGCAGGTCGTGGCGCTGAGGCCCGGCGGCAGCACACACCGGCTGCTGATCACCAGCCGGCACACGCTCCCGATCGCGCAGGCCCGCCGCGTCGAGGTGGACGTGCTGCCGCCCGCCGACTCCGTCATCGTGATCAACAGCGCGCTGCGCACAGCTAGCGGCAGTACTGTCGAGGACCCCGCTGTTGTCGGGGAACTGGCGGCATTATGCGGAGGCCTGCCGCTGGCGCTGCGGATCGTCGCCGAACTGCTCGCCGACCAGCCGGACTCGGCTACCGAACTCGTCACCCTGCTCCGCGACGCCCGCTCCCGCCTCGGCGAACTGGCCTACGGCGACTCGGCCGCCGTCCGCGCCGCGTTCGACGCCTCCTACCCCCACCTGCCGCCCGACCAGAGCCGCCTGTTCCGACTACTCTCGGTACATCCGGGGCCACATTTCAGCGCGAGGTGGCCGGCGCGCTGGCCGGCGAGCCGTCCGACGTGACCCGGCGTCTGCTGGACGGGCTGCGCCGCGCTCACCTGATCGAGTCGGCCGCCGGCCCAGGCCGTTACCGCTTTCACGACTTGCTGCTGCTTTACGCGCGGGAGTGTTGCGCACCGGACGAATGTGAACCGGCGATCGACCGCCTGCTGGCCTGGTACCGGAGCGCCGCGATCACCGAGGTGGAACGGCCGAACTTCGTCGCTGTGTCCGCGCTGGGCGCCGACACCGGTCACGATGAGGACGTGCTGAACCCGTATATCTCGACCTGCGACAGATTGACCGGGCCATGGACTATTACCGCCTGGCACTGCACGGGTTCGAGCAGTCGAACTCGCCCCAGGGCGTTGAGCAGATAATCAGATCTATCGAACGCCTGCGTCGCCTGATCGGGGACGTGTCCCACAGAGCGGACCAGCTTTCCGGCAGGGTGGGCTGCGGCTAGCGTCGGTGGTACGTACTGTCCACTCGGGAGTGACCGATGACCGAAGACACGTCCAACTGGTCGTTCGAGACCAAGCAGGTGCACGCGGGTGCCGTGCCCGATCCGGCGACCGGGGCGCGCGCCACGCCGATCTACCAGACCACGTCCTTCGTGTTCCGGGACACCGATCACGCCGCGGCGCTGTTCAGCCTCGCCGAGCCGGGACCGATCTACACCAGGATCAACAATCCGACGCATGACGTGCTCGAAGCGCGCGTCGCGGCGCTGGAGGGCGGTGTCGCCGCCGTCGCGTTCGCGTCCGGACAGGCCGCCACGACCGCCACCATCCTGAACCTGGCGCGGTCGGGTGACCACTTCGTGTCCAGCGCGTCGCTCTACGGCGGCACGTACAACCTGTTCCGCTACACACTGCCCAAGCTGGGCATCGAGGTCGCCTTCGTGGACGATCCGGACGACCTCGACGCGTGGCGTGCCGCGATCCGGCCGAACACGAAGCTGTTGTTCGGCGAGACGCTGGGCAATCCGCGCAGCAATGTGCTCGACGTGCGGGCCGTCGCGGACATCGCGCACGAGGCCGGTGTGCCGCTCGTCGTGGACAACACCGTGCCCACGCCCTATCTGCTGCGGCCCGTCGAGTACGGCGCCGACATCGTGGTCCACTCCGCGACGAAGTACCTGGGCGGCCACGGCACCGCGATCGCCGGTGTCGTCGTCGACGGCGGCACGTTCGACTTCGGCGCGCACGCCGACAGGTACCCCGACTTCACCGAGCCGGACCCCAGCTACCACGGCCTGAAGTACTGGGAAGCGTTGGGACCCGGCGCTTTCGCGGCCAAGCTGCGGGTGCAGTTGCTGCGCGACACGGGTGGCGCGATCGCACCGCTGACCAGCTTCCTGATCCTGCAGGGCCTCGAAACGCTGTCGCTGCGCATCGAACGACACGTCGCGAACGCGCAGGCGCTGGCAGAATGGCTGGAGCAGCGCGACGAGGTCTCGGCGGTCTACTACGCGGGGCTGCCGTCCAGCCGGTGGTACGAGGCGGGGCGGCGGTACCTGCCACGGGGTGCCGGCGCGGTGGTCTCGTTCGACCTGCACGGCGGTGTCAAGGCGGGGAAGGCGTTCGTGGACGGCACGGAACTGTTCAGCCTGCTGGTCAACATCGGTGACGTGCGCAGCCTGATCGTGCACCCGGCCAGTACCACGCACAGCCAGTTGACGCCGGAGGAGCAGGCCGTCGCCGGCGTGACGCCCGGTCTGGTCCGGCTGGCGGTGGGCATCGAAGGGATCGAGGACCTGAAGGCAGATCTGGAGGCCGGGTTCCGGGCCGCCAAGTCGGCGGTATGACCCGCGCCTGGCGCGACGGGGACCCGCAGGGCGGGCGGCAGTGGTTCCGTGCGGACCGGCCGCTCGCCCTCGACTCGGGCGCCGTCCTGCCCGAGTACCGGTTGGCGTACGAGACGCGGGGCATGCCCAACGCCGACCGCTCCAACGCCGTGCTCATCGAGCACGCCCTGACCGGCGACAGCCACGTGGCCGGTGAGGCGGGTCCCGGCCATCCGACGCCCGGCTGGTGGGACGGCATGATCGGCCCCGGCCGGGTGCTGGACACGTCACGTTGGTTCGTGGTGACGCCTAACGTGCTCGGCGGCTGCCAGGGCAGTACCGGACCGTCGTCCGCCGCGCCGGACGGGCGGCCGTGGGGCAGCAGGTTCCCACCGATCACCGTGCGGGACCAGGTCGCGGCGGAGGCGGCGCTCGCCGACGCCCTCGGCATCGAGCGCTGGGCCGCCGTGCTCGGCGGGTCGATGGGCGGGATGCGGTCGCTGGAATGGGCCGTCGACCGGCCGTCCCGGGTCGCCGCGGTCCTCGTGCTGGCCGCGCCCGCCAGATCGTCGGCGGAACAGATCGCGTGGAGCTGGCCTCAACTGCGGGCCATCGAGCTGGACCCGAACTGGCACGGCGGCGACTACCACGACCAGCCTGCCGGCCCGGACGCGGGGCTCGGCATCGCACGCCGGATCGCGCACATCACCTACCGCAGTGAGGGCGAGCTACGGGAGCGGTTCGGCCGCGAACCCCAGGCCGGCGAGAATCCGCCGGCGGACGGCAGGTTCGCCGTGGAGTCCTATTTGGACCACCACGCCGACAAGCTGCTCGGTCGGTTCGATGCCGGCAGCTACGTGACCCTGGTGCGCGCGATGAACAGCCACGACATCGGCCGCGACCGAGGCGGCGTCACCGAGGCGCTGCGCCGGATCACGGCCCGCCCGATCGTGGCCGGCGTCGACAGCGACCGGCTCTATCCGCTCTACCAGCAGGCCGAGATCGCCGCGGGCGTCGGCGAACCACTGCGCGTGGTGTCGTCCCCGCACGGGCACGACGCGTTCCTGATCGAGATCGACCAGGTCGGCAAACTGGTCACCGAACTGCTCGGCTGACTTTCTGTCGGTGATCATCGCTACGGTCCCGCCGTGACCGAACCTGACTACCTCACCGCCGTCCGGGAGTCCTACGACACCGTCGCCGACGCGTACGTGCGCAGCGTGCCCCCGCCGGACCGGATGGAACCGATCGACCGCGCGATGTTCACCGCGTTCACCGAGATGGTGCGGGACTGCGGCCTGGGCCCGGTGGCCGACCTGGGGTGCGGGCCGGGTCGGATCACGGCGCACCTCGCGTCGCTGGGCGTGTCCGCGTTCGGCATCGACGTGTCGCCGAACATGATCGCGCACGCGCGGCGGCAGGCGCCGGAGTTGGACTTCCGCGTCGGCTCGATGCTCGCGCTGGACGTTCCGACGGCATCGGTCGGCGGTGTGCTGGCGTTCTACTCGACCCACCACACGCCCGCGGACCTGCTGCCCGTGGTGTACGGCGAGTTCCGGCGGATTCTCGCGCCCGGTGGCCACCTGATGCTGGGCACACACCTCGGTGACGACGAACGCGTGCGGGGCAGGCAGGCCTACGGCGGGCTGCCCGTGTCGTACACGTCGGATCTGCTGCCGGTCGAGCGGATCGTCGAGTTGCTCGGCGACGCGGGGCTGACCGTCGTCGCGCGGCTGTTGCGGCAGGGGGAGAAGCGGCCGCAGGCGACCCTCATCGCGCGCTCAGAGCCAGCCCTTGCGCTTGAAGACGATGAACAGCGTCACCGACAGCACGACGATCAGCGCTGACGACTCGATGAACCCGTGTCCGGTGCCGAAGCCGGGATACGGCACGTTCTGGCCGTAGAAGCCGGTGATCGCGGTCGGCACGGCGATGATCGCCGCCCAACTGGTGACCTGCTTGCTGATCACGTTGAGCCGGTTGCCCTGGATGGTCAGGTTCGTCTCCAGGATCGTGGTCACCAGGTCCCGCAACGACTCCGTCCACTCCGTGGCACGCAGCACGTGGTCGTAGACGTCCTGGAAGTAGGGGATCATCTCGTGCGCGATCGCGCGGACGTCGCGGCGCATCAACGTGTTCACGACCTCGCGCATCGGCAGCACGATCCTGCGAAGCTGCACGAGACTCTTGCGCAACTCGAAACTGCGTCGCTGCACGTCGGTGTCGCGGCTGTGGTCGTCGAACAGCAGGTCCTCCAGGCCCTCGATCGCCTCGTCGAGATCCTGCACCGCCTCGAAGTGGCCGTCGACGACGAAGTCGATCAGGCCGTACACCAGGAAACCGATGTCGTGCTGCGCGAGGTTGGTCATCGAGTCCCAGCGGTCCACGACGCGCTGTACGACGAACCGATCGTCCTTGCGCACCGTGACCAGCGCCCTGGGGGTGAGGAACGCGGCCAGCTCACTGGTCTCCAACTCGCCGGTGTCCTTGTCCAGCCACACCGCGTACATGCTGAGGAAGTCGTGCGTGCGGTAGTGGTCCAGTTTGGGTCGCTGCCGGCGTTCGACGGCGTCCTCGACGGCCAGTTCGTGCAGGCCGAGTTCCTCGGCGACGACCTTCAGGTCCAGCATGTCCGGCGCGCAGAGATCGACCCACACGACGGTGCCGTGTTCGTCGAGGTGGTTGGAGAGCTCGGCCACCGGGAAGTCCTCGGCCACCAGTTCGCCGGCGCGATACGCCCTGGTACGGGCGATCCGGTCCGTGTTGGTCGCGTGCTCCAGTCGCATGGTGCGAGGGTAGATGGCGGCCGGTCACCGCCCGCCGCTGACGTCGAGCACGGCCCCCGTGACATAGGACGACGCGGGCGAGAGCAGCCAGACGATCGCCTCGGCGACCTCGTCGACGGTGCCGCCACGCCCGACCGGCACGGTGGGCGCCAACCGTGCCACGCGTCCCGGTTCGCCGCCACTGGCGTGCAGTTCGGTGTCGATCAGCCCGGGCCGCACGCCGTTGACCCGGATGCCATCGGCCGCCACCTCCTTGGCCAACCCCACGGTGAGCGTGTCGACGGCGGCCTTGGCGGCGGCGTAGTCCACGTACTCACCCGGGCCGCCGAGCACGGCGGCCCGCGACGACACGTTCACGATCACGCCGGCACCGGCGGGCGTCATCCGCCGCACGGCGGCCCGCGCGCACAGGAACGCCCCGATCGCGTTGACCTCGAAGATCCGCCTGATCCGGTTCGCGTCCAACTCGGCCAGCCGGGACCGCCGGTGCACGATCCCGGCGTTGTTCACCAGGCCGGTCACCGGCCCGAGCTCGGCCTCCGCGACCGCGAAGAACCGCTCGACGGCTGCCTCGTCCGCGACGTCCACCCGCGCGGTCACGGCTTTCCTGCCGTGTGCGCGGCACGCGGCCGCGACGCCGGCGGCAGCCGAAGCGTCGGCCAGATAGCCGACACACACGTCCCAGCCACGCGCGGCGGCCAGTCGGGCGGTGGCAGCCCCGATGCCGCGACTGCCACCCGTCACGATCAACACTCCGGTCATGCCGGCAATTGTTCCGTGCCGGTCAGTTCCGTGCCGGTCAGTTCGGTGCCGGTCGGTTCCCTGCCGGTCAGTTGTTCGTCAGGCCGATGCCGTCCGGGACGGTGCCCACGGTGACCGGTGTGCCCGCCGCTCCGGTGGCGACGGTGACCGGGCGGACGTCGTTGCCGCCCGAGTCGACCACCCACGCCGTCGTGCCGTCGGCCGTGATCGCGACCGCGTACGCGGTGGCACCCGTGGCGATCAGCGAGCCGACGGTGTCGGTCGCCGTCGCCACCGGGAGCACGCCACCGCTGGCGGCCGTCACGTACAGCGTCGACGCGTCCGGCGTGATCGCCAGGCCGGCGGGGGACGTGGTCAGCGCGATCGTGCCGGTGACCGTGCCGGTCGCCGCGTCGATCACCGTCACCGAGTTGCCGCCGGTGTTGCCGACGTACACCTCGCCGTTGCCGCCGACCGCGACGCCGAACGGTGCCGCGCCGACCGTGACCGTGCGCACGACCGCGCGGCTGGCCAGGTCGACCTCGCTGACCGTGCCGGAACCCTGGTTGGGTACCCACAGGTCCTTGCCGTCGGCCGAGATCCGCAGCCGCTGCGGGTTCGCGCCGACCCGCACCGGTGTGCCGGCCGTGTGCGTCGCCACGTCGATCGGTTGCACCGTTCCGTCGCCGTAGTTGCTCACCCACACGGTCTTCCCGTCCGGTGTGACGGCCAGGTCCGCGGCGACCGAGCCGACTCCGATCGCGGTGATCACGTGGTCGTCGGACGTGTCGATCGCGGTCACGTTGTTGCTGTTGTTGTTGGCCACGAACACCTGTGACCCGTCCGGGGTCACCGCGACGCCGTCCGGTCCGCTGCCGACCGGGATCGTCGGGCCTGCCGTGCCGGTGCGCCGGTCGACCGGGGTGACGGTGTTGTCGGAGTAGTTCGACACGTACGCCGTCGGGATCAGCTCGCCCGGCCGGGCGACCGTGACGAGCACCGCGCGTCGCGATCACCGCACCGTTGCCGGCCTCCCGGCGATCGCGACCTCGTAGAAGCCGGACCGCGCCGTCGAGGACGCCGTCACGGTCATCGGTGTGGTCGCCGTCGACCCCGCCGCTGCCGTCGCGGTCGCGGTGGCCGGGGTGAACGTGATGCCCGGTGTCGGGGCCGTCGCCGTCCAGGTCACGGTCGCCGGCCGCGTGCCCAGCGTGTTGTCGGTGATCACGTTCACCGTCGTGGACGCGCCCGCCGCCAACCGGATCTGGGCCGGATCAGTGTGGATGTACGCCCTCGTGGTCGGCGGGAACGTGACCGGGCCGGCGCCGAACGACGGTGGCGCGTCACCCGCGCCGGTGCCCCACGACGTGTTCGGCCGGCTGCCCACCGTGAAGTCCAGGCTCGTCGTGCCGTGGTCGGGCAGCATCAGCCAGGTGTGCCGTGTCGCGTGCCCGTCGACGGCCAGCGACCGCACGTACTGGTTCGTGTCGCCCGCTCCCGGCGCGGTGATCCGGATGGTCCGGCCGCCCGCGTGCACCGTGATCCGGTCGAACAGCGGTGTGCCCACGACCAGCATCGGCACGCCCGGGGTCTGCGGGTAGATGCCCATCGCGGCCCAGACGTACCAGGACGACATCGCGCCGAGGTCGTCGTTGCCCGGCTCGCCACCGGGGATCGGTTGGTACAGCTCCGACATGATGCGCCGCACCGTCGCTCTGCGTCTCCCACGGCGCGCCCGCGCTGTCGTAGACCCACGGCGTGTCCAGGTTCGGCTCGTTGCCCGCCCACTCGTACGGCGCGTTCGGGCCCGCGTTGAGCTGCGTGAAGAACTGGTCCAGCCGGGCCCGCGCCGCCGCGTCGCCACCGATGCCGGCGATCAGCGCCGCGAAGTTCTGCGGCACCATCCACGTGTACTGCGCGGTGTTGCCCTCCTGGAACCCGGTCTGCCCGAAACCGCCGCCCGAGGCCAGCGGATCACCGGGCGGGAACGCGCCGTTGGCGTCCCTGGGCCGGATGTAGCCGGTCGCGGTGTCGAACAGGTTCGCCCAGTTCTGTGACCGCGACGCGAACCTGCTGGCCACGGCCGTGTTCCCGGTGGCCTGAGCCAGCCGCGAGATGCCGAAGTCGGCCAGCGCGTACTCCAGCGTCTCCGACCCGCCGTTGGGGACGGGCGAGATCGAGTCGGCCTGCGTGTTCGGCACGTAGCCGTCGGCGATGTAGGGCCCGCCCTGCGGGCGTTCCACGTACCAGCCCTGGCCGGGCGCACCGCTGCCCTCCGCGCCGTGCACCATCTCGTCGACCGCGTGACCGGCGTCGAAGTCCTTGGCGCCGAACGCATACGCGCCGGCCAGGATCGCGTCGGCGGCGTCACCGTTCATCACGCCGGACTCGCCGTTGGCCACCGGCCACTTCGGCAGCCAGCCCATCTGGTCGCCGTCGCGCAGCAGCGAGGACGCCATGTCACTGCCGATCCCCGGATCGAGCATCGCGACCAGCGGGATCTGCGAACGGTAGATGTCCCAGCCGGAGTAGTCGGCGTACTGGGCGTGCCCGCGCGGCACCGTGTGGATCTTGTCGTCGAACCCTGGGTAGCGGCCGTCGGCGTCGCTGAACAGGCTGGGGTGCAACAGGGAGTGGTACAGGGCCGTGTAGAACGACGTCCGCTCGCCGGTCGTGCCGCCGTGCGCCTCGATCCGGCCGAGCTGGTCGTCCCATGCCGCGCGAGTCGCCCAGGCCTGCCGTGCCACGTCGAAGCGGGCGTTCTCGGCGGCCAGGTTGGCCCGCGCGCCCGCCTCACCGACGTAGGACACGGCGACCTGCATGCCGACCGTGCTGTCCTGGGACGTGTCGAACGAGACGTAACCGCCCGCGACCACGCCGGAACCGCTGGAGTCCTTGCTGTCCAACGGTTTGCGCGCCGGGTGCTGGCCGCCGTGCGCCGTCATCGCGGTGCTGCCGGCGCGCACGGCCGCCGACGCGCCGCCCCACGTGCCGGTGCCGGCGAACGGGCGGTCGAACGTGGCGGCGAAGTAGACCGTGTACGAGTCGGGCTGGCCGCAGAAGTGGCCACTGGTCACCGATCCGGCCACCTCGTGGTCGCCGATCGTGTGGAACGTCGCGCCGGACGAGCCGTTCTGGCTGCCGGCGACCTTGAACAGCAGCTCGGCCGTGCTCGTCGACGGGTAGGTGAACCGGGCGACGCCGGTGCGCGGCGAAGCGGTGAGGTCGGTGGTGATGCCGCCCGCGGTGACGGTGTAGCGGCCGGGGGAGGCCTGCTCGTCGGTGTGCGAGAACGACTGGCTGGCGTTCGCCGGATCGGCGGGCACGCCTACCGTGGGCAGGATCGGGATGTCACCGGTGATCCCGCAGCCGACCCCGGACAAATGGGTCAGGCTGAAGCCGGTGATGCTGTTGTCGGAGTAGGAGTAGCCACCGCCGGACGGTCTGCTGGGCGTGTCGGGGCTGAACTGCACCATGCCGAACGGGGCCGACGCGCCGGGGAACGTGTCGACGTCGCCGACGACGTCGCCGCCGCTGCCGGTGCCGATGAACGTGTTCACCAGCGAGGCGGGGTCGGTGGGCGTGGCCTCGGGTGCGGCGGCGGTCGCGATGGCCGGTAAGACGGCGACGGCGAGAGCGACGCCGGACAGGAGCACGCCGACCCGGCGCGCTGACAACGTTGTCATCTTCCCAACCTCTCCCTGGGTGGCGAAGGATTTCTAGCACCCTTCGGCCCTCGGTGACACGGGGCGGAAGTAGCGATGTTGTCGAGCCTGATCGGCTGACGTGCGTTCGCTCACGGCGTACACGCCGGTCAGACCCGGATTCCGTGCCATATTGGATGATGGGGCGACAGGCGAAGGGTGGAACGGGGATGGTGACACGCTTGCGGCGGCTCGGGTTGGGCGCCGTGGTGCTGGGTGGTGTCGTGGCGCTGATCGGCGTGGCACGGCGGATCGGGCAAGCGGTGGGCGCGCGCCCGTCCGGCGCGCGGGCGCACCGCGTCGAGAACTCGCCGCAGTACCGCGACGGTGCGTTCCACAACGCCGCCGTCACCAGCACGCTGCGGGCCGGCGACATGCGGGACATGCTGCGCGACATGCTGTTCGGCAAACAGCTCCGGCACCCCACCGGCGCGGTGCCGCTGGTGACGCGGGTCGAGCGGCCCGCGACGTCCGGCCTGTTCGTGACGTGGTACGGCCACTCGTCGGCGCTGGTCGAGATCGACGGCGCGCGCGTGCTGTTCGATCCGGTGTGGAGCGACCGGGTCTCGCCGTCGACGGTGGTCGGCCCGAAGCGCCTGCACCCGGTCCCGGTGCCGCTGGCCGAGTTGCCGACACTGGACGCGATCGTGATCTCGCACGACCACTACGACCACCTGGACTTCCAGAGCGTGCGCACGCTGGTGCGGACGCAGCGGGCGCCGTTCGTGGTGCCGCTGGGTGTCGGGGCACACCTGGAGCGGTGGCAGGTGCCGGCCGAGCGGATCGTGGAGCTGGACTGGTCGGAGAGCGTGGACGTGGCCGGTCTGCGCGTGGTGGCGACGCCGGCGCAACACTTCTCCGGCCGCCTGTTCCGTCGCGACGGCACGCTGTGGACGTCATGGGCCGTGATCGGCCCGGACCACAGGGCGTTCTACACCGGCGATTCCGGCTATTTCGACGGGTACGCGGCAATAGGCGAGGAACACGGCCCGTTCGACGTGACGCTGGTACAGATCGGCGCGTACGGCCCGGCGTGGCCGACGATCCACATGACACCGGAGGAGGGAGTCGCGGCCCACCTGGACGTCCGGGGCGACCTGCTGATCCCGGTCCACTGGGCAACGTTCAACCTGGCCCTGCACGACTGGACGGAACCTGCCGACCGCCTGTGGCTGGAAGCCAAGGCAAGAGACGTCCGGCTGGCCGTGCCGCGGCCCGGCGAACGGATCGACGTCACGGACGCCCCGGCAGTGGACGGCTGGTGGCAGGCCCTGGCCTGACGGGGCCGATGCGGGAGCACGCCGATCCGGCGCGGTGAGGTGCCGGCAAGGCCGGTTCGCGAGCGGTGTCCGCGCTTGGTAACGCGACGGGGCGAGGCGGCTCGTGCCTGCCACTGCTCCGCTTGACGGGAGTTGCGCAACGGCTTGCGTCGCTTACTCTATAGTTGCGTGCATGGCGCGAAGACTTGCGGAAGTTGCCCGGAAGGTCGGCGTGAGCGAGGCCACGGTCAGCCGGGTACTCAACGGCAAGCCGGGGGTCTCCGAGGCTACCCGGCAGGCCGTGCTCACGGCGCTGGACGTGCTGGGCTACGAGCGGCCCACCCAGCTCCGCGGTGAGCGGGCCCGGTTGGTCGGGCTCGTGCTGCCGGAGTTGCAGAACCCGATCTTTCCCGCTTTCGCCGAGGTGGTCGGTGGGGCGCTGGCACAGCACGGGTTCACGTCGGTGCTCTGCACGCAGACCTCCGGCGGCGTGAGCGAGGCCGACTACGTCGCGCTGTTGCTGCACCAGCAGGTGTCGGGTGTCGTGTTCTTCGGCGGTCTCTACGCCGAGGCCGAGTCGCCGCACGACCACTACGAGCTGCTCACCGACCGCAACCTGCCGACCGTGCTGCTCAACGCCGCCATCGACGATCTCGACTTCCCGCAGGTGAGCTGCGACGACGGGGTCGCCGTGCAGCAGGCCATGGGGCACCTGATCTCGTTGGGGCACGAGCAGATCGGGCTGGTGCTCGGCCCGCCGGACCACGTGCCGTCCCGGCGCAAGCTCGCGGCGGCCCGTGAACTGGCCGAGCGGGCCGGGCTGCGGCTGCCCGACGAGCACGTCGAGCACACGCTGTTCTCCGTCGAGGGCGGGCAGGCCGCCGCCGCCCGGCTGCTGCCGCGGGGTGTCACCGGGATCGTCTGCGCCAGTGACCCGCTCGCGCTCGGCGCCATCCGGGCCGTGCGCCGCAAGGGGATGGTCGTGCCGTCCGACGTCTCCGTGGTCGGCTACGACGACTCCTACTTCATGAGCTGCGCCGACCCGCCGCTGACCACCGTTCGGCAGCCCATCGAGTCGATGGGCCAGGCCGCGGTGGAACTGCTGGTCAAGGAGATCGCCGGCGTCCGGGTCACCCACTCGGAGCTGCTGTTCGAGCCGGAACTCGTGGTGCGCGGGTCGACCGGGCCCGCGCCGGGGATCGTGCGCACGAGGGTGCCGGCCGCCCGGGTCTGACCCGCTGACCTGGGCCAACGCGGACACAAGGGGCGAGCGCGTCGCGTTCGCCCCTTTCTCGTGCCTCAACCGTTGACTGTCACAAAGTTGCGATGTTTCATCGCAATATTGCGTTCATCTGCTAACCGTGATTGAGTGCTCCCCATCACAGTTCCAGCCCCGGAAGGGTTCCACCGATGAGAACCGCCCAGTTCCGCAGAGTCGCGACGTTCACCCTGGTCGCCGGCGCCGCCGTGTCCGTCATGGCGGCGTGCAGCTCATCCGGCTCCGGTGCCGACACCGCTGGCGGCAAGGTCAGCATCACGGTCAACTGCGAACCGCCGACGAGTGACCCGATCGACCGCAAGAACTTCGTCGACGACATCGCGACCTTCGAGAAGGCCCATCCCGACATCACGATCGTCCCGAAGGACGAGTTCCCCTGCGACGACCCGAAGACGTTCGACGCGAAGCTGGCCGGCGGCCAGATGGAGAACGTGTTCTACGTCTACTACACAGACGTCACGCACGTCGTGACCAACGGCGAAGCCGCCGACATCAACGACTACGTCGGCGGCGTCAAGGGACTGAACGACATCCAGTCCTCCACGGTGAACGTGTTCAAGGGCCAGAACGGCCACCTGTACGGCCTGCCCAAGACCAACTACTCGATGGGCCTGGTCTACAACAGGTCCCTGTTCACGCAGGCGGGCCTCGACCCGAACCGGCCGCCGACCACGTGGGACCAGGTCCGCGCCGACGCGAAGAAGATCGCGGCGCTGGGCAACGGCGTCGTCGGCTACGCCGACTACAGCGCGAGCAACCAGGGCGGCTGGCACTTCACCGCCGAGCTCTACTCCCAGGGCGGCCAGATGGTCACCAAGGACGGCAAGCACGCCGACTTCGACAACGCGCAGGGCAAGGCCGTGCTGGCCAACCTGCAGCAGATGCGCTGGACCGACAACAGCATGGGCAGCAAGCAACTGCTCACGATTCCCGACGTCCAGGCCATGATGGGCGCCGGCAAGCTGGGCATGTACCTTGCCGCGCCGGACAACCTGCCCACGCTGGTCAAGCAGTACCAGGGTTCCTACGACAACCTGGCCATCGCCCCCATGCCCGGTGACAAGGCGACCCTGCTGGGCGGCGACGGCTACATGTTCAACGTCAAGGACACCCCGGCGCAGATCAAGGCCGGCATCCAGTGGCTGGAGTTCGAGAACCTGACGCCGGGCAAGGGCCAGTTCGACTACGCGCGGTCCAAGCAGGAGAACAGCCCGGTCGGACTGCCCGAGCCGGACCTGTGGACCGGGTCCACCGCCAGCGCCGACGACGCGGCGAAAGCCCAGTACGCCAACATTCCGCAGGCCAACGTCGCAGCCTTCGTGAACGCGATGAAGACCATGCCGGGCAAGATCGAACCGCCCGACGCGCAGCAGATCTACTCCGTCCTGGACGGCGTGATGTCCGCTGTGCTGACCAACCAGGGCGCGAACGTCGACCAGCTTTTGTCCGACGCGTCCACGAAGGTGGACTCGCTGCTGTCCAACGGCTGACCCGGGGGAGTGGGGACCATGGCCGTCGCAACCGTTCTGGACGTCCGGCCGGACCGACCGGCCGGCCGCGTCCGCAGCGGCCGCCGCCGCAACCGGCGCCGTTCGCTCGGCACGAACCTGACCGCCTACCTGCTGCTGGCCGGTGGAGTGATCTGCTTCGCCGTCTTCTCCTGGTACCCGACCGTGCGCGCGTTCCTGCTCGCCTTCCAGCACACGAACTTCGTGGGCACCTCCCATTGGGTGGGGTGGGCGAACTTCCGGAAGCTGTTCGCCGATCCGGAGTTCGACGCGGCGTGGCGCAACACGTTCGAGTTCACCGGGATCGCGCTGGTGCTCGGGTTCGGCGTGCCGTTCGTGACGGCCGTGGTCCTCAACGAGATCCGCCACTGCAAGACCCTGTTCCGCCTGCTGGTCTACCTACCGGTGATGATCCCGCCGGTCGTCACCGCGATCCTCTGGAAGTGGTTCTACGACCCGGGAAACGGCCTGTTCAACGAGGTACTGGGATTCCTGCACCTGCCGACGTCGGCGTGGACGAATTCCACGGTCACGGCGATCCCGTCGCTGGTGCTGGTGTCCACCTGGGCCAATCTCGGTGGCACGACACTGATCTACCTGGCCTCGCTGCAGAACATCCCCGCCGAACTGTACGAGGCGGCCGAGCTGGACGGCGCGAACATCTTCCAGCGCCTGCGGCACGTCACGGTCCCGCAGACCCGCTACGTGATGCTGATGCTGTTGCTGCTCCAGATCGTGGCCACGATGCAGGAGTTCACGACGCCGTTCATCATGACCGGCGGCGGCCCGCAGGACGCGACCGTGACCGTGCTGTACCTGATCTACAAGTACGCGTTCGTGTACTTCGACTACGGCGGTGCGTGCGCGCTGTCGGTGATGTTGTTCATCTTCCTGGGCGTGTTCTCCGCCCTGTACCTGCGCGTGACGCGCAACGCGGACTGAAGGAGGCACGCGCGTGTCCACTCTGGTCGATCGTGGCCCCCGCACGCTGGCGTCGCCGATGGCGCTGCGTTCGCCGCGCGGCAGGTTCATCTACTGGACGATCTTCGCGGTGACGCTGGCGTTGTTCGTGTTCGCGTTCCTGTTCCCCATCTACTGGATGGTGACCGGCGCGATGAAGTCGACGCCGGAACTGGTCGGCAACCCACCTACGGTGATCCCGCACCAGTGGCACCCCGGCAACTACGCGACCGCGTGGTCGGAGATGAGCCTGGGCCGGTACATGCTCAACACCGTCCTACAGGCCGGTGGCGCGTGGGTGCTACAGGTCGTGCTGTGCACGGCGGCGGCGTACGCGCTGTCCAAGCTCAAGCCGCTGTTCGGACAGGTGATCATGGGCGGCGTCCTGGCCACCCTGATGGTGCCGGCGCAGGCGCTGGTCGTGCCGAAGTACCTGACGGCGCTGGACGTGCCACTGGTGCACGTCAACCTGCTCAACTCACCGCTGGCGATCTGGCTGCCGGCCGCCGCCAACGCGTTCAACCTGTACCTGCTCAAGCGGTTCTTCGACCAGATCCCGAACGACCTGATGGAGGCCGCCGCCCTGGACGGCGCGGGTCCGCTGCGCACCCTGGTGTCGATCGTGCTGCCGATGGCCCGGCCGGTGCTGGGTGTGGTGTCGATCTTCGCCGTCGTCGCGGTGTGGCAGGACTTCCTGTGGCCGCTGCTGGTCTTCACCGACGGCAGCAAGCAGCCGATCAGCGTCGGTGTGCAGCAACTCGCGGCGAACCTGCCGCTGGACGAGACGCTCGCCGCGCTGGTGCTCGCGTCGGTGCCGCTCGTCGCCGTGTTCCTGATCTTCCAGCGTCACATCATCGCCGGCCTGTCCGCCGGCAGCGTCAAGGGCTGATCTCCCGCCAGAGCGGGGTTTCAGCGGTCAACCACGTCCGCAGAAAGGACACGCCGTGGCCGAACCAACCGATCGCTGGTGGCGCAGTGCCGTCATCTACCAGGTCTACGTGCGCAGTTTCGCCGACAGCAACGGTGACGGCGTCGGCGACCTGGACGGGGTCCGAGCGCGGTTGCCCTACCTGGCGGAGCTGGGGGTCGACGCGCTGTGGTTCACGCCGTGGTACCCGTCGCCGATGGCCGACGGCGGCTACGACGTCGCCGACTACCGTGACATCGCACCGATGTTCGGCGCGCTCGGGGCTGCCGAGAAGCTGATCTCCGAGGCGCACGGCTACGGCATCCGGATCATCATCGACATCGTTCCCAACCACTGCTCCGACCAGCACCCGTGGTTCCAGCGGGCACTGGCGGGCGGTCCCGGCGCCCCGGAGCGGGAGCTGTTCTGGTTCCGGCCGGGCACCGGCGAGAACGGTGCCGAGCCGCCGAACAACTGGGCGTCGATCTTCGGCGGCCGGGCGTGGACGAGGACCGAGAACCCGGACGGCACACCGGGGGAGTGGTACCTGCACCTGTTCGCGCCGGAACAGCCCGACTTCAACTGGAACAGTCCCGTGGTGCGGCAGGAGTTCGAGGACATCCTGCGGTTCTGGTTCGACCGTGGTGTCGACGGCGTGCGGATCGACTCGGCCGCGTTGCCGATCAAGGACGCCGACCTGCCGGACTTCGACCTGTCCGAACCGATGGGCGCGGGCCACGCGTACGCCGACCGGGACGGCGTGCACGACATCTACCGCGCATGGCGGCTGGTCGCCGAGGAATACCCGAACCGGGCGCTGATCGGTGAGCTGTGGCTGCCCGATGCCGACCGCTTCGCCCGCTACCTGCGCAGCGACGAGATGCACGTGGCGTTCAACTTCGACTTCCTGTCCTGCGCGTGGGACGCCGACCGGCTGCGGTCGGTCGTGGACTCGACGCTGGCGGCGCACAAGCCGGTGGACGCGCCGGCGACGTGGGTGCTGTCCAATCACGACGTCGTCCGGCACGTCACCCGGTACGGCCGCGGCGACACGTCGTTCGACATGGCCGACCGCCGCATCGGCGAGCCGTCGGACCTGGTGCTCGGCGAGCGGCGCGCGCGTGCGGCCGCGCTCCTGACACTGGCGCTGCCCGGCGGCGCCTACGTCTACCAGGGCGAGGAACTGGGCCTCGCCGAGGTCGAGGACCTGCCCGACGCGGTGCGGGAGGACCCGATCTTCGAGCGTTCCGGGTACGCCGACCCGGGCCGCGACGGCTGCCGTGTGCCGCTGCCGTGGTCGGGCACCAAGCCGCCGTTCGGGTTCAGCCCGGACGGCGCGACGGGTGCGCCGTGGCTGCCGCAGCCGGAGTCGTGGGCGACCCGCACGGTGCAGGCGCAGAGCGCCGATCCGGACTCGATGTTGGCTCTCTACAAGGAAACGCTGCACATCCGCAAAGGCAGGACCGAGCTGGGTGACGGCCCGATGAGCTGGCTGCCCAGCGCGCCCGGCGTGCTCGCGTTCACCAGGGGCACGCGCTTCGCGTGCGTGGTGAACCTGTCGCCGCAACCGGCGACGCTGCCGGAGCACACCGGTGTCCTGGTGGCCAGCGCACCGCTGGTGGACGGGAAGCTGCCGCGGGACTCGGCCGTCTGGCTCGCTGTGTGATTTTTCGGTACCACCACAGAGGAAGGTGCACACCCGTGTCGACAAGGATGTTCACGCGGCACTTACCTGTCCGGTTGACCGCGGCGCTGGCCGCCGCCGTCACGGCGCTGGCCGTGGTGACCGCCATCGTGATGGGCGGCCATCCGGCCAGCGCGGCGACGAGGGCGTTGGCGACGCCGTTCGCCAACGGCACCGACGCGGGGGCGTCGGTGTCCGGGATGACGGAGTACGAGGCGGAGAACGCCAACTCCACCGGCTCGAAGATCGGCCCGGACTACACGCAGGGTGACCTGGCGACGGAGGCGTCGGGTCGCACGGCGGTGCAGCTCACCGGGCAGGGCCAGTACGTCGAGTTCACGCTGACGGCGCCGGCCAACGCGATCGACGTGCACTACGCCCTCAACCAGGGCGCGTCGGGCAACCTGTCGCTGTACGTCAACGGCACGAAGTACGGTCAGGAGCTCGCGCTGACCTCGCAGTACAGCTACATCACCACCAGCGGCATCGCCGGCAGCAAGACGCACCACTTCTTCAACGACGCCCGCCTGCTGCTCGGCCAGCAGCTCTCGGCCGGTGCCAAGGTGCGGCTCCAGGTCGACTCCGGTGACAACGCGGCCCCCTACACGATCGACGTGGTGGACTTCTTCCAGGTCGCCGGCCCGGCCGCGCAGCCCGCGAACTCGATCTCGGTGGTCAGCGACGGTGCCGACGCGACCGGCAACGGCGACTCGACGCAGGCGTTCCGCCAGGCGATCTCGGACGCGGCATCGCAGGGCAAGACGGTGTGGATCCCGCAGGGGTCGTTCAGGATCACGTCGTACCTACAGGTCAACTCGGCCACCATCGCGGGCGCCGGCAACTGGTACTCCCAACTGTTGACCAGCGACTTCATCAGCAACGGCGGTTCGGTGCCGGGCCCGGTCAACCTGTCGAACTTCGCGATCCTGGGCAACACGGTCGGCAGGCACGACGACAGCACGCAGAACGCGATCAACGGGTCGCTGGGCACCGGGTCGACGGTGGACGGACTGTGGATCCAGAACACCAACGTCGGCTTCTGGCTGATGAACACCAACAGCAACCTGACCATCGAGAACAGCATCATCTTCGACACCTCCGCCGACGGGGTCAACTTCAACGGCAACGCGGCCAACGCCACGGTGCGGAACAACTTCCTGCGCAACACCGGCGACGACGGCCTCGCCATGTGGTCGCTGTACTCGGCGGACACGGGCGACACGTTCACCGGCAACACGATCGTGCAGCCCAACCTGGCCAACGGCATCGCCGTCTACGGCGGCACCAACGACACGGTCTCGGACAACACGGTCGCCGACACGAACGCGCTGGGCAGCGGAATCGCGCTGTCCAACCAGCAGTTCATCGCGGGCAACGGCTTCTCCCCGATGGCCGGCACGATGACCGTGTCCGGCAACACGCTGATCCGCACCGGCGCGATGAACCCGAACTGGAACCACCCGATGGGTGCCATCCGGGTGGACTCCTACGACTACGCGGTGCAGAACGTCGCGGTGCAGATCACCGGCAACACCGTGCTGGACAGTCCGTGGAGCGTGCTGGAGATCGTGTCCGGCGGCGGCAACAACTACCCGGTCACCGGTGTCACGGTGAGCGGCATGACGGTGACGAACGCCGGAACCGTTTTCCTACAGGCGGAATCGCAGGGTTCCGGCACGTTCGCCAACGTCGTCGCCACGGGCCTGGGTGCGGGCGGCATCTACAACTGCGCGTACCCACCGAACACGCCGGAGTTCACGGTGACCGACGGCGGCGGCAACTCGGGCTGGAACGACACCCTCGCGGGCTGCACGTTCCCGGCCCAGGGTGGCGGTGGCGGCGGCGGCACGACCACCCCGCCGGCCAACGGGAACCTGGCCCAGGGCAGGCCGGCGACGGCGAGCAGCTACACGCAGAACCTCGTGCCGGCCAATGCGGTCGACGGTGACGCGAGCACCTACTGGGAGAGCGCGAACGGCGCGTTCCCGCAGACGTTCACGGTCGACCTGGGTTCGGCGCAGGCGGTCGGCGAACTGGTCCTCGACCTGCCGCCGTCGAGTTCGTGGGGCGCCCGGACGCAGACCCTGTCGGTGTCGGGCAGCACGGACGGCTCGAACTACTCGACGCTGGTCGGCTCGGCCGGCTACACCTTCGACCCGTCGACCGGCAACACGGTCACCGTCACGTTGCCAAGCAGTACGTCGACCCGCTACCTGCGGCTGAACTTCACGGCCAACACCGGCTGGGCGGCGGCCCAACTGTCCGAACTCCAGGCGTTCGCCCCGTCCGGTGGCAACAGCGGTGGCGGCGGCAACGGCGGCGGCAACGGCGGTCGGCCGGCGGCAACCCGAACCTGGCGCAGGGCAGGTCGGCGACGGCCAGCGGTTCCACGCAGAGCTACTCCCCGGCCAACGCCGTCGACGGGAACTCCGGCACGTACTGGGAGAGCGCGGACAACGCGTTCCCCCAGTGGTTCCAGGTCGATCTGGGCGCCACCACGGCGGTCGGCAGGCTGGTCCTGGATCTGCCGCCGTCCAGTTCGTGGGGCACCAGGACGCAGACCCTGTCCGTCCAGGGCAGCACGGACGGCTCGACGTTCGGCACGCTGGTCGGATCGGCGGGTTACACGTTCGATCCGTCAACTGGCAACACGGTCACCGTCACGGTGCCCAGTGGCACGTCGACCCGCTATCTGCGGCTGAGCTTCACGGCCAACACGGGATGGCCGGCGGGCCAGCTATCGGAACTGCAGGCGTACGCCTCCTGACCGGTGTGCCGGCCGGGTGGTGGCACACACCCGGCCGGCGCACCGGTCCTGCACGACGCCGGGATGATCCGTACTCTGAACAGGCCCGTACGGATCAGGGAGGTACCAGGTGTTGACCGTGTTCCTCGTGGACGATCACGAGATCGTCCGCCGGGGCGTTGCCGACCTGTTGGACGAGGCGGGCGACATCACGGTGGTGGGTCAGGCCGGCACGACGGCCGAGGCGCTGGCCAGCATCCCGGCCCTACGCCCGGACGTGGCGGTCCTGGACATGCGCCTGCCGGACGGCAACGGCGTCGAACTGTGCCGCGAGCTGCGCTCCATGTTGCCGGACATGCGATGTTTGATCCTTACGTCCTATACGGACGAACAGGCCATGCTGGACGCCATCCTGGCAGGCGCGGGCGGCTACGTGATCAAGGACATCCGTGGCATGGACCTGGTGTCGGCGGTGAGGGAGGTAGGCGCGGGCAAGTCACTGCTGGACAACCGGGCGGCAGCGGTCCTCATGGACAGACTCCGCGCGAACCTGGAAGGTCCGGGCCCGTTGGCGGACCTGACGGAACAGGAACGGGCCCTGCTGAGTCTCATCGGCGAGGGCCTGACCAACCGCCAGATAGCCGAACGAATGTTCCTGGCCGAGAAGACGGTCAAGAACTACGTCTCACGGTTGCTGTCGAAGCTGGGCATGGAACGCCGAACCCAGGCCGCGGTCCTGGTGACGCGCCTGCGGGCCGAGGGAAACCACCCGGGCTCACCCGCCTGAACCGCCACGAGGAATGCGCACCGGCGCCGAGCGCGGGGTGCACTCGGGTGAAACCGGAATACGAACCGGGCCGATGGCGAATTCGCCGGAACAATCCGTCCCGAGAACTGTCAGAACAAACCGACGCTTCAATCCTTCCGCACGATCAATACGGCGTGCGGCGACAAAGCCCCACCGATCAAGTACCGCAACCGGGCCCGACCGGACACCGACCCGACCGGCTCCGCGAGCGGATCGGTCCGCAGGCCGAGCAACGCGGCCGTCAACTCGACACGGCGAACCGCCTGCCCCGCCCGCAACAACGCCCGAACGTCCCCGTGCAGAGACCCCACCACGACAACCAGATCCGCCCCGGCGGCCACCGACCCCAGAGCCGAGATCTGGTCTTCATCCAAGGGCACCAACCAGGCGTGTTCGATTTCAGCCGCCCTGCGTAGTTCCTGTACGACAGGAGGCGGAACGATGGAGCTGGGCTCGGCCACGATCCGGGCTGGATCGAGGATCACCCTCACCAGTTGGCGCTCCCGGGTGGTGGCCGGCCTTTCGTTGTCCGGCCGTACGACGGCCAGCAACCCGGCCTGCCCGGAATCGGGCGCGAGCCGGACATCCGCGTACACGCCCATGTCGTGCACGGCGAGCCGCAGATTCAGCAACGCCCCACCGCACGCCAGCGTGCCGGCGTGGTCGGCGGGATCGCCGTACATCTCGATGGCCACCGGCGTACACCGGAACCGCCACGGCCTGGGACCCGGTGGTGACGGCGCCGAGTCGGCGGCCGCCAGCACGGAACGCACCTCGTCCTCGTCCAGCCGTGCGACGGACGTGATGCCGGTCTCCATGCCCTTTGTGCTCCCCAAGGCTCGGCCGCGTTGGTCCACTTTCCGTCATTGCCCACGGTTGACGGAGCGGCAAAGGTCAGCAGTGTGCGGGGTCCTAGGTCACCAATCGGCCGGAGCGCCGGGTTTACGCAGCGTGGCGATCGTGCGAATCTGGGTCCGTGGTTGACGGCCTCGACTTGGACACGACACTGAGCCGGCTGGTGGCGACCGCCGTGGAACTCGTGCCGGCGAGGTACGGAGTGATCGCGGTGTTCGACGCGCACGGGCGCGTGCACCGGCTGATCGCCGAGGGCACTCCTGGTGGCCCGGCTCAACTCGGTGTGCCCGTCACCGCGGGTGACACCGTGTTCGGCACCATCTCGGTCACGGGCGAGAACTTCGGGTCCGCCGCCGAGACGGTCCTGAGAGCCGTTGCCGCGGCCGCCGGGCTGGCCGTCGAGAACGCCGGTCTCTACGAGGAGACCCGCCGCCGGCAGCGGTGGTCCGAAGCGACCAGCGAGATCATCACGCAACTGCTCGCCGGCTCCGATCCGACCGACGCGCTGCAGTCGATCGCCGACCGCACACTGGAACTCAGCTCCGCGGACTACACGCTGATCGCGATGCCGGAGGATCCCGCGCCGTCGGCGGGCCAGGTGCCCGCGCTGTCGATCGGGGTGTCGGCGGGCTTCGGCATCGACAGCCCGGTCGGGTTGCGGCTGCCGATCGACCGTTCGTCCGCCGGTGCGGCGTTCGTGGACCAGGTGCCGCGCAGCCTGATCGGATTGGCGTTCGACCCGGGGTTCGGAGTGGACCTTGGTCCGGCTCTCGTGCTCCCACTCCGTGGCGGCAGTCAGGTGCTCGGCGTCCTGGTCGCCGCGCGCAAGGCGGGCGCGCCGTCGTTCGACCGCGACGAACTGCCGGTGATCGCGTCCTTCGCCGACCAGGCGGCGCTCGCGCTGCGGCTGGCCAGCAACCAGTGGCGGCTGCGCCAACTCGACGTGCTGGCCGACCGCGACCGCATCGCCCGCGATCTGCACGACCACGTCATCCAGCGGCTGTTCGGCGTCGGACTGGCCCTCCAGGGCAGCCAACGGCGGGTCACGTCGCCCGACGTCGTACGCCGGATGAGTGACAGTATCGACCAGTTGCACGAGATCGTGAACGAGATCCGCACCGCGATCTTCGACCTGCATGCCGACACCCGCGGCACACCACGCCTGCGCCAACGCCTGCACGGCGCGATCACCGAACTGACCAACGCGGGCGGCCCGCACACCACGATCCGGCTGTCCGGTCCGCTGGACCTGGTGCCGACCGATCTGGCCGAGCACGCCGAGGCCGTCGTTCGCGAGGCCGTCAGCAACGCGGTGCGGCACGCCGCGGCGAGCAGCCTGTCGGTCACCGTGTCGGTGCGGGACGACCTGGTCATCGAGGTGATCGACGACGGAACCGGCGTCCCGGAGTCGGTGCGTCCCAGCGGACTGGCGAATCTGGGCAGGCGCGCGGAACGGTTCGGCGGCCGGTTCACCATCGAGCGGGCAGGCGAGCACGGCACCCGGCTGCGGTGGTCGGCTCCGCTGCCGTGACACCCGTTCGGACCAGCGGGCCGGCATAAACAGGAATCCTGATATTCAGGAAACCTGAGCGTTGAATCGAGGCCGTTGCGCCGGTTGTGACTTTGTGCCCGCCACCTCGATGCCTTCACGCCCTCGAATCCGGCGCCGGACCGTGTTGCGCTGAACCGTGGATCCGCCGGGGGGACCGTGAGGAGTTCGGATGCATGTTCTGGTGACCGAGTCGTCATTCGGGGAAGCGGCGTGGCTGGCCGCGTCGTTGCGCGCGTCCGGTTGCCAGGTCAGCACGTGCCACAGCACCGTCGGCATCTGCCGGGCCTTCGCGCCGGGTGACCGGTGCCCGCTGGACGGCGGGCGGCCGGTCGACCTGGTCGCCGACGTCCGGGACCAGTCCGAGCAGCTCACGGCACGGGAGTACGGAGTCGTGTGTGGAACGCGTGCCCGCCTGCCCGTCGTGTTGGTCAGCGCTGATCCGGCCGTACCGGTCCTGGTGCCGCCCGGCCTGGAATCGCGCGTGATCGGCACGACCACGGACCGACTGCTGTCCGCGTGTGGCGAAGCGCAGGCGCGCTGTGGTGGGGCGCCGGACCGGTCCGGTGGCGGCCGAACCGGCTCCGGGCGTCCCACGCAGGCCGTCGCCCGCGGCCACTGAAGAGCCGGCTCTCGCGGTCGACGTCCGCCGCGACCGCGAGAGCCTTTCGTACCGATCCGCGTTCACCGACCTCGGTCGCGCGTCGACCCGGATCGACCGGGCCGAACGTGTGGGTTACTCGTTTCCGCTGGCCACCTGGCGCCCGATAACATCGCAGTCCTCATGTCTGCCACGCTGATCGCCAAGGATCTCACCGCCGGCCATGCCGACCGCATCCTGTTCTCGGGCCTGGACCTCGTTGTCGCGCCGGGGGACGTCATCGGCCTCGTCGGCGTGAACGGCGCCGGCAAGTCGACCTTGCTGCGCCTGCTCGCCGGCCTGGACGCGCCGGAGGACGGCACGGTGCGCTGTTCGCCGCCGTCGGCCAACATCGGTTACCTGCCGCAGGAACCGGAACGCAGGGCGGGGGAGTCGGTGCGCGACTTCCTCGGTCGCCGCACCGATGTCACCGCCGCACAGGCCGAGATGGACGCCGCGGCCGAGCGACTGGCCACCGGCTCGCCGGGCTCCGACGACGCCTACGCCACCGCACTGGACCGCTGGTTGGCGCTCGGCGGCGCCGACCTGGACGAGCGCGCCGGCGTCGTGCTGGCCGATCTGGGTCTGGACGTGGCGGCCGACCAGTTGATGACGAGCCTGTCCGGCGGCCAGGCCGCCCGCGTGGGTATCGCGTCGCTGCTGCTGTCCCGCTACGACGTGTACCTGCTCGACGAGCCCACCAACGACCTCGACCTGGAGGGCCTGGAGCGGCTGGAGCGGTTCGTGTCCGGCCTGCGGGCCGGGACCGTGCTGGTCAGCCATGACCGGGAGTTCCTGGCCAGGACCGTGAACCGGGTGGTGGAACTGGATCTCGCGCAGCAGCGGATCCGCGCCTATGGCGGTGGTTACGCGGTCTACCTGGAGGAGCGCGATGTCGACCGCAGACACGCCCGCGAGGAGTACGAGGAGTTCGCGGCGGTCCGCTCCTCACTGGAGGACCGCGCTCGCACGCAGCGCAACTGGATGGAGAAGGGCGTCCGCAACGCCCGGCGCAAGGCCACCGACAACGACAAGTTCGTGAAGAAGTTCCGCGCCGAGTCGTCGGAGAAGCAGGCCGCGAAGGCACGCCAGACCGCTCGGCTGATCGAGCGGCTGGAGGTCGTCGAGGAGCCGCGCAAGGAGTGGGAACTGCGGATGACGATCGCCGCGGCGCCCAGGGCCGGCGCCGTCGTGGCGGCGCTGCGCGGTGCCGTGGTGCGGCGCGGTGACTTCACGCTCGGCCCGGTGGACCTACAGATCGACTGGGCCGACCGGGTGGCCATCACCGGCGCCAACGGGGCCGGCAAGTCCACGCTGCTGGGCGCGCTGCTCGGCCGGGTACCGCTGGCGCAGGGCAGCGGGTATCTCGGGCCGGGCGTGCTGGTCGGCGAAGTGGACCAGGCGCGGGCGCTGTTCGTGGGCGAACGCACGCTGCTGGACGCGTTCGGCGCCGAGATGCCGGCGTTGCCGCCGTCGGAGATCCGTACGCTGCTGGCGAAATTCGGGCTCACCGGGGATCACGTGCTGCGTTCGGCGACGACGTTGTCGCCCGGCGAGCGGACCCGTGCCGCGCTGGCGCTGTTGCAGGCTCGCGGCGTGAACCTGCTGGTGCTGGACGAGCCGACGAACCATCTCGACCTGCCGGCGATCGAACAGCTCGAATCCGCTCTGGCCGAGTACCCGGGCACACTGCTGCTCGTCACGCACGACCGCCGGATGCTGGACGCGGTGCACACGACCAGGCACATCGACGTGGCGAACGGGCGCGTCACCGACCGTTGACCGTGACGAAATTGCTTTGCACGGCCGGCGGCACGGGAGTCACGATTCCGTCCATGCACCACATCCGGCCTGCCGACGACACCGACCTGGACGAGGTCGTCGAGCTGTTGTGTCGGCTCCAGGCAGAGTCCTGTCACCACATCGGTTACCACGGCCAGACGAGCGCGGAGATCACCGACGAGCTCACGGATCTCTGTTGGCCCACGGCAACGGTGGTCGGCGTCGACGACGCGGGCCGCGTGCGCGGCGTGCTCAGCGTCGACGTCGATCCGGAACTGGGCCGCGTCTGGTGGCACGGTCCGTTCGTGGACGTGCCGGCGGATCACCCCGCGGCGGACCGGATCTGGGCCCGCACGGCGGATGCGCTGTACGCGGCGGCGCGTGCGCTGCCGACCGTGCGGGGCATCGGCGACACCGAACTGTACGGCCACGTCGCCCACAGCAGACTCGCCGCTTTCGCGCGGCGGCAAGGCTTTCCCGACGGCACCTACAGCAGTGTGGTCATGCTCTCGGGCACCGATCTGGTGCGGCTGGTCGGCACGGTGCCCACCGCCGCCGCCACCATCACCGAACTGTCGACGCCCCCCGCGGATTCCGTGCTCGCGGCGGCCGTCATCCGCCTGCACGAACAGAGCTTCCCCAGCACCTACCTGTCGGCGGCGGCCCTGCTGACCGGTGCACAGGACCGCACCGTGGTCGTCGCCACCGACGGCGGCAGGCTGTGCGGCTATGCCGCCGGCAAGGCGCAGGCGGAGGAGTACTACGTCGATTTCGTCGCGGTGGCAACGGAATCCCGCGATCGAGGCATCGGCGGCGCACTCGTCACGGCCCTCGTCCAGCGACTGGCCGAGCGACATGGTGCCCGGCCCCGCGCGAGCGCGGTCGTGGTCGGCGGCAACGCGCCGTCGCGCCGAATGCTCGCCAGGTTGGGCTTCCGCCCGCACCTGGACATGGTCAGCTACCGCACGTCGGCGACGTCACTGGTGGCCTGATTCCAGCGCCGGCACCGGAATCCGCCAGTCGACGTCCAGCGCGTCCCCGTCCCGGCTGACCGCGCAACTGCCACCGAGCCGCTCGGCCACCTCACGGGCGTCGGCCAGCGCGGTGTCCGACCCGTTGCCGTGACTTCCGGTCACGTCACCGGTGACCCGCAGCCGCAGCTCGGCGTCGTCGGCGCTCAGGCTGATCGTGGACCCACCCGCCGCGGGCCGGATCACCTCGGTGACCAGGTCGTGCACGACGGTGATCACGTCGGCGGCGACGGTCTGCAGCACGTCGGCGTCCAGGCTGCCGGCCAGTTGCACCTCGGGCGCGGCGCCGAGCCCGAGCTCGATCTGGTCCACCAGGTCCAGTAGCTGCTCGCCGAGGGGCTGCCGGTTCGGGCCGGCGGTCAGCTCGAAGATGGCGGTCTGCAGGTCGCGCAGCGCGGCGTCGATCTCGCGGATCGCGGAGGTCAGCGCGGGTGCGGTGGCGGGGTAGCGGCTGGCGGTGGACTGCAGGGCGAGGCTGGTCGTGTAGAGCTGGCGGATCACGGTGTCGCCGAGGCTGCGCGCGATGCGGTCGGCCTCCTCGTAGCGGGCCAGTTGGCGCGCGGTGGCCTCGGAGCGGGCGTTCTCGGCCAGAATCCGCGTGCGCATCGCCTCGACGGTGCGGGCGACCGTCGTGATCTCCAGCGGCCCCCCGACGTCCACTGACTGGTCGAGATCGCCGTCGGACACCCGCCGGACCTGCGTGACCAGCCGGTTGAGCGGCCGGGCGAACGACGTGCGGAGCTGCCAGATCGCGACGGCGGCCAGCAGGACGGCGGCGACGGCGGCGACCACGGTGACGTCGTTGGCCGTGGTCTGGGCCTGGTTGTAGCCCTGCAGGGTGATGCCGACGAGCTGGTTGATGTGCTCCTGGAGGGTGCTCAGGCCCGAGCGCAGGGCGTCGAAGAGCTCGCGGCCGAGCGTGACGCTGGCCAGCAGCACCGGACCGGTCAGCGTGCCGTGCCGGGCGGCGGAGAGCTCGGGGTCGAGCGCGCGGGTGTGCCACGCGTCGGCGGCGGCGTCCACCTGGGACAGCATGCCCAGCGACACGGGATCGCCGGCGAACTCGTCGGCCAGCGCGGTGTGGGCCCGGACGGCGGCCTGGCGGCCGTTGTCGTAGGGCTGGAGGAAGGAGTCGTCGCGGGTGAGCAGGTAACCGCGTTCGCCGGTTTCCTCGTCGATGTAGGCCTTGGTCAGGTTCGCCGACTCCATCTGCGCGGGCCGCAGCGTGTCGGTCAGCACACGGCTGACGGCCGACGCGTGCAAACGGACCGCGGTGGATGTACTCGCGGTGACCACGAGCAGCAGCAGAAGACCACCGACGACGAGATACACCCGCCAACGGACCGTCCACGGACGCCAACCAGGCAAAGTCACGGTTGGTAATATTGGACCTGAGTCGTTGAGTCGGCCATACCTGGTCGAGTGCGGGCAGCGCACCGCCACGACACCCCGCTGCGAGGTTCGTCCCACTCCGAGCTCATTGTCACCGGCCGGAAATCGCTCTCGACCAGCGGATTTTCCCAGTTCGAAGAACTTCGTATCGAAGAGTAATAAAATTCATGTCTACCTCTGCCCCGTAATCCGATCGGGTGAAAATCGAGTGGTGCACTCCACCAGAGGCGGACATCTGCCGTCACCAGTTGGTGGAAGGCTTTCTACGCTGGACGGGCGATGGTCTTGTCCCCGGCATGTATTTTGGAAGCGGGAAGGGGATCGACGTGAGCGCGCTACAGACACACACCGAGCAGGTCGGTCATCGGGTCCGCACGATCACCACCGGTGGCCGGCGCGGCAGGCGACCCGTGCCGGACGCCATTGACAATTGTTTGACATATCTGGACGACGTGGCCGACGCACTCGAAGAGAACGGCCTCGTGGTCGACGGCATCGCACTCGACGGAAGAAACCCGCTAACCGGACGGTTGTCCGTCCGAAAGGCATTCGGTGCGGTGATCCCGGGTATCGGCACGGCGATTTCGCTTGAGTGGCAACAGGGATTCGGCTGGTCGACGAGGACGTTCCCGCCGGACGCCCCGAAGGACGGCTGGTTCCACCTGTATGCCAACGACGCCGCCAGCCCGGGCGTGGTGACGGAGTTCGTCCTGAGCGAACTCCTCCCCCGAGAGTCATCGACGGACAAACCCGACGACCCGGGCCACCCCGCGGTAGCCAGCTAAGCACCACCGACGCCGACACCCGTGACGCCTACCGGCCTGAGTCACCCCGACACGCGAACAAGCGACAACGGGCCCACAGACACCGGTGGCGCGGCAGGCGTCCTCGCCCGCCGCGCCACCGACTCGGTGCTCCCCGACCGGTCTGCCGGGTCCTCTCAGCCGCCCCCGCCGCCTCCAGCACCCTTGACCCCGCCAGCACCAGCACCTGCGCCCCCACCACGGAAGTTCGCACCCCCGCCACCACCGGAGATGATCCGGCCGGCGCCACCGAACGAGTTCGTCGCCGTGGGCATGGCAGCCGTCATGTCGGCCAGCGACACCTGATCCCCGGCCTTCAACCCGCTGGTGATCTGCGTGACCGTGGCACCGCTCACGCCCACCGTCACGCGCGTCAACGTCGGCGATCCGTTCACCATCTTCCGCACCACGCTGAACCGCCCGGCGATCGTGACCGCCGACGTCGGCACCGTCACAGCCGCCTGGGCCGTGCTCAGCGTGATCGACACCGACGCCGTCGCACCGTCGAACAGCCGCTGCGTGGTCGGGTTCAACGAGATCGTCACCGGGTAGCTCGCCGTGCCGGACGACGTCGTCGACGCCAACGCCCCGACCGCCGTGACCTTCCCGTTGATCGGCTTCGTCGCGCCGTCCGGTGTGATCGTCGCGTTCTCACCCGGCTTCACGCTGCCGACCTGGTTGTCGCCGACCGCCGTCATGACCTCGTCCTGGCCCGCGCCGATGATGACGACGTGCGCGGTACCGGAGCTCGTGCCGGGCGTGAGGGTCACGTCGGCGACCGTGCCCGCGATCGGGCTGACCATCGTGGCCGCCGCCAGATTCTGCCGCGCCGCCGCCAACTGTGCCGTTGCGGCGTCGACCGACGCCTGGTCGGCGGCGATCTGGTCGGCCGAAGCCGGACCACCGCCACCGGACCGGCCGGCACCCGACGAGCCCGACGAACCGGATGTGGACGGCCTGCTGGACGTGGCACCGGTCGGCGAGTGCGACGACGACGTGGCCGACGAAGCGGCCTCCTGCTGACCGACCGCGGCGACCGCGTTGTTCAACGCCGTCGACAACGCGGCCACGGCCGACGTGAGAGCCTGCTCGTCCTTGGCTGCGGTCGTCTCCGCCGCCAGCGCGGCGTCGATCGCCGACTCGCAGTCGCCGTACGAGATCGCACCTGTCGTGGTGGCCGGCGGAGCGGTCGTCGGCGCCGTGGAAGTCCTGGACCCGGCACCGGACGAAGCGGCCGCGGACGTGGGCGGCGACTTCAGGGTGGCCAACAGATCCTGACACGCCTGACCCTGCGCGTTCACCGTGTTCACCGACGCCGTGACCAGGGTCAGATCGCTGTCCACCTTCTGCTGCGCCTGCCGTACGGCGTTCTGGTCACCGGCAAGGCTCTGCACCAGGCCGTTGAGCTTCGAGGACGACCCGCTCGACCTGCCCGACGTCGACCCCGCACTGGACGGCGACGTGGTCTGCGTCGCCTGGCTGACCGCCGTCTGGCTGGTCTGGTCGGTGGCCAGTTTCGCCTGGGCCGCGGCCACAGCGGACTGATCGGAGCTGACCGTGTTGTTCAGGCTGGTCGTGTTGAGCTGCGCCAACGTCTGCCCGACGCCGACCTGCTGCCCGACCGACGCCGTCACGGACGCGACCTGCCCGGACACCGGGAACGTCACCGTGGCCTGGGTGACCGGCTGGATCGTGCCGGTCTCGGTCAGCGAACTGACCACCCACGCCGGTGCGGCCGTCGCCACGCGGTACGACGCGTCAGCGGGTCGGGTCGCGGCCCACGCCACCGCGGCCCCACCGCCGACGACCACGACCACGGCGCCGATCACGGCGACGCGGCGCACCCTGGGGTTCAACCGGTCCAGACCGATCATGCGCACAACCCTTGTCCGGTCAGCCATTGCCACCACCAGCGGAACCGCCGCGGAAGCCCCTGCCGCCACCGAAGCCGAAGGTGCAGCCGTTCTTGCCCGGCGTGCTGACCGCGATGGTGCGGGCCGTGACCGCGCCGGTGTCGTCGGACGGGCCGACCGCGGCGACACAGTCACCGACGGCCAGCGCCGACGACGTGGCGCTCATGGTCTTCGTGTAGGTGGTGCCGGAGTTGACCGTGATCGTCGACGTGGTGGCCGGGGTGGCACCGCGGGCGATGCCGGTCACGGTGAAACCGGTCGCGCTGACGGAGGCGACCGTGCCGAACGCGCGTGCCGTGTTGGCACCCTGGCGGTTCGCTCCGGAGGGCCGGGGCTGACGGCTCGGGTTCGGCGTCCTGCTACCCCGCTGGCCGCCGTTGCCGCCGCCGAACCCGCCAGCGGTGCAGCTTCCGTTGGTGGCGGCCGTGATCGTGACGGTCTGCGCGGTGAAGCCGGCCGCCATCGCCGTGCCGGCCGGCGCGACCACCGAGACGCAGGCGCCGGTCCGCACGTCGGCCAGCGTCGCGGCGACGGTGTCGGTGAACTTGGTGGCGGAGTCGAAGTTCACGGTCACCTGACCGCTCTGCTGGTTCTGCACCTCCACACTGGACGCGGTCACGGCGGCCGCCGTGCCGAACGTCCCGGGAGGTGCCTGTGCGCCGCTGGGCCTGGTGTGCGGCGTCGACGTCGAGCCGCTCGCGGCCGTGGTGCTGTTGCCGCCGCCGCACGCGGCGAGGGTCACAGCCAGCGCGCCGGTCACCAGAACCAGGCCGGGCCGGGCGAGGGAACTGCGGAGGTGGGTGAACATCGCTTGACTCCAGGCTGGTTGCGTTGTCATTCGCTGCGGAGCGCGTCGATCGGTGCGAGGCGCGCGGCGCGGCTGGCCGGGTAGACCCCGAACCCCATGCCGATGCACATCGCGACGACGATCGCGCCGATGGTCGCGGTGGGAGAGATGGTGATCTGGGTGGAGATCAGGCTGGGCAGGACGAGCGCGCCGATGACGCCCAGCAGCACGCCGAGCAGACCACCTGCCAGGCCGAGTACGGCCGCCTCCACCAGGAACTGCCGCCGGATCGCACCCGGGTTCGCGCCGATCGCCTTGCGCAGGCCGATTTCCCGGATCCGCTCGGTCACCGACACCAGCATGATGTTCATGACACCGATCCCGCCGACCAGCAGCGAGATGCCCGCGATACCGGCCAGCAGCACGGTCAGCGTCTGGTCCACCGACGTCGCGGTGGACAACAGCGACTGCTGGCTGGTGATCGTGAAGTCGGCGCCGGCGGGTGTCGAGATGTGGTGCAGGTTCAGCAGTTCGTCGTTGGCTTCCTGATACGCCGCGGACAACGAGTCCGACGACGCTGCCTCCACGTAGATCGACTGCACGGACGTCCGCGTCGAGCCGCCGAACAACCGGTCGGCCGCCGTGCTGATCGGCACGACGGCCTGGTCGTCCTGGCTGGTCGCCGACGACGACGTGCCCGCCGACGCGAGCACGCCGATCACCGTGAACGGCGTGCTGCCGATGGTCACCGTGCGGCCGACCGGGTCCTGGAACCCGAACAGTTCCTGAGCCGTCGACGAGCCGAGCACGGTCACGGCGGCCTCACCGGACACGTCGTCCGCCTCGATGAACCGGCCCTCCGACAGCGACCTGGCGCGCACCGGCATCCACTGCGGTGTCGTGCCGACCACCGACGTGGTCCACGTGGTCGATCCGACGGCCAGCGCGGAGGACCGACTGGTACTCGGCGCGACCGCCGCGATGTCCGGCGCGACCGCGTGCGAGGACAGCGCGTCCGCGTCGGTGACGGTCAGCGTGGACGCGCTGCCCGCGCCGCCGCGCACACCGGACGTCGTGGTGCTGCCCGGTGAGATCACCAACAGGTTGGTGCCCAGCGAGTTGATCGCCGCGGACACCTGTGCCTGCGCGCCCTCACCGAGCCCGACCGTCAGGATGACGGCCGCGATGCCGATCAGGATGCCCAGCATCGTCAGGCCGGACCGCAGGCGGTGGGAACGGATCGCGTCGAACGCGGTGCGGAACGTCTCCAACCAGCTCATCAGGCCAGCACCCCCGCGAACTGGTGTCCCAGGGTGTCGGACTCGATCAGTCCGTCCCGCAGCCGGATCGTACGCTTCGCTTGCGCCGCAACGTCTTCCTCGTGCGTGATGAGCACGATCGTGTTGCCGGCACGGTTCAGGTCGGCGAAGACGCTGAGCACGTCGGCCGTGGCGACCGAGTCCAGCGCCCCGGTGGGTTCGTCGGCCAGGATCATCGCGGGCGAGTTCACCAGCGCCCTGGCCAGCGCGACACGGGACTGCTGGCCACCGGACAGCTCGGAGGGCCGGTGCATGACGCGCTCACCTAGTCCGACCCGTTGCAGCACCTCGATGGCCCGCGTCCTGCGTTCCGCCTTCGGTACTCCCGTGTAGCACAGCGGCAGTTCCACGTTGCGCCACGCCGTCAGCGACGGCAGCAGGTTGAACTGCTGGAACACGAAGCCGATCAGCCGGTTGCGGATCTGCGCGAGTTCGGTCTCGTTCAGATGGCCGACATCCTTGCCGGCCAACTCGTACGTGCCCGACGTCGAGACGTCCAGGCAGCCGAGGATGTGCATCAGCGTGGACTTCCCCGACCCGGACGGCCCCATGATCGCCACGTACTCGCCCCGCTCGATCCGCAGCGAGACACCCCGGAGGGCGTCGACCTCCAGCGAACCGGTCCGATAGACCTTGCGGACGTCCCGGATGTCGATGACCGTGTCCCGGACCACCGGGATCGGCATCGTCACGTCGTCGCTCACCGGCTCAGCCACCCGCTCCGCCCCGGCCGCCGAACCCGCCGCCACCGCCGAAGCCACCGCCGCCGAACCCACCGCCGCCAAGTCCGCCGCCGCGACCGCCGCGACCGGTGGTGGCGCCACCGGCACCGCCGGTGCCGCCGGTGCGGGTCGAGCCGGGCGTGACGACCTGGTCGCCGTCGGACAGCCCGGACAGGATCTGTGTCTGACCGTTGGACGTCGTGCCGGTCGTGACGGTGGTCGTGACCTGCTTGCCGTTGTCCAGTTTGTAGACGACGGTCTTGCCGTTGGTGAAGTGCAGTGCCGTCGTCGGCACGGCCAGGACGTTGCTGAGCTGCTTGACGATGATCTCGACGGTCGCGCTCGCGCCCGGGTACAGGCCCGTCGGGCTGCCGGTGACGCCGACCGTGATCGGGTAGCTGGGCACCGACGACGACGAGCTGGCCAGCAGCGCGACCGTGGAGACGGTGCCGTAGGCCTGCGTCGAGCCGCCGTCGGGCACGATCACCGCCTGGTCGCCGACCTTGACCTGGCCCACCTCGGTGTCGTCCACGGTCGCGTTCACCACGTAGGACCCGTTGGAGATCACGACGATCTGGGTGTCCGCGGTGCTGCTGGAGGACGAACCGCCGGACGAGTTGGAGCCGCCGCCGGCCCCGGCCCCGGCCCCGGCCGAAGACCGCTGCCGCCGCCTCCGCCGCCGCCGCCTCCGCCGGAGCCGCTGAGCGACGAGCCGGCCGAGCCGCCGGTCGAACCGGTGCCACCGGAGACCTGCTGGCCGACGGTCAGGTTCACCGTCGCGACCGTGCCGGCGATCGGCGTGGTGAGGGTGGCCTCGGCCAGCGAGTTCTGCGCGTCGGTGAGCTGGTTCTGGGCCGCGGTGACGGCGGCCTGGTCTGCCGAGACCTGCGCCGAGGACGCGCCGGAGCTCTGGTCGCCGGACAGCCGCGACTCGTCGCCGGACAGGCTGGCCTGTGCCTCGGCCACGGTCGCCGACAGCGACGCCGAGTTGACCGTGGCCAGTGCCTGGCCTGCCGTCACCTGCTGACCCACCGCGACGTTGACGGCCGTGACCTGGCCGGACACGGCGAAGTTGAGGTTTTCCTGCTGAGCGGGCTCGATCGTGCCCGCTGAGGACAGTGTGGTGCGCAGTGTCGTCGTCGTAGCCGTGGCCACACCGGTCGACGCCGTCGTCGGGTCCGGGCGAGTGGTGGCCCACGCCGCGACGCCCCCACCCACGACGACCACGACGATCGCTGACGTCACGATCACCCGTCGCTTGGTGAGGCGCACTCGTTGTCTGAACAGCACGGGGACCCTCATCCTCCTTGTGGCGAGATCCGTGGAATCCGCGCAGCGGTATACCTGGGTTGTTCAGGCTGAGCCTGTCCAGCGAACCTGGAGATTGGCTGCGCGCTTCCTGGCAGTCCGCTGGGAACGGGCAGACGCGACCGTGACACGGTCGGTGGTCCGATGAATGTCGCACACCACCGCCCGCCGCGACAATGACCTGATTCAGACGATGCCCTGATTCAGTCCGAGCCGAGCTCGCGGGGCTCGATCGTGGCCAGCGCCAGCGCGTCCAGGAACCGGTGGCAGTCCATTGTAGACAATGGACTGCCAGCGACGACCCGTGCCGCCGCGAGCATCGCCAACAGCCGTTGCCGCACCGCCTGCTCCGGTTCGCCGGTTCGCCGGGCCAGCCGGGCGGATTCGGCGGCGAACCGGTCGGTGCGGGCGAACCGCAGCACCTCGCCGTCCGGCGTGGCCGGTGCCGTGCCGCCGCCGGCAGGCGCGAGATCGACGTCCAGTCGCAGGCCGAGCGCCTCGGCCAGTCGGGTCAACGCCGCCAGTGTCGGGTTGCCCCTGCCGTTCTCCAGATTGGCGATGTAGGGCACGGACAGGCCCGCGTCGACGGCGACCGACGCGATGGTCCGCCCGCCGGCCGTCCGCCGGGCCCGCAGCCGCCGCCCGAGTTCCACCACGTCCACTCTGTCAGAATACTCGATTGAGTGAACTGTTCTGACGGAATAACGTCACGACATGCTCGACGTGCTGCGGGCGCGCGGGTTCGCGCCGTTGCTGGCCGGCAACCTGGTGTCCAGCCTCGGGTCCTGGCTGCTCGTGGTAGCCGTGCCGTACCACGTGTTCCGGTTGACCGGCTCGATCGGCGCGACCGGGCTGACGCTGGCCGCCGAGAGCCTGCCGGCGCTGCTGGTCGGTCCGGTGGCCGGTGTGTTCGTGGACCGGTGGGCCCGGCGCGACGTGATGATCGCGGCCGACGTCGTGGCTGCCGTCGCGCTGCTGGGCATCCCGCTCGCCGATCGGCCGGACCGGCTCGGCTGGCTCTATGCCGCGCTGGTGCTGGAGAACCTGGCCCTGGTGTTCTTCCGGCCCGCCGCCCGCGCGCTGCTGCCGGCGATCGTCGGCACGGGGACCCGACTGGCCGGCGCGAATTCGCTGATCGCGGTGAACAACGGGATCATCCGGCTGGCCGGACCACCGCTGGGAGCGTTGCTGCTGACGGTTTTCGGCCTGCCGGCGTTGGTGTTCGCCGATCTGGCCAGCTATCTGTTCGCCGCGCTCGCGGTCGCGCTGATCCGGGCGCCCGTGATCCCGGCCGCGGTGCGCACCGGTGTGCTCGGCGAACTCCGCGCGGGCCTGTCGTTCGCGCTGCGGCACAGACCCCTGGCGGGACTGTTGTCGGTCACGTTCTTGTTCTGGACCGCGAACGCCGTGTTCACGGCGCTGCTGGTGCCGTTGATGACGCTGCGGTTCGGCAACCGGCCGGACGTGATCGGTGTGCAGTTGTCCGCGTTGGGTGCCGGTTACCTGGCCGGCGGCCCGATCGGCGGCAGGCTGGTGCGCGATCGGTCGCCCGAGTCACCACTCATGATCGGACTGGTCGGGGTCGGCTGCTGTTTCGGGGTGTTGGCCAACGCGCACAGCGTGCCGGTCGCGGTACTGGCCGTGGGTCTGGCCGGATTGCCCGGCTCGCTGCTGCTGGTGACGACCGAGACGACGATCCAGCGGGCCACACCGGAACCGTTGCGCGGCAGGGTCGGGGCGGTCTTCTTCGCGTCGGACGCGGCCGCCGCGCTCGCCGGGGCGACGCTCGGAGCAGGGCTGGGAGGGCCGAGGGGGCTGGCTGTGCTCCTCACCACGAGCGCGGGTGTGATGGTGCTGCTGGCAGGGGTTGTACCGCTGCTGATGCGTCGCCCGATCGGGCCGAACCCGCCGGTAACTTTGTTCGACGGCAGATCCGCCGGTCAACCACGTGTTTCCGGCAGGGCGTCGAAAACTTCCCAGCAGCCAGGTATCTGAGCCGGCAACCGGCGCTCCTTCATGGTGTCGGCTGCTTCGCCACACCGAACGCAGCCAGGATGCGATGGCCAGAGGGGGCTCGGTACCGGTCCGGCATGGGGGATCGGACTGGTACCGAGGGAGTTGGCGCATCGCGGCAGGGAGGGCCCCTTTGCCAACTGGGGGTGCAAAGGGGCCCTCTGCGCCGGCAACCACAAGGACCTGCTCAAGGAGACGCTCGGTGATCGACACGGCATTACTCGGAAAATTTCGTGATCACAGAGGGTTACTCCGATCGAGTGCACTGTGGGAAAACTTCACCCAGATGACCGTAGATGCGGCATGGTAGTCACGCTGCGACATAATGCGGGTGTCGAAGATGGGCACTCTGTTCCACTAATGATGTAGTGCGGACGCTGGGCCGAGTATTCGGTCCTGTCCGATCGTTACTCACTGTCAGATCGACAGAGGGGGAGAAGATGACCAGCGCAGGAATCGACCCGACGACCGACCCGACGACCGACCCGTCCGTGGGCACCACGTCCCCGGACGACGGCGGACTGCCCGCGTCGCACGTGGAGACCGGAGTCCAGCCGCACGACGGCGGACTGCCGGCGTCGCACGTGGAGACCGGGGTCCAGCCGCACGACGGCGGACTGCCCGCGTCGCACGTCGAGACCGGGGTGCAGCCGCACGACGGTGGTCTGCCCGCGTCGCACGTCGAGGTGGGCTGACGTAAGGGGGAGGTGGCAGGGGGGCCGGGCGTTGGGGATCGCCGGGGGGCGTCCGGACCCACTGCCGCACACCGTCAGTCAGGGATGACCGGGAGGTGAAGGGGCCGGGAAGCGTGGGCTTCCCGGCCCCTTCCATGCCCGGGTTAGCCCATTAGAGTGAACTCGAAATCGGTTGGTATCTGGCGCGTCTCCGGCTCCTCCTGTTCCTCTGACCGGCTGGTTGGCATCGAGCGGACTCGGAGGTGGGGCCATGCTGACCGGCGAGCGCCGGACGGAAGGATCTCTTGCGGACGTGCGCGCACGGGGCGGTCCTGAGCGTGTTGGTTACGTGCCTTGGGACAGGAGTACAGGGATGAGCAACGGGCAGACGGTCACCGAGGACGCACCCTGGTGGGAGCTGACCGGTTACCCGCGCCATGCGGCCTGCCTGGTCGCTGCTCGATCCGGTGACCGGAAGGCGTTGGACGCGCTGGTCACCGATCTCAATCCGCTGGTGTGGCATGTCGCCCGTAGCCAGGGACTGGACCGCACGGTCGCCGAGGACGTGGTGCAGACCGTGTGGCTCACGCTGCTGCGCAACCTGAACACGGTCGCGGAGCCGAAGGCCCTGGCTCGTTGGCTGATCACCACCACGCGGCGGGAGGCGACCCGCAGCCGCACCGTGATGGACCGCGTCGAGCCCCTGGCCGACGAGACAGCGGAGCGTCTGGTCAGCGACGACGGCCTGCCCGAGGACGAACTGCTGCGCTCGGACCGGGACCGCATGTTGTGGCAGGCGTTCGGCAGGCTCGGCCAGAAGTGCCAGGAACTGCTCCGGATGACCGTGCTGGCCGGCCGGGTCGAGTACGCCGCCGTCGCAGAGGCGTTGGGCATGCCGCGGGGAAGCATCGGGCCGACCCGCGGCCGTTGTATAGCCACGCTTCGTGGTTATCTCACAACCGAAGGAGGCACGTCGTGAGTCCGACCGAGCGCCCGTCGGGATCATCCGCGGCCGACGGCAACCCGGTGGACCTCGGTCTGCCCGAGGAGGACGCGATGCTGCTGGCGGAACTGGCCGCGATGCTGGAAGTGGCCGATCCCGTGCCCGCGGGCCTGGCCGACCGGGTCCGGTTCGCCATGGACCTGGACGACCTCGAATTCGAGGTGGCCCGCTGGCAGCGGGAGGACCGGCTGGTCGGCGTCCGCGGATCCACCGCGCCGGACACGATCACGTTCACCGTCGGCGACCTCACGGTGATGGTCAGCCTCGCGCCCGCCGTGAGCGGCAACAGGTTCGACGGCTGGCTGGTGCCCGGTGCTCCGCATGCCGTCGAGGTGCGGGTCGACGGCCACCCGCCCGCCACGACGCAGGCCGACGACGGCGGCCGCTTCGTCCTGGACGGCGTGCCACGAGGCATCACCCAGATCGTCGTGCACATCGCGGGCCAGCCCGGTCAGCGCACCAGGACGGTGGTCACGCCTACGATCATGTTGTAACCCTTCCGAGTCAAAGGTCAACCGCCCGACGGGCGGACACCGTCACGTGGCACGCGTGTGGTGATATAGGTGCGTGCCATCCGCCGACGTGCCAGGGCACTCGCGCCGTCGCCGTGCCGGGCGGTCCGCACACGAGCGGGCGGCCGAGTTGTACAGCGCCGCGCGCGTGGCCAACAACGCGTACCGGCCGCACCAGGCGACCCTGCTGCTGCGCCGCGCCCTGCGCCTGATCGACGGCGTCCCCGGCGAAGCCGAACTGCGGGTGCGCATCCTGATCACGCTGTCCTTCAGCGACGCGGAGGAACGCACGTTCGACGACGGCGTCGCACATCTGCGCACCGCGCGCGAGGTGCTGCCGACCGTGGCCGAGCCGAGGACCCGCGCGCAACTGGCCGCCACCATCGAGGCGCAGCACGGGTTGCTGCTGATGCGAGTGGGTCGGTTCGCCGAGAGCGTGGACATCCTCGGTGACGCGATCACCGCGAACGAGCGGGCCGCGGGGGCCGGCTTCCCGGACACCTCCGCGCTGGCCACGAACCTGATCAATCGCGCGCTGGCCTACGTCGATCTCGGCAGACCCAATCTGGCGCAGCGCGACCTGGTGCGCGTCATCGAGGAAGCCGCGGCGGGCGTGCGTGCCGGCGGCGAGGACAGCGCCCGGCTGGTGAGCCTGGCCGCCAAGGCGCACCACAATCTCGGCCTCGTCGCGTGGAAGGTCAACGACATCCCGGCCGCCCTGTTGCAGTACCGGAAGGCCGCGTCGATGTTCGCGGACATCGACCCCACGATGCTGCCGCAACTGCGGGTCGCCGAAGGGGAAGCGCTGCTGGCGGCCGGGCTGGCGACGGAGGCGGCCAAGCGGTTCGACGAGGCCCTGTCCCGGACCCGGATGCACCGCGACCACCGGAACCTCGCGACCACCGAGGTGGTCAGGGCGGCCGCCGCTCTGATGGACCGCGACTACGCCACCGCGCGCCGGATGGCCGGTTCGGCACGGCGGCGGTTCCGGCGCAGGGGCGGCAGCCCGGCGTGGGCCGCGATCGCGTCCTTGATCGTGGTGCGCGCGCAGGCCACGGAAGCGTTGCTGTGCGGTCGGATTCCCGCCGCGCTGCCACCGAGGGCGCTGGCCCTCGCCGAAGAGCTGGCGGCGCTGGCACTGGTCGACGAGGCCGCGCTGGCCCGGCTGCTGGCCGTGCGCCTGCTGATCCGGCGCCGTGACGTGACGGAGGCGGCCCTCCAACTGGCGCTGGTGCCTGCGCCGCGCCAGGTCACGCCGGTGGACCACCGGATGCTGCGCCGGTTGTGCACGGCGGAACTGGCCGTCGCGACCGACCGGCGCCGGGCCGCGTTCGCGCAGGCCCGTGGTGGACTGGCCGAACTGGGCCGGATGCGCGACCGGATGGGTGACCTGGAGCTGGTCGGCGGGACGGCCGTCCACGGGCGGGAACTCGGCGAACTCGCCGTGCGGCTCGTGCTGGAGCAGCCGCGGTCGGCGCCCCGGCGGCTGTTCACCTGGCTGGAGCGCACCCGGGCCCAGATCTACCGCTACGAACCGCTGCCACCGCTGGACAATCCGGCGCTCGCCGACCGCGTGCGGCAGTACCGGATGCTGACCAAGGACATGCAGGAGGCGCGCCTGGAAGGACGGCGGGCCAGCACCCGGGCCGCGCAGCGCGGCGGCCTGCAGCGGGAGATCATGCGGATGGGCTGGCGGGACGGCCCGTGGGGCAGGTCGCGACCGATCGCCGAATTCGACGACGTGGCAACACATCTGGGTGACCGGGCCCTGGTCAGCTTCGTGGTCTCGGGTGACCTGATCGCGGCCGTCGCCGTCGTCGACGGCACGGCCCGGCTGGTGCGGCTGGGTTCCTCGGCCACGGCGGTCGCCGCGGCCCGCGAACTGCGCGCGGACCTGGACGCACTGTCACCGGACCACCTGCCCGGCGCGATCGTGGCCGCGGTGTCCGGGTCGGCGCGGTTGCGGGCCAACCGGTTGGACGAGCAGTTGCTGCGGCCGCTGGCCGGTGTGCTGGACGGCAGGGAACTCGTCGTCGTGCCGACCGGGGACCTGCATGCCGTCGCGTGGGGCACGTTGCCGTCGCTGTTGGGGCGGCCGGTGTCCGTGGCACCGTCGGCGACGGCGTGGCTGACGGCGATGCGGGCACCCGAACAGTCGGGCGGCACACTGTTGGCCGCCGGCCCGGATCTGCGTGCCGCGGAAGCGGAAATCGGGCTGTTGCGGGAGTACTACCCGGACGCGGCGCTGCTGGACGGCGACCGGGCGGGCGTGCAGGACGTGTTGGCGGCGCTGGACGGAGCCCGGCTGGTGCACCTGGCGGCGCACGGCACGCACGAGCCGGAGAACGCGCTGTTCTCCCGGTTGGAGCTGTCCGACGGGGCGCTGTACGCACACGAGGTCGCGCTGCTCCGCCGGCCGCCGGAACACGTGGTGCTGGCGGCGTGCGAACTGGCGCTGGCGCGCATCCGGCCGGGTGACGAGGCGTTGGGTTTCGGTGGCGCGCTGCTGGCGATCGGGTGCCGGACGGTGACGGCGCCGTTGACGCGGGTCGGTGACGCGGCGGCGGCCGCGGCGATGACGGACTATCACAAGCGGTTGGCGGCGGGTGCGGCGCCCGCGGTGGCATTGGCGCAGACCACGGAGGTGGACCCGTTGCGGCGGCCGTTCGTGTCGTTGGGTGCGAGCCGGAACTGAGCTCGTCGGAATTGCTCGTGCGGTAAGGCACATCCGTGGCCGGCGCGCGCCGGCCACGGATGTCGGCGATCTGTTTCGCGAACTGCGTGATCACCCTGTCGGACAGGCCGAAATGTCGACCGTGCTGTGTGCGACGTTTTCTGTTACGAGTCCGGTCTCATTTCGAATACTTGTTGCCGCACAGTGTGTTCGCTGCGCTGCGTTCGCCGCACTGTGGCGTCCGGATTGCGAGGTCGGTCCGGGGCGACCGTAAAAGGACCGAAAGCAACACGTTGGTCGTCTTGTGCGTTGCCAGTTTTCTCGCAATGCTGGTGGAGGCCATGGCGTCGGGGGGAGGACCGCATCGTGACCGTCGAGGGGTTACCCGGGCGATACCGGGTGCGGGGGGAGCCGGTCGGGATCTGGTGGCTGTTCGGCCCCGCGTGCGTCGGCTGGCTGCTGGTGGCCACGATGCCGCTCTGGTGGGGCTGGCTGTGGCGGTGGCTCGGGCTGATCAGCGTGCCCGTCGACACGACGGTGTGGATCGTCTCGTTCGTGACGACCGCGCTCGCCACGCCGATCCTGATGCGGCGGTTCCGGCACGGCTGGCTCGTCGTGGCCGTTGTCGCCGTGCTGCTGGTCGGTGGCACGACGCTCGTGCTGCGGCCGTGGCACGACGTGTTGAGTCAGGCGTGGCTGCGGATCGAGTGCGACACCGGTGACTGCGCCACTCCGGCGACACCGCCGCCCGACCGGTTGCGCATCGTGAAACCTCGGTGACGGCGGAACAAACCGTCGCAAACGTGCCGGTCGACCCGGTATTTCGGCTGATCGTGCCGACGTCGGCCCTGTCCTGGTGGTAGAAAAAGATTGTGATCCGGGGAAACAGGACGGGCGGGGGAACGGCGTGAAGCGATGGTGGCCGATTCCATGCCCACGCTGACCCAGGACGCCGCCGACCGAGAACTGGACCGGTTGACCACGGAGGGTGACCGGATCGCCGACGCGCTCGTGACCCTGGAGAACCACCCCGGCTACCGTTTCCTGCAGGGCGCCGCACTGTCCGGCCGCACCGAGGCGCTCTGGGCCGAAGCGCGAGGCGACGTGGCGCTGCTGTACCAGCGGTTCGACTCCTATCGCGGCATCCTGGCCAGGGCGCAGGAGATCCGCACCCGCCGCAACAGGCTGAACACGAGCGACCTCGCCGAGTTGACGACCCTGTTGCGTGGCAGCGCGATCGAGCTGGCCACCGAGGAGATCCCGCTGGGCAGGCGGAATCTGACCGGCCCGGCCACCGTCACGCACCGGATGACGCTGGCCGAACTGGTCGGCGGGATGGACGCGTCGTTCCAGCGCGCCACCGACATCGCCGTGGCCACCGACGAGGTGTGGTCGGCGATGGTGAAGGTGCTCGACCCGATGGACGACCAGCTCGACGACGCCAGGGCGCTGGCCGCGTCGCTGAGCCTCGGCGAGATCAGGGACCCGCTGTTCGTCGAGGTGGACGACATCGGCACCGTGCTGGCCGACCTGCGCTCCCGCGCGTTCGGCGACCCGCTGACCCTCTACCGCGGCGAACCAGGCTCCGGCCGGCCGGAGCTGGCCGAGGCCGACGCGCTGCGCGCCAGGCTGGCCACCGTGCGGGACCGGCTGACGGCGTTGGCCGCCGTGCGCGCCGACTACGACGACAAGGTGGCCAGGGCGGCGGCCGCGATCGACGGCGTCGCCGCCGCCGAGGCCGACGCACGGGCCGCGTACGACCTGGTACGGGAGAAGATCGCGTCGCCCGCGATCGCGTCCGTGCCCGACGGCACGCCGCCGCTGCGCGCCCGCCTCGCCGGTCTGGGTGCGTTGGTGGCGCGGCACGACTGGGGTGTCGTCGCCGAGGAACTGTCCGCTTTGGCCGTCGCGACCGCGCAGGCCGGCGACAGGGCGGCCGAGGTGCGCGAGACGGCGACCGCCCTGCTGTCCCGGCGCTCCGAGCTACGCGGCAGGCTGGACGCCTACAAGGTGAAGGCGGCGCGACTGCGGTTGAGCGAGGACGCCGAACTTGCCGCGTACTACCAGGAGACCTACCAACTGCTCTGGACCGTGCCGTGCGATCTGCGCTCGGCGACCAAGGCCCTGAACAGGTACCAGCAGGCGATCACCGCGAAGGGGACGACGCCATGACCGCATGCGCCCGGCCTGGCTGCACGGGAACGATCGAGGACGGCTTCTGCTCGGTCTGCGGAATGGCCCCCGCGGTGGCGCCCGCCGCCGTCGGCGCGTCCGTCGGCGCACCGGCCAGGGCGGCGGCCGCGGCGCCGCCGCCCGTCGCCGTCGCGGACGGACGCTGCGCCCGGCCCGGCTGCACGGGGACGATCGAGGACGGCTTCTGTTCGGTCTGCGGCATGGCCCCGGCGGCCGGTGCCGTGCCGCTCACCGGTGCCCAGCCGGCCGCTTCCCCGCCGGCCGCCCGCCGGCCGCGGGCAACTCCTCCGCCCGCACCACCCCCGGCACGTCCGGGCGCACCGCGCCGATCCGCACCACCGGCAGTCCGCTGTCGGTGCGCGGCAGCCGCAGCTCGTCGATGTCGTCGCGCACGGGTTCCAACAGGAATTCGGGTTCCAGCAGGCGTGGCCGGTTGGGCGCCGGTCTGGTCGAGGTGCCGCCGGTGCCCTACCGGGACCCGTCGGAGGCGGTGCTGGCCAACCCGGAAGTGGCCGAGCGCAAGCGGTTCTGCAGCAAGTGCGGCCATCCGGTCGGCCGAGGCAGCCAGGGCCGGCCCGGCCGGACCGAGGGTTTCTGCCGCGAATGCGGCACCGCGTTCTCGTTCACGCCCAAGCTCACGGCGGGCGACCTGGTCGGCGGGCAGTACGAGGTGCTCGGCTGCATCGCCCACGGCGGCCTCGGCTGGGTCTACCTGGCCAAGGACCGCAACGTCAACGACCGGTGGGTGGTGCTCAAGGGCCTGCTGGACACCGGTGACGCCGAGGCGATGGAGGCCGCGATCGCGGAGCGCCGGTTCCTGGCGCAGGTCGAGCACCCGAACATCGTGCGCATCTACAACTTCGTCGACCACCCCGACCCGAAGACCGGCACGATGGTCGGCTACATCGTGATGGAGTACGTCGGCGGCAGCTCGCTCAAGGAACTGCGCTCCGAGCGCGGACCCGACGGCCACCTGCTGCCGCTGCCCCTGCCGCAGGCCATCGCGTACGCGCTGGAAGTGTTGCCGGCACTGGGTTATCTGCACGGCATGGGTCTGCTGTACTGCGACTTCAAGCCGGACAACGTGATCCAGAGCGAGGAGCAGGTGCGGCTGATCGACATGGGCGCCGTACGCCGGATCGACGACTTCGAGAGCGCCAGCTACAAGACCGACGGCTACTGCGCGCCCGAGGTCGCCACGAGCGGCCCGTCGATCAGCTCCGACCTCTACACCGTGGCCCGCTCGCTCGCCGTGCTGACGTTCAACTTCGACTACGTCACCAAGTTCGTCACCACACTGCCCGACGCCGCCGACGTGCCTGTGCTGCTGGAACACGGCTCGTACCACCGGTTCCTGTTGCGTGCCACCGACCCGAACCCGGACGCGCGCTTCGAGTCGGCAAGCGACATGGTCGAGCAGCTCACCGGTGTGCTGCGCGAGATCATGTCCGCGGACGGCGAGCAGCACCCCTCGATGTCGACGCTGCTCAGCCCGGAACGCGCGGTGTTCGGCGCCGACCCGGACCGCTGGCCGACGGCGCCGACACCGGCCGAGGTGGTCGCCGCGCTGCCGGTGCCGCAGGTCGACGCGACCGACCCCGCTGCCGGCCTGCTGGCCACGTCCGCGGCCACCGATCCGGCCGCCGTGATCGCCAGCCTGACGCAGGCACCGGTGCGCACGATCGAGGTCGAGCTGCGCATCGTCCGGGCCAGGATCGAGGTCGGCGACCTGGCAACGGCCGGCCAGGAGTTGGACGCGTTGGCGCGCAGCGATCCCGGTGACTGGCGCGTCACCTGGTACAGCGGGCTGGCCGCGCTGGTCGCCGGCGACGCGCAGCAGGCACGCCGCTGCTTCGACCTCGTCTACGGCTGGCTGCCCGGCGAACCCGCCGTCAAGCTGGCGCTGGCGTTCGCCGAGGAGTCGGCGGGCAACCCGGGCGCCGCCGCCCGCTACTACGACATCGTGTGGCGCACCGACCACAGTTACGTCAGCGCCGCGTTCGGCCTGGCCAGGGTGCGGTTGGCGGGCGGTGACCGGGAGCGGGCCGTCGCCGCGCTGGAGTCGGTACCGAAGCACTCCAGCCACTACGTGGCCGCGCAGTTGGCGGCCGTCCGGGCCGGCATGCGCACCCGTACGCCGGCCGACCTCACCGAACACGACCTGATCACGGCGGGCGCCCGGCTGGACGCCGTCGAACTGGACGCGGCGCGGCGCGCCCGACTGGCGATCGAGGTGCTGGCGGCCGCGCGCCGGTGGATCGCGGCCGCGCCGAACCGGCCCGGGTTGGCCGGCACCCGCGTGCTGGGCTGCGCGTTCACCGAACGGGACCTGCAGTTCGGGCTGGAGCGCTGCTACCGGTCGCTGGCACGGCTGTCGGACACCGCCGAGCAGCGGGTCGCACTCGTCGACCTGGCCAATTCGGTCCGTCCCGTGACGTGGGTGTAGCCGATGACCGACGAGTCCGCCGTGGACAGCGCAGCGACCAGCGCGTGCCCGGACTGCGGTGCGGAAACCCTTGCCGGTGACCGATTCTGCGAGAACTGCGGCAACGACCTGCTGCTGCTCTCCGGTGGCACACCGGACGACGGCACGGCGCCCGCGGTCTCCACCGGCTGCGTGTCGTGCGGTGGCCGGGAGATCGACGCCGACGGCTTCTGCGCCCGGTGTGGTTTCGCGCAGCCGGTCAAGCGGGACCGGGTCGAGCTGGATCTGGGTGCCGTCGCCGGCGTGAGCGATCGCGGCCTGCGGCACCACCGCAACGAGGACGCGATGGCGGTGCGGCTGACCGCCAACCGGGACGGAGCCGGCCCGCCGCAACACATCGTGGCCGTCGTGTGCGACGGCGTGTCCACATCGGACCGTCCGGACGAGGCCGCGAAGGCCGCCGCCGACCGTGCCGCCGACGTGCTGCTGGCCGCCGCGCGCGACGGCGACGACCTGGAGGACGCCACCCGGGCCGCCATCGGCGCCGCGCTCGACGCGGTCGCCGAGCTGTACCGGGCCGGTGACGGCGGCAACGCGCCCGCGTGCACGTACGTGTCCGCCGTGGTCGCCGGGGACGCCGTGACGGTCGGCTGGGTCGGCGACAGCAGGGCCTACTGGTTGTCCGACGCGGGCTCCGTGTGCGTCACGGTGGACGACTCGTGGGCGCAGCGGATGGTCGCGTCCGGCCAGTTCACCGAGGCCGAGGCCGCGGCCGACCCGCGTTCGCACGCGCTGATCGCGTGGCTGGGCGCCGACGCGGGCACGGTGCTGCCGCACGTGGTCACGATCCGCCCGCCGACCACCGGCGCGATCGTCGTGTGCAGCGACGGCCTGTGGAACTACCTGTCGGACGCGGACAAGCTGGCCGCGCAGGCGTTGCCGAACGCCGTGACCGCACCGTTCACCGCGGCCACCGAACTGACAGCACTGGCCATCGAATGCGGTGGCCACGACAACGTGACCGTCGTGGTGGTGCCCTTCGAGCACCACGGCACGCCCGACACCAGCACCGCGAGGAGCAGCACGTCATGACCGCGCACCCGAACTTCCGTGTCGACGTCTATCAGAACGAGTTCCTGCACCAGGGCGCCAGCGAGGTCAACGCGATCGTCACCGTGACGTCGGACGGCTCGGTCGGCGCGAGTGCCGGCAGCGGTGCGGCGGCCGCCGAGGTGATCATCGTGGACTGCTCGGGTTCGATGGACTACCCGCGCGGCAAGATGATCGCGGCCAAGCAGGCCACCGCCGCCGCTGTCGACGCGCTGCGCGACGGCGTCGCGTTCGCCGTCATCGCGGGCACCGACCAGGCGCGGCTGGTGTACCCGCAGCAGGGCGGTCTCGTCGCGGCTGACGCGCGGACGCGCGCCGCGGCGAAGGCGGCGATCAACGCGCTCAAGGCCGGCGGCGGCACGGCGATCGGCCGCTGGCTGTCGCTGGCCAACCACCTGTTCCAGTCGCACCAGAACGCGATCCGGCACGCGATCCTGCTGACCGACGGCCGCAACGAGCACGAGACGCCGGACGCGCTGGCCCGCACGCTGCGGGAGTGCGAGGGCGGGTTCGTCTGCGACTGCCGTGGTGTCGGCACCGACTGGGAGGTCGACGAGCTGCGCCGCGTGTCCACGGCACTGCTGGGCACGGTGGACATCGTGGCCGACCCGTCCGGCCTGGAAGCGGACTTCCGCAAGATGACCGACGCGGCCATGAACAAGGCCGTCGCGGACGTGGTGCTGCGGCTGTGGACGCCGCAGGGCGCGAGCGTGAAGTTCGTGAAACTGGTGTCGCCGGAGGTGGTCGACCTGACCGGTCGGCGGATCGTGCGCAGCGGGCAGGTCGGCGACTACCCGACCGGTTCGTGGGGCGACGAGAGCCGCGACTACCACGTGTGCGTCGAGGTGACGGCGGCCGGCGTCGGTGACGTCATGCTGGCCGGCCGGGTGAGCCTGGTGCTGACCGGTGAGCAGGACGAAGTGCTCGGCCAGGGCCTGGTCAAGGCGACCTGGACCGACGACATGGTGCTGTCCACCAGGATCAACCCGGAGGTCGCGCACTACACCGGGCAGGCCGAGCTGTCCGAGGTGATCCAGGAGGGTCTGGAGGCGCGCAAGACCGGCGACCTGGACACGGCGACGGCGAAGCTGGGCAGGGCCGTGGCACTGGCCACGAAGTCGGGCAACACGGACACGGCGGAGCTGCTGTCGAAGGTGGTCGACATCGAGGACCCGGTGACCGGGACGGTGCGGCTCAAGGCGAAGGTCGAGGACGTCGACACCATGACGCTGGACACCAGATCGACGAAGACTTCCAGGGTGCGCAAGAGTTCCTGATCGTTTTCGCTCTATCGGAGGTGGGCATGCCCAGTTGTCCCGCGGGGCACGACTCGACCAGTGCGGACTTCTGTGACGTCTGCGGTCTCGCGATGGGCGGCGCGACCGCGACGGCGGTCCCGCTCACGGTCGTGACGGCACCCGCGCTGCCGGCGGAGACGTGCCCGGAGTGCGGTGAGCCGAGGACCGGCCGGTTCTGCGAGGGGTGCAGCTACGACTTCGTGGCCGGCGCGAGCCGGACACCGGTCGCCGCCGCCCCCGCTCCCGGCACCGCCGCCCTCACCCCGGTCGCGGTCGCCGGCTGGACCGTGCTGGTCACCGCGGACCGGGAGTACTTCGACGCGGTCCAGCAGCAGGACGGGCCGGACGTCCCCAACATCACGTTCCCCAACTACTGCCCTGAGCGGCACTTCTCGTTGAGCGGCAAGGAAGTGCGCATCGGCCGGATGAGCCGCAGCCGAGGGATGACACCGGAGATCGATCTGACCGGGCCGCCGCAGGATCCCGGTGTGTCGCATCTGCACGCGGTGCTGGTGGCGCGGGACGACGGCGGTTGGGCGGTGGTGGATCCGGGTTCCACGAACGGCACGACGGTGAACGACGATCTGGAGCCGATCGCGAACGACGTGGCGGTGCCGGTGCGGGACGGGGACCGGATTCACGTGGGGGCGTGGACGACGATCACGTTGCGCGCGCCCGGCTGAGCACTCGGTGGCTGCCGCGTGGTGGTGCCCGCCCCGCCGAAAGGTCGCGGGCACCACCACACGGGGTCCGTTCGGCGTCGCACTGCAACAAACCGAAAACGTTTACAGATGATGCACCGGGCACCACGCCCGGTCAAGCGTGCTGTGGACCCAACGGGTGAGACCGAATCCGTGCTTGATCCGCGGCCGGCGCGCTGACTGGCGGAAACCGGTCCATTACCCGAATCGTCCGCCGCGTCGCCGGCAGGGTGCCATGGCCCGGCGACGAGATACCCAATATCGTGTTCCCGCAGGTGCGACGGACAAGGGCGGCGGAGTGGGCGGGGTCGACTACTACGAGTTGCTCGGCGTTGACCGGGGCGCGTCGACGGCCGACGTCAAGTCGGCATACCGGTCGCTGGCCAAGGTCATGCACCCGGACGGTGGTGGCACGACCGGGACCTTCACGCTGCTGCGGCAGGCGTACGAGACGCTGCGCGATCCCGACCTGCGCGCGGCCTACGACCGCGCCGCCGACGCACCGCCCGCGGTCCGGGCGGCTCGCCGGCCGCGCAGGCCAGATCCGGGCGCGCGGACCAAGCGCCGCGATCTCGGTGCCGACCCGGACTTCGTGCCGCCACGGCTGAGGTTGGACCGTGACGTGCTGCCGTGGTGGGCCGTCGTCAGGACGCCGCAGCGCGTGCGGTTCGTGCCGGCGATCGGCCCGGCACGCGAACTGGTGTACGCGGTGTCCGCGGCGTGGGTGGTGTTCGTCGCGTCGACCGTGCTGCTGCCGGTCCGCGTCGTGCCGCTGCTGGTGGCGCTGTGGCTGGTCGCCGCGGGCACCGCGGTGCCGGTGTTCCGGCTGCTGCGCGGGTTCGCGTCCGCACGGCTGGCCGACCGCGCGTTCCTCGCCGAGACCGGCGGCGGCGAACTGGTGGTGTTCGGCGTGCCGGGCAGGGAACAGGACGAGCTGGGGGAGCGGCTGACCGCCCGGTTGCTGGCCGAGTACGTGGCTCCGCTGCCCGGCGCGCGGATCTTCCACGGCCTCGCGTGGCCGGGATCGGTGTTCGCCGACATCGACCACGCAGTGCTGCGCGGCCACCGGTTGGTGCTGATCGAGTCGAAGATGTGGCTGCCCGGCCACTACACGGCCGACGAGCTGGGTGGCGTGTGGCGCAACGGACATCCCTTCCGCGGCGGCGCGATCCGGCTGCCCGAGGGCGTCGAGGTCTACCGGGAGCTGCTGCCGGGGATCGAGATCCGGGGCGCGCTGCTGGTGTACCCGAGCCGGGCGGGCGAGATCACCACCGGCGAGTCACCGGACGTGGTGGCGCCGCCGATGAGCCCCGAACGGTTCGTCCGGGAGATCGGCGAGTGGCTCGCGGACGAGCCGGCGATCGTGGACCGCGACGCCTTCCGTACGGTGCTGGACCTCGTCGTCACCTAGGGTGTGTTTCACAAGCCCTGGGACAGGTGGCTGACGTCGTTGTAGCCGCGCACGATCCACGAGCCGTCCGCGACCACCAGGCGCGACACCGAGCCGTTGTCGGCGCCGATGAACGCGAACGGCCTGCTCCCGCTCGCCTCGGCCAGGATCTGGCCGATCACACCGCCGTGGGTGAACACCGCGACCCGCTGATCCGGGTGCGCCGCCGCGATCGTCTCGATCCCGCGCCGCACCCGCTCCCGCAGCGCCGCCGTCGACTCAGCGCCGGGAATGACGTCCCAGCGCTGTTCCTGGCGCATCCGCAGCGCGATCGGGTCGTCGTGCGCCACGCGCTGCCGGAACACCCCGCCCTCCCACTCGCCGAGGAACACCTCGCGCAGGTCGCCGCACACGGTGGGCGTCAGGCCGGTGCGCCCGGCCAGTGGAGCGGCCGTCTCCGCTGTGCGGCGCAGGGTGGTGACGTAGATGGCGTCGATCCCCTCGTCCGCGAGGCGTTGCGCGACGCGCCGCGCCTGTGCGCGGCCCTCCGCCGCCAGCTCCGGGTCGCCGTGCCCGCCGACCAGCGCGAACGGCTCGCCGGGGCGCGCTGCCGCCGATTCGCCGTGCCGGACCAGGAACAGATCGGTGGCACCCGGGGGTGGTAGGAACCGGGCCTGGCGGTACTCCGCGTTCGTCACAGGCGCCGAGGTTAGTGCTCGGCCGCCGACCGGGCGGTCCTGTTGTGGCGAACCGAACGCGGTACCGCTCAGGAGGCGGTGAGGACCGCTCGCGCCGCGTTGTGGCCGGGGATGCCGCTCACGCCGCCGCCCCGGCGGGCTCCCGCGCCGCACAACAGGATTCGCGGATGGGCGGTTTCCACGCCCCACGTGCCGATCTCGGCGTCGTCGGCGGCCCATGGCCAGGACAGGTCACGGTGGAAGATGTGGCCGCCGGGCATGCCCAGTTCGCGCGTCAGGTCGAGCGGTGTCTTCGCCTCGACGCACGGCCGGTCCTGCTCGTCGCGCCACAGGCAGTCCTCGATCGGTTCGGCCAGCACGGAGTTCAGCGACGCCAGCGTGGCGCGCAGCGCGGCTTCGCGGGTCGCGTCCTCGTTCTCGCGGAACAGCCTCGCCGGCATGTGCAGGCCGAACAGCGTCAGCGTGTGCGCGCCGCGGTCGCGTTCGGTGGGGCCGAGGATCGACGGATCGGTCAGGGAGTGGCAGTAGACCTCGCACGGCGGCACGTCCGGCACGGCGCCCGCGGCCGCCCGCGCGTAGGCCGTCGCCAGTTCGCGGTAGTCCTCGTGCACGTGGAACGTGCCGCTGAACGCGCGCCGCGGATCGACGGCCGTGTCGCGCAGTTTCGGCAGCCGGCGCAGCACCATGTTCACCTTGAGCTGCGCGCCCTCCGGCTCGTCGGCCTCCTCACCCATCAGCGCGGCCAGCACCGAGGGCGCCACGTTGGCCAGTACGTGTCCGCCTGCCACCTCGTGGTCCCGGCCGTCCCGCACGTACGTCACGACGCCGTCCGGGTCGACCGAGCGCACCTCGGCGCCCGTCACGAGTTCCGCGCCGGAGCGCAGCGCCGTGTCCACCAGTGCGCCGGTGACCGCGCCCATGCCGCCGACGGGCACGTCCCAGTCACCCGTGCCGTTGCCGATCACGTGGTACAGGAAGCACCGGTTCTGCCGCAGTCGTGCGTCGTCGGCGGGCGCGAACGTGCCGATCAGCGCGTCGGTCAGCACGACACCGCGCACGGTGTCGTCGGTGAACGTCTTCTCGACCGCGACCGAGATCGGTTCGTCGAACAGCATCCGGCTCGCGGCCGCGTCGCCGACCAGCGCGTCGACCTCGGCGCGCGAGCGCAGCGGCTCGGTCAGTGTCGGGAACACGCGCCGTGCGACGGACTCCGTCATGCGATAGAAGTCCTGCCAGCGGCCGAGTTCGCGCTCCGTACCGGTGACAGCGGCGAACGCCGCGGCCGTGCCGGCCGGATCGCCGTCGTCGACCAGCAGTCCGGTGTCCCTACCCGCGCGCCGCACCGGTGTGTAGGACGACACCTCGCGGCGGCGCAGTCGCACCGGCAGTCCCAGGTCCTCGATGATGCGCTTGGGCAGCAGGCTGACCAGGTACGAGTAGCGGGACAGCCGCACGTCGACCCCGGCGAAGGGCCGGAACGACACGGCCGCGCCGCCCAGCCCGGCGCCCTTCTCCAGTACCAGTACCGAAAGTCCCGCCCTGGCCAGGTAACAGGCGGCGACCAGTCCATTGTGGCCACCGCCGACCACCACCACGTCCCGGCGTTCCGTCATCACCGCTGGTCACCCCTTCCGCCGCCGGCCTTGCTACCGAACGGGGCGACGACTTGTCAACCGGCCGGGCCGGTCCCGAGCTCGTGCCGCGCGTTGTCGGCGCGCAGGCCGTCGAAGATGATGCCGACGGTCCGGTCCCGCAGCCGCCGGTCCCAGCCGGCCCGCAGCGCGCCCTGACTCGCCGCCACCAGCAGTGCCATCACGTCGTCGATCCGCACGTCGCGGCGCACCGTGCCGGCGTGCTGAGCCGACACGAGCAGCACCTCGACGGCCTCGCGGAGTTCGGCGTGCCGCTGCTCGTCGGCGCCCGTACCGGCCTGGACCAGCAGTTCGACGACGGTCCGCCGGATCATGGCCTGCTCGACCACGCCGACGAAGAACTCGAACAGCGCCGTGCCGCGCTCGTCCCGGCCGGCCAGCGCGCGTACCTGCTCGGTGAGCTGCCCGCGCAGCGTCCTCATGATCTCGGCGAGCAGATCCCGCTTCGTCGGGAAGTGCCGGAACACGGTGCCGATCGCGACGCCCGCCCTGTTGGCCACCTCCTCGGTGGACGCGGACGCACCCAGTTCGGCGAACACGGACTCGGCCGCGTCCAGGATGCGAACGCGGTTGCGTTGCGCGTCCGCCCGCAGCGTCGGCCGGCTCTGCCGCGTCAGCGGTTCGGGGATGCCCGGGGGGAAACGGTCCGTCCCCGAGATCCTTCGGTCCGTCCCCGCGATCATCACATCCTCAGTCATCCGACCCCCACCCGCAACGATGCGCGTCTGATTGCCCGCACGTCACTGTGCCGCCTCCCCGCCTATGGATTAAGCAACTTTATTAATTAATTGTCTTACTGGGGGCTTCGGGTGACTGTCAAGGTGCGTACGGATGGCATTCACCAATACGGCACAGGTAATCCCTTATCCCGGCGACGTGCCTTAAGTGTCCATTAAGGACGAGTCAAGTCTTGCGGGTGGCGGTGGTGGACCGGGCGGCTCACCGGGGTGGCCGCGGTTTTCGTGTTCGCCTAGGTCCTGGCTCCGGTGGGTGGGGTGGTCGTCGTCGATCGGACGATCAGTCTGGTCGGCAGCTCCAACTGGGTCACCGCGGCGCCGCCCTCGGCGAACTGGCTCAGCAACTGGTCGACCGCCGCCCTCCCGGCCGCCTCCAGGGGCATCGCGACCGTCGTCAGCGGCGGTGCGCACAGTGCCGCGTACACCAGGTCGTCGAAGCCCGTGACGCTCAGGTCACCGGGCACGTCGATGCCACGGTCCCGCAGCCGGGACAGCACACCCAGCGCCATGATGTCGTTGTAGGCGATCACCGCCGTCACGTCCGCGGCGACGGCCAGATCAGCGGCTCGCACGCCGCCGTCGTGGCGTGGTGCGAACGGGCCCAGTTCGACGATCTCCACGCCGTGTTGCCGCGCCGCCGTGCGCAGGCCGCGCCTGCGCTCCCTGTTCGACCACGAACTGCGCGGCCCGTTCAGGTACGCGCACCGCCGATGGCCCAGCGCGGCCAGGTGCTCGACGACGTGCCGCATGCCGCCCGCGCTGTCCATCAGCGTCGCGCGGATGCCACGCACCCGCCGGTTCAGCAGCGCCAGCGACGTGACCGTGGCCAACTGGCTGATCTGCGCGTCCTTGATGCCCGGGGAGCACAGCAGCACGCCGTCGACCTGCTTGGCCATCGTCTGGACCAGCTCCTCCTCCGTACCCGGGTCCTCGTCGGAGTCGCCGACCAGCACCCCGTAACCGGTCTGCCGTGCCCTGGCCTGGACGCTCTTGAGCACGTCGGTGAAGAACGGGTTGCCCAGATCCGGCACGACGATGCCGATGTTGCCGGTCTTGCCGGTGATCAGGCTGCGCGCCGCCGGACTGGGCCGGTAGCCCAGTTCCGCGGCGACCGCGAGCACCCGTTCCCGCGTCAACCGGTTCACCTGGTGCGGCGAGGACAGCGCGCGGGACACGGTCGCCACGGAGACCTGTGCCCGCCGCGCCACGTCGCGGATCGTGACGGGCACGTCGCCCCCTCGGCGCGAGATGTGCTGGAACGGACTGTAAACGATTGTAGAGCCCGTTCCGGGCAGGCTAGATCTGTTCCAGCGGGACCTCGGGGTCGGCCAGCCGCTCGATGTCGACCGCCTTGCCGGACCGGATGATCGCCTTGATCGGGTCGGTCACGTCCCACACGTTGACGTTCATCCCGGCCAGCACCCGGCCGTCGGATGTCAGCCAGAACGCGATGAACTCGCGTGCCGCCACGTCACCGCGGAACACGACGCTCTGGTAGCCGCCCGGCGCGACGTGGCCCAGGTACTCCATGCCCAGGTCGAACTGGTCGGTGAAGAAGTACGGCAGGTCGTCCCACCTGGCGTCCTTGCCCAGCATCGCGCTCGCGGCGATCGCGGGCTGGTTCAGCGCGTTCGCCCAGTGCTCGACGCGGATCAGCTCACCGGACAACGGATGCGGGAACCGGGCGATGTCGCCGACGGCGTAGACGCCCGGGTCGCTGGTCCGCAGTGAGGCGTCCACCACGACACCGTCGTCCACGGTCAGCCCCGCGGCCTGGGCGATCTCCGTGTTCGGCCGCACGCCGATGCCGATCACCACCGCGTCGGCCGGCACGACCGTTCCGTCGCCCAGCCGCACGCCCGTGACGGCGCCGTCCTCGGTGGTGATCTCCTCGACCGCGACACCGAACCGCAGCGTGACGCCGTTGGCCTCGTGCAGCGCCGCGAACACCCGCGCCACCTCCGGCCCGAGCACCCGCAGCAGCGGCAGTTCCGCCGCCTCCAGCACGGTCACGTCGGCGCCCGCCTGCTTGGCCGTGGCCGCGACCTCCAGCCCGATCCAGCCGGCGCCGATCACCGCGATCCGGTTGCCGTCGGCGATCGACTGCTTGATCCGGTCCGAGTCACCGACGGTGCGCAGGTAGTGCACGCCTGCCGCGTCGGCACCGGGCACCGGCAGCTCCCGTGGGCTGGAACCGGTGGCCAGCAACAGTTTCGTGTAGGTCAGGACGGTGCCGTCGGACAGTTCCAGTTCGTGCCCGGCCAGGTCGACACCCAGTACCGTGGCACCGAGCCGCAGTTGGACGTCGTGCTCCTCGAACCACGCCGAGTCGTGCACCTGGAAGCTGTCCCAGTCGGCGTTGCCGGCCAGATAGTCCTTGGACAGCGGCGGGCGTTCGTAGGGCAGGTGCACCTCCGTGCCGACGAGCACCACCTGCCCGTCGAAACCCTGCTCCCGCAATGCCTCCGCGGCCTTGCCCCCGGCGAGGCCGCCTCCCACGATCACGAACGTCTCGGACGCTGTCATGTGCTGCACCGTACAGGGAAGGCGGGTCGGTCGCCCGGCCCGCCTTCCCCCCGCGACCAGCGTGGCTGATCGCTCAGAACGCGGCCAGGCCGTTCGGCGTGCCGTTGCCGGTCGGCCCGTCGTAGCCCGGACCCGCGTTGCACTGGTAGTCGCCGCCGCAGTCCATGCCGGCGGTGTTGTTGCCGGTGGTGACGTCGTACAGATCCGACGTGTGCGAGTAGAAGTAGGACGCGTCGGCGTATCGTCCGGGGTTGCCGGCCAGTCCGATGACGCCCGCGATGAACGGTGACGACGCGCTCGTCCCGCCGACCGTGACCCAGCCGGGCGTGTCGTAACTGTCGTACACGGCCAGGCCCGGCGTCGGGTCGGCGACCGCGGACACGTCGGCCGTCATCCTGCCGGGGCAGTTGGGATCCTTCTGGTACGCCGGTTTGTCGACGTACGCCGAGCATCCGCTGCCCGCGCCGGCCCACGCCGACTCGGTCCAGCCGCGTGCGTCGCTCGCCTTGGTCAGCGTCGTGCCGCCGACCGCGACCACACCCGGATACACGGCGGGCATGTTCGGCACGCCGTAGCCTCCGTCACCGGAGGACGCCAGGACGGCGACACCCGGATGGGTGTAGTCGGCCTGGAAGGCCTGCATGCCGTTGAACTCCGTGCCGCCGTAGCTGTTGGACACCTCGGTCGCACCGAGGCTCACGGCCGTGTCCACGGCCGTCGCCAGGTCCGCGAAGCTCGGGTCGTTGCCCTCCACCAGCACGATGTGACAGTCCGGGCAGGCCGCGGACACCATGTCGACGTCCAGTGAGATCTCGATGCCCCAGCCCATGTCCGGCGGCAGCGGGGTGGTCGTTCCCGCCTCGTTGACCTTGCGGAAGCAGCCGTTGGCCGTGGTGCAGGCCGGCAGGCCGTACGTGGTCCGGTAGACGGCGAGGTCCGCCTCGGCGTTCGGGTCGTCACCGGCGTCGACGATGCCGACCGTCTGGCCGCTCCCGCCCGCGGTCGGCAGGTTGTAGGCCGAGTGCAGGTCGGCGGGTCCGTAGCCGGCGGGCAGTGCGGTCGCGGTCGTCCTGCCGCGTACGCCGTGGCCGCCGTGCACGTCGGTGCGCACTTCGGCGAAGCAGCGGGCGTAGCCGGGTGCGGCCGGTCCGCAGACATCGTGCGGCTGTGGCGTGGCAGGGGTGTTCGACGTCGCCGATGCCGCCATCGGTGTGACGACCGTGACCGCGGCCGCGATCACGCCGATCAGGGCCGCCCGCAGGCGGCGAGTGCTGTTCATGGTTCGACTCCCCGGTGCGGTCAGTGGATGGTCGTGGCGACGGTGTAGGCGGCCCTGATCGTCTGGCTGATCGCGTCGCCCGCCGCGTCCGTGGCGGTCACCTTCAGCGAGGGCGACGTGCCGGCCTGGTTGGGCCACGCGGTCGTGTAGTCGCCGTGCAGGCCGACGACCGGGACCTGGTGCCACGTGGTGCCGTTGTCGTAGGACACCGCCACCGTCACCGTCCTGATCGGCGAGCGGGAGCCGGCGCCGTCGTAGCTGAGGTGGCCGACGTGCAGTCCGAGCACCTGCCACGGCGCCGCCGTCGTGTTCGTCAGGTCGCCCCGCAGGTGGTAGCCCAGCGTGATGGCGCCGAGCACGTCACACGGCGTCGTGCTGGTCTGCCCCGCGCAGGCGTTCGGGCCGGGCAGCGGCGTGTCGGTGGCTCCCGGCACGTACCGGACGGTCTCCTCGGTGTGCGACGTGACCGCCTGGCTGATGCCGGTCACGGCGCTCTGGTCGACGTCCAGCACGGCTTTGTAGGTGGCCGGGGTCGACGGCACGGTGACCGCCGCCCCGTAGTAGCCGTCGCCGTCGAACAGCGTGGTGTCGCCCTGGGACAGCGAGAAGTGCACCTTCGCGGCGTTCGTCAGGGGGACGCCGGTGTGGTCGGCCTCGCTGTCGCGGAACATCGGGATCGCCATGCTGAGCGTGGTGCCCGCCGAGCACGCGTCGCAGAATGCCGCGGCGCCCGCGTACCGGCCCAGTCCCGCCGCCAGCGGCGCACGGCCCCACGGCACCGTGTAGTCGCGGTGCGCGCGGTAGGAGTGCGGGTCGTTCTCCAGCATGGTCCCCGCAGGCGTGAACACGGCCTGCTCGGCCACACCGCCGTCGGCCGTGCCGACGTAGTCGGTGAACGAGCCCGGTGCGGTCGCCGGGACGCCGACCAGCACGGAACCGTCGCTCGCCAGCATCGGATCCAGCGCGCCGGCCAGCACACTGGCGGTGCTGCCGGAAGCCGGGTCGTCGTAGAGGACGTCGTGCACGGTGGCCAATTGGTCGGCCGTACCGACGAACGCGTCGTCAGCGGGGATGTCGTCGGCACCGAAGGCGAGGTCGACGCGGTACTTGTCGGAGGCGGTGGGCGCGGTTCCCGACCACAGCACCGCGAGGCGCAGCGAGCCCACGGCGGGCTTCGGCGCGGGACTGACGTAGACGGGGAACGACGGGGTGAACCACATGCCGGAGACCCCTGGCTTGCCGGTCGCGTCGATCCGGGCGATCTCGGTGCCCATGTAGAGGGCGTTGGCCGGCTTCGGCGACGTGACGGACATCGGCGCGTTCGCGGTCCGCTCGTCGACGGTGACCGAACTGGGGGTGGCGGAGTCGGCGACGGTGAAGTCGTCGACGACGACCTGGCGCATCGCGGTGATGTCGCCGCCCGCGTCGAAGTCGTAGAAGTAGCCGATCGCGGCGTAGTCACCCGCGGGCACGGCGATCTTGCCGAAACCGCCGCTGACCGGCACGTCGGCGAACATCTTGCCGACCGAGTCGGTGTTGATCAGCAGGATGTCGGCCGACGCGGACGGTGCGCCGGTGCTGTCGATCCCGTTGATCTGGAGGATGTGCAGCGGATACCGCGGCTGCACGCCGGTGACGGTCGAGTTGGCCGACGTGACGGCGGTGACGCCGCCGAACAGGGGACTGGTCCCTGCCTGGTGGCCCGCTGCCACGTCCGCGCCGATCTGGTGGCGCAGCGCCGCGCCGAAGGCGGGAGCGGAAGCCGTTGTCACGTAACCGGAAGCGGTGGACGTGCCGACGGAGGACAGTGTGACGCCCGCGGGGGCGGTCGGGGTGACGCCCGCCGCGAAGGCCAACCGGACGGGGAGCGTGGCGGCGTCGCCGGCCTTCGCCAGCGCGGTGACGTCGAAGAGGGAGCGGTCGAGGGTGCCCAGATAGGGGACGGCGGAGGCCGGAATGACGTACCGGTCGCCGTTGGCGGCCTGGAACGATTCAAAACCGGCGGCGCTGCCGTGCGCCGCCTTGATGGAGTAGTTGGTGGCCCCGTTCGCGGCCGGATACAGCGTCACCTGGTCGCCGGTGATCAGGGTGACGGTCTGTATCCCGGCCGCCGCGAACGGCTGGGCTGACGCACCGCTCTGGGTCGTGGCGCCCGCTGGCACGGCCAATGCGACCGCGACACCGGCCGCCAGGGTGATCGTGCCGGCGATCCGCCGGCCGGACCCATGTCTGCTCAACGTCAGAACCTCCTGTGCCGTCGTTCGACGAAAGATCGAAATTTCCGACGAACAATCACTATCAGGATGTTTCGGACGCGACAAGGAGGAGTCGTTCGCTGTTAAAACGCCCGCCGCGGCGCAGTGGTTGCCGCCGAGCCGAGAAAGGCACGACGCGTCGGGAGGGTCAGTTGTGCTTGCCGAGTCCCGTCCAGGCGAAGCCGGCCCTGCGGACCACGTCGGCGTCCAGCACGTTGCGCAGGTCGACCACGATCGGCCTGCTCACGGCGCCCGCCAGCCGGGTCCAGTCCAGCATGCGGAACTCCGGCCACTCGGTGAGCACGACGAGGGCTTCCGCGTCCTTGGCCGCCTGGTACGGGTCGTCGACGACGGTGATCGACTCCAGTTCGGGACGGTTCGCGGCGTTGGTCAGTGCGGGGTCGTAGCCGACCAGGTCCGCACCCGCCTGCTTGAGCAGTGCCGAGACCGCCAGTGCCGGCGAGTCACGCAGGTCGTCGGTGCCCGCCTTGAACGTCAGGCCCAGCACCGTGAGCCGGACGTGTGAGAGCGAGCCACCCTTCTGCCCGGTGACCGCGACCCGCACCTTCTCCACCATCCGCTGGCGCTGCCGGGTGTTCGTGTCGATCGTGGCGCGCAGCAGCCGGAACTCGTAGTCGGCGGAGTCGGCCACCTGGAGCATCGCCTCGGTGTCCTTCGGCAGGCACGAACCGCCCCAGCCGGGCCCAGGCGACATCGACGACTGGCCGATCCGCCGGTCGTAGCCCATGCCCTCGGTGACGTCGGAGATGTTGGCGCCCAAGCGTTCGCACAGCTCCGCGACGGAGTTGATGTAGGACAGCTTCATCGCGAGGAAGCAGTTCGCCGCGTACTTCACCATCTCCGCGCTGGCCGCGTCGGTGAGCACCGTCGGCGCGCCGAGTCGCGCGTACAGCGACGCGACCCGCTCGGCCGCGTCCTGCGACACCGAACCCACCACGATCCGGTCCGGCTTCAGGAAGTCGTGCACCGCGGAACCTTCGCGCAGGAACTCGGGATTGCTCACCACGGCGATGTCGTCGCGGCCCAGCAGTTCCGACGTCCGCTCCGCCGTGCCCACCGGCACGGTGGACTTGTTGACCACGACGCTGTTGGCGCGCAACACCGTCTTGATCTCGTCGACGACGGATTCCACCGCGGTCAGGTCGGCGATGCCGCCGACGCCCATCGGCGTCGGCACACACAGGAACACGACCTCGGGGCCGCCCTCCAGTTCGGTGACGGCGGACTTCGCGCCCAGCACGAACGACAACCGGCCGGCGGCCAGCCCTTCCGACACGAGTTCGGACAGGCCGGGCTCCATGATGCCGACCTCGCCGCGCCCCAGCCGGTCGACCTTCTCGGCGTCCACGTCCGCGCACACCACGCGGTGTCCCAGCGACGCGAGACACGCCCCCGTCGTCAAGCCGACGTATCCCGTGCCGATCACCGCGATCCGGCGCGCGAACAGAGTCACACTCACCCAACCTGGTCTTCGGCCGCATCGGCCCGGAACTTTCTCGCCGCAGCCGTGTTCTGCGGTCCGCTCGGCACCCGCCCTAGCGCAGACCGAACGATACCGTCGAAGACGGACACGTAGGTCCTGGCCTGCGGCCGCCAGTCTAGATCCCGCACGGCACGCTCCCGCCCGGCGGCACCGAGCTCCTTGCGCCGCCGGTCGTCGTCGAGCAACTCCACCAGCGCGTCGGCGAACGCGGCCTCGTCACCGGGTTCCACATACACAGCACAGGAACCGCCGGACACCACGGTTTCGGTGAGGCGGTAGGCGACGACGGGCAGGCCGTAGGCCATGTACTCCATCGTCTTGTTCATCGTGGACACATCGTTGAGCGGGCTCGGCGGATCGGGTGACAGTCCGACATCGGCCGTGGACAGGTAGCTGCTGATCTGCTCCGGCCCCACCCGTCCGGTGAACTCGACGCAGTCGTCCAACCCCATTCGGCGGTGCATTGTTTCTTAAGATCTTCCAGGCAATCCCCGAATCCCATCAGCGCGAAGCGCACGTCCGTGCGGCCGTGCCCGCGCACCACGTGCTCGGCGACGCGCAGCACGCCGTCCACGCCGTCCTGCGGCCCCATGATGCCCAGGTACACCACCAGGTGTTCGCGGCCACCGCGCAGTTGGCGGGTGTGCCTCGCCGGGCTTCATCACCGAGGTGTCCGGTCCTGACCGGACCACGGCGGTGTGCTCGTGCGGAACACCACCGCGGCGCAGCGCGATCTCCCGGTACGACTCGTTCGTCGAGATGACCCGGTCGGCGGTGCGGAACGTGCGGCGTTCCAGCCAGTACAACGCCTTGAGCTGTGCCCTGGCGGCGAGCCCGGCCGGTTCGCCGAAACGGGACCGGAAGACCTCCGGGTTCAGGTCGTGGTGGTCGAAGACGAACCGCACGCCCGCGATGCGCCACAGCAGTGCGAGTGACCAGTAGATGTCCGGCGGGTTGCACGCCTGCAGCACGCGGAAGGGCCGCCTGCGCCGGACTTTCAGCGTCAGCAGCGCGGTGCGCAGCCAGCAGTACAGGAACTCCCACGCGTAGCCCGCGAAACCGTCGGCCTGGCGCGGCGGCGCGTACTTGTGGATGTGGATGCCGTCGAGTTCCTGGTACGCCGGATCACCGGGCCCCTTCGGGCAGATCACCGACACCTCGTAACCGGCCTCGGTGAGCGCGTTGGCCTCCAGCCACACCCGCCGGTCCAGCGGGACGGGCAGATTCTGCACGATGATCAGGACGTGCGGTCGTGCGACCATCGGGTCGACCTCCTTCTGGCACGGCCGGTTCCGCGCCGGCATTCAGATCCGGGTGGTCCGGTCGGCCGACCACGTCGTGGTCGCGCCGCGGGCGGCGCGCCAGCGCGCGATCACCCGTTCGGTGAGCAGGATGCCGACGAAGCACGCGGCGTCGACCGGTGTCACCTTCCGCTGCCGGACCACACCGAGCAGTGCCTTCGGGCGCAGCGCGGGCTCGGTGGCCGGCCTGCCCAGCGCGTCGAGCTGACGGTTGCCCAGCCGCACCCTGGCGCGCCTGCGGATCACCGCGCCGACCGTGCGCGGCAGCCGCACCGACACCCGCGCCCGCGCCACGGTCAGCCGCTCGTGCGGCTGGAAGGTCCGGTGCACCCAGCCGTCGTCCGCGATCACGTCCGGCATCGGGAACACGCGGCCATGGCCGGCTTCGGAGAGCATGTAGGCGCCCGCGCCGGCCAGGCTGTCGCGCTCGTCCAGCAGGGCCCACAGGGCGCGGTGGAAGCCGCGCACCGGCCGGGAGGCACCGGTCAGATCGAAGTCGGGGACAGGTGCGCAGGCCGGGGCCGGGTCGTCGGCCAGCGCGGCGATCATGGCCTTGACGGCCGTGCCGGTCAGTTCGCTGTCCGCGTCCAGGTAGAGGCGGGGAAACGTGCCGCACTGCGCGTCGCCGAGGCGCAGTGCGTTCGCCTTGCCGCCGACCGGGGTTTCGATCACGGTCGCGCCTTCGGCTTTCGCGACCGCGGCCGTGTCGTCGTGGCAGCCGTTCGCCACCACGACGATGTCGAGCTCGCCCTCGCGCGTGCCGTCGGCGAGGGCGCGCAGGCAGCGGGCGATCACGGCCTGTTCGTCGTGGGCCGGTATCACGACGGCGGCGATCCTCGTTGTCATGCCACGGCATCCTTCGCGGGGACCGGGAGCGTCGCTCCCGGCTGCCAGCCGGACGACCATTCGTTCCTGCGCCGCCAGATCCGGGTCCATCGGCCGGTTCGTCCCGTCGCCCGCTCCGCGGCCGCGCGCAGTGCCACACCGAGTTTCAGCGCGGCCATGCCGTAGCCGCGCCACGCGGTGAAGTGGTGCCCGACGATCGTGGCGCGACCGGTCAGCACGAGCACATCCCGGGTCACCCGGCTGGCCGACGACGCACCGACGGCGTGCACGACCTCGGCCGCCGGCGTGATGGACGGGTGGAATCCGGCTTTCGCCGCGCGCCGGCAGAGATCCTGATCTTCGCCGTAGATCAGGAAGGTCTCGTCGAAACCGTGCAGGAGGTCCCAGGTCCGGCGGGTGGTCAGCAGCCAGCCGCCGGAGATCACGTCCACGTGGCGGACACTGTCCCGCTGCCACGTGCCCAGTGATTCCGGGTCGAGCCAGCGGTTGCGCCGTGCGACGGACGACAGGCCGGTCGCCCACGCCGTGAGACTCCACGGCGTGATGCGGCCGAAACAGCTCCGCGGGTCGAGCACGCCGGCGGGTGTGAGGGATCGGCCGCCGACGATGCCGTCGTCGGGGTTGTCCTTCAGGTGCGCGAGGAGTGCGTCGATGGCGCCCGGTTCCGGTCGCGCGTCCGGGTTGAGCAGCAACACGTAGTCGCCACGGGAGCGTTCCACCGTCCGGTTGACGGCGTGGCCGAACCCGGTGTTGCGGCCGAGCCTGCGCACGGCGGCAGCGCCCAGCACGTCCTCGGCGACGTCGGCGGCGCCGTCGGTGGATCCGTTGTCGGTGACCAGGATCTCGTGCGGCGTGCGGGGGGCGGCATGGCCGGTGATCGCGGCGAGGGTCCGCGTGAGCTCGTCCACGGCGTTGTAGGACACGATCACGACGGACACCGTCGGTTCGGTCATGTGTCACCTGACTGTGGGGCCGGGGGGTCGCGTCAACCAGATCGGGTCACGGAGGGTCGCCGTTACACTCAGGTCTGCGTCCCGCCTGATGGTGATGCGTGACGGCGACTGCTCGCCTGCCGATATTTTGGGATTATGTCGCCATGCAGTTGCGCCGCGTGATCCTGCCGCTGACCGCTCCGGTCGGTTCAGTGCGTTCGGTCCGTTCGGGTGATTCGGTGGTGTTGACATACGACGACGGTCCACAACCGGGCGGGACGGACAAGGTGCTGGCGGCACTGGCCGAAGTCGGCTGGAAGGCCACGTTCTTCGTGCTGGTGGGCCGGGCCCGGAAGCATCCGGGACTGTTGCGGGAGGTGATCGACGCCGGGCACGAGATCGCCCTGCACGGTGTGGATCACGTGCGGTTGACGTCGCTGCCGGCCGGGGTGGTGCGGGCGCGGACGCGGGACGGTCGGCGGGAACTGGAAGACCTTGCGGGAAAAGAGGTTCGGTGGTTCCGGCCGCCTTATGGGGCCCAGCATCCCAGTACGTGGGTGGCTACGCGGTCGGTCGGGGTGTCGACCGTGGTGTGGAGCGATGAGGTCGCCGATTGGCAGGATGATCCGGTTTCGGCGATCGCGGCTCGGGCCGCGGGGGTTCGGGCCGGGTCGGTTCTGTTGATGCACGACGGGTATGCGGATTCGTTCGACGGGGTGGACGACGGGCCCGCGCCTCGGTTCGACCGGGGGGAGTTGGCCCGGTCGATCCTGGGTGGGTTGGGGGAGCGGGGGTTGAGGGGAGTTTCGTTGGGCGAGGCCGTGGTTTCCGGGAAGGCTGTCCGGGGGGCCTGGTTTCGCGGTTGAGTTCGGTTGCTCAATTCCGGATCTCGGTGCCGGGTTTCAGCTCGTCGCCTGTGCTGCCGCTGTCAGGACGTCGCTCGCCGCCCGTGCCCAGGAGTAGTAGTGGGTTACTTCGGGGGCCTGGGCCGCCACCCGGGTGAACAGTGCGTCGTCGGCCAGCAGATTGGTGATGATCTGGGCCAGTTCCGCCGGGTCTTCGCTCGTCACCAGATCGCCGTTGTCACCAGGGCGGACTATTTCCGGCATGGCGAACGCGTTGCGGGCCACGCACGGCAGGCCGTGGGACAGGGCTTCCACCAGTGCGATGCCGAAGCCCTCGAATCGCGAGGGCATGACGAACAGGTCGTGCTCCGCGTACAGGGAGCCGACTTCGTCGATCGGGATTCGGCCTCGGAAATCGACGCCCGGCGGGGGTTCGGTCGGTAGCGGCCATTCCTTCGGACCGACGACCGTGAGTGTGATCGCCGGGTCGACGTCCGCGCGGAGGATCGCCAGTGCGGCCAGGACCTGGTCGCCCGCTTTGGTGTGGAAGTCCTTGCCCACGAAGAGCAGGCGGTTTCTCTCGCGCTGCGTGACCTTCCGTTCACCGTCCGAAGTGGCCAGTGCCGCTGACGCGCCCGGGTGAACCACGTGCACTCGGTCGGCCGGCACGCCGGACACTCTCACCAGGTGGTCGGCGAACCACTGGCTCATCGCCAGGATGCCGGCCGCGTCGTGGTAGACGGTGTGTTGTCGGTCACGGAGGCGTTGTGCGTCGGCTCGGGTGAGGGACGGGAAATGTGTCAGTGTGCCGTGTGCGTCCAGTTCGTCCAGCAACACGTCGTAGCTGAGGTCCTGCAGCACGAGGTACGGCGTGCTCAGGCTGGCGAGGTCCTGGATCTCCACGATCACGTCGCACGGCGTCCTGCGTTCGCCGTCGCGCAGTACTCGTTCGGCGTAGCCGCGGGCCAGTGCGGAGTGCTTCCACATCGAGACCCACTGGCCGCCGACCCGCCTCGCGTGCAGTGCTTTCAGGGGCAGCCGCACCTGTTTCGGGTAGCTCATCCCGATGTCCACGACATCCGTCTTCGTGTACAGCGCGCTGCGCAGGTGCCACGGTGTGTAGGACCACGTGGGTTCTGGGCGCGGGTCCCAGGCGCAGGCGAATCCGAGGCGCACGTGGCGCACCATACAGGGGACACCCTCAAAGGGCCGGTCACGTAACGTCTCGGCCTCGTATTCGATTGCACAAGCGCAGGTGGTGTGTCCGCCGTGGTCGTCGCATGAGCCAACACCCAGCGACGACGCGTCGGAACCGTGCCGGGGCGAGACCACCCAATCGGAGGAACCGTGGATTTCTGGAAGACGATGGGTGTCCTCCTGCGGCGATGGTACGTGTCCGTCCCGATCTTCGTGGTCTCGCTCGTGCTGGGCGGGGGCGTGTTCTTCGTGGTGCCGACGCAGTACGAGTCGACCGGCACACTCGTGCTGACCGCCCCGACGTCCGGTGGTGTCACGGTGCTCAATCCCAAGGACGCCACGACCGGGCCGGGCAACCCACTCCTGGACTTCCAGGGCAGTCTGACGATCACCACCCAACTGCTGATCCAGAGCCTCTCCAGCCCCACCGCCGCGCAGAACATCCAGAATCAGGGCGGATCGGGCACCTTCCAGGCCGGTGACGGCCAGACCGGCGGACCGTTCGTCGTGATCATCGCCGACGCCCCGTCCCGCGCCGAGGCGCAGAAGACCGTGTCCCTGGCCCTGCGGTACGCATCCGACGAGCTCGACCAGCGGCAGAAGGCGCTCGACGCGCCCGCCACCACGTTCATCGTCACGCAGGTCGTCGTGTCGCCGACGCCCGCGACCACGAAGATCGGCAGCAAGGTGAAGGCGGGCGGTATCGCGCTGGCCGCCGGTTTGGTGCTGGGGCTGGCCGCGGCCTTCGCGTGGGAGTCGGTCGCCGGAAGCAGGCGGCGGAAGACCGGTCAGGACACCGAAACCGACATCGACGACGAGCCGTACCCCGACGACGATCTCGACGTGGAGGACGGCATCGAGGCCACGCACAAGATGCGGCCCGCGCCGCCGCCCCGGCAGTTGCCGCAGCCCGTGCGCAACGGCGTGCCCCGGACCGCGGCCCGGCCGCCGGTCGGGTCGTCCGGCGGCCGGCGCGAGCCCTACGGGCCGGGGCCGATGCCGATGCCCATGCAGAACCCGCAGCATCCGGCGAAGCCCCGGGTGCACCCGGCGCCCGTGCCCGGTGGTTCCCATGCCAACGGCTCCGGCAACGGGGCCACGGACAACGGCAGTCCCACCGGCAAACCCACCGGCAAGCCCAACGGTGCCGTGAACGGGAGGACCAACGGCACGGTCAACGGCTCTGTCACCAACCACGACTGGCCTCGGGCGGAGTTCCGCTCGCCCGACAAGCCCAACGGCTGAGCCGCGGTGACCGCGGTCGACACCGGCGGCCGGCGCGGCACGTCGGGCAGCCGGCAGGGTGGCTCCCGAGCCGGCTCGGGACGGCGCAACGCCGCCGCGGACACCATGATCATGCCGCGCCCCAAGCAGATCGTGGACGGCACCACGCTGGTCTGTTTCTACTGTGCCGTCCTGTTCGTCCTGCCCTCCCATCTCGTGGTCGCCGCGATCCCGCTCGCGCTGGCGCCCAGCATGCTGATCGGGATGGGGCTGGGACTGCTCTGGTTCTGCGCGCAGCTCGTGAACACGGTCGGCATGGCCAAGGGCCGCAGCCTCGTGCGCACCTCGTTGTTCCTGTTCGGCCTCTCGCAGCTCGCCACGTACGGCTATGCCACGTTCAGCTACCTGCCCTCCGACGAGATGAACGCCACCGACCGCAGTGTCATCACCATCATGGCGGCGGCCGTGGTCGGGATCATGGCCGTGGACTCGCTGCGCGGGTTGCACCGGATCGACAAGCTGCTGCGGATCATCGTGTACGGCTGCGCGTTCACCGCCGCCGTCGGACTGGTCCAGTTCTTCTTCGCGATCGACCCGACGCACTACATGGTGCTGCCAGGGCTGCGCGAGGTCGGCAACGTCGAGACGCTGCTGGAGCGGTCGATCTTCCGCCGGCCGTCCGGCACCGCGGGACATCCGATCGAGTTCGGCGTCGTGTGCGCGATCGCGACACCGTTGACGGCGCACTACGCGTTCCGGGCCAAGGAGCACGACCGGCGGACGTGGCCGTGGTGGCTGGCGCTGGTCACGGTCGCCGTCGGCGCGATGGTGTCGCTGTCCCGTTCGGCGATCCTCGGCCTGCTCGCCGCCGGTCTGGTGCTGCTGCCGACGTGGCCGGGCAAGCGGCAGCGGCACACCGTGATCGCGGCCGTCCTGTTCACCGGGGCGATGCGGCTGTTCGTGCCCGGCCTGATCGGCACGCTGTTCAGCCTGTTCAACAACCTCTCCGGTGACCCGAGCATCCAGCACCGGCAGGAGGACTATGCCCGCGCGTCCGTGCAGATCGCGCAGCATCCGTTGCTGGGCAGGGGATTCGGCACGTATCTGCCGCAGAAGTACGGCCCGCTGGACAACCAGTACCTCGGCACGCTGGTGGAGACCGGCTTCGTCGGGCTCGCCGCGCTGATCTTCGTGCTGATCGCCGGTGCGTACGCGGCGGTGCAGATCCGCCGGGTCGCGAAGGACCCGGTGATCCGGGACCTCGCGCAGACACTGCTGGCCAGCCTGTCGGTGATCATGGTCGCCGACGCCACGTACGACGCGTTCGGCTTCATCATGGCCACCGGCATGTGCTTCATGCTGGTCGGCATCTGCGGGGCGATGTGGCGCTCCATCAAACGGGATCCCAACCAGTTCATGCCCGTCGTCGGCCGGATCGGTGGCAAGGCCCGCAAGGGGCGGGCCAAGGCCGCCGCCGTCGCGACCCGGTCGAGAGGGACGTCATGACCACTGTCGCGGTGCCCGCGAGACAGTCCGTGGCCAGGCGGATCGGGGACTGGCTGGACGCACACGCCAGGACCGTCGCCCTGGTCGCCGTCGGCCTGAGCCTGGTGATCGCGGGCGGCTACGCGATCGCCCTGGGCAGCCAACTGCGTTTCTACGACGAGCACGTCTACGTCGGCATCACCAGCTCCATGGCGCACGGCCACGGCTTCAGCCTGGACGGCCGGCAGCCGACCGCGTACCGGCCGCCGGGCTACCCGTTCCTGCTGCTGCCGGTCTACCTGGTGACCGGCGGCAGTGTGCTGGCCATGCGGTTGGTCGGCGTGTTCGCGCTGACCGGGTCGGTGTGGTTGACGTACCTGCTGGGCCGCCGCGTGCACTCGGCAGCCACCGGTGCGCTCGCGGCGCTCGTCGTCGCCTGCTACCCGCTGCTGGTCTACACCGCGACGACGCTGTACCCGCAGGTGCCCGCGCTGTTCCTGCTGCTGCTGATGATCGAGTTGTCGATGCGCGCGCTGCCCGAGTCGGGACCGCCTCGGATCTGGTCGGGCGTGCTGGCCGGGCTGGCCGGTGGGCTGCTGGCGCTGACCGTGCCGACGTTCGGCGTGACGGCCGTGGGCCTGGTGCTGTGGCTGGTGTGGCGGCGGCGGGCGGGCGGCGGGCGGAGCTCGTGGCCGACCGTGGCCGTGCTCGTGGTCGCGCTCGCCGCGCTGCCGGCGATCTGGTGCGTGCGCAACGCCGTGGCCATGCACGCGTTCGTACCGGTGTCCACGAACGACGGTGTGAACCTGATCCTGGGCAACAGCCCCCGTGCGACCGCCGACAGCGGCACCAGCGCCGACATCTCGGTGTACCAGCGGCAGGCCGCGCACCTGGGCGAGGTGCCGGCCGACCACTTCTACACCGACCAGGCGATCACCTGGATCGAGGGGCATCCCGGCCACGCGGCCGTGCTGTACGCCGAAAAAGTGGCCAACAACTTCAACTATCGCGACGAACTGGCCACGACCGGCCAGGGCGGCACGGCGCAGAACCTGCTGTCCGCCGTGAGCTACTACCCGATCCTGCTGCTCGCGCTGCTCCGGTTGGCGCTGTACCGGCGCCGGCCGCTGCGCCCGGTCGAGAAGCTGATCGCGGTCACCGTCATCGTGAACGTGTTGCTGCTGGCCGTCTTCTTCACCCGGCTGCGGTTCCGGGTGCCGTTGGACGGGCTGACCATCGTGCTGGCCGCCAGTACGGTCACGACCTTTCTGTCGGCTCACCGCCTGTCGTCGCGCCGTCCGTCGTCGCGCCGTGTCCGCAGTGAGATCGCGTGACCGCCGTCGATCCGGATGCGACGGAGGACGAACCCGTTGCCTCCGACCAGAAGGTGTCCAAGGCGCTGCGCCTGAGCTTCCTGAACACCGTCGTGGGCAGGCTGGGCACCGTGCTCACCGGCATCCTGCTGGCGCACATCCTGGTACCGGCCGACTTCGGCGCGTTCGCCGTCGCGCTGGTCGCGTTGACGGCGCTGCTGTCGATCAACGAGCTCGGCGTCAGCGTCGCGCTGGTGCGCTGGCGGGGCGACGCGCGTGAGATCGCGCCGACGGTCAACACCATCTCCATGATCAGCAGCGGTGTGCTGTATGCCATCTGCTGGTTCGGCGCACCGGAGTTCGCCCAGCAACTGGGGTCGCCCGGCGCCGCGGGCGTGGTGCGGCTGCTGTGCTGTTCGGTGCTGATCGACGGTGCCACGGCGGCCGCGGCGCAGTTCGTGAACCGGGAGTTCCGGCAGGGCGCCCGGCTGGTGGTCGACTTCTCCAATCTCGCGCTGTCCACCGGCGTCACGGTCGGTCTGGCGCTGGCCGGCTTCGGCCCGTGGAGCCTGGCGATCGGGCGGCTGGTCGGCAACGGCCTGTCCGCGCTGCTGCTGTTCCGGCTCGTGTCGCTGTGGCCGCGGCTGGGATTCGACCGCAGGCACGCGGGCGAGCTGATCCGGATGGGCCTGCCGCTGGCCGGTGCGAGCCTGCTGATGGTCGCGATGCTCAACGTCGACTACGTCGTCACCGGTCACCTGCTCGGCGCGGTCGCGCTCGGTCTGTACCTCCAGGCGTTCAATCTGGCGAGCTGGCCGGTGAACATGTTCTCCACGGTGGTGCGGCGCATTTCGCTGGCCGCGTTCTCCCGTGTGCAGCACGATCCGCGCGCCCGGACAGAGGTGCTGGCGCGGCTGGCCGGCCTGCTGATGGCCGCGACGCTGCCGGTGTGCGCGCTGCTGGGCCTGCTGGCTCTGCCGTTGGTGACGACCCTCTACGGCGCGGAATGGGAGGGCGCCACGGGTGCCCTGGAGTTCCTGGTGATCCTCGGCGCCGTCCGGGTGGCGGGCGAACTCGGCTACGACTATCTGGTGGCGCTCGGCTACGGCCGGCGCACGATGTGGTTGCAGGGCGGGTGGTTCGCCGCATTGGTGGTGTTCCTGCCGATCGGCGCGCACCTGGACGGCATCCGGGGCGTGGCCGCCGCGCACGCCGCCGTCGCGACGGTGTTGGTGCTGCCGGCGTTCGCGTGGGCGGTGCGTGCCACCGGTGTGCCGGTCATGATGTTGGCGAAAGCGGTGGCGCGGCCGGTGATCGGCTGTGTGCTGCTGGTGGCCGTGCTGCTGGCGGTGCGCTGGCTCACCACGCCGTCGCTGGACCGGCTGCTGATCGGTGGAGTGCTCGGCCTCGCGGTGTACGTGCCCGTGGTGTGGCCGATGCGTCGCCTCGTGCGCCAGTTGGACTGACCACATTCACGCGGTGCGGACGAAAAGGCGCGCCAAATAGTCGATCCCGGCCTACCGGTCAAGGGATGCGACGAACGCGATATCCCCCACCTGCGAGTTTGGCGGTAACGCGGCGGCTCGGACGAACGACTAGCGGGTTGCGATCAACGGGATTTCCGTATGGAGGTACGGACTGCCTCCGGTCGTGTATCCAGCTCTGCCAAGTGTTCTCTTGTTCTGACGGTGGCCGCCACGGCCTGCGTCGGCGGACGGTCCTGCCCTGAGGGGTCGGCGAAACGGAGCGCGGCGATGACGGAACGGCTTTCCCGAGCTGGTTTCGCCGACAACCCGAACCGCGAACCCGACACGGCAGCGCCGACCAGCCGGCGTCACGGCACGACTGTGGGGAAGCACGCCGCTGTGCGACGGATCGACAGGCGGATCGCGGGCCCGTTCGCCACGGGACGCCCCGTCACACCCGAACGCGGACGCACCGGACGTTTCGGTGCTCCCGCAACGCGTTGGGAGTCGCGGTACCGCTGGGCCGTGATCGTCAGCGACCTGGTGGCCACGCTGCTGGCCGTGCTCGTGGTCGGTGGCCTGGTGGTTCCCCGGCACGTCCGGTTCTGGCCGGTGCCGCTGGCGTTCGCCGTGCTGACGGTGCTCGTCGTCACCGTGGCGGTCGCGCTGCACCGCGGCTGGCATCCCAGCGTGCTCGGCGCGGGCGCCGAGGAGTTCCGGCGCCTGGGCAGGGGACTGGCCAGTGCCGTGGTGATCCTGGCGCTGGGCGGGCTTGCCGGCGGGCTGCGGGACATGCGGTGGTGGGTGTTCGTCGTCGTGCCGGCGATCGCCGTGTTCTCGGTGGCGCAGCGGTTCCAGCTACGCAAGCTGCTGCACAGGGCGCGCCGGTCCGGCCGCTGCCTGCTGCCGGTGCTGGTGGCCGGCGGCACCGACAGCGTGCTGGACCTGATCAGTCGCACGCGCAGCGCACCGCACATCGGCTGGCGGGTCGAGGCCGCGTGCACGGCGGGCCCCGGCGTGGACATCGACGGTGTGCCGGTGGTCGGCGGTCTTGACGATCTGGCGCGGCACGTGAAGCGCGGCAGCTACCGGATCGTCGCCGTCACCGCGGACGCCTACTGGACGCCGGATCGGTTGCGGCAGTTGGCGTGGGATCTGGAGGGCAGCGACACCGAGATGGTCGTGGCGCCGGTGCTGATGGAGGTCGTGTCGCCGCGCGTGCACGTGACCGGTGTGCTGGGCATGCCGATGCTGCGGGTGGCCGCGCCGGTGTTCACCGGAACAAGGCGGATGGTCAAGGAAATCGCGGACCGGCCTCGGCGCGGCGTTGTTGCTGCTCGTGTTCGCGCCGTTGCTGCTCGCGATCTCGCTCGCTGTGGTCGTCGACTCACGCGGTGGCGTCTTCTACCTCCAGCGCAGGGTCGGGCGCAACGGCCGGGAGTTCACGATCGTCAAGTTCCGCACGATGGTGCGTAACGCGCATGCCCTGCGCACCGAACTGACCAGTGCGAACGACGGAGCGGGACCGCTGTTCAAACTGCGCAGTGACCCGAGGGTCACCCGTGTCGGTTCGGTACTGCGCAGATGGTCCCTCGACGAGTTACCACAACTGTTCAACGTGCTGGCCGGCTCGATGTCCCTGGTCGGGCCACGTCCTCCGCTACCGGACGAAACCGCCCGGTACGGCCCGGATGTCCGGCGCCGGCTGCTGGTCAAGCCGGGCGTCACGGGACTGTGGCAGGTCAGCGGGCGCAGCGACCTGTCCTGGGACGAGGCCGTGCGGCTGGACCTCCGTTACGTCGAGGACTGGTCACTCGCCCTGGACGCGGTGATCCTCTGGAAGACCCTCCGTGCGGTCGCCAGCGGCGACGGAGCCTACTGAAACAGCGAACGATCAGTTCACTTCGGACGGTGACGGCGTCGTCACCGACCATGAGGAGGTCTGCCATGGGCACCGCATCCTGGTTCCGGCGAGCCGTCACGACGGGCACGCTGGTCGCACTGGCCGCGGCCGGTGTCGTCGCCACGAGCGCGTCGGCTTCCGCCGACACGCCGGAGGTCGCGATCACCGTGTCGCCCTCGACCGCGCAGCCGGGCGACACCGTGACGGTCACGGAGACCGTGACGAACATCAACGGCTTCACGATCCTGCAGCCGACGGCGAGCCTGTTCAGCACGCCGGACGCCCTTCCCGGTTACACCACGCTGACCCACTGTGACGCCGGAGCGGGCGGCACGTGCGGCACGATCACCGACGGCAACGGCCATCCCGTCGGCTACCGAGCCGTCTTCGGCGGTGCGCTCGGTGGTTACTCGTCCGCGGTGGCGACGTTCACCCTGACGTTGGACGCCAACGACGACAGCGCGGTGGAAACCCTGGAGGGCCAGCTTTCCGGCGCCAACTACGGCACCGGCGTGGTCTCCGGGCCGATGCTGACGGTCAACGCCAAGGCGGACGTGGCCGTCGCGCTGACCGGTACGCCCCAGCGCGCCGGGCTGCTCGGCCTGAGCCTGAACCTGGACTTCACGGTCACCGTGACCAATGACGGGCCGGCCGCCCTGCGCTCGGCGACCGTGACCGCGACCGTCCCGATGGGACTGCGCGCCACGTCGACGTCGTGCACGACCAGCGGTGGTGGCGCGGTGTGTTCGTTCGGTGCCGTTCCGGTGGGCGGCAAGGCCACCGCGACGTTCAGCGTGCCGTCCGGCCTGCTCACGATCGGCCTGCCGTTCACGTTCGGCGCGAAGCGCAGCGCGTCGTCGCCGACCGATCCCAACCCGGCCAACGATTCGGCGACCTCGACGTGCACCGTGCTCGGTGTGCTCGCGGCAAGTTGCGTGAACCACTGAAACATCTGCCCACTTTGCGGCGAATTACCTGATGACATCGGTGAAGGGACAGTGACCGGATGACCAGCCAGCGGCAGCAGCTCGGGCTCGCGGTGATCGGCGCCGGCTACTGGGGACCGAACCTGGTCCGCACGGCGCAGCTCACCGACGTGTTCCGCCTCGACTACCTGTGTGACCTGGACGTGGCGCGAGCGCACCAGGTGCTCGGCGAGTACTCCACGGTCCGGGCCACCGCGTCGCTGGACGAGGTGCTCGCGGACCCCGACGTGTCGGCCGTCGCGGTGGCCACTCCGGCCGCCACCCACCTGCCGGTCGCCAGGGCCGCGCTGGAGGCCGGCAAGCACGTCCTGGTCGAGAAACCGCTCGCGGCCACCCTCGACGACGGCCGTGACCTGGTGGCGCTGGCCGAGCGCGACGAGCTGGTGCTCATGCTCGACCACACCTACTGCTACACGCCCGCCGTCGCGCATCTGCGGGAACTGGTGCGCGGTGGCGGGATCGGCACCGTCCAGTACGTCGACTCGGTGCGGATCAACCTGGGCATCGTCCAGTCCGATGTGGATGTGCTGTGGGACCTGGCACCGCACGACCTGTCGATCTTCCTGTCGGTGCTGCCCGACGACGTGGTGCCGGTCGCGGTCGCCGCGCACGGGTCGGACCCGATCGGCGCCGGCAGGGCATGTGTGGCGCATCTCACCGTGCAGCTTTCCAACGGCGCGATCGCCCACGTGCACGTGAACTGGCTGTCCCCGACCAAGATCCGGACGATGGTGATCGGCGGCTCGACGCACACCGTCGTGTGGGACGACCTCAATCCCGAGCCAGCGTCTGTCCATCTACGACAGGGGCGTCGTCAAGGGCGACACGGCCGACGACCGGACCCGCGCCATGGTGTCGTACCGGATCGGCGACATGGTCGCCCCGGCGCTGCCCGAGCGGGAGGCGCTGCGCGGCGTGATGGCCGAGTTCGCCGCGTCGATCACCGAGCGGCGCACCCCGCTCACCGACGGCCGCTCCGGCGTGCGCGTGCTCGCGCTGCTGGAGGCCGCGTCGGCCAGCCTCAGCGAGGGCGGCGCGTTCATGCCCGTCCTCGGTTTCGACGTCCCCGCCGGCCTGCTGGCCGGCGAGCAGAAAGGATTCGGTGCGTGAACAGCACGGCAGCACAGCGGATCGACGGCCAGCGCGTCCTGGTCACCGGCGGGGCCGGGACGATCGGCTCGGCCATCGTCGACCTGCTCGTGGACGCGGGCGCGGCGGACGTGATCGTGCTGGACAACTTCGTCCGGGGCAGGCGTGCCAACCTGGCCGGCGCCGCGGAGCGCGGCGGTGACCGGCTGACCGTCGTCGAGGGCGATATCAACGACCGGGCTCTGGTGGGTGAGCTGATCCAGGGCGTCGACATCGTGTTCCACCTGGCCGCGCTCCGCATCACGCAGTGCGCGCAGGAACCCCGGCTGGCACTGGAAACCCTGGTCGACGGCACGTTCACGGTGCTGGAGGCGGCCGTGGCCGCCGGCGTGGCCAAGGTCATCGCGTCGTCGTCGGCGTCGGTGTACGGGCTGGCCGAGGAGTTCCCGACCACCGAGCGGCACCACCCGTACAACAACGACACGTTCTACGGCGCGGCCAAGGAGTTCAACGAGGGCATGCTGCGCAGTTTCCACGCCATGTACGGGCTGGACTACGTGGTACTGCGTTACTTCAACGTGTACGGCCCGAGGATGGACATCCACGGCCGCTACACCGAGGTGTTCATCCGCTGGATGGAGCGGATCGCCGAGGGCGAGCCACCGGTGATCTTCGGTGACGGCTCCGAGACCATGGACTTCGTCCACGTGCACGACATCGCCGGGCCAATGTGCTGGCGGCCAGCGTCGGACGCGACGAACTCCGTCTACAACATCGCCTGCGCCACCGAGACCAGCCTGCGCGGCCTGGCCGACGAGCTGCTCGCCGCGATGGGCTCCGACCTCGTGCCGGAGCACGGCCCGGCCAGGACGCCGGTGGCGGCGTGAGCAGGCGGCTGGCCGACATCTCGGCCGCGGCGCGGGATCTGGGCTGGCGTCCGGAGATTGGGATGCGCGACGGCCTGCGTGGCCTGGTCAAGTGGTGGCCGAGCAGACCGAGGCGGCTCCGGCCGTCGGGGCCTGAGCTCAGGCCGACACTTCGATTCGCGAGCCAGCGTCGAGGAGCTCCGATGCCAGAGATCCGGTATCTCGGGCCACGCCGGTTTCGTGGTCGAGTCACGGGGATTGTCGGATCCTGCTGGACCCGTGGTTCTACCCGGCGTTCCTCGACTCGTGGTTCCCGTTCCCGGACAACAGGAACCTGCTGGACGAGGTGCTGGGCGGAAAGTTCGACTTCCTGTACGTCTCGCACGCGCACGAGGACCACTTCGACCGCAGGCTGCTGGAGCGGCTGGACCGGACGTCACGGTGATCGTGCCGCGCTACCGGTCGAAGATCATGGTGAAGCGGTTCCGGGAGCTGGGTTTCACCGACGTGGTCGCGATGGGGCACCGCGGAGCCGCTGGAACTGGCGCCCGGCGTGACGGCGACCATGTACCTGGACACCAGCCACAAGGAGGACAGCGGGCTGCTGCTGGACCTGGACGGCTTCCGCTTCCTGGACCTCAACGACTGCAACACCCCGATGGGCGAACTGCCCACCGGTATCGACCTGCTGGCGGCGCAGTACTCCGGCGCGATGTGGTACCCGAACTGCTACGACTACCCGCCGCACGTGATGGCCGCCAAGGTCGAGCAGGTCCGTTCCGACCTGATGGACACGCTCTACCGGAAGGTCCGGATCACCGGAGCCGAGGCGTATCTGCCGTCGGCCGGCCCTGCCTGCTTCCTGGACCCGGAGCTGGCCGGGTTCAACGACCGGGACGCGACGATCTTCCCGATCTGGGAACAGGTCGCCGACGATTTCGCCGCCGCGTGCCCCGGAGTTCCCGTGTCCGCGGTCGGTCCCGGCGACGACATCGTCGTAGCTGGAAATGGCGACCGCACCATCGTTCCCGCCACTCCCGACGGCAGCCGCCTCGACGAGGACCTGGTCGCATACCGGACACGGCGCAAGGACGAATGGCAGTCCTTCCACGCCGGGCCGGAACCGACCGTCTCGATGGCCGAGATCGAGGGGTACTTCGGCACCCTGCAACGCTGGAACAAGCGATTCCTGGGCGATTTCAGCAAGGACATCCGGCTGGTCGCCGGTACCGACAACTGGAACGTGCGGCTGGGCAGGCTGGCCGAGGACTACGTGATCGAGGGCGAGGAGCCCTACGACCCCGAGTACACGCTGCTGATGTCGCCGCGCGTGCTGCGCGCCGTCGTCGACGGGCGGACCGGCTGGGAGGAGGCGCTGCTGTCCATGCGGGTCGGCCTGCACCGGCATCCCGACCTGTTCGACCTGACGTTCATGAGCCTGCTGCGCTACGGCCACCAGCCGGTGCAGACCATGCAGATGCTGCGGGAACGGCAGAACACCGAGACGATCGAGCGGGACGGCCTGCGGTTGCAGCGGTTCTGCCCGCATGCCGGTGAGGACTTGACGTTCGCGGACATTTCCGGCGGCGTGGTCGAGTGTCCGCGCCATCACTGGGTGTGGGACGCCCGTTCCGGCCAGTGCGTCGACAAGGGCACCGTGCCGCTGCGGGTGGAGGTGCTGGACCAGGACGCACCCGCACTGCGCCGTGCGGCCGGCGACGATCGACGTGTTGAGCGTGCGCGAGCGGCCGAGTGAGTGTGTTTTCCTTACCCTGACACCACCAAATGACCCAACCGTGCCGGGCCTGTGTAACAACCGCCGCCGTGACACCGATTCGCGCATTGACAAGACCAACTGATGCACCAGGCGTTCCGCGTGCGAGTACTCCTCGGAGTTCCCTACTCGCGGGCGCTGACCCGACTTTCACAGCATGACGTGACGGTCCCGTGACCCGATACGGGACCGGACGGCTGATGCTTGTCTGGGGGTCGTTCTCGTTACGTGCGCATGTATCCGTCCGGATCATCCGTATGTGGTCATGTTCGTGGTTGCTTTTCTTCCCGGGATGCTCGGCTTTCCCGGGAAGCCGGAAGGACAAGCCGGGCTGTTGAGAGGCGAGACAGGCATGGCGAGAATGCAGGGCGGAGTGGCCGGAGTGCGCGCCGCGAGGCGGTGCACCTGATCGCGTCGCTGGCCCTGGTGGCCACCGCCGATCGTCGTGCCTACGCTGGTGATGAGCGCGCCGGCGGCCGCGGCCTAAGTCCGTGCGCCACCCCGGTGGCGAACCCGGTTGCTTGTGAGAACACACAGCCGGGCACGCCGAACTGGCAGGTCAACTCGGACGACCCGATCATCGCGGGCTTCACCACGGACATCAGCTGCCACCGCCGGTGGCACCGTCCAGTTCAAGGTGAACACCACCGCGTCGTCGTACGCCATCTTCATCTTCCGGCTCGGCTACTACGGCGGTGTCGGCGCGCGCCAGGTCGCGACGCTCGACGGTGAGCACCAGGACCACCCAGCCGCGCCTGCAAGGTCGCAGGGCACCGGACGACGGCATGACCGACTGCGGCAACTGGGCGGTCACCGCGACCTGGAACGTGCCGACGACCGCCGTGTCCGGTGTGTACTACGCGGTGCTGCACCGCAACGACACCGGCGGCGAGAACGAGATGGCGTTCGTCATCCGCAACGACAGCAGCCACTCCGACGTCCTGTTCCAGACCTCCGACGAGACGTGGGAGGCATACAACAGCTACGGCGGCAACAGCCTCTACACCGGCTACCGGCCCCGGCACGAACGGCGCGTCCTGCGGGGTCAGCTACAACCGGCCGCTGTCGGGCGAGGGCGACGAGAACTTCATCTTCAACGCCGAAGTGCCCATGGTCTTCTTCATGGAGCGGAACGGGCTACAACGTCAGCTACACCACCGACGTCGACTCGGCCCGGCGCGGCAACCTGATCCAGAACCACAAGGTGTTCATGACCGTCGGCCACGACGAGTACTGGTCCAGCGAGCAGCGCGCGAACGTGCAGGCAGCAATGGACGCCGGTGTCAACGGCGCGTTCCTGACCGGCAACGACGTGTTCTGGAAGACCCGCTTCGCCAACAGCCTCGACTCGTCGAACACCGCGTGGCGCTCGGTCATCTCGTCTACAAGGAGACCCGTGGCCAGCGCGAAGATCGACCCGACCAGCGACCTGGACGGGCACGTGGCGCGACCCCCGGTTCAGCCCGCCGTCGGACGGCGGCCGGCCGGAGGACTCCTTGCTGGGCCAGATGTTCCAGATGAACGGTTACCGGTCCGACTCGCTACAGGTGCCCGCCGCGTACGGGAAGATGCGGTTGTGGCGGGACACGCCGCTGACCTCGCTGGCGTCCGGCTCCACGTACACGTTCCAGCCGGGCACCCTCGGCTACGAGTGGGACACCGTGCAGGACAACGGTTCCCAGCCGGCCGGCATCGCGAAGATGTCGTCCACCACGGTGACCACGACCGGCAACTACGTGCTCACCAACTACGGTGACAATTACTGACCGGGAACGCTGACCCACAACCTGACCGAGTACCGGGACGCGAAGAGCAAATCGCTGATCTTCGCCGCCGGCACCGTGCAGTGGGCCTGGGGCCTGGCCGACAGCCACGCGTTCCAGACCGACACGCCGACCAGTGACGTCCGGATGCAGCAGGCGACCGTGAACTTCCTGGCCGACATGGGCGTACAGCCGGCCACGCTGATGTCCGGGCTGCACGCGGAGACGGCCAGCACCGACACGTCGGCCCCGACGGTGGCGATCACCGGTGCCCCGACACCGGTGGTCGGCGCGAACTACACGTTCTCCGGCTCGGTGTCCGATGTGGGCGGTGGCCAGGTCGCGGGCGTCGAGGCGTCCAGTGACGGCGGCCAGACGTGGCACTTCGCGAACTGGAGCGCGGGCGCCAACAACTGGAGCTACAGCTTCGTCCCCGCGCGACCGGCCCCGTCACCGTCGAGGTGCGTGCCGTCGACGACTCGGCGAACCTGTCCAACCCGGTGACCGCGACGCTGACCGTGGCCCAGCGGACCTGCCCGTGCGGCGTGTTCGCGAACTCCTCGGTACCGACCACGTCGTCCACCAACGACAGCAGCAACCTGGAACTGGGCATGAAGTTCCAGTCCGGCCAGTCCGGCTACATCACCGGTGTCCGCTTCTACAAGGGCACCGGCAACACCGGCACGCACACCGGCACGTTGTGGTCGGCCGGCGGCCAGCAGCTCGCCTCGGGCACGTTCACCAACGAGACCGCGTCCGGCTGGCAGTCGATGACGTTCGCCAGGTCCGTCGCGGTCCAGGCGAACACGACCTACGTCGTGTCCTACCACGCGCCCAACGGCCACTACGCGGCGTGACAACGGCTACTTCGCCAACGCACCCGCGGTGCTCCAGCCGATGACCGGTCTGCAGGGCACGGCGACGAGCCCGAACGGCGTGTTCTCGGTCGGCCCGACCGCGTTCCCGACCAGCAGCTTCGGCAACAGCAACTACTGGGTCGACGCGACGTTCGACACGACGCCCGCGCCGAACATCCAGCCGCCGAACGTGCTGGCCAACAGCCCGGTCAACGGCACCGGCAGCGTCTCGCTGACCCCGACGATCAACATCACGTTCGACGAGCCGGTCGTGCAGTCCTCGCTCCAGTTCACGGTCAGCGGCACGGCGGGCAACGTCGCCGGCACGGTGTCGCTGTCCGGCGACCGCACGACGGCGACGTTCACGCCGGGCGCGGCACTGGCCGCCAGCACCAAGTACACGGTGTCGGCGAAGGCGACCGACGACTCCGGCAACGTGATGCCCAGCGCGTACACCTGGACGTTCACCACCGGCGCGCCGCGACCGGCGAACTGCCCGTGCACGATCTGGGACGACTTCACCGCTCCCGCCCAGGCCGACTCCACCGACTCCTCGTCGGTCGAGGTGGGCACGAAGGTGCAGTTCGACGTCAACGGCCAGGTCACCGGCGTCCGGTTCTACAAGTCGGCGAACAACACCGGAACCCACACCGGCGCGCTGTACACGTCGACCGGCACGCTGCTGGCGTCCGGCACGTTCACCAACGAGACCGCCAGCGGCTGGCAGGCCCTGACGTTCTCCAGCCCGGTGAGCGTGAAGGCGAGCACGGTGTACGTGGTGGCGTACTTCGCGCCGAACGGCCACTACTCCGACAGTCCCGGCTACTTCGGCGGCAACACGGCCACGTACGGCCAGATGCACGCCATCGCCGACGGCGTGTCCGGCGGGAACGGCGTCTACGCCTACGGCAGCGGCCCGACGTTCCCGTCGAACACCTACAACGCCACCAACTACTGGGTGGACGCGATGTGGCAGACGGTCGGCACCGCGCCGACGGTGACCGGCGTCACGCCGGCCGGCAACGCCACGGGTGTCGCGACGAACACGACCCTGACCGCGACGATGAACGAGGCCGTCAGCCTGGGCTCGGCCACGTTCTTCATCACCGATCCGGGTGGTGCGAAGCTGACCGGCACGACGACGCTGTCGGGCAACACGCTGACGTTCACACCGTCATCGGCACTGACCCCCGGCACGACGTACACCGGCAGCGTGCAGGTGGCCGACACCAACGGGAACATGATGTCGGCGCCGTACACGTGGACGTTCTCGACGACGGCGACGGCAACCTGTCCGTGCACCCTGTTCAGCGGCGCCACCGTGCCGGGCACCGCGAACACCAACGACCCGAACCCGTACGAGTTGGGCGTCAAGGTCACGCCGTCGGTCAACGGCAAGATCACCGGCGTCAGGTTCTACAAGGGCACGCAGAACACCGGCACCCACACGGGCAACCTGTACACGTCCACCGGGACCCTGCTGGCGAGCGGCACGTTCACCGGCGAGACCGCGAGCGGGTGGCAGACGCTGACGTTCACCACACCGGTCGCGGTGACCGCCGGTGAGCAGTACGTCGCGTCGTACACGACGACGACCGGCTATCTACTCCAGCGACAACGGGTACTTCAACCGCACCGCGGTGAACACGCCCGACCTGTCGTCGCCGCAGAACGCCGACGGCTCCGGCAACGGGGTGTTCGCGGGCGGCAGCGGGTTCCCGACGAACAGTTACGGCGGCTCGAACTACTGGGTGGACGTCGTGTTCGGCACGAGCTGACGAGCCACCGCGACGACCGTGACCGGGCAGTCCAGCGCTGGACTGCCCGGTCGCGGTGCCCGAGCCCGCACCGGACACCGGCACCGGCCGGAGAGGACGCCTTCACGCCATGGGACAGCAGAAGACCGTGCCCGGCCGGCCGTTGACGGTGTTGGTGTCCGGAGCGAGCTGGGACGGGGTCAGGGGGTCGGAGAGGGCCCTGACCGAATCACTGGGCAGGTACACCGACGTGTTGTGGGTGGACCCGCCGGTCTCACCCGCGACGCCGAAGCGCTACCGGCGGTTCGGCGCCGCGGGACCGTCGTGGCGGACCGGGTTGGTGCGGGAACTGCCGTGGGTGCACCGGTTGACGCCGGTCGTGCTGCCCGGCCTGAGCCGCCCCGGCATCCGCCTGACCACGTGGCCGTTGGTGCGCGGGCACATCCGGCGCGCGCTGGCCGAACTGGGCCGCACGCCGGCCGCGGTGATCGCGTGCTCGTTCGACGACGTCCTGGGCGGCTGGCCGGAGAGCACCCGCACGGTGCTGTACGGCACGGACGACTGGGTGGCCGGTGCCGAACTGATGGGCCGGCGGGCCGACCGGCTGCGGCGTGAGGAACGCCGTGCCATCACCAGCGCCGAGATCGTCACCGCGGTCACGCCGGAACTGGCCGCGCGCTGGCGCGATCTGGGAGCCAACCCGGCGCTGCTGCCCAACGGCGTCGATCCGGCCGTGTACGCGGCCGTCGACACGGTGGCGCCGGCAGTGCTGCCGGACGGCTTCCCGATGCCGGTGGCCGGTGTCGTCGGCCAGCTCAACGACCGGCTGGACGCCGACCTGCTCAGCGCCGTCGCCGACACGGGGCTGGGCCTGCTGCTGGTCGGGCCGCGTGATCCCGGGTGGCTGCCGCGGCGGTGGGACGCGCTGGTCGCCAGGCCCAACGTGCACCACGCCGGTGCCGTGCCGTTCGACGAACTGCCGCGGTGGCTGGCCAGAATGGACGTCGGGCTCACGCCGTACACGGACACGCCGTTCAACCGTGCGTCCTTTCCGCTCAAGACCTTGGAGTACCTGGCGGCCGGGCGGCCCGTCGTCGGCTCCGACCTGCCGGCCACCAGGGGACTGGCCGCGTCGGGCACGGACGTGATCGCCGTAGCCGGGCCTGCCGCGTTCGCCCGCGAGGTGATGGCGGCGGCCGACGCGCCGCGCACACCCGACGTGGTCCGGCGGCGCCGTTCGGTCGCCGCACGCCACTCGTGGCAGGCACGGGCCACCCGGATGGCCGGACTGGCCGGCCTGCCAATGGATTCCCGTCCGCCGGTCGGCGACGTCACTGCAACGAACTGACCGACCGGACCGATGGACATGTCGAACACCGGAACCGACACATCGAGGAGGGCCGGATGATCCCGGTCATGCGGCCCCTGTTGGGCACCGCCGAGGCCGACGCCGTCGCCGAGGTGATCGCGAGCGGCTGGGTCGCCCAGGGACCGCGCGTCGTCGAGTTCGAGCGGCTGTTCGCCGAGCACGTCGGCGCGGGGCAGGGCGTCGCGGTGTCCTCCTGCACGGCCGCGCTGCACCTGGCGCTGCACGTGCTCGGCATCGGGCCGGGTGACGAGGTCGTCGTGCCGTCGTTCTCGTTCATCGCGTCCACCAACGCGGTCCGCTATGTCGGTGCCACACCGGTGTTCGCCGACGTCGACCCGACCACCGGCAACATCACGCCGGAGACCGTGACACCGCTGCTGACATCCCGCACGAAGGCCGTGCTGGCCGTGCACCAGGGCGGCATGCCGGCCGACGTCGTCGCGTTGCGCTCCGCGTGCGGTGGCATTCCGGTCGTCGAGGACGCCGCGTGTGCGGCGGGATCGACGTACCGGGGCGATCCGGTCGGCGCGGGCGCGCTGCTGGCGGCGTGGTCGTTCCACCCGCGCAAGCTGCTCACCACCGGCGAGGGTGGCATGCTCACCACCGACGACCCGGAACTGGCCGCGCGGCTGCGCAGGCTGCGGGAGCACGGCATGTCCGTGTCCGCCGCCGACCGGCACGCGCCGCCGGCAGGGCGATCGTCGAGCAGTACCTGGAAACCGGCTTCAACTACCGGATGACCGACCTCCAGGCCGCGATCGGCATCGTCCAGCTTGGACGGTTGGCCGACCTCGTCGCCGGGCGGCGCGCGATGGCCGCCCGGTACCACGAACTGCTCGCCGACGTGCCCGGCGTCAGCCCGGTGCACGACCCGGCCCACGGAACGACGAACTACCAGGCGTTCTGGGTCCTGCTCGCCGAGGGCACCGACCGTCGAGCCGCGCTCTGCTCCCTTGCGGCGGAAGGTGTTCGGCCCGGCGCGGGATCATGGCCGCGCACCTGGAACCGGCCTATGCCGGCGTGCGCCACGTGCCGCTGCCGGTGACCGAACTGCTCACCTCCCGCTCGGTCATCCTGCCGCTGCACCATGAACTGACCCCCGACCAGCAGACCCACGTGGTCGGATCGCGAGGGCGGCGACGGCGAACTCTCGTGCCGTTGCGGCCTGTGACCGCCGAGACTCGTCCCGTTGACGCGGTCCCGACGGACTTCCCGTTGAGGCGGCGCTGACCGCGAGACCTTTGTTGTTGCTCGGTGCCGGCGGGTTGGCCAGGGAGACGCTGGTCGCCGTGCGCGCGCAGCCGGACCGGTACCGGCCGATCGGTGCGCTGGACGACGATCCGGTGCGGCACGGTGACGTCGTGGACGGCGTGCCCGTGCTCGGGCCGGCCGAACGAGTCTTCGACCACCCGGACGCGGCTGTCGTGCCGTGCGTCGCGTCGCCGGCCCGGCCCGCGGGCCGGTTGCGGCTGACCGAGCGGCTGGGCCTGCTGTCCGACCGCTGGGCCACCGTGATCCACCCGGCTGCCGTGATCGCGCCGGGCACCGCGGTCGGTGAGGGCTCGATCCTGTTGGCGGGCGTGGTGATCACGGCGCCGATCGTGCTCGGCCCGTACACGGTGGCGATGCCGCACGTGCTGCTCACGCACGACGACGAACTCGAAGCCGGTGTCACGCTGGCCGGGCGGGCCACGCTGGCCGGTGGCGTCCGTGTGGGCGCTGCCGCGTATCTCGGGCAGGGCTGCACGGTCAGGGAGAACCTGGTGATCGGCGCCGAGGCCGTGGTCGGGATGGGCGCTGTGGTGCTCGCCGACGTCCCGGATGGACAGACATGGGCCGGTGTGCCGGCCCGGAAGATCAGGTAGGCCATGCGGATCATCGTCTACCCGCACGCGATGGAGATCGGGGGATCGCAGCTCAACGCGATCCAGTTGGCCGGCGCCGTCCGGGACCGTGGCCACGAGGTGATCGTGGTCGCCGAACCCGGACCGCTGGTCGACATGGTGACCGACCTTGGCCTTGAGCACGTGCCGATCCCCGAGCGCAGGCGCAGGCCCTCGGCGGGCGTCGCGTCGCTGCTGACCCGGCTGGTCCGCGACCGCGCGATCGACATCGTGCACGGCTACGAGTGGCCGCCTGCCGTGGAGGCGTTCTACGGCCCCCGCATGCGGCTGGGCACACCGGTGATCGCGACGATCTTGTCCTCGTCGATCGTGCCGTTCTTCCCGAAGCCGATCCCGCTGCTGGTCGGCACGGAGCAGTTGCAGTACGCGGCGCGCGACGCGGGCCATCCGCGGGTGAACCTGATGGAACCGCCGGTGGACACCGATCGCGACGCGCCCGGTGCGTGCGGTGCGGGGGCGGCGTCGGACTTCCGCGCCCGCTACGCGCCCGATCCCACGCTGCCGCTCGCGGTCATGGTGTGCCGACTGGTGCCTGACCTGAAGCGGGAGAGCCTGCTCACCGCGTGTGCCGCGGTCGAACAACTCGCGCTGGCCGGGACGCCGGTGCGGCTGGCGATCGTCGGCGACGGCCCGATCCGCGAGGAATTGGCTGCCCGTGCCGCGCTGGCCAACCAGCGCGCGGGCCGCGAACTGGTCGTCCTCACGGGTCAACTGGCCGATCCCCGGCCCGCCTACGACGCCGCGGACGTCGTGCTCGGCATGGGCGGTTCGGCGCTGCGGGCACTGGCGTTCGGCAAGCCGCTGGTGGTCGTCGGCGAGCGTGGCTTCAGCGAACTGCTCACCGCGCGCACCGCGCCGGTGTTCCTGTCCGACGGCTGGTACGGCCTGGGCCCCGGCTCGTACGGCGAGGGCGTGACCGGCATGAGCGGCGCGCTGGCCGCCGTGTGCCGCGACGCCGCGCTGCGCGACCAGTTGGGTGCCTTCGGCCGGGATCTGGTGGTCACGCGGTTCAGCCTGCGGATGGCCGCCGAGGTCCAGGATGACGAGTACAGCCAGGCCGTCGACAACGTCACCGGGCGCGGCGCGCTGCTGCGTGCCGCGACGACGTCGGCCGTGGGTGTGTTGCGGTACAAGGTGAAACGCAGGATCAGCAGGTGGCGGGGAACCGTCGCCGTGGACGACGCCAACGCCCAGGCTGTGCGCACGCCCAGCCACGACGCCGGACAGGTGACGACGAGATGAACATTCCCCTGGTGGATCTGGCCGCTGCGCACCGGCAGGTGGCCGACGAGGTGGCCGAGGGCTGGGCGCAGGTGCTGGAGCGCACCGCGTTCGTCAACGGTCCCGCGGTGGCGGCGTTCGAGCGGGCCTACGCCGACTACGTCGGCACCGCGCACTGCGTCGGCGTCGGCAGCGGCACGGACGCGATCGAACTGGCGCTGCGCGCGGCCGGCGTCGGCGCGCACGCCGAATGTGTGTTGCCGGCCAACACGTTCATCGCGACGGCCGAGGCCGTGGCGCGGGCGGGCGCGACACCGGTGCTGGTGGACTGTGACCCGGACACCGGCCTGATCGACCCGGCGGCGGCGATGGCCGCGATCGGCCCGCGCACCCGCGCCGTGCTGCCCGTCCACCTGTACGGGCAGGCCGCCCCGGTCGAACTGATCGACCCGTCCGGTGACGTGGTCGTCATCGAGGACGCGGCACAGTCGCAGGGCGCCCGTCGACACGGCCGCGCGGCCGGCACGCTCGGCCACGCCGCCGCGACCAGCTTCTACCCGGGCAAGAACCTCGGCGCCTACGGCGATGCCGGTGCCGTGCTGACCGACGACGACGAGCTGGCCGCCGGCATCGGGCTGCTGCGCGACCACGGCTCGCCGCGCCGCTACGAGCACACCGTGCTGGGCTTCAACAGTCGCCTGGACACACTGCAGGCCGTCGTCCTGTCGGCGAAACTGCGGCGGCTGGACGGCTGGAACGACGACCGGCGCAAGGCGGCCGAGCGCTATCACGAGCTGCTGTCCGGTGTGCCGGGCGTGCGGCTGCCGGTGACGGCGGAGGGCAACGAGCCGGTGTGGCACCTGTACGTCGTGCTGGTGCCCGAACGTGACCGCGTGCTGGCGGCGCTGCACGATGCGGGCATCGGCGCGGGCATCCACTACCCGACGCCGATCCACCTGACCGGCGCGTTCGCGAACCTCGGCCAGGGCAGGGGAGCGTTCCCGAACGCCGAACTGCGTGCCGACCAACAGCTTTCGCTGCCGATCTTCCCGGAAATCACGGCGACCCAGCAGGAACGCGTCGCCGAGGTGTTGGCGGAGGCGGTTCGATGAGCGAATCGTCCAGCGCGGCAAGCGTCTTCGTGCACCCCAACGGGCTGTGTGAGAGCGACGACGTCGGCGACGGCACGCGGGTGTGGGCGTTCGCGCACGTGCTGCCCGGCGCGCGTGTCGGCCGGGACTGCAACATCTGTGACGGCGCGTTCGTGGAGAACGACGCCGTGCTGGGCGACCGCGTGACCGTGAAGAACGGCACCCTGGTGTTCGCGGGCGTGACATGTGAGGACGAGGTGTTCCTCGGCCCGAACGTGTTGTTCACCAACGATCTGCGCCCGCGTGCCGCCCTGCGCAGAGGGGCCGGTGAGCTGTTGCCGACAGTGGTCCGGCGCGGCGCGAGCCTCGGGGCGGGCGTCGTCGTGGTGTGCGGGCACGAGATCGGCGAGTACGCGTTCGCCGCGGCCGGTTCCGTTGTCACGCGGGACGTGCCGGCGCACGCGTTCGTGGCGGGCAACCCGGCCCGGCAGAAGGGCTGGGTCTGTGTGTGCGGCGAGCGCCTGAGCGCCAACCTGTACTGCGCCGCGTGTGAACTCCGGTTCGAACCCGGCCCGGCCGGGCTCCGCCCGGTGACCGCCACGGTCCCATCACTGTAAGAGGAGCAGCATCATGACGAACCCCTCATGGCGGACCACCGCGAAGGCGTTCCGGGACAGGGCGGAGGACGTCGTCACGCGTGTGACGCACACGCCGCCGCGGCGCATCCGCCGTGGCATCTCGCCACTGTGGCTGGACTTCACGAAGACCGGCAACGACCAGGTCGGCTTCCTGCGTGAGTTCTGCGGCCTGTCGGCGGACAGCGGGGTGCTGGACATCGGCTGCGGTGTGGGCAGGCTGGCGGTGCCACTGACCGGCGCGCTCGGCCCGAACGGCCGCTACGACGGCTTCGACGTGGCGTCGTACATGATCGACTGGTGTCGCCGCAACATCGGCGCCGACCACCCGAACTTCCACTTCACCCACGCCGACGTGCGCACCAGCACCGCCAGCCACGACAACGGCGTCGACGCGGCCAGCTACGTGTTCCCCTACGACGACTCGACGTTCGACCTGGCCTACGCGGGCTCGTTGTTCACCCACCTCACCCCCGACGCCGCGACCAACTACCTCGACCAGATCGCGCGCGTGCTCAAGCCCGGCGGCGTGTTCGCGTCCACCTGGAACATGTACAACTCGGAGACCGAGAAGGTGCTGCCGGGCCGGAGCCTCGCCGCGACGTGGCCGCACGACCGTGGCGAGCACCGGCTGAAGGAAGCCGACCACCCGGAGTCGAACGTGGCGTTCGACGAGCTGTGGGTGCGGCCCCGGTACGAGGCCGCCGGCCTACAGATCATGGAGCCGGTGCGGCCGGACGCGACGTACTCGCCGCTGCGGGCGCCGAGTGGCGTGTCGGCGACGAACCTGTGGTACGCCACGACCGTGATCGCACGGGTGCCCTGAGCCCTCAGGGGAGTGCGGTGGGCGCGGCCGGGTAGCTCCATGTCCGCGAAATCGGTTGTCGGCAAGTCCAATCCGCACCCATGATTGCTGGATGACGGTCGAGGAGCACTACGCCTCCGTTGCCGAGGGCAGTCGGCTGACCCGGACCCCTCACGGGCGGCTGGAGTTGCTGCGTACTCGGGAACTGCTCGGTCGTGTGGTGCCGCCGTCGGCTGATGTGCTGGACGTGGGTGGGGCAACCGGGGTGCACGCGGAGTGGTTGGCCGCGGACGGGCATCGGGTCCATGTCGTCGACCCGGTGGCCGGTCATGTGTCGGTGGCGGGCGCGTTGCCCGGGGTCACGGCTTCGGTGGGTGATGCGCGGCGGCTGCCGTCGGTGCCGGGCCCGGTTGACGTCGTGTTGTTGCTCGGGCCGTTGTACCACCTGACTTCGGCGGCCGACCGGGCTCTGGCTCTCGGTGAGGCTCATCGGGTGTCGCGGGCCGGTGGGGTGCTGGCGGCCGCCGGGATCTGTCGCTATCTGACGGCGTTGGAGGGTGCGGCCACCGGTCGGTTTCCGGGCGGGATCGCCGGGGCGGTGCTGACCGGTGAGTACGACGGTCACCTCGGGTTCGTGCCGGCACATTTTCATACCGCGGCCGAGTTGGCGGCGGAGGTGACCGCGGCCGGGTTTCGGGATGTCGTGGTGTACGGGGTCGAGGGGCCGGGTTGGCCCGCGTTGGACGTGGCCGGACTGGAGCGGTTCGAGGAGCTGGCCCCGGCCGCGTTGGAGTGTGCGCGGTTGGTGGAGCGGGATCCGCTGATGATGCATGCGAGTGCTCATCTCCTGGCGCTCGCCACTCGCTGAGTGCGGATACGACCGGGCGCCCGTCTCCTCGCGACAGCGAGGAGACGGGCGCCCGGACCCGTCGACCCGACTACATCATGGTGCGTTCCATGTCTGTGAGTTGGTCTGGTTGCAGTCGTAGAGCTGGAGTTGGGTGCCATCGCTCGTGGTGCCACCCGGGTCGTCCAGACAGCGGCCGGATTCCGGGTTCACCAGGGCCGAGCCCTGCACGCGCCACTGCTGTGCGCCCGTGCCGTTGCACTGGTAGAGCTGCACGAGGGTGCCGTTGGCCGTGCCGCTGTTGGACACGTCCATGCAGCCACCCTGCGCCTGGATGGTGCCGTCACCGACCATGGCCCACTTCTGGGCGCCGGTCTGGTTGCACGTCCACAGTTGCACGTGCGTGCTGTTGGCCGTGCCGCTGCCGCTCACGTCGACGCACTTGCCGGAGATGGCAGACGTGATCGGGCCGGTGTTGGGCAACTGCGAGCCGCCGTAGGACGGCGGGGCGGCCGAGGAACCCGTGGCCCACGACGTGTTGGCCGACGTGCCCATCGTGAACGCCAGCGTGCCGCCGGAGGTGATCGCCGACGTCGGCACGTACGCGTTGTTCCACGACGAGCCGTTCCACGTCGCGCTCTGGATGTAGGGCGCGTTGTCGGCCGCCGCGGGTGCGTTGATGGTCAGCGTGTTGCCGCTGGGCAGGGTGATCACCGCCTGCGTGAACAGCGGGCTGCCCAGCGCCAGGTCGGCGGTGCCCGGGGTTTCCGGGTACATGCCCAGTGCCGAGAAGACGTACCAGGAGCTCATCTCGCCCAGGTCGTCGTTACCGGCCAGGCCGCCGGGCGCGTCGGACCAGATCTGGTCCTGGATCGCCCGGACCACCTTCTGCGTCTGGTACGGCTGACCGACGTAGTCGTACTCCCACGGCAGTTCCAGGCTCGGCTCGTTGCCCATGTCGGACTGTGAGCCGCCGCTGCCGTGGAAACCGGCCAGCACACTGTTGAGGTAGCTGATCATCGCCGAGTTGCCACCCTTGGCCGACGCGAGGCCCGCGATGTTGAACGGGACCATGCCGGTGTACTGCCAGGACGTGCCCTCCACGAAGTTCGACTGGCTGCTCGGGTCGAAACCGCCGGCCCAGGAACCGTTGGCCTGTTTGGGCTGCATGAAGCCGCTGCCGGAGTTGAACGTGTTCTGCCAGTCCTGCGCACGGTCGCCGTACGTGGTCTGGTCGGCGGTGTCGCCCTGGGTGCCCGCGAACGCGGAGACCGCGAAGTCGGCGCTGTCGTACTCAAGCTGCATGGACACGGGACCGTAAGGATTGCAGCAGAAGTACGTGCCGTCGGAGGGGAGGTAGCCCGGTGAGTTCAGGTAGTTCAGGCCGGGCCGGTCGTTGTTGGTGGCCGACGCGTCGTGCACCATGTCCTTGAGCGCCGTCGCGGTGTCGAAGTTGTGTGCGCCGAACGCGTAGTAGTCCGCGATGATCTGGTCGGCCGGGTCGCCGACCATCACGTACGTCTCACCGTTGTTCTGCGCCCACTTGGGTAGCTGGCCACCCTGCGCGAAGTCGTTGACCATCGACTGCGCGAAGTCACCGGCCTGTGTCGGTGCGACGAGACCTGTGAGCTGTGCCTGGCTGCGGTAGATGTCCCAGCCGGAGTAGTTCGCGTACTGCGCGGACTGGCCGCCGCTGACCGTGTGCACCGAGCCGTCGAACCCGATGTACTGCCCGTTCGTGTCAGAGAACACGTTGGGGTGCAACAGGGAGTGGTACAGCGCCGTGTAGAACACCTGCTGCTGCGCGGAAGTGCCGCCGGTGATCTGGATGCGGCCCAGCATCGAGTTCCACGCGCTGTGCGCGGCCTGCTGCGTGGCCGTGAAGTTCCAGTTCGGGTTCTCCGTCGTGCGGTTGGCCACGGCGTTGGCGGCCGACACGTACGACACGCCGACCTTCGCGTTCACGACGTTGTTGCCGGTCGTGTTGAACGTGACGTAGCCGTTGTTCGCGCTCGCCGCGGGGGTCACGGCCTTGCTCTTCGCGGCAGGCGTGACGCCGTGCAGCTTGTCCTGGTTGCGGGCGTGGTTCGGGGTCGCCTGCGCGACGGCCGTGCCGCTCGTGCTGAAGGGCTGGTCGAACACGATGTCGAAGTACATCGTGTAGGTGAAGCCGGCATTGCAGAAGTGGCCCGACGTCACCGACCCGGACACCTCGGTGTTGCTGACGACGTTCCAGTTCGTCGCGTCGACCGTGTTCTGGCTGCCGTTCAGCTTGAAGATCAGGTTCGCCTGCGTCGTCGACGGGAACGTGAAGCGCGCCATGCCGGAGCGCTGCGTCGCCGTCAGCTCGGTCTTCACACCGTTGTTCAGCGCCACCGAGTAGTAGCCGGCGTTGGCGGACTCGTTGGAGTGCGAGAACCCGTCCGTGGCGCCGGTGTTGATACCGCCGACCGTCGGCAGGATCGGGACGTCGCCGTCGGCACCGCAGCCGGGACCCGACAGGTGCGTCAGGCTGAAGCCGGTGATGGACGAGTCGTTGTACTCGTAGCCGCCGCCGTCGGGCCGGCTCGGCGTGTCCGGGCTCCACTGGACCATGCCGAACGGCACGTCGGCGCCGGGGAAGTCGTCCGCGGTGTTCGTGGTGCCGATGAACGGGTTGACCACGGACGCGGGATCGGTGACGGCCGCGGACGCGGCCGTCGCTGTGAAGGGTACGACGGCCGTGGCGACGAGCGCGCCCGCGCCGAGCAGTCGTAACAGGGTTCTGGCAACGACCATGTCGTCGTCCTTTGTGAGAGTACCGGCAGGGGATTTCGGTACGGCTGCCCGCCGAGAACGTCGTCGCCAGCAGGGATGACAACGTTGTCACCGGCAGGTGTAAGAGAAGAAAAGCGCCGTTCGCAATTTTTCGTCAATATGCTGGTAATTTCCTGTCCGGTTCCGGACACGGTGCCCGCGATGTGGACAACGTTGTCTACGACTTCGGGATGAGCCGCTCCGCCGTCGGTCGTAGTGCGCCACCCGAATAGATCAGTCCTCGGACCGTCGTGCCGCCCGCTCGGAACTGCGAGCCTTTCCGGCATGATCGAGGCAAGGGGAGTAACCAAGCGCTACGGCGACAAGACCGCCGTGGACGACCTCACGTTCACGGTGCGACCGGGGGCGGTCACCGGCTTTCTCGGCCCGAACGGCGCCGGCAAGTCGACCACGATGCGGATGATCCTGGGTCTGGACATGCCCACGTCCGGCCAGGTCACGGTGAACGGCAAGCGCTACGCGGAGCACGCGGCGCCGCTGCACGAGGTCGGCGCACTGCTGGAGGCCAAGGCCGTGCACACCGGCCGCTCGGCCTACCACCACCTGCTCGCGCAGGCGCTCACCACCGGCATCCCGCGCAAGCGTGTCGACCAGGTGATCGACCTGGTCGGCCTGCACGAGGTGGCCCGCAAGCGGGCGGGCGGCTTCTCACTGGGCATGGGCCAACGGCTGGGGGTGGCCGCCGCGTTGTTGGGGGACCCGGCGACACTCGTGCTGGACGAGCCGGTCAACGGGCTGGACCCGGAGGGCGTGCTCTGGATCAGGAACCTGCTGCGCGCGCTGGCCGCCGAGGGCCGCACCGTGTTCGTGTCGTCGCACCTGATGAGCGAGATGGCGCTGACCGCCGAGCACCTGGTCGTGATCGGGCGGGGCAGGCTGATCGCCGACATGTCGGTCAAGGAGTTCACCGAGCGGGCGTCCAGTGACGTGGTGCGGGTACGCACACCGGAGGCGGCGCGGCTGCGCGACCTGTTGGTCGGCCCGGACGTCAGCGTCACCAGCGCCGAGCCCGCGGTGATCGAGGTCAGCGGCATGACCAGCGAGGTCGTCGGGAGAATCGCGTGTGAGCAGTCGATCCCGCTGATCGAGCTCACCCCGGTGCAGGCCTCGTTGGAGGAGGCGTTCATGGAACTGACCCAGGACGACGTCGAGTACCGGACGGAGAGCGCGGCATGAGCACCGACACGCTCGTCAAGGCGAAGAAGGTGGCCATGCTCGGCCGACTCGATCCCGTCAACCTGCGCGTCACCCAGTGGCGGGTGATCAAGTCCGAGTGGGTGAAATTCTGGTCCCTGCGCTCCTCCTGGTACGCGCTGGCCACGACGGTGCTGGGCATGATCGCGTTCGGCTGCCTGTTCTCCGGTGTCACGGCGAGCAGGTGGACCACGACGCCCGCCCGGTTCCGCGTCGACTTCGACCCGACCGGCACGAGCCTGCGCGGCTTCGAACTCGCGCAACTGGTGATCGGCGTGCTGGGCGTGCTGATCGTCTCCGGTGAGTACAGCACCGGCATGATCCGCTCCAGCATGGCCGCCGCACCCAGGCGGCTGCCGGTGATCTGGGCCAAGGCGATCGTGTTCACCGTGGTCGCGTTCGTCGGCGCCGAGATCGCGTCGTTCGTGTCCTTCTTCCTGGGACAGGCACTGCTGTCCGCGCAGCACATCCAGACCACGCTCGGCGAGCCGGGCGTGCTGCGCGCGGTGTTCGGCACCGGGCTGTACCTGACCGGGATCGGGCTGTTCGGCATCGGCCTGGGATGGATCATCCGTAGCACGGCCGGTGGCATCGCCAGCCTGTTCGGACTGCTGTTGATCCTGCCCGAACTGGTCAGGGCGCTACCGGACAGCTGGCAGCAGCACATCGACAAGTACCTGCCCAGCAACGCGGGCGAGGCCGTCACGTCGGTGCAGGTCGACCCGGCGTCGCTGTCACCGTGGACCGGATTCCTGGTGTTCTGTGTCTATCTGGCGGTCGCCCTGGTCGTCGCCGCGATCCTGGTACGGCGCAGGGACGCCTGATCCCCCTGTGCGCGATGATGGAGCGGTGACCCTGGGCACCGCGTCGCGATGGCCCGGCCGGCGGTTGCTGGTCGGGCTGCGTGACGTGCTGACCCGGTATCCGGTGCTGATCGTCACCCGGTACCCGCTGCTGGTCGACGTGCTCCTCGCGATCGCGCTGCTGCTGGTGCTCGGGGGGCGCGGTGACCGGAACGGCACCAAGCCACTCGACATCGTCTTCGCGCTGCTGCTGGTCATTCCACTGGTGTTGCGGCGGCGCTTCCCGCTGCCGGTGTTCAGCTTCATGTGCGGTGTCGCGGCAGCGCAGTGGTGGTCGGGCCACGTGCTGGCCGTGGACGCCGCGCTGCTGGTCGCGCTCTACACCGTCGCCGCCACGTGCGACCGGCGCGCGGCGCTCGGTGCCGCGGGCGTGCTGGAGGCCGGCGCGCTGCTGGCGGCGCTGAAGTGGGCGCCCGCGCTGAGCTGGCTGCCCGCGTTCGTGTTCCTGTCCGGGATGGTCACGGCCGCGTTCGTGATCGGCGTCTATGTGGGCACCCGGCGCGCGTACATGGTGTCGCTGGAGGACCGCGCCCGGCGGGCCGAGCGGGCCATGATCGCCCGCGAGATGCACGACATCGTGGCGCACAACCTGTCGGTGATGATCGCGCTGGCCGACGGCGCCGCCTTCGCCGCCCGTACCGGCTCGCCGGAGGCCGAGAACGCGGCACGGCAGGTGTCCGCGACCGGCCGCCAGGCGCTGGCCGAGATGCACCGGCTGCTCGGGGTGCTGCGCGAGGCGGGGCCCGCCGGGTCGCTGGCACCGCAGCCGGGCATCGAGCAGTTGGACGAGCTGGTCGGCCAGGTCCGCTCCGCGGGGCTGGCCACCTCCCTCACCGTCGCCGGGCAGCCGTTCCCGCTGCCCGCCACCGCCCAACTCGCCGTGTACCGGCTGGTCCAGGAGGCGCTGACCAACGTGCTCAAGCATGCCGACTCGGCCACATCGGCGCACATCCGCCTGCGCTACGCCCGGCCGGCTGTCGACCTCGACATCAGCGACGACGGCAGGCCCAAGGCACACGCGGGCGACGGCGGCCACGGCCTGACCGGGATGCGCGAGCGGGCCGCGATGTTCGGTGGTGAGGTCCAGGCGGGTCCGAAACCGGGGGGCGGCTGGCGGGTGGCGGTCCGGCTGGACATGGCCGGCGTGCAGACCGGGGCCGAGGACGTGGCATGACGGTCAGCATCCTGCTCGTGGACGACGAACCGCTGCTGCGCCTGGGATTCCGGCTGGTGCTGGAGTCGCAGCCGGACCTGCGGGTGATCGGCGAGGCGGGTGACGGCGCCGCGGCCGTGGCACGGGTGGCCGACCTGGACCCGGACGTCGTGCTGATGGACGTGCGGATGCCGGTGCTGGACGGGATCGACGCGACTCGTCGGATCGTCCGACAACACGGCCGGTCCCGGGTGCTCATCCTGACCACGTTCGACCTCGACGAGTACGCGTTCGCCGGGCTGCGCGCCGGTGCCAGTGGCTTCCTGTTGAAGAACGTGCCGCCGGAGGACCTGCTGTCCGCGATTCGCGCCGTCGCCAGCGGCGACGCGGTCGTCGCACCACGCGTGACCAGAAGGCTGCTGGACACCATGGCCGACCGGCTGCCCGACCTGAGGGCGAACGCCGCGGTGGGTGACGGACGGTTGGACCGGCTGACCGAGCGGGAACACGAGGTCCTGCTACAGGTGGCGCAGGGCCTGTCGAACGCGGAGATCGCACGGGTGCTCTCGGTGTCCGAGGCGACCGTGAAGACGCACGTCGGCAAGGTGCTGAGCAAGCTCGACCTGCGCGATCGCGTACAGGCAGTGGTGTTCGCGTACCAGAACGGCCTGGTCCGGCCCTGACCCGGGATGTGCATCCGAGTAGTGCGGGAGGCGCCGCGGCGGCACAATCTGTGACCGTGCGGACCGCTTCGGTGCACCGAAACGTCCAAGTAGCCGGGCCTGCGCCGTCTCTCCAGGTCGGCGGGTTACAAGAACGAAACGATCTCTTGACACCCGGGGATGGGCGCGGTGGAATTCGATGCATTCTGTTCGGTCTCGTTTGATTCTGATCAGTTTGCACAGCCCAACTGGACTACGACAGTCAAAGAGGAGGCCACCGATGCCTCACCCGTTCGCTGGCAGGGACGTCACGTCGATGCCAGGAGGCATCCCGCCGCTGTCCCGCAGGACCATGCTCAGGGGCCTGCTGGGTGCTGCCGGCATGGCGGCCGCAGTGCCCGTGCTCTCCGCCTGTGGGGGTGGCGGCTCCAGTTCCTCGTCCAGCTCGGACACCGGGACCGTCACCTTCGGCTCCAACGGTTCGGACCCCGTGCCGAAGAAGGCGTACGCGGCCACGTTGCAGGCGTTCCAGAAGTCGTCCGGTGACACGGTCAAGATCAACACCGTCGACCACGACACGTTCCAGAAGACCATCAGCACGTACCTGCAGGGCACCCCGGACGACGTCTTCACCTGGTTCGCCGGTTACCGCATGCAGTTCTTCGCCGCCAAGGGTCTCGCGACGCCTATCGACGACGTCTGGGACAAGATCGGCAGCAACTTCAGCGACGCCACGAAGGCCCTGTCCAAGGGCACCGACGGCAAGTACTACTTCGTGCCGATCTACAACTACCCGTGGGGCATCTTCTACCGCAAGAGTGTCTTCCAGGCCAGGGGCTACGAGGCCCCGAAGACCTGGGACGACCTGCTCACGCTGGCCGGCAAGATGAAGAACGACGGCCTGGTGCCGTTCTCCTTCGGCTACGGCCAGGGCGACTCGTGGACGCCGCTGGGCACGTTCGACTACATCAACATGCGGCTCAACGGCTACCAGTTCCACATGGACCTGATGCACGGCAAGCAGTCGTGGACCGACCAGAAGGTCGCCGACGTGTTCACGCACTTCGCGCAGCTCGTGCCCTACCAGCAGCAGGGTGCGGCCGGCCGCAAGTGGCAGGACGCCGCACAGGCGCTGCTGAGCAAGCAGACCGGCATGTTCACGCTCGGCCTGTTCGTCGCCCAGCAGTTCACCAACCAGGCGGACCTGGACGACCTGGACTTCTTCGCCTACCCCGAGATCAACCCGACCTACGGCACGGACTCGGTCGAGGCGCCGACCGACGGCTTCATGGTCAGTGCCAAGCCGAAGAACATCGCGGGCGCGAAGAAGCTGATGGAGTTCCTCGGTTCGGCGGCGGGGGAGAACACCTACCTCGGCATCGACAACTCGAACGTGGCCGTCAACAGCCAGGCCGACACGAGCAAGTACAACGTTCTGCAGAAGAAGGCAGTACAGTTCATCAGCCAGGCGAAGACGTTGTCGCAGTTCGGCGACCGCGACTCGGACCCCGGGTTCATCTCGAACGTGGTCGAGCCCGCGATCGCCAAGTGGTTGGACAACCCGAGCAGCACCACGTCGATGTTGTCCACGATCGAGTCGCAGAAGTCCCAGTACTTCACCTCCTGATGGGCGTCGCAACCGCATGACAGCAACACTCGATCGGGACCGGACGGGCCGTGCCGGCCGCAAGTCGGCACGGCGCGTCCGGCGTCTGAGCACGCGCGACAAGGTTGTGCTCGCGCTCATGGTCGGCATCCCGACCCTGGCCCACGTGGCCTTCGTGTGGGTACCGACCCTGGCGTCCATCGTGCTGTCCTTCACCAGTTGGAACGGCATCGGCCTGGACAGCATCAAGTTCATCGGCCTGACCAACTACCAGCAGTTGTTCACCAACTATCCGGCGTTCTGGCCGGCGTTGGAGCACAACTTCATCTGGCTGGGCTTCTTCCTGCTGATCCCGACGCCGTTCGGCATGCTGCTGGCATACCAGCTCAACAAGGTGATCCGGTTCACCCGCTTCTACCAGACGGCGATCTTCCTGCCGATGGTGATCTCGCTGGCGGTCGTCGGCTTCATCTGGGAGATCATCTACAACCCGGACACCGGCCTGGTCAACAGCCTGCTGCACACCAACAAGCCGGGCAGCTACATCGACTGGCTGGGCAGCCCGAACCTGAACCTGTGGGCGGTGCTGATCGCGGCGAGCTGGCGGCACGCCGCCTACATCATGGTGTTGTACCTCGCCGGCCTGAAGGGCATGGATCCCGCGCTGCCGGAGGCCGCGTCGATCGACGGCGCCAACGAGTGGCAGACGTTCCTGCGGGTGATCTTCCCCTCGATGCGGCCGATCAACATCATCATCCTTGTCGTCACGATCATCGAGTCGCTGCGCGCGTTCGACCTGGTCTACGTCATGGGTGGCAACAACGGTGCCAAGCCCGGCCTGGAACTGCTGTCGCTGCTGATCACGAACAGCATCCTCGGTGAGTCGCCACGCATCGGCTTCGGCTCCGCCGTGGCCGTGGTGCTGCTGGTCATCTCGCTGATCGTGATCATCCCCTATCTCTGGCAGACCTTCCGCAAGGAGCGAGCGTCATGACCGCCGAGGTACCCGCCGCCGAGGTACTCGCCGCTGCGGAGGCGGCGTCGTGACCGCGAGCGACGTCGCGGTGGCGCGCACGTCCTGGACGGACGGCGGTGAGCACACCGTGACCCGGAAGAAGCGGGTCCGGCCCGCTCGCGTCGTGTTGCACGTGTTCCTGTCGGTCACGGCACTGGTGTGGCTGGTTCCGTTGCTGTGGGCGGTTTACACGTCGCTGCGGTCCTATGCGGACACCTCGGCGCACGGCTACCTGTCCATCGCGCACAGCGTGACGCTCCAGAACTTCACCGCCGCGTGGTCGCAGTCGGACCTGCCGCTGTACTTCTGGAACTCGATCCTGATCACCGTGCCGGCCGTGCTGCTGACACTGGTGCTCTCGTCGTTCGTGGCGTTCTTCGTGTCCCGCTTCGACTTCCGGATCAGCCTGTCGCTGCTGATGCTGTTCACGGCGGGCAACCTGCTGCCGCCGCAGGTCATCATCACCCCGCTGTACCGGCTGTACCTGCTGATCCCGCTGCCGTCCGCGATGAGCGACTCGGAGCTGATGTACAACTCGTACTGGGGCGTGATCGCGATCCACGTCGCGTTCCAGATCGGTTTCTGCACCTTCGTGTTCAGCAACTACATGCGCACCATCCCGAAGGAGATCGGCGAGGCCGCGCTGGTCGACGGCGCGTCGGTGTGGCGCCAGTTCTGGCAGATCATCCTGCCCCTGTGCCGGCCCGCGTTCGCGGCGCTGGCCACGCTGGAGTCGATCTGGATCTACAACGACTTCTTCTGGGCGCTGGTGCTGTTCGAGACCGGGTCCAAGCGTCCGATCACGTCGGCGCTGGCCAACCTGCAGGGGCAGTTCTTCACCAACCAGAACCTGATCGCGGCGGGCGCGCTGATCACGGCCATGCCGACGCTGATCGTGTACCTGGTGCTCCAGCGGCAGTTCATCTCCGGCCTGACGCTGGGTGCCAACAAGGGCTGATCGTTCCCGCGGGCCACCGAACCGCTCCCCGGCACGGGGTTCGGTGGCCATCACGGGCAGTCGTCCGGTACGCCCGCAGGTTCGCCGGCGGCCTGGTCCGGTAGGTCGGCCGAGTGGGACCACAGCCGCCAGGCTCTGGGGGCCGGGTGGTCGTGGCGCGAGCCGGCTTCGGCGAAGCGGAGTCGGACGCGGGCGCCGCCCAGCCCGCCGCTGTCCACGTGGATGGTGCCGCCGGTCAGCTCGACCGCGTGCCGGGCGATGTCCAGGCCCAGTCCCGTCGAGCCTCGGCCGCTGATTCCGCGGCGCAGCGCGGCTTCCGTGTTCACGATGCCGGGACCGCCGTCCTCCACCACGAGTGTCACCCACCCGGCGTACACGACCACCGTCGCGGCGAACGGCGTTCCGGCGGTTGTGTGGCCGAAGATGTTACCGAGCAACGAGTCCACCACCGCGCCGATGTCCTTTTCGGGCAGTCCGACGATCGCTTCGTCCGTGTCGCACTCGAACCGGCAGCCTCGGCCCTGGTGCTCGGCCAGCGTCGACCAGAACGCCATCCGGTCGCGGACCACCTTGGCCAGGTCGCACGAGTCCGACGACACCCGCGCCGCCCGCTCCGCCGTCCGGATCAGGTCGTCGACGTCGGTTTCCAGCACGCCCACCGCGTGCCGGACGCGTTCGGCGACCGGGCCCGCGCCGATCGACTCGGAGTCCAGCCGCAGTGCTGTCAGCGGTGTGCGCATGCGGTGTGACAGGTCGGCGACGAACTCGCGCTCGCTGGCCACCAACTGCTCGACCCGCGCCGAGATCTGGTTGAGCGTCCCGACCAACTGCCCGATCTCGGCCACCTCCCCGATCGGCACCTCGACACCGGTCCGGCCCTGGCCGATCGTGCCGGCCGCCGCCACGATCGCCCGGATGGACCCGACCAGAGGCCGGTTGCGGCGCCAGCCGACGAGACCGGCCAGCGCGACCGCCACCACCGCACCACCTGCCGCCGTGCCCGTACCGCGCAGCCACGGTGCCACCACGTCCCAGTGCGGCAGGAAGACCTCGACCACCGCGACCGTCCCGTCCGGCACCGGCACCGGCGTCAGCAGCACCTGGCCGCCCGGCGCGGAGAACCAGCCCGTCCGGGCCGACCGCTGCACCGAGCCGACGTCCGACGGTGCCGCGTGGCCCGCGCCGACGATCCGCCCGGCGGGCAGGTAGACCGCGGCGTCACCGGCGGCGCCCGCCGTCGTGCGGCCGATCGCCACCCGGATGCCGTCGCCGTCCACGACGCCGGCCGCCGGATCGACGACCGCGTCCGCGACCAACTGCGCCTGCTCCCGCACGCCCGCGACGGCCGTCGTGTTCAGATCCCGCCACTGGAGCACCCCGAACAACGCCACCAGCGCCGTGACGGCGGCCGTCGCGGCCAGCAGCACGGCCCGCAGCAGCGCCCGGGTCACCCCGGGACCACCAGCTTGAGGCCAACCCCGCGCACCGTGTGCAGGTAGCGCGGGTTCGCGGCGCTCTCACCGAGCTTGCGGCGCAGCCACGACACGTGCACGTCGATGGTCTGGTCGTCGTTGACGTGCCGCTGCCGCCACACGTCGTGGATCAGGTCCCGCCGGGTGACCACGCTGTTCGGCCGCGCCGCCAGGTACGCCAGCAGGTCGAACTCCCGCCGGTTGAGTTCCAGGTCGCGGCCGTCCAGCCGGGCCACGCGTTGCCGCAGGTCGACCTGTAGGCCGCCGACCTCCAGCACCTCCGAGTCGTCCTCGTCGTGCCGCGCGGTGCGCCGCAGCAGCGCGGAAATCCGCGCCACCAACTGCTCGCTGGAGAACGGCTTCACCACGTAGTCGTCGGCGCCCGCGTTGAGCAGGTCCACCACGCTGCGCTCGTCACCTCGGGCCGTGGCGATGATGACCGGCACGTTCGTGACGCCGCGCAGCATCCGCAGCGCCGCCGCTCCGTCCAGATCCGGCAGTCCCAGGTCGAGGATGACGATGTCGGGTACGCGCTCGGCGACCGACCGCAGCGCGTCGACGGCGGTTCCCATGGGCAGGACCGCGAAGCCGCGATCGGACAGGGCGTGCACCAACGCCGCCTGCACGGCGGGGTCGTCCTCGACCAGCAGGATCTCGTGCATGGGCTAACCGTAGAGAAAGCACGCGGATGCCGGTACACCCGGTGACCGCTCGGTGATCTTGATCGGTGTGTGGCGGCGCACGTGGCTCCGGCGTTCCCCGAAGTCCACCGGCACACCGCCGGACCACAGCACCCCGGCCGGCGATCCGAGACAGGCCGTCTTGTCCGGAAACTCACCGGTCACCGATTCCGGTGTTTCCGCCGTGACAGCCGGCATCGCGGCACCAGGCGCGCACCGGTCCACGCGGTGCCTTGGTGGAAACCGTTGCCGGGGAACAATTCCAGCTCGACGCGAACTTAGTGCAACCGCCGCCGGATTTTAAGGTTCTCTTCGGGTGGTTGATCCTACGGTCCTTCCCGTGTCCGCAATCGTACTGACCGGGTTGGGCAAGGTTTACGCCGACGGCACCAGAGCGGTCGAGGATCTCAATCTGGAGATCCAGGACGGTGAATTCCTGGTGCTGGTCGGTCCGTCGGGTTGCGGCAAGACCACCGCGCTGCGGATCATCGCCGGCCTGGAAGACATCAGCGAGGGATCGGTCCGCATCGGCGAGCGGGTGGTCGACCGGGTGCCGTCTCGCGACCGAGACGTCGCCATGGTGTTCCAGTCCTACGCCCTGTATCCCCACCTCAACGTGTTCGACAACATCGCTTTCGGCCTGACACTGCGCAAACTGCCGAAGGCCGAGATCAAGCGGCGGGTCACGGACGTGGCCAAGGTGCTGGAACTGGGCGACCACCTACAGCGCAAGCCGAAGAACCTGTCCGGCGGCCAGCGGCAGCGCGTCGCGATGGGCAGGGCGATCGTGCGCGAGCCGCAGGCGTTCCTGATGGACGAACCACTGTCCAATTTGGATGCGAAGCTGCGCGTCCAGATGCGGGCCCAGATCGCCCGCATCCAGCGTGACCTCGGCGTCACGACGGTCTACGTCACCCACGACCAGACCGAGGCGATGACGCTGGGCGACCGTGTCGCCGTGATGCGCAAGGGGGTGCTGCAGCAGGTCGGACCGCCGCAGGAGCTCTACGACCGGCCGGTGAACCTGTTCGTCGCGGGCTTCATCGGCTCGCCCGGGATGAACGTGCTGGCGGGCAGGCTGGAGACCGACGGCGCCGACGGCTGGTGGACGGTGCTGGGCGACCAGCGACTGCGCCTTGCCGACTCCGTGCTGCGCGAACGTCCCGCCCTGAAGCGCTACGCCGACCGGGACGTCATCGTCGGCATCCGGCCCGAGGACATGGAGGACGCCGAGATCGCCGGTGCCGACGAGGGTGTCGTGCTCCGGTCGGTCGCGGACCTGGTGGAGGCCATGGGATCGGACGTGCTGGTGCACTTCCCGATCCGGGTACGGGCCGCCCGCACCGACGAGACCGAGGAACTGTGCGACGAGGGCTTCCTCATCGCGCTGCCCGAATCCCAGCGGCAGGACGTGACGACGCTGGTCGGCCGGTTCAGCCCGAGGACCAGGGTGTTCGAAGGCCAGTCGGTCACCGTCCGGGTGGACACCTCACGACTGCACTTCTTCGATCCGGACACCGGATCGTCGATCTGGAACGACTGACGGAAAGCCAGGGGAGTACATCGATGTACCGGAAAACCGTGGGGATCGTGGCGGTCGCCGCCGGTGTCGTGCTCGGCGTGACCGCCTGCGGATCGGGCGGCGGCACGGGGAGTTCCACGACCGGTTCGACACAGGACCTGAAGGGCCAGACCATCCAGGTCGCCGGCGTCTGGTCCGGTGACGAGCAGAAGGACTTCCAGCAGGTCCTCCAGGTGTTCGAGCAGCAGACCGGCGCGACCGTGCAGTACACCTCCGACGGCGACAACCTGCCCACGGTGCTGCAGACGAAGGTGGCCGGCAGGAACCCGCCGAACGTCGCGTTCCTGGCCCAGCCCGGCTCGATCGCGCAGTTCGCCAAGGAAGGTGCGCTCAAGCCGCTGCCCGCCGACGTGCAGGCGGCCATGTCGGCGCACCAGTCGCCCGCGTGGAGCAAGTTCGCCACCGTCGACGGCAAGCCCTACGGGGTCTATTTCGACGCGTCCGACAAGTCCGTCGTCTGGTACAACACCAAGCAGTTCGATTCGGTCGGCGCGCAGCCGCCGAAGACCTGGGACCAGTTCACGACACTGTCCGGCGAACTGGCCGACGCGGGTGTCACGCCGATGTCGGTCGGTGCGGCCGACGGCTGGGTGCTCACCGACTGGTTCGAGCAGGTCTACCTGCAGACCGCGGGACCGGACGACTACAACAAGCTCAGCGCGCACCAGATCCCGTGGACCGACCCGTCGGTCACCAAGGCGCTACAGGTGTTGGGGACCTACTTCAAGCAGGACCGGCTGATCGCGGGCGGCCGCACCGGTGCGCTGCAGACCGATTTCCCGACATCGGTGGTGAACGCGTTCGAGGCCAAGCCGAAGGCCGCCATGGTCTACGAGGGCGACTTCGTGGCGACGTCGATCCAGTCCAGCACCAAGGCGCAGGTCGGCACGGACGCCAAGATCTTCCCGTTCCCGCGGATCGGTTCCTCGTCGGCAGGCGTGGAGACCGGTGGTGACGCGGCCGTCGCGTTCACCGACGACAAGGCGACGATGGAGCTGATGAAGTTCCTGGCTTCCCCGGACGCCGGCTCGGTGTTCGCGAAGACCGGCGGGTTCCTGTCGCCGAACAAGGACGTTCCGCTGTCGGACTACCCGAACGACATCACGCGGACCATGGAGCAGCAGCTACTGCGGGCCGGCAACGACGTCGTGTTCGACATGTCCGACCAGGCGCCGCCGGCGTTCGGCGCGACGAAGGGCTCCGGCGAGTGGAAGGACCTCCAGGACTTCCTCGCCAACCCCGACGACATCGCGGGTGCCCAGCAGAAGCTGGAAGCCGATGCCGTCAGGGACTACACGAACTCGTGAGGACGGCGTGACTCAGCTTGCCGCACAAGGGGAAGAACGGGGTGGCCTGCTCAGGGGGCAGGCCACCCCGCGGCCCCGGTCCCGCTCCCGCCGCCCGGCGGGCACCGACGGCCGGTCGGACACCCCGAAATGGCTCATCGCGGCCTATCTGGCGCCCGCGGTGCTGCTGCTCGCGGTGTTCGTCGGCTACCCGGTGGTCTACTCGGTGGTGCGCAGCCTGTTCGACAGGTCCGGCTCGACGTTCGTCGGACTGCGCAACTACGGCACCGTGTTCACCGACCCGAACACCCGGATCGCGATCCGCAACAATCTCATCTGGGTGCTGGTCGCGCCCGCGTTCGTCACCGGACTCGGCCTGATCTTCGCCGTGCTCACCGAGCGCATCCGGTGGGCGGTGGCGTTCCGGATGGTGCTGTTCATGCCGATGGCGATCTCGCTGTTCGCCTCCGGCATCATCTTCCGTCTGGTGTACCAGGACGATCCGAACCTCGGCGTCGCCAACGCGGTGACCGTCGGCATCCACGACACGTTCCTGCCCGCGTCGCCGTATCCCGGCGTGACACCGCGGCCCGAGCCCGGCGTCTCGTCCACATCGGACGGTGTCACGACGGTCGGATACCGGCCGGGCTCGGTGGTGGACCTGCCGATGGTCGGCGCGACACCGGGCAGCCTGCCCTCGCACGCGGTGGCGGCCGCTCCGGTGGGTGCCACCGGCGGCGCGCTGTCCGGTGTGGTGTGGCTGGACGTCGCGCTGGGCGGCAAACCCGGCCAACTGGGGCACGGCAAACGCGGCATGCCCGGCATCACCGTGCAGGCGCTGCGGGGCAGTACGCTCGTGGCGACCGCGACCACCGGTGACGACGGTGCGTTCACCATTCCCGGCCTGAGTCCCGGCGACTACCGGATCCGATTGCCCGCCAGCAACTTCCGCCAGCCGTTCAACGGCCTGACGTGGCTCGGCCCGACGCTGGTCACACCGGTGATCATCTCGGCGTGGGTGTGGATCACCACCGGCTTCGCGATGACGTTCATCGCGGCGGGCCTGGCGGCCATCCCCAGGGACGCGCTGGAGGCGGCCCGGGTGGACGGCGCCACCGAGTGGCAGGTGTTCCGGCGCGTCACCGTGCCGCTGCTCGGGCCGGTGCTGCTGGTCGTGCTGGTGACGCTGGTGATCAACGTGCTCAAGGTGTTCGACCTGGTGTTCGTCATCCCGCCGGGATCCACGCAGGCCGACGCGAACGTGCTGGCGATGCAGATGTGGACGGTGGCGTTCGGGCCGGGCAGCGGCGGTGACTACGGGCAGGGCAGCGCGATCGCCGTGATCCTGTTCCTGGTCGTGATGCCGGCCATGTTGTTCAACATCCGACGATTCCGGCGGGAGCGATGACCGACTTTCTCGTACCCGGTGTGGCGGGCACGCCCCGGCGTGGCCTGCTGACCAGGTTGGGCAGCCTGCTCGGTTCGGGCTTCGTCCGGTTCGTGCTGATCCTGGTCGCGCTGCTGTGGCTGGTGCCGGTCTTCGGGCTGATGGTGTCCTCGGCGCGCGGCGAGGCGGACAACGCCAGCAGCGGCTGGTGGACGGTGTTCACCGTGCCCGCGCAGCTCACCCTGCGCAACTACCGGGACCTGTTGTCCAACACCACGATCACGCACTCGCTGCTGAACACGGTCTACATCTCGGTCCCGGCGACGGCACTGGTGATCGGCATCGGCGCGCTGGCCGGCTACGCGCTGGCCTGGATGCGGTTCCCCGGGTCGGACTGGCTGATGGTGGTCATCGTCGGGCTGCTCGTGGTGCCCATCCAGGTCGCGCTGATCCCGGTTGCCACGCTGTACGGCGACATCGGCGTCAGCGGCTCGCTGATCGGCGTGATCCTGTTCCACGTGGCGTTCGGCCTGCCGTTCGCCGTGTTCCTGCTGCGCAACTTCTTCTCCGGCATCCCCGCCGACCTGCTGGAGGCGGCGCGGATGGACGGCGCGAAGGAGTGGCGGATCTTCCGCAGGGTGGTACTGCCGATCGGCCTGCCGGCGATCGCGTCACTGGCCATCTTCCAGTTCCTGTGGGTCTGGAACGACATGCTGGTGGCACTGGTGTTCGCCGACTCGTCGTCGCAGCCGATCACGGTGGCGCTGCAGTCCCAGCTCCGGGCGTTCGGCACCAACATCAACCTGCTGGCCACGGGGTCCTTCGTGTCCATGATCGTCCCGCTGGCGGTCTTCTTCGCGTTCCAGCGGTTCTTCGTGCAGGGCGTGCTGGCCGGATCGACCAAGTGAAACGCTTGCGCGCCGGGCCTGACGAGCCGGTGTCCACACGGTGACGGGTTCCTGTCAGTTTGCTGTGGATCATGTGTCGCCGGGAGTATTCGGCCGGGCTCGTGCGTAGATCAGTACGTGAGCACTACCGTGACGACGCTCATCACGTTGTTCGTGGTTGGGCTGGTTCCCCTGATGCCGACCGAGCCGGTGCTCGTCGGCGTGGGGGTCCTGGCCGCTTCCAGTCACGGCCGGCTGTCGCTGGCCGTCGTCATCGTCGTCGCTGCCGTCGCGTGCACCCTGTCCGACCACTTCCTGTACGCCCTGGGGCGGTTCGCGGGCGTCCGCGCGCTGGACCGGCTGGGCGGCAGGCGCCCGTCGGTGGCGGCCGCGTCGGACCGGCTGTCGCGGCGCGTGATCCGCTGGGGCGCCCCGGTCCTGGTGGTCGGCCGCTGGCTGCCGGCGGGCGGCACCATCGGCGCGGTCCTGACCGGCACGATGCGCTGGAAGCTGGTCCGCTTCACGCCGGCCTCGGTCCTGGGCTCGACGCTGTGGTCGACGTACGTGGCGCTGATCGGCTACGTCGGTGGCGCCCTGACGGGGCAGCCGTTGGCCGGGTTCGGGTTGTCGCTGGCGGTGGCGGCCGTGCTCGGCATCTGTTGGAGCGTGCTGGCGCACCGGCAGCCGGCCGCCGCGGTGCCGGTCGAGGAGCCGGTGGCCGCTCGGTAGCCGAGCAGTTCGGCCGGCGGCGCTCGTCAGCGGTAGGTCGGCGTGCTGAGGTCGGCGAGCATGCCTTCGCAGCTTCGGACCACGGTCCGGGCGGCCGTTCGCTGTTCCGCGCCCAGCAGCGGGCTCTCGGCCTGGGCGTGCCAGTGGGTCAGTTCGTCGTAGACGCCGTTGTGGATCTCGTCGTCCGTCGGGTCCGTCAGTCCCAGCCGATCCGGGATCGCCGTGCCGTTGCCGCCCGCCAGTCGCTCGGCCGCGGCTCCCAGGTCGCCCGGTAGTGTCACGCGGCCCGCCTGCAACGCCGCCAACAGGCGCAACTCCGCGAAGTCGTGCGTACTCGCCACCGCTCGTTCCGCATCGGCGCCCAACTGCCTCGCCTGCGGTCGCGGTTCGGCCCGCAACACCGTGCCCAGGCGCAGCAACGCCGAGCGGCCGCGCAGCGCGTCCGTCCGGTCGAGGAAGTACCTGCCGATCGACTCGCGCAGTTCGGACAGACCGCTGCGCTGTGCCAACTGCGCCGCCAGTGTCGCCTGCGAGTCCGCGCCACGGCGGATCAGCGTGGCGCACAACCGGATGCCGAACACGCCGAACCGGTCCAGCAGTGCGATCCGCGTGTCCGTCGGCATCCGCACCGGCAGATCACCGCCGGCGAACCGGTCCGCGGACAACAGGAACAGATCCAGCTCCGCCCGGGGAATCCCGGCCAGCGCCCGCAGCGTGGCGAACTCGTCGTCGCGCAACGTGCGACCCGTCTGCGCCAACAGTCCGGCGACCGCGATCACGTTGTGGCACACGGCATGCACGGCAACGTCCGACCGGCGCCGACGGGCGATCTGCTTGGCGGAGGTCAAGGCGTCGATCCGTCCGGCGCCCAGTTCGTCGGCCCGGGTCATCGCGATCAGCGTCGCGTCGCCCCACGAGCGCAGCAACGCCAGATCGGCGGCCACCGGTTCCCGCGTCGCGTACACGACCGCGTCGACCTGGCCCGCCAGCCAGTCCGCGCCCGTGCCGCCGGGCGTGTCGACCAGCACCATGTCCCGCAGGCCACGCGCGGGCCACACGACCTGCACCCGGTCCACCTGTTCGGCGCGCCACTGCCGCAGATCGGCGTGCAGCCGCCGGTCCCGTCGCGTCACCACGACCGGGTACGGCGGCGCGTCGTGTTGGTACACGGCGGCGGCAGGCTCCGCGCCGTCGCGGTACCACGTGTGCACGCCCTCGCCGTCGCCCACCTCGACGGGTGCGACGAGCTCGCCGACCAGCGCGTTGACCAGCGTCGACCGGCCAACGCCCGGTGCACCGGCGATCGCGATCCGGGCCGGTTCGGCCAGTCGCTCCAGACAGCCGAGCAGCCACTGTCGCGCCCGCGGCGAGTCCCGGTACAGCTCCGCCGCCGACGTCAGCATCCGCCATGCGACGTCGGCCAGAGAAGGCCGGCTCATCCAATCCCGCTCATGCGGACAATCCCGCTCATGTCGACATTCCGCTCATGCGGACAGTTCCAGCCCGGCCGGAGCCGCGGCGACGGCCCGCTGGTCGGCGAGCACGACCGCGGAGCGGTGCAGCCGCACGAGCGCTTCCAGTTGTGCCGTCAGGGTTTGCCGCTGCTGTTCCCGTTCGGCCGCCGCCGTGATCGCCTGCTGCCTTGCCACCTTGCTGCTCTCGGTGATCTTCGCGGCCAGCTCCTCGGCGCGCTCGGTGATGTGGTCGCGCAGGGTGCGCTGCACCTGCCGGCTCAAGTCCCTGGACTCCTTGGCACAGGCCAGGAAGAAGTCGTCGATGTGCCGCTGCGCCGCGGACTTCGCCGCCGCCTGCCGGCGCTTGAGGCGCGCGTCGCTCTCGTCCTTGATCGTCTTGCCGCCGAACGCGGCACCCGCGCCCAGCGAGATCGGGTTGATCAGCGACAGCCCGGCCAGGCTGGTGATCAGGCCGAACATCAGCACGCCACCATACGAGCCGCGCAGGCCGGTGAACACCTTGTTCCCGATGCCGAACGCGTCCAGCTTCGGAATGTCCATGTCGGACACGCTGTCCTGCGGGTCCAGCATCGTGTTCAGCAGGGCGTCGGCGGCCTGCTGCGCGCCGGGGAAGCTCGCGACGACCTTGTCCGCGACCCACTGGCAGCGCTCCACGAGCCAGCCGAGGTTCGCCTCGGCCGCCTCGGTCAGGCTCGTGTGCAGCCACTCCTCGAACGACTCCCACGCCGTCCTCGGGTCGGCCTCGTCGAAGATGCGGTCGACCTCGTGCAGGACGCGCCGGGTCCGGTCGCGCAGGTCGTGCTCGACGTCGGCGGCCAGGTCGGCCATCTCGTCGCCGAGCACGGTCTGGCACTTCGTGGTCAGCTTGCGCAGTTCGTCCATGGCGCGCTGCGCGTCGGCGAGCTGCGCCTCGAAGTCCGGCGTCCTGGTGAACGCCGGGGTCGCGATCGAGGTGCGTACCTCGGTGGCCAGCAGCGCGATAGCCTGGCCACACGCGACGCCCACGGCCAGCGGCGCGACCTCCTCGGACTTCGCGCTCACCTGCCGCTGTAGGAGGGCGATCAGGTCGGGGAAGCCGGACTCGGCGTTGATCGCGGTGTCACCGTGCTGGGCGGCGGCCATCCGCAGCGTCGCCGACAGCGGGATCTGGCGGGCCGGCACACGGGCATCGGTCAGCCGCGCGATGTTGTGCTCGGCGACCTGCCGCCACCTGGGCACCAGGTCGATCTTGGTCAGCGCCACGATGATGTTCGGGCACGAGCGGCTGATCCGGGACAGCAGGTCCAGTTCGGCCGATGACAGCTCGGCCGTGGCCGACGACGCGAACAGCACCGTGTCGGCCTGTTCGGCGGCGGCGATCGTGCCGGTGTCGTCGGCGGCCGAGGTCGGCGGTGTGTCGATGAGCACCAGACCGGTGGCCAGCAGCTTGCGCGGGATGCCGATCTCGGCGCGCACGACGTGCCCGTCCGGCCCGGCCGCCCTGCGGCTGACCTGCTTGCTGACCTCGTCGATCGGCACGGTCACTCGTTCGGCGGGCCCGGCGATGGACCTGTTGCCGGCACCCGGATCGGTGACCAGCGCGGCGGCCGGTGCGTCGGCGTGCTGCACGACGGTCGGTGCCGTGGTGGTCAGGTCGTCGCCGACGGCGCAGACGGGCGCGTTGACCAGAGCGTTGATGAGCTGGCTCTTGCCCTGGTTGAGCATGCCGACGACGAGGACGCGCAGCTCGGGGCCGAGCAACCGGCCACGTCTGCGTTGCAGGCGGTGGGCCAGGTCGGGCCGGCGGTGCGCGTTACAGGCCCTGATGGTGTCGTCGAGCACCGTGAGCCAGGACTGAGACGTCACCCGGCCAAGTGTGCCGTGTACACCCGTTCGGGCGAAATAGGGGCTGGACCCGTCCACGGCTTGACGGGCCCAGCCCCGGGATTCGCTCATCTGAGCGATGGTCGGATCACTGCTGATCAGACTGGTTCAACTGGTCACAGACCGGGCAGGTGCAGCAGGTCCGTGACGTGGCCCAGGTCACTCGTGAGGCCCGCGTGGTCACTCGCCGTGGCCGAGACGCTGCCACTGTCGGTGACGCTGCCGACCGCGCTGTGCGAGGCGACGCTGTCCACCGTGCCGGTCACGGTCGTGGTGACCGTGCTCAGCGCGCCGGTGACCACGTGCGTGGCCTGCGACGGGTCGAGGTGGCCGGTCACGCCGCTCAGGCCGCCCGCGCCCAGGGAGCCCGTCAGGTCGCCGACCACGCCGGTCACCGGGGACAGCACGTGGGTGACGTCGTTGACCGGCAGGTGGTTGGTCAGTTCGCCCACCGGAGTGGCGGCGAGCTGGCCGGTGACCTGTTCGACCGCACCCTGGACGGCACCGCCCGCGGTGTGGACGGCCTCGCCCGCGATCGCGTTGGCCGGGGCCGGCAGGGACTGCGTGCCGTAGCCGGCGTAGTTCTCGGCGATGCCGGTCAGGGCGCTCACCGCGGCGGCCGGGTTGCTCATCGCACCGGCGAGGTCGCCGGGGTTGGTCAGCGCGCTGGCCGTCAGGTCGGCCGCACCGGTCAGCAGGTTCGACGCGGTGTTCGCGTTGTTGTCCACGATGCCGGTGACCTGGGCCACGTGGCTGTCCAGGGTGTCGGTCACGTCCGACAGCGACGAGAAGCCGCTGGGCAGGCCACCGAGGCCACCCAGGCCGGTCACCGCGTCGAGGCCGGGGAGCTGGAGGTTGGCGCCGCCGCTGCCGTCCGGCGTGGCGGCCCACAGCGCGGCGTCGAGGCCGTGGTGCACGTCACCGGTCACCGAACCGGCCGCGTCCAGCACCGGCGTCGACAGCTCGCCGAGGCCCCACACGCCACCGTGACCGTCGCTGGTCAGGTGGAGGAGGCCACCGGCGTGGCTGTTGCCGATGCGGTCGGTCGCGTCGATCGCCGGCAGGCCACCGAGGGCCTGGGTGACGAACTGGAGCTGCTGGATGGCGCCCAGCTGGCCGGTGTCCACGGAGTCCAGCGGCAACTGGCTGAGCACGGAGTCCAACACCTCGGCGTGCGCGGGCACGAAGTCGATCACCAGCGGGATGACCTCCTGGACGTCCGCCGCGCTGATGTCGCTCAGACCGGCGTGGTCCAGTAGGGCCGCCGGGTCCTGCTCGAACGCAGTCAGGGCCTGCGAGTCGCTGAGCAGGTTGAGCACGAAGTCGTGCAGCGTCTGGTCGGCTTGCTCCATCTAGAAGTTCTCCTCACGGGTGAAGCTGGGGTGTTGATGTCACAGAAGTTATTCGCGGAGCACCGCTCGAACATCGGGGATGACTCCCGGTCTCCGGACGCCCCCTATGGGCGCTCATGATCGTCACCCATTAGGGGACTAGGGGATCGGAACCTACTCGCTGGTTGGCTTCATTCGTCACCTTTGGTACGAACAGGTGAGCAACGCGTCACCTTGGTGGGTGATATTGCGTTAGGTATGGGGGAGGCCCATACCTCGATCGGCCGAACGTGGAGGTTGTGCCCGCATGCCGTACGTCCTCGGGATCGACGTGGGCACCAGCCGCACCAGGGCGGCCGTGTGCAGACACGCCGCGGGCGAGTGGACCGACCCGGTCCAGGTGGCGCTGGGCGCCCGGCATCCCGCGGCCCCCACCGTCGTCTACCTGGCCCCCGACCGCTCGGTCGTGGTCGGCGAGGACGCCGAACGGCAGGCCGCCCCCGACCCGGGCCGGGTCGCCCGTGGCTTCACCGACCGGATCGGCGACGACGTGCCGCTGGTGCTGGGCGGAGCGCCGTGCACCGGCCACGAGCTGGCGGCCGTGCTGGTCCGCTGGGTGGCCGACCGGGTGGCCGAGCACGAGGGCGAGCCGGCCGACCTGATCGTGATCACGCATCCGGCCGGCTGGGGAGTGCACCGCAAGTCGATGCTGCATCGCGAACTCGTCCGACAGGAGTTGGCCGACGTGACGCTGCTCGCCGAGCCGATCGCGCTCGCCGAGGGCCGGCCGGGCGCGCGGCCGGCCGCCGGTGACCTGATCGCCACCTACTCGCTCGGCGTCGGCGCGGCGCAGGCCGCCCTCGTCCGCCGCACGGCTGCCGGCACGTTCGAGGTGGTCGGGCACTCGCAGTCGGGCGCGAACGTCGGCGGCGGCCACTTCGACGACGCCGTCGTCGCGTGTGTCCGGGAGAGGGTGGGCCGGGCGTTCGACGACGTCGACCCCGCCGACCCACAGGCCTGGGTGGCGATGGCACGGTTACGCGCGATGTGCTCCGGCGCCAAGGAGATGCTGTCCACCCAGACCGAGGTGATCGTGCCGGTCCGGCTGCCCGACGCACCAGCCGACGTACACGTGACGAGAACGGAGTTCGAGCGCTCGATCCGGCCCGCCGTCGCGGCAGGCGCGGAGCTGTTGGCACACACCGTGCAGGCCGCCGGTGCCGACGCCAAGGACCTGACCGCCGTCGTCCTGGCGGGCGGTTCGGTGCGGGTGCCACTGGTCGCCGAACTGGTCGGCGCGGCCGTGCCGCAGACCCCGGTCCTGGCGGTCGATCCGGCTGCCAGCGCCGCGTTCGGCGCCGCCACCGCGGCCCGTCGCATCGTCACCGGTCTGGCACCCGACGCCGTGGCGCCGCCCGTCACCGCCGAGCACACCGACGTCATCCAGCGGTCCGCGATCGAGCTGTACGCGGGGGAGCGGGGGATGGACGACGCCGAACTGGAAGCCGCGTTCGGCTGCGAACCGCCCGGCCGGCCACCTGTCGACCTGCCGCCGATCGACCTGCCGCCACCGGGGGTGGTGACCCGCGTGCTGTCCGGTGTCCGGCCGGCGACGCTCACCGTCAGCACACTCGCCGTCGCGGCGGTCGTGGTCGTGCTGACCTTCTACTTCGAGTCGGGCTCGGGTCACACCGCGCCGACCAGCCCGCTGCATGTCGGACCCGCGCAGCCGACCGCCGAGCAGTCGGTGGCCACGGCTTCCGGCGTCAACCACTGAGTCCCGGTGAACACCCCATCCGCCGACACACCCCAACCACAGCGAGGACGGCCGTTGATCCAGCAAGCACTGACCAGTTCCCGGCCCCTCCTGGACGCCCCGACGCGGGCGTTCCTGGACACCGTCGAAACCGATCCACTGGCGCCGCTGACGGTCGCGGTGCCCGCGCCCGGTGGCTACGGCAAGACAACGGTGCTGGCCGAACTGGCCAGGATCTACCGGGCCGCGGGCGTGCGAGTGCTCGGCCCGTCCGACGTGCCGGCGGAGACCCTCGCTGCCACCGAACCCGTCGCCGCCGGTGCCGCCGATCCGGCCGTGCTGCTGGTCGACGACGCACACCAGCTCGGTGCCGCGCTGCTGGACGACCTCGCCGGGCTCGTGGCGACCGGTCCGGTGCGGATGGTCGTCGCCTACCGCCCCTGGCCCCGGCCCGCCGAACTGGGCACGCTGGTCGACCTGCTCGGCCGGACCGGGCCGCAGTTGCCGCTCGGGCCGTGGGACCGCGACCACATCGCGGCCTGCCTCGCCGACCACATCTCGCCGACGGTGACGCTGCTGGACTTCGTGTTGACGCAAACCGGTGGCGTACCGAGGTTGGTGGCCCTGCTGGCCGCCGCGCTGGAGGCCGGCAGCGGCTGGGCCGAACAGCCCGAACCGCAGCTACCGCGCTCCGCGATCGCCGCGCTGCGCCCCGACCTGGACCGGCTCGACCCGGAGGTGGAGCGCTACCTGCTGGCCGTGGAGGCCGGGGTCGGACGGCACGCCGAACTGTTGGCCGCGCTGATGGGCCGCGACATCGACGGCGTGCACGACATCATGGAGGCGGCGCGCGCCACCGGCCTGCTCGGTTCGGACGGCACACTGCTGCCGATCGCGCGCAGGGCCGTCGGCGTGCTGGTCCCCGCCGAGCGCCGGATCAACGTGCGCCAGAAGCTCGCCGAGTCACAGCAGGCCCGTGGTGGCCCCGTCCTCGACCTGGCCCGGTCGCTGCTGGGCACCGGGGTCGGTGGCGTCGGTGTGGCCGGGGTGTTCCAGGCCGCCGCGTTCGAGGCGGCGGCATCGCAACCGGCGTTGTCGGCGAAGATGTTCACCGCCGCCGTGGCCGCGGGCATGCCGTTGAAGGGTGTCGCCGCGAGCTGGTCCCGGGTCGCCGCCCGGTCCGGTGACCTGGACCGCGCGCTGCGGCTGGCCGACCAGACCATCTCCACGCCGGATGCCCCCAACCGCGCCGAAGCCGCCGAGGTCGCGGCGGCCGCGCTCGCGCACCGCGGGCAGTTGACCCGCAGCGCCGAGCTGTACCGCTGGGCAGGGCCGGGTTTCCCGTCGTCGTTCGCCGCGATCGGCCTGATCGGCACCGGTCAGCGCGCGGCAGCGCGGCAGCTACCGGAAGGCCCGTCCGGCGACGCGCCGCCGACCCTGCTGGCGGGCGCCGCCGCGCTGATGGCCTCCGGTGTCCAGGAATCGGTCACCGGTTCCACGACGGCGGCGCTGTCCCAGCTCGTCAGGGCCTCAGCGTTACTCGAACCGGCGGGCCAGGCGCTGCTGCTGCCGGACAGCCCGGCCGCGCTGGCCGCGCTGGTCGGCCTGCACGGCGGTGAGCTGGCGCTGGCCGAGTCCGTGCTGGACCGCGCCGCGTCGGCGAACCTCGGCGGACCGCTGCTGGTGGCCAGGCACCGGTTGCTGCAGGGCTGGATCGCGATGACGCGCGGCCGGATGGCGGTGGCCAGGGAGCACCTGGTGGCCGCGACCCGCAGTGTGCGCGTGCTGGAGCCGCGCGACTGGCTGTTCGCGGTCGCGCTGGAGGTCGGGATCGCCCGGCGCAACAGTGATCTGGCCACGCTGCGGCGGATCTGGAGCCAGGCGTGCGAGGCCGTGATGCGCCACCCGGTGGACCTGTTCACGGTGCTACCGCTGGGCGAGTTCGCGGTCGCCGCGGCCCGCCTCCGTGACCAGGCCCGACTGCGCCCGCACCTGGACGACGCCCGGTTGCTGCTCGGCTCGCTGGACAACCCGCCGCTGTGGACGGCGGCACTGCACTGGAGCTCACTGCACGCGGCGATCATCGCCGAACAGCCGGCCGCGGCTCGGGAACACGCTGCCGCGCTGACCGCGAACGCCGGCCACTGCGCGTACTGCGCGGTGTTGGCGAGGGCCGCCGAGTGCTGGCTGGCCGTGGTGGCCGGTGTCGTGGACGCGACGAAGGTCGAGCCGGCCGCGCGTGCCCTGCACGACGCGGGCCTGTGCTGGGACGGCGCACGGCTGGCCGGTCAGGCGGCGATCCGCACGTCCGACCGCAAGGACATGGTGAGTCTGCTCAACTGCGCGCGGGTGTTGCAGGGCAGGCCGGTCCGCCCGGCCAGGCCGACGCCCGCGACCACGCCGGCTCCGGCGGCGAAGCCCGCCCGGCCGGCGGGTGTGGAACCGGTGGAACGCGGTGTGCTGTCCGAGCGCGAGCGGGAGGTGGCCGCGCTCGTGTTGGCGGGGCTGACCTACAAGCAGGTCGGCGACCGGCTGTTCATCTCCGCCAAGACGGTGGAGCACCACGTGGCCCGGATGCGCCAGAAGCTCGGGTCGACGAGCAGGGCGGAACTGTTCGACCAGCTTCGCCAACTGGTCCGTACGGCGACGACGAGCTGACACCGGCGGCCGGATCGGGGACACCCGGTCCGGCTGTTTCCGCTCGGCAGGTACTTGTATGCTCAACTTGTTTCGCCCGAGCGAAGCACAGTGATCAAGGGCGGTAGTATCGCCGCAATTGAAACGGTCTGGAAAGAGTTCGTGTGGCGGCTGCCGCTGGACACCCGAGGGGGGTGTCCAGCGGCAGCCGTCGTTCGCGTGGGTGGTCGCTCAACAGTCCGCGGTCGGGCAGTCCGGGTCGTCGGTGTGCGTGGCCGGTCCCGCGTGGTCGACCTGCAAGGTCGTGTGGCGGATGTCGAAGGCGCCGGCGAGTCCGCGTTCGAGGTCGGCGCGGCAGCCGTGGCAGTCGTGGGCGCCGTCGACCAGGACGTGCGCGGACAGGGCCGGGAAGCCGGACGTGACCTCCCAGACGTGCAGTTCGTGCACGCCGATCACGCCGGGCACGGCCAGGATCGCGGCCCGTACCAACTCCGGGTCGGTGCCACGGGGCGCCGCTTCCAGCACCACCCGCCCGGACTCGCGCACCAGGCCGACGCCTGCCCTGATCATCAGGGCCGCGACCAGCAGTGACGCGATCGCGTCCGCGCGCGCGAACCCGGTGGTCAGGATCACCAGACCGGCGATCGCGGTGCCGATGAACGCGTACAGGTCGGTCAGGACGTGCTGGAAACTGCCCTCGACATTGAGACTGCGCCGGTCGGCCTTGCGCAGCACGAGCGTGGCGGCGACGTTCACGGCGATCCCGGCCAGCGCCACCGCCAGCACGGCCCCGCCCGCCACGGCGGGCGGGTGCACCAGCCGGCCCACGGCCTCGATCACGAAGAACAGCCCGAGTGCCAGCAGTGTCGCGCCGTTGGCCAGCGCGGAGAGGATCTCGGCGCGCTTCAGACCGAACGTGTACGCACCCGTCGCCGGCCGCGCGGCCAGCCGCATGGCGAACAGGGCCAGCCCGATGGCGCCCGCGTCGGTCACCATGTGCCCGGCGTCGGCGAGCAGCACCAGCGAGCCGGACAGGAGGCCGACCACGACCTCGACCGCCATGAACGCCGTGATCAGCCCGAACGCGGTCCACAGGTGACGTGGATCGGCGTCGGTGCTGATGGCGTGGCTGTGTCCGGAGTGCTCACGCGCTGGTTCGGCGGCGCTGCACGGGGGGACACCCGCGGTGCAGTCGGGCTGCCGGACGGGCGTGTGCTCCGGCGTGACCACCCGGCCACCTCCCGACAATTGATGCATACATGCGCATGTGTTTACCCGAGATTACCCTCAGCGGGCCGCCACGGAACTCACTCATCCTGGTGGTCAGCCCGCCAGCTCGTCCAGGGCTCTGTGGATGCGCTTCTCCGAGACCGGGAACGCCGTGCCCAGGGTCTGCGCGAAGTAGCTGACCCGCAACTCCTCGATCATCCACCCGATCCGCCGCACCTGTTCGGTGTCGGCCTCGCCCGCCGGTAACGCCGCGACCAGATCGCGGTACTCGGCCGTGATGTCGGCGATCTCCGCCGTCCGCTCGACGTCCCGCCGCGGGTTCTCCTGGATCTTCTCCAGTCGCCGGTCGATCGCCCGCAGGTACCGCGCCACGTCGGCCAGGTGCGCCAACCCGGTTTCGGTCACGAAACCGGGATACACCAACCCCTTGAGCTGCGCCCGCACGTCGGCCAGCGACTCGCGCGGCGTGAACGGTGGCATGTCGGCCAGCCTCGACTCGGCCTCCTGCCACGCCACCAGCACCCGCCGCACCAGATCGACCACCTGGAACGCCGTCGCCCCCAGGTTCGCCCGCACCGCGTCCCGCAACGCCGTGAAGGCCGCCTGATCCCACGCCGGCCCACCGAACTCCGCGACCAGATGGTCCACGGAGGCCAGCACGCAGTCGTCCAGCAGGTCCCCGACGCCCCCGTACGGGTTGCGCCCCAGCGCCAGCTTCGCCCGGTTGTCCAGCCCACGGATGACCTGCCGCGCCGGCGACGGCACGGTCAGCATCAGCAACCGCCGCGTTCCGGCTCGCATCGCCTGCCGCTGCTCGGCTTCCGAGTCGAACACCCGGACATCCACAGTGGACCCGGCGTCGGCCAGTGCCGGATAGCCGGTCACCGGGAAGCCGGACACGATCTGGTCGAACGTGTGCGGCAGCGTGCCGATCGTCCAGTCTGTCAGGCCGCGCCGAGTCAGGTCACGGGCCGCCTCGGCCAGCACCGCGCTCGTCCTCGGTCGCAACTCGCGCCGCAGTTCGGCCAGGTCGCGGCCCTCGGCCACGGTGTGCCGCTGTTCGTCGACGACCCGAAAGTTGATCTTCAGATGGTCCGGCACCTGGTCGGGCCGCCACGCGTCCAGCGGTACGACGACCCCGGTCAGCCGCCGCAGTTCCCGGCTCAACGCCACCAGCAGTGACTCGTCGGACGAGGGCGGCAGGTCCGCCAGCACCGCCCGCGCCACGTCCGGCGCCGGCACGAAGTTGCGCCGCAACTGCTTGGGCAGCGACCGGATCAGCGCCGTCACCAACTCCTCCCGCAGGCCGGGCACCTGCCAGCCGAAGGTGTGCGAGTTCACGTGCCCCAACACCGGCAGCGGCAGGTCGACGGTGACGCCGTCGTCCTGCTTGCCCGGCTCGAACTGGTACGTCAACGGCAGCGGAGCGCCGTCGGAGTGCCACGAGTTCGGGTACTGCGCCTCCGACACGGCACCGACCGTCGCGTTGACCAGCATCTCCCGGTCGAACGTGAGCAGATCCGGTTGCCGCGCGCGGGTTTTCTTCCACCAGCCGTCGAAGTGCCGCACCGACACGACGTCCTCGCCGACCCGCGCGTCGTAGAAGTCGAACAGCGTCTCGTCGTCCACCAGGATGTCCCGGCGCCGCACGCGGTTCTCCAGCTCCGTCACCTCGGCCAGCAGCGCGCGGTTGCGGTGGTAGAACTCGTGGTGCGTCTGCCAGTCACCCTCGACCAGCGCGTGCCGGATGAACAGCTCCCGGCTGGCGACCGGGTCGATCCGCCCGTAGTTCACCGACCGCCCTGTCACGATCGGAATCCCGTACAGCGTCGCGCGTTCGGTCGCCAGCACCGCGCCCCGCGACCGCTCCCACCGCGGCTCGCTGTACGTGCGGCGGATCAGGTGGTCGGCCAGCCGTTCCACCCACTCCGGCTCGATCCGCGCCGCGATCCGCCCCCACAACCGCGACGTCTCGACCAGTTCCGCCGCCATCACCCAGCGCGGCGGCTTCCTGAACAGCGCCGAACCCGGGAAGATGCCGAACCGCGCGTTGCGCGCGCCCTGGTACTCGTTGCGCGACGTGTCCTTCAACCCGACGTGCGACAACAACCCGGCCAGCACGGCCTGGTGCACGCGATCCGGCTCGGACTCGTTGTCCGACGCGGTGAATCCCAGGTTCCTGGCGATCTGGCGCAGTTGCCCGTGCAGGTCCTGCCATTCGCGCACCCGCAGGTAGTTCAGGAACTCGGCCCGGCACAGTTTGCGGAACTGGTTGCCGGACAACGCCTGCTGCTGATCCCGCAGGTACCGCCACAGGTTCAGGTACGTCGCGAAGTCGGACGTCGGATCGGTGAACCGCGCGTGCGAGGCGTCAGCGGCCTGCTCGGCGTCGGACGGCCGCTCCCGGGGGTCCTGAATGGACAGCGCGGACGCGATGACCAGCACTTCGCGCAGGCTGCCGTTGCGGTCGGCCTCCAGCACCATCCGCGCCAGCCGGGGATCGATCGGCAGCCGCGCCAACGACCTGCCCATGTCCGTCAGCCGCTGCTCGGACGTCAGCGCGCCGAGTTCCTGCAACAACTGCACGCCGTCGTTGATGTTGCGCCGGTCCGGCGGGTCGAGGAACGGGAACGCCGCCAGGTCACCGAGCCCGAGCGCGGCCATCTGCAGGATGACCGACGCGAGGTTCGTGCGCAGGATCTCCGGATCGGTGAACTCCGGCCGCGCCAGGTAGTCGTCCTCCGCATACAGCCGGATGCACACGCCGTCCGACGTTCGTCCGCAGCGGCCGGCGCGCTGGTTGGCCGACGCCCGCGAGATCGGCTCGATCGGCAGCCGCTGCACCTTCAACCGGTGGCTGTAGCGGGAGATGCGCGCCGTACCCGCGTCGACGACGTACTTGATCCCCGGCACCGTCAGCGACGTCTCGGCCACGTTCGTCGCCAGCACGACCCGCCGCCCGGTGTGCGGCTGGAACACCTTGTACTGGTCGGCCGAGGACAGCCGCGCGTACAGCGGCGTGATCTCCGTGTTGCGCAGTTCCAGCCTGCCCAGCGCGTCCGCCGCGTCCCGGATCTCCCGTTCACCGCTACAGAACACCAGGATGTCGCCCGGTCCCAGCGTGCTCAGTTCCCTGACGGCGTCACCGATCGCCTGCACCTGGTCGCGGTCGGGGTCCGCGTCCGGATCGTCCGGGTCCACGATCGGCCGGTACCGCACCTGGACCGGATACGTCCGGCCCGACACCTCGACCACCGGCGCCGGCACGCCGTCGATCGCGAAGTGCCGCGCGAACCGGTGCGGGTCGATCGTCGCCGACGTGATGACGACCTTCAGATCCGGCCGCCGGGGCAGGAGTTCCCTGAGGTAGCCCAGGATGAAGTCGATGTTCAGGCTGCGCTCGTGCGCCTCGTCGATGATCAGCGTGTCGTACTGGTACAGCATCCGGTCGCGCTGGATCTCGGCCAGCAGGATGCCGTCGGTCATCAGCTTGACCATCGTGTCGTCGCCGACGCGGTCGGTGAACCGGACGGTGTAGCCGATGGCGCCACCGAGTTCGGTGTCCAGTTCCTCCGCGATCCGCTCGGCGACCGTCCGCGCGGCCAGCCTGCGCGGCTGCGTGTGACCGATCAGCCCGCGTACGCCCCGACCCAGTTCCAGGCACAGCTTGGGCAACTGCGTCGTCTTGCCCGAACCGGTCTCACCGGCCACGACGACGACCTGGTGGTCACGGATCGCCGTGAGCAGTTCGTCGTGCCGCCGGCTGACCGGCAGTGCCTCCGGATACCGCAGCACGGGCGCCTGCCTGCGCCGGACGCGTTCCCGGCCGGTCTGGACGTCGGCCGCGATCTCGTCCAGGACCCGCTGCCGTTTCGCGGTGTCCGGATCTTCCGGGTACTGTCCAGCCGCCGGCGCAGCCGCCGCTCGTCGCGGATGGTCAGGTCGGCAAGGCTGGACGCCAGGTCAGCGGCGGGTGAGGTAGACATACGGCATCAACTCTAGGCAACCCGCACACCACCCCGCACGCGGTTATCACGTGATCCGCGTCAAGCCACCTGATCGATGATCCTCTCCCGGGCGTCGGCATACCGGGCCCGAACGACGGGTTCCGTTGCCGCGTCGAAGTTCTCCGTGTCACCGATCGTCCACTGCGGTGGCTGGGCGTCACCCGACAACACCCACGCGGCCTGTCGTGCGGCCCCGTCGGCCACGTACTCGCCGGCAGGTGGCACGGCCACCGGTCGCCCGAACACCGACGGCGCGATCCGCCGCACCGCTTCGGCCCGCGCACCGCCGCCGACCAGCAGCACCCGTCGCACCGGCACACCGGCCTCGACCAGCGCGTCCAGCCCGTCGGCGAGTCCGCACAGCATGCCCTCCACGGCCGCCCGCGCCAGGTTCGCGCGGGTCGAGTTGCCCAGCGTCAGCCCGTGCACGGCACCGGTGGCCGTCGGCTTGGACGGCGTCCGCTCGCCCTCCAGGTACGGCACCATCACGACACCCTCGGCACCGGCGGGCGCGCTCAACGCCAACCGGCTCAGCTCGGCCAGGTCCACCCCCAGCAGGGCCGCGGCCGAGGACAGCACCCGCGCCGCGTTCAGCGTGCACACCAACGGCAGGAAAGCGCCGCTCGCGTCGGCGAAACCGGCGATGATCCCGGTCGAGTCGTGCGTCGCCGACTCGGACACCGCGAACACCGTCCCGGACGTCCCGATCGACACCACGACGTCCCCGACGCCCGCCGCCACACCGAACGCGGCGGCCGCGTTGTCCCCGGCACCCGGCCCGAGCACGGCGTCACCGGCCTGCCCGGCCGACTCGCTCGGCCCCAGCACGACCGGCAGTTCGGCGTCGTGCCCGAGCGCCGCGCGTACGAGATCCATCCGGTACTCGCCGGATTCCGGCGACCAGTAGCCGGTCCCGCTGGCGTCACTGCGATCCGTGCGCAACGTGGCCGAACCGCCCAACTTCCACGTCAACCAGTCGTGCGGCAGCGCGACGGCGGCCGTGCGTGCGGCGTTGTCCGGTTCGTGCTCGGCCAGCCAGCGCAGTTTCGTCACCGTGAACGACGCCAGCGGCACGCTGCCCACGGTCGACGCCCAGAACCGCGCCCCGTGCTCGGCCACCAGGTCGGCGGCCGCACCGGCGGAGCGCAGGTCGTTCCACAGCAACGCGGGCCGCACCACGGCACCGGAATCGTCCAGGCACACCATGCCGTGCTGCTGCCCGCCGACCGACACGGCGGCGACGTCGGCCAGGCCGCCCGCCTGCTCGGTCGCCGACTCCAGCGCCCGCCACCAGTGGTCCGGATGCACCTCGGTGCCGTCCGGGTGCGGTGCCTGGCCGGCCCGCACCAGTGCGCCGGTCTCGGCGTCGCGCACGACCACCTTGCAGGACTGGGTGGACGAGTCGATGCCTGCGACCAGCGCCATCAGGCGCCCATCAGGTGCTCGACCGCCAACTGGTTGAGCGCGACGAAGCCGTAACCGCGCTCGGCGGCCTTGTCCGCGTCGAAGTCCTCGAACGCGGACCGGTCGGCGATCAGGTCGGCCACCGACTCGCCGGGCGCCAGCGTCGGCCGCGACAGTTCGTCGACACGTGCCGCGTGCAGCGCGTCGACCACCCTCGGGTCCGCGCGGAACGCCGCCGCGCGCTCGCGCAGCAGCAGGTACGTGCGCATGTTCGCGGCCGCACTGGCCCACACGCCGGTCATGTCCTCGGTGCGTGCCGGCTTGTAGTCGAAGTGCTTCGGGCCGGTGTATCCGCCGGTCTCCAGCAGGTCCACCAGGAAGAACGCGTTGAGCAGGTCACCGTGGCCGAACACCAGGTCCTGGTCGAACTTGATGCCGCGCTGGCCGTTGAGGTCGATGTGGAACAGCTTGCCCTGCCACAGTGCCTGGCTGATCGCGTGCACGAAGTTCAGGCCCGCCATCTGCTCGTGCCCGACCTCGGGGTTCACGCCGACCATCTCGTGGTGCTCCAGTGTCGAGATGAAGCCCAGCGCGTGGCCCACGGTCGGCAGCAGGATGTCGCCGCGCGGCTCGTTCGGCTTGGGCTCCAACGCGAACCGGATGTCGTAGCCCTGGTCGATCACGTACTGCGCGAGCGTGTCCACGGCCTCGCGGTACCGGTCCAGCGCCGCCCGGACGTCCTTGGCCGCGTCGCTCTCCGACCCTTCCCGGCCGCCCCACATCACGTACGTCGACGCACCCAGTTCGGCCGCCAGGTCCAGGTTGCGCAACACCTTGCGCAGCGCGAACCGGCGCACCGCACGGTCGTTGCTGGTGAACCCGCCGTCCCGGAACACCGGGTGGTAGAACAGGTTCGTGGTCATCATCGGCACGACGATCCCGGTGTCGGCCAGCGCCTGCTTGAACCGGTCGATGTGCTGCTGACGGCTGCTGTCGTCGCTGCCGAACGGGATCAGGTCGTCGTCGTGGAACGTCACACCCCACGCGCCGAGGTCGGACAGCCGGTGCACGCTCTCCACCGGGTCCAGCGCCGGCCGCGTCGCGTCACCGAACGGGTCGACGGCTCGCCAGCCGACGGTCCACAGCCCGAAGCTGAAGTGGTCTTCCCTGGTGGGTTCGACGGCCACGATCCTCGCCTCCGCACGTGAGTTTAATAGTTCAATGGCTGAACATAGACGCGATGACGGGCAACGTCAAGGGTTTCGTACAGCCGTCGAACGATTAAGATGCTGAGGATGACCGACCCGTCGCCCGCCGGACAGCACACGTTGCGCCGCCACAACTCGGCGCTGGTGCTGCGCGCCGTGCTGGACGCGCCGGGCGTGTCCCGCGCCTCGATCGCGGCGAACACCGGCTTGGCCAAGGCCACCGTGTCCAGCCTGGTCGACCGCCTGATCGCCGCCGACCTGGTCGCCGAGACCGGTCCCGTGCTGCGGCAGGGCCGTGGCCGCAGCGGCACCGGCCTCGCCCCGTCGACCACCGGACCGCACGGCCTCGGCGTCGAGATCGGCGTCGACTACCTCGCCACCTGCCTCGTCGACCTCACCGGTCACATGCACCACCACCGCATCAAGGCGGGGGACAACCGCAGCCGGCCACCCGCCCGCGTGCTCGGCGCCGCCATCCGCGTCATCAACGCCGCGCTGCGCGACGCCCGCGTCCCGATCGGCGGCATCGGCATCGCCGTGCCCGGCCTCGTCGAGTCGGCCACCGGCCGCTTACGCCTGGCGCCCAACCTCGGCTGGCGCGACCTGGACATCGCCGACGTCGTCGGCGCCCGCATCGACCGACCCGGTCTGCCCGTCCTGGTCGGCAACGAGGCCGACTTCGCGGCGGCCGCCGAACTGGGCCGCTCGGCCGACGGTCCGCGCGACTTCGTCCTGGTGTCCGGCGAGATCGGCATCGGCGCCGGCATCGTGGTGGACGGCAGGCCCTTCACCGGCGTTCGCGGTTTCAGCGGCGAGATCGGCCATCTCACGGTCGACCCCGGCGGCCCGGACTGCACCTGCGGCGCCCGTGGCTGCCTGGAACGCCTCGCCGGCTTGGACTCGATCATGCGCGAGGCCGGTGTCTGGCTGGACGGCCGCCCACCCGCCGAAACCTTGGGCCGCCTGATCCAATGCCTCACCACGGGCGACCGCGCGGCCACGAAAGCGGTGCACGCGGCCGGCACCTGGCTCGGTGTCGCGCTCGCCTCGGTGATCAACATCGTCGACGTGCCGTGCGTCGTGCTCGGCGGCAGTTATGCCGAACTGGCACCGTGGCTGCGCGAACCACTGGCCGCCGAACTGGGCCGGCGCGTGGTGAGCGCCGCGTGGGAACCCGTGCGTGTCACCAGTTCCACGCTCGGCCCGGCGGCGGCCGTACGCGGCGCGGGCGCGGCGCCGGTGCAGGCGATCATCGCCGACCCGGACGGCTACCTCACCGCGACCATCTGATTTTTCTTGCTACGGTTGCAAAAAAACCCGTTCACTCATCCGATGTGGTGAGTTGCCGGCGCGCGTCTACCTCGCAGTTGCCTTGCCGGCATACCGTTTCCGCATGACCGACCTGACATCGACCGCACGCCGCCGGGAACTGGGAGCCGAGCTGCGTCGGCTCCGCGAACAGTTGGGCCTCAAGGGGCAGGACATGGCCGCGCGTCTGGAATGGACGCCGTGCCAGTTGTCCAGGGTGGAAACCGGCAAACGCACGATGAACCCGTTCGACGTCATCAGATACGCCGCCGTGTGTGGCCTGAGCATCCCCGAACAGGAGCGGTTGTTCTCACTCGCCTCCGAACCCGACCAACACCGTGTCAAGCACCACGACGGCAAGATCTCCGACCAGTTGCGCACGCTGATCTTCCAGGAAACGACGGCGAACGCCATCGATGTCTTCGAACCGACGTTCATGCCCGGCCTGTTGCAGACCGAAAACTACATCCGCGCGCTGTTCGAGGAGACGGGCAAAGTCGATCCGGCCGATGTCGACGACCTCGTCGCGATTCGGCTCGGCCGTCGCCGTGTCCTGACCCGGATCTATCCGGCGCAGTGCACCTTCCTCATCCACGAAATCGCGCTCCGGCTGCCGGTCGGCGGATCAAGAGTGATGTATGAGCAGATGCTGCATCTGCTCTTCGCGGGCGATCGGCCGCAATGCTCCATCCGAGTGGTCCCGATATCGATGGCCGGACGCGGGATGAGTCCAGGCTCATTTCACATCTTCGGCTATTCAGAAGGAGTACCTGTCGTCTACCTCGAACACGAGACCACGAGTGAGTTCTTGGAGAGTCGGGAGGACCTGTCCGCTTACCGAGGCATCGTGAACCGCGTTGCTAGTGTTGCTCTGACCGACGCACAATCGAGGGACTTCATTGCCTCGATGGCAACCGCGTACGAGCAGCGAGGAGCGGCCCAGGATGGAGTCCGAGGAGTGGCGCAAGAGTAGCTACAGCGGAACCAGCGGCCAAGGCAGCTGCGTCGAGGTACGTTGGCGCAAGAGCAGCCATAGCGGTGGTTCCGGCCAGGGCAGCTGTGTCGAGGTGGCGGTCGGGGCCGAGGTGGTCGGCGTTCGGGACTCGAAGAACACCGACGGACCTCGGCTCGCGTTCGCCGCCGCCAACTGGCGGCGCTTCGTCAGGTCAGCGTAGGAACCAGGCGTACCAGTCGCGGGTCGAGGGCGCCAGGTAGTGCGACGGCGGGGGCTTCTGGCCCGGGTAGAGCTGGAATCCCTTGGCCGGCGCGCCGGGCGTGGTGTGGTAGTAGACGCCGGTGATCCAGTCCGGGTTGATGTCCATCTCCATACCCCGGACCACGCCCGCGTCCTGCAGAATCCTGCCCAGCGTGCACACCGACAGCGCGGGGCCGCCGACGTAGACCTCGGCGCCGGTGGCGGTGATGCCGAACGCGGAGCGGTCGATGTAGGCCTTCTGGCCGATCGTGGCACCCCACTGCGCCTCACCGCCGCTGGCGCAGGACGGGCTGACCTTCCCGTTGTCCACCAGCATGACCAGGTTCTGCCGTACGCTCGCCACATTGGCGTTCATGCCGACTTCCTGGTTCCACGAGCCGACGCTCGCGGTGCCGTTCTTGTCGATCACCAGGCTCGCCGCGCCATTCACCAGCGGCAACACGGTGCGGCCCTCGCTGTAGTAGCCGCCGTGGCTGGCGTTGTTGGTCAACCGGAAGCCGGCGTTGAAGGCGACGGCGACGGTCTGCTGTTCGGCGGTGGTGAGGTGGTTGGCGGCCTGCCAGGTGCCACCGGGATCGGTGCTGCCGGGCCGTAGCTGGCCGCGCACCAGGGTCGGGTCGAGCCACAGCACGCCGGCCACGTAGGAGGTGTGCATGTTGTCCGGCCGCAGTGCGGCGACGCGCACCGCAGGCGACCCGTGCGACTCGACCACGGTCTGCCACTGGCCCTCACCCGGTAACGGGGTGCCACCGGCCAACACGGTGAGCGACGCGGGAGCCGGCAGGCCGCCCTTGGCGTGCGCGCTGCCCGGCTCGACACCCGCGGCGACCGGGATGCCGTCGGCCGGCTTGCCGCCGACCTTGGGCTGGTTGCTGTCGTACTGCACCTGCTCCAGGTAGGTCACCAGGTCGCCGGCACCGTGGTCACGGGCGAACTCGGCGATCCGTGCCTGCGCCGTGTCGGTGCCGGGGGCGTTGAGCACGACCAGTAACTGGTAACCCACCACGGCCAGGCACAAGGCCATGGCCAGTAGGAATATCCTGCGTACCCGCTTGGCCAACGGGTGGTGCGCCCGCCATAACCGGACGGTCCGGGAGTTGTCGTAGCCCACCGTCAGGTCGTCCTTGCGCATGACGACCGTCGGTCCGTCGGTGTACAGCACTCCGGCCCTCCCATCGGGGTTGTCTATGGGAGGACGCCTGGGAAGCGGCGCGCGTTGCCCTCGTAACGGGGACGGGGCGTGATATTGAAGATGTTCCGGATCACTGAAGGAGCGAGCGTGGCTAGGACGTCGCCGGACGGTGGGGTGGCCAACACCACCGCTGTGGTCCGCATCATCAACGAACGGGCGGTCTACGAACAGACCCGGCATCTCGGCCCGGTTTCGGCCTCGCAACTGGTCACCGCGACCGGGTTGTCCAAGCCGACGATAGGGCTGGCGCTGGGCGGCCTCGAACGGGCCGGCCTCGTCCGTCATGTGGGCCACCGGGTTGGGCAGGTTGGCAGGGCACCAAGACTGTACGAGATCCGGCCCGAAGCCGGGTGGGCTCTCGCGGTGGACATTGGTGGCTCGTGGATTCGTGCGGCGGTAGCTGATCTCTCCGGAAGGGTAGCCCTCCGGCATGAAGAGCGGGTGAAAGCCCGTAACGCCGCGTCCCTGATCAAGCAGGTCGGTGAGCTGGCGCGGTCGGTGCCGAAGCGCACCGGCATCACGTTCGGCGACATCACACACACGGTGCTGGGTGTTCCCGGTGTGTACGAACCCGAATCCGGCCGCATCGACGCCGCGCCGAACCTGCCCGGCTGGGACAAGCCCGGTTCGGTCGAGGCTCTGCGCTCCAGCCTGGGCGAACGGTTCTCCATCGACAACGACGTGAACCTGGCCACTCTGGCCGAACAGGCCTACGGGTTGGGCGCTTCGGTGCCGGATTTCGTGTTCGTGTCCGTCGGAACCGGTGTCGGCATGGGCATCGTGGTGGACGGCAGGCTGTACCGCGGTGCGCACGGGCGCGCGGGGGAGATCTCGTACCTGCCGGTCGGTGACGACCGCCGACTGCGCGGCTCGGCGGCCACCCGGCGGCACGGCTTCCTGGAGACGGTCGCGTCGGCGCAGGGAATCGTGGCCACGGCGCGGGAGTACGGGATGTCCGTCGACTCGGCCGAACAGGTCTTCGAAGCAGCGCGTCTGGCGGATCCGCACGCGATCCGCGCCGTGTGCACCGAGGCCGATCACCTGGCGCGGGCGCTCGCGTCGATCATCGCGGTGCTCGACCCCGGTCTGATCGTGCTGGGTGGCGGGGTGGGCAGCAACGTGGACGTGCTGCTGGAGCCGATCCAGCAGCGGCTGGCCGAGATGATGGCGCTGGAGCCGCCGCCGATCCGTGTGTCGGCGGTCGGGCGGGAGAGCGTCGTACTGGGTGGTCTGGCGGCGGGCCTGACGGCGGCACGCGACATGGTGCTGGAACAGATCGAAGCGTGAGCGACGGGCGCGCCGCTCGTCGCGCCTGGTCGGTCAAAACCAGCGACCGAACAGCGGCTTGACGGATATGTAAGGCAGGCATACAAACTGCCCATGAGGCGAAGCGTGCGCACAGTCGTGGCATCCGGGTTCGCGCTGGTCCTGTTGGCGGCCGTGAGCACGTCGACGGCCACGGCCTCCGGCGACGTCCAGCCCGCGGTGCACCACGCCGTCGGCCTGTCCACGTTGGGCACCGGCGGCTGGAAGGTGCTCAGCAGCGCCACCGCCACCCAGAGCGGCACCGCCATCTCGACCCCCGGCTTCGACACCGCGAACTGGCTGTCCGTCACACCGGACGACGCCGGAGCGCCGGGTACCGAGGTCGAGGCGCTGCTGCAGAACGGTGCCTGCCCGAATGTCTTCTACTCCGACGACATGAAGCAGTGCTTCGGCCAGATGACCAGGCATGGCAAGGACACCATCCCGCAGTTCGAGAAGCCGTGGTGGTACCGCACCGATTTCACGGCGCACCTCACAGCGGGTCAGCATGCCTCACTCATCGTGAACGGTGTCGTCGGCAAGGCCGATGTCTGGCTCAACGGCAAGGAGTTGGCCACCAGCACGACCGTCACCGGCGCGTACACCAGGTTCACGTTCCCCGTGGCACCGCGCTCGGGCACGAACTCGCTGGCACTGGAGCTGTACCCGAACAACCCGAACACGATGCTGACGGTCGACGACGTCGACTGGGAGCAGATCTCCCCGGACAACGACACCGGTATCCAGTTCCCCGTGCAGCTACAGGTGTCCGACGCGCTGTCGGTCGGCAACGCGCACGTCGTCGAGCACAACGCGGCCGATCTGAGCAGCTCGTCGCTCACCGTGAAGACGGACGTCACCAACAGTTCCGGCAGCGCGCAGACCGGAGTCGTGTTCGCCGTCGTGACGCCACCGTCCGGCACGCCGATCGTCGTGTCGAAGTCCGTGACCGTGCGGGCGAACTCCACGACGACGGTCGCGTTCACCCCGGCAGGCAACCCGGCGCTGAGGATCGGCCACCCGAAGGTCTGGTGGCCCTACCAGATGGGCGCGCAGCCGCTGTACGCGCTGGACACGGCCGTGACGCAGGGCGGGCGGCTGTCCAACAGCACGCACGAGACGTTCGGCATCCGCACGTCGACCTCGAAGCTGGTCGGCAAGTCCGCCGAGGCACCGGACGGTGTGCGGGAGTACGCGATCAACGGTGTCCCGTTCCAGGTGCGTGGCGGCGGTTTCGCGCCAGACCTGTTCCTGCGCTACTCGGCCGCCGACACCGCCCGCCAGATCGAACTGCTGAAGAATCTCGGCATCAACACGATCCGCCTCGAAGGCCATTTCATGCCGGAGGACTTCTACGAGCAGATGGACGCGGCCGGCATCATGATCGACTCCGGCTTCCAGTGCTGCGACGCGTGGCAGCCGGACGGCCCGACGGTCCCGGCGTCGACGCTGAGCGTGATGGCACTGTCGGCACTGACGCTGGGCCAGGACGAGCGCAACCACCCCAGCGTCACGACGTTCAGCTGGAGCGACAACCCGCCGCTGGACGACCAGGAGACGGTGTCACTGGCCGCGTTCGCGCAGGCCGACTTCGACGTGCCGCTGGTGTCGTCGGCCGAGTACAACAGCAGCCCGAAGCTGGGCGCGTCGGGGGAGAAGGAAGGCCCGTACGACTACGTGCCGCCGAACTACTGGTACGACACGACCCACTTCGACCCGACCGACAGCACCCGCACCAACGTCGGTGGCTCGTGGGGTCTGGACAGCGAGCAGAGCGCCGGCGACACCGTGCCGACGCAGGACTCGATGAACCGGTTCCTGTCCCCGGCCGACCAGGCGGCGCTGTGGCAGGACCCGAGCGCGGTGCAGTACCACGCGAACTACGAGTCCGGCCACGGCGGCTACTCGTTCGGCGAGCTGTTCGACTTCGACCAGGCGATGCGCAACCGGTACGGCGACTGGTCCGGCCTGGACGGTTACGTCGAGGAAGCGCAGGTGCAGAACTACGAGAACACACGCGCGCAGTTCGAGGCGTTCCTGGACCACTGGAACAACGCGACCCCGGCCACCGGCACGATCTACTGGCAGGTGAACAAGGGCTGGCCGACGCTGCTGTGGGACCTCTACAACTCCGACGGCGACCAGGCGGGTGCCTTCTTCGGCGCGAAGAAGGCCAACGAGTCGCTGCACGCGATCTACACGCAGGACGACGGCACGGTCACGCTGGACAACGTCGGCGGGGCGTCGCGGTCCGGCCTGTCCGTCGAGTCGAAGGTCTACTCACTGGACGGTCGTGTCCTGGACGACCGGACGGCATCGGGTATCACGCTGCGACCGCAGCAGGTGCGCAACGCGGTCCTGACGCCGAAGGTCCCCGCCGCCACCGCGCCGCCCGCCGCCGCCCGGACGTACTTCGTCGAGCTGGTGCTGAAGCAGAACGGCGAGACCGTGGACCGCAACGTGTACTGGCAGTCGACGCAGCGCGACGTCGTGGACTGGTCGGCGACGCAGGGCAACCCGCAGGCCACGATGACGCAGTACGCGAACCTGCTGGCATTGCGGTCGCTGGGCAAGGCCCGTGTGTCGGCGGTCGCCGACACACGCGTCGCCGGTCCCGACGCGACCACGAAGGTGACCGTCACGAACACGTCGTCGTCGCCGATCGTCGGTTTCTTCCTGCGGGCCGACATCCGGCGCGGCACGGCCGGTGGGGCCGAACTGCCCGGCGACAACCAGGTCACCTCCGGCCTGTGGAGCGACAACGACATCACGCTGTGGCCGGGTGAGTCGCAGACGCTGACGGTGGACTACCGGACGGCGGACCTGCGCGGCGCGGCGCCGGTGGTGAGCGTGTCGGGCTGGAACGTCGGCCGGATCGACGTCGCGGCACCCAGGGCATGATCCTCGGCATCGGCATCGGCATCGGCATCGGCATCGGCATCGGCATCGGCATCGGCATCGGCATCGGCGGCACGGCGGTTGGCGTCCTGGCCCTTGCGCTGGACCACGTGCGCACCGGCCGGGCGGCGGTACCCTGACCGGTATGGGACAGCTCGGTGAACTCTTTCCCGGAGCCAAGATCCGCAAGGACACCCCGGAGGACGCGGGCGACGGCCAGCACTTCGAACCAGGTCCGCTCGACCTGGACGGCGGCGTGATCCGGTTGCGTCCGCGTGCGCAGGAACCGGCGCCGGCCGAGGAGCCGTCAGCCGAACGGGCGGACCGGTCGGCACCGCGCTGACGGGAGTCCCCTGTGTACCTAGGGCTGCTCAGCCGAAGCCGACGCGGTCCAGCCAGAAGTGCAGCAGGTCGGTGTCACCGAAGATCCCGATGTCCTCGCCCTCCGGTGGACGGCGCTTGTAGATGAGCAGCAACAGCTCCGTGACCGGGCCGCGTAGCGCCACCGCCGACTTCTCGTGCGCGTGCCGCCATGTGATCGCATCGCCGGTCAGGTCGAGGACCCATTCGGCTTCCGTGTCCGTCGCGTGGAGGTGCACGGTACGGCCGGGGCCGAGCAGCTCGCGCATCCACGGGTGCACGTCGAAGTGCATCGCCAGCGAACCCAGTTCCAGCCACTCGTCGATGCCGTCGACCGCGATGTCCGTGGCCAGCTCGTAGCGAGCACCCAGAGCCAGGGTCGCGTCGGCCCGGTGCAGCGCGGCCTCGTGGGTCATGCGGCGGGCGTAGAACGCCGTCGTGCCGCCGTCGACGGGCGTCCACAGCTTCGTGTCCGGACCGGCCTCGCGCAGCGTGTCCGCCAACCGCGCGGCACCCTCCACCAGCCACGGGCCGACCACCGCCGGGTCCTCGTGCGCGAACGCGGCCAGATCGCGGACCTCGAAGCGGTCCTCGGGCACGGGTTCGGTCGACCGGGTCCGCACGACGTGCTCGGCCCAGCGCTGCACTCCGCCCAGGTGCCGCACCAACTGGCCGGCGTTCCAACCCGGGCACGACGGCACCGGCACCGTCAGGTCGGCTTCCTCCAGCGTGGCGCGCAACAGTTCCGCCTGCCCGGCGATCTCCGCGCAGTACCGCTCATGGCTCAGCACACGGCCACGCTAGACCAACCGGCCGGCAGCGGCGGCAAGCCCGACCGTCAGTACGCACCATCGCCGCTGAACACCGCGCGGACCGTCTTCCACATGATCAGGAAGTCCAGCGCCAGCGACCAGTCCTCGACGTAGCGCAGGTCCAGCCGGACGGCCTCCTCCCACGGCAGGTCGCTGCGTCCGCTGACCTGCCACAGGCCCGTCATGCCCGGCTTGACCAGCAGCCGCCGCTTCACGTCCGGTCCGTACGTCATCGTCTCCTCGGGCAGCGGCGGCCGCGGCCCGACCAGCGACATGCTGCCGGCGACCACGTTCAACAACTGCGGGAGCTCGTCGAGCGAGTAGCGGCGCAGCCACGTGCCGACCTTCGTGACACGCGGATCGGTCCGCATCTTGAACAGCGGCCCCGCGCCCTCGTTGGCCACGTGCAGCGCGACCCGGGCCACGTCCGCGCCGACGACCATCGTGCGGAACTTGATCATCGTGAACGGCCTGCTGTCCTTGCCGACGCGTAGCTGCCGGTAGAACACCGGGCCGCGGCTGTCCAGTTTGATCAGCAGCCCGATGACCAGCAGCAGCGGCGAGAGCGACATCACCAGCAGTGTCGCGGCCAGCCGGTCGAAGATCTCCTTGAGCACGCGGCGTACCCCGGTGAACACCGGCGCGCTGACCCGCAGCAGCGGCATCCCCAGCACACCGCTGACGTGCACGCGCGGCCCCGCGACCTCCATCAGCACCGGCGCGACGACCATCTCGGCCGTGCTGCCCTCCAGGTCCCACGCCAACTGCTGCAACCGGCGCGGTGTCCAGTACGAGTCCGCCGTGACGCCGACGATCCGGTAGCCACCGCGGCGCACGTGGCCAGCCAGGTCGGCAAGTTGCCCGATGACCGGCACGCCAGCGACTCGATTGCCACTGCCGGCCCTGCCGTCGACGGTGCAGACGGCCTCGACGCGCCAACCCAGGTGCGGGGTCTGGCGGGTGCGCATGATCAGGTCGTGCACGGTCTCGGTGCTGCCGGCCGCCAGTACCGGCAGCAGGCAGCGGCCGTCCCGGCGTGCCCGGTGCAGGTAGCGGCGCAACAGATAGCGTTGCGGCATCGCGAGAATCGCGATCGTCGGGATGACGAGGAACACCCAGGGGCGCCCGTTGCCGTCGGCCAGCGCCAGCGCGATCAGCGCCAGGACCACCGCGGCCGACACCAGTGCCCGCCCGAGCCTGCGGAACTCCTCGGCGCCCTGACCCAGCACGTTGCCGCGCCACGAGCGGCTGGCCAGCAGCGAGCCGCACACCACGACGACCGTGACGACCGCCGAGATCAGCAGGCGGTACGGGCCGTCCACGTTCACGTGCCTTCCCAGCAGCGTCGCGGCGATGACCAGCGCCAACCCGGTGGCGATCAGGTCGCTCGCGATCACGGCGTACCGGTAGTGGCGCTCCCACACGGCCACCGTCGGCTGCGGCTGCGGGGTGGGCGTCGGCGATGGCGAGAGCCTGGCGTGGCCCGGCCGGTAGAGCGGGTTGGGACCGTTCGGCCCGCGGACGTTGCCGCGATGACTGGTCGGGCGGACCTGTTCACTCATGGCAGGTTGTCCCCGTTCTCAGCCGCGACGAGGTCCCGGGGGTCGCCAGTCGATCAAGTAGCCAAATGCCTGACCTGGTACCGCTGCTCATGCCGCCTCCGGGCGCCGGCCCGGATGAGGCCGCGCGTCATCGTGAGACGCCCCCGGCGTCCCTGACTTGAGTAATTGGGCCTACGAGGCCGTGCCCGGATTTCGTCCGGGGGCCACGCGGTAGTTCTCCCTCGCCACCTGAATCGGTGCCGCCAGTATCACCGTTACAGAGTGTGTCGAATTTTTGGTAAGGAATCCGGCCCGTTTCGGATGGTGGACACTCCCGGATGGACACGGGCCGTCTATCCGTTTTGGACGGTGTATCGCACGGTTGGCGCAACCGTCACTCTGCGGTGTCACGGCACTTCAGAGCGGGTACGACTGACAGTGGCGGCAACGCCCGATAACCGCGTGTCCGCACGAAGATTACCGAGAGTCTCGATTGCATACTGCAAATGTGGCAATGGTGCACGGCGCGTTCACGCTCCGTTTCCTCGCGCACGCCAATGGCCGATCGCGACACGGTACCGTGGCACCTGGTGGTCGCTCCCGACAGGAAGGACACAACCGATGGCGCGCAGGAAATCGGGCATCGGCCTGCTCGGCTGGTTCGCGGTCGTCATCATCGTCCTGATCGTGGCGGCGTACCTGCAACGGCACAACATCCACTTCCCGTCCATCCACCTGCACTGACGGACTCACGGGACGGACGCGGGCACACGGGAAAGACGGCGAACACGCAGGAAGGGCAGCGAGCACAGGAAGGACAGCGGGCACAGGAAGGACAGTGGGCACACAGGTAGGACACCGGCGACCAGCCGACCGGCTCAGCCGAGCACGGCGGTGGCCATCAGCTCGACCTTCGCCCGCGGGTCGAACAGCTCGTGCACACCGATCAGTGCCATCGCGGGATAGTGCCGCCCGAAGTGCTTCCGGTACACCGAACCCAGATCGCCCAGCGCCGCCCGGTACTCGGCCATCGCGGTGACGTAGACCACCATTGACACCAGGTGTTCCGGCGTGCCACCGGCCGCGCGCAGCGCCGTCACCACGTTGCCGGCCGCCACGTCGAACTGCTCCACCATCGTCGTGCCGGTGATCTCGCCGTCCGCGCCCTGCGCCGTCTGGCCGGCCAGATAGATGGTGGCGCCCGCGACGACCGCGTGCGAGAAGCCCACCGCCCTGGCCAGTTCCGGCGGGTCGACCAGCCGGTGGCCGCTCACCGCCCGCTCCATTGAGGACTGCGGCCGGCCGACCACGCGGCGTAGAACTCGCGGTGGTCGTGGCTGGTCATCAGCAGTGCCTGCGTGATGGCCTCCAGTTCGATCGAGCTGCCGAGGTCCATGTCGAGTTCCCTGGTCAGCAGCACTTTCGTCGCCGAGTAGGCGAAGGCGGGTCCGTCGGCCAGCCGCCGTGCCAGCGCGCTCGTCGTCCCGGCGAGGTCACCGTCGTCGACGACGGACGTGGCCAGCCCGATCCGTTCCGCCTGCTCGGCCCCGATCCGGTCACCCAGCAGCAACAGCTCCGTGGCCCGCCCCAACCCGACCAACCGGGGCAACAGGTATGCCGATCCCATGTCCGCGCCGGCGAGGCCCACCTTCGTGAACAGGAACGCGAACGCGGCCGACCGGGCCAGCACGCGGAAGTCGCTGGCCAGCGCGATCACGGAGCCGGCGCCGGCCGCGATCCCGTTGACGGCCGCGATCACCGGCAGCGGGCACTCGCGCAGCGCCTTGACCACGGCGCCGGTCATCCGCGTGAACTCCAGCAGTTGCGCGGTCTCCATCCGCCGCAGCTCGCCGATGATCTCCTCGACGTCCCCGCCCGAGCAGAACCCGCGGCCGCGCCCGGTGATCACGAGCACTTTCGCCTCGCCGCGGGGCAGTTCGTGGAGCAGGTCGCGCAATCCGGCGTAGGTGTCGAACGTGAGCGCGTTGAGCTTGTCCGGCCGGTCCAGCGTCACGGTCGCGACGCCGTTCTCGACCTGGAAGTCGAAATCGGTCATGTGCTACCCCATTTCCCGCAATGCTCGGCGGTCCAGCTTGCCCGATCCCGTTTTCGGCAACTCGGCCACGAACCGGACATCCCTCGGGTACTTGTGCGGCGACAACCGGGCCCGGACGAACTCCTGGATCTGCACCGCGCTCACGTCGGCACCCGCGCGCCGCACGACGTAGGCCCTCGGCAGTGTCAGCCCGTCCGCCGGATAGCCGACCACGGCACACTCGACGACGTCCGGATGGCCGATGACGCAGTGCTCGATCTCGCTGGGCGCCACGAACACGCCGCCGACCTTGAGCAGGTCGTCGACCCGGCCGCGGTAGTGGAAGTAGCCCTCCGCGTCGCGCTCGAACAGGTCACCGGAGCGAACCGTGTCCCCGAAGTACGTTTGCGCCGACTTCTCCGGCGCACCGTGGTACTCCAGCGCGGCGGTCGGTCCGGTGATCTCCAGCGTGCCGGTCTCGCCGTCGGGCAGTGGGTTGCGGTCGGCGTCGGTGACGGTGGCCGTGTAGCCGGGCACGGGAACGCCCGCCGTGCCCGGCCGCACCGCGCCCGGCCGGTTGGACACATAGATGTGGTAGGCCTCGGACGAGCCGATCCCGTCCAGCACCTCGACCTCGAACACGGCATCCCAGCGGCGGTGCAGGTGGTCAGGCAACGCCTCGCCCGCCGACGTGCACAGCCGCAGGGAACTCAGGTCGGGCACGACGCCGGTCGCGTCGACGTGCGCCAGCATCGCGCTCATCATCGTGGGCACGTTGACCAGGATCGTCGGCCGGTGCAGCGCGATCAGGTCGAAGATCCGCTCCGGCGTACTGCGCTCGGCGAACACGACACCGGTCGCGCCGACGCCGAACGGGAACAACGCGACGAGATCGCGCGCGTAGCCGAAGAACAGCTTCGGCACGGCGAGCACGACGTCGTCGGCGCCGATGTCCAGCACACCTCGCGCGTAGCACTCGAAGCTGCGCAGCGGACTGCGCGCCGGGTGGACGCATGCCTTCGGTGTTCCGGTGCTGCCAGTGGTGAACTTCCAGACCGCCACGTCGTCCGCGTCGACCGGAGCCGGCGCCAGCCGGTCGGACGCGTGCGCGACGAGGTCGTCGAAGTCGCCACCGACGACGAGGAATCGCGGCTCGTGCCCGGCGAGCGCCGCGGCCTCCCGCATCCGTTGCTCGGTCACGGAGTCGACGACCACGACCGATGCCCGCGTGTAGTCCAGGTAATAGGCGTAGTCCTTGGCCGGCAGGAACGTGTAGACCTCGGCCGTCACGGCACCGATCTTCTGCGCCGCGTACCAGGTCGCGACGAAGTCGACGCCGTCGGCGAGCGCGAGCAGGACACGGTCGCCCGGCCGGGCTCCGGCGTCACGCAGGACGTTGCCGACGCGGTTGGTGTGGTGGGCGAGTTGGGCGTAGGTGGTGGTGCCGTGGTCGTGGACGAGGGCGGTGTGGTGGGGACGGCTCTCGAGGTTGCGGTCGAGGAAATGGGTCGTGATGTTCACGGCGGCACCAACTCGCACAGGTCGGCACGGCCGGCGCCGACGACCGTGTTCACTTCGTCGACCGTCGTCAGGTAGCCACCGACCAGTGTCGGCACGCCGGCCTCGCTGCGGACCCGATCGGACATCCCGGTCAGGAAGCCACGTCGATACTCGGGGCGGCTCTCGGCCACGGTCTGGCCGGCCGCCACCCGCACCAGTCCGACCCCGTGCTCGACCAGACACCGCGCGATCCGCACGCCGTCGTCGACGGTCAGCCCGCCCTGGCGCCAGTCGGTCACCGTCAGGCACACCGCGAGTGGGCGCTCGTCGGGCCACACTCCGCGCACCGCGTCGACCACCGCGAGCGGGAAGCGCAACCGGTCCGTGCCGCAGCCGTCGGTGCGGCGATTCGTCAGCGGGGACAGGAACCCGGCCAACAGCCTGCCGTGTGCGACATCGATTTCGACCACGTCCACGCCCGCATCGACGGCTTCCGTCGCGGTCGACCGGAACGCCGCGACGACCGACGCCATGTCGTCCTCGGTCAGCTCCGCGGGCACCGCCTGTCCCGGCCCGTACCGCAGCGCGGACGCCGCGACCAGGGGCCAGCCGTCGGCCAGCGGCACGTCGACGCCGAACCGCGCGGGCCGCGTCGCGCCGCGCGCACCGGCATGGCCCAGCCGCAACGCGTACCGCGCTCCGGCCGCGTGTGCCTCGTCGATCGCCGCCGCGTCGCACGACGTCGGCGTCTCGGGGCTGACCCGCCCGTCGTCCCGCACCGCGGTGAACCGGCCCAGCACCAAGCCGGCACCCGACGCCGCGCCGACGATCCGGTTGGCCAGCGTCAGGCCACCGAGCCGCAGCGGCGCGAACGCGGGCGGCGGGGCCACCGTCGAGCCGCCGAACGACGCGTCGACCCGTGCCGTGAACACCGGGTCGCGCACGGTCAGCGCCGCGTGGCCGATCCGGCCGCTGCGGGTGAGCAGGTTGAACGCGAAGCGCACCGGGTCCAGGCTCGCGTGGTGGGCGACGCGGGAGAAGTAGCCGGCGCTGTCGTCGGCCGCCTGCTGGAACCGGGCCACCACCGGCTGCCGGGTCAGCTCGTAGTCCACCAGCGCCCTCGGGATCTCCGCGTGCCGCGCGAGGCTGTTGGCCAGCGCGATGGCGTCCTCCATGGCCAGTTTCGTGCCCGAGCCGATGGAGAAGTGGGCCGTGTGCGCGGCGTCGCCGAGCAGGACCACGTTGCCGTGCCGCCAACTCCTGGTGTGCACCCGGAGAAAGCTCTGCCACGTCGACCGGTTCGACAGCAGCCGGTGGCCGCGCAACTCCTCAGCGAACAGTCCTTCGCAGAACGCGATACCGTCCTGTTCGGACGCATCGGCCAAACCGGCCGAACGCCACGCCGACTCCTGGCATTCGACGATGAACGTACTGGTGTGTTCGTCGAACGGATACGAGTGCACCTGGAACAGGCCGTGTTCGGTCTGCCGGAACAGGAACGTGAACGCGTCCAGCACCAGATCCGTGCCGAACCACGCGTACTTCCCGCCCTGCGGCACGACGACCGGACCGAACGCGGTCGCATGGTGCTCCCGCAGCATGCTGCGCACGCCGTCCGCCGCGACCACCAGATCGGCGTCGGCGCCGAACGCGGCGGGATCGGTCACCGGCTGCTCGAAACACAGCCGCACGCCGAGTTCCCGGCACCGTCGCTGCAGGATGTCCAACAGCCGTTTCCGTGCTATGGCGGCGAATCCGTGGCCGCGCGAGCGCAGCAGCTCGCCCCGGTAACGGATGTCGATGGCGTCCCAGCGGGCGAAGGTGTCGGTGATCTGGACGTACGTCGGATGGTCCGCGTCGCGCAGCGTGCCCAGCGTCTCCTCGGAGAACACCACGCCCCAGCCGAACGTCGCGTCCGGCGCGTTCCGCTCGGTGATCGTGATCTCGTGCCGGGAATCGGCCTTCTTCAGCAGGATGCCCAGATACAGTCCTGCCGGCCCGGCGCCCAGCACCGCGACGCGCATCAGGCCAGCACCTCGGCCAGCCGGTCGACCTCGTCCGGGTCGGCCACCGTGGGCAGCAGCACCAGTTCGTCGCAGCCCTCGGCGCGGTAGCCGCGCACCAGGTCCTTGATCGACCGCGCGCTGGTCAGGTTCGCCGCGGCGACGGTCTCGGCGAACGGGCCGGTGAACGCGTAGTAGTCGCGCAGGTACGCGGTGCCCCGCTCCGGGTCGCCGAGCGCGAAATAGGCCTGGCCCCACAGTTTCGGCTCGCCCGGCCGGCCGAGATCCCGCCACGCGGCGCGTGCCCTCGCCGCCGCGGACGCGAACGCCCTCGGCGGGCCGCCGCCGTGCGCGTAACCGTCGGCGTAGCGGGCCATCCGCGCGAACGCCGCGCCGCTCGCGCCGCCGACCAGCAGTTCGATGTCCGAGCAGGTGCGCAGGCGCGCCAACTGCTCGGAGAGCCGAGCACCCCGGCCGCGGTACTCGGCGCCGGCCGCCGCGTAGTCCTCGCGCCGTGCGCCGACGCCGAGACCGAGCGTGAACCGGCCGCCCGCCACCGTGCGCACCGACTCGGCCTGCTTGGCCAGCATCGCCGGGCTGCGCAGCGGGCCGATCGCGATCATCGTGGCCAGTCGCACCCGCGTGGTCACGGCGGCGGCCGCCGCGAGCGCGACGAACGGGTCGACGCTGTCGTACACCACTCGATCCAGCACGGCCAGCGAGCTGAACGGGCCCGTGTCCGCGCGGTGCGCCCAGTCCATCAGCGCCTGCCCGGTCGTGCCGGGAGTCGTGGTGGGCAAACCGATGCCGATCCGCACGCCGACAGTTTACTGCGCAGGTCGCTGGTCCGTATAGTCTTGCCTATGACCCAGGCCGCCGCAGTGGCGCCCACCAGGGAACTGGCCCCGCAGGACCTGGTGCTGACGTTGTTCGGTGCCTACGTCTCGCCCCGGGAGCACACCGTCGTGTGGTCGGGCGGTCTCGTCGCACTGCTGGCCGAGTTCGGCTTCTCGGCGGGCGCGGCACGGATCGCACTGGCCAGAATGGTCCATCGTGGACTGCTGGCCAGGCACAGGGCGGGCAGGCTGGTGAGCTACACGCTGACCGGGCGCGCCGTCGCGATCCTGGCGGAGGGTGACCGGCGCATCTTCTCGCTCGGCCGCTCGCCGGCCACGTCCACGACGTGGACCGTGCTGTGGCAGGCGGTGCCCGAACAGCGCCGCCAGGCCAGGGAGCGGCTGGTGCGGCGGCTGCGGTTCCTCGGGTTCGGCTCGCTCCAGGACGGCACGTGGCTCGCGCCGCACGACCGGGAGCGCGAGGTGGCCGCGCTGCTGGCCGAACTGGACGTCACCGAGCACGCGGCCGTGCTGCTGGGCAGGCCGGGCACGCTGGTCGGTTTCGACGCCGTGCTGACCAGGGCGTGGGACCTGGCCGGACTGGCGGCGCGGTACGAGTCGTTCGTCGCCGAGTTCGCAGGCGTGGACCCCGGGTCGCCGGACGACCGGGCCGCGATGATCCTGCGCACCCGGCTGGTGCACCTGTTCCGGCAGTTCCCGTCGCTGGACCCTGAACTGCCCGCCGACGTGGCCGCGCCGCCACCGGCCCGTGCCGGCGCCGTCGCGCTGTTCCACGACCTCTACCCGGCGCTGGCCGAACCGGCGGGGCGCCACTTCATCGAGGTGACCAGTCCATGACCGACCATTCACCGGCCCTGACCTACAGCTCGTACCTGGCGCTGGACGAACTGCTGGCCGCGCAGCGGCCCCGCTCCGACGAACACGACGAGGTCCTGTTCATCGTCATCCACCAGGTGTACGAGCTGTGGTTCAAGCAGCTCCTGCACGAACTCGGTGCGCTGCAGGACCGGCTGACCGCCGGCCGCACCCCGCAGGCCCTGCACACGCTGCGCCGGATACTGACCGTTCTGAAGGTGGTCGTCGCGCAGATCGACGTGCTGGAGACCATGACACCGCGCCAGTTCACGTCGTTCCGCGCCCGGCTGGACGCGTCCAGCGGCTTCCAGTCCGCCCAGTTCCGCGAACTGGAGGCGGTCCTGGGCAGGCGTGACGACGCGGTCTTCGAGCACTACCCGCCCGGCAGCGCCGCGCGGCGGCGGATCGCCGACGCGATGGCCCGGCCGTCGGTCTTCGACTCGTTCCTCCGCTACCTGGAACAGGCCGGCTACCCGGTGGGCACCGACAGCGTGCGCAGCGTGCTGCTGGCCGTGTACCGGGACGACGGCGAACCGGCACAGGTGGCCGAGCGGCTGATCGATCTGGACGAGGGCCTACAGGAATGGCGCTACCGGCACGTGAAGATGGTGGAGCGCACGATCGGCGACAAGTCCGGCACCGGCGGCTCGTCCGGCGCCGCCTACCTGCGCGGCACGCTGTTCCACGCCGTGTTCCCCGACCTGTGGGCCGTGCGGGGCGACCTGTGACGCCGGCCGGGCTCGGCCGGCACCCGAACCCGTTGGCACCGCACTACTCCAGGTTCCGGGTCGCCGACCGGCTGTTGCTCACCGGTCACTCGCACCAGGCGTGGCCGGACGTCGCCGTGCTCGGCATGCTGGCCGCGTTCGACGACGCGGCCCGTGACGTGGACGCCAAGTGGGCCGCGGCGTTCGCCACCGCTGACCGGGTGCGCGACGGCTTCCGTGTGCTGCTCGGCGACCCGGCCGCCGAACTCGCGCTCGGCGCCAACACGCACGAGCTGGTGTTGCGCTTCCTGTCCGCTGTGGACCTGCGCGCCCGGCCGCGGCTGGTGACCTCGGACGGCGAGTTCCACACCCTGCGCCGGCAGCTCGCCCGGTTGGCGGAGGCGGGCGTCGAATTGGTGAAGGTGCCTGCCGAACCGGTTGACACACTGGCCGAACGGATGGCCGCCGCCGTGGACGACCGGACCGCCGCCGTGCTCGTGTCCGCCGTGCTGTTCGAGACGGCACGTATCGTCCCGGGGCTGGGCGCGCTGGCATCGGCGTGTGCCGCGCGTGGCACCGAGCTGCTGGTGGACGCCTACCACGCGCTGGGTGTCGTGCCGATGTCCGTGCCGGGACAGGGACTTGGCGACGCGTGGCTGGTCGGTGGCGGGTACAAGTACCTACAACTGGGCGAGGGCAACTGCTTCCTGCGCGTGCCGCCGCATGCCGACCGGCTGCGCCCGGTGATCACCGGCTGGTACGCGGAGTTCGCGGTACTCGCCGAACAGCCCGCGGACACCGTCGGCTACGGCACGGGCGCTCTGCGGTTCGCCGGTTCGACCTACGATCCGACGAGTCACTACCGTGCGGCCCGCGTGTTCGACTTCGCCGCGGCCATGGGATTGGGCATGCCGTTGCTGCGTGAGGTATCCCAGCGGCAGACCGGATTGCTCGCCGAGCGCTTCGACGCTCTCGATCTGTCGGACGATCTGGTCAGCAGGGACAGATCGGCGGGCCGGTCGGCATTCGGCGGTTTTCTCGCACTGCGGTCACCGTATGCCGAATCGCTGTGTGCCGCGTTGGCCGAGCGTGGCGTTGCGACCGACAGCAGGGGCGCGCACCTGCGCTTCGGGCCGGCGCCCTATCTGTCCGACCTGCAGCTCTCGGACGCGATGACGGCACTCGGTGAAGCCGCGGCTGCCCTGCGCGCACAGCGTTCCTGACTTCTGTTCATCTTTCACCAACCGGAGCACGACCTCACCACACGTATCTCGCGGTGGTACGGAACACTGTCCGCGAAAGGTTCGGACTGTTCTCGGCACACCAGGCTCGCCCGCTTTCGTGAGTACAATCAAAGAAAACGTGAACTACTCACGGGGAAAACACCCGATCGTGTAAAACCTTGAGCCGCGGTGTGTAATTGTTGGGATCTTCCGTCGATGACATCGCAGTGGGCTCGGCACCGAGGAGTACACGTGGCAATGGCCAGCGAGCCGATCTCCCGTACGGTCAAAGCGGTCGAACTGGGACTTCGGCTGCGGGCCCGTCGCGACCAACTCGGACTGACGGCTGCGGAGGTCGGCCGTATCACCGGGATCGGGGGCAACAACCTCTCGTCCATCGAGATCGCCAAACGCAGGCTGACGTCGACCAAGTTGGGCGAACTGGCCGCCATCTACGAGCTGTCCGGGGAGGACCTCGCCGAACTGGACGCGCTGCGGGTCGAGGCCGACCGGCGCGAGTGGTGGGACGACTATGCACGGCTGTACTCCGACGACTTCCTGCGGTTCCTCGGCCTGGAGGCCGGTGCGACGGTGCAGCGGGAGTATGCGGCGGAGACCATCCCCGGTCTGCTGCAGACCGCCGACTACGCCAGGGCGATGATCCGCGGCGGCTCCCCGTACATCAAGCCCGTGGACGTCGGGCCGAGGGTGGAGTCGCGGCTGGCCAGGCAGGCCAGGCTGAACGATCCGCGGCCGCCCGAGCTCACCGTCCTCATTGGTCAAACCGCGCTCCGGCAGGAGGTGGGCGGCCGTGAGGTGATGGCTCATCAGCTCGACCGGCTCTGCTCGATCATCGAGGAGAAGCCCAACCACGTGCTGGTGCACGTGATGCCCTACCAGGCAGGTGCACATCCGGTGATCGGCGGCAGCCTGAAGATCCTCTCCTTCGCGTCGCCGTGGCTGCCGGACATGGTGTGGCAGGAAGCAGTCACCACAGGGAGCTTGATCGAGAAGCCGCACGTCGTGGGCGAACTCATCGCGAGTTTCACCGAGGCCGTCGACCGTGCGCTGGACCGGGAGTCGTCGCTGGAGGCGATCCGCCAGGTCCGTAAGGAGTTGGAGACCTGATGGACGTGTACGACATCCGGACCGACGCGGGCTCGGCCGGTTGGTACAAGAGCACACGCAGCAATCCGTCGCAGAACTGTGTGGAGATCTGGGTCGACGGTCCGGTGGTCCGGATCAGAGACAGCAAGAACTCGGTCGGGCCGGTGCTGGCCTGCGCGACGGCCTGCCTCTCGGCCCTCCTCGAGTCGATCAGAAAGGGCGACCTGATCAGCTGATCGCCCTCAGCCCACATCCCGCCGCCGGAAGCCGACCAGGCCGGCGGCGGTCAGCGCCGCGCTGACCACGACGAGCCAGCCGAGCGCCGCTCCCGTGTGCACCGGCAGTTTCGGTGCGTGCGTGAACGGCGAGACGTCGAGCAGCCACTGCGGCAGGCGCAGGGTCGGGCCGAGTTGGCCGAACAGGAAGAACACGACCAGCACGGCCCAGCCCGCCTGCGTCGACCGCGGCAACAGCCCGAACAGCGCCAGCGCCACACCCGCGACCACCCAGGCGGCAGGCACCTGTCCGGCGGCGGCTGCCAGCACCCTGGGCAGTTGCGTACCCACGTCACCGGACCGCAGCCCGTAACCCAGTCCGGCCAGACGCCCGCCGGCCACCATCAGCGCGGCCCCGCCACCGGCCGCGACGAGGGCGTACGCACCGGCCAGCCGCACCCTGCCCATGCCGGTGGCCAGCAGCGGCTCGACCCGCTGGCTGGTCTCCTCCGACCTCAGCCGCAGCACGACCTGCACCATGAACACGGCGCTGACCAGTCCGAGCAGGCCGATCATCGCGGACAGCAGCGCGTCGGCGAGCCCGGCCGTGCCACCCAACCGGCCGACGATCTGCCGCATCTGCGCGCTGCTCCGCGACCACCGACACCATGTCCTGCGTGACGGCGCCGATCACACCGCCGACGATCACGTAACCGGCCAGCCAGCCCAACGACATCCCCCGGTTCAGCCGCCACGCCAACCCCAGCGCCCCACGCAGACACCGGTCCGGCGATCGCGGGACCCGGCCGTGACGCGAACAGTCCGGCACCGAGATCACGCCGCGCCACCAACCCGAACGCGACCGCGCACAGCAACACCGTGGCCAGCACCGGCAGCGCGAACACCCACGGCCGCAGGTCCGCGAACGGCCGGACCTGCTCGCCCCAGCCGATCGGCGACAGCCAGGCCAGCCAGGCACCAACGAGTCCGACGAGTCGCCCAGCGCGCGCAGCAGGAACGCCACGCCCGAGCACGGCGGCCGCCAGGCCGATCGCGGCCCTGGACGTCTCGGCGAGCTGCGCGGTCACGGCGGCGACCCGGCGAACACGGCGCCGACCGCACGGCCAGCGCCAGGCCCAGCGCGAACGAGTCGCCGGCCGGCTCGCCGAACAGCAGCAGGCCGAGTCCGATCACCAGCGCCGATCACCAGGTCCGCCACCAGCGCGAGGACCAGGCCCGCGGTCAGCGACGCGTACCGCCCGACCGACGCCGGAACCGATCAGCTCCAGCCGGCCCGCCTCCTCCTCCTGCCTGGTGTGCCGGACCACGACGATGATGTTCATCAGCGCGAGCAGGGTGCCGCCCAGCGACCCGATCCGCCACGCGGTCAGGCCGCCGACCGTGCCGGCGCTGTAGATCGGCCCGACCATCGCCCGCAGCGCCGGGTTCGCCGCGCAGCGTCGCGCCGAAGGACTCCCGTCCCGCGACGGTCGGATAGAGGCTCGCGAACGAGTACTCCGTGCCCAGCGCCAGCGCGATCGTCACGTAGCACCAGGCCGGCAGGATGACCCGGTCGCGCCGCGACCCGAGCCGGACCAGTGCTGCCCGTGCCGGCGATCGCGTTCATCGGGGCATCCTCGCGCTGGTAGTGCCGCAGGAACAGCTCCTCCAGCGTCGGCGGCCTGCTGACCAGCGACCGGACGCCGATCCCGGTGAGCGTGGCGAGCACCGCGTCCAGCTGGTCGGTGTCCACCTCGGCGGCGACCCGGTGGCCGGTGACCTTCAGGTCGTGCACGCCCGCCATGCCGGCCAGACCGTTGGGGGAGTCGGCCAGTTCGGCCTGGATCGACGTGCGGGTCAGGTGCCGCAGGTCGGCCAGCGTGCCGGAGTCCACGACCCGCCCGGCGCGCACGATGCTGACCCGGTCGCACAGCGCCTCGACCTCGGCCAGGATGTGGCTGGACAGCAGCACGGTCCGGCCCCGCTCGCGCTCCTCGCTGACGCGGTCCCGGAACACGGCCTCCATCAGCGGGTCCAGGCCGGACGTCGGCTCGTCCAGCAGCAGCAGGTCGACGTCGGAGGCCAGCGCCGCGACCAGCGCCACCTTCTGCCGGTTGCCCTTGGAGTAGCTGCGGCCGCTTCTTGGTCGGGTCCAGGTCGAACCGCTCCAGCAGGTCGGCGCGCCGCTTCGCGTCCAGGCCGCCGCGCAGCCTGCCGAGCAGGTCGATCACCTCGCCGCCGGTCAGGTTCGGCCACAGCGTCACGTCGCCGGGCACGTAGGCCAGCCGCCGGTGCAGGCTGGTCGGCGTCCTGCCACGGGTCGCCGCCGAGCAGCCGCGCGGTGCCGGAGTCGGCCCGCAGCAGGCCGAGCAACACCCGGATGGTGGTGGACTTGCCGGCGCCGTTCGGGCCGAGGAAGCCGTGCACCTCACCGGTGCGGACGGTGAGGTCGAGGCCGTCCAGCGCCTGTGGTCCGGCCGAAGGACTTGTGCAGATCGGACACGGCGATCGCGTCCGCCTCAGCGGATATCATGACCGCAAGCTACATCGTTTTCACAAATTCGTGAAGTTGGTGAAGCGATATAAACTCGATCGACGTAGCCGGCGCGAGGAGTTGAACGGACACGTGATCGACGGTCCACCGGACGGCGACGACGACGGACCCGCGGCGGGACGAACGAGCGGTGTCGCAGTTCATCGAGCGCTTCGCCGGCTATCCTGGTGGAGGGCGGCTTGCCGCGGATGGCGGCCCGGGTGTTCGTCGCGCTGCTGAGCCAGCGAGGACGGCAGGCTCACCGCCGCCGAACTCGCCAGCGGCTACAGGTCAGTCCGGCCGCGATCTCCGGCGCCGTCCGCTACCTCGTCCAGCTGGACCTGGTCAGCCGGGAGCGGGAACCCGGCTCCCGGCGGGACTAGCTTCGTCGTCGACGGAGGACGTCTGGCACGCGCGTCATCGAACACCAGGTGATCGCCATGACGAAGTGGGGCGACCGGCTGCGGGAAGGCATCTCGCCGTCGGCGAGGACAGTGCCGCTGCGGCAACGGCTCGCCGAGACGGCGTCAATGTTCGACGTTCCTCCGGGTCGAGACGCCGGGCATGATGCGGCGCTGGCGCGAACCCGCGGCAGAGAACTGAAACCGTCCCTTTACCAGACGGCCGATCCGGCGATCCGGTCCGCGACCGTGGTTCGTTTCGCCGGCCGCGCGTCTCGATTGGCTACAGCCGCCAGCCCTGCGCGCCCGGCCAGCCGCACGCCTCGGCTGCCGGCGGCGACGGCCTGCCGCAACGCTTCCGCGTCGGTCCGCACCACCGGCCAGCGCGGCGGCCAGCGTGCCCGGCGAACGCGTCGCCGGCCCCCGTCGTGTCGACGACGTCGGTCTGCGGCGCCGGCACGCCCAGTTCACCCCACCGCGCGCCGCCCGCGCCGAGCCGTCACGCACACCGAACGCACGCCGCCGGGCAGTCTGCCGGCCTCGTGTTCGTTGACCACCAACGGATCCGCGACCGCGAGCAGCTCGGCCGGCGGCACGGCCCACGGCGACGGGTTGAGCAGCACGCGAACCCCGTTGCGCGCGGCCAACTCCGCGGCCCGCAACACCGAGGGCATCGGGATCTCCAGTTGCAGCAGCAGCACGTCCGCGCTCGCGATCGCCGGGCTGTGCCGGTCCATCGTCGGTGAGGGCGCCGTTGGCGCCCGCGACCACGATGATCGTGTTCTCGCCGTTCTCGTCCACGGCGATCAGCGCGTGCCCGGACGGCGTGTCCTGGGCCACGTAGCACGCCGGAGCAGTCCACCCCGCGCTCGGTCAGACCCCTCCGGTACGCCTCGCCGACGTCGTCGGCACCGATCCGTCCGCACAACACGGTGCGCGCGCTCGCGCGCGCGGCGGCCAACGCCTGGTTGGCGCCTTTTCCGCCGGGCAGCCGGTCCAGGCCCGTCGCCGCGCACGGTCTCGCCGGGCCGGGGATGGCCGCGCGACGGTGGTCACGAGGTCGACGTTGAGCGAACCGACGACGCACACGGTGCCCATGTCAGCGACGCGACGGTGCGTCAGGTAGAGATCGCGGTAGCCGCGGCCCGTCCACGCCAGCGCCACGTCGACCAGCCGCCGGTCCACGGCCAAGCCGTGCGCCGCGTCCTCGCCGCTCGACGGTCCGGTGGTCGGCCACGGTCTGGCCGCGGGTCAGCGCCGCCGGCCAGTTCGACGGTCACCGGCATCGGCCGCGTGGCCAGCCCGTCCGGGTCGAGCGCGGCACACACGGCGCCCGCGTCGCCGAGCCCGCCGCCGCCCGGTTCGCCGAGCCGGTGGTCGTGGCCGTAGCGGTCGGCCGCGTGCGACAGCAGTTGCCCGGCCAGCCACGTACCCGGCTCCGCGCTCGCGGCGAGTTCCTCGGATCGTCGCCCAGCGGCACCGCCGGCCGGTAGAAGACGTCCAGCCCGTACATGGTCAGCGGCAGCCCCGCGCCGAACACGATCGGCCGCGGCCTCCGGGTCGTGCCACACGTTGAACTCCGCCACGGCGGTCGCGTTGCCCACCGACGCCGAGCCGCCCATCGTGATCACGCGCCCGATGTTGCCCGGCGACCTCGGGGTGGGTGCGCAGCAGCAGCGCGATGTTGGTCAGCGGGGCCAGGGTCACCAGCGTGACCGGCTCGGGCGAGGCGAGGATCTGCTCGCGCAGCATCCGCACCGCGTGCTCGGCCACCGGTTGACGGGCCGACGCGGGCAGGCCGGTGTCGGCCATGCCGTCCTCGCCGTGCACGTGCCGCGCGTGCCGGCAGGGTGGCCAGCAGCGGGGTGCTCGGCGCCGCGGGCGACCGGGACGTCACCGCGCACCGGCCGCGTCCAGCACCCGCAGGGTGTTCGCCACCACCTGGTCGACGTCGGTGTTGCCGGCGACGCAGGAGATCGCGCGCAACCGGGCGGTCCGGGTGCCGCACGGCGAACAGGATCGCGAGCGCGTCGTCGACCCCGGTGTCCACGTCCAGAATCAGCTCGACCATCGGTCACCCTCCCTGCCGCGCCCGAAATCTACCGAAGGGCGCGGCAGGGAGAGGAACTCGGCTCAGACCTCGTCGGTACCGGTCGTCTCGGTCTGCTCGTCCTCCCGCTCGGCATGCCGACGCTCGCGCCGGGTCTCCCGGCGCTCCCGCACGGCAGCCGTGCGCTGCTCACGGTTGGCGGCCTCGATGCGCTCCTCGTGCTGGGGCTCCCGGTGCTCCTGCACCGGCAGCGTCGTGGTCTCCTGCTCGGCCAGCGCCGGCGGCACTGTCTCGGCGTCAGGGGCGACGGCCGTGTCGGCGGCCATCGCCGCCTCGGCCACCTTCGCGTCCCGAACGCCCACCACACTGAACCGGCCCAGCGCCGCCGCGGCCAGGAACACGATCACCACGCCGAGTCCGGTGTAGAACCCGATCTCGATGACGACGGAGTGCAGGGTGTCGGTCGCGACCGGGGTGCCGGCCTGCGACTGCCCACCGCTCCACAGCCTGCTGAGGATCGGGCCGACGGCGAACCAGGCACCGGCCATCGCGGCCAGCCAACCCGCCCACAACCCGGCCACGCGGCTGGCGCTGATCAGCAGGACCAGACCGCTGAGCAACGCGACCACGCCCGGCACGACGTCGAGCCACAACCGGCCCCACGTCATCGTCCAGGTCGCATCCGGGGTGTACGCATAACCGAAATGCGGGCCGATGAACGGCACCAGCCCGCCCCACGCACCGAGCAGCACGAGCAGCAGCCCACTGAGGGCACCGCGGCTGCGCGGCACCCGCCAGGTCGCCACGGAGTGGCTGCCCCTGACCCGACTGCCGCTGTACGCGACCATCGCAGATCACCTCGTCCCAGTCGTGTCCGACGTCCACCGCCGGTTGTCCGTGGGGTAACCGCTCGGTAGGCAACCGAACCAAGGATTGGCTGATTGTCCGGTTCGCTCGGCTGCCGGCACGGTCGCCGGAGGACGCCGGCCCACGGCCGCGTGACCTGCCACTTCGCCGCGCCGGACCGGATGCGCACCGGACACCGGGTCGCGGCACCCGGGTGGCCCGGTCAGAACGTGATGTTGCCGGTGATGTCGCCCGCCTGCACGACCTTGCCGGTGACGGTCCCGTTGATCTGGTTGACGACACCGCCGTGGTCGGCCCTGACGGTCACCTCGCGCAGTTGACGGTCGAACTCCGGCTCGACGGCGGCAACCTCGGCCAGCCGTTGGGCCAGCGCATGGACCGGGGCGGAGTCCGGTTCGGCACCGTGCGCGGCAACCAGCGCCGCCTGTGCCGCCGGGTGCCGGCGGAACACCTTGCTGACCAGGTCGTACAGCGCACCGGCGGCTTTCGTGGCCAGTGTGGTGGCGACGGAAGTCAGGATCGGGTCCACCATGGGTTCTCCTTCGCCGTGCCGTGGGTCCACAGTAGCAATGCGTGACCGTCCGGCCACCCGCTTGCCCTCGTGCCCCCTCTCGGCTAAGACTAGAACATGTTTCAGTCTTGACCGTGGGGAGCTGGCGTGGAGTTCGGCCTGGACGAGACGGAGCAGGCGGTCGCGGACCTGGCCACCGACGTGCTGGGCAGGACGGACGAGCCGGCGGCGGCGTGGCGCGCGATGGCCAAGGCCGGACTACTCGGCCTTGCCCTGCCCGAGTCCCTCGGCGGCGACGGTCTCGGTGCGCTCGCGGTGTCGTTGCTGCTCACCGAGGTGGGCAGGCGGGCGGCGGTGACGCCCGCGTTCGCGACGCTGGCGCTCGGCGTGCTGCCCGTGGTCGCCTGCGGCACCCGGGAGCAACAAGAGAACCTGTTACCACCCGTGGCCGATGGCGACCGTGTACTCACAGCGGCGACCGCCGAACCCGGCGCACCGCTCACCGCGGCACCGCGGACGACGGGCGACGGCGCGACCGTGACCGGTGTGAAAACCGGCGTCCCGTACGCCGAGACCGCACACCGGGTCCTGGTCCCGGCCACCGTCGGCGGCATGCCGCGGGTGTTCCTCGTCGACCCGCACGCCCGCGGTGTCACCCTCCAGCGCACGCCGGCCTCCGGCGACACCCCCGAATACCGCATGGCGCTGGAGAACGCCCCTGCCGAACAGCTCGGCGACGAGACGGCGCCGGTCTCACTCCTCGCGTTCGCGACGGCGGGCGCGTGCGCGCTGGGCGACGGCCTGCTCGCGGGCGCGCTCGACCTCACCGCGGCGCACATCCGCACCCGCCACCAGTTCGGCCGCCCGCTGGCCGCCTTCCAGGCCGTGGCGCAACAGATCGCCGACGTCTACGTCGCGGCGAGAACCCAGCACCTGGCCACCCGGTCCGCGTGCTGGCGCCTGGACACCGGCCGGCCCGCGACGGGCGATCTCGACATCGCCGCCTACTGGCTGGCCGAGGAACTGCTGCCCGCCATGCACACGTGCCACCACCTGCACGGCGGCCTCGGCGTCGACGTCACCTACCCGATGCACCGGTACTACTCGGCGGCCAAGGACATCACGCGGTTCCTCGGCGGTGTCGACGCACGGCTGGAGGCGGTCGCGTGTTCCTCGAACTGACCCCGGAACAGGCGCTGCTGCGGGCGGAACTGCGCGCCTACTTCGCGCGTCTGGTCACCCCGCGGGAGCGGACCGTCCTGCTCACCGAACGGCACGGCCCCGTCTACCGCGAGGTCGTGCGCCGGATGGGCCGCGACGGCTGGCTCGGGGTCGGCTGGCCGACCGAGTACGGCGGGCGCGGGTTCGGCGAGATCGAGCAGCAGATCTTCGTCAACGAAGCCTCCCGCGCCGACGTGCAACTGCCGTCGGTGACGCTGCAGACCGTGGGCCCCACGTTGCAGGAGTTCGGCACCGACGAGCAGAAAACGGAGTTCCTGCCCCGAATCCTGGCCGGTGACGTGCACTTCGCCATCGGCTACAGCGAACCGGACGCCGGCACCGACCTGGCGGCGCTGCGCACCAGCGCCGTCCGGGACGGCGACGAGTACGTGGTGAACGGCCAGAAGATCTTCACCACCGGCGGCCACGACGCGGACCACATCTGGCTGGCCGTGCGCACCGACCCGGACGCACCGCGTCACCGTGGCATCTCGATCCTCGTCGTCGACACGGCCGATCCCGGCTACTCGTGGACCCCGATCATCACCTGCGACGGCGCCCACCACGTCAACGCGACGTACTACTCCGACGTGCGCGTCCCGGCCAACCGGTTGGTGGGCGAGGAAAACCAGGGTTGGCGCCTGATCACGACACAGCTCAACCACGAGCGCGTGATGCTCGGCCCGAGCGGCCGGATCGACGGCATGTACCACCGGGTCCGGGACTGGGCCCGCGACCGCGTCACACCGGACGGCACGCCGCTGCCGGACGTCCCGGACGTCCGCAGGGCCCTGGCCCGCTGCCGCGCGACCCTGCGCGTCAACGAACTGCTCAACTGGCAGGTCGCGGCATCGGCGATGGACGGCCCGGTGGCGGTCGCGGACGCGTCGGCCACGAAGGTCTTCTCGTCCGACCGCATCCAGACCCTCGGCCGCGACCTGGCCGACATCGTCGGCCGCCACGGCGACCCGGCCGAACCGGCGACGGCGGAGCTGGCCCACTGGTTGGACGTGCAGCAGAAGCGCAACCTGGTGCTGACGTTCGGCGGCGGCGTCAACGAGATCCAACGGGAACTGATCAGCTCGGCCGGCCTCGGCCTGCCCAGGGTGCCCAGGTGAGGAGCGCGATGGACATACGCCAGGCCGCGGCGGAGGTGGCCGCGAAGGGTGAGTCGGAGGCCAGACTGGCCAGGGATCCCGTCAACCAGGCCATGATCAACAACTGGGTGGAGGCGATCGGCGACGCCAACCCGGTCTACGTCGACCACGACTTCGCCGAGCAGTCCGTGCACAAGGGCATCGTGGCGCCACCGGCGATGATCCAGGTGTGGACGATGGGCGGCCTGCACTGGCGGCGCGGCCCGCAGGACGACCCGCTGGGCGCGATGATGACGATCCTGGACGACGCCGGGTTCACGTCGATCGTCGCGACGAACTGCGAGCAGACCTACCACCGCTATCTGCGCCTGGGCGAACAGGTCTCGATCACGGTGAAACTGGTCGACGTGACCGGCCCGAAGCGGACGGCGCTGGGCGAGGGCTGGTTCGTGACGACGAAGAACACGTGGTCGGTCGATGGTGAACCGGTGGCCGAGATGCTGTTCCGGGTCCTGAAGTTCCGTCCGGCCGCGCCCCCGCCCACCCCGGCGCCCGCCCCTCCGGTCACCGAGGTGATCCGGCCCGCGGTCAACCGGGACACGGAGTACTTCTGGGAGGGCACGAAAGCCGGCGAACTGCGTATCCAGCGGTGCGGTGGCTGCGGTCTGCTGCGGCATCCGCCCGGCCCGATGTGCCCGGAGTGCGGTGCGACGAAGCCGACGCACCTGGTGTCGGAAGGACGTGGCGAGGTGTTCAGCTACGTCGTGCACCACCACCCGGCGGTCCCCGGCCGGGAGGTGCCGTTCGTGGTGGCACTGGTCGAGCTGGACGAGGGCGTGCGGATGCTGGCCGAACTGGTCGACCTGGCGCCCGCCGATGTCCACATAGGATTACCGGTCGAGGTCGGCTTCCGCGAGATCGACGGCGACCTGACGATGCCGTACTGGAGGCGCGCGTGATCGGCGACCCGCTACCCGAGTGGCACGTCGAGGCGACGACCACGTTCGTGATCAGCACGGCGCTGGCGACCAGGGACTTCCAGGACGTGCACCACGACCGGGACGCGGCGATCCGGCGCGGTTCCCAGGACATCTTCCTGAACATCCTGACGACGACCGGCCTCGTGCAGCGGTACGTCACGGACTGGGCAGGACCGGAAGCATTGGTGCGCAACGTGTCCATCCGACTCGGCGCGCCGTGCTACGCCGGTGAGACGCTGAAGTTCTTCGGGCAGGTCGTGGAACGGGCGGGCAACGACTGCGTGATCGACGTGATCGGCAGGGTCGGCATCGGCGACCACGTGACGGGCACGGTGCGGATAACGTTGGCGGAGGAATCGTGAGCCTGTCCGGGAAGGCGGCCATCGCCGGCATCGGAGCCACGGAGTTCTCGAAGAACTCCGGCCGGAGCGAACTGCGGTTGGCGGCGGAGGCGACACGCGCCGCACTCGCCGACGCGGGCCTTGAACCGTCCGATGTGGAGGGAATGGTGACGTTCACCATGGACTCCAACTCGGAGATCGCGGTAGCGCGGGAGCTGGGCATCCCGTCGCTGAGCTTCTTCAGCCGGATCAACTACGGTGGCGGCGCGGCGTGCGCGACCGTCCAGCAGGCGGCGATGGCGATCGCCACCGGCGTGGCCGAGGTCGTGGTGTGCTACCGGGCGTTCAACGAGCGGTCGGGCAGCCGGTTCGGCCAGGTGCAGGTCGCCGCGGCCGCGATGCCGACCAGTAGCGGAATCGACAATAGCTGGTCCTATCCGATGGGACTGGGCACACCGGCGGCGGACGTGGCCATGTTCGCCCGGCGCTACATGCACGAGTACGGCGTGACGAGCGAGGACTTCGGGCGGGTCGCGGTCACGGATCGCGCACATGCCGCGACGAACCCGAAGGCGTGGTTCTACGAGCGTCCGATCACGCTGGCGGAGCATCAGGCGTCGCGGTGGGTCGCGGAGCCGTTGCACCTGTTGGACTGCTGCCAGGAGAGCGACGGCGGCGTGGCGCTGGTGGTGACCAGCGCGGAGCGGGCGAGGGACCTGCGCCATCGGCCGGCCGTCATCGCGGGGGCTGCGCAGGGCAGCGGCGCCGACCAGTTCGTGATGACCAGCTACTACCGGGACGACCTCACCGGCCTGCCGGAGATGGGCAAGGTCGGGCAGCAGCTCTGGGAGCAGGCCGGGATGGGGCCGGCGGACATGGACGTGGCGGTGCTGTACGACCACTTCACGCCGTTCGTGTTGGTGCAGCTTGAGGAGTTGGGCTTCTGCGACAGGGGAGCAGCCAAGGACTTCATCAGGGACGGCAACACGGAACTGGCGGGCAGCCTCCCGCTGAACCCGCACGGCGGCCAGTTGGGCGAGGCCTACATCCACGGTATGAACGGCATCGCCGAAGCGGTACGCCAGCTCAGGGGCGACGCGGTCAACCAGGTCAGGGATGCGACGAAGACGGTGGTGACCGCGGGAACGGGTGTACCGACCAGCGGCCTGATCCTGACCGCGTGACCGCGGCCACCGAACAGGAATCGACCGTCCGCGACAGCCCCGGTGACCGGGCGACGGGTACGGCGGGTCGCCCTACCTGGTTGCCGTGTTGTGGTCTGCCGCCACCTGGTCCAGGCTGGCCCGCAGGCCCGCGCACTGCTCTGAGTCCAGGTCCCTCAGCAGGTCCGCGTCCAGTGCCCTGGCCGCGTTGGCCACCCTCCTTACCAGCGACCGACCATGAGGTGTCAGTTCCACGAACTGGCGCCTGCGGTCCTGGGAACTCCGCACCCTGGCCACCGCGTGCAGGTCCTGGAGTTCGTCGATCATGTCGACCACCACACTGGGTGCCACGCCAAGGCATTGCGCGATCTCAAGCTGTGCCAGCGGTGCCGTGCGCAGCAAGTCCAGTACCGCGCAGTGGCGGGGACGCAGGCCCAGGGGCGCCAACTGGTGGACGAACCTGTTGTTGGCCCACTGGCCCAGCTTCAGTAGCTGGAACGTCACGCTGTTGGCGACCGACTCTTCTTCTGTCTTCTCGTGCATCGTCCGACCTCGGATTGCTCGCGGTTAGTTGACACCCACACCAGCAATCACCACGGGTCCGGCCCTCGGGTCGAGTTCGGTCGCCTGGTCGACGCCCGGTCGGCGTCAGGACGTCCACGCCTTCGGGCACCGTCGTCGGGTCCACCGCGCAGATCGGGTCTGGTGTTGCCCGCCGCGCACACGCCGAACGAGTACCCGCCCGGGGTCGGCGTGAAGGCGCGGGCCTGGTCGCTGCTGAAGCCGTCCTGGCCGGTCAGCACCTCCGCGAACGACCAGCCGCTGGTGGGCGTGCCGAAGGTCGTCTTCGGCAGGGCGATGGTGATGGTGCGCGCCACCGTGGACGCGACGACCGCCGCCGTGCCGAGGGAGATGCCGTTCGCGTCGACCCACACCGGGGACGCGAAGCCTTGCACCTCAAGGCGTTCGTTCCACGGTGTCACCGTGTAGTTCCGCGACGGGAACGGTGCCGCCGTCGACGTCGCGGTCGCGTCCGGCCGAATGGACGTAGATGTCCAGCAGCTGCGCGCCCATCACGTTGCCGAACGTCGGTGCGAGGTTGCGCAGTGTGGTGCGCAGGTACACCGTCGAGTCCAGGGTGATCGACCTGGAAGCGGGTGATGTCGAACGAGCCCGGCGCGAAGTCCGCCGCCGTCGGGTACTGGTACGTGCCGGGGCCGTTGTCGTCGCCGGTCGGGTCCGTGACGTCCAGGACCGTTGTGCCGCCCACGATGTCGCCGACGACGCTGACCTGTGCGTAGCCCGTCGTCCCGCTGCGCGTCGTGGCGGTCGCCGTGAGGACGTCGGTGCCGAAGCCGATCGGGGCCGGTCGCGCTGAACGAGCCGTCCGTGGCCGCCGTCGTCGGCACCGTCGTCGCCGCCGCGCCGGTGTCGACGTCCGTCGACTCGACGACCACGTGCGCACCCGGGGTGGTGGTGCCGGTGACCGTCGTGCTGCTCGCTCTCGATCGTGCTGCCGGCGGCCGGTGCGGTCAGCGTGACCGGCGCCGCGCCGGGCGCCGGGTGGTCGACGTAGCGGTTGGTGGTCACATCGGGCGTTCGGTGATCGAGCCGGCGCCCAGGTCCGTGATCAGCCGCAGTTCCTGTGCCTGCGCCCAGGACAGCGGTGACGCCGAGCCCGCTGCCGCGCCGTCGACGAAGCCGATCGACGCCGTCGTCGGGTCGCTGCCGTACGGCGACGCCGCCAGGTCCGGGTCCTCCCACGCCTGCTCGGGCACCAGGCCGACGCCGGAGGAGAACTTCGTCATCGCGCGACAGCATCCGCTGCGCGCCTGCCCGGTTGCCGGTCGCGATGTCGGACTCGGCGCGTTCACCGGACAACACCGGCCACAGGTGCCCGGTGCCGGTGTCCGTGGTCGGCCACGGCTGGCCCTGGCCCGTGCACGAGGTCTGGCTCGGCTGGTAGCAGTCGCCGTAGCCGTCCGCGCTGCCCGCCGCCGCCGACGTGCCGTAGCGGTAGTAGCCGGTGCCGCTCGGCGTGGCCACCGAGATCTGCTTGTCCAGCACCGCAAGCGACGCCGTCACGTCGGGGTCGTCGGCGGGCAGTTCGCCGAGCCGCACCAGTTCCTGGAAGCCGCCGTCGACGACCGAGCGCTGGTCCACGGTCGGGCCGCCGTTGCCGAGGCCGTAGGTGATCGCGGCGTTCGGGTCGCCGGTCTTGGACAGCCGGATGAAGTAGCGCGGCGCGTCCGGGCCGGTCGTCGTGACCGTCCAGTTCTTGATGTTGCGCTGGAAGTCGTCGGCCGTCGCCTGGTAGAGCTTGGCGCGCGTCGGTGTCGCCGTGCATCGCGGCGATGCTCGACGCCGCCGACAGGCCGGCGATCTCGGCCGCGATGGTGGACGGCGAGTAGCCGGACTGCTCCTCCCACCGCTCCACGCCGAAGCTCGGGCCGTGCGCGACCAGGAAGTCGGCCGCCGGCCGGATGTGTCGCTGCCACAGCGTCGTGTCACCGGACAGGCCGGACTGGTAGGCCATCAGGATCGGGTACGCCGTCTCGTCCAGCTGGTCGCCGCCGGTGTCCGGCGCCGACCTTGCCGTTGACCAGCGAGTTGCGCGGGATCCGGCCGTCGGCGAGCTGCTGTCGGTCGAACAGGAACCGCACCGTGTCCCGCGCCGTGGCGCAGGTCGCCGTCGGCGAGCAGGCCGGTGAAGATCTCGTACAGGTCCCGGGAGAACACCTCGCGGTACGACCCGAAGTACACCGGCCTTGCCGCCGACCAGCGTGCCCGCGTTCACCGCCTGGCCCCACGGGCTGGCCAGCGACGCGACGATCGCGCCGGGGAACGTCTTGTCCTCACTGGCTTTCAGCACGTTCGCGCGACAGGTAGTACGCGGCGCGCGTGCCGCCTGCGGGCGGCGGCGCAGCGTCGCGTCGTAGGCGTGCCAGCCGTGCTCGTAGTCCGCGCTGGCGTCCGGTCGAACGGGTGGTCCAGCGACGCGCCCGCCGTGCCGACCGCCGCCTGCCTGGGTGCGGCCGAAGCCCAGCGCCAGCGTGATGTCGTCGCCGCGGCGTCGGTGTCACGTCCGACACCGCGACGATGTGCCCGTTCGGCGCGCTCGTGTACGTCGTGCCGAGGCGAGTGGGTGGCGTCCAGCGGACGTGAGGCCGTCGCTGGCGGTGCCCGCGTAGCCGACCGTGGCGCGCCGTTCGTGCTGGTCGAGCGCAGCGCCATGTACGTGGGCACCGCGTAGTCGCGGTTCGTCGCCTGGCTGACCGTGCTCGTGTCGTACACGACCGGGACCGCGCATCGACGTGACGCACGCCGGTGTCCGCGCCGCCGTTGTCGGTGCCGCCGCCGCCGTTGCCGTTCACGTGCGCGTCCAGCCGCGCGTAGACGCGCAGGCCACGTGTGCTGCCGCGCAGTTGGGTGTGCATCAGCACCGTGTCCCGGGCCGGGTCGGTCAGGTACGTGGTGACCAGCTGGTAGCGGTGCTGCCTTGCTGGTCGCGGTGACCGTGCAGGCCATGCCGGTCGGGTCGGCGGCGACCGTGTAGGTGAGGTCGCGGGTCTGCAGGTCGGTGAACGTGCGGCCGTCGGTGACGACGTACTGCAGCGTGCCGACGTTGGTGTTGTCGATCGTCGGCTCGTACACGTCGGACAGCACGCCGTCGGCGACCGTGTACCAGACCTTCGAGCCGGTGCCGGTCGCGGTGCCGACGCAGTCCTTGCGGGCCAGGTCGAAGTACGACGCCGTACCCGGTCCGCCGGGCGCGGCCGTCGCGCGCGCCGCCGTGGCGGCGGGCACCGCGGCCATCACCATGGACACCACGGCGATCAGCGTCCCGAGTGCTTCTGGTCCTCGTCGACCTCATGACAGCGCCCTTCCACCCGAAGGCAAGCCAGGATATGTTGTCGCCCGCAACGAATTGCGTCAAGTTCGACCCTTGCAGCTGTTCGGTATTGGCGAAGCGCTTCGCAAGCGCCGGTCAGCCCGCCGCGCCAGACGTCCGTGCCCGGCGCGACCGCGTGCCGCTCGATCTCGGCCAGCTCCGACTCGCGGTCAGCGCCAGGTTGCGCAACGTGGCCACGTTGTCCTCCAACTGGGCCACGCTGCTCGCGCCGATCAGCGTCGACGTCACCCGCTCGTCCCGCAGCGTCCACGCCAGCGCGAGCTGGGCCAGCGACTGACCGCGCGACCGCGCGACCTCGTTCAGCGCGCGGACCCGGGCCATCCGGTCGTCGGTCAGCTGCTCGGGCCGCAGGAACTGCGACGTGTCCGCCCGCGAACCGGCCGGCACGCCGGCCAGGTACCGGTCGGTCAGCATGCCCTGGGCCAGCGGCGAGTACACGATGCAGCCGACGCCCAGCTCACCCAGCGCGGTCAGCAGATCCGGTTCGGGGCGCCGGTTGAACATCGAGTACGACGGCTGGTGGATCAGCAGCGGAGTGCCCAGGTCGGCCAGGATCGCGGCCGCGGCCGGGTCTGCGTCGGCCGAGTAGTTGGAGATGCCGGCGTACAGCGCGCGGCCGGAGCGCACGGCCGTGTCCAGCGCGCCCATCGTCTCGGTCGAGCGGGGTGTCCGGGATCGGGGCGGTGCGAGTAGAAGATGTCGACGTAGTCCAGGCCCATCCGGCTCAGCGACTGGTCCAGCGACGCCAGCAGGTACTTGCGGGAGCCCCATTCGCCGTACGGGCCGGGCCACATGTCGTAGCCGGCCTTCGTGGAGATCACCAGTTCGTCCCGGTACGGCCGAAGTCGCCGGCGAGGATCCGGCCGAAGTTCTCCTCGGCCGAGCCGGGCGGCGGGCCGTAGTTGTTGGCCAGGTCGAAATGTGTGACGCCGAGGTCGAACGCCCGCCGCAGCACCGCCCGCTGCGTCGTCCAGCGGACGGTCCGGGCCGAAGTTGTGCCACAGCCCCAACGAGACCGCGGGCAGCAGCAGCCCGCTGCGCCCGCACCGCCGGTAGGTCATCGACTCGTAGCGGTCGGCCGCCGCCTGGATAGGTCATGCGGGCATCGTCGCATGATCCCTCATGCGCCGAGGGCGACCGGCCTTCCCGCCGTCCGGCGAATCCACAGCAGGCCCAGGATCGGCAGCACGACGCGGGACGAAGCCGTAGCCGTCGCCGTACAGCGACCACACCGTCGCGTCGGGGAACGCCTTCGGCGCCAGCACGCTGGCCGTGCCCACCGCGAGCACCCCGACCAGTTCCACGGTGCACGAGACCGTCGCCACCCGCCGGGACACCGCGCTGCCCGGTGAAGCACACCGTGGCCACGATGTAGACGACGGCGGCCAACGCGGACAGACAGGTAGGCCAGCGGGGCATCGTGGAACTTCGTGGCGATCTGCACGGCAGAGCGGGCTGTCGCGGCGAGCGCGAAGACGGCGTACACCGCGATCAGCACCCGGCCCGGTCCGCTCCTGGTCGCGGCGGGCGGCCGTCGGACGCGGTTGCTCAGACACCGGACCACACCTGGTTCATGCGCACAATGATGACAGGGATGACGAGGCAGCCGACCAGCAGGACGCCGACGCCCCACCGGCTGCGCTCGGTCAGCGACCACCAGCCCGCGGCCGGCAGGATCAGCAGCGACCCGATCAGGTAACCGCCGAACACCACACCGGACACATGCCGGTGGGTGGTCGCCAGCTGCCACGAACCCGAGCACGGCCTGCACCAGCAGCGCGAGTTCGATCAGCGCCAGCGCGCCGAGCAGCCAGCGTTTCCCGACCGGGCGGGACAGCAGCAGCAGGACCAGCGACCAGGCGGCGCAGACCAGTGACGCGACGAGCAGGATCGTGTCGAGCGGGTGGACCACCGAAGCAGTATCGGCCTGCCCGCCGTCCGCTCGGGAAGCGGGGCCGAACAGCGCCGCCGCGGCCTGCCGGTGGGAGGTCGGTCCCGCCGACGCCGAGGTCCACCCGACGAACTGGCCGGGGTCCGACCGTCGGCGCAGCGGCTCGGGAGCCGATCAGTTGACGCGTCAACCCCCGCTGGCCAGGTAAGATGCGCGCCATGGCGCAGACACTCGAACCCGAGGAGTGGGAGCTCTGGGACACGTGGATGCGTGCGCAGCGCCTGCTGGCCAGGGAGCTCGACCGTGCCCTACAGCGTGACTTCGGCATCTCGAAGGCCGAGTTCAGCGTGCTCGTGACGCTGTCGCGGGCGCCGGGCCGCGAGATGCGCGTCGCCGACCTGACCGAATCGCTCGACTGGGAGAAAAGCCGCGTCTCACACCAGCTTACCCGCATGGAGAATCGCGGCCTCGTCGAACAGACGGAGTGCGGCGCCACCGGCCGCCGCACCCGGATCGGCCTGACAGCGCAGGGCCGCCGGTTGGCGCAGAGCGCGATCGTCGGCCATGCCGGCAACATCCGCCGCCACTTCTTCGAGCGTCTCACGCGGACCAGAGGACGACCCTGCGGGAGTGGAGCGAGGGCGTGATCGGCTCCGTCGGTGACGGGTCAGATCGTCCAGACCGGTGACCTCACGGCGCGGGAGCGGCCGTCGGCTCCGCTTGCCGCGTCGGCCATCCGGTCGATGGCGTCGGACAGCACCGGTGGCGGACAGGTGATCGGCACGCGGAGGTAGCGGTCATGCGTGCCGTGCGTGGAGAAGCGTGTTCCCGGCGGGATGCGGACGCCCCGCGTCCGGACCGCGTGCGACAGTCGCGTGCTGCTGACCCCGTTCAGGTCGGCCCACAGGAACATCCCGCCCGACGGTTCGACCACGTCCCAACCGACCCGACGGCACTCGGCCACCGCGTGAGCACGGCGCTCGCGCAGCAGAGCCCTTCTGCTGTCGCGGATTCCGTCGAGATGGTCCATCAGTTCCAAGGCCAGCAACTGATCCAGCACCGGCGGTGCGACGTCCTGGCTCGACCGCGCCACCGCCAACCGGTTCACGACCTCCCGCTGTCCACGTACCCAGCCGATCCGCAGTCCGGCCCACACCAGTTTGGACAGCGTCCCGATCGTCACGACCTGTTTGTCCAGTGCCGCCGTCGGCACCGGCATCGGATCGTCGCCCAGTTCGACGCCCGTCTCGTCGACGCACAGCAGCGCGCCCTTGGTGCGCTTGATCAGCTCGCGCCGCTCGTCCTCGTCGGCGAGATGTCCGGTCGGATTCTGGAAATCCGCCACCAGGTAGGCGATGTCGGCGGACCCGGTGATCCGGTGCGGCCACTGCCAGCCCGCCGCCGTCACCGAGAGCGGCTGCGGTCGGGCATGGTGTTCGCGGATCGCGTCGATCGCGGCCGGGTAGCTGGGCTGCTCGACCAGCACGTGGCTGCCGGGTCGGGCGAACGTGCGCAGGATCAGGTCCCAGCCGTGCAGCGCGCCCTGCGTGATCACGACCTGCTCGGCCCGCGTCGGCAGCCCACGCCTGGCTCAACCGCGCCGCGACCGCGTCGCGCAGGTCGGGAAGCCCGAGCGGATGCAGCCCGCAGCCGGTGACCAGCGCCGGTAGCCGCTCGGCGGCCCGCCGAGCGGCCGGGCACCACCTCGCGGGCCGCGGGGAGCACCGCCATCGACAGGTCGATGGCGGGCCGCTCGTTGTTCAGCCAGGACGGTTCGTCCGGCCGGTCGATGCGCTCCGGCGGCGCGCACACCGTGCTGGCACTGCCCTGCCGGGAGGACAACAGGCCCTCTGCCCGCAACAGGGTCAACGACGACACGACCGTCGTCCGGCTCACCCGCAGCGCGCCGGCCAGCGTCCGCTGCGGCGGCAGCCGGTCGCCCGCGACCAGCCTGCCGTCCATGATCAGAGTCCGCAGACCGTCGGCCAGATCCAGATAGGCGGACCGCCGGCCCAGGCCGGGTTCGAGCTGTGCGACGAGTTGTGCCAGGTCAGTCATACCAGCAAGGTTAGATTGGTATTGGACGAGGCAGACCAATTGGCCGCATCGTGGGTGACATGTTTCTCCCGCTGCCACCCGATCGGCTCCCGCTGCGCTGGGTGATGCTGTTCGGCGGCCTCGTCGCGTACGGGGTGAGCAGCGGCCTGATCCTGCAGGCGAACCTGGGTGTCGACCCGTGGGACGTGCTGCAGCAGGGGCTGGCCAGGACGGTCGGTGGCCAGGTCGGCACGTGGGCCATCGCGGTCAGCCTGGTCGTGCTGCTGCTGTGGTTCCCGCTACGGCAGCGGTTCGGCGTCGGCACGTTCGCCAACGCGATCGTGGTCGGCCTGTGCATCGACGTGACGGTGTGGCTCGTGCCCTCACAGCACACGCCCGCACCGCAGGTGGCCGCGCTCGTCGCCGGCATCCTGCTCAACGGCGTGGCGACCGGCCTCTACATCGCGGCCGGCTTCGGTCCGGGCCCGCGCGACGGCCTGACCACGGCCATCGCGGGCCGCGGCTACCCGGTCCGCGTGGTCAGGACCGTGATCGAGGTGATCGTGTTGGCCGTGGGCTGGGCGCTGGGTGGTTCGGTCGGTGTGGGCACGGTGCTGTATGCCGTGTCGATCGGCCCGCTGATGCACCTCACGGTGCCGCTGTTCGCACCGAGAAAGCTAGGCACCTGATCAATCCTGTTCGCTGCCAGGGCATGACGAAGGCGATCACACTAGCCCTTGGTCGTCAGCCGGACCCCGGCCAGGACCGGGGCGTCGTCGCGTTCGGCCGCCGTCGTCGTGGCCAGGTAGCTGTCGTCCGTCGCGCCACACCCTGGTGCGCAGCGTCTCGCCCGGGTACACCACGCCCGCGAACCGCGCCGCGAACCCGTCGCCCTGTCCGCGTCGCCGTCCAGCAGCCGTGCTCGACCATGGTCAGGCACACCATGCCGTAGGTGCACAGCCCGTGCAGGATCGGCGCCGGGAAACCGGCCGTGCGGCGAAGTCCGGGTCGGCGTGCAGCGGGTTGCGGTCGCCGCACAGCCGGTACCACAACGCCTGCTGCGGCAGCGTCGGCGTGCTGATCTCGTCGTCCGGCTCGCGGTCGGGCATGTCGACCCGCTCCGTCGTGCCGCGCGCGACCGCCGAAACCTCCCTCGCCACGGGCGAAGATGGTCGACCGGGCGGTCCACAGTGGATCTCCCGTCGGCGACGTCGACCGCGGTCTCCTGGACGATGACCGCGCGCCCTGCCCTTGTCCAGCACGTCGGCGATCCGCGTCGTGGCGACCGCCTCGCCCGAGGCCGGGATCGGCCGGTGCAGGTCGAGTTCCTGTCCGCCGTGCAGCACGTTGGCGAGGTCGATCTCGATCCCGGGCAGCGACACGGCGGGCGGGTCGGCCGGCGTGGAACGTCGGCGCGACCGACGCCGAACGTCGGCAGCACCCGCAGGTCCCGCTCGTAGGCGTAGCGCAGGTCGGTCGCGCCCAGCGCCAGGTGGTACAGCAGCACGTCCGACGACGTCCACGCGAACGGCACCGGCCGGCAGCGTCGCGCCGATGGCGACCTCGGGATCGATGGGCACGGCGGGCTCCCTAGTCGTAGCTGATCGACGAGCTTGTCGCTGACCGGCAGCGACTGGCAGGCCAGGATGTAGCCGTCCGCGAGGTCGGCGTCGTCCAGTACCTCGTTGTGCACCATCTTGACCTCGCCGTCCAGTTTCATGCACGCGCACGCGCTGCACCGGCCCTCGCGGCACGAGAACGGCGCGTCCAGGCCGGCGTCCCGCAGCACGTCCAGCAGCCGCCGCCGGCGCGGCCACGGCAGCGTGTGCCGCTCGCCGTCCAGCTCCACCTCGATGCGTCGCGGGCCTCCGTCCGCCTCCGCTTCGGCCGGCTCCGGTTCGACAGCGTCCGTTCGAACGGGTTCCCGGTCGAGTCGACGCTGAACTTCTCCACGTGCAGGCTGCTCCCGCGCGACGTCCGAGCTTCGCGCAGCGCCGCCGTGGTCACCGCGTCCATGAACGGTCCCGGCCCGCACACGAACGCCTCGCGGTCGGCGTAGGGCCGCAACAGCTCGCGCAGCTGCGGCCGGTGTCGGCAGGCCCTGCACGCTCTCCAGCCAGTGCAGCACGACCAGCCGGTCCGGCCGCTGCGGCGGCCAGCGCCGCCAGTTCGCGCGGCCGAAGATCACCGACCGCTCGTCGCGGTTCGCGTAGACCAGCGCGACCCGGCCGGATCCCTTCGGCCAGCGCCGACTTCACGATCGACATCACCGGCGTGATCCCGCTGCCGGCCGCGACCAGCAGCAGGTCGGCGTCCAGCGACTTCGGGCTGAACACGCCCGCCGGGCGGCAGCACGTCCAGTTCGGTGCCCGGCTCGACGTTGTCGTGGATCCAGTTCGACGCGTAGCCCTCCGGCGTGCGCTTCACGGTCACCGCGAGCGCGTCGTCGACGTGCGGCGAGCTGGACAGCGAGTAGCAGCGCGCCACCGAACCGCACCGGTCGCTGGGGATGCGCAGCGTCAGGAACTGGCCGGGCCGGTACGTGAAGTACGCGGCCTGTTCCGGCGTCAGCTCGAACACCAGTGACCGCGCGTCGTCGGTTCGACGACGACGTCCGCGACCCGCAGCCGGTGGTAGTCCGGCCTAGCCATCCGACCCCGCCAGTGGCCGAGCCGTGTCGATGCTGTCGCGCAGCGTGTGGCACGTGTCGATGCAGCGCGGACGAACCGCCGGCCGCCGGCGAACTCCGCGCAGCCCGTCGGTCGCGTCCGCGTGTCCACTGGATGCTGGTGTGCGCGGGACTGTTCTTCTTCACCAGCACCGACACCCCGCAGCCGTCGCACGCGCACGGGGCGCAGCCCGCCGGTGAGGAACTGCTGGCGCTCGGCTTCGTCCCGCATCGCGGCTCAGGCCCCCGCCTCGGCTTCGGCCTGCCGCGCCAGGTTCTCGCGTCACCTCGCGCTGCCACGCCTCGTTGGCCCGCGTCGTGTCCACCTCGAACTCGAAGCGGCCGGTCATGTCGTCGGTGACGTCGGCGGCGTCCACGTAGAACTGGTCGTACCAGCGGCGTAGCTGGTAGACCGGGCCGTCCTCCTCGCACAGCAGCGGGTTGTCGATCCGCGTCTTGTTCTTCCAGATCTCCACGTCCTGCAGGAACCCGAGCGCCGATGCCGCGGGCGAACTTGCCGCGATCTTGTCCGCGTGCTCGTCGGACACGCCGGGCAGCTTCTTCACGATCGCGCCCCACTGCAGCACGAACGAGTTCGCGCGTGACGGGATAGTGGCAGTTGATCAGGACGGTCTCGATCTCGATGCCCTTGTAGTCGTTCCACAGGTAGTTGATCATGTAGGAGGGGCCGTAGTAGGACGCCTCCGACCGCAGCGTGTTCTCCTCGCCGCCGTAGTTCGACGCCGCGCCCTTGTCCGGCCGGCCGCGCGGTGCGCAGGTACTGCGTCGCGATGTGGCCCTCGAACACGTTCTTGAAGTACGTCGGGAACGCGAAGTGGATGTAGAAGAAGTGCGCCATGTCCACGACGTTGTCGATGATCTCGCGGCAGTTGGCGCCCTCGATGAGCACCGAGTCCCACGTCCAGTTGCTCCACTCGCCGTTGAAGACGCCGTCGATGCGCGGGATCGCCGACGTCGTCGGTCGGCGGGTTGCCCTCCGGGTCGTGCCACACGAACAGCTGCTTGTTCTGCTCCACCGTCAGCCACGAGCGCGTCCGCGCACGCAGCGGAACCCGCTTGGCGTAGGGGATCTCGACGCACCTGCCGTTGCCGGCCCAGCGCCAGTCGTGGAACGGGCACGCCACGTTGTCGCCCTTGATGCTGCCCTGCGTCAGGTCACCGCCCATGTGCCGGCAGTACCCGTCCAGCACGTTCAGCTTGCCGGTCGAGTCCGCGAACACCACCAGTTTCGTGCCGAACGCCTGCGATGGCGTGCGGCTTGCCGTCCCGGAAGCTCTCGGCCAGGCCCAGGCAGTGCCAGCCCCTGGCGAACCGGGCCGGCGGCGCGCCGACGTCGATCGTCCTGATCTCGTCGTGGCCGTTGCGGGATGCCAGCTCGGTCATGGTCGGGATCCTCCGTGCGCGTCATGTGCGGCCGCGATGTCCAGCGCGGCGAGATAGCCGAATGTCATGGCCGGGCCGATGGTGGCGCCGGCCCCGGCGTAGGTGCGGCCCATCACCGTGGCACTGGTGTTGCCGGCCGCGTACAGCCGGGCGACGACGGTGCCGTCGGCGCGCAGCACCCTGCGCCTTGCGCGTCGGTACGCAGGCCACCCTTGGTGCCCAGGTCGCCGGGCACCATCCTGACCGCGTAGAACGGCGCCTTCTCCAGCGGCGCCAGCGACGGGTTGGGCTTGATCCCCGGGTCGCCGTAGTAGTGGTCGTACGCCGAGTCGCCGCGGTGGAAGTCGTCGTCGACACCGTTGCGGGCGAAGCCGTTGAAACGGTCCACCGTGGACTCCAGTGCGCCCGGTGGCAGGTCGGTGCGCTCGGCCAGTTCGGCCAGCGTCGCGCCCTTGACCACGGCGCCCGCCTTGTACCAGCGGCCGGGGAACGGCTGGCCCGGCCGCAGGCCGGCGAACATGTAGCGGTTGCGGTAGCGCTGGTCGGCGACCAGCCAGGTCGGGATGTTCACGCCCGGTCCGTCTCCGTCGCCGTACATCGCGTGCACCGCGTCCACGTACGGCGCGGCCTCGTTGCCGAACCGCTCGCCGCGCGCGTTCGACCATGATGCAGCCGGGCAGCGAGCGCTCGGCGAGGCAGAAGTACGGCCCGCCGGTCAGCGGGATCGACGGGCCCCACCAGGCGTCGTCCATCAGGTCGACGGCCGCGTCCAGCCGCTGGCCGGCCAGGATCGCGTCGCCGGTGTTCTCCTTCGCGCCGACGGTCCAGCCGGTGCCGATCGGCTCGCGCTGGTACTGCTTGCGCATCTGCTCGTTGTGCTCGAACCCGCCCGCCGCCAGGATCACGCCCAGTTTCGCGCGGATCGGCACGTCGGCGTCGTCGCGCCGGACCAGCACGCCGGTCACGGCGCCGTCCTCGGCGAGCAGGTCGACCAGTGGAGTGTTCAGCCACACCGGCACGTTCGCCTTCCGCAGCCCGATCCGCAGGCCCGCCGCGAGCGCCTGGCCCATCGTCAGCAGCTGCTCGCCGCGCACCCGACCGAGCAGCCAGCGCAGTCCGACCGACCGCGGCGGCGACCGTGCCCGCGCGGATGCCGGGCGATCAGGTTGAGCCACTTGTAGTGCGCCTCGGTGACCGGCAGGCCGATCGGGGACGCGAGATACGGGCGGTTGAGGTTGGGCAGTTCGTCGCCGAGCAGCCGGCCGTCCAGGACGTGCGGCTCGACCGGTCCGGCCGAGCGCGATGCCGCCGGGCGCCTCGGGGTAGTAGTCGGAGTAGCCGCGGACCCACGCGAAGCGCAGCGGCGTCATGGCCGTGACCATGGCGAGCATCTCCGGGCCATGGTCCAGCAGCGGCTCGCAGCCGGTCGGCCGGCACGACGTCGCCGACGATCGCCGACAGGTACGCGCGCGCCCGTCCGGCGTGTCCGGCGCGCCCGGCGCTGCGCAGCGCCGTCGTTGTTCGGCACCCAGACGCCACCGCCGGAGCGCGCGGTCGAGCCGCCGAACGCCGTCGCCTTCTCCACCACCACGACGTCCAACCCGTGCCGGCTGGCGGCCAGCGCGGCGGTCATCCCGGCCGCTCCGCTGCCCACCACCACGACGTCGAACTCGTCGCTGGTCATCGCACCTCCGCACTTTGCCAGACTGGAACAGGTTATAGTTTTTCCGTTCGGAACGCTATCGTGACGGCTGGACGACCGGGAGAACCTGTTATGGACGACTCGTTCGACGTGGTGGTGGTCGGGTTCGGCGCGGCGGGTGCGTGCGCCGCGATCGAGGCCGCCGAGGGCCGGCGCGTCGGTGCTGGTGTGCGACAGGTTCGGCGGCGGTGGGGCGAGCGCCCTGTCCGGTGGCGTCGTCTACGCGGGCGGCGGCACCGGTCCGCAGCGCGTCGCCGGCGTCGATCGACACGCCGGACGCGATGTTCGCCTACCTGCGCCGCGAGGTCGGCGACGCCGTCGGCGAACGCACGCTGCGCCGGTTCTGCGACGAGAGCGTCGCCATGATCGACTGGCTGGCCGCGGCTCGGCGTGCCGTTCGAGGGCAGCCTGTGCCCCTACAAGACGTCGTACCCGAGCAACAAGCACTACCTCTACTACTCCGGCAGCGAGGCGGCCGGCGGCTTCCGCGACGACGCGCCACCCGCCCCGCGCGGCCACCGCGCCAGGGGCAGGGGCACGTCCGGCAAGGTCCTGTACCAGCCACCTCGCCGCGGCGGCGCGAGCCGCGGGCGTGACGGTGCGGACGCAGTCGGCGGCTGCGGAACTGGTGGTCGACGACGACGGCACGTGTCACCGGTGTCGTGATCGCGACCCTGGCCGACGCGCCCGCGTGGGTGCGGCACGGCGCACCGGCGTGCTGTCCAAGTACGCCGCCAAACCCGGCCTGTACGTGCCCGCGCTGCGCACGTCGCCTGCACCGCGGGCCGAACGCCTGGAACGCCGCTACGCCCGGACTGCGACGGTCACGGCACGCCGGGGAGTGGTGCTGGCGGCGGGCGGTTTCGTGGCGAACCGGCAGATGATGCGCGAGCACGCGCCCGCGTTCCGGCACGGCCTGCCGCTGGGCACACCCGGCGACGACGGTCAGCGGCATCGCGATGGGCGTCAGCCGCCGGTGGCGCGACCGGCCTGCTGCGCACGTGTCCGCGTGGCGGTTCATCACGCCGCCCAGCGCGTTCCTGTCGGTCCCTGCTGGTGGACGAGAGCGGCAAGCGGTTCTGCGACGAGTCCCGTTACGGCGCCGCGCTCGGCCAGGCGATGATCACCGAGCACGGCGGGCGGGGCTGGCTGCTCGTGGACGCGGGATCTGGTGGCCGAGGCGATGCGTGCAGAACCACAGGCAGACCGTGTGGTTCCAGCGCCTGCAGGCGCGTACCTGCTCGCCAGGCGGGCGGTCAGCGCGGCCGACGGTCGCCGAGGTGGCGCGCAGGGCCGGCATCGACCCGGACGGCCTGACAGCGACCGTCGAGGAACACAACTCGGCCGCGACGGTTCGGCGCGGCGGACCCGATCGGCAAGCCCGCCGACTTCGTCCGCCCGCTGGACAACCCGCCGTACACGCTGCTGGACATCGCCGTGCGGCCCAGCATGGCCTACCCGTGCCCGATGCTGACGCTCGGCGGACTGGTCGTCGACGAGGACAGCGGCCTGGTGCAACGCGACGACGGCACGACGATCACCGGCCTGTACGCCGCCGGCCGCACCGCGGTGGGCATCTGTTCCAATTCCTACGTCAGCGGTCTGTCCCTCGCCGACTGCGTGTTCTCCGGCCGCAGGGCGGGAGCGCACGCCGCGGCATCCATCGACAAAAACGAGAACGTGTTCTAGTCTTTGGTCCGTGGGCATGACCGAGAAGGTGCTGGACGGGGTCCGCGACCTGCTGCCGGTGTTCCGGGAACGCGCGCAGGAGGCGGAGGACGCCCGTCGGATCCCGGAATCGTCGATCAAGGCGTTGCAGGAGGCCGGGTTCTTCCGACTGCTGCAACCGGCGCGGCACGGCGGCTTCGAAGCCGACCCGGTGCGGTTCTACGAGGCCGTCAAGCTGATCGCCAGCGCGTGCGGCTCGACCGGCTGGGTGTCGTCCGTGGTCGGCGTGCACAACTGGCAGCTCGGCCTGTTCCCGGCGGCGGCGCAGGAGGACGTGTGGGGCGACGACCAGCACACGCGGATCTCCTCGTCGTACGCCCCGATGGGCAGGGCGACGATCGTCGACGGCGGCTACCGGTTCACCGGCCGCTGGAGCTTCTCCTCCGGCTGCGACCACGCCAGTTGGGTGTTCGTCGGCGGCATCGTGCTCGGACGCGGACGGCAACCCCGCGGACTACTGCACATTCCTGGTGCCCCGGGCCGATTACACGATCGACGACGTATGGGACACCGTCGGCCTGCGCGGCACCGGCAGCAACGACATCATCATCGACGACGTCTTCGTGCCGGCGCACCACGTGCTGAGCTTCACCGACATGGCCAAGTGCCGCTGCCCCGGCCAGGAGGTGAACACGGCGCCGATCTACCGGCTGCCGTTCGGCTCGATCTTCACCTACACCATCACCACACCGATCATCGGCATGGCGGCCGGTGCGTACGAGGCCCACGTCGAGCACCAGCGCGAGCGGATTCGTGTGTACGGCAACGAGAAGGCAAAGGACGACCCGTTCGGCAAGGTGCGCATCGCGACCGCCGCCAGCGACATCGACGCCGCGTGGCTGCAACTGTCGCATAACATCGGCGAGGAACTGGCGCTGGCGGTAGCGGGGGAGAAGATCCCGATGTCGCTGCGGCTGCGCGTGCGCCGTGACCAGGTGCTCGGCACCGGCCGCGCGATCTCGGCGGTGGACCTGCTGTTCGAGAACTCGGGTGGCCGCGCGCTCAAGGTCGGCACGCCGATCCAGCGGTTCTGGCGCGACGCGCACGCCGGCCGCGTGCACGCCGCCAACGACCCGGAGCGCGCGCTGAAGATGTTCGGCGACGGCGAGTTCGGCGACAAGGTCGCGGACGCGATGCTATGACGGCCACCGACACCGGCCGGTTCGCGGACGTCGGCAACGACGTGCGGCTGCACTACCACGACGTCGGCACCGGCGACCCCTCGTGCTGCTGCACGGCGGCGGCCCCGGCGCGTCCGGCTGGAGCAACTTCGGCCGCAACGTACCGGTGTTCGCCGAGCGGTTCCGCACGATCGTCCCCGACCAGCCCGGTTTCGGCCGCTCCACCAAACTGGCCGAACACCCGCAGTACTTCAAGCACAGCGCGGCGGCGCTGCTGGGCCTGCTGGACCACCTGGGCGTCGAACGCGCCCACCTGGTCGGCAACTCGCTCGGCGGCGGTGCGGCGGTGCGCTTCGCGCTGGACCACCCCGACCGTGCCGGCCGGCTGGTGCTGATGGCGCCGGGCGGCCTCGGGCTGAACGTCTTCGCGCCCGATCCGACCGAAGGCGTCAAGGCGCTGGGCCGGTTCAGCGCACCACCGGGACCGTCGAAGGAGAAGATGGCGGCGTTCCTGCGCACCCTCGTGTACGACCAGTCCATGATCACGGACGAACTGGTCGCGGAACGGTTCGAGGCGGCCGGTTCGCAGGACTCGTTGCGCGCGATGGCGGCGATGGGCGCGTCGTTCCTGCGCCCGGAGAACGCGAGCCGACGGCATGCTCTGGCGCGACGCGCACCGCCTGCGCCAGCGCGTGCTGCTGGTCTGGGGCCGCGAGGACCGGGTCAACCCGCTGGACGGTGCGCTGGTGGCGCTCAAGGTGATTCCGCGCGCGCAGCTGCACGTGTTCGGCAGGTGCGGGCACTGGGCCCAGTTGGAGCGGTTCGCCGAGTTCAACCGGCTCACCCTGGCCTTCTTGACAGATCAACCCGGTTCGAAGGACACGTGATGGGTATTCGCTCACTCGGCTACCTGCGCATCGAGGCCACCGACATGGACCGCTGGCGCGAGTTCGGCCTGAAGGTGCTGGGCATGGTGGAGGGCAAGGGCGCCGACCCGAACGCGCTGTACCTGCGGATGGACGAGCTTCCCGGCCCGGCTGGTGATCGTCCCCGGCGAACGCGACGGCCTTGCCGCCGTGGGCTGGGAAACCGCGAACGCGGCCGACCTGGACGACGTGCGCGCGGCCCTGGACGCGGCAGGCGTGGCGTACAAGGAAGGCACCGCCGAGCAGAAGGCGGACCGCCGCGTCGACGAGCTGATCACGTTCGCCGACCCGTCCGGCAACACGCTGGAGGTCTTCCACGGGGTCGCGCTGGAACACCGCAGGGTGGTCAGCCCGTACGGTCACCGCTTCGTGACCGGAGAGCAGGGCCTCGGCCACGTCGTGCTGTCCACAAAGGATGACGAAGCGGCGCTGCGCTTCTACCGTGACGTGCTCGGCTTCCGGCTGCGTGACTCGATGCGCCTGCCACCGCAACTGGTCGGCCGCCCGGCCGGCGGGACGCCCGCGTGGCTGCGCTTCTTCGGCTGCAATCCGCGCCACCACAGCCTGGCGTTCCTGCCGATGCCGACGCCGAGCGGAATCGTGCACCTGATGGTCGAGGTCGAGCGGACCGACGACGTCGGCCTGTGCCTGGACCGCGCGCTGCGCCGCAAGGTGCCGATGTCGGCGACGCTGGGCAGGCACGTCAACGACCTGATGCTGTCGTTCTACATGAAGACGCCCGGCGGTTTCGACGTCGAGTTCGGCACCGAGGGCCGGCAGGTGGACGACGAGTCGTGGATCGCGCGGGAGAGCACGGCGGTCAGTCTGTGGGGTCACGACTTCTCCGTCGGCCAGCGATGACCACGACGGCGACGGTGGACCCGGGCACCTTCCGGCACGTGCTCGGCCACTTCTGCAGCGGTATCACCGTCGTCACGGCCATGGGCGAGGACGGCCCGGCGGGGTTCGCGTGCCAGTCGTTCGCGGCCCTGTCACTGGACCCGCCGCTGGTCCTGTTCTGCCCCGCGCGAACAAGCCGTTCGTGGCCGGTGATCCGCGCGGCGGGCCGCTTCTGCGTGAACGTCCTGGCCCACGACCAGCAGGACGTGAGCACGGTGTTCGGCAAGGGCGGCGAGGACAAGTTCGCCGAGGTCGGCTGGCACACCTCGCCGGCAGGTGCTCCGGTGCTGGACGGCGTGCTGGCCTGGCTGGACTGTGCCGTAGCAGCGGTGCACGAAGCCGGCGACCACTACGTCGTCGTCGGCCGGGTGACGGAACTGTGCGACCCGAGAGCTGGCCGGCCGCTGCTGTACTTCCGTGGCGGCTACACGGCCACCGAGCTGACACCGGTCATCCCGCTGTCGTGGCCGCGCGAAGGCGACTGGATCTAGGGTGTGTTTCATAAGCCCGCTTTCCGGCTGCGCGACGCCCAGCCGGCCCATCTGCCGCGTTGTCGTCGGTCAACGTGGCTCCGCCACGCCTCCCTCCTCCGCCTTGCAGCTGGACCACCTGGCCGCCGCTCGCACGGAGAGGGCTTATGAAACACACCCTAGTATCGCGGGGTGCCGACAGCGCGGGTCGACGACATCGAGATGTACTACGAGGTGAGCGGGGACGGGCCGCCGCTCGTGCTGATCCTGGGCTTGGCGGGCGATCTCTCGGAAGTCGGCGGCATCATCGCGGGTTTCGCCGAGCACTTCACGGTACTGGCCTTCGACAACCGGGGCGCCGGCCGCACGGACAAGCCGCACGAGCCCTACACGATCGAACAGATGGCCGACGACACGGTCGGCCTGATGCGCCACGTGGGTGTCGCGAAGGCCCACGTCCTGGGCATCTCGATGGGCGGCCGCGTCGCGATGGACGTGGCACTGCGGTATCCGGACATGGTCGACCGACTGGTGCTGGTGTCCACGGCACCACGGGTGCGCAAGACGCTGCGGCGACGCCTGATGACGGGCCTGATGAGCCGGTGGTCACCGAAGGGCAGGTACCCGCAACCGCACTACGCGTTCGACAACCAGTCCGCGGCCTCGGCCGCCTACGACTGCACGGCACGGCTGCCGGAGATCACGGCGCGAACGTTCGTCATGCACGGCCGCAAGGACAAGACGGCCCCGTACGACATGGCGGAACAGATGACCACCGCGCTCCCGAGCGCCACGATGACGACGTTCAACGGCGGCCATCTGTTCGTCTTCATGTCCGAACGCGCCCGCTTCCTCGCCGAGGCGAGCGACTTCCTGCGCTGACGCGGGCCACGGGAGCTGCCGAGCCACCCCGACACCGTGCGCGTAGGGCGTCGCCGGGTCGTACCCGCCGGCCGCCGTCACCGGATGCCGGTGTGTGACCAACCGGGAGCCCACCGGACCGGTCTCAGGGTGCGTCCCCGATACCGACCAGGTGACCGAGTCGGCGCAGGTGCTCGCCCGGCCGCCCGAAGAGCTGCGCGCTGCCGTGGGCACGCTTGAAGAACAGGTGTGCGTCGTGCTCCCACGTGATCGCGATGCCACCGTGCAACTGGATCATCTCGCCTGCCACCGACGACAGCGCCTCCGAGCAGTACACCTTCGCCACGGTCGCCGCGACCGGCAGTTCGGCCTCGTCGTACACGGCGGCCCACGCGGCGGCCCGCGCCGCCGACCGGGCCGTCTCGACCTTGACGTGCAGGTCGGCCATCCGATGCTGTAGCGCCTGGAACGAGCCGATGGCCCGACCGAACTGCACCCGCGTCTTGGTGTACTCGACGGTCCGCCGCAGGCATTCCGCCGCAGCACCGACCTGCTCGGCCGCGAGCACCACGATCGCCGCGTCCCGCGCCGTTCGTACGGCGTCGGCGTCCCCGATCCGTTCTCCTGTCGCTCCTTTCAGTTCCACCACGGCCAGTCGCCGGGTCTGGTCCAGTGTCTCCACGGGCGCGCGCCGCACGCCCGGTTGGCCGACGGGCACGTCGTACAGGCTGGTCCCGTCGGTGACGAGCAGGACGTCGGCCAGGTCGCCGTCCAGCACGTAGCCTGCTGGCCCGTGCAACCTGCCGTCGAAGGCCACCGGCTCCATTGCCAGTGCGGCCAGTACCCTCCCGGCCGCGATCCCGGGCAGTGCCGACGTCGCGCCGGATGCCAGTAATGCTGTGCCGGCCAGTACCGCTGAGCTCAGTAAGGGGGCCGGTGTCAGGGTGCGGCCCAGTTCTTCCGCCACGACGCACGTTTCGAGGAGGGTCGCGCCGGCTCCGCCGTGGTCCTCGGGGATGTGCAGGCCTGGGACGCCGATGTCGCTCAGGTCCGCCCAGAGGGCCGTGTCGTAACCGGTGGGTTGGTCGATCGCCGTGCGCACGTCGGACCTGCGGTCCAGGAGCGCGGCCGCGGCCTCGCGCAGTGCTCGTTGTTCATCGGTCAGCGTGCGCCACACGACGCCTCCTCGACGATGGTGCTGGTGCTGCCGCGGAGGCCCTGCCGGTCGCGGCCTCCGGCCACGCTGACGCCGCGCCACCGGCCGACAGTGCGCCACCGGCCGATGCGCCAGGCGGCAGTGGGTTGCCGGTCGACGGTGCGCCACCGGTCGACAATGCATTGCCGGTCGACAGTGCGTTGCCGGTCGGGAATGCCGTGCCGGTTTGCGGCGTCCCGGTGGTCGACAGCACCGCGCCAGGCCGACAGCACCGCGCCGGCCGACAGCACCGCGCCGGCCGACAGCACCGCGCCGGCCGACAGCACCGGGCTGGTCGACAACGTCACCTCGGCCACCGGCGAGGCTGCGGCCTGGACCGGCGAGCGCGGCCGCGGCCGCGGGGCCGGTCTCGGCCTGCGGGCCGGGGTTGTCGGTCAGCGGGGGGCGCACAATGCCTCCATAACCGTGGCGCGGTGGCTGGACTGTGTGCCCCACGCGCTGTACAACGCCCGGATTTTGGTCAGTAGCAGGCTCAGATTGTGTTCTGCCGTGTAGCCGATCGCTCCGTGTGTCTGGAGTGCCGTGCGGGAGGCCAGGTACGCCGCTTCGGCACAGGCCACTTTCGCCGCTGACACGTCTCGGTCGGCCGTTGCCGCGTCGGCCTCCAGCGCTACCGCTGCTCCGTACAGCAGCGGTCTTGCCAGTTCCAGGCCCACGTACGCGTCCGCCAGTGCATGCTTCACCGCCTGGAACTGGCCGATCGGTCGGCCGAACTGCTTGCGCTCCTTTCCGTAGTCGACCGCCATTCCGACCGCCGCGTCACCCGCACCCAGCAACTGCGCCGCGCAGCACAGCACACCGGTCTGCCATGCCCGCTTCGCCGCCGCCGGATTCACCGGCTCCTGTCCGCTCACCGAACTCGTCTCGAAGAGCCGTCGCGCGCGATCGACGGAACTCCTCGGCTCACCCACTTGTGCCACACCAACGGTTCCCGCATCCACCACCAACACCAGCTCAGCAACATCCGCATCCAACGCATACGGCACCGCAGGCGGAAAAGCCACCGTCGCCATTGAACCGGCGGCCAGTTTCCGCGACCACACTTCACCCAACTCGGTGTCCACCAACACGATCGGCGCGACAGCCACGGACTCGACCACCGGTCCGGGCACTCCGTGGCGGCCCATCTGTTCGAAGACTACCGTGAGATCAACAGGTCCGCCGTCACTCGATAGGGTCGATGATTCCGGCTTCGGCCAGGCGGGACCACAGTGCGCGGCCGGGGCCGGGATCGCCGTCGCCCCAACGTCGAATCACCGTGGGCACGTCGGCGTCCGCCAGCATTCCGTCCACAATGGTCGCGAACTGGCGCTGTTCGTCACTGAGCAGGAACCTCATCGTGGCAGTCCCAACAGCCGTTCCGCCACGACATTGCGCTGGATCTCGTTGGTGCCGGCGTAGATCGGCCCCGCCAGCGAGAACAGGTACCCGTCCAGCCACGGGCCGGCCAGTTCGCCCGCGGCGCCCAACAGATCCAGTGCCGTCTCGTGCAACGCCACGTCCAGCCGCGACCAGAACAGCTTGTTCACGCTGGATTCCGCTCCCAGCGAACCGCCCTCCGACAGCCGGCTCACCGTGCCGGCCGTGTAGAGCTGGTAGGCCCGCGCGCCGATCCACGCGTCCACCACCCGGTCCCGCAGGCCCGTGTCCGACGACGACACGTCCTGCCACAGCGAGACCAGGCGGTCCGCCGCCGCCAGGAACCGGCCCGGACTCCGCAGCGACAGGCCCCGTTCGTTGCTGGCCGTGCTCATCGCCACCCGCCAGCCGTCGCCCACCTCGCCGAGCACGTCGTCATCCGGCACGAACAGCGAGTCGAAGAACAGCTCGGCGAATCCCGCCTCGCCGTCCAACTGCGCGATCGGCCGCACGGTGACGCCGGGCGCGTGCAGCGGGAACAGGAAGTACGTCAGGCCACGGTGCCGTTCGGCGTCCGGATCCGTGCGGAACAGACCGAAACCACGATCGGCGAACGCGGCCCGCGAACTCCACGTCTTCTGGCCGCTGAGCAGCCACCCGCCGTCGGTGCGCACCGCGCGGGAGCGGATCGCGGCCAGGTCGCTGCCGGCCTCCGGCTCCGACCACGCCTGCGCCCAGATGTCGTCGGCGCGCGCCATCCTCGGCAGCAGCCGGTCGCGCTGTTGCGCGGTGCCGTGCGCGAACAACGTCGGCGCCAGCAGGAAGATCCCGTTCTGGCCGACCCGGCCCGGTGCGCCCGCCGCGTAGTACTCCTCCTCGAACGCCAGCCACTCCCACAGCGACGCGTCGCGGCCGCCGTACTCTGCCGGCCACGACACGACCGACCATCGCGCGTCGGCCAACTGACGCTCCCACTCACGGTGCAGTTCGAAGCCGTCCGCCGTGTCCATCGAGGGCAGCGGGCGCACGTGCTCGGCCAGCCACGCGCGTATCTCCGCGCGGAACCCGGCGCATTCGTCAGTGAGGTCCACGGGCCGCCTCCCGCATGCCGCGCGCGTCCAGGCCGCCCAGCGGGTCCGTGGACGTCTCGGCGTTGTGCGCGTGCGCGAAGTGGTGCAGCCCGAACACGGAGTCCATGCCCGACCGCATGCCCATCTGGTCCTCCGCCTGGTTCACCGCGCGCTTGGCCAGTGCCAGGCCGAACCGCGGCATCGTGGCGATCTTGCCGGCCAGTTCCAGGGTCGCCGTCTCCAGCGTGTCGCGGGGCACGATCCGGTTGACCATGCCCCACTCCCGCGCCTGCGCGGCGCTGAAGCGCTCGCCGGTGAACAGCACCTCCTTCGCCGCGCGCGGGCCGAGCATCCACGGGTGCGCGAAGTACTCGACGCCGGGAATCCCCATGCGTACCACGGGGTCGGCGAAGAACGCGTCGTCCGAGGCGACGATCATGTCGCACACCCACGCCAGCATCAGGCCGCCCGCGATGCACGCGCCCTGCACCATCGCGATCGTCGGTTTCGGGATCTCCCGCCACCGCCGGCACATACCGAGGTAGACCTCCATCTCCCTGGCGTAGCGCAGGTCGCCGCCCGGTTTGCCGACGTGGTCCCACCACAGCACGGCCTTGCGCTCGAACGACGTGTCGACGTCCCGGCCCGGCGTGCCGATGTCGTGGCCCGCCGAGAAGTGTTTGCCGGCGCCCGCCAGCACGATCACCGACACCTCGTCGTCGTCCACGGCCCTGGTGAAGGCCGCGTCGAGCGCGTAGGTCATCGCGGAGTTCTGTGCGTTGCGGTACTCCGGCCGGTCCATGGTCACGATGGCGACCGTGTCGCGCCGCTCGTAGCGGACCGGTTCGGTCTCGGTCATCCCGCCTCCCGCAGTGTGCGCTTGAGTACCTTGCCGCTCGCGTTGCGCGGCAGCTCGGCGACGAGTCTCACCTGCCTGGGCACCTTGTAGTTGGCAAGGCGCTCCTTGCAGAAGTCGATGACGTCCGATGTGGACAGGGCGAAACCGTCGCGCGGCACGATGAATGCGACGCCCACTTCGCCCAGTCGGTCGTCCGGCGCGCCGATCACCGCCGACTCGGCGACGCCGGGCAGCCGGGCCAGCGCCTGTTCGACCTCGGCCGGGTACACGTTGAAACCGCCGCAGATGTACATGTCCTTGAGCCGGTCGGTGATGCGCAGGCAGCCGTGCTCGTCGGTGGTGCCGACGTCGCCGGTGTGCAGCCAGCCGTCCGCGTCCACCGCTGCCGCCGTGGCCTCGGGTTCGTCCAGGTAGCCCAGCATCACGTTCGGGCCGCGCAGCAGGACCTCGCCGTTGTCCGCGATCTTCAGGTCGAAGCCGGCTGTCGGCCTGCCGCACGTCGTCGCGACCGTGACGGGGTCGTCATCCGGCCGGCACATCGTGGCGACGACGGCCTCGGTCAGCCCGTACGCCGTGAGGACCGTGTCGAACGACAGTTCCCGCTGCATCCGCTCGACGAGCGCGACCGGCACGACGGCCGCTCCGGTGACCGCGAGGCGCAGGCTGGACAGGTCGTAGCGGTCGCGGTCGGGGTGGTCGAGCATCGACTGGTAGATCGTGGGCGGGCCGGGCAGCACGGTGATCCGTTCCGCCTCGACCAGCCGCATCGTCTCCGCCACGTCGAACACCGGCTGCGGCACGATCGCCGCGCCACGCGTCAGGCACGCCACGATGCCGGCCTTGTAGCCGAAACTGTGGAAGAACGGGTTGATCACCAGGTAGCGGTCGTCCTCGGTGAGGCCGCCCAGCGTCGGCCCAGGCGTCGGCGACGGCCACGGTCTGGCGGTGGGCGCTCATCGCGCCCTTGCTGCGGCCGGTGGTGCCGGAGGTGAACAGGATGTCGCTGACGTCGTCCGGCGCGACCTCGGCGTCGGCGCACGCCGCGGCGGGCCACTCCATGTCGCGGTCGAGCGGGATCTGGATCACCGTGCGCGGCCCGGGGCCCGCCTTGCGCAGTTCGGCGAGCCGGTCGACACCGAGGAACGGTCCCGCGACGACGAGGGTGTCCGCACCGCTGCGGGTGACGACGTCGTGGATCTCCGGCCCGGTGAACCGCGTGTTGACCGGTACGAGCGCCGCGCCGGCTGACAGCGCGCCCAGCGCGGCGACCACCCAGTGGTGCGTGTTGGGGGAGCAGATCGCGACCCGGTCGCCGGGCCGGACGCCGAACGCGGTGAACGCGTCGTGCTGCCCTACGGACCCGTTCGTGCAGTTCGCGGTAGGTCAGGTGCAGCGGCGGGTCGACCAGCGCGGGCCGGTCGGCGAACCGGGCGGCCGTGGCAGCGAGGACGGCCGGGACGGTCTGCACGGCGGCACCTCCCGAAAACGTGAGGACAAGCAAGTGCTTGGTAGGCTAGCGTAGTACGCTGTCCGGCAACAGGGCAGGAGGTGGGTGTGGACGACGCGTTCCGCGCAGGAGATCCGGGACTGGCTGGCGGCCAACCTCACCGGGGAGTTCGCCGCGCTGCGCGGCAAGGGTGGTCCCGGCCGGGAACACGAGTTCTTCGACGAACGCCTGGCCTGGGACCGGCATCTGGCACGCGGCCGGCTGGTCGTGCGTCGGCTGGCCGGCCGAGCACGGTGGCCGCGGCGCGAGCCTGGACACAGCAGGTGATCTTCCACGAGGAGTACGCGCGCGCCGACGCCCCGGCCCGGGTCAGCCACTTCGGCGAGCAATTGCTCGGGCCGACGCTCATCGAGTACGGCACGGCCGAACAGCAGCGGCGGTTCCTGCCGAAGATCGGGACCGTCGAGGAATTGTGGTGCCAGGGCTATTCCGAGCCCGGCGCCGGTTCCGACCTCGCGTCGGTCAGCACGAGCGCCGTACTGGAAGGTGATCACTGGGTGATCACCGGGCAGAAGGTGTGGACGTCGCTGGCGCACGTCGCCGACTGGTGTTTCGTGCTGGCCCGCACCGAACCCGGCTCGCGGCGGCACGCCGGACTGTCCTATCTGCTGGTGCCGATGCGCCAGGACGGCATCCACGTCCGGCCGATCCAGCAGCTCACCGGGACGTCCGAGTTCAACGAGGTGTTCTTCGACGGTGCCGTCACCGACGCGTCGCTCGTGGTCGGCGGCGCCGGGAACGGCTGGCGGGTGGCCATGGGGACGCTCGCGTTCGAGCGCGGCGTGGCCACGCTGGGCCAGCAGGTCGGCTTCCGGCGGGAGCTGGACGCGCTGATCGGCCTGGCGAAACGCAACGGCGCCATCGACGATCCGGTGCTGCGCGAGCGGCTGACCAGGTCGTGGCTGGAACTGCACGTCATGCGGTCGCACGCGCTGCGCACGCCGGCCGGACCGCCGGGACCGGAAGCGTCCGTGACGAAACTGTTCTGGGCCGGCTGGCACCGGCGCCTCGGCGAACTCGCCATGGACGTCCGGGGTCAGGCTGCCCTGGTGGCACCCGACGAACTGGACGAATGGCAGCGGCTGTTCCTCTTCAGCAGGGCCGACACCATCTACGGCGGGTCCGACGAGATCCAGCGCAACATCATCGCCACCCGAGTGCTCGGCCTGCCCAGGGAGCCCCGATGACACCCGAGTACCCGACCGGTCACCAACTCCTGGCCGGGAAGATCGCCGTCGTGACGGCAGCGGCCGGCACCGGCATCGGCTCGGCGACCGCCCGCCGCTGCCTTGAGGAGGGCGCGTCGGTCGTGGTCAGCGACTGGCACGAGCGGCGCCTGGCCGAGACCGCCACCGAACTGACGGCCGAGCACGGCGACCGCGTGCACGCCGTGCCGTGTGACGTGACCGACGAAGCGCAGGTCAACGACCTCGTCGACCGGACCGTCGAACACTTCGGCCGGCTCGACGTCATGATCAACAACGCCGGGCTCGGCGGCACGAAGTCGATCGTGGACATGACCGACGACGAGTGGTCGCGCGTGCTGGACGTGACGCTGAACGGGACCTTCCGCTGCACGCGGGCCGCGTTGCGGCACATGGTCGGCCGGCATGCAGCGGCGTCGTGGTCAACAACGCCTCCGTGATCGGGTGGCGGGCGCAGCAGGGGCCAGGCGCACTACGCGGCCGCGAAGGCCGGCGTCATGGCGCTGACCCGGTGCGCCGCGCTGGACGTCGCGGAGCACAACATCAGGGTCAACGCGGTCGCGCCGAGCATCGCCATGCATGCTTTCCTGGCGAGGACGACCAGCGACGAGCTGCTGGCCGAGCTGGCCGGCCGGGAGGCGTTCGGGCGCGCGGCGGCGCCGTGGGAGGTCGCGAACGTGATCGTGTTCCTGGCCAGCGACTACGCGACATACCTCACCGGCGAGGTGGTATCAGTGAGCAGCCAACACCCATGAAAGGGAATCTCGCGATGACTCCGCGCCGACGCAGGGCCACCGACTCGGGCTCCGAGCGGCGGGCCGAACTGCTCGCACTCGCCGCGGACATGTTCGCGGAGCGCGGATTCGTGTCCACGACCGTGCGTGACATCGCCGACGCGGCCGGCATCCTGTCCGGCAGCCTGTACCACCACTTCGACTCCAAGGAGTCCATGGTGGACGAGATCCTGCGCGGCTTCCTGGACGAGCTGTTCGGCCGCTACCAGGAGATCCTGGCCGCGCGGCTGGGACCCGCCGACGACACTGCGGGCGATGGTGGTCGCGTCGTTCGAGAGCATCGACCGGCACCACGCCGAGGTCGCGATCTTCCAGAACGAGTCGAAGTACCTGACCCAGTTCGAGCGGTTCGGCTATCTCGCCGACCGGAACGTCGAGTTCCGGAAGATGTGGGTCGGGCTGCTGGAGGAGGGGGTGCGCGCCGGCGAGTTCCGCACCGGACTGGACGTCGAGGTCGTGTACCGCTTCATCAGGGACACCGTCTGGGTGGCCGTCCGCTGGTACCGGCCGAGCGGGACGCTGTCCGCGCGGGCCGTCGCCGACCAGTACCTCGCCATTCTGCTCGACGGCATCGCAGCCACGGCGCTTAAGGAGTAGTCGTGTCCCAGGCGTACATCATCGAAGCCGTACGCACACCGGTCGGCAGGCGGGGCGGGGCGCTCGCCGGCACGCATCCCGCCGACCTGGGCGGGCAGGTGATCAGGGCGCTGTTCGAGCGGGTGCCCCAGGTCGACCCGATCGAGGTGGACGACGTCATCCTCGGCTGCGTCGACACCATCGGCCCGCAGGCCGGTGACGTCGCGCGCACCGCGTGGCTGGTCGCCGGTTTCCCGGAGGCGGTGCCGGGCGTGACGGTGGACCGGCAGTGCGGGTCCAGCCAGCAGGCGCTGCACTTCGCCGCGCAGGCCGTGATGAGCGGCACCGCCGACTTCGTGGTGGCGGGCGGCGTGCAGAACATGAGCCAGATCCCGATCTCGGCGGCGATGACTGCGGGCGAGCGGTACGGCTTCCCGCACCCGATGTTCGGCAGCCAGGGCTGGGAACACCGTTACGGCGACGAGGAACTCGACCAGTTCCGCGCCGCCGACCTCATCGCCACCCGGTGGGACCTTGAGCGCGAGGAGATGGAGGAGTTCGCGCTACGCAGCCACCAGCGGGCGATCGCGGCGACCGAATCGGGCCGGTTCGACAGGGAACTGGTGCCCGTCGCCGGTCTGGACTACGACGAGGGGCCGCGGCGCGACACCAGCCTGGAGAAGATGGCCGGCCTCAAGCCGTTGCGCGAGGGCGGCCGGATCGACGGCGGCACTGGCCAGCCAGATCTCCGACGGTGCCAGCGCGGTGCTGGTCGCCTCCGAGCACGCGGTCGCCGAACACCGGCTCACGCCGCGCGCCCGGGTGCACCATGTGTCGGCCCGCGGCGGCGACCCGATCTACATGTTGACCGCCCCGATCCGCGCGACCAGGCACGCGTTGTCCAGGGCCGGCATGACGATCGGCGACATCGACCTGTTCGAGGTCAACGAGGCGTTCGCCAGCGTGGTCATGGCGTGGGCCAAGGAACTGGACGTCGACCTGGACCGGGTGAACGTGAACGGCGGCGCGATCGCGTTGGGCCACCCGATCGGCGCCACCGGCACGAAACTGTTCACCACGCTGCTGCACGAGATGGAACGCACCCAGGCCCGGTTCGGCCTCCAGACGATGTGTGAGGGCGGCGGCCAGTCCAACGTCACCATCATCGAACGACTCGGTGGATAGCACTCATTGCTTCAGGAGTTCTTCCCTGACCTTCGCCGCCTTCGCGAGCAGGAACGCGGCGGTGCCGGGGTCCCAGCGACTCAGGTCGACCTGTTGGCCGCCGGCCAACGCGTCGATCAGCCGGGTGAGCCGCAGCGTGTCCCAGGCATTCGGGTACTTCTGCTTCAGACCGGCGAACACCTTCGGCGAGGAGTTCTTGTCGTAGCCGCTGACGGCGGTCAGGAGGCCGTCCATCTGGGTGGTGTGACCATCCCTGGAGCCGACGATGTTGTAGTCACGGGCGTTGCAGTGCGTGCACCCGCCCTGCATCGCGTCGCAGCCCTTCCAGCCCTCCGCGTCGTACTTCTGGCCGCACTTGTGCTGGATCGTGAAGTTCCACGCCTCGGCGTCGGTCAGCAGGTTGGCCACCGCCGACGTGTGCCGCGGCAACGCCTCCGGGGGAACCCAGGGGCGCAGCGCGTCGACGCTCACCAGGTCGGCCTCGCACATGGTGCACTTCGGTGCCAACTCGGCGCCGATGTAGAACAGGCTGCCGTAGCCGCCGGACTTGGCGTAACGATGGAGACAGTCCGCGCACTGCCTCTGGCGGCAACAGGCCGCGACGTAGCCGTCGGTCCCCCTCTGCTCGCACACGAAGCAAGGGGACCCCTGCTCGTCGGCCGTGGCGTTGTCGTCCGGATCGCCGGGCTGTTTCTGCTTCTCCTCGATGGTGAAGTTCACCAGACCCTGGATGGCGTAGTCCATTGACGACGCTCCTTTCGGTGTCAGCGCAGCCTGCGGTCGGTTTCGGCGTAGATCGTGTCCGCGAGCTCCGAATTGCCGGACAGTTGCGCGTGGAAGCCCGGGTCGATCTCGATCACCTTTCCGACGACGGCCGAATAGACCTCGTCGACGGTCGCGCGAATCGTGCTCTCGTTCGCCTCGATGGTGAACCCGAGTGCCGTCAGCCGGTCGGCTCGCTGCTCGAAGGCCATGTCGTTCAAGGGATCCAGTGCCGCGACGGCGGCGTCGTACATGTCGGAGCCCTCGGCTCTCGTGGCCTCGTACAGCCAGTCGCGGTATTCGGTCCAGTTCGGCTCGGTGCCGTTCCAGCCGGCCCAGTCCTCGCCGTACGTCTCGATCATCCGGGCGAACGCGCGTGCCTTAGCGTAGGCCGCGGGCACGTCGTCGACATCGGTGAACAATCGGCCGACCAGTTCGAGTTTGCCGTTTCCCTCCGCGTTGTCGAGGAAGGATCGCGCGGCGTCCATGAAATCGGCTCTGATGCCGTCGGTAAGCTGCCGGACGAACTCTTCCCAGTCGCCGTCGGCCTCGGTGTGCGCTGTTTCGACGGTCGCGAACCAGTTCTCGACATCGCTGTCCCCGACGACCGCGGCCGCCAGCAAGCCTTGCAGTTCGTGATCCACCCGACTTCGCCCCCTTCACCGCCCCTCGGTGCCGGCTCGACGATAGGTCGGCCGCAGGGGTGCTCACAGTGGCGTTCGCGCGCTCGATCGGGCGGCTTCGGTCGCGTCTTCGGGCAGCGCCGGTGGCGTACCCGCCCGGCAGGCCGGACCGCGCGATCGTGCCGACCGACGCCTCCGATCCGGAGCGGGCCTACGGAATCGGTCACTCGGAGCGCCACTCGCCCGCGAGCAGGGCGTAGATCACCTCGTCGGTCCACTCGCCCTTGACGAACTCGTTCTCCCGCAGGTGCGCCTCCCTGCGCATTCCCGCTTTCTCCATCACCCGCGCCGATGCGATGTTCCTGCCGTCGCAGCGACCGCAGATACGGTGCATCCCCACGTCCTCGAACCCCATCCGCAGCAGTTCCACCGTGATCTCGGTGGCGAAGCCCTTGCCGTGGTGGTCGGGGTGCAGCACGTAGCCGAGTTCGCCCTGTCCGTGTTCCCTGCTCACCCAGTGCAGCATCGCCGTGCCGATCAGCTCACCGCTGTCGCGCCGTTGCACCACCATCGACAGCCAGTCGTTGCGCTCGTCGAGGCGGTGCTGGTTGATCCGTTGCGCCACCGTCTCGGTCACCTCGTCGCGCGTGCGCGGCGACCAGTAGAGATACCTCGCCACGTCTTCCCGCGACTGGATTCCGTACAGGGCATCGCTGTCGGAGGGGGCGTAGCGGCGCAGCGTGAGCCGGTCGAGCTCGACGGGATAGTCCGGGGTGAACACCCCGTCGAGCCTACGATGAGGAACTTGTCGCAAAGTAGGTGAGGTCGAGGAGAATCCGGGTGGCCTGTTCGACCATGCCATCGATCAGTTCCGCACAACTGGGCAGATCGGATATCACGCCCACCACCTGACCGGAGGCCAGCACCCCGGCGCTCGGATCTCCTTCCACCAGACCGGCTCTCAGCAGCATCGGCGTGTTCGCGGCCATGATCACCTGCGACCAGTTCAACTGGTTGCCGTGCCGCATCCGCAGGCCCTCGCGCACCATCGCGGTCCACGACAGGCCGGTCAGCGAGCGGAACCGGTTGGCGTTGCGCAGTGCCAGTGCCAACCCGCGCCAGCGACCGGACCGTTCCAGTCGGTCCACCAGGTCCGTGCGCAACACCCGGTGGGGCATGCCGTCCACTTTTCGTGTGACGACGGTGCTGTCCAGGCCGTGTTCCAGGTAGAGGCGTTTCACGTCGTCGGGGACCGCGCTGTCCCGGGTCAGCAGGAACCGCGTGCCCATCGCGACACCCGCGGCACCGTAGGCCAACGCCGCCGCGAGGCCACGGCCGTCGAAGAAGCCGCCCGCCGCGACGACCGGGATGTCGACGGCGTCCAGCACCGACGGCAGCAGCAACGTCGTGGCGACACCACCGGTGTGGCCACCGCCCTCGCCGCCCTGCACGATCACCGCGTCCGCGCCCCACGCCGCGACCTTCTCCGCGTGCCGCGCCGCACCGACCGACGGAATCACGACGACACCGGCGTCCTTCAGCTTCGCGATGAGATCCTGGCGCGGCGCCAGCGCGAACGACGCCACGCGCACGCCCTCGCGGATCATCAGGTCGATCCGCTCGTCGGCGTCCGCCGCGTCGGCGCGCACGTTGACGCCGAAGGGTGCTTCGGTGCGGACCTTCGTCTCGGCGATCGCCGTCGCCAGTTCGTCGTACCTCATCGTGGCCGACGCGAGGATACCCAGGCCACCGGCCTGCGCGGTGGCCGCGACCAGCCTGGGACCGGCAACCCAGCCCATCCCGGTCTGCACGACCGGATGGCGTACGCCCACCAACCGGGTGAGTGCGGTGTCCAGCGTCATCCCGGGACCTCCTTGTCCCGCAGGTTCCTGCCGTCCAGGTCGTGCAGCAGGGCGATCTCCTCGTCGGTCGGCTCCCGCGTCTCGGCGACGTCCTGGACGACCAGCGGGAAACCGGTCTGCGCCAGTACGTCGTCCACGGTCACGCCCGGGTGCACGGACACCAGCCGCATCGACCCGTCCGGCGTGCCGAAGTCCAGCACCGCCAAGTTCGTCACCACGCGATACACGTCGTGGTACGGCATGCCCTGCGCGTGGTCGTAGCCGACCCCGGACACCACGTCGACAGCCGGCACGAACACGCGCGGGGAGTGCCGGGGCACCCAGTAACTGGTGCGGTGGTTGACGGTGTTGCCCGGCGCGCCGCGTACCCCGAGCAGTTGCCGTTTCGGCTGGTCGTGCGGGCCGATCGCGGAGATGTTCTGGTTGCCGTGCCGGTCCACCTGGTTGGCGCCCATCACGACGTGCCGCCTGCCGCTCGCCACCACGTCGAACACCTGGCGAAACGGCAGCCAGCCCTCGACTTCCCGCTCCGGCGTGAGCAGGTACGCCTCGCCGTCGGTGGCCAGCAGGTCCGGTTCGAACGTCCGCCGGGCGAGCCGCGCCCCCAGCGCCGGGACGAGACCCATGGGGCTGGCCAGGATCTCGCCCGCGCCACGGAACAGTTCGGCGCACGCCACCACACACACGTCGGCCCTGCTCATCGCGCCACCGCCGACTGGTAACCGGCCTCGTCCGCCGACAGATAGCGGTCCACGAAACCGGACCACGCGTCCGGCTCGGTCGCCGCGTTCGCGTACGCCTTCTGGAACTCCTCGTCACGGCCGTAGTCGGGCACACAACTGGTGAAGTGGGCGCCGTTCGGTGTCTCCACCACGCCGTCGACCATCATCCTGTTGCACAGCAACGACTGCACCGGCCCCGTGAACTCGTCGACCAGCGCCTCGCACGACACGTAGCGGCGTCGCGCCGCCAGGCAGAACAGATCGTCGAAGTACGGGTCGGGCCCCAGGTACTGCGCGTTGCCGTGCCGGTCGGCCCGGTTCAGGTGCACCAGCGCGGCGTCCAGGTGCAGGGCAGGCACCGCGAGCAGTTCCTCGCCGTCGTCGTAGGGGGAGCGGACCGTGCGCAGCGTCGGGTCGTACCGGGGCACGTCCGAGCCGAGCCCCGCGCGCGTCGGCAGGAACGGCAACCGGTGTGCCGCCGCGCGCAGCCCGGTCTGGAACATGCCCTCGTCCCACTCCCGCACCGTGACCTGGCCGGTCTCGCGGATCCGCCGGAACCACGGGTCGTAGGGGATCGAGTCGAGCGTGACGAATCCGAACGTCACCGACCGCACCTTGCCCGCCGACGCCAGCAGCCCGACGTCCGGACCGCCGTAGGACACGATGTCCAGGTCCTTCAGCGGTGAGCGCAGGATCGCTCTGACCAGTGCCATCGGCTTGCGCCGCGAACCCCAGCCGCCGATGCCGATGCGCATCCCGTCGGCCAGTTCGGCGACCACCTCGTCAGCGGTCATTCGCTTGTCGCGCATAGGTTTGCTTCTCACCTGCCGTCCAGGAACGCCTGCCGCGCGTCGTCCGAGACGCCGGTCAGGTTGAGTTCGAAGGTGAAGCCCTGCTCGAACCGGTAACTGCGGTGCACCTGCTGCGGATCGATCCCGTTGATCGCCTCCTTGGCCCGCCGGATCACGCGCGTGTCCTTGGCGGCGATCTCGCCGGCCAGCGTCAGCGCGGCGTCGTCCAGTTCGTCCCTGGGCACCACGTCGTAGACGGAACCGTGGTGGCGCAGAGCTTCCGCGTCGATGGAGCGGGCCGTGTAGTACAGCGTGCGCATCAGGTGCTGCGGTACCAGCCTGGCCAGATGGGTGGCCGCGCCGAGCGCTCCTCTGTCCACTTCGGGCAGTCCGAAGGTGGCGTCGGTGGCGGCGATCACGATGTCCGCGTTGCCCACCAGCCCGATCCCGCCGCCCAGACAGAACCCGTGCACGGCGGCGATCACCGGCACCGCGCAGTCGTACACGGCGCCGAACGCGGCCGCGCAGCCGCGGTTGACGTCGACGAGTGCCTGGTAGCCCTCGGTGCGCTGGAGTTCCTTGATGTCCACGCCGGCGCAGAAGCCGCGGCCCTCGGCCCGCAGCACGACCACGTGCGTGTCCGGCTCGCGGCCGGCGCCGAGCACGGCGTCGGCGATGTCGAACCAGCCTTGCACCGGTATCGCGTTGACCGGCGGAAAGTCGATGGTGACCACGGTGACGCCTGCCGCGGATGGTTCGGTGCTGATCCCCATGGGCCTTCTTCCAAACCTAGCGATTGCTTGGTAACGTACCAGGGTGCCAGGCGCTCCGGAAACCCCCGTGATCGACCTGACCGGCGCGGTCGTGCTGGTCACGGGCGGGGTCAGGGGCGTCGGAGCGGGCATCACGCGCGTCTTCCGGCGGGCCGGGGCGCGCGTCGTCACGTGTGCGCGGCACGACAACGACGACCCGGACTTCGTGCGCGCCGACGTGCGCGACGCCGACGACGTGCGGCGACTGGTCGACACGATCGCCGAGCGGCACGGCAGACTGGACGTCGTGGTCAACAACGCGGGCGGCTCGCCGTCCGCGCTGGTCGCCGACGCGTCGCCGAACCTGCTGCGCAAGGTCGTCGAACTGAACCTGGTCGCACCTTTGCTCGTGGCACAGGCGGCCAACGCCGTCATGCAGCGGCAGGACGGTGGCGGCGCGATCGTGATGGTCGGCAGCGTCAGCGGAGTCCGCCCGTCACCGGGCACGGCTGCCTACGGCGCGGCAAAGGCGGGCCTGCACAACCTGGCCGCGACGCTCGCGGTGGAGTGGGCGCCGAAGGTGCGGGTGAACGCGATGGCTGTCGGCATGGTCGCGACCGAGTCGGCCGAATGGCGCTACGACGAGGAAACCGCGCGGTCGGTCCCCCTGGGCCGGCTGGCCGGACCCGAGGAGATCGGCATGTGCGCCCTGTTCCTGGCATCGCCGCTGGCGTCCTACGTCACCGGCTCCACCCTGGCCGTGCACGGAGGTAGGGCGTGACCGGACTGTGTGCTGGCCGTGTCGTGGTGGTGACCGGTGCCGCCCGCGGCCTCGGCCGCTCGCACGCGCTGGCGTTCGCCGCCGAAGGCGCCCACGTCGTGGTGAACGACGTGGACATCGAGCCGGCGCGGGAGGTCGCCGCGCAGATCGGCGGGGTCGCCAACTGCGACGACATCGCGGACTGGGCCGGCGCGCAGCGGTTGATCACCACCGCACTGGACGCGTTCGGCCGGCTGGACGTGCTGGTGAACAACGCCGGTTTCGTGCGCGATCGGATGCTGGTCAACCTGTCCGAGGACGAGTGGGACGCGGTGATCCGCGTGCACCTCAAAGGCCATTTCGCGCCGCTGCGGCACGCGGCCGCGTACTGGCGCGACCGGTCCAAGGCAGGCGAGCCGGTCGACGCGCGGGTGATCATGACGACGTCCGGCGCGGGATTGCTGGGCAGTGTCGGCCAGTCCAACTACGTGGCAGCCAAAGCCGGCATCGCGGGCCTGACCGTGGTCGCGGCGGCGGAACTGGCGCGCTACGGGATCACGGTCAACGCGATAGCGCCCTCGGCCCGCACCCGCATGACCGAACAGGTGTTCGCGGACATGATGGTGGTGCCCGAAGGCGGGTTCGACGCCATGTCCCCGGACAACGTCTCGCCGCTGGTGGTGTGGCTGGGCAGTGCGGAGTCCAAGGATGTGACGGGTCGCGTGTTCGAGGTCGAGGGCGGCCAGGTCTCGGTCGCGGACGCCTGGCGGCACGGGCCGCCCAGGAACAAGGGCGCGCGCTGGGAACCAGCCGAACTCGGTCCTGTCATCACCACACTGTTGGCCGAGTCGCCTTCACCCGAACCGGTCTACGGTGCCGGCTGACTATCGTTGCGAAGATCGCAATGTTTAGTTTGACGCGGTGGCCCGTTCCAGGATGCCGTGCCGGGCCAGTTTCTCCGCGGCCGGCCCGCGCAGCGCTCGACCGAGAATGCTTACTTCGATGTCGCGCTCCAGCAGTACTTCCGCCACCTCGACCCCCCAGTGTGCCGTGCCGAATGCAGGCGTACCAAAGGGGAATCAGCGGCCGAAATGCCCTTTCACGCGCGCGGGCGACATCTGTCACACGCGTGGGCGACAACCGTCCGGTCGCTCTCGCCGGGTCAGAGGCGTTCGATGATCGTGCCGGTGGACAGTGCGCCGCCCGCGCACATCGTGATCAGGGCCGTGCTGCCGTCGCGGCGTTCGAGTTCGTGCAGGGCCGTGGTGATCAGGCGGGCACCGGTACTGCCGACCGGGTGACCCAGTGCGATCGCGCCGCCGTTGACGTTGACCCTGTCCAGTTCCGGCTGGTGCACACTGATCCACGACAGCACCACGGAGGCGAACGCCTCATTTACCTCGAACAGGTCCAGGTCGCCGATCTTCATGCCGGAGCGGGCGAGCACGCGTTCGGTGGCCTGCACCGGGCCGTCGAGGTGGTAGTAGGGTTCGGCGCCGACCAGGCACTGCGCCACGATCCTGGCCCTCGGCCGCAGGCCCAGTGCCTGCGCGCGGTCGGAGTCCATCACCAGCACCGCCGCCGCGCCGTCGGAGATCTGCGACGACGTGCCCGCCGTGTGCACACCGTCCTCGATCACGGGCTTGAGCCGGGCCAGCGCCTCCAGACTCGTCTCGCGCAGGCCCTGGTCCTGTTTCACGTCACCGACCGGCACGACCTCGCGCTCGAAGCGGCCCTCGCTCCACGCGGTGCGCGCCTTGACCTGTGACCGCACGCCGAACCGGTCGATCTCCTCGCGGGACAGGCCACGCCGGGTCGCGATGCGCTCCGCCGCGACGTACTGGTTGGGCAGGTCGATGGTCCAGGATTCGGGTCGCGGCATGCCGCTCTCGCCGACGTTGGCACGCAGCGGCACCCTGCTCATCGCCTCGACACCGCACGCGATGCCGGCCTCGATGGCACCGGACGCGATCAGTCCGGCCACGAGATGCGTGGCCTGCTGCGCGGAGCCGCACTGGGCGTCGATCGTCATGCACCCGGTCTGGTACGGCAGGCCGGAGTGCAGCCACGCGGTCCGGGTGACGTTGTTGGACTGTTCGCCCGCCTGCGTGACGCAGCCGCCGATCACCTGCTCGACGACGGCCGGATCGAGGCCGGCCCGCTCGACGAGGCCGCGCTGCGCGTGGCCGAGGAGTTCGGCGGCGTGCAGGTGGGACAGCCAGCCACCGCGCTTGCCGATCGGAGTACGGACAGCTTCGACGATCACCGGACTACCCATGGGCTACAAACTAGAACAAGTTTCAAGAGTGAACAAGGTGACCGTACGTGGTCGCCAAGGTTGATCTTTACCAAGGGTTCCGTTCGGTTAACACCGTATGCTTGAATCCTCGGTAGAACGTGTTCCAGCGGTGCGAGGAGGCACCCGTGACAGAACCAGCGATCGCAGAAGGCTTCGACTTCACCGACCCGGATCTGTACACGCAGAGGGTGCCGCTCGCGGAGTTCGCCGAACTCCGCCGCACGGCACCCGTGTGGTGGAACAGCCAACCGCACGGCGTGGCCGGATTCGACGACGACGGCTTCTGGGTGGTGTCCCGGCACGTGGACGTCAAGGAGGTGTCGCGCAACAGCGCCGTGTTCTCGTCGTCGGAAAACACCGCGATCATCCGGTTCGGACCGGACATGACGCGCGACAAGCTCGACGCGCAGCAGCTCATCATGCTCAACACCGACCCGCCCAAGCACACGTCGCTGCGCGGCATCGTGCAGCGCGGCTTCACACCGCGGGCGATCAACGGCCTGCGCGACACGCTGGACAAGTGGGCGCGGCAGATCGTGCAGGCCGCCGCCGAGAAGGACAGCGGTGACTTCGTCATCGACGTCGCGTGCGAACTGCCCCTACAGGCCATCGCCGAACTGCTCGGCATCCCGCAGGACCACCGCGGCAAGATCTTCACCTGGTCCAACCAGATGATCGCCTACGACGACGCGGAGTACCAGACCGAGCCGATGGAGGCGTCCATCGGGCTGCTCCAGTACGCGATGGGCATGGCGGAGGAACGCCGGCAGTGCCCGATGGACGACATCACCACGAAGCTGATCCAGGCCGACATCCACGGCGAGGCGCTGACCGCGGACGAGTTCGGCTTCTTCGTGCTGATGCTCGCCGTGGCTGGCAACGAGACCACGCGCAACGCGATCAGTCACGGCATGAAGGCGTTCCTGGACAACCCGGACCAGTGGGAGCTGTACAAGCAGCACCGCCCGGAGACGGCCGCCGACGAGATCGTCCGGTACGGGACGCCGGTGATCGCGTTCCAGCGCACCACGACGGAGGACACCGTGCTGTCCGGCGTGTCGATCAAGAAGGGGCAGCGGGTCGGCATGTTCTACAGCTCGGCCAACTTCGACCCCGACGTGTTCGAGGAGCCGGAGAAGTTCGACATCTTCCGGGACCCGAACCCGCACGTCGGCTTCGGCGGCACCGGTGCGCACTACTGCCTCGGTGCCAACCTGGCCAGGATGGAGATCAACCTGATCTTCAACGCCATCGCCGACGTGATGCCCAACATCCAGCAGTTGGCGGAGCCGGTGCGGCTGCGCTCCGGCTGGATCAACGGCATGAAGCACTACTCGGTCAAGTACGCCTGACGTGGTGCCAGCCCCCGCCGGTGCCGGCCGACCGCGGCCTCGCCGGTGGGGTGGGGGCGCTCGCGCCGGCCAACCCGCTGCGTGTCGACGTGGACGTGGGCGTGGACCTGCCCGGACGTCCATCCGCTCCTGGGCGATCCGGGAACTCGGCGGCGGACTGCGCGGAGCCGAACGCGGGCCCTCGGCCTCCGACGGAACAATGATGGTCACCAGCCCGACCGGCGGGCCGACGAGCGTGACCATGGAGCTGTTGTGCGAGTTGTTCTCGGCGAGGACCTGGCCCTGCTGCGGGACGGTCTGATCCGGCTGCTGTCGGCCAACGGGTTCGACGTGATCGACGCGGTGGACAACGGTCCGTCGCTGCTGCGGGCCATGGTCGAGCACAAGCCGGACGTGGCGGTCGTCGACGTGCGGCTGCCGCCGACGTTCACCGACGAGGGGCTGCGCGCCGCGATCCAGGCCCGCTCCGCGGTGCCCGGCCTGCCGGTGCTGGTGCTGTCGCAGTACGTCGAGCAGCTCTACGCGCGCGAACTGCTCTCCGACGGCCGCGGCGCCGTCGGCTACCTGCTCAAGGACCGGATCGCCGACGTGAGCCAGTTCGTCGACGCGGTGCGCAGGGTCGCTGCGGGCGGCACCGCGATGGACCCCGAGGTCGTGTCGCGGCTGTTGGCCAGCAACGCGGGCAGTGAGCCGATGCATCGGCTCACGCCCCGGGAACGCGAGGTGCTCGGGCTGATGGCCGAGGGCCGGTCCAACGCGGCGATCGCGGCCGCACTGTTCATCACCGAGAAGGCGGTCGCCAAACACACCAACAACATCTTCCTGAAGCTGGACCTGCCGCCTTCGTCCGACGACAACCGGCGGGTGCTGGCGGTGTTGGCCTACCTCAACGCGTGAGGCCGGCGGTGGCCGATATGGCACGCTGTCGACCCATGACGACTGCCGGGCAGAGCCCGAACGACGACATCATCGAGGTGCGCGCGGTCGCCGCCGAGCGGCTCACGTTCTTCTCCGACGCGGTGATCGCGATCGCGCTCACGCTGCTGGCACTGGACCTGCCCGTGCCCACCGGCGACACCAACGGCGCGATGCTGCGGTCCGCGCTGCACCACTACAGCGACTACCTCGCGTTCGCGATCAGCTTCTGGGTGATCAGGTTGCACTGGAGTGCGCACCACTCGATCTTCCGGTACGTGCCACGGCTGACGCACCGGCTGTCCGGGTTCACGATGCTGTGGCTGTTCATGCAGGTCGTGACCCCGTTCGCCACGCGGGTGATCACAGGGACCGGCGCGTTCCAGGCCCGGTACGGGTTCTATGCCGTGGTGCAGATCGGCGCGGACGTGGTGTTCGCCCTGATGCTGCGGGAGGTACAGCGGGAGAAGCTGTACAGCCCGGCGGCTCCGGCCGATCTGTTCCGCAACGCATACCTCCGGGACGCCGAGTTGGTCGGGGCGTTCGCCGTCTCGATCCCGGTGTCGTTCGTCACCACCTACTCGTGGCTGTGCTGGATTTTCGTACCGTTGATCGTCGGGGTGGTTCGGAGATTTCTGCGCTCGGGTCCGGATTCACCTCAGCCTGCCTGATCTTCGTTCCGGTGTCCTGCGTCCTTTGTGGTCACTCCGGTTTGGCCGAGCCGACCACCCACATGGAGAAGTACTGGGAGCCGCCGCCGTAGGCGTGGCCGAGAGCCACTCGGGCGCCGTCCACCTGGTGGTCGCCCGCTCGGCCCATCACCTGCATCGCGGCTTCCAGGAAGCGCAGCAAGCCCGATGCGCCAATGGGGTTGGAGGACAGGACGCCGCCGGAGACGTTGACCGGGAGTGTGCCGCCGAAGTCCGTCTCACCCGCTTCGGTCAGTTTCCAGCCCTGGCCCTCGTCGGCGAATCCCAGATTCTCCAGCCACATCGGTTCGAACCACGAGAACGGTACGTAGATTTCCGCTACGTCGACCTGTGCCAGCGGGTTGGTGATGCCCGCCTTGCGCCACAGGTCCTTCGCGGCCTGTTGGCCTGCCATCGGGTTGACCTGGTCGCGGCCCGCGAACGTCGTCGGCTCCGTGCGCATTGCCGTGCCGTGCAGCCAGGCGACCTGGCGGCCGGTCGCGTCCGCGGCCCGCTCGTCGGCGATGATCACCGCCGCGGCGCCGTCCGAGGACGGGCACGTCTCGTCGTAGCGGATCGGGTCCCACAGCATCTGGGACGCCTGCACGGATCCTACCGTGATGTCCGGCTGGTGCAGGTGCGCGTACGGGTTCTTCGCGCCGTTGCGCCGGTCCTTCGCCGCCACGATCGCACCGATGTGGTCGGGTGCTCCCGAGCGGCGGATGTAGGAGCGCACGTGTGGCGCGAAGTAGCCGCCCGCGCCCGCGCCGACCGGCATCGTGAACGGCGGCATGATGGACAGTGCCCACATGGCGTTCGACTCCGACTGCTTCTCGAACGCGACGGCCAGCACACGCTTGTGCACGCCGGAGGTGACCAGACTGGACGCCACGCATCCCGTCGACCCGCCGACCGAGCCTGCCGTGTGCACGCGCAGCAGTGGCTTTCCCCTGGCGCCCAACGCGTCCGCCATGAACAGTTCCGGCATCATGACGCCTTCGAACAGGTCCGGCGCCTTGCCCAGCACCACCGCGTCGATGTCCGGCCAGTCGACGTCCGCGTCCGACATCGCCCTGTCGATCGCCTCGCGGCACAACCCGGCCATGGACACGTCCAGCCGCTTCGCCCTGTGGTGCGTCTGGCCGGTACCGATGATCGCAGCCCTGACCGCCATCAGTTCCGCCCCTCCATCACGCAGACGAGATTCTGTTGCAGCGCGGGACCACTCGTCGCGTGGCCGAGCGCCCTGCCGGCGTCGCCGCAGATCACCCTGTTGGCCGCCTCGCCGATCCTGGCGAGTCCGGCGGCGAACATCGGATTGCCGGCCAGCGCGCCGCCGGACGGGTTGATCGTCGCATCGCCCAGACCCATCGCCTTGCGCAGCAACAGTTCCTGATGCGTGAACGGTGCGTGCAGTTCGGCGACGTCCACGCCTGCCGCACCGGCCGCGCGGGCCGCCGCCGCCGCCGACGGGCTGTCGGTCAGATCGCGGTCGCCCAGGTTCGGCGAGTCGACGCGGTGCGCGAAACCGGTGATCCAGGCCGGTCGCTCGCGCAACTGCCTCGCTCGCTCACCCGCCGCGAGGACGACCACCGCCGCGCCGTCGGTGACCGGTGCGCAGTCGTGACCGCGCAACGGGTCCGCGATGTAGGGAGCTTCCAGCAGCGTGTCGGCGTCGGCCGGTTCGGCGTGCACCTGGGCGTACTCGTTGGCCCGCGCGTCCGTCCTGCTGCGGACCGCGACCTCGGCCATGTCGCGCTCCGTCCACAGGCCCGCGTCCAGTCCGGCACGCGCCTGCAGGCCGGCCACGCTGACCGAGTCCGGCCACAGTGGCGCCACCGTGTACGGGTCCATCTGCAGCGACATCACCCGCCGCAGCAGGCCGGCGGACGACTTGCCGAACCCGTACACCAGCGCCGTGTCCACCTCGCCGGTGTTCAGCTTCACCCACGCCTCGTACAGCGCCCACGCCGCGTCCATCTCCACGTGCGACTCGTGGATCGGCGGGAAGGCGCCGATCGCGTCCACCGCCGAGATGAAGGAGAACGCCCTGCCCGCCAGGTAGTCGGACGAACCGGAGCACCAGAAGCCGATGTCGGCCTTTGTCAGTCCGGTCTGTTCGAACACCTCGCGGAAGATCGGCACCAGCATCTCCACGCCGTTGGTGGTGCCGTGGGTGCGGCGCACGTTGGGCGACTGGGCGAATCCGACGATCGCCACGTCAGTCATTCGCTACCTCACAGATGCTGGGCGTAGGACTCGAACGGGGCGTCCGGTTCGCCGGTCGGCTCGAAATGGTCGATGTTCTCCAGCGTCGTGCCCCACTGGTCCTTCGGTCTCCATGCCGCCTTCACCCGCATGCCCATCCGCACCTCGCTGGCATCGCAGCCCAGCACCAGGTGCAGGAACGCGATGTCCGCGCCGTCGAGCAGGATGTACGCGGCCACGTAGGGCGGTTTGAGGCGTTGGCCCAGGAACGGGACGTTGACGATGCAGAACGTCGTCACGACACCGTGATCGGGCAGTTCCACCTCTTCCTCGGTGGGCACGCCGTCGGTCGGGCACGCTCCGCGCGGCGGGAGGTAGACCTTCCGGCAGGCCGGGCACCGCTGCGCCAACAGCCTGCCCTGGGCCAGGCCGCGCAGGTAACGGCTCTCCTCCGGCGACGCCGAGTGCACGTAGTCCAACTGGACCGGGGTGGTCACCATGGTGACCGGCTCGCCCGGTTCGTCGGTGGGGTCGACGGCCTCGCCGGTCTCCGGTTCGAAACACGCGATGTCGTGGATGTCGCCCTTGCGTTCGCCCGCCCAGCGGACCTGCACGCGCATGCCGGTGCGGATGTCGTGCGGGGACGGCACGTCGACGGCGTGCAGCAGAGCGGTGTCCGCGCCGTCCAGCTTGATCAGCGCCCATCCGAAGGGGCGGTCGAACGGTTGTCCCGCAACGGGTCGCCGCACCCACGTCCAGGTGGTCACGGTGCCGTGCGAGGACACGGGTACGAACTCGCCGAGCGGTTTCGCGGTCACCGGGTCGTACTCGACCGGCGGCACGTGCACCCGGCCGTCCGAGCCACGCGTGCCGTAGATCCGGCGGTCGCGCAGTCCGGTCATGAACCTGCCGAGCACCGGTCCCAGCGATCGCGTGTAGTCGAACGAGATGGTCAGCGGGGCAGCCAGTGGCTCGGACGTCGCGGTCACGCCCGAAAGTGAAACACGTTCTCGATTGTCCGGCAAGATGGGCTCAGTTGAGAGGATGGCAGCATGAAACTCGGACTTCAGCTCGGCTACTGGGGTGCCCGGCCGCCCGCGAACGTCAGGGAACTCGTCGCCGCGGCCGACGAGGCGGGCTTCGACGCGGTGTTCGCGGCGGAGTCGTGGGGATCGGACGCGTTCACGCCGCTGGCCTGGGCGGGCTCGGCGACCAGCCGCGTCCGGTTGGGCACGTCGGTGGCGCAGCTTTCCGCCCGCCCGCCCACGTCGTGCGCGATGCACGCGATGACCATGGACCACCTCTCCGGCGGCCGGTTCGTACTCGGGCTGGGCGTGTCCGGGCCGCAGGTGGTCGAGGGGTGGTACGGCCAGCCGTTCGCGAAACCGCTGGCCAGGACCAGGGAGTACGTCGACATCGTGCGCAAGGTGCTGGCCCGCGAGCAGCCGGTGACCAGCGACGGCCCGCACTACCCGCTGCCCTACGGCGGGCCCGGTGCGTTGGGGCTGGGCAAGCCGCTCAAGCCGATCACCCACCCGCTGCGCGCCGACCTGCCGATCTGGCTGGGCGCCGAGGGGCCGCGCAACGTCGCGCTGACCGCCGAGATCGCCGACGGCTGGCTCGCGATCTACTTCTCGCCGCGCCTCGCCGACACGTACAACGCCTGGCTGGACGAGGGTTTCCGCAGGCCGGGAGCTCGCCGCTCACGCGCGGACTTCGAGATCGCCGCGTCCTGCCAGGTCGTGGTGACCGACGACGTGGCGGCGGCCTACGCCGCGATCAAGCCGGTGCTCGCGCTGTACGCGGGCGGCATGGGCGCGCCGGGGATGAACTTCCACGCCGACGTGTTCAACCGGATGGGCTACGCCGACGTGGTGGCCGAGATCAGCGAGCTGTTCCGGTCCGGCCGCAAGGCCGAGGCCGCCGCCGCGGTACCCGACCAGATGGTCGCCGACGTGGCCCTCGTCGGCTCGCCCGAGCAGCTCAGGGACCAGGTCAAGACCTGGTCGGACGCGGGCGTGACGATGCTGCTGGTCGGCTGCCGGACCCCGGACGAGGTCAGGACGATCGCGGGCGCCGTCTTGCAGACGGGGTGAAACACGTTCTAGATTTGTCGGTATGACCGAGACCGGGAGTGTCCTGGGCATGTGGCGTATCGCCGATGCCATGCCCGACCGCACGGCCGTCGTCGACCCGAGCGGGCGCGAGGTGAGCTACGGCGAGCTGGCGGACATGGCCAACGCCTACGCCAACGGCCTGCGCTCACTGGGGCTGGGTGTCGGCGACGCGCTGGTCATGATGCTGCCCAACAGCGTCGAACTGGTCGCCGTGTACTTCGCCGCGATCCAGACCGGCCTGTACGTCGTGATGGCCAACTGGCACCTGGTCGGACCGGAGGTCGCCTACATCATCGGTGACAGCGGCGCGAAGGCGTTCGTCGCGCACGAGCGCTTCGCCGCCGTCGCCGCCGGCGCGGCCGAACGCGCGGACCTGCCGGCGACCGCCCGGTTCGCGGTCGGCGACGTGCCCGGTTTCCAGCCGCTGTCCGCGCTCGCGGCGGCTCGACCGAGCGCCCCGAGCGACCGGACCACCGGCTGCGCCGATGCTGTACACCTCCGGCACCACCGGCCGTCCCAAGGGCGTGCAGCAGGCCGCTGACCGGCGAGCGACCCCGAGCGGCGTGCCCGGCGCGTCCACCTGGTTCTTCGGCATCTTCGGCATCAAGCCGTCGACGACAACGTGCACCTGTGCGGCTCGCCGCTCTACCACACGGCCGTGCTGAACTTCGTGGCGCTCTCCATCCAGCTCGGGCACACCGTCGTGCTGATGGACAGGTGGACGCCCGAGGCGATGCTCGGCTGATCGAACGCCACCGGGTCACGCACAGCCACATGGTGCCCACCCAGTTCCACCGGCTGCTGGCGCTGCCCGACGACGTGCGCGCGCCGCTACGACGTGTCGTCGCTGCGCGCGATGATCCACGCCGCCGCGCCGTGCCCGCTGGAGATCAAGCGCCGGATGATCGAGTGGTGGGGGCCGGTCGTCGACGAGTACTACGCCGCCACCGAGGGCGGCGGCACGATCGATCACGCGGCGAGGAGTGGCTGCGCAAGCCCGGCTCGGTCGGGCCGCGCCATGGCCCGGCTCGGTGGTGCGCGTCCTGGACGAGGACGGCGAACCGATGCCCACCGGCCAAGATCGGCACCGTGTACATGCGGATGGGCTCGATCGACGTTCGAGTACCACAAGGACCCGGAGAAGACCGACGCCAGGCGCGGGACGGCGATCTGTTCACCCTGGGCGACGTCGGCTATCTGGACGAGGACGGCTACCTGTTCCTGCGCGACCGCAAGAGCGACATGATCATCTCCGGCGGCGTGAACATCTATCCCGCCGAGATCGAGGGCGAACTCGCCGTGCACCCGAAGGTCGGCGACGTCGCCGTGTTCGGTATCCCGCACACCGACTGGGGCGAGGAGATCAAGGCCGTCGTGGAGCCGGCACCGACGGTGTGGTCCCGGACGCCGCGCTGGCCGACGAACTGCTCGCCTTCGCCGCGGACCGGCTGGCCAGTTCAAGCTGCCGCGCAGCGATCGACTTCATCGAGGAGATGCCGCGCGACCCGAACGGCAAGCTCTACAAGCGCAAGCTGCGCGACCCGTACTGGGCCGACCGGGAACGGGCGATCTGAGGCTGCCGGCCGCGCCGGATCAGGACCGTAGGCGGGAAAACCCCGATGGCACATCGGCAGCGTAGCCGTTGGTGTACGTTCGGCGACGGACCCCAGCCCACGATCCCGATTCTCGGAGCGCCGGATGACGCAGTTGACGTTGACCATCGACCCGGACGGAGTCGACGTCAGCCGGCTGGCTCACCTGACCAGGACACTCCGGTCGGACCTGCTCTCCACCGGTCTGGTCACGGTCGACCGCCCGGCCGTGGAGGCACCGGACAACACCCGTGCCGGCGTCGGTGTCTCGGTCGGTGAGCTCGTGGTCAGCGGCCTGCTGTCGGCCAGCACGATGTCGGCGCTGGCATCCGTGCTGATCGCCTACGTCAAGCGCACCGGCGCGCGGTCGGTCGTCGTGCGGCGCGGCGAGGACGAGTACCGGTTCACGGCACTGAGCGACGAAGCCCAGCGGGAACTGATCGAGCGGCTCGTCGCGCACGCCGACGCCGACGCCGGCCAGGCGGGGCGATGACCCATGGGTGGCCGGCACGCGCTGCTGGTGGCGACCGCGCACTACACCGACCCGAGGCTGCGTCGGCTGCGCGCGCCCGTCGGTGAGGCGCAGCGGTTACGGGACCTGTTGCTGGACACCGGCATCGGCGGTTTCGACACCGTGCACCTGGTGGTCGACGACTCGAAGGCCGAGGTGGAACGGCGGATCGAGGAACTGTTCCAGGGCAGGGGACCGGACGACCTGGTGCTGCTGTACCTGTCGGGGCACGGCCTGAAGACCGACTACGACAAGCTGTTCTTCGCCGCCTGCAACACCGAACTGGACCGCCCCTACGCGACGGCCGTGGCCGCCAGCACCGTGCAGGGCCTGCTGGAGGAGTGCCAGGCGGGCGTCAAGGTGGTGCTGCTGGACTGTTGCTACAGCGGCGCGTTCTCCAACGGGCTCGTCGTCCGCTCGTCCACCGCGATCGACTACGAGGCACAGCTACTCGGCCGAGGCACCTACGTGATCACCGCGACCAGCGACCTGGAGTACGCCTACGAGGGCAACGAACTGGTGCTGGGCAACACCGACGCGCAGGGCCACGGCCGCTCGATGTTCACGGCCGCCGTGATCAAGGGCCTGGAGACCGGCCAGGCCGACGGCAACGAGGACGGCGTGATCACCGCCGACGAGCTGTACTCGTACGTGTACGAGCAGGTCCGGGACGCGAACGTGCCGCAGACTCCGACCAGGCACGACCGGATCAAGGGCGACTTCGTGGTGGCCCGCACGCACGGCCCCGCGTGGCGCGAGGGCCTGGGCAGCCAGGGCGGCTCACCGACCCTCGGTGACCTGCTGAACAAGCTGATCGACCAGACAGCCGTGCACCCGGACAAGCACGAGGTGCTGTTCGCGCCGATCGGCAACGCGCAGAAGCCCGGTGGCTCCGTGATGCCGGTGCAACTGGACCTGACCGGCCAGACAGGACACATCGTCGTGGTGGGCCGGATCTTCTCCGGCAAGTCGACACTGCTGCGCACCCTGATCATCGGCCTCGCCTACACGCGGTCGCCGTTGGACGTGCAGTTCTACTGCCTGGACGGGGACGGCAGGCTGTCGGTGCTGTCCGGCATGCCGCACGTGGTGGACATCGTCGCCGACGACGAGACCGACGCGGTGACCCGCGTGCTCAAGGGTCTGCAGGACGTGATCATGGCCCGGCGGGCCATGTTCCGCAGCCAGCGGATCGTGTCGATGGACGACATCCGGCGCCGGCGCCGCCGCGGCGAACTGCCCGGCCCCGATCACGCCGACGTGTTCCTCGTCGTCGACGGCTGGGAGGCGTTCGCCAGCAACCAGCGGTTCGTCCAGGACATCCGCAAGATCGCCAGCACCGGTCTCGGCTTCGGCGTGCACGTCGTGGTGACGGCACGGCAGTGGGACGAGGTGCCGGACCAGATCGTCCGGTTGCTGCTGGGCAGGATCGAACTGCTGTTGGACGATCCTGCCGACTCCCGCATCGACCCCGCGATGTCGGCGACGCTGCCCGACCTGCCCGGCTGGGGCCTGTACGCGGGCCGCCGGTTCCAGGTCGCGCTGCCCCGCCAGGACGGCGCCGAGACCGACTACGACCTGGTGTCGGCCGTGGAGAACATGGTGGACAGCAGCGACAGCGCGTGGGTCGGCCATTCCGCGTTCACCTCGGAGGACCCGCTGAGCATCGACCCGAGCATCCTCGCGCTGCTGGGCATCTCCGGTGCGCCGACCGACTTCGACATCCTCGCGGCCTGGAGCGGGCGCACGCCACGGGACCTGATGCGGGTGCCCTTCGGCATCGGCGAACAGGGTCAGCCGGTCGTGCTGAACATGAAGGAACAGGCGATGGACGGCGTCGGGCCGCACGGCCTGTGCATCGGCGCCACCGGTTCCGGCAAGTCGGAGTTCCTGCGCACGCTCGTGTTGGCGCTCGCGCTGACCCACTCGTCCGCCGCGCTGAACATGGTCCTGGTGGACTTCAAGGGCGGCGCCACGTTCCTCGGCCTGGACCGGTTGCCGCACGTGGCCGCGACCGTGACCAACCTGACCGACGACCTCGCGTTGGTCGACCGGATGAAGGAGGCCCTCACCGGCGAACTGGTCCGGCGCCAGGAACTGCTCGCCAAGGCGGGCGCGAAGGACGTGTGGGACTACGGGAAGCTGCGCGACAACGGCGCGGATCTCCAACCGCTGCCGGCGATGTTCATCTGCATCGACGAGTTCTCCGAGATGCTGACGGTCAAACCCGACCTGATCGACCTGTTCGCGCAGCTCGGCCGGGTCGGCCGCTCGCTGCAGATGCACCTGCTGCTCGCGTCGCAGCGCCTGGAGGAGGGCAAGCTGCGCGGCATGGAGAGCTACCTCTCCTACCGGATCGCGCTGCGGACGTTCTCGCCCAGCGAGTCCCGCACCGCGATCGGTGTGCCGGACGCGTTCGAACTGCCGCCGGTGCCGGGGTCGGGCTACCTGAGCGTGCAGGGCGGATCGCGTACCCGCTTCAAGACGGCCTACGTGTCCGGCCCGTACCGGCCAGAACCCGGCACGCTGCCCGAACTGGACGACATGGTCGCGCCGACGCTGCTGGACGTGCTGGTGACGCGCCTGTCCGAGCAGGGCCCACCCGCGCACCGGGTGTGGCTGCCGCCGCTGGCCACACCGCCGTCACTGGAGGAACTGCTGCCCGCCGACGCGGACCGGCGCTACCTCACGGTTCCGGTCGGCATCGTGGACAAACCGTTCGAGCAGCGGCACGATCCGCTCTACGTCGACCTGTCCGGCTCGGCGGGCAACGGCGCCGTCGTCGGCGCGCCGCAGTCCGGCAAGTCGACGCTGCTGCTCACGCTGGTGATGTCGCTGGCGTTCGGGCACTCGCCGCGCGAGGTGCAGTGCTACGGCATCGACATGGGCAGCGGCACGCTCGCCGCGCTGGCCGGGTTGCCGCACGTGGGCAGCGTCGCGACCCGGCGCGAACCGGAACTGGTGCGCAGGACGGTCGCCGAACTGGAACTGCTGCTGGACCGGCGCGGTGAGCAGTTCATCGCGCAGTCCGTGCGGTCGATCGAGGAGTTCCGGGACCGCAAGCGGCGCGGCGAGTTCGCGTCCGACCGCTACGGTGACGTGTTCCTGCTGATCGACGGCTGGTCGGCCTTCCGGCAGGAGTTCGACGCGCTGGAACACCAGGTCGTGCGGCTGGCCAACGAGGGCCTCGGCTTCGGCGTGCACGTGATCGTCACGGCGAACCGGTGGACCGACGTCCGGCCCGCGCTGAAGGAGTCGATCGGCACGCGCATGGAACTTCGGCTGGGCGATCCGATGGAGTCCGACGTGGACCGTCGTGCCGCGGTGAACGTGCCCGCCGGCCACCCCGGTCGCGGCCTGACGGCGGAGAAGCTGCACTTCCTGGCGGCACTGCCCTATCTCGGCGGCATGGGCGCGATCGCCGCGGGCTGGCGGGGCGATCCGGCGCCGCCGGTGCGGCTGCTGCCCACGACGGTGCGCTACGAGGAGGTCCTGTCCGCGGCGACGAGCCGGTCGACGAAGCGTGCCCTGGTGCCGATCGGCATCAACGAGGACGAACTCGCCCCGGTGTACCTGGACTTCGACGCCGAGCCGCACCTGATGGTGTTCGCGGACAGCGAGTGCGGCAAGACGAACCTGTTGCGTGCCGTCGCGCGCGGGATCATGACCAACTACACGCCGAAGGGGGCCGTGATCCTGCTGGTGGACTACCGGCGCTCGATGCTGGGGTTCGTCAACACCGATCACCTGCTCAGCTACGCGGTGTCCGGCCCGCAGTTGGACGGCATGGTCAAGGACGTCATGGTCTCGATGACCGGCCGGATGGCGGGCCCGGACGTGACGCAGGAACAACTGCGCAGCCGGTCGTGGTGGCGCGGCCCGGAACTGTTCATCGTGGTCGACGACTACGAGTTGGTCGCCACGCAGAGCGGCAACCCGCTGCTGCCGCTGGCCGAACTGTTCTACCAGAAGCACATCGGCCTGCACATGATCGTGGCCCGGCGCACCGGCGGCGCGTCGCGGGCGATCCACGATCCGGTGCTGCGGCGGCTGAAGGAGTTGGGCAGTCCCGGTTTCATCGGCAGCGGCAGCAAGGACGAGGGCGTGCTGTGGGGCTCGGTGCGGCCGAGCGTGCAGCCGCCGGGCCGGGGCACGCTGATCACCAAGAAGGACGTGCAGCAGATCCAGGTGGCGTGGATCGACCCGGAGGACGGCATCGAACAGCAGGTCCCGGGCGCGGAGCCGCCCTAGGGGACCCTAATCGGCCTTGTGCTCCGTCTCCGCCGGGTGCCGCTGGTGGCCCAGGGGGTGCGCCAGGCCCTCGCCCGCGTCCTCGACCAGGTCCTTGGCCTCGTAGAACGTCTCCCAGACGGCTTCCTCGGCGTCGCCGACCGCCTTGCGGACGGTGTCCTTCGCGTGGTCCAGCGCGCCCTTCTCGGTCTTGTCGTCCCCGTGCATCGCAGCCTCCCCGTTCGCGCGTGTCCCGCTACGTCGCGGTCATCCTAGGGTGGTCGGCATGCCGGACGACATCTTCGAGCACCCTCGGCTGGTCGCGATCTACGACGCGCTCGATCCGGACCGCGGTGACCTCGACGCCTACGTCGCGATGGCGGCGGAGTTCGGCGCGCGCAGCGTGCTGGACATCGGCTGCGGCACGGGCACGTTCGCGCTCCTGCTGGCCAGCCGTGGCATCGAGGTGACCGGTGTCGACCCGGCAGCCGGCTCGCTCGGCGTGGCCCGCGGCAAACCCGGCGCCGACCGGGTCCGCTGGTTCCACACCGACGCCACGGCGCTGCCGCCGCTGCGGGTCGACCTGGCCACGATGACCGCCAACGTCGCGCAGGCCATCGTCGAGCCGGCCGACTGGGACGGCACGCTGCGTGGTGCTCGGCTGGCGCTGCGGCCCGGCGGGCACCTCGTGTTCGAGACCCGTGATCCGGCCCGGAAGGCGTGGCTGGAGTGGAACCGCGCCGATTCGCATGCCGTGACCGAGTTGGCGGGCGTCGGCCCGGTCGAACGCTGGGTCGAGGTGACCGACGTGAACCTGCCGCTGGTCACGTTCCGCTGGACGTGTGTCTTCCACGCCGACGGCGCGACACTCACGTCGGACTCGACGCTGCGCTTCCGGGAACGCGACGAGGTCGCGGAATCCCTGATCGCACAGGGCTTCGACGTACGCGAGATCCGCGACGCCCCGGACCGTCCCGGCCGGGAGTTCGTGTTCCTCGCCCGTCGGCGGTGACGCGGTGGCCTCGGGAACCGGCGGTGGTCACCGACGGCCGGTCTGGTAGATCTCCGCGTCGACCGGCTCGATCGAACTCGGCATCGTGATCGCTATCGGCCCTCGAACATCGGCTGGCGCTTCTCGGCGAACGCCTTCGGGCCCTCCTTCGCGTCCTTGCTGGCGAAGACCTCCATGCCGAGGCGGGCGTCGATCGCGAACGCCTCGTTCTCCGGCATGCCCTCCGTTTCGCGGATGGTGCGCAGGATCGCCCGCACGGCGAGCGGGCCGTTGGCCGCGACCGCCGTCGCCAGTTCCATCGCCTTGGCGAGTGCCTCGCCGTCCGGCACGACGTGACCGATCAGGCCGATGTCCTTGGCCTCCTGCGCGCTGAGGTGCCGGCCGGTGAGCAGGATGTCGGCCGCCGTCGTGTACGGGATCTGGCGGACCAGGCGCACCGCGGACCCGCCGAGCGGGAACAGGCCCCACCGTGCCTCCGACACGCCGAACCTCGCGCCACGTCCCGCGACGCGGATGTCGGTGGCCTGGAGGATCTCCGTGCCGCCCGCGATCGCGGGGCCCTCGACCGCGGCGATCAGCGGTTTGGTCAGGCGCCTGCCCTTGAGCAGCGGTTCGATGACCGACAGATCCCACTTGCCGCTGCTGAACGAGTCCCCGGGATGGCTGGTGGTCATGGCCTTGAGATCGGCCCCGGCGCAGAACGCGCCGCCGGCACCGGTGAGGATCGCGACGCGGATGTCCGGATCGCTGTCGACCTCGTCCCACGCCTGCCGCATGATCTCCATCATCGGACCGGACAGCGCGTTCCTGGCCTCCGGCCGGTTCATGGTCACGACCAGCACGTGCCCGAATCGTTCCACCAGGCAGTGTGGCTGCTCCGTCATGCTCGCTCCCGGATGTCGACACCCCAGAGGGATTGCCCGGAACAATAACATGTTCTAGTTTCAGGCTGTGGCCATCAACATCGCCGACCTCGTCGAGCACGCGGTCGATCTCGTTCCCGAACGGGTCGCCATCATCTGCGGCGACCGGCAGCTCACGTTCGCCGAGTTGGAGGCGCGCGTCAACCGACTGGCCCACCACCTGGCCCGACACGGCGTCACGGCCGGCTCGCACGTCGGCGTGTACAGCCGCAACTCCATCGAGGCGGTCGAGGCCATGCTGGCCGCGTACAAGCTGCGCGCGGTGGCGGTCAACGTCAACTACCGCTACGTGCCCAACGAGTTGCGGTACATCTTCGACAACGCCGACCTGGTAGCCCTCGTGCACGAGCGGTCCTACGCCGACAAGGTGGCCGACGTCCTGCCGGAGATGCCGCTGCTCAAGCACGTCGTCGTGGTCGAGGACGGCAGCGACGCCGACATCGAGTCCTACGGCGGCGTCACCTATGCCGACGCCCTGGCCGACGGCTCGCCGGATCGCGACTTCGAGCAGCGCAGCGCGGACGACCGCTACGTCCTGTACACCGGTGGCACCACGGGCAAGCCCAAAGGCGTGCTGTGGCGGCACGAGGACGTGTGGCGCACGCTCGGCGGCGGCATCAACTTCGTCACCGGCGAGAAGGTCGCCGACGAGTGGCAGCTCGCCAGGGAGGGCGCGGCCGGCGGTGTGCTGGTGAGGTTCCCCGTGCCGCCGCTGATCCACGGCGCCACCCAGTGGGGCGCGTTGCAGAGCCTGTTCACCGGCGGCGCGGTCGTGCTGCTGCCGCAGTTCGACGCGCACGAGGTCTGGCGGACCGTGCAGCGGCACAAGGTGAACGTGATGCTGATCGTCGGCGACGCCATGGCCCGCCCGATGATCGAGGCGCTGCACACCGGCGAGTACGACGCGTCGACGCTGTACGCGATCGCCAGCACGGCCGCGCTGTTCTCGCCCTCGGTCAAGGAGCAGTACCTGGAGGCGCTGCCCAGCACCGTCATCACCGACTCGATCGGTTCGTCCGAAACGGGTTTCACCGGCATGGGCCTGGTGCAGAAGGGCGCCGCCTTCAGCGGCGGGCCACGCGTGAAGGCCGACCCGGACACCATCGTCATCGACGACGACGGCAACCGGATGGCCCCCGGCACCGGCCAGATCGGCAGGCTCGGCCGCGGCGGTCACATTCCGCTGGGCTATCACAAGGACCCGGACAAGACCGCCGCGCTGTTCGCCGTCGTCGACGGCAAGCGCTACACCGTGCCCGGCGACCTGGCCCGCCTTGAGGAGGACGGCACGATCACGTTGCTGGGCCGGGGCAACACGTGCGTCAACACCGGTGGCGAGAAGGTGTTCCCCGAGGAGGTCGAGGGAGCGCTGAAGGCGCACCCCGACGTGTTCGACGCGCTCGTCATCGGCGTGCCGGACCAGCGGCTCGGTCAGCGGGTCGCGGCGCTCGTCCAGCCACGGCCGGGCAGGGACGTCGTGTTCGCCGATCTGGACACGCACGTCCGGCAGACCATCGCCGGTTACAAGGTGCCGCGCTCGCTGTGGCTGGTGGACAGCGTGCGGCGCACACCGGCGGGCAAACCGGACTACCGGTGGGCACAGCAGTACGCGGCCGAACACGAGGCCAGCGGCCATCTCGGCTCAGTGGCACAGGGGAGTTGAGCATGCGGACCGTGGTGTGCGACCTGCTCGGCATCGACCACCCGATCGTCGGGTTCACGCCGTCCGAACACGTGGCGGCGGCGATCAGCAGGGCCGGTGGGCTGGGCGTGCTCGGGTGTGTCCGGTTCAACGACCCGGCCGAACTGTCCGGCGTGCTGGACTGGATGGACGCCAACACCGGTGGCAAGCCCTACGGTGTGGACGTCGTGATGCCGGCCACGATCCCGACCGAGGGCACGGCGCCGGACCTGGACAAGCTGATCCCGCCCGAGCACCGCGCGTTCGTGGCGCGCACGCTGGACGAACTCGGCGTGCCGCCGCTGTCCGACGAACCCGCCGCGGCGGCCGGGGTGTTGGGCTGGCTGCACTCGGTGGCCCGTTCGCACGTGGAGATCGCGCTGGAGCACCCGATCGCGCTGATCGCCAACGCGCTCGGGTCGCCACCGCCGGACGTCATCCAGCACGCGCACACGCGGGGCGTGCCGGTGGCCGCGCTGGCCGGCAAGGCCGAGCACGCGCGCCGGCACGTCGCCAACGGCGTGGACATCGTCATCGCCCAGGGCTACGAGGCGGGCGGCCACACCGGCGAGATCGCCACGATGGTGCTGGTCCCCGAGATCGTCGACGCCGTCGGCCCGCAGGTGCCGGTCCTGGCGGCGGGCGGCATCGGCACCGGCCGGCAGGTCGCCGCCGCCGCCGCGCTGGGTGCGGCCGGCGCCTGGACCGGCTCGATCTGGCTGGCCACCGAGGAGTACCGGCTCGGCAACGCCAACGGCACCGGCGCGTCGGCGATGCAGCGCGCACTGCTGGCCGCCACCTCCAGCGACACGGTGCGCACTCGTATCTACACCGGCAAACCCGCGCGGCTGCTCCGTACCAGGTGGACGGACGCGTGGGCGAGTCCCGACGCGCCGAAACCGCTGCCGATGCCGCTGCAGAACATCCTCGTCGGCGACGCGCATCGGCGGATCGCGGCGGCGGACGACCCCGAGGTCGTGTCGATGCCGGTCGGGCAGATCGTGGGCCGGATGAACGGCATCCGCCCGGTCGCCGACGTCATGGCCGGCATGCTGGCCGAGTTCGAGGAGACGATCGACCGGCTGGCCAAGCAGCGCTGAGGATCACCCGTCGAGTTCGACGTCCCGGATCACCGGCGTGGGCAAGCCCTCACCGGCAGGCCGGCTTCCAGTGCCGCCACCTGGCCGCTGTTGAGGGGCATGAACTCGCCGTGTCCGGGTGGGCGCCACCAGACGGGTTCCGTGGTGTTCCAGCGTTCGGCGGCCAGTGCGCGTTTGAGGACCTTGTACGTCGCCGTGCGCGGCAGCGCCCCTGCCAGCCGGACGAATCTCGGCCACTGCTTCGGGCCAAGATCTTCCTGCTCCGCAAGGAAATGGTGCAGTCCGGCGAGGTCGGGGACCGCTCCGGCACGCGCTACCACCGCCGCCATCACCTGGTCGCCGACCCTCGAATCCGGCACCGCGTACACAGCCGCCTCCGTGACGTCCGGGTGGCGCAGCAGGATGCGCTCGATCGGTGCCGTGCCCAGGTTCTCGCCGTCCACGCGCAGCCAGTCGCCGGCGCGGCCCGCGAAGTAGCAGTAGCCGTCGGCGTCCGCGTAGGCCAGGTCGCCGCTGTGGTACCAGCCGTCGCGCAGCCGCTCGCCCGTCGCCGCCGGATCGTTGTAGTACCCGGCGAACCAGCCCGCTCCGCCGGTGTTCACCAACTCGCCGACGGCGTCGGCGTTGGCCAGGCGGCCGTGTTCGTCGAACCGCGCGGTCGGGCACACGGCGCCGGTTTCGTCGACGATCGCCAGGTCTTCGGTCAACCTGCCGAGCGCCGCGGGCGGGGTGTCGGGTGTCCTGCTGATCGCGAGCCCGCCCTCCGTCGACCCGAAACCGTCGACCACGCGCACGCCGAACCGCCGCGCGAACGTCGCGATGTCGACCTCGGCGCCCTCGTTCCCGTACACCACGCGCAGCGGATTGTCCGCGTCGTCGGGCTGTTCGGGGGTGGCCAGGACGTACGACAGCGGCCTGCCCACGTAGTTGGCGTACGTGGCACCGAACTTCCGCACGTCCGACAGGAAACCCGATGCGGAGAACCGGTCCCGCAACGCGATCGTCGCACCTGCGGCAAGGCCGACCGCCCAGCCGGCCATGATCGCGTTCGAGTGGAACATCGGCATCGCCAGGTACACCGTGTCCGACGATCCCAGTCCGAACCGCTCGGCCAGCATCGTGCCGGGGAACGCGATCTTGCCGTGCGTGCACCGGACCGCCTTCGGCTCGCCGCTGGTGCCGGACGTGAAGATCAGCATCAGCAGGTCGTCCTCGGTGGCCGGAACGGGTCCGGCGCCGTCGTCGACGGGCTCCAACTCGTCCAGCGGCAGCGGTGCGGCCCGCGGGCAGCAGGTCGCGGTAGCGCGGTTGCGTGAGCACCAACTGGCAGTCCGCGTGCCGGACGTCGCGGGCCAGGGCCGCGCCGCGCCGGGTCGGGTTCAGCCCGACCAGCACCGCACCCGACAGTGCGCACGCGCCCAGCAGCAACGAGAACTCCGGCACGTTGTCGGCCAGGATGCCGACGTGGAACGGGCCCGGCCGCCGCAGCGCCCGCAGCGCGCCCGCGTACCGGGCCGACTCGCGCACGTGCTCGGCCCACGTCCAGGTCCGCTCGGCCGACCGCAGGCCGGGACGGTGGTCGTCGGCCCTGGCCAGCAGCAGGTCCGTGACGGTGGTCATGCCGGCTCGTCCGCCAGGTGGGCACCGAGCCTGCGCAGCCACGCCGTCGCACCGCCGAGCTCGAACTCGTTGCGCTTGGCGGCGATGAAGTACCGGTGCAGCGGGTGATCCATGTCGATGCCCATGCCGCCGTGCACGTGGACGGCCGTGTGCGCGACGCGGTGCCCGGCGTCGGCGGCCCAGAACTTCGCCGTCGCCACCTCGGCGGCCGCCGGCAGTCCGGCCGACACCCGCCACATCGCCTGCCACAGGGTCAGCCGCACGGCCTCCACGTCGACGTACGCGTCGGCCAGCCGCTGCGCGACCGCTTGGAACGTGGCGATCGGCCGGTCGAACTGCACCCGTGTCCTGGCATGCTGCGCCGTCAGCTCCAACGCCCGCTGCACGACGCCGAACTGCAGCGCGCAGCGCCCGACCACGGCCGCCGTGAACAACCGCTCGACGACGTCCGAGCCGCCGAGCCTGCGATCGGCCGGGACGTCGGCGTCCACGTCGATCCACCCGGCGCTGCCCCGGTCGACGAGTTCCTGTGGTGTCACGGTGATCTCGTCGCGGGTGAGCAGGAACGCCGCGGGGCCCTCGGGCGTGTCGGCGGGCACGACGACGGCGTCCGCTTCGGCCGCGTAGCCGACGGCTGTCCGGGAACCGCTCAGCCGCCAGCCGTCACCGGCCCGCTCCGCCGTGATCGGCTCGTCGGCCAGCGCCGCCGTGAGGATCACCTCGCCGCGCGCGGCGCGCTCCGCCCAGTCGCCGCCGACGACAGGCGCGGCCACCACGATCGACTCCAGATACGGCACGGCCGCCACGGCGCGACCCAGTTCGGTCAGCACCGCACACTGCTCGGCGATCCCGAGACCGCCGCCGCCCGCGGATTCCGGCAGTGCGGCCGCCAGCACGCCTGCCTTGGCCAGCGCGGGCCACGGATCGGTTTCCCCGGCCAGGATCTGCCTGGTCAGCGCCGCGAGTTCGACACTCTCGTCGCTCGGCGTGAAGTCCACTGTGGTCGGTCCTTTCGGCTTAGCGCTTCGCCATCGGCAGGCCGAGCCCGACGGCGGCGACGATGTCGCGCTGGATCTCGTTGGTGCCGCCGCCGAAGGTGAGGATCAGTGCCGCGCGGTGCGCCTGCTCGATCCGGCCGCGCAGCACGGCGCCCTTCGAGCCGCCGCGCACGAACGCGGCAGGGCCGAGCACCTCCATCAGCAGCCGGTACGCCTCGGTCGCCAGTTCCGTGCCGTACACCTTCGTGGCCGACGCGTCGGCGGGGCTCAGCGCCGAGTGCGCGACACCCCACGCGATCTTCCAGTTGACCAGCTTCAGGAACTCGGCCTTGGCGTACACGCGGGCCAGGTGCACCTGCACCCACTCCTGGTCGATCACGCGGTGGCCGTCGGGCAGTTTCGTCTCCTGCGCCCACGCCCGCACCTCACGCAACGCCTCGCGCAGCGGCGCGGCCGACGTCAGCGCGACGCGCTCGTGGTTGAGCTGGTTGGTGATCAGCGGCCAGCCGCCGTTCTCCTCGCCGATCATCGACGTGGCCGGCACCCGCACGTCGGAGTAGTAGGTGGCGCTGGTGACCGGGCCGGACACGGTCGGCACCGGGGTCCACGAGAAGCCAGCGGAGTCGGTCGGCACGATCAGGATCGACAGGCCCTTGTGCTTGCTCGCGTCCGGATCGGTGCGGCAGGCCAGCCACACGTAGTCGGCGTAGGCGATCAGGCTGGTCCACATCTTCTGACCGTTGATCACGTAGTCGTCGCCCTCGCGCACCGCCTTGGTGCGCAGGCTGGCCAGATCCGTGCCGGCCTCCGGTTCGGAGTAGCCGATCGAGAAGTGGATCTCGCCCGCCGCGATGCGCGGCAGGTAGAACGCCTTCTGGTCCCGCGTGCCGAACCGCATGATCGTCGGGCCGACGGTGTTCACCGTCAGGAACGGCACCGGGGCGCCCGCGATCGCCGCCTCGTCGGTGAAGATGAGCTGGTCGAGCATGGACCGGTCCTGGCCGCCGTACTCCTTCGGCCACCCGATCGCCAGCCAGCCGTCGGCGCCCATCTGGCGCACGGTCTGCTTGTACGCCTCACCGTCACCGAAGTCGCTGCCGCCGGCCAGCGCCTCGCGCCGCTCCGGTGTCATCAGCGCCGCGAAGTAGGCGCGCAGCTCCCGGCGGAGGTGCTCCTGCTCCGGCGTGTACGTCAGGTGCATGTGCCGTCCTCCCGCTCGGTCACCATGCCGGGCTCATAGTTGGAACGTGTTCTAGTGAATATAACCAGCACGCCGTCGGCCGCCAAGCAGGCCGCCCGACGGCGTGACCGATCCGCGCCCGACTCGTTGGTCCGGTCAGCCGGGTATGGCATAGCACGCCTCGTAGAACCTGTTCTGCACTCTGAACGCGTGCCCAACTGGGGAGGTCTTGTCAGAAACAAGAACAGATTCTACTGTGTGCCGCAGGGTGTGGCCAGACACCATCGGGGCTCGACGAGGAGGACGACCGGGTGGACGACGCGCTGAGCCTGGCCGGCAGGGTCGCCGTGGTGACCGGTGCCGGCGCCGGTCTCGGACGGGCGACGGTGCTCGCACTGGCGACCGCGGGTGCCGACGTCGTGCTCAACGACCTGCCCGGTGCGGGCGACGACGTCGTCGAGCAGGTGCGGTCGTCGGGCGGCAAGGCCGTCCTGGTGACCGGCGACGTCGGCGAGCGGTCAACGGCGGACGCGCTGACCTCGGCCGCCGTCGACCGGTTCGGCCGGCTGGACATCGTGGTCAACAACGCCGGCATGATCCGCGACAAGATGCTGTTCAACATGACCGACGACGACTTCGACGCGGTCCTGCGCGTGCACCTGCGCGGCCATTTCCTGCTGTCCCGCAACGCCGCCGTCTACTGGCGGGCACGCAGCAAGGAGACCGGCGGCCCGGTATACGGGCGGGTGGTGAACACGGCGTCCGAATCGTTCCTGCTCGGCGCGCCCGGCCAGGCCAACTACGCCGCCGCGAAGGCGGGCATCGCCGCGCTGACGGTGTCCACGGCCCGTGGCCTGTCTCGCTACGGCGTGCGCGCCAACGCGATCTGCCCACGCGCCCGCACCGGCATGACGCAGCACGTGTTCGGTGACGCGCCCGCCGACGGCATCGACCCGCTCTCGCCGGAGCACGTCGCGCCGTTCACCGCGTATCTCGCGTCCCCCGCCGCCGACGCGATCAACGGGCAGGTGTTCGTCGTCTACGGCGGTCTCGTCGCGCTGATGGCCGCGCCCGCCGTCGAGCGGCAGTTCCACACCGACGGTCCGCTGTGGACGGCGGCCGAGCTGGCCGACCGGGTCGGCGGCTACTTCGCGGACCGCGACCCCGACCGCACGTTCTCCTGCACCGAACTGATGTCCCTGTCGTAGGAGGCTTTCGCAATGACGCTGACCGTGGCACCGCACCGCGATGCGGCCGGGCTCAAGGACGGGCTGCTCCACATCGACGGCACGTGGCGGGCGGCGGCCGACGGGGCACTGTGGACCCACCGGCACCCGGCGACCGGCGAGGTGGTCGGGCAGTTCGCGGTGGCAGGCGAGCAGGACGTGAACGACGCGGTCGCCTCGGCGCGCAAGACCTTCGACAGCGGCACGTGGTCGCGCTCACGGGCGAACGTGCGCATCCGCGTCCTGCGCCGCTACGCCGACCTGCTCCGCGAGCACGCCGACGAGCTGCGCAGGCTCCAGGCCCTGGACAACGGTGTGCCGCTGTCGTTCGGCGCGATCTACGCGACGTCCGTGGACATCGCGGCCGACGCGTTCGACCACCACGCGGGTTGGGTGGACAAGGCCGGCGGCGAGACACTGCCGCCCTACCAGGGCGGTGACCACCTCGCGATGACCTTCCGCGAGCCGATCGGCGTCGTCGCGGCGATCCTGCCGTGGAACGCGCCGTTCGTGCTGTTCGCGCAGAAGCTCGCGCCGGCACTGGCGGCCGGCTGCACCGTCGTGCTGAAACCCAGCGAGTACGCCACGTTCTGCGTGCTGCGCATGGTGGAACTGCTGGTGGAGGCCGGGCTGCCGGCCGGTGTGGTCAACGTCGTGACAGGACCCGGCGACCCGACCGGCGAGACGCTGATCAACCACCCGCAGGTGGACAAGATCAGTTTCACCGGCAGCCGCGCCGTCGGCAGGCACATCGTCACGGCGTCCGCGGCCACACTCAAGCGCGTGTCGCTGGAACTGGGCGGCAAGAGTCCCGCCGTGGTGTTCCCCGACGCGCCGGACATCGGCATGGCGGCGATGACCGTGATGGGCGCCGTCACGATGGGCCTGTCCGGCCAGGCGTGCGTCGCGCAGACACGGGCACTGGTGCACCGCGACGTCTACGACGCGTTCCTGGCCAGCGCCCAGATGCTGGCCGGCATGATCACCTACGGCGACCCGTTCGACCCCGGCGTGCTGTCCGGGCCGCTGATCAACGAGCGGCAACTGGACCGCGTGCTGGGCTACATCGGCACGGCCGAGCAGCAGGGCGCGCGGCTGGTCACCGGTGGCACGAAACTCGACGGCGACCTCGCGGGCGGCAACTTCGTCGCGCCGACGATCTTCGCCGACGTCGACAACAAGGCGACCATCGCGCAGGAGGAGATCTTCGGGCCCGTGCTGGCGGTCGTGCCGTTCGACGACGAGGACGAGGCGATCCGGCTGGGCAACGACACCGAGTACGGCCTCGGCGCGAGCGTCTGGTCCGGTGACGTGAAGCGCGCGTTCCGGGTCGCGCGGGCGTTGCGCGGCGGGCTGATCGGCGTCAACGGGTTCCAACTCGAACCGCACGTGCCCTTCGGCGGCTTCAAACAGTCGGGTCTGGGCCGTGAGGGCGGTCGCAGCGCCTTCGAGGCGTACACCGAACTGAAGACAGTGCTGGTGCCGTTGACCGACGAGATGATGTGAGTGGCGTGGGTGAGCGACTGGCCCGCAAGGTCGGGCTGATCACGGGAGCGGCACGCGGCCAGGGTGCCGCCGCGGCGCGGCGGTTCGTCGCCGAGGGCGCGTCCGTGCTGATCGCCGACATCAACGACGACGCCGGCAAGGCACTGGCCGCCGAACTCGGTGACACGGCGATCTACCAGCGGCTGGACGTCACGTCGGAGGACGACTGGGCAGCGGCCGTGCGGACCGTCACCGACTCGTTCGGCAAGCTGGACGTGCTCGTGAACAACGCGGGCATCCTGCACTTCTCGGCGATCGCCGAGACCACGCTGGCCGACTACGAACGCGTCGTGCGGACCAACCAGTTCGGCACGTTCCTCGGCATGCGCGCCGCCATTCCGGCACTGACGCGGGCCGGTGGCGGCTCCATCGTGAACGTGTCCTCCGTGGAGGGTCTGGCCGGCATGCCGTACCTGGTCGCCTACACGGCCAGCAAGTTCGCGATCAGGGGAATGACCAAGGTCGCGGCGTTGGAATTGGGGGACAAGGGAATCCGCGTCAACTCGGTCCACCCGGGAGCGATTGACACGGACATGGTCCGGAGTATCTTCGGCGACCAGGCCGCTACCGTGGACCTGTCGCCGGTCGGTCGCAAGGTCGCGTTGCGGCGGCTGGGACGCCCGGAGGAGATCGCCCACCTGGTGGTGTTCCTGGCCAGCGACGAGAGTTCGTACTGCACGGGCGGCGAGTTCGTCGCCGACGGCGGTGCCACGGCGACGCACTCGTTGATCACGATGTGATCACGGGTTCGGCGGAGAGGGACGGATGACAGGCGGAACGACGACGTTCCCCGGCGGGCCGGCCGGTCACACCCCGGTCGCCCCGCCGACCTGCCCTGCGCCGACGGAGCGGAGTGGCGCGTGACGACCGGGTCCACCACGAGCGTGCCGGGAGTCGGTGCGCTGCGGCAGGTCGGGCGGATGGCGACGCTGGGCTGGGAGGTGATCCGCTACCTCCCGCGCCGGCCGTTCCAGTTCCGCGAATTCATCCAGCAGTCCTGGTTCTTCGCCAGCGTCACGATCCTGCCCACGGCACTGGTCGCGATCCCCTTCGGCGCGGTCATCTCGCTGCAACTGGGCTCCCTGACCAAGCAGATCGGCGCGCAGTCGTTCACCGGTGCCGCCGGCGCGCTCGCGATCGTGCAACAGGCCAGCCCGCTGGTCACCGCGCTGCTGGTGGCGGGCGCGGGCGGATCGGCGGTGTGCGCGGACATCGGCGCGCGGACCATCCGCGAGGAGATCGACGCGATGGAGGTGCTCGGCATCTCACCGATCCACCGCATCGTCGTGCCGCGCGTGCTGGCCGCGATGCTGGTGTCGGTGCTGCTCAACGGTCTCGTGTCGGTGGTCGGCGTGCTCGGCGGCTACTTCTTCAACGTCGTCATGCAGGGCGGCACACCGGGCGCGTACCTGTCCAGCTTCAACGCGCTGGCGCAACTGCCCGACCTGTGGATCAGTGAGGTCAAGGCGATCATCTACGGCTTCCTCGCCGGCATCGTCGCCGCGTACCGGGGCCTGAACCCGGCCGGCGGTCCCAAGGGCGTCGGTGACGCCGTCAACCAGGCCGTCGTGATCACGTTCATGTTGTTGTTCCTGGTCAACGTCGTGCTCACCGCCGTCTACCTGCAGATCGTGCCGGCCAAGGGGATGTGATGGCGACCAGGGACTGGCACTCGCCCGTTGCCGACCGCGCACTGCTGGCCGTGGCGGCGCCGTTCAACGGCCTGGAGATGCTCGGCAGGCAACTGTCCTTCTACGTGCGCGCACTGATCTGGGCGCCACGCACGATCCGCCGCTACCGCAAGGAAACGGCCCGCCTGCTCACCGAGGTCAGCTTCGGTTCCGGCGCGCTGGCGGTGATCGGCGGCACGCTCGGCGTCATGGTCGGCATGACGTTCTTCACCGGCACCATCGTCGGCCTACAGGGCTACGCCGCGCTCAACCAGCTCGGCACGTCCGCGCTGACCGGCTTCATCTCCGCGTACTTCAACACCCGCGAGGTCGCGCCCCTGTCGGCGGGTCTCGCGCTGTCGGCGACGGTCGGCTGCGGATTCACGGCACAGCTCGGCGCGATGCGTATCTCCGAGGAGATCGACGCGTTGGAAGTGATGGGCATCCCCAGCCTGCCCTACCTGGTGACCACCAGGGTGATCGCCGGCGTGACAGCGGTGATTCCGCTGTACATCGTCGGGCTGCTGTCGTCCTATCTGGCATCCCGCGAGGTGACCGTGCTGTTCTACGGGCAGTCCGCCGGCACGTACGACCACTACTTCCACCTGTTCCTGCCACCGGCGGACGTGCTGTGGTCGTTCCTCAAGGTGATCGTGTTCAGCGTGGTGATCATCCTGGTGCACTGCTACTACGGCTACAAGGCCAGCGGCGGCCCCGCCGGTGTCGGCGTCGCGGTCGGTCGTGCGGTCCGGGCGGCGATCGTGATCCAGACGGTGCTGGACTTCTTCCTCAGCCTCGCGATCTGGGGTTCCACGACCACGGTGAGGCTCGCGGGATGACCGAGCGACTCAGATACCAGTTGTTCGGGCTCGTGCTGCTGGTCGTCGTCGCGCTGTTCTTCACCGTCACGATCGCGGCCTACCAGCAGGATTTCACGCCCGTCGTGCACGTCGTGCTGGACACCGACCACGCGGGCAACCAGATGGACACCGGCGCGGACGTGAAGATCCGCGGGCTGATCGTGGGCGAGGTCAGGTCGATCCGCTCGCGGGGCGGCGGCGCCGTGCTGGATCTGGCGCTGCAACCGGACAAGGTCGCGCTCATTCCGACGAACGTGACGGCGGAACTGTTGCCCAAGACGCTGTTCGGCGAGCGCTACGTCGACCTGGAACTGCCGGCGCGGCCCGCGAGCACGCACCTGGCCGCCGGTTCGGTGATCGGCCAGGACCGCAGCAGCACGTCGATCGAGGTCGAGCAGGTACTGGACGACCTGATGCCGCTGCTACAGGCCGTGCAGCCGCAGAAACTGGCCGCCACCCTGGACGCGATGTCGACCGCGCTGTCCGGGCGCGGCAAGGAACTCGGCCGGACGCTGGTGTCGCTCGGCGACTACCTGCAGCGCATCGACCCGTCACTGCCGCGGCTCAACGCCGACATCGCCAGCTTCGCCCAGGTCGCCGACACCTACGACCGGGCAGCGCCGCAACTGTTCGACGCACTGTCCGAGCTGACCACGACCAGCAGGACCATCGTCGCCGAGCAGGCCAACCTGAGCACGCTGTACTCGACGGTCACGAACGCGGGCTCGGATCTGGGCAACTTCCTGTCGGTCAACGAGAACAACCTGATCGACCTGGCAGCCGAGAGCACGCCGACGCTGAACGTGCTGGCCAGATACTCGCCGGAGTACCCATGTCTGCTCAAGGAGCTCGTGGACAGCATCCCCGGTGAGGACCTGGCGTTCGGCAAGGGCACCAACCATCCCGACTCCGGCCAGTTCACCATCGTGATCTCGGCCAGCCGGGGCAAGTACCGGCCGGGCACGGACACGCCGCGCTACGACGACGACCGCGGCCCGCGCTGCTACCCGGAAACCCAGCCGCCCAACCGGTTCCCGCAGTACCCGCCGGGTGGCCCGGTCAACGACGGCTCGACGCACGGACCGCCGCCGCACAGCACGTGGGACGGCAACATCCAGGACCTGCTCAGCGGCACCCAGTCCGCGACCACCCCGCAGTCGACCACCCCGCAGTCGACCACGCCGCAGTCGACCACGCCGCAGTCGACCACCCCCGAGTCCGCGGCCACCCGGTCCGCCGTGACGCCGCAGGTCGCCGGTTCGCCCGTCGAACGCCGGCTGATCGACACGCTGCTCGCGCCCCAGTTGGGCGTGATGCCGGCCGACGTGCCCGGTTGGGCCGGCCTGCTGGCCGGTCCGCTGTACCGGGGAACGGAGGTGACGCTCAGATGAGGGGACTGCTCGCGCCGCTGATCAAGATCTCCGTGTTCGCGGTGGTCACGGTGCTGCTGACCGGTGTGCTCGCGCTGACCATCGCCAACGCCCAACTCGGCCCGACCGACGGCTACGGCGCGCTGTTCACCGACGCGACCGGCCTGAACGTCGGTGACGACGTGCGCATCTCCGGCGTCAAGGTGGGGAGCGTGACGTCGATCGCCGTCGTCGACCACGACACCGCCCGGGTCGGCTTCGCCGTGGACGCCGACCGGAAGCTGCCCGCGTCGGTCACGGCGATCATCAAATACCGCAACCTGGTCGGCCAGCGCTACCTGTCGCTGGGCACCGACGTGGGCGACATGAGCGCGACGCTCGCCCCCGGCGGCACGATCCCGTTGTCCCGCACGGAACCCGCGCTGAACCTGACCGTGTTGTTCAACGGGTTCAAGCCGCTGTTCCAGGCACTCGACCCGGACGACGTGAACAAACTGGCCTACGAGATCATCCAGGTGCTCCAGGGCGAGGGCGGCACCGTCGACGACCTGCTCACCCACACCGCGTCCCTGACCTCCACGATCGCGAGCAAGGACCAGGTGATCGGCCGCACCATCGACAACCTGAACACGGTGCTGGGCACGGTGAACGCGAACGCGCCGCAGATGTCGGACCTGGTGGTGCAGCTTCAGGAACTCGTCTCCGGCCTGGCTGCCCAACGGCAACCGGTCGGCGACGCGATCAGCGCGCTGAACGGACTGACCAACGCCACCGCGGGCCTGCTGACCGACGCGCGGCCGCCGTTACGGCGCGACATCGCGTCGCTGGGCACCATCGCCGGGACACTGGCCGACAACTCCGGTCTCGTGCAGCACTTCGTGCAGTTCCTGCCGACGAAACTGGAGCTGCTGACCAGGACGGTCAGCTACGGGAGCTGGTTCAACTACTTCGCGTGCAGCCTGACCGGCACGGTCGGGATCTCGGCGCTGGACGTGAGCATTCCGGTGCTACCGCTGCCGGGCACCGAGCGGACCGCGAGGTGTGGGCCGTGAAACCGCTGAAGCAGCGCGACCAGGCGTCCGTCGGCGCCGTGACGCTCGTCGTGGTCGTGCTGGCCGTGCTGGCCGCGTTCTACTCCGACGAACTCCCGATCATCGGTGGCGGCACGACGTACACCGCGTACTTCACCGAGTCGGCGGGCCTGGTGTCGGGCAACGAGGTGCGGGTGGCCGGCGTGAAGGTCGGCAAGGTGACCGACGTCGTGCTGGCCCGCAACCAGGTCAAGGTCGACTTCGAGGTGAAGGACACCTGGATCGGCAACCAGAGCACGATCTCGATCCAGATCAAGACGCTGCTTGGGGAGAAGTACCTCGCGATCGACGCCGAGGGCACCGGACAGCAGGACCCGCACCAGTCGATCCCGCGCAGCAGGACGGTGTCGCCGTTCGACATCACCGACGCGGTGAACCAGCTTGCCAACACCGTCGACAACATCGACACCGGCCAACTCGCGCAGAGCTTCGAGGTCATCGCGCAGACGTTCAAGAACAGCTCCCAGGGCATGAAGACGACGCTGGCCGGCCTGGAGTCGTTGTCCCGCACCATCTCCTCGCGCGACCAGGAGCTGAGCCAGTTGCTGGCCAACACCAACGTGGTCAGCACGACGCTGGCCAACCGGGACGCCCAGTTCCAGAAACTGCTGTCCGACGGCAACCTGCTGCTGGCCGAGTTCCAGGCCAAGCGGGATGCCGTGAGCGGCCTGCTGACCGGCACCCAGCAGCTCAGTGTCCAGTTGTCCGGGCTGGTCTCGGACAACCAGGCCACGCTGACGCCCGCGTTGAACGATCTCAAGGTCGTCACGGACATCCTGGAGCGGAACCAGGCCGACCTGAACCGCGGTCTCGCCGATCTCGCGCCGTTCGTGCGGCTGTTCACCAACACCGTCGGCAACGGCCGCTGGTTCGACGGCTACTTCTGCGGCCTGCTGCCGCCGCCGGTGATCACCCAGGTGTTCGCGTCCAACCCGCAGGGCTGCACGCCGCCGATCGCCGCGCCCAACCTGAACGGGGGTGGCTGAGGTGTCCGCGAGGACCCGCGCCGGGCGGGACCTGGCCCGGCTCGTCGCGTTCGCGTGTGTGCTGGCACTGCTGCTGGCCGGTGCGCTGTGGTGGATCCTGCGCAGCGAGGGCGGCACGAAGATCACCGCGTACTTCAGCAAGACCGTCGGTGTGTACGCGGGATCGGACGTGCGGGTGCTGGGTATCAAGGTCGGCACCGTGGACGACGTCGAGCCGCAGGGCGCCGACGTGCGTGTCCGGCTGACCGTGGACGAGGGCATCGAGGTGCCCGCGGACGCGCAGGCCGTGGTGATCGCGCCGAGCCTGGTGTCCGACCGCTACGTGCAGCTCGTGCCCGCCTACGACGGCGGCAGGCTGATGGCCTCCGGCGCGGTGATCCCGATGTCCCGCACGGCGACCCCGGTCGAGCTGGACGACCTCTACGCGAGTCTGGACAAGCTGGCGACCGCGCTGGGACCCGACGGCGCCAACAAGAACGGTGCCCTGAACGACGTGCTGAACACCGCGGCCGCCAACCTGGACGGCAACGGCCAGCAGATCGCCGACACGATCAAACAGCTCTCCGCGGCGGCCGACACGGTGGCGGGCGCGAAGGGCAACCTGTTCGCCACCGTCGACGCGCTGCAGCGGTTCACGCAGACCCTGGCCACGAGCGACGGCCAGGTGCGCGGCTTCGAGTCGAAACTGGCCGACGTCACCGGTTACCTGGCCGCCGACAGCCAGGAGCTCGGCCAGGCGCTCAGTGCGCTGACCACGGCGCTGACGCAGGTGCAGAGCTTCGTGCGGACCAACTCCGGCGCGCTGGAGGCCGACGTGCACGACCTGACCGGTATCACCCAGGCGTTGGTCAACCAGCGGGCCGCGCTGGCCGAGGTGCTCGACGTGGCGCCGCTGGGCGTCTCCGGCCTGCTCAACTCCTACGACGCGGCGTCCGGCGCGTTCGACGTGCGCGGTGACCTGAACGAGTTGACGTACCCGCCGATCGAGATGGTCTGCCGCCTCCTGGGGGCAGCCACACCGGCGAACCTGCCGGCGTTCCTGACCCAGGCGTGCGGCAAGCTCGCGCCGCTGCTGGACGGGACGCTGAAACTGCCGTCCGTCGCGACCAGCCTCGGTGACCTGGCGGCGGGCAAGTTGCCGCCGCTGCCGTTGCCGGTGGCCAGTTCGCTGTTCGCCGGGAGCGGCGCATGAACCGCTGGTCGCTGGGCGCGCTGGGCGCCGTTCTGCTGCTGGTGGCAGGTTGCGGCTCCGGCGGTTTCTCCGGTCTGTACGGCGCTCCGCTGCCCGGCGGCGCCGATCTCGGCCCGCACCCGTACACCGTGGTCGCCGACTTCTCCGACGTGCTCGACCTCGTGCCGCAGGCCAGCGTGAAGGTCAACGACGTCGCCGTCGGCCGCGTCGACACGATCGGCCTCGCCGCCGACGACAAGACCGCCGTGGTCACGATGTCGGTCAACGGCGACGTGAGCCTGCCGGCCGATGCCGGCGCGGAACTGCGCCAGTCCAGCCTGCTGGGCGAGAAGTACGTCGAACTCGTGGCGCCGACCGACGGCACGGGGACACTGGCCAACGGTGCCGTGATCCCGTTGTCCCGCACCAACCGCAGCCCCGAGATCGAGGAAGTCCTCGGCGCGCTGTCGTTGCTGCTCAACGGTGGCGGTATCGCGCAGGTGCAGAACATCGTGCGGGAACTGAACTCCGCGCTGTCGGGCAACGAACCCGAACTGCGCGCACTGCTGTCCAATTTGGACGCCACGGTCGCCGACCTGGACGGCCAGCGGACGCGGATCGTGAACGCGATCCAGTCGCTGGACCGGCTGTCCGCGACCCTGGCCGGCCAGACCACGCAGATCGCCGACGCGCTGCAGAACCTCGCTCCCGGCCTCGCCGTGCTCAACCAGCAGCGCGACCAGCTCGTCGGCATGCTCGACGCGCTGGACAAGCTGTCCGGCGTCGCGGTGGACACTGTGGACAGCAGCCGGCAGGAACTCGTGACCGACCTGAAACAACTCACACCGACACTGCAGATGATCGCCCAGGCCGGTGACAACCTGCCGAAGTCGTTGCAGGTGCTGGTGACCTACCCGTTCACCGACTACACCGTGAACGACGTCAAGGGCGACTACTTCAACGCGGACGTGAAGTTCGACCTCGACCTGTCCAGCGTGCTGTCCGACATCGCGAACTCCAGCAGCCCGCTGATCTCGCCGCCGAGCGTCACGTCCGGCACCACGACGACGTCACCGCTGCCGACCGCGACCACGCCCACACCGTCGCCGTCGGCGGGCACCGGCATCGCGAGCGGCGTCTCCGGGCTGCTGAACCTGTTGCTGGGCGGTGGTTCCCGGTGATCACCCGACGGATGCGCATCCAGTTGGTGATCTTCGCGCTGATCGCGGTCGCCGGCATCGCCTACGCGGGCGGCGCGTATGCCGGGCTGGGCAGCCTGTTCGGCATCCACGGCTACGTCGTGAAGGTCGAACTCGCCGACTCCGGCGGCATCTTCGTCAACGGCGAGGTGTCCTACCGCGGTGTCACGGTCGGCCGGATCATGTCGCTGACGCTGACCCCGACCGGTGTCGAGGCCGCGATGGACATGGATTCCTCCGCCCCGCCGATCCCGGCCGACTCCCGTGCCGTGGTCGCCGACCGGTCGGCCGTGGGGGAGCAGTACATCGATCTGGAGCCACCGGACGACAGCGGTCCGATGCTGGCCGACGGTTCCGTCATCCCGCAGAGCCGCACGTCCATCCCGATCGCGCCGCAGACCCTGCTCACCGACCTGGACCGGTTGGCGTCCAGCGTGCCGACCGGGTCGTTGCGCACGGTGGTCGACGAACTGGGTACGGCGTTCCAGGGCGCGGGCCCGGATCTGGGCACGTTGCTGGACTCGGCCGACTCGCTGACCCGGACGGCCGGCGAGCACCTGCCACAGACCACGAGTCTGTTGACCAATGGTCAAGTCGTGCTGGCGACCCAGCAGGCGGAAGGCGACCAGCTCATCTCGTTCAGCGGCAGTCTGGACCAGCTCGCCGCGCAGCTACGGAAGTCCGATCCGGACATTCGCGCCGTCATCACCGAGGCACCGGGCGTCGCCCAGCAGGTCGATTCCGTGCTCCGCGCGTCCGGCAACGATCTCGGCGTCGTGTTCGCCAACCTGCTCACCACGGCACGGATCACGGCGACGCGCACGAAGGCGCTCACCCAGGCGCTCGTCGAGTACCCGATCGCGGCCGCGATCGGCAAGAGCGCATCCCCGGACGGCACCGGTCACCTCGGGTTCGTGCTCGACTTCTTCGACCCGATGCCGTGCACCAAGGGTTACGAGGGCACGACCGAACGACCGGGCGACGCGGTGAGCGACACCACACCGGTGAATGTCAAGGCCTACTGCGCACTCCCCGCGCAAACCGGAGTGGATGTCCGCGGTTCGAACAATGCTCCGTTCGCGGGTGTTCCCCAGGAAGTTTCTGTGCCCAACGGCGGCGGCGGTGCGACCGGTGTGTCCACATCGGGCACCCCGCTGACCGGAACCGCGCTCACACCGGCCAGCCTGGCCAGCCTGCTCGGACTGGCGAGCGGGCCGTGACGACAGCGCCGACCTGGTCGAACGAAGATGTTCGACCAGGTCAGCGCATGTCTGCGGTCAGTTGAGCTCGGCGAGCAGCGCCTCCCGCTGCCGCTGCCCGAGACCGGCGACCCGGCGCTCCTCGGGGATGCCTGCCTTCGCCAGCAGTGCCGTCACCTTGGCCGGCCCGTAGCCGGGCAGGGCCTTGACAAGCTGTGCCACCTTCGTCTTGCCGACCACGTTGTCATCCTTGGCCCGGGCAAGGACGCCGGAGATGGTCTCCTTGCCTTCCTTGATGTCGGCCAGCAGCTTCGTGCGTGCCTGCCTGGCCTCGGCGGCCTTGGCCAGGGCAGCCTGGCGCTGCTCGGGGGTCAGGTTGGGGAGAGCCACTCGTCGTTTCCTTCCATTCAGGACAGTCCATCCACGCGTGTCATGCGTCGCTGGAACCCCATCATGACGGTTCGCGCCGGATCTGCCCATCAACGACACGTCGGGTTCCTGCCCTGAGCTGGCAGGATGGGTTCCGCCGACAGCCTATTCAGACACTCTGTGTGGTTGTTGCCCCGGTCGGGTAACCACGGCAGGCTGATGATCCCGCCACCCGGTGGGCAATCGGTGACGACTCTTCTCGCGCCATCGTCAACGATCCCCATAGGACCCTGTGTCAGGATGCCATTCGTCGCTGTTCGCGTGGCGCGCGTCGTCCGATACTCGTGACAGCAGGGAAATCAGGGTTTCGACCAGGCAGGGGCGAGGTGGCGCCGACGCGTACGGGCATGGGTGCGGTGCTCGCCGTGGGCGAGTTCCGTGCTCTCTGGCTGGCCGAAGCCGTCTCCATCGCCGGTGATCAACTGGCGAAGGTGGCCCTGTCACTGGCTGTCTACAGCAGAACCGGTTCAGCACTGTGGTCCGCGGTCGTCTACGCGCTGAGTTTCCTGCCCGCGCTGGCCGGTGGGCTCGGCCTCGCGCGACTGGCCGACGTGTATCCGCGGCGTACCGTGATGGTCGTCGGTTCGTGCCTACAGGCCGCGTTCGTCGGTGTGATGGCGGTGCCCGGCATGCCGCTGGCCGCGATGTGCGTGCTGCTGGTCGGTGTCGGCATGGCGCAGGCGCCGACCCTGGCCGCGCAGAACGCGATGACGCGGGACGTCTTCGAGGTCGACGAGCTGTACTACCGCAGCCAGGACGTGCGGGGCATCACCACCAACACGGTGATGCTGCTCGGCCTCGCCTGCGGCGGCCTGCTGGTGGTCGCGGTCGGCTAGTCGTCGGACGCTGCTGGTCGACACAGCCACGTTCCTGGCGTCGGCGGCGCTGGTGCGGGTGTTCGTCCGCGAGCGGCCCCGCCGTGGCAGCACGGCGTACACGTCCTGGTCGGCGGGTGTGCGGTACGTGCTGCGCGATCCCCGGCTGCGCACCCTGCTCCGGCTGTCCTGGCTGGTCGGCCTCGCCGTCGTGCCGGAGGGCCTCGCGGCGCCGCTGGCCGGGCAGCTCGGCGCGTCGCACAGCGCCGTCGGCTGGCTGCTGGCCGCGGATCCGGCCGGCTACGTCGTGGGTGCGTTCCTGTTGTCCCGGTACGTGTCGACGGAACATCGGCTGCGCTGGCTCGGGCGCCCTGGCCACGGCATCCGTCGCCGTGCTGGTGCTGTTCGCGTTCGGGCCGTCGCTGATCGGCGCACTCCTGCTGCTCGCGCTGGCGGGCGCCACGGGGGCGTACCAGATCACGGTCGGCGCGACGTTCACCAGTTGGGTGCCCAACGCGCTGCGCGGCAGCGCCTACGGCGTGGCCCGTACCGGCCTGCGGGTCGCGCAGGGCATCGGTGTCGCGGCGGGTGGCGCGCTCGCACAGGCCATCGGTTCGGCCAGGGGCGCGGTGGTCGTCGCCGGACTCGTCGGAGTGGTGTTCGCCGTGCCGGCGACGGTCGCGTGGCATCGCAGGTACCGTGGAGAACCAACCGAAACGCGGTGAGTGGGACGACTGCACACCGAACGGGTTCGATGGCACGAACTGGAGTCCTGCGGCGATGTCCGGGACAGCGGTGCGCCAGCGGCTCGGGAAGGGGGCGGACAAGACCAATGACACTCAGAAGTCGCGGTCGGACAACGTCGACACCTCCCATCGCGAGACCGCAGGACGAACACATCGAATCGGTCAGAAGTCGCGGTCGGACACCGTCGGCCCCCCTGTTGACAACGACGCGGCACAGGAAACGGATGCGCTCAGAAGTCGCGGTCGGCCACTGTCGATACCTCCCATCGCGAAATCGGCGCGGACGAAGAACTCGAGATCGGTCAGAAGTCGCGGTCGGTCATCGTCGGCACCTCCTCGGCGTGGTCTGCTCAGGTCGGGGTCGACGCGGCACCCCACGCCTGGCGGAGCTCATCGACGGGTGCCGGCCGACAGGATGCGGCGGCTGGCTGCGCACATTGTCGCTCGTGGCGAGTCGTTTGTGGCAGGGGGCGGCCGCTACCGTAAGACATCCCACCAGGTGGGCGCTGTGGGCGCAGCCCACGTCCGGCGATCGCCTACATGCTCGGTGTGGAGGTCGTCACGGTGGCCGCCGTGGTCGCGAGGTCATGGTCGCGGCGCCGTTCCGGCTGGCCAGGAGTGGATCAGGTGCGGTTGTCCTCCTCGCGTTCGCGAGTGTCCACATGTTCCTGTCCCGGCGTCAGGAGGAGACCCGCCGCAACCGGATGGAAACCGTCCACGTCGACCTGACGTCGATCTGGAACTTCGCCGCCGCGCTGGTGCTGCCGCTTCCCGCTGGCGCTGATGTCCATCGTGGTCGATCCGATTCCAGCGGTGGTTCGTCGCGCGGCAGGCCACTGTACCGTTTCGTGTTCGGCACGGCCGTGATCGCGGTGTGCCTGCTGCGGCGTGCGCTCCGTGCTGGACGCCGCGGGCGACGCCGATGTTCTCCGGCTCCGATGCGCTCGGCACGCTGCGCGACTTCGCGGTCGCGCTGGCCGCCGGAACCGGTTACGTGCTGGGTCAGATCCTGCTCGTCGGCATCGCGATCGCCCTGCACGGCAAGAAGCCCAGCGTCGCGACGGCTGTGGGCAGTTGGTACGACAACGGTCTTGAGGCGCTGACCGTCGCACTGGGCATGGTGACCGCGGTCCTGCTCACGCACTCGCCGCCCGTGCTCGTGGTCATGGTCGTGATCGGCGTGCTCGGCAACCGCCTCACCGAGATCCGCCAGCTCCGCGTCGACGTGCGCACCGACTCCAAGACCGGCCTGCTGAACATGCGCGGCTGGCGGGAGTCCGCGTTGAAGGAGCTCGCCAGGGCCGACCGCACGCGCGCGCCGGTTGGTGTCCTGATGGTCGATCTGGACCATTTCAAGCAGATCAACGACACGTGGGGTCACCCGGCGGGGGACGACATGCTGGTGGCCGTGGCCGACGTGCTGCGCACCGAGACGCGGCCGGCCGACGTCGTCGGCCGGTTCGGCGGCGAGGAGTTCGTCGTGCTGCTGCCGGACGCGGACCGTGCCGCGGCGACGGCCGCCGCGGAGCGGATCCGGACCAGGATCGCGGCACTGACCGTGATCAGCACCGACAAACGCGGCGGCCCCGCCGCGATCAGCGACCGGACCACGTCGATCGGCGTCGCGGTCCGGCCGTGGCACGCGATCGCACTGCCCGAGCTGCTGCTGGCCGCCGACGCCGCGGTGTACGCGGCGAAGGAGGGTGGCCGCGACCAGGTACGACTGGCCGCCGTCGCCGAAGGCGACCCCGCGGGCACCCGGGGACTAGCATCCTGATCTGACCCGCCGTCGTCGTCGCTGTCGGAGGAGATGCCTCATGGATTCGACCGAGTTGTTCCGTGCGGCACGTGACTTCCTGCTGGAGCACCGGGACGACTACGACGGTCGCGTACTCCGGATTCCGCTGGCCGGAGCCTGCCGAGTTCAACTGGGCGCTGGACTGGTTCGACGTGATCGCGGCCGGCAACGACGCGCCCGCGCTGTGGATCGTCGAGGAGGACGGCACCGAGCGGCGCGTGTCCTATGCCCAGATGTCCCGCCGCTCACACCAGGTCGCGACGTGGCTGCGCGGCCTGGGTGTGCGGCGCGGCGACCGGCTGATCCTCATGCTGGGAAACCAGGTCGAGCTGTGGGAGACGATCCTCGCCGCGATGAAGCTGGGCGCGATCCTGATCCCGGCCAGCACCCTGCTCGGACCTGCCGATCTCGTCGACCGGGTCGAGCGCGGCAACGCCAAGCACGTCGTGGCGCGTTCGGTGGACGCGCTCAAGTTCGCCGACGTGGCAGGGGACTACACGCGGATCGCGGTCGGCGAGCCGGTCGAGGGCTGGGCCGACTACGCGTCGTCGGCTTCCGCGTCGGACGACTTCGTGCCGGACGGCGTCACGGCCGCTACGGACACGTTGCTGCTGTACTTCACGTCCGGCACGACGGCGCAGCCGAAACTTGTCGAGCACACGCACGTGTCCTATCCGGTCGGACATTTGTCCACGATGTACTGGATCGGCCTGCGTCCCGGCGACGTGCACCTGAACATCTCATCGCCCGGCTGGGCGAAACACGCCTGGAGCAACGTGTTCGCACCGTGGAACGCGCAGGCGTGCGTGCTCATCCACAACTACCGACGCTTCGACGCGGCCGCGCTGCTGTCGACGATGGATCGCTGTGGCGTCACCAGTTTCTGCGCGCCGCCGACGGTGTGGCGGATGCTGATCCAGGCCGACCTGTCCGCGCTGCGCACACCGCCGCGCGAGGTCGTCGGCGCGGGCGAGCCGTTGAACCCGGAGATCATCGAACAGGTCCGGCGCGCATGGGGCGTGACGATCCGGGACGGCTTCGGCCAGACGGAGACGTCGGTCCAGATCGCGAACACTCCGGGGCAGCCCGTGAAACCCGGTTCGATGGGCCGCCCGGTGCCCGGTTTCACCATCGCGCTCGTCGATCCGGTGAGCGGAGCGGTCGGCACGGAGGGCGAGATCTGCATCGATCTGGCGCACCGCCCGACGGGCCTGATGGTCGGCTACCGGGACGACGACGACCGCACCGCCGAGGTGATGCGCGACGGCTTCTACCACACCGGCGACGTCGGTTCGAGCGACGAGGACGGCTACATCACGTACGTGGGCCGGTCCGACGACGTGTTCAAGGCCAGCGACTACCGGATCTCGCCGTTCGAGCTGGAAAGCGTGCTGCTGGAACACGACGCGGTCGCGGAGGCCGCTGTCGTGCCGTCGCCGGACCCGCTGCGGCTGGCGGTCCCGAAGGCGTACGTCCTGCTGGCCGCCGGCCATGAGCCGACTCGCGGGACGGCACTGGCGATCCTGCGCTTCGCGAGGGAGCACCTTGCCCCGTACAAGCGAATCCGGCGCCTGGAGTTCGGCGATCTGCCGAAGACCATCTCCGGCAAGATCCGCCGGGTCGAACTGAGGGGCCGGGAGCACGAACTGCACGCGGACCCGGCGGCCCCGGTGACCGGCGAGTACCGAGAAGAGGACTTCCCCGAACTCAGAACCCCCTGACCAGCGCGGGCTTGCGTGATGTTCTAAATCGCACACGTGGTGAATCTCGACAGCAGGGCGATGAGCGAGCGGATCGTGGCGGCGCGCACGCGGGCGGGCAAGACCCAGGCCGAGCTGGCCGCCGAGATCTCGCTCGACCGGTCCGCGCTGGCCAAGGTCGAGAACGGCGCGCGGCGTGTATCGGCGCTGGAGCTTGCCCGAATCGCCGAAGCGCCGGACGAGCGCATCGAGTGGTTCGTCACGGCCACGCCCGACGCCATCGGGTCGCACCGCACCATGCTTGAGCCCGGCGCCGCCGGTCCCGTCATCGATCGGCTCGCCGAGCGAATCGCCCGCAACGTGGATCGGTGGTTTCGCGGTCGTCGACGACGGCCCGGCTCGTCAGGCAGCCGAACGGTGCGGTGTCCGACTGCGGCCGACGCTGGCCCTGCTGTGCGAGGCGATCCGCGGTGGACTCCTGACCGTGGCGTTGGTGTCCGAACTGGTGGACGACCTGCTGGCGAGCCAGTACCGGTTGCCGTTCGGTCCCGGTGGCTTCGCGGCCTGGTCCGACGAGTCCGGCGTCCTGACCTGATGGTTTCCGCTGACGGGTGAATTCTCCGGATCTGGTGGTACCACCAGGTTCGGGGCTGCCGGCGTGCGTCTGGTGGATCGCCGTGCGCAGACTTGAGCTGTATCTCACTAGCGGAGACAGTGTCCGGATCGGTCGTCGACCGGTTACCGTGCCGAACGGGGGTTTCGTGTCGGTTGGCGCGGCTACTCCTCTCATGGAGGGTGATCCTGTTGGTTCGTCAGGCATGGTTGTTCGGGCTGTTCGCCGTCGTAGCCGGTGTCGCTGTCGCCGTGTTCGCGTTGCACGGCGCTCCACCGGTCTGGCTGGCCGCGCCGAGCCACGGGCTGATCGACGACCGGCCGCACGCGTTCGGTGTCGCCGTCCTGTTGCTGCTGGTCGGCTGGGGTCTGGCGCGGGGGAGGGCCGTCGCTCTCGGGGCCGCCGTCATCCTGCTCGGCCTGGTCGCCCTGAACCTGCGGCACGTCGCCTACGGCCTTGTCTTCCTGCTCGCCGCCTGCGGTCTCGCGCTGTGCCACGGCGCGTTTCCCTGCGTGCCCGAGCGCGCACAGGTCCACACCACCGTCCGCAACGGTGTGCTCACCGGCGGAGCCGCCCTGCTGTTCGACTTCGGCGCGCATCTGCACCTGGTCAGCCGGCTGGACGTGTGGTCCGCGCTGCTCGTCGTCGCCGTCGTGACGCTCGTCACCGCCATGCGGTCGGCGCCCGCGCCCGAACCGTCCGGTGAGCACGAGCGTGCCCGGATCCGCGGGATGGTGCAGCGGTCCGGTGCCGACACGCTCGCGCCCTTCGCGTTGCGGTCGGACAAGACCTATCTGTTCAGTTCGGACGGTTCGGCCGCCGTCGGCTACCGCGTGCTGGCCGGGGTCGCCGTCGTCGGCGGTGATCCGGTCGGCGCACCGGCCGCGTATCCCGATGTCGTGCAACGGTTCCGGGCGCTGTGTGCGCGCCGCGGCTGGCGGCCTGCCGTGCTCGGGGCGCGAGCGGATCTCGTGCCGCTGTGGCACGGCATGCGGTCGGTCGGCTTCGGTGACGAGGTCGTCCTCGACGTCGCGCCGTTCAGTCTGGCGACACGGAAGATGCGCAACGTGCGACAGGCCGTGCGGCGCACGCACAATGCCGGTGTGCGCACCGCCGTCGTGTCGGCCACCGACATCCCGCCCGCGCTGCGCGCCGACATGGCCGAACTGTCCCAACAGTGGCTGGGCACCGACCGCGAGCGCGGTTTCTCGATGATCCTCGACGGACTGTTCGACGACCGCGGCGTCGGCGTGTTCGTGCTCGCGTTCGACGGCGACGGCCGGCTCGTCGGCTTCCAGCGCTACCTGCCCTGCGGCGACCGCGACGGCGGTGACTGGGCGTTGTCGCTGGACGTCATGCGCCGCACCCGCAGCCGGCTCAACGGCCTCAACGAGCGGATGATCGCGGACGTCGTCGAGTTCGCCCGCGAACGCGGCGCGGGCCGCGTGTCGCTCAACTTCGCCGCGTTCCGCGAACTGCTCGACCGGACCGAGCGCGGTGCGCTGGAGCAACTCGGCTACCGCGTGCTGCACCTGCTCGACCCGCTGATCCAGGTCGAGTCGCTGTACCTGTTCAACGCGAAGTTCCGCCCCGGTTACGTACCGCGCAGCGTGCTGCTCGGTTCGTGGTTCGGCCTGCCGGTGACGCTGTTCGCACTGCTCGGGCTGGAGTTCGCGCTGCCGTGGGACCGCCGCAGGCACACCGAACCGGCCATCGCCGCCGTGCCGGCCGGAGCGCACCCCGCGGCGCCGCCACACCACTGGTTGGGCAACCGCTGACCGACCTTGCCGACGGCCCGATCGCGGTGCATGGTTGTATGTCTCAACTATTTGTGTTCGACATGCAATGGAATTGTCGCGATGGACATCGACCAGGACACCTCAGCCGAGGTCAGGCGGCTCGCCGACCAGTTGGTGCGGTTCGTGCTGATCGCCAAACGCGGCATGGCCAAGTTCGGCGGCCAGACCAAGGACGGGATCGAGTATCCCGCCTACGGTCTGCTCGCGCGCCTGGTGCACGACGGGCCGGTGCGCATGACGGCGCTCGCCGAGGCCGTGCACGCCGACCCGTCCACGGTGAGCAGGCAGACCGGCGCGCTGATCCGGCACGGCCTGGTCGAACGGCGTGCCGACCCGGTGGACGGCCGGGCGTCCATCCTGGTGCCGACCACGCAGGGTGAGCGGGTCTTCAACGACAACCGCAGGCGGCACAACGAGAACATGGCGCGCATCATGGCCGAGTGGTCCCCCGAGGACATCCGTTCGCTCGCCGTGCTTCTCACGCGGTTGAATACCGACATCGAAGCGCAGCAGCGCAGCCAGGACACCGCAGAGGATCACCCCCACACAGGCTTGGAGGGGCGGGAACGATGACCGCCACCGAGGCGCGGCGCGAAGCCGCCGCCGGCAGCACGTCGGACGGCCAGCCGTCCGACGGCTCACTCACACATCGTCAGATCCTGCTGGTGTTCTCCGGCCTGATGCTGGGCATGTTCCTGGCGGCGCTGGACCAGATGATCGTGTCGACCGCGATCCGCACCATCGCGCGACGACCTGCACGGCCTGAACCTCCAGGCCTGGGTCGACCACCGCGTACCTGATCACCTCGACGATCACGACCCCGCTGTACGGCAAGCTGTCCGACATCTACGGCCGCAAGCCGTTCTTCATCGCCGCGATCAGCATCTTCCTCATCGGCTCGCTGGCCTGCTCGTTCGCCACGTCGATGTACATGCTGGCCGGCGTTCCGCGCGTTCCAGGGCCTCGGCGCGGGCGGTCTGATGTCCCTGGCGCTGGCCATCATCGGCGACATCGTGCCGCCGCGCGAACGGGCCAGGTACCAGGGCTACTTCCTCGCCGTGTTCGGCACGTCCAGCGTGCTCGGCCCGGTGGTCGGCGGCTTCTTCGCCGGCCAGACGCACATCCTGACCATCGCCGGCTGGCGCTGGGTGTTCCTGGTGAACGTGCCGATCGGCATCCTCGCGCTGGCCGTGGTGGCCAAGGTGCTGCACATCCCGCACACCCGGCGCGACCACCGCATCGACTGGTGGGGCGCGCATCACCATCACGGTCGGCCTGGTGCCGCTGCTGATCATCGCCGAGCAGGGCCAGCCGTGGGGCTGGCACTCGCCGCGCGCCTGGCTCTGCTACGGCGTCGGCGTCGGTCGGCCTGATCGCTGTTCGTGCTGCGTCGAGCACTTCATGCGCGACGACGCGCTGATCCCGCTGCGGCTGTTCCGCAGCGGTGTGTTCAGCATCGACCTCCAGCGCCAACCTGATCATCGGCATGGGCATGTTCGGCGCGATGTCGGTGCTGCCGCTGTACCTGCAGATCGTGAAGGGCGCGTCGCCGACCGAGGCCGGTCTGCTGCTGCTGCCGCTGGTGCTCGGCATCATGATGTCGTCCGTGCTGTCCGGTCAGCTGACCGCGCGCACCGGCCGGTACAAGATCTTCCCGGTCGTCGGCACGCTGCTGATGGTCTGCGGTCTCGTCGCTGCTGAACACCATCAACGCGGACACCCCGTTGCTGGCGCACCGACATCTGGATGTTCATCTTCGGTCTCGGCCTCGGTGGCTGCATGCAGACGCTGGTGATCGCGGTGCAGAACGCGGTGCCGGCGCGGGACATGGGTGTCGCGACGTCGTCGGCCACGTTCTTCCGCCAGATGGGCGGCACGCTGGGCACGGCCGTGTTCCTGTCCATCCTGTTCAGCACGGTCGGCGACAAGATCGCCACCGCGTTCGGCCGCGACGTGACGACCCCCGCGTTCCAGGTCCGCGCTGACCGATCCGTCCGTGCAGGCCAACCCGAACAACGCTGCCGGTGCTCGACCTGGTCCGGCACGGCGCGAACGCGGCGTTCGGCGCCGGGCCCAGGTGCTGTCCGACTCGTCGTTCATCCAGCGGCTCGATCCGCGGCTGGCCCGGCCGTTCCTGGAGGGCTTCTCCGACTCGATGCACCCGGTGTTCCTCACGGCCGCCGGCATCGTCGCGATCGCGTTCGTCCTCGTGTCGTTCATGAAGGAAGTCCCGCTGCGCATGCAGTCGGGCATCCAGGCCAGGATGGCCGAGGACGCGAGCCGTGACGCCGGACCGGGCGGCACGCTCGGCGCCCTGCCGGACGACGACCAGCCGACGGTGACGATGCCCTCGGTCGGCGCGGCGGAGCCGGACGTGTTCGAACCGGAGCGCAACGGTCATCCCCACACCAACGGCCACAGCGATCTGACAGCAGGAGCTCTGATGGCATCCGCCACCGAGGATTTCGTTCCGTTCCAACCGGACGGTCCCGCCGTGCACGGCAGGGTCCGCCGTGCCGACGGCAGCGGCATCGCCGGCGCCGCACTCACCCTGATCGACACCGGCGGCCGGCAGATCGGCCGCAACGCGTCTGATGTGGACGGTGGGTTCCACCTACCGGTGCCCGAATCCGGCTCGTACGTGCTGATCGCGTCGGCCGGCGCGCACCAGCCGCAGGCGACCGTGGTGTCCGTCGGCGTGGGCCCGGTGGTGGTCGACGTCGTGCTCACCGGCACCAGCAGCCTCACCGGTGTCGTGTCCGTGGCGGGCAAGGGGACGCCGGTGGTCGGCCGCCATGACGACGCTGGCCAACAGCGAGGGCGACGTGGTCAGCGCGCAGGCCACCGGTGCGGACGGCCGCTACCGCTTCGAGGAACTGCTGGCCGGCACGTACACCCTGGTGGTCAGCGCCGAGGCGTACCAGCCGGTCGCGATCGGCGTCGACCTGCCCGGCACCGGACAGACCGAGCAGGACGTCGAGCTGGACGGCGGGTCGCGGCTGCGCGGCGTCGCGTCGGTGTCCGACGGGCGGGTCGTGCCGGACGCCAGGATCACCCTGCTGGACAGGGCGGGCAACGTGATCGGCGTGACCACGACGGACGACGCGGGCGAGTACGCGTTCTCCGACCTGCCGGAGGGCGACTACACGGTCATCGCCAGCGGCTACCCGCCGGTGGCCAGCACGTTGCGGGTCAACGGCGGCGAGCACGGCCAGCACGACGTGCGGCTCGGGCATCCGGAAATCTGAGGAGGATCGCGGAAATGAATCCCGCTTCGCCGTCGACGGCCAACCGGGGAGTGTCGGCGTTCGCCCGGACCACGGACGGCTGGCCGCTGGCCACGGCGGTGCTGACGATCACCGACCTGTCCGGCAGTCAGGTCACCAGGGTGGTGGCCGACGACGAGGGCCGACTGGCCACCGGCCCGCTGCCGGCCGGTTCGTACACCGCGATCCTGACCGCGAACGGCTTCGCGCCCACCGCCCGCACCGCCGTGGTCACCGCGAGCGGCTCGGCGGCGCTGGGTGTGCTGTCGCTGGCCAGGATCGGCGGCGACGACCTGCTGCCGGCGGGCACCTGGACGATCGACCCGGTGCACACCACGATCTCGGTGACCGCGCGGCACCTGGGCATGGCCAGCGTGCGCGGCGCGCTTCGCCGAGTTCGGCGGCCAGATCAAGGTCGCGCGGCCGGTGGAGCGGTCCACGGTCACGGCCGTGATCCAGGCGGCCAGCATCGACACCGGCAGCAAGATGCGCGACGACCACCTGCGCTCGGCCGACTTCCTCGACGTCGACCACCATCCGGTGATCGAGTACCGGGGCACGTCGATCACGCCGCTGGGCGGCGAGAGGTGGCGCGTCCACGGCGATCTCACGCTGAACGGGATCACCCGGCCGGTGCCGCTGGAGATGACGTACCTCGGCTTCGGCCCGGACTCCTGGGGCGGCACGCGGGCGGCGTTCCGCGCGGTGGCCGACCTGCGCCGTGAGGAGTTCGCCATCACGTACAACCAGATCGTGCGAGCGGGCATCACGATGATCGGCACCACGCTGCGCGTGGAGATCGACGTCGAGGCGGTGTTCGGGGACGAACTGCCCAGCATGTAAGGCGGCTGTGTGGTGCCTCACCCCGCGTCGGCCGAGAACTGCTTGTACTAGGCAAACAAATTAGTTAGCCTAGGTAAAGCAAATTCTCGGAGGTCATGTGGTGTCTTCTGCCCCGCGGGAAACCGCAGCTCAGAACTCGGTCGGCCCGGACCGGGTCCCGCACCGCCGACGTCGGCAGGCGCGGCCAACCACCGAGCTCGGACCGCACTACAAGTGGATAGCACTGTCCAACACGACGCTGGGCATGCTGATCGCCACCATCAACTCGTCGATCGTGCTGATCGCACTGCCCAACATCTTCAAGGGCATCGGCGTCAACCCGCTCGACGCCGGCAACACCAGCTACCTGCTGTGGATGATGATGGGCTTCCTCGTCGTCACCGCCGTGCTGGTGGTCTCCTTCGGCCGGCTGGGGGACATGTTCGGCCGGGCCAGGATGTACAACCTCGGCTTCGCCGTCTTCACGGTCTCGTCGATCCTGCTGTCCCTGACCTGGCAACAGGGCTCCGCCGGGGCGCTGTGGCTGATCGGCTGGCGCATCATCCAGGGCGTCGGCGGCGCGTTCCTGATGGCCAACTCCAGCGCCATCCTCACCGACGCGTTCCCGGCCAACCAGCGCGGCCTCGCCATGGGCATCAACGGTGTCGCCGCGATCGCGGGCTCGTTCCTCGGCCTCGTGCTCGGTGGCGTGCTGGCGCCGGTGAACTGGCACTGGGTGTTCCTGGTGTCGGTGCCGGTCGGCGTGCTCGGCACCATCTGGGCGTACTACAAGCTGCACGACACCGGCGTCCGCCAGCACGCCAAGATGGACTGGTGGGGCAACATCACGTTCGCGGTCGGCCTGATCGCGGTCCTGGTGGCCATCACGTACGGCATCCAGCCCTACGGCACCCACATGATGGGCTGGACCAACCCGTGGGTGCTCACGGCGCTGATCGGCGGCGTCGCGGTGCTGGTGGCGTTCGTGATCATCGAACTGCGGGTCGCGAACCCGCTGTTCAACCTGGGGCTGTTCAAGATCCGCTCGTTCACGGCGGGCAACGTCGCCAACCTGACGGCCGCCCTTGGCCGAGGTGGCCTGCAGTTCATCCTGATCATCTGGCTACAGGGCATCTGGCTGCCGCAGCACGGCTACAGCTTCGAGTCGACACCGTTGTGGGCAGGTATCTACATGCTGCCGATGACGTTCGGCTTCCTGCTGTCCGCCCCGCTGTCCGGCGTGGTGTCGGACAAGGTCGGCACCAGGGCGTTCGCGTGCGTCGGCCTGATCGTCACGGCGGTCACGTTCGGGCTGCTGATCGTGCTGCCGGTGAACTTCGACTACGTCGCGTTCGCGGCCATCCTGGTGGTCAACGGCATCGGCATGGGCATGTTCGCATCGCCCAACCGAGCCGAGATCATGAACAGCCTGCCCGGCAACGCCCGCGGTGTCGGCGCCGGCATGACGGCCACGTTCCAGAACTCGGCGATGGTGCTGTCCATCGGCATCTTCTTCAGCCTGATCATCGCGGGCCTGTCCGCGCACCTGCCGTCGGCGCTGTACTCCGGCCTGACGACGCACGGTGTGCCCGCGGCAGCCGCGAACCAGGTGGCGCACCTGCCCGCGGTCGCCGTGCTGTTCGCGGCGTTCCTGGGCTACAACCCGATCCAGACGGTGCTCGGCCCGGTGCTGGGCCACCTGCCGGCCTCGTCGGCCCAGTTCCTGACCGGGCGCAGCTTCTTCCCGAGCCTGATCACCGGACCGTTCGCCGACGGCCTCGCCGTCGCGTTCGGCTTCGCGATCGTGGCGTGCCTGATCGGCGCCGTCGCGTCGCTGCTGTGCTCACCGCGCAGGGCGACGGAGTCGACCGAACCGGTCGGCGTGGAACTGGCGGCGGGCGCCGCGCTGGCGAGCGGTGAGGCACCCGCCGAACTGGTCGCCGACGACGTCCCTGCCAGCACCGAAGCCGCTCGCTGACGGTTGTGTTACACCGGCATTTCGGCCCCCCGTCCGCCGGTCGGGGGGCCGTTCCACGTTCTGGACGGTCGACCCCGGCGGTTCGCACGCCATGCGGTTGGTGGCTGTCGGTGGGCGGTCGTCGCTCACGGTGGCCGTTGTGCTCGACCGCGAGATCAACTCCCTCTCGCCGAGCGGACACGTGCGGTGGTCGCGCGTAACACGGGAACGAGGCCAACCGCGATGGGGGATGCCCACAATCGTCCTCGGAGCTAACAGCGGGGTCGTCCGAAGCGACGCCCTTGATGGAGGTACGGGCCGAAGATGAGCATCGAGACGAAATCACCCGCCGGCGAACAGGCCAAGCAGGGCAAAGCGGAAAGTCGCTTCGCCGGTGCTTTTCCCGCGCCGCTGGCGCGCCAGGACCTCCCGACGACGCCCTGCAGCGTCGTCTGGAGCCGCGGCCACGCCTACGTGCTGGAGCGCGTGGCAGGCCGGCCGTGGTGGATGGGTGTCGATGACCGGGGCCGTCCGGAACAGCTCACGTGCGCGGACCTCCAGCGCCGGGGTTGGACCCCGACCGGCTCGCGCTGAGACCCGGCGGCAGCCGGCTGCGCACCCTGTGGCCTGTGCAGGTCAGCGGGCCGATGTATGACACCCTGTTGCGGTGGCAGAGGCTGATTCCGCGGCCCGGGTGGACGACGTGGCCGCGGAGCGACCCCCGCGGCCGGACAGGGTCGTCACCGTTCCCAACGTCCTGAGCGTGCTGCGGCTGTTGGGCGTGCCGCTGTTCCTGTGGCTGCTGCTCGGCCCGAAGGCGGACGGCTGGGCGCTGGTCGTGCTCGCGGCGAGCGGCATCTCCGACTGGCTGGACGGCAAGCTGGCCCGCTGGCTCAACCAGGCCAGCAGGCTGGGCGCGCTGCTGGACCCGGCCGCCGACCGCCTCTACGTCGTCGCGACGCTGGTCGCGTTCGTGCTGCGCGGCATCGTGCCGTGGTGGCTGGCCGTGCTGCTGATCGGCAAGGACGTCGCCGTCGGGCTGTGCCTGCCGGTGCTGCGCAGGGCCGGGTACGCCCCGCCCGAGGTGCACTACGTCGGCAAGGCGGCCACGTTCGTGCTGCTCTACGCCTTCCCGCTGCTGCTGCTGGCGCAGGGCGGTTCCGTGGTCGCGGGTATCGCCCGTCCGATCGGTTACGCGTTCACCGCATGGGGTACCGCGCTGTATGTCTGGACCGGTGCGCTGTACGTGGCGCAGGTCGTGATCACCGTTCGGCGTCCCCGGCACGGTCGGGCACGGCCTGTTGGATAGGTTTGCCCTCGAACTGCCAGTTCGGCGGCACGAGCAGAAGGGAAGCCAGAAGGTGGTGCCCGAGGAGCTGAGATACACCCAGGAGCATGAATGGGTGGTCCGCACCAGCGACGACACGGTGCGTGTCGGTATCACCGACTACGCCCAGGAGCAGCTCGGTGACGTCGTGTTCGTCCAGCTCCCCGAGCCGGGCGAGCAGGTGACCGCCGGTCAGGCCATCGGTGAGGTCGAGTCGACCAAGAGCGTGTCCGACATCTTCGCGCCGCTGGACGGCGAGATCGTCGGCCGCAACGAAACCCTTGACGCGCAAGCGGAACTGGTCAATTCCGACCCGTACGGCGAAGGCTGGATGATCGACATCCGGCTCGCCGACCCCGACGCCGTCGACGGACTGCTGGACGCGGAGGCGTACCAGAAGCTGACCGAACAGGGGTGACGACGATCTTTCGACGTCTACGCCTCATGTTGGGGAGCCTGCGCCATCGTCAGAGGTCGGGCACGGTACGTTGGGACGGTCACCAGGAATCCAGCAGCAGGAGGAGAGCGCAGGTGAGCACGAACGACGGGCCCGGCGTTCCGCCGGAGCAGGCCACGGAGTCCACGTCGGTTTTCCGGGCGGACTTCTTGGCCGAGTCCGAAGGTGCGCCGGCGTCGCCGGCTGCCGAACCGGCCGTCGCCGGGGTCGACGCGCTGCCGGTCGGATCCGCTCTGCTCGTGGTGAAGCGGGGTCCCAACGCGGGTTCCCGCTTTCTGCTGGACAGGGACACCACCAGCGCGGGCCGGCATCCGGACAGCGACATCTTCCTCGACGACGTCACCGTCTCCCGCAGGCACGCCGAGTTCCGGCGTGAGGGCGGCGAGTTCGTGGTGATCGACGTGGGCAGCCTGAACGGCACCTACGTCAACCGCGAACCGGTCGACCAGGCGGTGCTGGCCAACGGCGACGAGGTGCAGATCGGCAAGTTCCGCCTGGTGTTCCTCACCGGTCCGGCAGGCGGAGGTCAGGGGGCTCGGTGACCGCCGCCGCGCGGCCACCTCGTGACGGGTTGAGCATCGGGGCGGTGTTGTCACAACTCCGCCCCGATTTCCCCGACGTCACGATCTCGAAGATCCGTTTCCTGGAAGCGGAAGGTCTGGTCCGCCCCGCACGGACGGAGGCCGGCTACCGGCAGTTCACGGCCGCCGACGTCGAGCGGCTGCGATTCGTGCTGTCCGCACAGCGGGACCACTATCTGCCGCTGAAGGTGATCCGTGAACAGCTCGACGCCGCTGACGGCGTTTCCGCGCGCCCGGCGAGGGCGCTGGTCGCCGTCCCCGGCCTTCCGACACCAGCGGACTTCGACACCGGTGCGGACACCCAGATTCGGCTGACGCGCGCCGAACTGATCGCGGAAACCGGCGCGGACGCGGAACTGGTGGAAGAACTGGAACAGTACGGCCTGATCCACGCCGATCAGGACGGCTGCTTCGCCATGGACGACGCCCGTGTCACGTCGACGGCGTCGGCCATGACCGAGTTCGGCATCGAACCAAGGCATCTCCGCGCGTTCCGCGCGTCCGCCGACCGCGAAGTGGGCCTGTTGGGGCAGATCGTGGCGCCGCTGCACCGTCATCGCGATCCGGCGACCAGGGCCAGGGGCGAGCGGATAAGTCATGAACTGGCTGCTTTGTCGGTAACGCTGCATACCCTGTTGGTCAAGGCTGGGTTGCGGGCCGCCGCAGGTGGTTGAGAACCCACCACTCTATCGGTCATCGTGGTGTAGGTGGATGTGAACCGTGACCATGATCATCACAAGAGGGGCGAGCATTGCCAGCTTCCGGCGGGTAGCGTCAATGAGGACAGCGTCGGATGGTGTCCTCGCCGTGGCGGGGCGGCATGGTTGCGCGAGCTGAGGAGGCGATTGCCCGTGATGAAGCGACGCGAGCGAACCACTGTGCCAGCCTCTGCGGCGCCCGGACCGAAGCGGGGATATCGATGAGCGAGATGCGTGTCGTCGGCGTCCGAGTCGAACTGCCGGCCAACCAACCGATCCTGCTGCTGCGCGAAACCGAGGGCGACCGGTACCTGCCGATCTGGATCGGCTCGGTGGAGGCCACCGCGATCGCCCTGGAACAGCAGGGCGTTCGTCCGCCCCGTCCGCTCACTCACGACCTGCTGAAGGAAATCATCACGGCGCTGGGCCGGGAACTGGAACAGGTGCGCATCACCGACCTGCAGGAAGGCACCTTCTACGCGGAACTGGTCTTCGACGGTGACGTCCGCGTCTCCGCCCGCCCGAGCGACTCGGTGGCCCTGGCGCTGCGGGTCGGCGTGCCGATCCACGCCGAGGAGGCCGTGCTCGCCGAGGCCGGCCTGATCATCCCGGACGAGCAGGAGGACGAGGTCGAGAAGTTCCGGGAGTTCCTGGACTCGGTCTCCCCGGAGGACTTCCGCGGCGCCGACACCTGACCGACAGCGATGCGGGCACCCATTCCCAAGACGGCGTGACGACTGTCCCAAGAGCAACCCAAATCGGGTTGCTCGCCGTCTATCAGCGCGTCGCGTTGACCGGCCCGCCAGGCGGTCCTACCGTCGAAGACACCGCAACACGGCGGTGTGATTCCGTGGTGAACCGCCCCGCCGTGGGAGCGTGACCTGTCTTTCCCATCCGGGGGAGGACCGGTCGCGTTCACCGGTCCCGCGCGGGCCGGACGAGGGGAGGCAGGCGTGGTGCACGAAATGCCTGACCAGGCCGGCAGCAAAGGTGTCGAGCTGGGTGAGCAGGCCGCACTGTTCCCGGACGCCTCACTGCCCGACGAACTGGTCGGCTACCGAGGCGCCGCGGCGTGCCAGATTGCCGGCATCACCTACCGTCAGCTCGACTACTGGGCCCGTACGAGCCTGGTGGCCCCGTCCATCCGCACAGCTCACGGCTCCGGCTCGCAGCGCCTGTACTCGTTCAAGGACATCCTGGTCCTGAAGGTCGTCAAGCGCCTGCTGGACACCGGTGTCTCGCTCCAGAACATCCGCGTGGCGGTCGACCACCTGCGGCGGCGGGGGGTGGCGGACCTGGCCAAGATCACCCTGTTCAGCGATGGCACGACGGTGTACGAGTGCACGTCACCGGAAGAGGTCGTGGACCTGCTGCAGGGTGGCCAGGGAGTGTTCGGCATAGCGGTCAGCGGCGCGATGCGGGAGATCAGCGGCACGATCCACGAGTTCCCGGCCGAACGCGCCGACGGCGGCGCCATCGAATTGATCCCGGAAGACGAACTCTCCCGCCACCGCCGAGCCCGCCGAATCGGCTGACGCCCCCGAGGACGCCACCACGGCCGTGGGTGGCGGCCACCGGACTGGGCAGGCACTGAGCGGACCGGCGTGGTCGTGGTGGCGGACGACGGGCGGCCTGCCGGTCGTGGGGCCGTGTCCAGGGCCGACGAAGTCCGATCGAGCAGCAGCGGCGGATCAGCAGCGGTGGCGACTGAGCGACCGGAACGCTCTCCGGACCACGGTTCAGACCCGAATGCCAGCTCAACCCCCCTTCGAAAAGCGTCACCCCACCCCGTTTCCTATCCTCACCCCATGCGTCGTCAGTCCTGGATCGGTGCCGCGGATCGCGCCTTGATGGCCTCCGTGGCCCGTACCGACTCCGTCCTCCTCGACCGGGTCCTCCCCGCCCTCGGCCGCACCGCCAACCACGGCGGTCTCTGGTTCGGAGTGGCCTCCGCCCTCGCCCTGACGCGCAGCCGCCGCGCCCGCCGCGCCGCTCTGCGCGGCGTCGTCGCCCTCTCCATGGCCAGCCCGGCCGCCAACGTCGTCGCCAAGCAGTTCGCCGGCCGTACCCGCCCGGACAGCGGCCTCACACCCCTCATCCGCCGCCTCACCACGGCGCCCCGCACCACGTCCTTCCCCTCCGGCCACTCCGCGTCGGCGGCGGCCTTCGCCACCGGTGTCCTGATGGAGAACCCGCTGCTCGGCGTGCCCATCGCCGTCATCGCGGTCGGTGTGGCCGCCAGCCGGGTCGCGACCGGCGCCCACTACCCGTCCGACGTCGTCGCGGGCGTCGGCGTCGGCGTCGCCGCCGGCCTGCTGACGAGCTGGTGGTGGCCGCTGACCCCACCCGGCCCGTCCACCGCGGGCGCACCGGAGCACCAGGCCCCCGCGATCCCGGTCGGCGAGGGCCTGATCGTCGTCACGAACCTCGACGCCGGCAGCGCGAACGACGAGATCGTCCGGCAGATCGAGGTCGAGCTACCGGAGGCCGAGGTCATCGCCGCGTCCCCCAGCGACGACCTGCCACAGGTGTTCGAGGACGCGGCCCGCCGCTGCCAGGTGCTCGGCGTCGCGGGCGGTGACGGCACGATCAACCTGGCCGCCCGCGTCGCCGCCGAGAAGGACGTGCCGCTCATGGTCGTCCCGGCCGGCACGCTGAACCACTTCGCCCGTGACATCGGTGTGGCGTCCGTCGCCGACGCCGTCGACGCGCTCCGAGCGGGCGACGCGATCCGGGTCGATCTCGGGCGTGCCGGTGACGACGCCGTCTTCGTCAACACGTCCAGCATCGGGCTCTACGTCGATCTCGTGCGGTTCCGCGAGAAGTGGGAGCACAAGCTGGGCAAGTGGCCGGCACTCGTGCTCGGGCTCGTGCACATCCTGCGCAACTCGCATCCGTGTCCCGTGATCGTCGAGGGCCGGGTGCGACACGTGTGGATGCTGTTCGCCGGCAACTGCGTCTACACCCCGCGCGGCTTCGCGCCGTCGCACCGGCCACGCCTGGACGACGGGCTGCTGGACGTCCGGATCGTCGCGGCGGAACCGAAGTTCGCCCGCACACGGATCGTCGTCGGCATGCTCACCGGCACGCTGCGCTGGTGCAGGCCATATGAAGCGTGCACCAGCGCCACGATCCGGATCGAGTCCACCGACGGCGAACTGGGGCTGTCCGTGGACGGGGAGGTCACGACGATCTCGTCACGTGCGGTGCTGGGCAAGTCGATCGGTGCGCTCACCGTGTACCGGCCCTGCGGCGCTGCCAACGGTCTGATCGGCCCCACGGGGTAGGCTTGCGGGGTAGTCGTAGAACCCGCGCGGGAGAGTTCGGACGGCGAAATGCCGGCCGGCGCCGAAGGAGCAACTCCTCCCCGGAACCTCTCAGGCAGCAGGGACCGCACGGGCTAGACGCCTCTGGAAAGCGGGTCACGGCGACCCCGCCGACGGTGCAAGTCCGGTACCCCGGGCGAAGCTCTCAGGCATCCGCGTTCGCGGGTACGGACAGAGGGGGAGGTCCGGCCGGACGTGTGTCCGGTGCCCGACCCCGCCGCCGGAGGCCCGCGATGACCCAGGATGTACCGATTCCCGACCGCACGTGTGCGGCGGCCACCGTCCGCTGGACCGCAAGCGTCCGCGAGGTGGCGGCATGAGCGAGCGTATCCCGCTGTCCGCACTGGAGCGTGGCACGTCCTTCGCGGACCGTCACATCGGACCGCGCCCGGTCGAACTGGCCGCGATGCTGGACGTGATCGGCGTCGGTTCGCTGGAGGAACTGGCCGACCGCGCGATCCCGCCGTCCATCCGCGACTCGGCACACCTCGTCTCCGGCCTCCCCGAACCGGCGACGGAGTCCGAGGCGCTGGCCGCACTGCGCGCGCTGGCCGCCACCAACCGGCCGCTGGTGCAGATGATCGGACTCGGTTACCACGGCACGATCACGCCGCCGGTGATCCGGCGCAACGTGCTGGAGAGCCCCGCCTGGTACACCGCGTACACGCCGTACCAGCCGGAGATCTCGCAGGGCCGCCTGGAGGCGCTGCTGAACTTCCAGACCATGGTGGGCGACCTGACCGGCCTGCCGGTGGCCAACGCGTCCATGCTGGACGAGGGCACCGCCGCCGCCGAGGCGATGACGCTGCTGCGCCGCGCGGGTAAGTCGCGTTCGGACCGGTTCGTCGTGGACGCCGACACGCTGCCCCAGACGATCGCCGTGGTCGCGACCAGGGCCGAGCCACTGGGTATCGACGTCGTCGTCGCCGACCTCACCGGCGGCCTGCCCGACGGTGACTGCTTCGGCGTGCTGCTGTCCCACCCCGGCGCCTCCGGTGCCGTCCGCGACCAGGAACCCCTTGTCGCACAAGCACACGAGCGCGGCGCCCTGGTGGTCGTCGCCGCCGATCCGCTGGCGTTGACGCTGCTGCGCCCGCCGGGTGAGATCGGTGCCGACGCGGCTGTCGGGTCGACGCAGCGGTTCGGTGTGCCGATGGGCTTCGGCGGCCCGCACGCCGGTTACCTCGCCGTGCGCACCGGCCTCGAACGCAACCTGCCCGGCCGCCTGGTCGGGGTCAGCGTGGACGCGGACGGCGCCCTCGCCTACCGGCTCGCCCTGCAGACCCGCGAACAGCACATCCGGCGCGAGAAGGCGACCAGCAACATCTGCACCGCTCAGGTGCTGCTGGCCGTGATCGCGTCGATGTACGCCGTTTACCACGGGCCCGACGGCCTGCGCGCGATCGCGACGCGCACGCACCGGATGGCCGCCACGCTCGCCGAGGGCCTGCGCGGCGCCGGCATCACGGTCGGCCCGGCGGCGTTCTTCGACACCGTCACCGTGCACGTCCCCGGCAGGGCCGCGGACGTCGTGGCCGACGCCCGCCGGCGCGGCGTCAACCTGCGCCTCGTGGACGACGACACCGTCGGCGTCACGACCGACGAGACCACCACCCGCGAGCACGTGCGGCTGGTGTGGGACGCGTTCGGCGTCAGCGCCGACCCCGACCAGGTGGACGCGGCGACCGCGGACGTGCTTGAGGCAAGCGGCCTGGTGCGCACCAGCGACTTCCTCACCCACCCCGTCTTCCACCAGCACCGCTCCGAGACGGCGCTGCTGCGCTACCTGCGGGCGCTGTCGGACAAGGACGTGGCGCTGGACCGCAGCATGATCCCGCTCGGCTCGTGCACGATGAAGCTCAACGCGACGGCCGAGATGGAACCGATCACGTGGCCGGAGTTCGCCAACCTGCACCCGTTCGCGCCGGTCGAGGACGCGCGGGGCATCCTGCGGATCGTCGGCGACCTGCAGGACTGGCTGGCCGACATCACCGGCTACGACGCCGTGAGCCTCCAGCCCAACGCCGGCAGCCAGGGCGAACTGGCCGGCCTGCTGGCCATCCGCGCCTACCACCGCGAGCGCGGAGCGGCCCGTGACGTGTGCCTGATCCCGTCCAGCGCGCACGGCACGAACGCGGCCAGCGCCGTGATGGCGGGCATGCGCGTCGTGGTCGTGAAGTGCGACGAGCACGGCAACATCGACGTGCCGCACCTGCGCGACGTGGCCGCCCAGCACGCCGACGACCTGGCCGCGATCATGATCACCTACCCGTCGACGCACGGCGTGTACGAGGACACGGTCGGCGAGGTCTGTGCGATCGTGCACGACGCGGGCGGCCAGGTGTACGTCGACGGCGCGAACCTCAACGCGCTGATCGGCCTTGCCCGGTTCGGCACTTTCGGTGCCGACGTGTCACACCTGAACCTCCACAAGACGTTCTGCATCCCGCACGGCGGCGGCGGTCCCGGCGTCGGCCCGATCGGCGTGCGCGAGCACCTGGCGCCGTTCCTGCCAAACCACCCGCTGCAGCCGACCGCCGGTCCCGCCACCGGTGTCGGCCCGATCAGCGCCGCGCCGTGGGGGAGTGCGTCGATCCTGCCGATCTCGTGGGCGTACGTCCGGATGATGGGCGCCGACGGCCTGCGCAGGGCGACGCTGACCGCGATCGCGGCCGCCAACTACGTGGCCCGCAGGCTGGACCGGCACTTCCCCGTCCTCTACACCGGCACCGACCACGGCGCGGGCGACGCCGGTTTCGTGGCGCACGAGTGCATCCTGGACCTGCGGCCGATCACGAAGGCCACCGGCGTGACGGTGGACGACGTGGCCAAGCGGCTGGCCGACTACGGGCTGCACGCGCCGACGATGTCGTTCCCGGTGGCCGGCACGCTGATGGTCGAGCCGACCGAGAGCGAGGACATCGCCGAACTGGACCGCTTCTGCGACGCGATGATCGCGATCCGGCAGGAGATCGACAAGGTCGGCGCCGGCATGTGGCCGGTGGAGGACAACCCGCTGCGCAACGCGCCGCACACGGCCGCGGCCGTGGCCGGCAAGTGGAACCACCCGTACAGCAGGGAAGAGGCCGCGTTCCCGCTGGGCGCGCGCGAGCCGAAGGTGTGGCCGCCGGTGCGCCGGATCGACGGCGCCAAGGGCGACCGCAACCTGGTGTGCTCGTGCCCGCCGCTGGAGGCCTACACGAGCTGACGGGTAAAGTCGCTGTCGCCCAACGCATCCGTGTTGTCGACGAACTGGTCGATCGCGCCGGACATCGGGAGGGTCCTGATGTCCGGCGCGGTGACGGCGGCCCGTAGCACGGTCACGATCCGGTCGGCGTCGATGACCCGGAACGGGCGGTCGTAGAAGAACCGGACGACCGGCTCGACCGGATCGGCCAGCCGCAGGCCGTTCTGCCACACGGCGAGCGTCTGGTATGCGGCGACCAGATGGTCCTCGCGTGCCGGCCAGTCCTGTGTGGACAGGGCGCCCGTCAGGTGCGCCGGCAGGTCGCCGAGATCCAGCCCGGCGAACGCCGTGCCGAGCCACTTGCCGTAGGGCGGGTAGCGCCGGTGCATCAGCATCGCCAGCCGCATCATGTCGCGTACCAGCCGCGCCGTGAGGACCGCGGCGCCGAGCACGTCGCCGACCTCGTGGCACCGGCCGGGAAACGCCTCCTCCTGTGCGATCCGGCGCCACTGGCACGCCAGCACGTGCCGCCACACGTCGTCCGGGTACCACCCCAGCACCCGGCGTGCCGTCGTCAGTTCGCCGGTGTCGTCGTGGAACACACCGCCGGCCGTGACCTCCGCGAGCCGCTGGGTCGGGGTGGCCAGCCAGTCGTGCGTGGTGACGCCGGCACACGGGTCGAAACCGAGCACACCACGCAGCCAGGGCCGCGGCGCCACGACCTCGACCTGGTGGCGTGGCGGGTCATCAGGGTTGCGCGACAACGTGAACACCGTCGGACAACCCCGCCACGACGCCGGCAGGTGCCCCTCCAGCATCGACGTGACGTCGGCCGTCGGGGCGTCGTCGGCCAGGAACAGTTGCAGCCGGGGTCCCCAGTTGTGGTCCCTGGACCGGGCCGTGTCGAAGCCGAGCACCTCAGAGCCCTGGCCGAGCAGCACGGCCGCGTGCGGCAGTGCGGGGAAGTGCCGGGCCAGCAGGGGGCGCACGGCGCCGCGGTAGTACGACTCGGCCAGCGTCAGGCCCGGGATGAACTCCATGTCCGCAGCGTGCCGTGGTTACGGGTTCATGTGCATCGCATTTTTCCGACCCCGTTCCGGGTACCGTGGAACGATGCATGACGGCGGTGGCGGATTCAGCGGCGGTCACGACGGCGGGGGTCACCACGGCGGTGGCCACCACGTCGGCCACCACGTCGGTGGTCATCTCGACGGCCAGCACCACCATCACCACGGGGCCCAGGACCGGCTCGAGATCCAGCAGAACTTCGGCCGTGTCGGCCGTGTCGGCACCGGCCGGTTCGGGGTCGCGGTGGCCGTGTTCGCGGTAATGATGATCTTCCTGGTGCTGGCGATCCATCGTTGAGCGTCAGTGCTGCTGCCCGGCGTTGAGCCACGCCTGGTCCAGCAGTTGCAGCCCGGCCGGGTTGGTCGGCGCGGGCGCCTGGACCACGCTGCCCCAGTCCATGCCCGGTGACGGGTCGGGCCGGACCGTGCTGTCGCCGACGCGGAAGCCGCTGCGGGCCAATTGGGCCTGTTCTGGTGCGGTGAGCAGGAAGTCGCGGAAGCTCTCCGCCGCCTGGACCAGGTTCGTGTCGATCCACGAGCCGGCCAGCGGCGTGAACGGGTAGTCCAGGAACGGCGTGCCACCGGCCAGTCGGACCTCGTCCAGCACGTTGAGCGGTCGCAGGTCGCCGTCGATGCCCAGATTCCGCTCGTACAGGTCGACCTCGGCCACCGGCACGGCGCCGAACGGAGCGTGCGCGATGCCGTCCGCCCCGCCCAGCGACACCAGCGCCTGGTGGCTGCTGGTGGTGGGCGGGCTGGGCTGGCTGCCGGCCAGCGCTGCCAGTTCCTGAACCACATTGGCGGAACTGAGCAGGTCCTGGTCGATCTGTGGCTGGCCCTGCGAGGTCACCGGGTCGAGCATCGCCTCAAGGGCCAGCGTGGTCGCGGCGTTGGCTGACGGGTCGGGCAGCGCGATCGTGAACGGACCCCAGTTCGGTTGACCGAAGGCCGACCAGCCGTCGGCCTCGCCGACCACTCCGGGCAACGCGGCGAACGTGGGCGCGCCGGTCGCGATGACGGCCTTCGCGGCGTCCGGCGGCAGCGCCAGCACGATCGGGCTGGTCGCGACCGACTGCGGTGGGTCACCAACCGCGGCGGTGGCAAGCTGGTCGGTCCACAGTGTCGAGTCGGCGATCCACGCGTCCGGCTTGGGCCCCAACTGGTCCACGTTCCAGCCGTGCAGCAGGCCGGCCAGCACGGACCTGGCGTCGAGTGCCGACACCGCCACGGTCACGCAGCGGTCGGCCACGACCGGGTTGGTGCGCGCCCAGTCCGACGCGACGCGGCCGACCGCCTCGGCGATCGACGGCGTGACCGCCACCTGGATGCTCTCGTTGCCGGAGCGGCACGTGCCGGGCGAGGCCGCGGTCCTGTGCGTCACGTTGTCGTGCGTCCACGTCCAGCCCAACCAGCCCGCCGCGATCAACAGCACCGCCACGAACGCGGCGATCGGCCAGCGGCGTTTTCGGTGTGGCCGATCGGGCACGGGCGCGTGGTACCCGGAGTCGTACGGCCCCGCGCGGTGACGCCCCATCGGACCGCCTTTCCTCTGCCGGCACCGAGCGGCAGTGTGTGGCGGGTCGTCACGCTAACAGGTGAAACGGTCTCACAAAAGGGGTGACGATGAGTAACGGCCAGTAGAATCCGCGACTTCCTCGCTACACAGCGGTGCGTGTCGAAGCGTGTTCGTCCAGCCACGTGGTCATTTCGCTGACGGCTTTCGCGCGCACGCCCGGAGCGGACAGGAACACGTCGTGCACGGCGCCCTCGATCGCGACGACACGCACGTTTCGGCCCAAACGCGGCGCCCTGCGGGCGATCTGATCGACATCCAGCACGGTGTCGGCCGTCATCGCGGCCGGTGTCCACTCGGTCTCGTGCAGCAGGCTGCGGGTCGACCGCAGTACCAGTACCGGAACCGGAATGGCCAACCCGCGGCGCACCGCGCGATGTCCGGCCCGAATCGCCCGCAGCCAACCGGCCCGCACCGGAAAAGCCTGCAACGGTTTCATCGCCAGGTCGTAGTCCCATTCGCCGTGGAAATCACGGTGCATGCTCACGCCGTAGAGATCGCCCAAGGAATCCCGAATCACGTATCGGGGAGCAAATCGTCCAGCGACCCGCAGCAGCCACGTCGCCACGGTCCTGGACAGGAACGGTTCGGCGAGGTCCAGCCACGGGCTGTTGAGCACCAACGCGTCCATCGGCGGCGCCGCCCGGTGCCGGTGCGCCCACAGCGACGTGATCAGGCCGCCGGTCGAGTGTCCGACGACGACCAGCCGCTCGTGCCCGTCGGCGCGGATCGCCGTGACGGCCGCGTCGAGTTCCTCGAAGTGCTCGGCCAGGTCGGTCACATAGTTGGGCAGTTGGCCCTCCCGCAGCGAGCGGCCGTACGCGCGCAGGTCGATGCCGTACACGTCGAAGCCCAGCGCACACATCCGCCCGGCAAGTTCGGCCTGGAAGAAGTAGTCGGCGAAGCCGTGCACGAACAGCATCGCGCCGCGCGCCGGCCGCTCGGCAGGCACCCGCACCAGCGTGGCGACACCGGCCACCGACCGCACCGACGCGCGGTCACCGAACACGACATCCGTCATGGCTGATTTCTACCGCACGGGACGGTCAGGTCACCGAACCGACATGTGTCGCGTCACGCACCGTTCCGACGTACTCCTCGACCATGTCCTCCAGTGCCACCACACCGACCACCGTGCCGTCGCCCCGCACCGCGCGCGCGAGATGGCTGCTGGAGGGGCGCAGTGCCGCCAGCGCCTCGCCGAGGCGCGCGTCCGTCGGCACCTCGGGCAGGCCACGGATCCGGGATCTCGGCACCAATTCGCCCGTCTTGCCGTCCAGCAGGTCCAGCACGTCCTTCACGTGCAGGTAGCCGACCAGCCTGCCGTCGGCCGCGCGCAGCGGGAACCGGGAGAAACCGGTCGCCGCGACCACGTCGGTCACCTCGCCGACGGTCGGCGCGGCAGGCAGCGACGTGATCTCCTCCAGTGGCACCAACACATCCGCGACGGTCCGCTCGGCCGAGGACAGGGTCTGCACCAACCGGCGTGACTCGGCGCCCTCGATCAGGCCCTCCTCGCGCGACTCGGCGATCAGCGACGCCAGCTCGTCGGGCGTGTACGCGGTCTCCAGCTCCCCTTTCGGCGTCACGCGCAGCAGCCGCAGCACGCCGTTGGAGAACGCGGTGAACATCGTCAGCAGCGGCCGGGTGAACCGGCAGAACGCGAAGTGCACCGGTACCAGCCACATCGCGGCCCGCTCCGGCCCGGCCAGCGCCAGGTTCTTCGGCACCATCTCGCCGAACATCGTGTGCAGCATCGTCACGATGCCCAGCGCGATCGCGAAACCGATGATGTGCACGGCGGCACCTGGCACGCCCAGCGCGTCGAACGGCCGCTCCAGCAGATCCGACACGGCGGGCTCGGCCAGCGCGCCCAACCCCAGCGAGCACACCGTGACACCGAGCTGCGCGCCCGCGATCAGCAGCGTCAACTCGTGCCCCGCGCGCGCCGCGATCCGCGCCCGCGTCTTGCCCTCCTCGGCCAGCGCCTCCAGCCGGTCACGGCGCGCCGTGATCACCGCGAACTCCGCGCCGACGAAGAAGGCGTTGCCCAGCAACAACAACACGGTGATGAACAGGTCCAGGCCGATACTCATGCCGACTCCACCCTGGACAGCCGCAGCTCCGCGATCCGGTGCCGGTCCATCCGCATCACCGTGATCCGCCAGCCGTCCACCCGTACCTCGTCGCCGACGCGGGGGATCTCGCCGAGCCTGGCCAGCACCAGGCCGGCCAGCGTCTCGTACTCGCCATCGGGCATCCGGAAACCGGTCGCCTCGGCCACCTCGTCGTCGCGCAGCAGCCCGGACACCAGCCAGCTGTTGCCCAGCGACCGCACCGGTGGCGCCTCACCCCGGTCGTGCTCGTCGCGGACGTCGCCGACGATCTCCTCGACCAGGTCCTCCATCGTGACCAGGCCCGCCGTGCCGCCGTACTCGTCGACCACGATCGCCACCTGGAAACCGGAGTCACGCAGCCGTTCCAGCAGCACGTCGGCCGGCAGCGTCTCGGGCACCGTGGGCAGCGGCCTGGCCAGCGTCGCCACGCTCGTGGTCGGCCGCTCCCGCTGCGGCACACCGAACACCTGCTTGACGTGCACGACGCCACGCACGTCGTCCAGGTCGCCCTCGTGCACGGGGAACCGCGAGAACCCGGTGGTCATGCTGGCGTCGATCAGGTCGTGCACGGTGGCGGCCAGTGGCAGCGACTCCACCCGCAACCGTGGCGTCATCAGTTCTTCCGCGGTCAGCTCGCCGAACCGCAGCGACCGGTCCAGCAGCGTTGCCGTGCCCTGGTCGAGCGTGCCCTGTTCGGCCGACGACCGGACCAGCGAGCCGAGCTCCTGCGGGGACCTCGCCGACCGCAGTTCCTCGGCAGGCGCCACGCCCAGCCTGCGCACCACCCAGTTCGCCGAGCTGTTCAGCGCCCGGATCAGCCAGCGGAACACCGTGGAGAACGTGGTCAGCACACCGGCAACGGCGCGCGCCGTGCTCAGCGCGTGGGCGATCGCGAGATTCTTGGGCACGAGCTCGCCGAACACCATGGACAGCGTGGTGGCCAGCAGCAGCGCGATCGCGAAGCTGATCGGCTCCGCGATGCCCTCGGACAGCCCGACCGCGGTCAGCGCGGGGCGCACCAGGCCCGCGATGGACGGTTCGGCCAGGTAACCGGTGGCCAGCGTGGTGATCGTGATGCCCAACTGGGTGCCGGAGAGCTGGAACGACAGCGAGTGCTGCGCCTTGGCGATCTGGAGGGCGCGTCGGTCGCCGACCTCCCGGACGTGCCGGTCCACCTGGACGCCCTCCAGGGTGGTCAGCGCGTACTCGGCCGCCACGAACACGGCCGCGCACGCGGTCAGCACGACCACGGCGAGGACACCGAGCGCATTCCACAGAGCCCCGGTCACCTCGCGACTCCGTTCGCACGGCGATCCGGGCTGATATGACCGCCGGGGCAGCACCCCGGCTGAGTATCGCCGCCGGGTGAGGGTGCGTTGCGCACCGAAGGAGTCACTCCTCTACACAAGGGGGTTGAGCAGCGGGTACAGGGCAGTGCAGACAGTCTAGCCGAGGCGTGCGATCGGGTGAGATGATCCGCCGATTCACCTCTGTCGATTCGGGTGGTGCGCGGCGTACCGTGAGTGGTGTGAGACTGCGCAAGCGTCGTCGGGGGTCCAAGCGTCGCAGGACGCCTCAGCAGCGGACCGACTTCGTGCCCGTCGAGATCGACGAGCTGTTCGGGCCGTCCCGGAAGCACATCCACGAGCGCAAGGAATGGGTGGCCGTCGCCAAGATCGACGACCACGAGTCCGGCGCGGGTCCCATCGATCTGGACTCCGGCGTGATCCGGCTGACGGCGCCGGAGCCGTCGAACTGACGTCGCCGCCCTGCCCTTCATTTGACGTGCCTCTCAGCGTGCGGAAGAATCTCGCCAACTAAGAGGAACGGCGGATGAAGGGTGAGTGTGATGGGGACGCTCCCGGAACGATCCACCGAGTCGCCGGTCCCGGTCGTGCGGTTGTCCGACCAGGACCGAGAGCGGGCCGTGGCTCAACTCAACGAGGCTGTCGCCGACGGCCGTTTGACCTGGCAGGAACACACCGAACGCGTCGAACGGGCCTGGCTGGCCCGCACCGGCGACGAGCTGGTGCCCTGCCTCGTCGACCTGGGCCGCGCGGCTGTCGCCCGACCGGGTGCCGACGTCCAGCGTGTCGTCGCGATGGCCAGCAAGATCGTCCGCCGCCCGGAGCCGGGCCGCCGGATCGAGGCACGCTCGCTGTTCGGCGCGGTTTTCCTGGACCTGACCGACGCGCTCGACGGCGAGGAGCTGCTGGTCGACGCGTCGTCGTTCTGCGGCAAGGTGGTGCTCACCGTCAGCGACGACGCCACCGTGATCGACGAGGGTGACGCGGTGCTGGGCAAGCGCAAGATCCTCGCGCCGGCTCCACTGTCCGGCGACGGCCCGCGCATCCGCATCACCGGTCGCAGCACCCTCGGTCACCTCAAGGTGTTCGGCTCGGGCGGCCGCCGGTGGTGAGACCGGCCGAGGCCTAGCTCCTGCGGTGCCGCCGGACCGTTTCCTCGACCAGGTCCAGCACCGGTTCCAGGTCGTCGGCCGGCAGTCCCATCGCCAGGTGCGACACCAGCCCCTCCAGCACCAGTTCCAGGAAACCGGTCAGCACGTCCACGTCGACGTCGTCGCGCAGCTTGCCGGCGGTCCGCTGGCGCAGCAGGCGGTCCCGTGTCGCCTGGGTCAGCCGCTGCGATCGTTCGGCCCAGCGGGCCCGGAAGTCCGGGTCCGTGCGCAGCCTGCGGGACACCTCGAGCCGCGTGCCGAGCCAGTCGGCCGGCTGGTCGCCGGACCGCGGCGCCAACAGGTCCCGCATCACCTGTACCAGGCCCTGTTCGGCGACGACGTCGGCCATCCGGTGCGCGTCGTCCTCGGCCAGCGCCAGGAACAGCGACTCCTTGTCCCGGAAATGGTGGAAGATCGCGCCGCGGGACAGGCCGGTCGCCTCCTCCAGCCTGCGGACCGTGGCGCCTTCGTAGCCGTAGCGCGCGAAGCACGCGCGCGACCCGTCGAGGATCTGCCTGCGGCGCGCATCGAGATGATCCTGGCTGACCCTCGGCATCGCTCGATCGTCCCAGGACCGGTGGCCGATCGCAAACCGTACGTACGGCTTGGGATGGCTGCCCTGTCCCGCTCCGTGAGCATAACCGTCTCAACGGGTGGCCGGGCGAACTCGGTGACTGGGATTTGTGATTCTCCTAACGGGCCCGTAACGAATCATGGCGCGGCACCGCACGCGCCGGTCACCTGCCCGAACTTCCCGCACCGCCACATCGGCGCCGACTCGCGGACACACGCGGTTCACCGTCGTCTCCGTGCGACTGTCGGACCCCACGGGTAGCGTCGATCGAACGAACCGATAGCCAGCAAGGAAGTCGTGCCATGACAGCCTTACGGGACTCGGCGGCGAAAGCCGTCTCGGCTCCGCTGCACAACCGTGCGGCCGCCGAGACCTACGTCGCCTCAGTGTGTTTCAAGCACGGGCCACCGAAACTCGTCGGCGTCGAGTTGGAATGGACGGTCCACCACGCGGACGAACCGCGTAGTCCCCTTCAACTACACCGCCTCGTATCCGCGCTCGGAGCGCATGCCCCCACCACAGTGAACCCGGACAGTCCGAACCTGCCGATGCCGCAGGGATCGCTGGTAACCGTCGAACCGGGTGGCCAGGTCGAGATTTCCGCACCACCACACAGCTCCCTGGCCGATCTCATCGCCGCCGTCACGACCGACGCGGCAGCACTCACCGATCTGCTCGCCGCGGAAGGTCTCGTGCTGGGCGGATCCGGCCTCTACCAGGGTCGCGAGGTGGCGCGACTGCTGGACACTCCCCGATATGCCGCGATGGCCAGCGCGTTCGCGTCCCACGGACCGGACGGACTGGCCTGGATGTGCGCGTCGGCGGGGCTCCAGGTGTGTGTCGACGCCGGGCAACCGGATCGCGTCGCCGCGCGCTGGGCGGCGTTGCACGCACTCGGACCCGTTTTGTCCGCCCTGTTCGCCAATTCCGGTCAGCAGCGCGGTGAGTGCGCGACGTGGGCGTCCGGCCGGATGCGGACGATGTTCCGCGCCGATCCGGCGCGCACGCGGCCGTCACCGGTCACCGCCGATCCGGCGGCGCTGTGGGCGCGCAGGGCGCTGGACACACCGGTGATCTGTGTGCGCGGGGCCGACGACTGCTGGGATCCGCCACGCCGCGTGACGTTCGCGGACTGGATCGAGGGCGCCATCCCGGGGCCGCCGACGCAGGACGACCTCGACTACCACCTGTCCACGCTGTTCCCGCCGGTCCGTCCGCGCGGCTACCTGGAGGTCCGCTACCTGGACGCCCAGGACGGGGACGACTGGGTGGCACCCGCGGTGCTGCTGGCGGTGCTGATGGCCGACGAGTCCACTGTGGACGAAGTGCTCGCGGTGACGGGCCGGCCGCCGGCAGGTGGCTGCACGCGGCCCGCTACGGCTTGGCCGACCAGCGGATCGCGGACGCGGCGAGGGCGGTGGTGGAGCTGGCCGAGAAGGTGCCGTGCGCATGGCGGACATCGGTCCGGCGATGGCGACGGCCGTGCTGGCACGGCTGGCCGAACGGCTGGAGACCGGCGCGAACCAGGGAGGGGCATGCTCATGACCACCGAACAGCTGCCGGTGGGCACCGAACGACTGCGCGACACCGTCGAGGCGGCGCTGCGCAGGGCACGCGACCGCAGCACCGTGCTGACCGACTCCGTCGACGACGACGATCTCGTGAAGCAGCACTCGAAGCTGATGTCACCGCTGGTCTGGGACCTCGCGCACATCGGCAACCAGGAGGAACTCTGGCTGGTCCGCGACGTCGGCGGGCGCGAGCCCGTGCGACAGGACATCGACCAGCTCTACGACGCGTTCCAGCACTCGCGCGCCACGCGCCCGACACTGCCGCTGCTCGCCCCCGCCGAGGCCCGCGGCTACGTCCGTGAGGTGCGCGACAAGGTGCTCGACGTGCTGGCCCGCACGCCGCTGGAGGGCAGGCGGCTGGTCGAGCAGGCGTTCGCGTTCGGCATGATCGCGCAACACGAACAGCAGCACGACGAGACAATGCTGGCCACGCACCAACTGCGCGCCGGCCCCGCCGTGCTGGACGCGCCACCACCGCCGGCCGCACCGCAGGGCCGGCGGCTGCCGGCCGAGGTGCTCGTGCCGGCAGGCCCGTTCACCATGGGCACGTCGGCCGAACCCTGGGCGCTGGACAACGAACGCCCGGCGCACGAGGTGCACGTCGACGCGTTCGCCATCGACACGGTGCCGGTCACCAACGGCGCGTACCAGCGGTTCATCGCGGCCGGCGGCTACGACGACCGGCGGTGGTGGAGCGAAACCGGCTGGGCGCACCGCCAGGACGCGAACATCACCGCGCCGCGCTTCTGGTCCCGCGACGGCGATCGCTGGGTACGCACCCGGTTCGGCGTCGTGGAACCGGTACCGGCCGACGAACCCGTGGTGCACGTGTGCTTCCACGAGGCACAGGCGTACGCGAACTGGGCGGGCCGTCGGCTGCCCACCGAGGCCGAGTGGGAGAAGGCCGCCCGGTTCGATCCGGCCACCGGCCGGTCCCGCCGGTTCCCGTGGGGCGACGACGATCCGACGCCGCACCACGCGAATCTCGGCCAGCGGCACCTGCGTCCGGCACCGGTCGGCGCGTACCCGCAGGGCGCGTCGCCGCTGGGTGTGCACCAGCTGATCGGTGACGTGTGGGAATGGACCAGCGGCGAGTTCCACCCGTACCCGGGTTTCGTCGCGTTCCCGTACCGGGAGTACTCCGAGGTGTTCTTCGGCTCCGAGTACAAGGTGTTGCGCGGCGGCTCGTTCGGCACCGACCAGGTCGCCTGCCGTGGCACGTTCCGCAACTGGGACTACCCGGTCCGGCGACAGATCTTCGCCGGATTCCGCTGTGCCAGGGACGTTTCGGCCGACGAGTCGGCCTGAGCGTGTGCCGGCACATCGCCTACCTCGGCCCGCCACGCCCTGTGGCCGACCTGTTGCTGGACCGGCCGAACTCTCTGCTGCGGCAGAGCTGGGCACCGTGTGACATGCGCGGCGGCGGCACGGTCAACGCGGACGGTTTCGGCGCCGGCTGGTACCGCCAAGGCGCCGAACCGGTCCGCTTCCGGCGTGCCGTTCCGATGTGGACGGACGCGAACTTCGCGGCGATCGCGCGTGCCACGTCGTCCGGTGCCGTGCTGGCCGCCGTGCGCTCGGCGACCGTCGGCATGCCCGTGACCGACGCCGCGTGCGCGCCGTTCACGTGGGACGGCTGGCTGTTCAGCCACAACGGCAAGGTGACCGGCTGGCCGGACTCGGTGGCGGAACTCGCCACCGAACTCCCGGTCACCGAACTGCTGACGATGGACGCGCCGACGGACTCGGCGCTGCTGTCCGCGCTGCTGCGGCACCGCATCGCCGCCGGTGCCGCACCGCGGGACGCCGTGACCGGCCTGGTCGCCGACGTGGCGGCCACCGCGCCCGGCTCGCGGCTCAATCTCCTGCTCACCAACGGTGACACCGTGCTGGCCACCGCGTGGGACCACTCGCTGTCCGTGCTCACCGGGCCGGACTTCGTGGTCGTCGCGTCCGAACCGTGGGACGACGCGCCCGACTGGCGGCCGGTGCCCGACCGGACGCTCGTGGTGGCCGACCGGTCCGGTGTCCAACTGACCGAGATGAGGATCAGATGACCGACGTGACGGTGGACGTACACCTCAGCGACGACCACCTGGCCGACGCGCTGCGTGCCGACGTGTTCGCCGGCCTGCTCGCCACGCCGAAGACGTTGCCGCCCAAGTGGTTCTACGACGCGCGCGGCAGCGAACTGTTCGAGCGGATCACCGAACTGCCCGAGTACTACCCGACACGGGCCGAGCGGCGCATCCTGACCGACCACTCGGCCGAGATCGCCGCGCTCACCGGTGCGGCGAGCCTCGTCGAACTCGGCTCCGGATCGTCGGAGAAGACGCGCCTGCTGCTGTCGGCCCTGTCCGCCGACGGGTTGCGCCAGTTCGTGCCCGTCGACGTGTCCGCGACGGCGCTGCGCGAGTCGGCGGCCGCGATCGCGGCCGACTACCCGGGACTGCGCGTGCACGGCGTCGTCGGCGACTTCACCGAGCACCTGGACCTGGTGCCCGGCGACCGGCCGCGGCTGGTCGCGTTCCTCGGCGGCACGATCGGCAACCTGGTGCCCGGCGAGCGCGCGAAGTTCCTGTCCGGCCTGCGATCGGTGCTGTACGGAGGGGAGTGGCTGCTGCTGGGCACCGATCTGGTGAAGGACCCCGAGGTCCTGGTGCGCGCGTACGACGACTCAGCGGGCGTCACGGCCGAGTTCAACCGGAACGTGCTGCACGTGATGAACCGCGAACTCGACGCCGACTTCGACGTGTCCGCGTTCGAGCACGTGGCGCTGTGGGACGCGGAGGCCGAGTGGATCGAGATGCGGTTGCGCGCCACCCGGGCGATGCGGGTCCGGCTGGCGGCGCTGGATCTGGACGTCCGGTTCGAGCCGGGCGAGCAGTTGCGCACGGAGGTGTCCGCGAAGTTCCGCAAGCCGGGCGTCGCGGAGGAACTGGCCGCGACGGGCTTCGAGCTGGTGAAGTGGTTCACCGACCCGGAGGGCCGCTTCGCGGTCTCGTTGGCTCGTGCGGTGTGAGTGACGGCGCCGACGCGCCGGCCGGTCCGTCCGGCCGGCGCGTCGGTGACCAGGTGGGGCCGGCGTCGCCCATAACACCGACCCCACGGTCCCCCAGTGGGACCGGTCAGCTAGCCGCGCAGGTTGGCGTTGGTGCGCCGTTGCCGCCGCTGTAGCTGGCCTGGAAACCGAAGGACGCGCTCTGGCCGGGTGCGATCGCGCCGTTGTAGCTCAGGCTGGACGCGGTTTCCGACGTGCCTGACTGCGTGCCCGTCGCGTTCCACATGCTGCTCACCTGCTGGTTGCCCGGCCACGCCCAGCCGACCTGCCAGGCCTTGGTCGCCGTCGTGCCGGTGTTGGCCACGGTGACGTTCGCGGTGAACCCGTTGCTCCACTGGTTGGTGACCTGATAGGTCGCGGTACAGGTGGGCGCTCCACCGCCGCCGCCGCCACCGCCACCGCCACCGCCGCCACCGCCGCCGCCGCCACCGCCACCGCCACCGCCGCCGCCTGAGCCGGCCGTCGCGTCGAACGAGAAGCTGTTGGTGCCCAGGCCCTGGCCGCCCTGCCAGATCTCGAAACCCGCCTCGGCGTCGATCAGGTAGTGCGCCGGGTTCAGCGAGCCCCTGCTGACCGCGTCCTCGATGAGCGCCTTGACGTCCAGGTTGTTGAACGACGTGCCGCCAGGGTTGAGCTAGGTAGGAGATGATCTTCCAGGAGGTCTGCTGGCCGGTCCACACGTTCCAGTTGAAGCCGTCGATGTTGGCCGTGCCGGTCTGGCTGCCGAACGGCTGCACGCCGCCCCTGCTGTTCAGCCAGATCATCAGTTCGGTGCCGTCCGGCTGGCCCGGCGTGGTCGGTGTGGAGTTGAACCAGATGTCGTAGGCGACGTCGTACGCGCCGGACGCCGGCTGCGTCGTGCTCCACGACGACGTGGCGCTGCCCAGGTTGCTGACCTGGATCGGCATGGTGCTGTTCGTCGTGGTGACAGTCGCCCCAGTGGCAGCCCTTGAAGATCGACGGATAGGTCGCCGGGGCGCCGTTGGTGGGCAGGTTGAAGTTCGCCGTGCTCACCGTCCACGCCGTGCCCGACGTGTACGTCGATGCACTGCGGCGCGGACGAGTTCCACTCGTTGTCCTGGATGATGAACTCGCCGCTCTGGATGGACGTGGTGCCCGTCGAGCGTACGTGCAACTGGAGCTGTTCGGTGTGACGGCGGCGGACGCGGGGTGCGCCCCGGCGAGTGCGGCGACACGAGGGCCGCCGCCGCCGCGGCGGACGCCGCGACTGCACGTATCCGGGACGTCAATGGCCTGGACGGTCGGGTCGGCACGGGTCCGTTCCTTTCTGTGTGGACCTGCGGATCGCTGTTGTCGACAGAAGCTAGGACGACTTACCGGCCCGGTAAACGCCCCGCCTGCCCCGGGTGACGCTGGACCAGACCAATTTTGTGCGGCGAGCGCGCACCGCGACGCGCTGAACAGCGCGAACGCCGCACCGAGTCGCCGTCGAGCTTGCCGTTGCGACCGGCTCGATCGATTCACTCCCTGAAAGTTGCAGTTGCCGTGCCCGCCCGGCGTGCCTCGGCGGCCGCCGTTTCCTGTTTCCCAGTTCTCCAGCCACCCGGCAACGTCTTTCACACCGCCGCCCGCCGCCGCATGATGGTTCTAGTCAGGAATTACTCGCCAACGTCGAAGCGAAATCAGAAACCGCATATTCGACCACGCGACAGAATCATTGTTGGGAGAGGATCATGCGCATTTTCCTTGCCGTTTCCGTGACCATCCGCGTGGCCGTCTTCTCGTTGCTCGCCGGTCTGATCATCGGACTCGTCCTGGCGGCCCAGTTCGCTCCGGTGCCCGGTTCCTGAGTCACCGAGCACCGGAGTCCGAAATCACCGCGACACCTTCGGGAGGTGACAACCATGGAACCCCACGGCATCTGGAGCCTGCTCGTTTCCGTCTTCGTCGGCTGATGAGCGCGGTGCCCGTTCCCGGATCGGCCTGGCCGCCGAGCCCGGGACGGGCACCCCGTCCACGCGGTGCGATCGTCATGCTACGCGCCGGTGCCGACTTCGGTCGATTCCCGGCGCGCGAAGGTCAACACCTTGCCGCGTGTCAGAAAATTGTCAATCCCGATCCGAGACTTTTCCGATCGCGCCGTTAACACGACGGCCGCCACGGCGACATCCAGGATGAGACGCGGCGGGCCGTTTCGCCTTCTGGTTCGGCCGCCGATCAGTGGAGGTGACCAGATGCCGACTTGTGCGAACTGCGGGGCGAACCTGCGGCCCGGCACCCAGGAATGTCCAGGGTGCGGTCCGGCCCCGTGGCCGGAAGCGAACCGGCAGCCCGACCCCGCCCTGCGACCGCCCGCGCAGCCGCCGCGGTGGGCGCCGCCCCCGACGTCGCAGTGGCAGCAGCAGTGGCCGCCGGCCGAGCAGACGGGGCCGCGGCAGCAACCCCCGCTGTGGGTGCCCCCGCACCAGAGTGAGCAGGTCGTGCCGGCCTACGACCAGCCACGGCGCGGCTCGGGCACCGGCCCGATCGTGGTCATCGCCAGTGCCGCGCTGCTGGTCCTCGCCGCGGTCGCGGTGTTCATCGTGTTCCGGCACGCCGACACGGCCACCGGCGGCACCGCGACGCCCGCGGCCTCCACCGTCGTCCCCACGACGACGGATCAACCGACCACGACCGAACAGCCGACGACCACGCAGCCGACGACCACGCAGCCGACGACCACGCAAGCCCGGATCCAGACCGACGAGGCGGCGGCGGAACAGGAGCTGCAACAACTCGTCGACGCGGATCGTCCCGAGGTCGAGTCGCTGGTCGGCTCGTGGGTGTCACAACTGTCGTCGAAGAACGTCGGCCTGGTCGTCAACGGTGTCACGTTCGACTACCGCGCGATCCTGGCCGACTACCAGCAGGAGGCCACCGCGCACCCCGGCTCGCTGCTGCTGCGGTCCGAGGACTACAGCGACTTCCGCCTCGCCGGTTTCTACGTCACCGTGGCGCCACAGCCCTACAGCGATCCGTCCGACGCGAACGCCTGGTGCGACGGGCAGGGCATCGACGCGAACGACTGCTTCGCCGAGCGGCTCATGCACGGCGACAACGCCCAGGGCGACACCGTCCTCCGCCACTGACCATCCACAGCGGTCACCCGGTGCAGACGCCCTTCGCCACCAGGACCCGGGTCACGGCCTGGTTCACGCGCTGCTGCGGCAAAGAGCCGTCGGCGACGGCGGACACCAGCGTGTCCAGCACCTGGCCCACCTCGTCACCGGTCGTCCACAGTGCCATGTCCGCACCGGACCGGATGGCCAGCAGCACTGCGGCCGGCAGGGCGTAGTGCGCGGTGACGGCGTTCATGCCGCCGAGGTCGTCGGTGATCGCGACACCGTCGAACCGGTACGTCGTGCGCAACAACTGGTACGCGGCCGGGCTCAGGGACGCCGGCACGGAACCGGTCAGCCCCGGGACCTCCAGATGCCCGATCATCACGGCTGTCCCGGCCGGGATCATGCGGTAGGGAACGAGATCGTCGTCGGTCAGCGACGCCAGCGGTGGCGTGACGGCGGAGCCGGTGTGCGAGTCGCCGATCGCGTGACCGTGTCCGGGGAAGTGCTTGAGCACCGGCAGCACACCGGTGCCGCGCAGCCCGGCCGCGAACGCGTCCACGTAGCGCGTCGCGGTGGCCGGGTCGTCGCTGAACGACCGGTCGCCGATCACGTCGTTCGCCGGCTGGTCGCTGACGTCGGCGTCGGGCGCGAGATCGACGTTCACGCCGAGCCGGCGCAGTTCGGCACCCAGGCTCCTGGCCAGCGACCGCACCTGGCTCGTCGTCATCGTCGCGGCCATCGTGCGGGCGCTGGGTATCGGGCCGTGCGGTCCGGGCAACCGCTGCACGCGGCCGCCCTCCTCGTCGATCGACACGAACAGCGGCACTGTCGACAGGGCCTTCGCCTTCGCCATCGCGTCGTCGGAGAGCACCCCCGTGTCGTCACTGCCGACGAACAGCCCGCCGACGTGATCGTCCCGCACCAGCGGGACGGCGTTGGCGGCCGTGGCGCCGACCATCAACAACTGCGCCAACCGGTTGCGCATCGGCAGCGCGGCGACGGCGGCCGCGCACGCCGGCGTGTGCGGCGCCGGTGCGGGTGCCGCGCCGGACGTGCCGAGCACGCCGGACCGGGAGGCCGCTGACGCGGCGGGCGGGTCGGTCGGCCGGACGGTGATGAAGGACACGGCGACGATGCCGACCGCGACGGTGACGATCGTCAGCCAGCCCGGCCTCCGGATACGCATGGTTGGCAATGCTCCCGTCGGGCTGGTGTCGCCCGGTTCGTCTCGGTTCAGGACCGCAGCCCACTATCGGCCGTGCGCAGGAGGTCCGCAACCGGGACGGCAGCACCGGGGTCCAGGTCACAATCCGCTGAACAGGCGAGGGTCAGGCGGGCTGCCACTGGGCGCCGTAGCCGTGGCCGGGGCGCAGGTTCTGGAAGTTCAGCGTGATCTCGCCGACGTCGTCGGCGCGCAGCAGTTCGTCGGTCGGGCGGTTCTCGTCGACGTCGCGATGGAAGACCTCGCTCACGCGCCAGATCAGCCGGGGAATGTTGTCGAGGGGAAACCGGATCCGCAGGTCGAACTCCTCACACCTGCGGTCGGGGAAGAAGACGTAGTGGGTGCGCATCAGTTGCGCGTCCGGGATGCGCTGGATGATGCCGTACTCGTGCTTCTCGCCGATGGCCAGCGGGCGGGGCAGTCTGAGGTCGAAGTCGAACCGGTGCTCGCCGCGCTGCCGGCGGCCGACCATCGTGGCACCGAAGTACATCTCGGCGTCGAGCTTGTGCAGTTCGGCCTGGTCCTGCCCGTGACGCGGGACCGTGATCGCGGCCTGGATGACGTCCAGGTGATCCCACTCGGATGTGATCCTACGACGCTCGAAGGATTCCGGGGACGCCTTGTCCATCCGCAGGATGGCTTCCATCCGATCGATGTACCAGCCGAGGGCCGCCCCGCCGCCTTTCGGTCCGGTCGGCTTCGTCGCCATTTCGGCCAGCAGTTCGAATCCCTCGTCCATCCGGCGGCGAATGGTGCGGACGTCTCGCTTCTGCTTCTCGGCGAGGTACTGCACGCGGTCCTGGAGGAACTGATGTTGCGTGTCCGGGTGCAGTGCCAGCGCGATCGTCACGACTTGCCGCAGATCCTCCGGCAGGCTCTCCGCGAGAATGCGCAATCGGCGGGACAGCTTCTCCCGGATCGCGGCGACGCTCTCGTTGGGGCCAATGGCGGCCAGCTCCAGCAACAGGGGTCCTACCTGTTCAGCCAGCCGTGGTGCCTGAAGTCCCCTGCCTTTGCGAAGCGTCTTCAGTTCGGCGGCGAGTTGGGCTGAGTCGGACACCCGGACCTCCATTTCGGTGCGCTCGGCATCGGTATGGTGGCACGCTGGACCAGGGAATGTCCAGGATTTGGCAAGCCGTGTCACCTGTCGGCGAAGCCCGTGTCTCCACCATTCTCACAACGCCAGTCGAAATATCGGTGAATGCCCGTTTCTATTGGTGGATCACATTTTCGCGAACCTGTGCAATGATGAATCGGTCCTGCTGGGACAGGTTGCGGGGATCTTCTGTGGACCATCCCTAGTGGACGTTTGCCGTGGGCTTGCTTCGACAGCCCGGCGACGGGTGCGGGAGGGGTGGTCTGGGCCATGCTTCCGACCGTACTGGCTGGTGAGCCGAATGACCGAGAAAGGTTCGGGGATCACCGGTGAATCGCCCAATCGGCGTAATGGTATGGCCCGGCCGACCCGTGCATCGAGGTGATCATGCGGTCGCCGTGATCAGAACGTTAAGTTCGTTCGGCACCGAACTCGTTCGGAACGGCATGATGAACCGATGACCGGATTCTGTGCCACCGCGTGGCGGCACACCGAGCGGTTGCAGCGCGCCATGATCACGCTGCCGTTCAACGCGGAGCTCGCCACCGGAACGCTGTCGCGGCAGCGCTTCCAGTTCTATCTCGTGCAGGACGCGCGTTACCTGGTCGGGTTCGCCAGGGCGCTGGCGATCGCGGCCGCCCGCGCCGGCACGACCGGTGACGTCGCCTTCTTCGCCGGCGCGGCGCAGGAGTCGATCGTGGTGGAGCGTGCGCTGCACGACGGCTACTTCGAGCGGTTCGGCATGACCGAGGACGACCAGCGGGCCGTCGAGACGTCACCGACCTGCCTGGCGTACACGTCCTTCCTGCTGGCCACGGCCCAGACCGCGAGCTACGCGGAGCTGGTCGCCGCGCTGCTGCCGTGCTTCTGGATCTACCAGCAGGTCGGCACGGAGATCCTGGCGACGCTCAGACCCGGCGGCGACAACCCGTACCTGGCCTGGATCGACACGTACGCCGACGACGAGTTCGCCGGGGCCGTGCTCACCTGCCGGCACGCCGTCGACGCGGCGGCGGCCGGCACGGACGGCCACACGCGCGACCGCATGCTGGCCGCGTTCACGAAAGCCACCGAGTACGAATGGCTGTTCTGGGACAGCGCCTACCGACAGGAATGCTGGCCGACGGCGGCACTGCGCGGCCCGGCCGGGCAACACGTTGCGACATAACGAATCGCGCTGAACCGGAACGCCGCGAACACGTCGATTCCCGGACGGAACGAGTCGGGACGGCCGGCACGGAACGGGGCCGCCCGTCGCGGACGGCCCCGGGAACGCGTCAGGCGCGCAGCATCTTGCGCAGCACGTACTGCATGATGCCGCCGTTGCGGTAGTAGTCCGCCTCGCCGGGCGTGTCGATGCGGACCACCGCGTCGAACTCGACCTTCCCGCCGTCCGGCTTCGTCGCCGTCACCGCGACCGTCGAGGGCGTCTGGCCGTCGTCGAGCGCCGTGACACCGCTGATGTCGAACGTCTCGTCGCCGGCCAGGCCCAGATCGCTCGCGGTCCGGCCGTCCGGGAACTGCAACGGCAGCACGCCCATGCCGATCAGGTTCGACCGGTGGATGCGCTCGAACGACTCGGCGATCACCGCGCGCACGCCCAGCAGCGACGTGCCCTTGGCCGCCCAGTCACGCGACGAGCCCGAGCCGTACTCCTTGCCCGCCAACACGACCAGCGGCACACCGGCCTCGGCGTAGGCGACGGACGCGTCGTAGATCGTGGTCTGCTCGGCGTCGGCGAGGCCGTGTCCGTTCAGGAACAGCCGGGTGAAGCCGCCCTGCACGTCCTCCAGCAGCAGGTTGCGCAGCCGGATGTTGGCGAACGTGCCCCTGATCATCACCTCGTGGTTGCCGCGCCGCGAGCCGTAGGAGTTGAAGTCCTTGCGCTGCACGCCGTGCTCGGTCAGGTACTTGCCGGCAGGCGAGTCCTGCTTGATCGCACCCGCGGGGGAGATGTGGTCGGTGGTCACCGAGTCGCCCAGCAGCGCCAGCACCCGAGCGCCGCTGATGTCGCTCACCGCGTCCGGTTCGGTGCCCATGCCCTCGAAGTACGGGGGCTTGCGCACGTAGGTCGAGTCCTCGTCCCACTCGAACGTCTTGCCCGTCGGCGTGGGCAGCGAACGCCAGCGCTCGTCACCGGCGAACACGTCCGCGTAGTCGGAGGTGAACATCTCCGACGAGATCGCCGACGCGACGACGTCCTGGATCTCCTGCGGCGTGGGCCAGATGTCGGCCAGGAACACCGGCCTGCCCTCGGTATCGGTGCCCAGCGGGTCGTTGACCAGGTCCACGTCCATCGAGCCGGCCAGTGCGTACGCCACCACCAGCGGCGGGCTGGCCAGGTAGTTCATCTTCACGTCCGGGTTGATCCGGCCCTCGAAGTTCCGGTTGCCCGACAACACCGACACGACGGCCAGGTCCGCGTCGTTGACGGCGGCGGAGATCTCGTCCCGCAGCGGGCCGGAGTTGCCGATGCACGTGGTGCAGCCGTAACCGACCAGGTTGAAGCCCAGCTTCTCCAGGTAGGGCAGCAGGCCGGCGCGCTCGTAGTAGTCCATGACCACCTTGGAGCCGGGCGCCAGCGTCGTCTTCACCCACGGCTTGCGGTGCAGCCCACGGTCGACGGCCTTCTTCGCCAGCAGCGCCGCGCCGAGCATCACCGACGGGTTGGACGTGTTGGTGCACGACGTGATCGCGGCGATCGCGACGGCACCGTGGTCGATCTCGAACGAGTTGCCGTCCATCGTGACCTCGGTCGGCCTGCGCGGCCGCCCGGTCGCGCCGTTGCCGTCCACCGTGTCCCCGGTCGGCCTGTGCTGCGGCCCGGTCGCGCCGTTGGCGGCCGACGGGTACGCGGGCGAGTCACTGGCCGGGAACGACTCCTCGGACGCCTCGTCGACGGCGTCGGCGCGGGCCGGGTCCTTGGTGTAGGAACCGAGCACGGACCGGAACGCGCGCTTGGCCGCCGTCAGTTCGATGCGGTCCTGCGGACGCTTCGGGCCCGCGATCGACGGCACGATCGTGGCCAGGTCCAGTTCCAGGGTCTCGGAGTAGCGCGGCTCGGTGTCCGGGTCGTGCCACAGGCCCTGTTCCTTCGCGTACGCCTCGACCAGTTCGACCTGCGCCGCGTCGCGGCCGGTGAACTTCAGGTACTCGATGGTCTCCGTGTCGATCGGGAAGATCGCGCAGGTCGAGCCGAACTCGGGGCTCATGTTGCCGATCGTGGCGCGGTTGGCCAGCGGCACCGCGCTCACGCCGGAACCGTGGAACTCGACGAACTTGCCGACCACGCCGTGCTTGCGCAGGATCTCGGTGATCGTCAGCACCAGGTCGGTCGCCGTCGCACCCGCCGGCAGTTCACCGTGCAGCCTGAAGCCGACGACACGCGGGATCAGCATCGACACCGGCTGGCCCAGCATGGCCGCCTCCGCCTCGATGCCGCCGACGCCCCAGCCCAGCACGCCGAGGCCGTTGACCATCGTGGTGTGGCTGTCGGTGCCGACCAGCGTGTCCGGGTACGCCTGGCCGTTCCGGGTCATCACGACCCTGGCCAGGTGCTCGATGTTGACCTGGTGCACGATGCCGGTGCCCGGCGGCACGACCTTGAACTCGTCGAACGCGGTCTGGCCCCAGCGCAGGAACTGGTAGCGCTCCTTGTTGCGCTCGTACTCGAAGTCGACGTTGCGCTCGAACGCGTCCGGCCGGCCGAAGATGTCGGCGATCACCGAGTGGTCGATGACGAGTTCGGCCGGTGCCAGCGGGTTGACCTTGTCCGGGTCACCGCCGAGTTCGGCGACGGCCTCGCGCATGGTGGCCAGGTCCACGACGCACGGCACGCCGGTGAAGTCCTGCATCACGACCCGGCCGGGCGTGAACTGGATCTCGGTCGACGGCTCGGCCGAGGGGTCCCACCGGGCGAGGGCGCGCACGTGGTCGGCGGTGGTGTTCACGCCGTCCTCGGTGCGCAGCAGGTTCTCCAGCAGGATCTTCAGGCTGTACGGCAGGCGCTCGGCTCCGTCGACGGCGGCCAGCCGGAACACCTCGTAGGAGGTGTCGCCGACGCTGATCGTGCCGCGGGCACCGAAGCTGTCCTTGCTCACCGTTGAGGTCACGTCCTACTCCGTCAGTCGTTTCGTGGTGGTTCGCGTGGCCGAGTGTCGCGCATCCGTTCCGCGCGTACCCGCCGGGCCCCGCCACAAACAGTACGCTTGTCCTGTAATGGCCGGCAAGCCGGGGACGGAGGAGTTGATCAGCGTGATCCACCACGTGCAGGTGTCGTGTCCGGCGGGAGCCGAAGATCGTCAGCGGGCCTTCTACACGGGCGTGCTCGGCTGGCCCGAACTGCCCAAGCCGCCGCTGCTGGCGGTACGCGGCGGCTGCTGGTTCCAGGTGCCCGGATCGGGCGAACTGCACGTCGGCGTCGAAGCCGACTTCCGGCCAGCCGTGAAGGCGCACCCAGCGTTCGTGGTGGACCTCGACCAGGTCGCGGCGGCCGTCGAGGCAGCCGGTTTCCCGGTCGACTGGGCCGATCCGGCGGAGATCCCGGGCAGGCGCCGCTTCCACACCACCGACGCGGTCGGGAACCGCGTCGAGTTCCTGGACGCCTGAGCGGCGACGGCAGAAACGGCTGTTCGGCGTGGGTCGGCGGCGGCCGAGCGGGCTAATTCGCCGCGTTGCCGAACGATCTGCCCACCCGGACCCGGCACAGTTGCCTGGCACCACATCTGGTGAGGCAGACACGTCTGGGAGGAGTGCTTCGCCATGACGGACCCCGGGTTCGACGAACAACGACCGCTACCACCGCTGGAGGCCCACCCGCCGGCACCCGAGGAGCCGCCCGCCGCCTTCGTCTACCGGGGTCCACGACCGTCGGTGGCCAGCACCGGCGCCGTCCTGCTCGTCGTGTTCGGTGCGCTGGGCGTCCTGGTCACGCTCGTGATCCTCGGCCAGTTCGGGTCGGCCGACGACGATGGCCAGTCGGTCGACACGATCGACTACCTCATCTGGTGGGGCCAACTCCTGTTCTCCTCGGCACAGATCGTCGCGGGCGTGTTCGTGTGGAGAGGCGCGGAATGGGCCCGTCTCCTGGGAATCGTCCTCTGCGGCCTGAACATGCTCGGTGGCCTAGCCTCGTTGTTCGGCGGCGCCGTGCTGCCGGCGTTCGTCAACCTCGCGGCCAACGGCGGGATCATCGCCACGATCACTCGTCCCGACGTTCGCGAATGGTGCGCTCAACCGAAGTGATCTGATCGCTAAACCGGGTGATCTTTGCCCGAAATGATCACACTCGGTGAAAACGCAGCACTCTTGTGGCTGACGAGGAGCGAGTTGTCGCTGCGACGTATGGAACAACCGAGATAGAAGTGGCACAGTTACCCCACCACAGGAATGACTCCATTCGGCCTATCGACACTGCGCCGAACGGTGTATCGGATCGGAGGGTGGGCGATGCCCGTGGCCGGCACACCGAACCGCCGCAGACTGGCCGCTGTCACGGTCGTGGCCGCGGTGGGGCTCCAGCTGGTCGTCGCGACGTCGGCCGCCGCCCTGCCGCCACCGCCGCCCGATCCCAGTGACGGTGCGATCAGGGCCGCCCAGTCCCAGGCGAACGCCAAGGCCGGCCAGGTGGGCAGGATCACCGCCCAGCTCTCCACTGCCGAGTCGGCGCTGCAGACGCTGCAGGACGACGTCGAACTCAAGCAGGAGGACGCCAACAAGGCGCTGGTCGACCTGCAGACCGCCCAGGACGCGGCGGGCCAGGCCCGGCACACGGCGACGGAAGCGCAGATCTCCGCGAAAGCGGCCGGCAACGCGGTGGACGACCTGCGCAGCCGGGTGGACGCGTTCGCCGCCGGCAGCTTCGAGCAGGGCAGCACGCTCGGCTCCGTGTCGGCCTACTTCGACGCCAAGAGTCCGAAAGACCTGCTGCTGCGCCAGGAACTGCTCGACGACATCGGCGGCTCCGAACTCGACGTGCTCAACCAGATGCAGCAGGCCCGCGTCCAACAGGCCAACGCCGACTCGTCGGCCAGGGCTGCACTCCTTGTGGCACAACAGAAACAGGCCGCGGCGCAGACCGCGAAGAAACAGGCGGACGACGCCATCGCGGCCGCCGTCGCCGCGCAGCGCGGTGAGCAGGCGCAGGCCGACCGGCTGGAGGCCGTCCAGACCAACCTCCAGGCGCAGCTGACCGCCGCCCAGGCCGACGTCTCCGGCCTGCGCGCCCAGCGCGCCCAGTACCAGAAGTGGTTGTCCGAGAAGCAGGCCGCCGACGCCGCGGCGGCGGCAGCGGCATCCCGTGGCCGCGGGGGCGGGAACTCCGGTGGCCGGCGCGGTGTGTCGGTGGCGGCGGGCGGTTCGATCGCGGTCGTGCTGCAGCGGGCCCTGTCGGCGCTGGGCGTCATGTACGCGTGGGGCGGCGGCAACGCCTACGGCCCGACCCTCGGCGTGCACGGGCTCGGCGACCCCTACGGCGACTACGCGAAGGTCGGCTTCGACTGCTCCGGCCTGATGGTCTACGCGTTCGCGGGCGCCGGTGTGTCGCTGCCGCACTACGCGGCCTACCAGGCCGAAATGGGCAGACACGTGCCGCTGTCCCAACTGCGGCCCGGCGACATGCTGTTCTACTCCACCGACGGCTCGATCGCCGGCATCCACCACGTCACGATGTACATCGGCAACGGGATGATGGTCGAGGCGTACGAGTCGAGCATGCCGGTCAGGGTCACGTCGGTGCGCTACGGCGGCATCATGCCGTTCGCAACCCGCGTGCTCTAGGTCGTGTAATCGCCTAACGTTGCCGACGTGTGGACCGCGATACTGCTGGCAGGGGGTAGGGCGAGCCGATTGGGCGGCCGGTACAAGCCGGGCATCGCGGTCGCGGGCCGGACGTTGCTGGACCGTTCGCTGGCCGCGGTCGCCGCAGCCGCCCACGTCGTCGTCGTGGGCCCGGAGGCGCCCACCGACCGGCCGGTGTACTGGACGCTGGAACAGCCACCCGGCGGCGGCCCGGTCGCCGCGCTGGCAGCGGGACTGGCCGCGCTCCCGGAGTCCGACGAGGTCGTCGTGCTGGCCGCTGATCTGACCGGCGTGACCGGCGGCACCGTCGACCGCCTGCGCGGCACGCTGGCGGCCTGCCCGACGGCCGACGGCGCGGTGCTGTGCGACACCGGAGGCCGACGCCAGTGGCTGATCGGCGGGTGGCGGCACGCCCCACTGCGGGCCGCGCTGCCGGCCGACCCCGGCGGCCGGTCGCTGCATGCGACGCTGTCCGGTCTGTCCATCGCGGAGGTCGCCGAACTACCGGGCGAATCGGCCGACGTGGACACCCAGGCCGATCTTGCCAGGTTCCTCGCAGGCGGCGGCGAGGGGCCGATCACCAGGGATGCTTCACAGCCGTCACACTGGTGACCGGGTTGGCTGGGCGTCGGCGTTGGAACGTTGCTGCCCGGGTGACCTCCGCAGTTCGCCGACACACGAGTATCGACACGGCAGGAGGATCGTCGGCCGATGACCGAACCGGGGCAGATCGCTGACTTCATGGCAACGCAGGGCACCCAGCAGGATGCCCAGGCGCCCGCGAGGGACGCGCAACTGCTGGAACGTACCGCGTTCGAGGTCAAGCGTGTGATCGTCGGGCAGGACCGTCTCGTCGAGCGCATGCTGGTCGGCCTGCTGGCCAAGGGCCACCTGCTGCTGGAGGGCGTGCCCGGCGTCGCGAAGACCCTCGCGGTGGAGACGTTCGCCCGCGTCGTCGGCGGCTCGTTCTCCCGCGTGCAGTTCACCCCCGACCTGGTGCCGGCCGACATCCTCGGCACCCGCATCTACCGCCAGGGCAGCGAGACCTTCGACGTCGAACTCGGCCCGGTGGTCGCCAACTTCGTGCTCGCGGACGAGATCAACCGCGCCCCGGCGAAGGTGCAGTCCGCGATGCTGGAGGTGATGGCGGAGCGGCACGTGTCCATCGGCGGCGAGACGTTCCCGATGCCCGACCCGTTCCTCGTGCTGGCGACACAGAACCCGATCGAGAACGAAGGCGTGTACCCGCTGCCGGAGGCGCAGCGCGACCGCTTCCTGTTCAAGATCGTCGTCGACTACCCGACGGCCGAGGAAGAGCGCGAGATCGTCTACCGGATGGGCGTCGAACCGCCCTCGCCGCAGCAGGCGATCACACCGGCCGAACTGACCAGACTGCAGGGAGTCGCCTCCCGCGTCTTCGTGCACCACGCGCTCGTCGACTACGTGGTCCGCCTCGTGATCGCCACGCGTACCCCCGGCGATCACGGCCTGACCGACGTCGCGGGCTGGGTCTCCTACGGTGCCTCACCGCGTGCCAGCCTCGGCATCATCGCGGCCGGCCGCGCGCTGGCCCTGGTCCGGGGCCGCGACTACGTGCTGCCGCAGGACGTCGTCGACGTCGTGCCCGACGTGCTGCGCCACCGTCTCGTGCTGTCCTACGACGCGCTGGCCGACGGTGTCCCACTGGACCACATCATCACCCGGGTACTGCAGACGGTGCCGCTGCCGCAGGTGTCCGCGCGCCCGGCGCAGCAGCATCCGCAGGCCCCGGCGATCCGGTGACGGAGGAGCAGTCCCGAGGAGCACGTGGCGACCGGCCGCCATGGGCGCCACCGACGTTGCAGGGCGACCGGTTGCAGGCTGGCCTGCGCACCCTGGAACTGGACGTCCGCCGTCGCCTGGACGGCCTGCTCCAGGGCAACCACCTCGGTCTGGTCCCCGGTCCCGGCACCGAACCCGGTGAGGCGCGCCCGTACCAGCCGGGCGACGACGTGCGCCGGATGGACTGGGCGGTCACGGCGCGAACCACCGTGCCGCACATCAGGGAAACCGTCGCGGACCGCGAACTGGAGACATGGGTCGCGGTGGACCTGTCCCCGAGTCTGGACTTCGGCACGGCGGTCTGCGAAAAACGTGATCTCGCGGTGTGCGCGGTGGCGGCGATGGCCCACCTGACCTCCGGCGGCGGCAACCGCATCGGCGCCGTCGTGTCGACCGGCGAGCAAACCACGCGCATCCCGGCCCGAGGCGGCCTCGCCCACGCGAGGGCGATGCTGCGCACGGTCGCGACCACACCGGCCGCGGCGGTGGGCACCAGGGGAGACCTGGCCGAACTGCTGGAACAGTTGCGCAGGCCGCCGCGCCGCAGGGGCCTGGTCGTGGTCGTGTCGGACTTCCTCGGCTCCCTGGACTGGGAACGCCCGCTGCGCGGCCTGTCCGCCCGTCACGACCTGGTGTGCGTGGAGATCCTCGACCCGAGGGATGTCGACCTGCCCGAGGTGGGCACCGTCGTGCTGGCCGACCCGGAATCCGGCCGCCAGCGCGAGGTCCACGCGACACCGTTGCTACGCAGGGAGTTCGCGGCAGCGGCCGCGGAACACCGCGCCGAGGTCGCGGCGGTGATCCGCGGCGCGGGCGCCGGACATCTGGTGCTGCGCACGGACTCCGACTGGATCGCCGACACCGTTCGGTTCGTGGTGGCCCGCAAGCGCCGCTGGTCGGGAGGGGCGGCCTGATGTTCGGCCTGAGCTTGAGCGGATACGCATCACCGTGGTGGCTGTTGCTGCTGGTCGCGGTGGCCGGGCTCGCGGTCGGCTACCTCATCACCCAGCGGGCCCGCCGCAGGCGCGTCATGCGGTTCACCAACCTGGATCTGCTGGACAGGGTGGCCCCCAGACGCCAGGGCTGGTGGCGCCACGTACCGGCGGTACTGCTGATCGTCGCCCTCCTGCTGCTCACGGTGTCGTTGGCGGGACCGACATCCGAGCAACGCGTCCCCAGAAACCGCGCCACGGTCATGCTCGTCATCGACGTGTCGCTGTCGATGGAAGCCACTGACGTCACACCGAACCGCCTCCAGGCGGCACAGGTGGCCGCGAAACAGTTCACCGACGGCCTTCCCCGCGGCATCAACCTCGGCCTGGAGTCGTTCGCCGGCTCGGCAGCGGTCCTGGTGTCACCCACCCAGGACCACCAGTCGGTCGACGACGCCATCAGCAGCCTCAAACTGGCGGAGGCAACGGCCACCGGTGAAGCGATAGCCGATGCCCTCCAGGCGATCCAGAGTTTCGGCAAGGTCCTGGCAGGCCCCAGCGGCCCACCGCCGGCAGCGATGGTCCTGATGAGCGACGGCAAGGAGACCATCCCCCAGGACCTCAACGACCCCAGCGGTGCCTTCAGCCAGGCCAAGAAGGCCAAGACCGCCGCGGTCCCGATCTCCACGATCTCCTTCGGCACCGACCACGGAGTGGTCGACATCGGCGGCGAACAGGTAGCGGTCCCGGTGGACGACGGCTCACTGCAAACAGTCGCGAACCTCTCGGGGGGCAGCTACTACCGGGCCGCCAGCGCAGGCGAACTGCAACAGGTCTACGCCAAACTGGGCGAACAAATTGGCTACGAGAACAAACAGGCCGACGCCAGCAAACCGTGGCTGATCATGGGCACCATCCTGTCCCTGATCTCGGCACTGGGCGCCCTCCTCATCGGCCAGCGGCTGCCGTAGCCGGCCAGCACTGGCTGGCACGACGATCACCGCCCCGCAACGCCGCACCCTAGGCCGCCGATGCCGAGCTCAACAGCTTCTTGATCTCCCCGACCACCTCACGCCCGGCCCGATTGGCCCCCACCGTACTGGCCGACGGCCCGTATCCCACCAGATACAGCCCTTCCTGACCGACAACCCGGGTCCCGTCCATCCGCACCCCACCCCCACGCTCCCGAATCCCCAACCCGGCCAGGTGATCCAACGCGGGCCGCCATCCCGTGCACCACAGGATCACGTCAGCGGCCACGAACCGCCCCGAATCCCACACGACCCCGTCGGGCACGATCCGATCGAACATCGGCAACCGATCCAACACACCGGCCCGCTCCGCCTCCACCACACCCGGCGTCCGAGCCAGGCCGGTCACCCCGACGACACTCAACGGCGGCAACCCGGACCGCACCCGCTCGTCCACCCGTGCGACCACGCGCCGCCCGAACTCCTCGGTGAACGGCCCGTCCCGAAATACTGGCGGCCGCCGAGTGACCCACGTCGTGTCGGCAACCTCCGCGAGCTCGGTCAGCAACTGAACGGCGGAACTACCACCACCGACCACGACCACGCGCTGACCGACGAACGCACCCGGTCCCGGATACCCGGCCGTGTGCAACTGCCGACCCCGAAACGAGTCCTGCCCCGGATACCAGGGCACGAAAGGCCGGTCCCAGGTCCCGGTGGCGTTGATCACGGCGGCAGCCGACCAGTCCCCATGATCGGTCCGCACCGAGAAGAGATCGTCCCGACCGACCGAGGACACCCGGACGGGACGGACGACGGGCAGCTCGAAAGCGCGCTCGTAAGCGGCGAGATAAGCGGGCACGGCACGGAAAGCGGGCTCGTCCGGCTCAGGCGCGGGAAACGGCATCCCGGGCAGATCGAAGATCCCGTGCACGGTGGCCATCCGCAACGTCGGCCACCGGTGCCGCCAGGCACCACCCGGCGCGGCATTCGCGTCGAGCACCACGAACTCGATGCCGGCCTTCCGCAGAAAGTAGGCGCTCGACAGCCCGGCCTGCCCGGCCCCGATCACCACCACGTCCACACCCGTCACAACGTTCCGACCCACCCCGACCTTCCGGGTGAGACGCTGATCGCATGTCGATCGGAGGCACCGCCGCCTACGGCGCGCACACCGACTTGCCCGACCTCGTCGCCGAAGCCGTGCGGGCGTCAGCCGACTTCGACTGTTCCTGCCAACCGGACCAGGGCCGGTTACTGCAACTCCTGGCATCCGGACCGGACGACGCCGTGATCGGCGAAACCGGAACGGGCTGTGGGGTGGGACTCGCGTGGCTGGCGTCAGCGGCGGGCCCGAACACGCGCCTGATCAGCGTCGAACGGGACCGCGACCGCTACGAGATCGCGCGCCACCTCTTCCGACCCGACGAGCGGGTGACGGTCCTGCACGGCGACTGGCAGGACCTGGTGACCCATGGCCCGTTCGATCTACTGATTCTGGACGGCGGTGGCCACGGCAAAGGGGAGGAACCACCACTGAACCCGGCCGACTGGCTCCGATTCGGCGGCACGCTGGTGATCGACGACTTCACGCCACTGACCGCGTGGCCACCGAACCACAACGGCCGACCGGACGTGGCACGCCACCGCTGGTTGACGCACCCGACGCTGTTGGCAACGGAGATCCGACTGAACCCGAAGCTGGCCACGATAGTGGCGCGTTACATAGGTGAGACAACGGACGTGAGACGTGGTGACCAAGCGGCGGGAGACCAACCGGGGCACGAGTGACCAGAGACGAGTGATGCCTGATGCGGCGGGGACGGCGCGAACCAGCGCCAGGCAGCCCTCACGTCGTCCGTAGATGACGCAACGCCGTGTCGCTGTCCAGTGACCAGTCGTCCCGATCGGCTTCCCACCCCCGGAACACCTCCGAAGCCGCCTCCGCCAAGTCGGGCGGCAACCCCACCGCCCGCAAGGAATCCGCGACCTCGTCCATCTCCGGCGCCCATCGCCATCCCCGCGCCGCCATCCCGGCGAAGTACGACCGCTCGGCCAGCGCCGCTGCGCCCAACCGCTCCGCCTCGGCCAACAACTGGGGCGTCACGCCGAAATCGTCGGCGAGCGCGTGGCTCACAGCGGCCAGTACGCGACTGATCTTCTGGTAGGACCCGTACGCCATCTTCAACGCGCTGGCCGACCCGATCCGCTCGTCGATGACCTTCGGCTCGGCCAGGCTGCCGGCCAACAGCCCCTGCACCGTCTCGACGCCGTACCGGGGGCCGGACAGATAGAACCGCGCTCGCCGCTCACCGGCGGGCGGCGGCCCGATGACGGCGCCGTCGACGACGGCGGCTCCGATGGCGTGCATGCGGCCCGCGATCGTGGCCATCCGGATCGGATTGATCGCGTTGGCCTCGACGTAGACGCCGCCGAACCCGTGCTGGGCCACCTGCTCCGCGAGATCGCTCGCGCCGGCCGGGGGACAGATCGAGAACACGACGTCACTGCCGGCCAGCAGCTCCGCCAGCGAACCGACGGCGTGCAGTCCGGCCGTTTCGGCCCGTTCCGTGGTCCGCCGGGAGCGGCCGGCCGGACACCAGCACACCCGGTGACCACCATCCACCAGTTGCGCGCCGATGGCCGCGCCCATCATGCCTGGATGCAACAACCCGATGATCACTACCACAGCCTACTGCTTGACATATACCCATATCGGAATACGATTGCTCCCATGGCACGAGCAGCGACGACGGCGGACGCTTTCAACGCGGTCGCCGAACCCCGGCGGCGTCAGATCCTGGACGTCCTCGCCGAGGGGGAGCGGCCGGTGAACGATCTGGTCCGGCTGCTCGGGCTGGCCCAGCCGCAGGTGTCCAAGCACCTGCGGGTGCTGCGCGAGGTGGGGGCGGTCGACGTGCGTGACGAAGGGCGCCAGCGGCTCTACCGCCTCAACGGCCACGCGCTCAAGCCCATCCACGACTGGGTGAAGAAGTACGAGCAGACGTGGTCGGAGCGGTTCGAACTGCTGGACGACGTGCTGGCGCGACTGAAGGACGACCACAACTGAAGACACGACAACTGAAGACAACTGAACAACTGGACAACTGAACGCACGACAACCGAACGACCGCAACCGAAGGCACGACGACCGAACGGCGCGAGGAGCGACACGATGAACGCGACGGTGACACTGCCGACCGACGACGAGATCATGATCACGCGCGAGTTCGACGCGCCCCGTCACCTGGTCTACCGGGCGTGGACCACGCCGGAGCTGATCAGGCGCTGGTGGGCGGGCAGACGCGGCGAGGTGACCAGCGTCGAGCTCGACCTGCGGGTCGGCGGCGCGTGGCGGTACGTGATGCGCGCCAACCCCGGGTTCGAGGTCGCGTTCCACGGCGAGTACCGCGAGATCGTGCCGAACGAGCGGCTCGTGCTGACCGAGGTGTTCGAGGGCGCGCCCGGTGAGCCGTCCGTCCAGACCGTCACGTTCACCGAGGTGGCGGGCCGCACCACGGTGACGATGCTGACCAGGACACCCAGCCGGGCCGTCCGCGACTCGATCATCCAGTCCGGTATGGAGACCGGCCTGCAGGAACAGATGCAGATCCTGGACGAGATGCTGACGGGCATGGAATGACCACGACCGTGACGCACCGAACGATGTGATCTGCCGGTCCGCTGTGGGAGTACGCGGTGGTAGCGGATAGCCTCACGCGGTCGGCGTCGGCGAGGTCCGGCGGAAAGCGCTGCGTAGGAGCACACCTGTGGGACGGTCCGTTCTGGTCACCGGCGGCAACCGAGGCATCGGCCTGGCGATCGCCACCGCGTTCGCCGCGCAGGGCGACAAGGTGGCCATCACACACCGGGGCTCGAACGTCCCCGACGGCCTGTTCGGGGTCCACTGCGACGTGACCGACGGCGAACAGGTGGACGCTGCGTTCGCCGAGGTGGAAAAGGCGAACGGCCCGGTCGAGGTCCTGGTCGCCAACGCCGGCATCACCGACGACACCCTGCTGATGCGGATGAGCGAGGACCAGTTCACCCGCGTGATCGACGCGAACCTGTCCGGCTCGTTCCGGGTCGCGAAACGCGCCACGCGCAACATGCTGCGCGGCCGGTGGGGGCGGATCGTCTTCATCTCGTCCGTCGTCGGCCTGATGGGTTCGGCAGGCCAGGTGAACTACGCGGCCAGCAAGGCCGGTCTGGTCGGGATCGCGCGGTCGATCAGCAGGGAACTGGGTTCCCGCAACATCACCGCCAACGTCGTCGCGCCCGGCTTCGTGACCACCGACATGACCGACGCCCTGTCCGAGGACCGCAAGAAGGAGATCCTCTCGCAGGTACCGCTGAACCGGTACGCGACGGTCGAGGAGGTGGCCGGTGTCGTGACGTTCATGGCGTCGGACGCGGCCGCCTACATCACCGGCGCCGTGATCCCGGTCGACGGCGGCCTCGGCATGGGCCACTGACCACACCACAGTCCCACCCGCACGAACCCGGAGGAAGCACAGTGCCAGGACTGCTCGACGGCAAGCGACTGCTGATCACCGGTGTGATCACCGACTCGTCGATCGCCTTCCACGCAGCCCGGGTGGCCCAGGAGGAAGGCGCCACCGTCGTGCTCACCGGCTTCGGCCGGATGAGTCTGGTGGAACGGATCGCCAAGCGGCTGCCGCGACCCGTCCCGGTGCTCGAACTGGACGCCACGAACGACGAGCACCTCGCGTCGCTGGCCGACAGCGTGCGGGAACACGTCGACGGCCTGGACGGCGTGCTGCACTCGATCGCCTACGCGCCGCCGAGCTGCCTCGGTGCCGACTTCCTCGCCGCGCCCTGGCAGGACGTGGCGACGGCCGTGCAGGTGTCGGCGTTCTCGCTGAAATCCCTTGCCGTGGCGTGCCTGCCGCTGATGTCGGCCGGTGGTTCCGTTGTGGGCATGGACTTCGACGCGCGCGTCGCGTGGCCGGCCTACGACTGGATGGGCGTGTCCAAGGCCGCCCTGGAGTCCGTGACCCGTTACCTGGCGCGGGAACTGGGTTCGCGCGGCATCCGCGTGAACCTCGTCTCGGCCGGTCCGCTGCGCACCATGGCCGCGAAGTCCATTCCTGGCTTCGCGCTGATGGAGAACAGCTGGGACGAGCGCGCTCCGCTGGGCTGGGACGTCAACGACGCGACGCCGGTCGCGAAGTCGGTGTGTGCGCTGCTGTCCGACTGGCTGCCCGCGACCACCGGCTCGATGATCATGGTCGACGGCGGGGTGCACGCCACCGGCATGTGACACCGGGTCCCGCGTGCGCGTCCGCACGCGGGATAATGCCGTCGTGACTGTGGACGCGTTGCTGCTGCTGTCGTTCGGCGGCCCGGAGGGCCCTGAGGACGTCCGGCCGTTCCTGGAGAACGTGACCAGGGGGCGGGGCGTGCCGCCGGAGCGGCTCGACGAGGTGGCCCAGCACTACCTGCACTTCGGTGGTGTGTCACCGATCAACCGGCTGAACAGGGACATCATCGAGGCCGTGCGTGCCGAACTCGGCGGCGCCGGCATCGACCTGCCGGTGTACTTCGGCAACCGCAACTGGCATCCGATGGTGGCGGACACCGTGCGCACGATGCTCGACGACGGCGTGCGCCGCGCGCTGGTGTTCCCGACGAGTGCCTACGGCGGCTACTCGGCCTGCCGGCAGTACGACGAGGACATCGAGCGCGCCCGCGCGGCCGTCGGCCCGGCCGCGCCCGATCTGGTGAAACTGCGGCAGTTCTTCGACCATCCGCTGTTCGTCGACGCCGTCGTCGACGCGGTGCGCGCCGCGTTCGACTCGCTGCCGCCCACCGTCCGGGACGACGCGCGCCTCGTGTTCACGGCGCATTCCGTGCCGATGTCGGCGGACAGGTCGGCCGGACCGCCCGAGGAGGGTGGCCACCGCTACTCCCGCCAGATCGCCGAAGCGGCCCGGCTGGTGGCCGAACGGCTCGGGATCACCGGGTACGACGTCGTGTGGCAGTCCCGCTCCGGACCGCCGGCGGTCCCGTGGCTGGCGCCGGACATCGTGGACCACGTGGACGCGCTGCACGAACAGGGCGTGCCGGCGGTCGTCGTGAGCCCGGTCGGGTTCGTGTCCGATCACCTGGAAGTGGTGTGGGATCTGGACACCGAGGCGCGCGCCCGAGCCGACAAGTGGGGAATGGGCTTCGCCAGGGCGGCCACGCCGGGCACCGACCCGCGCTTCGCCGGACTGGTCGTGGAACTGGTGCGCGAACACGTCGCCGGCGCTCCGGCCCGCAAACTGTCGGATTTCCCCTCGGCGGGCTGCACGCTCAACGGCGCCCCGTGCGCGGTCGGCTGCTGTGCGAGCCGGCAGCGCCCGCGCCCCGTGGACTGACCGGCTCAGCGCTTGCCGGCGTGGTCGGACAGGGTCCGGATCGCCTCGGCGACGGCTGCCCTGCGGGCGGTGCGGACCGCGTTGTCCAGTGGACGCAACGCTTCGGCGCGCCTGCGGATCGCCGATGCCGACACGGCGCCGCCGGGCTCGTCGCTCGTGGCGACGTGCAGGATCGCGGCCACCTCGCTGGCCCGCTGCAACACCCGCAGTGCCCGGTTCGGCATGCCGGGCGGCCACGGCGAGCGCGGCTGACCCTCGACCAGCGCCGAGATCTCCTCCCGCACACCCGGCCGGTGCTTGGCCACGTCCATTTCGATGAGCGCCGTCGCGGCGGCCCGCATCGCGCCGGACAGCTCGTGTTCCGCCTCGCCCAGCGGGGTCGGGTCACCGGCGGGCGCCGGCGGCAGCGAGTACACCGTCCAGCGCAACAGGCCCTCGATCGGCTTCTCCGGCACGATGCCGAGGTCGACCGCGTCGCTCTCCGCCTCGTCCGGGTTCACCGTCAGGACGGCCGCCTCACCGGCGTGCAGCGCGGCAGCGGCGAACGCGGGGCTGGTGCGCAGGCCGCGCAGGTCACCGGCGACCGGCAGCACGAGTTCACCGCCGCTCGCCGCCATCCTGCGCGCCGCGGCCAGCAGCAGCGCGGGCGACGCGCCCGGTTCACCGGGACCGGGCAGGCCGAGCAGCTCGGCGGTGCTCTGGTCGTGCGCGGTCACCTCGTGTGACTCCGCCCAGGTGTGCAGGGAGTCGAGTACGTCGTCGGCCGCGGCGGCGCCGTGCAACCACGCCGACGTCCAGACCACCATCGTGGCGCTCGGACAGGACACGGTGAGTGAGCATACGAGGTGAATCGCGACGCCGTGCGGCGGCCTTGCTGTTTGTGACCCGCCAGGTGTGAGTCGACCGTTGAACGTGCTGTTCGCCCAGAGCGGACAAGACCTCGTGCGGCGAGAGCATTCCCCAGGTCAGCGCGTGGATCGACACCACCGCGTGCCGAGCCTGCCCGGCGCTAACCCGCGTGTCAACCGATTTTTCGGCGGTGTCCTTGAGCTGCGCCACGTCGACCGTGCCGCCCGATCGACGTAGCGTCGGTGAGGTGACAGTTCCAACACACCTGCCCACGACCGTGGGCGCACTGCGCGCGGCCGGTCACCCGCCGCGCGGCGTGAAGGCCGAGATCCGCGAGAACCTGCTGGCGCTGCTGGGTTCCGGTGGCGACCCGTGGCCCGGCATCGTCGGCTTCGACCGGACGGTCCTGCCGCAGTTGGAGCGCGCGCTGCTCGCCGGCCACGACGTCGTGCTGCTCGGTGAGCGCGGCCAGGGCAAGACCCGGCTGCTGCGCACGCTGGTCGGCCTGCTCGACGAATGGACGCCCGTCATCGCCGGCACCGAGCTCGGCGAACACCCGCTCGACCCGATCAGCCCGCTCGGCCGCCGGATGGCCCAGGAGTACGGCGACGACCTGCCCGTCACGTGGCGGCACCGGTCCGAGCGCTACGCGGAGAAGCTCGCGACGCCCGACACGTCCGTCGGTGACCTGATCGGCGACGTCGACCCGGTGAAGGTCGCGGAAGGCCGCAGCCTGGGCGATCCCGAGACCATCCACTTCGGACTGGTGCCCCGGTCGCACCGTGGCATCGTGGCCGTCAACGAACTGCCCGACCTGGCCGAACGCATCCAGGTCGCGCTGCTGAACGTGATGGAGGAGCGCGACATCCAGGTCCGCGGCTACACGCTGCGGCTGCCGCTGGACGTGCTGCTCGTCGCCACGGCCAACCCCGAGGACTACACCAACCGCGGCCGTATCATCACGCCGCTGAAGGACCGGTTCGGCGCCGAGATCCGCACCCACTATCCGCTCGGCGTGCCCGCCGAGATGGCCCTGGTCCGCCAGGAGGCCGAGCTCGTCGCCGAGGTCGGCGACCCGCTGATCCAGGTGATCGCCCGGTTCGTCCGGCAACTGCGCGAGTCGTCCGCGATCGACCAGCGTTCCGGCGTGTCCGCGCGGTTCGCCGTCGCCGCCGCCGAGACCGTGGCCGCCGCCGCGCTGCGCCGCTCGGCGCTGACCGGCGAGAGCCCGGCCGTGGCGCGTCCGGTGGACCTGGAGTCCGTGCCTGCCGTGTTGCGCGGCAAGCTGGAGTTCGAGTCCGGTGAGGAAGGCCGCGAACAGGAGCACCTGACGCACCTGCTGCGCCGCGCGTTCTCCGAGACGGCCCGCGTGCTGCTCGGCGGCCTGGATCTGCGGCCACTGGCCGAGGCCGTCGGTTCCGGTCACATGGTCACCACAGGCGAACGCGTGCCTGGCAAGGAAATCCTGTCCGCGCTGCCTGAACTCCCGGTGCTGCACGAGGTCGCGGGCCGGCTGGGCGTCGGCGCGAACGACCCGGCGCCGCGCATCGCGTCGGCCGTCGAGTTCGCTCTGGAAGCCCTCTATCTGGCTCGTCAGGTCGCGAAGGATTCCGACGACGGCACTGCGGTGTACGGGCCGTGACCCGCCGAGGCACGCGGTCCCGCCGAGGGGGCATCATGACCGCCGAGGTGGCATCGTGACCGTCCCGGATCGCTACGCGTACGGGCCCTATCACGACGGGCCGGATCCGCTCGCGCCGCCGCTGGACCTGCGGGAGGCGTTGGACGAGATCGGGCGCGAGGTGATGGAGGGTGGTTCACCGCGCAGCGCGTTGGAGGAGCTGCTGCGCCGCGGCATGCGCGACACCAGCGGTCTGGACGAGCTGACCCGCAGGCTGTGGCAGCGGCGCTCGGAGATCTCCCGGCGCAACCGCCTGGACGGCACGCTGCAGGAGGTGCGCCGGCTGCTGGACGAGGCGCTGGAGGCCGAGCGGGGCGCGCTGTTCCCCGACCCGTCCGACGACGCCCGCTTCGCCGAGGCCCAACTCGGCGCGCTGCCGCCGGGCACGGCCGCCGCCGTGAACGAACTGGCCGACTACGACTGGCGTTCGGAGACCGGCCGCGAGAACTACCAGCGCATCCGCGACATGCTCGGCCAGGAACTGCTGGAATCGCGCTTCCAGGGCATGAAGGACGCGCTGCGGAGCACGACGCCGGAGGACGTCGAACGGGTCAGGCAGATGATGTCGGACCTGAACGACCTGCTCGCGGCGCACGCCCGCGGCGAGGACACCGAGCAGCGGTTCGCCGACTTCATGAAAGCGCACGGCGAGTTCTTCCCGGAGAACCCGCGCAACACCGACGAACTGATCGACGCGCTGGCCGCCCGCGCGGCGGCCGCGCAGCGGATGATGAACTCGATGTCCGCGCAGCAGCGTGCGGAACTGTCCGAGATGATCGACCAGGCGTTCGGCGATTCGCGCATCGCGCAACAGGTCGCGGCACTGGACGCGAATCTGCGGGCGCTGCGGCCCGGTGAGGACTGGGAGTCGGGTCAGCGGTTCCGCGGCAAGAACCCGCTGGGCATGGGCGACGGCGCGCAGGCGATGCAGGATCTCGCCGAACTGGACGCGCTGGCCGAACAACTCGGCCAGTCCTACCCCGGCGCGCGCCTTGAGGACATCGACCTGGAGGCGCTGGGCCGCCAACTCGGTGACCAGGCCGGTGTCGACGCGCGGCGGTTGGCCGAACTGGAACGGGAACTGCGCAGACAGGGCCTGTTCGAGCGGGCACCCGACGGCACGCTCCGCTTGACGCCCAAGGCATTGCGCCGGCTCGGCGAGACGGCACTGCGGGATGTGGTCGGGCAGTTGCGGTCTCGGCGCGGCGAACGGGACACCGCGCTGGCCGGCGCTGCCGGTGAACCGACCGGCGGATCACGGGCGTGGCAGTTCGGCGACACGGAACCGTGGGACGTGCCGCGAACGGTGCGCAACGCCGTGCTGCGCTCGGCGTCCGTGGGCAGCCGCAGCGTCAAGCTGGACGTGGCGGACGTCGAGATCATGGAGACCGAGCAGCGGTCGCGGGCCGCGGTCGCGCTGTGCGTCGACACGTCGTGGTCGATGGTGCAGGACGGCAGATGGGTGCCGATGAAACGCACGGCGCTGGCGCTGCACCAGTTGATCAGCACGCGATTTCGGTCCGACGCACTGGACCTGATCACGTTCGGCCGCCACGCCACCACCGTCGACATCGGCGAACTGACGGCGTTGGAAGGCGTGTGGGAACAGGGCACCAACCTGCACCACGCGCTGCTGCTGGCCGCCCGTCACCTGCGCAGGCACCCGGACGCGGTGCCGGTCGTGCTGGTCGTCACCGATGGCGAGCCGACCGCACACCTGGAACCGGACGGCGAGGCGTACTTCAACTGGCCGCCGCGGCAGCGCACGCTACAGGCCACGATGGCGCAGGTGGACGCGCTGGCCAAGCTGGGCGCGTCGGTGACGGTGTTCATGCTCGGCGAGGACCCGCGCCTTGCCGAATTCGTGGACCTGGTCGCCCGGCGCAGCGGTGGCCGCGTCGTGGCGCCGGACGTGGACGGGCTGGGTGCCGCGGTGGTGAGCGACTACCTGCGGGGGCGCCGACAACGCTGACGACGGCCGGCGTGGCGATGGCCGCGTCGGGGCGCCAGACTGGGGCGGTCCCGGTGCCGCTGTCGCGGGACCGTGGGCACCGGTGAAGGTGGGGCGGGTCCGATCCGCCCCACCTTCATCCCGCTACGCCAGTGTCAGGCTCATCCTGCGGTTGGCCAGATCGACCTCCCGGATGCGGACCGACACCGTGGCACCGTCGTCGGGTGCCGTCGTGTACTCGCTGCTGTGCAGCAGGCCGTGAATGCCGTCGGCAACGGCCACGAAGACCCCGAACGGTTTCACGTCCACGACCCGGCCCGTCATCACGGCGCCGTCGGCATGGTCGGCCAGGAATCGCTGCCATTCGGGCAGTCCGACCGGTGTGTGTGGTTGGTTCATCGCGCTGATCACCTCCTTCCCGCGCGCGTTCCGCCACATGTCAGGCGATCCGCGGGAAAGCGGCGGGCCACGTGCCCGCCCGGAGGTCACGCGTCAGCCGGGAACCTCATCTGTGCTTGGCACTGGGCCGACCCGGCAGTCACCCGGAAACCGTAGCAGAAACCTTCCCGGGCGGCGGCGGAGCGCGCCGCCGGCCGCCACCCCGTCGCCACCGGTCAGAGCGTGACCGTGCCCTCGATGCACGTGACGCTGTCCCCGCCGACCCAGATGCCCTCGTCGTCGGCGTCGATCATCACCACGCCGCGCCGACCCAGCCGGGTGCCCTGACCGGCCCGGTACGACGGCGGCGCCGTGCCGTCGCCGATCAGCCACTGCGCGACGCCCGCGTTGAGGCTGCCGGTCACCGGGTCCTCGCGCACGCCGACGGGCCCGGCGAAGCCGCGCACCTCGTACCGCAGCGGCCCGCCCTCCGGGTACCCGCCGACGACGCCGACCATCATGTCGCGCAACGCCGTCTCGTCCGGTTCCAGCGCGATCACCTCGGCCGCCGACGCGAGCCGCACGGCAGCCCAGCCGGGACCGTTGTCCACCCACTGGTGCGCCACGATCCGCTCGGCCGGAATCCGCAGCGCGGCGGCGATCCGGGTGACGTACTCGTCGTCCAACGGCCCGTCACGGCGCAGTTCGGGAGCACGGAAGCCAAGGCCGGAGTCCGTGCGCCGCAACCGCACCAGCCCGATCCCGCACTCCTGCACGACCGTGCCGGCCGAGCGCGGCGTGCCGCCGGCCGCGAGCCACGCGTGGGCCGAGCCGAGCGTCGGGTGACCGGCGAACGGGAGTTCACCGCCGGGCGTGAAGATGCGCAGACCGTAGTCGGCGTCGTCGGAGGCAGGAGGCACGACGAACGTCGTCTCGGACAGGTTCGTCCACGCCGCGAATCCCTGCATGTCCATATCGGACAGTCCGCTCCCGTCCAGCACGACGGCGACCGGATTGCCGAGGTACGGCTGCGCTGTGAACACGTCGACCTGCATGAAGGGGCGGCTGCTCATGCCGTCACCGTAGCCGGGCGCGCCGTCAGCGCGGGTACGCCGCGCTGACCAGCTCGGTCAGCCAGTTCGCCCGCCGCTGTCGACGGATTGTCGACGCGCTCCGCCAGGATCGCCCTCGGCCGGGCCTGGGGACCCGGCCACGGGGGACGGCGTCCCGGTCCGAGACACCCCCGGACCGGCCGTCGTGGGCAACGGGTGATGCGAGAGGGCGGCCATGGACCACACGTGGGTGCGGGCCGCCTGACCGCATCGGCGCGAGCCTGGCGGCGGGCAACGTGGTCCGCCGCCATCGCGCGTCACGCAGCCGCAGGATTACACGACACTAGAAGATGTCGTTGATGACGTCCTCACCGATGGCGAACCCGGCGCCGGTCGCGATGGCCTGGCCGAACGTGCTGTGCATGAAGCCGCCGAAGCCGCCCTGCTGGTACTGCGGCTGTTGCTGGTAGTACACCGGCTGCTGTTGGTACTGCTGCTGTTGGTACTGGGGCTGCTGGTAGACCGGCTGCTGGTACTGGGGCTGCTGATACTGCTGCTGGTACTGCGGCTGTTGCTGTTGCGTTGCGACGAAGCTGTGGATCGACTGCAGCAACAGCGTCACCTGGTTCTGCTCCTGCTGGAAGCCCAGCGTGACCTCCTTGAGGTCCAGCAGCCACTCGCGCGCGTTCGGGTCACCCGCGTTCGCGGCGGCCTGCAGCTTCGCGGCCAGGTTGGTGATCGCCTGCACCGTCTGCTGGCTCTGCTGCTGCAACTGCTGGTAGTTCTGGTCGATGGTCTGGATGTCCACCGTGTGCCTCCGCGTGGTCCTCGGTCTGGTTCGATACTGCCATGCCCAGCCCGGTGAGCCGGGCCACCAGGAAGTCACGCTCGGTGTCGTTCGGGACGAGTGCGATCGCGTCGCGGTACGCCGCTGCCGCCTCCGCCGTCCGGCCCAGCCGTCGCAGCAGGTCGGCGCGGGTGGCGTGCAGGTACTGGTAGCCGGCCAGCCTGCCGTCCGCTGCCAGTTCGTCCACCCTGGCCAGTCGCCGCGGCCGGCCCGTCGACCATGGCCAGTGCGACGGCCCGGTTCAGGTCCACCACCGGTGACGGCCAGACGGCGGCCAGCACGTCGTAGAGCCGCAGCACCTGGGGCCAGTCCGTCTCGTCGTAGCTGGGCGCCTGGGCGTGCAGTGCCGCGATCGCGGCCTGCACCGTGAACCGGCCCGGACCGCCGCGCATCGCCTCCACGACCAGCGCGACACCCTCGTCGATCGCGGCCCTGTCCCAGCGGGAGCGGTCCTGGTCGGCCAGCAGTACCAGTCGCCCCGCCGCGTCCACGCGTGTGTCGCGGCGCGCGTCGGTGAGCAGCAACAGCGCCAGCAGCGCGCGGACTTCCGGCTCGTCGGGCATCAGCCGGCGCAGCACGCGGGCCAGGTCGATGGCCCTGTCGACCAGTTCGGCGCGCACCAGGGCCGCGCCGGCCGGAGCCGTGTGACCGGTGGTGAACAGCAGGTGCACGACGACCAGCACGGCGTGCAGCCGGTCGGTCAGTTCGGCCTCGTCGGGCACCCGATAGGCGATGTGTGCCGCGGTGATCTTCTTCTTCGCCCTGGTCACGCGCGCCGCCATCGCGGTCTCCGACACCAGGAACGCGCGCGCGATGTCCGTTGTGGACACACCGCAGACCAGTCGCAGCGTCAGTGCCACCTGGGCCTCCAGCGCCAGCGCCGGGTGGCAGCACGTGAACACCAGCCGCAGCCGGTCGTCCGGTCGATCACGGCGTCCTCCCGCTCCGGTTCGCCTCGGCGCACGACCAGCAGCGGCAGCTTCGCCCGCAGCGTGCCCGCCCTGCGCTGCGCGTCCACGGCACGGCGCCGCGCGGCCGTGGTCAGCCACGCCGCCGGGTTGGTCGGCACACCGTTGGCGCGCCACGAGTCCAGCGCCGCCAGGTACGCGTCCTGCACGCACTCCTCGGCCAGGTCGAGGTCGCCGGCGACGCGCGCCGTCGCGGCGAGCACGAATGCCCACTCACGACGGTGCGCGTCGGCGACCGCGTCGTCGGCGTCGGTCACGTCGGAGACCATGATCGGCCGTACCTCGACGCCGCCGAACGGCGCGGGCACCAGTTTGGCCATGGCCAGCGCCTGGTCCAGGTCCTTCGCGTCGATCAGGTAGAAGCCGCCCAGGTTCTCCTTGGTCTCCACGAACGGACCGTCGGTGACGGCGTCGGCCTGCACCGAGGTGGCCGTCGTCGTCGGCTGCAGGGCGCGGCCGCTGAGGATCTGCGCGCCCAGCTCGGCGACCTGCTCGCGGAACCGGGTGTGCGCGGTCATCACGTCCTGGAGCTGTTCGGGCGTCGAGTTCGCGTAGCCGGACTCGTCCTCGTACAGCATGATCAGGTATTCACTCATGGCTACTCCTCGCGTAGTCGTTGCTCGGACACTCTCACGTCGAACGGCGGTGCGCGGATTCGACAACCGCCCGGCACGAGTTCGCCACGACCCGCCCACATGCAAAGACGTGCCTTTCGCCCGTCTCTGGTCGGCGGGCCGACCAACTACTGTCGAGACATGGAGAGCTGGTTGTCCCATCCGGTACCGCGCGTGCCCGGCGAACCGAGGCCGCTGCGGCTGTACGACAGCGCGACCCGCGAGGTGCGGCCGACCGCGCCAGGACCGACGGCCCGGATGTACGTGTGCGGGATCACGCCCTACGACGCCACCCACCTCGGGCACGCGGCCACGTACCTGGCCTTCGACCTGGTGCACCGGCAGTGGCTGGACGGCGGGCACGAGGTGCACTACGTGCAGAACGTCACCGACGTGGACGACCCGCTGCTGGAGCGCGCCGAGCGCGACCACGACGACTGGGTCGTGCTGGCGATGCGGGAGACGGCGCTGTTCCGCGAGGACATGGTGGCGCTGCGCATCCTGCCGCCACGCGACTACATCGGTGTCGTCGAGGCGATCCCGGAGATCGCGGAGCAGGTCGCGAAACTGCTCGCGGGTGGCGCCGCCTACCGGATCGACGCCGAGCACCCGGACATCTACTTCGACCACACCGCGACCGGCCGGTTCGGCTACGAGTCCAACTACGACGTGCCCACGATGCTGGAGCTGTTCGCCGACCGCGGCGGCGACCCCGACCGGCCGGGCAAGCGGCACCCGCTGGACGCCGTGCTGTGGCGCGCGGCGCGTGAGGGCGAACCGTCCTGGGACACCGAACTGGGCCCCGGCCGGCCCGGCTGGCACATCGAGTGCACGGCGATCTCGCTGAACCGGCTCGGCGGTGGATTCGATCTGCAGGGCGGCGGTTCCGACCTGATCTTCCCGCACCACGAGTTCAGCGCCGCGCACGCCGAGGCGCTGACCGGCAGCCACCCGTTCGCCCGGCACTACACGCACGCCGGCATGATCGGCCTGGACGGCGAGAAGATGTCCAAGTCGCGCGGCAACCTGGTGTTCGTGTCGCGGCTGCGGGCCGACGGCGTCGACCCGATGGCGGTCCGGCTGGCCCTGCTGTCCGGCCACTACCGCGCCGACCGCGAGTGGACCGACGACGTGCTCGCCCAGGGCCGAGCCCGCCTCGACCGATGGCACCGCGCGGCCGTGGGCCCCACCGGTCCGGACGCCGCACCCGTCGTCGCCCGGCTGCGGGACCATCTCGGCGACGACCTGGACACGCCGAAGGCGCTGGCCGCCGTCGACGCGTGGGCGAGCGAGGCGCTGACCGGTCACGGCACCGACGCCGACGCGCCGGAGCTGATCCGGAAGGCGGTGGACGCGCTACTCGGGGTCGCTGTCTGATCGCCGGCCGATCAGGGCGATGGGGGCGCCGGTCAGGACGAGGGCCGCTGGGATCAGGAAGGATGCCAGCGGGTCGGCGTGGTAGACGGGTGTGAACACGACGGGTGTCGCGGCGGCGCCGAGGAATCGGCAGGCCTGTACGACCGATACGGCGCCGCCGCGGCCGGGTCCGGACAGCGCCAGCGTGTTCACGCCGACCAGCACGAACTGGCTGACCACGCCACACAGCGCCCACAGCACCCCGGCCGCGACGGGCGACGGCACGAGACCGACACCCAGCAGCAGCACCGCGCCGCCGGCCATCCCGAACACCAGCGACCGCGGGCCGCCCCAGCGGTCCACCAGACGCCCGACCGGCCGCGCGGTCAGGATTCCCGCCACGCCGAACGTGGTCAGCAGCACCCCGACGCCCTGGGCGGACAACCCGAACCTGTCGGCCGCCCGGAACGACACGAGGAACGCCAGACCGCCAAGACAGCCCCAGCCGATGAACCCGATCAGCCCGGTCCGCAGCACCGGCAGCCGCCACGCGGCGCGCAGCGGCCGCGTCACCGGTCGCTGCGCCGCCACCGCGGACGGCAACCCCACGATCGCCAGCACACCGGCCACCGCCGCCGCACCGAGGAACGCGTAGCGCCAGCTCAGTGCCGCGACCAGCCCCGTCAGCAGCGGCGCCGTCGTCTGACCCGCCGCCTGCAACGAGCCGAACAGGCCCAGCGCCCTGCCCAGCCGCTCCCGTGGCACGACCTCGGCGACGGCCGCGAGCAGCAGCGGCGTCGTGAACGCGTTCGCGGCGCCCTGGCCGCAGCGGGCCAGCAGGAACAGCCAGAACGGCCCGGGCAGGACGCACACCAGCGACACCAGCAGGTACGCCACGTACGCGATCCGGGTGGTCCGCACGGCGCCCCACCGCTGCCCGAGCGTGCCGCTGACCAGCATGACCAGCGCGAACGGCAGCATGTAGGCCGTCACCGACAGCGCGGCGGCACCCGCCGTCGTGTGGAAGTCGGCACCGATCTCCCGCAGCACCGGCGCGACCATGCCCGCACCGAACGGGCCGAGAAAGCCGCCCGCGTACAGCGCGCCGACGGCCAGCCGGTCACGCGTGCCGGTGGCGCGCGTCCGGACGCCGGTCACTGACCCGCGTGACCGGGCCCCCGGCCGGAACCGCGGCCACGGCGTCGCAGGTAGCGCTCGAACTCGGCGGCGATCGCGTCACCGCTGGTCTCGGTCAGGCTGATCTCGTCGCCGCGCTCCTCCAGTGCCCGCACGTAGTTGCGTACGTCCTCGTCCTCGTCGGCCATCTCGCTGACCGTGCGTTCCCACTCCTCGGCCTGCTGCGGGAGCGCGCCGAGCGGCACCTCGACGTCCAGCAGCTCCTCGACGCGGTGCAGCAGCGCCAGCGTCGCCTTCGGCGACGGCGGCTGGGACACGTAGTGCGGCACGGCCGCCCAGATCGAGATCGCCGGGACGCCGGCCTGCACGCACGTGTCCTGGAAGACGCCGACGATGCCGGTCGGGCCCTCGTAACGGGAGTGCTCCAGCCCGAACTTCGTCGCGGACTCGCTGTCGTACGCCGTGCCGGTGACCGGCACCGGGCGGGTGTGCGGGGTGTCGGCCAGCAGCGCGCCCAGCGTGATCACGGTCGTCACGCCCAGCGCTTCGACGTGCTCGAGCAGTTCGGCGCAGAACCGGCGCCAGCGCATGTTCGGCTCGATGCCGTGGACGAGCACGACATCGGTCTGCGAGCCCGGCGGCCGGCAGATGGTCAGGCGCGTGGTGGGCCACTCGACCCGCCTCGTCACGCCTTCCACCATGTGGACACTCGGGCGGGTCACCTGGAAGTCGTAGTAGTCGTCCGGATCGATCTCGGCCAGCGGGGTCGCGTCCCAGCTCAGTTGGAGGTGCTCGATCGCGGTCGTGGCGGCGTCACCAGCGTCGTTCCAGCCTTCGAAGGCGGCCACCAGGACGGGTGCCTTCGGCTGAGCGGGTGTCGCGTCGGTCGTGTTGCTCGGATCGCGGTCGGTCACGAGGCCAGCCTACGACCGAGGGGTAATCGGGGGGATCGTAGGCCGTGAGCGCGGTTGATCGCGTGTCGTCGTCGCTGCTGGCCGGCTTTGTCGGTGTATGTCGTCACCCGTACGGGCGCCGTTGACTCGGGCGAGTGAGACATAACGGACCGTGTTCGCCGGTTGTCCACCGGTGGCTTCGTCGCCCGTCACCCGCCCGGCGATACTGCGGTCATGAGCGAACTCCGGGCCGTGCTGTGGGACATGGACGGGACACTCGTCGACTCGGAGAAACTCTGGACGATCGCGTTGTCCGAGCTGATGGTCCGGCTCGGCAGCTCGTTGGACGAGGACACGCGGCAGGCGATGGTCGGTTCCAACATGCGGCGCAGCACACTGATCCTGTTGGCGGCAGCCGGTGTCGAGGCGACGCCCGCGGCGATCGAGGATGTCGAGTCATGGCTCAACTCCCGGATGGCGGTGCTGTTCGGCGGCCCGCTGCCGTGGCGGCCCGGTGCTCTGGACGCGTTGCGGGCCGTACGGGAGTCCGGGGTGCGGACCGCGTTGGTCACGTCGACCGAGCGGGCGCTGACCGAGCTCGCGCTGGATTTCATCGGACGGGAGTTCTTCGACGTCACCGTCTGCGGCGACGAGGTCGAGGGCCGGAACAAGCCGTTGCCCCGGCCCTACCAGCGGGCCGCCGAGCTGCTCGGTGTCGATCCGGTCGACTGCTTCGCCGTCGAGGACTCGGTGACCGGTGTCACATCAGCGGTCGCGGCCGGCTGCACGGTGCTCGTCGTGCCGGCGGAGGCCCCGGTGCCGGCGGGGGAGCGGCGGGTGCTGCGCGAGTCACTCGTTGGTGTGAACGCGGACCTGCTCGCCGGCTTGCTGCGGGACCGGCGTCGCGGGGACGTTCGCGGGGATGGGAGACTCGACGCGTGAAGACGTTCGACGAGCTGTTCGCCGAACTCCGCGTTCGCGCGGAACAGCGCCCCGACGGGTCGGCTACGGTCGCCGCGCTGGACGCCGGTGTACACGCGCAGGGCAAGAAGGTCCTCGAAGAGGCGGGCGAGGTGTGGATCGCCGCGGAACACGAGTCGGACGAGCGGTTGGCCGAGGAGATGTCGCAGCTCCTGTACCGGGTTCAGGTGCTCATGCTGGGCCGCGGTCTCACGCTCGACGACGTGTACCGGTATCTGTAGGTCTTTCCGAATTCGGTGGGGAGTGAGCATGTTGCGGGTAGCCGTGCCCAACAAGGGCGCTCTGGCCAGTTCGGCGTCGGAGATGCTGGGCGAGGCGGGTTACCGGCGGCGCCATGACGCTCGTGACCTCACCGTCCTGGATCCGCACCACGAGGTCGAGTTCTTCTTCCTGCGCCCCAAGGACATCGCGGTCTACGTCGGGTCCGGGGAACTGGACCTCGGGATCACCGGGCGGGATCTCGCGCTGGACTCCGGTGCGCCGGTGGGCGAGCGGCTCGCTCTCGGGTTCGGGTCGTCCACCTTCCGGTACGCGGCGCCGGTCGACTCCGGGTTCACGTCGGTGACCGATCTGGACGGAAAACGGTTGGCCACGGCGTATCCGAGGCTGGCGAAGGCCGATCTCGCGGCACACGGTGTGAAGGCCGAGGTGATCCGGCTGGACGGTGCGGTCGAGATCTCCGTGCAGTTGGGGTTGGCCGACGCTGTCGCCGACGTCGTCGATTCCGGGCGTACGTTGCGCCAGCACGGGTTGGCCGTCTTCGGTGAGCCGATCTGTTCGTCCGAGGCCGTGTTGATCGAGGGTCGGTCCGCCGCGGATTCCGCGGCCAAGACACAGCTCACCGCTCGGCTGCAGGGTGTCGTCTTCGCCCAGAACTACATGATGTTGGACTACGACTGCCCCAAGGCGCTGCTGGACAAGGCCGTCGAGGTGACGCCCGGGCTGGAGTCGCCGACCGTCGCGCCGTTGGCCGATCCGGAGTGGGTCGCCGTGCGGGCCATGGTGTCGCGTAAGGACGCCAATCAGGTGATGGACGAGTTGGCCGCGTTGGGGGCGAAGGCCGTGCTGGCCTCGGATGTTCGGTCCTGCCGGTTGTGAGCGGGGTGTTGGAGGTCGCGGCGTTGGACGTCGTGGCCGGGCGGTCCGGCGAGTTCGAGGCCGCTTTCGCCGAGGCTCGGGCGATTGTCTCGGCCTCGCCCGGGTTCGTGGGGTTGGAGCTGCGTCGGTGCGTGGAGGTTTCGGGGCGGTATCTGCTGCTGGTGCGGTGGGAGACGTTGGACGATCACGTGGTGGGATTCCGGCAGGGGCCGGATTACGAGCGGTGGAAGCGGTTGCTACATCATTTCTATGACCCGTTCCCCGTTGTTGAGCATTACGTGGACCTCTGAGTTCTTGCGGGTCCGGTCATCTCGGGCGCACCAGTAGTGCCTGTGCGCCTCGTGCCACCGGACCCTGGTTGTCGTGAATCGTCGTCGTGGCCAGTCCGGTGCCGGTGGGGCCGATTGTCGTGTCGGCGTCCAGGGCTATCCATTCACCCACCGGGGCTCGCCACAGGTGGACCGTCAACTCCGTGTTGATGAACAGCCAGCTCGTGATGTCCAGCCGGCTGGAGGCCCCGTTGCCCGAGTCGGCCACCGCCATCAGGCGTTGCAGGCCGGTGGGTTCCTCGTCGGCCACCGTGGCCACTTTCTGGCGGGCCCACAGGATCGCCGGGCCGTTCTGGCCCATGCCGCCCTTCAGTGACACCCATTCCATTGCCGTGAGGTAGCCGTCCCGCCAGCCATCCGGCTTGGTGACCGGCATGCCGTCCGCCGGCGGTGGGAGTCGGTCGGGCAGGCCCGCCACCACCGCCGTCGTGTCCGTCGTGGTCAGCCACCACGCGGACGCCCTGGCTACCGGTCTGTCGCCGGCCGTCAGTTCGGCTACCGCCAGCCGCACCGACCTGCCCGGTCTGTCCACTCTGGAGCTTGCCGTCAGGTCGGCTACCGGTACCGGGCCCAGGATTTCCACCGTGATGCGCGCCAGGATGGAGTCCTGGTCGGCTGCCGTGCGTTCCAGTTGCCGTGCCAGCAATGCCGAGGGCGGGCCCATGTGTTGGCTGTTGTCCGACCACGGGCCGACCGTGTGTTCCGTGGAGCGGTACACGTCGTTGCCCAGCGGTACGTAGAACGCCATCAGTCAGCCCGGTCCAGTGGGCTCTCCTGCGCCGCCGCGTCCGGCTCCGGCCAGCCCGGGTAGGGCGGGGGAGTGCCACCGAACTCGGGGCAGCGGGCCTTGTGGTCGCACCAGTCGCACAGCCGGCTGCGGCTGGGCGGGAAATTGCCGGTTCTGCCGGCCCTGAGGATGGCCTGCCAGACCGCGTCCAGGGTGCGCTCGAAGCGGATCAGTTCCGCTTCGTCCGGGGCGTAGGCCAGGGACTGGCGGTCGGCCAGGTACATCAGGCGCAACTGCCTCGGGACGACGCCGCGCAGGCGGTACACCACCAGTGCGTAGAACTTCATCTGGAACAGCGCCTTCGCCTCGCCGAACTCGCGCGGGGCGGCGCCCGTCTTGTAGTCGACGATGCGGATCTCGCCGGTCGGGGCCACGTCGATGCGGTCGATGAAGCCGCGCAGCAGGACGCCGGAGGGCAGTTCCGTCTCCACCCGCAGTTCGCACGCCTCCGGTTGCAGGCGGCGCGGGTCCTCCAGCTCGAAGTAGCCCGCCAGCAGTTCGCGGGCGCTGGCCAGCCATTCCGCCAGTGCCGGGTCATCGGCACCGTCGAACAGTTCGGCCAGGTCCGGCTGTTGTTCGATCAGCTCCGTCCACGCCGGCGTGACCAGTTCGTCCGCCCTCGCCGGGACGCGTTCGGCCAGCGGCAGGGCGAACAGCTTTTCCAGCACCGAGTGCACCACCGTGCCCCTGACCTGGGCCTTGCTCGGCGTCTCCGGGATACGGTCCACAGCGCGGAAGCGGTACAGCAGTGGGCACTGCTTGAAGTCGCCGGCCCGGGACGGGGACAGCGCAGGGCGGCGCACCGCCGGCTGCTCCGGGATGAGGTCGACCTCGGTGGTGCTCGCTGCGACGGTGTCGACCATGTCCGAAGCGTAGGCGACGCCCCTGACAACTCCCCGTCACGGTGGCTCGACACGCGGCGATGACACCCCGGGATCTAGCCTGGGGGAGTGACTGCGCGAACGGCGAGAATCGGGACCACCGGCGAGATCGGGGGCCTGCTGCTGTTCCGCCTCCGCGGGGTGCCCGTGCTGCTGGCCCCGTCGTGGTGGGTCGGTTCCGTCGTGATCACGTTCCTCTACGCGCCGCTGGTCGGCCGCTTCCTGCCCGGAACCAGCGGGTTGGCCTCGATCGGGCTGGCCGCCACGTTCGCCGTGCTGCTCGGGGCCTCCGTGTTGGCGCACGAGCTCGGGCACTGTCTGGTCGCCATGAAACTCGACATTCCGGTGCGCCGGGTGCGGTTGTTCCTGCTGGGCGGGTTGTCCGAAGTGGCCCGTACCCCACGCAGGCCCGGCCAGGAGGGCTGGGTCGCCGCCGCCGGGCCCGCCGTGTCCGCCGTGCTCGCCGTGCTGTTCGCGGCCGGCATCCTGCTGGTGCCCGATCCGGGACCCGTGCGATTGCTGGTGATCGAGTGTTCGGTGGCCAACGCGGCCGTCGCCGTGTTCAACCTGTTGCCCGGCCTGCCGCTGGACGGTGGCCGGATGCTGCGGGCCGGGGTGTGGGCCGTCACCGGCAATCGGCGGTTCGGCACGCGGGCCGCTGTCGCCGGCGGCATCGCCGTGGCCATCGGGCTGGTCGTGTGGGCGCTGTCCGGGTTGATCGCGGGCTCGGCCGACCAGTGGCTGCGGCTGGCCGTGTGTGTGCTCACGGCGTGGTTCGTGGTGGTCGGGGCCAGTGGCGAACTCGCGGCCGATCAGCGGAACAGCTGGCCCGTCGGGATGACGCTGCGCGAGATCACCCGGCCCGTGCTGCAACTGCCGGCCGAGAGCCCGGTCGCCGACGCGCTGTACGCGGCCGCCGGTCGTGGTGTGGTGCTGGTGCGCGCCGACGGGTTGGCCGTGGGGCTGCTCGACGAGGTCGCCGCGCAGCAGTTGACCATCTACACGCCGATGGCTCCCGCCCAGGACGCGGCGCAGCTCATCCGCCCGGACACCGTGCTGTTCGACTCCGAGTCCGGTGAGGACATCATCGACCGCGTGCGGGAGACCGGTGCGTGGCAGTTCCTCGTGGTGGACGACGACGGAAAGCCCGCCGGAGTGCTGCTCCGCGAGGACCTGAAGGCCGCGCTGGCGGCCCGCCGCACGGGCTGACCGCGCGTTCTGCGACCATTCCATCCTCGTCCGCTCGACCAGGAGGTATTTCCGCTTGTCCAGCGCCAGCGGCCCGTTCCGGGCCGGTGACCGGGTGCAGTTGACCGACCCCAAGGGACGGCACTACACGATCGTCCTGGAATCCGGCCGGACGTATCACACCCACACCGGAGCCGTGGAGCACGACAAGCTGGTCGGCCTGCCCGAAGGGTCCGTCGTCTCGTCCGCGGGCGGCACGTCCTACCTGGCGCTACGGCCGCTGCTGCCGGACTACGTCCTGTCCATGCCGCGCGGCGCGCAGGTGATCTATCCGAAGGACTCCGCGCAGATCGTGATGTGGGGCGACATCTTCCCCGGCGCGCGCGTGCTGGAGGCCGGCGCGGGCTCCGGTGCGCTGACGTGTTCGCTGCTGCGGGCCGTCGGCGAGCACGGTTCGGTGACCTCCTACGAGGTCCGCGACGACCACGCCGTGCACGCCGTGCGCAACGTCGAGCAGTTCTTCGGCGCCGCCCCGCCGAACTGGACGCTGCACGTCGCCGACGTCGTCGAGCACACCGGTGAGGTCGACCGGATCATCCTGGACATGGTGGCGCCCTGGGAGGTGCTGGACACCGTCGTGGCCAACCTGGTGCCCGGTGGTGTGCTCGTCGTCTACATCGCGACCGTGACGCAGCTCTCCCGGATCACCGAGGCGCTGCGCGAACAGCAGTGCTGGACCGAGCCGCAGGCGTGGGAGACGCTGATGCGCCCGTGGCACGTCGTCGGGCTCGCGGTGCGGCCGGAGCACCGGATGGTCGGCCACACCGCGTTCCTGCTCACCGCGCGCCGACTGGCCGACGGGGTCGTCCCGCCCAGACCGCAACGCCGGCCCAGCAAGGGCTGATCACTGGCTGAGCGTGTCGCAGACCAGCCACGCGTCGCCCTGTTTCACCAGGTTGCCCGAGTGCTTCTGCGGTTGCGCCGTCTTGTCCGTGATCACCAGCGAGAACGTGCCGACGTTGCCGTTGGTCTTCGTGCCCGACGCGGTCAGCGAGAACGTCGCGTCGGCGCCGCCGGCCTGCTTCTCGTTGTCGTAGATGGTCTGCACCGCCTGCTGGTCCTTGGTGCACAGGTACGTCTTGACCTTCGCCAGGTCACCCGGTGACATGCTGTGCGCCAGCGACGTGTACGCCGTCGCGAAGCCGCTGACCACCTGGTCGGCCGTCTGCTGGTCGCTCTTGTGGAAGAACACGAAGTAGCCGCCGATACCGGCGCCGATGGCCAGCACGACGACAAGAAGCGTCACGATCAGGCCGGTGCGCCTGCGTCCTGGCGGTTCGGCGGCCGCGGAACGGAAACCGGGCGGCAGGTAGCCGGGCTGCGCGCCGACCGCGTCGAACGGCTGCTGCTGGCCGAACTGGCCCTGCTGGTCCGGGTAGCCCTGCCCGGCATACTGCTGGCCGCCGGGCTGCTGCCACTCGGCGGGTTCCGCGGGTAGGGCTGACCGGGCGGCGGCTGTCCCGGGTACTGACCCGGAATCGGTTGTCCCGGCGCGGGTTGGCCCGGGAAGGGTGGGCCGGTGTTCGGTTGGTGCGGGGGCCGTACGCCGGGGGGTCCTGCTGTGGCCGGCCGTACGGCTGCTGGCCGTACGGATCGGGCTGGCCGCCGTACCAGCCCGGCTGCTGCGGATGTTCGGTCATGGTGCCACTCAGGGTGGCACAGAACCGCCGGGTTCCGCTCTTCGGAACCCGGCCGTCCTCATGTTCTTACCCGCTGTTCAGCCGCCGCCGGGCAGGCCGGACGGCGCACTGCCGCCGGACATGTCACCCATGCCGCCGGTGTCGGGCATGCTGCCGCTGTCACCACCGGAACCGCTGTTGCCCATGATGCTGCCGGCGCTCTGGCCGTCGACCTTCATGGAGTTGCTGTCCGGTTGGAAGCCGTCGGCCGGCACGCACCACTTGCCGCTCTGCTGCTGCATGCTCAGCACGCCGTCCACGTCCACGGTGTGGCCCGCCTGCTTGAAGTTCAGGTGGATCCGGGCCTTGGCCGTGCTGCCCGTGACCGTCGCCTTGCCGCTCACCGTCGCCGAGATCTGGGCGTTCTTGAGCTGCTGCAGGTCGGCGTTGTCGGTCGGCGACGCCTTGCCGTCACAGGAGACGGCGGCGGCCTTGGCGCTGTCCTTGTTGTTCAGGGCGTCCGCGACGGTCTGGGCCACCGCGTCCGGGCTGCCCGTGCTGCCCGAACCGCCGCCGAACACACCGAACACGAACAGCAGCACCACGACGACACCGACCACGACGACACCGCCGCCGGCCAGGATCCACGGCAGGGCCTTCTTCTTGGCCGGCGCCCCACCGGGACCGCCGGGGAAGGCCGGGTAACCGGGCTGGCCGGGGAAGCCACCCTGCTGCTGGCCCGGAAAACCGACCGGGGGCGTGCCGTACGGGGGCTGCGCCTGCTGCGGGCCGGTCTGCGGGAAACCGGGCTGCTGCGGCTGCCCGAAGCCGGGCTGTTGCCCGTGACCGGGCTGCTGACCGGGTTGCTGGCCGTATCCAGGCTGTTGGCCGTAACCGCCCGGCTGTTGGCCGTAACCCCCCGGCTGCTGGCCGTACGGACCGGGTTGGCCGTACGGTCCCGGCTGCTGCGGCGGGACGGACATCCACTCTCCTCAAGATGCGGGCGCTGTGGTGCAGGTCACCAGGTGAGCGCGCTTGGACTAGCAGTTGGACGCACCGTAGCGGTTGGCCGGTTCCAGCCGACACCGATTCGGAGTAGTTCATCCCCCAGAGCGGGACTTTGAGACGGCGTGCCGAACAGGTGACCATGTAGATACCCCCGATTGACGGTGATCGCCGGTACCTTGGAGTACACGACCGCGGGAGGAGGGTGCCGACATGCAGCACGACCGTCCCGGTAGCCAGCCTGATGAGGATGGCGAGCGGACCACCGGCCAGAGCAACGCCGAGCTGTCCGCGCAGATCCGGTTCCTGGAAGATGAAGTTGCTCTGCTCCGCAGGAAGATCAACGATTCACCCCGGCACACCAGGCTGCTCGAACAGCGCCTCGCCGAGGCGTCCGAGCGTGTGAGCCAACTCACCGAACGGAACGCCAAACTGGTGGAGACGCTGCGCGAGGCGCGCGGCCAACTTCTCGCACTGCGGGAAGAGGTCGACCGTCTCGCTCAACCGCCGAGCGGCTATGGCGTGTTCCTCCGCCGCTTCGAGGACGGCACGGTCGACGTCTTCACCTCCGGCAGGCGGATGCGGGTGGCCGTGTCTCCTGCGGTGGAGGTGGACACGCTCAGGATCGGACAGTCGGTGCGGCTCAACGAGGCGCTCACCGTGGTCGAGGGCGGATCCTTCGAACGCACCGGCGAGGTCTGCACGCTGCGCGAGGTACTGCAGGCCGATTCGGCAGGCAGTGCGCTGCGGGCCCTCGTGGTCGGGCACGCCGACGAGGAGCGGGTGGTGTGGCTCGCCGACTCGCTCGCCGACTCGCCGATCAAGCCCGGTGACTCCCTCCTGGTGGACGGCAAGGCCGGCTACGCCTACGAACGGGTGCCCAAGGCCGAGGTCGAGGACCTCGTGCTCGAGGAGGTGCCGGACGTCCGTTACGAGGACATCGGCGGCCTGTTCCGGCAGATCGAGCAGATCCGCGACGCGGTGGAACTGCCGTTCCTGCACGCCGACCTGTTCAACGAGTACAAGCTGCGGCCGCCCAAGGGCGTGCTGCTGTACGGGCCGCCCGGTTGCGGCAAGACGCTGATCGCCAAGGCGGTGGCCAACTCGTTGGCCAAGCAGGTCGCCCTGGCGCGCGGCGACGACGACGGCCAGGCCAAGTCGTACTTCCTCAACATCAAGGGCCCCGAACTGCTCAACAAGTTCGTCGGCGAGACGGAGCGGCACATCCGCCTGATCTTCCAGCGGGCACGGGAGAAGGCCTCCGAAGGCACCCCCGTGATCGTGTTCTTCGACGAGATGGACTCGATCTTCCGCACCCGTGGCAGTGGCGTGAGTTCGGACGTGGAGACCACGATCGTGCCTCAGCTGCTGTCCGAGATCGACGGTGTCGAGGGCTTGGAGAACGTCATCGTCATCGGCGCCTCCAACCGTGAGGACATGATCGACCCGGCCATCCTGCGGCCGGGCCGGTTGGACGTGAAGATCAAGATCGAGCGGCCGGACGCCGAGGCGGCACAGGACATCTTCACCAAGTACCTCACGGCGGACCTGCCGATCCACGCCGACGACCTGCGTGGAGTTCGCCGACGACCGGCGGGCGTGCATCGACGCGATGATCCAGCACACCGTCGAGCGGATGTACGACGAGAGCGAGGAGAACCGGTTCCTGGAGGTCACCTACGCCAACGGTGACAAGGAAGTCCTGTACTTCCGCGACTTCAACTCGGGCGCGATGATCCAGAACATCGTGGACCGGGCGAAGAAGGCGGCCATCAAGGCGGTGCTGGACACCCAGCAGCACGGCCTGCGCGTGCAGCACCTGCTGGACGCGATCGTGGACGAGTTCGCGGAGAACGAGGACCTGCCCAACACCACCAACCCGGACGACTGGGCACGCATCTCCGGCAAGAAGGGCGAGCGGATCGTCTACATCCGCACGCTCGTCACCGGGAAGAACCAGGAGTCGGGCCGGGCGATCGACACGGCGACCAACACGGGCCAGTACCTGTAGAGCCCGAACGTGAAGGCGCCCTCCGGAACTCCCGGAGGGCGCCTTCACGTCCGCTGGTTGCTCGTCGCCCTGCCGGGCGGCTCGGTTCGAATGTCAACCTGGTGGCGTTTGCCGGGTGTGTTCGCTGTGGGCGAACCAGTGCTCGATGCCTGCTCTGCCGTCGGGCACGAACGGCCAGTCCGGGTCGGCCAGCCGCGTGCGCAACTCGGCCACCGCGAGCCATTCGCCGGACACGACCTCGCTCGGCTGGTGCGTGATCGGGCCGTCCCAGCGGACTTCGTAGTTGAACGAGTGGTACCGCACGGGCGGGTTCACGTAGCGGAACCCGAACAGCGGAGTCACCGTGACGCCGGCCACGCCGAGTTCCTCGGCCAGTTCGCGTCGCGCACAGTCGTCCGGTGTCTCACCCGCCGCGACCACGCCGCCCGCCCAGCAGTCGTGCATACCGGGGTACACGTCCTTGTCGTCGCTGCGCCGGTGCACGTACACGCGGGTCCCGTCGCCCGACCGCACCAGCACGCCCGTTGCCGCGTGCCACAGGCCCGCCGTGCGCATCACCGACCGCCGCACCGCGCCGATCGCAGTGCCGTACTCGTCGTAGTGCTCGATGAGTTCGTCGCCCGCCATGCGGCAATGATCGTCGGCTTCGAGGTGGTGCCGTCGCCGGGCGCTACCTTGTCGCCACCGCGACAGCGCCCACCGTAGGCTGTGCTTATGCGGCGGATCATCGGCACCGAGGTGGAATACGGTATCGCGGTACCCGGGGACGCCACGGCGAACCCGGTTCTGACCTCGACCCAGGTGGTGCTCGCGTACGCGGCGGCCGCCGAGGTGCCGCGTGCGCGCAGGGCCCGGTGGGACTACGAGGTGGAGTCGCCGCTGCGGGACGCCCGGGGGTTCGATCTCGGAGCGCCCGGGG
>CAVWRF010000017.1:0-37431 GCA_963757325.1 Candidatus Melainabacteria bacterium
CGTGCGGCTGCTGGAAAGCTGCCAGCGGATCACGCTGGAAGTGATGATGCGGGCCGTCTTCGGCATCACCGACTCCGCCCGGCTCGCCCGGCTGCGCGTGCTGGTGCCCCGGCTGCTCGCCATCAACCCGCTGGTGATCCTCCTACCCGCCGCGCGCAGGCAGTTCGGTGGGCACGGCCCGTGGGCGCGGCTGCAGGAGCTGATCGGCGAGGTCGACAGATCATCTACGCCGAGTTGGCCGAGCGCAGGGCGGCGCCCGCCCCGGTTCCGACGTCGTGTCCGTGCTGCTCGCGGCCGGTGAGCCGGTGACCGACGGCGAACTGCGCGACCACATGGTGACGCTGCTGGCCGTCGGGCAGGAAACGACGGCCACCCAGCTCGCGTGGTTCTTCGAACGCGTACTGCGCTGTCCCGACGTGCTGCGCGCCGTCACGCAGGCGGCGGCCTGCGGTGACCGGCAGGTGCTCGACGCGGCCATCAACGAGGCGGTCAGGGCACGACCGGCCACGATGGACCTCGGGCGGTTCACGACCGAGCCGTGGGAGGCGGGCGGCTACCAGGACCCGCCGGCACGCTGATCGCCGTCTCCCTCGGGCTACTGCACCGCTCGCCAACGGCGTACCCGGATCCGGAGCGCTACGACCTCGACCACTGGCCGGTGCCGGGCGCCGGACTTCCTGCCGTTCGGAGCGGGCAGCCATCGCTGTCTCGGCGCGTCACTGGCCATGGTCGAGATGCGCACGGTCGTCGCCGCCGTGGTGCGGTCGGCGCGCCTGGAACCGGACCGGCCCGCCGCCGAGTGGGCCAAGCCGAAGGGGCCGATGCTGCTGCCCTCACGTGGCGCGCGGCACAGGGTCGTCGCCAACCACCTGCTCGACGGGGGTGGCTGAGCCGTGCTCGCGTTCCCTTTCCCGCCCGCGCCCGCGCTCGACATCGAGCCGGAATACGTTTTCCTGCAAAGTCACGAGCCGATCTGCGAGGTTCGGTTCCCGTACGGCGAGTCCGCCTGGCTCGTCACCCGGCACGCCGACGCGCGGACGGTGCTCGTCCGACCCCGGTTCTCCCGGGCCGAGTCGCTGCGCAGGGACGTCCCGCGCGTCACCGAGGTCAACTTCGCCGGCGGCATCGTCGCGATGGATCCGCCCGAACACACCCGGCTGCGCGCCACGTGTCGGCACGCGTTCACGAAGCGGGCGGTCGACCGGTTGCGCGAGCACGCCGTGTCGCTCGCCCGCGAACTGGCCGATGCCGTTGTCCGTGCAGGGAGGTTTCGACGCCGTCGAGGATCTCGCCGTCCCGTACACGCTGCGGATGATCTGCGCGCTGCTCGGCGTGCCCTACGCCGACAGCGAGCGGTTCCGCGGCTGGGCGGAGGCCGGTCTCGCCACGACCGCCATCACCGAGGCCGAGCGGATCGCCGCCACAGTCGGCGATGTGGGACTACATCGCCGACCTCGTCGCCCGGCGCAGGCGGGCGCCCGTCGCCGACCTCGATCTCGGCCATGCTCGCCGCCCAGGAGCGATGGCGTGCGGGACGAGGAACTCGTCATCATCGTGATGACGGCGCTCGTCGCGGGCTACGAGACCACGTCCACGCAGCTGCCCAACTTCCTGTATCTGCTGCTGTCCCAGCGGGACCGGTGGGGGCACTCGTCGTCCGGCCGGGACTGGTCGGCACCGCCGTCGAGGAACTGCTGCGGTTCGCGCCGCTGGAGGCCAACGGTGCGTCGCCCCGCTACGCCACGGTCGACGTCGTGCTGAGCGGCACCCGCATCCCGGCGGGCGCACCGGTGGTCGCGGCGACGGTCGTGGCCAATCGGGACCCCAGGGTGTTCGCCGAACCGGACACGACTCGACCTGACCCGCGACCCCAACCCGCACCTCGGGTTCGGCCTCGGCGCGCATTTCTGTCTCGGCGCGCCGCTCGCCCGGCTCGAACTGCGGGTCGCGCTCGACGTGCTCGTCGCGACGATGCCCGAACTTCGGCTGGGCGCCGAGGGCCGAAGCTGGCGGACCGGGTCGTTGGTACGGGGTCCGGCGACGCTGCCGTTGGCCGCCGGGAGGGTTCGTGACATCGCGTGAACCGCCGCCTGTGGAACGGTTCCGGCCCGCCGATCTGGATCGGGACTGGCGTGCGCTGCGGGCGGCCTGCCCGGTGTCCCGGACGACCACCCCCGACGGCGTGGGTGCGTGGCTCGTCGGCCGGTTACGCGGATGTCAGGGCCGTTCTCGGCGAATCCGGCGTTCAGCGTGTCACCGCGTCGACGTCGGGCGCGGTCACGGCACGGCGGAGGCGAACGAGTCGATCTTCCAGGACCCGCCGGAACACACCCGGCTGCGCGGCCTGGTCGCCGGGCCGTTCGCCATCGGCCGGGTCGGCAGGCACGCGCCCGCCATCCGGGCCAAGGCGGACGAGCTGCTCGCCGCGATGGCGAAGGCCACCGGCCCGGTCGATGTCATGTCCGCGTTCGCCAAACCGTTGACCATGAACGTGATCGCCGGCATCGTCGGCATCCCGGAGCAGGACCGGCCGCTCGCGCAGCGGCTGTCCGACCAGCTACTCGTGCCGCTGTCCGAGGCGCAGGGCGCGGTCGCGCTCGCCGGCTGGCGCCAGTTCAACGACTACGTGCTGGCGCTCGTCGCCGCGCGGCGCGACCGGCCGGGCCCCGATGACGACCTGATCGCGCACCTCGTCCGCGCCCAGCGCGACGACGCATCGCTCACCGACGTCGAGCTGGTCACGATGGTGCTCGGCCTGCCGGTCGCCGGATACGTCAGCACCGCCAACGCCATCGCCGTCGCGTTCCGTCACCTGCTCGACGGTGGCTGGCTGGACCGGCTGCGCCGCCGGGACACCGACGTCGACCGGTTCGTCGAGGAGGTGCTCCGCGTCCAGTCCGGCGACAACGGCGAGTCGATGCCCCGCTTCGCCACCCGTGACATGACGGTCCGCGGGACCCGGATCGGCAGGGGTGACGTGGTGGTGGCGCCCCTCGTCGCCGCGAACCGGGACGACGCCGTCTTCGCCGACGGTGACGTTTTCGACCCGGATCGCGCCGATCTCGCCAGACATGTCGCGTTCGGCCACGGCATCCACCGCTGCCTCGGGGCGAACCTGGCCCGGCTGGAACTGCGCTGCGCCGTCGCGGCCGTCGTCGGGTCGGGGCTGTCCGCGCGGATGGTCGAGCGGTGGGACGAGGTGCCGTGGCGGGTGAACATGCTCGGCGACCGGTTCCCCGAGCGGTTGCCGATCACGATGGACGGAGGCACCGGATGAACGTGCTGTACGCGTCGATTCCGGCCTGGGGGCACACGTTCCCGGTGCTGCCGGGGCTGGCCGAGCTGCGCGGGCGCGGTCACCGCGTCCGGATGCTCGCGTCGGTGAGCTTCGCGCCGGAGATCGCCCGCCGCGTCGAGCCGCTGCCCTACGAGTCGCCGATGGACTCGCCGCACGATCCGGCCGATCTGACCGACATGGGCCGGATCCTGCCGCTGCTGCTCGCCGAGGCGCGGGCAGCGTTCACCGTGCTGGCCGCCGCGGACCAGCCGGACGTGATCGTCGCCGACGTGCTGTCGATGGCGGGCTGGCTGCTTGCCGAGGCGACCGGGCTGCCGCTGGTGCGGGTGTGGCCGGTGTTCGCGTCCAACAGCGAGTTCTCCCTGCACACGGACTACGCGTCGCGCACCGACGACGCCGCGTCGACAGCCGCGTTCCTCGGTGCCGTCGCCGGCTTCCTGGCCGACGCAGGCCTGCCGTCCGTGTCGCCGCGACGCTTCCTGGACAACGAGGCCGACCACAACATCGCCCTGTACCCGCGGGAGGTGCAGCCACGCGGGGACACGTTCGACGAGCGGTTCACGTTCGTCCGCCCGTGCGTCCGGCCGCCGGAGGGTTCCGCCGACCTCGCCTGGCTGCGCGGCAGGGGTCCGCTCGCCGCCGTCACGCTCGGCACGGTCTTCACCGGCAACGCCGAGTTCTACCGCGCGTGTGTCGCCGGTGTCGACCGGCTCGGCTGGCGCGCCGCCGTCGCCACCGGCGACGCAGTGTCTACTTCGGACATCGGGCCGGTGTCCGATCGCGTCGTGCTGCGCGCGCGGCTGCCGATGATCGACACCCTGCGCAACGCCACTGTCCTCGTCTCGCACGGCGGGCTGACCAGCGTGCTCGAAGCGCTGGCGCACGGCGTGCCGGTGGCCGTCGCACCGCAGATCGGCGAGCAGCGGGCCGTGGCCGACCGGGTCGAGGCCCTCGGCGTCGGCGTGCGGCTGCGGGCACCGCTCACCCCGGAGACCGTCGCCGAGCAGCTTCGGGCGGTCGCGACCGACCCGCTGATCGCGGCCGGCGTCGCCGCGCTGCGCACCCGCCTGACCGGTGGCCGTCCCGGTGCCCAGTTCGCCGACGCCGTCGAACACGCCGTGACCCTCGAAGGAGTGCGATGACGATCGACCAGGACACGCTGCCCGGCTACCCGTTCACCAGGACGGCCACCCTCGATCCCGCGCCACAGCTCGCGCAACTGCGCGCGGCCGGCCCGATCCACCGCGTGCGGACCGCGACCGGCACCGCGTGGCTGGTGACCCGGCACGCCGATGTGCGGGAACTGTTGGCCTCACCCGCGTTCGGCACCGGGTACCCGGGCGGTGTGCCCACCGGCGCGGACGATCTGGCCAACGGCTTCATGTTCCTGCACGACCCACCCGAGCACACCCGGCTGCGGCGCAGCATCGCCCGCGCGTTCACCGCCCGCCGCGTCGGCGAACTGGGGGAGCGGGCCAGGGAGATCGCGGCCGGCCTCGTCGCGGCGATGCGTGCCACCGGCCCCGTGCTCGACCTACAGGCCGAGTTCGCGTTCCCGCTGCCGATCATGGTCACGGCGGAACTGCTCGGCATCCCGGAACCGGACCGGGCGAGGTTCCGCGGGTGGGCGGACATCGTGCTGCGTCCCGCTGACGTCGAGGGCGACTTCGCCACCGCTTTCGGCGATCTGCAGCACTTCATCGTGGACCTGGTCGGCGCCAAGCCGGACGGCCCCGACCTGCTCAGCGACCTGGTCCGGGAGCCGGACGGTTTGCACCGCCTGGAGATCGCGTCGATGGCGCTGGGCCTGCTGATGGCCGGTTACGTCACCACGGCATCGGCCATCGTGCACGGCATGCTGCGCCTGTTCACCACGCCCGGCGCTCTGGCCGCGTGGCGGACGGGAGCCGTCGACACGGCGCGCGTCGCCGAGGAACTCCTGCGGCTGCAGGACGAGGAGATCGGCGTCAACCGGGTCGCCCGGCACGACGTGGACCTGTGCGGCGTGCGCGTCGCGGCGGGGGAGACGGTGATCGCGGCCCGCTCCGGTGCCAACCGCGACCCGTCGGTCTACCGAGCGCCGGACGAGTTCGACCCGGCGGCCGACCGCACCCCGCATCTCGCGTTCGGCCACGGCATCCACCACTGCCTCGGGGCCGCCCTCGCCCGGATGGAACTCACGGTCGCGCTCGACGCGCTGCGCCGCGGCCTGCCCGGCCTGCACCTCGCCGTCGCGCCGGACGCGGTGCGCTGGAGCGCGCAGGGCATGGACGTGGCCATCGAGACCCTGCCCGTCGCCTGGTGAGAGGAACACCATGACCGTGCCGCACCTGGAACCGCCCTACGATCCCGACGAACTGGACGCCGCCGTCCGCGACCGGGGGGCCGTCGTCCTGGCCGGCGCCTACCCGGCCGACCTGTGCTCGACGTTCCTCGCCCAGATCGGCGACTACCTCCGCACGCATCCCGATGAGACCGAGTACGCGGCGCGGTCCGTGCTCGGCGGTTTCCAGGGCGATACGACCACCACGCTGCACGCGCTCGTCGGAGCCATCGACTGTGCGCCGGACATGGTGCTGCGGCGTGACATCGTGGACTGCGCGCGCCGGGTGCTGCGCCCGTTGTCGGACACGATCCTGCTCACGGTCGCCGAGTACCTGGCGCGTCATCCCGGCGCGCCCCGCCAGGAACTGCACCGCGACACGTTCTCCTGGCGACACGTTCCCGGCGGCCCGCATCCGATCGCGCTCACGGTGATGGCCGCGATGTCGGAGTTCACCGACGCCAACGGCGCGACCTGGGTGGTGCCGGACAGCTACGGCGGACCCGCCGACGACCCGGCGCCGGACTGGTCGAGGGCCGTGCAGGTCGAACTGGACCGCGGTGACGCCCTGCTGTTCCGCGCCGACACGTTCCACGCGGGCGGCGCCAACACCACCACCGACGCGGTGCGGCACATCTTCTCGATGGGCTTCCAGGTCGCGTGGCTGCGCCAGGTGGAGAACGGCACGCTCAGCGTGCCACCGGCCCGTGCCACGGGCCTGGACCCGGAACTGCTGGACCTGCTGGGCTACTCGCACGAACTCGTGCTCGGGCTCTACAAGGGCGGCCACCCGCGTCACGCGCTGACCGGTTCGTAGCGGCGGCGCATCAGGCCGCGGGCGACCAGTGTCACGGCGAGCGAGGGTCCGCCGACCAGCAGCGCGACGTCCAGCCTGCCCGCGGCGGCCGGCAGGAACGTGCCGAGCACGATCCGCTCCGCGCCGACGATCTCGTGTGCCCGCAGGCAGACGGCGCGCGGGATCGGCCGCGGCGCGCGTGCCACCATCCCGACCGCCGCGCAGCTCGCCAGCGCCGTCACACCGAGACCCGCACAGTAGACCGGCGACGACATCCCGGCGCCGAACAACGGCGGCCACAGCGCGGCGATCGCCACCCACGCGACGAGCAGCCGCGTCATGCCCCGCACGGTCGCCTCGTCGCCGTGCAGCACGGGAAACGTGCGGTAGCCGCCGATGCGGTCGCCGTCCCGGTCGCCGAGCGCGCCGAGCAGGTTGGAACCCGAGTCGTGCAGCCAGAAGACGACCGCCAGCGGGATCAGCCGCGGGTCGGGCAGCGGCTGCACGACCATCGAGCCCCACAGCAGCGTCAGCGCGGACGGCAGCCCCCGCGCGACGTTGCCCCACAATCCGCGTCCTTTGAGGACACTCGCGTACGCGATGCCGAAGACGCACGCGATCGCCGCGAGTCCCGCTGTCAGCGGGTTCACCAGCACGGCGATCAGCCCGCCCGCCCCGATGAACACCACCATGACCGTGCGCGCCGTCGCCGCGCGCAGCCTGCCCGACGGTATCGGCCGGTGCGGCTTGGTCAGCCGGTCCAGGTCGCGGTCGAAGTAGTCACCGCCGTAGATCGACGCGATCCAGGCGAGCGTCGGCACGACCCAGGCCAGCAGGAGCAGCCGCGCCGGGACGTCCACATCGGTCAGCACGGCACCGGACAGGCCGATCGTGCCCGCGTAGCACAGGGTGTCCGGCCGGCACGCCTCCGCGTGCACCAGGACGCGGGTCCACAACGGTGACATGCGCGGCACGGTAACCCGATCCGGGCCGCCGGCTCGCTGTTCGCGTGCCGGCACGTCATGCTGGCTCACGTGCCACGAGTCCGCGGTGAGCCGTCGTGATCCACGTCGTCGGTGCGGGGATCGCCGGGCTGGCGAGCGCACTGGCGCTGCGTGCCGCCGGTCTGCCGGTGTGCGTCGTCGAGCGCGCCGCCGCGCCGTGTGTGCGCGGTGGCGGGATCGGCCTGACCCCCAACGGGATGCACGCCCTGCACCGGCTCGGCCTCGGCGCCGAGGTGTGTGCGCGGTCGGTGGTGCAGGCCGAGGGCGGGGTGCGGACGCCCGGCGGCCGCTGGCTGGCCCGCACCGATCTCGGATTCGTCGGCCGCCGCTACGGCGAGCACGTGCGCGCCCTGCTGCGCCGTGACCTCCTCGCCGTCCTCGTCGCCGCACTGCCGCCGGAAACCGTCCGCTACGGACTGACAGCGACCCTCGTCGCCCCCGGCGGCCCGGACGAACCGGCACTGCTGCGCGTCGGTGCCGACATCGTGGCCAGCGACCTGGTCATCGCGGCGGACGGAATCCGCTCCTCGGTCCGCGCCACCCTGTATCCCGACCACCCCGGCCTGCGCGACTGCGGCTGCGCGAGCTGGCGCACCGTCGTGCCGGCGGCCGACCTGACCGCGCTGCCCGCCGAGACCTGGGGCAGGGGCCTGCGCCTGTCCGTTCTGCCGCTGCCCGCCGGTCGAGTCCACTTCTCCGCCCTGGCAACGGATGCCGTCCGCGGCAGCGCCGATCTCGTGACCCTGTACGGCGACTGGCACGACCCCATCCCGACCCTGCTGGCCCGCGCCGCCGATGCCGAGGTGCACGTCGACCGCATCGAGGAACTGGCCGCCCCGCTGCCCGGGTTCTCCCACGGCAGGGTCGTGCTGGTCGGCGACGCCGCGCATCCCATGGCCCCCAACGTGGGCCTGGCCAACATCGCCCTTGAGGACGCCGTCGAACTGGTGCACCGCGTCCGTGACGTCACGGACTTCTCGCGCACTGCGCGCCGCGCTCACCGACTACGACCGCACGCGCCGGCCACGCGTCGAGCGGCTGGCCAGGATCTCCCGCTGGACCGGCCGTGTCGTCGAGGTGGCGGGCCCGGTTCCGGTCGCCGCGCGGAACGCGGGCACGTGGCTGGGTGGCCTGCTGCCGGAGGCGGTGTCCCGCCGGTCGCTGGACACACTGGTCGGCTGGTCACCGCCACCCGCGGCCGGTGTTCGACCCTGCTGATTGCCAGCCGACCGCCTGGTCGAGTTCCCTTGTGTCACAACAGGACACCACGATGCCACGGGACCTCAATGGACACCAGGGAACTTGAGCTGCGCATAGGCCAGACGATCATCGACGGTTACCGCGCCGACACCGCCCGAGGCACGGTGTTCGAACTGCTCGGCCGCCGGTGGGACCTGCTCGACGACGTGTGGCCACCCGCGTACTCGCCGGGCGGCGAACTGCACGCCGACCTGATCCCGTTCGGCGCGATGGCGTCGTTCCTGGAGATGGGCAGCGGCACCGGGGTCATGTCGGTGCTCGCCGCGCTGGCCGGCTGTCGTCGGGTGCTCGCGCTCGACCTCAACCCTGCCGCCGTCGAGAACACCGTGCGCAACGCCCGCAGGCACGGCGTCGCCGACCGCGTCGAGGCCAGGACGAGTGACCTCTACGCGGCCGTCGCGCCGGGGGAGCGGTTCGACGGGATCTACTGGAACCCGCCGTTCCTCGACGCGCCCGCCGAGCGCCTCGACGGTTCGCTGTGGCACGAGACGATGTTCGACCCCGGCTACGCCAAACTGCGCCGTTTCCTCGTCCAGGGTGCGGATCTGCTCACCCCGGCCGGCCGGATCTACCTGTGGTTCGGTGAGGCGCTGGGCAGGCCGACCCTGATCGGCGAACTCGCCTCGGGCGCCGGTCTGGCCGTGCGCGAACTGCACCGGAAGACGATGGCCGAGGTGCCCGCGGCCCTGGTCGGCGTGCTGCCCGCCGATGTCACGTCGGGCGACCGGCACGCGCAGTGGCACCTGCACCTGTTGGAACTGGAGCGAACCACGTGACGTGCGTACTGGACGCGGCCACGGCGCTGGCCGACGACGTGCTGTTCCCGGCCGCCGCCGACGTCGACCGCACCGGCGTGATCCCGGACGGCCACTTCGCCGTCCTGGCCGAACAGGGCTTCTACGGCCTGTTCGCCCCGCTCGACGCCGGCGGTCCTGGCGTGGAGTTCACCGAGGCGTTGCGTGTCATCGAGGTCCTGGCGGGTGGTTGCCTCACCACCACGTTCACCTGGCTCCAGCATCACGGCATCGTGATGGCACTGCTCACCACGCCCAACGCGGCGCTGCGCACCCGACTCCTCACCGCCGCCGTGCGCGGCGATGTCCGTGGCGGCGGCGCGTTCTCCGGCATCGTGCACACGCCGCCGCGGGTGCGTGCCACGCGTCGTCCCGACGGCTGGTCGATCAGCGGCCGGGTGCCCTTCGTCAGCGGCTGGGGCATTGTCGACGTGCTGCACGTGTCCGCCCACGACGAGTCGACGGGCGACGTGGTGAGCGGCCTGATCGATGCCCGCCCGGGGCCGGGGATCGCCGCCGTCGAACCGCTGATCCTGGTGGCCGGCCAGGGCACCAACACCGTCGCGCTGGAGCTGCGCGATCTGGTGCTGCCCGACGAGCGGGTCACCACGCGCACCGACCGGACCGCGTTCCTCGCGGGCCTGGCCATCGGGCTTCGGGTGGACAGCGCACTCGCCCTCGGCATCACCGGCAGGGCCGTGCGCCTGTTGACCACGACGGACTACACGGCGGCCGGAGCACTGCGCGCCGAGCAGGACGAGCTGCGGGACCGCTTCGACGCCGCCCTCGGCGAACCGGACCGGCTGCCCGGCCTGCGGGCCGCGTGCTCGGAACTCGCCCAGCGGGCCTGCACGGCGCTCGTCGTCGCAGGCGGCGGCGCTGCCCTGCTCGCCGGCCACCCGGCCCAGCGGCTGGCCAGGGAAGCCATGTTCACCCTCGTCGTCGCGAGCCGCCCCGCGGTGCGCTCGGCGCTGCTGTCCAGGCTCACCGGGCCCGCACTCGCGACCGCGGGCGGTGGCCGGTGAAGCGGTTCGACATCGCCGACGGGCACCTCGCCTACGACGACATCGGCAGCGGTCCGCCGGTGGTGCTGTTGCACGACGGCACCCTGGACCGGCGGGTGTGGGGTCCGCAGCTCACCGCGTTCCCCGGCTACCGGCTGCTCGTCCTGGACGCCCGTGGCCACGGTGACTCCGCCACCCCGAGCCGGCCCTACCAGCGTTGCGACGACGTCATCGCCCTGCTCGACCACCTCGACCTGTCGGCCGCGTTCCTCGTCGGGCAGTCGATGGGCGGCACGACGGCGCTGGACGCCGCGCTCGACCATCCCGACCGGGTGACCGGGATCGTGGCCAGCGGCTGCGGCACGTCCCAGCAGTACTGGCTCGGCACGTTCGTCGTCGACCTGCTGCACCGCCAGCTGCGCGCGGCGCAGCGCGGGGACACGGCCGAGTACGTCGAGACCTTCCTGCGCACGTGGGTGGACGGGCCGGCCCGCAAGCCGGACGACGTGCCCGCCGGGGTTCGCGAACTGTGCCGCACCATGGCCATGACAACGGCCCACCGGCACGCCCGGCCCGACCCCGTGCTGCCCGGCCGCGCGGCCGACTCGTGGGCACGGCTGCCGACCCTGACCACACCGCTGCTCATGCTCACCGGCGATCTCGACTGCCCGGACATCCACGAGATGGCGGAGCGGGTCGTCGCCGCCGTGCCCGGCGCCGGGTCGCTGCGCGTACCCCGGGCAGGTCACATGCTCAACCTCGAACGGCCAAACATGTTCACCGCGGCTGTGCTGCGGTTCCTCGACACGGTACGGGTGGGATGACCGTGGACCTGCACTCGCTCTCACTGCCCTACGAGCGGCCGTCGCGCTACGACCCGCCGCCCGCGTTCGCCGATCTGCGCAAGGAGAGCCCGCTGGTGCACACCGTCGACGGGCTGGGCCGCCCGGTGTGGCTGGTGGTCGGCGTCGACCTCGCCGAGCGGGTGCTCGCCGATCCCCGGTTCGGCGTCGCGGAACCCGGCGGGTACACCGACACCGACTCGCTGCTGTGTGACGGCGCCGCGCACACCGGGCTGCGCGGCCGGATCGGCCGCGGCTTCTCGGCACGGGCCGTCGACCGGGCGCGGCCGCGCATCCGTGAACTCGCCGACGCGCACGTCGCCGACCTCGCCGCGGCGGGGCCGCCCGCGGACCTGGTCGAACTGCTGGCCCTGCCGCTCGCCCGTGCCGTCATCGCCGACCTGCTCGGCGTCGACATCGCCGACCGGGGCAGGTTCGCGGCCTGGGCGCGGGCGATCTCCACGGTCACCGCGGACGACGACACGGCGATCGCCGGCTGGACCGACCTGCTCGCCTTCCTCGGCGACCTCGTGGCGGCGCGCGGCGCCGAACCGGGTTCCGATCTGCTCGGCGAGTTGGCGGCCGAGGACCTCACCGAGCGGCAGCTCGTCCTCGCGTGCGCCGCGCTGCTCGCGGGGGGTCAGCTCACCAGCGCGAACGCCCTGTCCATCGGCGTCGTGAAGCTCCTCACCACCGGAGGTCTCGGCGGCCTGGCCGACGAGGCGGCGGCCACCGCGGCGGCGCAGGAGATCCTGCGGCACCAGGCGGGCGTGAGCGGGGAGCCGTACCCCCGCTGGGCACAGTCCGATGTGGACATCGAGGGCCGGTGCGTCGAAGCGGGTGACCGGGTGATCGTCCGGATCGAGGCGGCCAACAGGGATCCGGCCCGCTTCCCCGACCCCGACCACTTCGACCGCACCCGGGCCCCGAACCGGCACCTGCGGTTCGGCCACGGCCCGCACCGGTGCGTCGGTGCCGCGATCGCCACGACCCAGCTCGTCGCCGCGATCATGGCGCTGGCCACCCGGCTGCCCGGTCTCACCCTGGCCTGCGCGCCGGAGGAGGTGCCGTGGACCGGAGCCCCGTTCGACGACGGCCCGGCCGCGCTGCCGGTGACGTGGTGACGGGGCCGGCAGCGGTGGCGCCGCTGCGAGTCTGGTTGGTGCAGCAGGGAGTCTGGGCCATGGCGCTGGAGTCCATGCCGCTGGCCGCCGGGTATCTCAAGGCGACCGCGCTGGCCGATCCGGTGATCGCGGCGGCCGCCGCGATCGAGATCCACAACTTCGACGGTGGGGCGACCCTCTTCGGCATGGCCAACACGCTGTTCCGCGACGGCGCCCCCGATGTGCTGGCATTCTCCGTGCTGGGCTGGAACTACCGCGAGTTCACCGCACTCGCCGAGACGTTCAAGCAGCTCAACCCGGCCGGCCTGGTCGTGTTCGGCGGCAACCACGTCTCCGGCCAGGGCGACCGGGTGCTCACCGTGAACGCCTCCGTCGACGTGATCGTCAACGGTGAGGGCGAGTTCACCTTCCGTGAGCTGCTCCGCGCCCGGCTCGCCGGCGTGGGACCGCGTGAGCTGCACGACATCGCCGGCATCACGTTCCGCGGCCGCGCAGGCGAGACGGTGACCACGATGGACAGGCCGAGGGTCGACGATCTCGACGAGATCCCGTCGCCCTTCCTTTCCGGCGCCATCCCGATGACCGACGCGCAGGGTCGCTTCCGGTACGACGTCGCGCTGCTGGAGACCAACCGAGGCTGCCCGTACCACTGTTCGTTCTGCTACTGGGGCGGCGCGGTCGGGCAGAAGGTGCGCGCGTTCTCCCGGGAACGCCTGCGTGCCGAGGTGGAACTGTTCGCGCGGCACCGGGTGCACACGCTCGTGTTGTGCGACGCCAACTTCGGCATGCTGCCCGGCGACAGGGACCTCGTCACCGACATCGTCGCCGCCCGTGGGCGGCACGGCTTCCCGCGCAGCCTGGAGGGGTCCTGGGCGAAGAACAAGTCCAAGGTCTTCTTCGACATCGTGGCGACCATGAAGGAGGTCGGGCTGCACAGCTCCTTCACGCTGGCGCTGCAGACCCTCGACGATCACACGCTGGGCCTGATGAACCGGCGCAACATGAAGGTCAACGACTGGGAGGACCTGGCCGCCTGGCTGTCCTACGAGGGCCTGGACTGCTACGCGGAGCTGATCTGGGGCGCGCCGGGGGAGACCGTCGAGTCGTTCCTGCGTGGCTACGACCGGCTGGCCCAGCACGTCTCCCGGGTCGCCGTGTACCCCGTGCTGATCCTGCCCAACACCACCTACCACCGCGACCGCGACCGGTTCGGCCTGGTGACCGTGCGCGGCAACACCGACGACTTCGAGTACCTGCTCTCGCACGACACGATGTCCGCCGACGACAACCGGTACATGCACCGGTTCATCTTCGTGTCCCGGCTGGTGGCGGAGAATCCGGTGTTCCGGCACCTGTGGACCGCGCTGCGGGTACTCGGTGGCATCACGCAGTCCACCGCGATCCGCTCCCTGATGGACTGGCTCGCCGATGACGACGACCCCGCGGGCGAGCCGTTCCGCATCGGCATGGTCAACTCGTTCACCGACTCCGACGTGCTTGCCCCTGCCCTGGTGCACGTCTACGGCACCGACGAGGCGAAGGACCTGCTGCGCGGGTGGTGGCGCAGCGCGCTGCGACCGCTCGTGCCCCCGCAGCACCGCGAGGTGATCGACGCGGTCGTCGACTACGACCTGCTCACCCTGCCCGCCTACACCGCGCCTGGCCGGGCACCGTCGCGCCGTTACGCCCACGAGCGGCTGCCGGTCGTCGACGTCGACGGCGAACCGCACCACGTGCTGCGCGACGTGCGGCTCGCGTGCGACGTGCCGGCCGTCATCCGCGCGCTGCGCAGGGGTGAGCCGCACGAGCCCGCCGTGCGGCCGGTGGTCGTGTCGCTGCACTACAAGGCGGGCGCCGAGCACTTCCTGCCCTCGACCAACCACGAGGAGGTCGTCTACTACATGGGCAAGCCCGAGCGGGTGGGCGGGTTGTCCGACTGTCCCATTCCCCAGGCGAGGAGCCGAAGCGATGTCCGTTCAGGTGACCGAGGGAGCCCGGTCGGGTGAAGCCGAACTCGCCGGCCTGATCGCCCGCAGCCAGGAGCTCACCGGGCTCGTCGGGGAGGTGTGGGACTCACTCGCCGGGCGCTGGGCGGGTGAATCCTCTTTGCTGGCAAGGACGTGCGTACACGCGCTGAACCCGGCCGGCAAGCTGTTCCGGCCGATCCTGCTGCTCGAATCGGCGCTGGCGGTGGGTGGCGACCCGCGGCGGGTGCTGCCCGCCGCGGTGGGCGCGGAGTCCGGCCACGTCGCGAGCCTGGTGCACGACGACATCATCGACGGCGACGACACCCGGCGCGGCAGACCGGCCGTGCACGCCGCTTTCGGTGTCGGCGAGGCGATCGTCGCGGGTGACGCGCTGATCTTCGACCTGTTCGCCGGGCTCGCCGAGTGCCACACCGCCGGCGCGCCGGCCGACCGGGTCGTCGCCGCGCTGGCCGTCGTGGCCCGCTGTGGCACCGACCTGTGCCGGGGGCAGGGACTTGAGGCGGAGTTCTGTGCCGGTGGCCGGTTCGACCGCGACACCTACCTGCACATGGTGCGGCTGAAGACGGCAGCGCTGTTCCGGGCGGCCTGCGAGTGCGGCGCGCTGCTCGCGGGCGGCGAACCGAGGCACGTCCTGGCGCTCGGCCGCTACGCCCAGCACCTCGGCGTCGCGTTCCAGATCCGCGACGACCTGCTGCCCTACACCGGTCGCGCGGGTGTGGTCGGCAAGCCGGACACCAGCGACGTGCGCAACGGCAGGCTCACCCTGCCGGTGATCATCGCCCACCAGACGGGCAGCGCGGCCGACCGTGCCGCGATCGAGGCGGCGCTGTCGGGCAAGGGCGATCCGGCCGCGGCGCGGGCCGAACTGCTCGACGTGCTGTGCCGGACCGGTGCCGTCGCCACGACGGACCGCTGGGCCCGGCGCTACGCGCGGCTCGCGATCGCATCGCTGCGCGCCCTGCCGCCCACCGCGAGTCGTGACCGGCTGTCCGGCTACGCGGAGGCAGCCGTCGGCAGGCATCACTGACGTACCCGACGGATCTTGACAAACCACCCACACGGGTGGCAACGGTTCCCGCGCCGGTCCGGCTTTGGTAGGAGTGGTGAGCACGCCAGATCCGTCCACCGTGGTTCCGCGGTGTCCTGCAACGGAAAGGGTGAGCCGGTGACAACACGACGCAACGGTGGGGAAGGCGTCATCACCCGCACCGAGTTCGCGTACCTGCTGTCGGCGATGGGCAGGCCGGGCCGTGACGCCGACGCCGCGTTCGACGCCCTCGACCACGACCACGACGGCCGCATCACGCACGACGAGTACGTCGCGGCGTGGGAGGACTACCTGGTCAGCGACAACCCGGACTCGGTGTTCACCGGGCTGTGAGGTCGGCCCGGCCGGTATCGCCCGAGTGAATTGTTGACTGTTGTTCCCCGGTCGCCGCCTCTGCTATCACTAAACCGGTTTAGCGATACGAGGAGGCGGAATGCGCGGACTACCGGCTGTCGCGTCGATGGTGTCCGTCGTCGCGGTAGCGATGGTGTTCGGCCTGGCCAGGGCCGATGCCAGCCCGACAGCGGCGGCCACGGACGTGGTCAACTATCTGACGAGCATCGAGGGTGAGCACACCGTGTCCGGTCAGCACAATGCCGAACCGAACTCGGCGCCCGCTCAGTACACGAACAAGGTGCACGACATCACCGGCGTCCATCCGGGCCTGTGGGGCGGCGATTTCCTCTACGAGTCCGACAGCATCGCCGCCCGGCAGACCATGATCGACGAGGCGAAGTCGGAGTGGGCGGCCGGTTCGCTGGTGACGCTGATGTGGCACGAGTGCCCGCCCACGATGAGCGAGCCGTGCGGCTGGGACGACGTGCGGAGCAAGCTGAGCGGTGCCCAGTGGACGGAGCTGGTCACCAACGGCACGGCGCTGAACAACGCGTGGAAGTCCGAACTGGACATCATCGTGCCGTACCTGCGACAGCTCAGGGACGCCGGCATTCCCGTGCTGTGGCGGCCGCTGCACGAGATCAACGACTCGTGGTCGTGGTGGGGCGGCACGGCCGCGAGCGCGACGCTGTTCCGGATCACGCACGACTACCTGGTCAACACCAAGGGTCTGACGAACCTGATCTGGGTGTGGAGCGTCAAGGACGACGACCCGTCGACGCTGTCCCGGTACTACCCGGGCAACCAGTATGTCGACCTCGTCGGCCTCGACCCGTGGAACGAGGGCTGGCCGTCCGTCCAGTGGTACCAGGCGATCCGGTCGCTGGCCGACAGCAAACCGATGGCGTTGGCCGAGGTCGGCGCGCTGCCCACACCGGCCGACCTGGCCGGTCAGCCGGACTGGACCTACTTCGACGACTGGGCGGGCTACCTCACCGGCGCCAACACCGGCGCCAACACCGACGCCCAGGTGAAGGCGACGTACTACGACTACCAGGTGCTGCACCGGGGCGACATCCACCTGAACCAGTCATGATGTCGGCCGGTCGTCCGAGGGTCGGTCACCGGCGGAGGGGTTCACGGTCGGCGGCACGTCAGCCGTTCCCGCCGGTGCGGCGTCGGGTGAAGCGGGTCAAGGATCGTTGCGCCTCGTGGTACGGGGTCGCCGTCACCGGGCGGTTGCCGTCCCGGACCGCTGTCGCCACCCCTACCGCCGCGTCGATGGCGGCGCGGTAGGGGAGTGAGCCGGTGCTGACCCGGCGGATGCCCATCGCCGCCAGGTCGGTCAGCGTGAAATCCGGGATCACCAGGACGTTGACCGGCAGTGGGATCGCTTCGGTGAGGGCGCGCAGTTCCGTCGGGTCGGTGGCGCCGGGGACGAAGACGCCGTCCGCGCCCGCCGCCGCATAGACCTCCGCTCGGCGCACCACCGCGTCGACCGTCGCTTCTTCCTGGAACCAGTAGTTGTCGATGCGGGCGTTGACGAAGATGTCGGGAGAGCGCTGTTTGACGGCCGCGATCTTGGCGGCGTGGGCGGCCGGGTCGATGAGTTTCCCGTCGGTGCTGTCCTCGATGTTGATGCCCGCCACGCCCAGTTCGGCGACGAACGCCGCTACTTCCGCCGGGTCGTTGGAATAGCCGTCCTCGACGTCCGCCGACACGTACGCGGGCAGCGTCTTCAGTGCGTGTGCCAGGGCCACGGTCGCGTCACGGCTGGCTCCGGCGCCGTCGGGGTGGCCCGCCGTGGCGCCCACACCGAAGCTCGTCGTGCCGACCGCGGGAAAGCCCGCGTCGGCGAACGCCACCGCTGATGCCACGTCCCAGGCGTTCGGCAGCAGTAGTGGGGTGTCGGCATGGTGCAGGTCGTGGAACGTCATGTCGTCCTCCTGGTCGGGGATCGCGCTGCGGGCGTGGTGGTCATGGTGCGCTCGTTCGCGGGCAGCGTGTCCAGGTGGTGGGTGACCGTGAGCGGACCAGGTGGCCGCCCGCACCATGTGACCACGCCCAGGAGCACACTGTGCGGAGCAATCGGGCGTACGGGAGGGTCCGGAGTGGGTTCCAGAGCGCATCCACTGGCGTGGGTGGTGGTCGTCGCGTTCCTGGCCGCGGGTTGTTCGAGCGCGCCGCCGGCCGCGGGCGGGGCCACGACGGCGCCGGCAGTTCCCCCGACCACCATGCCGACCAGCACGCCGGTCACCTCGGTGGCGACGACGTCGACGTCCGATCCCGGTCTGCTGCCGCAGACCCGCGTGCTGCCGAGCCCGACCGATCCGCTGTTCCAGGCAGGCGTGCGGGGGTTGTGGCAGGCCATCGTCACCGGCGACACCTCGACCGCGCTGCCGTTCTTCTTTCCCGAGACCGCCTACCTGCAGGTCAAGGCGATCGGCAATCCGTCCGCCGACTACCACAACCGGCTGGTCAACTGGTACCGCCTCGACATCCAGGCCGCTCACGCGCTGGTCGGCTCGTCCGCGACGTTCGTCCGCGTGACCGTGCCGACCTCGCAGGCGGTCTGGATCGTGCCCGGCGTCGAGTACAACAAGGGCTCCTACTACCGCGTCTACGGCACCCGCCTCTACTACCAGGCCGGCGGGAAGACCAAGTCGATCGGAATCTTCTCGCTGATCTCCTGGCGCGGTGAGTGGTACGTCGTGCACCTCGGGCCGAGCACGCGCTCGACCGCTCGTGGCATCGTCTACGACCCGGTGGGCTGACTCAGCTCCGCGGCCCCCGGATGGCAGCGACCGCCACGATGCCCGCCGCCACGATGCCGACCAGCGCGAGCACGCCGAACCACATGCCGTGCGTGAACGCGACCCGGGCCGCGTCCGCGAGTTGGCGTCCGAGCGGGCCGGACCGCTGTGCCACGGCCAACGCTCCGGCCAGCGAACCGTCCGCGACCTCGCGCGCCGCCGCCGGTAACGCCGCAGTCGACGCGCGCACCGAATCCGTGTAGGTGGAGGAAAGTACGCTGCCGGCGAGCGCGATGCCCAGTGCCGCACCGATTTCCCGCGTCGCGTCGTTGACGGCCGATGCCACGCCGTACTTGCCGGGCGGCACGTTGTCCAGGATGCCGCTGGTGGCCGCCGGCGCGGTCAGGCCGAGTCCACCGCCCAGCACACAGACCGCGATGGCGAGCGCGGTGTACTCGCTGTGTGCGCCCAGCCTGCCGAGCAGCACCATGCCGATCCCGACGACGACCAAACCGACGCACGTCAACAGCCGCAACCCGAACCGGCGCGCGAGATGCGCCGATGCCAGTGACAGCGGGAACAGCGACAGCGCGATCGGCCACAGCACCAGGCCGGACCTCAGTGGCGAGTAGTCCCGCACCAGTTGCAGGTACTGCGCCAGCGCGTACAGCGCGCCGAACGCGGCGCTGAACTGGACCGTCACCGACACCGAACCGGCGGCGAACGCCGGGTTGGTGAACAGCCGGACATCCAGCAGTGGCGCCGGATGCCGCGCCTCGAACCACGTGAAGCACCCGCCGAGCACCAGGCCGGCGACGACCGAGCCGATGACCACGGTGCTGCTCCAGCCCAGCGTCGCGGCACGCAGGATGCCGAACACCAGCGTGCCGACCGCGAGCGCGCCGAGCACGGCGCCGACCGTGTCGAACCGGTGGGCCCGCTGTTCGCGCGACGTCGGCACGGTGGCGCACGCGGCGACCAGCACCACGGCCAGCACCGCGGGCCCGACGAACACCGAGTGCCACGAGAAGTGCTCCAGCAGCAGTCCGGCGACGATCAGCCCGCCGAGGCCGCCGACACCCGCGATCGCGGCCCAGATGCCGATCGCCTGGCCGCGCCGGTCCGGCGGGAAACTGGCGTTGATGATCGACAGGGTGGCCGGCATGATCATCGCGGCACCCAGTCCGGTGACGGCCCTGGTTGCGATCAGCCATGTCGACGAGTCCTCGACCAGCGGCGCCACGCAACTCGCCGCGAACACCAGGAGGCCGGTGATCAGCACGCCGCGCCTGCCGAACCGGTCGCCCAGCGCGCCCATCGGCAGGACCAGCGCGGCGAGCACGAGCGTGTAGACGTCGACGATCCACGTCTGCGCCGCCTGGCTGGCGCCGGTGTGGATCGCCAACTCGGGTAACGCCGTGTTGACGATGGTGACCATCGCGATCACCAGGCCCACGGCGGAGCACATCACGCCGACGGTCCAGGCACGGCGGGCCGGGGACAGGTCGGTGGCGTCGCCGGGGCGGGGCTGTTCGCGTACGGCCATGCCACCTCGCTTCGGTCCAGAAACGAAACTGTTGGTACTGTAGCAGGACTGATGGTTTCGTTTCTCGTGTCGACGACCGGCGAGGAACAATCACGAGATGACCGGGCAACGCCTCCCCGACCGCCGTGACCCGCGGCTGGATCGCTCGCGTTCGGCGATCCTGGCCGCCGCCGTCGCCCTGCTGTCCGACGGTGGTGTGCGGCAGGTCACGGTGGAAGCGGTCACGGCGCGCAGTGGCGTGGCGCGATCCACGCTGTACCGACACTTCGCGACCAACACCGAACTGCTCGCGGCCGCGTTCCAGGAGCTGCTGCCACCGCTGCGCCTGCCCGAAGCCGACCTGCCGGCTCGCGACCGGTTGCTGCGGCTCGTGCTCAACCAGGCCGACCAGATCGACAGGGCGTCCACCGTCGCGGCCGTGGTCTGGATGTCGACCATCGGCCTGTCCGCCGAGACGCCGGCCGACGCCGACGAGCGGACCCAGTTGGAGGCGTTGCGCGAGCACGTCGTCGACAGTTATCGGCGCCCGTTCAACGCGGTGCTGATGGAATGCCTGGAAGCCGGCGACTCACTGTCCACACAGGACATCGAGTTCGCCACCGCGCAGCTCATCGGTCCGCTGCTGTTCAACATCCTCGTCACCGGACGGGCCAACGACGCGCGGTTCTGCGCCCGTGTCGTCGATGATTTCCTCGCCACGCACGGCAGGCGCGCGATCGGACACCCATCGGACCGGTGAATGCGTCAAGCGGACAGATAACCGGACATTCATTGACCACCGTCGGCGGGCCGCCGGACCATGGCCGCACGCCGATGCACAGGAGCGGGCCATGAGCCGTCTTCGCCGAGCCCTGATCGCGTTCAGCCTGATGCTGACCATTCCGGCCGTGGCAGCCACACCGGCCGCGCACGCGGTCACCGATCACACGGTCACTTTCGTCAATCGGTCCGGCCAGACGATCTGGATCGGCAGCGAGGTCGACGCGGACGGCTCGGTGAACTTCACCCAACTGCCGACCCTGGCCGCCGGGCAGAGCGCCACGGTGGCGATTCCGGAGGGCGCCACTCCCGGCTACTGGCGCGGGAAGTTCTTCGCCCGCCAGTTCTGTTCGGGCACGTCCGGTAGCACGTTCAGCTGCCTGGTCGGGGACTGTGGGCCGGACGCCGATCACTGTTCGGTCGGCCAGCAGCCGGTCAGCCTGGCGGAGTTCAACTTCGACGCGGGCGACTCGTTGGCACCCTGGTACGACGTCAGCTATGTGGACGCGTTCTCGCTGCCCGTCACGATCGCGCCGAACGACGCACCGCCGCCTCCCTCCGGCGGGGGTAGCTGCCAGGTGATGGGCTGTTCGCAGGACCTGCTGCCGTACTGCCCGTCCGAGGACCTCACCGACAATCCGAACAGCGGCGAGCCGATGCTGTGCGTGAACCCGAACCGGGACCAGCAGACCGGCTACAGCGACGCTCTCGGCTCGCGGTGCCCGTACGCCTATTCGTGGAGCGGGGCGGACAGGGTGCCGGGCAACCAGGTTGTGCGGCAGTGCGGTTCGTGCTCCGGCTTCACGGTCACGTTCTCATAGCGCGGCGTACGTCGCGGCCACGAGGTCGTAGGCGCGGCGGTCTCCGGCCAGCCGGTCCCGGCTGAGGTTCGCCACGAACGCGATGCCGAGTCGGTTGTCGACGTCGCCGAGCCCGATCGAGCCGCCGGCACCCGGATGGCCGAACGCCGTCGCGCCGGCGGCTTCGGGCAGCATGAAGTTCTGGCACGGCAACATGTAGCCCAGCCCGAACGCGCTTTCGGTGACGAGCACCGAATCGGGGCCACGGACCAGTTCGCGGGTGGCGTCGGCGAGCGTTTCATGGCTCAGGATCGCGCCGCCGACCAGATCGCCGTACCAGCGCGCCAGCGCCCGCGCCGTGGTGACGAGACCGGCCGCCGGCCAGCCGCCCGCCAGGACTTCCGGCCTGTTGTAGGCGGCGGAGGGATTCGCGGTCGCACGCATCAGCAGCGACCCGCGGTCCCGGTACGCCGCGGCCAGCCCGGCGAGCGTGTCCGCGTCGATCGAGTCGGTATCGGTCCACGCCCGTTCGGCCTTCGGCGGGAACTCGACACGTGCGATCCGCTCGGTGAGTCCCGCCGGCACGCCGATCCGGAGTTCGTCGCCGAAGTGCCGGTTCACGTACTCGCCGACCGTCATCCCGGTCTGCCTGCGGACGAACTCGCCGACCAGCCAGCCGAAGCTCAGCGCGTGATAGCCGTGCCGGGTGCCCGGCTCCCAGACCGGGCTCTGGTCGGCCAGTTTCGCGGCCATCAGAGCCGGATCGGCCGCCTCGGCCGCGGAGACGGTCTCGTCGAAGGCGGGCACGCCCGCCCGGTGGGTCAGCATGTCGGCCAGCGTTGTGGCCTCCTTGCCCGCGGTGCCGTACTCGGGCCACCACGTCGTCACCGGATGCTGCGGACTTACGCCGTTGTCGACCGCGACGGCGAGCGCCGCCGTCGCCGTGAGGGCTTTCGTGCACGAGAACGTGACGGCAGGCGTGTCCCGTTCCCACGCGCGCCGCGAGCGACTGTCCGCAAGGCCACCCCACAGATCGACGACGACCTGGCCGTCGACGACGACGGCAACGGCCGCGCCGGTGTTGCGGCCGTCGGCGAAGCTCGCCTCGAAGACGTCCCGCACCGCCTGGAACGCCGGATCGGCCCATCCCTCCACGCAACCATTAGATCACCCGGAACGCGCGACGCCCGGCCGGGCGGGCCCGGCCGGGCGTCGGATGGTGCGGCTGGATCAGCCGTCGGAGTCCGACGACGGGATGAACGCGCCGGGAACCTGGTTCGGGGTGTAGATCTTGTTCTCACCCGGGTAGGGCTGCGTCCACCCGTGCGTCTGGTACCACGTGAGGTGGTTCATCTGCGCCGGGTCGGCGTAGTCCGGGACGGCGTTCGAGCCGGTCAGGTGCTGTTGCGCCTGCCAGGACTGCCACTGGGCCACCAACTGCCGCTTGTCGTCGGGGACCACGGTGGACGGTTGCGACGCCGCGAACCGCGGTGCCACGCTGTCCGCCCCGCAGGCCGGCATCGTGGCCAGGCCCAGGGTCAGTGAGGTCCGGTTCGGCACCGCGGTGAACGGCGTGAAGTCGGGCCTGCGCGTGAACGCGGTCGTCATCGGGGTCGCCGCGGTGTCCTTCTGGTTCATCGGCTGGATGCCGAGGATCTGCTCGATGGTGCGGATCATCGTGATCTGCGAGTAGTAACGGTTGTCGACAACGCCGTGCTGGGCGTAGGGGCTGATGATCTGGATCGGGGCACGGTGGCCGTCCACATGGTCCAGACCGGCCTGGGAGTCGTCCTCGACGACGAAGATCGCCGAGTCCTTCCAGTACTTGCTGTGCGAGATCGTGTCGACGATCTGGCCGACCGCGAGGTCGTTGTCGGCGACCTGGGCGGCCGGGTTCGGCGGGCCGCCGGTGTGATCACTGGACAGCCAGAACATGTTCAGATCGGCGGGACCGTTCTGCTCGAAGTCCTGCTTCCAGATCTGGTACCGGTAGACGTCCGGGACCGACGTGTCGAACTTCGGGAAGCCGGGTACCGACACGTTGTTCAGCGACGGGATCGGCGACGACGACACCAGCGGGTACGCCGTCGGCCCACCGGTGGTGGCCATGGTCTTCGAGTCGCAGTACAGGTTCTGCCACGTCGCGCCGGCCGGCTTGGTCAGGAACTGCTGGAACTCGCCGAAGTCCCGCACCGACCTGCCGGCCGCCTGGGCACCGGTCCAGAGGAACCCGGAGCTCTGGTGGCCCAGCGCGTCGTCCTCGGTGTCGTAGCTGCGCAGGTACTCGCCTGCCGATGACTCGGTGTACTCCGGGTCGTCGGCCTGCATCAGCCAGTTGTGGCCCTCGGCGGAGTTCGTGCCGATGTCGTATGTGTTGTCGTACAGGCCGAACTGTTGCTCAAGCGCGTGCTGGTTCGGTGTGACGTTCTCACCGAACTGGGCCAGCGACGGGTCGCCGTTGCCCCGCGTGTCGTCACCGAACACCTGGTCGTAGGTGCGGTTCTCCTTGACCAGCAGGAACACGTGCTTGATCGTCGACGGGTCGCCCAGCCGCGCCGGCACCGGCACCGGCCGCTGCCGGCCGCGGTCGTCGGCCGGCTGCACCGAATGGTTGGTCCAGCCGTTCTGCTGGAACACCTCCGCCGTGTAGTGGCCGCGGATGACGCGGTCGTCGGGCAACTGGAACTTCTGCACGCTGGACGTGGTGTCGTGGGTGCCGTGGCCGGCCGCCGTCGTAGGACGGCGGGCGTCGACGCCACGGGTGTCGGACACGATCACGTCGTGGCCGACCGTGGTGATCTCCGCCGGGAAGTAGTCCGTGGGCAGCAGTCCGACGTAGCTCACCGGCTCCAGTGCCCTGGTGTACCGGTACACGGCGACGGCGTTGGCGCGGCCGAGCGTCACCAGCAGGTGGCCGTCGTCGGTGAGGGTGATCGCGTCCGGCTCGTAGCCCACCGATGCCTCCGGCCACGGCCGCGTCGAAATCGTCTGGACCACCTTGTCCTTGGTGGTGTCGACGACCGAGACGGTGTCGCTGTTGGTGTTGGCCACGAACAGCACGCCGCGCTCGGCGTACAGGGCGGTCGGGTGCAGGCCGACGTTGATGCCGCCGACGGGCGCCGACGGGTTCGCCGTGTCGATGACGCTGACCGTGCCGGTCGTCGTCGAGCCGGTGACCGGACTGGCAGGCACCTGCGTGTCGTACGAGTTCAGCGTCGTGTCACCGGGCACGGCCGTGCGACCGCCCTCGTTGCCGACGTAGATCTTGTCGCCGACACGCACCATGTCGCGTGGCGCGACGCCGACGGCCCAGCTCCGCTCGATCGCGCCGCTCGCGGCGTCGATCGCGATGACGCGGTTCTGGCCGTTGACGGCCGAGTACACGGTCGAGCCGTCCGCGGAGAACACCGCCTGCGCCGGCAGGCCGTGCTTCGGGCCGTCCGCCGGGATCGGGACGAACGTCGGATCGGCGACCGTGCCGTCGGCGTTCACCGTGAACCGGGTGTAGCCGTCGGTCTGGGCCAGCCAGAGCGTCCTGCCGTCCGGGGAGTACGACGGGCCTTCCTGGCCGACGTCGTTGCCGCTGATCTTCAGGTCGGCCGTCGCGGAGTCGCCGACGACCTGCTGCACCTGCCAGCTCTTGAGGTCCACGACGGTCATCGCGACGCCGCCGTCGGTGACCAGCGCCGCGAGGTGCGAACCGTCCGGGCTGACCGTCGACGCCATGATCTTGCCGTTGTCGAGGACAAGCCTGGTGCCGATCGGGTTCAGGTACTGGTCGCTGGAGATGACCTCGCCCCGGTTGGTCAGCTGGCCGACCTGCTGGGTGCCGAACTGCTGCGTCGACGCGGAACCCACGCTGACGCCCGTGAAGACGAGCACCATCGAGGCGACGCCCGCTCTCGCGAGGCGACGCCGGCCACTGAGTTGGCCGAGAAGACCGGAACGTGTCCTCTCGACACGCCGTCGGCGGCGCTCTACGTGCATTGACTCATCCCTTCAGGAGGTCGGGAGCAGGTCGACGTCGCCGTCGAACTGCCACAGCGGGTTCGGTTGGTCCCCGGCCGGGGTGCGAAGCAGGAAGTAGCCGTTGACTTCCTTCGGGCCGTCGCCGTCGGCGGAGTACCGACCGTCGGACGTGACGTCGAGTTGGTAGATGGCCGAGCCGGTGGCCGCGGTGCCGGGCAGGTGCCAGGACACGACGCAGCGCCAGTCGTTGCCGGGACCTTCGGCTGCGACGAGACCGTCGCCCTTGTCGCACGCCGCCGATGCCCGCAGTTGGGCTTCGGTGACGTCGGGCCGGTGCAGCTGCGTCGTCTGCAGCCGGTACAGGTGCGCGAACACGGTCGCGACCGACCGCTGCACCTTGTCCTGCTCGATCCCGGACGCGGTGGCCCGCGTGGACACGGTGACCACACCGACCGACACGGCGAGCAGACCCACCAGCGGCAACGCGCCGGTGAGCAGCGCACGTCGGCCGGCACCGTCATGGGTGACGTTGGTGAAGTCTCGACGCACGAAGACCACGTACGCCAGCGCGGCAGCGACAACGGCCCACACCAGGCTGACGACGATGCTGATCACCAGCGGCCCGAGCTGCTCGGGGTCGGTGAACAAACCGGTCCATGCGATGAACGCGTAGCTGGGCAGCGCGAGGCGGACAGCGACCGGCAACGGCAGCAGCTGCGCGAGATCCATCGCGATGGCAACCAGCACCGGCAGCAGCAAACCCATCGGCGACCGTCCCAAGGCGACGGACCCGAGCAGCCCGACGGCGGCCAGCGCCAGCGTGGGAGCGAGCGCGCACAGCCACGCGAGCAACACTTTCGCGGCCGCGTCCCCGGAGGACAACAGGTGCCCGTCGAGACCGACCAGCGGCCGGCCACCGACGGAGACGAGCCCGCCGGCCACACCGGAAACGGTCAACCCGACCACGAGCAGGACGATGACGGTGAGACTGGCCAACGACTTCGCGGCGAAGATCCGCCGGTACGACCGCACGGCCACCAGCAGGTGGCGCCACGTGCCGAGCCGGTCCTCGACGGCGAACACGTCGCCCGCGACCAGCGACGTCAGCAGCGGCAGCGCGTACACCCCGGCGAACCCGAGCATCACCAGCGGCCCGGCCCAACCGGTGACGTTCATCCAGCGGCCGAACGTGGTGTCCGACGGCAGCGAACTCTGCTGGCTCACCACGGCGACGAACAGCGCCGGCGCGACCCAGCACGCCAGGACAAGCAGCCGGACCCGCCACTGGGCGAGCAGTTTCACCAGTTCGAAGCGGTAGCCACGGGCGACGGAGACCGGACGGGCCGGTGCGGTCGGGTTGTCGGCGACGGTCGCCGTCATCGGCTGTCCTCCTGCTCGGTGAGGGCGAGGAACGCGGCTTCCAGCGGCGACACGACGGGAGCGAGCTCGCGCACGGCGACGTCCGCGCGCACCAGCCGCGCGACGAGGTCGTCGAGAGCCGGGACGAGCCCGCGCACGACCAGCACGTCGGTGTCGTGCCGCACGGTGGTGTCCTCGACGATCCGGATGCCCGAGGCCGCGGCGGCGATCGCGCGGGCGGCCTCCGGACCGGAGGTGCGCAGCCGGTAGTCCAGTTCGCGGTTGTCCGAGGACAGCTTGCCCAGCGGCCCGGAGAACACGACGCAACCGGTGGCGAGAATGGTGACCTCGGAACACAGCGACTCGACGTCGTCCATCCGGTGACTGGACAGGACAACGGTGGCGCCCTCAGCGGCGAGTCGATGCAGCACGCCGTGCACGTGCCGCTTGCCGGCCGGATCGAGCCCGTTGGACGGCTCGTCCAGCACCAACAGCGCCGGCTTGGTGAGCAGCGCGGCGGCCAGCCCGAGCCGCTGCCGCATACCGAGGGAGAAACCGCGGACCCGGTCGTCAGCGACATCGGTGAGCCCGACCTCGTCGAGCACGTCGCCGATCTTCGCGGTGCGCGCGTCCGGCCCGCGCAGCGCGGCCAACGCGGCGAGGTTCTGCTTCGCTGTCATGGAGGGATAGAGGCCGGGCCCGTCGACGAAGCCCGCGATGCCGTCAGGAGCGGCCAGCGCACGACCAACCGGCGTACCGAGGACCTCAAGGCTGCCCTCGTCAGGAACGGCCAACCCCAGGAAAAGCCCGAGCAACGTCGTCTTGCCGGCCCCGTTCGGCCCGACGAAGCCATGGATCTGCCCAGCGGCGACGTCCAGGTCGATGCCATCGAGCGCGACGACATCGCCGAAACACTTGGTGATCCCGCGACCACGCACTGCTACCATCGTGGTCTCCATGCGTTCCCCTCCCGGCGGTCTCACAGCAACGTAGGCATTCCACATGACCTACACACCGGAACCGGCTGAACGCCGGTGAAACGGGAGACAACGACGGCTGCCGTTTCGCCGTCACCACCGACGCCAAGCGAGGCAACGAGAACCGAGGCCCCGACCGGCCCGGCCGATGCGAGGCGAGGCGTGGCCGTGGGCCGGGTTCCGCTTCTTCCCGATACGGAGCCGACCTCGCGCGCCGAAGGACGGGCCCGAAGGAAGCCGAACAACGAGCTTCACCCGGTGAAGTGCCAACTCCCCGACCCGACCGCGTACGAGGCCACTCCGTCCCGGACGGCCAACAACCGTGCGCCCCGGCTGGCATGAGGAACGGCCCGGCCGACCAACGGCACCTCGACCGTGGCCGTGGCGTTCACCGGAATCGTCACATCAAGAGCGAACGACCGAGCCGTACTGGTCCACTCCGACGTGACCCGCCCCCGAACGGTGTCGATCGAGGCGGCCACATGGCGCAGGTTGGCCGGCACCCGCGGCGCGATCCGCACCGACGAATAACCGGGACCGGTCATCGTGATCCCGGCCAGATCGGTCTCCAGCGACGCGTTGATCCCGCCGAACATGGCGTGATCGTGCGACTCCATGTTCGACGCGTAGGTCCACTGCTCCCAGTCGGTCGTGGCACCCTGGCTGATCTCGTACCCGAACCCGGGATAACTGCGCTGGTCCAGCACGGTCATGGCGACGTCGGTCCGGCCGACGGCGGCCAGTGCGTCCATCAGATACCGGGTGCCGAAAATACCGGTGTCCAAATGCCCGCCATCGGTGTTCACGATGGTGTCGACCAGCTTGTTCCCCACCGCGGCAATGTCACCCGACGGCACCAGCCCCAGAGCCAACGGCAGAATGCTGGTCGTCTGGCGCCCATCCGCGTAACCATTCCCGGCGGCGTTGAGGAACGCACCGTTGAAAGCGGTCTTGATGGCCGCGGCCAGGCCGGCGTAGTGGGCCGCGTCCGAAGACTGACCCAGGGCCTGGGCGGCCAACGCCACGTCGGTCGCCTGCAGATACGACAACGCCGTATTGACCAGCGACACCTCACTCGTGCAGCTACCCACGTCCGGCCCGCCGCGCCCGCCGTTCACGCCGGCCCCGTGGACGGGCGGACACCAGTCGCCGAAACCGTGGTTCTCCGGCCAGACATGACCGGGATAATTGGCGGCATTGGTGTCCACGAACGCCTTCATCGCCGGATACATCGCCGACAACGTCGCCGAGTCGCCGTACTGTTCGTACAGCATCCATGCCAGCGAGATCTGGTCCCCACCCATGTCCGGATTCTGCGCGTTCCCCGCGTCGTTGGGCAACGCGGTGCCGGGAGGCATGTCCCGCAGGTAGTTGGCATAGAAGCGATCCATGTCGAACTCGCGGATCGACGCGTCGTGATAGGCCTGCACGTCCATGCCCGGCGGCGTCCGCTCGTCCCGGACCGGGTTGTCGGTCGGCGTGCTCATCGAGTTGTTCAGCATCGTCCACGTGTTGTTCTGCCAGATCTGGTTCAGCAGCGGATCGGACGATGTGAACGAGGCGGTCTGCGTGACGCTCGCGTGCACGACCTGGCCCGCGATCGAGCTGATCGTCGGCGTACCGGGGAAGCCGGTGACCTCGACGTAGCGGAAACCGTGGTAGGTGAAGCGCGGTTGGTACGTCTGGGTGCCGGTGCCGGCCAGTGTGTAGCGGTCGGTGGACTGCGCGTTGCGGTTGGTCGTCGTGTCCAGCATGCCGTTCTGGTCGAGTTCCTCCGCCGTGCGCATCCGCACCGTCGTGCCGGCGGGCCCCGAGACGGTGAGCCGTTCCCAGCCCGCTATGTTCTGACCGAGGTCGTAGACGTACACGCCCGGCTGCGGCTGTGTCAGCTTCACCGGCTGGATGGTCCGCACCACGCGCACCGGTGGCACGTCGTCGGCGACCAGGTTCGTGCTCGGTGCCGCCACCGCCGTCACCGGCTGCCAGCCGGACGCGTTGAAACCCGGCTGGTCCCAGCCGTTCTGTGCCAGGCGCGCGTCGTACGTCTCACCGTTGTAGATGTCGTTGGTCAGGATCGGGCCTTCCGCCCACTGCCACGTCGGATCGGTGACGACGCTCTGCGTCGTGCCGTCGGTGTACCTGACGGACAGCAGCATGATCGCCTGCTTCGGGCCCAGCCAGCGGAAACCGTACGGGCTGAAGTTCGCGTCGTAGCCGTTGCCCAGCCAGAGTCCGACCGCGTTGGCTCCCTGTTGCAGCACGCTCGTCACGTCGTAGGTCTCGTACACGTCGCGTTGCGTGTACGGCGTGTCGGGCGGCGTGAGCACGTCGTCGCCGATCTGGTGGCCGTTGACGTGCAGCTCGTAGAAGCCCAGACCATCCACTGTGGCCGTCGCGCTGGCGATCTTCTTGTTCAGGGTGAACGAATCGCGCAGCATCGGCGCGTCCGAGTTGGGGCGCAGCAGCGTGATGCCGTTGCCCGGTTCGAGCTGTCCGTCGTTGATCGGGGCCTGCGGGAAACTGGGGTCGGGGTCCGTGGTGAAGTCGTCGCGCAACAGCGTGCTGCCGTCCAGGCCGTGCACGGTGAGGTTGGCGTAGGACGAGTCCTCGGTCGAGTCGCCGACCCGGAAGCCGATCGTGCCGGAACCGATCGTGCTGTCGGTGAGCGTGTCGACCTGCGTGCCGTCGATCCACGTGGTGATCGTCGAACCGTCCGCCTCGACCCGCAGATGGTGCTGTGCGCCGACGTTCTGCTGTGTGATCACCTGGCTGACGTCGACGTCGGGCACCAGGTGGCTGAACGAGCCGTTGACCTCCACGTGCGGCCGCAGCATGACCTTGCCCGGACTGACCTCGGAGTTCACCTGCCACAGGTACAGGTTGCTCGGGTCCTGGGCCCGCAGCAGCAGGCTCGCGGCGCCCTTGTGGATCGTGAAGTCGACGTCCACGGTGAAGTTCGACCACACGTCCTGGCCCGCCGTGTTCGGGCTGATCCACTGCGCGGAACCCCAGTCGGCGGCCCGCAGCAGACCCATCCGCCACGACGACGGCCGCGACCACGGAGCCGGCCGCCCGCGTGCGTCCCACACCTGGACCGTCCAGTAGTAGCGGGTCGACGAGCGCAGCGCCGGCCCGGCATACGGCACGCCGACCGACGTGGCCGACGCGACCTTGCCGCTGTCCCACATGTCGGCGCGGCCGGGGGAGAGGCGATCCGGTGCCGTGGCAACGAGAATCCGGTATCCGGTCTGCGCCTCGCCGTTCACGCCCGATGCCAGTTGCCAGCTCAGCGCGGGATGCGCGTCGTCGATGCCGAGCGGCTGCGTGGTGTGGTCGACCCGCAGCGCCGTCACGGTCATCGGCGCGCCGGCGGCGTCGGCGACCGACCCGGGCAGCGCGAAGGACAGGGCGGTGGTGAGGGCGGCGGCGACCAGCGCCGTTGCCGCGCGATGCGGACCAACCACGGGAACTCCTGTCACCAAGCCGTTCCGGCCTCGTCGCCGGTTGTTCGTAGATCATCTTGAAACGTTTTATTCCGGTCCCGACGGATCGTAGGAGCGATCGCATGATCCACACAATGGTCACGCGGTGGACTGTCCGAAAATGGTCATCACAGAATTGATGCCCACCGCCGTTGACGCCCGGCCCCGCGACGCGATCGTCAACGATTTCGTCTTCACTCCTTGAGCCGGTCGTGTCGAGGAGTTACGTTCCGGGAATGACGACCACCGACCGCGACCCGGCCGGTGCCACGACGTCCGTGCGCACAGCCGTCTTCGGGGCGTCGTTCGGGTTCTTCGTCGACATGTTCGACGTGTACCTGCCCGTGGTGGCGTTGACGCCCGCGATGAACTACTTCCTTCCAGCGTCGGTGTCCACCGGCAGCCGCGCGGTGATCACGTCGCTGATCTTCGTGGCCACGCTGATCGGCAGGCCGATCGGCTCGCTGATCTTCGGCCGGTTGGCCGATCGGGTCGGGCGCCGCAGGGTGACCATCTGGTCGGTGGCAGGCTGCGGGATCTGCACGCTGCTGATCGCGCTGCTGCCCGGCTACCACGCGGTCGGGCTGGCCGGTGTCGTCGTGCTCGTGATCCTCCGCCTGGTGGACGGCGTGTTCCTCGGCGGCGAGTACACCGGCGCGACACCGCTGGCGATGGAGGCCGCGCCGACCGGGCGGCGCGGCTGGTACGGCGGGTTGGTCGGCATGGGGTTTCCGTTGTCCTACAGCTCGATCGCGCTGATCACGTTGGTGATGCTGCACATCGCGCCGTCCGGCGGTCCGACCTCCGCGTTCTCCACGTGGGGCTGGCGCGTGCCCTTCGCGATCGGCGCCGTGCTGTGCGGCGTGTTCTGCGCCTACTTCGCGCGCACCGTGCCCGAATCGCAGACATGGCGGTCGGCGGCGAAGTCGCGCACACCGATCCGGGACGTCGTGATCGGCTCGTCGCGCCGCCAGTTCGTCCAGGTGCTCGTGCTGATGAGCGGCGTCTGGATCGCCTCCAACCTCGCGTCCGGCCTGCTGCCCAGCGCGCTCCAGTACCAGGGCCACGTGTCGGCCACGAAGGTCACAGCGGCGCTGGTGATCGTGCAGGCGATCCACGCGGTGCTGTTCCCGTATCTGGGACTGCTGTCCGAACGGATCGGCAGGCGCGTGTTCCTCGCCTGGTCCGGTGTCGCCATCGGCGTCGTGTGCGCGGCGGCGTTCGCCACGATCACGCTCGGCTGGTGTACCGGGTTCGGCGCCGTGCTGCTGCTCACGCTGGTGGTCCGGCTCTCCGGCGGCAGCACGTTCGCCGTCACGCCGTCCTACCTGTGCGAGCGGTTCCCGCCCGCAGTGCGCGGCAGCGGTTTCGGCCTCGGCTACAGCACCCCGCTGATCATCACCTCGTTCTACGCGTACTACCAGGGCTGGCTCTCGCACATCATGCCGTCCGGCTACACGGCGGCGGCGCTGCTGTTCCTCGGTGGCGCACTCGTGCTGGCAGGTGCCTTGATGGGACCCGAGACCAAGGACGTCGACCTGTCGGGAGCGGCCACATGAGGTTCCGGATGGACGCGGACTGGCTGCCGTTCGACCCGGACCCGACCACTCCCACCTTCGAGTTGCCACCCGGCGCCGTCGACGCCCACTGTCACGTGTTCGGGCCGGGCGAGCAGTTCCCGTACGCCCCGGAGCGCAAGTACACGCCGTGTGACGCCGGTAAGGACAGGCTGTTCGCGCTGCGCGACTTCCTCGGTTTCGAGCGCAACGTCGTCGTGCAGGCCACGTGCCACGGCGCGGACAACAGCGCGATGGTCGACGCGTTGCTCGCAGCCGGCGGCCGGGCCAGGGGAGTGGCGACCGTGCGCGGTGACGTCACGGACGAGGAACTGGCGCGGCTGCACGAGGCCGGCGTTCGCGGCGTGCGGTTCAACTTCGTGCGCAGGCTCGTCGACCCGAAACCGGACGCCTTCCACCTCGCGATCGTCGAGCGGATCGCGGCGCTGGGCTGGCACGTCGTCGTGTACTTCGAGGCGGCGGACCTCGAACAGCGGTGGGATTTCCTGACATCGTTGCCGACCACCGTCGTCGTCGACCACATGGGCCGCCCGGACGTGACGAAACCGGTGGACGGCCCGGAGTTCGAGCGGTTCCTGACCCTGATGCGCGACCATCCCGGGTTCTGGGCGAAGGTGACGTGCCCTGACCGGCTCACCGTGTCCGGGCCGCCGGAATACGCCGACGTGGTGCCGTTCGCCAGGACGCTCGTGGACACGTTTCCCGAGCGGGTGCTGTGGGGCACCGACTGGCCGCATCCCAACCTGCGCGGCCACATGCCCGACGACGGCGTCCTGGTCGATCTGCTGCCACGGATCGCGACCACCGAACGGGCCAGGCAGCGGCTGCTGGTCGACAATCCCAACCGGCTCTACTGGTGACGCCTGCGGTCCCCGCCGCCGCGCCGGGCGGCGGTAGACCCTGACACCCTATGTACCAACGTATCGCGGCAGGTCTGCCAGGTCCGCCGACCGACGTGCCACCGCGGTGACCGGCGTCGTCCTGACATCATTCTCGGATGACTCAGCGGTGGAAGACGGCGGGTTGGGCGAGTCAGGTGCTGGCGGTGGTGTTCGCGGCGGTGTCGCTGGTGTTGGCGGCGCGCGGTGAGACCGTGACCGGTGTCGCCACCGGGATCGACATCGTGCCGAGCCCGGTGCTGGCGCAGGCGTCCGGCCTGCTGCGCGCGGTCGTGTTCGGCGTGCTGGCCGGTGTCGCGTTCTTCACCGGCCTCGCGTGCTTCTTCTGGAGCGTGGCGGTCGAGGCGCGGCAGCAGCGCGCCGAGATCATCACCCTGCTGGAGCGCTCGGCGAGCCCGCCTCCGGACGCAGCAGCCTGATTCCGAGGTGGCTTCGGGCCTCCGACAGCAACGACGCGAGCCGGCCGCCCTCCTCGGCGACGGCGGTCCGTTCGGCACGGGTGAAACGACGCAGCGGTGTCACGGTCACGGCGTCCGCACCGACGGTCCAGGTAGCCGCGACCCGGCCGTCGACCAGCACGAAACGCGCGCCGGTCACCGAAAGGCCCCGGTGCGCATCGTCGATGATCCGGTCGCGGTACCGGTAGCCGAGCACGGTGTTGTCGAACGAAGGCAGGAACCGCACCGGAGCGGGCGTGTCGGGTTCGGGTCGCGGCGCGTCGGGCAGATCGAGCAGTTCCCGACCGTGCTCGTCGCGGAAGGCCACGAGCTCGTCGCGTACGGCGGCGACGGCCGCCGGCAGCCCGGCCAGACCGCACCAGGCACGGAGATCGGCCGACGTCGCGGGCCCGAACGCGGCGAGATAGCGCCGCACCAGCTCCTCACCGACCGGATCGGTACCGTCGTCGGGAGGCGGTTCGACGTCCCGACCCAGCCACGTCGCGAACAACGCGTTGCGTACCCCCGCCTTCACCCGCCACAGCCCACGCGGCGGTAGCTGCACCACCGGCACGAGGGCGGCGAACACCATCTCGCCCAACGCCCGCGGCCCCGGCTCCGGCCACCGATCGGCCAGTGCCCGCGCGATGTCACCCATCGAGCGAGCCTCACCATCGGCCATCACGGCCCGCCCGGTAGCGGCCAGCTCGTCGAGATCGACCCCGGCCAGCTCGCGGCGGTAGGTACCCAGCACCCGCTGCCGCAACATGGTGTCGTGCCGGCCGCGCCAGGCCGGCGCGTCGTCGGCCGTGACCAGATGCACGGTGCGCCGCATCAGATGCAGCCGCACCACTCGCCTGTCCGTCAACAGATCCGAGAGCGCCGCCGGATCGAACCCGCGCAGCCGCGACCACAACCCGACGAACGGCTCCTGCGGTTGCTGGGCCTGCATCCCGCACAGGTGCCCGACGGCGTCCCGAACGGACAGGTCACTCGGCCGCAGCAGCAACTGCCGAGCCAGGGTCGCACGATTGAGCGCGCGACCGTCCATCCGAGCACGTTGCTGGCAGCTTCCGGCGGGCATGTCGCCGATGTTCGCAGAGGTAGCGGTCAGGATGTGACCGCTACCCCCGGGGTTGCACCGGCCCGATGCGGTGATCAGGGTAATTCGGTGCGCTGCCGAGCGAGTACCTCAACACGCCCAGCGGGCCGCGTCCAGGGCCACGTTCTTCCGCATCGACGAGAACCGCATCGCGTCGGCCCGAGCACAGAACTGGGCATTGGCGAGCTGATACTCGACCTCGAAGACCGCCTTGCCCGCCCGGACGAACGGCAGCAACCGATCGCACTCGTCGTACTGGAAACACTGTTCGTCGATGGAGAAGTCGTACACACCGACCAGTTGCGGCACCTGGTCGAGATCGTTCTTCAGTCCGATGGACAGCCCCAGTCCATGCGCCACGTCGGCCAGCATCAGGTCGTAGCGCAACTGATCGGCCGCCGTGAGCGGAAAGCCCGTCGTGTTCGTGTAGCCGTCCACCAGATCCGCTTCGACCGCGTCGAAACCCTTCGTCCTGCACGCGGCGAACCTGGCCGACATGATCGGCCGCAGGACACCGGTCTGCCTGATGTCCAGCCATTTCTCGCCCGGCCAGTCGTCGCCCGCGCCCAACACCGATGCGGGAAAAGCCTTGTCGTCGGGCCGAAAATCCTCCCAGGCGCCGGCGTTGACGTAACAGATCACCCTGCGCCCCTCGGCATGCAGCGCGGCTACCGTACCGGCGTCGGTATACGTGCCGTCCACGTCGTAGACCGGCACACCGACATCGATGTCGACCGGATCGGTCAACTGCCACTGCCACCGGGTCCCCGGCCGCGGCACCCACCGAACAGGCGCGACAGCGGGAGGCGAAGCGACGACAGCGGACGGAGACGACGTGACGGCGGCAGGTCCACGACGGGCAGCCGGAACCGAACCACAACCGGCGACGGACAGCACAACCAGAACCACGACAACCCGGATCACGTGGGCCACCCGGCCGGCACGGTCAGAAAATCGGCCGGCAACCCGGACCACGGATTGGGCAGCTTCCGTTCGGTCCGATACAGCGACCCCACGTTGCGCTCCTCGGCCAGATCCACCATCCGCCCGGCCACCTGCGCCGGCGTGTCGTAGAGCAGGTGGAACAACCGGGTCGGCGGCACATCGTGCACCCACCTGGGCACGTGGAGATCCAGGTAGGCGGGCAGAGCGCCCTCGAACGTGCCGAGCAGGTCCGCGTGCCACGCGTACTCGGGCGCCGGATGCGTGCCGTGGTTGAACGCCACCGTCGAGGCCCCCGCCGACCGACACGCCCGCGCGATCCGCTCGTACCGCGAGACGTGTTCGACACCGGCGGCCGCACGGTCCAGGAACACGTCGTGCACCCCGTACCACGCCTGGTACCTGTGCTGTTGGATGACGATCTGCTCGGCACCGACCCGGCCGTAGTCGCTGTCCACGTATCCGGCGAACACCGCGCCGGCTCGCTGGGCCTCCCGGATCACGTCGACGAACGCGTGGTCAGGGGCCGGGCCCGCGCCGTTGGCCACGTTGAGCACGACCAGTCGCAGTGACGGGGCGACCCCGGCCAGGGCCGCCCAGTCCGCGGCGGCCCGCGCCGGGTGGAAGTACGCCGGCACGACCGGCCCGTACGGATCGCTCATCGCGCCGACTCCCACAGGTCGACCAGCGATTCGTGCAGCGTGATGGCCGGTTTCCAGCCCAGTGCGGCGCCGCTGGCGCTGATGTCGGCCCGCTGCCACGGCACGGTGGCCGACCTGCTGGACCCGGTACCGGACTCGATCACCGCGCCCTCGAATCCGGCGATCGCGACGAGTTCGTCGACCAGGGCACGGATCGGCGTGGCGATGCCGGCCGCCACGTTGAGCACGGGCCGCTCCAGCGTCCGGGCGTGCACGGCCGACAGCACCGCCCTGGCGATGTCGCGGACGTCGACGAAATCGCGCTCCGACGACAGCGGCCCGAGCCGGATGTCGCCTCCGCTGTGCACGGC
>CAVWRF010000018.1:0-242834 GCA_963757325.1 Candidatus Melainabacteria bacterium
GCTCGGCCTGGGCGCGCCTCGACCATTACGTATTGCTGCGCGGGGTTGACCTGCGCCGCCACCGGGGCGGTGTGCTGCTGTTCCGGGCGCCCACCTGGCTGACGGCCCCCGCGCTGGCCTGGCTGACCGCTCATTTCCCGCTCGCGCGCGTGAGTCTCGCGGCGCACTCCGATCCCGACGCCGAGGAGCCGCGTGAGGTCTGCCGGGACGCCCTGGCCGAAGCACGACGGCTGGGGATCTCGGTACCGCGACTGGAAGCGGCGGAACCGCACTTCGCCCGCGCGGGAAGGGCTCAGTGAGCGGCTACGGGCCTCCCCACGGTTCTGCTGTGATCGGCCCTCCGTGACGAGGAGACGAGAGGAGACGAGGAGTGGGTGGTCGAGGCCGTCAGGCGGCGCGCCAGCGGCCCGCTGCCGTGGCCACCTGGCTGGGCAGGGCCATCTCCGGGGTGACCGGGTAGCCGATCGTCTGCTTCGTGTGCCAGTGCTGCTGGCACACGTCCGAGCAGAAATAGTCCGACGGTGACTTGGCGTTGATCCGACCGCATTCGCCGCACGGAGCGCTCATCGGTCTCTCCCTTCGTCCCACCCCCATCGACCTGGTGCTTTCGACGGTAGGAAGCCGGAGCGACGACCGTGTTGCGATCGTGTGTCCACCCGGTGTCCGTATGGCCCGCGATGGTCCCGCTACACTGACTGAGGACCTCGTGCGGCGTGCACCTCGTGAACCTCCCCAGGGCCGGAAGGCAGCAAGGATAAGCGGGCTCTGGCGGGTGCGCGGGGTCCCCTTACGTCAGCGACGGCCCCGGTCCGACGACCGGGGCCGCCGTCGTGTCCGGGCGTACCCGGCGGACGTGGCCAACATGGGCGTCGCGGCGGCGATGGGTGTCCTGGTGCCGGTCGGTCTGCTGGTACAGCCGGCGCACGGGCTGGAACCGCTGGTGATCGGCATGCTGGTGGTCGGTTCGTGCTGTCCGCCGTGGTCGCCGCGCCGGTCGCGGCCCCTCCCGGCGGGGTACGGCATCGCTCGATGAGGGCGGTCGGTGCGGACCGGTAGTCTCGCGGCGTGGCGCTCGCTCTCTATCGCAAGTACCGTCCGGCGACCTTCGCCGAGGTGGTCGGCCAGGAGCACGTCACCGATCCGCTGTGCACGGCGCTGGCGGCCAAGCGGATCAACCACGCGTATCTGTTCTCCGGTCCGCGCGGGTGTGGCAAGACGTCCAGCGCGCGCATCCTGGCCCGGTCGCTCAACTGTGTCGAAGGCCCGACACCGACCCCGTGCGGCGTGTGCAACTCGTGTGTCGCGCTGGCACCGGAGGGATCCGGCAACGTCGACGTCGTCGAACTCGACGCCGCCAGCCACGGTGGCGTCGACGACGCGCGTGAACTGAGGGACAAGGCGTTCTACGCGCCCGCCGAGTCGCGCTATCGCGTGTTCATCATCGACGAGGCGCACATGGTCACCACGCAGGGCTTCAACGCCCTGCTGAAGATCGTCGAGGAACCGCCGGACCATCTGGTCTTCATCTTCGCCACCACCGAGCCGGACAAGGTGCTGTCCACCATCCGCTCGCGTACCCATCACTATCCGTTCCGGCTGATCCCGCCCGGTTCGATGCGCGCGCTGCTGGAGCGCAACTGCGCCGCCGAGGGCGTCACGGTCGAGCCGGCGGTGTTCCCGCTGGTGATCAGGGCCGGCGGTGGTTCGGCGCGCGACACGCAGTCCGTGCTGGACCAGTTGCTGGCCGGTGCCGGGTCGGGCGGCGTCACGTACGAGCGGGCCGTCGCGCTGCTCGGTGTGACCGACGTCGGCCTGATCGACGACATCGTCGACGGTCTCGCCGCGGCCGACGGGCCCGCCGTGTTCGGCACCGTGGACCGGCTTGTCGAGGCAGGTCACGACCCGCGCCGGTTCACCTCGGATCTGTTGGAGCGCCTGCGGGATCTCGTGTTGCTCAAGGCCGTGCCGGACGCGGCCGAGAAGGGCCTCGTGGCGGTGCCCGAGGACGAGCTGAACCGGATGCGCGCGCAGGCCGAGCGGTTCGGCCCGGCGACCCTGACCCGCTACGCCGAGCTCCTGCACGCCGGACTGATCGAGATGCGCGGCGCCACAGCACCCCGACTGTTGGTGGAACTGTTGTGCGCCAGGATGTTGCTGCCCGCCGCGGCGGCGACCGACGCCGCCGTGCTGCAACGGCTGGAAGGCCTGGAACGCCGGATGACGCTGGCGCCCGTCGAGGCGTCGGCGACATCGGCTCCCGCCGAGCCACAGCGCCAGCAACCGACCTACCAACGGCCGACGCAACGCGCGGAACAGCCGCGGCCGCAACAGGATCCGAAGCCACAGCCCCAGCCCCAGTCCCAGCCCCAACAGCAGCCGCAGCCGGTCGCCGGCGCACCCGAACCGGCGCCCGCGCCCGTCGCCACGGCCGGCGGGATGGACAGCACCGCGATCCGCCAGATCTGGCCGGAACTGCTGAAGAAGGTCGGCGAGCGCAGCAAGCCGACGCTGGTGCTGCTGCAGAACGCGACCGTGAAGACCGTCGAGGGCAACACGCTCGTGCTCGCCATGCCGACTCCCGGCCTGGCCCGCCAGCTCAGCCAGGAGTCGCGCGCCGACGTGATCAAGGCGACGCTGCACGATCTGGTCGCCGGTGACTGGCAGGTGCAGTGCGTACACGGGGACGCCGCCGCACCGCACGCCGCCGCACCACCTGCCGCCGACGCGTCCCGCCGGCCGGCGACGGCGACCAGGACCCGGCCCGCCGCGGAGGCCAGGATCGCCGAACCGCCGCCCGCGCCGCCGAGGGCCCCGGTGCCGCCTCCTCCCGTGCAGCGCAGGTCGGCGTCGCCGCCGGACGTGCCTCCGCCGCCGGAGCCGCCGGACGACGACGAGGCGCCGCCTGACCCACGTGACGAGGACATCGCCGTTACGGCACAACAGGTTCCGGTGACGGCAGCGGTGCGGCGGGATCCGGACGCGGTCGCGGTCGATCTGCTCACGCAGCACCTGCGGGCCCGCCGTATCCACTAGTTGTCCACAGAAATCGATGTTGTCCACAATCGGTGGACAGCTCGGCGGCGGTGCCGGCGAGGCTAGGCTGGTGACGACGTCAAGGTCCGACGAGAGGAGCTGCGGTGCAGCCCGGTGGTGGCATGCCCGACATGCAGGCGATCCTGCAGCAGGCGCAGCAGATGCAGCAGCAGCTCATGTCCGCGCAGGAGGAGCTGGCCGAGGCCGAGGTGTCCGGCACGGCGGGCGGTGGCATGGTGACCGCCGTCGTGACCGGTGCCGGTGAGCTGCGCAGCCTGGACATCGACCCGAAGGTCGTCGACCCGGCGGACGTGGAGACACTGGCCGACCTGATCGTGGCCGCGGTGCGCGACGCCAACGGCAAGGCGCAGGACCTGGCCGCGAGAAGATGGGGCCGCTGGCCGGCGGTCTCGGCGGCGGCATGGGTGGTCTCGGCGGTCTCGGCCTGCCCGGTTTCTCGGCGGCGCCACCGTGTACGAAGGGGCCGGTCCAGGACCTGATCGACGAGCTCGGCCGGTTGCCCGGCGTCGGGCCCGAAGAGCGCGCAGCGCATCGCGTTCCACCTGCTTGGCCGCGGATCCCGCTGACATCGCCCGGCTGCAGGACGGCGCTGCAGCAAGGTCAAGGAGGGCGTGCGTCTTCTGCGACGGTCTGCGGCAACGTCTCCGAGGCGAAATCTGCCGCATCTGCGCCGACCCGCGCCGCGACACGCACGGTGATCTGCGTGGTCGAGGAGCCCAAGGACGTGCTGGCCGTCGAGCGGACCGCGTGAGTTCAAGGGCCGCTACCACGTCCTGGGCGGCGCGCTGGACCCGCTGTCCGGCATCGGCCCGGACCAGCTGCGGATCCGTGAGCTGCTGACCAGGATGGGCGGATCGGCGACGGCGTGACGATCACGCGAGCTGATCATCGCGACCGACCCCAACACCGAGGGCGAGGCGACCGCGACCTACCTGGTGCGGATGCTGCGCGACTTCCCGGGCCTGACGGTGACCCGGCTGGCGTCGGGCCTGCCGATGGGCGGTGACCTGGAGTTCGCGGACGAGCTGACGCTGGGGCGGGCGCTGTCCGGCCGCCGCACGATCTGACCGGGCCGGCCCGCCTGGGCCGGGTGCGGCTGGTGGCCGTGGACGGCCCGTCCGGTGCCGGCAAGACCACGGTGGCCGCTCGGCTGGCCGAGAACTGGGCCGACGCCGGACTGACCGTCGCTGTCGTACCGACGGATCACTTCGCCACCTGGGCCGATCCGGTGTCGTGGTGGCCGCGGCTGGCCGACGGTGTGCTCGTGCCGCTGCGCGAGGGCAGGCCGGGCCGCTACCGGCGGACCGACTGGTCGACCGGCGTGCCGAGGCAGGGGGAGTACCTGACCGTGCCGGTGCCGGATGTGCTGCTGGTGGAGGGCGTGTCGGCGGGCCGGGCGTCCGTCCGGCCGCTGCTGACCCGACTGGTGTGGGTGGACCTGGCCGATCCCGAGGTTCGGCTGGCCAGGGCCGTGGCCAGGGACGGTGCCGACAGCCGGGCGGACCTGGCCGCGTGGCAGCGGTTCGAGCGCGGTTGGTTCGCCGTGGACGGCACGCGTGCGGCCGCGGACGTCGATCTTACGTCCTGACGAAGCTGGCAACCTGGCGGCGAATCCGCGCGTCTGTGTCGGAGACGGCACGACGGCTACCCGAAGATCGGGTGCTCGCCGCGGGCGGAGACACGCGACGTGTTCGATTGCGGTCGCGGTGGTGGACGGGTGGGCCGTTCGCCAACCCGGCTGTACCCGTGGTGGACCCGACCAATTCGGCATGAGCGCGGTTTGTCCCGGGATTGGTCCTGTTCCTGTGCAAATTGCGGCGTTTGCCGAGGGCGCGGGTCACTCGAATGGGGGATGATCGTTCCATGGTCGACGGCCGCGACTTGAGCACCTGCCGACTGTTCACCGGGTACCTGCCCGGCTATCGCACCTGCACGACGCAGGTGGAGTTGGACGCGCCTCACCAACGGTTGTGGGTGCATCTCGCGTCCGTATCGCGGTTCTCGGTGTCCCTGGACGCGGCTGCCGTGGACGTGCTCGCGACCACCCTGGAGCGTGGCGGCGTGTGTGCCGTGCCGTGCCGGCACGACGAGCGCGGCGATGTGCTGCTCGGCGCCCATCCGCACCTCGAACCCGGTGTGGTGCCGTATGCCGATCGCGGCTTCGACGCCCGGCTGGACGGCGGTCCGATGCAGCTCTACCTCCACCTCGACGAGACCGATGCCGACCGGATCGAGATCGCGTTCACCGGGGCGGTCACCGCGTCGCTCGTCGATCATCTGCGCACCTGCCGGGTGGACATGACCGAGTGACCGCCTGCCGTCCCGGTGAGGATCACCCGTTCGTGTGATGGCATTCGGTGATTGTTCTCAAAGGGGCGCGCGAGTACTACCGTCGCAACGGTTTTGCGCAGGGGGCAGCCACTGAGGATGGTCTTATTCGTGCTGATCGAGCTTGGTTGTGCCGATCTTGGGATCGCCTGGCGGGTGGCGAGGCTCGACGCACCGCCACCGGTGTTCACCGTCCGTGAGCGGAGTCGCGAGGCCGACGGTGTCGCCCTGACCCGCCTGGCCGCGCTGGGCCTGCTCGATCCGCTCGGCGAACCGGTCCCGCGGCTCAGCCAGGCCATGACGGCGTTCGCGCAGTCGGCCGTCGAGGTCGACCTGCGGTTCGTCGCCGGCCGCCGCCCCGAGGTCAGGGCCGCCGTCGCCACGGTGGACGACGTGGCCTTCCTGGCCGTGGTCACCGGCGGGCACGTCCGGTTCAGCCGGATGCCTGCCGAGGCCGCCGTCCCGGCACTGGTACGTGTGCTACCCGCCGAGCAACCCGCTCGCGGCGCCCCGGTCAGCCTGCCGGTGGCCGAGGTCGACGCCGCGATCACCCGGTCGATGGAGAGCGGCGGCGACGCCGACGACGGCGTGGTCGGCGGACTGGCCGAGCGGGGCGTCGCCCGCGCCGATGCCGAGTTGTTCGTGTCCCTCGCCGGTGGCAGACGCTTGCGCATGGCCGAGTTCGGCATCACGGTCCGGGACCGCACCGGCGCCCGGCGCCGCTGCGGCCGTACGGTCCAGGTCGTCGACACCCGTCGGGGCCGCGCCGTGCTGCACACCAGGGGCGGCTACCTGGTCGCGGCACCCGCGGACGCCGTCACCATCGCCCGCGTGCTCACCGACGTGCGCGACGCCGAGTTCGACCGCCTGGGCGGCAACCGTCTGGGCTGACACGGTTTCCTTGATCGCGCCACGCCCCGCACCGGGTTCGGGCACACTGGAACCCACACGCGACTCGACGGGGGCGACACGGTGCACGTCAGCCAATGGCTCGAAGCGATTCCACCACTGGTCGTGTACCTGCTCGTCGGCGGGTTCGTCTGCGTCGAGAGCCTTGGCATCCCGGTGCCCGGCGAGATCGTGCTCATCTCGGCCGCGCTGTTGGCCTCGCAGCACGCGATTCCGGTCTCTCCACTGTGGATCGGAATTTCTGCCTGCGCGGGCGCGATCATCGGCGACAACATCGGCTTCCTGATCGGCCGCCGCTGGGGCAGGTCGCTGTTCGACTGGCTGGGCCGCAAGTTCCCGAGCCACTTCGGACCGGCGCACATCGCCTACGCGGAGAAGGTTTTCACGCGCTGGGGCGTGTTCGCCGTCTTCTTCGGCCGGTTCATCGCGCTGCTGCGCATCTTCGCCGGTCCGCTGTCCGGTGCGCTGGAGATGCCGTGGCCGCGGTTTCTGGTCGCCAACGCGGCCGGCGGCATCTGCTGGGCCGGCGGCCTGACCGCGGCGATCTACTACCTCGGTGAGGTCGCGGACAAGTGGTTCAGCCGGTTCTCCTGGATCGGCCTGGTCGTCGCGGTCCTCGGTGGACTGGCGATCGGTCTGGTGATCCGCAGGCGCACCGTGAAAGCCGCCGAGGCGGAGCACCGGGCGAGCCAGGAAGAGGCCGCCCGGCGCTGACCGCCTACCGGTTCGCCCGGTTCACCGCCGACGCCACCGCGCGCAGCGACGCCGTGACGATCGACGAGTTCACCCCGACACCCCAGAACACCTGGTCGTCGACGGCACATTCGACGTAGGCGGCGGCCCGTGCGTCGTCGCCCGCGGAGAGCGCGTGCTCCGCGTAGTCCAGCACGCGGACGTCGTAGCCCATCGTGGCCAGCGCGTCCAAGAACGCGGCGATCGGGCCGTTGCCGCGCCCCACGACCTCCCGCTCGCTCGTCCTCGATCCGGATGACGGCGTGGATCTCGGTGTCCTTGCCGCTGCCGGTCGAGCCGGCTCGCACCACCGACAGCGGCGTCCGCAGGTCCAGGTACTCGCCCGCGAAGCTGTCCCACATCTGGGTGGGCGTGACCTCGCCGCCCTCGCTGTCCGTGACGGCCTGCACGATCCTGGAGAACTCGATCTGCAGCCGGCGGGGCAGGTCGAGCTGGTGCTCGGTCTTCATGATGTAGGCGACGCCACCCTTGCCGGACTGCGAGTTCACCCGGATCACGGCCTCGTACGTGCGACCGACGTCCTTCGGGTCGATCGGCAGGTACGGCACCTCCCAGGGGTGATCCTCGACCGGGTGACCGGCCTTGTCGGCGGAGTCCTTCAGCGCGTCCAGGCCCTTGTTGATGGCGTCCTGGTGGCTGCCGGAGAACGCCGTGAACACCAGGTCCCCGCCGTACGGGTGGCGCTCGGGCACGGGCAGCTGGTTGCAGTACTCGACGGTGCGCCGGATCTCGTCGATGTCGGAGAAGTCGATCTGCGGGTCGATGCCCTGGCTGAACAGATTCATCCCCAGGGTGACCAGGCACACGTTGCCGGTCCGCTCGCCGTTGCCGAACAGGCAGCCCTCGATCCGGTCGGCACCGGCCTGGTAGCCCAGCTCGGCCGCCGCCACGCCAGTGCCGCGGTCGTTGTGCGGGTGCAGCGACAGGATCACCGAGTCCCGCCGCTCCAGATTCCGGTTCATCCACTCGATGGAGTCGGCGTACACGTTCGGGGTCGCCATCTCCACGGTGGCCGGCAGGTTCATGATCACCGGCCGCTCCGGCGTCGGCCGCCAGATCTCGCTGACCGCGTTGCACACCTCGACCGCGTAGGACAGTTCGGTGCCCGTGTAGGACTCCGGCGAATACTCGAACCGGAAGTCCGTGTCGGTCTGCTTGGCCGCCAGTTCGGCCACCATGTCAGCCGCGGACGTGGCGATCTTCTTGATGCCCTCGCGCTCCTCGCGGAACACCACCCGCCGCTGCAGGATCGACGTCGAGTTGTAGATGTGGATGATGGCGTGCGCGGCGCCGCGGACCGATTCGAACGTCCGCTCGATCAGCTCCGGCCGGCACTGCGTCAGCACCTGGATGCGGACGTCGTCCGGCACGACGCCGTCCTCGATGATCTCGCGCACGAAGTCGAAGTCGGTCTGGCTGGCGGCCGGGAATCCGACCTCGATCTCCTTGTAGCCCATCCGTACCAGCAGGTCGAACATGCGCCGCTTGCGGGCGGGGGACATCGGGTCGATCAGGGCCTGGTTGCCGTCCCGCAGGTCGACGGCGCACCACAGCGGCGCCGCTGTGATCCGCTTGTCCGGCCACGTGCGGTCGGGCACCGAGATGGGCTCGACGAGCTGCTCGAACGGCCGGTAGCGGTGCACCGGCATCGACGTGCCGCGCTGGTCGTTCCAGGCGGGCTGACCGGGCCGTGCCGGGCGCGCGGGTGTGCGCAGCCGGGACCTGCCCGAGGACAAGGGCTGGGATTCCACGCTCATGAGGGTTCGCTCCTGCTGGCCGATGAAGTCGACCGGCGACGCGCCGAACTCCGCGTCGGGGGGCCGGTCTTGGTCAGACCCCGGCGCGGCGGCGAAGCAGGAGGCCACGAAGCACGGGTACACCCTAGCCACACGCCGGGGTCGCGGACAAAACGACTCGTCCACATCGTGGACCTCCGGCGCCCCGGATTACGCTGTTCGTCGCAGTGTCAAGGGGGCTCGGGCAGGGAATCTCCAGGACATGACTGCACGACGCACCTACGCGGGGCGCTACAGCGCTGCCCGCCTCATTTCCGGTATCGGCGCCCTGTTCGCCCTGATCGAGGTCGTCTACATCCTGCTGAACATCTTCGGCGCGAACCAGGGCAACGGCTTCTACAAGTTCGTCGAGTCGCTGGCCGGCCCGCTCGCACTGTTCTGGCCCGGCCTGTTCTCGATCGCCAACCACACCTGGTACATGATCGTGACGTACGGCCTGGCAGCCGTGTTCTGGTTGGTCGTCACAGGGATCATCGCCCGGCTCGTGTCGCGTTGACCGGTCGGGCCGCGGCGCGGTTACTCGCGCGTAGCGTGCCGGCCGGTGAGCGTGCGAGACTCCGGACATGGCCGAGCACACCAAGCCGGAGAGTTCGACCGAGCAGAGTTCGACCCGGCGCACCGCTGCCGAGGTGAGGGCGTCCGTCCTGGGAGCCCTGGCGGGCGTGGTGCGCTGGGCCGGTCTGATCGTCGCCGCGATCCTGGTGATCCGCGTGCTGCTGACCGTCGGCGGCGCGAACCCGGACAACGGCATCACAAGTTTCATCACCAGCTGGTCCGACCCGTTGGCGTGGGGCTTCAAGAACCTCTTCACCCCGTCCGACGCCAAGCTCCGGATCCTGGTGGACTACGGCATCGCCGCATTGTTCTGGCTCGTCGCCAGCTCGATCCTGGCCCGCATCATCCGCCGCTTCGCCTGAAGCCCGATCGTGCACATGACAATGGCGCCGCCCGTTCCCCTCGAATGGGCGGCGCCATTGTTTGCCGATTCGTGACCTGATCATGCGAGGGCGGTCGGCACCGTGGCGTGGCGTCCCGCTCACCAGCAGCAGACGACGGAGCCGTCCCCGTGATGTCAACGGGGACGGCTCCGCTTCAGAACTGGTGATGCCGCCGCGGTTAGCTGGCGCTGCGGCGCTTGGCGTTGAAGCGCAGCCAGAACAGCAGGCCGCCACCGATCACGACGAGCGCACCGGCGATGCCCAGCGGCAGGCCGACGTTGGCACCCGTGAAGGGCAGTGACGAGTTGGCGCTGCCGACCGGACCCGTGGAGGTCGCGGCGGCCACGACGGCCGTGGTGGTCGACGTCGTGCTGCCGGTCGTGGTGCTCGGCGGAGTCGTCGTGTGCGTGGTGGTGGTCGGCGGACCCGTCGTCGTGGTCGGCGGAGTCGTCGTGGTGGTCTTGCCCGGGCAGCAGGCGTTGGACGACGCGGAGAACGTGCCGTCCCACTGGTCGCGGGAGCCGTTGCCGTGCTGCGAGCCGTTGGCATCGTCCTGGGCGTACACCGTCACGGTGTAGTGGTGCGCCACGGTGGCGTCGGCTTCCCAGATCGTCTTGGTGAAGTCCGAGCCGAACGACGTCTTGGCCAGGATCTGGCCGTTCTCGTCGGAGGCCTCGACCCAGTTGCCCTTGGAGCTGGGGCTGGTGCCGTATGCCTGCAGGGTGATGGTCAGTTCGGCCTTGTTGTCGTTGCACCCCGCGGTGATGTGCGGTACGTGCGCACTGGCCGGCAGGGCCAGGGTCAACGCCGCTCCGATTGCCACGGCGGTCGCGCCCGTTATCCCGACCGCCCGTCGCACTGCTAGCCGCATCTACATGCTCCCGTTCTCACGTTTCGTATCGCCACCGGCCATGTGTCCGGCCCAGAGCACCCACCCCGACAGAACCAGCCATGCCAGGGGTGCGAGTACTCACAGTGCAGGGTTCAACTAAATGACCCCGATGTGAGTGACACTGGCGGCTGCACATCAGTCCTACTAAGACAGGACGCGCAGACTCTATGTGGTCGACTGTGCTCCCGTCACGGCGGGGGTCACCTAATCGGGTATCAAATTGGCAACAACGGGCTACTGATGCGTTGAGTCACGTGTTTCCGGCACGGTGCGCTACTCCGGACAGCCCACTCTCAGGTGACGGCGGACCGCACGGCGAACCGTTCGGCGAGATATTCACCGTTGCCGACCACTTCTGTGATGACCTCGACCGCGTCCCACACGTCGACGAATCGCACGTATGCCGGCGCGAATCCGAAACGGGCGATGTGCGGAGCCCGGAAGTCGCCGATGACACCGCGCTCGATCAGGGCCTGCACCAGGGAGAACGCGTGCTCGAACCGCAGCGCCACCTGGGCTCCCCGTGCCGCGGGGTCCAGTGGGGACGCCACGCCGACGCCGGGACACCTGCTCGTCACGAGTTCGACGAACGACGACGTCAAGGCGTTCGCCTTGGCCCGCAGGGCAGCCGGTGACACGTCGGCGAACACGTGCAGCGCATCCTCAAGGGCCAGCAGGGACAACAGTGGCGGCGTGCCGTTGGACAACTGGCCGATGCCCGGCGCCGGTTGGTAGTCCGGTGTCATCGCGAACGGGTCGGCGTGGCCGTGCCAGCCGGGCAGCGGCGTGCGCAGAGCGGCGTGGTGGTCGGCGGCGACGAACGCGAACGACGGCGCGCCCGGTCCGCCGTTGAGGTACTTGTATCCACAACCGACTGCCAGATCCGCGCGCCACGCGTGCAGATCGACATCCAGCGCACCCGCTGAATGGCAGAGATCCCACAGCATCAGCGCGCCCACCTCGTGCACCGCTTCGGTGGTCTGGACCGCCGGCCACAGCGCGCCGGTGCGGAAGTCCACGTGGGACAGGCACACCACGCCTACGTCGTTGTCCAGCGCGGCCGGCAGGTCGGCCGGACCGTCGATCAGGCGCGTCCGGCCGCCCAGCAGTTCGGCTGCCGAACCCGCCACGTACACGTCGGTCGGGAAGGCGTTCCGTTCCACCACGACCACCGGCCGGCCCGGCCGCAGGCGCAACGCGGCGACCACCAGTTTGAACAGGTTGACGCTGGTCGAGTCGGCCACGGCGATCTCGTCGGCCGAGGCGCCGAGCAACGGCGCCAGCAGGCCCGCCACCCGCCGGGACGCCGTCCACCAGCCGGCCTCGTTCCACGACCGGATCAGCCGTTCGCCCCACTCGTGCCTGATCACCGCGGCCAACCGGTCCGGAGTGGACTTCGGCAGCGCGCCGAGGCTGTTGCCGTCCAGGTAGATCAGGCCGGCCGGCAGCGCGAACGCGTCGCGCAGCCCGGCGAGCGGATCACGCTCGTCGAGTGCGGCAGCGTCCGCCCTACTGGTGATCACGGGAACAGTGGCCGGCCCCAGGTGCCGGCGAACGCGATCTCAGCCAGCGGCAGCCGGCTGCGCGGAGCCAGTTCGCGACTCCTGGTCCGCTCGTCGAGCAGCTCCGGGTCGCCCGCGGCGCCGATCGCTATCACCACGATCGGTCGGGCCGAGGCCGGCAGGTCGAACTCCGTCCTGGCCCGTTCGGCGTCGAAGCCGCCCATCTGGTGCGCGACCAGGCCCTCGGCGACGGCCTGTAGCACCAGGTTCTGGGTGGCCAGGCCGAGACCGTACTCGGGCAGCGGCACGTCCCCCTTGTCGTTGCCGGTCACCGCGACGCCCACCACCAGCGCGGCGGCCGCGTGCGCCCACGACTGGTTGCGCGGGGTGAGCAGGTCGTGGATGCGGCCGAACGTGTCGTCGCCGCGCCGGCCGACGACGTACCGGGCTGGCTGCGTGTTGCCGTACGACGCCGCCCATCGCGCCGCCTCCAGCAGCGAACGCAGCTGCTGGTCGGTGACGACCGCCGCCGCGTCCAACGCCCTCGGGCTCCAACGGTCGGCGATGATCGGGTGCAGCGGCGCGCTGGTCACAGCACGTTTGTCCGGCAGTGTCTCGGCCATGTGCTCCAGGCTAGTGCGCGCCCAGTGCGGTCAGATCGCGTACTGCCAGCCGACCAGGGCGTACGCGCCGAACCACGCGCTGGCCACCGCGACCGCCACGAGCACCGTGACCGTGGTGCCCGGCCTGCGCCTGCCCAGCGCGACCGCGATCGGCAGCAGCAGCGTGAAGGCCGGCAGGAGCAGCCGGGCCTTGGAGTTCATCAGCCCGTTCGCGCACACGTCCATCACCAGCACGAGCGTCCCGTACACCACCACCGGCCAGGGCAGCCGCTGCCGCAGCGAGATCACCACCAGCGCCAGGGCCGCCACCAGCACCGCGACGGTCACGACCTCCAGCACGGACCGCCCGTCGGACAGCACCTGCGCGCCGAACTTCACCGTCGCCACGCCGCCGTCGAACGTCGAGTTCCAGCCCTCCCGCTGCAACGTGAACCAGCCGGCCGGCGAACCCGTCCGGTGGGCGACGTAGCCGAGGTAGCCCAGCAGCCCCGCGGGTGCCAGCACGAGGCCCACCCACGGCCGGATGCCGTCGCGGCGCCGCACGATGGTCACGATCGCGGCCGCCGCCACGGTCACCACGAGCGCGGCGGCCGTCGGCCGGACCAGGCCCGTGCCCAGCGCGCACAGCCCGGCCAGCAGCCACTTCCGTTCCACCACGCCGACCAGCGCCCAGACGGCCAGCGCGCAGAACAGGGCCTCGGAGTACGCCATGGACAACACGATCGCCATCGGCGACGCGGCGAACAGCGCCACGAAGATCAGCCCGACCGCCTGGCGGCCTCCGATCCCGCGGCCCAGCCGGGCCACGCCGTACGCGGCGAACACACCGCACACGAGGCTCACGGTGAACGCGGCCGCGACCAGGTCGACACCGGGCAGCGCGGCCAGGCCGCGCACCAGCACCGGGTAGCCGGGGAAGAACGCCAGCGCCGTGTCCGGGGTGCGGCGCCCGAACGCGTCGGTCAGGCCCGATGGGACACCGCCGTAGCCGCCGGCAGCGATGCCCAGATACCACTGCCCGTCCCACGATGTGAGCGCCCGGCTCATGGATGTGCCGTTCGCCGCGGCCATCCAGCCCAGTGCCAGCAGACCGAGTTCCCGCACTGCGAGATAGACCAGGCCGGGGCCCAGAACCGTGACGAGTCTGCGGACTGTGCGTGAACGCGCCTCGGGCAGCCGGAACAACGTCCAGCGGCGTCGGTCGGCCGGTGGCGCCGTCGGCGGTTCCGGCTGGTCGACCTGGTCCGCCGGCTCGGCCGGCTGGTGGTCGACGTCGGTGGTCGGCACTGGTCGTCTCCTCCGCCCCGCGGGCCGGGACCTCCTGGACGTCCAGGTTAAGGGGTCGCGCCCGCAGGTAGGCTGCTGCCCAGGTCCGCAGGTCACCCGGTGCGAGGAGGTTCGATTTCGGTGGCGCTCGTCGTCCAGAAGTACGGCGGTTCCTCACTGGAAAGTGCCGACCGGATCAAACGGGTCGCCGAGCGGATAGTCGCCACCCGTAAGGCGGGCAACGACGTCGTCGTGGTGTGTTCGGCCATGGGAGACACGACCGACGAGCTGCTCGATCTGGCCAAACAGGTCAATCCGGTGCCCCCGGGCCGGGAAATGGACATGCTGCTGACCGCGGGCGAGCGGATCTCCAACGCACTCGTGGCGATGGCGATCAGCGCGCTGGGCGCGGACGCGCGGTCCTTCACCGGGTCCCAGGCGGGCGTGATCACCGACTCCGCGCACGGCAGGGCCAGGATCATCGACGTCACGCCGGGCCGGCTGCGCGAGGCGCTGGACGGCGGGCACATCGTGCTGGTCGCCGGTTTCCAGGGCGTCAGCCAGGACACCAAGGACATCACCACGCTGGGCAGGGGTGGCTCGGACACCACGGCCGTGGCGCTGGCGGCCGCGCTGAACGCGGACGTGTGCGAGATCTATACGGACGTGGAGGGCGTCTACACGGCCGATCCGCGGATCGTGTCGCAGGCGCGGCGGTTGGACACCGTCACCTACGAGGAGATGCTGGAGATGGCGGCGGCGGGCGCGAAGGTGCTGATGCTGCGCTGTGTCGAGTACGCCCGGCGCTACGGCGTGCCGATCCGAGTCCGATCGTCGTACGGCAACAAGCCGGGCACGCTGGTGTCCGGGTCGATGGAGGGCCTTCCCGTGGAACAGGCGATGATCACCGGCGTCGCGCACGACCGGTCCGAGGCCAAGGTGACCGTGACCGGCGTGCCGGACAAGACCGGAGTCGCGGCACGCATCTTCCGCGTCATCGCCGACGCCGAGATCGACATCGACATGGTGCTGCAGAACGTGTCCGCCGCGACGTCCGGCCGCACGGACATCACGTTCACGCTGTCCAAGAGCAACGGCCCGACGGCCGTCGCGGCACTGGAGAAGGTCAAGGCGGAACTCGGCTTCGAGCAGGTGCTCTACGACGACCACGTCGGCAAGGTGTCGCTGGTCGGTGCCGGCATGCGCTCGCATCCCGGTGTCACGGCGACGTTCTGCGAGGCGCTGGCCACAGCGGGCGTGAACATCGAGATCATCAACACCTCCGAGATCCGCATCTCCGTGCTGATCAGGGACCTCCAGGTGGACGACGCGGTGCGCGCCATCCACGACGCCTTCGGCCTCGGTGGCGACGAGGAAGCCGTGGTGTACGCGGGAAGCGGGCGATGAGCATGCGTGAAGGTCCTGTGCTGGCACTGGTCGGCGCGACCGGTGCCGTCGGCAGCATGATGATCGACATCATCGACGGGCGGGACACCGTGCCGTGGTCGGAGATCCGACTGATCGCGTCGGCGCGTTCGGCGGGCCGCAGGCTCACCGTGCGCGGCGAGGAGCTGACCGTGCTCGCGCTGGCGCCCGAGGTCTTCGACGGCGTGGACATCGCCATGTTCGACGTGCCGGACGAGCTGTCCGCCGAGTGGGCGCCGGTCGCCGTCGCGCGCGGCGCGGTCGCCGTGGACAACTCCGGGGCGTTCCGGATGGACCCGGACGTGCCGCTGGTGGTGCCCGAGGTGAACGTCGACCAGGCCGCGAACCGCCCGAAGGGCATCATCTCCAACCCGAACTGCACGACGCTGTCCATGATGGCCGCGATCGGCGCGCTGCACCACGAGTTCGGCCTGCGGGAGCTGGTCGTCGCGTCGTACCAGGCGGCGTCCGGCGCCGGCCAGGCCGGCATCGACCGCCTGTACGCCGAAGCCGCTGCCGTCGGCGGCAAGCAGGTCGGTGTGCGCGGTGGTGACGTCCGCGAGGCGCTGGCCGCCGCGGGACTGTCCGAAGAGGACTCGCCGTTTCCCGCGCCGCTGGCGTTCAACGTCGTGCCGTGGGCCGGATCGGCCAAGGCGGACGGCTGGTCGAGCGAGGAACTCAAGGTACGCAACGAGTCCCGCAAGATCCTCGGCATCCCCGACCTGAAGGTCTCCGCGACGTGCGTGCGGGTCCCGGTGATCACGACGCACTCGCTGGCCGTGCACGCGACGTTCGAGCGGCCGGTCACGGTCGAGCGGGCGCGCGAGATCTTCGCCGGCCACCCGAGCGTCGAACTCGTCGACGGTCCTGGCGAGTTCCCGACGCCCGCGGACGTCGTCGGCGCCGACCCGACGTACGTGGGCCGGATCCGGCAGGCGCTGGACTTCCCGAACACCTTGGACTTCTTCGTCTGCGGCGACAACCTGCGCAAGGGCGCCGCGCTGAACACGTACGAGATCGCCGAGTCGCTGGTCTGAGGCGGCCATGTCTGCTCCGCTGGTGCTGGGTGTCGACCTGGGCACGACGGCCACGAAGGTGGTGGCCGTCGGTTCGGACGGCGCGCTGCGCCACCTGACGCAGCGCGAGTACCCGATGGCCACCGGCCCGCACGGCGAGGCGACGCAGGACGCCGACGTCGTGCTCGCCGCCGCCACGGCCGCGATCGCCGAATGCGTCCGGTCCTGTTCGGACACCGAGATCGCGGCGATCTCGTTCAGTGCCGCGATGCACACGCTGCTTCCGCTGGACGCCCATGGAAATCCGCTCGGCCCGGCACTGAGCTGGGCCGACCACCGGGCGGCCGGCGTGGCACGGAAACTGCGTGCCCCCGGCGGTCCGGCGCGGGAACTGCACCAGGCGACCGGTACGCCGGTGCATCCGATGAGCCCGCTGCTGAAGGTGATGTGGTTCGCCGAGCACGAACCGGACCTGCACCGCGCCACCGCGCACTGGGTCGGTGTCAAGGACTACCTGCTGTACCGGCTGACCGGCCGCCTGGCCACCGAGCATTCGTGCGCGTCCGGCACCGGTTTCCTGGACATCCACCACCTCACCTGGCACCAGCCCTCGCTGGACCTGGCGCGGATCACGGCCGACCGGCTGCCCGAACTGCTCGCGCCCACCGCCGTGCTGTCCCTGGTCCCCGGCACCGATCTGCCCGCAGGGCTACCGGTGGTCGCGGGCGGCGCCGACGGTCCGCTGGCCAATCTCGGTACGGGCGCGACGAAACCGGGCATGGCCGCGCTGTCGCTGGGCACCAGCGGTGCGCTGCGCGGCATCCGCGCCACGCCGGGTGTGGACGCGCGGGGCAGGCTGTTCTGCTACGCGCTGGCCGACGGCCTGTGGGCGGTCGGCGGTGCGATCAGCAACGGCGGCGTGGTCGGCGCGTGGGCTTCCGACGCGTTCGGCGTGCCCGTGCACGACCTGCTCGACGAGGCGAACGCGACCGAACCCGACGGTCTGATCGCGCTCCCGTACCTGTTGGGCGAGCGCGCCCCGTGGTGGGACCCGGACCCCAGGGCCGTGCTGCTCGGCCTGCGCCGCGAGCACGGCAGGGCGGCGATCACCAGGGCGATGGTGGAGGGCGTCGGGCAACAGTTGGCGCTGGTGGCCGAGGCCCTGGAGGACGTCACCGAGATCCGTGCCACCGGTGGTGCGTTCCGGTCGGCCGTGTGGGGCCGCGTCGTCGCCTCCGCGCTGGGCAGGGACCTCGCGGTCACCAGCGACGAGGGCGGCTCCGGTCTGGGTGCCGCGCTGCTGGGCTGGCACGCCATCGGCGGCCTGGCGTCACTGGCCGACGCCGCTGACCTCGTCACGCCGACCGGCGCCATCCACCCCGACCCGGACCTCGCCGAGCGGCTGGCCGTCGACCGGCCCCTGGTCACCAGGATCCACGACGCCATCGCCGGCCTGCACGGCTAGCCGTGCAGGCCGGCCGAGTGCCCACGCCAGCACGGCGACCAGCAGACCACCCAGCCCGGCAGCGGCGAACCCGCCGACCGGTCCGAGACGGTCGACCACGACGCCGACCACCGGCGAGCCCAGCGCCGCGCCCATGGTCAGCGCGGAGCTGTGCAGCCCCATCGCCTCGCCGCGCACGGACGCGGGCGCCAGCCTGCTCACCCGGTCACCGGTCGCGGCCAGCGTCGGCGCACACATCACGCTCGCCGGGACCAGCGCCAGGGCCACCGCCCACCACTGGCCGCCGACCAGCCCGACCGGCACGGTCAACGTCCCGAGCAGCGCCATCAGCACCAGCGGCCCCGGCGCCCTGTGCAGCGCGCCGTAGACGGCGCCACCCAGCGCCGACGCGACACACAGGAAGATCGTCGCCACACCGGTCCAGCCGACCTGGCCGGTCCCGCGCAGCGCGGCCACCATCGCCACCTCGGTGCCCGCCAGCACGAACACGGCGCCGGAACCGGCGGCCAGCGTGGCCAGCATCGCGGGCCGCAGCCACTGCCGGCGAGGCGGCCGGGGCGTGTCCGCCTCGTGTGCGTCGTACTCGCCGCGCACCGGCGGATTCACGATGTGCAGCGCGATTCCGGCGACGATCACGGTTGTGCCGACGGCCAGCAGCGCCGCCGTCGTGGAGACCTTCGTGGCCATCAGCACGCCCAGCGCCGGACCGGCCATGAACGACATCTCCACCGAGATGGAGTCCAGTGAGAACGCGGCCTTGCGGTGCTCCTCGGGTACCAGCGCCGCCACCGCCTGGCGGCCCACCGACATCACCGGCAGCGCCAGCACACCGCCGGCGAACGTGAGCACCAGCAGCGGGCCGTAGGGCAGCAGGCCGGCGGTCAGCCAGTACGCGCCGTAGCCGATCGTGGTCACGACGACCATCCGGCGCAGACCGAACGCGTCGACCATGCGACCGGCCAGCGGCGCGCCCAGCGCGATGCCGATGGTGCCAGCGGCGCCGACCAGGCCGGCGGCGCCGTAGCTGCGGTGCAGGGTCAGCACGACGTGCAGGGTCAGGACCACGGAGGTGGCCGCGATCGGGATGCGTGCGGCGAACATCAGCGCCAGCAGCGTGCCGACCCCGGGCAGCGCCAGCACCCGCCGGTAGGTGCCCAGTGCCATGTTCACGATTCGATCCTGCGCGCCGGGTCCGACACAAGCGGTTTTCCGCTGGTACGGCCGGGTGTCGGCGCTTGACCGGCCGCACCTGCCCCTGCTGGGATCGAACTGTCATGGACCAGGAGCGCGGCAGACAGCCGTTACGGCACCGCCTGCGGGGCGTGGGCCTTCGGGTCACCAACCCTCGGATCGCGGTGCTGGAGTGGCTGGCCGGGCACCCGCACTCCACCGCCGACCAGGTCGCGGAGGCCGTGCGCGACAGTCTCGGGTCGGTGTCCACGCAGGCCGTGTACGACGTGCTCAACGCGTTCACCCGGGTCCGGCTGGTCCGGCGGATCGAGCTGGCCGGCCACCCGGCCCGGTTCGAGACGCGCACCGGTGACAATCATCACCATCTGGTCTGCCGGGGCTGCGGGCGCACCGAGGACGTCGACTGCGTCATCGGGCCCGCGCCGTGTCTCGATCCGAGCGACGCGTCCGGCTATCTCGTGGACCAGGCAGAGGTCGTGTTCTGGGGACTGTGCCCGGCCTGCGCCGCAGCGGCGGCGGAGGCCGTCGGCGCGGGCGGTTGATCGCCCGGCTTCCGGTCCGTTCGCTCCTTCGGGTGCTTTTTGCCTCTTCGGCGGCGTGTCTGCGATGTCCGTTCGTACGTGATCCGGCCGTGGTACCCGATTCGCTCCGTCGTGTCCGGTCGTGCACGGCGGTTCATCTTTTTCCCGACCCTCCGATGTCCGGTGCGAAGAATTGTTCGCCGAATGGTGTGAGTTCGGTCCCGTTGTTTCCTGGCTCGGCCACGGAGTGCGTTCGGCGATCATGGCCGGCGCATCCGCACTGGTAGCGAACGTCTCGGCGGCTGGTAACGATGGGGTGGTGGAAACACCGGCGAATACCGGAAATCCGCGAACACGCAGCCAGTCAACGAAATGTGCCTACAGCTCGGAGGACAGCAATGCGAAGGACCGTTTTCGGCGTCGTCGCGGTGGTCGCCGCGAGCAGCGTCTTCCTGTTGACCGGTCTCGGCGTGGCCGGTGCCGCGTCGCTGCCGGCGAACTCACCGACGGCGGTGGCGGCCGCCTCGTCGTCCAGCGAGGCGGCGACACTGCGGACGCTGCACGACAATCTCGAGGCGCAGTGGAACGCCAAGGACGCCGGCGGCATGCGCGCCACCCAGGCCGCGCTGGCCGTGGAACTGGCCAAGCTCCGCTCCGGTGGCGTGCACCAGGCCATGACCCAGGCCGACGACTCCGTCCTGAAACAGGCCAGCCAGGAGAACGCACAGCTCGGTGCCGAACTGAACAAGCTCGGCTCGCACGGCAGCACCCCGGCCGACCTGCCGGTTCCCGGTCTCGGCAGCCTCTGCGGGCTGGTCAGCTCGTTGCTGGAGAACGTCCTGGCGATCATCATCAACCTGCTCGGCGGCCTGCCGGTCCCGGCCCCCCTGCCGGTCGGCTGATCCCGCCGTGGGCCCCGGCGGTCGCGGTACCGCCGGGGCGCCTGGTGCCCGGCGGCGTCGTGTTCTCAGCCCGCCTTGTTTTCAGCTCGCCTTGTTCTCAGCCCGCCTTGGGCTCGGCCCGCTGGTTGCTCGCCGCCGCGATGGACAGTCCGGTGGCCAGCGCGCCGACCGCCTCCGCCGTCGCCTCCCTGGCCCTGGGCAGGATGCCGAGGAAACTGGTCCATCCGTGGATCAGGTCGGCGTGCAGCCGCAGCACCACCGGCACGCCTGCCTCGGCCAGCCGGGCGCCGAACTCCTCGACCTCGTCCCGCAGCGGATCGAAGCCGCCGATGGTGACGTAGGTCGGCGGGAAGTCGGCCAGGTGCTCGGACAGCAGCACGGACAGCCGGGGGTCGAGCACCTGCTCGTCCTGTGGGCGCGTAGTGGCCGCGGAACCAGTCCATGTCCGAGTCGGTGAGCAGGAACCCGTCGGCGAACAGCTCCCGCGAGCGGCGCCGGGTGCTGGCGTCCACGCCGGGGTAGAACAGCAGCGCGAACACCGGCCGGGTGGTCCGGTCGCGGGCCGTGTCGTGGCAGACCACGGCGGCCAGGTTGCCGCCCGCGCTGTCACCGGCCACGGCAACGGCGGCGGGGTCGGCGCCCAGCTCCCCGGCGTTGGCCACGGCGTAGCGGAACGCGGCCACGGCGTCGTCCGCCGCCGCCGGGAACGGGTGCTCGGGCGCGAGCCGGTAGTCGACCGACAGCACCCGCACACCGGCCTGGTCGGCCAGGAACCGGCACAGGTTGTCGTGGCTGGCGATGTTGCCGATCACCCAGCCGCCACCGTGGTAGTAGACGACCAGTGGCGACCCCGGCGGCAGGCCCTTCGGCGTGTACAGCCGCGCCACGATCGGCTGATCACCGGGAATTCGCAGGTCACGCGCGTCGACCGGGCCGGTCGGAAACGTGGTGACCGCGGAGCCGCGGTCCATCATGGCCCTGGCGTGCTTGGGGTCGTCGTCGGTCAGCGAGTAGCCCTGCATCGCCATCATCCGCAGCAACAGCTGGGTGTCCGGGTCCAGAGTCTGGCCGTCGATCCGCACCGGCCGCCCCCCGATGGCCCTGCGGACCGGCCCCGGCAGCGAGAAGAGTGTCCGCACCACGCCCGCCTGCACGCCCGCGGGCACTCGATCGATCATGCTCATGGCAGCCACATTACCGACCGGTAACCGATCCGGTAAGACGTGACGCACCACGCGATCGCTGGACCTCCAGCCGTCTGGAGGTCATACCGTGATACGGACGGGTCACCCCGTTCGGCTCGTTGCGGTGGAAGGATCGTGCGGCATGAGCGTGCATGTGGTGGGCATCGGAGGGTCGATGCGTGCGGACTCGCAGTCCGAACGCGCCCTCCGCATCGCGCTGGACGCCGTCGAGGAGGCGGGCGCGAAGACGACCATGATCAGCGGCTCCCGGTTGATGCTGCCGTTCTACGACCCGGCCCTGCCCGACCGCACGCCGGACGCGGTCCGCCTGATCGAGGAACTGCGCACGGCCGACGGCGTGCTGCTCGTGTCGCCCGGCTACCACGGCACCGTCTCCGGCCTGGTCAAGAACGCCCTGGACTACGTGGAGGACCTGCGTGAGGACGAGCGCCCGTACCTGGACGGCAGGGCGGTCGGCTGCGTCGCGGCGGCCCGCGGCTGGCAGGCGTCGGTCACGACGCTGACCGCGCTGCGCTCGATCGTGCACGCCCTGCGCGGCTGGCCCACCCCGCTGGGCGCCGCCGTGAACTCGGCCGACGTCGTGTTCGACGACGACGGCTGTTCGGACGCCCGCGTGGAGGAGACCCTGCGCCTGATCGGCCACCAGGTGGTCGACTTCGCGCTGCACCACACGCGTTAGTGATCCGGGTCACGCCGGGGATGATCGACGACCGACCGGCGTTGACCGTGTTGTGGGCTTCCGCCCATCAGCACTCATCACCACCAGCATTCGCTTTACCAACTTTCGCTCCACCAGTTTTCGCCCACGAGAAGGAGTTCCGACATGGTCGACGTCCTCTACACCGCCGCTGCCACCGCGATCGGCGACGGGCGCAACGGTGAGGTGCACTCGTCCGACGGTGTGATCGACGAGAAACTGGCCACTCCCCAGGAGATGGGTGGTCCTGGCGGCCTGCACACCAACCCGGAACAGCTCTTCGCGGCCGGCTACGCGGCCTGTTTCCACGGCGCGCTGCGGCTGGTCTCCCGCCAGGCGGGCGTGACACTGCACGAGGACACGTCGGTGGACGCCAAGGTGGGCATCGGCAAGGACGACGACGGCGGCTTCGGCCTGACCGTCCAACTGGTCGCGCACCTGCCCGGCGTCGACGCCGCGAAGGCGGACGAGCTGGTCCAGCAGGCGCACCAGGTCTGCCCCTACTCCAAGGCGACCCGAGGCAACATCGACGTGACAGTGTCTGCGGCCTGATCGACCGGCCTGATCGACACGGCCTGATCGACGCGGCCTGATCGACACGGCCACACCCGAGTCGATCCCCCTGACAATTGTCATGCCGATCTCCGGACGTTCGGCACCGGTCCCTCCGCCCATCCCTCCGTAGCGTCGTCGGTGTCAGGCACCGGACCCAGGAGGGACCATGAGGACCACGGCGAAAGCGCCGAAACCGGCTGGCGGCAATCCGTTCCTGCCGCTGCTGCTCGATGTCGTGGTGCCACTGGGCGGCTATTACCTGTTGCGGCACTTCGGTGTCTCAGTGGTGCTGGCGCTCGTGGTGTCGGGTCTGGTGCCCTGCGTCCGGGTCATCTGGAGTGCGATCCGGGAACGCACCACCGACGGCCTCGCGCTGGCCATCCTGGTGCTGACCGTGATCAGCATCCCGGTCACGTTCATCACCGGCTCGCCGAAGATCATGCTGGCGAAGGAGTCACTGGGCACCGGTCCGATGGGGATCTGGCTGATGGTGTCCGCGTGGCTGAACCGGCCCGCGATGGCCACCGGCATGCGGCCCTTCCTGGCCAGGACCCAGGGCAGCGCCCTGGCCTGGGAGCAGTTACGGGAGGACTCGCCGCGGTTCCGCTCGTGCCTGAACGCGGCGACCATGGTGTGGGGGATCGGTCTGCTGGTCGAGTGCGCGGCCAGGCTGGTGCTGATCATGGCGCTGCCGGTCGACACGGCGGTCTGGGCGGTCAGCATCGCGGCCGCGGTCGTGACGACGGCGTGCGTCTTCGCCCAGGGCCCGTGGGCCAAGCAACTGGCGATCATGGTGAGGCAGCGCGTTGCCGAGAACGACAAGCCCGCCGAACAACCGCTTCCACTGGCCGCCTGACGGGGGAGGTGGTGCGCGGCCCGATTCCGGGTCGAGCACCATCCGGCGGCAACGGGGGGACCGGCCGGCGATCGGCGACATGCCGACCGCCGGCCGTGCCGTCAGGGCAGGACGACCCGGCGGGCGTAGTCGACCGCCATCGCGGTCTGCTTGATCGTCTCGGCGACGACCAGCGAGCCGTGGCCGGCGTCGTAGCGGTACACCGAGTGCGGCGCGCCCCGCTCGGTCAGCTTCGCCAGGTAGTTGTCGATCTGCCGGATCGGGCAGCGCGGGTCGTTCTCGCCGGCCACCACCAGCACCGGCGCGCGTACCTGGTCGACGTAGGTGATCGGCGAGCAGTCCCGGTACCGGTCGGGCACCTCGTCGGGCGACCCGCCGAACAGCGCCCGGTCGAACTCGCGCAGCGGTTCCATCTCGTCCTCGAACGCCGCCACGTAGTCGGCCACCGGCACCGCCGCGACACCGGCGGCCCACCGTTGCGGCTGCGTGCCCAGCGCCAGCAGCGTGAGGTAACCGCCCCACGATCCACCCTCGATCACGATCTTCGCCGGATCGGCGACGCCGTCGCGGACAGCCCAGTCGTAGACGGCGGCGATGTCCTCCAGTTCGGTCAGACCGGGCCGGCCCTCGATCGCGTCGCGCCAGGCCGAGCCGTAGCCGGTCGACCCCCGGTAGTTGACCTCGATCACCACGAAACCCGCGTCCACCCACACGGCCCGGTACGCGGAGAACCGGTCCTCGTCGGCACTGTGCGGTCCGCCGTGCACGCTGAACACCGTCGGCAGCGGCCCGTCCGCCGTGCCCGTCGGCCTCGCCACGAACGCGTGCACCGTGCCACCGGGCCCGTCCACGAACACGTCGTCGACCGCGGTCGCGTCCGGCGCCACGGGCCCCGGCGGCGTCAGCAGCACGGTGTCGGTGCCGTCCGGCCCGATCGCCCTGATCTTCGACGGGGACGCGGCCGACGACCACGAGTACTCGATCGTCCCGTCGTCGCGCACACGGCCCCGCCGATCGTGCCACGAGCGCTGTCTATAGAGGACAGTGTACCGGTGGCAAGATCCAAGCGGTGCAACGTGTTGCGCGACTGGTAGGTGTGCACGACGAGCAGGGCCGTGCCGTCGGGGAACCAGTCCGCGGTGATCTCGCCGGGCAGGTCGATCGCGAGTTCGGTCTGTGTGCCGGTGGCGACGTCCCAGACCAGCAGTTCCTCCTTGCCGTGCCGCTCGTGCGCCACCAGCAGCCGCGTGTCGCCGGCGACCGGCGCGAACGCCAGCGCGTCCAGGCCCTTACCCGGGCCGTCCCACAGTTCCGCGACGGCACGACCGTCCGAAGTGGCCAGTACGCGCAGCGCGGGGTGCCTGCTGTCGCCGTGCTCGGAGTGCCCGATCGCGACCAGCCGCTCGTCCCGCGACAACCCGGCGACACCGGCGTTGTGCTCGCTGGTGTAGACCTCTTCGGCAGGCGCGCCGCCCCGGGCCAGCCAGATCGTGGTGCCGTCGTCGGTGTCCGTGCCGATGGCGGTGACGTCCCGGCCCACGGCCAACCCGGACGGGTAACCGGCGTGCGTGCCGGCGATGGCCTGCACGGGCTCCTCGCCGTCCTTCCGCCCGCCGAACGGCTCGCTGCGCCACATCCCGAACTCGTCGCCCGCTGTGTCGTCGAACCACCAGATGTGCTCGCCGTCCGGGCTGAGCGTGGCGTGCATCGTGCCCTGTGCCCGGTCGGTCACCTGCCGGTGGCTGCCCGACGCCCGGTCCCACGCGTAGATCTCCCAGACGCCACTGGCGTTGGAGGCGTACACGTTCCGGTCCTCGGCGTCTCGTGCCCACTCCGGCAGTGAGACCCGGGCAGCGGTGAACCGGGCCCGCCAGCGGGCCTCCCGCTCCGGGTCGTCGAACAGGGTCGTGGGTGCTTCGACGTCAGTCACACCCGGAATGCTAGGCGGCTCCGGCCGACGGCGCGGACACGATGTCGTCGGCCGGCGGCGCGACGACGGCGATGATCTCGTCGATCAGCGGCGGATCCACCCGCGCCCAACGCGGCCACCGGATGCCCGGCCACCGGCCCGAAGTGCTCCCGCCCCCCATTAGGCGACCCGGTACCGAGTCTGTCAGGCAAGCACTTCCTCCGGACTGGCCGAGGACGGAAATCCCGTGCCGGCGCCCCACATCTCGGCGAACCGGCCGCCGTCGAACCGGAAGATCTCGAACAGCATCGGCTGCACGCCGTCAATCCCGTCGACAACGGACCTGACGGCGGCTCGGTCACCGTCGACCAGGATGTCCTGAGCGATGACGCGCATCTGCGGAAACCGCTCGACGAGCATCCGCCACGCGGCCTTGCCCGCCTCGAACCCGGTGGCACCGAGCGGGTGACTGACGAAGTCGGGCGTGTGCAGTTCGGCGGCCTCGTCGAATCGCCGGCTGTTGAAGCACTCCTGCATCCGCAACACCAGGTCCCGTGTGCCCACGCGAGCTCCCTCCGCCTTGAACCGGTGCGACGCCCCGGTTGGCCGACACTATACGGTGCGCCGCCCCGGTTATGCTGGCACCGATGCCCACCGAACCCGACCGGGAACTGCGCGCCGACGCCCGCCGCAACCGCGACCAGGTCCTGCGTACGGCCCAGCGACTGTTCGCGGCCGAAGGCCTGGCCGTCTCCCTCGACGAGATCGCCCGCCGTGCCGGCGTCGGACCGGGCACGGTCCACCGTCACTTCCCCACGAAGGAAGCGCTGTACCTGGCCGTGGCGACCGACATGCTGAGGCGGTTGGTGGCGGAGGCGGAAGAACTGGCGGCCACGGACGACCCGGCGGCCCTGTTCACCCTGCTGTTCCGGATGGTGGCGACGGGCGCCGACAACGTGGCGGTGAAGAGCGCCCTGACAGCCGCGGAGTTCGACCTGCGCACGGCAGCCCCGGACGTGGCAACGAAGCTGACCACGCAGGTGGCGAACCTGCTGACCAGAGCCCAGACAGCCGGCACGGCCCGAACCGACATCACCCCGGACGAAGCCATGGCGGTGGTAGCAGCAGCCTTCGCCGCAATCCGCCACCTCGGCGCCGAAATCGACCACGCCAGAGCAACCCACATAGCCCAACTGATCCTCGACGGCCTACGCCCCCGCTGAAAATCGTTCCCGAAGTCATGGCCTCGCGAAAAGCATCAGCAGCCGGCGTTCCCAGGAGGTGGGAGATGACGCAGGCCGAGCAGCGCGCCGCTAGGTGGTCTGACCTGGGCATTGACCGGGCTGGATGTGTGGTGTCCGGAGTGTTCGCCGTCGACGGCTCTACCTACGAAGCAACATTCGCGACCGCGGCTGAGCTGGGTCGGTTTCTCGACTTCGTGTTGGCATCCCGGATCAAGCCCGCCACCACGCGGCCGTACCTCCACCCGGACGAGGTACCGACGAGACCCGAGCACCAGGTGGCTAACCTGCGATTCCAGTTCGACCCCGACCACCAGGTAGCTGCCGCCGTGCTACTGGTGATCGATCGCAGGAACCAGCAGTTGCTCGCGTGGCGAACGGTGGGCAATGCCGGTCGCCCTGACGTCGTACTGGCCCATGACTCGTGGAATGAGCATGAGACTCAGCTTCCCCCCGAGTCGTTCATCACCGTCCGCCAACTCCGCTTGGCCGTGATGGACTGGGCGTTTGGTGAGGGAGTGCTTCCCTCAACAGCCCATTGGGTTGAAGTGGCTGGTGTTGGTTGGTTCTGACGCAAGTTTTAGTTGTCGCCCTAAAAGAGCGGTGTAGGCACCGAAGTGTGCAAGCTAACTCGGCGGCCAGCGAATATGAAAATATCACCGGCCGTGCACTCCGGATGATTGGCTGTGTCGTCGCATTACGGTCCGTCGACCGCAGCGAGTGGCACTTGCCTCGTAAGTCAGGCAGAGACAGATTAGGGGCCGTCTACGTGAAGTAGACGGCCCCTGACCAGTCGGGGTGACAGGATTTGAACCTGCGACCTCTTCGACCCGAACGAAGCGCGCTCCCAAGCTGCGCCACACCCCGGTTTGTCGTGCCGGGGAGAGTCTAGCGGACGTCCGCTCGGGCTCCGAATCGGGCTGACGCCGCTGCCTGTTCGTCCGGTGCTTCCATGGTGACCGGCCTCTGGACCAACGTGAGCAGGCTGGCTTCCGGGGGGCAGGCGAAGCGGACCGGGGCGTACGGGGACGTGCCAAGGCCCGCGGAGACGTGCAGCCACGTGTGGGCGCCCCAGCGGGAGACGCCTCGTGCCCGCGAACGGTCCAGTTCGCAGTTCGTGATGATCGCGCCGTAGCCGGGCAGGCGCAGTTGGCCGCCGTGGGTGTGGCCGGCCATGATCAGGTCGTAGCCGTCGTGTGCGAAGGCGTCCAGGACCCTGGGCTCGGGGGAGTGGGTGATGCCCAGTTTGAGTGACGCCTTCGGGTCGGGCCGGCCCGCTATCTCGGCGTAGCGGTCCCTGCGCAGGTGGGGGTCGTCCACCCCCGCCGCGACGATGCCCTGGCCGGCGACCGTGAAGCCGCGGCGGAGGTGGGTCATGTCGTGCCAGCCGTGCTCCACGAAGGCGGCTCGCAGGTCCTGCCACGGCAGCGGGATGCCCCTGATGTGCTTGCGGCTCTTGGTGAGGTACCTCACCGGGTTCTTCGGGCGCGGTGCGTAGTAGTCGTTGCTGCCGAAGATGAACACGCCCGGCTTGTCCAGCAGGGCGCCGAGGGCGCGCAGGACCGCGGGCACGGCTTGCTGGTGTGCCAGGTTGTCGCCGGTGTTCACGACGAGGTCGGGTTCGAGGTCGGCCAGTCCGTTGATCCAGCGCTGCTTCGCGGTCTGGCCGGGGAGCATGTGGATGTCGGAGATGTGCAGGACGCGCAGCGGGCGCGCGCCGCGGGACAGGACCGGGAGGGTGGCGGTGCGCAGTGTCCAGTGGCGTCGTTCGATCACCGCCGCGTAGGCGACGGAGGCGGCGCCCGCGGCCACCGTGCCCGTCGCTATCCGAGCAATCGTGTTCACGCCCCGAGCCTACGGCCGTCGGCGGGCGGGTCGCGCGGGCCCGGACCGGTAGCCTTCGCGACCATGGCGGAACTGAAGGCGCGGCTGCGCGCTGACCTGACGACGTCGATGAAGGCCAGGGACACCCTGACCACGGGCGTGCTGCGGATGGCGTTGGCCGCCGTGGGCACCGAGGAGGTCGCCGGTGCCCAGGCCCGCGAGCTGTCCGACGACGAGGTGCTGCGGGTGCTGACCCGCGAGGTGCGCAAGCGCAAGGAGGCCGCCGAGGCGTTCCGTGGTGCGGGGCGTGCCGAGCAGGCCGACGGCGAGTTGGCCGAGGCCGACGTGCTCGCCGCGTACCTGCCCGCTGCGCTGGACGACGCCGAACTGGAGGGCATCGTCGACAACGCTGTGGCGTCGGTCACCGAGCAGTTGGGGGCCGCGCCGGGTCAGCGCCAGATGGGTCAGGTCATGAAGCTGGTGAACGCCCAGGTCGCGGGGCGGGCCGAGGGTGCCAAGGTGGCCGCCTTGGTGAAGTCGAAACTCCAGGGCTGACGACCCCGGGTCAGCCGCCGCTGGTGGCGCCCGGCGCCACCGACGGCGGGGCCGACGAGGCCTGTGGCGCCGGCTGGGCGCCGGTGCTCACCCACAGCGTGATCGCCTGACCGGTGGGTACCTGGTTGCCCTGCGGCGTCTGCGCCATCACGGTGCCCTTCGGCTGCGTGGAGTTGTACGGCAGGATCGTCGCGTGGTACCCGGCGGCCCGGAGCGCGTCGACCGCGGCGGTCTGCCGCATGCGCATCACGAACGGCACCGTCGGGCCACGGTCGCCCGCGTCCATGTACGCGGGGTCGGGACCGGGGATGCCGGGTGGTGTCTGGTTGGCGTAGATCTGTTGGAACGCCTGGAAGTACGTCGGCGCCGCGATCGGACCACCGAAACCGCCGGCACAGGACGACGAGATGTAGGGCGTGTTCGAGTCGCCACAGATGTTCGCCGGCCTGGAGCCGTCGGCGAAGAAGATCGACGACGCGGCCAGGTTGCCGGTGAGGCCGACGAACGCCAGTGACTCGGCCTGCTGCGTGGTACCGGTCTTGCCGGCCAGTGGCAGCGTCCAGTTCGCCGCCTGCGCGGGCTGGTACGACGTGCCCTCGCCCGGGACCGTGTCGTGGCTCAGCCCGTTGAGCTCGGTGTTCGCCAGGCCGGCCGGCACGACCTGCTCACACGGCGGCTGCTGGAACGGGATCTGCTTGCCGTAGCGGTCGGTGACCGACAGGATCGGCGTCGGCGGGCACCACACGCCGCCGCTGCCCAGTGTCGCCATCACGTTGGCCAGTTCCAGTGGCGAGAGCGCCGCCGTGCCGAGGGTGAACGACGCACGGTTCTGGAAGACCATCATCTGCGACGGATCGGCCTTGGTCGGTTCGGCGCCGTAGACGTTGTGCTCCAACGTGTTGCGCAGGCCCAGGCGGTAGGCCATGTTCAGCACGTCCGGGATGCCGGTATCCAGTTCCAACTGTACGAACGCGGTGTTCGGCGAGATGGCCAGCGCGTCGGGCAGTGCCAGCCTGTCCCTGTTGTTCGTCTCCGGGTTGCTCACCGGGTAGCACCGGTCGTAGCGCGGGTCGAGGTACTGGAAGCACGCGGCTCTTGGGGTTGTCCAGCACCGAGTTCAGGCCGACCTTGCCCTCCTCCAGGGCCGCCGCCGTCGTGGTGATCTTGAACGTGGAGCCCGCGCCGAACGGGTCGCTGGTGTCGGCGGGCAGGTTGGTCAGGGTCTGGCCCGCCGCGGCGTCGGTGCCGTAGTCGCGGTTGGCGACCAGCGCGAGCACCTGGTGCGACGTGGTGCCCGGTTGGACGATGTCGAACGTGTTGGCGAGGCCGTCGGCGGTGGTGGGCAGCCTGCTCCGCACCACGTTCTTGGCGATCTTGCTGATGTTCGGGTCGAGCGTGGTCTTGATCGTGTAGCCGCCGGTGCTGATCTGGTCGGCCGTGAATCCGGCCTGCTTGAGGTAGCTCACCGCGTACTGGCAGAAGAAGCCGGCGTAGTCGGCGGCGCCGATGCACGTGCTGGGCGGGATCTTCGGGCCACCCTGCACGACGCCAAGCGGATCCCGCAGGTAGCCGGCCGCGTCGGCGGCGGACAGCGCGCTGTTCTCGACCATCCGCCGCAGCACCAGGTTGCGCCGCTCCAGCGCCTGCCGCGGGTGCCGGTAGGGGTTGTAGAGCACCGGGTTGTTGACCATGCCGGCCAGCAGCGCCGCCTGCGGCGACGGTCAGCTTGTCCGGGGTGGTACCGAAGTACGCTGCCGCGGCGGCGCCGACGCCGAACGGGCCCTCACCGCCACTGCCGAACGCGACGACATTCAGATAGCCGGTCAGGATGTTGTTCTTCGACCACTCCTGGTCGAGGGTCATCGCCATCTTCGCCTCGCGCAGCTTGCGCGCCAACGTCTGTGCCTGATCCTGCGCCTGCGCGCCCTTGTCGTTCCGGTCCACGACGTTGATCAGGAAGTTTTTCACGTACTGCTCGGTGATGGTCGACGCGCCCTGGGTGCTGCCGCCGGAACTGTTGGACAGCGCGGCGCGCAGCGCGCTCTTGACGTCGACGCCCGCGTGCTGGTAAAAGCGCTTGTCCTCGATCGCGATGACCGCGTTGGTCATGTTCGGCGAGATCTGGTTGAACGAGACCGGCAGCCGGTACTGGTCGAACAGGGACGCGATCGGTGCGCCGGTGCGGTCCGTGACGGTGGTGACCAGCGGGAAGTCCGCGTTGGCCAGGTCAGCGGACACGTTGTCCACCGAGTCGCTCACCTTGTTGGACGCCGAACCCAGGCCGATGGCGACGGGAGCCATCGCACCTGCCAGGAGTACGCCCGCGAGCGTGCAGAGACACAGGAACCTGAGCACACCGCCGGGGACACGCACCCGGCCAGGGTACCCAACGCCCAGCGAGCCGCATGTTGTCAAGTGTCCACAGGGCCCGTTCAGGTAACGGGTCGATATCACGGTGTTGGCAGTGGAACCGACTGGCTCTATCGTCCGTCAACGTCCACGACAGGGTAAATGGATAGGCCAGTCAGGTGGCCGGTCCATGCCGTTCGCCGCTAGGGGGTGGCGAATCGGAGTCGGGACGACGCTAGGAGCTGGGGGAAGATGATTTTCGACCAGTCGGACTGGCGGATAAGCGCGCACTGCCGCGACGAGGACCCGGACGGCCTGTTCGTCCGTGGCGCCGAGCAGCGGCGAGCGAAGCTGGTCTGTCTCAACTGCCCGGTACGCACCGAGTGCCTCGCTGAGGCGCTGGACAACCGGATCGAGTTCGGGGTCTGGGGCGGCATGACCGAGCGCGAGCGCCGGGCACTGCTGCGCCGCAGGCCGGACGTGGAGTCGTGGGGCGAGCTGCTGGCAGCCGCACGCCGCAACTACGAGACCGACATCGCCGAGTGGTCAGCCGACTACGCAGTCGGCTGAACCGCGTCAACCAGAGGTTTTCCGTTCACCGGCGTCAGCGCCGACGCCGTAGCAGGCACGTGCGCAGGTAGGTCGCGGCCGCTGGCCGGTCACACGCCGGCCAGCCGCAGCGAGATCTCCCGCAGGCCGGCCAGGTCGTGCACGTCGGCGGGCAGCGCCGGCACGCCCACCACGGCGACACCCGGATGGGCCTTGGTGAACCGCGCGAGCAGCCGTTTCTCCCGTGTGGCGACGGCGACCCGGTCCGCGTGCACGCGCAGCACGGCCGAGGACAGCGGTGCGTTGCCGGCTCTGTCCAGTTCGTCCGCCGCTGCCACCGCCTTGCTCGAGGGCAGGTCGGCCAGCACGGGGTGGGTGCGGTTGGCGACCAGGCCGGCCAGCGGCATCTGCTCGGCGGCCAGGCGTTCCACGAAGTAGGACGCCTCTCGCAGCGCGTCCGGCTCGGGTGTGGCGATCACCAGGAACGCGGTGCCCGGCGAGCGCAGCATCGTGTACGTCGCCGTCGCGCGCTCCCGGAAGCCGCCGAACATGCTGTCGAACGCCTGCACGAACGCGGACGCGTCGTTGAGTAGCTGGCCGCCGATGATGGTGGACACGGCCTTGGTGAACAGGCCGAACCCGGCGCCGACGATCTTGCGGATGCCCAGGCCACCGGCCCGCGCGGGCGCGGACAGCATGCGGATGATCCGGCCGTCCAGCACGGTGGACAGCCGCTGCGGGGCGTCCAGGAAGTCCAGTGCCGAGCGGCTGGGCGGGGTGTCCACGACGATCAGGTCCCACTCGCCGGTCGCGGCGAGCTGCCCCAGCTTCTCCATCGCCATGTACTCCTGCGTGCCGGAGAACGACGTGGAAATGGTGCGGTAGAAGGGATTGGCCAGGATCTGCTGGGCTCGCTCGGGTCCCGCCGTGTTCAGCACCATGTCGTCGAACGTGCGGCGCATGTCCAGCATCATCGCCGACAGCTCACCCTTGGGCTTGAAGCCCGCCACCTTGACCGGGCGCGGCTGGTTGCCCAGTTCACGCAGGCCGAGCGACTGGGCGAGCCGGCGTGCCGGGTCGATGGTCAGCACCACGGTCCGCCTGCCGCGTTCCGCCGCGCGCACCGCGAGCGCCGCCGCCGTCGTCGTCTTGCCGACACCGCCGGAGCCGCAGCACACGATCACCCTGGTCTCGGCGTTGTCCAGCAGCGCGTCGACGTCCACGGCCGGCGGCCGGACCGGGCCGGTCACCGGACCCCCTGCTCGATCATGGCCTCGGCCAGTTCGTAGAGCCCCGCCACGTCGACGCCGTCGGTCAGCTCGGGCAGGTCAAGGGTGGGCAGATCGGCCTCGCCGAGCTGGCGGCGGGCTCGCTGCTCGGCGCGTACCCGGGTGGCGTGTTCCACGGTCTCGGCGACCAGGTCGGTGACGACGTCGTCGGACACCTTCAGGCCTGCCTGCTTGAGTTCCGCGCCGATCTCGCCCTGGTCGAGTCGGCCGGCCGCGGCGGGCGGCACCAGGTCGGCGGGCAGCCGCTCCGGGTGGATCCGGTTCACGAACACGGCGCCCGGCCGCAGGTCGGCGGTGTCCAGTTCGGCGACCGCGTCCAGCGTCTCCCTGACCGGCATCTCCTCCAGCAGCGTGACCAGGTGCACAGCCGTGTCACCGGAGTGCAGCAGCCGGGCGACACCCTCGCTCTGGCCCTTGATCGGACCGACCTTCGCCAGGTCGACCATGGCCTTGGTGACGTCGAGGAACTTCACGATCCGGCCGGTCGGCGGCGCGTCCAGCACGACGGCGTCGTAGCGGTGCCGGCCGCCGGTGTCGGTGCGGCCGACGGTTTCCTTGAGCTTGCCGGTGAACAGCACGTCGCGCAGGCCGGGGGCGAGCGTGGTGGCGAACTCGACGGCGCCCATCCTGCGCAGCGTGCGGCCTGCGAAGCCCAGGTTGTAGAACATCGCCAGGTACTCCAGCAGCGCCTCCTCGGCGTCCACCGCGAGCGCGTACACCTCGCCACCGCCGGGCGCCGCCGCGATCCGCTGTTCCGCGTAGGGCAGCGGGGGCTGGTCGAAGAGCTGCGCGACGCCCTGCCGGCCCTCGACCTCGACCAGCAGCACACGGTGCCCGCTGCGGCCACTGGCCAGCGCGACGCCAGCGCCGCGGCCACCGTCGTCTTGCCCGTGCCGCCCTTGCCGGTCACGACGTGCAGCCGGGCGCGCGCCAGGTCCTGGGTCCAGCCCGGCGCTCCGATCGACGTCACCTCGCCAGCGTAAACGTCAGTTCGCGTGCAGCATCGCCAACAGCACCATCGCCAGCACGAACGCGAGACCCCATCCGACCAGTACGGGCAGCAGGGCGGCGATCGAGACGGTCAGGCCGGCTGTGACGATGAGCACGCTGAGCCCGGTGCCGATCACGGTCAGGCTCGTGGCCCCGCGCCAGTCCCGCGCCTGCGCCATCGCGACGAGCACCATGACCAGTCCCTCGGCGCCGAACACGACGGCCGGGATCACCCGCCATACCTCCACGTGTCCACGGTATCCGCGCGACTACGCTTCTCCCATGACGAAGTGGGAGTACGCGACCGTTCCGCTGCTGATCCACGCCACCAAGGCGATTCTCGACCAGTGGGGCGAGGACGGCTGGGAACTGGTGACGGTGCTGCCCGGCCCGTCCGGCAACGACCAGCTCGTGGCGTACTTCAAGCGGCCGCGCGGATGACCACGTGGACGGGGCGGCTGGCCGAGCTGGGCATCGAACTGCCCGAGGTGGCCAAGCCGGTGGCCGCGTACGTGCCGGCGGTGCGGTCCGGCACGCACGTGTACACCTCCGGCCAGCTGCCCTTCGTGGACGGAGCGCTCACGGCGACCGGCAAGGTCGGCGGTGAACTGGGGCCCGAGGAGGCCAAGCGGCACGCCCGCACGTGCGGGCTGAACGCGCTGGCGGCCGTGCACGCGCTGGTCGGGATCGACTCGGTCGTGCGCATCGTGAAGGTGGTCGGCTTCGTCGCGTCCGCCGAGGGCTTCACCGGCCAGCCGGCCGTGGTGAACGGCGCTTCCGAGCTGTTCGGCGAGATCTTCGGCGACGCGGGCGCGCACGCGCGCTCGGCCGTCGGCGTCGCGGAGCTGCCGCTGGGCGCTCCGGTCGAGGTGGAGATCGTCGTCGAAGTGAGCTGATCAGTTCATTTGCCACCCGTCCGGGGCGTGCGGACAGTAACCGGACGCGGGTTTGGCACACCATGTCCACCACGCTTGGTCACCGTGGCAGACTCGGGTCACCCATCCGAGGGACGGTGATCACCTATGGGTGAGGCTGCCGAGTCGGCCTGCCATGAGTTGCTGCTGCGTCTTGCCGGCCGTCTGCCGGACCGCCAACTGTGGCGGTTCCGCGACTGGCTGGCCGCGGGAGCACTGCCCGAGCTGAGCCACGTGCTGCCGCTGACGCTGCTCCGCGAGCGGATCGGGCTGATGGACGACGAGTTCCGCCTGGTCGACATCGCCCTGCGGGCGCACGGCGTCGACCTGGGCCTGCTCAGCTCGGTCCGGGAGCTCTACGAGCTGCCCGAACTGGACTACACGTTCACCGACCACGAGCCCGACTCCCGCAACATCATGGGCGACCAGCTCGCCGTGCTGCTGTCCGCCCTGCTGCGCGGCAGGCCGTCGGTCGGCGAGGTCCGCGCCACCTGGCGGCGCCCCAAGCACCAGCACGGTGGTCCTGACCCCGCCGAGATCCGCCGCGTGCTGCTGGTCACCGCGTCCGCCGACCACGCCGCGCTGACCGGGGAACTGCAGCGCGTGCAGCGGGCGGTCGGCGAACCCGATCCGTGCGTCGAGGTGCTGCCCGAAGGCGTGGCCGCGCCGCTGTACCACCGGGCCGCGCTGGCGGCCAGCGAGCTGTTGTGCGTGGGCGCCGACGATCCGTACGGCCAGCTCGTGCACAGCTCCCGATGAAGCCTGACCCCCACCGGAGGAAGGAGACCTGGCGTGGCTGACCCGTCCGACCGTATTGCCCTGCCCATCCGGGTGCACGACTTCCTGCTCGCCTGCGCGGGCCGGATCGACGACGACGCGCTGACCGACGCCAGAGAGCTGCTCGCGATGGCGGAGCTGGACCGCGCCGTCGAACTGGTGACGGCCAGCCTGGTCGCGGGCCGCATCCGCCTGTCCGCCGACGAGCGGGACGAACTGCTCGACCTCGTGGACGCCGTGCGCAGCTCGCCCGCGCTGGTGGACCGCGTGCTGGTGGACGACAGCGCGCCGCTGCCCAGGCACCGCTTCACCACCGGCGGCATGGACGACCCGCCGCCGGAGACCGGCGTGATGGACGCCGTCGGCAGGGTGATCGAGGTGCTGCCCGACATCCGTTCGCTGTCCTGCGTCTGGCGGATCACGCCTGCCGGCGCGCCGGCAGGGCCGGTGCCGCAGCGGTTGATCGTGGTGGAGACCGGACCGGACGGGTTCGCGCCGTCCACGGCCTACCGGGTGGAGCAGGCGCTGCGCAGGGCCGGTATCCGGGCGGTCGTCGAGGTCGTGCAGGTGGGCACGGAAATGTCCGACTACCACGGCGACGCGATCGCCATGGCGAGGCGGCTGTCGTTACGGACCACGCGCCCGCGTGAGACGGTCGCCGGGCAGCCGACTCCAGTTCGTTGTTCGCCGACCCTCCATCCCCGCGCCCGGTGACCACGACGCGCCGCAGGGCGTCCACCGGTGCGCACGCGGAGAAGCGGTCCGGCGGCGACCACTCACAGGCCCGATGGCAGCCCAGGATCGGCCCCACCGAGGAGGTGTCGGCCGATCCGCCGAGGAGCCCGACCCGGTGCCGCAGCGTCTGCGGCACGACGACATGCCGCTGCCCGGACCTGACCCACGGCGACCGAGTTCGAGGACGGCGTGCGGCCGATCCTGCCCGAGCCGCTGGTGGCCGAGCAGCGCACATGGTCGAGCCGCACAGCGCGGAACCGCACCTCACCGAACACCTCGTCGAGCCGCACCACCTCGTCGAGCCGCACCACCTCGTCGAGCCGCATCAGGCGGAGCCGATCGCGATCGAGCCGCACCATCTGGAAGCACACCATCTGGAAGCGCCCATCGTCGAACAGCACCACGTCGAACAGCACCGTGCCGAGCCACACCTTGCCGAGCCACACCGTGCCGAGCTACACCGGCTGCCGATCCACACCTTGGCGAGCCGCATCACATCGAGCCGCACCACGTGGAGCCGCACCACGTCGACCTGGTGCCGGTCGAGCAGGTGTCCGGCCCTGTCGCGTCGGCGAGTCCGATGGACGGCACCGATCCGGACGCCGACCTGAGCAACCGGGAACGCGAGCTGCTGCGCCAGTTGCACGAGGAACTGGCCAAGCGCGAGCAGACCGAGCCGGGCCACGAGGACTGGCAGCAGGACAACCGGCAGGGCTCCGGCTACCGACAGCCGGTTCCGCCGCCGGGCAACGAGTTCAACCCGGCGAACTTCCGGCAGCCGGAGTTCAACCCGGGTGAGTTCGGTGGCCCCGGCTGGCAGCACCACATGGATTCCAACGCCACCGACCAGACCGCGGTCAACGGCATCCCGCCTTACGGCAGTACCAATTCCTAGGGTCCGCCGGCTAGCTCGCGCAGGGAGATCACCAGCGCGGCCCGGTCCACCGCGGATAGACGCCGGTACGGCCGGGACGCGATTCGGTTGGTCGTCGTCTCCACGTCCCGCCGTACCGGATCCGTGCTCGGCCACGTCGGCCACCGACGTCGCGATAGGCCGAAGCTCTGCCACGCGGCCGCGTGCGCGTCCGCTCTGTGGTGGCGTAGCGCGTTGCAGCGCTCGAACAGTCGCAGCGCGGGGCCGCCGCCGGTGTCCACGGCGGCGAGCGCGTCGAACACCGGACCCTCGGACGTGCCAGCGGCCCCGCTGACCACGCGTCCACTTCGGCCAGTTGGTCCTCCGGTCTGCCCCACGCCTCGCTCAGCGCGATCTCGGCCGGCCGTCAGCAGCACGTCCAGCACCGCCGTGCACCTCGGTGTCGCCGATCACACCGTCGTCGGTCTTGTCCAGCCAGCCGTCCGCGACGAGCCCGACGATCGCGTCGTCGATCTCCGGGTGGAAGCGGAACAGGCGCGGCGACCACGGAATGCGGGCCTCGGCCCATCAGCAGGATGCCGCGCAGCTCGACCAGTGCGCCGAAGTTCGGCGGCCGTTCGGGCAGCAGGTGCAGCCCGCGCAGCGTGTCCCTGATCCGGTGGTGGCCGCCGGGCACCAGGCGGTCCAGTTCAGCGGCCACGGCGATCGCCGTGCGGCACGCGTCGGCCGCGTCCAGGGCCTTGCCGGGACGCCTCGACCAGGGCCGCGTCCGCGCCGTAGAACACGCGCAGGCCCAGTGCCGACTGGAAATGCGTCGCCGCGCGGTCGTAGTCGCCGACGTCGTAGGCGCACGTGCCGGCGTACTGGTGCGCGAACGCCCGGTCGGCAGGCGCGACGGCCTCCGCGACGCTCGCGTCCAGATCCCGGCGGCCTCGGCGTAGCAGCCGCGCCACTGCCGGACCAGGGCCAGCCGCGCCCTGGTCCGCACCGCCGCCGACGGCGACTCCGACAGCGCAAGCTGCAGTGCCTGGGACAGCTCCTTCTCGGCCAGCTCCAGATCGCCCGATAATCGGGCCGCCACACCGAGATCGGTGCGGTGCCTGCGTTCGGCGACCGGGTCGGCCGGGGCCGGGGCCGCGGCCGTGGTGCGCACCCACGCCGACAGCGCCACCGGGTCCATGGGGACCTCGCGCAGGGTCTCCTCGTCGATCACGTGGGCACGGTCGGTGCCCGCCAGATGAATCGTCACTCCCGTGCCAACCGTTCTGCCTGTGCCACCAGCCGTTGCAGGTGCAGCCCGCGCCGCACGTCCAGAGGGTGCCCCGTCCGACCGGCACGATCAGGGCAACCAGCTCGTCCAGCAGCCGCCGTAGCAGTCGACGACGGCGTCACGGGTGCCGGCATCGGCAGACGGCCCGCCGTGCCGTACAGCGTCACGTCGGTCACACCTCGATGGCAGCGCCAGCGAGATGGACACCGTGCTGCGGGCGCCGTTCTCGTGCGCCAGCAGCACGTGCCAGACGTCGGGTTCGCCGTGCGTGGCGGCGATCACGTCACGATCGGCCCGAGCGCGGCGTCCAGCAGGTCGAACGTGTGCGGTCCGACGTCGACGAGGCCGCCGCGCTCGTGTCGCCACGGTGACGCCGGCGAACGGGCCGGACAGCAGTGCTCCGCCGTACCAGAGGGCGTTGCCGGTCACCCAGCCGCCCGCGGTGCGCGCGGTGGCGAGCCACTCGACGGTCTCCGGTGCGTAGCGCAGGGTCAGCACGACGGCCGACGCGACGCCGGCCGCGTCGACGGCGTCTGCCAGCGCCGCCGCGTCGGCTTCCGATCGCGCCGATCGGCTTCTCCAGCACCAGGTGCCTTCCCGCGGCCGCCGCGCGCGTCGCGAGTTCGGCCTGTACCCCCGGTGGGACGGCGAAGGCGACGGCGTCCACGTCGGCGAACAGCGCGTCCGGGTCGGCGGCCACGGCCGCGCCGTGCCGTCGGGCCAGTGCTCGCGCAGCCTCCGGTCGACGGGCCCACACGGCGACCAACTCGGTGTCCGGGTGCGCCGCGATCGCCGGAGCGTGCACGCCGGTCGCCCACGGTCCCGCGCCGACCAGCCCGAGCCGCACGGGAGCGTGATTCATGGTGCTCATCCTGCATCCCGAACCACGTAGGCTCGCGGTCGTGCGCGAACTGCCTGCCGAACTCGTCCTCCCCGCGGACATGGCACGCCCCACTCAGGGTCCGCCCGCCGTGCCGAAACACGCGGCCACCGTGATCCTCATCCGGGACGGTACCGGTGGCCCCGAGGTCTTCCTGCTGCGGCGGGTGGTCGGCATGGCGTTCGCCGGCGGCATGACGGTGTTCCCCGGCGGTGGTGTGGACCAGCGGGACGCGGACGCGTCGCTGGCGTGGGCCGGGCCGGAACCGCGGTGGTGGGCGCAGCGGTACGGGTGTGACACGGCGATGGCGCGGGCCCTGGTGTGTGCCGCGGTGCGCGAGACGTTCGAGGAGTCCGGTGTGCTGCTGGCCGGACCGGACCCGGACACCGTCGTCGCCGACACGTCCGCCTATGCCGACGCCCGTGCCGCGCTGGTGGGCCGGGAACTGTCGCTGGCGCGGTTTCTCACCGACAGCGGGCTCGTGCTGCGCGCGGACCTGTTGCGGCCGTGGGCGAACTGGGTCACGCCCGCCGAGGAGCCCCGCCGTTACGACACCCGGTTCTTCCTCGCCGAACTGCCGGTGGGCCAGCGTGCCGACGGCGTCACCACGGAGGCCGACCACTCCGGTTGGCAGCGGCCCGCCGACGCGATCGACGACTGGCGGGCCGGCAGGCGCGGCCTGCTCCCGCCGACCTGGATGGCACTGTCCGAGCTCACCGAGTTCGACTCGGTGGCCGCCGCGATGAGCGCCGACCGGGTGTTCGAGAAGGTGACGCCGAAGGTGATCCGGGACGGCAGCGCGTTGCGTGTCGTGCTGCCCGGAGACCCGCGCTACCCGGCCGCGGCCGGCCACCTGGACGCCCGGCCGGACGACAACTGGAGTCGTGATGGGACATCCCGCCTACGGCGTGCCACGGCCGGTGACGGCGTCGGCGTCGGTGCTGCTGGCGCGCAACCCGTCGGTGATGACGCTGGAGGGCACGAACACCTGGCTGCTGCGCGGGCCGGACGCGGACTCCGCGGTCGTCGTGGACCCCGGGCCGAACGACGAGACGCACCTGCGCCTGGTGGCCGCTCAGGGCCGCGTCGCGCGAGGTCCTGCTCACCCACGGCCATCCCGACCACGCGCAGGGCGCCCGCCGGTTCGCCGAACTGGCCGGCGGCGTGCCGGTGCGGGCGCTGGATCCCGCGCTGCGCCTGGGTTCCGAGGGTCTGACCGGTGGTGACGTCGTGGCCGCCGCGGGGCTGGAGATCCGCGTGCTCGCCACACCCGGCCACACGTCGGACTCGCTGAGCTTCCTGGTCGCCGACGACGGCGGCACGGCCGTGCTGACCGGCGACACCGTGCTGGGCAGGGGCACCACCGTCGTCGCGCACCCGGACGGCAGGCTCGGCGCCTACCTGGACTCCCTGCGGGACCTGGCCGAACTCGCGCCGGGCACGGTCGTGCTGCCCGGCCACGGCCCTGAACTGCCGGACGCGGGCGCCGCCGCGCGGGCCTATCTCGCGCACCGCGAGCGGCGCCTGGCCCAGGTCCGTGCCGCGCTGGAACAGCTCGGCCCCGACGCGACGTCCCGCCAGGTGGTCGAGATCGTCTACGTCGACGTCGACAGGGCACTGTGGCGTGCCGCGTCGAACTGTCCGTGCGGGCGCAACTGGAGTACCTGCGCGGTTAGCGCGCCAGGATCGGCATCACGACGTAGTGCAGTTCGAGACCGTCCTCGTCGGGTTCGGCGCCCGTCAGGACCGTGGACCGCAGGCCGGTCTTGATGTCCACGTCGACCCGCCTGCCCGCGAAGACGCGCAGCGCGTCGACCAGGTAGCCGACCCGGTAGTGCTGGGTCACCTGACCGGTCACCGTCGCCTTCACCGACTCGTCGGCCTCGCCGAACTCGGTGGCCTGCGAGCGCACCCCGACCTCGTCTCGCCGAGGTCCAGCGTGACCGCGCCGCGGCCGTCGGCGTACCGGCCGACCCTGCGCACGGCGGCGAGCAGCGCGTCGGCGTCGACGACCAGCCGCGCGTCGCCGGTCGTGCCCAGGTGGCGGTGCTCGTCCGGGTACGGCGTGGCCAGCAGCGCCGTGCCGATCTCCGAGTCCGGCCACACGACGGCGGCCCGATCGGAGTCCGCGTGCAGTGCCAGTTCCGGCACGCCGGCCGCCTGCCGGGCGATCTCGGCGGCCAGCGCGCCCGGCAGCAGCACGTCCACGTCACCGGCCGCCCGCCACGGCAGCTCCGCGACCACCAGGCGGTACCGGTCGGTGGCCACCAGCCGCAGTCCGGCCTCGACCGACCGGACCCGGATGCCGGTGAACAGCGGCAGCGCGTCGTCCCGGGACGTCGCGCTCGCCGCGGCCGCGAACGCGCGCAGCAGCGGCCGACCGGCGGCCGTGCCCGCCGACGCGGGCGGGACGGGCACGCCGGGATGCGTGTCGACGTCCAGCAGCGGCAGCGCGAACCGTGACCTCGGGGTGCGCACGGCCAGCCGGGAGCCCTCCACGGCCAGCCGCACGTCGGGCACGTCAAGGCCGCGCAGTGTGTCGGCCAGCGGGCGGCCGGGCACCAGCACCGTGCCCTCCGCGTGCACGGTGGCCGGCCTGCGCAACCGCACCGACCGCTCCCGGTCGGTCCCGGCCACCTCGACGCCGTCCGGACCGGCGGTCAGCAGCACGCCGGACAACACCGGATCGGGTGACCGGGCGGGCAGCAGCCGGGCCACGTCGGCGACGGCCGCGGCGAGATCGGCGGTGGCGGCTGTCAGATCGAGAGCGGCTGTCCGGTGCATGGCCGAAAGCTAGCCGCGGGCACCGACAGGATCACTTCGGACGGTGGCGGTCTCGGTTGGGTAACGGCATTGCCATCGTGCGGCGAAAAACTCCACGCCCGTTCGGAATTCGGGCGCGTCCGGGTGAAAAGCCTTGGGGGAAGCAGGCCCGGACGTGTCACCCTGTTCCCATCGAACTCCCTCCGGCACACGGGTCGGGGCCTTCGCCGGAGGGTGGGGAAAGCGCGGCTTCCCGTTTCGGGGTCGGGCGCCGCGCGCCTGCCGGGTAGCCGGTGCGCCACGTCGGGGGTGGCGTCCGGTATCCGGCGACCGGGCCGGTCCGCTCACGGCGGGCCGGCCCGGCTGCGTCACCAACCGGCTCAGCGCGCCCTGCGGGCCAGCCGCTCCGGGTCGAGGATCAGCACGCTCTTGCCCTCCAGCCGCAGCCAGCCGCGGTGGGCGAAGTCGGCCAACGCCTTGTTCACCGTCTCCCGGGACGCGCCGACGTACTGCGCGATCTCCTCCTGCGTCAGGTCGTGCGTGACCCGCAGCAGGCCCGCCTCCTGCGTGCCGAACCGCTGCGCGAACTGCAACAGCGCGCGCGCGACACGGCCGGGAACGTCGGTGAAGATCAACTCGGCGAGCATGTTGTTCGTCCGGCGCAGTCTCCTGGCCAGCACCCGCAATAGCTGCTCCGCGATCTCGGGCCGCTTGCTGATCCACTCGCGCAGCGCGCTGCGGTCCATGGCCAGCGCCCTGACCTCCGTCACCGTGGTGGCGCTCGACGTGCGCGGCCCCGGGTCGAAGATGGACAGTTCGCCGAACATGTCGGCCGGCCCCATGATGGCCAGCAGGTTCTCCCTGCCGTCCGGCGACTTGCGGCCGAGCTTCACCTTCCCCGACTGGATGATGTAGAGCCGGTCACCGGGCTCGCCCTCGGCGAAGATCACGTGGCCCCGCGGGAACTCGACCGGATCCAGCGACTGGGCGAGTGCCTCCGCTGCCGCGGGCTCAACTCCCTGAAAAATGCCGGCGCGCGCCAGGGTCTCGTCCACGTCGTCCCTCCTGTCTACACGCGGCGGGCAGGACACCTCCGCCATGCGCGGGACTTGGGGCGTCCTGCCGCCGATCACTGCCGTGCAGTTTAGATCGTGTTACGTCGTAGTACGCACGGCCGGCGTCCGAAACGCCGCATCCATCGTTCGTGATCAGACCCGGGCGCGCGGCCGGCGCGCCTTCTGCCGCACCGGGCGGCCACCGAGCCTGCGCAGCCGGAACAGCTCCAGCGCCCGGCCGATGCCGTGCCCGTACAGGGCCTCGACCTCGTTCGGCTGGGCCTGTTCGAGGAACTCCTCGACCTCGTTCTCCCGGATCGTCAGGTTCTTCAGGCGCGCTTCGACACGCTCCATGAACAACGCGAACAGCATGATGACCAGCGGGATGATCAACACGAACCAGTAAGTCATGGTGGCTCGATTCTCGCGTACGAGTGTCTCGGACGTGTCCCCGGGGGTACCCCGACGATCCCATCAGCCACACCGCGGAGTGACACGCCACGCCCGTACGCTGGACGCGTGTCACCCATCCCAGGTTCGGTCGCGGTCACGTCCGAGAGTCCTCTCGCGCTCGTCCGCAGGGTCCGCCGGATGACTCGCACGCTGGTCGAGGAGTTCCCGCTGACCCGTACGGAGCTGGACTTCACCACGCCGCTGGAGCTGATCGTCGCCGTCGTGCTGTCCGCGCAGAGCACCGACAAGGGCGTCAACCTGGTGACCCCGGCGCTGTTCGCGAAGTACCGCACGGCAGCCGACTACGCGGGCGCCGACCGGACCGAGCTGGAGGAGCTGATCCGGCCGACCGGCTTCTACCGGAACAAGGCGTCCGCGCTGATCGGCCTGGGCGCCGCGCTGGTGGACCGGTTCGACGGCGAGGTGCCCGGCAGGCTGGACGACCTGGTCACGCTGCCCGGTGTCGGCCGCAAGACCGCGAACGTCGTGCTCGGCGACGCGTTCGGCGTCCCGGGCATCACGGTGGACACCCATTTCGGCAGGCTGGTCCGCCGGTGGGGCTGGACGGCCGAGGAGGACCCGGTCAAGGTCGAGTCCGCGATCGCCGAGCTCGTGCCGCGCAAGGACTGGACCACGCTGTCGCACCGGGTGATCTACCACGGCCGCCGGATCTGCCACGCGAAGAAGCCTGCGTGCGGCGCGTGCCCGCTGAGCAGGGACTGCCCGTCCTTCGGCACCGGGCCGGTCGAGTTCGAGAAGGCGGCCCCGCTGGTCAAGGGTCCGGAACGGGAGCACCTGCTGGCGCTGGCCGCCGAGACGAAACCGCCCAGGCGGCCGAGGAAGGCCGCGGGGGCTCCATGACGTCGAGAGTCCGGTGGCTGGTGACCGGTGTCGTGTTGGTGGTCGCCCTCGCGGTCGCGTTCTGGCCGCGCGGCGGCGGCACGACGTCGGTCGCGTCGGCCCCGGCACCCGATCTCGGCCCCGCCCGGACGAGGGCCGCGCTGGCCCCGTGCGGGAAAGCCGCCGGCACGGCTGCCGGTCGGCTTTCGTCGGTGAAGGTGACCTGCATGGCCGACGGGGCGCAGGTCGTTCTCGGCGCGCTGACCGGCGGCGCGCCCGCCCTGGTGAACGTGTGGGCGAGCTGGTGTGTGCCGTGCCAGCAGGAACTCCCAGCGCTGGACGCGTACGCCACGTCGCCCGGCGCGATCCGGGTGGTCGGCGTGCAGGTGCAGAGCGCCCAGTCCGACGGCCTGGACCTGCTGACCCGGCTGGGCGTGCACCACGTCCCGATGGTCTTCGACACCACGGCCGCGGCGTCGGCGGCGCTGCGGCTGCCGGTCGGCCTGCCGGTGTCGTACCTGGTGCGCCCGGACGGCACGGCCACCGTCATCACCCGGCCGGCCCGCGTACTCGACACGCCCGACCAGGTCCGGCAGGCCGTGGCGGCCTATCTGGGAAGCGGCGCCGGCTGATGGCCGACCCGCGGCCGGGGCCGCTGGTGGACCCGAGCACGGTGCCGGACTGGCTGGCACCGCTGGTGGCCGGCACGGCCGACCTGGATCCGGCCGTGTTCCGCAGGATGTCCGCGCCCGGCGGGTCGGGCCACCGGTCGGCGTCGGTGCTGGTGCTGTTCGGCCACGCCGAGCACGGCCCGGACGTGCTGCTGCTGCGCAGGGCCGACACGCTCGGTTCGCACGCGGGCCAGGTGGCGTTCCCCGGTGGCGGTGCCGAACCGGACGACGACGGGCCGATCGCCACCGCGCTGCGCGAGGCCGTCGAGGAGGTCGGTGTCGACCCGGCAGGTGTGCGGCCGGTGGCGCTGCTGCCCGATCTGCACGTGCCCGTCTCCGGCTTCGACGTGACACCCGTGCTGGCGCACTGGACCGACCCGTCGGCCGTGCACGCCGTCGATCCGGCCGAGACCGCCGCCGTGGCCAGGGTGCCGGTCGCCCACCTGACCGACCCGGCGAACCGGCTGCGGGTCCGGCACCGGGCCGGTTTCCTGTCACCGGCCTACCTGTTTCCGGGCATGCTGATCTGGGGATTCACCGCGGGACTGCTCACCGTGCTGCTGGACGTCGCCGGCTGGGACCGGCCGTGGGACCAGACGGTGGTGTACGACCTGGACGAGGCGTGGCGGGTCGCGATTGAGCTCGACCCACCGCCCCCCGGTACCCTGCCCGCTGCGGACGCGGAGGTGCGGCAGTGAACTGGGTCGACCTTGTGGTGGTGGTCATCGCGGTGATCGCCGCGGTGTCCGGTGCGCGCCAGGGCCTGGTGATCGCGCTGCCCGCCTTCGCCGGGGTGCTGCTGGGCGCCGTCGTCGGCGTCCGGGTGGCGCCGATGCTGATCAAGAACTTCAGCGACCCGGCGACCAGGGTGGCGTTCGCAGTGGCGATCCTGGTGCTGCTGGTGGCGCTGGGCGAGACGTTCGGTGTGTGGTGCGGGCGGATGCTCAAGCAGCGCATCCGCAATCCGAAGCTGGCCTGGGTGGACAACGCGCTGGGCGCCATCCTGCAGGGCCTGGTGGTGTTCGTGGTGGCGTGGATGATCGCGCTGCCGCTGACGTCGTTCTCCGGCCTGCCGTCGCTCAGCTCGGCGATTCAGAGTTCCGCGGTGCTCGGCGAGGTGAACTCGCTGATGCCCGCCTCGGCCCGGCAGCTACCCGCCGACCTGCGCAAGCTGTTCGACGTCCCGGACCTGCCCAACGTCACCAACCCGTTCTCCCGCACGCCGATCACCGATGTCGGTCCGCCGGACACCGCGCTGCAGAACAGCGCGATCGTCCAGAACGTGCGGCCCAGCATCGTGAAGATCCACGGTGAGGCGCCGTCGTGTTCGCGGGCGCTGGAGGGCAGCGGGTTCGTCATCGCGCCGCAGCGGGTGCTGACCAACGCGCACGTGGTCGCGGGCACCGACGTGGACGCCGTCGAGGTGAACAACGGTCAGCTCGACGCGCACGTCGTGTACTACAACTCCGACATCGACCTGGCGATCCTGGCGGTGCCGGACCTGACGGCCCCGCCGCTGCGCTTCGACTCCGCGGCGGCCGCGCAGGGCCAGGACTCGATCGTGCTCGGCTACCCGCTGGACGGCCCGTACACGCCGTCGGCGGCCCGCATCCGCAGCCGGATCGACCTGCCCGGGCCGAACATCTACGACGACCGGACCGAGAACCGCGACGTGTACACCGTGTACGCCCAGGTGCGCAGCGGGAACTCGGGTGGTCCGCTGATCGACACGAAGGGTGGCGTGCTCGGCGTGGTGTTCGGCGCCGCCGTCGACGACCCGAACACCGGTTTCGCGTTGACGGCCCGACAGGTGACGAGCGTCCTGCCGGCCAATCCGGCCTCGCTGTACCAGAGTGTCTCGACACAGCAGTGCGCCGCGTGACGGTTGTGGAGCGCCGCACCGGCGGCTGAGCAACCCGGCACGGGGTTTACCCGTCCTACACGATGTCAGGGATAAAACAGCCTGAACTGGATCTACACAGGCGTCAGGACCGTCGGGGAGTGTGTGACGTGGACGAGTGGCCACCGCGATCGTCAGGTGACCTCGGCGGTTCGTCGCGCCCGCGGGGTCAGCAGCCGTCGAGGGGCGGCCAGCCGGGCCGCGGGGGTGGCGCCGGACCACGGCAGGGGCAGCCGGGCCGCCCGGGACAGCCGGGTAGGCCGGCGCCGCAGCGCAACCGGCAGTCCGGGCCGTCCGACGACGAGCGCCGCCGCCAGCCGCAGGCCACCAGGGTCGGCGCGGCGCCGGGCCCGGACCGTGATCGGGACCGGCCGCGGTCCCGTCCGTCGACGCCGCCGGGTCGCGGGCGCGACAACAAGCGCGTGGCGTTGATCACAGCACGCACGGCCGTTGCGGTGGTGTCAGCCGTGGTCCTGGCCACCACCTGGTACGGCTGGTCCAGCCTGTCCAAGATCACGTCGGGTCTGACCACGGCCGACGTCATCGACCCGGCGGCCAAGACCACCAGCGGTCCGGAGAACATCCTGCTGGTCGGCATCGACACCCGCACCGACGCGCAGGGCAACCCGCTGCCGGCCGCCGAGTTGGCCGCGCTGCACGCGGGCGGGGGCCAGGACGGCGCCGACGCGACGGACACCATCATCGTGATCCACATCCCGGCAGGTGGCGGCCGGGCGGTCGGCTTCTCCATTCCGCGTGACTCGTACGTGCAGCTGTCCGGCGACTACGGCATGCACAAGATCAACTCCGCGTACACGTACGCGGAGGTCGCTGCCGCGAACAGGCTGCGGGCCCAGGGCGTGACCGGTGCGCAGCTTGCGCTGCAGTCGGCGGCCGCGGGCGCGAAGAACTCCATCCAGACCGTCGAGCAGTTCACCGGCCTGGAGATCAACCACTACGCGTCGGTGAACCTGGTCGGCTTCTACGACATCAGCCAGGCCATCGGCGGCGTCCAGGTCTGCCTGAACCACGCCACGAAGGACTCGTACTCCGGTGCGAACTTCTCGGCGGGCCCGCAGACCATCGAGGGTGCGCAGGCGCTGGCGTTCGTCCGGCAGCGGCACGGCCTGCTCAACGGCGACCTGGACCGGGAGAAGCGGCAGCAGGTGTTCCTGGCCGCGGCCGCGCACTCGATCCTGTCCGCGGGCGTGCTGGGCGACCCGACCAAGCTGAACAACCTGATCACCGCCATCCAGAAGTCGATCACCCTGGACCAGGGCTGGAACATCCTCGACTTCGCCCAGCAGATGCAGGGCATGAGCGCGGGTGCCATCCAGTTCTCGACGATCCCGATCGTCAACATCACCTACCTCACCAGGAGCGACGGTGACGCGGTCGAGGTCAGCCCGTCGCAGGTGCAGGCGTTCGCGCACAACCTGGTGAACTCCGCGGACAACCCCGGCTCGGCGTCCTCGGCGGTGACGCCCCCCACGAAGGCATCCGGCGCCACCAGCGCCGCGCAGAGCAACGCGGGCGTCACCGCGGAGGTCCTCAACTCGACCGGCCAGTCCGGCCTGGCCGCCGAGGTGCTGGCCGCGCTGACCAGCCAGGGCTTCACCTCCGGCGGCGCCACCTCCAGCGCCACCCACCGGACCACCAGTGTGGTCGACTACGCGCCCGGTGACCAGGCCAGCGCGCAGAAGGTGGTGACGGCACTGGGTGGCAACCTGACGATGGTGTCCAACAGCGCGCTGTCGCCGGGCAAGGTCCGCGTCTACATCGGCTCGAACTACTCCGGTCCCAAGGGCTCGGTCACTGCCGCCGGCAGTACCGGTACGAGTGCCGCCGGCTCGACCACCACCACCGCGCCGACCGCGTCGGCGCCCCCGGCCGGGATCACGGCCGGTCAGGTCAACTGCATCAACTGAGGAAAGCCAGCAGCAGACCGGTGAGCGTGTCGGGCGCTTCGTGGTGCGGGAAGTGCCCGACACCGGCCAGGGACCGGTAGCGCACCCTGGGCGGCAGCCAGTCCCCGGACGCGAGTGCCGTCGCCTCCAACAGGTACGGGTCGGCCGAGCCGTGCACCTGTAGCGACGGCACGGTCAGCCTGCGGTCGAGTTCCGCTGCGAAGCGCCTGCCGTCACCGCGCAACTGGGATCGCACCGCCCAGCGGAAGTACTCCATCGAACTGTGCGCCACACCGGGCACCCGCATCGCGGCCCGGTCGGCTGCGGCGACCGCGCGGAAGTCCGGGCTGTCGGTCCACTGTGGACCGCCCCACTGGTGCAGGAGCCCTTCGACGGCCGCCGCCTCGTCGGCGACCAGGCCGCGTTCCGGGGCGTGCGGCAACTGCGCCCGCAACACCTGGGTCAGCGCGGCGGCCTGGCTGTCGGAACGCCGGAACACGCTGCGCCGCACGGCAGCGCGCAGTGCGAGCGGATGCGGCGCCGACACCGCGGCCACCGAGGCGACCAACCGGGGATGCAGCGCGGCGACCGTCCAGGCGATCATGCCGCCCCATGCGTGCCCGACCAGGTGAGCGCTGGGCTCGCCGAGCGCCCTGATCAGCCCCGCTACGTCACCGGCCAGCGTCCAGCCGTCGTAGCCGCGCGGTGGCTTGTCCGAGTCGCCGTAGCCGCGCAGATCCGCCGCCACGGCACGGAATCCGGCGTCACCCAACGCGGCGAGCTGGCGGTGCCACGCCCACCAGAACTCCGGGAACCCGTGCAGGAACAGCACGAGCGGGCCGCTGCCCGCCTCGGCGATGTGGATGCGGATGCCGTTGGCCGACACGTCGCGATGCGTCCACGGACCCGGGATGCGCACCGTGGACGGATCGGGTGCCGGCCGCACGGCCTTCGCATCAGAGTTCGCGCGGCTGGTCAGGCTCACGGCGCTTCAGGGCGGCGGCGGTGTCCTTGACGGAGTCGATGGTCCTGCGCGGCCCACGGATCCGCCGCACCCGCCGCCAGCCGAGGAACGCGGCGAACGCCGCCAGCAGCAGCATGCCGCCGGTGACGATCGCGAACCCGGACCACATCGGCAGCCAGATCGCGATCACCAGCGCGATCGTGGTCAGCGCGAACGGCGCGAGCAGCACCAGCATGGTCAGCGCGATGACGAAGAACAGGCTGCCCTGCAGGCCCTTCCTCAGCTCGGCCGTGATCTCCGACCGCGCGAGCTCGACCTCGGCCCTGATCAGCGTCGACACCTGTGTCATGGCGTCCCTGGCCAGGGCGCCGAGCGACTGGTCGGCCGAGCGTGAGGGATCGTCCTCGGTCAGCGGGATGGACGTGACGGGTGACCGTCCGTCCCGGGACCGGGTGCCGTTGGTGTGCTGGGCGCTGGTCACCGGGCCATCGTGCCACGTGACTCCTCCGGCGGCTCACGGACCGCTCACTTCCCTCGCGAACGGACTCGGACCACCCGGACACGACTCGGCCGGCCGGTCCACGCGGGACCGGCCGGCCGAGTCGGTGCTTCCTCAGTCCTCCAGCTCGGCGAGCGCCTGCTTGACCTTGTTCAGCTCGGCCTGCAGCTCTTCCATCCGCGCCTGGTGCTGGTCACGGGCCGCGGTGATCACGGTCTCGATGCCACCGTAGATGTCGGGATGCAGCTCCTTGGCCGCCCTGGAGACCGCCGCCGCCGCGATCGACAGACCCTGCACGACGCGCTTGCCACTGTGCGTCAGCTCGGCCTGCCACTCGCCATCCGCGGTGCCGGTGACGGTGAGGGTCAGCTCGACCGTCCTGGTCTTCTGGCGGTGCTCTGCTTGCGGGGCCTGCCCCGCTTCGGGGTGTCCTGCTCCGTGCTGTCAGCGCTGGTCGGACCAGCGCCGTTCGGCGTCTCGTCCTCGGATGTACCGAGTCGATGACGGTGTCCGTCGCGGTGTCCACTGCTCTCCCTGTCGATAGGAACGAGTAGGCCGGATCGTACTAGTGTTCGACCCGTCTACTCCTCGCCGCCACCCTTCTGCAGGCCGGCGGAGATCAGGTCCATCACCGTGGAGTCGGCGAGCGTCGTCACGTCGCCGATCGGCCGGTTCTCCGCGACGTCGCGCAGCAGCCGGCGCATGATCTTGCCGGAGCGCGTCTTCGGCAGCTCCTGCACGACCATGATCTGGCGCGGCTTGGCGATCGGGCCGATCTCGTGCGAGACGTGGTCGCGCAGCGCCTGGATGGCCTGCTCGCCCTTTGCCTCGTCCTGTGCCACGCCGCCGCGCAGGATGACGAACGCCACGATGCCCTGGCCCGTCGTCGGGTCGCTGGCGCCGACGACGGCGGCCTCGGCCACGGTCGGGTGGGACTGACCAGCGCGGACTCGACCTCGGTGGTGGAGATGCGGTGGCCGGACACGTTCATCACGTCGTCGACCCGACCGAGCAGCCACATGTCGCCGTCGGCGTCGTACTTCGCGCCGTCACCGGCGAAGTAGTAGCCCTTGTCGGCGAAGCGCGACCAGTAGGTCTCGACGTAGCGGTCCGGGTCACCCCAGATGTTGCGCAGCATGCCCGGCCACGGCTGGTCGAGCACGAGGTAACCGCCGCCGCCGTGCGGCACGTCGTTGCCGGCGTCGTCGACGATCTTCGCGGAGATGCCGGGCAGCGGGCGCTGCGCGGAACCGGGTTTGGCGGACGTGACGCCGGGCAGCGGCGAGATCATGATGCCGCCGGTCTCGGTCTGCCACCAGGTGTCCACGATCGGCGTGCGGCCGCCGCCGATGTGCTCCCGGTACCAGATCCAGGCCTCCGGGTTGATCGGCTCGCCGACGCTGCCCAGCAGGCGCAGCGACGACAGGTCGGCCTTGGCCGGGATGTCCGCGCCCCACTTCATGAACGTACGGATCGTGGTCGGCGCCGTGTACAGGATGGAGACCTTGTAGCTTGCGCCACGATGTCCCACCAGCGGCCCTGGTGCGGCGTGTCCGGCGTGCCCTCGTACATCACGGACGTGGCGCCGTTGGTCAACGGGCCGTACACGATGTAGCTGTGCCCGGTGACCCAGCCGACGTCCGCGGCGCACCAGTAGACGTCGGTCTCCGGCTTGATGTCGAAGACGTTGCGGTGCGTGTAGGACGGCCTGCGTGAGGTAGCCGCCGGTGGTGTGCAGGATGCCCTTCGGCTTCCCGGTGGTGCCCGAGGTGTAGAGGATGAACAGCGGGTGCTCGGCGTCGAAAGCCTCGGGCGTGTGCTCGTCGGACTGCTCGTCGACCAGTTCGTGCCACCACATGTCGCGGTCGGCGTCCCAGGCCACGTCGCCGCCGGTGCGCTTGACCACCAGCACGTGCCGAGATCGTCGGCGTCCTCGCGACGGCCTCGTCGACGGAGGCCTTGAGCGGCAACGCCTTGCCACGCCGGTTCTGGCCGTCGGAGGTGATCACGAGCTTGGCTTCGGCGTCCTCGATGCGGGCGCGCAGCGCCTCGGCGGAGAAGCCGCCGAACACGACGCTGTGGGTCAGGCCGAGCCGCGCGCACGCCAGCATCGCGACGACGGTCTCCGGGATCATCGGCATGTAGATCGCCACCCGGTCGCCGGCCACCAGGCCCAGTGACGTCAGTGCGTTGGCGGCCTTGCTGACCTCCCGCTTGAGGTCGGCGTACGTGATGGTCCGGGTGTCGCCGGGCTCGCCCTCCCAGTGGAAGGCGACGCGATCGCCGTTGCCGGCCTCGACGTGCCGGTCCACGGCGTTGTACGCGACGTTGAGCTTGCCGCCGACGAACCACTTGCCGAACGGCGCGTTCGACCAGTCCAGGACCTGCTGCCACCGGGTGTCCCAGTGCAGGTAGTCGGCCTGCGCCGCCCAGAAGGCTTCCCGGTCCTCGGCGGCGTCCGCGTACATCTGCCGCGTGGCGTTGGCCTGGGCGGCGAACTCCTCGCTCGGCGGGAACGTCCTGCTCTCGGTGAGCAGGTTGTCCAGAGCGGGGCTCTGGCCCGACGGTTCGGTCATGGTGCGTGACCTCCTGACTACTTGACGACCGCTGGACCTCGGTGGTCGGTTGGCGGCACTGCCTGCGACGTTAGTGCGATCGGCGGCGCTCCGACAGTGCTCGGCGGCCGCCGTATGGTCCAGACCAATAACCTAGCGGGCCGCCGCCCGGTAGGCGACGGCCCGACAGGTGTCACGGACGAAGGTCTGTTACAGCGGGAAGACCGGCAGCAGGACCCGCTTCCAGGTCGCGTTGACCACGATCGCCGCCGACGCGTAGAAGGCCGCGGCCGCCGTCACGATACCGACGATGCCACCGATCTTGGCGATCCCCGACGAGTTCGCGAACGCGCCGATCGCCAGCAGCAGGAACGTCAGCGTCAGCAGGACGAACACGGTGAGCACCGCGCCGTTGACCCGCAGCGCCGCGATCGTCAGGTACGCGGTGACGAGCGCGAACGTGATCAGGAACATGCCGGTGGCCGGAGCCCGCGGCGGTGCCGTTGAACATCCACACGTAGAGCGCGAACGCGAGCCAGAAGCCGCCGTACGTGCTGAACGCGGTCATGCCGAACGTGTTGCCCCTGCCGGTACTCCAGCATTCCGGCGAGCAACTGGCACAGACCGCCGTAGACCAGTGCCAGCCCCAGCGCGGCGTGCAGCGCGTACAGCGGTGGCGACGATGCCGGCGTTGACGAAGCTGAGCACCAGGGTGGTGGCGGCGAAGCCGGCCAACCCCAGCGGCGGCCGGATCAGCCGAGGTCGGCGAGCGCGGCTGGTCGCCTCCGCGGCGGCCGTGCGGGTTTCCGTACTGGCCATGACGTGCCTCCTCCTTGTGGCGGCCGCCCTGGACCTGGAGGTTCGGACGGCGTCGTCCGCAACGTCGTTAGAAAAGTGAACCGACAACCATATGGTTACGCCCGTTGTGGTGGCGAGCACAACGGGGACCATCCCCGCTGTCGACCAGCGTCGGTCTGCGTCGCCGAATGGATCACTCGAATGGGTGAATGGTGACTCTTGGCTGGTCACAGGCACCACCGTGGTCGCCGGTGGGTCGGCATGGCCGCGCGCGGTCCGGTACGGACCGGCCTGGTTACCGTTTCCGCGTGACTGACCCGCTGGCTCCCCTCCTCGAACTGCCCGGCGTCGCCGACGCCGTCGACGTGGCCCGCGACGCGGTCGCCGGCGTCCACCGGCATCCCGCCAACCGGCGCGGCTGGCCGGCGACGTCCGCCGAGGCGTCGGTGCGGGCCGCCCGCGCGTCCGCCGCCATCGAAGGCGGCGCGCGTGGACATTCCCGCCGACGGCGCCGTTACCGACCCGGTGCTGGCCGGGCGCGCTGCGCGTCGCCGAGTCGGTCGGCCTGCTGCTGGCCACGTGGCAGCGCGCACCGCTGCAGGCGCTGGCCCGGCTGCACGTGCTGGCCGCCGCCGACCTGGTGCCGGCCGACGACGACGATCTGCTCGGTCAGGCCGAGGACCGCGCCCGGCGTGGCCGGACAGGCTGGAGCTGCTGGCGCAGTTGATCGGCGGGCGGCACCGCCGTGCCGGCCCCGGTGCTGGCCGGTGTCGTGCACGGCGAACTGCTCACGCTGGCCCCGTTCGGCGTCGCCGACGGCCTGGTGGCCAGGGCCGCGGCCCGGCTCACGCTGATCGCCACCGGCCTCGACCCCAAGGGCCTCGTCGTGCCGGAGGTCGCGTTCCTGCGCGCCGGCGAGCGCTACCGCGGTGCGGTGGCCGGTTTCGGCACCGGCGAGCCGGACGCGGTCGGGGAGTGGCTGGTGTTCTGCTGCGACGCGCTCGTCGCGGGCTCCCGGGAGGCGGCCGGAATCGCGGATGCGGCAACGGTCGGCTGACCGGCATGCTGGACGGCGTGGCCGACGATCTCGAGCTGACACCGTCGCTGGTGATCCCGGCGGCGGAACTGCGCGAGCGCTTCTCCCGGTCGTCCGGTCCCGGTGGTCAGGGCGTCAACACCGCCGACTCGCGCGTCGAACTGTCCTTCGACCTGGCCAACACGACCGCCCTGCCGCACGCACCTGCGCGACCGCGCCATGAACCGGCTGGCCGGCCGGCTCACCGACGGTGTCCTGACGATCGCCGCCAGCGAACACCGCAACCAATTGGCCAACCGCAGGGCCGCCCGCCAGCGCCTGGCCGCGATCCTGCGTACCGCCATCCGGCCGCCCGCGCCGCCCCGGCGGCCGACCAAGCCCAGCAAGGGCTCGGTGGAACGGCGGCTGGCCGCGAAGCGCCGCCGCTCGTACACGAAACGGACCCGCAGGACGAACCGCGACGACTGACCCACGCGAGTGCCTCGCGCTGCGGGCGCGCCCCGATCGCGCCAGGGTGGCGTCGACACTGGGAGTCGCCCTGGAGGACAGCACGGCACAGGTCCCGCATCGCACTGGTCACCGCCGTCACCGGCATGTCGCTCATGGCCGGGTGGCCGACGGGTGTCGCCAGGGCCCAGCAGGTGTGCGAGCCGTCGTCACTTGCCGGCGGCGAAGCCTGCTTCTACACCGGCAGGTTCCTCACCGGCCGCGAGTTCGACGTCAGCGTCCCGCTAGGCCAGCAGCTCCCGGTACCCACCGACGGCCACTGCACCGACCTGCCCAGCGGTTCGGCACCGGCGGTTCGGTGACGAACGCCAGTACCGCGACGCTGTACGCGTTCGCGGACAACTGCCCCCACGCGGCCGGCAACCAGCCCGGTCGCGGTCGTGCAGCCGCACCACAGCGGGAACATCGCCGGCAACGGTGTCACGGTCCGCCCAGGGCACACCGAGATCAGGTCGGTGCGGTTGTGCGGTCCGGGACTGGCCCTGACCCGATCGCGCTGACGTGCGCATACCTGCGCTAGGCGGGCATGCGGTTAGCACAGTTGAAGGGTTGGCCCGTCCGCACGAACGGCCAACCCTTCAACGCTGCACGTCAGCGGCTGTATTCGCCGTAGTCGTCGTTGTCCGAGTCTTCCGGCAGGTCGTGGTCTGACCGGCCGTTTCTGGAGTCGCCGCCCGACAGCTCACGCCGCAGGGCATCGACATCCATGTTGGGAGTGTGGTACTTGAGCTCCCGGGCCACCTTTGTCTGTTTGGCCTTAGCTCGGCCGCGCCCCATGGCTCGACCCCCTCATACGCGGAGACGGGGCGGCCGGGGGAACGGCGGCCCCGCTATCTCGACAACTGTTTCCTGGTAACTACCGTACCGTGCCGATGGGGTTCGGTGCGACGTGGCACGGGGTACGACGACGTGACGTACACATCCCGTCCCGCCGTGACACCCGACGTGACATGCTGCCTGAGTGCCTCGTCCGTTCGTCGGCTACCTGCGGGTGTACGAGCCGTTGTCGGCTTTTGACGCTCCGTTGGTGGACCGCGCTTCGCAAGCGTGTCAACAACCACGCCCTGACCCGTTCCGCCGTGGGCGAACGCGAGCAGGAACTGTGGCTTAGGTCACAAGTATCCCTCCCGGCGCGGCTGCTACCGGGCGAGTTGGCCGACGGCAGGGCAGCACCCAACGCGGCACTGGACGTCCTCGTGCTGGAGGCCGCCGAAGTCCCATCCAGTGAGACGGCGACCGTGGGACCCGGCCCGCTGGTGTGCCCGCTGGACCTGCGCCCCAGGGCCGCCGCCGCTCTGGTCGGCTTCCTGTCCACCACCATCGGCGTGCTGCGCACGGCAGCGCTGAGCGTGGACGCCGACCGGGCCCGTGGCCACGCCAGCGAGGTCATCTCGGCGGAGGGTGCCGCGTCCGTGCACGTCATCTCCGCCACCTGGACGATCCCGCTGCCGTGGTTCGCGCTGGTCAACCCGGAGGAACGGCACGTGATGCTCAGCGCGGGCGAGGGCACGGCGCACCGCGAGGTGTACTGGCGCTGCGCCATGGCCGACGCCCGCCGCCGCGTGGCCCGCGCCTACTCGGTCACCAGGGACGCGGTCGGCGAGGACGGGCCGGCGACCATCCTGCGCGAGACCGGCCGCTGGCTGGAGCGGTTCCACCCGCACTCGGCGGTGGAACTCGACTACGGCGGCCTGGTGCAGCTGATGGACGACGACATGCTGCTGGAGGACACGTCGGCGCAGGACGTGCAGGCCATCCTGGACGCGATGGAGGCCGGTGACGGCGACGAGCTGAACGCCCGCTACGAGAAGGTCCGCGAGTTCTGGGCGAGACTGGCCGCCCGGGAGACGCTACAACTAACCCAGCCGCTCCGGAGGGTCGAAGCCCAGCTCGGGCTGGTGGGCGCGCGATGCGGCCGCGAGCAGTTCGTCCACGGACGCGCTGCCCTGCCGGTACCGGCCGCCGATCTCCGCGTTCAGCCGGTCCATCACCAGCTGCACCTCGCGCCGCCGCGCCGACACCGACGCCTCCTCGGCCGTGTACGTGCGCAACGCCTGCGGCCAGCCGCTCGTCCGGCAGCGATCCGACATCGGAGAGGTCGACGTCGGACACGAGCGCCTCGACGTGCCGCCGGTGTGCCTCGGCGCGGGACGGCTCCAGGGTGGTGTAGCGGCCCGAACCGGTCGCGGGGCCGACCGCGTTGGCGGCCAGGATCGTCGCCAGCCGCTCGACCACGGCGGTCGAGTCCCCGCATGGCCCTGCGTTCCTGCTCGGCGCGCACGATGTCGATCCGGGCGTGCAGCAGGCGCCGAACGTAGGACAGGTCGGTCTCCTCCTGGGCCGCCTCGTCGCGGAGCGCGCGAACCTCCGCGAGCGGGTCGGTCGGCGACTCCTTGCGTGAACGCCGGGTCCAGAACGCGGTCGATACGGCGACGGCCACCCGGGCGGACCTCGATCACGTCACCATCCTGCGGTACGCCAGGGCTTTCCGCCAACACTTGGGGACCGACTTGTTGCGTCATCTCAACCATTCGGGGTCAACCGGCCGGCCGTACGCCCAGTAGTCGACGGACCTCGTCGGGTGACAGCGGCGGCCGCTGGGCGATCCGCGCCACCCCGGCGGCCCTGGCCACGAGCTGTGCGTTGTCCCGGACCCGTTCGCCACGGGCGTAACTGACGGTGTCCTCCATGCCGACCCGCAGGTGTCCGTCCGCGGACAGCGCGGCCAACATCACAGGCAGGCTGGCCCGGCCGACGCCGGTGGCGGAGAACGTGGCGCCCGTCCGGGATGCGCCGCAGCGCCGCGGCCAGTGTCTCGGTGTCGCCCGGCATCCCGCCGGGCACGCCCATCACGAGGTCGACGTGCACGTGCCCACCGGCGGGCGGCCCGTAGGAGTCCAGCAGCCGGTGCAGGGTCGGCAACTGGCCGATGTCGAAGATCTCGTACTCGGGCACGATGCCGCGGTCCTGCATCCGCTTGTGCAGTTCGACGATGAACTCCCAGCGGTTGAGGAACACGTCGTCGCCGAAGTTGACCGTGCCCATCGTGCAGGACGCGGAGTCCGGCATCGCCTCCAGCACGCGCAGCCGGTCGTCCTCCGGATCGGTGACGGCGCCGCCGGTGGACAGCTGCACGATCAGGTTCGTCTGGTCCCGAAGCGCGGCGACGGTCTCCTTGAGCAGGCCCAGGTCCAGCGTGGGCCGTGCCTCGGCGTCGCTGATGTGCACGTGGATCATGGCAGCGCCGACGCGTTCGCAGTCCTGCGCCGTGCTGACCAGCTCGTCCAGGGTCACGGGCAGGTTCGGCACGTCGGCTTTGGCGTGCTCGGCGCCGGTGGGCGCGACGGTGACGATCGTGCCGGGGGTGGCGAGCGCTGGCATGCCAGCGATCCTGGCACGACTCAGCCGCGCAGCCTCGCCACCGCTTCCCGGCCGGGCGCCGGCTGCTCCTGCGGCACCGAGTCGGGGTCGACGGCCGCGGCGACGGCGTGGTCGTCCTCGCCCGCGGCCAGTTCCGCGTCCAGCGGCGCCGACCGCTTCAGCAGCGCCAGCGCGACCGAACCGAGCTCGTGGTGTCGCACCACCGAACCGACCCGGCCGACCACCTTGTCACCCAGCCGCACCGGTTCACCGGTCTCCGGCAGCACCTCCGGCGACGCCGTCCAGGTGCAGCAGCACCATCCGGCGCGGCGGCCGGCCGAGGTTGGCCACCTTCGCGACCGTCTCCTGGCCCCGGTAGCAGCCCTTGTCCAGGTGCACGGCGGGCGCGATCCAGTTGACCTCGTGCGGGATGGTCCGCTCGTCGGTGTCGATGCCCAGCCGCGGCCGCAGGCCCTCCACACGCAGCGCCTCGTACGCCCAGCTGCCGGCCGGCCGCGCACCCGCCGCCGCGATCCGGCTCCCACACGACGACACGAGCTCCCACGCGGCACCAGCAGGTCGACCGGCCCGCCGGCATCCGCCGCGCGAACCCGCCGCCCTCCAGCGCGACGACGCCGTAGTCCCGTTCCGGGCACGTCGATGCCCGGCCGTGCAGCAGCGCGTCGCCGTCCGGCCCGAGCACGCTGAGCACGGCCAGTTCACCGGTCGCGTCGCGGGGCTCGACCTTCGACCAGAACCGCATCTTCGCCAGGTAGTCCAGCAGCTCCGCGAGCCGGCCGGCCTCGGTGTCCAGCCAGACCGTGCCGTCGACGTGCGCGACGACCACGTGGTGCTCGACGTGGCCGTGCGCGTCCAGCACGAGTGCCTCGGTGCCGGCCGGGTCGGCCAGTTCGGTGAGGTGCTGCGACGTCAGCGTGTGCAGCCACGTCAGCCGGTCGTCGCCGGGAACGGCCAGCACACCGCGGTTCGAGCGGTCGACGACCGCGACCGAGCGCACGGCCGAGCGCTGTTCGGCGAACGGGTCGCCGTAGTGCCAGGCGACGCCCGCGTCCGGCGAGTCGTCGTCGGGCACGGCGACGGCACCTGGCTGGCCGCAGAACGGTGAGTCGGTGCTGTCATTCGGTCTCCCTTTCGCGACACTCCCGGCACGTTCCGGACAACGCCAGGTGTGTCGCGTCCAACTCGAATCCGCACTCCGTCCGCAACCGCCGCGCCACGTCGGCCAGCAGCCCGGTCGGCTGTTCGATTACCCGTCCGCAGCTGTGGCACACAAGGTGCAGGTGTTCGTGCGCCTCCGCCGAGTAGACCGGCGCGCCGTGCCCGAGGTGCGTGTGCCGGACCAGGCCGATGCCCTCCAGCAGGTCCAGTGCGCGGTAGATCGTGGTGATGTTGACCGTCGGCGTGGTCTGGCTGCACCCGCTGGCACACCTGTTCGGGGGTGGCGTGCTGCAGGGCCCGCACGGCGTCCAGCACCAGCTGGCGCTGCGGTGTCATCCGCAGCCCGCGCTCGTGCAGGGTCGCGCGCAGTGCGAGCTGGTCGGTCGAGCCGGCCTCGTTGACCACGGTTCGAGTCTAGGCGCGTCGTCAGTAGGCTCGGCTGCATGCGCGTACTGGCGATGCTCGACGGCACCCTGGCCGACCCTGACCGGCCGCACATCCGCGTGGACGACCTGGGGTTGACGCGGGGTGACGGCATATTCGAGACCATCCTCGTGGTGGACGGCAAGCCCAGGGAGCTGGGTCCGCACCTGGACCGGCTGGCCCGCTCGGCGGCAATGCTGGACCTGCCCGAGCCGGACCGCGCCGCCTGGGAGCGGTGCGTCGACTGGTCGTCCTGGAGAACTGGAGCGGCTCCACCGAGCATGGCCCTGAAGCTGGTCTACACCAGGGGAGTCGAGGGCACCGACGCGCCGACCGGCTTCGCCTCGGCATGGACATCGCGCGCGAAGGTGCTGCGGCAGCGCGAGGAGGGCGTCGCCGCGATCACCCTGGAGCGGGGCATCGAGCACGGCGCGGCGGAGCGGGCGCCGTGGCTGCTGCTGGGCGCGAAGTCATTGTCCTACGCGGTGAACATGGCCGCAGGCCGGGAGGCCGCCCGCAGGGGAGCGGACGAGGTGATCTTCATCGAGGCCGGCGACTCCGTACTGGAGGGCCCGACGTCCACCGTGATCGTGGCCGAGCGGCCGCACGCTGCGCACCCCGCCGATCGCAACTGGGCATCCTGCCCGGCACCACGCAGGCCGCGCTGTTCCGCGCCGCCGAGCAGGCAGGCTGGGCGGTCAAGGTCGAGCCGATCAAGGTGGCCGAACTGCACAGCGCGGACGCCGTCGTCTTGGCGTCGTCGGTCCGCAAGATCACCCGCGTGCACACGCTGGACGGCGCCACACTGCCCGACTCCACCGCCCTCCACGCCGAATTGGCCGACCTCTACGAGTCCGAGTACTAGGGTCCCACGCCCGGAAACGCCACCGAGCTAGGCCAACACCGACCGTCGTGCCCGGCCGGGCCTGCGCCAAAGCGGGCAGCGCCCCGGCCGGCACCACGCCGATCACCGGGTAACCGCCGGTCGTCGGATGGTCGGCGAGGAACACCACCGGCCGCCCGCTGGCCGGCACCTGCACGGCCCCGGTGACCACGGGCTCGCTGGGCAGCTCCACGCCCTCGAAGCCGCTCGCGCGGCGCAGCGCGGGTCCGGTCAGCCGCAGCCCGACCCGGTTGCTCTCCGGCGACACGCGCCACCGGCCCGGCGGCAAGCTGCCTCGCCGGCTCGCCGAACCAGTCGTCCCTCGGCCCGAGCAGCACGGGCACCGCGATCGCGTCCGGCGCCGGGCCACGCGCCCGAGTTCGTCCGCACCCGTCGGCAGGCCGGCCGGATCGCCCAGCGGCAGCGCGTCACCGGCCTGCAGCGGCTCCGGCCCGATCCCGGACAGCACGTCGGTGGACCGGCTGCCCAGTTCGGCGTCGACCGCGATCCCGCCGCCGAACCCGACGTAGAGCGCAGCCCGGTGGTCGGCATGCCGAGCTCCAGCACGTCCCCGTCGGCCAGGTGGACACGGGCGTGTGCGAGTCCCGCACGTGCCCGTTCACGGTGACGTCGACGGCCGGCCCGGTCACCGCGACGGTGCACGAGCAGTCCGCCCGCAGCCGCAGGCCGCCCAGCAGCGATCTCGATCCCGGCCGCCGACTCGTCGTTGCCCACCAACCGGTTCGCCAGCCGCAGCGCGGGCACGTCCAGCGCCCCGGACGGCGGCACGCCCAGGTGCGCGTGCCCCGGCCGGCCGAGGTCCTGCACCAGTGCCTGCGGCCCGGTCGCCAGCACGCTCACGGCTCCTCACGCGACGACCTCGAACCGCACCAGGTCCCCGGGCACCAGCAGCGCGGCTGGTTCGCGGCGCGGGTCGAACAGTGCCAGTTCGGTCCGCCCCAGCAGCCGCCAGCCACCCGGCGACGATCGCGGATACACCCCGGTGAACTCGCCCGCGATGCCGACCGATCCCGCCGGCACGGCGGTCCGCGGCTGGTCCAACCTGCCTGTACCAACGGTTCGCGGCAGTCCGGTCAGGTAGCCGAACCCGGGCGCGAACCCGGTGAACGCCACCGAGTACTCGGCGCCGCTGTGCAGTGCCACGAGATCGTCGACGCTCAGGCCGCGCCGTCCGCGCCACCAGTTCCAGGTCCGGCCCGTCGTAGCGCACCGGAATCCGCACCTCGCGCCGTGCCCGCCGGAGGTGGTCGCGTCAGGTCGGCGGCCGCCAGCACGTCCGCCAGCCGCGCCAGCCCGTCGCTGCCCGGCCGGACCGACACCAGCACGGTCCGCGCGGCCAGGGACGAGTTCGACCAGGCCGGGCAGTTGCGCGGCGCTCACCGCTGCCCGGACGGCGTCCACCTGGTCGAGCGAGTCCACCTCGACCAGGACCGCGTCCGTCACCGCACCGCCGAAACCGCACGTCACAGCTTAGGTCTTGATCGCCGGGGTCCTCACGTGCCGAGCGCGGCCAGGGCGTGCCGCACGTGGCCCTGCGCGGCTCGTCAGCGCGGCCGCGGCCGCCGGAGTGTCCGCTCCGGACAGCAGGTGCACGAGCGCCACCTTGAGATCCCCGCCGGCGGCCGCCAGCGCGTACGCGCACTCGTCGACCGGCGCGCCCGTCGCCTCGCGCAGGATGCGCAGCGTCCGGCCGCGCAGCTTCGCGTTCGTGGCGCGCATGCTGACCATCAGGTTCGAGTAGGTCCGGCCGAACCGCACCATCACCGCCGTGGAGAACGACGTCAGCACGAGCTTCTGCGCCGTACCCGCCTTCATCCGGGTCGACCCGGCGATCACCTCGGGCCCGGTGTTCACCGCGATCGCGACGTCCACGTCCGCGTTGGCGGCCGCGCCCGGGTTCGCCGAGACCAGCCCGGTCGTCGCGCCGGCCAGCCGCGCCGCCGCGCAGCGCGCCGACCACGAACGGGGTCCGCCCGGACGCGGTCAGTCCGACCACCACGTCACCGGCCGCCGCCTCGCGCCGCATCTCCGCCATCGCCCGCGGCGTCGTCGTCCTCGGCGTTCTCCACCGCCGCAGCAGCGCGGGCGCGCCACCCGCGTGGTGCGCGACGAACCAGTCGGCCGGGATGTTGAACGTCGGCACCAGTTCCGCCGCGTCCAGCACGGCCAGCCGGCCCGGACGTGCCGGCGCCGACGTAGTGCACCCGGTGGCCGCCGCGCAGCGCGTCGACGGCGTGGTCCACCAGCGTCGCCAGTTCGGGCAGCACCGCGGCGACCGCGTAGGGCACGGTCGCGTCCGCCGCGTTGATCTCGCGGAGGATCTCCACGGTGGTCGAGCTGGTCGATGTCGGTCGTGTCCGGATTACGCTGTTCGGTCGGCGAGTCGACCTGCACCGAGTCCGAGCGCGATGTACCGGACATCACTCACCGCTTTCTCGGGACTTCCGCCGGCCGTCCGGCCGGACCTCCAGTCGGTGCGCGGACGACCGCCGAGTACGTGGTGTCCAGCGCCGCGAGCACGTTGTCCCGGTGCCGCTGGGCGACGCCGATGAACACGCAGTCGATCACGGTCAGCTGCGCGATGCGGCTGGCCGTCGCGCCCGGAGCGGAACGTGGTCTCCCGCGCCGCCGTGGTCAGCACGTAGTCGGCGACCTCGGCGATGGGGGAGCGCGGGAAGTTCGTGACGGCGACGGTGGTGGCGCCGCGGTCGCGGGCCTCGCGCAGCGCCTCCACGGTGTCGGTGGTGGCGCCGGTGTGCGAGATGCCGACGGCGACGTCGCCGGGGGCGCAGCACGGCGGCCGAGGTCAGCATGATGTGCGTGTCGCTCCACGCGAAGCAGACCCGCCCGATGCGGTGCAGCTTCTGCTGCAGGTCAAGCGCCACGAAAGCGCTTGCGCCCACGCCGTAGACATCCACCCGGCCGGCTGCCGCGATGGCCTCGCACGACCGGCCGCAGCGCCGCGATGTCCAGCTGCTCGGCGGTCTCCTCGACCGCTCGCGCGTCCGCGAACGCGACCTTGCCGACCACCTGCGCCAGGTCGTCGCTGGGGTCGATGTCGCCGCCCATGTCCCGGTCGGTGCGCGCGGCCGCCCGCGCGGTGTCCGCGGCCAGCGCGATGCGCAGCTCCGGGTAGCCGCTCACGCCGACGGCCTTGCAGAATCGCGTCACCGTCGTCTCGCTGGTGCCGGCCGCTTCGGCGACCTCGGTGATGCTGCGCCGTGCCACTCCGCCCGGGTCGTCGAGCACCACGTGTGCCACCCGCTGTTCCGCCTTGGCCAGGCCGGGCAGCAGCGAACGGATACGGACCAGCGGGCTCGGCTCGACCGGGCTGGGTGTGACCACGTGGGAAACTTACTAACCGTCCTGTTCGCGGTCAACGTATCGCGGGTCGACAGAAACCAATCGTGTCTCTGAACTGGGATATCGAGCACGTGACACCGATCCACTACCCGGTAGGCGTAATCCGGATCTAAGTTACAAACAGTGACAAGCATATCGCGCACTGCCGGCGGGACGGTGCGCGGCACCGTGCTATCGAGACGTCAGCGCCCAGTTGACACCGGTGAACGCCCGCGGATCCCGGTCGCCGTCGAACAGCACGCCGCGCTGGTCGCCCACCGTCACGCCGGTGACGTTCACCCCGCGCCCGGTGTAGGCGGATCGGTCACGTACTGCCACCGCAGCTCCAGCGGCCCGCTGCTGGCCGGCAGCTGCGCCCGCACCCGCCACCAGGTGCCGCGATGCCGCCGGACAGCGAGTTCACCGCGGCCGCTCGGCGCCCCCGGTCCGGTCGCGGTCACCGGCACGATCGTCCACGTCGTACCGCCGTCCGTACTGGCCTGCAGCGTGACCAGGTCCGTAATCCGGCTCGGTGTCCACGAACGTCGTCGTAGCTCGACCGACACCGGCTGGCCGCGCGTCGTGATCGTCGGTCGTGGTCAGCGTCGCGGTCGTCGCGTCGCCGATCCCCGAGTACCAGGACGGCCCGCCGTCCGGCGCCCGCACCGCCATCGCGTTGGCCAGCCCGTCGGCCGCGGCCCGGCGCGCCGGGTTCGTCGAACCCCAGTTGCGGCGTCGGGTGCACGCGGTTGCTGAACTGCAGCGCGAACGACCGCGACTCCGGGTCGATCACGATCGTCGTACCGGTGAACCCGGTGTGGCCCGCGGTCATCGGGCTGTCCAGCCGGCCCATGTACCAGCGCTGGTCCAGCTCGAAGCCCAGCCCGTGCGAGTTGCCCGGATACGCCTGGTTGTAGTCGGTCAGCATCTCGGTGACCGACTGCCCGGCGACAGGATCCGGTGCCCGCCGTAGGTTCCGCCGTTGAGGATCGACTGCGCCAGGATCGCCATGTCGGCCACCGTGGAGAACACGCCCGCGTGCCCGGCGACACCGCCCAGCGCCCACGCGTTCTCGTCGTGCACCTGGCCCCACACCAGCCCCCGGTCCGGGTACCAGCTCGTACTCCTGCGGCCGCGATCCTCGGCTTCAGCGACGCGGGCGGGTTGTACATCGTGTCGTGCATGCCCAGCGGCGCGCGTGATCCCGTCGCGCACCAGCACGTCCAGCGTCTTGCCGGTGATCTGCTGCACGACCAGTTGCAGCGTCATCATGTTCATGTCCGAGTACAGGTACGTCGACCCCGGCGGGTACTGCGGCGTCACGTCCAGGATCGCGTGGATCCGCGAGGGCATGGTCCGGGTACTGCCACAGCGGCGGTCGGCGGGTCGGCGGGCAGCCCGGACGTGTGCGTCATCAGCTGCTTGATCGTGATGGCGCCCTTGCCGTTGGTCGCGAACTCCGGCAGGTAGCTGGCCACGGTCGCGTTCAGGTCCAGCTTGCCGGCCTGGATCTGCTGCATCGCCACGATGCACGTGAACAGCTTGGACAGCGACGCCAGGTCGAAGATCGTGTCCGTGCGCATCGGGATCCACTGGTCGGCTGGCAGCAGGATCGCCCTGCTGGTCGGAGTAGCGCAGCGCGTAGCCCGGCGGCCTCCTTCGTCACGACGACGCCGTCGTGCGCGAGCAGCGTGACCTGCCCGGAGAACATCGGGTGCCCGGTCGCCGGCTGGTTCTGCGTCCAGCCCGTCCAGCTCGCTCACCGACGTCGCGATCGGCTCCGGAGCCAGCCCTGCCTCCTGCGGTGAGCCCTCGCGCAGCACCGTCCACGCGGGCGCGAACCCGGTCTGCGGCTGGTCGAAGCGGCCGCGCCGGCGGCCACAGCGCCGACGTGCCGCCCGCCTGCCCGGCCGTCACGCTCACTGCCGCCACCAGGAGTACGCGCCGGTGACTGCGATACCGCGCAGGGACATGGCCACCTCGTCATCATCGGTACAACAGGAAGGGGATGCGCTGCCTACGGAAAGCGGCCAGCTCGTCCTGCCACGCCCCGACCACGTCGTCGGTGTCCGCGCCCGCGTCGACCATGGTGCGCAGCCGGTCCGAGCCGGTGAGGTCGTCGATCCAGTTGTCCGGCCGCCAGCCGAACACCGTCGGGGTACAGCTGTTTCGCGGTGACGATCATGGCCACGGCGGTGCGGATCGCGTCGATCCGAGCGCCGGTCGGTCGAGGTGCACCTGCACGCCGCCGCAGGTCTGGTTGACGAACTTGCCGAACGTGGGCACGGCGTAGTTCTCCCGGAACCGCACGCCGGGCAGGTGCATCGCGTTGAGCGCGTCGGCCCAACGCCAGTCGATGCTCGGCGCCCCGATCAGCTCGAACGGTCGCGTCGTGCCCCGGCCCTCGGACAGCAGCGTGCCCTCGAACATGCACGTCCCCGGGTAGAGCAGCGCGGTGTCCGGCGTCGGCATGTTCGGGCTCGGCAGCACCCACGGCAGCGAGGTGTCGGCGAACAGCATGTCCCTGCGGTAGTTCCGCACCCGCACGATATCCAGACCGGACAGTCGCTCGCCGTTGTTGTCCTGCGGCAGGAACAGCTGCGTCGAACATCCGTGCCAGCTCGCCCGCGGTCATCCCGGGCTGCTGCACGATCGGCTTGAGCCCGACCAGGGTCGCGTACGGGCGGGCTCCAGCTGCGGCCCGTACGCCTGCCCGCCGATCGGGTTCGGCCGGTCCAGCACCACGAAGCTCGCCCCGGTCCGCACGGCGGCCGACATCGCCACGTACATGGTCCACGTGTACGTGTAGAACCGCGCGCCGACTCCCGCGATGTCGAACAGCACGGTGTCGATGCCGGCCTTCCGGTACATCGCGGCCAGTTGGTCGGCGGTCGACGTCGTACGCGTCGTAGACCGGGATGCCGGTGCGCGGATCGGTGTAGTCGCCCTCCGAACCGCCCGCCTGCGACGTGCCCCGGAATCCGTGTTCCGGCCCGAACGCGGCCAGCGGCCGCACCCCGGCGGCGCACCAGCGAGTCCACGATGTGCGTCAGGTCGCGCAACACGCCGGTCGGGTTGGTCAGCACACCGAGCTTGCGGCCGGCCAGCGCCCGCCAGCCCGTCGGCGGCCAGCTGGTCGGCACCGGGAGCGACGGCCGGAAGACCGGTCGTCCGCGGCGGCCGGGGCCGCGCCCAGCGACGCGGACCGGCAGCCGCTGCCGCGGCGAGGAAACCGCGCCGACTGAGCCGCTGCATGGCAACTCCTACCCAGCCCGGTGGAGATTTTTCCAATGGTCGCGCAGTATCGGTAAGTTACTCACACGACGGGCCAGGGTCAACGCCGGCAAACGGCGGGACTCCGGCCGACATGCGGCGGCGCCCACCGGTCAGACCGGTGGGCGCCGCTCGCCCAGCGCGGACGTTCCCGGGTTACCAAGCTGCAACGATGTCGTATGGCTGGGGCCTCGGCGTCCGGCGTCCCGGTACGCAGTCCCTCAACGACAAGCCTCCCGCGGCGTGCTGCGCGTGGGTGCCCGGAGTCCGCGCACGGAGCTCTGGCGGGGTGGGCCCGACTTCTCTTCGTCGGGCCCCTGGCCGTCCGGGGTTCCGCACTTCCTTTGTACGCCACTGACCTGCGAGAACTCAAGCGCTCGGACGGGTGCACCGGTCCAGCAACCAAAAGTGACGAATACCGCGCGGTAACGTTCTGGTAGCGGCAACAACGGCGCATCCGATACCGCCGCCCGTGCCGACCCGTCACCCGACCGTGCGGTAACCGTGCGGTAAGTCGCTGACCGGATTCCGCCGCGTGCCCTACCGGCCGCGCCGCCGCCGCAACCCGTACCACGTCAGCCCGCCGGCGACCGCTCCCAACCCGACGGCGGTCGCCGCGACCACCATCCCGCCGGCGGGCGACGCGATCTTCGCCCGCAACGGCACCGGATCCGAGAACGCCAGCACCGGCCACTCCCGCTGACGCGGCCACCTTCCGCAGCGCGCGGTTCGGGTTCACGGCGGAGGGATGCCCCACGGCCTCCAGCATCGGCAGATCCGTCATCGAGTCGGTGTACGCGTAGCACTCGGCCAACTCGTAACCGTTGGCAGCAGCCAGTTCCCGCATCGCGGCGGCCTTCTGCTCGCCGTAGCAGTAGAAGTCGATCTCACCCGTGTAGCGCCCGTCAGCGACCGCCATCCGCGTGCCGACGCTGTGCGTCGCGCCGACCAGAGCCGCGATCGGCGCCACCATCTCCTCACCGGACGCCGACACCACCACCACGTCGTGCCCCTGCGCCCGATGCTCCGCGATCAGCTCGGCCGCCTCCGCGTACACGAGCGGATCGACGATGTCGTGCAACGTCTCCTCGACGATCGACCGCACCTGCTCGACGTCCCACCCCTGGCAGAGCGACGTGAGATGCGCCCGCATCCGCTCGACCTGCTCGGCGTCGCTGCCGGACTGGAAGAACATCAGTTGCGCGTAAGCCGTCCGCAACGCGGCCCGCCGGTTGATCAGCCCACCCTGGTAGAAGGGTCTGCTGAACGCCAGTGCACTTGACGAGGCGATGACGGTCTTGTCCAGATCGAAGAACGCGGCCACCCTTGCCACCCGAATCCGCACCGCCGGAATCAGTACCGCCCGAACCCGACCCGCGCGCTTGACCGCCACGCCCGAGCCCGCCGTCCGAACCGTCGACCTGCCCCCAGGAAATGTCCGGACCACCCGCGGTTTCGTCTGCGCCGTTACTCACCGAACCAGCATATGAGCAGTCGTCCGCTTGCCCGACCGCCCAGCGACCACGGCCACGTCGCAACGTCGCAGTTCGGACGCCTGTCCGCGATCTGGCGGCATGTTTGTTCCGCCGACTGTATGCAAGCTGGACCGGGAGAGCGCTACAGTAGTCACGTCCGGCATAGCTGGACAGGTTCAGCTCGACCCCCCGGGGCTGAACCGATGACGACCCCCGTCCCTCCCCCCTGGCGGGGGTCGTCCCGTCTCCGTCGCACTTGAGCGGCGGTCCGGCCCCCCACCGATCCGGCCTCACCATCGAGGCCGACACACCCCCGGTGGCGGTGGCTTCTAGGGCGGCTTCTACGGCGCGATCGCCGCCCAGGAACACGACCATCCCCTTATGGCGACCATTTCCCTTATGGCGCCCGGGCTTGCCCACTTATGGCGCCCGGGCTTGGACCCGAGCGCCATAAGGGGTCCCCCCAATCCAGCATCGCAGAGGGCACCGACAGAACCGCGCGCGTCCACCATCCGGGGCCCAAGTTGTCCACAAGGCGCCCAGCTGTCCACAAGTTGATCATTGTCGGTGGTGCGTTTTCCCTGATCCCGGAACCGTGGACCTCAACCACCCGACCCGGACCACAGGGACCACCATGGACACCCAACGCCCCCTCGCCGTCCTGAGCGACGAACCACTGATCGACAAGGTCCTCGAACTGGCGGCCGCGGCGGGCTGCGAACTCGATCGCGCACCCGACGTCATGGCCGCGCGCCGACGGTGGGGCGAGGCCCCGCTCGTCGTCCTCGACGCCACCGCCGTCCAGATATGCGCGATGCCCAACTGCCACGCCGCGGCGGGGTTCTCGTCCTGTGCGCCACTGATCCACCGCCCGATCTGTGGCGACACGCCCTCGATGTCGGTGCCGAAACCGTGCTTTCCTTTCCTGCTGGGGAATCGTGGCTGTTCAGCGCGTTCGCCGACGCGGCTGACCGGCCCGCCGCGACGGCCGGCCGTGTCGTCTCGGTCATCGGTGGCAGAGGTGGAGCGGGTGCGTCGGTGCTGGCCGCTGCCGTGGCGCTGACCGCCTTGCGCCAGGGCAGCGGCAGCCCTGCTCGTCGACGGTGATCCGCTCGGCGGCGGACTCGACCTGATCCTCGGCGCCGAGATCGAAGTCCGGTCTGCGCTGGCCGGATCTCCGCATCCAGGGCGGTCGGGTGCCCGCGTCCGCGCTGCGTTCGGCGCTGCCCGGTCGGTCGCAGGGCATCGTCCGCCTTGCCGTCGTCTCCTGCGATCGCGACGGTCCTGGTCCACAGCCGGACGCGATGGCCGCCGTCATCGAAGCCGGTCGCCGCGCGGGTGACACGGTCGTCTGCGACCTGCCGCGGTACGCGTCCCCGGCGGCCGGTGCCGCCCTGGACCAGATCCGATCTGGCCGTGCTCGTCGTGCCGGCCGAAGTCCGAGCCTGCGCCGCGGCCCGCCGGGTGGCCGACACGATCCGCGATCAGGGCGCCCAATCTGCTCGCTGTCGTCCGTGGCCCGGCTCCCGGCGGTCTGCGCGCCGAGGACGTGGCCCAGGCGGTCGGCGTGCCGCTGCTCACCGCCATGCGTCCCGAACCCAACCTGGCCAGCGCACTGGAACGAGGCGGCCTGCGCCCCCGCGGACACGGCCCGCCCACGGCGCGGCGAAAGCCGTCCTCACCGCCCTCCTCGGCGCGGAAACCGCCCCCAGCAAAGGAAGTGCCCCGCATGACCACCGACCTCGTGGAACGCGTCCGCCAACGACTTGCCGTAGGCGGCGCCCCACCGACACCCGCCCTGGTCGCCGACGCCGTCCGCACGCGAAGCAGGCGGCGTGCTCGGCCACACCGACCTGCTCACCGCCCTGCGCTCCCTCGGCGACGAGTTCGCCGGAGCAGGCGCACTCGAACCACTGCTGCGCGACCCGGACACCACGGACGTCCTGGTCACCGGTCCCGACCGACGTCTGGCTGGACGGCGGATCCGGCCTGCGCCGCACCGACATCCGCTTCTCCGACGAGGACGCGATCCGCCGCCTGGCGCAACGGCTGGCGCTGGCAGCGGGCCGCCGCCTCGACGACGCACAGCCCTATGTGGACGCGTGGCTCCCCGGCGCCGGCCCACACGGCCGAGTCCGCCTGCACGCGGTCCTGCCCCCGTTGGCGGCCAACGGCACCTGCCTGTCCCTCCGGGTGCTCCGCCCGGCAACCCACGACCTCACAGCACTGCGACAACTGGGCACCTTCGACGGCAGAACCGCTGCCCTCCTCGCCGCGATCGTCACGGCCCGCCTGGCGTTCCTGGTCGTAGGCGGTACGGGCACGGGAAAGACAACCCTGCTGGCCGCTCTGCTCGGCTGCGTTCCCGACCACCGAACGCATCGTGTGCGTGGAGGACATCGGCGAACTCCAGCCTGAACCACCCACAAGTCGTCCGGCTGGTGGCCCGCCCGCCGAACGTCGAGGGCGTAGGCGAGGTGACGGTCCGCGAACTGGTCCGCCAAGCCCTCCGCATGCGCCCGGACCGACTCGTCGTCGGCGAGGTGCGCGGCGCCGAGGTCTGCGAACTACTCGCCGCCCTCAACACCGGCCACGACGGCGGCGCCGGCACCCTGCACGCCAACTCCCCGGCCGAGGTCCCGGCCCGGCTGGAAGCGCTGGCGGCCCTGGGCGGCCTGTCCCGGCCGGCCCTGCACAGCCAGTTGGCCGCGGCCCTCCAAGCAGTGATCCACGTCCGAAGGACCCCGGGACGGCAACCGGGCCTGGCCGAAATCGGCGTCGGTCACCAGAACCGACAACGGGGTCCAGGTCCTCCCGGCCTGGCGCCCCGACGGCCGCCACATCGGCTGGCCCACCCTCGCAGCCCTACTGAACATCCCAGGAGCCACCCCATGCTGACCACACCCACCCCGGCCGACATGCCGCGCAGACGCCCCACCCACGGCTCGTGGCCGCCCTCGACGCCGGATGCCGCACCGCTGCCCCGAGCCACCCCCGGCGTAACACCAACCGCACCCGACCCAACCCCGATCCGTGCAGCCCCGGACCTTTTCGGCACCCGTGCCCGCACCGGAACCGAGCTGGCCTCACCGATACTCGGTGCTCGGTGGGCGTCGCCCGCTGGTGGCCTCCAGCCGACGCGATCCACCATGCCCGGTGTCTCACCGGCACCACTGACGCCCGGTGTCGCCCCGATCCACGAAGCGCCGGTCCTCTTCGGCACCCGCACCCGCATCGGCACCCGCATCGGCGCCGCAACCCAGCCGACCGACCGACCGCACCTCTTCCGAACCACGGCCGGCGTCGCACCCTGCCCGACGCTGACCAGGCTCGCACACAGCCCCACCGGCGGCCGACCATGGTGACCCCAGCCCTCACCGCCACCGCCACCGCGCTGCTCACCTGGCCGACCCGGCCCTCCCGCCACCGCCTCCGCACCCTGACCGGCCCACCACCCCGACGCCGGCTGCCCGCCCGCCGCCCGGGCCCCCTCCTCCTGATCGGCGCAGCCACGGCAACGACCTTCGCCCTGTCCGGCATCGGCGTGGCCATCGCCGTGGCACTCGGCGGCGTCACGATCCGGATGCTCTGGCGGGCGCATCGTCAAGAGGCACAACAGTTGTCATCGGCCGAGGCGATGGTGGACGCCGTCCACGGCATGGTCGCCGAACTACGCTCCGGTGCCCACCCGGTCGTCGCGGCCGAGTCCGCGGCGAAGGATGCCAGAGCACCGGCCGACGCCGTACTGTCCGCGATCTCCGCGACCGAACGTCTCGGCGGCGACCTGACCACGACCCTGCACCGCTGCACCGTCGACGCCCCGGCTCTGGCACCGGTCCTGCGGCCACTCGTCCACGCCTGGTCACTGGCCCAACGCCACGGCTTACCCCTCGCCGACGTCCTCGACGCCGTCCGCAGGGACGTCGCCGGGCGCCTGAAGTTCGCCCGCCGTGTCCGCGCCCGCATGGCAGGCCCGAAGGCCAGCGGCACGGTGCTCGCCGTCCTGCCGGTACTCGGCGTGCTGCTCGGCGAAGGCATCGGCGCACACCCCACCCACGTCCTCCTGTCCACCGGCATCGGCCAGACCCTGCTCGCCATCGGCACCGCCCTGATCTGTGCGGGCCTCTGCTGGATCACCCGCCTCACCTCACAACGGGAGCGCCCATGACCACACCATCGGCGGTGCCGCCATGACCGTGCTGTCGGTCGCGGCCCTGGCCGCCGCGTTCCTGGTCCGCCCAGGCCGCGCCACGGCCACGGCACGCCTGACCAGCCTCCGGCCGCCCCATCGGACGACCCGGCGACTCGGCTCACCACTGGCCTGGACGGCCATCGCAGCGCTCGCGCCGCTGGCCCTGCTCGGTGGTGCCGCGAGCCTCGTTCTCGCGATACCGATCGGTCTGGTCCTCGTCTGGCGTCGGCTCCCGCCCGGCCGGCGCGCCATGGTCGACACCTGGCTGACCAGGCTCAAGGGCCTCCGTCGACGTGCCGGCACAGCGGACCCACTGCGGCTGGCCAGTTGCTGGGACATGCTCGCCGCCTGCCTGCGCGGTGGTCTGCCGGTGCCGCTGGCCGTGCTGGCCGTCACGCCGCAACTGCCCGACCGCGCGGCCGACGCCCTACGGCAGACCGCCGAACTGCTGGCCCTTGGTGCCGACCCGGTGGCCGCGTGGGCACCGGCGCTGGCCGAGCCGCTGACAGCCGAACTGGCCAGGGGAGCGCGGCGCAGTGCCCGGTCCGGCGCGGCCCTCGCGGCCGTGGCCGAAGGACTGGCCACCCGGGTCCGGGCGAGCGCCGACGACCTGGCCGAGGCACGCGCCCAGCGGGCGGCCGTTGCCGTGGCCGGGCCGCTGGGGCTGTGTTTCCTGCCGGCGTTCCTGTGCGTCGGCGTGGTGCCGGTGGTGATCGGTCTCGCCACGCGTCTGGTGGCGTCGTGGTGAACACAGGAGTCCACAGTGGATGGGAGCGCGTGCTGCGCGCCCAACAGAGAAAGGAGAAGGAGCAATGCTCGAACGATGGAGGCCGGCGCCGGACGCACGCCTCACCCGCCTGGTCGCGCTCGGCTCGGACGACGGCATGTCGACCGCGGAGTACGCCGTCGGGACGATCGCGGCCGCCGCGTTCGCCGCCGTGCTGTACACCGTGGTCACCGGTTCGTCCGTGGTGTCCGCGCTCGGGGCGCTGGTGAGCAAGGCCCTGTCGGTGAAGTTCTGATGATCGCGACCAGCCGGGCGAACCCGACCGCGCCCGATGACGCCGGCTCGCCAGGTGATGCCGGTGGCACCGATCGGGGCATGGTCACCGTCGAGGCCGCCATCTCGCTGTGCGGCTTCGTCACCGTGCTCGCGATGGTGTTCGCCGGCATGTCGATGGTGCTGGCCGAGATCCGGTGCGTCGACGCCGCTCGGGAAGCTGCCCGGCTGGTCGCCAGGGGCGACGCCGCTCGTGCCTCCGACGCGGTCGGCCAGATCGCGCCGGGTGCCGGGTTGGCCGTCGACACCAGCGGCGACGAGATCAGGGTGTCCGTGCGCGACCTTGCGACGAGCGGTCTGCTGCCCGGTGTCCACGTCGCCGCCGACGCGTTCGCCGTCCAGGAACCGGACGCGGCCGACAGCGAACCCGATCCGACCGGACCGCCCGTCGTGCCTGGTACGGCCGTGGACACCGCTCCCGGACGGAGTTCGCGCCCAGCGGGAGATGACCGTCGATGAGCGGTCGCGATCGGCGGAAACCGCGCCCGGCGGACGACCGGGGTTCCGCGACGATCTGGACGGTCGGCGGGATCGCCGCGTTGTGCCTGGTAGCGGCCGTGCTGCTGGCATGCGGGATCGTCGTGCGGACTCGGCACCACACCGACGCGGCGGCCGATCTCGCCGCGCTCGCGGCGGCCGTCTACGCGCCCTACGGCGAGCAGGCCGCGTGTGCCCGCGCGGAGTGGGTGGCCGGTGAGATGAGCGTCCGCGTCACGCGGTGCCGGCTGTCGGACTGGGACGCGCTCGTCGAGGTCAGTGCGGCTCTGCCGGGCGGACTGGCGCGCTTCGGGTCGGTGACCGCTCACAGCAGGGCGGGACCGGCGGCTCCGTGACCTGGTCGTGACCACGGGGGTCAACAGATCACTTCTGCCCGGTTTCGGTTGTCGACCAGCGACGAAAGGCAGCTCCGTGCAGAGCCGCTAGTAGGCGTGAGCTCGCTCACCGTTCGGCATCGACCGGCTGACGACTGCGCCTTACCGCCGACTGGCCGAATGTCGTTGTCTATTTGTGGGCGGTACCGGGTTACCACCGGATCGGCCCCACCACACTCTCGCAGCGATGACAGTTGAGGAGCTGACCGACATGGATTGGTCGGATAGCTGGCGCGGAGCCTTCCGCATCGAGCTACGCGCACAGGCCATCGGCCTCGCGTACCGCGGATGGCCCGTCATGCCAGGCACCTATCCGGCGGGCTCGGAATGGGTTGGTGGCGGCACGTCACACCAGACCGGTCCGAACCCGGTGCACGAGGACTGGGCCGCCCGCGTCGGCGCCAGTGCCGAGCGAGGTCGCGGAGTGGTGGAACGGCGAGGCCTTCAGCCTGCTGCGTCGCCACCGGCACCGTGCTCGACGCCATCGAGGTCGGCACGGAAATCGGCCGTCGCACCGCCGCCGTGCTCCGGTCTGCCGGCCAGCCCGTGCCCATCGCGGCCACGCCCACCGGTCGCTGGTTGTTCCTCACCGCCGCGGGTCGGGCCCTGCCCCGCGAACTGGCCGAGCACGACGATGTCGTGCTGCACGGTGCCGGTAGCTGGATTCCGCTGCCGCCCACGGCCTTCGAACACGGGATCGTGCACTGGCGCGTGCGTCCCGAGAACTGCGGCTGGGAGCTGCCGGCCGCGCACACGGTCCAGGATGCGATGGTGCGGGCGGTCACCGAGGCGCGTCCGTTGTCCGCGCCGATCAGTTCGTCGGCGCGGACCGCGCGTTCGCCTGAACGGGATCGCCGCCGTGTTGGACATCGACCTCCATCCCGCCAGCGGAGATCGCGGCGAGAACGATGTCCAACACGGCCACCGCACCAGCCTTGTCCAGCGGTTCGTTGCCGTTCCCGCACTTGGGCGACTGAACGCAGGACGGGCAGCCAGCCGAGCACTCACAAGAGAAGATCGCCTCCCGCGTGGCGGCCAGCCAGGGGATGAGCGCGGCGAAACCTCGATCCGCGAAGCCTGCGCCCCCTGGATGACCATCGTGCACGAACACCGTCGCCTCCCCGGTGTCCGTGTGCGAGGCGGTGGAGACACCGCCGATATCCCAACGGTCACAGGTCGCGAACAGCGGTAGCAGGCCGATCGCCGCGTGCTCGGCGGCATGCAGCGCGCCGGGGATGCGCGTCGGATTCAGCCCGACGCCCCCCGGCGCGCTGCCGTCGGTATCACCGTCGGCACTGTCATCCACAGTGGACAGTGCGGACGCCAGTAACTGGTCGGCCACCGTGTACCAGACCGCCCTGGTGCGCAGCGTGCGCTCCGGCAGGTCCAGCGGTACCTGGTCGAGCACCTCGCCGGTGGGCAGCCTGCGCAGGTAGCCGACCACCTGGGACGTCACGTCCACCTCGCCGAGGAACGTGCTGACACCGTCGAAGTCGCGCCGCTCCAGCACCCGCACCACCGAGATGTCGACGACGTTCCTCGGCGACGTCGTCCACTCCGGGTCGTGCGCGTGCACCAGCGCGATGCCATCCTCCAGGTCCAGGTCGTCCACCACGTACGACGCGCCCTGGTGCAGGTACACCGCACCCGGATGCACCGACCAGCACGCCGAACCGGGGTCGACCGTGCCCAGCATCCGGCCGGAGTCCGCCTCCACCACAGCCACCTGCATGCCGCCGGAGCCGCGGATGTCGACCTGCGCGTGCGGCTGCTGGCGGGACGTCCAGTACCAGCCGGTCGGGCGGCGGCGCAGTGTCCGCTCGCGCACCAGTTCGTCGACCAGTTCCCTTGCCACGTCACCGAAGCCGAAGTCGGCCAGGCACTCCTCGGTGAGCGGCAGTTCGGCCGCGGCGCACGCCAGGTGTGGCGCGAGTACGTACGGGATTGGCCGGGTCGAACACGGTGGCCTCGATCGGCCGGTCCAGGATCGCCGTCGGATGGTGCACGAGGTAGGTGTCCAGCGGGTCCTCCCTGGCCACGAACACCACCAGCGCCCCGTCACCGGACCGCCCGGCGCGGCCGGCCTGCTGCCAGAACGACGCCAGCGTGCCCGGGTAACCGGCCACCACGACCGCGTCCAGGCCGGCGATGTCCACGCCCAGTTCCAGCGCGTTCGTGCTGGCGACGCCGAGCAGTTCGCCACTGTCCAGCGACTTCTCCAGCGCCCGCCGGTCCTCGGCCAGATAACCCGCGCGGTAGGCCGCGACCCGCCCGGCCAGCGAGTCGGACACCTCGGCCAGCGTGCGTTTCGCGGCCAGCGCTGTCAGTTCGGCGCCGCGCCGGGATCGCACGAACGCCAGCGTGCGGGCGCCCTCGATGACCAGGTCGGCCATGATCCGCGCCGCTTCGGTGCCCGCCTGCCTGCGCACCGGCGACCCGTTCTCGCCGGTCAGCCCGGTCAACAGCGGTGGTTCCCACAGCGCGACCGTGCGGCCGCCGCGTGGCGAACCGTCCTCGGTGACCGCGACACAGTCCACACCGGTCAGCCTGCTGGCCGACGCCGCGGGGTCGGCCACCGTCGCCGACGCCAGCACGAACACCGGATCGGCGCCGTAGCTGGGCGACCACCCGCCGCAGCCTGCGCAGCAGCAGCGCCACGTGCGAGCCGAACACGCCGCGGTACGCGTGGCACTCGTCGATCACCACGTAGGACAAGCGGCGCCACAACCGCGCCCAGCTGCCGTGCTGCGGCAGGATTCCGCGGTGCAGCATGTCCGGATTGGTGAAGACCCACCGCGAGTGCGCGCGCACCCAGTCGCGCTCGGCCATCGGCGTGTCGCCGTCGTAGACTTGCGGGCCGCACATCCGGCAGGCCCGAAGCGAGCGCACCGACCGCAGTTGGTCGGCACCCAGCGCCTTGGTGGGGGACAGGTACAGCGCGGTCGCCTTCGGGTCGGCGTGCAGCGCGGACAACACGGGTAGCTGGTAGGCCAGCGACTTCCCCGACCCGGTGCCGGTCGCGATGACCACGTGCTGCCCGGAGTGCGCGAGGTCCCGCGGCCAGCGCCTGGTGGTGCCACGGCTCCGGCACACCGACACCCCGCACGGCCTCGACCACGCGCGGGATCGGCCCACGCGGGCCATTCGGCGTGCCGGGACGTCGCTGGCGGGCAGGTCGGCGACGTGCGTCAGGGGTGATTCGCCGTGCGGCACACCGGCCAGGACCCGCGCCAGCAGCCGGCGACCGATCGTGGCGTCGCCGTCGGCCGCGTACTCGTCACGCACTCGAACAAGTGTGCCATCCGGCCCCGACGGTGTTCGCCGGTGTGCACTGCGTTCGCCGGTGTGCACTGCCGGCGATACCGTCGCGATGACCCGCCGAACGCCCCGCGCGACCACATTCCGCGACCGCGCATCCCTTTCGGCGTGACGTGGAATCACGTCCATTCCTGGGTCGCCGGATAAACATGAAAGGACTGTGAGAACTCTCACGTCGGTGTTCCCGCAGATGAACCGGCCGAGCTCGCGGCCCCTGGCGGTGGTCCGGGCAGCGACCGGATCGATACAGTTCCGCTCCTGAAAGGTAACAGAATGTACACGGAACGGGACGGGTCGCGTTATGCATCCGGACGCGCAATAGACTCCGCCTCCATCGCACTTCACGGCGGGACATGTCGTGGTGCCCACCCCGCGTCCGGCCGGTTCACAGTCACCGGCCGGACGTGCTAACGCAACAGTCATCAGGAGGACTGATGGACCCCCTCGCGGACGGCCTTGTGCTGACCGGAGGTGATCGCGGCGTCGTCGCCGTGGTCGCCGTCATCGCCCTCGCCGCCCTGGTCGTCGGCTACATCCTGCTGAAGGAGGTGCTTGGCGCCGGCCAAGGCACCGCCAAGATGCAGGAGATCGCCAAGGCCGTCCAGGAAGGCGCGTCGGCGTACCTCAACCGGCAGTTCCGCACTCTCGGCGTGTTCGCGGTGATCGTGTTCGCGCTGCTCTTCGCGCTCCCCGCCGACTCGGTGGGCGAGCGGATCGGCCGCTCCTTCTTCTTCCTCGTCGGTGCGGCGTTCTCCGCCACGATCGGTTACCTCGGCATGTGGCTGTCCACCCGCGCGAACGTGCGGGTCGCGGCGGCCGCCAGCACCGAGGGCCGCGAGAAGGCGATGCGGATCGGTTTCCGCACCGGCGGTGTCGTCGGCATGATGACCGTCGGTCTCGGCCTGTTCGGCGCATCGGTCGTGGTCATCTCGTTCGCCGGTCAGGCGCCGAAGGTGTTGGAGGGCTTCGGTTTCGGTGCCGCCCTGCTGGCCATGTTCATGAGGGTCGGCGGCGGCATCTTCACCAAGGCCGCCGACGTGGGCGCGGACCTGGTCGGCAAGGTCGAGCAGGGCATCCCCGAGGACGACCCGCGCAACGCCGCGACGATCGCCGACAACGTCGGCGACAACGTCGGTGACTGCGCCGGCATGGCCGCGGACCTGTTCGAGTCCTACGCGGTGACCCTGGTGGCGTCGCTGATCCTCGGCTCGGCCGCGTTCGGCGTGCAGGGCCTGCTGTTCCCGCTGATCGTGCCGGCCATCGGCGTGATCACCGCCGCGATCGGCGTCTACATCACCAACGCGCGCGCCGGTGAGAACGGCCTGTCCGCGATCAACCGGTCCTTCTACATCTCGGCGGTCATCTCCGCCGTGCTGTGCACCGTGGCCGCGTTCGTCTACCTGCCCGGCACGTTCAGCCAGTTGACCGGTTCCGACCAGTCCTCCACCGCCGGCAGTCCGGCCGTCATCGCCGCCGTCGCCGTGCTGATCGGCATCGTGCTGGCGGGTGTCATCCTGTGGCTGACCGGTTACTTCACCGGCACCGAGCACAAGCCGGTCAAGGACGTCGGCAAGTCCTCGCTGACCGGTGCCGCGACGGTGATCCTGTCCGGCATCTCGGTCGGTTTCGAGTCCGCCGTGTACACCGCGATCGTCATCGGTGCCGCCGTGTACGGCGCGTTCCTGCTGTCCGGCTCGATCTTCGTCGCGCTGTTCGCGGTCGCCCTGGCCGGTTGTGGCCTGCTGACCACGGTCGGCGTCATCGTCGCCATGGACACGTTCGGTCCGGTCAGCGACAACGCGCAGGGCATCGCCGAGATGTCGGGCGAGGTCGACGAAGAGGGCGCGAAGATCCTCACCGACCTGGACGCGGTCGGCAACACCACGAAGGCCATCACCAAGGGCATCGCGATCGCGACGGCCGTGCTCGCCGCGACGGCGCTGTTCGGCTCGTACATCAACTCGATACGTGGGCGCACTGGCCGGCAAGGCGCCGGAAACCGGCATGGGCGTGTTCTACGACAACATCGTCAACCAGGGCGGCAGCACCTACCGGGCGTTCAGCCGCGCTGGTGTTCAGCCCGAACACGCTGGTCGGCATCGCCCTCGGTGCGCCGCGGTCGTGTTCATGTTCTCCGGGCTGGCGGTGAACGCGGTCGCACGGGCCGCTGGCGCCGTCGTCTACGAGGTGCGCCGGCAGTTCCGCAACTTCCCGGGCATCATGGACGGCTCGCAGCGGCCGGAGTACGGCAAGGTCGTCGACATCTGCACCCGTGACGCGCTGCGCGAACTGGCCACGCCCGGCCTGCTGGCGGTGTTCGCGCCGATCGCGGTCGGCTTCGGCCTCGGCGTCGGTCCGCTGGCCGGCTACCTGGCCGGCGCCATCGCCACCGGCACGCTGATGGCGATCTTCCTGGCCAACTCCGGTGGCGCCTGGGACAACGCCAAGAAGCTGGTGGAGGACGGCAACCACGGTGGCAAGGGCTCCGAGGCGCACGCCGCCACGGTCGTCGGTGACACCGTCGGTGACCCGTTCAAGGACACCGCGGGTCCGGCGATCAACCCGCTGATCAAGGTGATGAACCTGGTGTCGGTGCTGATCGCGCCGGCCATCGTCGCCTTCTCGGTGGGCAGCAGCGCGTCGGCCACGTGGCGCGCGGTCATCGCGCTGGTCGCCGTCGCCGATGATCGTCGTGGCGGTCGTCGTGTCCAAGCGCCGCACGTCGTCGCTGGACGAGAATCCCGGACGCCGCCCCGGCTACCGACGAGTCGCAGCCGGAGATCGAGGAGAAGGTCACGAACGGCGCCGCGTGAGCGCATCGAATCAGCGCATCACTACTGCGTGAGCTGTGTCACATTCGATACACCGGGCCCGGCTGCCTGCGGCGGCCGGGTCCGGTGCCGTTTCGGCAGCGATGTGATCAACCCGCTGACCGAACATGTGTTCTAGAGTTCGCCGTGTGGGCCAGCTCTCGTTCTACTCGGCGGCGGCGAACGCGCCCCGGATCGTGGACCTGGCCGGCGTGCTCTGCGGGCCTGGTCAGGCCACTGGTTTCGGTGCCGGCACGGCCGCCCGGCTGTCCGTGGTCGTGGACCGGCGGCCCCGTGCCCGAGCGCTGGTGGCCGCGTGCGCCGAACGCGGTGTGACGGCGTTCGGCAGCGCCACCGAGGACGGCCGGGACAGTGGTCCGCACACCGTTCCGCGCCGATCTGGTGGACCTGGCGGCGGCGTGGCTGGGCGACACGCCGGGCGGACCGCTGACCGGCACCGTCAAGTCGGTACCGGGACGGTTCGTGTTCGACGGCGTTACCCTGCGGATGTGGGCGCTCGTCGCCGGGCGCTGGTCGGCGTCCGGTTACCTGCTCGGACTCGATCCGCTCAGCCCTCAGACCCATCAGCCGCTGGTGGACGCGCTGGTACCGGCCGGGATCCCGGCCGGACTGGTGGACACCGGGGATGATGGGCCTGCGGTACGGGTGACGGGGATCCGGCGGCTGGCCAGGCTGGTCGAGCTGGTCGGTGATGTGCCGGCGGGGCTGCCCACGCACGACTGGCCGGCGGTGGAATCCGGCCATCGTGGTCGTGCCCCGATCGGGGCCTGACCTCGTGATCGGCCGGGAACAGGGGGACGAATACGGCCGTTAGGGTGAAAAAGTCATCCATTTGTGTGGTGTAAGTCCGGTATGTGAATCACACTGGCCGACCTCGTGATGCGTTATGAGCGGACCGGGCACCGGTCGGCGGTGGGTTCGGTGCACACTGGCGGGCCGGAGCGTTGGCAGGAGAGGGCAGGACAGGGTGGCAGGGTCGACACGGACGAAGCAGAGCGGCGGCGGGACGAACGGGTCCGGCCGCCGCCGACTGGTGATCGTCGAATCACCGACGAAGGCCAGCAAGATCGCCTCCTACCTCGGGCCGAACTACGTAGTGCAGTCCTCGAGGGGCCACATCAGGGACCTGCCGCGCAAGGCGGCCGAGGTGCCGGCGAAGTACAAGGGTGAGTCGTGGTCCAACCTCGGCGTGAACGTCGACAACGACTTCGAGCCGATCTACATCGTCACGCCGGACAAGAAGTCCACGGTCGCCGAGCTCAAGGAAGCCCTCAAGGACGTCGACGAGCTCTACCTCGCGACGGACGGTGACCGCGAGGGCGAGGCCATCGCGTGGCACCTGCTGGAGACGCTCAAGCCCACGATCCCGGTGCGGCGGATGGTCTTCCACGAGATCACCGCGCCGGCGATCCTGGCCGCCGCCGAGAACCCCAGGGACCTGGACACGGACCTGGTCGAGGCGTACGAGACGCGGCGCATCCTGGACCGGCTGTACGGCTACGAGGTCTCGCCGGTGCTGTGGAAGAAGGTCATGCCGAAGCTGTCGGCCGGCCGCGTGCAGTCCGTGGAGACCCGGATCGTGGTGGAGCGCGAGCGGGAGCGGATGCGGTTCGTCACCGCGTCGTACTGGGACGTCGCGGCGACCATGGACGCGGGCGCCGAGGCCACGCCCAGGACGTTCGGCGCGCGGCTGACCTCCGTCGACGGCACCCGCCTGGCCACCGGCCGCGACTTCGGCTCCAACGGCCAGCTCAAGCCCGGCGCCGACGTGCGGGCGCTGGAGGAGGCCGACGCCCGCCGCCTGTCGGCTGCGCTGGCCGACGCGCCGTTCACGGTCACCAGCGTCGAGGAGAAGCCGTTCACGCCGGAAGCCGTACCCGCCGTTCATCACGTCCACCCTGCAGCAGGAGGCGGGCCGCAAGCTGCGGTTCTCCGCCAACCGTGCGATGAGCGTCGCGCAGCGGCTGTACGAGAACGGCTACATCACCTACATGCGTACCGACTCGACCACGCTGTCGGAGACGGCGCTGGCCGCCGCCCGCGCGCAGGCCACCGAGCTGTACGGCGGCGAGTACGTGCCCGACCAGCCGCGCCGCTACGACCGCAAGGTGAAGAACGCGCAGGAGGCACACGAGGCGATCCGGCCCGGCGGGCGAGGTGTTCCGTACGCCCGGCGAGGTGGCCCGTGAGCTGCAGCCCGACGAGTTCCGGCTGTACGAGCTGATCTGGCAGCGCACCATCGCGTCCCAGATGGCCGACGCGCGCGGCACCCGGGTCAGCGTCCGGATCACCGGCACCACCGGCAGCGGCGAGGAGTGCGTGTTCTCCTCGTCCGGCCAGACGATCACGTTCGCCGGCTTCCTCAAGGCCTACGTCGAGTCCGTCGACTCCGAGGCCGGCGGCGAGGCGGACAACGCCGAGAGCAGGCTGCCGCAGTTGGTCAAGGACCAGGCGCTGACCGCGGAGGCGCTGACCGCGGAGGGCCACAGCACCAGCCCGCCCCCGCGCTACTCCGAGGCCAGTCTGATCAAGACGCTGGAGGAGCTGGGCATCGGCCGGCCGTCGACGTACGCGTCGACGATCAACACCATCCAGGAACGCGGCTACGTGTGGAGGAAGGGTTCCGCGCTGGTCCCGTCGTGGGTGGCGTTCTCCGTGGTCGGGCTGCTGGAACAGCACTTCGGCCGGCTCGTCGACTACGACTTCACCGCCGCGATGGAGGACGAGCTGGAACGCATCGCGTCCGGTGACGCGCAGCGGTCGAGCTGGCTGGCCGGGTTCTACTTCGGCGGCGAGAACGGCGGCGAGAACTCCATCGACCGGGTCGGCGGGCTGAAGAAGCTCGTCGGGTCCGGCGTGGACAACATCGACGCCCGCGAGGTCAACTCGATCCCGTTGTTCGACGACGAGGCCGGCCGGCAGGTCGTGGTCCGGGTCGGCCGCTACCGCCCGTACCTGGAGCGCGAGGTCGACGGCGCGTCGCAGCGCGCCAACCTGCCCGACGACCTGGCGCCGGACGAGCTCAAGCTGCCGATCGCCGAGAAGCTGTTCGCGACCCCGCAGGAGGGCCGCACGCTGGGCACCGACCCGGTCAGCGGGCACGAGATCGTGGCCAAGGAGGGCCGCTTCGGGCCGTACGTGACCGAGGTGCTGCCCGAGACAGGACCAGGGCAAGGGCGCCAAGAAGGTCAAGCCGAGGACCGGTTCGCTGCTGCGGTCCATGTCGCTGGACACGATCACGCTGGAGGACGCGCTGCGGCTGCTGTCGCTGCCCAGGGTGGTCGGCACCGACCCCGCCACCGGCGAGGAGATCACGGCGCAGAACGGCCGCTACGGCCCGTACCTCAAGCGCGGCACCGACTCCCGGTCGCTGCCCGACGAGGAGTCGATGTTCACGGTCACCATCGAGGAGGCCGTGAAGATCTACGCCGAGCCGAAGAAGCGCGGCCGTCAGGCAGCAGCGGCCGCGCCACCGCTGCGCGAGATGGGCAACGACCCGGCCACGAGCAAGCCGATGATCGTCAAGGACGGCCGGTTCGGCCCGTACGTCACCGACGGTGAGACGAACGCGTCGCTGCGCAAGACCGACAGCGTGGAGACGCTCACCGACGAGCGGGCCGCCGAACTGCTCGCCGAGCGCCGGGCCCGTGGCCCGGTGACCAAGAAGCGCGTCACCAAGCCGGCCGCGACCACGGTGAAGACGGTGACGAAGCGGAAGGCGCCCGCGAAGTCCAAATCCTCAGCGAAATCTTCGTAGCCTGCCTGCCGCGCGGGCGCACAATGGTGTGAATCGCAACGGCAGGGGATTGCGCGGGCTGGCGTGAGGTGGTCGCCGTGACGGACGAGGCGCTCTTCGGTGCGGACGGCACGCAAGCGCTGCCGCCCGACCCGGTGCTGCCCGATCCGCTGGGCGGCCTGGTGACGGGGTTCGCGTTCAGCGACGTCACGCCCGACGAGACCGTCGTCGAGACACCGCCGGTACCCGGCGTCACCGCGTCCACCCAGGCACGGAGGCGCCCGGCCGGCGGCGTGAAGCGGCCCGCGGCCAGGCCCGCCACGGTCGCGGCGCAGCCGGCCCTGATCCCGGTCGCCCAGTCGTTGCCGTCGCGGCCCCGCCAGATCCGGCAGGCACCCGTGGCGCGGCCCACCGCGATCCCGGTCACGTCCGCCGTGCGCGGCAGGCAGTCGGTCCGGGGGCAGCCCACGCCGGCGACCCTGGCCGCCCGTGCCGGTACGGTGCCGGGGAGGCGCTCCGGCGTGGGTTGTTCGGTGTTCCTGTTCCTCGTGGTGCTGCTGGTGATCGGTTTCATCGTGCTGGGCATCGTGTTCGGCCACACCGGCGGACTGGACACGGGCAGCGGCTGATCGGCGGGCGGCCAGCACCCGATCGGTGGATGTGGTTACGCTTGCCGTGACAGGGTTGGGCGGGGCCAAGGGGTGAGTGGTATCAGTGCGAATATCGATGACAGCCGCGCCGCTGGACTAGGCGCAGCCGATTCGGGCGCGTCCTCCGCCCACCGCATCCGCAGCGTCCTGGCCATCCGTGCGTTCCGCCGGCTGTGGGGCGTCACGTTCCTGTTGTCCGCCGCCGACTGGCTGTCCCTGTTCGCGCTGTCCAGCCTGGCCAACAAGCTGATCGCCGGCTACTTCGTGCAGAGCTTCGCGTTCAGTGCCGTCGTGCTCACCCAGTTGCTGCCCGGCCTGCTGTTCGCCCCATTCGGTGGCGTGCTGGCCGACCGGTTGGACCGGCGCCGGGTGATGGTGACCGTGGACCTGATCCGCTGCGGGCTGTTCCTGTCCGTCGCGCTGGTCGGCACGTGGTGGTGGCTGCTCGCGGCGAACTTCCTGATCGGCAGCACGGCGATGATGTGGATCCCGGCGAAGGACTCCGCGATCCCGAACCTGCTGCGCCGCAAGGACCAGGTGGAGACCGCCAACCAGCTCGGGCTGGTGATGACCTACGGCGTGTCCGTGGTCAGCGCGGCCGGCCTGTTCTCCGTGGTCACGGGCCTGGGTTCGACGCTGCGCCTGTGGAACGACGCGGGCTCCCAACTGGGTGTGGCGAAGGTCATCGTCATCATCAACGGCCTGCTGTACCTGGCCGCGGCCATCATCGTCGCCACCCGCATCCCCGAGCTGTCCGGCCGCGCCGAACGAGCCACCCGCCGCGCAAGGCGGCGGAGGACGAGGGCCCAGCTGGCTGACCATGTTCTCCGACGGCGTGAGGTTCGCCCGCAAGACGCCGCTGATCAGGGGCCTGATGTACGGTCTGATCGGCGCGTTCGCCGCCGGTGGCGCCGTCATCGGCACGTCCCAGCGCTACGCGACCAGCCTGCTGGGCGGCGACTCCACGTTCAGCATGCTGTTCGTCGCGCTGTTCGTCGGCCTGGGCGTCGGCATGGCGCACGGCGCCCCGGCTGGCCCGCCGGATCTCGCACAACCGGCTGTTCGGCACCGCGATCGTGTCCGCCGGCATCGCGCTCGCGACTGGTCGCGCTGTCGCCGCACCTCGCGGTCTCGCTGGTCACGGTCGCGCTGGTCGGCTGCTGCGCCGGCGTGGCGTTCCTGACCGGCATGACGATCATCGGCTCGCAGGTCGAGGACACCATCCGCGGCCGCATCAACGCGCTGTACCAGTCGCTGATGAAGGTCGTCCTGTTCGTGTCCGCGCTGGTGGTGCCCGCCCTGGTCGGCCTCGTACAGCCGCACAGCGTGCGCGTGTTCGGCGACACGATGCGGATCGACGGCACCCGCCCGGTCATGCTCGGCGCCGGCATCCTCGCGGCACTGGCCGGTGTGCTGGCGTACCGGCAGATGGACGACCGCCGCCCCGAGCCGTTCCTGGCCAACCTGGTCGCCGCGCTGCGCCGCCGCCCCCAGCGCATGCAGGGCATGCTGATCGCCGTCGAGGGCGACACCCGGCAGCGACACCGAGGCCCAGGCGCGGCACCTGGCGGACTGGCTGCGCGCCACCGGCCACCGCGTGCAGCTGGCCAACGACCCCGCCCTGGACGAGAGCCGGCTGGCGGCGCTGCTCGCCGGCACGAAGCTGTCCGGCGCCAGGGCGCACGTGCTGGTCGCCGCGGCCGTCCGTGCCGACGTGGTGGAGCGGCGCGTGCTGCCGGCGCTGGAGGCCGGCGAGATGGTCGTCATGGAGCGCTACGTGGACAGCCCGCTGGCTCACCTCGGCGCCCTGGGCGGCCTGGACCCGAAGGAGCTGGACGGCCTCGCCGACTGGGCCACCGGCCGTCTCCGGCCGGACGTCACGGTGCTGCTGGACCGTGACCCCGCCGGCCTGGCCGACCTGGACGGCCAGACCGGCATCGACGGCATCGAGCACCACTGGCGGGTGCAGCAGCTGCTCACCGAGATGGCGGCGTCCGACCCCGGCCGGCTACGTCGTCGTGGACGGCGACGGCAGCGAACCCGCGGTCGCCGAACGCGTCCGGCGACGCCATGGCGACCGCACTGCGCAACGGGGCATCGCCACGGACGCGCTGCCACCGACGGCGCCGCCCGGCCGACGACCTGATGGGCGCCCGGCGGGAGTCCGCGTGACCAGCGGACGTCTGGGCCGACGTCGTCGGCCAGCCGGACGCGGTCAGCGTCCTGCGAGCCGCGGCGGCCGCGGCGGCCGGCATCGTGGACGGACGGCACCACGTCCGGCAACAACTCGGCCATGACGCACGCGTGGCTGTTCACCGGCCCACCCGGCTCCGGCCGGTCGGTGGCCGCGCGCGCGTTCGCCGCCGCGCTGGAGTGCTTCGCCGGCGTCGGCTGCGGCCAGTGCCCCGGCTGCCGCACCACGCTGGCGGGCACACAACGCGGACGTGCGGCTGGTCGTGCCGGAGGGACTGTCCATCTCGGTCGCCGAGATGCGCTCCCTGGTGCAGGCGGCGGCGCGGCGGCCGACCGGCGGCCGCTGGCAGGTCGATCGTCATCGAGGACGCCGACCGGCTCACCGAGGGCGCCGCGAACGCGCTGCTCAAGGCCGTCGAGGAACCGCCCGCCCGGACGGTGTTCCTGCTGTGCGCGCCATCGGACCACCCCGAGGACGTGTCGGTCACCATCCGCTCGCGGTGCCGGGGGATCGCGCTGCGCACCCCGCCACCCGCCGGCCATCGCCGAGGTCCTGATCGACAGGGACGGCGTCGAGGAGCCGACCGCGCACTGGGCGGCGTCGGTGTGCGGCGGTCACGTCGGCAGGGCCCGCCGCCTGGCCAACGACCCCGCCGCCCGCGAACGCCGGTCCTCCGTGCTGGGAATCCCGTTGGGACTACGCGGTTTCAGTGATGTCTTCGCCCGGGCCGACGATCTCGTCCGGGCAGCCGAGGCGGAGGCGTCGACCCTCAGCGAGACCCGCGACACGGTCGAACGCGAGGCCCTGGAGACGGCGATGGGCGCCGGCGGCACCGGCAAGGGCACGGCGTCGGCCACGCGGGGTGCCAAGGGTGCGATGAAGGAGTTGGAGAAGCGGCAGAAGTCCAGGGCCACCCGCACCCAGCGCGACTCGCTGGACCTGGCGCTGATCGACCTGGCCGGCTTCTACCGGGACGTGCTCGTCACGTCGGTCGGCTCGGACGCCACCCGCTACCACCCCGACCACGAGGACGACATGCGGTCGGCGGCGGCGAACTGGTCGCAGGAGTCCACGCTGCGCCGGCTGGAGGCCGTGCTGGCGTGCCGGCAGGCCATCGACGAGAACGTCAAGCCGAGCATCGCGGTCGAGGCGATGCTCACCGCCCTGTACCGCGGGTGAGTGCGGCGCGGCAGCGCGGCCACGATGATCGAACCGGCCAGCAGCATCGCGGTACCCAGCCAGAACATCGGCACGATCTCGTAGGCGCTTCCCGTGTACGCCAACGGTTTCGGCGGGTTCGAAGCGGGCTGTACCGGGTTGGGCACGGTCGTGGTCCCGCACTGCACGCCACCGGAGGGCGCGTAGGCCCGGCCGACCTGCTCACCCAGCGACAACTCGGCCAGCGCGGTGGGCAGGTTCGGAATCCCCAGCGCGGCGGTCGGCAGCACCTGCACGTCCAGCATGCGCGCCGTGGCGCCGACCTGGTAACCGGTGAACGGAGCCCCGTTCTGCCCACCGGTGAACGCACTCCGACGACTTCGTCAGCTCGGCCACCGACAGCCGCAGCACACCGATGTCGATCACCGGAAGCCCGGACGTGAGCTGCTGTCCGTTGGGCAACAGGTCACCCACGATCGGCAGCTTGGGCAGGTTCGGCACGTCCAGCGGAATCCCGATCGGCACGTCGGCGGTGGGATTGCGCGGCATCCAGCGTGTAGAGCGACTTGCCGCCCTGCACGACCTGGATCACGGGCGCGGTGTAGGCGACGGTCGAGGTGCCGGCGTCCCCGGTGGACGTCACGGTCAGCGTCGGCTGGCTGACGACGTTCAGGTCCAGCTCCAACGGCGTCCCGGCAAGCAGCTTCAGACTGGCCACCTGCAACGTCGACACGGACTGCACGGCCTTGTTCGCCGAGCCGGGAATGTCCACGAGCCGCACGACGGACCGGCTGCTCAACGTGTTCGGCAGGCTGAACAGCGACCCGGTCGCCATTGGTGGACGTCGTCCCACCGGACAGCAGCCCCGCGAGGTTGGACAGCGGCCCGGTCATCTGGCTCAGGTTGCTCACCAGGCTCTGCACCTGGCCGGCCGACAGGTTCGACCGGCTGATCAGCGAGGTGAGCGTGTTCGGGTCGGTCGTCCCTGGCAACGACGGGAATCACGTTCAAAGCGGCCAGGTTGGCGATGGACGTACTGGCGTCCGCGATCGTGCCCGACGCAGGGCCCCAGGGTCGGACTCCAGCGAGCCTGCACCTGCCCGTCGAGCAGCCCCACCTTGAGCAGCGCGTCGAGCGGCGAGGCAGGCGGGTTCAGCCCACCACTGAGTCGGCTGCGGGTTGTCCGGCAGCGCGGTCTGCGCCAGCGCACCGGGCAACTGCGGCGCGTTCCCCTCGATCGGCGATCCCGGTCGGGCGCGGACTGGCGCACTGGCCCGCTCGTAGTCCAGGTAGGACTCGGAATTGGCTGACGCATTGGACAGCCCGAACCCCAGCTCGGCAGCGGACTGCCGGGGCATCCCAGCGGAGCCCCGGGTAGCACGGCATTGGCCGGCACGGCCCCGGGCAAAAGGCGCAAGACGGCCAGACCGGTAGCGGCATCCCCCACGGCGTGCCCCAAGGGTTGCGGCCCACTGGCCACGGAAGCGGGCGGCTCACCCGGACGGATTGGGCGGTATCGGGGTGGTCGGGAAGGTAGCGGCAGCAGCAGGCGCCGCGACCAGCCCCACCAGGGCAGCAACAGCCGGAACAACCAGAACGAACGGCCGGCGCCTGCCCATCGAATAGCCCTCCCACCATGCCTTGCGACACCACTGGGACCGGCATCACACAGCACCTAACGACCCGGCCCCCCAGCGGTGACGCCCGACCAACCGCTACACTTGGCCCCGCACCCGCCGCCTTAGCTCAGTCGGCCAGAGCGACGCACTCGTAATGCGTAGGTCAAGGGTTCGATTCCCTTAGGCGGCTCAGCACCTGACCAGGGCGCTTCCGGATTCCGGAAGTGCCCTGGTCTCGTCTAGTCTCAGTTGTTCCCGTTTTGGTGTCTCGCCAGAGCTGGAAGCTGTGTCTCCAGCGCCGACCGAGGTCCGTGAGGCTATCGCCATCCGCTACCTGGGCGAGGAGACCGGCCGTGGCCGTCACCTGGCCGGTGAGCAGGCCGTCTTGACCTAGACTGCTCCAGCTACTTTGGGTAACTTGATTGGTACACTAGGTGACGGGCAGACTCCTTAATTTCATCGCTGTAATTTAACGCCAAGGGCCACTTGCCTACAGTGCGACCTGTGGATCACTAGGTTCCTTACAGTCTCCTTCTTGGTTTGAAGGTAGAAGCTGCTAATCTTTAAAAGTGCAGGTAGAACTCTTCGAGAAGTCCCCCGCTGGTCACCTCGTGCCTATCAGTGGGACCGATGTGCGGACAGGCTTGGGTTTCAACCACTACGCCTTCGTGCCCAACCCACTTCCTTCAACCGTCGAGTTGGCGTCCTCGACCATCAAGATGCTGAGCGAAGCCGATCGAGCTCTGGGTCGGCTGGATGCCAGGGTTGCCCAACTACCCAACCCTGGCCTTCTGGTGCGACCGGCCCTCACGAGGGAAGCTGTCAGTACGTCTGCGCTAGAGGGGACGTACGCCCTACTTTCGGACGTACTTGAATCTGAGTATGTCGATGACAGCCATCGGTCCGCCGAAGTTCGCGAAGTACGTAATTATATTCGCGCGGCAGCTCGCGGTATCAAGCTAATCGAGAAGAAGCCGATATGCCTGCGTGTTGTGGCTGAACTGCAAGGTATATTGGTCAAGGGTACCCGTGGTGATTCTTACGATGCCGGGAAGCTCCGCGAACGCTTGGTGTGTATTGGTGATCGTGGACAGGGGATCGAAAGATCTAGATTTGTCCCACCTCCAAATGGAGACCTTCTAATAAATGGATTTAGCGACTGGGAGAAGTGGGTTAACTCATCTCTGGAAATTCCTGTTTTAGTGAAGGCGGCACTCGGTCACTACCAGTTTGAAACACTGCACCCATTTAGTGACGGGAACGGAAGAATCGGTCGCCTTGTGGTCACCCTCCAACTCATCGAAGAGGGTGTACTGCATCACCCGGTCCTCAACTTGTCTCCGTGGTTCGAACCTCGCCGCGAGGATTATATTGACCATCTACTGACTGTCAGTCAGACAGGAAAATTCGATCCTTGGGTCCGGTTCTTCGCGGAGGCGGTAAGAGATCGATCGCGGGCTGCCGACGAGACGATTGGCAGGCTGATTACTTTCTCGGATGAAGTTGTCGAGACTTTGCGTAGGGAAAAAGCGAGGGGGGCGGTTCTGGATCTGGCTGCCAGGCTAATCGGCTATCCAGTCGTCTCGGTGACTGATGTTCAAGAAGAACTACGCGTTTCATACCCTACGGCCAACCAGGCTGTTGGCCGCCTGGTTGAACTGGGATTCTTGCGGGAAGTCACTGGCGGAAACTACGGCCGAGTTTTTGTCTGTGACCAGGTCCGAGAGGAACTTGCAAGGAGTTGACCATATTATTGATCACGACTGCTGGTCGGCTCACCGAGCGCAGGGGCAAGGTATCGAAGCCTTCGGTCCGGCCGTCTCAGTTCTAGTCTCAGTTCGCCTCCGTTCAGCCAGGTTCGCTGGCTGATCGTCAGCTCATTGAACAGCGTCGGAGTACCGGGATGAACCCTCTCGGGCCGGTAGTCGTTGGCCTCGTAATGCGTAGGTCAAGGTTTCGATTCCCTTAGGCGGCTCAGCACCTGACCAGGGTACTTCCGTATGCCGGAAGTACCCTGGTTTCAGCTTCTGACTCAGCGCCGACAACGACAACCTTGGCAACATGAAGCCCAAGAGACACGTTCGCGGCATGGCTCGCGCTCGGTGCTGAGGAGGTGGGACCGAGGCGCCGTGCGGACGAGGGATCTCCGGCCGATGCGTCAGCATGACTTATGCGCCTAGACCCGCCTCGGCGACGGAGCGTGGTAGGCGCTCAAGAAGTCTCTCACCACGACGACTGCTTCCCGGCGGAGTCGGGCCGCTTGGGCGTCGTCGCCCGGCTCACCGAGGAAGGCTGCGTACGCTGACGCACCGTCCTGGCTGACATCAGCGAAGCGTTGGCCAAGTAGATTGAGTGCCTCGGTCACGACCGGCTCATCCACGATTGGGCTCCCGGCGGCGGCGCGGCCCGCGTCCTGCGGACCGTCACCATAATTGAGAAGGCAGAACACCAGGTCGTAGGCGTCCTTGTTCTCATGACGGTCCTGGAACGCGAAGATCTTCAAGACCGTGTAGGAGAGGACGTTCGCTACACGGAGCATTACCCGCGAGCGACCCCCATTGTCGAGGCGGTCACCCTCGATCTCTCGTTCGATGAAGTCACGAGTGAGTAGCTGGGCGCCCCGTACATTGAATGCTCCCAGCCCAGAACCGGTGTGCTCTGCTGTGGGTTTGAAGATTCGGCCAGGTGGGACGGCGTCGGTCTCACAGAGGAATTCTACGACGACGGTCATGCCATCCACCTCGCGCACCCAGCGGAAGCTGGGCGACTCGGCCCTGAAACTGGACTTCCTCAGGTTATTCTCCAGGGTCCGGTAGGTCTCGGGTGCGTCATCGACCGCCAGACCGATGACGAGGTCGACGTCGGTGGTGCCAACGTGCGGTTGAACGCCTTCAGGCAGACGACCGACTATGTAGGGTGGGGCGAGTCCGCCAGCCAGGTAGATTCGTTCTCGCCAAGGGCCGAGATCACCTAGCAGGGTGACAAGCGTCCGTTCACATCGGGCGGTGGCTGCCTGGTCGTAGTCGTCCTGGTGGGCACGCTTCAAAACCCGATGACCTCCTTGCGTAGACGTTCGGCCTGCTCCCGGCCTCGGCGGGGTTCACGACGGAGGTCGAGATATAGGCGGAACGGGTTGACGACCGAGAGGCCGTCCTGCTCGATGCGGAAGGCGAGTGGTACGTCGGCCTCCGCGTTCGCCAAGATCAGGTTGTGGCCAGTCTCCACGGGTTCGGCTCCTGCCAAGCTGGCTGCGTCCGTGAGTTCGATGCCTCGTGTGACCCAGATATCAGTCGTGGGAACAGCAGTGACGAAGGAGCCGAGCTTCTGTGCTGCGGCAGGCCCAGTGACCGCATGGTCGACTCTGCCGTCAGTGAGTGCGTGGCTCGCGGCCTCAGCAAGGTTGTCGGGGTCGCGGCTCAAGCGGAAGGCTCGGAGCCGCTGAACCCGCCGATCCGACGCTTCCTCAGCCCACAGGTCCAACAACGCTGCCCGGTGCTGGACCAGGCGTGTTCGATGTGGTCCAGTTCCTTCAGCAGTGACGATTCCCTCCTTTTCAAGGCGGGTCAGGACACGATGAGCTAAACCAGCCGACACTGCGGCCCGCGCAGCAAGCTCGGTGACCGTCCAGCGTTGCTCTGGCTTCAGTAGGAGTGCCTGTGCGACGACGCCAGCTTTTCCGGCGAGTCGGGCAGGCAGTGTCGAACGAGGTTCTTGGGTAGGACTGCCGGGTCGGGGTTCCAAATGCAGCAGCAACCCAGGTAGCTCGACATGTGCGTTCCCCAGCCCATCGATGACACCGATGCGATGGTCTTCGAGTAGGCGTCTCGCCTCAGCTGTGGTGCTGCCCGCGATGAGGACCAGTGCGGTGCCTGCCGGGAGGTGACTCACCGTGGCGACGAGTTGATGAGCGGTTGCCGCGTTGACATACCGTTTGACCTGGACAGCCACTGGATGGGCAGCTCCAGCGGCGTGGATCACGGCGTCCACGCCGCTGTCGCCGATATGGGGTCGGGACACGACGGCCTCAACCCCCGGCACCGAGCGGAGGATGTTGACGGCCTCGGGCTCGAAGGAGGCTTCGATCTTCACTAGCGGACGGTTTTTCACGGTACGAGTGAAGATACAAGTTTCTGTGAAGAACCGCCACCTGTGGCGGGCCATCCGATGAGGGTCGTCACAAGAACACCGCTGACAAGACGGTGACGGTGGAGGCTGCTACCCGCTGACGCGAGCCCGGTCACCTTCACCGCTGCCGTTACCCGCGACGGCGAGTGGTACGTGTCCCGTTGCCTGGAAGTCGAGGTCGCCAGCCAGGGCGAAACGGTCGAGGAAGCCCTGGCCAACCTGCGCGAGGCGCTGGAGCTGTACTTCGAGGACGAACCCGTTCCGACCATCCACGAGCACCCGCTTGTGACCTCCCTCGACGTGCGGATCTCCGCCGCGTGAGCCCAGCACTCTCGCAACCGTCCGGCAAGCAGGTCGTTGCCGCGCTGGAACACGCCGGGTTCGAGTACGTGTCGACCAAGGGCAGTCACGTCAAGCTCCGACACCCGGACGGCCGGCGAACGATCGTGCCCATGCATCGGACCGTGGCACGCTGTCATCGATTTTGTTGCAGTCAGGGCTGACCACACGCGGGTTCCAAACCCTGCTCGACCGATCGCCAGCCCTCGCGGGATAGCAGTTCACCGCCGGGGACGTTCGCGGTTGTAGAAGTCCTGAAACGGTTGAGCCCGCACGACGATCGAGTCACGTACAGCGGCGCCGGATGCGCTATGGCGGTCCAGATATTTCATAGGCACCGTGGATGCGTCGTGTGCACGCGACGCGTACAACCTGATCCGGGCCACGTTGGATAGGGTGAACGGGTCGCGACTGGCGTGTTCGGGTGGAATCGACCACCGGGGAGCAGCAACGGCGGACACCGCGCGCCTGGGTGTACCGCGCGATGACGTCGAGCCAGGAGGCAGGTTCCATGCACGTACCACCCACCCCGCATCTCGCCGCCGCGGACCCCGAGGTCGATGCTCTGGTGGAGGCCGAGGCCAAGCGCCAGTTCGAGAAGATCCGGCTGATCCCGTCCGAGAACTACGTGTCCACCGCCGTGCTGGAGGCGACGGGCACGGTCCTGACCAACAAGTACTCCGAGGGCTACGCGGGGCGTCGCTACTACGAGGGCCAGCAGGTCGTCGACCCGCTGGAGACGCTCGCCGTGAACCGGGCCAAGGAGTTGTTCGGCGTCGACCACGCCAACGTGCAGCCCTACTCCGGCTCGCCCGCGAATCTGGCCGTCTACCTGGCGTTCCTCCAGCCGGGTGACACCGTGATGGGGATGAGCCTGCCGCACGGCGGCCACCTCACGCACGGCTGGAACGTGTCCGCGACCGGCAAGTGGTTCCGCAGCGTCCAGTACGGCGTGCGCAAGGACACCGGCCGCGTCGACCTGGACGAGGTGCGCGACCTGGCGCTGGCCGAGCGGCCGAAGGTGATCTTCTGCGGTGGCACCGCGATCCCGCGGATCATCGACTTCCCGGCGTTCGCGCAGATCGCGAAGGATGCCGGTGCGCTGTTGGTCGCCGACATCGCGCACATCGCGGGGCTGATCGCCGGTGGCGCGCACCCGTCGCCGGTCGGGCACGCGCCGGTCATCTCGACGACGACGCACAAGACGCTGCGCGGCCCGCGCGGCGCGATGCTGATGTCCGACGCCGACCACGCGAAGGCGCTGGACAAGGCCGTGTTCCCCGGGTTGCAGGGCGGCCCGCACAACCACACCACCGCGGCCATCGCCGTCGCGCTGCGGGAGGCGTCCGCGCCGGAGTTCCGGGAGTACGCGCACGCCGTCGTCGCCAACGCGAAGGCACTCGGCGAGGCGCTGGCCGAGCGAGGCTTCGATCTGGTGTCCGGGGGTACCGACAACCACCTGCTGCTGGTCGACCTGACCAACAAGGGCATCGGCGGCAAACCGGCGGCCAAGGCGCTGGACCGGGCCGGTATCGAACTGAACTACAACACGGTGCCGTTCGACCCGCGCAAGCCGTTCGACCCGTCCGGCATCCGGATCGGCACGCCCGCCGTCACCACGCGCGGCCTGGGTACCGAGCAGATGCCGCTGGTCGCGGACTGGATGGACAGGGCCGTCACCGCGGCCGACAGCGGGGACGACGAGGCCATCGAGCGCATCGCCACCGAGGTCAGCGACCTGCTGGCCGGCTACCCGATGCCCGGCTGGGCCTGACCGACACGCGAGGGGCCGGCGCTGATGTCAGCGCCGGCCCCTTCGTCGTGCCAGGACTCAGTGCTCCTGGGCCGACTCACGCTGGTACGCCCTGCCGATCTCGGCCTCGGCCTCCACGCGGCCCACCCACGTCGCGCCCTCGACGCTCTTGCCCGGCTCCAGGTCCTTGTACACCTCGAAGAAGTGCTGGATCTCCAGCCGATGGAACTCGTTCAGGTGATGGATGTCGCGCAGGTGCTCCTGGCGCGGGTCCTCCGCGGGCACCGCGATGACCTTGTCGTCGGGGCCCTTCTCGTCGGTCATCCGGAACATCCCGATGGCCCGCGCACGGATCAGGCAGCCGGGGAAGGTCGGCTCCTGGACCAGGACCATGCAGTCCAGCGGGTCACCGTCCTGACCCAACGTGTCATCGATGAACCCGTAGTCGGCCGGGTACTGGGTGGCGGTGAACAGTGTCCGGTCCAGGCGGATGCCGCCCAGACTTGTGGTCCACCTCGTACTTGTTGCGCTGTCCCTTGGGGATCTCGATGGTGACGTCGAACTCCACGTCGTCCTCATTCGTTTCGGTGCCTGCACGGCGCGCTGGGTGTGTGCCCGCGCCAGCCGCTCTCGTTACGCCACTAGTGTGGACCACACACTAATGCTCGGGTCGTCCCCGTCGTCTCCGAACATGATGTGACCTTGCCCCCTGTGCATCCCGATCCGCTGGAGGAGGCACGCGTGCAGGACGGAGCCGAGCGGCCGGACACCGCTGCCGACACGCCCGAAGCGAAGACGCCGGGCACGCCGACGACGGACGGTGACCAGGCATGGCCCGAGAAGGACCATGCCGAGAACAAACCCGCAGCGGGCGAGCCGGCCGAGCCGGAAGCCCGCCGAGCGCGAAGGTCGCCGAGCCCGACGCGGAGCCGGAAGTCGGGCCGGATCCGGCGACGACACAGGAAGCACCCGAGGCGGCTCCGGCGAACAAGCCTGCCGCCGCGTACGCGTGGCCGGGCCAGGAAGCCGAACCCGAGCCGAAGCCGGACGTACAGCCGAAACCGGCAGCGGCCGCGAAGCAAGAACCGCCGAGCGAGCCCGAACCGCCGGTCGAGCCGGAAGCGGAGCAGGCGGAGCCGGAACGACCGCGCGGAGGCCGAGGCGCCGCACCGAGCCGGAACCGCCGGCCGAGTCCGACGTCGACGGCAAGACGGCGCCGATCACCGAGCCGTCCGCGAAACCGGCCGAGCCCGACGTGGACGCCAGGAACCGAGGCGATCGCCGAGCCGGCCGCGAAGCCGGACACTTCGGCCCAGCCCGACACCGTCCACTGGCCGGCACCCGAGCCGGCGGCCGAACCCGAACAGGCGAAATCCGAACAGGCGAAATCCGAGCCGTCAAGATCGAACCGGCAGCCGAGCCCGAACCGGGAGCCGGAACATGAGCCAGAACCGGAACGAGAGCCCGAACCGGTAACGAAAGCCGCGCCCGAGGCCGCGCCGGAGCCCGAGGCCGCCGCCGAGGAAGAGCCTCCGCCCGACGACGTTCCGCAGCCGGAACCGAAGCCACTCCCGGAACCGGAACCCGAAGCGGTCCCTGAGCCCGAGCCCAGCCGCTGCGCCAACCGGAACCCCGGCAGCGGCCGCAGCCCGCGGTCCCCGAGATCCCACGGCCCAAGCCGCGTCCGCTGCCCGAACCGGAAGTGCAGCGCACACAGGTGATGCGGCCGATCCAGGACGTCGGCACGACCCAGTTCCTGCCCCGCATCGACGCACCTCGCAAGCCACCGGCACCCGCGCCGGCACCCAAGCCACCGGTACGCAAACCGCCGATGGCCACGGCGCTCCCGAAACCGCCCCCGCCGCCACGGCAGATGCCGCGGCCGCCGGTCCGGCCGCCGGCGCCTGTGGAGTCGACGCAGATCATCCCGGTCATTCGGCCTGAACCGGCCCGAGCCGCCGACCGACCGGGGCCTGTCCGGCGTCGACGAGACGACCGAGTTCATCCCGCAAGTCGACGAGGACTACGACGAGGACTACGACGACCGTTACGACGACCGGGACGCATCGCGCGACGCACCGCGCAGGCAACTGTCCAGGCGTGCCAAGCGGTTGCTGATCGTCGGTGGCGTGCTGGCCGTCGTGATCGCCGTCGGTGTGGCCGTCGTGCTGAGCGTCGCCGTCCGTCGCGACCGCGCTCGGCCTGCGTCCGGCCGCCGCGCCGAGACCCAGGCGCCGCCCTCGCCCGTCGCGTACACGGCGCAGGTGCGCACTCCCGACAGTTCCGCTCCGATGCCCAGCAGCTCCGGCGTGCACGGCGCGCTGGCCGGCATGGTGGCCAACGCGGCACTCGGGTGCGTTCCACGGGACCGTGCTGGACGCGGCCAGCGGCGAGGTGCTGTTCGACCAGACCGGCGGAAGTGCCGTCCACACCCGCGTCCACCAACAAACTCCTCACGTCGGCAGCCGCGCTGCTCAGCCTCGAGCCCGCAGACGACGCTGGCGACCACCGTCGTCGCCGGCAGCAGCCCGGGCACGATCGTGCTGGTCGGCGGCGGTGATCCGACGCTGAACTCGCTGCCGGCGCCGCAGCAGTCGGTGTATCCGGGTTCGGCGCGGATCAGCGACCTGGCCGCACAGGTGAAGGCGCACGCGAACGGCCCCATCACCCGGATCGTGGTGGACACCAGCCGGTTCACCGGCCCGACGACCGCGCCCGGCTGGGACCCGCCGTCGCCGTCGCAGGTCAACTACTCGCCGATCCAGTCGGTGATGATGGACGGCGGCCGGCTCAGGCCCGCCGTGCCGGACTCGCCGCGCACCTACACGCCCGCCATTGGCCGCCGGCCAGGCGCTGGCGGCGGCACTGGGTGTGCCGGCGTCCGCCGTGTCCGTCGACGAACACGCCGACACCGCAGCGCGGCAGGTGCTGGGTGTGGTGCACTCGGCGCCGCTGCCCGGACCTCGTCATGAACCTGTTGCAGATCTCCGACAACGTGCTCGCCGAGGCGGTCGGCAGCGCGGTCGCGATGGCCGACGGCAGGCCGGCCAGCTTCACCGGCGCTACCGAGGCGGTCGTCGATGTGTTGCGCCGCAACGGTTTCGACGCGTCCGGTGTGAGCACTGACGACAGCAGTGGACTGTCCCCTGCGACCGCGTGCCGACCGCGTTGCTGGCGCAGGTGTTGCACGTCGCGGCCAGTTCGAACACCTCCGACCCGCGGGTGGCGAAACTGCGGCCGCTGCTGCTCGGCCTGCCGATCGCGGGCAGCACGCCTCGGTGACGGCACGCTGTCCGGCCGGTACCAGAAGGGCGCCGGCCGCGGCCGGGCGCGGCTGGGTGCGTGCGAAGACGGGCACGCTGTCACGGTGTCAACGCGCTGGCTGGCATCGTGCTGGACGCGGACGGCCGGGTGCTGGTGTTCGCGCTGAACGCCAACCAGGACCAGCCGAGCGCGCACCGGACGTGCTGGACGACATGGCGGCTGCACTGCGGGGCTGCGGCTGCCGTTGACGTGACGAACCGCCCTGGCGCGCGGGCCTGGGCTGCTGCGTCGTACGTCGGGTACCGTCGAAGTCGTGAACGTGGCCACTGATCGAGCAGCCCGGGACGGGAACGGCGCCCGTCGACTGGTCGGTGGCGGCCAGCACCGGGCAGGCGCTGGCCCGCGGCGGTCCGGCCGTCGACCCGGAGGAGGCGCGCGAGGCAGTCCGCGAACTGCGCGGCATCACCGGCACCGCCGAACAGCACGTGCGTGACCTGACCGGTCTCGGGCACGGCCTGCCGTTGCGCGACGGCGAAGTGGTGGACCGGCCGGGATGGGTGCAGGTCGGCCGTGCAGGGCCTGTCGCGCTGACCGACGGCGCACTGCCCGCGACCTACAGCGGGCCGCTGGGCAACGTGCTCGCCGGCACGGCCGGCGTGCAGGCCGGCATGGTGTTGGCGTTCCTAGTCCTCCCGCGTGCTCGGCCAGTACGACCCGTTCACCGGCGACGAGGGCACCGGCAGACTGCTGCTGGTCGCGCCGAACATCGTCGCGGCGCAGCGCGCGCTGGACGTCTCCGCGACGGACTTCCGGATGTGGGTGTGCCTGCACGAGGGCACGCACCGCCTCCAGTTCACGGCCGTGCCGTGGCTGCGTGACTACTTCGCCGGCGAGGTCGCCCGGCTGCTGTCCAGCATCGACGACAGCGCCGTCGGACGCGGTCGGCCGGCTGCCCGACGTGATCCGCGCCGTCCGCGAGCGGCTGCGCTCCGGCGAGCGGCAACTCAGCCCGATGGACATGATCGAGCTGTTCCAGTCCGGCGAGCAGCGCCGGCTGCTGGACGGCTGATCGCGCTGTCGACGCTGCTGGAGGGCCACGCCGACCACGTGATGGACGCCGTCGGGCCGCGAGGTGGTGCCGTCGGTCGAGGTGATCCGGGCGCGGTTCGCCGAACGCCGCAAGGGCGGTGGCCTGCTGGACCGGCTGCTGCGCACGCTGCTCGGTGTCGAGGCGAAGGTCCGCCAGTACGCGGAGGGCTCCGCGTTCACCCGGCAGGTGATCGACTCGGTCGGCATGACCGGTTTCAACGCGGTGTGGACGTCGCCCGAGACGCTGCCGACCAGGGCTGAGATCGCGGATCCGGCGCTGTGGCTGCGCCGCGTGCACGGCTGACCCCTGCCGGCGGATGTCCACCGACAACTCCGTGCCGGCTCGTCCGCTCGGCCGTGCGCTCCCTGCTCACCGTCACCCGAAGCCGAAGGCGCACCTGGCCGGCGGCGAGATCGCGGTCGCCGTGTCCGGCGGCGCCGACTCGCTGGCGCTGGCCGCGCGCCGCCTTGTACGTCGGCCGGTGAACTGGGCCTGCGGCATGCACGGCCTGGTCGTCGACCACGGCCTGCAGGCCGACTCCGCGCGGGTCGCGCGGCGAGCCGCCGACACGCTGGCCGAGACTCGGCCTCCGCGAGGTACAGGGTGCTGCCGGTGCGCGTCGACGGTCCCGGCGGCATGGAGGCCGCCGCCCGCAGGGCCCGGTACGCGGCGCTGCGGGCCGCGCTGCCTGCCCGGACGCGCTCGTCCTGCTCGGCCACACCCGCGACGACCAGGCCGAGACCGTGCTGCTCGGCCTGGGCAGGGGGTCGGGACCGCGGTCGATCGCCGGCATGCGGCGCGCTGGACCCGCCGTGGGCCAGGCCGCTGCTGGGTGTGTCGCGGGGCACCACGGTGGCCGCGTGCGCCCGGCTGGGCCTGACGCCCGTGGACCGACCCGCACAACGCCGATCCCCGCTTCACCCGCGTCCGGTTGCGGACCGAGGTGCTGCCGCTGCTGGAGGACGTGCTGGCCGGCGGTGTCGCCGACGCACTGGCCAGGACCGCCGCCCAGCTCCGCGAGGACACCGACGCCCTGGACGCCTGGGCGGCGCGCGTGCTGCACCGGATACGGCGCGACGAGCCCGCCGTGGCCGAACTGTCCGATCTGCCGCCCGCCGTGCGCAGGCGTGTGCTGCGCGGCTGGCTGCTGGCCGGTGGTGTGCGCGAACTCACCGACGCGCAGCTGCGGGCCGCCGACGACCTCGTCGACCGCTGGCGCGGTCAGGGCGGCGTGTGGCTGCCCGGCGGGTTGGTCGTCCGCCGCGCCCATGGCAGGCTGCTGCTCGACCGAACGGACCACTGATGCCGTCCCGTTGTCGCCGCCACTTGCGCGGACACGAGCAGAGAGGGGAAGCCGGGTCGTGTACGACGACGACATCGCTTCCGTCCTGATCACCGAGCAGGACATCCGCGCGAAGGTGGACGCCCTGGCCAAGCAGATCGCCGAGCAGCCGGCCCGCGGGCGGCGCCGACCTGCTGCTGGTCGGCGTGCTCAAGGGCGCCGTCATGTTCATGACCGACCTGGCGCGGGCGCTGCCGGTGCCGGTGCAGCTGGAGTTCATGGCGGTCAGCTCGTACGGCTCCGCCACGTCGTCCTCCGGCGTGGTGCGCATCCTGAAGGACCTGGACCGCGACATCGCCGGCCGGGACGTGCTGATCGTCGAGGACATCATCGACTCCGGCCTGACGCTGTCCTGGCTGCGCAAGAACCTGATGGCGCGCAGTCCGGCGTCGCTGGAGGTCGTCGCCCTGCTGCGCAAGCCGGACGCCGTCCGGGTCGAGGTGCCGGTGCAGTACGTCGGCTTCGACATCCCGAACGAGTTCGTCGTCGGCTACGGCCTGGACTACGCCGAGCGCTACCGCGATCTGCCCTACATCGGCACACTCAAGCCGGAGGTGTACGCCTGAGCGAGGCGCGAGCCGAACAGGAGCGTTACGCGGACAGCGAAATGATCAGTGGTCTCGGGAACGGATCCGGGACGGCAGCCGTTGCACCTAGAGATGGGCACCGGGTCGCGCTGGTCGGGCTTCGCTCGCCGGGTTCTCCCGGGCGGGCGGTACGCTGGACCGGTGCGGGGTGTCCCGTCCGGCCAGGTGGTGCGCTGCCCCTGGTCGAGCGCGAGTTTGGGAGGGTCGAGGCCGTCGGCCGTAGGTGAATGGACCGTAAGCGCCTGCTACGCAACCCGCTGCTGTGGATAGTCGCGTTGTTGCTCGTGTACTACGCCTTCAGCACGCTGTTCGATGACACCCGTGGATACACGCAGGTGCCCACGTCCGAAGCGCTCGCTCAGATCAGCGCCAACAACGTGTCCGACGCCACCATCGGCGACAAGGAGCAGCAGCTCCGGCTCGACCTGAAGCATCCAGACCCGGCCAACGGTGCGACGAAGCTCATCACGTCCTACCCGGCCAACTCCGAGCAGGACATCTTCGATGCGCTGAAGTCGGACAAGGTGAACTTCGACACGAAGGTCACGCAGGAGTCCTTCTGGAGCCAGCTGCTGGTCTACCTGATCCCGCTGGGCATCCTCCTGCTGCTGATGTGGGTGATGATCAACAACGTCCAGGGCGGCGGCAACCGCGTGCTGAACTTCGGCAAGTCGCGGGCCAAACAGCTGTCCAAGGACATGCCCAAGACCACGTTCGCCGACGTGGCCGGCGCCGACGAGGCCGTCGAGGAGCTCCAGGAGATCAAGGACTTCCTGCAGAACCCGGGCCGCTACCAGGCGCTGGGCGCCAAGATCCCGAAGGGCGTGCTGCTCTACGGCCCGCCCGGTACCGGCAAGACGCTGCTGGCCAGGGCCGTCGCCGGCGAGGCCGGCGTGCCGTTCTACTCGATCTCCGGTTCGGACTTCGTCGAGATGTTCGTCGGTGTCGGCGCCTCCCGTGTGCGTGACCTGTTCGAGCAGGCCAAGCAGAACTCGCCGTGCATCATCTTCGTGGACGAGATCGACGCCGTCGGCCGCCAGCGCGGCGCCGGCCTCGGCGGCGGTCACGACGAGCGCGAGCAGACCCTCAACCAGCTGCTCGTCGAGATGGACGGCTTCGACGCCCGTGGCGGCATCATCCTGATCGCGGCCACCAACCGGCCCGACATCCTGGACCCGGCGCTGCTGCGGCCCGGCCGCTTCGACCGGCAGATCCCGGTGTCCGCTCCCGACCTGCGGGGCCGCCGCGCCATCCTGGCCGTGCACTCCAAGGGCAAGCCGCTGGCCGCGGACGCCGACCTGGACGGCCTGGCCAAGCGCACCGTGGGCATGTCCGGCGCCGACCTGGCCAACGTGATCAACGAGGCCGCGCTGCTCACCGCCCGCAAGAACGGGCACGTGATCGGCGGCGCCGCGCTGGAGGAGTCGGTCGACCGGGTGATCGGCGGTCCGGCCCGCAAGAGCCGGATCATCTCCGAGAAGGAGAAGAAGATCACCGCGTACCACGAGGGCGGGCACGCGCTGGCCGCGTGGGCCATGCCCGACCTGGAGCCGGTCTACAAGCTGACCATCCTGCCCCGCGGCCGCACCGGTGGGCACGCCCTCGTCGTCCCCGAGGACGACAAGGAGCTGATGACCCGCTCGGAGATGATCGCGCGGCTGGTGTTCGCGCTGGGCGGCCGGGCGGCCGAGGAGCTGGTGTTCCACGAGCCGACCACGGGCGCTTCCGCCGACATCGATCAGGCCACCAAGATCGCCAAGGCGATGGTCACCGAGTACGGCATGAGCGCCCGGCTGGGTGCCGTGAAGTACGGCCAGGACCAGGGCGACCCGTTCCTCGGCCGGTCCATGGGCCACCAGCCGGACTACTCGCTCGAGGTCGCGCACGAGATCGACGAGGAGGTGCGCGCCCTGATCGAGGCGGCGCACACCGAGGCGTGGAACGTGCTCAACCCGTACCGCGACGTGCTCGACGACCTGGTCGTCGAGCTGTTGGACAAGGAGACGCTGCAGCGCAAGGACCTGGCGCGGATCTTCGCCCGGGTGGAGAAGCGGCCGCGGATCACCGAGTTCAACGACTTCGGTGGCCGCACGCCGTCGGACAAGCCGCCGGTGAAGACCCGGCGCGAACTGGCCATCGAGCGCGGTGAGCCGTGGCCGCCGATCGAGGACACGCCGACCCCGGTGGGCACGGTGCCGGCTCCGGTGCCCGGCCAGCTCGACCTCGGCAGCGCAACCGACGGTACCGGCACCAACGGCGGCCCACACCGGCAACGGCCAGACCTACGGCCCGGCCGGCACGCCGGTGTAGCGGCACCGACGGCAACAACAGCGACGGTTCGCTCGTCGCCCGGCCGGTCCGCCGTACTACGGCGCGCCTCCCGGCTGGAAGCCGGCGACCACGCCGTCCGGCCAGTCGTGGACGCCGTCGTGGGAGCGGCCGTCGGGCAGTGGTCGTGCAGGACGCGGTGCCGGAGGACCAGCCCCGGCACCCTGTGGACACCGACGACCGGGACACGGGTCGCTGACCTGGATCGGCGGCATGGTCACGCCGAGCCCACCCGGTAGAGTGCGTGACCATGTCCGTCGAGGTCGGCCGCGCCCGATGACCGGGCAGTCGGCCGGTGGAGGTGTTGTGCGTGTCGAACGTTTCCGTTGACCCGCTGGCCGATGACGGCCAACAGGTCGTCGCCGACCAGCGGGCCGTCGCCGGCCGTCCGGTGCTTCGACCAGCCGCGCGCCGAGGCGGCCGTCCGCGAACTGCTGCTGGCCTGCGGCGAGGACCCGGACCGGGAGGGCCTGAAGGAGACCCCGGCCCGGGTCGCGCGGGCCTACCGCGAACTGTTCGCCGGCCTGTTCACCGAGCCGGACTCGGTGCTGGCCAAGACGTTCGACGAGAGCCACGAGGAACTCGTGCTGGTCACCGACATCCCGATGTTCAGCTTCTGCGAACACCACCTGCTGCCCTTCCACGGCGTCGCGCACGTCGGCTACATCCCGAACGAGGCGGGCCGGGTCGACGGGGCTGTCCAAGCTGGCCCGGCTGGTCGACCTGTACGCCAGGCGGCCGCAGGTGCAGGAGCGGCTGACCTCGCAGGTCGCCGACGCGCTGGTGCGCAGGCTCGAACCGCGCGGCGTGATCGTGGTGATCGAGGCCGAGCACCTGTGCATGGGCATGCGCGGCGTGCGCAAGCCCGGCGCCCGCACCACCACGTCGGCCGTGCGCGGCCTGCTGCGCACGTCGGCGTCGTCCCGCGCCGAGGCGATCGACCTGATCAGAGGCAGGAGGGCGGTGACCGTCCGAAGGCGCTGCCGTGTCCGGACCGCTGTGTGGTGATGGGCGTGCTGAACGTCACCCCGGACTCGTTCTCCGACGGCGGCCGCTACTTCGACCCGGCCGACGCGGTCGTGCACGGCATCGCCATGCGGCGAGCGCGGCGCCGACCTGATCGACGTGGGCGGCGAGTCGACCCGGCCGGGTGCCGACCGGGTCGCGGCGGACGTCGAGTCGGCGCGGGTGGTGCCGGTGATCCGGGAGCTGGCGGCCGCCGGCGTGCCGGTCAGCGTGGACACGACCAGGGCCAAGGTCGCGGCGGACGCGCTGGCCGCCGGCGCGCAGCATCGTGAACGACGTGTCCGGCGGCCTCGCCGACCCGGACATGGCCAGGGTCGTGGTCGAGCACGGCGTGCCGTGGATCCTGATGCACTGGCGTGGCCACAGCAGGGACATGGACGTCGCTGGCCGACTACACCGACGTGGTGGCCGAGGTGCGCGGCGAACTGCGCGACCGGGTGGACGCCGCGGTGGCGGCGGGCGTCGCCCCGGAGTCGCTGGTGCTCGACCCGGGACTGGGCTTCGCGAAGCGCGCCGAGCACGACTGGGCGCTGCTGCACAGCCTGCCGGCGCTGACCGAACTCGGCTTCCCGGTGCTGGTCGGCGCGTCCCGCAAACGTTTTCTCGGCCGGTTGCTGGCCGGTCCGGACGGCAAGCCGCGACCGCCGGACGGCCGCGAGGACGCCACGGCCGCCGTGTCGGCGCTGGCCGCCGCGGCGGGAGCGTGGGGGGTTCGGGTGCACGACGTGGGCAGGTCGCTGGACGCGGTGACGGTGGCCGCGGCCTGGCAGGAGGGCCGGCCGCGATGACCGACCGGATCACGCTGACCGGGCTGCGGGTGCGCGGCCGGCACGGGGTTTTCGAGCACGAGCGCCGCGACGGCCAGGACTTCCTGGTCGACATCACGGTGTGGATCGACCTGGACCAGGCCGCGGCCACCGACGACATCGCCGACACGCTGGACTACGGCGAACTGGCCGAAACGGGCGGCCGACGATCGTCGGCGGGCCGCCGTGCGACCTGATCGAGACGGTCGCCGCGAAGGATCGCCGAGGACGTGATGACCGACGAGCGCGCGCACGCCGTCGAGGTCACGGTGCACAAGCCGGCCGCGCCGATCCCGCTGCACGTTCGCCGACGTCGCCGTCACCGCCCGCCGTTCGCGCCGCGGTGGCCGGGGCGGCGTGGCATGAGTTCCGCCGACGTGTGTGGTCCCGCGGAGGCGGCATGAGCAGAGCGGTCCTGTCGCTGGGCTCGAATCTCGGTGACCGGTTGGCGAATCTGCGGCTGGCCGTGGCCGGGCTCGGCGACGCCGTGGTGGCCGTGTCGCCGGTCTACGAGACCGCAGCCGTGGGGTGGCGTCGACCAGCCGGACTTCCTCAACGCGGTGGTGATCGTGACCGACGACGACGTCGACGAGTGGGGCTGGCTGGAACTCGGGCCGGCGGCTGGAGGCGGCAGGCGCACCGGGTGCGTGACGGTGCGGTGGGGCCCGCGCACGCTGGACGTCGACGTCGTGACCGTCGACGGTGTCACGTCCGACCACCCCGACCTGCTGCTGCCGCACCCCGGCACCCCGGAGCGCGCCACGGTGCTGATCCCGTGGCTGGACATCGACCCGGACGCGGTGCTGCCCGGCCACGGCCAGGTGCGCGACGTGCTGGCCGCGGCTGGACACGGCGGGCGTGACCCGCAGGGACGACCTGGTGTCTGGGGGTGCGGTGAGGTTCACCCGCGCGCGTGACCTCGTGATCACCGGCGTGATCGTCGGTGTGCTGGTCGAACCTGCTGCTGATCCTGGACTACGAGGCGCTGCCGCCGCTGCCCGTGCTGGCCGGCGCGTCACTGCTGGTCCTCGCGGTGGTCGAGTTGGCGTTCGCGCAGTCGCTGCGCGCCCGGCTGGCCGGCAGGGAGGGCACGAGGCCGGTGCCGGCGCTGCTCGCGGCCAGGGCGGTCGCGCTGGCGAAGGCGTCGTCGCTGCTGGGCGCGATCATGGCGGGCGCGTGGCTGGGCGTGCTGGTGTACGTGCTGCCGAGGCGCGCGGAGATGATCTCGGCGGCCGGTGACACGAACAGCTCGGTCGTCGGCCTGGTGAGCGCCGCGGCGTTGATCGCCGCCGCGCTGTGGCTGGAGCACTGCTGCCGTGCTCCAGAGGACGACGATGACCGCGACGGCCAGAGCCGGATTGCCCCGTTCGAGTTAGGCCGCGACTGAAGTCGCGTGCGCCGCTCGGCGCAGCGTTCGTACGCACATGGCCACGGAGTGGTCTCATCTGAGTAACCAGCAGGTACGGTATGCGCCATGGCCGGCGTCCGCGACTCCGACGACGAGGAGCCGAGGGAGGATTCCGGCTCCACGACCAGGTTGCTGATGATCGCGGTCCTGGCGCTCGCCGTCGCCGCGACCGCGGTGCTCGTGTCTCAGCGACAGCGCGAAGATGTTGCGTCTCGGTGTGCTGGCCGCCCTGTGGGCCGCGCTGCTGGGCGTGTTCCTGGCCAGCAGGTTCCGCAAGGTGGTGGCCGAGAAGGAGATGGAGGTCTCCGACCTCCAGTCGGTCTACGAGTTGGAACTGGAACGCGAGGTCGCCGCCCGCCGCGAGTACGAGCTGCAGGTCGAGGCCGAGGCGCGCAAGCGCGTCGAGGAGGCCAACCGCGAGGACATGGCCGCCCTGCGCGCGGAGTTGCGGCGTGCTGCGGGAGAGCCTGGAGCGGCTGACCGGCGGTGAGGTGCTGGTGGAGCGGTTCGCGCTGCAGGCCCAGTCGACCGGATGCGCACGCTGGCCGGGCCCGAGGCGCAGCCCCGCGTGGTGACCCGCCGATCGCGGCATCATGGCCGGCGAGCCGGCGACGGTCGACGCGTCCACGCGAGCTGATGGCCAGGCCGGACATGCCCGCCACGCCCCGCCCAGCAGGCGACGCCGGTCCGCCGTCGCGCCGATGCGCAGGGCGCAGCCCAGCAGCCGCTGCGGACGGAAGGTCGTGCAACCCGTGCGGCGGTGCCGCAGCAACAGCCCGACCGCAGGAGCCCAGACCAGGGCCGCATGCGACGCGGGCCAGCGGTCCGGCGACGCGCAGCAGTCGGTCCGACACGCCAACGCGCAGCGCGACGGCACCCCCGCGGCCGGAGCCGCAGCGCTCGGTACAGCAGCGGCCGGAGCCGCACCGCCGGCGCCCCAACGCCGGGCCGCAGCGCGCCGGCCAGCAACAGGTCCGCACGGCCAGTGCCGCTGCAACAGCAGGCTCGGCCGAGCAGGCGCACCGGACCCGCCGATGCGCCCACCCGCCGATCCGACCGAGACGCATGGAACGCTCGTGGCCCGCGCAGGGCGACGCGTCGCGCAGGTCCGCGCCGGTCCGCCAGCCGACCGGAACGGCGCAGGGCGGCCGATCCGGAACCGCCGCAGGTGCGTTCCGCGGTGCGGTCGCAGCGCGGGATCGAGCCCGTGGAGCGGCCTCGCCACCGGTCCGGTCGAGCGCGCCGTCGAGACCACCGGCGGCCACCGCAGGGTCGACGACGGCAGGACCAGCACCGGCCGGCGGGCCAAGGCGGAGGAACCGTCGCGCTGGAACGACGACGACGTGGAGACCACCGGCGCCCACACCGCGGGCCGCTCGGTGACGGAAATCATTGCCGCCCACGCCAATCAGGACGACGCGCAGCGCCGGCACCGCCGTCGCGCCGACTGAGCGGGCGCCTCGGGTGAAGCTCGTCACCCGATCCGAGCACCATCGGTGCGCTGCGGATACGCTCGCCTGGTCGTCTGGTACCCGTTGCGGAGGCGGGACTGGAACGAGTGAGGGAGAGCTCGCGATGAGCGCGATCACGCGCGGCACCGTGCCATCGGCACGGCCGCCACGAGCAGGGGGAGTCGGGTGACCAGGCCGGCCCGGCTGGCTGTCGGGGTGGTGTCCGCCGGGCGGGTGGGTGCCGTGCTCGGTGCCGCACTGGCCGGCGCCGGCCACACGGTCGTCGGCGCGCCAGCGGCGTGTCCCGGGACTCGGTGCGCAGGGCCGGCGAGCTGCTGCCGGACGTGCCGCTGCTGCCGCCGGACGAGGTGGCCGCCCGCGCGGATCTGGTGCTGCTGGCCATTCCCGGACGACGTGCTCGGCAGGCACCGTTCGCGGCCTGGCCGCGGTCGGTGCGCTGCGGGCCGGGTCAGATCGTGGTGCACACCTCCGGCGCGCACGGCGTCGACGTGCTGCGGCCCGCCGCAGGAGCTCGGCGCGCTGCCGCTGGCACTGCATCCGGCGATGACGTTCAACGGCAGATCCGAGGACCTGCAACGGATTCCGTCCTGCAGCTTCGCCGTCACCGCCGATCCGGACGACGAGGTCGCCTGGAACGTCGGTGAGGCGCTGGTCGTCGAGATGGGTGCCGAGCCGGTGCGGGTGCCGCAGTCGGCCCGCCCGCTGTATCACGCGGCACTCGCGCACGGCGCCAACCACCTGGTCACGCTGGTCGCCGAGTGCACGGACCTGTTGCGTGCGCGCCGGCATCAGCCACGCCGAGCGGCTGCTCGGCCCGCTGCTGTCCGCCGCGCTGGACAACGCGCTGCGGCACGGCGACCGCGCGCTGACCGGCCCGGTGGCCCGCGGCGACGTCGGTACGCTGCGTACACACCTGCGGGTGCTGGCCGAGGCCGAACCCGAACGCGCTGCCCGGCTATCGCGCGCTGGCCCTGCGCACCGCACAGCGCGCCGCTGGCCGCGGGCCTGCTGTCACCGTCGGTCGCCGCCGAGGTGGCCGCCGTGCATCGAGGAGGAGACACCGTCGTGACGGTGAGGTACCGGCAGGGCGAGCTGTCCGTCTACGAGCGCCCGGCAGAACTGGCGAAGGTGACCCGCGCGCTGCGTGCCAGTGGCCGCCGGATCGCGCTGGTGCCCACGATGGGCGCGCTGCACGACGGACACCGCGAACTGATCAGCAGGGCGCGTCGGATTCCCGGCGTCGTGGTGTGCGTGTCGGTGTTCGTGAACCCGTTGCAGTTCGGGGCGAACGAGGACCTGTCCCGCTACCCGAGGCCGTTCGAGTCCGATGTGGACATCTGTCGGCGGGAGGGTGTGGAGCTGGTCTTCCACCCCGAGCGTCGAGGACATCTACCCGGACGGCGCGCGCACAGGTGACCGTCCATCCCGGTCCGCTGGGCGACGAACTGGAGGGCGCGTTCCGGCCGGGCCACTTCGCCGGTGTGCTGACCGTGGTGGCGAAGCTGTTCAACATCGTCCGCCCCGACTACGCGTTCTTCGGCGAGAAGGACTACCAGCAGCTGGTGCTGGTCCGCAGGATGGTCGCCGACCTGAACATGGAACTGAGGATCGTCGGCGTGCCGACGGTCCGCGAGGACGGCGGCCTGGCGCTGTCGTCCCGCAACGTCTATCTGGACGCCGGCGCAGCGCGACGCGGCGCTGGCGCTGTCGGCGGCGCTGGCCGCCGGCGTGCACGCCGGCTTCGACGGACCGGTCCAGCGGTGTTGGCCGCGGCGAACGCCGTGCTGGCCGCCGAGCCCGGCGTCGACCTGGACTACCTGGAACTGCGCGCCGACGACCTCGGCCCCGCGCCGCGCGACGGGCCGGCACGGCTGCTGGTGGCCGCCCGGGTCGGCACGACGCGCCTGATCGACAACGCGCCGGTCCTGCTGGCCGGTGGCTGACCGGGAGAGGAAACCCCATGTTGCGCACGATGTTGAAGTCGAAGATCCACCGTGCCACGGTCACCCAGGCCGACCTGGACTACGTGGGTTCGGTGACGGTGGACGAGGACCTGATGGACGCGGCCGACCTGCTGCCCGGCGAGCAGGTGGCGATCGTGGACGTGACCAACGGCGCCCGCCTGGAGACCTATGTCATCACAGGCGAGAGAGGCAGCGGCGTGCTCGGCATCAACGGTGCCGCCGCGCATCTCGTGCACCCCGGCGACCTGGTGATCCTGATCGCCTACGGCCTGATGGACGACGCCGAGGCCGAGCGCGTACCGGCCGAGGGTCGTGTTCGTCGACGCCGACAACAAGGTGGTCCGACCGGCGCCGATCCCGCGTTCGCACCGTCCGGTTCCGGCCTGCGCGGCGGGCTTCCCCGGCGGTATCGGCGACGGGATGGTCGAGATCGACATGCCGGCCGCCGAGACCGACGCCGCCGCCGCACTGGACGCCCTGCTGCAGTCGGAGAGCTGAGGCGCGCGTGCTGCTGTGTGTCGACGTCGGCAACACCAACATCGTGCTGGGCCTGTACTCCGGCCGTGGAGAGGACGCGAAGCTGGTCCGTGACTGGCGGATGCGCACCGACGCCAGGATGACCGCCGACGAGCTGGCGCTGACCATGCGCGGCCTGCTCGGTGAGCACGCCGACGACGTGACCGGCGTGTCCGCGCTGTCCACGGTGCCCGCCGTGCTGCGTGAACTGCGCGTGATGATCGGCCGCTACTACGCGCGACGTGCCGAAGGTGATCGTGGAGCCCGGCGTGCGCACCGGCGTGCCGCTGCTGATCGACAACCCGCGCGAGGTCGGCGGCGACCGGGTGATCAACACCCTGGCGGCGCACCATCTGCACAGCACGGCGTGCATCGTGGTCGACTTCGGCACGTCCACCAACATCGACGTGATCTCCGCCAAGGGCGAGTTCCTCGGCGGCGTGTTCGCGCCGGGCATCGAGATCTCCATCGACGCGCTGGCCGCGCGGGCCGCCCAGTTGCGCAAGGTGGAGGTGGTCCGGCCGAGGTCGGTGATCGGCAAGAACACCGTGGAGTGCCTGCAGTCGGGCATCCTCTACGGCTTCGCCGGCCAGGTCGACGGCCTGGTCCGGCGGATCAGCCAGGGAACTGCGGGCCTCCCAGCCCGGCCCGGTCACGGTGATCGCCACCGGCGGCCTGGCGCCGCTGGTGATCGAGGAGTCGGAGACCATCGAGCACCACGTGCCCGACCTGACCCTGCTGGGCCTGCGCCTGGTCTACGAGCGCAACGCGCACTGACGGTCGACGTGCACTGACCTCACCGGTCGATGGTCACCTGCATGGCGAAGGTGACCATCGGCACCACGAACTCGCCGGTGCGCCGTCGCCGGGTTGGCCTCCAGGAACCGGCGCAGCAGCCCGGCCAGGTGGCCGGCCCGCTCCTGCGTCGGTGGCGACCAGCATCCGTGACAGGGTGGCCGCACGGTGCACCAGGCTGTCCAGCGGTCCGTGTGGCCTGGTGCGGCAGTTCGACTGCTCTCGAAGGGGCCGAAGCGCTCCAGACCTGCTCCGTCGCCTGCGCGGCGCCGCTGTCCGCCTGACCGCGTCGGAGCGCGCGATCAGGTCGGCCACCCACCGCACCCGGTCGTCGTAGGCGTTCCACGCGGCCACCAGCGATCCGCCCGGCCGCAGCACCCGCCCGATCTCCGGCAGCGCCCGGTCCAGGTCGAACCAGTGCAGCGCCTGCCCGGCGAACACGGCGTTCACCGACGCGTCCGGCAGCGGGATCGGCTCCGCCGTGCCGGCTCGCGCGTCGACCTCCGGGAACAGGCTGGTCAGCTCGGCCAGCATCGCCGGGTCCGGCTCGACGGCGACCACGTCCACGCCCAGCGCGACCAGGCCCTGCGGTGAGCTTGCCGGTGCCGGCACCGAGGTCGAGCACACGCAGGCGCGGGATCGTCGCGCGACCGGCGAGGCCCCACTCGAACAGCGCGGCCGGGTAGTCGGGGCGGTATTCGGCATACGCGGCGGCCTGGCTGCCGAACGACGACGCCCTGCGGGCGAACTGCGTCGCGCTGATCGTCCATGGCGGCCAAACGTAATGGCCGCTGACCTGGCCGGTGCCCGCGAGTTCGGGTACGTACCATTTTCAGGCGTGAACGCGGACAACCCCGCCCAGCCGACCAACGAGGACGACCTGCCCGAGCAGATGCGGATCCGCCGCGACAAGCGCGCGGGACTGCTGGCCCGAGGGGATCGACCCGTATCCGGTCCAGGTGCCGCGCACGCACACGCTGCGCGAGGTCAGGGACCTGCTACCCGGACCTGCCGCCGGACACCGCCACCGGCCTACAGGTCGGCGTCACCGGCCGGGTGATGTACCTGCGCAACACCGGCAAGCTGTGCTTCGCGACGCTGCGCGAGGGCGACGGCACCGAATTGCAGGCCATGATCAGCCTCGCGTCGGTCGGCGAGGAGTCGCTGGCCGAGTGGAAGGCCGACGTCGACCTGGGTGACCACGTGTTCGTGCACGGCGAGATCGTCACGTCCCGGCGCGGCGAGCTGTCGGTGATGGTCGATTCGTGGCGGATGGCCGCGAAGGCGCTGCGCCCGCTGCCGGTCGCGCACAAGCAGCTGGCCGAGGAGACCCGGATTCGGCAGCGTTACGTCGACCTGATCCTGCGGCCCGCCGCGCGGCGAGACCGTGCGGACCCGGGCGACCGTCGTGCGCTCGCTGCGTGAGTCGTTTCACCGGCGCGGTTTCGTCGAGGTCGAGACGCCGATGCTGCAGGTGCTGCAGGGCGGCGCCACGGCGCGTCCGTTCATGACGCATTCCAACGCGCTTCGACATCGACCTGTTCCTGCGGATCGCGCCCGAGCTGTATCTCAAGCGCGCCGTCGTCGGTGGCTTGGAGAAGGTCTTCGAGATCAACAGGAACTTCCGCAACGAGGGAAGCGACTCCAGTCACTCGCCGGAGTTCGCGATGCTGGAGTTCTACGCCGGCTTACGAAACGTACGACACGATGGCCGACGCTCACCCGGGAACTCGTCCAGGAAGCCGCACAGGCGGCGTTCGGTACACAGGTCGTCACGCTCGCCGACGGCTCCGAGTACGACCTGTCCGGTGAATGGGCCGAGCCTGACCATGTACGAGTCGCTGTCGCAGGCACTGGACGCGGAAGTGACGCCGGAAACACCGGCCGACATCCTGCGCAAGCACGCCGACGAGCAGGGAATGTCGCGTCGACCCGAAGTACGGGCACGGCAAGCTGGTCGAGGAGCTGTGGGAGCACCTGGTCGGCGACCATCTGTACGCGCCGACATTTGTCCGCGATTTCCCCGTGGAGACGTCTCCGCTGACCAGGGAGCACCGCAGTCAGCCCGGCGTGGTCGAAAAGTGGGACCTCTACGTGCGCGGATTCGAACTGGCCACCGGTTACTCCGAGTTGGTCGACCCGGTGGTGGAACGGGACCGGCTGGAGGCGCAGGCGCGATTGGCGGCGGCCGGTGACGACGAGGCGATGCCGGTGGATGATGACTTCTTGCGCTCGCTGGAGTACGGAATGCCACCCAGCGGTGGCGTGGGAATGGGTATCGACAGGTTGCTGATGGCACTCACCGGCCTCGGTATCCGCGAGACCATCCTGTTCCCGCTCGTTCGCCCCGAATGAGGGACAAACCGACCTCGTAGTTGCGGTGCCCCGGGGATTTTGCGCTAACCTGTTCGTCGGTTGTTTTCCTGCGACAGGTCTGTTGGTTCCGGCTGTATCCGCGGGTCATTCGGCTCTAGGAGGAAGCATATGGCTCAGAAGGTCACCGTTACTTTGGTGGACGACCTCGATGGTTCGACGGCCGAGGAGACCGTCGAGTTCGGTCTGGACGGCGCCAGCTACACCATTGATCTGTCCGGCGACAATGCCGGCCGGTTGCGCGACGCACTGGAGGAGTACGTCGAACACGCACGCCGCGCCGGTGGCCGCAAGCGCGCCGCCGGCCGGCCGGCCGCCGGTCGCGCGCCCCGCCCCGCGTCCGCGGATCGGGAACAGAATCAGGCGATCCGCGAATGGGCCCGCAAGCAGGGCATGAAGGTCTCCGACCGCGGTCGTATCCCGGCCGAGGTGCTGGAGGCCTACCACCAGACGAACTGACGATCCCGCCGCTTCTACCGCCGCCGAACGTCCGGCCCCGGCCGCTCCCCGTGAGCGCGCCGGGGCCGTCGTATCGGTCAGCCGACAGCGCCTACCTGGATAGGTTTGCCTAACCTTACCGGAAGCCACTCGTTCGGCCTAAGCGTGCCTGGACCACACCGCGCAGTGCTGTTCGCGGTCAGCGGACAGCTGGAATCCGGCCCGTGCCCGTTGCGTTTGACCTGGTGTCACGGTTTCCTCGTTCTCAGTTCGGTCCGCTGAGGTTGCGTACATCGAACTGAGAGCGACAGAGCCTGCGACTACAGTGGTCGTAAGGTGCTGATCCCGCCGCAGGTGGGCGCAGGGACGCCGACGCAGCAGTCAGGGAGTGCGAATGTTCGAGAGGTTCACCGACCGCGCGAGGCGGGTGGTCGTCCTGGCCCAGGAAGAGGCCAGGATGCTCAACCACAACTACATCGGCACCGAGCACATCCTCCTGGGTCTGATCCACGAGGGTGAGGGTGTCGCGGCCAAGGCGCTGGAGTCGCTGGGCATCGCCCTGGAGGGCGTGCGGCAGCAGGTCGAGGAGATCATCGGCCAGGGCCAGCAGGCGCCCAGCGGGCACATCCCGTTCACGCCGCGGGCCAAGAAGGTGCTGGAGCTGTCGCTGCGCGAGGCGCTGCAGCTCGGCCACAACTACATCGGCACGGAGCACATCCTGCTCGGCCTGATCCGGGAGGGCGAGGGCGTCGCCGCCCAGGTCCTGGTGAAGCTGGGCGCCGACCTCAACCGGGTCCGCCAGCAGGTGCTCCAGTTGCTGTCCGGCTACCAGGGCAAGGAGCCCGCCGAGAGCGCCGGCCGCGGTGAGGGCACGCCGTCCTCGTCGCTGGTGCTGGACCAGTTCGGGCGCAACCTGACCGCCAGCGCGCGGGAGGGCAAGCTCGACCCGGTCATCGGCCGGGAGAAGGAGATCGAGCGGGTCATGCAGGTGCTGTCCCGCCGCACCAAGAACAACCCGGTGCTGATCGGCGAGCCCGGCGTCGGCAAGACCGCCGTCGTCGAGGGTCTCGCGCAGAAGGTCGTCAAGGGCGAGGTCCCGGAGACGCTGAAGGACAAGCAGCTCTACACGCTCGACCTCGGCTCCCTGGTGGCCGGCTCGCGCTACCGCGGTGACTTCGAGGAGCGCCTGAAGAAGGTGCTCAAGGAGATCCGCACCCGCGGCGACATCATCCTGTTCATCGACGAGCTGCACACGCTGGTCGGTGCGGGTGCCGCGGAGGGCGCGATCGACGCCGCGTCGATCCTCAAGCCGATGCTGGCCCGGGGCGAGCTGCAGACCATCGGCGCGACCACGCTGGACGAGTACCGCAAGTACGTGGAGAAGGACCCGGCCCTGGAGCGCCGGTTCCAGCCGATCCAGGTCGGCGAGCCCTCGCTGGAGCACACCATCGAGATCCTCAAGGGCCTGCGCGACCGGTACGAGGCGCACCACCGGGTGTCCATCACCGACTCGGCGCTGGTGGCCGCGGCCACCCTGGCCGACCGGTACATCAACGACCGGTTCCTGCCGGACAAGGCGATCGACCTGATCGACGAGGCCGGCGCCCGGATGCGCATCCGCCGGATGACCGCACCGCCGGACCTGCGCGAGTTCGACGAGAAGATCGCGAACGTCCGCCGGGACAAGGAATCCGCGATCGACGCGCAGGACTTCGAGCGGGCCGCCAAGCTCCGCGACGCGGAGAAGCAGCTGCTCGCGCAGAAGGCCGAGCGGGAGAAGCAGTGGAAGGACGGCGACCTGGACGTCGTCGCCGAGGTCGACGACGAGCAGATCGCGGAGGTGCTGGCCAACTGGACCGGTATCCCGGTGTTCAAGCTCACCGAGGAGGAGACCACCCGTCTGCTCCGCATGGAGGACGAGCTGCACAAGCGGATCATCGGCCAGGAGCAGGCCGTCAAGGCCGTCTCCCAGGCCATCCGCCGTACGCGGGCCGGCCTGAAGGACCCGAAGCGCCCGTCCGGCTCGTTCATCTTCGCCGGCCCGTCCGGCGTCGGTAAGACCGAGCTGTCCAAGGCGCTGGCGAACTTCCTGTTCGGCGACGACGACGCGCTGATCCAGATCGACATGGGCGAGTTCCACGACCGGTACACCGCGTCGCGGCTGTTCGGTGCCCCTCCCGGCTACGTCGGCTACGAAGAGGGTGGCCAGCTGACCGAGAAGGTGCGCCGCAAGCCGTTCTCGGTGGTGCTGTTCGACGAGATCGAGAAGGCGCACCAGGAGGTCTACAACACGCTGCTGCAGGTGTTGGAGGACGGCCGCCTGACCGACGGTCAGGGCCGCACGGTGGACTTCAAGAACACCGTGATCATCTTCACCTCGAACCTGGGCACGTCGGACATCTCCAAGGCGGTCGGGCTGGGCTTCGCCCGGGGCGACACGGACGGGTCGAACTACGAGCGGATGAAGCAGAAGGTCAACGACGAGCTGAAGAAGCACTTCCGCCCGGAGTTCCTCAACCGCATCGACGACATCATCGTGTTCAACCAGCTGACCCAGGAGCAGATCATCAAGATGGTCGACCTGATGGTCACGCGCGTGGAGACCCAGCTGCGCGGCAAGGACATGGGTCTGGAACTGACGCCGCTGGCCAAGACGCTGCTGGCCAAGCGCGGCTTCGACCCGGTGCTGGGTGCGCGGCCGCTGCGTCGCACGATCCAGCGCGAGATCGAGGACCAGCTGTCGGAGAAGATCCTGTTCGGGGAGCTGCAGCCCGGCCAGATCATCGTCACCGACGTCGAGGGCTGGGACGGCGAGGGCTCGGACGACAAGGCGCAGTTCATGTTCCGCGGTGAGCCGAAGCCGGCCAGCGTGCCGGACGCGCTGCCGATGGATCTGGCGGCTCGGCGAGTGACACGGAGTCGGAGGACTGATCGCACGCCTGATACGTGAACCGGCCGCCCCCGATGGGGGGCGGCCGGTTTCGTCTTCGGATGGTGGTCGGCTTGTTCCGCCGTACCGCCGGTCCGCGTCGTGCCGGGGTTTCGGTGCTTCGCCTGCTGCCGCTGCGATGACCTTCGGGCCGGTCCCGGTCGCCCTGCCGCGGCCGGGTTCGCTGGTCAGTCGGCCGTTGTCGGCCGCGCCGACAGGACGACCTCGAACTCCAGCAGGCTGGTGCCGGTGGCCACCGGCTTGGCTCGGTCGCCCGAGTGGGCCTCCACCGCCGGGCCCTTCGCCCACGCCTGGAAGTCCTCTTCCGTTTCCCACCGCGTGTACACGAAGTACCTGTTGTCGCCGGACATCGGGCGCAGGAGTTCGAACCCAGGAAACCCGGGGACCGTCCACCGCGTGCATGCGGTGGGCGAACCGCTTCTCCAGTTCTTCGCCGGCGCCTTCCGCGACCTCGATCGCGTTGATCTTCACGACAGCCATGGCCCCAGCCTAGGCGCCGGTGGTAGACACCGCTTGTGCGCGATGTGGTCGAGTTCGGTGGTGACAGGCCAGGGCATCGTGCTTCTGCACGGGCTGATGGGCCGTGCCACGACCTGGTGGCGGACCGCTCGGTGGCTCACCGCCTACGGGCGTGTCGTCGGCCTGGACGCTCGGGCTCACGGCCGCAACCCGCACCGGAAGCGCTGCGACACCGAACGCGTTCGCGCAGGACGTCGGCCGAGCGGATCGTGGAACTGGATCTGGTCCGGCGATCGTGATCGGCCACTCCATGGGTGGTCTGCACGCCATCGCGCTGGCCGCGCGGCATCCGGATCTGGTGCGTGGGCTCGTCGTCGAGGACATGGCGCCGGACAACACCGGGCCGCACCGCGGACGTCTGGCGCCCGTACTTCGACTCCTGGCCGCGCCTTCGTGTCCCTCGCGCAGGTCCGCGAGTTCTTCGGCGCCGCGGGCGACTACTTCGTCGAATGCGTCGAGGAACGGGACGACGGCTACCACCTGATCGCCGACCTGGACGAGCTGTACGAGATCGCCGAGGAGTGGGGGCAGCGCGACTACTGGGAGCTGGTCGAGGCAGTGCGGGCGCCGATGCTGGTGATCGAGGCCGGCGCCAGCCCGATGCCGGCCGGGCAGCAGGCCGAAATGGCCACCAGGACCGCCGGTGACGCCTGGCACGTGCGGTTCGAGCACGCCGGCCACATCGTGCACGACGACGCCCCCGAGGAGTACCGAGGCGCCGTGGAGGCGTTCCTGTCACGCGTGCTGGAGCGCTAACCGATCGGCAGGAGATCCGTCTCGCCGGTCCGGGTGTCCGTGATGCCCACGCCCTGATCTTGCGCCCGGATCGGCTCGATCGGATGCAGCGCCGCGAACCCCGCCGCCAGCTGGCCGGGGGTCAGGTCCTGCGCCAGCGCGCAGTGCGGCACCCACGCGCCGGGCAGGAAGTAGGCCCACGGATCGCGCACCCGCCCGGCCAGCGCGTCGTGCACCGCCGACGTGCACCGCGAGCACCTCGGCGTCGGTCACCGCGCCGAGGAACAGCACGTTCTCCGCCGTGGGAAACGTGCCCAGCGTGTAGAGCCACAGGTTGGGCAGCGCGAGCCTGGCCAGGTCCTCGGCCAGATCCCGGCGCGCCGCGGCCGGGATGACACTGCCGGCCGCGAACGTCACGTGCGGCCGGTGGTGCCGGTGCCTGGTACCGAGACTGGGCACGCCTGCCTGGTCCAGTCGCTGCCACAGTCGCGCGTACCGCCGCTTCGGCCTCGTCGTCGAAGTAGAACTCAAGGGCCTGCGCCACGCGGCCAGTCTCCAGGGCCGCCGGGAACGCCACGGTCACGGTCAGGCCACCGTTCGGGTTCACCTTCGCCACCACCCGTCGCGCCGTGCGCGAACGCGATAGCGGACACAATGGACGGTCCGAGGTCGCGGTCGTCGCGGCCTACCGGCGGGCTTCAAGTCGGTAATGACGTCAACAGGCTGGGCAATCAGCCGCGAGATTGCACGCATCAGCCGGGTGATCTCGCCGAGCGAGGCGCTGCGGAATCTCTAACGGGGCCGGACACCTCGCCGGGCAGGGCGAACCGGCCGTCGTCGGTCTGCTCGACGCAGCCCGTCCACCAGCAGCGAGTCCAGGCACCGGTCGCGCTGGGCGTCGTCCGACCAGACGGCGTCCAGCGCGGCCCTGGGCACCGGCGCCGGCGCGTGCCGCGCAGCACGTCCAGCAGCTTGCCGCGCACCTGCCGGTCGGTGCCGGCGAACTTCTGCACGGCCTTCGGCCGGCCCGGTGTACGCGGGCCTGCCGGCGCGCTGCCACGCGCAGCCGTCGAAGACCGGGCAGTCCGCGCAGCGCGGCGTGCGCACCGTGCAGATCACCTGGCCCAGCTCCATCAGCCCGGCCGAGAACAGCGCGGCCCGCTCGTCGTCCTGCGGCAGCAGCGCTTCCACGTCGGCCATGTCGCGCGTGGTCGACGGGCGGACCGGCGTCACCGGCGCCGTGCACGGCCCGCGCGACCACCCGCCGCACGTTCGTGTCGACCACCGGACACGCGCTTGCGGTAGGCGAACGCGGCCACGGCCCGCGCGGTGTACGCGCCGATGCCGGGCAGCGACAGCAGCGTGTCCACGTCGTCGGGCACGACGTCGCCGTGGTCGGCCGGCGATCGCGGTGGCCGCGGCGTGCAGGCGCAGCGCCCGGCGCGGGTAGCCGAGCTTGCCCCACGCCCGCAGCACGTCACCGTGGCTGGCCGCGGCCATCGCGGACGGCGTCGGCCAGCGGTCCAGCCACTCGTGCCACACCGGCTCGACCCTGGCCACCGGCGTCTGCTGCAGCATGATCTCGCTGACCAGCACGCCCCACGCCGTGCAGTCCGGCCGGCGCCACGGCAGATCGCGCGCGTTCGCCGTGAACCAGTCCGCGACGCGCGTCGGTGTCCATGGCGAGCCGATTCTGTCAGTCGACTTCCTTGATGCCGCCGGTGGCCACGTCGTAGACGAAGCCGCGGACCGAGTCGGTGTAGGGCACGAACGGGCTGCGCCGGATGCGTTCCACCGACTGCCGGACGCTGTCCTCGACGTTGCGGAACGCCTCGACCGCCCACGTCGGCCGCAGCCCGGTGTCGTGCTCCAGTTCGTCCTTGAAGCCGTCCTCGGTGACCGTCAGCATGCCGCACGACGTGTGCTGCATGACGATGACCTCGCGGGTCTCCAGCTTGCGCTGGCTGATCGCCAGCGAGCGCAGCACGTCGTCGGTGGCCACACCGCCGGCGTTGCGCAGGATGTGCACCTCGCCGTGCTTGAGGCCGAACACGTCGAACACCTTGATCCTGGCGTCCATGCAGGTCAGCACGGCCAGGTGCAGCGCCGGGCACCGGCGTCGGCACGCTCGGGCGCGCCCTGGTCCGGCCCGGTGTCGTGGCGGGCGATGAGGTCGTCGATCACGGCCATGGGCGGCTCCCTCGGTCGGCGTCCCGTCGATTCCAGCGCGTCCCGGGTGGGCATCGGCAAGCGGACCTGATGAACATCACGTGAAGTCGACGATGATCCATTCCAGCGACACGCCCTCGATCGGGTGTCATGCGATTGAGTCGCCGGATACGGGGTTAGTTTCCGCAGGTGGACGAGCCAAGGGAACCGCTCCCGTCCGCGGTGTACCGGCGCAGGCGCATCGTGGCCTTGGCCGGGTCCGCGGTCGGGGCACTGTTGTTCATCTGGGCCATCGGGGCACTGCTCGGCGGTGGCGACGCGCCGTCGGTCCGCGGTGCGTCCGACCGTGTCGCGCTGGCCACCCGAACGGCCCAGCCCAGCAACCCACCGGCCGGCGGCCGCCTCGCGGCGGGCCGCAGCGCCACGAGCTCACCGAGCCCGTCACCCCAGCCGACGGCCACCACCGCTGCACCGACCACTACGCCGTGACCGACCCGTCGACCACGACCCCGCCGACCACGACGTCACCGCCCCCGCCGCAGCTCTGCCCGGACTCGGCGCTGCGGGTGACGGTCACGTCGACCCAGCCGGTGTTCCAGGTCGGCGACCACATCCCGATGACGCTGCACATCGCCAACGCGGGGACCGTGCCGTGCGTGCGGGACGTGAGCCGGCAGTTCCGGTCGATCCTGCTGGTGTCCGCGCAGGGCGGTTCGACGCTGTGGTCCAGCAGCTACTGCTACACGGTCCCGACGCACGAGATCCGCACGCTGCAGCCGAACGAGATCCTGTCCTACGGCATCGTGTGGCCGGGCCGCACGGCAGCGCCGGGCTGCCCTGTGCACCGCAGGACGGTCGGACCGGGCCAGTACCAGCTCATCGGGCGGCTCGGCGACATCACCGGACCGCCCACCCCGCTCACCCTGGACCGGGCAGGCTGGTCACGGCCCGAACCAGCGCTCCTCGGCGCTGTGCGGCCTGGCCGACGTCTTGCCCAGCACCATCTGTGTGTCCAGCGTGACGGTGCGCGGCCTGCTCGGCTCCGAGCTGTCCAGCAGCAGCCGGCCCGCGGCCTGACCCTTCTCCCGCATCGGCTGCCGGACGGTGGTCGAGCACGGCCTGCTCGGCCTCGGCGATGCCGTCGAACCCGGTGACGCTCAGGTCCTGCGGCACCCGCAGCCCGCGCCGCGCGGCCTCCTCCAGCGCGCCCAGCGCGAGGATGTCCGACGTGCAGATCAGTGCGGTGATCTGCGGGTCCTTGTCCAGCAGTTGCGCCGCGGCCGACCTGCCGCTGGCGATCGAGTGGTCGAAGCGCTCGACGACGGGCACGCTCGCCCAGTCGACACCCGCTGCCTCGAACGCGGCCGACAGCCCGGCCAGGCGGGCGCGCTGCACGTGGAAGTGCGCGTTGCGCTGCCGGTCGACGGGCGCGAAGTCGTCGTTGCGGTTGCGGCCCAGCCGCATGCACACGACGCCGACCCGCCGGTGGCCCAGCGTGATCAGGTGGTTGGCCAGCTCGGTCATGGCAGACCGGTCGTCGATCCCGACCCGGTCCACCGATCCGATGTGAGGCTGGTCACAGACGACCGTGGGCACCGGCCGTTCCAGCACGGCGGCCAGGTGCGGGTCGTCGTCGGGCACCGAGTAGACGACGAAGCCGTCCACGCCGGCTCGGTGCACGGCGGCGACGTCCTCCCGCTCCGGGTTGGCCGGCACCAGGTGCAGGCCCTGGCCGGCGTCCTCGCAGGCCAGCGCCAGGCCCTCCAGGAAGCCGACGGCCGCCGGGTCGCGGAAGGCGTAGGCGAGATTCTCGGTGAGCAGCACGCCGACCGCGCCCGCCTTGCGGGTCCGCAGCGACCTGGCCACCGGGTCCGGGCCGGGGTAGCCGAGCCGGCGTGCGGTCTCCAGTACCCTCCGGCGCAACTCGGGCGAGAGCTGGTCGGGCCGGTTGTACGCGTTGGACACCGTCGTACGCGAGACGCCCAGTTCGGCGGCGAGCGAGGCGAGTGTCGCCGGGCGTCGGGAATGCAGTGACCGCACCATGCAGTGACCGTAACGTTTCAGAACCAATTGTAGAAGCGTGGGTGGCCAGCGTCCCGCCGTTCGGGCAACATCGCAGGTCGAGCGATGCTGTCTCACGCTCTTGGTCTAGACCATTAGTCAGACGCAACCCGGAGTTTTCCGACTTGTCAAGCGCGGTGCACCTGCCGGTCCATACCAATTTGATATGTCCCGCCGCCTGATCGGCGGGTACGGTGAGTCGAATGCGTCAGTCGTGAAAGGTTTGACACATGGCCGAAGTCGCCTACGCCAGTGCCTCCCGCGTCTTCGCCGGCTCGCCGCCGGTGCGGGCGGTCGACGGGCTCGACCTGGAGGTGTCGGACGGAGAGTTCCTCGTCCTGGTCGGGCCCGTCCGGCTCCGGCAAGTCCACAGCGCTGCGGATGCTCGCCGGCCTTGAGGACATCGACGAGGGCTCCATCTCCATCGGCGGCCGCGACGTGACCAACGTGCAGCCCAAGGACCGCGACATCGCCATGGTGTTCCAGTCCTACGCGCTGTACCCGCACATGACCGTCGCCGAGAACATGGGCTTCGCACTGAAGCTGCGCGGCATGCCGAAGGTGAAGATCCGCGAGAAGGTCGCCGAGGCGGCCGAGATGCTCGACCTCAGCCGGTACCTCGACCGCAAGCCCAAGGCCCTCTCCGGCGGCCAGCGCCAGCGTGTCGCCATGGGCCGCGCCATCGTCCGCGAGCCCAGCGTGTTCCTCATGGACGAGCCGCTGTCCAACCTGGACGCCAAGCTGCGCGTGGAGACCCGCGCCAACATCGCCGCCCTGCAGCACCGCCTGGGCACCACCACCATCTACGTGACGCACGACCAGGTCGAGGCCATGACCATGGGCCACCGCGTCGCGGTGCTCAAGGACGGCCTGCTCCAGCAGGTCGACACCCCGCGCGCCCTCTACGACAAGCCGGCCAACGCGTTCGTCGCGGGCTTCATCGGCTCGCCCGCGATGAACCTCAAGACGCTCCCGCTGGTTTCGGAAGGTGCGCAACTGGACGGCGTGAAGGTCCCGCTGACCCGCTCCGCGATGGCCGCGGCGTCCACCCAGGGCCTGTCCGAGATCGTCTTCGGCGTCCGCCCGGAGTCGCTGCGCCTGGCCGACAGCACCGAAGAGGGCTTCGCGATGACGGTCGAACTGGTCGAGGAACTGGGCGCCGACGCGTACGTCCACGGCGCGGTCCAATCAACGACACCAACGAGCGCTTCGTGGTCCGCGTCGACGGCCGCACCCCGCCCGCCATCGGCCAACAGGTCAAGGTGGCCGTCCGCGACGTCGAGGAGATCCACCTGTTCAACCCGGAGAGCGGCCTCCGCCTGGAAAGCTGACTCGACCCCGGCTGTTGCGATATCAATCGTTGAGATCAGCCGAAAGGTCATTGCCCAACGTCAGACGGCCTGCCCACGGCCTGACCGTGGCCTGCCCATTTCTGCGTCGTCCCCGACACGAAGCCCCAAACACGGCCGTTGTCGCCCTCGGCCGGCCGGGCGTCGTCGCGGACGGGTGAATGACTCCCATTCGGCGTAACAACGGCACCAATCGGCCGATGTGGCTCATGAGGACCTCCGGAGGCCGTCGGCTGTGTCATGGTGACCCCTCTGCGGCACATGGTCTACGAAGGCGCACCGGCTGACGAGGGTGCCGACGTGTCGACCGCTGAACCGGCGATCAAGGCCGCGTTGGCCGCCCGCGCTCGTCGCGACGAAGCCCGGAAGTTGGCGGCCGACGATCCCCTGCTCGCTCGTGAGCTACACATCGGTAGGTCGGGCGTGAACAGTACTTATGACGACGGCGGACTCGTCGATCTCAACAGCGCACCAGCCGAGGTGATCGCCGACACGTGCGGCATTCCAGTAGACGTGGCGGTCACCATCGTGGATGCCCGCGACGACCGCGGTGAACCATTCGCCAACGTCGACGAACTGTTTGTCATGGTCAGTGTGCCGGTGTCGATGTGGGACCGCATTCGCGATCGAGCGGTGCTTCTGCCATAGCCGCCGTTGCTCCGGAACGTGCCCGTCGATCCCGAGCCGAGTGCCTCGCTTTCACCAGCGAACATCGCCGCGGATCTCCCGGCCTGACGGCCTGGAGACGGCCTACGACGGCTTCGAGGAGGAAAAGCCCAGCTCAGGCGGGTATGGAGTCAAAACTGGTAGTAGAGAAACGGGCTGAAGGTGCCCGAGGCTATCAGGACCGCCGAGTAGGCCAGGCCGGCCGTCATCACCCCGACCCTGAGGTACGTGGCCGGCCCGCCCCGTGACGACTCCAGCAGCCGCCCCGTGACCGGGCTGCGTCGGCAACAGCACGACCAGCAGCGACACCAGCAGGATGACCAGTGCGCTGGTTGGTCAGCGTCGCGTCGACCGCGTCGGACAGGCCGCGCACGTCCGGCACGAACATGTGGCCGAGCATCGCCAACGCCTGCGGCAACGTGGCGGCCCGGAAGAACACCCAGCCGATCACGACCAGCAACAAGGTCAGGGCACGCCGGCCGACCCGGGCCACACGGACCGCCGGCGTGCCACCGAGAGCGAAGCCGCGTTCGATCACCAGCAGGGCCCCGTGGTACAGGCCCCACACCAGGAACGTCCAGTTCGCGCCGTGCCAGAAGCCGACCAGGACGAACACCACGACCAGGTTGCGGTACGTCCGCGACCGCGCCGGTTCGGTTGCCGCCCAACGGGATGTACACGTAGTCGCGGAACCAGCGGGACAGTGACATGTGCCAGCGGCGCCAGAACTCCGTGACCGTGACCGACGAGTACGGGCGCGCGAAGTTCTCCGGCAGTCGGAAGCCGAGCATGCGGCCGAGGCCGATGGCCATGTCCGAGTAGCCGGAGAAGTCGAAGAACAGCTGCATCGTGTAGCCGACCGCGCCCAGCCACGCGATGCCGAACGTCATGTCGTGCCGGCGGCGTCGAGAAGCACGCGTCGACCAGCGGGGACAGCGAGTCCGCGACGACGACCTTCTTGGTCAGGCCCAGGGCGAAGCGCGGGAAACCGGACGCGATGTCGTCCAGCCGGTGCGTGCGCAGTTGTGGCAGCTGGTCGGCGATCTCCCGGTAGCGCACGATCGGGCCCGCGATGAGCTGCGGGAACATCGCGATGTACGTCACGAACGACACCGGGTTGCGCAGTGCCTTCCGCTCGCCCCGGTACACGTCCACGACGTAGGAGATGTGGTGGAACGTGTAGAACGAGATGCCGATCGGCAGCACCAGCCGCACCACGGGGAAGCCGCCGCCGAACAGGTGCGCGAGGCCGTCCACCTGCGACGTGACGAAACCCGCGTACTTCCACACGAACAGCGCGGCCAGGTCGAGCGCAGATCACGCCGATCAGCAGCGCACTTGCGCCGGCCGGGCCGGCCATGTCCCAGCTGTCCGGTTCCAGCCACGGTCCGGCCAGGAAGTTCACCACGATCAGCGACAGCAGCAGCAGCGTCGTCGGGCCGGCGCCGACCGCGTAGAACACGAGGCTGGCGACCGCGATCACGCCGTTGCGCCACCGTGCGCGGCGCGACCAGCACGGCGGCCAGCACCACCGGCAGGAAGTACCACAGGAACAGCGGGCTGGCGAACGACATCCTCGGGCTCTCGCGGGTCGGCGGCAGTCGCGCCGACCCTAGCCGAGCGGATCGCACCAGCGTGAAGTCCCGATGGTCCGGTGAGCCTGGACGGTGAGCTGGAACGGCGGTCAGACGCGACCTGCCGACGCGCCGCAGCCTGGCCACCTCGGCCAGCACCACACTGGCCGCGACCGACGCGTTCAGCGACTCGACGCCCGCCGCCATCGGGATGGACACCGTCGCGTCGCACGTCTCTCGGACCAGCCGGGACAGTCCGCGGCCCTCCGAGCCGACGACCACGACCAGCGGGCCGGTGGCCAGCGACAGGTCGTCCAGTTCCATCGTGCCGTCCGCGTCCAGGCCGACGATCATCAGCCCGCGCTCGGCCCAGTCGCGCAGCGTGCGGGTCAGGTTGGTGGCCATCGCGACCGGCAGCCGGGCCGCCATGCCGGCACTGGTCCGCCACGCCACCGCCGTCACGCCGGCGCTGCGCCGCTGCGGCACCAGCACGCCGTTGGCGCCGAACGCGGCCGCCGAGCGGATCACGGCGCCCAGGTTGCGCGGGTCGGTCACGCCGTCCAGCGCGACCAGCAGCGGCGGCTCGCCGCTCGTCGTCGGCCGCCGCGATCAGGTCGTCGGGGTGGGCGTACTCGAACGGCGGCATCTGCAGCGCGATGCCCTGGTGCACGGCGCCGCCGGTGAGCCGGTCCAGTTCCGGCGCGCTGCACCTCCAGCACGGAGATGCCCCGGTCGGCCGCCAGCCGGACGGCCTCGGCGACCCGGTCGTCGGCGTCGATGCCCAGCGCCACGTACAGCGCCGTCGCCGGCACGTCCGGCGCGCAGGCACTCGGCGACCGGGTTGCGGCCGGCGACCAGTTCGACGCCCTCGCTGGACGCCTTGCGCCGCTGCCGGTCGGCCTGCTGCTTGGCGCGCGCCGCGGCCAGCTTGGCCGCCGGGTGGTTGACCCGCTGCTCGGCCTTGGGCGTCGGGCCCTTGCCGCGCAGGGACTTGGCCTTCTGGCCACCGGTGCCCTTGACGGCGCCCTTCTTCGTGCCGGGCTTGCGCATGGCGCCCCGTCGCTGCGAATTCCCAGCCACTGTCACGCTTCCTTAATCGTCCATTGTGGACCGTCGGAGGTGTCCTCGACGGCGATCCCGGCCGTGATGAGGACGTCGCGCCACGCGTCGGCGGCGACGAAGTCCCTCTGCGGCGCGGGCTTCCTGCCGCAGCGCCAGCACCCGCTCCACCAGCGACGACAGTGCCGTCGTCGACGCCGTCGAGCCGGCCTGCGACCACTGCTCGTGCCAACGGGTCCAGGCCGAGCACGCCCGTCATCGCGCGTACCGACGCGGCGGCACCGCGCGCGGCCGCCTCGTCACCGGCGTCCAGCGCGGTGTTGCCCTCGCGCACCGTGTTGTGCACGGCGGCCAGCGCGGCCGGCGTGCCGAGGTCGTCGTCCATCGCCTCGGTGAACTCCGCGCACAGCACGCCCGGCTCGACGGCGCCGGTGCGCTGCCCGACCCGCCGCACGAACGACTCGATCCGCTGGTACGCGGACACGGCCTCGTCCAGCGCGGCCCGCGAGTACTCGACGTTGGACCGGTAGTGCGGCGCGATCAGGTAGTAGCGCAGCTCGACGGCCCGGACCACCTTCAGCATCTCCGGGATGGACACGACGTTGCCCAGCGACTTGGACATCTTCTCGCCGGACATCGTCACCCAGGCGTTGTGCAGCCAGTACCTGGCGAACGGGTCGCCCGCCGCGTTGGACTGCGCGCGCTCGTTCTCGTGGTGCGGGAACACCAGGTCCGTGCCGCCGCCGTGGATGTCGAACTCCGCGCCCAGGTACGTCGTGGACATCGCGGAGCACTCCAGGTGCCAGCCCGGCCGGCCGGCGCCCCACGGCGTCGGCCACGCCGGCTCGCCCGGCTTGGCGCCCTTCCACAGCGTGAAGTCGCGCGGGTCGCGCTTGCCCTCCGCGGCCGTCTCGCCCTGCTGCACCTCGTCGAGGCCGCTGGCCGGACAGTTCGCCGTAGCCGGGGAAGGAGCTCACCGAGAAGTACACGTCACCGGCCGCCGCGTACGCGTGGCCGCCGTCGATCAGCCGCCGCATCAGCTCGACCATCTGCGTGACGTGCCCGGTGGCGCGCGGCGCGATGGACGGCGGCAGGCAGCCCAGCGCGTCGTACGCCGCACTCGAACGCACCGCTCGTGCGTCGCCGCCCACTCCCACCACGGCCGGCCCGCGTCGGCGGCCTTGGTGAGGATCTTGTCGTCGATGTCGGTGACGTTGCGGACCAGCAGCACGTCCAGTCCGCCGTGCGCCAGCCAGCGCCGCAGCACGTCGAAGTTCAGTGCCGCTGCGCACGTGCCCGATGTGCGGAACGCCCTGCACGGTCGCGCCACACACGTAGATCGACGCCGTGCCGCTGCGGACGGGATGGAACTCCCGCTGGCTCCGGGTCAGGGTGTCGTGCAGGTGCAAGGTCACACCAAAATGGTACGGGCGACCCGGCGAGTGCCGCATTACAACCCGTGCTCGGCCAGCGCGGCGAGCAGCCCGTCGGGCCGCTCGCGCGGTCGGCAGGCCGGGCACGATCGCCACCTGCGCTGCCCAGCGCGGCCGCGCCGCCGTCGGCCTCCTCGCTGTCGCCGATCATCAGCGCGTCCTCCGGGTCGACGCCGAGCCGGTCGCACGCGATCCGGAACAGCTTCTCGTCCGGCTTGATCGCGCCTTCCTGGAAGGACAGGACGAACTCGTCGACCAGGTCCGCGACGCCGTTGCGCTCGAAGATCGGCCGGATGTCCCAGGCGATGTTGCTGACCACCGCGACCGGGAGCCCGGCCTGCTTCAGCCGTGCGCAGCGCCTCGGGCACGTCCGGGTACATCGACCAGCTCTCCGGGGCCAGCATCCGCTCGTAGCCGGCCTCGGCCTGACCCGGCGTCGGTGAGGCCGGCCTGGCGCAGCGACTCCGTGTAGACCCGCTGGTGGATGTCGGGGTCGAGGTCGCGCCGGTTCCAGTCCTCGAGCAGGTGCGCCGGCAGCGTCGACGCTCGGGTTGACCGGGCGCCGTCAGCACCTGCATGAGGTGCTGGGCGCGCTCCTCGTCCGTCGTGGTCGGGCAGCCACTGGCTCGTTGATCTCCAACCGGAACAGGGTGCCGGAGAAGTCGATCAGTACGCCTCGAATCGTCACGCCGCCACCGTACGTGGTCCAGACCGCTCGTGTCCGTGGAAGGTGACGCAGGTCAGGCCAGGGTTTCCGGCCACGTGACCGGGTCTCACCCGGACCACGACGCGGACCCGGTCGGCCGGTTCCACGGGAAAGGCCGTGCCGTCGTACTTGAGCGACAGCGAGTTGATCAGCTCCCGGCCGCCGTGGTCGGTGGCGGTCGCGAAGTTCCTGCCGTCCAGCAGGTCGCGCACCGCGTCGTTGAGTGATCGGCATGGGCGCCGAGCCTAGGCGGAGATCGGCACCAGCAGCGCGGTCGCGACGGCCGCCACACCCTCGCCGCGCCCGGTCAGGCCGAGCCCGTCGGTGGTGGTGCCGGACACCGACACCGGGCCGCCGACCGCGTCGGACAGCACCCGCTGCGCCTCGTCCCGCCGCTTGCCGATCTTCGGCCGGTTGCCGATCACCTGCACGGCCGCGTTGCCCACGGCGAAACCGGCCTCGTCCAGCCGCCGCCGCACCTCGGCGAGCAATGTCGACGCCGTGCGCGCCGGCCCAGCGCGGGTCGCCGGTGCCGAACACCGCGCCCAGATCACCGAGGCCGGCGGCGGACAGCAGCGCGTCGCACAGCGCGTGCGCGGCGACGTCACCGTCGGAGTGCCCGGCGCAGCCGTCGACACCGTCCCAGCGCAGCCCGACCAGCCAGCACTCCCGGCCCGCCTCGACCGGATGCACGTCGGTGCCCAGGCCGACCCGGGGAATCATCGGTCCTCGATCATGGCACGGTCGACCGGCGCTGGCCAGGCGCCGGCCGGCCGGGTCGCCCGGCCACGGTCAGCGCGCCGGCGGGCACCTGCGCCCGGCACGACGGTGCCGTCCAGCGATCAGCGCGGCCGGGTAGCCGATCGGCGTCTGGCCACCCGCAGCGTCGCTCGGTCGAGTGTGTCGATGACCACATCGGACGAATCGATCAGCCTTTGACGGTGTCGCTGCACGGCAGCACCGGCACCACGGGCCGGCCGTGTGGCCAGCACGGCGTCGCGCGACGCGGTTGACGACGTCGGGCGGCATGAACGGCCGCAGCGGATCGTGCACGAGCACGCACACCGGCATCGACGGCGCAGCGATACGCGCGACGTCGACGATCGAACCGGACGAGCACGCGCACGCCGCGACCGGGCGGCGTGGGACCATGATCGGCGAGCACGACGACGTCGTCGACGGAATCGGCGGCGATCAGCGCGGGACACCGCGTGCTCGACGAAGGAAGGGTCGAGCGAACCCGCATGACCCGGCCACCGGCACGAGCGCGACAACGTCACTCATGCGAGCAACCGGGCATCGACCATGGGTCAGACTGTGCAATGAGGTTGGTCAGGACGCGGTCGCGAGGACCTCGTCCAGCAGGACTTCCGCCTTGTCCTCGTCGGTGCCCTCCGCCAGCGCGAGCTCGCTGACCAGTATCTGCCTGGCCTTGGCCAGCATCCGCTTCTCGCCCGCGGACAGGCCGCGGTCCTTCTCGCGTCGCCAGAGGTCGCGCACCACTTCGGCCACCTTGTTCACGTCGCCGGAGGCGAGTTTCTCCAGGTTGGCCTTGTACCGACGAGACCAGTTGGTCGGCTCTTCGGTGTGGGGAGCTCGCAACACATCGAAGACCCGGTTCAGGCCCTCCTGGCCGACGACGTCCCGGACGCCGACGATCTCGGCATTGTCGGCGGGCACGCGAACGGTCAGATCACCTTGGGCGACCTTCAGGACGAGATACTTCTTCTCCTCGCCCTTGATCACACGGGTCTCGATTGCTTCGATGAGAGCGGCACCGTGGTGCGGGTAGACGACGGTCTCTCCGACCTTGAAAACCATGTGTCCTCTGCCCCTTTCGCTGGCACCATCTTAACACGGACCGCAATCCCCGCGCGACGGCGGCGAGGTTCGTAATCGCAGGTCAGGGGGCCATTCGGGGGTTGACAAACCGATGCGCCGTGCTCGCGGGCGCTGGTGAGAGCACTCGTTCGATGCCACAGTGGACGCACCCGGTACGACTCGTCCCGGGACCACATGCCGGGTGGTCCGAGGCCCCCCGTTAGGCTCTCGCGTGCAGGTCTGCCGGTACCCGAAGGAAGGACGCCGCAACCGTGAGCAGTGCGGAGCACACGACGACGCACCACACCGTCGCGCGCAGGCGGGTCCTCGCCGGCCTGGTCACCGTCCGCGCTCGGCGTCGGGCTGGCCGCCGCGCTGACCGCGCTGCGGTGCCGGGCAGATCACCCAGACCGCCACGCAGGCCGCCCGCGTGAACGGGGCCAGCGCCAGCGTCGGCGCGATCGCGATCCGCGACGCCCAGCTCGCCGCGCCGGACAACGCGCAGGGCGTCTACCCGCCCGGCTCGCACGGCGCGGCTGATCGTGACGATCGTCAACACCGGCCTCACCGACGACACGCTGCTCAAGGTGACCAGCCCGGCGCGTCACGTCGGTCACCATCGACGGCTCGGCCACCGGCACCAAAGCGCTGCCCGGGGGCTTCGCGGTCGCGTCCGGCGTGGACAGCGACGACATGACGGTGTCGTCGGCCGGCGGGTCGGTCGAGGTCACCACCGAGGCGACGACCGACCACGACGACAACGACCACGACCAGCGGCCAGCCACGACCCAGCCGACGACGACCACGACCGCTCCAGCGGGTCCTCGTCGTCCTCGGCCGGCGCCAGCTCGACCGCGTCGAGCGGGTCCCAGCAGCCCAGCGCGGGCAAGGCCCCCGGGGCCCGGCGAAGATGACGATCGACCTGGTCGGCATCAAGTCGCTCAACGGCGCTCCGCTGCGCGCCGGCCTGACCATCCCGATGACGTTCTACTTCGCGCACGCCGGCCAGGTGACGCTGCCGCAGGTGCCGATCGGCGCTCCGGCGGACGGTGCCGCCCGGTCGAGTTCCAACGGCTGACGCGTCGGTCCGGTCCTTGTCGGTTCACGCCGCTAGGTTCGCCCGGTGACGACCAGCAGGACGCGTGGCGGCCACGGCGCCGCCTACCGGTGTGCCGACTGCGGCCACGAGGTGGGCAAGTGGGTCGGCCGCTGCCCGGAGTGCCAGGCGTGGGGCACCGTCGAGGAGATCGCGGCCGCCCGGCCGGCACTGGCCAGGGTGGGTGCCGCCGGTGCTGCCGCGCACGCCGGCCCGGCCGATCGCCCAGGTCGACATCGAGGTCGCCCGGCGCGAAGCCCACCGGTGTCGGTGAACTGGACCGGGTGCTCGGCGGCGGCATCGTGCCCGGCGCCGTCGTGCTGCTGGCCGGCGAGCCGGGAGTCGGCAAGTCGACGCTGCTGCTGGAGGTCGCGCACCGCTGGGCCGCCGGCTCGCAGCGGCCGTCGCTGTACATCACCGGCGAGGAGTCGGCGGGCCAGGTGCGGCTGCGCGCCGAGCGCACCGGCAACCTGCACGACCAGCTCTACCTGGCCGCCGAGAGCGAACTGTCCGCGCTGCTCGGCCACGTCGACGCCGTGCGGCCCGGCCTGCTGATCGTGGACTCCGTGCAGACGATCTCGTCGGCCGCGGTCGACGGCGCGCGCCGGTGGCGTGACGCAGGTCCGCGCGATGGCCGGCGCGCTGGTCGCGCTGGCCAAGGAACGCGACCTGCCGGTGCTGCTGGTCGGCCACGTCACCAAGGACGGCGCCGTGGCCGGGCCACGACTGCTGGAGCACCTGGTGGACGTCGTGCTGCACTTCGAGGGCGACCGGCACTCCACGCTGCGCCTGGTGCGGGGCGTGAAGAACCGCTTCGGCCCGGCCGACGAGGTCGGCTGTTTCGAACTGCGCGAGGACGGCATCGTCGGCGTGCCCGACCCGAGCGGGCTGTTCCTCAACCGGCACGACGCGGACGTGCGCCGGCACGGCCGTCACGGTCGTCATGGAGGGCAAGCGGCCGCTGCTGTCCGAGGTGCAGGCGCTGGTGTCCAAGTCCTACCTGCCGGCGCCCCGTCGGGCCGTCAGCGGCCTGGACGCGGCCCGGGTGGCGATGGTGCTGGCGGTGCTGGAGAAGCGCGGCCGGATGCGGCTGGGGGAGCAGGACGTCTACACGGCCACGGTCGGCGGGATGCGGGTGATCGAACCGGCGGCCGACCTGGCGCTGGCGCTCGCGGTGGCGTCCGCGCACACGGACACGCCGCTGCCGGCCGGTCTCGTGGTGGTCGGCGAGGTCGGCCTGGCCGGCGAGGTGCGTCGGGTGCCGAGCGTGGCCCGCAGGCTCGCCGAGGCGGCCCGGCTGGGCTTCACGCGGGCGCTGGTGCCGCCGGACTCCGGCGAGCTGCCGCCCGGCAGGTCAGGGCCGTCGTCGTGCCCGACCTGGGGGCGGCCCTGGCGGAGATGTTCGCCCCTAGCCGTCCAGCAGCTGAGCGCAGCGGATCAGGCCGAGGTGCGAGTACGCCTGCGGGTGGTTGCCCAGCGAGCGCTCGGCGATCGGGTCGTACTCCTCCGGCAGCAGCCCGGTCGGGCCGGCCGCGTCGAGCATCTGCTCGAACAGCTCCTCGGCCTCGGTGCGCCGGCCGGACAGCACGTACGCCTCGACCATCCACGCGGCGCACAGGTGGAAGCCGCCCTCGACGCCGGGCAGCCCGTCGTCCCGGTGGTACCGGTACACCGTCGAGCCGGACCGCAGTTCGGCCTCGATCGCGGTCACCGTCGCCTGGAACCGGTCGTCAGTCGGGTCGAGCAGCCCGGACAGGCCCACGTGCAGCGAGGCGGCGTCCAGGTCCAGACCGTCGTACGCGGTGGTGTACGCACCGATCCCGCCACACGCCTCGGCGTGCCAGCCATGCGTCAGCACGTCGTCGGCGATCTTCGTCGCGCAGCCCCGCCCACGCCGGATCCGGCCGTCCCGCCCCCACCGCGTCGCCGAGCTTGACGCGCGCGGTCGATCGTGACCCAGCACTGCACCTTCGAGTACACGTGGTGGCGCGGCTGGTGCCGCTCCTCCCAGATGCCGTGGTCGGGCTCCGCGCCAACGCGCCGCGACCGCGTGCGCCATCGCCTCGACCATCCGCCAGTCGTCGTCGGTCAGCTTGCCGCGCACCTCCGACAACCCGTCGATCAGGTCCACGACCGGCCCGAACACGTCCAGCTGCACCTGCTGGTTGGCCAGGTTGCCCACCCGCACCGGCCGCGATCCCGCGTACCCGGGCAGCGTGTCGATCACCGCCTCCGGGCCCAGCGTGGTGCCGGCCAGCGTGTACAGCGGGTGCAGGTACTCCGGGCCGGGCAGCGTCGCGATCACGCCGTTGAGCCACCGCAGGTAACCCTCGGCCTCGCCGATCGAACCCGACCGACACCAGCGCGTGCGCCGTCAGCGCGCCGTCGCGCAGCCAGCAGTAGCGGTAGTCCCAGTTCCGGACGCCGCCGATCTCCTCGGGCAGCGACGTCGTCGCCGCGGCCATGATGCCGCCGGTCTCCTCGTGGCACAGGCCGCGCAGCGTCAGCGCCGAGCGCGCCACCATGTCCTTGCGCCCGCGACGGCAGCGTCAGCGCGGCCGCCCACGTCGGTCCAGTAGCTGTCGGCTGCGGCCCTGTTGATCTGCTCCTCGTCCGGGTACGGCGTCTAGATCCGTTGTGCCACACCGCAGTTCCAGCACGACCGGATGGCCCGGCGACACCGTGACGGTGGCCGTCGCGGTCTCGTGCATGCCGTCGGAGGACACCTCCCACTCCACGCCGGGGGAGCGCAGCACGATCGGGTCACCGGTACCGGACACCCGCAGGCCGTCGGCCTCCACCCGCAGCCGCACCGGCACCTGGCCGAACTCCGGCCGCGGCGCGAACGTCACCAGTCGCCTGCGTCGCAGCCGGTGATCACCCGCACGAGGTCGGTGCGGTGCGTGCGGCAGGCCGTGCTCGAAGTAGTCGGTCACCAGCAACTGCGACCAGCGCGTCTCCACGGTCATCGTGCCCGGCACGTAACGCTGGCCCAGCGGCAGACCATTGCGCGCGGGCCGGATGCTGAAGTGCCCCGCACCCGCGTCCCGCCGACCAGATCCGCGAACACGGCCGCCGAGTCCGGACCCGGGTGGCACAGCCAGGACACCCGCGCGTCCGGCGTCACCAGCGCGACGGACGTCTCATTGGCCACCATCGACAACCGCTCGATCGGCGGCGCCGACTCGCCGTACAGCCACGCCCGCCGCTCCTCGACCAGGAACGCCAGCACCGTCGCCACGGCCGCCGTATCGGCCACCCGGAACCCGGCCGCCGACGCCCCGGTGCCCGACCTTGATTCCCACGTCCGGCCCGGCCAGCCGGGCGAACGCCCGCTCGTCGGTCACGTCGTCACCCACGAACACGGCCGCCGACGCCCCCGCCTCATGCCGCAGCACGTCCAGCGCGTGGCCCTTGTCCGTCGCGATCACCGCCAGCTCGATGACCGCTTTGCCCTCGGTCACCGAAACCCCCGGCCAGGCCGCCGGGCCCGAGCGCACCGCCTCCAGTACGCGCTCCGCCGATCTCCGGCTCCGCCCGCCGCACGTGCACCGCGATCGAGGCGGGTTTCACCTCCAGCCCGACACCGACGGCGCCCTCGACCAGGCCCTCCAGCGCGTCCTCCAGCCTGCGGTGCAGCGACCGGGCCTCGCTCGTCCAGCGCGTGCACGAAGCCCACGTCGAACTCCGAACCGTGCGACCCGACCAGATGCACCTCGGCCGGCAACCGGGACAGTGTCGCCAGGTCGCGCAGCGCCCGCCCGGAGATCACGGCCGCCGTGGTCTCGTGCAACCCGGCCAGTACCCGCAGCGCCCCCACCGACTCCGGCAGCGCCCTGGCCTGCTCCGGATCGGCCACGATCGGCGCCAGGGTGCCGTCGTAGTCACTGGCCACCAACAACCGAGGTACCCGCGCGACCCGCACGAGGGCACGGCGCAACTCAGGAGAAAGAGATTCGGCTGTCACTGTTATCGGCTTTCCGGACAGCAGGGAACGGGGGCGTCCCAGGGCGATCTGATCATGCCGAACCCGGCCTGGGACGGTGGCACTGTAGCCGACTGGATCATCGTCGTCCCAGGCGGCCGCTCGGTAGCCGCGTCAGCGTCGATAGTGGCGGCCGGCCAGCGGGCCGGCATCGTGCTCGATGTGAACTCGACATGACGACTCGCACCGACGACCACCCGATCGTGCTATCGTGCGTATTGGTATCAGTACGGCGTCTCATGTTGATCAACAGGGTTCAGCGCGGCGAGGAACGAACGCGCCCAGCGGTCCACGTCGTGCGTGAGCACCTGCCGACGCAGCGCCCGCATCCGACGTCTGCCCTCGGCCGGATCCATGGTCAGCGCGGTCAGCAGCGCGTTCTTCACGCCGTCCAGGTCATGCGGGTTGACCAGCAGCGCACTGGTCAACTCGGCCGCGGCACCGGCGAACTCGGACAGCACCAGCGCGCCACCCAGATCGTGCCGGCTGGCCACGTACTCCTTGCACACCAGGTTCATGCCGTCCCGCACCGGCGTCACGACCATGACGTCGGCCGCGGAGAAGAACGCGACAAGTTCCTCGCGGTCGACCGACTGGTGCAGGTAGTGGATCACCGGGTGGCCGACCCGCGCGAACTCGCCGTTGATCCGGCCGACCTGGCCCTCGATGCTGCCGCGCATCTGCCGGTAGTGCTCGACGCGCTCCCGGCTCGGCGTGGCCAACTGGACCATCACGACGTCCGCCGGATCGATCCGGCTCTCCTCCAGCAGTTCGCCCAGCGCACGCAGCCGGACGTCGATGCCCTTCGTGTAGTCCAGCCGGTCGACACCGAGCATGATCTTCTTCGGGATTGCCCAGGTCGGCCCGGATCTGCCTGGCCCGCGCCACCACGTCCCGGCGCCGGGACAGCATGTCCAGCCCGGTCGCGTCGATGGAGATCGGGAACGCGCCGACCCGGACGGTCCGGTCGCCGAACGGCACCAGACCGGGCCGCGTCCGCACGCCGACGGCCGCCCGGCTCGGCTCCAGCCCGATCAGCCGCCGGGCCAGCCACAGGAAGTTCTGCGCCCCGCCGGGCAGGTGGAACCCGACCAGGTCGGCACCGAGCAGGCCGCGGATGATCTCGGTCCGCCACGGCAACTGCATGAACAGCTCGACCGGCGGGAACGGGATGTGCAGGAAGAACCCGATCCGCAGGTCCGGCCGCTGGTCGCGGAGCATCGCGGGCACCAGTTGCAGCTGGTAGTCCTGCACCCACACCGTGGCACCGTCGGCCGCGATGCTGGCGCAGGCGTCGGCGAACCGCTGGTTGACCTTCACGTAGCTGTCCCACCAGGTCCGCTCGAACACCGGCGGGGCGACGACGTCGTGGTAGAGCGGCCACAGCGTGGCGTTGGAGAAGCCCTCGTAGTAGTCCTGCACCTCGGACGACGGACAGCGACACCGGGTGCAGCAGCATGCCCTCGTCGGCGAAGCCGGCGACGTCGACGTCGGCGACGCCGGGCCAGCCGACCCAGGCGCCGTGCCGGGACCGCAGGAACGGCTCCAGCGCCGTGACCAGGCCACCAGGGCTGTGCCGCCAGCGTCTCCGTGCCGTCGGGCTGCCGCTCCAGGTCAACAGGAAGGCGGTTGGCGACGACCACGAAGTTCGCCCCGTCGGATCCCGACTCTCTGTTCACCTGGACTGCCTCCTCGTTGGCACTGCCTGTGCGGTTGCCGCCTCCCTGAGGTTAATGAGGTCCGTGCTCCGGTCGCGTCCCCACGTTGGCGCCACCAGCGACGTGGTTCCGGTCACTCGTGCCGGGGCATGCCCTGTGCAACTCCGGCGGGTGCCCGTCGAGCCGCCTGCGTACCGGTCGCAGCGGGCCGGCCATCCACGGTCCGGCCAGCCGGCCGCTCCAGCCTGCCCAGCCCGGTGCGCACCGGCTGCGCGAGGTACTCGCCGAACACCACGCCGGCTGCCAGCGCCAGCGCGATGGCCACGGCCACCATCAGCGTCGGCAGCCCGTCGGTCGTGCGGGTCACGGCCAGCTCGATACACGGCACGGTAGGTGGTCAGACCGGGCAGCAGCGGCGTGAGCCCGGAAACGGCGATGACCAGCGGAGGCACCCGGAACCGCCGCGACAGCACGCCCGCGCAGAACCCGATCAGCACGGCGGCCGACGCGCTGGCCGCGATCGGGTCGAACCCGACCAACACCAGCGCCCCGTAAGCCCCTGCCCCGACGCCCCCGCACCGGCGGCCACCGGCATCGCCCGTGGCGTCGCGTAACTGGCCAGCGCGAACGCCAGCGGCCGCCACGGCCCCGGCCACCACCTGCACCGGCAACCGCAACGCGGTCTGCCGGCAACGTCGCGGCCAGCGGCGTACTCGGCAACCCGAGCCGAACAGCGATCCCCAGCCCGACCACGACCCCGGCGACCAGCCCGGCCGACATCATCACCGTCTCCATGGTGCGCCCGGCGGCGGTCAGGTTGAACCCGGTGATGGCGTCCTGCACGGCGCCGACAACGGACAACCCGGACAGCAGCACCGTGATCGCGGCCGCGACGACCAGCGACGGCGCGACCCCGGGCGGCAACACCCCGAACCGCATCGACCGCGAGCGTGACGCAGCGTGGCCAGCGCACCACCCACCACCTGCTGATAGAAGAACGGCAGCCCACGCCGGTTCAGCAGCCGCCCGACCCGGTCCAGCAACGCGGTCGTCCCGGCGGCGACGAGCGCCACCTCGACACCACCACCGATCAGCACGGCAACCGACGCGGCCATCAGCGCCCAGGCCGAGCGTCGCCAGCCAGCGCGGATACGGATGTGTGGCGGTAGGTGATCGTCACGCAGCCGGGTGGTGCGCGTCGGCGGCAGTGACCTCGTCCGTGAGTGATGTCCCGCACCAGCCGCTCCACCGTCGGCCAGCCGCGTGTAGTCCAGCGCCCGCGACCGCACCACGCGATGCGTCGTGACGGGAGCCAGCTCCGACCCGCGCTGGCAACAGATGCTGATCGAGGTGAAGATCACGTCCACCTCGCAGTGCGGCAACCCGTACGCGGACGTCACGGCGATCACGGTCGCGGTCACGTCGGACGCACCGGCCCCACTGGCCATCTGCACCTCACCGACCCGCAAGGGCCAGATCCAGCACCAGATTGACGGTCGCGTCGTCCGGCAGCTCAGGCCCGATCGGGCCGATCCACCGGCGCGAACTGCGGCCGAGTGGCCATCGACCCGGCAAACCGCCGCCGAGCGCGACCCACCGCGGTCGACCTTGTCGAACCGCACAGTCTCGAATACTCCCTTCCTGTGTCGATCCCCGTACGATTCCCAGCGCTGCCACCAGTGACGTGCGCCACGTCACCCGCGGTCAGACCGGATCACTGGACGCATGTGATCCACTCCCGCCGTACCTGCCAACAACCAGGGGTTACGCCGCTGTAACGTCACGGAGAGCTGCACCGATCACCTCGTTCGGACCACTGGCCCACCCGACAGTGATGCGTTGCTCACACCGCGAGTAGACCGATAGCCGCAGGTAGCCAACGGTACTGGCGCTTACCATGTCCCAGGACCACGCGGTCCCACGCCGGCGTAGCTCAATCGGCAGAGCACCCGCCTTGTAAGCGGAAGGTTAGGGGTTCGAGTCCCCTCGCCGGCTCCATCCCACTTGTGACCAGGGGACAAGCGGTTTTCAGGGGCCTTCGTTCGCAAGACGTAGCCGTGCACAGCGCTCAGTGACACTCCGCTTGGAGGCTCTGAGCATGACCAAACGACCGGTCTCCCCACCAGACGTCAGGGGTCTGTGCTGGGCACATGAACGAACCTCTCACCCCAGCCCAGCCCTCGCGCGCTTCGAACGCCAGGAGACCCAACCGAAGAACTCCCCGAAGACGAACGCCAACGGCGAGCAACCTCAGCCCGCCGCTCCTACTTCCGTCTCCTGACCCTGCGCAGCGCCCGAGTACGGGGACGACGCTGAGATCAGCCAGGAGAACCGGGTTAGGCGTATTGAGGAGCGTGCCGCATGCTGATCTGGGGGACTACGGCTTCTCTCAGGAGCCCGCTGCCGTCCACGGGTTCGTCCCCTTCGTCATCGGATAGCAGCTAGATCGATGCCGGGCCGCCCAATCCTGCTATTCGCCTCCGGTAGGCGAATCCAACCCCGTCGTCGCATTCCGCAATCGGGCCGTTCTCCTGTCCTCGCAATGCATGCAGGGAAAGGCCATCCATCAACGTATCTGGTCAGGGTCGCCGCAAACGGCTGGCACGAGGTACCGCACTAAGTACGCAACCCCAACCGGCTAAAGATCGAGGTCAAGAAAGCCGCTGGGTGCCGGCACGAAGCCACCCTTGTTCGACGATGCCATGAAGGATGCCCACGGCCGGCGTGCCACCGGCCCCGCCATCGTTCGGCAGTGTGGCTGCGCTTGGGTTGCGTCGCGGTCGTCAATGAGACGTGGATCACGTTCAATTAGGTTGCACAACCGATCGGCATTCCAGCCGTCTTTATCGGCAGAAGGTGGGCACTGGTTCGGTTATTCTGGAAGGAATTCACTACAATGGCTATTAATCCGCGTGGTCTTCGCGCCCTCGGAATTGCTGGATTCGCCGCGTTGACCGTCACGCTGGTCTCAGCCTGCAACGGCAATGCCACGTTCACCTCCACGGCGAACGACAACGGTTCGGCCGCGACCGGCACTCCCGGCACCAGCGCTCCGGCTACCAGCGCTCAGAGCAGCGATTCCGGTACGGGCTCCGGCCATTCCGACGTCACCACGACCCGTACCGCAGCAGCCGCCCGCACTGAAACGGCCAGGGATGCCAGTAAGTGCCAACCCAAGAACCTGACCTTCACTTTGGGGGACGGCCGGCAGACAGCCCCGGGTCAGCAGACGCAGGCCGTGGACATGACCAACCATGCGTCGTCCACGTGCACGATGGAGGGTCTGCCGACCGTGGACCTGCTGGGCAAGGCGGACGGCCAAGCGGGGGAGTACGACTGGACCTTGGTGCATTCGTCCACTAAGGACGTTGCCAAGGTGACGCTGCGGCCAGGCGCGACCGCGCATTTCGACCTGGTCTTTCTGTCCGCTGACCTGGCCGACGGCGGGGGCGACAAGGACACCATCGTCGCGGATAAAATGATCATCAGGACTCCGGGCGACAACGACACGGACCACTCCGCCGTTCTGGGCAACCTGGCCTGGGCCCAGTCTGTGGTTCTGCAGGATGGTGCGACGCATCCGGGAACGTACGTCATGCCGGTGGCGTCAGGATCCTGATCGCAGTTGGGTGGCCAGGCACGTAGGCCAGATCTGACGCCTGAGCCGGCGTGCAGGATATGGCCGATGCGGATGTCCACGGTCCTGGCGCTGATGTACAGCCTGGCTGCCATCTCCTTGTGGGTAATGCTCGCATCGTCGCGCAGCAGCCGGATGATCTCGTGCTCTCGACGGGTCAACTGGTCGGGTATGTGGCCGGCAGGCTTCGAGCCGGATGTTTGGCGACGGCCTCGTCAGCACGGACGAACCCGTCTCTTGCCTGGTCGAGACGGGCGGCCGCCGGGACCACGTCACCGGCGCAGAACAGCAGGTAGGTGCCTTCGACCGAGCAGCGTCCGCGACCAGTAGCGCGCCTCGGACAGCGAGCGGGCGAACAGCCATCCTCGGCACTGGTTGAGGTTCAGCACTGTCTTCAGCCCGATTTCGACGTCGTCGGAGGATGACGCGCTGGACAGCGCCGTGCGGATGTTCGGTAGCTCCTCGCGGATGCGCGTCATCAACTCCGTCTCGCGTCGGCTGAGCAGTCGCGGGCGGCCGTCGCGATCAAGCAGTGGTAGGAACCGCGATGACGGTGCCGAAGAACGGCGTTGCCTCCCGGCAGAACCGGACGGTCTGGCCCACAGCAGTTGCTCGATGGGGCTGCACGGCTTGTGGCTCCAGGTGAGCGTCGCTGTCAGGGTGCGGTGGTGATGTGGACGCGCGATTCGGTCAGCTCCGACGAGGATGGCCAGCCCGTCGACCAGGCGGTCCAGGATGTCGGCCACCGACAAGGTCGCAGTGCGGGCGGCAGCCAGTTCGATCGCCAACGGCATGCCTTCCAGCGCATGGACGAGGCGGCCAACGGTCCGGGCGTGGTCGTCGGACAGCCAGGTTCCGAGGTCTGCCGCGCGGTCGACGAACAGACTGGCCGAGTCATGGTGCGCCAAGGCGTCCAGTGATCTAGCCACCCCCAGTTCCTCGGTCGTGGGCACGCTCATCGGTGGCACACGGGTGACGTGCTCGCCCGGTACGCCGACGGGTCGACTGGTGCGCACCGCACGCCGGGCCGTGCTGAAGATCCCCACCACCTGGCCATGGGCCGAGTACATCATCGGGGCACACGCCCGACTCGCACGCCTGGCTGGTACCTGACCATCAGTCCCTGATCCCACGAACACGGGCCTGGAGAACCGGCGGACGCCACCGCGCCGGGGTCGCGTCGCGTCCCCCTCGCTCCGAGCACTCAGCATGATCACCCACCACGGCCGAAGATCACCCATCCATGATCACGCAAGATCGAGGCTAATGTCAGCGGTCGTCGCGAATGCTCGCTCATTCCCGCCGCTTGTGTACTTGCGATGTAGGCTATGCGGATGGCATTTCCAACTCGATACGCCCGCATGCAACCATAATCATGAGATCGATTACTTCGGCGACCCGAATGGCCGAACGCGGCCTTCGTCTCGGGCGTGACGGGAAGAAATTTCGGCTCGCCCCGCCGTTCGCGGCCGGTTCGTGCTGCATCATGTGAAATGCCTGTCAGACAGCGAGGTCTGGAGCACTGGCAGCGTCGCGAGGTCAATCGGCCGGTTGGGTTAATACGAACGGATATCAACCAGGCAACGTGATCATCGAGCGCTGTCGGCACGGTCGCGCATCGAATACCGCTGTCTTCGGCTGGGGTCGGTCGAACTTGGGAAATATATCGGCGGCGGGTCGCGTTGAATGGGTTCGTCGTTGACGGAAACGGTGGCGGCGCGGCGTGCGCCTGGGCGGTCCGGCCACCACCGAAAACGTCTGCACGCAATGTGATGAGGAGCGCTGGGGGTCGCATGTCACACGCGGGTCAGTGGACGAGGTTGCCGCTGACGTTGAGCAGTTCGAAGCAGTTCGGCGCCTGCACGCCGGTCGCCGGGGTGCCGGGCTTGGCGCAGGTCACCGTGGCGGTCACCTTGCCGCCGGCGGGCACCTCGATCGGCGTTACCCAGTGGTAGTCCTCGTTGCGGAAGGTCTCCATCGCGATCGTGGTGATCGTCTGGTGTCCGAACACGACTGTCAACACTCCCTCGTCGCCCTGCGGGTTGGCCAGCAGGATGTCCGTGATCCCGAAGGTACTGCCGGTGGGCACGGTGTAACTTCCAATGCCGGACGTACCCGCATTGGTATGTACCTGGATGGTGGCCGAGCTCTGCTGGCTCGCCGTGGCCGTTCCCGGCGCCTGCTTCGAACCGCTCGAACCACCCTTGCCACCGCCGGACTGACCGGCCGGGCTGCCGCCACCGCTGCCGCCACCGCCTGGCGCTGTCCCGCCGCCCGCCGGTTGCCGGTCCGCCGCCTGCGCTGCCTGCTGGGCCTGCTGCTGTGCCTGGACGGCCGCACTCTTGATCGTGGGCCGGACCAGCGCGAACCAGGCGAGGATCAGCGCCAGCAGGGCGGCGAGCAGGGCCAGCAGCCACCGCGGCAGCAGCGGCAGTTGCACCAGTTCTCCGTCCAGGTCGTGCCGCTGCGCCGGTGGCGGCCCGACCTCGTACACGGCAGCGGAATCCGCCTGGATACGGAACGTCTGGGTGACGGGTTTGCCGAACCAGATCAACTTGCGGGTGCGCGCCCGGAACCGGATGGGCACCAGCGCGCCGGGCTCGATGTCCGGGACCTGGCCGGGAAAGCGAAAACGAAGCCGTGCCTCGGTGTCGGCCGCGGACAGCGCCACGGTGACGGGTGTGTTGCCGAGGTTGCGCAGCGCGACGGCGTAGCGAGCGCTGCGCCAGGCCCGGCGGCGGCGCGGCAGCAGTTCGGCCTCCGTCGTGAGGAACGGCTCGACGACGACGGTGCTCTCGGACACCGTGCCGGTCTGCGGCCGCTCGACCGGCAGTACCCGGACGCCGAACGGCTTCTCGCCCGCGGTGACCTCGGGCGAGCGAGGCGGCCGGAAACGGACGGTCACGTTCTCGGCCGTCCCCGGGTAGAGGGACAACCGGGCCGGTTCGACCGTCGTCCATGTCGCGCATTCGCCGAGCACCGCGAACTCGTACGCCTCGACGATGTCGCTGTCGTTGCGGACGGTCAGCGTGGTCGTCGTCTCCGCGCCCGGTGTCACGGTGACGGTGGGACGGTCCAGCTCCGCGAATGTAGTGGTCACATCGGAAAGCCTGCGGCAGCCGCCGGCGGGACAGAAGAGGACGAAGGGCAGGCGGCGGGCACGGGTGATGCCCTGCGGAACATCGCGGCATTGCCCCCGGGATTCCCGGATGCCACGGGACATCCGGGTACGTGAGAGGAGCACGATGATGACAAGGGTGCCACTGGTCCTGTACGCACAGGATCCGATCCTGGAGTCGGGCGTTCGCTACCAACTCCGGTCGCGCCCCGAAGTCGAACTGCTCGAAGCGGACGAGGAGGACCGGGCGACGGTCGCGCTCGTCGTGGTGGACCGGCTGGACGACGAGACGGTGCTTCTGCTGCGCAGGCTGCAGCGGTCGTCCACCGCCAGGGTCGGCCTGATGATCGGATACTTCGAGCACAACGTCCTGCGCACGACGGTCGAGTGCGGGGTGACCGCGGTGGTGCGCCGGTCGGAAGTGAGCCAGGACCGGCTGGTGTCGGTGATCACCGCGCTGGACCGGGGTGAGGGTGTCCTGCCGGCGGATCTGCTCGGCCGACTGCTCGACCAGGTCGGCCAGTTGCACCGCAAGGTGCTCGACCCGCGCGGGCTGACGCTGTCCACGCTGACCACACGCGAGGCCGACATGCTGAGACTGGTCGCGGACGGCATGGACACCTCGGAGATCGCGGTGAAGACGTCGTACTCGGAGCGGACGGTGAAGAACGTGCTGCACGAGGTCATCACCCGCTTCAACCTGCGCAACCGGGCGCACGCCGTGGGGTATCTGATGCGGCACGGCCTGATCTAGGCGTACTGCTCGGTGAGGTCGGTCGATCCGCTGATCGGCGGTTGCCCACCGGTGCCCGAAAGTCCCCGGCAACCTGCCCCGGGAGTGCCTGCCGGGGCCACTCCTCCCGCGCGGTCGGTGCGGGAGGATCGGGTGGATACCCGAAAGGGGGAACCACACGTGCGCATACCGACACGGCTGCTGGCCGTCGTCACGGCCGGAATCGCACTGTCTACTGTGGTGAGTGCCGCGTCGCAGGTCGTGGTACAGCCGGCGGCCGCGCAGTCGAGTGCCGCGCCGAACGGCAGGGTGCTGTTCGCCGGCACCCAGCACCGCAGCCTCGGTGTGGTCGCGACCGTCGGATCGTCGGCGTCGGCGTCGGTGTCCGCGGTGTCGGTGGCGTCCGACTCCGGCCTGTCGGCGCCCTTGTTCGGGTCCGCGCCGACACACTTCGACGACCAGCCGTCGGCCGTCGGCGGGCTGCTGGTGTTCACCAGCCTGCGCAACGCTTCCTTCCCGCAGGTGTACCTGCGGGACGCCGCCGGAAACGTGCGCCAGTTGACGACAGGGCTCGACGCGGCCGATCCGAGGCTGTCGCCGGACGGGACCGAGGTGGCGTTCGACGCGGCTCCGGTGGGGCCGGGTGGTGTTGGCGCGCAACGGCATCTGTGGCTGGTCGACACCGACGGCACAGGGTTGCGCCAACTCACCGACTCGACCGGCAACGACATCGACCCGACGTTCAGCCCGGACGGCACCGAGATCGCGTACTCCTGTGATGCCACCGGCACGTCGCAGATCTACCGGATTCCGCTGGCCGGTGGACCCTCGGTGCGGCTGACCACCGCCGGTCCGGCCACGCAGCCGGCGTGGAATCCGGTGAACGCGGGCGAGATCGCCTACAGCGAGGATCTCGGCTCCGGCCGCCGGTTGCGCATGATCAGCGGCGGCACCCCAGGGCTCCAGGTGCTGCCCGGCGGCGCGGACGACGTGCAGTCGTTCTCGCCCACCTGGAAACCGGACGGGACCACGCTGACGTTCGTCAGCCTCGTCGACAATGTCAACCAGGTGTTCGAGGTCGACGTCGCGCCGTGTGGTTGCCTTCCGGTGGCCACGCCACCACAACTGCTCCTCGACGAGGACCGTGGCGACGACTCGCCCACGTGGCTGAACGGGCAACTCGTGGTGGCCCGCTCGACGCCGCCCGACCAGATCACCGCCGACGTGCAGGACGTGGAGCCGGACGGTACCGACCCGCGCGACCTCGGGCTGAGTATGCTGCGGGAGGACCCGGGCGCGGCCACCGACTCGAACCTGCTGTTCAATCCCCATCCCGGTTTCGACCCGTGGCTGGAACGGCAGGACTACTCCCCGGACGGCCGGCGGATGGCGGTCAGCCGGTTCGAAACCGTGAACGGGCAGCGGATCGAGCGGATCTGGCTGGCCAACGCGGACGGCAGCGACGCCACGCCCATGCCACTTGCGGATCGCAAGCCAGGTGACTGGGAGACCGACGCGACCTGGTCACCGGACGGCAACCTCATCGCGTTCACCCGGCAGTCCCCGGGTGGACCGCAGGGCGGGCCGACCCGGGTGGTCATCGCGAACGTGGCGACCGGCCAGGTGGTCGCGACCGTGCCCGGCCAGGACCCGACGCTCAACGACGCCCAGCCGACCTGGTCGCCGGACGGCAACACGCTCGCCTTCACCCGGGTCGCCGACATCGGCGGTTCGCTTGCCAACAAGCACATCTGGATCACATCGCTGAGCGCGCCGAACGTCCAGCGGGACCTCACCGCGCAGGTCTGCGCAGCGCAGTGCCCGGTGATCGACGACTCACCGGCGTTCTCCCCGGACGGTTCGACGGTCGCCTTCAACCGCAAGGACGACGCCGTCCTGCTCGTGGCCGCCGACGGGTCGGGCTGCCGGGTGCTGCTGCCGGCCGGGCAGAACTCCTGCGCCGGACCGATCACGGCGCCGAACGGGCCGTTCCAGCCAAGGGACGTCGCGTATTCGCCGGACGGCACCCAGCTCATGCTGACCACCCGCCGCTGCGCCTGCCAGGCGTCGCCGGAAACGCTCGCGGTGGTGGACGTCGCGACCGGCCGGCTCACCGAGATCGACTCGGCACTGCCCGGCCGGCAGAAGGAGCCGAGTTGGCAGCAGACGGTCGATCTCGCTGTCAGCGCCCCGTCCACCACCCCGGCGATACCGGTGGACGGCGGCCAGACCGTGCCCGTCACCGTGACCGATCACGGACCGGCGCCGGCCCCCGGAACCACGCTGAGCGTGACCGTCCCGCCGGGTCTGCGGGTCGAGGGGCTCGACCCGACCGCGGCACCTGCGACGTGACGGCGCTGCGCTGCGACCTCGGTCTGCTGGAACCGGGGCAGAGCATCGGCGTGACGGCGACCGTGGCCGGTACGGCGCCTGGCACCCAGCGGCTGACCTGGTCGGTTCTCGACACGGTGCTGGACTCCGCAGCCGGCCGACAACACCGCCGAGACCGCGGTTCCGGTCCAGGCCGTGCCGACGGGCAATCCACCGGCCACCCCGCAGTTCGCCGGTCCGGCGCCGGCCAATCCCGCGCTGGCCGTGACGGTGACACCCACTCCGGGTTATGTCGGCGGCACGGTCACCGTCACCTACACCGCCCGCGACACCTCCGGTGGCCGGGCGACGGGCCTGAGCCTCGCCGTCACGCTGCCCGGCGGGGTCCCGGTCAGCGCGGTGACCGCGGGCTGCACGGTGACCGGCTGCGCGCTGCCCGACCTCGCGCCGGGCGCGGCAGACGTCGTGCGGGTCGTGCTCGCGCCGACGGCCGCGATCCGGACCACGGTGTCCGGCACGCTGGTGACCACCGGCACGGACGCGAACCCGGCCGACGACACGGCGACCGCGCCGCTGACCGTGCTCCAGCCGAAGATCGTCGCCGTGCCGGCGGTCGGCAAGCCGGGCTTCGTCACGTCGGTGCGCGGTACCGACTTCCCACCGGGCGTGCCGGTCGCGTTCACCTGGACACCGGGCATCACGGCGGCCGCCGCACCGACCATCCCGTCGGCCGCCGGCACGTTCATCGGGCAACTGCTGATCCTGCCGAAGGACCAGACCGGGCCACGGGTGATCACCGCCAGCGGCCCCGGGTTCAGCCCGGTCACGACACCCTTCCTCGTGGTGCCGGGCGCCCTCAGCCCGCCGGACCTGGTGGAGCGCCGATGATCCACGAAGTCGACGAGGCGATCCAGCGGCTGCTCGCGGCGTGCGGGGTGCCGGCCGGCGGAGGTGAACTGGCCTTCGACGCGCCGACGAAGGACTGGACGGCCCGCCGCAACGCCCCCACGGTCGACGTGTTCCTCTACGACATCCGGGAGGACCTGTCCCGGCGGCGCACCGGAACGGCCGAGGTGCTCGACGACGCCGGCATCGTCGTCGGCTGGCGCGACCCGCCGCGCTGGTACCAGCTTTCGTACCTGGTGACGGCATGGACGAACCGGCCGACCGACGAACACCGGTTGCTCGCCGAGGTGCTGGCGTGTCTCACCCGCACGGAGTCGTTCGCGCCCCAGTGGCTGACCGGGACACTGGCCGAACTGGGCCTGTCGGTCGACCTGGAAACGGCAGGGCCGGTGTCCGAGGGCGGCGCGGCGACCGACGTCTGGTCGGCGCTGGGCGCGGAACTCAAGCCGGCGATCGACCTGCGGGTGACCGCACCCCTGGCCGGTCAGCGACTTCGACGCCGCACCGCCGGTCACCGAGGGCGTCGTCGTGCGGACCACCCCACAGGGGGTGCCGGCGGACTCCGGCCGGCACCTGCGTTACGAGGGAACGGCCGGCCCAGGGCCACGGGTTTGCCGCGGCGCCGCCCGCCAGCCGGAGGCGCCGGCGCGGCGCAGGCGACGGGTGACGGGTCCGTGACCGGCACGTACGTCCCGACCGCGCTGGCCGACGTGGAGGCCGCGGTGCGGCAGGCGGTGGCCGACGCGGCGGGCCGGCGATCCCATGCCCGACGACCCGTATCGGGGCCTGTACCTCACCCCGGACACGGTGGACCGGATTCTCGACCGCCGAGCTGGACGCCGGCGCGACGGCGCCCATCCCACGCGCTGCTCGCGGAGCTGGCCGACGAACTTCGGCCTCACCGAACCGGACGTCCGGTTCCTGCTGATCGCCCTGGCACCGGAGATCGACCCGAGGTTCGAACGGCTCTACGCCTATCTCAACGACGACGTGACCCAGCGCCGTGCCACGGTCGGGCTGGCGCTGTAGCTGTGCGGGCTGTCGGCGGCCGGCACCGGCCGGTTCCGACTGTCCCGCGGCTGCGCCACTGGTGTCCGGCGGCCTGATCGACGTGCTCGACGCCGACCGCCCCGCGCTGTCGCGGGCACTGCGGGTGCCGGACCGGGTCGTGGCGCACCTGTTGGGGGACGGCGAACTGGACCCGTCGCTGACCGGAATCTGCCGCGTGCACACCGGATCGATCGATCCCGTGGCAGCGCGGTGGGGCGCCGGCGTCACGGCCGGCGCGCGGCTGCTGTACCTGCGGGCAGGGGAGGGCGACGCGCACCGCTGGGCACTGCCGGTGCTGGCCGCGGCGGGGAGGTCCGGCCTGGTCGTGGCCGCGGCGTGGTTCGGCGAACACCGGCCCACCGCGGCCCTCGTGCGGGAGGCCCGGTTGCTGGGTACGGGGATCGTCCTCGGTCCGGTCGAGGCACTCGGTGACGGGAAGGGCGTCGTGTTGCGTGACCTGCTGGCCCGCACACCGAACGTGCCGGTCGTCCTGTTCGGGCACCACCATTGGGATCAGCGGTGGGGCGACCGTACTCCGGTGTCCCTGACCGTCCCGGCCCACGGTGCGGACCGGCAGGCGGCCGACTGGGCGGCCGCGCTCACCGACGCGGCCGGCACGGCGGCACCGGACCTCACCCGTGGACTGGACCAGTACCGGCTCGGCGGTCGAGCAGATCCGGCGGGCGGTGGCGGTGGCCGCGCAGCGGGCGCTGTTGGACGGGCGCCCGCTGGCCGCGGCCGATCTGCGGGCCGGCGTGCGGGCGCAGAACGCGACCGGGCTGGAACGACTGGCCCGCCGCGGTCGAGCCCGAGGTCGGCTGGGACGACCTGGTGCTGCCGCCGACCACGTGCGCGGCCGGCTGCCCGACCTGGCGCTCGCGCCCGGCACCGGGACCAGGTGCTGGGCGAGTGGCGGATGCGGCCGGGTGGCGGGCGGGGCCGTGGTGTCATGGCGCTGTTCGCCGGCGAGTCCGGCACCGGCAAGACGATGGCGTGCCGAGGTGATCGCCGCCGAGCTCGGCCTCGACCTGTACGTGGTCGACCTGTCCACTGTGGTCGACAAGTACGTCGGCGAGACCGAGAAGAACCTGGAGCGCGATCTTCGCCGAGGCCGTCGGACGTCAACGGCGTGCTGCTGTTCGACGAGGCCGACGCGATCTTCGGCAAGCGCTCGCAGGTCACGACGCGCACGACCGGTACGCCAACATGGAGTCGGCGTACCTGCTCCAGCGCATGGAGTCCTTCGACGGCATCGCCGTGCTCACCACCAATCTGCGGGCCAACCTGGACGAGGCGTTCACCCGCCGGCTGGACGTGATCGCCGACTTCCCGCTGCCCGACGCCGGCCAGCGCTGCGCGCTGTGGGACCGCTGCCTCGGCACCGAACTGCCCGGGCACGCCGATCTCGACCTGCGACTTCTGCGCGGAGCGCTTCGAACTGGCCGGCGGCTCGATCCGGGCCTGCGCGGTGACCGCCGCATACCTCGCGGCGGAGGCCGGTCGCCCGCTCGACATGGCCGACCTGGTCACGGCCGTCCCCAGGAGTACCGCAAGCTCGGCCGGCTGGTGCCTGGACGGCGAGTTCGGCCCGTTCTCACTGATCGCTGCACCGGGAGGGCGCGCTCGGTGCCCCCGCCGGCCGGTACGCGCGGATCCTGTTGTGCGGCAACGATCCGGCGAAGCTGACCACGGCACAGGCCAGACAGCAGTGACAACGGCGCGAAGGAGCGGTATGCCGTCGTACCTCTCCCCGGGCGTGTACGTGGAGGAGGTCCAGTCCGGTGCCAGGCCGATCGAGGGGGTCGGGCACCGCGGTGGCCGCCTTCGTCGGATTCGCCGAGACGCGGTCCGTTCCACGAGCCGACACTGGTCACCAACTGGAACCAGTACGTCCAGACTGTTCGGCGGCTTCGTCGACGGCGACCACCTGGCCCACGCGGTCTACGGCTACTTCACCAACGGCGGCGGCACCGCGTACGTCGTGCGGATCGGCGGCCGGCCGGGCGCCGAACGGCGGCCAACGACCCGAGCAGGCCGTCCTGGCGGCCGGCGGTGAGCTCGGCGGCTTCCGGGTCGCGGCGCTGCCGGTCCGTGACGGGCGAGATCTCGGTCGAGATCGCCGACGCGGACGGCGAGAACTCGCCGGAGGACCGCTTCAAGCTGGTGGTCCGGCAGGGCGGCAGGTCGCCGAGACGCTTCGACGTGTCCACCCGCCGCAGACATCAGGGGCTACGTCGTCACCCAGATGCGCGAACGTCGAAGCTGATCGAGGTCGCCGAGGAGCGGGGCGCCACGCGAGCGACCCGGCCGGCGAACCGTGCGATCGCCGTCGCCGCCGGCGCGCCCGCCACACGGCTGCCGCACCGGCCACTGCTCGACCCCGCAGGAGTACGTCGGCGACATCGACGGCCCGCACCGGTTTCGGCGGCCTGGAGACGATCGACGAGATCACCATGGTCGCGGTGCCGGACCTGATGAGCGCCTACCAGCGCGGCGTGATCGACGCCGAGGGCGTCAAGACCGTGCAGCTCGCGATGATCTCGCACTGTGAGCAGATGGGCGACCGGGTCGCCGTCCTGGACACGCCGCCCGGCCTCAACGCGCAGCAGGTCACGGACGTGGCGCAAGACGAGGCGGGCTACGACTCCAGGTACGCCGCGCTGTACTACCCGTGGATCAAGGTGTTCGACCCGGCCGTCGGGCGGCAACATCATCGTGCCGCCGAGCGGGCACGTCGCCGGCGTGTGGGCGCGCAACGACGCCGAGCGCGGGGTGCACAAGGCGCCGGCGAACGAGGTGATCCGCGGCGCGGTCGACCTCGAGACCGACGCTCAGCAAGGGCGAGCAGGACCTGCTCAACCCGATCGGCGTCAACTGCGTCCGGGCCTTCCCCGGCCGGGGCATCCGGATCTGGGGCGCCCGCACGCTCTCGTCCGACCCGGCCTGGCGCTACCTCAACGTCCGCCGCCTGTTCAACTACCTCGAGGAGTCGATCCTGCTGGGCACCCAGTGGGTGGTCTTCGAGCCGAACGACGACCGGCTGTGGGCGCAGCATCCGCCGCAACATCACCGCGTTCCTCACCGAGGAGTGGCGCCGGGGCGCGCTGTTCGGCCGCACCGCCGACGAGGCGTTCTACGTCAAGTGCGACCGCGACAACAACCCGCAGCAGTCCATCGACTCGGGCCAGGTCGATCTGCGAGATCGGGGTCGCGCCGGTCAAGCCCGCCGAGTTCGTGATCTTCCGGCTGGCGCAGTTCTCCGACAGCACCAGCCTCGTCAACGAGTGACCCGGATCGCAGGCCAACGATCCCGCATGAAAGGCGCCAGCAGGCAAGGCGACGCGCTCGCCACCCACGCTTCGGCGTGCAACTCGGCGGCATACCGGTCGAGTCGTCCAGGAGGTCAGCGGGCTGACCATCGAGCAGGACGTGGTCGAGGTCCCCAGAGTCACCACGCACGGGCAAGCCGATCATCCGAAGCAGCCCGGGGCCGGCAAGGGCGGCGAGGTGACGATCACCCGTGGTCTGGACAAGAGCAGCGCGTTCACCAAGTGGATCAAGCAGACCCTCAACAACGGTGCCGTGCAGCTCAGCGCGGCAGAACCTGACCATCGAGATCATGGACACGCAGGGCAACACCGTCCGGCGCATCGAGCTGATGAACGGCTGGGCGTCCAAGTGGGAGGGCCCGTCGCTGAAGGCCGGTGACTCGACCGGGCCACCGAGACAGGTCACCATCATGTTCGAGCAGATCAGGTCCAATGAGACGCGCGCACGCGTGCAGCCTTGCCGACCTCGCGACGAGCTCGGCCCAGGCGCCGGGCACGGCCCCGCGCGGCCCGGCCAAGGCCGCGCGCGGCGCACCGAGTTCGAGTTCGAGCTGCCCCGCGGCTACGTCGACGAGACGGCACCGTGCACCGGCACGGCCCGATGCGCCTGGCTACCGCCCGTGACGAGCTGCGCCCGCAGATCGACCTGCGGGTCAAGGAGAACCCGGCGTACCTGGGCGTGGTGCTGCTGAGCCAGGTGATCACCCGGCTCGGGTCGATCACGGACGTCCATGCCGGCGATCGTGGAGCAGATGTACGCCACCGACATCGCCTTCCTCCAGGACTTCTACCGGCGGATCAACAGCGAGGGCCACACCAGCGGCCGGTGTCGCGTGCCCGTCGTGCGGCACGGCCTTCGAGGTCGACCTCGCCGGGTGGGCGCCTGGGGGAATCGTGACGTACGCCGGTCGCCCGGCTGCACGCGAGGAGATCGCGTACGTCGCCTACCACTTCCACTGGCAGCTGCGAGAGATCCTCGACCTGACCCACGACGAGCGGCAGGCCTGGGTGCGGGAGATCGCCCGGATCAACACGCGGATGAACGAAGGCGGATGAGCGATGGGCATGCTGGACAGGTTCCGGCGACACCGCTCCGGCGCCGTTGGCGATCCACAATGGACCAAGGAGAGGGCGGACGGCGGTTGGCGTGCCGTCGGGCCGATCACGCCCGTACTGCGGCAGGCGGACCCCCGGGTCGCCCCGGGCCTGCCGTTCCGTGATGACCTCGCGTCCTGGCGGAAGGTCGGCTTCGGCACGCCACTGGGCCATTCGGTCAGCCCCTCCGCACCCGTCGGCACCATGCACGGCGTCATTCGGTACCGCACCCCCGGCCCTTCCCTGCCGGTCGGTGGCGGCCTGCTACTACTGCGATCCCTGAATGGCACCACGTCCAGCGAGTCCATCCCGACACCACCACTGTCGGCCGCCGGGCGCGACAGCATGCTCCCGCACCGCGATCCGACCGCGCCGAGCGGACCGGGTTCGTCCAACGGCCGGCCGGCGGCCCAGCCAACCGACTCGGTGGAATTCGCAGCCCGGCCACCACTCCCGTACGGGGCGACTCCGGCACCGGTCGCCCCACGGTCGGGCGCCACGACAGCGGTGCGGCCGTACACCCTCGGCCGCCCGCTGATCGTGGACCGCCGCGTCAGGACACAACCGGTCCGAACCCTGCCGGCGGTACGAATCGGCACGCCGGCCGCGGTGAGCGATCCGGCCGACGCCGCGGCACAGGCGGTTCCCGTGGCGGAGCACCGGGCCGTGCGGCAGGCACCCGGCGAGCCCGTGCCGAACGTGCGGCCCGCCACCGGCGACCGAGCCGTTGGGCCGTCGGTGGGCGAGGGTTCTGGCAGGCCGTCGTCCGGCGGTGCGATACCGGCGGTCGGACACCACGTCGCCGGCGATGGATCGCGCCCCCTGGTCGCCGACAGCCGGATGATCCCATCGCCGGGCGAGGCAGCGGCCGATGTCGGTGGTGACCGATCACGGCCGCCCGCCGGGGGCTCGGTGAACTACTCGCCGGGCAGCCCGCTGCCGGAGCTCGGGCGCCGGGTGACCGATGGTCGACAGGGACCGTCGGCCACCGGTAGCTCGGTAGGCACCGGTAGCTCGGTGGGCCCACCACCCATCAGCACCGGTGATCGGCCGCGGCCGCTGGTCACGGAGCGCTCGGTGGGCTCATCGCCGGACAGTTCACTGTCCGCACTCCTGCGCCAGGCCACTGGTGACCGCCCGGGGACGTCGGCCGCCGATGGCTCGGCGAACCCGGCGACCAACAGCACCGCGGACCGGTCCCGGGCGTCCGACGCGAATCCCGCTCCGGTGCAGCGGCTGCCGCGGCGCGGTTCGACCACGCCGGACCCGAAACACGGCATCGGACAACCACTGGCAGCCATGCCGTCCACCGCGGTCCTGGCGTCGGGCGCACCAACCGTGTCCCCCGTGGGCATGCCGGTCGTGTCCCCGACGAGCACGCCAGTCGTGTCCCCAAGGGGCATGCCAGCCGCGTCCCCGCCATCTCCCGTGGGCGCCACGGCCGTGCTCCCCCTGTCCCCAACGGGCAGATCGGCCGCGTCCGCGCCGGGTACGGGAGCTGTGCGCCCGCCGGTCATTCAGCGGGCGGGCACCGATGCCGCGCACTCGAGGCCGCAACCGTCGACGACGCTGGCTCCAGCACCCGGCATCGGTCCGGTGCCGGGTGTGCCGTCCTACCGGACCCTGCCGTTGCTGGCCACCCGACCGCTTGCCCAGCCGACCACCCAGCCCGCCGGGAAAGCCACACCGGCCGGCGGGAAACCGGTGGCACGCGCCGTGTGGCGGCGAACGGCGGACCAGACCCCGACTGCCGGCCGCCGCCCGGTTGTGCCGCCACCTGCCCGGCCGGCTGCCGGCGATGGCGTCGACATGGTGTCCATGGCACCGGGACCCGTTGCCCTGCAAAGGAAACCGTCGGTACGCCCGGCCGCGATGCCGATGGTCCCGGTGCAGCGCATCCCCGGGGGTGCCGATCCGCCGGCCCGGGCATCGGGGTCCGCGTCTCCGGCGGTGTTGCGCCAACCGGTGCCCGTCAACACCGTGGTCACGCGGACACCGGACACCGTGACACCACCACGCCCACCGCATCGATCCACTGTGGACACGGTGGATCCGGCCGAGTTGGACCGGCTCGCCCGGCAGCTCTTCGAGCCGATCAGCCGGTTGCTGCGCGCCGACCTGCGGCGGGGCAGGGAGCGGACCGGCCACGGACAGGACGGCCGGCAGTGACAGAGCCGACATGACACAGCCGATGTCGACGGATGCCGACGCCGAGGGATGTCGGCAGTGCCGATGTCGACACTGCCGATGTCGACACTGCCGCTGTTGACAGCGAGGAGCGCGTATGACCGCCAGTGTGTTCGCCAGCACCACCTTCTTCCAGCTCACCATCGCCGGCAACTCGCTCGGCAACTTCCACACCTGTAGTGGGCTCGGTGCGCAGGTCGAGGTGGAACAGTGGATCGAGGGCGGCAACAACGGCTTCGCGTGGCAGTTGCCGTCCCGGATCACGTGGTCCAACATCACGTTCACCCGGCCGGTCACGTCGGACACCACGAAGATCGCCACCTGGTTGTCCAGGATCACCCGGCAGGTGGACCGGCAGGACGGCGAGATCGTCGCACTGCGGCCGGATCTCACGCCGATCACCCGCTGGCAGGTGCTGGGCATCGTGCCGGTGAGCTGGCAGGGTCCGGCGTTCGACCCGGCCAACTCCCAACCCGCCGTGGAAGCCCTGGAAATCGCGCACCAGGGCCTGATGGCCTCATGAGAGGAGAACGCCAGTGACCTCGTCGCTGTCCAACGCCGGCCTGGCCAGGGCCCGGCTGCGGATCATGGAGCCGCCGTCGTCGGTGGGCTCCGGCCCTGGTGGCGTGATCGCGACGGTCGCGTTCCAGTTCAACCCGAACCGGCTGTCGATGTCCAAGACCATCGGATGGCAGCGTTCACCGGCCAGGATGGCCAGCGAGTCCGCGCTGCCGGAGTTCGTCGGCAGCGGCCCGCGTGCGCTGTCCGTCGAGGTGTTCCTGGACGCCACGGCCACCCACGACGACTCGGTCGAGCAGCGGGTCCAGCAGTTGATGGTGGCGTGCGTGCCGACCCCGAGCAGCATCGCCGCGAAGAAGCCGGCCAGCCCGTGGGTCCGGTTCGAGTGGGGTACCGCGCGAACCACGTCGTTCAACGCGGTGCTGACGAGTTTCTCGGTGGACTACTCGCTGTTCGATGTGGACGGCAGGCCGCTGCGGGCCACGTGCTCGCTCAGCCTGGAGGAGGCGGCCACCGGGCCGGGCGGCCAGAACCCCACCTCGGGCTCGCGGGAGTCACGGCGTACGCACCGTGTGGTGGCGGGTGACAGCCTGCCGCAGTTGGCGTGGCACGAGTACGGCGACGCGACCGCGTGGCGGGTGATCGCCGAGGCCAACGACATCGACGACCCGATGGTGCTGGTGCCCGGCGCGGACTTGCTCGTGCCGGCGACCACGTCGTCCGAACAGGACAGTGTCCGATGACGGGGGGCGGCGACCGTTCGTTCGCGGGCCAACCGATCATCAGCGCGCCGGGGCAACTGCCGGACGACTGGGCAAGGCAACTCGACTCGTGCGTCGTCGACCAGAACGTGAGCCTGCCCGATGTCGCCATGCTGACCTTCCGTGACCCCGACCACGAGTTCCTGGCCAAGACCGGGATCGACATCGGTACCCGGCTGACGGTGGCCGTGAAGACCGTCCGGGACGAGGAGGTGCTGTTCGCCGGCGAGGTGACCGCCCTCGAACTGGACTCCGAGAACACCACCGGCGCGTTCACCGTGGTCCGGGCGGAGAGCCTGGCGCACCGGCTGTTCCGCGGCCGCAAGGTGGTGGCGTACCGGAACATGAGCGCCGCGGCCATCGTGCGCGAGGTGGCCGGCGGCGCCGGGCTGTCCATCGGCCGGATCGACACCGCACCGATCACCTACCAGCAGCTCAGCCAGGCCAACGTGTCCGACTGGGAGTTCCTGGCCGGCATCGCCCAGGAGCACGGCGTCACGCTGCGGGTGGACCAGCGGACCGGGCAACTGGACATGGCTCGACCGGAGCCGGCGGCGAGCGCGCCCACGCCGTCGACATCCGACATCGCCAATTCGTACGTGCTGGAGTTCGGTGACAACCTGATGGCCCTGCGCGCCACGCTGACCGGTGCCGACCAGGTGGACACCGTCGAGGTGCGCGGCTGGGACGTGGCGACCAAGTCCCGCCTGGTGGCGACGACACCGGTCGTGACCAGCAGGACCGTGGTGCCCGGGATGACGGTCCCGAAGCCCGGCACGAACACCCGGCTGCTCGTCACGGACACCCCGTACCGCACCTCCGCAGAGACCACCACCACGGCCGACTCCGTCGCGGCGGCGGTGAGTGCCGCCGTGGCCGAGATCGAAGCCGTCGTGTGGGGTGACCCGCGCTTGCAGGCGGGTGTCCCGGTGGCACTGGGCAGCGTGGGGACGGCGTTCTCCGGCAAGTACACCGCGACCGCGGCGCACCACGTGCTCGACCATTCCGGTTACCGGACGACGGTGTCGGCCAGCGCGTCGCCGGACCGCTCGCTGGCCGGCCTCGTCACGGGCGGGAACGCGCCGTCCCGCGGCCCGCGCATTCCCGGGCTCGCCATCGGAGTGGTCACCGACATCAAGGAACCCGGGGGCGCCCAGCGCGGCTGGGTCCGGCTGCGGTTTCCGTGGCTGTCCGACAGCTATGTCACCGACTGGGTGCGCACGGTCCAGCTCGGCGGTCAAGGGGGTGGCGGGGTGTTCAGCCCTGAGGTGAACGACGAAGTGCTGGTCGGGTTCGAGCAGGGCAGCCTGGACGCGCCGTACGTGCTCGGCGGCCTGTACAACGGGGTCGACCATCCGTCCCCGCACGATGCGGGCGTGCCGCTGGTGGACGAGACCCGCGGGCGGCTCAACCGGCGGTCCCTGGTGTCTCGCGGTGGCCAGCGACTGGAACTGCTCGACGTGGACGGAGGCCAGACCGGGGTCCGGCTCGCCACCGGGGACGGCCGGTTCGAGATCCGGTTGGACCAGCACGACCAGGGGCAGATCACCATCTCGGCGCTGGCCGGCCGGTCGGCGCTGTCCAGGATCACTCTGGCCCGGGACGGCATCACCATGACCGGTGGGTCGGGCGCGAGCAAGATCACCCTGACCGGCGACGGCATCAGCCTGGACGCCGGCGCGGGCACGATCACGCTGCGCGGCAGCAGCGTCGCCGTCAACGGCACGGCCGAGGTGACCGTGCAGGGCGCGATCGTCCGGATCAACTGAGACGGCCCGGATCCACTCAGACGGCCCGGATCCACTGAGACACAAGGAGAACGCGATGCCACCCGCCGCGCGTACCGGGGACCAGACGTCCCACGCCGGCACGGTCACCACCCCACCGCCGGGTGCGGTGCGGGTGGCGACGGTACTGATCGGCGGCCGGCCGGCAGCGGTGGTGGGCAGCCTGCACGTCTGCCCCGTGCACGCCGAACTCGGACCGGCGAACGTGATCATCCCGTCGCCGGGCGCGGCCACCGGCGGCCTCGTGCTGATCGGCGGACTGCCGGCCGCCCGGGTCGGCGACCAGACCGCCTGTGCGGCCGAGATCGTCATCGGTGCGCCGAACGTACTGATCGGCGGCGTGTGATGAGTGAGCGGTTCATCGGCCGCGGTTGGGGATTCCCGCTGCGCATCGGACCGACCGGCGGGATCGGCATGGTCGAGCGCGACCGGGAGATCGAGGAGGCGGTCCGGCTGGTGCTGGGCACCGCGCCCGGTGAGCGGCCGATGCGCCCAGAATTCGGCTGCGGCATCCACGACTACGTGTTCGCCGGCGCGGACGGCGGGACGGCGGGCCGGATCGCGCACGAGGTGCGGATCGCCCTGGAGCGCTGGGAACCCAGGATCGACGTGACCGACGTGGTGATCGCCTTCGACTCGGTCGACGTCGGCCTGCTCTACATCGACGTGCACTACACGATCCGGTCCACGAACGACCGGCGCAATCTCGTCTTCCCGTTCTACAGCATCCCGTCCGAGGAGGATGCCTGATGCCCCTCACAGCGCCCGACCTGGACGACCGGCGGTTCCAGCAGCTCGTCGACGAGGCCAAGCGGTACGTGCAGCAGCGGTGTCCGGAGTGGACGGACCACAACGTGTCCGACCCGGGCGTGACGTTGATCGAGGTCTTCGCGCACATGGTCGACCAGCTCGTCTACCGGCTCAACCGGGTGCCGGAGAAGAACTATCTGGCATTCCTCGATCTGTTGGGGGTCAGGCTGTTCCCGCCGACGGCGGCCCGCGCCGACGTGACGTTCCGGCTGTCCGCGCCGCAGCCGGAGACCGTCCTGCTGCCCGCGGGCAGCGAAGTGGCCACGGCGCCCGGCGAGACCAGGGGCGCCGTGGTGTTCGCGACGGTCGGCGACCTGCCGATCGTGCCGTGCGAACTGGACCGCCTGGTGACCATCGCGGCGTCCGGCGAGCAGGTCGAGCGCACCAACGACCTGCGGGCCGGCAAGGACGTCCCGTGCTTCCAGGCCGTCCCCGCACCCGGCGACGCCATGCTGTTCGGCCTCTCCGCGGCGGTGCCCAGGTGCATGATCGCGCTCCGGCTGGACAGCCGGGTCGAGGGCATCGGTGTCGACCCGACCCGGCCGCCGCTGGTGTGGGAGGCGTGGGACGGGATCAGTTGGACCGTGTGCCCGACCGACGAGGACACCACCGGCGGCCTCAACCGGCCCGGCCAGGTCGTCCTGCACATCCCGGCGTCGCATGCGCCGTCCGTGGTCGGCGGCATCCGCGCCGGCTGGATCCGCTGCCGGGTCACCGAACGCGAACCGGGCACGCCGTTCTACTCCGAGACGCCGACGTCCGGGTCGCCGCGGCGTTCACGATCGGCGGCACGATGACGGTCGAGCACGCGGAGACGTTGACCAACGTGCCGATCGGGACGTCGGAGGGCGTGCCCGGGCAGCGGCTCCGCGTTCCCCGCGCGCCGATCCTGCTGGACGAGGAGCCGGTCGTCGTGCAGGTCTCGTCGGTGGACGGCTGGCAGCACTGGACCGTGGTCGAGCACTTCGGGCGGTCGGGTCCGGCGGACCGGCATGTGGTGCTGGATGCGGAGAGCGGCGAGTTGCTGTTCCCGCCCGCGGTGCGAGAGGCCGACGGGACGCTCCGGTCCTACGGTGCTGTGCCGGGAAAGGGTGAGCACATCAGGATTCCGCGCTGTCGGACCGGTGGCGGGAGAGCCGGCAACGTGGCGCGCGGGGCGATTTCGGTGTTGCGCAGTTCGGTGCCGTACGTGGCGAGTGTGACCAATCGTGAGGCGGCCGGTGGCGGGGTGGACGGCGAGACGGTGGCCGAGGCGAAGATCCGCGCGCCGCAACAGCTTCGGGTGCAGGAGCGGGCGGTGACAGCGGCGGACTACGAGCAGATCGCTCGGCAGGCGGGGCCGTCGGCGGCGCGGATCCGGTGCCTGCCGGCGGGCGACGAGCCGGGCGCGGTCCGTGTGCTGGTGGTTCCCGACACGGTCGCCGACGAGGGCGACCGGCTGCGGTTCGAGCAGTTGATCCCGCCGGACACGCTGCTCACCGCGATCACCGCGCAGCTATCCGAACGCAAGCTGATCGGTACCCGGCTGGTGGTGGAACCGCCACGGTACCAGGGGGTCACGGTCGTCGCACGGCTCGTGGCGGCCGGGGACGCCGCGCCCGACCGGGTGCAACGGGACGCGCTGGATGCTCTGTACCGCTACCTCAACCCGTTGCGCGGCGGACTGGCCGGCACCGGCTGGGAGTTCGGTCGCCCCGTCCAGTTCGGTGAGGTGTTCTCGGTGCTGCAGCGAGTTTCCGGCGTGGGGCTGGTGGAGGAGGTCCGGCTGTTTCCGGCCGACCCGATCACCGGCCGGCGCGGCACGATCGTCGAACGGGTCGAACTGGAGCCGAACGCGCTGGTCTTCTCCCACCAGCACCAGGTCGCCGTGACAACGGGGAACGGCCGGTCATGAACGGATCAGCCGGCTCGGTGCTCCCGCGAAGGCGACCGGCGGGCGCCTGCGAGGCGGCGGCATGAGTCGCGCCGCACTGCCCACGTTGCCCAGCCGGCACCCGCTGGGCACGATGCTGCCGTCGATGTACGCCGACGACGACTTCGCGCAGCGGTTCACGGCAGGGCTGGACGTCGTCGTCGCCACGATAATATCCACATTGGACAATCTGCCGGCGTACCTCGATGCCCGGCTCGCCCCGGCGGACTTCGTTGCCTGGCTGGGCTCCTGGGTCGCTGCCGATCTCGATCCGAGCTGGCCGGAACCGCTGCGCCGGCTGGTCGTGCGGCACGCGGTCGACCTGCACCGCTGGCAGGGCACCGCACGCGGGCTCGTCGACCGGCTGTGGCTGTGCCTTGGCGTGCACGCCTCGGTCGCCGACGGCGGCGGGGCCACGTGGTCCCGGCTCGCCGGTACCGAGCTACCCGGAGAGCCGGCCACCGAGGTCGTCGTCCGGGTATGGCCCGGACGTGCCGAGGTGAACGCGGCACAGGTGAGGGCCGTGGTGGACGCGGTTCGCCCGGTCCATCTCACCTGCCGGGTCGAGGTGTTGCCCGGCCCGCCCGACGAGGGAGGCACCTGACCGTGCGCACGTGTCCCAACTGCGGCGCGTCCGTCAGCGAGACGGACGAGTTCTGCGGCAACTGCGGCACCTACCTGGCCTGGCTCAAGCCGGCGGGCGAACAGCCGCCCGAGCAGCGGCGATCACCACCGGAGCGGCCCCCGCAGGCCGCCGCACCGGGCGCCGAGGCAGCCCCCCGGACAGTCCCACCGGCGGCCGGAGCGCCGCTTCGGGCCGCACCGCCGGTGGGCGAGGAGCAGCCAGGGGCCGTCGCGCCGTCGCTGCCCGTGGCGCCGCGGCGGGCACCGGTCGTCCGCGAGGCGACCGGGCCCGCGTCGAACGGCCCGGTGTGCGGCAACTGCGGGACGGTGAACCCGGCCGGTGCGAAGTTCTGCCGGCACTGCGGGAACTCGCTGGCCGAAACGGCCGCCCCGGCGGCGATCCCGTGGTGGCGCAGGCTGAGGTGGCGGCACAGGCGCGGGTTCCGCGTCGGTGGATCGCCGTGGCCCCGCAGGATCGTCGTGCTCGCCGTTCTCGCCGCTCTCGTCGTCGCGGGCTTCCTGGTGTTCCCGTTGCTCGGCCAGGACCTGCTGGACAAACTGTCCACCGCCGCACCGATCGCCGCCACCAGCACGACGGGCAGCGGTGCCGTTCCCGGCCACCCGGTCACCGCGGCCGATGACGGCGTGACGAACCGGTACTGGGGCGCGCCCGCGGTCGGCGCCTGGGTGCAGTTCCGCTTCGCCCAACCGTTCCGCCTGCTCGGCGTGGTGATAACGCCCGGGGCGTCGACCGACCCGACGGCCTTCGACTCGGAGGCCCGGCCCACCGCCGTCGACCTCGTCATCACGACGTCGACCGGTTCGACCACCACGCTCCCGGTCACTCTTGCCGACAAACCCGGTCCGGAGACCACCAACACCGGCGTCAGCGACGTGGTCGCCATCCGGTTGGTGATCCGCACCGCCACGCCCCGGGCGCCGGGCCAGTCCATCGCGCTCGGTGAGATCGAGTTCTTCACACGCTCCTGAAACGCGGAGGGAGACCCATGCACGCGGAGAAGAAGCCGGAGCAGGAGAAGGTCGCTCGGTCGCCGCATCGGACCGCCGGCACCGACAGCGTCACCGGACCGGCGAGCCCGGATTTCCAGCCGATGTCGACGCAGGCGCTGCTGGCGCTGCAACGCGCGGTCGGCAACGCGGCCGTGGCCAGGCTGGTCGCCGTGTGGCGGAACGCGGCCGATCCGAGGGAAACCGGCCGGTCACCGGTACCCCCGTCCACGGTGCACGACGTGCTGCGTTCCCCCGGCCGGCCGCTCACCGAGCCGCTGCGCACCGAGATGGAGGGCCGGCTGTCGGCCGATCTGTCCGACGTCCGCCTGCACACCGACACCGCCGCCCGGCGCTCCGCGGCGGAAGTCGGCGCACGGGCGTACACGTCGGGCCGGCACGTGGTCGTCGGGGCGGACGGCGGGGACCGGCACACGCTCGCCCATGAACTGACGCACGTCATCCAGCAACGCGACGGTCCCGTCACCGGCACGGTGCGACACGATGGCCTTGCCGTGTCCGACCCCGGCGACGCCTTCGAGCGCGCGGCCGAGACCAACGCGCGCCGGGTCATGTCCGGCAAGGTTCCCGCCATGGCGCCCCGGCCGTCCGGGCACCCGCGTTCGGCCGCTGCCACCGTCCAGCGGATGCAACTCGCAGATTTCCAGCAGCACGTGAACGACGACCAGAGCCTGACTGGCCAGGTCGCCGACTTCATCACGTTTTTCGAGCTCCGGCGGGCACAACTCGATCCCGGTGCCGTCGTGGCCGATCCCGCGGCCGGATCGCAGGCCAGGCTCCGGCAGTTCGTCGAAACCGACGAGGTCGACATCGCACTCGTGGACGAGTACATAGCGGCCTTCGCGCTGGGCGCTGCCGGTACCCGAACCCCGTCGCGTCGGCTCGACGACCCGCACGTCGCCGGCCTGGAAATCGAGCTGGCGTCCGTCGTGCTCAACGTTTCGCCCGACACCGAGGTGCACAACGGTGACCTGCTGGGCGCGACCACGGCCATGACCCCGGTCGGCCTGCCGACGCTGAAGCTGGAAATCGAAGGAATGGATCGACTCAACGAGCCCGATCGACGGTCCGGTGACAGGGTCAGGGCGAGCGTCGAACTCATCTACGGGCCGTTGACGCCGACGGCCTACAGTTCCAGGGGGCTGCTCAGTGCCAGAGCCAAGCTCAAGCAGGCCATCAGCAAGAGGGCGGACCGGGCCACCAGCCTGAACGACCTGCTTCTCGCGTACAACAACAGCCTGACAGGACCGGAGCAGGTCTACCGCCTGAACCTGACCACCCTGCCGACCAGCCTGACCAAGCCCGTGTCGACGGGGTGGGGCTCCAACACGCAGACCAACATCTCCACCAGCTACGGCAAACTGGGCGCGACGCCGACCACCGAGGACCGGGACTTCGTCAAGTTCTTCGACGCCCGCTACGACCAGCAGATGTACGGCAAGGCGAGGACCGTGGCCGCCGACCTTGCCGGACAGATCGACACCAACTGGACCGACCAGCATCCGGACGCCCAGAACCTGGCCGCCGGCAGCACGATGCGCTCACTGCTGACCCAGATCCTGTTCCAGGAGGCGAAGTACCTCTACCACGCCGCCACACTGAACGACACCCGGACCATGAACCGGCACCAGGTGCAACCGGGCGACAAGCACCACTTCCACGTGTTGCTGAAACTGAGCCCGCAGGACGCGGTGATGTCCATCATCGGTGATGACGACGCGAGACGCCTGCTCGCCTGGCTGGTCGACAAGGAGGTGAACGGAGCGGACATCCTGGCCACCGCAGCGATCACTACTTTCAGCGCGGCTTCCCGGCCGAGCCAGTCGGCGTCCGTCGACGCCACCGAGGTCTACAACTACCTGGTCCAGGCGCTCCTGGCGCGACTGCTCGCCGGCCGGCAGTTGCTGGAGGTGAAGGACCAGGGCCAGCAGTCGCGGGTCTTCGGCAGCAACCGACAGGTGGGTGACCTGACCCATTTCCACCCGCGCCCCAGCGCTCGAGTGCCGATCACGGTCAACAACGACCGGTATTACATGGTCGTCGAGCAACGCAAGGGAACCCACCGGGTCAACACGGCAAATCCGGGCCACGAGCTCGCGATCGAGAACGAAAGGGTGAGCCAGATCCGCAACCTACAGCGCTGACCCGGGACAGCACTGACCCGGAACATCGCGGACCAGGGACATCGGGGCCGTGCGGCATTGCGCGTGCCGAACGGTTCGATGGTCTGATGCTGTCGGGTCGGTCGTGGTTCGGGCAGGATGTCGGCCATGGTTGCCAACGCGGTGCGGATCGGGATTCTGGGGGCGGCGCGGATCGCGCCGACTGCTCTGGTCAAGCCTGCTCGGATGTCGGTCGACGGTGTGCAGGTCGTCGCCGTCGCGGCGCGGGACGTGCGGCGGGCCAAGGGTTTCGCGGCGAAGCACGGGATCGCCACGGTGCACTCCGGGTACGCCGCGCTGCTGGCCGACGACAGCGTCGACGCCGTCTACAACCCGCTGCCCAACGGACTGCACGGGTACTGGACCATCGAGGCCCTGCGGGCCGGGAAGCACGTGTTGTGCGAGAAACCGTTCACCGCCAACGCCGACGAGGCGGCCGCGGTCGCGGCCGTGGCCACGGGAGACCGGGCTCGTCGTGATGGAGGCGTTCCACTACCGCTACCACCCGCTCGCCTCGCGCATGGTCGAGATCGTCGGTCCGGTGAGCTGGGGGAGCTGCGGGACGTGCGGGCCAGCGTGTGCTTCCCGCTGCCGATGGTCTCCGACATCCGGTTCCAGCTCAACCTGGCAGGTGGCGCGTTGATGGACGCCGGCTGTTACCGGTGCACATGGTGCGGACGTTGGGTGGCGGGGAGCCGGAAGTTGTGGCGGCAAAGCGAAGTTGCGCAAGCGGGCGTCGACCGCGCCATGCGCGCGACACTGCGCTTCGCGGCGGGGCAACCGGGCACGTCACGTGTTCGCTGTGGTCGTCGGACGTGCTGGCGCTGCGTGTGCGGGTGACGGGTGAGCGGGGTGAGATGCGGGTGCTCAATCCGCTGTCGCCGCAGGTCGTACCACCGGCTGGTCGTGCGCACCCTTGACGGGCGGCGGGTGGAGCGGCTGACCCGCCGGCCGTCCTACGACGTTCCAATTGGAGGCGTTCGCCGCGGCCGATCGCGGAGGGTCGTCCCGTGGTGACCGATCCGGCCGAAGCGGTCGCGGAACATGACGGTCATCGACGCCATCTACCGGGCCGCCGGCCTGCCCGCACGGGAACCGACGCGGTCGGCCGGACAGCTGAGCACAGGCCCGCCTCAACATCCGCACAGCCGCCCACAGGTTCCGCTCCCAGGCTGGATTTCGAGCACAGCAGAACAAGCGGACCTGGGATGGAGCGGGGCATGACCGTCGACAACGTCGGGCGCGAGCGTGGGCTGCGAGCGCGCCGGCCTGATCACAGCGGCCCTCGCGGCCGGTGGCGTCGTGGGCACCGCCACCGTCGGGGTCGCGGCGCACGCCGATACGACATCGACGGCCAAGACGGCCAGAGGCCAGCACGTACGACCACGAACACGGCAGCACCAGCATCGTCCAGCAGCGACAACAGTATCGGAAGCGGGTCGGCGGCGTCAGTTCGGGGAGCGGTTCGGCGCCGCAGGCCCAGTCGGGCGGGTCGTGACCGGGATGACCGGACTGGACCTGTTGCCGGTCGGCCAGGACACCCAGCAGTGGCCGCTGTGGAGCACCACCGCCCGGCTCGTCGTGCGCGACCCGGCCACGCTGGCCGACGCCCGCCGACATCGTGGACACCGTCGTGGCCGCCGTCGACGCGGCGTGCAGCCGGTTCCGCGCCGACTCCGAACTGCCGCCAACTGAACGCCGGCCGGACCGGTGACGGTCAGCCCGACTGCTCGCCGAACTGACCGCGACCGCGCTGCGCCGCCGCCGAACGCACCGGCGGCGACGTCGACCCGACGATCGGCGTGGCCCTGGAGAACCTGGGCTACGACAGGGACCTCGCGCTGCTGTACCGGGACACCGGCGACGTGCCGGTCACCGTCCGGCAGCGCGCCCGGCTGGCGGAGGTCACGCTGACCGGCCGCGAACTGACGGTCCCGCAACGGGATCCGGCTGGACTTCGGCGCTACCGCGAAGGCGTTCGCCGCCGACCGTGCCGCCCGGCTGGTCGCCGAGCCGCTGCGGGACCGGCGTACTGGTCAGCCTCGGTGGCGACCTCGCCACTGCCGGTGACACCGCCGGCTGGACCGTGCTGGTGGCCGACGGCCCGGACCAGCCGCGCTGCACGGTCCGGCTGTCCGGCGGGATGGCGCTGGCCACGTCCAGCACGATCAGCCGCACCTGGCGGCGCGGTGGCCGGCTGCTGCACCACGTGCTCGATCCGCGCACCTGCCAGCCCGCCGATGCCGGTGTGGCGGACGGTGTCGGTCGCGGCGCCGACCTGTGTGACGGCGAACACCTGGACGACGGCGGCGCTGGTGCGCGGCTCGAATGCGATCGGGCTGCTGCGCGGACTCGGGCTGCCGGCTCGCCTGGTGGCCTGCGACGGCGCGCGTGCACGTACTGAACGACTGGCCCGTCGAGGACGGTGTGTGATGGCGTCGGACACGGTCTGGTTCATCGGCCGGGGCACCGGTGTGGTGACGTTGGTGCTGTTCAGCGTCGTCGTGGCGCTGGGCATCGTGACCCGGTCCGGGACGCCCCGCGTTCGGGCTGCCCCGGTTCGCCGTGACCGCCGTGCACCGCAGCGCGAGCCTGCTGGCCTTGGTGTTCCTGGTGATCCACGTCAGCACGATGCTGATCGACCCGTACGCGCAGCGTGCGGCTGATGGACGTCGCTGGTGCCGTTCGCGAACCTCGTACCGGCCGTTCTGGCTCGGGCTGGGCACGGTCGCCGCCGACCTGCTGGTGGCGCTGATCGTGACGAGCCTGCTGCGGCATCGGATCGGCGCCGCGCGTGTGGCGGACGCTGCACTGGGCCGCGTACGCGGCGTGGCCGGTCGCCGTGGCGCACGGCGTCGGCACCGGAACGGACAACACGCGCTCTGGCTGTGGCTGGTCGCGGGTGCTTGCGTCGCGTTCGTCGCGGGCTGCGTGATCTGGCGGCTGTCCGAATCGTTCGCGCCGAAGCCGCGCCGGCCGCGATTTGCCACCCGGCAACTGGAAGGTGTCCGATGACGACGGTGGAGAGTTCGCCGAGACCGCTGCTGGCCGCCGCCGCGGCCGACCTCGCCGACCACGTGCGCCGCAACGGTCCGCTGCCCTGGCAGGGCCACGGCGGCCGGCTGATCGGCGTGCTGGAGCGGGCCGGGCTGACCGGCCGGGGCGGCGCCGGTTTCCCGACGTGGCGCAAGCTGGCCGCCGTGCTGACCGGTGACCGGCCGGTGGTGATCGGCAACGGCGCCGAGGGCGAACCGGCCAGCGGCAAGGACCGGACGCTGCTGCTGCGGGCCCCGCACCTGGTGCTGGACGGGCTGCAACTCGCGGCCGAGGCGGTCGGCGCCGCCGACTGCTACCTGTACGTGCAGCGGCAGCTCGTCGAGCCGGTGCGCCGGGCGTTGGCCGAGCGGGCGGGGCAGGACAGGTTCCCGGTCAAGGTGGTGGCGGCGCCGGACACGTTCGTCGCCGGCGAGGAGTCGGCCGTCGTGTCCGCCGATCGCCGGGCGGCCGCTGCGCTGCCGAAGGACAAGGCGGTCATGGTCGTCGAGTCGGGGCTGCGCGGCAGGCCGACGCTGGTGCAGAACGTGGAGACGCTGGCGCAGGTGGCATTGATCGCGCGGCACGGCCCCGACCGCGTTCCGGCGGGCGGGCACGCCGGCCGAGCCGGGCTCGTTCCTGGCCACGATCAGCGGCGCGGTGCGCTCGCCGGGCGTGGTGCGAGGTGCCCTACGGGATTCGCACTCGGCGAGCGTGCTCGACCTGGCCGGCGGGGCCGGCCGCGCCGCTGGGCGGGGTGCTGGTCGGCGGGTATCACGGCGCGTGGCTGCCGATCTCGGACGCGTGGCGCCTGCCGATGTCGCGGGCCGGGCTGGCGCCCTACGGCGCGTCGCCGGGAGCCGGCGTCGTGTACGCGCTGCCGGCGAGCGCGCTGCGGGCTGGCGGAGACGGCGCGGATCGCCGGCTATCTCGCCGACCAGAGCGCGCGGCAGTGCGGGCCGTGCCTGAACGGGCTGCCGGCGATGGCGCACACGCTGCGCGGGCTGGCGGACGGCGAGCGCGATCCGCTGCTGCCCGCGCGGATCGACCGGCTGGCTGCGCTGGTGACCGGGCGCGGCGCGTGCCACCACCCGGACGGCACCGCACGGCTGGTGCGCAGCGCGCTGCGGGTGTTCTCCGACGAGATCGGCCTGCACCTGGCCGGCCACTGCTCCGCCGGACCGACGAGGGGGACGGCGTGAACGACCGGCTGCACATCGACTGGACCCTGTGCGACGGCAGGGGAAGCTGCGTGGAACTGCTGCCCGAACTGCTGGACACCGACCCGTGGGGTTACCCGGTGCCGCGCGACGGCAGCAAGGAACCGGAGATCCACCCGAGTACTGGCGCCGCACGCCAAGCGGGCCGTCGCGCTGTGCCCGCGCCTGGCGCTGCGCCTGATGCCGAACACATAATCACTGGACAGAGCGGTCAGGATCGGTGCGTGGACAACTCCTGGTCGGTGGCCGACATCCCGGTCGGCGACGTGGTCGCGGTGGACATCATGCGCCGCTACATGATCGACGTCGCCACCAGTTACCACGGCCACCCGCCGGACGACACCGAACTGGCCGCGGCTCTGGCCGACCACCCGAACGACGAACTCGCGCCACCGGCCGGTTTCTTCCTCGTCGCCACGCACGGCGGCAGCCTCGCCGGCTGTGTCGGCGTCCGGTTCGGGCCCGCCGGTTTCGCCGAGCTGAAGCGGATGTTCGTCGTGCCGGAAGCGCGCGGCCTCGGCGGGGGAACGGTTCTGCTGGCCGCCGCCGAGGAACGTGCCGCGGCACAAGGGGTGCGCACGATGCGGCTACAGACCCGAAGTGATCTGCTGGCCGCGCGCCGGCTCTACGCGACACACGGCTATCGCGACGTACCGGCGTTCGCGACCGACGATCCGTACGCGGAATGCTGGTACGCCAAGGAGATCCGCTGAACTCAGGGCATGCGGGCGAATCGGCGCCTCGGACGGGTGCCGGCCGTCCGGCCCGATGAGATCAGCCTGGTCACCGGCAGTGCCGGTCGGTCGCGGGTGACGTGTCCGACTGGAGCGAACCGGACATCGTCGCATCACCCGAACGCTTCGCCGGACCACTCGATCGAATCACCCCGATCGGCCGCCTCCCGGCGGAGGGGCATGATGGGCAGCCGTAATCGAATGGTCATCACTCGATGTGGAGGATCCCGGATGGAGTTGCGCAAGCCCGACGTCGACATGGTGCCCGGCCCGCCGCCGCAGGACCTCGTCGTCACCGACATCACGGTCGGCAACGGTGAGGAGGCCCGCAGCGGACAGACCGTGACCGTGCACTACGTGGGCGTTTCGCACGCCAACGGGGAGGAGTTCGACGCCTCCTGGAACCGCGGCGAGCCGTTCTCGTTCCCGCTCGGCGGTGGCCGTGTCATCGCAGGTTGGGACCAGGGTGTCGCTGGTATGAAGGTCGGCGGCCGCCGCCAGTTGGTCATCCCGCCGCACCTGGGCTACGGCGACCGCGGCGCCGGTCGCGCCATCAAGCCGGGCGCCACGCTGGTCTTCGTCGTGGACCTGCTCGGCGTCAACTGACCGTAAGAGACGCTTGACAGGCCCCCGACAACTGGAGGGGCCTGTCAGCTTCTCAGCACATTCAAAAGGGCGGTGGTGTTCACACAGGTTGGTCGCCGGGTGCCAACCGCAGGTACTCTCGATCGTCGTGCCCAGACGGCTCCGGCGTCGGCCAGCCCCCTCGGGGCATCGCGCTCGGATCACTGCTTCGGGCAGTATCAAGGAGAGCGAGACGGCATCGAGGAGACGGTGAGCGATGGACCCCAGCGGGCGGCACAGCAGCGCGCGCCGTGGCCTGTCGTCCCGAAGAGATGGCGCCGACGACGACCAGTGGGCAGGCCAGCCGAAGAAGAAGACCGACGACGCGGGCCAGACCGGCACCACCAGCCTGTACCGCGGTCCCGTCGGCACGTCCAGCTTCGACGGCTGGTTCGGCTCGGTCGACCAGCAGCAACCACCGCCACCGCCCACCAACGGCCACCGGCGTGGCGACGCACCCCGGACCAACGGCCATCCGGTCAACGGCAGGTCGTTCACCAACGGCAGGCCCGTCCCGAACGGCCGTCCCGTCACCAATGGGCGCCCGGTCCCGAACGGCAGGCCGGAGACCAACGGCAGGCCCGACGCCAACGGTGCCACGGCGAACATCGGCACTCCGCCGGCCAGCGCGCGGCGCCGCGACAACGGCTACGCGTCCGGCTACGGCCGCCCCGTCCCCCCGCCGACCCAGCAGCCGCTCCCTGTCCAGCCGCCGCCTCCTGTGCGGCAGCCCACGATGCCGCCCCGGCGGCCGGTGCCACCGCCGACGTCGCCGCCACGCCCCCCGGTACAGCGGCCGGCCCGTCAGCAGCCGCCACGCGATCAGCCTCCGCCGCCGCTCCGGCAGCCCACGATGCCGCCTCGGCCGCCGGTGCCACCGCCGACGCGCTCGCCGGTCGGGCCGCCGACCGGTGCGCCGCGCTTGCCGGTCAACCCGCCGACATCGCCGCCGCGCTCGCCGATGAACCCGCCGACCGGTGCGCCGCGTTTGCCGGTCAACCCGATGACGTCACCGCCGCGCCAGCCGGTGCCACCGCCGACCCAGCGCCCCCGCACCCCGACGATGCCGCCGCGGCAGCCCGTACCGCCGCCGGTCGGCCTCGGCACCACACCACCGCCGCCCGTATCGCCGCCGCCCACGTCGCCGACGCGCTCGCACACGATGCCACCCCGGCCGCCGGTGCCGCTGCCCGCGTGGCCGGAGGCCCAGTTCCCGATGACGGCGCCGCCGCGCAGGCCGGTACCCAAGCCGTCGTCGGAGGCGCCGACAGTGCGGCAGCCGATCCCGGCCGCCGGAGCACTTCGACCGCGAAGCGTTCGAGAACGCCTTCACCGACCCGGGTCCGTTCGGCCGGCTGCCGATCGACACGCGGGCAGGGCAGGCCGAGCCCGAGGTCGACCAGGAGCCGATCGACGAGCTGCCGACCAAGCTGGCCAACAAGCTCTCCGTCGACGACCTCTACGAGCGGATCTACGGCGAGACCTCGTTCCGCGGTCGCCCGGTGAGAACGGCCGGGAACCCGAGGCGAGGACAGGAGGACCGCCCAAGCGCAAGCGGCGCAAGCTGCCGTTCTGGGTCGAACTGCCGGCGCTGGTCATCGTCGCGCTGCGTGTTCACGTTCCTCGTGCAGACGTTCATGGCCAGGGTGTACGTGATCCCGTCCGGCTCGATGGAGCTGACGCTCAACGGCAACAACGGCACCGGTGACCGCATCCTGGTGGACAAGGTCGTCTACGACTTCCATTCGCCGCGTCCCGGTGACGTCGTCGTGTTCAAGGGACCACCCGGCTGGGACCAGACCGAGTTCTTCGTCGACACGACCACGAACCCGATGATCAAGTGGCTGCGCCAGTTCGCCTCCGACGTCGGCATCGCGAAGCCGAACGAGTACGACCTGGTCAAGCGCGTGATCGCGGTCGGCGGCCAGACGGTCATGTGCTGTGACGCGCAGAACCGCGTGATCGTGGACGGCAAGGCGCTGGACGAGCCCTACATCTACTGGCAGCCCGGCCGGCCGGGGCCCGCGGAGCAGCTGCGCTTCGGCGCCGATCACGCATCCCGGACGGCGACATGTGGGTCGAGGGCGACAACCGGAGCAACTCCAACGACTCGCGCTACCAGAACGGCGGCGGCATCCACGGCTTCGTGCCGGTGGCCAACGTGATCGGCAAGGCGCGCACGATCATCTGGCCGCCGTCGCGCTGGCGTGGCATCGGCGACCACGACCCCGATCCGGCCACGATGGCCGACACGCGAACCGACCTGGGGCCAACCGGGACCGGACGGCCGGCGTCGGCGTGCTGGCGACGTTGCCGACGCTGTGGTTCACCCGCCGCTGGCGGCCCAAGCTGCGGGCGGCGGCCGGGCTGCGGGGCAGACGCCGACACCGGCGCGACTGACCGTGCCGAACGACTGCGACGGGACTGATCGACCATGGCTGACATTGGACAGGGGCTGGCATTCGTGCTGTTGAGCGGGATCGGCAAGCGGTACGGCAACGGGCCGTGGGTGCTGTCCGGGGTCGACCTGGAGCTGTCGCCTGGTGAGGCGGTGGCCGTCGTGGGCGGCAACGGTGCCGGCAAGTCGACGCTGCTGCGCATCATGGTCGGCCTGACCCGTCCGACCACGGCGGGGTGACACGACCGGCCGCCGTCGATCGGCTACGTCCCGGACCGGTTCCCGCCGCACGAGCGGATGTCCGCGCACTCCTACCTCAGCCACATGGGGCGGGTCCGTGGCATGACGACGGGGCTCGCGCAGGGCCGGGCGCGACGAGCTGCTGGACCGGCTGGCGCTGGTCGGCGGGCCGGACACGCCGCTGCGCGAACTGTCCCGTGGCAACGCGCAGAAGGTCGCGCTGGCGCAGGCACTGCTGTTGCGGCCGAACCTGCTGGTGCTGGACGAGCCGTGGTCCGGGCTGGACGCCTCCGCGCACGGCGCGCTCGGCGAGATCATCGGCCGACGTGCGGCACGGCGGCGGCTGCGTCGTCTTCACCGACCACCGCGAGTCGGTCGCGGCGACGCACGCCAACCGGCTGCTGCGGATCACCGACGGCACGCTGACCGAGGAACAGATCGCGCCGATGGTCGAGGCCGCGCGGCTCGAACTGCAGGTCGTCGAGGAACCGGCCGTCGATCTGGCCGAGCTGCCCGGCGTGCTGGACATCTGCAGGAGCTCAGCGAGTCGGTGGTGGTGCTGGCGTGTCCGGGAAGTGTTGCGACGACGTGCTGCGCGCCGCGCTGGACGGCGGCTGGTCGGTGTTGTCGGTGCGCAGGGCGGTCGTGCCGGACACCGGAGGCCAGCAGTGATCGCACTGGTCCGCTACACCGTCGCGAACGTCCTGCTCTCCCAACGGTATCTGCCGCCGATGCTGCTGTTCGTCGCGCTGCTGGCCGTGTTCACCAGCAACGACAACGGTTCCCTGTTGCCGGTGTACGCGTTCTGTTCCGCGGCCGTGTTCGTGTGCGGCACGTGGCTGACCATCGCGACCGTCAACGCCGAGGACCCGACACAGCGCTCGATCACCGTGGTGAACGCGGGCGGCCAGGGGCGGGTGCTGGTCGCCTCGGCTGTGTGCCGCGTTCACCGGGTGCGTGGCGATCAGCCTGCTCGGCCTGCTGTATCCGCTCACCACGGGGCATCACCCGATGAGCGTGGCGGTGCTGCTGGTCGGGCTGCTCGCCGAACTGACCGGCGCGCTGACCGGGATGGCCGTGGGCCTGCTGTGCTCCCGGCTGGTGATCCGGCGGACCGGCTGGTCGGTGGTGACGGGTCTGCTGGCCACGTTCGTGCTGCTGCTGGTTCCCGGCATGCCGCCGATGAACCGACGTCTTCCACCTGATGGTGACGAGAACCACGCCGGCGCCGTGCTGCCCGGCGTGCTCGGGTTCGCCGTCCTGTCGCTCGCGTCGCGGTCGCGCGAGCGCGGCGGCCACCCGGTTCGTCGAGCAGCGGAGGGACTGACCGCGATGACCGGACACTGGTGGCGGGACGCCGTCATCTACCAGGTCTACGTGCGCAGCTTCGCCGACGGCAACGGCGACGGCGTCGGCGACCTGCCCGGCGTGCGCAGCCAGGCTGCCCTACCTGGCCGGACCTCGGCGTGGACGCGGTCTGGCTGACGCCGTTCAACCGGTCGCCGATGGTCGACGGCGGCTACGACGTCGCCGACTACCGCGACGTCGACCCGGTGTTCGGCACGCTCGCCGACGCGGAGGCGCTGATCGGCGAGGCCCACGAGCTCGGGCTGCGGGTGATCATGGACATCGTGCCCAACCACACGTCCGACCGGCACCCGTGGTTCGTCGAGGCGCTGGCCGCCGGTCCCGGCTCGCCGGCACGGGACCGCTACGTCTTCCGCGACGGCGAACGGCGACCTGCCGCCCAACGACTGGCAGTCCGTGTTCGGCGGCCCCGCGTGGCACCGGGTCGCCGGACGGCCAGTGGTACCTGCACCTGTTCGCGCCGGAACAGCCGGACCTGAACTGGGAGCACCCGGAGGTGCGCGCCGAGTTCGAGGACATCCTGCGGTTCTGGCTGGACCGCGGCGTCGACGGGTTCCGGATCGACGTGGCGCACGGCCTGATCAAGGCCGCCGGCCTGCCCGACGCGGGCAGCGCCGACCAGGTGCTCGTTGATCACCAGCGCTGCGCTGCCGCACTTGGACCAGGACGGCGTGCACGAGATCTACCGCGACTGGCGGCGGGTGCTCGACTCCTACCCCGGCGACCGGATCGGCGTCGCCGAGGCGTGGGTGCCCAGCGCCGAGCGGATGGCGCATGTACCTGCGCCCGGACGAACTGCACCAGGCGTTCAACTTCCACTACCTGCGCTCGGCGTGGTCGGCGGAGGCGTTCCGGGCGGTCGTCGACGCGTCGCTCGCGGCGGTCGCCGCCGTGGCCGCGCCGCGCCACGTGGGTGCTGTCCAACCACGACGTCGTCCGGCACGTGACCCGCTACGGCGGCGGCGCGCTCGGCCAGCGCAGGGCGCGGGCGGCCGCGCTGTTCACGTTGGCACTGCCCGGTTCCGTCGTACGTGTACCAGGGCGACGAACTCGGCCTGCCCGAGGTGGTCGACCTGCCGGAGGACGCTGCTGCAGGACCCGATGTGGGAACGGTCCGGGCACACCGACCGCGGCCGGGACGGCAGCCGCGTGCCGCTGCCGTGGTCGGGCGACGCGCCGCCGTTCGGTTTCGGCGCGGGACGGCGCGTGGCTGCCGCAGCCGGCCGACTGGGCCGCGCTGACGGTGCGAGCGGCAACTGTCCGATCCGGACTCGATGCTCGCGCTGTACCGGGCCGCGCTGCACTGCGCCGGACGGCGGGAACTGGGTGACGGCAGCCTGAACTGGCTGCCCTCGCCCGAGGGAGTGCTGGCGTTCCACCGGGAACCGGGTTTCACGTGCACGGTGAACTTCACCGGGGAACCGGTTACGATCGACCGGCCGGGCAAGCTGCTGCTGTCGTCGGGCCCGCTCCCGGACGGCGAACTGCCCGCGGACACGGCGGCCTGGTGGGTCGCCGAGCCCTGACCGTCCGGCGCGCCGTCAGTGGATCAGTGTCACTGCTGCGCGGACCGCCGCTTCCGCGACACCCCCGGCGGCGAACTCGTTGATCGGAGCTGTCTGGTCGCCCAGCATGACGCTGGTCACCACGATGCGGCCGTCGGCGGCGCGGACCAGGAAGTTCATCGTCAGCACGCCGGGTTCGGAGCCGCCCTTGTACCAGACCGTCGGGTACGCGGTCCGGTCCAGGCCGAGGCCACCGTCGTTGATGGACAGTGCCGTGCCGATCTGCCGACAGGCCCGGCTGCGCGTTCTCCCGCCACAGGCCGGCGTACGCGCGGCAGATGTCGGTCGGCGACCCGAACCACTCCAACTGGTCGATCTTCTCCGGCGTCGTCCAGCCCTGGACGTCGGTCAGCGGGACCTGGTCGGCCGCCGCGAGCGCCGCCGGGCGCAGCGGGCCTGGGCAGCGCCAGGTAGGCGTTGGCCAGCTTCGGGTACTGGTCGCCCTTGAGCACGAACAGCTCCCGCGTGGTCAGGAACGGGATGTCCGACTGCGGCCGTGAGTTGCCGAACGCGGTAAAGCTGCGCCTGCACGGCGTCGCGGCCCAGGAAGTGGATCAGGTGGTCGGCCGCCGTGTTGTCGCTGATCGAGATCATGTTGTCGGCGTACTGCGCGAGCGTGAACTCCGTGCCGGCCGGGTAGTTCTGCATGACGCCCGAGGGCAGGCTCTTCCACTCGTCGTGGATGGCGAGCTGCTCGTTCCAGGACGCCCGGTGTGTTCGGCCACGGCCTGGCCGAGCGCGCCGAGCACGTACAGCTTGAACGCCGAGCCCAGCGGCCGCTGCGTGTCGGCCGCGATGCCGTTGACGACCCGGCACCGACCGTCCGGTGACAGCACGGACGCGGCGAACGACACCTGCGGTGCCAAGTCTTCAGAGCTGGGCGTCGAGCTGCGCCCAGGACGTCGGCGTCGGCGCGTACGGTTGCAGGCTGCAGCCCGCTGATCAGGCCCGTGCCGTCGACGGTGAGCGTGACCGTGGCCGTCCCCGAGCGCGGTGTGCGCGAGCACCTGCACCTCGGCGGTGTCTCGCTGACGGTGCTGCATCACGGTCAGCTGGCCGAACTGGGCGAACTGCTGGCTCAGCGCCGCCGCGCCGCCCACCGCCGTGCCAGCAGGGCCGGCGCACGTGCGCCGTGATGTCGGCCGTGGAAATGGGCTGGTGGGCGCTGGCCTGGATCAGCCACGCCAGTTGGTCCTCGGCCGTCGTGGCCGCGGACGCCGTCAGCGGCGAGCCGGCCAGGCCGAGCGCCACTAATAAAGCTACCAACAACTTTCGCATGTCGAATCCTCCCCTGTGGACTGTGAGTCGTCAGGCGAACTCGGGCGGAGCAGGACAGGCCGCTGATCTGGCCGTCGTCGCGTAGGTCACCCGGCCGATCAGGTCGCCGGCTTCGAACAGCAGCGGCAGGTCGACGACGGTGTACTTGCCGAGGGTGCGGGCGAACGGATCGCCCATGCTCTCGTACGCGCCGACCGTCGCGGCGACGATGCCGCCACGTCTGCGGCAGCTCGTCGACGGTGACCACCATCGAGCATCTTTCGTCGAAATCGCGGCGGAGCTCGTCCAACCGGCCTTCGACGAGGTCGACGAGCAGCGCCACCGCGCGTTCGGCCGCGTCGGGCGGCAACCGTCCGCGGTTGCATCGCTCTCACCCGTCCGTGGGTCGACCGGCCGGCCGAACCGCTGGAAGGCGGCCTGCCGCGTCGTGCCGAGCAGATCGCCGATCTCCTGCCACGTCCTGCCCGCACTCCTGGCTCGTTCCACGGCTGACCGCAACGCCTCGTCGACGGCGCGGGACAGCCGGCGGGCGGAGGCGACGGCGATCAGCGGGTCGGCTTCGGTCAGTCCTGGCCGAAGCGGTGTGCCTCGACCAGGACCTGGTCCACGACCCCCGTCGCGCCCCCGACCACGTTGTCAAGGTTCGCTTTACGCGTCGGATTGTCAAGGGTTCATTTACGTCGGCTTGGCACGGGACCTGCGGGCGGCACTTCTGCAGGTGGCGTCGCAGTACTGGCGTTGCCGGCCTCGTCCTTGCTGGAGGGGAGTTGCCGGCCGCATGCGGCGCAGGTGACCGGTTCGGCCACATTGGCCATGGGCCGCCGCCTTCATAAATCGTGCTGACACGTAATTCTATAACGTGCTGCGCCGGGGCAAGGCGTCAGGTCGCCGAGCCGGTGCCGCCGTCGACGGTGTCCGATGACGACCTGGCCGGTTTCGACGACGCCGTGAGCGAACTGGCGCGGCAGCCGGCTCGTGCCCGCGGCTGAACCACGAACGGCGCCGGTCGCGCGAACCGGACGACCACCGTGTGCGTCGTCGACCCGCCGGTCGCCGGCCGCGAGGCGCACGACGTGCGGCGTCTGTCCACTATAGACCGAACCGAACCGGCATTCACGGATGCGAACGACCCTGACGTCCTGCCTGGTGGGCAAGGCCGTCCGGGGGGCCCGTGACCGGGCGTGTGCGGTCTGTTATGTTAGATGCGCACGCTCGGGGACGCCCGGATGTGCGGTCGTCTGGTGACCAACAGCAATCCGGAGTTCCGCTCGGGGTGAGCCCCGGACTGCTGTTGGCCACGATTTTCCGCGGGAGAACTCCGGGTCGTTCGGATCGGGACCGGACGACCCGAAGTGCCGCGGGTCACTCATCCTCCGCTCCGGATTCGGCACAATCGCGGATTTCTGCATACAATTCCGTTGATATCGGACTTCTCGCCAGCCATTGTCACGCCCTTGATGATCTTCCCGTACTTTTGCCTGCCATAACTGGGCGGGAGGCTGGTGGATGACGGGACCGACGGGCAACGGGCACGGGTTGTCGCAGGTAGGGGCCGTACTTCACCGTGCTCGGGCCCGTCCAGGTCGATGGTCGACGATGAGCCGGTGCCGATCGGCAGCCCCGGTGCCCGGGCACTGCTGCTGCTGCTCGTTCTGTATGCCAACCAGGTCGTGTCCATCGAGCGGATCATCGACGGGCTGTGGGGTGACGACCCGCCCGCGACCGCGCGCACCATCGTGCACGGCTACGTGTCCCGGTTGCGCCGTGTGCTGCGACACCGCCGGCCGGGCCAGGTGCGCCGAACTGCTGACCCGCTCGCCCGGTTACGAGCTGCGGGTCGACGAGTCGCGGGTGGACCTGTTCCGGGCGCGGCGACTGCTGGACGCGGCCCGCGGCCAGCCGCTCCGCCCGACGCGCCGACCTGCTGCGCTCGGCCGCCGCGCTGTGGCGTGGCCCGGTGCCGGTGAACCCGCCGACCGAGGCCGTCGCGATCGAACTGGGCGAGCTGCGGCTGGTGATCACCGAGGAGCGGATCGAGGCCGACCTGGAACTGGGCCGGCACGCCGAACTCATCGGCGAGCTGCGCAACCTGGTCGCGTGAGCACCCGTTCGACGAGGTGCTGGTCGGCCAGTTGATCCGCGCGCTGTACCGGTCCGGCCAGCGGGCCGACGCGCTGGAGACCTACCGGCTGTTCCAGCGCGCGCGTCGCGGACGGAACTGGGCATCGACCCCGGTCCGGCACTGCGTGAGCTGCACGAATCGCTGCTGCGCGACGACCCGGCGCTGAGCCAGTCACCGTCCACACCGGCGGCTCCGCCGCCGACGGCCGACCGGCCCGCCGTGGTGCCGGCGCAGCTGCCGCCGGCCGCGACCGCGTTCACCGGCCGGGACGACGGAACTGGCGTGGCTGGACCGGTTGCTGGCCGACCTGGACGCGGACGCGACCACGGTCGCGGTGATCACCGGGGCGGCCGGCGTCGGCAAGAGCGCGCTCGCGGTCACCTGGGGCCACCGGGTCGTCGACCGGTTCCCGGACGGCGTGCTGTTCGCCCGGCTGCGCGGCTTCGACCCGACCCAGTCACCGCTGCGCCGCGGCCGACGTGCTGCCGAGGTTCCTGCTCGCGCTGGGCGTGCGCCCGCCGATCTGCCGACGGAGCAGGAGGAGCAGGCCGCGCTGTACCGGTCGCTGCTCGCGGCCCGGCGGGTGCTGGTGGTGCTGGACGACGCGCGCGACTCCGAGCACGTCCGGCCGCTGCTGCCCGGCGGCAGCGGCTCGCTGGTGCTGGTGACCAGCAGGCGCAGGCTGGACGGGCTGGTCGCGCGCAGCGGCGCCCGGCTGCTGCCGCTGGACACGCTCGCCGCCGGACGCCGGCCATCCGGCTGATCTCGCAGGCCGCGCGTGGACGCGGGCGTCGACGTGATCGCCGGCGAGCAGGCCGCAGCAGCTGGCCAGGCTGTGCGACAACCTGCCGCTGGCGCTGCGGGTCGATCGCCGCGCGGCTGGCCGTGCAGCCCGACCAGCACCGTCGGACGAGCTGGTGCGTGGAACTGTCCGACGAGCGCACCCGGCTGGCCGCGCTGGACCTGGAGGACGCGGACACCAGCGTGCGGGCCGCGCTGGACGTGTCGTACCGGGGGCTGCATCCGGCGATCGGCAGCGCGTTCCGGATGCTCGGGCTGCGTGCCCGGGCCGCGCCGTCGACCCGTATGCCGTCGCGGCGCTGTGCGGCACGGACGTGCCGGCCGCGCGGCGCGCGGCTGCGCGCGCTGGCCGAGGCGAACCTGGTCGGCGAGGTCGGGCAGCGAGCCGGTACGTCATGCACGACCTGGTCCGGCTGCACGCCAGGGAGACTCGCGGCGACCGAGCTGTCCGCCGAGCGACGCCGGACGGAGGCGCTGGGCAGGCTGCTCGGTACTACCTGTGCGCCTGCGACGCGGCCCGCCGGCTGCTGCACCCGCCCGGCGACGACCTGGACTTCACCAGCCCGCGTACCCGAGACATCGCGCTGCCCGCTGCTGGTGTCGCCCGGCCAGGCACTGGACTGGTTCGACGCGGAGTGGCCGAACCTGTCCGCGCTGCTGCGCGCCACCGTGGCCGCGCGGGCGGCATCGCGACGCGTGGCAGCTGGTCGCTGCTGTACGTCGCACTTCCTGACCACGCGCGCCACGCTACGCGGACTGGTCGGACTGGGGGATGACCGGCCTGCGCTCGGCGCGCGCGGTCGAGCGACACCCGAGGGCGAGGTGCTGATGCTGATCGTGCTGGCCACGGCGCGCAGCCGGTACGGCCTGGCGCGATGGAGGCGCTGGAGGACGCGCAGCTCGCGCTGCGGATGGCCACGGAACTCGGCGACCAGCGGCACATCTACGCGGCGCTGGGCAACGTGGGCAGCTGCCTGTACGAGCAGGGCCGCTACCGCGGAGGCGCTGGCCTGCGACCAGCAGTCGTACGAGCTGGCCGGTCGAGACCGGCGACCTGATGGCGCAGGCGCACGCGCTGAACAACATGTCCCAGGTGGAACGCGACGATGGGCCGAGCGGCGAGGCGGCCACCGACCACGTGCGCACGGCGGTCGCGCTGTTCGACGAGATCGGCGACTTCGGCTACCACCAGCTGGCCCGCAACAACCTCGATCGAACTGTGCCTGGAACTGGGCAGGCTGGACGAGGCGGAAACCCTGGCCCGGCAGGCACTGGCCGCGGTCGGCGGCCCTCGGCCGGATCTGCAGCAGGCGTTCACGAAGGAGCTGTTCGGCAGGGTCCTGCTGGCCCGGTCGGACCCGGCGGCGGTCGGCGAGCTGCGCTCCGCACTGGAGTGGTCGCGAAGGCTGGACGGTCCGCGCACCGGCGACATCGCCGGCCCTGCTGGCGTCCCTGGGCGTCGATCCGCTGGTCGGACCGGGCGCGTGATGCCGTCACCGGTCGGCCGAACCGGACAGCAAACGTTTGGCCGTCCCAACGGTGTGACACCGTTTAGCGAGCGGTTAGCCCGTGTGCAGGCGCAGCCTGACAAGGTTGGTTCAGGCGGCCGAAATGCTCATGCGATCGACGCCGGGGTGGCACCGGGGGAACGGGGAGCCAGTCATCCCACCGATTCCGGCCGGCACCGTGGGGGAGGTGCCGGCCGGAAGTCGCGCGGCGGCTCCCGAGCGGTGTGGGAGCCGACCCGCCCGGTTCGGGGCGGAGCCTGGCAAGACATGCGCCGACAGTCGCGTGCGCTCGGTCGCCCGATCGATCAGTCCGCCCGGTCCTCACCAGTGGCGTGAGTTCGGGGCGCTTCGGGGGCAGACCGTCGCCAGAGGACCGACCCCGCACGTGCCGCGCCGACCCAGGGCAGGAAGTGCTCCCTCGTCCACCGCAGATCGGCCCGCCGCCGTTCCAGCCAGGTCCACGGTCGGCGCCAGCGGCCACGGCGTCGCGCCAGTCGCCGTCGGTCGGCACGCCCAGCACCTCGGCCGCCCGCAGCGCCACCCGGATGTGGCCCTCCGTGCTCAGGTGCAGCCGGTCGTCGCTCCACGCGCGGCGGATCGCGGAGGACGTCCATGGCCCACAGGTCGACCATGTGGCAGCCGTGCCGGTCGGCGATGGACCACAGGTGACCGTTGTAGGTGGCGATCCGGCCGCGTACCCGGCGCAGCACGGGCGTGGCCCGCGGTGTCGAAGCCGGTGAAGATCACGACGTCGATGCCGGCCGTCGCGCAGCCGCACGACGGCACGCTCGTACGCGGCGGCGATGACGTCCGGGTCGCCGCCGGGGCGCAGGATGTCGTTGCCGCCCGCGCAGAACGCGACCAGGTCGGGACGCGCGGCGAGCACGACGGGCAGCTGGCTCGGCGAGGATCTGGCGCAGCATACTTGCCGCGGACGGCGAGGTTGGCGTAGCGCAGGCCGGGCTGCTGCGCCGCCATCAGTTCGGCGAGCCGGTCGGCCCAGCCGCGGAAGTGGCCGTCCGGTCCGGGGTCGTTGAGGCCCTCGGTGAAGCTGTCCCCGATCGCCATGAAGGTCTGCCAGCCGGCGCAAGCGGTCCTCCCCGCGTCGTCAGCACACGCAAGTGGTTGTCTTGCCGAACTAACTCGATTCTGTCAAAGACGTCGGCCGACGCTGCACCGGAACAGCTGCCTGCACGTGCCGTGACCTGTCCCGCGTCCGCTACCGGCGTGGTTTATTTACCCTTAGAAGTAGCTTAATGTTAGAAGTTCACTGGACGTCTGCCGTGACTGACCAGTATTTTCCTAATGGTCTGGACCAATCGGGAGGACCGTTGGATACCGTTGTCGCCGCGCCGCGTGCCCTGCTCGATCGCGCGATCGTCGGACCCACCTACGTGCGGGTCCGGGACGGCCGTGTCGTCGAGGTCGGGAACAGGGCGCCCCAGTGGCCGCGAACCCGTGGAGCGGCTGGCCGACGGCCTGCTCACACCCGGTCTGGTGGACATCCAGATCAACGGGGCGGTCGGTGTCGACTTCGCCGAGGTGACGCCGGACGGCATGCGCGTGGTCACCGAATGGCTGCCCAGCACCGGCGTCACCAGGTTCCTGCCGACCCTGATCACGGCGCCCGTGCCCACGGCATCCTGGCCCAGGCGCGTGCCCTGCTGGCGGCCGAACAGGCCGCCGCTCGGCGCCGTGCCGCTGGGCGTGCACCTGGAGGGGCCGTTCCTGTCCTCGGTCCGGCACGGCGTGCACAACCCGGCGCTGATGGTCGACCCCGACCCCGAGCTGGTCGAGGAGATCCTCGACGACCCGTGGTCGCATCACGGCTGCGCATGGTCACGCTGGCCCCTGAGCGCACCGGCGCGCTGGCCGCGATCAAGCGGCTGGTCGGCGGCGGGCGTGCTGGTCTCGGTCGGGCCACACGGACGCCACGGCGGCGCAGACCAGGGCGGCCGGCCGACGCGGGCGCCCGGATGGTCACCCACCTGTTCAACGCGCAGCGCGGCCTCGGCCACCGCGAACCGGGCGTGCCGGGCGCCGCGTTCACCGACGACCGGTTCACCCTCGGCCTGATCGCCGACCTGGCCCACGTCGCGCCGGACGTGTGCCGCCTGGTCTTCGCGGTCGCCGGCCGGCCGGGTCGCGCTGGTCACCGATGCCGTCGCGGCGGCCGGCATGCCGCCGGGCCGCTACCAGCTGGGCGGCGAGGACGTGCTGCTCACCGACGACGGCGTGCCCAGGTCCCCGGACGGCACGATCGCCGGCAGCGCCCTGACCCTGGACCGGGCGGTGCGCAACATCGTGTCGCTGGGCATCGACCCGGCCGTCGCGCTGTCCTCGGCCACGGTCGTGCCGGCCGACACGATCGGCGAACCGACGCTCGGCCGGCTCGCCCCCGGCGCCGCGGCCGACCTGGTCTGGTGGGACGACGAACTGCGCCCGCGCAAGGTCTGGGTGGCCGGCGAGGTCGTGTTCGACGCGGCCACGATCCCCGACGTCCCGGCCCCCGGCCGCGCCGACCCCGACGCCGTCCCGCTCCCGGCGCGGTAGCCGGAGTCCAGGCTGCTCACCGTCGCTCGGTGAGACCGGGAACGGTCTCGCCGAGCTCCGGGGCGTAGTCGGCGCAGGGGGCCGGTCGGGAAAGTCGCTCAGCGGGTGCGGGTGACCTTGCTCAGGCCGCGGGGCTGGTCCGGGTCGCCGCCCCTGGCCAGGGACAGCGCCAGGGCCAGGCGCTGGATCGGCAGGATTTCCAGGATCGGCGCCACTTCCTCGGCCGTCTCCGGCACCACCAGCCGGCTCGCGGCCGGACACCGACCCGGCGGCCGAGCCGACCGCGAGCACGTCCGCGCCACGTTCGTGCACGGCGCTGCAGCACGTCCACCATGGCCTCGCCGCCCTTGCCCGTGCTGGTCACCGCGACCACGCCGGTGTCCGAGTCCAGCGCCGCCACCGGGCCGTGCAGCAGGTCGGCGCCGCTGTACGCGCGGGCGGCCAGGTAGCTGGTCTCGGCCAGTTTCAGGGCCGCCTCCAGCGCGCTGGCCAGCGAGTAGCCGCGGCCGGTGGTGACCATCCGCTCCACGAACCGGTACCGCTGCGCGGCCTCGTCGGCACCGGGGCCGCAGGCGTCCAGAGTGGACTGGGCCAGTGCGCCCAGTCGGCCGCCGCGTGCGCCGTCGCCGCCTCGGATCGCGTCCACCAGCAGGTACAGGCCCAGCAGCGTCGCCGTGTAGGTCTTGGTCGCGGCGACCGCCAGTTCCTTGCCGGCGCGCACGTCGACCGACAGCTCGGCCGCGCTGCCCAGCGTCGGACGCCGGCGTGTTGGTGACCGCGACGGTCAGCGCGCCGCGCTTCGCGGGCGGCGTCCGTGGCCTCCACCAGGTCGGGGGAACCGCCGCTCTGGCTGACCGAGATCCACAGCACGTCGGTCAGGTCGGGCTGCGCGCCGTACAGCGTCGTCGTGGACGGCGACACCAGGCCGGCCGGCAGTTGCAGCAGCACCTCGATCAGGTACTTCGCGTAGATCGCCGCGTGGTCGCTGGAGCCGCGCGCGGCCAGCAGGGCGAACCGGGGCGGGCGCGCGGCGACCCGTGGCGGCCACCTCGGCGATCTCCGCCCGGTGCTCGAACAGGCCGGCCAGGACCGCGGGCTGGGCCGCGATCTCCTCGGCCATCAGGTTCCCGCCCGCCGCTGGTCGCTCACCGCGTCCTCCACTGTGCTCACCGAACTGGTCTGCACTGTCGTCATCGGGTCGATGACGCGAGATATTCCGCGGCCGCGCGCAGGCACACCCGGGAGCCGCCGTGCGTGTCCACGCGGGCGGCGATGCCCAGGTCCGGTCCTGGTACACCGGTCTCGACCCGAATAAGGTCTAGACCAAGTTTAGCAAGGCTGCCTACCAGATCGACCACCCACGGGTACCGCTGGGCGTCCCGGGTGACCACCACCACCGGCCGCCCACCAGCGGCTTCCGCGACCGCCTCGGCGTCCACAGCCGTCCTGCTCGGCCACCCGCAGCACGCTCGTGCCGGGCACCAGGTCGGCCAGCACCGGACCCAGGCCCCACGGCACGTCGCCGACCGCGATCGACGTCCCCACGGCCACGTCGAGCACCAGCGGCGGCCCGGACAGCGCCGGGTCCCCGCTGATCGCGCAGCGCGCGGCGGGCCGCGGCCAGGCCGATCGCGGCGTCGTAGCCGGCCGGCGCCGGGGGCGTGACGCCGATGGCGGCCGTGCGCCCAGCGGCCTCCGCCAGTCGCTCCTCCGGCAGCCGGCCGGCGGCACGGCGGCCACCAGCGCGTCCACCAACTCGTCCACCGTGCGCCTCGTCGGTGAACGAACCGCCGACGCACAGCGAGTCCGCGCCGGCCAGCAGCGCCCGCACGGCGCCCTCCGCCATGCCGGACGTGCCGGTCACCGCGCCCATGTCCAGCGCGTCGGTGACGACCGCGCCGGTGAAGCCCAGCTCCTCGCGCAACACCTGGTACGCGCGCTGGGTTCAGGGTCGCCGGGCCCTCGCCCCACGCCGGGATCACCAGGTGCCCCGTCATCACCGACCGGACGCCCGCCGCGACCGCCGCCGCGAACGGGACCAGCTCGACGTCGCGCAGTTCCTGTTCGGCCGCGCCGCAGCACCGGCAGCGAGTGGTGCGAGTCCTCGGCGACGCCGCCGTGGCCGGGGAAGTGCTTGGCGCACGCGGCGACCCCGCTGCGACTGCAGCCCTGCACGAACGCGGCGACGTGCCGGGCGGCCAGGTGCCGGATCGCCGCCGAACGCCCGGACGCCGATGATCGGGTCGTCCAGGTGCAGCGACAGGTCCGCGGACGGCGCGAGGTCCAGCGTGACGCCGCACGCGGCCAGCCGCGCGCCCAGCGACGTGGCGACCGCGCGCGGTCAGGTCCACGTCGTCGGCCGCGCCGAGCGCGTGGTTGCCGGGCAGGATCGAGCCGGCGCCCGCGTCCAGCCGGGTGACGTCGCCGCCCTCCTCGTCGATCGCCGATCACGACGCCGTCCCGCTCGGCCCGCAGGGCCGCCGACAACGCGGCCACCTGCTCGTCGTCCACGACGTTGCGGCCGAACAGCACCACGCCGCCCAGCGCCGGTGCCGATCCTGCGGCGCACCCAGTCCGGTGCCGTCGTGCCGGCGAAACCCGGTAGCAGCACCCCGGCCGCGAGCTCCCGCAGTGTCCGGCATCCGGCTCACCCCTTCACGGCGCCGGCGGTGATGCCGGCCACCAGGTTGCGTTGCACGATCAGGAAGAACACCAGGACCGGGATGGTGAACAGCGTCGACGCCGCCATCGTGCCACCCCAGTCGGTGCCGAACGCGGTCTGGAACGTGGACAGCCACACCGGCAGCGTGTACTTGGAATTGTCCTGCAGGAACACGAACGCGTAGAGGAACTCGTTCCACGCGGTGATGAACGCGTACACCGACGTGGCGACCAGGCCGGGGCCCAGCAGCGGGAACGTGACCCGCCAGAACGCCGTCCACCGGCTGCACCCGTCGACCATCGCGGCCTCTTCGAGGTCCTCCGGGATGCCGCGTGATGAACCCGCGCAGCGTCCACACGGTGAACGGCAGCGTGAAGATGAAGTAGATCAGGATCAGCGCGGTCAGGCTGGTGTCCAGGCCGAAGTTGCGCATGAACAGGTAGTACGGCACCAGCAGCGCCTCGAACGGGGCCAGCTGCGCGACCAGGATCAGCAGCAGGAAACCCTTGCGGCCGCGGAACCGCAGGCGGGCCAGCGGAATCGCGGCCAGCAGGCCGGCGACCATCGCGAACACCAGCGCCGCGAGCGTGACGAACAGGCTGTTGCGCAGGTAGACGTGCGAAGTTCTGCCGGCTCACCGCGTCGACGAAGTGCTGCAACGTCAACGACAGCGGCACCAGGTCGTACTTCGACGTCGTGATGTCGCCGGCCGGCGTGAACGCCGTGCTGACCATCCAGTACGTCGGGAACAGGAACAGCAGCGCGACGAGCAGCGCCGCCGACCGAGACCAACCGTCTTGTTGCCGCCTCACGACAGGTCCACCTCCTGCGAGCGCACCAGCATCCTGATGTACTGCGCCGTGATCACGGTCAGCATGACGATCATCACCACGGACACGGCCGCCGCGATGCCGTAGTGGTTGCCCGCGATGCCGTCCAGGTACTGCAGCACCGACAGCGTGGTGCTGCCGCCGTCCGGGCCGCCCTGCCGGATCACCCAGACCTGGGTGAAGACCTTGAAGTCCCACAGCACTTCCAGGAACACGGTGAGCGTGAAGATCGGCCGGATGCCCGGCCAGGTCACCGAACGGAACGTCTGCCACGGGCCGGCACCGTCGATCGCGGCCGCCTCGTACAGGTCGCCGGGCACCGCGAGCAGGCCCGCGTAGATGCGTGAACGCGGCGAACGGGATGCCCTGCCACGCGATCATCACGATGATGATCGTCAGCGTGGAGAAGCTGGTGGTGAACCAGTCGTAGTGCGCGAAGCCGTGGAAGCCCAGCTTGACCAGCGTCTTGTTGAGGATGCCGTAGTTCTGGTCGAACATGAACTGGAACACCGTGGTCGTCGAGATGATCGGCATCGCCCACGCCAGCACCAGCGTGATCTGCAGGATCAGCCGGACCACCTTGTTGCAGTGCTTCATCAGCTGCGCCGTGATCAGCGCCGCCGACCATGGTCGCGGCCACGCGAGCCGGCGGTGAACGCCAGCGTCCGGCCGGTGATGGTCCAGAACTCGGGGTCGGACAGGATCTGCTGGTAGTTGGCGAAGCCGACCCAGACGGTCAGGTGCAGGTTGACCTGGCGCGGCCCGAGGTTCTGGAAGCTGTCGATCACCACGGACACCACGGGCCAGCCCAGCAGGCCGAGGATGGCCAGCACGCGCGGGCGCCAGCAGCAGGTACGGCACCGTGTCGCGCGCTGATCCGGCGGGCGGTCAGCGGCCTTGCGTGCGGGCGGCGGTACGCCGAGATGCCGGCACGCTCGCGCGTGCCGGCACCACGGTGTTGGAACTCGCCGTCATACTACGAGCCCGACTGCAGGATCTTGTTCAACGCGGTGTCCGCGTCCTGTGGCCGCCTGGCTGGTGCTCTTGGAGCCGGTCAGCACGGCCGTCAGCATGGTCTTCAGCGGGTTGTTGCCCGCCTCGACCGCGGCCCAGTTCGGCGTCAGCGGCGTGATCTTGCCGTTCTTGGACGCGGTGCCCATCGCTGCGCCGACCGGGTTGCTGGCCAGGCCGCTCACGTCGGTGGAGGTGCCGGGCACGGCACCGCCGGCGGTGATCTGGCCCTGGTACTTGGCTGCCCGACAGCAGCGCCACGTACGCCTCGGCAGCGGCCTGGTTCTTGCTGTTGGCCGCGATGCCCAGGTCCGAACCACCGAGGAAGACCGGCGCGGTCTTGCCGGCGTTCTTGGACGGGATCGGGAACGCGCCGAGCTGGCTGGTCAGCTGCGGGTCGTCCTTCACCACACCGGCCTCCTCCCAGCGGGAGACCGATGAACTGCGCCACGTGGCCGCCGTCCTTGGCGACCACGTCGGCCTGCGCCGGGGTGGCCTCGTCGGTGTCCTTGGGCGCGGTGGTGCCGGACGACGTGGTACGAGCTGCTTGTAGAAGTCGATGCCGGCCTCGGCCTGCGGGCGTGTCCAGCGTCGCGCTGAACTTGCCGTTGCGTGCTCTTGGCGACGTCACCGCCGTGGTCCCAGATGAACGACAGCAGCGCGTACCAGTCCTGGCCGGGCAGGTACAGCGCCTGGAACTCCGGGTCGCGTGGAGTACGCGGACTTGAGCTTGCCGATGTCGGTCAGCCACTCGGCGTTGCTGGCCGGCGGGCTGGTGATGCCCGCCTTGGCGAACATGTCCTTGCGGTAGATGACCGTGCGGTTCGCGCCGTAGAACGGCACCGCGTACTGCTTGCCCTGGTATGCGCCGGACAGCGCGAGCGCCTGGTTCCACTGGCCGCAGTTGAACTCGTTGCTCTTGGCGGTCACGTCCGCCAGCTCGCCGGCCTGGGCGTAGGAGACGGCCTGCGTGTTGCCGAGCTCGACGACGTCGGGCGGGGTGGACGAGGACAGCGCCTTGTTGAGCTTCGCGACCGATGCCGTCCCATTCCTGGACCTGGTAGTTGACCTTCCAGCCGGGGTGCTTCTGTTCGAACTCCGCGTTGAGCTGGCTCGCCGTCGCGTGTGGCGAGCGAACCGTCCATCATCCAGACGGTCAGCGTCCCGCTGCCGCTGGGCGACGGCGCGGCGGAGCTGCCCGCGCAAGCCGGAACCCCGGACGCGGTCGAGGCTGCCGGAGGTACCACCGCCGCCCTGGCTGGAACTGCTGCTGTTGCTGTTACCGCAGCCAGCAGCGGCCAGCGCCACCGTAGCGGCGCAGACCGCCAACATGGTCACGCGCTTCACTGTTGCCGTCCTTCCGTGTCCGGCCAATGTCCTGACCGGACTGGTTTAGACCAATGCGGACCAGGGTGGTCCACACCACAGTCCATGTCAAGGACGATGCGAAGTCGTTGCACAGACGTCTCGGTGGCTCGGAAATTCCGGTTCGTCACTTACAGAAAATGGACCACTGACGGTTCAACATCGCGCGACATATCGCCGACACACGGGGGTGTCATCGCGCGGAGCGGCCCGGACAAGGCATCCTTAAGGTCGCAGGGCGGCAGCTCAAGGAGGGTGTCATGCTCGAAGTGTCGACGGCGGAGGACCTCGGCCAGGTCGCGTGTGCAGCGCGAACCGAAGTACTGGGGGCTCAAGCGGCACCTGCTCGACCTGCTCCGCTCCATGCCACCCGGCTCGCCGATCCCGACCGAGCGGTCGCTGGCCGCCGAGTTCGACGTGTCCCGGACGACGGTCCGCCAGGCGCTGGCCGAGCTCACCGTCGAGGGCAGGCTACTGCGGGTGCAGGGCAAGGGCACGTTCGCGGCCGAGCCCAAGGTCGCGCAGCGGCTGCAGCTGTCCTCGTACACCGAGGACATGAGGGCCCAGGGCCGGCAGCCCAGCTCCCGGCTGCTGGAGATGTCCGAGGAGCCCGCCGACGGCGAGCTGTCCCGGCTGCTCGGCATCCGGGCCAGCGCGAAGGTGCTGCGCCTGCACCGGCTGCGGCTGGCCGACGACGAGCCGATGGCCATCGAGACCACCCACCTGCCGCTGGCCCGCTTCCGCGGCCTGCGCCGCTACGTCACCTCCGGCGGCTCGCTGTACCAGGTGCTGCGCGAGCGGTTCGGCGTCGAGATGGGGCACGCCGAGGAGACCATCGAGACCGCGCTGGCCAGCCCGCAGGAGGCCGAACTGCTCGGCGCCGACGTCGGCCTGCCGATGCTGCTGCTGTCCCGGCACTCGTTCGACACCGACGGCAAGCCGGTGGAGTGGGTGCGGTCGGTCTACCGGGGTGACCGTTACAAGTTCGTGGCGACACTGAACCGGCCGTGAGCGGATCATCCGCTGCCGTGAGCGAACCGATCGCCTGGCGCAGTCGCCGGGCCAAGGGCGTGCTGGCGACCACGATCATCGGCTCCGGCATGGCGATGATCGACGGCACGATCGTCAACGTCGCGCTGCCCAGGATCGGCGACCGACCTGCACGCGTCGGTCGCCGGCCTGCAGTGGATCGTGGACGGCTACCTGCTGGCGCTGGCCGGCCTGGTGCTGGTCGCGGGCGCGTTCGGCGACCGCTACGGCCGGCGCCGCGTCTACCTGATCGGCGTCGCCTGGTTCGGCGCCGCGTCCCTGCTGTGCGGTGTCGCGCCGAACATCGACGCTGCTGGTCGTCGCCAGGATCGTGCAGGGGATCGGTGGCGCGCTGCTCACGCCGGGCGCGCTGGCCATCCTGGAGTCCTCGTTCGCCCGGGCGGACCGGGCCCGGGCGATCGGCGCGTGGTCCGGCCTGGGTGGCGTGGCCACGGCCGTCGGCCCGCTGGTGGGCGGCGCGCTGATCCAGGTGTGGTCGTGGCGGCTGGCGTTCCTGATCAACCCGCCGATGGCGGTGGTGTGCATCCTGCTGGCGCTGCAGTACGTGCCGGAGTCCTCGGACACGCCAGGCGACCGGCCGGATCGACCTGGTCGGGTCGGCGACCGCGGCGCTCGGCCTGGCCGGGCTGACGGCACTGCTGGTCGAGGCGCCCAGCGTGGGCATCGGCAACCCGCTGGTGCTCGGCGCCGGGGTCGTCGGCGTGCTCGGCCTGGTCGCGTTCGTGTGGCTCCAGCACCGGGAACGGGACCCGCTGGTGCCGCCGTCGCTGTTCGCCGACCGCACGTTCACGCTGGCCAACGTGCTGACGTTCGTCGTCTACGCCGCGCTGGGCGGTGTACTTCCTGCTGCTCGTCGATCCAGTTGCAGGTGTCGCTGCACTACCCGCCGACCCTGGCCGGGCTGGCCGGCCTGCCGATCACGGTGCTGATGCTGCTGCTGTCCGCGCGGTCCGGCCGGCTGGCCCAGCGGATCGGCCCGCGCACCCAGCTCATCGTCGGGCCGCTGCTGGTGGCCGGCGGCATGCTGCTGCTGCGGATGGCCACCCCCGGCGCCGGCTACCTGACCGGCGTGCTGCCCGGGGTGGTCGTGTTCGGGCTCGGGCTGTCCGCGATGGTCGCCCCGGTCACCGCGACCGTGCTGGCCGCGGCGCCGGAGCGGTACGCCGGTGTCGCGTCCGGCGTGAACAACGCGGTCGCCAGGACCGGCAGTCTGCTGGCGGTCGCCGTGCTGCCGGCCGCCGTCGGCCTGACCGGCGCCGCCTACGCCGACCCGGCCGCGCTGACCGCCGGCTGGCGGATGGCGCTGGTGATCTGCGCGGTCGCGGCGGTCGTCGGCGCCGTGCTCGCGCTGGGCATCGACAACTCGCGCGCTGTCCGGCGAGCCGGCCGCCGACGCCGTCCGACGCGCCGCAACCCGGCGACTGCCTGCACCTGCGGCGTCGAGGGCCCGCCGACGCACGTCCGGCCGGACGTCAGCCCAGCGTACTCGGTGAGGATCTCGGCCAGCAGCGCCGGCTCGATGTTGCCGCCGGACACCACGGCGACCGTCGGCCCCGCCGGCAGCTCGTCGGCGCGGAACAGCGCGGCGGCCGTCGCCACCGCGCCGGCCGGCTCGGCGACCAGCCGCGCCCGCCTGGCCAGCAGCCCGACCGCGCGCCGGATCTCGCTCCTCGCTGACCGTCAGGATGCCGTCCAGCACGCTGCCGCAGGTGCGCGAACGTCAACTCGGACGGCTCGGCGCGCAGCCCGTCGGCGATCGTCTTCACCCGCTCGTCGGCCGGCCAGTGCACCAGGTGACCCGCGGCCAGGCTGGCCGCCGCGTCACCGGCCAGCGCCGGTTCCACGCCGTACACGGCGGTTTCCGGTCGCAGCGCCTTGATCGCGACACCGATCCCGGACGCCAGCCCACCGCCGCTGACCGGCACCAGCACCACGTCCGCGTCCGGCAGGTCGGCCATGATCTCCAGGCCGATCGTGCCCTGACCGGCGATGATGTCCGGGTGGTCGAACGGCGGCACCAGCGTCGCACCGCGCTCGGCCGGCCAGTTCCTCGGCGACCCGCTGCCGCTCCGACAGCGGCACCGTGATCACCTCGGCGCCCAACGCCCTGGTGGCGGCCAGCTTCAGCTCGGGCGCGGTCGCGTCGATCACGATCGTCGCCGGCACGCCCGCCTCGCGCGCCGCGTACGCGACGGCCTGCGCGTGGTTGCCGCTGGAGTACGCGACGACGCCGTGCTCCCGCGCCGAGTGCGGCAGCTGGGCCAGCACGTTCGCCGCGCCGCGCACCTTGAACGCGCCGATCGCCTGGAGGTTCTCCGGCTTGAGCCACAGCCGCCGGCCCAGCAGGGTCGCCGGCACCAGCGGGGTGCGCAGCACGGAGTCCTTGATGCGGTTGGCGGCGTCGATCGACGTCCGCGCTCGTGACCAGGTCCATGACCCCGATCCTGCCCGGTCACACCCGCTGCCTGGCCAGAGCCACTTTCAGCTCGGTGGCCGCGGCCGCCGGATCGGCGGCCTCGGTGATCGCCCGCACGACCACGATCCGGGTCGCGCCGGCGGCCAGCACGGCGTCGAGTCTGCTCATGTCGATGCCGCCGATCGCGAACCACGGCCGGTCCGTGCCCAGGCCCGCGGTGTGCTGTCACCAGGTCGAGGCCGGGGGCCGGACGACCCGGTTTGGTCGGCGTCGGCCAGCACGGGCCGGTGCAGAAGTAGTCCACCCCCGGTTCGACGGCGGCCGCGTCGGCCTCGGCGTTCGCGTGTGTCGACCGGCCGATGACCATGTCGTCGCCGACGATCCGGCGGGCCATCGTGACCGGCAGGTCGTCCTGGCCCAGATGCAGCACGTCGGCGTCGGCGGCCAGCGCGATGTCCGCCCTGTCGTTCACGGCCAGCAGCGCGCCGTGCCGGGCGCAGGCTTCGGCGATGACCTCCAGCGCGGCCAGTTCCTGCCTGGCCTCAAGGGGTTCGGCCGACTTGTCGCGCAGCTGCACGACGTCCACCCCGCCGGCCAGCGCGGCGTCGACGAACTCGGCGAGGTCACCGCGGTCCCGGCGCGCGTCCGTGCACAGGTACAGCCGTGCGTCGGCCAGGCGCTGCCGTGATGTCCGTTCGTGGCACGCCGGCCACGCTACCTGCGCTACCGTGGGCAGGAGTGGTCCGCACGGGAGTCCGGAGGCACCGGGCTGAGAGGGGGCTTGCCAGCCCCGACCGTCGAACCTGATCCGGATCATGCCGGCGCAGGGAGCGTGGTGAGGTGAGAGTCACCGTGGTGGGCGCGGGAGTGATCGGCGCCGGCATCGCCTGGCAGGCGGCTGCCGCCGGGGACTGGGTCACGCTGGTCGCACCGGCCGCCCGACCGGGCGCTTCGCTGGTCGCCGGGGGCATGCTGGCTCCCGTCACGGAGGCGTGGCCCGGCGAGGAGGACCTGCTCGACCTGGGCAGCACGTCGCTGTCGCTGTGGCCGTCGTTCGCCGCGCGGCTGGCGGCCGAGGGGCACGATCCCGGGCTGCGCACGGAGGGCACGGTGGTCGTCGCGGTCGACGGTGCCGACCGGGACGAACTGCTCACGCTGGCCGAGTTCCTCGGCAAGCTCGGCCGGGACGTGGACGTGCTGACCGGGCGGGAGTTGCGGGCGCTGGAGCCGGGTCTGAGCGCGTCGGTGCGGGCCGGCCTGTCCGTGCCCGGTGATCTGGCTGTGGACAACCGCCGGCTGCTCAACGCCCTTTCCTCGGCGGCCGGCGCGCGTGGGGTGGAGCGGTTGCACGGCACCGTGGTCGGCGTTCGTCCTGGCGAGGTCGAGTTGGCGCACGGTCCGGTGTTGCCGGCGGATGTCGTGGTGATCGCGGCCGGCGCGTGGAGCGCGGGGCTGCATCCCGCGCTGGCCGACGTGGTACGCCCCGTGAAGGGCGAGATCCTGCGGCTGCGGGCCAGGGCCGGTTCGCTGCCGCCGCCGGCTCGTACCGTTCGTGGCGTGGTCGAGGGACGGCACGTCTACCTCGTGCCGCGCGACCGGGGTGGTCTGGTCGTCGGCGCGACGCAGTACGAGGCCGGGTTCGAGCCCGGTGCGCGGGTGGCCGGTGTGCGCGACCTGCTGGCGGACGCCGAGCGGCTGGTGCCCGGCGTCGCCGACTACGTGCTGGAGGAGACGGGCTTCGGGTTCCGGCCGGGCACGCCGGACAACCTGCCGGTCGTGCGGTGGCTGTCGCCGGGTGTGCTGGCCGCGACCGGGCACGGCCGCAACGGCATGCTGCTGCTGCCCGGCGCGCTGGCCGAGGTGGCCGGCCTGTTGGCGGAGGGAGGCACGGATGAGGGCCGTGGTCAACGGCGAGGAGTGGGAACTGGCCGACGGTGCGACCGTCGGCGACGTCGTGCGGCGGCTGGGTGCGCCGGAGACGGGAATCGCGGTGGCGTGCCGGGGCGAGGTCGTGCCGCGACCGTCCTGGGCGGACACCCCCGTGCACGAGGGTGACGACATCGAAGTGCTCACTGCGGTTCAGGGAGGCTGAGGTCATGACTGCCACGAAACCGGCCACGGACGTGTTCACCATCGCCGGTCGCGAGTTCGGCTCGCGGCTGGTCATGGGCACCGGTGGCGCGAACAACCTGGCCGTGCTGGAGCGCGCGCTCGTCGAGTCCGGCACGGAACTGACCACCGTCGCCATGCGCCGGATCGACACGGCCGGCGGCACCGGAACGCTGGACCTGTTGCGGCGCCTGGGAATCGAGGTCCTGCCCAACACGGCAGGCTGCCGGACGGCGGGCGAGGCGGTGCTCACGGCGAGGCTGGCCAGGGAGGCGCTGGGTACCGACTGGGTGAAACTGGAGGTCATCGCGGACGACCGCACCCTGCTGCCCGACCCGGTCGAACTGCTCGACGCGGCGGCGCAGCTGGTGGACGACGGTTTCACGGTGCTGCCCTACACGAACGACGACCCGGTGCTCGCGCTGCGGCTGGAGGAGGCCGGGTGCGCGGCGGTGATGCCGCTCGGCTCGCCGATCGGGACGGCCCTGGGCATCCGCAACCCGCACAACATCGAGCTGATCGTGGCGCGAGCGTGGCGTGCCGGTGATCCTGGACGCCGGTATCGGTACGGCATCCGACGCGTGCCTGGCCATGGAACTGGGCTGCTCGGCTGTGTTGTTGGCCACAGCCATGACGAAGGCCGGCGACCCGGTGCTGATGGCGGCGGCGATGCGGGACGGGGTTCGTGCCGGCAGGGCGGCTCGGTTGGCCGGGCGGGTGCCGCAGCGGTTCTGGGCGCAGGCGTCCAGTCCGCCCAGGTACCGTCACGCGATCAAACCGCGGGCCGGTCGGGGAGCCGTCATCATGGAGACATCGGGTGTTGAGGGAACGGCGATGACGGCTTCTGGTGTGACCTGGCCGGGTCGTGAGGGCCGCGGTCCTCCGGTGTGATCGGGACTGAGGACACGGCTCGGTTGTATCTGGCTGTGGGGCGGTTGTCGCGGTTGTTGCGGCGGATCGGGTCCAGTTCTTCGGAGCTGGGGCATGGGGCTGTGTCGGCGCTGTTCACGCTGGTGGCGCACAAGTCGATGCGGTTGGGTGACTTGGCCGCCAAGGAGGGGGTGGCGCCGCCCACCCTGTCGCGGATCGTTGCCGCCCTGGTGGACGGTGGTTATGTGCGTCGTACGCCTGATCCGCTGGACGGGCGGGCGTTTCTCGTTACGCCCACTGAGGAGGGGGAGCGGGTTGTGACCGGGCTCTACTCGACTCGGGTGCAGGAGTTGCAGCGGCGGTTGGATCGGTTGTCCCCCGAGCGGACCCGGTTGTTGTGGCCGCGTTGCCGGCGTTGGAGGATTTGGTGGCCGACGACGAGGGGTAGGTGGCTTGTCCGGGGTTCAATTGTGCCGCGCCTCGCCGCGCCAGTCACGGCTGCCGGCCGCGGCCGTAGTCAAGTTGGAGTTGTCCAAGCTCTCTGTGGTCAACTTCAGGCGATTGACTAATGGTTGATGCACGTTGGCGTGCAGGGCCGGCCCGCTGGGTTCGGCCGCGCGGCGGATCTGTTCGACCGGGAAGGTCGCCGCGACCGGCACCTGAAGTTGGCCCGCCGCGACCAGGCGGGCGACCTGTTCCAGGGCGCCGGGAGCGGCGTTCGCGCCGTTGGCCGTCGACACGCCGTCGACTTGCGCGGCGATGGTGCAGATGCGGTCATCCGGGACGCCGAGTTCCCTTGCGGCGTGCACTGTCTCCATCCCGTACAGGTCGATGGCGGCGGTGACACCGCCGGGAGCGAGGGCTCGGACCCGGTCGGCCAGGCCGTCGCCGTAGGCGACCGGCTCGGCTCCGAGATCGCGCAGGAAATCCGACCGACGTCGCCGATCCGGTCCCGATCACGCGCGCTCCCGCGATCCGGGCAAGCTGGAGGGCGAACACCCCGACCCCGCCCGCCGCGCCGCCGATCAGCACCGTGTCGTCCGGGCCGGGGTCGACCACGGCGATGGCGGCGGATGCCGTGCGGCCGGCGATCGCGAGGGTGGCGGCGGTGCGGTCGTCGACGCCGTCGGGGGTGTGATGGACCTCGTTCGCCGCGATCCCCCCGGCCGGGTCGATCACCACGAAGTCGGCGACCGCGCGGGACAGGGCGCCCCCGAACACCCGGTCGCCGGGTGCGAAGCCGGTCACCCCGTCACCGACCTGGTCGACCACTCCCGCGTAGTCGGTCCCGAACCCGACCGGGAGGCTCAAGCCGAACCGGGCGGCGGTGTCCGCGTCGGCGGTCATGATCCAGTCCATCGGGTTCAGACCGGCCGCGGTGACCCGCACCCGGACCTGTCCCGGGCCGGCCTGCGGAGCGGGAATCTCACGGATCTCCAGGACTTCGGGGCCGCCGAACGAATCGAGCCGGACCGCCCTGCTCCGTGCCCGTCTGTGGTTGATCGCGCTGTTGCTGCATGTACGCCTGTCTCCTTGGGGCTGAGGGAACGCGGCGAAACGGATTGTGCTCCGTTTACCTGGACGACCCTAGCACAACCGGAGCGTGATCCGCTTTGGCCGAGGCGGAGCCGCACGCCGGCCGCGGCCCTAGATGATCGATTCGTGAAGTCTGTGTTAGTGATCGTAGGCGATGAGTGATCGCTTGCTGGTCACGTCGGTCTGCCAGTTGTGCCAGATACCGGCGGCCATCGCCAAAAGTCGTTGGGCGACCCGGGTGAACACCCCATGCGGGGTGCGCCCAGCATGCCGTTCCAGACCGAGTTGACCCTTGAGGGTCTGGTTGACCGACTCGATCCACTGCCGGACCCCACCGAGTTTGCCGTTGCGGTAGATCTCGTCCTGGCGGTCCGGACGCAGCAGCCGCACCGTCTTCGACTCGCTGAGTGTCTTGAACCCGCACCGGAGAACCCCTTGTCCGCCAACAAGACCTGGCCATCGCGGAGGAGATGGTGGTTGTTGTCGAGCAACGCCGCGTAGCACCTCGCGTTCGCCGATCTTGGGGTCGGCCAGGCACCACATGATCGGCATGCCGTCGCCGGTGCAGACCAGGTACAGCTTGAGTCCCCAGTACCACCGGGTGTGTGACGCACAGTAGCCGTAGTTGGCGTGTCCTGCCGGGTCGGACCGTTTCACTGTAGCCTTCGACATCCGCAGGGCACCGGGAGTCGCGTCGGTGATCCACAGGTCATCGAAGAAGGACGGGCAACAGGAGGCCAGCGTGAGGATCGTCTTGCACAGCAACGGGTTGATGTGTCCTTGAGACCGCTTGTTGTAGCGGGACTGGTTCGGCAAGGCGGGAAACATGCCTCGCCGGCTGGTGGTCGCTGTGGACGGGCCGGATCCGCGGTGTTGGCTGTCGAACCGAAGTAGCACCTGGGCACGGCAAGGCGGATTGGTTGAGTGGCGGGCAGCAGCGGTCGGCGACCACGGCCGGTACGGGGCGGCACTACATGGTCGTCGATGAACACGTTGAGTGCGGTCAGGAGCGTTGTCGTCAGGTCTTTACTCACACATTGATCTTGGACACCCTCCTCCCGTGCCCAAATCTGGGGGTCACTTCATATGATCTTCACGGAATGCTTGTCAGATCGGGTCCAGGCCGATCAGGCGCCAGAAGGGGGAGACCGGGCCTACTCCTGCGCCTAGGGGGTAGGCGTCTCGGACCGCGTTGGCCACGAAGCGTTTGCCGAAGCGGACTGCTTCTACCAATGATGAGCCGCCGGCCAGTGACTGCCGTGATCGCCGCCGCCATTGTGTCGCCGCCGCCGTGGGTGTGTTTCGTGTCGTAGCGGGGGCCCGGTAGTTCGATGAATGCCGTGCCGTCGTAGAGCAGGTCCACGCAGTCCGGGTCCTGGGTCAGGTGGCCGCTCTTGATGAGTGTCCACTTCGGTCCGAAGGCGTGGATGGCCTGTGCCGCGTCGGCCAGCTGGTCCCGGTTGCGGACGTCCAGGCCGGTGAGCAGCCTTACCTCGTCCAGGTTCGGCGTCACTATGGTGGCTCTGGGGAACAGTTCGTAGCGCAGGGCGTCCAGTGCTTTTTCGTGCAGTAGTTGGTCGCCGTGCATCGATGCGGCCACCGGGTCGACCACGAACGGTGTCGGGTACGGTCCGCCGATGCCCGCCCTGTCGCACGCCTGCGCGACCGCCTCGATGATCTCGCGGTTGGCCAGCATGCCCGTCTTCGCGGCGCCGACGCCGATGTCGGTGGCGACCGTTTCGATCTGGGCCGCCACGACGTCCGGTGGGATCTCGACGAAACCGCTGACCCCCAACGTGTTCTGGACCGTCACCGCCGTGACCGCCGTCATTCCGTGCACGCCGCACGCGAAGAACGTCCGGAGGTCGGCCTGCAGTCCGGCGCCACCGCCGGAGTCGGAGCCGGCGATCGTCAGTGCCGTGGGCGGGGCCACCCGTCCCGGTGTGGTCATGACCGCCTCCCATATCCTCCGCCGGCATTACCCGGTCAGGTTCAGGCGGTCGGCGGCGCGTCAGGTGTAGCCGTCCTCTCAGCCCGGTGGCGCCGAGCTCCCGCGCGATGGGTGATCCCGAAGTTAGCCACGCCTGTCGTCCGGTGCCACACCGGAGTTCGCCGTACCGTTCGATACGGTCGCACTCTGATCAGCGGTTTCCGCCCGGTGGCCGGCGGGTGGCCCGACCTGCCGCCGTCGCGTAGTGCCTGGAGTGCGGCGAGTTGGCCGGCCGCGGCTACCCGTCGTGCGGCGACTGCGTGGGCGCCGTGGACGGCCTCTGGCTGGCCGACTGGCAGGCGCTCGTGGCCGAACCGAATGCGCCGAACCCGAACTGGCCGAGCAGGTGCTGGCCGGCGATGTCGGTGAGTACCCGTGGACGTGCGTCGACTGGGCGATGACCGCGATCGAGTGCCCGTCGTGCGCCACCGCACTGGGCGACGGCCCGATCGGATGTGTGCTGTGCCGGATCGCCGACGAGACACGCTGGGCGTGGGAACACCTGGCGCCACACGGTTCGGTCACGGCGAACGAGCACGCGCTGCGGGAGGCCAGGGTCGTGCTGCGTGCCCCGCACCGGCATCGCGCCACCGTCGTGATGACGTGGCGGCTGTCGCTGCCGTTCCTGCTCACCGGTGAGGTCGCCGGGCGGTTCCGCGCTCCCTGGCTGTCGGCGTACCTGCGGGCGGGCCGCTACGACGAGTTGGCGGCGGCCGGCAGCTACACGCAGCTTGCCGACACCCCGGAGCTGCCCTGGCGCTGAACCGCTCGACGACGGTCAATGGATCTTGGGCGCGCCTGCCCGGCGGTGTCGGCGCCCGGGGCTACGCTGGCCGGGTGTCAGCCGGCGAACGGGTCAGGGGCCGTTGCGGGGTCCCACGACAGTCCCGGCACGCCCCAGCCGTTGTGCCTGATCGCCCGCTTGGCCTCCTTGACGTGCCGGCCCACCAGTCGGTCCAGGTAGAGCAGGCCGTCGAGGTGGTCGGCCTCGTGCTGGAAGCAGCGGGCCACGTACCCGGTGCCCTCGGCCTCGATCGGCGTGCCGTCGACGTCGAAACCGGTGACCTTGGCCCAGGCCGCTCGGCCGGTGGGGAAGGACTCGCCGGGGACGGAGAGGCAGCCTTCCCAGTCGTCGTCCGGGTCGGGCATCGTCTCGGGTACGCCGGAGGACTCCAGCACGGGGTTGACGACGACACCGCGGCGGCGTTCGCCGGACTCGTCGTCCTCCAGGTCGTAGACGAACACCCTCAGGTCCACACCGATCTGGTTGGCGGCCAGGCCGGCGCCGTTGGCCGCCGTGTTGGTCTCGAACAGGTCGTCGACCAGGCGGCGCAGGTCGTCGTCGAACGCGGTCACCGGACGGGTCGGCGTGCGCAGCACGGGGTCCCCGACGATCCGGATCGGGTGAATCGCCATGTGAACGACACTAGGGTGCGCTGTCGTGGGACTCGCCGCTGGATCGGCGACGCGAGGCGACGGTCACGTGGTGTAATGACGCGCGGGGAATCACACGGGTGTGATTGTGACCGATCACGGGTGGCACCCTGGGAGACCAGCGGGTCTTCGGTGATACGAGGAGCCAGATGGACGCCGCAGAGGCCCTGACACCGGCCGAGCCGCCGGAGGACGGTCTGTCCGCACGCGAACACGAGATCCTGGCGTTCGAACGCCAGTGGTGGAAGTACGCGGGCGCGAAGGAGCGGGCCATCCGCGAGCTGTTCGACATGTCGCCGACGCGCTACTACCAACTCCTGAACAACCTGATGGACAAGCAGGAAGCGATCCGGGTCGATCCGATGCTGATCAAACGCCTTCGCCGCCAGCGAGCGGTCCGCCAGCGCAGCCGCTCGGCCCGCCGACTCGGTTTCGACCCGAGGTGAGGCGCGGGTGAGCATGCAGGGCGCGCGGCCCGCTCGACTGGCCGGGCTCGCGTTGATCGGTGTCGCCGTCGTGGCCGTCGGCCTCGGCGTGTTCGCGCTGACCAGCAGCGGCACCCCACAGTCGCAGGGGCGGCCGCCGGTGACGACCACGACGACGACGAACCCGCCGGGCACCACCACGACGACCACGTCGAACAAGCCCACGCCGACGACCACGACGACGTACCCGAACGGCCAGACGACCACGGTCGCGCCGCCGCCGGAGACGACGGTGCCGCAGACGCTGGAGCAGTCGGTGCCGGTGCGGGTGTTGAACAACAGTCGGATCCAGGGTCTCGCGCAGAACGCGGCCAAACTGATCTCGGGCGCCGGGTTCAACGTCGTGGAGGTCGCCGGCTACTCGGCGGGCATCATCCCGGTGAGCACGGTGTACTTCAGCCCACTGCCCGGCGAGCAGCAGATCGCCACCGAGATCGGGCAGCAGTTCGCCATCCGTGTGGAGCCCAGGTTCCCCGGCATCGCCGACGCCAGTCCCGGTGTGATCGTGATCGTGACGAAGGACTTCTCGACGGGCAAGGGATAGGCGGGGGACAGGCGGGCAAGGGTCAGCGCTGTTCCCGCCGGTCGGCGTACGCGGCCAGTTCGGCCAGTTGCACGGGGTCCAGTGACGGGCGCACCGCGCGGCCTGCCGTGGCCAGGTGTGCCGCGGTGACCACGCTGGCGTCCAGCGACTCGCGCATCGCCGTCAGCGCCGCCTCCCTGATCAGGGCCGAGCAGTCGGCCGCCGAGTAGCCGTCCAGTGTCGGCCGCGAGTTCGGCGAGGTCCACATCGTCGGCCAGTGGCGTGTTGCGAACGGCCGATGTCAGGATCGCGGCGCGGGCGTCGCCGTCCGGTGGCGGCACGTAGACGACGCGTTCCAGCCTGCCCGGCCGCAGCAGTGCCGGGTCGACCAGTTCGGGCCGGTTGGTCGCGCCGAGCACGACGACGTCACGCATCGGCCGCACGCCGTCGAGTTCGGTGAGCAGCGCCGCGACCACGCGGTCGGCGACGCCCGAGTCGCCGGACTGCCCGCGTCGCGGTGCCAGCGCGTCGACCTCGTCGAGGAACACCAGCGTCGGCGCCGCCTGGCGGGCGCGCGCGAACAGTTCCCGCACCGCGCGTTCGGACTCGCCGACCCACTTGTCCATCAGCTCGGCGCCCTTGACGGACAACACGTTCAGCCGTCCGGACCCGGTCAGCGCGCGGACCAGGAACGTCTTGCCGCAGCCGGGCGGCCCGTACAGCAGCACACCGCGCGGCGGTTCGACACCCAGCCGGGCGAACGAGTCCGGGTACTGCAGCGGCCACAGCACGGTCTCGGTCAGCGCCTGTTTGACCGCCGCCATGTCGCCGACGTCGTCCAGCGTCAGACCGCCGGTCATCACCATGTCCGATGTGGACATGGAGACCGGGCGCACGGTGTCCAGCGCGCCGAGCAGGTCCTGTTGGCCGATCCTGGGCTCATCGGCGTCCTGCTGGCGCAGTGCCGCACGCACCGCGGCCTCCCGGCACAGCGCGGCCAGGTCCGCGACGACGAAACCGGGTGTCCGGTCGGCGACCGCACCGAGGTCCACATCGGACTCCAGCGGCACGTGCCGCAGCAGCACGCGCAGCAGTTCGGTGCGGGCACGGGAATCCGGCGCCGGCAGCGCGAGTTCCCTGTCGACCAGTTCCGGGTCGCGCAGCCGGTGGTCCACCGAGCCGGAGTGCGACGTCGTGCACACCAGCGCCAGTTGCGGCGTGCGCACCGCGGCGTGCAGCGCGTCCAGCACGACCGTGGACACCGGTTGCGGGTTGCTGGCCGGCAGCAGCACGTCGATGTCGGTGAGCAGCAGCACCGCCGGGTTGCCGTTCTTCGTCGCCGCGGTCGCGCTGTCCACGGCCGCGCGCAGCCGGGCGTTGGCCGCGTTCGCCTCCAGCGCGCCGACGCCGGGCGCCGCCAGTTCGACCAGTGTCGCGCCGACCGAGCTGGTCACCGAGCGCACCAGCGTCGACTTGCCGACACCTTCCGGCCCGCTCACCAGCACGCCGAGCCGGGCCGTGGAACCCAGCCGCCGCAACAGGTCCGGCCTGCGGAACGTCAGGTCCAGCCACTCGGTCAGGCGGCGCACCGCGGTGTCGGCACCGACCAGGTCGGTGACCGGCGGCACGGCGACCGGTTCGGGTTCGGGCAGTTCCCGGGGCGGCGCGGCCTGTTCGGCCGCCTCAGGCTCGTCGGCGACCTCGGCCGTCGTGACGCCGTCGTGCCAGCGCAGCACCGTGGACGGGCGCACCGCGACGGGGCCGCCAACCGGTTCGGTCCTGCCGATCATGATCAGTTCCGTCGTCCACGTCATGCCGATCGCCGTGGACAGCAGCCGTCGGGCCGCCGTGACGTCCGAACCCGGTGCGGGCGCGAGGTCCTGTGGCAGCAGCGAGACGGCGTCGCCGGTGGTGATCACCTTGCCGATCAGCGCCAGCCGCACGGTTTCGGGCGTCAGCAGGGCTCGGGCCAGGCGTGAGCCGCCCACCGTGACGGTCCGCGCCGCCGCGACCGTCACCGGTGCGACGACCAGTTCGGCGCCCTCGGTGAGGCCGACGTTGGACATCGTCACGTCGTCCACCAGCACCACACCGGGTGCGGTGGCGGCATCAGCCGCGGCGGCCAGTGCCGAGCTGACCCTGGCTCCGGTCAGCCGCACCGCGTCCCACGCGCGCAGGCCGAGCGCGTCCAGTACCTCGGGGTGCAGCCGGACGACTCCGCGGCGGGTGTCCAGGGCGGACGGCGACAACCGGACGGTCAGCGTGATCTGGGGCGACGACACCCGCCCAGCCTAGTGACAACCTCAGCCGCGGCGGTCGGCTTCGCCGGGCCGGGTCTGGCCGACGCGCCGCCCGACCCGCCGCAGGCCCACCCGTCGCCAGCCACGGCGCGGCAGCACCTGCGGTGCCGAGGGCATCGAGGGCCCGACCGGTGGTTCCGGCGGCAGCGCGAACGGCGAGGTCGGTACCTCCTCCGGCCGCTGCCGCCCGACCGCGCGGCGTGCCACGCCCGCGACGCGCCGGAACGGCGGCCGGAGACCGAGTCGCCGTGCGGTGCCGGCCCTGCGGATCGCCCTGCGCTCACGCGGTTTCGCCGCCCACGCCTCGGGATGGCGGGCCAGCCAGTGGTAGCGGCGCATCGCGTACGGGATGTGCAGCAGGTACGCGATCAGCACGGCGACCAGGGTGCCCAGTGGGAACGTGATCAGCGCCGCGGCGAACAGGCCGACCAGCACCAGCAACGGCGCGACCGCCCTGGCCGGCACCTTCACGGTCTTGGCCGACAGCGTCGGGAGGCGGCTGATCAGCAGCGCCGCGACGGCGACCGTCCACACGGTGACCGGGATTCTGCCGGTCCACCAGCCGTTGCCGATCTGCATCGCGAGCGCCAGCGGCAGCATCACCAGCAGCCCGCCGGCGGGCGCCGGCACGCCGACGAAGAACTCCTTGCTGTACGGCGGTTGTTCCACGTCGTCCAGCAGCGTGTTGAAGCGCGCCAGGCGAAGGACGATGCAGACCGCGAACACCAGCGTGACGACCCAGCCCGCGCGGAACTCGTGCAGCCGCCAGATGAACAGCACCAGCGCGGGCGACACGCCGAACGCGATCGCGTCGGACAGCGAGTCCAGTTCGGCGCCCATCTTGCTGGTCGCGTCCAGCAGCCGCGCGATCCGGCCGTCCAGGCTGTCGAACACGGCGGCCAGGCCGACCGCCGCGATCGACAGCTCGAAGTACCCGTTCAGCGCGAACTGCACGGCCGACAGGCCCGAACACAGGGCCAGCACGGTGATCGCGTTGGGCAGGACCCGGACCCCCGGGGTCCTAGTGGGCACCGTCGGCTCCCCACTCGGCGAGCACCGTCTCGCCGCCGATGGTGTGCTGGCCGGGTTCGACCAGCACCCGGCTGTCGCGCGGCAGGTAGGTGTCCACGCGGGAACCGAAGCGGATCAGGCCGTACGTGGCGCCCGCGACGGCCTTGTCGCCCTCGGCGACCGAGCACACGATCCGGCGTGCGACCAGGCCCGCGATCTGCACGACGACGACGTCCCGGCCGTCGGGGGTGTGCAGCAGCATGCTGTTGCGCTCGTTGTCCTCGCTGGCCTTGTCCAGGTCGGCGGACAGGAACTTGCCCGGCCGGTAGTTGATCGCGCGGATCTCGCCGTCGACCGGCAGTCGCTGCACGTGTACGTCGAACACGGACAGGAACACGCTGATCCGCAGCATCGGGTCGGCCGGCAGGCCCAGTTCGGCGGGCGGCACCGCCTCGCCGATCAGCGACACGGTGCCGTCGGCGGCGGACACCACGATGCCCGGTCTGCGCGGCGTGACCCGGTGCGGCTCGCGGAAGAACCACGCGCACCACGCGGTGAGCAGCCCGACGGGCGTCCCGAGGGGGCGCCACAGGCGGCGCAGCAGCAGCGTCGCGGCGGCTCCGGCGAGGACGAACGGCCTGCCTGCCGGGTGCATCGGCGGCACTGTCTGCCGGATGAGTTCCATCAGATGCGCGGCCGGTGTGTCAGAGCGTCGGCGGGTCATGTCGTGCGTCTGTCCATTCGGATTTCGGTCGCGAACGGCGCCACGCTACGCCATGAACCCGTGCCGTGATCCGGGGGAGCGGGGCGGCCGGCGGGTCCGTGCGGCCCCCGATGGCACACGTCCCGGCCGCCCGGCCGCTCGCGCTCGGTGTCCTTCGTCCCACAGCCGGTCATCGGTGCCTCAGCGTGCCGTCGTCGGTTCGGGTGATCACTCCTGTTCGGCCGTGCCGAGGTCGATGACCTCCACCTCGGCGCCGGCCGGCAGGGCGTCCACCTCCTCGGGTACCACGAACAGGCAGTTGGCCACCGCGAACGCGCCCAGCAGATGGGAACCCGGCCCACCGACCGGTTCGACGCTGCCGACGGCGGGCTCGTAGCGGCCCCGCCGGTACTGCCGCCGCCCCGCCGGTGCCGTCACCGCCGCGGTGAGCGTGCCCACCGGCCGCCGCCGGTTCACCACGCGGTGCCCACCGGCGGCCAACAGCGCCGGCCGCACGAAGATCTCGAACGAGATGGCCGCGCTGACCGGGTTGCCGGGCAGGGTGACGACAGCGACGCCCTGGTAGCGGCCGGCGCCCTGTGGGCCGCCCGGCTGCATCGCGACCTTGTGGAATGTGACGCCCTGACCGGTCAGGGCGTCCTTGACCACCTCGTAGGCACCCGCGCTGACACCGCCGGAGGTGATCAGCAGGTCGGCTCCGGCCAGCCGGTCGGCCAGCGCGGCGTGCAACGACGTGACGTCGTCGGGCACGAACCGCAGCAGTTCGGCCTCGCCGCCGACGGCGCGCACGGCGGCGGCCAGCATGATCCCGTTGGATTCGTAGATCTGGCCGGGCAGCAGCGGTTTCCCGGGCTCGACCAGCTCCGACCCGGTGGACAGCACCAGCACCTTCGGGCGCCGGTACACGGCCAGCTCGGCCATGCCGACGGCGGCGGCCAGGCCGAGCTGCACGGGCCCGAGCACCGTGCCGGCCGCCAGCACCACACCGCCCGCGACCACGTCCTCGCCTGCCAGTCGCAGGTGTGAGCCCGCCTCGACCTCGGCGTACAGCGCGACCGTGTCCGTGCCGGCGTCGGTCAGCTCCACCTGGATCACCGCGTCGGCACCGGACGGCACGGGGGCGCCGGTCATGATCCGGTGCGCCGTGCCCGGTTCCAGTGCCACGAGATCGGTCCGGCCGGCCGGGATGTCCTGCGCCACGGGCAGCGTCACCGGGTGCTCGCGGCTCGCGCCCACCAGGTCGGCGGCCCGCACCGCGTAGCCGTCCATCGCCGAGTTGTCGAACGGCGGCAACGAGATCGGCGCCACCAGATCGCCTGCCAGGACCAGGCCGAGGCATTCGGCGACCGGCAGTTCGACGACGGGCAGCGAGCCGACGAGTTCGGTCACCAGGGTCTTGTGCTCCTCAACGGACACCATGTCCACATCCTCACACCTCGCGTGGCCGGGCCGCCGTGCCACACTTCGATCACAGGTCGGTCGGGGAAGGGACGGCACGGGTGCAGGTCCGGACTCGTCACACGCCCACGTTCGGGGTGGCCCGGTTGCTGCTCGCGCCGGGTGAGGGCGTGCAGACGGGTGGTGGCGCGATGGTCGCCACCAGCTACGGGGTCGGTGTCGAACGCGCGAAGTTCACCGCCTTCCGGCAGCTTGCCAGGTCCTGGCGGGACGCCGAGATCTGCACGGCACCGGCCGAGGGCGGCTGGGTGGACGTCGCGCCCGAGCAGCCGGGTGACCTGTACGTGCTGGACCTGGACGGGATCACCGGCTGGTGCCTGGCCAGGGACGCGTGGCTGGCCGCTGCCGGCACGGTCCGGCTGGAGACCGGGTGGGCGGGGTTCCAGCCGATCTTCGGCGGTGACGTCGCGTTCCTCGGCCATGCCGACGGTTCGGGCCCCGTCGTGCTGGCGTGTCACGGCGCGTTGGACCTGATCACGCTGGCCCCTGGCGAGTTGATCACGGTCGCACCGGTGCACGTGGTCGCCTACCCGGACAGCGTGCAGTGCCGGCTGCGGGCCGTGGCCGCGGCGGCCGAGCAGTCCGTGCGCACCGGGGAGGGGCTGGTGCTGGACTTCGCCGGACCGGGGCAACTGGTCACCCAGACACGGCGGGCCCCGAAGGGGTATCCCCCGAACCGGCGACGCGCCGCCGACGAGGAACGTTAGGCTGCGCTGCGTGTCGGAGGACCTCACCGGGCGTCGCATCGGTCATTACCGGATCGAGGGAGTGCTGGGCAGAGGCGGCATGAGCGTCATGTACCGGGCCACCGATGTCCGGCTGGGCCGCAAGGTCGCGCTGAAGGTGATGGGGGAGAACCTCACCGGGGACGCCGAGTTCCGCGAGCGGTTCGTCGACGAGGCCCGCAACACCTCGGCCATCGATCACGCGAACGTGGTGCCGCTGTACGACTTCGGCGAGGTCGACGGCCTGCTCTACATCGCGATGCGGCTGGTCGACGGTGCCGACATGGCCACGTTGATCAAGGACGGCCCGCTGTCCCCGGCCCGCGCGCTCGCGCTGTTGGCGCAGGTCGCGGAGGCCCTGGACATGCTGCACGACCGCGGCCTGGTGCACCTGGACGTGAAACCGGCGAACGTGCTGGTCACCACGCGGGAGTCGTCCAGCGAGCACGTGTACCTCGCCGACTTCGGCCTGACCCGGCGCGGCGCGACCGGCCACCGCACCCGCAGCGGCGACTTCCTCGGCTCACCCACCTACGCGGCGCCGGAGCACCTGCGCGGCGAGCCCGTGGACGGCCGGACCGACGAGTACGCGCTGGCCTGCGTGCTGTTCGCGTGCCTGACCGGCAGGCCGCCGTTCCAGGGTGACGTGCCGATGGTGATCGCGGGCCACCTGACGAGGGAACCCCCGCCGGCCACCGGCATCGTGACACTGCCCTCGGCAATCGACACGGTGATCCGCAAGGGCATGGCGAAGGAGCCCGCGGGCCGCTACCCCGACTGCCGGTCGCTGGTCGCCGCCGCCCGCTCGGCGCTGGCCTCCGTGGCCAGGCCGGGTGTCGCGCCGACGGTTCACGGCCCCGGCCAGCCCGGGGCCCGCCCCGCCACCGGCGACGCCGCCGGGACGGCCGCCGTCCGGTCCGCAGCCGAGCCGTCCGGGCCGCCGTCGGGTCCGCAGCCCGCCCAGTCGATGCCCCCTCGGCCGATGCGGCCGCCGCCCGGCTACCCGATGCCGGGCTACCCGCCGGGGCCGCGGCGCCCGCCGGGCATGCCGCCGGCGACCGGTGAGCCGATGCGGCTGCGGCCGCCGGCGCCGGCCGGGGCCAGCGCGTTCACGCCGGAACGTGGCTTCCTGTCCCGCTGGGGCGTGCCGATCCTGGTCGGCGTCGCGGCGATCGTGGTCATCGCGGTGCTGGTGATCGCGTTCACCGGGAGCGGTGGTGGCGGCAGCGGCAGCGGTGGCGCGGGCACGGCGACGTCGTCGCACGGACCCGCTGTCCAACGTCCGGATCGGGCAGCGACGGCAACAGCCAGGGCCAGTTGCCGACCAACTTCCCCGGCCGGACGAGTCCCTGATCCCGGACAAACGACAGGTCGCGGCCACTGGCGCGCCGACGTGCTGTTCTTGCACTCGGACGAGGAGAGTGCTAAACACGGAGTTGGCACTCGGACCTGTCGAGTGCCAGGCGGGACCGCACCGCGGAACCGCTTGAGGTCGGGAAGGTGAGGCCGGAACCGGGAGAGAACCGGGCCGGTCGTCCGTCGCGGGCACCGAGCCTGGCCGAGCCACGTGTCCTGTCATGGCAGGCAATCGCATCAGATTGGGCTGCGCATGGTGTCCAATCGGAGGACCACACCGCAATGGCCAAGATGATCGCGTTCGACGAGGACGCCCGCCGCGGTCTAGAGCGCGGCATGAACACCCTCGCCGACGCCGTCAAGGTGACGCTTGGGCCCCAAGGGCCGCAACGTCGTGCTCGAGAAGAAGTGGGGCGCGCCGACCATCACCAACGACGGCGTCTCGATCGCCAAGGAGATCGAGCTCGAGGACCCGTGGGAGAAGATCGGGGCCGAGCTCGTCAAGGAAGTTGCCAAGAAGACCGACGACGTCGCGGGTGACGGCACCACGACCGCCACCGTGCTGGCCCAGGCGCTGGTCCGCGAGGGCCTGCGCAACGTCGCCGCGGGTGCCAACCCGATGGCCCTCAAGCGGGGCATCGAGAAGGCCACCGAGGCCGTCGCCGAGCAGCTGCTCAAGACCGCCAAGGAGGTCGAGACCAAGGAGCAGATCGCGGCGACCGCGTCGATCTCCGCGGCCGACTCGACCATCGGCGAGCTGATCGCCGAGGCGATGGACAAGGTCGGCAAGGAAGGCGTCATCACCGTCGAGGAGAGCCAGACCCTGGGTCTGGAGCTCGAGCTCACCGAGGGTATGCGCTTCGACAAGGGCTTCCTGTCCGGTTACTTCGTGACCGACCCCGACCGTCAGGAAACCGTCCTCGACGACCCGTACATCCTGCTGTTCGGCTCCAAGATCTCGACGGTCAAGGACCTGCTCCCGCTGCTGGAGAAGGTCATGCAGGCCGGCAAGCCGCTGCTGCTCATCGCCGAGGACGTCGAGGGCGAGGCCCTGGCCACCCTGGTCGTCAACAAGATCCGTGGCACGTTCAAGTCGGTCGCCGTCAAGGCCCCCGGCTTCGGTGACCGCCGCAAGGCGATGCTGCAGGACATGGCGATCCTCACCGGCGGCACGCTGATCAGCGAGGACGTCGGCCTCAAGCTGGACAACGCCGACCTGTCGCTGCTGGGCAGCGCCCGCAAGGTCACCGTCACCAAGGACGAGACGACGATCGTCGAGGGCGCGGGCGACGCCGACCAGATCCAGGGTCGCGTCCACCAGATCCGTGCCGAGATCGACAAGAGCGACTCGGACTACGACCGGGAGAAGCTGCAGGAGCGCCTGGCCAAGCTGGCCGGCGGTGTCGCGGTGATCAAGGCCGGTGCCGCCACCGAGGTCGAGCTCAAGGAGCGCAAGCACCGCATCGAGGACGCGGTGCGCAACGCCAAGGCCGCCGTGGAGGAGGGCATCGTCGCCGGTGGTGGCGTGGCCCTGCTGCAGGCCGCCAAGGACGCGTTCGGCGGCCTGGGCCTGGAAGGTGACGAGGCCACCGGTGCCAACATCGTGCGCGTCGCCCTGGAGGCGCCGCTCAAGCAGATCGCGATCAACGCCGGTCTCGAGGGTGGCGTCGTGGCGGAGAAGGTCAAGGGCCTGCCCTCGGGTCAGGGTCTGGACGCCGCCACCGGTGAGTACAAGGACCTGATCCAGGCCGGCATCATCGACCCGGCCAAGGTGACTCGTTCCGCGTTGCAGAACGCGGCGTCGATCGCGGCCCTGTTCCTCACCACCGAGGCCGTCGTGGCCGAGAAGCCGGAGAAGAACCCCGCCGCTCCCGCCGCTCCCGGCGCGGGCGACATGGACTTCTGATCCAGCTTCGCTCACGCCGCGGTTACACCGCTGGCCCGGACAGACTCGTCCGGGCCAGCGGTTTGTTTACTCGGCAGTAGCCACCGAGGGTAATGATTGGGCCATTCGGCCGAGCGAGTTATTCACGTCTGTGGATGGGTCCTGTGGGTACCTGCTGTCGGTCGCCTTGCGGCGCTCTGTGACCGGTGAACGGTCATCCGCTGTTCTGAAGGGTGAACCTGGCTCTTCCGGCAAGACCGACTGATCGGCTCAGCGCAGTCCGTCCGACTGGTCACGCTCGCCCGTTCGGCGCTGCGGCCGGGCGCTTCGCCGAGGTGCACTCCCGCCCCGTCGGCCGGTGCTCGATTCTGATGCCGACGGTGTGGAGTCGGGGCCCCGCAGTGAGGCGCGCCGCGCTGGAGGGAGCCGCCATGGGGATCCTGGAGGGCAAGGCTGTCGTCGTCACGGGCGCGGGCCGGGGCCTGGGTGAGGCGTACGCCATCCATGCCGCGTACGCGGGCGCGCTGCTCGTGGTCAACGACGTGGACAAGGACGTTCGCCGAGCGGACCGCGGCGCACATCCGCTACTACGGCGGCACGGCCGTGGCGAGCGGACACGACGTCGCCGTGCCGGAGGAGGCCGCGGCGATCATCGACCTGTGCGTCACGACCTACGGCCGGATCGACGGCCTGGTCAACAACGCGGGCCTGAACTACGAGGCACTGCCCTGGGAGGACAGCCCCGAGCGGATGCGAGAACTGTTCGAGGTCAACGTCTTCGGGCTGTTCCACTGCGGAGTGGCGGCCATCAGGCGATGCGTGACGCCGGCACGCCGGCTCGATCGTGAACATCGCGTCCGGCGCGCTGCTCGGCCAGCGCAAGCTGGCCGCCTACTCGGCCACCAAGGGCGCCGTCGCCTCGCTGACCTACTCGTGGGCGCTGGACCTGGACGCGCTGGACATCCGGGTCAACGCGGTGTGCCCGGTCGCGCACACCCGGATGGTGTGGGAGTCCGAGCGCAGCCTGCGGGCCACGCCGCCGGAGCGCACGCCCGGCAAGGTCGCGCCGCTGGTCATGTTCCTGCTGGCCGACCGTCCGCCGGCATCACCGGGCAGGTGGTCCGCTGCAACGGCCGTGAACTGCACATCGTCGGCCAGCCGTACCTCAAGCAGCCGATCCTGACCAACGACAACTGGGACACCGTGAGCGTGGAGCGGGCGTTCAACGAGGTGTTCCAGGCGCATCTGGAGCCGTTCGGCCTGGAGAAGCGGCTGCCACCCGGACTGCACGGTCTGCTCACCCCCAGCCGCAGCGCCTGAGCGCGAGAGCGGCCAAGGCGGGGTTACGGCCGTCCGGTTCGACATGGGCGGTCACGGGGCGGCCGCTGCCCCGTCCTGGGTGGTACCGGGGAGGACCACCCAGGACGGGGCCATTACTCCTCCGGCACGACGATCCAGCAGACCAGGTAGCACAGGGCGCCCGTGCCGAAGCCGAATGAGCGTGGCGGCGACCAGGACGACCCGCAGCATCGCGCGTCGACGCCGAGCAGCTTGGCCGCGCCGCCGCACACGCCGGCGATCATGCGGTCGTCGCGGCTGCGGCGGAGGACACGGATCGGGCGTTCGCGCGCGATCATGGTGTTGTCGTTCATGTAGGCAAGATTTGCCGGCCGGCGGCACGCACGCCATCGGGATCGGACCCTGACCGGTCCCCGAACCTCGACCCTGACGAGTCCTAAGCTCGACGTCATGGAGGCACTGCACAGCCCGGACGATCTCGCGGCCCGCCTGGACCGGGTCGGGTACCTCGCCGACCAGGGCCTGGCCACGGCCGCGTTCCTGGCCGTCCGGATGGGCCGGCCGCTGTTCTGCGAGGGCGAGCCGGGCACCGGCAAGACGGCGCTCGCACTGGCCATCGCCGACGCGCTGGACCTGCCGCTGATCCGGTTGCAGTGCCACGAGGGCATCGACGCCGCGCAGGCACTGTACGACTGGGACTTCCCGCGCCAGCTGCTGCACCTGCGCACGCTGGAGGCGCTCGCCGAGGGCAGCCTGGACGCCGACACGGTCGAGGCTTCGCTCTACACGACCCGGTTCCTGCTGGCCAGGCCGCTGCTGCGGGCGCTGCGCGAGGCGCCGTGCGTGCTGCTGGTGGACGAGGTGGACCGCGCCGACGACGAGTTCGAGGCGTTCCTGCTGGAGGTGCTCGAGCGAGAACGCCGTGACCATCCCGGAGCTGGGCGAGGTGCGGGCCGACGTGCCGCCGGTGGTGGTGCTGACGTCCAACCGGACACGTGAGGTGCACGACGCGCTCAAGCGCCGCTGCCTGTACCACTGGCTGGAGCACCCGGACCTGGCCAGGGAGGTGGCGATCCTGATGCCGGCAGGCTGCCGGGGATCGACGAGCGGCTGGCCGTCGCCGTGTCCGGCGCGGTGCGGCGGCTGCGGCAGGATGGAACTGCTCAAGCCGCCCGGTGTCGCCGAGGCGCTGGACTGGGCGGGCGCGCTGATCGCGTTGGGCCGCACCGAGTTGGACGCGCAGTCGGCGGCGGACACGCTGGGCGCGGTGCTGAAGTACCGGGAGGACACCGAACGCGTGGTCGCCGCGGGGCTGGACGCGCTGCTGGCCGGCTGACGCTCCACCCGTGGTTGGACACCGGGATCGACCGGGACTCCACCCGTGGGCCGGCGATTCCGGGGGACGCTGTGCGCGGCACCGTGTTCCGGTATGACCACACCAGAACCGGCGGCCGGCGGCGTCTGCGGCCTGTTCTGCCCAGCCTCATCGTGTCCCTCGTCGCGCCGATCGCCGTGTACGCGCTCGTTCGATCCTCTGTGGACAGTGATACGGCCGCGTTCGCCATCGGCGCCGCCGTTCCGCTCGCGTGGACGCTGGGCCGGCTACGCGGTGATCGCGCAAACTCGATCCGATCGGCGTGTTCGGCGCCGTCGTCTACGGTGTCGCGCTGCTGGTGACGTGGCTGACCGGCGGCAGCGCGCTGGCGCTGGAACTGCGCGACGCCGTGCCCACCGGCCTGCTCGGCCTGGCGTGCCTGGTGTCGGTGTTGGTGGGCCGCCCGCTGCTGGACGTGCTGCTGCGCTTGCTCGGTCGCTGGTATCCCGCGCTGGCACGAGCGTGCCGACCGCATGCGGGCCACGGCGACCGCGGTCCACCGTGATCGTCGGCGCGCTGCTGCTGGTGCACGCCGCCGTGCTGGTCGCGATGGCCGTTCGCCTGTCCACGGCCCGTTCCTCGCGCGTGCACCAGCCGGTCGGCTGGGCGATCCTCGCGGTCGGCGTGGCGGCCTGTTCTGGTACGGCAGGCGGGCTGAGCACGCAGTCGTATCCTGCGATTGTGCCGGACACCCCCGGGCCAGGGTAACAATGATGTCGATGGAGTAGCGACGTCGACGGTCCTGCCGTTGCCAGGGCTGGTCGGCTTCACGCACGCGCTTGCGGCGTGCCGGGCTGGCCTGCTGACCCGCATCGCACCGCCGCCTACCTGGAGGCCGTGCAGCTATCTCGACCCGGCCGATCCCGGCCAACCTGTACTGGGCGGGCCGGGTCACGCTGTGCGCCCAGCCCGACGACCTGCCCGCCTACGACGAGGCGTTCGCCGCGTGGTTCTCGCCGGGGTGGCGGCCACCGCGGCCGGCGGACGCTGCCCAGGCGACCGGCCGCGGCCCCGCCACACGACGATGACGGCGGCGATCCTGCCGGCCGAGCAGGCACGCGTGCCGCTCCGGCCGCCGAGGACGCGACGCCGATCCCGGTGCTGGCGCCCAGTGACGTCGAGGTGCTGCGGCACCGCGACATCAGCACGCTGTCCGCCGCCGAACGCGAGCACCTGCAGCGACCTGCTCGGCCCTGCTGCAGCATCGAACCGCCGAAGCGCCCCGCCCTGCGCCCACACCGTCGCGGCGCGGCGGCCTGGACCCGCACCGGACACTGCGCGCGCTGCTGGCCAACGGCGGCGAGCCACGCCTGCTGCCCCAGCACCGCAAGGCGAGAGCGGCCCGCGCAGGCTGGTGCTGCTGGTCGACGTGTCCGGCTCGATGCAGCCCTACGCCGACGCGCTGCTGCGCTTCGCGCACGTGATCACCCGCCGGGCCCCAGCCACCACCGAGGTCTTCACGCTGGGCACCCGGATGACGCAGGGTGTCGCGGCAGTTGCGGATGCGGGACCCGGAACAGGCGCTGGCCGCCGCCGCCCGCGCGGTGCCCGACTTCGCCGGTGGCACGCGCCTGGGCGAGGGCCTGCGGGCGTTCCTGAACCGCTGGGGCCAGCGGGGCGCTGGCGCGGCGGGCGGTCGTCGTGCTGTTCTCGGACGGCTGGGAACGCGGCGACCCGTCGCTGCTGGCCGAGCAACTGGGCCGCGCTGCGCCGCCTGGCGCACACCGTGCTGTGGGCCAACCCGCACGCCGGCCACACCGGCTACCGTCCGGTGCAGTCCGGTATCGCGGCCGCCCTGCCGCACATCGACCGACTCGTGGCCGGACACAGCCTGGCCGCGCTGGAAACCGTTCTGCTGGAGATCCGCGATGCGTGACGTACTTGACGAGTTGTACCGGCGCTGGTCGGCCGGCGAGCGGGTGGGCCTTGGCACGGTCGTGGCCACGTTCCGGTCCGCGCCGCGCGAACCGGGCTCCTCGATGCTGGTCGCGCCGGGACGGCGAGGTGTCCGGCAGCGTGTCCGGCGGCTGCGTCGAGGGCGCGGTGTACGAGCTGGCGCAGGAGAAGATCGCCGACGGCGGCGCCGTGCTGCAGCGCTACGGCGTCAGCGACGACGACGCGTTCGCCGTCGGCCTGACCTGCGGCGGCATCCTGGACGTCTACGTGGAGTCCGTGGACCGGGAGAGCTTTCCCGAACTGCCCGACGTGGTCGACGTCGGTCCGCGACGGGCGGCCGGTGGCGATCGCCAAGGTGGTGCGCGCACCCGGACCCGGGCATGGCTGGGCCGGCTACCTCGTGGTGTGGCCGGACAAGGTGGTCGGCGGGCTGGGGTCGGCCGCCGGACGACGCCGTCACCGACGACGCGCGCGGCCTGCTGGCCAGCCGGCCGCAGCGCCACGCTGGAGTACGGCCCGGAGGGCCAGCGGCGCGGCGAGGGCATGTCGGTGTTCGTGAACTCGTTCGAGCCGCCGCCCAGGATGCTGGTGTTCGGCGCGATCGACTTCGCCGCCGCGATGGCGCGGCTCGGCTCGTACCTTGGCTACCAGGTGACGGTGTGCGACGCGCGCGCCGTGTTCGCCACGGCGACCCGGTTCCCGGCCGCCGACGAGGTCGTCGTCGACTGGCCGCACCGCTACCTGGCCGCCGAGGCCGAGGCCGGCCGGATCGACCAGCGCACCGTCGTCACGGTCCTCACCCACGACCCGAAGTTCGACGTGCCGCTGCTGGAGGTCGCGCTGCGGCTGGATCTCGGCTACGTCGGCGCGATGGGTTCCCGGCGCACCCACGAGGATCGTCTGGCGCGGCTGCGGGAGGCCGGCGTGACCGAGGAGCAGTTGGCGAAGCTGGCCTCGCCGATCGGACTGGACCTCGGTGCCAGGACACCGGAGGAGACGGCCGTGTCGATCGCCGCCGAGATGATCGCGCTGCGCTGGGGCGGCAGGGGTGTCCGGCTGACCGACACCGACGGCCGCATCCACCGGGAGCCGGGAGTGCCCGCGCGGCGGTGATCCGCACCTGCGGCGCCAATCACGTGATCCCTCCGCACCTGCGGTGAGCTGCGGCATCGTCGGGTGATCGGGGTTGTGAGCTGCGGGCGAAAGAGCAGGGTGGCCGGGTGAGACGGATCACGATGATCACCTGAGCTGGTCCGTGATCTCGCGTGCGTGCCCGGAGGAGGATCCCCATGCGTATCACCGTCAACGTGGACGGGACCACCTATACCGACGACGTCGAACCCCGCCTCCTGCTGGTGCACTACCTGCGGGAGCGGCTCGGCAAGGTCGGCACGGTGGTCGGCTGCGACACCAGCAACTGCGGTGCCTGCACCGTGCATCTGAACGGGCACAGCGTGAAGTCGTGTTCGGTGCTCGCCGTCCAGGCCGACGGCGGCGAGGTCACCACGATCGAGGGCATCGCCAGCGACGGCAACCTGCACCCGGTGCAGCAGGCGTTCCACGACAACCACGCGCTGCAGTGCGGTTTCTGCACGCCGGGCATGATCATGCAGTCGATCGACCTGCTCGCCGACCATCCCGATCCGGACGAGAACCCAGATACGCCACGGGCTGGAGGGCAACCTCTGCCGCTGCACCGGCTACCAGAACATCGTCAGCGCGGTCCGCCAGGCCGCCGAGTCGATGCGGCCGGGCGCCGGGCCGGAAGCCGAGCGGATCTGAGCCGCCCCGCACGCTGTGGGAGGCGAGTGATGACCGCGACCGTCGAACCCGGGCAGGAGATCGGCAGGGCGCGGCTGCGCAAGGAGGACGCCCGGCTGATCACCGGCCGTACCAGGTGGACGGACAACCTGTCCGCGAACGGCCTGCTGCACATGGCGATCGTGCGCAGCCCCGCCGCGCACGCCACGATCACCGAACATCGACACCACCGCCGCGAAGGTCGATGCCCGGCGTGGTCGCCGTGCTTCACCGGCGCCGACTTCGCCGACGAGCAGGGCAGCCTGCCGTGCGCGTGGCCGATCACGCCGGACATGAAGGCGCCGGCGGCTCCGGCACTGGCCGTGGACACGGTCAACTTCGCCGGTGAGGCCGTCGCCGTCGTCGTGGCGCGCAGCGCCTACGAGGCGGCCGACGCGGCGCAGGCCGTCGACGTGGACTACGCGGATCTGCCGGTGGTGCTGGACATGACGGCCGCGATCGCCGACGGAGCCGATCTGGTGCACCCCGACCTGGGCACGAACTCCTCGGCCACGTGGATCTTCGACTCCGGCGAGGCCGGCACCGGCGGCGACGTCGAGCAGGCCGTCGCGGACGCCGAGATCGTGATCGAGCGGACGTTCCGGCAGCAGCGACTCGTGCCGGCGTTCATGGAACCGCGGTCCACCATGGTCGACCCGACCGGCGAGCAGTTCATCATGTGGTCGGCGACCCAGATCCCGCACATCCTGCGGCTGATGCTGGCGATGACGCTCGGCGTGCCGGAGCACAAGGTCCGGGTGATCGCGCCGGACGTCGGCGGCGGTTTCGGCGGCAAGCTCCAGGTCACGCCGGAGGAGGTGATCACGTTCCTGGCCGCGCGGCGGCTGGGCAAACCGGTGAAGTACACCGAGTCGCGCAGCGAGAGCGTGCAGGCCGCCCACCACGGCCGCGACCAGATCCAGAAGCTCACCCTGGCCGCCCGCCGGGACGGCACCGTGACCGGCCTGAAGGTCGAACTGCTCGCCGACATGGGCGCCTACCTGCGCCTGGTCACGCCGGGCGTGCCGATCCTGGGCGCGTTCATGTTCAACGCGATCTACAAGTTCCCCGCGTACCAGTTCGCGTGCACCAACGTGTTCACCAACAAGACCCCGACCGACGCCTACCGCGGCGCGGGCCGGCCGGAGGCCACGTTCGCGATCGAGCGGATGATGGACGAACTGGCCGCCGAACTGGGCGTCGACCCGATGGCGGTGCGCGAGCGGAACTGGATCACGCACGAGGAGTTCCCGTTCACCACGGTGTGCGGCCTCGTCTACGACAGCGGCAACTACGAGGCCGCGACCACGGCCAAGGCCAAGGAGCTGTTCGACTACGACGGCCTGCGCGCCGAACAGGCCCGCCGCCGCGCGTCCAGCGACCCGGTGCAGCTGGGCATCGGCATCTCGACGTTCACCGAGATGTGCGGCCTGGCACCGTCCAGGGTGCTCGGCTCGCTGTCCTACGGCGCGGGCGGCTGGGAACACGCGGCGATCCGCATGCTGCCCACCGGCAAGGTCGAGGTGGTCACCGGGTCGTCGGCGCACGGCCAGGGCCACGAGACGGCGTGGAGCCAGATCGTGGCCGACCAGCTCGGCGTGCCGTTCGAGGACGTCGAGATCATCCACGGCGACACGATGTCCTCGCCGAAGGGCATGGACACCTACGGGTCCCGCTCGCTCACGGTCGGCGCGATAGCCGTGGTCAAGGCCGCGGAGAAGGTGGTCGCGAAGGCCCAGCCGATCGCGGCGCACCTGCTGGAGTGCTCCGAGGACGACCTGGAGTTCGCCGAGCGGCAAGTTCACCGTGCGCGGCACCGAATCCGCCACCAGCATCCAGGACATCGCGCTCGCGGTGTTCGCGGCGCACAACCTGCCCGACGGCGTGGAACCGTACGCTGGACTCGGAAGCCACCTACGACCCGGAGAACTTCTCGTTCCCGCACGGCACGCACCTGTGCGCCGCCGAGGTGGACACCGAGACGGGCGCGGTCGCAGCTGCGCGTCCTACGTCTGCGTCGACGACGTCGGCGTCGTGGTGAACCCGCTGATCGTGGAGGGCCAGGTGCACGGCGGACTGGCGCAGGGCATCGCGCAGGCGCTGTACGAGGAGGCCATCCACGACGAGGCCGGCACGCTGACCACGGCCACGTTCGCCGACTACCTGCTGCCCTCCGCGGTCGACCTGCCGTCGTTCACCACCGACCGCACGGAGACCCGTCCACGACGAACCAGTTGGGCGTCAAGGGAGTCGGCGAGGCAGGCACGATCGCGTCCACGCCGGCCGTGGTGAACGCCGTCGTCGACGCCGTGCGCCACCTCGGCGTCTCGGACGTCGAGATGCCGTGCACGCCGATGCGCGTGTGGCAGGCGATCCACGGGGTCGTCGGGCACCCGGTCCACCGATCCGGGCGCCGGTGGCGGCCTCGGTTCCATCGACTCACCGGCCGGAGGTGCCCAGTGATTCCCGCGGCATTCGACTACGTCGCTCCGTCCACTGTGGATGAAGCTGTGCGTGCGCTCGCGGAGGCGCGGCGAGGACGCGAAGGTGCTGGGCGGCGGGCAGAGCCTGCTGCCGGTGCTGCGGATGCGGCTGGCCGAGCCGACCCGGCTGGTCGACCTCGGGCGGATCGCCGAACTGCGCGGCATCCGCGAGGACGGCGACGCACTCGTGATCGGCGCGATGACGACGCACTACGACGTGCAGCACGATCCGCTGGTGCGCGAGCACGCCGCGCTGCTCGGCGGCGGCCACCGACACGGTGGCCGACCCGCAGATCCGGCACCGGGGCACGTTCGGCGGCGCACTCGCGCACGCCGACCCGGCCGGTGACCTGCTCGCCCCGCGCTCGCACTGGACGCCGAGTTCGTCATCGCAGGTCCGGCCGGCCGCCGCACGGTGGCCGCCGCCGACTTCTTCGTGGACTTCTTCACCACGGCGCTGGCGGCCGACGAGATCCTGGTCGAGGTGCGGGTCCCGAAGCACACCGGCTGGGGCGCCCACTACGAGAAGTTCAACCGGGTCGCGCAGGCGTGGTCGATCGTGGCCGTCGCGGCCGCCGTCCGGGTGGAGGACGGCACGTTCGCCGAGGCCAGGGTCGCGTCTGACCAACATGGGCGCGACACCCGTCCGGGCCACGTCGGTGGAAGCCGGCCCTGGTCGGCCAGCCGGCGACGGCCGACGCCGATCCGTGCCGCGGCGGCGTCGGCGGCCGAGGGCACCAGCCCGACCAGCGACGCGAACGCGGACGCCGAGTTCCGCCGTCACCTGGCCACCGTCCTGACCTCACGGGCGGTGCTCGCGGCGGCAAGTTGAGGACCTTCTCGCGTGCGCGCGTAGTTGCCGGTGGTCAACTACGCGCGCACGACTATGTTGGAGGCACGTGAGCGAGCTAGGAGGCCAGCTGTGCGGTTGGAGCACCAGTTCTCCGTGCCGGCGCCGCCCGATGTCGTCTGGGCGGCCGTGATCGATCCGGAGCGCGTTGCGCCGTGTATGCCTGGTGCGACGCTGACCGCCGTGGACGGAGCCGAGTTCACCGGCGGGGTGAAAGTCAAGCTGGGTCCGGTTTCCTTGACGTACAAGGGATCGGGCCAGTTCCTGGAAACAGACGAGCAGGCCAGGCGGGTGGTCATCAAGGCGTCCGGGAAGGACTCCCGCGGCAACGGCACGGCCGCTGCCACGGTGACCGTCACGCTGGCCGAGGAGGGCACGGGCACCAAGGGCACCGTCGTGACGGATCTCACCGTGACGGGTAAGCCCGCGCAGTTCGGCCGGGGCATGATCGTCGAGGTCGGCGGGAAGATCCTGGACTCGTTCGCGGCGTGCCTGGCCACCAAGCTGGACAGCCCGCCGGCCCAGTCCCAGCCTGCCGAGGCCGCCGCTGTGCCGGCTGCTGAGTCGGCTGCAGCTGCTCAGCTTCGACTGCGGCTGCTGATTCGGGTTCGGCCCCGGCTTCGGGCGCGGATTCCGGCTCGGCTTCGGTTGAGGACGAGGAGGGTGAGGAGCCTCCGCCGCAGGCCAAGCCGAAACCGGCCACGCGGCGGCGGACGGCGGCCAAGGCGAAGCCGTCCACGACGGTGTCCGCGGACGTCACCGATGTCACCGACGGTGCCGTGGCGCCGGACCTGTCGTCGTCCAGCCAGCTGGACACGGAGGTCACGCAGGCGCCCCACCTGCAGCTGGTGGACAAGGAGGAGCCGGCCACGCCGAAGCCGGCCGCCCGCCAGGTGAACGTCAGTTCCGAGGCCGACGCCATCGACCTGCTGGACTACGCGGGGCCATCGGTGGCCAAGCGCGTGATCCCGCTGGTCGTCGGGCTGATCGTGGTGCTGTTCGTGCTGCGGTGGTTGCGCCGCAGGTCGTGACGCCCACTGGCCGCCGGTGCGCACCGGCGGCCGGTCGCGGTGTCCCCGTTGTCAGGGCCGGCTGGTAGCGCAGCAGGACTCACGGGCCACCGCCGCGCGTGTCGACCAGCAGTCGTCACCGGCACCCGGCCGGTCACCGTGTGCAGCAGCGACGTGTCGCCGCCCAGCACGATCGGCATCACCATGATCCGCAGCTTGTCGATGAGCCCGGCTGCCAGCAGGCTCGCGGCAGGGTCGAGCTGCCCATCACGATCACGTCGCCGCCGTCGCCCCGCTTCAGTTCGGCGAGCGCGGCGAGGTCGCCGACCACGCGGGTGTGCTCCCAGTCGGCGCGGTCCATGGTCCGCGACACGACGATCTTCTCCTTGTCGTTCATCCGGCCCGCGACGACCGGATCGGTGGTCCTGGCCTCCTCGGTCGGCCACCAGGCGACCATGACGCCGTAGGTGACCCGCCCGAAGATCATGGTGTCGCACCGGTCGAGCTGTTCGACGGCGAACTCGTTGAACTCCTCGTCCACCACGGGCGAGTCGAACGCCCCGCCGGGCCCTTCGTGGAACCCGTCGACGCTGGCCACCAGGAACACCGTGAACTTGCGCATCTCTCGCTCCTCGATCATGGGTTCTGCGTTGCTGTCCCGGAGGTCGGAGCGATCGACGGCTTCTCGACGTCGACGGAGAGATCTTCGCGACCCTGGCGCAGGCGGTCCAGCCAGCGGCGCCGTGGTCGGCATCGTCGGCGATCGGCGCGGTCGGCTCGGGCGGGCGTCGTCGGCACCGGCAGCCAGCCGTCTATCGGGCCGGAACGGCTCGTCACGACGTCGATCCAGCAGGGACAGCGTGCCCAGCCCGCACGCGTACTCCAGCGTCCGGCAGCGCTCCGGCCAGCGCCAGCCCGGCCGCCAGCCCGACGCCGTGTCGACCGCCGACGACACGACGCACGGCAGCCCGCACGCCTCGGCCACCGCCAGCGCCCGCCGCACGCCACCCAGCGGCGCCACCTTGATCACCGCGATGTCGGCGGCACCGGCTACCGCGACCCGCATCGGGTCCTCGGCCCGCCGGATCGACTCGTCGGCCGCGATCGGCACGGACACCCGCGCCCGTACGGCGCGCCAGTTCGGCCAGGCTCGGGCAGGGTTGCTCGACGTACTCCAGGCCGCCCGCCGCCCGCTCCAGCGCGCGGATCGCGGTCACGGCCGTGGCGACGTCCCAGATCGCGTTCGCGTCCACCCTGATCCGGCCACCCGGGCCGAGCGCGTCCCGCACGGCGGCCACCCGCTCGCAGTCGGCCGCGAGCGGCACTCCCGGGTCGGCCACCTTCACCTTCGCCGTGCGCACAACCCGACGCGCCGACCAGCCGGCTCGCGGCTCCGGGTCGACCACGGGCATCGTGCAGTTGATCGGGATCCGGTCCCGCACCGGCGCCGGCCACGGCCGTGCTGGCCGACTCGACGGCGGACGCCAGCCACGGCACGCACTCGCGGTCGTCGTAGTCCAGGAACGGGCTGAACTCGCCCCACCCGGCCGGGCCGCGCAGCAGCAGGCCCTCACGAACCGTGATGCCGCGGAACCGGGTGCGCATCGGCACCGCGAACCCGCGGGCCGGCCAGGCGGAGAGGTCGCTGTCCACGACGCCATTTCAGCCGCTCGGGTGGCGTCGTGTCAATTTCGTGGGACATTTCGCGGTGATTTCGCCGGTCATTCGCGGAATGCGGAAATGGAAACCTGGCCGGCGCGCCGGATTCGGCGGCACGCCGGCCAGGTGGAATCGGGTTCAGGAAACGGGCGGCACTGGCGGCCCGGGCGGTGCCGGCACCGTGGGCACCGGTAGCTGACCGGCAGGCAGGAATCGGTGTTGACCGCGGTGATCGCGGTCGGCGAGTTGCTGCGCGGCGGCCAGCACGGCGGTCGAGTCCGGTGTGGTCGGTGGTGGCCGCGGCGATCTGGTCCAGTGCGGCGGACAGCAGTTGGACGGCGTCGGCGGCGCACTTCGTCGCGTCCTGCGGCTGGGTCGGCGGGCCGGGGTGGTCGTGGGTGGCGACGTGGGCAGGGCCGGCAGGCAGCCGGCGGTCTGAGCTGCGGTGACCGCGGTGAAGAGATCGCCGGAGACCTGGCTGAGCTTGCGCCGGATCGGGTGGGGTCGTCTGGAGTGCGGATGCCGAGCTTGGTCACGGCGGTGGTGAGGTTCGTCACTTCCTGCGTGTCCTTCGTGCAGGCCGCCGGCGGGGTGTCGTGCACCGGCGGCCGACGCCGCCGACGGCAGCACGGAGACAACCGGCGACGGCCAGCGCCACGGGTAGGTAGGCGAGTCGAACGCGGGACATGCAAATCCTCCTCACCCGATCGCAATTCGGTCGCCGAAGAATTGCGCTCCGATGGTAAGCACGGTCGACGGGTGTGCTCGCGCGTCCGAATGCCGAATTCACTCGACGGAGAATTGGTCGGGTCGACGTGCCGTGACATTGGCGTGATGTGTGCGAGAACACGGTGGTTTCGCGACACGTTCGGGGTACCCACGGCGGTGGGCCCGCGGTCACCGGCGGGTCGCGGCGGTCTCGTACCGTCTTGCCATGGACAGCGTGCGGATGATCGAGGACTGGCCGGTCGAGCGGGCGGCGGCCGCCGTCGTCGGGTGCCGATGGTCGTGTGCTGGGCGCGCACGGGCGGCAGGATCGACGTGTTCGAGCTGGCTTCGGTGACCAAGCTGCTCACGGCCTACGCCGACGTTGATCGCGGTCGAGGAGGGCGCGGTCGAGTGGGACCAGCCGGCGGGGCCGCCCGGGTCCACGTTGCGGCATCTGGTGTCGCACGCGTCCGGCCTGGCGTTCAACGAGCACAAGGTGATGGCTCCGCCGGGCGAGCGGCGGCTGTACTCGAACGCGGGGTTCGAGGTGTTGGCGTCTGTTGTTGAGGCGGCGTGTGATATTCGGTTCGCTGATTATTTGGCAGGATGCCGTGTTGACGCCGTTGGGGATGAACTCCACCCGGTTGGACGGGTCAGCGGCTTACGGGGGTGTGTCGACTTGCGGCGACCTGGCGCGGTTCGTCGCCGAGTTGCAGGCACCGAAGTTGGTTGCATGCCGGTCGTCTGGCGGAGGCTACTTCTGTTGTGTTCCCTGGGTTGAGCGGGGTGGTGCCCGGGTTGGGGTTTCAGCGGCCCAATGACTGGGGGTTGGGGTTCGAGATGCGGGACCACAAGAGTCCACATTGGACTGGAGTCGCTGAATTCCGGGGCTACGTTTGGCCATTTCGGGCAGGCTGGGACGTTCTTGTGGGTGGATCCTGGGGCCGGGGTCGGGTGTGTCGCTTTGACGGATCGGGTTTTCGGGGACTGGGCCAAGGAGGTCTGGCCCGTGTTTTCGGATGCCGTGGTGGAGGAGGTCCGGGCTTGAGCGGTTTTTGGTGCTGTGCTTGGGGGATCGGCTTCTTGGCGGCTGGGGCCGACGCTGACCGGCCGCCGCCCGGCCTTGCGGCCGAACGGCTACCGCGATCGGCCTTCGGCCTCGGTCACATCCTGTTTGCCGTTCCCCGGTTCAGCCCACGTCCGGTAGTGCCGGGCCCAGCAGGTCGTCGGCGTCCATGATCGTGTAGGCGTAGCCCTGTTCGGCCAGGAAGCGTTGGCGGTGGGCCGCGTAGTCCGTGTCCAACGTGTCCCGTGAGACCACCGAGTAGAAGTGCGCCTGGCGGCCGTCTCCCTTGGGGCGCAGCAGCCTGCCCAGGCGTTGGGCTTCCTCCTGGCGGGAGCCGAACGTGCCGGATACCTGGATCGCCACCGACGCTTCTGGTAGGTCGATGGAGAAGTTGGCCACCTTCGACACCACCAGCGTTGGCAGTTCGCCCCTTCCGAAGGCGTCGAACAGCTTTTCGCGTTCCGAGTTGCGTGTGGAGCCCTGGATGATCGGGGCGTCCAGAGCTTCACCGAGTTCGTCCAGTTGGTCCAGGTAGGCGCCGATCACCAGCGCTCGGTTCGCCCGGGTGGCTGTTCCAGGATCTTGCGGACCACCGGCATCTTGGTGTGCGCCGTCGCGCAGATCTTGTAGCGCTCGTCCGGCTCGGCTACCGCGTAGCCAAGGCGTTCGGCGTCCGTCATCGTCACCCGGACCTCCGTGCACTCCGCCGGGCGCGATCCAGCCCTGTGCCTCGATGTCTCGCCACGGGACGTCGAAGCGCTTCGGGCCGATCAGGGAGAACACGTCACCTTCCTGGCCGTCCTCGCGGACCAGTGTGGCCGTCAGGCCCAGGCGGCGGCGGGACTGCAGGTCCGCCGTCATCCGGAACACCGGGGCCGGCAGCAGGTGGACCTCGTCGTAGATGATCAGGCCCCAGTCCCTCGAGTCGAACAGCTCCAGGTGCTTGTACTCACCCTTGGTCTTGCGGGTGATCACCTGGTACGTGGCGATCGTGACCGGGCGGATCTCCTTGCGCTCGCCGGAGTACTCGCCTATCTCGTCCTCCGTCAGGCGAGTGCGCGCGACCAGTTCGCGCTTCCACTGGCGGCCGGCGACCGTGTTGGTGACCAGGATCAGTGTGGTGGCCTCCGCCCTGGCCATCGCGGCCGCGCCGACCAGGGTCTTGCCGGCGCCACACGGCAGTACGACCACGCCCGAGCCGCCCGCCCAGAACGTGTCCGCGGCCTGGCGCTGGTAGTCGCGCAGCTGCCACTCGTTCTCGACGAGCGAAATGTCGTGGTGCTCGCCGTCGACGTAGCCGGCCTGGTCCTCGGCGGGCCAGCCGACCTTGAGTAGTTGCTGTTTGAGCCGGCCGCGTTCGCTGGGGTGGACGACGACCGTGTCGTCGTCGATCCTGCGCGCCCATCATCGGGGCGATCTTCTTGTGGCGGAGGACCTCCTCCAGCACCGCGCGGTCGGTCGTGGTCATCACCAGGCCGTGCGCCGGGTCGTTGGCCAGGATCAACCGGCCGAAGCGGGCCATCGTGTCGACGACGTCCACCAGCAGCGGTTGCGGCACCGGGTAGCGCGAGTACGTGACCAGCGCGTCGACCACCTGCTCGGCGTCGTGGCCTGCGGCGCGCGCGTTCCACAGCGCCAGTGGCGTCACCCGGTAGGTGTGGACGTGTTCGGGTGCCCGCTCCAGTTCCGCGAACGGCGCGATCGCCGTGCGTGTCTCGTCGGCGAGCGGATGATCGACCTCCAGCAGGAGTGTCTTGTCGGTCTGGACGATCAGCGGTCCGTCAGGCACGTGGTTGCTCCCCTCGGCTCACAACTCGGGTATCAGTGTGCCAAGGAGGACCAACGCTCTTCGACGCCCCGCTGTTCCGGTCAGTTGCTGACCAGCCTCGGTTGCTTGAGCAGGCGGGCGACCTCGCTGCGCAGGTGCACGAACTCCGCTCGACGCCCTGGTGGTGATCTGGTCGCGCTGGCGGGGCAGTTCGACCTTGAGAGTGTCGACGACGGTCGTCGGTGCCGATGACAGGACCAGCACCCGGTCGCCCAGGTAGACGCTCTCGTCGATGTCGTGGGTGACCAGCAGGATCGTCATGTCGTACTCGTCGCGCACACGCAGCACGAGGTCTTCGAGGTCGGCCCTGGTCTGGGCGTCCACCGACGCGAACGGCTCGTCCATCAGCATCAGGGCAGGGCGGTACGCGAGCGCCCGCGCGATCGACACGCGCTGCTGCATGCCGCCGGAGAGTTGCCACGGGTGCTTGCGGCCGACGCCGCCCAGGCCGACCCACTCCAGTGCCTCGGCGACCCGGTGCCGGCGCTGCGCCTTGCTCAGCTTGCTGCCGCGCAGCGGGAACTCGACGTTGCTGGCCACGTTCAGCCACGGGAACAGCGACCGGCTGTAGTCCTGGAACACGACGGCGAGGTCGCGCGGCACGCCGCTGATCCGGGTGCCCTTCAGGCGGACGTCGCCCCGGCTGGCCCTGTGCAGGCCGGAGATGGCCTTGAGCAGCGTCGACTTGCCGCACCCTGACGGTCCGACGACGCACACGATCTCACCGGCATCCACTCGGAAGGACACCTCGGCGATGGCGGTGTGGGCACGCGGACCGGTGCCGTACGTGTGGCCGAGTTCGGTCACTTCCAGCATGGCTGGATCATCCTTCCAACTGCGCGGGACAGGCGGGCGCGGGACGGTGTGGATCACGCGGTGGATGAAGACAGTCGAGGATACCTGGAGCACGGCCCTCGATGATGATCTTGGTAGCAGCGGTGCCCACGATCGTTACGCACCGTGGCCGGCAGCGGCCGGTCGGCGCGCGTGTCCTGGTCCCGTGCGCGCGTGTGCTGGTCCTGGGAATGTGGCGTGGTTGTGCATACATGTGTCACCGGATGACGCACGATCAACGTGAAGAACTTTCCACGTTTCCGGCCGGAACGGTCGGGGAACCCCCATTGGTTCGGGCCGGCCCGACGGTGTGACCAGTCAACTGTGGACAAGTGGCCACGTATTGTGGGCGCGCCGCTCCGGCACGTGCCCGACGATTGATCAACGCCTGCTCCGCGCTGTCCTGCCGTGTGCCGCGGGGCCGCCGGGACGGTGCTCGTGGCGATCACACAACGGTGTGGACGGCCTGCTCGCGGCACTTTCCGACGGCCGGTTTCGCCGCCGCGCCACTGGCTTCCGGCCGGTGTGCCGGCTCGATTCTCCGGCCGCGTTTCCTCGGCTGTTCCGTCGAATGTCGGCGTGGTTCCCGGGTTTTCGTTGGGCCGTCCATTCGGAATGCCGGACGGTTGCCCCCCGGAATGCATATCGAGGATTCGCTCGGTTCGGTCGCCGATCGGTGGATCAACGATCGATAAACGTCCGATAGAAAGGCCGGACAGCCGTCCGGTTGATTCGCTACCGAACGGTATCCCGAGACCGGCGGTGACCGGGCATGACGTGCCCGACGCATTGTTCCGGTACCGGGTCGCCGGTCGGGCCATGGGGTGGTCCTCGTCCTCGGGCTCGTCGGCGAAACATCGCCGTCGGTCACTTCGGCTCCGGCGGCCGATCGTTCCGCGATGTGGGAACGTCAACCGTCAACGGTCCTCCGGTAGCTGTGGAGCTGGGCAAACCCGCTGGTGGCTAACCCAGCGAAGCCGACAGCCTACCATCGGTGCACAAGTAGACCTGTTGGTCCAGACCCGCTTGCGCTGATCGGTGGATACCTCCCCATTGGTGCGATAGTGTCGACACTGTACGGTTTCTCTGCGAGCCGTGAGAGTTCTCAAAGATTCACCGGTCCTCGCGCGCTCATGTTGTTAACAATCTTTTCACTTTGGAATGGGGAAAGAACCACCAGGTGTGGGTGGATGCGGGTGCCGGGAAACCGAACGGCGGGTCATGGCCGCCGATCGGCAGGCCGGCGGGGCGATCGCACCGGTTACCAGCCGCTTGACGTACCCGGCCCGTGGTCGGCTCGATACCGAGAGTTCGGAGCCCCGACTAATACCACAGTCCTCTTCGGTAGCTGAGCGTGAGTCAAACGAGTCCGGTCGAACGGGGGAGTGGCTTTCCGGACCGGAAGGTGCCATGCTCTTCCGGTCGACTGGCACGGAGCGTGTCTTCTCCGGTGGTTTTAGTCCCCGATGGGCTGACATTTTCGGTGACATTCGATACCTTCTTGTGCGCGCGAGTGGGGGGCATCGGAGCTGCCTGGGCTACGACGGCGTCGCGGAGAGGTGAACAGGTGAAGGAGTGACCAGATGAGCGGGGCCGTTCGCGCCGCACGCGCTGCCTCGGCGGCACGTGGTACCGGGTGCGAGGCATACGTTCCGCCGGTCCTGGCCGTGGCAACACCTCCCAGCCGTGCGCCCCGCGTGGCCTGCCCCTCGCCGACCGAACAGGTCGGATGGAGAGCGCGCCTGTCCCTGGTGATGCCGACCGATGCCGCGAGACACGGTGTCGTGACCGCCTTGGTCGGCCAGGTGTCCGGTTCGTCCGGCATCGCAGAAGCGGGAGTGTGCTAGGGGTGCCAGGAAGAATGCGGCAGGACGCGGCTGCCATCGCGTCGGCACAGGCAGGCCGTAGGCCGAGGCTCAACGAGGCGGTGAGCACTACAGGCGGCAGGCCCGGACCCCAGACAGGGCCGGGTACGGGACCTGGTTACACGGTGCCGCCGGTCGCGCCGCTGCCGGCGGCAGGGCCACCCAGAGGCCGGACCGCCCGTTGGCGGCTGAGCAACTGGCGACTGCGCTGGAAGTTGCTGATCGTTCTGCTCGTCCCGTTGATCACCGCCGTCGCCCTCGGCGCGCTGCGGGTGACCAGCCAGCTGCAGAACGCCGGTGTGTACGACAACATCAGCTCCCAGATCGCGCTGAGCAGTTCGCTGTCCGACGTCACGGACGCGATCCAGCGCGAACGGGAGCAGGTCAGCCTCTACGTCACGTCGGTCGGCGCGTCGGGCAACCCGCCCGGCAGCGCGGCGACGACGCAGTCGGACGCCGCCATCGAGTCGTTCCATCAGTTGGTCAACACGACCACGAACATCGACGCCCCCACCCAGACGGCGATCACCAACGCGCTCAACGCGCTGTCGGACATCAGCGCGCTGCGTGGCTTCGCCAGCAACTCGAAGTTCCCCGACATCGATGTGCTGGCCGGCTACAACCAGATTCTGGACACGCTGCTGCAGAGCTCGGAGCTGGTCAGCGCCGGTGCGCCGGACAACCGGGTGAACATCCTCGCCAACGCGCTGTCCGACCTGCGGACCGCGAAGGAGAACTACAGCCGCACCAACGCGATCCTGGCGATGACGGTGACGCCGGTGCGCGGCGCCAACGGCCAGCCGGGCAGCAACGGCTGGGTGTTCCTGCCCGGCACCGAGGACCAGCTCACCTCGGCCGAGGCGCAGTTCGAGTCCTCGGTCAACCAGTACAACAACGTCGCGTCGCAGCATGACCAGTTGATGTTCCAGGACACCTTCACCGGTCCGGAGGTCGACACCCGCTCGCAGCTGGCCACGACGATCAAGACCAGGGCCGACGAGAACCTCGGCGTGCAGGCCGGCGTCGAGCCGACGTACCTCGTACACGGAGAACGGAGCCGCGTGCACGGGGCGGTCGGCACGGTGTGCCATCCACTCCTCGTCGTGCCACACATGGTGCGACTCGGTGACGATGGAGGCGGTCGCGGGCGGCACTTCCGTGCGCCGGGCCATCGGGTCGGCGCGCAGTGTGTGGGACCCGTCAGGACAGGTGATGTCGAACTTGTAGAGCGCGCCTTCGCCGACCCCCGGCACGAACAGCTCCCACACCCCGGTGGAGCCCAGCGAGCGCATCGGAAGGCTGGTGCTGTCCCAGTACGTGAAGTCCCCCGTCACCCTCACGCCCCGGGCATTGGGCGCCCAGAGGGTGAAACGGGTGCCCGTCGCCCCCTGGTGGACCATGGGCCGGGCACCGAGCGCCTGCCACAGCTCCTCGTGCCGGCCCTCGCCGATCAGATACAGGTCCAGCTCCCCGAGGGCGGGCAGGAAGCGGTACGGATCCCGCACCTCCAGCTCGTCCAGCTCCTCCGTGAGGTCGCTGTAGCGGACGAGGAGCGAGTACTCGGGTACGACGCGCAGCGGCAGGACACCGGAGAAGAAACCGTCGCCGTCGTCGTTCAGCGCGGCTTACGCCCACGCCCTCGGCGACGACCGTCACGGCGCGCGCGTACGGCCGCAGCGTCCGGAACAGGACACCGTCGCGCACCGGGTGCGCCCCCAGCAGCGCGTGCGGATCGTGGTGCGAACCGGCCAGCAGCCGCTCCCGCTCACCGCCGTCCAGCGGCGGCGCCGCCCGGACCGCGCGCGCCGCTCGGCCTGCCGTCCTGGCCCGCCCCTTGCCGTCGGCCGCCTTGCCAGGGGCCTTGTCGCCAGGTGTCTTGCCGCCGGGGGCCCTGCGGGGTCCGGGCGCGGCGGCGGACGCGGCGGCCGGGGAGGTCGCGCCCGCGCCCCCCGGCCCCCGCCGCCGCCGAAGCCCCCGTCGTCCCCCCGGATGCCTCCGGGTGCTTGCGGCGCGTCGGCCTCTTCTCGGCGGTGGGCGCGGGGACCGGCGCCGGGAGGGCGGTGGTGGTGGGGCGATCGGGCTCGGATGGACGGTTGGACGGCGGACGGGCGGTCACGGGGGGCTGCCTCCTCGGCGGACTCACTACTGGGCGGTGCGGGGTGCCTGTGGGCGTGGGTGTGGGGTGTGGGGTGCGGGGTGTGGGGAAAGGTGTGGGAGAGGGTGCTGATGTGGCGAGGCGCGTGGCGGGGTGACACCGCGTCAGACGCCACCCGCCAGCGGCGGATCGCCGCCATCGGCACCGGCAGCCAGTCGGGGCGGTGCCTTGCCTCGTACAGCACCTCGTAGACCGCCTTGTCCGTCTCGTAGGCGCGCAGCAGCTCGGGTTCCGCGCGCGGGTCGGTGCCCGAGACCGCCGCGTACCCCTCGCAGTACGCCGCCCGGCAGCGCGTCGCCCAGTCCGGGCGCCACGGCTCGTGGGAGCGGGCCGCGTAGTCGAAGGAGCGCAGCATGCCCGCGACATCGCGGACCGGCGGCTGCGGGCGGCGGCGTTCCGCGAGCGGGCGGGCGGGCTCGCCCTCGAAGTCGATGACCGACCAGCTGCCGTCCGGGGTCCGCAGGGCCTGGCCCAGGTGCAGATCGCCGTGCACACGCTGGGCGGGCCGGCCGCGTCCCGCCTCGTCCAGCCCGGCGAGCGCGTCGAAGGCGCCGCGCAGCCCGGGGGCGTACGGCCCCAGCGCGGGCACCGCCCGAGCCACCGTCTCCAGCCGCTCGGCCATCCCGGCCGCCAGCTGCCCGGTCTGCCGGCGGCCCAGGGTCACCGTCGGCAGGGCGGCGGCCAGCGCGGTGTGCACCTCGGCGGTGGCCCGCCCCAGCGCCCGCGCCTCGGTGGTGAATTCGCGGTCGTCGGCGAGCGCGGCCAGTGCCAGCTGCCAGCCGTCCTTGGAGCCGCGCAGATACGGCTGGAGCACCCCGAGGGTGAGGGAGTCGCCGCTGCCCGACGGGTCGGCGGCCTCGAACCAGCCGACGGGCGCGGGCACTCGCCCGCAGCCCTCCGCCGCCAGGGCGAGCGGCAGTTCCAGATCCGGGTGGGGGCCGGGGAAGACCCGGCGGAGGATCTTCAGGATGTACGCGTCCCCGTATACCAGCGAGGAGTTCGACTGCTCGGCGTCGAGCAGTCGGCCGGTGAGTCCGGACGGGACGGAGTCGGCCCGGTCGAAGCGCAACGGGCCCAGCGCGCCGGGCGTGCGCAAACGTTCCAGCAGCAGTTCGGCCAGGCGCGGATCGTGCAAGGCCTCGTAGACGGTACGGCCGGCCAGCGGTCCCTGTGCGGCATGGCCGACGAGGGCGGGGGCCAGGTGGGGCGGCAGCGCTTCGCGTACGCCGAGCAGCAGCTGATAGCAGTCGTCGGCCGGCGCGGGAGCGGAGGGGGCGAAGTCGGAATCGACGGCGGCGGCCCGGCGGCCCCGCGCTGTTCGACCCGTACAAGAAGGTGCAGCAGCCCCGGACTCGCCGAGTCCGACGGCACCAGTTCGGTGACCGTCACCGGCACGAAGCCGGTGACCGGGCGGCCCTTGCCCGCGAACCAGCGCTGGCGCGGCAGCCATTCGTGCAGCATCGGTGCGAGCGAGCCGACCAGCTCTCGCGCGTCGACCGGCGACAGAGAGGGGGACGCGGCGGACGGGGGAGCGGGTGGGGCGGTGGGCGAGGCGGTGACGAGGCGTGGGGCAGTCCAGGTGGATGCAGCCTTCGACATGGCATCGCGTCCTTTCCCCGGGCACACCACAGGATGGGCAGAGTGTCCCGGATTGCGGCAATGGCTGTCCGGCTGTGCGGGACGTGTCGGGTGAGGATGATCCGAACGGATCGTTTTCGTACGAACTCGATCGAACTGGATGTTTGGAGAGTTCCCCGTGCGGGGCGACGGAAACCGCCTCGCACGGGGGCCACGCGCCGACGCCGGGTCTCGGGCCGACGCGTGGTCGAAGGACGACAGAACGCGCCATCACGGCGTCACACGCCATCACGTGATCACGACGTCACGCGATCACGGCGTCACGACGGCGAGACGTCCTTCCTGAGGCGGAACCAGTAGAAGCCGTGCCCCGCGAGAGTCAGCAGGTAGGGCCATTCACCGATGGCGGGGAAACGCACCCCGCCGATCAGCTCCACCGGATGACGCCCGGCGAAGGCCTTCAGGTCGAGCTCCGTGGGTTGCGCGAAGCGCGAGAAGTTGTGCACGCACAGCACCAGATCGTCGCCCTCGCCCTGTCGGGAGGGGGCCTCGCGCAGGAAGGCGAGCACGGCCGGGTTGGACGACGGCAGCTCGGTGTACGAGCCGAGTCCGAAAGCGGGGTTCTGCTTGCGGATCTCGATCATTCGCCGGGTCCAGTGCAGCAGCGAGGACGGCGACGCCATCGCCGCCTCCACATTCGTGACCTGGTAGCCGTAGACCGGGTCCATGATCGTCGGCAGGTAGAGCCGGCCGGGGTCGCTGGACGAGAAGCCCGCGTTCCGGTCGGGGGTCCACTGCATCGGCGTTCTCACGGCGTCCCGGTCGCCGAGCCAGATGTTGTCGCCCATCCCGATCTCGTCCCCGTAATAGAGGATCGGGGACCCGGGCAGCGACAGCAGCAGAGCGGTGAACAGCTCGATCTGGTTGCGGTCGTTGTCCAGCAGCGGGGCGAGCCGGCGCCGGATGCCGATGTTGGCACGCATGCGCGGGTCCTTGGCGTACTCCGCGTACATGTAGTCGCGCTCTTCGTCCGTGACCATTTCGAGGGTCAGCTCGTCGTGGTTGCGCAGGAAGATGCCCCACTGGCAGCCCGTCGGGATGGCCGGGGTCTTCGCCAGGATCTCCGAGACCGGGTAGCGCGATTCGCGCCGTACGGCCATGAAGATCCGGGGCATCACCGGGAAGTGGAACGCCATATGGCATTCGTCCCCGCCCGCCGAGTAGTCGCCGAAGTAGTCGACGACGTCCTCCGGCCACTGGTTGGCCTCGGCGAGGATCACCGTGTCCGGGTAGTTGGCGTCGATCTCCTTGCGTACGGCCTTGAGGAACTCGTGGGTCGCCGGGAGGTTCTCGCAGTTGGTGTTCTCCTGCTGGTACAGGTACGGCACGGCGTCCAGCCGGAAGCCGTCGATGCCCAGGTCCAGCCAGAACCGGAGCGCGGAGACGATCTCCTCCCGCACCGCCGGGTTCTCGTAGTTGAGATCCGGCTGGTGGGAGAAGAAGCGGTGCCAGTAGTACTGCTTGCGGACCGGGTCGAAGGTCCAGTTGGACGTCTCGGTGTCGACGAAGATGATCCGGGCGTCCTGGAACTGTTTGTCGTCGTCGGCCCAGACGTAGTAGTCGCCGTACGGACCGTCGGGGTCCTTGCGGGACTCCTGGAACCAGTCGTGCTGATCGCTCGTGTGGTTCATGACGAAGTCGATGATCACGCGCATGCCGCGCTGGTGCGCGGCGTCGACGAACTCCACGAAGTCGGCGAGATCACCGAACTCGGGGAGCACCGCCGTGTAGTCGGACACGTCGTAACCACCGTCTCGCAACGGCGACTTGAAGAACGGCGGCAGCCAGAGGCAGTCCACTCCGAGCCACTGGAGATAGTCCAGTTTGGAGGTGATGCCCTTGAGGTCGCCGATGCCGTCGCCGTTGCTGTCCTGGAACGAACGCACCAGGACCTCGTAGAAGACAGCACGCTTGAACCAGTCGGGATCGCGATCCTTGGCCGGGGTGTCCTCGAACGTGTCGTGGACAGGCTCATTGACGATCATGATGTGGGTGACCCTCCGATCGGCGGGGACGGTCGCAGAACCAGGACGTGCGCGGGCGTGACGCCCGGCTCTAGGCGCACATAGTTGGCTCTGCCCCAGTGATAGGTCTCTCCGGTGAGCTCGTCGCGCACCGGGACGGTCTCGTGCCGTTCGAGGCCGAGCCGCTCCATGTCCAACGAGACCGTCGTCTCCTGGGTGTGGTGAGGGTCGAGGTTCACGACCACCAGAACGATGTCCGTGCCCGACCGTTTGCTGTAGGCGATGACCGCGTCGTTGTCCGCGTGGTGGAAGTGGATGTCACGCAGCTGCTGGAGCGCGGGATGGCGCCGTCTGAGGCGGTTGAGCGTGGTGATGAGAGGGGCGATCGTGCGGCCCTCACGCTCCGCCGCATCCCAGTCCCGGGGCCGCAGCTGGTACTTCTCCGAGTCAAGGTACTCCTCGCTGCCGGGCCGGGCGGGGGAGTTCTCGCAGAGTTCATATCCCGCGTACACCCCCCACGTCGGGGCCATCGTCGCGGCCAGCACGGCCCGTACCTCGAAGGCGGGACGGCCGCCTTCCTGGAGGTAGGAGTGCAGGATGTCCGGCGTGTTGACGAAAAAGTTGGGCCGCATGTACGCGGCGGACTCACCGGACAGCTCGGTCAGGTAGTCGGTGAGCTCCCGCTTGGTGTTCCGCCAGGTGAAGTACGTATACGACTGCTGGAAGCCGACCGCGCCGAGCGTGTGCATCATCGCGGGCCGGGTGAAGGCCTCGGCCAGGAAGATGACATCGGGGTCGGTGCGGTTGATGTTCGCGATGACCTTCTCCCAGAAGAGCACCGGCTTGGTGTGCGGGTTGTCGACGCGGAAGATCCGTACGCCGTGGGACATCCAGTGGCGCAGGACGCGGGTCGTCTCCCGGACCAGGCCGCGCAGATCCTTGTCGAAGGCGATCGGGTAGATGTCCTGGTACTTCTTCGGCGGGTTCTCGGCGTACGCGATGGAGCCGTCCGCGCGGTGATGGAACCAGTCGGGGTGCTTGGTGACCCAGGGATGGTCCGGGGAGCACTGGAGGGCGAAGTCGAGCGCGACCTCCATGCGCATGGCGCGCGCGGTCTCCACGAAGTGGTCGAAGTCGTCGATCGTGCCCAGGTCCGGGTGGATCGCGTCGTGCCCGCCGTCGGCGGAGCCGATCGCCCAGGGCACACCGACATCGTCGGGGCCCGGCGGACAGGGAGTTGTTGGGGCCCTTGCGGTAGGTGGTGCCGATGGGGTGGACGGCGGCAGATAGACCACGTCGAAACCCATCGCGGCGACGGCGGGGAGCCGTTCGGCGGCCGTGCTGAACGTGCCGCTGACCGGCGGTTTGTTCTTTCGCCCTGGGGACAGGCGCCCTCGGAGCGCGGGAACAACTCGTACCAGGAGCCGTACAGCGCGCGCTCGCGCTCGACCAGCAGCGGCGGGGGCGCGAGGAGGTGACGAAATCGCGCAACGGGTGGCGGGCGAGCGCGGCGTCCGCCTCGGGGGCAGCGCGGCGTCAGCCGGGCGCGGGCGGACAGCGACGCGTCGCGCATCGCGTCGGCGGCGGCCAGCACCGCCTCCCGGCCCTCGCTCTTCGGCACGCCCGGCGGCCGCGCGCTCGTACAGCTCGGCGCCCTCCGCGAGGACCAGAGTCCGGTGTCGGTGGCCGCCGGGATCTTGATGCCGGCGGCATGCCGCCAGGTGGCGACCGGATCGCTCCATGCCTCGACGGTGTAGGTCCACCGGCCTTCCTCGGTGGGGGCGACCTCGGCGCCCCAGCGGTCGGTGCCGGGGGCGAGCTCGCGCATCGGGGTCCAGGGGCCGGGCGGCCATCCGGGTCCATCAGGACGACGTTGGCGGCGACGGCGTCATGGCCCTCACGGAAGACGGTCGCGGTGACCTGGAAGGACTCACCGGCTCACCGCCTTCGCGGGGCGCCTGCCGCAATCGACGAGCGGGCGTACGTCCAGGACGGGAATGCGGCCGATTGACGGGTTCGGGTTCACGGGCTCACCTGCGGGTGATGCGTAGGGTTTGCCGCGTTTGCGGGAATATGTCCTTTTTAGCTGCTCCGTTGACGGCTGACCGGCTGCCGGCGTGTAGCTCCTGTCCGCGTTCACTCGAATGGCGTGCGGGAGAGACTGCGGGAATGCGTTACCGGGGGAGCCTTCCACGGCGTACGGGTGGGCATTCCGGCAGTTTGTTAACTACCTGCGCGT
>CAVWRF010000019.1:0-147813 GCA_963757325.1 Candidatus Melainabacteria bacterium
GCAGGCTATCAAACCGACAGCCAGGACTTCCCCAACGGTCTGGGTCATGCTTGGCAGGATGGACCACGTCCAGCACGTGCCAGGCCAGGGCTACCGCCTGAAAGAGGAAGGGTTGAGGCCCTGAAAAAGGGTCCAGCGTCGGCCTACTCCATAAGGCAATTCAGGATCCGTCGCCAAAGTGCAGGTACATGTCCTGCCCATGAATCGCCACTGCTGGGGGGGAACCATGGTTGGCGGACGCAGCTGGACGAGGCATGCAATGTTTGTGCGGGAAAGTGTCTGGGCCCTCTCGTCACCAAGAGTGTTTGTCATGGCGCCACAAAGAGGGACCTAAAACGCTTCGTGTGCTGACTTGAAGACGAACCCCGCCTGGTAGGGGCCTGCACAGGCCCCTTGGCCTGGGGGCATTCCGAGGGGAAATGCTGCCGTAGGACTGCAAAAACCAGTTGGGGTTTCACTCCTAACCCATCAGCGCCAGCGAAAGCCAAGTCCTCGACACCGCCTCGGTCACTGGAGTGTTCAAGGAGGTCGCCTCGAAGTCATTGGCTGGTCGGTCATCGGCGGGTCGAAGAGGTAATCGGTCCGCGGTATGGCCGACCCTCCGGCCCCCGCTGGGTCGCCCGTCGCCTCGTGGACCAGCGCCGTTCGCGGTAGGCTTCGAGCATGGGGGCAGCTCGGCGCCAGCATCAATGGCGGAGGTGCAGTCCTCCAGTGCCACGTGAAAGCGGGCCGCTCAAACCAGCCCGCCCTCGCTCCACCAGGCAAACCAGGGACTTCGGATTGTACTCCAGAGCCCTTGGTGGACGCGCTGGTATGGGCCCTCCCCCCATTGGCCTTAGCCAGGCATTGCCCGAAGGTCAGGGAAAGGCTGAACTCCTCTTGCGCCCCAGAAGCCTGGCACCCGAACACCTGCCGGATGCGGCGCAGGTCATCCACTGCCTTCGCGTGCAAACCCAAGTTTTTGAGAACGATCGCCCGGAAGTACAGCACCTGGGGGCGACTTCGGCAAGGTGTTCAATGCACGGCGTTCAAATCCTGGAGGGCCTTTGGGTGCTCGCCCGGGCGGAGGTAGATCCGGGCTCGCTCGATGAGTAGGGCCTAGTGGGGGTGGCGGGGGGCCGTCAGCCTGGAGGCCCTCCAGGTGCCGCAGCGCTTCGTCCGCTGCATCGCCTGCAACTCGCCCGCTCTGGCGCTCGACCACCGCTCCGGCCATTTGATTCATCCAGCTCCACGACCCGGTCATCGCTGGTTACCAGGCTCCAGGCGGGAGGCCGCCGACAGGGGCGGGTTCTTGGCCGCGACCCGTGCCGCCAGGCCGAACCCCAGATCCTTCGGGCTGGGGTGGGAGTCGTCGGCGTCGGTAGGGCGTTCCAGCAGGTGCGGAACGTATTTCTCGATCTGCTCCGTGCCTCGTCAAGGTCGGGCGGATCGCTCATTGGGTAGAAAGCCAGAGCCGGCCGGCCGTTTTGCAAGGCCTCGCGAACTGCCCGCGACAGGGCCAGGTTCTGACTTGACCCAGCGACGGATAACGTGGTCAGCCCTTCTGCCAGTGCGTCGTGCCTGTAACACTGGACCGCCACCCGGTCGGCCAGAACCTCTTGCAGGCGGCTGGCCCCAAACGTGAGCCGGCGGAACAGGTAATGGTACGCCCGCAGGAAATGGGCGGCCACCTCCCATGGCTGGCAACCCCGCCTCGCCGGGCCAGGGCTTCGGCGAAGGTCCGCATGGCCAGGTTAATGCGCAGGGGGATGTCGCCCCCGGCGGTGTCGCGGTTCTGGAAATGTCCGTATTCGTGGGCCAGGAAGACGCTCTTCGTAGGCATCAAGCCACAGCCCGAGCAGCGGCTCGACCCCCAGGATCAGGACGTGCCGGCCGCTGTCGCGGCCCCGGGCAAGAGCGGTGCCGGTCTCCACCACGGCGAGGATGTCTCGGTAGGTCGCTGTCCTATCGTCGACGACCGGGTGCCGACCCGGTCCGCCACTTTGCGCACGACGACCCAAAGGGCGGGCGCCTTGTCGGCGGGGAAACCACCTGGCCGTTGGCGGCCACGCGAACGAACGCCGCCCGGAGACCGCTCAGCGCCGTCAGGAGACCGCCGGTAGCCGACCACCAGGACTACCGCGATCAGCTCCAGTTTCAGATACGGCAGCATGAAGAGCACGTACCCCAGCGAAAGTGGCACGACCCGCCGCCAGCAGCACAATGACTGGCAAGGACGTAAGAAGAAAGGCCGGCCAGGTCTACTACGAGACGGTAGGCCCGGCCGCAGCAAGCCCCCCGCCGGCAGCCGCCGCATCTGGGCCGCCCCCGGCCAGCAACCGCAGGGTCCTGCGCGGACAGGGCCCTGCCCGCCAGGAAAAGTAGACCCAACCCAGCTAACCAGGTGAGGATCACGCCCAGGGTGATTTCCGCGTACTCCCACACCCACTTCTGGTTATCGATCGCGATTTTCAGCAGCTTTGCGATATTCTCCTCCGGCATGCCCAGCTTGGCGCGCTTTTCAGCAGCGATTGCCGCGCCTCTTTGAGTCCCGTCTTGGAGCTGTCGGATGCCCTCAAAGTAGTGGGCGTGCTCACTGTCGGGAAAGTGTTCGACGAGGGCCTGAGTCGCCTGACGGAACTGCCTGTCGTCGCGGTTATCCAGGGAGACCTGGGCCACGACGACCCAGGGCAGGGGCTCATGGGGGCTCTCCTGGATCCTGGCCTGGGCAAGGTGGGAGTGCCTTGGCCGCGAACGGCCTGAGCAATCGGGTCGGGCACCCCAGCTCGGCCTGCCACCTACACGGCCGCCATCAACCTGCCGAGCGACGGATCCCTCCTCAACTGGTCGTTGATAACCTGCTTGCCTGCCGGGAGTTCCCGGAGTTCATGAGGTCGGGCGTGTCGCCATTCAGGCGAGAGGTTCGTCCGAGGCGGCAGGAAGGCCGGGGGCGACGGGGAGGGGGCCGCCGTTGGGCATGGCCGAGAGCAGGTGCTGGCGGGCGAAGGGGTTGCGCACCTCCCACGGATGAGGCGCCGTCGGGGAAGGCTGAGGTACTCCCGGGAGATGGGCGGGCGGCCGCTCCGGCCGGCAGCGACCGCGCTGACCGGTTGGGTCCGCCCTCCAGGGTTGCCGGTGATCCGTCTGAGACCGCAGGGCCAGTGGGAGGCGGCCAGCCGGGGTTGAACGGCCCCCGCCGCCTCCGCAGAGGTGGGGACACCGGCCGGGCCCTGCCGCGGTGACGCCACCGCCCCAGCAGTCAGAAGCAGGGCCGCAGTGGTCCACATGACCTGCCAGTAGGGGTGATTGACCGCACCAAAAAGCCTCAAGGTTCATGGTTCGCCGCCCTCCCAGGCAGCGCTCCTGTTACACCACCGGCTAGCTCACCGACTACCGAGAACTTGGGATCAGCAGACCGCTGTAAGACTTCACCATCTCAACACCGCAAGGGGAAAAATCAGTAATTCGGCTAAACGGAGGGGCTCACCCCTTGCTAGGCCGATCAGCCAACCACGGATCGTACGGCGTCCCAGACGGTGTCAACCACCGGCCGGTCAAGACTTGGGGCGATCCTTCCCATCGAAACCTTGGTCGCCGACTGTAAAGATGGTTGGTTACGTTCCTCCCACCGCAAGAAGCCCAACCTCGTGGTAGACGACATGGGGCTGGACACAGTGAAAAGGCGAGTGCCCGGAAAACGCAGAGTCGGGCAGGGTCGTGCCAGTGGGTTCATGCCATTAAACTATGGCCGGTGAAGGAGTTGGGCAAGAATCAGCCCGTGAACGCCTACGGAAGAAGGCAAAGAATAATGAAAAACCCACCTGGATAAAATGTCCAGGAGCCATCTCATCCCACTCCCTTCTGGACATTTTGTCCAGGAACCATTGTCCTCGTGGCCCCTTCTCCACCCCCACCTCTTAAGGGCTCGCGAGGTGGGCCCTACTCTTCCCGCCGGCCCTGACCTCATTTCCCGGAGACCATCACTCCTGAACGTTGTTCAGAGCCATTGCACGGCTTCTCGGCATTTTGCCCAGAAGTCGGGCTGGCGCTTTTTCTCGTCAGGTGGAGGATGTTACGCTTATGGAATTGACCACCCGGCTGGTCACAGATCCGGATACTGCGGAGCGCGCGCACCGCCGCCTGCAGGTTCGTTCCCGCCCGGTCAAGCGTTGGCCGAGCCGCCCATGCCACGAGACTGAGGGCATGGGACAGGTGCCATCCGGGGGTGGCCCTTACCCGACCAGCGAGGAGAATCCGAGCGTTCCATGTCCGATTCCCAACCTTGTAGTGTTCTCTGAAGCGGACGAGCAACTCTTCCAGGAGGTCCGCAACGAACTGCTGGAAGACACAGAAGACAAGGAGGTGGCGACCCCGCCGTGCCGGCCACCCCGCCGCCCAAGCCCGGTCCAACACCTGATCGGGCCGCACCCGCGACGGTGAAGAGTACGGCAGCGCACCCCAGCCGACGAACAGGTTGCCGCCGCGCGTGGTCTGCGCGTTGCCCTGTGACGCCGCGACGAGGCCCTCCGGCTGCGCATCGGACGCGACCAGCGTGGCGGTGTCGCCGCGCAGCCGCACGGTGACGGCCCTGCTGTGCGAGAGCAGTGGGGTGCCGGACGACTCGTTGTCGAAGAACGTGTACTCGTCGTGCCCGACGGCCTCCGGGTCGTGCTGCCACGCGAAGACCTCGTGCGCGTCGTCCAGCGTCTGGCCGGGTGCCGCGCGCAGCGCGAACGAACTCCGCTTGCCGCCCAGCCGCCAGATCACGGTCCCGTCGTGCCGGTTCACCTTGTAGGTGGTCCACGTGTCCCTGGCGTCGATCAACAGGTTCCCGTCGGTGTCCAGATGCACTGCGTTGACGTGGAACCAGTCCCACGGCGTCGATGACGATGCCGGCAGCGGCTGCTCGCTCGCCGCGTAGGGCACGTGATCGGCGCTGTTCCACTGGAACAGGACCTTGCCGGTGCGGATGTCGACCTCCTGCACCACGCCGTCGACCACGGTCTGGTCGGCGCGGCCGCCGAGGGCCGTGAGGTTCGCGGTTGTCGTGGCGTAGGCCAGGATCAGTGCGGTGTTCCACGGCGTGATCAGGAACTCGTGGCCGTCGGCGGTGTACCCGTTGCCGGCGCGGACCGTGGCGATCTGCCGGTAGTGCCTGTCGTAGATGTAGTCCACGCCGGTGGACAGGGCGCCCAGTCCCGTGCCCTGCCACCACGTCAACACCGGTTGGCCGTGGTAGGTCTGGGTGCGGAAGTCGGCTGCCTCCTGGCCCGCCGGCACCGGATGGAACCAGATCACGTGCCCGGCGTCGTCCACGATCTCCGGACCGTTCGCGTAGTCGGCCGTGTCACCGAACGGCGCGACGAAGATGTCGCCGTCGCCGTCGTGCGCGGTCGCCAGGTGGATCGTGATCGGGGGTGGCGCGGTCGCCGCTGCCACCGCGGGTGTGGTGAGAACACTGGTCAAGAGTGCGGCAGCCACGGTCAGCGTGGCCCGTTTCGTCCGATCGGTCACGGGCCAACCGAACCGGAACGATCACCGCGCCGTCAACGCCGTCCAGTGACAGGGAATCGGTCCGCGACAGAGCTTTCAGCCGTGGTCGTGCAGCCACGCGGCGATGTCGGCGATCACCTCCTGGTCGACGTGTTGCGCCGGCTCGTACTCGGTCGGCGTGGACGGTCCGCTGCCGGTGAAGAACAGATGGTTGTCGGCTTCGTAGACGCGGATGGTCACGTCGGAACGGTCGGCGAGCGCTGCGCGCCACTCCGTCAGGTCGTCGGCGACGGTCGTCTGGTAGTCCCGTTCGCCCTGCAGCACCAGGATCGGCTTGCGCAACGCCGCCGCGGCCGCCGGTGCGTGATAGCCGCGCAGGTCCAGCCAGTACGGTGCGGGCGCGCCGAACGGCAGTTCGGTCGACGGCGTCGCGGGGGACAGGTCGGGGCTGTCGACCATCTCGGCCTGCTTGGTGAGAGCGTCCAGCGCGGCCTGCGCCGCTGCGGCCGTGCCGGGGGACTGTTCGGCGAGGTAACGGACCTGGCGGACGGCCGTCCAGTGCAGCGGTTGCGCGCCACCTGCCATGACGACCAGCCCGGCGACGGTCGGCTCAGCGGCCGCGACCCGGGGTGCCGCTGTGCCACCCAGGCTGTGGCCGAGCACGAAAACGTCGGCCACGTCGGGATTTTCGGCCAGGTGGCGGATCGCGGCGGTGGCGGCCGGGACGTACTCGTCGGTGAGCGTGAAGGCCTCGTCGCCGATGATCTCACTGCGGTGCGCGAAGGTCACCTTGTCGAAGCGGGCGACCGCGACGCCCCGACTCGCCAGGCCCCACGCCACGTCCTTGAGCGGCTTGTTGCGGCCGAACGTCTCGTCACGGTCGTTGGGGCCGGACCCGCTCATCAGCACGACGCCCGGCCACGGCCCGGGTGTCCGCGGGAGGCTGACCGTGCCGGGGACGGCGAGCGGGCCGTCGCCGAACGTCACGTCGTGCTCCTCGAACGCATCGGTGTCCACGGAGGACGCGGGTCGCCACGGTTCGGTCGGCTGCGCAGCGGTTGCCGGTGCGAGTTGCAGGCCGGCCAGCGATCCGTCGTCGGCGACCGTGGCCACGAGCGCGAGTTCGCCGTGGTCGAACGTGAGCAGGATCTTCACCGTCGTCATCTCCTGCCCGGCCGCTTCGGCGATCGCGGCGCCCGTGGCCACCAGTCGGCCGTGTGCGCCCGCGGCGGCCACCCATGCCACCCGCAGCATCTCGGCGGTGACGAGATCGCGCAGCTGCGGCAGGAACATGTCCCGGATCTCGGCGAACCGGTCCGCCTTCAGCAGTTCCAGGACGGTGAGTCCGGTCGGCACGGGATCGGTGCGCGTCATGACTTCCTCGGCTCTTGTTGCTCGTCGGCGGGCTTCGCGGGTCGGTCGGGCATCAGGACGTGCCCAGCAGCCGGAGTTGTCGGCCAGGCGCGGGCGTGTTGGCCAGCAGCGGATCGAACAGTTCCTGGATGCGCCTGCGCAGCTCAGTCAGTTCCTCGTCGTCCAGCCACAGGCCGGTGATGGCGTAGCTGACCGCGTCCCGCACGTAGTCGATGTCGCCGTCCGCCACGTAGCGGTCGAAGCTGCCCAGGAGTGCGGCGACGAATGCCATGAACGCCTGGCGGTGGTCGTCGGGGCTCATCGTCGCCAGGTCGCCCGGCCCGATCCGCGCCGCGGACCTGCGGAGTTCGTAGGTGCGCTCCAGCGCGCCGCGGACCCGGCGTTCCGCGACGACGGCCAGCACGCCCGCGTCGACCAGCAGCGCCACGTGCCGGTACAGGCTGCCGGCCGGCACGTCCGCGATGTGCTCGGCGAGTTGACCGGTGGTCAGTGCCTGCTGACCCAGGAACGCCTGCAGGATGCGCAGGCGCACCGGGTGCAGCAGCACGTCGGCGGATGCCATGGGGCGACCGTAGCACCACCGCTCATAAAAATGAGAACGTTGCCGAAACTGTGATCAATGGAGCAGGACGGCCGGCAGTTCGTGCTCGTGCAGGATCGTCAGCTTCGAGATCGCCCTGGTCAGAGCGATGTAGAGCAGGCGGAGGCCGGCATCGCCCGCAGCGACCAGCTCGGCCGGTTCCAGCACGATGACGTGGTCGAACTCCAGGCCCTTGGCCAGGGCCGCCGGCACCAGGGACAGCTTCGGCTCCGGCGTGCCGTCCAGTCGTGCGGCAGGCCGGCCGCGAGCCGGCCTTCGTCAGATGCTTGCGGACCGCCGTCGAACCGTCGCGTCGTCGAGCACGACGCCGACGCTGTCGGGCTGCTCGTCCGCGTCATGCAGCAGCGTGACCAGGGCGGTGCGCGTGTCGTCGCAGGCGGATCGTCTGGCCAGGGCTCCGGGCACGTGCCGGCCGGACACCGTCGGCGGCAGTTCCGGCGACGATCACCGGCAGCAGCGCGTTGGCCAGTGCCGATGATGTCGCGCGGCACGCGGAAGCTCGTGGTCAGCGTCAACACGTGGGTGTCCGGCCGACGTGCGCGGTCACGGCCTGCCAGCTACCGCGCGGCCCACGGCGTGGTGCGCTGGGCCATGTCGCCCAGCAGCGTCGCGGAATTCGAGCAGCGGCGCATGACGCAGCGGAGCTGGATCGGTGACAGGTCCTGCGCCTCGTCGATCACGACGTGCCCGAACCGGTCGGGCTGGCCGCATCAGGCCCGCGATCTCGTCGAGCAGGAACAGGTCGGCCGCGCGTCCACGGCGCCGCCGCCGACCGACGCCGGCACACTCGGCCACAGCAGCGCGGCCTGCTCGTCGTCGGTCAGCACGCCGTCGGCCGCCGCGCGCAGGGCTTCGGCGTCGGACAGTAGCGTGAACAGCACCTGCGCCGGCGTGACCACCGGCCAGATCGCTGTTCGCCAGGTCCCGCAGCGACTGCGCGCGCGGTCAGCCGCGGGTCTCGCCGTCGGTGAGTCGCGTGGCCGCGTTCCTCCAGGCTGCGCCGGACCCGGTCGGCGGCGCGGTCGAGCAGCATGTGTGCGGGCAAGGGCGAGCGGCACCCTGCGGTCGAGCAGGTCACGGCACAGGTCGGCGACCGTGTCCGGGTGACAGCCGCACGTACGGGCTGCTCTCCCGCACCACGACGTCGGCGTCGGGCAGCCGCGTGTTGGCCCACAGCGCCCTGCCCAGCACGGTCGGACATCCGCGCGTCGCCCTTGAGCGCGGCGACATCGTGATCTTCCTTGGCAGGCTTGCGTTGCGCGGCGACAAGACGGTCGATCGAGCTGTGCACGACCTGGCTCTCGCCCAGTGCGGGGAGCACCTTGCTGATGTAGCGGACGAAGATGTCGCTCGGCCCGACCACGAGCACGCCGTCGCGGCGCAGTTTCGCGTGCTCGAACAACAGGTACGCGGCGCGGTGCAGGCCGACGGCCGTCTTGCCGGTGCCGGGACCGCCCTGCACGATCAGCGGTGCTGGCCAGGTCGGTGCGGACGATCTCGTCCTGGTCGGGCTGGATGGTGGCGACGATGTCGCGCATCGGGCCGACGTGCGTGCGTTCGATCTCGTCGACGACCAGCCTGCTCAGGCCGGTGGTCGCCGGTTGGCCGGTGAGCAACTCGTCGTCGAAGCCGGTCATGACGTTGTCGTCGGAGAAGCCGAACCGGCGGCGCCGGGTCACCTCCCGCGGATCGGACCGGCTGGCCCGGTAGAAGCGGGCGGCCATGTCGGTGCGCCAGTCGATGACGACCGGTTCGTCGCGGTCGTCGGTGACGTAGCGGCGCCCGATGTAGCACGGTCGTGGTTCGGGGCCGTCGATGCGGCCGAAGAACAGCGGGGATCGGGTGTCGTCGCGGAGCTGGTCGGCCCGCCGGTCCAGCCAGGCGACGAGCTCGTCGTCACCGGGGCGGGCACGGGCGCGGTCGGCCATCACCTGGATCTGTGCCCTGCTCTCGCGCAGGCAGACGTTCGCGTGGTCGAGGTAGTCGCGTTCGGATCGGAGTTCCTGTTCGGTGGTCTGCTCGGAGCGCACAAACCGACAAGGCTATTCCGAATCGGGTGGTTACCAAACTCATTTAGCGAGGCGGGTGGTGGGCGGACATGATGTCCGGCATGGCGGACTGGGAACAGCGAGCGGACGAGTTGGCCGCGCAGGCGATCGCCGAGGGCACGCCGACGGCATGGTTCGATCGGCTCTACGCGGCCGGCCGCCGTGGCGACGTGTCGATGCCTTGGGACAGAACGGAACCACAGCCGGTACTGGTGGAATGGGCGAAGGACCGCGGCGTGAGCGGGACCGGCCGCACGGCGGTGGTCGTCGGGTGCGGACTCGGCCGGGACGCGGAGTTCGTCGCGGGCCTCGGGTACGAGACGACGGCGTTCGACGTCGCCGACACACCGATCCGGATCGTGCGCGAGCGCTATCCCGAAAGCCGTGTCCACTACGTCGTGGCCGATGTGCTGCACGCGCCCGCCGAATGGGCGCGCGCGTTCGATCTGGTCGTCGAGTCGTACACGGTGCAGGCGCTGCCGGTCGCGGTGCGCGCGGCGGCGACCCGCGCGGTGGCCGGCCTCGTGGCACCCGGCGGCTCGCTGGTGGTGATCGCGTTCGCGCGACCGGACGGTGAGCCGCCGCGGACGTCGCCGCCGTGGCCGCTGACGCGGGCCGAGGTGGATGCTTTCGCGACAGGTGGCTTGGTGCCGGTGAGCGTGGGGCGCGGTCGCGCGGACAGCACGCGGTGGTTGGCGGAGTTCCGCTCGCAGCGCGGCGGGATCTCGCAGGGTTCGTGACGGCGGCGGCGTCGCGGCTGTCACGCGCACGACACGCCGGAGTTCAGCCGGTAGCGGCGGGCTGCTGCTGGTCCAGCGGCACCACGAGTACGCGGCACTGCGCGTCGCGCACCACCTCGGCGGTGACATCCGGGTGCACGAACCGCGACGCGCCCGGTTCCCGCGTCGTGCCGATGACGATGGCGCGGGCCTTGCGGGTGGCGGCGAACCGCGCGATCCGGCGGGCGCTGCCCGCGTGGTCGCCCACGACGCGCACCACGTGCCCGTCCGCCGTCAGGCCCGCCGCGCGGACCCGCCCGACGTGCTCGGCGACCACCCGGCCCGCCTCGGCCGGCGTCTCGGTGTCCACCACGTCGTCGGCGACGACGTCGGTTTCCAGCACGTGCACCACGTCCACCGGGCTGCCAAGCTGCTTGGCCAGCGTGATCGCGGCGTCGGTGACCAGCGCGGCCTCCCGCGTCCCGTCGATCGCGACGACCACGCTGGCCCCGGCCTCACCGGGCCACGCGTCCGGTTCCGGCGCGTTCTCCGCGTCGGTGAGCAGCCGGTGGCCCCGGGACAGCACGACGATCGCCAGCGCGACCGTGCCGGCGCCGACGTAGAACGGCACGTGCACGTTGAACGTCGTGACCAGCTTGCTGGCCACGAACGGCGCGAGGCCGCCGCCGATGAACCGGACGAACCCGTAGGCCGCCGACGCGACCGGCCGCTCGACCGGCGCCACCAGCATCACTGCCTGCGTGGTGAGCGTGTTGTTCAGGCCGATCATCGCGCCGGACACGATCACGGCGATGACCAGCGTGAGCTGGCTGGTGGTGAAAGCGGCGATGACGACGAGATCCAGTGCCAGCAGGGCGAAGGTGACGTAGAGCGTCTTCGGTGTGCCGAACCTGCGTTGCAGCCGTTGCGCCACGAGCACGGCGAAGATCGCGACCAGCACGCCCCAGCCGGTGAACACGTAGCCGAGTTGGTGGATGCCCAGGTGCATCGGGAACGGTGTGTACGCCAGCAGCGTGAAGAAGCCCCAGTTGTACAGCAGCGCGGCAAAGCTCATCGTGGCGAGGCCACGGTGCCGCAACGCGCGCAGCGGGTCCAGAATGGACGTTCGCCGCTTCGGCTGCGGTGTCGCGCCGACGAACATCATCGTGGCCACCAGCGAGATCGCCATCAGCACTGTGACGCCGAAGAACGGGCCGCGCCAACTGATCCCGCCCAGTTCGCCACCGACCAGCGGGCCCAGCGCGATGCCGACGCCCAGCGCGGTCTCGTACAGGATGATCGCGCCCGCGAAACCGCCGGACGCCGCCCCGATGATCACGGCCAGGGACGTCGCGATGAACAACGCGTTGCCGAGGCCCCAGCCGGCGCGGAAGCCGATGATGCCACCGATGGTGTCCGACGAGCCGGCCAGCGCGCTGAACGCGACGATCAGGATCAGGCCAGCTACGAGGGTGCGCTTGCCGCCGATCCGGCTGGACACCCAGCCGGTCACCAGCATCGCGACGGCCGTGACCACCAGGTAGCTGGTGAACAGCAGTTCCACCTGGCTGGGCGAGGCATGCAGCTGCGTGGACAGCGCGGGCAGGATCGGGTCGACGAGGCCGATGCCCATGAACGACACGACGCAGGCGAACGCGACCGCCCACACGCCCTTGGGCTGGCGGAACGGGCTGGCCACCGGAGCGTGCCCGGCGCTCACGCGGGCCCCTCGATCGCGCTCGTCTGCTTGAGTCCGCTCACCTCGTGACCTCCAGTTCGCGCAGCCGGCGCAGCGCCGGCAGAGCCGCGACCAACGTCGCGGAGTCCTCTTCGGACAGTTCGCCGACGAGCTCGGCGAACCACTCCGCACCTGCCTCGCGCCGGCTGCGCAGATGCTCCTGGCCCGCGTCGGTCAGCGCGACCAGCACCACCCGGCCGTCGGTCGGGTCGGGGCGCCGCTCGACCAGGCCGGCCCGCTCCAGGCCGCTGACCAGCGACGTCATCGACGGCTGGGCCACACCCTCGACGGCGGCGAGTTCGGTCAGCCTGCGCGGTCCTGTCCTGCCCAGCGTGGACATCGTGGACGCGGCGGTCAGACTGATCTCGCGGCCGCGGCGGCGCAGCACCACGACGGCCAGGCCGTAGAGGGCCTCGCCGAGCGCGTGGCGTGCGTCGACGTCACGAGCGGCAGATGTCATGCCCACAAGTATAGGCAATCTATATAGAGGCCCTATGTGATCGTCACAACTCCACGCGCGTGCCCATCATGACGGTGCGCTCGACGGGCAGCCCGAAGTACGCGGCCGGGGAGGCGGCGTTGTGCGCAAGGCCGATGAACAGGCGTTTCTGCCAGTCGGGCAGGCCATGTTCGTCGCCGCGCTCGATGGTGATCCGGGACAGGTAGTAGTACGCGGTGTCCGGATCGACCTCCAGCTCGCTGGTCAGCATGAACGCGTCGCGCAGCGCGCCCGGGACGTCCTGGTCGTCCTGGAAGCCGAAGCGCACGGCCAGGTGCACGATGCCGTCGTGCGGAGCGGGCAGCGAGTCGACGTCCAGCCGCTCGTTGCGCGGCACGTGCGGCACGTTCTCCGAGATCACCGACACGATCACGACGTGCTCGTGCACGCACGCCGTTGAACTCGACGTTGGCCCGCAGCGCCAGCGGCACGGTCTCCTTGGTCGGGTGCGGGAACACGGCCATGCCCGGCACGCGGGTCGGCGGGTCGCTCGCGCGAGTCTCCTCGACGAACTCGGCCAGATCGCCCTCCAGCTCGGTGCGCCGGGCGGTGACCACGCGCCGGCCGCGCTGCCAGGTCAGCATCACCGTGACGGCCATGCCGCCGATCAGCAGCGGCAGCCAGCCGCCGTGCACGACCTTGGTCAGGTTGCGCGGCGAAGAACGTCAGCTCGAGACCGCCGAACACGATGCCGACAGCGACCAGCCGCCACGACGGCCAGTGCCACACCGCAGCCGGCCAGCACCAGGAACAGCGACGGTGGTCAGCAGCAGCGTGCCGGTGACGGCGAGGCCGTAGGCGGTGGCCAGCGACTGCGGACGAGCCGGAAGGCGAACGTCAGGATGCAGCACACCGACCAACAGCAGCCAGTTCACCGCCGGGCACGTAGATCTGGCCGCTCTCCTCCTTCGACGTGTGCCGGACGGTCAGATGCGGCAGGAACCCAGCTGCACGGCCTGCCGGGCCACCGAGAACGCGCCGGAGATCACCGCCTGGGACGCGATGACCGTGGCCACGTCGCCAGCACGACCATCGGGATCTGCGCCCAGCTCGGCGCCAGCAGGAAGAACGGGTTGGCGACGGCAACCGGGCCGGCTGCAGGATCAGCGCGCCCTGGCCGAGGTAGTTCAGCGTCAGCGCGGGGAACACCACCGCGAACCAGGCCCTGCGGATCGGCGGGCGGCCGAAGTGGCCCATGTCCGCGTACAGCGCCTCGGCACCGGTGATCGCCAGCACGACCGCGCCCATCGCGATGAACGCCAGGTACACGGGTGGTCGACGACGAACGACGACCGCGTACGTCGGCGAGCAGGCGCACGCAGGATGCCGGGTGGGCGACGATGTGCGGCAGGCCCGAGCACGGCCGATCACCACGAACCACAGCAGCATCACCGGCCCGAACAGCCGGCCCACCCGGTGCGTGCCCAAGCGCTGCGCCAGGAACAGCACGATCAGGATCGCCACGCCGACCGGCAGCACCGACCTCGTGGACGGCCGGGGACACCACGTCGATGCCCTCGACCGCGGACAGCACCGAGATGGCGGGCGTGATCACGCTGTCGCCGAAGAACAGCGACGCCCCGATGACGCCGAGCAGCACGGCCGTCGACACCAGCGCCGTCCGGCCGGCCACGCTGCGCCGGATCAGCGCGGCCAGCGCCATGATGCCGCCCTCGCCGTCGTTGTCGGCGCGCATCACGAACACGACGTACTTGACCGACACGATCAGCAGGATCGACCAGAAGACCAGCGAGATGACGCCGTAGACGTCGCCGCGGCACCGGGCCGGATGGCGCCGTTGTCGATGGAGAAGACGGTCTGCAGCGCGTACAGCGGGCTGGTGCCGATGTCGCCGAACACGACGCCGAGCGCGCCCATCGCCAGTACCAGCAGGGGTTCGGGGTGGTGGCCGGCGCCGGTGGCGGCCTGCCGCTGTCGGTTGTCCACGGAGCTCACCGGCACAGTCTGCCCGGCCGGGTCGGGTGGATCGCAATGCGCGGGCGATGTGTGCCCCGGTGTGTCGGCCGGTGGGCGGCCGCGTGACCGCCCACCGACCGGCGCGTCACTCCGGGAAGTCGATGACCCCGCGGATGTTCTTGCCGTCGCGCAGGTCCTGGTAACCGTCGTTGACCTGGTCCAGCGTGTAACGCGTGGTCACCAGTTCGTCCAGCTTCAACTGGCCGGCCTGGTACAGCCCGAGCAGCCGCGGAATGTCGTAGGTCGGGTTGGCCGAGCCGAACAGGCTGCCCTTGATCGTCTTCTCCATCAGCGTGAGCAGCGCACCGGACACGTGCACCGTCAGCTTCTCCATGTTGGCCAGGCCGGTGATGACGACCGTGGCGCCCTTGCCGGTGATGTTGAACGCGTCGGTGACGACCTGCTCGTCGACCGTGCCGACCGTGACCAGCGCCTGGTCGGCCATCTGGCCCCAGGTGATCTCGGCGACCTTCGCCATGGCCTCCTCGGTGCCGGCGAACGCGTGCGTGGCGCCCAGCCGCAGTGCCGTGTCCCGCTTGAGCTGCACCGGGTCCACCACGACGATGTGCTTCGCGCCGGCGTGCGCCGCACCCTGCACGGCGTTGATGCCGATGCCGCCGATGCCGAAGATCACCGTCGTGTCGCCCGCGCGGACGCCGCCGGTGTAGTTGGCCGAACCCCAGCCGGTGGGCACGCCACAGCCGACCAGCACCGCGGTCTCCAGCGGGATCCAGTCGTGCACCTTCACCACGGAGTACTCGGAGATCACGGCCCGCTCGGCGAACGTGCCGAGCATGCACATGCCGCCGTAGTCCTCGTCACCGGAGTGGAAGCGGAACGAGCCGTCGGGCAGCGAGCCGTTGAGGATGGTGGCGCCCATGTCGCACAGGTTCTGCCGGCCGGTCGCGCAGTAGCGGCAGCGGCCGCAACTCGGGATGAAACTGCACACCACGTGGTCACCGGGCTGTACACGGGTGACGCCGGGGCCGACCTCCTCGATGATGCCGGCGCCCTCGTGACCGCCGACGATCGGGAACCGCGGCACCAGGTCGTTGTCGATCAGGTGGAGATCGGAGTGGCACAGTCCCGCGGCCCGGTACTTGATCCGCACCTCGCCCGGCCCTGGCGCGTCCAGGTCCAACTCGACGATCTCGAAGGGCTTGTGTGCGCCGTACAGCACGGCCGCCCTGGTCTTCGTGACCGATGCACTCATGCCGACCTCCTTGTTGGGAACGAGCAGTCGTCCTGGCGGGCCGGTCCATCCTCGCACGCGGGACCAGGCACAACGGGCCTGTACCGTGTCAGCATGAGCGGCTTGCCGGCGACGATGCGGGCCTGGCGGGTGGAACGGCCCGGACCGATCGGCGCCCGTCCGCTGCGCGCCGCCACGGTGCCGGTGCCCGAGCCGGGCCCCGGCGAGGCGCTGGTGCGGGTGCTGGCGTGCGGGGTGTGCCGGACCGACCTGCACGTGGCCGAAGGCGATCTGCCGGTGCACAAGGCCGGTGTCGTGCCCGGCCACGAGGCGGTCGGCGAGGTCGTCGACGGCGACGGGTTCGCCGCCGGTGACCTGGTCGGCATCGGATGGCTGCGCGGCACCGACGGCGACTGCCGATACTGCATGCGGGGCAACGAGAATCTGTGCCCCGAGTCGGTCTACACCGGCTGGGACGCCGACGGGGGATACGCCGAGTACGCCGTCGTGCCGTCGGCCTTCGCGCACCGGCTGCCGTCCGGTTACCCGGTCGGGGAACTCGCGCCGCTGCTGTGTGCCGGGATCATCGGCTACCGCGCGCTGCTGCTGGCCGATCTGCCGCCCGGTGGCCGGCTGGGCATCTACGGTTTCGGCGCCAGCGCGCATCTTGCCGCGCAGGTCGCGGTGGCGCGGGGTGCTGTCGTGCACGTGCTGACGCGTGGTGCGCGGGCGCGCGAACTGGCGCTGGACCTGGGTGCCGCGTCCGCCGGTGACACTGCCCAGCGGCCGCCGGAACCGTTGGACTCGGCCATTCTGTTCGCCCCGGCCGGCGATCTCGTACTGCCGGCGCTGGCCGCGTTGGATCGCGGTGGCACGTTGTCGGTCGCCGGTATTCATCTGTCCGACATTCCCTCACTGAATTACCAGCGTCACCTGTTCCAGGAGCGGACGCTGCGCAGCGTCACGGCGAACACCAGGGACGACGCGCGGCAATTCCTGGCGTTCGCCGGCGACCACCACCTTCGGGTGGCGACCACGCCGTATCCGCTGGACCAGGCAGATCGGGCTCTGGCGGATCTCGCGGCCGGGCGCGTGTCCGGCGCCGCGGTGCTGCGTCCCTGACACTGCTCACGTTAGGGATTCCGGCTCCTGTGGTAACCAATTGCCACGGGAGATCGGACGTGACAGTGGGAGGCGAGACAGCATGACCAACACACGACGACTCTCAACGATGGCGGCGATCGGCGTGGCCGCGGCGGGCAGTGCCGCACTGGCGTTCGCGGCACCGGCGCAGGCCGCTACGGCGCCGTGTTCGGCCGCGGCGAGAGCGTGTATCGACCTGGCGACGCAACAGGCATGGCTGATGCACGACGGTGCCGTCACGTACGGTCCGGTGTCCGTCCGAACAGGACGGCCGAGCATGCCGACACCGGCCGGGACGTTCCACGTGACATTCAAGGATCTGCACCACGTGAGCACCGAGTACAACGCTCCGATGCCGTATTCGGTGTTCTTCCACGGTGGTGACGCGTTCCACGAGGGCAGCCTCGCCGAATCGTCGCACGGGTGCGTTCACCTGACGCGTTCGGCGGCCGTACAGTTCTTCGACACATTGCACGTCGGCGACGAGGTACAGGTCGTCAGGTAATTCGGGACATCACCGGGGCAGTGGGCCGAGATCGAGCGTGAGCTGACGAGCGAGAGTGTCGTCGTGGTCGGGCACCAGGTGTCCCCGGTGGGCGTCGAGGCACAGTCCGCAGTCGACCCGGTCGGCCGTTGGTGTATACACCTTCCACCACGGCCGACCGGCTGCGAAGTACCCCGCGTGGCAGTCGGGGGCCGGGATCTCGACACCGCGCTCGTCGGCGAGGAACGCCGTGCGGTGCACGGTGCGGTTGCGGCCGATCCGCAGGTTGTGATGGCGGAACCGCTCGCCGGCCCACCGCTCGCCGGGCACACCGGAGGGAGCGGACAGGTCGATGTCCGGGGCAGGGCCGCCGAACAGCGGTACGCTCACCGCCGGCCCCCGGGCGGTCGCGTCGGTGCCATCACCCCACCAGTATGCGCGGCGGCACCGACAGCCGGCTCCGGCCGCTGCTCGGCGCGATCGGCGGCACCAGCGGTCCGCCTGACAGACCACTGGTATAGACCGATTTTTCGCCGTGTTCAAGCCGCATTCGTCGGTTCTCGGTAATACGTTCGCCGGATTGCCGGCACACCGTTCACGGTCGATGCTCACTCTCGCTTGTCATCGCAGCGAGAGTGGGGGCTTGGCGTGCAACGAATCCGGTTGGCCGCCGTGGCGGTGTCCGCCGTCGCGGGGGCCGCGTTCCTGGTCCAGGGCAGTGCGTCGGCCGCGGCCGAGGCGCCCGCCGTCTACGGCGCGGACGCCGGTGGCGCGGTGATCGTCGTGCTGAAGGACCAGCACCCGGCGCTGCGGCTCAAGGCAGAAGGCGCACAGCGCACCGCGGCCACCCGTTCGGACCAGTCGTCGATCGTGGCCGACATCCACGCGGCCGGCGGCACCGATGTGACGCAACTGGTCAGCGTCAACGCCGTCGCGGCGCACATGTCGGCCGGCGAGGTGACCAGGCTGCGCTCCGACCCCGCGGTCGCCGAGATCGTGCCGGACGCGATGCTGGCCACGGAACCGCAGGCTCCGGCGCCGCAGGGGAAGCCGTCCCGGCTCAGTCCCGCGCTGTGCCCGAGCGATCCGGCCAAGCCGCTGCTGGAGCCGGAGGCGCTGTCGGTGACGCACACCGAGACCGACCGGCCGGGCGACCACGAGCAGGCGTCGCAGGTGGCCACCGGCAAGGGCGTGATCGTCGCCATCGACGGCATGAACGACCTGGCCGGCAACCCGAACTTCGTCCGCGCCGACGGTTCGCACGTCGTCATCGACGCACCCGACTACACCGCGGACGACAGCGACGGCGAGTTCTACGGTGACGCTTCGTCCGTCGCCGGCCAGGGGCTGGTGACGTACGACTTCTCGAAGGAACTGCCCTACTCCGGCCTGCCGGCCGGCTGCACGTTCCGGATCAAGGGCGTCGCGCCGGACGCGTCGCTGGTCGACATGTCGCAGATCGACACCCCGCCCAGCGGTCAGGCACTGCCCGAGTCGCAGGTCGTCGCCGGCATCGACCACGCGGTCGTGATCGAGCACGCCGACGTGATCTCCGAGTCGTACGGCTACTTCCAGGTCCCGGGCGAGTACTCGATGTTCTACGCGGCCAACGACGCGGCCATCGCGGCGGGCGTCACGGTCGTGGTGTCCTCAGGTGACAGCGGCGTGTCCGGCACGGTGTCGTCGCCCGCCACCGACCCGCAGGTGATCGCCGTCGGCGCGACGAACACGCTGCGCCTGGTCAGCCAGGCGTACGGCTACCACGACTGGGTGAACAACAACATCACCCCGCTGTCCTCGGGCGGCACGGCGCCGAACAACCGCGTCGTCGACCTGGTCGCGCCCGGCTACGGCGGTGAGGCCGCCTGCAGCCCGACCGGCAGCGACTGCCCGACGAACACGCAGACCGAGGCGTTCGGCGGCACCAGCGAGTCCTGTCCGCTGGTCGCCGGTGCGGTCGCCGACGTCATCCAGGCGTACGCCGACAGCCACGCCGGCACGAAGCCGACCCCGGCGCTGATCAAGCAGATCCTCACCGGCACCGCGCAGGACATCGACGCGCCCGCCGACGAGCAGGGCGCCGGTCTGCTGGACACCTACGCGGCCGTGCGCGCCGCGCAGCAGGAACCGGGCGGCACCGCGCACGGCGGTTCGGACGCGAGCCTGATCGCGGCACCGTCCCAGTTGGACGTCACGGCCGCGGCCGGTCACAGCGACCAGTCCGTCACGCTCTACAACGCGGGCCGCACTCCCGCCGTGGTGACCGGCAGCTACCGCGATCTCGGCCCCGCCAACCAGATCGGCGCCACAGTGACCGAGCCGGTCAGCGCGCCCGACCCGAGCCTGCCGGTGCCGCCGGACGGCGCGCAGGCCGCCGCACCGATCACGTTCTCCGTGCCGCACGGTCTGGACCGGATGGACGCGGACATGATCATCCCCGACCCGACGAACTCGACGATCCTGTCGTTCACGCTGGTCGACCCCGCCGGCCGGCTGACCCAGATCTCCTACGACTACGGCCACGCATCGTCGACACCCGGCCGGCCGGGCACCGTGTCGAACATCCAGCACGTCGAGGTGGCCGACCCGCTGGCCGGCAGGTGGACCGCGAAGATCAAGTGGGCCAACGGCCGCGCGCACCTGCAGGCGCTGCCGAACGTGCCGGGCACCTACACGGGGAACATCTCGTTCCGGATCACCGGCCAGCACTACACGACCACGTTCGCGACCCGCCCGGTGGTCGTGCCGGCCCACGGCAGTGCCACGGTGCCGCTGCGGGTCGTCCTGCCGACGGCGCCCGGCGACCACCCCGAGTCGGTGCAGTTCGTGGCCACGAACGGCGCCCGCACGTCGCTGCCGGTGCAGCGCAGGACGCTGATCCCGTCGGCGGGCGGCTCGTTCGACACGACGGTCACCAGCAGCGTCGGCCGTGTCGTCGGCCAGATCAGCACGTACAACGTCGATGTGCCGCAAGGGAAATCGGCGCTGACGGCAAACTTCCACACGGCGGACGCGAGTGCGGACAACACGTTCACGTACTACCTGATCGACCCGAACGGCGATGTGATCACGCAGGCATCGACGCCGACGGCGAACGGCGCGGGGCAGCCCGTCGCGGACGCCACGCTCACGGCGGCCAACCCGATGGCGGGCCGCTGGGAGATCGACGTCGAGCTGAACCTGACCACGAGCGGCAAGGAGTTCACCCAGACGGTGAGCGGCTCGGTCGGCTACAGTTCGCCCGCGGCGTAATCGGTTCCACATCGTGAGACGCCGGCATAACCTCCGCACCGACCCGTGTTGGTGCGGAGGTATGCGCGAGCGACGAACGAGGAGCGAGCAATGCCGAAGGCAGTGCGGTTCGAGGATTACGGCGGCATCGACGTACTGAAGGTCGTGGACGTTGCCAAGCCCGAGCCGGGCGACGGTGAGGTGCTGGTCAAGGTCAGGGCGGCGTCGATCAACCCCGGTGAGGCCAAGATCAGGGAAGGCCTGCTGCGCGACGTCTGGCCCGCGACGTTCCCGTCCGGCGAGGGCAGCGACCTGGCCGGCACCGTCGAGAGCGTCGGTGCCGGAGTGCGGGGCTTCTCGGCCGGCGACGAGGTGATCGGCTGGGTGGACACCCGCGCCAGCCACGCGGAGTACGCCGTCGTGCCGGCCGAGTACCTGATCGCCAAGCCGGCAGGCGTGTCCTGGGAGATCGCGGGGTCACTGCACGTCGTGGGCTCGACGGCCGTCGGGATGGTGCGCTCCGTGAATCCCCAGCCGGGTGACACGATCGCCGTGTCCGGTGCCGCCGGTGGTGTGGGTTCGGTCGTGGTGCAGCTACTCAGGCGGGCCGGTGTCACCGTGGTCGGCATCGCGAGTCCTGCCAACCACGACTGGCTCACGTCCCTCGGCGCGACGCCGGTGGCCTACGGCGACGGGCTCGCCGACCGGCTGCGCGCGGTCGGCACCATCGACGCGTTCCTCGACACGCATGGTGGCGGCTACGTGAAGCTGGCCGTCGAACTGGGCATCGCGCCGGAGCGGATCGACACGATCGCCGACTTCCCGGCGATCAGCGAGTACGGCGTGAAGGGCGACGGCAGCGCGGCGGCGGCCTCGGCGCAGACCCTCGCCGAAGTGGCGGACCTGGTGGCCAAGGGCGAACTGGAGGTGCCGATCGCGGCGACCTTCCCGCTGACCGAGGTCCAGGCCGCGTTCACCGAGCTGGAGAAGGGTCACACCAGGGGCAAGATCGTCCTGCTGCCCTGATGCGCGTCACAGGAGTCGTCCAGGTCGCCGTCGTCACCGGTGAGGACTCACCGAACCGGACCGGATCCCGGTTCGGCGTGTACGGCACCGACCTGGGCATCCTGTGGGACAACGGGGCAGACGAGATCCTGGTCGCGCTCGGCGACAGCTACGGGTCCGCGTGGACCGCGCCCGGCGCCGGCCCTGATCACGCGGACTGGCGCTACAACGTGCTCTGCTCGTCCACGGCCACCGACCTGACGGCCGGCCTGCCGCTGGACCCGGTCGTGACGCGGCCGAACGGCACGGCGGCCCAGTTCCTGCCCGCCGACGCATCCGTCGACCGTGAGGTCACCGTCATCCCGACGGCCGGCATCGCGGTCGACGGCGTGCAGTACGTGCACTACATGTCCGTGCGCCAGTGGGACGGCCCTGGCCGCTGGCGAACCAACCACGGCGGCATCGCGGTGTCGCACGACAACGGCCGAACGTGGACGAAACCGGCAGCCGCGCGGTGGCCCAACCGCCGGCGCGGCCTCGCCCGGCGGGAACATCCGTTCCAACTGGGCGCCTTCGCCCGGCACGGCGACCACGTGTACCTGATGGGCACGCCGAACGGCCGCTTCGGTTCCGCGTCACTGGCTCGTGCCGACCTCCATCGTATGTCCGACGTGGACTCCTACGAGTACTGGACCGGCGAGCGGTGGGCTACCGGAGATCCGTTCGCCACCAGGCCGGTGCTCAGTGGCCCGGTTGGGGAACTTTCGTTGCAGTACAATACTTTCCTGCAATCGTGGCTGGCCGTGCACCTGGACGAGGGGCGTGCCGCGATCGTGCTGCGGCACGCGCCCGACCTGACCGGCCCGTGGAGTCCGCCGGTCCCACTCGTGTCCGGCTCGGAGCATCCCGGTCTGTACGGCGGCTACCTGCACCCGTGGGTGTCGGACGGGCCGGAGGTCTACTTCACGATGTCGCGCTGGGACCCGTACCACGTGCTGCTGATGCGGGCCACGCTCAGCCGTTGAAGTTCGGGCTGCGCTTCTCCAGGAACGCCGCCATACCCTCGCGTGCCTCCGGTGTCTGCGACGCGGCGGCCATGACCTCCAGCGCGATCGCGTACGCGTCGGCTTCCGGGCGGTCGAGCTGCGCGTAAAGGGTCCGCTTGCCCAGTGCCTTGCTGGCGCGGCTGCCGCGGGTGGCCCTGGCCAGCAGTTCGCCGACGGCCGTGTCGAGTTCGTCGTCCGGGACGACGCGGTTGACCAGGCCCCACTCCAACGCGGTGGCCGCGTCGACGACGTCACCGGTCAGGGCCATCTCCATCAGCCGCTTGCGGCCGACCGCCCGTGCCACCGGCACCGCGGGCGTGTGGCAGAACCAGCCGCCTCGGCCGCCGGGCAGGGCGAAACCGGCCGATTCGGCGGCAACGGCCAGATCGCACGACGCGACCAGTTGGCAGCCTGCTGCCGTGGCCAGACCGTGCACCCTGGCGACCACGACCTGTGGCGCCTGCTCCATGGTGTGCATCAGTTCCGTACACAGCCGCAGCAGTTCGCGCGTGCCGGCGAGATCCCGGGCGGCGACGTCGGCGAAGTCGTGGCCCGCGCTGAACACCGGCCCCGCGGCGGCCAGCACGATACCGGTCGCGTCGGTCGCCGCGGTCGCGGTGAACGCGGCCAGCAGCTCACCGATGTGGTCGGCGGACAGCGAGTTGCGCCGGGCGCCGCGGTTCATCGTGATGGTGACCGTGTCGCCCTCGTGCTTGACGAGAATGTGCTCGAACGTGCCCATACCCCGACGCTACCGGCCGGTGGCCTCGGCGATCGAGCGTGGGAAGCGCGTCGGGGTGAACGCGACCGCTCCGGCGGGGACGAGCCAGGGCAGGACGCGCACCGCGAAGCGGCCGGCGCGTACGGCCGGGTCGGCTTCCGCGAGTTCTCTGGCACGCAGCGGGTCGGCGGCCAGGATCGACAGGCCGCGCAGTGAGTCGTCCTCGCGCAGCGGCCCGGCTGCCAGCAGCCGGCCCTCGGCGTGGAGTTGTGCCAGATACGCGAGGTGTGCGTCCTGCAGGGCGCTCTCCTCGGCATCACTGAGGTCCGGCCGGTCGGCTCGCAGTTCCAGCAGCGCGATCGTGAATCGATCGAAGTCCACCGCGTGAGCATACGGCTCAGTGCCCCCGGAACGCCTCCTCCAGCCACCACGCGCCGTGGCGGTTGGTCACCTTCGCGTCGATCAGCAGTGCCGTGTCGCGCGGTCCGTCCAGCCACGTCGTCAGCCCGGCCAGGTCCTCCCTCCCGCGGACGGTGATCGCCGTAGCGCCGAAGCCCCGGCCGATGGCGGCGATGTCCGTGTCCGGGAACCGGACCGTGTCCAGCGGGTCGCCTGCCGGGCCGAAGTGGTGCACCTCGGCGCCGTAGCCGCTGTCGTTGTAGAACACGATCACCATCGGCAGCCCGAGCCTGCTGACGGTCTCCAGTTCCGCGATGCTCATCAGGCCGCCGCCGTCGCCCAGCGTCGCGACCGCGAGCCGGTCCGGCTGCGCCAGCGAGGCGCCGATCGTCGTGGCCAGGCCCAGACCGATCGACTGGAACGCCTGCGTGAAACAGAATCCCCGCTCGTCGGGCACCGACAGGTACGCGGCCGGGTAACCCATGAAGTTGCCCGAGTCGACGCCGACGACCCGCTCCGCGGGCAGCAGTTCGTCCAGGCGTGCGGAGAAGATCCTCGGGTCGATCCTGTCCTGCTCGGACTCGTCGTCGACCTGGACGTCGTTCCACCGCGCCGATGCCGCGATGCGCGCTGCCAGTTCGGGGAGCGGTAGCCTGCCGACTCCGACACGTCGAGCGCATCAGCGACGGCCGCGACGTCGCCGGTGACACCGACGTCGACCGGCAGGTGCGCGCCCAGCGCGTCGGCGTCGAGATCGACCTGGGCGAGCGTGGTGTTGCCGCCGATCAGCGAGCCGTGCCGCGTGGTCCACATGTTCAGCGCGCAACCCCAGCCGACGACCAGGTCCGCGTCGATGATCAACTCTGCGCTCAGCGGGCTGGCGAAACCGCCGGAAATGCCCAGCGCCCAACGGTTTCCGGCGAACAACCCGTGACCGACCGCGGACGTCGCCAGCAGCGCGCCGCACCGGTCGGCCAACCGTTCGAGGGCACCCCGCGCGTGCCGGGCGCCCCGGCCGGCGATGAACACCGGCCGCCGCGCCGTGTCGATCGCCGCCGCCAGTGCGGCAACGGACACCGGGTCCGGGGCCGGTCGCGTGATCGGCGGCAGCTCGACCGGCCCAGGAGCGGTCTGCGCCGCCTGCACGTCCAGTGGCAGGTTGAGCAGCACCGTGCGCCGGTCGTGCACCGCACGCCGGACCGCGCGCGCGACGTCGTCCACCGCGGTCGCCGCCGTGACCCGCTCGGCGACCGCGCCCACCGATTCGGCCAGCGCGGCCTGGTCGACGTAGAAGTTGGAGCGCGGTGACGTGACCTCCGCGGCCAGCACCACCATCGGCGTGCGGCTCTTGGCCGCCTCCGCGATGCCGGTCATCGCGTTGGTGAGCCCGCAGCCCTGGTGCACGCTGACCACACCGAGCCTGCCGCTGGTGCGGGCGTACGCGTCGGCCATCGTCGCCGCGCCGCTCTCGTGCCGCGCGGCGACGAACCGCGCGCCGCCCGCGACGACGGCGTTGGTGACGTGGAAGTTGCCGCTGCCGACCACGCCGAACACGTGGTCGGCACCCAGCCGCGCGAGTGCCTGCCCGACCGCGTCGGCGACCCTCACCGCTGGACCAGGGCCAGCACCCGCACCGGGCTGCCCGAGCCGCCGACGATCGGCAGCGGCGCCGCGACCAGCACGATCCCGGTCGGTGGCAGCGCCGCCAGGTTGCGGAGCTGCGTCAGGCCGTACTTGCCGGCGCCGAGCAGGAACGAGTGGCACGGGAACGCCGGCTCGAACGAGTGCGCGGCGCCCGCGTCGGTGCCGACGGTCTCCACGCCGACCCCCATGATCGGCTGCTCGGCCAGCCACTTCGCGCACGCGGGGGAGATGCCGGGGGAGTGGCCGCCGTTGAGGAACTCGTCCTGGTCCTCGCCGCGCGCGTCCCAGCCGGTCCGGTACAGCACCCAGCCGCCTTCGGGCAGCGAGCCGTGCTGTGCCTCCCATTCCCGCACGTGCTCGATCTCCAGCAGGAAGTCGGGATCGGCGGCCGCCCGCGCCGCGAAGTCCAGCACCACGGCCGGTGCCACGAACCGCGTGACGCGCGAGACGTCCTGGCCATCGCGCGCCGTGGCCCAGTGCACGGGCGCGTCGAAGTGCGTGCCGGTGTGCTCGCCGGTGTGGATGTCGTTCCAGTACCAGGCGGGGCCCCGGTCGTCGTAGCGACTGATCTCGGTGAGCTGGAACGGGATCGTGTTGGCGAACGGCTCGGGCAGGCGCAGCACGGGCGTCTTCGCGTGCAGCGGTGCGGTCAGGTCGACGAGTTCGACGCTGCCGGAGCCGAGGGCACCGAGGAGATCACTCAGTAGCGACATGGCCACCAGTCTTCACCGATCGGGCCGTGCGCGGGACCCACCTGCCCGGTCACGATCGGCGGACCCGCGACGGCCGGTGAGGACGATCCCACCGGCCGCCGCGGGTGCAACTCAGTGCGCCAGCTTCATCACGTTCGCCAGGTCCTGCGGCGTGATCGTGCCGTACATGTCCAGCATGAGCTGGCTGATCGTGCGCCCGGGGCTGACGTACCACTGGCCGCCGACCTGGGTGGCGACGACGCCGACCCCCTTGTTCATCATGCCGCTGACCATGTCCTGGATCAGCTTGGTCAGCGCGGGCGGCAGGACGTGGTCCGACCTGTCGAGACTCTTGGTCAGGTCCGACGCGCAGAACCGATGGTTGTCCCCGGTTGCCCTGTCCTGCATGGCGTAGCAACCACCGCTGGCGGTCAGCGTGATCTGGTCGCCGCCGCCCGGGGTCAACGTCATGCCGGTCAGCACCGTGTCCGTGCCGCCGGCGACGGGACGGTCGGCGAAGCGCATCGACTCGATCTTGATCTCGTGCCGCCCACCGCCCGACGACGCGTCGACCAGAGCCTGGCCCACGTCGTGCAGTGCGGCCATCTCATCAGGCGCGGTCCGCTCGATGATGCCTCGCGCGTCGGTGTTCGCGATCGCCTGCGCGAACTGCTGCACGGCGTCGTCCGCCGACGACGCACCGACCGCCGGGATCGACTCCGACGGCCACGCCTTCTGCGTGGCCTGTAGCCCCTCGTCGGCGATCGAGTAGAACAGGCTCGGATACCAGCGGCCGTTCACGTCGACCGTGGCGATCCGGATCGGGTGGCCCAACCGCTTGACCGCGTCGGCGATGTTCAGCGTCTGCGTCTGGCTGCCCGGCACGCCGTGGGGGAACGCCGAGTGCAGGAAGCTGTCGGTGAAGCTGTTGTTCTTCAGGCCCTGGCCGACCGTGATCGTCCCGGACACCAGCTTGGTGATCGTGAGGTGGTCGTTGACCCGCTCGGCGCCCGCGGTGTCGAACGTGATGCCGCTGGTGTGCACGGTCACGCCGGTGGCCGCCTGCGGGTTCGCGTCCGGTTTGATCACCTGCAGCCGCTTGAGCTGGTCGGTGGTGCCCTGGATGGTGTCGCGCAGCAGCGACGCCTCGGCCGGCGGCAGGTCGTTCACGATGCCGAGCACGTCGTCGTTGCCGACGTCGGCGAGCAGCTTCGTGGCCGCGTCCTGCGGGGACGCGGAGCCCGCGCCCGCGGCGTGGTCGAACGCCAGCCACGTGCCGATGCCACCGCCGGCCACCAGCACGACGGCCACGACCACACCGACGATCAGCCCGGTCCGCTTCTTCCTGGGCGGAGTCGGTTGCCAGTACGCGGGTTGTCCGATCGGTTGCTGCACGGGCGGGAACTGCCCGGACGGCTGGCCGGGATACGGCTGCTGCCCCGGAAACTGTTGCTGGCCCTGGTAGGGCTGCTGGGCCCCGTACGGCTGGCCGAGTCCCTGGTACGGCGTCTGCGGAAACTGCGCCGGTGGATGGTGGCCCGGATATTGCTGCTGCTGCGGCCAACCGGCAGGTGTCTGCCCCTGGTCGTCAGGCTGCGGCTGCCCCGGCCAGCCCTGGCCCGGATACGTCATGGAGCCCCTCCCGTCGTCGGCCCGCCGCGTGGGCAGGCCAGTACCGCTATCGCTCCGGCGAGCGCGAGCGTTGCGCCGGCCAGCGTCACGGCGGGCCCGGTGATGGCGGCGGCGACCAGCGCGCCCGGATCGTCTCCTTGGACGACGACCAGTGCCGCCGCGGTTCCCACGACCGCGCAGACGACACAACCCAGCGCCGCCGAGGTCCGGCGCAACCGCACGGCGTACAGCGCGGCACACGATACGCACACCGGAATCACCAGCAGCCACGCGTTCAGTAACATTCCGGGCATTCCACCCACCAGGGTGCGCAGCGCGCCGACGGACCGGTAGCTGTCGCGCAGCACGATGCCCGACCGCAACCACGGCAGGAACGTGCCCACGACCAGCAGTACCAGGCCGGTGGCGGCCGCGCTCGCGCCCACCCGGGCGACCACCGTGCGCATGCGGGCCATGATGCCGTCCCGGCCGCGGCGCCGGTGGCGACTTGCCGGTTGTCCCGTGTATGTCACTCGTAACACATCGCGGCCCAGCTCTGGGCTTGTGTGCCGCCGTACTGGACAATCCACGCTAGAACTGGCCGGAAGGGACGCGGACCGATGGCCGAGGCGAGCGGCTCGCCGCCGCGAGCGATCATCCGGGCGCTGTTGCACCGTGGTGCCGCGGATGAACCGGCCGGTCCTACCGACGAGCCGGGCGACGCCACGTTCGCCCGGGCGTGGCGCTACATCGCGCTCGGGCCGCTGCTGTACCGGGTCGCCGCGTTCCCCAAGGTGTTCATCGGTTACGCCGACTCCAACGGCGGCACCGGGCTGGCGCCCACGCTGACCGTGTCCGCGTTCTCGGTCGCGGTGAACGTGGCCGCCGTGGTGTGGCTGTTGCGCACCGGCGGTCTGCGCGCGAAGGACGCGCGGCCCGCGCTGGTCGCGGATCTGGCGGTCGGGCTGGTGCTCAACGTCGTCGTCGCGGCCGTGGCGCCCGCGTCGGTGCAGCCGTTCGCCGTCGACGTGTCGTGGACCTGGCTGGTCGGCACGATGGGGTTGTGGACGTGCGTGTTCGGCGTGCCCGAAGCGGGACTGCTCGCGGTCGCGGCGATTCCGCTGCGGGCCGTGCTGACGCTGATCGGCGGTCTGCCGATCACGAACGCGCTGGCCACCAGCCGCTCGGTCGGCTGCGTCGTCGCGCTCGTCGTCGCGGTGGTCACCGCGGGCGGGTTGCTGGCCGTGCTCGGTGTCGGTGCGCAGTTCGCGCTCAACGCCGGCATCCTGCGTGGCACCCTGTTGGAGCGGCGGCGCATCCGGCGGATGATGCACGACGGGCTGTTACAGACGCTGGACGCGCTCGCGATCACGCCACCCGGCGACGCCGACGACGCCGTCCAGCGATTGGCCGAGGTCCGCTCGGTCATCAAGGCCGAGGCGGCCGAGTTGCGCCGGAGGATCACCGAACCGACGGCCGCCGACTCCACCCGCAGCCTGGTGGCCGATCTGGCCGACGTGGCCACCGAGATGGCGCGGCACGGGCTGCGCACCGAGCTGGTCGCCGCCGACTTCAACGACCAGGCCATGTCCCAGGTCCGGCGGACCGCGATGTGCGACGCGGTCCGGGAGGCCCTGCGCAACGCGGTGAAGCACTCGAACGCCGACGAGGTCGTGCTGCGCGTCGAGGAACGCGACGGCGGCATCGCGGTCGTGGCCCGCGATCACGGCAAGGGCTTCGACACGCACGACCGGCCACCGAGTTTCGGCATCAGCGAGTCGATCGTGGCCCGGCTGGCCGAGGTCGGTGGGCACGGCGCCGTCGACTCCCGGCCGGGTCACGGGACCCGGGTGACGATGTGGGTGCCGCGTTGAGGTCAGGTCAGTCGCAGGTCGTCCAGGACGGTGAGCACCGGGTCCGGCAGCGGTGCGACGCCGGTGACCGGGGCGTGCACCATCGTGGAGTCGGCCAGTCCCACGCACTTGTCGTCCTGGTAGAGGGCGTGCGCGACCGTGTACGACGAGCGGCCGACCCGCGCCACTCCGGTGCCGACCTCGACCGGTTCCGGGTATCGCGCCTCCATCAGGTAGTGCACGCTCAACGCCGCCAGCACCATGCGGTGCAGGCCGCCGCCGCAGCGCTCGATCAGCATCCGCCCGAAGCTGACCCGCGCCTCCTCGTAAAACTGGGCGATGGCCACGTTGTTCAGGTGCCCCAACGGATCCAGGTCGCCGAACCGGGTTGGGACCTCCAGCCACACCGGGTAGTGGTGCCGTGCCGCGCGCGCCGGATCCGGCCGCGCCGATCGGAAAACCGACGACTGGTCCACGCCCACCTCACCTCAGCAGTGGCACAGCGTAACCCGGGGCACCCGCTGGGCGCTGTGACCGCGCTCACGGCACCGGCGGTGTCCCGTGTGTGTGGAAGGAGTCGATCGTCCGCAGGCCCCACGCCTGACCCTTCGCCCGTTCGGCCTGCGACCAGCTTATCGGCTTCCAGTCCGGCGCCAGGATCAGCCGCGCCAGCGGGTTGCACAGCTCGATCCGGTTGCCGCCCGGCTCGTAGACGTAGAGGAAGAACGTCTGCTGGATCGCGTGCTTGTGCGGCCCCGTCTCGATGAACACGTCGTTGTCCAGGCAGATGTCGGCTGCCCGCAGGATGTCCTCGCGGCCGTCGGTGGCGAACGCGATGTGGTGCAGCCTGCCCGTGCTGCCCGTCCAGTCATTGGTATAGACCAATTCGTAGGACTTGTTGGTGAAGTGCAGCCACTGCGCCGCGACACTGCCCTCGTCGTTCACGATCTGCTCGGTCACCTCGCCACCGAGCACGTCGCGCACGAAGTCCCCGTTGACCGCCGACTCGGCGGCCAGGTAGTTCACGTGGTCCAGCCGCCGCACACAGGCGCCGCGGCCCGGATACGCCTGCGCCTGGTTCTTCAGTGACGGCCGAAGTTCCTCCGGCGCCACGTACCACTCGGTCTCCCAGTAGAGCTGGATCTCGTGCCCGTCCGGGTCCGTGCACAGGTAGCTCGGCCCGATCCCGGCGCCCTCGGGCAGCCAGCCGATGCCACGGCCCGCCTGCTGCGCGCGCGCGACCAACCGGTCCAGGTCGGCCTGGCTCGTGGTGCGCAGCGCGGTGCGGCGCACGCCGGAGGTGTCCGAACCGGTCAGCACCAGGGTGTACTGCTCGTAGTCGTCCCAGGCCCGCAGCCGGACCGAGTCGCCCTGCCTGCCGTTCTCCGTCATGCCCAGGATGTGCGTGAAGAACCACAGGCTGCGCTCCGGTTGCGGCGTCAGCAGTTCGACGTGGGCGAGGTGGGCGATCTCGTGCGTGGGGGCCATGTCCGCTCCTTCGCGCTACCGGGGAAACCGCTACCGGGGAAACCGCTACCGTGGAAACACCGTGCCGTCGAACAACTTCCGTGCCGTCCGGACCACGCCGCTGCGCCGCACGCGCGGCGGGTCGACGGTCCCGTCGACCTCGACCTCGACCTCCAGGTGACCGGTTGGGTGCTCCACGTCCATCCGGGTGTCACCGGGCGCGATCCGCGCCACGTCGTGCCCGACGGCGCCCTCCAGCAGCACCGCCGTGATCACGCTGACCGCGCCCAGCACGCCGATCGACGCGTGCGGCCGCAACGGGATGAACGTGCGGGTGCAGACCGTGCCACCGTCGGCGGGTGGCGCGACCAGCGTCGTCTTGGGCACGGATGCGTCCCGCACGTCGCCGAGCCCCATCAGCTCACCCGCCCGCAACCGCAGGGACTGCACGCGGTCCCGCAACCGCTCGTCGGCCGCGAGCTGTTCCACCGGCTCGTAGCCGGTCAGTCCGAAATCCGTGGCGTACGCCACGACGACCGGCATCCCGTTGTCCACGCACGTGACCCGCAGCCCGTCGATCTCGTCCACCAGCCGCCCGGTCGGCAGCAGGCCACCACCGGCCGAACCCGCCGTGTCCGCGAAGTCCAGCACCACGGCTGCCGCCGTGCCGGGAACGCCCGAGATCGCCGTGTCACCGCGGTACTCGACGACCCCGCCCGGCGTCGGGAACCGTGCCACGGCAGTGCTGCCGGAGTTCACCATGCGGATCCGCACCGTCGACTCCCGCGCGTCGGCGGCCACCAGCCCCCGCTCCACCGCGAACGGACCGACGCCGGCCAGCAGATTTCCGCAGTTCTGCCGGTCGGTCACCATCGGCTCGTCGACGCCAAGCTGCAGGAACAGGTAGTCCACGTCGATGCCCGGCTCCGCGCTCGGCGAGACGACGGCGACCTTGCTGGTCAGGGGATTCGCCCCGCCGATGCCGTCGATCTGGCGCGGATCGGGGCTGCCCATGACGCGCAGCAGCAGATCGTCGCGTTCGGCCCGGTCGGCCGGCAGGTCGTCGGCGAGGAAGTACGCTCCCTTCGACGTGCCGCCCCGCATCAGCACGCACGGCAGTCCGGTCATCGTCGCGCTCCGTCCTCTGTGGACTATTCGGGTTCCTTCGCGTACTCCGCAGCCGTCACCCAGCGCACGCCCAGCGACGTCAGCTTCTCCCGCAGCCCATACCTGTCGAGGCCGAGTTCCCCGGCCCGGAGGGCTTTCCGTGTCTCGGTCTCGTTGTCGGTGCGCGCCTGGGACAGTTCGATGCCACGCCGCACGTCCGCTCGCGGCACGCACACCACGCCGTCGTCGTCGGCCACGATCACGTCACCGGCACGGATCACCTGGCCGCCGATCACCACCGGCACGTTCACGGCACCGGCCGTCGACTTCACCGTGCCCTGCGCGCTGACCGCCGACGACCACACGGGGAAGCCCATCTCGCGCAGTTCGGCGACGTCCCGCACCCCCGCGTCGATCACCAGCCCGCGCACGCCACGCGTCCGCAGCGACGTGGCGAGCAGTTCGCCGAACATCCCGTCGGTGGACGGCGACGCCGTCGTCACCACCAGCACGTCACCCTCACCGCACTGCTCGAGGGCCGCGTGGATCATCATGTTGTCGCCCGGCCAGCACAGCGCCGTCACGGCTGACCCGCCGATCCGCACGCCGTCCTGCACCGGTCGCAGGCGCGGCCCGAGGAAACCGTTGCGCCCCAACGCCTCATGCACGGTCGCCACACCGAACCCGGTCAACTGGTCGACCAGCGCGACGTCCTCGCGCGGCACGTCGGTCACGATCACGTTGTCCATGTCAGCCCTCGCTCTCCCGCAGTGCCGTGATGACACTGCGCAGGTGGGCCCGCGCCGCGCGCTCCGCGGCGTCCGGATCCTTCTCGGCGATCGCCTCGATGATCGCGACGTGCTCGGGCAGCGACACCTGCGGCCGTCCCGCCCGCAACGCCAACCGGAACTGGTGGCGCACGATCTGGCCGTGCAGCCGCCGCAGCAGGTCCGTGGCCACGGGCTGGTCGGCGATGTCCTGCACCATGCGGTGCAGTTCCCGGTTCATCGCCGAGTACTTCATCGGCTCACCGTCGTCGACGGCCGCCCGCATCCGAGCGCCCAGTTCGCGCAGTGCGTCGATCTGGTCCGGCGTGGCGTTCTCCGCGGCCTTGGCCGCGCACAGACCTTCCAGCACCATGCGGCACTCGGTGATCGCCACGGCCTCGCCGACTGTCACCACCCGGACCCGGGCGCCGCGATAGGGGATGCGTTCGACCAGGCCCTCCGCGGTCAGGTCGATCAGTGCGGCGCGCACGCTGGCCCGTGTCACGTCGAACGTCTCGGCCAGTTCCGGTTCGACCAGCCGCTGGCCCGGTACGACCTCGCCGTTCAGGATCGCGGAGCGCAGGGCGGCCAGCGCGGCCGTCTTGCCGGCTTCGCCTTCGCTCGTCATGGGCCGACTGTAGAAGCCAGGCGACGAAATCGTCAACGATCCTTGAGACGATAACGTCCACACGTTAGGTTCGCAGGAGACGTGAGCAGGACACGTGAGGAGGTGGCCGTGCGCACCGTCGCCCTGTTCGGCCTCGGCGAGGTCGGTGCCGTGCTCGCCGAGGACCTCGCCCCGCACGCTGCGATCACCGCGTGGGACACGGCGTTCGCCGACCCGGACAGTCCCGCGTCCCGCAACGCCCGCGCGCTGGGCATCGAACCGGCGCCGGACGCGCCCACGGCGGTGCGCGGCGCGGAACTGGTGGTCAGCGCCGTCACGGCGGCCAACGACGTCGTAGCCGCGGAGTCGGCCGCGCCTGCCGTCCGTGATGTCTGGTTCCTGGACCTCAACTCCGCGTCACCCGCTCGGAAACGGGCCGCCGCGCGGGTGATCGAGGAGGCCGGCGGGCGGTACGTCGAGGCCGCCGTGATGGCGCCGATCACACCGGCCAGGCTCGGCGCGCCGATGTTGCTGGGCGGTCCGCACGCCACGGCGTTCGCGACGTTCGCGCGGCCACTGGGCTTCAGCGGTCTCGAACCCTACGCCGACGACATCGGTCCGGCCGCCGCGACGAAACTGTGCCGGTCGGTCGTGATCAAGGGCGTCGAGGCGCTGCTCACCGAGTCGATGCTGGCCGCCCGCGCGTGGGGCGTGCAGGACCGGGTGCTGGACTCGCTGGCCAACCTGCTGCCCTCGGACGACTGGGAAGCCTTGGCCGCCTACATGATCTCCCGCTCGCTGGTGCACGGCACGCGCAGGGCCGAGGAGATGCGCGAAGCGGCGGCCACCGTCGCCGACACGGGAGTCGAGCCGCTGATGTCCGATGCGACGGCGCGTCGCCAGGACTGGGCCGCCGGGTACGGCGACACAGCGGGCGAGAACGCCCTCCTGCCGATGCTGGACGCCATCCGAGAGAGGTTCGGCGCGTGATCATCGACTGCCACGGTCACTACACCACCGCCCCCGCCGCGCACACGTCCTGGCGCGAGGCGCAGGTCGCGGCGTTTCACGCGGGAGTCGCCGCGCCGGACTACCCCGACATCAGCGACGACGAGATCCGCGAGTCGCTGGAGAACGGCCAGTTGCGAATGATGGCCGAGCGCGGCGTCGACCTGACCGTGTTCTCGCCGCGCGCGTCCGCGATGGCGCACCACCTCGGCGACGAGTCGGTCAGCGCCGAATGGGCTCGCCGCAGCAACGACCTCGTCCATCGCGTCACGACGCTGTACCCGGACCGGTTCGCCGGCGTGTGCCAGTTGCCGCAGTCGCCCGGCGTGCCGATCGAGCGGTCCGTCGGCGAGTTGCGGCGGTGCGTACTGGAACTCGGTTTCGTCGGCTGCAACCTCAACCCCGATCCCAGCGGCGGCCACTGGACCGCGCCGCCGTTGACCGACAAGAGCTGGTATCCGTTCTACGAAGCCATGATCGAGCTGCGAGTGCCGGCCATGGTGCACGTGTCGGCGACCGTGAACCCGAACTTCCACGCCACCGGCTCGCATTACATCAACGCGGACACGACGGCCTTCATGCAGTTCCTGCGTGCGGACCTGTTCGGCGACCTGCCGGAACTGCGGTTCGTGATTCCACACGGCGGGGGAGCGGTGCCCTACCACTGGGGCCGTTACCGTGGGCTGGCCGACATGCTGCACGTGCCACCACCGGAGCGCAACGTCATGCGCAACGTCTTCTTCGACACCTGCGTCTACCACCAGCCGGGCATCGACCTGCTGTTCGACGTGATCGACATCGACAACATCCTGTTCGGCTCGGAGATGATCGGCGCCGTACGCGGTATCGACCCGCGCACCGGCTTCCACTACGACGACACCCGCCGCTACATCGACGATCTCGGCCTGCCCGGACCGGACGCGGACAAGGTCTACGAACACAACGTCCGCCGCGTCTACCCACGACTGGACGAGGCACTGCGCGGCCGGTGACCTGTCGTCTCCGGCCGACCGCCGGTGAGTCGCTTCGGCGCTCTCCCGCTCACTCCCTGTCGCGTGTCCGGTCGTGCTGGTTCCGGCTCGTTTCCACCACCGGCCGCGGCGCACTCAGCTCTCGGCCAGGCAGCCCGGTGGCAGATGGAACCAACGCAGTGCCTCGAACCCGTCGGGCAGGCCGGTCGCGCCGTCGTCGATCCGGTCGGGCAGGCTCGCCAGCAGCGCTCGCGCGTCCCGGAGGTGATCGGCGAGCACCTCCTCGCCCAGGAGGGTGTGCTCTCCCGGCACGCGGTCGGTGTCGAAGCGCACGTCGGTCAGGCGCGGCCGTTGCCGGCCCGGACCGGCACGGTGGTGCCACAGTCCGGTGTACGGGTCGAACCGGTAGTCGGGCAGCAGGCGATGGCCGTAGCCGGCGAGCATGTCGACCGCGTCGACCAGGTAGTCACGCACCGTGTCGGAGATGAAGTAGTTGAAGTTGACCCGGATCCAGCCGGGTTTGATGCCGTCGTAGCCACGATCGATCTCGTCCCGGAACTTCAGCGATCGTGTCCGGTCGATGCCCAGCAACCGGTGTCCGTAGGGACCGGCGCAGGAACACCCACCGCGGGCCTGGATTCCGAACAGGTCGTTGAGCAGGGCGACGACGAAGTTGTGGTGCAGGTCCCGCCCGGCCACCCGGATCCGGAACGACACGATGGACAGCCGGTGCGACTGGTGGTTGCCCAGGATGTCGATGTTCGGGTTGTCCTCCCAGCGGGGCAGGGCGTGCTGCCACATGCGTTCCTCACGCCGCAGGATCAGGTCCGTGCCGACGGTCTCCTTGAGCGCGAACACCAATCCGGCGCGAACGGACTCGACGATCGCCGGTGTGCCACCCTCCTCGCGGGCCACCGGGTCGTCCGAGTACCGGTGGCCGATCGAGTCGACGAACGCGACGGTGCCGCCGCCGGGCGCGGTCGGCACGAGGTTGCGAGCCAGCTCCCGCCGTACCACCAGCACACCGGGTGTCTGCGGGCCGCCGACGAACTTGTGCGGGGACAGGAAGATCGCGTCCTTGTGGTCGGCACGACCGGGAGCCGACTCGCGTACGCGGATCGGCACGTACGGGCCCGCGGCGGCGTAGTCCCAGAACGACAGGGCGCCGTGCCCGTGCAGCAGTGCGGCGATGCCGTCGGTGTCGGTCAGCACCCCGGTGACGTTGGACGCGGCGGAGAAACTGCCGATCCGCAGCGGCCGGTCGGCGTAGCGGGTCAGTTGCTCGGCCAGTTGCGCCGTGTCGATGTGACCGTCGGCGTCCTCGTCGATGACGACCACGTCGGCGATGGATTCCCGCCACGGCAGTTCGTTGGAATGGTGCTCGTAGGGTCCGACGAACACGACCGGCCGGTCGTGTTCGGGTATCCGCTCCGTCACGCCGTAGCGCACGTCCAGGCCGGCCGGTACCCGCAGCTCCAGGATGCCGACCAGGTTGTTCACCGCGGATGTCGCGCCGGACCCACAGAAGATCACCAGGTCGTCGTCGGTGCCGCCGACGGCGTCGCGGATCACCGCGCGGGCGTCCTCGCGCAGTTGGCCGGTCCGCAGGCCGGTGCTGGAACTCTCGGTGTGGGTGTTGGCGTAGCGGGGGAGCACCTCGTCGCGGATGAAGTCCTCGACAAAGGTCAACGACCGGCCGGACGCGGTGTAGTCGGCGTAGGTGATCCGGCGCGGCCCGTACGGGCCGTCCAGCACCTCACCCTCGCCGATCACGCTGTCACGGATCCGCTCGATCAGCGCCGGTGCCGGCAACGGCGATGGTTGCGCGTCGACACTGCCTCCGGCTTCGATCATGTATGCACCCGGTCCTTCTCCGAACGCCCGACACGGCGGGGTTTGCGACCGTGTCGGGTGGACTTGCGCCGACACCGGACTGTACCTCCGATGGTCCGGGGCACCATTGTCTCGTACGGATGTTGCGGTGTGTCTCGGTCGATCGGACGCGCCGGAGTTCCTGTGTGGGTGACATGCGTGCTGCCCGGACGGTGGTCATCGGTATCGCGGCGGCACCGGTGACCAGCGCAACCGCGCCCACCGGCACGCCGGTGATCGTCTGTCCATTCACGACTGCTTTTCGGGATACGTCACCCATCGGCGAGGCGTTGGATCGTGGCGCTCAGCCAGAGCCTGGAGTTCGGCCGGATCGCCGAGTTCGGACCGCAGTACCCGGCGGCGGGTCGACACACCGAGCACGAAGGCGTCGATGGCGGCGGCCCGGTCGCGGGCCGCCGCGCGGTCGATGCCGTTCTCGTGCAGGTAGCGGCACAGCGGCTCCAGTGAGCTCCGGTCGAGGAAGGCCGCCAGCGCCTCCGCCGCCTCGGGCCGCTCGCCGGACGCGCGTTGCAGCACGAGCAGCGGGTCCTCACCGGGCACGCCGAACCAGCGCCGCACGATGCTCGCCGCCAGGCGCGAGCCGAGTGAGGACAGGTCGCCGTCGAAGGAATCCACGACCGGGATCTCGACTCGGGTGGCCGCGAGGAACAGGCCGTCCTTGCCGCCGAAGTAGCGCGTGATCAGGTTGGGTGAGACACCCGCGGCGTCGGCGACGCCCTTGACGGTGACCCCCGCGTACCCCTGCCGGGCGAACTGGCGCCGAGCGTGTTCCAGGATCCGCCGCCGGGTGGCCGCCGCATCGCGAACTGTCATGTGTACGAGCATACACATCATGTGTATGCTCGTACACATGATGGATGAACTGCGGGAACGGCTCGGGCGGACACGGCGTGTCACGACTCCGTGGGCCGACGACGGGACACGTGGCGTCACCGCCGCCCTCCTCGACGAACTGCTCGATCGCTGGGCCGACGGGTACGACTGGGCCGTGCAGGAGCGCCGGATCGGCGAGCTGCCCTGGGTGACGGTGCCGGTGGGCGACACCGAGCTGCGCGTGATCCACCAGCGGTCCGGCGACCCCTCGCCCCGGTGGTCGTGCTGCTGCACGGCTGGCCCGACTCGGTGCTGCGCTTCGAGCGCGTGCTGCCGCTGCTCACGGACATGCGCGTGGTGGTGCCCGCGCTGCCCGGCTTCCCGTTCGCCGCCCCGCTGAGCACGCCCGGCATGTCGGTCAACCGGATCGCCGAGCTCGTCGCGGCCGCCCTCGACGAGCTCGGTTCTGCCAGGTACACGGTGTCCGGCGGCGACGTGGGCGGTACCGTCGCGGAGATCCTCGCGGCCGAACACCCCGACCGGGTGGCTTCCCTGCACCTCACGGACATCTCCCCGCGGCACGCGCTCACGGCGGACCCTGCGACGCTCGCGCCCGACGCGGCCGCCTACCTCGGCGAGGCGGCGCGATGGTTCCGCACCGAGGGCGGGTACATCGCGGAGCAGTCGACGCGGCCGAACACACTCGCCGTCGCCCTCGGCGACTCGCCGGCCGGCCTCGCGGCGTGGCTCGTCGAGAAGCTGGAGTCGTGGTCCGACGAGTCGGCCTTCACGGCGGACGAGCTGCTCACGTGGGTCACCGCGTACTGGGTCACCGGCACGATCGGCACCTCGTTCGCCACGTACACCGAACCGGCCTCCGTCCCCGACCGGATCGAGACACCGACCGTGCTCTCCGCGTTCCCGCACGACATCAAGCCGGCGCCGCGCAGCTACGCCGAAGCGTTCGTGAACGTGCGCGAATACGTGGAACACCGCGCCGGCGGCCACTTCGCGGCCTGGGAACAGCCCCGGTCCTACGCCCAGCGACGTACGCCGCGCGGTCGCCCTGGGCCGCTGACAGCGAAGTGACCGGCGGCCTCGTCCCGCCGAGCGAACCGGAACCTTCGGTGGCCACCGCGTGCCTGCCTACCGTTCCCGGTATCCGGGCGGAAAAGCGCCGAAAGGACGGCTTTAGCCGATTCCGCGATTCTGTCCTGGGAAATGGTGCCTTGTGGACACATGAAGGGATCGGCCATGGCTGAATTGCTCGACGGCGTCGGCGATCGGGTCGCACCACTCGATTCCGGGCCGCCGGTGGTGGTTCCGGACGAACGCGCGCCGCTCGTGCGATTGTCGCGACTGCTCGACGACGATTCACTGCGCGCGACGCACGAACCGGACGACATCGCCGTGACGACGGCGCACGGCCGGATCGACGGAATCGACGTCGTCGCTTTCTGCACCGACGCCACCCGCAAGGGCGGCGCGCTCGGTCTGGCCGAATGCACCCGGATCGCCGACGCCATCGAGAACGCACTCGCCCTGCGGGCACCGGTCATCGGCATGTGGCATTCGGGCGGCGCGAAACTCGCCGACGGCGTCGAGGCGATGCACGGCATCGGCATGATCTTCGCCGCGATGGTCGAGGCTTCCGGCAAGATCCCGCAGCTCTCGGTCGTCCTGGGGTCGGCGGCAGGCGGCGCCGCCTACGGTCCCGCCCTGACCGACCTGGTGATCATGGCGCCCGCGGGCCGGATGTTCATCACAGGGCCGGACGTGGTGCGCAGCGTGACGGGCGAGGCCATCGACATGGAGAGCCTCGGTGGACCCGCGGCGCACAGCGAGAAGTCCGGCGTCGCGCACCTCGCCGCGGCGTCGGAGGCCGACGCGTACGTCCAGACGCGGCGCGCGGTGGAGTTCCTGGGCCGCCGGGGCACTTTCGCGGCGTCCGGCATGGTGCCCGGCGCCGATCCGAGGTCGTTGCTGCCCGAGTCACCGCGCCGCGCCTACGACGTGCGGCCGGTGGTGCGCGCGATCGTCGACGACGGCGACTTCCTGGAGATCCAGCCGTCGTGGGCGCGCAACATCGTCATCGGCCTCGGCAGGCTGGCGGGCGGCACGATCGGTGTCGTCGCGAACAACCCGCTGCACAAGGGCGGCTGTCTCGACTCACTGTCCGCCGAGAAGGCGGCGCGCTTCGTGCGCATGTGCGACGCGTTCGGCATACCGCTGCTGGTCGTCGTCGACGTGCCGGGTTACCTGCCCGGCGTCGGCCAGGAGTGGAATGGCGTGGTGCGCAGGGGAGCCAAGCTGCTGTACGCGTTCGCCGAGGCGAGGGTGCCGCGCGTCACCCTGGTGACCCGGAAGTCCTACGGCGGCGCCTACATCGCACTCAACTCGCGGGCGCTCGGCGCGACGGCTGTCTACGCGTGGCCGGACGCCGAGGTGGCCGTGATGGGCGCCGAGGCGGCCGTGAACATCCTGCACCGCAAGCGGCTCGCGGCCGCACCGGAGGACGGTCGCGACGCGTTGCGCGCGCTGCTGATCGCCGAACACGAACGGGAATCCGGTGGCGTGAGCCGCGGCCTCGCGCTCGGTGCGATCGACGACGTGGTGGAGTCGTGGCTGACCCGGCAGCGCCTGGCCGCCGCCTTCGCGGCGGCGGCCGGCAACCGCGGCCGGCACGGCAACGTCCCGCTGTGAGGATGGGAATGTCCGACCCGGACGGTCAGCGCACGCCGTTCGGGTCGGACGCCGGTTGCGGCACCCGGACGGCGGCCGGGCGAACGGTGTCGTTCCTGGAGCGGCTGAACCGGCGCATCGCGGGCCGCTCGACGAACGTGTGGAGCAGCGCGGCGACACCGGTGGCCAGCACGAAGAACCCGACGCCGACGGCGATCGCGGCCGGCAGGCCGTATCGGTGCTCACCGAGCAGTTTGTGGCCGTAGCTGAGCAGCAGCATGTGCACGACGTAGAAGGCGAAGGACACCTCGCCCAGCCAGACCATCGTCCGGCCACGGAACACCGACCGGGTGTCCCGCACGTCGGTGACGGCGCCCGCGGCGACCACGGCGGCCAGACCGATCATCATCGTCGCCGTGAGCGCGTAGGCGACCGGGACGACGAGCGTGAGGCCGAAGCAGGCCAGCGCGAACAGGATCGCGGGGACCAGTCCGATGCGCGGCCACTGCCGGGTCATCACGATCCTGGCCAGCACGATGCCCAGGACGAAGTCGGCGACCCTCATCACCGGCAGGCGGTCGATCAGCCACAGCCGTGGGTAGGAGATCGGCCCGGTGAGGTTGCCCATCGCCACGTGCATCCCGGATGTGACCACCGGGATCAGCACCACGAGGGCGACGATCGCCGCGGCGGCGCCCCACAGCCACCGGCGCGGGATGCGGTTGACGCCGCGCAGCAGCAGCGGGAACAGCGCGTAGAACAGCACCTCGCAGGACAGCGACCACGTGGGCGGGTTCAGACCGGTGAAGATCATCGGCTTGAGGAACCATGCCTGGACGAGGAGCAGGTTGGGCACGACCTGACCGGCCGCCAGCGCACCGCCGACGGCGACGGTGATCACGATGACGATCAGGCACACCACGAGGTTGTTCGGATACAGTTTCACGGCGCGCCGCCGCCAGAACGCTCGGACCGTGTCGTTCGGCTTGGCCGACCAGGTCAGCACGAAACCGCTGAGGATGAAGAAGAACTCGACGGCGCCCCACGATCCTCGGATGAACACGAGTTGCAGTACGCCGTTGACCTTCTTGTCCGCGACGAAACCCTCGATGGAGAAGTGGCAGAGGAAGACGAGTGCCGCCGCCACGAACCGCATGCCGGTCAGCGTGCGGAGCTGGCCGCGGCGGAGCTCGGGAGCCTCGACGTTGGTGTGTTCCGTGGTGGACACGGCGTGTGATCCCGTCCGTCGGGTGACGTTGGATGCGGTGGTCGGCCGCGGTTACCAGGTGACCGGCAGTTCGAGGACGCGCAGCATGTTCCCCTGCTGGGCGATCGGAACCTCGTTCGACGGCACCGCCAGCCGCAGGTCGGGCAACCGGGTGGCCAGCGTGCGGAAGGCGATCTCCAGTTCGGCGCGGGCGAGGTTCTGGCCGAGGCACTGGTGGATGCCGTAGCCGAACGTGATGTGCGGCCGGTCGGCGCGACGCAGGTCCAGTTCGTCCGGCCGCTCCAGCGCACTCGGGTCACGGTTGGCCGCGACCCCCGCCACCAGAACGCCGTCACCGGCGCGGATGAGCCGGCCGCCGATCCGCATGTCCTCCGTGGCGACCCTCGGCAGCCCGGACACCGTGGAGACGAACCGCAGCAGCTCCTCCACCGCGTTGCCGGCCAGCGACGGGTCATCGCGCAGCGCCCCCCACTGGTCGGGGTGGTCGGCCAGCGCGATGGCGCCCAGCGCGATCGAGGTCGTCGTCGTGTCGTGCCCGGCCAGCAGCATGCCCAGCGCCAGGCCGGCGAGCTCGGCCCGGTTCAGCGTGCCCTGTTCGGTCTGGCTCGCGATCAGCGCGTCCATCAGGCCGTCACCGGGTTCGGCCAGCTTGGCGTCGATGAGTTCCTCGAAGTAGCGGCTCAGTTCGGCCAGCGCGGCCATCGTCTGCGCCGGGTCGAGACGCCTGCGGCTCTGCGCCTCGAAGAACTCGTGATCGGCGTAGGGAACGCCGAGCAGCTCGGAGATGGTCTGCGAGGAGATCGGCAGCGCGAACGAGGACACCAGGTCGACGGGTGGCCCCTGACCCACCATCCTGTCGATCAGCTCGTCCACGGCACGTTGGATCTTCTCCCGCAGCGCGGTGATGCGCCGCACCGTGAACGTCGCGATCAGCATGCGCCGCTGCCGGGTGTGCTCCGGCGGGTCGATGGAATTGAGCGTCCTGGCCAGCATCGGAGCCTTGCCGTCGGCCCGCGCGGTTTTCAGGACCTTCGCGAAGGCCGGGATCGGCACCGGGAAGTTGGGGTGGGTGCGGCTGGAGGACATCGCGGGATGCGCGAGCGCCTCACGTGCCTCGGCGAATCCGGTCACGGCCCACACGACGCGGCCGTCGAACAGTTTCACCCTGGTCACCGGTCCCTGCTCCCGCAGTGCGGCGAACCCGGACGGCGGGTGGTAGGGACATTCCCGGGTCGCCGGCAGGTCAGGGATCTCACCGTCGTCCGGCAACACCTCGGACGCGGTCGAATGCTGGGTCATAATCGCCCCTCGATCGATGGCCGGAACCGCCGGTGATTCCGCCGGACACCGGCGGGGCCAATCGAATCGATCCCGGTTAAAGTCGCCCTGAAGTCCCCGTCGGTCACCCGGGCCGACAGGCTGCGACGACCACCCGCCCGCTCGGGCGTTCCGGGGCGCGTTGACAGTCGCCGGAAGGGTCTCGTATGTTCTAACCGGGGCGCCCGTTCCGCTAGTGCCCCCGAAGCCCACCGTTGAACGTCCAGTTGGAGTCACCTGTGACTGAGCAGACCAAGACCTCCGCGCACGAGGTCGTAGAGCGGTTCCTCGCCGCGGCCATCGATCCGGCGGGCACCGATCTCGCCGACCTGTACGGCGACCATGTCGTCGTGGAGATGCCGTTCGCGCCGCCGGGGTTCCCGAAGCGGAGCGAGACCAGCGCCGCGCAACTGCAGGAGCGCTTCAAGGCCGGTGTGGGGGCCCGCCAGTACGAGAAGGTCGACAACGTCACCATCCACGACACGGTGGACCCCGAGGTCGTCGTCGTCGAGTACGAGGTGCACGGCAAGGTCGTCGCCACCGGAAGTCCGTTCGTGCTGCAGTACATCTGCGTCATGACCATCCGGGACGGCAAGATCGTGTACTCCCGCGACTACACCGACCCGATCACCGGTGCCAGGGCGCTGGGCATGCTCCCCAAGCTGGTGGAACTGCTCTCGCAGGACAAGTAGGGGTCGGCACTCTCCCTGCCACGGACACGGTGCCGGCGACGCGCAGCGCCGGCACCGTGTCCATGGTCAGCCGACGGCCTGCGGGAACGAGAAGAACCGCGTCGGGTCGTACTCCTGCTTGACCGCGACCAGTCGCGGGTAGTTCTCGGCGTAGTAGGACCGGCGCCAGTCGACCAGTGCCGGGTCCATGAAGTTCTGATAGGTCTCGCCGTTGGAGTACGGGTCCATCGTGTCGAACACGGTGGTCGCCCACGCGTTGGCCGCGTCCCGGTCGGCCTGGGCCGGCTGCCCGGTGGGCAGCGTCGTCGCGGCGATGAACGAGAACTGGGTGTCCCGGTGCACGTACGCGGTCGCCGTGCGGGCGACGTCGTTCACCGCACCGCCCAGTCCCGCCGTGCTGAACACCCTCGTGTGACCCGGCAGGCGGTTGGCGTCGTAGGCCGCGAGGATGTCGGACACGCCGCTGCCGGGCACCTGATCGCTGAACATCCTGGTCCTGCTGACCAGGAACTCACCACGGGGCAGCGCCCCGGCCGACGAGTAGCCGACCCGGTGGCACTGTGGCACGGTCCTGGTCGAGCAGCCGTACCACGCCATCGCGGAGTCCTGATAGGACAGTTGGCTGGACGTGTTGGTGGTCGGACTGCTGCCGACGGCGGAGATCAGTGCGTTCACGTTGGCCGCGGCGCCGGCCGGATCACCGCACCACGCACCGGACACCGTCACCAGCGGCACGTTGCCGGGTGCCGCGTCGGGCAGCGAGATGACCAGTTCCGCACCGGATTCACGGGGACTGGCCAGCAGCCATTCCTGCCAACCGGTCAGCACGGCAGCCGCCACGTCCCACGGCCAGGTGAGGGTGAAGTTCACCAGGCCGGAGATGGCGACCGGCGCCAACTGGAACGCCGTCACGATGCCGAAGTTGCCCCCACCACCGCCGCAAAGAGCCCAGAAGAGGTCCGGCTGGGACGTCGGCGAGCAGTGTAGGGAACTGCCGTCGGCGAGCACCACGTCCGCACCGAGCACGTGGTCGCACGCCATGCCGTACTTGCGGGTCAGCAGGCCGAGACCGCCGCCCTGGACGAAACCGGCCATCGCGACGGTCGCGGCAAGGCCACCGGGCAGGGCCAAACCGCTGGGCGCCAACGCGGCGACCGCGTCCACCTGCTGCGTGCCCGCCCCGACGGTCACCGAACCGGTGCCGATCCGCACGGAGTTCAACCGGGACAGGTCGATGACCAGGCCCGTGGTCGTGGAGTAGCCGGCGGAACTGTGGCCGCCGCTGCGGGCACGCGCCGGTATGCCGTTCCGGGTGGCGAACCGCACGCACGTGCTCACGTCCGCCGGTGTCGCGCAGTAGGCGATCGCCTGCGGGTAGATCGAGTCGTACTGCGCGTAGCAGAGTTGTCTGGCCACGTCGTAGTCGGCGTCCGACGGCAGGACAAGGGTGCCCGTCAGGCCGGCGCCCAGTTGCGCCCACGCGGCCGCCGTCGGGCCGCCGGCCGACCCGACGGTCGCGCCGACCGCACCCACGGCGAGCGCGGCGAGACCTGCCCGTAGCACCGTTCGTCGCGTTGACGGCAAGATTTCCCCCCAAGAGTGATGGCTTGATGCGTGCGGCTGAGGATTTCATCGGTGGCCGGCTCGAGCCCGGCCGAAGCCGGGGAATGTGGTGTCATTCCGCCACGTACGTGCGTCCGCTCCAGGAAAATACCGTCAGTTCCCGGCCGGCCTGTACGGTGGTGCGCACGGTGGGCACGAAGTGGTCGTAGCAGTGGCCGCGAGGCATGACGATCTTCGCCTCGGTGTCCTCCGCGTAGTGGATCCGATCCTGCGCGGGGATCTCCGGGCCGCCGTCGAGGAAGACGTTGGGCATGCCGAGCATGTCGCACCTCGTCTCGTGTCGATTCCTGTCGTGTCGGTTCCTGCGGTCGTGACGATCGTCACGCGGATTGTTGAAGCGGAGCTAAATGCTCCCTTTTCGCGGCCGGGCCGTCATGACACCGTGTGCTCAGTCGTGTGTCGTGGGAGGACGGAAATGACCGGTGAGGCAGCATTGTGGTTTCGGCGTATGCGGCCGGCGGACGATGCCGCGACGCGGCTGTTCTGCTTTCCGCACGCGGGTGGCTCGGCCAGTTTCTTCCACCCGCTGGCCGGCACCCTGCACGACCGGGTGGACGTGACGGCCGTGCAGTACCCCGGCCGCCAGGACCGCCGCCACGAGCCCGCGGTGACCGAGATCGGCGAACTGGCCGACCGGATCTGTGCGGTGTTCCCGGACCACGACGACGTCCCGTTCGCCTTCTTCGGCCACAGCATGGGCGCGGTCGTCTGCTACGAACTGGCGCTGCGGCTGGCCGCGCGGGGCAGGCCGTTGCCGTCGGTGCTGTTCGCGTCCGGTCGCAAGGCCCCGTCGTGCCGGGACACGGACTCCGTGCACCTGCTCGACGATGCGGCGCTCGTCGGGGAGATCGCCGGCCTGTACGGGACGGACCGGCGATTGCTGTCGGATCCGGATGTGCTCGCCATGATCCTGCCGCCGCTGCGTGCCGACTACGCGGCCATCGAGAGCTATCGGTGGGACTCGCGTACCGCGCCGTTGGATGTGCCGATCGTGGCGCTGGTGGGGGACAGTGATCCGCGGGCGTCGGTCGAGGAGGCGGCGGGTTGGCGTAGGCACGGTCGGCGGGAGTTCGAGTTGCACGTGTCGCCCGGGGGTGGCCACTTCTACCTGTCGCAAGAGGTGGAGTGGACGGCGTCGCGGATCATGGAGGGACTTGGCGGCAGGGTTGTCCCGCGTCGTTAGCACGGGTGTGGGCGGTGGCCCGTCATCCGGGCTCGTCCGTTTCGGCTTCCTTTCCCGGTGGCTGCCGTTCCTGCTACCGGTGACCTGACGACTTGGCCGGGCTCCGGGTCACGAGCGACCGGCGCGGAGACCGTCGAAGATCACGCTGACCACGTGTTCGTCCGGGCCGCCCTGGTTCGCCGTCTGCGCCACGGTGAGGAAGATGCCGGACAGCAGTCGCATCAGGGACGTGATTTCGATGTCGGCGCGGACTGTGCCGGCCTCCTGCGCGCGGACCAGCAGTCGGCCGATGGCTGTGCGCATGTCGCGTCTGATCTTGGTGATCGGTCCGGACAGGTCACTGCCGGACAGGGCGTCGATCAGGTCTCGTTTCAGTGTCGTCTCGTCCAGCATCAGGCGCAGGAAATCGAAGAACGCCGCGCCCGCGTCGTCGGCTCCGGCCAGTTCGGCCGCCCTGTTCACCAGGCCTTCCAGGCGGCTGAGCACGATCGCCTCGAACAGGAGTTCCTTGTTCGGGAAGTGCCGGTAGACCGTGCCCGCTCCGACACCCGCTCGCCGGGCGATCTCGTCCAGCGGCACCGACAGACCCTCCTCGGCGAACGCCTGCTGCGCGGCCTCCAGTACCTTCGCCCGGTTGCGCTGGGCGTCGGCGCGCATCGGCCTGCCTGCGTCCGTCCCGGTGGGCTTGTCGGTCATCACACGCTCCTCGACGGGCTACTTGCAAAACGGGGCCGGCGTTCCGTATTGTGTGCGGGGCTGGCGTTCCCATTGTAAGTGCTTGGCGCAGGCCAACAATCGTCGATCAGGAGTATCACCGTGACTGAGCCGACCAGTGCCGTCCCGACCCCGCGCGAGGTCGTCGACCGCTTCCTCCGGTGCGCGCTGGACCCGGCCGGCAGCAACCTGGCCGACCTGTACGCGGAGCACTTCGTGCTGGAGATGCCCTTCGCCCAGCCGATCTTCCCCCGGATCACCGAAACCGGACGCGAGGAGCTGCGTGCCCGGTTCCAGGCCGGTGCCGGCAACCGGGAGTACTACAAGGTGGACGGCGTCGTCATCCACGGTACCGACGATCCCGAGGTGATGGTCGTCGAGTACGACCTGCACGGCAAGGTCGTCGCCAGCGGCTTCGAGTTCGTGCTGTCCTACATCGTCGTGCTGACCATCCGGAACGGCGTGATCGTGCACTCGCGCGACTACTCCAACCCGATCGCCGGTGCGCAGGCGATGGGCATGCTGCCCAAGCTGTTCGAGATGGTGACGCAGAAGTCCGCCTGAACAGGAGCCAGTGACTGGTCGGCGGCGTCCCTCATCCCCCCACCCCCGCCGCCGGCCAGTCACGTCCACGGTCCCACTCCGCCCAGACCCGCCAGGAGAGTCGAGGATGACGGCACGCGCCGGTTCGGATGATCGCCTCGATCCCGATCTCCGAAAGCTGATCGGTATCCTGCTGGTCGGGCTGCTGGCGGTGCTGCTGGACACCACGATCGTCAACGTCGCCATCGGCACGCTCACCCGCGAACTGCACACCACCGTCGCCACCGTGCAGTGGGTCAACACCGGGTTCCTGCTGGCGCTGGGCATCGTGATCCCACTGAGCGTGTGGGCCGTGGCCCGGTTCGGCGCCAGGCAGATGTGGTTGGTGTCCGTCGCCCTGTTCCTGATCGGCTCCACGCTGGCCGGCTGTTCCTGGAACATCGGCAGCCTCATCGTGTTCCGGGTGATCCAGGGCGTCGGTGGCGGCCTGATGCTGCCGATCCAGCAGACGCTGCTGGTGCAGGCCGCCGGCCGGGAGCGGCTGGGCAGGGTGATGGCCGCCATCAGCGTGCCCACGGTCGTCGTGCCGATCCTGGGCCCGGTGATCGGCGGCCTGATCCTCAGCGACCTGAGCTGGCGCTGGATCTTCTTCATCAACGTACCGATCAGCGTGTGCGCGCTGGTGCTCGCCGCGCGCGGCCTGCCGGCCACGCGGCCGCAGGGCGGCCGATCGCTCGACGTCCTCGGTTTCCTGCTGCTCTCGCCAGGGCTCGCGATCCTCCTGTTCGGACTGTCCGAGGTCGGTGCGCACGGCAGCCTGACCGGCACGAACGTTGTCGTGCCCCTCGTGCTCGGCGTCGTCCTGCTGGCCGCGTTCACCGTGCACGGGTACCGGATCAGCGGCGAACCGGTGCTGGACGTCCGCCTGTTCCGCGACCGGTCGTTCACGGCGGCCGCGATCCTGCTGTTCCTGTCCGGCCTCACCCTCTACGGCGTCGCACTGCTGCTTCCGTTGTACTACCAGGAGGTCCGCGGCCAGAGTGCGCTGATGGCCGGTCTGCTGCTCGCACCGCAGGGCATCGGCAGTCTGATCACCCGAGGCCCCGTCGGCAGACTGGCCGACAAGCACGGGCCGCGCCTGCTCGTCGCGGCGGGTGTCGTGCTGGCCAGCCTCGGCACCGTCGTCTACACCCAGGTCGGCCCGCACACCAACGAGGTGCTGCTCGGTGCGAGCCTGGTGTTGCGCGGCGCGGGGCTGTCCGGCATCAACGTCGCCGTCATGGTCGGCGCGTTCCGCGGCCTGCGGCCCGAGCAGATTCCGCACGGCAGCAGCGCGACGCGCATCCTGCTGCAGGTCGGCGGTTCCTTCGGTGTCGCGGTGTTCGCCGTGCTGCTGCAACACCAACTCGCCGGCCACGGTCACGACGCCGCCGCGCAGTCGGCCGCGTTCGCCACCACGTTCTGGTGGTCACTCGGCTTCACCGCGATCGCCATCGTGCCGGCACTGCTGCTGCCCGGCCGGGTGACCCGCAAGGCCGACGAACCGGTCGCGGAACGGCGGTGACGGGCAGGCCCGGCACCGCCGCGGTTCGGGTCAGTCCCACGACTGGTTGGCCGTGCGGCCCAGTTCCTTGTCGATGAACGCGAGGATCTCGCTGGTGCTGGAATCCTGGATCTGCGCGTCGATCTCGACGTCCGCCTGCTGATCGAGCGGTGTCACCCACTTCGACAGCATCACCTGCAACTGTGCCGCGATGCGCTCCCTGCCCTGGTCGTCGGCGTCGATCGACGACAGCACGACCGCCAGCCGGTCCAGTTCCGGCAGCACCCTGTCCACATCGGACCCTGCCTCCGGTGCCAACTGGCCGACCAGGTGCTCGGCCAGCGCGCTGATGGTCGGATAGTCGAACACCACCGTCGCCGGCAGCTGCAACCCGGTCGCCGAGTTCAGCCTGTTGCGCAGCTCCACCCCCGTGAGCGAGTCGAAACCGAGGTCCTTGAACGGCCGGTCGACCACGACGGCATCCGCGTTCTGGTAGCCCAGCACCGCGGCCACGTTGGCGCGCAACAGGTCCACGAGCACGACCTGCTGTTCGGCAGTGGACAGGCCGGTCAGCCGCCGCTCCAGTGACGCGCCACCGGGGTTCGCCGCGAGATCGCCCGCCCTGCCAACCCGTGCCCGCACCAGGCCGCGCAGCATCGTGGGCAGCGCCCCGGCCGCGGCCATCGAGCGCAGCACCGCGGGGTTGATCCGCGCCGGCACCGTCACCGGATCGGCGCCGGCCAGGCTCGCGTCCAGCAGCGTGAGCGCGAGCTTGGCCGGCATCGGGACCAGTCCCGCGCGGTGCAGCTTGGTCTGTTCGGCCGAGCTGAGCTGCCCGGTGATGCCACTGGTCGCCGCCCACAGACCCCACGCCAGGGAGCGCGCCGGCAGGCCACCGGACTCGCGGTGTCCGGCCAGCGCGTCCAGGAACGCGTTGGCGGCCGCGTAGTTGGCCTGACCCGGGTTGCCCAGCGTGCCGGCCGCGGAGGAGAACAGCACGAACGCGGTCAGGTCCGAGTCCCGGGTCAACTCGTGCAGGTGCCATGCGGCGTCGACCTTCGGCCGCAGCACGCCGTCGATCCGCTCCGGCGTCAGCGTCGTGACGGGCGCGTCGTCGATCAGGCCCGCCGTGTGGACGACACCGGTCAGCGGATGCCCGGCCGGCACGGCCGCCAGCAGCCGCTCGACGTCCGCCCGGTCGGCCACGTCGCACGCGACGACACGCACGTCGGCACCCAGTTCGGACAGTTCCCGCCGCAGGTCGGCGGCCTCGGCCGCGTCCGGTCCGCGCCTGCTGGCCAGCAGCAGGTGCCGGGCGCCGTGGCGGGTGACGAGATGCCGGGCCGTGATGCCGCCCAGGGTGCCGGTGCCACCGGTGACCAGCCACGTGCCGTCCGGATCGGCCGCCTGCGGGAAGGTCAGCACGATCTTGCCGGTGTGCTGGGCCTGTTGCAGTTGCCGGAACGCGCTCGGCGCGTGCGCGATCGGATACGCCACCGTCGGCAGGGCGGGCAGCGCACCGTCGGCGAACAGTTCCGTCAACGCGGCCAGCATCCGCTGGATGTGATCGGGTTCCAGTGCGTGCAGGTCGAACGGCTCGTAGCGGACCCCGGGATGGTCGCGGTGCACGTCCTCCGGCCGGCGCAGGTCGGTCTTGCCCATCTCCAGGAAGTGCCCGTCGGGTCCGAGCAGTTCCAGTGACGCCGGGATGTGGTCGCCGGTCAGGGAGTTCAGTACGGCCCGGAACCGGACGTCGCCGAAGGACCGCCGGTAGTCCAGGGTGCGGGAGTTGGCGATCCGCACGGCCGGGACGCCCGCCGCGCGAAGATGGTGCTGTTTGGTCGGATGCGCGGTGGCGTGGACGATCGCGCCGATGTGCCGCGCCAGATTCGTCGCCGCCGTGCCGACACCACCGGTCGCCGCGTGCACGAGGACCGGTTCGCCGGGCCGCAACGCGGCCAGTTCCACCAGCGCGTGGTACGCGGTGAGGTACACCGTGCACGCCGCTGCCGCCTGCCGCATGGTCCAGCGCGGCGGAACGGGAGCCACCAGCCGCGCGTCGGTGACGGCCGTGCTGGTGAACGCGTGTGCGATCAGACCCATCACCCGTTGGCCGGGTCGCACGTGCGTGACGTCCGGCGCCGTCTCGACCACCACGCCCGCGCCCTCCGTGCCCAGTGTCGCCGCCCCCGGATACAGGTCGAGCGCTACCAGGACGTCACGGAAGTTCAGCCCCGTCGCGTGCAGGTGGATGCGCACCTCACCGGGGTCCAACGGCCGGGTGGCGGCCGCGTACGGCTGGAGGGTGAGCCCGTCCAGGGTGCCGGGCGCGGTCGTGGTCAGGTGGAAGTGCTCGGTGGCCGGTGTGGGCAGCGGGGCCGGCGGGTGGGCCAGGCGAGGCGCGTACCAGGTGCCGTGCCGGAGGGCCAGTTGGGTGTGCCCGGCCGGGACCTCGGTCGGGACGTCGTCGGTCGTCGGATCGAGGTCGACGGCGATCACCTGGTCGGGATGCTCATGCTGGGTGCTGCGCACCATGCCCCACACGGTGGCGCCGGCCAGATCGGTGACGGGCTGGTGCGGCGTCGTCGTGACGGCGCCCCTCGTGGTCACGGCGAGCCGGTGCGCGGCCGCGTGCGACTCGCCCAGCCACTCGGTGATCACCCGATGCGTACGCACGGCCGTGTCGTGCGCGGCGGTCACCACGTCATCGGCCGCGCCGCCGGTGACGTGGTGGTACGTGACGTCCGGTTCGACGGCGATGAGTTCCGGGTCGACCAGCGCCGCCCACTCCACCCGGTACAGCGACTGGCTCGTCGTGTGCGTGCTCATCGCGATCTGGCGGGCCGTCGTCGAACGGGTCGCCAGTGACTCCACCGTCAGCAACGGTGTGCCGCCGCCGTCGGCGATCGCGACCGCGATCGACTCGGAACCGATGGGTGACAACGTGACCCGCACCGTGGTGGCACCGGTCGCGTGCAGCGTCGCGTTGCCGAAGCTGAACGGAATGGTGACGGTGCCCGCGTCCTCGTTCTCGATCAGGCCGCGCAGCGCCTGCGCGTGCAACGCGGCGTCCAGCAGCGCCGGGTGCAGTGCGAAACCCTCCTCCGACGCGGTTTCCGGCAGCCGGACCTCCGCGTACGTCGTACCGTCCTGTGCCCACGCGGCGACCAGCCCCTGGAACGCGGGGCCGTAGCGCAGGCCGTGCCGCGCCAACCGCTCGTAGGCGTCCTGGACGTCGACCGGTTCGGCACCCGCCGGCGGCCACACGGCGGTGCCGGTCCCCGGCACCGGCGCGGTCGTGCCCAACTGCCCGAACGCGTGCCGCGTCCACGCCTGGTCGGCCCCGTCCTCGACGGGTCGCGAGTAGACACCGACATCCCGCCGGTCGTGCTCGTCGACGGCGCCGGCCACCACCTGCACCGCGACCGCCCCCGTGTCGGGCAGCACCAGCGGCGCCGCCAGCGTGAGGTCGACGACGTGGTTGTGCCCCAGGTGGTCGGCGGCGTGCAACGCGAGTTCCAGGAACACGGTGCCCGGTACGAGAACCGTGTCACCGACGGCGTGATCGGCCAGCCACGGCTGTTCCGCCCTGGACAGCGAGCCGGTGAAGGTCGTCGTGTCGTCCTCCGCCACGTCGACGGCCGTGGCGATCAACGGATGTCCGGTCGGTGTCTGTCCCAATTGGACCGGACTCGTCGCTGCCGGTCGCGGCAGTGGCAGCCAGTACCGCTCCCGCTGGAAGGGATACGTGGGCAGGTCCACCCGCTTCCCGGCCGACCCGTGCACGGTCGACCAGTCCACGTCGACGCCCCGGGCGTGCAGTTCCCCGAGCGCGAGCAGCACACCGCGCTGTTCGGGCACCGAACGGCGCATGATCGGAATGGCCCGCACGGTGTCGGGCACGAATTCCTGCACCATCGGGGTCAACACGGCATCCGGTCCTATTTCGAGGAATGTGGTGGTGCCGAGTTGGGTGAGTTGTTGGATGGCGTCGTGGAAGCGGACGGGTTGGGTGATGTGGTCGACCCAGTAGTCGGGGTTGGTGATTTCGTCGGTGACGAGGGTGCCGGTGAGGGTGGAGATGATGGGGGTGTGGGGTTGGTGGTAGGTGAGGGTGGAGGCGATGTGGTGGAATTGGGTGAGGATGGGGTTCATGAGGGGTGAGTGGAAGGCGTGGCTGACGGGGAGTTGGTGGGTGCGGTGTCCTTGGGTGCGGAATTGGTGGGCGATGTGGTGGAGGGTGGTGGTGTCGCCGGACAGGACGATGGAGTTGGGTCCGTTGATGGCGGCGATGGCGATGTGGTGTTCGTGGCCGTGGATGGCGGCTTGGGCTTCGGTTTCGGTGGTGTTGATGGCGATCATGGTGCCGGTGGGGGGTAGTTGGGCCATGAGGTGGGCGCGGGTGGTGATGAGGGTGGTGGCGTCGTGGAGGGAGAGGGTGCCGGCGAGGTGGGCGGCGGCGATTTCGCCGATGGAGTGGCCGGTGAGGTGGGTGGGGGTGATGCCGTGGTGGTGGGTGAGGTGGTAGAGGGTGGTGTGGAGGGTGAACAGGGCTGGTTGGGTGTAGTGGGTGTGGTTGAGGAGGGTGGCGTGGGGGGTGTGGGGTGGTGCGGTGAGGATGGTGGTGAGGGGTTGGGGGAGGTGTGGGTTGATGTGGTTGAGGGTGTGGTGGAGGTGGTGGTGGTAGGTGGGGTTGGTGGTGGTGAGTTGGTGGCCCATTTGGGGGTGTTGGGAGCCTTGGCCACTGAACATGATCGCCACGCCGGCGGACTCGGATGCCTTGCCGGTGACCAGTCCGGCCGCCGGACTACCCTCGGCCAACGCCGTCAGGGCCGCCCGGAAACCAGGGCGGTCCTCGGCGACGACGACAGCCCGGTGCTCCATCACCGACCGGGTCGTCACCAGCGAACGGGCGATGTCCGTGTCGGCCGTGTCGTGGTGCCGGTCGAGGAAGTTCAACAGATCGCCCGCCTGCGCGGACAACCCCGCCTCGTCCTTCGCGGACAACAGCCACGGCAGCGGCTCACCGTCGGCGCCCGCTGGATCGTCCGGTGTCTCGGCGGGTGCCTGCTCGATGATGACGTGCGCGTTGGTCCCGCTCAGCCCGAACGACGACACGGCGGCCCTGCGCGGCTCGTCACCCTCCTGCCACGCCCTCGGTTCGGTCAACAGCGACACGGCGCCCGCGCTCCAGTCCACCTGGGACGATGCCTGTTCGGCGTGCAGCGTCCTGGGCAGCAGGCCGTTGCGGATCGCCATCACCATCTTGATCACACCGGCCACACCGGCAGCCGCCTGCGCGTGGCCGATGTTCGACTTGATCGACCCCAGCCACAGCGGCCGGTCCGCGGGCCGGTCCTGCCCGTAGGTCGCCACCAGCGCCTGCGCCTCGATCGGGTCGCCCAGCGTCGTGCCCGTGCCGTGACCCTCGACCACGTCGACGTCCACAGCGGACAGTCGGGCATCGGCCAGCGCCTTGCGGATCACCCGTTGCTGGGACGGACCGTTGGGTGCGGTAAGCTGGCTGCTCGTCCCGTCCTGATTGACCGCTGAACCCCGAATCGTCGCCAGCACCGGATGACCGAGGCGCTGCGCGTCACTGAGCCGCTCCACCAGCAGCACGCCGATGCCCTCCGCCCACGCGGCGCCGTCGGCGTCGTCGGAGAAGGACCTGCAGCGGCCGGACGGCGACAAACCGTGCTGCCGGCTGAACTCCACGAACGGCTGTGGCGTCGCCATCACCGTCACGCCACCGGCGACCGCCAGCGAACACTCACCGCTGCGCAGCGCCGCCACCGCGAGGTGCAACGCCACCAACGACGACGAACACGCGGTGTCGACGGTGACCGCGGGACCCTCGAAACCGAACGTGTAGGCGATCCGGCCGGACGCGATGCTGCCGGCGCTGCCGGTGCCCAGCAATCCCTCCAGATCCGGCGGAACCTGCCTGATCCGCGCGGCGTAGTCGTCATACATGATCCCGGCGAACACGCCGGTGTTGCTGCCCCTGACCGTCGCCGGGTCGATGCCGGCCCGCTCGAAGACCTCCCAGGTCAGTTCCAGCAGCAGCCGCTGCTGCGGATCGGTGGCCAGCGCCTCCCTCGGGCTCATCCCGAAGAACGCCGGATCGAAGTGGTCGGCGTCGTAGAGGAAACCGCCCTCGCGGGTGTACGTCGTGCCCACGTGCTCCGGGTCCGGGTCGTAGATCCGGTCGACGTCCCAGTCCCGGTTCTCCGGGAACGGCCCGATGGCGTCGACACCGTCGACCACCAGCCGCCACAGGTCCTCCGGTGACCGCACCCCACCCGGATACCGGCAGCTCATCGCGACCACGGCGATCGGTTCGTGCTGACTCGCCTCGACCTCACGCAGCCGCTGCCGCGCCTGCCGCAGATCCGTGGTGGCGCGCTTGAGGTAGTCGCGCAGCTTGTCCTCGTTCGACATGTCCTCGTTCGACATCGGCCCTCCGGCCTTCGTGGTCTGTCCGGGTTCGTTGGTCGTCATGACGTGGCTGTACCGAGTTCGTCGTCGAGCGCGGCGAACAGTTCGTCGTCGGTCGCCGCATCGAGATCGACCTCGGCCGCGCCTGCCTCCGCCGGGGCGCCACCGCTGGTCCACTTCCACAGCAGTGCCTCCAGCCGCGCGGTGATCGCATCCCGCTCGGACTGCTCCGCCGTCCCGTCCGACAGCGCCGACTCCAACCGCGCGAGCGCCGCGACGGCAGCCGTCGACACGTCGTCGTGGCCGTTGGTGAGCTGCGACAGCAGATGCCCGGCCAGCGCGGTGACCGTCGGATGGTCGAACAGCAGCGTGCTCGGCAACCGCAGACCGGTCACCCCCACCAGCCTGTTGCGCAGTTCGACAGCGGTGAGCGAGTCGAATCCCATCTCCATGAACCCACGGTTCGTGTCGACCGCGGCCGCGCTCGTGTGACCCAGAATCGCCGCCACATGCGTCCGAACCACGTCCACGACAGCGCGCTCCTGGTCCTGCTCCGACAGCCCGCTCAACCGCCGCGTCAGCGCACCGTCGTCCGACGCCTTCGCCCGGCTCACGACCGGCACCCGGACCAGGCCGTGCAGGATGTGGGGGAGTGTGTTGTTGCGGGCTTGTTCGCGGAGTGTGGTGGTGTTGAGTTGTGCGGTGATGAGGTGGGGGTGGGTGGTGGTGAGTGCGGTGTCGAGGAGGGTGAGTGCGTGGTGGGTGGTCATGGGTGTGATGCCGGTGCGGTGTAGTTGGTTGTGGTCGGTGTTGGTGGTCATGCCGGTTTTGGTGGCCCAGAGTCCCCAGGCGAGGGAGTGTGCGGGGAGTCCGGTGGATCGGCGGTGGTGGGCGAGTGCGTCGAGGAAGGTGTTGGCTGCGGCGTAGTTGGCTTGTCCGGGGTTGCCGAGGGTGCCGGCGGCGGAGGAGTAGAGGACGAATGCGTCGAGGTTCATGTGCTGGGTGAGTTGGTGGAGGTGCCAGGCGGTGTCGATCTTGGGTTGTAGGACGGTGTGGAGTTGTTCGGTGGTGAGGTTGGTGAGGGTGGCGTCGTTGAGGACGCCTGCGGTGTGGATGACGGCGGTGAGGGGGTGTTGTTCGGGGATGGAGTTGAGGAGTTGCCGGAGTTGGTTGCGGTTGCTGGTGTCGCAGGCTGTGATGCGGATGTTGGCGCCGAGTTTGTCGTGTAGTGCTGCGGCGTTGGTTGCGTTGTGCCGGTGCGGCTGGCGAGGAGGAGGTGGCGGGCGCCGTGGTGGGTGATGAGGTGGTGGGCGGTGAGGGTGGCGAGGGTGCCGGTGCCGCCGGTGATGAGGATGGTGCCGTGGGGGTTGAGTGTGAGTGGTGTGGTGGTGGGGGTGGTGGTGCGGGTGAGTCGGGGTGTGTGGAGTTGTCCGTTGCGGTAGGCGAGTTGGGGTTCGTTGGTGGCGATCGCGGTGGGGATGATGTTTTCGTCGTCGGTGTCGAGCAGGACGAACCGACCCGGGTGTTCGTTCTGCGCGGAGCGGATCAAACCCCAGACGGCGGCGGCACCGAGATCGGTGACGTCCTCGGTCGCATCGACCGCGATCGCGCCGTCGGTGACCACGACGAGCTTCGAGTCGGCGAAACGTTCGCCGGCCAACAGGTCGGCGGCCGCGCGGAGCACTGCGCCGGTCAGTTCGTGTGCACTGCGCACGACGTTCGCCGAATCACCGTGGCACGGCAGCACGACCACGTCGGGTGCTGCGGTGCCGTTCGTGTAGGTGGAGAGCAGCCCGCCGAGATCCAGGCCCGCCACGGTCACCGAGCGAACCGCCGGCGTGGTCGTCGGCATCGGCACAGCCGTCCACTTGGGCGCGAACAACGAGTCGCGGCCCGAGCCGGTGCTGGCGGCGAGCTGGTTCGGCGTGGTCGGCCTGGTGGCAAGAGACTCGATCATCGCCACAGGCGTGCCGGCCTCGTCGGTCATCCCGATCGCCATGGAGTTGTCGGTGATCTTCGTGATCGTCACGCGCAGGGTGGTCGCGCCGGAGCCGGACACCGTGACGTTGGCGAAGCCGAACGGCAGGTTGATGGTGTCGGGATCGTCGGCCAGCGAATGCAACGCCTTGGCGTGCAGTGCCGCGTCCAGCAGAGCCGGGTGCACGGCGAACCCGTCCACGTCGGCGCCCTCGGGCAGGTGCACCTCGGCGTAGAGCGTGTCATCGTCCTGCCAGGCGGACCTGAGCCCTTGGAACATCGGACCGTAGTGCAGATGATGGCCGGCCAACCGGTCGTAGGCGTCGGCGAGGTCGATGATGGTCGCCCCGGCCGGTGGCCAAGTCTTCGCAGTCGGCACCTGCGTCGACCCGCTACTGCCGATCTGGCCGACGGCGTGCCGGGTCCACTCCGTCAGATCCTCGCCACGCGAGTGAATCGTGATCGAGCGCCTGCCGTCGTCATCGGCCGCGTCGACGGTGAGCTGGATCTGCGTATTGCCCTGCTCGGCAAGGGGAAGCGGCAGTTCCAGTGTCAGGTCCGTGACCTGGCCGACGCCGAGCTGACCGGCAGCGTGCAGTGCCATGTCGAGGAATGCGGTACCGGGCAGCAACACCGTGTCCGTGACGGCATGATCCGCCAACCATGGCTGCGTAGCCAACGAAATGCTGCCGGTGAACGTGACCGTCCCGTCGCCCGCCCGCTCGACAGCGGTCGTGAGCAGCGCGTGCCCGGTCGCCATCTGCCCCAACCGACTGGGATTGCTCGCAGCCGGCGCCGGACTGTCCAGCCAGTAGCGTTGGTGTTGGAAGGGGTAGGTGGGGAGTGTGGGTGGTGGTGTGGTGGGCGCCGGGAGGTGCCAGTGGGGGGTGATGCCGTTGGTGTGTGCGGTGGCGAGGGCGGTGAGGAAGTGGGGGTGGTTGCGGCGCAGTGTTGGTAGTGCGGTGCCGTTGGAGTCGTTGATGGCGGTGGTGAGGACGGGGTGGGGGCTGGTTTCGAGGTAGTGGTGGTGGCCGGTGTTGATGAGTGTGGTGACGGTGGGGTGGAAGCGGACGGGGTGGCGCAGGTTGCGGTACCAGTAGTCGGCGGTCATGGTCGTTGTGTCGGTGATCTGTTCACCGGTGACGGTGGAGTAGAAGGGCAGTGTGGCCGGGTGCGGCGTGATCGTGCCCAGGATGTCGAGGAGTTGGTGGTGGAGGGGTTCGATGTGGGGGGTGTGGGAGGCGTAGTCGACGGCGATGCGGCGGGCGTGGATGCCGTGGTGTTCGCAGTGGTGGAGGAGGGCGTCCAGTGCGGTGGTGTCGCCGGCGATGATGGTGGTGGTGGGGCCGTTGAGTGCGGCGATCCAGATGTGGTCGGCCCATGGTTGCAGCAGTGTCGTTGTGCTGTCTTCTGAGAGTGATAGGGAGATCATGCCGCCGGTGCCGGCTAGTGTGGTGAGTGCTTGTGAGCGTAGGGCGGTGATGCGGGCTGCGTCGTCGAGGGTGAGGATGCCGGCGATGTGGGCGGCGGCGATTTCGCCTTGGGAGTGGCCGATGACGGCGGTGGGTTGGATGTTGTGGTGTTGCCAGAGTCGGGTGAGGCTGGTCATCATGGCGAATAGGGTGGGTTGGATGACGTCGACGCGGTCGAGGTTGGGGGTGTTGGGTTGTTGGGTGAGGACGTCGAGTAGTGACCAGTTGGTGTGTGGTGCTAGTGCGTCGGCGCAGTTTTGTATGGCGTTGCGGAATACTGGTGAGGTGTCTAGTAGGTGGGTGGCCATGTCGGGCCATTGGGTGCCTTGGCCGGGGAACACGAATACCGGTTGGTAGGTGCCGGTCGCCGAACCGGTGACTACGTGTGGCACGGGTTCACCGGCGGCCAGCGCGTTGAGGCCGGCGAGAGTGTCGTCGTGGTCGTGTGCGATGACGACAGCTCGGTGCTCAAAGGCCGACCTGGTGGTCGTCAACGAGTACGCAAGCGTGCCGAGATCGACCTCGGGCTCCGCGGTGATCCGCTCGCCGAGCCGGATCGCCTGAGCGCGCAACGCTTCCTCGGTCTTCGCGGACAGCACCAACGGCACCGGTCCCGCCATCGGTTCCGCGGGGACACTCGCGGCAGCCTGTTCCGGTTGTTCGAGGATGAGGTGTGCGTTGGTGCCGGAGAGTCCGAAGGAGGAGACGGCGGCGCGTCGTGGGTGGTGGGTGTTGGTCCAGTCTTGTTGCTGTGTGAGGAGGTTGACCGAGCCGGTGGTCCAGTCGACGTGCGGTGTTGGTTGGTCGGCGTGCAGGGTTTGGGGGAGTGTGGCGTGGTGCATGGCCATGACCATTTTGATGACGCTGGCGACGCCGGCTGCTGCTTGGGTGTGGCCGATGTTGGATTTGATGGAGCCCAGCCAGAGTGGTTGGTCGGCGGGTCGGTGTTGTCCGTAGGTGGCTAGGAGTGCTTGGGCTTCGATGGGGTCGCCCAGGGTGGTGCCGGTGCCGTGGGCTTCGACGGCGTCGATGTCTGTGGTGGAGAGTTGGGCGTTGGCTAGTGCTTGTCGGATGACTTTTTCTTGTGCGGGGCCGTTGGGTGCGGTGAGGCCGTTGCTGGCGCCGTCTTGGTTGATGGCGGAGCCTCGGATGAGGGCGAGGATGGGGTGGTTGTTGTGGTGGGCGTCGGAGAGGCGTTCGAGCAGGATGAGGCCGACGCCTTCGGACCAGGCTGCGCCGTCGGCGTGGGTGGAGAAGGATTTGCAGCGGCCGTCGGGTGCGAGGCCGTGTTGGCGGCTGAATTCGATGAAGGTTTGGGGGGTGGCCATGATGGTGACGCCGCCGGCGAGGGCGAGGTCGCATTCGTTGTTGTGGAGTGCTTGTGCGGCGAGGTGGATGGCGACCAGGGAGGAGGAGCAGGCGGTGTCGATGGTGATGGCGGGGCCGTGGAGGCCGTAGGTGTAGGCGATGCGGCCGGATGCGATGCTGCCTGCTGATCCCGTGCCGACGTAGCCTTCGAGGTCGGTGGGTGCGGTGGGTAGGCGTGAGGCGTAGTCGTTGTACATCACGCCGGTGAACACACCGGTCGAACAGCCGCGCTGGGTGGCCGGGTCGATGCCGGCCCGTTCGAACGCCTCCCACGTGGTTTCCAGTAGGAGTCGTTGTTGTGGGTCGGTGGCGAGTGCTTCCCTCGGGCTGATGCCGAAGAATGCCGGGTCGAAGTGGTCGGCGTCGTGTAGGAAGCCGCCGTGCTGGGTGTAGCTGGTGCCGGGGTGGTCGGGGTCGGGGTGGTACAGCTCGTCGAGGTTCCAGCCGCGGTTGGTGGGGAATCCGGTGATGGCCTCGGAACCGGATGCGACGAGGTGCCAGAGGTCTTCCGGTGTGCGTACGCCGCCGGGGTAGCGGCAGGACATGGCGACGATCGCGATCGGGTCGTCGTCCGTGATGGCTGTGCGGGTGATCGTCGGCCTGACCTGGCCGGTGCCCAGCAGTTGGGCGTGCAGATGGGTGGCCAGGGCGGCCGGGTTGGGGTGGTCGAAGACGAGCGTGGCGGGGAGGCGGAGCCCGGTCGCGGTGTTGAGGCGGTTGCGTAGTTCGACGGCGGTCAGCGAGTCGAAGCCGAGATCCTTGAACGCGCGGTCCGCCTCCACACTGTCCGCGTCCGAGTGCCGGAGCACGGCGGCCACGTGTGTACGCACGAGGTTCAGCAGCATCCGGGTCTGTTCTGCTTCGGACAGCTCCATCAGTTGTCGGACCAGCGTTCCCGCGTCGGTCCCGACAGTGCCGGTGGACGCGCGACGCATCGGCACACGTACCAGGCCACGCATCACGGCGGGCAGCGTGCCCTCGCCGGCCATGGTCCGCAGGGCGCGATTGTCCAGGTGAGCGGTCAGCACCGCCGGGATGTCCGCGCACAGACTCAGGTCGAGCAGTGCCAGCGCCTCGTCGGCCGCCATCTGCGCGAAACCGCCACGCTCGATCCTGGTCCGGTCGGTGTTGGTGGTCATGCCGGTTTTGGTGGCCCAGAGTCCCCAGGCGAGGGAGTGTGCTGGGAGTCCGGTGGTGCGGCGGTGGTGGGCGAGTGCGTCGAGGAAGGTGTTGGCTGCGGCGTAGTTGGCTTGTCCGGGGTTGCCGAGGGTGCCGGCGGCGGAGGAGTAGAGGACGAATGCGTCGAGGTTCATGTGCTGGGTGAGTTGGTGGAGGTGCCAGGCGGTGTCGATCTTGGGTTGTAGGACGGTGTGGAGTTGTTCGGTGGTGAGGTTGGTGAGGGTGGCGTCGTTGAGGACGCCTGCGGTGTGGATGACGGCGGTGAGGGGGTGTTGTTCGGGGATGGAGTTGAGGAGTTGCCGGAGTTGGTCGCGGTCGCTGGTGTCGCAGGTGGTGATGCGGATGTCGGCGTCGGGTGGGAGGGGGTGGTTGGTGGTGCCGGTGCGGCTGGCGAGGAGGAGGTGGCGGGCGCCGTAGTGGTTGACCAGGTGGTGGGCGGTGAGGGTGGCGAGGGTGCCGGTGCCGCCGGTGATGAGGATGGTGCCGTGGGGATTCAGCTCGAATTGGCGGGTGTCCGGTGTCGCGCGGGTCAGGGTCGGGACGTGTGGTGTGTTGTCGCGCCAGGCGAGTTGTGGTTCGCCCATGGATAGCGCTGCTGCGATCGCTTCCTCCGATGCCTGGTCGACATCGAGCAGCACGAACCTGTCCGGATGCTCGTTCTGTGCGCTGCGCACCAGACCCCAGACGGATGCCGCCGCGAGGTCGGTGACGTCTTCGTCGGCGCTGATCGCGACGGCGCCTCGCGTGACCACGATCAGCGTGCTGTCGGCGAACCGATGGTCGGCCAACCAGGCCTGGAGAAATTCCAGCATCGAGGCCGCAATCCGATGCGTGTCGGCCACGACATCCGAGCCGTCACCGATACACGGCAGGACCACGACGTCAGTGTTGGTCGGCAGGTCCGCCAATGTCGGAACGCCGGTCATCCCGAGGTCCTCGTCACCGACGACGACCCACTGCCGCCGCATTCCCGTACTCGGCGTCGGCTGGTTCGTCCAGGCCAGGTGCAGCAACGGTCGCTGTAGCGCGCCTGATGACAAGCCGTCGGTCGACATCGGCCGGAACGACAGGGTCTCCACATCGGCGACGAGGGCACCAGCCGTATCCGCCACCGCGACCGACACACCGTTGGCGCCGGCCGGTACCAGCCGGACACGCAAGCTCGATGCACCAGCGCCGTACAGCCGCACGCCGTTGAACGAGAACGGCAGCAGGCCGCTGTCGTGCTGGCCGGTCAACCCGAGCACGACCGGATGCAGTGCCGCGTCCAGTAGCGCCGGATGCAGGCCGAACCGGTCCGGTTCCAGGTCCGCGTCGGGCAGCGTCACCTCGGCGAACACCTCGTCACCGCGTTGCCACAACGCCGTGAGACCCTGGAACGTCGGACCGTACTCGTAGCCGTCGCCGGCCAACCGCTGGTACGTGTCCTCGGCCAGCGGTACGGACGTCGCACCCTGCGGCGGCCAGTTCTCGAAGTCCGTCCAGCCAGGTTCCGCTGTCACCGCGCTGAGCTGCCCACTCGCGTGCCGTGTCCAGGGCAGTTCGTCCGTGTCGTCCGACGGCTGCGGTCGCGAATGGATGGTGACCGTGCGCTGTCCCGCATCGTCCGTCTCACCGACCGACACCTGAAGCACGACGGCCCCACGGTCCGGGATCACCAACGGCTGTTCCAGCGTCAGCTCGTCCAGGCATGGGTGACCGATGTGCTCACCGGCGTGCAGGGCGAGTTCGACATAGGCGGTGCCGGGGAGGATGACGGTGCCGGAAACGGCGTGATCGGCCAGCCAGGCATGACTGTGCAGGGACAGCCGTCCGGTGAGGACGGTGTTGTTGCTGTCGGCGAGTTCGATGCTCGCGTTGAGCAGCGGATGCTGTGTGTTGACGAGCCCGAGATCGGCTGCACTGCTCGGGTTCTCGGTCGAGGTGAGCCAGTAGCGTTGGTGTTGGAAGGGGTAGGTGGGGAGTGTGGGTGGTGGTGTGGTGGGCGCCGGGAGGTGCCATGTGGGTGTGATGCCGTTGGTGTGTGCGGTGGCGAGGGCGGTGAGGAAGTGGGGGTGGTTGCGGCGCAGTGTTGGTAGTGCGGTGCCGTTGGAGTCGTTGATGGCGGTGGTGAGGACGGGGTGGGGGCTGGTTTCGAGGTAGTGGTGGTGGCCGGTGTTGATGAGTGTGGTGACGGTGGGGTGGAAGCGGACGGGGTGGCGCAGGTTGCGGTACCAGTAGTCGGCGGTCATGGTCGTTGTGTCGGTGATCTGTTCACCGGTGACGGTGGAGTAGAAGGGTATTTGTGGTGGTTGGGGTGTGATGGTGCCCAGGAGGTCGAGGAGTTGGTGGTGGAGGGGTTCGATGTGGGGGGTGTGGGAGGCGTAGTCGACGGCGATGCGGCGGGCGTGGATGCCGTGGTGTTCGCAGTGGTGGAGGAGGGCGTCGAGGGCGGTGGTGTCGCCGGCGATGATGGTGGTGGTGGGGCCGTTGAGTGCGGCGATCCAGATGTGGTCGGCCCACGGTTGCAGCAGTGTCGTTGTGTTGTTTTCTGAGAGTGATAGGGAGATCATGCCGCCGGTGCCGGCTAGTGTGGTGAGTGCTTGTGAGCGTAGGGCGGTGATGCGGGCTGCGTCGTCGAGGGTGAGGATGCCGGCGATGTGGGCGGCGGCGATTTCGCCTTGGGAGTGGCCGATGACGGCGGTGGGTTGGATGTTGTGGTGTTGCCAGAGTCGGGTGAGGCTGGTCATCATGGCGAATAGGGTGGGTTGGATGACGTCGACGCGGTCGAGGTTGGGGGTGTTGGGTTGTTGGGTGAGGACGTCGAGTAGTGACCAGTTGGTGTGTGGTGCTAGTGCGTCGGCGCAGTTTTGTATGGCGTTGCGGAATACTGGTGAGGTGTCTAGTAGGTGGGTGGCCATGTCGGGCCATTGGGTGCCTTGGCCGGGGAACACGAACACCGGTTGATAGGTTGCCCTCGCCACGCCCTGGATCACGTGATCAGTGGGCTCGCCGTTGACGAGAGCACGCAGGCCGCTGACGAAGTCGTCCCGGCTCTCACCGATGATCACGGCACGGTGGTCGGCGGTTGCCCGACCTGACGCCAACGTGACCGCAATCCGGCCGATGCCGATGTCCTCGTTGGCTGTCGTGAAGTCCAGCAATTGCTCGGCCTGCGCGACCAGTGCCTTGCCGTCGCGTGCCGAGAGCAGCCACGGCACGTTCGTCGACGTCTCATCCTGTTGTGTGGTCGGGACCTCGGCCTGTTCGAGGATGAGGTGTGCGTTGGTGCCGGAGAGTCCGAAGGAGGAGACGGCGGCGCGTCGTGGGTGGTGGGTGTTGGTCCAGTCTTGTTGCTGTGTGAGGAGGTTGACCGCGCCGGTGGTCCAGTCGACGTGCGGTGTTGGTTGGTCGGCGTGCAGGGTTTGGGGGAGTGTGGCGTGGTGCATGGCCATGACCATTTTGATGACGCTGGCGACGCCGGCTGCTGCTTGGGTGTGGCCGATGTTGGATTTGATGGAGCCCAGCCAGAGTGGTTGGTCGGCGGGTCGGTGTTGTCCGTAGGTGGCTAGGAGTGCTTGGGCTTCGATGGGGTCGCCCAGGGTGGTGCCGGTGCCGTGGGCTTCGACGGCGTCGATGTCTGTGGTGGAGAGTTGGGCGTTGGCTAGTGCTTGTCGGATGACTTTTTCTTGTGCGGGGCCGTTGGGTGCGGTGAGGCCGTTGCTGGCGCCGTCTTGGTTGATGGCGGAGCCTCGGATGAGGGCGAGGATGGGGTGGTTGTTGTGGTGGGCGTCGGAGAGGCGTTCGAGGAGGATGAGGCCGACGCCTTCGGACCAGGCTGCGCCGTCGGCGTGGGTGGAGAAGGATTTGCAGCGGCCGTCGGGTGCGAGGCCGTGTTGGCGGCTGAATTCGATGAAGGTTTGGGGGGTGGCCATGATGGTGACGCCGCCGGCGAGGGCGAGGTCGCATTCGCCGTTGTGGAGTGCTTGTGCGGCGAGGTGGATGGCGACCAGGGAGGAGGAGCAGGCGGTGTCGATGGTGATGGCGGGGCCGTGGAGGCCGTAGGTGTAGGCGATGCGGCCGGACGCGATGCTGCCCGCCGAACCGGTGGTGACGTAGCCCTCGAGGTCGGTCGGTGGGTGTTGGACCCGCGACCCGTAGTCGTTGTACATCACACCGGTGAAGACGCCGGTGTGTGTGCCGTGCAGGCTGGTGGGGTTGATGCCGGCTCGTTCGAGGGTTTCCCAGGCGGTTTCGAGCAGGAGTCGTTGTTGTGGGTCGGTGGCGAGTGCTTCTCGGGGGCTGATGCCGAAGAATGCCGGGTCGAAGTGGTCGGCGTCGTGTAGGAAGCCGCCGTGCTGGGTGTAGCTGGTGCCGGGGTGGTCGGGGTCGGGGTGGTAGAGGTCGGCCAGGTTCCAGCCGCGGTTGGTGGGGAACTCGGAGATCGCGTCGGTGCCTGATTCGACCAACTGCCAGAGGTCTTCCGGTGTGCGTACACCACCGGGGTAGCGGCAGGACATGGCGACGATCGCGATCGGGTCGTCACTGGTCACCGTGGTGCGTGTGGTGGTGACGACAGGGGACTCGTCGGTGAGTCGGATGCGGAGGTGGGTGGCCAGGGCCGTGGGATTGGGGTGGTCGAAGACGAGTGTGGCGGGCAGGCGGAGCGCGGTTGCCGTGTTGAGGCGGTTGCGTAGTTCGACGGCGGTCAGCGAGTCGAAGCCGAGATCCTTGAATGCCTGTTCGGCCGGGATCGCCTCCGCCGTGGCGTGACCGAGGACCGAACCCGCGTGGGTGCGTACCAGGTCGAGAAGCAGCTCGTCCTGCTCCGATCGCGACATGCCGGCCAGACGTTCGGACAACGCGGACCGATCGGACCGCTTGCCCTCGATACCGCGCCGTGCCTGTGCGCGCACGAGTCCCCGCAACATCGCGGGCAACTCGCCGGTGGCCGCCCGAGCCCGGAGCACTGTGGTGTCGACGGCGATCGGAACGGTCACCGGATGCATCGACCCCAGGCTCGCGTCCAGCAGCGCGAGTGCGTGGTGGGTGGTCATGGGTGTGATGCCGGTGCGGTGTAGTCGGTTGTGGTCGGTGTTGGTGGTCATGCCGGTTTTGGTGGCCCAGAGTCCCCAGGCGAGGGAGTGTGCTGGGAGTCCGGTGGTGCGGCGGTGGTGGGCGAGTGCGTCGAGGAAGGTGTTGGCGGCGGCGTAGTTGGCTTGTCCGGGGTTGCCGAGGGTGCCGGCGGCGGAGGAGTAGAGGACGAATGCGTCGAGGTTCATGTGCTGGGTGAGTTGGTGGAGGTGCCAGGCGGTGTCGATTTTGGGTTGTAGGACGGTGTGGAGTTGTTCGGTGGTGAGGTTGGTGAGGGTGGCGTCGTTGAGGACGCCTGCGGTGTGGATGACGGCGGTGAGGGGGTGTTGTTCGGGGATGGAGTTGAGGAGTTGCCGGAGTTGGTTGCGGTTGCTGGTGTCGCAGGCTGTGATGTGGACGTTGGCGCCGAGTTTGTCGTGTAGTGCTGCGGCGTTGGTTGCGTTGTTGCCTTGGCGGCTGGCGAGGAGGAGGTGGCGGGCGCCGTGGTGGGTGATGAGGTGGTGGGCGGTGAGGGTGGCGAGGGTGCCGGTGCCGCCGGTGATGAGGATGGTGCCGTGGGGGTTGAGTGTGAGTGGTGTGGTGGTGGGGGTGGTGGTGCGGGTGAGTCGGGGTGTGTGGAGTTGTCCGTTGCGGTAGGCGAGTTGGGGTTCGTTGGTGGCGATCGCGGTGGGGATGATGTTCTCGTCGTCGGTGTCGAGCAGGACGAACCGACCCGGGTGTTCGCTTTGCGCGGCACGGACCATGCCCCAGGCCGACGACGCCGCGAGGTTGATCTCGTCGTCGGCGTGCACCGCGTTGTGTGTGACTACGACGAGGAGTCCGCCGTTGTCGTCGGCCAGCCATTCCTGGAGCGATGCCAGCAGGTTTTCCGTTGTGCGGTGGGTGAGTTCGACGACGTCGAGCGCCGTGACGTCCGGTACGAGGTCGGCGACTCGGAGCGTGGTCCAGTCGGTGTTCGTGGCCGCTTCGGTGGCTGCGACCGGTATCCACTCGACGTGGAAAGGCAATCGGCCCGCCGCAGTACCGGCGAGTTGGAGCTTCTCCGGGGCAACGGCCCGCAGCAGCAGTGATTCCACTTCTGCCACGGGGTCACCGCCTGCGTCGGCGATCGTCAGTGAGACGCCATCGGCACCGATCTGGCGCAGATGCACCCGCAGCTCGGCCGCGCCGGCCGCGTACAGCGACACACCGGTCCACGAGAACGGCAGCAGGCCCTGCTCACGCTCACCGAGCGCACCCAGCACGACGGGATGCAGCGCGGCGTCAAGCAACGCCGGATGGACGGCAAACCTGCCGGCCTCCTGCTCCTCGGCCTCCGCCAGCCGAATCTCGGCGAACACCTCGTCACCGAGTCGCCACGCCGCGCGCAGGCCCTGGAACGCGGGGCCGTAGTCGTAGCCACGATCGGCCAGCCGCTGGTACGCGTCGGCCAAGTCCACCGGTGTCGCCCCGGCGGGTGGCCACACGCCTGCGAGCGGTCGCTCGGTCGGTGCGGTGCCGGTGGCCACACCCAGTCGACCGGTCGCGCAGCGCGTCCAGTCCTGTTCGGATTCACCGTCCGGCCTGGAGTAGATGTGCACGGGCCGCTGACCGGCATCGTCAGCCGCGCCCACGGCGATCTGTACCTGTACCGAGCCCTGTTCGGGCACCACGAGCGGCGCTTCGAGGGTCAGTTCCTCGATCCGATCGCTGCGTACGCGATCGCCCGCATACAGTGCCAGTTCCGCGAAACCGGTGCCGGGCAACAGAACGACACCCTGGAACGCGTGATCGGCCAGCCACGGATGGGTCGCCAGCGACAGCCGTCCGGTGAGCAGGACGCCCTGACCGTCACCGAGTTCCACTGCCGCACCGAGCAACGGATGATCGGCGGCCGAGAGACCGGCCGTGGTGACGTCACCGGAGGGCGCGGGGTTGTCCAGCCAGTAGCGTTGGTGTTGGAAGGGGTAGGTGGGGAGTGCGGGTGGTGGTGTGGTGGGTGCCGGGAGGTGCCAGTGTGGGGGTGATGCCGTTGGTGTGTGCGGTGGCGAGGGCGGTGAGGAAGTGGGGGTGGTTGCGGCGCAGTGTTGGTAGTGCGGTGCCGTTGGAGTCGTTGATGGCGGTGGTGAGGACGGGGTGGGGGCTGGTTTCGAGGTAGTGGTGGTGGCCGGTGTTGATGAGTGTGGTGACGGTGGGGTGGAAGCGGACGGGGTGGCGCAGGTTGCGGTACCAGTAGTCGGCGGTCATGGTCGTTGTGTCGGTGATCTGTTCACCGGTGACGGTGGAGTAGAAGGGCAGTGTGGCTGGTTGGGGTGTGATGGTGCCCAGGAGGTCGAGGAGTTGGTGGTGGAGGGGTTCGATGTGGGGGGTGTGGGAGGCGTAGTCGACGGCGATGCGGCGGGCGTGGATGCCGTGGTGTTCGCAGTGGTGGAGGAGGGCGTCCAGTGCGGTGGTGTCGCCGGCGACGATGGTGGTGGTGGGGCCGTTGAGTGCGGCGATCCAGATGTGGTCGGTCCATGGTTGTAGCAGTGTTGTTGTGTTGTTTTCTGAGAGTGATAGGGAGATCATGCCGCCGGTGCCGGCTAGTGTGGTGAGTGCTTGTGAGCGTAGGGCGGTGATGCGGGCTGCGTCGTCGAGGGTGAGGATGCCGGCGATGTGGGCGGCGGCGATTTCGCCTTGGGAGTGGCCGATGACGGCGGTGGGTTGGATGTTGTGGTGTTGCCAGAGTCGGGTGAGGCTGGTCATCATGGCGAATAGGGTGGGTTGGATGACGTCGACGCGGTCGAGGTTGGGGGTGTTGGGTTGTTGGGTGAGGACGTCGAGTAGTGACCAGTTGGTGTGTGGTGCTAGTGCGTCGGCGCAGTTTTGTATGGCGTTGCGGAATACTGGTGAGGTGTCTAGTAGGTGGGTGGCCATGTCGGGCCATTGGGTGCCTTGGCCGGGGAACACGAATACCGGTTGGTAGGTGCCGGTCGCCGAACCGGTGATCAGGTTCGGGACCGGGTCGCCGGTCGTTGCGGCGGTCAGGCCGGTCAGTGCCTCGTCGCGGTTCTCCGCGATGACGACGGCTCGGTGTTCGAACGTCGTCCTAGTGGTGGCCAACGAGTGGGCCAGCGCGTGAAGGTCCAGTTCGGTGTCGGCCGTGACCAGAGCCGTGAGTTGCGCCACCTGTTCACGGAGTGCGGCTTCGCTGCGGGCCGAGAGCAGCAGCGGCAGCGGGCCGGCCGGTGGTTCGTCGGCCGGTGCGGGGATCGCAGCGTTCGGTGCCTGTTCCAGGATGGTGTGCGCGTTGGTGCCGCTCACACCGAACGACGACACCGCGGCGCGCCTCGGGCGGTCGTGTTCGGGCCATGGGCGGGCTTCGGTGAGCAGTTCGACCGAGCCGGCACTCCAGTCGACGTGCGGTGACGGCACGTCGACGTGCAAGGTCCTGGGCAGTGTGCCGTGCCGCATGGCCATGACCATCTTGATGATGCCGGCAACGCCCGCAGCCGCCTGCGTGTGACCGATGTTCGACTTGAGCGACCCGAGCCACAGCGGGTCGGTCTCCGGCCGGTCCTGGCCGTAGGTGGCCAGGAGTGCTTGGGCTTCGATCGGGTCGCCCAGCGTGGTGCCGGTGCCGTGTGCCTCGACGGCGTCGACGTCCGTTGTGGACAGTCGTGCGTTGGCCAGTGCCTGCCGGATCACGCGCTGCTGGGCGGGGCCGTTGGGTGCGGTGAGGCCGTTGCTGGCGCCGTCCTGATTGATCGCGGTGCCCCGGACCACGGCCAGCACCTGGTGGTTGTTGCGCTGGGCGTCGGAAAGCCGTTCGAGCAACAGCAGACCCACGCCCTCGCCCCAGCCGGTGCCGTCGGCACCCGCGGCGAACGACCTACAGCGGCCGTCCGGCGACAGCCCACGCTGCCGGCTGAACTCGATGAACGTGGTCGGCGTCGCCATCACCGCCACACCACCGGCCAGCGCGAGCGTGCACTCGCCGCTGCGCAGTGCCTGGACGGCGAGGTGCAGCGCGACCAGCGACGACGAGCACGCGGTGTCCACGGTCACCGCGGGACCTTCCAGCCCAAGCGTGTACGCCACCCGGCCGGACGCGACGCTGCCGTGGTTGCCCGTCAGCAGGTAGCCCTCCAGGTCGCTGGGTGCCTCGTGCAGCCGCGACCCATAGTCGTTGTACATCACGCCGGTGAACACACCGGTCGCGGAACCGCGCTTCGTGGTCGGGTCGATGCCGGCCCGCTCGAACGCCTCCCACGCGGTTTCCAGCAGGAGCCGTTGTTGTGGGTCGGTGGCGAGTGCTTCCCTCGGGCTCATCCCGAAGAATGCCGGGTCGAAGTGGTCGGCGTCGTACAGGAAGCCACCGTGCCGCGTGTAGCTCGTGCCGGCGTGGCCGGGGTCGGGGTCGTAGAGGTCGGCCAGGTTCCAGCCGCGGTCGGTCGGAAACTCGGAGATCGCGTCGGTGCCTGATTCGACCAGCCGCCAGAGGTCTTCCGGTGTGCGTACACCACCGGGATAGCGGCAGGACATGGCGACGATCGCTATCGGCTCGTCACCGGCCACGGCGACGATCGGTGCCGCGACGACTCCCGCACCGGTCACCTCGGCGACCAGATGGCCGGCCAGCGCGGCGATCGTCGGGTAGTCGAAGACGAGCGTGGCGGGCAGGCGCAGTCCGGTCGCCGTGTTGAGGCGGTTGCGTAGTTCGACGGCGGTCAGCGAGTCGAACCCGAGGTCCTTGAACGCCCTGCCCGGCTCGATCGCCGCCTGGGCGGAATGCCGGAGCACGGCCACCACCTGCGTGCGCACGAGATCCATCACCTGCGCGGCGCGCTCGTCATCGGCCAGCGCGCCGATCCGCTGTGCCCACGACGAACCGGTCACGCCACCCTGCGCCTCACGCCGGGTCGGCACCCGGACCAGGCCGTGCAGGATGTGGGGGAGTGTGTTGTTGCGGGCTTGTTCGCGGAGTGTGGTGGTGTTGAGTTGTGCGGTGATGAGGTGGGGGTGGGTGGTGGTGAGTGCGGTGTCGAGGAGGGTGAGTGCGTGGTGGGTGGTCATGGGTGTGATGCCGGTGCGGTGTAGTTGGTTGTGGTCGGTGTTGGTGGTCATGGCGGTGGTGGTGGCCCAGAGTCCCCAGGCGAGGGAGTGTGCTGGGAGTCCGGTGGATCGGCGGTGGTGGGCGAGTGCGTCGAGGAAGGTGTTGGCTGCGGCGTAGTTGGCTTGTCCGGGGTTGCCGAGGGTGCCGGCGGCGGAGGAGTAGAGGACGAATGCGTCGAGGTTCATGTGCTGGGTGAGTTGGTGGAGGTGCCAGGCGGTGTCGATTTTGGGTTGTAGGACGGTGTGGAGTTGTTCGGTGGTGAGGTTGGTGAGGGTGGCGTCGTTGAGGACGCCTGCGGTGTGGATGACGGCGGTGAGGGGGTGTTGTTCGGGGATGGAGTTGAGGAGTTGCCGGAGTTGGTTGCGGTTGCTGGTGTCGCAGGTGGTGATGCGGATGTCGGCGTCGGGTGGGAGGGGGTGGTTGGTGGTGCCGGTGCGGCTGGCGAGGAGGAGGTGGCGGGCGCCGTGGTGGGTGATGAGGTGGTGGGCGGTGAGGGTGGCGAGGGTGCCGGTGCCGCCGGTGATGAGGATGGTGCCGTGGGGGTTGAGTGTGAGTGGTGTGGTGGTGGGGGTGGTGGTGCGGGTGAGTCGGGGTGTGTGGAGTTGTCCGTTGCGGTAGGCGAGTTGGGGTTCGTTGGTGGTGAGGGCTGCCGCGATCGCATCGTCATCGTCCGTGTCCAACAGGACGATGCGATCCGGGTGTTCGTTCTGTGCCGTGCGCACCAGGCCCCAGGCGGCTGCCGCTGGCAGGTTGATTTCGTTGGTGTCGACCGCGTTGTGTGTGACTACGACGAGGAGTCCGCCGTTGTCCTCGGACAGCCATTCCTGGAGCGATGCCAGCAGGTTTTCCGTTGTGCGGTGGGTGAGTTCGACGACGTCGAGCGCCGTGACGTCCGGTACGAGGTCGGCGACTCGGAGCGTGGTCCAGTCGGTGTGCGTGGCCGCTTCGGTGGCCGTGACCGGTGTCCACTCGACGTGGAACAGCGACTGCGCGATGGACGTGTCCTGACCGGCGAGTTGGTCGACGGACACCGTGCGCAGCGCCAGCGACTCGACGGTCGCGACCGGCGCTCCCGTACCGTCGGCCAACAGCACCTCGGCGGAGTTGTCGCCGATCAGGTTCAACCGGACCCGAAGGGCCGACGCACCGATCGCGTGCAAGCGCACACCGTTCCACGAGAACGGCAACCGCGGCCCTGACTCGTTCGTCTCCAACGCCAACAGATGCAGCGCGGCGTCGAGCAGCGCAGGGTGGATGCCGAACTCGCCGACGCCGTCCTGCTGTTCCTGATCGAGCGCGACCTCGGCGAACAGGGTTTCGCCTAGTCGCCAGGCCGCCTTGGTGCCCTGGAACGCCGGACCGTACTCGTAGCCCCGCTCGTTCAGGCGTTCGTACATCTCCGACACGTCCACCGGTACCGCGCCCTTGGGTGGCCACTCATCGAGGGCAGACGGCTCGCCGGACGATGCCGCGCCGAGCACTGCCGTCGCGTGCCTGGTCCATGGGCCCGTGTCCTCGCCGTCGGGTCGCGAGTGGACGGTGACGGTCCTGCGGCCCGAAGCGTCCGGGTCGCTCACCGCGAGTTGCAGTCGCACGCCGCCCGTGGCCGTCAGCACCAGCGGTGTTTCGAGCACGAGGTCGTCCACCTGGTCGCAGCCGACCTGGTCGCCCGCATGCAGCGCGAGTTCGACGTAGGCGGTGCCGGGGAGGATGACGGTGCCGGACACGGCGTGGTCGGCGAGCCAGGGATGCGTTTGCAACGACAGCCGTCCGGTGAGGATCGTGTTGTCGCTGTCGGCGAGTTCGATGCTCGCGTTGAGCAGCGGGTGCCGGGCACTGGTGAGGCCGAGTCCGGTCGCATCGCCCGTCGTGTGGGGTGTGGTGAGCCAGTAGCGTTGGTGTTGGAAGGGGTAGGTGGGGAGTGTGGGTGGTGGTGTGGTGGGTGCCGGGAGGTGCCAGTGGGGGGTGATGCCGTTGGTGTGTGCGGTGGCGAGGGCGGTGAGGAAGTGGGGGTGGTTGCGGCGCAGTGTTGGTAGTGCGGTGCCGTTGGAGTCGTTGATGGCGGTGGTGAGGACGGGGTGGGGGCTGGTTTCGAGGTAGTGGTGGTGGCCGGTGTTGATGAGTGTGGTGACGGTGGGGTGGAAGCGGACGGGGTGGCGCAGGTTGCGGTACCAGTAGTCGGCGGTCATGGTCGTTGTGTCGGTGATCTGTTCACCGGTGACGGTGGAGTAGAAGGGCAGTGTGGCTGGTTGGGGTGTGATGGTGCCCAGGATGTCGAGGAGTTGGTGGTGGAGGGGTTCGATGTGGGGGGTGTGGGAGGCGTAGTCCACGGCGATGCGGCGGGCGTGGATGCCGTGGTGTTCGCAGTGGTGGAGGAGGGCGTCCAGCGCGGTGGTGTCGCCGGCGACGATGGTGGTGGCCGGGCCGTTGAGTGCGGCGATCCAGATGTGGTCGGTCCATGGTTGTAGCAGTGTTGTTGTGTTGTTTTCTGAGAGTGATAGGGAGATCATGCCGCCGGTGCCGGCTAGTGTGGTGAGTGCTTGTGAGCGTAGAGCCGCGATGCGGGCTGCGTCGTCGAGGGTGAGGATGCCGGCGATGTGGGCGGCGGCGATTTCGCCTTGGGAGTGGCCGATGACGGCGGTGGGTTGGATGTTGTGGTGTTGCCAGAGTCGGGTGAGGCTGGTCATCATGGCGAATAGGGTGGGTTGGATGACGTCGACGCGGTCGAGGTTGGGGGTGTTGGGTTGTTGGGTGAGGACGTCGAGTAGTGACCAGTTGGTGTGTGGTGCTAGTGCGTCGGCGCAGTTTTGTATGGCGTTGCGGAATACTGGTGAGGTGTCTAGTAGGTGGGTGGCCATGTCGGGCCATTGGGTGCCTTGGCCGGGGAACACGAATACCGGTTGGTAGGTGCCGGTCGCCGAACCGGTGATCAGGTTCGGGACCGGGTCGCCGCTGGTGAGTGCGCTCAGGCCGGTGAGGAAGGCTTCCCGGTCGTGGCCGATGACGACCGCGCGGTGCTCGAACGTGGTCTTGCCGGTTGCCAGCGACATCGCCACTCCGGCGACGTCGAGAGCGTCCCTTTCGGACACGTAGGCGTGCAGGCGGCCGGCCTGGTCGCGCAGTGCCTGTTCGTCGACGGCCGACAGCAGCCACGGCACGTCGGAGGTGACCGGTTCGATCGCGGGTGCGGGTTCGGTGGCGGGCGCCTGTTCGATGATGACGTGGGCGTTGGTGCCGCTGATGCCGAATGCCGAGACTGCGGCGCGGCGCGGGTGGTCGCCCTGCCAGGGCTGGGTTTCGGTGGGCAGGCGCAGTGGCGTGTCGGTCCAGTCGATGTGCGGTGTCGGCTCGTCCGCGTACAGGGTGCGGGGCACGACGCCTTCGTTGATGGCCATGACCATCTTGATGACGCCACCGATGCCGGCCGCTGCCTGGGAGTGGCCGATGTTGGACTTGAGCGAGCCGAGCCACAGCGGTTCGCTGCGGTCGTGACCGTAGGTGGCCTGGAGTGCGCGGGCCTCGATCGGGTCACCGAGGGTGGTGCCGGTGCCGTGCGCCTCGATCACGTCGACGTCGTGAGTGGACAGACCGGCATTGGCGAGTGCCTGGCGGATGACGCGTTCCTGTGACGGGCCGTTCGGTGCGGTCAGGCCGTTGCTCGCGCCGTCCTGGTTGATCGCCGATCCGGTCAGCACGGCGAGCACGCGGTGGTTGTTGCGTTCGGCGTCGGACAGGCGTTCCAGCAGCACGATGCCGGCACCCTCGGCCCACGCGGTGCCGTCGGCACCGGCACCGAACGGCTTGCAGTGTCCGTCCGGCGCGAGGCCGCGCTGGCGGCTGAACTCGACGAACATGCCGGGATTGGCCATGATCGTGGCACCGCCGGCCAGCGCGAGCGTGCACTCGCCCTGGCGCAGCGCCTGTGCTGCCAGGTGCAGTGCCACCAGCGACGACGAGCACGCGGTGTCCACCGTCACCGCCGGGCCTTCCACGCCGAGCGTGTAGGCGATGCGGCCGGACGCCACGCTGGCCGTGTTGCCGGTCAGGCGGTAGCCGTCGTAGCCGGGTGACGTCTCGTGCAGGCGCGGGCCGTAGTCCTGCGTGATGGCGCCGACGAACACGCCCACCCGTTCGCCGCGCAGGTCCGCCCTTGTCAGGCCGGCGCGTTCCACGGCTTCCCAGGAGGTTTCCAGCAGGATGCGTTGCTGCGGGTCCATCGCGGCGGCTTCCCTCGGGCTGATGCCGAAGAATGCCGGGTCGAAGTGGTCGGCGTCGTGCAGGAAGCCACCGTGTCGGGTGTAGGTGGTGCCGGGATGGTCGGGGTCGGGGTGGTAGAGGTCGGCCAGGTTCCAGCCGCGGTTGGTGGGGAACCCGGTGATCGCGTCGGTGCCGTCGGAAACCAGTCGCCACAACTGTTCCGGGCTGTTCGCGCCGCCGGGATACCGGCACGCCATGGCGACGATCGCGATGGGTTCCGTCGGGCTGGTCGTGGTCACGCTCGGCGCGGCGATCTGCCGTTCGGTGCCGAGGATCTCGCCGAGCAGGTGGTCGGCCAGCGCCGTGGCGGTCGGGTAGTCGAACGTGAGCGTGCTGGACAGCCGGAGGTCGACGGCCGCGTTGAGGCGGTTGCGCAGTTCCATCCCGGTGAGGGAGTCGAAACCGAGATCCTTGAACGTGCTGTCGGTGTCGACGATCTCCGGACCGGTGTGGCCGAGTACGAGCGCGGCCTGTGTGCGGACGAGTTCGAGCACTGTTTCGCGCTGTTCGGCCGGTGTGAGACCGGCGAGGCGGGCGGCGAGCCTGGTCGCGGATGGTGTGTCCGCACCGGTGGCGCGAGGGCGGCGGGCCCGCACGAGACCGCGGAACATCAGCGGCAGGGTGCCCGCGTCGGCCTGGCCACGCAGTTCCGCCATGTCCAGGAACGCCGGCACGACGGCCGGTTGGGCGCTGTGCAGCGCGGTGTCGAACAGTGCCAGCGCGTCGTCGGTGGGGATGGGGGTCAGGCCGCCGCGGCGCAGGCGGCTGATGTCGGCGTCGGTGAGGTGTCGTGTGATGCCGCTCGCCGTCGCCCACAGTCCCCATGCCAGCGACCGTGCCGGCAGTCCGATGTGGTGGCGGTGCTGGGCGAGGACGTCGAGGAACGAGTTGGCGGCCGCGTAGTTGGCCTGTCCTGGGTTGCCCAGGGTGCCGACGGCCGACGAGAACATCGCGAAGACGGCCAGGTCGAGATCACGGGTCAGCTCGTGCAGGTGCCACGCGGCGTCCACCTTGGGCCGCAGCACGCGGGTCAACTGGTCCGTGGTGAGCGTCGCGACGGGTGCGTCGTCGACGAGACCGGCCGCGTGCACCACGGCGGTCAGCGGATGCTCCGCCGGAATGGACGTGAGCAGCCGTGCGAGGTCGGTGCGGTCGGCGGTGTCACAGGCGACGACACGGACCTCGGCACCCAGCTCGGTCAGCTCCTGGGTCACCTCGGCGGCCTGTGGCGCGTCGGGACCTCGCCTGCTGACCAGCAGCAGGTGCCGGACGCCGTGCGCGGTGACGAGGTGACGCGCGGTGGACGCGCCCAGCGTGCCGGTGCCGCCGGTGATCAGCGCGGTGCCGTCCGGATCGATCGGTCGCGCCTGGCGCAGGACGATCTTGCCGGTGTGCTGGGCCTGCTGGAGCTGTCGGAACGCCGTGGGGGCGTGCTGGATCGGGTAGGTCAGGGTGGGCAGCGGCGGCAGCACGCCCGCGGCGAACAGTTCGGCGAGCGGGACCAGCAAGCGGTGGATGTGGTCCGGGTCCAGCGTCAGCAGGTCGAAGGGCTGGTAGTGGACACCGGGGTGGTCGCGGTGGATGTCTTCGGGCGGCCGCAGGTCGGTCTTGCCCATCTCCAGGAAGTGGCCGTCGGGCGCGAGCAGCTCCAGCGACGCGGTGATGTGGTCGCCGGTCAGCGAGTTCAGCACGGCGTGGAATCCGGCGCCCGCGAACCGTTCGCGGTAGTCGAGGGTGCGCGAGTTGGCGATCCGTTCCTCCGGCACGCCCAGCGCCAGCAGGTGATGGTGCTTGGTGGGGTGGGCGGTGGTGTGGGCGACGGCGCCGATGTGCCGCACCAGGTGGGTGGCGGCCAGGCCGACGCCGCCGGTCGCGGCGTGGATCAGGACGTGCTGGCCTGCCCGCAGACCGGCCAGTTCCACCAGCGCGTGGTACGCGGTCAGGTACACCGTGACGGCGCCCGCGGCCTGCGCCGTCGACCAGCCGTCCGGGATCGGGGTGACGGTCCGGTGGTCGGTGATCGCGGTGGTGGCGAAGGCGTGCGGGATCAGACCCATCACGCGCTGCCCCGGCCGTAGGCCGGTGACGTCGGGCGCGGTCTGTGTGACGACACCCGCGCCCTCGATGCCCAGTGTGGCCGCGCCGGGGTAGAGGTTCAGCGCGACGAGCACGTCCCGGAAGTTGACGCCCGTGGCGTCCATCCGGATGCGCACCTCACCGGGTGCCAGCGCGCGGCCCGCGTCCGGGTTCGGGCGCAGGACAAGGCCGTCGAGCGTGCCGGGGCTGGTGGTGGTGAGTTCGTGGTCGGTGTCGGGCGGTGTGGCCAGCGGTGCGGGGGCGTGGGTGAGCCGTGGTGCGTACCAGGTGCCGTGGCGCAGGGCCAGTTGCGGCTGGCCTGCCGGCACGAGGCCCGGCACGTCCGTGCCGGCCGGGTCCAGGTCGAGCAGTACGAACTGGTCGGGGTGTTCGTGCTGCGCGGTGCGCACCAGGCCCCAGACGCCACTGGCGGCCGGCGCGGTGGCCGGCTGGTGGTTGCTGATGCCGATCGCGCCGCGCGTGGTGACGGCGAGACGATGCCCGGTGGTGTCCTGTTGGTCCAGCCAGGACGTGATCGCCACACGAGCCTGCTCCGTGCTCGTGTGCACCGCGGCGGGCACGCCCGCCGACTCGTCGACGGCGATGTGGTGGTATGCGTCGACGGGGACCAGTGCCGGGTTGGCCAGCGGTGCCCATTCCACCTGGAACATCGACCGCGTAACCCTGTTCGGGGCGTCGACGGCGGCGGGCCGGAGCACCAGTGTGTCCACTGTGGCCACCGGGAGACCGTTGGCATCGGCCAGTTCCAGCGTCACGCTCGTCGGCCCGGTGAGCGCCAGCCGCACCCGCAGCGCCGTGGCGCGCACGGCGTGCGTCGTCACGCCGGACCAGGTGAACGGCAGCAGGCCCGGCGCCAGTTCACCCAGGAGCCCGAGCACCACCGGGTGCAGCGCGGCGTCCAGCAGCGCGGGGTGCAGGCCGAACCGTTCGGCCGCGTCGTGCTGTTCCGCCGGCAGCCGCACCTCGGCGAAGCACTGGTCGTCGTGTCGCCAGGCCGCCGTGAGTCCCTGGAAGGCGGGGCCGTACTCGTAGCCGCGGCCGGCCAGTGTGCCGTACGCGTCGGCGAGGTCGACCGGTCGCGCGCCCGACGGCGGCCACTGCCGGGCCCATGCCGTGTCGACGTCGACGGTGTGCTCGTCGACGAGAGAACCCACCGCGTGCCGGGTCCACGGCTGGTCGAGCGCACCGGCGGGACGGGAGTGCACGCCGAACGCGCGGCGGCCGGTGTCGTCGGCCGGGCCGGCCAGCAGTTGCAGCGCGACGGCGCCCGTGGCCGGCAGGACCAGCGGTGCCTCCAGCGTCAGGTCCTCCACGGCCGCGGACCCGGTGTGCTCGCCCGCGTGCAGCGCGAGTTCCAGGAAAGCGGTGCCGGGCAACAGGATGCTGCCCTGGATCGTGTGGTCGGCCAGCCACGGGTGGGTGCGGACGGACAGTTCGCCGGTGAACAGGCTGCCCTGGTCGTCGCCCAGTTCGATGACGCCGCCGAGGATCGCGTGCTCGGTGCGGTCCAGGCCGGGCGCGCCGCTGGTCCGGTTCGGTGTGTCCAGCCAGTAGCGCTGCCGTTGGAACCCGTACGTGGGCAGCGCGACGGGACGCGCCGTCGAGGCACCCAACCACGCGGTCCAGTCGACGGCGACGCCGTCGCAGTGCAGTTGGGCCAGCGCCGCGGCCACCGTGTGCACCTCGTCGCGGTCGCGGCGCAGCACGGCGACCGTCGTCACGTCCTCGCCGTCCAGGCAGCCACGCGTCATCGCGGTGAGCACGGAGTCGGGGCCCAGTTCCAGGAAAGCCGTGGTGCCCCGCGCGCGCAGGAGGCGCACGCCGTCGAGGAACCGGACGGCCTGGCGCATGTGCCGTGCCCAGTAGTCGGCCGACGCCAGTTCCTCGGCCGCCGCGATCCCACCGGTCACGTTCGACACGATCGGGATGCGCGGCGCCGCGAAGGCGAGCGTGTCGACGATGCCACGGAACTCCGCCGCCGCGTCGTCCATGTGCGGGGAGTGGAATGCGTGGCTGACCTGCAACCGCCGTGTCTTGCGGCCGTCGTCACGCAACCGCTGCGCGATCTGCAGAACCGTGTCCTGGTCACCGGAGATCACCGTGGCCCGATACCCGTTGACCGCGGCGATGCTGACGTGGTCCTCGTGGCCCGCCAGCAGCGGCACGACCTCGGCCTCGGTGGCCTCCAGCGACACCATGGCGCCGCCGCCGCGCGCCGCCTGCATCAGGCGCCCCCGTGCGGCGACCAGCGTGCACGCGTCGGCCAGCGAGAGCACGCCGGCCACGTGTGCCGCGCCGATCTCGCCGATGGAGTGGCCGAGCAGGTGGTCGGGTGTGACGCCCCAACCGGTGACCAGCCGGAACAGCGCCACCTCGACGGCGAACAGCGCAGCCTGGGTGTATTCGGTCCGGTCGAGGGTCGGCGCGTGCTCGGCCTGGAACATCACGTCCAGCAGCGGGATGTCCAGGTGTGGGTCGAGGTGAGCGCACACCTCGTTTAGTGCCGCCGCGAACACCGGGAACTCTGCGTACAGCGCCTGACCCATGCCGGTGCGCTGGCTGCCCTGACCGGTGAACAGGAACGCGGTGCCGCCGGGCGTGCCGGTGGTTCGGCCGCGCAGCACGATCGGCGTGTCCTCGCCACGCGCCAGCGCGGCCAGCCCGGCCGACAGCGTGGCGCTGTCGGGCCCGAGCAGCACCGCCCGTTCGTCGAACGTGGCCCGCGTGGTGGCCAGCGCGCGCCCGACGGCGACCGCGTCCAGGTCGGGCAGCGCACTCATGTGGGTCAGCAGCCGGTCGGCCTGTGCCCGCAGCGCTTCGGGTGTCTTCGCGCTGAGCAGCCACGGCACCGTCGCGGGCCGCGGCGCCTGCTCGGTCGCGCCCGCCGGCTCGTCCTCGACCTGTTCCAGGACGACGTGGGCGTTCGTGCCGCTGATGCCGAACGACGACACGGCCGCGCGTCGCCGCCGGCCCTCCGATTGCCGCCACGGCCGCGATTCGGTCAGCAGTGCCACCGAACCGGCCGACCAGTCGACGTGCGGCGACGGCTGGTCGGCGTGCAGGGTGCGGGGGAGCAGGCCGTTGCGCATCGCCATGACCATCTTCACCACGCCGCCGACACCGGCCGCCGCCTGCGTGTGGCCGATGTTGGACTTCAGCGAGCCCAGCCACAGCGGCTGGTCGGCGGGCCGGTCCCGGCCGTACGTGGCGATCAGGGCTCCGGCCTCGATCGGGTCGCCCAGGGACGTGCCCGTGCCGTGCGCCTCGACCACGTCGACGTCCTGAGTGGACAGACCGGAATTGGCCAGTGCCTGGCGGATGACGCGCTCCTGTGACGGGCCGTTCGGTGCGGTCAGGCCGTTGCTCGCACCGTCCTGGTTGATCGCCGAACCCCGGATCACGGCCAGTACCTGGTGACCGCGTTCGCGCGCTACGGACAGCCGTTCCAGCAACAGCACGCCGGCGCCTTCCGACCACGCCGTGCCGTCGGCGGCCGCGCCGAACGCCTTGCACCGGCCGTCGGTGGCCAGTCCGTGCTGGCGGCTGAACTCCACGAACATCCCCGCGGTCGGCATCACGGCCACACCGCCGGCCAGCGCGAGCGAGCACTCACCCTGCCGCAGCGCCTGGGTGGCCAGGTGCAGTGCCAGCAGCGACGAGGAGCACGCCGTGTCCACGGTGACGGCGGGGCCCTCCAGGTCCAGTACGTAGGCGACGCGGCCGGAGATCACGCTCGCGGTGCCACCGGTCAACAGGTACCCGTCGAAACCCTCGGCCGCCTCGTGCAGCCGCGGCCCGTAGTCCTGCGACATCGCGCCGACGAACACGCCGACCCGCCGATCGGGCAGCGCGGTCGGGTCGAGGCCGGCGCGTTCGAAGGCCTCCCAGGACAGTTCCAGCAGCAGCCGCTGCTGCGGGTCCATCGCGGCGGCCTCCCTCGGGCTGATGCCGAAGAAGCCCGCGTCGAACTCGTCCGCGTCGTGCAGGAAGCCGCCGTGGCGGGCGTAGGTGGTGCCGGGGTGGTCGGGGTCGGGGTGGTAGAGACCGTCCAGGTCCCAGCCGCGGTTGGTGGGGAACCCGGTGATCGCGTCACCGCCGTCGGCCACCAGTCGCCACAGGTCCTCCGGCGAGCTGACGCCGCCGGGATAGCGGCAGCTCATCGCGACGATGGCGATCGGCTCGTCGGGAGCCGCCACGGTGGCGGTGGTCTGCCGGACCGAACCGGTGCCCAGCAGCTCGCTCCGCAGGTGCCTCGCGAGCGTGACCGGCGTCGGGTGGTTGAACAGCAGGGCGCCGGGCAGTCGCAGGCCGGTGGCCGTGGCGAGCCGGTCGCGCAGTTCCACCGAACTGACCGAGTCGAAGCCGAGGTCCTTGAACGTGCGGGTCGGCTCGACGACGTCGGCCCTCACGTAGCCCAGCACGATCGCCAGGTTCGTGCGCACCAGATCCAGCAGCACCCGTTCCCGCTCGGCATCGCCCGCGCCGGCCAGCCGCTGCGCGAGTGACGCCGGTACCTCCGGTTTTCCCGTCGCCGCAACGGCTTCGGCGGGCGCTGACACCACACGTGTCGGGGTTCCGTCGACCCAGTAGCGCTCCCGCTGGAACGCGTACGCCGGCAGGTCGACCCGGCCGCCGGGCACCACCGGTGTCCAGTCCACCGGGGCACCCGCGGTGTGCGCGGTGGCCAGCGAGACCAGCAGCCGCGGCCAGCCGCCGTTGTCCCGCTGCAGCGAGCCGACGACGGTGCCCTGTTCACCGGTCGCGTCGACGACGTCCCGGACGCTCGCGGTGAGCACCGGGTGTGGACTGCTCTCCACGAACAGCCGATGTCCCCGCGTGACCGCGGCCCGCACGGCGGAGTCGAAGAGCACCGGGTTGCGCAGGTTCTGGTACCAGTAGCCGGCTGTCAGCTCGGCCGTGTCCACCAGGTCCCCGGTCAGGGTCGAGAAGAACGGCACCGCCGCCTGCCGCGGGGTGATGTCCGCGAGCAGGTCGAGCAGCCGCTCGCGCAGCGGCTCCATGTGTTCGGTGTGCGACGCGTAGTCCACCGGGATGCGGCGCGCCCTGATCTCGTCCGCGGCACACGCCGCCAGGAACGCCTCCAGTTCGCCGTCCTCGCCCGCCACGACGGTGGTGGCCGGGCCGTTCACCGCTGCGATCGCGATCCGCTCCGTCAGGCGCGCGGTGACCTCGTCCTCGGGCAGCGACACCGAGACCATGCCGCCACCGCCGGCCAGCCCCGCGATGGCACGCGCGCGCAGTGCGACGATCTTCGCGGCGTCGGCCAGGGACAACGCGCCGGCGACGTAGGCGGCCGCGATCTCCCCCTGGGAGTGCCCGATGACGGCCGCCGGCTCGACGCCCAGCGAACGCCACAACGCGGCCAGCGACGTCATCACGGCGAACAGCGCGGGCTGGACCACGTCCACCCGCTCCAGGTCGGCGGCGGCCGCGCCACCGCGCAGCACGTCGGCCAGCGGCCGCTCCAGGTGCGGCGCGAGCGCGTCGGCGCAGGCGGCCATGTGCTCGGCGAAGACGGGTGCCGTGTCCAGCAGTTCGGCTGCCATGCCGATCCACTGGGAACCCTGGCCGGGGAACACGAACACCGGCGCCGCGGCCCCGTCGGCGACACCCACGACGACCTTCGCCGCCGGCTCGTCGTCGGCCAGTGCCCGCAGCGCCGCCCGGAGCTGGTCGGCGTCCTCGCCGATGACCACCGCGCGGTGCTCGAACGTCGAGCGTGTCGTCACCAGGGAATGCGCGACGTCGAACGGATCCAGCTCGGGGTATTCGTCCACATGGGACGACAGTGCGACGGCCTGGCCGCGCAGCGCGGCCGCGGTCCTGGCCGACAGCACCCACGGCACCACCGTCGCCTGCCGGGACGGCGGCGTCCCGACTCCCTCGCCGGGGGGAGGTTCGGCCAGGACGACGTGACAGTTGGTGCCACCCATGCCGAACGAGCTGACACCGGCCACCAGCGCACCGTCGGCCGCCGGCCACGCACCGGTCTCCTGCCGCACCCGCAGGCCGAGCCGTTCCAGCGGGATGTCCGGGTTGGGAGTGCCGAAGTTCAGGCTCGCCGGCAGCTCCCGGTGGTGGATGCTCAGCGCCACCTTCAGCAGCCCGACGATGCCGGCGGCGCCCTCCAGGTGGCCGACGTTGGTCTTGGCGGAGCCCACCAGCAGCGGAGCGTCGGCCGGGCGGCCGACACCGAGCACGGCACCCAGCGCCGCGGCCTCGACCGGGTCACCGACCTTCGTGCCGGTGCCGTGCAGTTCCACGTAGCGCACGTCGGCCGGGTCGACGCCCGCGTGCCGGTACGCCCCGCGCAGCACGGCTGCCTGCGCGGTCGCGCTGGGCACGGTCAGGCCGTCGGTGGCGCCGTCGTTGTTCACCGCGCTGCCGGCGATCACGCAGTAGATCCGGTCACCGTCGGCGATGGCCGCGCGCAGCGGCTTGAGCACGACGGCGCCGCCACCCTCGCCGCGGACGTAGCCGTTGGCGCGCGCGTCGAACGTGAAGCAGCGCCCGTCCGGGGACAGGCCGCCGAACCGGGTCGCGGCCAGGGTCTGCTCGGCCAGGATGTTCAGGTTCACGCCACCGGCGATCGCGACGTCCGACTCGCCGCGCCGCAGGCTGGTACAGGCCAGGTGCACGGCGACCAGCGACGAGGACTGGGCCGCGTCGACGGTGAGGCTCGGTCCGTGCAGGCCGAGCGTGTAGGAGACGCGGTTGGCGATGATGCCGCGCTCCACGCCGGTCATCGTGTGCGGCGTGATCACGCCGTCGCCGTGCCGGTCCAACAGGGTCGCGTAGTCGCCGCTGATCGCGCCGACGAACACACCCGTCCGGGTGCCGCGCAGCCGGTCGGCGACCAGCCGGGCGTCCTCGATCGCCTCCCAGCTCAGCTCCAGCATGAGCCGCTGCTGCGGGTCCATGGTGGTCGCCTCGCGCGGCGAGATGCCGAAGAAACCGGGATCGAACCGGTCGACGTGGTCGAGGAAGCCGCCGAAGCGGTGCGGCAGGTCGACGCCAGGCCACCGGTCGGCCGGTGCCCGCGTGATCGCGTCGACGCCGTCGTGGAAGAGCTGCCACAACCGGTTCGGGTTCGGCGCCATGGGCAGGCGGCAGGCCAGGCCGACGACGGCGACGGGTTCCTCCACCGCATCGCGATTCTGCTGGGAAAGCGTGTGCTCGAACTCGCCCATCGCCGGTCCTCACCGTCCCTTTGCATGACGCCGAGGGCATGATTAGCCCAGTTACGTGTGCGCCTCATCGTTGGCAGAGCGGTTAAAGCGCGGCTAACGCCCGCCGGCTTGGCCCGGCTTTAGCCCGCCACCCTAGGTTGCGTTTCACTCGCAAGTGGTCTGCCGGCCGACGTGATCCTGGTGAAACGGAGCGATACGTGGTCCAGAACTCTCGCGCGGGACGGGTGATCCTGGCCGCGTCGCTGCCGATGTTCGTGGTGTCCCTGAACAATCTGGTGGTGACGAACGCGTTGCCCGCCATCGGCCGGCAGTTGGCGACCGGCGTGACCGACCTGCAGTGGGTGGTGAACGCCTACATCCTGGCGTTCGCCGGGCTGCTGCTGACCGGCGCCGCGCTCGGCGACCGCTACGGCAGGCGGCTGGTGTTCCTGTGCGGCATCGTGGTGTTCACGCTGGGCTCGGTGGCGTGCGCGCTGTCCGGGTCGACGTCGGCGCTGATCGCGGCCCGCGTGTTGCAGGGCATGGGCGCGGCGGCGGTGCAGCCGCTGTCACTGACCCTCGTCGCCGGCGCCGTCCCACCGAACCGGCGCAGCATGGCGATCGGACTGTGGGGCGGGATCAACGGTCTCGGTGTCGCGCTGGGCCCGCTCGTCGGCGGCGCGGTCACGCAGGGCATCGCGTGGCAGTGGATCTTCTGGATCAACGTGCCGATGGCCCTGATCGCCGTGCCGCTGGTGCTCACGTCGATCGGCGAGGCCAAGGGCGCCGACCGCGGTCTCGACCTGCCCGGCATGGCACTGGTCAGCACCGCGGTCGTGCTGATCGTCTGGGCGATCGTCCGCGCCGGCTCGGAGGGCTGGACGACGCCGCCGATCCTGGGCACGTTGGCGGCGGCGGCCGTGCTGCTGGTGCTGTTCGTGCTGTGGGAGCGAAGGACGAGGACGCCGCTGCTGCCGCTGCACTTCTACCGCGTGCCGGCCTTCGTGCTGAGCAACGTGGTGTCGCTGGCGATGTACTTCGGCGTGTTCGGCTCGATCTTCTTCCTGGCCCAGTACATGCAGAACTCGCTCGGTTTCTCGCCGTTCGGGTCGGGCCTGCGCACACTGCCGTGGACGGCGATGCCGATGCTGGTCGCCCCGGTCGCCGGCCTGGTGATGGAGCGGCTCGGCGCTGGCAGGCTGATGGCGATCGGCCTCGCGTTGCAGGGCGCGGCGCTGACCATGATCGCGACCATCGCGACCGTGGACCTGGACTACACCAGGATGATCCCGGCGTTGATCGTGGCCGGCATCGGTATGGGACTGGTCTTCGTGCCCACCACGGCTGTGGTGCTGGGCTCGGTCCGGCAGCACGAGTACGGCAAGGCGTCCGGCGCGAACAACACCGTCCGCGAGATCGGCGGCGCACTGGGCGTCGCCGTGCTGACCACGGTGTTCCAGGCGCACTTCGACGTCGGCACGGGATTCCCGCTGAACTCGGCCACCGCGTTCGTGCACGGGATGTCCTCGGCCATCTGGGTGGGCGTCGCGGTGCTGGACGCGGGCGCGGTCGCCGCGCTGTTCATCCCGTTCCGCCGCGACCGGCCGGCCTACGCGGAGTCCGGCGTCGAGGTCGGCGTGCGGCGGGTGGAGGACGGCGCCGTGGTCTGACCCGAGAACGCCGGAGGGGGGTGGCTTCCCGCGGGAAGCCAGCCCCCTGCGGGTGCGTCCGGGGTCAGTCACACATGACGTAGGTGAACCGGCCGCGCTGGTCGGGCCTGGGGGGCACGGCGACCGGCGGGATCAGTTGCCAGTCACGGGTACCCGTCTTGCCCAGGTACCGCCCGCTGGTGCCGATCGCGTGGAAGTGCGCGACACCGCCGCTGAAGATGGTGTAGCGGTCGTTGAGGCCCGAGTCGCTGATGCTGCCGTCCGGCAGCTGCACCGTCTCGTAGTACTGCGTCATCAGGTGGCCGTCGGACGGTCGCTTGTAGACGGCGCTGACGAAGCCCACCGCGTGGCCGACGACCTGGTTGTCGGCGTCGTAGATGTTGTCGTGGTAGATGAGCGTCTCACCGACGTTCTGCACCGGCACGGTGGCCGACGCGCCGGTGAAGTAGTAGTTCATGGTCTGCTCGCTCAGGCCCGCGCCCGCCGTGACGCAGTGCGAACCGGTCTGCGCCGCCGCGGGTGTCGACCGGAACGCCGTCACGGACACGGCGATCGACGCGGCGACGACGAGCGCGGTCACCGCGGTGCCGTACGAGCGGCCGCCCCGGCTCGTGGCTGTCACGGCTGCTCCGTCGCGGGCAGGCCGTCCCAGGTGACGGGCAGCTCGTGGATGCCGTAGAAGTTGGTGTCGGTCTTGAACCGCAGCTCGTCGAACGGCACGGCCAGTTTCAGCGACGGGATGCGCCGGAACAGCGTGGTGTAGACGATCTGCAGTTCCAGCCGGGCCAGGTTGCCGCCGAGGCACTGGTGTGCGCCGTAACCGAACGCCAGGTGGTGCCGGGCGTCCTCGCGGTTGATGTCCAGCGTGTCGGGGTCGGCGAACACCGACGGGTCCCGGTTCGCGCCGGCGTTCACGGCGATGACACCGTCGCCGGCCGACATGCGGACACCGCCGATCTCGATGTCCTCCAGCACCACCCGGCTGGTCGCGTGGTCGGAGACGCTGAAGAAGCGCAGCATCTCCTCCGCGGCCTTCGGCGCCAGCTCCGGGTCGGCCATGAGCTGGTCGCGCTGCTCCGGGTTCTCCAGCAGGCCGACGATGCCCAGCGAGATCATGTTGGCCGTGGTCTCGAACCCACCGCCCAGCAGCAGCGACGCCAGACCCGTGACGTGCGCACGGTCGTACGTGCCGGCATCCTGGTAGCGCTTGATCAGCCGGCTGAGCAGGTCGTCCTCGGGCTGCTCCTCCTTGCGCGCGACCAGTTGGGCCAGATACATCTGGATGTCGCGCAGCGCCTTGCTGCGCTCCTCGAGGCTGTTGCCCAGGTTCACCGTGACGCTGGTGCGTTCCTGGAACAGGTCCCGGTCGGAGTAGGGCACGCCGAGCAGTTCGCACATCACCCTGGTCGGCACCGGCAGCGACAGCGCCCGCACCAGATCCACCGGCTGCGGCTCGGTGAGCAGCTTGTCGATGCAGTCCTCCACGGTCTGCTGGATGCGCGGGCGCAGACCGGCCAGCCGCTTCGCGGTGAACTCGTTGACGATCATCCGCCGGTGCGTCGTGTGCTCCGGCGCGTCCATCCAGGTCAGGAAGCCCGGCGGCCGCTGGGCGAACGCGACCTGCTGCGCGAACACGCCGGGATAACCCGGGTCCGCGCGGTTCACGCTGACCTTCGGGTGCACCAGCAGTTGGCGGGCGTACTCGTGGCTGGTGATCAGCCATGCCGTGCGGCCGGTGGGCAGCGTGACCCGTGAGACCGGGCTCTCCTCCCGCAACTCGGTGTACTGCGCGGGCGGGTGGAACGGGCACTCCCGCTTCATGGGGAAGTTCGGCGGCGGGGAACTCGGTGCTTCGGTCACCGTGCTGCCCTCCCTCGGTACTGGGTGCGCATGGTTCTCCTCGTGTGGGTCGACCTCCCCGCCACGATCGTCCGCGGCGCTAAAGCCGGTCTTGCGGGACGGCCCGTTGCGCACATGGGCTTTAACGTGCCTTTATCGGTGCTTCCTAGGGTGTGGGCAGGTGCGACGCAGCCGCGTGGCCATAGATGTGCGGCACCGAATCGGGAGAACGAATGTACCTACACCAGCCACTGTCCGCAGCAGCCGACAACATCGCGACCGTCGTGCGCGGTGTGCGGCCGGAGCAGATGTCGGCGGCCACGCCGTGCGCTGACTTCGACACGCGGCAGTTGGTCAACCACCTGCTGTCCTGGTCGCCGGTGATCGAGGGCGCCGCGCTGCGCAGCGAACTGCCGGCCAAGCCGCCGGGGCCGTGGAGCCCCGACGTGACGCGGGGCGACTGGCAGGCCGACTACCTGTCCTGGTTGGACCGCATCGTGCGCGCCTGGGAGCCGGAGTCGGCCTGGGAGGGCAACACCGACGTCGGCTTCGCGGTGGCGCCCGCCGCGGTGATCGGCGCGAAGTCGGTGTGCGAGTTCGTCGTGCACGGCTGGGACCTGGCCCGCGCCACCGGCCAGCCGTTCGAGTGCGACGAGGAACTGGCCAAGACCGCCTACGACCTGGTGCTGGACACCGCGGAGGAGACCCGCCGCGGCGGCATGTACGGGCCGGCTGTCGTCGTGTCGGACTCGGCGTCCGCGCTGGACCGCGCACTCGCGCTCAGCGGCAGGAATCCGAACTGGGCGCCGTGACACGGTACTGACGCGCGAGGAGAAGGGCGGCCCGCGATCGCGGGCCGCCCTTCTCGTTCGTCACCAGGTGACGGGCAGTTCGTGCAGGCCGTAGAAGTTGGTGTCGGTCTTGAACTGCAGTTCGTCGAACGGCACGGCCAGTTTCAGCGACGGGATGCGCCGGAACAGCGTGGTGTAGACGATCTGCAGTTCCAGCCGGGCGAGGTTCTGGCCGAGGCACTGGTGTGCGCCGTAGCCGAACGCCAGGTGGTGGCGGGAGTCGTCGCGGTCGATGTCCAGCGTGTCGGGGTCGTCGAACACCGACTCGTCCCGGTTGCCCGCCGCGTTGAGCACGATCACGCCGTCGCCCTCGCGCAGCACGACGTCACCGATCTCGATGTCGGACAGCACGACGCGACTGGTGGAGATCTCGGCGATACTGAAGAACCGCAGCAGTTCCTCGACCGCCTGGGGGGCCATCTCGGGGTTCGCGGTGAGCTGGTCGCGCTGCTCGGGGTGCTCCAGCAGGCCGACGACGCCCAGCGAGATCATGTTCGCCGTGGTCTCGAAACCACTGGTGAGCAACAGCATCGCCATGCCGGCCACGAGCTCGTGGTCGTAGTCGTCCGCGTCCCGGTACTTCTTGATCAACCTGCTGAGCAGGTCGTCGCCCGGCTCGCCGTCCTTGCTGGCGACCAGTTCACCGATGTAGACGCGGGTCTCCTGGAACGCGGCGACCTTCTCCTGCACGGTGCTGTTGCGGTCGTCCAGCACGCTCGCGCGCCGCTGGAAGTGCTCCCGGTCGGCGTAGGGGACGCCGAGCAGCTCGCAGATCACCAGCGACGGGACCGGCAGCGACAGCGCGGGCACCAGGTCCACCGGCGGGGTGTCGCCGGCGAGCTTGTCGACGCAGTCGTCGACGATCGCCTGGATCCGCGGGCGTATCCCGGCCAACCGCTTCGTGGTGAACTCGTTGACCACCATCCGCCGGTGCCTGGTGTGCTCCGGCGCGTCCATCCACGTCAGGAACCCCTTGGCGTGCTTGCCGAACGCCGCCGCGCCGGGCACCAGGGCCGGGTAGCCGGGGTGTGCACGGTTGACGCTGACCCGGGGATCGGCCAGCAACTGACGGGCGTACTCGTGGTTCGTGACGACCCACGAGGTGTTGCCCGTGGGCAGCGTCACCCGGGAGATCGGCGACGACACCCGCAGTTCGCCGTACTTGGCCGGCGGGTGGAACGGGCATTCCCTGGCCATCGGGAACTTCGGCGGAGTGCTGACGGTCTCGGTCACCGTGGGCTCCTCCCAGTGTCTGGGGTGCGCATGTCTCTCCTTGGGTCGGTCCGGGTGCAACGATCGACGCCGTCGCTAAAGCCGGTCTTGGTGGTCAGTGCCGCGGCACCGGCAACGCCGACCGCAGGTGCGCGGCCAGCGCGGCGGGCGTCGGGTGGTCGAACACGGTCATCGGCTTGACCTCGACACCGGTGGCGCTCTGCAGGCCGGTGCACAGTTCCAGCGCCACCATCGAGGTCAGGCCGAGTTCGAGGAAGTTCTGCCCGGGCTCGACCTGCGCGGGGTCGCTGCCCAGCACCGCGGCGGCGTGCGCGAGCACCAGGTCGAGCAGGATCACGTCCCGCTCCGACTCGCTCGCATCGGCCAGCCGCCCGCGCAGTTCCTTCCCGTCGTGCGCGTCGGGTTCCGCGCCGCCGCCGGCCGGACCGGTGGCGCGCAACAGTTCCTCGAACAGCCGGTAGGAGTGCCTGCGGCCGCGGTCGGTGAGGTACTCGCCCCACGACACGTCGGCGGCGGCGACCGAGGGACCCCGGGAACCGGTCCACGGCAGCGAGTCCAGCGTGAGCCCGGCGACCAGCGGACGCAGCCCGTCGGACCACTCGCCCGACAGGTGCGCGTCGGCGGTCCACGGTCCGACGGCGACGGCCACGGCCGTCCTGCCGTGCGCGGTGCGGTGGCGGGCCAGCGACTCCAGGAAGGTGCCGGTCACGGGCACGGCGTCGGCCGACTCGGTGAGCAGGGCGAACACCGACAGCTCGACGTCCTCGGTGAGCGTGTGCAGCCGCAGCGCGGCGGCTTCGTCGACGTCGGCGGGCGCATACACGACCGCCGTGAGCGGCCGCTCCGCCGGTACCGACGCGAGCGTGTCCGCCAGTTCGGCGGTTCGCACGACCCGCACGCGGTCCGCGACGTCGGCCACGTCCGCCGGGTCGACGTCGGCCGCCAGCACGGTGTCCGCGCCGTGGTGGACCAGCCACCGCACCACCTCGGCGGCCAGTGCTCCGCCACCGTGCACCAGGGCCGTGCCGTGCGGCCGCCACCGCTGCGCACCGGGCTGCCGCGCCGCCGCGGCGGGCACCACGCGCCGGGTGAACACGCCGGTGGACCGGATCGCCACCTGCGACTCGCCGGTCGCGCCGCACAGCACGGCGGCCAGCCGCCCGCCCGCCACGCCGTCCAGAGCGGCGGGCAGGTCCACGGTGCGGTGCGCCGTGTCCGTGCCGCCCAGGTCCCACACGCCTGCCTGGCCGTGATCGGCCGGTTCGTCCGCGCCGTCCACCACGACCGCCGACCAGGTCACGGTCCACAGTGGAATGTCCTGGCCCGCGTCGGCGAGCGCGGCCGCCAGCAGCGCGTGCGCATCCGCGCCACCGGGTTGGTCCCACTCGTCGTCACCGGCCAGCGCGGCCTGCGACAGCAGCGAGACGATCCCGGTCACCGGCCCGGGTTCCCGGTCGAACACCGACCCCGGGTCGCCCACCGCGGCGACCACCTCGTCCAGCTTGATCTCCACCGGTGCCGCGCCGTGCTCGGCCAGCGCCGCCGCGACGGCCGCGGTCGACTCGGGATGCGCGGGGCCCGGCGGCACCACCAGCAGCCACACGCCGTTCAGCGTCGGCCGCTCCGGGTCGGCCAGCCGCCGCCAGTCGATCCGGTACCAGCACCTGTCCTGCCGCCGCCACGCGGCCAGCGCCGGGAGCAGGCCGCCCAGTGCCTGCCTGCGGTCCTCGCCGACGTGCAGCGTGCCCGACAGCGCGGTCAGGTCGTGTTCCTCGACGGCCGTCCAGAACTCCTCCTCGGCGGCGCCCGTCGCCACGTCCTCCGGTCCTTCCAGCCAGTAGCGCCTGCGCTGGAACGGGTAACCGGGCAGGTCCAGCCGGGCTGCCCCGGCCGGGAACGCGCCATGCCACGACAACGGCCTGCCGTTCACGTGCAGGTGGGCCATCGCGGTGGTGAACGCGACCGCCTCGCCGCGATCGCGGTGCTGCGCCGCGACGAGCGTGGTGGCGGGGTGGTGCGGCAGGCAGTCGTGGGCCAGCGGCGTGAGCACCGCGTCGGGCCCCAGTTCCACGAACGTGCGCACGCCGTTGCGGTGCAGCGTCGCCACGCCGTCGGCGAACCGCACGGCCCGGCGAACGTGCTCGCACCAGTAGTCCGGCGACGCCAACTGCTCCGCGGTGGCCAGTTCGCCGGTGACGTTGGACAGCACGGGAATCCGCGGTGGCTGGTAGCTCAGGCCCGCCGCCACCGCACGGAATTCCGCCAGCACGGGTTCCATCAGGGGCGAGTGGAACGCGTGGCTCACCTTCAGCCGCCGCACCTTGCGGCCCTGACCCTCCAGCAGTTCCGCCAGTCCGGCGACGGCGTCCTCGGCACCGGAGACCACCAACGACATCGGGCCGTTCACCGCCGCGATGCCCAGTTCGTGCTCCCGTCCGGCGAGCAGTGGTTCGACGGACTCCTCCGTGGCCTGCACGGCGAGCATCGCCCCGGACGCCGGCAGCGCCTGCATGAGCCTGCCGCGCGCGGCGACGAGAGCGGCGGCGTCGGCCAGCGACAGCACGCCCGCCAGGTGTGCCGCGACCAGTTCACCGACCGAGTGGCCGCCGAGGAAGTCGGGCACCAGCCCGAACGACTCGGCCAGCCGGTACAGCGCCACCTCGACGGCGAACAACGCGGGCTGGGTGTGACCGGTCTGGTCCAGCCCCGCGTCCCGCTCGGCCCACATCACGTCCCGGATCGGACGGTCCAGGTGCTCGTCCAGTGCCCCGCACACCTCCTCCAGCGCCGCCGCGAACACGGGAAACGATCCGGCCAGTTCCTCGCCCATACCGGTTCGCTGGCTGCCCTGCCCGGTGAACAGCACCGCCGTGCGCCCGGTGACGGCGGCCTTGCCGCGCACCAGTTGCCCGGCCGGGCGGTCGGTGGCCAGCGCCCCGAGACCGGCGACGAACCCGTCGCGCTCGTCGGCGACCACGACCGCGCGGTGCTCGAACACGTCCCGCGTGGCCAGCGACCGGCCGACGTCGGCCGGCGGCGCGGCCGGATGTTCGTCCACATAGGACAGGAGCTGCACGGCCCGCGCCCGCAGCGCGGTGTCGGTCTTGCCCGACAGCAGCCACGGTACCGGTCCCGTCCTCGGTGCCGGCTCGGGTTCCGGTTCGGCGGGCGGCTGCTCCAGGATCAGGTGCGCGTTGGTGCCGCTGATCCCGAACGACGACACGGCCGCCCGGCGCGGATGTCCGTCGCGCGGCCATGCCCGCGGCTCGCGCAGCAGCTCGACGGCGCCGGATTCCCAGTCGACGTGCGGCGAGGGCTGGTCGACGTGCAACGTCCTGGGCAGCGTCTCGTGCCGCATCGCCATGATCATCTTGATGATGCCGGCCACGCCCGCGGCCGCCTGCGTGTGCCCGAGATTGGACTTCACCGAACCCAGCCACAGCGGCCGCTCCGCCGGCCGGTCCCGGCCGTAGGTGGCCAGCAGCGCCTGCGCCTCGATCGGGTCACCCAGCACTGTCCCGGTGCCGTGCGCCTCCACCACGTCCACCTGGTCCGCACCGATGCGCGCGTCGGCGAGCGCCTGGCGGATCACCTTCTCCTGGGACGGCCCGTTCGGCGCCGTCAGACCGTTGCTCGCGCCGTCGGAGTTCACCGCGCTGCCGGTGAGCAGTGCCAGTATCCGGTGCCCGTTGCGTTCGGCGTCGGAAAGGCGTTCCAGCAGCAGCAGACCGACACCCTCGGACCAGCCGGTGCCGTCGGCCGCGGCCGAGAACGGCTTGCAGCGGCCGTCCGGGGACAGCCCGCGCTGCCGGCTGAACTCCACGAACACCGTCGGCGCCGCCATCACCGTGGCACCGCCGATCAGCGCCAGCGAGCACTCGCCCCTGCGCAGCGCACCAGCCGCCAGGTGCGCTGCCACCAGCGACGACGAGCACGCCGTGTCCACGGTGACCGCCGGGCCCTCCAGACCGAACGTGTAGGCGATCCGCCCCGATGCCACACTGCCCGCGCTGCCGGTCCCGACGAATCCCTCGTACTCCGGTGGGATGCGGTACATCCGGGACGCGTAGTCGTTGTACATGATCCCGGTGAACACCCCGGTCGCCGTGCCGCGCACGCCGGCGGGCGGGATGCCGGCGTGTTCGAACGCCTCCCACGCCGTCTCCAGCAGCAGCCGCTGCTGCGGGTCGACGGTCAGCGCCTCCCTCGGGCTGATGCCGAAGAACGCGGCGTCGAACTGGGCCGCGTCGTACAGGAAACCGCCGTTGCGGCAGTACGTCCTGCCGACGCGCTCCGGTGCGGGGTCGAACAGTTCGGCCACGTCCCAGCCGCGGTCGGACGGGAACTCACCGATCGCGTCGACACCGTCGTCGACGAGGCGCCACAGGTCCTCCGGCGAGCGGACGCCACCGGGAAACCGGCACGCCATGCCGACGATCGCGATCGGCTCCGCCTGTCCCGCGGTCAGTTCCCGGTTGTGCTGACGCAGCCGCTCGTTCTCCTTCAGCGCCGCGCGCAGCGCCTGCACCAGCTTGTCCTCGGAGGCCATGGCGTTCTCCCTGCTCGGTCCGTCAGTCCTGGATGTCGTTGAGCGCCAACGAGATCAGCTCGTCCGCGGCCAGCTCGTCGATGGAGTCCGCGATCGCCGGCCGCTCCTGCTCCGCCATCGGCTCACCGTCCACATCGGCCAGTTTCAACAGCGCGTCCAGCAGGCCCGCGTCGCGCAGCCGGGTGAACGGGATGCCGGTCAGCAGTTCCCGTACCCGCGACTCGGTCGGCGACGTGTCCTCCTTCGGCGCGAGCTCCACCCGCAGCCGCCCGGCCAGCGACGTGACGGTGGGGTGGTCGAAGACGAGCGTGGCCGGCAGCCGCAGTCCCGTCGCGGCGATCAGGCGGTTGCGCAGTTCCACGGCTGTCAGCGAGTCGAACCCGAGGTCCTTGAACGCCTGTTCCGGGTCGACGGCGTCGGGACCGTCGTGCCCGAGCACGGTCGCGACACAACCACGGACCAGATCCAGCAGGATCACGTCCTGCTCGGCCTCCGGCGCACCGGCCAGCCGCCGCACCAGCGCATCCGCACCGGCCTGGTCGGTGGCGACCTGCCGGGTCGCGCCACCGGGCACGAGACCTGACAGCACGGCGGGCAGCACCCCCGCTCGGGCGGCGGCCCGCAGCGCGGTCAGGTCCAGCCCGATCGGCACCAGGACCGGCTCGGACCGCGCGAGCGCGGTGTCCAGCAGCGCCAGGGCGTCCTCACCGGCCAGCGCCCGGACGCCCGTCCTGCCGATCCGTGCCGGGTCCGCCTGCCCGGTCATGCCGCCGGCCTGGTCCCAGAGCCCCCAGGCCAGCGAGTGTGCCGGCAGGCCGAGCGACCGGCGGTGATGGGCGAGCGCGTCGAGGAAGGTGTTGGCGGCGGCGTAGTTGGCCTGTCCTGGGTTGCCCAGGGTGCCGGCGGCGGAGGAGAACAGCACGAACGCCGCCAGATCCAGGTCCTTGGTGAGCTCGTGCAGGTGCCAGGCGCCGTCCGCCTTGGCACGCAACACCTCCGTGACGTCCTCGGTCCGCAGCGCCGTGACCGGCGCGTCGTGCAGGACCCCGGCGGTGTGCACGACGGCGGTCAGCGGATGCTCCGGGGCGATGGTGGCCAGCAGCCGCTCGACGCCGGCGCGGTCGGCCACGTCGCAGGCGACCACGGACACATCGGCACCGAGCGCGGTCAGCTCGTCGATGACGGCGGCCGCGCCCACCGCGGCGCCCCCACTGCGACTGGCCAGCAGGACATGACCGACACCGTGGTGCGCGACGAGGTGCCCAGCGGTGAGCGCGCCGAGCGCACCCGTGCCACCGGTCACCAGCACCGTGCCGTCCGGATCGAGCCGCGGACCGCCGTCCGGCACCGACGGCGGGACGTGCGCCAGCCTCGGCACGGTCAGCATGCCGGCGCGCAGCGCGAGCTGCGGCTCACCGGTGGCCACGGCGGAGCCGATCGCGGTGTCGGAGACGTCGTCCGTGTCGACGTCCAGCAGCACGAACCGCGATGGCTGCTCGGTCTGCGCGACCCGCAGCAGGCCCCACACCGCGGCACCGGCCAGGTCCGTCACGGGCTCGTCCGGCCGGGTGGCCACGGCCGCACGGGTCACCACCACCAGCGTCGATTCGGCGGCACCGTCGTCGGCCAGCCATGCCCGCACCGCCGTCAGCATCCGGCCGGTCAGGTCGTGCGTCTCCGCGAGCGGTTGGGCACCGGTGCCCTGGCACCGCAGCACGACGTACTCAGCGGGCTGGTAGAGGAGATCGTCGCCGACCAGGCTCGCCTGCCCCACGATGGCCGTGCCGGTGGCGCGCGGCGCGGCGACCCAGTCCACGCGGTACAGGGACCGACCGCCGCCGGCCGCCTTCAGTTGCGCGAGAGCCACCTGCCGCAGGGTCAGCGAACCGACCGTGACCACCGGGTTGCCCTCGTCGTCGGTCAGGTGGACGGCGCAGCGGTCCGCGCCGTTCGGCGACACCGTCACCCGCACCGCGCGTGCTCCCGTGGCGTGCAGGGTCACGTCCTCCCACGCGAACGGCAAGCGCACCTCGGCGTCGTCGGACGAGTCACCGAGCAGCGCGACGGGGTGCAGCGCGGCGTCCAGCAGCGCCGGGTGGACTCCGAAACCGGAACTGTCCACCGTGTCCGGTAGCAGCACCTCGGCGTGGACGTCGTCGCCGTGCCGCCAGGCAGCCGTGACACCGCGGAACGCCGGCCCGTAGTCCAGGCCCAGATCGGCCAGTCGATCGTAGAGTTCCTCCACCGCCACAGGTATCGCATCCCGTGGCGGCCACTGGCCCGTTCGCGGTCGCGGCGTCGCCGATGGTGTCTGGCTGAGTTGTCCGGTGGCGTGGTGGGTCCAGGGTTGTGGTGGGTTGGTGGGTGTGGGTTGGGGTCGGGTGTGGATGGTGATGGTGCGGTGTGTTGCGGTGGGGTGTGTGGTGGTGGGGTGTGGTGGTGTGAGGTGGATTTGGAGTTGGGTGTTGGTGGTGGGGTGGAGGGTGATGGGGGTGTGGAGGGTGAGTTCGGTGAGGTGGGTGTGGGTGGTGTGGTGTGCTGTGTGGAGGGTGAGTTCGAGGAGTGCGGTGCCGGGTAGGAGGATGGTGTCGGCGACGGTGTGATCGGCCAGCCAGGACTGGTTGCGCGGCGATAGCTGCCCGGTGAACACGAGGCCCTGGTCGTCGGCCAGCTCCACGGCCGCGCCGAGCAGCGGGTGGTCGACGTCGGTGAGGCCGAGTCCCGCCGTGTCACCGGCTCCGGCCGGCATGTCCAGCCAGTACCGCTGCCGCTGGAACGGGTAGGTCGGCAGTGTGACGCCGCGCGGCTCGGGGCCGAACGTGTCCTGCCAGTCCACGTGACCGCCGGCCGCGTGCACCTGCGCCAGCGCGGTGACCACCGCCTCGGGTTCCGACATGTCGCGACGCAGGATCGAAATGAATGTCGGCGCCGGATCGAGATCGGGATCGACACATTCCTGCGCCATGGTGGAAAGGGTCGCGTCGGGTCCTATTTCGAGGAATGTGGTGGTGCCGAGTTGGGTGAGTTGTTGGATGGCGTCGTGGAAGCGGACGGGTTGGGTGATGTGGTCGACCCAGTAGTCGGGGTTGGTGATTTCGTCGGTGACGAGGGTGCCGGTGAGGGTGGAGATGATGGGGGTGTGGGGTTGGTGGTAGGTGAGGGTGGAGGCGATGTGGTGGAATTGGGTGAGGATGGGGTTCATGAGGGGTGAGTGGAAGGCGTGGCTGACGGGGAGTTGGTGGGTGCGGTGTCCTTGGGTGCGGAATTGGTGGGCGATGTGGTGGAGGGTGGTGGTGTCGCCGGACAGGACGATGGAGTTGGGTCCGTTGATGGCGGCGATGGCGATGTGGTGTTCGTGGCCGTGGATGGCGGCTTGGGCTTCGGTTTCGGTGGTGTTGATGGCGATCATGGTGCCGGTGGGGGGTAGTTGGGCCATGAGGTGGGCGCGGGTGGTGATGAGGGTGGTGGCGTCGTGGAGGGAGAGGGTGCCGGCGAGGTGGGCGGCGGCGATTTCGCCGATGGAGTGGCCGGTGAGGTGGGTGGGGGTGATGCCGTGGTGGTGGGTGAGGTGGTAGAGGGTGGTGTGGAGGGTGAACAGGGCTGGTTGGGTGTAGTGGGTGTGGTTGAGGAGGGTGGCGTGGGGGGTGTGGGGTGGTGCGGTGAGGATGGTGGTGAGGGGTTGGGGGAGGTGTGGGTTGATGTGGTTGAGGGTGTGGTGGAGGTGGTGGTGGTAGGTGGGGTTGGTGGTGGTGAGTTGGTGGCCCATTTGGGGGTGTTGGGAGCCTTGGCCACTGAACATGATCGCCAGCCCGCCCGAGGCCGGTTTTCCGCGCACCACACCGGAACCCGGGCGCCCGGCCGCCACGTCCGCGAGGCCGCCGCGGAACTTGTCGACGTGCTCCGCGATCACGACGGCGCGGTGCTGATGCGAGTTCGTCCCGGTGGCCAGTGCGTGGCCGACGTCCGCCGCGTCGACGTCCTCGTTGGCGTCCAGATAGGACAAGAGCTGCTCCGCGCGTGACCTGAGCGCCGCCTCGGACTTGGCACTGAGCAGCCACGGCATCGGCCGCGCGGCAACGGGTGCACGCTCATCGGTGGCCTGTTCCGGTTGTTCGAGGATGAGGTGTGCGTTGGTGCCGGAGAGTCCGAAGGAGGAGACGGCGGCGCGTCGTGGGTGGTGGGTGTTGGTCCAGTCTTGTTGCTGTGTGAGGAGGTTGACCGAGCCGGTGGTCCAGTCGACGTGCGGTGTTGGTTGGTCGGCGTGCAGGGTTTGGGGGAGTGTGGCGTGGTGCATGGCCATGACCATTTTGATGACGCTGGCGACGCCGGCTGCTGCTTGGGTGTGGCCGATGTTGGATTTGATGGAGCCCAGCCAGAGTGGTTGGTCGGCGGGTCGGTGTTGTCCGTAGGTGGCTAGGAGTGCTTGGGCTTCGATGGGGTCGCCCAGGGTGGTGCCGGTGCCGTGGGCTTCGACGGCGTCGATGTCTGTGGTGGAGAGTTGGGCGTTGGCTAGTGCTTGTCGGATGACTTTTTCTTGTGCGGGGCCGTTGGGTGCGGTGAGGCCGTTGCTGGCGCCGTCTTGGTTGATGGCGGAGCCTCGGATGAGGGCGAGGATGGGGTGGTTGTTGTGGTGGGCGTCGGAGAGGCGTTCGAGCAGGATGAGGCCGACGCCTTCGGACCAGGCTGCGCCGTCGGCGTGGGTGGAGAAGGATTTGCAGCGGCCGTCGGGTGCGAGGCCGTGTTGGCGGCTGAATTCGATGAAGGTTTGGGGGGTGGCCATGATGGTGACGCCGCCGGCGAGGGCGAGGTCGCATTCGTTGTTGTGGAGTGCTTGTGCGGCGAGGTGGATGGCGACCAGGGAGGAGGAGCAGGCGGTGTCGATGGTGATGGCGGGGCCGTGGAGGCCGTAGGTGTAGGCGATGCGGCCGGATGCGATGCTGCCTGCTGATCCCGTGCCGACGTAGCCTTCGAGGTCGGTGGGTGCGGTGGGTAGGCGTGAGGCGTAGTCGTTGTACATCACACCGGTGAACACACCGGTCGAAAGCCGCGCAGGGTGGTCGGGTCGATGCCGGCCCGTTCGAACGCCTCCCACGTGGTTTCCAGCAGGAGTCGTTGCTGTGGGTCGGTGGCGAGTGCTTCCCTCGGACTCATGCCGAAGAATGCCGGGTCGAAGTGGTCGGCGTCGTGCAGGAAGCCGCCGTGCCGGGCGTAGGTCCTGCCGGTTCGGTCGGGGTCGGGGTGGTAGAGCTCGTCGAGGTTCCAGCCGCGGTTGGTGGGGAACTCGGTGATGGCGTCGGCGCCGGATGCGACCAACCGCCAGAGGTCTTCGGGAGACTTCACCCCACCGGGGAAGCGGCAGGACATGGCGACGATCGCGATCGGCTCGTCGTCCGCCCTCGTGGTCGCCCGCGCGGCCGTCCGCGCCGTGGCGCTGCCGAGCAACTGGCTGTGCAGGTGCGTTGCGATGGCGGCGGGGTTGGGATGGTCGAAGACGAGCGTCGCGGGCAGTTGGAGCCCGGTCGCCGCGTTGAGGCGGTTGCGTAGTTCGACGGCGGTCAGCGAGTCGAAACCGAGGTCCTTGAACGCCCGGTCGGCGTCGACGGCGTCCGGACCGCTGTGCCCGAGTACGGCCGCGGCCGAGGATCGGACGAAGTCGAGCAGGATCCGCCGTTGTTCGGTGTCGTCGAGGCCGGTCAGCCTGTGTACCAACGACGACGCATCGGCCGACCCGACGGCGCGCTGTGGTGAGGTGCGAACAAGCCGGCTCAGCAGCGGCGGCAGCATGCCGGCGTCCGCCCTGACCCGCAGCGCGGCGGTGTTCAGGTGTGCCGGAACGAGGTGCGGCCGCCCGCCGGCCAGCGCCGCGTCCAACAGGGCCATACCCTGCTCGGCCGTCAACGGCTCCATTCCGGCCCGTGCGACCCGATCGTGGTCGGCATTCCTCGTCATGTCGCTGGTGGGGGCCCAGAGTCCCCAGGCCAGCGAGTGTGCCGGCAGGCCGAGAGACCGGCGGTGGTGGGCGAGCGCGTCGAGGAAGGTGTTGGCGGCGGCGTAGTTGGCCTGTCCCGGACTGCCTAGTGTGCCGGCGGCGGAGGAGAACAGCACGAACGCGTCCAGGTGCATGTCCCGGGTCAGTTCGTGCAGGTGCCACGCGGCGTCGACCTTGGGTCGCAGGACGGTCTCGAGCTGTGCGGTGGTCAGGTTGTTCAGGGTGCCGTCGTCCCGCGCGCCCGCGGCGTGGATGACCGCGGCGAGCGGCCGGTCGGTCGGGACGGAGTCGAGCAGGTGCCCCAGTTCGGCGCGGTTACTCGTGTCGCAGGCCGCGATGCGGACATCGACGCCGAGTTCTTCCCCGAGTTCGGCGGCGTTGCGGGCGTCGGGTCCTTGGCGGCTGACCAGCAGCAGGTGGCGTACGCCGTAGGACGCGACGAGATGGCGTGCGGTCAGGGCGCCCAGTGTTCCGGTGCCGCCGGTGATGAGGACCGTGCCGTCCGGGTCGAGCGTGACCGGTGTGTCACCGGGGGGACTGTGGACGAGGCGCGGGATGCGCAGTCGTCCGTCGCGGTAGGCAAGTTGCGGTTCGCCGGTGGTGATCGCGGTGGCGATCACCTCCTCGTCGTCGGTGTCGATGAGGACGAACCGGCCGGGGTTCTCGTTCTGCGCGGTGCGCACCAAACCCCATACGGTGGCCGCGGCCAGATCGGTGACGTCCTCGTCAGCGCCTGTCGCGACGGCGCCGTTCGTGACGACGATCAGCGTGCTGGCGCCGAATCGTTCGTCCGCCAGCCATTGCTGTGTCCGAGCGAGGAGTTGGCCGAGCAGTTCGCGCACGTTCGCGAGCGGCGTCGCGGGACAGCGCAGCACGACGTGCCGTGGCACGGTCTCGTCCGCGCTCAGCCCGAAGTCGGATCGGTCCACCGTGGTCCGGTGCAGGTCGGTCGCGCCGGTCCTCGGCGTCGGGACGACGGGCCAGTCGACGTGGTACAGCGACGACGTGCCGCCGGCGGCACGTAGCTGCCTCGCGTCGACCGCGCGCAGCGCCAACGAGCCGATGTGGGCGACCGGAGCGCCTGCCTGGTCGGCGATCCGCACACTGTAGGTGTCGTGCCGGCCCGCGGTGAGCTGGACGCGCACCGATGTCGCCTCGGTGGCGAACAGCGTGACGTCGTTCCACGAGAACGGAAGCCGGGCGGTCTGGCCACCGGCGAGGAACGCGATCGGGTGCAGCGCGGCGTCCAGCAGCGCGGGGTGGATGCCGAACCCCGTCGTGTCGGTGTCCGGCGGGAGCGCGACTTCCGCGTAGATCGTGTCCCTGTCCTGCCACACCGCACGCAGCCCGCGGAACGTCGGCCCGTAGTCGAGGCCGAGATCGGCGAGCCGCCCGTACAGGTCCCCCAGTTCGACCGGTTCGGCGCTCGGCGGCCATTCGGTCGGACTCACCGGCTCGGTCGGCTCGTTCGGCGCGGGCAGGCTGAGTTGTCCGGTGGCGTGGTGGGTCCAGGGTTGTGGTGGGTTGGTGGGTGTGGGTTGGGGTCGGGTGTGGATGGTGATGGTGCGGTGTGTGGTGGTGGGGTGTGGTGGTGTGAGGTGGATTTGGAGTTGGGTGTTGGTGGTGGGGTGGAGGGTGATGGGGGTGTGGAGGGTGAGTTCGGTGAGGTGGGTGTGGGTGGTGTGGTGTGCTGTGTGGAGGGTGAGTTCGAGGAGTGCGGTGCCGGGTAGGACGATGGTGTCGGCGACGGTGTGATCGGCCAGCCACGGCTGCCTCTGCGGCGAGAGCACACCGGTCACCAGCAGTTGGTCGTCGGCGGCGATCTCGACCACCGCACCCAGCAGCGGGTTGTCGGTCGGCGCCAGGCCGAGCCCGGTCGCGTCGCCGTCGTCGCCGGTCGGTGTGAGCCAGTAACGCTGCTGCTGGAAGGGATACGTGGGCAGGGCGGCCGGTGGTGTCGTGGGCGCCGGGAGGTGCCAGTGGGGGGTGATGCCGTTGGTGTGTGCGGTGGCGAGGGCGGTGAGGAAGTGGGGGTGGTTGCGGCGCAGTGTTGGTAGTGCGGTGCCGTTGGAGTCGTTGATGGCGGTGGTGAGGACGGGGTGGGGGCTGGTTTCGAGGTAGTGGTGGTGGCCGGTGTTGATGAGTGTGGTGACGGTGGGGTGGAAGCGGACGGGGTGGCGCAGGTTGCGGTACCAGTAGTCGGCGGTCATGGTCGTTGTGTCGGTGATCTGTTCACCGGTGACGGTGGAGTAGAAGGGTATTTGTGGTGGTTGGGGTGTGATGGTGTCGAGGATGTCGAGGAGTTGGTGGTGGAGGGGTTCGATGTGGGGGGTGTGGGAGGCGTAGTCGACGGCGATGCGGCGGGCGTGGATGCCGTGGTGTTCGCAGTGGTGGAGGAGGGCGTCCAGCGCGGTGGTGTCGCCGGCGACGATGGTGGTGGTGGGGCCGTTGAGTGCGGCGATCCAGATGTGGTCGGTCCATGGTTGTAGCAGTGTTGTTGTGTTGTCTTCTGAGAGTGATAGGGAGATCATGCCGCCGGTGCCGGCCAGTGTGGTGAGTGCTTGTGAGCGTAAAGCCGCGATGCGGGCTGCGTCGTCGAGGGTGAGGATGCCGGCGATGTGGGCGGCGGCGATTTCGCCTTGGGAGTGGCCGATGACGGCGGTGGGTTGGATGTTGTGGTGTTGCCAGAGTCGGGTGAGGCTGGTCATCATGGCGAATAGGGTGGGTTGGATGACGTCGACGCGGTCGAGGTTGGGGGTGTTGGGTTGTTGGGTGAGGACGTCGAGTAGTGACCAGTTGGTGTGTGGTGCTAGTGCGTCGGCGCAGTTTTGTATGGCGTTGCGGAATACTGGTGAGGTGTCTAGTAGGTGGGTGGCCATGTCGGGCCATTGGGTGCCCTGACCGGGGAACACGAACACGGGCTCGTGCGTCGCCGTCGCGGCGCCGGTGACGGCGTGCGGAACCGGTTCGCCCGTCACGACGGCGTCCAGGCCCGCGCGTGCCTCGTCCCGGTCGTGGGCGATGACGACCGCTCGGTGCTCGAACGTGGTTCTGTTGGTGGCCAACGCATGCGCGACGCCCGCCAGGTCGGCGTCCCGGTGCTCGGCCAGGTACGCGGACAGGTCGGCGGCCGTCCCTGCCAGGGCCGCCGCGGTCCTGGCGGACAGCAGCAGCGGTACGGCGTGCGGTGCCGGTCCGGTGGCCGGTTCCGGTTCGGCCGAGTTCGGGCTGTTCCAGGATCACGTGTGCGTTGGTGCCGCTCATGCCGAACGACGAGACCGCCGCGCGCCGCGGCCGGCCGGTGCTGTCCCAGGGACGGGCGTCGGTGAGCAGTCGTACCGCGCCTGCGGACCAGTCCACGTGTGGGGTCGGCTCGTCGATGTGCAGGCTCCTGGGCAGCACGCCGTGCCGCATCGCCATGATCATCTTGATGACGCCCGCCACGCCCGCCGCCGCCTGCGTGTGGCCGATGTTGGACTTGATGGAGCCCAGCCACAGCGGCTGCTCGGCAGGCCGGTGCTGCCCGTAGGTGGCGATCAGGGCACCGGCCTCGATCGGGTCGCCGAGTGTCGTGCCGGTGCCGTGCGCCTCGACGACGTCGACGTCCGCCGTGGACAGTCGCGCGTTGGCCAGTGCCCGCCGGATGACGCGTTCCTGTGACGGGCCGTTCGGTGCGGTGAGGCCGTTGCTGGCGCCGTCCTGGTTGACCGCGGAACCGCGTAACACGGCAAGCACGGGGTGGTTGTTGCGTTCCGCGTCGGACAGCCGCTCCACCAGCAGCATGCCGACGCCCTCACCCCAGCTCGTGCCGTCGCCCGCCGCGGCGAACGGCCGGCAGCGGCCGTCCCCCGACAGGCCGCGCTGGCGGCTGAACTCCGTGAACGGGTGCGGTGTCGCCATGACGGTCACACCACCGGCCAGCGCGAGCGAGCACTCGCCCTGGCGCAGGGCCTGCGCCGCCAGGTGCAACGCCACCAGGGACGACGAGCAGGCCGTGTCGACGGTGACCGCGGGACCCTCGAAGCCGAAGCTGTAGGCGATGCGGCCCGACCCGACACTGGTCGTGTTGCCACTGGCCAGATAGCCCTCCAGCTCGGCGGGCTTGCGTCGGCCGCCGGAGGCGTAGTCGTTGGCGAACATGCCGGCGAACACGCCGACGTCGGTGCCGCGCAGCGATCCCGGCCGCAGCCCGGCGCGCTCCAGCGTCTCCCACGTGATTTCCAGCAGCAGCCGCTGCTGCGGGTCGGCGGCCAGCGCCTCGCGCGGGCTGATGCCGAAGAACTCGGCGTCGAACAGGCCTGCCTCGTGCAGGAAGCCGCCGTGCCGCACGTAGCTCGTGCCCGGCTGGTCGGGGTCGGGGTGATAGAGCCGGTCCAGGTCCCAGCCGCGGTCGGTGGGGAACTCGGTGATCGCGTCCGTGCCGTCGGCCACCAGCCGCCACAGGTCCTCCGGCGAGCGCACTCCGCCGGGGAACCGGCAGGCCATCGCGACCACCGCGATCGGCTCCTGCTGCCGGGTCTCGACCTGTTCCAGCCTGCGCCGCGTCTTGTGCAGCTCGGCGGTCACCCACTTGAGGGCACCGACGACGTCGTCTTCTTTCGCCATGCTGTGTCAACTTCCTTCACGTGGGCGGCGGACGCGGCGCGGGTCGCGGTGTTGTCGCAGGGCAGCGGGTGTCGCCTGGGCGTCGATAGGCCATGGTCGATTCGGGCGGTTAAGCCGAGCTAAGGCGACCCTCGGCTTTAGTCGGGCTTTGCGCGTGCCGCCGAGCATTGACGCGCCACCGCAGGACTCGGTCGGAGGGAAACACGATGACGGTCTCGGTCGCGCACATCAGATCGGTCGGCACGGCACTGCCGGGCGCACCGGTGGAGAACGCCGTGCTGGGCAAGTTCCTCGGCATGGGCTCGTCGTTCGAGCAGTGGGTGGCGACGTTCGTCGGCATCCGCACCAGGCACCTGTCCATCGACCTGGCAACCGGCGAGGTGCGCTACTCGCTTGCCGATCTCGGTGAGACAGCGGGCAGGCGCGCGCTGGCGGCGGCCGGATTGCGGGCCGGCGACATCGATCTGGTGGTGATGGGCACCTCCATGCCGGACACGCTGATGCCGACCACCGTGAACATCGTGGCCGACCGGCTCGGCATCGGGAACGTGCCGACCTACCAGCTCCAGTCCGGCTGCACGGGCGCCATGCAGGCGTTGGACGTCGCCCACCAGCTCCTGCTCGGCGGCCGGCACCGGACCGCGCTCGTGCTCGGTGGCGACGTCTGCGCCAAACACGTCGACCTCTCGCTCGACTACGGCAGCCTGCCGCCGCAACCAGTGGGTCAACACCGTGCTGTTCGGCGACGGCGTCGGCGCCGTCGTGCTGTCCACCGAGCCGGGCGAGGACTCCGTTGTGCTGCACCGCGTGCTGGTCCGGTTCACCGGTGTGAACCGGGCGCCGGGCCAGGTGGTCGAGTGGTACGGCGCCGGTGAGCGCGACTCCGAGCGGCCCGCGTTCCGGGAGGACTTCAAGGCGATCGAGGAACGCGTGCCGGCGATGTCGCTGGAGATCCTCGACGAACTGCTCGCCGACCAGCGATGGCGGCGCGAGGACCTGGCCTACCTGTTGCCGCCACAGTTGTCGGTGAAGATGACCGAGCGGATCGTCGCGCGATCTCGGCGAGCCGGCGGTCGAGCGCGTCGTCAACTGCGTCGAGGACACCGGCAACACCGCCAACGCGCTGCCGTTCTTCCAGCTCGAACGGGCCCTGCCGCTGATGACGCCCGGCGACCGGGCGGTCGCCGTCGCCGTCGAGTCGAGCAAATGGGTCAAGAGCCGGGTTCACCATCGAGAAGGTGTGATCAGGATGACCATCACAGCAACCACCGACTCCCGGCCCGCCCGCCGGTCGGCCGCCGACTCACTGCTGGAGTTGCACCGCACCGGCAGGCTGGTCGCCGAGTACCCGTCGGTCAGGGCGCTGCTGGCCGAACTGCCCGACGCCGAACTGCCGCGGTTCGGCCAGTTGCTGGCCCGGCTGTCGCCCGCGGACGTGCTCGCGGCGCATCCCAACCAGCGCACCGTGACGGTCGCGGTCACCGGTCACGGCACACTGGCCGAGCTGGTGCCCGCGCTCACCGTCGAGCTGGCTCGGCACGGTCTGCTGCTCACGCCGTTCCTTGCCGACTTCGACAGCTGGGTGTTCGATCTGTCCACACCGGACAGTGCGTTGCGCGGTGCCGACGCGGATCTCGTGCTCTGTGTGCTCGATCCGTTCGTGGTGCTGGACGAACTGCCGCTGCCGTGGCGCGTCGAGGACGTCGACCAGGTGCTCAGCGCCAAGGTGCGGCTGATCGAGCAGCTTGTCGCGCGGTGGCAGGACGGCGGCCGGGGGACTGCTGGTGCTCAACACGGTGCCGCTGCCGCGGGCCATGACGGCGCAGCTCGTCGACCACCGATCGCGGGCCGCGCTGGGCGCGGCGTGGCGGCAGGCGAACGTCGAGTTGCTGCGGCTGGCCGAGCGGTATCCGTCGACCGTCGTCATCGACCTGGACCCGCTGCTGGCGCAGGGCGTGCCGGCCGTCGACCCGAGGTTGCACAGCTACGCGAGGGCACACCTGTCGACCCCGTTGCTCACCGCCTATGCCCGCGAGATAGGGCATCTGGGCCGCCAGGTCGTCGGCGCGCTGAAGAAGTGCCTCGTGCTGGATCTTGACGACACCCTGTGGGGCGGTGTGCTGGGTGAGGACGGTGTCGACGGGATCGAGCTGTCGGGTACCCACCGCGGTGACGCGTTCACCGAGTTCCAGCGGGTCGTCAAGCAACTCGGGTCGCAGGGCGTGCTGCTGGCCGTGGTGAGCAAGAACGACCAGGAACTCGTCGACGAGGCGCTGCGGTCGCGGGCGGAGATGGTGCTGCACGCCGAGGACTTCGTGCGGATCATCGCCAACTGGCGGCCCAAGCACGACAACCTGATGGCGCTGGCCGACGCGCTCAACATCGGTGTGGACAGCCTGGTGTTCGTCGACGACAGCGCCTTCGAGTGCGGGCTGGTGCGGCACGAGCTGCCGCGGGTGGCCGTCGTGCAGGTGGGCCGCGACCCGGCCCTGCACATCGGTGCCGTGCTGGCGGACGGCTGGTTCGACGTGCGGGAGCTGACCCGCGAGGACCGCACGCGGCCCGCGGCGTACCGGGACGAGCTGGCCCGCAAGGACTTCCTGGACGGCTTCGCCTCGATCGAGGACTACCTGGCCGAGCTGGGCGTCGAGGTGGTGCTGGCGCCCGTCGCCGAACCACAGGTCGCCAGGACGTCGCAGATGACGCTGCGCACCAACCAGTTCAACCTGACCACGACGCGGTTGCAGCCGGCCGAGGTGCGCGCGCTGCTCACCGAACCGAAGGCGTTGACGCTCGCCATCCGCTCCGGCGACCGGTTCGGTGACAACGGCCTGGTCGGCGCGATCTTCTGTCACCGCGACGGCGACGTCGTCCACGTGGACAACATGCTGCTGAGCTGCCGGGTCTTCGCCAGGGGGATCGAGCAGGCATGCCTATCCGCACTGCTGCGACATGCGCGCGCGACCGGTGCCACGGAGGTGCGCGGCACCTACCGGCCGACCGCCAAGAACGGCGGCGTGCGCGACTTCTACCCACGATCGGGCTTCCGGCCGGTCGGTGACGACTCCGAAGCGCTGGTGTTCCGGCACGATCTGGCCGACATCGGCGAGGTGCCGACGCACGTCCGCCTGATCGACCACCTCGAAGGGATGGCCTGGTGACCACGGTCGACGAGTTCATGGCGCTGATCAGGGACGAACTGGGCCTGCCGGTGAGCACCGACGACGTCGGACGCGGCTTCGACGAGTTGCCCGGCTGGGACTCGGTGTACCTGTTGCGGCTGCTGACCGTCCTGGAGCGCGAGACGGGCCGCGCGCTCTCGATGCCCGACGTGCTGGACGCCACCAGCCTCGGCTCCGTCTACGAACTGGTCGTGGCCGCGTGACCCGGATGGCACGGCAGCGCAGGCACACGGTGACGTTCCTGGGCTACGTGCGGTCGTTCGCACCGGTGTTCCTGGACACCGACGTCGACATGACCGCGGTGCGGGACCACCGTGCGGCCGCCAGGGACGACGGCGTCGGCTACTCGTGGGTCAGCTACCTGCTGTATGTGGCGGCCCGGGTGCTGGCCGCCCATCCGGCGGCGAACTCGGCGATGGCCGGCCGGATCCGGCCCCGCGTGCACCGCTTCGACGCCGTGCACGCCAAGGTCGCGCTGGACAAGGTGCTGGCCGGCGAGCGGATCGTGCTCTCGGCGATCCTGCCCGACGTGCAGTCGGCCGACCTGGCCGAGATCCAGCGCGGGCTGGCCTACTACCGCGACGGCGATCCCGCCGTGCTGCCGGAGTTCGCCAGGACCCGGTTGCTGCAGCGGTTGCCGTGGCCGCTCGGCCCGCTCGCGTTCCGGCTCGCCGCCGGATCGCTGAGCGGCAGGCCCCGATTGATGGGCACCGTCGCGGTCACGTCGCTCGGTCACAGTGCGGTGGACGGCTTTCACTCGGTCGGCGGTACGACGGTCACCCTCGGCATGGGCCGGGTCGCCGAGCGGCCCGTGGTGCGGGACGGCCAGGTGGCCGTCGCCCCGGTGCTGCGGCTGAGCCTGGCGTTCGACCACCGGGTGATCGACGGTGCCGAGGCCGCCGACGTGCTCACCGCGATCCGGGACGGCCTGGAACGGTTCGCCGCACAGCCCGTGCCGGTCGTGTCACTGCCGCAGCCGCAGCCGCAGGGGAGCGTGCGGTGAACGACGTCGGCGAACTCAAGCAGTTCGCCAGGATGCACGCCAGGTCGCAGTCGATCCGTGCTGCCGGGCGGTTGCTGGACAGGGTGCACACCGACGACGGTGACGGTCCGGGTAGCTGGGTCGGCGAGTGGTCGCGGGCGGCCGACCGGTTGCGGGAGCGCGGCCGGACGCTGGACGCGATCCGACACGACACGATGGCCCGCTTCCCGTACGTCGACGGCCCGGCCCGGCAGGCCGCCGCGCGGCGGTGCAGGGACGACTTCGCCGATTGGGCGGCCGGGCACGACGTGCGGCGGGTCGACGTCGACCTGTCGGAGGGCCGGGTCGGCTGCTGGGCGAGCGGACTGTCGGCCGACGATCCGAAGCCGCTGGTGCTGATGTGTGGCGGCATCGTGAGCACGAAGGAACAGTGGGCGCCCGCGCTGCGCATGCTGGGCCGGTTCGGTCTCGCCGGACTGGTCACCGAGATGCCCGGCGTCGGCGAGAACACCTCGCGTTACGGCGAGCAGAGTTGGCGGATGATCTCGGCGCTGCTGGACGCGGTCGCCGACCGGGCGCAGGTGTCCCGCTCGTATGCCATCGCACTGAGCTTCAGCGGTCACCTGGCCCTGCGCTGTGCCCTGGACGACGGCCGGATCAGGGGAGTGGTCACCGCTGGAGCGCCGGTCAGCGCGTTCTTCCTCGACCCGGACTGGCAGGCTCGCGTGCCCGCGATCACCAGGGACACGCTGGGTCACCTGACCGGGCACGCCGCGAGTGGCCTGCCCGAGACGCTGCGTGGGTCGGCCCTGTCTACGGATCAGTTGGCCGCGTTGGACATTCCGGTGGCCTGCACCGCCAGCAGTCGGGATGAGATCATCCCGGCCGCTGACGTGCGCCTGCTGCGTGATCACGTGCGCGGACTGGAACTGGTCACGCACGACGACGTGCACGGCGCGCCGAGGCACGTGGCGCAGACGCGGATCTGGGCGCTGCGCTCCGTGTTACGAATGCAGGGCAGGCGCAGCGCGCTGTTGGAGACCGCCCTGGGTGTGCTGCGCGCGCTGTCGCGCTGATGGCGGTGTTCCATTTCGTGGCCGGCGCGGTCCGCTGACCTGCCGCGATGCGCGGAATTGATTACTTGTATGCGGTCGCCGTTGACCGATATCGTGGAATAACGCTAAACTTCGAAACCCAGAATTCTCGATCCGTAGAATTGTTATTGCGTTGTACGCGCGCGGTCGATGGCTCCGACACGTTGGCCGTGTGACCAAGAACACAATTGTTTCGGGACGCGCGCAGGCTCGGACCTCACTCTTGAGATTGTCCGGTTTGCTGATATAGTCCCTTGTCGGGACGGATGAGAATAGTCAAAATAGGTGGGTTCGGCGTTACCCGGATTAGTCGGTCATGCGGATGAACTCCGTTCGGCGGTGCCCCTTTGTGGAATGCCGCCGTGGTTCGTTCGGGTGACGTCGCGCATGGGGGGGACCGTCATGACGAATGATCGCGCTGGTACCGGCCCGGTGGACGACCTGGCGCTCACGGTCCGGCAGACCGAGGCCAGACGGCTGGTGGCGGAGCTGGACGGGCTGGGCCAGCACAGCAAGGTCATCGAGCTGGTCGGCGAGCCGGGCGCCGGCAAGACGAGGCTGCTGTCCGTCCTGACGACCAGCGCGGCCGGCAAGGGTATGTCGGTGCGTCGCTGGCGTTGCAAAGAGGCTCCGGCCGGTGACGGCTTACCGCCGTGGGGCGATTTCGCGACGATGCCGCACTGGAGGTCGTTGATCCGGCAATCATCTCACAACGGCTTCGTCATGATACTCGATGATTTCCAGTGGGCCGACGACAATTCATTGGAATTTGTGGAACACATCGTCCGGTGGCCAATTGAGGCGCCATTGTTGCTGGTGGTGGCGCAGCGACCGCGGCAGGCATCGCCCCGATTGCGCAGCAGCCTGGCACACGGCGTGGAATTGGGCACCGCCGAACGGGTACAGCTCGACGCCCTCTCGCTGCGGCAGGCGGCGGAGCTGCTCGGCGTGCCCGAGACGGACCCCCGGTTGCCCGCGCTGCACCGGGAGAGCTTCGGCAATCCGTTGTACCTGTTGGCGTTGGCGCAGGCGGACGGCGGGGGCAGGCCGGGTACGCCCGGGTTGCGCAACGTCGAACCGGGGCAGCAGTGGGCGGCTCTGCTGATGGGCGAGTTCGCGTCGCTCAGCCCGGCGGAGACGGCGGTGGCCGCGGCCGCCGCCGTGCTGGTCGAGCCGAGTGACATGGCCGTGCTCGCCGAGGTCGCGGAATTGGACGCCGAGCGCACCGCGGCCGCCGTCGCCGCGCTGGATCGGCGCGACCTGCTCAGGCCGGTCGGCCCGAGTTCCAGCCACGTCTTCCGCCACTCCGTACTGCGTGATCTGGTCTACACCACCTCGGCGCCTGCCTGGCGGGCGTCGGCGCATCGCAGGGCGCTGCGGCTGTTACGGGAGCGCGGTGCGCCGCCCACAGTGCTGGCCCGGCACGTCGAGCTCTCGCTCGAACTGCCCGAGACCGGTGACGTGTCGATCCTCATGAGCGCGGCCGAGGCGATGGCGAACACACCCGCCGCCGCCGCGCACTGGATCAAGGTCGCTGGCGACGCGCTGCCGGCCGATCCGGAACAGGACGGGCGGCGTGCCCTGCTGGCGCTCGACCGCGCCGAGGCGCTCGGTGTCGCGGGCAGGCTGGAGGAGGGCCGGGACCTGTTCCGGGAGACGCTGGACGGCACACCGGCGCTGTCGCCCGCGGCGCGGGTGTCCGCCGTCGCCTCCTACGCCTTGCTGGAGGCACTGCTCGGCCGCTGCGGCGAGGCAAGCCGCCTGTGCGGCATCGAACTGGGCTGCCTGGACCGCGACCCGCCGGTCGAGGCCGTCAACCTGACCGTCGTGGACGCGGTGTCCAGGTTGTTGGGCGGGCAGTCGCTGTCGGTCGAACAGCTCGACGACGCGGTCCGCCTCGCCCAACGCCACGACGACCGCGTCGCCGAGGCCGGTGCGCTGGCGGCGTGCGCGCTGCGTGACACGCTCACCGCGGAGGTCTCCGCCGCCGCGCCCGCCGTGGTGGCCAGCGCGCGGATCTTGGACAGCCTGCCCGACATCGACCTGGTGCCCCGTCTGGTGTACCTGGCGGTGCTGGGCTGGGCGGAGATCTTCCTCGGCCGCTACGCGGAAGCACGAGGGCACTTCGCCCGCGGCGTCGCGGTGGCGCGCCGTACCGAACGCGTCCACCTGCTGCCCGCACTGCTGTGCGGGCTGAGCAACGCCGAACACACGCTGGGCGCGCAGGACAAGGCACGGCTGGCCTCGATCGAGGCGAAGGATGTCGCCACCATGATCGGTGCGCCCGACTTCCGCGGTCTCGCGGCCGCGTTCGAGTCGCTGGGTTTCGCCAGGGCCTACGACGAGGTCGACGAGGACGCCATGGCGCTGGCCGAGGAGGCCGTGGCGACGCTCACGCCGGAGAGCCTGTGGCGGTCCGTCGCCGCCGTCGGACTGGCCGGCAGCGTGCGGGTGAACGGCGATCCGTTGCGGTGCCTGGCATTGCTGATGCAGGTGGGCCGTGGTGCCGACATGATCGGCCTGCCGGCGGCGATGCGCCCGGTGTGCTACGAGATGTTGGCGCTCGCGGCGACGGACGTCGGCGACCTGCGCGCCGCCGACGAGTGGGCCGAGCGGGCCGAGGCCACCGCGGTCGAACTCGGTCTGCCGCTGTACCAGGCGCACGCGCTGGCAGCCAGGGCACACGTGCTGCGTGCGCGGCCGGATCCGGTCGGCGCGATGCGGCTGTACCAGGAGGCCGCGCGGGTGCACGAGTCGGCGGGTCTTCGTTCGGCACAGGCGAAGGCGCTGATCTCGGCAGCGCAGTGTGCCGCTGCCGCCGACCTGGTCGACGATGCGGCCATGATCCTGGCGCTGGCCAGGGAGGTGGCCGGCCGCGACGCGCTGGCGCTGCACAGACGCATCGACGAGCAGCAGCGCAGAGTCGTGGTGCGGCAGGCGAAACAACGCCAGCAGCCGACTCCCACCATCGAACTGTCGACGTTGACGTCGCGGGAGTACGAGGTGGCGAAGATGGCCGGTGCCGGCGAGCGGAACCAGGAGATCGCCACGAAGCTGTCGTTGAGCCCGCGTACCGTCGAGGTGCACCTGACCCGGGTCTACCGGAAGCTGAACATCAGATCCCGTGCGGCGCTGGCGCGCATGATGGCGGTACTGGACTGAACCATTCGGTGCGGTGTTCATGTGGTGTGGCGGGCGAGCCACGGTCACGGCATCCCGATGACAGGACGCCGTGCCGTGCCGCACCACGGTGCCGTGGTCAGGCGGAGAGCCGGTCGGTGCCCAACAGTGCCACCGGTTCCGGTTCGCCGTCGGCGACCAGCACCGAACGCTGAAGTTGGCGCAATGTGCGACTGGGTTCCAGGCCCAGTTCGTCGCGCAGGGTGTCACGAGCGGTGCGGTACACCTTCAGCGCGTCGGCCCGCCGCCCGGACCGGTGCAGCGCCAGCATGAGCTGGCAGTAGAACTCCTCGTGCAGCGGGTACTCGTCGACCAGTGAGTAGAGTTGGCCGACCAGTTCGCGGTGTCTGCCGAGCATCAGCCCTGAGGACACCGTCATCTCCAGGCACTCCAGCCTGATCTGCTCGACCCAGGCGACGAAACCGCTGATGATCGGTCCGTCCCGCAACTCCGTGAGTACCGGCCCCCGCCACAGCGACAGGGCCTTCTCGAACGCGGCGGTCGTCGCCGCGCTGTCCTGACTGCGTACTCCGGCCCTGCCTTCGTCCACCAACCGCTGGAATCGGTCGAAGTCGACCTCGTCGGAACCGGAGTGGAACACGTAACCGGGCGACCTGGTCTCGATCAGGCTGGTGGGCCGGCCGGAACGGTGTAAAAATTTCCGTAGTTGCGAAATGTAGACGTACAGCGCGGCAGTCACCCGGCGAGGTGGGTGGGCGCCCCAGATCTCCGTGATGAGTTGCTCGGTCGAAACCACTTGCTCCCGACGGATCAGCAGAACGGCCAGCAGTGTCTCGATCTTTCGTGCACTGATGGACGTGTACCTGCCCTGATCGAACACGCGTAGTGGGCCCAGGATTTCGAATTTCATTCAAACCCCGAAACTTCAATCGATGTTCCGCATCTTGGAGAATCTCCATCGATCCCGTGGTCCAGCGTGCCATGGCCCTGTTGACCCGCACATCAGGGGAATCACTTACATCATTCGTATAGCTGTATGCCCATACCCGGGTATGGGATCTGACGCTACTTAATAGTAGTAAATTCCTATCATTGTTATTTCAGTAACGACTGAAATTAATTGTATGCGACGGAGCGCGGGCACCGCGGCCGTGACACCACCACCGGCGCGCTCTGGTCCTAAACGATCACGCCGTCCTGGAGGTGCAGCACGCCGTCGGCCAGGTCGAGCAGTGTGTGGTCGTGTGTCGCCACCAGCGCCGAGATTCCCTCCGAGCGCACCACCGTGCGCAGCAGGCGCATGATCTGACGGGCTGTCTCCGCGTCGAGTTGGCCGGTCGGCTCGTCCGCGATGAGCACCTGGGGCGCGCCGGCGAGGGCACGCGCGATGGCCACGCGCTGCTGCTGGCCGCCGGACAGTTCGCCGGGCCGCTGGCTCGCGTGGCCGCCCAGGCCGGTGATGTCCAGCATCAGCGCGACCCGTTCCTCGCGCTCGTGGCGGGGCATGCCGGCGATCCGCAGTGGGACGCCCACGTTCTCGGCCGCGGACAGGATCGGGAGCAGACCGAAGGCCTGGAAGATGAATGCCACCTTCGTCCGCCGCAGGTCGCGCCGCTGCGGCTCGGTCATCGCGCTCACCTCGGCGCCGTCGACGCGCACGGTGCCGGCGGTCGGCTGGTCGAGCCCACCGACGATGTTGAGCAGTGTGGTCTTGCCGGAGCCGGAGCGGCCGCGTACGGCGATGAGGGAACCGCGCGGTACGTCCAGCGAGACGCCGCGCAGGGCGTGCACCGCGGTCGGGCCGGTGCCGAAGACTCGTTCGCACGTCTCGTACTTCGACGGCGTTGGAGACGGATTCGTCGTGCGGCGCGGTGACCGTCGCTTCGGCATCTTTCATGGCCGGTGCTCCGTCCGTGCCCCGTCCTCGCCGCCAGGCCGGACCGCGATGTGGTCGGCCTGCTCGTCGAGCCGCACCCGCTCGCGCATCCCGAGCCGTTCGGTCATCCGGGCCGGCAACTGGAGCCTGCCGTTGCGGTCGAGCACCGCGTACTCCACCGCCCGCCGACCCGGCTCGCCGCCCTCGTTCGGCCGCACCGGCTCGCGCAGGGTCTCCGTGCTGGTGCGGCCGTTGCGGATGGCGACCGTCCGGTCCACCTGCCCGGCGACCTCGATGTCGTGGGTGACGATCAGGACCGTGGTGCCCAGGTCCTGGTTCACCGCGCGCAGCGCGCCGAACACGTCCCCCGCGGTGTGCGAGTCCAGTTCGCCGGTCGGCTCGTCGGCCAGCAGCAGCCGGGGAGTGTTCGCGCAGGCGGTGGCGATCGCGACGCGCTGCTGCTCGCCGCCGGACATCTGCTTCGGATAGCGGTCCCGGCAGTGGCCGACCCCGACGGTCTCCAGCAGCTCCGTCGCCCGGTCCCGGCGTGCCTTGCGCCGCACACCGGCGAACCGCATCGGTAGCTGCGCGTTCTGGTGGGCCGTCAGATAGGGCACGAGGTTGCGTGCGGTCTGCTGCCAGATGAACCCGACCGTGTGGCGGCGATAGTCCAGCCAGTCGCGCGGGACCAGCCCGGCGAGATCGCGCCCGGCGACGCGCACCGTGCCGGCCGTGGGCTTGTCCAGTCCGCCGAGGATGCCCAGCAGCGTCGACTTGCCACTGCCGGACGCGCCGACCAGCGCGGTCAGTTCACGTTCAGCCACCAGCAGGTCGAGGCCCTGCAGCGCCTGCACCTCGACGCCATCGGCGGTGAAGATCCGCACTAGCTGGTCGCAGACGACCAGGGCGTCGGCGCCGTACTCGGTGCGACCCGAGCGTGCCAGCGCACCGAGCTCGGCGAGACCCGCCGCGGGGGCCGTGGCATCGCGCGGTCCGGCGGTGATCGCTGTCCGCGCGTCATCCGGTGAAGGTGCGTCAGCCGTCACCGCGACCTCCTCGTCACTGTTCACCGCTACTCGCCGTTTCCCAGTCGCAGGGCGGCTGTCACGCCGCGCCGGTGCGCCGTCGCAGTGTGCCCGACCAGGGTCGCCGCGGCGGTCAGCGCGATGGCCGCGCCGGCGAGCGTGAGTGTCCAGGGATCGATCCTGAGCGGGACGGCCTGCGCGGTGCCGGTGAAGACACCCAGGTCGATGCCAGGACCGATCAACGCCCCGATCGCCACCGTGCACACCGCCCCACCGATCAGCGCCGCGGCCAGCGCGGGCACGTTCTCCAGCAGCACCAGCCGGTTGGCCTGGCGACGGCTCAGGCCCATGGTGGCCAGCCGCGCCAACGCCTGCTCGCGGGAGCGCGCGCCCATGGTCAGGCCGCAGAGCAGCGCGACGACCGCGAGCAGCGCCGCCGCGAGCGTCGACAGGTCGAGCATCCGGAAGGTGTCCGCCTGGAAGGGGGCGTCGGTCAACGCGGCGAGCACGGTGGCGCGCTGGGTCAGGCCGGCGCCGGGAGCGACCTGCCCCAGCGTCGCGGTGAGCGTCGTGGGGTCGACGGCGCCGTCGAGCAGCACCACGGACGGCGCCGGCGCGGCTATTCGGTAGCGGCCCAGCGCCCAGGCCGGCAGGATCACGAAGTCGCCGGTGTCCGGCACCGCCGCCGTCGACGCGGCGGTGGCCACCTGCTCGATCGGGAAGTAGACGCCGTCGATCAGCATCGAGCTACCGGGGGCGAAGTCCGCGGCGATCGATGCCGATGCGACGACCGGGACCGGCGCGCGCGGGTCCGGGGGCTCGGTGAGGCCGGAGGGCAGCTGCGCGGCAGGCGTGCCCGCGGTCAGGGCGCTGTAGCGCGCCGCGTCCACGACGACGACGTCAGTGTCGGCCGGCAGGTCGTCGGCGACCGGGCTGAGTTCGAAGTCGCCGAGGTGCAGCACACCTGCCGTGGCACTGCGGGCGACTCCAGGCAGCGTGGTGAGGGCATGCACGGCGGACGGGGTGAATCCCGCACCGCTCGAACCGGGGGCGGTGACCAGGTCGTCCGCGCCGACCGATGCCCACGAGCCGTCCACCTCGCCTGCGGCGACCGTGTCGTGCACCATCGAGCCGACCGCGACGACGGCCAGGGTGAGGACGAGCGCGAGCGAGGGCAGCCAGGCGATCGTCGAACCCCGGGAGGCACGGGCCATCGCGATGAACGGGACCGCGTCGCGCCGCCGCGCGGCCGCCCGGGTCAGCGCTCGGACGACCGGCGGCGCCAGGTGGTAGATGCCGACGGCGATCGGGACCGCGATCAGGAACGGGGCCAGCGCCGCCAGCAGGTTCGATCCGCTGCCGTAGTACCGCAGCACCGCGACCGCGCCGCCGCACAGCACGACCGCCGCCGCGCTGCCGACGGCTCGGCGGATCCGGTGGCGGCGGGCACCCGGTCGCGGCGTCCGGACGCCGACGGCCGCGGCCGACCAGCGGCCCGTGGACTTCGCGGCCCGCGCGCGGAAGCGGATCGCCGCCGCGACGCCGGGTCCGGTGAGGGCGAGCAGTGCGATGAGTGCGGGCACCCACCAGTTGGCGAGCACCGAGAGCGGGCTGCGCACGAGAGCGACACCGAGCAGCATGCCGGCGGCGGCCGGCGGCACGCTGATCGCACCGGCCCGCATGGCAAGCAGCGCGAGTTGCCGACCGGAGGCGCCGCGGGCGCGCAGCAGCGCGAACTCGGCCGAGCGTCGTTCGGCGAGCAGCAGGACGCACAGCGACAGCACCGCCGTGCCGAGTGCCGCGAGCGATCCGACCACCATGGACAGCACCGCGTCCACGGCCCGCCACTGGCTCAGGAACTGGCCCAGCAAGGTCGACGGGCCGCCTGCGACGTCGACCGACAGGGTCGCCGGCCGGCCCTGTGTGCCGGCGTCGCCGGGCAGCGGGAGGTCGGCGGCGGAGGAGGCGGCGGTGACGATCGCGTCGACGAGGGGCTGCGCCTGGGGGCTGGTCAGGTGGGAGAGGTCCAGCGGCATGGCGTACTCCAGCGACAGGGCCTGACCGCTGAAGGCCGCTTCGAGCGCGTCGACCTCGCCCTGGCCGACGAAGAGGTCGGACTGCCAGTACACGGCGCCGCTCGGTGTCTCGATCAACACGGGCGCGGCCGCGGACTGATCGTGGTGCCAGAACTCGTCGGCCGGATCGCGAACCGCGAGGATTCCGGTGACCCGCAGCCGGATCGGGTTCGTGACGATGGCGGCCAGCGTGAGCGTCTCACCGACGCTCAGGTGGAAGGTGGCCGCGGTCCGCTCGGTGACCGCGACCTGGAAGACACCGGGCCGGTCAGCACCCGCCGGTCGTGTCGCGCGCTCCGGCATCGTGCCCTTGACCAGGACGGCGTGGTCGGTCAGGCCGGTGCGGTAGTTCAGTGCCGTCCGCACCTGGGGTAGCGCGGCCTGCGCGGGTGTCGCGTTCGTGAACCCGACCTTGTACTGGTCCGTGGCCAGGCCCTGCCAGTAGGCCGCCCGGTTCGCGGACAGCGGCACGCCGAGCGACGCCAGTTCGGTGCGAAGCGCCTTTTCCGGCTCGCCCAGCTCGTCGGTGGAGAGCACGCCGTCCGGGTCGGCCGGATCGAGGCTGTGTTGCAGGCTGCTCAGATCCGACGAGCCGAACAGCGTCGACGTCGCCGGGTCGGCCGCGGCCAGTTCGGTGTGCAGCGCGGAGCTCTGCGCCTGGGCGTTCTCGCGTGGCACCACGGTGGCGGCGAACGATCCGGCACCGGCCAGCAGCGCCAGCACGATGGCCGCGCCGAGCCCGCTCCCGGCCACGGCACCGACGGCGCTGGTGACACGCCTCGGGGTGGCGGCGGTGCGCCGGCCGGTCACGCGACCTCCAGCGAGCGCAGCCGGGCGGCGGCATCGGCCCGAGTGGCCACCACGGCCAGCGCGGCGGCCAGGGCCGGCCCCGCGACCATCGCCGCGGCCAGCGCCAGCGACGGCAGCCAGGGAACGACGATCACGATGGAGGGCACCGGAATCGTCGCCGCGCCGGTCAGCGTGAGGTAGGGCAGCAGCAGCCGGGAGAGCAGGACACCGGCGGCGAGACCGGCGACGGCGGCCGGGCCGGCGACCGCGACGATCTCGGCCGCCTGCAGCAGCGCCTGGCTGCGCCCCGAGATACCGAGCGCGATGAGCACGGCCTCCTGGTCGGCGCGCTCCCGCCGGGCCGCGGCCACGGCCGCCCACAGGGCCGCGACGGCCAGCAGGCCGGCGGCGACCGCGAGCGCGATCAGGCTCTGCTGGCCGAGCCGGGTGAGTGGGTCGCCGGCGAGCGCCGACCGGGTCGCGGCGCGGGTCGTGACGGTCACGCCGCCCTCCGGCAGACCGGCCGGTACCGCCCCGTCGGCCGTGTTCAGCCAGTAGGAGGTGGCGGTCAGCGGCTGCTGGCCCTGGTCGAGCAGCCGGTACTGCAGCGCGTCGTCGTCCACGACCAGGCCGCCGCCGGTGTCGATGCCGTTGATCGGGAACGCGGTGACGCTGCCGACGATGCGGGCCGGGATGGTCAGGCCGTCCGCGTCGACCTGGGTGAGCGAGCCGATCGTGAGCCGGTTCGATGACAGGAACGCGCCGGTGGCCAGCACGGGCAGGGTGGCCGGGGCGGTCGGAGCGACGGTGAGCGTCACCTGCGCCGGAGCGCCGCCGGCGGATACCGGGCCGTAGCCGGGGGCGAAGTCGAGCACCCAGCCACCCGATCCGTTGCCCTTCGGCGATCCGGCCGGTCGGGCGTTCGCGGCCGGCAGGCTCGATGCGCCGGACCGCATCGCGCTGACCGCCTGGCGCAGGTCGGTGGACTGGATCTGCTCGGTCCAGCCGTCCAGCGGCAGCGTGGTCGGACCAGCGGGCGAGCTCGGTGCGCTGACCGTCAGGGTCTCGTTCGCGGTCCGCGCGAGCGGAGCCTGGTAGGACAGGGAGATCTCGGCGACCCGCAGCGGATAGGCCGCGCCGGGCGCGATCGGGAAGGTCAGTGCGTGCGGCGAGCCGTCATCCGGTAGCGACTGCGCTGTGAGCTGGGTGAACCGGTCGAGCGCGTCCTCGACGGTGAGCGCGACCCGCGCGCTGCCGGCGGCGCCGCCGGTCGCCGTCGCCGTGAGGCCGACGGTCCTCGGGTGTCCGGGCAGGGACGTGTACTTCGGTGAGCCGGCGCGGAGATCCGCCCACAGCGCGGTCGGCGGCCGCGAGTACTGGTCGGGGCGGACCAGCACGGTCTCCGGGGCGGTGCGGCCGTCCATGGCCAGCACCACGCTGCCGTTGTAGCCGGTGGTCTGGATCGCCGGGGTGGCGGCCCGAACCGACCGGTCGGCGGCGACGGCCCCGGAGACCGCGGGGGCGAAGCTCGACCCGCCGATGTCGAGCCGGACCTGGGCGCCCGCGGTGTAGTCGCCCTGGTCGCCGATCGAGCGCTGCCGGGTGGCGTGCTGACACAGCGCGAACGTCCCGCTGGCGACCGCCAGGACGATGAGCAGCGCCGGACCGGCGTGGTGCCGGGGACGGCGGCTGATCTGCCAGACCGCCAGTGCGGAGCCCATGCCGCGGCCGCGCGCGGCGAGCCGGTCGCCCAGACCGGCCAGCAGCGGCAGCAGACGTAGGCAGACCAGCGTGCAGGCGAGCAACGCGATGGCAGGTGTGAGGACGAGCAGCGCGTCGGCGGGCGGCCCGGAGGACAGGCTGCGTAGCTGCCAGTAGGCCAGCGCGGCGACGGCGAGCACGGCCACGTCGATGCCGGCCCGCGCGGTGCCGGCCAGGCGCGATTGCCGGCCGGCCCGCTCCAGCCGACCGGTCGAGGACAATCCGCGTCCGGCGGCGATGATCAGGATGGCGGCCGCGAACAGCGCGACGCCCAGCACGGCGAGCCAGGCGGCACCGGGCGGCAGTGCGGCGTCGAGGGCAGGCCCGGCTGCCGCGCGAGGTCACCGCCGGTGCCCAGTGGTCCGTCGCGGCCGAGGAAGACGGCCAGCAGCGTCCCGGCCGGCGCCGCTGCCAGCATCGTGACCACACCGAGCGTGACCGCCTCACCGGCGTCGGCCAGCGCGGCTTGCCGGCGGCTGCGACCGCGGAGGGCCAGCAGACCGGTCTCGGCCTCGCGCTGGGCGCCGAGCGGCCGGACCGTGACGATCAGTGCGGCGATGGTCAGCGCGAGCAGGATGAGTGCGACGCCCGCGAGTTCGGTGCGCGCCGTGTCCAGCGCCGTGGTCAGTGCGGACAGTTGCGTTGGCAGCGTCGTGGCCACCTGGGCCGTGCCCAGGGTCGCGGAGTTCCGCAGCGCCGAATCCAGGACGCGCGTCGCGGTGGAGTCGGCCTCCGGGCCGCGGCCGGCGAGGACCAAGGGCGAGGGCTGGACGTCCCAGGTGGTCTGAGCGGGCGTCACGAGGCCGTTGGCGAAGGCGGACGGATCGACGTCGAAGGGACCGTAGGTGGAGAACGACGACGCGGACCGCACGCCCGTGCCGGGGACCTGGTTCAGCACGGCGTAGGCGTTCGCGGAGCCGAGCGGCCGGTAGATCCCGACGATCCGGAGGCGGACGGTACCGCCGTCGATGGCGTCGGTGACGTCGATGGCCGACCCGACACCCAGCCGCAGCGAGGCCGCGACCGCCTCCGGCACGGCAGCCGCAACGGTGTCGTCGGCCAGCTCGGCGCCGGGCCACTGTCCGGTCAGCAGCTTCGCGGAGCCGCCCAGGGAGCCGAAGCCGGCCAGGACAGCCTGATCCTGATCGGTCGGCGGTGCGCCCGGCACGGCACCGGCCGGCAGATTCTCGGAGTTGGACCACAGCACGGAGGTCACGGTGCCTCCGCCCGGACCCAGCGCCGATGTCGCGTCGGAGCGCACGGCCGAGGTCTGGGTGGCGGACTGCGCGGCCGACGAACTCTGGGCGGTGACGGTGATCGCGGTGTCCGAGCCGGCAAGCCGCTCGAACGCGGCCTCGCGCAGCGCCCGCCCGTCGTACACGGCCAGGGCGGCGAGCACGGCCCCCACTACGAGCGTGATGACCAGAACGGTCACCAGAACCGTGCGATGCGCGGCCATCCGCGCGAGCACGAAAGGCGGGCGGAAGTGTGACAAGCAGCCGCCCCCCTCCCTCCGCCCGCCGCCGGCGCTCCCCACCGCCGCTACGGACGACCGTGTTCGCACGATGTCGGCATGGTACGCATGGTCCGCGGCGCGACGGCCGGAACGACCAGGTCGAAGGGGCGCGATGCCGGGGCGGGCGGTGGTCAGTCGGTGTGCTTGTCGACCGACGCCCGGAAGATCTGTTCGATCGAGGATTCGAGCCGGGCGTTGAACTCGTCGTCGGTCTGGCCGTCGGTGAGGCCTTCGAGCAGGGCACGGGAGAAGCTGGCGACCAGCGAGGGATCGCGGGCGAGCAGCGCACACGCCTCGTCCCGGCCGTAACCGCCGGACAGCGCGACGATCCGCAGCACGTGCGGGTCGGCGGCCAGTTCGCCGTACAGGCCCGGCCGCGTCGGGATGGTGATCTTCAGCATGACGAGCGCGTCGTCGGCTCAGTTCCTTGAGGTGGGCCGCGATGGCGTCGCGCAGCAGCGTCTCGGCGTCCTCCTTGTGCGGGCTGGTGACGCTGACCTCGGGTTCGAGGATCGGCACCAGACCGGCGGCCATGATCCGGCCCGCGTACTCGAACTGTTGGTCCACGATCGCCGCGATGCCGGCCGCGTTGGCGTCGTTGATCACCGAGCGCATCTTGGTGCCGAAGATCCGGTGCCGGTTCGCGCGGTCCAACAGGTCGTCCAGCGTGTCGATGGGCTTCATCAGCCGCACGTCGTCCCGCTCGTCGGCGAGTCCCTTGTCCACCTTGAGGATCGGCACGACATTCTTGTCGTCCCAGAGGTACTGGGCTGACGGGACGCCGTTGACGTCGCGGTCCATCGTCTGCTCGAACAGGATCGCGGCGAGCACGCGGGAGCCGTCGAAGGCCGGGCTGGTCAGCACCCGGGACCGCATGGCGTGCACGAGGTCGAACATCTCGGTGTCGGAGCCGTAGCGATCGGGCGCGATGCCGTATTCGGCGAGCGCCTTGGGTGTGCTGCCGCCGCTCTGGTCCAGTGCGGCGAAGAACCCGTGCCCGGCCTTGATCTTGTCCAGTTGTGTCGCGTCCATCCGTTCTCCTCGTGTCGATCTGGCGGCAGGCGAAGATCGATCGGTACCGATTCCAGGCTAGGCGCCCGTGCCGGACGGGGCGAATGGTGGTCGGCCGCGGCCGGCGGCGGGGGCTGACCAGCGACGACGACTTTCCCCGGCGCTGGATGGTTTGACCGACCGGCTGCCGGGCAAGATGTCGTGTGTGTCCGTCGATGCCGACCTCGTCACCAAGGTTGTGGTACGCCGCCTTGTCCAGTTCACCATCGACCGGTTGCTGCTCATCGTCTGCGGCCTCGTGCTCCTGGCGGTGAGCCTGGTCCTGGCGGTCCTGGCGTTGAAGGCGGGCTGGCCCAGATTCGTGATCTACGTGCCCTTTGTGCTGTTCATTCTGTTGACGTTGGGCGGTGGGCTGTGGATCGACGTGTGGCTGCCCTACCGCAACGGCGGAGCCACCCCCGCGATGCGCTGGTTGGGACTGCGGATCGTCACCCTGAGCGGCGAGCCGCCGCGCCTGCGGGACTACCTGGTGCGCTACGCGTTGCTCGTCGTGGACGGGTTGCTGCTGGGCATCGTCGGCGCCGTCCTGATCGCGAGAACCGAACACCACCAGCGGTTCGGTGACATCGTCGCGCGCACGCTGGTCGTGCGGGCTAGCTGACCACACCGTTCTCCCACGCCCAGATCGCGATCTCGGTACGGTTGCGCACACCCAGTTTCTGCTGCGCGCTGGCCAGGTGTGATTTCACCGTGGACAGCGACACGGTCAGCTTCTTCGCCACCTCCGCATTGGTGCTGCCCCGTGCGACGGCCAGCACGACGTCCAGTTCACGAGCGGTCAGTGGCGTCGTCGCGGCGACCGCGTGGCGGTAGCCGCCGGTGGTGAAATGCGCCAGCAGCCGGGTGGTCACCGAAGGTGAGAGCATCGACTCACCACCGGCCGCGGCGCGCACGGCATCCACGAGCAGGTGGGGTCCGGCGTCCTTGAGGAGGAAACCGCAGGCACCCGCGCGCAACGCGGCGAAGACGTTGTCGTCCAGGTCGTAGGTGGTCACGACGACCACCCGAAGCGGATCGGGCACTCCGTCGCCTGCCAGCAACCGCGTCGCCTGGACGCCGTCGATCCTGGGCATGCGGATGTCCATCAGTGTCACGTCGGGCCGCAGTTGCCTGGCCAGCCGGACGGCCGTCTCACCGTCCGGTGCCTCGCCGATCACGTCGATGTCGGGCTCCGCGTCGAGAATCAGCCGGAATCCGGTGCGCACGAGGGTCTGGTCGTCGGCGATGAGGACGCGGATGCTCATTCAGCGGGCTTCCTGTTGCGGGCGTTGACCGAGCGTACCGGCACGGTGCAGCGGCAACCGCGCGGTCAGCCGCCAGTGTCGGTTCCGGTCGGCTCCCGCGCGCAGGCTGCCGCCCAGCGCGGCGACCCGTTCGGCCATGCCGACGAGGCCGTAACCCGAGCCGGCGCGGTTGGCCTGCCGGGTCTGGAGTCCGTCGTTGTGGATGGCCAGCACGGCGTGGTCGCCGTCGACGGTGGCCTGAATCCCGATCCGCGTCGCGTCGGGGGCGTGCCGGCGCACGTTGGTCAGGGATTCCAGGACGAGGCGGTGTGCCGTGATCAGGAGCTCCGGTGGCGTCGGCACCGTGTCGAGCTCGGCCGCGACGTCGACCTCCACGGCGAGGCCGGTCTCGCCGTGAGCGGTGACGGCGGCACGGATGGCATCGGCCAGGCCGGATCCGGGCAGCATCGCGATCGGCTCGGCCGAACGCAGCATCCCGACAAGCTGCCGGGTCGCGGTGAGTGCCTCGGCACCTGCCTGTTCGATCTCGGCGTAGATCTCGGTGGGGTCCTGCGGCGCGGCGGCCGGGTTCCTCGCGATCGCTCGTGCGGCTTGTGCTCTGACCACGATGCCACTGACATGGTGCGCGATGAGGTCGTGCAGTTCCCTGGCCAGTTGGAGGCGTTCGTTCTCCCGGACGGCGGCGAGCTGGCCCCGCTGCCGGGTGTCGGCGTCCCGCAGGATCAGTCCGACGGCCAGCGCGATACCCCACAGCATCGTGGCCGGTACCGCCAGCAGCGCCGCGGGCGAGCCGATTCCGTACCGCAGCAGGGGAGCGGCCAGCATCGCCATGACGCCCACCACCGCGATGACCGAGGCGTCCCGGCGGGGCAGCCGGCGGCAGGCGGCGCCGGTGAGCAGTGCCAGGGCGAGGACTTCCGCGGTGCCCGGGTAAGCGAGCCTGCCGTGCCCGGTGGCGGCGATCGCCACACTGGCCGCGGTGCTGCTCAGGGACAGCGCCGCGACGGCCAGACCCAGCAGGCGGATCCGGTCGGGGAACCGGCGGCGCAGCACGGCCAGCACCGCCGACGCCTCGCCCACGGCGGGGACCAGCGGCGACAGCAGCACGGGCTTCGCCGCGGGCTTGATCACGACCTCCAGCACGATGTCGACGATGCCGGCCGCGACCAGCACGGCGATCTCGGCCACGAGCACGCCCCGCCTGCTGTGTGGTGTCAGGTCGCCGATCGCGGTCATGCCGACCGAGCTGCTGGTTTACCGGCCACCGGAGCGTGGTTGGCGATTGGGATGATCACGAGGAAATACTAGGTCGGTTCTGGAGCTTGCTGAACCGGCGGCGTACCGGGCGGCGGCTGACGGCGACCAGCAGCAGCGCCAACACCACGGCCTGCGCCCCCTGTTCCACCCGCATCCAGATCGGATAGTGGCCGGTGCTCAGCAGATACCCGACGCCGACCAGACCACCCACGCAGATGTAGTACAGGCGCAGGTACGCGCCTCGGGAGCCGTTGCGCAGTGCGTGCGCACGCCAGATGTAGAGGCAGGAGACGAGCACCATGGCGGCCAGCCTGGCCCACAACGCGGACTGCATCACGTGGTGTGCCAAGGCCAACTGCTGCGGCGTCGCGTGCGCGGACGACGGGGTGTGCGCCAGTTCGTAGTTGAGCACACTGTCGTGCAGTACCAGGGAGATCACCGCCGTCAGCACACTCAGTCCGAGGTTGACGAACATCAGGACCAACACCGGGCGCAGCGCCGCCTCCGCGTCAGGATCGACGCGGGAGCCGGTTCCGCCGGCCGGTACCGACTTCGACAGGGATCGCATGCTGGGCAAGCAAACCGGTGCCGCGACAGGGCGACATCGGCCGGGAGGACGAAACGTCACCGCTGCCCTCGGCCACAAGTACGAGCTGTTCGTGCCGACACGACATCCGGTCCACGGCGCATTGGCTGAAAGGACGAGGAACGCCGGGCAGGAACCGTCCTCCGAGGGATCCGGTTCGGCTCGATGCTGTGCAGTCTGGTCGCACGCACGGTACCCGTGGCCGGGCGGGTCTCCGCGAGCGAAGGGGAATCGGCACTCCATGTCTGTCACACCCGGACGGTCCTGTCGGACGGGTATCGCCGCGACGTGTCTGTTCGGTGCGCTGCTCCCGGCGGCGTCGGTGTCGGTGTCGCACTGGCCGGCACGCCGTCGACCGCCGGCCGGCGGACCCGGACCATGCCCGGCACCGAACCAGACGGGCGCGACGGTGTACGCGGACACGGCCGGCGACCCGCACAGTGCCCACCGGCGACAGCCACGGTTGTGAACACGTTCGTGGTATTTCGAGGTTAGTTCCGGCGGTCTGCGTGGAATATGTGGGACACCGCTTCAGGGCTGGTGAAGGAGAGGGGACGCGTGAATTCCGTCGGAAAGCAGGTACCGGTGTCGGCGTTGCTGGCGTCACTCGTGCGCAGTGAGCACCAGGTACAGGAACAGCCCGGCGCGCAGGAGGTCGCGGAGGCGGCACAGGCGTGGGAACTGACGCCCACCGAGGCTTTCCTGGAAGGCAAGGCGGCCGGTTTGGCGCAGGCGCAGCAGGAAATTCGGAAGAAGGCCGGGTGGCCGGTCGAAGAGGAATCGCGACCGGAGTGATGGTGCGCCTCCGGCCCGCCCGCACTCCGCGGTCCGGGTCGGACGCACAGCCCATCGGCGTGGCCCGCCGAGCAGATCGTCCGAATGGTGGTCGGCCGACGACGGCCGGCTCGATCGAAGGAGCAGTAGATGGATTCCGATGATGTCACGCCGGCCGCTCAAGCCGCATATCCCTCCGCGCCGCCTGTCCGCGAATCGGAAGCCGGGCCCGTGCTGTCCCCGCCGATGCCGGTGACGCTGTCGTTCTGGGGCTGGCTCTTTTCGGCCGCGCTGTGGGTGGTGGGTGGAATACTGTTCTTCAGCGCGAAACCCGCACTCGTCAACGCGTTACGTCAGTCCAACACCAACCTGCGGACCGGACAGCTTACCGACGCCCAGATCCAGCAGACCGCGAACGCCGCGGTCATCGGCGCACTGGTGGTCGCGATCGTCATCGCCGCGCTCTACACGCTGTTCGCGTTCAAGTTGCGGGCCGGGCGGAACTGGGCACGTATCGTGTTGACCATCATCGCCGTGCTCGCCCTGGTGGTCCTGATCACCCAGGCCCACGCGGGCTCCGTGCTGAGCCTGGTCGGCGCGGGGGTCGCGGTCGTCGCGGCGGTGCTGAGCTACCTGCCCTCGGCCAACGCCTACATCGCGGCCAGCAAACACGCTCGGCTGCGCTGAGCCGATTCGTCCGCTCACGCGGACGTCGCGCCGTGTGGAGGACCCCGCGTCCGCGTTGGTGACCGGGCCGGCCGGGCCGTGACGCCCGGCCGGCCCGGCACCCGTCGACGGACTCGCGGCGGCGCGTCCGGGCAGCAGGGTGGTGCTCCCTGCGGACCGTGCGGCGTGTTCGGCTCGGCCACAGCGGTTCCATTGTGGACGCCCGCGGATTCCGGGTGACGATGGCCGGTCCGAGGCATGAGGTGGCGATCTCGGCGTGCCACGTGTGGTTGTGCCGCTCTTGACGGAAGTGGACGCGTGTCCACTAAGGTGGTCGGCACAACCGGACACGTGTCCACTCCATTCGGGGGACCGCATGACAATCCACGGCAAGATCGTCGCCATCACCGGTGCCAGCAGCGGAATCGGTGAAGCGACGGCCCGCCATCTGGCCGCACTGGGCGCGACCGTCGTCCTCGGTGCCCGGCGTACCGATCGACTCGACCGGCTGGTGGCCCAGATCGGCGCCGCGGGCGGCCGGGCGGCCGCCACCCGCGTGGACGTCACCGATCCCGACGACCTCCACTCGCTGGTCGCCCTCGCCGTGGAGCGCTTCGGCCGGCTGGACGTGTTGGTGGGCAACGCGGGGATCAGCAGGATCAGCCCCGTCGCGGCCCTCGACGTCGATGGCTGGTCGGCGATGGTCGACGTGAACGTCAAGGGAGTCCTGCACGGGATCGCGGCGGCCCTGCCGGTGTTCCGCAGTCAGGGCCGTGGTCACCTCGTCACCGTCGTGTCGACGTCCGGCCTGAAGATCGTGCCCACACAGGCGGTCTACGCCGGGACGAAGAACGCCGTGCGCACCCTGCTGGAGGCCCTGCGGCAGGAGAGCACCGACGGAGTGCTGCGCACGACGTCGATCTCCCCGGGCTACGTCCGCACCGAGCTGATCGACAACGCCGTCGACGATCCGGCCGTGCGCGAACAGGCCAGGAAGGACATGGCCGATCTCGGCATCGATCCCACGGCGGTGGCGCGGGCGATCGCGTTCGTGATCGACCAACCCGAGGACGTGGAGATCGGGGACCTGACCATTCGACCGACCCGCCAGGGCTGACCGACCCCGCATCGGCGGGTGCGTGCGTCGACCCACGGTGCGCGGCACCGCGGGTTGGCGACACCATGCCGTGGTCACGGGTCACCCTGGCGGCGGTTGGCAGGCGGGTGGCCGGCTCGCCAGATTGAGGAACATGAGACGACGACTGGGCCTGTTCGTGCTGCCCGCCGTGGTGCCGCTGGCGATCGGAGTGGCGGTCGCCGGACCGGCACACGCCGACAACGTGCACTACGACTGCGCGAGTGTCGGCTATTTCCCCACGTTGGTGAATCATCCCGTGCTCGGCAGCGGGTGCACCGGACCGGCCACCGGCGGTCCGGGCACGGTGACCCGGACCTCCGACGGGACCACGTACGCGTGCTCCAGCCTGTCCCTCCAGACCACGAACGGCGTCACCCTGCTGCATGGCCAGAACTGCGGACAGCTTCCCTGATCGCCGCGGTCGCCCTGGCCGGACGGCGGTTGTTCCCGCACGCCTCCGGCGCTGCCGCTCGGAAATCGAGACGCTCAGGAATCAAGCGGTCGACGCGTCACGCCCGCCGATGAGGATCTCGATACCGTCCAGGATCCGGCACAGGCCGAACTCGAAGGAACGGGCCGGATCGTGGGCCGCGTCGAATTCGGCTCCGGCCGCCGAGCCGACGCGGACGGCCGTGGGATAGCGACTCGGATCGAGGACCTGACCTAGCAGGGGTCCGTAGGCCTGCCACCACTCCTGGTCGGTCATCCCGGTCTGGGCCTGCGCCTGGGCGGCGTCCACCGCCGTGCGCGCGGCACCGTGGACGTAGTCGTCGACCAAGCTGATCGCCAGGTCCATCTCGATGTCGGTGAGGCCGAGACCGTCCACAGCGCTCAGTTCGTAGTCGTATTTGGCGGTCAGGTTGGGCCCGAGCAGTGGGCGGCTGGTGGCGATCTGGAGCAGCCACGGGTGGGTCAGGTACAGCGTCCAGTTCTGTCGGGCGATCGACTCCAGCCTGGTTCGCCACTCGGCGCCGCCGTGGTCGGGCATCGGGAATTCCGCGTGGACGCGGTCGGCGATGAGGTCGAGGAGTTCGGCCTTGCCGGGGACGTAGCCGTAGAGCGACATCGCGGTGACGCCCAGTTCGTCCGCGACACGGCGCAGGGTGACGGCCATCAGCCCGTGCTGATCGGCGAGGCGGATGGCGGCCTCGGCGATGCCCGCGGTGGTCAGCCGCGGCTTGGGCCCCGGCCGGGAGCGCGGCGGCACGCTCCACAGCAGTTCGATGGTGCGCCGCGGATCCCCGCTGCCGCTGTACTGCGTCGCCACGTGTGGCTGTCCTCCACGTCACCCTCGCTTGCGACTTCCTACGCCGTATCCTAATCTGAGCTAACTCCATACGCAGTAGAGAGTTGGGGACGGCGTGGCCGGTGACGTGATCGTGTGCGAGGGACTACGCAAGCGGTACGGCGGCACTGCCGCACTGGACGGTTTCGACCTGGCCGTGCCCGAGGGCATGGTGTACGGGCTGCTCGGTCCGAACGGCGCTGGCAAGACGACCGCCGTGCGCGTGCTGGCCACGTTGCTGCGACCGGACGGGGGCCGGGCCGAGGTCGCCGGGTTCGACGTGGTCACCCAGGCTCACCAGGTACGCCGGCGGATCGGCCTGGTCGGGCAGCAGGCGGCCGTCGACGAGGCCCTGTCCGGCCGGCAGAACCTGGAGATGTTCGGCCGGCTGCACCACCTGGACGCCCGCGTCGCCCGCCGCAGGGCCGGCGAACTGCTGGAGCGGTTCGGGTTGGCGGACACGGGTGGCAAGCCGGTCGGCCGGTACTCCGGCGGGATGCGCCGCCGACTGGACCTGGCCGCCGGCTTCGTCCTCGCGCCCGCGGTGCTGTTCCTGGACGAACCCACCACCGGGCTGGACCCGGCCAACCGGAACCAGGTGTGGGAGTCCGTTCGCGACCTGGTGGCCGCCGGCACCACCGTGCTGCTGACGACCCAGTACCTCCAGGAAGCCGACCAGCTCGCGGCCGTGATCTCGATCATCGACTCCGGTCGGGTGATCGCGACCGGCAGCCCGGTCGAGCTCAAGTCCCTGATCGGTGGCGATCGCGTCGACGTCGTGGTGCGCCACGACGACGCCGTGGACGCCACAGCGGCACTGATCCGTTCCCGGCTGGCGGTCGAGCCCGCGATCGACCGGTCCGTGCGCCGACTCAGCGCGCCGGTCGGCGACACGGTCACCGCCCTGACCGAGATCGCCCACGCACTGCGCGAGCAGGGCATCGCCGCCGACGACATCGCGGTGCGCCGACCCACGCTGGACGAGGTGTACCTGCACCTGACAGGTCACCACACCGCGGCACCGCCGCGGACCGACGCGCGAACGGAGTCCGTCGCATGACGACCGCTGTCCTCACGGCACCGCCGATTCCCGAGCGCCGGCTTCGTTGGGCGGTGAGTGACACGATCACCCTGACCCGTCGTGACCTGGCGCACTGGGCGCGGCAGCCCGGCGCCGTCATCACCGGCACGCTGCTGTTCCCGATCATGATCGTGCTGATGTTCGGGTACCTGTTGGGCGGCGCGATGACGGTGCCCGGCGGCGGCAGCTACCGCGAGTTCCTCCTGCCCGGCATGTTCGCCATGACCATGGTGTTCGGCATCGGCGCCACGATGGTCGCCATCAGTTCCGACACCGCACGCGGCATCACCGACCGGTTCCGCTCGCTGCCGATGACACCGTCGGCCGTCCTCGCCGGCCGCGCGACGGCCGACATGCTCACCGCCACGGTGACACTGGCCGTCCTGATCGCCTGCGGCCCGCTGGTCGGCTGGCACCCCCACCGCGGCCTCGGCGACACACTCGCCGCCGTTGGCCTGTTGTTGTTGCTGCGCTTGGCATTCGTCTGGGTCGGCGTCTACCTCGGCCTGGTCTGTTCGGCCAATCCCGAAGCCGTCACCGCCGTGCGCACGCTGGAGTTTCCGATCGGATTCCTGGGCAATCCCTTCGTCGCCACCGCGACCATGCCGGCGTGGCTGGGCACGGTCGCCGCGTGGAACCCGCTGTCCTCGACGGCCACGGCGGTGCGTGCGCTGTTCGGCGATCCCACCGGGGACGGGGCGTCCTGGATCGCCCAACACTCCGTGCTCATGGCACTGCTGTGGCCGCTGGTCCTCGTCGCCGTGTTCCTGCCACTGTCCGTCCACCGGTACCGACACCTGAGCTGACGACGCGCGGCGGACACGGACCGGCTTCGTCCGAGGTGGCCACGTCGTGTCAACGTCCGGCGGGAGCCCGATGTGGGCGGGGAACCAATGGCCGATCGCCGGTCCGCCCGTCCGCGTTGGCGGCCTCGACCGCTCGGGTGACCAGGTCGTGGTCGGGCGACAGGTGGCAGACCGGGTCGGTGCGGGCGGCGTCGCCGGTGAGCTGGAACGCCTGGCAGCGGCACCCGCCGAAGTCCAGCTCCCGGCGGTCGCAGCTCCGGCACGGGTCGCGGCATCCAGTCCGTTCCGCGGAACGCGGTCATCACCGGGGACTCGGCCCAGATCCACTCCAGCGGGTCGCTCGCGCACACTGGCCCGCGGCAGCGGCAGCGACTGGGCGGCCGGGCAGGGCAGGACGTCGCCGTTCGGCGTCACGGTGAGCTGCCGGGCGGCCCAGCCGCCCATGCAGGGCTTCGGGTAGCGGCTGTAGTAGTCGGGGATGACGTAGATGACGTCCATGCGGTCCCGCAGCCGTTCGCCGGGCGGCCCGCACGACGACCTCGGCCGCCTCGAGCTGCGCCCGGCTCGGCAGCAGCGCGTCGCGGTTGCGCCAGGCCCAGCCGTAGTACTGGGTGTTGGCCAGCTCCACGCCGGTCGGCGCCCACCTCCTCGGCCAGCGCGAGCACGTCGGCGACGCGGTCGATGTTCTGCCGGTGCAGCACCACGTTCATGGTGAGCGGCCAGCCCAGCTCCTTGACCAGGCGCATGGCCTCGATCTTGCGGTCGGAAGGACGGGGTGCCGGCGATCCGGTCGGACAGGGCGGGCTCGTCGGCCTGGATGCTGACCTGCACGTGGTCCAGGCCGGCGGCCCGCAGCTGCTCGGCCCTGGACCGGGAGAACCCGAGGGCGCTGGTCACGAGGTTGGTGTAGAGGCCGAGGTCGTGCGCCGCCGCCACGATCTCCGCGCAGGTCGCGCCGCAGCAGCGGTTCGCCGCCGGACAGGTGGCACTGCAGCACGCCCAGGTCGCGCGCCTCGACCAGCACCCGCCGCCACTCGTCGGTGGTCAGCTCGTCGGCGTAGTCGGCCATGTTCAGCGGGTTGGAGCAGTACGCGCAGGCCAGTGGGCAGCGGTAGGTGAGCTCGGCCAGCAGCCCGAAGGGGCTATCCATCGGTGAGCTCCACGCAGCGCCGGGCGACGAGCCGGGTCAGGAACCGCCGCACCTCGTCGTCGGGGACGCCGCGTACCGCGCGCCCAGCTCCGCCACGATCTCGGCCACGGTGCGCCGCCCGTCGCACAGTCCCGAGGATGTCCGCGCCGCTGCCGTTGAGCACCACCACCGTCTCGGGGTGCAGCAGGACGTGCCGCTGCCGGGCCTGGCTGAAGCTCAGCCGGACGTGACGCGCCAACCGTGGCCGGTCCGATCCGGACACCTCGGCGCCGGATCGTCCCGGTCGTGAGTCGAGTCCATGGCGGTCACTCCGGGTAGGCCTGGTCGATGGCGTCCATCAGGCTCCACAGGACGTCGCACTTGAACGACAGCGCGTCGACGGCGCGCGCCTGGGACTCGGCGGACAGGCAGTGCTCGGTGACCACTTCCAGGGCGTGCTCGCAGTCGCGGGGGGCCTGCTCGAGGCGGGCGCGGAAGTAGGCGAGGCCCTCGCGCGTCGATCCACGGGTACCACCGCTCGAACGCGGCCAGCCGCTCCGCCATCAGGTCGGGGGCGAACAGCTCGGTGAGCGAGGACGCCACCGCCTCCACCCACGGGCGGGTCCGGGTGAAGTTCACGTAGGCGTCGACCGCGAACCGCACGCCGGGGACCAGGTGCCGGTGGTCGCGGATCTCCTCGCGGGTCAGCCCGGCAGCCTCGCCGAGGCGCAGCCACGCCTCGATGCCGCCCTCGCCGGCGGCGGTGCCGTCGTGGTCGACGATCCGGCGGATCCAGCGGCGGCGGACCTCGACGTCGGGACAGTTGGACGAGGATCGCGGCGTCCTTGCGGGGGATGTTCTCCTGGTAGTAGAAGCGGTTGGCCACCCAGCCCCGCAGCTGCCGGCGGCTGCAGCCGGCCCGCGTTCATCCGGACGTGGAACGGGTGCTGGTCGTGGTACCGCCGCGAGTGGGCCGCGCAGCGTCTCGACGAAGTCGTCGGCGTCGGTCGGACCAGTCCGGTCGAGTCGGTCGGTTGTCGTCGGACCGTTGTCGTCATCGCCTACACCTCGACCTCGAGGCCGTCCATGGCCACCTCCATGCCGCTGTCCGCCACGATGCGCCGCTGCGGGCGTGTCGTCCAGCAGGATCGGGTTGGTGTTGTTCATGTGCACGAAGATCGTCCGCCGCACGCCCAGCGACGGGAGCTGCGCCAGGCTGCCGTCCGGGCCGTCGATGGGCAGGTGGCCCATCTCCCGGGACGTCTTGCCGGCCAGGCCGAGCCGGATCAGCTCGTCGTCGCGCCAGCAGGTCCCGTCGATCAGCAGGCAGTCGCAGCCCGCGATCTCCGCGCGCAGCGCCGGCGTCAGCGCCTGCACGCCCGGCAGGTACACCAGCGTCCCCCCGCTGCGCTCGTCGGTCAGCCGGTAGCCCACGACGCGGCCGTGGTCCATCCCCGGGGCCGAACCGGGCCCGCTTGGTGGTGGGCACGTCGAACGCCCGGCAGGACAGCCCGTCGGCCAGGGGCACGTCGGCGCCCGGGACGACCGGCTCGCCACTCGACCGGGCAGTAGCGCTCGAGCGTGCGCAGCAGCCCCGAGCCGTCGCACAGCGTCTTGTGCACCGCGGGCGTGGCGTGCAGCCGCAGGGCGCGCGCCTCGCGCAGCAGCAGCAGGCCGAGCGTGTGGTCGAGCTCGGCGTCGGTGAGCAGCACCGCCTGCCAGCGGTGTCGTCCGGTCGCCGTCGTGCGGGTGCAGGCCGGGGAAGGCCTCGATCTGGGTGCGGACGTCGGGCGATGCGTTGATCAGGAACCACCGGCGCCCGTCGGCGCTGACCGCGACCGACGACTGGGTGCGCGGCGGGCGGGCCCCGGCCGCGGACCGCGGTGCACACCGGGCAGCCGCAGTTCCACTGCGGGGAGCCGCCTCCCGCCGCCGAGCCCAGCACCCGCAACAACATCCCGCGCTCCTGCTCCGTGGTGGTCCCGAGGACGTCGGAGGGCGCCGGACCCGCGTCTGGCGCCCTCCGCGTCCCATGGTTCAGTCCTCCAACTGGGCGACGTACATGGTCACCTCGGGGGCGACTCCGATCTCGTCGAACTCGGGCGTCTCCCACACGATCGAGCTCGAGACTCCATGGATTCACCTCCTCTCTGCCCGATCCCGGCCAGGCATCCCGTCATCGGCTTACTCCGATTCCGGCAGGGCGAAGACGATCAGGGCGCTGCCGTGGCCTGCGCCGAGCATGCCGGGCAGGAACCCCTCGGCCCACCCGCCCCAGCCGACCGGCACGGCGATGTACTGCCTGCCCGTCGACCATGTAGGTGGTCGGGCTGCTGTGGTGGCCGCTCCCGCACTGGAACTGCCACAGCAGCTCCCCGGTGCGCGCGTCGAGCGCGTTGAACTCACCGGACGGTTCGCCCGCGAACACCAGGTCGCCGCCCGTGGCCAGCGCCGAGGCGCACATCGGGAGTTCGTTGCGCCAGCGCCACTTCTCCTCGCCGTTGGCGTCGAACGCGCTGATGGATCCCGCCATGTCCTCGATGTCCACCTGAACGCCCGCGCCCCAGTACGGGATGCTCTCCTTGAACTCCCGGCGCCGCCGGGTGGCCGTGGCGCCGACGTCCTGCACCGGCACGTAGAACAGCTCGGTCTTCGGGCTGTAGGACGCGTGGGTCCATTCCTTGGCGCCGGCCGGGCCCGGGTAGAAGTGGACCGGTTCCCCCTCCTTGTCGGGGTACCTCCGGCGCGTCACCTTGCCGTCGCGCGTGATCGCTCCCCAGTCGATCCGGTCCACGAAGGGGGTGATCTGGACCAGCGCGCCGTTCGTGCGGTCGAGCGACGAAGAAGTAGCCGTTCTTGTCGAAGTGCCCGAGCAGCTTGCGCCCGTCCGACTCGAACAGGATGCACTCGGCGATGCTGTCGTAGTCCCACACGTCGTGCGGGGTGCACTGGTAGTGCCAGCGGATCTGACCCGCGTCGACGTCGACGGCGACGATGCTGTCGGTGTAGAGGTTGTCGCCCTCGCGGACGTCGCCGTCGAAGTCGGGCGCCGGGTTGCCGGTGCCCACGTACAGCAGGTTCGTCTCCGGGTCGAAGGTGCCGGTGAGCCAGCAGTTCGCGCCGCCCCGCGCCCACGCCTCGCCGTCGGCGGGCCAGGTCTCGGAGCCGGGCTCTCCCGGCTTCGGCACCAGTGTAGCAGCGCCACTGGTGCTCGCCGGTGTCGATGTCGAACGCGTCCAGGTGGCCGCGCACCCCGAACTCGCCGCCGGAGCTGCCGACGATCACCATGTTCTTCACGACCAGCGGGGCGACCGTGGCGCTCTCCCCGGCCCGCACGTCGCCGTAGGTCTTGGTCCCAGACCGCGCTTGCCGGTGGTGGCGTCGAGCGCGAGCAGCGTGGGCGTTCGCCGTGACGAAGAAGACCTTCCCCTTGGCCACGGCGACCCCGCGGTTCACGTTCCCGCAGCACAGCGACACGTCGAAGGGGACAGCGTGCTTGTACCGCCAGATCTCGATGCCCGTCTTCGCGTCGAGGGCCCAGACCCAGCCGTCCCAGCCGGAGAGGAACATGACCCCGTCGACGACGATCGGGGCGGCCTCGAACGAGTACGTCGACGCGCCCGCGATGATGCCGCTCGAGCCGGCCTGGAAGATCCACGCCGGACCGATGCGCTTGACGTTCTCCGTGTTGATCTGGTCCAGCGGGCTGTACCGCTGCCCGTTGTAGGCGCCGTAGTAGGTGAGCCAGTTCTGCGGGCTCCTAACGGGCATCGAGAATGCGCTCGTAGTTGACGCCGGCCACCACCGGCGGCGCGACCTCTCCGCCTGCGATCTTGCCGCTCAGCTCCCCCTGGTTGATGGCCTCGCCCGCGTCCACGTATTCGACGGTCGTCATGTCGTCCTCCTCTCTACGGCCGTGGCTGGTGCGGGGCGGTCGAGGCGGGCCTCCGGCGGCGCGTCACCCAGCACGACGATGGCGCCGGTCAGTCCCCGGCCTTCGTCGTTGCCCGTCGGCGAGCTGAACCAGTAGTAGCCGGGCCCGTCGAGGTTGAGCGTCGCCCGCCCCCGCGAATGGTTCACCAGCCAGATGAACTTCCGGTCGCCATTGCTCGGCAGCAGCGCGCAGTGCGTGTTCTGGTCGTCGTTGATGAGCTCGAGCTCGATATCACCCGCCGTGGGGCATGACCAGAATCGACGGATCCCAGGACAGCTCGTCGGGGTTGATACGAATGGTCGCCTGCATGCGGCCATCCGATCCCTCGGTGGCCTGCGCCGATGTTTCCGGTTCCCAGCACCTGACCCAGCGCCGCCTTGTTCTGCGCGTCCAACCCGAGCTTGCTCAGCAGGTCGGATCGCTCCTGCGCGGTCGTCATCGGGCTTCACCTCCTCATCCCGAATCCCTGTGTCGACTTCGCATCGGCCGAACTGGCGAGTGGTCGGCGCGGCCGTTTGCACAGCTCCGTCCGGCGAATCGCTCGAATGTGACTGGAAGCATTTCATTCGTGGCGTCCGATGTTCGACTCGCAAATCGGCCGTGATCGCGACCTTACGCCGGACGAATCACGCCGACAAGGGTCGGACGCCCCGTGCGGGACGCCCGTGCCGTTCGTCCGCGGCGCGCTACCGTTCGTACGCCGATGTCACGCCGCTGCGGTGGCGCGGCGAGCCATCAGGCGAGGTCGTACCGGTCGAGGTTCATGACCTTGTCCCACGCGGCCACGAAGTCGCGGACGAACTTCTCCCGTCGCGTCGTCGCTCGCGTAGACCTCCGCGAGCGCCCGCAGCTCGGAGTTCGAGCCGAACACGAGGTCGACGCGGCTGCCGGTCCACCTGAGCTCGCCGGTGGCGCGGTCGCGGCCCTCGAAGGTCTCCGCGTTCGCCGTGGACGTCGGCAGCCACTCCGTGGCCATGTCGAGCAGGTTCACGAAGAAGTCGTTGGTCAGCGACCCCGGCCGGGAGGTGAGGACGCCCAGCGGGGACTGCCGGTAGTTCGCGCCCAGGACGCGCAGGCCGCCCACGAGGACGGTCATCTCCGGCGCGCTCAGGTTCAGCAGGTTCGCCCGGTCGACCAGCAGGTGCTCGGACGGCAGCCGGTGGCCGCCTGCCGCGGTAGTTGCGGAACCCGTCCGCGGCCGGCTCGAGCGCGGCGAAGGACTCGACGTCGGTCTGCTCCTGCGTGGCGTCCGTGCGTCCCGGGGTGAACGGGACCGTGACGTCGTGGCCCGGCGCTCCGGCGGCCTGCTCGACGGCGGCGCACCCGCCGAGCACGATCAGGTCGGCCAGCGAGACCTTCGTGCCGCCCGTCCGGGAGCTGTTGAAGCGACTCCTGGATCCCCTCGAGGGTGCGCAGCACCCGCGCCAGCCGCTCGGGCTCGTTGACCTCCCAGCTCCGCTGCGGCTCGAGGCGGATGCGCGCCCCGTTCGCCCCGCCGCGCTTGTCGCTGATGCGGAACGTCGACGCCGACGCCCACGCGGTGGCGACGAGCTCGGCGATCGACAGCCCCGAGGCGAGAATCCGGGTCTTGAGCGCGGCGATGTCCGCCGGCCGGACGAGCTCGTGGTCCACGGCGGGGACCGGGTCCTGCCAGAGCAGCGTCTCGCCGGGGCACCAGCGGTCCGAGGTAGCGCTGGATCGGGCCCATGTCGAGGTGCGTCAGCTTGAACCAGGCCCGGGCGAAGGCGTCCGCGAGCTGGTCCGGGTGCTCCAGGAAGCGCCGCGCGATCGGCTCGTAGACCGGGTCGAACCGCAGCGCGAGGTCCGTGGTCAGAATGGTCGGGGCGTGTGTCTTCGACGGGTCGTGGGCGTCGGGCACGGTGCCCGCCCCGCCGCCGTCCTTCGGGATCCACTGCCACAGGCCGGCCGGGCTCAGCTCCAGGTCCCACTCGTAGCCGAACAGGGTCTCGAAGAAGCTGTTGTCCCACCTCGTCGGCGTGGGTGTCCACGTGCCCTCCAGGCCGCTGGAGATGGCGTCCGCGCCCTTGCCGGTGCCGTAGCTGCTCGCCCAGCCCAGGCCCTGCTCCTCGATGCGGGCGCCCTCGGGGTCGGGGCCGAGGTACTTGTCCGGGTCGGCGGCGCCGTGGGTCTTGCCGAACGTGTGGCCGCCCGCGATCAGCGCGACGGTCTCCTCGTCGTTCATCCCCATGCGCCGGAACGTCTCGCGGATGTCCCGGGCCGCGGTGAGCGGGTCCGGGACGGTGTTCGGGCCCTCCGGGTTGACGTAGATCAGGCCCATCTGGGTGGCGGCCAGCGGGTTCTCCAGGTCCCGGACGCCGCTGTGGCGCTCGTCGCCGAGCCAGGCGCGCTCGGGACCCCAGTAGACGTCCTCGTCGGGCTCCCAGACGTCCGCCCGGCCGCCGGCGAAGCCGAAGGTCGTGAAGCCCATCGTCTCCAGGGCGCGGTTGCCCGCGAAGATCATCAGGTCGGCCCAGGAGATCTTGCGGCCGTACTTCTTCTTCACCGGCCAGAGCAACCGGCGCGCCTTGTCGAGATTGCGGTTGTCCGGCCAGCTGTTCAGCGGCGCGAAGCGCTGCATGCCGCCGGCCGGGCCGCCTCGGCCGTCGTGGATGCGGTACGTCCCGGCGCAGTGCCACACCATCCGGATCACGAGCGGCCCGTAGTGGCCGAAGTCGGCGGGCCACCACTCCTGCGAGGTCGTCAGCACCTCGTCGACGTCCCTGGCCAGGGCGTCGAGGTCGAGCGTCCGGAACTCGGCGGCGTAGTCGAAGTCCGGCGCCCATGGGGTCGGCGACGGCCGGGTGCTTCCGGAGGATCTTCAGGTCGAGCCGGTCGGGCCACCAGTCGCGGTTACTCGCCCGGGGCCGAGGCGCCGCTGCCCGTCGCGCCCTGCCGAGCCCGGCAGACCGAGACCGCCCCCGACTCTCTGTCGTTCATGTCACCGACGCCTCAGATGCCCAGCGCGCGGCGCACCGCCGGCGCGTTCCGCCGGGAGACCGGCACCATCTCGTTCGTCCCGCCGTCCATGATCAGCAGCAGCTCGCCGTTGAGCGCCGCGCTCGATCTCCCGGATGCGGCTGAGGTTGACCACGTACCGGCGGTGCACCCGCAGGAAGCCGACATCCGCCAGTTCACCGTCGAGCTTGTCCAGGCTCTGCGAAGCGGCTCGTAATCGCCCCTGGTCGGTGGACAGCCACACGTCGTTGCCCTCCGATTCGGCGAAGGAGACCTCCGGCAACCGCAGCAGCACCATCCGGTTGTCCGCGCATCGCGACCAGCCGGCGCGGCTGCGTCCCGGGGCGCGGGCCCTCCGCGGGCGGCGACTGGGCCCCGTCGGAGGCACCGAACGAGACCAGGCTCCCGATCAGGTGTCCGGACGAGAACACGGGTCGGATGCTGATCGACGTCGGCTCGTCGGCGAGGTGGGTGAAGATCTGCGTCGAGCCGACCCAGTCGGGATTGCGGGCCGCCTGCTTGCTGGCATACCGGGCGGCTCCGATCAGTTCCGGCAGCCCGGGGTTCCAGCGCAGCGTGGGGTCGACCGCAGGGGTGGAGGCGGGGACGCCCATGAGCACGCTGGCCCTGTCGTCGGCGATCACCACTTTGCCCGCGGTGTCCATCGCGGCGAGCGGCGCGCCGGGAGTGCGCCCTGGCCTGGGTGTACGCCGCGACCAACTCGGCGCCGCTGTCCCGGGCGCGCCGCTTCAGCGTGCGCTGGGTCTTGGCGACCGCGTTCGCCAGCCACCCGCCCGCCGACGCGGGAAGCTGGCTGCGCCAGCACGAGAGGTTCAGGCACCGCGATCGGCTCCCCGGTCACCACGTCACGCACCGCGACACCCGCGCAGACCCAGTTGTGGAACGCCTGGCACCAGTGCTCCGCGCCCCTGATCAGCACCGGGCCGTGCGCCTCGAGCGCCGTGCCCATGCCGTTCGTGCCGACCGCGGCACTCGGACCAGCAGAACCAGGGCGCCAGGTTGGCGTCGGTGGCCCTGGCGAGCGTGGCCTGGTCACCCCACTCGGCCAGGATCCGGCCGGTGGCATCGGTGACGGTGACGACGCCACCGAGGTTGCCGACCTCATGTGCCACGGCGGCGGCGCGAAAACCCAGCTCGGCGAACACGACGTCGTGTTCCGGGCGTGTGGTCGAGCTCCGCGACGGCCACCGGAGCCTCGGTGAGGTGAGGGTCGACCCGGTACTGCTCCCGGCAGCGGTGCCAGGAGATCGCCACCACGGGCCGGATGCCCGGGACCTGATCCTCGCCCTGCACGAACCGTTCCCACGCCGCGAACACGGTAGCCACTGCCCGGGTTGGCCGCCTGGGGCTCGAGCCCGATGTACGTCCTTCATGATGGGGAACCGCCTTTCCCCAACGCTGACGGCATCCGCGCAGTCCGCGCCGAGCTGTGCCGGGCCCCGCGACGTGCCGAGCGCCCGCGTCGCGTGTCTGCCGACTTGTCACTTGTGTCGGGTTGCGTAGAAGACGGTACTCCGCGACACGCGTTCAACGTAGGTGCTGTCGAGGGTCATCGAGGGCGACACAGAGTGCCGTTACGCGGCGGCGTCAGCTCGAGGACAGTGCCAGCTTGGCCGCGAAACCGATGAGCACGACGCCCACCGTGCCCTCCAACCACCTGCGGACCTTGGCCTGTAGGAACACCTGACGCATGCGCAGCAGTGTGAACACGACCACCATCAGCCACAGCAGCGCCATCGCGGCGTGGGTGCCGGCCAGCAGCAGGACCTGGGGGAGTGCGGGCCTGCCGGTGTTGACGAACTGCGGCAGCAGCGAGAAGTAGAACGCCAGCACCTTCGGGTTGGTGATGTTGGACAGCAAACCCTGGCGGTAGGCGTGCCACAGGACGTGCTTGGGCGCCGGTACCTGATCAGGTTCCGGACCGTCCACAGTCGACCGTTCGGCCGTTGCCGGTTCCGTCGCGCCGTCCGTCGCCTGTTTCGCACCAGCTTTTCGGCGGGCCAGTGCCGCACGCAGTGACTGAATTCCCAGATACGTCAGATAGACCGCGCCGGCGATCTTCAGGACGGTGAACGCGATCTGTGAATGGATGATCAGCGCGGCCACTCCGAACGCCGCCGCGAGCCCCTGAATGAGCAGACTGCTCACGACGCCGAAACTGGTGTACAGACCGGGGCCCGAGCCGTGCTTGCCGTGGGCGAGGCTGTTCTTCATCACCACCGCGAAGTCCGGACCGGGGGCGATGACGACGAGTACGGCGAACCCGAGGTATGCCCAGTAATTCGATGGCATCGTCCGTTCTCTCCCTCCCGTTCGGCTGAATCAATTCTAGCGCACATCTTTCTGTTAGCATATCGCACACCGATAGTTCGACTACCAGCGCTGATGTCACTCAATCGTGTCCAATACGGATGTACGGCTGACTGCGCATTGGAGTTGCCTGCTTGCCGCCCGCGAAAGTGGGTAGACAAGTAGGGAACTTGCTCGCGCAGTAGGAGGACACGCGGTGAGAGGGAGCTGCCTGTGATCGGCGTTGATCCGGACAGCACGACCCGGCGTTGCATGCTGTTCCGCATCCTGGGCCCCATCGAGGTGCTGGCCGGGGGCGGTGCCGCTCCGATCCGGATCCCACCCGGACGTCAGCAGGCCATCCTCGGTGCCCTGCTGTTGGAGGCCAACCAGGTGGTCGGCGTCGACCAGTTGATCGATCTGGTGTGGGACGGCAGTCCGCCCGCCACGGCCAGAGCGCAGATCCAGATCTGCGTGTCCTCGTTGCGGCAGGTGCTTTCGGACGGTGACGGTTCGCCCATCGTCACCAAGGCACCCGGCTACCTGCTGCGGGTCGAGGACGGCCAGTTGGATCTGGGGTTGTTCGGCCGCGCGGTCGCCGATGCCGAGGCGGCGACCAGGGACGGCAGGTTCGGTGACGGCGCCGCCCTGCTGCGCCGGGCGCTGGACCACTGGCGCGGCGACGCCCTCGGCGGTGGCTTCGCCAACCGGCAGCTCTGTGCGGCGGCCGCGCGCCTGGACGAGCGGCGGATGACGGTTCTCGAGGACTGCATCGGTCTGGAACTACGGCTGGGCAGACACCATGAGCTGATCGCCGAGCTGACCGGACTGGTCGACGAGCACCCGCTGCGGGAGCGATTACGGGGACAGTTGATGCTCGCGCTGTACCGATCCGGTCGCGGGCCCGACGCGCTGGCCGTCTACCGGGGTGGCCGCAGGCAGCTTGTCGACCAGCTCGGGCTGGAGCCCGGACCGGCGTTGCGGGAACTGGAGAGCGCGATCCTGGCGGGCCGGAATCCCACGGCGCCCGAACTTGCCGGCGCGGCGGACGGTGCCGAGGCCCCGATCGCCGCCCGCCCCCCGGTGCGCCCGCGCCAACTGCCGGCGGACACCGCGGACTTCACCGGCCGCGACGCGCTCGTCGAGCGGATCGTGGCCGCCGTCGGCGACGAGGACCGCGGGGCGCACGGCGGTGCGGTGCCCGTCATCGCGATCACCGGCCGACCCGGCGCGGGGAAGAGCGCGTTGGCCGTGCACGTCGCGCACCGGATGAGCGAGGACTTTCCCGACGGCCAGCTCTACGTCGACCTGCGCGGCGATCCCGGTGCCGACGTGTCCGCCGGGCTGGGCAGGCTGCTGCGCTCGTTGGGCGTCGCCAGGACCGGGATCCCCGATGACACGGCGGAGCGCGCCGAGCTGTACCGCAGCATCCTGGCCGACCGCCGGGTCCTGGTGCTGGTGGAGAACGCCGTCGTGGAGTCCCAGGTGTTGCCGCTGCTGCCCGGCGGCGCCCACTGCGCGGTGCTGGTCACCAGCACGCCCCGCCTGACCGGGCTGCCCGGCGCCCGTGTCGTGGACGTCGACGTGCTCGGCGTCGAGGACGCCGTCACGCTGCTGGCCAGCATCGTGGGACAGGACCGGGTGGCGGCCGAGATCTCGACGGCACGCGACCTGGTGAGGGCGATCGGTTGCCTGCCGCTCGCGGTGCGGGTGGTCGCGGCACGGCTGGGTGCACGTCCACATTGGACACTCTGGTGGATGCGCAGCCGGCTGGTCGACGGCGACCGCCCGCTGGACGAGTTGACCCATGGCGGCGTCGCGGTGCGGACAGGGCTGCTGGCGGCGTACGAGACACTGGACGAGCCGGCCCGCCGACTGCTCGACCTGCTGTGCATCGCCGAGGGGGACACGCTGCCGGCCTGGACGGCCGGCGCACTGTGCGACGACGACCCGGCCCGCTGCCTGCCGTCGTTGGAGCGGTTGGTGGACGCCCGGTTGCTGGACATCGAGGACACCGCCGTCGGCGGTGCACCGCGCTACCGGATGCACTGCCTGGTCAGAGCGTTCGCCAGGGAACAACTGGATCGGCACGTGTCCGCGGCGGACCGGGCCGCCGCCCTGGAACGGCTGGCCGGCGGCTGGCTCGCGCTCGCAGATGAGGCGCACCGGCGCGTGTACGGCGGCGACTTCACTCTGCTGCACGGCACGGCTCGGCGGTGGTGTCCTGACAGGACACTGCTGGACGAACTGCTCGCCGACCCGCTCGGCTGGCTGACGGCGGAACGGGCCAACCTGTGTGCCGTCGTGACCCAGGTCGCGGACGCCGACCTGCCCGAGGCGTGTTGGGACCTCGCCGTCACCGCCGTCACGGTGTTCGAGGCACGCAGCGAGTTCGACGACTGGCAGCGCACCCACGATGTGGCGCTCGCGGCGACACAGCAGGCGGGGGACATCCGCGGCACGGCGGCGGTGCTGTGCTCGCTGGGCTCGCTGTACCTGAGCAGGCGGCGACTGCACGAGGCGCGGTTGGTCCTCGAACCCGCGCTGGCCCACTTCGAGTCCCTTGACGACACCCACGGCATCGCGCTGGTCTGCCGCAATCTCGGTGTGCTCGGCTATGTCAACGACATGCCGACCGAGGCCGAGGGCCACTACCGGCGGGCGCTGCGCGGCTTCCGCGAGGTCGGCGACCGGGTCGGTGAGGCGTATGTGCTGGGCAGGATCGCCCAACTGGCCATGGGCAGGCACGAGTACGACACGGCGACACGGCAGCTCGAGGCGGCGCTGGCCATGTCGCGCACGGCCGGCAATGCCCGGCTGAACGCCCAGTTGCGCTACCGGATGGGCCGGGTGCTGCTCCTGCGCTCGCGTTACGACCAGGCCGAGCACGTGCTGGCCGAGGTGCTGGAAGCCATCAGGAGCACCGGCGACACCCTCGGCGAGAGCTTCGCGTTGCACAGCCTCGGTGTGGTGTGGCAGCGGACCGGACGCCCGGACGCCGCGGTGGCCGCGATCGAGCAGGCGCTGGCGCTGCGCGAGCAGGTGCGCGACCGCTTCGGTTCCGGTCGCATCCGGCTGGACCTGGCACAGCTGCTGGCCGAACTGGACGACATCCCCGCGGCCGTCGGCATGGCGCGCGAGGCGCTGGCCGTCTTCCGCGACCACGAAGTGCCCACGTGGGAACGCAAGGCGCGCGATGTGCTGGAGGGCATCGTCGTCGGCGATCCACTGGCGACACCGCACTGACGGTTCCCGGCGAACACAGGCCGTCGTCCCGCGACCGGTGACGGCGGCCTGTCGGCGTGCGCGACGCGGTCACGGTCTATCGCCTTTCTTTCGCCGTGCTATCGCGGGTGACTTCCGGTGGTGCTCCAGCGGAAACGACGTGATACCGCACCCGTGCATCGTGGAGTCATCAGCGGATCGACTGCCAACGACGGAGACGACGCTCATGACCGCCACACACTCCACGGCGAACACCGCGGGCGCTGTGCCCGAGGGGTTGGACGACTACCTGACCGACCATCGTGACCGGCTCCTGGCCGAACTGCTCGACCTGGTCAGGATTCCCGGCGTGGCCGCGGACGACCCACCCGCGGTGCACCGCACGGCGCAGGCCGTCGCGGCGAAGTGCGAACGCGCCC
>CAVWRF010000020.1:0-658298 GCA_963757325.1 Candidatus Melainabacteria bacterium
GAAGCCTTGAAGTTCGCGATCCGATCCTTGCGCTCCTGCGACGCTGGGACGATGATGTGAGGAGGAACATGCAATACACGGGAGAGAAGCAGATGACTACGATCTCACGTCGATGTCGTCCGCGATCGACAGCTGCGATGCTCGTTATGGCACTGCTCGTGCTTCTCCCCGGAGGCGCACGCGGCCAGTCCCGGGATTTCCTGCGCCGGAGCGCCGGAAAATTCAGAACATGCTCGATGCCGTACGAAGGACGGTCGTGGAGAAGTACTACGATTCCACGTTTGGCGGAGCGAACCTGCAAGCCGCCTACGATTCCGCCTCCGCTCACATTCGCAATGCCGCTGCGCCCGACGGTGCCTTGGGGCAATCGCCTGGTTTGCTCTGCAGCTCAACGACTCACACACGTTTTTCGCGCCACCGTCTCAGACGGTGAGCGTGGATTATGGGTGGAACATGGCCATGTTCGGAGATTCGTGCTTCGTGATCTCGGTGAAGCAGGAGAGCGATGCTGCGCGACAAGGTGTGCGAGTGGGCGACCAGTTGGCGAGCATCAATGGTCTCACGCCTACACGCGCAAATCTCTGGCAGCTCGGTATCTCTATCGCCTGCTGCGCCCCCAGCCCCGGCTACAAGTGAGAATGCGATCGCCAGGAGGAGACGCAAGGACGCTCGATCTCGCATCCAAAGTGCGAGAACGTAGCCGCATCGTCGATCTCACCGGTGCCAATGGCGGACGAGACATGAATCAGATGTTGCGCGACGGCGAAACCGATCGAGAAGAAATGAATGGGGGATACGTCGAGTATGGCGATTCGATCATCATTTGGAAAATGCCGACATTTTCCGTGACACTCGACGAGGTGCACGAGATGATGAAACATGCCAGGAAGCGTAAGGCACTCGTGATCGATCTTCGGGGCGATGGCGGAGGGTACGCGCAATCAATGCTGGAACTGGTGAAACAAGTCAATCGCGACTCGGTGATGATTGGTACTACGCACGCGCGCCGCAAAACGACTCCCCTCGTGGCGAAGGGCGGAGGGGACGCTGCATTCGGCGGTCAGGTCTTCGTACTCGTCGACAGCCGATCCGCGTCGGCATCCGAAATTTTTGCGCGCACCATGCAACTCACGGGACGAGGCAAAGTGATAGGCGATCGGACCGCGGGTGCCGTGATGGAGTCACTCTTCCATTCGCTCACGATCGGGATGGATACGAAGATCTTCTTCGGTGTTCAGGTCACCGAAGCGGATGTCGTAATGAGTGACGGCGGTCGCCTCGAGCGCGTCGGTGTGGCGCCGGATCGAGCTTCTGGTGCCCGGATCCGCGGATCTCGCAGGCACGCGAGATCCCGTGCTCGCTCGCGCGCTCACGCTGGCCGGCGCGACGACCAATGCGGCGACGGCGGGAACGTTATATGGGGATATGAAGCGCTAGCGCAGATGTGGCCTGATCAACGCGCGAGCTTCGCGAGCTCCTCGAGTGGGCAGCGCAGCACAGGCTTCTCGGGATTCGAGAGATCCAGCTGATCCCACCGCACGCGCCGTCCGTGCGCGTGCCTATGAAGCCCGAGCGCACGGAAGATCGAAAGTCGCACGACAGGGGCCGCGAGCCGCTCGAGCAGCGCATCCGGACCGAGGTGGTAGGCTTCTACCGTGATCTCCTCGCCTTCCTTGCGCGCGCGAATCTCCTCGATTCGCCCCGCGCGGCGACCGAACGAATCCCTGACCTCCCTGTCGAGCAGCAGCTCGACGTGAATGCTGCGCGTGGACATGTCAGCTCCCGGGTATTCGCGCGATGATGTGATCGCGAACCCAGCGCTCGGTCTCGCGCGCGGCGGATCGCGTACCATCGATGTCGATCTTGATCGTGCGGCCGAGCTGCAGATGTGACTCACGTCGATGCGATACGGATCGTCGCCGCGAGGCGTGAGCAGACGCGCCAGTGCCGAGAGCGCGCGCCGAAACGGCTGCGGCAGTCGTCGCGCGAGCGTTTGCGCGCCGAGCTCGAAGTGCGTGATGCGCGGTGGTGCATCCGCACTATACGACATCACGATCCCGTCGACACGGCCAAGCGCCTCGCCCTCACGATCGACGAGCTGCTTGTCGAGCAGGTCTCGCACAACGGCGATGTCCATCAGCTTCCCATCAGTTCGAGAGGAATGGACACGATCGCGAGCACGAATGCGAGTCCGACGATTGCGAACACCACCGTATTCGAAATCCATCCGTTCGTATGCTGGCCCACAAAGCGCGGATCGTTCATGAGAATGAGAAACGGCACGATCGCAATCGGAAGCAGTGCAGCCGTGAGCGCCATGGACATGAGCGTGATCGCGAGTGGATCGATGCCGATCATCACGATGAGTGCGCCCGCCAGCAGGCGTCGCGGTGTACACCAGCGAAAAGCGCGCGGCATCGCGAGGGCGCGCATCCTCGCTCCACTTCCAGCCAAAGCCCTGCGCGGCCATGTAGGCAACCGAGAGCGCGATCTCCAGAATCGCCCCGAAGCACGCGACCCCGAGCGCGCCGGCGAACAGCATGAATCCCGGTCGCCCCATGATCGGCGTGAGCATCAGCGGCGATCTGATCGAACCGCTCGATCCGAATCCCGCGCGGCACGAATACGAGCGCAGCGACGATCAGCACCGCGATCGAGAGGAGTCCGCCAAAGGACATGCCGAGCGTTGCGGTGATGCGATTGATCGGCACGTCCGTCTCGTTCCATTTGTCCTCGACCGCACCCGACGAGTAGAAGTACGAGCAGATACGGCGCGATCGACGCACCCATGATGCTCACGGCAATGAACCAGTAGCGCATGGGCTCGTGCCGGGGCATGGACGGAAGCGATGCCGCGGCAGCGCGCGTCCAGTCGGGATGGAGCCTGAACGTCGCGAACACAAACACGAGCGTAATCAGCCCGAACAGCGACGCACCTTTTTCGATCACGCTGAATGTGCCTTTCCAGAGCAGCAGCCATGCGGCGAACGCGCCGAGGGGGGCCCACCACGGGAATGAGATTCCGGTGACGAGTTGCATCGCGAGCGAGAGTCCTCCGAGCTCGGACGCGAGCACGAGCACGCCGAGAACGGCTCATGGTTACGAGCGGCACGAGGAAGAACGGGTAGCCGAATCGATCGCGCATCGCGCCCGCGAGCGGCTGCTTGCTCACCGCCGCGAGCCGGCCGGACATCTCGACGAGAAAGATCAGGCAGATCGTGCCGAGCACGATTGCCCAGATGAGCTGGAAACCGAACGCTGCGCCGGCCTGCGCAGCGTTGCGAGTGAGCCGACTTCGAGAAACCCCCCGATGCTCGTGACGATCCCGAGCGTGATCTCGAGCAGCTTCTTCACCTGAGCGCCGCCTGACGCAGCAGACTGTCGGCATTCACGCGCGGAGAATCGTTCGCGCAGCCGGGCTGCTGCAGCGTCGATCGCTCACGCGCACCTCACGCGCGAGCGTGTCCGCGAGGGCGCGCGCGGCGCCCAGCGCATTGCGCAGCCGCGCGCGCTCCGCATTCGGGATCTCCTCTTTGGCGAGCGTCTCGCTGTCGCTGCGCAGCTCTTCGCTTGCGCGCGTCAACGTGCGTATCGCGTACGCATCGGGAACGGCGCCATCCGCCCACTCGGCGCCCACGTGCGCGACGTCTGCTCCCACGATACGCGTACGCGATCGTGCTCCGCGATCCGCTCCGCCACGGATTTTCCGTCGCAGGCGACGACCGACAGGATCAGCGCCGCGCACGACAGCCGCCACCGCAGACGCATCGCCTACTCCGGTGAGAATTGCTCCGTGATACGTCGCTCTCTGGCAAGGTGCGGGCCGTAGCTGCTCGGCCCGGCGGCGCTGGATACCCACCCGTCGCGGCGCTACTTTCCCCCTCCATGACAATGCGTGAGAAACTCGAGCTGCTCGAGCGCCACCGGGCATCGTCCGAGGTGGGCGGGGGCGCCGCGCGCCTGGCCGCGCAACACGCCAAAGGGAAGCTCTCCGCGCGCGAGCGACTCGACCTGCTGCTCGATGACGGGAGCTTCGTCGAGCTCGATCGTTTCGTCACCTCGCGCATCGGCCGCAGCGAGCGACGGCGAGGCGAGCATCTTCGGCGATGGCGTCGTCACCGGGTACGGTCGCATCGATGGTCGACTCGTCTACGTCTTCTCGCAGGACTTCACCGTGTTCGGCGGCTCGCTCTCCGAGGCGCACGCCGAGAAGATCTGCAAGGTGATGGATCTCGCCGTGCGCAACGGCGCGCCAATGATCGGCCTCAACGACTCCGGCGGCGCGCGCATTCAGGAGGGCGTCGTCTCGCTCGGCGGCTACGCGGACATCTTTCTGCGCAACACGCTCGCATCCGGCGTCGTTCCGCAGATCTCCGCCATTCTGGGGCCATGCGCGGGCGGTGCGGTGTACTCGCCGGCGATCACGGATTTCGTTTACATGGTACGCGGCACCTCGTACATGTTCGTCACTGGGCCGAACGTCGTGAAGACGGTGACGCACGAAGATGTCACCATGGAGACGCTGGGCGGCGCGGACACGCATGCGTCGGTGTCCGGGGTCGCGCACTTCGCGTGTGATTCCGAGATCGCCTGCCTGCAGCAGATTCGCGATCTCTTTCGCTTCATTCCGTCGAACAATCTCGCCGAGCCGCCGCGCGGCAGCGGCAGCCGATCCGCGCGACCGGCGCGATGAGGGGCTGCTCGACATCGTCCCGGACAATCCGAACAAGCCATACGACATGCACGATGTGCTGCGCCGCATCGTCGACGATGGCGAGTTTCTCGAGGTGCATCGTGACTACGGTGGCAACATTCTGTGCGGCTTCGCGCACCTCGGCGGCTACGGCGTCGGGATCGTCGCGAATCAGCCCGCCGTACTCGCGGGCGTGCTCGACATTCCGGCATCGATCAAGGCCGCGCGCTTCATTCGCTTTTGCGACGCGTTCAACGTTCCGATCATCACCTTCGAGGATGTGCCCGGGTTTCTTCCCGGGTGTGAGTCAGGAGCACGGCGGAATCATCAGGCACGGCGCCAAGCTGCTCTACGCGTACTGCGAGGCGACGGTGCCCAAGCTCACCGTCATCACGCGCAAGGCGTACGGCGGCGCGTACAACGTGATGAGCAGCAAGCACATTCGCGGCGACTTCAACGTCGCCTGGCCCACGGCGGAGATCGCGGTGATGGGTCCGAAGGGCGCGGTCGAGATTCTCTTCAAGCGCGAGATCGCGGAGAGCGACGATCCCGAAGTCGCAATGGACGCGAAGGTCGCCGAGTATCGCGAGCAGTTCGCGCATCCGTACATCGCGGCGTCGCGCGGCTATCTCGACGACATCATCGATCCGCGCGACACGCGTCCGCGCCTCATCGACGCGCTCGAGACAATGCGCGCCAAGCGCGACACGAATCCACCGCGCAAGCACGGGAACATTCCACTCTGATGCCACGTCCAAGCAGCACGCTCCGGCTGGGAGATCGCGTTCCGCCGTTCCTGCTTCGCGATGCGATCTCCGACAGCACGTACGATCTCGACTCGCTGCTCGAGGATCATCGCGGACTGCTGCTCGTGTTTCACCGCGGCATGTGGTGTCCGAGCTGCCGCCGGCAGCTCGCGGAGCTCGAGGAGGCGCTGCCCGCACTCGACAGCCGCCGGCATTCGCGTGGCCGCCGTGCTCGCGCAGGCATGGTATCGCGTGCGCGTCTCGCTCGAGAAGATCGCCAATCCGTATCGCTTTCCGATTCTCTGCAATGGCGATCGCAAGGTGATCAAGGCGTATGGCGTCTGGCATCCACTCGGCATCGATGCCTTCAACAGCGCGCATCCCGCGTCCTTTCTCATCGATGCCGGTCGGCATGCTTCGCTACAGCTTCGTCGGCAGCACGCAGTTTCAGCGCGCACCCATGGGCGACATCCTGACTGTCGCCGAACGCGAGCTCAGTGTTCAATAAGGTTCTCATCGCGAATCGCGGCGAGATCGCGCTGCGAATCGTGCGCGCCTGCCGTGAGCTTGGCGTCGGCTCGGTCGCGGTCTTCAGCGATGCGGATGCGTCGGCGCCGCACGCGCGCGAGGCCGACGAGGCGGTGTACATCGGGCCCGCGCCATCGCGCGAGAGCTATCTGCGCGCGGACAAGCTGATCGAAGCCGCGAATCGCACGGGCGCGCAGGCGATCCATCCCGGATACGGCTTTCTGTCGGAGCGCGAGCACTTCGCGCGCGAGGTCGTCGACGCGGGCCTCGTGTTCATCGGACCGCCCGCTGCAGCTATCGCAGCGGTGGGCAGCAAGACCGCCGCGCGCGCGCTGGCCGCTACCGCCAATGTGCCCGTGGTGCCGGGCACGACGGACTCCGCTGCGCGACGCGAAGGAAGCGGCTCAGGTAGCGGAGCGACTGGGCTATCCGGTGCTGCTCAAGGCGTCCGCAGGCGGAGGCGGGAAGGGAATGCGCGTCGTGCGCGCCGCGTCGGAGCTCGCGCCCGCGCTCGAGAGTGCGAAGCGCGAGGCAATGGCGTCATTCGGCGACGATGCCGTGTACGTCGAGAAATACATCGCGGGCCCGCGGCACGTCGAGATCCAGGTGCTCGGCGACATGCACGGCACGATGTACTCGCTCGGCGAGCGCGAGTGCTCGATCCAGCGGCGCCATCAGAAGATGATCGAGGAGGCGCCGAGCGTGGCAGTCATCGCCGGAGCTGCGCAGGAGAATGGGCGACACCGCGGTGCGGATGGCGAAGGCGGCGGGCTACGTAAACGCCGGCACGTGCGAGTTTCTGCTCGATGCGAACGGCGAACTTCTATTTCCTCGAAATGAACACGCGGCTGCAGGTGGAGCATCCGGTCACGGAGCTCGTGTCCGGGCTCGATCTCGTGCAGTGGCAGATCCGGATCGCGGCAGGCGAGCGCCTGCCCGTCGCTCCGCTAATGACGGAGCCGCGCGGCTGGGCGATCGAGTGTCGCATCACGAGCGAGGACGCGGGCAACGACTTTCTTCCGTCCACGGGCGTGATCTCGTTTCTCCGGGTGCCGGGCGGGCCAGGCGTGCGATGGGATGGCGGCGTCGGTGCAGGGAGCGAGATCGGGCTGCACTACGATCCGCTGCTCGGCAAGCTGATCGCGTGGGCGGACACGCGCGACGCGGCGATCGCGCGCATGCGGCGCGCGCTGCTCGAGCTCACGATCGTCGGCGTCGAAACGTCGCGCGACTTTCATCTGCGCGTGATGGACGACGCCGAATTCCAGACGCGGCGCGATCGACATCCAGTGGCTCGAGCGCCGGCTGCCGTCGCTCACCGCCGGCGCAGGCGACGCCGGAGGGAGAGATCGCGGTCGCGATCGCGGCGGCGCTGCTCGCCGAGAGCGAGCGCGCGGGGCGGCTCGCGCAGTCGACACGCTGCGAGCGGTGCACCGCCGGCGCCGATGGCACGCGGACGCGTGGCGCATCGCGGGGCTTGCGCGACGGGCTGCGACAGCCGCTGATGTCCGCGATACGGTCACCGTCGAATCGATCGCCGCTGGCGGCGACGGCGTCGCGCGCGCGGAGGGGTTCGTCGTGTTCGTTCCGCGCTCGGCGCCCGGCGACGTCGGGCGTCGTCGACATTGCGATGCGAGGCTCGTTCGCACGCGCGCCGTTCGTCGCGACTCGTGAGCGTCCGCGCCGAGCCGCGTCGAGCCGCCGTGTCCGCACTATACGATGGATCGATGCGGCGGCTGCCAGCTGCAGCACATGGAGTATCGCGCGCAGCTCGATGCGAAGGGCGGGATCATTCGCGACTCCATCGTGCGCATCGGCAAGCGCACGAGTGGAAGCAGCCGCACGTGGAGCCGAGCACGACAGCAGTGGCGATACCGACGCAAGCTGACGCTCGCGATGCAGCGTCAGCGGCGCGCACTGGATCGCGGGACTTCACCCGTACGACGCTCCGCGCAAGATCTTCGCGCTCAATGATTGTCCGATTCTGGATGCGCAGGCCCGGCGACGCGGCGACGTTCAGCTCGCTGACCGAGAACGAAAGCCGCCCGTGCGGGGGTATGTCCAACATCCGCCCGATCACGGCCGGCTCGGCGACCTCGTGTCTGGCCCACAGCCGCGCGAACTCCTCGTTGATGTCCAGCAGCCGCCGGATGTCCTCCTCCCACTCGGGGTCACCGACGTGGGCGGCGTACTCGGCGCGCATCCTGGCCACCATGTGGGCGATCTCGATGTCGTAGTCGACGATGAGCCGGCGCGCCAGCGGTTCGGTGACGCAGCACCACAGCAGGTTCAGGTGCACGCACGGGCCGGAGTGCCAGCTCCGAAACAGCGCCTGGTGCGTGTCGTTGGACGTGATGACGTCGAAACGGCCGTTGACCAGGACGGCGGGCAGCGGGTTCAGCGAGCGCATCAGTACGAGCACCGGTGCGGGCACCGGTACGGACACTCCGATGGCCTGGTCCCAGGACCGCAGCGGTGTCGCCTCGGCGAGCTGGTAGAGGTGCCGGTGTTCGGCCATGTCCAGGCGCAGAGTGCGGGCGACGGCGTCCAGCACCTGGCCGCTGACATTGATCGGCCGACCCTGTTCCAGCCACGTGTACCAGGTCACACCGACACCGGCGAGCAGCGCGACCTCCTCGCGGCGCAGACCGGCCGTGCGGCGCCGGGCACCGGGCGGCAGGCCGACGTCGGCCGGGCTGACGCGGCCCCTGCGCGCCTTGAGGAACGCGCTGAGCTCCGAGCGTCTGCGCCCGTTGAGGGTGTCTCGTACTGGTCACTGCTCCATCCTGGCCCGTCACACCGACATTCCGGCCCGGCAAGGGGGTACCGCTGGTAACAGCATCACTGGGCTCTCGGTGCCGGGTCGCCGCCGGCCCGAGAGTGAGCGGCATGACGACCGATACCCTCCCGGCCCGTTCACCTGACCGGCCGGCTACCGACGGCCGGCAGCGTTGGCTGATGCTGGCCGTGCTGCTGGCCGGGCAGTTCATGGCACTCCTGGATGCCACCATCGTGAACGTCGCGATCCCGTCCCTGCAAGCGGATCTGCACACCAACGGCTCGATGTCGCAGCTCGTGGTCGCCGGCTACACGGTGAGCTACGCGATGCTGCTGGTCACCGGCGCACGGCTGGGCGAACTGTACGGGCGGCGGCGCCTGTTCCTGACCGGCGTGCTCGCGTTCACCGCGAGTTCGCTGCTGTGCGGCCTGGCACCGACCGCCGTCGCGCTCGTCGTGGCACGGCTGGCACAGGGAGCGGGCGCGGCGCTGATGATGCCGCAGATCATCAGCACCATCCAGACGCGCTTCACCGGAAACGCCCGTGCGAAGGCGTTGTCCGCGTATTCGGCCGTGATCGCGGTCGGTGCGGTGTGCGGCATGGTGATCGGCGGCGTGCTGGTCGGCGCCGACATCCTGCACACCGGGTGGCGGCCGGTGTTCCTGGTGAACGTGCCGATCGGGATCGCGGTGGCGCTGCTGGTGCCCCGGCTGATGCCGGCGGACCGGCCGGTCGGTGGGCGGCGGCTGGACCTGGTCGGGCTGGCGCTGTCGGTGCCCGCCGTGTGCCTGGTCGTGCTGCCGCTGGTGCTGGGTCACCAGCGGGGGTGGCCGGCGTGGACGTTCGTCAGCATGGCGGCCGGGTCGGTGCTGGCCGTGGTGTTCGTGCTGGTGCAGCGGCGCCGTTCGGAGCCGTTGATGAACTTCGCCGTGCTGCGCGTCCCGGGGGTGGCGCCGGGGTTGGCGACGATGGCGTGCGGGATGGTCGCGTACGGCGGATTCCTGTTCTCGCTGACACTGCACCTACAGGCGGGCTTGGGCGACAGCCCGCTGCGCGCCGGACTGACGTGGGGCCCGGCGGGCGCGCTGTTCGGCCTGTGCGGCTACCACTGGCGGCGGCTGCCCAACCGGGTGCACCATGACGCTCGTCACGGCGGGCTACGCGGTCGGCGGCGCGGGCTATCTCGTCACGGGACTGGTGTTCGCGCACCAGGAGCGGTCCAGCGTGGTGATCGGCGCGACGCTGCTGCTGTTCGCGGTCGGCATCGGCACGGCGTTCGGCCCGCTGATGACGCACACACTGGTCAACGTGCCACCGGCATCGGCAGCGGACGCGAGCGGCCTGGTGACGACGACGTTCCAACTCGGCCAGGTGGTCGGGGTCGCGGTGTTCGGCAGCCTGTTCCTGACACTGGCCGGCGACCACGCGTCGAGCACGGCGATCGCCACGACACTGATGTGGATCGCGGCGCTGACCGCGCTGGGCGCGGCGCTGTCCGTCCCGCTGGCGCGCACCACGCTCCGGGCGACGCGGGCATGACCGGGCTCGACGAGGCCACCCCGGCCGTGACCGCGATCAGTACCGCAGCGGCGACCACACCGGGATCGGGAAGAGCAGGTCGGTCTCCTCCTTGGCCCGATCGAACGATCCGCCGCCCGCGTACCGGTCGGCGCCCTCGGTCAGGCTGTTCACCGCCGCGTGCCATGAGTCGTGGAACGTCTGGTCCGGTCTCGTGGCGAAACCGAACTCGGGGCGCGTGACGGCCCATCTGCCATCCGGTTGCCGCGCGATCCGCGGCTTGCGCCTCACGGGGTCCAGCCCCAACAGCGTCGTCCCATATGACAAGAAAACGCTGTACGGCGTGGTCGGGCAAGAGCCGTCCGCCTGAGCGGGCGCCAGCCGTCACTGAAAGAAAGGCAATGAACGGAAGTGGTCGGTCGCGGAGGCCGGCGTCGGTGAACGCCGTCGTCAACTGTTCGGCCTTCGCGACGTACTCCTTGCCGGTGCCGGCGCCCGCCACCGCAATCATCGCCACCGCAATCATCGCCGCCAGGACCGGTCGAGCCGAACATGATCGAACCGGACGGGTTGCCCGCGGCCACGCTGTCCGGCAGCGCGGTGTCGATCACGACGGCGCTCGGCCGACAGACCGGCCGCACTTCTCAGCGGCGTCTTCGATCCGAGGCGAAGCGTCGTTTCTTGTCGCCCGTGGACGGGCACGCAAGTAACGAACGAGTCGAGGCGCCCGACCACGGGATTGCCGGACGTTCCACAAATCCGGACACGCCATCGATTCATTGTCACACCGGGTGTGCGAAGCCGGCCCGGAACCAGCATTGGTCGCTCATCTTTGTGCATTGTGTCCTGCGGCTCGACACCTGGCCCGGAAAACTGTCAACGAAGCCCCAAGAATGGGCTACCGGCCAGTTTGTCCTCGGCGTGACAGTCACCGGACGGTCAGGTGCCGGACGATCTTGTCACCCGGATGCGCGATCCTACCGAGTAGTTGGCACTGAGATGACAACTTTCGCCCCCCGGACTACTCCGAACGAGTGAACGGGATGCCGGCCGCTGGTGATCTGGGCCATGTTGGGACGGCCATAATGCTGTCCCGGATCACACAAACCGAGTTCCGCGTAACCACCCGTGTGGAACGTTACGCCGAGCGGAGGAGGGCCATGGTCACCGATGTGCGCATACAGGATCGGCGAAACGGCCGGCCACAGCCGGCCGCCGGTCCACGGAATCCGCGGCCACCACTGCCGGCGGTCGCCGCCGTACCGCTGGCCGGTAAGGGTTTCCACCGCGCCAGTCTGCTCTGGGCGAGCATTCCGAAGGAGTTCGGCGAGAAGTTCCGGCCATTGGCCGAACCGCTGGCCAGGGACATGGTGCGGGAAATCCGCCGTGCCGTGCCCGAGTACGCGCAGCCGCTGAAGGTGTACGAGCAGGCCGTCGTCGACGCGGTCCGGTTCGCGATCACGGCCTGCATCGACTGCACGGTCGGCACGGCGGTCCAGTCCTACGAGAAGTGGGCCGGCTTCTGCCGTCATCTGGGCCGGCAGGAGTTCGCGGAGGGCCGCAACATGGACTCGCTGCAGACGGCGGCCAGGGTCGGCGGCCGGGTCGCGTGGCGGCACCTGTCGTCGGTCGGCCAGCTGACGGGCGCGTCCGCCGAGGCGATCTGCACGTCCGCCGAGGCGGTGTTCGCGTTCGTGGACGAGATGTCCGCGCTGGCCATCGAGGGCTACACGCAGGCACAGGCCCGGTCGGCGGGCGCTCTGGAGCGCAGGCGCCGCCGGTTGCTCGAGGTGCTGCTGTCCGATCCGCCCGCGTCCACGGCGGCAGTGCAGTCGCTGGCCGACTCGGCCCGCTGGCACGTGCCCGACAAGGTCACGGTGATCGCGCTGGAGCACCGGGGCGACTCGTCCCCTCCCCCGACACCGGTGCTGGCCGACGAGGTCCTGGTGGACCTGGAGGGTGAGCAGCCGTGCCTCGTCGCGCCGGGTGACGACTCGTACCTGCGGGAGCTGGAGGCCGAACTCGGCGGCTGGCGCGCCGCGGTCGGCCCGACGGTGCCCACGGCACGGGCCGCGCTGTCGCTGCGGTGGGCGAACCGGGCACTGGCCCTGGTGCAGCGTGGCGTGCTCGCGGACGGTTCGGTGACGTGGTGCCGTGACCACCTGTCCACGCTGTGGCTGCTGGCCGACGAGTTGTTGGTGGAACAACTGGCCAACCGCAGCCTCGCGCCACTGGACCCGTTGACCACCAAGCAACGCGCCCGATTAGCCGAGACGCTGCTCACCTGGTTGCGCACCCGCGGCAGCGCACCGGAGATGGCGGCGGAACTGAAGGTGCACCCGCAGACCGTCCGCTATCGCATGCACCAGTTGCAGAACCTGTTCGGCGAACGACTGAACAGCCCCGACGACCGGCTTGAGATGGAGATCGCGCTGCGCGCAACGGAATTGCTCGGCTCGGGTCACGGAGCGGCTCAGGACCGGGTCGCGGGTCCGGTCGAACGCCCCGCGGGCCGATCCGCGAAAGACACGTCCGTCCCGATCGACTCGAACGATCCCGGTGGCCACAACGGCAAGGTCGCCGACCACTGAACTTCTGTTCCACGTCACCGTTCTCACGGCCCTGCGGACGGTGACCGCACGGTGGGGGCTCGTCGTGTCCGAGCCGCACGACAAGCCCCCACAATTCGACTCGTTGCTCGGACCGTCCGGTTCGGACGTCGCGATCGCCGTGCTCAGCGGCACGACAGAAGCGCCGGGAATCACCGGGTCACGATGTCGAGGTCGACAGGTGGTTCGCCAGCGCCGTCCCGACCGCGCTGCCGACCTGCTGCGGCGTCGCGTCGGAGGGCAGCAGCGGCGCCAGGACCGGTGCCAGCGCGTTGGCCAGCGACTGCACGTTCGTCTGGCCGCCGGTCGGCTGTGCCTTGATCGCCGCGAGCAGCGCGGCCTCGTCGTCGGACAGTGCGCCGGACAACGCGGCAACCTGCGCCTTGAGCGCCGCCACGTCGTTCATCACCTGGTACGACTGGGCGTTGTCCCACAACAGGAACTTCCACAGTGGCGCCTGCGTGGCACTGCCGGGCACCAGGCTGCCCGTCACGGTGTCGAAGTCGGTCAAGTCTCCTCCTTGGTCGACGCCGGGCCAGAAGTCGGCCACGACGGAGATGTCGTAGTTCCCGCCGCTGCCGGGTGGGTCGTTGTACTGCTTGGCGACGGCACCGGAGGGAACGGACGGATTGCCGTCGTACTGCGCTATCCAGTAGTGCGGCGCGGCCACGCCCGCCGAGCGGAACGCCGAGATCACCGACGACCACGTGCTCGCGTTGCAGTAGACCGTCGGGTCGACGCCGGCGGCGCGGCGCATGTCGACCCAACCCGGCGCCTGTGCCGGTGTGGCGTCACCCTGTTCGACGTCCAGGACGTGACCGTCGTCGGTGTTCGGGAAGACCGCGATGCGCACCTTCACCGAGTTCGGGAACCGCGCCCACTCGGCTGCCGACCACGCGTACGCGCCGTCGACGTAGCCGGCCACCAGCGCGGCGTCCGTGGGTATCGCGCTCGGCGTCACCGAGTCGTACATGGTCCGCACGTACGCTCCTTGCCTGAGTTCGGGGCCCCGTGCCGCTCACGCGCCGAGCAGGACCGGCAGGGCCGCGTAACCGTTCATGATCGACGCCTGACGGCGACGCAACTGCGTGGAGGGTAACGCCAGTCGAGCGTCGGCAAACCTCACATTCATTTCACGCAGCGCGATTTCTCCTTCCAGGCGCGCCAGCGGCGCGCCGAGGCAGTAATGGATACCATGCCCGAACGCCACATGCCCGCGAGAGCCCCGTTCCAGGTCCAGTTCGGCGGGCCGCGCGAACCGCTCACCGTCCCGGTTCGCCGAGCCGAGGGCGATCATCACGACCTCGCCCTCGGGAATGGTGACGTCCCCGATCGACAGAGGTTGCGTTGTATAACGCTGCGTGGCCAACATCACCGGCGAGTCCAGACGCAGCAGTTCCTCGACGACCAGCGGCATGTCCTCGGGCCGCTCGCGCAGCGCGGCGGCCAGTTCGGGATCGGACAGCAGCCATCGCGCACCGTTGCCGATCAGGTTCGCCGTCGTCTCGTGCCCGGCGACCAGCAGCAACACCGCTGTGGCTGACAGTTCCCGCTCGGACAGTCGGTCGCCCGCGACGCTTTCCTGTGTGAGAGCTGAGAGCAGGTCGTCGCCGGGCGTGCGCGCCTTGGCCGCGATGAGCGCGCCGAGGAATTTCACCAGTTCCCGCGACGCGGCCAGTCCCTTGCGGCCGCCGCTCTCCAGCATCGCCGACGTCCACTGCTGGAACAGGCCCCGGTCGCTCTCCGGCACACCGAGCAGTTCGCTGATCACGATGGACGGCAGCGGCAGCGCGAAACCGGCGATCAGGTCGACCTCACCGTCGGCGCCCGCCAGGCCGTCCAGCAGTTCGGTGGTGATCCGCTGCACGTAGGGGCGCAGCAGTTCCACCCGCCGCGCGGTGAAGGTGCGGGTCAGCAGCGTCCGCAGCCGGGTGTGGTCGGGCGGGTCGGAGTTGAGCATGTGCTTGGTGAACAAGCCGGTCAGCTCGGTTCTGGCGCCGGCCTCGGCCAGCTTGGCCTGCATGATCTCGACCAGTCGGTCGTTGTCCTTGCGCAGCCGCTCATCCGTCAGTGCCGCCTTGGCGTCCTCGTACCGGGTGATCACCCAGACCGGCAGGCCGTTGGGCATCGTCGTGCGGCGTACGGGGTCGTCCTCGCGCAGCCGGGCCATCACGTCGTGCACGTGGTCGAAGTACGGCTGGGTGTAGAAGGGCGGCAGTGAGTCGGTCAAGCTGGATCTCCCTGGACAGCCGGTTTCGGCCCAGCCTAGCGTCAGGTGTACGGCAGAAACGGCTGCGCACCGCACCGGCGCGCACCGACCGGGACCGGCAGCCCACAAGGGTCCGAAGTGGACTTACCGTGCGTCGCCGGGACGCTCTCGGCCGGCCGCTTCGGCGCCCGCGGCAGCCGTGCCCGGTGTCGGTCCCGTCGGCTCGCCCACCTGGACGGGTGCAGCGCACCGGCATGGCCGGGTGACCGTCGAAGTGCGGGATGGTGGGGCGGACGTCCGGATCGTCGTTGATCAGGGCGTCCGGAGCGCCGACGCCGGCGATCCGCCCCAGGACGGGACCGTCCGCGCGGCCACCCCCGGTGGCCGCCGTCCCAGGTGGCCACGGCCGTCAGGCTACTGCTGACCTGCCACGTTCCGTTCGGCGTCGGCCCGCTTGTCGTTCTCCACGGAGCGCTGCCGCTCCTCGAATCGGCGGGCGGCGTGCAGGATGCGCCGAGCGGTGTCCGGTTTGACGTACACGTCGGACAGTTGCGTCGTTTCGGTCGTGTTCCTGGTGGTGGGCAGCCACTTCCAGCCCGTGTGCCACTGCCCGTGCACGAGCACGTCCACGACCCGCGCGTAGCAGTGCTCATCGATCCCGTCGTAGCCGTGCCGCACGATCATCCGGTAGATGTCGTCGGACACCACGAGGATCAGCGGGCACGTGGACATCCGGAAGGCCTGTTTCACCTCGGGCGCGTCCAGCAACCGGAAGGCGATGTCCAGTGCCTCACCGAACGGTGCGCGCGTGTCCTGGTGCACCTCGCCCGCGTGCAGCACGGCCCGCAGCCGCAGCCGGTACTCGGGCCGCCGCGACTCGTTGTACTCGATCAGCGCCGCCGTCAGCCTCGGGACGAGCTGGGACAACAACAGCGTCTTCGGTACCTCGTCGACCGGCCGGACCAGCGTCAGAATGCCGTCTCCCCGGTCGACCAGCGGATCGTGGTGCTCCTCCGCGATGCCGCACTCCAGCATGCTGCGCTCGACCAGCTCGTACATCGCGTCCCGCAGATCGGCCTTGGCGGTGTTGCTGCGGTCCGTCGATCCCTCGATGTCGACGGCGAAGATGGTCCTGTGATGCGGCTCCCCGGTGCCGCGCCGGTTCATGGCTCGCACTCCGGGCAATCGGGCGGACAACCGGCCGTGATGATTCGCATGAATTCTCTACTCCTCCCCAAAGCACCGAATCCCCAACCCCCCGCGATCAAGGTCGCGGCGGTAGTGAACCCCAGGAAGACACCGCCTGTCACCTCGGTTGTGCGGCGTCCGGCGCGCGGTAGGTGCCCGGGCGCAATCCGTCCGGCCGGGTCGATACGACCGGCCGATCGCGGCGCGACGGCTTCGACCGGTCCGCGACGGCGAGGGTGGCGGGATCCACGCGAACAGTCTCGGCCTCCCGGGGGCGCCGCACCATCGGCATCGATGTCGCGATCACCACATCCGACCGGTTCCGCAATCGTGCCTCGGCAGGGCAACGGTTCCGCCATTCATGACCGTCCCCAGGACAAGCCCGCGAAACAAGACGTGACGGGGGAGGTCGGTGCCGGTACGGTGAAAGTCGGCACTGACTCCCTGCCCTTACCGAGACTCGGACGACCTGCCGATTTCGCGGGGACTCCTGTGCCAGCAGGAGCCCCCGCCGTCACTTTCAGTTCATGATTCTTCCTCCGAACGATTCGAGCGCGTGCTCGATGATCGCCGCCGACTCCTCTTGCGACGGAGCGATCTTTTCCAGTTCCATGAAGATGGTCACGTATTCGCGTGTTTCTTCCGACGTTTCCTCGATCAGTCGGTCGACATACGGTTGTTCCAGCAGCAACGCGTAGTCCTCCTGTGACTCGGACAGCTCGAAGATCGCGAACGAACCCTTCATGCCCTTGTGCACACCCACCGAGAACGGCACCACCTGAATGGCGACGTTCGGCAGCGTGCCGACCTTCAGCAACCGTTCGAGCTGGGATCGCATCACGGCGGGCGATCCGACGACCCGGTGCAGCACCGCCTCGTCGATGATGAAGAACAGCGCCGGACCGTCCTCGGCCACCAACTGCTGGCGGGTCCCTCGGATGTCCAGCGCCCGCCGCACACGCTGCGGGTCCGACGTCGTGCTGCCCGTCAGTGCCCGCACGTAGTCGGGATGCTGCAACAGTCCCGGGACCACGAGGCCCTGGAACTGCCGGATGCGTACCGACGACGCCTCCAGCCCGAGGAAGGTGAGCACCGGCGGCGGGTAGAACTCGCGGTACTGGTGCCACCAGGCGGGGCGCTTGCCGGCCCTGGCCAGCTCGACCAGTTCGGTCACGCGCTGAGGATCGGTCACCCCGTAGTGCTGGAGTAGTGCCCGGACGTCGGTGACGGAGATTCCGACCGGCCCCTTTTCGATTCTGATCAGTTTTGAAATCGACCAGTCGAGGGCCTCCGCCACCTCCTTCTGCGTGAACTGACGAACGTCACGCAGGTGGCGCAGTTCTGCTCTCAGTCTGCGGAGTTGGCTGAGTGGGCTCGCACCCATGGGCATTGATCCTCCTCGCAGGTAGCAGATCTCACTCTGCTACGTCGCACATCGTATACTGCACGCTGACGCGAAGCGCATGGCTTATGTCCGAATGCCCAATTCATCGTGCTAACTGACACTAAGCTGTCCAGCGGGCCGATGGATGACAATGACCGCCGCCGATCGAGTGACGTCAGGCCAAGACGGCGAGGAAAGCGGCCCAACTCGCGCCCGGGAACGTCAATCGCGCGGCGCGGTCCCGAGAATTGCGCACCAGCGTGGATTGTCTGACCGTCGCGACTTCGACGCAGTTCTGACCATCACCCGCGCCGGACGCGGAACTCTTGATCCAGCACACTCCGGACGGTTCGACTTCCACCAGCCGCGCGTTGCCTGGGGTCACGTGGGCTCCCTGCGATATTTTGGGTCCCAACCAGTTGTGAGCGTAGGGCGCGGGTGAGACCCGTGCGTACCGCCGATGGAACCAGACGTCACCACACCGATTGCATACTGTGAACCGTTCTGCCAGGTCAGACCCGGGTCGACAGTGCCGCCACGTCGGCAGCGCAGCCCCAGCTCAGCGTCACGCCCATGCCGCCGTGGCCGTAGTTGTGGATCCAGCGCGTGCCGCCGACCTGCTCGGTGTCCACCCGGACCGACGGGCGGGCGGGCCGTAGCCCCACCAGATGCGCGAGCACGGGTGCCGTCCGCAGGCGAGGCTCCACCTGCGCGCACCGCTCGACGATGGCATCGGCCGTCGCCGCATCCGGAGCCAGGTTCCAGTCGCCGTCTTCGGCGACACCACCGAGCACAACGCGGTCGCCGTGCGGGAAGTAGCTGACCCACGACGCCGCTTCGGTTTCCTCGACGAAGAAGTCGTCCAGTCCGGGATTGGCCACGATCACGTGCTGTCCACGCACCGGCCGCACGGACCGGTCCGGCACGAACTCCCGCGCCGCGACACCTGTGCAGTTCACCATCACGGGCGCGCCGCTCGCCTCGGCCATCGTGCGCACCTCGCCGCGCGTCACGGTGCCACCGGCGGCGGCGAGGCGATCTGTCAGGTACCGCAGGTACTTCGGCATGTCCACGACGGGAACGGTGATCCAGTGGCCATCGACGAAACCGGTCGGCAGCTCACCGGGTGCGCACGGCCGCACCGAGCGGGCCAGCGGCGAGACCGGCGGACCGGGCGCGTCCCGGACCGCGTACCTGCCGGTCGCGAACCGCACGCCACTGGACGGATCGTCGGCCTGGGCGGCCAGTTCGGCGAACGTGACAGCGCTCCACGCGTCGATCCGCTCGACCGCGTCGGTGACACCGGGACCACGGCCCCACAGCGCGGCCGCGACAGCGGACGTCGTGTCCCCGGGAGGCCGGGCGGACAGCACCCCGACCCGCGCTCCGGTCTCGGCGAGACGGATCGCGGTGGTCAGGCCGATCACGCCACCGCCGATCACCAGCACGTCAGCCATCAGTCGTGGCGTCCCGTCACGGCCACCGACAGGCCGAGTCCGATCATGGACACCCCACCGATCCGGCCCAGCACGACCATTCTGCGTGGCGTGCGGGACAGCCAGTTCCGCGCCTGGCCGGCGATCAGGCCCCAGCCGGTGTCGGTGACCAGGCCCAGCGCGATCGGGATCACGGCCAGGAACAGCATCTGCACCGGCACCGAACCGGCACCCCTGTCCACGAACTGCGGCAGGATCGCACCGAACAGGATGAACGCCTTCGGGTTCGTGACCCCGACGAGCACACCGGTGCGCACCGAGCGCCACGGCGCCGCCGGCACGAGCTGGGCCGATTCCGTAGCCAGGACACCGGCCCTGGCGTGCCGCCACGCCTGCACGCCCAGCAGGACCAGATAGGCGGCGCCGAGCAGCTTGATCGTCTGGAACAGCACGTCCGAGCGCTGTAGCAGCGGCCCGAGTCCGACGGCGACGCCCACGGCGGCCAGGTAGCTGCCGATGCTGTTGCCCAGGATGCTGAACAGCGCGGTGCGCCGCCCGTAGCTCAGCGCGCGGCCGACGATGAACAGCACGCTCGGGCCCGGCACGACGATCACCACGGCGGAGGCCAGCAGCAGGCCGATGAACTGTCCCGACGAGATCACCACCGCACCGTAACCGCGGCTACAGGTGCCGCGCCAGCAACGGCACGAACAGGCCGATCTTCTCGTTCGCGGCGCGTTACCGCACCAACGCGGCCCGCAGCGACCGGTACAGCAGCGCCGCGTCACCGAGCCGGTGCCGCAACTGCCGCTCAAGACCGCCGATCGGCACCAGGTTCTGCGGCGCCCGGGAGTCCTTGTGCGGTGCACTCGCCAACGGCGGCAACACCAGGCTCGTCACGTCGGCCAACGACGCGGCATCCTCGACCGACAGGTCCGGCGAACACTCCAGCCGCACGATCGCCGACCACGGCACGTCCGCCACCCCCGGCAACCGCAGATACCAGGAGTACCGCTCCCATTCCGGACCCATCTTGAAGATCGGGCTGCGCTGGCCCGGTCCCAGCGACGCGACCACGGCCACCAGTTCGGTCGGCAGGTAGGACGCGTGGTGGGTCTTGACGTAGCCGACCGTGCGCGGCAGGTGGGTACGGCCGCGCAGCGGGCCGTCGACGACGAGCAGGTCGTCCGCGCTGTCCTGGCGCCACTCGGCGGACAGCTCCACCTCCAGCTCGGACAAACGCGCCTGCACGCCTGCCTGCAACGCTTCCAAACCCGGCTTGGTCGGCCGTGCGGTGTAGGTCGCGTGACCGGTGCGCAGATCAGTCGCCGACTCGGCGGCCGAGTACAGGCTGCGGTCCACCCGCACGTCCACGACGTGCGCCGAGCCGTCACAGCGGACGAGGCCCGCGGCCAGCGACGCGACCAGGCCGGGCGTCGGCTGCGGGTCGGCGCCGTGCACCCACAGCCGTGCGTCGATCCGCCGCACACCGTCGAGGAACAGCACGCAGCCGGGCACCGGCCGGTCCGGATCGGGTGTGATCGCCCGCCACCGCGCGACCGGCAGCTCCACGTCGGCGTCGGTCTCCGCGCTGGACCCGCCCAGCTCGTCGCCCATGGCGACGCCGTAGCTGGGATCCCACGGGTCGATCGTGTACCCGGTCGTCAGCAGAGCGGTCACCGGCCCACCTTCACACAGCCACCCGCGTCACCGTCGACGACGCGCCCTGCCGGCGCACCGCGAACTGCACCGGCACCCGCTCCGCCAGCGCGGGCACGTGCGTCACGATGCCGACCATCCGGTCCGTCTCGCTCGCCAGGCGTTCCAGCGTGGCCGCGACCGTGTCCAGTGTCGTGTCGTCCAGCGTGCCGAAACCCTCGTCCAGGAACATCGAGTTCAGGTCACGCCGCCCGCCGGACAGTCCCACGACCTGCCGCGACAGCGCGAGCGCCAACGCCAGCGACGCCTGGAACGTCTCGCCGCCGGACAGCGTGTTCACCGGCCGGTGGGTGCCGGCGTCGTTGTGGTCGATCACCGTCAGTTCGTTCTTGTCACCCCGGTGCAGTTCGAACTGTCCGCCGGACAGGTCCAGCAGCGTCCCCGACGCCTCCAACACCAGCGAGTCCAACGCCTCCGCACACAGCCACGCCTCGAACTGATTGGAGCGCAGCAGCTTGCCGAGCATGTCGGCGACCTCCTGCTCCCGCTTGTGCCGCGCCACCTCGTCGGCCAGCTCACCGGCGGCCTGCCGGCGGGCCCGTAGGTCGTCCAGCGCACGGCTGGCGCGTTCGGAGTGCGTGGCCAGCTCGACCGGGGCCTTCGCGGGCGCGCTGATGTCCACGCCGTGCTCGCGCAGCGACGACGTCAGCGCGGCAGCCGCCGACGTGCCCTGCTCGCGCAACGCCGTCTCGGCCTGTTCCAGCTCCGTTACCTTGGCGCGCAACGCATCCCGTTGGCCGTGTGCCCAGGCGACCAGCGTGTCCCACGCCGTGGCCAGGTCCGCGTCGTCCACGACCGGTGCCCGCAGCGCCGCGAACCGGTCCCGGCCGGCCCGCAACCGTGTCCACGCCTGCTGCTCGGTCCGCGCCAACCCGGCGCGGTCCTTCGTGGCCGCGTCGACGGCGGCACGCGCGGCCCGAGCCTCGGTCCTGGCCGACGCGATGGCCGAATCGGCCCGCGACCGCTGCTCGATCTTCTCGGCCAGGTCGTCGGGCGCGTCCGCCAACTCGGCCGACAGGCGCTCCAACTGCTGTTCGGCAGCGGTCACGGCGGCCTGTGCGCCGGCCGCCCGCTGCACGGCCGCGGCATACCTCTTGCGAGCGGCCGCAAGCGCTTTCCGTGCCGACTCGGCCGCCGACCGGGCCTGGTCCACGTCCGCGCCACCGTCGTGGTGCGGCAGCGAGTCGACCGCCCGCAGGCACACCGGACACGGCTCGCCCTCGCGCAGATCGGCGGCCAGCGCGGCGGCCCGGTGCTCCCGGTCGGTCTCCCTGACCCGCTGCTCGGCAGCCGACAGGGCACCTTCGGCCGCGGTCACACTCCCGCCCAGTTCCTGCTCCGCGGCGACCGCCGTCGCACTGGCGGCGCGCGCCTGCTCCAGTTCCGCACGCAACGCGGTTTCCCGGGCCCGCCCGGCCTGCCAACCGCGCAGCACGGCCAGTTCCGTCAGGCCGGCACCGGCCGCTTCGGCCTCGGCTTCGGCCTTGTCCGCCTCCGCACGGGACGCTTCGCGTTCGGCGATCGACGCGTCCGCGGCGGCGAGCCGAGCGGCCAGTTCGGCGACACCGTCGGGCACGCTGAGCTGTGACAGTTCGGCAAGCTGTTCCCTGGCTTCGCCGGCGGCCGCGTTCGCCGTCGTCCACCTCGCCCGCAGTTCCCCCATGTCCGCGACCGCCGAGTCCACGGCATCGACCAGACCTGCCAGGTCCGTGACGCGCCGCTCCGCGGCGGCGATCTGCTCGTCGGTCACGTCACCGACCTCGGTCCGCCGCTGCTGCGCCAGTTGCAGCCGCGTGCCCGCTTCCTTGCCGCGTTCCCGTGCCCGCTGCCCGACCTGCTCGTACACCCCGTACGCCAACAGTTTGATCAGCAGGTCCTGCCGGTCGGCGGGCTTGGCGTGCAGGAACTCCGCGAACCGGCCCTGCGGCAGCAGCACACACTGCGTGAAGTGCTCGTAGCCGATGCCGAGCAGTTCGGTCACACCGCCGGCAACGTCGTCCGGGCCCTCCGCGATCTGCTCGACGCTGGCCTCCAGGATCTTCACCAGATCCGCGTCCGCCGGCACCCTGTCGTCCAGCCGGTCCAGGCGCGCCTCCTTCGTGTGCACCTGGCCCTTCGCGTCCCGCCGCAACTGCCGCGCCGCCGCGTAACGCTTGCCGGCCGCCTCGAACACCAGGCACACGCGGCACTCCGCAGTGGACGGCGCGAGCGCGTTGCGGATCATGTTTCCTTTGCCCCACCGGGGAACCGTGCCGTACAGCGCGAAGCACAGCGCGTCGATCACGGTGCTCTTGCCAGAACCCGTCGGCCCGGTCAGCACGAAGAAGTCCACATCGGACAGATCGACCTCGGTGCTCTGCCGGTAGCTGCCGAAGCCGTCGATCAGCAGGCGCAGCGGGCGCATCAGTCCCGACCTCCGGTGACCTCGTCCAGCAGTTCCGCGAACAGCCCGGCGACGCTGGAGTCCTCCACGTTCTGCTCGGCGAGGAAGTCGGCGAACAGATCGGTCGGCGTGCGGCCCAGCCGGCTGTGTTCGGCCGTGACCCCGGTCGGCTTGGGCCGGAACTCCTCGTCGATCTGCACTTCCAGCACGTTCGGCAGCGCCTCGCGCACCCGGTCGGCCAACCCGGCACTGGCCTTCTGCGCCAGGATCACCCGGAAGAACGCGTCGTCGAACTCGCGCCCCTGCTCGACGACCTGGTCCAGCGTGCCGCGCAGGGTCCGCAGCGGCCGGCCACCGCTCACCGGCACCGCACGCGTGTGCGCACGGCTGTCCGGCTGCACGGACACCACGATCGCCATCGACTCGTTGGCCTCCTCACCGAAGTCCAACGCGATCGGCGAGCCCGAGTACGCGATCGGACACGGCCCGTCGATCTCCTGGTACCGGTGCAGGTGCCCGAGCGCCGCGTAGTGCGCCGACGACGGGAACAACGTCACCGGCAGCTCGTACCCCAGCAGCGACTGCCCGTCCCGTTCACCACCGCCCCGGCGGCCACCCAGCACCGTGCCGTGCGTGGTCACGATGTTGACCGAGTCGTCGGTGAAACCGGCGCTCAGCGACGAGATGAACTGCCCGACCCGGCGCGCGTAGTCCATCGTCTGGTCGGCGGTCTCGCGCAGGATCACCTCAGCCGCCCGGACCGCGAACCGGTAGGACACGAACGGCAGCACCGCGACGTTGGCCGTCTCACCGGACTTCGTCGCCAGCCGCAGCGAACCACCGGAGTTCGCCGGGCGCGGCCGCCCCACCACGTGCATGCCCAGATGGCCCAGCACCGGCCGGTACACCTCAGCGATCAGGCCCTGGTTGTCGTGGTTGCCGGCCAGCACGACGACCTCGCGGCCGTCGTCGTGCAGCGCCATCAGCGTGCGCATCACCAGGCTCTGCGCCTGCGGGTTCGGTGACGCCGTCTCGAACAGGTCGCCCGCCACGACGACCAGGTCGACGTCCTCCTCCCGCGCGATCCGCACGATGTCGCGCAACGCGGCGTCGTGCTCGTCGTAGCGTGGCTGGTTCTTCAGCACCTTGCCGACGTGCCAGTCGGCCGTGTGCAGGATCTTCATCAGCGCCTCAGAACGGAGCGGGGTCGTCGTCGGGGATCGTCGCGAACGGGTCGGCCGGCATGGCCGGTCCGGTGTCGACACCGGACCACGCGCCCTTCTCGGCGGGCCGGGTCGCCCACGCCGGGAACGGGAACTCGATCGCCAGCGGCACCGGGATGTCCGGCTGCGCGACGAACATCGTGCCCGGCTTGGCCAGGATCGCGCGCTGCCGCTGGGCAGCCGGCAGATAGCCGTACTCGGGCCGGGACGCCTCGGCGGAGTCCAGCCGCCCGACCACCCGGATCGAGCAGTTCGCCACGATCCGCCGTTCCACCTCGCTGGCCGTCTGCTGCGCCCCGATCAGGATCACGCCCAGCGACCGGCCGCGCTCCGCCACGTCCAACAGGATCTGCTTGATCGGGCTGTCACCGTCGCGCGGCGCGTACTTGTTCAGCTCGTCCAGCACCACGAACATCAACGGCCGCGCCGTGCCCTGCTGTTCCTTGCGGCGGAACTCCTGGCGCAGCGCGACACCCACGACGAACCGCTGCGCGCGATCCGGCAGGTTGTGCAGGTCCACGACCGTGACCTGCGCCTTCGACGTGGTCAGCGAGTGATCGGGACGGTGCCGCAGATCGCCGCGCAGCAACGGCGACAGCGGCCGTACCGCCGAGCGCAGCCGGCGCAGGAACGCGTTCACACTGCCCAGCGACGTGCTGCCCGCCACCCAGTCGCGTCGCGTCTCCTCGTCGGTCAACTCGTCCTCGACCAGCCCGACGAGCTGCTCGAACGTCCGAAGTGGACCGCCATTCTTCGCGTCCACACCGCTGACCGAGATCGCGCCGTCGTCGCCGACCTTCACCACGTCCCGCTTCAACCGCGCCGCGACCTGGCCGATCAGCATCGTGTACTGGCTGCGCTCGTCCTCGCCGTCGGCGAACACGAACGTCATCAGTTCCTGCTCGCAGAACTCCAGCAGCGTCCAGTAGAACGGGCTCACGGCCTTGTCCCGCGCCTGCACGTCCGGCGTGCCGCTCGGGTCACCGGGCCGTGGCGGCGCGAACACCTGCACGTTGCCGAACGACGTCGCCGGCAGCCCGAGGCGCAGGTACTTCGCGCGCTGCTCGTCGGTGAGCCTGCTGTTGGCGTAGTCGAGGAACAGCAGGTCCTCGCCCTTCACGCTGAAGATCAGCGCCTTCGTGTTGTGCGCCTCGCCGTGCAGCACGCCGGAGTGGAAGAACGAGTGCAGCAGGAACGTCGCGAACGACGTCTTCGTCGCGATACCGGACACGCCGGAGATCGACACGTGACCACCGCGCGTGCCGTCCACGAACTCGAAGTTCAGGAACACCGGCTGCCCGTCGCGCCCCAGCCCGACCGGCACCTTCGCCGCGGCCATCGTGTCGAAGTACAGCGCGGCGTCCCGGTCGGCGCCGACCGCTCGCTGCACGCGCGTACCGGGCCGCGGCGGCACGTAGACCTCCGGCTCGACACGCGTCACCGTCACCTCGGCGACCTCGCTCACCTCGGCCGGCAACGCACCCTGGTCGATCAGGAACACGTCGGACGCGAAGCGTGCGCCCTCGTGCCCGGCCTCGACGGCGGTCACCACGCCCGCGATCGCCACCGTGCGCCCGTCGGGCAACGGGCGTTTGGTCACGACGACGTCGTCCAGTTGCAGGTACTGGTCGGGTGAGACGGCGACGGAGAACGTCAGTGGGCTGGCGGCCACGGTGCCCGCGACCAGACCGACGGAACTCTGGTCCGGTACAAGCTCCCCTGCACCTGCGGACCGACCCGGGAGACTCATCCGCGAGAGCGTACCTTCGCCGGTCATCGGCATCGGCAACGCCACGCCTGCCGTCCCGCACTGCCGGCAACTCTGCCGGTCGGTCCGCCTGGTGACACACACGCCATGACGCGACGCTGTGACACGTCCAACCTCGACACGATCAGGAGGAATTCCTTCATGACTGTGAAACCGGGTCGGTTCACCGTGCGGCGTCTCGCGACATCGGCGGTGCTCGCCATCGCGGTGGTGGCCGGTGCCGCGGCCACGGCCGCCGCCAACCCGGTCAGCGAAGCGACCTTGGCGCGGCCAGGTGTCGGGTCTGTGCCTGCTGTCCTCGCACCCCAAGCTGTCCTCGTACCCCAGGCGTCGTCGAAGGTCGCCGTCCAGCCACGACAGGGGTCCGGCAACGAGAACGGCTACAGCGGCTGGGTGGAGTGGGGCCAGAACGACAACGGAACGTGGTACGTCGACACGTGGGCAGACCTGTGGAACAGGACCGGTGGCACCAGCTATCTCTACATCCAGATCACGACCGAGGCCGGCAGCGTCTACAACTACAGGCCGGTAGCGTGCCCAGCGGCACCACGGACGGTGTCGACTGGAGCGCACCGGTGGAGTTCATCGATCCGCCGGCCAGCATCTACGCGACCGTCTGCACCCGGACCAGTACGAGCTGGGGCTGTGGGCGGGACTACGAAGCGCTGGGCCCCGCATAGCCGGGAGTGTCGCCTGGCATCCGCTGACCACGCCCGGATCGAATCCCGGGTGTGGTCAGCGACAATCAGACCACTACGCCAGACGGGTGACGAACTCCCGCCAGGCCACCACCGCGAACCTCAACCGGGGCCCGTCGGTGTTCTTCGAGTCCCGCACGCCGATGCGCGTGCTCCCGAACGCCACTTCGACGCAACTGTCGTTGCCGCTGTCGCCGCTGTAGCTACTTTTGCGCCACTCCGGGGCTGCCATCCTGGGCCGCTCCCGCTGCTCGTACTCGCTTGCCATCCGGGCAATGAACTGCCTGGATTGTGCTTCGGGCAGGGCCACACTAGCAACCCGGTTCACGATCGCTCGGTAGCTGAGCAATTCACTCTTGCTCTCCAAGAACTCGCTGGTGGTCTGGTTCTGTACGTAGACCAGCGGCGCTCCTTCCCGATAGCTGAAGATGTGGAACGAGCCGGCCACCATCCCCTGTGGGCGCTGCCACTGTCGGCACCACTCGAATGGAGCACTGCGGCCGACTGCCCGCGAACAAGAGATGCAGCATCTGCTCCTGCATCACCAGCGGGCCACCGACCGGCAGCCGAAACGCGTTCTCGTGCACGAAGAAGACACACTGCGGCGGGTAGATCCTGGTGAGCGCTTCGCGCCGACTCAGCCGAGCCCCGACGCGACTATCGATCTCGGCCGGATCGAGCTTGCCGCCCGCGACAAACAATGCGCGAATGTAGTCCTGTGTCTGCAAGATGCCCGGGAACATAGATCGGCTCGTAGGTCTCGATCGCGATGGCCGTCGACTCATGGAAGATCAACGCCTTCAGCGCGTCGGGCAACCTGCCCGCGTGGCGCTTAACCGGTAGTCGTCCGGTTCGACAGCCAGTTCCATCAGGGCCGCCTGGGTGATGGCGTCGACACCGCAGACCGTCGTGTACTTCAGGACCTCGAACTGCGACACCACCCGCTTCCCGGTCTCCACGCGGGAGATCATGGTGGGGGTCCATTCCAGGCGGGCGGCCATGTCCTGGCCGTTGATGCCCATGCGTTCGCGCAGGCGCCGCAGTTCGGCTCCGAGTTCCCGGCGGCGTGCGGTGGAGATCAGCTCAGACATGCCTGAAAAGGTATGCCGCGAAGGCAATGCCGCCCATCATTTCGGCCACCAACTCACCACATTGGATGAGCACGGGCGAGATCTTGCGGTACGAGCAATCTCAGCCGCCGAGACTGATGACGCCCTCCGGTGTTCCCGGCACGCGCACCGCGAGCCACATCGGTTGCCAGTTGGGCATTTCGTGGTAGCGGCGCAACTCGGCCAGCCCCGCGACGGCACCGGCCCAGCCGGCGTGCCGGTTCACGTCACCGAATCCGCTCTGCACGTACGTGAGTTTCGTGGCACCACCGGAATCGGCCAGTTCCCACGTCTCGACCATGCCGTCCGGCCATTCCAGCGCCATCGCGGCATCGTCGTCCAGACGAACGATCCGCGCGCTCGGCGCGTCGCCGGAGGGACCCATCGCCCACCGCCCGCCGACGCCCGGCTCCGCGTGCACGTTGACACCGAACCACTTGCCGAAGATGGCGGGATCGGCGAGGGACTCGTAGACGGCGTGCCGGTCGGCGTCGATCAGCATCTCGGCGCGCAGGTCGGTGGACGTGTAGTCGCAGCGGGCGGTGAGCGGGCGGCCGGCCAGGTGATCGGCGAGATTGGCCAGGGCAAGCGACCAGAACGTGTAGACGGCGGAGAGAATCGTGTCGCCGTGGACCATGTCGGCGAAGCCGGGCAGGTTGGTCTGGGTCAGCGTGAGCACCGTCGACCTCGGGGACTGTTCGGACAGCGTGATCTCGACCTCGGTGTCGGTGTCGCCGATGTGCCACGCGTAGCGCAGTGTGCCGTCGGCGGCGTGCGACAGGCGCTGGCTCGCGCGGTCGCCGTCGGGTGTGTAGCGGCCCCAGAACTCGTACGTGCCGGGCAGTTCGACGTTCGCGTGCTCGGTGAACCACTCCCGCAGCCGGGCGGGATCAGTCAGCGCGTGCCAGACGTCGGCGACGGGGGCGTCGAGGCGCAGGCGCAGCATGATCGGGTCACTCATCGGTTTCTCCCTTGGGGTAACAGGCGAGGGCGAGCCTGAAGGCGTCGCCCTCGGCGCCGCCGTAGCGGGTGAACAGGTCCTGGAGGGTTGTTCTCAGGTCGTCAAGGAACTCCTGCCGACGACCCGCCGGCACGCGGATCTCGCCGGACACGCCGATCGAGGGCAGTTCCGGCGCCGTTCGGTCGAGCGCGGCGACGTCAGCCTGGACGTCCTCCATCAGGTCGAGCAGGTGGCCGAGGCTGAGCTGGTCGCGGTGCGCGCGGGTGCCGATGCGGCCGACGAGACGGGGCGAGAGCCAGTAGGCGCGGGCCGTGGCCTGGTAGACGCCCTCATGGATGCCGCGCACCTTCCGTTCGTCCACCTGCGTTGCGAGACCGGCGTCGACAAGGCGTTTGACGTGGTAGTAGACGCGCTGCGGCGTCTGGTCGAGCCGAAGCGCGACCTCGGTGCACGAGCCGGGTTCGGCCAACTGCCGCAGCACCTCGATGCGCTGCGGCTTGAGCAGGGCTTCCGCCTGCTCGATCCGGTCCAGATACAGTACGTCTCTCATGGCACAAATCATCTTGTACGTAAAAACTAGTTTTGTCAATGAGCGGCGAGACAGGGCGAGCGGCTCGCCACTCGCCCTGTCAGATCACGGTGAGACGGCCGGACTGGAGCCCTTCACCATCGGCTGCTGCGTGTCGACGTCGCCCCCCGGGCCGCGGACCTGGAAGTTGCCGTCACTGCCCTGGAACGCGAACTCATAGCCACCGGTCGTCATGGCCGTGACACCGGGGCTGGTCCCGGATGCCAGCGACGGGTTGCCGTTGGCCGTGGCCGTGGCCGGGACGGAGCCCAGCGTTCCGTTGGCGCTCTGGTAGGCCAGCATGAAGTCACCGGCGGACGACGCCGCGATCGCCGGGCTCGTGCCGGACGCCATGGCCTGGCCGGTGTCCGTGCCGTTGGCGTTGCCCGGCGAGTACCACAGAGTGCCCGTGTTGGCCTGGAACGCGAACTCGACCGAGCCGTTGGCCAGTGTCACGGCCGCCGGACTGGAGTTGGCCATCATGCCCAGCGCCTGCGATGCGGCCGAGCCGTTGGACAGGTAGGCCCACAGCATCCCGGTGTTGGCCTGGAACGCGACCTCGTAGCCCCCGTTGGGCAACGCGGTGACGCTGGGACTCGTGCCGGCCATCATGCCCAGGCCCAGGTTCACCGCGACGCCGGTCGCCGTGTTGTAGGTCCAGAGCGTGCGGGTGTTCGCCTGGAAAGCAAGGATCGCCGAGTTGTTGCCGGACAACGTCGTGATGCTCGGACTCGTGCCGGGCAACAGGCCGAGATTGAGGCTCCTCGTGCCGAGCGCTCCGTTGATCTCCAGGAAGTTGCCGGGGCTGGAGTCGGCGAACGCGGTCTCGTAGCCGTTGGCCACCGTCGTCACGTCGGGACTGCTGTTGGGAGCCAGCGTGCCGCCCAGTGCCGCGCTGCCGATGGACGAGTACGAGTAGAGCGCGTTGCCGGCGGCCTGATAGGCACCGTGCACGTTGGCGCCGCCGATGAACGTCTCGGTGAACGAGGTCCCCGTGGCGTCGATCGGAGCGGTCCTGCTGGTCAGCAGGTTGGCCGAGTCCTCCATGTCGATGGCCACGGGCCCGGCGGCGGCGAGGGGCGCGCCGTTGACCGTCACGTTCGTGTAGGTCGCGGAAGCGAAGTCGGTCAACGGGGTCGGCGTGCCGTCCAGACTGGCGCCCTCGGTGATCACCTCGGCGCTGGCGTTCGACGATCCCGCCGGCGCGGCGACCGTGGTCGTCCTGGACCAGTTCTGCGACGAGTCGGTCAAGGTGAGCGTGTAGGTGCTGTTCGAGTAGCTGACCGTCGAGGACATCGAGTCGTTGGGTGCGACGGTCAGGCCGCCGTAGACCTGCTGCTTGGTCGTCGGGTACGTCTGCCACCACGCGTAGTACTGCGGCGAACCGGAACGGCAGTCCACAGCGGTGCCGGTCTGCTCGACGGTCTGGCCGCCGCCCCAGCCGTCGAGTCCGATCCAGAACGACACGATGCCCTGGGCGGAGCAGATCACCGTGGGCTGCGTCCAGTTCGCGGAGACCGACGTGTAGGTGCCGCCGGACGCGGCATAGCCGGACCAGTTGGAGGTGGTCCGGTTGGCGGAGGTGGCCGCGGCGGCGTCGGCGCGGGCGCTGTGCGCGTGTGCCCACGTCGGCACGACCTTGGCCGGGAGGGTCGACGCGTCGGCGCCCGGCGCGGCCGCCGCGTCGGGTGCCGCGCCGATGACCTGCACGGCGACGACACCCGTCGCCGTCGTGGCAATGGCCACGGCGGCGACGACAACAAAACGAGCTAAACGCACAATGCGCTCCTCAGCGGTGTGACCATGCGACAACGGGTGTCCACCGCGAAGCCGCATGTCGGCCTGACCCGACGACGTAGTGTCGCTCACGCGAGTGCGCAATGGAATCCACGGTCCACATCTTCCTCGTCGCGACCGGGACAACTCGTACAACTCGTCACACGTAATGCTGAGAGCGTCCGAAATGGCCCCATTCAGCGACCACTACGAAGCGTGACATCGCCGTCACGGGTGGTTTCCACCATACGCCGTCAACCGTGTATCGCGCACCGTTGCCATCGTCTGACGTGCCGTGTATTACTTTCTTCACAACACGTATTAAGGCGTGTACGGACGCCGGCCAGACGGAAACACCGGCCTGCGCCGTTCACACTCCCTTTCCCCGCGCACTCCGACAGGAGAAACGAAAACGATGCGCATCACCCGAACCAGCGTGCTCCTGGCTGCGGCATTACCCGTCGCCGCGGGTGCCGCGCTCCTGGGTGCGGCCCAGTTCGCCGACGCGGCCTCACCGGCCGCCGGTTCCGCCTTTCCGGCGCACTTCGCGGCACCGTACCTGCAAATCGGCAGCGCTGATGCCGGCGACATGGCCGCCGACATGAACGCAACCGGCACGAAGTACTACACACTCGCGTTTCTCACGCCGCAGTCCGGCTGCACCCCGCAGTGGGAGGACGGCGACGAGCCGCTGGGCGCGTTCACGTCGCAGGTCGGTTCGCTCCGGTCGGCCGGCGGCAACGTGATGATCTCGTTCGGCGGTGAGTCCGGCGGCGAGCTCGCGCAGACCTGCACGTCGACCTCCGGCCTCACGTCCGCGTACGCCAACGTGGCCAGCACCTACGGCGTGAACCGGCTGGACTTCGACATCGAGGGCGGCGTCCTGGGCGACACGTCGTCCAACACACGGCGCAACTCGGCACTGGCCGCGCTACAGGCGCAGAACCCGGACATCCAGATCGACTTCACGCTCGCGGTCGACCCGACCGGTCTGCCCGGCAACGAGCTGACCATGTTGCAGCAGGCCAAAAACGACGGCGTGCACGTCAGCGTCGTGAACATCATGACGATGGACTTCGGTGACGGCGAGAACGCGCTGGCCGACGCGGAGTCCGCGGCGCAGGCCACGGCGGGCCAGCTTGCCAACCTGTACGGGATCTCGACGTCGGCGGCGTACGCGATGCTCGGCCTGACGCCGATCGCGGGCCAGAACGACGACAACGAGTACTTCAGCCAGTCCGACGCACAGACGCTGGAGAGCTTCGCGGCCGCCAAGGGCGTGGCCGAACTCGCGTTCTGGGAGGTCGACGGCTACGACAAGGGCACCGGCTACGCGTACTCCCGCATCTTCGACGCGATCACCGGCGGTGCGGGTGGCGGCGCGCCGAGCGGCCAGATCACCGGCTACGGCGGCAAGTGCGTCGACGTGGCGGGAGCGAACTCGGCCAACGGCTCGCAGGTGCAGCTCTACACGTGCAACGGCACGAACGCGCAGAACTGGACGGTCGCGTCGAACCAGGCCCTACAGGCACTGGGCAAGTGCATGGACGTGAACGCGGCCGGCACGGCCAACGGCACGAAGGTGCAGCTCTACGACTGCAACGGCACCGGCGCGCAGCAGTGGACGCACACGTCCTCCGGTCAGTTGGTCAACCCGGAGTCCGGCCGCTGCCTGGACGCCACCGGCCCCAGCTCCGCGGACGGCACGCCACTACAGATCTGGGACTGCACGGGCGGTTCCAACCAGGCGTGGAACATTCCCTGACCGTTCTCGCGGTGACGCGACACGGTGGCCGGGGGGTTGATCCCCGGCCACCGCCGCTCACGCCATGGACGTCTTCTCCTGCAACGCACCCAGCACGTCGTCCAGCGCCGGACCCAGGCTGCGGCGCAGATCCGAACTGCCGACCTGCTGCACGAGCCGGTTCACGGCGTCGATGATCACGGCGACCTCGGCCAGGCCGCCCTCGCACCACGGATGCGGATCGGCCTCTCCCGGGCCGCCACCGGTGTGGTGCGGCCACGGCGTCGCGCACCACTCGTCGAAATCGGCCAGCGCCCCGGCCAGGCCGGCCGGTTGCGCGCTGCCGAACTCACGTTGCTCGACGCGGCCGACGGTCACGGTGCGCGCGGCGATCGACGTGGCCACCCGAGCGAACGCGACGCCGAGCTGTTCGGGCGGCCGGGACGCGACGGCGTGCTGGGCCACGGCCATGACCAGGACGTCGGCCTGGGAGGTGTACCTGATCTTGGAACAGGAGGACGGTGTGCGTCCGCGGATACGGCGGCCGGTGCGCGAGGATCGCGTCCCACACGATGGGGTCACCCCGGCTTGACAACGCAAGGGCACCGGACTCAGTTGTCAACTGGAGGCAGGGTTACGGGCTCAGCGGGGTGTGGTGGGGTCGACGGGCCGCACGTTGACCGACGGGTCCATCGGCCGCAGGCCGGGCTCGCGCTGCTCATCGACCTCGACGAGCCGCTCCGGGTCACGCCGGACGTCGCCGTGCGTCTCGACCTCGATGGCGAGCGCCTCGTCCCGGCGGCGGTTGATCAGCATCAGCGCGACGCCGTACACGGCGGCCAGGACGAGCAGGAAGATGCCGAGCTGGACGAGGAACCGGGTCTGCGTCGTCGAACCGATCGACATCACCGACAGCAGCACCACGATGCCCAGCGTCAGCAGGTGGAACAGGACCGCGACCAGGTTCGCGGCCGGCCCTGCCGCGGCCTTCTCGGCGGGCGCCGAGCCTGCCAGGTAGCGCTTCCCGCTACGCCGCAGCAACTGGCCGACGGCGATCACGATCACCACACCGACGACGATGAACAGCAACTGCTCGGAGTCCACGACGACCAGCTCCTTCCGATGTGGTCACCGTGGAGATACCCGGCGTCATGAACGGCAAACCGCGCCGACGGGTGCGACATCACATTGCGGCCGAAGGCGTGACGGGTGAAAAATCCAGCGCGCAGACGGCGGAGGGTGGACGAGGATGTCCGGCGCGCGGCACGGCCAGGTCGCCGTCGCGTTCACCCACCCGCGGGAGTTCGAGGGATCACCGCTGTACCGCGCGCTCGCGGCGACGGTGGCCGGCAACCCGGAACTGCTCACGCTGGCCGGACTGGGCCGGCCCGGCCAGTACCCGACGTTCCTGTTCTTCGGCGCCGTGCACCATCTCCTGTTGCAGGGCGTCGACCATCCGCTGGCGCGCTACTACCCGTCGCTCGTGGGCAACAGCGCCCGGCCGCCGGACGCGTCGGCAGGTGAGTTTCTGGTCGACTTCTGCGCCAGGCACAACGGGGAACTCGCCCGCACGATCAGCACGCGGCTCGTGCAGACCAATCACGTACAGCGCGCGCTGGGACTGCGCATCGGACTGACCGCGCTGCCGAAGGACCGCGAATATCACCTGATCGAGGTCGGTGCCAGCGCGGGCCTCAATCTTCGCTTCGACCGCTACGGCTACCGGGTCGGCGATCGACGGTTCGGTGACCCGGACTCGCCGGTGCAGATCACGGCCGAGCTGTACGGCAACGTGCCGCTGCCCGATCTGGACGACCTGCCGCCGCTGGCCGGCGTGCGGGGTGTCGACCTGGCCCCGGTCGACGTGCGGGACCCTGACGGGCGCGCGTGGCTGGAAGCCCTGGTCTGGCCGGAGAACCACGACCAGCGAACGCTGTTGTCCGCCGCTCTGGCCATGGCCGCACCGGATCCGCCGGAGATCACGGCGGGCGACGCGGTCGACGTACTCCCCCGTATCGCCGCCGAACTCCCGGCGGGTGAACCCCGCATCGTGTACCACTCGGCCACCCGCATGCACGTCCCGCGCGAACGCCTGCGGGCGTTCGACGAGGCCATCGACTCCGTCGGCGACAACGGCCCGCTGTGGTACCTGTCCGTCGAGGAGGCACCCGACCCGGACCCCAGACCCACACCGACCCGCCGCGGCGCCGCCCTGCGACTACGCGCCCCCGACGGCACCACCAACACCATCGCGGTGGTCAGCGGCCACCTCCGCTGGGTGGAGACGATCCCGGTCCCACCCCACCGCCACTGACCCGCCCGACTGACCCGTCCGGCATCGGGCCGGCCGACGCGGCCCTCCGCCGACTCACGGCCGGGCCGACCCAGAATCCTCTGTAGACGGACGCTGCCCCGTCGTCGAATGGTCAGTTCACTGAGGGCGAAGCTTCTGTTCCGCCAAGGCAACACGCCCGTAACCGGCCTCCCGGACACCCGCGCCGAAGGCCCGAGTACTGCCGCCGGCACCCCCGGGACCCGTATCGTGGCGGTCGTGTCAGTTCGCGCCGCCATCCTCACCGTCGACGACGACCCCGGAGTGTCCAGGGCCGTCGCCCGAGACCTGCGCCGCCGATACGGCGACCAACACCGCATCATCCGTGCCGAGTCCGGCGAGCAGGCCATGGACGCGCTGCGCGAGATGACCTTGCGCGGCGAGGTGGTCGCGATCATCGTCGCGGACTACCGGATGCCGGGCATGAACGGCATCGAGTTCCTCGAACAAGCCATGGACCTCTATCCGAGCGCGCGCCGGGTGCTGCTCACCGCGTACGCGGACACCGGCGCCGCGATCGACGCGATCAACGTCGTCGACCTGGACTACTACCTGCTCAAGCCGTGGGACCCGCCGGAGGAGAAGCTCTACCCCGTGGTCGACGCGCTGTTGGAGGCGTGGTCGGCCGACGACGAGCGGCCCTCGGCGGACATCACGATCGTCGGCCACCGCTGGTCGGCGCGATCCTCGGAGATGCGCGAGTTCCTGGCCCGCAACCAGGTGCCCTACCGCTGGTACCAGGTGGACGAGCCCGAGGGTGAACGCCTGGTGTCCGCGGCGGCGGCGACGGCCGCACGCTGCCCGTCGTGATCACCGCGGCGGGCGACGCACTGATCGCGCCGACGACGCCGAACTCGCCGCCACCGTCGGCCTCACCACGACCCCGGCCGCCCACTTCTACGACCTGATCATCATCGGCGGCGGCCCGGCCGGCCTCGGCGCGGCCGTGTACGGGGCGTCCGAGGGCCTGCGGACGGTGCTGGTCGAGCGGACGGCGACCGGCGGCCAGGCAGGGCAGAGCTCGCGGATCGAGAACTACCTCGGCTTCCCGGACGGCGTGTCCGGTGCCCAACTGGCCGAGCGTGCCCGGCGCCAGGCGACCCGGTTCGGCGCCGAACTCGTCACCACCCGCGACGTCGTCGGGCTGGAGGTGAACGGCTCGGCGCGGACCGTCCGGTTCGCCGACGGCGCCACGCTCGACGCGCACACCGTGATCCTCGCGACCGGCGTCGCCTACCGGCAGCTCCGCGCGCCCGGCCTGGAGTCGTTCACCGGGCGCGGCGTCTACTACGGGTCCGCGCTGACCGAGGCGTCGTCCTGCTCCGAGCAGGACATCTACATCGTCGGCGGGGCGAACTCCGCTGGTCAGGCCGCCGTGTACCTGGCGCGGACCGCCCGGTCGGTGACGATCCTGGTGCGCGCCGAGTCGCTGGCCCAGTCGATGTCGTACTACCTGATCCAGCAGATCGCGGACATCCCGAACATCACCGTCCGCACCTGCACCGAGATCACCGACGCGGACGGCGACGGTCACCTGGAGCGGATCACGTTGCGGGACAACGTGACCGGGGGGACGGAGACCGTCAAGGCCGCGCATGTGTTCGTGTTCATCGGCGCGGCGCCGCGCACCGAATGGCTGGACGGCGTCATCGCGCGGGACGAGCGGGCTTCGTGCTGGCGGGCCCGGACCTCGCGGTCACGGGTGCGGCCCCGAAGGGCTGGCCGCTGGACCGCGCGCCCTACCACCTGGAGACGAACGTGCCCGGCGTGTTCGTCGCCGGCGACGTACGGTCGGAGTCGGGCAAGCGGGTCGCGTCGGCGGTCGGTGAGGGGTCGATGGCAGTGATGCTCGTGCACAGGTACTTGGAGAAGACATGACTGACCGGCAGCATTCCCTTGCGACATCGACGAACTGCGCACGACTGTTCCTGTTCGAGAAGCTCAGCGACGAGCAGCTGGACTGGCTGTGCGCAACGGCCACGTCGAGCTGTTCGAGCCGGGCTGGGCCTACCGCGAGGGCGACGCGGCGACCTGCTTCTACGTGCTGCTGGAGGGCGGCATCGCGCTGGCCCGGCGGGTCGGCGACGAGGACGTCGAGACCACCCGGACCACGCAGGTCGGCGTGTACGCGGGCGCGTGGAGCGCGTTCCTCAGGACAGGGCGCCGGCCGGTACAACAACTCGATGCGCGTGACCGTCCCGTCGCGGATGTACGTGCTGTCCGCGGAGCTGTTCTCGAAGTTCATGCACGACTGGTTCCCGATGCCGCTGCACATGCTGGAGGGCCTGTTCTACGGCATGCAGTCCACGCAGCAGGCCGTCAGCCAGCGGGAACGGCTGCTGGCGCTCGGTTCGCTGTCGGCGGGCCTGACGCACGAACTGAACAATCCGGCCGCCGCGGCCGTGCGGGCCACGTCCTCGCTGCGCGAACGGGTCGCGGGCATGCGGCACAAGCTGAGCCTGATCGCATCCGGCCCGTACGACCGGGACGCTCGCCGACACTGATCAAGCTGCAGGAGGACGCGGTCGAGCACGTGGCGAAGGCGCCGGAGCTGTCACCGCTGGAGGCGTCCGACCTGGAGGACGGGCTGACGGACTGGTTCGACGAGCACGGCATCGGCGGCGGCTGGGAGATCGCGCCGACGTTCGTGCAGGCCGGCCTGGACGTGGAGTGGCTGAACAAGGTCGCCGAGACCGTCGACCAGCGCATCCTCGAAGGCGCGGTGCGGTGGCTGAACTACACATCGACACCGAGCTGATGATGTCGGAGATCGAGGACTCGACCACCCGCATCTCGACGCTGGTCACGGCGGCCAAGCAGTACTCGCAGTTGGACCGCGCGCCGTTCCGGGTCGTCGACGTGCACGAACTGCTCAACAGCACGCTGCTGATGCTGCACGCAAGATCGGCGACGGCATCACGGTGGTCAAGGAGTACGACAAGAAGCTGCCGAAGGTTCCGGTCTACGCGGCGGAGATGAACCAGGTCTGGACGAACCTGATCGACAACGCGGTCGACGCGATGGCCGGCCGCGGCACCCTGACCATCCGGACGCCCGCGACGACGACTGGTTGCTGGTCGCAGATCCGCGACACCGGGACCGGGCATCCCGCCGGAGATCCGCGGCCGGATCTTCGAGCCGTTCTTCACCACCAAACCGGTCGGATCGGGCACCGGCCTCGGGCTGGACATCTCGTGGCGGATCGTGGTCAACAAGCACCACGGTGACCTGTCGGTCGAATCGGAGCCGGGCGACACCAGGTTCTCGGTCCGCATCCCGTTCGTCGTGCCGCAACCGGAAGCCGTGCCGGACGGGTTGTCGACGGGATGTCTGACGGGTTGTCGGATGCGTGTCGCGGCAGGAGGAGACGTCATGACCGTGCCGGGAATCGATCCGTCCGCGGCGCCCAGCGGCGCCGGCTGCGCCGAGTGCGACGAGGCCGGCGGCTGGTGGGTGCACCTGCGGCGGTGCGCCGAGTGCGGCCACATCGGCTGCTGCGACTCGTCCCCCGCCCAGCACGCCAGCGCCCACGCGGCGGCGACCGGCCACCCGTTCGTCCGCAGCTTCGAACCGGGCGAGAACGTGGTTCTGGAACTACCAGACCGAGCAGTTCTACGACGGCCCGGAACTCGCCCGACCCGAACACCACCCGCTGGACCAGACAGCCCCCGGCCCGGCCGACCGGGTCCCCTCGGACTGGCGCGACCATGTCCACTGAAACCGGCGGCGTCCGCGGAGAAACCGGCGGGGTCGCCGAGAAAACCGGCGGGGTCGCCGAGAAACCGGTGGAGGCCAGCAACGAAACCGTTGGGCCGCTGATGTCTAGGTGGAAGGCGGATCCGGCAGACGGCTGGTCCACAGTGGCTCGACGATGCGCCACCCCCGTTCCCACGCGGCACTTCTGAGCGCGTTCAGCTTGTACCGCACCCCGAAAGCGAACACAGCCACCACGAACAGGCCCAGTACCAACGACGTCCCCGTCACCAGGATCTCCCGGTAGCGCAGGTATCCGGTGCTCATCGGCGCCGATGTCGTGTCGCCGTCCGCGTCCACCCAGACCGTGACGCGGGTACCGGCAGCCGCCGGCGGCATCACCTGCACCGCGCCGGTGTGCGTGCGGCCCCGCGTGCGCCACGTCGCGCTCGCCGAGGCCGTCGACGGCATGCCGCCAAGGGTGGGCTGCGCGGGCACACCGTCGCGCAGGATCGCCGTGACCTGTTGCGCGCCAACGGATCGTGCGGCCGCCGCGAGATCGTGCCGGTGGACGGTGCCGCCGATCATCACCGCCAGCGGCACCGCCAACCCGGCCAACGCGACGGTGGCGACGTGTACGGCGATCTGAACCAGGTCCACGGACCTGCGCAGCGGACTGCGCCTGCCCATTGCCAGTGTCGCCAGCAGCACCGTTCGCATGAAACAACCCCCAGAATCGGTCCCCCGAGCGCCCGGGTCGATCCGGTGGCGCCGCATACGATGTCGACCCGCGATCGGCCCTCGTTAGCGACAAAAGCCGGTCAACCGAAGCGGCCTACGCAGAACTCGTTGCCGTCCGGGTCGGCGAGCACCGTCCAGCCGGACGACGCGTCGCGCTCGCGCCACAACACGCGCGCTCCCAGTCGTACCAAGCGATCCACGGTGTCCTGTTCGTCCGGCACCTCGATGTCGACGTGTGCGCGGTTCTTGCCGTTCTTCGGTTCCGTTACCAGCTGTAGGAAAACGCGCGGTTCGGCGTCGTCCGGATCGCGCAGCACGGCGTAGTCGTCGGTGCGGTGGTCCAGTTCGTAGCCCAGCGCCGCCGCCCAGAAATCGACCATCGGCTCAAGGGAGTTGCAGTCGAACGCGATCTGCCTGATGCGATACCTGGCCATCGACCCGATCGTAGTCGCCGAGGAGTACCAGCAGGTCAGGTGGTCTTTCCAACGGCGTGGACCAGGCGGCCGATCCGGTGCGACCGGTTGGCCCAGCCGGACAATTCACCCTTCCTTTACCAGCCCGTACGGAGATATGTTGCGACTCACAACTTATTGCCGAGCCCACGTCCCCACAACGAAGTGGAGCCTCGATGGTGCACCACGCCCTCCGAAGACTGCCCGTCACTCTGGCCGTGGTCGCCGCCACGGTCGGTGGTCTCACGATCGCGTTACCGGCGCACGCCGCCAGTTCCCCGAATCCCGCGTGCCCATGGGTGGGCCAGCACGCATCGCCCGAACAGCGGGCCGGCGAAGTGTTGGCCCAGATGACCTTCGGCGAGAAGATCCAGCTGGTGCACGGCCAGGGCGGAGCACCCTACGCCGGCCAGATCCCTGCGATAGCACGGTTGTGCGTGCCGGGACTGAACCTCAACGACGGACCCGGTGGTGTCGGTGACGGCATGACCGGCGTGACGCAACTGCCCGCACCGGTCGCGGACGCAGCGAGCTGGGACCCGTCACTCGCCCGCCGGTACGGGTCGGTGATCGGCACCGAGCAGTGGGGCAAGGGCTCCGACGTCGACCTCGGGCCGACCGTCAACATCGTCCGCGATCCCCGCTGGGGCAGGGCTTTCGAGACGCTCGGCGAGGACCCGTACCTGTCCGGCCAGATCGGCGCCGCCGACATCCAGGGCGTGCAGAGCGCCGGCGTGCTGGCCCAGGTGAAGCACTGGGCCGTCTACAACCAGGAAACCAACCGCAACAATCCGACCGACGACGCGATCATCTCCGACCGCACCATGAACGAGATCTACCTGCCGCAGTTCGAGGCGGCGGTGCGGCAGGGCAAGGCGTCCTCGGTGATGTGCTCCTACAGCTACATCAACGGATCGCCTGCCTGCCAGGACGCGTACACGCAGAACCAGGTGCTCAAGGGCGAGTGGAACTTCCCCGGCTTCATCACGTCCGACTGGGGCGCGACCCACTCCACCGTGGCGTCCGCGAACAACGGTCTGGACATGCAGATGCCGGACGACTCGTTCTTCGGCGCGCCACTGGCCGCCGCTGTGACGGCGGGCCAGGTCCCGATGTCGCGGTTGAACGACATGGTCACGCGCATCCTCACCGAGGAGTTCCGCTTCGGCCTGTTCGACCGGCCCTCCGACCGGCTCGGCGTCCACTGTGGTCAGCCAACGCGCAGCATGCCGCGGTTGCCAGGGAGGTCGCCGAGCAGGGCACCGTGCTGCTGAAGAACGCGAACTCCATGCTGCCGCTGGACACCCGTGGCACCAGGTCGATCGCCGTGATCGGTGACGACGCCGGCCCCGACGCGCAGACCGCCGGTGGCGGCAGCGCCACCGTGAACGCGGCGCACGATCGTCACGCCCTACCAGGGCATCAAGTCGCGCGCCGGTCAAGAACGTCGACGTCGAGTACGCACAGGGATCTCTCGGCTCCGGCGGCCAGTTGCCCGCGGTGCCGGCATCCGCGTTCGGCGCCGGACTGACCGGCCAGTACTACAACGACATGACCCTGTCCGGCACGCCGGTGCTGACCCGCACCGACCCGAACGTCGACTTCAACTGGGGCCCGAACTCCGCCGTCTCACCGGGTCCCGGCGTGAACGCGACGCAGTGGTCGGCCAAGTGGACCGGCACCATCACCGCACCGGCGACCGGCTCCTACACGTTCTCACTGACCAGCGACGACGGCAGCAGGCTGTTCGTCAACGGCAGCAGATCATCGACAACTGGCGGGACCAGGGCGCCAACACCGAGACCGGCACCGTCGCCCTGACCGCGGGCCAGGCCGGCCGCGATCGAGGTCGACTACTACCAGGACGGCGGCGACGACCTGGTCAACCTCGGCTGGCAGATCCCCGGCCAGCCGACGCCGCTGGACCAGGCGGTGGCGTTGGCCAAGGCGTCGCGACGTCGCGGTCGTGTTCGCCAGCGACTTCGAGTCCGAGGGCTCCGACCTCTCCGGCATCGACCTGCCCGACCGAGCAGAACCAGCTGATCAGCGCGGTCGCCGCGGTCAACCCGAACACGATCGTCGTGCTGAACACCGGGTCCGCGGTCACCATGCCGTGGGTCGACTCGGTCAAGGGGGTGCTGGAAGCCTGGTATCCGGGCCAGGAGGACGGCAACGCGATCGCGTCGGTGCTGTTCGGCGACACGAACCCGTCCGGCAAGCTGCCGGTCACCTTCCCGAAGAGCCTCGCGGACGTGCCGGCGTCGACGGCGGCACAGTGGCCGGGCGTGAACGGGCAGGTGCAGTACTCGGAGGGCCTGGACGTCGGTTACCGCTGGTACGACGCGAAGGACATCGCAGCCGCTGTTCCCGTTCGGCTCCGGCCTGTCCTACACGACGTTCGCGCTTCAGCCACCTCGTCCGTCGGTCCGAACAACCTGTCGCCGAACGGCAGGCTGACCGTGACGGCCAACATCACCAACACGGGCCGGCGTGCCGGTGCCGACGTGGTGCAGCTGTATCTGGGTGAGCCCGCGTCGGCGGACGAGCCGCCCGGCAGCTCAAGGGTTTCCAGAAGGTCGATCTCGAGCCCGGCCAGACCAGGCACGTCCGGTTCACACTTGACAGCCAGGACGTGTCCTACTGGGACGAGAACGCGCAGAACTGGACGGCGGCGCCCGGGGAGTACCAGATCATGGTCGGCGACTCGTCGGCGAACGTGCCGCTGCACGGCACGTTCCGCGTGACCACGACGACCGGCCCGCGCTACGTGCGGACGACGGCACCGTCGATCGTGACCCGCGGGCAGCAACGGCCACCGTGTCGGCGACGTTCACCAACGGCAGCACGCAGACCGTGCGCGGCGCGGCGCTGACGCTGTCCGCACCGTCGGGCTGGCGGACCGCCGGGCCGGTCGGGGCCGGCGACGTGGCACCAGGCAAGTCCGTGACAGCGAAGTGGCAGGTCACGGCACCCACCAACGCCACAGCCGGGCACGGTGACGCTGACCGCGACCGCGAGCTACCTCGCCGAACACCGGCGACAGCAGCTCAGCGGCCCGACCACGGTCCAGCGTGCCGTACACGCGCTGGGCGCGGCGATGACCAACACCGGCATCTCCGACGACACCAACCCGGCGGCCGGCAACTTCGACGGCAGCGGCTACAGCTACTCGGCTCAGGCCCTGGCCGCGGTCGGACTTCCGCCGGGCGCGACCGGTCGAACCACGACGGCCTGGCGTTCACGTGGCCGAACATGCCGGCGGCCGCACCCGACAACGTGGTCGCGGGCGGCCAGACGATCTCGGTGTCCGGCACCGGCAGCCGGTTGGCGTTCCTCGGTGCCGGAGCGTTCGGCACCCAGAGCGGCACGGTGACCGTGACGTACACGGACGGCTCACGTCCAGCGGCACGATCACGATGCCCGACTGGTACGCGAACGCGGCCACCACCGGCGACGACCTGGTGGCCACCACAACCCACTGGAACATGCCGACCGGGAGCACGAACGACCCGAACCACAGGTGAGCGTCTACTACACCGCGATCCCGCTCACAGCCGGCAAGACCGTGGCGGCGATAACCCTGCCCGACAACGGGGATCTGCACCTGTTCGCCGGAACGATCGGCTGACCACGGGCGGTGGGGCCGGGACATGTCCGTCCCGGCCCCACGGCCGTTCGGGAGAGCCCCCTGGGGACGACACGACACCAGCCGCCGCCGCTCTACTTCCCGCTGCACTTCCCGCCATCAACTGCACTCGCTTCGACGGCTGCCCGATGCCGCCCCCTACCGTCTCCGTCCCCTACCGTCACCGGGTTCGCCGTCACCGCCAGGCATCATCGCTATCGCCAGGCATCATCGCTACGGCTGCACTCTCCTGCCGGGTCGACTGCCTCCTCTGTCCGCTGAGTTCCGCTGCTGGATCGGCTGGTCCGCTCGGGCCGTGAGCTGCGGGCCGTGAGCTGCTTTTGCGCGTACGTGGCCCGCGTGCGCCCACCGATCTTTACACGCAACGAAATGGGACAGTGTTTTGGTTCCCGAACTGATCAACTTCATCCGATGGAGTGATCACCGCAGGTCAGCGCGGGTGTGGCACTTCTCAGCGCGGGTGTGGCACTTCAGAGCCAGTATGCCACCCGGTGCCGGAAGCGAACCATCAGCGCGATCGCCGCCAGCCACGCCAGCACCGTCAGGCCGCCGGCGATCGCCCAGCTCCACCAGTCCACGGACTGGCCGATCATCGGCTGGCGCACGATCTGCACGAAGTGGAACAGCGGGTTGAGCTGGATGATCCACACCGCCGATCCGACCTGCTGCTTGAACGTGTCCAGCGGCCACGAGATCGGCGTGTAGAAGAACAGCATCTGCACGACGGCGTTGATCAGCGGCTTGATGTCGCGGTAGCGCGCCGCGATGATGCCCAGTGCCATCGACGCGGCCGTCATGCCCGCGACCAGCAGCAGGAAGCCGGGTATGGCCAGCAACGCGTTCCAGCCGAGGCCGGGTTCGCAGATCACGCCCGCGTGGCACGGTTCGCCGGTCATCGTGTAGTTGGGCTGGTGCAGCGCGCCGAAGAAACAGACCAGCATGACCGCATAGATGATCATGTTGTGGGCGAACGTGATGAGCTGGCGCCACACCACGCGCAGCACGTACACCGTGTACGGCGCCGGCACGAGCTTGATGACGCCCTCGCTGGACGTGAAGCTCTCCGGGCCTTCGATCAGGCACCCGCCGACGAAGCCCCACACGATCATGCCGGCGCCGATGTAGGGCAGGAACGTGGCGAGCTGGTTGTGCAGCAGCACACCGAACAGCACGCCGAGGCCCAGCGTCGTGGTGGCCGTCGTGATGGTCAGCCAGAACGGGCCGACCAGTGACCTGCGGTAGCGCCGCCGCACGTCCTGCCACGCCAGGTGACTCCACAGCCGCCATGCCCGGGTCCCGTCGACGAGGTCATGCCAGCTACGGGACACATTGCCGGGTGCCTCGTCGGGCGACGCCGGTGCGTCGGCGAGCATGGCGCTTGTCATGCCGGGGACCATACCGTCCGCCATGCCCTGTCACGGCCGGACCCGGACCCCTGACGCGGACCGGAGTGCGGTAGTCGGGCCACGGCGTGACCACGGCGTGACCACGGGGATCGTCCCGGACCGGTGACGCGCCTCGCGGCCCCGGGAGTCGCTGTCACCATGGCCTGGTGACCTCCGGCAACTCCGTCATCGCCTACTGGGACAGCGCAGCGGACACGTTCGACGCCGAACCCGACCACGGCCTCGCCTCGCCGGCGGTCCGGGCGGCATGGTCACGCAGGCTGCACGAGTGGATCCCGGGCGGCCGGGCCGCCATGCTGGACGCCGGTTGCGGCACCGGTTCGCTGGCGCTTCTGCCGGCCGAGCACGGGCACACCGTGACCGCCGTCGAACATGGTGGCGCAAGAACGGCATCTGCTGTGGACGGCATCTGCTGTGGACACTGCCGAATCCGGTGGCCGCGTTGCGGCGGTGGTTCGGTGTGTTGCGGCCCGGTGGGCACCTGGTACTGGTCGAGGGGCGCTGGGGTGATCCGGTGGGCACGCGGCCGATGCCGTGGTGGGGTGGCGTGCCGGCCGGGGTGGCGTGCCGGCCGGGGTGCTGGTCGACGCGGTGCGTGCCGCTGGCCGCTCGGGTGCACATGGAGCAGCTGCCGGATCCGATACTGTGGGGCAAGCAGGTCGAGGCCGAGCGTTACGTCGTGCTCGCCCACGTGTGACAAAATCGCGCCGGAACCGACCTCAACTTTCCGCGGCGATCCCGCATCTAGCTGGGTGTGACAGCGACCACGACCGACCGAGATAGCGAGTTCCGCAAGTTCGTGCGGAACCGTGGAACGCCACTGCACCAGACCGCATACCTGCTGTGCGGTGACTGGCATCTTGCGCACGACCTGGTGCAGGACACGTTCGTCAAGGCCTATCAGCACTGGCACCGGGTCCGGCACGCGGAGAACCCGGATGCCTACGTGCGGGGAATCCTGATCAACGAGGTCCGCGGTCGCTGGCGCCGCAAGGACAGGACGGTTCCGGTCGCACAGTTCACCGACGAGCCGGTCGTGGCCGACCAGTCCGACGACGTCGCCAGGCGCGCCGGACTGTTCCAGGCGCTGTTGACACTCCCACTGCGCCAACGCGCCACCATCATCCTGCGCTACCTGGAAGGCCTTTCCGAGCGCGAGACGGCGGCACTGCTGGGTTGCAGCGAAGGCACCGTGAAAAGCCAGAGTTCCCGAGGTCTCGCATCCCTCAAGGTCTTCCTGAACAGAACGGAATCAATACTGTGAACACCGACGACGAGATCCAACTCAGCGACGATCTCCGCCACATCGTCGCCGGCGTCCGATTCGAGGCCGACCTGCACACGATCGAACGCCGTGGCCGCGGTGCCAGGCGGCGCGCCATGGCCGTGCGCGGTGTGGCCGGGATCAGCGCCGTGGCGCTGGCCGCGGGTGGCGCCTATCTCGGCCTCCACCACTCCGGCACCACCAGCCCCGCCGCGGGGGTGACGCACCAGCCGGCCGTGTCGACGAACTCCGGTGCCTCGAAGGTCGAGACGGCCGCGTACGTCGTGCAGCAGACGCAGGCCGCGCTGGCCGACGCGAACGACTTCCTGATCCGTGACGACAGCGTCCCGACGACGGGCGACAAGTACACGAACTGGACCGACCCACGGACCGGCAACAGCTACCTGATCGAGGGCGGCGGCGCGAGCGAGTCGGAGGCCTGGTTCAGCACGTACGCCGTGGACGGCGTGCTGCACTCGAAGCAAACCGAGGCCGATCACGACACCGGCACATGGTTCGTGCTGGTGCAGTCGGCGGGCGGCCCGATGGAAGGCGGCATGCCGACCGGTCCGCACGGTGGTCCGGGCGGCACTGCCACGCAGATCAAGAAGTGGCTGGATTCCGGCGTCTTCGAGATCACCGGCCACGGCGAGAGCAACGGTCACCAGGTCACGAAGCTGCGGCGCCCGTGGGCGGCGGGCTACCTGGAGGTCTGGGTCGACTCGCGGTCGTTCCAGCCGGTGCACGTGATCATGGCCGATTTCGCCAACATGGCGAACAGCCCGTTGAAGGACGACCAGGTCGTCACCGACGAGTCGTGGTTGCCGCGCAGCGCGGACATGGTGAGCCTGACCGACAACCCTCGCATCCCCGCCGGTTTCAGGCAGGTCCCGCCGCCGAAGTAGCCGGCGGGCGACATCTCCGGTGCGGCTCGCCGGCCACGAGCCGCACCGGATCCCGTTTCAGCTCGCTCCTACCGAGAGGTGCGTACCGGTGACGGGGCTCGTGTCGACCGTCTGGCCGGCCAGCGCGTTCGTCGACACACCGGATGACGCGCGGTCCAATTGAGCCGGCACCGCCACGGCGGCGACTTGATAGGCGACCCGCTTCTAGCCGTAGTACTTGCTGGTCAGCTGCCCGGCCTCGTCGATTGAGGCGCCGTGGTCGTAGGACGTGGAAACGCCCGGATACGGCTCGGATCCCCGCGATGTGCCGCCGTAGGTCATGTCGTAGCTGAGGACGCTGACACCGCCGGCGACCAGATCCCGCGCCGATGCGGATTCGACGTTCGAGCGTCCAGTTGGGCGGTCGGACGGGACGAGACGATCGGGACGTGACCGCCGAGTACGAACGGGCCTGCGCCGAGTCCGACCAGGCCACGGCCGGTATGACGCTGGGCGACGCCGTGCCGCACGACCGGATGGGCCAGGTCTCGCCGCGCTGGGTCTACGCGCGCATGATCGAGGAGACGGCACGGCACGCCGGCCACGCCGACAACCTGCGCGAACGGATCGACGGCACCACCGACGTCGACCCGCGGTAGGTCATTCCAGCCCGTCGCGGTCGGCCCACTCCAGCAGCGTGTCCAGTGGGAACACCGCGTCGTCGATGCCGGCGTGCAGGTCGCCCAGCCGCGCGAACCGCGCCGGCACCGTGGCCATCGTGCAGTCCAGCGGCTCCACGTCGTCGACCTCGTCCCACGTGATCGGTGTGGACACGGTGGCCTCCGGGACGCCGCGCACCGAGTAGGCGCTGGCGATCGTGTGGTCGCGCGCGTTCTGGTTGTAGTCCACGAACAGCTTCGTGGGATCGCGGTCCTTGCGCCACCAGGTGGTGGTCACGTCGTCCGGGATCGCGCCGCTCCACTTCCTTCGCGAACGCCAGCGCCGCCCTGCGCACCTCGGCGAACCCCCAGCGCGGCTGGATTCGCACGTAGACGTGCATGCCGTGGCCGCCGGAGGTCTTCGGCCAGCCGACGGCGCCCAGCTCGCCGAGAATCTCGTGCACCACGTGCGCGACCCTGCGCACCGTGGCGAACGGGCAGTCCGGCATCGGGTCCAGGTCGATACGCCACTCGTCGGGCCGTTCGGTGTCCGCGGCCCGCGAGTTCCACGGGTGAAACTCCACTGTGGACATCTGGACCGCCCAGATCACGCTGGCCGGCTCGGTGACGCACAACTCGTCCGCGTAGCCGGTTGTAGCGCGGGAAGTGCACGCGCACCGTCTCCAGCCACGGCGGCGCGCCGGCCGGCACGCGCTTCTGGTGCACCTTCTCACCGGCCACACCGGACGGGAACCGGTGCAGCATGCACGGCCGTTCCCGCAACGCCCGAACGATCCCGTCGCCGACGGACAGGTAGTAGTTGACCAGGTCCAGTTTTGTCGCGCCGGTGGCCGGGAAGTAGACGCGGTCGGGACTGGAGATCCGGACCGTGCGGTCCCCGACCTCGACCTCAACCGGGTCCTGGCGCGCCGGCGACGCGGGATGGCCGGACGCGAAGCGCCCGCCTGCCTCATCATGTTTACCCACCATCAGCCCCGTTTCGCCCGTGCCCGGCGTCTTGCCTTCGTGCATCGCCGCGACCCTGGCCACGGGAATCGTGTGCCCCTCGGCGACCAGGTCCTCCGGCAGCCGCTGCGGCGCCGGCATCAGGTCCACCCACGGATCGCGGTCGGCGAGCAGCGCCGCCGCCGTGCGCACGGTGAAGTCAGCCGGTGACACGCTGTCCAGGTCGTCCCACGACACCGGGAACGACACCGGAGCGCCCGGCCGCACGCGTGGGCTGTACGCGGCGACCACCGTGGCGCCGCCTGCCCGCGTGGAGTCCAGGAACACCTTGCCCTCGCGGTCGTCGCGGATGAACGCCGTGGTGGCCAGCACCGGATCGATCCGTTCGGCACGGGCGGCGAGGGCCCGCGTCGCGGCGGCGACGTCCTCGATCGACCTGCCCGGCTCGACCGGCACGAACACGTGCACACCCTTGGCACCGCTGGTCTTCACCGCGCCGGTCAGGCCCGCGTCGTCGAGGGCCTGGCGCACCAGGTGCGCGGCCCGGACCGCCGAGGCGAAGTCGTCCGCCGGGCGGGCGGGTCGATGTCCATCACCAGATGCGTGACGGCGTCGGCGTGCGTGGCCGGCACCAGTGTCACGTGGTACTCGACGGCCCGCTGGTTGGCGAACCACAACAGGGTGCGGCGGTCGTCGCACAGCGCGTACGACACTTCACGGTGCGACGACTCCGCCCACACGGGACACCGAACGCACCCACTCCGGTGTATACTTCGGCAGGTTCTTCTGCATGAACGGCGCCTGCCCCCGCAACACCCTGACCACCGACAACGGCCGGTCGGTCAGCACGGGCACCATCCGTTCGGCACACCGCGTCCAGATAGTCGACGCAGATCGCCTTTCGTGGCCTGTGCACCGTCGAACAGCGGTTGGTCGAGATTGGTCAGTGAAACGCCGTCCCGCTGTTGCGCTGTGCCCATGCCGACCACCTTGGCACGATTTCCCGCCCGCGGCGCGAGAGACTTCAGGCAGGCGGTCCGAGAACGACGACGGAATTGTGCCCGCCCATACCCAGCGACGACTTCACCGTGATGCCACCGGTCGTCCTCACGTGCCCGTCGATCAACTGTGGGTGGCCCGGCGCGACGGTGCGCGGCGCCGGGATCAGGCCCCTGTCGTAACCGAGCGCGGACGCGGCGACCTCGACCGCGGAGGCGGCGCCCTGGCAGTGTCCGACAAGTGGTTTCATCGAGAACACACCGGTGTCCGGCCCGAAGAAGCGCTCCAGCATGGCCGCTTCCGCGGCGTCGCACTGGTGTGTGCCCGGCCCGTGCGCGTTGAGGTAGCGCACCTCCGACGCCGGCACACCCGCGTTGGCCAGCGCGTCGGCGAAACACGCCGTGACGTGGTCCAGATTCGGGTCGATCGACGTCACGTGGTGCGCGTCGTGCGACATGGACCCGCCCAGCGCCGTCGCGTACGGGCTGCCCGCGCGGCGCGACAGCACGAACGCCACCGACGCCTCGCCCGCGACGAAGCCGCGGCTGCCCTCCTGGAACGGCCGGCACGCGTCCAGCGGTTCCGCGTCCGTGATGGCGACGCCCAACTTGCTGAAGTGCAACAGGTTCTCCGCCGTGAGCGACAGGTCCGTCGCCACCAGCACGACGTCGTCCACGATGCCCGCATCCAACCAGGACAACGCCGTGATCAGGCCCGCGTTGCCGGACGCGCACATCGCGGACACGTTCATCGCGGGGCCGTGGAAGCCGTACTCGCGCATCAGCGTGGACATCGGCGTGGACGGCATCAGTGCCAGGTACTCGTGTACGGCCAGCCTGCCGCCACGCACGGTGTAGAAGTCGCGCCACAGGTCGACGTCGCCGAGCACGACCGCGTGCAGCAACCCGACCCGCCTGCCCGGCCGCCAGCCGCGCTCACCGGCGTCGGCCACGGCCTCGCGGACCGCTGCGCGCATGGCCCTCGCGAAACGACTCGTGCCGTCCGCGGGATCACCCCCATCGGGAACACGGGCGATCCATCCGGCACCGCCCAGTTCCGCTCCGAGGCCGGAGACCACCGTGGCCGCCGACTTGCCGGACACCAGACCCTCCCACAGCGTCTCGCGTCCCCAGCCGTAGCCGCTGACCGCGCCGATGCCGCAGATACCCATACCAGGTGAAGACATGTTCGGTCCTCCCGATACGCGGCGTGACCCACTCGCCCGATCGGGTGAGGCCACCGTCTAGAAGACGTATGCCGCTGACAACGGCATCATGGCTGCTGCTCGACCGGGGAAGAGCCACTCAGCCGGGGCGGACTCGTGTTGCGCGGCGGCCTTCCGCGTCTCGTATCGCCATTCGAGGCATTCGAGGCGATCGGCCTGATCCGGTGCCGCCGGTCGAAACACCGACGAGGTCGCGACCTCGGCCGGCCGCGGGCAGGCCGCCGCAGTGCGCGTAACCAGTCCCGCACCGTCGTCTCGGGTAAATTGCGCACGGCCGCGATCCGCCGGTAACCGAGTCCCCGGTCGTGGTCGGCGAGCACGTCGCGGATCAGCGACGCCGCGTACGCCCTGCGGGCCACCATCCAGCGCGGCAGCAGGACATGAGTGGCCAGACAGTGCTGACATCGACCCCGCAACGGCCGGACCGTGGTGTCGCCGTCACTTGTCGAACGGAGTCGAATGGGCCTGGTCCGAGCCCTGCCCCACGGTCGCAACCGTCCCTGGCACGCCGGACACCGCATCCTGCCCGCTCGCAGTGCACGTTCCACGGTGGACTGGTCCTGGCAAACGGTACGCATGTCCCCTCCACCATCGCACGTTCCACGGCGGCGGTGTGGCCATTGATTTGGCGGGAAATGCTCACTCGGATGCGTGAGTGTGCCGATGATGATGTAGTAGTACTCCGATGGCCGCAGCATGGTGGATCGGACGGACATGGAGCCTGGTTTCTACGACGTCGGCGGTTTGACAGGCAATGGCCAACCGAACCGCGCACTGGTCGTGGACCTTGCGTTGTCCGTAGAGTCTGTCGTGGCGTGGTGGATGGATTTCACCACGGACGAATTGACGTGGATGCCCGGCTTGGCCGAGATACTGGGTGTCGCAGGTGCGGACCGGGAGGTCGTGCACGATCGCTTGTCGGAACTGGTCGCCCCGCTCGCCGTCGCCGCCAAGGCCGCCCCGGTGTGGCAGGACTTCGCACTCGAACAGTCGTTCGAGACCTCCGACGGTGGCCGGCGACGCATCCAGTTCCGCGGCCGGACGTTCGCGCACTCGGACACGAGGGGAGTGCTCGGTATCGCTACCGACGTGACCGACAAGCGCGACCACGAGCTGGTGCTCGCCGACCTCGCCGACCGCTACCGGCTGCTGGTCGAGCTGAGCCCCGAGATCATCGTCGTCCACGAGGCCGGCGTCATCGTCTACATCAACCCCGCCGGTGTCCGCACGGCGAAGGCCACGTCCGCCGCCCAACTCGTCGGCCACCCCATCACCGACTTCGTACACCCCGACTCCGTCGCCGACACGCTGCGCCGCATCCAGAACATGACGACGCCGGGCGCCTACAGCGAACCCGCCGAGGCCGTGCTGTTCCGTGTCGACGGCAGCACGGTCGCCGTGGAGGCGGTGTCGGTGCGCACGACCTGGAACGGTCGGCCGGCATTCCAGGTGATCATGCGCGACATCACCGACGAGAAGGCGGCCGCCGCGGCTCTGGTCTATCAGGCGGCTCTGGTGCGGCACGTCAGCGACGCGCTGATCGCCACCACCGTCGACGGCATCGTGACGAGCTGGAACCCGGCAGCGGAAACGGTCTACGGCCATGCGGCCGACGACGCGATCGGCAGGCACGTGTCCGACGTCGTCGGCGCGCCCCTGGATCCGGCCGCGATCGTCGCTTCCGGTGGTGTCGCGCAGGGTTCGCACGCGCGCTCGGACCGAACACCGCTCGCGGTGCGGGTTTCCGCCGCCGAGATGGACGACGGCTACGTCCTCGTGTGCGCCGACGAGACCGCACGGCGCACCGCCGAGGAGCACTACACGGCGGTCGTCGCGTCCATCGAGGAAGGCGTCGTCGTGATCGGCTCGACCGGACTGGTCGAGTCCATCAATCCCGCCGCACAGCGGATTCTCGGCGTCAGTACCGACCAGAGCGTCGGTCTTCCTTCCGCGCTGGCCAACATCTACGACGAGACCGGCGCCCGTATCCCGCCGGAGGACTACCCGTCCGCGCGCACCCGGCGCACCGGGCGGCCGCAGAACGGCCGCATCATCCGCTGCGTACGGGAGGACGGCAGCGACGTGTGGCTGTCGATGAGCTGCCGTGCGCTGTCCATCGCGGGCCCGCCCGGTTTCGTGGTGTCGTTCACCGACATCACCGAACGCAGGCGGATCGACGCGAAGCTGGAGCAGGACGCGACCCACGACGCGCTGACCGGCCTGGTCAACCGCACGGTCGCGATCAACCGGCTCTCCGCCGGGGAACGCGCCCGGCACCCGGGGCTCACCGCCGTGCTGTTCGTCGACCTGGACAAGTTCAAGGTCATCAACGACTCGCTCGGCCACGGCGTCGGCGACCGCGTACTGCAGATCATGGGCGCCCGGCTGCGCCGCACCATCGGCAGCGGTGACCTGGTCGGACGCCTGGGCGGTGACGAGTTCGCCGTCATCGCGCACGGCGTGCACGGCCCCGGCGACGCGGTCGCGGTCGCCGACCGCCTGCGGCACACGCTGTCGCGGCCCGTCACCGTCGAGGGCAGGCACCTGCACATCGACGCCAGCATCGGCATCGTGATCGCCGAACCCCATGACGTGCGCAGCGGCGAGGAGATACTGCGCGACGCGGACCTGGCCATGTACCAGGCGAAGACGAAGGGCCGTGGCACGTACGCGTTCTTCGACGTCGAACTCCGGGAACGCACGCAGCGCAGGTTGCAGCTCGAACAGGACCTGCGCAGCGCGCCGCGCAAGGGTCAGTTGTGGCTGGCCTACCAGCCGATCGTGCAGATCACCTCCGGCACGACCGTCGCCGTCGAGGGCCTGCTGCGGTGGGCACACCCGCGCTACGGCCAGATCTCGCCCGGCGAGTTCATCCCGCTGGCCGAGGAGAGCGACCTGATCAACGTGGTCGGCTCACACATGCTGCGCCACGCGACGCAGGAAACGGTGCGGCTGCGCGAACACGACCCGTGCCTGCGGCTGGCCGTCAACCTGTCCGCCCGGCAGCTCGACGACCCGCACCTGGTCCCGGACGTGAAGCGGGCCCTGGACGCCAGCGGCCTGCCGCCGGACACACTGTGCATGGAGATCACCGAGAGCGCCGTGATGCGCGACCCGGACGCGGCCGGCCGGATCCTGGCCGCGCTGCGCGACCTGGGCGCGTGCCTGGCCATCGACGACTTCGGCACCGGCTACTCGTCGCTGGCCCAACTGCTGCGGCTGCCGCTGGACACGCTCAAGATCGACCAGTCGTTCACGGCGGGGCTGGGCCGGTCCAAGGAGGCCGAGGCGATCGTCACCAGCATCGTGGCGATGGCGCACGCGGTCGACCTGAACGTGATCGCCGAGGGCGTCGAGGACGAGAGCCAGTTGGAGATCCTGCGCAGGCTCGACTGCGACCAGGCGCAGGGTTACCTGCTGGGCCGGCCGGTCCCCGCCGACGACCTGATCGTGCGCTGAGCGGGTTCCCTTGCCGGCCCAGGGAACCCGCCCGCGTCAGTCGAGCGTCTCGGCCAATCCGAACGACGGGAACAACGACGCACCGAACGTCGTCACCTCCGCCAGCTTCCCGTCCACCATCCGCATCACGTCCAGCTTGAACGCCCGGAACGTACTGTCTCCCGGCCGCTTCAGGTAACTGGCCGCCGTCGGCATCCGGTTCGCCGTCGTCGGCACCAACCGCCAGACACCATCGGTCGCGGCACGTTCCATCAACGGCACCAACGCGTCCCGGCCCTCGAACCGGTGCGGGTACGGCGGCATCGTGATCCGGATGTCCCGCGCCGCCACGGCGACGGCGGCTGCCGCGTCGCAGCGTTCGTGCGCGTCGATGAACTGCCGCAACAGTTCCCGCTCCGCCGCGCTCGTCCGGCCGACCGTCCACTCGGCGCGCCGGGCAGGCAGGTGGTTCGCCATCGTGGCACGGGCCCGTTGCAGCGCGCTGTTCACGGCCGCGACGCTGGTCTCCAGCACGGCCGCGGTCTCCGTCGCCGACCAGCCGAGCACGTCCCTGGCGATCAGCGTGGCCCGCTGGCGCGGCGGCAGCGCCTGCAACGCCACCAGGAACGCCAACTCGATCGTCTCCCGTGCCACGGCCACCGCATCCGGTTCGTCGGCGGGCGGCGCGACCTCGTCCAGCAGCCGGTCGGGGTACGGCTGTAGCCACGGCACCTCGACGAACGACTCCGTCACCGTCGGACGGCGGCTGTCGCGGCGCAACTGGTCCAGGCACACGTTCGTCGCGATCCGGTACAGCCATGCGCGCAACATGGTGCCGTCGAAGGAATCCCGGCCGCGCCACGCCTTCAGGAACGTCTCCTGCACGGCATCCTCGGCCTCGTCGAACGACGCGAGCATCCGGTAGCAGTGCACGTGCAGTTCACGCCGGTGCCGGGAGACGAGGTCGGCGAACCCGGCCTCGTCGGCGGGAACCACCTGGGTCACCGGAAGCCGCGTTCCTGCAGCACCCACGTGTTGCCGTCCGGGTCGGCGAAGTCGGCGAACGAGTTGAAGTCGCTGTGTTCGGGGTCCGGGCCCGGTTTCCAGCCCTCCCGCGTCATGTGCCGGACCTCGCTGACCGCCACGCCACGCCCCACCAGCTCCGCGCGCGCCGCGTCGATGTCGCGCACCATGAGGTGGGTGCCCCTGACCGAACCCGGCGCCGCGTCGGTGATGCCGACGCCGATCGAGACCGAGCACGCCGAGCCGGGCGGATCCAGTTGCACCACACGGAAGTTCTCGCCGGCGCGGTGGTCGACGTGGACCGCGAAGCCGAGCTTGTCGGTGTAGAACGCCTTCGATCCGTCCACATCCGACACGGGCAGGATGATCAGCTCCAGCGCCAGGTCCATGGTTTCTCCCCTTCGGTGGGTCGCGTCGGTCACTTCAGTACCAGGCCGCACGTCACGTTGGTCATCGTGCCCGTGATGCCGGCCGCCCGGTCGGAGGCCAGCCACGCGGCGGTCTCCGCCACGTCGACAGCCCTGGGCGTGCGCCGCAACGCCGACATACCGGACAGCATCCGGTCCACGTCGGCCGGATCGGGCGTGTTCGGCCCGCCGACCACGGCCATCTTCTCCTTCGTCAGCGTGTCCACCACGCCCGCGGTCCAGATGCCGCACACCCGGATCCCCTGCGGCCCGGTCTCGGCGGCCAGGTACCGCATGAATGACTCGGTCGCCGCGTCGGCAGGCCCCGTGCTGCCCATACCGGGCATCGCACCGCCACCGGACGCGCTGTTCAGGTGCAGGATCACGCCCGATCCACGGGCCGCCATGTCCCGTACGGCGGCACGCGCGGTGATGAAGTTCGACTTCAGGCCGTTGGCCACGGCCCGCAGCAGTTCGTCGACGCCCAGGTCGACCAACGGCCTGCCCTGCACGTCGCCGCGCGTGATCAGGTTGAACGAGATGTCGACCCGGCCCAGGTCACGGATGTGCTGGTCGACGGCCTGCTCGTCCAGCGCGTCCAGCACGGCGACCTCGGCGTCGCCACCGGCCGCCTCGATGTCCTTCGCCACGGACTCCAGTGCTCCCGCGGTCCGCCCGACCAGCGCCACGCGGGCGCCCTCACGGGCGAAAGTCCTGGCCACGGCGCTGCCCAGGCCGCCGCCGGCGCCGTAGACGACCGCGGTCCTACCGGTCAGGGTCTGCTGCGTCATGTCCGCCTCCATGTCGTGTGGTTGGTGCCTACACGACATGGAACGACGGCGCTCGCGGAAACTCATCGGTCCCCCGATGAGTTCTCTCCCCTACCACGGTCGTGGTGCTGTGACCACGTCACGAGCCGTTGACCGGGCCGTGTTCGGCCGGTATCGCGGGGTGTGTGACTTCCCTTCCCGATGCGCCGTTGATCGGCGTCGACAACCTGGAGCCGCCGTCGTGGGCGACCGTCGACGAACAGGTCGCGGCCGCCTCGATGTGGCGCACGCTGCGCACCGCGCCGGCGGCCGCCGCGACCGTGGTCGGACTCTCGTGGCGCACGTCGCCTCGGCTGACCGTCCTGGCCGGTGTCGTGCACGTCGTGTCCGGTTGTGTCACGGCCTTCGGGCTGTTGGCGACGGCGAACGTGTTCACCGCGCTGCTGGAGTCCGGTCCGACGCCGCGGCGGCTGGTCGCGTCGCTGCCGGCGATCGCGCTGGTGATCGTGTCGTACTCGGTGCGTGCCTTGCTGGACACGGCGGTCGCCGCGGTCGAGGCGACGCTGCTGCCGCGCGTCCGGCGGTCCGCGCAGGAGGCGGTCAACCGCGCCGCGGCGCGGGTCGGCCTGGTCGCGTGGGAGGACGCCGACTTCCGGGAGCTGGTGCGGCAGGGCGGGCGCTACGGCGTCATGTCGATCGAGAACAGCTTCCGGCAGATCACCGACAGCGCGTCGTCGATCATCTCGCTGGTCGCGGCGATGGTCACGGCGGGGCTGCTCGATCCGTGGCTCGCGCCGGTGTTGTCGCTGGCCGCCGCCGCCGACGGGTGGGCGGCGATGCGGGTGGCGAAACTGCGGTACGCGTCGTTCCTGAAGACGGTGTCGCAGCAGTTGCGGCTGCACGTGGTGGAGAACCTGATGATCGGGCGGGAGGTGGCCGTCGAGCGGCACGCGCTGACCTTGCAGGACACGCTGCTGGCCGAGGACGAGCGGATCGCGGGCGAGATCCTGGTGGAGCAGGTGCGGTTGGCGCACCGGCAGAATCTCGTGCGGTTGCTGGGTCGGGCCCTCGCCGGTGTCGGGACCGGCGTGGCCTATCTGGTGCTGGGGATGCTGCTGTACACGGCGATGTTGCCGTTGGCCCTGGCCGGTACGGCCGTGATCGCGATGCGGACCGCCTCGTCGTCGTTGTCCGCCACCATGCGGATGCTCAACATGTTGTACGAGGAGTCGTTCTACATCGCCTTCTGGCGCCGGTTGTTGGAGGACTCCGCGTCGCGCGCCCAGCCGGTCGGGCTCGGTGCCGCCCCGGTCGATCCCGCGGTCATTTCCCTGCGTGGTGTTTCGTTCACCTATCCCGGGCAGGAGACTCCGGCCGTCGATTCCGTCGATCTGGAGGTCCGGCGGGGTCAGGTCGTCGCCCTCGTCGGGCAGAACGGCTCCGGGAAGACGACTCTGGCCAAGCTGATCACCGGATTGTTCACGCCATCCGGCGGAGTCGTCGCCTGGGACGGCGTCGATCTCACCGCTGTCGATTCGCGGGGTGTGCACGCGCAGGTCGCCGTCATCGCCCAGGAGCCCGCCCGGTGGCCGATGAGTGCTGGGAACAACGTCCTGATCGGTCGACTGGGGGTGGGTTCGGACACCCCTCGGTGGGAGCGGGCGTTGCTGGACTCCGGTGCCGACGAGGTGTTCGAGGACCTGCCGTCGGGACGCGACACCGTGCTGTCGAAGGAGTTCCGGGGCGGGCATGATCTGTCCGGTGGACAGTGGCAGCGCATCGGGGTCGCTCGGGGGATCTACCGGGAGGCCACCGTGCTGGTCGCTGACGAGCCGACGGCCGCGTTGGACGCGAAGGCCGAGGCCCGGGTGTTCGCCGGCCTGCGCAGCGCCGGGACGCGGGCCCGGACGACGATCCTGGTGACGCACCGGTTGGCCAACATTCGGCGGGCCGATCGGATCGTGGTGATGGAGCGGGGGCGGGTGGTGGCGTCGGGGACGCACGCCGAGCTGATGGCCGAGGGTGGGTTGTACCGGGAGCTGTTCGAGATTCAGGCTCAGGCTTATGCCGATCCCCTCTCCGGCGCCCAGGTCCGGAGTTGCTGACCCGACGACCGCCCGGCTCGCGGCGGCCGCGCGCTCCGGGCTCCGTCTCGTTCGCGGCGGGTTCCGGTGCGTTCGTCCACTCGCCACATACGTCGTGGTCGGTCTCGGTCGCTTGTGGAGCGCCACTGGAGAGTGTGTTCCCGCGCTGCGTTGCCGTTGCTCGGTGGTTGGAAGGCCCAGCACCTTGGGGGCAGGGCGCTGGGCCTTCCGTGACCTGCATGTCGGGGTAGGGGCTTGTGTTGTTACACGAGTTTTCGCACCATGTCGGCTTGGGAGGGACGTTGGTCTTCCGCCGGACGGAAGGCATGGAGTGTCGCCTGGGCCGCGGCGCCGCGCGACCTGGCGGCGAGTTTCGCCGGGATCATGGCCGTGTACAGGAAACCTCTGCCCGCGAACCCCTCGATGAGCCAACACACCCACGGGAGCAGGAGTTGCGGTGCGGAGCTGACGAGTGTGGGCGGGCAACCGTCGAATGTGACGTCGTACACTCCGAAGCGGCACCAGTTCGTGACGCTGGCCGTGCCGTGTGCCGGGTCGAAGCCCACCGGGAAGCAGTCGGCGAGCCGGCCCGGGTCCACCGATGCGAGGAATGTCCTGCTGGCACGGATGTTCAGGTGCTCGGTCGGGTACTGCCGCACCGCTTCCCTGAGGGCCGTAGCCAACTGTGGCGCTGTCGTATCCGGACCGTGGTTGAGATAGATGTCTCCCACCAGGTTGCCGATCACATCCGCCGGCACACCGAGGTGTCTACGGAGGTCCACCGGAACGACCAGGCCGTGCGTGTCCTGGTCGCCGGCGATGTGCCGCAGTGCTGTGATGACGTGCGCGCACAGCACGTCGTTGGTGGACAGTTCGCGGCCCGCCTCGGCGCTGAGGTGGTCCCGCATGCGACTGGTTTCCGTTGCGCTGAAATAGATCTGCACCGTCCGATTGGCCCGTTGCGCCTGTTCCACCACCCGGCGCACGCCCGCCGCCTCCGTCTCGTCGGCGAGGCGGAAGCCGGGGCGGCCGCAGTCGGCCGGTGGCAGCACCGTGTCCAGATACGCGTCGCGGTCGGGGACGATCGACACCTCCGGCAACGGCAGCCCGGCCACCGCCGCCGACCAGGCGCGCATCAGCGCCATGAAGCTGCGCATGTCGCCGACCGCGTGATGCCATGAGCAGCCGATCGTCATGCCACCGTCGGCGAGGCGGTGCACGCGGACGCGGAGTAGCTGGTCGTCGCCTGCCGCCACGTTCACCGGGTCCACCAGGCCCGAGCCGGGCATGGTCACGCGGTTCATCGCGTCGCCGAGCGTGTCGTCGACGTCGTAGGTGGTCATCGGCACACCCGAGTCGTCGCACGTGATGACCAGCCGGTCACCGTCCCTGTCGACCCGGCCCGCGAACAGCGGCACCACGTCCAGTGCCGTGCTCAGGCCCTTGGCCAGAGCGTCATCGTCGACGGCGCGCTCGTAGCAGAACACGACGGCGACCGGGACCTCGGCGAGGGTCGTGTCCGTCAGGCCGCACCGCACGGTCATCCCGGTGACCCGCCCGGTGCGCACGGTTCTCGATTCGCGCAGTCGCGGCCAACCGGCCATCGTGCCCCCTCGGCGTCGTTGCCGGCACCGTAACCAGGGCGTGGCGGGATCGGACCACAACGGCCGCGAACCGTGTCGGTGGCGGCAGGATCATGGACCGCGGCGACGGTCCTGGTGCGATCACGGCCGACGGTTCGGGTCGTCGAGTTCCACCCGCGGCTGCCGGCGTGAACCGGAAACCGATTCCCGAAGCCGGATCACGCCGCGAGCCGTCACCTCGTGCGTTGGCGCGGGTCCGGGTGGGCGGCCAGTCGGCGTTCAGCCGCCTTTTCGTCACGGGTGGCAGCGGACAGGGCCGTGCGGGCCGTTTCGACGTCGGCTCTCGCGTGTTGATGGTCGATTCTTGCCTTGTCCAGCTTGGCTTTCGCCTCGGCCAGGGCTTGTTCCGTGCTCTCGGCGACCTGCTGTGCCTGGCCCAGTGCCCGCTCCGCGCGTTCGCGCTCCTTCGCCGCCGACCCCACCAGTTCGCGGGCCTCCTGCCACGCCGCGACCAGTTCCGGGTCCGGCTCGGGCTCTGGTTCGGGTTCGGGTTCCGGCTCCGGTTCGGCTTCCGCATCCGGCGCGCGTCGGCGTGGTGGCGGTACCGGTCGCTGTGGTCGCGTGATGTCGGCCGCGGGCCACTCGTCCAGCACGTCGGCATCCAGTGCCACCGAGGTGGCAAGGTTGCCGCTACAGACCGCGGTCAGCGCCGCCGGGTTGATCAGCGCGGCCTGGAACGTCGTGTCGATCTGGGTCGCCGTGTCGTCACTGAGGTGCGCGCCGGTGTCCCGCGCCACCTCGCGGACCCGGTTTTCCAAGCGCCGCAACAGCTCCCGTCTGGCCTGGCCCGCCTCGCGCAGTCGTTCGCCGGTACCGTGTCGGTGCGCCTCGCCGAGTTCGTCCGCCACGTCGCGCAGCTCGGAGGCGTCCTCGGGATGTCGTCGAACGAGCTGGTCGACCAGCCACGCCGCCACCGTCGGCTTGCGCAGCGCGCCGATCCTGCGGGCCAGCTCCGGGTCGCCCGCCGCCTTCGCCTCGGCGGCGCGCTCGGACCTGACCGCGAGGAACGCCTCCCTCGGTCCGCCGTACAACTCGGCCAGCACCACCGCCTCGTCCACGATGTCAGGCAAACACATCACATCCGCGTCCGCCACGATCGCCAGGGACGAACATGACCAATCACCCGAACGTCCGTCGGCGTAATCGGTTCGGCTCGACCGGCGATGTAGTGGGCAGACCGGTTCGACCACCAGCGGCTCGGAGACGTGCATGGACTTCGCGATGACCGTGCGGGCGATCGCCCGCAGGTGGTACATCGCCGTGCCCGTGTTCCTGGCCGTCATCGCCGCCGCCGGACTGGTGATGTACGTGACGCCGCACAAGTACGAGTCGACCGGCACCGTCGTGCTCATGGAGCCCAACCCGAACGCCGCGCTGCGGGACCACTCGCTCGGCCCGGACGGGATCGCCAACCCACTGCTCAGTTTCGCCGACAGCCTCACGACGTCGTCAGAGCTGCTGATCCAGAGCCTGAACAGTCCCACCGCGCAGGACGCCGTGCGGCAGGCCGGTGGCGTCACGACGTTCACGGCCGGCGACGGCGCGCTGCGCGGCCCGTACATCGTCGTCACGGCGGACGCGACCGCGCCGGGCTCCGTGAGCCGGACCGTGACGCTGGCGTTCGACTACATCACCAGGGAACTCCTGCAGCGCGAGCAGGTCCTCGGCGCCCCACCGGAGCAGTACATCGAGGTCAAGACGGTGGTCGCGGCCACGGACGCGACACCGCTGCGCGGCGGCAGGACACGGCTCGCGCTGGCCGTCGGCGTACTCGCGATCGCGGCCAGCCTGTGTGCCGTGTACGCGGCCGAGACCGTGACCACTAGGCGGCGACGTCCTCGACCTGCGTGACGGGCTCGTTCGAGTAGCGCCGGAACGCCGGCAGCGCCGCGCCGATCACGATCGCACCCGCGATGGTCGCCAAGCCACCGGTGACCGCACTGAGCGCGGGCGTGGTGAGCGTCGCGACGGCACCGGCCCGGAAGTTGCCCAGTTGCGGACAGCCGACGCCGACCACGTACTCGGCGGCGCTGACCCGGCCACGCTGCTCGTCCGGCGTCGTGACCTGGATCATGCTGGTACGGAACACGACGCTGAGAGCGTCGGCGGCGCCCGCGACGGCCAGACACAGCATCGCGAGCAACAGGGCGTGCGCGAGCCCGAACAGCGCCAGGCCACCACCCCAGACCGCGCCGGAGACCAGCATCGCGCGGCCCTGGCGGGTCACCTGGCCCACCGGCCCGGACAGGGCCATGCCGATGACGCCACCGATCGACGGTGCCGCGGTGAGCAGGCCGAGCGTCTGCGCCGCGCCGCCGAAGTGGGCCGCGTTGATGGCCGGGAACAGCGCGATCGGCATGCCGAGCACGGTGGCGCTCATGTCGGACAGGAGCGCGCCGAGCAGGACCTTGCTGCGGCCGATGAACTTCAGACCGGCAAGGGTGGCGCGCAGGCCGGGCCGGGCGATGCTGCCCTGCGGTGGCATCGGGGGCAGGCGGAAGGTGGCGTAGAGGGCGGCGCCGAAGCTGATGGCGTCGAGGAGATAACAGACCTTCAGACCCCAGACGGCGGTGATGACGCCGGCGAGGGAGGGACCGACGATCACGCTGCTGTGCATCGTGAACAAGGTCAGCGCGGCGCCCGCCGGGACCCGTTCGGGCGGCAGCAGGCGCGCGAGAAACGTGCGGCGGGCCGGCGAGTTGAGGCAGCTCAGGAGCGATTGGAAGGCGACGAGGCAGTAGAGCGGCCAGATCTGGCGCGATCCGGCGAACGCCTGTGCCGCGAAGACGGCGGAGGTCAGCGCGAGGCAACTGCTCGTGACGAGCACGACCTTGCGCCGGTCGACGGCGTCGACGACGGACCGACCCACCAGCCCGAACGTGATCGCGGGCACGGCGGACGCGAGACCGACGGCACCGACGGCGATCGACGAGTGCGTCACCGTGAAGATCTGTAGGGCAACGGCGAAACTCGTCATCGAGGTGCCGATGCCGGACAACCCGGACCCGACCCACAGCCGCCGGAACGCAGGCGACTCCCGCAGAGGCCGAGCATCCATGAACAGTCGCTTCCCCGTCACGGGTCGAAACTATAACAGCACTGTTGCATCGAGTCGTACCCCTTTGTGGCGGGGTGGGTGCCGACGGTCGACATACCCCACTCGATGTGCCGTCGGTGCATGGCGACGCCCGGCCGGGCCAGCGCACCGGCCGGGCGTTTCTGTGCCAGTTGTGCTACGAGTTGGTGATCAGGTTGGCCGGGATCGCGGCGTCCGTGTTGAGGTCGTTGAACAGGGCCTTCGCGTTGGTCGGATCCCACAGCAGCGATCCGCCCGTCGAACCCTTGATCGGGACCGCCGTGGTCACCACCCCGCCGTTCGACACCCCGCGCAGGTTCCAGCCCAGTGAGATCAGGTTCTGCAGGTGGTCGCCGTTGTCGACGGTCAGCGCCTTCGGCAGGTCGAACAGCACCGGGAACAGGTCGAACGGGTTGAGCACCGTGCCCGGGCTGGCGATCTTGTTGGCCAGCGCGCCCAGGAACTCCCGCTGGTGTTGCGTGCGGGCGAAATCGCTCGTCGCGAACGCGTGGCGGCTGCGGACGTAACCCAACGCGTTGGCGCCGTTGAGGTTCTGGCAGCCGGCCGGCAGGTCGATGCCCGCGTAGCTGTCCTTCACCGCCTGCGGCAGGCACATCGTCACGCCGCCCACGTCGTCGACGACCGACGCGAACCCGCCGAGGCCGATCTCCGCGTAGTGGTCCATGCGCAGACCTGTTGCCTGCTCGACCGTCTTCACCAGCAGTGACGGGCCGCCGTACGCGTACGCCGCGTTGATCTTGTCGTGGCCGTGGCCCGGAATCGCGACGTACGAGTCGCGCAGCAGGCTGACCATCGTCGGCTTCGTGTCGTTGTCCGGCAGGTGCACCAGCATGATCGTGTCCGTGCGGCCGCCGGACACCGCCGACGCGTCGCCCGTGTGCAGTTGCGCCGCCTGCGCGTCCGTCAGGCCCTGACGGGAGTCCGAGCCGACGATCAGCCAGTTGGTGCCGGCACCCTGAGCCGGGCGGCCCGCGTAGTCACCCAGCGCGCTCACACGGGTGAGTGACGAGTCCATGTAGAACCACATCGCCACCGAACCGGCCAGCAGCACCACCAGCACGATCGCCAGGATGCGACGGAACCGCCACCGCCCGCGCCGTCTCGGCACGCCGACCGGCGGCCCACCCCGGCCGCCACCGGGACGCCCGTCCGGCGGGCCGTAACCGGGCTGCTCGGCCATGACCCTCGTGTGCGGCCTGGGGTTGACCGGCGGCCGATACGCCTGCTCGTAGCGAGGGTTGACCGGCGGTCGAGGCGGCGGGTAGCCGCCACCGCCGCCCTGCCACGGCTGTCCCATGTCCCGCACCTCTCCCGATCCGACCTGCCGTTTCGGCCTGTCCCTCATTCGGACGTGTCACCGGGTATCCGGTTGCCCGGAAACCGATCGGCTCACACCATCGGTCGAATGACGGGCCGGTCACTCGGCGTGCGGATCGACGACGGTCATCCCCGATGTCGGGTTCCGGTCCAGCCCGGCCAGCGCCGCACCGGCCGCTGTCAACCCGATCGTGGCACCCACGAGCTCGCCAGGGCGTACGCGGCCGTCCGCGACCATCGCCAGCATCGCCGGGTACTCGTGCGCGGCCATGCCGTGCGAGCCGTACACCTCCAACTCCCACGCGACGACCCGGTCCATCGGCAGCGGTGGTGTGGCCGCGGGCCCGAACAGGAGGCCGACCTGCACATGTCGGCCGCGCCTGCGCAGGCTGTGTACCGAGTTCACAGCCGTCGCGGTCGAGCCGATCGCGTCGACCGAGACGTGCGCGCCGCCCGCCGTGATCTCACGTACCACCGCCGGCACGTCCTGACCGGTGTCGACGACCGGCACGGCACCCAGTTCGGCGGCGCGCGACGCGGCCCGCTGTGCCACGTCGACCGCGACCACCCGCGCGCCCAGTGCCACGCCGATCATCACCGCGGACAATCCGACCCCGCCGCACCCGTACACGGCCAGCCACTGCCCCGCCGCCAACCGCCCGTGCACCGTCAGCGCACGGAACGCCGTGGCGAACCGGCAGCCCAGCGACGCGGCCGTGGCGAAGCCGATCTCGTCGGGTAGTCGCACCAGGTTCGCGTCCGCCGCGTGCACCGCGACGCGTTCGGCGAACGAGCCCGGTCCGGTGAAGCCCGGCTGTGTCTGATGTGGACAGACCTGCGGTTCGCCCGCCACGCAGTACTCGCACACGCCGCAGCCGCACGCGAACGGCACCGTCACGCGGTCACCGGCTCGCCACCGGGTCACTCCGTCGCCGACGACGGCGACCGTGCCGGCGAACTCGTGGCCGGGGATCTGCGGCAGCGGCACGGGATCGTGGCCCTGCCACGCATGCCAGTCCGACCGGCACACCCCCGTCGCGCCGACCGCGACGACCACACCGTCGGGCGGACAGGACGGCTCGGGGACCTCTGTGACCGCCGGCACGACACCGTATGCCGGATAGCTGACCGCACGCACTCGACGATCCTGTCAGGGTCGGAGCGTCCGCACGATGTCGATCGCGCGTCCCAGCGTGGTCAGCCGCGCGTCCAGCGTGTCGCCCGCCGGATACATGCGCACCGTCGTGACACCCGCGTCGCGCCACACGCGCAACCGTTCGCGCACCATCGGTTCCGTGCCGATCAGCGTCGTGCCCAGCACCATCTCGTCGGTGACCAGGGCCGTCGCGCCGTCCCTGTCGCCCGCCTGCCAGCGCCGCCGGACCTCGGCAGCCGTCTCGGCCCAGCCCTGCCGGCTGTAGGCGTCGTTGTAGAAGTTCGTCGACGCCGAACCCATGCCGCCCAGGCTGAACGCGAGTTCCTTGCGACGCCCGGCGACCATCGCCGCCAGCGCGTCCTCGTCCGGCGCGAACGCGAGCTCGGCACCCTGGCACACGTCGACGTCGGCCCGCGTGCGGCCGGCTCGGGCCAGACCCGAGTCCAGGTGCGCGAAGTACGCGGCCGCGGCGCCCTCCGGCACGAAACTGGTGCCCAGCCAGCCATCGGCCAGTTCACCGGTCAGCCGCAGCAGCGCCGGTGACAGGGTGGCCAGGTAGATCGGGACGCGGTGGTCGGTGTGCGTGGACAGGCGCATCGGCCTGGCGTCGCCGCCGGGCAGCGGGATGCGGAACTCGTCGCCGGAGTAGGAGATCCTCTCGCCGGAGAACGCCTGCCGGACGATCTGGACGGTCTCCAGCATCCGGCGCAGCGGCCGCGCGAACGGCACGCCGTGCAGGCCCTCGATCACCTGCGGCCCGGACGCGCCGAGGCCGAGCAGGAACCGGCCGCCGGACATCTCGGCGAGCGTGATCGCGGCCTGCGCGATCGCCACCGGTGTGCGCGTGCCCAGTTGCACGATGCCGGAGCCCAGCAGCAGCCGATCGGTGCGGGCGGCGAGAAACCCCAGCGGTGACACGGCGTCCGAGCCCCACGCCTCGGCGACCCAGCAGACGTCCATGCCGATCTTCTCGGCCTCGACGACGAACTCGACCGTCTCGCGCCAGGCGGCACCGGACGCCTCGACCGTCGTCGCCGTGCGCATCAGCCGCCGACCTCGGCCCGTTTCCTGACCTCGTCCAGCGTCGCCGTGATGTTGCGCTCGAACTCACGCATCCGCACGAACACGATCTTCTGTTCCTTGTCCGGCATCTTCTCGATCGCGATCGACAGGCCCGACGGACCCGGTCCCAGTTGCACCCGTTGCGACAGCGCGGTGCCGCCGTTGTCCGGCTCGACGGTGAAGCGCCAGGTCGCGCTGGGCCGCTCGGGGTCGGACACGGCCCACGCGAAGACCGTCGGCGGCTCGTACGACACGACGTGCGACGTCGTGGACCACTCGCCCATCGACGGATGCCGGTTGCGGCCGGTGAACCGGGCGCCCAGCGCGGGAGCGGTCGCGCCGTCCAGCCACGCGACGGACAGGAGTTCGCCGCTCATGTCGGGCATCAGTCCGATGTCGGAGACCAGGCGCCACACCCGTTCGGGTGGCGCGTCGATCCAGGTGGTCACCTCGACCGAGGGTTTGTCCGCATAACGGGCACCCGTCCACTCCATGACCACGAGAGTTGCGTAAAGAGACCGACGTGTCAAGGCAATCCCGGTCCTCGCGGACGCCGCGGAGACCGGGACGCGGTCAGCCGCCGAGCTTGCTCGCCATCACGTCGACGGGCTGGATGTCGGGCGGGGACGCGAGCAGTTCGTCGGAGATCTGGGCCAGCGCCTTGGCCACCTCACCGGACAGGTGAGCGTCGCGGCCGTCGTCGTCGGGGAACGTGTCGAAGATGCCGAACATGGTCTCGGTCACGCGGAAGGCGTACCACGAGACCGTCGCTGGTTCGGCCTCGACCAGCGCCCGACCGGCTTCCAGAAACGCGGCGACCTCGCCCTGCCTACCCGGTTTCGCTTCCAGGGTGACCAGTAGGCCGACGTGCACAGTCATCATTCAATTCCCTTTCCCTACACGAACTCGCGTGATCAAAAATAGGGCACTCGGGAGGCGTGCGACAGTGGCGGATGCGACGCGTCTGATACGGTATCCGCCATGGATGTCTCGGTCCTGGTCACCGATGGCGCATTCGATTCGGGCCTCGCGGCCATCCTCGACGTTCTGGACACCGCGAACCAGTTGCGGGACCAGATCGAGCAGCCGCCGTCGCCGTGGAACGTGACGACGATCGGGCCCAAACGCCGTGTGCGCAGCAATGCCGGGCATCTGATCACCACGACACCGCAGGGCGACACCGTACCCGACGTGCTGTTCGTGCTGGCCATCGGGATCAAGCAGCCGGACGCACTGGTCACGGAGATCCGCTCCCCCGCCCTGCGACCGGTGTTGCGGACGGTGAAGCAGGCCCGCGAGGCCGGCGCGACCCTGGCCGGCGCGTGCACGGGCACGTTCTTCCTTGCCGAGTCCGGTGTGCTGGACGGCCTGGCCGCGACGACGAGCTGGTGGCTGGGACCCGCGTTCCGCCAGCGCTACCCGAACGTGCGGCTGGAGGACTCGCGCACGATCGTGCAGGACCAGGACATCACGACGGCGGGAGCGGCGTTCGCCCACATCGACCTTGCGCTTTCCCTTGTGCACCAACAGAGCCCACTGCTGGCCGACCTGGTGGCCCGCTACCTGCTGATCGGTGACCGCCCGTCGCAGGCCAGTTTCGCGATCCCCACCGCGCTGGCCCAGCAGGACCCGAGGATGTCGGCGTTCGAGCGGTGGGTGCGGGACAACCTGGCGATGCCGATCCAGATTTCCGTTGCGGCGGAATCGATCGGGCTGTCCGAGCGAAGCCTGCAGCGGCTCACCTCCAGCGTGGTGGGCTTGTCGCCGATCGAGTTCGTCAACGAGATCCGGCTCGACCACGCCACGTTCCTGCTGCGCACCACCCGGTTGAGCGTCGACGCGGTGGCAGGGCGGGTCGGCTTCCAGAACGGCGGCACGCTGCGTGGCCTGATCCGCAAGCGCCGCTCGATGACGGTCAGCCAACTCCGCAGACCCAGCTAACGGCGGATCACCGAAAGCCCCTTGTCCCCCACGGGAACCGCGGTCACACCGTGGCCGGTCATGGCCGCCTGCCACGCTTGGTCCTCGGAAATGTTCACATGCGCGAAAATCAGCCACACCCGCGAACCCGGCCGGGCGCGGCCCAGCGCGTCGTCCAGCGCCGTCGACACGGCGCCGGCGTCCCGGTCGGTGGCGACGACGATGTCCGGCTGGTCGGGGAAGTACGCCTGATAGCCCTGGGCGGCGACCGGATCGGCGCGGCGGGACGGCGTGCCGATCGGCCAGTAGTACCCGAAACTCCAGTTGCTGTTCATGTTCACCACGACCACGTCGCCGGGTGTCATGTGCGCGGCGACATAGGTGGCCTGGTCGCGGATGTCCTCGGTGGGGATGTCCCGCGACCGCACGGCGGGCCACGCCGACACGGTGAACGCGACGACCGCGGCGACGGCCAGCAGCACCGACACGCCACCGCGCAGCCACGGTCGCACCAGCGCACACAGCCCCGCGACGCCGACGGCCGCGACGGCGACCGTGAGCACCAGCAGGAACGTGGACGTGCGGATGTCCAGGAACGGGTACTTCCCGATCGCCGACACCAGGAACATCAACGGCCACAGCACAGCCACGGTGACCGCCGTCGACGGCCGGCCGACCCGGAACAGCGTGACCACCCCGGCCACGAACAGCACGGCGGCCGGCCACAGCGGTCCGAGCCCCAGCACCGGCAGCACGATGTCGAACTTCGCACCGAGGAACGCCCGCGTGCCGTGGCCCAGTGGCGCGTAGAAGTCACTCCAGTACGACGTCAGACCGGGCACCACGGCGCGCGCGTCGAAACCCAGGTACACGGCGGCCATCAGCACACCGGTCACGGCACCGGCGGCAACCGCCTCGACCAGCCTGCGCCACGCCCGCCGCACCAACTGCACGGCGCACAACGACAGGAACGCGGCTCCGCCGACGAACGCCGACGTGTGGCTGACCAGCATGCCGCACCACACCGAACAGGACAGGCCGACCAGCGCCCAGCGTGACCAGGCACGCTCCAACCGGGACAGCGCGGCGACGGCCAGCAGCGCCAACGCGGCGTCCGCCGTGTACTGCTTCAGATCGTCCCTGATCAACATCGCCGGCACCAGCAGCACGGCGAGCGCGACCAGCACACCGGCCAGGATCGCGATCTCCCGCCGCTGCCAGCCCAGACGCCGCCCGAACCAGTAGCCGACCGGCACGGCGGCGCCGGCGAACGCCAGCGGCAGCAACCGCGACACCTGGTGGCCGCCCACGGTGACCACGCGCAGCAGCAAGGACCACCCGATCGGGGTACTGGACGTGATGACCGGCAGATCGGACAGCGGGAACCGCGTCGTGACGGCGACCCACGACTCGTCGGTCCAGAACGGCTGCGCCAGCACGTAACCGACATCGTGCACGGCCAGTACCAGCAGGCCCAGGGCGAGCGCGAGTCCGTGTTCCCAGGTCGGCCGGGACCGCCGGCGGGCGCCCACCGGTGGTGCCGGCGCGCTGTCCGGCCCGACCGACACGCTGTCCTCGTCGACCACAGCGCTCTCGTCGACCACAGCGCTCTCGTCGGCTCCAGCGCTCTCGTCGGTTACGGCGGTGTCGTCGTCCGGCACGGGGACCGCGTCAGGCCGGTACGGGTGCGAACCGCTCGCGCAGCAGAATCCACACGGCCTCGACACCGTCGCGCCACGTCAGCTTCTTGCCGGCCTCGCGGGTCCGTGCCCGGTAGCTGATCGGGACCTCGTAGGGCCGGTGGCCGCGGCGCAGCAGTTTGCCGGTCACCTCGGCCTCCATGCCGAAGCCGGCCTGCTTGATGTCCAGCCCGCGGTAGAGCTCGGTCGGCATCAGCTTGAAGCACGTCTCCAGGTCGCTGATGTAGCAGTTGAACAGGATGTTCGCGACCGTGGTGACACCCTTGTTGCCCAACACGTACACGTACGAGTACGCGTTGTGGCTGCCGAACGTCCTGGTGCCGTAGACGACGTCGGCCTCCTTGTCCAGCACCGGCGCGAGCAGCTTCGGGATCTCGTCCGGCGAGTACTCGAGGTCGGCGTCGCACATGATCACGTAGTCGCCGGTGGCGACCGACGCGGCAGTGCGGATCGCCGCGCCCTTGCCCTTGTTCCTGTCGTGCATGTGCACGGACACACGGACGTCGCCGGACAAGCCGGCGTACAGTTCGCGCGTGCCGTCCGTGCTGCCGTCGTCGACGATCACGAGCTCGATCTCGCACTGGTACCGGACGTCGAGTACGGCTTTCACGGCCGACTCCAGTGTCGCGCGCTCGTTGTAGACGGGCATCAGAATCGACAGTTTCACGAGGCGCAGCGTACGGCAACGCGGTACCGACACCATCGGGCGTCACAGCCATCACGGTGGGCGCATAGATTGGCGACCGCACGCAGCAGCACCGTCTCGAAGGAGTCACCGTGAGCCCGAGCCCGGACATGAGTTCCTGGGAGTTCCGTGAGGATACCCCGCAACGAGTGCTCGTCACCGGCGGTGCCGGCTTCATCGGGTCGCACCTGTGCCGGCGGTTGCTGGACGCGGGGCACGACGTGCTCGTGGTGGACAACTTCTACTCCAGCACCCGGCGCAACGTGCTGGACCTGCTGGACCATCCGCGTTTCGAACTGATGCGGCACGACATCACGTTCCCGCTGTACGTGGAGGTCGACCAGATCTACCACTTGGCGTGCCCCGCGTCGCCGGTGTTCTACCAGCGCGATCCGGTGCAGACGACCAAGACGTGCGTGCACGGCTCGATCAACATGCTCGGGTTGGCCAAGCGGCTGGGTGTGCGGATCCTGCTGGCGTCCACGTCCGAGGTGTACGGCGATCCCGCGGTGCATCCGCAGGAGGAGTCCTACTGGGGCAACGTGAACCCGATCGGCATCCGCTCCTGCTACGACGAGGGCAAGCGCTGCGCGGAGACGTTGTTCTTCGACTACTACCGGCAGCACCGGCTGCCGATCAAGGTGGCTCGGATCTTCAACACCTACGGCCCGTCGATGCTGCCCAACGACGGCCGCGTGGTGTCCAGCTTCATCATGTCGGCGTTGCGCGGCGAGCCGCTGACCGTGTTCGGCGACGGCTCGCAGACCCGGTCGTTCTGCTACGTGGCCGATCTGGTGGACGGGCTGATCCGGCTGATGAACACCGGCCCCGACGTGACCGGCCCCGTCAATCTGGGCAATCCGGGTGAATTTACGATGCTGGAGCTGGCCGAGAAGGTGGTCTCGTTGGTAGGCAGCAAGAGCCCGGTCGAGTTCCGGCCGCTGCCGTCGGACGACCCGGTACGGCGGCGGCCGGACATCGCGCGGGCGAAGGAACTGCTCGACTGGGTTCCGACGGTCGCGCTGGACGAAGGACTGGCCAAGACCGTGAAGTACTTCTCCGAGGTGGCCGGCTGACCGCCGTACGACCGGCCGGAGAGCCCGTCGGCCAACGAGCTCTCCGGCCGGCTCCGCGTCCCGCGGAACTGGCTCGCGCAAGTCCGAAGTAGACGGTGTAAACGGCTTGCGAGCGGCGTTCGCGACAAAGCGATCACTGTTCGCCTGGGTGAGGTCTGGTCAATGCCCGCTGACGTCAACGGTGCCGCCACGCCGGCGCCCGGATCGGCCGCCTGGTGGCGGAGTCGGTATCAGCAACGGCTCCGGATGCGCAGCCGCGGCCTGTCGATCGACCGGATCTGCGAGGCGGCCCTGGCGATCCTGGACCGCGACGGCCTCGCCGAGCTGACCATGCGACGGCTGGCCGACGAGCTGGGCACCGGCCCCGCGTCGCTGTACCGGCACGTGGCCGGCCGCGAGGAACTGCTCGTCGAGGTCGCCGACCGCGTGCTGGGCGAACTGCCGGCGCCGGACGCGGTTCTCGGCTGGCGGGACGCACTGGAGCAACTCGCCCAGGGACTGCGCCGCACACTGCTGTCGCACCGCGCTGTCGTCCTCGTGGTCGCGAACTCGCCGCACCTGGGGCCGAACGCGATCCGGATCCGAGAGCTGTTCTGGTCGGTGATGGACCGCGACGGCTGCGATCCGGAGCTGATCGTGCGCACCTACTTCAGCATCATCCACTTCGTGGTGCTGTCGGCGGTGTTCAGCGTGAACGCGGTGCGTGTCGGCGAACACACCACGTCACCGCTGGACGAACTACTGGACGTGCTGCCCGGCCGCGACTACCCGACGGTGCTCAAGCTCAGCCGCTACGAAGGACCACCGGACTTCGACGCCCACTTCGCGATGGGCCTGCGCGCGCTGTTGGACGGCCTGCCCGGGTAGCGGCGCCACCGCGGGTTCGAACATGACAGCGGCGGATCAGGCAGGCATGCTCGGGGGCGGACCGGAGCGGAAGGGGCTTGCCGATGACGTTGTCGTGGTTCGCCGACCTGCTGGACGACGCGGCCCTGTTCCCACCCGGTGACCTGCCGCTACCCGACGCGCTGCCGGCCCACGCGGGCCATCGGACCGCCTGGTACGCGAGCATGATGGGCCCGTTCGTCGTCCCGTCGGCACGCATCGGCGAGTTGGCCGCGCTGCTGGACCGGCCGGTCGAGCTGAGCGTGACCGTGCCCGGCGGCCCGACGGCGCTGCCGGCGGTGATCGCCGAACTACCCGACAGCGCCGAACTGCGTGCCGTCGAGGTGCCGCTGCCCGGTGACATGGGCATCGACGAGCTGCTGCGCACACTGGCCGAGCACCTGCCGGCGGGCGCGCTCGGTTTCGTCGAGATCCCCCGTGACGAGCGGGCCGGCGCGAGCACCGCGGCGCTGGCCGGCACCGGCTGCCTGGCGAAGTTCCGCACCGGCGGTGTCACCCCGGCCGCGCACCCGACCGAGCGGGAACTGGCCGCGTCGATCGTGGCCGCCGTGTCCGGTGGTGTGCCGTTCAAGTGCACGGCAGGTCTGCACCACGCGGTCCGGCACACCGACGGTGATCTGGAACAGCACGGTTTCCTCAACGTCCTGCTGGCCACCGACGTCGCACTGCGTGGCGGTGACGTCGACGACGTCGCTGTGCTGCTGGGCGAACGGTCGGCCGAGGACGTCGCGTGCCTGATCGACGATCTGGCACCGGACCGGCTGGCCGACGCGCGCGCCGAGTTCCTGTCGTTCGGCACGTGCGACATCGCCACACCCGTCGCGGACCTGCTGGCGATGGGCCTGATCCGGCAGACCGTGGCACGTTAGCGGGGACGTCACGTCAGCGGGGGCGTCACGTCAGCGGGGGCGCAGCAGCGCGCCGACCTCCAGCGCGGCCGTGTGCAGTTCGTCCTCCAACTCGTCGTGCCGGTCGGCCGGGATCACGTCACGGCCGAGCAGCATCAGGGAGCCGACCGGTTGGTTCCTGGCAGCCAGCGGCACGGTCAGCACCGTGTCCGAGTCGTGGCACACCTGGCCGATCAGCGAGTGCCGCACGGGACCGTGATCGCCGTCGACGGCCTCGACGCAGCGCACGTCCACACCGTCGGACACGGCCAGCAGCGCCGTGTAGCCGGTGCGCTGGGCCAACCGGCCCAGCACCGGCCGGGCCAGCGACGCCAACCCGCCCCTGCGTTCCCACAGCCACGCCAGGTGCCACATGGCGGGACCGAGCCGGTAGCGGCGGCTCCCCGGCTGCGACACCAGGAATCCGCGCCCCGCCAGGGTGGCGAGCAGCCGCTGGGCGACGGACTTGTCCCAGCCGAACTGCTCGGCCAGTTCCGTGACGCCCCAGTCGCAACGATGCTCGTCGAAGGACAGCAGCACCGCGAGAGCCCGGTCCACGCTCTGCAGCGGTGCGTTCATGATTCGCAGGCTAACAGCGTTCTCCCAGTGGGAGAAACTGTTGCGTATTACGAGACATTGCCCACCGCGTAAGGATTTCCGGCGCCGAACGCGTTGTCGGACAACGTGTTCGTCCCCGACCACCGCCAGCCGTCGAGCTCCGGCCGCGCGCCGGGGCCGAAGTCGGGCCGCGGCAGGTCCCGTGGCCCGGCACCGGCAGCGCGCGGCGCCGTGGCACCGCTGTGCCGCACGGCATTTAGACTGTGCGCATGTCCCTGACCGCGGCCGATGACACACCCGCCCTGTCCCGTCGCCACGCGGCCGGCGCGGAGAGCGCGCGCGGGCTGCTGTTGACCGTGATGGGTGAGTTCGTGCTGCCGGGTGGCGGATCGGCGTGGACGTCGGCGTTCATCGACGTGCTGGGCAGGCTGGGCATCGAGGAGAAGGCGAGCCGGCAGGCGCTGATGCGCACGGCGGCGGCCGGATGGCTGACGTCGCAGCGGGTCGGCAGACGGACGATGTGGACGCTGAGCCCGAACGCGGAGCGGATGCTCACCGAGGGCACCGAGCGGATCTACGGTTTCCGCGGCGCGCGGCGCGAATGGGACGGCCGCTGGCTGCTGGTCCTGGTGCGGGTGCCTGAAACCGACCGTCCGGCGCGACACCTGCTGCGCACCCGGCTGACGTGGGCCGGTTTCGGCAGCCCCGCGCCGGGCGTGTGGATCAGCACCCATCCCGACCGGGGCACGGAGGCCGAGCGCGTGCTGGCCGAGGCCGGTCTGTTGGCCGACGCTCAGGTGTTCCTGGCCGAGCACCGAGGCGGCGAACTGCCGGCGATGGTGCGGCAGGCGTGGGACCTGGACGCGATCGAGCGCGAGTACGAGGAGTTCCTCACCGAGTTCGCCGACATCACGGGTGACCCACTCGCGCAACTGGTCCAGTTGGTGCACGCGTGGCGCCGTTTCCCGTCCGTGGACCCGGAACTGCCCGCCGAACTGCTGCCCGCGCACTGGAACGGCGCGCGTGCCGCCGAACTGTTCCAGCAACACCACGACGCCTGGACGCGGGACGCGGCGGCGGAATGGGCCCGTATCGGCGATCCCGGCTCCGCCTGACCGGTCAGCCGCCGGCCGACTGGTAGCCGCGCACGCCGCGCGCCCAGATCCGCAGCGCCAGCAGGAACACCAGCGGCCCGATCAGTGGCGAACACCGCTCCAGCACGGCCATCACGCCGTGCTCAGGCGCCTTTCCCAGCAGCACCAGCACCGGGAAGTACGCCAGGAACGCCAGCGGGAACACGAACGTCAGCATCGCCTGCACGGCCCTGGGCAGGATGGACAGCGGGTAGTTGCCGAACGTCGACATCACCTCGTCGGCCCAGCTCCCGATCGACCGCGTCGCGGGCGAGCGCAGCAGGAGACTGCCCAGCGCGACCTGCACGGCGGACTCCAGCAGCATCCCGCCGACCACGGCCGCCACCAGGAACGCCAGCGTGCCGGCCGTCCAGTGCACCGGCACCAGCACCATGCCGACGACGAGCGCGGACAGTCCGGCCAGTGTGTCACCGAACGCGTGCACGTTGAACTGCCACAGCATCACCTGCGTCAGCACGGGCAGCGGGCGGATCTGGTAGGCGTCGATCCAGCCCTCGTCGACCATCTGGTTCACCCAGTTCAGGGTCGAGAAGAACAGCACGTAGATGCCGTGCGACACCAGCCGCACGCCCACGATCAGCACGACGCCGCTGCTGGGCACGTTGCCGAGGCCGCCGGTGAACCGCGTCAGCAGCGCGGTGACGAACACCAGGGTCGCGGTCTGCCACGCGATGCCGAGCAGGATCGACGTCAGGAAGTCGACGCGGTACTGCATGCGGGCCCGCAGGTTCAGCGCACTGACCCGGCGGGCGACCCGCAACTGGTAGCCGAGGCCGGCCATCGGCGTCACCCTCCCTGCACGTTCAGCCGGGCGGCGGCCCGGGACCACATCACCCGTCCGGCCAGCGCCGCCACGATCACCCACACCACCTGCACCCCCAGGTACTTCGGCGCGGAGCCGACCGGGATCGTGCCGACGTAGAGCGACAGCGGCACGTTCACGCAGAAACCGAACGGCAGCCACTGCGTCGCGGCCCGCAGCGCACCCGGCAGGAAAGCCAGCGGAATGTACACGCCCGCCAACAGATCCTGCGCGAACGAGTAGGCCCGCACGATGAACGATGCCGACATCAGCCAGAACACGCACAGCTCGGCGAGCTGCCCGAGAAACAGGAACAGCAACTGGCCCAGCGTGGCGCTCACCAGGAAGACCGTGCCCGCGAGCAACGACACGGGCGGCGCGACGACGTGAGCTGCCAGCAGCACGAGATACCCGAGCACGACCCAGCAGGTCCCGTAGACCATGTCACCGGCCTGGCGCCACAGGTAGACCACGGACGGCGACATGGGCCGCAGGAACCAGTAGGCGATGCCGCCGTCCCGGATCAGCGCCGCGATCGAGTCCCGGCCGCCCATGCTCCTCGCGTTCCAGCGGACCCGTGCCGACAGCAGAGCCAGCAGCGAGTACGTCACGGTCTGCCGCAGGTCCATGCCCGCGGCGCGGGTGGTGTGCGCGAAGACGGCCGTCCACAGCCGGTCGTACAGGAACAGTTGGAACACCAACGTCATCGGCGTGACGACCAGGCGGGTGCGGTAGGTCAGCTCGGTCAGCGGTCCGATCCGCACCAGCCGCCTGCCGGCCAGCGGCGTGGTCATGCGCTGCGCGTCCGCTCGACCGTCCCGGACCGGTACACGGCCCGCATGACGTCCTCCAGGTCGGTCTCCTCGATGCCGATCCCGGTCACCGAGAACTCGGCCATCAGCGTGCGCACGACGTCGGGCACGGACACGCCGTCATAGGGCACGAGCGACACCTCCAACCCCTGCCGGCCCACCTCACCGGCCGGTACCCGCAGGGGTCCCGGCGTCGGCTCGGCGAACGTGACCCGAATGGTCGGCCGACCGCCGAAGCGTGCCTTCAGTTCGGCGAGATCGCCGTCGAACATCAGCCGGCCGCCGTCGATCAGCAGCACGCGCTCACCGAGCTTGTCCACCTCGGTCATGTCGTGGGTCGTCAGCAATACGGTGCGCCCGTGCTGCTGTACCTGTGAGCGCAGGAACTCCCGCGTCCGCTCCTTGGCGACGACGTCCATCCCGATGGTCGGTTCGTCCAGGAACACCAGCGGCGGATCGTGCAGCATCGACGCGGCCACGTCGCAGCGCACCCGCTGCCCCAACGACAGGTGCCGCACCGGCGTGTCCCAGAATTCGGACAGCTCCAGCCGCGTGTCGAACTCGCCCAGTTGTTTGCGGTACAACGGTTCCGGAATCTCGAAGATGTCCTTGAGCAGTTCGAACGACTGGCGCGCCGGCAGATCCCACCACAGCTGGGTCTTCTGCCCGAACACGGCCCCGATCGACCGGGCGTTGGCCCGCCGATCCTGGTGGGGAACGCGCCCGTTCACCACCACGTCTCCCGACGTGGGCGTGAGAATCCCGCAGAGCATCCTGATGGACGTCGATTTCCCGGCACCATTGGGTCCGAGCAGGGCCACGAGCTCACCCCTCGGCACGCTCATGGTCAACCGGTCGACAACGGTCCGCTTGTCCCGCACCGGATCGAACAGCGACCGCACGGCGGCGAACCGCCCGGTCAGCCGGCGCGGCACCGAAAATGTCTTGGTCAGGTCATGGGTAACTATCGCCTGTTCGAGATCCGTCACGACTCCACCGCCCGAGGCACTGGTCCACGCACGGGCGACATGGTCGCATTTTCCGCGGCCAATGACGATTTCTTTATGTCGCGGGGCCGGTGCTCCACTCCGAGCGTGACCTGGACCGCGCTCCAGCCACTACTCGTTGGTGGATCGGGTCGACGGGTCCGGAGCGGAAACCGTCAGCCGGCGACAGCGTCACCCAGGCCCCGCACCAACATCTCCACATCCTCCTCAGCCAGGCCGCCCCCGACACTGTACAAAGCGGCCTGCCCCAACCACGGAAACTCGACAGAAAGATCCCGACCGCCCACGATTCCCCGTCCGCCCAACGCCGAGTTGATGTCCTCCACCGACCGCCCGGTCCCGTTGAAGTCCACCACGAACCGCCGGAAGAAGCCGGGCCACCGGACCCGAACCCCCTGCACCGAACCGACCCGAGCCGCCAGGTACCCGCTGTTGCGCAACAACTCCTCTCCCACCTCGGACAGATTCGCCGCCACCGACCGCGTCGGCCCGACGACGACATCGGCCGACGGCGAAGGCAGCACCCCCAACGACGCCGGATCGACCCCCACCACCGACAGGGCACGCAGCCGCCGCGCCATGTCCACGATCTCCGGCACGTCGACCTCGATCGTCCCCAGGTGGTTGGGCGTCTCCAGATACACCGCGGCAGTGGCATCACTCGTCCGCGCCCGCAGGTCACCCAGATCGATGCGCCCCGCCGACTGCCCGATCACCACGACGGACACGTCGGGCCCGCAGTGCGCTCGGATGAGCGCCAACCGCTCCGGCGCCAGCAGGCAGGGCACGGCGACCTCCGGCCGGCCCGTCCGGTGCACGGCCTTGCGCAGCGCCCGCCCGGCCGCGGCGCCCCAGCCGTCGACATCCCCGGGACGGTCCTCGTCCCGAAAACACAGCTCTCCCACGACTACGACCCTCCAACCCGACCCGACACCGATGCTCGCACACCGAACACACGTGCGCAATACGAGCAGCAATGCACACAACCGCGCCGAGCGAGCGCTTGGGAAATCGTTCCGAACGGCAGCGATTGACAATGTCAGGGCGTGCGGATTGTGCGGCAAAAGCGTGCGGATACATGTAGTCGGGCGTACGTCCGACGAAGCAACCGAAATTGCGACACTTGTCATCTTCCTCGGAACCGGCGGCTGCCCTAGTCTCACTGCGTCCACCATCCCCGGCCGGAGGTATTTCCCGTGGATTCCGAGTCATCGTCCGACGATCCCGAGTTCGAAGGCGATCAGGACGACCGCGGCGGCGAACGTTCCAGAGACTTCGTCCGTTCGTTGGAACGCGGCCTGGCCATCATCCGCGTGTTCAACGCGGAACGGCCTTCAATGACGGTCTCCGAGATCGCACAGGTCGCCGGACTGACCAGAGCCGCCGTTCGCCGCTTTCTGCTCACCCTGACAGAACTGGGTTACGTCCACGGCAAGAACAACCGTTTCGAACTGACGCCGCGGGTCCTGGAACTGGGGTACTCATATCTGTCGGCATTGTCGTTTCCCGATGTCGCGCTGCCCCGCCTGGAGAAACTCGTCGCCGAGACGACCGAGGCCAGCGAGGGCGCGATCCTCGACCGTGGTGACATCGTGTACGTGGTCAGGGTCGCCGGCCCCGCGCTGATGACGATCTCGGTCAACGTCGGTGCGCGCCGCCCCGCCCACGCGACCGCGATGGGCCGTGTCCTGCTGGCGAACCTGCCGTCCGCCCAGTTCGAGGAGTATCTGCACGAATACGAGCTGACACCGCTGCTGCCGCGCACCATCACCGACCCCGACGTGCTGCGGGCGGAGCTGAAGAAGGTGCACCAGGACGGTTTCGCCGTCGTCGACCAGGAACTGGAAGAGGGGCTCGTCTCCCTCGCCGTGCCGATCCGTGACCGGTCCGGGCGCGTGCGCGCCGCGATCGACCTGTCCAGCCACATCGGCCGCAAGACCGCCGACGATCTGGTCACCCTGCTGCCGACGCTGCAGGAAACCGCCGCGAGCATCGAACTGGGCCTTCGGCACTCGATGAACTGGACCGACTGAATCACCCGCACCCGCGAGTCCCGCCAAAACACTTGACAACGCAACGATCAAGTGTGTACGCATGATCAATCCGCGATGAAGCGTGACGAGCGGGAGGCCGGCAATGGCTGGTTCAGCGTTTTCCCGGGTGCCGGGCCCAGCACACGCCCTGCAGTTCCCCCAGGTCCTCGACCCGGTGCACACCGTGCTGGGCAGCACGCTGCTGGCGCTCGTGCCCGTCGTCGTCCTGCTGGTGCTGCTTGCCGTGTTGCGGATGTCGGCCTGGCAGGCCGTGATCATCGGGGCGGTCGTCACGATCGCGCTGGGCGTGACCGTGTGGGGCGCGCCGTTCGGATCGACGCTCAAGGCGTACGGGCTGGGTGCGGGCACCGGTTTCTGGTCGGTCGACTGGATCGTGTTCTGGGGCGTGATCATCTACAACACGCTCGTCGTGACGGGCGCGTTCGACGCGTTCAAGAACTGGCTGGTCGCCCAGGCCACCGCCGACATCCGGGTACAGACACTGCTGATCGCGTGGGCGTTCGGCGCGCTGCTGGAAGGGCTGGTCGGGTTCGGCTACCCGTGGGCCGTCGTCGCGCCGCTGCTGATCGCGTTCGGGATCGCCGACCTGGCCGCGATCCGGGTGGCCGCGCTGGCCAACAACGCGCCCGTCTCGTTCGGTGCGCTCGGCGCGCCGATCATCGGGCTGGCCGCCGTCACCGGACTGCCGGTGGACGCGCTGTCCGCGTCGATCGGCAAGATCGTCGCCATTCTCGCGCTCGCGCCACCGTGGATCCTGATCTACCTGGTCAGCGGCAGGCGCGGCCTGCGCGGCGGCTGGCCGCTGGCGATCGTCGGTTCGCTGGGCTACATCCTCGGCCAGTTCCCGACGTCCCAGTTCCTCGGCCCGTACCTGCCGGACGTGATCGGCTCCCTGGTGTGTTTCGCGGCCCTGTTGATCCTGCTGCGCTTCTGGCGGCCGAAGCAGACGCTCGGCTTCGGCGGCGAGGAGATCACCACGCCACCGACGGCCGCGGCGGCCGTCAGGGCCCCGCTGCGCGGGCTGCTGCCGTTCGCGATCCTGATCGTCGTCGTGGTCGCGTGGACGGGGCCGTGGTCGAAGCTGGGCAACATCGTGCCGTTCTCGCCCAGCGTCAGCGCGATCTCGTCACTGGACCACAAGGCGGCGTCGACGGCGTGGAAGTTCGCGCCGTTCGTCGCCGGCACCGCGATCCTGGTGAGCTGGCTGCTGATCCTGGCGTTCCTGCGGCCGCGTGCGGCGCAACTGCGCGAGGTGTTCGCCAACACGCTGCGCCAGATGTGGGGCGCGCTGCTGGTCGGTCCGCTGATCTTCGGCCTGGCCGCCGTCTACAACTACGCGGGTCTTGCCAACTCGATGGCCAACGGGTTCGCGAAGATCGGCACCTGGTTCGTGCTCATCTCGCCGGTGCTGGGCTGGATCGCGGTCGCGCTGTCGGGCAGCAACACCTCGTCCAACGCGGTGTTCGGTCACTTCCAGTACTCCGTGGCCCAGCTCACGCACGCGCCGGTGCTGCTGTTCCCGTCGCTGAACTCGCTGGGCGCCGAGGTCGGCAAGCCGATCGCGCCGCAGACGGCCAGCGTCGGCGTGGCGACGACGAAGTTCGTCCGGGACGAGGGCCAGGTGATCCGCTACAACCTCGGCTGGACGCTGGTCATCCTCGGCTACCTGATCCTGATCGGCGCGCTGTACTACTTCGTCTTCCCCGGCGCCATGCGCCTGTAGCTGTCCGACCAGGCAGCTAGCATCACGATCGTGGACTACAGCGCGCCGGGATCGTTCACCAGCCTGTCCCCCGACCAGTTGCCGTACCTGGCCGGCCTGCCCGACGACCCGGTGGGCATCTGCGCCGCGGCCCGTGAACTGGTCATCCAGCCGCACGACGCGCTCGCCGCGGGCGTGCCGGAGGACCGCATGGCGGAGCGCGACATCCGGCCCGCGCGCACCCTCGTCGGTGTGCTCACGTCGCTGAACCCCGCGCCGCTGAGCGAACCCCGCACCCCGGACCGGCGCGTCGTGGGCACCTGCCGGCACTTCTCGACGCTGGCCGTCACGATGCTGCGGGCGCGCGGCGTCACCGCACGGGCACGCTGCGGCTTCGGCACGTACTTCATGCCCGGCAGGAGCGTCGACCACTGGGTGATCGAGTACCTGCGGGACGACCGCTGGGTCCGCACGGACGTCGAGTGGCTGGGCACGTCCGTCGTGGCGCACCCGGAGGACCTGGCGCCCGGCCGGTTCCTCACCGGTGGCCAGGCGTGGGCGCTGTATCGCGGCGGCACGGTCGACCCGGACACGTTCGGCGTCGCCGGCACGGACCACGCGTGGGGCGTCGGCGAGATCCGCGGCAACGCCATCCGCGACCTGGCAGCGCTCAACGGCCTGGAGATGCTCCCGTGGGACGAGTGGGGCCGCATGAAGGACTCCTACGAGGGCAGGACCGGCCCCGAGTACGACGCCCTGATGGACCGCATCGCCGAAGCGGACGACGACCCGCTCGCCACCGCGAAGCTCTACGCGACCGAAGACCTCACCGTCCCGGACGACATGATCGACTGATCGACCGTCGTCCTGCGCCCGGATGTCAGGTCCGCCACCCCGGGCGCCCGGAATCACCACCGTGGTTCCGGGCGCCGGTGTCGGGTGATCCTGTCGCACGACGCTAGGGTGTGCTTCATAAGCCCGCTTTCCGGCTGCGCGGCGGGGGCTTGTGAAACACACCCTAGATCAGTCGCCACTGGTGGTCGGCCGTGGCGTTGTCGTCGTACTGCACGACATCGGCCGAGTCCGAGTACGACATGCCGGCCACGCCGAGCATCTTCCCGCTGTTGGAGTTCTGGATCCGCCACACGTTGCCCACGTCGGCCCGCAGCCGCCACAGGTGGTCGGCGGTCCCGTTGTCGTCGTACTGCACGACCGGCGCAGAGTCCGCCGTAGACATGTCCGACACGCCCAACACCTTGCCGGAGTTGACGTTGCGGATGCGGTGGTAGCCGTTCGCGTCCGGTACGAACTGCCACAGGTGGTCGGCGGTGCCGGTGTCGGCGAACTGCACCACCTGCGCGGAGTCGGCCGTGGACATCCCCGACACACCGAGCACCTTGGTGGAGTTGACGTTCTGGATGCGCACGCTGCCGTCCGGGATCAGCCGCCACAGGTGATCCGCCGTCCCGTTGTCGTCGAACTGCACCACGGCCGCCGAGTCGGCCGTCGACATCTGCGACACCCCGGCCACCTTGCCGCTGTTGACGTTGCGCAGCCGGAACCAGCCGTCCCCGTTGTCCACCAACTGCCACACGTGATCGGCTGTCCCGTTGTCGGTGAACTGGACGATGTTGCGCGGAGTCGGCGGTCGACATCCCGGCCACGCCCAACACCTTGCCGGAATTGCCGTTGCGCAGCTTCACCAGGCCGTTGCCGTTGTCCAGCAGTGTCCACAGGTGGTCGGCGGTCCCGTTGTCGTCGTACTGCACCACCTGCGCGGAGTCCGCGGTGGACATCTGGTCGACACCCAGCACCTTGCCGCTGTTCTGGTTCTGGATTCGGCACGGCACACCCGCGACACCCCACGGCGTGCTGCCGCCGGTCGCCGGGAACGCCGTGATGCGCAGCCGCGCCGCGCCCATCGGCACCAGCGTCACCTGCTGCGTCGCGGACGTGGTCGACACCGGGCCACCGGACAGTGTGCCGACCACGCCCTGCGAGTCGGCCGTCCAGTCCGGGATCGTCTGCGCCTGCGCCGTGATCGACACCGGCGCGCCTGCCAGGTTGAACGGATCGTTCACGTTGCCGCCACCACCGGCCAGTGACAGCGACTGACCGGGCACCAGGCCGACGTTCCAGGCCGAGCCCGCCGTGACCTGGTACTGCGGCCATTGCGCGCTGCCGGACATCTGCGACCACTGCTCGTGATCCGCAGCGAGTACGACGAGCGGCCCGCAGCTCACCGACACGGCGCTGTGGTTGGCGGTCCAGGTGTTCGTCACCGGCTCGCATCGGCAGCCGCAGCATGACGGTGTCGCCGTTCGACCAGGTGCGGTTGACGGTGGCGAACCGAGGCCCGCCGGCGACCGGACACCGCCGAGCCGTTGACCGTCAGCGCGGGAGCCGAGCACCAGCCGGGGATCCGCACGGTGAAAGGGAAAGCGGTCGGTGACGCGAGCGCGAGCGTGAAGGTGATCGTGTCGCTGAACGGGTAGTCGGTGTTCTCGGTGATGGTGACCGAGACGCCGCCGGCGACCTTCGCGGTCACGCGTGGACGGGCCCGTACAGCGACGCGGCGAGGCCGCCGTCCGGGGTGGCCAGCCACATCTCCTCGACGTAGTAGGGCCAGCCCTGGCCGTAGTTGTGCGGGCAGCAGCGGTACTGGTCGACGCCGGGCAGGTAGGCCTGCATCGCGAAGCCGTTGTCGAACTGGAGCTGCGACTTGACCACGTCGTCGAGCTGGACGCTGTTGGCGGCTGGTGATGTAGTGGCTGACCTTGCCCCGCGGGTCGAGCGCGGCGGGCAGCATGTTGAACGCCAACTGCTCGGCGCGGTCGGCCCAGACCGGGTCGCCGGTGGTCCTGGTCAGGATCTCGTGGCTGGCCATGAACTCGACGATGCCGCAGGTCTCGAAACCCTGGCGCGGGTCGCCGAAACCGGGCCGCGCGTTCTCGTCGCCCGCGAAACCGCCGCCGGGGAACTGGCCGTACCTGCCCAGCATCGTTCGCGTAGTTCTGGTAGGCGGGTCGTGGTCGGCCTGTGCGCCGGACAGCGTCCAGTACTGGGCGGGCTCGCGGAAGCCCTGCGCGAAGTTGACGTTGTGCAGGCTGGCGATGCCGCCTGTCCAGTTCGCCAGTTGGCGTGGATCCTGGTGACCAGGTCGAGCAGGTGGCTGTTGCCGGTTCGGTTGTACAGCCAGTAGATGACGTCGATCGTGTCGCCCCAGCGGGTCGTAGCCCCAGCCGTCGGTGAACACGTCGACGGGTTGCGCGGCGACGTAGCGCGAAGTACGCGGGTCAGGAACGTCGTGCACGCACGTGTCGTCGGTGGAACTCCGACCAGGAGCGCAGCGCGTGCGTCATCGGCATGTGCGGCCACAGGTCGGCGTGGCCGTTGGTGATGGTGCGCAGGTCCGGTCGGCCCGAAGAAGCCGTCCGACTGCCTGGGTCGCCATGATCGGCGCTGATCCACTGCTCGGTGCTGGACCGCACGGTCGCGTCGCCGGTGACGTAGCCGAGGTCGCCGTAGCCGCGCAGCCAGTACGGCACCTCCTCCCAGCCGTGCCTGGCTCGGGTCGACCCAGCCGGTGCTGTTGAACACCAGGAAGTGCGAGTCGTCCTGGTAGCGGCCGTTCAGCCCGTTGAGCTGGTAGTCGAGCTGGGTGGCCAGCCAGCCGGCCGGGGTGACGGCGCCCGGCGGCAGCCGCAGGAAGGCGGCGGGCTGCAGCGGCGCCCGGTTGACCGGGTACTGCGCGTCCGTGGCTGCCCTGGGCTTCGGCTTGTGCTTGGCGGGCGTCGCCTGCGCGGTGGTCGGCAGGGCGGCCGCGCCCGCAGCGAGCAGGGCGCCCTTGAGGAAACCGCGTCTGCCGATGGCTGTCATACCGTACCTCCGCTGCTTGCTGCCGCGTCGAGGGCGTCCAGGGCGCTGGCCTGGGTGCGCCAGTCACGACGTTCGGGCTCGCGCCGGACCAGCGCTCGCCGAACTGGTTGAAGCTGTCCCGATCCGCCGACCACAGCGTGTTCGCCTGCGCGGCCAGGAAGTTCCGGTAGGTGGTGTCGCCGGTGCGCCGGCGAGTTCGCCGAGATAGCGGGCGAAGATGCCCTTGAACTGCTTCTGGTTGTCGTCGCAGGTGCCACCGGGTGCGTCGCACGATTCGGTGAGCACGCCGTTGCGAGACCAGGGACGAGTGTCAACGCGGAGTCGGCGAGGTGCTGGCCTTCGGCCAGGATCGGGCGAGTCGCCGGTGGCATGCCAGAGTTCGACGGCCGCGCCGATGGCCAGGCCCTGGTTGTACGTCCACACGGTCTGGCCGTTGTTCGCGCAGGACGTGGTGAGTCCGTCGTTGACCAGGCCGGACGGAGTTGATCATGCCGCTGTTGAGCGAACCAGTTCCACGCCGTCCGCGCCCTGGCCAGCCACGCGGTGTCGCCGGGGATGCGGTTGTGCAGCGCGGCGGTGAGCCGGACGTAGAGGCGCGTTGGTCACCGCGTTCTTGTAGGTCTTCGCTGGTGTTCCACCACACGCCGCCGCCGCAGGTGCCGGTGTCCCAGTTCTGGCTGACGTAGTTCGCGATGGTGACGGCCTCGTCGAGGTAGGTCTGGTTCGTCGGTCAGGTCGTAGGCGTCGATCCAGGCCAGTGCCCACCACTCGCTGTCGTCGACGGCAGGCGAGATGAAGTCGCCGCTAGATCGGTCGGTGCTGCGCGTGCCGGCCGGGAAAGCGACCTTGTTGACCTGGAAGGTCTGCGCGACCACCCAGCCGTAGTCCGTGCCGCCGGATCTTCGGCGTAGTCGATCACGCTGGTCAGCGCGGACGCGGAGTTCCACCAACTGACGGCCACCACGCGTTGTTCGGGTCGTAGGAGTACATCAGCGCGTCGACGGCGGCCTCGGCCGGCGAGTCGGCCGGGCCGGGCCCACGCGGTGCAACTGCCGTTCTGCCCTTCGACCGCGCGCCCGCAGGCGCGCACCGCGCCGCCGTAGAGGCGGCCGAGCTCGTCGTGCGGTGTTGATCATGACGGTGCGATCGCCCGTCGCGCCGGACGGCGACGTCACCCGTCCCTGCGACGAACCGTCCGGCCACGAGGAGCCCTCGTTCCAGGATCGGTCCATCCAGACCTCGTCGCCGGGTTCGCCGCCCGCGATGGTCGCCCACGCCATGCCGCTGGAGGGATCGGCGTGCAACGAGATGTGCCGGCCGTCCAGCGTCGTCGGTGCGACGGGCTGGTCGTCACCAGTCGCGTTCGCGGCGTCGCGCTGGTCGCACAACTGGCCGCACACCGACAGGTGCGCCCAGGACGTGCACATCGACACCGTTCGCGTCGCCGCACGCGCGGAGCAGGCCGCGCGCGGTGGTTACTGCGGGTCGTCGAGGTTGTACATCAGCGTGCGGGTGCCCGTCCAGGTACTCGGAATCCACGCCTTGCCCAGCAGGCCGTCCCAGGTGGTGCCGCCGTCCCAGGAACGGTCCAGCCACACCGAGTCGTTCGGTCGACGCCGTTGTCGATGCTGGCCCAGGCCATGCCGTCGACGTCGTCGACGTGCAATTCGACAGCTCGGCCGTTGTCGTTCAGGTTCGGCCACCGGGAATGTTTCCTGCTTCGCCAGCGACGGATCCCGGGTATCGCAGTAGACCGAACACACGGTGGTCGAATCGGCGTGCGCCGCGACAGGTTGGACCACTCCACCCACAAGACCGACCAGCATCAGGATCAGCAGCACCCGAACGGTCATATCAATTCCCCACTCACGAAATTCGCGCAATGGTGGACCAGACCACATGTAACAGGTGTCTCAATGACAGAGACAGGAGACAAGGTGGACAAGGTTTTAACACATTAACCGAGACATTGTCGACTATTGACACGGGTGGCACCGTTGGTCACGTCTCGCCGTGTCTACCAGGGCATACGGCGAGCGGAGTAATGAGGCTCACGATCAACGACGGGAGACGGTTCATGTCGCTCCGCAATCCATCCGATCATTCCGACACAACTGGGTTGTCAAGGCGCGACCTGCTTCGCTGGTCCGGTGCCGCGGGATTGGCCGCGGCCGCCATCCCCGCCCTCGCGGGCACCGCGTCGGCGGCGGTCCCGACATCGCGCAGCGCCGACGCCACCGCCACGACCTTCCACCCGATCCGGCCGCCCGCAACGCCGTTGGCCGTCCGTTCGCCGTACCTGAGCACGTGGCTGCCCGCCGACGTACTGCCCGGGACGTGGCCCACGTTCTGGACCGGCCGGACCACCGCCATGACCGGCATCGCCGTCATCGACGGCAGCCCTTATGTCTTCATGGGCGACCCCGGCCTGCCCGACGGCGTCCCCGCGATGTTCGGCATGGAGCAGACCGACCTGACCGTCACGGCGACCCGCTCGGTCTTCACGCTCGTGGCCGGCGACGTCCGACTCGTCGTGACGTTCCTGTCCCCGGTCGAGCCCGGCGACCTGCGCCGCCAGTCGATGCCGCTGTCCTACGTGATGGCGCAGGCGAGCAGCGCGGACGGCAGGCCGCACACGGTCAGCGTGTACCTGGACATCAGCGGTGAGTGGACCAACGGCGACAGCAACGCCCAGGTGTCGTGGACGACCGGCAGCACGTCCGGTGTCCGGTCGCTGACCATCGAACCCGCCGATCCGCAGGTGCTCGCCGAGAACGGCGACATGGCGTCATGGGGCACGGTCACGTGGAGCGCGCCGGACCGCCCCGGCCTGACCTGGCAGATCGGCCAGGACATCGTCGTGCGCCCGAACGCCCTGACCGGCAACCTGCCCAACACCGTCGACCCGGACCAGCCACGCGCGATCAGCGACCGCTGGCCGGTGCTGGGCCTGAACATGAACCTGGGCACGGTGACCGGCCCGAGCGCGCCGTTCGTGGTCACCGTCGGCCACATCCGCACGCCGGCCGTGAGCTACCTGGGCACGCCGCTCAATCCACTGTGGACCAGCTACTGGTCGACGTGGCAGGACATGGTGGCGTTCTGTCACGGCGACGCGGGCGCCGCGGTGCAGCGTTCCGCCAAACTGGACGGCACCGTCGACCGGCAGGCGCGCCAGGCCGGTGGCGAGAAGTACGCGGCCCTGTGCGCGCTGGCGGTGCGGCAGGCCTACGGCGGCACGGAACTGTTGGTGCGCAACGGCGAGCCGTGGGCGTTCCTGAAGGAGATCTCCAGCGACGGCAACGTGTCCACGATCGACGTGACGTACCCGGGCATGCCGGTGTTCCTGCAACTGGACCCGGGCTACCTCGGCCTGCTGCTCGCGCCGCTGCTGGACTACCCGGAGCACGGCGGCTGGCCCAAGCAGTTCGCTGAGCACGACCTCGGCTCGCACTACCCGATCGCCTCGGGCCACAACGACGGCAACGAGGAGGACATGCCGGTCGAGGAGTCGGCGAACATGCTGATCATGTCCGCCGCGTACCTCAAGCGCGGCGGCCCGAAGAGTTTCGCCACACAGCACTACGCGATCCTCAAGCAATGGGCCGACTACCTCGTCGACAACGCCCTCGACCCCGGTTACCAGAACCAGACCGACGACTTCACCGGCTTCATCGCGCACAGCGTGAACCTGGCGCTGAAGGGCATCATCGGCATCGGCGCGATGAGCATCGTCGCGACGGCGGCAGGCAACACGGCCGACGCGTCCCACTATCTGGGCATCGCACAGAACTACAGCGGCCAATGGCTCACGAAGGCGCAGGACGGCACGCACCTGCGGCTGGCCTACGACCAGCCGGCCACATGGAGCCTGAAGTACAACGGCTACCCGGACACGTTGCTGGGCCTGAACCTGGTGCCCCGGTCGGCGGCGACCGAGGAGGCGAACTGGTACCTCAAGCACCGCAACCAGTTCGGCATGCCACTGGACCTACGCCACTCCTACACCAAGGCCGACTGGGAGATGTGGACGGCGGCCTGGCAGCACGACAACCCCGCCGTGCGGGACGCCCTGATCGACAGCGTCTACCTGTTCGCGAACACGTCGCCCTCCCGGGCGCCGTTGACCGACTGGTACGACACGATCTCCGGCCGCCAGGTCGGTTTCCAGGCCCGTCCGGTGGTCGGTGGCCTCTTCGCGTTGCTCACGGTGACCAGGGAATGGTGACCAGGGAATTGTGACGACCTGGCCGGCCGATCGCGGGACGATGCCGCGGTCGGCCGGTGTCGCCGGACCGCTGCCGCTGCCGCTGCCCGCGTGGGCGGCGGCAGCGCCGGCGGGCACGGCACCGGGGACCTGCGGCGTGGTCGGACAGGCGTGGCGACCCTGAGTCGAGGAAGACGGAAACGAGCCGCCGGTCGGCGACGCACAATGACCCGGACAACGACCCGGCACGACGAACAGGCCGTCAGCCGCGCCCCATGAACGGCATCTCGTTGGCCATGATCGTCATGAACGGCACATTGACCTCCACCGGCAACCGAGCGATCTGACGGACAACCTCCGCCACATACCCCACATCCATCCGCGCCTCAACCGCCGACGACCCGTCGGCCTGCGGAGTCCCGGTGGCCATCCGCGCCGTCATCTCCGTGGCGGCATTCCCGATGTCCACCTGCCCACACGCGATCCCACAGGACCGCCCCTCCAACGACAGGGCCTTGGTCAACCCGGTCATCGCATGCTTGGTAGCCGTATACCCCACAGCGAACGGCCGAGGCACCTGGGCCGAAACAGACCCGTTGTTGATGATCCGACCACCAGCGGGATCCTGCCGCCGCATCATCCGGAACGCGGCCCGCGCACACCAGAAAGCACCGTTCAGATTGGTGTCGACAACCGTCAACCAGTCCTCGTCGGACACCTCGTCCACCACAGCCCCACGCCCGAACACCCCGGCGTTGTTGAACAACACGTCGAGCCGACCGAACTCGGCCGCGACCCGCCCGAACAACGCCTCCACCGACGAGACCGACCGCACGTCGGTCGGCACCACGACCGACTCCCCACCCGCCGAGGCGGTCTCCACCAACCGCGACCGATCCCGCCCCGCCAACACGACCCGGAACCCGTCCCGCGCCAGCGCCACGGCAACGGCCCGCCCGATCCCCGACCCGGCCCCCGTGACAACGGCAACAGGGCCGGCAACCGGACCGGTCACGCCCGCGCCGCCTCGTGCAACTCGATCGCGTTCCCGGCCGGATCCGACAGGAACGCCTGCCGCGCCGCACCGATCGGGATCGGATCACTCACCGCGACGCCGGCAGCCCGCAACTCCGAGACCGTCGCGTCCAGATTTCCGACCAGCAACGCGAAGTGCTGGCCCCGCGCCTCCGGCGTGTCCGACTCCAGCAGATGCAGCTGCTGCCCACCGATGTCCAGCCACGCCCCCGGCCCGAGGACGGCCGGTCGGTCGGCGCGCTTCGTCATCCCGAGGACCCTCGTGTAGAAGTCCAGTGCCGCGTCGACGTCCGGCACCGCGATCGACACATGATGTACGGCAAGTGGTGTCACAGGTCCCACCTCCTCACCGATCAGCTCATCACGCGCCCGGCCGCCTCCACAAGCCCACGACCGCGGACAGCCGGCCGCGGCGTCACCAGTGAGCGGGCCGCCCCACCGACTCCGGCAGCCGAGTGGCCCCGTCACCGACAGCGGCCTCCATCTGCGCCCGTACGAGGTACAGCGCCCCACGCAGGTCGGCACCCCCGACCTCGGCACCCCGGAAGTCGACCCCGATGACGTCGGCACCACGCAGATCGGCGCCCCGCAGATCGGCACCGACCAACACGGCACCGCGCAGGTTCGCCGAACGCAGATCGGCACCGCGCAGGTTCCGGCCGACCAGGTCGGCGCCGCGCAGATCGGCGCCACCCGAACGCGCCAGCGAACTGGCCTCCAACAACAACGCGTTGGCCGACGCACGAACCGTCGGCACGTCCACCTCGACCAACTCGGCCACGTCCAGCCGGGCGAGCGCCTCGATCCGCGAGACCTCCTCGGCCAGCGCACCACCGAGAGCGGGAGCCAGCGACAGGGCCTCGTCCAGGTACCACAACAGCTCGTGCAGGCTCCGCGTCACGGCCAACGCCGCGAACATCCGGTCCGCCACCCCGGGCGTCCGCCAGTCCCGCCCGGCGAACGCCTGCGTCACGCGCTGTCCCGACCCGAAACAGTCGTACGCGGCACAACCGGGAAAACCCCGCTGCCGCAGCCGATCATGTATCGAACACCGCAGCCCGGCCAGATTGGGACACGGCTGCCCCGCCGGCTTGTCGATCGCGAAGTCCCGCGACGCCGCGAACGCGGGCGCGACACAGCACAGCGCCGCACACCGCGAGCAGTCGGCACGCAAGTCGTCTCGAGTCATCGCCTTCGTCCAATCGGGACCGGTGGTCGGCAGCAGCCTACCGTTGGGAGTCACGGCAGGTAGCCAGGGATGATCGGGACAGCGTCCGCAGACCGAGGAGTCGACATGATCGTCCGCTGGGTACTCCTCGCGATCGGGGTCGTGATCCTCACCGGCACCACGCTGAGCGTGATCGGCACGCTGGTGGTGCCGCGCAACATCGACTCCCGCATCTCGCGCGGCTGCGAAGCTGCCGTCGACACACTGTTCCGGCTGGTCACCAGGCGTGTCCGCACGTTCGAGCGACGCGACCGCGTGCTGGCCTGGCAGTCGCCGGTGGCACTGCTGGTCCGGCTCGCGGCCTGGATCGGGCTGCTCGTGATCGGCTACGGGCTGATCCTGATGCCGGTGGTGACCGACTCGCCGTTCCACGCGCTCAGCGAGGCCGGCTCGTCGATGTTCACCCTCGGCTACGCGGCACCCGGCAGCGGCAGCAGCACCGCGGTCGACTACCTGGCCGCCTACACGGGTTTGGTCGTGGTCGGCCTACAGGTCGGCTACCTGCCGACCCTGTACGCCGCGTTCAACCGGCGCGAAACCCTGGTCACGCTGCTGGTGTCCCGCGCGGGGGTACCGGCGTGGGGGCCGGAGATCCTGGCCCGCACGAGATGGGGCATCTACGACGGTGACACGCAGCCGGTGCTGCGCGAACTGTTCACCGCGTGGGAGCAGTGGTCGGCCGAGGTCGGCGAGTCGCACACGACCTATCTGTCGCTGGTCCGGCTGCGTTCGCCGCGGCCGCTGTCGCACTGGCTGACCTCGGTGCTCGCGGTGATGGACGCGGCGGCACTGCACCTCGCCCTGGCACCGGAGAACGAGCCGAAACAAGCCGCCCGGCTGTGCATCCGGATGGGGTTCACCGCACTGAACCAGATCGCCCGCACCATGCGCCTGCCGTCGGACGACGATCCCGACCCGGACGGCCCGATCTCGATCGGGTACGACGAGTTCGCCGACGCGGTGGCGATGCTGCGCAGGCTGAACTACCCGGTCGAGAGGTCGGCCGAACAGGCGTGGCCGCACTTCCGCGGCTGGCGTGCCAACTACGACCGCACCGCGTTGGCGCTGGCCAGAGCGGTCGACGCACCACCGGCGCCGTGGAGTGGCGACCGCCGCTGGCCGTCGACCCCGATCGCACCGATGCGTCCGGCCAGCAGGCTGCCGAGCCGGCCGGCGAACTGAAGTCCACAGTGGACGTCAGGCGTCGACCTCGCCCGGCAGGCGGTGGCGCAGGATGGCCTGCTGCAACAACGACAGCGTCTGCTTCGCGGCCACGTTGAACAGGCCCATCGTCATGTCCGGTTCGCCGAAAACGACCAGCAGCATCGGCATCTCGACGGGGAAGACGCAGACGTAGCCGCTCTCCCCCTCGAACATCGCCGCCCTCGGCTCACCGACCTTGGCCTGTCCGGTGAACTGGGCCGCCAGGCCGATCGCCGCCGCGGACATCGCGGCGACGCTGTCGTTCTGGATGCCCGTCGTGTCGGCGCACAGGACCAAGCCGTCGCGCGTGGCGACCAGCAGTCCGGTGATGCGGCCCACGTGGCCGCGGATCTCCCTGAGCGTCTCGGTGAGCGTTGCCACGTCCAGCGGTGACTGCGTCGCCAGCGCCTCCGACAGCATGTCCCGCGACGGCAACCCGTGCCGCTCGCTGGGCAGCCCCGTGGCTTCGTGAGCTCCTCTGCCCGGCACCATGCCGGTCACACCATCAGGTCGGTTTCGATGCGTTTCAGATAGTGCCTGGCAAGCGCGAGGTTGGCCCGTTCCCGGTCCAGGACCAGGTAGAGGAACAGCGTGGGGCTGCCCTTGGCCGGGGCGAGCAGCCTGATCAGGTGGTACTGGTGGTGCAGCGTGATCAGGATGTCCTCGATGGTGTCGTTGAGTCCGAGCGACGCCATCACCCGGAGCTTCGAGCGCACGACCTCGGTGTTGCCCGCCGCGGCGACTTCCAGGTTCAGCCAGTCGCCGCCGCCCAGCGTGCCCAGCGACATACCGCTTTCGTAATCGACCAGTGCGACGCCGTTCGCCCCCGCGATGGACATTGCCTCTTTGAGCGCCGTGTCGATATTCATCACGAAATTTTCTCCTCGCGTCGCGGTTCGAGTATGCCCCGTCATACCCGATGTGGCCCGGTCACTCTAAAGGCGTACGGGCGCAGGAGTACATACCTTGCCGGCCAACGTGGATCACCTGTTGGCGCACGTGGTCGGGACGCACACGAGGAGTAGTCGTGCCGTGACATGGCAGCCGGAACTTCCGCTCACCGGTTCGCCCATCGTGTCGGATCACGGAACATTTCCGGGCGAAATTCCGGGCGAACTGCGAGTGCCCGCTTCAGCAGAGCCAGGCTTCCTCTTCGTCGGTTTCCAGGAGCCCGTCGAGGAACGGCAGCACCTGCGCCATCGTCGACGGGCGCAGGGTGACCTTGAGGTAGCCGCGGACGACGGTGACCTTCGCGTCGGTCCGGTTGTTGCGCAGCCAGGTGACCAGCGACGAGGCCAGCACGACGCCCGCGGCGCCCTCGATCGGCACGGTGAGGACCTCCACGACACCGTCGAGGTCGCGCTCGTGGTCACGATCGGCGGGGTCCACCCACTTGACGTGGCCGCGCAGCTCGTACTCCTCGTTCAGCCAGCTCTGCAGGGCACGCAGCTCGTCGGCGTCGTCGGTGCTGATTCGGGCCAGCTGACGCATGTCCCACTCCTGCCTGCTAGTCGCCGGGCATCCTGGCGGGAGGCCGACGGGCTTCGCCGGACGTACCTTGCCCTTCCGGTAGCTTTGCCACGCTGACGTAACCCGGAAGTTTGGGTCCTAACGATAACGTAACAGGTTCAGCGCGACAAGGCCCATGACCAGGCATATACAACGTAGAACAGCGATACTCGCAGTGCGGAATCGTCGTGCGCCCTGCGCGCAGCACGGTGACGAATCGTTTGGGACCGGCAGATCAGCCTGACGATACGGCAAGGCCGCCACGAACGGTCGAACTTGACGGTCATCCATCGGATGACAGCACCCCGTTCGTCCCGTCGAGACCGAATACCGGCGAGCGAACGCCCACACAGCTCCCATGTCGGCGCCGGTCGTTCGCGCCGCCGCGGCTGCGGACCCGTTCAGCGGGTTCCACCGCGCCGCCCCCGGCGCACTTTGGCATAGTCGTCGAGAACAGGGACCGAGGAGACCGGCTGTGACCTTTGACGCGGCGCTGCCCGCCGAACTGGACGCCAAGCGACCCAATTCGGCGCGGATGTACGACTACTTCCTCGGTGGGGCACAGAACTTCGCCGTCGACCGGCTGGTGGCCGAGCAGGCGGCCACGGCGTTCCCGTACATCAGGATCAGCACCCGGCTGAACCGGTCGTACCTGGGCCGGGTCGTCGCGCACCTGTCGGAGCGGGGCGTCGACCAGTTCCTCGACCTCGGTTCGGGCATCCCGACCGTCGGCAACGTGCACGAGGTCGCGCAGCAGCTCAACCCGAAGGCCAGGATCGCCTATGTCGACTACGAACCGATCGCCGTCGCGCACGGCCGCAGGCTGCTGGCCGACGCCGACAACGTGACGATCACGCAGGCCGACATCCGGCACCCACAGGAGGTGCTGACCGCGCCGACCGTCACCGACCTGCTCGACTTCGACCGGCCGATCGCCGTGCTGGCCATGGCGATCCTGCACTTCATCCCGGACGGCGCGCACCCGCACGCGATGCTGGCCGCGTACCGGACGGCGTGCGCGCCGGGCAGCTACCTGGCCATCTCGCACGGCAGCCAGGTGACGCTGACCGACCAGCAGATCGACGAGTTCCTCGGTGCGTACGCCCGCACGCCGACGCCCGCGCTGTTGCGCACCCTCGGCGAGATCTCGACCCTGATGCACGGCTACGAACTGATCGACCCCGGTCTCGTGCTGCTGCCGCAGTGGCACCCGGAGCGGCCGGTCACCGACGACGAGGCCAGGGAGTCCAACATCTACGGCGCTGTGGGAGTACTCGCGGCCTGACGGCGGTTCAGCAGCGCGATGGCGACCGCCGACACCACGACGGCGACCAGCAACACCGCCGTGACCATGAGGTCCACCGACGAGCGCGGCCAGTTCCCGGCGGCACCGGTCAACGCGGTCGCCGCCGCCTCGACGAGCACGAACACGCCGGTCGCGGCCAACGCGACCGACGGCCTGCGCACCGTGGACACCAGCAGCGGCACGGCGATCACGAACACCAGCAGCGCGGCCGGCGGAGCGGCGGCCGAACCGGGCAGACCCCCGCCGACACCGGTGGACGTCGGGATCAGCGGCGCGAGCGCGACATCGGCGAGGACACCGGACGTGTTCGTCACCGGCAACAGCAACCGGGCCAGCGCGAAACCGCCGGCCGCGAGCAGCACGGCGCCCACCGCCTGACCGGCCGACAGCAGCGGGCCGCGAGCCCGCAGCGCGCACACGGCGGCCGGAACACCCAGCAGCACAAGGGGTCCGATCAACCGGACGACGGCGGCGAGATCGCCGGTGGTCACGAACGCGCCCAGCGCGGAGGCGAGCGCGCCGGCCAGCGCGTAGCCGGCGGCGGCGAACACACCCGCCCCGCGGTGCCGCAGCACCAGCAGTACGGCGACGCCCGCTGTCACGACCAGGCCGACGAGCGCGACGACGATCAGACCGGCCCGGGTGTCGGTCACGTCGGCGGCCAGCCGCCACCACGGCGCGTCCAGCCCCAGTTCCACCAGCACGACACAGGCCAGCACGGCACCCGGAGTCGCCGGCACCCACCACGCCAGCGTGACACCGGCGACGAACAGCACCACCATGATCACACCGTGCGTCACGTACGCGTAGCCGATCAACGGAATCACTTGTGCCACAAGGACGAGCGCGACCCCGAGCACGGCACGCAGCGCCGACGCGCCGACCACCGGCCGGGCGGGCCGCTGATGCGGCGGCAATGCCAGGCGCAGCAACCGGCGCGTGTCCGGCACCAGCAGCGCGATCACCGCGATCACGGCGGCGAGCACCGGCAGTGCGATCATCACGACCACGGCGGGCGTCGAGTCGTGGATGCGGTAGCTGTGACCGATCAACAGCGACGCGGGCGGCACGGCCACTGTCGAACCCGCGATCAGGCCGCTGGCCAGGTGATGGCGGGCCAGCGCGACGAGCCCGAAGCCGACCGCGACGAGCAGCCCGACGGCGAGCACGGCGACCCTCGGCGCGGGCGGCAGCGCCGGAACGGCCGTGTCGGCCTGCTGCGCGGTGAGCATGCCGACCGACGACGTGCCGGCCCCGACCGCGAACGACGCGGCCGTCGCGCCGAACACCGACACCGGCTGCGCCAGGTCCCAGTTCCTCGGCATGGCCAGCACCACCGCGAACAGCGCGACCGAGACCAGCAGCGCCACCAGCGCGATCGTCGCGACACCGGTACCGGCCTGGGCGAGCAGCACGGCGCCGAGCACCGGCAGCAGCAGCGCGGCGCCGATCGAGCCGACCGCCATGTCCCTGGACACGAAGCGCAGCAGCGCCAGCAGCGGGAAGCCGAAGATCAGCAGGATGACCACGGCCGGCTGCGGCAGCGAGTCGTAGAACGACAGCACCAGCGGCCCGATCAGGTAGGCGCCCACGAATGTGGCCGACGCGCCGATGCCGACCTTCACGTCGTCGCCCAGCGCGCGGGTGACGCGGTCGTCGCCGTAGTCGGTGCGATTGCCGTTGATCGCGATCCCGGCGGCGAACAGCGCGAGCACGACGAGTGCCTTCAGCCAACCCTGGGACGACCACGCGAACAGCAGCAGCGCGCCCACGCCGAGCAGCATGGCGCCGGTGATCGCGAGGCCGCGGCCCACCGGCGGTCGAGCGGACGTTGTCACCGTGTGCCCTCCAGTGTGATGTGCCGCGCGAGACCGTATCGGGTCGGCAGGCCGGACGCGTCCGGTTCGGGCAACACGACGGTAGCGTCAGCCACGTCGGCACGATCCCGGGAGTCGCCCATGACCTGGCCACCGGCGCCGCTCGACGATCTGGCCGGCGCGCTGCTTCCCTTCGGCGAGGCCACGATGCTGCCCTCGCGGGCGTACACGGCGCCGGAGGTGCTGGCATGGGAACAGCGGCACCTGTTCGCCGGCACGTGGACGTGCGTCGGGCGGCCGGCCGAGATGTTCGACGGTGGAAGCCGACAGGTCGGCGTGACGGTCGGCGGTGTGCCGGTGCTGCTGACCGACGAGGACGGAGTGTCCGCGTTCGCCGACACGTGCCGCCATCGCGGGCACGAACTGCTCGGCGACGGCGGGTCGTCGAGGGCCGCTGTCGTTGAATGTCCTTACCACGCCTGGACGTACACGCTCGACGGCGCTCTGCGGACGGCACCGAGGTTCCAGCGGGTGGCCGGTTTCGCGCCGGAGCGGCACGGGCTGGTGCGGCTGCCGGTGCGGACGTGGCACGGCTGGGTGTTCGTGAACGCGAGCGCGGACGCCGTCGACTTCGACACCTACGTCGGCGCGCTGGCCGATCTCGTCGCTCCGTACGCGCCGCAGCGGCTCACGGTGGCCGCGCGGCACGAGTACGTCGTGCGGGCCAACTGGAAGGTGATCACCGAGAACTACCAGGAGTGCTACCACTGCCCGCACATCCACCCGGAGTTGTGCGCCGTGTCGCCACCGGCCAGTGGCGACAACTTCGACCTGCCCGGTGCGTGGGTGGGCGGCACGATGGACCTGCGCGAGGGCGCGGAGACGATGTCGCTGGACGGCCGCTCCGGCGGCCGGTTCCTGCCCGGTGTCGACCGCCGCACGGTCGCGTACCTGGCGCTGTTCCCCGGTCTGCTGCTGTCGCTGCACCCGGATTACGTGATGACACACCGGTTGCGACCGCTGACACCGGGCACGACGCACGTGGAGTGCTGCTGGTACACGCCCGACGCCTCGGACGCGGCGTGGGCGGTGGAGTTCTGGGACCGCACGAACCGGCAGGACTGGGCGGCGTGCGAGTCGGTGCAGCGTGGCCTCGGCTCGCCGCACTTCCGGCCAGGACCGTTCGCGCCGAACGAGGATGCCGTGCATCGGTGGGTGGTCCTGATCGCCCGCGCGTACCAGGGCACCCCGCCCTGGCTACCGGGCTGACGTGGCGATCACCACGGTCGCGTTCCAGTCGTCCGACGTGGCCACCCGTGCGGTCAAACCGTTGGCGGCCACGGCGTCCACGGCGACCGGCGCCTGCGCCTCACTGGTCTCGAACAGCAGGCTGCCGCCCGGTGCCAGCCAGTCCGGTGCCTGTTCGGCGACGCGGCGCAGGACCGCGAGGCCGTCGTCGCCGCCGTCCAGGGCGACCAGCGGCTCGTGCAGGCGCGCTTCCGGTGGCAGCAGGTCGATGTGCCGGGTCGGCACGTAGGGCACGTTGGCCAACAGCACGTCGACGCGACCGCGCAGGTCGTCGGGCAGCGGCTGGAACAGATCGCCCTGGTAGACGTGCCCCTCGACGTTGCGGCGGGCACAGCGGACGGCGGCAGGCTCGACGTCGGCGGCGTGCAGTTCGACACCACCGACCCCCGCTGCCACGGCGACGCCGAGCGCCCCGCAACCGCAGCAGAGGTCCAGCACGGTGCTCGGGGCGAGCCGGATCGCCTGGTGCACCAGGAATTCCGTGCGGCGGCGCGGCACGAACACACCGGGGTCCACGGCGATGCGCAGGCCGCAGAACTCGACCCAGCCGATCACGTGTTCCAGCGGCAGGCCCGCGACCCGCCGGGACACCATGGTTGCGAGTTCACCGGCCGAACCGGCTGCCGCGAGCAGCAGGCGGGCCTCGTCCTCGGCGAACACGCAACCAGCCGCCCGCAGTCGGGCGACGACGAACTGTTCGTCAGCGGAAATCGTCATGAAGCGCCTCTCGGTACTGACGGGCGCTCTCCGGCTCTACCGGCCTGACCGGTGGCGTGAGGTGAGAGCACCCGGCCTCGACTTGGGGGTAATCGGTCTCACCTCCTCGCAGCGTTGGTGGTCATGACCCTACCGCACCCGACTTGACCAGGCCACCAGCCAATCCTATGGTCTTCCATAGGATTGACTTCCGGGGAGGGGCGTGTCCTGGTGACCACGACGAGCGCGCCGGCCTATTCGGCCGGCTTCGGCAACGAGCACTCCAGCGAGGCCGTGCCGGGGGCGCTGCCGGTCGGGCGCAACTCGCCGCAGCGCGCCCCGCTCGGCCTGTACGCGGAGCAGCACAGCGCCACGGCGTTCACCGAGCCGAGGGCCCGCAACCGGCGTAGCTGGGTGTACCGGATCCGGCCCTCCGCCGCGCATCCGCCGTTCCGGCCGATCGCCGAGGGCCGGCTGCGCAGCGCGCCGGTGCTCGACGGTGTCGCCGATCCGAACCGGTTGCGCTGGGACCCGCTGCCGCTGCCGGCCACGCCGACCGATTTCGTGGACGGCCTCTACACCATGGGCGCCAACGGGAACGTGTTGCAGCGGAACGGGATCGGGATCCACCTGTACCGGGCGAACACGTCCATGGTGGACCGTTACTTCGTGGATGCCGACGGTGAGTTGCTGCTGGTGCCCGAGCTGGGTGCCGTGGTGCTGCACACCGAGTACGGCCGGCTGCACGTGTCGCCCGGCGAGATCGCGGTGATCGGGCGTGGCGTGCGGTTCCGGGTCGAGTTGGTGGGCGACGCCGCCCGCGGGTACGTGTGCGAGAACTACGGGCAGGCGTTCGAACTGCCCGAACTGGGTCCGATCGGCGCCAACGGCCTGGCCAATCCGCGAGACTTCCAGTACCCGGTCGCCGCGTTCGAGGACCGTGAGGACACGGTGCAGGTCGTGCAGCGCTACGGCGGCCGGCTGTGGGCGGCCGACTACGACCACTCGCCGCTGGACGTCGTCGCGTGGCACGGCAGCCACGCGGCCTACAAGTACGACACCGCGCGGTTCAACGTGCTGGGGACGGTCAGCTACGACCACCCCGACCCGTCGATCTACACCGTGCTCACGTCGCCGACGGACACACCGGGCCAGGCCAACGCGGACTTCGTGATCTTCGCGCCGCGGTGGCTCGTCGGCGAGAACACGTTCCGGCCGCCGTGGTACCACCGCAACGTCATGAGCGAGTTCATGGGCCTGGTGCGGGGCGTGTACGACGCGAAGGCGGAGGGTTTCCTGCCCGGCGGGGCGAGCCTGCACAACATGTGGTCGGCGCACGGACCGGACGCGGAGACGTACGCGAAGGCCAGCACGCAGGACCTGGCACCGCAGAAGGTCGAGGACACGCTGGCGTTCATGTTCGAGACGCGCTGGCCGGTCGTGACGACGGAGTTCGCGCGGCACGCCGAGCACCTGCAGGCCGACTACGACGGCGTGTGGCAGGGGATCGGCCGGGAGTTCCGCGCGTGACCCTGGTGCCGGGCGCGCTGGAGCTCAACCGCCGGTTGCCGTTGTGGTACCAGGTCGCGCAGCACTTGCGGACCGTCGTGCTGACGCGCCGGCCGGACGATCCGCTGCGCCTGCCGACCGAGGACGAGCTGGCCGCGCACTACGCGGTCAGTGTCGTGACGTTGCGGCAGGCACTGAAGGCGCTGGAGGACGAGGGCATCATCGAGCGGCGGCGCCGGCACGGCACGTTCGTGCTGCCGTCGGCGGCGCCCGGCCCCCCGTTGACGTTGCTGGGCACAGTGGACGCGGTCATCGCGCAGCAGGCGGCCGAGGAGGTGCGGGTGCTGCGGCGGGAACTCGTCGCCGTGCCGACGGAGTTGGCCGCTTCGTTCGCCGATGTGCGGCAGGTGGTGCACATCCGGCGGCTGCGGCTGCGGGACGGGGAGCCGGTGAGCTGTGCCGACAACTGGATCCGGCCCGCCCACGCGGAGTCGATCAGCGACGACTGTCTGCGGTCCGTGCCGATGACACAGGCGTTGCGGGACCGGGCCGGGGTGCGGATCGCGCGGGTGGAGAACAACGTCGAGGCGCGGCTGGCCACGCCGGAGTTGGTCGGCTTGTTGGCCGTCGGCCTGCTCTCGCCGATCCTGTTGTGCTCGGCGCGGTCCTTCGATCATGGCGGGGTCGTCGTCGACGCGGCCCGGATCTCCTATCGGGGGGACCGGTTCACGTATTCGGTCAGCCTCAAGGCCGAGTGAGCCGCTCGCGTCACGGCCTCCGCCGTGGCGGACAGGGCCGGCGAGTCCAGCTTCCATTGCTGCCAGTGGAGGGGGACGTCGACGGGGTTGCCCGGGTCGAGGACGACCAGTCGGTTGTCGGCCCGGTAGGGAGCCGCTTGCGCTTCCGGGACCATGCCCCAGCCCATGCCGGCGACGATGGCCTGCGTGTAGCCCTCGCTCGATGGGACGAAGTGTCGTGTGTCACTCGCGTTGTGGCCGGTCGTCCTTCTGACGAAGCGGTCCTGGATGTCGTCCGACCGGTCGAAGACGATCACCGGGGCCGTTCTCAGGGCTTCCTCTCGTCCGTGCAGCCAGCGTCGTACGAATGCCGGGCTCGCCGCCGACAGGTAGCGCATGTGGCCGAGGTGTCGTACCGAGCAGCCCTGGACCGGGTCCGGCGAGTTGGTCACCGCTGCCATCACCAGGCCCTGCCGCAGCAGTTCCGTGGTGCGGCTCTCGTCCTCCCGGTGCAGTTCGTAGGTGATGTGCAGGTCCGGTGGGACGTCGGTCAGGGCCGGCAGGAACCACGTCGCCAAGGAGTCGGCGTTCACCGCTATGGGGAGCCTGTTCGGTTCGTCGGCGATGCCCAGTTCCCTGGTCGCGTCTTCTTCCAGGCGGGTCAGCTGGCGGGCCAGCCGGATCAGGACCTCGCCGGATTCGGTGGGGCGGACGGGCTTGGAGCGGGTGAGCAGGACGCGGCCGGTGCGTTGTTCGAGGGCTTTGACGCGTTGGCTGACGGCGGAGGGCGTGATGTGGAGGGCCGAGGCGGCCGCGTCGAAGGTGCCTTCGTCGACCGCGACGAGAAGGGTGCGGACGTGGTCGAGGTTCATACCTGCTAATGATAGTTAAGAAAGATTAGCTGTACTGTTGGACGAGGATTCCTACGGTTGTGTTCGTGGGTGCTGCGCTGTTGGCCGCTCTGGCCGGATTCGGGACCGGGATGTCGTTCATCGTGTCGATCGGAGCTCAGAACGCGTTCGTGCTGCGGCAGGGGATTCGGCGGGACGCCGTGCCTGTGGTGGTGGCCATCTGCGTCGTGTCGGACGTGGTGCTGATCGCGTGTGGCGTCGGCGGGATCGGGGCTGTCATCCGGGCCTGGCCAGGGGCGTTGACCGTGGTCGGCATCGTGGGCGGATTGTTCTTGCTGTCCTACGGATTCCTGGCCGGGCGGCGGGTCTTTCGGGGTTCCGCCGGCATGGTGGTCGACGGCGGTGGGAGTCGGACTTCGTGGCGGCGGGCCGCTGTTTCCTGCCTGGCCATGACGTGGTTGAACCCGCACGTCTACCTGGACACGGTGCTGCTGGTGGGGTCGGTGGCGGCCGGCCACGGGCCGTTGAGGTGGGATTTCGCGGTCGGGGCCGCTACGGCCAGTGTGTGCTGGTTCGTGGGGTTGGGATTCGGGGCGAGGTTGTTGTCGGGATTGTTTCGCCGGGCGGTGGCGTGGAAGTTCCTGGACGGGGTCGTGGCGGTGACGATGGTGTCCGTCGGAGTCATGTTGATGGTTCGTCTGTGACCGTCATCGGTCGTGTTGCGACTCGGGGCCGGCGCATTGGTGCGCCGGCCCCGGTTTTCTCGACTCTCGGTCCTACTTCGTGTTGTAGAGGCGGAGCCAGTTCTCCCGCGTGGTCATGGACGGGAGGGCCTTGCGGTAGGCCTTGGCGATCCTGGGGCCCTGGCGGTAGAACCTGCCGATCTCGGCGATGCCCTGCTGGCCCAGTTTGCGGAGGTTGTCCCGGTCCAGTTTGCGGACCCGGACGCCTTCCTGGGACAGGTCCGTCACCACCGCCGTCGCGTAGCGGCTGATGTTCCACCAGTACGCGCTGGCCGCCGGGATGGACGCCGAGCCATCGACCTTGCCGGTAAGCTGGCTCAGCAGGCGCAGGCCGACCACGAACTTCGGGACCACCGGGCGCTTGTTGCCGCCCACCAGGGGCGCGTCCGCGAAGTCGACGCCCGCCACGTCCGAGGCCGGGTAGCGGACCGTTTCCGGGTACTCGGCGCGGAGCTTGCGGATCTCGGCCGCCGCCTGGACGCCGCCGTCGCGCAGGATCTCCGGGCCGGCCAGGAAGTCCTCGACCGCCTTGATCAGCGTCGCCGCCAGGCCGTACTGCATCGAGACCAGGTAGCGGACCAACTGCATGACCAGGCCCGCGCTGATCCTGCGGACCTCGAAGTCACCGTGCAGGGCGGCCGTGATCAGGGAGTTGCGGATGTTGAAGTAGCGGTGCCAGTCGTCCCAGTCCTTCCAGTCGAAGTCCAGGTGCCAGACGCCGGCACCGGGGAGGGTGACCGTCGGGAACCCGAGCTTGCGGGCCCGGAAGCCGTACTCGATGTCGTCCCACTGGAAGAACGCCGGCATCGGGAAGCCGGCACTGCGCGTCACCTCGGACGGCATCAGGCACGCCCACCAGCCGTTGTAGCCGGCCTCGACCCTCGCGTCCTGCTGGAACTGCGGCTCGCGGGCGTACGGGTCGAACTTCTCGTGCAGGTCGCGCCTCGGCTCGACGAACTCGATCATGTTCGCGTCGGCCAGGGAGTAGTCCCCGACGATGCCCGCCGCCAGGCGGTTCAGGTCGGCCGTCTCGGCACCCACGTGCAGGCGGTCGGGGTGCAGCAGGCGCAGCATCTGGCCGCCGACGATGACCGGCTTGCGGGTGTGCTGTTCGAACGAGCTCAAACGGAACACGACGTCGGGTTCGAGCCAGATGTCGTCGTCCATGAACAGGACGTTCACGTGCTCGCCGTGGTTGGTGGACGCCTCAAGCAGGCCGCGGCTGTAGCCGCCGGCGCCGCCCAGGTTCGGCTGCTGGATGTAGGTCAGCTTGCCGGCCAGCGCCTCGACGACCTTCGGGAAGTCCGGGCTCGCGTCGACCTTGTCGCTGCCCTGGTCGATCAGGTACACCGCCGTCAGCATGTCCAGCGCTTCCCGGTCGGCCGCCAGGGTGAGCAGCGTGGTGACGCAGTAGCTGACCCGGTTGAACGACGGCATCGCGATCGCCGTGGGCCGCCGGTGCTTCGGCGCGGCGACCGTCCAGCGCGCGTTCCTGACCTCCATCGACTCCAGGTCGGTGTGGAACTCCAGCCACAGGGCGCCACCGTCGACGAACCTGTTCAGGGCCGTGTCCATGGTCACGTGGGTCGGCTTCGCCGACTCGACCCTGGTGGAGAGCGCCACGCGGGGCTTGCCGTCCGAGTCGGACGCCATCAGGCGGAGTTCGCCGTTACCCGAACAGTCGGCTTCCCATCGGACCTCACGGATCTCGGTCCACCGCTGCCAGTAGCTGGCCGGGAACCGGCCGAAGTACGTGTTGGTGGTCACCGACGAGCTCGACCGCACCGTGATGCCGTCCCGCTCCCGGGTCGCACCCCCCTGGTCGACCATTGCGTACAGCTCCTCGGGAGCCTCCGCGATCGGCGGGGTGAACAACAACCGTTGGGCAAGAAGGCGCTCAGGGTGCCCAGCCATCCAAACCTCCGACGAATCAGGTGCGGCAGGGGTGCCAGCACCGGGCGCAGCAGTGTGCCAGACAGGCAGTGCTGCCCGATCCGACCCACTGTCAAGAATCGCATATGTGCGAGCGCGTCCGGGTCCCGGCCGGTGTCGGCGGGTCGACGTAGGCTGTCGGCGTGACCCCGGAGGAGTTGGCCAACCTCGCTCACCTGCGACGGGCTCGCGATCTGATGGACCGCGAGTACCACCGTCCGCTGGACGTGCCCACCCTCGCCCGGGCCGCGCTCATGTCGCCTGCGCACTTCGCCCGCCAGTTCCGCGCCGCCTACGGCGAGGCTCCCTACACGTACCTCATGACCCGCCGCATCGAGCGCGCCACGGCGCTGCTGCGGCGCGGTGACCTCAGCGTCACCGACGTGTGCATGGCCGTCGGCTGTACGTCGCTGGGGTCGTTCAGTTCACGGTTCACCGAACTGGTCGGCGAATCGCCCAGCGCGTACCGGGCGCGTGATCACAGCGCCTATGCCGGCCTGCCCGCGTGCCTGCTGAAAGTGGTCGGCAAGCCCAGCAGGGAACGGATCAGGATCCAAGAAGCGGTGCCCGCCGACCCGGCCTAGCGTCACCGGCATGAACCTCTCGCTCGGCGCCTGCCACATCACCGTGCACGATCACGACGAGGCGCTCAAGTTCTACCGTGACGCTCTCGGCCTCGATGTCCGCAGCGACGTCGGTTCCGGCGCCTTCCGCTGGGTGACACTGTCCCCGAAGGACCAACCCGACATCCAGATCGTGCTCGACCCGACCCATCCCGGGCGGGAGGCCGACGGTGACACCATCCTCGCGCTGCTCACCAAGGGCTCCCTGTACGCCGTGATCTTCACGACCGACGACGTCGACGGCACGTTCGAGGAGATCCGCAAGTCCGGCGCCGAGGTGCTGCAGGAGCCGATCGACCAGGCGTGGGGCGTCCGCGACTGCGCGTTCCGGGACCCCTCCGGCAACATGATCCGGTTCAATCAGAAGCCGAAGAGCTGAATCACGTTCGAACGCGCTGTGGTCGGAACCGTCCCGATCAGTCGGGCAGGAGCGGGACGGTCGGGCCGTCGTCTCTGCCGAGCAGCGCCGCCCTGGTGATGGACTTCGAGCCGAAGCGGTCGCGCATCGCGTCCAGGGCGGCGTCCAGGGCCGGTGGGGCGTAACCCTCCAGTGGCAGCGCCAGTTGGATCGCCTCGTCGTTGTCCAAGCCGGACAGAGCGACGCCGATCAGTGTCAGGCCCTGCTCGGCGATCATCGGCAGCGCCGTGGACAGCAGTGCCCTGGCCAGCGCGAGGATGACGTCGGTGTGCGCGGTCGCCTGCGCCAGGGAGCGCGCCCGCGTGGCACGGCTGAAGTCGGCGAACCGCATCCGCAGCGTCACCGTGCGACACACCCGCCGTGCCGCGCGCAACCGTCGTGCCAGGCGGTCGACGAGTGCCGTCAGGATCGCGTACAGCTCGGCCGTCGGCCGCGCCCGGCTGCCCAGCGCACGCTGCGCGCCCATCGAGCGGCGTCGCACGCCGACCCGGACCGGGCGCGGATCGTCGTTGCGCGCCAACGCATACAGGTGTCGGCCGGCAGCCAGGCCGAGCATCGCCACGAGCTGGCCCTGGCCGCACACGGCGACCTGGCCGACCGTGGTGATGCCGCGGTCGCGCAGTTTGCGCGCCGTGACCTCGCCGACGCCCCACAGCCGTTCCACCGGCAGCGGGTGCAGGAACGCCAGTTCGCCCTCGTGCGGCACGACGAGCAGCCCGTCCGGTTTCGCGACACCGCTGGCGACCTTGGCGAGGAACTTCGTGCGCGCGACGCCGACCGTGATCGGCAGGCCGACCTCGGCCAGCACGTTCCGCTTGAGCCGCGAGGCGATCTGGCTGGGCGTGCCGGCGATCTTGGCCAGGCCGCCGACGTCCAGGAACGCCTCGTCGATGGACAGGCCCTCCACGAGCGGCGTCGTGTTGCCGAACACCTCGAAGACGGCCTTGCTGGCAGCGGAGTACGCGGACATGCGCGGCTGCACGACGATCGCCTCCGGGCACAGGCGTTTCGCCTGCCGGCCGCCCATCGCGGTGCGTACGCCGCGCGCCCGCGCCTCGTAACTGGCCGCCAGCACGACACCGCCGCCGACGATCACCGGCCTGCCGCGCAGGCGCGGGTCGTCGCGCTGCTCGACCGACGCGTAGAAGGCGTCCAGGTCGGCGTGCAGGATCGGACCCTCGACGGACACGAACACATGTTCGCATCGACCACCGACAGCGCGGAGCACCGAAAGTCGGTTGCCGGGCCGAATGCGATACGACCAGCATGGCCGGAGTGAGCGGCGAACCTCGACGGTGGACTCAGGCAACGGTGTACCCGGACATGTGGGTGGACCCGGACGACGATCCGCGCAACACCGACGGTGTCAGCCCGGACGGCGAGCGGGCCACACTGCTGGACTACCTGAAGGACTACCGGCTGACCCTGCTGATGAAGTGCGGCGGTCTTGATGCCGAGCAGTTGGCCCGCCGGTCGGTGCCACCGTCGACGATGTCGCTGCTGGGTCTGTTGCGGCACATGGCCGAGGTGGAGCGGGACTGGCGCGGCTGGGTCGTGCCGGAGGGTCCCGAGCCGCACCTGTACGGCGGCGGCGGTGCCGATTTCGACGCCGTGGTCGCGGATCAGGCGATGGTCGACGCGGCCTACGCGGACCTGGCCGGCCAACAGGCCGCCACCGACGCGCTGTTGGCCGAGCATCCCGATCTCGGTGAGCGGGTCGGGCAGCGGGGCATCGCGATCCGGGAGCTGATGGTGCACCGGGTCGAGGAGTACGCGCGGCACTGCGGGCACGCGGATCTGTTGCGGGAGTGCGTCGACGGCCGAACCGGACAATAGCCACCCGGCCGGTGACTCGGCCGACCGTGCCGTGCACGTGGTCCACCGGGCGCGGTCGCGACTCTGCCTGCGGGTCTTGTCGTTCTCACGTCGTGGACCCGGGACCCGGTGGTCCGGGAGCGTCGTATGGTTGAAAGGTCCACCATGTCAGGAGGAGTCGTGGGTACCTTCACCGAGCAGTGGCAGGACTGGCACACGGCGCGCGAACGGGATCTTGCCGATCCTTACGGGTGGCTGGCGCTGGTTTCGTTGGAGTGGTTGAGCGAGGAGCCTCGGGGTTACGCCTCGGCGCCCGGGGTGTGGTGGCAGGACTCCGATGCCGCCTACGTCGATCCGCAGGGGGCCGAGCTGTCCTACCAGGGTGCGCCGGTCACCGGGGTGCGGCGGTTCGAGCTGGTGAACAGTGGGGCCGGAACCCGGGTGGTCGCCGGGGACGTCGAGGTCGAGGTGGCTCGGCGGTCCGGGTACCTGATTCGGGTACACGACCCGAAAGCTGCGGTGTTGCGGGACTTTCGGGGCGTGCCGGCCTACGAGCCGGATCCGGGATGGGTGTTGCCGGGGACGTTCGAGGCCTTCGACACGCCCCGGCCCACGACCGTCGGGGCCGTCGTCCCCGGGTTGACGCACATCTACCAGGCGCAGGGACTCGTGCACTTCACGTATCGCGGCGGTGCGCACACGCTGACCGCGTTCAACGGGAAGTCCGGTGGGCTGAGCGTTCTGTTCACCGATGCCACCAGTGGCGTGACGACCTATCCGGCCAATCGGTCACTGGCCGTGGCCGAGCCGGGTGCCGACGGTTCCGTCGTGCTCGACTTCAACCGGGCGGTGAACCTGCCGTGTGCGTTCACCGACTTCGCGACGTGCCCGTTGCCGCCGGAGGGCAACAACCTGCCGTTCGAGGTGACCGCGGGAGAACTGCTGCCCTACGAAAGGGCTGGCGGCTGACAAGTCCTTCTTTCGGGTGACGGCGAGGCCACTGACCAGTGTGGACACAAGGCGAGAGTTTTTCGCGAGTGTCCGGAACGCCGGCATGGGTAACAGTGGCCACATCGAGCGCGCGAAGTGGCCGCGCGCGACACCCGGAAGGAGCACTTACGGTGTCTACGCATTCCCTGGCGGCCATCGACATCGGCGGCGGAGTGTCGTCGGCCTGGGCGGCCGTCGCCAATTTCGTGCCCAAGTTGATCGCGTTTCTCGTCATCTTCCTGATCGGTTGGGTGATCGCGCGGGTCCTGGCCAGAGTGGTCCGGGTCGTGCTGGCCAAGGTCGGTTTCGACCGGGTACTGGAACGCGGCGGCCTCAAGGGGATGCTGGAGCGCAGCGCATACGACGGTTCGTCGCTGATCGCCAAGGTCGTCTACTACGCGATCCTGTTGATCGCGCTGGAAATGGCGTTCGGGGTGTTCGGTCCCAATCCCATCAGTGAAATCCTGACCGCCGTCGTCGGCTGGCTGCCCAAACTGCTCGTGGCGATGATCATCATCGTCGTCGTCGGTGCGATCGCACGGGTCGTGCGGGACGTCGTCAGTGGCGCGCTGAGTGCCATGTCCTACGGCAGGATGCTGGGCACGATCGCGTCCGTGTTCATCTGGGGCCTCGGCATCATCGCCGCCCTCAACCAGATGGGCATCGCGACCACCGTCACGACACCGGTGCTGATCACGGTGCTGGCCACGCTGGCCGGTGTCGCGATCGTCGGGCTGGGCGGTGGTCTGATCAAGCCGATGCAGCAGCGCTGGGAATCGTGGATCGGACGCGTCGAGCACCAGATTCCGGCCGCCAGGGCGCAGGGCGAGGCGTACCAGCGCGGCATGGAGGACGCGGCACGGTCGGTGCCGCGCGGCACCGAACACGGCCAGCACTCGGCGATCCGCGAACCCGGGGAACCGCAGGTCTGACGCGGCGATCGGGTGGTCAGCTCCGGCCGGCCACCCGATCCGTCCGGTCCGCGAGGTCGCACACGGCCAGCAGCCGAGTCGTCAGCCAGTCGGCGTCCGCCCAGTCCTCCGGTTCACGCGGCCGCCAGCCCTGTTGTTTCGCGCCGTCCAGCAGGCCACGCGCGTATCCGGCGAGCAATACGATGCCGGAGGCCGATTCCCGCACGCCGACGGACAGAATGTCGCGCACGGCAGCGGCGTGCTGGTCGACCACGGCCGTCAGGCCGGGCGAGGGACCCGGCCGGCCGAGCTGATCACGAAGACGAGCCAGCAGCCGTCGCGAGGACGACTCCGCCCAGGTGGGGACCATGCCGCACAGTAACCGTCCACACCCCCACCAGACCAGACCCTGTGCCCACGACCACGTTCTTCCCCAGCCCGAATCTACCTTCCGTGGCCGAACGGCCGCGTCACGTGGGTCGAATCGGCCCACACCGATCGGGTGGCACAGCTTGTCCACTATGGATCATCCGCTGTTGTCCGGTGGACACGGTCAGCCGCCGAACGCAGTAGCCCGTTCACGAACAAAATGGCCTGTTGCCCGTCGGGATTGGACACTGTTCGTCGGGTTACGGGAACAAGTCACCCGAATGGAACACGCCCGAAACGGACGCCGGAAGTGCGGGCGTCGCGCCTGCCCGCACCGGCAAGGAGCTTTCGGGCGGTAGATCAACCGACTTCGGTAGCACTGGCGACGCGATCCGGTATGACCTTCGTGGCGAGCCGCTGCACGTACGCGCGGACGTCCGCCTCGGACCGGTCGGGCAGCCCGAACACGACCTCGAAGACCCCCAGGTCGCGCCACCGGGACAACTGGTCCGCGTCGGGTTTGCCGGCCAGCAGCACGATCCGTGGCTCGCCCTCCCGGCCTGCCTCCCGCCACGCCTGGCGCAGCAGTGGGATCCGGTCGTCCACGTCCTGCTCACCGGGCGTGGACAGCCAGCCGTCGGCGTGCTTGGCGATCCACCGGAAGTTCCGCTCGGTGCCCGCGGCGCCGAGCACGGTCGGGATGTGCGCCTGCGGCGGCTTCGGGTACGCCCAACTCGGGCCGAACTTCACCCAGTCACCCTCGTAGGAGGCTTCTTCCTCGGTCCACAGCCTGCGCATGCCGGCCAGATACTCGCCCAGGACGGCGCGGCGGTGCCCCGGCGGCACGTTGTGGTCGGCCAGTTCGTCGGTGTTCCAGCCGAAACCGACGCCGAGCACGACCCGGCCGCCGCTGAGGTGGTCGAGTGTCGCGATGGTCTTGGCCAGCGAGATCGGGTCGTGCTCCACCGGCAGCGCCACGGCCGTGCCCAGCGCGATGCGGGAGGTCACCGTGGCCGCGGAGCCCAGCGCGACCCACGGGTCGAGGGTGCGCAGGTAGCGGTCGTCGGGCAGCGACGCGTCACCGGTCCTGGGGTGCGCCGCCTGACGCCGGACCGGGATGTGCGTGTGCTCCGGGACGTAGAAGGAGTCGAAACCGTGTTCCTCGCCCGCCTCGGCGGCGGCAGCGGGTGTGATCCCCCTGTCGCTCGCGAACAGCACCAGTCCGACACGCACCGGCAAAGTAGAACACGTTTCATTTCTGGCGGCAAGCCGTCAGCGGCGCGGGTCCGGCACCGCCTTGATCACCACGAAGCCCGGCTGGTTGCGCAGCCGCTCGTAGTGCCGGTGCTCCTCGGCGCGCCCCGGCGCCGTCGGGCGCGGCTCGTGCAGGCGCTCGATCAGGAAACCTGCCTCGTACAGTTCGTCGCAGGTCACCTCAAGTGGCGCCAGCCAGTACCGCACGTGCCAGCGGCCGCGCCAGACCTCGTCGACGATCCGCACATCGAAATAGCTGCCGCCGAGGCGATGCCAGTCGCTGGTCGGATGCGGCCGGGACACGACGAGCGCCCCGTCGGGCCGTAGCACCCTGCGCAGTTCGCGCAGCGTGGCGACGCGGTCGTCGACGTACTCGATCGCCAGCGCGAACAGCACCAGGTCCACCGAAGCGTCGGGCAGCCAGTCGAGTGGCTCGCGAACATCGTGCAGCGTGAAGTCCGCCGCTGGAACACGTTTCCGTGCCAGCTCGATCATCCGGGGACTGTGGTCAAGGCCGATCACGGTCGCACCGCGGGCCACCAGTTCCTCCGCGTACAGCCCGGGACCACAGGCCACGTCCAGCACGGTGCGGCCGTCGACGTCACCGAGCAGGCGCAGACATGCCGGCCGGTCGTAGTGGGCGTTGTAGAGGCCGTCCTCGGCGTGCGCGAGGAACTCGTCAGCGAACAGCTCGTACTGCGGTTCGGGGCCGACGTGATCGGGCATGCCGTGATTGTCGCGGACGCGCGCCCGGCTCCGGAACAGGTTTAGAATGACCCATACGGGAGGACCCATGTCAGATGGCACCGCTGGCGTCGACATCCTCGGCGCCGTTCGGGAACGGTACGACGAGATCCTCACGCCACGGGCGCTGGCGCTGATCGCTGCCCTGCACCGCGCGCTGGACGAGCGCCGCAGGGGTCTGCTGCGCCGCAGAGGCGAACGCGTCGCCGCGATCGAGGCGGGCGGCACGCTGGACTTCCTCGCCGAGACGGCGCCGATCCGCGACGACCCCGACTGGCGGGTCGCGCCACCGGCGCCCGGCCTGGTGGACCGGCGTGTGGAGATCACCGGCCCGACCGACCGCAAGATGACGATCAACGCGCTCAACTCGGGCGCGAAGGTATGGCTGGCCGACCACGAGGACGCCAACACGCCGCTGTGGGAGAACGTCGTCGGCGGCCAACTGAACCTGCTGGACGCGGTCACCAGGAACATCGACTTCACCAGCGACGAGGGCAAGACCTACGCGCTCAAGCCGGACGACGAACTGGCCACGATCGTGGTCCGGCCACGCGGCTGGCACCTGCCGGAGAAGCACATCACGGTGGACGGCGAGCAGACCTCCGGTTCCCTGGTGGACTTCGCGCTGTATCTGGTCGCATGTGGACAGAAACAGCTCGATCGGGGCCAGGGGCCGTACTTCTATCTGCCGAAGATGGAGTCGCACCTGGAGGCGCGGCTGTGGAACGACGCGTTCGTGCTGGCACAGGAACACCTGGGCATGCCCAGGGGCACGATCCGCGCGACCACGCTGATCGAGACGTACCCGGCGGCGTTCGAGATGGAGGAGATCCTCTACGAACTGCGTGAGCACTCGGCCGGTCTGAACGCCGGCCGCTGGGACTTCATGTTCAGCGTCATCAAGCTGTTCCGTACGCGCGGCAAGGATTTCCTGCTGCCGGACCGCAACACCGTGACGATGACGGTGCCGTTCATGCGGGCGTACACGGAGTTGCTGGTGCGCACCTGCCACAAACGCGGTGCGCACGCGATCGGCGGTATGGCTGCGTTCATCCCCAGCCGTGACGAACAGGTCAACGAACAGGCGTACGCGAAGGTCGCGGCGGACAAGGCCCGCGAGGCCGGCGACGGCTTCGACGGCTCCTGGGTGGCGCACCCCGGCATGGTCGCGACGTGCCGCGAGGCGTTCGACGCGGTGCTGGGCGACAAGCCCAACCAACTGGACAACCTGCGCACCGACGTGCACGTGACGGCCGAGCAGTTGCTGAACGTCGCGGCGACACCGGGCGACGTGACGGAAGCGGGCCTGCGCAACAACGTCAGTGTCGCCATCCAGTACCTGGCGACGTGGCTGTCCGGCACCGGAGCGGTCGCGATCTTCAACCTGATGGAGGACGCCGCGACGGCGGAGATCTCCCGCTCGCAGATCTGGCAGTGGCTGCACAACGGCATCGTGCTGGACACCGGGCAGCCCGTGACGGCTGACTTCGTGGCGCGGGTGGCGGACGAGGAGATCGCGAAACTCGGCGGCGATCCGCAGCGTTATGCGCAGGCACGCACGACGTTCCTGGAGGTCGCCGTGGCGGACGACTTCGTGGACTTCCTGACGTTGCCGGCGTACGCGCGGATGCCCTGAATCCTCATCGGACGATCGAGATCGGACGCCGCTGCGGTTGTCGACGGTCAGCCGGTCTGCGAGGATGGCGCCCCATCCACAGTAGGTGAAGGAGACCGCAATGGCCGCACGCCTCAACCCGTACCTGAACTTCGCCGGCAACACCAAGCAGGCAATGGAGTTCTACCACAGCGTGTTCGGCGGCAACCTCGTGATGAACACATTCGGCCAATTCGGCAACGAAGGCCCGCAAGCGGACAGAATCATGCACGCCCAGTTGGAAACCGACGCCGGACTCACGTTGATGGCGGCCGACGCGATGCCGGAGATGCCGCTCAACGCGGGCAACAACATCACGATCAGCCTCAGCGGTGACACCGTCGACCAGCTTCGTGGCTACTGGGACAAGCTGGCCACGGGCGGCACGGTCACGATGCCGCTGGAGAAGCAGACGTGGGGCGACGAGTTCGGCATGTGCATCGACCAGTTCGGCACGCCGTGGATGGTCAACATCACGCAGCCGACCGCCTGACGTATCCGGCCCCGGCCGCCGCCCGGCACAACCGTTCCGCCACGTAGCCCTCGCTCGGAGACCGCTGCCGAGCCGATTCCGGCGAACAGCTCGCGCGACGGTCGTGCCGTGGCGACGGCTCACCCGCACGATAGTGTCGCGAATTGCTGGCGCCGGACACGATGGCGGATCGGGCCGACGAAATCCGGCGAAACAAAGCCTCCCACCTCGAACCAAGATCGCTAGAGTAGCGATCGACGAACCCGGAGGCGACCATGACAACCCGGACGACGAGCCCACCTGACGCGCCCTACGTCCACTCCTACCTGTTTCTCCGCAGGGCGATCGGCGTCATCGGCCTGGCCCTCCCCGTCGTCCTCATCCTCGGCACCCTCTTGGTCGACCACCGCCTGCTGGACTCCATCAGCTCCTCCTACTACAGCACCTTCCGAGGAGTCTTCGTCGGCAGCATGTCAGCGGTAGGAGTATTCCTGCTCTCCTACCGCGGCTACACGAAATACGACGACATCGCCAGCGACATAGCCGGAACGGCGGCGATAGGACTGGCCCTGTGCCCCACCACCCCGGACACCGGCCCGACAACCCCCACCGAAAACCTCTTCGGCACCCTGCACACCATCTTCGCGGCGATCTTCTTCCTCACCCTGGTCGTGTTCTGTGAATACTTCTTCACGCGACACGACACCACAGTGACGACACGGAAGACGATAAGGAACGGGATCTACTACACCTGCGGCGCCGTCATCTTCGCCTGCCTCGTCCTCATCTGGATCACCAAGGACTTCACCGCGCCGACAACCGACTTCCTCCACCCCATGCTGTGGCTGGAATCCGTCGCGATCTTCGCCTTCGGCGTCGCCTGGCTGATCAAGGGTGAGACCGTGCTCAAGGACCACAAGCCCTAGGGCTTCACCACGGCGGTCCGAACATGCGCCCGCTCCCCCTGCTTCCCGAACAGGCACAGGAACTCCACCGGCTCGCCATCCACGCTGCCGAACCAGTGCGGCACCCGCGTGTCGAACTCGACCGCCTCCCCGGGTGACAACACCAGATCCTGCTCCCCCAACACCAACCTCAACCGGCCATTCAAGACGTACAGCCACTCGTAACCCTCATGCGTCCTGGGATCGGGCTGCTGCGGATGCTTGCTGGGCGCGATCACCTGCTTGAACGCCTGCACGCCACCCGCCCGCCGCGTCAACGGAACCACGGTCCGCGCGCCCCGCGTGACCGGGCGCAGGTGGATCCGCGGATCACCCGTCGGCGGCGCGCCGACCAGCTCGTCCAGTGGCACACCGTGCGCCTTGGCCAGCGGCAGCAGCAGTTCCAGGTTCGGCCGGCGCCGTCCCGACTCCAGCCGCGACAACGTGCTGACCGAAATACCCGTCTCGGCCGAAAGATCCGCCAGTGTCACGTCCCGCCGCCGCCGCAACGCCCGCAACCGGGGCCCGACAGCGGCGAGCACGGCATCCAACTCGTCCATGACTCCACCTTGCCAGACCAGCAACAAAACTTGCCATCCGAACGCGGCCGGCGAGACAAAGGACCATGGACATGTTCAGCGAGGCGTACTGGAACGACCGCTACAACACCGCACCGGCGCTCTGGAGCGGCAACCCCAACCAGCACCTCGTGGCCGAGACACGCGACCTGCCCCCGGGCACGGCCCTGGACGTGGCCTGCGGCGAGGGAGCCGACGCGATCTGGCTGAGTGACCAGGGCTGGCAGGTCACCGCCATCGACATCTCAACGGTCGCCCTGGACCGGGCGGCGCAGCGGGAACGAGCACGGCGACCAGGCAACAAGAAGATCACCTGGCAACAGGCCGACCTACTGACCTGGCAACCGACGTCGACCTACGACCTGATCACGGTCCAGTACGTCCACCTACCGCCCGACCTGCGCGACCAGGTGTTCACCAAGCTGCGAACAGCGGTCGCCGAGAACGGCACTCTCCTCGTCGCCGCCCACCACGTCACGGACCTGGACACGACGATGGCCAGGCCGCAGCACATGCGGGACTTCTTCTACACGGGCGACGACATCGCGAAGCTGCTCGACCCGGCCGACTGGCGGATCGTCACCGACAAGGCGGCACCACGTCAGGCCAAGGACCCCGATGGCCACGAGGTGACGATTCACGACACGGTGTTCCGCGCCCGCCGATCGTCGTGAGCGCCGACGGCGACCAACGCCGCGGCGGAAGGAAGAGAGGAACCGGCCCCGTCCAACGGACGGCACAACGACCACCGCCACGCCCGATACGCCACCACCCCACCCAGTGGGAGGGCGACGAGCAGCGCGAACGCTCCGGACCAGGCGGCGCCGAACGTGGCGGTCACCCACGTCGCCACACCGCAGGCACCGACGAGCACCGCCACGGCCATCACAAGAGCCGCTGACCTGCGTGCCCGCCCCAGCTCGTCGGTGTGCATCCGGTCCGCCCTCCCGTGCGATCGCCCCCTGATCGGGACGACCTGCGCCGCAAGCGTGATAACCCCGAAACCGCCGGTTCAAACCTGCGACCACGGAATGCTCGGTGGACGACGGTCAGCCTGCGTCGACGACGGTCAGCCCGCGTCGACGACAGCCGCGGAAACGTCCGGCACGATCGTCAACGGTTGATCCAGGCCGGTCACCTGGATCGAACGCAGCACGGTGCGTGAACCGGCGACCACCCGCACGTCGACATCCAGGCGACATGCACCACGACGACACCGGACACAGGGGAGGATACGGACACAGCGAAGTCTGCCACGTCCGGCCGCCCGCCGGATTCAGTCACCGACTGTCTCCCACATGCGCCGACGCTGGCGCCGTGGACGGCACCGCCCACCGGAAACGACACGGGGGGCGACCTGATGCTGACCTACGATGCGGTAAATGTTTCGGACACCACACAGTGGGAAGACCTCTGACGAGTCCGAAGGGTGTGTTGGGTGAGCGATTCACCGGGTCTGGGGCCGAACGAGGTCGAGATACGCATGCCCGCACGCGTGGACCGGGTGCACGGTATCCGAGCGATGGCCGCCAGCCTGGCGATGCGCGCCGACTTCGACCTCGACGCGATCTCCGACCTGCAGCTCGCCGTCGAGGAGGCCTGCACGACGGTCCTGACCAACACCGACCCGGACTGCGAACTGGTCTGCCGACTACTGGTGTCCACCGAGCGCGTCGAGATCAGCGCGCATGTGCCGCTACGGGGCGACAAGGACCCGACGGTCGCCGCGTTCAGTCTGCGCGTTCTGCGTACATTATCCGATTCGGTCGACTACTGGACCAGCAAGGAAGGTGGCCAGCGCCGCTTCCATGTCCAGTTGACCAGGGCGCCATAGCTACCCGACCCGTGGCATTCTTCGTGGATCAGCATCGGTGATGCGGGAGATCCGGACGGATGAACAGCGGGCCTGACGAGTCGCAGCAGCAGAAACTGGCCAGGAACATGGCCGAGCTGCTCCAGGAGCTGCGCGTGGCGCAGACCGGCGTGCAGATCCTGTTCGCGTTCCTGCTGTCGGTCACGTTCACCAACCGGTTCGCGAGCGCCACGACACTACAGCGCGCCACGCTGATCGTGACCATCCTGCTGACCACGGTCTCCGCGGCGCTGCTGATCGCGCCCGCCGCGTGGCACCGCGTCTACTTCCGGCAGGGCCGTAGGACGGACATCATCGCGTGGGGCAACCGGTTCGCCCTGGCCGGCCTCGCCGCGCTGGCCGCCGCCATGTCCGGTGCGGTGCTGCTGGCCACCGACATCGTCGTCGGCGACGCGGTCGCGATCGTCCTGGGCGTCTGTTCACTGGTGTTGTTCACGATCCTGTGGCTGGTGCTGCCACTGGCCAACCGGGCACGTCGGTAGGCCCGGCCCCGTCCGACGACGGGGCCGGGCCACGATGTCACTCCTGTAGCGACAGCGCCTGACTGGGACATACACGGACCGCCGTCCTGGCCTGTTCGACCAGGTTGTCGGCAGGCGTGTCGTCGAGGACGACGACCGTGCCGTCGTCCTCGCTCTGGTCGAACAGCAGCGGTTCGGTCAGCACGCACTGACCCGAGCCGATGCACTTGCCGGTGTCGGCGATGAGTTTCATGCCGTTGGTCCTACCACGTCACCGGCAGGCGATAGAGCCCGTAGATCGAGGCGTCGTCCTTGAACGGCAACTCGTCGTCCGTCGCCGCCAGTGTCAGCCCCGGGATGCGCCGGAACAGCGTCTCGAACACGATCCGCAACTCCAGCCGGGCCAGGTTCTGGCCGAGACACTGGTGCGGGCCGAACCCGAACGCCACGTGGTGGCGGGCGCCGCGCTCGATGTCGAACGACTCGGGCTCGGTGAACGCGTCGGGGTCGTGGTTGGCCGCGTGACCCAGCGCGAACACGCCCTCACCGGCCTTGATGGTCACGCCGCCGATCTCGGCGTCGGCCGTGCACAGCCGGGACGTGGCGAGGTCGACGATGGTGAAGTAGCGCAGCATCTCCTCGACGGCCAGCGGGATCGATCCCGCGTCCGCCTTGAGCGCGGCCAGCTGGTCGGGGTGGCGCAGCAGCGCGAACGCGCCGAGCGAGATCATGTTGGCCGTGGTCTCGTGACCGGCAAGCAGCAGCAGGAACCCGAGGCCGACCAGGGCGCCGTGCCGGTAGTCGCCCTCGGCGCGCAGCTTGGCGATCTGGCGGCCGAGCAGGTCGTCCGGCGGATCGGCCTCCTTGCGGGTGATCAGGTCGGACATGTAGTCGCGGACGGCGTCGAACGCTTCGCGCCGGGTCTCGGTGTCGACCATCCGGTTGATCATCTTGGCCGTGTGGGCCTGGAAGAACTCGTGGTCGGAGTACGGGACGCCGAGCATCTCGCAGATCACCAGCGACGGCACGGGCAGCGACAGCGCCTTGACCAGGTCGACCGGCTTGGGCGCGACGAGCATCTCGTCGATCAGGTCGTCGACGATCTGCTGGATGCGCGGCCGCAGCACCTCGATCCGGCGGACGGTGAACTCGCCGAGCACCGCGCGGCGGGCGACGTTGTGTTCCGGATCGTCCATCGACAGCATCGTGCGCTCTTCCTGGCGCTGGACGATGACGCGCTGGCCGGAGACGGCGATCGGGAAGTCGGGGTGTGACCGGTCGGCGCTGAACCGTGGGTCACCGAGCACCTGCCGGACGTGCTCGTGCTTGGCGACCACCCAGGCCCGCTTGCCGTTGGGCAGCCGGACCGTGGTCACCGGTTCCTCGTCGCGGATCCGCGTGTACTCCTCCGGCGGCGAGTACGGGCACGTGCGCGACACCGGGAACTCCACTTCGCGCTCGTCAACTGCTGTCATGGGTTGCGCTCCTCACCAGACGAACCCTCAGTATTCGGAGGCTTACATTCCGCTTCCGAAGCTACTCAAACGGAGGGTTATCGTCCACTCGCAAAAGAGTGACGATGTTCACGTCGATCACGCCAGCGGGTAACCATGCGACAATCTGCCAACTGAGCTGGGCTGGGCTGGAGGCGGGTCGGAATGGTCGCGGAAGCCGAAACACCGCTACGAGCCGACGCCAGACGCAACCGCGACCAGATCATCGCCGCTGCCCGGACGATCTTCGCCGAGTGCGGCCCCGAGATCCCGATGGAGGAGATCGCCCGCTCGGCCGGTGTCGGCGTGGGCACGCTGTACCGCCGCTTCCCGGACCGTGACTCGTTGATCAGGGCCGTCGCCGTGGAGAGCTTCGCACGCGTGCTCGAGGACGCCAAGGCAGCGGCCAAGGAGGAACCGACCGCGTGGCAGGCGCTGGTCCGGCTGCTCTACCAGTCGGCCGAACTGCAACTGTCGGTCCAGCTCTCCATGCTGTCGCAGCGCGCCCTGGCCATCCTCAAGGAGGACCCGGCCGTCTCCGCGCTACGCGAGAAACTGCTGGCCGAGGTCGACGGCATGGTCCGTGGCGCGCAGGCGGAAGGCAGGCTGAGACGGGACGTGGGCACGGGTGACATCGCGCAGCTGTTCGCGATGCGGCTGCGTCCACCACGCGCGACGACCCCGGAGATCGCCAGGATGGCCGCCGACCGATGCACCGCGATCATGATCGACGGTCTCCAGGCCCAGCCGGCCGGCCCGCTGCCGGGCCGTCCGCTGACCTCGGAAGACCTGAACTGACGCCGGAAGACCTGAACTGACGCCGGAAGGCCCGAACTGACGCCGGTCAGCCGAGCGACGACGCGGCGATCTTCCACTGGCCGCCCTGCTGGACCAGGGTGAAGTTGGTGGTCTCGGTCACGGTACCGCCGGTCTTCTTGACGTAGTGGATCGTCGCCACCACCGAGTCCGCACCGGTCTTCGCGACACCCGACAGCGAGACGCTGCTGTACTGCCCCCAGAAGCTCTGGTAATGGGCCCAGCCACCGGCGTGGTTCGTCTGGTAGTCCTGGGTCATCTCGGGCCACGCTGCCGGCAGGTTGTTCGGCACGAGTTGGTAGTAGGACTCGATGAACGCCGCCGGATCGCTCGGCGTGCTCACGGTCACCGCGCTGCTGCCGCCCGGCGGGCTCACCGTGGTCGTCGTGGTCACCGCGTGCGTCGTCGTGGGCTGCGTCGTGGTGACGGGCTTGGTCGTGGTGGCCGGCGGTGCGGCCTGCTGCGTCGTCGTCGGCCTGCCGGTGTCGGCGGCCGCCGTGGGGTGCGCCGTGTTCCCCCTGGTGAGCAACGTGATCACGATCCCGGCGACGGCCAGCACGGCCACGACCCCGACGGCGACCAGCGCGCGGCGCCGGTCGCGTTGCTTCGGTTCGGCCGCGGCGGCCGGTGCGGCGAGCGTCGGTGACGGGGCGGTGGCCGGCTCGGCTGCCGGGACGACCGGCTCCTCGACGGCCGTGGCGACAGCGGTCGGCGCGGGGACGGGCATCAGGATCGGTTCCTCGGCCGTGCCCTCGTCGACGGCGATCAGTGCTTCCTGCGCCTGCTTCATGGTCGGCCGGTCGGCCGGATCGGGCTGCAGCATCCACGTCAGCGCGGACGCCAGAGCGCCCGCGTTCTTCGGCGGGATCACGTCCCGCGTGGCGATCTGGTGCAGCATGCCGATCGGGTTCTCGTTGAGCCCGTAGGGCGGCTGGCCCTCCAACGCCGTGTAGAGCGTGGCACCGAAGGAGAAGACGTCACTGCGGAAGTCCGGGTCGGAGCCCTTGGCCACCTCCGGCGCCAGGAACGCCGGCGTGCCGGCGAGCACACCCGACGCGGTGATCGTGCCGTCGCCGACCGCGTGCGAGATACCGAAGTCGGTAAGTTTCGCGGTGCCGTCCACGGTGAGCAACACGTTGCCCGGCTTGACATCCCGATGCACGATGCCCGCGTCGTGCGCCGCGGCCAGCGCGGCGGCGATCTGCCGGCCCAGCATCGCGACCTCCGCGACGGGCAGCACACCACGCTGCGTCAACAGGTCGTCGAGACTGGACGAGGGCAGGAACTCCATGATCAGGCACGGTCTGCCGTAGTGCTCGGCGACGTCGTACACGGTGATCGCGTTGGGGTTCTGCAGGCGCGCGGTGATCCGGCCCTCGCGCATCGTCCTGCGGCGCGCCTCGTCGGTCTGCTCGGGGCTCATCCCGGGCAGCAACCGGAGTTCCTTGACGGCGACGTCACGGCGAAGGATCTCGTCCTTCGCCTGCCACACCACACCCATCGAGCCGCTGCCGACCAGTTTCACCAGCCGGTAACGGGCGCCGATCAGGTCGCCGACCTCGGTCATCGATCTCCTCCACGCAAACGCCGCCGTGTCAACCACGGTAGTGGGCGGGTCATCGCGCCGATCACCCGGTCACAGCGGGCTCGACACGAGTGCCCACTCGCCACCGCCGCCGCAGCTCCCCGGACCACAGCGCCGCGCGCACGTACAGTGCGTATGTGCGCACCCGCCCGACGCTGACCTGGACCGCCGCTCCCGGTGAGTCCTGGCCCAGCACGACCGACATCGACGACATCGTCGAGACGGTCGCCGGCGGCGGCGTCGTCGTACTGTCCGGAGCCGGCCTGTCCACTGAGTCCGGCATCCCCGACTACCGCGGTGAAGCCGGCAGCCTGCGCCGCCATTCTCCCATGACGTATCAGGACTTCGTCGCGACGGCGGCCGCCCGCCGCCGATACTGGGCCAGAAGCCATGTCGGCTGGCGCACGATCGCCGCAGCGACACCCAACGCCGGCCACTACGCGGTCGGCCGGTTGCGCGCGATGGGCTACCTCACCGGAGTGATTACCCAGAACGTGGACGGGTTACACCAGGCGGCCGGTGCGCCGGACGCGATCGAACTGCACGGCAGCCTGGATCGCGTCGTGTGCCTGACGTGTCGGGCTACGATCCCGCGGGAGAAGCTGGACCGCAGGCTGCGCGCGGCCAATCCGCGGTTCGACGCGACGGCGACGCGGGTGAACCCGGACGGTGACGTGGAACTGGCCGACGACGCGGTGAACGGTTTCCAGCTCGTCGACTGCGCGACGTGCCCCGGCGGCATCCTCAAACCGGACGTGGTGTTCTTCGGTGAGAACGTGCCCGCCGAGCGCGTGCGGCAGTGCTACGACCTGGTCGACGACGCGAGCGCGTTGCTGGTGCTCGGCTCCTCGCTGACCGTGATGTCGGGCCTGCGGTTCGTGCGCAGGGCGGCCGAGGCGGGCACACCGGTCATGATCATCAATCGCGGCCGGACGCGCGGTGACCGCTACGCCACGGTCCGCGCCGACCTGGCACTGGGCGAAGCCCTGACAGAACTGACAAACCGCCTGGCATCGGAAAACCGGCCGGCAGCGGGCTGACCGACGACGGCGGCGGGACCGGCAACGGAACCTACGCTGGGAGCATGGACCCCACCGGCGACACCGGCAACGTCGAACTCCGCGACTACCTGCGGTCCCGCCGCGCCAGGATCAGTCCGGAGGAGGCCGGTCTGCCGCCGGCCCGCAACCGCCGGGTACCCGGTCTGCGCCGGGAGGAGGTCGCGATGCTCGCCGGGGTGAGCGTCGACTACTACGTGCGCCTGGAACGCGGGCGCAACCTCAACGTGTCCGAGGCCGTGCTGGACGCCGTGGCCACAGCGCTGCGGCTGGACGAGACCGAACGCGGGCACCTGTTCACGCTGGCCAGGCGCAGACGCGCCAAGCGCAGGCCGCCGCCGCGGCAGCGGGTGCGGCCGGCCCTGCGGCACGTCGTGGAGGGCATCAGCGACCTGCCGGCGCTCCTGGTCGGTCACCGCACCGACATCCTGGCCAGCAACAGCCTGGCCCGCGCGCTCTACACGGACTTCGACGCGCTGCCCAGACGCGAGCGCAACATGGCCCGCTACCTGTTCCTCGACGAGACGGCGCGTGACCTGCTGGTCGACTGGGCGGGCGTGGCCCGCGCGACCGCGGCCGGGTTGCGGCTGTACGCGGGACAGCGTCCCGACGATCCCCGGCTGGCCGAGTTGGTCGGCGAGTTGTCCGTGCGGGACAAGGACTTCCGTCGCTGGTGGGCCGATCACGACGTGGTCCGGCGGGCCAGCGGCACGAAGGGCTACCACCACCCGATCGCCGGCGACCTGACGCTGGACTACGAGGTGTTCCACCCGACGGGCGATCCCGACCTGCTGCTCGGCCTGTACTCGGCCGCACCTGGATCGCCCTCGGAGCACGCGCTGCGGCTGCTGGCAAGCTGGACCGCACAAAGGTCCACGGTGGACTGAAGACCGAGGTTCACGTCCGCTTCCGGTCACGTGGCGACTCACCGGGTGGGTCTCAGGCGATCGCCAGGGGGCGGGCCTCCCAGGCCGCCCAGTCGGCACCGATCGCACCCGCCGCACGCAACAACAACGGCAGATGATGGTCGACCAGGTGCTCCACCGACGTCTCCATCGCGTGCGCGTTCACGTTCACCGCGGCCACCGTCCTACCGGAACCGTTGCGAATCGGCACCGCGACCGAACGGATACCCGACGCCAGATCCTGATCCGTCACCGCCCAACCCTGCGCCCGAACGTCGCGCAGCATCGCGGCCAGTTCGTCCCGATCCGGCCTGCGCCGGGGTTCGAGGCCGGACCGGCTGGGCTGGGCCAGCACGTCGTCCAGTTCGGCCGGGTCGAGTGCCGCGAGCAGCACCTTGCCCAGTGACGTCTGCACAGCCGGGAACCTGGTGCCGATCGTCACCGCGAGCGCCACCAGTTTCGGCACCGCGACCCGCGCCACGTACACGATGTCCGACCCGTCCAGTTGCGCGATCGAGCACGACTCCCGGGTGCGGTCGACGAGTTGGCGCAGGTGCGGTTCGGCCAGTTCCCACAGGTTCTGCGAGCCGACGTACGCCATGCCCAGTTCCAGCACCCTCGGGGTGAGCCCGAAACCGGAGTCGTCGCTGCGGACGTAACCCAGTTCCTCCAACGTGATCAGGATGCGACGCGCGGTCGGCCGCGCCAGCCCGGCCGTCGCCGCGACCTCGCTGAGCGTCATGCGGGGCCGGCCCGGCTGGAAGCCGCGCAGCACGTCCAGGCCACGCGCCAGCGCCTCGATGAAGTCCGGGCGGCCCTGGCGCGCCAGCGGCGCGGGAGGGCCGGGAGCGGAGCGACCATCATTCACAGCAGTCCCCTAGGGTGCGTCGTGTTGGACGGCGACACCCTCGCCGCGGTAGTCGGTGTAGGTGTACGGGTTCGCGATCGCCTCGGTGGCCGGGATCTCCGGGTTCATGCCCTCGTCCCAACCGGGGTCGCCGATCCGGCCGTGCGCGTACTCGACCGTGCGGGCCACCGCGTCGCGCGCCACGTTCACGTCGATGCCGACCAACTGTCCCTCGTGCTTCACGACCTTCCCGTTGACCAGCACGGTGTGCACGTCACCGCGACCGGCCTGGTACACGACGTGCCCGTACGGGTTGAGGATCGGGAACATCGCGGGCGAGCGGTCGTTCTTGATCAGCACGACGTCGGCCTTCTTGCCCGGCGTGAGCGAGCCGATGACGTCCTCCATACCGAGCGCCCGTGCGCCGCCCATGGTCGCCCACTCCACGACGTGCTCGGCACGCAGCTTGTGCGTCACCACGGTTTCCTTGGCAGCGTGGGCTTCCAGGTGCTCCCGGGAGCGGTCCGCGGACAGCGTGGTGCGCATCGCGGAGAACAGGTCGGCGCTCCACCACACGCTGGTGTCCATCGACAGCGACACCGGGATGCCGTAGCGGCGCAGCAGCCAGCTCGGCGGGTAGCCCTGGCCGGCGCTCTGCTCGCTCTCCGTGGACAGCGACACGCTGCCGCCGGACGCGGCGATGCGGTGGTAGGAGTCGGGCGACAGGCTGGCCGAGTGCACGTAGCTGGTGCCCGGCGCCATGCAGTCGTGCTCCCACATCAGCCGGATGCTCTCGTCGGTCGTGGCACCCCAGACGCCAGCGTGCGTCGTGACGGCCAGGTTCAGCTCACGGGCCGCGTCGAAGGCGCCCTTCTCCGGGAAGCCGGCCTCGCCGGTCACATCGAATGCCAGTTGCAGCTTCAGCATGTCGTCCGGCGACGAGAAGTGACGGTCCACAAAGGATCGGAAGCCGGGTGAGTTGGCCCACTCCCACGGCGCCCCGAGCAGGTTGCCGTAGGCGAGCACGAACCGGCCGGGCACCTCGCGCAGCGCCTCGACGGCCGCGTCGCCGTGTTCGGGCGTCTGCAGGCCGTGCGACCAGTCGACCGTCGTCGTGACACCCGCGTCCACGGCCTCCACTGCCGAGGCGAGGTTGCCGGCGTAGATGTCCTGCGGCCGGAAGATCTTGCCCCAGTTCAGGTAGTAGAAGACGAAATACTGGGACAGCGTCCAGTCCGCGCCGTACCCGCGCAGCGCCGTCTGCCACATGTGCCGGTGCGTGTCGACCATGCCGGGCATCAGGATGCCGCCGGTCGCGTCCACGACCTGCGCGTCATCCGGTGCCGGCAGGTCCTTGCCGACCCGCTCGACGCGCTCGCCACGGACGAGCACGTCACCGCCGTCGAGCACGCCGATGGTGGGATCCATGGACAGGACGGTGGCGTTGCGGAACAGGATGGGTCTGTCGGCGGACAGGTCGGTCACTGGGTCACCTCGTCGTGATCGGGTCGAGTACGAAGTCGAACGTGGCGTGCAGGTAGGGAGCGTCGATGCCGCCGCCGTCCGGTGTCGCACCGGCCGGACGCTCGACGAACGCGACCACCAGGGCGTCCTTGGTGCCGAACACGACGTCGCTGTCCAGGTACTGGGCACCGTCCTGGAACAGGTGCGTGATGAGCCTGCGGTGGCCGGGGTGGTCGATCATGAAGTGCACGTGCGCCGGGCGGAAGTGGCTGATGTCGGTGCGGCTGATCAGGTCGCCGACCGGGCCGTCCATCGGGATCGCGTAGCCGCGCGGCGCGATCGTGCGCACGCAGTACGTGCCGTCGGCGCGGGTCGCGTACTTGGCGCGCAGCCGGGCCTCGTCGATCTCCGGGAGCTGCGACTCGTAGTTGCCCTCGGCGTCGGCCTGCCACACGTCGAGGATCACGCCCGGCAGCGGGTTGCCGTCGGTGTCGACGACGCGGCCGGTGATGAACAGCGGCGTGCCGGCGATGCCGTCGGACATGTCGTGGCCGAACTCGGCGGGCGGCGAGCCGTCGATGTGGAACGGGCCGAGCACGGTCGCGGGCGTCGCCTTCTCGGAGAAGCGGTTGTTCAACTGGACGACGAGCATGCTCAGGCCGAGCACGTCGGAGGCCAGGATGAACTCCTGCCGCTTGTCGTCACTGATCCGGCCGGTCGCGGCCAGCCAGCCCACGGCGGCGGCCCACTCGTCCTCGGTGAGCCGCACCTCCCTGGCGAACGCGTGCAGGTGCCGCACGAGGGCGGACATCAACTCCGCCGTGCGCGGCGAATGAGCGGTACCCCAGCGCTGCTGAGCGAGTTCGGTGATGTTGTCCTCGTCGACGAACGGCATCGGTGTCCTCGATCCTCGCGGACGAGCGTCCGCGGTACGGACATTGTTGGCCGTTCGAGCTCGTCAGACAAGTGGTGACGCGCGTCGTGAAGGGTTGACACGAGGGTTTTACCGAAGTCAGCATAGTCGGACGAACGTCCGCCAGACGGACAAGGAGACGAATGACCGGCAAGAGCGGGGCACTGGACGGACTGTTGGTGGCCGACTTCTCGCGCATCCTGGCCGGCCCGTACGCGACCATGCTGCTGGCCGACATGGGCGCGGAGGTCGTCAAGGTGGAGGCTCCCGGCGGTGACGACACCCGCACGTGGATGCCGCCGACGCGGGACGGCGTCGCGACGTACTACCTGGCCGTCAACCGCAACAAGCGGTCCGTCGCGCTGGACCTGAGGGAGCCGGAGGACCTGGCGCTGGCCAGGAAACTGGTGGCGCGGGCCGACGTGATGATCGAGAACTTCAAACCGGGCGGCCTGCGCCGGTTCGGGTTGGACTACGAGACGGTCAGCGAGGGCAATCCCGGCCTGGTGTACGCGTCGATCAGCGGGTTCGGCACGACCGCCGGGGCCGCGCTGCCCGGTTACGACCTGCTCGTGCAGGCCGCTTCCGGTCTGATGAGCCTGACCGGTGACGCGGAGGGCCAACCGTACCGCTCCGGCGTGGCCGTGTTCGACGTGATGACCGGGATGCACGCGGCGATCGGCATCCTGGCCGCGCTGAATCATCGGCATGCCACCGGAAGCGGGCAGCACGTCGAGGTGAACCTGTTGTCCTCCGCGCTGTCCGGGCTGGTCAACCAGACGTCGGCCTACGTCGCGGGCGGGGTCGTGCCGCACCGGATGGGCAACGCGCACCTGTCGCTGTTCCCGTACGAGCCGCTGGCCACGGCGGACAAGGACCTGATCGTGATCGCCGGCAACGACGGGCAGTTCCGCAAGCTGTGCGACGAGTTGGGCCTGCCGGAGCTGGCGGCCGACGAACGGTTCGCCAGCAACGAGGCACGCACGCGGAACCGGGACGAGTTGCGGCCGCTGCTGGTGGCACGGTTGACACAGCGGTCCGCGGACGAGTGGTTCAAGCAGTTGTCCGCGGCCGGCATCCCGTGCGGCCCGATCAACCACGTGGACGGCGGTGTCGCGCTGGCTTCGGATCTGGGGCTGGAACCCGTGGTGGACGTCGGCGGCCTGCCGATGATCCGCAACCCGATCACGTTCAGCGGGACCACGACGCGGCACACGCTGCCGCCGCCGACGGTGGACCAGGACGGTGCCGAGATTCGCGCGTGGCTGGCCGAGGAGGACTGATGAAGCGGTATCCGACGTCGGTCGGGACGTCCGACGCGACCAGTATCACGCTGTTGGGGCACGATCTGGCCGGTGAGCTGATGGGCCAGGTCGGGTTCGGTGAACTGGCCTTCTGGTTGGTGGCGCGGCGGCGGCCATCGGCCGGTGAGGTGCGGTTGTTCGAGGCCGTGCTGGTCGCGTTGGCCGATCACGGGTTCACGCCGACGGCGATCGCGGCGCGGTTGACGTTCCTGTCCGCGCCGGAGTCGCTCCAGGGTGCGCTGGCGGCCGGGTTGTTGGGTGGCGGGTCCCGGTTCCTGGGGGTCACGGAGGACACGGGGCGGTTTCTCGCTTCGGTGTTGGCCGACTGTTCTGCCGAAGATCTCGACTCCGCTGAGGATTTCGATGCCGTGGCCCGGGATGCCCTCCGCGCGCGGAAGGCAGCGGGACGGTTGGTGCCGGGGCTGGGGCATCCGGTGCACAAGCAGGGGGACCCCAGGACGCCGGTGATCATCCGGATCGCGCGTGAGGAAGGTGTGTACGGGCCGCATCTGGCGTTGTTCGAGGCGATCGGGCGGACCGCACCGGAGGTGTTGGGCAAGGCGTTGCCGTTGAACGGGGCCGGGGTGTGCGGGGCCGCGTTGGCGGATCTGGGGTTGCCGGTGGAGTTGCTGCGCGGGTTCGCCCTGCTGGCTCGGGCGGCCGGGTTGTTGGGGCAGTTGGCCGAGGAGATGCGGCAGCCGATCGCCAACGACATCTATCTGGAGGTCGATCGCAACGCCGAGTACTCGGGTTAGGGCTATGCCCGGAGACTGACTTCCATGCCGTCCTCGACCGGGAACGCCGTGGTGACGTAGCCGTTGGCCGGGTCGCGGACGTAGGCGACGTAGTCGGCCATCGTGTCGAAGGTGGAGTCGTCGGCGACGACCAGGGTGCCCGGTGGGAGCTGGGGTTCGAGGAGGTTGAGGACCGGCAGGCAGAGATCCTTCCAGCCGTCGAGCAGGACGAATCCGATCGGCCCCTGGACGGTGGCCAGGGTCCGCATGGCGTCGCCGGGAAGGATCGTGACCAGGTCGTCGAGGCCGGCTTCGGTGAGATTCCGTTGTGCCGCGGCGATCTTGGTGGTGTTGAGTTCGGTGGTGACGATGCGGCCGGCGCCGTTGTCGCGCAGGGCCGCCGCCAGGTAGATCGTCGAGATGGCGAACGACGTGCCGAACTCGACGACGGTGGCCGGCTTCGCGGCGCGGACCAGGGAGTACAGGAGGTCGCCGCCCGCGGCGGAGATCGGCATGTAGATGGCCGCGGCCGCGTCGGCCAGCTCCTGCGGTGACGCGCTCGCGCCGACGGCGAGGCGGGGTGCGTGGTCGTCCCGGGCCGCGGCTTCGAACAGGCGCTCCAGGGTCGTGGTGACGCGTGGGGACCTCAGTGTGTTGGGCATGCCGGTTAGATTAGACGCGACGTTGCGTCTTGTCTAGCGGTGGGTAGGCTGTCCGGTGTGGAAGAGGCCGTCGTGCACCGTGCCGCTCATCACGGGAACAGGTACGGGCGCAGCGAGGAGGCCCGCCAGGCCGTGCTGTGGGCAGCGGACGACCTGCTGGCCGAGCGAGGGCTCGCCGGTGTGACGATCGAGGGGATCGCCTCGCGCGCCGGAGTGTCGAAGCAGACGATCTACCGGTGGTGGTCCAGCAAGATCGATATCCTGCTCGACGCCTTCATCGACGACATGGCCGAGCATCTGACGCCGCCCGATTCCGGGGACCTGGGGCGGGATCTGCGGCTGCACCTGCGAAATCTGGCCCGGTTCCTGACCCGGTCGGACCCCGGGGCAGTGTTTCGGGCGTTGACCGGGCACGCTCAGCACGATCCTGAGTTCGCCGTCCGGTTGCGGGTGGACTACCTGGGGCAGCAGCGGGTTCGGGATCGGGTGCCGGTTCGGCGGGCCGTGCGGCGGGGCGAGTTGGCGGCGGACACGGATGTGGATTTCGTGGTGGATCAGTTGGTCGGGCCCGTCTACTACCGGATCCTGGTGACCGGGGAGCCGGTCCCGGAGGAGTTCACCGATCGGCTGGTGGATCGGTTCCTGGCGTCGGTGGGTCGGGCCGGTTCTGCCTGATTCGCCGGTCCGGTCGACTGTTTGATTCGCCGGTCCGGCCGGCTGTTCGCCGACCGCCGTCGTCAGATCGCCAGGGTGCCCTTGCCCAGGACCACGATGTCGGATTCCGTCACGTGGTAGTGGTCCCGGTCCCTGGCCAGGTCCACGCCGATGTGGGCTCCGGGCGGTACGACCACGTTCTTGTCCAGGATGGCCCGGCGGACCACCGCTCCCGAGCCGATTCTGACTCCGTCCAACAGGACCGAGCCCTGGACCACCGCGCCGTTCTCCACCGTGACGTTCGGCGACAGGACCGAGTCGACGACCTGCGACCCGCTGATGATGCAGCCCGGGCTGATGATCGACTGCGTGGCCGTGCCGCCCTCGACGAACTTGGCCGCCGGGCGTTGGCCCGGGTGGGCGAGGATGGGCCACTGGCGGTTGTACAGGTTGAAGACCGGATAGGTGGAGATCAGTTCGGCGTGGGCGTCGTAGTAGCTGTCGATGGTTCCCACGTCTCGCCAGTAGCCGTGGTCTCGTTGGGTCTCGCCCGGGACGTGGTTGTGGCCGAAGTCGTAGACCGCCGCTTCGCCGTCGGCCACCAGGGCGGGGATGATGTCCCTGCCCATGTCGTGGCGGCTGGAGTCGTTGTGGGCGTCCTTTTTCAGGGCGTCGAGCATCACCTGGGTGGTGAAGACGTAGTTGCCCATGGACACATAGGACTCGTCGGGTGAGTCGGGCAGGCCAGGGGGATCGGCCGGTTTTTCCAGGAAGGCGTCCAGTTTCACGCCGTCCTTCGTCTGGATCACGCCGAACGAGCTGGCTTCGCTCCTGGGGACGCGGATGCCGGCCACCGTCACTCCGGCGCCGGATTCCTGGTGCGCGTCCAGCATCTGACGCGGGTCCATGCGGTAGATGTTGTCGGCGCCGAAGACCGCGATGTACGCCGGCGACTCGTCGTAGACCAGGTTGAGGCTCTGGTGGATGGCGTCGGCGCTGCCCTGGTACCAGCGCGGGCCGAGGCGCTGCTGGGCCGGGACCGGTGTCACGTACTCGCCGGTCAGCGACGACAGGCGCCACGTGGTGCTGATGTGGCGGTCCAGGGAGTGCGACTTGTACTGCGTCAGGACGCACACCCGGCGGACGCCGCCGAGCACGAGGTTGGACAGCACGAAGTCGATCAGACGGTGGACGCCGCCGAAGGGGACAGCCGGTTTCGCGCGGTCCGTGGTCAGGGGCATCAGTCGTTTGCCCTCGCCACCGGCTAGCACGATGCCCAGAACGCCCGTTCCGTCACTCACGCAGACCTCCCGCACGCTCGTAGATCCTGACCGTCCGCCGGGCGATCGCGCCCCAGCCGAACTCGCGCACCGCGCGGTCCCGGCCCGCATCGCCCATCGCCGCGGCGCGGTCCGGCTCGTCGACCAGTTCGTTGAGCCGCTCCGCCAGGGCTGCCTCGAAAGCCGCCGGGTCCGCGTCGTCATAGTGGACCAGGAGACCGGTCACGCCGTCCTCGACCACTTCCGGGATACCCCCGACATCGCTGGCTACCACAGATGTGCCGCACGCCATCGCTTCCAGGTTCACGATGCCCAGCGGCTCGTACACCGAAGGACACGCGAACACCGCCGCATGGGTGAGCAGTTGCACGACCTGCGGGCGGGGCAGCATCTCCGGGATCCAGTACACGCCGCCCCTGGTCCGTTCCAGCTCGTCGACCAGGGCGCGGAACTCCGCGTCCAGTTCCGGCGTGTCGGCCTCGCCCGCGCACAGCACCAACTGGGTGCCCTCGCGCAAGCCGGCCGCCGCGCGCACCAGGTGCGGCACGCCCTTCTGTCTGGTGATGCGGCCGACGAACAGGACATACGGCCTCGTCGGGTCGATGCCGTGTGCGGCCAGGGCTTCCGTGCCCGGGTCCGGGCGGTACAGGGTCGTGTCGATGCCGTTGTGGACGACGTGCACGCGGTCCGGTGGGACATCGGGGTACGCGGTCAGCACGTCGCGGCGCATGCCCTCGCTGACCGCGATCACCGCGTCCGCCGACAGGTAGGCGTCGCGCTCGATCCAGGAGGACACCTGGTAGCCGCCGCCGAGCTGTTCGGCCTTCCACGGGCGCAGCGGTTCCAGCGAGTGCGCCGTGACGACGTGCGGGATGCCGTAAGCGAGCTGCGCGAGGTGGCCCGCCTGGTTGGCGTACCAGGTGTGGCTGTGCACGACGTCCCGGTCGGCGACCGCGTCCGCCATGGACAGCGCGATGTCCAGGGTGCGGAACGCGGGCTGGCGGTAGTCGCGCCCGGCCGTGTGGCCGTGCGCGTCCGGGCGGTCGGCGCCCCAGCAGTGGACGTCGAGATCGACCAGGCCGCGCAGTTCGCGGGAGAGGAACTCCACGTGCACACCGGCTCCGCCGTACGTGTCCGGCGGATACTCGCGCGTGAGCAGGCCGACCTTCATGGTCGAGACGTTACAGCGAAGCCCGTGGTTGGCGCGCCGTCTGCCGGCCGCTGTTCACCTGCGCGTCGGCGCCACGCCGCCGGTCACGGACCACTCTTTGCTGTCCTGGCAATTTTATTTGCCGTTTCGGCCGCATGTGGGCACCGTGGTGTCATGAGCGAATCGAACTTCGACGTGGTGGTCGTCGGCGGAGGCGCCGCCGGCCTGTCGGGGGCACTGGCGTTGGCGAGGTCCCGACGCTCGGTGCTGGTGGTCGACGGTGGCAGGCCGCGCAACGCGCCAGCCGCGCACATGCACAACTACCTGTCCCGCGATGGTATGGCGCCCAACGACTTCCTGGCCGCCGGTCGCGACGAAGTGCTCGGTTACGGTGGTCACGTCGTTACGGATGAGGTCGTCTCCGCCCACCGGGTGGCGGGCGTCGGGTTCCGGATCGGGCTGGCCGGTGGACGGTCCGTGGTCGCCAGGCGGGTGCTGGTGGCCACCGGGCTGACCGACGGACTGCCGGACGTGCCGGGCCTGGCGCAGCGGTGGGGGCGGGACGTGCTGCACTGTCCCTACTGTCACGGCTGGGAGGTGCGCGGCCAGGCGGTCGGCATCCTGGCGATCTCGCCGATGGCGGCACACAGCGCGCAACTGTTCCGGCAGTTGACCTCGGACGTGACCGTGTTCCAGCACACCGCGCCGGACCTGGACGCCGACACGACCGAACGGCTGACGGCCCGTGGTATCCGCGTGGTGACCGGCAAGGTGATCGGGCTACGGGTGGACAGCGACGCGTTGACCGGTGTGGCGATGGCCGACGGCGGCACCGTGCCGCTGGACGCGCTGGTGGTCACGCCTCGGTTCACCGCGAACGTGCCTGGCGCGTTCGGGCTGACGACGACCGAGCAGAAGATCGGCGAACTGGTGATCGGCGAGTCGGTCGCCACCGATCCGATGGGTGCCACGGACGTGCCCGGCGTGTGGGCGGCCGGGAACGTCACCAACCTGATGGATCAGGTCGGTTCGGCTGCCGCCGCCGGGATGCGGGCGGGTGCCGCGATCAACGGTGACCTGATCGAGGAGGAGGTCCGCCGGGCCGTCGCGGACGGCAGGCCGTTCTCCGCCGGCATGGAACGCGAGGTCGCGGACGTGGTGCTCGGCGAGCGGCGGCACGGTCTGTAGGCGGCCACGGGCTGGTGCGACAGGGCGTGGTTCAACAGGGGGTGCGGTGCATGGTCAGGACAGCGATGTCGTCGCGCACCGCCTCCACTCCCACCAGGAGTGCCATCACCCGCGCGCACACCATGTCCGCCGGTCCCACGGTGAGCGCGGCACGCAGCCGGTCCAGGCCGGCGTCGATCGTGCTGTCCCTGCGCTCCACCAGGCCGTCGGTGTAGAAGCACAGCAGCGAGTCCGCATGCAGTTCCAGCGTGGTGTCGCGGTAGCCGGTGGCGTCGGAGAAGCCGATCGGCGGGCCGACCTTCAGGCAGGCCAGTGACACGGTGCCGTCCGACTCGGCGATCATCGGCGGCAGGTGGCCCGCCGACGCGATCGTCAGGTTCTCGCGCGTCGGGTCGACCACCGCGTACGAGACGGTGGCCATGGTGCCGTACTCGAAGTGGGTCGCCTTGCGGTCCAGCTTGGACAGCACCTCCCCCGGGCCCTCGACGTCCAGCGTGTAGGCGCGCAGTGCGCTGCGCAGCCTGCCCATCACGACGGCCGCGGCCAGCCCGTGGCCGACGACGTCGCCCATCACGATGCCCACGCGGTCACCGGGTAGCGGGAACACGTCGTACCAGTCGCCGCCGACGCCGGTCAGCGCGCCGGGCACGTAGCGCGCGGCGAACTCCAGGCCCCGCACGACGGGTAGCGCGGCGGGCAGCAGGCTGTGCTGCAGCGCGGACGCCGCCGCGCGGTCCACGAGGGACACCTGGTTGTACGCGATCAGCGCGATGCGGTCGGCGACCAGTTGCAACAGATGGATGTCGTCGTCGGTGAAGCGGCGCTCGGTGACGGCGCCGACGTGCAGCACGCCGAGCAGCCTGCCATCGGCGACCAGCGGCACACCCAGCAGCGAACGCAGGCCCCGGTCGAGCAGCAGCGGGTTGATCACCGACGTGTCGTCGACGCGGTCGACGATGACGGGCTGCCGGCCGGCGGCGACGCGACCGGCGAAACCGCGGCCGATCGGAATCCGGACGCCCTGCCGGACCTCCTCCTCAAGGCCGACGGCCGCCGTGGCGATGAGATTGCGTTCGGCGGCGTCGGCGAGCAGCACGGTGGCCGTGTCGACGGCGAGCAGTTCCCGCACGCGGTTCAGGAGCTCGGCGAGCAGCGACTCGGTGTCCAGTCGGGCCAGCGCCGAGTCCGTGACGACCTCGATCCGGCGCAGGCGATCCTGGGGCGCACCCTGTTCAACCACAGCGTCACCCTAACCGGTGGGGACCGGCGTTACCGGTGGGCTGCGGCGGCGAGGGCGTCGTGCAGTGACGCGTGCACCTCGAACTCGTCCGCGACGCCCATCAGTTGCAGTGGCCGCAGTACGGCCCGCTGGTCGGCGGCCAGCCGCACGTCCACCCCGCTGTCCTGCAGTTCCCTGCGCAACTGGAGCAACACGTTCAACCCTGCGGACGCGAAGAACCGGAGGCCGGTCAGGTCGACGACGACGGCCGAGGCACCGATGGTCGACTCGCGCAGCGCGGTGGCCGCGGCATCGGCCGACGACATGTCCAGTTCACCTGTCAGGCTGACCACGACGATCCCGTCGTGGCGCTCTGTGCCGACGGTGAGCAGCGCTCCACCATCCGGGCCGCGCACTCCGGTCATCACCGACCCCTTCCTCGGCGCCACAAACATGCCTGTGCCAGAGGGTACTGGCCCCGGCCGTCTGCACGGAGCCTACGCTGGGGTGATCGTGGCCGAGCCGGACACCGACAGCACGAGGACACCGATGCCGCCTGATCGGGGCTACCTGTTCCGTCTGACCCTCACGTCGGACCACCCGGGGCTGGGCGTGCTGCGGTCCCGGATCGGGGCTCTGCTGTCGGATCTCGCGGACGACGTCGTCGCGGACGTGCAGATAGTCGCGACGGAACTGGTGACCAACGCGCTGCTGCACGGTCGACCGCCGGTGCTGTTCGGGTTGTTGGCCGCGGTGGACGGGCGGCCGCTGCGGGTCGAGGTGCACGACGTGGGCCCGGGCGTGCCGACGGTCCGGCATCCCGGTCCTGCGACGCCGAACGGGCGCGGCCTGTTGCTGGTCGACGGGACGAGCAGCCGCTGGGGTGTCACGCCGATCGGCGCCGGCAAGACGGTGTGGGCCGAGTTCTGAGGCGTGTCCCGTCGGCCTGCGCCGCGCGGCCGGGAAGCAGGTCTGTGACACACGCCACGGTCATGAGGCGAACGCGATCGCCGGGCGGGACAGCGCCGCCTTCGCCATCGTGTAGCCCTCGCCCATCATCCGGACGGTGTGGCTGAAGTCGAACGGGTTCGCGTTGCCCTGCGCGGGAGCGGGCAGGACGAGCACGCGGCCCTGGGCGGCGGCCAGATCGGTGGCGACGGCGTGGCCGAACAGGTGACCGATCGCGTGCATGAGCACGGACATCGCGCCGCGCGGCACCGACGATCGCCGTTCGGGGCCGACGGCGGGCAGCACGTACGTCACGGTCGCGCCGGCCTGCTCGGCCTGGCGGATCGGGGTGTCGGCGGTGATGCCACCGTCCACGAACAGCCTGCCGCCGATCTCGACGGGCGCGAAGACGCCGGGCAGTGCCGTGCTGGCCAGCAGCGCGTCCACCACCGGGCCGGACGACATCACGACCGGCTGGCCGGCCGCGAAGTCGGTGGTCACGACGTGCACCGGGATGCGGGTGTCGGCGAGGTCGGCGGGACCGATGTGACTCATCAGGTAGGTGCGCAGGCGGTCGGCGGAGACGAGGCCGTTGCTGCGGCCGCTCAGGCCGGCCAGCACCGAGCCGACCCGCAGCGGGAACACGTCCTGTCTGCGCATGTCCGACCACAGGCGCTGCAACCGGTCCAGGCCGGCCGTGGTGGGGTGCTTGGCGAAGCAGTACGCGTTGATGGCGCCCGCGGAGCAGCCGACGACCAGATCGGGCTTGATGCCCTCCTCGGTGAGCGCGCGCAGCATGCCCACCTGGGACGCGGCAAGAGCACCGCCCCCGGCCAGTACGAACGCCACCGTCATGCCGACCTCCTGTTCGCACCGACCACCTGGTACCGGGATACCCCTGTTGCTTAGTTCAAGCAACAATCTGTGGGCATCGAGACCCACCTCCCGATCAGCGCGCTTCTCCTCGCAGCTCAGCCACATGTGTGCGGACCACGATCCGCCCGGCCGGTAGATACCCAATTGAGGCGTCCCGTACTCATTCCCCGTGAGCTTCCAGGCGATCCACCGGTAGCCGACCAGCACGGATCTGATGGCGGGTGCGGTCGCTGTCGGGTCCACCGCGCGGGAGCGGTCGCGCCGTTCGGTCCCGGCCCCGGCATCCGGTGTGCTTGTCTGGCACGGTGACCGCGCCGATCTTCACCCGACCCGCCGAGCCCTTCGTCAACGGTCTGCGCCTGCTGCGGGTCGTCCGGTTGCGCCGCGAGTTCAGGACGTTGTGGCACCTGTCCTTATTGGGCGTTCCGGTGTGGATCGGGTTGATCGTCTGGGTCCAGGCCGTGACATCGAGCGACTCGGCGCTGTGGAACCTGGCCGACGAGTACGCCACACCGGGTTCCCTCGTGCTGGGCGCGCTGATCGTGATCGGCCTGCTGGGCATGGTCGTGACACGGGTGGTCGCCGGCGTGCCGGGGCGGGTCGCCGCCGCGTTCGTGCCGATCGCGGTGCGTGGCCGGGAGGCCACGGTGGCGGGTGATGCGGACGCGATGAGCGGCCTGTTGCCCCGGTTGCGGCGGCAGCAGTTCGTGTCGACGGGGATGGTGGTGCTGTTCCTGGTGTTCGCCACGACCGGTGTCGCGGTCGCGATGAATCTGGGCCCGGTGTACGCGGCCAACCACGGCCGCGGCGGGCCGGTCGTGACGATCGGGCGGGACGCGACGGTCAGCGGCTCCCGGGTCAGCGGGCACAGCAGGAACTACTATCTGTCCACACCGGACGGAGCGGTGCTTGCCGAGGACAGCGAGCCGGTGAGCGGACAGCGGTGGCTGATCTACCACAACCCGTACGGCGACGACGAGGCATACCTGGTCGGCGGGCACGACTACCTGCTGCTGGGCGCGATTCTCGTGCTGGTCGCGATCGGCGACGCGGGCATCCTGGTGGTGATGGCCAGGACGGTGCGGCGGGAACGCAGGCTGCGGGAGGCCGGCGGCCACCAGCCGCTGGCGTACTCGGTGCGGAAACTGGCCGCGGGCGCGCGGCCGGTCCTGAGTTTCGGCGTCGCGAGGTCCGTGGTGATCGGACTGCCACCGCTGATCGAGGACAGCGACGCGGCGGCGCGCGCCGTGCTGCGGCGCCGCCGGTGGCACGCGGCGATCGCGATCGGCGTCGTGGTGGTCGGCGCGGTCGGCGCGGGGGTGTTGATCCAGCGGGTGACGCAGCCGCCGCCCCCGACGACGAAGGACCTCACGCTGGGATATCTGGGTTCCGCGGCGTGGAGCCCGGACGTGGAGGCGTTCTACACGGACACCGACGCGGTGCACGACGTGACGGTGGACATGCTGCTGGCCGGTGGTGTGCCGGGAAAGCCCGCCGTGGGGCCGGTCTGGTCGGTGGTGGTGCTGTCGAGGTCGGGCAACGGCGATACCGGCGACGTGGACGTCGTCGGCATCGGAGCGGCGTCCGGACAGCGCGCGGTCGCCGGTGGCGTGGCGTTCGAGAAGGAGGTGGCGGACACCGGAGCACCCGCGCCCGCCGCGATCGCGGGCCTGCCGCCCGGGTGGGCCGGAGTGTCGACCGACGGCAAGGCGGGCCGGACCGAGCGCACCGCGAGCGTCTTCGGGGCCGACGGCGGCACGCTCGTCGTGATCTCCCTGACCGGCACCGACACCGGCACCGCAACCGACACCGACCTCGCCGACCGCGCCCGCCTGCTCGCCACCGCCATCGCCCACCGCGGCATCACCACGTTCGCCGCCGACACGGCACGGTGACGCTCAGGCTCCCGCGGTACGCGTGAAGTCCCGCGGCACCAGGACGTCGGCCGCCGCGAGTTCGTGGATCGACGAGTGCCCGAGGCCCAGGATCGCCGAGTCGATCCCGCCGCGCAGGATGTCCAGCACGTTCTCCACGCCCGCCTGGCCGTTGGCCGCCAGACCCCACAGGTACGCCCGGCCGATCATGACCGCGCGGGCGCCGAGCGCGAGCGCCTTGACCACGTCGCCGCCGCGCCGGACCCCGCCGTCCAGCACCACTTCCACGTCGTCGCCGACGGCCGCGGCGATCGAGGGCAGCAGGCGGATCGTGGCCGGCGTGCCGTCGAGGTTGTTGCCGCCGTGGTTGGACACCGAGATCGCCGTGACGCCCGCGTCGACGGCTCGCCGTGCGTCGTCGACGCGGGTGATTCCCTTGAGCATGAACGGCGCGTTCCACTGCTCGCGCAGCCAGGCGACGTCCTCCCACGTCGGCAGCGCCGTCCGCATCCACTCGCCGTAGGCGCCGAAGAACGTCGGCGCCGCGCCGCCGGGCGGGGCCAGGTTCGGGGTCGTCAGGTCAGGTACGTGACCGGTTTTCGTGTACTGCCACAGCCATTTCGGGTGCCGCAGCGCTTCCGGCGCGAACCGGATCATCGTCGCGAGGTTCATGGTTTCCGGAATCACCGGGCTGCCCCGGTCGCGGCCGTTGGAGAACGACCAGTCCAGGGTCATGATCAGCCCCTTGGCGCCGGCCGCGCGGGCTCGCTCCATGCGCTGCACGAGCACGTCCCGCGTGCCGACCCAGTACATCTGGAAGAACGTCTTCGGATTCGCCGCCACGACGTCCTCGATCGAGCGACTGGCGAACGACGACAGGCCCATCGCGGTGCCCCGGTTGCGGGCCGCCTTCGCGACGGCGACCTCGCCATCGGGGTGGACGGCCTGCACCCCCGTCGGCGAGATCAGCACCGGCAGCGAGACCTGCTGGCCCATGACGGTCGTGGCCAGGTCACGCTTGCCCGACAGCCCGGCCAGGTGGGGCGCGAAACCGAGTTCGCCGAACGCGGCCGTGTTGTCCTCGGCCGTCAGGCCGCGCTCGGAACCGGCCACCAGCGCGCCGTACACCGACCCGGGCAGCCGCTTCCTGGCCCGCCGCTGTGCCTCGGCCACCGTCTCGAACCAGCCGCCTGCCATCGTCACTCCGATCCCCGACAGCGATACCCCGACGGGATTATGACACTAGATGCCACTATGTCAGAGGGCGCCCAGTTCGGCAGTGCCGGCCGGGCGTGGTGTGAGCACGCGTACGTCGATACCACCCACCACCTTGCCGGCCAGGGCCTTGTTCAGCGCCGCCAGCGCCGGGCTCTTGCTGTGCGCGGCGAGCAGTTCCGCGCCGGCCCACTTCTCCACCATGACCAACTGGTCCTTGCCCTCGTGCAAGGCGTACAGCTCACACCCGGCGTCCTCGGCGTGCACGCGGGCGATGGCCGCCTCGAACGCCGCGATCACCTCGTCCCGATGCTCCGGCACGGGCACGATCGTGGCGACGACGACAACGCTCATGTCAAACTCCTCGTGGTCATCCAGCGAACAGGGCAGAGATCGCCGGGGCGACGTCCCGGTACGTGTGTACCCTGGCCGACCTGCCGTGGCCGAGCCGGGTCGGTGGCCACGATTCCGCGGTCCAGCGCCCCGACCTGGTTCACGGTCTCGGCCGGATCGTCCGGTGTGGACACCGGATACGGCACCGAGTCCACGAACGCGACCTTCCTCGCTATCCGACCGGCCATGACTCCCTCAGTTCTCGTCGGAGGATTCGGCACCCGGTGGTGAAAAGCAAGGGTGCGGCAGCAAATCGTTCCGGGTCAGGTCCCGCACACTCGCGCGGCCGAGACCCAGCAGCGTGGAGTCGATGCCACGACGCAGGATGTCCAGCACCCGCGCCACTCCCGCTTCGCCCGCCGCCGCGAGACCCCACAGGTACGCGCGGCCGATCAGGACCGCGCGGGCGCCGAGGGCGATGGCCTTGACGACATCGCCGCCGCGCCGGATGCCGCCGTCGAGCAGTACTTCGATGTCGACGGCGGCCGCGATCGCGGGCAGCAGGCGGATCGTGGCCGGTGTGCCGTCGAGGTTGTTGCCACCGTGGTTGGACACGCAGACCGCCGTGGCACCGATGTCGGCGGCACGTCGTGCGTCGGCCACGCGGCTGATGCCCTTGAGCACGAACGGTCCTGCCCAGCGCTCGCGCAGCCAGGCGATGTCCTGCCAGGTCGGCGGCGGTGTGCGCTGCCACGCGCGGTAGGCGTCGAAGAACCGGGGCGCGCCGGGCATGTTCGGCACGCGCAGGTCCGGGATGTGCTTCGCCTTCAGGAAAGCGGCGAGCCAGCGGGGGTGGGCGAGCACGTCGGGTGCGTACCGGAGCATGGTGGCCAGGTCGACGCGTTCCGGGAGGACGGGACTGCCGCCGTCGCGGCCGTGCGAGAACGTCCAGTCGAGCGTGGCGATCAGGCCGGCGGCGCCCGCGGCACGATCCAGTAGTCGCGCCATGTGGTCGCGGTCGCCGGTCCAGTGCACCTGGAAGAGCGTTCGCGCGTTCACGGCGAGCACGTCCTCGATCGGCTTGCTGGCGAACGCGCTCAGGCACATCACGGTGCCACGGCCGGCCGCGGCCCGCGCGACCGCGATCTCGCCGTCCGGGTGCACGGCCTGCACACCGGTCGGCGAGATGAGCACCGGCAGGTCGATGCCGTGGCCCAGGACGGTGGTCGTGAGGTCGCGGTGATCGGGCAGGTCGGCGACGTGGGGTGCGAAACCCAGTTCGTCGAACGCGGCCACGTTGTCCCCGACGGTGTGGCCGCGTTCGGAAGCCGGCCGCGAGCGCCCCGTAGACCGCCTTCGGCAGGCGCCCGCGCGCCAGTCGCCGCGCGTGCGCGACCGTCTCGAAGGTCATGCGCGCGGGACGAGCGGGCGCACGGCACGGGCGCGGACGCAGCCGGTGAGCACGCCGGCACCGTAGGCCATGTCGTCGGCGATACTGGCGAACGCGTAACGAATCGGGTCGGCCGGCGGGCGATGAGCCGCGAGCGGGCGGGCCAGGAGCAGGACGGCCGCGGTGCGGCGAGTGCGGCGGTGGCACAACCCGGCCAGCAGGAGCGGGGCGGCGAACTGGGTGGTGTAGCGACTCAGTCCGAGAACGGTCTGGTACACGTTGTGCCAGGTCGCGGGCAGCACGTCGCGGGTCGGCAGCCCGGCTCTGCCGAGCCTGCCGTGGTTCTGGAGCGCGGCGGCGGCGAAACCGACGGCGGCGAGCGGGTTTCCGGCGAGGAGCAGGGCCGCGGTGAGAGCGGGCAGCGGGACGATGGCCAACGGCGCCATCGCCGCCGGGTGCCGGATGGCGAGCGGGGCCGCCGATGTGCCGTAGCGAAACCGGCGAGCGAGGAGCGCCCGCCATGTCGCGGGTTCACGGTGTCCGATGTGGACCGACGGGTCGTAGCGAATGCGCCAGCCGGCCGCGTGCAGTCGCCAGATGACGTCGACGTCCTCGCCGTGGCGCAGGGCGGGGTCGAAGTCCGGCAGAGCGGCGCGGCGGACCAGCAGGGCAGCGGTGGGCACGTAGGCGACACGGGTGCCCGGCGCGACGCGGGCCGGGCGGTCGCCGACATCGAGGCAGCTACGCAGGGTGCCCGGGGTCAGCGGGACGACGCGCGGCGCGACGGCGGCGACGACGGGATCGGCGAAATGCCCTGCCAGCGCGGTGATCCAGCCGGGCCGGGCGACACAGTCGCTGTCCAGGAAGGCAACCAGTTCGGTGCCGACGTGCGCGAGACCGGTGTTGCGGGCCGCCGCCGGGCCGCCGTTGTGTGGGCGCGCGACCAGCGTGGCGCCGTGCCGGGCGACCACGTCGGCGACGGCCTTGGCGTCGGTGGAACCGTCGTCCACGACGATCACGCGGTGCTCCCGGCCCAGCGAGGCAAGGCAGCGGTCCAGCATGGCGGCCCGGTCGCGGACCGGGACGATCACCGTGACGTCGGGTGCGGGCGCGGCCGGTGGCCGCGGGTGGGCCAGGCCCGCGTCGGTGAGGCGGCGGGCCAGGAGGGCGGCGGCCGGTGACGCGACCGGGCCACAACGCAGCTCACGCAGCGCGCGGACGCCCGTGGCGGACAGGCGCAGGAAGCGGGCGGGCGAGCCGCCGTACAGGATGGTCGCGTCGAGTTGGTCGGCGTCGATGTCGACGCGGAAGCCGTGTGGCAGCGGCGGTGTCACAGCGCGAGGCCGCCGTCGACCGGCACCACGGCGCCGGTCATGGCGCTGCTGCCCGGACCGGCCAGAAACGCGAGGACGGCGGCGATCTCGTCCGGGTCGAGCAGCCGGCCCATCGGTTGCTGCGACGCGAAGGATGCCGCGGACGGCAGGCCGTAGACGCGGGCGCTCTCGGTGAGGATCGGTGTGTCGGTCGAGCCGGGACTGACGGCGTTCGCGGTCACGCCGGTGCCGCCGAGTTCGGCGCCGAGCGCGCGGATCAGCCCGGCCACACCGGCTTTCGCGGCGCAGTAGGCGGCCAGCAGGGGCAGGCCACGGGTCGCGGCGGCGGAGGCGATGGCGAGGAACCGGCCGCTGCGGGGCGCGGGGCGACGCAGCAGTGCGGGAATCGCGGCACGCGCGAGCGTGAGGACGCCGCCGAGGTTCACGTCGAGCACGGCCTGCTGTTCGGCGATCGGCACGTCCCACAGCGGCGCACCACCGGCAATCACGCCGGCACAGGCGATCGCGGCATCCAGGCCGCCCCAGAGCCGCTCGGCCGCCGCGACGGCGGCGTCGACGGCAGCGGGATCGCGCACGTCCGCGACGAACGGCTCGACCCGTCCGTGCGCGGCGACCGCGGCGAGTTCCGCCTTGCCGGCCATGGGGTACGGCAACGCGGGATCGTCGGCGGCCACGTCGACGGCGAGCACGGACCAGCCGTCAGCGACCAACGCCCGCACGGTCGCGGCACCGATCCCGCGCCCGGCACCGGTGACGACGGCGACCCGCCCGGTCATCCGCGCCATGTGTCGACCTGGTCGATCAGCGCGCCGGCGAGTGCGTCGAGCAACAGGTCGCCCTCGTCGGGCCGGGCGCCGGTCGGGTCGCCGAGGACGCCGGACTCGCTGACCGCGCGTACTCCCCCGGCACGCAGCAGCGGCCAGATCTCGGCCAGCGGTCGCGGGTCACCGACGACGGCGGCGCTCATCCGGACCCGCTCCGGCGTCAGCGCCAGCAGCATCGACGTCTCCGGCCGGCCGGCATGCGGTTCGCCGTCCCATTCCGGTTGGTACAGCAGGACTTTCCGCGACTCGCCACGCAGCTTGCGCACCGCGCGCGTGATCGGAGCGGCGTTGCCGCCGTGCGCCGACACGAGCACGACCCCGGCGAACGTGTCGGACGCCGACCGGACCAGTTCGACGACCACCAGTTCCACAGCCGCCTGGCCGATGGACAGAGTGCCGGGAAAACCGGCGTGTTCACCTGCCGAGCCGTACGCGAGGGCGGGCGCGACCAGCACGCCGCCGCGGGCGACGGCAAGGCGTTCGCACAGCGACACCGCGATGTCGGTGTCGGTGGAGGCCGGTAGGTGCGGACCGTGTTGCTCGGTCGAGCCGACCGGGATCGCGAGCACAGCGCCCGCGCCGGCGCGTTTCCCGATCTCCGGCCAGCTCAGGTCCGCCAGCCGGACCCCCTCACCCATGGTCCGGAGCGAAACCCGCGAGTGGGCTCTCGTCGCAGGCACGGTCGGGCGGCCGGCCGAACCCGATCGCCACCGGCACCGGCCGGCCACGGTGCGAGTGGTCACCGGACGGCTTGGGCACACTGTCCACACCGGACAGGGCCAGCTCACCGAATCCCCGGACGCACTCGGGATCGGGGCCGTCCAACGGCAGTCCGGTGAAGAACTTGGCGGCCATGCAGCCACCACGGCAGGAGTCGTAGGCCGAGCACGACGTGCACGCGCCGCCGGTCTGCGGCCTGCGCAGGTCGGCGAACAGCTCGGAATGTTGCCAGACCTGCTGGAAACCACCGGGCGTGCGGACGTTGCCGGCCAGGAAGTTGTCGTGGATGGCGAACGGGCACGCGTACACGTCACCGACCGGGTCGATCAGGCACACCACGCGACCGGCGCCACACAGGTTCAAGCCGGGCAACGTGCCGCCGTAGCCGGCAAGGTGGAAGAACGAGTCGCCGGTGAGCACGTCCTCGCCGCGCGCGAGCAGCCATTCGTAGAGATCACGCTGTTGCGTGGCCGTCGGGTGCAGTTCGTCCCACACGTCGGCGCCACGGCCGGAGGGCCGCAGGCGGGTGATGCGCAACTGCGCGCCGAACTCGTCCGCGATAGCCTTGAACGCGTCGAGTTGGCCCACGTTCTGCCTGGTCACGACGACGGAGATCTTGAAACCGGTGAAACCGGCGTCGGCCAGATTGCGCATGGCGCGCAGCGCTGTGGCGTAGGAGCCCGCGCCGCGCACGGCGTCGTTGACCTCCTCGGTGGCGCCGTCGAGCGAGATCTGCACGTCGACGTAGTCGGCCGCGGCCAGCCGACGTGCGACGTCGGGCGTGATCTGCACGCCGTTGGTGGAGAACTTCACCCCGACATGGCGTTCGGTGGCGTAGGCGACGAGTTCCCAGAAGTCCGGCCGGACGGTCGGCTCCCCGCCGCCGATGTTGACGTAGAAGACCTGCATCCGTTCCAGCTCGTCGATCACGGCCCTGCATTCGGCCGTGCTCAGCTCGCGCGGGTCGCGCCTGCCGGAACTGGACAGGCAGTGCACGCAGGACAGGTTGCAGGCGTAGGTCAGTTCCCATGTCAGGCAGATCGGCGCGTCGAGGCCGAGCTGGAACTGGTCGACCAGTGTCACGTGTCCATCCTTTCCGGACAGATCATGGTGGAGGCCGCGAGCGTGGCGAGCGCCTTGGTGTAGGCGGGAAACTCCTCCGTGCGCACACCGGCCGCGGCACAGGCGGCGCGGGCGCTGGGGTGCGAGCCGAGCGCCCTGACCACGGACAGCAGCGTGGGGCTCTTCAGGAACGACAGCCGCCGTGTGCCGAAGTGGTAGAGCAGCGCCCCGAAGCGTTCCGGCCGGATCGACACCTGGGGGTGCAGCCGCCAGGCCGTGTCCAGGTCGAACGCGCCCGCTAGGTCAGTAGACACCGCACATGCCGTCGATCGAGACCTCTTCGACCAGCACGTCCTCGGCCACGTCGGCGGTCTCGGCGGCCGGTGTCGCGTCGTCTGCCATGTCGGTTCCTCCCGCGCTGACCAGCAAATTCGGCACAGTGTGACGAATACCGGATACGTTAACGTCACCCTGTGATGAAATCAAGGGCACACCGGTGACGCGCACGGAGCGGCCGGCCGACCGGCCGCGTCGTGGCCGCCCGTCCGGCACGAGCGCCCGCGAACTGGAACTCATCGCGCTGCGGCTGTTCACCGGGCAGGGCTTCGACGAGACCACCGTCGAGGAGATCGCCACGGCGGCCGGCGTCAGCCGCAGAACGTTCTTCCGCTACTTCGACTCCAAGGCGGCCGTGCTGTGGCACGAGTTCGACGGCGAGGTCGAGGAACTGCGCGCCGCGTTCGACGAGGTACCGGACGACGTGCCACTGATGGACGCCATCCGGCAGGTCGTGGTGGGAGTCAACGGCTACCGCGCCGAGGACGTGCCGGAACTGCGCACCAGAATGAACCTGATCAGCTCGGTACCGGCGCTACAGGCCAGCGCCGCGCCGCACTACGACGCGTGGGAGCGGGCGGTCAGCGCATTCGCCGCCGTCCGGCTGGGCCAGCCGGCGGATTCCCTGTACGCACTGGTGATCGGCCGCACGACACTCGCCGCGTGCCGCGCGGCGTACGACCGCTGGGTGGCCAGGGCCGACAACGACCTCACGGTGTACCTGGAACTGGCACTGAGCGCCCTGAGCACGGGCTTCGCCGGCGCCCACGCGGCGGACCCCGACGAACTGGCCGCCCGGCCGAGACCACCGGTGGACGAGCCGACACCAAGCGAGGCGAGACGGCCGTAGGCACGGGTTCCCGTTGACCCGACACGAAACCGTCCGATCAGTCCACTCGCAACGCCCGCCCACCCAACCGCGGCCGCAGCGGTGCGAAACTACGGGCCCGCACACATCCCGCCCAGACACCCGCACCGTAGGCCACGTCATCGGCGACCCGACGAACCACACCTGTCCGCGGATCGCGCGCCCACTCCACGACCGCGGACCCGAACAACAACGACGCCACCGCGACCCGGTGGCGCGACAACAACCCCAACACCAACACCGGCGCCCCGTACTGCACGGCATAACGCCCGATTCCCAACCACGTGCGGTACGCGGCATCGGCCATCGCGCGCGGCACGCCGTCATCCGGCAATCCGGCGCGCCGCAGCGAACCGGACATCGCGACGACCGAACCGGCGTACCCGATCCCGGCCAGTGCGGGCCGACCGGTGAGCAGCGCCGACACGGTGAGCGTTGGCCACGGATGCAGCACGAGCGGCCGGATCGCGTCCGGGTGACGAACCGCCAACGGCGCGGCCGACCGGCCGTACCGGAACCGGCGGGCGAGATGTTCGACAAGGCCGGCGGTCTCATGGTGCGCGACGACGACGTCCGGGTCGTAACGCACCCGCCAACCGGATTCATGCAGCCGCCACACGAGATCCGTGTCCTCGCCACGCCCGATCGACTCGTCGAACGCGCCGACGACAGCCAACGCCGCCCGACGGACCAGCAGGGCGGCGGTCGGCACGTAGGCGACACGGCCGGTGGGCTGGACGCGGGCGGGCCGATCACCCAGATCCAGCAGCCCGGTCACCCGAGGCGCGACGGCGGCGACCAACGGATCGGCGAAATGCGAGGCCAGCCGCTGGATCCAGTCGCCAGCGGGCACGCAGTCGCTGTCCACGAACGCGACGAACGGCGTCTCGACATGGTCCAGCCCGGTATTGCGGGCAGGCCCGGCACCCCCGTTGCGCTGCCGCCGTACCAACGTGGCGCCATGCGCACGGACGACATCCGCGACCGACCCCGGATCACCGGAGGCGTCGTCCACGACCACCACCCGAAACCGGCTGCCGAGCCCGGCGAGGCACCGGTCCAGCATGTCGGCACGGTCCCGGACCGGCACGACGACGGTGATGTCGGGCGTACCGGTGACAGGCGGCTGCGGATGGGCGAGACCGGCGTCGGTCAGTCGGCGGGCCACGATGCCCGCGTTGCGCGACGCGACCGGGCCGGCGGACAACTCGGCCAACGCGGCACGACCGGCGGCGGACAACCGGACGACCCGCTCCGGCGAGCCACCGAACCACGTCCCCTCGGCCACCTGCCGGGCGTCCGCGTCCAGTGAGATGCGAAACCCGACAGGCAGCGGCTCGGTCACGCCGTCAGCCTACGGTCAACTCCGCGGTCCGCGGCAGTTCCCGTACAGGGCCGAGGTTTCCCGCCGGTCCGTCGCGGCGGCGGTGGGTGCCCTCGAGTGACACGCCGCGATGGCGGCCCGGATCTGGCACGGCCCCGGCCGCCCGCGCGCAGGGCAGCAGCAGGTACTTCATGTCGACTCCATCGACACGGACGGCGCGTCGCCACCCTGCACGTCGTAGTCGAACGGCAGCCGCGCAGGACATGCCGTTAGCGACCGAGCCAGGAGTAGTCCGGCGGCGAGGTGAACGTGATGCCGTTGGCGACGGTGACCAGCGTGGCCTCGCTCAGCGGTGGCCTGCCGGGCGCGGGCTGGGACCGCACGTGCAGCCAGCGGCCGTCCGGCAACCGGACGCTCAGGTGGGGGCCGGGACCGCCGGTCGCGGAGTACCTGCCGGACCGGCCGCGCACCACGACCGGCGCGCCGTCGTCGACGTTGTCACCGCCGCTGGTCACGGAGACGTACAGGTCGGTGTGCCAGGTGGTCCGGACCGTCGACGCGGTGAGCATGCTGGTGCCGTACTGCGGCGACGAGCCGTAGACGGCGACGGTGTCCGCGAGCAGCCCGTCGGGCAGCCGGCCGAACGCCATGCCCGTGACGACGGTCGAGTCCGTGTCCGCCACCACCGAATCGGCCACGTGCAGCGCGACCTGCAGCGCGTCCGGCTCGTTGCTCACGTGCACGATCAACAGTTGGCTGTAGGACCCGTTCCACATCACCGACGCGTCGCCCGGGCCGGTCGCGGTCACGTTGGCCGTCCGGCCGTCGGCCAGCACGGCGTCGCCGTGCCCCGCCGTGACGTCCACCCGGCGCCGGACGTTCGGGTCGACCGTGTTCACGTTCTCGAACTCGATGGCCGGTCCCGTCGTGGAGTCGTTCGGAGTGCCGGACCACGTGCGGATCTGGAGTGTGTCGTCCGGGCTGGCCTCCCGGTACCACTCGTGGAACCCGACCGGCACCCAGCCGAGGTCGTAGGTCAGCCGCGGCGGCACGGCCCGGGACCTGGTCGCGGGAGTCACCTGCGCGTCCATGGCGTGCACCGCGAACGTCAGGCCCAGCGCGGCCGCTGCGACAACGGCGGCGGCGGCCGGCCACAGCCCGGCAGGGCGGGTCCGACGGCGGCCGGCCCGGTCGTTCCAGGCAAGAGCGTCGAGTACCGGCCGGGCGGCCGGGGCGTCGGCGGCACGCCGGGCAAGGCCGGCTCGCAGCCGCTCCTCGACGTCGCGCTCCGTGAGGTCGGTCATCGTGTCGCTCCCAGTCCTGGGGCCGCAACCGGGGCCGGTTCGGTGGCACGGAGAGTGGCGAGGGCGCGGGAGATCTGGCTGCGCACGGTGCCCGGCCGGCACCGCAGCACCTTGGCGATCTCCTCGTCGGAACGGTTCTCGTAGTAGCGCAGTACGAGGGCGGCGCACTGCTTGCGGGGCAGCGTGGCCAGGCGGGCAAGCATCGCGTCCCGCTCGGCGTAGGCGGTGCTGTGGTCGGCGACGGGTGCGAAGAACGCCTCCAGCAGCCGGTTCGGCGCGAACAGGAGATCCCGGTTGCCGCGCCGCCTGCGCCACGAGAAGTACTCGTTGACGATCATCCGCCGCAGGTAGGAACCAGGCGCGTCCAACCGCGCCCAGCGCCCCCGGACCCGCAGCAGCACCTCCTGCACGACGTCCTGAGCCAGGTGCGGATCACCGGTCAGCGCCGTGGCGTAGCGCAGCAGACCGTCCAGTTCCGCAGCCACGTACTCGTCGAAGCTCGTCGTCACGAGCGCCCCTCACTCCTCGTCCGCGCCGCCGTAGAACAGACGCATCGGGAACCAGGATCTGCTGCACGCGCCGGACAAACACCCGGAGAGCGCTCTCCATCATGCTAGAAAGGCACCATGAGCAGCAGTGACCGGCCGCCCACGCTCGAACACGTGGCACGGGTGGCCGGGGTGTCGCGGGCCACGGTGTCCCGGGTGGTGAACGGCCATCCGAACGTCGATCCGAGCCTGCGCGACGTCGTGCACCAGGCGATCACGGCCACCGGTTACGTGCCCAACCGCGCGGCCCGCTCACTGGTCACCCGCCGCACCGGCACCGTGGCACTGGTGGTGTCCGAGCCGGAGCGGCACACCGGCGGCGACCGCTTCTCCACGACGGTGTTCAGCGACCCGTTCTTCGGCCGTGTCGTAGCGGGTGTGCTGGGCGAGTTCGGGCCGCGCGACGTGCACCCGGTGCTGATGCTGGTGGAGACGGCGCGGGCGCGCGCCGGACTGGTGAACCGGTTGCGGCAGGACCACATCGACGGCGTGCTGCTGATCTCCAACTACCCGGACGACACGCTGCCCTCGCTGCTGAGGGAAGCGAGCCTGCCCACGGTGCTGTTCAGCAAGCCGGCGAGCAACGTGCCGGTCAGCTACGTCGACGTGGACCACCGCGAGGGCGCGAAACTGGCCGTCGACCACCTGGTCGCCGGTGGCCGCACACGGATCGCGACGATCGCGGGTCCGCGTGGTGTGCTGGCGGGCCAGGAACGGCTGTCCGGTTTCCGGGAAGCCATGGCACACCACGGTCATCAGCGCGTGACCAGCGTGGACGGCGACTTCACCCGGCAGGGCGGCGAGCAGGCGATGGAGCGGCTGTTCGCCAGGAAACCGGACGTGGACGGCATTTTCGCCGCCAACGACGTGATGGCGGCCGGTGCCGTGGCGGTGCTGCGCGAACACGGCAGGCGCGTGCCGGAGGACATCGCGGTGATCGGCTTCGACGACTCGACGGCCGCTCGGGACTGCCGGCCGGCGCTGACCACGATCCGCCAGCCGGTGGAGGACATGGCGGCCGAGATGGCGCGCATGGTGCTCGACCGCGTCGAGCACCCGGACGACGACGTCACGTCGGTGATCTTCGAGCCGACGCTGGTGGTCCGGGACTCGGCCTGACATCGATGTCAAGCGGCTCGGCATTCTGTCTCGCTTGTCCACTTGACAGTGATCATGGCAGCACGCACTGTCATGGCAACGTTGTCATCTCGACTGATCCTCCTCCTGTCATCGACGATCGGAGTCGCCATGACGCAGGACCCCACGGGGTTGTCGCGCCGACGTTTCCTCTCCACCAGCGGCACGCTGCTGGCCGCGTTCGGCCTGACCACGGCGTTACCGGGCACCCGCGCGGCCGCCGCGCCGGCAGCGGCGCGCCCGGCGCCGGCGGATCTGGCGCTGGGCAGGCCCGTCACCGTGTCGTCCACCGACTACGCGCCGACACCGGCCGAGTTCGCGGTCGACGGGCTGTCCGAGGTCGGCGTGCGCGGCAGCGGCTGGCGCGCGGCCACCGGCGATCCACAGTGGATCATCGTGGACCTACAGGCGCAGTGCGGGATCACGTCCGTCGTGCTCACCTTCGAGGCGCAGCCGGGAGACCCGGCTTTCGATGCGACCGCCTCCCGCAGCAACACCACCGGCAACGAGATCCAGTCCAGCTACGCGACGACGTTCGATCTGGACGTCTCGGCGGACGGCACCGAATGGACGACGGTGCACCACACGACATCCGGTACGGGGGCCGTCACGACGATCCCGCTGGACACCCCGGCCCAGGCTCGCTGGGTGCGGCTGACGGCGACCAGCAGGTCGACGACCAACCCGTTGGGCCTCAACGGTTTCCAGGTCTTCGGTACGGCCGGCGGCCAGCGCCCGCCGGCCAGGGCGTGGACGACGTGGCCGGTGAACCACGACCGCCCGCCGGCACTGACGACGGCAGCGGACGGCACGGTCCCGATCGAGTCGGGCTGGGTCCTCACGATGGACGACTCGGTCGGTTCGGCGGACGGCAAGGCGTTGTCCGGCCGGCAGGTCGACACGAGCACGTGGCTGCCGGCGACCGTTCCCGGCACGGTGCTGGCGTCGCTGGTGCAACAGGGCCGGCTGCCCGACCCGGTGTACGGCATGAACAACATGCACGTCCCGGAAGCGTTGTCCCGCCATTCCTGGTGGTACCGCAGGACGTTCACGCTCCCGGACAACCTGGACACGGGTGCGGGCCGGCACGTGTGGCTGGAGTTCGACGGCGTCAACAACGAAGCGGACGTGTGGCTCAACGGCACTGGCGTCGGCACCCGGTCACACCCGTTCGGCCGCGCCGCGTTCGACGTCACGTCGCTGCTCACGCGTGGCGAGCAGACGCTTGCCGTGCACGTCACGCCGGTCCCGCTGCCGGGCAGCCCCGGTGACAAGGGCTCGAACGGCAGCTCGTACGAGGACGCGGCCGGCACGCTGTTCCAGTCGTCACCGACGTACGTGTCGGCATCGGGCTGGGACTGGATGCCGGCCGTCCGTGACCGGGGCGCGGGCATCTGGGACCACGTCCGACTGCGCTCGACGGGCCCCGCGGTCATCGGCGACGCCAGGGTCGACACGAAGCTGCCGGCGCTTCCGGACACGACGAAGGCGGACGTCACGATCACGGTCCCGGTCCGCAACGCGGCAGGGACGGCGCAGCACGTCACGGTGACGGCACGGTTCGACGCGGTCGAGCTCAGCACCACGATCACGGTGCCGGCGGCGGGCGAGGCGACCGCGACGTTCGGCCCGATCCACCTGCGCAACCCGCGACTGTGGTGGCCCAACGGCTACGGCGACCCGAACCTGCACGACCTGACGCTGACGGCCACGGTGGGTGACGCCACCAGCGACCGCACAACGGTGACGTTCGGCATCCGCGAGGTCGACTACGACTACCACCTGCCGATCGTGGTCACGAACGACGTCGCGCCGCAGACCGTGGACTTCCCGGTGCAGCAGGCCAGGTACGTGCGACTGCAGGGCGGCCGCAGGGCGACCGGCTGGGGCATCTCGCTGTGGACGCTGTCGGTGGTGAACAGTGCCGACCCGAACACGGACCTGGCGCTGGGCAGGACGGCGACGGCGTCGTCGATCGACAACTCCAACAACGAGCCGCAGAACGCGGTCGACGGCAACCCGAACACCCGCTGGTCGTCCGACTACACGGACGACCAGTGGATCCAGGTCGACCTCGGCGCGGTGTCGGCGTTCGACCGCTTCGTGCTGGCGTGGGAACTGGCCTATGCGGCGACGTTCACCATCCAGGTGTCCGACGACGGCGCGACGTGGACCGACGTCGTCGCGGTCGACAACACACCGACGCCACTGATGATCATCGTCAACGGCGTCCGGGTGTTCTGTCGAGGCGGTAGCTGGGGCTACGACGAACTGCTGCGCAGAATGACCCCGGACCGCATGGACGCGGTCGTGGCGATGCACCGCGACATGAACTTCACCATGATCCGCAACTGGATCGGCTCCAGCTACCGTGCGGAGTTGTTCGCGGCGTGCGACAAGTACGGCATCCTGCTGTGGAACGAGTTCTGGGACGCCTTCGGCATCGACCCGGCCAACCACGACATCTTCCTGGCACAGGCGAAGGACACGGTGCTGCGCTACCGGCACCACCCGTGCAACGTGGTGTGGTTCGGCAGCAACGAGGGCATCCCGCCCGCGGCGCTCGACCAGGCGTTGCACGACATCGTGACGACGAACACGGACCTGCTGTACCAGAGCGACTCGAACGCGGGCATCATCACCGGCGACGGACCGTACTACTGGGTGGACCCGAGCCAGTACTTCACCGGCAACGCGACGGGCGGCAACATCGGCTTCCACAGCGAGATCGGCATCCCGACGGTGTCGGTGGTGGAGAGCATGCGCAACCTGGTCGGCGAGAACGACCCCGGCTGGCCGATCGACGCACCGTGGTTCATGCACGACTGGTCGACGGGCGGCAACCAGGCGCCACAGACGTACCTGGCGGCGATCGACGCGAGGCTGGCGCCGTCCACGAGTCTCGCCGAGTTCTGCCGCAAGGCCCAGTTCGTGAACTACGAGTCGATGCGAGCCATCTTCGAGGCGTGGAACTCGAAGCTGTGGAACAACGCACGAGGCGTCCTGCTGTGGATGTCGCACCCCGCGTGGCACAGCACCGTGTGGCAGACCTACGACTACGACCTGGACGTGAACGGCAGCTACTACGGCTCCCGCAAGGGGTGCGAACACCACCACGTACAGGCGGACCTGTCGAACTGGCAGGTAGCGGCGGTCAACCACACGCCGGTGCCGCTGGCGGGCGTGACCGTCAAGGCGGAACTCCACGACCTGACGGGCGCCACACTCGGTACGCCACAGCGACAGACGCTCGACGTGGCGGCATCCGACATGACGCAGGCGTTCACCGTCCCGTTCCCGGGCACCCTGCCGGCCCTGCACCTGATGCGCCTGACGATGACGGACGGCAAGGGCACGGTGCTGTCCGAAAACACGTACTGGCGCTACCGCGCGGACACCGACATGCAGGCCCTCAACGAGGTGCCGCTGACGAAGCTGTCGACGACGCTGACGGCCGACAGGGACCGGTACACGGCAACGGTCCGCAACGCGGGAACAACTCCGGCAGCCATGATCCGCCTGTCGCTGCGGGACCAGACGGGCAGCACCAGGGTCCTGCCGACCACCTACGGCGACAACTACTTCTGGCTGCTGCCGGGCGAATCCCGCACGGTGACGATCACCCCACGCCACCGGCCCGCCCACCCGAGACTACGGACGGAGGCCTACAACGCCCCCACGACGCTGACGGACTGACAACGGACGACGCGGGCAGGGCGACACCTGGAAACCCGAGAGCGCGCGCCACGGCAACGGGTGCGCGCTCTGGGCGCAACCAGAACGACGAACTATGGTCGTCGATCCTGCACAACGGCGGCGACCAACCGCGTAGCCAGATCCCGCAGTTTCACGTTCTCCCGCTGCGACTGCCCGACCAGCAAGGCGAATGCGGTGTCCGCGTCGATGCCGTGCACCGCCATCAGCACCCCTTTCGCCTGATCGATGACCGCCCTGGAGGTCAGCGCCGACCGCAACTGCTCGGTCAGGTCCAACACCTGGTGATACCGCCGCACGCTGCGCAGCGCGGCCTTCACCGCCGTCGTGTACAACGCGAGCAGCCGGGCGTCGAGTTCACGGAAACCGTGGTGCTGCAACCCGTAGCAGTTGACCGAGCCCATGAAGTCGTCGTCGATCGGCAGCGGTGCGGACAGGACCGAACCGATGCCGGCCCGCCGTGCGGCCTCGGCGAACACGGGCCAACGGTGCTGTGCGCCGTCGACCTCGATGCGCACCAGTTCACCGGTCATGACGGCCTGGAGGCCGGGGCCCTGGCCGGTCCGGTACTGGTCGACGTCCAGGTCGCCGATCCGGGGGTCGGTCGCGGCGACGGTCTCCGCTTTCCCGTCGCGCACGATGGTGACGCTGGCCATGTCGACGCCCGGCACGGCCTGGATCACCTGTCGGCACGCCTGATCGAGGACGACCTGGAAGTCCTTCTCGTCCGACAACGCGTCGGCCAGGGCCTCCAGTGCACGGGTGACCTCGTCGAGTTCGGCAAACCGGACATCGCGGCTGCCCGGCTCGTGCAGTGCCATGTGCTTCCTCTGCCGTCGTGGCGAGGAGCACGACCCGGGGCACGCCGACACACCGAGCGGCGCCGGCACCGCGTCAGCGGTACGACAAGCCGCCCGGCCCGTGTCTGGACCGGAGAACGTGGCCGAACCTGCCCCGGGAGGTCCCACCTCACCGGGGTGTTCCGCGCCCGGGGCTGCCCACTGAACCCCAAGCCTGGTCATCTTACGCGGAGCGCCACCGACCGTCCGCCACGAGGGTGGGGTGGCCCCGCATGGACCGGACCGGTGGTGCCGTTCACACCTGACGCCATTTTAGTGTTATCCGCACCAGGTTGCGGAACCGCGATCATCTGTACTGAATCGGTTGCAAAAGATTTCCTGAGTTCACACTTTCCGTCAACAGCGCTGGTAGCCGGCTTGACAGGCTATTTCGCCAGCCATCATGCTTCCGTTGAGAGCGCTCCCCCGCCGTACCCAACCCCTTGCGAGCTGGAGAAAAACAATGAAGCTGCTCTCCTCCGGCGCACCGAGGCGCAGGAGTGTGCCCCGAATGCTGCCGGCGATGCTGGCCGCCCTCGCCGCGCTGTGCATCGTCGCCTATTCGGTCATCGTCGCCGGTCCGGCCGCGCAGGCCGCGGCGAGCCTGTTGTCCCAGGGCAAGCCGACGACCGCGTCCTCCGTCGGAGAACGCGACGTTCACGCCGGCGCGCCGCCACCGACGGAAACACCGGCACGCGCTGGTCGAGCACGTTCAGCGACCCGCAGTGGCTGGAAGTCGACCTCGGCACGACTCGTCCATCAGCCAGGTCACGCTGAACTGGGAGGCCGCGTACGCGCAGGCGTTCCAGATCCAGACGTCCACCGACGGCACCAACTGGACCAGCGTCTACTCCACCACCACCGGCACCGGCGGCAACCAGACGCTCTCGGTGAACGGCACCGGCCGCTACGTGCGGATGTACGGCACGACGCGCGCCACCCCGTACGGCTACTCGCTGTGGGAGTTCCAGGTCTACGGCTCGGCGAGCACGTCGTCGCCTGCGGCACGACCAACGTCGCGGTGGGCCAGGCCGACGACCGCGTCGTCGACCGGAGAACGCCACGTACCCGGCGACCGACGCGACCGACGGCAACACCGGCACCCGCTGGTCCAGCGCGTTCAGCGACCCGCAGTGGCTGCAGGTCGACCTGGGCACGAGCCTGACGGTCTGCCAGGTCACGCTGAACTGGGAGGCCGCGTACGCGTACGGCGTTCCAGATCCAGTCCTCCACCGACGGCACCAACTGGACCAGCGTCTACTCCACCACCACCGGCACCGGCGGCAACCAGACGCTCTCGGTGAACGGCACCGGCCGCTACTTCCGGCTGTACGGCACCACGCGGGCGACGGCGTACGGCTACTCGCTGTGGGAGTTCGGCCTCTACACCACCGGCGGCACGCCGCCGCCCACGACCACGCCGCCGGGCGGCAACGGCGAACCGCCCACGTCGTTCTGGGGTGACACCGGCAGCATCCCGGCGGCGCAGCACGTGCTTGAGGTCAAGGTGACCAACCAGACCAACGGGCAGTACCCGGACAGCCAGGTGTACTGGAGCTTCAACGGTCAGACCGAGTCGATCGCGCAGCAGCCCTACATCGACATGCCGGCGAACTCAGCGGGTCGCATGTACTTCTACGTCGGCTCGCCGAACGGCCAGTACTTCGACTTCATCGAGTTCACGGTCGGAGCGTCGTCGATCAACGTCGACACCACCCGCGTGGACCGCTTCGGCCTGAAACTGGCCCTGCTGGTGCACGGCCACGACGGTTCGAACCAGGAGGTCGGCGACAGCTACGGCATGTTCCAGGAGAGCCGCACGTCGACGTTCCAGCGGTTCCAGGCAGCGGTGCCGACGGAGTTCAAGGAACTGGCCACCGACAACGCGCCGTACGGCATCCCGTCGCCGGGCAACGACGCGTCGTTCCAGCCAGGCGGCCAGTACGCGAACTACTTCAACAGCTACGCGGCCGCCAACGGCGACAGCAGCGACTCGACGGCACAGATCTTCGGCTGCGCCGGAACGCTGCAGAACAACCCGAACCTGTGTGGTGCCCTGAACCGGCACGTGGCACAGTTGCCGGCGTCGGAACAGATGGACCCGAGCCAGTTCTACCAGGCCGCTCCGGCGAACTACTACGCCCAGTTCTGGCACCAGAACTCGATCGACGGGCGCCAGTACGGATTCCCCTACGACGACGACGCGGGCCAGTCCTCGGACATCTCGCAGAACAACCCGCAGTACATGGTCGTGGCAGTCGGCTGGTAGGACCGTGTGACAGACGGCGGCGACCGGGCTTCCGGCCGCCGCCGCGTCATGTCCGCGCACGAAACGGGAGCCACGCCGACAGCCTGCGACACAAGGCTCACGTACGCAGGTAGGAAGCCCCGTTCACGTCCAGCACGGCCCCCGAGGACCACAGGGCCTCCGAAGAGGCCAGGTACCGCACCGCGGCGGCGATCTCCTCCGGTCGCGCCACACGCCCGAACGGACTCTGCGCCCGGATACCGGGTTGCGCGGCCAACAACTCGGCCACCTGATCGGTCTCCACGAACCCGGGCGCCACCGAGGCCACCGAAATCCCGTACGGTGCGAGCGAGAGCGCCAACGACTGCCCCAACGCATGCAACGCGGCCTTGCTGGCGCCGTAGGCCGGCCGGTCGGCCTCACCCCGGAACGCGCCACGCGACCCGACGTTGACGATCCGGCCACCCACCCCACGCTCGACCATGTGCGTCGCGACCCGATGGCACACATCGGCGACAGCCAGCACGTTCACGTCGAACGTGCGCCGAAACGCGGCCCGCCACTCCTGCGCCGAAGTCCCGGGCAGCGGATGCGCGTCGGTGATCACAGCGGCGTTGTTGACCAGCACGTCAATCCCACCGAGCCCGGCCACAGCCGTGTCGACGACCTCGTCGAGCGACCGGGGACCGGTCAGGTCACCGGCGACGAGCACATGGCCGGATCCGGGCAACCCGTCCACCGTGGCCCGCGCGTCGTCGGCCGAGGTCGAGTAGTGCACAGCGACCCGGTCACCGTCACGGGCGAACGCGGCGGCGATGGCACGACCGATCCCCCGCGCTGCACCGGTCACCAACACCCCACGACTCACGAGCCGACTTCCGTGGCACCCCAACGGTTCCAGTGCACGACCTCGTCCAACGGCCGACGTCTGGGCTGCGACCATCGCCCCTTCGCCGGGTAACCCAGCGGCAGCAACGCCATCGTCAAGGCGTCGTCGGGCAGCCCGAGCAGTCCGCGCAGATCATCCTCGTGTCCACTGTAGAGAGTCGTGAGGGTGGTCCCGACGCCGTACGCCCGCGCGGCGAGGATCAACTGCTGGACGGCGCCGTACACCGACGAACCCAGCCGCGGATTGGTGCTGTCGGCGGCGTGCCGCAACACGGGGAAGATCCACACCGGAGCCTCTTCCAGATGCTCCGCGAGGTGCTCGGCGGCCAGGAACGACCGGTGACTCAACCCTTCCGGGTTGTCCTGGCCCGAGAGGACGTCGTCCCGCCGCTTGCCGTACGCGGCCGCCCAGCCCTCCCGGTACCAGCCGGCGACCTGCTTCTTGATCGACGGGTCGGTGACCACCACCCACGCCCACAGCTGCCGGTTGCCACCGGACGGCCCCCGGATCGCGGCGTCCAGCAGCGCCCGGATCACCTCCGGCGGGATCGGCTCGGCGGACAGGTAGCGGCGGGACGGGGTGGAGTGCAGGGCGTCCAGCACCGGGATCGGCTCGGGCTCGCGCACGACGTGCTCCTTCCTGGAACCGTCAGCTTCCTGGAACCGCCATGGTCGCATGATCGAGACCGGCGCCCAACCCGTGGACGCCGGTCACGCGGTCGCACTGGCGAACAGCTCACCGCAACGGCACCCGACCCCGATCCACATCGGACCTGCTCGACACGATTCAGCACGCGCGTGATTAGGCGTGCGCGGCGGGTGGTACTCCGAAGGGTGACCTGCTAGAGACGGAGGCCGTCGACATGACCCCGCGCTACTCCACCAACCCACCACCGCCCCGTCCTGACGCGCAGCGCCTGTGGGCCGCGGGCGGCGCCACCGCCGTCGTCGCCGCTCTGGCCGCCCTCGTCGGCATCCTGATCGCGCGTGGCCTCGCCCACGTGGCCATTCTCGCCCCGCAGGGCGACGGTGCCTGGGGTAACGCGAGCACCTGGGCCTACGTGGTGCTCTCGGCCGTCGTGGGCTTGGCCGCCACCGGCCTGCTGCACTTCCTGCTCAGCACGACCCCGCGCGCGGCGCAGTTCTTCGGCTGGATCATGGGCCTGCTGACCGTGGTCGCGATGGTGATCCCGCTGAGCCTGATCGCCGACACGAACAACAAGGTCGCGACCGCGCTGCTCAACCTGCTGATCGGCCTCGCGGTCACCATTCCGCTGGTGAACGTGGCGCAGTTGACGCGTACCCGCACGGTGGTCCCGCTGCCGCAGGACGAGGCCCCGCCGCCGACCCGCCAGTGGAACCCGTGATATCCCTGAGCAATCGGCTCGATGGCGTCAAGGAGCAGGCGCCATCGAGCCGGTTCCGTGCGCCGGATCAGGGTTTGGTGGCCACTCCCGCGTAGCAGAAGCCACGTTCCGGGTCCGGCACCGGTATCGATCCCGGATCGGGGCGCCACTCCGGCGTGAAGACCACGCCGGGTGCGACGAGCCGCCAGCCGTCGAACAACGCGACGACCTCGTCATGGGTGCGGTGCACGACGGGTGTCGGGGTGTCCTCGAACATCTCAAGATAGATCCGCAACTGTTCCGAGCCGCGGTCGGCCGTTCCGTGCGACACCACGAGACAACTGCCCGGCACGACGGCATCCCGGAACCGCGCGACGATTCCCGCCGGGTCGTCCTCGTCGGGCACCGCGTGCAGCAACGCCACCATCAACACGGCCAGCGGCTGCTCGAAATCCAGCAACCGGCGCGCCGTGGGATGGTCGAGAATGCGCTGCGGATCGCGGACGTCGGCCCAGACGATACCCGCCTGGTCGTTGCCCTCCAGGATCAGTTCGCTGTGCGCGACGGCGACGGGTTCGTTGTCCACGTAGACGACGTGGGAGTCCGGCGTGACGGCCTGGGCGACCTCGTGCACGTTGCCGACCGTCGGCACACCGGAACCGATGTCGAGAAACTGCCGAATGCCCTGATCGAGGCAATAGCGCACGGCGCGATGCAGGAACGCCCGATTGAACCGCGCGGCATCGCGCAGGTTCGGCAACAACTCCAGACCCTTGAGCGCGAGTTCCCTGTCGATCGCGAAGTTGTGCGCGCCGTCGAGCAGATAGTCGTACACCCGCGCGATGCTCGCCCTCGTCGTGTCGACCTCCGGCGGTACCCAATTCACATTGCCCGCCCCCAACAGCGCCGTTCCGACCCCGACCTGTGACCCGTATCAACCCTGCCAGCCCGGCAGCGGTCGAGGCAAGCGAACACAATCGTTTATGCATTTGTGATGTCCACAGTGGTCGGACGGCGAGCACGCGATTTCCGACCGGTTGCGGAGGGGGCCGGCGACTGGGACGCTCGATGGAAAGGCCCAGACGTGCGGAGCGACCATGGCACGACACGCGAGGACGGCGCTGACGCTGAGCGGTCTGGTACTGATCGCGGCCTGTTCCACCACCCCGTCCGCGCGGCCGGTGCCGACGGCGGCGTCCGCGCCGCCGCCCGCGGGGCCCGCCGTGATCGCAGTCAAGATCGACAACGTCGACCCGGCCCGCCCGTCGACCGGGTTGGGCAGCGCCGACGCGATCTACGTCGAACCGGTCGAGGCGGGATTGACGCGGATCGCGGCAGTGTTCTCGCATCCACCGCAGGTGGTCGGGCCGGTGCGCAGCGCCCGGCAGACCGACATCGACCTGGTGGCGCAGTACGGCAGGCCGGTGTTCGCGTATTCCGGGTCCGTGCCGCAGTTGCAGGGACCGATCAGGGCCGCGTCACTGGTCGACGCGTCGCAGGCCGCTGTGCCGGGCGCGTACTTCCGGGATTCGACACGGGCGGCGCCGCACAACCTGTTCCTGCACCCGGCACGGCTGCCGACCGGTACCGGTCCCCGGGACGTCGTGCTGGTGACCGGTCCGGCACCGGCCGGCGGCACGGCAACGACCGACCAGCAGGTGCACTACCCGAACGCGTCCTACGAGTTCCGCTGGTCCGCGCAGGCCGGCCGGTGGCTGGTCTGGATGGACGGCACGCCGTACGTGTCGACCGGTGCCGGACAGCTCGGCGCGGCGACCGTGGTGATCCAGCGGGTCGCCACCACACCCGAGGCGTGGCCGGAGGACTCGTCGGGGGCGGTCGCGCCGGTCGCGCGGACCGTCGGCACCGGTCGGGCGACGGTGCTGCGCGAGGGCCGGATGTACACGGCGACGTGGTCGCGGGCCACGGCAGCGGCACCGACGCGGTACACGGTCACCGGATCGGGAGCGGCGCTGCCGCTGGCGGCCGGACCGGTCTGGATCATGCTCGTGCCGGCGTAGCCGGCGAGGTCGCCAGCGGCGGCGCGCGACTCGCTGTCGCCCATGTCACACCGGCCCCTCAACCGGAATCGGAACGGCTCCGATCGTGTTGGCGCTGTTCAGGGGGACGCCGACCATTCGGGCACGGCCGTCACGAGGAGGCCGGAATGAGTGCGGTGTGGACCGGGACCGAGCACGACGTGGTTGCCGCGCGTTCCACCCCGAGCCGGCCGAACTGGCGGGTCGTCGTGCACTGGATCGTGGTCACGGGCGCGCTCGGCTGTCTGGCGTGGCGGATGCCCGGGTTGGTCTCGCAGTTCGCGCGGGCGGGGTCCGTGCACTGGGCCGCGTTGGGGCCGGCCGTGCTGTGCGCTGTGGCGGCACTGGCCGCGTACGGCGAACTGCACCGGCGGCTGCTGATGGTCGGTGGTGTCCGGTTGCCGATGCGGACGGTGCAGGAGATCACGTTCGCGCAGAACGCCATCTCGGCCACCGTTCCCGTGGTGGGTGGTGCCGGCGCGATCGGTTACGGGATCAACCAGTTGCGCAGGCGGGGTGTTCGGCCCGCGCTGGCGGCGTGGGTCGTGCTGGTGGCCGGCGTGCTGTCGTCGGTGGTGCTGCTCGTGCTCGGTGCGCTGGGACTGGCGTGGGCGGGCCGGATTCCGGTCGTGGTCGCGTTGTCCGCCGCCGTCCTGGTGACGGTCGGTGTCGCCGGTTGTTGGCTGCTGCTCACACATCCCGAGGCGCTGCGGCGCGGGTTGCGCTGGGTGCCACGGGCCGGTCGCCGCACGCCGGGTCTGTGCGAGGACTGCAAGCGGACCTGGGCCGACCGTGCCGACCAGGTGGCGCGCGGGCTGGCCGCGCAGGTGGCGGCGCTGCGGCCCGGTGGCGCGCAGTGGGCCGGGCTGGTCGTGGTGGCGTCGGTCAGTTGGGCGTTCGACTTCCTCACGCTGGTGGCCAGCGCGCGCACGACCGACACGCGCATCGCGCTGCCCGCCCTGGCAGTGGGATTCCTCGTGGTGCAGGCGAGCATCGCGGTGCAGATCCTGCCCGGTGGCGCGGGACTGGCCGAGGCCGGCCTGTTGAGCATCCTGGTGGGTTCCGGTGTCGCGGCGGCACCGGCTGCCGCGACGGTGGTGGTGTACCGCGTGATCAGCTGGCTGGGCCTGAGCGTGGTGGGCTGGATCGTGTACGCGCTGCAGCCGCACGGTGATCGGGTGCACAGTCACGCGGCGAGCTGACCTGTATCGCCCGGTGGGCCGAATTCGTCACACCCCATCGATGACGCGTCACGCCTCGGGTGGACCACGGACACAGCGGACTCACGGCTAGTGTGCAGCATTGCTGGCAGCCGAACGAGGAGGCGATCACTGTGGGCGGGAACGGCGAACGGATCACGCGTCGCCATGTGCTCGGCGTCGGCGCCGCCGGTGTGGCGGCGTTGGTCACCGGCTGTTCGACCGGACCGCAAGCGGCCCCCGTACCGCCGACCGGTCGGAACCCGACGACCCTTCCCGCCACGACGAGCGCGCCGACCACGTCGGCGGCCGTCCCGGGCGCCCCGGCCACCCAGACGGCGCGGGTGAACACCGGGCGACCGGAGGTGGCACTCACCTTCCACGGTGCCGGTGACCTGGGCATCGCGCGCCAGATCCACGACATTCTCGGCTCCGCGGGCGCGAAGGCGACCGTGCTGGCGGTGGGCACCTGGCTGGCCAGCACCCCGGACGGCATCAGGATGTTTCACGACGCGGGCCACGATGTCGGCAACCACACGTGGAGCCACGGCGTGATGTCTGACATGACCGCGACGACCGTGCTCAGCGAGATCGAGCGCTGCCGGGACGAACTGGCCCGCCTGTTGGGCACACCGGGTTCGTTCTTCCGGCAGTCCTCCGCGCAGACGGCGGACGCGACGGAGTTGGCAGCGGCCGGCACGGCCGGGTATCCCAGGGTGTTGTCCTACGACGTCGACGGACTGGATTGGAAGGACCCAAGTCCCATGGTGATCCGCAAGGCCGTGGCCACCGCCACGGCCGGCAGCATCGTCAGCCTCCACCTCGGCCATCAGGGCACCGTGAGCGCCCTGCCGGGCATCCTGGCCGACCTGTCGGCCAGGGGTCTGCGGCCCGTGACGGCGACGGAACTGCTCAGATGAGCCGGTTGTTCGGTGCGGCGGCGGCCGTGGCGGCCGCGCTGCTGCTGGCCGGCTGTGCCGGATCGTCCCCGACGTCGACACCGGCGCCGAAGCAGCCGGTGAAGGCGGCCGCGTCCCGGCCCCCCGTGGTCGACGTGCTGCCCGGCATGCCACCGGTCACCGACCCGCACAACGTGTACGCCGCAGCGGGCGCGGGTGATCTGTCCGCGGTGGCGCAGACCGCGAAACCGCTGGTGTACGTGCCGCACAGCGGTTCCGGCCAGGTCTGGGTGATCGATCCCGCCACTGACAAGGTGATCGCGAAGTACCAGGCGGGCATCGAACTGCAGCACGTCGTGCCGGCCTACGACATGCGCACGCTGTACGCGACCGACGACAGGGGCAACCACCTCATCCCGTTCGACCCGACGACGGGCCTGCCGGGCAGGTCGATCCCGGTCACCGACCCGTACAACCTGTACTTCACACCGGACGGCAGGTACGCGATCTCGGTGGCGGAGGAGCACAAGGAACTGGTCTGGTACGACCCGCACACGTGGCAGCAGGAGGACGTCACGCCGACACCGGACTGCGCGGGCATCGACCACGCCGACTTCTCGCCCGACGGCCGGACAGCGGTGTTCACGTGCGAGTTCGCGGGCCGGGTCGCGGTGGTGGACGTGCTGTCGCACAAGGTGTTGCGCATGATCGACATGCCGAAGAAGCCGAAGATGATGGGGCCGCAGGACATCAAGCTGGCGCCGGACGGCTCGGTGTACTACATCGCCGACAGCGACGCGAACGGCGTGTGGGTGCTGGACGGCCACGCGACCCAGGTGCTGCGGTTCATCGCGACCGGCAAGGGCGCGCACGGCCTGTACCTGTCCCGCGACGACACGAAGCTGTACGTCACCAACCGGCTGGAGGGCAGCGTCAGCGTGCTGAACTCCTACACCGGTGACATCGAGACGAAGTGGCAGATCCCCGGCGGCGGCAGCCCGGACATGGGCAACGTCACCGCCGACGGCAGCCAGCTCTGGCTGTCCGGCCGCTACAGCAAAGCGGTCTACGTGCTGTCGACGAAGGATGGATCGCTGATCGCGAAGATCCCGGTCGGCGACGGGCCGCACGGCCTGTGCGTGTGGCCGCAGCCGGGCCGCTACTCGTTGGGACACACCGGAATCACGCGGTGACCCGGCCGAGCGGCGCCCAGCGGTCGTGCTGCTGGGCGCCGCGACTCCTGGTTCGCCGATCGAGCGCGAGCGTCATCCCTCAGCGGCCGACGGCGACCTCGACGAGTTTCACGATCACCAGCACCATCGCGACGAACAGGTAACCGCGCAACGCGGTCATCCCGGCCTTGCGACCCGGCGACATGACCGGCCGGGTCAGGGTGGCCAGCGGTGGCATCCGCCAGGACTGCCTGCCGGTGCGGTCGAGCACGGTGCGCTCGCCCCCGCGGACCACGGCGAAGCCCGCGGCCAGCAGGCCGGCGGCGGCACAGCCGATCATGATGCGCAGGATCGTGGCCGCCGAGATGTCCGGGAACAGCACCGACGCGGTCAGCACGACGGACAGCGTCACCAGGATGCCCACCACGGCGGAGGTGAACATGTTGGTGCGCCTGCCGTTCACCCACGGGCCGAGCACGGCCTCGTCGTTGCACAGCACCAGCAGGAACACCGACGCCGATGGCAGCAGCACACCGGCCAGCGTCTGCACGCCCTCGGTGAGCAGGCCCAGCGGCGAACCGGGGATCAGCACGATCGCGGCCGCCGCGCCGACCAGTCCCGCGTAGACGGCGTAGAAGCCCTTCGCGCCGCCGATGCCGCGGTGCAGGGAATGCTTGAGCCCCAACACGTCACCGATCGCGTACGCCGTGGACAGCGACACGGCGAACGCGCCGATGATCGAGGCGTCCAGCAGCGCCACGGCGAACAGCACGCCCGCGATCCGGCCCGCGTGCGCGGCGAGGCCCTGCGCGATACCGGTCACGTCGGTGAACCCGCCCACGCCGGACGTGCCGGCGAACGCGGCCGCCGTGCAGCCCATCATCGCGGCGGCGCCGACCACCACGATCACGATGCCGATCCAGAGGTCGACCTTCTCGTAGCGGATGAACCGCGGCGTGATCCGCTTGTCGATGACGTAGGACTGCTGGAAGAACAGTTGCCACGGTGCGACGGTGGTGCCGACGATGCCGATCACCAGCAGCATCACGGCGGACAGCCCACCGGGGCCACCGGGCAGCGTCGGGACGACGAAGTCGTGCGCCATCTCACCCGTGGCGGGATGCGCCAGCAGGTAGATCGGCACCAGCAGCAGTGACGCCGCGCACAGCACGATGGCGATACGCTCGAATCGCCGGAACGATCCGGTGAACGCCGAGGCGACGATGACGGCCGCCGCCAGCACCACCGACACGACCTTCGGCAGGCCGAGATAGCCGGTGGCCAGTGTGACGCCGATGAACTCGGTGACCAGCGTGAGCGCGTTGAGCAGGAACAGGTCGATGACGCTGAACGCGCCCCAGAACCTGCCGAACCGCTCCAGGATCAGTCGCGCGTGCCCGACACCGGTGACGGCACCCAGGCGCAGCACCATCTCCTGGTTGACGTACAGCACGGGCACCAGCAGGAGCAGTGTCCACAGTAGATGAGTGCCGTAGTTCTGGCCTGCCTGGCCGTAGGTGGCGAACGCGCCCGCGTCGTTGTCGCCGACCATCACGATCAGGCCGGGGCCGACGATCGCCAGCAGTGTCTTCAGTTTCGCCGACAGGCCAAGGCGGGCGCCGGTGTCCTCGACGCGGATCGTGCCCAGCGCGCCTCGGATGTCGCCGACGTGCGCCTCGTCCAGCACCGCGTGAGCTCTGGTCTCGGTGATCGCGGTCATGACAGGCCTCCTTGCCCCGGGAAACGGGGAGATCAGGGGCACACGGCAGTTCCCGGGCACGGATCGGGGCACGGATCAGCGCACGTGGGTCGGGACCACTGATCCGGGCAGGCGGCAGCGGCCCGGCTCACGCGACGGCGCTGCCGTGCGAGCGGGCTGGGTGCGGCCGCGGAACCGCGCAGGGAAATGTGGCTACCGGGTACCGGAAGAATGCGAGGACAAGCGGGAATGGGGCCCTATGTGGCCCGGACTACTGCAATCGCAATCCATGTCTCTCGCCTCCTTCCGGCCGGACACGCGAGGGTGTCGACGTCGACTCGGCAAGGGGCACCGGCAGACGACAGCCGGCTCACCCCCACTCGTCAGAGCTTTGGCACTCCACGGCGTGTCCCGCTGGCGCGGGAAGCCACTTGGCCTCACCCCTTATGTCGGGGAAAGGTGTCCTGAACCTGGGCGTCTCTCGACGTCGTCGGGTCAGTGGCCTGTGTCCGTGCAGACGCCTCACCGAACGAGGTGCCTATCCTGAAACCTCCGCCACTATACGCCCCGCGCCGAACGCCGATACGGCCGCCGGGATGAACCGCCGCTCACGCCGGATCGGCCACGATCCCGGCCGCCACGGCTACTTCCCGGTAGGCCGCCGCGAGGTCGGGTAGCTGCGCGTGCGCGTTGAGACCACTGGGATTGGGCACCACCCAGAGCTGCGCGCCCGCGAGATCGTCGGGCTGGCGGCCGGCGCGCGCCTTCGGTCGTGCGAACGCGGTCCGGTACGCGGTGATGCCGAGGATCGCCACGACCGCGGGGCGGACGGTGCCGACGAGTCGGGTGAGCGTCGCTCCGCCCGCGGTCAGTTCGGCCTCGGTCAGTTCGTCCGCACGGGCGGTGGCGCGGGCGACCAGGTTGGTGATGCCGATCCCGCGGTCGATCAGGTGCTCGCGGTCACCGGGTCGGTAGCCCGACGACGCGTCGATCGGCCGGTCCACGACGCCGCCCGCATACAGCGCAGGGTAGAAGCGATTGCCCTTGCGGCCGAAGTGAGCCCGCACCGCGGCGGTCCACAGGCCGGGATTGATGCCGACGAACAGCAGGCGCACACCATCGCCGAGCAGGTCGGGCAGCGTCGCGTCGCGGAAGGCTTCCAGTTCCGCGCGGGTGAATCGCGCAGCAGCACTCACCGGCCGATCGTATCGGGATCCGACGACGGTCCACACAGGATGATCGGCCGACGGTGACCGTTCGACGACGGAAACGTCAACCACACGATCCGGCGGCGGACCGGCTGATCACCGACCTCGACGGGTGCCACCGGGCACTGTGCGCAACCTCACCGCACGGGAGAAGATCGGCCCGCTCCACGGCCCCGACACGTCCGGGGCGGCGCCGACGGTGGCGTCCGACGGCCGCGAGCGAAAACCGCTGGCCAACGCCTGCCGCGCCGATGCCGGACACGCGGTACCTGGTGTGGACCGGGTCGACCGTCATGGCGGTTACCCGCACTGTGTGGTGGAGGGGCCGGACATCGTGACATCCTGAACGACGGGCAGGTGCGTACCCTGCCTGACCGTACGATGTGGACCGACGGGAGCATCTTCATGGCCAAGGGTTACTGGATCAGCGCCTACCGCGCCGTGCACGACCCGGACAAGCTGGCCGCCTACGGGGAGTTGGCGGGTCCGGCGATCACCGCCAACGGCGGCCGGTTCCTGGCGCGTGGCGGCCAGGTGGTGGCGCACGACGACGGTGTCGCCATGCGTGCGGTGCTGGTCGAGTTCGACAGCTTCGACCAGGCGGTCGCCGCGCACGAGAGCCCCGAGTACCAGGAGGCACTGACCCTGCTGGCCGACGGCGTGGAGCGGGACTTCCGGATCGTCGAAGGCGTCGACTGAAGCGCCTGGGCCAGATCGCCCGGCCCGGGAGGATGACCACGCCGGCAGCGCCGACGCACCGGGAGCGGCTGCTGTACCGGCGAATCGGGCCGGCGGAAGCCACGGCGAACGAGCCACGACAGCGACGGTTCCCCACGACTGTGCCGGCAGCCGCGGGGGAACCGTCCGGCCTCGTGCCCTCCAGGTTTGTCACGCTCTCTCCGGCGGTTCCCGAGCCGTCGAACTGTCCAGCGCGGTCCGATGAAACGGGTTCCACAAGCGGCCGACTTGCTGGACGATGGATAGCTGGATCAACGCCGCTGTGCCCGATGACGAGCCCGACTTTCGGCACGAGACCTTATAACGTGTTCCAGGATGGGGACAACGATGTCGACCGACCCCGACTTACCCACCCCGGCGCCCGGCCAGCACCGGCAGATGACCACGAGCGAACGTGACCTGGACGAGCTGAGCGACTGCCTGGCCCGGTGGCTGGCCGGCAAGGTTGGCTCGCGACCGAGGATCACGTCGGCCAGCAGGCCGGACGGCCTGGGACTGTCCAGTACCTCCGTGCTGTTCGACGCGGAGTGGGGACCCGGCGACAGCGGTTCGTTCGTGGCCAGGATGGCGCCGGAGGCGACGTCGTTCCCCGTGTTCCGCACGTACGACCTGCCGATGCAGTACCACGTCGTCGCCGGTGTGGCGGCGGCGTCGGACGTGCCGGTGCCACGGCTGTGCTGGCTGGAGACCGACCCCGGGCCGCTCGGCACGCCGTTCTTCGTGATGCGGCAGGTGGCGGGCAGGGTGCCGGCGGACAATCCGCCGTACGTGTTCGGGGGCTGGCTGGCCGACGCCTCGGTCGACGAGCGCGCGGCGCTGCAGCGGGCCACGGTCGACGTGCTCGGCCGTATCCACGGCATCACGGACGTGGCGCAGCGGTTCCCGATGCTGGCCGGTCCGGGACAGTCGCTGCGCAGGCACGCCGACGAGCAGTTCGCGTGGTACCGGTGGGCGCTGGCCGACGACGGTTTCTCGATTCCGGTGATTGAGCGCGGTTTCGCCTGGCTGGACGAGCACTGGCCGGACGACCCGGGGCCGGACGTGCTGAACTGGGGCGACGCGCGGCCGGGCAACGTGATCTACCAGGAGTTCACGCCGGCGGCCGTGCTGGACTGGGAGATGGCGGCGCTGGCGCCGCGCGAGGTCGACGTGGCATGGCTGATCTTCATCCACCGGTTCTTCCAGGACATCGGCGCGATGTTCGGCCACCCGGGGCTGGCGGACTTCCTGCGCCGTGCGGACGTCGAGGCCGGTTACCGGGACGCGACCGGGCACGTGCCGCGGGACATGGACTTCTACCTGCTGTACGCCGCGCTGCGGCACGCGATCGTGATGGCGAGGATCAAGCGCCGGATGATCCACTTCGACGGCGAGACGGTGCCCGACCATCCGGACGACTACGTCCTGCACCGCGCCTGCCTCGACGCCATGATCACCGGAACCTACGAGTGGGACCGGTGACGGGTGATCGTGCCTTCCTTGCCCGGACCTGGCGAAGGAGCACCCATGCCGGTGCCGCTGGACGAGTACCCGATCCACCAGGTGCCGCTGTCGCTGGCCCGGGTCGCCACCGGTGACCGCAACTTCTACGACCGCTGCTACCTCAACGCCCACGACCGCGACGGCGGCGCGTTCCTGGTCACCGGGCTGGGGGTGTACCCGAATCTCGGGGTGGTGGACGCGTACGCCACGGTGCGGCGCGGAACGGTCCAGCGCACCGTGCGGTTCTCCGACGCGCTCGGCGACCGTACGCTGGAGCAGCGCGTCGGCGGCTACCGGATCGAGGTGGTCGAGCCGCTGCGCACGCTGCGCGTGGTGTGTGAGCACGACGACCTGTCCTTCGACCTGACGTGGACCGGCGCGTTCCCCGCTGTGCACGAGCAGCCGCACCAGATGTCGGTGGGCGACCGCACGGTCATCGAGTCGTCCCGGTTCGCGCAGGTCGGTAGCTGGCAGGGCACGCTGTGCGTGGACGGGCAGGACATGGCCGTCGACCCGGCGGTGTGGACGGGCACGCGGGACAGGTCGTGGGGCATCCGGCCGGTCGGCGAGACCGAACCGGCGGGCCGGCCGGCCGGCGGCGGCGGGTTCTGGTGGCTGTACGCACCGCTTCGCTTCGAGGAGTTCGCGATCGTGGTGATCGTGCAGGAGCAGCCGGACGGCTGGCGCACGCTCAACGACGCGGTGCGGGTCCGGGCCGACGGCCGGGTCGAACAGTTGGGCTGGCCGCGGGTGGACATCTGCTACCGGTCCGGCACGCGGCTGCCGGTGTCCGCGCGGCTGCGGCTGACGACGCGGGAAGGCGAGCCGCTGACGGTCGAGGTGGAAACCGGCACCCAGGTGGCATTGCACGTGGGCGCGGGTTACGGCGGTGACCCGGACTGGTCGCACGGCCAGTGGAAGGGCGAGCACTGGTCGTCCTCGACGCTGTACGACCTGACCGATCCGGCGATCGTGGGGCGGCTGCCCTACGGGGTCATCGACCACGTCGCGCACGCGCGGTGCGACGGAGCGGAGGGCTGGGGCCTGTTCGAGCACGCCACCATCGGCCGCCACGACCCGTCCGGCTTCGCCGACTGGGCATCGGTGGCCGAGTAGTCGGTCGGTCGCCGAGTAGTCCTCCTACTCGGCGACCTCCACCGCGAGCTCACGTTCGATCCACCGGCAGATCAGGGCCAGCACGTAAGCCTTCTCGTCCGGAGTGAGCTCGTGTCCTGTGGGGATGCCGTGCCAGCGTTGGATGCAGGTCCGGCAGCACGTGGCCGTCGCGTGCTGTGCGACGAACACCGGGTGGCCGCGGTAAGGCGTGTGGCTGCCGTTGCGGCGGGCCGCCGACGGTGCGAGCCGGTGGGCGATCAGGTCTCTGGCGTGCCAACGCATCGTGCCGGCACCGCTGACGCGGGCCACGTCGCGCTCCCTGCCCTCCAGGTGGAATCTGGCGCGGAACGGGTGTCGGCCGATGGTGTCCAGTCGCTGGTCCAGCGAAACAGTCATGGCGCTCACCCGCTTCGTCGGTGGTTCCGGCGGCTACAGGGCGGTGGTGGGGCCCCGGTCGCTTCTCAGTTCGACGACCTGTGCCTGCCGGTTGTGGGAATGGACGTTACGGAGCGCGATCTCCGGACGACATGGCGAAAGGCCACTAGGGCGTGCGCTGTCCCAGCCGCCCGATCCCTCCGCCGGTTGCTCGCGTGCGGCGAATCCATCCAGGAGGCCCACTTCCCATGCCACGGCAAGGGTTTCCGAACGGTTTCGGGCGCCTAGCTTGCGGAACAACCTGGCTTGCGTGTTCTCCACGGTCTTCGCCGCGATGCCGAGTACACGCCCGGTCTGGCGGATGGTGTGGCCCAGCGCGATGGAGTCGAGGATGTCGCGTTCCCGTGGTGTGAGTTCGGGTACGACGGTGGGCGACTGCGGTCGCCACGCCGACAGTGCCGCCGCATAGGCCGAACTGAACACGAACAGGCCGGCTGCCACGACTCGTAACGCGGGTGCCAGCCCGGTGGGCACGTCGGATGTGACGAGCAGCGCGCTTGCCCTGTGCGCCAACGCATCCACGACGGCCGTGCGGTCACTGCCGTCGTCGTCGCGTACGACGACCGACAGCGCGTTCAGCGTCGAGGACCATGCCCAGTCCTCGGGCAGCGGATCGATCAGCACGGTGAGCAGCGAGCCGCGGTGCCAGTGGTCCCGGGTCAGCGACTCCCGTTTCCACACCGAGACGAACGGCGTGCCGTCGGCGACCAGTGCCGCCGTCACCGTCTCGCGGCAGGTGCCGGCCGGTCCTCTGATCAGCACGACCATGGAGCGGCCGGGTTGCGAGGGGCGTGGGCCGCGACCCGGTTCGGCGAGCAGTCCGCGCGCGATCGCCTGGGCCACCGCGCCGTGCTGGGTGCCGACATTCAGTTTCTCGTAGATATGGCGTTTGTGATTTTCCACCGTACGTGGGCGGAGATCGAGCAATGCCCCGATTTCGACGGTGGTGTGACCGGCGGCCATCAGTCCGATGATCACCATTTCCCGGGCGGTGAGTTCCGCCCTGGCGGATCCGTCTTTGTCGGCAGGCGAGATTGCCATGATTGGATCATCTCCCGGAGGTACCCCAGACGAGACCCCCGGCCGCAGTATCGGCGCATTATCCCGTTTTTGCAGTGTCACAGCGAATCGTCCGGTTAGGTGCTGGTACGAACTCCGCGTCCGGTGAAAGTTGCAAAAAGTCGACGTACCAGGCGGCGAACAACTTCAGTTCGTGGACCACGCCGCCGGCCAGGATGCGCACCGTCAGGACGGCAAGGTCGTCCGGTCCGCCCCCGATCCGCTCGACATAGACCGCACGAACGCCGAATCGTTCGATCAGCAGGTGCATTCGGTCCAGGACCCGGTCCAGACCGTCGGGATCGTGGGCTTCGTCGCCGTCCAGTCTGACCAACGGCAGGTTCGCGGACAATGCCGGCAGGATCAGCACATCCCGCTGTTCGAGCCGGCGCCGCAGAGCGGCCCAAGTGTCGACGAGATTCGCACAACGCATGACAAACCGCCTTTCCGGCGTGCGACTCCCAGACGTTAGGTCAACCCACGACACCCAGCAATGACGAGCCTACCCTGGGGGGTTGCCCGGACTTTCGAAAACCGTTGACAGAATCGCCGCCTTTCGGCCCACAACGGTTCTGGGCCGATCGCAGCATCTCCACTATGGACTTTTGACCGAGAAAGCCGTTGCCGCAAACGGCAAGTCGACCGAGCGACCTGGCACTGGTTCCCCCGCTACCTGTAGTGGCGACCAGGAAAAATCGATGCAGAAAGCTGTGGTACGGCCGGGGCCGACCGGCGGAAAATTATCGGCGTGACGAGCGGCGGCCCTGCGGCGTTTGTCGTTCACCACCGAGTCGGCGTGTCAGTCCATTCAACCCAGTCGGACAGCGAACGACGTTCCCTTTGTGCGAAAATGAACACATTGCCGGACAATCGCTTTCATCAGGTGAAAACGTGGGGCCGAAAATACAGTGGACAATCGCGCCGGCCGGGCCGTGCGGCCGGCGCGAGTGGCCGCTCAATAGCCGGGGAACACCGGGCGCAGGTCGTCCAGCGTCACCTTGTCACCCGTCAGCCGCACCGAATCCGGCGTGTACCGCGCGCCGTGGCGGCCGGCGAACAGCCGCACCACGTACTCGGCCGGCGCGGTCAGTTCGCCGTCGACGGAATTCGGCACGTCGGTCATCTCGACCTTGTCGCCGATCACCAGGCCGAAGGAGCGGTCGGGGTCGGTGGTGTGCACGGCGAGACGGACCGTGCCCTCGATCCGATCGGCCTTGGCGGCGAAGGCGAGCATCGGGCCGACCCGGTCCAGCAGGATGGGCGTCGCCTCCGGCGCGACGGTGGCAGCGGGATCGAACGCGACCCGTACGTCCCAGGAGTGCAGCGTCAGCTCGGACAGCCGCATGGAGGCCGCGCCGGCCACGTCCAGCGGAGCCGGCAGGAACGCGTACGTGACGCGCAGCTCGGTGCGTGCCCGCTCGTCGAGACCTTCGAAGCGGTCCACCAGTTTCCCGTCCGCGGCGGGGAAGTTCGCCGCCTGGTCGGCCGGTGACATGCCGTCCCACCGGCCCCAGACGCCCTTGTTGAAGTCCATGTCCGGGGCGCCGGTGCCGTTGATCGCGGCCTCCAGTGTGGCCAGGTTGATCTCGGCGCCACTGCTGATGTGGCTGAGCACCTGGGCGACCGTCCAGTCGGACGCGCCGGAGGTCCGTGTGAGATCGTCCGGTCCGATGCCGGCCACGAAGGCGACGAGGGCGTCGTGTCCGGTACGCAGGGCGTTGATGGATTGATCGGCGCTGCTGGTCATCAGCTGTCTCCGGGTGTGCGAGGCGATGGTCGAGATCAGAAGCTAACCTAGCCCGCCACGGCCGGCACATCCGGTGAGCTGGATCAGGCGACCGCGGCCATGCCGCGTTCGTCGCGGTGAGTGACCTCCGGCCACCCGTCACCGCGCAACCGCGCCAGACCGGCGGCCGCGTCCGCGACAACGGCGTCGGCCATCATGGCGAGTGCCACGGCGTCGGCGGCGAACCGCTCGCGGTCGGCTACGCCCGCCGACTCCAGCAGGCCGACCGCGTCGCGCAGCCGCTCGGCGAGGAACGCCGGCGGATCGGCGCGCAACGCGGGATCGAACACGCGCGCACACGGCATGCCCTCGGTCATCGTCGGGTGCCAGTGCATCCGGTCCTGCGCGCCGGGCGCCGACTCCAGGAGATCGAACCGGCAGACGGCGCGGTCGACGGCCAGACCGCGGGAGGTGTAGATCGAGCCGGGTCGCGTGTCGTGCTCCACGATCCGCAGTTCCAGTCGGATTCCGCGTTCCCGGCCCCACTCCTGGTGGTTGGGGTCGATGAAGTCGATGTCCTCCACGCTGACACAGAGCCCGCCCGCCACGAAGATGCGCATGCCCTCCACTCAAACACACCGGCCGTCGGGTTGGCCAGGTCCGAAAAGCCGCTCGGCAGCGCGGCCGGGCTTCCGGCCGGGGGCACGCGCGGAGGGGTCCCGGGGGCCGCACCGCCCGCGATTCGGGCGGCAGGACGCCCGGTCGGCCCGCGCCACGGACAGCTCACCGACACCAGGCCACCGACGACCGGCACCATGGTGGAGGGGAGCTGGCCGCAACCGGGTCATCAGTACACAGTGGACTGTTCGGGCAGGCGGTAGACCGAGACGTGCGAACGGGAGTCGCCGGTGAACTCGGTACCGCTCCAGTCGGCGTACCGGGACTCCAGTTCGAAACCGGCGAGCTGCCCCATCAGATCCAGCTCGGCGGGCCAGATGTAGCGGTGCGGGCTGCGGAACAGCCGCGCGTGTGAGCCGTCGCCGAAGCTGAAGTGGTGCGACACGAGGTGCTGGTGCAGCACGTCGTAGGTGTCCACGCCCACGTAACCGGACTCGGCGTGGAAGATCACCCCCGACTGGCCGGGCGGCAGCCTGCGCAGCTCAGGCACCTCCAGCTCGATCACGAATCGGCCGCCCGGTGTCAGGTGCCGTGCCGCGTTGCGGAAGCACGCGACCTGTTCGGCCTGGGTGAGCAGGTTGGAGATCGTGTTGTAGACGAGGTAGACCAGCGTGTACGTGCCGGGTGCGGTGGTGGCCGACATGTCGCCGACCACGACCGGGATCGTGGCCTCGTCGGCCTTCGTGCGCAGCCGGTCGATCATCGGCTGCGACAGTTCGACGCCGGTGACCGAGACACCGCGCTCGGTGAGGGGCACGGCGATGCGGCCGGTGCCGATGGCGAATTCGAGCGCCCGCCCACCGGCTGCCAGGCCGACGAGGCGGTCCACCACCGGTTCCAGGATCTCGGGCGCGAACATGCCACTGCCCGGCGTGTCGTAGCGCCGGGCGGCGGCCGCGTCCCAGATCTCGTCCTGCCGCATTCCGTCACCTTGTCCGGCAGGTGTCCGATTGTCCAAGGAACATGGGCACGCGCGACCCGGTCACCTGCCGTGCGGGTCGCTCGCGTCGAGTGCCGCGACCACCTGGTCGTAGTCGCCTCGTGCCTCACCGTAGCGGAGGAACTTCACGCGCTCGACCTGGATCTCCGTGGCGTCCGGTTGGGACTGGTGCTCTGCACCGAGGACCAGTCGCGGCGCTGCCGGTACTGACCGCTCCCCCACGCACCGAGGGCTTCGCCGACCGGAGAACACAGGGCATCCATCCGGACGCCTCCTGGCCGCCGCGACAGCAGCGTCGGTGCCCTGCCGCCGGACCGGCACGTGTCACGCCTCCGGCAGCCGCAGCAGATCACGCGCAGCGCGGATCACGGTGTCGCGTACCACTTTCGGGTCATCCAACTGTGCCGCGGCCAGTGCGCCGTCGTGCAACAGGACCAGGACGTGACCCGCGTACTCGGGATCCGGGTGGCCGATCTTCGCCGCGAGTTCGGTGACGGTCCGCTCGAACCAGGCGCGGTGGTCGTCGATCGCCACGCGCACCGGGTGGTCGGCCTCGGGGTACTCGGCCGCCGCGTTGATGAAGTGGCAGCCGCGGAAGCCGGGTGCGTTCGTGGTGTGGCCGATCAGATCGAGCAGCGCCGCGAGGTCGCGCCGCGGATCGCCCTGTGACGTGGCCTGCGCGACAGCCGTGCGCAGGTCCGCGTCGGTGGCCCGCAGATAAGCGACGACGAGGTCCTCCTTGGCGGGGAAGTGCCGGTAGAACGTGGCACGGGTGACCTCGGCCTCCGAGACCAGCCGGTCGACGGGCACGGTGTGGATGCCCTCGCCGTAGAACAGGCGGCGCGCGGTCCGCAGCAGGCGCTCACGGGCTTTGACGGCGGATGTCACCCCTCCCACTGTAGTGACAGAACGTTCTGTTGACACGTCGCCGACCGGGCTGCCATGCTGACCACCCAGAGCAGAACGAACGTTCTGTCTATCAAGGAGAGATCAATGAGCGACACACCCACCGTGGTGCTGGTGCACGGCGCGCTCACCGACGCGTCCGTGTGGCACCCGGTCGCCCGGCGCCTGCGAGCCGCAGGTCACACCGTCACCGCGCCCGCTCTGCCGCTGCGTCGCCTGGCCGGCGACGCGGCCTACCTCGCTGCGTTCCTGGCCGCCGTGCCCGGCCCGACCGTGCTGGTCGGCCACTCCTACGGCGGCACCGTGATCTCACACCCGGCCGTCGCCGACGCGGACGCCGGCGCGGACGTGCGGGCGCTGGTGTTCGTCGCCGCGTTCCAGCCCGACGAGGGCGAGAGCACCGGCGAGCTCAACGACCGGTTCCCGGGCAGCGGACTGGGCCCGGCCACGGTCGTCGTGCGGCCCTACCCGGGCGGCAGCGAGCTGTCGCTGCGGCCCGACGCGTTCCGCGACGTCTACGCCGCTGACGTCGAGCCGGAACTGGCGGGTGCGCTGGCCGCGGCGCAGCGGCCGATCGACGTCGACGCGCTGTCGGACACGTTGCCCGGCAAGGCGACCTGGCACTCGGTCGAGTCGTGGACGCTGGTCGCCACGCGGGACGGCTCGCTGCCGGTGGCGGCGCAGCGGTTCATGGCCGGGCGCGCCGGATCGCACGTCGACGAGGTCGCGTCGTCGCACGCGGCACCGCTCGCCCACCCGGACGCCGTCGCGGACGTGATCCGCAGGGCGGTCGACGCGTCCCGGTGACCCTCGACCCAGGCAACCATCAACCGAACCGAAAGGCAGCACCGTGTCCATGACCATCCTGCTGGACCGCAACAAGGCGTTCGCCGCGACCGACGCGAAGTCGCGCGTGCCGGAGATTCCCTTCATCCCCCACGAACTCGCGTTCGTGATCACGTGTGTCGACCCGCGCACCGACCCGGCGGCGTTCCTCGGCCTGGACCTCGGTGACGCGATCGTCCTGCGCACGATCGGCGGCCGCGTCACGCCCGCTGTGCTGCGCGACGTCGCCTACATCAGCTATCTGCTGGAGACGAAGGCGCCCGACGGCCCGTGGTTCGAGCTCGCCGTCGTGCACCACACCGAGTGCGGGTCCACGTTCCTGGCCGACGAGCGGCTGCGGCACGACTTCGCGAACCGCGGCTTCGACGAGGCCGAGTTGGCGGCACTGCCGGCGGTGGACCCGGAGACGACAGTGCGGGCGGACGTCGAACTGCTGCGGTCCGCACCGCAGGTCTCCGACCGGATCACCGTGTCCGGCTACGTGTACGACGTGCGGACGGGTGTGGTCGGCCCGGTTCGCTGACCGCCGCGCCCGGCCAGCGCGTCGCCGGCATCGTGGCGGTCCGCCCGGTGGTGGCGCCGACCGACGGCCGGTCCGTCCACTCAGGACCGCACGTGGGGAGCGGCGGCGGCCGACCACTCGGCGAGGCCGACGAGGTCGAACAGGTCGGCCGGGCTGCCGGGGGACGGTCCGGACGTGCCGGCCAGGTCGGCGATGCCGGACGCCATCGCGGTCGCCGCGGCCAGCAGCGGCTGGGTCGGGTGGATCGCGATGGCATAGCCGAGTTCGCGCAGGCGTCCGGTCGACTCGATCGGTGTCAGGCCGCCGATCACCAGGTTGATCAGTTTCGGCGCGGCGACCTCCTTGGCCACGCGCTCGATCTCCTCGCCGCTGCGCGGCGCCTCCACGAAGACGACGTCGGCGCCGGCATCCGCGTACCTGTTGGCGCGGTCGATGGCGGCGTCGATGCCGAGCGGGCCGCGGGCGTCGGTGCGGGCGATGATCACCAGATCCGGGTCGGTGCGGGCGGCCAGCGCGGCGCGCAGCTTGCGCACGAAGTCGTCGGCGGACACCAGTTCCTTGTCCGGCAGGTGCCCGCAACGCTTCGGGAAAGCCTGGTCCTCCAACTGGATCGCGGCGACTCCGGCCGCCTCGTACTCGCGGACCGTGCGGATCACGTTGAGCGGGGCGCCGTAACCGGTGTCGGCGTCGGCGATCAGGGGGATGCCGCCGAGCACACGGGCGAACAGGCGGGCCCGGTCCACCATCTCGGTCTGCGTGACCAGACCGATGTCGGGCAGCCCGAACCCGGACGCGGCGACACCGGCACCGGTGAGGTAGCCGGCGGCGCAGCCGAGCCGGGCGACCAGGTGCGCGGAGATGCCGTCGAACACGCCTGGCGCGACGACCAGTTCCCCCGCGTCGATGCGGGCGCGCAGTGTGCTGGATGCGGACATGCCGGGATTCCCTTCTGCAGGCTGACCCGCAGTCCAACACGCGGCACGCCGCCACGGCAACGGTCGGCAATGCGGCCCACACCGTGAGCCGCGCTCTATGCTGGCCCGTCGATGACCGAACCGGACACCACAGCGATCCTGGCCGTCGCGCGCGGCGCGGCCGTGCACGTCGACGACGCGCGGCTGGCGGCCGTCGCGGCCAACCGGGTGCTCGTGGAACGGGCGCTGGCCGCGGTGGATCGCCCGGTCTACGGCGTGCACACCGGTATGGGCCGGCTGGCGGGCGTGGCGCTGGACGCTGCGCAGCAGGCGGGTCAGCAGGCCAACCTGCTGATCGGCAGGGCCGTCGGCGGGCCGCCGTGGCTGCCCGAGCCGGACGTGCGGGCGCTGCTGACCGTGCGGCTGCGGGGTTTTCTCGCGCCGGAGAGCGGGGTGAGCGCGGAACTGGTGCGGTTCCTGGTCGACCGGATCGGCGACGGTTTCGTGCCGGCCGTGCCGCGTGGCGGGTTGGGCAGCGCGGGCGAGATCATCGCGCTCTCGCACGCGTTCCAGACGTTCCTCGGCGTCGGCACGGTGCTGGAGCGGGGCGTCCAGACGCCCGCCGCGACGGCGTTGGCCGAGCGTGGCGTGCGGCCGATCGCGTTGCGCGCCAAGGAAGGCGTGAGCCTGATCCAGGGTTCGCCACTGGCGCTGGCACACGCGATCATGCGCGGCGACGAGGCACGCCGGGCCGTCGCGCAGCAGCAGCTCGCGACCGCGCTGACGATCGACGCGCTCGGTGCGCCACGGGCGATCTACGACCCGGTGCTGGCCGGCGGCGACGCCGTGCTGGCGGCGGTGCTGGCCGATGTCCGCGCGCTCACCGACGGCGCGCCGGCACGGCCGGAGGTGCTGCAGGCGCCGGTGTCGGTGCGGGTCGGGCCGCAGGCGCTGGCACACGCACGGCGGACGGTGGCCGAACTGGCCGACGCGGCGGAACTGCTGCTGGCGGCCCCGACCGACTCCCCCGCGTTCGTCGGTGGCACGTTCGTGTCCACGGCCGGCTACCACGCGATCGGCGTCGGCCTGCGGATGGACGCGGTGAGCGCGGCACTGGTGCATCTCGGCGAGATCGGCGTGCAACGGCTGCACCGCATGATGGACCCGCAGTTCAGCGGGCTGAACGCACAGCTTGCCGTCGACCCGGGACCGCAGGTCGGTCTGTCGCCACTGCACAAGCGGGCGGCGGGCGAACTGCACGAACTGCGCAGGCTCGCCACGCCCGCGACCCTCGGATCGATCGACACGTCGGCCGGACAGGAGGACGTGCAGGCGTTCGCGTGGGCGGCCGGTGAACAACTGCGCGGCGCCGTCGGAGGGCTGACCGCCATCACCGCCTGCGAGCTGATCGGCGCCGCACAAGCACACTTCCTGCGCGGCACACCAAGTTCACCCGCACTGGCCGCCACCTACCGGCGGCTCGCCGAACTCGTCCCGCCCGTCGGGACCGATCGACCACTCGGACCGGACATCCAGCGACTCACCACGGCACTGGCGACTCAGGAATTGAGATAGGCCAACACGGCCAGCACCCGCCGATGGCCGCTGTCGCTCGGTGGCAGGTCGAGTTTGCGGAAGATGTTGCCGATGTGTTTGTTCACCGCGTGGTCGGAGACCACGAGCGTGCGCGCGATCGTCAGGTTGTCGTGGCCCTGCGCCATCAGTGACAGCACCTCGCGTTCGCGGGCCGTCAGCGCGTCCAGCGGGTCGTGTCGGTTCATGAGCTGTGACACCACTTCCGGGTCGAGTGCCATGCCGCCGGTGGCCACCCTGTCCAGCGCGTCGACGAACTCCTCGACCCGGCCGATGCGGTCCTTGAGCAGGTAGCCGGTGCCGCGGGTGCCGGTCTTGAGCAGTTCGTTGGCGTAGGTCTGCTCGACGTACTGGGACAGCACCAGGATCGGCAGGTCCGGTAGCTGCGCGCGGGCCTCGACCGCGGCCCGCAGGCCCTCGTCGCGGAAGTCCGGTGGCAGCCGCACGTCCAGCACGGCGATGTCCGGCCGGTGCTTGAGCAGCGTCGGCAGGATCTCCGGTCCGCTGCCGGCGATGCCGACCACCTCGTGGCCGACGGACTTGACCAGCAGGATGATTCCCTCGCGCAGCAGCGCGTTGTCCTCGGCGATGACTATTCGCACGGCAGCAGCACCTCGATCGTCGTTCCACCGTCCACCGGACTCTCGATCCGGGTACTGCCGTCCAACGCCGCGACCCGGCGCCGGATGCCGAGCAAGCCGGTGCCGCCGTTCTGTTCGGCGCCACCCTGGCCGTCGTCGTGCACCAGAATCCGTAGTGAGCGGCCGTCCCGTTCGACGGTCACCTCGGCGTACCGGGCGGTGCTGTGCTTCGTCACGTTGGTCAGTGACTCGGCTACGACGAAGTACGCCGCCGCCTCCACCGGAGCGGGCGGGCGCTTCAGGTCCTCCTCGATGTGCACCGCGACCGGGATGCGCTGGCCGCCGGCCAGTGCGTGCACCGCACCGTCGAGGCCGCGGTCGGCCAGGATCGGCGGGTAGATGCCGCGGATCACGGTGCGCAGGTTGCCCAGCGAGTCCTCGATGCCGTCCCTGGCGCCGCGCAACAGGTCCAGCGCCGCGGACGGTTGCGTGGTGAACGCACGCTCGGCGAGGCCGAGCCGCACCGCGATGGACACCAACTGTGCCTGCACACCATCGTGCAGATCGCGTTCGATGCGCCGCAGTTCCAGGCCGTGCGCCTCGATGGCCTCGGTCCGGGTCGCGGCCAGTTCGGCCATCCGCCGCGCGGTCCTGGTGGGCCGCAACAGCCGGTCGGCCAGCCACGCCTGGCCACGGGCCAGCAGCGGCAGCAGCCACAGCAGCGCCGCGACCTGGACGGCGACCTGGACGAACGGCCACGTCAGCGCCTTGGGCCACGAGTCGATCGGCACGAACGCCGACACAGTGCCCGGCGGCAGCAGCCACCAGACGAACGGCACGAGCACCGCGATGACCGTCGAGGGCCACAGCGCGGCGGCGACGATCCCGATGAAGGTGCCGGTGAACGAGTGCAGCAGCAGCCACACCAGGTCGCGCCACGTCGCCGGGTCCCGCAGTACCGTCCTGGCCTGCTGCCACGGCGTCCCGGTCAGCGGCCGGTACGGCGCGAGCACGGCGCGCTTGAGCGTCCGGGCCGCGCGGGCCCGCTCCGAGCCGGCCAGCGACCGCAGCGGCACGACGGCCTGCGGCAGCCACGGCAGGCCGAAACCCAGCAGGCAGCACACGCCGACGAACAGCACGCCCGCCAGCCCGAACAAGCCCGCCATGGCCGTGCGCAGGCCGCCGAGCAGCACCGTTGTCGCGTCCTTGCCGCGCATGATCGCGTCTCTCATCATCTCACCGGCGCTGACAGTAACGGCCCGCCGCGGGCCGCACAGCACGCCTGGTCACACCGTCATGGTGGAGCTGGCTCTACCTCCGCCGTGGTGTGCGGAGGATCGTGGCGCCGTCCGCCCGGCCATAGCGTCTACGACATCGCTAGCAGATCCGGAAAGGACGGACGATGACGGCCGGAAACAGCCAGTCCTACGCGGTGCGGTTGGAAGCCGTACGCAGGACCTATGGCGCTGGGGACAACGCGGTGCACGCCCTGAAGGGGGTGTCGATCGGTCTGCGGCGTGGCAGTTTCACCGCCGTGATGGGGCCGTCCGGCTCGGGCAAGAGCACCTTCCTGCACTGTGCGGCCGGTCTGGACCGGCCCTCGTCCGGCCGGGTGGTGCTGGGTGACACCGAGCTGACCGGCCGGAACGAGACGGAGCTGACCAAGCTGCGCCGCGACCGGATCAGCTTCGTGTTCCAGGCCTACAACCTGGTCGGTTCGCTGACCGTGGCGGAGAACATCCTGCTGCCGTTACGACTTGCCGACCACGCCGTCGACCGGCGGTTCCTCGGTGACGTGGTGCGGTCGGTCGGGCTCGACGTGCCGCTGGACCGCCGGCCGGCCAAGCTGTCCGGCGGTCAGCAGCAGCGCGTCGCGATCGCTCGGGCGCTGGTCACGCGACCGGACGTGGTGTTCCTCGACGAACCGACCGGCGCGCTGGACACGCGCACCGCACGCCAGGTGCTCGGCGTGCTGCGGCAGTCGGCGGACCGCTACGGACAGACCGCGCTGATGGTGACGCACGACCCGGTGGCCGCCTCGTACGCGGACTCCGTGGTGTTCCTGGCCGACGGCCGACTGGTCGGCGAGATCGACCGGCCGTCCCCCGCACAGATCGCCGAGCGCATGACGCACCTGGGGGACCAGTGATCACCCGGACGCGGACCGGCCAGGAGATCCCGGTGCCCGCCGTCGCGCGGCGGCGGGGACCCAGGATGCTGACGCTGGCCAGGCAGACGGTGCGCGGCCGCAAGTCCGGCTTCGCGGCGGCGTTCGTCGCGGTGTTCTGCGGTGCCGCGATCATCACGGCGTCCGGTGTGCTCGTCGATTCCGGCATCCGGGCGGGGATTCCGCCGGAGCGGTACGCGTCCGCGTCGGTCGTGGTCGGCGCGAACCAGTCGTTGCGGGTGACCCACGACGCGTCCCAGCGGTTCAGCGAACGGGTGCCGCTGCCGGTATCCGACGTCGACCGGATCGCGGCCGTGCCGGGTGTCGGCAAGGCGGTCGGTGACACGAGCGCGTCGGTCGCGCTGCTGGTGCCCGGCCACGGCGAGGTCGGGCAGGCGTCGGCGCACGGCTGGTCGTCCACGGCGCTGGGTCCGATCACGCTGTCCGCGGGCCACGCGCCGCGGGCGTCGGGGGACGTCGTGCTGGCCGACGGGTTGGCCGGCACGGCAGGGGTGCGGATCGGTGACAGCGTGGATCTGGTCACCGGTGGCGTGTCAACTCCCTACCACGTCGTGGGTCTCGCGTCGTCGGCGACGGCTTTCGCCCGCCAGCAGGCGGTTTTCCTCACCGACCAGCAGGCCCGCGCGGCCGGCGGCAGGCCCGACCAGGTCGACACCGTCGGCGTGCTGGCCGATCCGGGCACGGACCCGGACGCGTTGGCGGCACGGATCGCGCAGGCGGTGCCCGGCGCCGTGACCTACACCGGGAAGGACCGAGCCGACGCGGAGTTCCTCGACGTCGGCCAGGCGCGGACGTTCCTGATCACGCTGTCCGGCGCGTTCGGCGGCGTCATGGTGATGATCGTGATAATGGTCGTCGCCGGCACGCTCGGGCTGGCGATCCAGCAGCGCCGCAGGGAGTTCGCGCTGCTGCGGGCGATCGCCGCCACGCCACGGCAGGTGCACCAGTTGATCGGCGCGGAGACGATCCTCGTGTCGTCGGTGGCCGCCGTGCTGGGTTCGCTGCCCGGTTACGGACTGGCCGCGCTGATGCGGGACATGTTCGCCTCGGCCGGCGCGCTGCCGCCGGACTTCCAGTTCGCCATCGACCCGTTGCCGGGCCTGGTCGCGGTGGTGGGGTGTGTGATCGCGGCACGATTGGCGGCCCTGGTCGTGGCCAGGCGGGCCGCGAAGATCAGCCCCGTCGAGGCACTCGGTGAGGCGGCCGTCGAGCCGAAGAAGCTGGGCAGGGTGCGGATCGCGATCGGCTGGGTGCTGGCGGCGCTGGGGTTGGGTGCGGCGCTGGTGCTGCCGTTCTCCTCGGCGGGCGCGACCGGTGCGGCGGGTGCGGCGAGTTCCGCGCTGCTGCTGGTGATCGCGGCCGCGATGCTCGGTCCGCGGCTGCTGACCGGCACGGTCGGCATGCTGCGCGGGGCGGGCCTTGGCAGGCGGGGTTCCGGACTGCTGGCGTCGGCGAACACGATCGCCAACGCGCGCAAGGTGAACTCGGCGACCACGCCGCTGATCCTGGGTGTCGCGCTGGCCGCCGTGCAGATCTTCACGCTGGCCACGACGACGGCAGCGGCGCAGCGGCAGGCGAACGCGGGACTGCTGGCCGACCGCGTCGTCACCGATGCGGCGGGCGGTGTCTCGGGTTCGGTCGCCGACGCGGTCCGTACGGTGCCGGGGATCGCCGTCGTGGCACCGGTGGCGCGCACGCAGGTGCTGGTGAGCGGCCGGGAGTTGGGGGATCCGGCCGTCGAGTCCTACGCCGCGCAGGGCGTCACGCCCGACCAGTTGGGCCGGGTGCTGAACCTGGACGTGCGCCAGGGCGACCTCGCGAACCTGACCGGCGACACCGTGGCGATGAGCCAGTTCGCGGCCGAGTCGATGGGCATCCATCTCGGCGACACCGTGCCGATGCACCTGGGGGACGGCACGTCGATCAGGCCGAAGCTGGTCGCGACCTATGGCAGTGGCCTCGGTTTCGGTGACGTGACACTGCCCAACGACGTCGTGCTGAACCACACCACGGCCCGCGTGGACACCGCGCTGCTGGTCGGTCTGGCGCCGGGCGCCGACCCGGCCACCGTGGATGCCGCCCTGGGCAGAGCCATCGCGCGCTTCCCCGGGGTCCAGCTCGCCGACCGGGCGGCGTTCACGGCGGCGCAGGACGTGGCGCTGGCCGGGCAGTCCACGGTGAACCTGATCCTGAACCTGGTGCTGCTGGGCTACATCGCGATCGCGGTGGTGAACACGCTGGTGCTGGCGACGGCGGCGCGGGTACGCGAGTTCGCGCTGCTGCGCCTGGTCGGCGCGACCGGCCGCCAGGTGCGGGCGATGATGCGCGGCGAGGCACGGATCATCATCGTGGCCTCGGTCGGCCTTGGCACGCTGATCGCGCTGCCGCCGCTGGTCGGGATGAGCCTGGTGCTGACCGGTTCGCCGGTGCCGACCGTTCCGGTGCTGAGCTACCTGGCCATCGTGGCCGCCGCGGTGGTGCTGGGTTGGGTGTCGATCACGGTGCCGACCCGGCTGGCGATGCGTCCCCATCCGGTGGACGCCATCGGCACCCGCGAATAGGGGAGGTCACGAGGGCCCTGGCCCGCCGGCATCCGCATAGTCGGACAGCCGGCGGGCCAGGGCGTGTACGTGCTGGCGCAGCTCGTCCGGCCGCTCGACGGCGAACGGCCGGTCCAGCCACGCCAGCATGGTCGGCACCCACTCCAGCCGCTGCGCCCGTAACCGGACCCGCACCCGGTTCTCCGGCAGTTCCTCGACGGTCGCGACGCTGGCCGGCAGGCGGGTGCGGACGTGTGCGACGGTGGCCTCCATGACCACCGACACGTCGTGCCGGTAGGGCACCTCCGCCAGTCCGGACAGCACGCGGCCGGCCGGGTCGAAGCCCTCCGGCACGTCGAACGACCCGTCCCGCACGGCCGCCGTCTCGATCCGGTCCAGCCGGAAGTTGCGCACCTCACCACTGGCCGAGTCGGCGCCGGTGACGTACCAGCGGCCGGAGTGAGCGACGATCCCGTACGGGTGCAGGACGCGGTCGCTGCGCCTGCCGTTCCATGCGGTGTAACCGATCGCGACCGGCCGCCGGTCTCTGGCGGCCTCGGCGAGGGTCAGCAGGACACCGGTCTCCGGGGCGACGACCGGCCGGGCGGACGCGGTGAACTCGGCCGTCGACAGCAGTGCGTCCAGCCTGCGGCCCAACGCTTCGGGCAGCACGCGGCGCAGCTTCGCCGTCGCACTCTCGGCGGCCGCGACCGACGTGCTGACCAACCCGGCGCGCCGGCCGGCGACCAGGCCGAGCAGGACGGCGAGGGCTTCCTCGTCGGTGAGCATCAGCGGGGGCATCCGGAAGCCAGGGGCGAGGCGGTAGCCGCCGTAGCGTCCGCGCACCGAGCGCACCGGCACGTCCAGGTCGACGAGGTGCTCGACGTAGCGGCGGACGGTGCGCTCGTCGACGCCCAGCCGCTCGGCCAGATCGGCGACGGTGCGTGTGCCGCCGGCCTCCAGGATCTCCAGCAGCGCCAGCACGCGGGCGGTCGGTCGCGTCATATCGTCAATTCTGCCTCGAATACCGGGCGGATCCTGCCCGGTATTCGTTCTAGCGTGACCGTCATGGCAACCTACGTACTTCTACCCGGCTTCTGGCTCGGCGCCTGGGCCTGGCGCGACGTCGCCGCCGACCTGCGGGAACGCGGGCACGACGTGCGCCCGCTGAGCCTGACCGGCATGGGCGAACGCGCGCACCTGGCGCGGCCTGACACCGACCTGCCCACACACGTCACGGACGTCATCAACCTGATCCGGTACGAGGACCTCCACGACGTGGTGCTGGTCGGGCACAGCTACGCGGGCGCGGTGGTGACGCCTACCGTGGCCGACCGGCTGCCGGAGCGGATCAGCAAACTGGTGTTCGTCGACAGTGGACCGTTGCCGGACGGCATGGCACAGAAGGACTTCACGCCACCCGAGGAACAGGCACGCAACGCGGAACTGGTCCGTACGGCCGGTGACGGCTGGCTGCTGCCGGCGCCGTCGTGGGCGCAGATGAATCCGGAACTGTCCGCCGACGTGGTGCGGCGGCTGGATCGGTTGTCCGTGCCGCAGCCGTGGGCGACGGCGACGACACCGGCTCGGCTGGGCGAGGACTGGCTGAAGGTGCCGCGGCTGCACGTGCTGTGCAGCTTCACGCGGGAGCAGATCCGCGAGATGGCCATGGTGATGCCGGCCTTCACGCACATGACCGACGACGACTGGGAACACCACGACCTGCCCGGCTGGCACTGGCCGATGATCGACCGCCCGGCACAACTGGCCGCGATCCTGCACGACGCGGCACTCCCCTTGTCAGGAAAGGACTTCTGATGGCATCGACCGCACTGGTCACCGGGGCGACGAGCGGCATCGGGCGGGCGGTGGCCGTCTCGCTGGCCCAGCGCGGTGCCCACGTGATCGTCCACGGCCGCGACGCCGACCGCGGCGACGCCGTCGTCGCGGCGATCCGGGCAGAGGGCGGCGAAGCGGATTTTCTCGCCGGTGATCTCGGGGATGCCGACGAAGTGAGGAAACTGGCCCGCCGGGCCGTGGACCTCGGCGACGGGCACGTCGACGTGCTCGTGAACAACGCGGGGATCTTCCCTGCCGGACCGACGGCGGCGACGGATGCGGGCGACATCGACTCGGCGTTCGCGGTCAACGTGCGTGCACCGTTCCTGTTGGTCGCCGAACTGGCTCCCGCGATGGCCGAACGTGGCCATGGCGCGGTGGTGAACGTCCTGACGATGGTGGCGCGGTTCGGTGTGGCCGGCATGGCGCTCTACGGTGCCAGCAAGGCCGCGCTGACGTTGCTGACCAAGTCGTGGGCGGCGGAGTTCGGGCCGAGCGGGGTGCGGTTCAACGCGGTCAGCCCAGGCCCGACGCGGACGGAGGGCACGGCGAAGTTCGGCCCGGGCCTGGACGCCCTGGCGGCGCTCGCACCCGTGGGCCGGCCGGCCGAGCCGGCGGAGATCGCGGCGGCCATCACGTATCTGGCCAGCGACGAGGCGAGCTTCGTACAGGGCGCGATCCTCGACGTGGACGGCGGCCGCAACGCGGCCTGATCATTTGTCCACATCGGATCGACCAGTCGACAGAGTAAAGAAAGGTGCCACCACACCGTTGGTGCGGTGGCACCTTTCTGTCCCAACCCGACCGGAATCGTACGTTTCACCAGCTCAAGCGGCACCTTCCGGGTCGGATGGCGGATACGACCGGATCTTCCGTTCGTACCGCCGAGTCGATCGGCGGTCAGTGCGGTGCCCCGGCAACAGCGTGACAATCCAGCGCCGGGAGTTGCCTTGCTGGTTGGGATCATCACCCATCGGCCGGTTCAGTTTGGTCGCCAGCACGACATTGTCGCGACGTCCCTTCAGGGCCTTGCCCACGATCTGTTCGAACTCCCCGCCGGAGTACACGTCGGCGGTGTCGATGACGTTGATCCCCGCGTCCAGCGCGGCGTGAATGATGCGAATGGACTCGTCGTGGTCGGGATTGCCGATGTGGCCGAACATCATCGCGCCGAGCGCGTACGGGCTGACCTTGATGCCGGTGCGACCCAGGGTGCGGTAGTGCATCTGTTTCTCCCGATGTGGTGATCGGAGCGCGACGGCACGCTTCGCCGGGCGGCGCTACGGGCGCAGTACCCTGTCGGCAAGCGTCTCGATGACGTGGGCGACGTCCTGGGGACCTTTGAGGTCCGCACCGTGGTCGCGCTTGGGCATGATCACTCGTTCGCTGTGCGGTATGACCTGGTGGAGCCTGTGGAGCCGGTCGGCGAGGTTGAGTGGACTGCGGTCGCCGCCGAGGAGCACGGTCGGCACGGTGATGGTGGCGTAGGTGTCCAGTCGTATGCCGAGTTGTCGGATCGCCTCGAGGTCGTCGATCTGACTGAGTATGTACTGGCGCATGCGGGGGACGGTGCCGGCGATGGTGCTCATCAGGGTGGCTTGCCAGCCGGGTAGTCCGACGCCGTGTCGAGTGAAGATGCGCATCGCTGTGCGGGGGTGGCCCGCGGTGATCGCGGCTCGTGCGCGGGTTTGGGCCTTGCCCGCCGCCTCGAGTTGTGCTGGTTCGGTCATGGCCGGGGGTTCGAAGATCACCGCGCCGGCGAACGTGTCGGGCTGTGCCGCGGCGAGCGCCTCCAGTGTGACCACGGCCCCGGAGGAGTGGCCGTAGACGAGCACCGGTTCGTTGACGGCTTCGACTACCGCGAGGATGTCCGCGGCTTCCTGGCCGATCGTGCACGTCGCCCCGTTGGCTCTGAGATCGAGTCGGTACTGGCGACGGTGCGGCCGCAGCACTCGGAATCGCCGGGCGAGCAGCGCGGCGAGCTTGCCGCTTCGTGATCCGTCGTCCAGTCCGGGATGGACGATCACAATGGTGGGCCCGTTTCCTTCGTCGCGGACGGGAATGTCCGTTCCGTCCGGAGCAACTACCTCGATCATCCGCTACCTCACAAGTCTGCCGGCTGATCATCAGTTTAACTGACGGTCAGGTTAGCGGTAAGATGGGACGGTGTCGACAACGGATGAGTCAGTCCCGGAGTTGGAAGCTCGGCTGGGTTATCTGCTCAAGCACGCGCATCTGCGCATGGCCGAGTTGAACGACCAGGCGCTCGTGCCGTATGGGATCGATGGGCGTGAGCTGGGGGTGTTGTTCGTGCTCACGGGCCGCGAGCCGGCATCCCAACTACAGGTGGCCGGGCGTCTGGGTATCGACCGCACGACCATGGTCGCGTTGTTGGACACACTGGAGGGGAAGGGCTTGGTCGCACGTGTGCCGCACGCGAAAGATCGTCGCCGCAATGCGATTGTGCTCACCCCCGCCGGGCAGCGCGTGCTCGAGCGGGCCGCGGCGGCCAGTGACGAGGCCGAGCGTCAACTCCTCGCGACGTTGGACCGTCAGGCCGCGCACGACCTGCGCGATTCGCTGCGCCGGATCGTGACCGGAGGTCAGGCGAACGGGTCCCGGCGTCCCGCTTCGTAGCTTGTCTGCCCAGAGCCAGGCCAACGGAGTTCGATGATCAGCGCCTACTTCGGCGTCCTCCGGGTGGCATCGACGAAGCCGGATCTCGCCGCGCGCCGGTACGCGAGCCTAGATCCTCGTGGCAGATGGGTGGGTGATCCGGGTCCTCGCGAATTTCCGCCGGTGAGATCAGCCGAACGCGGCCAGCGAGACCGGCTGCCATTCGTGCCACGTGCGGAGGCGCTCGTCGTAGAGCGCGGCGACGTCGTCGAAAGATTTGCCGAGAAAGACCCGCAGTGGGGGCTGCTGGGCATCGACGATCTGGAGGATCGCCGCCCCGGTGGCGGACGGATCGCCGACCTCGAACTGTTGCGCTGTCGCCTGGCGGACTTCGGCGTAGTCGGGGTGCGGTTCGCTGTGTCGCGCTCCGCGGTCCAGCCAGTCGGTGGCGTAAGGACCCGGCTCGACGTTGGTGATGTGGATGCCGAACGCCGCTACCTCCTGCGCCAGGGATTCCGACAACCCCTCCAAGGCCCACTTGGATGCGTGGTACGCGCCGATGCCGGGGAAGGCGCGTACCCCACCCTCGCTCGTCACCTGCAGGATTCGCCCCGATCGCTGTGATCGCATGATAGGCAGCACGGCCTGCGTCACCCAGACGGCACCGAAGAAATTGACTTCCAGCTGAGCCCGGAGTTCGTCCTCGGTCAACTCCTCGACCATGCCGAAATGTCCATAGCCGGCGTTGTTGACCGCGATGTCCAACGAGCCGAAATGCGAGTTGGCCTGCTGGACGGCCGCGTACACCGCGTCACGGTCCGTGACGTCGAGAGGCAGCGGCAGCACCGCTTGCCCGTAGCGCTGGACCAACGGCGTCAACTGGGCGACATCCCGAGCCGTGGCGGCGACCTGGTCACCACGCTCCAGCGCTGCCTGCGCCCACTCCCTCCCGAACCCACGCGAGGTTCCGGTGATGAACCACGTTGTGGCCATGTGCTCTCTCCTTCCAACGCTTCGTGGTACCGATGTCAACCACCGTGCCACCGGTCGAGTCATTCCACCAGCGAAGATCTCGCACGCGAGACATGCGCTCATCGCATGTGTCAGGATGGGGCATGGCCGACATCACCGTTACCGGCCTGCGTGTCGTGAGAGCCGTCATCGACACCGGTTCGTTCACTGCCGCGGCCGATGCGCTCGGGTACACCCAGTCGGCGGTGTCCCGCCAGGTCGCGGCGATGGAAGACGCGGCAGGGGCGCCGCTGTTCGTGCGGGGCGCTCGCGGGGTCGTCCCCTCACCGGCGGGCAGGCTGCTCGCCCGTAGGGCGGCCACCGTGCTCAACGAGATCGACGCGGTGGGCAGGGACCTCGCCGGACTGCGGGATCGCCTGACCGGCCGGGTTGTCATCGCAGCGTTCCCCTCGGCCGCCGCCGTGCTCGTCCCCAGAACCGTGGCCCGACTCGGCGACGATCACCCCGGTCTGATCGTCGAACTCGGCGAGGCGTCCACACCGACGCTGTTACGCCAACTCCGCGCGCGACGTATCGATGTCGCGGTTGTCGGCGTCGCATCGGACCTGCCCGCCTACGACCTCGACGGGCTCCGCCGCGACCTGATCTTCGAAGGCCGGCTCCTCGTTGCCGTATCCGCGCAGCACCGCTTCGCCGACCGTCGACAGGTCGCGGCAGCCGAACTGGCGGACGAACCCTGGATCGTCGGCAAAGGACTGCGCGGCGATCCCCAGTTCGGCGCTTGGCCAACCCTTGACCAACCCAGGATCGTGCACGCCGTACGGGACTGGCCCACCCGCCTGGGCCTGGTCGCCGCGGGCATCGGTATCGCGGTGCTGCCCGAACTGGCCGCGGCTTCAGTGCCCGTCGACGTGCGAACCGTCACCGTCGACGACCCGGCCTGGCTGGGGCGAAGCGTGGTAGCGGTCACGGTTCCCGGCCGAAGCCCCGAGGTCACGGCCACGGTGCACGCGCTCCGCCACGAGGCCGCGCGGCTCCGCATCGCGCCGTAGGTTCGCCGATCACCGGCGGGCCGGGTCACCGTCCCCCACCACGAGCGCCGACCTGTCCAGCCCGCCTGGGGATCTTGGCGGGAGATCCCTCATCGCAACACCTACGGGGCCTGCCGGCGTGACAGCTTGTCCAGGTCGCGCACGCAGAAACCGTGGTGTGCCCATTCCTCGTCGAGCACAGTGCCGAGGCACTGCCGCACGCGCCGGCCCTTGGCATACGGGGGCCATCTGTCGTCCTCCGGCACCGGCGCGGGCTGCGCGAGCCGCTCGGGTGTGACGTCGGCCAGCCACGCCTCCATCTCCGACGCCTGCCGATCGCGCACGGTCAGCACTTCGCCGAGACCCGGCCGGGCGGACCTGTCCAGCCCCAGCCCCTCCTGATCCGGCACGAACGGAGATGCCAGCCCCATCGCCGTGAACGGCTCGGTCAGCCCGAGCACGCAGCGGCGAAACCACGAGTCGTGCACGAAGACGAGATGACGCAGAGTCTCGACCATCGACCACTCGCCGTCGACGCCGAGATTCTCGCTGCCCTCGGCCATCGACCCGGCCCGCTCGGTAGTCATCGCCCACGCCTTCCGCAGCTCTCGCCAGGCCTCGCGCAGGTCGGCCGGTTCATCGGAACGGATCAGCAGCCGCACCGGGTGCCGGCGGTCGAGCTCCGCCTCGACGTACGACATCACCTCCACGCCGTTGACCACCAGGTTGGTCACCAGACCGTCGATCTCGACGTCCCGCATGACCACACCGACCAGCCGCGCCCTACTCAGGTCGCACTCGCGGAACTCCGCGTTCGTGAGGTCTTCGTCGTTGAAGCGTCGCATGCGGACACACTAAGCCGCACCGCACGCACACAGACGAACTGGCAGGCGCGCGTCGACGGGTGCAGGGCACTGGGAATCGGCCATGAGTTGTGCCGCAAACGTCGGTGCCGCAACAACCATGCGACTCGCCGGACGGCTAGCCCGCCGCGTTCTCCGGACCGCGGGACGGACGGCGCCTGGGCGGGCGCCAGTGGCTGAGGACCTGTTCGATCTGGTCCCTGGTCGGGGTGCGGCCGGGTAGTGGGTCGGGTCGGTCGCCCGCCCGGTAGCCGTCCAGCACCAACGCCAACGCCCGCCGCCACAGGTTCGGGTCGATGTGGCGGGCGTCCTCCATCACGGCGCCGACCATCATCTGGATCAGTGGGAAGTCCTCGACGCCGACGTCCGGCCGCAGTTGTCCGGAGGCGTGCGCTCGTTTCACCAGTTCCCGTACCGCCGGGCCGATCCGACGCTCGGCGCGCTGCGCGAGTTCGCCCGCGCGCGACGTGCCCAGCATGATCTCCTTGAGGCCCTGGTCGCCCGCCTGGAGTTCGAGATTGCCGGCGACGAAGGTGGACAGGCCCTGCCACGGGTCGTCGAGTGCGAGTGCGCCGTCGACCAGCGCGATGATCTGGTCGACGCGTTCGTCGAACAGCTCGTCGATCAACTGCTGCTTGTCGGGGAACCGCCGGTAGACCGTGCCGACGCCGACCTCGGCGGCCCGCGCGATGTCGTCGTGGCTGATGTCCAGGCCGACCTCGGCGACCAGTTGGCGGGCCGCGTCCAGGATCCGCCGACGGTTGCGCTCGGCATCCCGGCGCAACGGTCTGGACGGTTCCTGATCAGTCATGGCGACATCGTAACGACAATGATCCGGAGAAGTCTGCTCCAATCGGAGAAGATCTCTCCGTTTTACTGCTACAGTTCGGTGGAAACGGAGAACTCTTCCCCCACTTCCGCCCTCGGCCAGGAGAGTTTCGTCATGAGCAGCACCGATATTCCTGCTCGATCCGCCAGTCCCGTCCCGCGCGTCGCGATCGGGGCCGTCGCCGCCGCCATCCTCTGCATCGCCGTGAACACCGGTGTCGCGGCACTCGCGAAGTCGTGGACAGGCCACGGCTCACAGACCGGTCTGATGCTGATCGCCTACGGACCACTCACGGCGATCGGGGTCATCGCCGGCACCGCCGGCTGGGCGAGCGTCCGGCATTACGCCGCCCAGCCGCGCGCCGTGCTGCGGGTGCTCGTGCCGGCCGTCGTCGTCGTGTCGCTCGTACCCGGAGTCGTCCTGTTGTTCCTGGGCAACGGCATCGGCAACGTCGTCGGCCTGTGGATCATGCACATCGTGGTCGCCGTCGTCACGGTCGCCGTGCTCAGCCGCGTACTCCCGTTGCCGGACAACGCGGTCTGAGTCACACCGCTCCCCTCTTTGAACGTGTTCAGAACGGCGTACTGTTCTGAACACGTTCAAAAATTGGAAGGAGCTGACCAGCCATGGACCCCGTGGTCGTCGGTTACCTCGTCTACATCGCGCTCACCATCGCGCTGACGGTCTGGGTCGCACGCACGCTCAGCCGCCACGGCCGGGTGTACCTGGCCGACGTGTTCGGCGACGAACGCACCGCGGGCGCGCTGAACCAACTGCTCGTCGTCGGTTTCTACCTGGTCAACCTCGGCTTCGCCGCACTGCTGCTGCACACCGATCAGCAGGTGGCGTCGCTGCGCGACCTGTTGCAGGTGCTGTCGGTCAAGCTGGGCACGGTGCTGCTCGTGGTCGGCGCGCTGCACCTGGCCAATCTCGTGGTGTTCAGCCGGATCCGGCGCGGCAATCTGCTGCTGGCCGGCATGCGGCCCGCCGCTCGGCCGACCGACATGGTGCCGTGACCGGCGAACCCGTTGCGGGCGAACGGACGCAGAGGAAGAGCGACGCGACCAGGACGCTGATCCTGGACACGGCACTGCGGCTGTTCGCCGAACGCGGCTACGAGCGCACCACCATGCGCGCCATCGCGGCCGAAGCCGGTGTGTCGGTCGGGAACGCGTACTACTACTTCGATTCCAAGGAACACCTGATCCAGGGTTTCTACCAACGGATCGGCGCGGAGCATGCCGCGGCCAGCGAGGACGTGCTGGCTGCCGAACAGGATTTCGGCGCGCGACTGAGCGGTGTCATGGCGGTGTGGCTGGACATCGCGGCGCCGTACCACAGGTTCGGTGCGCAGTTCTTCCGCAACGCGGCCGATCCGGCCGGTCCGCTCAGCCCGTTCGCACCGGAGTCCGCGCCGGCCCGGGAGGCCGCGATCGCGATCATGCGGAACGTGGTCGACGGTGCGGGCGTGAGAATGGACCCGCACCTGCGGCCCGAACTGCCGGAACTGTTGTGGCTCTACCAGATGGGCGTCGTCCTGTACTGGGTGCACGACCGCTCCCCCGGCTGCGCGCGGACCCGCGCACTGCTGGAGCGCACCGTGCCGCTGATCGACAAAGCCGTTGGCCTCTCCCGGATGCGCGTGTTCCGGCCGCTGATCGAGGAGGCCGTGCACGTGGTGCGGGACCTGCTCTACCCGGACACCGGCACCGGTGATGCGGACGACTGAACCAGGCCGGCGAGCACGAGCAGCGCGCCGACCGGCAACAGGGCCAGTGTCAGCACCGGCAGGCTCAGTCCGCCCGCCACCAGCACAGCGGCCCACCACGGCGTCTTTCCGGCGACCGCGAGCAGTGCCATGAGCACGATCAGGGCCAGGTAGAACAGTTGCGGGCCCACGTCGTAGAACGCGACGTTCACGCCCGGCAGCGCGCCGAACGCGCGCTCGGTGGCCGACATCGCGGCATGGTCGGACGCGCCGAGCGCCGCCACGACGTCCACGCCGAACTGCACGAGCACCGCTGCTATCCCGGCCAACCCGACCACCACGATCGCCGTGACGCCCCGGGAGCGTGGCAGCGCTCCGCCCAGGGCGAGCAGGACCGGGACGAACAACAGGAAACCCAGTAATGCCAACAGATGCCCGGACACCCACGCCAGGCCCGGCCCGTAACCGGCCGGCGCTTGCTGGCCGATCAGCCGGATCGTCCCGTACGCCACCAGGCACAGCGGAGCCGCGATGAACGAAGCACGTGTCAGAGTCATTGCCCGAGCGTGGCACCGGAGAACGAGGCGAACCTCCGGACCAACCCTGATTTCAGGTCAGGGGCGCGGTGGTCGCACGGCGGCCAGGTAGGTCGGCGTCGGCAGGGTCGAGGGCGTCGGCACGGCCCCGGCGGACGTGCCGCCCGCACCGCGTGCCAGCAGGCACTTGCCCAGCGCCGCCAACACCGCGAGCACGGCCACGTTCAGCGCGGACGTCCAGTTGAACGTCACGATGTCGAACGGGTGCGCTGCCACGACGGAACCCACGACGGAGGCCACGAACGTCTTCACCAGCCGGATCGCGAGGTCGGCCCAGAAGCGCAGCCACGGCGGGTTCAGGCCGGACAGGTCGGTCAGTTTCGCCACGTACTGGCCGAGGGTGAGCAGCACCGACGACACGGCGGCGCCCAGCGCGAGGACCAGCGAGTACTTCCAGGGCAGTCCGATCACGTCGCCGGTGGGCAGGCCGCCAGCCAGCAGCGTCGCGAAGAACACCTCGCCCGCGGACCATCCGGCGCGTTCCAGGAAGTCCAGGACGACGGCCGGCCGGACCGAACCGGTGTGTGGCTGAGCCTGGCCGGGCTCGGGCGCGTACTTCCCAGCAGCGTCGGAAGCCACGTCATTCCCCCATTTCCCGGGCTTCGCCGGTGGTGTGGCAGACCATTGTGGTCCGAACACCGACCGGCGGCCAGGGCCTTTCGGTCAAGCTTCGATCACCGCTACGCGGCCAGCGCGGAATAGTGACCGTTACGGGCCATCAGGCTCGCGTGTGTGCCCACCTCCAGCACCCGGCCGTGGTCGAGCACGGCGATCTGGTCGGCGTCCCGGACGGTGGACAGCCGGTGTGCGACGGTGATCGTGGTGCGGCCCCTGGCGAGCACGTCGAAGGCGTGCTGCACGGCGCGTTCGGTCTCGTTGTCCAGTGCGCTGGTCGCCTCGTCCAGCACCAGCACGCGCGGGTTGCGCAGCAGCGTGCGGGCGATCGCGATGCGCTGCTTCTCGCCGCCGGAGAAGCGGTGGCCGCGTGAGCCGACGACCGTGTCGTAGCCCTCGGGCAGGCTGCTGATCAGGTCGTGGATCTGGGCGGCGCGGGCGGCCTGCACGATCTGGTGGTCGGTCGCGTACGGGTTGGCGTAGCGGAGGTTCTCCCGCACGGTGGTGTGCAGCAGGTAGGTCTCCTGGCTGACCACGCCGACGATCCGGGACAGGTCGGCCAGCCGCATCAGGCGGATGTCGACGCCGTCGATGGTGACGCGGCCGAACGTCGGGTCGTAGAGCCGGGCGACCAGCGACGCGAGCGTGGTCTTGCCGGAACCGGTCTCGCCGACCAGCGCCAGTGTGTTGCCTGCCGGGACGTCGAGGTTGACGTTGACCAGTGCGGGCCGGTCCGCGCCGGGATAGGCGAAACCGACCTGGTCGAACCGGACGTGGCCGGTGACGGTGCGGTGGTCGATGTGCACCGGGTAGACCGGGTCGTCGATCTCGATCGGCAGGTCGAGGTACTCGAAGATGCGCTGGAACAGCGCGAGCGAGCTGATCACCGAGACGCTCGTGTTGAGCAGGCCCATCAGCGGGCGGAACAGCGTGCTCTGCAGGTTGGTGAACGCGATCAGGGTGCCGATGGTCATGGTGCCGGCGGTGATGGGCAGTCCCGCCGACAGGTAGATGATCGCGGGGATGGCCGCGAAGATGATGCTCAGCCACGCCATCCGCCAGCGGCCTGCCAGGTTCGCGCGCAGCTCCAGGTCGATCAGCGCGGCCGACGAGCGGCCGAACCGCTCGATCAGGGTCGGGGCGGTGCCCATCGTCTTGGCAAGCTGGATTCCGTTGATGGACAGGCCCTCGTCGATGATGACGTTGAGGTTGGCCAGTTCCTTCTGCTGCTCCGTGGTGATCTTGCGGCGCAACCTGGCGACCTTGCGGGTCAGGTAGGCGGCCGGCGGCATCACCAGTATCGAGATCAGCGAGAGCTGCCAGGACAGCGCGATCATGGCGGCGGCGGTCGCGACGACGGTGGTCAGGTTGGCCGCGATGGAGGCCGCGGTCGACGTCACGACCGACTCCATGCCACCGATGTCGTTGGTGATGCGCGACTGCACCTCGCCGGTGCGGGTACGGGTGAAGAACGTGATCGACTGCCGCTGCAGGTGGGAGAAGACGCGAGTGCGCAGGCCGTGCATGAGCTGTTGGCCGACGCGGGTGTTGATCCAGGTCTGCATGACGCCGAACGCGGACGTCAGCGCGGCGACCGTGACCATGCCGACCACCAGCAGGACCAGCAGGTGCACGTCGCGCCGCGGCAGCGCGACGTCGATCACGGCGCGCAGCAGGAACGGCGACGCGAGGCCGACCACGGAGGAGGCGACGATGATGACGGTGACGGTCGCGAGCTGCCACTTGTAGGGCAGGAACAGGCGGCCGATCCGGCGCAGGGACACCTCACGGGCCTGGGCCTTCTCGGCCGCCGTGACGGTGTGTGGGGAACGGCGGCGGCCGGCGCGGCCGGACTCGGGTGCCGTCGTGGGGGCTGCCAAGTGCGTGATCCCATCGTTCGCTCGACCGCCACGCGGACGCGGCGGGAAGTTACTGAGGTAACCTCACTATGAGGCTACAACAGGACTCCCGAGTACGCTATTCCCGTGAGGCAGAGCAGCACGGACACCGCGGCCGACCGGGACGACTCCCTGGCCGACGCCTTCCGGTCGGTGGCGCGGCTGCTGCGCCAGGCGGCGGTGGCGTCGCTGGCCCGGTGGGACCTCACGCCGTCCCAGTTCCGCGCGCTGCGCGTCCTCATGCACCACGGCGCGCTGCGGCCCTCCGCGCTGTCCGAACACCTGGGCATCGCGCCGCGCTCCACCACGGAGGTGCTGGACGGCCTCGCGGCCAAGGAACTCGTGGAGCGCAGGCCCGATCCGGAGGACCGCAGGGCGACCCTGGTGGCGCCGACCGAGCACGGCAGGCGGACGGGTGAGCAGATCCGCGAGGCACGGGGCAGCGCGTCCGAGCAGATCTTCACCCAGCTCACCCCGCACGACCGCGCCGAGCTGGCCCGCATCCTGGGTGAACTGCTCGCCGACGAGTAGTCGATCAGCGCGACGACGATCCGATCACCGTCGACGGCGACGCTTCTCGGCGTCGGCACGAGCGTCGAGGATGCCGGTATGGGTACTCCCCGCAGACTCGCGGTCCTCTCAGCGGCCGCCATCGCCCTGGCGGCAGGGGCGTGCGGCGCGCCGACGCCGACCAGCGGTGCCGCGCCGTCCGTCTCCAGACCGCCCGGTCCGGGCGACGCGCTGGTGCCGACGGTGTCCGACGTGGCCTACGCCGACGCCGACCCCGCACAGCGGCTGGACCTGTACTTACCCCCGACCGGCGGCAACCCGGCGCCGCTGGTGATCTGGATCCACGGCGGCGGCTGGCGCAACGGCGACAAGTCGGCGCTGGGCACCGTGCCGGACCTGGCGAGGACGCCACCGCCGCGCACGGACTGCCACACCGTCACCGAGGTACAGGTGCCCGACGTGGAGACGTTGAACGCCAAGGGCTACGCGGTGGCCGCGATCAACTACCGCATCGACCACGACCCGGTCGCGGCCGTGCGGGACGCGAAGTCCGCCGTGCGGTTCCTGCGCGCCGGCGCCTCGCGCTACCACCTGGACCCGAACCGGTTCGCGGCGTGGGGCGACTCGGCGGGCGGCTACTCGGCGATCATGCTGGCCGTCACGGCGGACCGGCACACCGTGTTCGACGACCCGACGCTGGGCAACGCGAACGTCTCAGCGGCCGTGCAGGCCGTCGTCGACTGGTACGGCGCCGCGGACCTGTCCGACATCCCCGGCGACAACGGACCCGCCGAGAACCCGTTCACCTACATCTCGGCCGGCAACGACATCCCGCCGTTCATCATGGCGCAGGGCGACGCGGACTGTGTCGTGGTCGTGGCGCACACGCGGCACCTGCACGACGCGCTGGTCGCGGCTGGTGGGTCGGCGAACCTGACCGTCCTGCGCGGCGCGGGCCACGAGGACCCGGCGTTCATGCGCACCCAGTGGGCGCCGACGCTGGCGTTCCTGAACAAGACCCTGCGCAGGTAGCGGGTGCCGGCCACCGGTTCGCGGCCCGGTGACCGGCACCGGCTCTCAGGCCGACACGGCCAGCCTGGCCAGTCGCTGCGGCGTCGGCCAACGCACGTCCCGCGCCCAGCCGAACTTCTCGAACACCCAGATCATCCGCGCGGAGATGTCGAGCTGGCCGCGCCGCACGCCGTGCCGGGCACACGTCGGGTCGGCATGGTGCGAGTTGTGCCACGACTCGCCGAACGACAGGATCGCCAGCGGCCAGAAGTTCGCCGCGCGGTCCCGGGACCGGAACGGCCGGGCGCCGATCATGTGGCACACCGAGTTGATCGACCAGGTCACGTGGTGCAGCAGCGAGATCCGGACCAGGCTGGCCCAGAAGAACGCGGTCAGCGCGCCCCACCAGGACAGCGTGGCCACGCCGCCGATCAGCGCGGGCAGGACGAGGCTCAGCCCCATCCACAGCGGCACCAGGCGGTCGGCGGTCTGGATGTCCCGGTCGGCCATCAGGTCGGGTGCGAACCGTTCCTTGTTGGTCTTGTCACGGCCGAGGATCCAGCCGAGGTGCGCGTGCCAGAAGCCCTTGGCCAGGGCCAGCACACCGCTGCCGTAGCGCCACGGCGAGTGCGGGTCGCCGTCCCGGTCGGAGAACGCGTGGTGCCGTCGGTGGTCGGCAACCCACACGGTGACCTCACCCTGGAGCGCCATCATGCCGGCGATCGCGAGAATGATCCTCAATGGCCGTTTTGCCTTGAACGACCCGTGCGTGAACAACCGGTGGTAACCGACGGTGATCGATGTTCCGGACAACACGTAGAAACCGGCGGTGAGCCCGACGTTCAGCCAGCTCAGCCCCCACCCCCAGGCGAGCGTCGCGGCGCCGATCAGCGCCACGAACGGTATGATAATGAACACATAGACGAGGCCGTGTTCGGTGGCCGACCGTTGCGGGCCGAACATCGGTTTCGATCCGTCTGCCTGCGTCGGCAGCGCCTGGGCCATGGGCATAAGCGATCTCCTCGTATCTTCGACATGTATGTAGAAACACCAGGCTGGCACGGTGCCTCCCCTGGTGTGTGGTCCCGGTCAACGACCACTCAAAGGGACGAGTTCGGCCGGTGGGAGAGCGGCAGACAGCATGTGCCTGTATTCTGGATTGCCGGTTGTCGGCTGACCTCACGGTGGGGCGGGACGACGCCGCGAGGAGAGTTCAGCATGGCGCAAGGCAGTGTGAAGTGGTTCAACAGCGAGAAGGGCTACGGGTTCATCGCGCAGGACGGCGGCGGACCCGACGTCTTCGTGCACTACTCGGAGATCCAGGGTAACGGCTTCAAGTCCCTTGAGGAGGGCCAGCGGGTCGAGTACGAGATCGGCCAGGGCCAGAAGGGGCCGCAGGCCCAGGGCGTTCGGGCGATCTGAACGGGATCTCGACGTGCCCGTGTTCCTCCGGGGGCACGGGCACGTTCGTGTCATCGTGGCTGAACCTGTCCGACGGGAGTGGGCCGAATGGCTGTGCGAGCCGAAACCGTAGGTTCATAGGGCGTCAGTTCACCATGATCACCGTCACGCCGGGTCGGCGGGGCGCCCTGAAAGTTGCTCCCGTCGACCGTGGTAAACGGCACGGATGATCACGTAGCGTTGTCGGCCGCGGTGGCCGAGGTTAACTTGCCCGGCCATGCGCAGCTCGTTCCCCATGTCGCGGCTGGCGCTCGCCGCTGGCCTCGCCGTCGCCGTGACGGCCGCCGTGCCGTTGCTGCGGACCGTCGGCCACGAGGCCGCGTCCGCCGAGTCGTTCACGGTCGGCCACTGGGTGGACACGTGGGTGTCCATGCCGCAGTTGACCGAACCGGGCAATCTGCCGCCGCCACCGTTCACCGGCGCGACCTCGGTGCTGGCCGACACGACTCTGCGCCAGACCATCCACACGTCGGTCGGCGGAGGGCACATCCGGTTGCGGTTCTCCAACGCGTTCGGTGGCACCGACCTGCCCGTCACGGCGGTCACGGTGGCGCTGCCGACGGGCGGTCAGGCGGGCGTCGGCGCGATTCGCCCGGGCACACTGCGACCGGTCACGTTCGACGGACGGTCCGGCGTCGACATTCCGGTCGGATCGCAGGCGGTGTCCGACCCGCTCGACTTCCCCGTCGCCCCGCGGTCGAACCTGACGGTGACCCTGTTCCTGGCCACCGGCCAGGCGTCGACGAGCGTCACGTCGCACCCGGGCTCGCGGACCACGTCCTACCTGCTGGCCGGCGACCACGTCGGCGACCAGGACCTGCCGGGCGCGACGACGGTCGGCGCACTGGTACTTCCTCAGCGAGGTCGAGGTGTGGTCGACGGCGCAGCGCCGCGGCCATTCTGGGCGACTCGCTGACCGACGGCCGAGGCTCGACGACGGACGCGAACAACCGCTGGCCCGACGACCTGCTGACCCGGCTGCAGTCGACGCCCGGCACGTCGGACGTCGCGGTGCTGAACCAGGCGGCAGGCGGCAACCGGGTGCTGCACGACGGCCTCGGCCCGAACGCGCTCGGCAGGTTGGACCGCGATGTGCTGGCGCACAACGGGGTCGCCTGGCTGATCGTGTTCGAGGGCGTCAACGACATCGGCACGGCGGACGCGACGCCCGCGGCCCAGCAGGCGGACACGAGGCGATCTGATCGCGGCCTACCAGCAGATCATCACGCGGGCCCACGAAAAGGGCATCCGGGTGTACGGGGCGACGATCACCCCCTTCGGCGGCAATGACCGCCTACGACGACCCGGCAGGTGTCCGGGAGGCGGCGCGGCAGGCGGTCAACACGTGGATCCGCACCAGCCACCGCTTCGACGCGGTCATCGACCTCGACCGGGTGGCGCGGGATCCGGCCGATCCACGGCAGTTGTCACCGGCCTACGACGTGGGCGACCACCTGCACCTGAACCCGACCGGCTACCAGGCGCTGGCAGCGGCTGTTCCGACATCGCTGTTCCGCCCGGCTCCCCTGCCGCCGGGCTTCGGCTACAACTGACCCGCGGCACGGGCAGCTCTCGGGGACGCGTCACCGAGTTCGTCGGCCGTGGGACGCGAGCAGGCGCGGGCGTTCAGAGATCGTCGTCGCGCAGCCAGGTGGCCGGCGACTCGTCCGGGTCGGCCGGGCGGGCACCGCCCCGAGGGTCCGGGTCGTCGGGGATCTTCGGCAGCATGTCCGTCAGGGACGGTGCTCCCTCCACCAGATCGGACAGATCCGGCAAGCCTTCGGTGAGCGGTCGCATCAGGTCCGCCCGCTGACGCCGGACCTGGACCGTCGCCCTGCGAACGAGATCGGTGACGGCTCGGGCGAGGGTGGTCGGCCGGAAGTGGTCGAAGGCGTTCGGGGACAGGCGAAGCTCGGTGAGCATGCCGGTCGCGTCGACCGTCGCCTGGACCGAGCCATCGGGTGAACGCACCGTTGCCGTCAGCGCGGCAGCGGCCTGTCGCGCCTTGCCCAACTGCTCCGTACGCCGCTCGAACTCTCCCAGCAGTTCGTTCACGGACTCCCGCAACCGTGCCTGTCTGTCGCCCGGATCGACCACGTCCCAGACTCTACAGAAAGCCCGGAATTCCAGCGGCCGGCCCGCTAGTGTCGTCGTGGGACGAGCGTTTCACGTTCGAGGAGTGGGTTTCATGGCGGTGGACGACCTGCCCGGTCCGGTGGTGAACCTGCTCAACGTGATCGGCGTGCCGTGGCCGTACGTCGACGAGGACACCGTGACGCGGTTCGCCTCGCTGGCACGGGAGTTCGGGCAGGCCGTGCGGACGACGCACGAAGACGCGACGCAGGCCGTCACCGGGATCAGCACCGCGCACCGGGGCGCGTCGACCCAGGTGATGAATTCCGGTTGGGCGCGATTGTCCGATCAGCACGTCACCGAGATCGTCACCGCGTGCGCCGTACTGGCCGACGCGCTGGACGTCGCCGCCGGTTACATCGTGGCGCAGAAGCTGGAGGCGCTGGCCACGTTGATCGGCATGGCGATCGCGTTCATCGCCGACCAGGCCGCGTCGGTCGCCACGCTGGGACTGGCCGAGACCGCCGTTCCGCTGATCATCGAGGGCGCGCAGCGGCTGGTGAAGTCGCTGGTCATGGATCTGCAGCAGTACGTGATCGGCCAGGTGATCCAGGCGGCGGCCCAGCCGCTGTTCGCGAAGGTGGAGGCCGCGATGTCGGGGCTGGACTGGTCGCAGGCCGGTGGCGACGGTGGTCAGGGCGGCAGCGGGTTCGGCCTCGACGCCGACGCCGTGCGCTCGCAGACCGAGGCGCTGCGCTCGCACATGAGCACCATGCGGCAACACGGATCGAACTTCCGACAAGGGGTGCGGGGGTTGAGCTTCTGATGGCCGGCGGGGAACTGGCCGCCGTGTTCGAGGGCCTGGCGAAGGACGCGGACCAGGCCGCGGGCAACATCGCCGAGTCGATCGCCCGGTTCGGTGAACGGACGGCCGACACCGAAGAGGGCAACCTGGCCCGCACGCTGGACACGGAAGCCGGCAACGCCAAGCGGTTCACCGATCTGGCCGACGGCCAACCGGCGGCGCCGCCCACACCGGCGGGGTCCCGGCTGGGCGGTGGTGACCCGCCGGGCGGCCCGTCGGCGTCGGGCTGGACCGGTGCCGGGCACGTGAGTTCCGCGTCGCCGCAGGCCGAGGCCGCGTACGCCGCGATCCGGGAGAACACCGGTGACGTGTCGAAGATCGCGCAGCACACCGGGATCGGCGAGGACGTCATCGGCCAGGTCAAGAACCACCTGTTCCTGACCGAACACGACGTCCCGCTGGGCCCCGGCCAGATCGGCCACGGTTACTTCACCGCCGACGAGGACATCGCGAACCTGTGGAACAAGGCGGAAGCGGGCTCGCTCAGCCCTGCGGAGCAGGACCAGTTCCGTTCGCTGATGGCGCACGAGTACGTGGAGAGCCGGCTGATGGAGTCCGGCATGCCCTACCGGACGGCCGATCCGGCCGCGTGGGACGAGGACGGGACGCTGATGTTCGACCCGAACCACTTCGGTGCGCACGAGGTGGCACCGTTGTCGTCCAACGGATCGCTGCGGCTGTGGCCGAGACTCGGGCTGACCCCGCCCGCCGGACCGATCGCCCCCGACCTGTCTAACATCGACGGCGTGGTCGACGCCGCGCGCAAAGGACTGAAACTGTGACCGCCGACAACCGTGCCGCCGCGACGGTGTCCCGGCTGCTGGCCGTGGACTGGTCCGGAGACGCCGGCTACGACCATCCCCGGGCCCGCGCCAAGCTGTTCCGTGAGTACCTGCGCCGCGCCGCGCTGTGGGCGAAGGCGTTCGCGGTGACCGACGAGTGGCCGTTCTTCGACGTCGCCGCGCTGCTGGCGCCGGACATCGCGGTGCCCGCCGAACCCGCTGCCGAACTGGCGGCGCTGATCGACGCGAAGATCGGCTGGCCGTCGGTGGCGGCGGCATGCCGGGCGAGTCTGCGGTGGGCCGCCGTGCTGGACGCCGGTGTGCGCGTGCCGGACACGCTGTCCGACCCGTACGAGCCGCTGCTGCTGCTGTTCGAGCTCGGTGGCGGTTTCACCACCGAACACGGTTTCGTGGACCTGGGCGGCGCGTCGGTGCCACTGAAGTCGTTGCGGGATCACGCGAGCACGCAACCGGTCGTGGCACTGGACCCGGCGACACTGGGCGCCCTGGACTGACGGCCGCGACCCGGAGTCCCGGGCGTCGTGCGGATGAGCACATCGTCCGCGTCGAGCGGTTTGCCGACAACGGCCTTGACGCTCGGAAAATTTCCCAAGAACGACCGTGGAAACTGGTGACCGCACCTGTATCCACATGGGGGCCGAAACAAGTGACCACCCTGCCTCGACCACCGGCAGCGGTTCAGTTCGCCGCAATGGGCACCACAGCCGAACTGGCCGTCGTCGAACCCGACCGGCTCGACGTCGCGATCGCCGTGCTGCGCGAGGAACTGGCCGCGATCGACGAGAAGTGCAACAGGTTCCGTGACGACTCCGAGCTGAACCGGGTGTGCCGGGAGGCCGGCACGACCGTGCAGGTCACCGACGTGTTCGCCGAGGCGGTGGGGGTCGCGCTGCACGCCGCCGAACTGACCGACGGCCTGGTCGACCCGACGGTCGGCGCGGCCGTGATCGCACTGGGCTTCGACGGTGACTTCGCCACGATCCGCCACGACGACCCGAGGCCGTACGAACCGGTCGGTCCGGTGCCCGGCTGGTGGCGGATCAAGCTGGACCCCGTCCGCCGTGAGCTCACGCTGCCCCAAGGTGTGCGGCTGGACCTGGGCGCCACCGCGCTGCCGCTCATCGTCGACACGGCAGCCACCGAGGCGGCACGGGTGGCCGGCTGTGGCGTGCTGGTCAGGATGGGTGGTGACGTGGCCGTCGCGGGGGACGCGCCGCCCGGTGGGTGGCAGGTCGGCGTCGGTGACGGGTGCACCCCGCACGGCCCCTCGGTCGCGATCACGTCCGGCGGCCTGGCCACGTCCCGCATCGCGCACCGGACCTGGCGGCGCGGCGGCCGGACGGTGCACCACATCCTCGATCCGCGCACCGGTGACGTGCCGCCCATGGTGTGGCGCAGTGTCAGCGTCGCGGCGGGCACCGCCGTGGACGCCAACACGGCCAGCACGGCGGCGGTCGTGCTCGGCCGCGCGGCCGTCGACTGGCTGCGGCAACGGGACCTGCCGGCCCGCCTCGTCGACGCGCACGGTCTGGTGGTCACCGTCGCCGGCTGGCCGGCCGACCGGTTCCGGTAGCCCGCCACCGACCCCGGTGAGTGAACGGCCCTGACACCGTGTTGCCGAGACGCGAGTTGTTCCGGTACCACTGGACAGGAGCGAGCGCGAGCGACGGGACGGTCCGATGGCCAAGTGGGCAGACCTGGTGACCTTCATCAGGCGCAACTACGAAGTGGTGCGGTTCCGGCCGGACGAGATCCGCATCCGCATCCGGTACGGCGAGGATCTGGACGAGGAGAGCCGCGCCCAGATCGTCATCATCACCAGGGAACTGCTGGACACCACGCAGCCGGAACTGGACGACGGCACCGGCAAGGCGGAGTGGGCGCAGTTGGCCACGCCGTTCGCGCGGGTCGGGCAGGTGCACATCCCGAGCGTGCTGGCGGCGCTCGGCGAGACCACGGTGGTGGGCGGCGCCGTGGTGATCGACGAGTACGTCGTGCTGCGCCACGCCGTGCCGCTGGCGAATCTCGACCTGAACGAGTTCGTCACACCGCTGGAGCTGGTCGCCGGGTCCGGCGAGTGGCTGGAGAAGCAGTTCACCGGCAGGGACGACTACTGAGGGACTCCGCGGGGTGCCCGGTGTCGTCGCGGTGCGCGCCCGACCCGACCCGTTCCGGAACGGTGTGGGTCCACAGTGGATTGAACAGGGCTGAACACCTTGTGACAGTTGACGGATCGTCGACGGTTTCGGTTCGCATGATTACGATCGCTCACGCAGTCGAATACTCCGGGTCGGAGCAGCGGTAGGTGAGCGGCTCCGGCGCACGACGATGTGAGGAGTGGGTGCGTTGACCATGCGGACACTGCTGCCGGCAGCCGCGGCGACGACGGCGGCCGCGGCCGTGCTCGCCGCCGCGGCGTTGGTGGGCCACGGCGGACAAGGGCAGGCACAGCCGGCGGCCGGACCGGCTCGAATGGTCCAGACCTGGGCGGCTGCGGCGACCGATCTCGGCGGACCGTACACGGACAAGACGGTGCGCAACATCGTGCACACGTCGATCGGCGGCACAGGCGTGCGGGTGCGGCTGTCCAACGCGTTCGGCACCGTCCCGGTCACGTTCGACGCGGTGTATCTGGGCAAGCAGTCCTCCGGCGCGGCACTGGTGGCCGGGTCCGACGAGGAGGTCACGTTCGGCGGTTCGAGCACCGTGACGATACCCAAGGGCGCCGAGGTGCTCAGCGATCCGGTGCCGATGACCGTTGCGGCACAGACGAATCTGGCGGTCAGCGTGCACGTCGCCGGCCAGACCGGTGAGGTGACCGGCCATCCAGACGCGCAGCAGGACAACTTCTACTCCGACGGGAACACCGCCGCCGACCCCGCCGCGACGACGTACGTGCACCCGATCGGCAGCTGGTTCTTCGTCGACAGCCTGCTGATCGGCGCGCAGGCCCGGTGCGGCTCGGTGATCACGCTCGGCGACTCGATCACCGACGGCTACAACTCCACACCGGACGCCAACCACCGCTGGCCGGACTATCTCGCCGCGCGACTGCTGCGGCTGCCGGCTCCGTGGCGCACCGGCGTGGCCAACGAGGGCATCTCCGGCAACGAGATACTGGCCGACGGCGCGGGCGTCAGCGCGCAGGCCCGGCTGGACCGTGACGTGCTCGCCCAGCCCGGCGCCCGCGTCGTGGTCTTCCTGGAGGGCATCAACGACATCGGCAACGGCGTCGCCACGTCGGCGGACCAGCTGATCGCCGCCGACGAGCAGCTCATCGCCCGCGCGCATGCCGACGGTGTCCGCATCTACGGCGCCACACTGGTTCCGTTCGCCGGAGCCGGCTACTACAGCCCGCAGAAGGACACCGTCCGGGACGCGCTGAACACGTGGATCCGCACCAGCGGCGCGTTCGACGGCGTGGTCGACTTCGACCGGAGCCTGCGCGATCCGGCCAACCCGGCGGCGATGCTGCCCGCGTACGACTCGGGCGACCACCTGCACCCCAATGACGCCGGCTACCAGGCGATGGCGAACACGGTGCACCTCAACACAGTGAGCTGCCCGGTCTGACAACGGAACCCGGCGGCCGGCACCGACTCTCGGTACCGGCCGCCGGATTCAGCCCAACCGCAACCGGACCAACCGCGCCGGACCCGCGCTTCCCCGATCTCCAGTTCCTTGCCGGGATCGGCACCCGCCAACGGTGCCCGCACCAGCAGCGCGCGGCCCGTGTTGGACACGTACACCCAGCCGCCGTGCACGGCGATCCCGTTGGCGCCGGGCATCGGGCCGTCCGGTTCGGGACAGGTGAGCGTCCGGTGTGCCAGCCACACCGCCGATTCCCCGCGCAGCGGGTCGATCGCCAGCAACAGGCCACGGGCCGAGTCGGCGGCCAGCAGCCGCTCCCCCGCGCGTTCCATGCCGTTGCCGAACACCAGCGCAGGCAGATCGCACACCGCGCGATGACCGTGTTCGTCCACACGCAACAGTCGCCAGTTCGGCACGCCGATCGTACCTGTGATGACGAGCGCGCCCGCGCCGTCGGACACGATCCCGGTCGGCCGGTGCTCGAACTCGGCGAACACCTCATGGTGGCCGGTCGTGTCGACGCGGTCGATCCGGTGGTGCGACGGGATCGTCACCAGCCAATCGCCGCCGGGTGAGGAGGCCAGGTTCTCGATGAACGTGCCGGGTGCCCATTCGGCGACGATCTCGGCGGTCACGGGGTGACGCCGTCCTGCGGGTCGGGCGTGACGTGCACGACCTCGTACAGATGTGGCTCCGCGCTGACGTCGGTCGGGCCGTCCAGGCGGGGCGCGGAGAACAACCGCGAGAACGTGGCCTCCCAGTCCTCCGCCGAGTCCCAGCGCGCGATGTTCACCACCTGGTGGCGCGCCAGCGGATCGAGGCAGCGGTGCAGGCGCGTGCCGCGGAAACCCTTGGCGCCCTTCGCACTGTCGATGTTGCGCTCCCAGGCGGCGACGAAATCGTCGACCCGCTCCGGTGGCATGCTGAACAGGTTGATCAGGACGAGTGGCTCGTGGTTGTCCGACATGGTCGAACTCCTCTCGTACGGGAACGAGCCAAATCTACAGCGGTGGTAAAAATTCTGCTACTGTATGTTCATCGGCGGCCGCACCGGTCGGCGCTCGGCACGAAGGAGCACGTCATGAGCGGGTACAGCATCACCCGTACCTACCCGCACCCGGTCGGCAAGGTCTGGCAGGTGCTTACCGACCCGGAGCTCGTCCCGCTGTGGACGACCACCGGCCAGGGCGGCAGGCCGGAGGGTTTCGCACCGGTCGTCGGCACGCGGTTCCGGTTCGTCGCCAAGCCGACGATGGGCTGGCGCGGCATCGTGGACTGCGAAGTCATTGATGCGCGGCCGCCGGCGCTGCTGCGGTACACGTGGGTCGGCGACGAGGGCGGCAGACCCACGTACGTCTCGTACCGCCTGGAACCGGCGGGCGCCGGCACCACGTTCACCTGTGAGCACACGGGTTTCAGCGGCGTCGGCGGCTTCGTGATGGCGCGGCTGCTCGGTTCGGTCCGCACGAAGATGCTCGACGAGGGCCTGCCCGCGGCGCTGGACGCCGTCGACGACCAGGGCAGGCCGAAGGCCGCGGCGCGACCGCTGCGGTGACCGGGTTCCGGTGCGACGCCGGAGCGGCGGCGAGCACGAGGGGGACGAGCGCCATCACGCCGACCACGAAGTCGACGGACGTCGCCGGTCCACCGCTGACACGAGGACGGTCAGTCGGCGGCCAATGCCTGTTCCGGCGTGGTGAACACGGTGAAGAGCTGGTCGATACCGGTGATCTGGATCGGGCGCAGCACGATGCGGTTGTCGGTGACGAGCCGCAGCGTCGTGTCGGGCAGCGCCGCGTTCCTGCCCTCGACGAGCGCGCCGATGCCCGCTGTGCCGAAGAAGGTCACCGAGGACAGATCGACCACCAGCACGGGCGGTTTGTCCTTCAGGTGAAGATGGATCTTGTCGCGCAGTGCCTGGCCACTCGTCATGTCGACGTCACCGCTGACGGTCAGCACCACGGCGGGACCCTCCTGGCGCGCGTCGACCGCGAACACACCGGACACGTGCCCGGTGAGGGGCGATGCCTGCGGCTGCTGCGAAACAGGGTCCGTGCCAGCCACCTGCGTCTCCTTCCCGTGTCCCTTCGCCGAGCAAGGGCGCGATCACGAAGCCGGAGGTGATCGTCCCACAACGGGTGCCACGCCGTCTCGGGCCACCGCTGGACCCGAAGGCTACTGTGCGGTGGCGGTCGCGGGTGTCACCAGTCCGGTCGGCACGATCGTGGCAGCTCACCGGGTGACATGACCGCGACACCGGGCGTGCGCCACCGTTGTGCACCCGATCCGCGGCGTGACAGCACGATCCCCGCAACTCCCTGCGATCAGGGTGTTGCGGGGATCGCTGTAACCCGCCGAACGCAGGAGCGCCCTTCTCGGCGACCTACCGGCAGTCAGGCCCCGACCGGCCGCTCCCGGTCCAGGGCCAGATCCGCCGTCGACGCCCCCGCCGTGGCCGGCTCGTCGTCCTCGGTCGCCGTCGGGGCGGCGTCCGGGGTCAGCTCGATGCCACGGGTCTCGGGCAGGAACGAGACCGCGACGAAGCTGACCACCGCGACACCGACCATCGCGGCGGCGACCAGCCACGGCTGGCCGTGCAGCGCGGCCACCAGGGCGAGGCCGACGATCGGCGTGACCGACGTGAGGCCCGCCGTGCTCAGCTCACGGGACATGGCAACGCCCGAGTACCGGTAGGCGGAGCCGAACAGTTCGGGCAGGAACGCCGCCTGGGCACCGGTCAGGGACAGGATCGTCGGCGCCACCAGGACCAGTTGGGCGAGCCACAGCAGGCCGGTGCTACCGGTGTCGAGCAGTGCGAAGTACGGGAAGGCCGCGAGGCCACCCAGCCCGCAGGTGGTGAGGAAGACCTTCTTGCGGCCGAACTTGTCGGACAGGTAGCCGGACAGCGGCACCAGGAAGATCGCCAGGCCGGTGCCGAGGATCGTGCCGATCAGCGCGTTGGTCTGCGACACGCCCCTGCTCACGCTGAACGTCAGGCCGTAGGTGCTGGTCATGTAGGCGTTGAACGCGATCGGCGCGGTCAGCGCGATGGACAGCACCAGCCGCAGCGGGGACCGGTGGAAGACCGTCAGCGCCGGCACCTTCCGGATGTTCTGCTGCCGCTCCATCTTGTCGAAGATCGGCGACTCGCCGAGGCGCATCCGCAGGATCAGGCCGACGATGATCAGCACGATGCTGAACAGGAACGGCAGCCGCCAGCCCCAGGTCAGCAGCGACGACCTGGGCAGCACGCTGAAGACCGTGACACCGATGATCGCGGCGAGCATCTGGCCGATGTAGATGCCGCTGCCGGGCACCGCCGTCCAGAAGCCGCGTCGTTCGGCCGGTGCGACCTCGGCGACCATGGTCAGTGAGCCCGCGTACTCGGCGCCGGAGCCCAGACCCTGGGCCAGACGCAGCACGACGAGCAGGATCGGCGCGCCGAGGCCGATGCCCGCGTAGGTCGGCAGGCAGCCGACCAGGACCGTCGCGCCGCCCATCAGCATCAGCGTGAAGATCAGCGAGAACTTGCGGCCGTGTTTGTCACCGATGTGACCGAAGATGATCGCGCCGACCGGCCGGGCCAGGTAGCCCACGCCGAACGTGGCGAAGGACGCCAGCGTGCCCGCTGTCGGGGAGATCGTCGGGAAGAAGATCTTCGGGAAGATCAACGCGGCGGCCTGCGCGTAGACGAACATGTCGAACCACTCGAGGAACGTCCCCACGAGGGTCGCCGGCAACACCCGTCGGCGGGTTTCCCGCCATGTGATGCCCGAACTGGGTGCGGTCACGGTCATTGCTGTCCTCCGTTGGATCGCGGCACCGTGAGGGACCTCTGCACTTATCCCGCATGTTGACGTCAGAATCCTGCTGTGCGGAATAAGAGCTGAAGTGTGACCCATGTCCCAGGTGCCGTCAAGAGGGCTCTGACCACCGGATTCTTCCCGTGTACGTGTCGTCGCCAGGTCGCGCCCGACAGGACCTCTCGCCAGAACGGGATGACTGTATTGATAAACGGGACGAAGCATTCGGACGGATCGCACCGCCCGTCACCGGACACCCCGGAACGCCCGACCGGCGATCATCGGACATTCCGGGACAATGTCCGTCCCTGGGTGTGCCCTTCCTAGACGTGTGCCGCGGCCGGATAGTCCTCGGCGTTGAGGACCCAGTTCCGCATCCGCGAGAAGTCCGCCCTCGGCGGCGAGAAGATGTCGATCAGATGGTTCGTGCCGGTGCCGACGGCCTGGCTGGTGTGGATCGACGGCGGCGGGATCACGCACATGTGCGGGCTGCCGCACCGCTCGTGGTCGTCCGGCCGCCACACGCCCAGGTTCGTCGTCCACGGCCAGCGGATGTGGTGGGTGTACTCACCGTCGATGACCAGCGAGCACTGTTCGAAGTCGTCATGGTGGTGCGGGGACATCTTCGTCGTGTCCCTCGGACCCTGGTGCGGCCGGATGTAGTTGACCATGAACGTGGTGCACCGGAAGATCCGGAACGGCGGGCTGTCCAGGCCGGGCACGTCCAAACCGTACGAGCGCAGCCGGAACCCGCCGACCGGGTCCGGCCACGGCTCCAGCGGCGCCACGTTCGGGTGCGGCTCCCGGTACGACTCCGCGTTCGGCGCCAGTTCGACCAGGTCGGTGGCCTTGGCCGTGAGCAGCCGGATCACCCGCCCCGTGCCGCGCAGCCGCACGGTCGAATCACCCGGTGGCACGAACACCAGCGTGTCGCCGGCCACGGACAGCGACTCGTCGTTCGCGGTGAACTCGGCGTGCACGGCCGGATCGGGCAGCAGCACGACGTACTCGTCCGGCTGGTCGTGCCGGGAGAACTCCAGCGTCCCGGCCAGTTCGGTGTATTCGAGGACGAAGTTCTGGCCCCTGCCGTACCAGGTACGGCCGCCGTCGGCATCGAGCACCGGTGGCAACTGGTAGAACTTCAGGTACTCGGCGCCGGCGTAGTCCGACGGCGGTGGTGCGACGGCGGTCGATGAGGCCAGTCCGGACCGGGCGTCGGAAGGATCGAACGGCATCGTTGCTCCTTGGTCTTCCGGAAATGGGCATGCGTCGGCCACGCACGGGCGCGGGTGACCCACGACCGGACGCGGTGGGAACGGGGAACCTCAGGCGGCCAGCCGGCGGGACAACTGCCCGGCCGTTTCCTTGAGGTACTCGATGACCTTGGAGTTCGCGGAGTCCGGCATGCTGTCGGACGAGCCGATGATGGCCAGCGACGCGATGATCTGGCCGCTGAGGAACACCGGGACCGCCGCGACGGTCACGCCGGGGATCGTCGTGGGACTGGCCACCGAGCCGACGATCGCGCAGCCCTCGTCCCGCGTCCTGTCGATCGCGTCGCGCAACTGGTCCAGTTCCGGCCGGTGCGCGAACCGCTGTCGTACCCGTTCGGAGTACGCCAGGAACACCAGACCCTGCGCCGTGTCGAACACCGCCAACTGGGAGCCGACCCGGACGGTGACCCTGGCCGCCGCGATCGTGTGGTCGTTGACCTCGACCACCCGGACGGTCGTCTCGTCCCACACGCCGAGCACGGCGGCCCGGTCCACGTGGCTGACGACCTCGCTCATCAGCGGGCGTGCCATGTCGATCAACGGCATCGCCTCGCTCGCCGCCAGGCCCAGCTCGATGCAGCCACCACCGAGGCCGTAGCGCCCGGTGTCCTCGTCGTAGCGCAGCAGGCCCGCCTTGTGCAGCGCTGAGCAGTAGCGATGCGCCGTCGACACCGACATGCCGCTGCGCTGCGCGATGTCCGTCGGCCCCAGGGAGCCGATGTTGGGCAGGAACAGGCGCAGCAGGGCCACCGCCCGCTCCACCGACTGGATCGAGGTGGTGCTCGACGTACCCTCGTCGCCGGGGAGAATGGTGCGTCGACGACTCATTTTCCGGACTGTACCCGAGCGGATCGCCGATGATCGGCAGGCACCGACCAGCGCGGACGTGTGGTGGCCGCGCGCCGCTCGGCGCCCGGTTCATCTCCGGCCCGCACCGAACGCCGCGCGGGCCGCGCCCGCGAACGGCGAGACGTCGTCGCTGACCACGACGAACGGGAGACAGCGGGCTGCGACGCGCGGGCTGCCGACGGTCGTGCCCCGTGGCAGGCCGCGTTCGGTCGCCGCGGCGAACTCGCGGCCCTCGGCCGCGAGCGGTTCGACCGTCTCCACGGTCGGCGGCCGCACCCAGGTGCCGAGCAGGCGCCGGTCCGTCTCGCCCGGCCGGTCCCGGGCGCTGGTCCGGCCGCGCCGGCCGCGCTCGGTACCCATCGGCAGGCGCCTTTCTCAGTCGTCAAGGCCGATCAGCCGCGCCGGATTGATCGCGACCATCTTCTTGATGTCCTTCTCCGCGACGCCGGCATCCAGCAGCCGCGCCAGCACCCGCCGGTACGCCTCGACCGGCAGCGGCTTGCCGACCTGCCCGAGATCCGACGCCAGCGTCGTGCGGTCCGGCCCGACCAGTTCGATCCAGTCGACCAGCGTCCGCAGGGGGAAGATCCGGTCGTTGTCGTACATGTTGATCTCGTGCTCGATCGACGCGCCCAGGTCGGCGTAGCGCACGACCTGTTCCCGCTCGGCCTCGATCACGTAGTTCGGGTGGCTGACGACGACCCGGTCGTGGCCGGCCGCGCGCAGCGCGGTGACCAGCGCGAGGATGCGGTCCGGTGCCAGGTGGCCCGCCGACACGAGCGCCCCGGCCGCCTTGGCCAGGGCGATCACCTGGTGCACCTCGGGCAGCAGGTCACCGTCCTCACCGAAGATGTCGACCTCGTCGCTCTGCATGATGCCCTTGGGCTGGAAGTGCGCCTGGATCTCGGGGTCTTCCGCCGCGTGGCACAGGTGGGCCGACGCCGAGATGGTCGGGAACCAGATCTCCCGGCCGCCCATCTTCAGGTTCAAGTCGACGACGTGCGGGTTGATGCCACCGACCTGGCTGTTCAGCGCGATGCCGCCGAACACCCGCGTCTTCAGGCCGGCCAGTTGCGGCTGCATGGCCAGCACGTCGAACACGGTGCTGTGGTAGTGGCATTTCGTCATGATCGCGCGGAAGCCGACCTCGTCGGCCTGCTGCGCCGCCTCGACGTGCGTGATCCGCCTCGGCATCGGGGACGGACCGGAATGGCAGTGCAGATCGACCGCGCCGTTGAGGAGTCGGTCAACGGTGTCCAAGAACCTCGCCCCCTTGCCTCACTGTGTTCGTGATCCCGTTCCATGATCCCGCCATGTGGCTGCGAATTATCGGCATCCGGGATAAACGAACGTAAGTCAGCGGCCCGAACGGCGTCAAGGGTCCGGGTCGACCGGATCTGATCAGACGCGCACACCGGTTGCCGGCTGGCGTGCGGACCTGGATGATTCGGGTCTGATCGGGACCGTGATCCTGCATCGCGGGACGCGGTTCACCCTCGCGCAACGGGAGGTGGCCCCGTGGGCAAGCCGTTGGCGGCCCGGTATCTCGCGTCGGCCCTGGAGGCGTACGGCGTGTCGGCCGTGTTCCTCGTGCCGACCATCCTGAGCCGGACCCTGTACGAGATGGAACAGCACACCGACGTCCGGCGGATCGTCACGCACGGTGAGAAGTCGGCCGCGTACATGGCCGACGGCTACGCGCGGGCCACCGGCCGGCCGGGCGTGTGCATGTCGCAGCACGTCGGCAACGCGAATCTCGCGGCCGCGCTGCGCGACCCGTTCCTGGGCCGGTCCCCGGTGCTGGCGCTGACCGGCGGCCCGTTCGAGTGGAGCAGGGGTCGCAACTACTACCAGGAGATCGACGACTTCCCGCTGTTCAAGCCGGTCACGAAGTACACGACGCAGGTGTTCGACGCGGTCCGGCTGCCCGACCTGCTCGGCCAGGCGTTCCGCGCGATGACCGGCGGCAAGCCCGGCCCCGCGCACCTGGAACTGGCCGGCCACAGCGGCGACGTCCTGGAGTACCAGGAACTCGACGTCCCCTTGCCGGACGGCCCCGTCTACTCCGTCCCGCTGCACCGATCCACTCCGACACCGGACTCGGTCGCGGCGGCAGCGGCGGCACTGCTCGCCGCGCGGCGGCCGGTGATCGTCAGCGGCGGTGGCGTCAAGGCGTCCGGTGCCGCGGCGGAACTGCGCGCGCTGGCCGAACGGTTGGGCATCCCGGTCGCCACGTCGCTCAACGGCAAGGCGACACTGCCGGCCGATCACCCGCTCAACATCGGTGTGCCCGGCCTGTATGCCCGGCCCAGCGCCAACCACGTGCTGGCCGAGGCGGATCTGGTGTTCTACGTCGGCAGCCAGACCGGCAGCCAGGTCACGCTGAACTGGCAGGTCCCGAAGCCGGACACGCAGGTCGTCCAGCTCGACATCGAGGCGACGGAGTTGGGGCGGCACTACCCGCGCACGATTCCGATGCTCGGCGACGCGAAGCTCGGCCTGCGGGCACTGCTCGACGCCGTCGGCGACGCGGACGCGGACGCCGCACTCCGTCCGCAGTGGACGGGGCGGACGGCCGAACTCGGCCGCGCGTGGCGGGAATTCGTGCGTGGCGACTTCGGGTCCGACGACGTGCCGATCCGGCCGGAACGGCTGTGCGCGGAACTGAGCAGACACCTGCCCGGTGACGCGGTGGTCATCTCCGACACCGGTCACGCCGGCATCTGGACCGGCGGCTACCTCGATCTCAACGGCCCCGACCACGACTACCTGCGGGCGGCCGGATCGCTGGGCTGGGGCCTGCCGGCCGCGATCGGCGCGCAGATCGGCGTGCCGGACCGGCCGGTCGTGCTGTTCAGTGGCGACGGCGGATTCTGGTACCACATCGCGGAGTTGGAGACTGCGGCCCGCTGGAACGTGCCGGCGACGCTCGTGGTGAACAACAACAACGCGCTCAACCAGGAGATCAACACCTACACGCGGGCCTACGGCGGCACGCTGCACGGCCGGCACGGCGAACTGTGGCATTTCCGGGAGACGAACTTCGCGGCCCTCGCCGAGTCGATGGGCGCGCTGGGCGTCACCGTGACGAAGGCCGGCCAGTTCGCGGGCGCGCTGGAGCGGGCGATCGCGCATCCGGGACCGGCGGTGGTCAATGTCGTGACGGACATGGCGATCCTGCCCGCCAGGGCAACCGCGGAACCGGCGGGCGCCTAGGGTTGCGTGGTCCTGCCTTTCCGGAACGGGCGCAATGTCCGTAGACTCCCGCCGGTGATCGTGTACTCGACGCGGGCGGGCCGAGCGTGAAGATCCATCACCTCAACTGCGGCACCCTGCGCTTTCCCACCGCACCGCTGGTCTGCCACGTGCTGCTCGTCGAAACCGGTGACGGACTCGTCCTCGTTGACACCGGATTCGGCCTCCAGGACATCGCGCACCCGGCACAGCGCCTCGGGTCCTACCGGCACGTCGTGCGCCCGGCCCTCGACCCGGTCGAGACGGCGCTGCGGCAGGTGGAGGCGCTCGGGTTCACGGCGGACGACGTGCGCCACATCCTGCTCACCCACCTGGACTCCGACCACGCGGGCGGCCTTGCCGACTTCCCGGCCGCCACCGTGCACGTCACGGACGCCGAGTGGACGGCGGCCCGGCACCCGGTGACGACGGTGGAACGCAACCGCTACCGTCCCGCCCAGTGGGCCCACGGCCCGAAGATCGTCGCCCACGAACCGGATGGCGAGAGCTGGCGCGGCTTCACGGCACTGCCGCTGGACGACGTCGCCCCCGGTCTGGTCCTGATCTCGCTGCCCGGCCACACCCGGGGGCACGCCGCGTTCGCCGTCGATCGCGGTGACTCGTGGCTGCTGCACGCGGGCGACGCGTTCTACGACAGCCGGATCCTCGACGGCGGCCGGCAGCCACGCGCCATCGCGCTCCAGGAACGCGTGGTCGCAGCCGACTGGAAACGCTTGCGCGACAACCAGTCCCGACTGGCCGAACTACGCCGCTCGGCGGAGTCGGACCTGCTGTTGATCAATGCTCACGACGCGACGCTGCTGGCGAAGGCCCGACAGGTCTAGGTGTCGCGGCGATGGCGCGCCCGCTCGAACCGCGTCGTGATCCCGGCCTACCGCCCCGCTTCGGCCGTCCACGCGGTCAGTTCATCGTGGACTCCCAGGCGAAGCCGTCCGGGTCGGTGAAATCGCCCGCGTCGCCGCCGATCGCGATGCGGTGTGAACCACCGCCGCTCATCGGCACGCCTGCGTCCTTGGCCAGGGCCTTGCGGCCGTACAGAGCCAGTTTCACCGGGCCGTCCGGGGCGGTGAACTCGACGTACCTGCCGCCGAAGCTCCTGGCCACTTCCAGGCCGTGCTCCACGTAGAACCTCTTGCTCGCGGCCACGTCGTCGACGCCGAGCAGCAGGACGAACTGGTCGTACTTCCTCGTGGCCGGGCCGCTGTCCTTCTTCGACGACGTCGCGATCTTCCAGATAGCGCCATCGGGGGCGCGGACGGTGCCGCCGTAGCCCCAGAACGACTTCGCGGCCGGCTTGATGGTGGTGGCGCCCGCGTCGACAGCCGCGTCGACGAAGCCGTCGACGTCGGCCGGCCGGGACACGGTCAGCGACAGGGTGAAGCCACGGAAGCCGGTCGTCTCCGGCTCCGACTCGCGGACGCGGAGGGCCTTACCGACGCCGAAGGCGGCGGCGTAGAAACGGTCGGCGGCCGCTGTGTCGGCCACCTCGAGGGTGACGGATTCGATGGATGCCATGCCGATCACGCTAGGTCGGCCCGCGTGACCCCGCTTCTTCGATCCTGATCCGTCAGATCCCGATCCGTGCACCCCGGGTCCGTTCGCGGGCGGCCCGTCGGTGAACGGGTCCGGTCAGCCCGACAGGGCGAGGACCTGGTGGCTGACCGCGGTCACCAACTCGACGACCGCGGCCAGTTCCCGCAGCCGCGGCACACGGGCCACGTCGATCGCGATCAGCAGCATCGCCTGGATCCGCACCCGCGCGGCGGCACCGGACAGCGACGGATCGACCTGGCGCAACAGATGTACCAGCTCGGCGACGAAGTTCCGCTGTGCCGCGACCGCGGCTTCGCGGTCGGGCTGCGGCAGGCTGCGCACCTCGGAGATCATCAGGTCGATCAACGCCGGGTGCAGCACGGCGAACCTGGTGTACGACGAGACGATCGCGCTCAGTGCCGGCGCCGGCGCGTCGGCCGCCGCGAGCGCGTCGGACATCTGGACCGACAGGTAGGCCGAGCCGCGTTGCAGCGCGGTGGCCAGAATGTCGGATTTACGCGTGAAGTGGTTGTAGACGCTCGGGCCCGCGATGCCCAGTGACGCGGCGACGTCCTCGATGCCGACGCTGGCGTAGGTGCGTTCGGCGAACAGGACGATCGCCTGGTCCAACAGGGCCTCGCGGCGGGAGAACGGGCGCAGGCCGATCGGTCCGCGCCGGACGCGGTCGCCGGTGGACTCGGGCAGTTCGGCCGTGATCACACATTTCACCAGCCGAGCCAGCAGTGCGCAGTGCTCACCCCTGGGCAGTTCCGCGCGCTGGAACGCGGGAGTGCGCAGCACGGCCAGCGCGGCGGCGGCGAGCAGATCGGCCTCGTCGGCCCGCAGTTCCGTTCGCACCGCGGCGATCCGTTCGGCCACCAGCCGCGTGATCGCGTCCAACCCGGCTCGCACCCGTGCGCGGGATTCCTCGGCGAGGTGCGGCACCTCGCGGCCGAGCAGCGCGCCGATGTGCCGGTTGTCGACCACGAAACCGGCCAGCTCGCGCATTCCGTCGACGCCTCGGGTGGCGTCCAGGCCGGCGACGGCGGCCGCGAAATCGGCGGTGCCCTTCAGGACGATCTCGGCGAGCAACTGCTCCTTGCCGGCGAAGTGCCGGTACAGCGCGGAAGGCCGCACCGCGACGGCGTCGGCGATCTCGCTCATGCCGACGTACTCGTAACCACGTCTCGCGAACAGCTTCGTCGCGGCGGCGAGGATCAGCTCACGCCGGTTCGGCGGGCGAACACCACGCTCCGGTGGACGGACGGCTGTCACGGTCGTTCCTCCTGGGACCGGCATCCGCCTGACATGCCGACAGGCTACCGGTGGGCGCGCAACGGCACCGTCCGCGCCCACCGGCTCCGCAGGCTGGTACGAACGCCAGGCCGTGGGCCGTTCGTGCTGGCCGACGCCGGGCCTGCCGTAGTCGCACACGCCGGTCGGGAACGCCTGGCGCAGTTGTGCCTGCTCGGCCTTGGTGAACGTCACCGGGTAGGCGGCGAGGTCCAGCGGCCGCAGCGTGCACTTGAGCACGGTCTCGGCAGCGGGCGCACCGGCCACCAACCGTGTGTCCGAACCGACCGGATACGTCGATGCGCACGGGCCGGTCGCCGGGTCGGTCCGTCGGTGCCACCGACCCGGTCGGTCGCGGACAAGGAAGCAGCCGTCACCGAGACCGGCAGGTTTGTCCGTGATCACCTTGACCTGCTGGTCGCGGTGGCTGTGGTCGGCGGCGATGTTGTCCAGCCACTTGTCCATCGCGGTCAGTTCGTAGCCGTCGGCGGCCGTCTCCTGGTCCGGTGCCAGGCCGTTGGCGATGATCACCTGGTTGGCCGACGTGCCCGTGGTGGCCGCCTGTAGGCGCGCCCGCATCACGAACGACACTGCTGTGGCGTGGGTCGGCCCACAGCGTGAGCCGACGCTTCGAGCCCCTCACGTTGCGCGGTGTCACGATCCCCAACCGGGTCTGGGTCTCGCCGATGTGCCAGTACTCGTCCGTCGACGGGCATCGCCACCGACTGGCACCTGGTCCATCTGGGCGGACTCGCCCGCGGCGGCGCCGGCCTCGTCCTCACCGAGGCGACGGCGGTCACACCCGAGGGCCGGATCTCGCCGCAGGACGCCGGGATCTGGACCGACGAGCAGGCCGGCCGACTACCGGCGTATCACCGACTTCATCCGCGGCCAGGGTGCCGTGCCCGGAATCCAGCTCGCGCACGCGGGCCGCAAGGCGTCCACGTACGCGCCGTGGCGTGGCCGCGGGCAGCGTGCCGGTGGCCGACGGCGGCTGGCCGACCGTTGCCCCGTCACCGCTGGCTTTCGGTGAGCTACGCCGTGCCCGCCGAACTGACCGACCGACCGAGATCACCGCGCTGGTGGCTGACTTCGCCGCCGCGGGCCGGCGGGCCGTCGGCGCGGGCTTCGACGTGCTGGAGCTCCACGGCGCGCACGGCTATCTGCTGCACGAGTTCCTCTCGCCGCTGACCAACCACCGCACCGACGGCTACGGCGGCGACCTGGCCGGCCGAGTCGCGGCTGCTGCGTGAGGTCGTCAACGCCGTGCGCGCCGCGGTGCCGGAGCGGACCGCGCTGTTCGTGCGGTGTCAGCGCCAGCGACTGGGTCGACGGCGGCCTCACCGTCGACGAGGTCGCCGACGTCGCGACGACACTCGCCGGTCACGGTGTCGACCTGATCGACGCGTCCAGCGGTGGCAACAGCCCCGACCAGCCGATCATGCGGGCCCCGGCTACCAGGTGCCGTTCGCGCGCACCATCCGGGAACGCAGCGGTCTGCCGGTCGGCGCCGTCGGCCTGATCACCGAGCCCGTACAGGCCGAGAAGATCCTCGACGAGGAGTCGGCCGACGCGGTGTTCCTGGCCAGGGCGCTGCTGCGCGAACCGATGTGGCCGCGCCGCGCCGCCGCCGAACTCGGCGAGGACATCCCGTGGCCGCCGCAGTACGCGCGGGCCCGGCCGTAGCGCTACCACGGTGATACGGGCGTCGTAGGTCCAGAACGTCCGTACCACCGGCGTGCCGAGGCTCAGCCCAGGGCGCCTGCGGCGAGAGGCCGGCGGCGTGTCCCGGTCGACGCCCCACTCCGCGTAGAGCAGCCACGTCGGCGTGACCAGGTCGCGCCAGCGCGACTCGCCGACGATCACGTCCGACGCGTCCGCGAGCAGCGCGTCCCGGTCCAGGCGCACGTGGCCGTCGCCGGACAGCGCATGGTCGAAAGTGCGGCCTGCTGCGCCGCGAACGCGGCCGGCACCGTCTCCCGCGTCAGCGCCGCGTGGGCGGCCATCGGGAAACCGCCGCCACCAACACGAGCTGCCGCACCCGGTCCGGATGGCCGGTGGCCAGGTCGACGGCGACGAAACCGCCCATCGACATCCCGCAGACGGCCACCGAGTCGATGCGGAGCTCGTCCAGCACCCTGATCATGTCCTCGGTGTGCCGGCGCAGCGAGTACGGCCCGCCGACCCCGACGCTGTCCGCGCGACCACGCAGATCCGGTGCGATCAGCGAGATCTCCGGCGCCTGGGCACGCAACCAGTTCCACAGCGCCCGGTTGCTGCTCACGCCGTGCAGCGCGAGCACGGGCATGGTGTCCGCGGTGTGCACGTCGACGGCGAGCTCACCGCCGTCGACCGAAACCGTTGCGGCATGGCGCCTTCCTCGTTGGTCAGCCGACGACCTTCGTCGGGTTGAACAGGTGCAGCGGGTCGAGCGTGTCCTTCACGGCCCGCTGCAACGCGGACACGCGCGGTCCGATCTCCCGCTCCATGCCGTCCCGTTTGAGCAGGCCGACACCGTGCTCACCGGTGACCGTGCCGCCGAATTCCAGTGCCGCGGCGAGGATGTCGTCGAAGGCCGCCTGCGCGGCCAGCTTGGCGCGCTCGTCGCCGACGGGGGTGAGCAGCAGCGGATGCAGGTTGCCGTCGCCCGCGTGCGCGAGCGTGGCGATCCGCACCTGGTGGCGCACACCGATCTCCTCGATCCGCGTCAGCATCGCGGGCACGGCGGAGCGCGGCACGCACACGTCCTCGGTCAGCACCGGCCCGAGCCGTTCCAGCGCCGGATAGGCCAGGCGCCGCGCGGCGAACAACGCCTCCGCCTCGGCGTCGTCGGTCGACCGCTCGGTCCACGCGGCGCCGGCGTCGGTGAACGCCTGGGCCAGCGCCGTGGCCTCGCGCTCCCCCGACTCGCCGGGAGTGTCCACGGTGGCCAGCAGCAGCGCCGTCGTGCCCGGCTCGATGCCCAGGTGCTTCCACTGCTCGACCGCCTCCATGCAGGCGCGGTCGAGCAGTTCGAGCGCGAGCGGCTGTAGTCCGCGCCGCGTGCTCAGCGCGACGGCGCGACCGGCGTCGGCCAGCGCGGTGAACGCGCCGACCACGGTGCGCGGCACGGCGACCGGAGCCGGCCGCAGCCGTAGCGTGATCTCGGTGATCACGCCGAACGTGCCCTCGGAGCCGACGAACAGGCTGGTCAGGTCGTAGCCGGCGACACCCTTGGTGGTGCGCCGTCCCAGCCGCACGGCGGTGCCGTAGGCGCCTGCCGGACCGCCCATCACGACCTCGAGACCCAGCACGTAGTCGCTGGTCACTCCGTACTTCAGGCAGCACAGGCCACCGGCGTTCGTGGCGACGTTGCCGCCGATCGTCGACCACGGCGCGCTGGCCGGATCCGGCGGGTACCACAGCCCGTGCTCGGCGACGGCGCGTTTGAGGTCGTCGTTGACGACACCCGGCTGCACCACCGCGACGAGATTGTCCGCATCGATCTCCAGCACGGCGTTCATCCGCGACAGGTCGAGCACGAGACAGCCGTCGACGGCGTTCGCCCCACCGGACAGCCCGGTCCCCGCACCGCGCGGCACCACGGGAATCCCGAGTTCCGCACACGCCAGCACGGCACGCGCGACGTCCTGTGTGGACCGTGCGCGGAGCAGGGCGGCCGGTTCGCCGACCGGCGCCCATTCGGCCTCGTCGTGGCTCACTCCGGCCAGCACAGCCGGATCGACCACGACATCCAGGTCCGGCAGCGCCTGCTGGAGATCCATGGCTACCCTCCTTCGGTGAGCGGCCCGTGAGCGGCCAGGTGGACGATCCGCACCGGCTCGGCCGCCCATTCGGCAGGGGTGGTGTCGGTGTGGATCGGCACGGTCCCGAACCCGGACACGGCGAACCGCGTGAACGGCGCCAGCCGGAACACCCGGTCCGGCGGCGCGTCGACCGGCGTGACGAGCTCCGCGATCCGCGCGGCGGCCAGCGCGATCTCCTGCGTCCCGGTCGCGATCAGGTCCGGCTCCTGCAGGATCACCTTGCGCCTGCCGCGTTCGGACCGCCACTCCTGCGGCGTGATCGCCTCGGTCGCGCCGACGACGGCGGCGGCCAGCGCCGCGACCGGATCGGCCTGCGCGCCACGCCGGTCCAGCCGTTCGATCACGCGGCTGAGAAAGGGTTGCGCCAGAAGATCGACGCTTTCGTCGGGTACGTCCGGAACAGCGTGCGCTCCAAGACCCCCGGCCCGCTCGGCCACGACACGGGTCGACGTGGCCGCGTTCGAGGCACAGCTCGATCGCGGCCCGCTGGACGGCCAGCCGCGTACGCAGCGCCCGGCTCTGATCGATGAGACTCCCTCGGGTGAGGGTTACTGCCGTTCCCAGTGTCAGCAACTGACCGTGCGATAGTCAAGACACGGCCGAGAGGGGACGACGATGACCGAGGCAGCGACCGGCGACCCGTTCGGTGGCAGGCCACCGACCAGCCACGAACGCATGACGGGCCGACCGTGGGACGCGTCGTACGGCGACGGCCCCGCGCCATGGGACATCGGCACACCGCAACCGGCGCTGGCCCGGCAGGCTCCCCGGTTCACCGGCACCGTGCTGGATGCCGGCTGCGGCACCGGCGAACACGCCCTGCTCGCGGCGTCGCTGGGCCTGCCGGTGCTGGGCGTCGACGTGGCCGAGACGGCGCTCGCGACCGCACGGGCCAAGGCGAGCGAGCGCGGCCTGACCGCGGAGTTCGCCACGGCCGACGCGCTGCGCCTGGAACAGCTCGGCCGCACCTTCACCACGGTGCTGGACTGCGGCCTGCTGCACACGTTCGATGCCGACGAGCGCCACGCCTACGTGGCGAGCCTGGCGTCGGTCACCGAACCCGGCAGCACACTGTTCGTCCTGTGCTTCCGTGACGACGGCCCCGACACCGGCCCGCACCCGCTGAGCCACGACGACCTGACAGCGCCGTTCGGCACGGGCTGGGCGATCGCGGGCATCGAAGAGGACAAGATCCGGACCCGCTGGCACGCCGACGGCCTACCGGCCTGGCTCGCCACGATCACCCGGACATAAAACCACTCGAACCACCGGTCCGGCCCATTCCATGGACCTGGGAACCGGCGGAGAATCCCGCGCCGGCGCCATTGTCGATCATTCACACAATGCGGGGGCATGACGGTCGCCGTATTGCGTCGGGCTAGCATCACGACGCTCCGAAACGGAGCCGCGGCCTGCTGGGGGGACGAGTGGCGACAGGTACGGCGGACCAGCCTACCCGGAACAGACAGCAGCCGGTGGCGGGCTTCCGGCCGGACATCCAGGCACTGCGCGCGCTCGCGGTCGGTCTGGTCGTGCTCAACCACCTGTGGCCGGATCGACTCACCGGCGGCTATGTCGGGGTCGACGTCTTCTTCGTGATCTCAGGGTTCCTGATCAGTTCGCATCTCGTCCGGGAAATTGCCGGCACCGGCCGTATCCGATTGGCGACGTTCTACGCCCGCCGTGCGCGCCGCCTGTTGCCGGCCGCATTCGTGGTACTGGCGTTCGTCGTCGTCGCCGCGTATTTCCTCGTTCCGTACCCGCGCTGGCAGGCCAACGCGCAGGAGGTCATGGCCAGCGCGCTGTACTGGGAGAACTGGCTGCTGGCCGCGAAGTCCGTCGACTACTCGCACCTGACCGCGGCCGCGAGCCTCACGCAGCACTACTGGTCGCTGTCGGTCGAGGAGCAGTTCTACCTGTTCTGGCCACTGCTGTTGCTGCTGTTGTTCACGATCGCGCCGCGCCGCGCCCGCGCCGCCGGCATCGCCCTGGTCGGCATCGCGTCACTGGTCTTCAGTGTCTACTTCACCCAGGTGGCCAGGAGCCAGGCGTACTTCGTCACGCCGACCCGGGTCTGGGAGTTCACCGTCGGTGCCCTGATCGCGTTGGGCGGCACGAAGTTCGTCCTCCCCCGCGTCGCGGCGAACCTGGCGTCGCTGACCGGCGCCGCCGCGATCGCCGGCGCGGCGGTGCTGTTCGACACCCGTACCGCGTTCCCCGGCGCCATGGCCCTGCTCCCGGCCATCGGCGCCGGACTCGTCATCGCCGCCGGCACCCACCCTCGCCGCCAATGGCACACACCGCTGTCCTCGTCGCCACCGGTGCAGTGGCTGGGCAACATCAGCTACTCGCTGTACCTGTGGCACTGGCCCCTGATCGTCCTGGCACCGTTCGCGTTTCCCGGCCTGCTGGCCGCGGGCGTCCCGACCCTGCCGCTGCGCCTCGGCGTCCTGGGTGTCGCCCTCGTGGTGGCCCACCTGTCCAAGCGGCTGATCGAGGACCCGGCCCGCACCTGGCCGGTGCTGACCGGCCGGGTGGGCGTGACCTTCGCTGGGATGGCCGCCGGGATGCTGGTCATCTGTGTCGTCGCGAGCGGTCTGGTCTGGACCTATCAACGCCATGTCGCGGACGCACGGCGGGAACTGCTCGCCGAACCGAACGGCCCGTGCCACGGCGCGGGCGCGCTCGCGCCCGGCAGCGGCTGTCCGGACCCGTTCGGCCCGGCCAGGGACGTCGTCATGGGACCGGCCAACGAGTACTACGCCCCGCCGACGGACTGCCCGCCGCAACTGGACCGGTACCGGGCGAGTGACGGCTCCCTCACCACCACCCGGTGCGACTACAGCCAGCGCGGCGTGCCACCCACCGTCGTCTGGCTGGTCGGCGATTCCCACGCCCAGCAGTGGCAGGGACCGGTGCTGGCCATCGCCCGCAAGAACCACTGGATCCTCTACACGAGCTACCTGGGTGGCTGCCCGTTCGCGAAGGTGCAGGCCGTCGGCTACGACGGCAACGCGGTGCCCGGTGGCGATCACCGGTGCATGGACTGGACCGCGTCGATGACCACCGCCATCACGCACTCACGACCGGCCATCGTCTTCACGTCGTTCTTCGCCCGTGACGAACCCGTCGACGACCACAGCGGCCGTTCCCAGGCCGCGCAGTACCAGGGCGGCGTCACGGCCTACTGGTCGGCATGGACCCACGCGGGCGCACGGGTCGTCGTACTGGGCGACCCCCCGCTGAACGGCGACGTGCGCTCGGCGGACTGCGTGGCACTCAATCCGAGGGATCCGACGGCGTGCGCGATCGACCGCGCCAAGGCCCAGCCCGTGGACCCGCTGACACTGGCCGCCCGATCGACCACCGACCGCGACGTCACGCTGGTCGACATGACGGACTACTTCTGCGACCAGCGGCGCTGCTACGGCGTCGTCGGCAAGGTGCCCGTCTACTACGACGCCACCCATCTGAACCTGGACTACAGCGACAGCCTGGAGAAGGTCATCGCGGCGAACGCGGGCGTGCCGGACTGACGACGTCGGACCACGGCCGGGTGCGCCCACCGGGAGAGCGCACCCGGCCGCTCCTCACATGTGACGGAAGTGAGGAGGTCGACGGGTCGATGTGGTGCCTGCCGGGCTGCTGGTGCCTGCCGGAGCGCTGGTGCCGGCGGCGCCCGACGTCGGCGCACCGGCTGAGGCCGTACCTGATGCCGGCGCACCGGCGGACGCGGTGCCGGTCGGCATCGCCGCGCCGGAACTGCTCGGCGCAGCGGCCGTGGTCGACGCCGATGCCGGCGCGGACGACGGTGCGCCGCCCGCGGTGAACGTCGCCGCCGTGACCACGCCCTTGCCGTCCATGGTCAGCGTGATCGGGTTGTTCATCTTGATCAGCGCCTGGCAGTTGAGGTTCACAAAGGACTGTTGCGCGCGCATCGCCAGGAAGGAGAACAGGTTCGTGGCCGCCGCCGGGTCCACCGACGGTGCGTTGGCGAACATGGCCATGTCCTTGAACACCCGCTGGATGCCGGCCGCGTTGGTGAACAGGTTGGTGCAGTACGTCGCACCGTTGCCGTTGTCACCGCCGCCGGTCGCGGCCTGGTCGACCCCCTGCCGGTACAGGTTCGTCTTGGTGGTGCTGGAGTTGTTGTTGTCCAGCGTCATCGGATCGTTCAGCGGCACCAGCGCGATCGGGGCCGTCTGGTTGGCCGCCGCGGACAGCTCGTCCAACGCCAGCGCCGCGGTCGCCTGACCGTCGCTGGACTGGTCGGGCCGGGTCCACGGCGCGCAGCCCAGCGCCGGGTCGATGAACTGGGACAGCAGCAGGTTGTCACTGCCATTGGCCAGGTCCGTGGTGTTGGTCAGTTTCGCCGCGCCGGCCGCGTTCTTCTGCGCGGTCTGGCCGTTGGCCGTCGCCAGGTAGTGCGTCACCACGTTGTCGCTCTGGTCCTGGTCGACGACGGAGAAGTCCCGGGTCGTCGGGCAGGGCAGGCCGTCCTTGGCCGTGCCGGCCGCGGGCACCTGCAACTGGTTGTTGCCGATCTCGGCGTTCGCGCTGGTGAAGAACGCGGGCGCGTTGCAGTACGAGAACTGGCCGAAGATCGTGCCGCCCCGCAGTCCGTTGACGCAGTTGCCCTGCGTGAGGCTGTTGGTGCCGTTGGCCGACTGCAGCGTCAGGTTGGTGCCGTTGAAGCCGAACCAGATGCCCACCGTCGAACCGGCGGGCACCTGGGCGGGCACCGTCGGGACCGCGGGCTGGGTGCCCTGGTCGATGACGAGCGGGTCGTAGGTGGTGAGCTGCCCGTCGGCGCTGAGGATCGCGGCTTCGACGAACGCGGACTGGTTCACGTTGGCCTCGTGGCACGGTCCACCGCCCGCGTTGGTCGCGACCAACTGGTACGGGGTCGCGAGGCCCTGTGCGGTCAACGGGTTCGCCGGCACGACGAGCGTGCAGTTCGGATTGGGGTTCGCCGCCGCGGCTGCCTTGGCCTGGCCAGCGTTGTGCGTGATCAGCACGGTGCCGACCACGACCACGGCGGCGCCCGCGACGGCGATGCCGATCATCGCCCTGTGCCGGCGACGGCCCTTGCGAGGGCGGAAGTAGTGGGTACTGCCGCGGTACGTTTGAGACAAGGCGTGTCTCCTTGAATCGCGTGACGTTACCGAACAGGTAATATTTCGGTAAGATCTCGGATTGATCTCCACGAGATCACGGCGAAGCTAGCACGCATTCCCACGACAAGAAAGTCCTCGCCCTCGACATTCGGCGTCCGATGTCTTACCGAATGCTTACCAGCAGGGTTTCCAGATGTCCGGGGCGTGGTCGGCACGAGATCGGCGAGCCTGCGACAGGCCGGATCGCTGCCTGCTTCGAAAAGTCCTCGGGTGGCGAGGAAATCGCGCAACGCGCGCAGGATCGACACACCGTCCGCGCGCTGTCGCACCACATCGGCCGGTCCCGCGCACGTTCCCGGCCGTCTCCGGGCACCAGGGTTTCCTCGTCCTTCACGGTTTGACGACGATGCCGCGCAACACGATGGCCAACAGGTTCTGCAACTCCTCGCCGAGGTCGAACGGCTCCGGCTCGACACCGATCCAGTTGGTCAGGTTGGTGAAGTAGCCCGCGGCCAGCAGGATGCCGGCCTGGCTGGCGTCCACGTCGGGCCGCACCTCGCCGTTGGCCTGGCCGCGCTCGACGTACTGGGCCAACTCGTGGCCCAGCGCCGGGTTGCCCAGGATGTTGGTGAAGTGCACGGCGGCGCTCATCAGCGCGACGGTCTCGACGCGGGTGTCGATGTTGATTCGCGTCAGCGCGCGCATGTAGCCGGCGAGAATCTCGTCCACCGGGTGGTCTTCCAGCCGCTCCTCGCGCACGGCCAGCACGGCGCGGTGCCGGCGCCGGGTCGCCCACTCGTCGATGAACGCCGACTTGCGCTGGAAGTGGTTGAACACCGTCGCCCTGGCCACGTCCGCGGCGTCTGCGATGTCCTCCATCGTCGTGCTCTCGTAGCCGCGCTCGACGAACAGTTCGATGGCGGTGCGGTAGACCTCGTCACGCCGCTCCTCACGGCGACGGGTGCGCCGGTCCACGGACTTTCCCGTCTGTTCGGTATGGACTGACGGTTGGGTGAGAACTGCCCGTTGAGTCCGTGCTGTCGGTTCGGTCCGCGTCTGCTGCCGTTGGCTCGCCATCACCGCCCATTACACCACCCCGAAAAGCGCCGGCCCTCTTGACCGCGGCGCGGTCTGTGAGTTAGCTTACCCCTCTAATTGGACTCCAGTTCAAGTTTGGATTTAGATCCAATTTGGGAGGCAGCAATGCGGCTGGTCACCTTCCAAGACCGTTCCGGCGCCACCCGGTTCGGCCTGCTGCACAGGGACCTGGTGGTCGATCCGGACGCCGTGCTCCGGGCCGACCAGGCACTGCGGCACGGCGCGGACAGCGCCGAGCGCGCACCCGGCGTGGCACGAGAGATGGTGGCGTTCCTTGAAAGCGGTGCGGACGGCCGAGCGCTGGCAGGCCGTGCCGTCGAACTCGTCGACGAGTACCGCGACCGCGGCGACGCGCTGACCACACCCGATGGTGTCGACGCGGTGCTGGCAGCCGACCAGGTGCGCCTGCTCGCGCCGGTGCCGCGCCCCCGGCGCATCCGCGACTACCTCACCTACCGGGAGCACGCGGCCGGTTCCGGCCTCGACGTGCCGGCGGCGTTCGCCGCGATGCCGGTCTGCTACAAGTGCAACGTCGAGTCGGTGATCGGGCCGGACGAGCCGCTGCTGTGGCCGTCGTACACGGCGCAACTGGACTTCGAACTGGAGATCGGCTTCTTCACCTCCGGTGGCGGCCGCGACCTCACGCCTGCCGAGGCGAACGGCCTGATCGCGGGCGTGACGATCTTCAACGACGTGAGCGCGCGCGACATCCAGCTGTTCGAGATGAGCATGTCGATCGGCCCGTCCAAGGGCAAGGACTTCTGCACCGCCATGGGTCCGGCCGTGCTGACCATGGATGAGGTCGACGAGTGGGCCATCCAGGTCAGCGCCCGTGTCAACGGCGAGACCTGGGCCAGTGGCACCACGAAGGAACGGCAGTTCTCCTTCGCCGAGGTGCTGGCGTGGGCGTCGCTGGACGAGACCGTGTACCCGGGCGAGTTCTTCGGCCTGGGCACCGTCGGCGGCGGCTGCGGCCTCGAACTGGACCGCTGGATCCAGCCGGGCGACGTCGTCGAACTGGAGGCGAGCGGCGTCGGCACGCTGCGCAACCCGGTCGGCGAACGGCAGGTCGCTCCGCACGGCGCGGGAGTCGCGGGCTACGTCGGCGCCCCCGAGGTCCACGTCAAGCACGACGGCCGACCGGCGCCATGAACACCACGCTGTCCACATCGGACACCACAGCCACGCTGACCGCGCGGCACGCGGCCGATCCGGCGGCGGTCTTCGCCGTCGCGCTGGCCGACGACGGTCCGGCGACCACGATCACGTACGCCGAGCAGCTCGACCGGCTCCGTCGCACCGCGGCCGTGCTGCACGCCGCGGGCGTGCGCCGGGGCGACCGCGTGCACCTGCAGACCGAGAACCGGCCGGAGTTCTACGACGTCTGGTTCGCCACGGCCCTGCTGGGCGCCGTCCTCGTCCCGACCAACCCGCAGTCGACGGCCGAGGAGACGCGCCACGTGCTGTCCGACGCGGCGCCGCTGCTCAGCATCGTGGCGCCCGACCAGCTCTCGACCGCCCGCGCGGCGGCAGCCGGCCTGCCAGTCACGATCATGGCGCTGTACGGCGACGACTCGCTCGCGACCCGGGCGGCGGCAGCCGACCCGATCGACGTGCGGGAAACGGAACCGGCCGACACCGCGGCGATCCTGTACACGTCCGGCACGACCAGCCACCCCAAGGGCGTGCTGGTCACGCACGCGAACTACCGCGCGGTCGGGCAGGCCGTCGCGAAGCACCTGGCGATCACCCCCGCCGACCGGTGGCTGATCGCACTGCCGCTGTTCCACGCCAACGCGCAGTACTACTGCACGATGTCGGCCCTGGTGACCGGTGCGTCGCTGGTGCTGGCACCGAGGTTCTCGGCGTCCCGGTGGGGACGGCAGGCGGCCGAGCACGGCGCGACCCTGGGCAGCCTGTTCGCGGCGCCGGTCCGGATGATCCTGGCCCGCGAGCCGGTCCCGTCGAGCGTGCCGCCGCAGTTGCGTGCGGTGCTGTTCGCGCAGAACGTCACCGACGAGCAGGCGGCGCGCTTCGAGCGGCGGTTCGACACGCGGCTGCTCCAGTTGTACGGCATGACCGAGACCGTCCTGCCGCCCACGATGAACCCGGATTCCGCGCTGCGGCGGTGGAACAGCATCGGCAGGCCGCTGCCGGGGATCACGCTGCGCGTCGTCGACGGGACCGGCGATCCGGTGCCGGTCGGCACGCCCGGTGAGCTGGAGATCGCCGGCGTAGCGGGAGAAACGGTGGCCGCCGGTTACCTGAACCGGCCGGACGCCACGGCAGCGACGTTCGGCGGCGGCTGGCTGCGCACCGGCGACGTGGTCCGCGCGGACGACGACGGCTTCCTGTACTTCGTCGACCGGACCAAGGACATGATCAAGCGCTCCGGCGAGAACATCGCGGCGGGTGAGATCGAGTACGCGGTGAACGAACATCCGGCGGTGCTGGAGTGCGCCGCGATCGGCGTGCCCGATCCCGTGCGGGACGAGGCGATCGTGGTCTACGTGGTGCCGCAACCCGGTCACCACGTGGCCGGCGTCGACATCCTGGAGTGGTGCCGGGCGCGGTTGTCCGCGTTCAAGGTGCCCAGCGCGATCGAACTGGTGGACTCGTTGCCGCGCACCAGTGTCGGCAAGATCCGCAAGGAAGTGCTGCGCCGCGCGGCGCGCCCACTCGGCTGACCGACCACAATCCACGGTAGACACCGGCATCGTCTCGATGCCGGCATTCCACAACAGCCGAGCCACAGGAGGAGACGACCCATGAGCGCCCAGTCCGCCCACCACCCCACGACCACCATGCCGGACCCCGAGACACACCAGGTCGACGACGGGATCTACGCCTACGTGCAGCTCGACGGCAGTTGGGGCCTGAACAACGCGGGTCTGGTCGTGGGCAGCAGGTACGCGGTGCTCATCGACACGCTGTTCACCGAGGCCCGCAACCGTGCCCTGCACGAAACCCTCGGCCAGGTCACGAATCTGCCCATCACGACCGTGGTCAACACCCACCACCACGGCGACCACACGTGGGGCAACGCGCTCTACCCGACGGCGACGATCATCGGCCACGAACGCTGCCGCGAGGAGACCATCTCGACCGGGCTGGGCATCCAGCCGTTCTTCCCGAGTGTCGACTTCGGCGACATCGACCTGGCGCCCGCGTTCGCCACCTTCACCGACACCATGAACGTCCATGTCGACGACCTGAAACTGGAACTGCACTTCATCGGCCCCGCCCACACCACCAACGACAGCGCGGTCTGGGTGCCCGAGCGCAAGCTGCTGTTCACCGGCGACTGCGCGTTCAACGGCGGCACACCGTTCTTCGTGCAGGGCTCACTGGCCGGGCACATCGCGGCGGTGCAGCGGCTCAAGGAGTTCGGCGCCGAGCGGATCGTGCCGGGGCACGGCGCGGTCTGCGGACCGGATGTGCTGGACGGGATGCTGGCGTATCTGCGGTTCGTGGAGAAGCTGGCGGCCGACGCGTTCGCCGCCGGCACCACCCCCCTGGACGCGGCCCGACAGGCCGACCTCGGTGAGTTCGCCGACCTCACCGAACACGAACGCCTCGTGGCGAACCTGCACCGGGCCTACTCGGAGCTGCGGGGCGAGCCGCTGGGGACGCCGCTGGACATGGCCACCATCTTCGCGGAGATGGCCGAGTACAACGGCGGACCGATTCACTCCTGCGCCTGACGACCGACTTCCCCGGCCCGAGGCGCCGACTTATCCCACCGCATTCCCTGGATGGTTCGCCATGTCCACTCAGCCCACCACCCATTCCCCGGATTCCCTCGGCGCGCGCTGGTCGATGCTGGCCGTCATCAGCCTCGGCTTCGTCTCGCTCACCCTCAACTGGTTCAACATCGCGGCGGCGTTCCCGCTGGTCGCGCAGGACCTGCACGCCGGCGTGCCGGCACTGGCCCTGCTGATCTCACTGTTCCTGGCCGGCTACGGCCTGGCACACATCCCCGGCGGCATCCTCGCCACCCGGATCGGCATGAAGCCGACCCTGGTGCTGGGCATCCTGGTGCAGGGCGTCGCCGGTGTGCTGTCCGGGATCGCCGGCAACTACACCGTGCTGGCGCTGTGCCGGGTGCTGTCCGGGATCGGCGGCTCGATCTTCATCGCGGTCGCGTTCGGCGCGGTCACGGTGTGGTTCGAGGGCCGGGAACTCGCGCTGGCACTGGGTATCTCCGGCGGTGCGGCGTTCAGCGTCGGCGCCGCGGTCGGCCTGTACCTGTGGGTGTTCCTGCAGAACGCGGTCGGCTGGCACGTGGCGCTGATCATCGCGGGCGTGTTCGGCATCGTGGTGGGCGTGCTCGCGGCGGTGATGTTCCGCGTCCCGGCGCACGCGACGACACTGAGCGGCACGGCGGTCACCCGCGCCGGCCTGCGCCAGGCACTGGGCCACCGCGACCTGTGGATCTACGGCCTTTCCCTGCTCGGCGGGTACGGCGCGTACTTCACCACGTCGCAGCTACTGTCCGAGTACGCCGTGACCGAACGGCACATGTCGGCGGCCCAGGGCGGCCTACTGGCCGCGCTGATCGGCCTGGCAGGCATCCCGGGCAGTGTGATCGGCGGTTGGCTGGCCGACCGGTCCGGCCGCACCAGGCCGTTCGTGATCGGCCCACTGATCACGATCGCGGTGCTGCTGGCGTTGATCCCGGTGGTGCCGACGGCGCTGCTGTGGGTGGTCGGGATCGGGATCGGCTTCTTCCTGATCTTCGGTTTCGCGGCGTGGTCGTCGGTGCCGGGCCGGGTCGCGGGGCTCGCGCACGAGAACATCGGCACCGGGATCGGCCTGATGCTGACGCTGGCGGCGGTCGGCGGATTCCTGGTGCCGCTGGCCTTCGGCCAACTCGTGCCGCACGCCGGTTTCACTGGTGGCTGGCTGTTCCTCGCGGTGGTGACGGCCGTGTTCGCCCTGGTCTGTCTCGTTCCGAGGACCACGAGAAGCACCCGGCCCACAACGGAAAGGGTGGCAGCGGTCCGCCGCTGAGCGAAAGTTCGGTGGGGAGCCGCGCGGCTCCCCACCGAACCAATACGGTTGCGGCATGACCGCGGGCGAGGCCTTCCTACGCACCTACCACGACCGGACGTCGGGATCGTTGGGCCGCGGCTTCGCTTCGTACCCGGCGACCGACGGCCGGACCAGCTACGAACACCTGGCCGACCGGGTGGCGGGCGCGGGCAGCGTCCTGGACCTCGGTTGCGCGGACGGCATCCTGTTGGCCCAACTGGCCCGCAACGGGGTGTCCGAGTTGGCCGGCATCGACCTGTCCGAGGGCGAACTGGCCCTGGCCCGGCAACGCCCCGAACTGCGCGACGCCGACCTGCGAGCCGGCAGAGCCCAGCAGCTTCCGTTCCCCGACAACAGTTTCGACGCGGTCGTGTCGCACATGGCGTTGATGCTGATGGCGGAGGTCGACCAGGTGGTCGCGGAAGCGGCGCGGGTGCTGAGGCCGTCCGGCACGTTCGCGGTCACCGTGGGCATCGGCGCGGCCCCGGGCGGCGGCCTGGACGCGTTCCTGTCCCTGGCCCGTCCCCTGTTCAACGCGGCACCACCGGACCGCCGCGTCCCGGCCGACGGCGACCGCCGCACCAGGACCAGGGACGGCCTGACGGAGCTGCTCACCCCGGCCGGCTTCGCCCCGGTGACGTGGGACGAACTCACCCTGACGATCACCGGTACGCCGGAGGAGGTCTGGGAGTCGATCACGGCCAGTTACTACGACCTGGACAGCCTGACGGAGGCCCAGATCGAGCGGTTGCGCGAGGACTTCGTCACCAGCACGGCCGACTTGTCCCGGTCGGGCTGGAACACCGGCGGCGCCCGGGTGGCGATGGCGACCACTCGGCTGAGCGCCGATACATAACGAGAGCACCGCTCTTGACTCTCACGTCCTCACCGTGAACACTGATCTCAGTAGAGAGCAGCGATCACAAGGAGGACGGCATGATCGGCACCGCATGGCGAGTCGGCAACCTGGGCCTGGCGTTCGCCCTGGAACTGGCGGCGGTGACGGCCCTCGGCAACTGGGGCTTCCGCACCGGCACCACCCTCACGGCCACACTCGCCCTCGGCCTGGGCACACCAGCGGCGGCCGCGATCCTGTGGGGCCTGTTCGCCGCCCCGCAGGCCACGTTCCAGATCCCGGCCCTGGCCGTCGCCACGAAGATCGTCGTCTTCGGCGCGGCGACCCTGGCCCTGTGGAGCACCGACCACCGAGCCCTCGCCGTCGCCTTCCCGCTGATCGTCATCGCCAACCTGACCACGATCAACCTGGGCCACCTGACCCTCCGGCTTAGCTGACCTCAACCCAGCAGCCGGGGATCACCCCACGCGAGTTCCGGCAGGTGGTTGGACTGACCGCCGGCGATCCGAGCCCCGGCAAGCAGCGTGTTCGCCGTGGTACCGGCCCGATAGGCCACCAACCGCAGCCGCAGCACGCTCGTGACATCGACCCGCACTTCGACCGGATGACCGTAGGCGGCGGCCACGCTCGTATAGGGCTCACCGTCCAGGAACACCTGAAAATGACCGATCTGGTCGGCATCGGTCGCGTCGTCCAGCACGCCGGCGGTCGTCTCCAGCGTCCGGTACCTCCGGCCCAGGTTGAACTCGACGATCCCCCGGGGCGCCGACACGAACAACTGCGGCCGGTAGACGATGCTGTCGCCGTGGTGGCTGCCGTCGAGGTCGACCTCGCCGAACCGGATGTCACCGCCGCGATTCACCGCACTCAGCGACGTGAGCATCACCTTCTGCCGGCGCGGCGGCGCTTCCCGGATCACGGCCGGATCGGTCAGGGGCGCGCCCAGCGGTGGCAGCTCGAACCGTTGCGTGCCGGTCAGCGCGCGGTGCAGTTCGGTGAGACCCGCCACCGTGATCGAGTCGACGCGGTAGTGCGTCGCCATGTAGGGGAACAGGAATCGCGGAATCTCCTTGAGCGAGTGGCCGGGTAGCACGACGGGCAGGATGTGCTCGATCCACCGCGCGCTGTCCTCGGTCATCTTCTCCCGCAGCAACGCCCCTTCGAACGTCGCGCCCCAGCCGTCGCCCTTCGGCGCGAGGCCGTCGGCGCGCTCGCGGAACTTCGGCGACGCGATCGCCAGCACGTACTCGGCCTCGTCAAGCTGTTCCATCGCCCAGCGCGACCAGTCCCGCCGGATGTCGGCGTACCAGACGTCCATGTGCGCGTCGACGCCCATCCGCGTCCGCAGGAACGTGCCCAGTTCCCGTACCTGCGCCGCGTGCTCATCGGAGTCGTGCGAGTAGCTGATGAACACACGTGGATGGTTGCTCGGCGCCGCACCCAGTTCCGTCATGCCGGGAATCCCCCGTTCCCGAAGCCGGGCAACCGGGTCCGAGCGCTCATCCGGGCCTCCCGCTCCACCTGACGCAACGCCGAACCCACCTTGAACGGCAACGGCAGCCGCGGTCGGGCCAGCAGTTGGACACCGTCGTCCGCCCGGCGCACGACGAGAAACATGCCGAACCCGCGTTCCATCGACGTCACGGTGGGCAGCACGGAGAACAGCACCGCGCCGTCGGTGCGCTCCACCGGGCGGATCCCGGGCAGCTCGGTCAACGCCACCACCAACTGGGTGTAGGCATGCGGGCCGACGAGTTGGCTGCGCAGCGACACGGTCGGCACGAAGACCGCCAGTGAGCAGGTGGTGAGCGCGGCCCAGACCAACAGGACGGCGCTCACCGACAGCACGATGACGAGGTAGGTCACGGCTCAGCCCGCGACGGTCGCGCTGACGTCGGCCGCCTGCACGGCGGACAGGAAAGCGCCCATCCGCCACCGCAGTGTGTACGCCTTGGTCGGTCCGCCGAACACCTTCTTCGAGTACCGCGGGACACAGATCCGGGCCTGCGTACCGTGCTCGGTGGTCCTGGTGGTCAGGGCGATCTGCTGCCGGATGCCGGCGAGCAGACCGGACTGCGCGACGATCGGGTTGCCGTAGTCGACGATGGCCCATCCCTTGCCGGACACGGTCTGCTCGAAGATCGTCCGCAGTTGCTCCACCGGCAGGCGCGTGTCCACCGTCCTCGCACGGAAACCCCGGTACTTGAACTGGTTGTACCACCACACGAGGCCGATGAGCAGCGCCAGCACGGCGATACCGATCACGATGCCACCGGCACCGCCGCCACCGCTGTCGGGATAGTCGGAATAGTCGGCGAGCAGCATGCCCATGATTCCTCCACAATGGCCGACGGAATGCCGGAACAACTCGGTCGACGAGCACATCGCCCACCCGTTCCGGCCCGTTTCGGCACGCCAGGGAATGTCCCGTTGTTGTCCGGCATCCGACGCGATGCCGACGCGGCGAGGGTGATCACCGGTTGTCGGCCTTGTTCTGTCCGACTTCTGGTTCTTTTTTGACCATCCATTCACCAGTCCTTCTTGGCATTCTGTTGGCCACGAATCAGGCGGGGAGGAATGGCATGGGGCGCTCGTTGGGTGATCGCTACCGGGTGGACGAACCAGTCGGGCGGGGACCGCATGGTGTGGTCTACGCCGGTGTGGACGGCGACGGCGGCCGGTTCGCGTTCAAGACGCTGCGGGAGGACCTCGGGCGTGATCCGGATCTGGCCGCCCGGTACCTCCAGATCGAGAACACGCTGCGCGGACTGGATGCCACGCATCTGGTGCGGACGCGCGAACTCGTCGTCGCCGACGGCGCCGCGACGATGGTCGGTGAACTGGTGGCGGGAGAGAATCTGCGCACGCCGATCGAGGCGAACGGCCCGATGCTGCCCTCGGAGGTCGCCCGGATCGGTGCCGGGATCGCGGCCGGCCTGGCGGCGCTGCACAGGTCCGGTCTGGTCCACGGTGACGTGAAGCCGGAGAACGTGCTGCTGGACGAGTCGTCGTCGCTGAAGGTGCCCAGGCTGTCCGACATCGCGCTGGCTCGCACACTCGGTATGCCCCGCAGCGGTCACGGAACGCCGTCGCTGACCGATCCCCGTTATCTCGCACCGGAACTGGCCAATGGCGCAGCGGCGACACCCGCGTCCGACCTGTATGCGCTGGGCATCATCCTCTACGAGCTGTGCTGCGGTGTGCCACCGTTCGTCGGCGGAACCGCCTTCGGTGTGCTGCGGCAGCACGTCGAGTTGGAGCCGGGCAGACCGGACGGCATTCCCGATCCGCTGTGGCAGGTCAGCTATTTGCTGCTGGCCAAGAATCCGCACGAGCGGCAGCAGAACGCGCACGAGATCGCCGTCGTGCTGGAACACATGGTCGCCGAACTGATGCCGACGGCGTGCGCCTCGCGACTGACAACTCCCCCACCGGGCAAGCCGTCAGAGCCGGCGCCACTCCCACCGAATCCGGGCCCACCGCCGCCGTCGATCGCCGCCGGTATGCCGTTCCCGTTCGTCGCGTCGTCAGGAGGACCGTTGGCCAAGAAGAGGAAGCGCAAGATGCTTGTGGCGGTGACCACCGTCGTCCTGGTGACGACCGGGCTGATCGTGTGGCTGGCGGACAGCGGCTCGTCATCGCCGAACAGCGCCCCACCGAACCAGCCGGTGGTGGCGACCGCGACGACGACGGGCGCGGTGCAGGTCACCACGGACTCACCGACCAGCACCGCGCCCACGACAGCACCGAACCTGGTCGGCAAGACGATCGACCAGGCACAGGACTCGCTGCCCTCGTCGATCAAGGTGACGACGAGGGACATGGTCGACACGACGCACGCCGGCGGCACGGTGATCGCCCAGGATCCCCCGGCCGGGCAGCCGCTGAACGGCACGATGCAGCTGACCGTCGCGCGGTCACCGGAGATCGTCTACCTGGACTCGCTCACTCCGGCCGACGGCTCGTGGTCGCAGGCCGACTCGAACGCACAACTCGGCGGGCAGACCATGATCCACTCGGTGATCGGCGACGTGTCCGGTTGCTCTGATTCGTCGACGCAGACGGTCGAGTACAACCTCTCCAAGGGCTACCGGAAGTTCCAGGCGACCGCGGGCGTCGACGACCAGTCTCCCGACTCCGGCATGACGGTGAACATGCAGATCTTCGGCGACAACCGGCAACTGTCCAGCGACACCATCAGTTTCGGCAAGCCGACGCCGATCAGCGTCGACGTCAGCGGTGTGCTCCGGTTGAAGATCCAGTTCCAACCGGTGTCGACGGGATCTTGCTACCAAACGAGCTATTTCGACCTGGGCACGGCGCAGTTGCAGGGTCTGCCCGGTGAAGTGCCGGCCAGCGTCGATCCGAACTCGTCATCCGAACCACCGACCGGCTGAACCGCCGAGCCCGGCTGACCAGCCGCCCGCTTGGACTGGCGCAGGGATTGTCAGAGGAAGTCGCTCCAGAACGGCACCGTCGACTCGGGGCGCCAGCGTTCGTCGTCACGGTCCATGCCGGGGCCGCCGAACTCCTGGTGGACGTAGTCGACCAGGTCGAGGCCGTAGTAGATGATGTCCGTCTGGTACATCGACAACACCGGGTGCCCGAACGTCCCCGCGCCGCCCGGCAGGTACCGGTGGGCGTACACCGGGACCATCGTCGGCACGTCGGCCAGCGCACGCCCCGCGATCGCCAGCGCATCGGCCACGTCCGCGGGGCGCTCGCCCCATTCCGCCGACCACAGCCGGTTGTGTTCGACATCGAACAGCGCACCCTCGATCGGCCAGTCCAACCGCCTGCGCAGTTCGGCAGGGTCGCCGTCGCGCCAGTCCGGCCACGGGCGGTCCCAGGTGAGGATGACACCTTCCGGCACCGGCTCGACCCGGTTCACCGGCAGACCAGCGGCCAGGAACGCGCGGTGGTCGTCGGCGAACGTGAAGCCGTACTCCCGTTCGATCCGGACGAACTCGGCGTCGGTCAGGCCGGGATCGACCGCGCAGCAACCGAGATCCGCAAGGCGCCGCGCCGCTTCCGCCCCGATGTCCGCTCCCTCACCGATCACCGCTCAAGCCTAGGGTGTGTTTCATGAGCCCTCTCCGTGCGAGCGGCGGCCAGGTGGTCCAGCTGCAAGGCGGAGGAGGGAGGCGTGGCGGAGCCACGTTGACCGACGACAACGCGGCGGATGGGCCGGCTGGGCGTCGCGCAGCCGGAAAGCGGGCTGATGAAACGCACCCTAGTTCAGGCCGGCTGCTGTAACGGATTGCGTGTGGCCGGAGACGTCATCCTGTGACGGATCGGCGACGGAGGGTGATTCGGATGCAGATCGATCTGTTCAACGAGATCCAGAACCCGCGCCCCTGGCCGGACGGCCACGAACAGCGCCGGTTCCGGCAGGCGATCGAACAGGCGAAGCTGGCCGACCGGCTCGGCTACGGCTGCTGGTGGCAGGTCGAGCACCACGGCGCGGGCGAGTTCAGCCTGTCCTCCGCGCCGGAGCTGATGCTCGCCGCGATCGCGCAGCACACCAGCCGCATCCGGCTCGGGCACGCCGCCGTGCTCGCGCCTGGCCGGTTCAACCACCCGATCCGGATCGCCGAGCGCGCCGCCACGCTGGACCATCTCTCCGGCGGCCGGGTCGAACTGGGCATGACGCGGTCCACGATCCCGGAGTGGCGGCTGTTCAACGTCGAGCCGGACGACGCACGCGCGCAGACGCAGCAGGCGTTCGAACTCGTACCACGGCTGTGGACCACCGACGGTGTGTCCTACGACAGCGACACCTACCGCTTCGACGACGTCACGATCGGCCCGAAACCGTTGCAGCGGCCGCATCCTCCGCTGTGGCAGGCGGCGGCGAGCCCGTCGTCGTTCGAGGACGCCGGCCGGCGCGGTGTCGGCGTGCTCGCCACCACGATGTGGGAGTCGCTGGAGCGGGCGGGCCGGATGATCGGGCTGTACCGGAAGGCTGCCGCTGCGTGCGCGGAGCCGGTCGGTTCGTTCGTGAACGACCAGGTCGCCTATTTCACGTTCGTGCACTGCGCGGACACGGACGAACAGGCGATGCGCGACGGAGCGGCGGCAGCAGCCGCCTGGTACACCGTGACGGCGCTGACGTTCTTCGAGGCCGCCACGAACTTCGCCGAGATGACGCGGCGGCACGAGGAGCTGCTGGCGTCGTCCGACGGCGGCGGCCTGACCGGTGACTTCCTGCGCGGCGAGGCCGACGACCCGCCGACCGAGGCGCAACTGTTGATCGGGCGCGTGCTGCGCGGCGAGGAGGTCGGTGAGGAGGAGGTGTTCACGGTGCTCAGCGCGCAGCAGTCGCTGATCGTCGGTAGCCAGCAGACGTGCCGGCGCAAGCTGCGCGCGTACGCCGATCTCGGTGTCGACCGGCTGATGTGCCTGCACCAGATCGGCGGTCTGCCCGAGCCCGCCGTGACCCGCAGCATCGAGCTGATCGGCGAGCTGATCCCGGAGTTCCGCGACTGACCCGGGGTGGCGGCGGCGGAAACACGCGGCATGGGCATGATCGGGGCATGACACGGGACCTGTGGGCGGGCCTGCCCGAACTGGCCGACCGACTCAGCGAATTCTACCGCGACCTGCACCGGCACCCCGAACTGTCGCTGCACGAGTTCCGCACCGCCGACCGGCTCGCGGAGGCGTTGCGCCCGTTGGACTTCGACGTCACCACCGACGTCGGTGGCACCGGCGTGGTCGGCGTCCTGCGCAATGGTGCCGGCCCCGTGGTCATGCTGCGCGCCGACATCGACGCGCTCCCCGTCGCCGAGGCGACCGGCCTGCCCTATGCCAGCACCGTCCGCACCACCGACGCGACCGGCGCGGACGTGCCGGTCGCGCACGCGTGCGGCCACGACATGCACGCCACCTGCCTGCTCGGCGCCGCCACGCATCTGGCCAGCACCCGGGACGACTGGTCGGGCACGATCGTCGCGGTGTTCCAGCCGGCGGAGGAACTCGCCCAGGGGGCGCGGAGCATGGTCGACGACGGGCTGTTCGAGCGCTTTCCCAAGCCGGACATCGTGTTGGGCCAACACGTCGGCCCACTGCCGGCCGGCATGGTCGGCCACGGCAGCGGACCGCTGATGGCCGCCGCCGACGCGCTCACCGTCACCCTGCACGGTCGCGGCGGCCACGGCTCGACGCCGGAGGGCACCGTCGACCCGGTGCTGATGGCCGCGCACGTCGTGGTGCGGTTGCAGGGGATCGTCGCGCGTGAGGTCGCCGCGAGCGAGCGCGCCGTGGTCACTGTCGGCCGGCTGCACGCCGGCACGAAGGAGAACATCATCCCCGACACGGCCGACCTCGGGATCACGGTCCGCACACTGTCCGACCACACCCGCGACCTCGTTCGTGCCGCGATCGAGCGGATCGTCCGCGCCGAGGCGGCAGCGTCCGGTGCACCGAGGGAGCCGGAGTTCGACTGGACGAGCAGCGCGCCGCTGCTGGTGTGCGATCCCGACGCGACCGCGCGGACGGTGGCCGCGCTGACCGAACTGTTCGGCCAGGAGCGGATGGTGGCGCTGCCGGCGATCAACGCCAGCGAGGACGTCGGCGTGTTCGGTACGGCGGCGGGTGTGCCCACGGTGTACTGGTTCTTCGGTGGCATCGACTTCACCGAGCGCCAGTTCGATCACCTGCCGATGAACCACTCCCCCGAGTTCGCGCCGGACATCGAGCCGACGCTGACCACCGGCATCCAGACGCTCGTCACGGCGGCCCGGACCTGGTTGGACTGACGTCCACGTCGTGCGCGGCACCGCTTCGGCCGACCTGCGCTCGTCGAAACCGTTGGCACCGCGGCAACCGCGCACCCCCCGCCACGGCGGCAGGCCGAACAGCTCACTCGACCGTGGAGTCCATTCCGACTGTTCCGGCCGGGGGGACGGGCCGCTGCCGGCCCGTCCCCGCGCGCCGCTGTCAGCTCGTGGTCAGCGCCGTGTCGTCCAGGACGAACGACGTCTGCAGCGAGCTGTCCTCGGTGCCGCTGAACGACACCGTCACGGTCTGCCCGGCCAGCGCCGAGACGTCGAACGTCTTCTGCGCGTAACCGGTGTTCTTGTCCAGGTTGGAGTAGGTCGCCACGGTCGTCGAGCCGACCTTCACGGTCAGCTTGTCGTACGCCGTGCTCGTGGTCGTCTCCGCCGTGTCGATGTGCAGCCAGAACGACAGGCTGGCGTGGCAGCCGGCCGGAATGGCCACCGACTGGGTCACGGTGTCGGTGTGCGTGGTGCCGTAGCCGTCCAGCCACGCGTCCCAGCTACCGGCGTGCGCCGGTTCGGAAGACCCGTTCTGACCGATCACACCGCTGCTGGCGGTCCAGGACGTGTTGCCCGACTCGAAGCCCGGATTGGCCAGTTTCTGGCCGGGACTCGCGCAGCCGCCGCCCACCGTGTTGATCGTCCAGGTGAACGTCGTGCTCCCGGCGGCACCGGTGGTGTCGGTCGCCGTCACGGTGACCGTACTGGTGCCGGCCGTGGTCGGCGTGCCGGAGACGAGGCCGCCGCTACTGATCGACAGGCCGGCCGGCAGTCCGGTGGCCGAGTACGTCAGCGTCTGACCCGAAGCCGAGTCGGACGCCCTGATCTGCAGGCTCGCTGCCGTGCCGACGGTACCGGTCTGGTTGCCGGGATTCGTGACGGTGACGGTGTTCCCGCCACCGCTTGCGGTGCCGACAGGCAGGCCGCCGACGGGCGCGTACATGCCCATGTCGAACGTGGAACCGTTGGGGGCATGGGCGATCGGGATGACCGTGACGGCGTTGCCGCCCGCCAGCACGGAGGTCGAGATGTAGTCACCGAACATGCGGCCGTCCGACGTGTTGGGAAGCCACGCTAGCGTCATCGGGCCCGCCAACTGGGTCGGCGACGTCCACGTGCTGCCGCCGTCGGTCGACGACACGAACCCGGCGTACAACTGGCACGTCGTGTCGGTGCAGTTGGCCTGCGGATAGTAGTAGTACGTCAGGCCGATCCGCGCCGTGCCACCGGAACTGGACGGGTCGACGCCGATGCCCGCCGTGAAGTGGTCCGCTGTACTGGACACCGCGTCGATCGGCACCCGGAACGGCGAGCTCCACGTCGTGCCGTTGGTCGACGTGGACAGGATGATGTCGTTGCTGGAGCAGTTGGACCGGAACCGGCAGTCCGACCACACGACGTAGACCTTGCCCGCCGAGTCGATCTCCGCCGAGGGCAGCGGGCTCTCCCGCAACTGGTCCAGCGGGCCCATCGTCTCCCGCTCGTCCTCAAGACCGGCCACGGTGTGGTGGCTGATGGTCGCGATCTGCACGCTGGCACCCCAACTGGTGCCACCGTTGGTGGACACGAACGACCGCTCCTCATCGGCTGTGGCCGACGAGAACGGTACGACGACCGTTCCGTTGGGCGCCACCACGGGCTGACCGCCGAGACCGCTGGGCGCGTCCGAGGGGCTCTGCTGCGCACCCCAGGTCTGGCCGCCGTCGGTCGAGGTCCGCATGTGTTCCGCGTCGCCGGAGTTCGCGTCGTCGTACTCGGTGTAGCAGTGGCCGTAGTACGGGCTGGCCGAGTGGTCGTCGCACACGGTCCAGTTCTTGTCGAAGAACGTGCCGGTCGCGGAGACGGCGACCGGGTTGCCCCAGTTCTTCCCGTCGGTGGACCGGCTCAGCTCGACGTCGACGGTGTTGCCGCTGACGCCCAGCCAGGACGTCATCCAGACGTTGTCCTTGGCGTCGTAGGCCACCGACGCGTCGCTGACCTGCCCGTACGGGCCGCCGGTGTTCGCCGTGGTGCCGGGCAGGTAGCCGTGCGTCCACGTCTGGCCGCCGTCGGTGGACGTGGCCCACCCGATGTTCGACGCGCCGCCGCCGGTCACGCGGCCGACCTGGAACACCGACACGATCGTGTTGCCGGAACTGAAGGTGTCGGGTTCCACTTCGGTGGCGTGCTGTGCCTGGCTGTCGGTGTACGGATCGCTGCTGACCTGCGTCATCGTGACGGCGGCGGGCGTGACGGCGGTGGGCGTGGCGGCGGCGATGGCCGGTGCCGCCATGGCCACCAGCGAACCGGCGGTGGCCAACAGGAGTGCGGGTAACGCTCGTGGGACCGATCTGGACATGGTTCTCCCTCGGCTGGGCGGGAACGGAATCCTCTGCGGGCAGGGCCGGATCCAGCCGGGAATCGTCGTCACGTCGCCGAACAGGCACAACCGCCGCACGTAGCGAAATGCGCCATTGACAATTACCGGGCGGAACGCAATCGATTGCGTAGGGCGGGCTCAGCGGTTCCGCCGGACGCACCACGCCCGCGCGCGGCGACTCGGCAGCGGGATTCGGTGGCCATTCGGTGGCCGGAGTCGCGGGAAACTACTGGCGACTCCGTGTTTCTCTTCCCCTGCCGGTCTTCCGCGCGCTATCACTGGTCGCGCAGAAGAAGGTCCTGGAGAGGAGCGACATGCGAACATGGCCGTTGTGGTCGGGGCTGCTCGCCGTGGTGTCCGCGGTGGCCCTGGCCGGCTCGGCTGCCGGTGCGCCAACACCGGCGTTCGGCGTCGACGCGTGGCCCATGGCGGGCAACGGTGTCACCAACACGCACGCCGCGTACGGCGAGCACACGGTGGTGCCCGGTACCGTCGGCACACTGTCCGTCGCGTGGACCCTGACCACCACCGGTGACGTGCGGTCGACGCCCGTCGTGGCGGAGGGCACGGTCTACGTACCCGACTCCGGTGGCACGCTGTGGGCCGTGGACGCGAAGACCGGCGCGGTGCGCTGGTCGCACCAGATCTCCGACTACACCGGGGTCTCGGGTGACGTCGTGCGGTCCAGCCCGGCCGTCTACGGCGACGAGCTGGTGTTCGGCGACACCAACGGTGCCGGCAAGGGCGCCGATGTCATCGCCGTGAACCGGCTGACCGGGCAGCTGCTGTGGCAGAACCTGGTCGACACGCAGTTGCCCGCGATCATCACCGGTTCGCCCGTGATCTACGGCGGCACGGTGTACGCGGGCGTGTCGTCGTACGAGGAGGCCATAGCGACCGAGCCTGGCTACCCCTGCTGTAGCTTCCGGGGCAGCGTCGTCGCGTTGAACGCGCTGACCGGCCAGCAGCAGTGGAAGACCTACACCGTGCCCACCGGCTACAGCGGCGGCGCCGTGTGGAACAGCTCACCGATGATCGACCCGCGCAACGACCTGCTCTACGTCGGCACCGGCAACAACTACACGTCGCCGCCGGGTGTGTGCACCGATCCCGGTGGCACCAACTGCTCGCCACCGCCGGCGGACGACCGCGCCGACTCCGTGGTGGCCTTCAACCGATTCACCGGTGCGCCGCAGTGGTCGCACAGCACGATGACCGGCGACGACTACACGGAGGTCTGCGGCCTGCCGCCGGCAGCGGGCTGTGGACCGGACTTCGACTTCGGCAGCGGACCCAACCTGATCCAACTGCCGTCCGGCCAGCAGTTGGTCGGCGCCGGCCAGAAGAGCGGCACGTACTGGGCGTTCGACCCGGACACGGGCGCAACCGTCTGGCACACGTCGGTCGGGCCGGGTAGCGCGATGGGCGGCATGGAGTTCGGCTCGGCCACCGACGGCAGCCACGTCTACATCGCCGAATCGGGCTTCTACGGGCTGCCGTATCAGATCACGTCGGCCACCGGCGTGACGACGACGACCAACGGCGGATCGTGGGCGGCACTGGACGCCGCGACCGGCAAGATCCTGTGGCAGGTGCCCGATCCGCAGGGCGGAGCCGACTTCGGCTACGTCAGCACGGCGGGCGGCGTCGTGTACGCCGGATCGTCCGCGGACACCGGCGACGACATGTACGCGCTGGACGCCAGGACCGGCAACGTCCTCTGGAGTTTCGCCAGCGGCGGCCCGGTGGCGGGCGGCGCGTCGGTCGTGCGGGGAACGGTGTACTGGGGCTCCGGCTTCACCACCGCCAGCCTGTGCCCGACCGGTGGCACCGGACCGCTGAACTACTGCTCCGGCGGCAACAACAAGCTGTTCGCCTTCCGGTCGAATAGCTGAGAGTCGCGAAAGGCGGTGTCCGGGCGGGCTTTCCGCCCGGACACCGTCGTGTCCGCACGGCGTGTACGGCAACTTTGCCTGTACGTCACCTGATTCGGCGGTCGTTCCCGTTCCGGCGCTTCCGATCTCGGACGACCATGGCCGGCATCCTGATCGGTCGCCCGCGCGGCAGGCGGATGACGCCGGTCACCACGGCACGACGCCGTCGTCCGAGAAGAAGCCGCCGGTCGGGCCGTCGTCGGGCAGCGTCGCGAGCCGGATCGCGATCGCGGCGCCCTGTTCGGGCGTGCGCACGCCGCGGAAGCCGTTCAGGTCGGTCGCGCAGAAGCCGGGACAGCCGTTGTTGATCAGGATGCCGGTGTCGCGCAGTTCCTTGACGTACTGGATGGTCACGGCGTTGAGAAAACTCTTCGACGGCGCGTAGGCGGCCGAGATCGGCCCGGTGTCGCCGCCACTGGCCTGTATGGACAGTGAACCGACCTTGCTGGACATGTTCACGATCCGCGGCGACGCCGACCGCCGCAGCAACGGCAGCATCGCGTTGATGACGCGGATGACGCCGATCACGTTCGTCTCCACGGCGATCCGCACGTCGGCCGGATCGACGACGGTCGGCTCCTGCGGCCGCCCACCGGTCACGCCCGCGTTGTTCACCAACACGTCCAGCCCGCCACGCTCCCGCAACAGTTCGACGGCCGCACCCACGCTCGCGTCGTCGGTCACGTCCAGCGGCACGCCGAAGGCATCGGCACCGCCGGCCCGCAACTTCGCCACGGCGGCCTCCCGGCGCCGCTCGTCCCGAGCGCCGACACCCACGCTCCACCCCAGCGCGCCCAGCCCGGCCGCGATCTCGTACCCGATCCCCTTGTTCGCACCGGTCACCAGCGCGATCGTCCGTCCACTCATGTCCAGATCGTGTCCCGCGACCCGTCCCGAACTCCAAGACCAACTGGGTGCACATCGATACCGCCCGGGTATCGACGCAGTACGGTGGGTTCATGGCTGCGGTGGAGTGCGACGAGTGACCAGACGTCGCGACACGGCCTGCCTAGCGGCGCCACTCGACGAGTTCGTCCAGCGGCTTGCGGCGCTGCCGGAACACGTCCCGGCGCACGCCGTCCTGTTCCGGCGCGTAGCCCACCGTCAGCACACCGGACAGGCCCACGTCATCCGGCAGGTCCAGCAACTGGCGCAGGCCCTCCTCATGAGGGCCGAAGAACCCGGTGGCCAGGCCCTCGTTGGCGGCGGCGAGCTGCAACAGCACCAGCAGGCTGCCACTGTCGAACCACCAGTACGGCACCGGCCAGTCGATCTCGTCACCGTTCTCGTCGAGCTTGTCCGGCTGCCGGTACCGCTCGTGGTACGACGCCTCTCGGACGCACAGCGCTATGAGCACGGGCGCCTGGCTCACCCATCCGGGAAACTGGCTGTCCGCGTACGCCGGGTCGTACAGCTCGGCGATGCGCGTGCGCAGCTCGGCACCGCTGATCACGATCAGCCGGTGTCCCTGACTGAACCCCGCGCTCGGCGCCCGATGGATGACCTTGACCACCCGTCGCAACACGTCCTCGTCGACCGGGTCCGGTAGGTAGCGGCGCACCATGTGGCGACCCTTGAGCACATCGGTGAAATCCATGAATCGATCCTGTCAGAGCCACGCCGAGGGAAGGAGGCGCCATGGACGACTGTCCGAGCAGGCCGGCGCTTGATTCGGAGAGCATCAGAAAGTTCGTGGCCGTGGCCGAGGAGTTGCACTTCGGGCGGGCGGCGCAGCGGCTCGGGATCGCGCAGCCGCCGTTGTCGCGGGCGATCCGGCAGCTCGAGCGACGGCTGGGGGTCACGTTGCTGGAGCGCAGCAGCAGGGCCGTCACGCTGACCGAGGCCGGTGCGGTGCTGTTGCGGGAGGGGCAGGCCGCGCTCGACGCCGTCGACGCGGCGGAACGCAGGACGCGGCGGGTCGCGACCGGGCAGGGTGGCATCGTGCTCGTCGCGAAGGCAGGGGCGTCCAGCGAGTTGCTGGCGAAGCTGCTCGACGCCTACGCGGCCGAACCCGACTCGGTGCCGGTCGACGTGCGGCTGTGCGCGATCTCCGAGCAGCAGCGCCTGTTGCGCGACGGCCGTGCCGACGTGGCGTTGCTGCACAAGCCGTTCGACTCGGCGATCGGGTTCGACACGGAGGAACTGTGCACGGAGGGCCAGGTGCTCGTCGTGCCGGCGGGACACCCGATCACCGCGCGGCCGCACGTGTCACTGGCCGAGGCCGCCGCGCTGCCCGGCCTCCCGCTGCCGCTGTGGCCACGACCGGACGGCACCTACCCGGAGGGCACCGGCCCGCGGGTCCACGACCACACGCAACTGCTGCAACTGGTCGCGCTGGGCCGGGCGTCGGTCGTGGTGCCCGAGTCCAGCCGTTCCCACCTGGCAGGCGACCTGGCCGCCGTCCCGGTGTCCGATGCACCCATGGTCACGACACTGATCGCGTGGCCGCCGCACAGCCGCTCCCGCGCCGTGGCCGGCCTCGTCCGCGCGGCCACCCGCATCTGACCGCACCGCGAAAGGAGAGCCGCACATGCGCACCGTGTCACTCGGCCGGACCGGGATCGAGATCACGGAGTTCGTCTTCGGGGCCGGCTCGATCGGCGGGCTCGGTGGTGCCGCGGCGACCCGCGGGCTCGGGCTCAGTGCCCAGCAGGGGCTCGATCGGCTCAGCGAGGCGCACGACGTCGGCATTCGCGTGATCGACACCGCCGATTCCTACGGTGGTGGCGAGAGCGAGCGGACCGTCGGGCGTTGGCTGGCCGAGCGCAAGCCGGACGGTGTGCTCGTGCAGACCAAGGTCGGCGGCGTCGTGCGGGCCGGGCAGGGACGCGTCGACCTGTCCGGGGCACACGTGGAACGTCAACTGGCGCAGAGCATCCGGCGGCTCGGCCGGGTGGATCTCCATCTGTCGCACGCACCCGATCCGGACACCCCCGTCGAGGAGACGCTGACGGCGTTCGCCGCGGCACAGGAAGCCGGCGCGATCCGTGCGTTCGGCGTCAGCAACGTCGACGTCCCGCTGCTGGAATCGTGGCTGGAGGCGGCATCGCGGACCGGGCTGCCACGGCCGGAGTTCGTGCAGAACGGGTTGAGCCTGCTCAACCGCGGTGACGAGCGGGACCTGCTGCCGTTCGTCGCCGCCGAACAACTGGGTTACATGGCGTTCTCGCCGCTCGCCGGTGGCGTGTTGTCCGAGCAGTATCTCGACGGTGGCCAGCCGGCGCCGGGCAGTCGGATCGCACTGGTCGGTGAGCGTTACTACGCCGGCATGCATTCCACGGAAAACCTTGCTCGCGTGGCGAAACTGTCGACCATCGCGCGGGAGCTGGGCATCAGTGTGTCCGGGCTGGCGCTGGCGTGGTTGCTGAACCTGCCCGCCGTGTCCGCGCCGATCGTGTCGCCCAGCAGCGAGGCGCAGTGGCACGCGGTGCGCGAGGCAATGGCAATGGCGATGGCGCCTGCGGACGACGTTCTCGAACGGGTCAGTGCGTTGTTCTGACGGGGGACGCAACGCGGACGCTACTCAACTGCTACCCCGTCCTGCCAACCTCGCGGAGGTGATTCACAGGCGCCGCCTCACCGCGGTGGTAGGACAAGGGAGAAATTGAATGTCGCACAGCAGACGACTGCGGGTCGCCGCGGCGTCGGTGTTGCCTTCGTTGTGCTCGGTCCTGGGTGTCGGGGCGCAACGTCGACAGCACCGCGTCGGCGTCCGGATGCTCCAGTTCGCGCAGCGGCGTCCACGCGTGTTCCCACGAGTGGCGAAGCCTCGTCACGCGGGGCGCTCGCCCCTGATCTCCACCAGCAACTCCGTGATCGCGGCCATGATCCGCGCCGTCATCGCGTTCAGCACGTCGCGCGTCGGCTCGCAACCGGCGAAATCGCTCACATCCACCGGCGCTCCGACCCGCACGTGCACCGCTTTGCGCGGGAACAGCCGCGGCAGCACCGAACGCCTCGGCAGCACCCGTTGCCCACCCCACTGCGCCATCGGCACCACCGGTACACCGGTCACCAGCGCCATCCGTGCCACGCCGGTGCGGCCGCGCATCGGCCAGCCGTCCGGGTCCTTCGTGAACGTGCCCTCCGGGTAGACGAGGACGGTCTCACCCCGGCGCAGGGCGTCGCACGCGTCGTCGTAGGCGTGGCGGGCCTCCACCGTGTCACGGCGCACCGGGACGTGGCGGCCGTCGGCGAGCACACGACCGATCACCGGTGTCGTCCACAGGTCCGCTTTGGCCAGATAGCGCGGAATCCGGCCGTGCGCGAGCACGAACGCCGTGCCGGCGATCGGGTCCACGAACGACACGTGGTTGCTGGCGATGAGCACTCCCCCGCTCGCCGGCACGTGCCGCCCGCCCAGCCACACCGGCCGGGTGAACAGCATCAGCGGCGCCCACAGCAGGTCGATCGCCAGGCCGTACCACCGGCCTCGCCCCACCCTCGGCGTGCGCCGCAGCAACGCCACCCGCCGCCACGTCCCCGCCGGCGCGGTGTTGCCGGTCCGCTCCGCTGCCGCACTGGTCACGCGGGTTGTTCGGGGCCGCTCCCGCCGCGGCTTGGTCGAGTCGACCACAGGGTCACGCCGCCGTCATCGGTCGCAGGAACTCGGCCATCGTGTCGTGCCCGAAGTGTTCGGCCCAGCCCAGTGGTGTCGCGTCGAACCGGGCATCGCGGAGGTTCGGGTCCGCACCGAGGTCGATCAGCACGCGGGCACCATCCAGGTCGTCCAGGCTGGCGGCCTCGTGCAGCGCCGTCTGCCATTCCTGTTCCAGCGGCACGTCGCCGCGCGAGCGCGCGTTGACGTCGAAACCCAGTTCCGCCAACAGGGGCACGGCCTGCCAGGCGCGCCGCGCGCTCGCCCACACGATCAGCCCCGGCCGGTCCCCGCGCGCGTCACCGGCATACCCGCGCAACCGGTCCACGGTGGCGCGGTCCCCGGCCAGCGCGGCGGCGACCAGTCCGGCCACACCCTCCGCCGCCGGCCGGGTCGCACCGTGCTCGACCAGGTGGTCCAGCACCGTCGAGCAGCCGCACACCGCGGCCACCTGCGCGGGCGTCATGCCCTCCCATGCGCGCAGGTACACCGGCCGGCGCTCGCCGAAGCGGAACGGGGCGGTCGTGTCGATGCCGTGCTCGGCCAGCAGACGCACCCGCGCGGCCATGTCGTGTGTGACGGCCCACCACAACTGGCCGGCGACGAGTTCGGCGGGCGAGGGCAGCGCGTCACCCGCCCGGGCCCGCCACGGTCCGCCGTCGCCGGTGCCCAGGCCGTGTTCCAGCAGCAGCGCCAGGTGGCTGTCGTCGGCGCGGAACTGGCGGTTGTACAGCGCCTGACCGTCGTTCGGGTCGGCGCCTGCGGCCAACAGCACGCCGGCCAGTGCCTCGGCCTGCGGATGGGCGGGCTGGTCGCCATCGCCGCCGCCGAAAGCGCCGGTCAGGGCGGTGAACGGGGTCGGCAGGCCGTCGCGCCGGAAACCGGCATCGGGATCGGCTCCGTTGTCCAGCAGCAACCGGGCCGTCCGGGTGACGGCGTCGGCGGTGATCGCGGGATCGTGCCGGGCGTAGGCGAGATAGAGGATCGGCTGCCACCCGAACGGGCCGCCCTCGGCGGTGGCGAGAGCCGGATCGCCGGCCAGCGACGCGGCCAGTGCGTCGGAGTCGGCCGCCGCGGCGGCGGCGTGCACCGAAGCGCGTGTGATCTCCGGCTGTTCGGCGAGCAGCGCGGCGGCACGCCGCCAGCGGTCCGGGCCGTCGTCACCGTCGTAGCGCAGGCAGGCCAATCGCAGGAAGTCGGTCACTCGACTGCCTCCTGACGCAGGTGCGCGTTCCACCTGTCCTCGATGCGGCCGAACCGCCAGACCGCCAGCGCGACGACCCACGTCGACACGAACAGTCCCACGATACCGAAACCGATCGTGTTGAGATCCACAGTGGACACCCACTGCCAGAACCCGCCCGACCAGCCGAACTCGCCTGCCAGCAGGCCCAGCAGTTCGATCGTGCCGATGACCAGCGCCACGGCCACCGACAGCCCGGTGATCATGATGTTGTAGTACACCTTGCGCACCGGCTTGGAGAAGGCCCAGCCGTAGGCGAAGTTCATGAACGACCCGTCGATCGCGTCGAACAGGCTCATCCCGGCCGCGAACAGCACCGGCAGGCACAGGATCGCGTACCAGGGCAGGTTCGCCGCCGCGCCGGTCCCGGCCAGCACCAGCAGCGCGACCTCGGTGGCCGTGTCGAAGCCGAGTCCGAACAGCAGGCCCACCGGGTACATCTGCCACGGCTTGGTGATCGAGCGGGTCAGCCGGCCGAAGATCCGGTTCATGAACCCTCGGTTGTTGAGCTGCTGTTCCAGCGCGTCCTCGTCGTAGTGGCCGCGCCGCATCCGCACGAAGACCTTGAGGATGCCGACCAGCACGACCGCGTTGATCGCGGCGATGACGTAGAGGAACACGCCGGACACACCGGTGCCGACGACGCCGGTGATCGCGTGCAGCGTGGAACCGTCGTTCGTCACCGGCCCGACCAGCGCCTTCACGCCCAGCCCGAGCAGCAGCGCCAGCGCGAACACGACGCTGGAGTGCCCGAGCGAGAACCAGAACCCCACGGTGATCGGGCGCTGACCGTCGGCCATCAGCTTGCGCGTGGTGTTGTCGATCGCGGAGATGTGGTCGGCGTCGAACGCGTGCCGCATGCCCAGCGTGTAGGCGGTCACGCCGATGCCGATGCCGAACGTCTTCGTGCCGAGGCTGTAGTGGCCCGGCACGACGAACACGATCAGCACGCCCCAGCCGATCACGGTCAGCCCGATCACGGCCGCGGCCATGCCACCGGCCCTGGCCCACTCGCGGCCGGTCAGCGCGTGCCGGAAGCGGCCCCGGCCCGACACGGTGGCGCGGACGGCGACGGACTCGGTCGTCATGGGTGCCTCACCTTCGGCCCGGCTGCGGTCAGCCCCGATTGTTGTCGCCAGAGAGTCGTTGTTGCAAGTAGTAGGCGACAACCATCACTGTTCGTTCTGGACATACCGGGCGTCGGGTGGTGACGTTGAATCTGTCAACGATCCGGGCTCGCACCCAGATGAAATAGGGTGCTACCTACGTCGACGGGAGGTCGCGAATGGGGCGCTGCGTCAGGCGGCGGCACGGATTGCTGCGACGGGGCGCCATCGGCGGCGTTGTCGCGTTGTCCTGTCTCGTCATTCCTTCACTGTCATCGCAGGCACTGTCATCGCAAGCCTTCGCGGCGCCCGGCCCGCTCCCACCGGCCGATCCGGCGTATCCGTCGGTGGGTGCCGGCACCCACTTCCTGGACGACGACGCGCTGCTGGCCGGTGTCAAGGAACCGGACTGGTACAAGGCGAACATCCCGTTCCTCGACGTGCCCGACCAGCAGATCCAGCAGACGTACTACTACCGTTGGCGCACCTGGAAGGAACACGTCCGCGACACCGGTCCGGCCAACGGTGACATCCTCGGCGAGTTCTTCGGAGCGCCCGGTTACTCGGCACCGTTCGGGGGCATCGACGCGGCCGCGGGCCACCACATCGACGAGGGCCGCTGGCTGCGCGACCAGAGCTACGTGGACAGTGACATCGACTACTGGCTGCGGGGCGCCGGTTCCGGCCCGAAGCCCGCGACCGAGACGTTCAACCCGAACACCACCGACTGGGCTCACGAGTACAGCTTCTGGGCGGCGGACTCGGTGCTGGCCGACGCCGAGGTGACCGGCGACCTGTCGTTCGCGACCGGCCTGGAACCGGACCTGGTGCGCCAGTACGACGGCTGGCAGGGGCAGTACGACAAGAACCTCGGGCTGTACTGGCAGGTCCCGGTGTGGGACGCGACCGAGTTCACCGCGTCGTCCTACGAGACCGATCCCGCCGACCCGTACCACGGCGGTGCGGGCTACCGGCCGACCATCAACGCCTACCAGTTCGGCGACGCCGACGCGATCGCCACGATCGCCGCGCTGGCGGGCGACCCGTCGACGGCGAAGGCGTTCCGGCAGCGGGCCGCGTCGCTGAAGAACAGCATGCAGCAGTACCTGTGGGACCCGCGGCGCGACTTCTTCTACCACATGGCCCGCGACGACAACCCGGGTCACGGGCTGGTGTCCACGCGGGAGGAGATGGGCTTCGTCCCGTGGATGTTCGACATGCCGCAGCCGTCGGATTCCGTCGCGTGGCAGCAGTTGACCGATCCGCAGGGCTTCGCCGCACCGTACGGGCCGACGACGGCGGAGCGGCGCAGCCAGTGGTTCATGTACCAGGCCGACCAGGGCTGCTGCCGGTGGGACGGGCCGAGTTGGCCGTACGAGACCAGCCAGACCCTGACCGGCCTGGCCAACCTGCTCGACGACTACCCCGCGCAGTCCTACATCACGGCAGCCGACTACGACACCCTGCTGGACGAGTACGCGGCGACGCAGTCCCAGAACGGCCAGCCCTACCTCGGCCAGGCGCACGACCCCGACCAGCCGTCCTGGATGTACGGCGCGGACGACTACAACCACTCGTCGTTCAACGACCTGGTGATCAGCGGCCTGATCGGCCTTCGCCCGCAGGTCGGCGACACGCTACAGGTCAAGCCGCTGGTGCCGGCGTCGTGGAACTACTTCGCGCTGGAGAACGTGCCCTACCACGGCCACAACGTGACCGTGCTGTGGGACAAGGACGGTTCGCGCTACCACCAGGGCGCCGGCCTGCGGCTGTACGTGGACGGCAGGCTGTCGAGGACTTCGGCGACGCTCACCGACGTGAACCTGCGCGTGCCCACCGGACCGGTCGTGCCGCGCCCTGCGGCGAACTTCACCGATGACGCCGCGAACGTCTACGGCCAGGGCTATCCGCGTGCGTTCGCGTCGTACACGTGGCCGGGTGACAGCCCGTGGAACGCCGTCGACGGGCAGTTGTTCTACAACGACATCCCCGAGGACACGCGCTGGACCGACTACGGCACACCGAACGCGAGCGATGATCTCGGCGTCGACTTCGGCACGGTGATCCCGGTCGACGAGGTACGCCTCTACACCTACGACGACGGCGGCGGCGTGCGCACCCCGGCCGCGTTCACGGTGCAGTACTGGACCGGCTCGGCCTGGGCCGACATACCGTCGCAGGTGGACAATCCGGTGACACCCGCGACGAACGCGCTCAACCAGGTCACGTTCCCGACGGTGACGACCAGCCAGGTGCGGGTCGTGTTCACCAAGTCGAACGGCTCGGCGGTCGGTGCCAGCGAACTGGAGATCGGCCAGCCGTCCAGTACGGCGGCCACGCTGGCGCTCGGCGCGGCGAACGCGGCGTCCGTCACCGTCCTACCGGGACGGTCGAACAAGCTCACCACGAGCTTCACCAACCGCACCGACAAGGTCCTGACCGACGTGCGCGTGACGCTGCCCACGCCGGCAGGCTGGCAGGCCAGGGCGACCAGCGGCGCGACGAGCCGCTGGGTCGCGCCGGGACAGACGCTGCGCACCACGTGGTCGGTCACGCCGTCGCCGGAAGCCGGCCCCGGCACGCAGACGGCCCTCTACGCCTACGCCACGTTCGGGCCGCCCGGCCACCAGCGGTCGACCCACACGCGCACCACGACGAGCGTGGCGTTCGACCCGTCGTTCTACGGCGACGGCCAGGTCGACGACTCGTTCAGCAGTCTGGGCGACTACCAGGTGCTGCAACCGTTCGGCAACGAGGCCGTGCCGACGTTGACGGCGGCCGGCGGCGAACTGACGGCCACGTCCAGCACGCCGTTCTTCGGCATCCTGAGCAGCGGCGCGAGCCCGGCGTCCGACCAGTCGGCCGTGACCGTCGACGCGGCGCAGTTCACCAACGATCCCGGCGAGTCGGAGGACACGCTGTTCGTCGGCCTGGTCAAGGACGACGCCGACTACGTGATGGCCTGGTACAACAACCACGGCAGGTCGTCCGGTTTCGACGTGCGCGTGAACGGGGCGCTGAACGTCGGCGTGAACACGAACTGCTGCGCGGGCGTGACGATCGCGCCGGGCGACCAGTTCACCGTCGCGTACTCGGGCACCACGATGACGTCCTATCTCGGCCACGACGGCACGTGGCAGCAACTGGTCAGCATGGACGTCGGGCCAGGGGTGAACCTGTCCGACCCGGCGGTCAGGGCGCAGTACAGGTTCGCGTTCGGCCTGCGTGGCTCGCACGGCACGGTCGGGATCTCCCGGTTCACCGGGGCGAGCACGAGCGGAGGCGCAACCGGTCGAGGTGACCCGGTAGGACGTTCCCTTGCCGCCGTCCGGCCGCGCGCCGCGGTCGTGCCTTGGTCGGCGGTGCGCACGGGCGGGCCGCACCCGAACTCGCCGGAGGGCTAGCGAGCGGGCCGGTCGACGCCGAACACCCGCAACTGTGTCGCCAGTAGCTGGTAATAGCCGATCAGTGTGGTGAGCTCGAACAGCGTCGCCGCGCCGAGCACGTCGACCGCCTCGGCGTACTCGTCGTCGTCGAGCGCACGCCGATCCAGGATGCGCAGCGTGGCCGTGGCGACGGCGGTCTCACCGGGATCGGCCAGTACCGGCGCTCTTCCTTCGTGCAGCACGGCGATCTCGGCATCGGACAGTCCTATGTGGACAGCGATCCGCTCGTGCGCGTACTGCTCGAAGGCACTGCCGGCGTGCGCGGCGACCAGCAGGACCGCGATCTCGCGGGCCCGATCGGACAGCGTGCCCCGATAGCGGATGGCCGCACCGAGCCGTTGCAGCGGATCGCCGATCGGCGGGTGCAGCAGCATGGCGTTGAACGGACCGACCAGTCCCCCGTCGTCGCCGACCGGCGAGAATGCCGACGACGCCCGTGGTCCGCCTGCGATCGCGTCGAACAACTCGCCCTGCCGCTCGTCGAGTAGCGCCCTGGACGGGCGCGGCAGCCTGCTCATCAGCGGTGGCCGAGGCGCATCGAGATATTGGCGCACGTGTCCAGCAACGGCTGTCTCAGGTCGGTGAGGATGCGTTCGACGTCGTAGTCGGCGGCCTGCACGGCGATGTTCACGGCGGCCACCACCCTGCCACCGCCGCCGCGCACCGGGCCGGCGATGGATCGCAGGCCGTGCGCCACTTCCTGGTCCTGTACGGCGTACCCGCGCTGCCGGATCCGGGCCAGTTGCTGGTCCAGCACGGTGCGCGTGCGCACGGCGTTGGGACCCGCGCCGGGTGCGAACGAGGCCGGCCGCAGGGTCGCGTCCAGCTCGGTGGAGTCGAGATGGGCCAGCAGGACCTTGCCCATCGACGCGTACACCGCCGGCAGTGTCGAGCCGACCTGGATGTTCGCCGTGACGATTTCCGCGGTGCGCAGCCGCACCAGGTACAGCACCCGGTCCCCGGACAGCACGCCGAAGTTGATGGTTTCCTTGGTGGCGTCGGCCAGCGCGTGCAGCGGGGCCGTCGCCGCCTGCACCAAATCCTGGTCCTGCAACGCGGCGAAGCCGAGCGTCAGCACCTTCGTACCCGGTCGGTACCTGCTGTCCGGCAACTGTTCCAGGTAGTCCTCGTCGGCGAGGGTGGCGACGATCCGGAACAGGGTCGGCATGGGCAGCCCGCTGGCTTCGGCCAGTTCGGTCATCCGCAGTGCCGGCCGGCGTTCGGAGAACATGCTGAGCACGCGCAGGCCCTTGGCCAGCGACTCGATGCGGTACCTCTCCCGGTTCGGCACACCGTTCCCTTCACCAACTTTTGAGGAATGAAAGCAGCTTAACGGCCGAACACCGATCCATCCAGGGCAACACCCTTTATGTATGAAATCAACTTTTGTAGAATGAAAGCGGGTGTGGACGGCGGCGGCGCCGGGACCGGGGCACAGGTGAGCGACGGCGCTCACCGCGGGAACCGCACGACGAAACGTTGGTGGCGTATCTGGAAGCCGGCTTGGCCGACCACTGGTCCGATCGCCGACTGGAATCGCGGCGGTAATTTACCCGCGTAATGTGAATTTCACTAGACCTGCGGTCTCGGGTAAGAGCCCGGTTCACCACTCACGAGCCATTTGGATGTGTGCCGAACAAATCGGCGTGGTCCGTCGATGTCATGCATACATGCTGGTCCGCACCGTGTACCGCAGGTCAAGCACGCCACCCGACCGATCTGGTTGACCATTCATCAACAGCGACGGGCCGCGAGCCACCCATTGAGAACTTGAGATCTTCTTGAGATTTTTCGGACATCGTCTCTACCGTTGGATTATTCGGACGGCGGCCGGGAGGCAACCATGAAACTGCACGATCGAGGGCCAAGGACCGTGCTCGGGCTGTATCGGATCGTGGTGGGCGTGTTGTTCGCCTGCCACGGTGCGGCCTCGCTGTTCGGCGTCCTCGGTGGCTCCCACAGTGGCGCGGTGCCGTTCGGTGTCTGGCCCGCCTGGTGGGCCGCCCTGATCGAGTTCGTCGGCGGGATCCTCGTCACGCTCGGTCTGTTCACCCGCGCCGCGGCCCTGATCAGCTCGGGCTCGATGGCGTACGCGTACTTCACGGTCCATCAGCCCAAGGCGATGCTGCCGATCCAGAACGGCGGTGAGGCCGCCGCGATGTTCTGCTGGGCGTTCTTCCTGTTGGTGTTCACCGGCCCCGGCGCGCTCGCGCTGGACGCCCTGGTTGCGAAGTGGCGCGGCACCACCGTGACCACGGCCGTGGCCGAGACCGGCCAGGAAGGCCTCGGCATGGCCGCGTGAGCGACGGGCGCTTCCGGTCACCGACCGGCCGGAAGCGCCGCGCGCCACGCCGCACGCCTGCGGCGTTGGTCGGCCGGGTCGGCGACGGGCGCCGACGTGATCAGCAGGTGGGTGTAGGGATGCAGCGGGCCGTTCAACACCGAGCCGGTGGGGCCCTGCTCGACGATGTGCCCCCGGTGCATCACCGCCGTCCGCCCGGCCAGTTCCTCGATCACCGCCAGGTCGTGCGAGATGAACAGGCACGCGAACTTCAGTTCCGCCTGCAGACGTGCGCAGCAGTTCCAGGACGCGCGCCTGCACGGACACGTCCAGCGCGCTGGTGGGTTCGTCCGCGACCAGCAGCGCCGGGCGCAGCGCGATGGCCCTGCGCGATCGCCGACCCGCTGCCGCTGGCCACCGGACAGTTCGTGCGGGAAGCGGCCGGCCATCGCGGCCGGCAGGGCGACGGCGTCCAGCAGTTCCCGCACCCGGCCGTCCCGTTCCGCCCTCGGCAGGTCGCTGTGCAGTCGCAACGGTTCGGCGATGCTCGCGCCGACGGTGGCCCGTGGGTTCAGCGACGAACTCGGGTCCTGGAACACCATGCCGATCCGGCTCAGCGCCGCCCGCCGTGCCCTGCCGCCCAGGGCGGCCAGTTCGGTGCCCGCCACCTCGATCCGGCCAGACGTCGCCGGCACCAGCCCGACGATCGACGATGCCACCGTGGTCTTGCCGGAACCGGACTCGCCGACCAGGCCGAGCACCTCACCCGGCTCGACGTGCAGGCTGACCCGATCGACGGCCCGCAGGGCGAACGCCCGGAACCGGCCCTGGTAGACCACGGACAGGTCACTGATCCGCAGCACCGGCGCGACGGGCTCGCCGTCCACAACGGACATGGTCGCCGGGTGCCCGACCACGGCGACGTGATCGCCGACGCGCACGAACTCGCCGGCAGTCCCGTTGGGCGGCGGCGTGGGCGTGCCGGCCAGCGAGATCACCGAGCCGAGCAGTTGGCGGGTGTACTCGCGGCGCGGCCGCGCGAAGATCTCGGTGACGTCGCCCTGCTCGACCACCCTGCCCTGGTGCATCACGACGACCCGGTCGGCCAGGTCCGCCACGACGCCCATGTCGTGCGTGATCAGCAGAATGCCCATGCCCAGCCTGGAACGCAGGTCCCGCAACAGTTCCAGGATGCCCGCCTGCACGGTCACGTCCAACGCGGTGGTCGGTTCGTCGGCGATCAGCAGTTCCGGCTCGTTGGCCACCGCCATCGCGATCACCACCCGCTGCAACTGGCCGCCGGACAGCTCGTGCGGGTAGGAACGCATTGCTCGTCGAGGGTCGGGCAGCCCCACCAGCCCGAGCAGTTCCGCGGCGCGGGCCCGCGCCGCGGCTGCGGAGACCCTGCGGTGCACGGTGATCGCCTCGGCGACCTGTGCGCCGACGGTGAACACGGGGTTCAACGCGCTCATCGGCTCCTGGAACACGAACCCGACGCGGCTGCCCCGGATCTCCCGCAGTCGCTCGCGGTCCAACCCGAACAGGTTGGTGCCCGCCAGGTGCGCGGCACCGGTCACCGTCGCGCTCGGCGGGAGCAGGCCCAGCAGCGCCATCGCGGTCACCGTCTTGCCCGAACCGGACTCGCCGACCACGGCCAGCACCTCGCCGGCCGCCACCGAGTAGCTCACCTCGATGGCGGCCGGTGCCGGACCGGTGTCGGTGGCGAAGGTCACCGAGACCTCCTCCACCGACAGCAGTGCCGGACCGGTCACTGGGCGACGCCGAGGGTGAGGTAGTTCGGGTAGGCCGGGAAGTCGGGCACCTGGAAGTTGTCCACCTTGGACCCGTGCAGGAACGAATTGCGGGTGTAGATGAGCGGCACCACCGGGGCGTCCTGCATGATCCGCCTGTCCACCGCGGCCCACTTCCGGCCCGCCGCCGTCGGGTCGACGGTGGCCTGCGCGTCCTCGATCATGCCGTCCACCTCGGCGTTGCTGTAGCGGGCGAGGTTGAACCCGCCGTTGCCGATCTGCGAGGACTGGTAGAGCGGCTGGATGTTCGCGTTCGCGCTGGGAAAGTCCGGCTGCCAACTGGCCAGCGCCAGGTCGTAGTCACCCTGGTTACCGGTGACGTCGGAGTTGAACGTGTCGTCGTCCAGCGTCCGGATGGTGACCGTGATGCCGGCCTGCGCCAGCGACGCCGCGACCGCCTGGGCGAGCACCGAGCCGTTGTTCGCCGTGGACGCCAGCAGTGTCAGCCCGGACAGGCCGCCGGCGTGACCGGCCGCGGCCAGCAGCTGCTTCGCCTTGGCCGGGTCGCCGGCCGGTGCCGTCGGGTACAGGTCGTAGACCTCGCGGCCGGCGATGCCCGGCGTGATCAGCGTGGTCGCGATCGGGCCGGCCAGGTCGGCCGTGCCGGCCGTGGCCACCTGGAAGGAGGTCCGGTTCACCGCGTACTGGAACGCCTTGCGCACGGCGACGTCCGCCAGGACCCCGCGCTGGGTGTTCATCGCCAGGTACGCCACGGCACCGGCATGCGACGTGACCACCCGCCCGCCGGCCGAGGGATTGCCCTGCACCTGCGCCAGCTGCGCCGGGCTCACGAACGACGTGCCGAACGCCGACTGGTCCGTTCCGGAGTCGGCGACCAACCGCTGCGAGATCACCGAGTCGTCCTGCGACAACTGGAAGACGATCTTGTCCGGCAGGCCGAGCCGCACCGGGTCGGTCGACCGGTTCCAGTGCGGGTTGCGCGACAGCACCGCCTGGCTGCCGCTGGCGTAGGACGCGACCTGGTAGGGGCCTGACGTGATCGGGTTGGTGTCGTAGGCGGCGTTGACGCCCTTGCCGTGCGGCACCGGGGACAGCGTGACCAGGCTGACGATCCACGGCCAGTCACCGTAGGGCCGGGCCAGGTGGAACACGACCGTCCTCGCGTCCGGCGTCTGGATCGAGTCCAGGCTCTGCCCGGCGAACGGACCGGTGTAGCTCGTGCCGCCGGCCAGCAGCGTCTTGTGGTAGGACAACCCTTGGGAGAACGCGGGATCGAAGGTGCGCTCGATGCCCCACTTGACGTCCGCCGAGGTGATCGGCGAACCATCGGAGAACGTGAGCCCGTCCTTGAGCGTGTAGGTCCACGTGGTGCCGTTGTCGCTGGACCGGCCGGTGTCGGTGGCCAGGTCCGGCACCACCGTGGCGATCTGGCCGAGCTTCCAGGCGGTCAGCCGCCGGTGCACCAGGCCGCTGCTGGTGGTGGCCAGGCTCTGCGACTTGGCCGGGTCGAAGTGCACGCTGGACACGTCGTCCAGCGCGTACAACGTGCCACCGGGCTTGGCGGTGGTGCCGGACGCGGCCGTGCCCTGCGACGGGTTGGCGTTGCACGCGGCCACCAGCGTGGCCGCCCCCGCCGCCGTTCCCGCGACGCCGACCAGGCGCAGGAAATCCCTCCGGTCCATCGTTGTCCTCCCTGTACTCACGTCACGCGTGCCCGAGGATCGAGCACGCCGTAGACCATGTCGACCAGAAAGTTCGCGATCACGATCACGAACGCCGCGAACAGCGTGCAGCCCATCAACAGCGGCAGGTCCAACTGGTGCACGGCGTTGATCAGCAGTTGGCCAAGGCCGGGCATTGAGAAGACGGTCTCGGTGAGGATCGCGCCACCCAGCAGCGAGCCGAGGTCCAGGCCGAACACGGTCACCACGGGCAGCAGCACGTTGCGCAGCGCGTGCCGCCCGACGACCGACCGTTCGGGAACGCCCTTGGCGCGGGCGGTGCGGATGAAGTCCTCGCCCAGCACGTCAAGCATCTGTGTCCTGGTCAGCCGTGCATAGGTCGCCGCCTGCAGGAACGCCAGCACCAGCCACGGCGTGACCATGTGCCACAACCAGCCGACCGGGTCCGTGGTCAACGGCACGTATCCGTTGTCCGGCACGATGTTCAGCGTCAGCCCGAAGATCAGGATGGCCAGCAGTCCGACCACGTACGCGGGAGCGGACACGCCCGCGATCGCGCCGGCCATCGCGATCCGGTCGGCCAGTGAACCCCGCCGCACGGCAGAGAACACACCGATGCCGACGCCGATCACCAGCCAGATCACCGCCGCCCCGACGGCCAGCGAGAACGTCACCGGCACCCGGCCGGCGATCAGGCTCAGCACGGTCTGCCCCTGCTGGAACGAGTAGCCGAAACACGGTGCCGCACAGTGGATCGCGGTCACGCCCGAACCGAACGTGCGGCCACCGACGATGCCGCCGAGGAACTGGAGGTACTGCTCGATCCAGGGGTGGTCGAAACCCATGAACGCCCGCGCGATGGCCAAGCCCTGCGGCGTGCACGGCCGGCCGCAGGACAACTGCGCGGGATCGGTGGGCAGCAGGTAGAAGACCGCGTACGTGGCCAGGCCGATCACCAGCAACGCCACGAGCATGGACAGCACGCGGACGCCGACGAACCTGGCGAGCCTCACCGGCGCACCGCCAGCCGGGGGTCCAGCACGTCCCGCAACCCGTCGCCGAACACGTTGAACGACCACACGGCCGCGAACAGCGCGGCGCTGGGGAACAGCAGGTACGTCGGGTCGATCCGGATCCAGCCGCTCGCGGTCGAGATCGTCTGTCCCCAACTCGGTGTCGGCGGCGGGATGCCGGCGCCGAGGAACGACAGGGCCGCTTCGAAGCCGATGTTGGTCGGGATGTTCAGCGTGGCCACGACGATGATCGGTGCCCACAGGTTGGGCAGCAGTTCGGTGCGGTACACGTGCCACGGGCCGGCGCCCATCGCCCGGGCGCGACGACACGAACGTGCGGTCGCGCAGCGAAAGCGTCTGCGACCGCACGATCCGCGTAATGCTCGGCCAGCCGAAGAAGCCGATGACCAGGATCAGCAGCAGCGGCCGCGGCACGCTCGGCGGGCGCGATGGCACCGAGCGCGATCATGAACACCAGGTAGGGAAAGCCCAGCAGCACGTCGGTCACCCAGGTGATCACCCGGCCGTACCAGCCGCCGAGATAGCCGGAACTGACGCCCAGCAGCGTGCCGATCACATGGCCACCACGGTCGCGGCCAGGCCGATCAGGAACGAGGTGCGCGCGCCGTAACAGACGATGGCGAACAGGTCCCGGCCGGTCAGCGGTTCGACCCCGAACCAGTGCGTGCCGCTGACCCCGCCGAGCGAGCCGCGCGGCAGGCCGCTGTGCGGGTTCAGCGCGGCCAGGTCGTAGAGTGTAGGGATTCTGGCCCTCCAGCGCGGCCAGCAGCGGCGCCGCGATGGCGACGAGCACCAGCACCACGACGACAGACGGCGCCGGCCAGCGCCCACCGGTCGGTGCGGACGGTACGCAGCAACGCGGCCGGCAGCGAACGTGCCGCACTCGCCGACGACACCACAGCCACGGTGACCTACCCCGATCGAGTGAACGGACGGGCCACACTAATTCGGCACCAACGAGACGATCCAGCAGTCGATCAGGTTCCCATATCGTGGGATATGGTCCAACCACCTACTGTCGGCACGTTCGTGGACCGCGCACAGTGGATGACCCGGCGCGACACCGGCGACCGCCCCGCCGGCTGCGAGTACCGCTGCTCACGCCGTCGCCGACCGCGTCGGCCACACAGCGGTTCCAGGCTGCCGTCGTCCCGCTCAGGCGGCGGCGCGTTCGGCGACCGGCCTGCGCCGAAGCCGTGGTTGCTCCAGCGCGGGCGGCAGAAACGCCTGGTCGAGCGTGCCGACGTCGGTGCCCGGCGGCACGATCTCGTCGATCCGGTCCAGGATGTCATCGGTGAGCGCGACCTCGACGCCCGCCAGCAGGTCGTCGAGGTGCTCCATCGTGCGCGGCCCGATCAGCGCGCTGGTCACGCCGGGATGGGCGATGGTGAACGCCATCGCGAGATGGGTCATCGGCATGCCCACCTCCTTGGCCAGCGCGATGTACCGCTCGACCACGTCCAGCCGCCCCTCGTCGTTGAGGTGTCGGAAGATGCGCGCGCGCCGCAGCTCGTTCTGCCGCCCCTTGCGCACACGTCCGGTGAGCAGGCCCTGCGCGAACGGCCCCCACACCAGCGCGCCCATCCCGTAGCGCTGCACGACCGGCAGCACCTCGCGCTCGATGCCGCGGTTGAGCAGCGAGTACGGCGGCTGTTCGGCGCGGAACCGCTCCAGCCCGCGCCGCTGCGCCACCCACTGCGCCTCGACGATGTCGGACGCGGGCATGTTGGACGCGCCGATCGCCCTGATCTTGCCGCTGCGGATCAGGTCGGACAGCGCGGCGAGGGTCTCCTCGATGTCGGTGGAGGGATCAGGCCGGTGTAGCTGGTACAGGTCGATGTAGTCGGTCCGCAGGCGGCGCAACGAGTTCTCGACGGCGGTCGTGATCCAGCGCCGCGACGCGCCCTGCCGGTTCGGGTCCTCACCCAGCGGCCTGCCGAACTTGGTGGCCAGCACGACGCTGTCCCGCCTGCCCACAAGCGCCTTCCCCACGACGTCCTCCGAGTCGCCGTAGACGTCGGAGGTGTCGACGACGTTGATCCCGGCGTCCAGCGCCTTGTGGATGACGCGGATCGAGTCCTCGTGGTCGGCGTTGCCGATCGACGAGGCGAACATCAGCGTACCCAGCGCGTAGGGACTGACCTTGATCCCCGTGTGCCCGAGCGTGCGGTACCGCATGAGTCCCTCCCGGGGATTGAAGTGGAACACTCGTTCCGGAACTATACGGAAAGGGTTTCCGCTTATGCAACCCGACCCGCCGGTGACCGCGGCCACGCCCCCGCCTTCGGTCGCCGAACGAACGTGTCCCCCATGAGAGCTACCCGAAGTGTCACATACAGGGTGATTGAGAGATCCGTCGTATTACCTACTCTCTGCGTGTCCGATCATGCGCACGTGGTGAGGGGTCTGCGCGGAAGTGGCGAGCGAGAATCGCGCCAGTGGTGGGGGAGCCGGTCTCACGGTGGGCGCGGCGGTGTTGTGGGGCACCGTCGGACCAGCGGAGGTGATGGCGCGCAGCCCGTTGACCGCGCCGGCGCTGGGTGGCTGGCGCCTGCTGATCGGCGGCCTCGTGCTGTGGGTCGTCGCGGCGCGTGGGCCGGGCACGATGCGGTTGCTGCTCGCCCGGGCGGCCAGATGGCCGCTGACCGTGTGCGCCGTGTCCACGGGCCTGTACCAGATGACGTTCCTCTACTCGGTGTCCCGCGCGGGCGCGGCGCTGGCGACCGCGGTGGCGCTGGGTACCGCGCCGGTGGCGACCGGGTTGGCCGCGTGGTGGATCGGTGGCGACCGGATCACGCCGAAGTGGTCGGTCAGCACGGCAGCCGCGATCGTGGGCTGCCTGCTGTTGCTCACGCCCGGACAGCAGGGCGCCGATCCGCGCAACCTGTTCCTCGGCGTGGTGTCCGGGGCGTGCGTCGGCGCCTACACCGTGTACGCACAACGGCTCGCCGCCGACAATCCCCGACTACCGCTGCCCGCCGCGGCCGCCGCGTCGTTGCTGATCGGCTCGCTGGTGCTGGTGCCGTGGATGGTCGTGGACACCGGACCGCTGACCGGCGTGCCGACGCTGACGCTGGTGCTGTGGCTGGGCGTTGTCACGACGGCATTGGCCTACTGGCTGTTCTTCTTCGGCATCACGCGACTGTCGGCCGGCACCGTGGGCACGCTGAGCCTGGCCGAACCGATGGCCTCCGCGCTGCTGGGAGTCCTGCTGCTGGGCGAGAAGCTGTCGCCGGCCGCGCTGGCCGGCTGTGCGCTGTTGCTGGGTGGTCTGGTGATCGCGTCGCTGCCGTCGATGTCGCGCGGGCGCACGGAAGCGGACACGAGCCTGATGGAGGACACGATCGTCCTGCCGCGCCACACCGAACCCCGCGCGCTGGCCGCCGCCGGGGCGTGGTCGAGCACGGCGACCGTCCGGTTCCCCGCGATCCGTGCACACAGCGGACCGGAGACGAGCTCCACGACGCTGTTCCCACCGTTCCAGGGCGACTTGCACGGACGCCCGCACATGGTCCAGGCCACCCGGCCGAACGGACCCGGCCGGGTCCGGCGTTGACTGTCAATCACCGCTTTCCTTGACAGGTCAGCAAAGCGGCAGTCAAGCTTGGCCGGTCCAGGTGCGTTGACAACGTTGTCAGGGCACGCTCCGGATCTGGCGGGAGGCAACGGTGCGCGCTCTCCGTTCCGCAGGACTCCTGATGATTCCGCTCGCGCTGGTGGCGCTCGGCACCACGACGGCGTCGGCGAGCGGCACGGTCGGTCTTTCCTACGTGGCAATGGGAAGCTCGTTCGCCGCCGGCCCCGGTATCCAACCCGCCGAATCCGGCGGCCCGTCGGGCTGCGCGCGTTCTGCCGACAACTACGCCAACGTCGTCGCACGGGCCGTCGGCGCGAACCTGACCGACATGAGCTGCAGCGGCGCCACGACCGCCAACGTCCTCACCGACAGCCAGGACGGGCAGACACCCCAGGTCGACGCCGTCACCTCAGGCACGCAACTGGTCACCGTGACCATCGGCGGCAACGACGTCGACTACCTGGGCAGCCTGGACACCTGGTCGTGCCAGGACGGCGGCGGCGGCAACTGCGGCACGGTCGACACCACCGGCATCCAGAACACCGAAACCGTGCTGACACAGCGCCTGGAGAACGTCGTGACGGCGATCCGGTCGCGCGCACCGCAGGCGAAGGTGCTGTTGGTCAACTACTTCACGATTCTGCCGGACAGCGGCTCGTGCGGCGGAATACCGCTCACCGGCGACCATCTGACCTTCGAGCGATCCCTGGCCGCGACCCTCGCGTCGGACACGTCGGCGGCCGCCGACGCCACCGGTGCCACGCTCGTCGACCTGGCGTCGGCCAGCGACGCGCACAACGCGTGTGCCGCGCAGCCGTGGGTGAACACGTACGACGTCGCGTCCGGACTGTCGCCGTACCACCCGAACGCGGCGGGCATGGCCGCCGCCGGCCAACTGATCCTGCAGGCCCTCGCGGCCCAGGGCATGACCGTGGCCGGGAACGTGACGTCCGCGGTGCAGGGCCACTGCCTGGACGTGCGCGGTTCCGGAACGGCCGACGGCACACCGGTTCAGCTGTGGGACTGCAACGGAACCGGGGCACAGAACTGGACCCTCGTGCCGGGCGCCGGCGGCACGCTGCGGGCACTGGGCAAGTGCCTCGACGTCACGAGCAGCGGCACCGCCAAGGGCACGCCCGTGCAACTGTGGGACTGCAACGGAACCGGGGCGCAGCGCTGGCAGACGGGTGCCAACGGCGCGCTGGTCGACCCCCAGTCCGGCCGCTGCCTCGACGACCCCGGCGCGACCGCGAACGAGGGCGTGCAGCTCCAGATCTACGACTGCAACGGCACCGACGCGCAGAACTGGACCCTCCCGACCTGACGTTCGACGACGGCCCGGAGAGGTCTGGCTTCGCCGGCCTGCCACAACGCTGGTACGCGGCCCTGTTCCAGTTGGGCGCGTCGGCGGCAACGGTCTGCCTTGCATTGCTGCAACGCATCCTGATCCGGTCGGAGTGGTCGCGGTGGTGGCGGTCCGGGCCCTGGCAGCGGCATACCTGGTCACCAGACTCCGCCCCGGACTCGCCATCCTCCTGACCACCGACCCACTCGGCCACCTGGGCAACCGCCGGCCGCCACCAGGATCAGCGGACGATTCGGTCCGGGCCACCCGACGACGTCAGTCCTCCGGCGTGAACGTGTCCTGCTCCGACGCCGTGTCGTTGTCCGACTCGGTCACGTCGGCTGATCGCTGTTCCGACCCCTCATCGATGAGCCGCTCAGGAACAACGTCGAACTGTTCCCGGATCTCGCACGCCGCGTCTTCGTGCCCCATGACCGCCATGTCCATCGCGATTCGCTCCGCGAACAGTGCCCGCTCGTCTGGATCCATGTCCATGGCATCCATCAGGCCGGTCAGTAGACCGGCGGTAGACCGTTCGCCGTTCATCGATCCGAAGTCGAGGGAGACGCCGTCCGAGCCGATGGTCCGGTAACCGGTCTGTCCCGACTCGGCAGCGGGAAGCGCCCCGGCCGGCAAGAGGTGACGAAACAACTCCGGCACCTCCTGGTTGTTCGCCACAGCCGAGAGCCTGGCCATCGTCCCGATGAGGTCCACCGCTGCGATCACGTTCGACTCGTTCTTGGACAACCACCACACGACGGCGCTACCGGTGCTCTTGAGCACGTCGTCGGTCAGGTAGTCGCGCCTGTCGGACTCGTACCGACGCTGGTGTTCCCACACCGCTTTGTCCTTGCGGATCTCCGACAGGCTGCGCAGCCGCTGCCAATCCTGGTCGGACAAGGTCGTCCGCACCTGGTCCGCCCACGCGATGATCCGACCGGACGGATCACTTTCGATCCGACCGAGGATGTCGTTGAGGCGATGTTGCAGCCGCACCGCCATGCCGGGTTCCTCGAGCGATGCGACCTCGGCCGCACGCCGGATGATCATGTCGACCGCCACCGCACCGGGTCGGACGTGTGCCGGACCCGCCGGGCCGTCGACGGCCCGCCAATACACCATCACGTCGAAGATGAACTCGTAGTCGGGCCACGCACTCAACAGATTGACGCCCTGGACGGGCGCCGTCTGCACCGGCGACTGCGGTTCCGGCGCAGGGGGTGGGGGCACGAAGGTGGGTTGCGGGGGCGGCGGTGGGATCTTCCTTGCGCCGGATGACGAACGCAAGCACGACCACGCAACAGACGACGGCGGCCGGGACCGTGACCCACAGTGGCCACCGCAGGCTGATACCGAGCACGACCAACAGGACGACGATCACACCCGTCAGGGCGACAACGATCTTGTTCTGCGATGTCATCGGGCAGGTTCCTCACTACGGTGTCGTGGATCGGGCGCCGGTGCGATCCCCTGCGCTCGGTTCATGCGGTTGATCAGGTCGAGTGCGATGCGATGACGACGCGCGTGGTCGGCGCCTGGCTCGCGCATCCAGTCACGGGCGACGGCGTACAGGCGCGCGGACCCGACACCCGGCACCTTGGACGCGTCCAGGAGTACGTCCAGCCAGGAAGATTGCGAAAAGGCCGTTCTCGACAGCGGTCAGCCATTCATGGGCCAGTGGCTCCCAGAACGTCCGGTCCTTTTCGACCAGCAGCGCCTGCCAACCCAGGGTGAGCTGTGTGCGGACGACCGCGTCCACAATCAGTGGCCGTCGCTGTTGTGAAACCAACTCCTCGGGGCTGGCGATCACGAGAAACAAGTCGACGTCGGCTTCCCTGCGATATCCCGGACCGGTCACCACCCGCTCCAACAGACGCCGGAACTCACGACGATCGTGGCGCACGAGTCGCAGCAACGATTCCTCGGCCGCTGCTCGCACGTCGTCCGTCTGATTGCGCACGAAATGATGCAATCGGACCAATGCCTCGGACGGATGGGTGGAAGCAATCACGTCGCTGCTCAGCGCGATACCCAGATAAGCCTTGGCCTTCTCCAGTCGAGGGTCCCTTGACCACTCGTAGATCAACCGTCGGAACCTGGCGCCGTGGCGTGAATGACCGAGCCCTCGTTCCAGAGCCACGGCAGCGGAGGGCAGGGACCGGGCCCGGTCGCCCCTGCGCTCGACCCACCCTTCGACCAAACCCACGACGTCGTCCGGGCGGTTGGTTCGCAGCGCTTGATCGACGAAGCGGGACACGAACTCACCGCGGTACCAGGCATCCACCTCAGGTGAGACACCGACAACGGCTGCCCAGCTCTGAAATTTCTTCCTCAGTTCAGGAAAGTCGTTCCAGAAATGCGTCCGTACGGCCTCCGCATAGCGGAATTGCTGGAACCCCACCCGTCCGGCTTCCGAGACCGATGCCGAGTTCGGTCGAGTCGCACGGCCAGCCCGTCACGTTCCAACGTCGGTCGCTCGTCGTCAGGCTGCGCCGCCACGGTCACCAGGGCGGCAGCCGCGAGATGCACCTGGTCCGCCGGCGCGGTCTCGAGCATGGCCGCCGCCAACAACAACGCCCGCTGCGGGCCGGTGCGGTACTGGTTCGCCTGCCTGGCCACCTGGCCTTCCAACTCGTCGAGCAGCTCGAGCGCGTTGGACAACCATCCGTCGAAGCCTGGTGCGCTGCCGAGTTGATCCCGCGCTTCGGCGACTCTGAGGACAAGTTCGGCCAGCTCACGGATCGGGTCGGTGTCGACACGGTTTCGTAGGTGGACGTTGGACATCAACTGCCCGGTCGTGAACGGGATCTCGGCCACCTGGAGGTGACGACGGACGACATCCAGACCGGACGGCCGCTGGACGGGCGCGATCAGCGGCCGCAGTTCCATGCCGACGAAATCCCGGCGATCCCCGGCGAGCACGACCACGAGGTACGCGCCGGAAATCCGCACCTTGGCTCGGTAGGACGGCAGGTCCTGCGATGATGCGCAGCAGAGCCTTGTCCTCGGCCTCGCTCGGGTCGAGGAGGATCAGGTCGCCTTCGGCCACGTCGTCGGTGACCAGGATCGGGTCCCCCGGCTGTTCAGGGAGGCCGGACTCCTCCCGGATCACGGCGTCCGGCCCACCCAGCCTGCGCAGTAGGACCTGGCCCGTGGCGCGCATGCCGATGCCCTGCTTGCCGGTCAGGACGACGCAGCCCTCGTCTTCGAGCAGCCTTTGTGCCCTGCCGTATCCGGGCGGCTCGACGAACTGCTTGTTCAGCCTCGCCAGATGGTCCCTGGCCGTGAACCGGGGCGCCGGACCGGCACGCACCAGTCGCTCTTCACCGATGAAGACGTAGGTCGACCCGTTGAACTGGTTGCCGGTGCCGGCGTGCGTCGGACCGCTGTTTCCGCTGACGGTGGACTGCCAGTCGCTCACAGCCTGTCCTCCCTGCCTGCGATGTAGCGCGTCGGCCCGTTGAACTGGTTCCCATGGCCGGCGTGCACCGGCCCGAAGAATTTGCCGTGATGATGTATGGTCACGTAGCGCGGCCTTGTGAAAACGGTGTGATCTCCAGCACGCTTCGCTGCCTGTCGTGCAGACCCGGCACCAGCTCTTCGAGTTCGGCAGCGAGCGACGCCAGAGCCGGCGTCCGCCTCACGGTTGTTGAGCCGCCGGTACTGGACGTCCGCCAACCAGGACAACTCAGGAGGGAGTTTGTCGCGGTCAAGTCGCGTGTCCTGGTCGATCAGAACGGGAATGACGCGCACGCCTTGCTTTCTTGCCTCAAGCAACTCCCGGCGAGTCCAGCCCGACTCGTTGTCCAACGCGTTCCGACCGTCCGCGCCGCGTGCTGTCAACCACTGTGGACCGATCACGGCGATCATGACCCGGCAGTCGCGCACAGCGGACAGGAGCCGTTGCGGGAACTCGTCACCGGCCCTGATGGACTTGCTGTCCCGGAAGATCTTCTCCTTCCCGAAACGCGCGGACAGGTCCCGCTCGATCATGGTCGCGGCGGACGCCTCGTCCTCGCTTCGGAAGTTGATGAAGACGTCAGCCATTCAGTCCCCCTGGCAGTGTTCCGTGTCTGACATGCGAGCGATGAACCATCTTCGGCCGATTGTCCCAGCGGCACGAGAGGACACGCCTCCAGTTCGAATATTGTCCCTGAACTGTCCACTCAGCCATCGCTCGGAGCCACCTTCGCGCCGGCACCTGTGCCTACGCCATCGGGCTCGATTCGTTTACCCGTTGCCAACCTCGGGCCGACACGCAACAGATTGCCGTCAGTTCCGGAGCATGGTGGTCCCGTTGGGACCGACAGTGTGCGAAAGCAGTTCCGCATAACAGGCGTCGCTGTCGATGCCCGCGTCGTCGCACCATTGGTTGGCGGACTGGCCGTCCGGGTAGGCCTCGGACACCACGGTCACGTAGAAGTCGGTGAACGTGAAGTTGACATAGCTCCCGGACCAGATCAACAAGACATTCGGGTATTTCTCGCGTAGCTGTTCGAAGTTTTGCCAGATCTGGAGGTAGCCGTAGGTGATGCCGTCCGCGACCAGCCCTTGCCGCTTGGACGAGAGCTGCGGCACCCAGTGGCCGATGAGTTGTTCGGCGGAGTTCTTGTCTCGGTCCACCTCGTTGTCCAGTGCGGCCTGCGCGGACGTGTCGTCCGTCGGCTCGCTCGGATCGGTGGTCGGAGTGGTGAGACCACCGGAATCGGTGTAGCCGTCCGACGACATCGCCGGTTGCACGAGAGCGGATGACCCGGAGATCACAGCGTTGCCCGCTGGCGGCGATGCCGCGGTGTCGCGGTGGGACGCCAGCACGATACCGACACCGGCAACCGCCACCAGCACGGCCACGCCGATCACCAGGGCAGGCACACGCCAGCCGCCACCGCTTCGCCCGATCGCACCGGTCTGGGCCCGCGCGCCCGAGATGAACGGCTCCGCGGGAGCAAGCGGCGGCTCATACTGTCGAGGCCGTGGCGGTTGTGGCTCCGTACCGGGCGGTGGTGTCGATCCGGGAACCGCGCCACCGCACCACGGACAGAACCTGACTTCAGCTCGAAGCGGTTGCCCACAGTTGGCACATGGCATTTGTGATCGAACCTTTCCCACTGTCCCCGACAGCCAAGGGATCGCTTTCAGTCCGGGCAGTGTGTTGCCGGCCATGATGGTACAGATCAACCAACTGCGCAACATCTTCACCAATGCGGGCGATTGAACGCCGTCAATCTTTTGTCAACCGACCGATGCGGCGAAGGGCAAATCGTTGACATTCCTGATGACCATCGGTGCGAGGCCGGCGAACGGGACACAGAAGAGCGGGCCGAGAACTACTTCGGTGCACGGCCACGAGCACAGTGGACAATAAATGGACACGCGGGTGCGGGATGGTGTCCGGCGGCCAGTCATCGGCTCCTGTTTCCTGTTTCCAATCGACCGCGCCGGCTTGTGCCAGTCGGTTCATCGGTGTGGACTCGCTGGTACGGCAACAGGCCCGAGGCCGATCGAGGAGTCACGATGGAGCCGGTCCCACAATTCGGCACACAGTTGCGTGAGGCACGGATGGCCCAAGGTATGTCGCTGGGCACCATGGCCAAACTCACTCACTACTCGAAGGGCTACCTCAGCAAGGTGGAGAACGGCCTACAGAAGCCAAGTGTCACGCTCGCAAAACAGTGCGACGCAGCACTCGACGCGGACGGCGTGTTCATGTCCCTGATACGGCGCCCGGCACGGTCGGCTATCGGACCGGATGGGCGGACGCCGACGACCGATGCGGAGAACTGGGTGCTGGAGATGGACGAGAACGGCTCGGTCTGGTTCCAACCGGTCGAGCGCAGGCGGGCGATCAAGTCCGGTGCCGCGTGGCTGACTGCCGTGTGCGCGCCAGGCAGCCTCGCTTTTGAACCGGGCCAGCAGGTGAGCGCGCTGGAGGCATTCGGCAGCATGTTCGACCAACTGCGGAGGCTGGGACAGCAATTGCGGCCGAGCGCCGTCCTGCCGACCTTGATCGCCCAGACGAACACGTTGCGCGGCATCGCGAAGAACAGTTCTGGCGTCGCGCGCTCCACTACGCTACGCCTCGCCGCCCGGTACGCAGAGTACACAGGTTGGATGACGCAGGAAGCCGGCCAGGACAACTCCGCGATGTGGTGGACGGGCAGGGCCGCCGAGATGGCGGCGGCAGGCGGCGATCGAGAAATGGCGTCGTACAGCATGGTCCGTAGGGCACTGGTGACCCTGTACGCGGGTGACGCCGCACAAACGGTCGAGTTGGCGCGGCGGGCGCAGGAAGATCGGTGGGCCAGTGACCGAGTGCGGGGTCTGGCAGCGCAACGAGAGGCTCAGGGTCACGCCCTCGCCGGATCCACCACAGAATGTCTACGGGCTCTGGACCGTTCCGCCCAATTACTGTCCGACACCGAGCAGGAACATGGAATACCGGTACTGGGAAGTTCTACCGTAACCAGTCCTGTCGCGTTCACCACGGCCTGGTGCCTGCACGACCTCGGCCGTTCCTCGGAGGCCGCGGAGTTGATCGACCACGAACTGCGGGAGGTCGCTCCGACGGCAACGCGTTTCCGCGCGAGATGGGGTGCACGCCGGGCTCTGGCCTACGCCGTGTCGGGCGAGGTCGACCACGCATGCGACCTCGCGGGCGAACTGCTGCCACAGTGCGTGACGACCGACTCGGCAACGATCCGGAGCGACGTCAGGGACCTCGCCAAGACCCTCGTTCGCTGGCTGCGAAACCCGAAGGTGCAGGCCATCTATCCGGCGCTCACCAGCGCGATGCGCGGATGAGGTCACCCCCCGTGTGACCGTTGACGGTCGTGTCATCGTTGATGGTCGTGAGCGAGAACGATGTCGCCGCCATTCGTGCCATGGCCGGGTTGGGCACTCCGATGGCGCTGCGGGTTGCCGTGACCTTGGGACTGCCGGATCGGTTGCGGGGTGACGGTGTCGGTGTGGAACGGATCGCTGCCGACGTTGGCGCGTCACCGGTGGCGCTTCGGTTGTTGCTGAATCATCTCGTGGTCCTGGGCGTCGTCGAGGAGGTCGCCGCCGGTCATCGGATCACCGCGTTCGGCGCGAATCTCTGTTCCGACGCCGACAACGGGCTGACCAACTTCCTGCATCTCGACATGGCCGGTGGGCGGGCCGAGATGGCGTTCGTCGAGCTCCTGCACAGTGTCACCACGGGACGCGCGGGCTACTCGAAGCACTACGGCCAGGACTTCTGGGCCGATCTCGCCGACCATCCCCGGCTACGCGAATCCTTCGACCGTCAGATGACTCACCGCTTCCGCGACCAGATCCCGCACCTGGTCGCCGGCTACGGCTGGGGCCGCTTCCCCACCATCGTCGACGTCGGCGGCGGGCACGGCACGCTGCTCGCGGCGATTCTGGCCGCCCATCCCGACATCCACGGCCATCTCGTCGATCTCGAACCCACCGCGACCGAAGCGCGAAACACCTTCGCCGCACACGGTCTCGGCGATCGCGCCCGCTGCACCGCCGGCAGCATCTTCGATCCGCTCCCGTCCGGCGCCGATGCGTACCTGCTGTGCGACATCCTGCATGACTGGGACGACGAGCACGCGCACCAGATCCTCGCCCGCTGCGTGGCGGCCGTCCCGCCGACCGGTCGCGTGCTCGTCGTCGAACCGGTCGGCGGTCGACGCGCGAGCACCGAGGGCGATCTCGCGATGCTCGCCATCTTCGGTGGGCGCGATCGGCGGGTCGACGAGTTCCGTGCGCTGGGCGATGCGCACGGACTGGTGCTCGATACCGTGACGGACCTCGGCGAACGACGCTGTCTGCTGGAGTTCCGCCCCGTATGAGGCTCGGCCGGTCGGCTGCCGGCAACGGTCCGACCGGTGACGGTATTCGCCCCCTCGCGGTGCTCTGTTCGCGGTACCAGGCGGAAAGTGTGAACCGGGTCGGGATGTGCCGCGTCCTCAGCAGCACGACTTCCACCCGCGGCACAGGGGGTTTCCACGCCATGGCGATCGACGACCTACCCGTCACGGTCGTGAACTTCCTGAACGTGATCGGCGTTGCGTGGCCGTACGTCGACGAGGACGTCGTCGCACGGTTCGCCGCTCTCACCCGCGACTTCGGCACCGCCGTGCAGACCACGCACGACAACGCGACCGCCGCCGTCCAGGGCATCGCGAAGGCACACCAGGCCCAGTCGACGCGCACCATGTCGTCCGGTTGGGCGAGCCTGTCCGACACGCACGTCAGCGAGATCGTGACCGGCTGCACGGTGCTGGCCGGCGCGCTGGACGTCGCCTCCGGCTACATCGTGGCGCAGAAGGTCATCGCGCTGGGGGTGCTGGTCGGGATGGCGGCCGCGTTCATCGGCGACCAGGCCGCCGCTCTGCTGACGTTCGGCGTGGCGGAGGTCGCGGCGCCGTTGATCGTCATGGCCGGCCGGAAGGTGATGAAGGCGCTGGTCATGGACCTCGAACAGTACCTGATCGGCCAGGTGATCGAGGTGGCGGCGACGCCGCTGTTCGCGAAGGTGGAACAGGCGATGGCGGGGCTGGACTGGTCGAAGTCGGGCGCCGCGACCGCCGGCAGCGGCACCGGTTACACGGTCGACCCGGACGCCGTGCGCGCGCAGACCGCCGTGCTGCGCACCCACGCGTCCACGATGCTCGGCCACGGCCAGCAGTATCAGCGCAACGTGCGGGAGCTGAACTTCTGACGGCGGGCAGGGGCGAGGTCGCGGCCCTCAACGTCCTCGCCACCGACGCAGAACAGGCCGACGGGCAACATCGCGAAGTCGATCCGCGCGGTTCACCGAACAGGCCACCGAGCGTTCCCGGCGACCGGCACACCGGCCGACTTTCCTTACAGCATCGTCGATCCACCCACAACGCCGTGGTCGAGGAGCGAAGCCGAAGCCGAAGCGGCCTGCGCGCCGTGCGTGGCCACGATCGACTGGCGGAAATGGCTCATCGGCATGACCGACCGAGTCAGAACTCCCGCATGATCGGCTGGTCCGGGTTCTCCCAGCCCTCGTCCGCCGACCGACGGGGCGGCCGCACCCGGCGCGGCACCGCCATCGGCGCGGGCACGGGTTCGGGCGCCGATGGTGCGATGCGCAGTTCGTCGACCGCCTCGGTCCGGTTCGGGCGCACCGGTTCGGGGAAGCGCTCGCGGTAGACGGCGAGCACGTGGTCGACGATTTCCTCGTCGTCGCCGACCGTGTCGCGCAGGACGCCGGTCATCGTGCCGGCGATCCGGGACTGGGCACGACGAATCGTGGCCAGCACCTGCTCCGCGATGCGCGCACCGGGCCTGCCGGTGAGCTGGTCGGTGATCCGCAGACCGGTCAGCACGCCGCCCGCGTCGACGGTGACCGTGATCGCGCCGTCCGGTGACGTGTCCGTCACGGACACCTGCGCGGTCTTCTCCCTCAGCTTCGCCAGCCGCTCGACCGTGGACCGCGCCTCGGCCACGACCTCGCTGAAGGACTGCTGCCGCGCACCGCCGTCGGGGACCTGCCCGGTCATCGCCCACCCACCCGTCGACCCGAAGCTCCGCCGCAGCCCATGGTCCCAGGGCCGGCAGACCGGTGTCAGCCGAACGCGCCAACCGCCGCTGTCCTCGGCCGCACGAACGGTGGGTCCGCCCTGCCGACCTCGCGGCCGGCGACTTCGCTGAGTCGAGGTGAGACTGGTCGTGCGGTGCTGACCGGTTTCAGCGCGCCCAGGCCGGGACCCACACGTCGCCGCGGGCCGTAGCCCGGTACCTGGAGCGCAGGTAGTCCAGGAAGCTCGCGAGCACGGGATGCGGATTGTCGACACGCCAGACGATCGACATCGGGTAGACCGGGGTCGGGTGGACGATCGGAATCCGGCGCAGGTCGTAGCTTTCCGGCCACAGATAACGCGAACCCTCGCCGACGAACGTGGCCAGGCGTGTCGAGTCGGCGATCTCGGCCAGCAGCACCTCGACACCGAAACTCGGTCCGATCGTGTCGATGGTGAGCCCGAACGCCTCGGCCAGATCGACGTAGTAGCCGATCGGTTCGGCGTCGATCATGCCCGGCATCCAGATCGGGTGCTCGGCGAGTTCGACCGGCGTCACGCTCGGGGCCTTGGCCAGCGGATGCCGTGGGCCGACGAGCAGTTCGTGCCGGTCGTCGATGACGCGCGCCGACCGCAGTCCCGTCGGCGTCGCGCGGGCCGTGTCGCGCAGGGACCGGAACGAGGCGTCCAGTGTGCCGGCACCGATCTCGGCCAGCGCGCCGGCCGCGTCGGTGTTGGCCAGTGTGACGACGTCGAGGTCGATGTCGGGGTGCTGCCGGTAGAAGTCGTGCAGGATGGTGGAAGGTGCGACCCTGCGGTTGACGACGTCGATCCGCAGCGCCCGCCGGCCCGGTGTCACGGCAGCCGTGGCGCGTTCGGCGACACGCAGCAGTTCGCGCGCGTGTGGCAGCAGCGCCTGCCCGTCGACGGTCGGCCGGACCCCCCTCGCGTTGCGGGCGAACAGTCGCACGCCGAGTTCGCGTTCGAGGGTGGCGATCCGTTTCGACGCCGCCTGCTGTGTGATGCCCAGATCGTCTGCCGCGGCCTGGAACTGGCCGGTCTCGACGACGGCGACGAACGTACGCACCGCTTCCAGATCCACGGCCGCAACCTACTGCGGCTGCCGCGTGGCCGCGGCTCCCGCGAGGAACACGGTGATCGCATCGTCGATGAGCGCCTCGCTCTGCGCTGCCGTGATCCGCCCCGACGTGACGAAAGCCGCGATTCCCTGCACGGTCGCGGACAGCAGCAGTGTCAGCCTGCCGACGTCGGCCGCATCGTAGGCACCGGCCGCCACGCCCGCGTTCATCACATCGGCCATCGTCGCGAACAGCCGCTCCGCGGCCGTATGCACCGCTTCCGACCGGCCGGTCACCTTGGCGGCGAACATCAGATCGAGCAGCGCCGACTCCCGCACGGCGAACCCCACGTACGCCGAGCCAGCGGCGTGCATGGCCCGCGAGTAGTCGCCGGGCATGTCGGCGGACGCCGTGCGGATCTCGTCGGCGAGCCGGAGAAAACCGCGTTCCGCCAAGGCATCCAGCAGCGCGTTCCGGTCGATGAAGTGGCTTCTGGGCGCTCCGTGGCTGACACCGGCCCCGCGTGCCAGTTCCCGCAGCGACAGCGCGTCGATCCCACGCTCCCGCAGCACCGTCTCCGCCTGGTCGAGCAGCGCGGCACGGAGACTGCCGTGATGGAAGGGGCGATCGGGCACCGCACCATGATAACCAGAAGTAGACATTGACTAGATACTAGACAGTGCCTAGTCTGGCGACATGACCGATCAGAACACCGCGCTGTGGCTGCCCAAGCGAGGCGCACGCTTCGAAGTGGGCCCCGCCCCGTACACGTCCCCGGCGGCCGACGAGGTCGTCGTCCGGGTCAGGGCGGTCGCCGTGAACCCGGTCGACGGCATCCCCGGTTTCGCGTACCGGGTGATCCTGCCGTGGCTGACCTTCCCGGCCGTCGTCGGCTCGGACGTGGCCGGCGAGGTGGTCGAGGTCGGTTCCGGCGTGACCCGGCTGCGGGTGGGCGATCGCGTCCTGGGGCACGCGGTCGGCCTGGAGCGCTCACGCGACCGCGCGGCGGAGGGCGCCTTCCAGCACCACGTCGTGCTCATGCACCACATGGTCTCCCCCATCCCGGAGTCACTGCCCTTCGAGCAGGCGGCCGTGCTGCCGCTGACGCTGTCCACCGCGGCAACCGGCCTGTTCCAGAAGGACCACCTCGCCCTGGCGCTGCCCACGGCGAACCCGGTCGACCGCGGGGAGACGGTGCTGATCTGGGGTGGTTCGACGAGCGTCGGCAGCAACGCGATCCAGTTGGCGCGCAACGCCGGCTACCGGGTCGTGGCGACGGCGTCACCGCGCAACTTCGACTATCTGCGGTCGCTGGGCGCGGCCGAGACGGTCGACAGGAACAGCCCGGATGCCGTGACCGAGATCGTGGCGAAGATCGGCGACAGCCCACTCGCCGGCACGCTCGCGATCGGTGCCGGTGCCATGAAACCGGCAATCAGGATCGCCGCCAGGACGACGGGCACCAAACGCGTGACATCGGCTCAGCCGCAGCGGGTCGCACGCATCCTGGGCTGGCGGGCACCGCTGGCCGGGGTGACGGTGAGCGGGATCTGGGGCGGGACGTTGAAGGACAACGAGGTCGGACCCGCGATCTACGTCGACTTCCTGCCCACGGCACTGGCCACCGGTGCCTACCGGGCCGCTCCGGACGCCACCGTCGTCGGCGACGGCCTCGACCGCATCCCGGACGCGCTGAGGAAACTGCGTGGCGGCGTGTCGGCGGCGAAGCTCGTCGTCACGGTCTGACTCCCACAGCCAGCTGGGCTGCCACGGCCTCGACGACGACCTGGCACCCACCGGATCGATCGACGCGGCGGCACACCGGGATGGTGTGCCGCCGCGCTTGCCGGAAGGAAGGAATCGATCAGTGGGTGGAAAGTAGCCGGCCAGATCCGTCCAGCCGGCGTTGTGGTGGACGTCGGGTACGAACTCCCCTGATGGTTGTCGCCGATCCCGGTGACATTCCCCAAGACGCATCATCGGCCGCCGGGTTCCCTTGTCCCCAAGGGGAAACGCGGAATCCAGCCGATCGGCGTAGCGTAGCGGTCCGTTACCCGGCGGCAGGCAACCTCGTGGCCCGTCCCGCGTCCGGTTCGCTTGGCGGCCGGTCACGCGGGAATGTCGAACTGGTAGCCGTGATCGATCAGCCACGGGAGCGCGATGCGCAGCGCGGCCAGGGTCTCGGAGCGGTCGCCGCCCGCGTCGTGCAGCAGGACCACGTCGTGCGTGCCCGCCGACTCGATGGCCGACACGATGTGTCGCACGCCCGGCTTCGTCCAGTCGACCGTGTCGATGGACCATGCGAGGGGCTGCATGCCCAGCCCTGCCGCAATCCGCTGGACCGAGTCGGGGTCGCCCGCGTGGGAGAACGCACCGCCGGGCGCACGGTAGTAGTGCACCTGCGCGCCCGGGTCCGCCGTCAGGATCGCCTGCTTGTCCTCGTCGATCTCGTCGTACTTGACCTGGTGCGTGCGGCTGGGCAGGTTCTCGTCGTGCGTCATGGTGTGGTCGCACAGCGCGTCGCCCGCGTTCGCGATGTCGCGCACCAGATCCGGGTGGGCCTGCACGTGGACGCCGATCAGGCAGAACGTGGCCCGCACGTGGTACTGGGCGAGGACGGCGAGGACCTGGGGCGTCCAGGTGGGGTCGGGGCCGTCGTCGAACGTGAGGGCGATGTGGCTGCCGCCGGTCCGGTGCTCGGTGCTGCCCACGATCACGTCGGCGTGCGGGGTGTCCGGATCCAGCGGGCCGTCCGGTTCGGTGGTCGACGTCGCGGTGGTCTGCGTCGCGGTGGTCGTCGCCGGGCCCTGCTGTGTCGTGGTGGCCGTCGGAGCGGGCGGCGCGGTCGAATCGTCCTGAGTGGACACCGCTGGTGGCACGATTGTGGTGCTGGCCGGGGGGATCGTGGCCGTGGTGCCGGCCGGGACGGGTTGCCCCGTGAGGTCACCGCCCGCCCAGTGCCAGGAAGCCGTCGACGGGGAGCCGCAACCGGCCAGGGTCAACGCCGCCAGTCCCACGCCTGCGATGAGCCCTGCGATGCTGTTCCTGGCGCGCATGGTGACCGGTCCCCCTGTGGTGTCAATGTGATGTCACATCAAGGGACGTGTCCGGCTCTGATGGGTTGAGCGGTGGTGCGAGTGCGTGAATCAGCGCACGATGGGACAACCAGGAGACGGTTCATGCGTCCTGCCGACAGGTGCGGCGAACCTGGTCGGCGTCGACTTGTCGCGCCACCTCGCTCGCCCGCCGCCTCGCTCGCCGGGGGGCCGGATGTGATCCGGTCCGCCCGGTCGGCGTCATCGAGCCCGCAGCGTCAGTGCTTCAGCGTTCTGGCGCTCAGATGTTCATGTTCATGTCGCCGATGTACCACCGGGAGTTCTTCTCCTTCGCGGTGATCTGCATGCTGAAGCTGCTGGTGTTACCGGTCGAGCCGATGAGCATGATGTCGTGCAGCGTGTGGCCGTCGACGGTGATGCCCGTGTCGTCGACCGAGGCCGAGTCGCCCTGCGTGGTGAGTTTCGTGACGTCGACCTTGGATTGCGGCGGTAATGCTATGCCGGGCTTCGCCCACGCCTCATGCAATTGTCGCATGGCGCTGGCCACCTGGGGTTTTTGACACTCGGTGGCGTTGTCGGTGCCGGCCGGTGCCAGATTCAGCTCACAGGCATCCGAATAGCGCTCTTCCAGGATGTCGGTGACCAGTGCGACCACAGCGGCCTTCGGGCTGTCCGCACCGTTCCCCCCGGCACTGCCGGAGCTGGTCGATGTGGACGTGTTCGTTGCGGGGGCAGGATTCGCGTTCCCGCTCATGACCGTGCCCGAACCGCCACAGGCAACCGTTCCCAGTGCGATCGCGGACAGGAACACGGCCGCGAACAATGTGTTTTTCTTCACAAACGGGACGTTATCAGAAACCTCACATTCGCATGGCCGCTTTGGGTCCACTCGCTAATCGATTCGTAACGTCCTAACCGGCCCACGTCGGTGCCCGCGGAGAATCCCTCTGGACCGTCGGTCCGAGGATACTCACCGCCTCCGGTCCGCGGCGGGGCGCCTGGCTCGTCGGCGTGGTCCCGGCCCGCGGGCGGACCTCCTGACCGGACAGCCGCGGTACATGTGGTCGACAGCGGACCACCGGCGACGGGCAGCGGTCCACGAACCGAGTGCTTCACTGGTTTTCCCTCCGGAGCGGTACCCGTATCCGGTGGACGTTCACGCGCCGCCGGGGTTGCGGTGCGCGGGCGAGATTCGGCCGATTGCCCTGCGTTGCGCCGGACTCAATCGATCCGGTCGCACGCCGGCCGCGTACGTCCCATCAGCACCGACCAGCAGCGCCAGTGGATCGGCGAGGGCAGGCTGCCGACGGATCGCGTCCAGTGCCGCGGTCACACGGTCGGCAGTCCGGTCGAGCGCCGTGGCCAATGCCTGCGCGGTCAGCGGTCCGCCCGCGTGCACGAGAGCAGCGAGGACGGTCAGCACGTCGTCGGCGCTGGTTCCGGCCGGCGATTCGCTCATCCGGCCACTGAGCTGACCGAAGAATTGGCCCATCGCGGCCAGTCGCATGCCGATCGCCGTGTCCGCGCCGAAGATCTCGACGCCCCGCGTGCCGCCGTGGCGACTTCGCCGTGCGCGCCGGTGTCGGTCTGCCACGCGCGGAGCCAGACGTCGTCGGCGATCAGGTAGCGCTCCCGCCGGGCACCGGGATCCGGTCGGCGGACAACGAGATCCATGCCCGAGGAAACCGATCGACTTCGACACCGACGCCGGGCTGACCCGCAACATGGCGCACGATGTCGGCCGAGGTGAGGCCGGTCGCGCCTGCGGTGAGCAGGCAGACGAACACCCGCGCGGTCATCCTGGGCAGGCCGGTCGTCGCCAGCGCGTGTCGCGAACTCGGCAACGAAGTCGCGCAGGCGTTCGTCGCCGGAGGCCGGACTCGGCGGCGCGGGTCGGCTTGCGTCTGCTGGCGCGGCGGCCTGCGCTGTGCTGCGCGCGGTCGGCGCGGTAGACACCGGCCGCGCTGTTGCGCGCGACCTCGCGGCTGATCGTGGACGTCGGGCGGCCGAGTCGCCGGGCGATTTCGGCGTAGCCGAGGCCGTCCGCGAGCCAGCATCGCGATCTGTCGGCGGTCCTCGTGCGTCAGCCTGCCACCTGGCACCGCACCCCTCCTCCGCTTGCGTTCATCGACAGTACATTGCAACGCCCGTTGCGTTCATCTCAGGCCAGTTGCACCGATCATTCGGTCGAACTGGGATTTTGCCGATCCTTCGTTGAGGATCCACAAACGCAACGTAGCTTTTGCTGATCCTGAAAGGAAGGGAGAATCATGCGTGCTGGCAATCCGGCTCGCCGAACTTCTGGCGGCGTACGGAATTCCCAGTGCCACGATCGGCGTGTCCACGACGGCGAGCTGACCGAGTTCGCGGCCGGCGTGCGCGAACGTGGACACGCGCGAGCATGCGACGACCGACACCATCTACCAGATCGGCTCGATGACGAAGACCTGGACAGCGCTGGCCTTCATGCAACTGGTCGACGAGGGCGCGCTCGACCTCGACGAGCCGGTGCGTGACTACCTGCCCGGGTTCAGCGTCGGCGATGCGGAGGCAACAGCGACGGTCACCGCGCGCCACCTGCTCAACCACACCAACGGCATCGAGGAGGCGTTCGGCGATCCGGGCGAGGACGAGGACGTGTACCGGCGGATGGTCGAGAACATCGCCGACGCGCCGCAGGTCTTCCCGGTCGGCCACACGCACGGTTACAGCGCCGCGCTCGGTTACGCGATTCTCGGGCGGATCCTGGAGGTACGCGACGGCAGGACCTGGGACGACATCATGCGCGATCGCCTGTTCCTGCCGATGGGCCTGACCAGCACGAGCACCCGGCCCGACCAGGTGGACCGAACCCGTGCCGCGCAGGGACATCTGATCCGTTCGCTGGCCGACGGCCCGTTCCGGACGCCGATGGATCACCTGCCGCGCGCCTACGGCCCCGGCGGCAACATCAACTCGACCATCGGTGAGGTGCTCGCTCTGGCGCACGTCCTGCTCAACGAGGGCGTGGCGGCCAACGGAAAGCGGATCGTCTCGGCCGGAGCGCATCGGCGAGATGATGAGATCACGCGTGCCGATCCCGGATCCGTACATGTTCGGCCCGGAATGGGCGCTCGGCCTGATCGTGTGCGACTGGCAGGGCCAAACCGTGTACGCGAGCGACGGCAGCACGATCGGCCAGAACTCCCGGCTGCGCGTCCTGCCGGACTCGAACACCGCGATCGCGATGCTGACCAACGGCGGTCCTCGGGAGAGCCTTCTACCGCACCGTGTTCAACGAGATCCTGGCCGAACTCGGCACGGTCACCGTCCCCGAACCGCCCATCCCCGATCCGTCCTGCGACTCGACCCGTCCAGGTACGTCGGCGAGTACGGCGCCCCGGCAACCGGTACGAGGTCTGGGCCGAGCAGGGCGCGCTGCGCCTGACGCATGTTCGTCGACCCGATGCACGCGGCGATCCTCGGCAAGCCGGACCGGATCACTACGAGCTGCGTCCGATCAGCGAGACGCATTTCCTGATGCCGTACCCACGAATGCGCTGGAGGACACCGCAGACCGCCGCGATCTACGACTTCGCCGGCGGCAAGGCCCGCTACCTCCACACCAACTGCCGAGTCATCCCACGCGGGCCAGGGCCCGGCGAGGAAGTCGTCGACGAGGTGGCAGGTCCGGTCGGGGGCCGGTAGGCCGGCGGGCGGCGGCAATCCACCATGGCGTACGCGTTCGCCACGGCCGTGTTCGTGACGAACCGTTCGTCACGCCGGGCGGGGGGTTGCCGAGGGCTCCGTTCAGCAGGACCTCGAAGGCCCAGCGGCTGCGTTGCGGTCCCGTGCCGGACATCAGTTCGTCGGCGAGAGCGGCGACGTGTGGGTACCGCTGGGGCGAGGCACCGGTGACTGTTTCGGCCAGTGCCTCGTCCTCGGCCTCCGCGCCCGGCCGCTGGCTCCGGCTGCCGTGTTCGACGGCCGATGCCGTGGCGACCAGCAGCAGCATGTCGACCGCCCAGGTCGCCTGCGCGGACGGCATCTCCCCCTCCCTCAGCAGGCCGAGCACCGTGTCCAGGATCGCCAGGTAGTGCGGCCCGCGCAGCCGTCCGACCAGCGCGACCCGCGCCAGGACCGGGTTCGCGAACAGCACCTCGCGGTACGCGTTGAGCACCACCCACAACCGCTCCCGCCAGCCGCCCTTCACCCTGCGCGGCTTGAGATCGATCTCGGCGAGCAGTTCGTCGAGCATCGCGGCGTGCAGTGCCTCGGTGTGCCTGACGTACACGTAGAGCGACGCCGGTCCGGTGTCCAGTTCGGTGGCGAGCCGGCGCATGGTCACCCGCTCGATGCCCTCGGCACGCATCACCGACACCGCGGCGGCGACGATTCCCTCACGCGTCAGAGCAGGCTTCGCGGGCCGCTCCCGACGGTTGTACACGGTCTTGCCAGTCACCGCCCCAGCCTACGACGCGGCATTGTCGGCACCCGTCACGTCCTGCGGTGTCCACGAGCCGTCGACCGGGATGCCGGCGTCCGCCGCGATCCGGTCACGTGACTCCAGCAGCCGGGCGCGCAGCGCGGGCAGGTCGACGTCCAGCAGCCTGCCGTTCCGCTTGACGGCCCGGCCGGCCACGAACACGCTGTCCACCAGTCCCGGATGGCCCGCGGCGACGATCGTGCCGTACGGGTCGCCGACCGGGAACACCGACAGGTCCTCCGCGTCGACCAGGATCAGGTCGGCGTCCTTGCCGACGGTGATGCTGCCGGTCCTGGCATCGAGGCCGCAGCTCCGGGCGCCGTCGATCGTGGCGAACTCCACGAGGTCGCGCGTTGTGAGGCCACCGTCCAGGCCGCGCTGCACCGCGAAGCCCGTGCGCATCGTGGCGAACATGTCGCCACCCGCCGACGGGCAGTCGTCGACGGACAGCGACGGTCGGATTCCCGCGGCCAGCATGCGGCCGGTTTCCGGCCAGCCGAAGCCCATCCGCAGTTCCACGTCCGGGCTGATCGACACCGAACTGCCGGCGTCGGCGATCATCGTCACCTCGTCGTCGTCGATGCCGTTGCAGTGCACGAACGTCGTGCGGTCGTCGAGCAGGCCGAGTTCCCGCATGTGGGCGACCGGACGGCGGCCGCGCGATCCGCCGGAACCGACGTGCACGCTCACCCGCAGCCCGAGTTCCCGCGCCAGCGCGACATCCGCGGCGACGACGTCCATTGTGGTCAGATGCGGGCCGCGCAGGCCGAACACCATGTCGTCGCCCGGCAGCAGGGATCGCACGCGCCGCGTCTCGGGTGTGACGTCCGGGTCGCCGGCGCAGTAGCAGAACAGTGAGTGGCCACCCGCGTCGCGCAGTCCCTGGATCCCGGCGTCGGCGTTCTCCGGGCGGTCCGAGCAGTGGAACCAGTCGAGCATCGTCGTCACGCCGGAACCGAGGGCCTCCAGCCTGCCCAGCAGGTTGCCCACGTACACGTCGTCGGGCCGGTAGTGCCGGCGAATCGTGCCGTGCATGGCGTCGCGGTACTGGTCGAACGTCCAGTTCGCGCCGAGGCCGCGGAACGCGGTCTGCCACGTGTGCCGGTGCGTGTCCACGAAACCGGGCAACACGATCGTGCCGGCCGCGTCGATGATCTCGGCGTCCGGCGCGTCGATCGCCGTCGCGACCGCGGCGATCCGGCCGTCCTCGATCAGTACGTCGCCGTGCCGGAGATCGCCGACGGCCGGGTCCATGGTGACCACGAGGCCACCTCGTAACAGTGTCCGCATCCGGATGCCTTCCACAAGGAGTTGATGTGTCAACTCTAGGAACGCGGAGTTGACGTGTCAACCGCTGGCCGTCAGTCGTCGAGGGCGGACAGGCGGGTCGTCAGGTCGTCCACGAAACGGGACAGCAGCCGGCCGAAGGTCCGCCGGTCCTCGTCCGACCAGTCGGCCACCGCGTCGGTGAACCAGCCGAACACCGTCGCCACGTAGCGGCCCGCGGCCGCCGAGCCTTCCGGCGTCAGTTCGACGAGGCGGGCGCGCTGGTCGTCCGGGTCGGCGACCCTGCGGGCCAGGCCGCGCCGCTCCAACTCGTGCAGGTGCCGCGTGACGTGTGGGCCGACGACCTGCATGCGCGCGGCGATCTCCCCGATCCGCAGCGGTCGCGGCGCCAGCCGCAGCGTGACGAGCACGGTCATCGCGGGCCGGTCCAGTGAGATGCCGGCCCGGTCCATCGCCCGCTCCACCAACTGGTTGCGGTTGAACACGGTGCCCAGTTGGAGCAGGCGCGGCAGCACCGTCAGCGGGTCGAGCCGGCCATCGTCCGTGTCGCTCATCTCACCTCTTACATACCTAACTTAGCTATACACTGGGTCCCAGATGCCCGTAACCGTAGCGACCGTTGCGGCATCAAAATGGATACCTAAGTTAGCTATCTAGCCTCGAGGAGCACTGATGACCACCGTCCTGATCTCCGGTGCCAGCATCGCTGGCCCCGCGCTGGCCCACTGGCTGTGTCGCCACGGCTTCGACGTCACCGTCGTCGAGAAGTCGAACGCGGTGCGTGGCGGCGGCTACCCCATCGACATCCGCGGCACGGCACTCGGTGTCGTCGAGCGGATGGGCTTACTGCCGCGACTGAAGGAAGCCCACGTCGACACCCGACGGATCACGTTCCTGGACCGGGACGGCGACGTGATCACGTCGGTCCGCCCGAACGACGTCGTCCACGGTGACGAAAGCCGCGACCTGGAGGTGCGCCGCGGCGACCTCGCCGAGATCCTGTACGCCACAGTCCGCGACGACGTCGAGTTCCTGTTCAACGACAGCGTCGCCACGCTCGACGACCACGCCGACGGCGTCGACGTGACCTTCCACAGCGGCGCCGGCCGCACGTTCGACCTCGTCATCGGCGCCGACGGCCTGCACTCCGGGGTCCGCCGCCTCGTCCTGGGCCCCGAGCAACGGTTCCACCGCTACATCGGCTACTGCTTCGCCGGTTTCACCATGCCCAACGACCTCGGCCTGTCCCACGAGGGCGTGCTGTGGAACACAGCCGGCCGCGGCGCGGCGCTGTACGCCGTCGGCGACAGCGCGAACATCCACGGCTTCCTCAGCTTCGCCCGCGCCGAGCCGCCGTTCGACGCGTTCCGCGACCCGGAGGCGCAGCGTGACCTGGTCGCGTCGACGTTCGCCGGCGACGGCTGGGAGATCCCGCACATGGTCGCCGCGATGCGGGCCGCCGACGACCTGTTCTTCGACGTCGTCAGCCAGATCCACCTGCCCACCTGGTCGTCGGGCAGGGTCGCCTTCGTCGGTGACGCGGCGCACGCGCCGTCGTTCCTGACCGGGCAGGGGTCGAGCACCGCGTTGGTCGGGGCGTACATGCTGGCCGGTGAACTGGCCACGAATCCCGACCACACCAAGGCATTCCACGCCTACGAACGCGACACGCGGCCGTTCGTCGAGATGAACCAGGCCCTCGTCGGCGAAGGTGATGCCAGCATGTTCCCGCGCACGGAGGAGGCGCTCGCCGCGCGCAACGAGTTCCTGCGCGGCCTCACGGCCCTGCCCGGCGAGGATGCCAGGCCCGCCCACTCGGCTCTGGAGTTGCCCGACTTCGAGTGACGCCGCGGCCGTAGCAGACTGCCGTCCATGACACGTCACGACAGCGACAGCGACAGCGGCACCGACAGCGGCACCATCGGCGACGACGACTTCGCGGTGCCGATCGACGACCGCTATTTCGAGGACTATGTCGCGGGTGCCGTCTACGAGTACGGCTACCGGTCCGTCACCGAGGACGAGATCCTGGAGTACGCGTCGCGGTTCGACCCGCAGCCGATCCATGTCGACCCCGGCTTCGCGGCGACGGGACCGTTCGGCGGCCTGATCGCGAGCGGTTGGCACACGGGTGGACTGATGATGCGGCTGCTCGCCGATCACTACGTGTCCCGTGTCGCCAGTGTCGCGTCTCCCGGTCTCGACGAACTGCGGTGGTCGGTACCTGTCCGGCCGGGCGATCTGCTGCGGTTGCGCACCACGACCATCCAGACCCGCGTGTCCCGGTCGAAGCCGGACCGTGGGCTGATCCGTACCACGATCGAACTGCTCAACCAGGACGACCGGGTTCCGCTCCGGCTGACCGCGATGAACATCATGCTGCGTCGTCCTGGCAGCCATGACATAGCCGCCGACCGGTAGCCTGACGGCGTTCGCCGACACCCGGTTTCCCGACATCTGGAGGACCCATGGCCGTCGCACGGTTGCCGCAGAGCGACCATTCGCCGTTGCTGCGGACCGACTTCACCGATGACGCGGCCTGGCAGGCGTTGGTGGACGAGGTCGGCGGCGACTGGGTGACGGTCATGGCGGATCCGGGTCACGACGGTCTGTCCGTGGCGGAGTTGACGGAGTTGGTGCCGGAGGGGGCGCGGTATCCGGTGCTGGCCGTGGCCGACGGGGTGACGTTCTCGTCGGATTCTCCGTTGTCGGGTTCACTGTCGTTGGTGGACCTGCGGGAGGAGCCGGGCCGGACTTTTCGGGCCGTGCCCGATGCGTTCCGTTCCGCGATCGCCAATCTGGCGATTCAGAACGAGGGTTTCGGGGATTTTCTGCCGAAACTCGACGAAGCGGGTGTCTACCGGTTGTCGGACCGGCATCTTCAGGCATTGGCCGAGTTGCGGGCCACGATGCGACCGAATACCGGTACGCCCGTTGCGGGACGGACGATTCCCGGCCCGCCCGCGCAGCCCGGCCGTGCCGGGCAGGCGGGCAGGGCCGCGATGGCGAAGCGCCCGGGAGTTCCGCCGAAGTACTGAGCCAGGGTTGCGCCGCCGCACCCGGTAGTCAAGTTTGATCACGGCGGCCCGGTAGGCACGCCGATCTGCCGCGGCAGCGGCGCCGGGCTGTCCGACGTACTCGTCACGGACGTACAAACGGCCCGTTCCCGGTCGACGACCGATCTTTTCGTGCCGTTTCGTGTTGTCTTTTCGCTCGCCGGAGTGATGACGTTCGCCGGTCGGGTGGAATACCATCGCGGCCGGTGCCGTCGTGCTGTGACGGCCAATTTCCGATCAGAAGGAATGTAGTGGCTGTCGCTGATGTCCAGGGTGTCAAGTCTGTGCCGGTCGAGTCCGTGCTCGTCGATTCGTGCCGCAGGCTGTTGACCGAGGTCGCGGACGATCCAGGCAGGCGCCTGGTGATGGGCGTGTGCGGTCCGGCAGGCACCGGCAAGAGCGCGCTGCTCGACCGGCTTGCCAGGACATATGCGAAGGCCGGCCAGACCGTCTGCCGCGGCCTGCCGTCCAATGGTGACGAGGTGGCACTGGTCGACGACGCCAATGCGCTGGATACGGATCAGTTCGGCGAACTGGCGCGTTTCGCGGCTCACCCTTCCGCACGGCTCGTGGTCGCTTATCGGCCGTGGCCGGCATTTTCCGAACTGGTGGAATTACCGCGTACCCGGCCGGAATTGCGCCTGGGGCATTTGAACCGCGACGAGGTGACCGCGCGGCTGACGGCTGCCCGCGGTGCCGAACCCGGCGCGGCCGTGGTGGACGCGGTGATCGAACGGACCGGCGGTCTGCCGCGGCTGGTCGACCACACGACGACGGCGATGCGCGCCGGGCACGCCGTGACCGGCGATCTCGACTGGGCGATGAACGGCGTGGACCGGTTGCCGGCGTGGGCGCGTGACGTGCTCGTCGCGGCCGCACTGGCACCCGGCGTCGAGGTGGACGTGCTGGCCGCCGCGCTGGCGCTGGCTCCGGAGCGGGTCGTCGAGGCGTTGGAGTGCGCGTGGTCGGCCGGTCTGCTGGACACCGCCGGCCAGGTGATCGGCGTCGCCGTCGACGCGGTGACCGCCACCGTCAGTGTCGTCGGGCGGCGGGAGGTCCGGCGGCGCGTGGCCGACGTCCTGCTGGACAGCGGCGGACCGGTGTTGACGGTCGGCCGGTTGTTGCTGGAGTCGGAGGCGCGGGGGCCGCGGGTTGCCGAGGCATTGGTCGCGGCCGGCGACGCCGCGCTCGCCCAGTCACCCGCGTTGGCCGGTCGCTTGCTGGACGCGGCTGGAGCGGCCGGGGCGGCGCCGGTTCGGCTGGCCGTGCGGCGCGCGGAAGCCGCTGTCCTGCAGGGTGAACTGGACACGGCGTTGCAGTGGGCCGACCGGGCGTTGGCCGACGAGTCGGTGGCCGAACGGGACCGTGCCGCGGTCATCGCGGCGACCGTGCTGGCGCGGCGGGGCATGCTCGCGAACAGTGCCGTGCTGTCCCCGCTGAGCGGCCCCGGTGCCGCGGTCACGGTGCTGCTCGGGATCGGGGACAGGGCAGGCGCCGAACGGCATCTGTCCGCATTGGATGGTTCCGGTACGCACGGGCTGGCCCGGATCGCGAACTCGTTGATCGCGCGCGGCCTGCATCACACGGTGACCGGGCAGGGCCAGGTCGGGCTGTCCGAGCTGATCCAGGCCGCCGGGTTGCTCGACGACCAGGCACCGCGCATGCTGCTGCCCGAGTCGCCGTCGGTGTTGGCCGCGCTGGTAGCCGTACATCTCGGCGAGCCGGATGTCGCGCTGCGGACGGCTCGGGTGAGGGCCGACGGGCCGGATGCCGTGCGGTGTCGGTTGTTGTCCGGGTGGGTCGCGTTGCTGCGTGGTGATCTCGCCGCCGCGGACCGGGTGGATCTCGCCGGCCCGCTGCAACCCCGGGACGAGTTGTACGCGGCCGCGTTGGCGATCGGGCTGGCGCGGCGGCGCAGTGATCTGGCAGGTCTCGTCGCGGCGTGGCCGAGGGCCCGGGAGGCTGTGCTGGCGCATCCGGTCGACCTGTACATGTTGCAGCCGTTGGGTGAGGTGGCTGTGGCGGCCGCGAAGCTGCGGGCCGACGAACTGCTGACCGAGCATCTGCGCCAGGCCACGACGTTGCTGGAGCGACTGGGCCGGCCGAGCCTGTGGGCCGCGCCGTGGCACTGGTACGGGTTGCATGCCGCGATCGTCGCCGAGTCGCCGGCCGCGGCGGTGCGGCACACCCAGGCTCTGCACGCTCTGTCCAGCGGTGGCCGGTGTGGTGGTGTGCTGGCGCGTGCCGCCGCGACGTGGCTGCGGGTGTTGGCCGGTGAGGTGGACACCGCTGCCGTGACGGAGGCCGCTCGGGGTGTGCAGTCGGTCGGACTGGCGTGGGACGGGGCGCGGTTGGCGGCCGAGGCCGCGGTGCGGACGGACGACCGCAAGGCCATGACGACACTGCTCGGGTTCGCGCGCGCGCTGCACAGTGCCAACGCCCACGACAGTGCCAATGCCCACGACGGTGCCAATGCTCACGACGAGGACGCTCTGGCCGCCGATACGGAGCGTCCGGTCGCGTTGAGCAGTCGCGAGTTGGAGGTCGCCACGTTGTTGGTGGACGGGATGACCTATCGGCAGATCGGGGAACGGCTGTTCATCTCGCCGAAGACGGTGGAGCATCACGTGGCGCGGATTCGGCGGCGGATGGGCGATCCGAGTCGGCGCGAGTTGTTGGCGCGGTTGCGGGGTCTGGTGACACCCTGAGGTTCCCGTCGGTTGCCGAGTTGGAGGTGCGGCGTGAGCGAGGGTGTCGACGAGGTCGGCGCGGAGTTGCGGCGCGCGGTCGCGCGCCTCTACAGCCGGTTTCGGTCCGAACGCGTGGCGGGTGACGTCCCGGATGCGGCGCTGCTGGTACTCGTCTTGCTCGACGAGCGGGACCGGATGAGCCTGAGCGACCTCGCCGAGACCGCGAAGGTCACGCTCGGTTCGATGAGCCAGACGGTTCGGCGGCTCGAACAACTGGCCTACGTGACGAAGACCCGCGGGACCGAGGACCGACGCAAAGTCCTGTTCACCCTGACCGGACAGGGCAGGGCGGCGGTCACGGCGTCGCGTCGCCACCGCCGGAACTGGCTGAACGGCCGGCTCGCCGAACTGACCGAGGGCGAACGCGACGACATCGCCCGGGTCGCCGCACTCCTGCTCCGTATCGCCGACTCATGATCAGGAAGACCATGCACCCCGTCGAAGTCCGCGTTCCCGTCGGTCGGGCGCCGCGCGACGGACGCCCGGCCCGGGCCGGGACCGACGACAACGCGGCCAGGCGCCACCTCGATCACCGGAACCACCACCGTGATCACGGGCGCAGGACACCACCGGCTGGCTATCCTCTGGGCTGCGCTCGTTCGTGGCGGTCCGCGCCGGACAGTTGCGCGACCATTCCCTCACACGTTCTGACCACCACCGTCGCCACCTGCGCGAAACCCCTGCTGGACGACGGATGTTCCACCCAGCCACGCCATCTGCCCAGTGCGTCCAGGGCAGCCGCGCGGAGCATGTCGGCCCGCGCTCCGGGCGACATGCCCAGTCGGGCCGCCAGGTGGCTGCCGGAACCTCCGAGCAGTCGCTCCGCTTCGCTCACCGCGTCCTCCGGGACTCCGGCTCGGCCGGAGCGCAGCAGGTTCAGCACCCTCAGCTCGGTGAATTCGTGTGCCTCCGCGAGGATTCGCTCGACCTGGTGACGCAGTGGCTCGGTGGCCGGGCCCGGCTGGGTGCGCAGGACGTGGTCGAGGGCCAACAGTGCCGACTGCGCCTTGAGCACGTCGCGGCGCTGGGTGAACTGCGTGGTCAGCATCTCGCGTAGTGTCTCCACCCCGCTGCGCCGCACCAGTTCCGTGGCCAGGAGGTCGGGTTGGCCGAAACCCTGCCGCAGTAGGACCGTCGCCAGCCGCACGCCGAACAGGCCGAACCTGTCCAGCAGCACCGCTCGCCGCTCCGCCGGCACACCCAGCGACCCACGCGGGTCCTGGCCGACGAACCGGTCGACCGACAACAGTGCCGCGTCGAGGTCCGCCGGCGGCGCCTGCGCGAGCGCGCCCAGGTCCGTGTATTCGTCGGCGCGCAGCGTTCGACCCGCTTGGGCCAGCAGGCCCGCCACCGGAACCACGCTGCCGCACAGCATGCGCAGGCGTTGGTCCTGACTGTAGCGCTGGGTGACTCGGCGGGCCGACTGCAGCGCGTCGAGTCTGCCCGCGCCGATTTCGTCGGCCCGCGACAGCACCGCGACCGTGTTGAGCGGGTTGTCCCTGCTGATTCCGCTGTCCCGGAACGATTCCAGCAGACCGATGTCGGTGCTGTGCAGGTGGCGGATCAGGTAGATCATCGCGTCCGCGTCGCCCGGACCGCGTTCGGGTCGCAGGAAACGCATCGCGTGCTCGGAGATGTCGGTCGACACCGAGCCCACGCCAGGCGTGTCGATGAGGATCATGTCCCGCAGGCCGGTCGCCGGCCAGTCGATGACCAGGCGCTCCAGCGACCCGGCGGCAATGCCCTGCAGGTCGATCCGCAACGCACCGGACTCACGGCGCACCGGCAGCATCCGCGCGACGCCGTCCTTGCGGTGCGCCGTGATCCGGGGTTGCCTGCCGTACCGGTACCACGTCACGACCTGTGTGCACTCACCCGCGTCGGTGAGTGCGACCTGGTCGCCGATCAGCGCGTTGAGCAGCGTCGACTTGCCCGCCTTGACCTTGCCGGCGATCGCGATCCGCAGCGGTTCGTCCAGGCGGTCCAGTTGTTCGCGCAGCAGCAGGCCGGTCGGGCCGTCGTAGTGCCGGGCCGTCTGCCGCAGTACCGCGCGCACCTGCCCGAGCAGTGCCTGGCCCGTGGTCATCGTGCCCCTTCCTCCGATGCCGGTGCCGCTCCACCGGAACTCGCGAGTGCCCTCGCCGTGCCGGCCAGGTTGTCGATGCGGGCCAGTTCCGCCTCCAGGTCGGCGATTCGGCGTTCGCGGTCCTTTCGGTCCAGTGACACCGCCTGTTGCGCCGCCTGCGTCGACTCGGCCAGCGATCGCACGAGTTCCTCCGCCACGTGCGAGAAGTGGTCGCGCAGGGTGCGTTGGGCCTGTCGTAGCAGCGCTCGGGATTCCTTGCCCAGTTGGAAGAGCACGTCGTCGACGTAACGGCGGGTGGCACTCTTGGCCTCCGCCTGCCTGCGTTGCAGCATTCGCTTGCGCTCGTCCTTGACCGTCTTGCGACCGAGCAGCACACCGGCCACGATGGACAGTGGGTTGATCAGCGCGAGGCCGGCCAGCGTGCTCGCCATGCCGACCATCAGCGTGCCACCGTAGCCGCCGCGCATGCCGGAGATCCACTTCTGCCCGAAGCCGAACTTCTCGGCCTCCGGCATCGAGAACTCGACGGCCTGGGCCAGCGCGCCGGCCGCCACGGTGTGCTCCGGTGTCGGCAGGTCGGCGACGCCCTCGGCACCGAAGTGGTCCGCGACCTGACTCGCCAGCCACTGCACGCGCTGCCGGGTCCAGACGAAGTTCGCCGACGCCGCGGACGCGACACGGCGCTGTAGCCACGCGGAGAACTCGTCGACGACGTGGGTCGGATCGACGGCCTCCAGTTCCGTCTCGGCCTCGCGCAGCACGGCGCGCATCCGTTCGCGCAGATCGTGGTCGATGTCGGCGGTGAGATCGGCCACGCCGTCGTTGAGCGTCTGCTGCCAGCGTGCGGACTGCTTGCGCAACCGGTCGGCGCGGGCGGTGGCCTCGGCCAGTTCGGCCATCAGCGCCTCGGTCATCGCGGGATCGCGCAGCGCGGCGAGTTCCGTGGACATCGAGCCGTGCAGCGCCTTGGTCACGGCCAGCACGTCCTGTGCCGCTGACCGGCAGGCGAGGCGGTCGGCGTTGGCCAGCACCTCGTCGCGCAGGTGGTGGGCCAGCGCGGCGAACCCCGATTCGGCGTTGAGCTGCCTGTCCTGCCGGTCCAGCGCGACGGTGCGCAGATGTGACGACACGGCAAGCAGCCGCGCGTCGACACCGGCGTCGCGCAGCCGGCCGCGGTCGATCTCCGCGATCCGCCGCCACTCCGGATACAGGTCGATCTTCGTCAGCACGCACAGCACGGTCGGGCACAACTGCGCCGCGTGGCATACGAAGTCCAGTTCGGACGCCGTGTACTCCTGGGACGAGTCGGACACCATGATCAGCGCGTGCGCCGATGGCAGCGTCGCCACGATGCCGGCGCCGTGCAGGGAACCCAGGCCGCCGCTGCCCGGCATGTCCACCAGGCGCAGGCCGCCGCTGAGGATGTCACGCGGGATGCCGACCTCCACGTGCCGCACGACGGTCCGGTCCGTGGCGTCGGTATCGCGCACGTGCTGGCGGACGCCGTCGATCGGGATGCCGTGTCTACGGCCCTCCTGGGAGTGCGGGTCGGGGTACTCGACGTGGTCGGCCGTCGGTGTCTCGGCGTAACCGATCTCGATCGGCATGCACGCGGCAGCGTCGTCGTCGACGGGGCAGACCGGGGCATTCACCAATGCGTTGACCAGCGCGCTCTTGCCCTGCTTGAACTCACCCGCCACCAGGACCCTGATCGTGCGGTCGGCCAGCCGCGCCTGCGTGCCCCGCAGCCGGTGGAGCAGGTCGTCACGACGGTAGGCGACAGCGGCCTTGACTGCGATGTCGACGACCTCGTTCGCGGTCTTGAGCACGGTGATCTCCAGGAACGGCAGGCGGGTTCGCCCGCGCGTCCGTTGGGAGCGGACGCGCGGGCGAACCCGGGGTGGGCGTCGGTCAGATCAGCACGCCCTCCACGACGTGGTGCACGTCCACGAGGTTGTGGGAGTCGGTCGTGTCCGTGGTCGTGCTGGTGTCGTGCGAACCCAGCTCGGTCAGCGAGTGGTCGTGCGAGTCGGTCGTGTTGTGCGTGTCGGTCGTGTCGGTCGTCGTCGTCGGGTTGTTCGAGCCCGTGACGGCGTGCGAGTCGGTCGGGTTGTTGGAGTCGGTGACGGCGTGCGAGTCCGCGGTGTTGTGCGAGTCCGTCGTCGTCGTGGTGGTGTTGTGCGAGTCGGTGGTGTCGGTCGTGTTGTGCGTGTCGGTCGTGTTGTGCGTGTCGGTCTGGTTCGTGGTCGCACCGTTGCCGGCCACCGCGACGTTGCCGCTGCCGAACGCGTGCACGTTGGTGGAGTTGTTCGGGTCCGCACCGGTCGCGGTGCCGCTGCCGATCGACACGCCGCTGCCGTGGTCGGCGTCGACGGTGCCGACGTTCTGAGCGCTGCCGCTGCCGAAGCTGGTGGCGCCACCGGAACCGTTGTTGACCTCGTTGCCCTGGCCGGTCGCGTCGCCGTTGCCGATCGCGTTGCCCTCACCGACGGCGTTGCCGTTGCCGACGACGTCGTGGTCGCCGGTGGTGACGGTGCCGGAGACGTCGTGGCCCGCGGCCACCGCGCCGGCGCCGGAGGCGACGACCGGGCTGTCGTCGAAGGTCTGGTGGACGTCGCCGCCCGCCCAGATGTTCTGGTTCACCGAGTTGTCCAGCACGGTGTTGTGGCTGTCCGCCATGGAGTAGTTGTCGGTGATGTACTGGATGTTGTGGATCGCGCCCTCCAGGCCACCGGAGGCGGGCAGCGCACCGCTGGTCACATGGCTGGGGCCGCCACCGTTGTAACTGCGCTCGAACGAACCGGTCTGGGCGTTCTGCACGGCGTCGACGACCAGCGGCATCGCGTCGTGCACGTCCGCGGCGCACAGCCCGTCGAATCCGTTGGCATGCAGCACCTGCTGGGGGTTCTGCTTGAACTCCGCCTCGGCGGCCGGGCTCTTGAGCAGGTTCAGGATGAAGTCGAGCAGGCTCATTGTTCTTTTTCCTTGTTTCTCGGTGATTTCGCGGACCGTGTCCGTTGGGCTCTGTGTCGGGGACCGGGTATCCGTCCGCCTGGCTCCTGCCGACGAGAACAACGCTATGCCCGCAGGGCTCCCCCGCCATCGGGATCATGTCCCGTCGTGTCGACCGCGCGGCCCGGGACCGCGGCCATGCCACATTAGGGGAACCCCCTGGTTTCGCCTTGTGCATGTTAGGGCGGGGCCGATGCTAATGCCTGTAGCCCGCACCGCGATTATTGGTCGGACAGGTCTTCTGTGGAAGGTGTTGGAATGACTTACGTGCTCGGCATCGATCTGGGCACCACGTTCACCGCCGCGGCGGTCTGCCGGCGAGACGGAAACGCCTGGGGGCAGGCGGAAGTCGTGACGCTGGGCAGCCGGACGGCGGCGGTCTCCTCCGTGCTGTTCGTCGACGGGGCCGGTGGCATTCTGGTCGGTGAGGCGGCGGAACGCAGGGCGTTGACCGATCCGACACGGATCGTCCGGGAGGTCAAGCGCCGCATCGGTGACGAGGTGCCCGTGCTGATCGACGGGGTGCCCTGGAGCGCGCAGGATCTGCTCGCCCGGCTGGCCCGCTGGGTGGTGGACACCGTGACGGCGCGGGAAGGCGGTGCGGCGGAACTGGTCGCGATCACGCACCCGGCAGGCTGGGGTACGTACCGGAAAGGCTTGCTGGCCCAGGCTTTGCGGAGCGTGGGCATCGCGGACGCCGTGCTGACGTCCGAGCCGCACGCGGCCGCGATCAGTTACGTCGGCGAGGAGAGGGTCGCCGAGGGCAGTACGATCGCCGTGTACGATTTGGGCGGCGGTACGTTCGATGCCACGGTATTGCGGAAAACCGGTCCCGAATCCTTCGCCCAACTCTCCGATCCGGTCGGTCACGACCGATTGGGCGGAATGGATTTCGACGCACTGATCTTCGACCGTGTCCGCGACGAGTGGGCAGCCGAATTCGCCCGATTGAGCATGGACGATCCCGGACATTTGCGAACGCTGTCCAGGTTGCGCCGGGAATGCGCCGAGGCGAAGGAAGCACTGTCCGAGGACACCGATGTGGTGATTCCGGTGCTGTTGCCGGAATTGCAGACACAGTTCCGCCTCACCCGTGCGGAGTTCGAGGCGATGATCAGCCCGTCGATCCACGAGACGGCGGAACTGCTGGCGAGCGCGGTGCAGGAGTCGGGGATCGACGACGACGCGCTGACGGCCGTGCTGCTCGTCGGCGGTTCGGCGCGGATTCCCTACATCACCGAGGTGTTGTCGACGACGCTCGGCAGGCCGGTCGTGGTCGACGTCGATCCGAAGGCGGCGGTGGCACGCGGCGCCGCACTGGCGTTGCTGTCCATGATGGAGCCGACGTCCGTCGCGCTGCCGGTGGCGGGCGTCGGTACGGCGTCGGCGGCTCCCGTGGCGCCGCCCATCAGTCCGGACACCGATCGCAGGATCGGGCGAGACGAACCGCGCACGCGCAGGCCGAAGGTGCGGGCGTTCGCGATCGCCGGCGGCCTGGCCGTGGCCGCGGTGCTGGTCACCGGACTGACGGCGCTGCCCGACCAGTTGATGGCGACGAAATCACCGGCGCCCGCGGCAGCCGCCGGCACCGCGGACTCGTCCGCGGTGGGAGGGACCAACCACAGCGGCAGCGGTGGTGGTGGAGGTGGACGGCAGCGGAGGACGGGTCCGACGAGAACCAGCGGGCAGCAGCCACAGCAGGACCATGTGGCGGCGGCTGTCACCGCGTCGAGCAAACCGGGGCCGCGCGCTCCGGGCAGCTCGGCGGCCGCGACCCAGGCACCGGCGACGACGGCGAAGGCCACCGGCACCACCCAGGTCACCACTCAGGCTCCGCCGCCGCCCCCCACCACTCAGGCGGCTCCTCCGACGACGACCGTCCAGACCACCGCGGCGCCGACCACCACCGGCCACGCCTGACGCCACGGACGATTGACGCGAACCGCACACGGCTCTATCGTCGAATATCGTATCTCAGATATGACAATGGAGTCGCTTGTGCGGTCGCTCCTCACGGCTCTGGCGGTGACGGTCCTGACCGGCGCGGTCACCGTGCCGGCGCACGCGACGCCGGCCACGTCGTTGTCGCCGTCCGGTCATCGCGCCGGAGTCTGTGTCGACACGCCGTTGCGCCTGACGTTTCCGGGGCCGCCCGTGCTGGGCGGCTCCGGCGCGATCACCGTGCACCGCGCGGACGGCTCGGTCGCCGACCAGGTCGACCTCGCCGATCCCGCCGACGCGCTGAAGAACATCGGCGGCGCGCTGTCCGACACCGGTCTGCCGCACGAGTTCCACTACTCGCCGGTCCTGGTCGACGGCGACACGGCGACCGTCACCCTGCACCACGAACTCGACCCCGACCGGACCTACTACGTCACCGTCGACCCTGGCGTGGTCACCGGTTTCGCCGGCGTCACCGATCCGTACGCGTGGCGGTTCCGCACCCGTCCGTCGTCGCGGCCCACTCGTGACCACCTGGTGGTGGCCGCTGACGGCTCCGGTGACTTCTGCACCGTGCAGGGCGCGATCGACGCCGTGCCCGCGGGCAACACCCACACCGTGCACATCGACGTGCGGCCCGGTACCTACCCCGAGATCGACTACATCCGGCCGGACAAGCCGCACATCACCATCACCGGCGCGGGCGCGGACCGCACGGTCGTCCGGTACACCAACAACGACCGGCTCAACGGCGACACGGCGCCGGGCACCGGCACGCCCGCCGACGGCTGCCCGGACCGTGTGCTGGCGGTGCCGGACTCGCACAACTGCTGGCGGGCGCTGTTCGGCGTCGACGCGGACGACGTCACGATCAGCGACCTCACCCTGCACAACACCACGCCCTTCGGCGGCACGCAGGCCGAGGCGTTCCGGGGCAACGGCCAGCACATCACGCTCGACCGCGTCACGCTGACCAGCTTCCAGGACACCCTGCGGTTGCAGGGCGACGGCTTCGTCACCGACAGCACGATCCACGGTGACGTGGACTTCGTCTGGGGCACGGGAACGGCGTTCATCCAGAACTCGACGCTGGAGTCCGAGCACGCGGGTTACGTGACGCAGATCCGCAACGACGCGACCCACGATGGCGACGTGTTCCTGCACGACCGCCTCACCCGCGCGGCCGGCGTCGCCGACGGAACGGTCTACCTGGGACGAATCCAGACCGACCGATTCCCGTTCAGCCAGGCCGTCTATCTCGGTACGGCCATGGACTCGCACATCATCCCGGTTGGCTGGCAGATCACGCCGAACGACTGCTCGGTGGCGCCCGACCTGGCCGACTGGGAGTACCACAGCACCGATCTCCTCGGGCACCCGCTGGACACGTCGAGCCGGTTGCCGTGCGGCCGTCAACTCGACGACGCGACGGCCGCGCGCTGGGCCGATCCGGGTTTCGTACTCGGCGGCTGGGTGCCGACCACGGTGAACGCGACGGGCGACGGGAGGCACTGGCGGATCCGCTGGACGGCAGGTCCCGGCCATTCCGCCGCCGACGCGATCGTCGCGTGCCGTCCCGGTTCCTGCCGGCCGGTCGGGTTCACCGGCACGACGGCCGACGAGGGCACGATGACGACGAGCCTGCCACCGGGCGGTTACGTCTTCTACTACGTGGCAGCGCATGGCGGCAGGCTCGCGAGTAGCTGAAGGCACGCTCGTCGAGACCGGCCGGGCAACGCCGATACCGGTACGGTATCGCCATGACCGAGTTGCGGAGTCTGCGGTACTTCGTCGCCGTGGCCGACGCCGGCAACGTGCACCGCGCCGCGACCGCGCTGAACATGAGCCAGCCGCCGTTGACCCGCGCGCTCCGACAGTTGGAGACCGAACTGGGCGCGCGGCTCTTCGTCCGGACGGCGCAGGGCATGACGCTCACCGACGCGGGCGCGGCCCTGCTGCCCGAGGCACGGACGCTGCTGCGGCGCGCCGATGCGCTACCGGACCTGATCACCCGGGCGGCCGGCGCCGGCACGCTGGTCGTCGGCACGTTGGCGGGCAGCCTGGGACTCGCGGGCGGGCCACTGCTGGACGCCTTCGGTGCCCGGTATCCGAACGTCGGGATCCGTGTCGTCGAGGCCGCGCTGGCCGATCCGACCGCGGGCGTCCGGAACGGCACCGCCGACGTCGCGCTCACGCGCGGCCCGCTGGAAGCACCGGACATCTCCGTCGCGCGGTTGGGCAGCGAGCCGGTCGGCGTGCTGCTCCGGGCTGACGATCCGCTTGCCGGACAGGCGAATCTGCGGATCGCTGAACTGGCGGACCGGCGTTGGTTCCGGCTGCCCGAGTCGGCGGATCCGCTGTGGCGGGCGTTCTGGTGCGGTGGTTTCGAGGCGGCTCGGCAGGGCGGGCCGGTCGTGGGCACGATCCGCGAATGTGTTCGGGCCGTGCGCCGGAACGACGCCATCGGTCTCGTGCCGGTGACCATCGGTCCGACCGACGGGCTGGTCGTGGTCCCGGTCCTCGACTGGCCGGCCAGCCCGCTGCTGGTCGTGTGGCGGCGGCGGGATCACCGGTCGCTCGTGCGGGGGTTCGTGGACGCCGCCAGAGCGATCAGCGACAGAAGTAGTCGTCTTGCATAGGATCGTCTCAAGTCATACGATCCATGGCATGGCCTCCCTTCCCGCACCGGCAGCCTGGTCGAAGCCGCTGCCCGACGCCGCGCCGCCTGCGGGCACGGCCCTGTACCAACTACCCACCGGCACGTACGTGACCAGGGCGATCTTCGCGTTCCGTGGCGGATCGTGGAGCGACAGGAGGAATTTCGCCGCGACGGCCGTCCTGGTACGGCACCCGCAGGGCGACTTCCTGATCGACGCGGGCTTCGGCGCGGGCGTCGCCGCGCATGTGCGGGCACAGCCACGCATCGCTCGCGCTGCGTACCACGCGACCGGCACCGCACACCAGCAACTCGAAGCCAGCGGCTACGACTTCAGCCGGCTGCGCGGTGTGCTGTTGACACACTCGCACTGGGATCACGTCAGCGGCCTCGACGAGCTCCCGGTGCCGGTCTGGACCAACGAGGACGAACTGCGGTACGCCACCGAGAAAGCCGACGGCACGGTGTTCCGCGACGTCTCGGCCGGTCACGAGATCCACCGCTACACGTTCGACGGACCGCCCTATTTCGGCTTCCCGTCGAGCTTCGACGTGTACGGCGACGGCTCGATGGTCGTCGTCCCGGCGGGCGGCCACACGAACGGCTCGGTGATCGTCTTCGTCACGCTCCCGACCGGCAGGCGCTACGCGTTCGTCGGCGATCTCGTGTGGCAGCTCGACGCGATCCGGCGCCGCGTCGATCGGCCGCTGCTCATGCGCGCCATGGCCGATGTCGAGCCCGCTCGGGTACGGGAGGGTCTGCGGCGCGTGCTGTCGCTCGCCGGCCTGATGGACATCGTGCCGTCGCACGACGTGGCCGCGTACGTCGGAATCCCCCGGCTGCCCGACCGCCTGGCCGCGACCGCTGGTACAACCGGTCCGTGAAGCCCGACACGAACCGTGTGCGACCGTCGGCCGACTCGGAGATCACCTGGCTGCTGCACCGCGCTGCGCAACGCCTGCGGGCCGCCACCGACGAACAGGCCGAGCAGCACGGCATCCGGCTGCGCGATCAGATCGTGCTGAGCACGATCGCCCTGTACCCCAACCTGACCCAGATCGAGCTGGGCAAGTCGCTCGGCCTGGACAAGACGACACTGATGCTGCAACTGGACCGGTTGGAGCGCATGGGTCTCGTGGTGCGCCACGACGACCCGCGCGATCGCAGGCGGCGGATCCCGGGGTGCACCGAGTTCGGCCACGCCGTGCGGGCGCGGGTCGCCGAGGCCGGTGCCGGCGTGGAAGCGGCGGCGTTGGAGGGTTTCAGCGAGGAGCAGGTGCACCTGTTCCGGCAGATGCTCGTCGCCATCATCGGGGACAGCGAGGACAAGGGTTCCTGCCTGTAGCGCGCCGACGGCGCCACGCGCGGCGTTCCGGACCGCGCGGATCGTCGAGCCGTGCAGCGCGTTCGGTCCGGCCAGCTCGGTGCGGTGCGTTCGGTTCGGCACGGTCACCGACGGTCCTACCGATGTGGCGAGCTCCTGATCTCCGGCAGCGTGTTCTCGTCGAACCACGCGGCGGCGCGGAGCGTGGCCAGCCACTGCTCGCGCTGCGCGAGGGTCAGCCGATCGATGAACAGCACGCCGTCCAGGTGGTCGGTCTCGTGCTGGACGCAGCGCGCGAGCAGCCCGTCACCGACGACCTGGACCGGGTCGCCCTGAGCGGTGAAACCCTTGGCGACGACGTTCATCCGACGCGTGGTGTCGAGGTAGACGCCGGGGATGGACAGGCAGCCCTCAGGGCCTTCCTGTTCCTCGTCGTCCGGGAACTCGACGACAGGATTGACCAGGTGGTCCAAATCGGTGTCGTCATCGGAGATCTTGGGGTTCCAGACGAACACCCGCAGTCCGACACCGAGCTGCGGGGCCGCGAGCCCGGCCCCGCCACTGTCCCGCAGCGTCTCGCGCAGATCGCCCAACAGCGTCTTGAGCTCGTGATCGAAGTCCGTCACCGGTTTCGCCGGCTCCCGCAGCACGGGGTCACCGAGTTTCCGGATGGGCGTCACTGTCACAGAAACCCCTGTTCGTCGATGGCGGACCGGCCCGCTTTCATGATCATACCGGGCGATCAGTCCTTCACGACGCGGTAGAGGCCGTAGATCACACCGGGGATGTGGCCGCACAGCCACAACAGGAATGCCCACAGGACGGTGCGCTGCGCGCCGTCCTTGATCAGAACGGCGAGCCACGGCAGGATGAAGCACAGCAGGACCAGCAGAACCTTCTTCATGCCAACCACTCCTTGTGTCCTGTGGCGCACCCTTCGTGCGCCGACAAGGAGAAATCTACGTGCCGAAGACCAGGTCGCGAGTCACCTTCCCGCGTACAGCCGAGTGTAGCTCGTTCGGGGGACCAGACCTCTGAGATCCACAGTGGACATCAGGGTCGCAGCACCGCGGGCAGCTCGGCGACCGTGTTGATCGGCGACCGTGTTGATCGGCAGGCTGATGTTCCGATCGGGTCGGGCGCCACCCGGAGGCCGGTGCAGGTCGGGGAACCCGGCCAGCCGCGACCCGAGCGCGATCCGCGCCTCCAGTCAGGCCAACGGAGCGCCGAGGCAGCGGTGGACGCCGTGCCCGAAGGCCAGGTGCGCGGTCGCGTCGCGGGTGACGTCCAGTTCGTCGGCGTCGACGAACCGTGCCGAATCGTGGTTGGCCGCCCACAGCACGGGCAGGAGCTGTTCGCCCGCCGGGATCTCCACGCGTGCGGGCCGCCGAAGCGCACCTTGACGACGTTCGGGTGCCTCAGCACCTGCCGGACCGCGACGTGGCCGGTGATCAGCCAGACGGGCACGCCGGTGCAGACGGTATGGCCGGCAATACGGCCATACCGGCCGACCATGATCCGTTACGCGCGGCAACGGTCACAAAATCCGGATGATTGCGACCCGGCCGTGGAGGGCATCCATCCGGAGACGGACGGAGAGGGACGGAGGACGCCGCGATGACCGACATCCCAGTCGCCCCGGTGCCAGCCGCCGATCCCGACGAGCCGCCGCTGGACAGCCGGATCACCCTGCACGGCCCGCTCGGCTCCGGTGCCACGTCGGACGTCCATCTGGCCCGTGACCACCGGCTGGACCGCACGGTCGCGGTGAAGCTGCTCCGGCAGCCCGCCGATCCGTTCGCGCGGCAGCGCTTCGACACCGAAGCCCACGCGCTGGCCAAGCTCAGCCATCCCGGTCTGGTCTCGATCTTCAACATCGGCACGCTCGACGGCCGCCCGTGCCTCGTCACGCATTTCGTCGACGGCGGCAGCCTGGCCGCGCACCTGTCCGACGGCCCGCTCCCGCTGGCGACCGCCGTCGACATCGGCATCACGCTGACCGAGGCGCTGGCCCACACGCACGACCACGGCGTCGTGCACCGGAACGTGACGGCGTCGAACATCCTGCTGGACAGCGAACTCAACCCGCACCTGACCGGCTTCGGCGGCGCGCTGCTCGACGCGTCGGCCGACGACGCGGCGACCGACGTCGACGCCCTGGGCCGGGTGCTGCTGACGTGTGCGGGAGCGGAAACGCCACTGGCCGGGCTGCTGGCCGACATGACCGCCGCCGACCCCGCACTGCGCCCCACGGCCGTCCAGTGCGAGTTGCGCCTGCGGGCCTTCCGCACCCAACTCACCGAGGCCACCACTGCCGAGCAGCCGACGGTGCCGGAAGCCCCCGCGGGACTGGCCGCCATCGGCGTGGCCGGCGCCACAGCCCCGACCGTCGCAACCCCCGCCATCGCAACCCCCGCCATCGCAGCCTCCCGCCGTCGCAGCCCCTGTCGTCGCCAGGAAGCGGTTCCGCAGCGCGCGGCCGGTCATCGGGGCCGCTGTCGCGGCGGGTGTCGTGGCGATGGTGCTGGCCCTGTACCACCCGGGCGGTCAGCAGCCGCCGACCAGCGGACAGTCCGCGGGGTCGAACGCGGCCACCAGCGGCTCGGCCAATCCGGCCCCCGCGGGCTACCGGCCGCTCAGGGGCAACGGCGACCACCACCCGGTGGCGGGCACGCTGGTCGAGGCATCGGTCGTGCCGATCCCGAACACGCCGAACCCGAATCCGACGACGACCGCCGCCAAGGCCGCCGCGCCGCCGGTCTCCACCACGGTCGACGCGCCCCCGACCACGACCGGGTCCACCACGACCGCGCCGATCACCACGACCCCGCCGACCACGACAACGACGACGAACGCGTCGACGCCGACCCCGAGCGCGAACTCCGTCCAGCACTCGCCGGCCACGAACTGAGCGCTCCCGTGGTGCCGGGTCGATCCTGTGGTGCCCGGTCGATCCATCGGCGGGGACGACCGGGTGATCGAGCACTCCGACCACGACGGCATCGCCGTCCTCACGCTCCGCCACGGACCGGTCAACGTGTTGGACCTGGAACTGCTCTCCGCCGTTCCGGACGCCATCACGGCCGCCGCCGATGCCCGTGCCGTCGTTCTGACCGGCAACGGGCCGTCGTTCTCGGCCGGTGTGGACCTGAAACGGATGGTCGAGGGCGGTCCCGACTACGTCGCCAGGTTCCTGCCGGCGCTGGACCTGGCGCTGCTGAGCGTGTTCGGCCATCCGAAACCGGTCGTGGCAGCCGTGAACGGCCACGCACTGGCCGGCGGCTGCGGTTGGGCGGGCGGCTGCACGAGCTGTTCGTTCGCGCGCACCGGATCGACCTCATCCGGCTGGCCGTGCGCCTCGCCATCGGCGAGGACGCTCCCGTCGTGACGGTCGCGCCGGACCGGGTGTACTTCCACTACCACAGCGCGGCACCGCTGGAGCCTGCCCGGCTGGACGCCGTCAACGGCGCGGCCGAGGTACGCGCGCTGCCGGGCGTGACCGGGTACCGGCTCGTCGACCTGCCCGGCCAGCACCTGCCCGGTGGCGTGCACACCTATGGTTTCGACCTGCTGTGCGGTGACGCGCCCGATCACGGGTCGATGGTGGACACCGTGCGGTCGGCGTTGGAGCTGTTGTCCTTTCAGTTCACCGTGCACGGCGAACCGGTGACCGTACGGACGGAACTGACACGTCGGTCAGGCCGCGCCTTCCTGGACCAGGGCGCGTAGCCGGTCGATCGACGTGTTGCCGAGGAGCTGGCGCAGGGTCAGCGACGGTGCCATGTCTCGGAGCTCGCGGAGCAGACGCAGTGCGCGCAGCGAGTGCAGGCCGAAGTCGAGCAGGTTGTCCTCGTCCGTGAACGGGCCGTGCCCGAGCACCTTCTCCACCGCCGTCCGCACCGGGTCGGCAGGCCGCCGCGCGTCCCGGTCGGGCCGCCGGACGGCGTGGGCGAGCGCCCTACGGTCGAGTTTGCCGCTTTCCGTGCACGGCAGCGACGGCAGCTCGATCACGCGGTCGGGCACCATGTACTCCGGCAGCACGGCGCGCAGGCGCTCGGCCAGATCGCTCGCCGGTTCGCCGTCCGGCACGATCACCGCACCCAGCAGCGGTGATTCGTCCGGTGCCGAGCCTGCCAGGCAGGCGGCGGCGTCCCGCACTCCCGGTACCGCGCGCAGTGCTGTCTCGATCTCGCCGAACTCGACGCGGAAACCCCGCAGTTTCACCTGGCCGTCGACCCGGCCGAGGAAGTCCAGCGTGCCACCGGCCAGCTCGGTCACGTGGTCGCCGGTGCGGTAGCCGCGTAGCCGCACACCGTCCCGGATGCGCGGCGCGAAACGGTCGTGCGGCGTGTCGTCGTCGGTGAGGTAGCCCAGCGCGACCCCGCGACCGGCCACGACCAGCTCACCGGCCAGCCCCTGCGGCACCGGGCGGCCTGCGCCGTCCAGCACCAGCAGCAGGTCGTCGCCGACGGGCCTGCCGATCGGCATCCGCGTTCGGCCGGCCAACTCGTCGAGGTGTTGGAAGTGTTGCGTCGTCGTGAATGTCGTGTTCTCGGTCGGGCCGTAGCAGTGCACGACGTGCCGCGCGCCGTGCGCCAGCACCTTGGCCACCGCGTCCGACCGCGTGTACTCGCCGCCCGTGAACACCCAGCCCACCCCCGCGAAACCGGCCGGGTCCAGATCGGACAGTTGGTGGAACAGGCCGGTGGTCAGCCAGACGACGTCCAGGGAATACCGGCGCAGCGTGTCGGACAGCGTGTCCAGGTCGTTGCCGCTCACTCCCGCCGCGACCACCGTGCCGCCGTGCAGCAGCGGCAGCCACAGTTCGAACGTCGACGCGTCGAAGGCCAGTGACGCGCTGCGCAGGAACCGGCCGGCCTTGTCCGGCTCGGGCAGGATGTCGCTGTCTGCCAGCCGTAGCACCGACTCGTGCGCCACCACGACACCCTTGGGCGATCCCGTCGATCCGGACGTGAACATGACGCACGCCGGATCGGTCGGCGCGCCGGTGTGCCGGTCGACGTCGGCGGCGGGCCCGTCGAGCAGGTCGGGGACGTGCAGCACGGGCAGACCGACGCCCGGTCCCGTGTCGTCGGTGAGCAGCGCGACCGGTCGCGCCAGCGCGACGATCCGCGCGAGCCGGGCGACCGGACTGCGCCGGTCCAGGGCCAGGTAGGCCCGACCGGCCATGAGGATGCCCAGCAGCGCCGCCACCTCGGCCGGACCGTGCCGCAGGTCGACGGCGACGGGGCCGTCGGGCAGCGTCGTCAGGTGCGCGGCCACGCGTGCCGCGTGGCCGGCGAGTTCCCGGTACGTCACCGACGTACCGGGGCCGATCACAGCCGGTGTGTCCGGGGTGCGGAGAGCCTGGGCGTGGAAGGCGGCGTGCACGGTGTCGGCGGACGCGGCCGGTGCCGACCGGCGGATTCCGCTGCCCGCCAACGGTGACAGGTCGATGTCCACGATCGGCCGGCGTGGGTCGGCGTGGATGCGGGTAGTCACCAGGTCCAGCAGCCGCTTGCCGAAACCGGGTCGCCAGCGGCGGTCGCCGTCGGGTTCGCGCGGTTCGCCGGTCGCGCAGGTCAGGTCCAGCCAGCCGTCGTCGTGGTCGGCGCAGGTCGCGGTCAGGTCGGGCGCGACGCAGTCGTGCACCAGCCCGCTCGCGGTTCCCAGCAGGTCGACACCGGTCGTGTCCTGGCCCGCAGCCGTGGTCACCGACGCGGCACAGCCGGTGCAGCGCAGCGTGATCGTCGTGTCGACGAAGGGAAAACGGCGCAGCGCCAATGCCATCAGCGCGGCACCGTCTGCTGGTGCGCTCATGTCACTCCGTTCCGGCAGGCGGCCAGGCACAGGGTCGGGAACACGCGGTCGAAGTCGATCTGGCCGAGCACGCCGTCCTCGGGCGCGAACCTGGCCGACATCCCGGCGAACCGGCCGCCGAGGAAGTGCGGCATCAGCACCGGTCGCCCGCCGGTCACCTCGGTCAGTCCGGTGCCGTCACCGGCCAGCACGGGCACCGGATCGGGCGGCATGAACCGCTGGGCGACGCCCGGACCGGCCGAATCCAGCACGTCCGACCAGCGTTCCCGGGTCAGATACCGTCCGATGTGGACTCCGGTGGCCTGGTAGGACGTGGCCGGCTTGACCACCCAGTCGTCCTGCTGGGCGCGGATGGCCGGCAGCGTCGCCGATTCGAGCGGGACCGTCTCGGGCAGGTGGGTGAGCACCAGCTCGGCGTCCGACGGGTCGAGGCCGCCGCGCTCGGCGAGCCCGTACAGCAGCGGCAGATTCGCCTTGCTGGTCCTGGCCAGGTCACCGGGTCGTACCAGCATCCGGTGGCGGCCCGCTCGGCGCACCGCACGCACCCGGTCGCACAGCGCGGGACCGTCCGGGCCGAGCAGGTGCAGGCTGGAGAAGTAGGCGAACAGTGGCAGGTCGACGTCGAGCACGTCGGCCGTCGTCACCGGGACGACCCGCACGCCGTGCACGTCGAGCATCTCGGCCATCTCGGCCAGCCTGCGCCGCCGGTCCGGCGTCGGATCGTGGTACCACAGGCCGACCGGACCGCTGTCGGCCAGTTCGCGCAACACGCGGGCCAGGGCCTCGGACAGGTCCCACTCGGTCACGTGCCAGTCGTCGCCGAGAGCGGACAGCGCGTCCTGCAACGGGGTGGCCGTCGCGAAGTACAGGCGGGACGCGAAATCGGCCGAGATGTTCACGGTTCCGGTGCCGATGTTCAGTTCCAGCGCCATCAGCCGGCCACCGGAGAGCGCGCAGTCCGGCCGCGCGAAGAAGTCCTCAGCCAGTCCGTCGTCGTCCAGCAGATCGTCCAGTTCGGACGGTAGTCCGACGTGCCGCCGGTGTCGGGCGCGGTCGGCGAAGACCAGCTCCGGCAGCCTGCCGACCAGCACACACAGCCTGCGTACGGCGGCGACCTGTGCGGTGAGGCGGTCCGCGTCCAGCACGATCGGTGACGCGATCCGGTGCCACGCCGTCGCCGTCGACAGGTAGCCGTCCGGCCGGTCGGCGAGCAGCCGGCGCATCTCGTGATGTGCCGGGGAGAGCAGACCCGGTGCGGTCACGACGGACCGTCTGGTGACGGAAGACCGGGCAGGCCGAGCGGATCGGGCCAGCGCACGTCCGCACAGCCGAACACGAGCTGCCGCCCGCCGCCCTGGGCCACGTTCACCCGTCGGTGCTCGCTGATCCGTGACGTGTAGCCCGCCCAGCGGCCGCGGGCCAGCACGACCGACAGGTCCTGGTACACCGGGCGGCCGGCCCACGTCCGCTCCGCCGGTGGCACCGCCTCCTGCGCCAGCCAGCCGCGATCCGTTGCCGTGTCGACGATCCGCGACCACCCGGCGTCGTCGTGGTCGACGCCGACGTACACGCTGGCGCCCTGCGTGTCGTATGGCCCCTTGATCACCCAGCCCGGCCGGTCGGAGCGCAGTTCGGCCGGTGTCACGCCGTCGCCGATCTTGCGGCTGACCGGGATCAGCGCCTGGACCGCGGCCAGTTCGGTGGGCGTGAACAGGCGCGCGAAGCGCGGGTCGGACAGCACGGCCAGACACAGCTTGTTGTCGCCGATCCACCTGCCGGGCAACGGGTTCATGATGCGCAGCTTCCCGGACACCAGGCGGTCCAGGAACGACTCCCAGCGCTCGACGTCGGCGAGCACGGCCTGTACGCCGTACTTCAGGTAGCCGGCGCGCACGTCGTCGACGAGCCAGTTCTCCTCGGCCGGATCGGCCAGCCGGGCGCGCACCCCGGCCTCGGCGAACAGCGCCACCATCCGGTCCAGTTCCAGCACGTTGCCACCCGGCCGGTGGAACACGGCCACCCCACGGTCGAGCGACGGCGCGACCGCGCCGAAGAACGTGGTGAACCAGTGCCGGTCCTCGATCGGCGCGCGTGCGGCGTGCCACTCGTCGAGCAGGCCGGCGACCGGCGCGATCGCCCGCCACAGGTCCGCGAACGCGCCGCTGAAGATCACGCCGCCGGGACAGTTCGCGTTGAACTCCACCACGCGGACACCCGGCACCCGCGACCCGACCAGGTCGAACCGGCAGAAGTCGACCCGGTGGTCGGCGATCGGCGCGCGGTCCACCCACTCGCGCAACACCGTTGGCACGGCGAGGAAGTCGCGCACGGCCTGGTCGGTGCGGTGAGCGAGGACCACCTTGTGCCATGCGCCCACGACGTGCGGCACCGTGCGCACCAGGTGTTGTTCGCCCGCCGTGGTGAGCCGCGTCAGGCTGGGCAGCACGGGATACGGCCGCCGCTCACCGGTGCGCGTCGTCGTCAGCCCTTCCCGCCACGCGGCGGCGCGCACGCCGTCGGCGTACGGGGTCAGGTCCAGCACTCCGTTCGCACCGGTCTCGTCCAGGCTGACCAGTCGGTGCGGATCGAACAGCGTCGTCATGTCACTCCGGAACGGTCGGCATCCATGTTCACTGTGGACAGTGCCCGCGTGTCGTTCGCGCGATCAGAACGATAGCCTGACAAGGCATCCGCTGTCGCCGCAAGACGATCCGAGGTGTGTGCACAGTGACCGAGACCGTGTGGTCGAACCTGCGCTCGAAGGTGGCCCGACCGAGTGCGCTGGCGCTGCTCGTGCCGCACGGCGGCGCGGGCCCGACGAGCATGTGGGACATGGCCGAGCGGCTGCCGCCCGACTGGGGCGTGCACGCGTTGTGCCTGCCGGGCAGGGAAAGACGCATCGCGGAGCCGCCGGAGTGGGCACCCGAGGGTGTCGCGCGGGACGCGGCCGACGCGCTCACGCCGCTGGTGGCGGCGACCAGCGGGCCGGTGGTGCTCGCCGGCCAGTGCCTCGGCGGCTGGCTGGCCTACCTGATCCTGCGGGAAGCCGACGCCGCGCTGGCACAGCGGTGCCGGAGTCTCGTCGTGCTGTCACAGAAACCGTGGGACGCACCGCGACTGGGGCGGAGTCTGCCGGACGATCCGGCGCACATGTGGGCGGCGCTGGAGGCGACCGGTGACACGCCTGCCGAGATCGCCGTCGACGACGAGTTCCGCGAGCTGCTGGAGCCGATCATCCGTGCCGACCACGAGGCCATCCGCCACTTCCCCACGGCCCAACTGCCGGTGACGCGGCCGATCACGGTGGTGGTCGGCGAACACGACCCGGCGCTGGAGCGGCTGCGGCCGCAGGACTGGGCGAGGTACACGCCGGAGCTGACCACTGTCCGGCTGCCCTGCGGTCACCTGCCGGCACAGGATCTGCCGGGCGAGGTCGCCACACTGCTGACCGGCATCGCCCGTCAGTAGTACTCGCGCTCGACGGACAGCAGCGGACCCAGCCCGAGCCACAGCGAATCCACCGACTCGAACGTGTCCGCCGTCAGCAGTTCGTCGGGCAGGTCCAGGTGGAACGCCTCCTCCAACTGCACGATGAGCTGCACGAGCGCCACCGAGTCGGACAGGCCGAGATCGGCGAGGCGGTCGGTGGGCCGCAGCGGATCGGGCGGCGGTGTGGGCAGGCTGCCGCGCAGCACGCGCACGTACCGCTCGAACAGGTCGTCATCGGCCATCGTGCTACCTCCTGGGTTCCGCTGTTCCGGCGGTCAGCGCCAGCCGGTCGACCTTGCCGTTCGCGGTGACCGGCAGCGCGGCCACCACGTCGATGCGCGAGGGCACCATCGCGGCCGGCAGCGTCTCGCGCAACACCGTGTCGACCACCGCGCACACGTCCGGGTCGGCCGCCTCGACGTACAGGCGCAGCTCCGGCCGCTCCGTCGGCGCGACCACGGCGACGGCCGCGCGCACACCGTCGACGCGGGCGGCCACCGTCTCGATCTCGCCCAGCTCGACGCGGTGCCCGTTGATCTTCACCTGGGTGTCCTTGCGGCGCAGGAATTCCAGGCCGCCATCGGTGACACGGACGATGTCGCCGGTGGCGTACATCGGTGAGCCCGGCGCCCACGGGTCGGGCACGAACCGGTCGGCCGTCAGCTCCGGCCGGCCGCGATACCCGGCCGCGACCGCCGGGCCGCCGATGTACAACTCGCCCTCGGTTCCCGGCCGCACCGGGGTCAGCGTGTCGTCCAGGACGTGGACGGTGGCGTGACCCAGTGGGGTGCCGATACGGACCGGGCCGTCCGTGACGGACCAGGCGGTGGCCCAGATCGTGGCCTCGGTCGGGCCGTACATGTTGAACACCGGCGCGGGCAGCGCGGCCAGCCGGGCGGCCAGCGGTTCCGGCAGCACGTCACCGCCGCACAGCGCCGTCTGATCGGCGGACAGCCGCAGTCCGCGATCCAGCAACAGCCGCCAGCCGACCGGTGTCGCCTGCACCAACGTCGGGCGCAGTTCGGTGATCAGCGCGGCGAGGCGGCGGGCGCGCAGCAGCCACGTGTCCGGCGTGACCAGGCACGCGCCGCCGGTGGTCAGCGGCAGGAACAGCTCCAGGCCCGCGATGTCGAAGGACAGGCGGGTGCTGAACAGCACCCGGCGCGGCGCCTGAGGCGGCAGCAGCGCGAGCACCGCGTCCAGGAAATGAGCGAGGTTGGCGTGCGTGACCTCGACGGCCTTCGGTCTGCCGGTCGAGCCGGACGTGAACATCAGGTAGGCCAGGCCGTCCGGGGACACCGCGGGCGGCAGGCTCGGTGTCGTGACGGCGAGCAGGTCGTCGGGGGTGACGACGGGGAAGGTCCTGCCGAGCCAGAGTCGCCGATGGTCCGATGTGGACACGACACAGGACACCCCGGCGTCGTCGGCCATGACGTGCAGGCGCCGCTCGGGATGGCGGCCGTCCAGCGGGACGTAGGCGGCGCCGGCGGCCAGGATGCCGAGCAGCAGCGCGACCAGGTCGGCGGACCGGTCGACGCAGACGCCGACGGTGTCACCCGGCCGGACACCCAGCGCCGCCAGGCCGGATCGCAGGCGTCGCACCCTTCCGGCCAGTTCGCGGTAGGTGAGCTCGACGTCGCCCGCGACCACAGCGAGGGCGTCCGGCGTGCGTCCGGCCGCGGTCGCGAACCGCTCGACCACCGTCGACACCGGCTCGGTCCGGTTCAGGTGGGCGCCGACGGCGGACAGCCAGCCGTCGGGATTGTCCTGGTGTGCCACGTGACCGGCGTCCGGGACGACGGCGAGTTCGGCCGCCGGCAGGGTCGCGAGCAGCGCCGGTGCCTCGGCGAGCGCGATGTCGTCGTGTTGGCCGCAGACCAGCGTGACGGGCACGGTGAGACCGGGCGCGGACACGGGCGTGAACTCGTCCAGTTCCGCGCCGAGCGCGGCGAACGCGGCCACGTCCATCCTGGCCACGCCGGCGCGGAACCGTTCCCGCGCCAGCGCCGGTCGCGTGCGCCGGCCTAGATCGCCCAACCGGTCCAGGAACCGTGCCACGGCGGCCATGCCGTGATCGCGGCCGCGTTCGACCAGCCGGTCCCGCACGGCCGCGGGTAGCGACCCGGTGGGTGCCGCTGACGTGTTGACCAGGATCAGGGACCGGACGCGATCGGGGCGGACGGCGGCGTACCGCAGCGCGACGAGGCCGCCGAGCGAGTGGCCGAGCAGGTGCACCGGGTCCGGGCCGGACGCGGCGACGACAGCGGCGAGGTCGTCGACGAGCAGATCGATGGTGTAGTCGGCGGGGTCGCCGGTGTGGGTGCTGTCGCCGTGGCCGCGCTGGTCGTAGGCGATCACGTGACACCGCTGTGCCAGGCCGGCGCTGACCTCGGCCCAGGTGGCGCGGCTGTGGGCGAACGCGTGCACCAGGATCAGCGGCGCACCGCTGCCGTACTCCTGGAGGGCCAGGTCGATTCCGTTGGCGTGCATCGTGATCATGCGGCCACCGTCCTCGGGAACTCGATCGCGGCGCAGGAGTCGAGGACGACGTCCTCGCCGAACGGCACGGTCCACGCGGGGCACAGGTGGCTGATGTCGGCGTTCACCACGACCGGGAACGTGGTGCCGGGCAGCAGTTCGTCGACGAGGTCGGCGACGCGGGCGGCCCACTGCGGCGGCGGGATCGCGGGGTGGGCACCGACGATCATGCCGGCCAGCCCGGTCAGGTCGACCCGCCGGCACAGGTCACGGAACTTCGGTTCGGGCTCCGCACCGCGAAACGCCTTGTGCCAGAACAGGACCCGGTTGTCGAAGCGGAGTCCGAACCGTCGCGCGAGCTTCGGGATCACGGTCACCTCGCCGCCGAGCAGCGCGCCGCGCGCCGTGCCCGGACGCAGCCAGGTCCAGCCGCCGGGCACGCACCGGCGCCGGGGTCGGGAGTCCATCTCCGGCAGGTACCAGTTGATCCACTCACCGGACCGGTCGCCGACCGGCACGCAGGTCAGGGGTTTGGCGCTGTCCAGGGCGTGGCGCAGGTAGTGCAGTGTCTCGGGGAACGCGCCGCCCGCCTCGCCGAGCGAGGCGATCAGCGTGGGTCCGTAGAGGGAGCTGATACCGGCTTCGGACGCGAGGAACTGGTTGAGGTGGACGTTGTCGCAGAAGCCGATGAACGGTTTCGGGTGTGCGGCGATCCTGGCGGCGTCGAGGTGGTCGAGCAGGTCGACGGTGCCCGAACCGGCGTCGGCCGACAGCACGGCGTCGACGTCGGGGTCCTCGAAGGCGGCGACGAAATCCTCCGCGCGGGCGGCGGGGTCGGCCGCGGTCAGGCCGTCGGTGGAGGTGCCGAGGGCGTTGGCACCGTAGGACACGGCGAAGCCGAGCGACGCCAGCGCCGCGACGCCACGATTGGCGCGCTCCACCAGGAACGCGGCACTGGGCGCCGTCGGGCTGATCACCCTGATACGCGCGCCCGCCCTGACCGGAGCGGGAATCCGCAATGCCCGCACCGTGGTCACCTCTGTTCCACCGGTGCGGCGCGCAGGTGCTCCGCCAGCCGGGCCACCGTCGGGTTGCGGTACAGCTCCTGCACCGTCACTCGCCGCTCCGGAATCCGCCGCAGCAGGCTCGCGCGCAGCCTCAGCACGTGCCGGGACGTGCCTCCCAGCTCGAAGAACAGGTCGTCGCGGCCGAAGTCCTCGGTGTCCAGCACTTCTTCCCACGCCGACCGGACGGCGGATTCCAGATCGTCGGCCTGTTCGGGCTCGGGAGGTCCTTGGGGGATCGGCGGTGGTGGCTCGGTTCGGGTGCTCGCGGCCCGGCGGACCGGGTCTGCCGCCGTCGCTGTCGCCGTGAGTCGGGTGGCATCCGGCGGGTCCGGTAGGTGGTCGGTGATCGCCCACAGGTCCGGTACCGCGTGCTCGGGCAGGCGCAGGGCCGCGTACAGGCGCAGTGCTTCCGGGAGCGACGTGTCCTGCGGCGCGACCACGCCCGCCACCAGTCGACCACCCGGCGCCGCCACGACCACCGCGTCCTCGACCTCCGGGTGCGTCTTCAGGACGTCGGCCACGACGGCCGGGTCCAGCAGTCGGTCGGCTGTCCGGATCAGACCATCGGTTCGGCCCCACGCGCGCAGGCGGCCCAGGCCGTCCCGGCGGGCCAGCAGACCGGTTCGCCTGCCGTCGGCCACCACCTCGCCGATGCCGCCGTCCGGGAGCGCGCGACCCGCATGGTCCAGGACCCGCACGTCGACACCGGGCAACGGCCTGCCCAGCGGTGGTGGGTCGACCAGATCCGCCGGATCGGTCACGACCCGCACGGCCACCGGCAGCGGTCCGGCGTCCAGGCCCGCACAGCCGATCACCCGGATCTCCGGGCAGGCCCGCAGCACACGGTGCACCCGCGCGGGCGCCACCGGGTCACCGCTGACCAGAACCTCGGCCACGCCCGTGAGCGCGGCCGGCCGGTAGTCGGCGATCTGGCGGAACAGGCCACCGGGCAGCAGGCAGCCCGTGACCGATCGCGAGGCCACGAACTCGGCCACCGAGTCCGGCACCGGCACGCCGACCGGGAACACCTCGACACAGCCACCGGCCAGCAGCGGCAGGAACATCTCGGTCGCCGCCGCCGCCGTGGACAACGGGGCCAGGCGCAGGAAGCGGTCCGCCGTGCCCGGCCGGACCAGGCCGGAATCCGGGGCCAGGCCGGCCAGATCCGCTCTGCGAACTCGACCACCCGCGATCACGAACGCCGTGGTCGATCCGGGCACATCGGCGACCGGCGGGACGGTGTCGGACACGGTGGCGCCCGCAACGACCGCCCGTCTGCCGTTCAGGGCCGTACCCAGTGCGGCCAACCGGCCCCGGTCGCCCAGGACGACTGTGGCGCCGGCGTCCGTGAGCGCGGCATCGGCGACGGCCGGCGGTGTCGTCGGATCGAGCCCCACCCACGACGCACCCAGCCGTAACAACGCCAGGACCGCGGCCAGTTCACGAGTCGACGGCCGCAGGGCGACCCCGACACGGTCCCCGCTCCGCACGCCGGCCGCCACCAACGCCGCCGCCTGCTGTTCCGCGGCGCTCAGCAGACACGCGTACGTCGTGCTGGTATCTCCGTCGCGAACGGCGACGGCAGCCGGACGGGCTGCCCGCGAGACGAGCGTCCAGACGTCCTCGCGTGCCACGGGCCGCGCGGCCGCGAGGGGTGCCGTCGTGCGGACGACGGCGAGCGGATGGTCAAGCCGCGCGGCGATCTCACCCAGAGCGGTGTCCAGCGCGCAGGCCAGCGCGCAGGCATCGGCCCCGTTCAGCGTGTGGTCCAGGATGAGCGCCGGCCGATCGGACCAGCGCAGTTCGACGTCGTGCGCGAGGCCGACCGTCGGTCCCGCATGGCAGGTCACGGGCACGGCCGCGGGCACGGGCACGGTCACGGGCACGAGATCGGCCACACCGCGCAGGAAATCCGTCACCCCGACGTCGTCGGTCACCCGCAGCGGCAGCGTGACCCCGGGCAGGCCGAGTGTGATGTCGGACCGGCCGCAGCGACGGCTCAGGGCGATCGCCCACGCCGCTGTCAGCACCGCGTCGCGCGTGATCCCGAGTCGCGACACCAGAGCGCGGCACGCCGTCTCGGCGCGATCACCGAGCACGAACCGCAGGCTGCCGCTCTCCCCGACCGGCGCCGGATCACGCGCCAGTGGCAGGCCGGTGGCCGTGCAACTCATCGGTGTCGCAACAGGGTGGTCGTCGGGTTCGCGGCCCGCGTGGAGTGCGGCGAAATCCCGCCACAGCACAGCGATCGCGTGCCGGTCGGCGACGGCCTGGTGAGCCACGACGGTCAGCAGCGTGCGGTCCGCCTCGGTGAGCACGAACGCGACCGGCGGCCTGCGGAACGGCCGCAGCAGCGCCGGTGCCGACGCGACGGCCAGCGCGTGCACCGTATCGACGAGATCACCGGCGGGCCGTGGCAACCGCTGGACGTGCACGGGCGGCACGTAGCCGACGGGCACGGTCCTGCTGTCGCCGTCGCGGGTGAACACCGTACGCAGCCACGCGTGCCGGTCGCTGGTCGCGGTCAGCACCGATCGCACCCGCTCGACGTCCGGGCCGCCGAGGCCGTCCACGCTGGACACGTGACACCAGGCAGGCGACTCGGTGCGCAACAGTTCGGCACGCACGTCCATGGCGCGCATCCTGACAGAGTCCGTCGACATTTGTCACCATTCCACGTTCGCACGTTCCAGCTATCGCACAATCAGATCCGACAGCACGTGTCAAGCGCGCCAACGCCTTCAGGAAAGGAAGACAGAACGCCTCGCCACACCGGATGACATGGCATAACCTCCTGACACATTCCGTTTCTGGGCGCCCATTGGAGGAGTGCCAGATGACCTCGACAGACAGTCGCGGTGCGACGCGCTCGGTATTCCTGGTTCAGCAGGGGGTCTGGGAAATGCCACTCGAGTCGATGCCACTCGCGGCGGCCTATCTCAAATCCGTCGCGCTGGCCGATGACCGGATCCGCGCGAACACCACCATTTCCATCCACAACTTCCGCGGTGGCACGACGAACGCCGTCATGGCCAACGCGATGTTCACCGACGGCACGCCGGACGTGCTGGCGTTCTCCGTGATGGGCTGGAACCACTACTCGTTCGGCGCGCTCGCCGCGACGTTCAAGCAGCTCAACCCGGAGGGCTGGGTGGTGTTCGGCGGGCCGCACGTGACCGACCAGGCCGCTCGCGTGTTCCGGATGTTCCCCGAGGTCGACATCGTGGTGAACGGCGAGGGCGAGTTCACCTTCCGCGACATCCTGCTGCGTTACCTCGACGGCGGCGGCCGGCACGAACTGCACGACGTCGCGGGAATCTCGTTCCGTGACGAGGACGCCGACGTCGTGACCACCGAGGCGCGCGGCCGGATCGCGGACCTGGACGAGATCCCGTCGCCGTTCCTGACCGGTGCGCTGGACCTCACCGACGCCGAGGGCCGGTTCCGGTACGACGTGGCGCTGATGGAAACCAACCGCGGCTGCCCGTACAAGTGCGCGTTCTGCTTCTGGGGCGGTGCCACGGGGCAGAAGGTCCGGGCGTTCTCGATGCAGCGGCTGCGCGGCGAACTGGAACTGTTCGGCAAGCTCAAGGTGCACACGGTCGTCGCGTGTGACGCGAACTTCGGCATGCTGGCGCGGGATGTGGAGTTCGTCGAGGCGCTGGTGGAGACCCGTGACCGGTACGGCTTCCCGCGCGCCCTGGAGACGTCCTGGGCGAAGAACAAGTCCAAGACGTTCTACCGCATCGTGAAGATGATGAAGGACGCCGGCATGCGCAGCTCGTTCACGCTGGCGCTGCAGACGCTCAGCGACGACGCGCTGGAGACGATGAACCGGCGCAACATGAAGGTCAACGAGTGGGAGGACCTGGCGGCCTGGCTCGACGAGGAGGGCCTGGACTGCTACGCCGAGCTGATCTGGGGCGCGCCCGGCGAGACCGTCGAGTCCTTCATGGACGGCTACGACCGGTTGTCCCGCAGGGTGTCCCGCATCGCGGTCTACCCGATCCTGTTGCTGCCCAACACCGACTACATGGACAAGAAGGAACGGTTCGGCATCAAGGCGGTGCGCGGCGACAACGACGACTTCGAGTACGTCCTGTCGCACGACACCATGACGTTCACCGAGAACCAGCGGATGCAGCGGTTCCTGTTCTGGGCCAGGGTGGTCGCGGAGAACGCGGTGCTGCGGCACACGTGGGGGCCGCTGCGGCACTTCGCCGGCATCACCCAGTCGCAGGTGCTGCGGAACTTGGCCACGTGGATCGACGAGACGGACGACCCGGCGGCCGAGCCACTGCGCGCGTACGTGGCGACGGCGGCCGGTGGCACCGGCGCGTTCGGCGCCGCGATCACCTATCTCTACACCGACCCCGAGGCCAAGCGGATGCTGGGGCGCTGGTGGGCGGAGTCGGTGCGGCCACTGGTGCGCGCCGGGCACGCGGCGCTGCTGGACGAGGTGTTCCGCTACGACCTGCTCACCCAGCCCGCCTACCGGCCGCGCGAGTCCGGCGCGGACCTGCCCGTGGTGCGGATCCGCGGCGAGGACTACTACGTGCGGGAGAAGGTGGAACTGGCCTTCGACGTGCCGGCGGTGGTGACGGCGATCCGGACCGGCGCCGATCCGACGGCGGTCACCGGACCGCGGGTGGTGGACCTGTACTACCGCACCGACTGCGACTCGGCGGTGACGTCCACCAACCACGAGATCGTCATGCACTACATGGGAATGCCGGCGGAGGAGGTGCTGTCGGCGGCCGGCAGGCCGGCCGCGATGGCGACCGAGGAACCTGCCGGCGAGTCGCACGAGGCCGTCTTCCCCGCCGTCCCGCTGCTGCAGTCGGACAAGGGCGGCTGCGGCCGATGAGTGTCGGCGTCACCCGCGGACCGCGCGCAGGAACGCGGCCAGGCGGGTGACGCCCTCGCCGATCCGCTCCGGCTCCAGATAGCTACAGGACAGGCGCAGTTCGTGGTCGCCGCTGTCGTCGAGGTGGAACTGGGACATCGGGGTCCACAGCACGCCGTACTCGCGGGCGGACCGCTCCAGCAGTTCGACGTCCGCGCGCACCGGCACCCGCATCCGCACGAAGAAACCGCCTCTCGGCCGGTTCCAGCTCACGCCGGGCAGGCCGGTGATCTCGCGGTCCAGCGCGGCGAGCAGCAGGCCCAGATTGCGCCGGTAGAGCGCGCTGCGAGCCCGGCCCAGGGCCACTAGCGAGCCGCCGTGGGCCAGCAGCATGCCGCCGACGACGGCCTGACTGATCGGCGACGTGTTGACGGTGACCATGCTCTTGATCGCGGCCAGTTCGTCGGCCAGCAGGCCCACCTCACCGCCCGCGGCACGCACCCGCTGGTCGGCCACCGCGAAACCGACCCGGGCGCCGGGCATGCAGAGTTTCGCGAACGTGCCCAGGTAGACGACGCGACCGCGGCCGTCCAGCGCCTTGAGCGGCGGCAGCTCGTCGCCCGGTTCGGCGGTGAAGCCGTAGGCGCCGTCCTCGATCAGCAGCAGGTCGTGCTCCTCGGCCACCTCCAGCAGTGCCTTGCGGTCCCGGAGGTCCATGCGGCTGCCGGACGGGTTGGCGAAATCGGGGGCCAGGTAGCAGACACGGATGCGTTGCCCACGGGCACGCGCGGCCACGCAGGCTTCGGCAAGGCCCGCCAGGTCGACGCCGCGGTCGGTGTCGGCGACCGGGACCATGCCGATGTCGAGAATCCTCGCGGCGCCGAGGATGCCGGCGAAACACGGGGTGACGACGGCGAGCAGGTCGTCCGGTGGCGTGCACACCGCGCGCAGCACCAGCACCATGGCCTCCTGCGCGCCGACCGTGATCACGACGTCGCGCGGTGAGAGCCGCGTGCCGTGGTCGGCGTTGAGCGCTGCCGCGACCAGGTCGTTGATCAGGCCGCGGCTCGGCCCGTACTCCGACAGCAGCCGCAGCGCGCGGTCGCGGTCGATGCTCCTGCTGTGGCACAGGTGATCCAGGTAGCGGGCGGTGTGGCCGGCGATGTCCGTGTCGCGCAGGAACGCGAGGTTGGGCGCGCCGGGAGCGAAGGAGATCGCGGCCGGGTGGCGGCTCATCACCTCGTTGAGGAAGCTGATCGAGCCGAGCACCGGCTCACCGAGCGATCCGTGCAGGTCCCCGCGGTCCAGTTCGAGCACGACAGGTCTCCTCCCGCGCGGCGTCAGCCGGTGCCGCGACCACGCGACCAGGCTCTGTCCACCGTGGTCAGGACATCCCGGCTGTACAGGCGTTCGGCCTGTAGCACGGCGAAGTCGGCGAGGTAGCGGCGCAGGTCGTCGGCCGGTTCCTCGGCCCGGTTGAGCATCCGCCGGTTCGCGACCACGGCGGGCGAGTCCAGGGCGAGAGCGGCCGCGTCGACGGCGGCGCCGAGCTCGGCCGCGGGCACCACCTCGTCGCAGATCAGCGCGGCGGCCGGTTCGTCGGCGCGGATGCGCTTGCCGAACAGCAGCACCTGACGCGCCAGCCGGCCGCCGATCAGGCGGGTCAGCCGCAGGTTCGCCACGCCCGGCACGATGCCCTCCTGCGCGGCGGGCAGGCTGAAGAACGCGTCGTCGGCCGCGATCACGCGGTCGAACACCAGCAGCAACTGCATCCCGCCGCCGATGGCGAACGTGTCGACGCCGGCCACCCACGGCTTCTCCACGGTGTCGCCGGACTCCAGCAGCAGTCCGCGCTGGATCTTGGCCAGGTAGGTGAACTCCCTGCGCAGCAGGAAGTCCACGAACGAGATGCGGCCGCCGCGCAGCTCGGCCAGGTTGATGCCGGCACTGAACACGCGACGGCCCCGGTAGCGCGGATGGGTCATCACGCCGCCGCGCAGCACGCCGACGCCGATCCGGTCGTCGAGCAGCACCAGGTCGGTGGCCGTCTCCATGTCGTCGGCCAGGCGGTCGTCCTCGGCGTTGAGGCAGTGCGTGTTGTGCACGGTCAGGTGTGCGGCGCGACCCCTGCGCTCGACCAGCACGGCACCCAGTTGTGCGCGGTCGCGCTCACGCAGTTCGGGCAGCAGTCGCAGCGCCCTGGCGCACGGCATCAGCATGGTGTCCATCAGGTGTGTGCCGGCGACCGGATCGGCCAGCACGGCACCGAAGAACAGGCCCTGGTCGATCTCGTGGCCGTCCTTGCCGGCCTGCGCGTGGCGGCGCTCGGCGGCCAGCCGCTCCTGTGTCGGCACGAGGCCGGGGAACGCGCGGGACGCGGCATCGGCGAGCTCGGCCAGCCGTAGCCGGCGCGTGTGGTTCGCCGTCAGTTCGGCGTAGACGGCGGCGGCGTGGCGCGCCAGAAAACGTCTGCGGGCGGCACGCCCCGCCGCCAGCACACGCTCGGCCGACGCCTGCTGGGTGGTGTCGCGGTCGGGTCTGGCCGGCAAGGTCGCCAGGACGCGTTCGCCCTCGGCCACGTGCTCGGCCAGGACACCCGCGTCCCGGGCCAGCACACCCGCCGTCGCATCGGTGGCGGCCGTCATCGCTCGCCCCTGCCACGCCGCAGTTCCCGGTCGCACGCCGCGAGATGCGAGCCGAGTGCGTCATCGTAGGAGGTGACCGTGGCGTCCAGCAGCAGTTGCCGGCGTACCGCGAGTTCGGCGCCCGCTGGCCGACCCAGCCACACCGCCGCCATGGCCAGCGCGGCGTCCGCGTCGGTGACCACCTCGTTGACCACGCCCAGTTCCAGCGCCTGCGCCGCGGTCACGTCGGTGCCCCACAGCACCAGTTGCCGCGCCCTGGCCAACCCGATCTGCGACACCAGCCGGTGGACGGCCATACCAGGCCACACGTGGTCGTCGTTGACCGGCAGCAGCAGCCGCAGATCGTCGGTGGCGATGCGGTAGTCGGTGGCCAGCACCAGGTCCAGGGCCGGGCCGCCGCACGTGCCGCCGACCACGGCGATGGTGGCCGCTGCCAGCCGCTCCAGCCCGCGCACAGCGCGTTCCCACCGGTTCACGTCCTGGACGCGCACGTCACCCGGCCAGCCACGATCCCATGTGGACCGTCGATCGATGCGTAACACGACCACCTGCGGGGGCCTGCGGTCCGCTGCCCGCCGGACCAGCGTGCCCAGTGACGCGGTGAGGTCGGACAACGGCCGGCTGCCGTCCACGGACAGGTGCAGCCCCAGTTGCCCGGACAGTTCCCGGATCTCGTCGGTCGCGCTCATCGGTCGCATTCCTCTCACCACCGCAGCAACGCGGTCTCGATGGTCGAACCGGGCCCCATGGTCATCATCACGCCGTGGTCACCGGACCCGGCGACGCCCTCCTCGGCCAACCGCTGGTAGGAGAACAGGAACGAGCCGCTGGACACGTTGCCGTGGTCGCGCAGCACCCCGGTGGTGTGCCGGACGTCGTGCGCGGTGAGCCCGAGGTTGACGCGCACCGCGTCGATCACCTTCTTGCCGCCCGCGTGCACCAGCCAGTGCGCCACGTCCGACCGGTGCACGCCCGCGCCGCCGAGCAGCCGGTTCACCGGCCGTTCCGCGTTCGCGCCGACCACGTAGGGCACGTCGGGGTCCAGGTAGAAGCTGAACCGGCCGTGGGCGTCGTCCCAGTCGTAGCGCATCGCGCCGACCGCGTCCGGGATGATGTGGCTGGCGAACCCGAGCAGTCCGGGGCCGCGTGCCGAACTGTCACCGGCCAGCACGCCGATGGCGGCGGCGCCGTCGCCGAACAGGCTGTTCACCACGGACGTGCGCATCGTGCCGTCGAACACGTACGCGGCCGAGCACGCCTCGATACACACCTGTACGGCCAGCCGGCCGGGATGCGTCGTGGCCCAGCCCGCGACCGCACCCAGTGCGTTCAGGCCCGCGTTGCAGCCCATGCCGACCACGTCCAGCCGGGAACAATCCCGGCGCAGACCCAGTTCCTTGATCAGCAGCGCACTGAACCCCGGCGTGATGAAGCCGGTGGACGACACACAGCACAGGTACCGGATGTCGGCCCGTTCCGCGCCGGTGCCGCGCAGGCACGCGTCGATCGCGGCCGAGCCCATCGCCACGCCGGTGTCCACGTGTTTGCGCAGCAACTGGCCCTGTGTCTCGGACATCGGTCCGCCGCCGGATGCCGCCGGCGGCAGCACCAGGTTGCGGCGCTGGATCGCGCTGTTGTGGAACACCGACCGGACCCTGGGGTCGGAGATGCCGAACCGTTCCAGGATCTCGTTCTGGGTGTAGGAGTCCAGCGGTGTCGCGGTGCCCACACCGCTGATCCGCGCCAGCACGTCCGACGTTCCCACCGCCGCCCCCCGGCTCAGCTCAGGTAGTCCTCTGGTCCGCCGTCCCGGACGGTGTCCAGGGTGAAGCAGTGGAATCCACCGCCGAACAGCCGCCGGTGCCGGTGCCGCACCGGGACGACGGTGAAGTGCCGCTGCTCCAGGGTGCTGATCAGCTCGGGGCACGCCTCGTTGACCAGCACCGTGTTCTCGTCGACGGACAGCACGTTCAGGTCGATGTAGAGGCTGGTCAGCACGAGATCGTCGTCGTCGTACCGCGGGAAGTTGTTCACCTCCGGCACCGGCGGGACGATCATGTCCCACTTGCGCAGCGGCTCGGGCAGGTGGTCGGCGACCTTTTCCGAGCGCACCAGCAGTGTGCCCGGCCGCAGCGCCAGCAGCATGCTGTCGACGTGGCTGTCGCTCAGGCGGTGCAGCCGGTGGATGCGGAACCGGCCGTCCAGGTGGCGTTCCAGCCAGTCGCACGCCATCGCGTGGTTGGCGGTGGAGATGTTGACCAGGAGATCACGGCCCAGCCGCAGGCACTGCGCGCCGTCGAACATCATCTCGAAGCCCACGTCGTACGGCGATGCCCGCGGGTCGTTGATCGGCTCGGTCGGGCCGCCCGCGGAGCTGTTGGCGTAGGAGGGATCGAACGACATGTCGGTCATCAGCGGGCGCGGCATCACGGTCCATTTGGCGCCCTGCTTGAAGTAGTCGGCGAACACCGGCGTGAGGAACTGGGTCTCGAAGTACCGGGACCGCACCATCGGCGGCGTCTCGATGATCTCGTCGCCGACGATCAGCGTGTTGTCCCGGATGTTCAGCGGCGGCACCACCGACGCCGACCACGCGGGCGTGGTGACCTCCACGGTGGACGCGTCCACGTCCATCGGCCGCAGCACGCGGACGGACAGCGACTCCAGAGCCTTCGCGATGCCGTCGACGTCCTCGATCAGCTCGTCGACGTACCGCTGTTTGATCGGCGCGCGCGCCTTGCCCGCCGGCGGTCGCTCGCCGCGCGCGGACAGCCGCGGGTAGTACCACTCCGAGCGGGTGATGTTGTCGTGGAAGAACAGGTCGAAGGACAACTCCCGTTCGTGCGACGTGTAGTTGACCGCCGAGCCGACGATGACCTCCCGTAGCGGGGACCACTCGTCGTAACTGTTGACCGGCATGCGCCGCGCTCCTGTTCTCACCATGTTGCCGCGCCAGCACTTCGCACCAGATACTGACCGAGCGCCGAAAGTGCGTCAACCGTGCACCGCGACAGTCCACACGAGACTGAAACGGGTGTGCAACCGGTCGGCACGACCGGTTGCACACCCGTTTCACCGTTGGTCGTCGCGGTCCGGGGACTCCTGCCGACCGGATCGGCTCCGCCTCCGCGCGCGCCGGAGCGCGGTCACACCGGCACTGCGCCGAACATCGCCTCGACCCGGTTCTGGCACTCGCGGCCGGAGTCCAGGTCCGTCGCGACCACGCAGTACCGCAGGGTGTCGTTGCCGGTGTTGTGGGGCATCACGAGGACGACGCCGGTGCGGGTCGCCCGGTCGTAGCGCAGACCTGCCTCGGCGAGCGCGCGTTCGGCCTGCGCGAACGACGGTGCCGACCAGCCGTCCCTGTCCAGCAGCACGCGGTCCCGCTCGTAGTCCGGGCCGGCCAGGACCTTGCCGATCACCGCGTACGCGGGGGTGGAACCGGTGATCCGGCCGTTGTACTCGGTGAACAGCACCGCGCCCTCGACCGTGATGATCGCGTCCGCGCTGCACCGGCCCCGGTAACCGATCGCGTGCAGCGCCGCGCTCAGCCGCCTGCCGCCCTCCACCAGATCGGCCAGCGTCGACGGGTCGACGTCCGGTGTCGGGATGATCTCGGCGGCGGCCAGCGGCGCGGAGAACAGTTCGCCGTGTCCGCCCAGCTCGACGCCGGCGTCGGTGATCGCGAACTCGGCGAACACCGCACGGCAGTCGGTGTGGTAGCGCTCGACGACGACCGGCGACCGGCCATGACTGCTCAGCCAGTCCCAGCGATCGGTCAGGTACGAGCGCAGCGCGGCACGGTCGGGGGTCACCACGCTGCGTTGCGCGCCGACCGGCGTGACACCGGGCACCGGGCTGACGATCTCGTTGCCGCGACCGCCGGACCGCATGTCGTGCTTGAACATCACCGGCCGGCCCCGCTCCAGCAGCGGCCACGCCAGTGCCTCGGCCCCCGCCCTGGTGGTGCACACGCCGCCGGCCGGTACCGGGGCGCCCACACCGGCCGCGATCGCGCGGAACGCTGCCTTGCTGCCGACCAGTCTGCTGCCCTCCTGACTGAGGAAACCCCCGCCGGGCAACACCTTCTCCAGGCCGAGTGTGGCGGCCAGCTCGGCGACGGCACTGTCCGGGTGCAGCGCGATCACCTCGGTGACGTCCCTACCGTCCAGCGCCGAGCGCAGTTCGGCCAGGAAGTCCGGATGGGACAGGCGATCCGCGGTGAGCACGCCGGCACCCAGCTCGCCCGGCGGCGGCACCACGAAGCGCACCGACGCCATCGGGATGCCCAGCAGTTCGGTCACGTACGCGACGAAGGGTTCCTCCGGCAGTACCGCGACGACCACGACGTCGCCCTGCTCGGCGAACCACAGCAGCCGGTGGGTCCACCACGCCGTCCCGCGCCGCTTGGCCTCGGCCAGCGCGGCCCTGTCCTCGTTGAACTCGTTGCCGATCAGCAGTCGTGGCACGTGCACCCTCCGTCCGGAACGGCCAGCAGGCCCGATGTCACTCCTTGACGCCGACCACGAGCGCGTGCTCGTAGGGCAGACCGGCGTAGCTGGTCACCCTGCGGCAGCCGACCTTGCCCAGCCACCGCTCGTAGTCCGCTGCCGAGTGCGCCATGCCGCCCGGGGCGACCAGCACGTTCAGGTACAGCGACAGCCGCGCCGCCAACAGTCCGGTGGTCTCCTCGTCGGACGCGGCCGTGCCGTAGGCGATGATCTTGCCGCCGGCCGGCAACGCATCGAACGCCCTGGCCAACAGCGCGATGCAGGCGTCATCGCCGAACGGCTCCAGCACGTGGCTGAACAGGATGCCGTCGACGTCGGTCGGGAAGTCGTCGGTGAACATGTCGCCGGTGCGCAGCGACACGCGCTCGTCAGGACTGCCGGCGGGCGCGAGCTGCCCGGCGCGCTCGGTGACGCTGGGCATGTCGAACACCGTGACATGGATGTCCGGGTGCCGCGCCGCGATGCCGCGCGCGGTGGTGCCGTCGCCGCCGCCGACGTCCAGCAGGTGCCGCACGGTGGCCAGTTCCGGGTTGTCGGCCAGCGCGGGCAGGTACAGGTGGGTGAACGGGCCCATCGAGTCGTGGTACTCGGCGACCAGGGCGGGATCGTGCGCCAGCCGCTCGTACAGGTTCGTGCCGGTGCCCGGATAGTGGTCGAGTGCCGTGTTCGTGCCCGCGCGCAACGCTTCCGTGGTGTACGGGAACGCCGGGTACTGGAAGCGGCGCCAGCCGATCAGCGTGTTCGCCCAGTTCTCCGGGCGGTCGTGGGCGAGCGTGGCGTCGGCGACCGCGGAGTTGTGGTAGCCGTCGCCGACGCGGTCGACGAGCCCGATCGCGCACAGCCCGAGCAGCAGCACCCGCATCGAGTGCTCCGGCAGGCCAGTGCTGCCGCGCAGTTCCGCCGCACCGGCTCCTGGATGCGCCGCCAGGTATCGGAAGACGCCCAGTTCGGCACCTGTGACGACGGCGTTGAACAGCGCGGGGCCGTTGACGACGAGTTGGAAACGCTCGTAGAGCGGGTCGTTCTCCATCGAGTCAACCATCGTGGCGCCGACCTTCCTGTTCGCCGATATCCACTGTGGACGACACACGATCGTGCCGACGGCAGACTAGCCAGCGTTTCCCGAACGCATCAAGACGACCGCACTGCACCCGCGATCGCTTGACTTCCCTGCCGCACCAGGGTATTCGCGCAGCGACGGTGTCTGACCGGCCGAGGGGATGAACTACGATGCGCCGCATGTCCAGAGAGCAGCGCACCGCTCAATGCCCGCTCAACCGGATCGTCGACCCCACGGTGGCACTGGGTCCCGCCGTGCCAGGACAACCGCTGCGGGAACACGTCCACGACGGCGGACACCCGGGTTGGGTGGTGGCCGGGAACGAACTGATCCGCGGCGTGCTCACCGACACGCGGTTCAGCTCACGCGCCGAACTCAAGCGTGCCCCGGTGCACCGGCCCGGCGCCGAACCGTTCTACGGCCGGCCGACCCCGCCCGGGTGGTTCATCGACCTCGACGCTCCCGACCACACGCGGTTCCGCAGGCTGCTGGCCAGGCATTTCACCGCGCACCGGATGGCCGGGCTGCGGCCGTGGATCGAGCGGATCGTGCGCGAGTGCCTGGATGCCATGGCGGAGCAGGGTTCGCCGGTGGACCTGATCTCGGCGTTCGCGCTCCCGGTGCCGTTGCAGTCGATCTCCGAGCTGTTGGGCGTGCCACGGTCCGAGCGCGCCGCGCTGAAGCGGGACAGCACCACGGTGTTCAGCCTGGAGGCGACCGCGGCGGACGGTGCCGCGGCGATGGAGCGGCTGCACGGGTTCTTCCACGAACTCATCGCGCACAAGCGGTCCCGGCCGGACGACAGCCTGGTCAGCGACCTGGTCGGCAGCGGTGAACTGTCCGACGGCGAGATCGCGGGCGCGGGCGTGCTCCTGCTGACCGCGGGCCACGAGACGGTCTACAGCATGCTCGGGCTCGGTGTGCTGGCCCTGTTGTCGGAGCCCGCGCAGGCGGTCGCGTTGTCCGGCGGCCCGGACGCGGTGGACACGGCCGTGGAGGAACTGTTGCGGTACCTGTCGATCCTGCACCTGGGCGTGCCGCGCGGCGCGCGCGAGGACATCGAGATCGCGGACCACACGATCAGCGCGGGCGACGCGGTGACCGTCGCGCTGCCGGCCGGCAACCGGGACCCGCAGCGGTTCGCCGAACCCGACCGACTGGACCTCACCCGCAACGCACGCGGGCACGTCGCGTTCGGCCACGGCGTCCACCAGTGCGTCGGCCAGAACCTGGCCCGCGCCGAACTGCGCGTCGCGTATCCCGCGCTGTTCCGGCGGTTCCCGGGGCTGCGGCTCGCCATCGCACCCGAGGACGTCGTACTCACCAGGGCAGGTGCCACCTACGGCGTGTACCGCCTCCCTGTCACCCTCTGACCGGGAGGCGCGGCGTCGCGGCTCGTCGCAGCCCGAGGCGGGGGCTGGTGGTCACCGCCAGCCCCGTCGTCCCCTCGCGCCAGCTCACCGGGAACGGCGAGAAGCGGATGTTGACGTACTCCTCCGCGCTGGTGCCCTCGGGTACCTCGGCCAGCGGGGGCACGTCCCACCCGCCGTCCGGTCCGGCCAGCACGTCGTGCGACGGCGGGCGCTGCGCCGCCCAGAAGTCGCTGTCGGTGGCTGGATGCCTGCGGTAGAGGTCGGAGGCGAGCAGGTACATGCGCGCGTAGTCGTTCCGGTACATCGACTCGTAGAACGTGCGCGCCTCGCCGGCGGTGACGTCACCGCGCATCGTCGCGACGATCGCGGCCGACGCCAGCGTCGCGCTGTACATCGCCAGGTGCACCCCGGTGGACAGCAGCGGGTCGAGGAAGCAGGCCGCGTCACCGGCCAGGTAGTAGCCGGGTCCGCAGAACGAGTCGGCCGCGTAGGAGTAGTCGCGCTCGACGCGAATCGGCGGTTCCAGCGTCGCGCCCGCGACCAGGGTGCGTAGCGCCGGGGACTTGTCGATCATCGCCAGCAGCATTGCGTCGGCGGAACCGTGTTCCTCGCGCTTGGTGGCGAACGTCCTCTCGTCGGTCACCTTGCCGATGCTGTACAGGTTGTCCCGCAACGGGATCACCCAGAACCAGCCGTCTTCGTCCGCGATCTGGTTGATGCCGCCCTCCGGCGTCGCGGCGAGGAGGTCCGCGCCGCGCCAGTAACCCCACGTCGCGACGTTGCGGAACGCGTCGTGCTTGACGCGGTTGCGGAAGTGCTGCGCCGACAGCACGCCCGCGCGGCCGGACGCGTCCACCACGAAGTCGAAGCCGGTGGTCCGCTGCTGCCCGTCCGCGTCGGTCCAGACCACCGCGGTCGCGCGGTCGCCGTCGAACTCCACCCGGTGCACCTTGGCCCCCTGCACCACCTCGGCGCCCTCGGCCGCCGCGTGTTCGAGCAGCAGGTGGTCGAACTCGGCCCGCTCGACCTGCCACGTCGGCTCGGCGCCGAACAGCCGGCACCAGTCCAGCAGCAGGTCCTCGCTCAGTTCCCAGCGCAGCAGGCCGCCGTGTTTGAGCGTGAACCCGCGCTGCCCCACCTTGGGCAGCGCCCCGGACAGCCGCAGGAACTCGTGGCACGACGAGGCGAGCGACTCGCCGATGTGATAGCGCGGGAACACCGCGCGTTCCAGCACCTGGACCGAGATACCCGCCCTGGCCAGCAGTGCCGCGCTCTGCGCTCCCGCGGGGCCGCCACCGATGACGACGATCTGGACGTTCATGTGTTCCCCGCCAATGCGTCGGGGCGGGCCGGGGCCTCGCCGTGATGTTGGATCTCCTTGGCGAACCGCAGCCAGATGGCCGCGTACTCGTGTGCCACATCGGACACCATCGACCGGCAGTGGTCCGGGATGCCCCTGGCCAGCGTGCAGCACTCTGCCACGAGGACCGGGTGCGAGCCGAGCATCCGCAGCAGCCGTCGGCCGACGTCGTTGAACCGCAACGACGGATCGTTGCGCAGGTTGTGCAGCACCGTGGAGACGTCGACGGCGCCCGGGTCGGCGGGCACGGTCCCGACGGGCTCGTCCCGCTCGGTGGCATCCCTCGCGCCACGCTGCCTGGGCAGCGCGGGATCCTCGCCACGGCGCAGCCGTTCGCGGACGTTGCGCACGGTGCCCACGGAAATCCCCGCCGTCCTGGCGACCTGGCGCAGCGACGCGTCCGGGTCGCTGGCGATCACGGCGGCCGCCAACTCCCGGCCGCGCGCCGTGCTCAGCGGTCGCACCTTGCCGTCCAGACCGACACGTGCGTGCAACTGGTCGTCCGGACCAGTCGCACGGCGGCGGATCTGGGCCACCATCTGGTGGGAAAGCCCTGCCACGCCGGCGATCGCGCGGTCCGACCACTGTGGCGAGTCGGCGATGATCCGAGTGGCGGCAGCGGCACGGTCGGCCAGCGACAGCGGCAGGCCGTGCGCGATGTTGGACCGGACCGCGAGCACGAACGAGTCGAACTCGCCGCCGGAGAAGAACCGCGCCTCGATCTCGGTGTGACCGCATTCCCGGGCCGCCTGCACCCGGTGAGCGCCGTCGATCACCCGCATCGACGGCAGGTGCACGGTGATCGGCGGCAGTTGGTCGATGCACTCCACGAGCCGGCGCACGTGCCCTGCGTCCACACCGTCCAGGCGGGGTGAGCCGGTCGTCGACAACGAGCTGATCGGGACCGACCGGACGACCTGACCATCCTGCGTTCCGTCGGCATCATCGGCCACGGTGGGTCGTCGCACAGATCGCAGTGAATCCATCAATAGCCCCCTAGTGCATACGTCACTGATTTCGTGCGCCCGTAGCCACCGGACCGCGGACGACCCGGTGATTTCGGCCGGGATGGCAGCACCCCGCAATTATCTCGGAGATCCGTCATGACCCCCGGTGATCAAAATTGACAAAACACCCCCGTTGTTGTCAATGCGTCCCGCGCAGAGTCCTCTTCCCCGGAATCGCAACCCCGCCGAACGGATTGAACGACCGTTGTGACCGTTGTACACCAAAAAGTCCCGCCCGTCGAACGGTCTTTCTACCTGCAACGATGTTGCCATATCACCCGAAAGGGTGAACATTGGCGACAAGTGAGCACATTGCGATGACGCACTGCGACAAGAATCGACTCGTTTGCAGCATTGCGCAGGCCGCGGCGTGGTTGGTCACACTGCTGACCGGATGAGAAATGACTTGACGGCACTGCCCGGACTCAATGCGACCACTATTGCAATCAGTCATGACCGATGGACGGCGAAGCACCCGACGGGCATCTCGGCACCGAGACAGAAAACGCTCGCCGAAGTGCGCGATCGGCCTTCGACGAACGGTGGACGCCGCCGACGGCCGCCAGCACGACCACCCCGACCCGCGTGTCTCGCGGCGCCTGCCGAGATCCGCCACGCCGCACTGCCGGCGTGGACGTGCCCGCCGACCAGTTGAACGTGTCCGGTGCGACGGCGCGGGAACCGGTGGCCACACAGTTCCCCGACCGGCGCGACCCGTCCGCCACCCGTTTCGCGACGCACGGCACGGTTCGGGTTGCGGGCACCGACGTCGAATCGGCACGGAAGTCACCAGCGAGCGAGGCCGATGCGGCACGAGCTGTTGGGACACAAGCGGTTTCCGCGACGTGCCGGACCGGCCTGCGCACGTCGGCGCAGATCGTGTCCCGAGTCCTAGACCGCCGCGCCCGGGCCGGGCAGCAGGTCGATGTCGCGGGCGTGCATCGGTTCGCCACAGTGGGTGCAGCGCAGGTCGACGCCGCTGATCTGGCCGCACGCGTGATGGCGGTACAGCACCGGTGGCCCTGCCTCGCCGGCCAGCCACCTGTCTCCCCAGCCGGTTATCACCATCAGCAGGTCGACCAGTTCGACGCCCTTCTGGGTGAGGACGTACTCGTAGCGCGGGCGCCGGTCATAGGGCCTGCGCTCCAGCACACCCTGCTCGACGAGGTGGTTCAGCCGCTCGGTCAGGACCTTGCGGGAGATGCCGAGGTCGGCCTGCAACTGCTCGAACCGGTTCAGTCCGACCCACACGTCCCGCAGCACCAGCGGTGACCAGGGTTCCCCGACGACGTCGAGGGTTCGTGCGATCGAGCAGGCCATCCCGGCGAAGTTCGTGCGTTGCATGGCCGCCAGCCTAGCGCTGCGGGTTCCCTCAAGGAACTCCACGTGTTACGGTCACGGGGTCTCTTGAAGAAACCCTGGGAAGGATCGCCGAGATGAGCAAGGTGTTCAGCGCCCTCGCGGTGTCGGTCGACGGCTACATCACCGGCCGCGCGCCCGGTCCGGGACACGGCCTCGGCGACGGCGGGACGCTGTTCGACTGGTACTTCGACGGCGACACGCCCAGCGAGGTGTTCGACGGGTTCCGGCTGAGCGGTCGCAGCGCGCCGATCTTCGACAGCCTCGCCGGCCGGGTCGGCGCGATCGTGGCCGGCCGCAACACCTACGAGGACTCCGACCACTTCGGCGGCGGCAGCCCGCATCCCACTGCCCGGCTGTTCGTCCTCAGCCACCGGCCGGCACCGGAGATGACCGACCGGCAGACCCTTGTCACCACGGGAATCGAGGACGCGATCGCGATGGCGCGAAAGGCGGCCGGCGGCAAGGACGTCGGCCTCATGGGTGGTGGCGTCGTGACCGAGGCGCTCAAGGCCGGGTTGGTCGACGAGGTGGTCCTGCACCAGGTGCCCGTCCTGCTCGGCGGCGGACGGCCGTTCTTCCAGGCGTTGCCCGACCACGTGCGCCTGCGGCTCGTGCGGGCCGTGCCGGCTCCCGGCGTCACCCACCTCCACTACGAAATCCAGCGTCGACCCGACAGGAGCTGACCACGATGCTCGATCCCGCCGTGCGCCGCGTACTCGACGGCACCCCGATCGCCCATCTCGCCACCGTGTTGCCCGACGGCGCACCGCACTCCGTTCCGGTCTGGATCGCCGTCCACGGCGACCGCGTCGCGATCCTCACCGGTCCGCACAGCCGCAAGGCGCGCAATCTGCGCCGTGACCCACGCGTGGCGATTTCCCTGACGCCGCCGGATGATCCGTACCGGCCGGTCGTCATTCGCGGCCGGGTCGTCGAATGGGTCGACGGCGACGCGGGCTGGGAGATCGTCGACCGGATCTCGACGAAGTACACCGGCGGTCCGTACTCGCGTGCCGAACCGCGCGTGGTCGCGCTCATCGAACCGGCGGCACCGGCGGCGGCACCGTGACGGTCGCGCGTCAGGACGACGCGCGGTCGTGGCCTCGTGCCCGGCACGCACCCCCGGACCGGCATGCTCCAGCCCGCGTCGTCGGCGGGCTCGCCCCCCAGCGGGTCGACGTCGGTGGGGGGACGTCGGTGGGGGGACGCGGTCAGGCGGCGGTTCGCTCTGCGACGGGCCTGCGGCGCAGGACGGGCTGCCGGAGGGCCGGGGGCAGGTAGGCGGACTGGTCGGGCGCGCCGATGTCGACGCCGGGCGGCACGATCTCGTCGATCCGGTCGAGGATGTCGTCGGTGAGCGTGACCTCGGCGCCCGCGAGCAGGTCGTCGAGATGCTCCATCGTGCGCGGCCCGATGATCGCGCTGGTGACGCCGGGATGGGCGATCGCGAACGCCATCGCCAGGTGCGTCATCGGCAGGCCGGCCTCGTCGGCGAGCGGAACGAGCCGCTCGACGACGTCGATGCGGCGCTCGTCGGTGATGCTGGTGAGCATCGCGGCGCGGTGCAGATCGGTCGGTCGGCCCTTGCGGACCCGCCCGGTGAGCATCCCCTTGGCCAGCGGACTCCAGACCAGCGTGCCCATGCCGTAGCGCTGGGCCACGGGCAGCACCTCGGCTTCGATGCCACGGCTGAGGATCGAGTAGGTGGGCTGTTCGCTGCGCAACCGTGCCAGGCCGCGCCGTTGCGCCACCCACTGGGCTTCGACGATGTCGGACGCGGGCATGGCCGACGACCCGATCGCCCTGACCTTGCCGCTGTGGATCAGGTCCGTGAGCGCGGACAGCGTCTCCTCGATGTCGGTGTCCGGGTCCGGCCGGTGGATCTGGTAGAGGTCGATGTGGTCGGTCCGCAGGCGGCGCAACGAATTGTCGACGGCGGTGACGATCCAGCGGCGCGAGTTGCCGCGCTGGTTGGGATCGTCACCCATCGGTTGGTGGAGCTTGGTCGCGAGGACGACGTCGTCGCGGCGCCCCTCGATCGCCTTTCCGACGATCCGTTCCGACTCGCCTCGGGAGTACGCGTCCGCGGTGTCGACGAAGTTGATCCCCGCGTCGAGCGCCCTGTGGATGATGCGGATCGAGTCGTCGTGGTCGGAGTTGCCGATGGCGGCCCCGAACATCATCGCGCCGAGCGCGTAGGGACTCACCTTGATGCCGGTCCGACCGAGGGTGCGGTATCGCATGCGCTGTCTCCCGACGTCGTGGTCGTGCCGTATCCTGGATGAAGTGGAAAGCTCTTCCGGAACTATACGGAATAGCTTTCCGGTTGCGCAAGCGGAGGTGACCCGTGACGGAGGACCCGAGTTCGGTGGCGGTGCGCGGCGGCTGCGGGCTGACGCGCGGCGCAACGTCGAATCGCTGCTCGACGCCGCGAAGACCGTCTTCGCCACGTCCGGGGTGGACGCACCGGCGAAGGAGATCGCCGACCTCGCCGGTGTCGGCGTCGGCACGCTGTACCGGCACTTTCCGCAGCGGTCGGATCTGATCAAGGCCGTGGTGCGCAACGGTATCGACGCCTGCGCCGACGCGGGACCGGCGCTGAGCGCCGCACACGAACCCGGTGCGGCGCTCGCGAAATGGTTGCAGCGGTACACCGAGTTCCTGGGCACCAAACGAGGTCTCGCATCGGCGCTGCACTCCGGCGATCCCGCATTCGACGCGCTGCCCGGCTACTTCATGCAGCGGGTCGGCCCCACCCTCGCGGCACTGCTCGACGCCGCGGCGGCGAGCGGTGAGATCCGTGCCGACATCAGCTCACGGGACCTGCTGTACGCCGTCGCCAATCTCTGCATGCCCGTCGGTGACGAGGGAATCGCGTACAGCCAGCGCATGGTCGCCCTCCTGGTCGACGGACTCCGTTACGGCGCGGACGAACGCGCCGTCCGGCGTGCCGGATCCGGTACGCCGTAACGCGCGTTCAGCACCTGCATCGCCGCACCCGCCGCCATCACGTCCGTACCCAGACCGGTCAGGCTCACCTCGACGGTCAGCCAGTCGGCCCTCGGCACCTGAGTGCGCACGGCCCGCTCGACAGCGTCGAGATAGACCTCACCGTGCCGCAGCAGATCGGCACCGGCCAGCACGACGTGGCCGAGATCGAGTGTCTGCAACAGGTTCACCACACCGGTCCCGAGCACGGCCGCGGCGGACGCCGGGTCGGCGGCGGCGTCGTGGACGGCTTCCAGGCAGCCGCGCCGGCCACACACGCACGGCGGGCCGTCCAACTGGATCACCGAGTGGCCGAACTCGCTGGCGTTGGTGTGCGCACCGCGGTGGGCGGCGCCACCCAGCCACAGGCCGGCGCCGACCCCGGCCTCGACCACGATCAGTGCGGCGTCACGGAAACCGGTGCCACGCCGCCAGGCCTCCGCCGTCACGCCCGCCGTGACGTCCTTGTCCACCAGCACCGGCAGGCCGATCGCGCGTTCGGCGAGTGCGGCCACGGGGACGTCGTGCCAGTGGCGCAGCCGGTGCGGGTCGCGGACGGTGCCGCCCGCCTGGTCCAGCGGGCCCATCATGCCGATGCCCACGCCGAGCAGCAGGCGGTCGGATCCGGTGGTCAGGTGGTGTTGCTCGGTCATCGTGGTGACGCCCGCGGCGAGCCGGGCGAGCAGTTGGTCGGGGGTGAAGTCGGCGGGTAGCGGCGCGGTGGTGGAGGCGCGGACGGTGCCGGCCAGGTCGGTCAGCGCAAGACGCAGTTCGCGCCGGGTGACGTGCGCGCCGATCGCCCAGCGGCTCTCGGGCACCAACCGGTAGACGGCGGCGGGCTTGCCGAGGGCGGGCCGGCGCACGCCGGCAGGGGCGATCACGCCGTCGTCGACGAGGCGGCCCAGCACCTTGGACACGGCCTGCGGGGTCAGGCCGGTGACGTCGGCGATCGTGCCGCGTTCGACCGTGGGCACGGTCCTGGCCAGCGCGATGACCAGCGCTTCGTGGTAGTCGCGCAGAAAAGCCAGGTGCACGACGTCACACTACTACTAACGCAACAGCGTTGCTAAAGTCGGGACGTGGACGACATCAGCTCCCGGCGCCGCTGGTCGGCGCTGCTCTCGCTGGCGCTCGGCGCGGTCGCGATCGGCCTGACCGAGTTCGTGCCGGCCGGGCTGCTGCCACAGATCGCGCAGGACGTGCTGGGGTCCGCGCGCCGGCCGCCGTGGCGCACGCGGGCTGGATGATCACCGCGTACGCGCTGGGCGTCGTCGTCGGCGCGCCGACGATCGCCGTGCTCACCGCGCGGATGCCGCGCAAACGGCTGGTGCTCCTGCTGCTGGTGCTGTTCGTGATCGGCACGGTCGCGTCGGCCGCCGCCCCGACGTTCGGCTCGGTGCATGGTGGCCAGGTTCCTGGCCGGGTTGCCGCACGGCGCGTACTTCGGCGCGGCAGGGCTGTTGGCCGCTTCGCTGATGGGGCCGGGCAACCACGCGCGCGGGTTCTCCATCGTCCTGAGTGGACTGACCGTTGCGAACGTGGCCGGCGTGCCGCTGATCACCGGGCTCGGCCAGGCTGCCGGCTGGCGGGTCGCGTATGTCGTGATCGCAGGGGTCTTCCTGCTCGCGCTGCTCGCGGTGGCGGTCACCGTGCCCGACGCGCCCGCCGCCGGCGGGTCCCCGGCCGCCGAACTGCGCGCGCTGCGCACCCCACAGGTCTGGCTGGTCGCCGCGACCGCCGCGATCGGCGTTCGCCGGTTTCTTCGCCGTGGACAGCTTCATCGCGCCCGTGACCACGTCGGTGACCGGACTGCCGGCGAGCACCGTGGTGTGGGTGCTGGTCGCCGTCGGTCTCGGCATGACCGTGGGCAACGCGCTGGGCGGTTGGTACGCCGATCGCGACCTGCGCGCAGCCATCCTGTCCGGCTTCGCCGGGATGATCGTCGCCACCGGCCTGTTCGGACTGCTCGCAGGCTCGGTGGTCGGCCTGTTCACGAGCGCCTTCCTGGTCGGCGGGGTCACCCTGTTCCTGGGACCGGCACTGCAGGCACGGCTGATCTCGGTGGCGCCGGGCGCGCAGCTGATGGGTGCCGCGCTGAACCAGTCGGCCACGAACACCGCGAACAGCCTCGGCGCCGCGCTGGGCAGCATCGTGATCGCGGCCGGTCTCGGCTACCGCGCGCCGGCCTGGGTCGGCATGGCGCTGGGCGCGATCGGGCTGATCATGGCGGCCATCGGCTTCGCGCTGGACCGGCGTAACACTGAAAATCGGACAATACGACCGCCTGCGCCGGTCACGCGCTGACCGGCGGCGGCATGCTGGACGTGATCGCCCAGTGAAACGCCGTGCCACGGCGTGCCGAGGAGGACACCGGTGAAACTGATCTGCGTCGAGGAACACACCAACGATCCCGCGATCATGCGGGCGGCCCGGCCCGTGATGGAGCGCGACGCGCCCTACACCGCGTTGCAGAGCTCCCGCCACGCCGCGGTCTCGCCGAACGCGGGGCGACGACCGACGATGGTCCCGATGGCCGACGCCCTGCCGCTGGCCGGTGATCTCGGCGAAGGCCGCCTCCGGCACATGGACGAGCACGGCATCGACATGCAGATCGTCTCCTACAGCAGCCCGACGCAGCTCGTTCCCGCGGACGAGGGCGTCGCGCTGGCGCGAGCCGCGAACGACCGTCTCGCGGCGGCGGTCGTGGCCAATCCCGACCGGCTGCGCGGTTTCGCCACGCTCCCCTGGCAGGCACCGCGGGCCGCGGCCGACGAACTCGACCGGGCCGTCACCGAACTCGGCCTCAACGGTGTCCTGCTGCTCGGCCGGCCGGGCGACACGTTCCTCGACGACCCGACGTACGCGCCGGTGCTGCGGAAGCTCACCGATCTCGCGGTGCCGATCTACCTGCACCCGTTCTATCCGGTGCCACAGGTGCAACAGGCGTACTACGCGGGCCTGCGCGACGAGGTGTCCGCGCAGTTCTCGCTGGCCGCCTGGGGTTGGCACCACGAGGCCGGTATCCACGTGCTGCGGATGATCCTCGCCGGGATCTTCGAACGGTTCCCCACGCTCCAGGTGATCAGCGGGCACTGGGGCGAGATGGTGCCGTTCTACCTGAGCAGGCTGGACCTGGCCATGCCACCCGCCGTCACCGGTCTGTCGAAGACCATCACCGAGACCTACCGCGGCAACGTGTGGGTCACGCCCAGCGGCATGTTCGACGAGGCGCAGTTCGCGTTCATCCGCGACACGATCGGCGTGGACCGCCTGATCTGGTCCGTCGACTACCCGTACCTCACGATGGACGGCACCCGGGACTTCCTCGACGGCCTCCCGATCGACGACGACGACAAACACAAGATCACGCACCGGAACGCGGAGAACCTGTTCCGGCTCTGACACGGCAGCGTCTCCGGTGTCGGTAGTCGGCACCACCGACACCGGAGACCCCGTCCCCGGAAGCTAGCTGTTCAGCCCGACGACGATGAGCGCGACGCCGACGACCACCAGTGTCGCGGCGAGCAGGACCACACCGGCCACGCCCATGATGAAGCTGTGCAGCCCGGCCCCGACACCGACCAGCGCCAGCCCGAAGCCACCGCCCACGGCCCACAGCAGCGATGTCCGTCGCGGCATGCCGCCGCCGGGAGCGCCCAGGCGCGTCATCAGATGCACCAGCCGCCGTTCGCCGGCCAGCCGCGCCTCCAGCTCACGCCAGCTGCGCTGCTCGTCCTCTGACATCGGCATGTTCGGCTCCCGGGTCAAGGCATCCAGTTGACCACTGTCCGCATCCCCGTGCAACGGGGCCGCCCGGCGGAAATCGGGAGCGGAGCTTGGTGATCGGTAGCATGCTTGCGGCATGACCGAACCGGATCTCAAGGACGACCTGCGCCGCTACCTCGACCGGGCCCGAGAGGCGCTGTTGTGGAAGACGGAAGGCCTGTCCGAGTACGACGTGCGCCGCCCGCTGGTGCCGACCGGCACCAACCTGCTCGGTCTGGTCAAGCACGTCGCCGGCGTCGCGGCCGGGTATTTCGGCGACTGCTTCGGCAGGCCGTTCGGCGAGCCGCTGCCGTGGCTCGATGAGGACGCCGAGCCGAACGCGGACCTGTGGGCAACGGCGGACGAGTCGCGGGAGCAGATCGTCGGCCTGTACCGGCGCGCCTGGGCGCACGCCTTCGCGACCATCGACGACCTGCCGCTCGACGCCACCGGCGAAGTCCCGTGGTGGCCGCCGGAGCGCCGGAACCCGACCCTGCACCGGGTGCTCGTCCACATGATCGCGGAAACCGAACGGCACGCGGGCCACGCCGACATCGTCCGCGAACTCGTCGACGGGGCGGTCGGCATCCGGGCCCAGCACTCGAACCTGCCCGACCACGACACGGCAGCGTGGACGGCCCACCACGACCGGGTGGAACAGGCGGCGAAGGACGCGGCTCGCTGACCCGTCAGTGCGGAACGGCCAGCCCGGCGAGTGCCAGCACGGCTCCGGCCACCGCACCGGCCAGCAGCGTGAACACGACACCGCGACGCGCCGCCAGCAGCAGGCGCGGCACCGGCCAACACCGCGTACTGCCAGGGCTGCGTGAAGTGCCATGAGCGAACGGGATCGCCGAGCCGAAGATCGCCCCGATCGCGGCCGGCCCGGCCCCGTTCAGGAAGGCGCGCGCCGACGGGTTCGCCCGCAACCGGTCGAATCGTCGGGCGCCGAACAGCACGAACAGAAAGGACGGGGCGAACGCGACAACCGAGGCGAGCAGTCCGCCGGCCAATCCGGCCGCCGCGTAACCGACGACGGCGACCGTCTGCACGACCGGCCCCGGCGTGATCTGGCCGAGCGCGACCGCGTTCAGGAACTGCCCGCCGGTCAGCCAGTGATAGTGGTTGACCGCGTCGTTCTGCATCAACGGGATGATCACGAACCCGCCGCCGTAGGACAGCGCGCCGACCTTGATCGCGACCCAGGCGACCGAGGCCAACACCCCGGCGCCTCCGACCGCGCCCACCACGCCGACCGGCAGCACGGCCGCGACCGACCGCCTGCGGTGTCGCGCCAGCTGCGCGACACCGCAGGCGAGCAGCACGAGCACCAGCCAGGGCCCCAGCAACGCGGCCGCCGCCGCGCCGACCACCAGGTACCCCGCCCACCAGGCGCGCCCGGTCTGTTCGGCGCGCTGCCAGCTCGGCGGCACCAGCCCGGCGCCCGCGTGTGCGGCGACCGCGGCCACCGCCGCACCGGCTCCGGCGCCCGCGCCGCGCACCCAGACGGCCGGCGTACCGGTGAGGAACACGGCGGCCAGCGCAAGGATCATGATCAATCCGGGCACGATGAACGCGAACCCGCCGACCAGCGCGCCCCGCCAGCCGCGCAGCCGCCACGCGCAGAAGATCGCCAACTGGGTCGATGCCGGCCCCGGCAACAGGTTGCACGCGGCGACCGCGTCCTGGAACTCGCGGTCGGAGAGCCAGGCGCGCCGGTCCACGCACAGCGTGCGCAGCATCGCGATGTGGGTCGGCGGTCCGCCGAACCCGAGGCAGCCGATCCGGCCCCATTCCCGCAGCTACCGTGCCGAGAGTCGGCGGTGTCATGGGGTGTCGACCAGGCCGCGCAACAGATGACCGATCCGGTTGTCCAGTTCCGTCGCCGTGCGGCGGTATGCCGGCGGCCCGCCGTCGTCGTCGCGGGCCGGTTCCTGGATGCTCCAGTGGATCAGCCCGGGTCGGCCGGGGAACTCCGGACAGACCTCCCGCGCCCTGTCGCACACGCTCACCACCAGGTCGAACCGCCGTCGCCGGACGGTGTCCACGTGGGTCGGCCGGTGCGCCAGGGCGATGCCGTACTCTGCCATCACGCGTATTGCGTTGGGGTGCAACGGTTCCGGTTGACTGCCCGCGCTGGATACGGCGATCCTGCGGCCGCCGCGGTGCCGTAGCAGCGCCCCGGCCATCGGTGAGCGGCCGCTGTTGCCGGTGCAGAGCAACAGCACCCGGCTGCGGGTCGCGGGCCGTTGCGGCGACGGCGGTTCGAGCCGCGGACCGGGATGCGGCGCCGTTCCCGACTCGGCCAGCGATCGCGCGCACCGGTCGAGGTCGAGGTGGTAGTAGGTGTCGCGGCCGTCGAAGTCGCTGCGCCGTGACGTCGCCAACCCGGCCGACCGCAGCCGTCCCAGGTGGTACGAGACGAGGTTCCGTGGCCGACCGACGGCGTCGACGAGTTCCCTGACCGTCGGTCGCTGACCGCCAACTCCCGCATCAGGCTCCAACGCAGCGGATCACCCGCCAGCCCGACGAATGGCGGCGGCTCGGACGCGTCGGCGGGCGGCACGGCCCGAGAGTACATCGATCTGTATTGATTCGATATTCGATCTGTCAGCGGCAGGCCCCGCGATGAGCGCGGCAGGCGAAGTCATACCGGCCGCTCGCCGACCTGGCGCTCGGGTGCGTTTCACAGGCCCCCGCGCAGCCCGACCCACCGCTACACGCGGGTGACGCCGGCCATCAGCAGGTCGAGCAGTCGTTCGGCCTGCTCTCGCCGGTGACCGACCTCGACCACGAGCGTGACGCCTGCCAGGGCCATCAGGATGTCGGTCGTCGGCACGTCCCGCCGGATCGCTCCCTGGGCGATCCCGGCCAGCCGGAACTCCTCGATGGCGTCGCTGAACTGCTCGCGGGTCCGGGAACCCAGCCGCTCGTCGCCGCGCAGCAACGACTTGAGCGTGTCCGCCATGCCGTGCTTGGTGGCCAGGTAGTCCAACAACTCGGACATCCACGCGCGCAGGGCCTGGTCGGCCGGCAGCGCGGCGAGCAGCGGCGTGGCCCGGTCGGCCAGCCGCGTCGTCTCGTAGCGGTAGGTCGCGTCGACGAGTTGCTCACGGGTCGGGAATCGCCGGTACAGCGTGCCGATCCCGACGCCGGCGTCCTTCGCGATCTGCTTCAGGGTCGTCGCGGCGCCGTCCCTGGCGAAGGCCGACGCGGCCGCGGCGAGCAGCTTGTCCTCGTTGGCCCGCGCGTCGGCCCTGGTCGGTCGCGCCGGATCGCTCATGGGTGCCTCCCTCTTGCTAACCGGAGCCGGCTCCGCCTATCGTACGGTGTCATGCGATACCGCACCCTAGGCAATACCGGAGTCCAGGTCAGCACCCTGTGTCTTGGCGCGATGATGTTCGGGAAGTGGGGCAACGCCGACCACGACGACGCGATCGCCGTCATCCGCACGCGCTGGACTCCGGCGTCAACATCATCGACACGGCCGACCTGTACTCGGGCGGCGAGTCCGAGACCATCGTCGGCAAGGCGATCGCGGGCCGGCGTGACGACGTCGTCGTGGCGACGAAGGTGTCCAGCCCGATGGGTCCCGGCCGCAACGAACGCGGCGCGTCCCGGCGCTGGATCGCGCGGGCCTGCGAGGCGAGCCTGCGCCGCCTCGGCACCGACCACATCGACCTGTACCAGGTGCACCGGCCCGATCCCGGCACGGACATCGACGAGACGCTGGGCGCGCTGTCGGATCTCGTGCACGCCGGCAAGATCCGCTACGCGGGCTCGTCGACGTTCTCCCCGTCGGCCATCGTGCGGGCGCAGTGGACCGCGGAGCGGCGGCGGCGCGAACGGTTCGTCTGCGAACAGCCGCCGTACTCGTTGCTGTCCCGTGGCATCGAGGCCGACGTGCTGCCCACGTGTGCCGCGTACGGCATGGGCGTGCTGGCGTGGAGCCCGCTGGCGGGCGGGTGGCTCTCCGGCCGCTGGCACCGGGACGCTGCCGACCCGGCCAGCCACCGCACCCGCTCGATGCCGTTCCCCACCACGACATCGCACTACGACCTGACCGTCCCGGCGAACCAGGCCAAGCTGGACGCGGCCACCGAACTCGCCGACATCGCGGCGGAAGCCGGCCTGACGCTGATCCAGATGGCACTGGCGTTCGTCACGACCCATCCGGCGGTCACGGCGGCGATCATCGGCCCCCGGACCGCCGAGCACCTGCGCGGCCAACTGAGCGCGGCGGACATCCTGCTGGAACCGGCGATCCTGGACCGCATCGACCGTGTCGTCTCCCCCGGCGTGGACATCAACCCCGGCGACACGGGCTACGGCGCGGCCATCCTGGCCGACCCCCGGCAACGCCGCCGCCTGGCCGGCTGAGTCGGTCCGCTCAGTGCTCCAACGGGACAGCTATGCCACCCCGGTGCCGCGGCCGCTCCGCCTCGTCGAGCATCGCGGCCGCCACCGTCGCCCGGCTGACCCGGGCCGGAAACACCCTGTGTGGCACGGCGTCCAGGGACACCGTGCGACGTTTCGGGCTCAGCGCGCCATCGGACATGGGGCCGGCGTGGAAGACCGTGCCACCGAAGCGGAGAACCGTGGTGTCCGCCGTGACCCTGTCGTCCATCTCCTTGCGCAGGAACGTGTTCAACAGGCCGCGGGTGAGGGCGCCGGCCTGCCGGGCGGACTGGCCGGTACCGAACGCCGCGAGCCAGATCACGTTGTCCGCGCCGGAATCGACGGCCGCCGTGGCGCCGGCGGTGAGGACGCCCGGTGCTTCGCTGCCGGTGATGCCCAGTCCGGACAGGATGATCCGGGCGCCTTTCAGCGCGCGGTCGACGGATTCCCGGTCCAGGACGTCGGCGGCCGCTCGGGTGAGGTGTTCGGAGTCTTCGATGCGGTCGGGGTTGCGGGCCACCGCCGTGACGTGGTGGCCTCGTGCCAGGGCCTGACGGGTCAGTTCCCGTCCGGTGGCGCCGGTCGCGCCGAGGATGGTCAGTTCCACGATGGGTCTCCCATGGGGTCTCAGTGGACGGTCGACAGGGTTTCGAGTGCGGCTCTGTGCAGGTCCGGTGTGCTGGCGAGGATGCCGGTGCTGCCGGGATGCCATGGGGCGCCCGCCAGATCGGTCACCACGCCGCCTGCTTCGGTGACGAACAGAACGCCCGCCGCCACCCCGGCCAGTGAGGACCGGTACTGCCAGAACAGATCCGCGTGTCCGGCCGCGACGGCCAGCAGCGGCGTCGTCGACGGCACGGTCGCGCGGACCAGGAGCGTGTGCTCCAGCATCGCCGTGATCGACGCGCCGATCCGGCCGTACGTCGCGCTCTGGCCTGCCTCGGCCTGGCCGGTGGTCGCGATCGCCACGCCCAGGTCGGACTTGGCCGACACGTGCATCGGCTCACCGTCGGCGAAGGCACCGCCGCCTCGGATCGCCGTGTAGAGGACGTTTCCGACCGGTTGGTACACGACAGCCGCCACCGGTTCGCGATCGCGTAACAAAGTGGTGTTCACGTACCATTCCGGGCTGCCGTGGACCAGATTCACGTTGCCCTCCACGGCGTCCACGGCCCACCATTCGCCGGCCGGGAGTTCGGTGAAGTCCTGGTCTTCGGTCGCCCAGCAGGCCGCCGGGCGCGTCGCGGTCAGCGCGCTGCGCAGCGGGTCGGCCGACACGCTTTCGTTGTCGACGATGGCGCCGAGCAGTTCGTCGCGGTCGGCCGGTCGCGCGCCGCTCGCGTACCGGGCCAGCAGCCGGTCGCCCGCGGCGCGGACGGCGCCGGTGATCGACGTCAGCAGTTCGGCGTCTTCCGGTAGGGGCACATCGCTCACGATTGTTTCTCCAGCGGGTATCGGTGCGTGGTCGCGACGCTATGCCTGGCGCGCCCCTCATTTCAAATGCACGGCACGCACTCGATGATGTACCCACCCGCACGTGCGTCCAGGTAAAACGTCACTTGACGAGAACGCACTTGATTCACACCCGGAATCGGCACTTGACTGGCGGTACGAATCCGATCTCGCGGGGGGAAGACGAAACATGACCGAGTACGAAGAGTTGGTGCCCGCGGTGGTGCGCGCCGCGAATCGCGGCGCCGTACTGCTGTTGAACCAGTTCGATCCGAACGCGCGCCCGCTGGACAGGCAGGCGATCGGCACCGTCGGTGCGCGGATCGAGAGCGCGTCGCAGGACGCCGTCCGGGAGGGGTTGGACGGGGTGCTGCCCGGCGCGGGGTGGTTCGACGAGGACGAGAGCGGCAATGCCGTGCCATCCGGTGACTGGTGGGTCGTGGACGGGGCCGAGGGTGGCGTCAACTACGTCTACGGGCTGGCCGAGTGGGCGGTGACGGTCACTCTGATCCGGGACCGTGCGCCCTACCTGACGGTTGTCCGGCAGCCGATGCGAGACCTGACCTATACGGCCGTCAAGGGTGGCGGCGCTTTCCTCAACGGTGAGCGGCTTCAGGTGTCGGCCAAGACGGATCTGGGTGTCGCGATGGTGACGGCCAGCCAGTCCGGCAACAGCCCTGCCGTGCATGAGCGGTTCGGTCGGGCCGTTTCGGCCATGATGGATGCCGCTTTGTTGGTGCGTAACACCATTCCCACGACGTTTCCGTTGTTGACGGTGGCGTCGGGGCAGCACGACGTGTTCTTTCAGTACGATCCGGATCTGCCCGGGACCGCGGCCGGGATGTTGCTGGTGACGGAGGCGGGTGGGGTCGCCTCCGAGATCTCCGGGGGACCCTGGGTGCCGGACAGTCCGGACGTTCTCGTCGCGGCGCCAGGGGTTCATGAGGCTGCCGCCAAGGTGCTCGGCGGGATTGCCTAGATTCCCCAACGGTTCAGTGGAAGGGAAATGCAGGATGACAGCAGTCGCGGTGTTGGGGAGCGGCCGGGTCGGCCGGAATCTGGCCGAGAAACTGGCCTCGGCCGGTCATCGGGTCACGGTCGGCACGCGGGACACGACAGCGGCGCGGGAACAGTGGACCGGGCCTGCCGTGTCGTTCGCCGCTCACGCGGATGCCGCTGGTGGTGCCGAGGTCGTCGTCAACGCGACGCCGGGTGACACCAGCGTGGACCGGCTGGGCGCGCTGCGTGCCGAACTGAGCGGCCGGATTCTCGTCGACGTGGCCAATGCGACGATTCGTGACGAGAGTGGTTTCTCCCCGCTGTATCCCGGCAGCAGCCTCGGCGAGCGGTTGCAGCTTGCGCTGCCGGCGACGCGGGTGGTCAAGACGCTCAACTCGATGATGTTCTCGGTGATGACCGACCCGCACGTCACGAAGGTCCCGCCGGTGGTCTTCCTGTCCGGTGACGACGCGGCGGCGAAGGCCACGACGTCGGCGCTGCTCGTCGACCTCGGCTGGCCCGCGCACTGGATCGAGGACCTCGGTGGCATCACGACCGCCCGCGGCCCCGAGGCTTTCATGCTGCTGGCACCCCACATCGCCCGCAGCCGCGGCATGGTCCCGTTCGGTCTGTCCATCGCGATCTGACACCTACCTCCCGCTGACCCGTTCGCGCAGGCCGGCCGCCATGCCGGCGACGGTCAGCGCGTCGAAGAACTCGCCCACGGTGCCGGCAAGGCGCACATGCCGGACCGGGGCCATGCGCAGTCTCAGGAACACCCGGGTACGTGTGCCGTGCTCGCCCAGTGCCGTCACCGTGATCGACCAGGTGAGGTCCGTGCGGCCGCGGCGGGACGTGTAGACGAGGTGGTGGGGTGGGTCGATCCGGGCTACCCGGAAGGTGTCGTTCGGGCGGCCGTAGTCCGGGATCACGTCGCCCGCTCCGATGTCCTGCCATCGTGGGTCGATGGTGCGGGTGGCTCGGTTTCGTCGTGGGAGCAGGCGTTCGACGGCGTGCGGTAGGTACCAGCCGGCGCGTTTTCGGCCAAGCTGCACCAGCCACGGCCACACCGCGTCCGGTGGTGCGTCGAGGGTGAACGCCCTGTCCATGACCACGTCCGCCCCGGTGACGATGTCGTCACCGGGGCGTGCCGCCGCCTTTTCCGCTGAGCTTGCCGCTACCGCGCCGAACACCGCTCCACGGTAGCAAGTCTCATGTGGAGCGTCGGTCCGGCGGAGTCGGGCACCGCCGGGCCGGGTGTCCGGGTCTACCCGGCGTTGTCCATCAGCATCTTCGCGGCCACCATCGCTCCGTCATCGCGGATCGTGCCGGCCACGTCCCTCGCCCGGTCGTGCGTCCGCGGGGTCAGGGCCGTGCCCAGGGCGTTCGAGAGGGAGTCGACGGTCGGGGTTCGGCCTTCGTGGGCCACGCCGATGCCCAGGTCGGCCACTCGGGAGGCCCAGTACGGCTGGTCCGCGATCTGCGGCACCACCACCTGCGGGGCGCCTGCCTTCGCGGCCGTCGTCGTGGTGCCCGCACCGCCGTGGTGGACGACCGCGGCCACCCTCGCGAACAGTGCCTGTTGGTTGACCTCACCCACGACGAAGCAGTCCTCCGCGCCGTCGATCGCCGTCAGACCCGCCCAGCCGCTGCCCAGGACGATCCTGCGGCCCTGTGCTCGGATCGCCTCGATGGCCACTCGCGCCACGTCCTTCGGGGCGAACGAGGCCATGCTGCCGAATCCGACGTACACCGGTGGTGCTCCGGCGTCGAGGAACTCCGGCAGGCCGGCCGGGAGCGGGCGGTCGTCGGGCAGGAGCCACGCCCCCGTCTGCACGACGTCCAGGTTCGTCATGCCCTCCGCCGGGAGCAGGATCGGGTCCGCGGCCACCCACGGGTGGTCGGTGAACACGTAGTCGCGGACGTTGTCCAGCGGTGGCATGCCGAGCGCCGCCCGATGGGCGTTGGTCGCCTCGCCGTACAGGGCGTTCACCCGCTGGGCGTCCTGTTCCCACAGCACCGTCAGGTCGGTCTCGCCCTCCGGGGACTGCGTGCCCGGCCGCATTCCCGGCGGGAAGTGCCGCGACGGCAGGCCGAAGATCTGGAAGCACGCCAACACGTAGCGGATGCCCAGGTGGTCGGCCACGTCCCTGGCGCCTGCCGGCATCAGGCCGGTGGCCACCACCGCGTCACAGTCCCGCGCCGTCTCGCCGAGGGTGGCGAACCGCGCGGCGACCAGTTCGGGTGCGAGCCGGAACGCGTCCCGGCCCGTCGGTGCCTTCGGGCGTGCGACCACCGACTTCACCGTCGGGCCAAGTGGCACCAGTGGCACACCGACCCGGTCGAGCAGCGTCACGAAATCCTCGTCGGGTGGCGCACACACCCGGACCTCCGCGCCGAGTCCGCGCAACGCCACCGCGAGCCCGGCCAGCGGTTCGACGTCCCCGCGCGATCCCCATGTCGTCAGCACAACACGCACTTGCGCATCTCCCCTTTTCCCAGGTCATGACCGTGTGCCCGGAATTGTGGAGCACGACCCGGGTCTTGCCGCAAGCCCACCGGTGCGCTATATGTTGAAGTGGAGGGACACGACCGTGCTGCCTGGCGGCGGCCCGGGACAGCGCCTCCGTAGAGTCGTGTCCGACCCCGACCGACACCTCGTGGGCGATCCGATCGAGGCGCAGTTCGGTCCGTTGCGGGCGTTACCCTCGCCAACTCCGACTACCGCTCTGTGTCCGAGCGGGAGTTGCAGGTGTATCCGCGGTGGCGCAACGCACGTTCTCGACGTTGCGCGGCCAGGACGTCAGGATGGCGGTTATTGGCTGTCGCCGCGCTCCACGGGGACGGCAGGCTGCTGTGCGTCGACGAGGCCACCAGGGTGGTGACCGGGACCTGCGGTGACGCCGAACTCGTCCGGGTCGGTTGACACCCGCCACGAACTAGTATGGAATCAGGCTAGTTCGCGATGGAGACTACGGGGGTGTCGCAGTGGCCGATGCCGACTCGTCGATGGGCTGGCTTCGCGGCACGCTGGAACTCGTCGTCGCAGCCGTCCTTGCCGAGGGAGAACGCCACGGTTACGCACTGATCCAACGGATCGCCGAACTCGGCCTCGGCACCGTCCGTGGTGGCGCGCTGTACCCCGTGCTCGGCCGGATGGAGAGCGACGGGCTCGTCGAGGCGCACTGGACCGCGGGACAGGGCGGCCCCGGTCGCAAGGTGCACCGCCTCACCGACGCCGGACGTGCACGACTGCGGGTCGAGACCGAACGCTGGCAGCACTTCTCCGTCGCGATGGACCACCTCATCGGAAAGACAGGACAATGACGACGCAGACCATGGACCCGGAAAAGTGGAAAGCCCGCGCCCGATGGAAACTCGCCGGCCACGGCGTGGGCAAGCAGCTGGCCGACACGGTTCTGGCCGAGGTGGACCAGCACTGCGCGGCCAGCGGTGAGGATCCCGCCACGGCATTCGGCGAGCCCGACGCGTTCGCCGCCACCGTGCTGCGCGAACGCGCGCCGACGGCCCGGCGCGCCGAACTCGACCACTTCGGCATGACCGCGGGGGAGCGCAGGTCCGAAGTCATCGCTCAACTGGGCGTCCTGGTGACGCTGGCCGGCATCGTCGGCTGGATCAGCAAGGGCCTGCTGCTCCCGCTCACCACGGCCGGACTCGCCGGAACCCTGCTGCTGACCGCGGCGGTGCTGGCGATGCTTTACGCCGTGCACGAGTTACCTGCCAGTGGTCGCCGCCCGAGGGCCATGGTGGCGACCGCCGGCGCCGTGGTGGTGTTCGGTGCCCTCGCGGCGCTGGCCTTCACCGGACTACCCAGGACCGGTCTCGGCCGGCTGCCGACCCCGATCGTCACCGTGGCCGGCATCGCGCTGCTCGCCGGGGCGCTCACCCGCAAGACGACCAGCAAGCCGCTGAGCGCGCCCGCCGACGACGAGCAGTGGTTGACCCAACTGCGTTCCCTGCTCGTGGGCAGGCACCACGTCTCCCGCGCACGTGCCGAGGAACTCACCGCCGAGGCGGCGGCCCAGCTGCGCGAGACCGGGGCGTCACCGGTCGAGGAGTTCGGGCCCGCGGACGAGTACGCGGTCGTCCTGGCCGAGCACGAGCAACGCTGATCCGGTCAGCGTCGCGCGCGTAGCACGTACGCGTCCAGCGGCAGTGGCCGCACGGCGACGACTTCGAAACGGCCGCGACTTCGAAACGGCGCGACTTCGAAACGGCGGCGACTTCGAATCCCGCTCCGGCGAGCAGGGCACGGTAGTGGGACTCGGTGCGCTCGCGGCCACCGGTGTTGCACAGCGAAATCAGACGGGTGGCTCGCGGACGGCACGGGTCAACGGGAAGCACAGCCGCAGCCGGTAGCCGCCATCGTCGGTGTGGCCCGCGGTGATCGTGCCCTCCAGCAGTTCGGCACGTTCCCGCAGTCCGAGCAGGCCGAGTTGGTCGCTGGGCAGCGCGAGCGCGGGCCGGGTGGGCGCACCGTTGGTCACGGTGACGCCGAGGCCGTCGCCGTCCCGCCACAGCGACACCGTGGCGGGTGTGCCGGGCGCGTGCTTGCGGACGTTGGTCAGCGCCTCCTGCACCGTCCGGTAGATGGCGCGCTGGATCGCGGTGTCCAGGTGGTCGGGCAGTTCACCGTCCAGCGTGGCGTCGATCCCGCTGCCGCTGACCAGGTTGTGCAGGTCGGCGAGTGTGGGTTGCGGTGCCAGCGTCGTGGTCCGGCCACCCGCGGCGCGCAGCACGGCCACCATGTGCCGCAACTCGTCCAGCGTGGTGACGGCCAGCCCGCGCACGGTCGCCGCGGCCGACTTCGTGCCCGCGTCCCGCGCCGCGACCTGAAGCGCCGCCGCCTGCACGGCGATCAGGCTGACCTGGTGCGACACGACGTCGTGCATCTCGCGCGCCAGTTGGGCACGTTCGCGGGCCAGCGCGGTCTGCGCCGCGAGTTCCTCCTCGTACTCCCGTGCCTGGGTGATCTCGCGCAGGCGCAGGGCCAGTTCACCGCGCGCCTGCACGAGCTGGCCGAGGAACGCGGGCGCCGCGGCCAGCAGGACGGCGTAGATGACGGTGATCAGCACGCCCCGGATGCCACCGACGGCGAAGTCCGTGATGTCGTCGTAGGGCCACGGCACGGCGTACGCGATCGCGACGGCCAGCGAAGCCGACAGCCGCACGTACTGGCTGCGCGTCCGCACGGCCACCGTGTAGAGGGCGACCAGCGGCGCGATCACCGTGCCGGACACGGCCACGGCGGGCAGCGTCAGCGCGTAGGCCAGGTACGGGAACTGGCGGCGGAACACCAGCGCGCACACCGCGACGCCCGCGAGCACGGTGGGTGCGGACAGCTCCAGGTCGCTGTTGAGCACCGCTTCCACGGCGGACACGCCGATCAGGCCGCTGTCGACCACGACGGGCCTGCGCAGCCACGGCATGATCACGGCCGGTCCCGCACGTCCAGCAGACCGGCGGCCTGGGCGATCAGCGCGGCGCGAATCCGGCTGTCCACCTCCAGTTTGCCGAGGATGGCGCTGACGTGGTCCTTGACCGTGCTGGAACTCAGGTACAGCCGGACGGCGATGTCCGTATTGGACAGTCCCTCCGCGATGAGTATGAGGACTTCCTTCTCCCGCAGGGACAATCGGCTGGTCTTGGCCACCGCGAGCGCATCCGGATGACCGGCAATCGCGTCCAGCACGGGCCTGCTCGCGGAAGCGGCCAGCACCACGGCGCCGCCGGCCAGCGCCCGCACGGCGTGCGTGAGCTGTTCGGGAGCGGTGTCCTTGAGCAGGAAACCGGCGGCGCCGCACCGCAGCGCGGCGCCGACGTACTCGTCCGAGTCGAACGTCGTCAGCATCGCCACGACCGGCGGGTCGGGCATCGAGCGCACCTGCGCGAGGATGGTCAGCCCGTCCACGTCGGGCATCCGGATGTCCAGCAGCACCACGTCCGGCTTGTGCGTGGTGATGGCCCGCACGGCCTCGCCGCCACCGGCCGTCGCCGCCACGTCGATGTCGTCGGCCGTGCGCAGGATCAGCTCGAACCCGGAACGGACGAGCGCCTCGTCGTCCACGACCACCACCTTGATCACCGCACGGCCTCCTGTCCCACACGCTCGGTGCGGGTGAGGCTATCGGCTACCCGGCGCGAACCCCGTCGACGGAACACCACTGCCCGTAACAGCCGCGTGTACTGGCCCGCCGTGGCGCCGGGCAGATAGGCGCGGGTCACGGCGTTGCCGATCGCGGGCAGCGCGGCCCAGTCCGGGTACAGCAGGCGCAGCGGCAGGTACCGGGGCTGGAACTTGGCCTTGAACGCGGCCAGCGACCGGAACCGGTACACCGGCTCCAACACCCGTCCCGCCACCGACAGCACCTTGTCCACCGGCCTGCTGGCCGGACCGGCGGTGTTGACCAACGGCGTTCCGGACAGGCTGACCATGCCCGCGCCCTCCTGCCGCGCCGTCACCACCATCGACGCGATCAGGAACTCCATGACACCCGCGAAGCCGTCGGCACGGCGGCGCATCAGGTCCAGTGTCCAGCCCTCGATCCGCCCGTCACCACCGCGGAACGGCAGCCAACTGGTGACACCGTGCACCACACCGGCGGCGTCCACGGCGATCAGGCAGCGCACATCGGGATCGTCCAGCTCGGCCAGGCTGCCCAGGGTGAACCCGAGTTCGGGAATGCCCTTGCCGCTGACCCAGTCCCGGCAGATGTCCCGCACCTGCCCGGCGATCTCCGGCCCGGCCGCCCGGTAGTCGATCAGCTCGGCGCGCACACCCAGCGCGGTGGCCTTGTTCATCGCCGAGCGCACGTCCTGCCACTTCCGGCCCCGGAACTCCAGTTCCCGAGCGTCCAGCCGTGCCTCCGCGGCGACCTGGACGGTGCGCCAGCCCACCGCGATCAGTGGTCCGCACAGGTCGTCGGTGACGGCGTAGAAGCACGCGGTCCAGCCGTTGTCGGCGCAGAACCGGGTGAACGCGACGGCGGCCGCGACCCGCTCGTCCGCCGGCCCGACGGGCTCACCGGTGGTCAGCGCGACACCGAGGATGACCCGGTAGGCGATCACGGTCCGCCCGTCATCGCTGAACCAGTAGTCGTTGCCCTGCCACGTGATCATGTGTGACAGCGGCGTGCCGCCGTACCTGGCGAGCAGTTCGCGGGCGCGGCCGCTGTCGGCGTCCCTGCGCACGACCCTGGCTCGCGCGAACGTCGCCAGGCAGCCGCAGATCACGGCGGCCCAGAACACCGGTCCTGTCCAGTGGTAGAGCAACCCGGCGGCGATGCTGTGCGGCAGGTGCTGGACGGGGAACGGGACGAGATAGCCGGGTGGCAGGAACACCGACGGCAACTGCGCGGCCAACTGGCCGAACGAGGGCGACTCGTCGAACCCGCCGCGCAGCGCGTAGCCGCACAGCAGGAACACCGCCGACGCACCGACCGCGACGGTGACCACGAACCGCAGGAACCGCCGGTACACCCCGGGCGGTGCGGCGACACCGAACCGCCGCCAGGTCACCAGCAGCAGGACCAGCACGCCGGCCGGTTCGGCAGGCGGCGCGGACAACTCGATCCAGTCCTGCACCGTGCCCGGCCGCCCGAACGCCGACAGGTAGGACGTGAACAGCAACGCGCCCATCAGGACGAGACCGGCGGTGCACAGCACGGCGCCCCACCAGGCCAGCCGTCTGCCCCTGCGTAACCCTTCGGCCATCGACAGCACGACGAGCGCCGGCATCACCGACATCAGCGCCGCACCGGGCCCGGACAGCCGCAACGCGGCCAGTTGCTGGCGGCACATCATGGTCTGGACCGGATCGGTGCACAGCGCACGCAGCTGCGCAGGCGTGGACCGGTCGGCGAACAGCAGGCTCTGCAACACGGCCAGCGGTCCCTGCGGGTCGTGACTGATCGACGCCAGCAGCGGTCCGAGCGCGGATGCGGCCACCATGGCGGACACCATGAGCCTGCCCTGCGCCCTGGTCACCGGCGGACTGTCCCGTGTGGACCGGCCGAGCAGAACGGGGCCGAGCGCCAGCCCGCTGAGCGCGGTGCACAGCCGTAGCACGTCGGCCGCCGACCCCCGGTACAGCACGGCCAGCATCACCACGAACACCAGCCCGAACCGCACCCGCCGCCGCCACAGCGCGGAACACCGGGCGCTGACCAGCATCGCGACACCGAAGGCCGCACCGGTGGGCGTGACGATCACGCTGCCGGCCAGGTCGTCGGCCCACCAGCCGTGCGACTCGGCGCACAGCCGGATCGCCTCGACGGCCGCCACGGCGCCGATGACCTGCGTGACGACGAACCCACCTGCCACCAGCCGGGTGCCCCACCGGTACTCGGCCACGCCGCACAGCACACTCACCACCAGGCTCGTACCCAGGTACGACGGCAGGTTGCCGGTCCACAGCAGCGACCCGAGCAGCGACCACCACCGTTGTCCGTCGAGCGAGTCGACGCTCACGCCCACCTGGTGCCGCAACCCGGTGGCAGGCCCGTCGAGCAGGCTGCCCGTGCCCAGCGCGACAGTCCAGTAGACGACCAGGAAGCCCGCGGTGAACGGCGTCCGGCGCAACACGCGGGTCATCCGCTCAACCCCATCCGGCTGCCCAGCCAGGGCAGCGACCGGTCCAGACCACCGGCCCACGCGAGCCAGTCGTGCCCCCCGGCCACCACGGCGAGACTGGCCGGTATCCCGGCGTGCTGGGCGTCGGCGAGCATCTCGTGCTGTGCGGGCCCGTACCAGGCGTCGTGAATGCCGATGGTGAACATGCCCGCGCTGCCGGGGAAACCGGAGCGAGCCAGTTCATCGGCCGGGTTCACGGCCCGGAACCGGGTCGTGTCACCACCGAAGGCGGCGGCCACCGTCTGCACCCGGCTGCCCAGCGTCGGCTCGGACTGACCGGAGATGTCGACGAACGAAGGAAAGAGCGTGGGCCGACGCAGCGCGAGCTGCAGCGCACAGGTCCCGCCGTAGGACATGCCGGCCACGGCCCAGGGGCGGGTGTCGGGATCGATCTGTAGGTGCGAACGCACCCAGTTCGGCACGTCCTGCGTCAGATAGGTCTCCGCGTTGCCCAGCCGGGAGTCCATGCAGAGCGGATTGCCCATCAGCGAACCGGTGGTGTCGGGCAGCACCACGACCGGTGCCAGTCCGTGGTGCCCGGCGGCGAACTGGTTCATCATCGCGGTCAGGCCGCCACTGACGAACCAGTCGCTGGGCGAACCCGGCTGCCCGTGCAGCAACTCCAGCACCGGCAACAGCGGCCGGTTCTTCGCCCAGTAGGCGGGCGGCAGGTACACGTACGCGTCCCGGGTCGCGCGAAACTTCGACCGCACAGCGGGAATCCACACCTTGACGACCCCACCCCCGGGGGGCAGGCGGCCCTGCGGCCGCCACGACCGGTCGAGCGACACTCCCGGCGCCGGCGCGACGGGATGCGCCACGGTACCGGGCACGGCGTCGTCGGCGAGCTGACCGTCGACCGGCAGCCCCAACACGCCACGGACGGTCGGAAACTCGCCGTAGAAGGCGTTGACCTTCATGGCTGCCATGGTGAACACGAGCGCGACGGCGACGACAGCGGCGCCACGGTGCCACCAGGGTCCGCGCACCAGCCGAACCCCGGCCAACCCGATCCCGCCGAGCGCCACGCCGATCCAGAAGACGACCCGCGGTGGCAGCGGATCGGGAAACGGCTGCCACACGTCGTCGACCCACCAGACCAGCAGCAGCACACTCAAGACGGTGGCACCTGCGACGATCGGCACGACCCGAAGCCACCAGCCGCGATCCCGGCGGTACAACAGCCACAGCTCGCCGAGCACCCCGGCGATCGACAAGGCGAGTGGTACCCGGCCGACGAGCAGCGACCAGCCCAACACCCCGTCCACCGCGACAGCCTGTCAGCCCGACCACGCGCGAACCACCCGTCAGGTCGCTGGACCCACCCCCGCCGACCGGCGGTCCCGATCCCCCCGGTCGGGTGGCAGCGAGAACCGACCACCGAACCCGGCACCTTCCATGCCTCAACGCGTGCACCCGACCAGCACCCGACCGGGCCGAGCAGCGCCAGGCACCGCGCGGGTCCGGCACGAAGCCGGACCCGCGCGAGGAATCAACCTGTCACTGCACGACGGACCACACGAACACGGCCGTGCCGGAGACTCCGGCGCTGTCGGTCGCCTTCACCGTCACCGTGTACGACCCGAGCGTGCCGCTCGATCCGGAAACGGTGCCGTTCGACGCGATGGTCACGCCGGGCGGCAATCCGGTTGCGGTGAAGGTGAGTGACTGCGCCGGATTGGAGTCGAGGGCCTGCACGGCGAACGAGACCGCCGCACCCTTCGGGCTGCTGTAGCCGAACGGGTTCACCACGCCGACCGTCTCCGCGCCCGGCACGCCCGAGTTCGGCGTGACGTTCGCGCTGACGGCCGTGTTGGCCAGTGACACACCGGCACCGGAGGCGCCCGCGGCGACCTGGCCGGTCAACTCGTGGGCCAGGCTGGTCGAGCCGGACAGCGGCAGGCTGTTCGACGCGTCGCCGACCCTGATCGAGTACGAGCCGGCCTGGGCCTCCCACTGGTTGTCCGTCGGCGACCAGTCGGCCAGGTCGTGCACGGTCAGCGGGAAGGTCACCGTCGTGCTCTGCCCGGGATTCAGCGTGACCCGTTGGAAGCCCTTCAACTGCTCCGGCGGGTCCTGGCTGGCTGCCGGGTCGCCGACGTACATCTGGGCCACCTCCGCGCCCGCGACCGACCCGGTGTCGGTGACCGTCGCCGTCACCGTCGCCGTGCCGTTGGCGTCGAACGCACCGACGTCGAGGTTGGAGAAGGAGAACTTCGTGTACGACAGGCCGAATCCGAACGGGAACGCGGGCGTGATGTTCTGCGACTGGTACCAGCGGTAGCCGATGTCGACGCCCTCGCTGTAGGTCACGCCCGTCGACGTGCCCGGCCACTGCGCCTGGGTCTGCGCGGGAACCTGACTCAGGCTGGCCGGGAACGTGACCGGCAGCTTGCCCGACGGGTTCGCGGTGCCGAAGATCAGCGCGGCCTCGGCGGCGCCGGTCGGCTGGCCGCCGTACCAGTTCTCGAACACACCCGCCACGTTGTTCAGCCACGGCATCACCACCGGGCCACCGCTGTTGATCACCACGATGGTGTTCGGATTGGCGGCGGCCACCTGCTGGATCATCGACTCGTCCGTGCCGGACAGGTCCAGCGTGGTCAGGTCGCTCTCCTCGCCCTCCGGCAGGCTGACGACGACGACCGCGTCCGTCGCGGCCCTGGCGGCCGAGACCGCCTGCGGGATGTCGGTCGTCCCGTTGTCGTCGCCCGCGGTGTAGGTGACCTTGACGTTGGGCCCGACCGCGTTCTGGATGCCGGTGAGCGGCCAGACCGCGTTCGAACTGTCGACGCCACCACTGCCGCCGCCCGCGATCTCCACCGCGGCGCCGCCGTCGGTGCCGATCACCGCGATCGACTCACTACCGTTCGGGTTGAGCGGCAGCAGACCGTTGTTCTTCAACATGACCGTGCCCTCCTCACCGAGTTGCAGCGCGGTCTGCTGGTGCGCCGCTGTGGTGACGGTGGCCGACAGGGACCCGGTCGGCGGGTTGTCGAACATGCCGAACGTGAACATCTGGGTCAGGATCCTGGCCACGATCGCGTTCAGCGTCGTCTGGCTGAACGTGCCGGCGGACAACGCGTTGCCCAGGTCCGTCGCGTAGGAGTTGAACGGCATCGCGATGTCCAGGCCACCCTCGGCGTCGGCGACGGCGGGGCCCGCCGCTCCCCAGTCGGAGACGACGTAGCCGCCGAAGTCGGCCTGCTGGTCCAGTCCGTTGTCCAGCATGTCGGCGTTCTGGCACGACGAGAAGTTGTTCACCACGGCGTAGGAACACATCACCGAAGCCGGTGCGGACTGCTCGATGGCGTTCTGGAACGGAGCCAGGTACAGCTCCTCCAGTGCCTGCTGGCCGACCGTCTCGTTGTTGCTGCCGTTGGGATACTGCTCCTGGTCGTAGGCGGCCGCGTGCTTGACCATCGCCATCACACCCTGGCTCTGTAGCCCCTCGACCTCCGCCGAGGTGATCTGGCCCGCCAGGAACGGGTCCTCGCCGTAGGTCTCGTAGGTCCGGCCCCAGCGCGGATCACGCACCACGTTGGTTGTCGGGCCGAGCGAGACGTTCACGCCCTTGCCGGCGAACTCGGCACCCTTCGCGGCGCCCTCCTGCTGGATCAGCGCGGGGTCCCAGGTCGCCGCCGCGTTCTCGCCGTCCGGGAACGCCGTCACGCCACCGTTGCCGTCACCGACCCCGGACGGTCCGTCCTCCAGGTTCATCGACGGGAGGCACAGATTGGGGATACCGGCGACCTGGCCGATGTACGACGATGTGCCGTCACCGGCGACCAGCGTCAGTTCCTCCGACTGGTCCATGGTGTTGAGCACCTGCTGCACCCGTTGGGCGAGCGGCGCGGTCGACCCGCTCCACGGGCAGACCCCGTTGCCGCCGTTGCCGTTGCCGCCGGTCACCGGTGCGGTGGTGGTCAGTCCGTAGACGTCGAACTCGAAGATCGAGTCACCCCACTGCGTCGCGCGGACCGTGGCGTACACGCGGACGTAGCGCGCGGTCACGGAGACGGGGAAGGTCTCGTTGCCGCCGGTGCCTGCCGTCGTGGAGTAGACGTTCGTCCAGTTCGTGTCGTCGTTGGACACCTGGAGCTGGAACGCCGTCGCGTACGCGGCCTCCCACAGCAGGCCGATGTCGCAGATCTGTTGCCGGGTACCGAGATCGACCTCGATCCACTGCGGGTCGCCTGCCGCGCTGGACCACCGGGTGCCCGGGTCGCCGTCGGTGGCCGCACGCGCCGGGTAGTCGGTGGCGTCCTGCGTCGACGAGGCCGTGGTCGGCTCGTCCAGCGCGAGGTCCTGCGTGCCGCAGTACTCGGTCGGACCGGTGCCACCGCCACCGCCGCCACCGCCACCGCCACCGCCCTGCGTGAACGCCAGGTAGTGGAAGTTCCAGCCGTTGGAGTCCTGGTCCACGGTCAGCGTCTGCGCGCCGGCCGCCAGGGTGATGCTGGCGGTGACCGTCGTCCATGTGGCGTAGCCGCCGGTGTTCGGCACCGCGACGGGGCCGGTCAGGTTGGTGCCGGCGGAGTTCGCGATGTGCACCGCGTCGGTGACCCCGTACGGCGAGGACACCCGGAAGCTGACCGTGTAGATCCCGGCCGTGCCCACCTCGACGGTGTACTTGAACCACTGTCCCGGATTGGTCCAGCCCATGTCGTAGGCACCGCCGGGCGCGCCGGTGTCCTGTGTGTCGGACGTGGCTTCGAGATCGACGCCGTCCGCGCGGTAGCTGTTCGCGGAACCGTTGGCGGAGCCGACGTTGTAGGCGACCCCCTGGCCGCCCGTGTCGTAGTTGGCCGTCTGGACGGTGCCCGGCACGGCAGCGGGCGTCCCGCCGAACGGCTGGTCGCCGCCGGAACCGCCGGAGCCACCGCCGCCGGAGGTCGGCGTGAAGGTCAGGTAGTGGAAGTTCCAGCCGTTGGAGTCCTGATCGATGGTGAGGGTCTGCCGGCCCGCCGGCAGCGTGACGCTGACGGCCACCGTCGTCCAGGTCTCGTAGCCGCCGGTGTTGGGCACGGCGACCGGGCCGGACAGGTTGGTGCCGGACGAGTTCGCGACGTGCAGCGCGTCGGTGATGCCGTAGGGCGACGACAGCCGGAACGCGACGCTGTAGGTGCCGGCGGTGGCGACGTCGACGGTGTAGTCGAACCACTGTCCGGCCGTCGTCCAGCCCATGTCGTAGGCGCCGCCCGCCACGGTGGTGTCCTGCGTGTCGGCGGTGGTCTCCAGATCGACGCCGTCGGAACGGTAGTTCGCGGAACCGTTGGCGGAGCTGACGTTGTAGGCGACCCCCTGGCCGCCGGTGTCGTAGTTGGCGGCCTGCACCGTGCCGGGCACGGCGGCCGGGGTGCCACCGAAGGGGGCGCTGCCGGCCGCGTAGGCCGACGTGCCGACGGCGGTCAGGGACAGCGTGGCCAGTGCCACGACCACGAGCAGCGCGCGGAACGTGCGCCGACGGCGGGACGGTCGCGATCTGCCGCGTGCGGGCGCGGGCGACCGCGAGAGGGAGAGCTGCCTCATCGCATTTCCCTTCACTCGGTTGGAGAGCGCTCTCCGATCGACGGAAACCGTGAGAGAGCGCTCTCCGAACTGAGGTATAGGCCAGCGGCCGGACCGTGTCGAGGTTCCACAGTTGACCGATACAGCAGCCGAACCACGGGCCGGCGATGCGGTCACTCACGAGGTCCGCTCGCCGAACGACCTGTGGACATCGATCAGGATCCTGGTGATGTCGGCGCTGTCGGCATCGGCACGGCGTAGTGCGGGCTCAGCACGGGCGCTGTGTCGCCGTAGCTGATCAGCGCCGTCAACTCCGGTGCCCAGCCGTGACCGAGGTCAGTCCTCGACGGTGATGGCCAGCGCCGGGCAGACGATGGCGGCCTGCTCGACGTCGACCGCCAGTTCGGCGGGCGGGTCGGCGTCCAGCAGGACCACGACGCCGTCCTCGTCCCGCTGGTCGAACACGTCCGGTGCGGTCAGCACGCACTGGCCGGACGCGATGCACTTGTCCTTGTCCACGACGATTTTCATGTGTTCCTCGCTCGCGGTCGGGGTCACCAGGTGACGGGGAGTTCGTAGACGCCGTAGACGAGGGCGTCGTGCTTGAACGGGACTTCGGACAGTTCGGTGGCCAGCCGCAGGGTCGGAATCCGGCGGTACAGCGTGCCGTACACGACCTGCAGTTCGACCCGGGCCAGCGGCTGGCCGAGGCACTGGTGCACGCCGAAGCCGAACGCGATGTGCCGGCGCGAATCCCGCGTCACGTCGAGTTCGTCGGGGTCGCCCGCGAACGCGTCCGGGTCGCGGTTGCCGATGTCGTTGGCCACCACGACGCCGTCGCCCGCCTTGATCACCTGACCGCCGATCTCGATGTCCTCGCGGGCCACCCGACGACGTCCTGAGTGCACGATGTTCAGGTAGCGCAACAGTTCCTCGACGGCGCCCGCGATCACCGCCGGGTCGTCGGCGTCGCGCAGCACGGCCAGTTGGCCGGGATGCCGGAGCAGCGCGAGCGTGCCGAGCGCGATCATGTTCGCGGTCGTCTCGTGCCCGGCGACCAGCAGGAGCAGGGCCATCATGGCCACGTCACGCCTGCTCAGTTCGCCGGTGGCCAGTCGCGAGGCGGCCAGCTGGGACAGCAGCGCGTCGTCGGGTTCGACGAGCTTGCCGGCGATCAGGTCGTCCAGGTAGTCCAGCAGTTCACGCTGCGCGGCAAGCACTTCGTCGACCGGCGTGGTCCAGTTGATCATCTTCTTGCTACAGCGCTGGAAGAAGGCGTGATCGTCGTAGGGCACGCCGAGCAGCGTCGCAGATCACCAGCGACGGCACGGGCAGCGCGAACGCCGAGACCAGGTCGGCCGGTGTCGGGCCGGCGAGCAGGTCGTCGATCAGCCCGTCGACGATCCGCTGGATGGCAGGGCGCAGGGCCTCCACGCGTTTGATCGCGAACGGCGCGGTGACCATGCGGCGCAGGTGAGCGTGGTCGGGGTCGTCCATCGTGATGAAGCTCGCCGCCTCGCCGCGGCGGGCCCGGGTGGCCGCGCTCTGGTGCGGGTAGCCCGGCCGGGCACGTCGGCGGACAGGCGCGGGTCGGCCAGCAGGGCGCGCTGGTCGGCGTAGCGGGTGATCAGCCACGGGGTGCTGCCGTCCCACAGGCGGACGCGGGAGATCGGCGCGTCGTGCTGGAGCGCGCGATAGGCCGGCGGTGGGTCGAACGGGCAGCCGGTGGCGCGCCGTGCCGGGAAGGCGAGGGGCTCGGTCAGCGCAGAAGACATCAGGACACCTCCACACGGAATCACTGAACGATCGTTCTGTAATCGCGAAACGGACGTTAGCGAAATTTCCGGGCAGGCACTACCACCGTGCGGGTACGTGTGGTGACTCTCAGTCCACGAAGATCAGCGACAGCAGCTCGTCGGCGAAACCGAGCACGACGTCGACGCGATCCATCTCGCTGCGGTCCTGCTGGATCGCGGCCCGCCCGTGGGTGCCGACGAGCAGCACGATCGCCGCGCGCTCGACGGGCAGCCGCAGCCGGTGTCCCGCCTGTTCGCAGGACACCAGCGCCTCGGTCAGCGCGTGCAGCAGCGATCCCGTCCTGCCGGCCGCCGGCCGCGGTGCGCGGCCGAACAGCAGCCGGTACAGACCGGGACTGGCCATCGAGTACCGGCAGAACGCGTACAGCTTCGCCCGCAGCGCCTCCACCGGGTCCGGCCCGTCGGCGGCGCGCAGGATGTCGACCAGCCGCTCGTACTCGTGGTCGACGAGCGCGTCGACCAGAGCGGTCCTGTCCGCGAAATGGGCGTAGATGCCGGCCGGGGCGATCCCGGCCTGCCGAGCCACACCGCGCACGGTCAGCCCTTCCACACCACCGAGTTCGCCCAGCAGCCGAGCGGCGGCGGCCAGGATCTCGCCACGCAACCGGTCCCCCTGCCCCCACCGATTGCGCACCCTGGCAGGCGCGTCCGTGGGGATGGGGAGATCGGTCATCGACCCATTCTGGCCCGCCGGCACGGCGGCGTCGATCGCACCGTCCTTCGGCTCGGCAGCCACCGGTGCGGGCGACCGGACGGGCGGTCGCGACCGTGCCGGCAGGACGGGCACTGGTGCGCCGGTCCGGACGTCTGTCGCCGGTGCCGTGGATCACAGCCGACCGGTTGGCCGTCAGTCCTGAGTGGACGACCGCGGTACTGGTGGACCGCATCCGGGACCAGTACACCGGACGGAGCCCGTCGCGGGTCGGCGCGGCCCGCGGGCACCGTGTCCCGCCGCCGGTTGTCGGCCGACAACCGGTCGCGTCGCCGTCGTTGGTGCCGGCGCCGCATGTCGGCTCACTACGCCTCGCCCGGGCCGTGAGTCGACTTGTTCCACGGCATCACGGAACCGCGATGCTACAGTCGCGCGGCGCTGTAGGAACGTGTGAAGGAAGTGGTGGCCGTGGCCGTCGATCTCCAGGCCGCGGTGTGATCAGTCCCGGTATCTACTGCTACCTGGTCGCCGCGGCGCTGCTCGCGGTGTTCGTCATCAGCTTCCTGGGTGACCCGCGTCGGCTGCGTATCGGCGTCTGGCTCACCGCCGCGCTGGCGTTCGGCGTGCTGGGCTGGTTGTTCGGCCTGGCCGCGGTCGCCCCGACGGCGGCGCGGTTCGTGTTGCTGTTGTTCCCGGCATTCGTCGTCGCGCTGGCGGTCTTCCTGGTGATCGACGGCATCACCGTGCTGCGCAGGGAGGGGCTACGCCCGGCGAACCTGCTGTCGCTGGTCGTGGGCCTCGGTCTCGGTGGCTTCGCCACGTTCTACCAGGCGACGCAGGACAGTGCGGTCGGTGCCGCTGGCAGCTGGTCAGGGCGGTGACGATGGGTGTGGTCGCTACCTGGCGTTCGTGTTCTGCTGCTTCCTCCTGTACTCGTTGGTGTACGGCTGGATCGTGCCACGGGCGAAGGTGGACTTCGTGGTGGTGCTGGGCAGCGGGCTGGTCGGCAGGCGGGTTACCGCGCTGTTGGCCAGCAGGCTGGACCGGGCCGCTGCGCGCGTTCACACGCGGCGAGCCGTGCCGGGCGGCGCCCCATCGTGGTCGTGTCCGGCGGCCAGGGTCCCGACGAGGAGGTGCCCGAGGCACGGGCCATGGCGGACTATCTGGTCGGCAAGGGACTGCCGGCCGAACTGGTGATGTTGGAGGACCGGTCGGTCAACCGCGCGAGAACCTGACGTTCAGCCACGCCGTGATGCGACGCGTACGGCCGGATCATCGCTGTGTCGTGGTGACCAACAACTTCCATGTCCTGCGCGCTGCCGTGCTCGCCCGGCGGTGCGGCGTTCGCGGTCAGGTCGTCGGTCCCCGCACCCCGTGGTACTTCTGGCCGAACGCCACCATCCGCGAGTTCATCGCGCTCGTCGTCGAGAACTGGCGCGTCAACTGCTGGTTCGGCCGCTGGTGGTGGCGCTGCTGGTGGTACGCGTGCTGGCGTGACCCTCCGCTGACCGTGGTGCGCGGTGGCCGGCACGATGGCTCGCGATCCGCGCCATCGCACGTCGCCGCCGCGCCCATACTGGACAGGGAGAGGGAAGACGGTATGCGTGTCTCCTCGAACCCGTGAAGGAGCCGACATGACCGACGACTGGCACGAGTCGCTGCGGCACGTCAAGGGCAGCGAACTGTCCGGTGACACCAACCAGACGACCGGGATGACGCGGCTGGAGGCGATCTCGGGCAGGACGGTCGGCTCGTCGAAGGTGTGGATGGGACAGACGCACGTCGCGCCGCACACCAACTCCGGTGACCACCACCACGGCGAGGCCGAGACCGCGATCTACGTGGTGTCCGGCCGTCCTTCGTTCGTGTTCGCCGACGGTGACACCGAGGTACGCGTCGACACCGAACCCGGCGACTACATCTTCGTCCCGCCCTACGTCCCGCACCGCGAGGAGAACCCGACCGGCGACGAGGCCGTCGTCGTGATCGCGCGCAGCAGCCAGGACGGCGTCGTGGTGAACCTGCCCAGCCTGTGGGCGCCCGTGGACCGGCCGCCTGCCGCGCCGTGACACCGGACGTCGACACCAGCAATGTCGTCAGCAATGTCATCGCGGTGTCCGGAAAGGACAGAGCGAGCAAGCCCCGGCCACGCGGCTCGCACCGGTAGCAGCGCGACGACGGCAGGGCCGTGCGGCCCTGCCGTCGTGCGTGCGCGGTGGCTACGCGTCAACGTCTGATGCCTCGGCGGCTGTAGACACCACCGGTGATGGCGACACCGATCGCGGCGACGACCACCTGCAGGATGATCTCGATCCACGGAATCCCGCCGTTGGAGTTGCTGTAGCCGAGTGCGCCGGCGATGAAGGCGCCGATGAACGCCGCGATGATGCCGATGACGATGGTCAGCCAGATCGGAATCGGCTGTTTGCCCGGTACGACCAGGCGTCCGAGTGCTCCGATGATCAGACCGATGATGATTGCCGAGATGATGCCCGTGATCGTCATGTCGTTCTCCAGTCCGGGGGCCGTGGGCCGCCGCTGCCGACCGTCGGTCGTGCGCGGCGTCAGCACCGAGTTACCCGGACCGGAGGCGGACCAATCGAGATCGACGTCATCGTTGCCATCGGTTTATCCGACGAGACCGCGAACTGGGCAATTCGGCCGGACGTCAACCGAGGCTGCCGCTGATGGCGTGGACCACGGCCGCTATGTCCGCCGAACCGTGACCGGCATCCCGTGCCGTTTCGAACAGTTGTTGCTGTGCCGCCATCAGGTCCTCGTTCGTACCTGCCGACCGCATCGCGGCACGGATCAGTGCCGCGTCCTTGGCGGCGCCGCCGATCGGGAACGACGGCGTGAAGTCACCGTCGATCATGGCCGCACCCTTCAACTGCGCGTACGCGCTGTCCAGTGGCCCACCGCCGATCACGTCCAGGAAAAGGCGCGGAGCCAGCCCGAGATCCGCGGCCAGACCGACGGCCTGCGCCGTCGCCGCGGTCACCGACAGCACCCAGGAGTTCGCCGCGAGTTTCAGCCGGTGCCCGTCACCTGGCCGCTCCCCCACCCACACGGTGCGGGCACCGATCGCGTCCAGCACCGGTGCCACGGTGTCCCGCACTGACTCCGGGCATCCGGCGAGCACGATCAGCTTGCCGTCCTCGGCCGGCTGGCGCGTGCCGAGCACCGGTGCGTCCACGTAGGGAATATCGTGCTGTGCGGCCAGTTCGGCGAGGGTCGTCCGTGCCGTCGAGGCCGACCGTGCTGGTCTGCAACCACACCGCCCCGGGACGCATCGCCGCCGCCGCCTCGCCCATCACGCCGAGCACGGCGTCCAGGTCGAACAGCATGGTGACGACGACGTCGGCGGCCGCGACCGCCGACGCGACGTCCGTTGCCACGGTCGCGCCGTCGCCGCCCAGCGGTGCCGCCTTCTCCGCGCTGCGGTTCCAGACGGTCACGTCCAGACCGGCACGGACCAGATTGCGTGCCATGCCGGCACCCATGATCCCGGTGCCCAGCACCGTGACCGACTTCGTCATACCGGAACTCCCTCCGTGCGGGCCCCGGAACCGAGATGGGGTGGGATCGCCGGGCCCGGCTCGGGATCGGGGGGCATCGGACCGGGAACCGGGGGCCGGATCGGCTCCGGGATCACCTCCGGCCCGGGCTCGGGCGGTGCCGGGTCGGGTGCGGGTGGTGCTGTCAGAAAGGGACCAGTCATGGTCACTGACTACCCGCGCCGAAACATGCCCACTCCGTTCCGTCACACCGTGGGCACTCCCTGCGGGTAGAACACGGTGCGCAGGCAGCCGTCGGCCTTGTCCTTGAACAGTTGGTAGCCGCGCTGGCCCTCGTCGAGGGACATCCGGTGGGTCACCAGAACGCCGGCATGCCGCACTGCTGGACACCGCGGGCCTGAACCAGGACGTGTTCGACTCGTTGGTCGTGCTCGCGGCGGGCGCGTGGACACCGGACGCGATCGCGCACGGCTGGGACGAGGTGCGACGGCTGCGGTCGGACATGGACGAGGGCCGGCAGCGACGCCTCGTCCACCTCGGTTTCCCACCCGGCGAGGCAGCCGAACTGTCGGCGCTGCACACCCGGAACTTCATGTGAGGGCGCATGGCGCGCCCGGCGATGGGTAAGCCGACGTCATCACGCACCGGACAGCGGAACCACGGCCCGCGTGAATCGACAAGGAGAGGACCACATCATGGCGAAACCGAACCCGATCCAGATGCAGAAGTACCTGGGCGGGTGAGTTACCCGGCCAGCAAGGACGAGCTCGTGGCGCACGCACGTTCCTCCGGCGCTGACGACACCGTGCTGAAGCGTCTGGAGGCGTTGCCGGACAACACGTTCAACGGACCGAGCGCGGTCAGCAAGGCCTATTCGCGCGACGCACGAGCCGTGTCGTCGTGCTGGTGGAACCGGTCGGCCGCGGCACGGGTCAGCCGTGTCGCGGCCGCGAACCACGCGGGCTGCTCGCCTTCCACGGTGTGCCCCGGCCGCGAGCCGCCGTGTTCACCGTGCGGCAGCAGGCGATCCGCCACCGCGGCGAGGCGGGTTGTCAGGCCGGGCGCGACGCCGTGCGCGAGAGCGGCCAGCTTGGCCGCCGGTGTCAGCACGATCTCGACCTTGCCACGCATGATCGCGGACACGATCCGGCTCGCCGCGCGTTCGGCGTCCATCGACAGCAGCGGCAGGCTGTCGCCCAGCGTGAACCAGCGGTACTCGGCCGCACGGTCACCGGTGAACAACGCGTTGCGCGGCGAACCGGTCCGCATCAGTCCGGGCACCACGGTGGTCACGGAGATGCCGTGCTTGCCCAACTCGACCCGCAACCCCTCCGAGAAGCCCCGGGCCGCGAACTTCGCCGTCGTGTAGGGCAACAGGTGTGGCGCGGGCACGCGAGCGCCGATCGACGTGATCGTGGCGATCCGGCCGCTGCCCTGCGCGCGCATCACGGGTATCGCGGCCAGACTGGTGTGCACAGCGCCCCACAGCATCACGTCCAGCGCATCGGCGAACTGGTCGCCGGTCATCGACTCGACGGGCCCGACCTGGATCACGCCCGCGTTGTTGACCAACACGTCCAGCCTGCCGAACCGCTCGACGGCCGTGTCGACCACGTTCTTGGCCTGCTCCGGCACGGACACGTCGGCAGGCACGGCGACGACGTCGACACCGGTGCGTGCCAATTCCTCGCGTGCGGCCTCCAGGCCGTCGGCCGAGCGGGCACAGATCACCAGGCGGCAGCCGCGGGCGGCGAACTGTCCCGCCAGCAGGAAGCCCAACCCCCGACTGGCTCCCGTCACCACGGCCACCTGTTGCGTATCGACCACCATCACGTCTCCTCCCGGGTCATCGATCCGCCGAATACCCATCGTGCGGACCTTGAACCACGGGTTCGATCCGGGCGGCGCGTGGGTACATGCCGATTGGCGGACACAACGGCGGGAGGTCGTGCGATGCGCCTACGACGCAGCCGCGTCGCCGGACCGGGCCTGACCAGGCGGCGGCGCGGTGCCGGGTTCGCGTACACAGACCAGGACGGCGCGCCCGTCCCCGGTGACGACAGGATCCGCATCCGGGCGCTGGCGATACCGCCGGCGTGGCAGGACGTGTGGATCTGCCCGTGGCCCAACGGACACATCCAGGCCATCGGTACCGACGACGCGGGCAGGCGGCAGTACCTGTACCACGAGGAGTGGCGGCGGCAGCGGGACCAACAGAAATACGACCGGGTGCTGTCGCTCGCCCCGCTGCTGCCGGATTTCCGCAAGGCCATCGCCGCGGACCTGGACACGCGCGGCTTCCCACGCGCCAGGACCGTCGCGGTGGCGTTGCGAGTGCTGGACCGCGGTGGGTTCCGAACAGGGAACGAGCAGTACCTGGAGCGGCACGGCAGTCACGGCGTGGCGACGATGTTGCGCGACCAGGTGACGGTCAGCGGGCGCCGGGTCGCCTTCGACTACCAGGCCAAGGGTGGTGTCCACCAGACGGTCGCGTTCACCGACCCGTTGTTGGCCAAGGCGGTCGTCGGCCTGAAGCGGACCGCGTCGGGCAGCGACCGGCTGCTGATGTACCGGAGCGGCGGGACGTGGCACGAGGTGCACGCCGAGGACGTCAACGAGCGGTTCCACGAACTGGTCGGCGAGGAGTTCACGGTCAAGGACCTGCGCACGTGGAACGCCACGGTACTCGCAGCGGCAACGCTCGCCGGCTCACCACGGACCCGCCTTACGATCACCCGGATGTACCGGGAGGTGGCGGAACATCTCGGCAACACACCGGCCGTCGCGAGAAAATCCTATGTGGACCCACGAGTGGTGGACCTGTTCGAGCACGGCGTGACCATCGCGCCGGCACTGGCCGACATCGGCTCGGACGACCTGGCCTGGAGCCGAATCAGGGAGCCGGTGGAGCGCGCCGTACACGACCTGCTGACCTAGTTGGCACTCGAGGGGCCGCTCCTTCACCCTTCGGGTGCCAGCCGCCTCATCCAACGTGGCCCGACTCACCGAACCTGTCCGACGACGCGGGCCCTGGACGCACGCTCATGCCGATGAGCGTACGTCTGATCTTCATTCCGCGGCCGGTCCCTGGGGCTGGTGGCGCTGGGCGAGTTGCTTCAGGTTCAGCAACTGCCGTCGAGCCATGACCAGGTCGCCGATCGACAGCCCGAGGGCGGCCCAGCGGTTCGTCTGCATGACGACCTTGAGCAGCAAGCGCGTCGTATTGTGCTCCTGGGACACAAGGACGTAGGACATGAATGCACCCATGATGGTGCCGGTGAGCTGTTTCCCGGGTCGACCGAGACGATCCTGCCCAACTTCCGCCCGCCCGCAGTAGTGAATGTCTCTCCGAGCTCAGGCTCGGGAAGGCCCACCAGATGTCGAGGTGAGCGGTGGCCGAGGTTGTCGATCAAGTCCGAGTAAGACCCCTGGTCGGTGATCACGATCTCGGGGCGCGGACCGCCGTGCGGGTCGTAGACCAGGTCGATGAAGTGCAGAGTCGCGAGGTCGGGCAGGTAGGCGGCCGGGTTGGCTGCGGCCACCTGCCGGTAAACGTCAACGGCTTCCTGGCCGGGCGTCAGGGCCTCGTCCTGGTAGTAGCCGATTCGGTGGGGCGCCGTCGCGGTCGGGGGGACAACCGTCCTCAGGAAACGCCGAACGGTCGGCCCGGCCACGGATGTAACCCCCCACCGTATTGACTTGTGGCCGGGAACCGACTCGTGCCAGGCATCCCCGGATGATCGCGCGGATCGCCCACACCGGGCAACGCGCCGCGCCCGGCCCCTGGCACCCGCCCCGGTACAGGTCACCGCCGTTCGGGCCACCGCCGGCGGTACCGGACCCAGTCGTCGCTTCATCGCGAGCCTCGAAACGGAGCCATGTCATGACTACCTCGCCAACCACCAGATCACGCCGCCCCCCGCGCGGTGTCCTGGCGGCGATGGCCATCGCGGTCGCCGCCAGCCTCAGCGCCGCCACCGGGACGGCGAGCGCCGCTGCCGCCGCCCCGGCGTTCGTGAACGGTCTGGGCAGCGAATTCGCTGTCGCGTCGCAGAGCAGCGCCAACGGTCTTCAGGAATGGCGCTCCGACTTCGGTTTCGGCCGCAACCTCGGCGCCATGGTGGCGCCGGGTACCAGCCCGGCGATCACCATCAACTTGCAGGACTCCAGGCTCTACCGGATCGCGTTCCAGGGCGGCAACCACGACCTGTGGACCTTCGACATCGCCCGAACTCCCCAGGTCCTCGACACGGGTCTGGGCATGATGCCCGGCACCAGCCCCTCCGCGACCAACGACGTGTCCAACGGCGGCATCCAGATCGCCTTCCAGGCCAATACCGGCACGCTGTGGACCGTCGGGTCCGACGGTACCTTCAACACCGGGCTCGCGATGGCGCCGGGCACCAGCCCCAGCATCATCGGTCCGCTCACCGGGGGGTTCGAGGTCGCCTTCCAGGGCGCTAACGGTGGCATGTGGGTATTCGACAACACCGGCGCCGTCATCAACACCGGCGTGTTCATGGCCCCCGGCACCAGCCCGGCCACAGCCCTCAACAAAAGCGGTTCCGCCCAGTTCGCGTACCAGGGCAGCAATCACGACCTGTGGAAGACCTCCGCCAACGGCCCGGTCGACTTCGGGCTTGGCATGGCGCCGGGCACCAGCCCCAGCATCCACTCGATCGGCGACAACACCGACAGCGACTACGAGATCGCCTTCCAGGCCAACACCGGCCACCTGTGGATCGCCGGGCCGCTAGGCACCGGTGACCTCGACCTCGGCATGATGCCCGGCACCAGCCCCAGCATCCTGAGCCAGAACCACGTCTACGAGATCGCCTTCCAGGCCAACACCGGTACCCTGTGGCTTACCGGCGTGCTCAGCGAGAACACGGGGCTGCCAATGTCCGGCCCGAGCAGCCCCAGCATCACGCAGGTGTTGAACTTCTTCTCAGGCGGCTGACAGACGGACACAGCCGCCGCCGGGACGCGTTGATCACGTCCTCTTGTCTTGCGATCATCACAACTGATTGCGTGTGGCGCATCTTCGGGCTTTCGCAGAGTACGGTTCGGTGGCATTCCGTTGAAACGGCAGAAGAAGACGGTCATCACCGACCGTCTTCCCGACCCGCCCACTCGCCGCAAAGAGTTGATCCAACGGCTCCGCGCACGGCGGTGTGAGTACTGCGAGACGCTGGCTGACGTGGAAGTTCACCAAGTCCGCACGCTCGCCGATCTCACCCGGGCAGGACGGCCACGGCCCGAGTGGGCACACCTGATGGCCCGGATGCGCAGGAAAACCCTCGTGGTCTGCAATCCCTGCCACCAGGTCATCCACCACGGGCACGCTACCGCCGCCACGGCGTCATCGCTGGAGAGCCTCGTGCTGGGAAACTAGCCCGCGGGGTTCGGACGGGGCCGCTGGAAAAGGACCCGCCTTCGGCGGGCACCTCGCCAGCGGCCTACCGGTGTGGCGGTTTCGGGGGCTTCGGAGCTGCGGTAACGGTGCGTAACTGTATTCAGGTCAGGCTCGTCGAGGTGGGGCCACTTCAAGCCGCCAGGGTGGGGCCATCTCGGAGGTTCGCGTGCCGTTGACATTATGGCTTGCGATGCGCGTGCTCTTATGGCTCGCGGTGTGCGGACGACTCGTGGTGCGTGGTGCGCTTGCCGTCGGCGGGTGCTGGGTGTCGGCGTCGTGCTGGGCGAGCGCAATCGCATCGCGGCGAGATGCACGACCTGGTGGCGCACTCGCTCGCGGTGATCATCGCGCAGGCCGACGGCGGTCGCTACGCCGATTCGTGTGCGGCGGCCAGGACCGCGCTCGCGACGGTCGGCGAGCAGGCCGACAGGCATTGGGCGAAACCCGCCGAGTGCTGGGGTCTGCTACGTGACACCGGCCGGTCCGGCACCGGGTGTGCACGACATTCCCAAGGTGGTCGACAACGTCCGTGCCGGCGGCCTGGTCACCCGCGCGGCCACCGCTTGTCATCCCACAGGAGGTCGCGCCATACGCCGTCAGGCTGACTTTCCGGCCGGAAAATCCGGGGGTTATCCCGATATCCCGCCGGCACGCGAAAGCCAATGATTGATCTCGTTCGAGACCAACATTCTTGGAGGTACAGCACATGACCGACTCGACATCCGGGTCGAACGGGCACCGCTGGGCACGCAAGGCGATTCCGGTCGGCGTCACGGTGCTGCTCGCCCTCGGCGTGACAGCAGGCCCCGCTCTGGCCGCCACCGCGCCGGCCCCGCCGCCCAGCCTGACAACGAGCCTGCCGGCGCCCACCGGACACGATCAGGCGGGCACCCTCCGGCTGCACCTCGTCGACCCCACCCGCATCGACCCGACCTCGCCCACCCACGGAATCCGCGAGCTCATGGTGCAGGTCTGGTATCCCGCGACCGACACCCGCGACTTCCCGCCCACGCCCTACCTGACACCGTTGGCCGCGGCGCATTTCCTGACGGTGGCCCACCCCACGCCGCCCGGCACCACGCTGCCGCCCACCATCGGGCACATCGGCGTGCCGGTGGATCACCGGCACGGCGCGCACCCGGTCGTGCTCTACTCCCCCGGCGGATTCAACGACGCCGCCATGGACACCGGGCTCGTGGAGGACCTGGTCAGTCGCGGCTATGTCGTGGTCACGATGGACGACACCAACGAGTCGCCGGAGGTGGAGTTCCCGGACGGCCGGCTGGTGGTCGGCACCTTCGGGCCGGACACAATCCCGACCAGCATCGAAGCGCAGCAGATCCGCGCCGACGACGCCCGATTCGTGCTCGATGAGCTGACCGTACTGAACAAGGGCGGCAATCCCGACGCCGAGCACACCCGGTTGCCCCGGGGCATGGCCGGCAGCCTCGATCTGTCCGAGGTCGGCATGTTCGGCTGGTCGATCGGCGGCGCCGCGAGCGCGCAGGCCATGCACGACGACCCTAGGATCAAGGCGGGCATCAACCTGGACGGCACGTTCTGGGGGCCGCTGGCCCAGCAGGGCGTGAACCGGCCGTTCCTGCTGATGACCGGGAGCGAACACACCGAGCAGAACGACCCGAGCCTTGGCTCGTTCCTGTCGGCCAGCACGGGCCCGAAGCTGCACCTGGCCCTGGACAACTCCCAGCACCCGTCGTTCAGCGACTTCGAGGAACTGGTACCGGAACTCGCGCCGGCACTCGGCCTGACGCCCAGTGATGTCGCGGCGCTCGTCGGCACAATCGCCCCGAAGACCGCCATCGCCGACGAACGCGTCTACATCCGGGCGTTCTTCGACAAGTACCTGCGCGACCGCGACGACCACCTGCTCGGCGGCCCGTCTCCGCGTTTCCCGGACATCCAGTTCCAGCCCTGATCACCTGAATTCCGGTACCGATCGGGACCTACGCGGCTGGTTGACCATTGTGGTGGGACAAGAGCGGGACCAGGGCGGCGCGCGGTTCAAGTCGATCCGCGCGCCGCCCTCGGCTCGGCAAAGCCGGCCGCGGTCGTCGGTCCGGCACCAGGACCGCGCCGGCCACGCCAGTCACCCCGTTCCATTCCGCGGTGCACCTCGGCCGCGTCGCTCAGGCGCAGCGTTTCGGTGGCCCGCTGTCGTCGTCGCGTGAAATTGGTTCTGGCACGGCTTCCGAGAACCAGCGCCGCCGTGACCATCACGTCATATGGGCCAGAACCAAAACTTCCACGAAATCCCGGTGTGCAGGACGAACAGGATGCCGCACAGGGCCTTGCGATCATCCAGCCTGGGACGGCCCGGACGATCAGCGCGCCGGGGCACGACCACCGGCAACAACGGCTGGATCCGCGCCCACAGCTCGTCAGGCACGATCCACAGCGGCTGCTGTCCCTTCCTCACAGCCTGATCAACAAGCCAGTTGATCAACATATTCCATGATCAATATCGTTAGGAGTGGTAACTCAAACGGCAAAAGTCTCACTTACTGCCCTCTCAGGGCTCTGGCCTGCGATCCTGGCAGCGCAACCGGAACTTACACGGCCCCGGCAGTCTGATTGTGCCGGTTACTTTTCCGGTCAGACGACGTGGTCTCAGGCCGGTCAGCCCCGGATAGTGATGGGCATCGGCGGTAGGCCGAACCCGACGCAACACGGAACGAGCGCCCACACACGCCGGGTGCGGAATCGGCGTCCCGTCCATGCGATCACAAAGAACTAACCCTAGGAAGGAGGGGATATACGTGCGTTTTCGGTGGAGAATCCAGAAATCGCGTGCCCGGATCGCTGCGGCAACATCAGCGGCACTTATCGCCCTGCTGGCCGCCGGCATCGGCTTTGCGCCGGCGGCCAGCGCCAGCACGACGGGCGCGCCGTCCATCATTCACACAGCAAGAACTGTCAAGCCCGCTGAAACCCCTGCGGGTAAAGTGGGGCCGTTTTACGCGGGGCCGTACAACACCGTTCAACAATGCGCGGCGAATTTGGATGCAATCAGGCAGAATCCACGATTTGCTGGCGGCGGATGCTATCAAGCCACTGACAGCAATGGAAACGTTGTCTATCTTCTGATTTACTACCTGCAGTCGAACGTCTGCAATGGTGTTTCGGTCGCTCCACCAGCCATCATTGCCGCGAGACTCGCCGAGCCGGCCTCCTGCTGACGGCAGCCAATACACGGCACTGATCTCCGGCATGCTGCTACCCCAGCTGCGGCTGGGCGCGGTGGGCGCCCAGCCGCACTGGTCGACCTTGCAATCCTGCCTTTACTGATTACGTCCACTATCCTCAGCCTCACGATCTCATGCCGGACCTCTGGGCTGAACGAGAGCGATCCTGCACTTACGACAAGGAGACCTCCACCGTCATGACGGCCCACCATTGGATATAGCAGCGCGGTTACCTCTCATGCCGCGAAGCGGGTGCTCGACGGTCTGGTTGTGCCTGAGCGTTCCCAGCTCGATGCTGGCGCTGAGAACGCCCCGACGGAAGCTCAGATCATCGTCGCGCTGCGATGACGGGGATACCCGAGTTGGGGCCAAGTTGGTGCGCACCTGAACGACTGTGCACACTGTCGAGGACATGGCGCAGGTCGGCGGGTCGCGGGTCATGGTGGTGGATTGTCCGGGGTTACGGCGCCACCAGCGACCAGAAGACGTCTACATCGAAGTCACCGGTCGACGGGTCAGGATCGCCGTAGATCTCCCAGTGAGGGCCGGCCAGCCCGTACCCTTTCGCCTTGCTCCACTCGCACACCGCCTGATGAGTGTCGCCGATCTTGGCCATCGGGCCGGTGTGGGTGGCCGTGGCAACGAGGCCGCCCGGAAGCGTTGACGCGACAACCTGATCGGCGGGCTCGAATGAGCCGCCTACCTGGACGCCGACTTCAACGTTGGGGACATCGTCCTTGTAGAGCATGATGTTGTGGCCGTGCGTGTAGAGCCCCTCCGGAGCGTTGCCCCGAAGAAAGCTCCACACCTTGTCCAGCATCGGCCCCCACATCGTCGGGAACTCCGCCCACGTCGCCGCCGCCGCTACCACTGCTGTCGGCGTCGGCTCGACGGTCTTCACGGTCACCTCAGCAGTCATGGCGCGGAGAATACGCCGCGGTCGTGACCAGTACGTGCGATCCGCTGAGGCTCGTTGCCGAAGGCAGCCGGGCGCTGGAGCAGGCGGTCACCGACCTGGTGGCCGCCGCCGTGCGGGACGGCACCGTCCGCGACGACGTGGGTGCCGGTGCCGTCATGATGGCACTGCACGGCATCGGCGCGGCCCACGACCGCCCCGGTTGGCGCGCCGAGGCCGACGATGTCATCACCCTCGTACTGGACGGACTGCGCCGGCCGCACTCAGACGACAGTCAGCGCGAGCACAACCAATATCCAGTGGCGAACTCACCGGATCCCGCAGCGCCCCAGGCTTTTTGCCCATGCGGACACTCGATGGTAGGCGCCCGCCGCACCCCATGATGACCGGCTTGCAACACGACGCGGCCGAGAACCGCAGGTCGCACAAGATCGATATGTCATCGGCGGTGCACCCCTACACCTGTTGTGGATCTTGACTCTCTCAACGATCTTGGCTCGTCGATGGCCTAGTCCGGCGGTTCCACTGGGCCCTCGTCATCCTCCGGGTCGGAGATGTCGTAGGTCAGCTCCGGGAACTCGACGTCGAGGTCCTCCAGGCGTGGAGTGCCGGGCGAATGGGGCGGATCGCGAGTGATCGGCCCGTCATCTGGTTGGGACATACCAGGCGCTTACCCGGCCCATGTGCGGCCAAACCGCTCGTCAGGTGCCCGCGGTGGCCGTTGTGGCGGTTGCGTCGTTGCCGTCGTTGCCGTCGTTGCCGACAGCGTGTCCGGGGACGGGCGCCGACGTAGCAGCCGCCGGGTCGGGGCGCGCCACATGCTCTCGCGCTCGGGTTCGGCGTAGTCGGCCAGTAGACCCGCGAGGTCGGCCGCAGCGGGTTCCGGCGGGCTGGCGTCGCCGAAGCCGCCACCGTGGCAGGCACGGTCCACGTAATCGGCCACCACCCGGGGCGCGGGCACCAGACCGCTGCCGAGGAAACCGGCAATCCGCAGGTCGACACCACCGCCGGACTCAACGGCCAACGCCCACCCGCACCGCTCGTCCCACAGCAGCGCCAGATCACGATCGCGGTACTCGGCGGCACACCGGTCCAGCGGGAGGTAGACGCTGATCGGCTCGTCGAGCTGCACCATGGAGGCCGCGGCACCCATTCCGATGGCGTCCCCGACCAGGCCCACGTAGCGCAACAGGCCACGCGCGGCCGGATCGTCCTCGTCGAGATCCATGGCCACCACCCTCCCGTCCACTGATCATCCGTTCGGCGTGTACCCCGCCGACGACGCCGCTAACCGTCACATCAGGGCCGGCCGGCGATCACCCACTGAAACGCCACGGCCGGTGAGCAGCGCGGTGCACGGCACGCCCGCTGCACACCCGAGATCGAATACGGTGGAGCGCTCGGCCAGCCGTGTGATCAGGTCGCGCAGAAACCTCAGTCGCGGATCGCCGTTGGCATCACTGAGCACAGGAACCAAGCCTGACGGGCGGCTGTAACCCCCACGCGTATCCATTGTCGTCGGTTCAGTCACTTTGATGAGGGGGATCTTCGATGCGAATGCGGATTCTGACCATCGGCCTGGCGGCGGCGGCGATGGCGCTGACGACCACAGCGATCGCCGGCACCGCGGCCAGCGCGAAAGGACGTCCATGCGGGGAACCGGTGATGACCCAGGGGACGGGCAGCCAAGGCACCGGTTGGACGTTGAAGTCGATGTACGACGACAACGGCCCGGGACTGGTCGTCGGTGAGGAATTCGAGATCAACACCGAAGGCGCGGGGCAGCACTGGACGGTCGTCCTGTCCGACAACGGCAAGGCGTTCTTCACCAACGACGACGACGTCTCGACGGCGACCGGAATCAACGAGACGCACCCAAATCCGGCCGTGCACCACACGACCGAGGTGATGACGGCGCACGCGGTGCGGCACGACACCGGAGAGGTCATCGACGGCTCGGTCACGCTGGCACCGGCCCCGGCCAACTGTGCCCCGGGCACGCCCTGACCGTTGATCCTTCGTCTGCCCGGCAGAGCATCGCTCTGCCGGGCAGCGTTGTCACCGCGCGGCATCGTGTCGACGTGGTTCACGCCCGGTCCGACGGTCTGGTGCATACCCTGCTGTCCTGCTCGCCCGTGCCGGTGTGTCGGCCCGTTGTCACCGTTACCGCCGTTGTTGCCGCCGGTGGTCAGGCCCGCGTTCGCTCCTGTCGGTCGACCGCGGACACCGCGAGCAGGCCGCCGACGCCGGGGACGAGACACAGCAGCGTCGGCCGGGCAACCAGGCCCGATCGGGTCGCGGTGCCGACGATCGCCCAGAGGTAGGCGCAGCCGTGCAGCGGGCCGACGATCGCCGCGACGGCGGCGGCGTGGACCGTGGCGAGATTGAGCAACAGCACCGCCAGGGTGACGAACTCGGTTGCCGCCACGAGGACCAGCGCCCGCTTCGACATTCCTCACACCCCCGTCGTCGAGCCGGGACGGACGATCATCAGCACGGTCACCGTGGCCCACAGCAGGTTGAACAACCCGGTCAGTGCACCGAGCCGGGCGATCGTGCGCCGACCGGTGGGCATCGGACCGGTTTCGCGGGCAAGCCCGGTGAGCAGCGCCTGCTGTCGCGGCAACACGGCGGTGGCGAGCAGTACGAAGGCCAGGAACGTGAGCGCCATGGAGGCCACTACCCAGGTCTTGGCAAGCACGCCCATCGCGCCGGCGGTGATCATCCCCAGTACGGGAACGGCGATGCCGACAGCCGCGTAGACCCGGCAGATCCGGGCGAGCACGGCCAGCCGCGGCGCGGCGGTGTCCGTTCCGCCGTCGAACGCCCGTCGTGCTACTGCGGGAAACATGCTCGCCGCGACGCAGATCGGTCCGATCGCGATGATCGCGGCGAGGACGTGCAGCGACAGGAACACCGCTGTCACGGCGTCACCGCCGTCCCGGGGCCGGCACACCGCTGACGCGCACGTTCAGTCACGCCGACACCACCGGTGCGCCGGTGGCACTCCAGACGGTGCCGCGCCGCTCGTGCCGGAACAGTTCGCCGACCGCGTGGGCGACGCGCGGCCCGACCTCGCGCTCGACCAGATACAGCGCCAGGTCGATGCCGGAGGTGATGTTGCCCGCGCTGACCAGGTTCCCGTCGTCGACGATGCGCGCCGCCACCGGGACCGCCTTCGTGCCGTTCAGGTCGAGGCCGCGCTCGTGCGTCACCAGCGGTCGGCCGTCGGCCAGACCCGCGCGGGCGACCAGCATCGATCCCCCGCACACGGTCGCGACGGTCATCGTCGCGCCGGCCAGCGCCTCGCGCAGCAGACCTGGCAGCGCCGTGCCACCTGCACGCGCGAGGATCGAGGCGATGCTGCCGTCGACGGTGGGGTCGAGCGACAACCGTCCCGCGGCACCGGGAACGAGGACCACGTCTCCCCTCACCACGTCCACAGTGGACGTCGCGGTCAGGGTGATCGACGGTAAGCCGCTCGGCACCTCCCGTGCGCCCTCCGCGCTGACGAACTCGGCGGACACCAGCCCTCCGGAGAACATGCCGGCCGTGTGGAAGATCTCGTAGGGGTTGATGACGTCGATCGGGTCGAACCCGTCGAAGAGCGCGAGCTGTACGTGCACGGCGCAACCTCCATCGTTCGTGCGTTCAGTTTCAGCCTGCCTGAAACTGGATATCAGGCAGACTGTAACCCAGCGGGAAGGGAGCGTGCCAGTGGCCGGTGCTGTGAGCGGAAGCACGGACGAGGGAGCCGGATCGGGCCGTCGGCCACCGCTGAGCGCCGCGTTCCTGTTGATGGCGCTCGGCCGCCGGGTCACCGAGTACGTGGAGGGGCGCCTGCGCGAGGACGGCATCACCCTGCGGCATCTGTCGGCGCTCGGGCACCTGCACCGCCAACCCGGCATCTCCTACAGCGAACTGGCCAGGCGGGCCGGTGTGACCCCGCAGAGCATGCAGGACACCCTGCGGCTGCTCGAATCGCTCGGCGCCGTCGCCCGCGAGACCGAGCCGGGCCGCGGTCGCACCGCGACACTGCGCGTCACCGACGAGGGTCACCGACTGCGCGTGGCCGGCCAGGCCGTGATCACCGAGGCAGACGCCCTGATCGCGGCGGCCGTGCCGGACGGCCGGCTCGCCGAGACGCTCGTCGCCGCGCTGGCGAGGTTCCCGACCGGACGGTGACGCGGCGGTGCGCCCGCCGTCGTGGGTGCGGTTTCCGCACCACTGTCGGCGCGCGGCGACCGGGATCGACAGGGACGGCGGGCCGATCGCGTTGCAGGTGCACGACCCGGCCCATCCACGTCGACACCGACATCACCGTTGACGCCGTAGTGTCACCGGACGTGCACCACGCCGACACGGGCCACGCCGGCGCCGATCCGCGTTCGGGTTCTGGGGTGGCCGGGCTCACCGACCGCGTGGAGGGCATCGGCGGCGATCTGGTCGTGACCCGTGCCGCCGGTGAGGGAACGACGATCGTCGCGGAGCTGCCATGCGGGTCGTGATCGCCGAGGATTCCACGCTGCTGAGGGAGGGACTGGCGCGGCTGCTCGCGGAGGCGGGCTTCGACGTCGTCGAGTCCGTCGGCGACGCGGACACGCTGCTGGCCGCCGTCGCGCGGCACCGGCCCGAGGTGGCCGTGGTCGACATCCGGATGCCGCCGACGCGCACCGACGAGGGCCTGCGCGCGGCGCGAACGCTGCGCGAGCGGCATCCCGGCATCGGTGTGCTCGTGCTGTCCCAGTACGTGCGCGTCAGCTACACCCAGGAACTGCTGGAAGCCGGGGCGGCGGGCGTCGGTTACCTGCTCAAGGATCGAGTGTCCGATGTGGACGAGTTCGCGTCCGCGGTGCGGCGGGTCGGCTGTGGTGGTTCGGCGCTGGACCCGGTCGTGATCGGCCAGTTGATCGACCGGCAGCGCAGTCCGGACGACCCACTGGCGATGCTGACCGAGCGGGAGCGCACGGTGCTGGGCCTGATGGCGGAGGGTAGGACGAACCGGGCGATCAGCGAACGGCTGGCCGTCGCGGAGCGCACGGTGGAGAAGCACTGCACAGCGATCTTCGCCAAGCTCGGCCTCGCCGCGGGCCCGCACGACCACCGCCGGGTGCTGGCCGTGCTGCGCTACCTGAACGCCTGATCGGTCCCGGCCTGTCGCTCACCCCGGCGGCGAGGATTGGATGCCCCCGCGTTGTGGGTAGTCGGTGGTATCCACACGCAGGGAGACCACATGACCAGAGGTATTCCGGCCACGGATCCGCCTCCGGCCGGCGTCGATCCACCGGCCGGACCGACGGATCTGTCGAGGCGGGGCTGGTTCGGCGTCCTCCGGCGCACGATCCGTGAGTTCCGCGACGACAATCTCACCGACTGGGCCGCGGCCCTGACGTACTACGCGGTGTTGTCGCTGTTCCCCGGCATCCTCCTGGTCACCGCGCTGCTGGGCATGCTGGGTCCCGCGGCGACGAAGTCGCTGATCGACAGCCTCAACTCGATCGGCCCCGGCGCGGCACGGCAGATGATCGTCACCGCGATCCGCAACGCACACCATTTCGCGGGTCCGCTGGCGATCGTGGGCCTGGCCGGAGCGCTCTGGTCGGCGTCGGGCTACCTGGGCGCGTTCATGCGGGCGTCCAACGCGATCTACGACGTGCCCGAGGGCAGGCCGCTGTGGAAGACCCTGCCGCTGCGCATCGCGATGACGCTGGGCATGGTGGTGCTGCTGGTGCTCTGCACGGTCGCACTCGTGTTCACCGGCACGCTGGCCACCAAGGCGGGCAACCTGTTGGGCATCGGCTCGGTCGGGATCACGGTGTGGAGCATCGCGAAATGGCCGCTGCTGGTGCTGCTGGTCAGCCTGGCGATCGCGCTGTTGTACCTGCTGGCCCCGAACGTGCGGCAGCCGGGCTTGCGGTGGCTGAGTCCGGGCGGATTGCTCGCGGTACTGCTGTGGGCGATCGCGTCCGCCGGTTTTGCCCTCTACGTAGCGAACTTCGGCTCGTACAACAAGACCTACGGTTCACTGGCCGCCGTCATCATCTTCCTGGTGTGGCTGTGGATCTCGAACCTGGCCGTGCTGCTGGGCGCCGAGTTCGACGCGGAGTTGGCACGGGGCAGGCAGATCGCCGCGGGCAACGCGAAGGACGGCGTCGAGCCGTTCCTGCCGCCGAAGGACACCAGATCCAGTCCGGAGGCCGCGACACCGAAACTGGGACGACAATGACCGAAGGAGATCAGCGATGAGTGGCAGGGCGAGGAAGACCAGCGACGCCGTCGAGCAGACGGCCACGACGGCGAAACAGAAGACCGACGAGGTCGTGGACCTGGCCAAGGGAGCGACCGGCGAGGTGGCCGACACTGCCAAGCGCAATGCGGGCCAGGTGAAGGCCGGTGCGGCACGGCTGGTCGATCAGGCCGGGGACAGTGCGCTGTCCGTGGTCGGTCAGGCCAAGGACAGCGCCGGTCCCGTCATCGACCGTGCGAAGGAGAACGCGGCCGTCGTGGCCGACACGGCACGGAAGTCGGCGCGGGAGTTGGGCGACAGGGCGGCGCAACAGGTCCAGACGCTGCCGGAGCCGGTCCGCAAGCAGGGTGCGCAGATCGTCTACGCGATGCGGCAACACCCGGCACTGGCCGCGGTCGTGCTGGTGGCCTTGCTGTTGGTACTGCGAAGGATCACCAAACGAAGCGCGTGAGGCCGCCCGTCACCGGCGCGCACCGAAGTCCGCGTGCCGCTGACGTGCCGAAACGCGCGAAGCAGGAGGTCGCCGACAGGTTCGGCCCACGCCGGCCGAGGCGCTGACCGCCACCACCGGTCACCGCTTCGGTCCCGAGGGCCGTGACCGCCTCGCGGTGGGTCAACCCCACCGCGAGGGACAGGATCGGTCTGGTCCACGATCTACCCATGACCGACCTCATCGATCTCGCCGGCAGAACGGTCATCGTCACCGGTGCCTCCTCCGGAATCGGCGCGGCGACCGCGCGCCGACTGCACGCCGCCGGCGCCCATCCGGTGCTGGCGGCGCGCCGCGCCGACCGGTTGACCGCGTTGAGCGGGGAACTCGACGGTGCCCTTGCCGTTCCGACCGACGTGACCGACCCGGCCCAGGTGCGCGACCTGGTGAGCGCCACCCTCGACCGGCACCAGCGCGTCGACGGGCTGGTCAACAACGCCGGCGCCAGCCTGAACGGCCCGCTCGACCACGTCGATCCGGCCGAGTTCGCCCGGATCCTGCAGCTCAACGTGATCAGCGTGCTGACGATGACGCAGGCCGTGCTGCCCGCCATGCGTGAACAGGGTTTCGGCCGCATCGTGAACGTCAGTTCGGGCACCACCCGCCGGATCGCCGTCGGGCTCGGTGCCTACGCGTCGACCAAGTCCGCGGTCAACATGATCAGCTCCGTGTTCACGCGGGAACTGGCCGACGACGGTATCGCGGTGTCGCTGCTGCTGCCCTCGATCACCGCCACCGAGTTCGGCGACGGCATGTTCACGCTCGGCGCGTCACCCCGGCCGGGCATGGTGGCGCACAGCCCGGACTACGTGGCAGGCGTGGTGTTGCGACTGCTGCGCACCGGCGAGGAATCCTTCGACATCCCGCACGGCCCGGAACAGCCCGACATCGCCCGCAGACCCGACTGATCCACGATCCGGCCGACGCGACCGCTGTCCGATCAGAACAGACGAGGCACTCGAACGCGCCAGCAAGGACGGGAAGTCCGGCCGGCACGGCGTGCCGGCCGGACTTGGCCACGTATCGGGTCGGGCTCAGCCGGCGGTCGCGGAACCCGGTGCGACACCCGGCGGCGGCGCGGCGTTGTGCACCGTGGGCAGCGCACCGGTGCTCACGTAGAGCGTGATCGGCGTGCCGGGGCCCTGGTTGCTCTGCGGCGTCTGGCCGATCACCGTGCCCTTCGGCTGTGCCGACTCGACGTTCTGCACGGTGACCGGGTAACCCGCGTTCTTCAGCGCGCCGGTGGCCTGGGCGATCTGCTGGTTCATCACGAACGGCACGATCGGCCCGTGACCCTCTGTGTCCAGGAAGTTCGGGTCGGCGTCCGGGATCGGCGCGTTCGGCACACCGGACAGGATCTGCTCGAACGCCTGGAAGAACGGCGGCGCCGAGACCGAGGCACCGAACGCGAAGTTGCCGCCGCAACTGCTGACCCGATCCAGCCGGGGCGGCTGGGTGGCGCAGATCTTGTCCGGCCGGGAGCTGTCCGCGAAGACGAGCGACGACGCGGCGTAACCGTCGACAATCGCCAGATAACCGACGGACTCGCTGTTCTGCGTCGTACCGGTCTTGGCGGACAGCGGAATCGTCCAGTTGTTGGCCGCCGCCGCGGCGGCGCCGGTGGCACCCGGGTCGATGTTGTGGCTCATGCCGTTGCGGATGGTGTTCGCCTCAGCGGGTGAGATGATCTGCTCACACGGCTGCTGCAGGACCGGCACCGCGTTGCCGTAGCGGTCGGTCACCGACTGGATGGGGTTGGGTACACACCACACGCCACCGCTGGCTAGCGTCGCGGCCACGTTCGCGTGCTCGAGCGGGGACAGGGGCGACACGCCGAGGGTGAACGACGGGCTGAGGGAGAACGACTTGAGCTGTGGCTCGCTCCACAGCACCGACCTGGACCGGGAGTCGTTCGGATCGGTGATCGGCGTGGATCCGTGCTGGTTGGACAGCATCGTGTTCCGCATGCCCAACCGGTAGGCCATGGTCAGCACGTTGGACATGCCGTCCTTGAGTTCCAGGCCGACGAACGCGGTGTTCGGCGAGTCGGCGAGGCCCTGCGACAACGACAGCGTCGACGGGGTGCCGTCGTTGTTGCTCACGGTGTACGGCGGCGTGCGGCCGAGCTGGAACGTCGCGGTGTTCGGGTTGTCCAACATGGTGTTCAACCCGGCGACACCCTGCTCCAACGCGGCAGCGGTGGTGAACAGCTTGTACGTCGACCCGCCGCCGAACTCGTCGTCCACGTTCGCGACCAGGTTGGAGGATGCCTCGCCCTTGCCGCTGTCCAGGCCGAAGTTCCGGTTGGCCACCATGGCCAGCACGTTGTGACCACTGGTGCCGGGCTGGACGACCGCCAGTGTGTTGGCGACGCCGTCCTGGTCGGTGGGCACCCAGTTGTCCACCGCGTTCTTCGCGTCGGTGGACACCGTCGGGTCCATGGTGGTCTTGATCACGTAGCCGCCGGAGTTGATCTGGTCCTGGGTGAACCCGGCGTCCATCAGGTACCGCTCGACGTAGGCGCAGAAGAAGCCGGCGTCCGGCTGGATGCCGTAGCAGGTCGAGGGCGGGATGTCCGGGCCGTTGGGGACCACGCCCAGCGGATCCTGCTTGTCCCTGATGCCCTGTGCCTGCGTCAGCGAGCCGTACTTGACCATCTCGTCGATGACGAGGTTGCGCCGGGTCAGCGCCTGCTGCGGGTGCGTGTACGGATTGTAGAGAACCGGGTTGTTGACCATGCCGGCCAGCAGCGCCGACTGCGCCACGGTGAGCTGGGACGGCTGCTCGTGGAAGTACGCCTTGGCAGCGGCACCGACGCCGAAGGGACCGTTCGCCTTCGCGCCGAAGGGAACCACGTTCAGGTAACCGGTGACGATCTCGTCCTTGGTCATCGTCTGGTCGAGCTGCAGGGCGATCTTCGCCTCGCGCAACTTGCGGGCGAGGCTCTGGTCGGTGTCGGCCGCCTGCGCGGCCTTCGCCTGCGGCGACGTGCCGCGGTCCACGACGTCGACCAGGTAGTTCTTGACGAACTGCTGGGTGATCGTCGACGCGCCCTGGGTGCTGCCACCGGACGAGTTGTGCAGCATGGCGCGGATCATGCCCTGCACGTCGATGCCGGACTCCTGGTAGAACCGGTGGTCCTCGATGTCGACCAGCGCGGCCACCATGTTCGGCGAGATGTCTTTGAACGACACCGGCAGGCGGTACTGGTCGAAGAGCTGCGCGATCGGGGTGCCGTTCTTGTCCTCCACCGTCGTCACCAGAGGGATCTGGATGGAGGCGAGCGACGCGGAGATGCTGTCCACCGAATCACTGACCTGGTTGGCCACCGACCCGACGCCCAGCGCGACCGGGGCCATCACCCCGGCCAGCAGCACTCCTGCCATCACACACAGCAGCAACATCCGCGCTACACCAAAGGGTAGGCGCACGGCGGAGGATTCGATGATTCGCCGTTGCCGTCCTTCTGTCATTTCACTTCCGTTCCGTGCAGCACGATGTCGTGATCGAGTGTGGTGCTCCCGCCGTACCTGATGACGCCGGGCACCCACGCGAGGTTGCCGGTCGTGATGTCACAGCATCGACACGGTCGCCCACCCAGTAATTCGTGTGCGCGGTGGAATCGCTGTGAGGTCACGAACTACACGTTAGTGGGTCAGGCGGCACAGGGGTCGGCCACCGCCCCCGCCAGGCCCCGCCGGCCGCGGGCCGGCACGATGCCCGCGTACCGGTACGGAGCGGCGGATGGTGCGCCCCGGACCCGGTTCACCACCGTGCGGACAGCACGGACCAGTGCTCCACCCACGGCAGCGGCCCGCCGGGTGTCACGTCGATCACAGCCCGGCCCGGAAACGCCGCCGTGATCGACGCCACGGTGCGGCGCCCGCCGACGACCTCGGTGACCACCCCGCTCCCGCCCACGATCGACGTTGCGCTCCCACCCACGATCGACATCGACGGACCGCACGCGGCCAGGTGCGGCGGTCCCGGACGCCCGGCGGCCGACCGGGCGGGAGTCCGGGGTCTCACATTCGTCACGGAAGGTGATCGAAACGGAGATCCCCTAGCCTTTTCAGGTCTTCGGCGACCGAATAGGGGATTCGCCGAAAATGCGTTAGGGGACCAGGAAAGTGCCACCCCCCATGATCCACATCGGCGATTGGTGCTACGTTCGCACAGCTCCCGCCGTTCCGTCCGCATTCGCATCATTGCCCGTCAACAATGGTGCGCGCCACGGATAATTCGATTTACCGAAGGGATTCTTCATGCGTTATCGCTTGTCGCAGGCCGGTGGTGTGGTCGGCGTGGCCGCTGCCACCGCGTTCCTGCTGGTGGCCGTCGCGCCCGCTGACGCCGCCGTGTCCGGCGCCGGCTCGGCCTACGGTGCCAACGCCACCGTGTCGCTGCTGTCCGGTGTGCTCGGCCCGACCGGGCTGACCGTGGACACCGGCCGTGTCGCGGCGGCCGACGCTGCCGGGCCGACGTCGGCGTCCGCCGTCGACGCGAGCCTCAAGGGCCTGGTGTCGGCCAAGGTGATCACCAGTTCGGTCAGCCGGGACGATGCCCACAACACCCTGACCGCCGGTGCGAAGCTGGTGCAGGTGGCATTGCCGGTGCTCGCCACGCTGGCCGGTCGCGCGCCCGGCGCGTCCGTGATCACCTCGACGTGCCACGCCACGACGAGCGGCATCACGGCAGCCTCCGACCTGGCCGACCTCGATCTGGGCAGGCTCGGCCACGTGTCGGCGGCCACGCCGAACCTGAAGCTGGGTGTGCCCGGCGTGGTGCAGGTGATCGCCAACGAGCAGATCCACAACGCCGACGGCAGCGTTACCGTGAACGCGCTGGACATCACCCTGCTCGGCGGCACCCTGACCGGCGCCGTGGGCAGCGGCCACATCGTCCTCGCGTCATCGACGTGCGCGCCGGTGCACGCGGTCGGCGACGCGGGTGGCAGCGGCCCGACGACCACGCGCACCCCGACGCCGACCAGGACGCCCGCTCCGACGCCGACGTCGACCAGGTCCGGCGCGCCCGGCGCGAGCACCGGTCAGGTCAGCATCGTGCCGGTCGGCGCTCCTGAGACCGGTGACGGCACCCTGGCCACCGTGATCGTGCACTGAACGGAGCTGGTAGGCATGGTCACGAAGTGGACCAGGACCGGTCTCGTGCTCGCGGTCGTCACCGCGACCGCGTTCCTGGGCGGCTGCGGTTCACCTGATTCGTCCGGTTCACCGTCGGCGGCGGCGTCGTCCTCCGCGGCGCCACTGGCCCGGTCGACGCCGAGCTGGGTCGACATCCCCAGCATCGGCGCGCGGTCGACGCTGATCCAGTTGGGCCTGGACGCGAACAAGGCGGTCCAGATCCCACCGGTCGACAAGCCGCAGCAGGCCGGTTGGTACGAGTACGGCCCGACGCCCGGCCAGCCCGGTCCGGCGGTCATCCTCGGCCACATCGACGGTGACCATCAGCAGGGCATCTTCTTCCGGCTGCACGAGCTCAAGCCGGGCGCCACGGTGTCGGTCGGCCGGCAGGACGGGACGACGGTGAATTTCACCGTCACCAAGGTGGACGAGGTGACCAAGAGTGCCTTTCCCACCAATGCCGTCTACGGCAACACTCCCGATCCGCAACTGCGGCTGATCACCTGTGGCGGCGCATTCGACGCCACCACGGGCCACTATCTGGACAATGTCATCGTCTACGCGACGATGAGCAGTTGACAACACGGCGGGCCGGCATTCGCCGGCCTGCCGTCAGCCGCGTTCCGCGGACGCCGGCACGGACAGGGCCGGGATGTCCGGATGGTCGAGCAGCGCCCCGACGACCGCACTCACGGCGGCCTTCGGTGACGTCCCCCGCCGCACCACGATCGTGACGTTGCGGTGCACCGGCGTGGTGAGTGCGCGCGTCACGACCGCGTGGCCCGGTGCGACGGCCAGCGCCGGCAGCAACGCGACCGACCTGCTCGACTCGACGTACTGGAGCAGCATCAGGTAGTTGCCGAACCGGCACGCCACCCGTGGCTCGAAGCCGGACTCGCGGCACAGTCGCAGCGTCAGCTCGGCCATGTAGGAACCCGGCCGGTCGCAGGCCCACGCCTCCTCGGCGCACGCGGCGAGGTCGACCACCGGACGCCGGGCGAGCGCGTGCCCCTCCGGCAGGACCAGCACCACCTGATCGGTGCCCAGGGGGACGATGTCGAGATCCTGGCCCCACGGGAACTCGACGTAGTCGGTGGTCGTGACGATCACGTCCAGTTCGCCGGTGCGCAGCGCGGGCCCGCTCTCGTGCGGCTCGGACTCGACCAGTTCCACGTGCAGGTGCGGATGCGAGCGCGCGAGATGCGTCGCTGCCGGGACGGCGAGCGTGTGGATCGCGCTCTGGAACGACCCCGAGCCGGACGGTGCCGATCGGCTCGTCGTTCAGGGCCCGCAGCTCGGCCTCCGCCTCGGCCATCCGGTCCAGGATCTCCCGGCCCCTGCGCGCCAGCACGATCCCCGTCCCGGTCAGCCGCACCCGGCGCCCCGACCGTTCCAGCAGCCTGCTGTGGGTCTCGGCCTCCAGCACGGCGAGCTGGTGCGACACCGTCGACGGGCTCAGATGCAGCGTCTTGGCCACCGCGCGGACCGTGCCGAGGCTGTCGAGCAGGCCGAGCAGACGCAGCCGCCAGGGATTCAGCATGCAGTGATTGTGCGGTTTCGTCGAACAGCCTCGCCGAAATCATGTGCTGGACGCGCCGTGAAGTCCGTTCGTAGCGTGGCGACCATGCCGGAGGACACCGCACTGGAACGTCACCTGGTCCGCTACAGCGGGCGCGGCGCCTTCAGCCCGGGGCGTCATCGCGCGCGCCGAGGGCAGCTTCGGTGTTCACCGAGGACGGTCGCGAGCTGCTCGACTTCACCTCGGGCCAGATGAGCGCGATCCTCGGCCACGCGCACCCCGAGATCGTCGCGACCGTCCGCGACCAGTCGGCCGACTCGCCCACCTCTACAGCGGCATGCTCAGCCGCCCGGTTCTCGACCTCGCCCGAGCGGCTCGCCGGCACGCTGCCGCGGCCGCTGGCGAAGGCCATGTTCCTGACCACGGGAGCGGAGGCGAACGAGGCCGCGATGCGGATGGCCAAGCTCGTCACCGGCCGGCACGAGGTCGTCTCGTTCGCCCGGTCGTGGCACGGCATGACCCAGGGCGCCGCGAACGCCACCTACAGCGCGGGCCGGGTCGGGTACGGGCCCGCCGCCCCCGGCAACTTCGCCCTGCCCGTCCCCGACCGGTTCCGGCCCGACATCGTCGATACCGACGGCAACCTGGACTGGCGCCGCCAGCTCGACCTCGGGTTCGACCTGATCGACGCCCAGTCGGTCGGCAGCCTGGCCGCCTGCATCGTCGAGCCGATCCTGAGCTCCGGCGGCGTCATCGACCTGCCACCGGGCTACCTGGCCGCGCTGCGCGACAAGTGCCACGAGCGAGGCATGCTGCTGATCCTGGACGAGGCCCAGACCGGCCTGTGCCGCACCGGCGACTGGTACGCGTTCCAGCGCGACGGCGTCGTCCCGGACATTCTCACGCTGTCCAAGACCCTCGGCGCCGGCCTGCCCCTCGCGGCCGTGCTGACCGGCGCCGAGATCGAGGAGCGGGCACACGAACGCGGTTTCCTGTTCTTCACCACGCACGTCAACGACCCGCTGCCGGCGGCCGTCGGCAACACGGTGCTGGCCGTGCTGACCCGGGACCGGCTCGACGTGCGTGCCCGCGAACTCGGCAGGCGGCTGCGTGACGGGCTGCTGACGAGTTGGCCACCCGGCACCCGGTGATCGGCGACGTGCGGGGGCGGGGGCTGCTGGTCGGGCTGGAACTGGTCGACGGGTCGCGCGCGGGTGGTGCCGACCAGCTCGGTGCGGCCGTCACGCGGCGCTGCGCGCGAACTCGGGCTGCACATGAACATCGTGCAGTTGCCCGGTATGGGCGGCACGTTCCGCATCGCGCCGCCGCTGACCGCCACCGACGCCGAGATCGACCGCGGTCTGGCGATTCTGGACACCGCGTTGAGCGACGTGGCACCGGTGACGCGTGCCACTCAAACGGAGGTGACACCGGAATACTCGATCAGGCGAAGTTTGCTGACGCGAGAGTGAGGTCGGTAGAACAATACCGACCCCACTGTGTCGAGCTACCACTCGACCGAGTGGTCATGACCGGAAAACTGTTTGAGGGCAAGGCGATCGGGTAATCAGCGCCCGCTCCGGGGTATTGCGCCGGCCGTATCGTTTGGATGATGACCGACCGCATTTCCTTCTTCCTCAATGGCGAGCGTGTGACGCTGGACGACCCGTCGCCCGATCTCCTGCTGATCGATTATCTGCGTTCGCCCGATGTCGGGTTGACCGGCGCGAAGAAGGGCTGCGGTCAGGGCGGTTGCGGTGCGTGCACGGTGCTGCTGTCCCGGTGGGACGACGATGCCGGTGCCGTGCGGCACCGCGCCGTCAACTCGTGCCTGCGGCCGGTGTGCGCGCTCGACGGCCTCGCCGTGACCACGATCGAGGGCACGGGCCAGGTGGAGCGGCCTGCGCCCGCCCACCTCACGCACAACCCGTCGTTCTCCCGAGCGGCCGCGCCGCCGACCTACCTCACGCCCGTGATGGCCGAGGCGGCAAGGATGGCCGCGCGGTCCCTCGACGAGGCACGCACGGCGGCCACGGCGGCGGTGAACGCACCGGCGGACGCGGTCACGGCAACGAGTGACGACGACCTCGCGCAGGCCGGGATGAATCCGGTGGCCTACCGGCTCGCCATGAACAACGGCACCCAGTGCGGCTACTGCACGCCCGGGTTCGTGATGAACATGTGCGGCCTGTTGAGCAACCGGCCCGAGCCGACGAAACGGGAGATCCAGGACGTCTTCGACGGCAACCTGTGTCGCTGCACCGGATACCGGCCGATCCTCACCGGCATGGAGACGTTCGCCAGCGACTGGACGGTCGAGGACGAACATCGCCGGATGAAGTGCCTCGGTGAGGAGGCGACAGCCGCGATGACACCCGCGGCCCGCCCCAGGTTCGCGCTGCCGCCCGGCGACCAGCTCACGCCGGAGCCCGCCCGCCTGTACGTGGGCGACAAGATCTGGGTGCGCCCCGCGGACCTGACCGAACTGGGCGCTGTGCTGCGCGAGTTCACCGGCAAGCGGGTGCGCATGGTCAACGCCAACACGTCGTTCGGCGTGTACCCGAACGAGGTGCGTGCGGCCGAGGTGCTGGTCGACATCCAGCTCGTCCCGGAGCTGCGCGGCACCTCGGTCGGCGCGGACTGGGCCGACGTCGGCTCGTCGACCACCTACGCCGAGCTGATCGACCTGCTCGACACGGTGTGCCAGGACCGGCACCTGGCCGAGAACACGGCTGCCGGGGCGATGCGCCTGATGGCAAGGCGGACCGCGGGCGCCATCGTGCGCAACGCCGCCACGGTGGGCGGCAACACGATGCTGGTGCTGGCCCACGTCGAGCACGGCGAGCCGTTCCCGTCCGACCTGCTGACGGCGCTGGTCGCGGCGGGCGCGGAGGTCACCGTGTGGTGGGCGCTCAAGGATGGCGCGCCGCGGCGGCTGCCCATGGCCGACCTGGTCGAACGGGTCGTGGCCGACCGGACGCTGCTCGACGATCTGGTGCTCATCACGTACCACCTGCCGCTGCCGCCCGCCGCGACGATCGTGTACGCGCAGAAGGTGGCGCGCCGCGAGGTCAACGCCCACTCACTGGTCAACGCCGGCACGGCGCTGCGGCTGACCGGTGCCCGTGTCGACTCCGCGTCGCTCGTGTTCGGTGGCATCGCGCCCTTCCCGTGGCAGGCCGGCAGGACGGCGGCGGCGCTGCGCGGCACCACGCTGTCGCTGGCCGATTTCTCTGGTTTCGCACGGATTCTGCGTGCCGAGGTGGTCGAGGAGCTGACCCGCTGGCGCGACCGCATGGCGGCCGAACCGGACGAGGGCATCACCGACGCGTACCGGATCGAACTCGCGGTTTCCTTCCTCTACAAGGCGATCGTCAACGCGCTGCTCACCGTGGCACCCGCCGGCGTGCCCGAGCCGGACCGCTCGGCCGGCGTGAACATGTGGGGTCGCTGGCCACTGTCCGGTGGCACGCAGAGCTACCAGATCCAGGACTGGAAGGCGCCGGTCTCCCAGCCCTACATCAAGCTCATGGCGTTCTACCAGGCCACCGGCCAGGTGAAGTACACCCACGAGACCCCGGTGCCGCCGCGCACCGTGAACGCGGCGTTCGTGCAGAGCCGCAGGGCCCTGGCGGACTACCACTTCCTGCTGCCCGACACGGACCGACCGGCCGACGCCACGACCCTGGCCAACCACCTGCGGCAGCGCTGGGCCGGGTTCGTCGAACTGGTCACGTACCAGCAGATTCCCGACCACGGCATCAACCTGCAGGGCATGGGCGCCGACCAGCCGCTGCTCGCGGTGCGGCAGGTGAGCTACGTCGGGCAGGCCATCGCGCTCGTGGTGGCGGACACCGAGCAGGAAGCCGTGCTGATCGCCGAGTACGTCAGCGACGAGTGCGTCGGCTACACCGACGTGTCCCTCCCCGACCACTGGGGACCGCAGTGGCACCGGCCGGTCCTGAGCATCGAGAAGGCGATCGGCATCGGCAGCGTCTTCCCCGACTATCCGACGTCGGCCGCGTTCAACTCGCACATCTGGCGGATCACCCGGCCCGGCAGCGACCTGAGCTGGGCCGCGAGCCTCGACCCGCTGGACCGCGCCAGCCGCCGCGAACACGTCACGATCGGCGGCGTCGACTGCGTCGTCGTGACCAACAGCCAGTCGGCGGGCGGCCAGGCGCACTTCTACCTGGAGACGCAGGCCTGCGTCGTGGAACCCAAGGACGGCGACCGCTGGCGGATGGTGCCCTCCACGCAGAGTCCGATGGAGATGCACGGCACGGCGGCGATGGCGCTGGGCGTGGAGTACCACCGGATCGAGGTGGACATGCCGCAGGTCGGCGGCGGCTACGGCGGCAAGACCGAGCAGACCCGATTCGTGGTCGGGCCCGCGCTCGTCGCGGCCAACGCACTGGGCCGTCCGGTCCGGCTGGTCGTGCCGCGCGACGCGGACACCGGCATGATCGGCAAGCGGCACGCCTTCTACGGCCAGTACCAGATCGCGATCGACCCGGCGACGGGCCGGCTGGTCGGCCTGGACAACCGCATGTGGGGCGACGGCGGCGCGTTCTACGACTGCTCGTTCATCGTCGCCAACTGCATCCAGTTGCGCGCCGACAACGCCTACCAGATCGAGAACTTCCAGAACCAGATCGACGTGTGCCGCACGAACAAGGCGCCCAGCACGGCGTTCCGCGCGTTCGGCGACATCCAGGGCAAGGTGATCATCGAGAACGCCGTCGACGACGCCGCGTTCGCCGCCGGCCGCGATCCGGCGGAGGTCCGCGAGATCAACATGTACCGCCGTGGTGACGTCACGCCGTTCGGCCAGGCACTGTCCTACTGCTACATGCGCGAGGTCTGGGACTACCTCAAGCGGGTGTGCGACTACGGGGCCCGCAAGGCCGAGGTCGAGACGTTCAACCGGGCCAACCGGTGGCGCAAGCGCGGTATCGCGATGCTGCCGGTCAAGTACGGCTCCGGCTACAACCTGACCCAGCTCGAACAGGCCGCCGTCCACATCGGGGTGTACTCGGGCGACGGCAGCGTCGTGATCCACCAACCGGGCGTCGAGATGGGCCAAGGGCTCGTCACCCGCGTCGAGCAGGTGGCCTCCTACGTGCTCAACGTCCCGTTCGACCTGCTGCGCATCGAGTTCCCCAAGACCAACGTCCTTCCCAACCCGACCAGCACCGGGGCGTCCACCGGCACGACCTACAGCGCGGAGGCGGTCAAACGGTCCTGCCAGCGACTGCGGGAACGGCTCACCGAGTTCGGGCACCGCATGCTGGACGAGCACGGGCCGGACTGGTGCTGCCAACGGCAGATCGACTTCTGGAACTACGGCAAGCAGGGCTGGGCCACCCCGCTGACGAACACCGCCACAGGCGTGACCCGGCTGATCTGGCAGAACCTGGTGTCGGTCGCCTACCAGCAGCGCGTCGACCTGACGGTGTCGAACACGACACCGATCACGGGCGGCGAGACGCCGTTGCCGGCCATGACGTTCAAGCCGATGGACGACCAGCACGACATCCCCGGCATCGACGTCGACCGGAAGGCGATGCAGGGCGGTGCGGTCGACTCGTTCACCGGCTTCACGTACTCGGCGGCCTGTTCGGTGGTCGAGGTGGACATCCTCACCGGTGAGGTGCAGGTGCTGCGCTCCGACCTGGCCTACGACATCGGCTGGAGCCTCAACCCCGCGCTGGACATCGGCCAGGTGGAAGGCGCGTTCGTGCAGGGCATCGGCTACGTGCTGACCGAGGACCTGGTGTTCCAGCCGGAGGGCTCGCCGGACGAGGGCCGGCTGAACACGACGAACACGTGGCGCTACAAGCCGCCCGCCGTCACCACCATCCCGCTGGAACTCAACACGCACCTGTTCCCGCGCAGCCTCGCGGCGAACGTCCCGGAGAACCCGTCGGACGTGTTGTCCAGCAAGGAGATCGGCGAACCGCCGCTGGTGCTGGCGACGAGCGTGTTCCTCGCGGTGAAGGCGGCCGTCCGTGCGTCACGGCTGGAACGGAACCTGGACGGACTGTTCCGCTTCGACGCACCGGCCACCGTCCAGGAGGTCCGCCGCGCCTGCCAGATCGACCTGACCACGTGACCGCTCACCGGAAGACCAGCGGCTCGCCCGTCGCGTACTGAGGTCCGTCGTCGAGTGAGGGCGGCGCCGCGCGCTCCTCGGGAAGCCCTCCCAGGCCCGCGAGGAGCGCGCGGCACACGCCCGACCGGCGGCCGGTTCAGCGCCAGCCGAGCTCCGGCGCCACGTGGGTGAGGATGTTCTCCAGCAGGTGGGCGTTGTAGTCGACGCCGAGCTGGCTCGGGATGGTCAGCAGCAGGGTGTCGGCGGCCTGGATGGCCTCGTCCTGCGCGAGTTGCTCGACCAGTACGTCCGGCTCGGCGGCGTACGACCGGCCGAAGATCGCCCGTGTCGTCTCGTCGATCATGCCGATCTGGTCGTGCGAGTTGCGGTCGTGCCCGAAGTAGGCGCGGTCCAGGTCGGTCGTGAGGGCGAAGATGCTGCGGCTGACCGACACCCGGGGCTCTCGCGGGTGGCCGGCCTCCTGCCACGCCTCGCGGAACGCCTCGATCTGCTTGCGCTGCTGGACGTGCAGCGGCTCGCCGGTCTCGTCGTTCTTGAGCGTGGAGCTCTGCAGGTTCATGCCCAGCCGCGCCGCCCACGCGCCGGTCGCGTTCGAACTGGAGCCCCACCAGATCGCGGTCGCGCAGGCCCGTCGGAGTACGGTTCGAGCCGCAGCAGTCCGGGCGGGTTGGCGAACATCGGCCGTCGGGTTCGGCTCGGCGAAGCCCTCGCCCTCGATCACCGTGAGGAACGTCTCGGTGTGCCGGCGGGCCATGTCGGCGTCGGTCTCGCCTTCGGCGGGGGCGTAGCCGAAGTAGCGCCACCCGTCGATGACCTGCTCGGGGGAGCCACGGCTGATGCCGAGCTGGAGCCTGCCGTCGGCGATGAGGTCGGCCGCGCCGGCGTCCTCGGCCATGTACATCGGGTTCTCGTAGCGCATGTCGATCACGCCGGTGCCGATCTCGATCTTCGAGGTACGGGCGCCGATCGCGGCGAGCAGCGGGAACGGGCTGGCCGCCTGCCGGGCGAAGTGATGCACCCGGAAGTACGCGCCGTCGATGCCGAGTCTCCTCGGCCGCGACCGCCAGGTCGATGGACTGGTGCAGGAAGTCACTGGCGGACCGGGTCTGCGACTGCGCGCTCGACGTCCAGTGCCCGAAGGACAGGAAGCCAATCTTCTTCACGTGCAGCTCTCAGCGCGCCGCGCCCACGTTTGATTCCCACCGGACCGACCCGTAACGGCCGGCGACCGGGTGCCGCCGGTCGTCGAGTTCGTCCGCGACCGACCACGGAACACGACGGTGGACACCCGCCGTGGCCCGCGTGCGGCACGACGGGTGTCCGATCACTCAGCGCCGGACACAGGGCAGCCCTTCGAAGGCTGCCAGGTAGGCCTGCTGGCCCTCGGCCGTCGGGTGGTAGGAGGAGTTGATGTCGCTGAGGTCGAGGCCGTGCACCCACGGATCCGCGTCGCAGAGCTGGTGTCCACGGAACTCTGCGCGCACGTCCCGGTAGCCCAACCCGCGCACGGTGTGGGTCGCCGCCGCGATCGCGGCGTCCAGCTTGGCGGAGGCGGCGTCGAGCATCGCCTGCTTGCCGGCGTCCAGGAAGTCGCCGCACCCGGTCTGGCCGAGGTCGTAGAACTCGGGGTAGCCGAGGACCTCGACGCGGGCGTGCGGCGCGTGGGCGCGGACGTCGGTGTACAGCGTGTGCAGGACACCGGGCAGGGTGTCGGCGACGTAGCTCTCCGCGGTGTCGACCGCGGTCTGGCAACCGGCGTCGTCCTGCAGGACGCAGTCGGTCAGCACGGTGGTGACACCGGCGTCGTTGCCACCGTCGGTCAGGCTGACCAGTGACGTGGCCGGCGAGAGCGCGGAAAGCTGGTTGTTCTCGATGTCGGTCGCCGTCGCGCCGGTACACGCGGCGAACGCGAACGCGCCGGGTGATGTCGCCGCGTCGTACAGCGCCGGGAACGCCGACGAACCGCGGTCGCAGGTCGCGTCGAGATCGTAGGTGCCGGAGCCGACACCGGAGGAATACGAGTCGCCGAGTGCGACATAGGCCGTGCCGGAGGCGTGGGCCAAGCCGGCGCTGCCGAGCGTCACGGCCGCTGCCGTGAGCGCGCCCGTCAACAGGCGCGATCTGAGCACGGGAAACCCTTCTCCACCAACATGATGAGAAACCTGACGGATCGTGGCGGTCACCGTTGATCATGGCCACGGACGCAGGATAGCCGCGGGATCGGTCGACACCGCGATGTCGCATACGTCCGCTACGGGACATGTAACGGAGCAACCTTGAGCCGTCCCCGCGCGGGGGCTCATGCCGAGCGGCTTCAGACCGCCGAACGAGCTTCCTGCGAATTCCTCGCGATGCCACGCGGGTCGGCCATCGGTAGCGTGAGCCGCACCCGCAGACCGGACGGAGCGTTCGGCTCCGCCACCACAGCTCCGTTGTGGACAGTGGTGATCCGCATGACGATGGCCAGACCGAGGCCGGAACCGGGCCGAGGGACACCGGTACCCGCCCGATAGAACCGGTCGAAGATGCGCGGCAGCCGATCCCCCGGCACACCCGGACCGGTGTCACTCACCTCGATCTCGACCACGTCACCGCGATCACGCAGCACCACCGCGGCCGACACGTCCTCCGGCGTATGCGCGAGCACGTTGGCCAGCAGGTTGTCCACCGCCCGCCGCAACTGTTCCTCGTCGCCGACCGTGACCACGCCGCCGGCGATCTCGGTGTGCCAGTCGCGCAGCGGCGCGGCCACCCGGATCCGGTCGACACAACCGGCGACCAGTTCGGTCAGCGCCACCGGCTCGCGCTGCTCGTCCGGGTGCTGGTCGAGGCGGGCCAGCCGCAGCATGTCGTCGACCAGTCCGCTCATCCGCCGCGACTCCAGCGCGATGCGCCGCATCACCTCGTCCACCTGCGCGGGCTCGGTCAGCGCGCCCTGTTGGTAGAGCTCCGCATTGGCGCGCAGCGAGGCCAGCGGGGTACGCAACTCGTGGCTGGCATCGGCGAAGAACTGGCGCATCAGCTCCTGATCGGCCTCCCGCTCCTGCACCGACGCCTCGATGCGCGCCAGCATCCCATTCAACGCGCTGCCCAGCCTGCCGACCTCACTGCGCGGGTCCTGCGGGGTGACGCGGTCGGTGAGGTCGCCCGCGTTGATCCGGTCGGCCTGCAGCGCCATCGTCTCGATGGGCCGCAAACCGCGTCGCAGCAACCAGAACACGCCCGGCCCGATGATCAGCACGGCGGCGGCGGAGCCGATCAGCACGATCAGCCGCATCCGGTCGACGGTGTTGGTCACGTCGTCCAGGCTGGAACTGACGACCAGGATGCCTCCCGGCGCCGGAGCGGCCACCACCCGCACCTGAGCCGTGCCGTCCATCGACGGGGCGGTCCGCGCGCCGCCGTCGCGGGCCAGCGCGCGCATGTCCTGGGGAATCGTGAACTCGGCCAGTTCGTCGGTTGTCGTGGACATGATCGTGGGGTTGAACCCCAACTCCAGCGCCCTTTCCCCGTCGTCGGGCCAGTAGAGCACGGCATACCGGCCGACCATGAACTGGTTGACCGATGCCGCCACGTCGTCCAGCGCCCGCGTGCCGTCGGGAAACAGTGTCTCCGGCCGCTGGGCGGGGTTCGTGAGCTCCTGGAGCTCCGCGGGCGGCACGGCGGACAGCCGGAACGCACTGTGCAGCGCGGCAGCGTGCAGTGTCGCGTCGGTCTGGTTCATCAGGTAGCCGCGCAGGGCGGTCACCGCGGCGAAGTCGAACGCCACCAGTGCCACCAGCGTCACCGCCAGCACCGCGAGCAGTGCCCGCAGCCGCAGCCGGCTGCGCACCAGCCGCGGGAACGACCGCTGGACCCGCGTCAGCCAGGACCGGCGTTCAGGACTCATCGTGGCCGTCCTGGTCGTCGGAGCGGGGCAGCCGCAGGCTGTAGCCGACGCCACGCTGGGTGTGGATCAGGTCCGGGCCGAACTGCACCAGTTTGCGGCGCAGGTAGGCGATGTAGGTGGACACCACCGTGCTGGTGCCGCCGAAGTCGTAGTCCCACACGTGGTCCAGCAGTTGCGAGCGGGTCAACACCCTGCCGGGATTCAGCATCAGGAAGCGCAACAGCCGGAACTCGGTCGGCGAGAGATCCAGCGGGTGGCCGCCCCGGCGCACCTCGTAGGTGTCCTGGTCCATTTCCAGGTCGGCGAACGTGAGCACCGGCCCGGTCTCCGCAGGCCGGGAGCGGCGCAACACCGAGCGGATACGGGCGGCCAGTTCCTCAAGGCCGAACGGCTTGGTCATGTAGTCGTCGCCGCCGATGGTCAATCCGTTGACCTTGTCCGCCTGCGTGTCCTTGGCGGTCAGGAAGATCACCGGCACCCGGTACCCGTCCCGGCGCAGCCGGCGCACCACGTCGAACCCGTGGGTGTCGGGCAGCATCACGTCCAGCACGACCAGGTCGAACGGCCGCTCCCGGATCAGGCCCAGCGCCTGCGCGCCGGTCTCACCGGTGGTCACCTCGAAGCCGAGAAACCGCAGCGACGCCGCGACGGCGTCCCGCAGGAACAGCTCGTCGTCGATCACCAACAGCCGTCCGGGCGACGGGACGGCCGGACTCCCCTCCGGGTGCGAAGCGCCCGATCGGTCACCCAGCATCGTCACCGGTTCCATCGTCCGCTCCTCGTCGCCCCCGCCATCCGACCACACCCGCACCAACCCAGCATGCGAGTTGTGTGTGAGTTTCATGTGGGTCGGCGCCGCTGACCCGTCGAGGGTCAGCGGCGCCGGTGGGTCGCAGTCGGGGTGCGTGCGTAGGAGTCGATCAGGACGTGCCGGCCGGTGTTCCGGTGCCCGACCCGAACACGCTCAGCAGCGCGTTGCCATCGGGCACGCCGAGGCCGGTGCACGCGTCCCAGCCCGGACCGGCCCGATAGGCACCGTTGTCGCCCTGCGTGACATCGCGGAACCCGGTGGCCGCCGCGCCCGCGGTCGCCGACGCGTACAGGACCGGCTGCAGCAGGCCGAGCGGACGGCCGACCGACTGCGACAGCCGGCACACCAGCGCCGCCCACAGCGGTGCGACCGCGCTCGTGCCGCCGAGCACAACGGTCTGGCCATCGACGTAGAGCCGATAGCCGGTGGCGGGATCCGCGTCGCCGGCGACGTCGGGTACACCGCGACCACTCGCCGTGCCGCCGACGCGGTCGGGCACGCCTGCCTTGGCCTGCCAGTCCGGCATCGGATAGGCGTCGCTCACGCCACCGCCGGTGCTGCCGCCGTTCGCACCGCTGTTCCACACCGTCTCCGACCGCACGCCACCGTTGGCATCGAGCACCAGGCTCGTGCCACCGCAGGCCAGCACGTGCGGGCTGGACGCGGGAAAGTCGACGTGCTGCGCGTTGTCCGACTGGCTGTCCTGGCTGCCGCCGTCGCCCGCCGCGACGGTCACGGTCACCCCGAGTGCGGCGGCGTCCGCGAACACCGAGTCCAACGCCGAGCGGGCCTGCGCGGTCCACTGGTCCTCGGACTGACCCCAACTGATGCTGACCGCCGTGGGCGTCGGCGTGGCGTGCACCGCCGTGGACACCGCGTCCACGAAACCCTGGTCGGTGTTCTGTCCGAAGTAGACGACAATGTCCACTTTGGGCGCGAGCGCACCGATGATCTCGATGTCCATCAGCACCTCGCCGTCGGCGCCGTTCGGGTCCTTGCCCGCGACGTTGCTCGCCCCGTCCACCCCGACGGCCGCCACCTGGGGGCTCCGCAGGTCGACGCTCGCGAAGTAGGCGTCCAGGTCGCCCTGCGCGAAGCCACCGCCGAGCTCGACGATCGCGGCGGTCCGGCCGGTGCCGTCGGTGTTCGCGGGAAAGTCGTACGCGGTGCCCAGGGTGGGGACGTCGAACCCGGCGTTCGCGGCGGAACCGGCGTGCGCGCGGACGTAGGACCGCACCTGTGGCCTGCTGTCCAGGCCGAGCACGGCGACGACGATGCCGTCCAGTTCGGCGGGCACGGCCAACTCACCGGTCCGGGCCCGGTGCTCGATCTCGTTGCCGGTCACGGGATCGGTGCTGCGCACGATGTTCAGGTCGGTGCCGAACAGCTCGGTGACCGCGGTCGCCGGGCCGTAGCCGGACAACCGCCGCGCGCCCGCGTCCTCGTTCGCGACCGTGACGCCGGCCGCCTCGAACGCCTGGCGGACGCGTGAGACGTCGTCAGGGTCGGCGCCGTAACGGTCACCGAGTTCGGCCAGGGTCACCGTCCTCGGACCCTCGACGAGGTCGTCCGGCAGGTCGGCCCGCCGCCGCAACACGACGGTGAACTCGACCCGTTCGCCCGGATCCAGGGCGCGGACGTGCTGGGCGCCGGCCAGTTCGGATCGGACACTGCCGGGCAGTGGTACACGTGCGTCGTTCATGCGTTCCGTGTACCCCGGCCCGAGACACGGGAATCTCTCCGAATCCTTACGACACAGGTCGTCTCTTTCGTCCGATGTGGACGGGTCACCGCCCGCGGAGCACCGGTTGGCCCTGCCGCGGTACGTCGGGAGACGCGTACCGGTCGAGCGTCGTCCTTGACCGTTCCCGGGCTCGTGTGTTCTAGTTTGTAACTAGTAACTGTAACTAGTTACATCACGGAGCCGACAGGAGAGGGACGGTCCATGGTTGAGCAGGTCGTTGTCATCGGTGCCGGCGTCTACGGCGCCGCCGTGACCGCGGAGCTGGCGCGGCGCGGTGCTCGCGTCACGGTGGTCGACTCCGGAGCGCCGGGTGCCGGCACGTCGGGCGCGACGTTCTCGTGGACCAACTCGTGCGGCAAGCAGCCTCGCGCCTACCACGACCTGAGCGTCGCCGCGATGGAGGCGCACCGGCGGCTCGCGCAGGGACGTGCCCGGCAGCGACTGGTACCACGAGAGCGGCAACCTGGAGTGGGGCGGCGACGACGCCGAACGGGAACGCTTGCGCCGCAAGGTCGACGCGGTGCGCGGCTACGGGTACGCAGGCCCGCTGGCTCACCCGGGCCGAGGCGCTGCGCCTCGAACCCGACATGAACCCCGCCGAACTGCCGGCCGACGAGATCGCCTACTTCCCGGCAGAGGGCTGGATCGAGCCGGCCCGGCTGATCGGCCACCTGCTGGCCACGGCGGAAGCGGAGCGGATCTGGTACGACGCCGTCACGGGCATCGACGTGTCCGGTGGCCTGGTGCGTTCGGTCCGGCTCGCCTCGGGTCGGCGGCTGCCCGCCGACGCCGTGGTGAACTGCGCCGGACCCGCGGCGGCCGGCATCGCCGCGCTCGCCGGGCTGAGCCTGCCCATGCGCAACACGCGCGGCGTGCTCATCTACACGTCACCGGTCGCGGTCGCCGTGTCCCGCGTCGTCCACGCGCCACACGTGCACCTGCGGCCCGACGGCGCCGGGCGGCTGCTGCTGCACACGCATGACATCGATGGCGCGGCCCACGTGTCGGAGGACGGAGAGATCGAGTGGATCAGGCCGCCGTCGACAAGGTGGTGGCGGCCGGCTGCGCGCTCTACCCGGGACATGCGCGCGGCGAGCGTGGAGAGCGTGCGGGTGGGTGAGCGGCCGATCCCCGGCGACGGCCTGCCCGTGCTGGGCCGGGCACCCGGGCTGCCGAACTTCCACTTCGCCGTGTCGCACAGCGGCGCGACGCTGAGCGTGCACGCCGGTGCGCTCGTCGCGGGCGAGGTGCTGGGTGAGGACCACTCCGGGGAACTGGCGCCGTTCCGGTTCGAGCGGCTCTGAAGGAGGCATAGTGCGTACGACGGTTCTGCACGGCTGCGATCTCGTCGACGGCACCGGCGCCGAGCCACGGCACGGCGTCGACATCGTGGTCGAGGGCGACACGATCCGGGAGATCGTGCCCACCGCGGCCGGCGGCGACCTACAGCAGGGTGGACGAGATCGTCGACGGCCGCGGGCACCCTCGCCATCCCCGGCCTGATCAACAACCACACCCACGGCACCGCGTACGGCCCGCTGTTCCCCAGCGGCCACGAGGGACTACCGCCCGAGCAGGTGCGCGCCAACCTGGACCGGCACCTGCTGGAGGGCACCACCACCGTGCTCTGCGTGGACGGCTTCGTCACCGCGGACGCCGTCGCGCGGACCAACGACGACCATCCGATCACCGTCAGACTGGCTTCCTGCAACACACCGGCCTGCCTGCGGGCGGCGTCCATCGCGGACGGCGGCGGGCTGACCGACGAGACCCGCGCGTTCACCGCGCGCGAGGCCGTCGACGCGGGTGCCGTGGCCCTCGGCGAGATCGGCGCCGGGCACACCCTGGGCGGCGGCGGGGCGAGCTACATGTACATCCCGGCCGAGGTGGCCAGGCGCACCGGTGTGACGATCACGCCCCGGCAGGCGGACGCGCTGAAGGTGGCCGTGCTGGGCCGGCACATCTCGGCGTCGTCGTTCGACCGGGACGCGGTCGAGGAGGCGTTGGCGGCTGCGGGGCTGGCCGGCAGGCTGTCGGTCGACGAGGTCCGCGAGATCGTCTCCGGGATCGTGCTGCCCGCGTTCGACATCGCCCTGGACGGCTTGGCCGAGGCCGCCGACCACGCGTACCGGGCCGGCGTGCCGGTGCTGGTGCACAACGCCGCCGCGTCGATGACCCAGGTCGCCGCGATCGCCAGGACCGGACGTGCGGCTCATCGCCGGGCCACTCCAACCACTCCAGCTTCGAACTGCGCGAGGCACTGCGGCACGCCGAACAGCTCAAGGAACTGGGCGCGATCGTCGACGTGTCCACCTTGGACACATTCGGCGCGCGGCGGCTGACCGAACGGCCCGGAACTGCTCTACGCGCTGTTCGAGGGCGGACTCGTCGACACGATCTCGACCGACTACGCGGGCGGCCACCACGACCCGATCCTGCTGGCCGTCGACCGTGCCACCAAGGCAGGCGTGGTGCGCCTGCCGGCCGCGATCGCGATGGCCACCGCCAACGTCGCCGACGCCAGTTCCGGGTGTGGCGCCGCGCCGGGGCCGCGTCGTGCCGGGCGCGGTCGCCGACCTCGTGCTGACCGACCCGGCGGAGCTGGCCGCGCGTCCGCACGGTCATGATCGGTGGTGCGACCGTTGTGCGCGACGGCGTGCGGGTCACGGCCTGACCGGCGCGGTGGGAAGGGACGGACGATGAAGCGGACGACCATCGGCGACGTCGCGGCGGCGGCCGGGGTGTCGGTGGCGACGGTGTCGCGGGTGCTCAACGGCGGCGCGGTCAAGGAGGCCACCGCGACCCGGGTGTGGGACGCGGCCACCCGCCTGGACTACTCGCCGAACGCCCTCACCAAGAGCATCTTCGCCGGACGGTCCAGCACGATCGGCGTGGTCATCGACGATCTGCGCAGCCCGTTCTACCTGGACCTGATGCGTGGGATCGACGAGGTCGCCGACGCCAACGACAGCCTCGTCATGTTCGCCAACACGTTCCACCGCGCCGATCGTGAGGTCGCGCACGTCCAGACGATGGACGAGCAGCGGGTGCGCGGCCTGATCGTCACCACCGGCGAGTCCACCGACGACCGGACCCGCAGGATGGCGGCCGGCGGAACCCCGTGCGTCATCGTCGCGCGATCGGTGCCGGACGCGCCGCCCGGCCTGCACTCGGTCGCACTGGACAACGTCGCGGCGGGCCGGCTGATCGCCGAGCACCTGGTCACGTGCGGGCGGCGCGCGGTCGGCGTGATCACGTCCGGCACTCGGCCCTCGCAGGTCGACCGCACGCGAGGGACTGCGGCAGGGGCTGGCCGAGGCCGGCCTGCCGCTGCCGGAGGAGGCGTTGGCGTCGGTGGACACCGACGAACACGTCGAGTGACGGTGTGGCGGCGCTGCTGGCAGCGCAACGCCCACCTGGACGCGATCGCCTGCCTCACCGGCAGGCGCACGGTCGCCGTCCACTCCGCACTGACCGGTCGCGGGCTGGCGATCCCGGACGACATCGGGTTCCTGACCATGGACGACTTCGTCTGGGCGCCGACCCTGGGCATCACGGTCGTCGCGCAACCGTCCTACCGGATGGGGCAGCGGGCCGCGGAACTCATCGTCGACGACCCCGGCGAATCGGCACGGCTGACATTCGAACCGACGCTCGTCGCCCGCACCTCCTGCGGCGAAACCGGGTAGTCGGGCTCGCCGCTCCCGAGCATCTCGAACCGAGCGTGGATCGACCGACCGTGACTGCCGTCCGGCCGGTAGCGTCGACAGTGCGCATGACCCGGTACTCCCGAAAGGAGACCATCCATGTCTGTCCTCACGAGCGAAACGGTGCGGCACGCGACAACCGGGACAGCTCGCGATCCGCATCGGCGGCGCGGCCGGCCAGGTGGTCGAATGGTTACGACTTCACGGTCTACGGATATTTCGCCGTCTTCCTGTCGCCGCATTTCTTTCCGGCGCACAATGCGGTCGCGAGCCTGTCGGCCACATTCGTCGGACTGCTGTCGACCTTCGTCTCCCGGCCGCTCGGCGCGATCGTCATGGGCCATTTCGCGGACCGGCTGGGCAGGCGCGGAGTATTGGCCGTGACCATTTTCGGTGCGTCCGGTCTCGGCCGCGCTGATCGGCGTGCTGCCGTCGGCGTCGACGATCGGCGCCGCGGCGCACCGTGCTGGTGGTGCTCTGCCGGTTGACGCAGGGCATGTTCGCCGGTGGCGAGGTCCCGGCGGCCGGTTCGCTGGTGCTGGAGCACAGCGCGGGCGGCCGCCGGGCGTTCGCGGCGAGCTGGGTGCAGGTCGGTGCGACGACCGGGAGCATCCTGGCCCTGCTGGTGGCGACACTGCTGTCGGCGACACTGCCGCACGACGCGCTGGCGTCCTGGGGCTGGCGCATCCCGTTCCTCGTCGCGGCTCCGCTGGGAGCCATCGGCTGGTTCGTGCGGTCCCGCCTGACCGAGACACCGCAGTTCCGCAGCATCGAGGAGCGTGGCGCCATCGCCCGCGCCCCGATCGTCGAGCTGGTCACCACCGCGCGGTACCTGGGCCAGATCCTGCGGCTGCTGGGCGTCTTCCTGTGCGGCAGCTTCTTCGCGTTCTACGTGTTCCTCACCTACGTGCCCACCTACCTGCTCGGCCACACGCACATCGGTGAGCGCTCGACGTTCCTGAGCGCGCTCATCGCGCAATGCTTCCTGCTGTGCATGATCCCGCTGTTCGGCAGGCTCGCCGACCGGGTCGGCAGGCGTCCCGTGCTGTTCGCGGCGCAACTGCTGTTCATGATCCTCGCGGTGCCCGCGTTCGTGTTGATGGGCCTCGGCACGTTCGCGTTCGTCCTGGTGGCGCAACTGGCGATCGTCGTGCCGATCGCCCTGCACCAGGCCGTGCAGATCCCGATCATGCTGGAGCTGCTGCCGGCGCGGATCCGGGTCAGCGGGGGCGGGCTGGCCTTCGCCGTCGCGTCCGCCCTGTTCGGCGGCACGGCACCGATTTTCGCGGTGTGGCTGGTGAGCCGCACCGGAACCGGCGTCAGCGTCGCAATAGCGGTCATCGTGGCGGCGGTCGTCAGCTTCGCCGCGACGGTGCTGACGAGGGAAACCGGCCGCGACGAACTGGCGGCATGACCGCACGCGAGACCACCCGGGCCCCATCGCGATGTACGCGCACCCACCTGAACAGGCCCGACCAGATCGCAGCCGTCCTGACGGCTCGCTCAGGGCAGGTTACGGCTCACTCCGGCATGGTCCTGGCGATGTAGCCCACCGCTTCGACGTCGGCGACGGTGGGCCGTATGCCGGCGATACGGCAGACCAACTCCGGATACCGTTCGGACGGCGGGTACAGGCAGCCCGGCAGGTCCATCTCGGTCAACGCATCGATGACCTCGGGCACGTGAGTTCTTCGTCGTGGCCCTCGCCGAGGTCGGCGAGGACGACTCCGTCGCGGAACACCCGGAAGTAGGCCAACCCGTTCACGTTCACCGAGCAGCTCACCGCGAACGTGCCCGCCGAGATACCCGGCGTCTCCGGCCCCTCGGTGCCGTTGTCCTCGATGATCACCGCATGCGGTCCCACAGCGAACGCGGCCGCGATCATGTCATCGCCGGTCAACTCCGTCATCGTCGACGTGATCGAGGAGGTCCCGCCACGTGCCGGGCTCGACGATGTCGGCACCCAGCCGGCGCAGCGCCGTCGCCGGATCGAGGTCGTGGACCACGGTCAGCCCGTAGGAGTCCGTATCGACCAGTGCGGCCAGCCAGCTCGTCGAAGTCGTAGCCCCGCGCGGCTGTGAGGTCCTTGCCGTTGCGCCACACCACCTGGTCGGCCAGATGTAACTCGACGGCATCGGGTACGACGACGAGTCGGTCGGCAGGGCCGGCGATGTCCATCAGCACCGCACCGTCGACCGACCGCACCCGGAGCATGCCGTCGTCGTCCAGCACGAGCAGGTCGGTCCGACACCGGGCACATGCCGGTCCCACAGCCAGGACCCGTCCTCGGCGAACAGCACGAGCCGACGGTCGCCGTGCGCCAGGACGGTGCTGGCGTCCGGCGATGTCAGTGACTGGCGATGCAGGGTCTGGCCACGGCGCAGGACCGCGCCCCGGGCGGCGGTGTTCGCCACGGTCGGGGCACAGTCGTGTCCGGCGAACCGCCACACGACCCGCCCTCGGCCTCGGTGAGGGTGAGGCCGCCGGTGTCGGTCACGGTCAGTTGCCGCGCGGTCGTGGTGCCCGCGCGCCACACGTCGGTGCCGCAGGCGTTGCGCAGCACCAGGTCGCCGTCGACAAAGTCGACCCAGCCGTCGCCGGCCCACCAGGTGTGCGTTGCCCACACGGCGTCGTGTGCCGCGTGCAGTACAGCACCAGGTTGCCGTCATCCTGGTGCACCAACGTGTGGGAACCTGACGCCGAGGTCAGTGACTGGTGCCGCAGCCGGCCCCCGTGTTCCAGCGTGGCACCGCCGTAGGCGTGGGGTGTCGCGGCCGGCGGGGCGGCGCATGCCCCGCATGTCCTGGCTCCACAGCACCTGGCCGTCGGCATCGACCAGGCACAGCGCCTGCTCCCGACGTGCCCCGCCGGGCGGCGGACGCCAGGTCAGCGTGGTGCCGTCCTGCTCCAGCCAGCGGGTCAGCGGCAGGGCAATCGGGCAGCTCCACCTGGCGCCGTTGGGCTGGTGGACGGTGACGCGCAGCGACCCGTCGGGGTCACGCGTGACGACCTCGCGCTGTCTGCCGTCGTGGACCAGGCAGGTGTCCCGGGTGATCGCGGCCGCCGGCGCGGCCTCGGCCAGTTCGGTCGGCCGGACGAGGCCCAGCTGTGAGTCGTAGAGACAGAATCCCGTGCCGTCTCTCAGTTGAAACCCGCCCGTGTCGCTGACCGTCAACGACACCGCACCGGCCGCGGCGATCTCGGAGTCCCACTCCGCGGTCCGCACCGCGCCCTGTGCGCCCAGGTACAGCCAGCCCGGATGGTCCGCGCGCCAGAGCACGTCGCCGGTCTCGGTGTCGGTGAGCACGGCCGTCCAGCTGATGTCGTCGGAGTCGTAGTCCAGCACGTACCGGCCGGAAGGGGAGGTCAACGGCTCTCCCGACAGCACGACGCCAGCAGCGAGTTCATGCATCGATCACTCTCACTGTGTGTTACGAGGACGGCACAGGCTACCGCGCGGCGGCCCGGGGCGGGCGCCATTGGCTCGTTCAGCGTCCCGCCGACCGGCAGCTTGCGATGGCGAACGCGCCGCACGCGGCAGCCGTGCCTGCTCTGGCGCGGTCGGAGTCAGGAGGACGGATCGACAAGTCCCTGTCTCCAGGCGAACACCGCCGCCTGCGTCCGGTCGGTGACCTGGAGTTTGCGCAGGATGCTGTTGACATGGGTCTTGACCGTGCCTTCGCTGATGGTCAGGCGTTCGGCGATGACCGCGTTGCTCAGACCGTCGGCGATGGAGCGCAGTACCTGTAGTTCCCGGTCGGTCAACTGGGCGAGGCCCGTGGATTGGGCGCTCGCGGGCTGGGCCAACCGCTGGACAGCGGTGACGCCGATCGCGGGCGACACCGCCGACTCCCCTCGGGCCGCGAGCCGGATCGCCGCCGATATCTCATCCGCGTCGGAATCCTTGAGCAGGTAGGACAGTGCTCCGGCCCGCAGGGCACGGATCACCTGGGTGTGTGCGGAGAACGAGGTGAGCACGATGACCTGGACCCTGGGATGGGACTTCCGCAGACTCCGTGTGGCCTCGATGCCGTCCAGGCCGGGCATGAGCAGGTCCACGAGCGCGACGTCCGGTTGTGCACGCGCCACGACCCGCAGCAGTTCCTCGCCGGTGGCCGCTTCGCCCACGACGTCGATGTCGTGCTGGCTGGAGAGGAACGCGCGCAGGCCTTCCCTGACCATGGGGTGGTCGTCGGCCAGACAGACCCGGATGCGCTCACCCACGGTCGTCGTCCGGGTCCGCGTTCACCGGCAGGCGGACATGGACATGCGTACCGTCGGCGGAACTGTCCACCTGGAACCGACCGCCCAGCAGGGCGATTCGCTCGCGCATACCGATGATCCCCGCTCCCCTGTTCTGCTCGTCGGGTACGAAGCCGCGGCCGTTGTCGCGGACGTCCAGGAACACCTCGGCCTCGCCCATGGTGACGGTGAGCGCCGCCGCCGTCGCCTCGGCGTGCCACCGGATGTTGGTCAGCGCCTCCTGGCTGACCCGATAGAGCGCCTGCTCGACGGCGGACGGCAGGGCAAGGTCGGCCGGCAGCGTGAGGGCCAGTGGAAACCCTGCCTGGTGCTCGAAATCGGCGCCCAGTTCGGTCAGCGCGTCCGGTAGGGCCGCCACGGACAGGCTGGGGGGCGGCAACTGTTCCATGATCGCCGTCAGTTCCCGCTGGGCGCGCCCGGTCGAGCGTTCCGCGGCGTCGAGGTGGCCGGTCACCTCGACGTCGGCCCCGTGCAGCGCGGACCGTGCGGTGGCGATGTGCAGGGTCGCGGCGAACAGCTCCTGCTTGACCCCGTCGTGGAGGTCACGCCGGAACCGTTGCCGCTCTTGGACCTTCGTGATCTCCGCGCGTACGGCGAGCAGGTCACGCACCTGTTCGGCCATGTGGTTCAGATCGGCGGCGAGGTTGGCGAGTTCGTCGCGCCCGGCGGTGTCGACGACGGGTGCGAGGTTGCCGTGGCTCCACACGCCGACCGTTGCGGCCATGGACCGCAGCCGCCCGACCAGGCGGGCCGAGAGCAACAGGCCGGCCGCCGCACCGAGGACCACGATCGCGAGCAGCAGGGGCAGCCACGTGAGCGGGGTGTTGTTCCGCCACAGGGCCAGGAACTCGCTGAAGCGGTTCGGTGCCGGTGCGGTGGGTACGGGACCGTGGAACACGGCCAGTAGCGCGGGCCCCGACCGGCCTTTCTCCGGTACGGACGCCGCCACGAAACCGAGGCGGCCCACCCGCCCGGTAGCGGGTCCGGCCGGGCCCGCGGGCCTGGTTTCGGCGATGATCGCCGAAACCGCGGTCGGGTCGGCGAACACCGGGGCCAGTGTGGAACGCCCGATCGCCTCGCACCGGGCCGGCGAGGGTGGCGGGGACTGCGCCGACGTGCAGCCTGCCGGCGCGAGCGGCACGCCGCGGGCGTCGACGACGGCGACGGCCGCGACCTGCCCGGGGAACTGTTGGGCCAGGTCGTCCCACAGCGGCCGCGACACCGAGAAGTACAGCGTGTCCTGGTCCGAGCCGAGGTCACCCAGGTAGGGCGCGACCAGCACCGTGGACTTCCGCACGACATCGGTGGCGTCCACCGGGCCGGTGACGGTCTGGCCGTCGCTTGTCTGGATCACGGCGAGCGTGGCACTCATCGCGACCGCGGCGATGGCGGTGACCAGTACGTAGGTGCTGGTCAGCCGCCACCGCAGGCCGCGAAACAGGCGCACGTCGCCCGCTATCCCGCGCGGAACCAACGGCTGACCTGCACGATCAGATCGGGATCGGACTCCGTGCTCCAGAAGCCGGTCATCCGGGCTGCCTGGGAGGCTGTCCACCCGCCCGAGCGTACTGCCCGCTCGGTCGCCGATCGCAGGGCTGCTCGAATTGTCCCGGCCAGTCGATCCTGGGTGAGACCGCGTGGTTTGGCCAGAGTCATCAACGTCGTGTCGGGGTCCGCGCCGAGGCCGGCGCGGATCTGGTCGGCGGCCAGCCCGATGCCGGTGGCCACGGCCTGTTCGACGGCGGAACGGTAGGTGGTGTCGACGGGAAGCGGCGGCGTCGGCAACTGGGCGGAGACGTCCGGCGGGGGCAACGACGTCGATGCGCCGCTGTCGGTGGTGCAGCCGCTGATCAGGGCAGCGGTGATGGCCAGGACCAGCGCGGTGGTGGTCGCGGCGCCGCGCGGGCACAGGTGGGCTCGACGAATCATGAGTGGTTCCTTCGGTCGTCGGTGTGTGGGTTGCGCTACTCGTGACGCAGGAGGTCCACGGCCCGCAGCGATGCCGCTCTGAGGGCCGGCACGAGTGCCGACAGCGCCGCGATGACCACGGTCGCCACGAACATCAGCAGGAAGGAGAGGGGATCGAGATGGAACTCGACGGGCATCACGTTGCGGCGGAACAGTCCGACGAACAGGTAGGACAGCGGGAAACCGATGGCCGCACCCACCAGCCAGGCCAGGACGCTCAGCGCGAGGGCTTCCACCAGGAACACGGTGCCGACCCGTCGCCCGGAGGCGCCGAGGGCGCGCATCAGGCCGATCTCCCTGCGGTGTCGCAGGACCGAGGCGCTGAGCGCATCGGTGAGCCCGAGGATGCCGACCGCGCCGACGATGACGCACATCGCGAACAGCAGATCGTACAGTGGCACGAAATCGCGTTGGTGCCGGACGATTTCGTCGTCGAAGAGGAACACTTCGGAGACGAGGTCGTCCCCGGTGGCCGACGTGGCCCGCCGGCCCGCGGCGTCGACCGCGCGAGCCAACCGGTCCACCGCCACCGGCGAGCGGTCCTTCGCCTGGATGAGGATCCGGTCGGTGAAACCGGCGACCGTGCCGGAACTGGCACCCAGTTGTTCGTAGACTTCGTCGACGGGCATGACGATGGCCCCGACCTGGGTGGGGTCGTCGACGGATTCCTTGATCGTTCCGATGACGGTCATGCTGACGGCCGTGCCTCCACCCGGTCCCGCGACGGGGAAGCTGCCGCCGATGGCCACACCCGACCGGGTCGCCAGGTCGTCACTGAGCAGCACCACGTGGCGATCGGCTGCGGTGAACCAGCGGCCACCGGTGACCCGGGGATGGTAGAGCCTGCTGTCGGGCTCGATGCCCCATGCCGAGACCTTGCCCCATGGGGTCGGTGCCCCGTACCACCCGACCCGCTCGACGGTGCCGATGTCCGGGATCGGCGCGAGCAGCGATCGCATGTCGGTGACCGAGTGCTGGCCACCGACGTACACCTCGACGTCGGCGGAGAGGTTTCCCCACACCGATTCGATCGAGGTACCGATCGAGGTCGCCATTGTCTGTGCGATCAGGAAACAGACCGCCGCGATCGCGACCGTGGCCACCGACAGCGCGGCCCGCCACGGCCGGCGGAACAGCCCACGGGTACCGAGCCACACCGTCTGCGGCATCCGTGCGAAGCGCCCGGCCAGCAGGCGCGTGAGCACACCGTCCGGTGCCGACTCGACGGAGGCGATGCCCCAGCCCGACAGCGCTTCCCGGACGCCGACCCCGGTCCCCAGCCACAACGGAACCAGCGCGGCCAGGGCGGGGATGCCCACACCGGCGGTGATGCCGAGAACCAGGGTCGGGACCGAGAGTCGGACGGGCCCTGGTGCCAGGGGGATCGTCGCCGCGAGGATCGAGGACATCCGCGTTCCCACCGCGATGCCCACCACGATCCCGAACGGGGTGGCCATCGCGCAGTACAGCAGCACCGTTGTCAGATAGCCACGGATCACGACGATCCGCGTCGCCCCCAACGCCTTCATCGTGCCCAGCACACCGACCTGATCGGCGATCAGCGCGGCGATGGTGTTGACCAGCAGCATCGTGGCCAGCAGCAGCGCGACCGCGATCAGCACCCAGACCAGACCGAACAGTCCCCGGACCGCCCCCGGTGAGACGGCCTGCTGCGGCGGGCTCACGGTCAGCACGGTCGCCGCACGGTCACGGGCGAGTCCGGCCACGGCGTTCACGGTGACCTGGTAGGAAGCCGGAGTCCGGAGACCGAGCGCGACGTCGCGGGTGAGGAACGGTGACATTGGCTGCTGGCCCGCGACATAGGTGTGCATGGGCAGGGCGGCCAGTCCCGCGTCGCTCATGTATCCGACGGTCTTGCCCGAGACGGCCGGGTTCTCCCCCGGCGTCCGCGCGATGCCGACGACCCGTAGGGCAGCCGTTCCCGCGGCCGTGTCGACGGTGACCATGTCACCCGCGGAGACCGGCTGCGACGCCGAGTCGCCGTAGTCCATGACGATTTCGCCCCGGCCGGGGTATCTGCCGCGCAGCAGTTGAAACGGCGTCGGCGACAGCCGCGTGGGATCGGGGTAGGCGACGATCGTGAAGTCCACGTGTCCGGGAGCCCGACCGACGTGCCACTGGGTGTCGACCGTGCTGGAGGACTGGACGGAGGTGACCCCCGGCAGGTGCGAAATGCCATTCAGCAGCACGGGATCCAGCCGGTCGAGCACGATCGTCGCGTCCGGATGTGGACCGTTGCCGGCAAGACTGAAGTTGTAGTCGGAGGACAACGCACGCTCCGCCACGTCCACGGCGGTCAACCCTCCGACGCCGATGACGATCGCCAGCACGACCAGAACCGAATGGCCCGGTCGCAACGCGATGTCGGCGAACGACTTGCGGATCAGGATGCTGCGGATCGCCATCATCGGGTTGCTCCACCACGCCACGCGACGATTCGTCCGTCCAACAGGTCGATCGACGCGTCGGCGCGGGCCGCCAGCGCACGGTCATGGGTCACGTAGACCACGGTCTTGCCGATGGCCGGCAGGTTCTCCAGTACCGCGAACACCGAGTTCGCGGTACCGGAATCGAGATTGCCGGTCGGTTCGTCGGCGACGATCAGCGGCGGATCGTTGGCCAGCGCGCGGGCGATGGCGACCCGCTGCTGCTGCCCGCCGGACAACTCCCCGGGCAGTCTCCTGGCATAGCCGGCCATGTCCACCGCGTCCAGACACTCCACAGCGCGGTCCCGCCACGCCGAGCGGGGCAGCCGGCCACCGAGTTCGAGCGCGAGCAGCACGTTCTCCAGGGCGGTCAGCGTGGGAATGAGCAGAAAGAACTGGAAGACGATCCCGACATGCTGCCCGCGCCACCGGGACAACGCGTTCTCACTGCGGGCCACGATCGAGGCACCGTCGAGGACGACCTCACCGGCGGTGGGCCGGTCGATGCCGGTCAACAGGTTCAGCAGCGTCGATTTGCCGCTCCCCGAAGGACCGTTGATCGCGAACAGACTCAGCGCGGGAACCCGGAAGGTGATGTCGTCGAGAATGCGGACGCCCGTCGCCTCGGGACCGATCACTCGGGACACGCCGTTGACCACGACCAGGTCGCCACCGGTGCGGGCGGTCGCGGCAGGAAACGATGGTGATGTCACATCAGAGAGCTTCGTGGACGGAGTTCCGTCGGGGATCTGTCCATGGTTGTAACTCCGGCCCACCCGGAGTGCGAGAGGAGGTGACTCCCCGGCGCGGCGCGTCGGCGCGCTCACCGACCGTGCGGGCACGGCGGCCCGGACACGGGAACCTGTGGTCGGACTCCGTGCGATACGAGTGCACCCGCAACCGAGGAGGACGGACAGAACCAGCGCGCCACCACACGAGAACCGTCGCCGATCGATCAGACGGTCAGTCGCCGGAGAAATAGCCGAACAGGTCCGCGACCACGTCGACGGAGCCGACGTGGTTGTAGAACGTGAGGTCCGGGCCGTTGATCCCGGTGATCACGCCGTTCGCGATGGTCTGTCCCGCTGCGAAGTCGAGGTTCGACACGAACGGTGAGCCCGCGTTGCTGGGATAGACCTTCAGGTAACTGGATTTCGACGGGTCGGTGGCGACGACGTTGAGCACCACACCACCCGCGCTCGCGATCGGCCCGCTGTCACCAGCGACCGCGTTCACGTCACCAACCGGAAACTCCAATGTGGAGTTTCCGCCGATCGGCGTGGCCTGACCGGCCGCGACGCCGTCACCATCGCGGGTGTCCAGGATCCGGCGCGGGGCCGTGGCATGGAACTTCAGCCCCGCTTCGCCGCCGGTGTAGTAGCCCTCGACGTCGGCCAGCACGGTCACCGTGCCCGTGTGGTTGAAGATGTTGATCGCCCCGTCGCTGCCCACCGGCACGATCACCAGATTCGCGCGCGTGTCACCCGGGGCGAAGTTCAGGTTCGACGCGAACGGTTGCGCCGTCGCATCCGGGTAGACGGTCAGGTAGCTGGGATCGGTCGGTTCGGTCTCGGTGATGTTCACGATCACGCCGGTGACTCCGGTACGCGGCACACCACCGTGGCCAGCGACCGGCAGCACGACGTGCCCGCCGGGACCATCGGCGGTCTCGTTCATGATCCTCTCGGGCGTCACCGGCTCATAGGTACTGGCCCCGGAGGGCAGGATCGTGTAGTAGCCCTCAAGGTCGGCGATGACCTCGACGTTGCCGACATGGTTGTAGAAGTCGACGAAGCCGTCGGTGCCCAACTGGACCGTCACCAGGTTCGGGACCACCTGGTCGGCCGCGAAATCCAGGTTCGACGACGCGGGCCGTGGGGTTCCGTCGGGGTAGACGGTGAGGTAGCCGGTCTCTGTGGGGTCGACCGCCGTCACGTTCAGGACCACGGCCGTCACGCCGGTGTCCGGCACGAACCCGTTGTCAGGGTCACCGTAGAAGTCGAGCTTCGCCGTGGCGCCCGGACCGATTCCCGGGGTACCGGTGTCCATGATCCGCTCCGGCGCCATCGACACGTAGGCACTCGCCGGTGCCGTGCCTCGGGAGGCACACAGGTCCTCGACGAGCGCGGCCGCGTCCGGAGCACCGAGACCGGTGGTCAGGTCGTAGCCGTGGCCGGCCGGATACAGGCCACCGGTATAGCCGGAACCGGCCAGGACGTTGCCGCCGGTGGCGACGTCCTGTAGGTCACCGGCGTGTTCGTAGAGCCCCGGGTTCATCAACCCGACGGTGCCGGTCGCCGCGCACGGCAGGCTGGCGTCGGCCAGCGCCGCGATCGCCGCCCACAGCGACGCGGCCAGGCTGGTGCCACCCAGGACCCACCAGTCCTGCCCGCCCGGTGCGGACGACCCGAAGGCGACCACATAGCCGGTGAACGGGTCGGCAAGCGCCGCCACATCCGGCACCTGCCGGCATGTCGCGCCGCTGGGCGCCGAGCAGGCATCGGCATAACCGGCTCCGGTGACACCGGACTGGTAGTTCGCGCTGCCGGAGAGCCAACTGTGCGTCGACACACCACCACCGGTGGCCCTGGCGGGTGCCTCCGAGTCGTTCCACGCCGACTGCGTGATCGGCCCCGACGTCGTCAGACCGGTCATCCGTGTGCCGCCCACGGCGGTGACGTCGACCTGTCCGGCGGGGTCGTCCACGGACAACCGGCTCGCGTCGGGTGACGACGGATCGCTGTCGCAGCCAGTCGATCCGAAATCGCCGGACGCGGCGATGGTGGTCTGGCCCTGGGCCGCCGCCACGGAGAACACGCCTGCCTCGGCATCGATCATGGTCGGATCGGCCTGGAGCAGGTCGAGTTCGCAGGCGCTCCAACCGATGGAGAGCACCTGCGCGGTGTCGTCGTCTGCCATCCGCTGTTCGACCGCGAGCACGTCGGCATCAGTGGCCACGGCGGCGTCCGGACCCTGGTACACCTCGACGGACGCACCCGGAGCCAGGCCGGCCACGGCCTCGATGCCCAGCGCGGTTTCCCGCCCGACACCGCTGCTCTCGCTCGGCGGAGCGCTCGGGCCGCCGTCGACGGGGGTCGCCGTCACGGACACGTCGGTGCCGAAGCAGTTCTGGTACGCGGCGATGTCAGAAGGACTGTAGTTCTCCAGTTCGAGCAGCCCGATGGTGACGTTGCGGCCCGTGTCGCCGTAGCCGCCGTAGAGGCCACCCGTGTCGTAGGCGTCGGACAGGTCCGCCGGCAGCCAGTAATCCTGGCCGCCGAGCGCGGCGGTGGCTTGATCGCAGGCCTGTGGGACCGCCGAGTGCGGCGTCGCACGTGCTCCGACCGTGCCGGTGCGCAGGTGGCGTGCCGCCGTGCTGTCGGCCGTGTGGGCGACGATGTCGTCGAGCCCGACGACGCCGGTCACGTCGCCGGCGATCGTAGCGGGCAGTGCAGGTGCCTCGGTGTTCGCGAAGACCACACGGCCGCCGGCCAGTCGGTAGCTCGCGAAGCCGGTGCCGAAGGCCGCACCGGCCGCGGCGACGGTCGTGGTGACGGGAATGGTCAAGCCGTCCGGCGTCGGCGGGCCGGGATCGAGCCCCGCGGCCCGCAGCCGCGCGCTGACCGCGTCGATCGTGGCCCGTGTAGGCCCGAACAGGGAGTCGAACTGGCCTTTCGGCAGATAGTGCTTGTACTGCGGCGACTTCGGATCGGACACCGCGTGGACGAAGGCGGTGAGTGCGGTCGGATCGCGGGGCACCAGTTCGACGTCCAGGTGCAACGTCGCCGTACCGAGCGGCGCACCCGTCCGCACAGCACCGCGCGGGACCTGCGGCGTGGCGCCGATCCGGTGCGGCGCGGCGGCGTTCGCGGACAGCGCCGGCACACCGATCGCGGCGACCGTGATCGCGACCGCGGCGGCGACCCATGCGCGGGATCTGTGGTGCCCGCTGACCGACGGTCCTGCCCAGTTCACGCCCATGTCGAACCTTTCGTCATCCTCGGCGGATGCGAAGCAGACCCGCCCGTGACAGGCATAGCACGCGTTCCCTGGGCAGGATGCCGCCCAGCCGGTGGACAGCCGCGATACCCGCTTGTCAGGCGCCCGGGGTGTTCGGCTTCTGCCAGACCAGAAGACAACGCCAGAACAGGAGTCGTCGCACCCCGCACGCCAGGCAGCACTGCCGCGGCCTGGTGGGCGACCTCTCGGGTGGTCAGCGGCGGATCCATGACGACAGGCATGGTCGAGCGGGCGTCCTTCGCGAACCCGTTCTTGTCTCCCATCAGCCTTCTCGCCAGGAACACCACGCCGAGCAGGCGGAATCCGACTGCCGCGACGATCTCGACAAGCGGTTCCCGGCGCAGGTCCGGTCGAGGCAGGGCGACGGCAGCAAGGACCCCTCCGGGCCGCAGCGCCGCCGCGAGTACCGCCAGCGCATCCTGCAACGGCATGTGGTGCAGCGCGGTGATCGAGAAGATCGCGTCGCAGTCCTTGTCCGGCAGGGAGTCGACCAGCACGTCACACAACGCAGTGCACGTTGTCGGGAGTGCGGCGCTTCGCCTCCTCGATCATCTCCGCGGAGCGATCGACGGCGTCGACCTGTTCAGACCGTCGGGCGAGTCGGGCCGCGAACGCTCCGGCGCCACAGCCGACATCCAGCGCCCGCCGGCAGTGCCGCGGCATCCGGCGGAGCAGCACCCGCTGGTAATAGGCGTTGTGATCCCAATCGACCACGGTCAGACCGTACCGGTCGCCGGGCTGATGGTCGCAGGTTCACCGCAGGTCCGGGTGCGAGTTGGATGGTTCGGCGGCGTCGGTGCCGGCCGCGGTTCCGGTGTAGGTGAAGGTGGCGTCGCCGGCGGCGTCGGTCACCGCCGGCCCGGACCCGGCAGCTCCGGCGTCGGGACCGGGCCCGACGTTGAACGCGACCGTGGCACCTTGCAGCGGGGTGCCGCAGGCGGACAGGTGGGCGGTGACCGTGGCGGTCTCGTCGATCGGGTGGGACTGGGACGGCGGCGTCAGCGTCAAGGCCGCGCCACTCACACAGGGCGACTGGCCGATCGACACCCATTGTGCCGACTCGTTGCCGGCGGGGATACCGGGCCGGGCGCAGTCGGCTCCGTCGACACCGCCGGTGTTGAGAACCTGACCGTTGTCGGCGTAGGTGGCCGCGACACCGTTCACGCTGACGGTGAGCTGCGGGATGATGCCCGACTGGTTGCAGTTGCCGGCCCAACCCGCGCCGCCGGGTCCCATGTCGGACGTGTCCCAGGTGGAGGGACTCCTTGTGGTGCCCGGGACGCATCCGTTCCCCGCGCCGGGGATGGTCTGGTCGAGGACGATCTGTCCGCCGAACGGCAGGGACACACCGTGCGGCCAGAGGTCGAAGGTGCAGGAGCCGAAGGTGACGGTGACGTAGTCGACCGTCTCGGCCGTGGCGGTGGCGTTGGCGATACGGATCGCACCACCGTCCAGTGAGGCCGAACCCGGTTGGCCTTCGTTGACCACACCGGCGCCGGTGTCGAACGGGGTCGGGAAGAACCGCGAATCCGGCCGTACGGTGTCCGCGTAGCCGACGAAGACGTTGTAGCCGGGCGCGCTGTCCGCCGCCGCTGTGGAGGCGTGCGCGGCAATGCCGATCAGGCCCGAGAAGACCATTCCCACCACCGCCATCGGCGTGACGAACCACCGTGGCATCCGCATGCCCGCACGCCCGGTTCCACCGGACCGTAGCCCGAGCGGCCGTACGGAGGCCGGCTCAGTTCTTCGCGTACTCACTGGTATTCCCATCGCATCTCCCGTCAGATCGTGACCACGCCTCCTGCCCCGAGTCAGGTGAATCGTCGCGGAAGTCCGGGCGTCCGTCCGAGGTGGACGGTGCGACGATCCGCACTGTCCATGAATTGACACCAACTGGTACCCGGACCGAGAGTCCGGTCCGTTACCGAGCCATTGCGGGACTTTTCCTGTCGGGTGAGCATGCGGCGGGCGAGGTCGAGCCGGGGATGGGCCTGGCTCGCGCGCAGGCGCCCGAGCGTACACGTCGGCGTCTGAGAGTTGCCCGTTTCCGTACACCGCCGGCGCTGCTGGGGCAGACAACAGCCGCGTGCTGGACAGACGGCACCCACGCTCACCACCATCGGGGTCGACCGTCTGTCGCGCACCCCGCCCGAACGGTCGTTTCCTCGTGACGGCCTGCGCACCACGCCAGGCCGACGACAGGCAAAGGACACCCCGACAAGAATGAGAATCCGCAGAATCGCGCTCATCGCGCTCGTCGCGTGTACAGCAGCGACCGTCACCGGAATCGCGGGTCAGGGCGGTACCGCGGCAGCCGACACGACCTCGGCGCCGGGTCGGATCATCCCGGCGTCGACGGAGGGTCTGGATCTCACGAAATACTCGACGCCCGAGCGGGCGATCGCGGCGTTCTGGACACCGGAAAAGGAACAGGAGGCGGTAGCGAACTCGAAGGACGGCGGTCGACCACCCCGACGGCGTCCCAGTCGCCGACGGTGAAAACTCCGGGCCAACGGGCCAGCGCCGCGGTGTCCCCCGCGGTGGACCCGCGGGCCCCGCTGCGCACACCCCCGACGTTCAACCCCGACCGGGTGGGCATGCTCTTCTTCGTGCAGAACGGCATTCCCACGTCGTGCTCGGGCACGTCGGTCGACCCCGGCACCCTGGGTGGAGTGGTGGAAACCGCGGCCCATTGTATGGTCGACCCGGAGGACAGTACGGCTACCCTGTTCCAGTTCATGGTGTTCGCCCCGGCGTACGACGGCAATGTTCAAAACCCCGACCGGAGGGCTCCCTTCGGTGTGTTCCCCGCGATCGGCGGCGTCACGAGTGGGATCACCGCGCTATCCAGTATTCAAGCAGATTTTCCCTGACTTCGGCGATTTCGGCTTCATCAGCACAGGTCTCTCGCAGAATTCGCAGCTCGACCCCCCGGATCCGAATGGGCGCCGACTCGTCGACGCGGTGGGATCCGCGGCTTGGGCGATCTTGCCGAGTGGTGCGACGAGGAAGACCGGAACTTTCCTGGGCTATCCAGGTCTTAGCTTGACCACCTGTGTCGATGAAGATGTGAGCGTTTTCCCTCCCGACCAGACCTTCAACGTCGCGCGATGGGCGTCGAGCGGCTGTCCATCGCAGCCCGGAATGAGCGGGGGGCCGATGGTGGCGACCGTGACCAGGAGCGACGGAAGCCAGGTGGCGGTCGTTGTCGGAGTGATCAGAGGAAACGACGTCGAGCACCAGCCCGCCCAACGGGGTAGGAGCACTGAACAGCCCGGCGGCGCTGTCCATCTACAATGCGCTCACCGACCAGAACATCACGCTTCCGGTCGGGGTCGGTATCAACCGCAGTGGTGGCGGCACCCCACCCGGCCAGCGGGTCGCCTACTATCCGAGCTGGTCGATCTACGCGAACAATTTCCCGCTCAAGCAGCTCGACACCGAAGGCATCGCCGGAAACCTGACCACCCTCGACTACGCCTTCGAGAACATCGACCCGGTCAACCTGACCTGCTTCGCGGCGAACAAGGCGGCGTCCAACGACGAGAGCGATCCCAACGGCAGCGACGGATCATCCGACGCGTGGGCCGACTACGAGGTCGGGTTCACCTCGGACAACAGCGTGGACGGCAGCGCCGACGACTTCAACCAGCCACTCAAGGGCAACTTCAACCAGCTACGCGAACTGAAACTCAAGTACCCGAATCTGAAGGTACTGATTTCGCTGGGCGGCTGGACATACTCGAAGTACTTCTCCGACGTCGCCGCGACCGATGCGTCCAGGAAGAAGTTCGTCAGCTCCTGCATCGACACCTACATCAAGGGCAACCTGCCGGTACTGGCCGGCAGCCCGGCGGGCGGCCAGGGCGTGGCCGCGAACATCTTCGACGGATTCGACATCGACTGGGAGTTCCCGGGCAGCAACGACGGCCACACGGGCAACCACGTGTCCGCTCAGGACACCGCCAACTTCACGTTGCTGCTCAACGAGTTCCGCACCGAACTCGACGCGCTGGGCGGCAAGCACCACCAGCTCACCGCCGCACTGCCGGCAGGGCCGAGCGAGATCAAGGACATCCAGGTGTCGCAGATCGCGTCCGATCTCGATCTGGGTGACCTGGAGGGCTACGACTTCCACGGCGCCTTCGAGACCAACGGCCCGACCGACTTCCAGGCACCCGTCTACGACACCGCCGACAGCCCTTCGTTCGGCACCGGTTTCACTGTGGACGACGCGACGAACAGCTATCTGCAGGCCGGTTTCCCTGCCAGCAAGCTGACCCTGGGTGTCGCCTTCTACGGTCGGGGCTGGACGGGGGTGCCGGCAGGATCGGCCGATGGTCTGTACCAGCCGGCGACAGGCCCGACCGCGGCGTTCCCGTTCTCCCAGCAACCCGGTGTCGCCGACTACAAGGAACTCGAAGCGGGGGGCGAACTGGACGACAACTCGTTCTTCGATCCGGACACGCAGACCTCGTTCGTCTACGACGGCACGAACTTCTTCACCGTCGAGACACCCCAGTCGCTGGCGTACAAGGATCAGTACATCGCGGCCAAGGGACTGGCCGGGATCATGATGTACTCGCTGGAGGCGGACGACGCGCAGGCGACATTGTTCCACGCCGCCATCAACGCGTCGAACGACTGACCGGAGGGCTGGTCCGGCACCCGTGCGGCAACGGCGCGGCGAGGCCGATCACTCGACCTCGCCGCGTCATGACGGCCGCAGGTACGGACCGCGGTGGAGGATGGGGCGCGCCACGGCACCGGCCGAGAACCGCCGGACGTGCCGGCGGCGGTGCCTGTGTCGTTGAGCGATGACCCCGTGCTCCACGTCCGGGGCGCGGATGAACGGACCGGTCGGTCAGATGGTCTGATCACCGGCTTCTTCACGCGCATCGTGCTGCGCCTCTTCGACTCGGTGTGACACTCGGAGCAGCCGGAGCGAGGTGACCAGGCCGATACCGCCGAGGACGTTGCCCAGCGACGACCAGGCCAGCGCGAGGGCCCAGTCGGCCCACGAGTAGTGCGCCAAGCCACCCAGCAGGCCGGCGAACATGACGATCGAGTCGAGCACCGAGTGGAACAACTGTGCTCCGACGAGCAGGAACGGCATGGCGACCGCGGCGACGACCTTGACTCCCATGTCATTGGTCGAGTGCTGCATCCGGGTCATGAGCGTGATCACCGCGCCGGCCAGCACGGCCAGCAACAATGAGCGCCACGACGTGCCCAGCGTGGCGTAGTGAAGACCGTTCGAGGCCGCGGTGCCACGAAGGTCGGGCAGCGCGACAACGATCATGCCGGCCATCACGAAACCCCCGGCCAGGTTCGCGGCCAGGGTGACCAGCCACAGCCGGAGCAACCGTGGCCAGGAACCCATACCGGACGCCGCCGCCGTGACCGGGACGAGGAAGTTCTCGGTGAACAACTCGCTGCGCGCGAGCAGCAGCGCGATGAACCCGATCGTGAACGCGGCGGAGGCCAGCAGAGGCTGCCCGGTCTCGTGCTCGACGACCAGGTAGGCCAATACACCCACCGCGACGTCGACGCCGCCGAGCAGGCCGGTGGCCGCCAGCGGCAGCAACGGACGTCCAAGCCGGTCACGACCTTCGGCGATGATCCGATCGAACGCTTCCTCGAGCTCCGGCTCGGTCCGGCTCCCGGCCGGAGATCGCAGAGTCAAGCTTGTGTCCTCGTCGATCGAATCGCCCTGCATCGCATCTCCAACCCGCTGCGGAATCTGTGCACACGACCACCGGCGTCGGTGACCAAGCGCTTACCCCGCCAGGTCAGAACTACTCCTTGCTCGGGCATTCCGCATGCTCTCGCGGTCCTGCCCGATGTCTTCGGCGTCGATGCGGACCGCGTCTTCGCGCCGCCTGTTCCGGCCTGTCGTCCGGTGGGCGGGAGTCGGGCATGGTGACGCCGACGGCGCGCACACGGTGCCTACAGGACACAGTGGACGCTGGTGCCGATCCGCGCGGCTTCCGCCCGGACGGCTTCGCCCCACCGCGGCCACAGCCGCGACAGCCGGGAGGTGATCACGACCCGGTCGAAGGCGCCGTCCGGCTCAGGAGTGCACAGGCCGAGCCCGTGATGGGTGGTGAACCGGCCGTCGACGGGCGCCTTGTCCAGGAGTCTCGCGTCGAAGTCGACCAGCACACCGCTCAGCCCACGGTCAGGCACGCTCGCGCCGCTGCCGAAGATCGCCACCCGGGCCCCGGCGGGCAGGCCCTCGGTGCCGCGATCCACTTCCGGCTGGACATCCAGGCCGGAGACCTCCTCCGTCCAGTCGAGCAGGTCACGGTAGGCGTCTTCGGCGGGAAACAGGACGTAGTCCCGGGTCAGCACCTTCCAGAACAGCTCGACGGCGGGGTCGGCGTGCTTCATCAGGATTCGTAGCGCGTTGTTCTTGTTGCTGGTGATACTGGCCCCACTGTCGCGCTGGTGCGGGATCTCCACGGCCCAGGACCGGATGTCGCAGACGAACCGCACACCGCGCTGATGCAGGCGGTAGCCCAACTCCAGGTCCTCGCCTCCCCAACTGTGGAACCGTTCGTCGAAGCCGCCCACCATCGCGTAGTCGCCGACGTGCACCGAGACGTTCATCGTCCAGAAGAACAGCCACGGCATCTCCAACCCGTTCAGGTCGAAGCCGAGTTCGGCCAGCGCCTCATGACGCGAGTCACGGAACAACGGATCGGCGCAGTAGCGCTCATACACCTCCTGCGAGCTCAACAGCGTGAACGCCTCGGCCAGCCCGGGGGTGGGGTCATAGGGCCGGTACCCGTAGGTGTAGCCGACCACGGCCGGCCCGTACGTCGGCGATGCGGGGTCCGCGCGGTGCTCGGCGTGGCGGCGCAGGTGACCGGCGAGCAGATCCGGTCCCGCCAGCGTGCCGCTGTCCAGGAAGACCAGGATCGGCGCGCCGGCCATGGCCGCACCCATGTTGCGGGCCCTGGCGACCCGGTAACCCTCGTCCTCCTGGTAGCAGTAGCGGATGGCGAGGCGGTCACGGAACTCCGCGGTGACCTGCTCGCTGTCGTCGGTCGACCCGTCGTCGGCGACAATGACCTCGAACGACGGCGGATTGCGCTGCTGCACGAGCGACGTGAGCGTCATGCGCAGCAACGGCGCCCGGTTGTAGGTGGGGACCACCACGGACAGTTCCGGTGACGTGCCCGACGTGCGTGCCGACATCATCCCGTCTTCCCTTCGAGCGGTGCCGCGACGGCGTGTCAGAAGGCGTTGACCTGGTGTGGGTAGACCCCGAAGCGCAGATAGACGGTGATGTCCGTGCTCGTGTCCTTGACCCGGCAGCTCACGAGCTCCTGCAGTCCGGTGATCTCATCGAGCCGGCCCGGGGCCAGTGCGGTGATCATGTTCAGGTAGCTGGCGGGGTCCACGCCACAGTCGCGCATGAGCGCGGCTATCGCCGCACTCGCCGCGCGTTCGGTCGGGAATCTGCCCGGGATGCGCAGGTAGGTCGTCGCCTGCGTCGGACGGCTGTGGTCCGGACGGAATGCGATACAGGTGAGCGGCTCGTTCTCCACCACCGCATCCGGCGGCATCAGGTGCGCGTACGAGCGGCGCGCCAGTTCGCTGCGATGTGTCGTGGCCACGGCGGCCAGCCGGTCGAGCTGCCGCAGAGTCGCGTGCCGGTGGCGGAAGTAGACCTTGACGCGTGCCGTTGGCGCGTCCACCAGATCGAGGGCGAGATACTCGATCTCGGGACGGGGCGTGATCGTGTCACGCACCCGGGTCAGGAGCCGCCAGGCCTCGGCGAAGCCGAGTCGGCTGGCCGTCTCCGTCATCAGCTCGTCCTCCGGCCTGCCGTAGGCCCCGGCGTCGAGGTAGACCTTGCAGATGTCCACACCGCTCTTGGGATAGGCAACGGAATGCCAGAGGCAGCGGTGCGGGACCGTCGTGCCCGCGACCGCGTTGTCACCGAGATAGAGATCGCTGATCTTGTGGAACCAACCGAGGTACGCACCACGTTCTGTTTCCAGGCGGTACAGCAGTGCCAGCCCCGCGTCGCGGTTGGCGGCGGCGTCGGGCGGATCGCCGAGAGCCTCGAACAGCAGGCGTACCTCGACCCCGTTGCGGGACCAGTTCACGGACAGTTCCGCCGGGAAGCCGTCCCGGGAGACCTTCGACGGGTAGGCGCACCTGGTGCCGACGGGGCGCGAACCCCATGGGGCCAGCAGGTCGGCGAGTTGGCCGCTGCCGTTGGCGGCCGGCCCGCCCACGACGCCCAGCTCGCGGCAGACCGTGTCCCAGACGCCGCCGAGGAAACCGGTGTAGCTCATCCCGGCAGCGGAGAAGATCTCTTCGCGTCGTGCGGTCATGAAGGTCCTCCGGTCGATGGCATCCGCTGGTCGTCACCCGGGCGGAAGGGATCAGGCTGACGGGCGCTGTAGGGCGATGGGTGGTGCCGCCGGGTCGCCGACGCGGCTCTCCCGCACCATGGCGTCGATGTGCCGCCGCACCGTGGCGCGGTCGAGCTTGCCCGCCTGGTTCGGCGGTAGCTCGGCGAGCGCGATGACGCGGGCCGGCATCATGTACGGGGGCAGGCGCCGGCGCAGCCGCGCGGTCACGGCGGCCGGATCCGGCCGGTGACCGGGCTCGGGCAGCAGCGCGAGGTAGAGCTCGACGCGCCCGGGCTCGGGCTCGCAGACGACAGCTACCGCACGCGCGACCCACGGCGACCGTTCGGCGACGGCCTCGACCTCGCCGAGTTCGATCCGGTGGCCACGGATCTTCACCTGGTCGTCGCGACGGCCCCGGAACTCGTACTGCCCGTCGTCGCGCTGGCAGCAGATGTCGCCGGTGCGGTAGATCCGGTTGCCGGTCGGCCCCGTGCCGAAGGCCCGCCGGGTCAACTCCGTGTCGTTGACGTAGCCTGCGGCCAGTCCGACGCCGGACAGGCAGAGTTCGCCTGCCTCGCCCGGCGGGACCGGGCGCAGCCGGTCGTCGAGGATCTCGGCGCCCATGCCCGGGATCGGCCGTCCGATCGGGACCGGATCCGACAGCGGTGGCCGGATCGGTGCGAACAGCGCGGCGATCGTCGCCTCGGTCGGGCCGTAGCCGTTCCACACCTCGCCGGCCACAGCGTGCAGTTGCTCCGCGAGACCCGCGGTCAGGGCCTCGCCACCGCTCACGACCGCACAGTGGCCCAGCGCACCGCGCAGGTAGGGCAACAGCATCCGCAGCAAGGTGGGCGTCGCCACCGCCGCATGTACCGGCACGCCGCGCAACCACTCGGCGAATCTCTCCGGGTTGCGCGCGGCACGATGCGGGGCGACCACCACCGTCCCGCCGGCGACCAGTGGCACCAGCGTCTCCGCAAGGGCCATGTCGAAGGCCGGGTTGCAGTGCGCCAGCATCCCCCTGTTCGGTCCGAGCCTCAGCAGCCGCCCGCCCTCGGTGAGCAGGTTGGCCAGCCCGCGATGGCGCACCTGCACGCCCTTGGGGCCGCCGGTGGTGCCTGAGGTGAACAGGATGTACGAGCAGTCCGCCGGCACGGGTGCGGGACGGGACAGGCGCGCACCGCGGCGGATCTCGGCGGTGACCTCCGCGGTGACACCATCCGCGTCCGGTGCGGTCAGGCAGGCGACACAGCCGGCCTGCCGGAGCTGGTACGCCCGCCGTTGTGCGGGGCAGGCGGGATCGGTCGGCACAGGTACGGCGCCGAGCAGCCACCCGGCGAGCAGGCCGATGGCGAAGTCGGCGCCTGGCCCGGTCTCGATCGCCACCCGGTCGCCGGGACCGAGCACGGCAGCCAGCTCTCCCGCGCGGGTCCGCGCCGCTGCCAACAGCTTCCGGTAGCTGAGGACACGGTCGCCGTCGAGTACCGCGGGCGCGTCGGCCCTGACCCGCGCCTGCGCCTGGATCAGGCCGAGCGTGGTGAGACCGGGATCGGGACGGGACGCGTCAGGCATGGCTTTCGTTCTCCCGTGCCACGGCGGCCACCAGGTCCGCGAGTACGGGGTGGTCGAAGAGGATGTCCAGCGGCAGGTCCCGGCCGGCGAGTGGGCGCAGCCGCTCGGCACATTCGACCGCGAGCGCCGAATGGCCGCCCAGATCGAAGAAGTTGTCCCCGTCGTCCAGGTCGGAGACGCGGAGCAGATCCCGCCAGATCTCCGCCACCGCCTCGCGCCGGCTCGTCGCGGCGACAGGTGCGCGGGGCGTCGGTGACCCGCTGGGAGCGGGACGGCGCGTCGCGAGGTACCCGTTGATGGCCAGCGCGTCGATACGCGACCGGGCGTAGGTGGCGACGGCCTCGCTCGGCGTACGGACGATCGGCTGTCCGCGCAGGTTGAAGGAAGTGTTGAGCAGCACAGGCAGGCCGCGCAGCTCACCGAAGCGTCGGAGCAGACGCCAGAATCCGGGCGCCGTCCGGCGGTCGACGACCTGAAGCCGCGCCGAACCGTCCACATGGGTCACCGCGGGCAGCAGTTCCCGGTAGGCGGCCCTGACCGGCGCCACGAACAGCATGTGGTGGTACAGGTGCTCCTGGCCGGCCGGGATGTCGAAGTAGCACCCGGCGTCCTCCTCGGGTACGGCGGGCGCGAACGGACGGAACAGCTCACGCTGTTTGACCACCTCGTTGAGGTGGGCACGCATGTGCGGCACGGTGGGGTCCGCCAGGATGCTGCGGTTGCCCAGCGCCCGCGGGCCGAACTCCATCCTCCCCTGGAACCAGGCGACGACGTCGCCGTCGGCCAGCAGCGCGGCGACCCTGTCGGCCAGCTCCTCCTCGTCGAACCGCTCGATCCGGTATCCGGCGTCCAGTGCGCCCAGGGCCGCTTCGGCATCGGCGGCGGTGAACTCGTCCCCCCAGTAGGGCATGGTCATCCGCCGCCGTGGCACGTCAGGCGACCGCTGGTGGAGCTGCCAGAGAGCCGCGCCCAGCGCGCTGCCGTCGTCGCCGGATGCCGGCTGCACGAAGATGTCGCTGAACATGCCGCTCCTGGCCAGCAGGCCGTTGGCCGTGCAGTTGAGCGCGACGCCGCCCGCGAGGCAGAGCGGGCGAGGTGGTCGCCCGGTCACCGCCGGCTCCAGCACGTGCAGGATCGCCTCCTGGAGTCGGTCCTGTGTCGTGGCGGCGATGTCCATGTGCCGCTGGGTGATCGGCTCTTCCGGGTGGCGAGACGGCCCGAGCAGCTCGGCGAGGCGGCGAAGCGCCCCCCGATGCGTCTCCCGCTCAACGGGGTCCTTGTTGAAGCCGAGCAGCGGTACCGTCACCGCGCCTGCCGGGCCGAGCCGGATCAGGTCCCCGGCCACGTCGGCGTACCGCCGGGAATCGCCGTAGGGCGCCAGCCCCATCACCTTGTACTCGTCCATGCCGCCGAGGAACCCGAGGTAGTGCGTGACGATGCTGTACAGCAGGCCGAGCGAGCTCATCACCGGGTAGCCGCGGAGGTGGCGCAGGCCAGAGCCGGACCCGTCGAACAAGGTGATCGACTCGGTCTCGCCGCTGCCGTCCGCGACGAGCACGGTCGCCTCGTCGAATCCGCTCAGCAGGTACGCGCTTGCGGCGTGCGACAGGTGGTGCGGGACACGGACGAGCCGCCGTTCCCACCGGCCGTCGGGCAGGTGCTCGCCGAGCACCTCCAGTTGCGCCTGCTCGCAGTAGACCTCGCGGAACCACCGGCGGGAGAACTCGTCCAGCTCGAACGTCGACGACGGCTCGTACCGGAAGCCGTGCGCCACGAACTCGACGTCATCGATGCCGGCTCCGGCCGATCGCAGGCAGGCCGCGATCGCCTCGGCGGGAAAGATGTTCGTGCCCTTGCCCCCGCGATAGCGCTCCTGCGCGGCGGCGGCGAGCACACCGTCCTCGCTGACCAGTGCGGCCGCGGAGTCCAGGCCCTGCACCATCCGGCGTTCCCTCGGGTCGAGGCCGGCCACCAACTGCTCTTTGAAGGCCACACCGCGATGCAGCCCGCTGATTCCGAGTACGAGCACGTCACGCTCCTGCCGTGATGAACGAGGGACCGGCGGGTACCCGCCGGTCCCGCTATCTGCCGGGACCGGCCATCAGAACGGGCTGTGCCTGCCAGGCGGCGTGGCTGTCCGGTGATCGCGGAGCCTCGACGCAGATGACATAGCGATCGGGGGTTACCGCCCCATGACGGCCGCCAAGGCCGGCCATGGCCATCGTGTGCAGCCGCTCCAGACCGATCCGCCGGCCGGGGAGCGCCGAATATCCCACCAGCGTCCCGTGTTCGGCGAAAACGCGAGCTGCCTGGTCTCCCGTGGCCTGCCGGAACAGCCGCTCGCAGGTAGGGAGGTCCACCCAGCCGGCATTCAGCCTGAGCCAGCCCGCGGTGCGTCGTGCCGGGTCGAGTCCGAGGAGGACGCCGAGGTTGTCCAGGTCGACGTCCCGCTCCGCGACCGTCGTCAGCATCCGCTCGGCCGACCTGAGCAGGGCGACCGCTTCGGCGTCCGACACGTGACGAACGTCGTGGGAAAGACCGAGCAGCACGGTGGGCCGGGTCCGGAGAATGGTCAGCCGGATGGGATCGGCGGCCGATGTCTCCAGTCCGCTCGCGGTCTCGGTCTCGGTCTCGGTCTCGGTCTCGCCGGCGGCGGCGCCGGATCGCGGCCGTGGGTCCCGGTGGAAGGTTTCCCCGCCGACGACGCTCATGTCATTGATGACGAGGTCGCGATGACGCTCGCAGCCTCGCCGTATTCCGACGGATTCGACCATGTGCGCGACGGAGGTTCCGTCGAAGTGGGCGAACCGGTAGGCGTCGAGCACGGCGGCCTGGGTGGCGTGCAGCGTCTCACGCAACGAGGACGAGGTACGCGCGAAGGGAAGCAGCGCGCTCTGCGCCATGGTGCCGACGTAGTCCCGCATCCGCGGGAGGGAACGATTGCTGTACAGGATGTCCACGGCGAAGGTGTCGTTGTCCGTCCACCAGGACAGCAACGCGGTGATGGTCGACACGATGATCGTGGCCGGGGAGATCCTGGTTCGTGCGGAGATCTCCCGCAGCGCGGCCGATGCCGACGCGGAACGCATCGCCGCGAGTCTGAACTCCGGGGGGCCCGGGGTGCGGGCCGGCACGGACAGCAGGCACGGAGGAAGGTCCCGCACGTGGGCGCGCCAGTAGTCGAGCGTCCAGGCCATGCGGTGGACGGCGGCAGGCGTGCGCTCGTGCTCGGCCTGGTCTCCCGGCTGCCACGCGCGCGGGCGCGCCCGGTGCCCGGCCGGTGCCGCCATCAGTTCGGCGAACTCCGCCAGCACGATGTTCCCGGCCACCAGATCCGCGCACAGGTGGGAGAATTCGAAGATCACCCTGAGGGGCGATCCGTGATCGAGCGCCACGGCTGCCCGGAACGGATATTCCTTCCCGTGCTCGAATGGCCGGTACGGTTCGGTGACCTGTGTGCGCAGGAGCGCCTTGTCGTCCAACTCCAGCAGCAGGATCTCCAGCTGGCCCGACCTGGCGACGACCTGGCTCCGCTCACCGTCGGGATCCGCCAGGTAGCAGGTCCGTAGTCCCTCGTGCCGGGACACGAGCACGGCGACCGCCTCGCACACGTCGTCCAGCGTGCGGCCGGCCGGGAGATCGGCGTGGACGCTGAACACCGCCCCGCCGGGGTCCCAGGCGATCCAGTCGAGAACGTTGCCCTGCGCCAGCGTCACCGGCCACCGGCCGCCTCGGTCGCCCTCGAACGGAATGCTTACCGTGCGGGCGGCAACCGGTTGCTCATGTGTTGTCATCACACCACTTCCGGGATCAGCGGATCTCGTCCGGGATACCTGCACGGCTACTGCGCCTGTTCGTCCGTTGCCTGTCCTGGCTCGTGCTTCTCGTCGGCCGGGACGGTCACCGGTGCCGGCGCGGGCTCCGGTTCCGGGCGGATCAGCAGCCGTAGCCCGCACAGCGCGGTCACGACCGCGAGCACGGCCAGCAGCACCCGGTAGTCCACGGCGGCGATGAGGGCCGCGCCGAGCCCGATGGACACCGTCTGCGGCACGCTCACCATCACCCCGGCGGTGGCGAAGACCCTGCCTTGCAGCCGAGGCGGTGTATACCGTTGCAGCGCGGTGTTCCAGCCGATCGCGAACCAGGTGATGGCGGCACCACCGACGAGCGCGCCGGCGACCACCGGATACACCGAGTCGGCAGCCAGGGCGAGGCTGGCGAGCGCAAGGCCGACCAGCGCACCGCCGACGACCCGTCCCTCCCCCGTGCGGCGCAGCAGGCGTGCGCCGGTGAGTCCCGCCACGATGGCCCCCGCGCCTTCGAGGCTGGCGATCACGCCGAAGAACGTCGGCGGCCGGTGCAGTCCGCGCTGGATCACGACGAAGATCAGCGGTTCCAGGATTCCCATGGTGGCGAACGCGATCGCGCTGACCCTGGTGATCTGGGCTAGCAGGGGCACCGACCGGATGTAGCGCAGTCCTGCGAGGATCTCCGCGCCGGACTTCTCCGCCGCGGGCTCCGGGCGGCTCTCGGCGACCCGCACGGTCGCCAGCGCGACGATGGCGGCGAGGAAGGTCAGCGCGTCGACCACCGCGAGCACGTGACCGCCGACCGCCGCGTAAATGCCCGCTCCGGCCAGCGGCGCCAGCATCCTGGTGAAGCCCGACAGCGTGCCGAACGCCGCGTTGGCCGACCCGAGGTCGGCATCGGGCAGCATGTCCTTGAACAACGCGCTGCGGGCAGGACCGAGCACGGTGAGCGCAGCGCCGTACGCGACCGCGACACCATAGATGATCCAGACCTGCGAGACGTCCTGCACCAGCAGCAGCGCCAGCACAGCGACCGCGGCGAGTCCGTTCGTCACGATCAGCAGCGATTTGCGGCTGACCCGGTCGATCCAGCGCCCGGCCAGCGGGCCGAACAGCACCGGCACGCCGGTGGCGAGGAAGACGCAGCCCGCCGCCGAACTGCTCCCCGTGAGGGTCTTCACCCAGATACCGAGGGCCAGCAGCAGGGCCGTGTCCCCGAAGCCGGACAAGGCATCGCCGACGTACATCCGCCGGAACCGGCGATCGGTCAAGGCGCTCATCGAGTTCCCACCTCCCTGGCCGGGCGGTGTGGCGTGCGGACCGGTGCAAGCCCCACCTCACAGCGGCGGTAGCCCTGGACCAGGTTCGAGCGCAGCGGCTGAGGGGTACCGAGTACGGTCACCGACTCCGCGTACTCGGCCAGCGCGAGTAGCAGCGAGCGCAGCTCCAGCCGGGCCAGCGCCGCCCCGAGGCAATGGTGCGGGCCGTGGCCGAAGCCGAGGTGCCGGGTGGTGGTCGGCCGGCCGGGACGGAACTCGTCGGCGCTCTCGAAGAACCGCGGGTCCCGGTTGGCGGCCGGCAGCCAGGCCACGACCGCGTCGTCCTTGGCCACCGGCTGTCCCGCGAGTTCGATGTCGGCGGCCGCGACCCGCAGGACGTGCATCGCCGGCGACGTCCACCGGATGACCTCTTCGACGGCGGCTTCGACCAGATCCGGATCGGCCCGCAGCTTGTCGAGGAACCCGGGAACGGTGTCCAGGGCGCGGAAGCATCCCGCGATCGCATGACGGGTGGTCTCGTTGCCGCCGACGAGAACGTTGTCGCAGTTGAGCAGTACCTCGCGCTCGGTGAGCCGGTGATCGCGCACGAGCGCGCTGATCAGGTCGTCGCCCGGGTCGCGTCGCCGGTCGGCGACAAGTCCGCTGAGGTAGAGGATCAGCTCCGAGTGCGCCGCCGACGGGGACATCTTGTCGAACGAGTCGTCAGCGCCGCCGAAGGCATGATTGGTCAGTTCGATCAGGAAATCGCGATCCGACGGCGGCACACCGAGGATCTGGCAGACGACGCCCGCCGGGATGATCGGCGCGAGCGAAGCGGCGACGTCGGCGTGGCCGGCCTCGACGGTTTCGGCGACCAGGCCGCGTATCCACCGGTGGACCGTGTCGCCGATGGCATCGCCCATCCCCCTGGAGAGGAACGGCATGATCAGGCTGCGCAGGTAGCTGTGCCGTGGACCGTCCGCGACCACCAGCATCGAGCCGCCCGACGTGTCGGGACGGTGGCGGCCGAAGCCGATCATCATCCCGAACCCGGACGCGAACGGCGCCGTCGGTGCCAGGACCGCGCGACACGCGGTGAGAGAGAACACCGACCAGAAGCCGTCCGGCGACGTGCCGGGCCGGCTCCACGGCACGGCGTCGGCGGCGGCGTAGTCGCGCCACATATCGAACCGTGCCGGATCGACGTACAGATCCGGATCTCCCAGATCGAGCAGCCCTTGCGCGGTCACGGGTTCAGTCATCGGCTACGCCGTTCGGCTCGATCAGCTCGTTGATCCGTGCCGCCAGGTCGGCGAACGACGGTTGCTGGAACACGGTGACGATCCGGAGGTTGACACCGAATCGCTTGTGCAGGGCGGCAACCATGTGCATCGCCTTGATCGAGGTGCCGCCGAGGCTGAAGAAGTCGCTGTCCGGACTGGGATCCGTGATCCCGAGCAGGTCCCGCCAGATCTCGGCGAGGCATGTCCGGACCGGGTCGTCCCGCGTCGCGTCCCCGACGTCGCCGGCATCGGCCACGGGCGGGCCGAGGCCGACCGCCGGCGATGTCGTTCTGAGAAGGGCCGTCCGGTCCACCTTGCCGTTGCTGGTCATCGGCAGCCGTTCGACCTTCAGGTACCGACCGGGCAGCATGTAGGCAGGCAGGCGGGCGCGCAGGTACTCCCGTGCCTCCCGCGGTTCGGCTGGTCCGGCCAGCACCGCGGTCAGTTCGAGGCCGGCGGGTCCGCGGACCGCGAGCACCGCGCCGTCGCGCACACCGGGACAGCCGCGCAGCGCCCGCTCCACCTCGCCGATCTCGACCCGGAACCCGCTGAGCTTGACCTGGTCGTCGTCGCGTCCGAGGAACACCACGTCTCCGCCGGGCAGCGTACGAACCAGATCTCCGGTCCGGTACAGCCGCTGACCCGGCTGCTCGGCGTACGGGTCGGCGACGAACGTCGCGCAGGTGCGGCAGGGATCGTCGGTGTAGCCGTCGGCGAGTCCCAGGCCGCCGAGGTAGAGCTCGCCGGAGCCGCCGGGCGGCACGGGTGACAGCCGCTCGTCGAGTACCCGCAGGTACGTGCCGTCGATGGCGGTGCCGATCGGGATGACGCCCGACTCCAGATCCGCGCCGGTCACCTCGTGGGCGGCGGAGAAGGTGGTGTTCTCCGTCGGGCCGTACGCGTTGAGCAGCGTGCGCGGCGCACCGGCAGCCAGCAGCCGCCTGATCGGTTCCACCGCGTACTGCTCGCCGCCGAACAGCAGCACGCGCAGTCCGGCGTAGGCGTCGGCGGCGTGCGCCACGGTCGCGTTGAGCAGCGTTGGCGTCACGAACATGACCGTCACGCCGGCCTGACGCAGGAACCGGGACATCTCCCGCGGCGACAGCGCGACATCACGGGGCACCACGGCCAGCGTCGCACCGGCGCACAGTGCGCCCCAGATCTCGAAGGTGGCCGCGTCGAAGGCGGTGTTCGACACGTGCGCCACGACATCGTCGGCGCGGAACCGGATGTAGTTCGAGTCCGGCACCAGCCGGCTGATCGCCCGGTGCGGGACCACCACACCCTTCGGAGTGCCGGTGGAACCGGAGGTGTACATGACGTACGCGGGATGACGATCCGTCACCGGAATTCGTCGCGCCGAGCCCGGGTGTCCCGCTGCTTCGGCCAGCGCGACGACCCGCACCCCCGGCGGCGCGTGCCGTGCGTTCTCCGGCTCGCACAGGGCGAACCGGACGCGGCTGTCCCGCATGAGGAGATGGCTACGGGCCGGCGGTTGCGTGGTGTCGATGGGCACGTATGCGGCGCCGGCCCGCAGCACGGCCAGGAACGCGGTCACCGCATCAGCGCCCCGACCGACCGCCACCGCGACCCGCTCGCCTGGCCGTACGCCGCGATCGACGAGAACGTCCGCGAGCGCGGACGCGGTGCTGTCGAGTTCGCCGTAGCTCACGCTGTGCTCCCCGTCCCGGATCGCGACGGCCGCCGGGTGTGCCCGCGCCTGCCGCGCCACCTGCTCGTGCGCCGGCTCGCGGCCGGGTCGGGCGGTCGGCCGCGGGGTGGGCGGGGTGGCGACGGCGGTGCCGGTCAGCACCGTCCCGACCGGAACGTCCGGTGCGGCGCCGAGCTCGGCCAGGGTCTTGAGCAGCCGCCCGTGCAACTCCTCGGCGCGGTCGCGGCCGAACAGGTCGGTGCTGAACTCCAGGTCCGAAGTGGACGAGTCCCGGCCGGCGGTCACCGTCCACAACAGCTCGTACTTGGCCGTGCCGGTGGCGAGCACGTCCCGGATCGCCGTGGCGCCCGCGGGCGCCCACCGCCACCGGCGGTCGTCGACATGGGTGAAGCTCACCTGGGTCAGCGGGTGGTCGCCCGGCCGGGTTGTCCTCGACACCTCCGTGACCAGATCCTGAAGTGGCACGTGCTGGTGTGCCAGCGCACCGGTGACCAGCTTGCGCACGCGCCCGACCAGATCGCGAAAGCTGCCCTTCCCATCGGCACGCACCCGGATCGGCAGGACGTTGACGAACATGCCGACGATCCGTTCCTCACCCGCGGTCCGCCCGTAGAACGGAACGCCGATCACGACCTCCGGCCCGGCGACATGGCCGAGAAAGGCCGCGTAACCGGCCAGCAGCACCATGAACTCGGTGGCGCAACAGTCCGCCGCCAGGCCGGCCAGGCGAGTCGTGAACGCTTCGTCCAACCGCGCGCTCACCACGTCGCCGCTGGGGCTCACCACGTCCGGCCGCGGGCGGTCGGCGGGCAGCGGGATCCGGCCGCACAGACCGGCCAGCTCGCCGCGCCAGTAGCGCAGCGACGCCGCAGGGTCACGACGGCCCGTGCCGCAGCGGGGTGGCGGCGGTACGGCCACGGTCAGCCCGGCGCGACTTCCGTAGCACTGCTGAAGCTCCCGGTCGAGCAGGTTCATCGAGTACTGGTCCGCTATCAGGTGATGCAGGGTGACCAGCAGCGTCCAGCGATCTTCCGGCTCCCGGACCAGGCAGGCCCGCGCGAGTGGCGCCGTAGCCGTGCTGACCGGGCGGCGCGCCTGCGCGTCGATGTGCCGGCGTGCCATGGCCGCCGCGGCCGCAGGTTCCTCTGTGGACAGGTCCAGCACCGACCAGGGCAAGGTGGCTGCCCGCTTGGTCAGCCGCCGGTCGTCCGCGGTGACGTACGTCCGCAGGGCCTCATGGCGCGTCACCAGTTCCTGGAGGGCGGCACGCAGCGCGTCGGCGTCCAGGGCGCCACGGAACCGGTAGCGGACCGGTACGGAGTACTGCGCCGATCCCGGGTGAAGCCTGTCCAGGAACAGCAACCGTTCCTCGGCCGGCGACAGCGCGGTCTCCCGGTCGGTCTGCTCGGGCCCGCATCGGGGCAGCTCGTGTTCGGCTCGAACGGTCATGCGGTCCTCCCGGGCCCGGGTCCGGCGCCATGCCCTGCCGCTGGTGTCGCCGTCGGCTCGGCCACCGACTCGGGAAGGTGGCCGGCCAGTGCGGCCGGGGTGGGATGCGTCGTCAGGTCCAGGATTTCCAGCACCGTTCCCAGAGCCGACTGAACGCCGCTGACCAGCCGCATCGCGGTCAGCGAATCACCGCCGAGCTCGAAGAAGTCGTCGTCGGGGCCAACGGGTACGCCGAGTGTCTCGGCGAACAGCTCGCACAGCCGCAGTTCGGCGGGGCTGGCCACCCGGTCGTCCGGCCTGGCGGTGTACGACGTCGGCGCCGGAAGGGCGGCGCGGTCCAGCTTGCCGCTGGGCGTGAGCGGCATCGCGGCGAGCCGCACGAACACCGAGGGCACCTGGTACGCCGGCACGACGGCGGCCAGCTCATCGCGCAGCCGGCCCGGGTCGAACGACCCGAGCGGTGCGGGCACCACGTAGCCGACGAGGTGCCGGACGCCCGGGACGTCTTCACGCAGTGCGGCGGCCGCCGCGGCCACATCCGTGCACCGCGCGAGCGCGGCGTCGATCTCGCCCAGTTCGACCCGGTAGCCGCGCAGCTTCACCTGTTCGTCGTCCCGGCCGTGGAAGACGATCTGCCGTCGAAGGTCCATGCCGCCCGGTCACCGGTGCGGTACAGGCGGGCCCCGGCACCGCCGAACGGGTCGGCGACGAAGCCGCTCCGCCGTCAGGCCCGGGCGGCGCAGGTAGCCACGGGCCAGGCCGGCGCCGGCCAGGTAGAGATCGCCGGTCACGCCCAGCGGCACCTGCTGCGAGTCAGCCGTCCAGGATGTGCGACCCGCGTGTTCCAGATCGGCCTGCCGATCGGGACGGGCGTCCCGGATAGGTCGCCGGTCGGGCACGGGCAGAGGTCACGTCGATCGACGCCTCGGTCGGCCCGTAGAGATTGTGCCAACTCCGCACCGAGGGTGGCGTGGAAACGGCTGGCCAGTGCGCGGTCAGCGCCTCGCCGCTGCGATCACCCGGCGCAGGCTCGTGCACCCGCTGCCGCGGGACGGCAAGGAAGGCGGCGAGCACGGACGGCGACGAAGTGCGCGTCGGTGACCCGGTGCGGGACGACAGGCGTCGACGAGCCTGGCCGGGTCGTGCTGGTCTCGTGCACCGGCAACGACGATCCCGGCGGCACCGGCCAGGAGGGGCCAGAAGCAACTCCCACACCGATACGTCGAAGCTGCGGCGGGTCTTCTGGACACGCGGTCGGCGGCGGTAGGCGGTACTCGGCCTGCATCCACAGCAGCCGGTTGACGATGCCGGCGTGCGGGACGACGACGCCCTTCGGTTGGCCTGTCGAACCGGACGTGTAGATGACATACGCGGGATGGTCCGGTCGCAGCACGCCGAGCCGGTGCCGGTCGGCCGGATTGTCCGTCGGCTGCCGCCGGAGCAGTTCCGCCACGTCCGGGGCGTCCAACGCGAGCAGGCGCTCGGCGGGCCGGCCCTCGGCGGCCAGTTCGCCGATGATCTCTCCCGTCCCGACGACACAGACCGGATCGCTGTCGCGCAGCATCATGACCTTGCGCGCCGTGGGGTGTTCCGGGTCGACCGGAAGGTACGCGGCGCCGGTCTTCAGGGTCGCGAGGACGGCTGTCAGGCTCAGCGCGGACCGGGGCACGCCGACCGCCACCACCCGCTCCGGGCCCGCGCCGCGGCTGATCAGCAGGTGCGCCAGCCGGTTGGCCCTGGCGTTGAGGTCCGCGTAGCTGAACTCGTCATCGCCGAAGTACACCGCGGTCGCGTCCGGGGTGCGGGCGGCCTGCGCTTCGAACAGGCCCGGCAGCGTGTCGCCGGAGTCCGGCCGGTCTGTCGCATTGGCCCGGGACAGTAGCCGCGACTCCGGTTCGGACAGGAGCGGCAGCCGTGCCGTCGGCAGGTCCGGGTCGGCGGTGACCGCTCGGAGCAGGACCTGAAACCGCTCCAGGATGGCGTCCGCCGTGCCAGGGCTGATCAGGTCCGTCTGGTGGCTCAGGCGCAGGTGCATCCGGGTACCGGGCACGACCACGAGGGTCAGCGGATAGTGCGTGGCGTCGCGCCCCCGAATGCCGGTGACCGGCAGCTCGTCGACGGCGACCGTCCCGCCGGACGCGACCGGGTAGTTCTCGAACACGTACAGGGTGTCGAACAGCCGCCCGGAGATGCCGGTCAGCCTGTGCACCGTGGCCAGCCCGAGGAACTGATGCGGTGCCAGTGCGGACTGGTCGTCCTGCAGTCGGGCCAGCATGGAGCTGAACGGCTCCCCCGGCTCGATCCGCAACCGGACGGGAAGCGTGTTCAGCAACAGCCCCACGATCTTGTCGGCTCCGACGAGGTCGGGCGGCCGACCGGCCGACGGCATCCCGAACACCACGTCGTCGCGCCCGGTGAGCTGGCCGAGCAGCACACCCAGGCCCCCTGGAGCACGGTGTTCAGGGTCACGCCGTGATCGCCGGCCAGCGCGGTCAGCGCGGCGGTCAGGTGCTCGTCCAGCGCCACGTCGAGATCCCGGGGATAGGACGACGGGTGCGGGATGCCGGTCCGGCCAGCAGGGTGGGCTCGGTGAGCCGGGCCAGTGCCAGCCGCCAGGCGGCCTCGGCGGCCGGCCGGTCCCGCGTGGCCAGCCACCGCAGGTAGTCACGGAAGGGCACGGTCCGACCCGGCGCCTCGCCGCCACGGCGGTGCCGGTACAGCGCTGACAGGTCACGCAACAGCAGGGAAAGCGACCACCCGTCAAGGAGTATGTGGTGGTGGGTGAGGTTGAGACAGTGCCGGCCGCCCGCCCTGCGGATCAGGCAGAACCGCAGCAGCGGCGGACGGCTCATGTCGAACCGTTGCCCCCGCTCGGCGTCGGCGATCCGGGCCGCTTCGGCGGCTGCCTCCGGCTCCGGCAGGGCGGACAGGTCGACCTCGCGCCACACCAGGTCCGCGCTGTCGCCGACCACCTGCAACGGATCGCCGGCAAGTCGCTGCCGGAAGCCGGCCCGCAGGTTCGGGTGACGGGACAGCAGGTCCCGCGCCGCCTCGCGCAGCGCCGCGGTGTCCAGCGGGCCCGCGAACTCCAGCGTGAGCTGAGCCGCGTAGAGATCCGCACCGGTCGCCGCGTACGTGGAGTGGTAGAGGATGCCCGCCTGCAACGGCGTCAGCGGCAGGAGATCCGTCAGCCCTCCGTGGTCGGCAGCGATCGCGTCGAGCTCTTCCTGGTCGACGCTGACGAGCGGGAAATCCGAGGGGGCAAGTGCCGCCGATGGCGTGGCCGCCGCGGCCGCGAGCACGCGCAGCGCGCGCAGCCATCCGCCGGCCAGTTCCCGTACCTCCGCCTCCGGCAAGACGCCGTCGGCCCATGTCCAGGAGGCACGGAGCTGCGGTGCGTCCCCGTGATCCACCGCGACCGCGTTGAGCGAAAGGCAGAAGGGCAACGGCATGTCGTCGTCGGCACCGCCGCCGAATCCCTCCTGGGGCACCGGCGTCCAGTCTCCTCCGCCGCGCCGCCCAGGCGGCCGAGATAGTTGAATCCGATCCGCGGTGCGTCCAGCGTGGCCAGTTGTGGCCCGGTGTCCGGGTTCAGGTGGCGCAACAGCCCGAAACCGATGCCGTTGTCGGGGATCGCCCGCAACTGCTCCTTGACCCGCTTGATGACGCTGCCGAGAGCCGGCCCCGCGCCCACAGGTCGGTCCAGTCCACTTCCCCCAGATCCAGCCGAAGTGGGAACAGGCTGGTGAACCACCCGACGGTGCGGGACAGGTCGACGTGACCGGCCAGCGCCGGCCTGCCGTGGCTCTCGACGCCGAGCCGTACCCCACCGCCGGACCGGCCGGACGCGACGGCGATGGCCAGCGCGGTCAGCAATGCCTCGTCGACGCCCAGCCGCAGGGTGGCCGGCACACGGGTGAGCAGGTCCCGCGTCAGGTCGGTCGGCACCGCCTGGTTGACCGATCGTGCGGTGCGCACGGTGTCACGGGCGGGATCCAGCGCGCGGATGCCGATGGACGGGGCGGAATCGGCCAGCATCCGATGCCACAGGCCGAACTCGGCGATCCGGGCGTCGTGTCCGGCCTGCTCGGTCAGCAGCGCCGACCACGCACGGAACGACATGGTGACCGGTGCCAGGGCCGGCCGCCCGCCGGCCGATACCGCCGCCCACGCCGCAGCCAGGTCGGGCAACAGGATCCGCCAGGAGGCGGCGTCCACGGCGAGGTGGTGCGCGACAAGCAGCAGTCGGCCGCCGTGTCCCGAGCCGGCGTCGAACCAGACCGCCTGGAGCACGATCCGGTCGGCCGGTGCCAGCCGACCCCGCGCCAGGGCGACCTGCTCCGTCACGATCGGCCGCAGGTCCGCCTCCGTCCTGTCCGGACCGACGGGCACCGTGGTCAGGATCGACGCGGCCGATACCGTGCCGGGCGCCGATATGTCGAGGCGCCAGTCACTGTCCGGCCCGGCAGCGGTCAGCCGCATCCGCAGGACGTCGTGCTGATCCAGCACCGTTTGCAGCACGTCGAGCAGGCCGGATTCGGTGAGCTGGGCCGGTGAGCGGACCAGGACGGACTGGCAGTAGCCGGTCATCGTGCCGCCGATGTCCCGCAGCCAGTGCATGATCGGCGTGGGAGCGAGTTCCCCGACCCCGTCGGGCGCGTGGGCGGATCCGCCGCACGGCCGTCGCCGGACGCGGCCTCGGCGACCGGGGCGAGCTCGGCCACGGTCGGATGCTGGAAGACGTCCCTCGGCATGATGTGCAGGCCCTCGGTCCGCGCCCGGCTCACGAACTGGATCGAGGAAATGCTGTCGCCGCCCAGGGTGAAGAAGCTGTCCCGCACGCCGACCACGGCCATCCCGAGCACCTCGGCGAACAGCCCGCACAGCAGCTTCTCGACGGGAGTGCGCGGAAGCTCGTCGGGTGCCGCCGCGGCATGGCCGGGTGCGGGCAACGCCGCCCGGTCGATCTTCCCGCTGCGGTTCAGCGGCATGGCGGCCAGCGGTACGAAAGCCGTCGGCACCATGAAACCGGGCAGGTTCGCCGCCGCGAAGGCGCGGACCGCCACCGGATCGGGTGCGGGCCCTCCGGGCGGACCGGTCAGGTAGGCGACCAACTGCGGCCCGTTCGTGCCCAACTCGCGGACGGTCACGGCCGACTGCGCGACCGACACGTGCCGCGCCAACACCGCCTCCACCTCACCGAGTTCGATCCGGTGTCCGCGGACCTTGACCTGGTCGTCGGCCCGGCCCATGAACTCCAACTGGCCGTCCGGACGCCAGCGGGCCAGGTCGCCCGTCCGGTACATCCCAGCGCCCGCCCGTGAGTACGGACTGGCCACGAACCGGCTCGCGGTCAGCCCCGGCAGACCGAGGTAGCCACGGGCCACCGCCCGGCCCGACACGTACAGTTCGCCGATCACCCCGGCCGGCACCAGGCGCAGGCTCTCGTCCAGCACGTGCGCCTGGCAGCCGGCCACCGGCCGTCCGATGGGGACGGACGCGACGTCACCGGCGCCCACGGCCGGCAGCGGGGCGCTGATCGTCGCGCACACCGTGGTTTCGGTGGGGCCGTAGGCGTTGACCATGAGACGTTCCGGCGCCCAGCGCACGACCAGCTCGGCCGGGCACGCCTCGCCCGCGGTGACAAGACAACGCAAGGCCGGCAGTTCTCGCGCGGGCAACTGTGCCAGCACAGCAGGAGGAATGGTGGCGTGGGTGACCCCCTGTTCGCTGATCTGCGCGGCGAGCGGCTCCCCCACGAGCAGCCGCTCGTCGGCCACCACGAGCGAGGCGCCGGAAGTCAGCGCCATGCACAGTTCCCAGAAGGACGCGTCGAAGCTGGGCGAGGCGAGTTGCAGGACTCGCGAGCGGCCGGTCACTTCGAGTAGGTCGGCCTGCGTCGCGGCCAGGCTGCTGACGCCCTGATGTGTGACCACCACGCCCTTGGGCGTCCCGGTGGAACCGGAGGTGAAGATCACATACGCGGGGTGGCCGGGCAGCAGGGCGGTCCGGCGTTCCCGGTCGGTCAGATCATGGTCCGGGTACGTGGACCACGAACTGACCACTGTGGGGTCGTCAAGGTCCAGCCAGGGCACGGCGGCCGCCATGGCGACGTCGCGGACCGCGGCAGCCGATCCGGTCCCGGTGGCCAGCACGCAGGCCGGAGTGGCGGCGGACAGCATCTGTTCGATGCGCCGGGGCGGATACTCCGGGTCGAGCGGCAGATAACCGGCGCCCGCCTTGGTCACCGCCAGGATCGCGGTGACCAGGTCCGTGCCGCGTGGCATGGCCAGCCCGACGAACTGCTCAGGCCCGATGCCGAGGGCTACGAGGGCCCGCGCGTAACGGTTCGCCCGCGCGTTGAGCTGGCGGTACGTCATGCTCTGCCGGCCGTGGAGCACGGCGACCGCGTCGGGCGACTCACCGGCCCGCGCCTGGAACAGGTCCGGCAGCGTCGCCACCGGTACCTGCGAGGGGTTGCGGCCCCACCGGGTCGACACCCGATGCCGTTCCTCGACGCCGGTGAGGTCGAGCTTGCCCGTCGGAACGTCCGCCAGGGCCGGCAGTGCGGTCAGCACCCGGGTGAGACGGCTCATGAGCGCGCTGCCGAAGTCCGCCGGGAACAGGTCCGGCCGGTAGGACAGCCGTAGCCGCAACCGCGAGCCGGCCGCGGCGTTCAGGCTCAGCGGATAGTGCCCGGCATCGGACGCGCTCACCGTCACCTGGAGGGGTTCCTGGCGGAATCCGCTGGTCTCAGGGAAGTTCTCGAACGCCAGACAGGTGTCGAAGAGTTCCCCGATACCGGCGACCCGCTGGACGTCGGCCAGACTGAGATGGTGGTGCTCGATGAGCAGTGAGTGTTCCAGTTGGATTCGTCCCAGCAGGGCCAACAGCGGTTCGTCCCTCCGCAACCGGACCCGTACCGGAACGACATTCATCAGCAGGCCGATCATGGCTTCCGCGCCGAGCAGTTCAGGCGGCCGCCCCGACACGGCCGCGCCGAACACCACGTCGTCGCGACCGGTGAGCTGACCGACGAGCAGCGCCCAGACGACCTGCACAAGGGTGTTGAGTGTCAGGCCGTGCCGCCGGGCGAAGGTCGCCAGGTCCGAAGTGGACTCCTGGCCGAGTTCCGCGGGTACGCTGCCGGGCCAGATCGGCGCGCGGGTCGGATCGGTCGCGGCCACCAGGGTCGGCCGGTCCAGATCGGCGAGCGCGTCGCGCCAGGCGTTCTCGGCGCGTGGCCCGTCCTGACGGCTGAGCCAGGCCAGGAAGTCCCGGTAGGGCGGCGGCGACGGCAACCCGGCGGCGTCGCCGCCTCGCCGGTAGAGGTCGAACAGGTCCCGGACCAGCAGCGCGGTGGACCAGCCGTCGAGCAGGATGTGGTGGTAGGTGACAACCAGCCGGTGCCGGAGATCACCGAGGCTGATCAGCCGGAACATGATCAGCGGCGCGCGACGCAGGTCGAATCGCCTGCCCTGGTCCATTTCCGTGTACCTGGCCAGTGCGGCCTCGACCTCCGCGGGCTCGCCTGCCGCCGACACCTCGGTCCAGCGAAGTTCCGGATGCCTGATGATGACCTGGATCGGCTCGCCGGAGCGGCGCTCGCGGAAACTCGCGCGCAGGTTGGGATGCCGGCGCAGCAGAGCGGCGACCGCAGCGCGCAGCGCGCCGACGTCGAGAGGACCGCACGTGTCCAGGATGAGCTGGGCGGTCTGCACCTCGGGTCCGGCGCTGTCGTACCAGGAATGGAACATCATCCCGGCTTGCAGCGGCGCCAGCGGCAGGATATCCTCCACATTGGACTGTTTCATGATGCCGTTCCTCCTGGCGCCGACAGCTCTCCCTCAAGATCGTCGATCTCCTCCTGGCTGAGCGAGACGAGCGTCAGGTCCGAGGGCGTGGGCCCGGCGGCGTAGGGCGTCCTCGAACTGGCCACGATGCCTTCGAGCGCGGTGATCCAGGCGTCCGCCAGTTCGGCCACCTCGGCGTGGCCGAGCACACCTTCCGGCCACGCCCAGGTGATCTTGAGCTCGGGTCCGGCCGCGCCGTCGAGGGTCACCGCGGCGATCGACAGGGTGTGCCGCAGCGGCTGCGTCGGGTCGGCCCCGCCCTGGAGCGCGAGGTCGCCGGTGGCCAGCGCGAAGTCGCCGCGCCTCTCGGCTGGAAACCGGCCGAGATAGTTGAGGACCACCTGTGGAGCGGCCATCCCGGCGAGCACGTCGCGGGTCCGGGGGTTGAGGTGGCGCAGCAGTCCGTACTCGCCGCCGGGCGGCAGACCGCGTACCTGCTCCTTGATCCGCTTGACGGCCGAGCTGACCGCGGGGCCGCCGGCCTCCACCTCCCGCCAGTCGACCGGTCCTGGGTCGAGCCGGACCGGATGGATGGAGGTGAACCAGCCGACGGTACGGGACAGGTCGGCTTCCGGCACGAGTTCGTCGCGCCCATGCCGTTCCACGTCCAGCAGGAAGCCGGTGCGGCAGTCGTGTCCCCTGCGGGCCAGCCAGGGCGGCATCGCCAGCGCGAGCGCGGCCATCAGGATGTCGTCCACGCCGACGCGGTAGGCGGCGGGCGCGGTGGTGAGCGTGGCGGCGGCGCAGCCCGGTGCCACGGTCCGCCCGATGACCTGGAGCCGCCCGAACACGTCCACGTCACCGTCCAGCGGCCGGGTGCCCAGCGGCGGCTCGGCCGGGCCGAGAATCCGTTGCCACGCCGGAAGATGCTGTTCGACCGAGGCTTCGGCGGCCATCGCCGTGAGCTGGTGTGCCCACTGCCGCAGCGACGTGGCCACGGGTTCCAGCGCCACGGGCTGCCCGGCCTCGATCGCGGCGAAGGCAGTCGCGAGATCGGACAGCACGATGCGCCACGAGACACCATCGATGGCGACATGATGGATGACCAGCAGCAGCAGGTGCCCGGCGCCCTGTCCAGCACCGCGTCCGGCATTCTGTCCGGATCCGGCATCGAACCAGACCGCCCGGACGAGCTGCCCCTCTCCGGGCCGCAGCGAGGCGCGGGCGGTTCGGGCCTCCGCCGCGATGTGAGCCGACCGGTCCTCATCGGACACCTGCGCCAGTTCCACCTGGCGCAGGCAGTCCTCGGCGCGGACGGTTCCCGCGGGCCGGATCTCCAGTTCCCATGGCTGGACAACGGGTCCGATGTGCGCCACCATCCGCAGCGCGTCGTGGTGGTCGAGCAGGGCCTGAAGCGCCTGGCCGGCCTGCCGCGGTGTGTGCGCCGCGGGCACCCGGATCAGCGCCGACTGGCTGAACGCGTCCATCGGACCGCCCAACTCCCGTGCCCACGCCAGGATGGGCGTCAGCGGGACCGGCCCGACACCGCTGAGCCGCGGGCCCTCCGCCCGCCCTTCCACTCCTGCCGTCGCCACCTCGGCCAGAGCGCGTACGGTCCGCTTCTCGTAGATGTCCTTCGGCTTGATCACCAGTCCGGCGCGACGTGCCCGGCTCACGAGCTGAATGGACGTGATGCTGTCGCCGCCGAGTTCGAAGAAGCTGCCGTCGATGCCGAGTTCGGGCACACCGAGCAGTTCGGCGAACAGCTCGCACAGGGTTCGTTCCGTTGATGTGCGGGGTGCTGGCCCGGTAGCGGACCCGTCGTGTCCGGGCTCGGGCAGCGCGGACCGGTCCACCTTTCCCGCCGGGGTGAGCGGCAGCGAGTCGAGCAGCACCAGCCGGGCCGGCAACATGTACTCAGGAAGGCGTTCCCGCAGCCACTGGCGCACCTCCGCGACATCCGGCACGGCAGACCCGGTCGGTACCGCGTAGCCGGTCAGCGTGGCGCTGCCTGAGTCGTCGTGGCGCATGGTCACCGCAGCCGCCGCCACCCCCGGGTGGCGGGCCAGAGAGGACTCCACTTCGCCCAGCTCCACCCGGAAGCCCTTGACGTTGACCATGTCGTCCGAACGGCCGACGTACTCGAAGGCGCCGTCGGGACGCAGCCGCACCCGGTCCCCGGTTCGATACAGCCGGCCGCCCGGCTGGATGCCGTGCGGATCCGCGACGAACCGTTGGGCGGTCAACGCCGGACGCCCCGCGTACCCACGAGCCAGCCGGGCGCCACCGACGTACAGCTCGCCCACCGCGCCGACCGGCACGGGCAGGAGAACCGGATCGAGGACGTGCGCGGTCAGCCCGCCCACCTCCCGGCCGATCTGGCTCAGGTCCTCCCTCAGATCGGTGGCACCCAGAACCCGCGCGGTCACGTGCACGGTCGTCTCGGTGATCCCGTACATGTTCACCAGCCGAGGCAGGTCCCAGCCGTGCCGCTCGGCCCACCGGCGCACCGGGCCGTGCTCCAGCGCCTCGCCGCCGAAGATCACCCAGCGCAGCGACAGCGGCAGATCCGATTGGGAGTCCACCGCTTCGAGCTGGGCGAAGGACGTCGGGGTCTGGCACAGAACGCTGACACCGGCCTCGGACACCAGGCGGTAGAAGTCCTCCGGGCTGCGGGAGACCCAGTAGGGGACGACGACCAGCCGACCGCCACTGCTCAGCGCACCCCACATCTCCCAGACCGAGAAGTCGAACGACGTGCTGTGGAACATCGACCAGACATCGTCGGGACCGAACCGGAAGAAGTCCTCACCCCAGCGCAGCAGCCGCGTGAGAGCCGAATGGGAGACCGTGACGCCTTTGGGTCGGCCGGTGGAACCCGACGTGTAAATCACATACGCCGCACTCTCACCACCCACCCGAACCGACGACACACCAGCCTCATACCCCGCCAACACCCCCCCACCCCGCTCCAACTCCACCACCCGCCACCGCCCACCCGGCAACCGCGCACCACAACCCACCCCACCCAACACCACCGACACACCCGAATCCGCCAACATAAAAGACAACCGCCGCACCGGATACTCCACATCCAACGGCACATACGCCGCCCCCACCCTCAACACACCCAACAACCACACCACCACATCCACCGACCGCTCCCCACACACCCCCACCAACGACTCCACACCCACCCCCAACTCCCGCAACAACGACGCCACACGACCCGACCGCTCACCCAACTCCCGATACGTCAACACCTCATCCCCACACACCACCGCCACCACATCCGGCGACAACAACACCCGCCGCTCCACCAACTCATGCACACCCAAACCCACACCACCCTCCACACCACACTCCGCCGACCACGACGCGACCAACGAACGCTCACGCGCACCCGACAGCGGCTCGCGCAGGTAGCGTCGGCCGGGCGTGCTCGCCATGTCCCACAGCGCCCGCACGTAGTAGTCGCGCAGCAGCCGTACCTGGTCGTCGGTCAGCGCGTCGGTGTGGTAGTCCAGCGCCAGCAGCACACGCTCGGACATGGGGTCGCGCACGACGCCGATGTTGAGCGGGAAGTTCGTCGGCTCGGCACGGGCAGCCGCGAAGGTGCCGATTTTTTCGTCGATGATCTCGACGTCTCCGCCGGCCAGCCCGTCGGTCAACACGTGGAAGTGGTTGTACACGAAGTTGACGTCGACCAGCCGGTCGCTGCCCAGCCTGCGTTGCAGTTCGGAGAAGGGGAACCGGCGATGCGGAAGCATGTCGCGCTCGGCGGCGAACACCGCCGCGATCAGATCGGCCCATGAGCCGTCCGGCAGCGTGAGCCGGTACGCCAGCGTGTTCAGGAACAGTCCCCGTACCTCGTCACCGCCGCGCTCCTCGGGCCGGCCGTTGGCGGTGACACCGATCAGCACGTCCGTCATGCCTGTCGCGTAACCGATCGTGCGCAAACAGGCGGCGAGGAAGACGGCCTTGAGCGATGCGTCGCACCGGCGGGCAAGGTCCCGCAGCATCGTGCACAGTTCAGGGGAGAGCACCGTCTCCAGGGCTCCGTACCGTTGCCGAGCATCCGTCCCGTACCACCATTCGGCCCGGAATCTCCGCTCCTCGGCCAGCTCCGGCGTGACGCCGTCCGGCCACCGCGGCAACCTGGTGTCCGGTGGGTCGGCCAGCCGCGCGAGCCAGAACCGCTCGGTCTCGGTCGAGCGTGCCGCCTCGCGTTCCAGCGCGATGAAGTCGCGGTACTGCGACGGCAGCGTCCGGTGCTCAGGTTCGGTGCCCCGGCACAGTCCCCGGTAGACGCTCAGGATCTCGCTGATCGTCGAATGCAGACTCCAGCCGTCGAGCACGCCGTGGTGCTCGGTCAGCGTCCACTGGAACACATCGTCGGATCGACGGTGCACGTGCATGCGGAGCAGTGGGGGCCGACCGTGGTCGAACGGAGTTACGCGCTGCGTCTCCAGGTAGTCTCTGATGATCTCGTCCTGTGCCGCTTCGTCAAGGCCACGCAGGTCTTCGACGCCGACCGGCAAGGTCGCGTGCTGGTAAATGAGTTGGAGCGGCTCGCTGTAGTCGGTGAGCGACAGCGCGGTCCGCAGCACCGGGTGCGCGCGCACCACGTGGTTGACCGCCCGCTGCAGAACCGAGGCGTCGAACGGCATGCGGACCTTCACATTGTCCACGTTGTGATACGGCAACCGCTCCGGGTCGCGGGCCATCTCGTAGGCCATGCCCGTCTGCAGCGCTGCCATCGGGTAGGCGTCGGCGAGACCGTCCGGCAGCAGTGCCCGGTCGGCGTGGCCGACCATGTCGAACGGTCGGCGTTCGGCGGCATCGGGCACGCCGCGGACCGCGGCGACGGCGGCGAGCTGCGTGATCGTCGGGTGGTGGAACAGATCTTGGAGTTCGAACGAGATGCCCGAGGCGCGGGCGGCACCGAGCACCCGGATACTGCGGATCGAGTCGCCCCCCAGGTGGAAGAAGTTGTCGTGGCGGCCGACCCGGGTCACGCCCAAGGCGTCGCTCCACACCGAGGCGAGCCGCTCCTCGACCGGACCTTCCGGCGCGACGTAGTCGCCGGTGCCGCTGGGGCGGTCGGCGCCAGGATCCGGTAGCCGCCGGTAGTCCGTCTTTCCGCTCGGGGTCAGGGGTATCGCGTCCAGTTCCACGAACCTGGCCGGCACCATGTAGTCGGGCAGGCGGTCGGTCAGCCAGCGCCGGAGCCCGGCCGTCGGCTCGCCCGCCGTGGACACGTAGGCGACGAGCCGCGGTGTCGCCGAGTCATCCGGCCGGAGCATGACGGCAGCGCCGACGACGCCCGGATACCGGTGGATCGCCGCCTCGATCTCGGCGGGCTCGACCCGGAAACCGCGGACCTTGACCATGGCGTCGCCGCGGCCGGCATACTCCAGCTTTCCGTCGGCATCCCACCGGGCCAGGTCACCGCTGCGATAGAGCCGAGCACCGGGTCGGCCGGTGACCGGATCGGGTACGAAGCGGCTCGCGGTCAGTCCGGGCCGGCCGAGGTAACCGCGGGCGACGGCGGGGCCGCCCACGTACATCTCGCCGACGACGCCCACGGGGCAGGGCCGCAGGCGCTGGTCCAGCACATGGATCTCCAGGTCGGCCAACTGCCTGCCGATCTGGGTCAGGGACCGGGCGAGATCCGCGGGCTCGATCGCCCGGAAGGTGCTGTGCACGGTCGTCTCGGTGATCCCGTACATGTTCACCAGCCGAGGCAGGTCCCAGCCGTGCCGCTCGGCCCACCGGCGCACCGAGCCGCGCTCCAGCGCCTCTCCGGCGAAAATGACGTACCTGAGCCGGAGCGGGGAACCGATGCGGGCGTCCGCGGCTTCGAACTGCGCGAAAGCCGATGGCGTCTGACTGAATACGGTGATCCCCTGGTCCCGTACCAGTGCGTACAGTGCCTCCGGGTCGCGGGAGACCCAGTAGGGGACGACGACCAGCCGACCGCCACTGCTCAGCGCACCCCACATCTCCCAGACCGACACATCGAACGACGTGCTGTGGAACATCGACCAGACATCGTCGGGACCGAAAGTGAAATCCTGTGCCGTCGCGGCGAACAGCCGCGCGACATTGCGATGCGTCACCGTGACGCCTTTGGGTTGGCCGGTGGAACCCGACGTGTAAATCACATACGCCGCACTCTCACCACCCACCCGAACCGACGACACACCAGCCTCATACCCCGCCAACACCCCCCCACCCCGCTCCAACTCCACCACCCGCCACCGCCCACCCGGCAACCGCGCACCACAACCCACCCCACCCAACACCACCGACACACCCGAATCCGCCAACATAAAAGACAACCGCCGCACCGGATACTCCACATCCAACGGCACATACGCCGCCCCCACCCTCAACACACCCAACAACCACACCACCACATCCACCGACCGCTCCCCACACACCCCCACCAACGACTCCACACCCACCCCCAACTCCCGCAACAACGACGCCACACGACCCGACCGCTCACCCAACTCCCGATACGTCAACACCTCATCCCCACACACCACCGCCACCACATCCGGCGACAACAACACCCGCCGCTCCACCAACTCATGCACACCCAAACCCACACCACCCTCCACACCACACTCCGCCGACCACGACGCGACCAACGAACGCTCACGCGCATCGGCGAAGTCGAGCTGTCCGATGGGCAGCCCGGGATCATCGAGCGCGTTGTCCAGCAGCTCGGACCAGTGCCGGAAAAAGTACTCGACCGAATCACGCAGGAATAAATCGGTGCAGTACTCTATTTCGACCTCGTACCGGTCCCCGTTGTCCTCGACGGTGAAGGTGAGATCCAGCTTCGCGGTATCCCTGGGTACCGGCTCCTTGACCAGGAGTGCGTCGGCCCCCGACCGGTTCTCGTGCAACGAGAACATGACCTGGACGACGGGAGCGTGACTGAGCCGCCGTTGCGGCGCGAGGCGATTCACCAACTCGTCGAACGGCACATCCACGTACCCGAGAGCGGACAGCACGGATTTCCTCGTTCGCGCGATCATGTCGGCGAACGTCGGGTCTCCGCCCACGTCGGTGCGGATCACGATCGTGCTGACGAACAGCCCTACCACGTCCAGGTAACGCGGGTCGGTACGGCCCGCGGCGGGAGAGCCTATGACGACGTCCGCCTGGCCGGTCTGGCGGTACACGAACGCGTTGAAGGCGGCGAGCAATACCACGTAAGGTGTCACGCCCGCACGTTCGGCCAGCATCCGCACCCGGTCGTGAATCCGCGGGCTGACGGCATACCGCAGGGTCGCGCCGCGATAGGTGAAATCGCGTGGCCGCGAAAGATCGCGGCCAAGTTCCAGCAGTTCCGGCGCACCACGCAGTCGATCGACGCAATGATCGAGCTCGTGCTGGAACTCCGGCGTCGCCAGCCATTCCTGTTGCTGCACGCAGTAGTCCGCATACGTGGTGGCGGAAGGAATGGGATCCGCCGGGTCGCCGAACAGCGCGGCGGCCAGGTCGCGCTCAAGGATCTGGAGTGAGAAACCGTCGAACGCACTGTGGTGGAAGGTCAGGTGAATGATCTGCGTCCGACCGTCGACGGCGAACACGGCACCGCGGACCAGCGGGCCCGAGCCGAGGTCGAACGGCTCCCGCGACACGGCCAGGATCACTTCGGCGCGCCTGGCCTCACGGGTATCGACCGAGAGCGCTGTCAGGTCGTGAACATCGAGCGGGAACTCACGGGCGGCCAGCAAACGTTGCCCGGGAACGCCGTCGACCTCCTCGAACGCCACGAAGAGGGCTTCATGACGGGCCAGCAGCCGTCGGAGGGCGGCGACAGCCTCCGGCAGGGGCACCGCCGTGCCCAATCGCCAGGTGACCGGAACGTTGTAGGCGGCACGTGCCGGCGCCCAATGATCGAGAAACCACAGTCGCCGCTGCTCGCTGCTCATCGGCCAGTACTCGTTGCCGGTCATTCCATAGCCTCCTTGCCGAACGAGTAGCCGGTCGGGCTATGCCCGGTCCATGGATTCAGCGAGGCTCTTCGGGCGCATGTCGACCCAGTTCTCCTCGACGTACCGGAGACTTTCCTCCCGGTTGTGAGGGCCATAGACCGTGGTCCAGCCCGCCGGCACCGCGGCGAATTCAGGCCACAACGAGTGCTGCCCCTCCACGTTGACAAGAACCAGGAACGGGCCGTCCTCATCGAATGGATTCGCCATCTACTTGCCTCCGGCATTCTTCCGGCGCCGCTGGAATAGATTCGGAACAGCAAAACGAGCGGCTGCTCAGGCAGTCTGCCGGATACCCGAAGCGGTGGCCAGAAACTGCGAGTTTGCCAAACTGTCAGTTTGGGCGCTACGGCGAATCAGCGGCCGGAATCAGCATCACGACGCGCAGTTCACTCGGCACGAGGTCGGTGAGGGTGACGACGTCGACCGTGGTCACATGATGGTCGTCGGGAAGCCGGATACCCCGGCGGGAGTGAGGCCGGGACTTGTGATCGGCGTAGGCGTCCCACAACTGGCGTGCGTCGGCACTGGCGCTCAGACAGGTGTCGATCAGGTCGGCGATCCGGTCGTCACGAGGGTGCTGCGCACGGACGATGCGTAGCTGCGCGAGCAGCGGCGCGGCCCAGTCGCTCTCCCAGTGCACCAGCCGCTGCCGGGCGTCGGGACTGGCCAGCACCCAGCAGGGGTAACAGGAATTGTGGCGCAGCCACGGGTAGTAGGACTCGCACGGCTCGTTGTGCAGCAAGATCCGGGAGTACCGGTCGAGGACGTACGTCGGCCAGCGCTGAGCGCCGACGACTTGCCGGAGGCCGCCGTCAGGTACTGTCGCGGCCGTGTCCGCGGTGGGCGACGGCGGCGGTCTTCGCCCCACGGCCAGCAGGTGCAGCAGCACTCGCTCGTCCGTGTTGAGCTTGAGTTCGCACGCCACCGCGTCGAGAAATCCGGTGAATAATTGGCCCGCACGCCACGCTCCAGGTTGGCGTACCACACGACACTGACACCGATTGTTTCCGCCATCTCCTGCTGCGTGACGTTTCCCCGGCGTCGTCGCAATTCCCCGTTGGGCCGCGACTCCTCACCACCGAGCCGGTGTCGCCACGCCTTGACACAGCCGGCCAGCTCACTGTTCGTGGTGACCGGAGGATAGTGCCCGTTCATGCCGTCGGCGGCTGTGCACCCGCGGTCTGGATGAGCCGGCAGTGCGGCCAGGTGATGTCCCGCGACGTGCGGAAGGGAGCTGTCGCCGCGCGACCCACCTCGGTCGGCACGACCATTCTCGGCGCCATGCGCGCGACGCGATCGCGTAAGTTTCTCACTTCGCTCCCCCTGGCTCGTGATCGCAACAGCCCCCGGAGCTGCCGACGTCACCGACGGCCATCGACGCGCCACCGTGCGCGAACCGACATCATGGTGCCTGAGCGGCGCATCGCGTAGCGTTGATTCCGATTATCGCCGAACAAAAGCGAACATTTCCGAAGTGAACCAGCCGCTCGTGGCCGGCGCTGTCGGTAGCCCAGCGAGACGAGCCGTACATGGAGTCAGTAATGATCCCCGGTTCGGAGCAGGGCCCCGACACCCTGGTAACCGATGCGGGAAGGGTACGGACCCCCGACGAACTGGCCGCGCTGCTGCGGGCGCTGCGCCGCCGCCACGCCCGCCGTCGGCACAGCGGCGAACTGACTTACCACGTCATGGCGTCCCGCGCGGGCTGCTCGCAGACCGCGATCGCGGAGTACTTCACCGCTCGGACCATCCCGCCGACCGACCGGTTCGACTCCCTGGTCGGGCTGCTCGGCGCACCCCGGCCGAGCAGGGCGCCTTGGCCGCCGCCCGTGACCGGGTCGACGAACATCGCCGGAGCGGCCGGCGGCGGCCACCGGGTGAAGGCTCGCGAGGTCAGCGCCGCCGCGCGGTCACCGGCCGCCCGCGCGGCCAGGGCCGCCCGCGGCCAAGGCGGCAGAACCACGCCGCCCGAGCGTGCCGCGGCAGCTGCCCGCCGCGTTGCGCCACTTCACCGGGCGCCAGGTCGAGCTAGGCAGAACTGGACCTCGTCCTGGACCGGGCGCCCACCGCGGGGACCGTGCTGATCGCGGTGATCAGCGGTACCGCCGGCATCGGCAAGACCACCCTCGCCGTGCATCTGGGCGCACCGGGTGGCCGACCGGTTCCCTGACGGGCAGCTCTACGTGAACCTGCGCGGGTTCGACGCCGAGCGGGCACGGTGATGGACCCGGCGGACGCGGTGCGCCGGTTCCTGGACGCGCTGCGACGTGCCGCCGGAGCGGATACCGGCCGGACCTGGACGCCCAGGCCGCGCTGTACCGCAGCAGCCTCGCCGGGCGGCGGATGCTGCTGGTGCTGGACAACGCCCGGGACTCCGCTCAGGTCCGCCCGCTGCTGCCCGGCGCGCCGGGCTGCCTCGTGCTGGTGACCAGCCGCAACCAGCTCACCAGCCTGATCGCCGCCGACGGCGCCCATCCCGTGCCGCTCGGACCTGCTCACGGCCGAGGAGGCGCGGCTGCTGCTGAGCCGCCGGCTCGGCGCCGACCGGGTGGCCGCCGAGCCGCCGGCGGTCGACGGAGATCATCACCCGCTGCGCCCGGCTGCCCCTGGCGCTGGCCCTCGTGGCCGCCCGCGCCGCCGTCCGACCCGCGGTCGCCGCTGCGGCGTGCTGGCCGAGGAGCTGAGCGACACGCGGCAACGGCTGGCAGCCGCTCACCGACCGACGACCCGGCCAGCGATGTGCGTGCCGTGTTCTCCTGGTCCTACCAGCGCCCTCACCCCGGCGGCGGCGCGGCTGTTCCGGCTGCTCGGCCTGCATCCCGGCCAGGACATCGGACGCGCTGGCCGCGGCCAGCCTCGCCGGCCTGCGCCGCCACGTGACGCGCTCCGCTGCTGGCCGAACTGACCCAGGTCAACCTGCTCGCCGAGCACGTCCCCGGCCGGTACACCTTCCACGACCTGCTGCGTGCCTACGCCGAGCATCTCACCCACACGGTCGACTCGGAACAGCAGCGCCGTGCGGCGACCGCGCCGTGTGCTCGACCACTACCTGCACAGCGCGTACACCGCCGCGCTGCTGCTCGGCTACGCCGAACAGCCCGCTGGCCCCGGAACCGGCCCAACCCGGGGTCACCCCGAACGCCAGCCGGCTACGAGCAGGCCATGCGCTGGTTCACCAGCCGAATACCGGGTCGATGCTGGCCGCGATCGGCCAGGCCGGCGCAGCCGGATACGACACCCACGCCTGGCAGCTCACCTGGACCCTGTCGACCTTCCTCGACCGGCAGGGGCACTGGCACGACATGGCCGCCGCCGGCCGCGCCGCGGTGGCCGCCGCCGATCGGCTCGCCATCCCGGCCGTACAGGCATGGGCACGCCGCGTTCTCGCCCGCGCCTATACGCGACTGGGCCGCTTCGACGATGCCGGCAGCCAGCTACGGGACGCCCTCGGCCTGTGCCACCGGTCCGCCGACCTGGCCGGGCAGGCCGATACGCACCAATGCTGGCGATCTTGTCGTGGCGGCGGAGTCACCTCGCCGAGCGCGCTCGACCACGCCCGGCAGTGCCTCGACCTGTCCAGGGCCGTCGGCGACCAGGGCAGGCAGGCCACCGCCCTGAACAGGTTGGGCTGGTTTCACGCGCTACTCGGCGACTACCAGGTCCGCCATCGACACGTGTGCGAGCGGGCTCTCGCCTTCTATCAGGAACTAGGCGACCTGCACGGAGAGGCCAACACCTAGGACAGCCTCGGCTACGCCCACCACCATCTCGGGCACCACGGTCTGGCCATCGACTGCTACCAGAAGGCCCTCACCATGGTCCGGTACCTCGGCGACCGTTACCAGGAGGCCGACACCCTCGGCAAGCTCGGCGACACCCACCTCGCCACCGGCGACACCACGACAGCCCGCGCTGCCTGGCAACAGGCCCTGGCCATTCTCGGCGAGCTCAACCACCCCGAAGCCGAACAGGTCCGCGCCAAGCTCGCCACGCTCGGCTGAGGCCAATCCGGCACGGTCCTGGACCGCATCCATGATCGGGAGTCACACCGCTTGCTCCACAATCCCTCGGCTACCCATGTAGGGAAGGCCATGTAGGGGAGGATGGACGCCATGGCGGACGAATCGACGGCGATCGAACTCAGCCAGTCCGAACTCCGCGAGGTCGCAGCCTATGCGGTGGCCAGCGCGCGGCCCGCATTGGCGATCTTCGAACGTGAACGCCCCGACGATGGCCGCGTCGAACAAGGTTGAACAAGAAGGGCACCGCGCGTGCCGACCTGCTCGCGGTGCTGTTGACCGGGCTGCCCTCGGGGGTGGTGCCCGGTTTCCAGAACTACACCGGCCCGATCCAGGCGGACATGCTGCGGCTGAACACCGCCATCGCTCCGACGGCGAACCCGAACATCTACGGCCTGCTCGGCGGTGACGCGGCCGGGTTCCCCAACGGACGGCGGGTGTTCGACGACGTCGTCGCCGGACAGCCTCGATGTGCCGTACCTGTCGCAGTTCCCGTATCCCGGTGTCCCGCACAGTGGGTTCCACACCGGCCAGCTGACACATCCCTTTGGATCGTGGCAGCCCGTCCGTCTCGTTCGGACTGCCCGGCAGCCAGGCGGCGGACCGACGACCTCCCTTCGTCCGGTCCGCCGTCTGCCGCTCCTCACGAGACAGGCAGTCACATGATCACTCAGGACGACATCACGGCCACCGGCGACAGCCTTGTGCTGGACATCGCGCTCCGCCGCCTGCCGGACGTTCAGGAGACCCTTACTGCGTAACGGTGAAGGTCTTTACCGCTGACCATGGTCCGTTGCCGGCACAGTTCTGCGCCCGGAGCTTGTAGTGGTAGGTACCCGTTGTCGGAACAGGTGAGTACGTCGCGGATGGAGACCCGACGGTCGAGTCGTGCCAAAGCTGCCCGTTCGGGAGCGCGACCTGAACCTCGTACTGCGTCGTGTCGCTGACCCCTCCCCAGTGAGGAGCTATTGTCAAGACCTGTGGATCAAGATCTTTTAAGCGGCGGTTGGGAGCGCGCGTCGTCGGGTCGTTCGACAAGCACGCCGTTGACGAACATCGCACCGGCACGGACCAGTGCGACCAGGTGGGGCGCGTTCACCGCCCGCCAGCGGGCCTGGGCAGACTCGATCAGCTTGAACGCCATCGCCAGTCCGGCCGCGCGTGAGCCGGGCCCCTTGGTGACCTTCGTCCGGTGCCGCACGGTCGCGAAGGTCGACTCGATCGGATTCGTCGTGCGCAGGTGGATCCAGTGCTCGGCCGGATAGTCGTAGAACGCCAGCAACTCCTCGACATCGTCGGTGATCTTCGCGACCGCCTTGGGGAACTTCGCCCCATAGGCGGCATCGAACGCGGTCACCGCGTCCAGGGCGTGCCGGCGGTCCTCGGCGTTCCAGATCTCCGCCAGGCTTTCTTCGCCGCCGGGATGCGCCGATTTCGGCAGCGCGGCAAGGACATTCGCGATTTTGTGGAACCAGCACCGCTGCTCCCGGGTGTCGGGGAACACCTCGCGTAACGCGCCCCAGAACCCCAACGCGCCGTCGCCGGCCGCCAGCACCGGGCGCGCCCATCCCGCGCCGTTTGCAGTCCCGCAACAGATCCGCCCACGACTCGGTCGATTCCCGATACCCATCGGCCAGCGCGATGAGCTCCTTGCGGCCGTCGGCGCGCACGCCGATCATCACCAAGCAGGCAGAGTTTCTGTTCCTCCAGGCGGATGTTGACGTGGATGCCGTCCGCCCATAGGTAGACATAGTCCACAGCGGACAGGTCCCGTTCGGCTGAACGCGCGCTGTTCGGCCTTCCACTGCTCGGTCAGCTTGGTGATCACCGGCGCGGACAGGCCCTTGCCGAGCCGAGGAACTGGCCCAGCGCGGGCACGAAATCGCCGGTGGACAGGCCGTGCAGGTACAGCAGCGGCAGCACCTCGGTGATCTTCGGGGTCTTGCGGGCCCAGGCCGGCAGGATCGCCGAGGAGAACCGCTGCCGCTCGCCGGTGTCCGGGTCGACGCGCTTGTCGTTGATCCGCGGCGCGGTCACCTCGACGGCGCCGGCGCTGGTGAGGACCTCCGCGGCTGGTGGTAGCCGTTGCGCACGACCAGGCGGTGGCCGTGCTCGTCGCGCTGGTCGGTGAACGCGGCGATGTAGGCGTCGACCTCGGCTTGCAGGGCTTCGGCCAGCATCCGGCGGGCGCCGTCGCGGACGATCTCGTCGATCAACGATGACGAGCCTGTCGCCGGACGGTCGTTGTCGTCGGAATGCGGGTCGGGGACTACGGTGAGCATGGGCGTGCCTTCCCGACCGACGCGCCAACGTCGGTCTTGTTTGAGACCTGAGCTGATCACCGGGAAGGTACGCCCTTCACCGGCAGATCCACAGGTCTCAAGCATTGCTCGTGAGCTGCACCCAGCTACCTTTGACGTTCGACTGGATATTGGGCGGGCTGGACGCGGGAGCATCACTGGCCGAGCAGCCACCACCACTGGCCGAAGTGGTGAACGTGACGTCGGACCCGTAGGTGGTACCGGCGGAGTTCGTCGCCTCGATTCGATAGTGGTAGACGGTCGACGGGTCGAGCCCGGTGACGATCGTGGACTCGCTGACCGGCGAGGTGCCGGAGCCGACGTTGTCCCGCGGACTGGGCTGCTGGTCACCATAGGAAGTGTCCAGCCCGCCATCGAACGTGTAGGTGGTGGCAAGACCTTCCGGGTCGACAGTTCCGTGTAGCGTGGCACTGGTGGAGGTGACTGCGGTGGCAGCCACAGTGTTGACGACAGGCGTGTTGGTCGGAGGCGGAGTCGTGCCGCCACCACTTGGGCAGTCGTTCGCGAGTGCTGTATCGGCTTGCGACCACTGAGCGTCGGTCATCGAAGGCAGGCCCCAGTTGGCGTCGTCGAACTCGAGGAACCCGTCACCGCCGTTGGCGCACATGTCGGAGATCCAGTTCGAGATCGACTCGTAGCCGCCACCGCTCAGAGTCGCCAGGTTGGTTTCGGCGAGGTAGATCTTCGGCTGGGCGATCGTGCTTTCGCCGGACAGCCCCTGAATGATGTGGTAGGTGGTCTGCAGAGTGTTCGAGAAGTTGGTCTCACCGTACTGGGACTGTGGGTAGCCGTCGACACCGACCATGTCGACGTTCGATGCGCCAGGCCAGTACGAGTCCGGGTTGACGACCGTGCCGCCATCGCCGTTGTAGGCGTTCGGAATCCACATGAAGTACGCTTCGCCGTTGGCGCCGGCATTGATCATGCCGCGGACCTTGTCCCAGGCCGCGATCCACTGTGCTGCCGTACAGGACGACGACCCGCAGCTACCCGTGTCTCCGGCTGCCCACGGATACTGCCCTGAAACGTTGAACTCGTGGGCAAAGGTGAAGATCACCGGTCGGCCCGTAGCCGCGGCACTGCTACCTAGGTTTGCCAGCCAGGCCGCGCAATTGGAGTCGTTGGCGGCTCCGCAGTAGGAGTCCGCCGAGTCACCGTCCGCCGCGATGTTCGAGAACTGCGGAGTCTGGTCGAAGTTCGGCCCGCCCTTCCAGGGCTCGAGCTCGATGAACGGTGTGGCGCCGTGAGACGTCGGCGGCCGCCACGAAATCCGACGGCCAGGGTTGGCCCCATGCGAGGTAGGTGTTCGCGACGTCAGGCTGTTGGTTGTCCGGCCACGAGGACGGGTACTGGCCGGTGTTGTCCTCGTCGGTGGTGTAGATACCCAGTGTTGTTGCCGGCGGCGATCCCGCCGCGTGTGCCTGTTGGGGGAACGTCAGCCCGATGAAGGCCGTTCCCGACATCGCCATCGACGCCGCTACGACAGCCCACTTCCGAAAGCTTCGCATGTGTTTCCTTTCTACTCGATGGTTGGGGCGGTGACACCATCTGGCCGAACGCCCACGCTTGATCCTCAGTACGTGATGGCGGGGCCGGTGGCGGCCATGCCGAGGTCGGTGGTGTTGACGCTGTAGCCGGATCCGAAGTGCAGGGTGGCCAGCCTGCCGGTGTTGGCCTCGATCGCGACCTCGTACTCGCCGCCGGGCTCGGCCGTGATCGACGGGCTAGTGCCGGCCCTCATCCCGGTGGTGGCGGTGAAGTTGGAGCCGCTGGAGTTGTACCCGGCCAGCAGATCGTTGTTGGCCTCGAACACCACCCGGAAGGTGCCGTCGGACTGGGCAGCGACCGCCGGGCCGGCGGCGGGGTCCATGCCGAGGTCCGTCGTGTTGACGGTGTAACCGGATCCGAAGTGCAGGGTGGCCAGCCTGCCGGTGTTGGCCTCGATCGCGACCTCGTACTGGCCGCCGGGCAGGGTGGTGATCGACGGGCTGGTGCCGGCCTTCATCCCAGCGGTGGTGGTGAAGTGCGAGCCGCTGGAGTTGTACCCGGCCAACAGATCGTTGTTGGCCTCGAACACCACCCGGAAGGTGCCGTTGGACTGGATCGCGATCGCGGGGCTCGTGCCCGGGGCCATGCCCAGGCCGGTGTCCGTGGCGTGCTGGCCGGAGTCGAACAGGAACAGGTGGTTGTCGTTGGCCTGGAACGCGGCGATCCAGCCGCCGCCGGGCAGTGCCGCGATCGCCGGGTTGGTGCCCGGGAGCATCCCCTCGTGGGTGCTCAGCGTGCCGCCGCCCAGGTGGCTCAGCGCCAGGTGGCCGGTGTTGGCCTCGAACGCCGCCTCGAAGGTGCCGTCGGCCAGCGTCGTGACCGACGGGCTGGTGCCGGCCATCATCCCGAGCGTGGTGGTGAAGTTCGAGCCGTCGGACCCGAATCCGGCCAGCAGGTCGTTGTTGGCCTCGAACACCGCCTTGAACGCGAATCCGGGCGCGGGCGGGCCGCCGCCGGGGATGGTCGGTCCGTAGGTGCTGCCGGGATTGGAACTGTTGTGGGTGCCGGACGGGGCGCCGTTGATCGACACGTACTGGCCGGGGTCGGACAGGTTCGTGTTGGGAGGCGAGGCGTCTCCCAGGAAGTTCTGGTAGGCGCCGTCGTCATAGGTGGTCCAGGGCGTGAAGCCGCCGGCCGCGTCGTACTTGGCGACCGCCGCCTCGGCGTTGTTCCACGGGTCCAGGAGCTGGTAGTCCTCGCCGTAGGCGGGCACCGAGTCCCCGGGCGTGATCTGCCACAGGCCCCAGCCGGTCGTGGAGTACGGCTGGCTCGGTTGGATGATGCCGGGCTCGAACGAGGACTCCGCGCCGGTGATCGCCTCCGCGGTCTCGGCCACCGACGACGGGCCGCCCGCCAACTGCCAGTATCCGCCGATGGCGGCGGTGTTCAGCGTGCCGCTGGACGCGGCGGGTCGGCTGCCCGGCGCGGCCTTCGACGCCCCGGGCGCGATCCGGGGCGTCGCGGACGGCGTCTCGTCGAACGAGAGGTTCCGTTTGAACCCGCTCGGCGTGCTGCCGGTCACGTGCATCGTCAGTGTGGTGAACAGCGTCTCGCCGTCGGCCTCGACGACCGGATCGGACAGGGTGATGTCCGCGCTGGTGTGGTCCCACCGGGCGGTGCCGGCCTGCCAGGTGACGGTCGCGCTCGCGCTCGCCCGGGTCGCGTTCCAGCTGCGCCAGCGTAGTCGGTCCGCGGCCATCCGGCCGTCGGCGCAGGCCAGGATCAGGCTGGTGGGCCGGGTCTGCGCCGCTCCCGTGCCGCAGTCCCGCACCGCCGGGCCCGAACTCGCGCTCGCGGGTGTTCCCGACGCCAGTGCGAGGCCGCCGGCCAGCGTCATGGCCAGCAAGGCAGCGAGCAGGTCGGATCTGTTCCGTCTCAGCATTGCCTTCCTGCCTTTCGTCCTAGCTCACGGGCTTGATGACGACTGTTTCCGTTCCACCTGCCGGGAGGGTGAGATGGATACCGTTGAAGGTGGTGGTCTCGTTCTTCCAGACGTTGTAGCCGCTCGCCACCGACGCGCTGATCCCGAGCTGGGACAGCGAGAAGTCCTCGGTGCTGGACGCGGTGGTGGTCAGGTTCGCGAACAGGACCGCCGTGCCGCCGTCGGCCGGCTTGAACACCGCCTCGATGCGTCCGTCCGCGCTGGTCACGGACGTCGACGGTTGTGATCCGCTCCGGTCGATCGCGATGATGTCCGGGTTCTTCAGCGCCGCCAGCTCCGCCGGGGTCAGCGTCGTGAGGTCCGTGGAGATGAGCAGTGGGCTGGCTTCCTCCGCCCAGACGGACAGCTGGCTCTGCTCGTCGGCGAGCGACCAGTTGAACGGATACGCCGCAGGGGTCCCGGGTAGCAGCATGTCCAGGTCGTTCCAGTGGCCGGGGCCTGCGAAGGCGTGCAGGTGCAGGTCCGCGGCCAGGTGGCCGAGGATGGTGGTCGGCGCGGAGACCGACGGCGATTCGTCGCCCGTCACCCGCCACTGGTTGGCGAAGGTGGCCGAGGACTGGACGGATTGCACGAAGTCGGACTGTCCGAGTGCGTAGACGGGCAGTTCCTCGCTGTAGACGACGGCGGAATCGTCCGCGCGCAGATCGGCACCGTACTGTTCGAACGCCGTGGTCAGCGACGCGAGGGTGGTGCCGGTCGGGAGGCCGCCGCATTCGTCGATCTTCACGAAGTCGACGCCCCAGTCCGCGAACGTGCGGGCGTCCTGTGCGTAGTGGTTGCCCGCGGCGGTGGTCCCTCCGCTGCCGGGCAGATTCTGGCAGGTGCGGGTGCCGATGGCTTCGTAGATCCCGAATTTCAGGCCCAGCGCGTGAATCTGCCCGGCCAGCCAGGGAATGCCGTGCGGGAACTTGGTGGTGTTCCAGGTCAGCGAGCCGGCGCTGGTGCGCGCGGCGGCCGTCCAGCCGTCGTCGAGGTTCACGGTGTCGTAACCCGCCGCGGCGAGCCCGCTGCTGACCAGCTGGTCCGCCTGCTGGAGTACCGCGCTTTCGGTCAGTGCGGCCTTGAACTGGTACCACGTGTTGTAGCCCATCGCCGGCAGCTGGCCGAACGGCGGTGCGTCGGCATGCCCTGCGGGCACGGACATCGACACGGCGGCCAACACTGCGGCGGCGACCGCGATGTGCTTCCTCATCGTGGCGGCTCCCACGAGTACGTCGTCACTGGTCGTCTCTCCTTATCCCGCCCGAAACGGACATGCGGTCAGGGTTCACGCACGGTCGGCCCGGCGCCATGACGACTGACCGGAAAACTAACCGGAAGAGTTGGTCCCTTCCGGGGCTTGTGGGATCGGACATGGCTGACAGAATTGCCTCCTGGATCAGGCTGACTACCGTGCTTGCGGGGGGAAGCGTGAGCGAGGCGGATGCTGTCGGCGCATGGTGGAAACAGCAGCGACTGGCCGCGGGGCTGACGCAGGAGGAGCTGGCGGGCAAGTCCGGGTTGAGCACGAGGGCGATCAGCAATCTGGAACGTGGCCGGACCGGCAAATCCAGGACCTATGTTCACCTGGTGTCTCACCGCGGTTCCACGATACGCGCCCGAAGGGATTCGAACCCCTGACCGGAGGCGGCCGTGGGCAGGGTGCGAGTTCCGTTCGCCCGAGCCACCAGTTGTCCCGGCAACGCCTGGCCGAACCTGTACCTGGCACCACTCGCCGGCGCCGGGCCACGGAGTCCGCCAGCAGCCGGCGCCGGCCGGACTGGGAGGTGGCATGGAGAAGGTCGACTACGACGCACGCCTGCACGCCGTCTACCTGGGCTCGGGTACCGGTCGCATGACCCCCCTCGTTGGCGAGTGCTTTCGGCGGCCCCGTCCAGGCCGCGGTTACTCGGGTGTCAAGCCAGCTAACCCCGCCGAGCGGCATGACGAACCAGGTGCGGCAACGACGATTCGAGCCGACCAGCCGCGTGGTTTCCACACCAACGCTTCGTGAGCGATGCGCACCAGGCAGATCCCGCCGGTGGTGGGCATCTCGTCCATGTCCACTGTGGAATGTATCACCAGCGAACGTACCAGGACCTGAACCCGCGGATGTCGTCGGTGTGCGGGCCTACATCGCCGCGATCAACGAATGGCTCCGACCGACTTCGACACGGATCCCGATAACCCGACCGAAGTACCGTGCAACAGCATCCGCGTCAGCCCGGACGGCCGATCCCGGCACTCAGCCCGTCCAGCACCATGGCCAGGCGGCGCTCGAACACCACGTCCGGATCGGGGAGGTCCTCGGCCTCCAGAACCAGCCGCCGCAGGTAGGGAAGCCGGCCCTCCTGCAGCAACTGCGTGATGAACGGCCCGGTGTGGCGCTGGTAGCCCGCGAAGTCCAGGCCGGTGCGCCGCTGCGCTTCGACCTCTCCCAGTTCCTGCATGACGAAGCCCCGGGTGAACTGCAGGGCGGTGGACAACAGGTCCAGCATCCCGTCGATGTCCAGACCGAGCCCGTCCACGCAGGCCAGACCGGTTTCGAGCAACCGCAGGGCGTTGGGTCCCAGGGTGGGCCGGTGACCGAACCGGGCGATCCAGGGGTGGGCGTGGTGGAGCCGGCGCGTCTCCCGGGCCAGCCGGGCGACGTCGGGCCGCCAGTTCCCGGACGGGATGCCGGTCAGGTCCAACTCGCCCAGTACCTCGTCGTACATCAGCTCGGTCAGGTCGTCCTTGCTGCCGACGTGCCGGTAGAGCGACATCGGGCTGTGGTCCATCCGCCCCGCGACCTTGCGCATCGAGACCGCGTCGACCCCGTCCTCATCGGCCAGGGCGATCGCGGCCCTGGTGATGTTCCGGTGGTCGAGTGTGCGTACCGGCCCACGCCCCTGGCCGGACAGACGTGTCCAGATGACGGGCGGCGGTTCGTCGGTCACGGCGGCGCTCCTTGCGTGCGTCCTATGGGACGGATACAGTGTACACGTCTGGTCGTATACGCTGTACACATCCACATTCGTCCATCTCGTTCGGGGTGTCGCCATGTCCTGTTCGTCCTCACCGTCCATCGCCGTCGTCGGCGGCGGCCTCAGCGGGTTGGTGCTGGCCCGGATCCTGCAGCAGCACGACATCGCCTGCACCGTCTACGAACTCGACGCCAACGCCGACGCTCGGCGGCAGGGCGGCCTGCTCGACCTGCACGTCGAGTCCGGCCAGCGCGCCCTGCGCGAAGCGGGGCGCTACGAGCAGTTCCGCCGGCTCACCCGGCCGCAGGCAGAGGCCATGCGGGTGATCGACAAGGCGGGCACCGTCTTCATCGACCAGCCTTCCGAGGGCAATGCGGGCAGACCCGAGATCGACCGGACGGAACTGCGCGCCCTGCTGCTGGATTCGCTCCGCCCGGGACGCGTCGTCTGGGACCGCAAGCTGCGCCGCGCCCGTCGCCTGGACGACGGGCGGTACGAACTCCTCTTCGCCAACGGCTCGCGCGAGACCGCCGATCTGCTGATCGGAGCCGATGGCGCTTGGTCCCGGGTCCGGCCCCTGCTCTCGAAGGCATCCCCGGAGTACGCCGGAATCACCTGCTTCGAACTCCACGTCGCCGATGCGCCGGCCAAGGTGCCCGCCTCGGCCGCTCTGGTCGGCACCGGAAGCCTGTTCGCTCTGTCGGACAACAAGAGCCTCGGCGGGCACGGAGGCCGCGACCTGCATCTGGGAGCCATGCTGCGGACTGCCGAGAACTGGCTGGAGACACGCGGCGTCGACTGGTCGGACGCGGCCGCCACCCGCACCGCCCTGCTGGCGGAGTTCGCCGACTGGACCCCTGCGCTGACCGACCTGATCCGCCGGTGCGACGACGAGATCACGCCCCGCCGGATCTACGCCCTACCCACCGGCCACGCGTGGCCGCGCACCCCGGGCGTGACCCTCATCGGCGACGCCGCCCACCTGATGTCGCCGTTCGCCGGTGAGGGCGCGAACGCCGCGATGCTCGATGCCTGCGAGCTGGCGCTGGCGCTGATCGAGCACCGTGATGACGCCGAGGCCGCACTGTGCGAGTACGAGACGGCGATGTTCCCGCGCGCCGCCGACGCGGCCAGGCAATCGGCCCGCGGGCTCGACCTGTGCTTCGCCGAGGACTCCCCGCGAGGACTGGTCGAGTTCTTCGGCAGGATGGGCGTGCCCCTCATCTCGGCCGGGCACCGATAGCGGCACCGCGCATCGAGGAGTGCTTCCGGACCGCGAAGAACGAAGCCGGCCTGTCGGGTGGCCCCAGCAACCTCCGGTGCCACCTATGTGTGAGTCCTGTGGCGGCGGGGTAGCTGTCCGGTCGTGATGCCTTGAGACCACAGGGCGCACAACCGGAGGCAACTCGTGGCCAGTGTCGATGAGGACGAACCAGAACCGCTGGCGTTGGACCTGGTCGGCGATCAGCTACCGCCGCTGGTGCAGGTGCGCCAGTGGACGGCGAAAGCGCTGGCGGATCTGGACGACGAGCACCTGCAGGCGGTGTTGCTGGTGGCCACCGAGCTGGTCACCAACGCCTATGATCACGCACCAGGCCCACTGCGGGTCCGGATGCGGCGCAGCCGGATGCCGTGCCGGGTGTGGGTGGAGGTCGACGACGGCGCACCGCATGAGCCGGTACCGGGACGGTCCCGGCTGGGAGAGCACCGCGGCCGGGGTCTTGCACTGGTGGACCGCCTGTCCGCGGAGTGGGGCACCCGGCCGACGTCAGGTGGCGGCAAAACGGTGTGGGCACTGGTCTCCTGCGACGGCGAGGGCTCGACACCCTGCGTCAGCGCCACCCGGGCGTGAAGGCCGCACCTTTCTGGCGGACAGGCCACCCTTACCAGCGCGTTCCGGGCCCGCGTCCCGAGGCGCCTTTCCGCTCAAGCGGGCGCGTCCTGGGCCAGAGCGTCGAAGGCCGTCATCGCGTCGTGGTCCAGCTCGATCCGGGTGGCCGCGACGTTGTCGGTCAGGTGCGCGAGGTCGCGGGTGCCGGGGATCAGCAGCGTGGCCGGGCTGTGCCCGAGCAGCCAGGCCAGCCCGGCCTGAGCCGGGGTGATACCCGAGGCGCTGGGCGTGCGCGATGACAACCGGGTTGTCGGTCACGCTGGGCAGCCGGTCGAAGGCCGATCCGAGCGGGCAGTACGGCACCCAGGCGACGCCCTGCTCGGCGCACTCGGTCAGCACGTCTTCGTGGCCACGGGTGAGGACGTTGTACAGGTTCTGCACGCAGACGATGCCGGCTGGAAGAGCCTGCCGCAGTTGGGCGAGACTGACGTGGCTCAGGCCGATGCCGCCGATTTCGCCCTCGTCGCGCAGGGCGATCAGCTCGGCCAGTTGACTGTCCAGATCGACCACCTGGTCGCCGGTGGCGACGATCACCCGGCGGCACGTCGGCACGGCGAAGGTTGACCACCGCGAGGTGGTCGGTGCCGAGGGCGCGCAGGTTCTCCTCGACCGACGCCCGCAGCTCCGCGGGCTTCTGGGCGGTGACCAGCCGCTTGGTCTGGTGGGTCACCGCGCCAACCTTGGTGACGATCCGCAGCTTGGCGGGGTAGGGATGCAAAGCGGTCCGGATCAGGTCGTTGACCGTGCGGTAGAACTGGGCCGTGTCGATGTGGTCGACGCCGAGTTCGATCGCGTGGCGCAGCACCCTGATGGCATCCGCGGGGTCGCCGTGTTCTAGCTGCATGGCGCCGAAGCCGACCCTCAGCACATCGTGATCGTCCAGCTTCCCGTACGCGTACGCAGGCGATGTGGTCATGGTCGTGGCGCTCCCGATACGATGTCCGCAAGCGGAACCGATTCCGCTTGACCTCGTTCGACCGTAGCAGAAGTGGAATCGATTCCGTTTGTGAGGTGGTTCCGGTGTCCGAGGACGAGCGGCGCCCCGGCGCGCGTACGGACGCCCAGCGCAACCGCCAGCGCATCCTCCAGGCAGCCACCCGCGCCCTCACCGCGGGCCCACGACCCCGTCAAGATCGAGACCATCGCCCACGAGGCGGGAGTCGGCGTCGGCACGCTCTACCGCAACTTCCCCTCCCGCGACGCCTTGGTCGAGGAGGTCTACCGCAGCGAACTCGCCCGCCTGTGTGCGATGGCCGCGCAACTGGTGACCGATCTCCCGCCTGCTGACGCCCTGCGCGAATGGATGCGCCGCTACCAGGACTTCGTCGCCACCAAACACGGCATGGCCCAAGCCCTACGCGCGGTGATCGCCAGCGGTGCGATCAGCTCCGGCCATACCCGCGAGCACCTTGAGGTCGCCATCGCCACCATCCTGGACGCCGGCCGGGCCGAGGGCAGCCTGCGGGTCGACGTCCAACCGGCCGACGTCTCCGCCAGCATGGCCGGCATCATGCTGACCGCCGCCGACGTCGGCCAGGCCACCCGGATGCTGCAACTCCTCGTCGACGGCCTGCTCGCCCGCGACCACTCCTGACGCGACTCCCCCGTGGCCCTACCTGTGGAGGTACTTCTCGACCTCGGAATGGTCGAGCCCTGGGGCCACATCCGGGGGCGGCCGGGACGAGTACGGTCCCTGATTTTCGCGGTGGTGTCCGACGGCGTCGAGCCCGTTCGTAGCCAAGGTGAGAGACCCGCGTAGTTCCCGATCGAGCTGTTCACGTCCGATCAACCGCACTCAAGGAGAGCACCATGACCGCTACCTACACCTTCGACGTCTTTTCCAGCCTCGACGGCTTCGGCGCCGCCCGCGGCGGCAGTTGGCCCGGCTATTGGGGAAAACAGGGCCCCGAGTTGCTCGAACACCGCCTCGCCCTGTACCGCGAGGCGCAGCGGATGGTCTTCGGGGCCAACACGTATCGGGCGATGGCGCGAATGCTGGCCTCCAGCACCGAGGAGCCCGAGGTGGGCGACCCATGGGTCACCCGGATGACGAGCATGCCGGCGACGGTGGTGTCGAGCACGCTGGAAGGGCCGCTCGACTGGCCGGACGCGACCGTCGTGGGCGGTGACGCCGTCGACGTCGTCGCCCGGCTCAAGGAGCGGTCGGAGGTGCCGTTGCGCTCGCACGGCAGCCTGTCGCTGAACAGGGCGCTGATGGCCGCCGGTCTGGTCGACCGCGTCCAGGTGACCGTCTTCCCTGTGATCACCGGTCAGAACGGAGTCGAACCGATCTTCCAGGGTGCGGCCGACTTCGACCTGGAGCTGATCGAGAGCCGGATCCTGGACGGCCGCACCCACGAACTCATCTACCGGCCCACCCTGCATGCCTGAGTCCATCATTGTCCTGGGCCGACGGTGCCACCGTACGCGAGGGCTTGTCCGTCCACAGTGAACGATGAAGGAAAGAGAGCACCCACTCCCTTCCACTCCCAACATATAGCGCACCGGGGTGTAACGACGTGCGTGTGTTGTCATCAACGGCCGGGTCGCGCCGAGACGAGGCGGAAGATCGCATGGAAAGCGGCCGGTGATGGACGCCGACGTGATCGTCGTGGGCGCCGGTCCGAGCGGCCTGATGCTGGCCGGTGAACTACGCCTGGCTGGAGCGCCGCCGACACTGCCGTGCCCGCGCTGCGAGAAGCACTCTCCGGCTGGTTCGGCACACCCCGGACAACAACCGCGCCCCTCGTCGACCGGCGGCCCTCTTGACCGGCCGGCCGAACACGGCCGGCAACGCATCACCGTCGCCGCCGTTCGTCACTTCATGGCGCTCGCCGAAGCGTCGGCGCGTCGAGCGATTGGTGGTGGGAGAGACGACGATCGGCGGCTTGACCGGGACGGCCCGGGCGAGTGCGCTGAAGTCGTGCGCACACTATCCCGGCTGTCCCGATGGTCCGCCGTACCACTGGCCCTGGCCCTGGCGTTGCTCGCCGCCCCGGTACCCACCGCGGGCGCGGCCACGCCGGACGCGCGGCCCGGCCCGCATCTCGACTCCGCGACCATCCCCGAGTTGCAACGGTGGATGTCGGTGGGCCGGCTGAGTTCGGTCGAGCTCACCGAGGCGTACCTGCACCGGATCGCCACCATCGACCCGAAGCTGCATGCCGTGCTGTTCGTGGATCCGACCGCGCTGGCGCAGGCGCGGGCCAGCGACGTGCGGCGGCACACCGGTCGGCTGCGCGGGCCGCTGGACGGGATTCCGGTGCTGCTCAAGGACAACATCGACACGGCGGGGCTGGGCTCGACCGCTGGTTCACGGGCGTTGCTCGCCCAGCCGCCGCGGGCGGACGCGGTGCTGGTGAGCCGGCTGCGGGCGGCCGGCGCGGTGCTGCTGGGCAAGACCAATCTCTCGGAGTGGGCCAACTTCCGGTCCACGACGTCGACGTCCGGCTGGTCGGGTGTGGGTGGCCAGACCAACAATCCGTATGTGCTGGACCGGAATCCGTGCGGCTCGTCGTCCGGTTCGGCCGTGGCGGTGGCCGCGTCGCTGGCCCAGGTCGCGATCGGCACCGAGACCGACGGCTCGATCGTGTGTCCGAGCGGCACGAATGGCGATGTCGGCATCAAGCCCACGCTGGGCCTGGTCAGCGGGCAGGGCATCGTGCCGATCTCCCATCAGCAGGACACGGCCGGGCCGATGGCGCGGAACGTGACCGACGTCGCGATCACGTTGGCCGTGCTGGCCGACCGGCCGGGCGACTACGCCGCGGCGATCCACCCGACCGGCGCGGATTTCCTGCGTGGCAAGCGAATCGGCGTATGGCGGCTGGCCGGCGTCGACGCGGGCGTGGACAAGGTCGTGCAACAGACGGTCGACACGTTGACCGCGGCCGGTGCGACGGTGATCGACGTGACCCCCGCCTACCAGGACCAGATCGGGGCGGTCGAGTTGCCGGCGCTGTTGACGGAGTTCCATCACGATCTGGACGCGTACCTGGCGACCAGGCCGGGGGTGCCGCAGAGCTTGGCCGCCCTGATCGCGTTCAACCAGCAGGATCCGATCGAGCTGTCCAAGTTCGGGCAGGAGTTGTTCACGCTGGCGCAGGCCGCGCCGCCGGTGACCGACCCGACGTACCAGCAGGAGCGTGCCACGGCGACGAACCTGGCCCAGCGGTCGATCGACGAACTGGTCGCCGCCGACCACCTGGATGCGATCGTCGCGCCGACCAACAGCCCGGCGTGGCTGGACAACTACGCCACCGGCGATCCCGGCAACACCGTCGGCTCGTCCACCCCGGCGGCCGTGGCCGGCTATCCGGACGTGACCGTGCCGGCCGGGTTCGCCGGCCCGCTGCCGATCGGCGTGTCGTTCATGGCCGGCAGGTTCAGCGACGCCGGGCTGCTCGCACTGGCTGCCGCGTTCGAGCAGGTCAGCCACGCGCGGAAGCCACCGACCTACCTGCCCACCCTGCCCAGCACGGTGACACCAGGTGGCGTCACACCACGCACATCAGCGATGTGAGCACGTTTTCGACGCCACAGTCCTGACGTAGGCCACAATTCAGTGCGCACCTGCTCGGGCATGGACGGCGTTGCGGACCAGCAGGAGGTCGTGCGGCGGAATCCCCTGTGCGCCAGTGCGATCGTGGCCCAGCCGACCAGGCGGTGACGGTCATGATCCGGTGACGGTCATGATGGTGTCAACGCGAAGTCCGATCCTCAGGAGAGTGGTGATGGTGATTGCCAAGACAAGTAGGCGGGAATCCCGTGAACACCGCTCCGAGGACATCGCCATCATCGGGCTGAGCTGTCGCTTCCCCGGTGGTATCAGTTCGCCTGATCAACTGTGGGCAGCGTTGTCCGCAGGACCACCGTTGTCGGCCTGTCGGAAGATCGCGAGATTCGGGTGACCGTTGAGATCATCGGCCAGCTCGGCAGGGTCTCGACGGCCGTCGCGCGGCAACGGATGCATCAGCGTGGCGTCGGTCGGCAGAACTTCCGATAGCGCTCGGCGTCGATACCGAAGTTGTCCGCGGGTGCGCGCACCACACAACCCTCGGCAGGCGCTCCTGCTGGATTCGCGTGGCATACACGACATCGGCATCCCGCAGGCCGGCACCGAGTTCGTCGGTCAGCGCCACTCGATGGCCACGCGCGGTCAGATATCCGGCCAGCTCGGCAGGCAACTGCAACTCCTCCGGCGCGACGAAGACGAACCGCGGACCGCCCGGCGGCCAGTGCCGCCGAGGATGTCGCGCTCGCCGGCGTCGCGGCGACTACACGCGCGGCGGCGGCGAGCACGACGAGGACCTTCAGAGCGCGGCGATGTTGGGACTGGTGTTCGGTGCCATCGCGACGCCGACGTCGGTGCCTTGGACCCACAGATCGCCGTTGGCGCCCTGCCATGCGTTCTTCCACGAGCCGTCGCTCGTACCGAGAGTGAGCACGGCGGCGGGGCTCGTACCCGGCGCCATCACGACGGCGGTCTCCAGGGTGCCGGCAACGCCGGCCTCTGCCCAGTGATGGTCACTGGCCTGGTAGACAACCTCATAGCCGGTGTCCAACCAGAGCATGCTCGGACTGGTGTTCGGCGCCATCGGCAGGCCCAGGTCGGCACCCCCGTTCGGCCCTGAGGCCCACAGATCGCCGTTGGCGCCCTGCCATGCGAGCTTGTACGCGCCGTTCGAACCGGGAGACAGCACGGCGGCCGGGCTCGTACCCGGCGCCATCACCACACCAAGGTCCAGGGTGCCGGCAACGCCGGCCTCCGCCAGGTGATGGTTACTGGCCTGGTAGACGATCTCATAGCCGGTGCCCAACCAGAGGATGGTGGGACTGGTGTTCGGCGCCATCGGCAGGCCCAGGTCGGCGCCTTGGGCCCAGAGATCGCCGTTGGCGCCCTGCCATGCGTTCTTCCACGGGCCGTCGCTCGCACCCGGAGAGAGCACGGCCGCAGGATTCGTACCCGGCGCCATCACGAAGGCGGTCTCCAGGGTGCCGACAACGCCGGACTCCGCCCAGTGATGGTCACTGGCCTGGTAGGCGATCTCATAGCCGGCGCCATACTGCGGAATCAGGGCGGGGCTTGTGCCCGGCGCCACCGTCTTGCCCAGGCTCCCGCCACTGTACAGGTTCCCGTTCACGCCAAGCGTGTTGGAGGCGTCCTGGAACGCGACCGCGTCCGGGACGGTCAACGGCGGCTGGGAGGTCGGGAATGACAGATTGGTAATGCTCGGGTTGCCCTGTACTAGCGCGCCACCGGTGTCATGGTGGAAGACGGGAGTGGGTGCCGAGTCCGAGTAGGTGTACCAGAGGGAGGCGGTGTTCTTGTTCTGGAACGCGACCTGGAAGCCCGCGACTTGTTGCGTTCCAACAATGTTGGCGGGGAGGATTGTACCGGCGATAGCGGGGCTGCGGGTGAGAGGCATCGGATAGCCCATGTTTCCAGTGAAGAGACTTCCGTAGGCCCACAGCATGCCGCTATCGGACTGGAACGCGATTTCGAAGCTGCCGGCAGGCGTTGCGGAGGTGACCGGCAAGCTGGTGATGCTGGGACTCGTGGCGCTCTGTCCGTCCTGCATTCCCACGCCCGTGTCGGCGGTTCGCTGAGTTCCGGTGACCCACAAGTGGCCGTTGGCGCCCTGGAAGGCAACCTCGTAGCCGCCGCTGGGCAATTCGGTCAGGCTGGGGCTGCTGCCAGGCATCATCGCGAAGCCGAGGTCGATGGGACCGGACGCTCCCGTGGTCCACAGATGATTGTTGGCCCCCTGCCACACAACTTGGAATGCACCTCCCGTAGGACCGGGTTGGGTCAACGCGGCGATACTCGGGTTGGTGTTCGGCGCCATGGGGAAACCGAGACTGCCAGTGCCCAAGGTCCCGGCGGCCCACAGATGGCCGTTGGCGCCTTGGAAGGCGACCGCGTAGCCACCGCTCGGTATTTCGGTCAGGCCGGGGCTGGTACCCGGCATCATCGCGACACCGAGGTCGATGGGACCGGACGCTCCCGTGGTCCACAGATGATTGTTGGCCCCCTGCCACACAACCTGGAATGCACCTCCCGTAGGACCAGGTTGGGTCAACGCGGCGATACTCGGGCTGGTAAGCGACGCGATGTCGGCGCCGAGACCGCAGGGCCCAGCTTCACACATATTGCCGTTCCAGTAGCCCCCCGACGCCCATACGGCGGAGCCAGGCCCCTGGAACGCGATCTCGAATCCCTCCTGCTGGTCAGTTGCGGCTGACGCCGGTGAAGCCACGGACACTGCGGCCGCAGCAGCCGCGACAGCGACGGTGGCCACGACGCGTGCCCGGCGCCATGCTCGCCGCCACAGGTATCCAACACCACGTCCGCTCGGTGCGCGCGCCGGCTTCATCGTGCCGATGATCCTCACCATCGGAGTTCTTGACATGCCCCGTCCTCTTCTCCCGATGTCCGTCCCAATACCGACCCCGGCGTCGACTCGACATGGTCGGCGCCGCCAGCACTAGATACGACGACGGGTTACAGAGGACCCCCTCTATTCACTCGAGGACCGCGACCCGGACCTCGCCGATCGCGACGGCGTACGCGACGTGCAGCCCGGACGGACCGCGCCGCTGAGCGGCAGGGCAGACGCCGGCGACGATGCGGGCACCAGCCGGACGTAACCACCAGTGCAGCGGCGCCCGACCCGCTCTGCCGGCCCGGGGCGTACGTGGTCGACCAGCCCGGCCGCGGGCAGTCGGGTCAGTCTGGTCAACACGGTGCGCTGGCCGTTGTGCCGCTGGGCTTCCACGCAGGTTTCGCCGGGCGCCGTTCGACCGCATCCGACGGTGATGCGGATCCGCATCGATGCTGGGGTTGCCGACCGTTCGGTGGCTGATGTTGAGATGGGTCTTGCCGCCGATCGGATCGGTATGACGTGCCATCCGTTGCGCCTGGCGGGTCGTGAGGCTAGGTGACTGGTGTCGAACAGGGTGCTGAGGGCCCTGACCTGCACCAACAGCAATGAATGGCCCGGTATGCGCGGGCCGCGGTTGCGACAGTGTCCGCGTCGGCGAGTCGACCCGTGATCCACCACGGCAACGGCAACCGTGGCCGACCGCAGGCCAGTGCCTCACACCGCGGCCGTGGTCCACCCACCTATCCTGGACGCCAACCCGAGCTTGCCCAACCGGGCGAGGTTGACCGCAGCGGCCACCAACGAGAAGTCAGCAGCCACTTTCACCACACCCCGCACCCGAGCACGACGCCCACCATGGCGGCGCCGCATCAGGTGCCCGATCTTGCGTTCCACCTTCGACCTTGTGGCCCGATAGTCGGCCTTCCAGGCTGGATCGGACTGTCGGGCCCGGCCGGCGGCAAGATGCACCTCATACGGACTGGTGGCGATGGTCCGGCCCGCTTTCGCGGTAGTGCACGCCTCACGCAAACGGCAGTCGGTGCACGCGGCACCGAACTCGGCGGTGCCGGCGTGACGGCCGGCGTGGGCGCGGATACTGCCGATGACTCGACGCAAGATTGGCTGCCTACCGGATGAGCTGAGTCGCTCGTTGACGTGGGATCAGGGCGTCGACATGGCGGTGCACGTGAAATTTACGGTTGCAACGAACGTTCCGGTGTTCTTCTGCGATTCGCATTCGTCGTGGCAGCGGGGCAGTAATGAGAACGCGAATGTGCTACTTCGTCAGTAGCTGCCGAAGAGCACGGATCTGTCGGGGTATACTCAGGTCGAGCTTGATGAGATCGCCGCGAAGCTGAACAGGCGAGCACGGCAAACGTTGGGTTTCAAGACTCCCGCAGAGGTGCTGGTCAAGCACTGATGAGGGCTGGCGATGCGCTCACCGATTGAGACCGCCAACCATGCGCCTGCCTACGTCGCGTCGAGTGCATTGAGAAGGCGCGCGTATGACGCGTCCTCTCCGATGCTGGTCGTGTCGAGCCGGATCGCCCGCGGATGCCTGGCCAAATATTCATCGAGGTGACCACGGATCCTGACGACCAAGTCAGAATTGGGATCTTCCAGCGCAGTCTGGATCTGTGCCTCGACGTCGTTGGTTGGACGCTTGGCATGCAGTCGCTGAAGATGCTCGTGCTCGTCGACGATGAGGGCCACTTCGATGTAAGTAGCCCCTGCCGCGCGGGCTGCTGCTTCGAAGGCCGGGTCTGGATCGCGGTCATGAACGGTCACCAGTTGCGGAAGAATCACATCGTATCCTTGGCTCAGGTGCCGCGCAGCCAACTCCCGCCCGTGACCCCGGGCCATCTCCAAGGCAGTAAAGAAGTTCTCCTTCCATCCGCCGATTAACCCCGCAAGTACATCCAGATCGAGCACGAGCGTTCCTGGGTGCTCGTTGGCATAGCGGCGGGCGAGGGTCGACTTGCCCACACGTGAGGGGCCGTTGAGGTGGATCAGACGCGCCATGACAAGACCCTACGTCCTGCGCCGAGCCGGTGGGGGCACCTCCTGTAGCCGCATCGCGCGCTCGGTCGCGTCGACGACTCCAGTCAACGTCACCGGCTGTTCGGCGAATGCATCCAGTCGACGGCAGCTCCCGCAACCATCGGTTCAGCCACCGTCGGACGCTGCTCGACACCGTCCTCGAACCGAAGGTCCTCATCAATCAGAACCGCATGCCCTCCGGCACCACAGGACAGTGCTCCAGATCCCACGTCTCCCAACCCGATGACGAGTAAAAGATCAACTTCATGGGCGGAGAGGTAAACCGCGACACGCCCTGCGCAAACGACGAACACCGGTCGAACCGCAGCTCCAGACCCAATGCGAGACACGAAGATTGTGCCGACGCAAGTGAACCGAGGAAGGAAGTCATCGTGCGGGAGTCCGACCCCAAGCCGGTGATCACAGGTTGGCCGAGCAGCTCAACGTCCACCAGGAGGCCCTGAGGAATGGTCCACCCGGCCTGCGTCCACTCTTACGCCGCAACGACTTCGGGGCTGGCTTGGCCAAACGGCGAGTCCGACGAGGGCGGCTTGGAAGAGTTGGTCGAGTCCATCCCCAACCGGCGCTTCAACTCAGCGTTCTCCGCGCGCAACTCCTCAATCGCCCGTGCCTGCTCAACCACCAGGGCGGCAAGCTCGTCATACGACGGACGGCCACCGGGCTGCTGCACAACTTGATCATCTCACAGAGCCGATCAAGCCCTACCGATGACCTGACCAGTTACGTTACCGCAACCATTGACCCACCAGAGATCGCCGGTCGCACCGAGCGGTCAACGGTCACATCCAAACCATCTCAACAAGCCCGCCACATGCCGCAAGGCCGTCCCATGGCTGTCGTCGGGTACCGGCACGAGAATCCGATGGCGTGTCGCGAGTGCGCTGTGCCGCGTGCGCGTCGGCGGGTGTCACGAACCCGTTCTGGACGTTGCGCAGCACGCGCCCGCAGCCATCGACCACTGTGGACGAACGCTTGGGACGATTCCGTTGCCGCTATGCCGCAAGATTGATCGCACTGCTTCTCAACGCCGTGGCTACTATCACCCGATCGGCGGTGTCGGCCAGCGCCTACTTGTCACTATCGTCCGAATTGCTGTGAATGGAATGTTCCAGCATCAAGGGGGCATCTGAGGCGGATTGCCGGGGGACTTCGCCGATGGGGGATTGTCCGTTCCGATCGTCAGGTAGTCGGCTGCGGTCCACCACTCTGAAGCAATGTCGCGATGATGCCATCATACATGGCAAAATGGGGAGATTGTTGCATGGCGATCAATGTGGACCAGCGCTGGAGGAGGCTTCAGCGAAGAATTATTCTTGTTCTGTTGGGTATTGTTCCGCTTGTTCTTGTCGGAGCGGCTACCGCATCCGCCCAGGTTGCGGCACCTTCGGACTCGACCGTCGTCCTGGATCAGCAAGGAATTCACCAAGCGGCGTCATACGTACAGCACAACGGCGGTCAGCTTGGTGGAATCTATCTTGATTCCGCGCATCACGTGGTGGATATCGACATCACGAGTGGCGACGGCGCTTCGAACGTTCTCGCGACGCTCAGGACATACGCACCGACGGTGGCGATCCCTGCCGGACAAGCGTGGACGCTACATCTGCGGACCGTCCAATACAGCCTCGCCCAACTGAATTCCACCAAGGCCAGGATAACGACACAGGAACCCTGGGCCGGATTATCGGCGAAGTACCTGACGGAGTGGTACGTCGACCCCCAACTGGACAAGGTGGTTGTCGGCGTCACCGACGTCACTCCCCCGTTGGTCTCGGCAGCCGCGCATGCTTTCGGCGATCAGGTGGAACTGGTGCACGGCTATCGCAGCCGCGTCGCGGGTATGCGCCACTACAAGCTGACCAATCCACACATCGTGCACGTGAAGTCGCTGGCCAAGCCTTCGGCACACGCGCCATTGGTGGCCACGGACAGCAGGCAGTTGGACAGCATCCCCTACATCGGCGGCGACGACATCGTGTCGCTGACTCCGGATCCGGCGGACCCTGGTGAATACTTCGTCACCGAATGCACCGCGGGATACTCCTGGGCAACGCCGAACAGCGACGGAACCTACAACCAGAATGCCGCGATGGTCACCGCGGGACATTGTTTCCCACAAGGCACAAACGTCCAACAGGGCTACGTGGACGAGGCAGCCAATACCGTGATCACCACCGGATCGATCGGTACCGTGTATACGGTTCAGTGGGGCAATCAGCGACCGGACGCCGAGCTGATGAACGGCAGCTCCTACGCCCCCTCCGTATGGCGCACGCAGACGTCTCTCGCGGGTGTCGACCAGACCGCCTCCGTCGTCGAGGGGCAGGAGATCTGCGCGGACGGTGGCCTGACCGGCGAGAACTGTTCGGGCGTCGTGGGCGGGGTCAACGTATGCCACGAGGTGATCTACGACTCGAACGGCAACTTCTACAACGTTTGTGGTCTGGACGATGCCACGTCGAACAACGGCACCGTGATGGTCGACCCGAATGACGAAGGCGACAGCGGTGGTCCGGTTTATACGCTGGACAGCAGCGGTGGCCTGATCGCCAATGGGCTGATCTGTTCCGAGTTGGAGGACAACCCGGACGGCACGGCGTCCGGGAAGTCCTTCACGTTCACCGATCTCTACTACCTGGGTTACATCATTCCTGGCGCGGCTTCTTCATAGTGCCGGTTGATTTATATCCGCCCTGCGCCGCCGACCGCGTGCCGGCGGCGCAGGGCGGCATCGTGCTATCATGACGAAAAACAGGAGTACAGACACGGACTTGAGATTGCCATGACAGAGGAACCGACTCGACCGGGAATCAAGGTAACCCGATTTCCGCCTGGAACGCCGAATGCTTTGCCTGTCGTCTCTCCTGATCGAGTCGCCGGCTTGACGAGCATGCCGTGGACTTTGGCCAGGACCGAGGACGATGGCTGTCGAGTGATCGTCGTGAGCCGGCGTCGGCACCGCTATCGCATCGTCGGCGTCGCCGTTGATACGACCGAAGACACCGTCACCGTGGCCCTTCTGGCGGAACATGTCGCGAGTCCACCTGCCTATCGGACGCTGGCCAAGGTGCTCCAGGCGTTCAGCGTGCTACTGGACGAACCGCTTGGTGATCGCAGTCTGGTTCACGCACCCACCCCTGACTGGCCGGATCAGCAAAAACCCGGTGATCCTGTTTGAACGACCGTGCCGCGATCGGACAGGGGTCATCGCTCGGCTGGTGACGCGCAAGTGGGACTACCACGATCGGCGCCGACCGGGCCGCACACCCACGTTGAAGGTGACCACGGCGGCCCCTAGCCCTGATCGCCGACCCGGCGCAGGTCCGCGCTCGCCTTGTCGATCAGCATCCGCATGGCCGCGTGCGCGCCGTCGGCGTCCCGGGCCCGGATGGCCTCGAACACCGCTCGGTGGCTGGGCACCGGGTCGTCGGTGGCGTCCGCGGTGTGCACCACCGCGTCCCGCTGGGCGAGGCCGCCGATGATGGATCGCTCCACCTCGGCGAGCAACGGGTTGTGCGTCGCGGCCAGCAGGACGGTGTGGAAGTTGACGTCCGCGGCGACGGCCCGCTCGACCGTGCCGCTCGCGGCCGTCATGTCGGCGAGGGCGTCTTGCAGCGCGACGAGGTCGGCCTCGGTCGCGCGCTGCGCGGCCAGGCGCGCCGCCGCCGGCTCGACGATGCCGCGCACCTCGGCGAGGTGCTCCAGCAGGGCGAGGTCCGGTTGCAGGGCCAGGCGCCACTGCATGACCTCGCTGTCGAGCACGTGCCAGGTGGACTGCGGCCGGACGAACGTGCCCCGCTTCTGCCGGGCGTCGATGATTCCCTTGGTCGCGAGCACCTTCAGCGCCTCACGCATCGCCGTCATGCTGACGTCGAGTTCCGCGCAGATGGCCGGCAGATCCAGGGTCGCGCCCTCGGGGATCTCGCCGGAAAGGATGCGCCGCGCGAGCGCTTCCACCGTCTGCCCGTGCACGCCGCGCCGCAGGTAGTCCGCCACCACACCGTCCTCTCCCGGCCGGACCGACCCTCGACCAACCGCACTACCAGCCAGTATCCCGCATGCGAGCGGCCGACGGCCGAGAGGGGCCACGACCTGGGAAGTCGTGGCCCCTGATCATCGGGGTGCTCAGCTGCCGCCGAGACCCACCCAGCCCGACCACTTGCCGGTGGAGAGGGTGTAGACGTCGCTGTAGGTGTCGCCGTTGGCCGCCTGGCCGTAGACCTCCATCTGATTTCCGTAGTTGGCGGTGTCGTACTCGATCGCCGTCGGGCCGGTGGTGATGGCGCCGCCCAGCGAGACCCAGCCGGTCCAGCCCTTTCCGGGGGTGTAGACGTTGCTGTAGGTGGCACCGGCCGAGTCGCGGCCGTAGACCTGCATCTGCTCGCCGTACTGCACGGCCGAGAGGTCACCGGTCAGGCCGCCGCCCAGACCGACCCAGCCCGACCACTTGCCGGTGGAGGGCGTGTAGACGTCGCTGTAGGCCTGGCCATTGGCGGCGACACCGAACAGCTCCATCTGATTGTTGTACTCGGTGGTGTCGTACTCGACGGCCGTCGGGCCGGTGGTGATGGTGCCGCCCAGCGAGACCCAGCCGGTCCAGCCCTTTCCGGGGGTGTAGACGTTGCTGTAGGTGGTGCCCGCCGAGTCGCGGCCGTAGACCTGCATCTGCTCGCCATACTGGATCGCCGAGACGTTGCCGGTCAGGTTGCCTTCCAGGTCCACCCAGCCCGACCACTTGCCGGTGGCGGAGGTGTAGACGTCGCTGTAGGTGTGACCGTTGCCGGCCAGGCCGAACACCTCCATCTGCGGGCCGTAGTCCGGAGTGTCGTACTCCACGGCCACCGGGTCGCTGGTGAGCGTGCCGCCGAGGGACTGCCAACCCGACCAGCCCTTGTCGGGGGTGTACACGTCGGTGTACGTGGCGCCGGCTTTGTCCCGGCCGAACACCTGCATCTGCTGGCCGTAGGACACCGCGGTGGGATCGATCACCGTGCCACCGGCCAGGTCGTACCAGCCCGACCAGCTCTTGCCGGGGGTGTAGGCATCGGACTCGTCGGCGGAAGCGTTCGCGGTCGGCCGGTAGACCTCCAACTGTGAGCCGTACTGCACCACCGGGCTGCTCTGGAACGAGGGCGCGGAGGTCGTGTCGGCGGGTGCGCCGTAGTGCCAGTAGCCGAGGAAGTTGCCGCCGTCGCTGACCTGGTTGACCTGGATCCGCGTTCCGGTGTCGTAGGCGTCGATCATCTGGTTGTTGCCGATGTAGATGCCGACGTGCACGGTGGCACTGACGCTCGGGCCGAAGAAGACCAGATCGCCGGGCACCGGGTCGCTGGTCCGGCTGGTCTCCGCGATCTGGTTGTCGGTGCTGCCCGGCCCGAGCAGGTCGTGCCCGCTGGCCTGGTAGTACACCCAGCGGGTGAAGCCGGAGCAGTCGAGGCCGTAGGTGGTCTGGCCGGAGCAGCCGGCGCCGTCGCACTCGCCGTAGGTGGGTCCGGGATTGTCGCCGTGGCCGCCGGCCCAGCTGTAGGGATAGCTGTTGAGGTCCGCTTCGGCGTGCTGGTACACGCTTTCCTGCAAGGTGGTGGTGGTCGCGGCGGCGTGCGGTGCGGCGGACGCGGCTGCCGCGGTGACCGTCGTGCCGACCACGGTCAGCGTGGTGAGTGCGGTGGCGAGGCCGAACACCAGCAGGGTGCGGCGCAGCCGTCCGGGTCTGTTGTGGGACGTTTTCGTTGACATGGCTCAGCTCCTCGTTCAGTTCCCGCCGATTCCCGTCCAGCCGGACCATTTGCCGGTGTACGAGGTGTAGACATCGCTGTAGGTGCCGCCGTTGGCGGCCTGGCCGTAGACCTCCAGCTGGTTGCCGTAGGTACTGGTGCTGTACTCGATGGCGACCGGGTTGCCGGAAATGGTGCCGCCCAGGGACTTCCAGCCGGTCCAGTTGCCGCCCGGGGTGTACACGTCGCTGTAGATGGCGCCGGCCGAGTCCCGGCCGTACACCTGCAACTGCTGTCCGTACTGGGCGACCGAGAGCTCACCGGTCAGGCCCCCGCCCAGACCCACCCAGCCCGACCACTTGCCGGTGGAGGAGGTGTAGACATCGCTGTAGGCCTGGCCGTTGCCGGCGATGCCGAACAGCTCCATCTGGTTGCCGTAGTCGGTGGTGTCGTAGTCCACCGCGACCGGGTCGCTGGTGAGCGAGCCGCCCAGCGAGACCCAGCCGGTCCAGCCCTTTCCAGGGGTGTAGACGTTGCTGTAGGTGGCGCCGGCGGAATCACGGCCGTAGAGCTGCATCTGCTGTCCGTACTGGACGGCGGAGACGTTGCCGGTCAGGTTGCCTTGTAGGTCCACCCAGCCCGACCACTTGCCGGCGGAGGAGGTGTAGACGTCGCTGTAGGTGTGGCCGTTGCCGGCGATGCCGAACAGCTCCATCTGCGGGCCGTACTGCGAGGTGTCGTACTCCACGGCCACCGGGTCGCTGGCGAGCGTGCCGCCCAGCGAGGTCCAGCCGGACCAGCCGCCGTTCGGGGTGTAGACGTTGCCGTAGACGGTGCCGGCGGAGTCCCGGCCGTACACCTGCATCTGCTGGCCGTAGGACACCGCGGTGGGGTCGATGATCGCGGCGCCGGCGAGGTTGTACCAGCCCGACCATCCCGAGCTGGGGGTGTAGACGTTCGACTCGTCGGCCGAACCACCGTTCGTCCGGTAGACCTCCAGTTGCGAGCCGTACTGGGCGATCGGACTGCTCGGCAGCGTCGTCGAGGCCATCGTCCACAGCTGGTCGACGATGATCTGCGCCGCCGGCGCCTCCGGGTCGTAGGCGCCGGGGTCGGCGGAGACCTGGACGGTCTGGCAGATGTCGCCGATGTCGCCGCTCTGCCAGGAGTTGTTGGGATAGGCGTTCTCCATGTGGGTCAGGAACGAGTCGGTGGCGTAGACCGGGTTCTCCACCTGGGCCGGCGTGCCCCAGCCCTGCGATGGGCGCTGCTGGTACAGGCCGAGGCTGTCGGCGTCGTCCGCGCTGGTGTAGTCGTGCAGCGTGCTTTCGGTCATCGCCGTGGTCACCGCGATCACCGCGGCCCGCTCGATCAGGTTCTGGGCGCGCGCCGCGCCCACGATGGCCCGCGCGCAAGAGACCTGGCCGGCGTCGATGCCGACCATCCTCGGTGTGTTGATCTGGCTGGAGATCGCCTGCGCGACCTGCGCGTCGGCCGCGGTCGGCCCGGCGGAGGTGCAGTTCTCCTCGGACAGCGTGGCGGCTTGGGCACTGCTGACTGGCGGACCAGTCAGTTGCGGGGTGGCCGCGCCGGCCTGCGCCGCGGCCAGCGGCAGCACCGCCGCGCCAACGGCAGCCGCGACGGCGCCGGCTAAGTGTGATCTCCGTAAGCGATTCATTCCTCGTTCTCCCTGTTTCTGTTGGCGGGCAGGACAAATTCTGTTGGTGGGCAGGGCAAAGCCGCATACCGTCCATGGGGACTTGAGAAGATCCGATGTGGACCATGAACCGGTCCACCTTCGGCACGGGTGAGCGATCAGCACCCTCCTCGGTCCGAACCGGCTTGTCAAGTATTTTCATAATTAATGACTTAAAGGCATGCCTTCGGCTCGAACATGGGATAAATCGGACATTAAGCGATGAAGCGGCGACCGTTAAAGGATAATTTAGTATTTATCTTGACAGTCTCGCCGTCGGTGCGCTGCACTTCCCTTTCCCAGCGACCGGCGGAGATGGTGGCACCATGAACGTTTTACGACCCCGGGCGGTACGGCTCGCGGTCACGATGGTCGGCGTGACGGCCCTCGGTCTGCCCGCGATCAGCACCGCGACCGCGGCGACCGCGGCGACAACCGTCGAGATCGACCCGGCCACCCAGTACCAGACGATCCAGGGCTGGGGCACTTCCCTTGCCTGGTGGGCGGAAGGCAGTGGCGGGTGGTCGTCGGCGAGTGCGAAGAACGCGCTCGCCGACGCGTTGTTCTCGCCCACCAGCGGCCTCGGGCTCAACGTGGTCCGCTACAACATCGGCGCCGGTACGCCCGACGACACCTGCGCGGCGCGGATGCGGGTCGGCGGTGAGGTGCCCTCGTTCGAGCAGAGCCCGGGCACCTACGACTGGACCCAGGATCCCAACCAGCGCTGGATGTTGCAGGCGGCCAAGGCGCGCGGCGCGAACGTGTTCGAGGCGACCTCGTACTCCGCGCCGGCGTGGATGACCCTGAACGACTGCAGCGCCGGTGCGACCACGCCCGGCGCGGACAACCTGGGCAGCACCAACTACGCCGGCTACGCCCAGTACCTGGCCACGGTCGTGCGGCACTTCCACGACGACTGGGGGATCACCTTCAACACCGTGGAACCGTTCAACGAGCCGGTGCAGACCACGTGGTCGACCGCCGCCGACCAGCAGGGCATGAACCTGGGCAGTGCCGCGCGCGACGCGATCACCCAGGACCTACAGGGTGATCTCGGCTCGGCGGGAATGACCGGTCACACCGGCATCAGCGCCTCGGACGAGTTCTCCGTCAACGGCTCGGTCGCCGACTACCAGGACTACACCGCGGCCAGCCAGGCCGACCTGGTCCAGCTGAACACCCACGACTACGCGACACAGAGCGGCACACCCCTGTACAACCTCGCGCAGCAGGCCGGTAAGCCGGTGTGGATGTCGGAGTGGGGGTCGGCCGGCGGATCGACCCAGATCGCCTCGGCGATCCAACTGTCCCAACACATCCTGACCAACGAGCAGCAGTTGCACCCGGAGTCCTGGGTGGCCTGGCAGGGCGTGGACGGCCCGGAGGACGGTGGCAAGCTGACCGATCTGTGGGGGCTGGCGTGGGCGGACATCGCACCCGGCGGCACCGGCGCGCTGACTTTCCCCAGCCGCTACTACGCGCTGGGCAACTACTCCGAGTTCGTCCACCCCGGCTACCGGATGATCGGCAACAGCGACGGGAACACCTTCACCGCTTATGATCCGGCCAGCCGGACCGCGGTGATCGTGGCGACCAACCCGGGCACCAGCGCCGAGCCGGTCGACTACGACCTGTCCGGGTTCACCGCCCTCGGCACCAGTGCGACCCCGCACCAGACCGACGCCACGGAGAACCTGGCGCAACTGCCGGCGGTGGCGATCACCGGCGGTCAACTGTCGGCCAGCCTGCCGCCCCAGTCGATCACCACCTACGTCATCCCGAACACCACCTACACCAGCATGCTGGGCAGCGGTTCCGCCGCGCCGTACGGCGCGCAGTTGCAGGAGTTCGGCAGCGGCAGCAGTGGTGTTCCGGCGTCCGCCGTGTACACGCCGAGCAGTGGTTGGCACAGCTGGGAGTCGTTGGAGGGCAGGGGGATCACCGACGTGACCGGGATCCAGTACGGCCAGCGGATGGCGGTGTTCGGCAAGGACGCCAGCGGCTCGGTGCAGGAGAACGTGTACACCCCGGGCGGCGGCTGGTCCGGCTGGCAGGACCTGGGCGGCGCGATGGCCGGCGCACCGACCGCGGTGCAGTACGGCGGCCAACTCCAGGTCTACGGCCGGGCCAGCGACGGCACGTCGGAGTCGAACGTCTACACGCCCAACAGCGGCTGGTCGGGCTGGCAGAGCCAGGGCGGCGACCTGGCCGGCGACGTGACCCTGGTGATGGACGGACAGCGGATGCAGCTCTACGGCCTGGCCCCGGACGGGGGCGCCCGCACCAACAGCTACGTCCCGGGGGTCGGCTGGACGGGCTGGCAGGATCTCGGCGGCATCCTCACCGGGAATCTGGCCGCGATCCAGAACGGCGGCCAGGTCGACCTGTTCGGCCGGGACAGCGGCGGCACGGTCTACACCGACGTGCTGACGCCGGGCGCGGCTGGTCGGGCTGGCAGAGCCTCGGTGGTGCGATCGCCGGCAACCTCTCGGTCACCCAGTACGGCACCCAGGTGCAGGTGTACGGCCGGGCGGCGAACGGGACGACGTATTCCGATGTGGACACACCGGGTGCCGGCTGGTCCGGGTGGTCCGGCATCGGTGGCACCATCGCGTCCGATCCGACCGCGATCCAGTTCGGCACCGATCTGGACGTGTTCGGCACGGCGGCCAACGGTTCCACCTACGTGGACACCTACGCGCTCAGCGCCGGCGCGTGGTCGGGCTGGCAGAATCTCGGGCCGGCCTGATCGGCGGCCTGGGCACGCGGGGCTGATCAGCGCCTGCTGTCAGCCCCGCGTGATCTCCGCGTTCAGCCGCGTCAGCCAGGCCGGATCCCGCCACCACAGCGGGTGGTGCGGGGCCGCGTTCGAGGTGATGACCGTGCCGGCGAAGCCCGCCCGCAGGGCGCGCCGCACGGTCAGCTCGGCGAGTTCCCGGCCGATGTCGTCGTCCTCGAACCGGCTGTGCAGCGGCGTGTAGCCGACCACGCCCTCGCCGAGCACGGCGGGGGCGCCGTGCCGCGCGGCCAACTCGGCGGCCGCGTCGATCCAGCCTTCCAGGGTCGCGATCATGGCGGCGCGGTGTTCGGGGTAGTGCTCGTGGAGCCACTGGTCCCAGCGGTCCGGATCCACCCAGTCGTGCACGTAGAACAGGTCGCTGCTGATGCCCGTGGCCGCGGACCGCCAACCCGTGTCCGGCCGGTGCTCCGCCGGGTCCGGCGCGTCCGGGCGCAGCATCCCGGCCAGCGTCGGCGTCGGCCACGGGGTGGGCCGGCCGCGCTGGTCCGTGCCGTACCCGAGGCCGACCGCCGCGTACAGCGCGCCGAGCACGCCATAGGCGTAGCAGTGCACATGCGTGACGTCGCCCCTCGGCAGGTCGGCGAACTCCGCCGGCCACGGCTCACCGAGCGAGTAGCTGACCGGCACGTCCGGGTGCGCGGCGGCGAACCGGCGCAGTCCGGCGGTCAGCGGTTCCCGCAGCCGGGCGTAGTGCCCGGGCGGCGAACCGGGCGTCGCCGGGACCAGCGCACAGTTGTCGACCTCGTTGTGCAGTTCGACATAGGCGATCGGCCCGGCCAGCCCGACCCCGCGCAGGTGACTCACCAGCGCCGCCTGGGCGGCGCCCAGCGCGACGGCGCGCTGCGGACCGGGCACCGCGGCCAGCGCCCGGTACCAGGCGTCGCTGGTCACGAAACACGGCGACTGCTGGTACTCCCATGAGGACACGATCACGCTGATCCGGTGCCGCGCGGCGCTGTCGAACAGCGCCTCCAGGCGGTGCAGCGGGTCGAGGCGGTAGCCGCCGCGCAGGTTGTACCAGCGGGTGCGCTGGCCGTAGGTCGCGCCGAGGCCGCACACCGCGAGATCATCGGGCCGGACCTTCCCGGAGAACAGCAGGAACGGCATGGCGCAGATGCGGATCGCGGTGAAGCCCCGCTCGACCAGCTGGTCGAAAGCGGTGTCCAGGTCCTCGAACGGCTCACCCGGGCCGGCCTGGGTGTACCAGCTGAAATCCCACAGGCTGATGGCCAGCGGGGCCTTCGGCGAGAACGGCATCGGCACTCCTCACCACTCGGCGAACGATCCGTCACGGTGGCGCCAGCGCGGGGGACGCCACGAATGGCCGTGTTCGGCCGCCGCGCGCACGGCCTTCTCGTCAACCTCGATGCCAAGGCCCGGCCCGGTCGGCCGGCGCACGTAGCCGTCGTGGAAGTCGAACACCGTCGGGTCGACCAGGTAGTCGAGCAGTTCGTTGCCGGTGTTGTAGTGGATGCCGAGGCTCTGCTCCTGGATCACCGCGTTCGGCGTCGCGAAGTCCACCTGGAGGCAGGCGGCCAGCGAGATCGGGCCGAGCGGGCAGTGCGGGGCGAGGCCGACGTCGTAGATTTCGGCGAGCGCGGCGATCCGTCGGACCTCGGAGATGCCCCCGGCGTGCGAGAGATCAGGCTGCGCGATGGAGATTCCGGCCTGTAGCACCGGAAGGAAGTCAGCGCGGTGGAACAGCCGCTCGCCGGTGGCCAGCGGCACCGGGCCGACGAGCCGGTACAACTGGCCGGGTGTTCGGGCAGCACCGGCTCCTCGGCGAACATCACGTGGAAGGGCTCGAGCCGGGCAACAACCGGGACGCGTTGGTCACCGACACCCGGCCGTGGAAGTCGACGGCCAGATCCAGGTTCGGGCCGAGCACCTCGCGGGCGGCCCCATCCGGTCGAGCACGGCGTCGACGTCCGCCGCGGTGGCCAGCGGCGCCATCACCCCGCTGGCGTTCATCTTCACCGCGGTGAAGCCGGCCGCCACCTGCTCGGCCACCGCGTCCCTCAGCTCGGCCGGCTCGTCCCCACCGACCCAGGTGTACACCCGCATCCGGTCGCGCACCGGGCCGCCGAGCAGTTCGTGCACCGGGACGCCGTGGCGTTTGCCCGCGATGTCCCACAGCGCCTGGTCCAGGCCGGCGACCGCGCTGGAGAGCACCGGTCCGCCGCGGTAGAAGCCGGACTTGTAGAGGTTCTGCCAGTGGTCCTCGATCCGGGTCGGGTCCTCACCGATCAGCAGTTCGGCCAACTCGTGCACGGCGGCGCGCACCGTCTCGGCGCGGCCCTCCAGCGCCGGCTCGCCCCAGCCCGCGATGCCCTCGTCCGTGCTGATCTTGCAGAACAGCCACCTCGGCGCGACCAGGAATGTTTCGACATCGACAATCTTCACGCTGACTTCCTCACGCCGAGTCCCTGGTGATCGTCCAGCCACCATCGACGACCAGGGTCGCCCCGGTGACATAACTGGCCGCCGGTGATCCCAGGAACTCGATCACCGCGGCCACCTCCTCCGGGCGGCCGAACCGTTTCAGCACGGTCTGCGCCACGCTGCGGGCCCGGTCCGGCGCGCTGACCCGGTCCCAGGCCGCGGTCAGGATCGGCCCGGGCAGGACGCAGTTGACCCGCACCGGCGCGTAGTCCACCGCGACCTGCCGGGTCAGCGCGGTGAGCGCGCCCTTGGTCGCCGCGTAGGCCGGATGGCCGGGCAATCCGGCGACCGCGTGCACCGAGGAGACCAGCACCGCGCCGCCGGAAGCCTTACCGAGCAGCGGAAGCAGCGCACGCAGGCCCAGGAAGGCGCCGTGCAGGTTCACCTCGATCTGCCGGTGCCAGTCCTCGACAGCCAGTTCGGTGAGCGGGGCCACGATCTGGCATGCCGCGTTGCTGACGAAGAAGTCCACCGTGTCCAGTGCCACGCCGACGGCGGCCCAGGTGTCCGGCTGGGCGACATCGCCGACCAGCGCGGTGGCCCGCACACCGAGTTCGGCGGCCAAATCCGTCACGGCGGGCCGGTTGTCCACGATGGCGACGCGGGCGCCGGCGGCATGCAGGTGACGCACCGTGGCCTCGCCGATGCCCGAAGCGCCCCCCGTGACCACCGCGGTTCGCCCCGACCAGTCGGCGCCGCGCACACTCATCGGTCTCCTCTCCGGCTCACCTGTCACGCTGGGTCAATTCCGGCAATATTAAGTGAAAAAATAAATTAATACTACATCTTGACGGCGGGTTTGGGCGGGGAGCATAGTTTGCCGGTCTTGGGCCGTGTCGGGCCTCACCGTTGAGGCGTGCCAGGAAGGACAGTCGGCCATGCGCGTACGTCGGGAGCGGTGGACGAAGATGGCCTGCGGTATCGCCGCGCTCGCCCTGTCGGTCGCCGCGTGCTCCAGCGGCGCCAGCGGCCCGGGCGTCAGCACCACACTCGCCCCGGGGCAGAAGATCGACCTGCAGTTCTGGTCCTGGGTGCCCGGCGTGGACGCCGCGGTGAACCTGTGGAACCAGCAGCACCCGGACATCCACGTGACGTTGCAGAAGATCCCGGCCGGCACCTCCGGCGGCTACGCCAAGATGCACGCCGCGCTCAAGGCCGGTGACGCGCCGGACCTCGCGCAGGTGGAGTATCAGGAGATCCCGTCGTTCCTGCTGGACAACGGACTGGTCGACCTGAGCCGGTACGGCGCGGCGCGCTACCAGCGGGATTTCGTGCCCTGGCAGTGGCAGCAGGGTGTGTTCGGTGGACAGGTGTACGCGGTGCCGCAGGCATCCGGCCCGATGGCGCTGTTCTACCGGACGGACCTGTTCGCGCGGTACGGCATCACCAGCCCACCGACCACCTGGGCCCGCTACGAGCAGGACGCCATCAAGATCCACCAGGCGGATCCGAACGTCTACCTCGGCGACTTCTCCGCCCGGCAACTCGGCCTGGTTCACCGCACTCGCCTGGCAGGCCGGCGCCGACTGGTTCGGCGTGCGGGGCAACACCTGGACGGTCGACATCGACAGCCCGCAGACCGAGCAGGTCGCCACCTACTGGGACCGGCTGCGCACCGAGGGCGTCATCAGGACCGAGCCGGACTTCGCCAACGGCTGGTACAAGGACCTCCAGACCGGCACGATCGCCGGCTGGGTCAGCGCCTCCTGGGGAGACGCGATCATCGAGGGCAACGCGCCCGACACCGCCAGCCACTGGCGGGTCGCGCCGCTGCCGCAGTGGACCGCCGGCGGCACCGCGTCGGCCAACTGGGGCGGCTCGTCCACCGCGGTGCTCAAGGACACCAAGTACCCGGCCCAGGCGTTGCAGTTCGCGGCCTGGCTCAACTCCAACCCGCAGAGCATCGCGCTGCTGATCAACGGCGGCTACGGATGGCCGGCCGCGACCGCGGGCTACACAGGCTCATCGCTGGACGCGCCGTCCCCGTTCTTCGGCAATCAGACCTACAACGACGTGTTCGCCGCCTCGGACAAGCAGATCAACGAGTCGTGGCGGTGGATCCCCACCATCGACCAGGCCTACCAACACCTCGACGACGGTTTCTCCGCCGCGGTCAACGGCCACGGCAGCTTCCTGGCCACCGTGCGCCAGACCCAGGCCGAGGTCGTCACAGACCTGAAGGCGGCCGGTCTGGACGTCAGGTCGGGCAGCTAGTGATGGCCGCCCCGCGCGCCACCCGATCCGCCTGGGGGTTTCTCGCCCCGTTCGCCGTGCTGTTCCTGCTGTTGTTCCTGCTGCCGATCGGGTACGCGGTCTACCAGAGCCTGCTGCGGGTCGCCGCCCGGCCTCGGCCTGGGCGGCTCGACCACCGTGTTCGCCGGGCTGGCCAACTACGCGCGTGCCTTCGCCGACCCGGACTTCCTGGCCAGCGGCTGGCGCGGTCCTGCTGTTCGGCGTCGTGCAGGTGCCGGTGATGATCGTGCTCGCGACCGTCCTCGCGCTGCTGCTGGACTCGGCTCCGCGCGACCGGTCCGCGGTTCTTCCGGGCCGCCTACTTCCTGCCCTACGGCGTGCCCGGGGTGATCGCCGCCATCCTGTGGGCGTTCCTCTACACCCCCGGCCTCAGCCCGGTCCTGGACCTGCTCAGCCGGCCGGCGTCCAGGTACTTCCTCGGCGGCAACGGCGTGCTGTGGTCCATCGCGAACATCGTCACCTGGGAGTACACCGGCTACAACATGCTGATCATCGTACGCGGCCGCTGCAGGCCATCCCGGCCGAGCTGTACGAGGCCGCGCGCATCGACGGCGCCTCCGAGCTGGCAGGTCGCCCGACCCGATCAAGCTCCCGCTGATGCGCCCGCGCGATCGTGCTCACCGGCGTGTTCACCATCATCGGCACGCTGCAGCTGTTCGCCGAACCGCTGGTGCTCAAGCCGGTCTCCACCAGCATCGGCAGCGCCTACACGCCGAACATGAGCGCCTACACCGCGGCGTTCACCGCCAACGACTCCGAACTACGCGGCGGCCGAGGCCGTGATGCTCGCGCTGGCGGCGTTCGTGCTGTCCTTCGGCTTCCTGCGCCTGGTCGCAGCCCGCGGGGGGCCGCGTGATCCCCGGCTGAGCCACCCGGCCCGGCTGAACCCGACGGGACCGCACCGGTCACCGCACGCCGACGCCGCGACGGCAGCACCCCGGCCGCCGGATCATGGTCACGCGTCCTGTTCGTCGTGGCGCTCTACTTCCTGCTGCCCGGTCTAGTGGCTGGTCGTGGCGTCCACCAAGTCCACCGGCGACCTGTTCGCCTCCGGGCTTCTGGTTCGGCCAGCTGCATGTCGCTGTCCAACCTGACGCGGCGCTGTTCGGCCACGACAACGGCATCTACCTGCGCTGGCTGCTCAACAGTGTGCTCTACGCCGGGGTCGGCGCGCTGTCGCCACGCTGCTGTCCGCGCTGGCGGGTACGCGCTGGCCAAGTACGGGTTCCGCGGCCGGGAGCTCGTGTTCTACACTGATCCTGGGCGGCGTGCTCGTCCCCGGCACCGCGCTGGCGCTGCCGCTGTTCCTGCTGATGAGCAAGCTGGGCCTGGCCAACACCTACTGGGCGGTGCTGCTGCCCAGCGTCGTCAGCCCGTTCGGCGTCTACCTGTGCCCGGATCTACGCCGCGGCCTCGGTGCCGGACGAGCTGCTCGAGGCGGGGCGGCTGGACGGCGCCAGCGAGGGCCGGATCTTCCGGACCGTGGCGCTGCGGATCATGACCCCGGCGCTGGTCACCGTGTTCCTGTTCCAGTTCGTGGCATCTGGAACAACTTCTTCCTGCCGCTGGTCATGCTGTCCGAACCCGAACCTCTACCCGATCACGCTCGGCCTCACCTCGTGGCAGTCGTTCCAGGACCGCCAACCCGAGCTGTACCAACTCGTCGTCGGCGGCGCGTTCGTGTCGGTGCTGCCGCTGATGATCGCCATGGTCGTGCTGCAACGGTTCTGGCGGGCCGGGCTGACCCAGGGCAGCGTCAAGGGCTGAACCGCGGCACCAACACGGAGAGCGCGCTCTTCGTCGCAAGCGCGCGGACAATCGCGACGAGAAGTCTTATGTGGAATCTGAGCGGGCCAGGTTGTCAGCTCATGATCACAGTGCAATGGAAACACTTCCCGCTGGATTCCCGCGGGTCACTCACCAGTCACCGCGCTCGCGCCACCATCGCCACCCAGCTACTCGAAGCACCCCGAGAGCTGTCCATTGAAGACTTGAAAGAGTGGTTGGGACACAAGCACTTCTCCAGCACTCGACACTACGCGGCAATCCTGCAACGTAGTTTTCGGGACGCACAAAGTCGACCCGATGCGGACGGCGACGTCTCACGAGTGGCTTTACCTGAGGGAGCACGGTGGGGCCACGACACCCGCAGCGCGCTCACGCAAGCTGACACCGCCGCGGCGACCCCACCTGCTGCCGCCGGCCAAGCTCAAAGCGCAGGTACGGCATCCTTACGTTCATGGCGTTCCTGCAACTCACCGTGATCATCGTCGAGGACTACGACGACGCGATTGCCTTCTTCACCCAGGCCCTGGGATTCGAGCTGGCCGAGGACTCGCCGGCCCGCACCAACGACGGCCGTCCCAAGCGTTGGGTGGTCGTCCGCCCGCCGGGTGCGGACACCGGCATCCTCCTTGCCCGCGCCGACGGCGAAGACCAGGTCGCCGCGATCGGCAACCAGCACGCCGGCCGGGTCGGCTTCTTCCTCCGAGTCGATGACTTCGACGGCAGCTACCAGCGCATGCACGCCGCCGGGGTCGAGTTCCTCACCGAGCCCCGAACCGAGCCCTACGGCCGGGTCGCCGTCTTCCACGACATCGCCGGCAACAGCTTGGACCTCCTGGGACCTGCTGTCCCTTCCCGATCTCGGTCCGGGACCACGATCGGGCGATGACACCGGGTCAGATCGCCTGACGGGATCCACGATCAGCATCCGGTCTGGGCACTCGGGGAGGTTTTCATGAATTGCCGTGACGGCACACTTCGTGAGCCATCAGATCCTGACCATGGTCATGTGGACCACGAGCGGCAGGTTGCCGGTACCGTCCTCGACGTTTTTCAGGCCCCGGTGACGCGGCGAAGCACGCGCCGGGCGCGACTGTGTCGGTGCGGCTGGAGTGCGACAAGAGCTGCTCGCGGCTGACCGTACACAATGGACCCGCCACCGAGGAGCGCGGCGACCTCGCCGAGGGCACCAGCCTGGGACTCGTGGGCATGCGCGGAGGAACACCGGCTGGACGTCGTGCTGATGGACCTCAACATGCCCGTGCTCGGCGGGGTCGAGGCCACCGAGCGCATCCGCGCGGCCGGGTCGGACACCGCCGTGCTCGTGCTCACCACGTTCGACGATGACGAATCCATCCTGGCCGCCCTGCGGCCCGGCGCCAGCGGCTACCTGACCAAGGACGCCGGCCGCGCGACGATTCTCAACGCCGTCCGCACCGTGGCCCAGGGCCAGACGGTGCTGGCGCGCCCGAGGTCCAGCGCCGCCTGCTGGCCCTGGCCACCCGCTCGGCCCGGCGTACACAGGACGATTTCGGCCTCACCGCACGGGAACGCGAGATCCTCGACCTGATCGGCGAAGGTCTGCGGAACCCGGAGATCGCGGCCGAACTGGTGATCTCCGAGGCGACGGTGAAGACGCACATCAACAACCTGTTCGCGAAAGCGGGATTTCGCAACCGCGCCGACGCCGTCCGCTACACCCTTCGCGACCCCGGCTGAGCGTCAACCCAGCCGGCCACCCGGGATGCTGAGTGGCCCCGCTGCCCGGTGCCGCGTTCGGGGCGGCGGATCCGCCAACTCGGCCGGGGCCGACCGCGAAGCTGCTGATCAGGTCCACTCGCGGTGCTCCGCCACCAGGGTGGCGGCGGCTTCGCGCATAGCCCGGACGAGCGGCGCAACCACGACCGGGGCGAGACCGCGTGCGTGCGTGAGCGACACGCGGCGGATCTCGGCTGGCACCCCGTCGATCCGGGTGATGGTCACGCCGGGCGGAACAATCGGCAGAAAGTCCGCCGGCACCGTCGTGATCCCGGCGCCTTGGGCGACAAGTCCGAGCTTCGTGGCCCAGTCGCGGGTCCAGTGCTGCACCGCCGGCCGGTCGGGCAGGCCCGGCCAGACACCGAGTTGGGGCTCGTCCTCGCTCGACCGGCTCGCGATCCACGACTCGCCCTCAAGCGACTCCAGGGTCACCGGCCCCGGCCCGGCGTGCCGACTGGCCGATGGCACCGCGAGCGCGAGCGCGGTCTCGGCGACCGTGTGCTGTTCCAGCGGCGGATGCTCCTGGTCGGGCGAGCGGAACGGTGGACGGCCGGTGATCAGTGCGACGTCCAGCGTCCCGGCGCGCACCCCGCGGACAAGCGCGGGCGTGGTGCCCTCTCGGGTGGAGATCTCGAGGTCGGGCTCCATCTGTCGCAGCGCGGCGATCGACCGTGGGAGGAGCGCCGCCCCGGCCACGGAGACGGCACCCACCCGAACTCGTCGCACCTGCCGAGGCTTGCCGGCGAGCATCCGCTCGGCCTGTTCGAGCGCGTCGAGGGCGATCACGACCTGGCGCAGAACGAGACCACCGGCGCGGGTGAGTTGCACTCCCCGTGGCGCACGCTCGAACAGCGCCACGCCGAGGTCACGCTCCGCAGCTGCGACCTGGCGGGACACCGCGGACTGCGTGTAGCCGAGTGCGGCGGCGGCCGCCGTGAAGCTGCGGCACTCGGCCACGGTGCGGATGGTCTGGAGAGTGGACAACGGCAGATCCATGCTCGGGCAGCATACCGGTGATGCGAAGCTTGCGCTGGTGGCATGTCGTGAGCGGGCCTAGCTTGAGTTCATGACAGGGAACGCGCCGACGAGCGACGAGCGCTCCGCGGGCGGCCGCCTCCGGCTGCTGGACCGGGCCGAGCTCGACGCCGAACAGGCGGAGCTCAGCGATCGACTGACGGTCACCCGCGTCGCTCGCGGACGGCAGGCCGGCTACCGCGCCGCTCTCGACGACGGCCGGCTCGTCGGGCCGTTCAACGCGCTGCTGCGGGCGCCGGGCATCGCCGAACGCCAACTCGATTGGGCCGAGGCGATCTCGGCGGCCGACCTGAACCCGGCAGCGCGCGAGGTCGCGATCCTCACCGTGGCCGCGCAGTGGCGGGCGGAGTACGTCCTCTACGCCCACAGCGCAGCCGCGCGTGACGCCGGCCTGGGTGACGATGCGATCGCTGACCTCGTCGCCGCGCGCACGCCCGCGGGCCTCGACCGGACTGCCCGACTGGCCCACGACGTCACGCTGGCACTCGTCCGGGATCACGACGTGCCCGACGACCTGTACGGCGACTTCCTGTCGGAGTACGGCGAGACGCGGGCCGTCGTCCTCATCGCCCTGATCGGCCAGTACCTCACCACGTGCGCCGTGACCACGTGCTTCCGCGTCCCGATGCCCGGCGCCTGACCCTGCCCGGACCCGACCGACACACCACGTTCACCACCAGGAGGAACTCCATGCCGCTGATCGACATCTACCTGCACCAGGGCGTGACCACCCGCGACCAGCGCAAAGTCATCTCCGATGCGATCCACGCGGCGATGGTCGAGACGCTCGCCGTTCCCGACGACGATCGGTTCCACTTCTTCCACGAGTTCCCCGAGGGCTCCCTGTTCCACGAGGACGTCGCGTTCGGCCTGCCTCGCTCGGAGCGGCTGATGTGCATCACGCTGTCCTTCAACATCCGCACGGCCGAGACGAAGAGCTCGCTGTTCGAGTCACTGGTGAAACACCTGCGGGAGATCGCCGGGGTGCCCCGCGAGGACGTCGCCTTCCGCATCCTGGAGACCGCGCGCGAGAACTGGTGGGCGGCTGGCCGTGTGATCGACCCCAGTACCGGCTACGACGAGCGGATGACCTCGATCGTCGATTGAACCGGACCGGCAAACGCCCCTCGTGCTGATCGCCTCGTCGCCGACGACGGACGACGGTCAACCAATCGGCGTCGAAGAAAAGCCGCTCCGTGTCGAACTCGTCCCTTCCTGACGGGGACCGGCGCGCAATATCACTCCTGTCGGGGGACGCGGAACAAGCGCGACTCCATTGTTATTGTTGAACGTGTTCACATCAGACGAGGCTGATGCGCTACTGGTGGTGTTCGATCGGCCGGTCAGTAGGGCCGGTCGATCAGTGGCGCGGTTGTTGTCCGGGGTGTGCCGAACCAGCCGGACAGCGCTTCTCGCAGCGCGGGCACGGCAGCGCCGGCGGGTTCGCCGACGGTCGCGGCCCACGCGATGTGGGCGTCCGGGCGGATCAGGAGGGCGTCGGCCGGTCGATGATCGGTCTCGGCGGTGTGGATATCGACGCGATGCCGCCAGTCGCGGGCGGTTTCGCGGAGGTCTGGGCGGTCGGCGAGGTCGAGGAAGATGGGTCGGGCGGTGCGCGTGAGTTCCGCGACGCTGGTGACACCCTGGTCGGTGCGCAGGGTGAGATCGGGGGCGAAGGTGCCGGTCAGGGCGTGGTGGTCGGGATTGGGTATCGGGTAGCGGATGTCGGTGCCGGCGATCAGGGCTGCCATGCGGCGCAAGGGTTGCTCGTCGGTGAGCAGTTCCAGGACGAGTTCGCGGAGTGCTTCGGCGGCTGGGTCATGTCCGCGCCGCAGTGCCACCTGAGCTTGGGTCTGGAGCATCGCACGCTCGCCTGCGAGGTGGCGCTCGTGGTGATAGGTGTCGAGCAGGCCGGTCGGTGCCCAGCCGTGGATGTCCGCGGCGAGCTTCCAGGCGAGGTTGACCGCGTCAAGCATGCCGGTGTTGATGCCGATGCCGGTGGCGGGAAACTGGTGAGCGGCGTCGCCGGCCAGCAGGATCCGCCGGTCGCGGTAGCGCTGCGCCTGCCGAGCCTGAAACTGGTAGCGCGAGAGCCGAATCGGTTCCCCCAACGGGAGGTCCGCGCCGAGCACGCGGCGGATGCTGTCCCGCAGCTCGGTCAGGGTCATCGGCGCGTCATCATCGACCTCGGCGGCCTCGTCCTCTGTGGTCTGGATGAGCAGCACCCCGGAGGTGAGCCGCCCGAGCGCGAACACACCGCGGTCTGTCCGGGTGACACCCGCACGGATCCTGCCCAGCCCGGGGACGTCGAGGTCGCCGTTGCCGAGCACGGTGACCGAGTCGGGCACGGTGACCTGGCCCAGCCGGTTGACCTCTGGATAGGTGGTGCCCGGGAACGGGATGCCGGCCCTGTCACGGACCCGGCTGCGCCCGCCGTCGCAGCCCACCAGGTAGCGGGCCCCCACCCGGTATGGCCCGTCCGGGCCGCGCACGTCGGCGGTCACCGTGGTGTCGTCCTGGTTCACCTCGAGCACGTCGTGCCCGCGGCGGATGTCGACGCCGAGTTCGCGGGCGCGTTCGTCGAGCAGGCGCTCCAGCCGCGGTTGCGGGAGTCCCAGCACCCGCAACGGTGGGTCCGCGAGGTGGGTGAGGTCCACCTGCACACCGCCGAACGGGAACCCGGGAGCCGGGTGGCTGCGGCCGGTGCTGGCCGCTTCGCACCGGTCCAGCAGGCCCCGGTAACGCAGCAGTTCCAGGATCTGTCCGGAGAAACCGTTGGCCTTCGGCGTCTTTCGTAGCTGCGGTTGCCGCTCCAGGACCAGCGGTCGCGCTCCTGCCAGGCGTAGTTCACCGGCCAGCATCAGGCCGGTCGGACCGGCGCCCACGACGATCACGTCGATGTCCATCACCGGCCGCTCCCCCCGCGGCTTTCCGCGGCGTCCCCGCGCGACCCGGCCGTTGATGACAACACACGCACTTCGTTACTCCCATTTCCGCAGGTCCTGGACACGGTCGAGGATTCTCCGGCACGACCCGGGCCTTGCCGCAAGCCCCCCGGTGCGCTATATGTTGAGAAATGGAAGGAAGTAGGTGCTCCTTCCATTCTCGTCCGCTGCGGACGGTCCATCCCTCGCGAAGCGGCGACGCGTGTCGCGTACGGCGGCACCAGTGGGCCCAGGAGGATCTCCGATGGGCCTGCGGACGTGGCTGTGGAACGAGAAGTTCGCCACCCTCTTCAGCAAGCCCCGGCGCGAACGTCCTCATGGAGTTCGCCGCCACACCGCCCCGGTCACGGGGCCGCTGTCGAATGGTTGTGGCCCGACAGCCACGACACTGACCGGGTGTTCACGGCGATGCCCCGCAGCCATCCCGGGCCGTACTGGATCGGTGGCAACACACCAGACAGCAGCAGCGGATACGTCAACATCTGGGTGACCATCCAGAACAGGGTGCCGTCGGGTTGCGCGGTGATCGCGAGCACGAGAGGCAGGCCGCCCAGGCCGATGCCGAACACCACGAGCAGGGCCAGTCCGGCCGGTGCGCCCGCGAGGCGTAGCCGGAAACCCAACAGGCACATCATGATCAGGACGCCCGGTACGAAACACTGCCAGGAGGAACCGTGCGTCGTGCCGAAACTGGTTGCTCCTCGCAGCAGCCAGCCGAACAGAACCATGAACAGGAGTGGTTGGACCATCGAGCAGACCAGGCGGCCGGTGAGCGCGAGGAAGACCTCGTCCAATGTGGACTGCCGAGACTAGCCGGATCCTTCGCTCGCGGCATGCGACCTCGTGTCGCACCTTGTCACAGCGGGCGGCGCAGTCCGTCCAGTACGAGGGTGATGACATCGTCGGCCTCGGCCCGCCAACCGGGGCGGTCGTGGGCCGCGCCGATGCCGTGCAGTGCCATCATGACGGCACCGGCACCCACGTCGTCGCGGACGGTGCCGTCCCGCACGGCGGCGGCCACCAGGTCGGTGACCGCCTGCTCCAGCGCCCGGCTGCCTTCGGTGAGGGCACCCGAGCGGGTGGCCATGAGCGTGGCCAGCGTCCGGGCCAGGCCTTCGTGGGCGGCTATGTGGTCGACCATGCCGCGTAGGAAGGTCGCCAAGGCCTCCGCCGCGGGCAGGGTGGCCCGCAACTGGCGGGCACGGTCGCACAGTGTGGCGATCTCGCCGTGGTAGACCGCCTCGGCCAGTGCCTCCCGGGTGGGGAAGTGGCGGTACAGCGTGCCGGTGCCCACCCCGGCCAGGCGGGCGAAGTCATCGAAGCGCAGGTCGAAGAAGCCACCGGCGTCGAAGACCTGTCGGGCCGTGGCGAGCAGGGCGTCGCGTTTGCGCTGGGCGTCGGCCCGCAGTGGTTTGTCGGCGGTCATGCGTTCCCTCGCGTTGACAAATGGAGATGACCTCCATATTGTGGAAGTGGAGATGACCTCCACATCGATCGTACTCCCACGAGGTGCAGCGTGAAGATCCTGATGTTCGGCCGAGGCGTGATCGCCACCATCTACGGCTGGGCCCTGCACCAGGCCGGACACGACGTCGAGTTCTACGTCCGGCCGGGCCGCGCGGCGACCTACGGCGACGCGGTGGACCTCGACCTGCTCGACACGCGGCGCCGGGTATGGGGGCAGCGCGTCGTGCAGAAGTGGCCGGTGCGCTACCGCGAGGCGCTGGAGCCCGACCACGACTTCGACCTGATCGTGCTCAGCGTGCCGCACCACCGCCTCGCGCAGGCGAGCGGCCTTCCTGGCCCCGCGGGTCGGCGCAGGCCACGGTGCTGGTCTTCGGCAACATCTGGACCGAGCCGCTGGCCGCGATCGGCGCCCTGCCCGCTCGACCAGATCGCCTGGGGCGTTCCCCAGGCCGGCGGCGGTTTCGGCGCGGACGGCGTGCTGCGTGGGGCGCTGCTGCCCTCGGTCATCTTCGGCACCCTCGGCCAGCCCCCGACCGACCGGGAGCGGGCCGTGCGCCAGGCGTTTCGCGAGGCCGGACTCCGAGTCAAGGAGCAGCCCGACTTCCGCGGCTGGCTGTGGGTCCATTTCGTGTCGGATGCCGGCCTGCTCTCGCAGGGCCTGCGGCTGGGTTCCCTGTCCCAGCTGGCCGGGGCGACGGGTGAGCTGCGCGAGGCGCTGCTGGCCGGCCGGGAACTGCTGCCGCTGCTCCCGGCGCGCGGCGTTGACCTGCGACGCCACCGGGGCGGTGTGCTGCTGTTCCGGGCGCCCACCTGGCTGACGGCCCCCGCGCTCGCCTGGCTGACCGCTCATGTCGCGCTCGCGCGCGTGAGTCTCGCGGCGCACTCCGACCCCGACGCCGAGGAGCCGCGTGAGGTCTGCCGGGACACCCTGGCCGAAGCACGACGGCTGGGCATCTCGGTACCGCGACTGGAAGCGGCGGAACCGCACTTCGCCCGTGAGGGGACCGGGCGAGTCTGAATCCGCCGGTGTTGTCGGTCCCGGTGGTCCATTGCGGCTCCTTGGTCCGCCGCGTCCCAGAGCCAAACCCGGTCGCACCGGTCGACCAACTGCCGTTCACGCACCGCTTTTCGCTGTCCAGCCTCTATCGCCTGTCCGTGACGTCGTGGAAGGAAAGTCATGACTACCACCGAGAAGCACGAGTTCCCCATGGCCCGTACGTGCCCGTTCGCGCCGCCGCCGGCGTACGAAGAGATCCGCGAGGAAGAGCCGGTCTCGCGGGTTCGTCTGCCCGACGGCGGGTGGGCCTGGGTGATCAGCCGCCACGAAGACGTGCGAACCGTGTTGAACGACCGGCGGTTCAGCGCCGACCGGCAGCATCCGGACTTCCCGTCGCTGGTCAAGGGCGAGGCGGCGTCCCGGCGGCCGGACGAGGAGCGCATGCTGATCGCGATGGACGCGCCCGAGCACGGGCCGGCCCGCAAGGCCGTGCTCGGCGAGTTCACGGTACGCCGGTTGGAGGCGCTGCGGCCGCGGATCCAGGAGATCGTCGACGGGCAGATCGACGTGCTGCTGGCCGGGCCACAGCCCGGTGACCTGGTGGACTCGCTGTCGCTGCCGGTCCCGTCGCTGGTGATCTGCGAGATGCTGGGCGTGCCCTACGCCGACCATGAGTTCTTCCAGGAGCACACGGTGAAGGTGATCAAGCAGTCGACGCCGCCCGAGGAGCGGTGGGCGGCCTCGAAAGCCATCCAGGGCTACATGGCCGACCTCATCGCGGAAAAGGAGGAAAACCCGCAGGACGACCTACTCGGGCGGCAGATCGTCAAGCTGCGCGCGGACGGCACCTACCGGCGGACGGCACTGGCCGGAATCGGCCTTCTGCTGCTCGTGGCCGGCCACGAGACGACGGCGAACATGATCTCGCTGTCGACCGTGGCGTTCCTGCGCAACCCAGAGCAACTCGCGATGATCAAGGCCGACCCCGGCAAAACGCTCAACGCAGTCGAGGAGATGCTGCGATACTTCACGATCATCGACGTGGCGACGGCCCGGCTGTGCGTCGAGGACATCGAAGTCGGCGGGCAGCTGATCCGCGCCGGCGAAGGAGTGCTGGCGCTCGGTTATTCGGCCAACCGGGACCCGCGGGCGTTCGAGAACCCGGACGAGCTCGACATCGAGCGCGGCGCGCGCCACCACGTCGCGTTCGGGTTCGGGCCGCACCAGTGTCTGGGCCAGAACTTGGCTCGGATGGAGCTCCAGATCGTGTTCGACACGCTGTTCCGCCGCGTCCCCAGCCTGGAGCTCGCGGTGGACGTCGACGAGTTGCCGTTCAAGGACGACGCGAACATCTACGGCCTCTACCAGCTCCCGGTGACCTGGTAGAGGACGAACTGCCATCCCCACCTCAGGAGGAGAGGGCCATGAAGATCATCGTGGACACCAGCAAGTGCGTCGGTGCCGGCCAGTGTGTGCTCACTGAGCCCGCGCTGTTCGACCAGAGCGAGGACGACGGCACCATCATCGTGCTGAACGAGACGCCGGAGGGCGAACTGGTCGAGAAGGCACGCGAAGCGGCGCACGTATGCCCTAGCCAGGCCCTCTCCCTGGAGGAGTGAATCAATCCGTGGATGGCCGTACAGCCTGAAACGATCATGCTGGTCGGTGTGGGACGCCACACGGCGCGTCTTCGCCCGAACAGGGCGAACTCGCACGATGCGGCGCCAGGTCGTCACTGCCGTGTGACAGTGTGCCTCGGCCCGACCGGGATCACGCTGGCGTCATGGCAGGCGTGTCGGCGGAACTGGTCGTCCATGCACGCTGGAGCGGCGCGCGTTCGGCAGCGCAGGAACATGTTGTGCTGCGGCACGGGCCGTCCGAGGATGGTGGCGCGTTTCAGGCACACCGCGGTGGCGGCGTAGAAGAAGCAGTCGTTGAGCACCCCGGAGGTGAACGGTTTTGGCCAGGTGCGCCAACATGGTGGCGGCTGACCGACCGGGCCCGCACCCAGGCTGGCAGCACCGCCCTGTGGGTGGACCACGGTGACAAGGGCCTCCGGGAGACCTTCCCGATCGTCGGCACGGCCCGCTGACAATGCAGTTTCTCCGTCCGCTGGCCGGCAAGCGCCTGGGCAACGGCCGCACGCTCAACGCCCACCGCTCGGTGAAGCTCTTCTGCGCGACGCATCCCAACAGCGCGACCCTCGACCAGATCTACCACGGCTGAGCCGGGCGGGACTCACACCGGTCCCGCCCGGCAGCACCGTGTTCAGAAGCCGCGGTTCATCCGGCTGACCAGATCCTGTGTGGCCGCCCGCAGCCCCGCCCCGCCGGCCTGGCCGGCCGCGGCATACTCCGACGCGGAGTGCGCCCGTACCGGACCGGGCGCCGGGTACACCTGCGTCTCACCGGGCAACGGCACGCCCGGACAGGTCGTGCTCCCCGGGCGCGAGTTGTCGAGCAGGAACACGTTGACCATGCCGTCCACGCACGGGTTGGCGGTCAGTGCGTACTGGCCGTGGAAGGCGGCGTCGGCGACCGACACCATGCTCACGCCCGGTGCCGCGCGGACCGCGGCGCTGGCCTGGTCGTACCCGGTCTGTGGATCGAACTCACCCTCCACGACGAGCACGTGCGAGGCCACCTGCGCCGGCAGGTCCGGCAGGGCCTGCTGGGGCGGGTCGGACCAGAACCCACACGGCTCGGAGAGCCCGTACGCCCAGCCGTACAGCGGGTCCACCGGGCCCTGCCGGTCACTGAGCCTCTTGTACCAGGCCGCCGAGCGCGTCGGCTGGTCGCCGCAGGCCACCGCGTACCGGGTGTCCGACACGGACGCGTAGTCCGGTGGAGTCGCCGCGGCGACCCTCGCCACGGTCAGGTCGGCCGCCGGCACGCCATAGGTCGCGCGCGACTGCGCGTCGAGTTGGGCGCGCAGGTCAGATGACGTCGCCGGGTCGGTGGTCGCGCCCGTGCCGTTGGCGCCTTGCACGCCCAACTGGAAGATCAGCGTCGCGATCAGCCACCGGATCGGGCTGCCCATGCCGACGAACAAGCCGTCGAACTGGTCCGGTGACAGACCGTTGGCGCCCAGGTAGGCGCGCGCCTTCTCCCAGTTCGCCTTCACCTCTGCCGGTGTCGCACCCACCACGGCCGGGAACTGCCGAGTCAGCCACGGCACGAACACCTCGTCGAACTGCCGTTGGTCGATCACCGGGAAATCCTCGAAGTCGGCCTGCAACCGGCCCTGCCAGTTCACGCTCGAGTCCAGTACCACCTTGCCCGCGCTGGCCGGGAACAGCGACGCGTACTTGGCGCCCAGCCAGGTGCCGTAGGAGTAGCCGAGGTAGTTCAACTTCGGCTGGCCGAGCAGCAGCCGGATCAGCTCCATGTCGTGCGCGGTCTGCCACGTGGTGATGAAGGGTGTCAGGGCGTTGCTCTGGCACGCCTCGGCGATGGCGCGCGGCGTCTGCTGGTGCTCGGCGATGCTGCGCGGCGAGCGGTTCCGCGCGTCGATATGGGGATCCTGCGGTAACCGCCCGGTCGGCACCGCGCAGACCACCGGCTGCTCGTCGGCTGCCGTGGAGCCCTCCTGCCCCGTGCCGCGCGGGTCCATACCGATGATGTCGTACCGCTGGTTGAGCGAGGGTTCCAGGCCGGCGATGTCGCCGGCCAGAGAGCTGCCCTGGCCGCCCGGACCGCCCGGGTTGACCAGCAGCGCACCCAGGCTGGTGCCGGTGGCCGGCACCCGGCTGATCGCGACCCGCAGATCCACGCCGCTCGACGGGGCCGCCCAGTCACGCGGCACGGTGACCAGGGCACACTCGGCGGGTTTCGCGCCGCTGGTCGGCGTGAACGGGCACGAGCCCCAGGTCAGCGGCTGCTGGTCGTAGGGGGCGAACGGGTCGGTGCTGCCCACCGCGACACCGGGCACCGCGGCCAGCACCAGCGTCAGGCAGGACACGCCGAGCGTGACCTGCCGCCATCGGGATATGCGCACGATCTTCCTTTCACGTCACGAATCCGCCGATCGGATGTTCGCCGGGTCCGCGATCACACGCATCGGCCGGAAGTACGCAATCCCGATGTTCGCCTCGTACTTCCGCACGAGGAGGCGGGCCGACAGGACGAATTGTTTCCTCGTGGTGCAACGGTTTGCCGGCGCTACCTAACCTGCATGGCATGGTCACTCGAACCCGGCACACACCGCCGGGCATTATCCTGCTGGCGTTCGTCGGCTACCTGGTGTCCACTGTGGTCGCACCGGCCAACTCCTCGAAAAGGCGCGTCGCCCGCCGTTACTCGGCTTCGGCCGCGGCCTCGTCACCCGACTCCAGCAGCCCCGACCCAGGTTGTTCCTGGTGCGGCGTGCCGGTCGAAGGCTCCCTTCGGATGGACGCCAAGGGCACCGAACGCGGCGGTGTGCCCGTCGGCAAGACCGTGACACGACCAGGAAACACCGTTCGGACCGTCGAGTACGGATCGTCCCCGCTGTCCGGGGATCCAGCCGGATGATCTCGTCGGACAGTTCCCCGGCGGATCACGTAACCGTTGGCAGGGCGGGCCGCCGCTCGTTCGGCCACGATCCGCAGCGCCAGCGGCAGGCCGGCGGCCACCCCGGAAGGAAGGCCGGATCACCGTCGACAAGGCAAGTCGTTGAGCATGCGGTGGCCGGCGCCCGGGTTGGAGGTGTTGGTGTGGTGGTGCCTGCCGTTGACCAAGAAAGAGTTCCACTGCTTCCAGGCCCGACACGCCCAGCCAAGATCGGTTCGGGAATCATGCTCTCAGTCGTCCAGGATGGTGCTGGTCAGGTGTGGATCGGCGGTGATCTCGGCGTCGGTGAACCTGTCGGTCACCCACTGCTTGGCGGAGAACAACCGAGCCTGGTCCCAGTGGTGCGAGGACGTAGGATTGTCCGACTCGCCGTAGGTCAGCACGGTCCGGGTATGAACATCACCCGGGCTCAACTCACTGACCATCAGGAAACTCGCACCAGTCGAGACGTCCTCGTAGACCCCGGCGGGGGTGAGTTCCAGACTGTCCGGGCCCACGGTGTCATAGCAGGCGTTGACACAGCCGTGCACCGGAATCGGCCCGTTCGCGGTGCTGACCCGTTGGACGGCACCCAGTGGCGTGTCCAGCGCGAGATGGTGCGAGGCCAGGTCGTCGACCGCGTCGGCCAGCGCGGTGTGCACGGCCGGCAGGCTGGTGTCCAGGCCGCTGGGCGTGGTCAGCGGATGGGTCGGATCGAAGGGAACCGCCCACGGGAGGGTGGTCACCGACGACTCCAGCGCGATGGTGAACTCGCGGAACAGCACCTCGCCGCGGCTGTTCACATTGGCGTGCAGATCCCAGTGCGCCAGCACGGCGCAGGCGGCGCGCACGTCCACCGGTTGCCCGGTGCTGGCGGGCAGTGTCGGGTGGGCCCGGCACAACGCGACCAGGGCGTCGCGCCATTGCTCACCGAGCCAGTTGCCCGCGCCCACGGCCATCGCGCTCAGCGTGTCCACCGTGAAACCAGGCGCGCCCAGACCGTCGGTACCGGCCAGCCGCTGGTTGATCATCTCGACGGCCTGGCGTTGGTGCACGCTTTGCATGGTGCCCGGCGGACGGCCGACGATGCGCGGGAAGGACAGTGGCTGGGCCGGGTTGACCAGCCAGGGCGAGTCGTTGGAGTTGGCCACGTAGTCCGCTCGGGTCAGGTGCGGCAGTTCGGCAGGACCGAAGATGCCCGGTTCGATGGCGTCGGCGTCATTGCCGGGCCGGCAGGCCGAGCGGGAGCCGTCCAGCACCGCTTCACCGGTGGCGGCGAAGTGCGCCTGGTCGGTGGCGCTCATGCAGGCCGCTGCCTGGCTGTCGGTCAGGTGCGGCACCACGGCCCCGTCGACGTAGTCGGCGGTGCCCTGGGCGTCGGCGGCGAAGACGTTCAGGTCGGGCAGACCCTGATACGTGGCCATGGCGGCGTGCAGTTGGCTGCGGGTCGCGGCTTTGCCGATGGCCAGCAATTCGTTGAGTGAGCGTAGGTTGTCGGCCTCGGCGTCGTGCACGACATAGGCCGTGCTGGTCGTCCAGTCATACAGCCCGGGTTGTTCGATCACTGGGCCGTCCGGTGTGCGGTACAGGGTGCGGCGCACGGTGCTGACCCGGCCGTCGGTGCCCGGTACCGGCACGGTGATCACCTGGCTGGTCATGGTGTGCCGGGTGCCGTCCACCAGGTAGCCGGTCGGATCGCCGGGTGTCAGGGCGAGCCGTTGGACGACGTACTGGGTGTCCGAGGCCCTGGTCGCGGTGAACGCCAGGTGTTGGTTGTGCCCGAAGGGCATGACCAACGGTAGGCCGTAGAAGGTCACGCCGCTGACGTCGAGTTGCCCGGGAATGGTCAACTGCATCTGGTAGAAGCGATCCTGTCCGGTCCACGGGCCGTGCGGATTCGCCAGGACCATGCCCTCGTGCCCGGTGGTCGTGGCCTCACCCAGTGCCAGCGCGTTGCTGCCGATGACCTGCTGGACGAACGGCGTGCCGACCACGGTCGGCTGAGCAGTTCGGGTGAGGTTGGCCGAGGGCGGTGCGGCGGCCAGGATCGGTTCCAGGAACTGACCGACCCCACCCAGCGTACCGGTCGCGAACTGGTAGACCCGGCGCCACACGTCCGGTTCGGTGATCGGTCGCATCCAGGCCGCGCCCCGGCAGGCCGCGTCGGGCAGGTTGGCCACCCCCTGATCGTGCAGGTATCGGTCGTAGCCGCGCACGTAGCCGGCCACCAGGGCACGCACCTGGGCGGTCGGCCCGAACGGCGCCGGTGTGGCCAGTAGCCGCTGGATCTGCCCGGTGGCGTTCACCGATCGGTAGTACAGGTCGCTGTCCAGGTTGCTCGGCGGCGGACCTTGCAGGATCAGTTGTGGCGCGGCGGCGGTTGGTCCGAACCACCGGGAGCGATCGCCGGCCAGGGTGATCGCCTGTTGTACGAGGGCACACGGGTTGTCCTGGCCGAAGGCATAGCCCTCGCCGTAGCCCAGGCTCTGGTAGTCGTCGGCCAGGATGTGGGGAATGCCGTACTCGGTGCGCCGGATGGTGGTGGTGTGGTCGGTCTCGCCCGATGCGCTGCCGGGTGCCACCGCGGTCACGCTCGCCACCATCAGCAGTGTGCCCAGCAATGCCCACCTGGCCAGGTGTCGGTTGTGCGGCATGGCGAACTCCCTTCTGTCGTCGAGCATTCGAGCTGACCCGCGTCGGGCGCGACAGCGCCGAAGGCCGGCATGGGGGACCGACCGAAGTCGTGACATTCCGCGCGGGCCACTACTTTCGGCGGGTCTGGTCGGGCCGAAAGGAGGAAGGTCGGTCAGCGGGGCGCGTCGGGCGGCTACCGTGCCGGTGTGCGAGGACACCGCGCGCCCGTCGTCGATGTCGTGCTGGCGTGCGCTCTGGCCGTGATCGGCGTGCTGGGCGCGGTCGTCGCCGACGTGCTCGGCGGCGATCGATCAGTCCGCCACGACAGCACCCCGGTGCTGGTGATCTGTGTGGTGGCGCAGGTCGTGGCCAGCCTGACCGTGGTGCTGCGCAGGAGAAGACCGGCGACCGCCGCGGTGACGGTGTTGCTCACCGCGATCGGCATCTTCCTGGTCAAGCTGATCACGATGGATTCGTTGTGGTTGGCCCACGGTTCCGCCTGGATGTTCCGGTGGGCTGGGCAGCCCTACCGGTTTGTCGACCTGTGGTTGCCACCGGCCCTGGTGGTGGTGGCCGAAACCGTGGCGCGCTACGCCGATCGCCGGCGCGGATCGGTGGTCTGGGTGCTGATCGGTGTCCTGGCGATCCTGCTCACCCAGCCGTGGCAACCCTCGTTCGCCTCAACGCTGCCCGGCGTGTTGCAGTTCATCGCGGCCCCGATGGTGCTCGGTCTCTACATCGCCACCCGCGGCCGGTTGGTGCGGGCGCTGACCGAGCGGGCCGAACGCGCCGAACGCGAGCAGAGTCTGCTGGCCGCCCAGGCCAGGGCGGACGAGCGAGCCCGGTTGGCGGCCGAACTGCACGACGTGTTGACCCACCGGGTGAGCTTGATGGTGCTGCAGGCCGGTGCGCTGAGGGTCAGCACCACTGACCAGTCGACCCGCACCACCGCCGAGGACCTGCGCGCGACCGGATGCCAAGCCCTGGAGGAACTGCGCGACCTGCTCGCGGTGTTGCGCACCCAGCCGGTCGACCACCCGGTCCCGGTACTCGATCATGACGACGCTCCGGTGCCGGATCTGGCCGCGCTGATCGCCGAGGCGGAATCCGCCGGCATGTCAGTGGCGTTCCGCCAGGACGGCGATCCGTCGCGCCTGGCCCCGGTGGTTGCTCGCACCGCATATCGGGTCGTGCAGGAGGCGATCACCAACAGCCGCAAGCACGCGCCCGGTGGCGTTATCGAGGTGGTCGTGCGCCATCAGGGCGATCAGGTGCGCTTGGCGATTCACAACACCGCACCACCGCCCGGTGCCGCGGCCGATCCCGACCTGGTCGACGCGGGCTCGGGTACCGGACTGCTCGGTCTGCGGGAACGGGTGAACCTGGTGCGGGGCACCCTGTGTGCCGGTCCGACCAGCGACGGCGGGTTCCGGGTCGATGCGCAACTGCCGGTGTGCCCGCCCAGTATGGAAGGCCGGGAATGACCCGATCCGACAGGACTATCCGGGTGCTCGTCGTGGATGACGAGCCGATGGTCTGCGCGCATCTGCGCACCATTCTCGGCTCGGCCGATGACATCCTGGTCCTCGAGCCCGCGCACGACGGGGCCGCCGCCCTTGAGGCGGTCATCCGGTATCGCCCGGACGTGGTGCTGATGGACCTTCGGATGCCCGGCGTGGACGGGTTGGTCGCCATCCACCGCATTCACCGGCTGCCTACGCACCCGGTCGTGGTCGCGTTGACCACCTTCGACGCGGACCGGTACGTGTTGCGGGCGCTGCGGGCCGGTGCCGCCGGATTCCTGGTGAAGTCCACCCCGCCGGAGGAGCTGATCGAACTGGTTCGGGTGGCCGCAACCGGGCATACGGTGCTCTCGCCCAGCGCGATCCACGGCTTGGTCGCCTCCGCCGTCGGGCAAGACGCCGACCGCGATCGGGCCAGGGCACTGGTCGTCGATCTGACCAGCCGAGAAACCGAGGTGCTGACCTGTCTGGGCCAGGGCCTGTCCAATGCGCGGATCGCCGATCGCCTGCATTTGTCCGAGGCCACCGTCAAGGGCCATGTGTCCCGCACCCTGGACAAGCTGCACTGCGCCAACCGCACCCAGGCCGCACTGCTCGCCCGGGAAGCCGGCCTGGTCGACAGGCCGGAGTGGACGGCTACTCCAGGCGGGGCGGCGAACCGACCCGGACATGGGTGAGGTACACAGACCCGTAACCGGCGGGTGGGCAGGAGATTGGCCAGGACATGCCGGCCGATGGTGCCGACCAGGTCGATGACCGTGCCAGCGATCACGTTCGCAGCCTAGATGAGCTGATCCCGGGCGGCCTGATAGGCGATGGTGAAGCTAACCCGGTCTGGATCGGTGTCCGGTCGGGTGCTGCAGTTATGTGGTCAACGGGTCCAAGATGAACCCTGGGAGGCGGTGCTGGCGGAGCAGCTCACAGGCGGAGACACTGGCCAGCTCACCCGCTGTTCCTGGCGGTACTGCTCCAGGTCGTTCTGGTCGCCGGTGATCGCGTTGCGCCGCTGGAGTTCTGCCCAGTACACCGGATCGAGGAAGATCGCGGGATTCGGCAGCGATTGCGTCAAGTCCTTCGGTTGCCCCAGGTACAGCACGGCGTCGGTCAGTTTTCCCAGAGGGAAGCCACACAGCGATGGTGCGTCCATGAACTGCCCCGCGTCGGTGGAATCCAGCCAGGTGCCCGTGCACGGGATCACCGTCCGCCGTGGACAGGAGGCCAGGCGCGGGTGGCTACCGGCCACGATCACGTAGACGCGCTGACCGGTCTGTTGCTCGATCAGGGGGACTCCGTGGCCGACGTTTTGTCCGGGCGCCGGCGAGTGCGTCACGTGTGCGCTGCCGTAGAAGATCAGTGCCCGGCGTCCCTTGGCCAGCACTTCTCGCTCCACCAACGATGCCATGTGGGTGTCGCGTCGGGCCAGGAAGGCTTGCACCTGGGCTTGTGTGGTGATCCGGGACCAGTCGATCGGCGGATCCCCGAGCAGCACGCGGATCCGCCGCTCCGGTGGCAGCGTCCAGTTGACGGCGCGGACCGTCCGGTAGAACTGCTCACGGATCGGCGCGTCGCCGGTGGCCCCTGGTGACTGCGTGGTGTTGCGCCAGACCAGCCGCAGCCCAGGGTTGTCTACTGCCGGGCCGGTCACGAACCGGTCCATCGTCGGTTGGTACAGCGCGTTGCCGAACTCCACGACGATGTCGTCGACCACGTGTGGCAACCGCGGGTCGGTCAGCAACATCTGCTGTGCGTCACCGTGTTCCTGTTGGCCGTGGGTTTCGCCGATCGCGACGATCCGGTGTTGCTCGAAGGCTGCCAGTACAGCGTCAGCGAGTTGGCTGCCCCCGCGTTGTGCGACGTCAGGTGCGGCTGCGTCGGCGCTTCCCGCCGCCCAGGACGCGAGCAGGCCGGCCGTGGCGCTGGCGCCGGTGACGGCCATGAACCTGCGTCGGTTGAATCGTGGACTTCTCACGTCTGATCCTCTCCGAACGGGTGCTTCGTTGATGTTGATCGGCGTGTGGGTGGCATTGCCGTCATGCGTCCCGTGCCCGGAGCGACAGTGCGGCGACGATGAGTGCCGCGCAGGCCCAGACAGCGAGGACACCGAGGCCGGCCCAAGGACTGATGGGCAGGGCTTGCAGATTGATGGTGGCTTGGATGGCCAGGCCCGCGGTCATGGGGGCGATCTGCTGGAGATGGCGCTGCCAGGTCGGGTCGTTGATCAGCTGCGCCGCGATGGGCAGGATGTAGAGCAGGCCGAGTACGGCTCCGATGGACACGGCGGTGTCACGGATCGTGGCGGCTACGCCGAGGCTGAGCAGTGCGACGAGTACGAGGTACAGGGCGGTGCCGACCGCGGCCCGCAGCGTCGGGCCCTCGCTCAGCGACACGAGCGGGTGGACGCCGTGGGCCGGAAGCATGACGCGGCCGACGAGCAGGCCGGCGGGGACCGCGACGAGGCCGACACCCAGCGCGAGCGTCGACACGGTGGCTGCCTTGGCCACGAGCAGCACCAGGCGACGAGGCACGGCGGCCAGGCTGACGCCGATCATGCCGCTGACGTACTCCTCGGTGACGGACAGTACGGCCAGCATGGCCACGACGGCCTGACCGAGGTAGACACCGGTCAGGCTGAGCTTGGTCGGGTCGACGACTGCCGCGGCAGGATCGTGCTGACCGCCCGGTCCGATGTGGATGATGGCGGCGACTCCGGCACCGGACGCGACCGTCAACGCGATGGCGCCTGCGAACAGCCAGCCGGTCGTGGACAGGGTGCGCAGCTTGGTCCATTCGGCGTGCAGCGAGTCGATCACGCGTCCCTCCCTGGCAGGAGGGCGGCCGCGACCGCCAGTGCGAGCAGGGCGTAGCCGGCCAGCACGGCCAGCCCAACCCAGGGGGTGAGCGGGTAGTAGCCGTTGGCCATGGTGTACGCGTAGCTGACCTGGGGCGAATAGGGGTATGCGCCGAGGACGGCGAGTCCGGCGGGTGGGGTGAAGCGGAGGAGCCATTCTTCGGCACCGCCGCGGACGGCGGATCCGACGATGTAGGGCAGGACGAACGCGATGATGCCGGCCGTGACGGCGCCGGCGCCGCTGCGCAGGATGGTGCCGAGGGCGAGCACAGCGACCGCGGTGATGGCGAGCAGGAGACCGGTGCCCAGGATGACGCGCGTCTCGGTCAAGACGGTGGCGGGCAGGACGTAGTTGCCGCTGGCGCGCAGGACGTGCTCGCCGACCGGCACGGCGATCGCCGCGGCGATGACTCCGGTCACGAAGGCGACCGCGCCGATGACTATGGCTTTGGCCGCGAGCACGTGGCGACGGTGGGGAATCGCGATGAAGGTGGTGCGGATGAGGTCGCGGCGGTACTCGGTGGTGACGAACATGGTCGCTACGACGACGAGGACGATCAGCCCGACGATGATCGCGAGGGGCATGGTGTCGGACGGTGTGCTGGCGAAGCCTTCGGCGATGGCGGGGGCGATGTCACCGGAGCCGCTGACGACGAACGAGCCGCCGGAACGCTGGTGACCGCCCGGTGCGAGGATCGGGTACTCGGCTCCGCCGACGCCGATGTTGCGGCCTTGCCACGTGTCAGGTGATTGTCCGCCCTGGACGATCACGTGGTCGAAGGCGGCCGTGGCGTAGGTCGTCTCGCCGCTGTCCTGTTGGTACTGCACCGGCGAGGTAACAAATAGGCCTATGTGGACAGTATTGGGAATACCGTCTAGCTGTGTGGTGCCGATCTTGTTCCACTGCCGTCCGTCGGTCGAGTCGTAACCGGCGAGCGTGTCGCCGGAGCGGACCAGTCGTAGCCACCGCGGCGAGCCGGTGCCGACGGAACCGGGCAGGCCCGCGGCGTCGTGGGTGTAGTCGTACTGGAATCGGACGCCGTGGCCGCCGGTGACCAGGACCGCCGCGTAGGGGGCGCCCTGTGTGGTGCTCGCGGTGACGATGACGCCGGCTTTGGCCCACTCGGCCAATCCCGGGCGAGTGACCGCGAGGGAGGGCGCCGCGTTGGGCGGTCGGGCCGAGATCTGGCCGGTGAGCGAGCTGACCCGGGCGGTGATGGTGCCGTTGCCGGCGAGGGAGCCGCTGACCAGGTAGTAGCTGTCGGCGACGGCCTCGCCGTCCGGGCCGGTCGGGGCGGACGGCGTGCCCTGGTGGCAGACCTGGTCGGCAGGGCTGGAGCCGGTGCAGTAATCGCTGTGGTTGCCCTTCGCGGTGGCGAAGGTGAGCACCACGGTCAGCACCGGAATGGCGACGAGGCCGATGATCCAGCCCCGCACGGTCCGGAACTTGGTCCGCTCGGCGCGCACCACGTTCCAGAAGTCCTGGCCGCGTTGCAGGACGGGGATTTTCGGGGCGGTCATGGTCATCGCACGACGTCCTGCGAGCCGGCGCGGTACTCGACCTCGCCGCCGGTGAGCCGCAGGTAGACGTCCTCGAGCGTCGCTCGCTGGACGGTCACCTCGGTGATGGGTACGTTCGCGGCGCCGAGGAGGGCCACGATGTGCTGCGGTTCGAGCCCGCTCACCCGCAGCGTGTCGTGGACGGCGACGCGCGCGTGGCCGCCGGCGTGGTGCAGTACCTCGACCGCGTCGGTCGGCGCAGGAGTGCGCAGCACGACCTCGCCGGTGGCGGCGTCGGCGAGCAGCGCTGCGACAGCCTCGTCGGCGACGACCTTGCCCCGTCCGACCACCACCACGTGGTCGGCGACATCCTGCAACTCGCTCATGAGATGACTGGAGACGAGCACCACGCGTCCGTCGGCGGCCATGGAGCGCAGGAAGCCTCGCAGCCACAGGATGCCCTCGGGGTCCATGCCGTTGAACGGCTCGTCCATCATGAGCACAGGCGGGTCACCGAGCATGGCGGCCGCGATCCCGAGCCGCTGACGCATGCCCAGCGAGTAGCCGCCTGCCCTGCGGCGGGCCGCCTTGCCGAGCCCGACCAGATCGATCACCGCGTCGACCCTCGTGGTCGGCATGCCCTGGGACTGCGCCAGCCACAGCAGGTGGTTGCGGGCGGAGCGGCCGGGGGCCAGCGCACCGACATCGAGTACGGCCCCGACGTGACTGAGCGGGTGTCGAAGACGCAGGTACTGCTGACCGAACAGCAGCGCCTGCCCCGCATCGGGGGCGGCCAGGCCCAGAATGACCCGCATCGTGGTGGATTTGCCTGCCCCATTGGGACCGATGAAACCGGTCACCCGACCGGGTGGCACGGCAAAGGACATGCCGTCCAGGGCGACTGTCGAACCATACGTTTTCCGCAGGCCGATGACTTCGATGCTGGGCGTGCTCACGGGCCGTGTCCTCTTTCGTCGGGGATGTCACGGAGTTGTTCTACGGCCCTGTCGGTGTCAGGCCGGTGTCAACGACTGACACCGGCCTGACACCGGATCCCTGGCATCGTGAGAAGCGCCAGTCGCCGTCCATCGAGCGCGATGGACGGCTCCGCCGCTGGTGAGGAGGACGGTCGTGCGCGTGCTGGTCGTGGAGGACTTCGAGGTCCTCGCGAGGTCGATCGGGATCGGGTTGCGCCGCGAGGGCATGGCGGTGGATGTCGTCCTCGACGGCGACGACGCCCTGGCCCACCTGGCCGTCACCCGCTACGACGTGGTGGTGCTGGACCGTGACATGCCCGGCACGCATGGCGACGACGTGTGCCGTGACATCGTCGCCGGCGGCATCGGGTCCCGGGTGTTGATGCTCACCGCAGCAGGCACCGTGCGGGAGCGGGTCGAGGGTCTGGGCCTCGGTGCCGACGACTACCTGCCCAAGCCCTTCGACTTCGCCGAACTCGTCGCCCGGGTGCGTGCCCTCGGGCGACGCTCGGCGCCCGCCGTGCCACCGACGCTCGAAGCCGGCGACCTGACCCTCGACCCGAATCGGCGGACCGCCTTCCGGGGCGGCCGACGCCTGGAGTTGAGCCCGAAGGAGTTCGCTCTGCTGGAATGCCTCCTGTCGGCCGGTGACCGGGTGCTGTCCGCCGAGGAGCTGCTGGAGCGCGTCTGGGACGAAGTCGCCGACCCGTTCACCACCGCCGTCAAGACGACGGTGCGCCGGTTGCGGGCCAAGCTCGGCGAACCGCCGGTGATCGAAACCGTCCGCGAGGGCGGCTACCGGATCGGAGACCCCCGGTGAATCCGACAGTGAACGGCCGCGGCCGGTATCATCTGCGCCGGCCTTCCCTGCGCGTGCAGCTCACCGCGCTGTACGCGGGTCTGGTCCTCGCGGTTGTCGTACCGATGCTGCTGGTGACCGGCTTTCTTTTCGGCAGAGGTCAGGCGCGCGACAGGGCCGGGGAGGCCAGTCCTCCGCCGGACACCGCCGTCCAGCAGGTCGACCTCGCACTCGCGATCGTCGCGATCATTGTCGTCCTCGTCACTGTGGCGGTGGCCTGGTGGCTCGCCGGACGATTCCTCCGGCCGCTGCGCGCGATGACCATGACCGCCCAGGAGATCTCCGCCACCAACCTCAATCGACGGCTCGAACTGCACGGCCCTGACGACGAACTGACCAAGCTGGGTCGAACCCTCGACGATCTGTTCGGGCGGCTGGAGTCCTCGTTCGTATCACAGCGCCACTTCGTGGCCAACGCCTCTCACGAATTGCGTACTCCGTTGGCTGGCCAGCGTGCCCTGCTGCAGGTCGCGCTCGCCGACCCCGACGTCAGCGTGGCGAGTCTGCGAGCCGCGTGTGAGGAAGCACTCGACCTCGGGGAGCGGCAGGAACGGCTCATCGGAGCCCTGCTCACGTTGGCGGACGGGCAGAAGGGCATCGAGTACCGGGAGTCGTTCGACTTGGCCGACATCACTGACAAGGTGATCGTCGCGCGCCGTCCCGAGGCCGCAGGGCAAGGAATCGCGGTCCGCGCGTCGCTTCACCCCGCAGCGTCGATCGGTGATCCCGACCTCATTGAGAGCATGATCGGCAACCTGGTCGACAACGCGATACGCCACAACCTCGCCCATGGGCACGTCGCCATCTCAACCGGTTTCACAAACGGTCATGCCCAGCTGTCAGTCAGCAACACCGGCCCCACCATCCAGTCGCAGGACCTGCTGCGGCTGTTCCAACCGTTCCAGCGACTTGCTGCCGAACGAACCCACACCACCGACGGTCACGGGCTGGGTTTGACGATCGTGCATGCCATCGCCGAGGCACACGACGCGGTGCTGACCATCTACCCCCTCCCAGCGGGAGGCTTGGACGTGACAGTGCTGTTCGCCTGACAGCTCGTCCAACGTGACCGATAGTCCGGCTGTAGCGACCGGCCCCGACAGGGCGGCGCCTCCAATTAGGTTGGTTGCGTTCGGCCGTATGCTGAGGATTGACGATGAAGTACTGCGTTGGGCGCGGGACGCCTTGAAAGCCGACGCGTCGGCCCAGTCCAGCCGTGTCTTGCGGCGTCGAGATCGTGCGACGGCGCGGTGCAAGCCAACCCTTCAGCCGGCGCGCCAGTCCCTCGTCGACCGGCCCGCCGCCCACCGCGTCGTCACCAGCACGCCTATCACCGGTAGCGCCACCAGGCGCGTCAGGCTCGCCACCGTCGGCGACCACGGATGAGGTGGCGACCTGGACAATGGCGCTCGACTGAGCGTGGACGGCGACGTCGTTTCCGGTCCCGTGGTGCAGGCTGCGTCTGGACCTGGTCGCCGCGGCTCAGGTCGAACTCTCCGAGCTCGCGCCGTTACGGGCCTGGGCAACCCAGTTCCTCGCCGGCGCGGCGCAGCAGACCCCGACGGCCCCGGTCGAGCTCGCCGCGCTCGACCGGCTGGCCGAGCTGTGCAGATTGGACACCGCTGGATTGGTGGCCGAGCTGCGCGCGGCCGACGTGGTCACTCCCGCAACCCCGATCGGCGGTCCTCGCGTGATGCTCGGCGGGTGTGCGCGGCCCGACCAATTGGGTGATGGGCGTCGGTGTGTCGGGGCAGGTGATCACCTGACCGGGTAGGACTTGCCAGGACGGCAACGCGGTGGCTGCGGCGCGCCTGATACTGCTGGGGCGATGCTGGATGGAGGAACAGGCGGCCGGCGTGGTGGTGGCAGGTGGGGAATCGGAGATCCAGCGGGTCGCCGCGGTGCGGGCGTTGCGGCTGCTGGGCACGCCACCCGAGGACCGCTTTGATCGGATCACCAGGATCGCCCAGCACCTACTCGACGTGCCGATCACGCTGATATCGCTGGTCGATCTGGACCGCCAATGGGCGAAATCCAGCATCGGGCCTACCCCACGCCAGGTCCCCCGGAGCAGTTCGTTCTGCTCGCACGCCATCGCGGCCGGGCAGTTTTTTGAGGTGCCGGACACGATCACTGATCCACGGTTCGCGGGTAACCCGATGGTGCTCGGCCAGCCGGGTGTCCGCTTCTACGCCGGCCAGCCGGTCGCCGCGCCGTCCGGGCATTTGGTGGGCACGCTGTGTGTGATGGACCGCGTGCCCCGGCGGTTGACCGACCAGCAACGCACGGAACTGAGCGATCTGGCCGTGTGGGTCGAACTGGAATACACGGTGTTGCAAGCCACCCAGTGGGAACAAGACACCGAACGCGCCCGCCGGGACTTTGTGTCCGTGGTCAGCCATGAACTGCGGACCCCGCTGACGTCGATCCGCGGTTCCTTGGAGTTGATCGCGTCCGGCCGGTTCGGTGACCTGCCGCCCCAGGTGGGCAAATTGGTGGACATCGCGGCGAGCAATACCGACCGGCTGGTGCGGCTGGCCCACGATGTTGTGGACCTGCACCAGATGCAACGCGGCCAGTTGCACCTGCGGCTGGGTGAGGTCGCGCTACCCGCCGTGGTCGAGCAGGCGGTGCGCGCCGTGCAGGACGTCGCCGAGCGGGCGGCCGTGCCGGTCCAGATCGGCAGTGACGAGCCGGCCGTGGTGCACGGCGACGCCGACCGACTGGTCCAGGTCGTCACGAACCTGCTGGTCAACGCTGTGCGGGTATCGCCGCAGGGTGAAGCGGTGACGGTAAGCTGCGGGGTGCACGAAACCCGGGCGTGGATCGCGGTCCGCGACCACGGACCCGGTGTCCCCCAGGGCCGGTTGGATGAGATCTTCGAACCGTTCGTCCAGTTCGACCTGCCCGACCAGCGCAGAACCGGAAGCACCGGGCTGGGCCTGGCCATCGCCCGCGGCATCGTCGCGGCACACGGCGGTCGGGTCGGCGCCCAAGCCGACCCGACCGGCGGCAGCACGTTTGAGGTATCGCTGCCCGCGGGCGGCCCGACGGTCGACCGGCCATGGTGGTAGCCACCAGCCCTGGGCCGTGGTGCTCGACACGGCCACCTCGGGATGATCCCCACGCACCCACCGCGCGCAGGCCACCGCCTCCGCGGCAGCGGACGGACCCGCCCGAAGACACGACGCACGCCACGGGCGTGCCGAGTTCTCCGCCCGTCGCGCATGGCCCCGGTCAGCACCGAGCTGACGACCACGACCATAGTCGGACAACGGGGCCACGCTGTGTCGCCGACCGGCGCTCTCACGGTCCACCTCGTGGGGCGATTCGATACCCCACACCGCGCACGGTGGTGATCACCCCGGCCTCCCCCGCCGCGCTGAGCTTGCGCCGCAGGTTGGACATGTGCACATCCACGGCGTGGTCGTCGGCCAGCCACGTGTCGCCCCAGACCCGTTGCCGCAACTGGTCACGGGTACGCACCTGACGCACGTTCTCCGTCAACGCGGCCAACAGATCAAACTCGATCTTCGTCAGGCCGATCAGGTCGCCACCCACCCGCACCTCGCGGGCGTCCAGGTCGATCTCCACCGGCCCCACCCTGCGCCGCTCGGCGCCCTCGGCGGGCTGGTTTCCCGGTGGGTCGGGCACCAGATCATGGGGCCGGCGCAGCATCGCCTGCACCCGGGCGACCAACTCCCGTGGCGAGAAGGGTTTCGTCAGATAGTCATCGGCGCCGACCGACAACCCGATCAGCTTGTCGACCTCCTCGGCGCGGCCGGTCACCATGATCACGTACGCGTTGGAGAACTGTCGCAGCCGCCGGCACACCTCCAGGCCGTCCGGGCCGGGGATGTTCAAGTCGAGCAGCACCACCTCGGGTGCCCAGTCGTGCGCCTCGGCCAGTGCGCGGTCGCCGTCGGGCACGGCGCGCACCTCCAACTGGGCGTCCGCGAGCGCCAGCTCGATCACATAGCTGATCTCGGGGTTGTCCTCGACGACCAGGATCCTCGCCGGCTGGCTCATGCACCGCATTGTGCCCTTCCGGTCACCCAGCGCCACCGGAAGCACGAGCGCTTCCCTCCCGACCGCCACGGCGCGCCTCACCCGATCCGCCGCCCCGACGCACGGGGTGCCCGTGGTGCGCCTCACGGTGGGTGTCGATGCGCACGGACGGCGGCCCTCGGCCCGTCAGCGTCGCGGCGAACCCGTCGATGGTGACCCCGGGGTGCCCGTCGCGGTCAGGAGTGAAGCACCGCGACCGCGGAGGTCAGCGAGGACGCGCTCGCGGTGACCTGGTCGACGGTGACGAACAGCGGTGTGTATTGCGGGCTGAACGTCGAGGTCGTGGACGAGACCGACTGACCGTGGGCGATGGTCAGGGTTTGCGGATTGACCGTGCCGTGAGTGGGGGTCAGCATGACGGTGACCGCGGTCCCGAGGTTGGTCAGGGCCGCGCCGTTCGCATCGGTCAGGGCCACCGTGGCGGTGAAGGATCCGACGCTCACGACGAAGACCGTGCACCCGGTGTAGGACAACGCGAACGACGTCCCGCTGGCCGGCCCGCACACAGTGGTCGTCGCACCGCTCCAGGCCAAGTGCGTCGGAGCCGCCACCACAGCGAAGGCCGTGCTGGTCGCGGCGGTGAGCGAGCCGGACGTGGCGGTCAGTGTGTAGCTGCCGACCGTGTTGATCGAACAGCCGCTGAATGTCGCGACACCCGCCACAGCCGACTGGACGCCGCAGGACAGGGTGGCACCGTTCGCGGTGGTGATCGTGAGCGTCACCGCGCTGGTGCTGGTGCTGACCATGTTGTTCCCGGCGTCCTGGATCGTCACGACGGGCTGGGTGTAGAACACCCCACCGGCGAAGGAGTCGCCCGGCGATGTCGTGACGGCCAGCTTTGCCGCCGGACCGACGGACACGGTGAACGCGGCACTCGTCGCGGACGCCAGGCCGGTACTGGTCGCGGTGAGCGTGTAGCCGACCCCGACCTTGTCGATGGACAACCCACCGAAGGTCGCCACCCCGCTGGCGTCGGTCAGCGCGGTACGGGTGCCCGACAGCGTGCCACCGCCCGGGTTCGTGCCGATCGCGACGGTCACCGACACATTCGCCACCGGCACCGCGGTCCCCGCGGCGGTTTCCACCGTCACCGCGACCGGCGGCGTGATCACGGCGGTCGCGACCACGGTGCCCGGTTGCGTGGTGAAGGCCAGTTTCGTCGCGGAGGCCACCGTGACGGTGCCGCTGGCCGCGCTGGCGGCATCCCACGAGCGGTAGACCGCGGTCACGACGTAGGTGTAGGTCCCGTTGGGTACGGCGGTGTCGGTGCACGAGGTACCCGCGATGAGGACTATCGCGCTGGTCCCGCAGGCCGCGACCGTGCCGCCACCCGTGCGGGTGACGTCATAGCCGGTCGGGACCGGTGAGCCACCCGACGCCGTCCAACTGACCGACACGCTCGAGGCGCTGTTCGCTGGGACCGTGACCCCCGTGGGCCCAGCCAACGTCGCCGTCGTCGCCCTGCCGGTGCCCGACCCGGCCGCGTGCCAGTACGCCGACGCGGGCGCCGCGACCACGACGGCGGCGAGCAGCAGTCCGGTCAGGACGATCAGCCCGCGACCCACGCTCCCGATCAGCCGGCCGAGCAATCGGGGCCGACCAGTGATGTCCGATGCTGTGGTGCAGCCGCTCATGTCGACACCTCGATTCTCACCAAACCCGCTCCGAACTGGGGAGGCGGCCACCAGGCGATGGTCCGCGGTGACCTGGCGCGACGGTGCGGGTGATGCCCTGTAGGCACCACCCGCGCGGCGGCCCAGGTCGGCCTGGTTGACCTAGCTGGCGACGAAGTACAACGGGACGGTGGCCAACTTGCAGCCGTCCTGGCTGCTACCCAGGTTGTTCATCGTGACAGTCACCGTGCCCGACACGACACCCGCAGGCGCGACCGCTCCGTAGGTGATGGTGGGTGTGCCCACCGTGTAATCCAGGCTGGAGCAACCAGCCACCGCGGTCCACGCCGCCCCGCCAGCGCCAGCGACCGTGACCACGACACTGGACAGATTCTGGCTGCCGCTACCCGGGTTGGTGACCGTGAACGCAACCGTCTCACTAGGCCCACCCGGCGACAGCGGCCCACCCGTGGGTGCGGAACTCGCCACAGTGAAGTTAGCGCTCGTACCGGTGGTGACCGAACCCGTGCCGGTACCCGTTGAGGTCCAATAGGCATACGCCAAACCCGCACCCAACGCGGTCACCATCAAGGCCGCCGCCACCACGGAGATACGCTTGTTTCTCTTGCTGAGTTGTCTCATGTGAATCTCCCAATCGCAGTGAACAGCGGGCATACAACCACGTTGCTGCCTCTCTGCCGAGCCCCACCGGTCGTGGTGCGCTAACACCACAATGGACGTCCTCAGTCTGGTTACTCTCTGGCGTTCCTCAGCGTGACCTCAAGATTTGCCGCACCAATCCGAGCATCGCCGAGGTAGCGTCCACCAGCCGTGACCCACGAGCTATTGTCAAGAAGTGTGGATCAAGATCTTTTATGCTGCCGTAGGTGAGGTCTGGTCGTCGGGTCGTTCGACGTGCTTGCCATTGACGAAGGTGGCGCCAGCGCGGACCAGCGCGACGAGCTGCGGCGCGTTCACCGCCCGCCAGCGAGCCTGAGCCGACTCGATCAGCTTGAACGCCATCGCCAGCCCTGCCGTACGAGAACCCGGCCCCTTGGTGACCTTGGTCCGATGCCGCACCGTCGAAAAGTCGATTCGATCGGATTCGTCGTGCGCAGAAGGATCCAGTGTTCCGCCGGAAAGTCATAGAACGCCAACAGTTCGTCGACGTCATCGGTGATCTTCGCGACGGCTTTGGGGAACTTGGCCCCGTAGGCGGCATCGAAGGCTTTCACCGCTTCCAAGGCGTGCCGGCGGTCCTCGGCGTTCCAGATCTCCGCCAGCGCCTTCTTCGCCGCAGGATGCGCGGATTTGGCAGCGCGGCCAACACATTCGCAATCTTATGAAACCAACACCGTTGCTCCCGGGTCTGTGGGAACACCTCGCGTAACGCATCCCAGAACCCCAGCGCGCCGTCACCAGCCGCCAGCACCGGGGCGCGCATCCCGCGGCGTTTGCAGTCCCGCAGCAGATCAGCCCACGACTCGGTCGACTCGCGATACCCATCGGCCAGGGCCACGAGTTCCTTACGCCTGTGAAAAACCACTGGCAGTGGGCTCGCGCGGCCTGGATCGAGTCGAACTGAGCCGGGAAATCAGGCCGATACTTCAACGTCATGAACTGGGCTTCGGAAAACGGGTTGTCGTTGGACACGTGCGGCCGGGAATGGGACTGGGTGACACCGAGGTCGGCGAGCAGGAACGCGACCGGTTTCGAGGTCATCGACGAGCCGCGGTCGGCGTGGACGGTCAACTGGTCGCGCTCGATGTGCTGTTTGACGCAGGTGTCGGCGATCAACTTCTCGGCCAGCACGGCGGACTCACCGGTGGCCAGCATCCACCCCACCGCGTAGCGGGAGTAGATGTCCAAGATCACGTAGAGGTAGAAGTAGGTCCACTTCGCCGGTCCGTGCAGCTTGGTGATGTCCCACGAGTAGACCTGATTCGGGGCGGTAGGCGGTGAACGTTCGTCGCCGGGCTCGTTCGGGTACTTCCGGGTCGGGGCGCTGGGTGTCGGCGTCGTCCACCCGTCCAGGATCTGCGATCCCGGCCGCCGGGTCGAGCCCGGTGATGGTTGGTGTCATGTCGGGGGAAGTCTCCATCCCCGCCCTCGGTCACTGATTGTCAGGGGGCAAGTGCCTCAACCCAGGTTGGTCGCGGCACCGGGTAGCCCGGACACGGCGTCGCACACATGTGTTGGCAGTACCTGGACCTCGGACCGACTCTGGCTGCGCCGGCATCTCGGTCTGCTCTCGGTGTCGCCGTACGCGGGCCAGCAACTCGACAGACCCGCGCCCGTAGGTCGGCGTGGGTGGTCGAGACCGGCCCGGGAGCGTTGCTGCGTCCTCGGACGGTCTCGACCGGCTTCACGCCCGGACCCGCACGGTCACACGTCCTCCGGAGGACGGTGGCGTCGGCAACCTCGCTTGCGGGCGCTGCGGAAGCAAGCGCCACGAAGTACGCCTGTCGCGCGCTGGCTGCCCGCTGCGCCCGCTCGGCAGCGGGCAGCACACCGTCGGGATCGACCTGCCGCTCGAACCGACCCAACGCGGCCTTCCGTGCCGCAGCCGTGCGTGCCGCTCGGTCGCTCGTGTTGGCCCAGGACTGATGGGCAGCGACCTTCGCCCGGAGGCTGCGCTGCGCCGGAGTCATCTCGTCACTCATGGATCCAGCACAGCACCACCTGTGTCACCGGACCTCCGTCCTCAATGGTCTGACCGCCGGGCCGGCCGTCGGAGGGTCGTCTGGCACGAGACGTCCGGTGCGCCGCCAGCGTCGCAGGACCGCGCGACCGTAGTTGTGGGTGCCCGCGACGCGGTCCAACTCAGCACCGGTCGGGGTCCGGCCCGACACGCGCTCGCGTTGGAAGTACTGCCACATCAACTCTTCCGCCGTGAGCTCACACTCCTCTCCAACCATCTCGGCCGGTGTCTCGTTCGTTGTCTCAGGCTCTCGCCGACCCACTCGATGAGTCAGCAGTTCGACGGCGAGCAGGAGCGAGACCGGTGGCCAGCCCGCGACCAACACCTGAGACCACCCGAGTGTCGGTGCGGACGCGATGTTGGCCGCGAGCGAGACCGCGATGCCCAACAGGAACGCCAACCACACGACCGACCGCGTCGACCTGATCGGTACACGGTCACCACGGATCAGCGCCGTGGAGGCCAGCACAAGCAGGCCGTCCACCGACAACGGCCACAACGCCGCGCTGGTCACGTCCGCGCCGCCGTGCAGCGCGAACTCACGCTGATGCTGATACGAGGCGTAGGCCGCGACACCCGCCACCACCAGCGCGCAGCCCCGCCGCACCCACACGTCCAGATCTGGGCGACAAATCTGCCCGGCCATCAGACGCGGTTGCCCAGGCCGAGCGTGCGGTGCGAGTTCTGCGCCCGGACCGCGGCCGCCGCCTTGCCGTAGCGACGCAGCATCTCCGGCGACTCCCAGCCCATGATCATCATGAGGTCCGGCTTGTTACCACCGTTCATCCCCGGCCACTGACACGATCCCCACACACCAGACCACCCGTACAGTCGATCTTGAAACGACCGTGGACGAGGGCTCGACCGGAGACACCACGTGGGCAAGCCGGCATGGAGGCCGGCGGAGGGCGCACACCCACACCCAGCGACGACCAATCAGAGATCAACAAATTCCTGCGAACGGCCGAACCAATTCGACCGGTGGATCCGCGTACAGCAGGACAGGTATGAACTACGACTGATCCATGGGGCGCAGGTGCAACTCTTCGATCGCCGGCGTCATTCCTCGTTCATGAAACGTCTTCATGCGTTGGTAGCATTCGACCGAGAAGCAGGCGATGAAGAAGGCTCCGCCGTTGATCGCGTCCCGGATGGCATCCCGTCATCTGCTGCCCGGCCTGAGCCGCTCCCTGTCCAGCCACACCTCCCGTCACGAAGACTGACGAGCCGGAGCCACACGATCCGACGGCGTACGGCCGAGTGGGGGTACTGTTGGGTGGCGCGTCGGAGATACTGGCTCGCGGGGGATGGCTTTGGCGATCGAATTCCGCATCCTGGGGGATGTCGAGGTATACCTCAACGATCGGCCGGTCGAAATCGGCTACGCACAGTTGCGGTTCATGTTGGTGATACTGCTGATGGAAGCCAACCGATCGGTGCCGCTTGATCAGATCGTGGCCCGGGTGTGGGAGGGACGAAAGCTGCCGCACCGGCCACGTGCCGCGGTGCAACACAACATCACGATGTTGCGCCATGCGCTGGCGGATGCCGCGGACGAAGTCACGATCAGCCGGTATTCGGCCGGTTACCAGATCAGCGTCGATCCGTCGGCCGTCGATCTGCACCAGTTCGGCGGTCTGCTCGACCAGGCTCGCGTCGCGGCGACGGACAACGATGCCGCCGCGCTGTTCGAGCAGGCGCTGCGGCTGTGGCGTGGCGAGCCCTGCGCCGGCCTGGACACGCTGTGGATCAGCTCCTTTCGTGCCCGGCTCGGCGCGCGGCGTGACGCGGCCTGGCTCGACCTGGTCGATGTCCAGTTGCGCCTTGGCCGGCATGAGGCGCTGCTGGTCGACCTGTCCAACCAGACCGAACAGCGCCCGCTGGACGAACGTCTGGCCGGCCAGTACATGCTCGCGCTGTACCGCAGCGGCAGGCAGGCGCTGGCTCTGGCGCACTACCAGCGCATCCGGCATCGGCTGGTCGATCAGTTGGGCACCGATCCCGGACGGTCGCTACAGCGCCTGCACCAGCGCATCCTGGCTGCGGATCCGATGCTCGCCGTGTCCGCGACCTCCGCCGCCGGCACGTCCTCGACCGCTGTGCCGCGCCAACTTCCCGCACCGCCACGGTATTTTGCTGGCCGCTCCGCCGAACTGGACGAAGTGACCGGCGCGTTGAACGCATCGGACGACGGCACGATGAAAATCCTGGCGATCGGGGGAATCGGTGGCATCGGCAAGACCTGGCTGGCATTACGGTGGGCGCACCAGCACCTCGACCGGTTTCCGGACGGACAGCTGTACCTGAACCTGCGCGGGTTCGATCCGACCGGCCGGCCGATGGCCACCGCGACCGCGGTCCGGGCGTTCCTCGGTGCGCTAGGTGTCGACTCCTTTGCAGTGCCGGCGGACGAGGAAGCTCAGGGGGGCCTGTATCGCAGTCTGGTCGCCAACCGCCGGATCCTGGTCGTGTTGGACAACGCCCGGGACGCCGACCAGGTCATTCCGCTGCTGCCTGGCAGCGCGACCTGCACCGTTCTGGTCACCAGCCGTCATCGCCTCACCGGCCTGATAGCGGGGCACGGCGCACACATCATGGACCTCGACGTGCTCTCGGCGGAGGAATCACGGAATCTGGTGTCCCGGCGCCTCGGCTCGAAACGGCTGGCCGACGAGCCCATCGCGGCCGCCGAGTTGCTGGACGGCTGCGCCGGCCTGCCGTTGGCACTGGGTATCGTCGCCGCCCGCGCCGCCAGTCATCCGGACTTCCCGCTCGCGTCGCTGGCCGAAGAACTGCACGACCATGCCGGCCGACTGGACATTTTGGATGGTGGTGAGCTGGTGACCAACGTACGCGCTGTGCTGTCGTGGTCCCTGCACGCCACGGACGACGAGACGGCCACCGTGTTCACGCTGCTCGGACTCGTACCGGGACCGGACATCAGCACGGCCGCCGTGGCGAGCCTGACCGCCCTGCCGACGACGCGAATCCGGACGGTACTGCGGCGGCTGGCCGACGCGTCACTCGTCCAGCAGCACCTACCGGGCCGCTACCGACTGCACGACCTGGTCCGCCGGTATGCCGCCGAGCAGGCCGCGCACAGCGACACCGCCGGCCTCCACGTGGGCGCACTGCAACGGCTGGTCGACTTCTACGTACACACGGCGTTCAGCGCCGAACAGTTGCTGCAATCCCTGCTGCCGTCGATCCAACTCGGCCGGGCCGCCGGCGGCTGTCGTCCCGACGCGCTGGCCGACAAGGCCGGGGCGCTGGCATGGTTCACCGCCGAATACCCGAACCTACTGGCCAGCCAACGCGCCGCGGCCGATCAGGGCTGGGCCGTCTCGGTCTGGCAGCTGGCCTGGGTGACCACCACGTTCCTGTACCGGCAGGGACGCTTCACCGAAGCGCTCACCGCGTGGCGGGGCGGCGAGGCCGCCGCAGGCCAACTGGACGATCCGACGATCCGCAACGGAACACACCAGATGCTGGGTGCGATCTTCTCGGAGCTGGGGCGCCACGACGAAGCCTTCCACCATCTGAACATGGCCGAGCGGTTCGGCGACCTGGCCAGCCATGCCTACACCCACCACGCCCTGGGTTGGCTGTGGTCGCTCCGTGGCGACAACCGGCGGGCACTGCACTACGCCGAGCGGTCCCTACGGCGATACCAGTCGCTGGGGATACCGGCTGGTGAAGCGCGGGAACTCACCGTGATCGCCTGGTACTGGGCACAACTGGCTGAATACGAGAATTCTCGCGCATACTGCGCGACCGCGATGGCCTTAGCGCGTCGGCACCGGTACGTCGAGGACGAGGCGCTCGTCCTCGGCATACGGGGCTACGACGAATACCACAACGGCCAGTATCAGTCCGCTGTGGACTATCTACAGCAGTCCGCCGCACTGCTACGCGAGGTCGGCAACACCTACTACGAGGCCACCGTTCTTGACTACCTGGGCTGCGCTCGGCGTGCCGCCGGCGAAACCTCGTCGGCGCGACAGGCCTGGCAACTCGCATGTGTGCTGTACCAGGCCCAACACCGTCTGACGGAAGCCGAACGTGTCCAAGAGCGACTCGACCCGCGCGAGCAGGACGAGGTCGCGTTGTAGCATTGCTCGGGCCAGGGGTCAGTGCTCCACCGCGACCGGTAGCGCACCGTTCGCCATCTGGTCGCCGCCTTCCTGTGTGCGGGCGACCGGGATGTGGGCCAGGCCGAGGAGCGTGGCGACCGCGTGCACCTCGTCCGAGCGGATGCGGAAACCGTCCCGCTTGTTGATGCACCGCAGGCGGCCCGTCGTCATCTCCGTGATCAGGTTGGTCTTGCGATCCAGCAGGGATCGCCATGTCACGGGCGATCCGACCAGGGCCGCGGCGAACTCGGCGGCGCCCTTCACCGGCACGCCGTCGGCGATGACACCATCGGCAGCGATCTCCTGGCCGAAACTCAACCGAACATCCTTGCGGTATCCGCCCGGTACCTGCACGACCAGCCGCATCTGGCTACCGGCCACAGCCGGCCAGCGTTCGGCGATCGTGGATCGTACGGCGTCGTAGCGCTCCAGTAGCCGTGCCGCGACATCGTGCGCTGTCGACGTGACATCGGCGTGGCTGGGAGCACCGTCCGGGCCGGCGGCGGGGAGTGTTTCGCCGGCCGGCTCGCTCTGCCGGTGCTCGGTCGTCGGCCATGGCCGAACGCGCGGATCGACCGGGCCCAGCGCGTCGTTCCAACCGTCCTCCACCTGCCGGTAGCCCAGCTGCGCCAGTGTCTCGTTGATCGCCTGCCGCAGCGGTGGCAGGAGGCCGGCCGCCGGAACCACGACCCCTCGGCCGACCGAGTCGGCATTGATCCGGTCGGTGAACCAGATCTTCTCGTCACCGGGGCCGTCGCCAGCGTGCGGGGTGCGGAAGCAGTCCCGTGCGATGTCCGGAGCCGGTGGCATGTCGAGGAACGAGAAGATCGCCGCCGCGGTTTCCTCTGGCGTGTTCACGAGATCCTCGTACCGAAGCTGATGACACCGTTCCGGGTGCTTCTCCTGAAATGCCATGACCGCCTGGGTGCAGGTGAGCCAGTAAGCGCCGATCGCGGCGATGCTGTTGCCCGGATACTGGGCCACGAAGGGATCGAACCCGTACCTGTGCACTCCCCACGGACACGTTTCCACGCCAGACGCGATCACGTCCATGCAGTGCCGGTAGAGGCAGATGAACTGGGCATCGGGATAAACCTGGGCGATGATGTCCGCGAACTGGTAGGTGTCCAGCGACTTGTCGCACCACCGCTTCTTGCCGGTCCGGCGAAGATAGGCGCCGTATGCCTGGTCGATGGCGGACCGCACCGCGCCGGCCGCCAACGGTGACAGCGAGATGGGATCGGTAATCTTTCGCGTACTGCCGGTGCCGGTGTTCTCCAGCATTTCCCAAGAATGGCCGAGCGCCGCACAGGCGCTGGCGATCGCCGTCTCCGGCGGGCACACCAGATCCGGATGGCTGTCCAGCAGGAAGCGAATCAGTGTTGAGCCGGATCTGCTGGCGGTCAGGACGAAAACCGGTGAGCCCGGCCGTTCGCCGGCATTCGGCCATTCATTCGCGTCGGGGAGTGTGAGCACCGGTGCAGCGTGGCACGACTGTTGGTTGATCGGCAACCGGGGTCAGCGGCACGGCAGCGCGACGACAGTCGGCCGATGGCGGATCATCGGTCCGGACCGGGCAGCATTGTGACAGCGTTTCGATGGCGGATCGTTGGCGCGCTACGGCAAGATATCCGTTGTCGTAACGATCCAGATCTGAGGAGGGTCGAATATGGTTGGTTCGACCACGTGGCTTGCCGGCAAGGTTGCGAGTCTCGTGCCCAATGTGCTGCCGAGCATGAACGCGGCGGCGAGTTCTTCGTCATCCGTCACCTGTTTCAACGCATTCTCCCAGTGCGTGGGCACATCCTGCGTGCCCAGCGTGCCGCAGACACAGCGCCGGGTATGGGTGGTTTCCTGCACTGATGGGCGGCACATCTTCCCGTCCAACTGCTGCGGGCTACCGGGATGATCATGCGGTGAATGAGGCTTGTTCCCAACAAGTCCCGTGCCGTTGATGCACATGCACCCGGGCGGCCAGGTGCCCGCCCGGGTGTTTCCGTCACGAAACATTGGTCCCGGAAAGGAATCACACCGTTGGGATACGCGATACTGGGTTGCCGCTGCCTGCTCGCGCTGGTGTTCGCCGTTGCCGCGTTCACGAAGCTCCGCGGCCGCAGTGCGTTTGGCGCTTTCGTCGCCTGGTTTGGCGCGCTCTCCACGTTCTCGGCGCTGCCGGCCACTGTCCGACACCTGCTCGCGGCGGCGACAGTGGCCGCAGAAGCCCTGCTCGTGGTGGTGGTGCTGCTGCCATGGACATCGCTGGTGGCATTGTGGCTCGCCACCGCGATGCTGGCCGGCTACATGGCCGGCGCGGTCGTGATCGCCCACCGCCAACCTGGCATGCCGTGTCAGTGTTTCGGCGCGTCAGCGGCGCCGTTGGGGACCCGCGCCATCGTTCGCAACGCCGTGCTGCTGGTGATCGCGACGGTCGGCGCGGTGGCCGCGACGCATTCCGGCGTTGGCCTGGGTTCCGCCCAGGCGGCCGCGACTGTGCTCAGTCTCGTGGCGGCAGCCACCGCGGCCATGACGGTGATCTTCCTGGACGACCTCGTCGCGTTCCTGGCAGACCGGCCGCCGACGGGCAGCGACATCGCGAGCTAGCGAGGAGACGAAATGGCCAACGCCGCGACGGGATTTGTCGGCGCGCTCTGTCTGACCAACCTTCTGCTGACGTTCCTGCTCATTCGCCGCGTGAACCGGCACAGCCAGCGACTTGCCCGCCGGGGCGCCGGCCCGGCGCCCCGGCTCGCCCTGCCCGCCGGTGGCACCGTGCCGATGTTCACCGTGTCGACGATCTTCGGCGGCACGTATTCGCTGGCCAGCCCGGACCACGAGCGCAGCCTGGTCGCGTTCCTTGCGCCGGGATGTCCACCGTGTCACCGGCAGATCCCGGAACTGCGCGACTACGCCAGTTCGATTCCCGGTGGCGCGCGACGAGTGCTCGTCGTCGTACTCAGCCACAGCCAGAACGCCACCCCGGACTTCGCGTACGAACTGGCCGACTGGGCGTCGGTCACCCTCGAACCGCCGGACGGCAGCATTCAGAAGATCTTCGCCGTGTCCAGCTACCCCAGCTTCTACACCCTGACCGGCGATGGCCGGATCGAGGCCGGCTCGCCGACCGTGCGACATCTGGTCGCCGCGGCGGGGCCGGCCTGACGGGCGGATCCCATGACTGCCAACCGTTCGGATCAGCTGTCCGAGCAACAACGTGCCACGCTGCGCGTCGTCGCCAGTCGGGGCGGACTGGTCCTGGGCCTGCTCTGGCGGACCGCACCGCTGGCCACCCTGGTGATGCTCGCGCTCACGTTGGTGTCCGGCGTCATTCCGACCATGACCGCACTGCTCAACCGAGCTGTCCTCAATGGACTCGTACCGTCGGCCGCTGGCCACGGCCCGCGCGGCGTCGACGGCGGCCACCTCATCGTCCTGGCGGTGCTTATGGGCGGTGTCGGTCTGGTGGCCGCCGTGGTGCCGGACGCACGCCGCTATGCGCAGGGACAACTGGTCCGGGAGGTGAGCCTGGTCATCCAGGACCGGATGTACCGGGCCATCAACGCGTTCCCCGGGTTGAGCCGGTTCGAGTCGCCGGCGTTCTCCAACAAGATCAGGATCACGCAGCAGATCAGTGGCAGCACCGTGACCACGCTGCTGTCCAGCGTCGCGATCTGCGGACAGTCGATGGTCACGGCGGTGAGCATGTTCGTCATCCTGACCGGGATCAGCCCCGTCCTCGCCGTGATCGTGGCCGGCATGGCCGTGCCGGCGGTCGCGGCGCAGGCCGCGAACAGCCGCAAGCGCGCCGACCAGGAATGGCAGCGGACCCCGGTCGTCCGGCGGCAGATGTTCTACGGCCAGCTGCTCGCGAATGCCCGCGCCGCAAAAGAAGTGCGGCTGTTCGGTCTCGGGGATTTCCTACGCGACCGGATGCTCGGCGAACAGCGTTCGGTCAACCGCGTTCAACAGGCGCTCGACCGGAGAATCTGTTCCGTCGAAGGCGCGCTCGCGCTGCTTGACGCCGGTGTCGCCGCCGGCGGGCTGGTCTGGGTGGTCCGCGAGGCGGCGATGAGCCGGCTGCCGATCGGTGACGTCGCCATGTTCGTGATGGCGATCGTCGGCGTGCAGGGCGCGATCGGTGGTTTCGTTGCCCAGATGGCCGGTGTCTACCAGTCGTTGCTGCTGTTCGGACACTATCAGGACGTCATCACCGCCGACCCCGACCTGTCACTGGCCGACCCACCGGGTCACCTGCCCGCGCTACGCACGGGCATCGAGATCAGGGATCTCTGGTTCCGATACGACGCGACGCATCCCTGGGTTCTGCGCGGCGTCGACATGGTGATCCCGCACGGCAGGTCGGTCGCGTTGATCGGGCTGAACGGCGCCGGCAAGAGCACCCTGGTGAAGCTGCTATGCCGCCTGTACGATCCGCAGCGCGGCAATATCACCTGGGATGGCGTCGACATCAGGAATGTTCCGCCGGAGGAACTGCGACAGCGGATCGGCGTGGTCTTCCAGGACTACATGACGTATGACATGACCGCGGCCGAGAGCATCGGCATGGGCGACGTCCACCGGCTCGACGATCGCGAACGCATCGCGAACGCGGCGATGCGGGCCGGCGTGCACGACACGCTCGCGCGGCTGCCGCAGGGCTACGACACGATGCTCAGCCGGATATTCGTCCACCCGGGGTCGAATGCCAGTCCGCACGTCGGCGTCAACCTGTCCGGCGGCCAGTGGCAGCGGCTCGCGCTCGCCCGTGGGCTCATGCGGGTCGACCGTGAGCTGCTGATCCTCGATGAGCCGAGTTCCGGCCTGGACGCGGAGGCCGAGCACGCGATCCACGAGCGGTTGCGGGAGGCCCGGACCGGCCGGGCCAGCCTGCTGGTCTCGCACCGGCTCAGCGCGGTGCGCGACGCGGACATGATCTTCGTGCTGCGCGACGGCCGAATCGCCGAATCCGGAACGCACGACAACCTGATGGGGGTGGATGGCGAATACCGACGACTGTTCACCCTCCAGGCCAGCGGATACGTCAACGCAACCACCTCGCGCACCAATCGCGTGGTCTGGGACGCGGACTCGACTGGACACCAGGCATGAGCCTCGCGGTGCCGGTCGGCACCATCGCCGTTGTAGTGCTGCTGGCCCTACTCGTGGTCCGGCGACGGCTCGTCGCCGTTCGGGTGACCGGTCTCAGCATGGCGCCGACCCTGTGGCCCGGCGACCAGGTGCTCGTCCGACGCGTGACCGCCGATGCCCTCACCGTCGGCATGGTCGCCGTGGTGCGGACGCCCCCGCACCACGGGCCGGCCACGGTCGCCTGGGTCATCAAGCGAGTGGCGGCCCTGCCCGGCGATCCGATCCCGGCCTCCGTCCAACCGGCGGCCGGTGGGCTGTCCGTCGTCCCGGCGGAGCGGCTGGTGCTGCTCTCCGACAATCCGAGTGGCAGAGACTCGCGCAGTTGGGGTCTCGTGCCATCCGGGGATCTGCTGGGTGTCGTTGTCATGAGGCTGACATCGAACCTGCTGACCAGAAAACGAACGTATCGCCACAGCAACGCCAAGGCGGGACAAGCCAGGATGCGCACCATGGATTGGGGCGCGCCGCGAGCGACGGACAATGCCGGCATCGATCTGCGCAGGCCATCATTTCAGGTCAAGGTGCTGGGTCCGGTCGAGGTGACGAACGGAGACCGGGTCATCCAACTGGCCGGCCGAGGCCAACGGGCCCTGCTCGCCGTGCTGGCCCTGGAACACGGCCGGTCGGTGACGTTCGACCAGCTAGCCGACATTCTGTGGAACGGCACGCCACCGGCCAGCGCGCGCAACAAGATCCAGGCACACGTGTCCGCCCTCCGCAAGGCGATGGCGCATCCGGACGGGGACAACGGGCTGCAGTCGCTGGTGACCACGCCGTCCGGCTACATGTTGTCCGGCGACACCGTGCGGACCGATCTCGCGTCGTTCGGCACGCTGATCGCCAATAGCAGGGCATACGCGGAGTCGGGCGATTTCGCGACCGTGTCGACCATGCTCGGCACCGCACTCGCGCTGTGGCGGGGACCGGTGTGCGCCGATGTCACCGTGTCCGCGATCCGGGCATCGGCGGCACCGCACGAGGAACGCAGGTTACTGGCCGTCGAGGCCAAGGGCGAGGCCGATCTCGCCATCGGCCGCTACGAGTCGGTCGTTGTGGAGTTGTTGCAGTGGCTCGCGGTGCGGCCGTTGCGGGAAAGACTGCGCGCGCTGCTGATGGTCGCGCTGTATCGGCTGGGCTGCCTGGCTGAGGCGTTGCAGCTGTACCTGGAGGGCAGACAGGTCATGATCGACGAACTCGGCCTTGAGCCGGGACCGCTGCTGCGGGAACTGCACCAGCGCATTCTGGCCGGCGACACCACGCTACGCCTGCGCAACCCGATCCTGCCGCAGCTCGCGGTACCGCCCGGCGGCGGTGTGGCATGACTCCGGTCTGCGTGAACGGCCAACGGCCTGGCGTGACGGTATGGCTGACCGGCCTGCCCAGCTCCGGGAAGTCGACGATCGCCCGCGCCGTTGCGGACGTGCTGCGGGCCGAGGGCCGTGCCGTCGAGATCCTCGACGGCGACGAGCTGCGACGGACGATCTCCCCGGAACTAGGCTTCTCCCGTGCCGACCGCGAACGCAACGTGCACCGCGTCGGTCTGATCACGAGACTACTGGCACGCAACGGCATCATCGTGCTGGTGCCGGTCATCGCACCGTACGAGGCCAGCCGCACGGCGGTCCGCGACCTGCACACGTCGAGTCTGGTCGGCTACGTCGAGGTGCACGTCGCCACGCCGCTGGAGGTGTGCATGGCACGCGATGTGAAGGGCCTCTACGCGCGCCGAACCGCCGGGCTGACCGGCGTTGACGACCCGTACGAGGTCCCGGTTTCCCCGCACCTGCGCATCCACACCGAGCACGAGGCGGTAACCGAATCGGCGATCAGGCTGCTCACATACCTGCGGACGGCCGGCTGGCTACACTCGATCCCGACCGAAACGGCGACCGCGGAGCGTCGGTAATCGCACTGAGTTCGGCTCGGGTGCCACACGTACCAGGTCCACTGTGTACCGCAGCACGCCGAGGGTGAAGGTGGTGGGAAGCCGGTCGGCATGCGTCGCCCGATCTCCGCGACATGCCTGATACCAGCGACCGGCTGAGTGCTCGTACTCGCTCGGCGCGAGTCGAAGGTGGTTCTCGTTCCAGATCAGCGTGCGGTCCAGCAGCTCAGCGCGAAGCATCCTCATCCAGCGTTCGGTGATCGCGTTCGCTTGGGCGCTCGCACCGGAGTCCTGATGACTGCGCAGTCCTCGGCGGTGACGACCGCGTCGAAGGCTGGCGTGTACTTCGTGTGCCAATCCCGAATCGCGAACCGGAACGGCCACGCTGGCCGCAGGCGAGTCGCCACTCACCGCCCGCGAACGCGACGTGCTCATCGCCGCCCGCTCCGGCGCCACCGTGGCCGAGATCGCGGCTCGGCTGTACCTCGCCGAGGGCACCGTGCGGAACTACCTGTCCGGGGCCACCACCAAAACTGGCACCCGCAACCGGATGGAGGCCCTGCGGGTGGCCGACGAGCGCGGCTGGCTGTAACCGCTGCCACCCACACGCCGCCTCCAGACCGGGCGCAGTCGGCCAGCCAGGCCGGAGCGGCCGCAGTCTCGGCTTGCTCTGCCGTGCCGCCACTCGCAGAGCTGGCGGGTGCCTGGCGTACTCAGAGAGCACCGCCGGGTCACCATCGCGCAGCCGCAGTGACGCCGCGCGCTACGTGGAGAACATCCGCTTCGACATCGCCAGGGCGCTGCTCGACCAAGGACACACCGCGACCCAGGCCGCCGCTCTCTCCGGATTCCCCAGTTACGAAAGCATGCGACGCGTGTTCGCCAGAAAGCTGTCCGTCAGTCCCGCCGCCTACCAGCGCCAGTTCAGCACGGCTCGCCGCGCCACCTCCGCCGGAACGGGCCCTTGACGGCGATATCCGGCACCACCACCGGATTGGTCCACGGCCGTCGCGTGCCCTCACTTGCTCGCTTGGCGCGCCTCGTGATGGGGATGGAGACCTTATCCTCCCGTTTTGGCGGACCAGGTCGGCACCGAGTGGGTTCTGACCTCGTCCGTGTCCCCGGCGCTACCAGAGTCGTTGCACAGCCTGGCCCGTCACCTCCGCGATCAACTCAAAATCCTTATCCAAATGCAGCACCACCAACCGAGCCTGCTCCGCCACCGCCGCCACCACCAAGTCCGGGATCGAGGGAGCCCGATGCATCCCCCGCGCGGCCAACTCCTCCAACACCACCACCGCACGATTCTCCGCCGCCGGGGTCACGTACTCCACCGGCATCATCGCCACCGGCGGCCGATGCAGGACCTCCTCCAAGTCCGCAGCCGAGCGAGCCGAATAACCCGCCTCCAACACCGTCACCGTGGCGATCCGCACCAACCCCCGCTGGATGCGCTCGGCCCACTGCTCACGCTCCGGACTCTCCCCCAGCCGCACCAACGCCGACTTGTCAATCAGCCACGGCCGCTGAGTCACGACCACGCCTGCCGCATGACCTCCGAATCAGCCAGATCACCGGCCAACCGACCCACCCGCACCAGGTCGTCCACCGTCACCGGGACGGTCACGGCCGGGCGGATGCTTTGATCCAGCCACCGGCGTAGGAACTCGTTGCGGGAGATCCCCAACTCCCGGGCGCGTCGATCGATCTCGGCGACCGTGGCGTCGGGCACCTCCCGGATAAGGACGTCGGACACACCCACCACCTCCTGATATCAACGATATCACTCCGCGTCTGCCGATACGCGGCAGCGCCGAGCAGCCCTCGTGTCACGCCCGCAGGCGGACACGACGCACACGGCGCGGACAGGCGCTTCTCGGGCACCCATGGACAGCTCCGGGCACCCGGACCACGGTCGCGGGCACCCATGGGCCCGATTATTGGGGCACCCAACCCCCCGCCGACCGCTATCCCCCGGCCTCCCAACAGATCACCACTGCTGGAAGTCGAGCCGACATCAGCCACTCTAGGAACCAAAACCCCAGATCAGCCCACATCCGGGTAACCGGCAGCCTCTGATCGGCGATCCGAAGAGTCGCTCAACCCGACCATGGACACCCAGCCGCAGCGGGCCAGCAGCCAACGGCTGGCGCGCCGAATTCAGCCTGCCAAACCTCTCTGATCAGGCATTTCAACCGCTCACAGGTAGCAGTGCCAACGAGCGGCAATGGGCTCGGATTCGCCGTTCTCAACAGGCCAGACAACGACCGTTCGGGCACCCATCGGGCACCCAACGGAGATCAACAAGGGTTGTCGCAGTCGCAGTAGCCACAGAGGACGGCAGGAAACCGCATGTCAACTGGCATCCCGCTGCGGTTTTCCGAAGCGCGCCCGAAGGGATTCGAACCCCTAACCTTCTGATCCGTAGTCATTTCGGAATTGTCTTCGGAGTCCTTAACAATCCCCACAATTCCGGAAACGAACAGGTCAGACCCTCCGGACGTGCTTCCCAGTCCGTACCGTTCCCTACGGGTTTCTGAACGCCCGATCAACCAAGGAACCCCCAAGATACACCGTGAGACCCAAGACAAAATCAGATGCTAACGAAGTAGCCGCAGTCGACAACGTTTACGATTTGGCGCATCCAGACGTGGAACTGGCGGCTTCTGCGATCCAGGCGGTGCGGCCGGATCTCCAGTACGGTTGTCTCAGCGTCCCCTACCGTATCCCCACGGAGCACGTCAACCTTGGCGCTTGTGGTGTGAATTGCGGACACCCCGATCCTGGCGGCGCCAGCGCGGAATCACCACACTCGCTGTGTGGGGGTCACTTCTCGGCGATGAGAGGAGCGGTTCGGGATGGAGCAGTCATCATGACAGTCGGCAAAGAGCGGGACCGGCCACCAGTCCGGGCGCCCGAGAATGGCAGCAGCGGGTCGGACTTGCCACCTCACGCCCTCGCCGTCGACGGTGACATCACAACCGTCCCGATAAACTCATTGCTGCTCGGCGAATCCCCTAGGTTGACCAGGGAGAACAGCGAATACGTCCATACATTGGCACAAATGGACGGTGCATTCCCGCCCATTCTGGTGCACCGTCAGACGATGCGTGTCATCGACGGCACGCATCGCCTGCGCGCCGCAGCACTGAGGCAGCAGGAGCATATCGAGGTACGGTTCTTCGACGGGGACGAGAGCCTGATTTTTCCCATCGCCGTCGAGGCGAACATACGACGTGGACTGCCGTTGTCACTAGCGGAGCGGCGCGCGGCGGCGGCCCGGATCATCAGTATGCACCAGCACTGGGCTGACAGGGTGATCGCAGCGGTCGCCGGCCTATCACCCAAGACGGTGGCGGTCATCCGTCGGCGTACCGCGATGCAATTGCATCATCCAACCGTGCGGCTGGGCCGCGACGGCCGTCTCCGTCCGGTTGACGCCACTGCAGGGCGGCGGATCGCCAGTGAACTGATCAGCAGCCAACCGCATGCCTCGCTCCGGCAGATCGCCAGGGCCGCAGGCATCTCCCCGGCTACGGCGCGTGACGTGCGACAGAGGATGGAGCGTGACGGCGGTTTCGCGCCGCCGACCGGCCGGGCCACGCCCGGGGACCCCGGTCGGACCGGGTCCGGCAGTGCGTCCGGGGCCTTGGCCGGACCGTTTGGAAACGCGACGATGGTCGAGCGGGACTCCGCGGCAACGATTCTCCGGATGAAGCGGGACCCATCCCTGCGGTTCACCGACATGGGCCGCGAACTGCTGCGCTGGTTGGATCTCCACGCTGTTCGTCAGGGCGAGTTGGAACGCTTCGTCAGGTCGATACCGCCGCATTGGGTGAATGCTCTCGCCGGTCTGGCCAAGGAATGTGCTGGGCAATGGACAGAGTTCGCGAGGCAACTTGAGGAACGCGATAGTTCGTCGAGTGTGATGCAGGCGGCCGGCCGGCAGCTGTGCAACTGAGGAAATTCTTCGGTTGAACGATTCTCGCCGACGCCGGAGTTCGGTTCCATGTGGCAGAACGCCCGCTGTGGTCCGACTTTCCGCAGCGCGCCGGTGAACGAGAAAGCCAGCCGTCGCGGTGGCCCTGTACCGGTCACCAGGCGGCATGCGTGGCACGTGCGTCAGGACCAGCACCATCGCGGTCGGTTCCGCATCGACCGTAGGTGCCGCGATGTCCTCATCGCGGACCGCAACTGTCTGGTTCGAAGCCGGTGCAGTCGAGGCGCTCTGGGGTCGGGAGCGCCACGTAATCCGATGTCATTGGTAAGGGAGGGCTCGATATGGGGTCGAAGAAGAGTGACAGCTGGGATGCCCCGCATCTGCCTGCATGCCAGCCCATCAGAGTTGACGGCTCCTCGCTCGCCTCGATTCGCGACACCATGACGCACATGTCGCCCGACGCCGCAACTGACAGGGCGATCACCTCGATCGTGGAGCGGTGGCGCGACGATCCGCGCGGCATCGAACCCATTCGCGGGATACGCGACGTGCTCGACGTCATCCGGGCTCTTCCCCGCGGGAACGCTCGCCTCGCGTCGATGAACACGTTCGTGCGTACGCTCGGGCAACGCGAGACACTCGCGACCTTCCTCGACATGATGTGCGACGCCGCCGACCGTCCGGGAACCGGGGACTGGGAACTGACCCAGCCGTCGCGAACCGCCAGGAAGCACGCGGTCTACGGTTGGGCCGGCCAGACGCTCCTGATGTTCTCCGGGTTCGAGCCGACGGAGGGCACAACCGAACCGGAAGCCGGTGTCCTGGAACTCCTCGGCGAAATGCCGCCGCCGGCGGTATGGGGCCTCAGCATACACATCTGGCAGCCAAATCCACAGGCGGAAGGCTTTTCCTCCGGGGCCTGTATCGAGCCGGACATGGTCGTCGAGCCACCCCATTCGCACCCGTTCGACTTCGCCTCGATGGTCTCGGCCGGCGTCATGCACCAGTCGATCTATGCGCAACGCGTGTCCGCCGGATCATCGGGCGACGGCCGCTACGACGGAATCCGCCTGGAGCACGTCGACGGGGTGTGGCCGGAACACCAGTACCGTTCGACGTGCGAACTGATGACGCTGGAGCAGAGCGTGGTCCTCACGGCCGGAGAGAGCTACTACCTGCCGGCCGACATGATCCACGACGTGGAATTCCACACGAAGGTCGCCGCCACGACGCCAGCGGTCACGCTCTTTCTCGCCTCGGAGGCTGTCGTGAAGCCTCATGTCTACATGGCTGCGACCATGGCGGACGCCCATGAGGCCAATCCGCGCTTGAAGGAGCAGGGCAACCCGCTCTCGCCGAGTTCCTGGCAGGCCAAGCTCAAGGCCGTCGCCGGCTATCTGCGGGGGGAGCGACCCACACTCAGCCTGGACGACATAGTGAATTATGACGGCAAGTATGCCTTCTTCCATGCGAAATAAGTCTCTGTCGTCAATTTCCGTAGGAGGAAGTAGGTTCGCATGCTTTCCCTCAACCATCAGGACGTAGTGGGGATCACCGAGCTCGTGGCCGAGTTGCGGGCCGAGTATGGCAGCGCGGAAGATCCGCAGTTCCTGTTCGATGCACCGGTTCATGCCCGCCAACTGCCGCGACGGTTGCAGGAACACCTCAACCGGTTTCGCCGGGAGGAGCATGGCTACACAGTGATCTCCGGGCACCCCGTCGACGATGCGGTGATCGGGCCGACACCGAGCCATTGGAACGAACTGCCTGAACCGTCACCCACCCTGGACCAGGATCTTCTGCTCGTGCTGTACGCGTCGCTGCTCGGTGACGCGTTCGGTTGGGCGACCCAGCAGGACGGTCGGCTCGTGCACGATGTGCTTCCCATCAGGGCCGACGAAGGTCAGCAGCTCGGTTCGGCCGCCGACGTGGTGCTGGACTGGCACACTGAGGACGCCTTTCACCCCCATCGTCCCGACTGGGTGATGCTTGCCTGCCTTCGCAATCCGACCGACACGCCGACCACGGTCGTCCTGTCGGACGACATGAGGCTGACCGCGGACCATGTTCGGGTTCTCTCCGAGCCGCGTTTCCACATCCGGCCGGACAATTCCCATCTGCCGAAGCACAACTCGACGCAGGGCGGTGTCGACTTCGGTGCCGTCGAACGGCTGCTGTCCGCGCCGCCGGCGATTCCGTTGCTGTGGGGCGACCCGAGCCGGCCTTACATGCGGGTGGACCGGTCGTTCTGGGGTGTCGCCGACCCTGCCGACGTGCAGGCGTCCGCCGCCCTGACACGGTTCACGACGGAGATCGAGCGGCAGTTGCGTGACGTCGTCCTGCGTCCAGGCGACGTCTGCATCCTGGACAACTACAAGGTCGCTCATGGGCGCAGGCCGTTCCCGGCCCGCTACGACGGCACAGATCGATGGCTCAAGCGCGTATGTGTCACCCGGGACCTTCGAAAGTCCCGAAGCGAACGGCCCGATCTCCTCAGTCAGATCCTGGGGTGAGTCGCATGTTGCTGGAGGCCGCGGCTCTCGAGGACTGGCTACGGGACTACTACTTCGAAGCGTCCTGCGACATCAGTTCCAGTGGTGTGCAGCCTTACACGGTCGGCGAAGTGCAGGATCTGTTGGACATCGACCCACGGGAACTCGCCGCGGTGTCGTTGCGGGACGGCAGATCGGCCGGCGCCGATGACGTGCGAGAGCTGGTCGCGATGCGCGCCGGCGTGGACGACTGTTCACGAGTCCTGGTCGCCAACGGATCGACCGAGGCCCAACTGCTGGTACTCGCGGCGACACTCGCGCCCGGCGACGAGGTCGTGGTCGTCGAACCTGCCTACCACACGTTGATCTCGACTGCCCGTGTCCTCGGCTGCCAGGTCTCGCGGTGGCGGCTGCGGCCGGACAGGGGATTCCAGCCGGACCTGGACGAGCTTCGTCGGCTGGTCACCGCCCGGACCAGGATGATCGTCGTCAACTTTCCGCACAACCCGACCGGCGTCACCCTCGCTCCTGCCGAACAGGCGGAACTCGTCGACATCGCCGATCGTCACGGCTGCTACCTGTTCTGGGACGGCGCGTTCGAGGATCTCGTCTACGACACCGCGCCTCTGCCCACGGTTTCCGCCCTGTACGACCGGGGACTGGGCTTCGGCACCATGTCGAAGTCCTTCGGCCTGCCCGGCCTGCGCGTGGGTTGGGCCGTCGTGCCGCCCGACGTCGTGCGACACGCCGTGCAACAGCGGGACTACACGACACTTGCGCTGTCACCCCTCGTCGAGCTGATCGCCCGCCGGGTCCTGGAGGCTCCTGAGCGTCTGCTCAGCCCACGGCTGGCGATGGCACGCACGAACCGCGAAATCGTGCGGGAGTGGCTCACTGTTCACGACGGGCACCTCACGTACCGCCTTCCCGCGGCGGGCGTTGTGGTGTTCCCGGCACTCACCCGGATCGACGACACAGTCGGCTTCTGCCATCGGCTCATGCGGCAGCACGGGGTACTGGTCGTACCCGGCGAGTGTTTCGGCCTGCCTGGGCACGTTCGGCTCGGCTTCGGGGGCACCGAGGCGGATCTGCGACGAGGTTTGGACGCGCTGTCCACGGCGCTGCGGATCGAGGAAGCATGACCGGTGAGACCGACTTTCGGGACATGTGGCTGCGCACTGTGAGGCGGTTCCCGGACCGGGTCGCCGTGCACGCGGCGACCGGCACGCGGACCAGTTATGCCCAACTGGACCGGGAAGCCAGGTCGATGGCTGGGCGGGTGTCCGAATCCGGGGTCGCGCCCGGGGATCTCGTCGGGGTGCGTACGGGGCACCGCCGCCGCTTCTGCGTCGCGCTTCTCGGCGCGTGGTTGGCCGATGCCGTCCCGGTTCCGTTGAGCGCCACGGCACCCGATGGCTACGTCCGGGAGCTGGTGCACCGGGTCGGTGCGAAGGCCGTCCTCATCGACGACGACGCATCAGCCCAGGGGCTCGCCGTAACCGGTACGCAGGAGGAGACCGGACCGGGTGTCGGCTCACCTGCCGGCCTGGCATATGTGATGCACACGTCCGGCTCGACCGGACAGCCGAAGCCGGTCGCGATGTCGCACCAGGCCCTTGCCGCCTACTGCACGGCTTTCGTGGCGGCGACGGGTCTGTGCCACGAGGATCGATTCCTCCAACTCGCCCCCGTCACCTTCGACGTGATGTTCGAGGAACTGCTGCCGATCTGGAGCGTCGGTGGCACCGCCGTACTCGCACCGGAGACCCCCGAGGATCCGGGTCGTCTGCTGGATGACCTCAGCCGGCGCGGCGTCACAGTGGCCGAACTGACGACGGTGTACTGGCGCCTGCTCGTCCGGCACCTGCGGTCATGCTCACGGGCGGTCCCGCCGAGCCTGCGGCTGCTGCTGGTGGGCGGGGAACCGGCAACGGCCGACCTCATCGAGGACTCGCTCGACATGCGACTGCCCGTGGCACACGTGTATGGCGTGACGGAGGCAGGCATCACATCGACGATCGAGTTCTTCGAGTCGGCTCGGCCGGGTAGCACTGTGTCCGTGGGGGTGCCCCTGGCGAACTCGACGATCCACGTCGTGGACGACACAGGATGTCCGGTGCGGCTCGGCGAGGTCGGCGAGGTGTGGATCGGCGGAGACAGCCTTGCCGAAGGCTACCTGGGCAGGCCGGACGAGACGGCGCGTCGCTTCGTCGAGGCGAGGGGCGGTGCGCTCGCGGCCGGGCGGTACTACCGAACCGGCGACCTCGGCCAGCTCGGCCGAGGCGGTGCGTTGGAGATCCTCGGCCGCTGCGACGACGAAGTGAAGGTGAACGGCATTCGGGTCGACCTGACCGAGGTCGAGGCTGCCCTTGCCAAGTCCCCGCTGGTGGCTGAAGCCGTGGTGGCCGCAATCACGGGACCGGACGGGACGCGACGCCTGCACGGCTTTGTCGTACCAGCCGCGGAAGTTGATCCGGCGGACCTGGAACGCAGGCTTCGGCGCGCGTTGGGCGCGCGGTTGCCACAGCACCTGGTACCCGAGTCCGTGGTCACTGTCGATGCCGTCCCGGTCACGGCCCACGGCAAGGTCGACCGGCCGGCGCTCGTCGGCCGGCGGAGCCCTGACAGCGCGGCGCCGGCCGGCGCGATGAGTAGCACGCAGCGCCTCGTCCTGGCCGCCTGGACGGCCGCGCTCAGCCGGCCGCCCACCAGCCTCGACCAGAACTTCGGCGATGCCGGCGGTGACTCACTGGCGCTGGTGTCGCTGGTCGTCAACCTGGGCGAGATAGGTGTGGCCGTCACGCCGATCGACTGCCTGACCTACCCGACGATCCGTACGTTGGCGGCCTTTGTGGACCGAGCCGAAGGCCCGACCGCCGCCACGCCGCACACGGCCGCCGGCCCACCGGACCGGCAGTGGGAGGAGCGGCGCGACCGGCACCTCCGGCAGCGACGGGCCGCGCACCGGAGCGGGTCATGACCGCCCTGCCCGAGGAGGCCATCGCCATCGTCGGGATGGCCGGCAGGTTTCCCGGCGCCGTCGTTGTTCCGGAGTTCTGGGCCAACACGTTGAGCGGTAAGGCGTTCGTGAACCGGCGGACCGACGCCAGCGGAGCGGTGCTCTGGGCCCGCGCGGAACTGGCCGACATCGCCGCGTTCGATCCGGCGTTTTTCGGTATGTCGCCGCGTGACGCCCTGCTGCTCGATCCGCAGCACCGGATTCTCCTGGAGTGCGCGTGGGAGGCACTGGCCGACGCGGCCGTCGATGGGCGGGAACCGGTCCGCCGGACCGCCGTGTTCGCCGGGGCGAACTACAGCGGATACCGGGAGTTGCTCGGCCGGATCGGTGGTCAGGTCAACGCGGTGGAGTTCGACAGCGGTGTCGACAAGGACTTCCTGGCCACCACCATCGCCTATCGGCTCGGTCTGCAGGGGCCGAGCATGACTGTGCAGACGGCCTGTTCGTCCTCTCTGGTGGCCGTCCATCTGGCCAGCCAGGCGCTGCTGGAATTCGACGCGGACCAGGCACTCGCCGGTGGCGTCTCCATCGTCCTGCCGCACACGCCGGGCGGCTGGTTCCAGCCGCGCGGAATCCACAGCGCCGACGGGGTCTGTCGGCCGTTCGACGCGGCCGCCAACGGCACGGTCATGGGCGACGGCGCCGGGATCGTGGTGCTGCGGCGGCTGGAGGACGCGATCGCCGACGGCTGCCGTGTTTACGCCGTGCTCCGCGCGACGGCCGTGAACAACGACGGTTCTCGCAAGATCGGATACGCGGCGCCCAGCGTCCTCGGCCAGGCCGAGGTCATCCGGGCGGCGCGGAACCGGGCCGGCGTCGACCCCGCCGGGATCGGCTACATCGAAACCCACGGCGCCGGAACCCCGCTGGGCGACCGGGTGGAGTTCCAGGCACTCCTGGAGGCGTCCGGCCCCGGTGGGACGGGCGGCGGCCGGTGCGCGCTGGGCTCGGTGAAGGGCGCGATCGGTCACCTCGACATCGCCGCCGGTGTCACCGGCCTGATCCGTGCCACCCTGGCCCTGCACCACGCGACGATTCCCGGGACGGTCAACCACGAGCAGGCGCATCCGGACCTCGCCATGGACGACACGCCGTTCTACGTTCCGCGCGCGCCGGTGCCGTGGCACCACGGCAGCCCGCGTCGCGCCGGTGTGAGCAGCTTCGGTATCGGCGGCACCAACGCACATGTGATCGTGGAGGAGTGCACCCCCGCGGCCGGGCGCGGCGTGGGCGAACGGCCGACGCTCGTCGGCGCGGGCTACGCCGCCCGCCGGTACTGGCCGGCCGAACATCCGGCTGCGTCCGAAGCATGTGCGCCGGTCACAGCCGCCGGGATGCCGGTGGAGTACCGCCGGGCGACCTGGCGGGAATGGCTTCCCGGTGGTGGGCAGGCGCCGGACCGGCCCGACTATGGGCGGATCGTTCTCCTGGACGGCGCGGACACGACCGGCGACGGTCTGTACGAACTGCTTCGTTCCCGCGCGACCGCGGTCATTCGGGTGGGCGAGGCGGGAACGGTGGGCGACGGGTCCCCGAATCTCGTCGAGGTGCTCCGCCGGACGGCGACGCCCGAGCGAGCCCTGGTCGTGTGCGCCTGGTCAGTGGCGGGCGGGGACCGGACCCGTCGCTGCTACGACGCGCTGACCACCGTGGCGGCGGCCTGGCTCGATCGCGACCGGCCGGCCGGCGGACTCGACGTGGTCCTGCTCACCCGAGGCATGTATGCGGTGACCGACGACGAGCCCGGTGATCCGGCCATGGCGGCACTGACCGGCCTTGCCAGGGTCATCTCGATGGAGGCACCAGCCCTGCGGATTCGGGTGCTGGACGTGGTAGACGCGGCAGGGCCTGCGCTCGCGGACGTCGCCGACGCGGTGCTCACGTGGCAGGACGAGCCGGTCCTGGTCCGCCGCGGCCGGCGCTGGTGGCACCGGGTGTTCGAACCCACCGCACTCCCGGCGAACCGGCCGGCCGGCGACCGCACGGGCGCGGGCGTGTCCGTCGTGATCGGAGCCGGTCAGGTGGGCGCCGCGGCGGCCCGGGTGCTGGCAAGGGCCGGCGGCACTGTGGTGCTTGCCGCTCGGCCGGGAATCGGCACCGAACGGGCGCGCATCCTCGGCCGCGAACTCGATTCGGCCACGACCACCACCGTGGTGGAGTGCTGCGACGCGGCCGATCCGGCCCAGATCGAGGCGCTCCTGGCCCGGCTGGCCGCGCGCTTCGGCGTGCTCGACCAGGTGATCCTGGCCGCCGGCAAGTCCGGTGATGCCGCCTACCAGCCTTCTCGTGATCTGCCCCTGTGGCAGCACGAGGAGCACTTCCGGATCAAGGTGGACGGCGTCGCCGCGCTCGCCGGGGCGGCCCGCCGGTACGCCGTCGGCCGTGTGGTCCTCATGTCATCGCTGGCCGGTGTGCTCGGTGCCATCTCGCTGGGTCCGTACGCCGCGGCCGCGGCCGTGCTGGACTGCTCGGCCGAGCGCTTCGACGAGCCGCGCGGTGGTTGGCTGAGCTTGGGGTGGGACGCGTGGCAGCACGACACCACAACGGCGAGTGCGCATGAAAGCAGGATGGTCCAGGACGGCCTGACAGCGGCGGAGGCCGAAAAGGCTCTGTCCGACCTGCTGCTGTCCGACGTGACCGGGCACATCCTTGTCGTCAAAGGTGACTTCGCCGGGCGGTGGGACCGGTTCGTGCGCCAACCACTCCGGCAGGCCGTGACCGCGTCACCGGAGTTGACGACCGAGCCGCCGGAGGCGTCCGATCTGCCGCGGATGGTGCTCGACGCCTGGCAGGCCTGCTTGGAGGTCCCCGACCTGGATCTCGACGACGACCTGCTGGCGCACGGCGCCGACTCGCTGAACGCGATCGGTGTGCTGGTCGAACTCGGCGAGCAGCTCAAGGTCTCGCTGCCGACCGACCTGATCTTCGAGGTGCGAACGCCGCGCTTGCTCGCCGCGCATATCGGCGCTCTGCCGGCCTGGGCGGGGCGGCCGACGGTCCGCCGATGGCGCGGCACCGGCGCGCTGATCTGGTGCCTGCACCCGATCAGCGGCAGCGCGGACGGCTTCGAAGCGCTCGCCGACCGGCTGGCCGAGTACCAGATCCGGGCGGTGTCGGGGCAGCCGCTGGCCGAAGTGGATCACCACGAAAGCATCGACCGGCAAGCCGTGCGCTATCACGAGGCGCTCGCCGAGTCCGGAGGGCCGCCCGAAGCGCTCGTGGGCTGGTCGTACGGCGGCATCCTCGCGTTCGAGCTGGCGCAACACGTGTTCCGGACCAGCGGGCGGCGACCGCTGGTGATCGTGCTGGACATCCCGGCGCCCCCGGGGGCAGGCCCACGCCGCATCGACCATGCCGGTGACGCCGAAATCCTCATGGCGATCATGGAACATCGGATGCGGGAGAGCGGGGAGCAGGTGGCCGTGGATTTCGGCCGCCTGCTGCGGAGCGAGATGCGGGACGAGGGCGGAGCGGTCCTGGCACACCTGCTCGACCAATTCCGGGCGCAAGGGGTGGTGCCGCCCGGTTTCACCGTCGGCACCGCCGGCCACCTGACGTCTGGCTACCGGCACCGGATGCGGGCCGTCGAGCAATACCAACCGCTGCCGTATTCCGGTCGCGTCACCCTTGTCCGGGCCACCGAGGCCGAATTCGGCGACACGGGCATTCTCGACGGTGTTCTCGCCGCGCCCGCTCATGACGCCAGCTGGGGCTGGTCGGCATTGGCCCGGGACGGATTCAGTGTGGAGATACTCGACGGTCACCACGCGACGCTGCTCCAGCCACCAGCGGTCGAGGCGGTCGCCCGGATCGTCAGGCAGGCGATGAGCCACACCACGGAGGTATAACCGGTGGCCGATCAAACCTCGGTCCTGCGGATGGCGTGGGCACCCGTCGGCGGGGCGAGCAGGGCGGATGCGTGGCTCCCGGGCCTGTCCACGGTTGTGTCCTCGGCGGCCGGAATCGGCGACACCGTGCGGTTCGGCGGTGCGGTGACCGGGTCGTGTCAGGCCGGGGCCGTCAGCGCCACCTGGCGGGACAGCGGATGGCAGGCTGCCGTGCGGGAACAACCGCTGTCGATGACTGTCACGTGCGATGAGCTCCGGATCGACGTGCCTGTCACCTGGCGCGCGCACCTCTACCTCGGCTGGCGGGACGGACTCCTGCTGGTCTCATCCGACCTGCGTACCCTGGCCGCCGCCATGCCGGTGATGGCTCCGGCCCCCGCAGGCATCGCGGCGTTCTTGGCCGGCGGCCGGTGCACGTCCGGGATCGCCCCATCGCTGTACCGGGGCGTCTGGGAGGTCCAGCCCGGACATGCGATCGTCGTCGGCGCCAGGGCGGCCCTGCGCTGCCATCGGACGTGGACCCCGGAGCGGGACGAGGAATTCGACTCCCAGCACCTGACCGCCGTGACCGAGCGGCTGCGCGGCCACCTCGACGAACTCGCCGACCGGATGCTCGCCACGCGTGACCGCGTGGCCTGCCTGTTCAGCGGCGGCCTGGACTCGACCCTGATCGCCGCCACGCTGGTGCGGCGGGCTCCGGAGAGGGTCGTGTTGTTCAACGTCGGCAGCGGCCTGGGCACGGTCGCGGAGGAAGTACTGCGGGCGCGCTTCCTGCGGACCGCCGCAACGGTCAGCTATGCGGTCGATCTGCCGTCCGACGCGAGCCTGGTCCGGTCGCTGCGTGCCACGAACGCGGGTCGCCGCGCTCCCCACAGGATCGCTGTTCGCGCACGTCTTCGAGGAGATCATCGCCGCCGCACGGAGCCACGGGTGTGACGCGATCGTGACCGGCGACGGGGGTGACGAGGTCTTCACCGAACGCGAGGACGTCCTGGTCGACCTGCTCGCCCGGCGGTCCCGGACGCTGCCGGCGGCCGTGGGCCACTTCGCCCTACGCAACGGTGAACGCGGGATCCGAACGCTCCGGCGGGCCCGCGGTCGGCTGCTTGCGTTGCGCAACGGCGTGGTGTCCGATGACCACGCCGGTGCCGACCACGCCCTGCTGGGTGCGGACCTCGCCGATCAGGTCCGGGATGCCAGGGTCGCCGCTGCGGCGCGAGAACGTGAACTCTGGTCGGTGGGTTGGACCTACTCGGGAATCGGGTGCCATCGGCGGGCCGCAGCGGTACCTGAGTGGGAGCCGGTCAGTGCCGACTCGCCCGCATTTCATGTGGCCAGTCCGTTGGCGGACGCGACGCTGGTCGGCGACGCGCTGGCCCTGCGCCGCGACGTGATGGTCGCCGGAGCACTCCGGGGACAACCCAAGTGGGTGCTGCGCCAGGCCGCCCTGGATTGGTTGGCGCCCGATGTCGCCCTGTACCCGAAGATCGGCAGCGCGGACGGGGAGATCCTGGCGCAACTGCGCGCCCACGAACTGCATGACGTGTTGGACCTGTTCAGCTCCGGCACAGCTCGTGGTGTGGGCCTGTCGGTGCCGGCCGCGATCGAGGAGCCGACCGCGCCGCTGTGGTACGGCGATGGTTGGGTACGGGCGGCCGCACTGGTCGCTTGGTTCGACCAGGCCACCCTCCCGCCGCGGCGCAGGCCAGCGATCACCGTGGCGGCGAGTGCGCCGCAGTCGATCGCAGGGGCGGCTCCGGAAACGCGACCGCGCCAGCCGGCCAGACCAGCGCGCTGGCGGGTGGCCATGGTCAGTCGCGCTCAACCTCGCCGCGCAGATCACACCGCCGCCGCGGATCAGGCCGGAGCCTGCCGGTCCCGCCGTGGTGTCCGGCTCGCCGTCTGTTGACGAACTGGCCTGGACCCTGGTCGACCTGGCCCGGCGAGCATGCGCCCTGCCGCTGGTCAGCGCGTCGTCCGAGGTGATGACCCGTGCGTTGGCATGGTACCTGCGCCTGAACGGAAAGCACCCGATCGTGAGGCGCGGCGTGCTGCGGCACCGATTCGCCACCCTCCACTGGATCGAGGTCGAAGGCTCGATCGTGGACGTGAGCGGTGCCGAGACGCCACTTGTCGCCGACGAGGCGAGATCCGCGAACCTGTGATCCAGGAGGTCCGCTGGTGCGCCCCGGCAGGAGGAGCGTGGACGGGGATGGTGGTCGGATGTTGGCGTTGTCGCGTTTCTCGTGGGGTATGGCACCCGGCATGGGTGCCGGACTGTTGGTACTGGCGGTCGCGAACGCGGTGACGAGCCTGGTCGTGACCGTGCTCATTGGTTGGGTGGTGGGTGCGACGCCGGCCTTTGTGGACGGTAATGCGGCCGGCCCGTCTCCCACGGTGTTCTCGTTGGCGGTGGCCGCGTCGGTCCTGGTGTTCACGGCGGACGGCGTGCTGGCCATGGTGACGAGCATGGTGACGACCCGGCTGATGCATGCCTCGGATACCGTGATCCACCGCGCGATTTCCTTGACATTGACGGCGTTGCCGACGATCGGCCATCTGGAGTCACCGGTGGTGTCGGACGAGTCCCGCCGAGCTCGTGGGATCGGCAGCCGTGCGATCTGGGCGGGATTGGTCCCCTTGGCAGGGCTGGTTCGATCGCGCGTGCTTGCCATCGGCTCTGCGGCGCTGGCGGGCATGTTGTTCTCGTGGCCGATCGCGGTTCTGCTGCTGTCGACCGCAGGCCTGGTCGAGTGGTGGTCGGCGCGCATGTCGGCGGGAGAGGAGATGACGTGGCGCGGCGGGACGCGGATCGGGCGGGAAGCCGACTACGCGTACGAGTTGGGCACGGACATCGCGGCCAAGGAACTCCGGGTCTTCGGCTTCGCGCCTTGGTTGACGGACCGGTACGTTCGTGACTGGCGGTCGGCGATGACACCGCTGTGGCGGGCCCGTCGGGTGGCGACGCTGCGGACCCTGGCCGTGTACGCGGCCCATCTCAGTGCGCTGGCTTTCGCCGTGTGGTTGTTGGTGCGGCGGGTGAACGCCGGCTCGCTGGCACCGGCGGACGTGGTGGTGGTGCTGGGAGCGCTGTTGCGCCTTGCGATGTCGGCCAACGGAGTCGGGGCCGCAGCGGTGGAGCGGGCCACGTCGGCGTTGCGGGCGTTGCGCCGTTTACCGGCGACAGTGCGGGCGGCCAGGGAGGATGGTGCCCCCCGACAGGGCGACCACGCCAGCGGGAAGGAGCCCGGTCGGCCTGCCGTCCGGTCCGGTCCCCTTCCGGCGGATCGGGACAGACAGCGGTCGTGGCCACCAGAGGTGCGGTTGGAGGGCGTGTGGTTCCGCTATCCAGGTTCGGACACCGACGTGCTGCGCGGTCTCGACCTTCGGATCACCGCTGGCGAGACGATGGGGCTGGTCGGTCTGAACGGAGCGGGCAAGTCCACATTGGTGCGTCTACTCGCGGGTGCCTACCATCCCAGCGCCGGCCGCGTCCTGGTGGACGGGATGGACCTCGCCGAATTGGACGACCATGACCTGGCGGCGTGGCAGCGGCGGCTGGCGCCGGTCACCCAGAACTTCCTCCGGTTGCCCCTGACGGCGGCGGAGAACGTGACGCTCGCCGAACCGGTCGACCCGGCGTTGTTGGCAGTAGTGGCGGCCACGGCAGGAGTCGACTCGGCGGTGGCGGCCCTGCCACGCGGTTGGGACACGGTGCTGGACCGCTCGGTCACCAGTGGCGGAACGCTGTCCGGCGGCCAGTGGCAGCGGCTGGCGCTGGCGCGGGCCCTGTACGCAGTGCATCGCGGCGCGCGGATGCTGGTGCTCGACGAACCCGCGGCGGCTCTGGACGTGCGCTCCGAGGCGGAACTGGTGGACACCTATCTGGGGCTGGCCACTGGTGTGACATCGCTGCTGATCTCGCACCGGTTCTCGGTGGTGCGCGGCGCGGACCGGATCTGCGTCCTGGCCGACGGCGTGATCCGAGAGCAGGGGACACATCACGAACTGCTGGCACTGGGTGGCCGCTACGCGGAGATGTTCGACCTGCAGGCGGCGCGTTACCGCGGCGGCGAAGAGGATGCGTGAGCGGTGGAACTCCCTCGTGGTCCTGGTGCGCCTGACGGTCTCGGCGTCTTCCTGGCTTGCCGCGACCGAGTTGTCGCTCGTCGTGGTGATGGCCGTCGCCGGGCCGTTGCAGGCGTACGGTGTGGCCAGGGTGGTGAACGCCATGGCCGGCCGGGACTCGGCGACGGCGGGTGCGGCGGTCCTGTTCGGCGCTGTACTGGTCGCGTTCGGAGGGACGGTGGTCGCCGACGCCGTCCACCGCCGGCTCGAAGACGCGATCGAGCTCTCACTGCAGCGCGAGTTGCTGGACCTGGCCACCGGTCCGCCCGGAATCTCCCACCACGAGACGCCCGAGATAGCCGACCGGCTCGGCGCCGCCCGTGAGGAGTTCCACCGGTTGAAGGGTGCCGCGGGCACCATCGGCAGCGGACTGGCCGTCCTGACCGGTACCGGTACCGTGCTCGTCCTCCTCGCGAGCATCAACCTACTGTTGTTGACGCTTCCCCTGCTGGGGCTGCTGGGACTGTGGGCATCGGTCATCGGTGCGAGGAAATACCGGCACGCGATCACCGTGACGATGGAGCACGAACGGCGCCACAAAAGGTTGTCGGAGATCGTCGGCGACCCCGGCCACGGTCTTGAGGTACGTGCATTCGGGTTGGGAGGGCTGCTCACCGACCGGATCACCGAGTTGTTCCACCTGCAGAACACTCCGCGTTGGCAGGCCCGGCGACGGGGTGGTCTCCTGGAGGTCGCCGCCCGCGTGGTCTTCGGACTCGGCTACGGCGCGGCTGTCGTCCTCGTGCTCGGGCTGGCACGGCAGGGACACGCATCGCCGGGAGACGTGACGATGGTGATGCTCCTGGCACCGCAGACCGACCAGGCCGCACAACGCCTGGCTGACTCTGTACGCGCCCTCATCGCGATGCTTGACGTCGCCGGACACGTGCAGTGGCTGCGGCGGTACGTCGGCCAGCACGTCGGGTGGACTGGTACCGAGCCGCCCCCTACCACCCTGCGACATGGCATCGAACTACGGCGCGTGTCATTCGCCTACCCGGGCACGGCACGCCCCGTGGTTCGTGATCTCAGCGTGTATCTCCGGGCCGGCAGCACAGTGGCTCTGGTCGGCGACAACGGGACGGGCAAGACAACACTGGTGAAGCTGCTGGCTCGCTTCTACGACCCCGATGACGGCGCCATTCTGGTGGACGGGACCGACCTGCGCGCCATTGACCACCGGGCGTGGCGCGACCGGATCTCTGCCGCATTCCAGGACTTCGTCCGGTACGAGTACACCGCCCGGGAGGCCATCGGACTCGGCGAGCCCGGTTGGCTGGGCCTGCCGGCCGACGACGACCGCCGCTATACCGCCGCCCTCGATGCCGGTGATGCCCGTGCCGTGGTCGACGGGCTCCCCGATGGCCTGAACACCCGACTGGGCACCCGGTACGGTGGCGTCGAACTCTCCGGTGGCCAGTGGCAACGAGTGGCGCTCGCGCGCGCGTTCCTGCGTGAACGGCCACTGCTCGTGCTGCTGGACGAGCCCGCCGCCGCGCTCGACCCGGAAACGGAGCACTCGCTATTGGACCGCTTCGCCGCCGCGTCCGCCGTCACCCGTGCCACAGGTGGCATCACTCTCCTGGTCTCGCACCGGATGTCCACCGTGCGGATGGCCGATCTCATTCTCGTCTTCGACGACGGCGAGCTCACCGAGGTCGGGAGTCACGACGAACTGATGGCCACCGGAGGGGCTTACGCCGAGCTCTTCGAACTCCAGGCCGGTCCCTACCGGTAGCGCCGCACGGGCCGCGCTTGGGTCAACACTTTCTTGTACGTGCCGGGGCAGCTGGCAATCATGATGTCGAGAAAGTCGCGACGCTGTTCCTCGTCGCGCGCCGCCAGCTCATCCAGGCAACGCCTCGCCTCGCGCGCCAGCTTTGCCAGGACCCGATCCCTCACCTGGTCCGTCGTCACGTCGAACGCGGTCAGGAACCGCTCGACCCGCGAGGTCTGCAGGACCAGGTCGTGGTAGCTGGTGCGACGCACCGCGCTGCTCAGGCTGTGGCCCTGGCACCGTTGATACGCGACCCCGACGATCGGGGCGACCGCGACCCGTGGCGCGGCGACGAGCAGCTTCGCACCCCAGGCGATGTCCTCGTACATTCCGGATTCGAAGTAGAGGCCGGAATCTCGTAAGAAGTCGGTTCGGACAACCTTGGTCCAGGCGTTCCAGCTGAGATCGACGAGTTCCGGGTGATCGTTGGCGGAGGCCACTCCGTCGTGGAGGTGAGGCACGGACGAGACGCGTTCGTCGACTCGACGCAGGCCACAGCGGAACTCCCTGGTGAAGTTGGTGACCAGCACGGAGACACCTCCGGCCGGCTCGATCCGCCGCAGCACCGCAGCCGCGTATCCGGGCAACCAGTGGTCGTCACCGTCCAGGAAGGTGAGGTATTCCCCTCGGGCGGCGGCGATTCCGGCGTTCCTCGCCGCCGGTAGGCCGCCGTTCACGGGCATCGGGACGCACCGGACGCGTAGATTTCGGTGGGACATCGTCCGTGCCAACTCGGCCGTGCCATCGGTCGAGCCGTCGTCGACGATGATGATCTCGATGTCATCTGCCAGACCGCTCTGCTCCAGGACCGACGCCACGGACTGCCCCAGAACATTCTTCATGTTGTAGGCGTTGATCACTATGGACAACCGCATCCCTTCAGCTCCTCGCGGGTCTCAGGCCGATCTGGTCGAACGGCGCGATGGGTGATGTCGTTGCCGTGGTAGCTTTATCCTATGGATGATCCGAACATTATGGTCGAAATTATTCAGACATGGCGAGAAATCGACCTACTTCCACCTGTTCTTGCGCAGTCGGTGGATACCTGGAAGGCGCATCATCCGACCCTGTCGCACAGGATGATCGACGACGACGCCCTTTGGGGCTGGTTGGATTCCAGGCGGGACAGGTTACCGCACGCGATCCAGGTAGGAAAGCCAGCGATCCGAACGGTGGACATGTTCCGGTACTGCTATCTGCTCGAAAACGGGGGGCTGTATGTTGATGTCGATTTCTACTGTCTTAAATCGGTACTGCCATTGCTGCGAGAGTATCCGGATGCTGTCGTGCTGGGATCGGTGCGGATGCCGCCGGTGAAATATATGGTGGAGAACAGCATTCCCAACGCGTGGATGTACGCTGCGAAACCGGGTCATCCACTGTGGCTCGTCGTGCTGGAGCTGGCCGCGCAGCGGATGGCGGAGTCACGGGTGGAGCGGGCGACCGGACCGGTTCTGTTGCGCGAGGCGGTCACGCTATACCAAGGCCTCACCTCAGTTGTGGAGCTGTTGGCGCTGCTGCCCAATATCGGCAGGCTTGCCGAGCTGTGCCAGCTCGAGGTGCCGCTGCGACTGCCGCCGGTCGTCGTGCTACCGCCGGATCGTCTCTATCCGCTGGGCTGGGGATTTCCACACGAGGAGTCCGTGGTGGCAAGGTTTCGCACGGCCGGGGAGATCACAGACGACCTGCTGCAGGACGTTCCCGTGTCGCCCAAGACGTACGCGTTCACCTACTGGTACCACTCGTGGGGACTGCGGTCTGAGGCAACCGGCCGGTCACCGACTGCCTATCCGGGCTTGGGCATGTCGACAGGCGAATGAGCTGGCCGGCCGTCTCGAACCAGGTGCTCAGCGTGCGCCGAGCGTAGCGCCGATCCGCCGCCTTACCTCGTTCTCGCCCAGGGCATTGGCCACCTGGTGCAAGGCGGGGCTGCGGGTGGAGCCGGTGAGCAGTACGCGGATCACCTGCGAAGCCTCTCGGATCGACCCGACGTAGGAGCCGGGTTCGCGCTTGTACTCCTTGACGCTCGCCGCGAAGCCGTTGTCCTTGGCCGCGATGCGGATCTGGTCGAACCAGGCGTCCGCGTCGTGCAGATCCTGGTAGTTGCGCAGCAGGTCCGTGCACAGCAGCCGGATCACATCGGGGGCCAAGCCACCGAGCCTGGTGTCCGCGGGATCAGCCACCAGCTCGAACAGCGAGGTGAAGAAGAATCCGTAGATCGGCCGGAAATCCGACCACTTACGCAGATCCTTGCGTGGGTTGTCCACACCGGTCCGCTCGATGTCCAGTGCCCGCAGAGCGAGGTCCTGCTCTGCGCGGACAGCCTCGGCCAGTTCCACGTCGTGGAGATCGGCCCACGCCAGTACCTGGTCCAGGACATCCCGGCCGGGCAGCGTCGCGACGTAGTCGGCCGCGATGTCCTCCAGCTTCACCAGATCCACCAGAGGGCCGGCCGTGCCGCATTCGGCAAGGCGCAGTGGGGCGGCCAGCGCCTCGGTCAGCGGCATCTCCGCCAACCGCCCGTTGAGCAGCCCGCGGAGGTAGTAGAGCACGCTCGGCGCGGGATAGCCCGCTGCGATGTAGAACTCGACCGACGCCTCGGGGTCCTTCCGCTTGGACAGCTTTCGCTTCGCCGAGCCATCCATCTTCATCAGCGGGGCGATGTGCGCATACGGAATGCGCTCGAAGCCGGCCGCGTCGAACAGTTGCAGGTGCACCGGCACAGAGGACAGCCACTCGTCACCTCGAATCACGTGGGTGACCCCCATCAGGTGATCGTCCACCACGTGCGCGAAATGATACGTCGGCAGCCGCAGTGGACTGGTGGAACTTTTCAGGATGACGACGTCGTTGCGGTTCGCGTCCGCTTCCAGGTCCCCGCGCACGAGGTCGGTGAAACTGACCCGGCCCGGCGTGCCCGGCGACCGGAACCGCACGACGTACGGCGTTCCCGCGGCCAGTTGTTCGCGCACCTGTTCGTCGGTGGCGTCACGCCAGATCGCCCAACGCCCGTAGTAGCCGGTGGGCACCTTCTCACTGCGCTGTTCCTCGGTAGCCGCAGCCAACTGCTCCTTTGTCGCGAAGCACAGGTATGCCTTGCCCGCGTAGAGAAACTCGCGCACGTACGTCAGATAGATCCGCGCCCGTTCCGACTGCGTGTAGGGACCGTAGGCGCCAACCGGATCGGATTCGTCCGAATTGACGTCGAAGTAGCCAAAGGCCGCGTCGAACTGTGCGGTGGCGCCCTCCACCGTACGCAACTGGTCGGTGTCCTCGATTCGGATAAAGTAGGCACCACCGGACTGTCGGGAGAGGTCCTTGTCCAGCAACGCCACATAGATGCCGCCGAGATGGGCGAAGCCTGTCGGGCTCGGACAGAATCGGGTGACCATCGCGCCCGGTGGCAGGTTCCTCGGCGGGTACCTTCGCGCCCAGTGCTCCGGACCGGGCAGGTCGGCCGGAAACAGGGCGTCGATCTCCTGGTGATCGAGCATTACAGGGCACCTCCACGATGCTGGATCGATTCCGAACCCGCGGTCGTCGTCATCTTTGAGCAGCTCATTTCCTGCCGGTACCAACATCGTAGACGAGGCCGAACGGATGCCGTGAGCGCGCCCTCCGGACTTGGATGACGGGCGTCGTTGGGCCGGTTCCAAGGCCCGGAGCGGCTTCCGGCTCGCATGGTTCGCGCTGTTGATCGGCCTTGTCGACATCATCGGACGCGTGGTCAGATGAGACTGGTTCGGATCGGTGTCAATGACCACGATACGCAGACAGTCGGCATGCCTGCCGTGCATGTCGTGGTGTTGTCGATTTCTAGATCAGGGGCGACAATGCGGAATGGTTGGTATTTGTCGACGTATCTCACGCCGCCCGGGATCTCACGGGTTCTCGACGTGTGGCCCCGGCATGACAACAACATCTCGCTGTGGCGGAAGGTCGGCCGCAAGGTCACCCTGTGTCGAAACTGGGAGATGGAGCGGCTGAGCGGTCTGAAGCAGCACGGGGCCGCCTTCGCGACCGTCGCCGAAGCATGGGAGTTCATCGAGCGACTCCTGCATTCGGAAGGGCTGCGGCGCGATGACATCCAGGCCGTCTGGGGAACTCCCGGGCTCGATGGGGCCGTGGAGTATCCGACCTTCGCCGACGATCTGCCGGTGCACAGCTTCGCGCACCTGTTCAGTGCCGCGATGATGGATTCGAAGCGGTTCTACCAGGAACGCATCCTTTGTTTCGCAGTCGACGGCCTACCGGACTTCTTTCTGGACCGGCCGCGGCACTACTACGCGGGCGCGTATGTCGAGCGGGGCGAGACGACGTACTTCCCTGTCGAGTCACCGGGGCGGCTCTACGATTCGGCGCGTGAGCTGTTCGGCCTGCAGGCCGGTTCTCTCATGGCATTGGCTACCGCCTCACGCGCGGACTGCGGTGGCGACCCGGCAGAAGTGCTCGGCACGCTGGCGTTCTGGGGCGTGGGCGACGGAAGCTCGGGCGCTCCCGAGGTGGTGCGCAACGCCCACACCGTGGTCCGGCGCGCACATGCTCTGGCCGAGGCCGCCGTGGCGGACGGCATGGCAGCTGACGGCGCCGCAGCAGTGCTGGACGATCGGTTCAGCGTGCGGGAGAACGTCATCAGCATGACCATGAAACTGGTTCAGGCTGCTTGCATGCGCGTCATGGAGCGCAATGTCGAGCGGGCCATCGAGCGTTTCGGCATCGTGTGTGACCAGACGTACCTGGCGATGGCTGGCGGGTTCGCGTTGAACTGTCCGGGCAACAGCCACTTGATGAGTCAGTACGGCTTCCGCGAGTTCATGGCACCGCCGTGTATCAACGACAGCGGACAGTCGATCGGACTGGCCCTGGCCATGTTCCTGGCCGACGGTGAGCCGATCGAGTTCAGCTTCCCCGGCGCGCATCTCGGCCCGGAGGTCTCCGCCGAAACGGAATTGGACGCTCACGCCGACGTCATCACCGCAGTCACCGACTGGGATGCGGCAACGTTTGTCGCGGATGTACGGGCTGCCCCGGTGGCCTGGGTGGAGGGCGCCAGCGAGATCGGCCCGCGCGCGCTCGGGCATCGCAGCCTGTTGGCCGACCCGACCGATGCCGCCGCCAAGGATGCGCTCAACGAACTCAAACGGCGCCAATGGTGGCGGCCGGTGGCCCCGGTGGTGCTGGCCGAGAAGGCGGCCGACTGGTTCGAGGACGCGGTCGACTCGCCGTACATGCTGCGCACGTTCGTCATCAGGGCGGAACAGCGGGAGCGGATCCCCGCCGTGTCCCACCTCGACGACTCTGCCCGCATCCAAACCGTCCGGCCGGACTCGACCGGCTGGCTGCGCCGCGCACTTGAGGCATTCGACAACGCCACCGGGGTGCCGATGCTGTGCAACACCTCGCTCAACGACAAGGGATCGCCGATCGCGCAGACCGCAACCGACGCGATCGCGTTCTGCCAGGGCCGCGGCGTCGGTATCCTGTACGTCGACGGGCGGCGGGTGGCGCTGAACCTGGCGTCCCGCGCCGCACCCGAGAATCCAGCCGCGCGCACGTCCTACCCGCATTTCGCCAGGCTGGGGCGTCAGGCCCACCACGACCTGAACGCGGTGCTGAATCCGCATGGTCTCTCCTCGATTGAGTTGTACGCGTACCTGGAGAATCCGGCACTGCGGCGGTTCGCGCTCGACCAGTGCGCCGACGCGAGCGCGCTGCGGGACGAGTTGACCCGGTGGTTCGCCGCCTGCCCGGAAGAACGGGACAGGATCGCCGGCTACCTCGACGGGGTGCGGCGCCGGCACAGGCCCATTCTCGTCGATGAGAACGGCTGACGCAGCCCCGATCGGTGACCTGTGCGTTGACGAGTTGGGTCGGACCGGGGCGCGTTGACGTCCTTACGGACGTGACGTTTCCTCGGCCCGCCCGCCGAACCGGACGCGCCGTAGGGTAGGTCGCCGACGAGGTGCCAGTTGGCCTGGTCCTTTTCCGACGACCCCCCTCCGAACCAGCCGTGCCCGATTTCCGTAGCAACTGGCTCTCCAGTACTCATCGTGATCGCCGCGTAGGACGTCCGGCATGGATGTCCTCATGACAAACACGACAGACGACAAGGGTTTTGCGGCGGCGGGATGCCATCCGCGTAACCCAATCAGGTTGCTGTTTCCGCCCCTTCGGAGCAAGGTCTTTGAGCGCCCTGACGTGGTGCACTTCGACCTGCTCCGTAGAACCGCATAACTCACAGACCTCCGCCAAAAGCCGCTGTACCAACTCTGACCGGCGGCCATTCCAGATGCGCGGCGGATCGTCGTTGAGGGGCCGTGGTGTGATGTCCCGTGCCAAGCTGATGCCACCCCACTGTGCCACCAGCGGCGGCCGGCCGCCATCACGCTCCAGCGTGACCCGAAGACCACGACGTGGACCATGCTCGGTGTCCAGCACGGCACGGTAGCGGCGAAAGACCTGCGGGACCGTGATCCGGTACTTGCGGGCCAGGGTCTTGGCCAACGACCGCTCCATGACGTACTTCAGATAACCAAGCCGATGACGGTTGAACGCCAACCGGTAGTACTCCGCGACACCCCGAAACTCAGCCTGGAACTGCGCGACGATACTGAAATCAGTATTGACCGTGCGTTCAGTGCGCCGGATCGGTCTGCCGTGGTGCAGGTAGGGGCGACACTTGGCGCCGATCACATCCAGCGGCACTTTCAGCTCGATCGCCGCGTTGATGCTGCGGTGACCGCGCTGATCGCGCATGTGGTCGGCGTGCAACACCACGATCTCATAGCCCAGGAACCGGGCGGCTTGCGTCCGCCCGTGCGTAATCACGGTCTTGGTCGGAGATAATTCCAACGTGAGATCCTCACGCAGGAACGTCCCGATCCGCTCCGTGATCTCCTCGGCTTCCTGCCGGGGGCCGGTGAAGCCCAGCAGCCAGTCATCGGCGTAACGGCAGTAGCGCAGCCGCCGGTAGGCCGGATCGTGAGGGTCGCGGGAGGGCATGGTCTTCATCTGCTTGCGCAGCGCCAGGCCCGCCTCCCGGTCTCCCTGCTTCTCCAGCCTGAAAGCGCGTTGCCACAGCCGCATGTAGGGCCGATAGGGCGTGCGTCGTGTTCCTCGGTTATGGGCAGGCAAGATAGTCTGCTCGATGAAGGTGTCCAGCCGGTCCAGGTAGATGTTGGAGAGCACGGGCGAGACCACCCCGCCCTGCGGACAGCCGCTCAGCGTGGCGTGGTAGCGCCAGTCCTCCAGGTATCCGGCCTGGAGCAGCCCATCGATCAGGCGCAGGAACCGGCCATCGTGGATCTTCTCCGCCAGAATCGATCGCATGGTCGAATGACTCAAAGACCCGAAACAGTCGGCAATGTCGCCCTCGATGAACCACACCGTCCCGTGCCATTGGTGATAGATCTCCTGCAGTGACTGGTCAGCAGGTTATGCGGAGAATGCGGGCAGCCAGGGGCGACGCTTGGCCAGCATGGTCAGCGCGTCGATGAAGCGGATGCCGTGTCTGACGGCGGTGGCGAGGTAACTGCGGATCGCGGTGAAGTCACGAGCACCGGCCAGGGTCCGCATACTGCCAGAGACCTTCTGACGGATCTTGACCATGCGGATCTCGCGCTCCGCGGCGTTGTTATCCCAAGGAACGGCGAAGCCCTCCTCCAGGAAGCGCAGATAGTCGGCTTGCCGGTCACGCAGTCGGCGAGCCAGCGCACGGTGCTTGGCACCTTGTGCACCGCCACCCATGATCCTGGCCCCCAGGACGGTCGCGGACCGAAGATGGCTGATCAGCGTGTCTCGTGGACCGGCCTGGACGGTGGCCACCCCGGCGCCCCTGGCCGCGGTGACCAGCGACTTCAACTCCAGCAGCGCGTCGTGCGCTTGGCGCGCCCAGTTCCACTGCCCCTCGGGCACGCCCTCGAACACCGCGACCAGTTCACGCTGGACGTGGGCATTGCACAAGGCGTGGGTCGCGGCGGTGTAGGTGTCATAGGGCGACCATGCGTCGTGCACCGCGATACCGGTGAAGGCGGGCAACACCCCGGCGTGTTCCATGCCGGCCACCCCACGGCGGGGATGCGCGGTCAACAAGCTGAACTGCTCGGTGGACGCCGAATGCACCCAGTGCAGGCTGGCGGCCACTCGCAGGCCCGTCTCATCGAAATGCGCGACCGGGGCGGCGGTGATCCCGGCACGGATCTGGTCCAGGACACCGGACTCGCGCACGTCGGCGGCCATGCGGGTGGTCAAGGACGCGATCGTGCCCGGCGAGATCGGCAGGCCGAACAGTTCCGCCAGAGCATCAGCGGTACGCGCCTTGGACAGGAACTGGCCCGCGTACAGATAGGTGGCGATCGCGGCCACGTTCGGGCCGTAGGAGGCAGGCGCGGTGACCCCGTCAGGCGCCGGCGCGGCGGTGGTGACCCCGCAGCCACATCGACGCGAGATCACCTGGTGCTCTGTCACCCGCACGGCGATCTCCGGAATATCGAAGACCTGCCGGACATCCATTCCGACCCGCGCGGTCTTCTTCGTCAGACCCACCCCACAGCCGCCACAGCGTTTCGGTTCGTGCCGAATCACCCGATCCGGTCGCTCGACCCGCATCAGCGTGCGGCCCTCATGGCCAGGCTGACCACCCGGCTTACGGCCGGACTTACCTCGCAACGACTTCGGCGCGGGCTTGATGAACGGCGAATCCGACGACGGGGGCTTGGATGAGTTCTTCGAGTTCTGCTTCAGTTGGGCTTCCAGATCGGCGATCCGCGCCAACGCCGCGTCCAACGCGCCGCGCAACTGCACCACCAACGACGCCAACTCCTCATACGAGGGCTGCAGTTCGTCGGGCACAACCACCATGATCCACGTGACCGTGGGACAGATCAACTCGCCACGCCGCCCCGAGTAGCTGACCAGTCACGCCACGCCGAACACCTTCTTACCGGAGCGTTTGAACAGCGTGTCATCGATCGCGATGGTGATCGCCGATCCCGCCGGCAATAATCGTGCCACGATCAGATCGGCCAGGACCAGTCCGATCGCATCGGTCGACCAGCGGGCAAGGGCGAAGAACCGGTGTGCCTGGGAGTGATGCCAGCGGTGGTGCAGGCCCGCGCCGGTGAGCATGCCGCATACCGTGCGGCGGCGGGTCTGGGCGATCAGGCCGATGACCAGGCCGGTGAACGTGTGGAACGTGGGTGCGGTGAAGCAGGGACGGAACGCGGCCAGTGGTTCGGCCAGCGAGGCCGGTACGGTGTCATCGGGAGGCATCGACGGATCACTCTCACGAGGGTGGTGCAGACACCGTCGATGCTTCTCTCATGACACCCTCAAGATCGGTAACCCTCGTCGTCGGCGTGTCGCTCCCTGGTCATCGACATGATCATCAAAAACTGCGAAACACGAGGGCTAACTGGGCGACGATGAAGGCGATGGTGTTGGAGTACGGGTGAGGTGCGGCCGACCCGCCAAGCTCCCGTCGGGCCTGAAACGTTCTGATGGACTATAGGAAGCGCTCCCACGAGCGTCCACCAGAACGTCTAAACCCCGCCCCACCAGGGCCAGAGCGATGCCCACAGTGACAGCGAAGTTCAGACCGCCGCTGGAGAATCGCCCGAGTCCGGCGGACCGACCACCGGCAGCGTGAGGCACACCCGCAGGCCGTGCGGCGAATTCGGCCCGGCCACCACAGTTCCATTGTGGACGGTGGCGATCTCGGCCACGATGGCCAGGCCCAGGCCCGAACCCGGGCGTTCGGTGGTGGTGCCGGCGCGGTAGAACCGCTCGAAGATGTGCGGCAGCCGGTCGTCCGGCACGCCGGATCCGGTGTCGCTGACCTCGATCTCGACCGCGTCATCGTGCTGCCGCAGCGCGACCGTGGCTTCGATGTCGGGCGGGGTGTGGGTGAGCACGTTGGCCAGCAGGTTGTCCACGGCCCGGCGCAACAGTTCCTCGTCGCCGATGGTGACCACCCCGGCGGCGATGTCGGTGCGCCAGACTCGCCGCGGCTCGGCCACCCGCATGCGGTGCACGCAGCTGTCGATCAACTCGCTCAGCGCGACCGGCTCGCGTTCCTGGTCGGGATGCTGGTCCAGGCGGGCCAGCCGCAGCATGTCGTTGACCAGGCCGCCCATCCGCCGTGCCTCCGCCGCGATGCCGTCCATCACCTCGTCCACCTGCGCGCGCTCGGTCAGCGCGCCCAGGTGGTAGAGCTCGGCGTTGGCCCGCAGCGAGGCCAGCGGGGTGCGCAGTTCGTGGCTGGCGTCGGCGAAGAACCGGCGGGTGAGTTCCTGTCCGGCCTCGATGCGGGCCAGCATCCCGTTGAGCGCGCTGCCCAGCCGGCCGACCTCGCTGCGCGGGTCCTGCTCGGTGACCCGGTCGGTGAGATTGCCGGCGGTGATCCGGTCGGCCTGGGTGGCCATGGCCTCGATGGGCCGCAACCCTCGCCGCAGCAACCAGAACACGCCCAGCCCGATGACCAGCACGGCGGCGGCCGAGCCGATGAGCACGATCAGCCGCATCCGGTCCACCGTACTGGTCACGTCGTCGAGTCTGGAGCTGACCACCAGGATGCCGCCCGGCGCCGGAGCGGCCACCACCCGCACCTGGCCCGTGCCATCGGCGGACATGTCGGTCCGCGCCCCGCCGTCGGCGGCCAGCGCGCGCATGTCCGGTGGAATCGTGAACTCGGCCAATTCGTTGGATGTAGTGGACAGGATTGTGATGGGGATGTTGGCCGACAGCTCCAGCGCCCTTCTGCCGTTGTCGGGCCAGTAGCAGCACGGCATACCAGCCCATCATGAACTGGTTGACCGGCGCTGTCAGTTCGTCCAGCCCTCGCGCGCCGTCCGGCAACGGCGGTTTCGGGCGTGGGTTGGAGGTCGCGTACTCCTGGACCACTGCGGGCGGCACACCGGACAGTGCAGCCGCACTGTCGAGTGCGGCCGTGTGCAGCCTGGCGTCGGTCTGGTTCATCAGGTAGCTGCGCAGCGCGGTCACCGCGGCGAAGTCGAACGCCACCAGCGCCACCAAGGTCACCGACATCACGGCGATGAGCACCCGCAGCCGCAGCCGGCTGCGCACCAGCCGCCGCACCGGCCGCAGCAACCCGGGTATGGTGCGCTCACCGTTCATCCGGGGCCTCCTGGTCGTCGGCGCGCGGTATCCGCAGGCTGTAGCCGATCCCGCGCTGGGTGTGGATCAGGTCCGGTCCGAACTGCGCCAGTTTGCGCCGCAGGTAGGCGATGTAGGTGGACACCACCGTACTGGTGCCGCCGTAGTCCCACACGTGGTCCAGCAGTTGCGGACGGGTCAGCACCCGGCCCGGGTTGAGCATCAGGAAGCGCAGCAGCCGGAACTCGGTCGGCGAGAGCTCCAGCCGATGGCCGCCGCGGCGCACCTCGTAGGTGTCCTGGTCCAGCTCCACGTCGGCGAAGGTCAGCACGGGCCCGGACTCCGATGGCCGGGCCCGGCGCAACACCGACCGGATCCGAGCGGCCAACTCCTCCAGTCCGAACGGCTTGGTCAGGTAGTCGTCGCCACCGATGGTCAGTCCGGCGACCTTGTCCGCCTCGGTGTCCTTGGCGGTCAGGAAGATCACCGGCACCCAGTGCCCGTCCCGACGCAACCGCCGCACGATCTCGAAACCGTTGATGTCCGGCAGCATCACGTCCAAGACCACCAGATCGAACGGCCGCTCCCGGAGCAGGCCCAGCGCCTCCGCGCTGGCCTCCCCGTGGTCACCTCGAACCCGAGAAACCGCAACGAGGCGGCGACCGCGTTACGCAGGAACCGCTCGTCATCGACCACCAGCAACCGGCCCGGCGTGGAAGCCGCCGGCAGGCCGGCACTCCCGGGCGACGCCGTCCGGTCGTCATGATCAGGAGGCAGCATCATCCCCCATCCCCTCGTCGTTCCGGCCAGCCGACCATGCCCTCACCAACTCAGCATGCGAGTTCCGTGTGAATTTCATGTGGCGGCCCGCCGCCATGCCGCGGCATTGTTCGAACACGACCTCCCGCCGGTCAGGCCGCCCAGATCCTGCGGGTCACGAACGGGGAGTCTCGGCTGGTCCGGTCGGGATCGCGCCGACCTCGGCGCGGATGGCGCTGTCCAGATCGGTGGCGGTCAGACCGAAGGTCTCGGCCGTCTCGGTCGCCTCCATGCGGAATGGCTCGTACCACTGGTAGTCCATCTCGGCCATCTCGCGGGCGATCGGCACGACCAGCACGGCCGTGCGCATCGCGAAGCGCGGTATCCGGATCAGCTTGATCGGTGGCCGGCCCGCGGCTAAGGGCCCGCAGATGATTAACACGCTGATTTGATCTTGTTGGTGGGTGGGTCGCCGAGCGCGAGTGCGCGTGCGTGGAGGGCGGCGAGCGCGGCGGGCGGAGAAGCTGCGGGCGAGATGGTCGTCCCGTGCTGGTCGAGTAGTCGCTTGATCTTGTGGAAGGTGCGATGTACTGCGGCTCGGCTGCTGCCGAAGAGCACGGCGAGGGGCTCTGCGGGCAGAGCGAGCCGGAAGTGGAGCACGGCGGCCAGGACCTGGTGGGAGAAGCACAGCGTGGGCGGGCGGCCGAGCCCAGCACCCGGTTGGGCGTGGTGAAGCTCGGCCAGGGCGGCTGTCAGGGAGTCCAGGTGTTTGCGGGACATCCCGGTCAGGGTGGGGTCGGACAACATCCGTTGACTCCACCGGGCGGGCGAGGGCTGGGTGTCGCCGGCCGGGGTGGAGCCTGCCAGCGTGGGGTGCAGGACATAGTTCCAGTCGCCGTGGAAGGCGTGCTGGGTGATGGGCAGGCCGGCCATGTCCGCGTCGCCGATCTGGATGCCGGTCGGATAGCTGCCGGTGTCTAACTCGGCGTGCACGCGCAGTCCGGTGCGGGTGGTGGTCGCGGCGATGGTCGCCACGATGACCTCGTGGCTGGTCAGTGGGCGGCCTCGCCAGTTCATGGTGATGTGGGAGAACAACCGGTGCTCGATCTGGTTCCACTTCGATGTTCCGGGCGGTAGATGGCACACGGTGATCGTGAGCCCGGTCTGGGCGGCCAGGGTCGCCAGCTCGATTTTCCACGCCCGGACGCGGTAGCCGTTGGAGCCTCCAGCGTCCGCGGTGATCAGTAGCCGTGTCGCTCGTGGGTAGGTGTGCCTGCCTTGGCCGTTCCACCACCGGCGGATCGACTCGACCGCGAACGCGGCGGTGTCGTGGTCACAGCCGACGTTCACCCAGCCGGCATTCGCCGCGAGGTCATACACCCCGTAGGGGACGGCCTTGCCCAGTGCGGGATCGGCGAAGTCGTGGACGCCGACCTTCACCGGCTCACTCGTGGGCGCGGAACTGTGCGACAGCGTGAGTCCATTGAGGACCGCGTCGTAGTCCAGGCGCAGTCCGCGCACGAACCGGTGCAGATAGGGCAGGTCGTCAGCCTCGACCGCGGCCATCCACGCGTCCAACCGCTCGCCGTGCCGGCCGGTGAGGATGTCGGCGAACACACCGACATGACCGGCGGTGGCGTCCAGGTGGGGGCAGGTGGCGCGGACTTGCTGGAGCTGCAGGCGCTGCTCGTCGTCGAGGTCGTCGGGGTGGTGCAACATCCACGAGGTCACCGGCCGCACCTTCGGCACCGCTGGCTTGGCCGCCGGCGTGGCCCCACCGCGCGAAACGGCGCGAGGTACACACCCAGCGTGCTCAGGCTGCCCCGGTAGCCCTGTTCACCGATCTCCCGGAACAGCGCACTGATGTTGGTGACTCCGGCGTTGAAGCGTTCGTGCAGATAGGGCTTGAACTCGTCCAGCACGCTGGGCCGCCCGGCACGGGAGGTCGCGGTGACGTCCGCCGCACTGGCCGCCCGGTAGAACTTGCGCACGGTTTCCTTGGCCAACCCCAGCTCCCGCTTGATCGTCTTGATGCCCTTGCCCTGAGCTTTCAACGCCTGGACCTGCTCAAAGCAGCCGTGGAACGAGTGACCAAGCCGGAGTTGTTCCGGCGGGCGGCGTGGACTGCCTCGGCCGCCGCGACCAGATCCGCGCCCGCCACTGCGGCCGGCACCTCGGGCGGGATCTCGTGCTCACGCAGGCAACCGTGGTGAGCGGCAACGGTCTTCTCGACCTGTTCGGCCAGGTTGTGCCACAGGTGCCACCGGTCAGCAACCTGCGTCGCGTTCGGAGCGCCCCGCCGGGCGCCTTCGGCGTAAGCGCCGGCGCGATCCCGGCAGATCACCGTGGTGCCAGGGTGTTCGCGTAACCAATCAGCCAGCGTGTCGGCCTCCCGGTCGGCCAGCACATCGACCGGCCGGTGGGTGTCCATGTCGATCAAAACCGTGCCGTAGCGGCGGTTACGACGGATCGCGAAGTCGTCGACCCCCAGCACCGCCACCGTGCCGATCTCGGGATCGGGCAGGCCGCGCACCAGGCGCAGCAGCACGTTGCGGCCGGTGGCCAACCCCAGCCGGGCGGCCAGCCGCGAGCCAGGGCAAGGTGTGCCGCGCCGTGCGCGGCGGCGATCTCCTTCAAGGGCCAACTCGGTCTGGAACACCGTGGTGGCCGTGTGTCTGTCGGGGTGTTCGGGCGCATCGGGCAACGCCTGCTGGCGCGCAAGGCCAGGAGTTGTCCGTCGTGCAGCCGGGACCAGCCGCATGCCTCGGCAGCGATCGGACGGAGGTCGTCGGACGAGTTGGAGGGCGCCACGCACCGGAATCCACTTGCCAATGACGGAACCCGGTTGTGGCGGCGATGACTGGATCGGCCGGCGACGGGTAGTCACGCAACGAGGATCGCCGAGCGAAGGAGATGATCATGTCCGAGAACACCCGGTTGGCCGTTGTCACCGGTGCTTCCAGCGGTATCGGGTTGGAACTGGCACGGCAACTCGCCGAACACCGCTTCGATCTGGTCATCGCCGCCGAGGACGCCGAACTGGACACGGCCGCGCAACACCTGCGCCTCACAGGAGTCCAGGTCGACGCGATCCATGCCGACCTGGCCACCGAGGCCGGTGTCGAGCAACTGATCGGTGGTGTGACGGCCGCCGGTCGACCGGTGGATGCGTTGGTGCTCAATGCCGGCATCGGCGTGGGCGGCGCGTTCGTGAGCGACGACACCAGCGTGGAGGACCAGGTGCGGGTCATCGACCTGGATGTCAGGGCACCGGTCCACCTGGCCAAGCGGTTGCTGCCGGCCATGGTGCGCCGTGGCTCGGGTCGGGTCCTGATCACCTCGTCGATCGCGGCGGTGATGCCGGGACCGTTCCAGGCCGTGTACAACGCGTCGAAGGCGTTCCTGCTGTCGTTGTCCGAGGCGTTGCGCGAGGAACTGAAGGACTCGGGCGTGACCGTGACGGCGCTGATGCCGGGACCGACGGACACCAAGTTCTTCGAACGCGCCGGCATCGAGGACACCAAGCTCGGCGCGGCCGACAAGGACGACCCTGCTCAGGTCGCGCGAGAGGGTTTCGAGGCGATGATGGCCGGAAAACATCGTGTCGTCGCCGGGTCGGCGAAGAACAAGGCGCAGGTGGCGGCCGCGAACGTGATGCCCGATCCCGCGCTGGCCGCACAACATCGCCGCATGTCCGAGCCCGGCAGCGCCGAGAGCTGATCGTGATCGGACGGGGCGGGATCCGGGATCAGAGCTTGCTGGCCATATTCCGCATCTCCGCTACTGGACCGCTTCCACAGGGGACGCCACCGTCGCCCACTGGCTGGGTCGACCGCATACCGGGGTGAGCGCGAAAGCGTGCCGACGCTAGGAGGATACCTGGCCATGACCTTGTCGGAGCACGAACAGCAGGTGTTCCAGGAGATCGAGCGGCACTTCAGGGCAGAACGCGATCGGACCGCACGCCGGAACCGGCGTCCCGACCGCACTGTGCTGGTGCTGACGGGGTGTTGGGTCGTCAGTGTCCTGTTGTTGACAGCACTCCTGACCGGGATCTGGCTGATGGGCGCGACGGCCGCGGTCGTCGTGGCGGCGATCGTCTGCCGCCCGCTGGCCAGAGGTGGACGCGACCGGTCCGGCGGGTAATGGCAGCGACCGTCCGGGTCGACTCCACCGGACAGCCGCTGTACCTGAGTGGGCTCTTGTCGACGCCCCGTTGCGACGGCAGTCGCTTGGCCGTGTCGTCGAGAACCGCAGCATGTCGGCGGAGGTCGCCGACGAACGTTGACGACCCAGCCGCGCTCCGCCACGACGGGTGATCACCGCCCGGCATCCGGTTGCGGCCGCCTAACTCGGTATTCGGCTGTCAAGCCTGTTCCTAACGCGGTCCATCGTGGCGCGGTAGACCGCAGGTCGGTGCGGTACGACGATGGGCGAGTGATCGCGAGCGGATCGGCGGACCGGTCGATGGGTGCTCCGGGTCGAGGGCGAGCTGCGGCCGGCGATCTGCACGGACCGGCTCCGCCGCGTAGCGCTGGGGAGATCGCGCGTGCGACCTGTGGTTCCGACTGCTGCGGTGGGGTCGGGCAGGTCGCAGCGGCGCAGTGCCGGTGTTGACATGGTGACGGCTATGCGCGGTGGCTCGCGGCGGTGTGATCCGTCGCGGCGGGCGGAGGATCTGTCGTGGCTGGTGGCAGCTCATCGCGGCGTTGGGGGCGGTGCCGCGGGTGCTGGTCGGGACGGGGAGGGTGCGACGGCCGCTGGCGCGGCGGACGCAGCGAGCTGACCAGCGACGTCAGGCGTTCGGGGGACACGGGCGCGAAGGTGCGCAGCCGGCGGCGACCGAGGCCAAGGGACGATCGAGCGGGCGCATGACTACTGGAGCGCTCGTTCTTGCCGGCCGGGTAGGCCGCCAGCCGAGCAACGCCAGATGACGCAGGGCTGGCGGTGGTGAACGCCGCCGCGACGGGCGTGGGCTGCGCGCCGCCGAGCGAACACCGCGGACAAGCAGGCGATGCTGGCGATGCCGCCGGTCGCGCCGGCGACGGGTGGCGATGCCGACCGGTTGCCGCGTGACACTACATCGCCGGACCAACGACATCGGTGCACCAGCGGTGATCGGGCGCCGGGTGGAGATCAGCGCGGACCTGTCCCGGGTGCGGGTGGTCTGTGAGGGCAGGACCGTCGCGGATCACGAGCGGGGCGCGCCTGGCAGCAGACGACGCTGACGCGAGCATGTCGCGGCGGCGAAGGTGGCGGCGCAAGCGGAGCGGGGTGGTACGACCGCGCCGAACCGACGTGGAGCAGCGGTAGCTGGGTGACTATGACACCGCGCTCGGCTGACCGGGATGGCGCCGATGGGGGGGTGGCCGATGCCGCCACCGCGCCACCGCGAAGAAACCGCCACCGCGCGCGACCTGACCGGCGAGACGCGTCCTGACGCGGGCGTGAAGGCGCCACCTTGCGTGAGCGGTCGAGCGGCTGGCCAGCGCGCCGCAGCGAGCTGGTCACACGAGGAGTTTGTCGCCTGCCTGCAACGGAAGTGCGCGGAGTCCACGGTGGTGAGGGTCGTATCCGGGCGGCCGGTTCCGCGCGGAAGTTTGGAGGAGTTCGATTCGATCACGCTCGGGTCTCAAACGTGACGTGATCGCCATCTGGGGACTTGACTCGTTGCAAGAAACGCTTTTCCAAAGGAAACGCCGGGCCACCTAATGTCCTGTCCAATGTCCGACCTGTACGGCGCTGACTCCGTGACGACCGAACGCCTGCGACGGCTCGTGACGATGTCCGTCAGGTCGCGGTACGGATTGTCGCGGCTGGGCAGCATGACCGAGGCCGACAAACGATCTCTGCGCTTCGTGCTCGACGGACTCGCCTATCCGGCGCAGCGATGGGAGATTCTGGTGAAGGCCTCTTCCGTGACGGTGGGCATCGTCGATGCCGGTGATACCCGTCACCAAGGGCACCAAACGTGTGTTTCGAGGGCCGATCCGGTCAGGGCGCCGATTGGACGAGTCCTTCGAGTTCTGCTTCCACATCTCGTCGCGCGAGGTTGTCGAGGTGTAGCGCGGCTTCGGGCGGGTAGTCGGTTCCCGGTAACACGAATGTGAAGGGCGAGCGTGGTCGGCGAAGACGTCCGATGGTCGAGTGAACCGATCGGAACAGGAGGAGGATGGCGTTGTCCTCACCGTCGGAGTCCAACGCGCCGCTAACCGCCGAACTGGCTCAGGTGTTCGCCCGGATGTCGGGCCTGCTCCTGTCGACCGAGACCGTCGCCACGGCGCTGGCCCTGATCACGGCCGTGGCCAAACAGACCGTCCCCGGCACCACAGGAGCCGGGATCACCCTGGTGGACCCCAATGGCGAGCGGACCACCACCGCGGCGACGGACGAGTTGGTGCGGCGTGCTGACGCGCTGCAGTACGAACTCGAACTCGGACCGTGTCTGACGGCGTGGGCGGACCGCGTGGTGGTCCGCATCGACGATCTCGTTCAGGACGAGCGCTGGCCGGCTTGGTCCGGGCAGGTGTCCAAGTGGGGACTGCGGGCCTCGCTGAGCGCACCGCTGGTCGCGGGAGCCGAGGCGCTGGGGGCGGTGAAGGTGTACGGGCACACGCCGCAGACGTACGGGGATCAGGAGGAGCGCCTGCTGACCATGTTCGCCACGCAGGCGACCATGCTGCTGACCAACATGCGCACCGCTGCGGATGCCGAACGGATCAGCGACCAGCTCCGGGACAGCGTGCGGGCACGTGAGGTGATCATCCTGGCCAAGGGAATCATCATGGCGCGTGACGGAGTCGACGAAAGGATGGCGTTCCTCGCGTTGGCCGACACCGCACGGCAGCAGCGCGTCACTCTACGGCAGGCGGCCGAGCGGCTGGCCACCTCCACGGTCCGCAGGCGCCGCTGACATCATGCGCGACGACGACACCGACCATGCCTTCCGGCAGCAGCAGCGCAGCCTGGCGCTGGCCATGCGGCGCGCGGAGCTGAGCCCGGAACAGTTGTGGCTGCGGTACTTCGCGCTGGGCGGTGAGGCCGGACCGATCGAGATCGATGCCTACCTGCACGGCATCGGCGTACTGTCCGCCCCGCAACGCGACGTTCTGGCGTACGCGGTCAACGAACGCCTGGACGAGCTGACGTGGACCCACCGCGCGACCTACTCCCGCCCGTTCCGGGAAAGCAGGCCACGCGACCAACCGCTGGCCGCGTTGGTCGCACTGCTGGACGGCACCGAACTGGCCCCGCCGGATCGGCTACCGGCGCTGGCCCGCGCCGCCGGCCACGCCCTCGGAGTCGAGATCACCATGTACCTGGTCGACTACGACCAGCGCCGGCTGCACCCGCTGATACCGCCGTCGCCGACCGGCTCAGACCCGACGGGAGATGCGTTGGACGTGGACGCCACGCTCGCGGGCCGTGCGTTCCGTCAGGTCCAGCCCTTGCCGGTGGAAACGCCCGGCCGGCCGCAACTGTGGGTGCCGCTGTTGGACGGCGTCGAACGGCTGGGTGTGCTGAAGGTCGAGGTCGACGACCAGGACGATCTCTACGATCCGGGACTGCGCACCCAATGCCGATGGATTTCCGCGCTGCTGGGACATATGACCGTGCTGCTCACGCAGTACGGCAACGGCCTGGACCGGGTCCGGCTGCGTACCCCACGCACGGTGGGTGGTGAGCTGATCTGGTCGCTGTTGCCGCCGTTGACCGCGGGCGTGGACAACTTCATGGTGACCGGCGTGGTGCAGCCCTGCGAGGCGGTGCACGGTGACGCGTTCGACTACGACCTGTCCGACACCACCGCTCACTTGATCGTGCTCGACGCGGTCGGGCACGACCTGCGCAGCGGTCTCATCGCCGCGACCGCCGTTGCCGCGTACCGCAAGGCCCGCCACGCCGGCCACGGCCTGTACGAACAGGTTCGGCTGATCGATGAGGCGATCGACCACCAGTTCGGCGGCGCCGCCTTCGCCACGGCGGTCCTCGTCGAACTCGATCTGTCCCTCGGGCGACTGCGCTACATCAACGCGGGCCATCCGGCTCCGCTGGTCATGCGTTCCGGAAAGATCGTCCGTCCCCTCGCCGGCGGTCGCCGACTTCCACTCGGGCTCGGCGAGAGGGCACTGACCGTGGGCGAGGAAACCCTGCAACCCGGCGACTGGCTGGTCCTGCACACCGATGGCGTCACCGAAGCCCGCGACCCCAGCGGCACGATGTTCGGCGAGCGCCGGCTGATCGACTTCCTCCGACGCGAAGCCGCAGCGGGGCATCCGCCACCGGAGACCGCGCGGCGACTCGTCGACGCCGTGCTGGACTATCAGCGGGGCGTACTTCAGGACGACGCCACCATCCTGCTCGCCCGCTGGACCAGCGCCCACCCCATCGGCTGACCTCGACCGGCACCCTGGAAGGCACCGCGATCACGCTCGCGCGCGGTGGTCGGCCGTGCCCGACCGACGAGCAGCGCATGGCCGCCGCAATCACGGGTGGTCACGACTGCGAGATGCCGACCGGTCCCGCGGTGGCTAGCCTTTGATCCGGACCGGCCAGCGGCCATCGCGCCCGGTGTCGCCTCCTACACGGCGGTGCTGTTGTCCCAGACGGCCGTGCCTGCCTGGCACGAGGCGCGCCGGCACCTGCCGTTCGTGTTCACCGGTTCGGCCGCGGCCAGCGGCGGCGGGTTCGGCATGATCTGTGCCCCGGCCGCCGAGGCCGGGCCCGCGCGCCGGTTCGCCGCCTGCGGCGCGGTCGTGGAACTGGTCGCGTCCAAGGCACTGGAACGCGACCTCGGGTACGTGGGCCAGGCGTACACCAGCGGCAGGGCCCACCAACTGCGCCAGTGGTCGGAGCGGCTGACCGCAGCGGGCCTGGCCGGCATCCTGGGCGCGCGGTACAGCCGGACCGTCGCGGTCACGTCCGGCCTCGCGCTGCTGGCCGGCAGCGCGTTGCAGCGGTTCGGCACCTTCGCCGCCGGTGTCGCCTCCACACAGGACCCGCGCTACGTCGTGGTGCCGCAACGGGATCGCCTCCGCGACCGGGGCTGACCGCGTCAGGAGACGGGAACACCCTGCGGGTAGAGCACCGTTCGCGGGCAGGCATCGGCCAAGTCTTCGAACAACTGGTGGCCACGCCGGTCCCTCATCCAGCGACATCCGGTGTGGCACACCACGACCATCGTCGACCTCCACCTCGCCGCCGCGTTCAAGCAACCCCTGTACCGACGGAGCCTCCTACCGGTCATGAATTCCGCACATCCAGCGGCAGCGTGGGTATACGACGTCAGGTAGCCGTCTCACGGAAGGAACGGACATGGACATGGTCGAACCGGACCGGCCGGCGCCCGACTCGTGCGCACTGACCTTCATCGGCACCGCTACGACCGTGATCCGGCTCGGGTCCTTCCGGCTGCTGACCGATCCGAACTTCCTGCACCGCGGGCAGCGGGCCTACCTGGGCAAGGGCCTGTGGTCCCGGCGGCTGACCGAACCGGCCTGTGACATCGGCGACCTCCCCGAACTCGACCTCGTCGTGCTGTCACACCTGCACGGCGACCACTTCGACCGGGTGGCCCGCCGCGGCCTGGACCGGGACGTGCCCATCGTCACTACCCCGCACGCGGAACGCAGGCTGCGCCGCTGGGGTTTCACCGCCCACGGCCTGGACACCTGGGAGCAGCACGAACTCCGCCGCGGCGCCGAGGAACTGCGCATCGAATCACTGCCGGGCATCCACGCCCGCGGGATACTCGCCCCGCTCCTGCCGCCCGTGATGGGCTCACTGCTGACCTATCGGGTCGAGGGCGACGTGCGCACCCGCGTCTACCTCAGCGGTGACACGCTGACCGGCGAGCACCTGGCAGGTATCCGTGAACGGCACCCGGACATCGACGTCGCGGTCGTCCATCTCGGTGGAACACGGATACTGCTGCACACCGTCACCATGGACGGCCACCAGGGCGTCGAGTTCCTGCGCACCATCCAGCCGCGAACCGCGATACCGGTGCACTACGAGGACTACCGGGTGATGCGCTCACCGCTGTCGGACTTCCTGCGCACAGCGGGCGACGCCGGCCTCACCGACAAGATCCGCGTGGTGGGCAGAGGCCAGACCGTCGAACTCGCCCGACGGTGACGTTCAGCCGACCGCCGCGGTACGGCGCCGCTCGCGTGCCAGTGCTCGGCCGGTCCGGGCGTACCACGCGCTCAGCAGGCACAGCGCGAGCGTGATCTCGATGGCGTCGCCGCCGTAGAACATGATCTGGGCACCGTCTTGGAGCTGTGTCACGGTGCCGCCGCGTACGCGGCAGGACGTGGGCGTACATCAGCTTGGCGAGCAGATCGTGGCTGCCCGCGGCAACGAACAGCACGCCAGCGACGCCCCGACGCGACGGCGGCCGGGTAGGGGATCGCGCACCGACGAGGTACCAGACTGAGCAGGCAGCCGGCCAGGAACATGTGCGCATGCACGAGCCAACGTGCAGCCATGGCCGATCCTCGGCAGCGGCGAACAGCGGCGTCAAGTAGTAGGCGTACATGCCGCCGACGTCGAGGACGAGCACCACCGGAGCGAGGGTCAGCAGTCGAACGGGTCGGCTGTGCACCAGGCTGAGCAGGCGCCGGCGGGCACGGCGGGGCAACGTACGCAGCGCGAGGGTGACCGGAGCGCTCAAGCGCCAGCGCGAGCGGTGCCAGCATGGCGAGCGACAGGTGCTGCACGACGTGCACCCGGAAGTCCATGTCGCCGGCGAGCGGGGGCATCAGCGAAGCCGTCAGCACGGTCCACCCGAGGGCGGCGGACAGCGATCCTGGACAGTGGCCACGGGTCGCCACGGTGCCACAGCCGCCCCACTCCCCACCCGTAACCGACAGCGAGCGGAACGAGCAGGAGCAGCGGCAGCCAGAACGGACTTCCCGCTCCGGCGCATGGTCCATCACGGCATCGTCCGGCCGCGGCACAGCGGGCGATGGCCGATGGTCCGAACAACAGCACGATGCCCGACTACCACGCCGACGCCGCCGCCGATGTCCCACCCGAGGTCGTAGGGCAGCAGGTCCACTCCGTAGCGGATCTGGTGCAAGCCGAGGACCTTGTGCTGAACAAGGCCGTCGTAAACCTGGAAGCCGCCCCAACCCAGCAGCGCGCCCGCCCACACCCGCTTGGGCACGGTGGCGTGCCGGCGTTGCAGATCCGCGAACAGGAAGATGCCAGCGACGATGCACAGCCAGCTGGCGGCGTGGAAGAAGCCGTCCGACACCAGGCCGGCGGTGGGAGTGGACTTGTCGTAGAAGTGGTGCCAGTGCAGCAACTGGTGGAAGACGGTCTCGTCGATGAACCCGGCGACGCCGATCCCGATGAGGACGCCGGAGAGGATCGAGCGCCCTGGCCGGCCCGCCGTCGAGGTGGGCAGGCTGGACGGACGCGGCGCTGCTTCGACCATGGTGGCTCCCGGCGCTGTCGGCTGGCCTTCCGCGGACGGTTGGCGGCTACCCGTGGGAGCGCCGAGATAACGTCCCTGGCGTCGGGGAGTGCTGAGCTTCCCGCCGGACTTGACCCCGTCTCCACGATTCGAGGGATGGACAGGGCATCGTGCGTGAGGGCGTGCTCGGCGCCGAGCGCCTGTTCCGTCAGGTCGCGTCGGTCAGGTGGTCTGATCACCGGCTTCTTCACGCGCATCGTGCTGCGCCTCTTCGACTCGGTGTGACACTCGGAGCAGCCGGAGCGAGGTGACCAGGCCGATACCGCCGAGGACGTTGCCCAGCGACGACCAGGCCAGCGCGAGGGCCCAGTCGGCCCACGAGTAGTGCGCCAAGCCACCCAGCAGGCCGGCGAACATGACGATCGAGTCGAGCACCGAGTGGAACAACTGTGCTCCGACGAGCAGGAACGGCATGGCGACCGCGGCGACGACCTTGACTCCCATGTCATTGGTCGAGTGCTGCATCCGGGTCATGAGCGTGATCACCGCGCCGGCCAGCACGGCCAGCAACAATGAGCGCCACGACGTGCCCAGCGTGGCGTAGTGAAGACCGTTCGAGGCCGCGGTGCCACGAAGGTCGGGCAGCGCGACAACGATCATGCCGGCCATCACGAAACCCCCGGCCAGGTTCGCGGCCAGGGTGACCAGCCACAGCCGGAGCAACCGTGGCCAGGAACCCATACCGGATGCCGCCGCGGTGACCGGGACGAGGAAGTTCTCGGTGAACAACTCGCTGCGCGCGAGCAGCAGCGCGATGAACCCGATCGTGAACGCGGCGGAGGCCAGCAGAGGCTGCCCGGTCTCGTGCTCGACGACCAGGTAGGCCAATACACCCACCGCGACGTCGACGCCGCCGAGCAGGCCGGTGGCCGCCAGCGGCAGCAACGGACGTCCAAGCCGGTCACGACCTTCGGCGATGATCCGGTCGAACGCTTCCTCGAGCTCCGGCTCGGTCCGGCTCCCGGCCGGAGATCGCAGGGTCAAGCTTTGGTCCTCGTCGATCGAATCGCCCTGCATCGCATCTCCAACCCGCTGCGGAATCTGTGCACACGACCACCGGCGTCGGTGACCAAGCGCTTACCCCGCCAGGTCAGAACTACTCCTCGGCCGGGCATTCCGCATGCTCGTGGTCATACCCGACGGCTTGGGCGTCGACGAGGACTGCGTCTTCGCGCCGCTTGTTCCAGACCTGTCCTCCGGTGGGCGGGAGTCGGTCAGGACGACGCCGACGGCGCCCTTGGCCGGGCCATGCCGGTGCGGTGCCGATTGCGGGCCGGGTCGTTCATCGATCTGCCACTACCTGCTCGGCCGAGGAATCCGGCAGGCGCACACGGTACCTACAGGACACAGTGGACGCTGGCGCCGATCCGCTCGGCTTTTGCCCGGACTGCTTCACCCCACTGCGGCCACAGACGCGACAGCCGGGAGGTGATCACGACCCGGTCGAAGGCGCCGTCCGGCTCAGGAGTGCACAGGCCGAGCCCGTGATGGGTGGTGAACCGGCCGTCGACGGGCGCCTTGTCGAGAAGTCTCGCGTCGAAGCCGACCAGCACACCGCTCAGCCCACGGTCAGGCACGCTCACGCCGCTCCCGAAGATCGCCACCCGGGCCCCGGCGGGCAGGCCCTCGGTGCCGCGATCCACTTCCGGCTGCACATCCAGGCCGGAGACCTCCTCGCCGACACGCACCACATGCTGGCGATCTTGTCGTGGCGGCGGAGTCACCTCCCCGGCGCGCTCGACCACGCCCGGCAGTGCCTCGACCTGTCCAGGGCCGTCGGCGACCAGGGCAGGCAGGCAACCGCACTGAACGGGTTGGGCTGGTTTCACGCGCTACTCGGCGACTACAGGTCCGCCATCGACACGTGTGCGCAGGCTCTCGCCTTCTATCGGGAAATCGGTGACCCGCACGGCAGGCCAACACCTACGACAGCCTCGGCTACGCCCATCATCATCTCGGGCACCACGGTCTGGCCATCGCCTGCTACCTGAAGGCACTCACCATGGCGCGGTACCTCGGCGACCGCTACCAGGAGGCCGACACCCTGCACAAGCTCGGCGACACCCGGACAGCCGCGCGACTCCTGGCAACAGGCCCTGGCCGTCCTGGGCGAGCTCAACCACCCCGACGCCGAACAGGTCCGCACCAGACTCGCCACGCTCGGCTGAGGCCGATCGGACGAGTTCGGACAGTGTGGCGGCGGACGACCACGGCGCGGGTGGTCTGGTCGACAAGGGCGCCAGAGGCAACGCGCTCGGGAAGTGCCGTTGATCGAGGGCATCGGGGAGACGGTGCGACAGCGGATCGCCGAGACGGACGGCAGCAAGGACGCTCGGCTGTTCACCGGGCCGATGCCGGCGAGCTGCCGCGACCCCCGATGAACATGTCGTTCACCGTCGTCGTGAGATTGCCGGTCATCCGCCGCTCGCGAGCCGGGCACCGAGACGTAGCGCGGCGGCATAGGCATCGACGAGGCCGGTTCCCTTGTCGTAACTGGAGGTGTACGGGCCGACCACCACATAGGGGGCGCCGCCCTGGTATTCGTACGCCGTTGCTTTGAGCGCGTCGTCGATCTGTGCGGGCGTCGCGGTAGGGTCCGCCTGGAACAGCATGGCGACGATGCCCGCGACGGCGGGGGCCGACCACGACGTGCCGGATGCCTCGAAGTACGTGTCGATGTCGCTCGGGCCAGGACCGTTACGTGGATTCATGCCGATCGTCCCGCAGATCAACATGCCCGGTCGGCAGGAGGAGACGATGTCGACCCCGGGCGCCGAAATGTCCGGCCAGGTCTGTGGTTCGCCGGCGGCACCACGGGACGAGGACGGTGCCACAGCGCCGTCGCGTGTCCCAGTGCCCAGATCGTCGTAGGACGCGACCGTCAGCACGCCCGGCGTCGGATCCATGGACGGCCCGGGGTTGGAGTTGTTGGTCGAGCCGTCGCCGCCGTCGTTTCCGTTGGCCCACACGACTACCACGCCGGCCTGGACAAGCTGTTGTTCCAGGCTGACGATCACCGCGTCACTGGTGCCCCAGGAGGCGCTGACGACTCGGATCGGTGGACACGCCGATGCCGGCACACGGGGACCGCACGGCGTGTTGTGATTGCTCAGCACCCAACTGAAGGCGTTGGTGACACCGACCAGGAGCGTCGTGGCGGAGATCATGACGATCCGGGCGCCGGGAGCATTGCCGCCGACCGGCGTACCGTCCGACAGGGTGTAGTCGTCGCCGACCGCGACCCCGGACACGAACGTGCCGTGTCCGCCGAGCGGGGCGTCGGTGTTGGTGCTGACGGGCACGTCGGTCAGGCACGACGAATCCGTTTCCGACTGTCCCAGACAGTTTCCGGTGCCCAGATCACGCACCACCTTGGTGGAGCCATCCGGCAACCGCAACGCCGGATGGGTGGGGTCGACACCGGTGTCGATGAGGGCGATCGAGGTGCCCGCGCCATCCAACGGCTGACCGTCGGCGCCGAGCAACTGCTGCTGCGCCAACGCCACCCGAGTCGCCACCGTGCCGCTGCTGCCGAGATCGGCCACCGCCGATGCCGGAAGGCCACTGACGAGGACGAAAGCCAACGCTACGACGGCGACAGTCACCTGCCGTGCACTCCGCGACATCGGCTTACCGTTCCTGACGTGATACATGCGACCACTCCCCCGGCCCGATCGGCATTGCCAAGTTAGAGGTTTTGCTACCTCTATGTCAATGGCGGATGCTGTCGGTATGAGCAGCACCGGTGAGAACACCACTCGCCCGCCCAGGCGGACCCAGACCGAACGCCGCGCCATCAGTAGGGAGAAGATCCTCGACGCCGCCGTCAGCTGCCTTGCCGAGCGCGGCTACGCCGGAACCACCTTTCCCGAGGTACTCAGGCGGGCGGCGTTGAGCAACGGTGCCCTGTGGCGGCACTTCCGTTCCAAGGCCGACCTGCTGGTGGCCGCCGTGCTGCACGCCGAAGCCACGCTCGTTCCCCCGGACGAAGATCCACCGCGACCGGAACAGGCCGCCGCGGCGCAACTGGACGCCGCCGTCGAACACCTGTGGAGCTACGCCCGCTCGCCCGCGTTCCAAGCTCTGATCGAACTTCTGCGCGCCAGCCGTTCCGACCCCGAACTGCGGGCCACCCTCATCGCCCGGGACAGCGACGCCGCCGAACTGTTCTTCCACGCCTGCGCGCGCGCACTCGGGCCGACGCTGGCCAGCCACCGGACGTTCCGGCACAACACTCGGATAATGGGACTGCTCCTCTACGGGACGGCGTTGACCGAGGGACTGCGTTCGGAACGACAGGACAACCTGCTGCTCGATGAGCTCAAGCAACTGGCTCGCAGACTGTTCGATGTATGACCGGTCGACAGACCGCGACCGCGGAATCATCCATGGGCGCCGTCGCGGAGGTCGTGCCTCGTCTCTTTCAGCCCTCCTCTCGCGGGCGGCGCCGATAGGAGGTTCGGTGCGGCAACATCCTGTCCACCGCTGTTGAGTGCGTTGCTATGAGACGACCCTTCTCACGCGACGGCTCCGGCCATCCGGGCGTCATCCGAGGCAGGACAGGACGGCCTCGGCCAGGCTCACCGCCCGCGGATCGTCGGGCGGGAAGTACCAGAGGTTGGTGACGTAGCCGAAGCCGACACCGGCATCGGGGTCGGCGAAGGCGATCGATCCGCCGGAGCCCGGGTGGCCGAACGACCCCGACCCGACCAACGGCATCGCCGGGCACGAGCGCATGAACCCGAGCGACATGTAGAAGGAGCGGTCGGCCGGGATGTCCAGCCCCGGCGGCAGCCCGTACATCCGCGTCTTGTCGGTCTGCACGGCCGTCGCCCGCGCCACCGTCGCCGGAGCGAGCAGCCGCACCCCGTCGACGTCGCTGACCGTGGCCGCGTACATCCGGGCCAACGATCGCGCGTCCGCGATCATGTTCGCGGCCGGGAACTCCGCCGCCCGCCACGCGCGCGTGGTGAAACACCCGGTCGAAGGGTCCAGGGCGCCGCCGAGTGCCCCGGCGTGCATCTGCACCGCGTCCGGGGACCACATGGACTCGACCCACGCGGTGACCGTGTCCGTGTCCAACCCGGTCACCTCGGCCATCCCGGCGATCAGGTCCAGCACTGAGAACGGGGCGGCGTACTCGATCCGGGCCACCCGTGGCTCCTCCGGCTCCGGCAACCCGATCCAGGCACTGAGCCCGAGGGGGGCGGCGACCTCCTCGGCGAAGAACGTGCCCAGTGATGTGCCGGCGATCCGGCGCACGAGCTCCCCGACCAGAAACCCGTAGGTGACAGCGTGGTACACGTGCTCGGTGCCCGGCCGCCACAGCGGACTCTGCGCCTCCAGCGCGCGGATGACCGGGTCCCAGGCACACGCCTGTTCGAATGTCAGCGGCCCGTCGACGATCGGCAGGCCGGCCTGGTGCGACAGCAGCCAGCGCACCAGGATGTCCTCTTTGCCGGCGGCGGCGAACTCCGGCCAGTACTCGACCACCGGGGCGTCCAGGTCCAGTTGGCCGCGCTGCGCCAGGAGGTGGGCGCAGATCGCGGTGGCGCCCTTCGTAGTGGACGCGACCTGGACGATGGTGTCCTCGCGCCACGGCCGGTCCGCGTCGCGGTCGGCCAGGCCGCCCCAGAGGTTGACCACCGGGCGGCCGCCCACGTAGACGCTGCACGCCGCGCCCACTTCACCGGGGTCGCCCTCGAAGTTCGCGCGGAACGCGTCGGCGACCTTCCCCCAGCCCTGCTCGACACCATTCTCCATACCGTTTGCCGTGCCTGCCATTTTGCTACCTCCCTGGAGATCTGAAACTCGGAGATCCGGGACTTCTGGAGAAAGCGCGTGCCCGAACCGGCCGGTAAGCCCGGCATCGGGACCCCGCCGTTCGCAGTACCCCCGAACTTGGTGGCGCCACTCAGGGGCGGGGGAATTGATGAAACCTGTTCCGACTTGTCAGGCCGCGTGACCGCCAGCACCGCCCCGTGCCGTGCCGTGCCGTGCCGAAGCCTACGGCGCGCAGGACTGCCGAGGTCATCTCATTCCGCGCCGACTTCCTTGTCGTCGGGCTCCTGATGGATGTCGACGTTGGCCTGCAAGCCCTTTGCCAGTCCATCGCAAAAAGCCGCGACATCGTTGCCGATGAGTTCAATGACTCCCTTGTTGGATGCGGCACCCTCCTCGAAGAAGTCGAGAATCTGCGGTAGCAGGACGGCCGGCCCGATTTTGAAAAGGTACTTTTGAATTTCCTTGTAGACAATTTGGTAGTCGGGTGGGAGCGCCCTGATCCGCGCCATGTGCGCCCGCCACTGTCTCTTGCCCTCGACGATGTCGCGGATGCCCACCTTATCCCCCTAGTCGACCCAGTTTCCTTGCGACGTTCTTGTTCAGTTGCTCGCGCCACCTGTCGCGATAACTCTTGGCCCCCTCTTCGCCAGCAATCGCCGCGCAGAAGCCCGTGATGTCGTCGCCCAGTGCCTCGCGGACACTCTGGCCATCCGACGCCGTCTCCTCAAGCAGCCCCAGAGTGCTGTCAAGGATCGGCATCAAGTTGCGGCCCGTGACGTTCCCGTAGGGAAAGAGATGGGTCTTGATCTCCTTCCACGCTGTTTGGTACTCGACCGGGAGGGCCTTGGCTCGAGCTTCGAAGGCTTGGCATTCCCTGGTGAGATCGCTGCCTGTGATTGTCTCCCAGAAGCTCATTTCTCGCTTTCCTTGAGGTCATTGATGCGCGATGAGACGTATTCCCATTTCATCCAGAATGTCGCGAGCTCTTTGCGCCCCGCGTCGTTGAGCGTGTAAAACTTGCGCGGCGGGCCGACCTCGGACGGTCGTTTTGAGACGTCGACCAGCCCGTTCTTCTCCAAGCGCACCAGGATGGTGTAGACCGTCCCCTCGATGACGTCCTTGAAACCGAGTTCATTCAACCGGCGCGTGATGGCGTAGCCGTATGTCGCCTCGGTGTCGATGACCTTGAGGACGCAGCCCTCGAGTGTGCCTTTCAGCATCTCCGTCAAGTTGTCCGTCGCAGGCCCCTTCGATCGAACGCGCTACTCGGTGGCACCGAGTACTGCTAGACCGTATCACAGAGTAGATGCTCAGACACCCCGTAGAAGCCAGGACGGGACCACGCGACCCAGCGTCAGCGCCCTGGCCGAACATGCCGGCGTTACACGGCCCACGCTCTATCGACGACGTGTCCGGTGCCATCGAAGCCCTTCAGCGCCTGCTCGCCGATCATCTGCGAGTACCAGGTGGTTTGTCGCGGTTGATCTCGCGTCGATGACGGGCCGAGGTGTTCCCCGATGACGCCAGCGACGACTCTGGCGAGGGGTCGGAGGTTGGGGACCGGTGTGACGGGTCGCCGCATGGCATATGTGAGACTAAAGTCCACAGGTCGTGTGACGTGTCGGGCGGAGGCAGCTATGGGCGATCCGGTCATTCGGGATCCGGGGCACGTCGAGATTGACACGAGCACACCGAGCGTCGCGCGGATGTACGACTATTATCTGGGAGGCAAGGACAACTTCCAGGTCGATCGCGACGCCGTTGATCGGGTTACCCAAGCCATGCCCGAAATTCGCCAACTCGCCCAGGAGAACCGGGCGTTCCTGCGTCGGGCCGTGCGGTACATGGCAGGTCAAGGCATCGCGCAGTTCATCGACATCGGGTCGGGGCTGCCGACCGTCGGCAACACTCACGAGATCACGCAGGAGATCAACCCGAATGCCCGCGTGGTCTACATCGACAACGACCCGATCGTCCTCGCTTTTGGCCGCGCACTGTTGGCCTCCGATGACAACACTGCTGTGGCGACCGCCGACATGCACCGGCCAGCCGAAGTCCTCGAACACCCTGAAACAGTCAAGCTGATCGACTTCAACGAACCCGTGGGGATTTTGATGATCGCCATGGTGCATTTCCTGACGATTGAGGAACATAAGCTAGTGATGGGGCATCTGCGTGATGCTCTGGCGCCCGGTAGCTTTCTGGCGGCCACCCACGTCACCACGGATGGCAAGTCGCCGGACGCGGTCATGCGGATCGAGTCCGTTTACGCGACTACCCCGACACCCATCTACTTCCGCGACCGCGACACGATCGCTCACTTCTTCGATGGCTTCGACCTGATCGACCCAGGTTTGGTCACCATCGACGCCTGGCAGCCCGACCCGCAGGATCCGGCGCCGGAGCCCACACGTTGGCTGTATGGAGGCGTCGGCCGCAAGAGCTGACCAACATCACCCTTCTCGCACCCGCCGGAGGTGTCCGCCTGGCACGATCGGCGACCCGGTGCCACCGACTCGCCGTGGGACAAGAACCTCCAGTCGGACCCGAGCGTCGGCGAGCAGGCCGGCACCCGCCGGCTCACCGCCCGCGCCGGGTCACGTCCCCGGCCGAGCGTGAGCCGCTCTGGGCCCAGATGGTGAGCATCTTCGCGCTGTACGCCGAATACGCGCGGAAGACCGATCGCGTGATCCCGATCGGCCCGCTCACACAGGATTCGTACGATTCTCCAGCGGAGGTCTGAACTCGGCTCGACAGGATTACGCCGTGCCCACACCACGGCCGGCCGACCCGGCGCAATCCGACCCGATGGCCACCTCCGTTGGAACACCCACGACTGCGCGAGAGCGCCTTCGGCCCGACCCCGTGCTGCTCGTTCCCGCCCTGGTTACTCTCGTGATCCTCGCCTGGGACCTGGGCACGCCCTCCTACTGGCGCGACGAGGCGGCCACGCTCGACGCCGAGGCGCGTTCGGTGCCGGCACTGCTGCGCATGCTGACCAATGTCGACGCCGCGCACGGTGCCTACTACCTGCTCATGTGGCCGATCGTGCACACCTTCGGCACCGCCGAAATCCTGCTGCGGCTGCCCTCGGTACTGGCCATGACGGCCGCCGCGGCCGGGCTCGCAGCCACGGGCCGCCGGCTGCACTCGCCCCGCGCGGGCCTGCTGGCCGGGCTGGTGTTCGCGGTGTTGCCGAAGGTCAGCCGGTTCGGGCAGGAGGCACGCCCGTACGCGATCGTGCTGGCCTGCGCCGTGCTGGCCAGCTACCTCCTGGTGCGGGCCCTCGACGAACCAGGCCACCGCTGGTTGGCCGGCTACGGCTGCGCGATCACCGCGCTCGGCCTGCTCAACCTGTTCGGCCTGCTACTGCTGGCCGGGCACGCGGTGCTCCTGCTCGCCAGTCACCGCCGGCTGCTGCGCCACTGGCTCACCGTGGCCGCGCTCGCCTGCCTGCCCGTGCTGCCGGTGGTCGTGCTGGTCTGGCGGGAACGCGACCAGTTGAGCTGGCTGACCGCGCCCGACGCCACCGCCCCGGGCGATCTCACCGTGTGGCTGGCCGGATCGACCGGCGCGGTGGTGCTGGTCAGTGTCCTCATCGGACTCGGGCTGCGCTCGCGGGCCGGCGCGTCCACGGCCTGGCTCGCCCTGCCCTGGCTGCTCGCGCCACCGGCGCTGCTGCTGCTCGCCGCCAAGGTCGCCATGCCGGTCTACCTGCCGCGCTACGTCATCTACTGCCTGCCCGCGCTGGCCCTGCCGGTCGGGGTCGGGCTGGCCGGGATCGCGCTCGCGCCACGGGTGATCGCGCTGCTGCTCATCACCGGACTCGGCCTGCCCATCCAACTCGCGCAACGCCAGGCCGACGGGCACGGCGACGACATCCGTGGGGCCGCCGACATCCTGGCCGCCCACGAACGCCCCGGTGACGGCGTGCTCTACGACTGCCCGACCTGCCAGGGACATGCCAAGGGAGTTCGCGTGTTCGCCTTCGGCTACCCGGCCGCCTTCGGCCCGCTCGACGACCTCGCCCTGGCCACCTCGCCCAGCGCGTCGGGCACCCTGAGCGGAACCGACACAGACCAGACCACCCTCAGGTCGCCGGCTCACTGGCGTCAGCCGGGTGTGGCTGATCGACAACGGCGGCACCAGCGTGCCCGCCCCCCTGGCCCACAGTGGCTTGCACCGGACCGCGATCTACCCATCGGACGGCATCACCGTCACCCTCTACCAGCGCTGACCTACCGAAGCCGTTGCCTGGTCTCGTGTCCCAGGTCCACGAACATCCGCTACGGGACTGTAGGACAAGCGGCTCTGGCGCAATCTCCGTGCAGCCCCTCGGCAGGCGCGTCAGTCGGCTGGTGGCTCGTCGCCGCCGGCACCCACCAACCGGGCGACCAGATAGGCACCGAGTGCGACCACGGTCCACGCGAGTGTCGCCGCGAGCAGGACCAGCCACAGTGGCCAGTGGCCGGCCCCGACCAGGACAACGCCCGCGAACCCGATCAGCCCCAGAGTGCCGTACGTGGCGCCCCGGGCGTCGTTGCGAGCCTGCCGAACGCCGTCCTCCTTCGCAACCAGGGTCAAGGAGGCCAGTAGGATCGCCGGGAACGCCAGAAACAGGCCGCCGAGACGGGCGCCGGCGACCAGGGCCACAACGCCGGCCAGCGCCGAAACGCCTGCGCCGAAACCGAACCGGATCAACCAGTCCCGAGTCCGGGTCCGCCGCAGCTTCGCGGGCTGGAACTCGACCCGGTCGTCTGCGGTGTCGCCGTGACCGGTCGCCTCTCGGTCACTCATGACCACACCAGGAAGCCGAGGGCCGTGGCGATGCCCCAACCGGCCACTGCGACCGCCGAGCCGCGTACCGCCCCCCACTTCCTGATCAGCGGCACGACCAGCAGGCAGTACACGGTGAAGGCGACAGCCCCGATCACCATGCCGTGTGCGGCGGCGGTCACGTCCGACACGCCCTTGGCCACCGCGGTGACAATGATGCTCGCCAACGCGACTGACGGAGCCGCGGAAAACACCCCGGCCAGTCGTTTGGGCGTGAGCGTCTCGGACAGCGCTGCGAATGCCAGCACGAGAACGCCACCTGCCACCGCCTTGACGAGCACCGCCACGACCTCGCCAGCCACGTCGGTCCTTCCTTCCGTCCCTCGTCGCGACCAACTACCCCAGCGGTGAGCTGCGTAAACCGACAGGCCGTCGGACGGTCGCGGGCGTGTCCGTCAGAGCACGACTACTCGTCCAACCCCCGTCACCAGAGCCACCACCGCACTCCGGCACCGGCCCGCGCGCTTCGGCAAGCAACGGATCGACGGTTAGGGCGTGCAGATAATTAACACGCTGATTTGATCTTGGCGAGGGTGTCGGTCAGGGAACCTGGCAGGGTGACGGGTGTGATCACGGTGCCGTGCTGGTCGAAGATCTGACCGGTGCGGTCGAGGATGCGGTGCATGGTGCTGCGGCCGCAGCCGAACAGCCCGGCCAGGGTGTCGTAGGGCAGGGACAGTCGTTTGTGGAGGATGGTGGCCAGGACCTGGTCGGGAAATGGCAGGCGTGGTGGCCGGCCCGGGCGCGGTGCGTGCGGGCGTAGCCCGTTCTGCGTCCGGTGGTGCTGGTGTTCGCGGTGGTGGGCGTCGGCGTGGTCGGCCCGCGCAGCGTCTAGCGCCGCGGTCAGGGCGTCCAGTTCGGGGCGTGGCATGCCGGTGAGTGTGGGATCAGCCAGGGCGGCTGGGTCCTGCGCGGAGGGCAGTGGGTCGGATTCGCTGGTGTGGCCGCTGGATTGGCTGGATTCTGGGTGCAGGGTGTAGTTCCAGTCGCCGTGCCAGGCGTGGCGGGTGATCGGTAGGGCGGTCATCTGGGTGTCGCTGACGGTGACCCCGGTGGGGTAGGTCCCGGTGTCCAGTTCGGCGTGTACGGTCAGCCCGGTGCTGGTGGTGGTCGCCGCGATTGTCTGCACGATGACTTCATGGCTGGTCAAGGGGCGGCCGCGCCAGTTGAGGGTGATGTGGCAGAACAGGCGGTGTTCGATCCGGTTCCACTTCGAGGTGCCGGGCGGGAAGTGCACACGGTGATGGCCAGGCCGGTCTGGGCGGCCAGTACGGCGAGTTCGGTTTTCCAGGCCCGGGTGCGGTAACTGTTGGAGCCGCCCGCATCGGCGGTGATCAGCAGTCGTGTGGCCTGCGGATAGGACTGCCGGCCCGTTCCGTTCCACCAGCGGCGGATCGACTCGACCGCGAACGCGGCGGTGTCGTGATCGGTGCCCACGTTCACCCAGCCGCTGTTGGCGGCCAGGTCGTAGATCCCGTAGGGCACGGCCTTGCCCAGTTCTTTGTCCGGAAAATCGTGGGTGTCCACCTCGATCGGGGTGCCGGTCGGGCGCCACTCGCGTCCGGCGTTGTTGAACTCGCCGACCAACTCCTTCTTCTTGGTGTCCACGCTGATGACGGGATCTTCCGTCGCCTGGTAGGTCTTGGCATGCTCGTTGAGGTAATGAAATTGCGCGTCTCGATCGGGATGCTGTTTGCCTTCCAACGTTTTCACGTTGCTTAGCAGGCTGAAACCCTGGCCGCGCAACAGGTCCGCGACCGTGTCGGCGGAGACGCGATGGCCCTGGTCGGTCAACTCGTCTGCCAGGTGGCGGGTCGACAGGGTCGTCCAGCGCAGGGGAGACATCGGATCGCCCCGCATCGTCAACGGTGGATTCGTCCGGCAGATCCGGATTGAACCGGACCGTCGCCGAATCAGCGCCGTCGACCACGTGGGCGGCGGTCAGCACGGCGTCGGTCGTGACCCGGTAGCCGGAGCCACGGAATCGGGTGCCACCGCGGGTCACGATCAGTTCCGCGACACGCGAGCGGTCCGGACCGCCGGACGTCACCGTTCGCCCTTCACCTCGGCGCCCGAGATCAGCGGGCTGGTGCCGTCGGGCAGCCGGGGTCAGCTCGATGCGCTGTGTCGTCGCCGAGTCGAGCTTCGCGTCGGCACCCAGTTCCAGCACCCAGAACCGGATCTTGCCGCTGGCGTCCGCCGACCTGTCGACCGCGACGGTCAGCTCCAGTTCGACCGGTCCGAGGCCGAACCGCAGGTCAGCATCCTGCCCGGCGCTCATGGCGTCGGTCAGTTCCGCGCGCAGCCGTGCGATCAGTTGGGCCAACTCGACGGCCACCGGCTTCGCCTCCTGCCGGCTGTCCTGACCATCACATCATGGCAGCCGGGTCACGCGCCCGGGGGTTCAGCCGGTGGCGCGCCCACACGAGGCCCGCTCAGGAGGAGTTGACCGCGCTCGGTCTCGCGGAGGTGTTCGCTCCGACGGTCACGGGGACCAGTTCGCACTGCCTGAGGGTCGCGCGGTCACCCAGGTCCTGGCCGACGTAGTAGCCGTTGGACACGAGGAAGCTGCGGTAGACCGAGCCCGCCGGGCCGTCCCAGTAGTCATTGTGCAGTTGGCCGTTGATGATGGCGAACCTCGCGGTGTACGCCGAGGCCCGGTAGTACCAGCCGGTCGCCTTGAGGCACAGGTAGTTGCCGTCCGCCTTGATCAACCACTTCGACCAGCCGCGGCTATCGGTGTCCACCAGCTTGAACTGGCAGGCAGCGTTGACGTCGTCGCGCATGACCACGTAGTCCCAGAACGAGTTGACAGGATCCCCGCTCAGCGGGGCGAAGTATCCGACGGCGTCCTGCCCGTTCTCGTACCGGTAATACGCGCGGAGGTTGTACCAGGTGTTGGGGTCGGCGGTGGTCACCGTCCCGGCCGGCAGCGGCCGGGGTTCGCCCTGGGGGACGAGCGGCTGGTCGTTCTCGGATGGTGATCTCTGCGGATCCAACATGGACTCAACCTTTCGAAATCCACCTGAGAGGACGGCGCCATCCGAAAATCCCTGGCACGACTGACGATTTTCAGTGTCGTGCTAGTGGGTGCCCGTCCTGGTTGTCTATTGCAGACTGAACCCGCACCTTCAGCTACGGCAAGATGCGCCTGCGCTTGTCACCCACGCGTGGCGCCGTGCGGTCAGCGCTAGTCCACCCAGGGGAACCCCGTCGGCCGGAGGTGACGGAGAGATGATCGTTTTTCTTCGAATCACCCTGAGGCCCGGGCCAGCAGCGACAACGGTGAATGGAACTCGTAGCCGGCCTGGCTCATCCGGGCAACTCCAGCAGCAGCGCCGCGCGCGAGGTGATCTCGTGTGCCTCGGGGCCCGGTTGGGCCAGCCCCACCTGTTCGGACAGGGCTTGAACCTGATCGACACGCAAGCCGACGTTGCCTGATCCTTCTGGTTGATCGGCGAAGTACCGGCCGTTGCGCTCGTGCAGCCGAGTGAACAGGGTCATCCGTCCCGCCTGGTCAACGCGCAGTTTGCGCAGCGCGACCCGTCGGGACTGCGCGAGCATGTCGTCGACTAGTACCCGTCCCCACTCGGCCATCGGCCGATCGGCGTATTCGCGGTACTGGTAGTGGACCCATTGAGGATCGAGGAACTGGCCGCGGGCCCGCGATCCCCGACCCAGGAACGCGGCCAAAGCACCCCCGGCGAGTTGATCGACCCGCTGCCCGCCGAGCAACAGGATGGCCACGTCCGCGAGGACCGCGTTGTGCTCGCCCTCCCCGTACTGCTTGGCGACCTCGTCCTCGGCGGGTGCGGGATGGCCATGCTGATCCAGGGTGGGTGGGCAGGTGCGCGCGAAGTCCTGCACGGTCATCGGGGGCATGTGGGCGGTGATCCAGTCAGCAAGGTCGGTGCGGGTGGCAGCACCGGCAGCGTCGCTGACCTGGCCCACGAGCGCCGCCCATAGCCGCCGCCAGGCGCCCACCGAGTGGTGCCGCAGCAGCACCCCCCGCCAGGCCAGGGCGCGGGCTGCGGTATCGCCGGCGGCGAGCACCGGATCAGTGGCGATGGCGGTGCCATAGGCGACGGACGCGCGGAGGGCGTGCACCCAGTTGGGCGCCGCCGGCTGCAACTGCACAGCACGTGTCAGCACCCGCAGAGTGGCCCGCCGAGTCCGGTCGTCGCCAGTCCAGTCCGCGGGCACGTGTCGGCCGAAGCGGGCTGCGGTGAACAACTCGGCCAAGGGCTCCAGGTCGGGAGACTCGGACGAATCCAACGCCAGCCCCGCCAGCGGATCAAGACTGTCGAGCGGGTAGTCGCGAGCGACCACGACCTCCAGCAACGGCTGGAACATCCGCCGCACCGACGGCGGGCAAGGATGCCGACCCACACGCAGTGCCCCGTTGTCCACCCGCACTGTGCCCAGGGTGACGCTGGGACCGTTGTACTGCGACCAGAACCCCCACGCCCGCGGGGAATACGAAGCCTGGCCAGGTGGCGCCAATGTCGCCGGATCGCCGTGGTCGAGGATCGAGTTGACCCGGTCGATCCCGTGCGCACGCCGCTCGACATCGTACTCACGCGACACCAACGCCAGGGCGACCTCCGCACGGCGCAGCACCAGCTGGCACCCCGCGGCGTCGAGTTGGCGCTGTTCGGCGAACGCGGCCAGCGCCCAGTACAGCGCGTAGTACCGAGCCAACGTCGTCAGCGTGGACACGCCAGGAACCAGAGTGTCCACCATCGCCATGACCGGCGCTTCCACCGCTAGCGGATAACGCCCGCCCCGAGAGTCCAGGCCGGGTTCCGCCCACAGCGGGCCGCTGACCTCAACAGACACCGGCATCACTCCCAAGCCCCGAAGACAGCACGATCACGTCCACATCTACCGCGTCGCTGTAGCGGGCTTGTTCGTTTCACCACACGCTCACGCTTCGGTTTATGGCGACGGAGGGCCGCTGCGAGTGTAGCTTCAGCATCGTCGCGGTGTTGCACTGGTTAGTTCTTGGACAAGTTCGCGTCTGCCTGGGATTAGGCACGCATACCTCTCGGAGCGTGCCGAAGTTGGTGTAACGGCGGGTCGCCTCCTGCGAACAACGAGATATGCCGTGATCCAATGCCAGGGCAATGCAAGAGGAGAGATATGACTGGTGTGACACCCATGCAGCGCGACTTGCTCGGCGGTGTGTCGTCCTTCGTTGAGCATTACCTCCCGGCTGCCAAATTGGTTACCTCGGCGCTGGTGTGAGCGAGGTTGGCTTTGGAGTGTGGGCCGAACGGGTCTCATTTTGGTCAATGTGGACCAGGTCCATGGAGATCAGCCCTGGTACCTGTATGTGGTTCGCGGCCTGGCAATCGATGTACCTGACGTTGGTGGTGCACTGGCGTGGGTGAACAGTAAGAACAGAGTGTCGACGTTCGAGAAGTTCTACTGCACAGTCACGCCGGAACAAGATCGATGCGCTGTGGTCGGGGAGCTTCTGTTCTACAGCCCGCTGATCGACCCAGGCAACCAGGCGGTCATGAACAACATGTTCGGACTGATCAAGCTCGCCGTAGAGGCCGTAGAGACGGCACCGCTTGAGGCTGCCCAGTTCATCAAGGATGTCAGTGGCCGCGGCCTCGAGCAGAGGGATCTGCCGAGCTTGTGGATGATCAGTTCTGGGTGACCGATCGTCCACCGGTGGTCGGGTGATCTCGCTGGCCGGCCAAAAGTGGACACGAATGACTACTTGCTGGTCGACGCCCATCGTCTGATCGGGGAGAGGGTACCGAGTACGGCTATACGGTCGTGGTGCGAGCGCACTCGTGAATCTGCGAACACCATGACATGACGCACCATCCTCGGTCGCCTTCGGCGCTAGCGTGGTTCTCCCGCGACTCGGTGCCAGAGAACCACACTTGGAGTGTCAGCCGTCTACTGTGGCGGATCGATCGATCGACCGACTTGGAGGTGCTGGTGGGCGGGTTTGATGCGACACCAGTCGAACTACAAGTGTGCGGCTCGATGCTGGCGCAGATCAGCAAGGACGTTCGTACCGAAATGCGGGTGTGTAGAGACGGAGATGGACGCACTGCTCGGCGGCGGCTGGCAGGGCACCGCCGCCAACGGCTTCGCCCAAGGCTGGGAGCAATGGCTGCAGGGTGCTACCGAGTTGCTCAATGCACTCGACGGTATGGGACAGCTGCTCGGCGAGAACGGCCGGAACTACCAGGTCAGCGACGACGGGTCGGCGGATGATCTTAAGCAATCCGGCATGGGTTTGTGATGGACGGCTATCGGGTTGACCTGCACCGGTTGGCCGACATCGTGGATCAGATCAGGCGGTTTGACCAGCACCTCGAAACAGCCTTGGCGGATGCTGACGCTCGGGTGAGCAAGCTGCACACGACCTGGACAGGCGAGGCGGCAATCGCCCATCGCCAGGCATACGATCAGTGGCAGCGTGCGGTCGCCGAGATGCGCGCCGGGTTGGCGGTGATGCGACGCAACGCGTCGACAGCACACACCAACTACAGCAATGCGGTCATCACCAACGCCGGTATGTGGGAGCAGGCCAGGTGAGCTCCGCCGACAGGATCGATGTCGAGCCGGAGACATATCGCGCGGCGAGCCAGGTGTTCGGCGAGACCGTGTACCCGCTACTGAGCTCGACGACCAACACCCTTGAGCACGCACTGCAGGGCACGGGTGCCATGGCTGGCAGCGACCCGGCCGGCACCAGTTGGGCGTCGACGTACGACGAGGCGGCCCGCGAGGTCTGCGGCGTCATGGTCGACTTGGAGGCGGCCGCGATGAAACTCGCGGCGATGCTGCAGCAGACCGGCTTCAACCATGGCCTGGCCGAGAGCGCCTCCGATCCGACCGGTACGACGCCCACGTCGGCGGACACGGCCCACTACGACACTGACGTCACCCGCAGTGTGCCGACCCTTCCCTCGGCGAGCGGCGGTTCCGGTGGCCCACCGACCGGGTGGGACCTGATCCAGGACGCGGTCGGCTACGTCTGGCCCAACGGCCACCAGGACAAGCTGCGTGCGGCGGCCAACGCCTGGTCGACAGCCGCTGAAGGGCTGGAAGCCGCCACTGCCTGCATTCCCGAGGCGATCTGGGCCATCTCCGGGCAGAAGTCGCCCGAGGTGTCCGATGCGTTGACGGTCTGTAACAGCATGGTCGACCATCTGGACGATGTGGCTGCGGCGTGCCGTGCGCTGTCCACCAGCTGTTCAGACCTGGCCAATGGGATCGACAAGGCGCACCATGACATCGAGGATGAACTGACCAGCCTCCTGGAGTGGACTGCCGCGATCGAAGCCGGCGGCCTGGTGGTCGGGATCTTCACTGCGGGCATCGGCGAAGGCGCCGCACAGGGCGCCGAAGCCGGCCGTATCGCGCTTGCCGCCTCGCGGGTCACCAAGTTCATTCAGACACTGATCGACCTGGCCGGCACCATCACCCGTGCCATCGGCACCGTCTTTGCCAAGATCGCCCCGATCGCTCAGCGTCTCCAGCGCCTCCTTGGCGTCCGGGTCACCGAGGCAACCGTCGAAGCCGCAGCCAAGGCACCCGAAGCAGCCAAAGACGCCGAAGCCGTTGCCGCAGACGACCTTGCTGCGGCCGGCCGCCAGGATCACTTCCGTGATCTGGGCATGGATCCGGCTACGAAGGGCTTCCGGCAGAGTGAGGCCGAGACCGGCATACGGGTCGAGGATGAACGCGGTGTCACCCTGAGTCGATCACCGGCCTCGAGCGGGCCGGACTGGATCGGATCGGACGGCAAGACCTATGATGCGGTCGGCAATTTTGACGGAAAGTACTTCGACCAGCAGTGGTCGAATCTCAAGGGACAGATCGTGAAGCATCTGGACAAGGCGGACTACGTGCCGGTCGACGTGTCGAAGTTCACGCCTGAGCAGATCGCGAAAGTCAAAGACTTCATCGGGCCGCTCGGCCCTCGAGTGTTCACGGTTGGTGGATGATGTCCGGGACGATTGTATTCGATGAGGGAACTGACTGGTCAGCCTCGTCTGGAATTTTTAACTGGGTCATCGACTACTTGGCCCGCACTGTGGATGACCAGCCGACGCGCGAAGCGCTCAAATTGATCGACGAACAGAACTTCCGCTGGCTAAACTTGGCCGACTTGTCCGATGTTGGTCGCCAGCAGGTCCTGTCGAGACTGGCACAAGAAATCCTGACCTACTCTAACGAACAGCTACCAGAGACTGCGCAGCGACAAGACGCCATTACGAAGGTGGAAGAACTCGCCGACTTGGCAAGGGAAACTGTGAATTGACCATCCGTTCTCGCGTCGTGCGGTCACGCCATCTGTCGGGGGTGTCGTGTACTGACAAGCGATTCGGACCGTTGGCTGCTTCGCGTGGCGGGTACGCTACTACGGCGGCCACACTTTGACCTTGCTATTTTTGGTCGATTTGTCGGCGTAGGCGGGCGCGGTGGTGGGACCAACGAGCGCGGGCGTGGTGACGTCGTCGCCACCAGACCCAGTGCAGGTGATGGGTCTCGGGTTGCAGACGGCGGATAACCAGCAAGAACAGCCGTTTGACCTCGGCGACGGTCAGGGCGATCAGACCGACATCCTCCGGTGGCCGCTCGTCGGGAGCGGTGGGCAGGATCGGGGCGGGAGCGCGGATTCTGGCCTGGGCCGCGGTGATGGCACAGACAGCGAGCGCGGCCAGGGTCAGCACGATGTGCCGGAGTAACGCCGTGTAGAGACGGACTTGGCGATGGCCGAGTCCGAAGTGGTCTTTGCCGAACTCGAAATCCCCCTCGACTGGCCAGCGCAGACAGGCCACCCGGACCAGCGTCATCACCGTGACCGGCCGCCCGCTCGGCACAGAACAATAGTGGTAGGCCAGTTCACCGGTCCGCAGATGCCTACGGATCAACAGAAAGCGGTGAGGATGGGTGGTGGCGATCCAGCCCCAGGCGTAGGCGCGCTCACCCTTGGACCGGTCACCGAGCACACCTGCCAGCGCCGCAGGTGGCGGCTGCCGACCAGGTGGGTGGCCACCGCGGCGTCGGCGCGCATCGACCGTCCCGGTGCGAGTTCGACATGGAAGGCGCACCCGACGCGCATCACGTACCCGATCCCGTTGTCCTGTGGCCAACACCCCGGATGCGCGAGGGCTGGCAGCGCTGGCGGCAGCGTGATCGGCCAGCGGCGCATGTTGGCTGAATGTTGTCCGGACGTGCTCGCATGTCGGTCCCGACAGCCCGCCCAACAAGAAGGGAGTCCGTCTACCTGCGTAAACGGACTCCCTGTGTGTCGGGATGACAGGATTTGAACCTGCGACCCCCGGACGCCCAGCCATTAATCAACTGGCGGTGTTCTCACGGCCATTCTTCCAGCTCGGTTTTGAGCTTATCAGACCAAGTCAAGGACACCACCTATAACCCCGCCCAACTCGGCGTAGACCCCATTTAGTCAATCACACATCCACAGCTCAAGGCCATGATATACATCAATACCGGTCCTCCACACGAGCGACACGGAACACGCCCATCCGACGGGTTAGAACCTCGGGGACGCTCGCTTCGCCCTCGCCGATGCCGGGCACACTGAGCCATTCCGAGTAACCGGCCGTGACGCTGGGTAGCGACAGGCGACGACACGCCGAACTTGTTGCCTGACAATCTAAAAACGCAGAACCCCGATATGAAGTGGTTCTCTTACAGATCAACTTCATAGAGGTTCTGCGCCTGATGAGTGTGACATACACGGCTGCTCTGCCCGTACGGGAACGCACCGTCGTGTTCCTGACCAGCCTGTTCGATGCCGAACGCGCTCGCCGCGGCACCCGCGCCGGCCGGCGGGCGCTGACCACCTTCCACCAAGCGGTCCTCGTGTTGCGCTGGTTCCTCGACGCCACGCGCGTGGCCCAATTGGCCAACGACAACGAGGTCAGCCGCTCCACCGCCTATGCCGCCCTGCACGAGGGCATCGACGTCCTGGCCAGGCGAGCACCGAAGCTGGAATCCGCGCTGCTCGCGGCGAAGATGGCTGGACACGAGCATGTCAGCATCGATGGCACGCTCATCGAGACCGACCGTTGCCGCACCCCTGGCCCGACGACAGGCGTGGACCTGTGGTGGTCGGGCAAGCATGCCAACCACGGCGGGAACATCCAGGTCATCACCGCCCCGGATGGCTGGCCACTGTGGACATCCGAGGTACGACCGGGACGCGAACACGACACCACCGCGCTGCGGACGCACTCGGAGATTCTTCCCGCGCTGGCCACCTGGATCGCCGAGAACCGGCCCGCGCTGGGCGACCTGGGTTACGAAGGCGAAGCCGGCACGATCACCGTGGCCTTCAAGAAGCCCCAGGGCGGCCAACTCACCGACGAGCAGAAGACACACAACAAGGCGTTCGCGCCCGGGGTGTCGGAGTCGGCGGGCAGGAAGACCGGCTCCGGTAGCACCGGTCACGGCAACCCTTATCTGGCCCGGGTGTTGGGTGAGGCCGCCGTCGCGGCCAGCAAGACCAGCACGTTCCTGGGTGAGCGTTACCGGCGTATCGCCCGCCGCAGCGGCGCGAAGAAAGCCATCGTCGCGGTCGGGCGGTCCATCCTGGTCATCGTCTGGCATCTGCTGTCCGATCCTGATGCCCGATTCCACGACCTGGGCGCCGATTTCTACCCGCAGCACGCCAACACCCAACGCAGGATCGGCAACCACATCAACCAGCTCACCGCGCTGGGCTACCGGGTCACCCTCGAACCCGCCGCCTGAGCACCCGACCAACCGGACACGAACCCGGCTCCGCTGCGCTGCGCCGGGTGCTTCGCGCGCCCACTCACCCTCGATTTTCGGATCAGGGGGATCAGGGTCCGGGACGCCACGGGGTGGCGCGCCTGATGGTTGCGCTGTCGTCTACGTCATGGTCATCGGGATGACGATTGGCTTCCGGTTGCTGAACAGGTCGTCGCTGCGCTTCGGGTGCGGGACGGGCGATCAGGACGCTGGGATCGCACGGCAGGCCTCCGGAGGGATGTGGGCGGTCAGGTCGCGCGTGGTGAACATCCGGGGATCGGTGGCTGTCACGTCCGATCCGGCGAGATCGAGCCGGTGCACGTAGTGGTCGCCCAGATAGGAACTGGACCGCAGGACGACCGGGTACGTGTTGGGCTCGCCGTTCGGCTGGTTGCCCTGGTGGAGGGTGATCGCCTCGGGCCGGACGAGGATGTCGACGCGGTCGCCGAGCCGGGCCTGATCGGGCGCGGGCAGCACGAGTTTCCCTGCCGTGGCGTTCAGCACGACGACGGCCGTGCCGTCGTCGAGGGAGGCGATCTCGCCGGGCAGGACGTTGCACTGGCCAAGGAAGTCGGCGACGAAACGGCTGTTGGGCCGGCGGTAGATATCCACCGGCGGCCCGGCTTGGAGCACGGAGCCGCCGTTCATCACGACGATGCGGTCGCTCAGGCTCAGGGCCTCGTGCTGGTCGTGCGTGACGAACAGGGTGGTGAGGCCGAGCTCGCGTTGCAGGTCCACCAGCCAGGTGCGGGCTCGTTCGCGCAGTTTGGCGTCCAGGTTGGAGAACGGTTCGTCCAGCAGCAGCACCGACGGCGCGTACACCAGCGCGCGCGCCAGGGCGACGCGTTGCTGCTGGCCGCCGGACAACTCGTGCGGATAGCGTTCGGCGTAGTCGGCCATCTCGACCAGATCGAGGGTCTCCAGGACCCTGCGGCGCAGGGCGTCGCGCTTGACGCCGCGCACCCGCAGGGGGAACGCGGTGTTGTCGAAGACCGTCATGTGCGGCCAGACGGCGTAGGACTGGAACACGACGCCGACGTTGCGGTCCTCGGCGGCCAGCCAGGACTTCGCGGCGCCGTCGAAGAAGCGCTGATCGCCGCAGTGGATCGTGCCCGAGTCCGGCCGGACGAATCCGGCGATCGCCATGAGCGTGGTGGTCTTGCCGCAGCCGCTCGGGCCGAGCAGGGTGAGGAACTCCCTGTCCTGGACGGTGAAACCGACGTCGTCCAGGACGCGGTTGGCGCCGAAGCTGATGGTCAACGCGTCGACCGTGATCTCAGGCATGGGTCCTCCGGCGGGTGGTGCGGAACACGCGACTGCCGATCAGAATGGCGATGATCGTCGCGGCGACCTGGACCATGGCCATGGCCGCCGCCGGCCCCGCCGAGCCCTGTTTGAGCGATTGGATCATGGTCACTCCCATGATTTCGTGGCCCGGTGTGACGAGGAACAGCGCCGGGTCGTAGTCGTTGAGGATGGCGATGAACAGCACGATGAACGACGCGAGCAGCGCCGGCCGCACGATGGGCAGCACGACGCGGGTCATCGTCGTCCACCAGCTCGCGCCGGCCGAGCGTGCGGCGTCGTCGAGCGAACGGCTCACCGCGGCCACCGCCGGATACAGCACGAGGTAGGCCAGGGTCAGGCTGCGCACGGCCAGCGCGAGGGCGATGCCCCAGATGCTGTTGCGCAGCGCGCCGCCGGGCGGGTCGACCAGGACGAACGTCCAGAAGAACCCGATGCCGACGATGATGCCCGGCATGGAGCGCGGGAACATCATCACGAACTGGAGCGACCGCCCCAGCCGGAACGCCGACCGGTGCGCCACCGCGGTCCCCAGTGCCACCACCGCGGTCGTGACGACGGCGCCGACCGCGGCGATCTCCAGGCTGTTGACGATGGAGCTGCTGAAGTCCGGATGCGCCAGCGTTCGCCAGTTCGCCGCCGTCCATTCGTGCCACGGCGCGATCAGCGGCGTCAGCACCGACACGCTGGACTGCAATGCCAGCGCGACGATCGGCGCCACTGTGGTGATCGCGAGGTACAGGCCGACCAGCGCGCCGAGGGCGACACGCCAGGGGCGGCCCAGTTCGATCAACCGGTGGGACCCTCGGCCCCGGCCGGTGACGGACACGAACCGCGCCTCGGAGCCGAGCAGGACATGACGCAGCGCGAGCAGTCCCACGGCGGCCAGCAGCAACACCATCGCGCCCGCACTGACAGCTCCGGGGTCGATAGTGCTGGAGTTCGCCCACGCGTCGTAGAGGTAACTGGCGACGAAGTCGTTGCCGGCCGGTGAGCCGAGGATGAGCGCGATGCCCAGCGACTCCACGCTCACGGTGAAGATGAGCAGGGCGGCGTTGAGCAGGGCAGGCCGGATCATCGGGAGGACGATCCTGGTGAGCACGCGCAGCGGTCGGGCACCGGCGCTGCGCGCGGAGTCCTCCAGCGAGGAGTCCATGTTGGACAGTGCTGCCTGGCAGATCAGGAACGCCACGGGCATGCCGATCACGGCCCCGAGCACGGACATGCCGGGGACACTGGTGAGGTTGAACGGGATGTGCAGGGTGCCGGTGACGAAACCGGTCGCGTAGCCGCCGGGCCCGTACAGGGCGTTCCAGCCCAGGATGACGCCCAACGGCGGAAGCAGCAACGGGGCAAGCAGCAACCGGGACCACAGCCGCCGCCCGAGGATATCGGTGCGGGAGCACGCGATCGCGGCTCCCGCACCGAACCCGACGCCGATGACCGTGCTCAGGCCGGCGAATTCGAGGGTGTTGCGGACGGACTGCCAGAACGCCGGATCGGTGAACAGCTGCCGGTACGGCGCCAGGGTGAACACGCCCCCCGCCTCGTAGACCGGCCGGTCGCGCACTGACGCGTAACACAGTGGCACGACCGGGAGCAGGACGCCGACGACGATCACGAGCCAGGTCACCGCCTGCACGGTCCCGCCCGGCACGATGCGCCGCACACGGGTGGAGATGGGTGGTGTGGTGGTGGGCAGGTGAGCCGTCATTGGCGTCCTCCGGGCTGGTCGGTGGGTGTTACCGGTTCACGAACGCCTGCTTCCAGCGCGCCACGAACGCGGTCTGGTCGTCGGCCACCTTCTGGCTGATCGGCACGAGCACCGCGTTGGCCTGCCCGCCGACGGCCGTGTAGAGGTTGCTGAGCGTGTTGGCGCAGCCGTCGGTCGGCGTGAAGGTGTTGCTGTACGCCTCGAATCCGGCGTCGCAGGCCGCCGCCTGGCCGGCGTTGCTGAACAGGTAGTTCATGAACAGCCGGGCCGAGTTGGGGCTGTGCGCCCCCGCTGCGATGCCGATGCCGCGGGGGATCAGCGGGGTGTAGTCCGTGGTGTACTCCCAGCCGATCAGCGGGTCGTCGGGCTTGATCGCGCCACGAACCAGCCCGGACTCGAACACGGCGGTGGTGAAGCCGCCCTGGGCGACGTCCTGGTACAGCACGTCCCCGTCACCGGGGGTCTTGGCGGTCCTGCCCAGTTCGTCGAGCGTGTTCCAGCCGTACTTCTGCACGAAGCCGTAGAAGGCGGCGTAGCCGAAGTCGTTGTCGATGGTGTACGTGGCGACCTTGTACCTGCCGGCCGTGCCGCCCTGCGCGATGTCGGCGACCGTCCTGGGCGGCGGCTGGTTGTTCAGCAGCTTCTTGTTGTAGATCGTCACCGCCGGGTCGGGCGACATGATGTACAGGCCGCCGCCCTGCGAGGCGAACGACGGGAACGCGGAGATACCGGCCGGCGTGTAGTCCTGCACGTAGCCCTTCTTGACCGCCGACGTCCACAGGTTCGGGGCGCTGGCGATGAGGATGTCGGCCGTGCGGCCGCCGGTGCCGTGTTCGGCCGCGTACCTGGAGAACACCACGGGGTCATCCAGGTCGTAGGTGGTGACCTTGATCCACGGGTACGCCTTCATGAAGGTCGCCGTGAACTTGTTGAGCAGCTCGCTCGCGGCGTTGCTGTAGATCACCAGGCCGGATTCGGCCTTCGAGCCGGCCACCGGGTCCGACGACACGGTGCCCGCCTGGGCGGTCGGGCCGCCCGACCCGGACGAGCACGCGCCCGCCAGCGCGGCCAGCGCGACGATCGCCGTACCGAGAATCGTCATGCGTTTCGGGAGCGAGATTCTCATCATTGGTCCTCTCTGGATGTGACTGACAGGTCGGCTGGGACGGTCGATCTCGATGCCGTGGGCCAGGCCGGCAGCCACCAGTTCCAGCGGCCCAGCAGGGACATCAGGGCGGGCACCAGCAACGTGCGGATCACCACGGCGTCCAGCACGATTCCGGCGGTCAGCGCGGTGGCCACGATCTTGACCAGTTGGTTGGGGTCGGCGCTCAGTGCGAGGAAGGACACGGCGAGCACGAGGGCGGCGCAGGTGACCAGCCGCCCGGTGCGGCCCAGCGCCGCGACGATGGCGTCGTCGGTCGATCCGGTGCGGTCGTGTTCCTCCCGTATCCGGGACAGGACGAACACCTCGTAGTCCATGGACAGCCCGAACAGGCACGCGAAGACGACGACGGGAATCCAGTCCCGGATGGCCGTGGTGGCCGGCATGCCGTAGATCAGGTCCGAACCGTGGCCCTGCTGCCAGAACAGCACCATGAACCCGAAGGCCGCGCCGAGGGAGAGCACGTTGAGCAGCACGGCCTTCGCCGCGAGCACGACCGACCGGAACGCCGCGACCAGGATCAGGAACGTGAGCAGCGCGATGACCGCGACCAGCAGCGGCATGGTGCCGTACACGGCGTCACTGAAGGCCGTTTCCGCGACGGTGGCGCCGCCGACCTCCGCCGACGCCAGCCGGGAACGCAGGTCGGTGACGATCTGCCGGCCGGTCGCCGTGCCGCCCTCGGCGGTCGGGACGACGGTCAGCAACGCGTTCTGGCCGGACCGGAACGCCGGCGTGTCCGGCGCGAGCACGGTGTAGATCCCGGGAGTGGCCTCGGCGATCCGGACGGCCTGCGCGGTACTGCCGGTCCCGCCGTGCACGAGGACCTGGATCGGGAAGTCGACCGCGCTGGGCACGCCGTTCCGCTCCAGCTCGGCGAACGCCGCCGCCGCCGGGCCACCCGCGGCCAGGGAGCGGACGAGCGGCTGGGCGGTGTTGATCGACAGTGCCGGCGCGGCCAACGCCAGCACGATGGCCAGCCCGGCAGCGGCGGCGATCCAGCGGCGGCGCACGATGAACCGGCCCCAGCGTGCCCAGCGCGGACTGTGGGAGACTGCGCCGCGCCGCAACCGCAGCCGATCCAGCGCCGGCCCCCACGCGGCGAGTGTGATCGGCAGCAGCGTGATCGCCGCGGCCGTCGCGACCAGTGGGATGAGCATGCCGCCGACGCCGATGCCGCGCAGGAACGGCACCGGCAGCAGTACCAACGACAGCAGTCCGACCGCGACGGTCGCCCCGGACAGCAGCACGGCACGCCCGGCGCGATCGGCCGCGATCAGCACGGCCTCGTTATCGGCGACCCCGCGCTCACGTTCCTCGCGCCAGCGCACCACGACCAGCAACGAGTAGTCCACGGCCAGGCCGAGACCGACGAGCGCGATGATGTACTCCAGGAAGTAGCTGACATTCGTCAGGTACGTCATGCCGAGCACGCACAGGAAGGTCACGGGGATCGCGGGCACCGCCATCAGCACCGGGACCACCGCGACCGCCGACCCGTACACCAGCAGCAGGACCAGCAGCGCCAGGGCGGCGGCCACGAGCATCTCGATCAGCACGTTCGGCCCGCCGCCGCCTCCCCCGGCGGCCAACAGTTGCGCGAAGCCGGTGACCGTCACCGTCGCTCCCGGTGGCGCGGCCGACCGGAGGACCGGGCCGAGGGCTTCCCCGGCGCCCGCCCCGGGGCCCTGGTCCGGATTGGCCAGGTTGAACACGGCCCACGTGGTGCGGCCGTCCGGGGAGACGAGCTTCGGGTCGCCGGTGTTGCCGTAGTCGGCGACGGCGACCACCCCGGGCCGCGCGCCCGCGGCGAAGGTGCGCGCGGCGGCCGCCTGCCCGGCCGCGGTGTGCATGTCCTGGTTGGCGGGCAGGCTGAGGACCGCGATGGTCGGCTCGAAGGTGCCGTCGATGCCGAACCGCCGCGTGATGTGCAGGTTGGCCTCGTACCCCGGCTGGCCCGGCGTGTCGTAGGTGTAGGTCAGCCGGTTGACGGTCGTGGTCGCGCTCAGGGCGCCGGCCGCCGCCAGGACCAGCCACGCGGCAAGGACGATCCAGCGGTGCCGAAGCGACAGCGCCACGATCGTCCTCATCACGGTGCCTCGATCCGAATCGGAGCCGGCGAACGCCGGATCGACGCGGAGCATGCAGGCGGCTCGCTTACGGGACGCTTTCACCGAAGCCGGGACGTGACCGGCGCGTGGTTCACCGAGGTCCGCGCGGTGTAAGCGGGTCGAAAGGTGCTGCTGCCTAGCCTCCGACGTGACGACCGCAGACAGCACGCCGGAGGGAACTGCCGTGGAAGCCTTCAGTGGATGGGTGATCCGTCACCGGATGGTGGTGGGGCTGGCCTGGCTGGCGATCACCGTCGCCGGCGTGCTGCTCGCGCCGTCGGTCTCGGGCCGGCTGGTGTCGGGCGCGCACCTGAACAGTCCCGCGTTGACGGCCAACCAACAGCTCGCCGCGCACTACGGCGGAGTGACCTCCGATCCGGGGATCGTGACGATCGACCTCGTCGCCGGCACCACCGTGGACACACCGAACGTGCGCACCGAACTGGCCGCGTTGGACACGCGGCTGGCCGAGGGGACACCGGGGCTGCGCGCGGTCTCATATGCGTCGACCGGCAACCGCGCGCTGGTCGGCAACGGCGGTGCCAGCACGATCGTTCTGGTGTATCCGCCCAAGCCGGGCCAGGAGGTCGCGCCGGCCCAACTGGACGGGCTCACGGCCGTGGCGAAGGCGACGGTGGCCGGCGCGACCGTGCACGGGACCGGCCTGGCCGCGCTCTCGGCGGGCAACACGTCCGCGGGACAGTCCAGTGTGCTCAACGAGCTGCTGATCGGTGCCCTCGGCGCGTTGATCGTGCTGGCGCTGGTGTTCGGGTCGTTCCTGGCGCTGCTGCCGCTGATCATGGCACTGGTGTCGGTGCTGACGATGCAGTTGTTCATCTACGCGCTCAGCTATGTGATGCCGTCCTCGCTCCCGTTCAACCCGGCCGTGCAGTACATCGTCGCCCTGCTCGGGCTTGGCCTGTCGATCGACTACTCGCTGCTGGTGGTCAACCGCTGGCGGGAGGAACGCGCCGCGGGCGCGGCCAACGCCGACGCCGTCCGGGCCGCGATGCGCCGCGCCGGCCACGCCGTCGCGTTCAGCGGCATCACCGCCTCGCTGGGCCTGTTCGCGCTCGTCGTCGTCCCGGTCTCATTGGTGCAGGGCATCGGCATCGCGGGCCTGTTCATCCCCTCCACCGCGACCCTCGTGGCGTTGACACTGCTGCCGCTGGTGCTGTCGACGGTCGGCCCGCGCCTGGACTGGCCGCGCAGGCGCGCTGCGGGGGGTGCCGGGCAGTTCTGGGCGTGGTGGTCGCGCCGCGTGATCCGCCACCGGGTCGTGGCCGCCGTCGTCGGCCTCGGCATTCTCGGTGGCCTGGCCGGGGTCGCCACCACCATCAACATCGCCCAGCCCACCGGCGCGGCCATAGCCGGTACCGGCCCCTACGCCGACGGCCTGCGCGCCCTCCAAGCGGACGGCTTCCCCAGCGGAACGCTGACCACGGTGCCGGTCTACCTGCCCTCGGCCGGGCAGGCGCGGTCGGTCGCCACGTCCCTGGACACCGTGTCCAGTGTGCGCGGCGCCATCGTCCCGAGTGGACCGAACTGGCGGCAGGACAGCAGCGCGATCGTCCTGGCCATCCCGAACCACGAGGTCGGCACCGCACAGGGCGGCACGTCGCTGTCGGACATCCAGCACACCGTGCCGTCCACGGCGTTGGTGGGCGGACCGGAAGCCCTCCAGGTCGACCAGGTCAACGCGACCTACGGCGCGTTCCCCGCGATGTTCGCGCTGGTGGCCCTCGTGACCTTCCTGCTGCTGGCCCGCGGGCTGCGGTCGATCCTGCTGCCGGCGAAGGCCGTGCTGCTCAACGCGCTGTCGGTCGCCGCGACCTATGGCATCGTCGTACTCGTGTTCCAACACGGAATCGGCACGCAGGGCCTGTGGGGCATGTCGGCCACCGGCTCGGTCGACACGTTCGTACCGATGCTGATGTTCGGCTTCCTGTTCGGCGTCTCCATGGACTACGAGGTCTTCATCCTGACCAGGGTCCGGGAAGGCTACGACCGCACCGGTTCCACGCACGCGGGCCTTGTGGAGGGTGTCTCCCGCACCGGCCGCCTGGTCACCAGCGCAGCCCTGATCCTGTTCTTCGCGCTCGCGTCGCTGGCCAGCGCGAACGACATCACCGTCCGCGAACTGGCCGCCGGCATGGCGGCGGGCGTGCGTGCTGGACGCCGTCGTCGTCCGGATGCTGCTGCTGCCCGCGCTGGTGTCGCTGTTCGGCGGGGCGAACTGGTGGCTGCCCCGATGGGCCGCGCGGCTGCTGCGGTTGCCCGTGACACCGCCGGAGCCGGAGCCGGAGCCGGAACCGATCCCGGTCCTGGCCGGGGACGCCTGAGCCATGCGCATCCTGGTCGTCGAGGACGAACGGGCCATGGCCGACTCCCTGTCCTGGGGCCTGCGGGCCGAAGGCTACGTCGTCGACATCGCCTCCAACGGCGTGGACGGCCTGTGGAAGGCTCGCGAGAGCCCGCACGATGTCATCATCCTGGACGTGCTGCTGCCCGGTCTGGACGGTTACCAGGTCTGCCGGCAACTGCGCGAGCACGGGCTGTGGACACCGATCCTCATGCTCACCGCGATGGACGAGCACGCTCGACCAGGCGGAAGGGCTCGACAGCGGAGCGGACGACTACCTGGCCAAGCCGTTCGCGTATCCGGTGCTGCTCGCCCGGCTGCGTGCCCTGACCCGGCGCGGTACTCGGCGCAGCGGCCCACGGTGCTGGCCGCCGGTGGGCTGCGGCTGGACCCGGCCAGCCACACGGTCACGCGGGACGGAGGTACTGTCGAACTGACCAGCAAGGAGCGAGCCGTCCTGGAGTACCTCATGCGGCGTCAGGGGCGGGTCGTGTCGAAGACCGAACTGCTCGACCACTGCTGGGACGCCGCCTACTCCGGCGACCCGGCCGTGGTCGAGGTCGTCATCCACCGGTTGCGGCGCAAGATCGAGCCTTCGGACGGCCCGCCGGTCATCAGCACCGTCCGTGGCGAGGGCTATCTCATTCCGGACGGCCCGCCGTGACCGGCGACCCGGTACGGCGGCAGTGGTGGCGCACCATGCGGGTCCGCGTCACCGCCGCCGCCAGCCTGGCCATCACCGCGGCCGTCATCATGGGCGCGGGCCTGCTGTACCTGGTGCAGATCGAGTCGGTGCGGCGCACGCTGGACGGGCAACTGGGCATCTACGCCACGCAGATCGGCCAGTCCGCGCCGACCGGGAACTGGCCTGCCGTGCTGCCACAGTCCACGTTGGACTCCAGTGCGGTGGGACAGGTGATCGCCGCCGACGGCCACGTGCTGGCCGCGACCCGCACCCTGGTCGGCCTGTCCGCGATGTACCTCCTGCCGCCCGGCTCCGGCACGCCGGTGCGGCAGAAGGCCGCGGACGGCGTCATCAGCGGCGAGATCCGGGTGATCGGCGTACGGCAGACGATCGGCGGTCAGTCGGTCACCATCGTCACCATCACGCCCACCGAGTTGCTGACCCTGCTGCGCACGCCACTCACCTACGACCTCCTGATCGCGCTGCCCATCATCCTGGTGCTCACGGCAGCGGGGGTATGGCTGATCGTCGGGCGGGCACTGCGGCCGGTCGAACAGATCCGCAGGGCCGTCACCGACATCACCTCGGCCGACCTGTCCCGCCGGGTACCCGAACCGGGCACGCCCGACGAGGTCGGCAACCTGGCCGTCACCATGAACGACATGCTGGAACGGCTGGACACGGCCGCCTGCAGGCAGCGCCGCTTCGTCGCCGACGCCTCCCACGAACTGCGCAGCCCACTGGCCGCGATCCGCACCACCCTCGAAGTCGGCCTGGCCCATCCCGACAGGGCACCCTGGCCGACGATCGCCGAACGCGCCGCCCAGCAGTCCAACCGGCTGGCGGACCTGATCGAGGAGTTGCTGGTGCTGGCCAAGTCCGACGAGCGCATCCTGACCGCCGCACCGGAACCGGTCGACGTCACCGCGCTGCTGCGCGATGCCACCGCCACCACGCCGAAGCAGGACATCGATATCCGACTGACCGTGACCGGCACACCGGTCACGACCGGCGACGCCGACCACCTCACGAGGCTGGTTTGCAACATCGTGGACAACGCCGTGCGCCACGCGACCAGCGCGGTCGACATCGCCGCCGAGACCGTCGACGAGCACGTGGTCATCAGCGTCACCGACGACGGACCGGGCATCCCGGAGGCCGACCGGGACCGGATCTTCGACCGTTTCGTCCGCCTCGACACCAGCCGTGACCGCGTCAGTGGGACCACCGGCCTCGGCCTGGCCATCGCCCGCGAAGTCGCCACCGCCCACCAGGGCACCATCACGGTCACCGACCATCCGGCCGGCGGGGCGCGGTTCCTGATCCGGCTGCCTGCCGTCCACCGGTCAGTGCCTGACCCGCCGAAGGCGCAGTAGTTTCTCGACGCTGAAGTCGTCCGAACGGGACCAGGCCACGATGCTCTGTTCCTCGTCGCGAATGGCCGCGGCCTGTTCGAGGATGCCGGGGACGGCTTCGGCCGGGATGTGCAGCACGCCGTGCTCGTCGCCGTGCAGGAGATCACCGGGCCACACGGTCATGCCGGCGACGGTGACCTCGGTGCCGACGTCGAGCAGCCGCAGGTACGACCGGGCGACGCACAGGCCGGTCGCGTAGACGGCGTAGGGGAACCCGCGCAGTTCGGTGACGTCGCGCACCCGACCGTTGGTGACCAGGCCGCGGACGCCGAGCGCGGCGAGCAGGCTGCCGTTGACCTCGCCGAGGAACGCACCCGCGCCGGCGGGCTCGTCGACGTCCCCCAGGACGACCACGACCGGACCGTCCGCCTCCGCGATCGCCCGGTGCAGCCGGGCGACGGAAATGCCGTCCTCGCCCGGTTCTCGCGCGGCCTGCGCGCGGTCACCGCCCGGCCCACCATCGGTGCCGTGCCGGTGACCCGCCGCACGGAACCGTCGGTGTGGCCGGTGCCGCGCGGTCGCAGGCCCAGGGCGTCCAGCGCGTTGCTCAGCGCCGGCGTGTCCCAGGCGGCGAGCGCGTCGATGGCGTTCGTCATGGCGTGCTCCTCGGGGCGATGTCGATGACCGGACCGAGCCGACTCAGTTCACGGCAGACGATGAAGTCGGAGGACCGAGGGCGTCGTCGACCGTGGCAGGGGCGACGAGGAACGCCTTGGGAGTGCACCGGGTCGGCGCAACTCCAGGACACCTCCGACCGGAGTGCGTCGAACCGATCAGCCGGCATGCGGGCCGTCCGGTACGAGGACGCTGGCCAGCGGGACGTGGTGCTGGCCTGCGTGCATGTCCCGGTCGTGCAGGCTGCCCTGCACGACCGGACGCGGAAAGGACACCTTGACCACGCACAGGTCGGGAATCCGGAAGATCCGCATCGACTCGGGCGCCACGTGGTACAGCGCGGCGATCAGTTCCACGGTGATGATCCGGTCCGCGATCCGGTAGGTCGGCTCGTCCGGCAGGAACGTCTCCAGCGTCATCCAGAACGGGCCTGCGTTCTTCGAACGCACCTCGGTGGCGAGGTCTCCGAGCGTGCGGCCGGTCATCTGGCCATCTCCGGCATTTCCAGGCGGAACAGTTCGGTCGGCGAGTCGACGTCGACGACGTGGTTGAGCACGAACTCGTAGGCCGCGCCCCGGTCGAGGTGCGCCGGTGAGCGTGGCGAACGCGAAACTGGGCAGGTGGTTCATCGTCGGCAGTGGCAGGTGCAGCAGCAGCGGGTTGGCCACCTGGGAGATCGCCGTGGCGGTCGCCTGGTCCCGCGCGTTGACCAGCAGCATGACGCCGACCTCCCGCGGTGTGCGGGGCGCCGGTTCCAGGTCGTCGAGGACCGCGTTGTAGCCGTAGAGCCGCACGTCCGCGCCCCACGAGTCGGGCGGCAGGTCCAGGACGCCGGCGACGCGTTCGGTCAACACCGTGCGCAGCAGGTCGGTCCAGACGTCGATCGACCGGAGGATCTCCGGATCCCGGATGCCGACGAACGACACCGTCTCGTACCCGGTCACGGCCGCGCCCTCCAGCTTCACCGTGTACTGCTCGGCCGGTTCGAACCGGGAACCCTCCACGCGCACGGTGCGGTGGTCGACGGCGGTGTACCGTGCCTCGGTCACGTCGATCGTGCCGCCGGGTTCGCGCAGCCGGTAGGGATCCGCGGTCTCGTAGAGCATGTGCGCGGCAACGGATGTCGGGGTGCACGCGGCTTCGGGGTCCAGCGGCTCGATGCTGAATCCACTGTGGTCGATCCGCGCGAACACGCCGCCCGAGCGCGGGTTGGTGGTGCACTGGCCGCCGCACTCGACGATCTTGGCCGCGTGCCAGGTGGGTCCGGCCGGCATGCCGTACATCAGCGGCACGACGGCCGAGACGGCCGTGTCGGTGGCCCGGCCCGCCAGCACGACGTCCGCGCCCGCCCGTAGCGCCTGCTCGAACGGCTCGTGGCCCATCATGCCGACGATGTGGGCGCAGCTGGTGAGCGCCGCCGGGTCGAGTGCGGCGCTGGGCGCCAGTGCGTGGATGGAGTCCAGTCTGGGCAGCAGGGTTTCGGCGCGCTGCTCGCTGAAGATCTTCGCGACGGTCAGGTCAAGCCCGTCCTCGGCGCAGATCCCGGCCACGATGTCGGCGACCCAGTGCACGCCCGAGTCGGCCCCCGACGTGCCGCACGACCCGATGACCAGCGGTATTCCCGCGCTGCTCGCGGCCGACAGCAGCAGCCGCAGGTCGTGGCGCACGGCGTGCGCCGCGGTCTTCGCCAGCCCGGTGCCCAGGTAGTAGGGACCCGAGTCGGTCGAACCGCCGTCCACGGCGATCACGTCGGCACCCAGCGCGAGTCCGCGGGCGATGGTGTCGGGGTGGAAGCCGGCGCCGAGCATGCCGCTGGGCACCAGGACGCCCACGCTGCCGCGTGCCTGTTCAGTCATCTGCGAGCCAGCCCTTCGATTTTGCATCAAGGTATACGCTATAGCATCGGTGGTCAACAGCGCTGGCACTGGCGAAGACCCGTGGTTTGACGTCAAGTGGTACCTGCCACAGCAAGTGCTAAGTTCGCTCCATGACCTCGGAACTGCCCCCGCTGTTCCGCGCGCAGTCGCTGTCCGAGCAGGCGTACCAGGCGATCCGCGAGGGAATCGCGACCGGCGTGTTCGCCAGCGGCGAGCGCGTCACCGAACGCGGCCTGGCGGCCAGGCTGCAGGTCAGCCAGACCCCGATCCGGGAGGCCCTGCGCCGGTTGGAACAGGAGGGCCTGATCGAGCGGGTCTCGGCCCGCCAACTCCGCGTGGTCGACCACTCGGCGGCCACCCTGGCGGAACTGATGTTGACCGGCGCCGCGCTCCGAGCGATGGAGGCCCGGTTCGCCACGCTCAAGATCACTGACGCCGCACTGGACCGCATGGAGCGCCTGATCGACAGCCTCGGCGACGAGCGGGAGATCGACAACCACGAACGCCTGCGCATCGCCCGCGAGTTCGACATGGAAATCGAGCGCGCGGCCGACAATTCCACGCTGCGCGGCATGATCGCCAGCCTGTCCATCGTCGGCCAGGAACGGCGGGCGCGGTCCGTCGAGTCGCTGATCAGGCACCCGGAGGCGAGCCGGCGGCGGCTCCAGGACCACCGCGACATCCTCGCCGCGCTGCGCAGCCGAGATCCCGACCTCGTCGAACAGGTCTTCCGCCGGCACGCCAGGGCCGGCGTCGAACTCCTCCTCGACAACCTCGACTGAACGCCGGCCGATATTCTCGGTACTCGGCGACACTCAGCCCGGATCCACCGATGAAATGGGTTTGATCATTTCCCGATAATTTGTTGATCTTCGATCGGGTCTGGTGGTTCAGGGCGTGTGCTACCCGCCGGCTTCATTCCGGCATGTCCATATTCGGTCTCCGGTCAGGTCCTCGATGCGGGCGGTGGGCAGCTCAGGCCGCGTGGTGAACTGGTGGCCGGCAGACGGCGGCGTGCACCGCCTGCCAGGCCGGTTGCCAGGGCCAGTGTTCGGGCAGGTGCAGGATGATGCGGCGGGCCGAGCGGGCCAGCCGGGCGGGCACGCTGATCAGATGGGCGCGAATGGTCGCGGTGGTCGCGCGGGCGTGGAAGCTGCCGGCCAGGCAGCCCAGAGCGCGGGTGAGGTTGTGCGCGATCGCCCAGAGCACCGCCCAGGCCGCGTTGGCGTTGAACGATCCGGATGGCAGATGGGCCAGGGCAGACGCGGCGGCATCAGCGATGACCTGTTCGATGATCGCGTGATCGCGGTGCTGGCTCTCCGCTTGCAGCATGGTGAACTCGCTGGTGACGAACACGGCGTGGCGGCGCCACACGTCAAACAATCCATCCTGCCCGGCGGCCCTCTCTGCCAACCTGGGTTGAGGCACTTGCCCCCTGACAATCAGTGACCCGAGGGCGGGGATGGAGACTTCCCCCGACATGACACCAACCATCACCGGGCTCGACCCGGCGGCCGGGATCGCAGATCCTGGACGGGTGGACGACGCCGATACCCAGCGCCCCGACCCGGAAGTACCCGAACGAGCCCGGCGACGGACGTTCACCGCGCAGTACAAACTGGCGGTGCTGGCCACCTACGATGCCGCACCCGACGGTGAGAAAGGCGCGGTACTGCGCCGCGAGGGCCTGTACTCCAGCCACATCTCGGTCTGGCGGCGGGCACGAGACACCGGCGCGCTGGCCGGGCCTGAGCACACCTCGCGGCCGGCCACGACCCACCCCCAGCCAGGACCAGATCAGCCACCTGCAACGGCAGAACCGACAACTGGAGCAGGAGCTGGCCAAGGCCCGCTTCGTGGTCGACGTCCAAGCACAACTTCACGCGCTCTTGGAAACGATCTCCGAGAGCGCGGACACCGAGCCCGAGTCGACACCCTGACCGACACCGCGATCACCACACTCATCCCCAGCCTGGGCCTGCGGGCAGCCTGCCGAGCGGTCGGTGCCGCGCAGGCCGGCTACTACCGGCGCCACCCAACCAGTCCCGCGCCACCCCGACCAGCACCCATCGCCCACCGCGACCGGCCCCAACCACGAGCCCTGTCCACGCCGGAGCGCCAGGCGATCCTGCGGGAGTTGCACAGTGACCGCTTCGCCGACCTGGCGGCCACCGAGGTGTGGGCGATCCTGCTGGATGAGGGTGTCTACCTCGGGTCGCCCTCCACGTTCTATCGACTGCTGCGCACCGCCAGCGGCACCCGGGAACGTCGCCGCCATGCCACCCACCCCGCGGCGGTGAAACCCGAACTGCTCGCTACCGCCCCGAATCAGGTCTACTCGTGGGATATCACCAAGCTGCACGGACCGGCGAAGTGGACCTACTTCTACCTTTACGTGATCTTGGACATCTACTCCCGCTACGCGGTGGGGTGGATGCTGGCCACCGGTGAGTCCGCCGTGCTGGCCGAGAAGTTGATCGCCGACACCTGCGTCAAACAGCACATCGAGCGCGACCAGTTGACCGTCCACGCCGACCGCGGCTCGTCGATGACCTCGAAACCGGTCGCGTTCCTGCTCGCCGACCTCGGTGTCACCCAGTCCCATTCCCGGCCGCACGTGTCCAACGACAACCCGTTTTCCGAAGCCCAGTTCAAGACGTTGAAGTATCGGCCTGATTTCCCTGCCCGGTTCGACTCGATCCAGGCCGCGCGAGCCCACTGCCAGCGGTTTTTCATTTGGTATAACCAACATCACCGCCATAGCGGCCTGGGGTTGCACACCCCTACCGATGTTCACCACGGACACGCCCAAGCCGTGCGTGAGCAGCGTGGCGTGGTCTTGGACGCCGCCTACCACGCTCACCCGGAGCGGTTCGTCCGCCAACCACCCCAGCCACCCAAGATCCCCACCAACTCGTGGATCAACCCACCCGAGGACGCAGCCATCGCACCGTAATAGCCGAGATCCGGCGCCTCATCCAGGTTGACAACTTCCGGGATACCTACATCGCGCCCACGGATATCACGGTCGATGCGTGGCTGGATGTCATTATGGTGGACGCCACGATCGACGTCGAGAAGAAGACTGCGGCCAGCTACACCGATTGCCTCAAACCGGTACGGGAGTTCTTGGGAAGCAAGGAGGTGCAACAGCTGTGCGAGCAGGACATCGACGACCTGGTGCAGTGGATGTTGACCTCGGCGCGCAGGCGCGGCGGACAGCCGGGAACCGGTCTGGGCGGTCGGTCGATTCAGTTGACGCTGGGGCGACTGCGGGCGGCGTTGGTGTTGGCTGTGCGCTGGAGGTGGTCGGCCGCAACGTCGCCGAGTACACCAAGATTCCCCGCTGGGCCTGGAGGGAGCGGCCGCGAAAAGAGAGGGCGGAGAAGCCCTGGGACGAGGGTGAGATCGCCGCCATCTTCCTGGACCACGTGCACGGACACCGGTTGCACGCACCCGTTCTGCTTGCCTTGATGGGGCTGGGGCCAGCGGAGTTGTGCGGGGAACGCTGGCGCGAGGACGTCGACCTCACCGCGAAGACGATCAGAGCCGGGGACAACACGCGCACGCTGGTGTTCAGCGAGGGGCGAACCGAAGTAGTCGAAAAGGACGGCAAGACAGCCGCCCGGTCCCGACTCCTTCCGCCGCCCGACGAGGTCGTGGGCCCGTTGCGGGCGTTTCGGCAGCGGCAGGCCGCCGAGCAGCAGGCCGCCGGCGAATCGTACGAGTACTCCGGCTACCTGCTCGTCGACGAGGTTGGTCGACCGTTCAAGACCGACAAGTGGCGCGGGAGTTGTACAAGCTGATGCGTCAGGCCGGTTCTGCCAGGTCAAGCCGTACTTGGCGCGACACGCCTGCCTGACCTATTTGGGTGCGCATGGTGTGCCGGATGTGGTTGTCAGCGCCCTGGGCCGGTCACGCGGACCTGAGCATTGCCAAGCGCGTGTACATCCATCCCACCGCGGAGCACTTGCAGCCGGCGGCAACGCACCTCGGCTCGCTGTTTCGGGGGTGGGGAAGGCCACGTCGGCGGCGTCCGACGCACCGGTCCAACCTGGCCGGCCAGCCGTCTCCCGGCGGGCCGCCGCGCTGCGTCAGGCGACCCGGCAGTCGGTCGCGCGGACCGGCAGGGCGGGACGTCTCAGGTAATAACAATAAGTACTCGAACGTTCACACTACGAAACAGTACTGGGCGTTCGTGAGAGGATGTGAGACAATGGGTTTCCAGCTCAGTCAGGGCCTCGTCTCACCGAAGTAAGAACAAGGCCCTGACCAGGACTTTCTTCGCTCGGTCGGGATGACAGGATTTGAACCTGCGACCCCCTGACCCCCAGTCAGGTGCGCTACCAAACTGCGCCACACCCCGGCTGCACCTCTTGGGTGCGTCAGCAGCCTACCGCATTTGGCGCCGATCGCTGGATGCGGGGGCTGGGCTGGCTGCAGGAACCCGCTGTGTCTGGAGACCGGGGGTGGTGCTCGTCCGGTTTTCAGGCGATGCGGGTTCCTGCGTTCCCCTCGGCCCGCGGCACCTCCCCAGTGCCGACCGCTTCACTATCTGACTTCCACCGCTGCTCCGGTACCGTCGATAGTTGGTCGTGTCGCATCGACTTTGGACTGTTCGTGACCGTCGAGGGGCAGGTGGGCACGGACCGTGAAGTTGTGGGGTGGGTTTCGCTCCACTTCCAGGTGACCGCCTACCAACGTCGCCCGCTCGGCCATGCCGGCCAGGCCCAGGCCGCTGCCGGTGGTCGTGTCGGGAGTTGGCGGGGCGGCTGGCGGGCCGTTCGTGGTGGTTACCTCGAGGGTTGCCCGGTTTCGCTTGATGGTGACGTGTACCGGGGAGCCCGGGGCGTGTCTGGCGGCGTTGGTCAGGGATTCCTGGACTATGCGGAACACCGCGCGGCCGGTGGCCGGGGGGACTTCCGCCGTCACCGTTTCGTACGTGACCTGCATGCCCGCCTGCCGTGCCCTGGCGATCAGGTCCGTCACGTCCGGTAGGCCGCCGTTGCGGGGGTCCTCCGTGGCCAGGCCGAGCGCCGTGCGCATCTCGCTCAGCGACGCCTTCGCCAGGTCCCGCATGCGGTGGGCCGCCGATTTCGTGTCCGCCTCGGCCGTCGTCGCTTCCAGCGCAGCCGCTTCGACCGCTATCAGTGTCGCGTGGTGGCCTACCGCGTCGTGGATCTCCCTGCCGATTCTCGTGCGTTCGGCCGATCTTGCCCGCTCGGCTCTCGACTCCAGCTCCGCTTCTCTGGCCATCCTGAGATCGGACAGCGATGTCGCCAGGCGTTGGCGCGTGGTCACCAGCATGCCGAGCACCGATGGGGACATGATCCACAGCATCGCGAACATCACGCTCAGCGTGCCGTCTCTGGCAGACAGTGGGTGGGTGAGGAAGACCGTCGTCTCGATCGCCGCCACCGATGTGATCGCCCACGCGATGGTCATCCAGGGCGAGCGGGCGGTTCGCCCGATGCGGTACAGGGCGAACTGGGCGGGGGCCAGGCCCAATTGGCCTGCCAGGCCGAACAGGGACGTCAGCATCGCCAGCCACGGCCACCTCAGGCGCAGCGGAAGTGTGGCAGCACGCCACGATCGCGGCCGCTTCCGACCATGACAGGCCGGTCGGGTACGACAGCAGCACGACGCCCAGGGACGAGCCGACGACGACGATCTCCTGGGCGACGATGCGGGCCGGCCTCGGGACTCTGGCCACCAGTTCCGCCCAGTTCGTCGTCACCGGCGCTACTCCCCTCCGTTGATCCGCTGGGCCACCAGCGCCGCCTGCACGCGGTTGCGCACGCCCAGCTTGTTCAGCAGCGCCGACACGTAACTCTTCACCGTCGCCTCGGCCAGGCCGAGCTGTTTGCCGATCGCGGCGTTGGAATGGCCGTGTGCCACCAGGTCGAGGACCTGGCGTTCGCGACCGCTGAGTTCCGTTACGGCTCGGACCGAGCGCAACTGGCCACCGGACTGGCGCAGCAGCGGGAGCAGGCGCGCGGTGATCCTCGGGTCCAGGACCGCGCCGCCCGCCGCGAGGTCGACGACCGCTCGGATCAGGGCCTCCGGTTCGGCGTCCTTGAGCAGGAAGCCCTGCGCGCCAAGGTCCAGTGCTCTGGCCACGTAGTCGTCGATGTCGAACGTGGTCAGCATCGCGCAAACAGGCGGGTCGGGCAGCTGCGCGATGGTGCGCAGCGCCTCCATGCCGTCCGTGCCGGGCATCTGGACGTCGATCAGCACCACGTCGGGGCGGTGTGCGATGACGGCGTCGATCAGCTGTCTGCCGTCGGCGACTTCCGCCACCACCTCGACCCGGCCGTCCGCCTGCAGCAGGACGCGCAGGCCGCGGCGCAGCAACGCCTCGTCGTCAGCGAGTACGAGACGCACCGTCGCTGGCGAGGTCGACCCGTTTGCTCCGTCCGGCACGCGCGGCTCTCCGTCCACCCCAGTCGTCCTGCCAACTCGTTCCTACCAGCCCGGACGACCGAGAAATACTCCGCGTCAGGATTTGCGGTTTCGTTTTTCCCTGACGCGGACCGAAATGCGTACCGGGCTGCCCTGGAAACCGAAGGTCTCGCGGAACTTCCGCTCGATGAACCTGCGGTAGCCCGCCTCCAGGAAGCCCGAGGTGAACAACACGATCGTGGGCGGCCTGGTGGACGCCTGCGTCGCGAACAGCACCTTGGGCTGCTTGCCGCTGCGGACCGGCGGCGGTGTCGCCGCGACCAGGTCGGACAGCCACGAGTTCAGCGGGCCCGTCGGCACGCGCTGGTCCCAGGAGCGCAGCGCCGAACGCAGTGCCGGGGCCAGTTTGTGTACAGCGCGGCCGGTCTGCGCGGACACGTTGACCCGGTCGGCCCACGTGACCCTCGCCAGGTCGCGGTCCAGTTCCTTCTCCAGTCGGTACCTGCGGTCCTCGTCGACCAGGTCCCACTTGTTGAACGCCAGCACGACCGCGCGGCCGGACTCGACGGCCATCGTCAGCACACGCTGGTCCTGCTCGGTGATCGGTTCGCTCGCGTCCAGCAGCACGACGGCCACCTCGGCGGCGTCCAGCGCCGCCTTGGTGCGCAGCGACGCGTAGTACTCCATGCCGCTGGCGGTGTTCACCTTCTTGCGCAGGCCTGCCGTGTCCACGAAGCGCCAGACCTCGCCGTCCAGTTCGACCAGCGAGTCGACCGGGTCGATCGTGGTGCCGGCGACCGCGTCCACGACCGAGCGCTGCTCGCCGACCAGGCGGTTGAGCAGGCTGGACTTGCCGACGTTCGGCTTGCCCACCAGCGCGACCCTGCGTGGACCGCTGACCTGGGTGAACGTGTCCCTCGGGGTTTCCGGCAGGGCGGCGAGCACGGCGTCGAGCAGGTCACCGGAGCCACGACCGTGCAGGCCACTGACCGCGTACGGCTCGCCGAGCCCCAGCGACCACAGGGCGGCCACGTCGGCCTCGTTGCGCTGGTCGTCCGCCTTGTTCGCGGCCAGCAGCACCGGGCACTTGGAGCGGCGCAGCACCCTGGCCACCGCCTCGTCCGTGCTGGTCGCGCCGACGGTCGCGTCGACGACCAGCAGCACGGCGTCCGCCGTGCTCATCGCCAGTTCCGCCTGTGCGGCCACGGCACCCTGCAGACCCTTGGCGTCCGGCTCCCAGCCGCCGGTGTCCACGACGGTGAATTTCCTGCCGCTCCACAGCGCGTCGTACGCGACCCGGTCACGCGTCACGCCAGGGACGTCCTGCACGACCGCCTCCCGACGGCCCAGGATGCGGTTGACCAGCGTCGACTTGCCCACGTTCGGCCTGCCGACGACGGCCAGCACCGGCTGGGGGACGGCGCCGCCGCCCTGTTCATCCATTGTGGACGGATCGCCGACGGCCCATTCGGACTCGTCGATCCACGTCCCGTCCTCGTCACTCACGTGCTTTCCACTTTCCGTTCCGCTGTGTGCGCGCTGCCGCGCAGCAGGTCCAGTTCGGTCACCAGGGCGGCCAGCGCGGCACGCACCTGTTCGGTCGCATCGGCGAGGCCCGCGCGACCCGGCCGGGTCGGTGCCGGCAGCGGTTCGCCGACGAGCACGTCCACCCTCGGCCGCCAGCGCCGCCGCGCGCCGGACGGGCGCAGCGTGCCACGGCAGGCCACCGGCAGCAGCACCGCGTTGCCGGTGCGGGCCAGCCACGCGGCGCCGTTGTGCGCCTGTGCGACGTCGCCGGAACCGCGGGTGCCCTCGGGGAAGATGCCGATCAGTCCCCCGCCGCGCAGCACGTTCACCGCCGTCAGCAGCGGCGTGCGGTCCACGGTGCCTCGGCGCAGCGGGATCTGGCCGACGCGCCGCAGGATCGCGCCCGCCGGGCCGGCGAACATCTCCTCCTTGACCAGGAAAACCGGGTGGCGGTCGCGCAGCACCGTCACGATCACCGGGCCGTCGAGCATCGAGCTGTGGTTGGCCACCAGCACGACGGGACCGGTCGCCGGGATGCGGTCGCGGCCGTGCACCCTGCGGCGCACCAGCAGCGTGACCACGCCAGGGAACATGAGGTGCCCGAAGCGGTGCAGCCAGAACCACGTGCCGGGCGGCAGGTCGGCTCTCGACGAGCGCGTCATCTGGTCACCGCCCGGTCGGTGTCGTCCGCCAGCATGCCGTGGCCGTCCACAAGGGACACGAGCTTCGCGATCACGCCGTCCACGTTGACGTCCGTCGTGTCGACCTCGACGGCGTCATCGGCGGCGCGCAGCGGCGTGGTGAGGGTGTCCAGCGAGTCGCGGCGGTCGACGTCGGCGCGCGTCTTGTCCACAGTGGACTTCCGGCCTGCCGCGGCGTCCTGCCGGGTGCGCCTGCGGGCACGGGCGGCGGCCGTGGCCGTGAGGTAGACCTTCAGACCCGCGTCCGGGACGACGACGGTGCCGATGTCCCTGCCCTCCACCACGATGCCGCCACCGGCGGCGACGGCGTCGGCCACGATCCTGCGCTGCTCGGCGATCAGCACGGCGCGCACCTCGGGGATGCCGGCGATCGCGGACACCGAACCGGTCACCTCGGGACCGCGGATGTCGGCGTTGACGTCCGAGCCGGCCAGCCGGACGGTCGGCGCGGCCGGGTCGGTGCCCATCACCGGCACACTGGTCCTGGCCAGGTCGGTGACGGCGGCACGGTCGGCGGGGTCGATGCCGGCGCGCAGCACGGCCAGCGTCACCGACCGGTACATGGCACCCGTGTCCAGGTAGCGGGCGTGCAGCACGCCGGCCAGTCGCCGCGCGACCGTGGACTTGCCGGTGCCGGACGGCCCGTCCAACGCCACGACGCCCCGCAGGGTTGCTGCTCCGCGTGTCACCGCGCTCCCTCGTTTCTCCGGGTCAGTGCTGGGCTCGGGTTAATGGGTCAATGATCGTGTGACACCCGCTCAGCAGTCCATTCTGCCTGTCCACCGCACCGGGATGTTGAGCCGGGCCGACCTCCGTGTTACAAACATCACAATCGAACATCATCGAACAGAAAATGGCGGGCGTCATGATCGGTCGTCGGGTTGGGATTCTCGCCGCTGGGACGGCGGTCGTGGCCGCTCTGTTGGCTGGTTTGGCGAGCAGACCAGTGGCGAACGCCGAACCGAACGGCGTCGCTCTGTCGCCGCAGATGGGCTGGAGCAGCTGGAGCTTCATCCGGAACAATCCCACAGAGACGAACATCAAGGCTCAGGCGCAGGCCATGCACGACAGCGGCCTGGTCAGCCACGGCTACACGTATGTGAACATCGACGACTTCTACTACCTCAACCCCGCCAACACCGTGGACACCTACGGACGGTGGGTGGTCGACTCCGGCAAGTTCCCGGACGGCATGGCGAACGTGGCAGGTTTCGTGCACGGTCTGGGCGAGAAGTTCGGGATGTACCTCACGCCCGGCATCCCGGTCGCGGCGTACCAGCAGAACACACCGATCCAGGGCACCAGCTACCACGCGCGCGACATCGTGTCCGACACGAGCGACTACGAGGCCAACTACAACTTCGGCAACGGCTCCATGTACTTCATCGACTACAACAAGAATCCGGCCGCGGCACAGGCCTTCCTGAACTCGTGGGCGAACGAGCTGGCCTCGTGGGGCGTGGACTACCTCAAGCTCGACGGTGTCGGGGACGGTGACATCGGCGACATCCAGCACTGGTCACAGGCGCTCACCCAGACCGGCAGGCCGATCCACTTCGAGCTGTCCAACTCGCTGGACGTGCACAACGGCGGTGTGTGGGCGCAGTACGCGAACGGCTGGCGCATCGACGGTGACATCGAGTGCTACTGCTCGTCGAACTCCTACCCGCTGACCAACTGGAACAACGTCTCCGGCCGGTTCACCGACGCTCCGCCATGGGCGCAGTTCGCCGGGTCCGGCGGGTGGAACGACCTGGACTCCGTCGAGGTGGGCAACGGGTCCAACGACGGCCTGACCACCGACGAGCGGCAGACCCAGTTGACGCTGTGGGCCGTGTCCGCGGCGCCGCTGGTGCTGGGCACGGACCTGACCCACATGGACAGCACGGATCTGGGCCTGCTGACCAACGACGAGGTCATCGCCGTCGACCAGCACGGGCACCCGGCGCATCCGCTGGACCGCTTGACGCAGCAGCAGGTGTGGGTCTCGGCCAACGGTGACGGCAGCTACACGGTCGCTCTGTTCAATCTCGGCGACAGCTCGGCGACCGTGACGGCGAACTGGACGGATGTCGGGTTCGGCGGGTCGGCGAGCGTGCGGGACCTGTGGAGCCACACGGATCTCGGCTCGTTCGACGGGTCGTTCTCCGCGACGCTGAACTCGCACGCGTCGCGGCTGCTGAAGGTGACGCCGGCCAGCGGGTTCCACTACACGGCGATGGACTACGGCATCGTGAACTCCTCCACCGGCGACTACCTCGACGTGGCCGGTGCGTCGACCGCGGACAGCGCGAGCATCGTGCAGTCCGCCGCGAGTTCCGGTACGGACCAGCGGTGGCAACTGGTGCCCACCGGTGACGGGTACTACCGGATCGTCGACGTCAACAGCGGCAAGCTGTTGAACGTCCCCGGTGCGACGAATGCCTCGGGCACGCAGTTGATCCAGTACCACGACGACAACGGGACCAACGCGCAGTGGCGCGTCACGTCGACCGGCAACGGCGCGTACACGATCAGTGCCCGCTCGGACGGCGAGAACGTGGACGTGTCGGGTTCCGCGGTCGTGCAGGCCACGGCGTCGGGTTCGGCGACGCAGCAGTGGCAGCTCGTGCCCGAACCGGACCCGAACGCGCCCTACAAGGTGGTCAACACCTACAGCGGCGGGCGGATGGACGTGAACAACGACTCGACCGCCGACGACGCGACCGTGCTGCAGTGGCAGGACAACGGGCAGGCCGACCAGCGCTGGTACGTGCGGTCGGCGGGCAGCGGGTACGACACGGTCACCAACGTCAACAGCGGGGAACTGCTGAACATCCCCGGCCCGACGACCACCAGCGGCACGCAGCTGATCCAGTACCACGACGACGGGAACACCAATTCCCGTTGGCAGCTGGTCGATGCGGGGCCGAACCAGGTGCGGATCGTGAGCGAGTACGACGGGCAGGTCATCGACGACTCCAACAACTCGCTGTCCGACGGCGCCGCGGTCATCCAGTGGCCGGGCAACGGTGGTGCGAACCAGAACTGGACGCTGGTGCCGGTGTCGTAGGTCTTATCCGAGGGCTGCCAGCAGCAGGCCACTGCGCGGTTTCGGCGTGAAGTAGGTGCTCTTGCGGGGCATTCTGCGGGCCTGTTCGTGGACGGCGAGTACGTCGCGGTAGGGCACGGGAGCCAGGCGGAGCAGGACGTCGACCGGGAGGGCAGCGGCGGTACCGGCGGGCAGCGCGCGGACGTGCGGGCCTGCCGGGTCGATGCCGAGCGCCTCACCGATCAGGACGCGTTCGACCGCCGCATGGTCGATCCTGGGCAGCGGTTCGCCCTGGGTCGGTTCCGGCAGCCGGACCGCCACGGCTTTGCCGTCCGCGACCGCGATGATCGTGCCGGGCTCGGGTTCCGTTGTGGGATCGGGCATTTCGGTGACGTCGATGTTCCTGGCGCGCCAGGCCGTGGTCAGGTCGGCGAGGGTCAGGGAGGTGCCGGTGAGAACGCGGTGGATGGCGCCGATGTGCAGGTCCGGGCCGTCGGTGACCAGGGCCAGCAGATCGGATCGGGCACTGGTGGACGCCGCGACGCGGTGGTTGCCGTCGGCGACCAGGAGCGGGTGGCGGGCCGCGATGGCGATCAGGTCGTCCTGGTCCTGGCCTTCGCCGATGAGCCAGAGTTCGTGCCGCCTACCCTTCGAGTCCACTGTGGATGCAACCGGGTTTCGGTCGGTTGTCTTGGCACGCAGGGCTTCGGTGAGGTCGTTGCTCGCGGTGACCGGGACGAGCATCGCCGCACTGGTGGCGACCTGGAGACCGGCGAGCACGGCCGCGCGTTCGGCGACGACCTGCGGGTAGACCTGTTCGGCCTGGCGGACCCTGGCCTGCCCGGCCACGTCCACGGCGGCCGGGTCGGCTAGGCAGAGCAGGCCGAACGCCGTGCCGTCCCGGCCGGTGACCCGGTAGGGCGCGACGACGCCGGTCACCTCGCGGTACGCGGCGCGCAGCAGGCGGTCCAGTTCGCGCCGGGCGGCGGGCAGCGCGTCGACGACGGACAGGTCGCCTGCCAGCGCGGATCTGGTGCGGTGCGGGTGTTGCACGGCCAGCAGGGTGTCGGTGCCCGTGCCGGTCAGGGCGGCGACCACCTGGTCGGGTTCGGCGAACTCGTCGACGTCCGGGCCCGGCACGGCGCCGGTCACCACCCAGCCGGTCCGGATCGGTCGCACGACACAGGTCATGCCCTCGATTTTGCCTGCTTGACGTGTCGGCCACGCGCCGCCGTCGAGTTGATCACCTCGGTAGTGACGTGACGGGCGGCTCAGCCTGCTGCCGCGGCGGGGCCGCGCGGACCGGTCGTGGTGACCGACCTGCCGTGGGAGCAGGTCCGGGCGCTCACGTCACATGTCGACGGCGGCGAACAGCGACCCGACCTCCTGGCGGTTCAGCTTGCGCAGCGTGCCGGGGCGCTGGTTGCCCAGGGCGACGTCACCGATGGCGGTGCGGACCAGGCGGTGCACCGGGAAGCCGACCTCGGCCAGCAGGCGGCGGACGACGTGCTTGCGGCCCTCGTGCAGCACGACCTCGACCAGCGACTGGCCGGGCACGGTGTCGACGAGGCGGAAGGTGTCCACGCGGATCAGGCCGTCATCCAGCTCGACACCGGAGCGCAAACGCTTGCCGAGGTCCCTCGGGATCGTGCCCATGACATCGGCCAGGTAGGTCTTCGTGACGCGGTAGGACGGGTGGGTCAGGCGGTGACCCAGTTCGCCGTCGTTGGTGAACAGCAGCAGGCCCTCGGTATCGGCGTCCAACCGTCCGACGTGGAACAGGCTGCGGCCGCCCGACTCGGTCTTGCGGATGTAGTCGCCGACGCACGGGCGGCCCTTGTCGTCGGACATCGTGGTGTGTACGCCGAGCGGTTTGTTGAACGCGAGGTACTCCATCTCCTCGCGCAGCACGATGCGCATGCCGTCGACGTGGACGATGGCGGTGTCCGGATCGATCCGGCGCCCCATCTCGGTGACGACGTCACCGTCCACGCTGACCCTGCCCTCGGCGATCATCTCCTCGGCGGCGCGCCGGGACGCCACACCGGCCTTGGACAGCACCTTCTGGAGCCGGATGCCGTCGGTCGTGTTGGCGTTCTGGTCCGCGTTGGCGTTGCCGGCCGTCTTGGCGTTGCGGGCAGCGTTGGTGTTGCGGGACCTGTTGGTGTTGCGAGGGGTGTTGGTGTTGCGGGCAGCGTTGGCGGTGTGGGCTTTGTGGGCCGGTGCGCGCCGGTCAGACATCGTCGATCGCATCCACTTCTGGCAGGAGGGGAGCGATCGGGGGCAGGTCCTCCAGTGAGGCCAGGCCCAGTCGCTCCAGGAACATTTCGGTCGTTCGGTAGAGGATCCCGCCCGTGTCCGAGTCGGTGCCGGCCTCTCCGATCAGACCACGCGTCACCAGGGTACGGACTACGCCGTCGACGTTCACACCGCGCACCGCCGCGACGCGTGCCCTGGTCACCGGCTGGCGGTAGGCGATCACGGCGAGGGTCTCCAGGGCGGCACGGGTCAGCTTGGCGCGCTGGCCGTCGAGCAGCAGTTTCTCGACGAACGGGGCGTACTTGTCGCGGGTCACGAAACGCCAGCCGTCGGCGACGCGACGGAGGTCGATGCCGCTGTCGCGCTCGGTGTAGGCGGCGGACATCCGGTTGAGGGTGTCGGTGATCCTGGCGACGGGTTGGCCGAGGGTGGTGGAGAGGAGTTCCTCGGTGACGGGGGTGTCGACGACGAGGATCAGGGCATCGAGGGCGTTGGTGAGGTCGGTGTCATCCGTCAGTGGGGGGAGGCCGGTGTCTTCGGCCCCGTCGCCTTGTGTGATGTCGTCATCTTGCGCGGCGTCGTCATCTTGCGCGGCATCTTCATCTTGCGCGGCGTCTTCATCTTGCGCGGCTTCAGCGGCTTGGGGGGCTGCCGCGCGCTTCAGCGGTTCTCGGCTTCTTCAGCTTGCTCGGCTTCTTCAGCTTGCTCGGCACCTTCGGGGGCTTCTGCTGCCTCCGGGATGGGTTCGGCAGCGGCCGGTTCCGGGGTGTCTTCCGCGCGTGTCGACCGTTCGTCGGGCTGAGAGGTCGACACGCCGGAGTCCGGGGTCGGTTCCGCCGTGCGTGTCGACTCCTGAACGGTCGACACGCCAGGGTCCGAGGCCGGTTCTTCGGCTTCTTCCGGGTGTGTCGACTGTTCGACGGTCGACACACCCGAAATCTCGGCCGGTTCCGCCGTTGCTGCCGCGCGTGTCGACTCCTCAGCAGTCGACACGCGCGGAGATTCGGGGTCGGCGGTGGGAGCGGGCGGGGTTGTCGGTTCCTGGTCTGTCACCCGTACTCCTCGTCCTCACCGGTGTCCGTCGCACCCTCGACCGTCGCCTGGACATCCTGGATCGTGCCGCCCGTCCAGCGGACGTTCAGTTCGCCCAGTGGGTCTTCCTGGTCGAACGCGATCGTCTGTTGGCGATACAGCTCCAGCAGCGCCAGGAATCTCGCCACGATCTCCAGGGTGATGCCGCAGTCCTCGACCAGTTCCGAGAACGTGGCCGCGCCTGCTTCCGCGAGTCTGATCCGCAGGATCGCGGCGTGTTCGCGGACCGAGACCCTGGCGACGTGCAGGTGATCCAGGGAGACCGTCGGTGGTGGCTTCGGGCGGAAGACCGCTGCCGCGATCTCGGCGAACTTCTGCGGGCTCACGCCGATCAGCACTTCCGGGAGCAACTTCGTGTAGCGCTCCTCCAGTGCGACCGCGCGTGGGTACCTGCGCAGCGCCGTCGCCTCCAGTTCCGCGAACAGCGTCGCCACCTGCTTGTACGCCCTGTACTGCAGCAACCTCGCGAACAGCAGGTCGCGCGCCTCCAACAGGGCCAGGTCCTCCGCGTCCTCGACCTCGGCCGAGGGCAGCAGCCTCGCCGCCTTGAGGTCGAGCAGGGTGGCCGCGATGACGAGGAACTCCGTGGTCTCGTCGAGGTCCCATTCCTCGCCCATCGAGTGGATGTGCGCGATGAAGTCGTCCGTGACCCTGTGCAGGGCGACTTCCGTGACGTCCAGCCGGTGCTGCGAGATCAACTGCAGGAGCAGGTCGAACGGTCCCTCGAAGTTGGACAGACGGACCTTGAAACGGCCGTCGGCCACGGGTTCGGTCTGCGCCTGGACGGGGTCGGCCTGCCGCGCACCGCTGTCGATGGCGGCGCTCGGCTCGGCAGGTGTCGACCCGGCCGGCGCCGGTTGGTCCTGTGGGGAGTCCGGCGTCACGTCCACCAGTGTCACTCGCCCCGCTCCTGGCGCAGTCGCCGGACCAGCAACGAGTCGGCGCCTCGGGCGGACAGGTCGGCCAACAGCACCGCGATGGCCTCGCGCACGATCCTGCCCCGGTCCACGGCGAGGCCGTGCTGCGAGCGCACCAGGAACCTCGCGTGTTCCAGGGCGATGAGTTCGTCGTCCGAGACGTACACCGTGATCTTGGCGTCGTGCTTCTGCCGGCCGGTGCCCGGCTGTGCGTCGTCCGCCTGGGCCTTGGTGGGTGTGCGGGAAGCCGATGGATCGGTCGAGCGGAACAACTCGGCCGCGCCCGGCAGTGCGGCGCGTCGGGTCACTCCGTGGCCTCGCCGTCCCCCATCATGACGTCGACGATCAACGTCACCGGGCGATCACCTCGCGCGCCAGTGACCGGTACGCCTTCGCGCCGGCCGACCTGGGCGCCCACTTGGTGATCGGCTCACCGGCGACCGTGGTCTCCGGGAACCGCACGGTCCGGTTGATCACCGAGTCGAACACGACATCGCCGAACGCCTCGATGACCCTCGCCATGACCTCACGGCAGTGCAGGGTGCGCGGGTCGTACATGGTCGGCAGGATGCCGGTGATCTCCAGCTTGGGATTCAGGCGCTCGCGCACCTTGTCGATGGTGTCGATCAGCAGGGCCACGCCGCGCAGGCTGAAGAACTCGCACTCCAACGGGATGATCACGCCGTCGGCGGCGGCCAGCGCGTTGACCGTGAGCAGGCCCAGCGACGGCTGGCAGTCCACCAGAATGTAGTCGTACTGCTCGATCATCGGCTTGATGACGCGCACCAGCGTGTGCTCGCGGCCGACCTCGGCGACCAACTGCACCTCGGCCGCGGAGAGGTCGATGTTGCTGGGCAACAGGTCCATGTCGTCGACGGACGTCTGCATGATCACTTCCTGGACGCCGACGTCCCGTTCCATGATCACGTTGTAGATGGTCTGGTCCAGTTGCTGCGGCTGGACACCGAGGCCCACCGACAGCGCACCCTGCGGGTCGAAGTCCACCAGCAGCACCCGGCGGCCGTACTCGGCCAGCGCCGCACCCAGGTTGATCGTCGAGGTGGTCTTGCCCACCCCGCCCTTCTGGTTGCAGATCGCCATGATCTTCGCCGGGCCGTGGTTGGCGATCAGCTCCGGCTCGGGTATGTGCCGGTTGGGCCTGTTCAGCGCACCGAGGCCGTTGGGTGTGACCTCCGGCTCGTCGTCATCACCGGCGGGCCTGGGCGCAAGGCTCAGCTCGACCGAACTACCGCGCGGCAGCCCGTCAGCTGCTGACTGCGGTGTCGACATGGCGACCTGGCTCCCTGTAGTCATCGGACCAACTGCCGGCATGCTATGCGGCAGTCAAGTAGGCGGCAACGCGCCTCGCCGGTCGAGGATGCTAGCCGGTCAGTGAAGGGTGCCGTGCCGCGGCCAGCACCACGTCCAACAGACCGGGAAAGCGCAGGTCAAGATCGTTGCGGCGGACGGACAGCCACCGCTGTGTGCCGGCCGGCCTGGTGTGCGTCACACCGGCCTCACGCAACACGCGCAGGTGCTGGGACAGTGTGGACTTGGCCACTGACACGTCCAACCGGCCGCACAGCGTCTCGCCGTTGGAATCCAACTGGCCGACCACCGCCAGCCGGGTCGGATCACTGAGCGCGTGCAGGACCGCGACCAGCGTGATCGCGTCGCACGTGGGCTCGTCCACGTCGCTCATCCCACCACCTCATCCCGCCCTCATCCCGCCGAAGTCCACGAGGAAGTTCGGTCCGCCGAAAGGCTGTGGCGACCACCGTACCGGCGAGCAACGCTCCGCGTTCGGGTTCGGTAGAAGTCTCCTCGTCAGCCCAGTGCCCGCGGATGCGCGGTCGCGTACACCTCTCGGAGTGTTGTCACCGTGACCAGCGTGTAAACCTGCGTTGTCGTCACGGAGGCGTGGCCGAGCAGCTCCTGGACGACGCGAACGTCGGCCCCGCCCTCCAGCAGGTGGGTCGCGAACGAGTGACGCAGGGTGTGCGGCGACACCGGTGTGCGGATGCCGACGCGTTCGGCCGCGTCCTTGAGCACCTGCCACGCGCTCTGCCGGGACAGCCGGCCGCCGCGCGCGTTCAGGAACACCGCCGGTGTGCCACGGCCCTTCGCGGCCAGCGCGTGCCGGGACCGCACCAGGTAGGCGTCGAGTGCCTCCAGCGCGGGCCTGCCGACCGGGACCAGACGCTGCTTGCCGCCCTTGCCGTCCAACAGGACCGTCCGGTCGACACGGTCGACGTCGTCCATGTCCAGCCCGACGGCCTCGGAGATCCGGGCGCCGGTGGAGTACAGCAGTTCCAGCAGAGCCTTGTCCCGCACCGAACGCGGCTCGTCGGTCGCGATGCCGTCGAGCAGCCGGAGGACGTCGTCGACCGGGAGTGCCTTCGGTAGTCGGCGGGGCAGCGGGGGTGGGCGGACCTGGCGTGCCGGGTCGACCTCGATCAGGCCCTCCAGCAACGCGAACCGGTGCAGGCCGCGGACGGCGACGGCGGCGCGGGCCGCGGAGGACGCCGCGAGTGGGGGGTGGCCGGCGTCGCCTTCGCGCAGTGCGCCGACGAAAGCCGCGATCCGCGCTTCGGTGACGTCGCCCAGTTCGGTGACGCCGAGGGCGGTGAGGTGACGGAGATAGCGGTGCAGGTCGCGGGTGTAGGAGTCGAGGGTGTTGCGGGCGATGCCGCGCTCGACGGCCAGGTGGGCCAGGTACTGGCGGAGCACGGCGGCCAGCGGGACGGCGATGTCCTCGCCGCCGCCGGCCGCCGTGGTCGACGTCATGCCGGCCAACGTACGTCGCCGGCACCGGTCCCGATCACCCGGGCCGGGTCCAGGTCGCCGAACCGTTCGCCGCGGTCAGTCGCGTAGGACCGGTCGCGGCGGGAGCGGTCGCGGCGGGAGCGGTCGCGGGGTGATCGGTCGCGGCGGTATCGGTCGCGGTGGGCCGGTTGGTCGAGGCCGGTTGGTCGAGTTAGTCGCCGGCTCGCCGGGCCAGGCGCGTGGGACGGTCCCGCCACGGGGTGTCGACCGGGCGGGTGGTGACCGCGCCGGTCACGACCGCGTGGGTGGCCAGGATGCCACCGATCGAGGCCGCGTTGACCACGTCGCCGTTCATGACCATCCGGAGAGCCTCGTCCAGGCTGAACCGTTGGATGACCAGGTCGGCCTCCTCGTCGCCGTACGGACGTTCGCGGCCCGCCGGCGTCAGGTCCCTGGCCAGGAACACGCGGACCACCTCGTCGGTGAAGCCCGGTGACGCCGCCACGTCGAGCAGGACCGACCAGTCCCGCGCGGCCAGGCCCACCTCCTCGGCCAGTTCCCTGGCCGCCGCCACGTCCGGGGACTCGCCCGGCTCGTCCAGCAGGCCCGCCGGCAGTTCCCACAGGCGCCTGCCAAGAGGGTGCCGGTACTGGTGGATCAGGGCGACGCCGTTCTGGTCGTCCAGTGCCACGATCGCCACGGCACCGTAGTGCTCGACGACCTCCCTGGTGGCGACGCGGCCGTCCGGCATGGCCACCTCGTCGGACCGCAGCGCGAGCACGCGGCCCCGGTAGATGTCCTTGCTCGCGACCGTCGAGAAGACGTGCTGGCCCGGTTCGACTCGTTCGGCCGTCACAGTTGCGCGCCTGCCGATGCGGTCTCGGGCAGTTCCACCGGCAGCCGGTCGGCCGCCCGGTAGGCGACCGACGCGCCGACGAACGCCGCGAACAGCGGATGCGGGCGGGTCGGGCGGCTCTTGAGCTCCGGGTGGGCCTGGGTGCCGACGAAGAACGGGTGCCGGTCGGCGGCCAGTTCGACGAACTCGACCAGGTGCCCATCCGGTGACGTGCCGGAGAACACCAGGCCGGCGGCTGACAGGCGGTCCCGGTAGGCGTTGTTCACCTCGTAGCGGTGCCGGTGGCGTTCGGATGTCTCCGTGCTGCCGTACGCGGCCGCGACCAGGGAGCCGGGGAGGAGTTTCGCCGGATAGGCGCCCAGGCGCATGGTGCCGCCCATGTCGCGTTCACCCGCGATGACGTCCGCCTGGTCGGCCATCGTGCTGATCACCGGGTGGGTGGTGCTCTCGTCGAACTCCGAGGAGTCGGCGTCCGTGATGCCGGCCAGGTCCCTGGCCACCTCGATGACCATGCACTGAAGGCCGAGACACAGGCCGAGCACCGGGACACCGCGGGCACGGGCGTAACGGATCGCGCCGATCTTGCCCTCGATCCCCCGCACGCCGAAGCCACCGGGGATCAGTACGCCGTCGACGTCGGCCAGGGCTCGTGCGGCGCCGGATTCCGTCTCGCAGATGTCCGACGGCACCCAGCGGATCTCGACCCTGGCGCGGTGCGCGAAGCCGCCAGCGCGCAGGGCCTCGGTGACCGACAGGTACGCGTCCGGCAGGTCGACGTACTTGCCGACCAGCGCGATGCGCACCGACTCGTTCGGGTTGTGCACGCGCTCCAGCAGGTCGCCCCACACGGTCCAGTCGACGTCCCGGAACGGCAGGCCCAGCCGGCGGACCACGTACGCGTCCAGCGCCTCGCCGTGCAGGACCTTCGGGATGTCGTAGATCGACGGCGCGTCCGGTGTCGCGATCACGGCCTCGGTGTCCACGTCGCACATCAGCGCGATCTTGCGCTTGAGACCCGCCGGGATCTCCCGGTCGGCCCGGCAGACGATCGCGTCGGGCTGGATGCCGATGTTGCGCAGAGCCGCCACCGAGTGCTGGGTCGGCTTCGTCTTCAGCTCACCCGACGGCGCCAGGTAGGGCACCAGCGACACGTGCAGGAAGAAGCAGTTGTCCCGGCCCACGTCGTGCCGGACCTGCCGGCACGCTTCGAGGAAGGGGAGCGACTCGATGTCGCCGACGGTGCCGCCGACCTCGGTGATCACCACGTGCGGGCGCTCACCGTCCGGTCCCGGCTCGGCCATCGCCCTGATCCGCGCCTTGATCTCGTCCGTGATGTGCGGGATCACCTGGACGGTGTCGCCCAGGTACTCACCGCGACGTTCCTTGGCGATGACCGTGGAGTACACCTGTCCGGTGGTCACATTCGCCGTACCGGCCAGCGACCTGTCCAAGAAACGTTCGTAGTGGCCGATGTCCAGGTCCGTCTCGGTTCCGTCGTCGGTCACGAAGACCTCGCCGTGCTGGAACGGGTTCATCGTGCCCGGATCGACGTTGAGGTAGGGGTCCAACTTCTGCATGGTGACCCGCAGGCCACGTGCGGCGAGAAGTTGCCCGAGACTTGAGGCCGTCAGCCCCTTGCCCAGTGAGGAGGCCACGCCCCCGGTGACGAAAACGTGCTTGGTCGTGCGCGCCTGAAGTACCAACAACGCTCCCCGTGTTTCCGGCCGGATCGACGCATTCGACCAGCCTGACTGCCCACGGAATTTCACCGTAGCACGTGCGGGGCGGATCTCGGATCGGCGGACACCACCCGGCGACGTGTCCTTCGTCCCACCCGCGGCCAACGTGCCTGGTCGCGGTGCGCGCGGATGATCACCCCGGCTCGCCGGCATGCCACCCGGACGAGTGACACCACGATCCTCCTCCGGGTAGTTGGTCAGTCACTGTTCACGTTCGCCTGTCCGTCCGGCAATCCACGGCGCCCGGCCGGAATGGCCGCCTCGAATGCGTCGCTGTCGCCGTCGACTTCTCGCACCATCGGCACACATCGTTGGCAACCCTTGACGTTTCACCGAAAACACACACGGTCGTCCGGAAATGCTTCCCCGGCACAGGCAGGAATGGCATCCGGTCCCGTTGTTCCGCGTTGCGGCAGGACCGCGTTCGGCCGGCGGGTCGAACTGGGACTGCTCCGTCCGGCGTGCCGACTTCCGCGGCGTGAATTGCGCCACGAAGACGCGTGCCACCTCGCACCTGACCCGCGGCCGCGCGTATCGGCGATCACGGCGATTTCCCCTGCTGGCACAGGTGATCGGCCGACGACACGCATCGGAAGATACGTGTAACAACCATAAAGATCGTCGCGTACCCGGCATCATATGAGCACCCGGCGGGTATGCTCGGGCAAGGCGCGTTTGAGTCGCGCCCCCGGCTGGTCCCCCCAACCGCCGGCTGGGTTCAGGGCCCTCGGTCGTAACCTCCCCCCTCGACGACCGGGGGCCCTCCTCATGTCCGAAAAACGACGGGAGTTTTCTCCTGCCGGGCTGTAACTCAGCTTGCCGACGGGGCCGGTGCGGGTGCGTTCGCGTTGCCCGCCGTGCCATAACTGCCGCATTTGCCGGCCAGTTGTTCCTGGAGTGCCAGCACGGTCACGATCCGGCCGGCAGCGGTGTCGACGTCATCCACAGTGGACAGCACCGAGTTCGCCGCCGTGACCGCGCGGACCACGCCGATCGGGCCGGTGCCCGACGCCGCGGCCCCGGCGCCCGCCAGTACCGCTCCGGCACCGGATTTCTGTAGCTGTGTCGCGAAGTTCGCCAGCATCGTGGCGCGGTCGCCCGCCGTGTCACCGGGCTGCGCGCCACCGGTCAGCACGATCACCACCTGCGCGGGCGTGACCTGTTGTGCCGGCCTGACGAACCCGACCGACGCCAGACCGGTCAGCGCGGCCGCCCGCTCGTCGGCCGTGGCCTGCGGGGCGTTCGTGGTCCTGTTCAACAGCAGCAGGTCGCCGAACAGGCCACCGGCCAGCGTGCCGGCGTCCGAGGCGACCGGGAGTTTCGCGCCCGCCGGGATCATCTGCGTCACCAGGTCGCGCAACTGGTCCGCGCGGTTGGGGTCGCTGAACGCGTCGGTCAACTGGACCTGGCCGGTGACCTGGGCGCCGGCGGACACCAGCAGCGACCTGAGGGCGTCCTCATCGGACCGGCCGGCGTTCGGTGTGGTCACCAGCACGACGGTGCGCTGGGTCAGCGTGCCGCGCACCGCCAGCGGGCCGACACCGGTGGCGAACCGGTCCGCGTCGGCCAGTCGCGCGTTCAGCGCGGCCCGTTGCGCCTGCAACCCGGTCACCTGCTCGGCCAGCCGCGCCTGATCGCCGCTGATCCCGGACAGCACCGAACCCGACAAGGCCGTCGAGCCGAGCACGACGCCGACGGCGAGCGAGAGGAACACCGCGCTGATGGAAACCACGTGGTAGCGCAGGGAAATCACGAGAACAGCCCCCTGATCCAGGTGACGGCGGCGTGCCACGCGGCCGGCAGCCAGTGCGGGTAGGCCTGGCCCGCTTTGGACACGACCAGCGCGATCATGACGACGAACACCACGGCGAAGACCAGCAGCAGCACCGCGCCGGTGGGCACTCGGGCGCGGTGCAGTGTGGCGACGGCGTTGCCGTCGACGATGCGGCTGCCCAGCTTGAGCCGGGTGAGGAAGGTGGACGGGTTGGATCCGGACCGGCCGCGGTCCAGGAACTCGGCCAGCGTGGCCTGCGCGCCGACGGTGACCACGAGGCTGGCGCCGTGCGTGTCGGCCAGCAACAGCGCGAGGTCCTCCGGGTTGCCCGACGTGGGGAACGTGACGGCGCCGATACCCAGGTCCTGGATGCGTTCCAGGCCGGGCGCGTGGCCGTCGGAATGGGCGGGGACGACCACTTCCGCGCCGCACATCAGCGTCTCGGTGCGGATGCCGTCCGGGTCGCCGACGATGACGTGCGGCTTGTACCCGGCCGAGCGCAGCGCGTCCGCACCGGACTCGACACCGATCAGCACCGGGCGGTGTTCCCTGATGTAGCGGCGCAACCGGCGCAGGTCCTCGGTGTGGCCGTGGCCCGTTGACACGACGAGCACCTCGCGGTCCTTCATCGGCACGTACAGTTCGGGGACGCCGACGCCGTCCAGGATCATCGTGCGTTCCCGGCGCAGGAACTCGATCGTGTTGGCGGAGAAGGCTTCCAGCTGCGCGGACATGCCGGCCTTCGCCTCGATCATCTGGTCGGCGATCGACTCGGGGGTCTGTTCGACGCCCCTGGCCAACTCCCGCTCGCCCGCGTAGACGACACCCTCGTGCAGCCGCAGCCGCAGGCCCTCCTTGATGTCGTGCAACGCGGCCGACCCGACGCCGTCGATCAGCGGAATGCCGGCGGACACGAGGATTTCCGGGCCCAGGTTGGGAAAGCGGCCGGAGATGGACGCGCTCGCGTTGACCACGCCCGCCACGTCGGCGGCAACCAGCGAGTCCGCGGTGCGGCGGTCGAGGTCGATCTGGTTGAACACGACGATGTCGCCCGGGCCGACACGTCGCAGGAGGTCACCGGTACGGCGGTCGACCCTGGCGATCCCGATGACGCCCGGCAGTTCCCGACGGGTTCTGGTCAGACCGGGGAGCTTCATGTGGCGATGGTGTCAACAAGGCTCACATTAGCCTGTTCGCCACGCCGCGATCACCCTTTCAGGCTAGTACACACCCTCCGTTGGAGGGAGGAACTGCGGGCCGCTTTGCTCTGTGTCGTAGTAGCGGTGGAACACCGGCGTCAGCCCGCCCGAGATCGGCGGCACGATCCACGACCAGTCCGCCGGGCAGCCGCGGCCCGCCTTCTCCTCCTTGGCCAGGTGCGTGAGGAACCGCTTGGCCTCGGTGTGGTGGTCGGCGATGGTGACACCGGCCAGTTCGAACGAGTGCAGCACGGCGCGGTTGATCTCGACGGCCGCCCGGTCCCGCCACAGCGTCTGCTCACGCGACGTGTCCAGACCCATCCGGCGGGCCACCGGTTCCAGCATGTCGTAGCGGTCGGCGTCGACCAGGTTGCGGGCGCCGATCTCGGTGCCCAGGTACCAGCCGTTGAACGGTGCGGCCGGGTACGTGATGCCGCCGATCCGCAGGCGCATGTTGCTGATCGCCGGCACCGCGTGCCAGCGCAGCCCCAGGTCGGCGAACCACCGCAGATCCGGGTGGTGCAGCGGCACTTCCAGCACGATGCTCGGGTCGATCTGGTAGAGCCGGGTGCCCTCCGACTCCGTCTCGCACGACCAGCGGCAGCATGTCGAACCGGTCCGGGCCGCGGCGGCGGACGCCAGCCCAGCGCACGGACCGTCTCGGTGAAGTCGACGTAGCGCGGGATCGCCGAGCACGCCGCCGTCGGTGGTGCGGTAGCCGGCGTAGCGGACCAGCTGCTCGTTCCAGATCCTCGGTGCCGGTCTGCCCGGCGCGTCCGGCGCGAAGACGCTGATCATCGGCCGGATCTTGCCGCCGTTGGTGGCAAGCTGCAGATGCCGGGCGCACTGCGCGGCCACCCGGTCGCCGTCCCGGACCACCCGCAGGTCACGCACGCGCAGGCTCTGCCAGTACAGCCGGCCGATGCACCGGGCACTGTTGCGCCAGGCCACGCGGGCGCCGAACGTGAGTTCCGCGGTGGTGTGCTGGTAGGTGCCGGTGGTGAGCACCTCGGCCCGCACCCACGCCACGCGCCGTTCGACGTCGCCGGCGTCGGGGTTCTCGGCGTGGAAGAGCCGGACGAACTCCGCCGCCTCGTCGAGGTCCACCTCGTCGCCGGTGAGGGTCACCACGGGCTCGTCGAGCACTGTGGGAACCGCTGGTTCGGGAGAACGCGCCGGGCAGTCACTCATCGTCGACGTCGACGGACCGGGGGATGACACGTCACGGAACGGTAACGTGAGCGGCGGTCTGTGCAATCGTCCGAACAGGGCAAGCGTGCCACCCGATCGGTTGATCTCCTTCGCACACCGCGAGGTCAACGCCCTACTGATCGTAGTCGAGAAGATCGTCCATCGTGGTGAAGATCACGCATTAGAGTGGGTTTTGCCGCCTTTTGGCTTCTTGCGCTGGTTGCCCGCCGCGTCCGCTGCCTTGTCCGCTGCCTTGTCGGCGGCGGCCGCCGCGAGCAGCTCCTCGGCATGCGCCCGGCCGGTGTCCGTGTCGTCCATGCCGGCGAGCATCCGGGCCAGCTCGGCGACCCGGTCCTGCTCGCGCAGCGTCGTCACGCCACTGCGGGTCAGGCCACCACCGGTCGACTTGTCCACCACCAGATGCCGGTCCGCGAACGCCGCCACCTGCGGCAGGTGCGTCACCACGATCACCTGGTGGCTGCGCGCCAACCGGGCCAGCCGCCGCCCGACCTCGACCGCCGCACGGCCGCCGACGCCGGCGTCGACCTCGTCGAACACCAGCGTCGGCACCGGGTCCGCGTGCGACAGCACGACTTCCAGCGCCAGCATCACCCGCGACAGCTCACCGCCGGAGGCGCCCTTGTGCACCGGCAGCGGCGGCGCACCCGGATGCGCCCGCAGCCGCAGCTCCACATCGTCCACACCGTCCGGGCCCGCGTGCAGGCGTCTGCTGCCGCCGACCCGCAGCGCCAGCGTGTCGCCGGTGCTCGACCGCCCTGCGGCACCACCGACACGTCGACGGCCGCCGCGGCCATCGCCAGCCCGGCCAGCTCGTCGGTGACGGCCTTCGCCAGCTCCGCGGCCGATGCCTGCCGGGCCGCCGTGATCGCCTCGGCACGCTCGGCCAACCGGCCCGCCAGCGCGTCCCTGCGCGCCGCCAGCCCGGCCAACGCCTCCTCCGACGTGTCCAGCCCGGCCAGCCGCGCCTGGGCCTCCTCCGCCCACGCCAGCACACCCGCCACGTCGGCGGCGTACTTGCGGGTCAACGCCTTCAGCTCGGCCTGCCGCGCCAGCACCTGCTCCAGCCGCGCCGGATCGGCGGCCAGGGTCGTCCAGGTACCCGGTCAGCTCGGCGCCGACGTCGGCGAGCAGCACGGCCGCCTCGGCCAGCCGGCGGCAAGGCCAGGTCAGCAGCTGGGTCGTCGGTCGCGGCGACCTGCCTGCGGGCCGCGTCCACCAGCCCCAGCGCGCCAGGGACCTCCGTGTCGCCGTCCGGCGAACCGGTCACCGCGAACTGTGCGGCGGTCGCCGCCGCACGCAGCTGGTCGACGTCGCCGAGGCGCTTGGCCTCCTCGATCAGTTCCACGTCCTCGTCCGGCTTCGGCGCGACGGCGGCGATCTCGGTCAGCCCGTGCTTCAGCAGATCGGCCTCCCGGGCCATCTCCCGGGACCGCTCGGTGCGCTCCGCCAGCTCGGCGATGACCCGCAGCCATTCCTCACGCAGCGCCCGGTACTCCGCCAGCGGCGCGGTCACCGGCGAACCGGCGAACCGGTCCAGCACGGCCCGCTGCTCGGCCGGGCGCAGCAGCCGCAGCTGGTCGTTCTGGCCGTGCACCGCGATCAGGTGTTCGGCCAGCTCACCCAAGCACGCCGACCGGCACCGACCGGCCACCCAGGTGCGCGCGGGACCGGCCGTCACCGCTGACCGTGCGCATGGCGATCAGGCTGCCGTCCTCGTCCGGCTCGGCACCCGCCTCGGCCGCCAGCTTCAGCGCCTCGTCGCCGGGCGCGGGCTCGAACCGGCCCTCCACGACGGCACGCTCGGCTCCCGTTGCGCACCCGGGACGCCTCGGCCCGGCCCCCGGACAGCAGGTGCAGGCCGGTGACCACCATCGTCTTGCCGGCACCGGTCTCGCCGGTCAGGACCGTGAAGCCCGGGTGCAGTTCCAGCGTGGCCTCGTCGATCACACCGAGGCCGGAGATGCTCATCTCGGCCAGCACAGGTGCGCCACCCTAGTGGCTGTCGTCGCACACATGCGAACACCTGTTCGGTGTTTCGCGTCTCAGCAGTTCTCACCGCGGTCCCGGCGGGTCCGCCAGCCCTGCACCGGCAGCGTCGAACTTCCGCACCAGCCGCTCGGTGAACGTGTCGGCGTGCAGCCGGGCCAGCCGCAGCGGCACCGCACCGCCGACCACCTCGACCCGCGAGCCGGGCGGCAGCTCGAACGTGCGGCGCCCGTCGCAGCACCAGCACGGCGGGCGGCCCGTCCGGGTCGACCTCCATGCGCGACGACCGACGTCGGCGCGACCACCAGCGCGCCGGGAGAACATGGCGTGCGCGTTGCTCGGCACGACCAGCAGCGCCTGCACGTCCGGCCACATGATCGGGCCGCCCGAGGAGAACGCGTAGGCCGTCGAGCCGGTCGGCGTCGAGCACAGCACGCCGTCGCAGCCGAACGCGGTCACCGGCCGGTCGTCCACCTCGATCGAGCACGTCCAGCACGCCGCCCCGGGTGCCCTTCTCGACGCTGGCCTCGTTCAGCGCCCAGGTGCTGGCGATCAGCGTCGCCGTCGTGCATCGACGGTGACGTCGACCGTCATCCGCTCCTCGACCTGGTAGTCGCCGGTCGACGACGTGCGCGACGGTCTCCTCCAGCGCGTCCGAGTCGGCCTCGGCGAGGAAGCCGACCCGGCCCAGGTTCACCCCGAGCACCGGCACGCCCGACCGGGTGGGCCAGCTCCGCGGCGCGCAGCAGCGTGCCGTCGCCACCGAGCACGAACACCAGCTCGGTGCCGGCGGCCGCCGCGGTGCCGACCGGCACGACGGCGTCGTAGCACGACCGGATCCAGGTCGATCCGCCTCGTCGGCCAGCACCCGGATCCGCACGCCCGCCGTCGTGAACCAGCCGGCCGACCTTCGCCGCGGTGTCGCAGGTTGGTCTGCCGGCCGGTGTGCACGACGAGCAGCACTTCCCGGCCGGTCGCCGTCTTGCCACTGTGGCCCTTCCCGGACGGCCGTGAGCACGAGTTCGTCCGACATCGTCCTGTTCCGCCGGCCGCGGTGGCTCGGCCACCGCGCCGGCAACCACACGAAGTACTCGACGTTGCCCGACGGGCCGGGCAGCGGGCTGGCCACGACGCCCTTGCGCGGCGCAGCCCGAGTTCGCGGCCGCCGCGATGACGCCGAGCACCGCATCCGCGCGCAGCTCGGGGTCACGCACCACACCGCCGGCGCCCGACCCGTTCCTTGCCCACCTCGAACTGCGGTTTCACCATCGGCACCAGATCGGCGTCCTCGTTCACGCACGACAGCCAGCGCGGGCAGCACCAGCTGCAGCGAGATGAACGACAGGTCGGCGACGACGAGGTCGACCGGCCCGCCGATGTCCTCCGGCGTGAGATGCCGGACGTTGGTCCTGTCCCGACGACGACGCGTTCGTCGGTGCGCAGCCGCCAGTCCAGCAGCCCGCGGCCGACGTCGGCGGCCACCACCTGGCGCGGCGCCGTCGCGCAGCAGGACGTCGGTGAAGCCGCCGGTGGACGCGCCGGCGTCCAGGCAGCGCCGCCCGTCGACGGTCAGGCCCCGCGGCCCGAACTCGGCCAGCGCGCCGACCAGCTTGTGCGCGCCACGGGAGGCGTAGCCCGGGTCGTCGGCGTCCTCGCGCACGACGACCGGGGCGTCGGAGTCGACGGCGGTCGCCGGTTTGCTGGCCACCGTGCCGCGCACGGTGACCCTGCCGCGCGGCGATCAGGTCCGCGGCGTGCTCGCGGGACTTGGCCAGGCCGCGCCGGACCAGTTCGGCGTCCAGCCGCGCCCTGCGTGGCACGCGGATCACACCTTGTCGATGCTGGACAGCGCCTCGGTCAGCGCGGCGTGCGTCGCCTCGAAACGGGCGACGTGCTCGGTCGACCGGCAGCGCGTCGAGGCCGGACAGCCGCGTCGACGGCGTGCTCGACCTGGCGCGATGACGGTGTCCCTGTCGGGAGGCGGTGTCGGTGCGGCTGGGTGCACGAGCACAACGCTAGCCGATCCGCGTGCCGGCCCGCGCGTCACGAGCGGTAGCAGCCGCAGTGTCGCGACGCCGCCGTGGCACGGTCGTCAAGACGCCCGCACCGTGACCTGGCCACCCCGCTGCCACCAGGCCGCGCACAGCGCCCGCAGCAGCACCGCACGGATCGGTACTCGAACCGGTGTGCCGCAAGGAAAGCTCATGTCGCCGGTGATCTCGACGTGCCAGTCGCCGTTCGGCGGCGATCACGGTCGTCGGCGCGGCTCGATGCCGCGCAGGTCGGCGGCGACGTAGGTGGCGCGCTCGGCCGCGCGGCCCGAGCAGGTCGGCCGCGGAGTCGAGACGCCGGTCAGGACCAGCAGCGAGTCGATCCCAACGTTGACGGCGCCCGCGATGTCGGTGTCCAGCCGGTCGCCGACGCCAGCGGATGCGCGCGCACCCGACGGCGTGGATGGCGTCGTCCATCAGCGGGCGTTCCGGTTTGCCGGCCACCAGCGGCTCGGCGTCCGTCGCGGCACGCAGCGCGGCGACCAGCGCAGCCGTTGCCGGGCAGCAGGCCACGCTCGGTGGGCAGCGTCGCGTCGACGTTGCACGCCACCCACAGCGCACCGGCGCGGATAGCCAGGCACGCCTCGGCCAGGTCCGCCAGCCCACTTGCTGTCGACAGGCCCTGCAGGACGGCCTTCACGTTCGTCGCCGGCCTCGCGGACCGGCGTGAAACCGCGCGCGCTCGACCTCGTGCGGCCAGCGCGTCGGTGCCCGAGGATCAGCACCTCGGCGCCCGGCGTCGAGCGCGGTCGACCAGCATGCCGGCACGCCGCCTGCGCGCTGGTGTCACCTCGTCGGTCTTGGCGGCGATGCCGAGCCGGTTCAGGTGCTCGGCCACGTCCTCCGGGCTGCGGGAGGCGTTGTTCGTGACGAACCGGACCGGCGACGCCGTGCTCGGTGCGCGGCCTCGCACCGCCTCCGGCGCGCCCGGTCACCACGGCGCCGCCGCGGTAGACGGTGCCGTCCAGGTCGAGCAGCAGCGCGTCGTAGCCGCTCCAGGAGGGTCACTCATCGGAGTTCGTCCATCCGGCTCGGTTCCGGCGTGCTTCCGGGTCGCTCAGCTCACGGCCCGCTCCGCGGCGTCGGTCTCGCCGTCGTCGTCGGCCTGCGGCCGCGTTGAGGAACCACGGCGATCCTTCCTGGGTGCGGCCCGGCGGCGGCCAGGTTGTCGGCGTAGGCGTAGAACAGCCGACCGCTCCACGGGTCGCGCCGTTCTCGGCCGAGGTCCGGGATCTGCAGCGCGACGACGGCGGCGTCGAGCTGCCCCATGTCCCGGCGCGCGCCAGCGGCCACGATCCTCAGCTCGATCGCCTCGTCCGCCGGCAGGTTCCGAGCCGGCCCTCCTTCGCCAGGTCGAGCGCCCGCTCCGGACGGCCCAGGGCCCGCTCGCAGTCGGCCATGATGGCGATGTGGCCCGGTCCGTTGGACATCCGGCGGGCGGCCCGCAGCTCGGAAAGGGCCTCGGCCCATTCACCTGCGTGGTAGGCGGCTAGGCCGAGTGGCTTCGCGCACGACGGCGATGCGCGCGGCCTTGGTCCGGGCGTAGCGGGCGTGCTCGAGCGCAGCTCCGGGATCCTCGTCGATGAGCAGACCGGCGGCGGCGAGGTGCCGGCCGACGATCTCGGCCAGGTCCTTCGGCAGGCTGCGCAGGTCACCGCGGACTCCTCGTCGGGGCCAGCAGTGAGATCGACGCCTCTTCCGGCACTTCCGGTTCACCACGGCGGGAGCCGTCCGCCGAGGGCCGCCCACGTTCCACGGTGTCCTCGTGGGCCGCGTGCTCAGCGCCATCCTGGAGACATCCTCGGAGTGATCTTCGGATGCCTCGTCCGAGTCGGCGTCGGCCTCGTCGTGCGTCCCGCTCGCCTCGACGTCGGCCGGGGTGTCCTGTTCCGGGCTGTCGTCCTCGGTGCTGTCCTCGGTGCTGTGCTCGGTGCTGTCCGCGACCTCGGCGTCCGCTGCCGCTTCCGGCTCGTCCGCTTCGGCTTCCGGGGTCAGGTTGAGCGTGTGGCGGTGAGCCTCGTCGACCGAAGCCAGGATCCGCTCGGCCGGGCTCTCGTCCGTCGGCTGGAGCTCGGTGTCGGTCGGCCCGGGTTCGCGGCTGGTGGCGGCGCGGGGAGGGGAGTCGCGGCGGGGTTCGTGCTTGCGGGCGCGGTCGTAACCGCCCCGGTCGTTGCCGCGGGCGGAGTCCCTGTTCCGGTCACGGTCGTCGAGTTGCGCTCGCGCGGCCGGTCGTCCTTGCGCCACGTGTCCTGACGGCGGTCGTCCTGACGGCGGTCGCGGGCGGCGGTCGTCCGGGCGGCGGTCGCGGTAACCGCCACGGCGGTCGGCGTCCCGGCCCTGGTTGCGGTCGCGGTCGAACGGGGGACGGTCGCGGTCGTAGGGCCGGCTGCCGCGGTCGTTGTCGCGGCGGGCCGGCCGGTCGTCGGAACCGCGGACCGGGCGGTCGCGGTCGGACCGCTCGCGGTTCGGGCGATCACGGTACTGAGGACGGTCGCGATCCGGTCCCGGTTGTCGCGATCACGGTTGTCCCGGTCGTCGCGATTGTCACGGCTGTCGCGGTTGTCACGGTCGCCGTAGGGGCGGTAGCCGCGCGGGTCCTTCGAGTCGCGGTCCCTGCGCTCGTAGCGGTCGGACCGAACGTAGGGACGGTCACCGCCACCGCGACGGTCGTCGCCGCGCCTGGCGTCCTGGCGATCGGTCGTCGCGCCGCGGACTGTCCGGGCGGGAATCGTCACGCGCGGGCATCGTCACGGCGGTAGTTGTCGCGCGGACGGTCGTCCCGGCGGCCGGCATACGTCCCGCGGCTCACGGTCGTCACGTCGGCCCGCGAACGTGCCGCGGTCGTCGCGGCGCTCGCGGGGACGCCAGTCATCCGCCGCCGGTTGTCGTCGCCGCCGGCTGCCGTCCCGATTGGTGTCATGCGGCCGGTTGTCGCGCCTGTCGCCACGGCGGCCGTCCGGGCGACGGTCACGGTAGCCGCCGCTGTACTGCGGACGATCGCCATGCTGCGGACGGTCCGGGCGCTCGTTCCGGTCCCGACCAGGCTGGTCGCGACGAGGCTGGTCCCGATTGGGCCGGTCCCGGTCGTAACGGTCACGGGCCGGCCGGTCACGGTCGGACCGCTCACGGTAAGGACGATCGTCGCGGTTCGGACGATCACGGTTGTTGTTGTCAGTTCGGCGGTCGCGGTCCCGGTCTCGGGGACTCTGACCATCGTTCGCACCGCCGAACGGGCGACGAGGCCCGCCGCCGCGTGGCTGATTTCCGCCACGGCGGTCTCGGTCGTACTGCCCCGACTCGGACACTCCGTCCTCCAAACAAGCATGCCAAAAGGGGCCCGCGGCCCAAGAGTGATCATCGATCACACTCTCGCCACGAGCCCCTTTCGGGAACGTGTGTTCGGCGGCGTCCTACTCTCCCACACCCTCACGAGTGCAGTACCATCGGCGCAGGGAGGCTTAGCTTCCGGGTTCGGAATGGGACCGGGCGTTTCCCTCCCGCCAAAACCGCCGAAACCCTATCAACCACACACACCCGACAGACAGCCCCACAAGCCACAACCCGAGTGGTTGGTTCAGAATCACACAGTGGATGCGAAGCACCTTCGTGGCAAGCCCTCGGCCTATTAGTACCCGTCAACTCCACCCGTCACCATGCTTCCATCTCGGGCCTATCAACCCAATCATCTATTGGGGGCCTTACCCACTCAAGGTGGTGGGAGACCTCATCTCGGAACAGGCTTCCCGCTTAGATGCCTTCAGCGGTTATCCCTCCCGAACGTAGCCAACCAGCCATGCCCTTGGCAGAACAACTGGCACACCAGAGGTTCGTCCGTCCCGGTCCTCTCGTACTAGGGACAGCCTTCCTCAAGTCTCCAACGCGCGCGGCGGATAGGGACCGAACTGTCTCACGACGTTCTAAACCCAGCTCGCGTACCGCTTTAATGGGCGAACAGCCCAACCCTTGGGACCTACTCCAGCCCCAGGATGCGACGAGCCGACATCGAGGTGCCAAACCATGCCGTCGATATGGACTCTTGGGCAAGATCAGCCTGTTATCCCCGGGGTACCTTTTATCCGTTGAGCGACGCCGCTTCCACCAGCCAGCGCCGGATCACTAGTCCCGACTTTCGTCCCTGCTCGACCTGTCAGTCTCACAGTCAAGCTCCCTTGTGCACTTACACTCAACACCTGATTGCCAACCAGGCTGAGGGAACCTTTGGGCGCCTCCGTTACCCTTTGGGAGGCAACCGCCCCAGTTAAACTACCCACCAGGCACTGTCCCTGAACCGGATCACGGTCCGAAGTTAGACACCCAGTACGACCAGAGTGGTATTTCAACGATGACTCCACAACCACTGGCGTGGCCGCTTCACAGTCTCCCACCTATCCTACACAAGCCGAACCAAGCACCAATACCAAGCTATAGTAAAGGTCCCGGGGTCTTTCCGTCCTGCCGCGCGTAACGAGCATCTTTACTCGTAGTGCAATTTCACCGGGCCTATGGTTGAGACAGTAGGAAAGTCGTTACGCCATTCGTGCAGGTCGGAACTTACCCGACAAGGAATTTCGCTACCTTAGGATGGTTATAGTTACCACCGCCGTTTACTGGCGCTTAAGTTCTCAGCTTCGCCCCTAAAGACTAACCGGTCCCCTTAACGTTCCAGCACCGGGCAGGCGTCAGTCCGTATACATCGTCTTACGACTTCGCACGGACCTGTGTTTTTAGTAAACAGTCGCTTTCCCCTGGTCTCTGCGGCCACCCAGCCCTAGCCCGCACGGAGCTTCAAGCCAGACGGCCCCCCTTCTCCCGAAGTTACGGGGGCATTTTGCCGAATTCCTTAACCATAGTTCACCCGAACGCCTTGGTATTCTCTACCTGACCACCTGTGTCGGTTTAGGGTACGGGCCACATGGACACTCGCTAGAGGCTTTTCTCGGCAGCATGGGATCACTCTACTTCGCCTCACTCGGCTATGCATCACCTCTCACCCACCATGACGTGCGGATTTACCTACACGCCGGGCTACAGGCTTACACCAGTACAACCACTCACTGGCGGAGCTACCCTCCTGCGTCACCCCATCGCTTGACTACTACCAGTTCAGGCCCCGCGCTCCCTCATCTCGGCCCGAAGCCTCCACAAGTTCGGGCGGTTAGTATCACCAGCCTCATCAGGGACGCGTCCACACGGGTACGGGAATATCAACCCGTTGTCCATCGACTACGCCTGTCGGCCTCGCCTTAGGTCCCGACTTACCCTGGGCGGAACAGCCTGGCCCAGGAACCCTTGGTCATCCGGCGGCAGAGATTCTCACTCTGCTCTCGCTACTCATGCCTGCATTCTCACTCCCACACCCTCCACCGTTGGTTCACACCACGGCTTCCCTGGATGCAGGACGCTCCCCTACCCATCCACGCGACTGCACAAGATCCGAAAACCCTGTGGATCACAAGCGTGAATGACACAGCTTCGGCGGTGCGCTTCAGCCCCGCTACATTGTCGGCGCAGGACCACTTGACCAGTGAGCTATTACGCACTCTTTCAAGGGTGGCTGCTTCTAAGCCAACCTCCTGGTTGTCTGGGCGACCCCACATCCTTTCCCACTTAGCGCACACTTAGGGGCCTTAGCTGGTGTTCTGGGCTGTTTCCCTCTCGACTACGAACCTTATCGCCCGCAGTCTCACTGCCGCACTTACACGTAATGGTATTCGGAGTTTGGCTGACTTCAGTAAGCTTGTAGGCCCCCTAGGCCATCCAGTGCTCTACCCCCACCACGAAACATGCGACGCTGCACCTAAATGCATTTCGGGGGGAACCAGCTATCACGGAGTTTGATTGGCCTTTCACCCCTACCCAGCTCATCCCCCAGGTTTTCAACCCTGGTGGGTCGGGCCTGCACGACGTCTACCGACGCTCACCCTGGCCATGGGTAGATCACTCCGCTCGGTCTAGGACACGCGACTCAATCGCCATATTCAGTTCGCTTTCGCTACGGCTACCCCACACGGGTAACCTCGCCACGCACCGCTGACTCGCAGGCTCATTCTTCAAAAGGCACGCCATCACCACCGACACAGAGTGCAGCAGGGCTCTGACGGCTTGTAGGCACACGGTTTCAGGTACTCTTTCACTCCCCTCCC
>CAVWRF010000021.1:0-724953 GCA_963757325.1 Candidatus Melainabacteria bacterium
CGATAGGCGGACTCGAACACTGCGTCACCGGGTGAACTTGTCATGTGGCCATGATATGTCAACCTGGTTGAGATATGTCAACATGGTTGATATGAACAGCATCCGCAACGAGCCGCTCGGCTACCTCCTGCACCGGGCGACGGCGGCCCTGCGCGCCGAAGTGACCACCACCGTCCTGGAGCCGTCCGGCCTGGCGGCACCCGAGTACTTCTGCATGCGGATGCTGGCGCACTCGGATGGGAAGACGAACGCGCAACTGGCCCGCGAAGCACACATCTCCCCGCAGGCGATGAACAAGGTGATCCACGAGCTACAGGAGCGCGGCCTGCTCACGCGACCGGCCACGGTCCCGTCCGGCAGATCGCTGCCGGCGACACTGACCCGCGAGGGTGTGTCCCTGCTGGCACGCCTCGACCCCCAGGTGGTCGACGCCGAGGACCGGATCCTGGCCCGGCTGAACGAACAGGAACGCCACGAGTTCCGCCGTCTCCTCGCAGCACTCGGCTGACCGGAGGACGCGGCTCAGGAGTCCTCGGCGACACCCCGTTCGGCGGTACTCTCGCGCGCCGGTTCCGGTGCGGTCACGACACCGCGCCGTTGTCATGACGTGACGTCGTGTCATGACGTGACGTCGTGTCATGACGTGACGTCCACCAGAACCTTGCCGACCGTGCCGCCTTCTACCGCGCGGTGCGCGTCCGCCGTGCGGTCCAAGGGAAAGCGGACCAGCGGCAGGCCGTGTTCCTCGCCGACCGGCAGAGCGCCGTCGCGGACAGCGGCGGCGACGTCCTCGACGGCGGCGGCCCGGGCCGCCGGACCGGCCGTGTAGAGCACCAGGAACTGGAACCGTGCGTTGAGCACCATGTTTCGCCGCACGTCCAGTTCGACCGCGTGGCCGCCGTCGTTGGCGTAGGTCGAGATCGTGCCGCGGGCGCGCAGCACGGCCAGGTCCAGCGCGAGGTTCGCGCCGAGTGCCACCTCGGCGACGACGTCCACCCCGCCCGGGGCGATCTCACGAATCCGCGCCACCGGGTCCTCATCGCGGTAGTTGATCACGTGGTGCGCGCCGGCGGCCGTGGCCAGCTCGGCCTTCTCCGGGCCGCTGACCGTGCTGATCACGGTGCCGCCCGCCCACCGGGCGAGCTGGATCACGGCGTGCCCGACCGCCCCGGCGCCGCCCGCGGCGAGCACCACCATGCCGTCGAGTGCCCCGGGCCGTAGTCGGGTGGGGCCGTCCTCGGCGACGGTGAGTGTGCGGTGTGCGGTGAGCGCGGGAACGCCGAGCGCGGCGCCGATGTCGAAACTCGCCTCGTCGGGCAGTGGCACGGCCTGGTCGGCCGGGACGACGGTGAACTCGGCCGCGGTGCCGGTGGGGCGTCCGGCGGCGGCCATGAACAGCCAGACCCGCTGGCCGATCCGGCTCTCGTCGACCTGTGCGCCGACGGCGTCGATCACGCCCGCGCCGTCCAGGTGCGGCGTGATCTCCGGGAAGGCCATGACCTGGCCCGCGCGGGCCTGCCAGTCGGCCGGATTGACCCCCGACACGGCGACCCGCACGCGAACCTCGCCGCGGCCGGGCACGGGCACCTCACGGTCGACCAGCCGCAGCACGTCCGGGCCGCCGTTGTCGCGATAGATGATGGCCTGCACGATCGGTTTCCCTAGCCGAGCAGAACGTTGTTGGAGCGGGATTCGACGGCGTCCAGCGACGCCAGCGTCTCGGCGTCGAAGGTGATCGTGCCGACGGCCATGTTCGCCACCAGGTGGGCCTCGTCGGCCGTGCCGGGGATGAGCAGCACGTTCGGTGAGTGGTGCAGTAGCCAGGCAAGGCCGATCTGGGACGCCGTCACACCAAGGGACTCGGCCACGGCGTGCACGACCGGTTCGTCGGTGACCTTGGGCAGGCCGGGGAACGCGCCGCCCAGCGGGAAGAACGGCACCCACGCGATGCCCTCCGCCGTGCACAGCCGCAGCATGTCCTCGTCGTCGCGGGAGGCGAGACTGTACGCGTTCTGCACGCACACGATCCCGGCCGGCAGCGCACGGTGCAGGCCGTCGAGCGTGACGCAGCTCAGGCCGATCGCGCCGATCTTGCCTTGGTCCCGCAGGTCGGTCAGCACGGCGAGCTGGTCGTCGAGGTCGACGATCTGGTCGCCGTCCGGGCGTACCCCGGGACCGCGGTCCAGGCGCCGGAGGTTGACCACGGCGAGCTGGTCGACACCGAGGCCGCGCAGGTTGGCCTCGACGCCGGCACGCAGTTGTTCCGGCCGCTGTGCCATCCGCAGCGGCAATGGTCCGCCGGGGTTCGGTTCGGCGCCGACCTTCGTGACGACCAGGACGTCGTCGTCGGGCCGCACGGCCGCACGGAGCACGGCGTTGGCGAAGCCGAAACCGTAGAACTCGGCGGTGTCCACGTGGTTCACGCCCAGCTCGACCGCGTGCCGCAGCAGGGCGACGGCCTCGTCACGACGGTCGTGCAGTCGGGGCAGCTGGGCCGCGCCGTAGCCGATCCGGTTCACGGTGCGGCCGGCGAACGAAGCGGTTGAGGTGCTGATGGGAGGCCCCTAGGTCGGTGATCGGTCGGATCAGCTCAGCGTACAGACAGAGATGACAGATTTCAATAGTTGTCAGTCAGATGACGATATGCTGTGCTGTAACCCGTTCGACCAGGAGGCCGGATGCGCGCGGAACCGCTCGACGCCGAGACGATCGTGTCGGCCACCGAGGAACTGCTGCGCCGGCACGGCCCGGAGAAGACCACGGTGCTCGACGTCGCGCGGCTGCTGGGCGTGAGCCACGGCAGCGTGTACCGGCACTTCCCGTCCAAGGCCGCGCTGCGCGAGGCCGTGATACGGCGCTGGCTGGACGGGCCCCGAAGGATCTCGCGGCGGTGGCGCGCAACTGCGACATGGCCCCGCCTGAGCGGCTGCGCGCCCTGCTCACCACCATGTTCACGGCGAAATGGACCAAGGCACGACAAGATCCGGAGCTGTTCGCCACGTTCCGGGTGCTGGCCACGGAGCACAGCGGCGTGGCCGCCGCGCACGTGGCCTTCCTGCTCGCGCAGATCCGCGCGCTCATCGTCGAGGGCATCGCCGGTGGCGACTTCGCGGCGGATGACCCGGATGCGGCCGCGCGCGCCGTCTTCGACGCGACCAACCGCTTCCACGACCCGGGACACGCCACGGAATGGCACTCCCCCGACATCGAAGCGCGATGCGAGGGCGTGATCTCGCTCGTCCTCAACGGAATCCGAGCCCGGTGACGGGACGAGCGCGACTTCCGGCCGGCCGGCCCGCCGGCCACCGTCGCGGAGTGGCCCGCCGGCACCATATGGTCCATTATGGACAATACGTTGCCGGCCGGTCGATGCTTGACGCACCAGCCGGACCGGGCCAAGATGCAACACAAATAAAAAATGTAACAGGAGGCTCGAATGGTCGACGTACAGGTGACCGGTGGCGCCGTTCGAGGCATCTCCGAAGGCGGCATCGCACGGTTCCTCGGCATTCCGTACGCGGCCGCACCGTTGCGTGAGCACCGACTGCGGCGGCCGGCACCCGTCGTGCCGTGGGACGGGGTTCGCGACGCCACCGAGTACGGCCCGACCGTGCCCAAGGGCGACTACCCGCCGCAGTACCAGCAACTGTTCCCCGAGCAGGTCATCGAGGGCGACGACTGCCTCAACCTGAACGTCTGGGCACCGGCGGACGCACCGCACGGCGGCACGCTCCCGGTACTGGTGTGGATCCACGGCGGGTCGTTCATGAACGGCTCCGGTTCGGTGACCGCGTACGACGGCACCGCGTTCGCGCGGGACGGCATCGTGTGCGTGACCGTCAACTACCGGCTCGGCGCGGACGGCTTCCTGTTCACCGACGCCGATCTCGGCACCGGCACCGCCAATGTCGGCCTCCAGGACCAGGTCGCCGCGCTGCGCTGGGTGCGGGACAACATCGCGGCTTTCGGCGGTGATCCGTCGCGGGTCACCGTCGCGGGCGAGTCGGCGGGCGCGATGAGCGTGACGACGCTGCTGGCCATGCCCTCGGCGGCGGGACTGTTCGCGCGGGCGATCACGCAGTCGGGCGCCGCGGCACACACGCTGACCCCTGAGATCGGCACGGCCGTCGCCAGGACGCTCGCCGAGACGCTCGGCGTCGAACCCACCCGTGAGGCGATCGCGGCGGTCGACCTCGACACGGCCGTCAAGGCGGCATCCGACCTGGTGGCGAGCATCCAGACCGCACCCGATCCGGAGAAATGGGGCGCGCTCGCGCTGAGCCTGCTCCCCTTCGCGCCGGTCGTCGACGGCGAGGTCCTGCCGAGGCACCCCCTCGACGCGTTCGCCGGCGGCGCAAGCCGCGACGTGCGGTGCTGGTCGGGTCCAACAGCCAGGAGGCGCGCCTGTTCCTCGTCGCGCCCGGCATGATCGGCATGATCGACGAAGCGGCGCTGGCCGGCGGTGCGGCCGCGTACGGCAGCACGCCCGAACGCCTGGACGTCTACCGGCGCAAGTACGCCGACGGCTCACCGGGCGACGTGCTGGCGCAGGTCGTCACCGACTGGTTCTTCGGCATACCCGCGATCCGCCACGCGGAAGCCCGCGAGCAGGGCGGCGGCACCACCTGGGCGTACCGCTTCGACCGGCCGTTCCCGAACGACAACAACGGCCTCGGTGCCGCGCACGCGGTCGAGATCCCGTTCGTGTTCGACACCATCGACCTGCCGGAGGTCGCGCCCCTGATCGGCCGCTCCCCGTCGCGTGCCATCGCCGATTCGACCCACGCGGTGTGGGTCAGGTTCGTGACGCACGGCGATCCCGGCTGGGCGCCCTACACCGCTGCCACACGCACGACCGGTGTCCTCACCGAGACCGTGACGGTCGTCGACGACCCGGACGGCGACGCCCGCGCGACATGGGACGGCATCCGCTAGGCGCGGCCGCCGAGAAAGGCTTCGAGCACCCGCTGAGCACCGGCCGGATCAGGGTTCTGGCCGGTGATCGTCGGGAGGTACGCGTAGGACTCGGCGATCCGCACCGTGGCGTAGGCCAGTTCGTCCAGTGACAGGCACGTCGTGGTGCGGCCGGACGTGACATCCCGCTCCAGGTACCCCCGGACCGTCGCGACCAGCTTCGGCTGGTAGCCGTAGGACGCCAGCGTGAAGATCTTCATGGCCCGCTCGTTCTCGTCGAGCAGGAACCGGCGGGCGCCGGACTCGAACAGCCACGCGCGAAGATGGCCGCCCACCAGGCGAGGCACCCGCACGCCGGGCAGCGACTCCACCTTCGCCCACTCGCACGTCAGCGTGGCCTCCGCCAATGGCCACACGACCTCGACGAGCAGCGCGTCCCGTGTCCCGACCCACCGGTGCACGGTCACCCGGCTCACCCCGAGTTCCTGCGCCATCTGCCCGATGTCGACCCGCTCACCGGCGAGGAACTTCCGCTTGGCCAGGTTCAGCACGTCCGCTCGGCAGATCCGGTCGGACCGCACCTCGGGCATGGGGTCATCATAAGGTGAGTTCACCCGCCGGCGTTCATCCCTCGCCGCCGCGGAATCTGTCCAGGATGCGGCGCTCACGTTTCGTGGGCCTGCCGGCACCGCGTTCACGGCGCGCGACCGGGATGTCGGGCGGCGGTGCGGGTGTCCGATCGATGAAGCAGGTGGCGGCATCGGTCGCGCCGACCCGCTTCTGGATCACGCGCACGACCTCGAGCACCCGCGTCTGGTCGCCGACGCGTGCGCGTATCCGGTCGCCGGGGACGACGGTGGTGGCGGGCTTCGCGGGCCGGTCGTTGACACGCACGTGACCACCGCGACAGGCGGCAGCGGCGTCCGGTCGGGTCTTGGTCAACCGGACCGCCCACAACCACCGGTCCACGCGCACGGAGTCCACGACAGCCCATGATGCCAAAGGTCCGGGGACGCGCTCCCGCCCGCTGCGGGGCCTCGGCTGTTACCTGGCGTCCCCTGTGGTCCGTTCGCGTCCGGCGCCGGCCGACGGCAGCGCGTCGCACAGCCGCGCTGTCGCGGAAAGGGGTTGACCCTGACCGTGCGTCAGGGTTGGAGCCTGGTGGCATGACGAACACCAGCACCTCCCCGGCCCGAGTCGCTCCGCCGATCGGCGGCTTCCAGGAGATCCACGGCCGCCGCGTTTTCGCGCACCGGTCGGGCAGCGGCGGACCGGCCGTCGTCGTTCCTACCGGGCGCCAGCTCGGTCGGTCTGGACTACTTCCTTGTCCAGCAACAGGTATCGCAGTTCACCACCGCCGTGGTGTACGACCGGGCGGCACCGGCTACAGCGACCCGGTCGCCGCTGCCGCGCACCGCCGCCGCGGTCGCCACGGAACTGCACGAGTTGCTGCACGCCCTGGACATCGCCGCCCCGTACGTGCTGGTGGCGCACTCCCTCGGCGGCGCCTACGCGCATCGATTCGCGCAGCTGTACCCGCGGGAGGTGGCCGGGCTGGTCTGGTTGGACGCGCTTCCATCGCGACTGGGACGACTTCATGCCCGCCGAGGCGGGCCTGGCCGCGGGCGAGCGGATGGCACCCGATCCGGCGCAGATCCAGCAGCTGCGCCCGGCCCTGCGCGAGATGTACGCCGAACTGTTGGTGGACCACCCGGAGCACGTACGGCAGCCGCTGATCGATGCCCACGTGAGTGACAATGGCTGCAGGCCGGTTTCGCCGAGCGCGGCAACCTGGTCGCACTCGCCGACGAACTGCGGGCCGGACCGGACATTCCCGACGTCCCGCTGATCGCACTCACCACGGAGGGTAGCGACCCCGCCCAGCAGGCGCTGACGTCGAAGCGACGCGCCAGGGATGTCGGCGCAGAACTTGCGCGAGATAGCCGAAGGCAGGAGGAGGATGGTCGCGGCCCTGGTGAGCGCGGTCTCGCACGGGGAGCGGCGCGTCGTGTCCGACGTCGGCCACAGCCAGCTCTGCTTCCAGCGCCCCGATGTCGTGGTCCAGGCGATCCGCGACGTCGTGGACCGGGCGGTTCACGCCTAGACTCGCGCCGGCCACTGACGGGTACGGAGCGGAGGTAGACGGTGCTCACGATCAGCCAGCTCGCGGCGACCGCAGGCGTGACCGTGCGCACCGTCCGCCACTACCACCACATCGGCCTGTTGCCCGAGCCCGAACGCGATGCCTCCGGCTACCGCCGCTACAGCGCGCAGGCGGCGGTGGACCTCATCCGGATCAGGACCCTCGCCGACGCCGGGGTGCCGCTGGCCCGTATCGACGCGGTGCTGCACGCCCAGCCGGCCGAGTTCGCCGCGGCCATCGCCGACATCGACGCCGAACTGCGGCGCAAGATCGACCAGCTCACCGAGCACCGCCGCCGGATCGCCGAACTGGCCAGCGGTGAAGGGCTGGTGCTGCCGCCCGAGGTGGTCGCCATCCTGGACCGGATGCGCGGCCATCGGGGTCAGCGAACGGACGGTGCGACTTGAGCGGGACGCGCGGATCCTGATGCAGGCACTGGACCCGCGCGCCATGCCGCAGTGGATACAGGACAGGAACGCCAGGCTTCGACGACCCGGCGAGGACGCGCCTGTATCTGGCCTGCGATCAGTGCAGTCGACCGGGATCCGCACGATCCACGCGTGGACCGGCTCATCGACGACCTGGACGCCTGGGAGATCGAACACGAAGGCGACCTGCGGCCGGCCGAGGGAGCAGGACGCTGGTCTCCTCCGGGTCGCCGAGGCATCACCGGCGTGGCAACGGATCCTCGACGTGCTCGCCGACCGCGCCCGGCGGCGCCGAACCGCCGTGCCCGACAGGTGAAGCCGGCGCCCGGTCACGTCTGGTCCAAGGGGTGCGAGTCGCTCCGCCTGCCGCCTCGGTACCGTGATTTCGTATGACCGACCCCGAGATCGAGATCACCGCAGACCTGGTCCGCGACCTGCTGCGGGAGCAACATCCAGACCTGGCAGGGCTGGCCATCCGTGAGGTGATGGGCGGCTGGGGCAACCAGATGTGGCGTCTCGGGGACGAGTTGGCCGTGCGAATGCAGCGCATGGACCCCACCCCGGAGCTCCAGCTCAAGGAGCGGCGATGGCTACCCGTGCTGGCCCCGCTCCTGCCGCTCCCGGTGCCGACCCCGGTGCGGTTCGGCGAACCGTCCGAGCGCTTCCCCAAGCACTGGACCGTGATGACGTGGGTTCCCGGCGAGCCGCTGGACCACGGCTCGATCAGCCGCGGCGCCCACGCGGCCGACACGCTGGCGGGTTTCCTCCAGGCGCTCCATGTGGAGGCGCCCGCCGAGGCGCCGATCGCCACGGACCGCGGTGCCCATCCCAGGAACTGCACGGACGGCTTCGAGAACTTCTTCCAGGCCGTTGCCCCCGACGACATCGCCGCCGACGTCCGGGCCGTCTGGGACGACGCCGTTGCGGCCCACGGCGTGGGAGGGCCCGCCGGTGTGGGTGCACGGCGACCTCCATCCCGCGAACGTCGTCGTCGCGGACGGAACGCTCTCGGGCATCGTCGACTTCGGTGACCTGTTCGCCGGCGATCCGGCGTGGGACCTCGCCGCCGCCTGGGTGCTGTTGCCCGCGGGCACGGCCGCACGGTTCTTCGACACGTACGCGCATGCGGACGAGGCGGCGATCCGGCGCGCCCGCGGGCTGGCCGCCGTGAAGAGCCTCTTCCTGATGCTCATGGGGCAGAACGGAGATCGGGGTCTTCCCGGCGGCAAGCCGCACTGGGGACCCGCGGGCCGGGCGGCACTTGATCGTGTTCTGAAGGGTGTTTGACGCACGCTTCGTCGAACCTGTTGTCGGTCTCGTGTGAGGCGCACGGTCCGGCGGGTGAGGAGTGCCCGGTGGTGCGCGATGACGCCCTCGGAGATCCGCGCGGACATTCTACAGTGGACACGACGATGGGGCGGAGACGGCCGGATGCCGTCTCCCATCCGCGTCACGGTCGGAGTGCCTGCCGGGCGGGGCCGGAGCTGTGACCGCGCAGCGCGAAACCGGCGGCGATGAGGGTGCCGACGGTGAGTGCGGCGGCGCTGAGTCCCAGCGACCAGTGCACGCCGATCGCCGCGCCGAGCAGGCCGACGGTGAACCCGCTGCCGGCGCGCAGGCCGTTGGCCGACATGCCGTAGACGCCGATCACCCTGCCCCGGTCGGCTGCCGGCGCCTCCAACTGGACGACCGTCTGGCCGATGGACATCGATGCCAGGTTCGCGACACCACCCACCACCAGCAGCAGCCACCGCGAGCGGATAGCTGCCGGTCATCGCGAAGAACAGGCTGCACACGCCGTAGAGCACGGTGCTGACCACGGCGGCCGGCACGCTCGGTTTGATCCGGCCGGTCGCCTCCAGCAGGATTCCGCCGATCACCCCACCCGCGCCGTTGGCGAACAGCAGCACACCGTAGGCCGTGCCGGCGCTGCCGGCGCCCAGATCGTGGGCGAAGATCGGCATCGAGGTCTGCAGTGACGCGCCGACGAAGAACGAACCCAGCCCACCCAGGATGATCATGCTGATCAGGGTGTGGTTCGCGCCGACCTGGCGCAGCACCCGGATGGACTCCCGCATGCCGACCCGTGGCCGTGCGGGGCCCTCGTCGCGGGTATGCCCGGTGAACTTCGTGCGGAACAGGAACAGCGTCAGCGGCAGGTAGAACGCGACGTTGATGAAGATGCCGGCCGCCGGGCCGAGGCCCAGCAGCAGCGCCGAGCCGACCACGGGACCGAACAGGATGCCCAGGCTGCGGAAGGTGGCGTTGAGCCGCACCGCGCTGGGCAGCTCGGACCGGCCGACGAAGTCGTGCAGCATCAACTGCTCCCCCGGTCCCCACACGGCGCCCGCGCAGCCGTGCAGCACCAGCAGCAGGCACGCCTCCCACATCTGCAGCGAGTTGGTCAGGAACAGCACGCCCCACAGCGCCGAGACCAGCATGAACAGCGCCTGCGCGGCCTGGATGACGCGCCGGCAGTCGTGCCGGTCGGCCAGCGAGCCGAAGGTCACCGACAGCAGCAGGAACGGCACCCAGTGGCTGATCACCTCGAACCCGGTCAGCGCGGGCGAGTGGAACTTCTGCCAGAGCACCCAGTAGGTGATGACGTGCTCGATGTTGTCGGCCATCATCGCCAGGGCCGCACCGAACAGGTAGGGCCGGCAGTCCCGGTTGCGCAGCGCGGCGAACCGCCCGGCCGCGGCGGCGGGCGTGCCGGGGTCACGCCCGTTCGCAGGCCGGTCGGTGACCGGCACGGCATCCGGCTCGGCGACGTGGGTGGGGATCCCGCAGGCGAGGCACATGATTGTGGATTGTGCTCACCCGAGCCCGAGATGGCCTCGTGCTGTCACCAGACTCACGCCGAGCGCCGCCGGCCGAACCGGCAGGTCACCGGCCGCCGCGTGGCACCGGACGCCTCCAGTGCCACGACCGGCTGCGCGACCGGCCGGGCAAATCGAGCTGATCATCAGGTCACGGGGGATGGCCGGGTGCCCACGGAGCCGACCCGCACCGGCTCGCCGCGGGACTCCGGCCGCGTCGCGTGGCCGGAGTGTCGGACCCGGGATCCCTGGCTGGCATTGACTATCGCGTATCGGTGACCGTCCGGTTACCACGGTGCCACCGGCTGTGCGGTCGGCCCCGGCAGTTGCCGGACAAGCCTTGACAGGCGTTCGACCCGGTGCCATCGTTTGCATTCAGTGATTGACACTTTCATTCAGTGCAATCTGAACAACGGGCTCGATCAGATCCACCGAACCGTTCGGGTGTCGTCGACCGACACCGGGAGCACGGCCGGCCGGCTGCTGTCGGCCCTGCTCCGCGTTGCCTGCGCCACTGCCGGAGGCATGTCACAGTCATCCGCATCGCTCATCCCGGAGGAAGTAGATGGAACCCGTCGAACCCCGCTCACGCGTACCCGTTGACTCCGGGCTGAACTCCGCGACCGTCTCCGACGACGCCTATCTCGAAGCGCTCGGCTACAAGGGCGAACTGAGGCGCGTGCTCGGCAGGTTCTCCAGCTTCGCCCTGCAGTACTCCACCATCGGATTCAGCGGTGCGCTGCTGGTCGGCTTCACCATCGGACTCAGCCAGGTCGGACCCGCGTCGGTCTGGGTGTGGTTCGTCGCTTCCGGACTCCAGGTCGTCGTGGCCATGTGCGTCGCCGAACTCTGCTCGGCCTATCCGCTGGCCGGTGGCGCCTACCAGATCGTGTCGCGGTTGCGCAGCAGAGGTCTTGGCTGGCAGGTCGGCTGGTGGGTACAGATCGCCCATGTGGCGTCGGTGTCGTCGGCGACCATCGGGATCACGCCGTTCATCATGTCGTGGTTCGGAGTGGACAACCTGAGTCACTGGGAACTGGTCGGTGTGAGCGCGATCCTCATCGTCGCGTCCACCATCGCCAATCTGCTCGGTGTGCGCGTCGTCGCCTGGCTCAACAACCTCAGCGTGGTCGCCGAACTGACCGCCGCCGCGGTCATCGTGATCGGACTGGCGGCGGCCTTCCTGTTCAACAGCAAGGCCCACCCACACAGCGTGCACTACCTGTTCACGACCGACGGGACGGTCAAGGGCTCGGTGATCATGCCGTTGCTGTTCGCGTGCCTGCTGTCGGTCTACATCGTGTCCGCCTTCGACGTCAGCGGTACGGCGGGCGAGGAGACCAAGGACGCCTCCCGCACCGTGCCGCGCACCGCGGTGGCCGCCAACGCGACGACATGGATCATCGGCACCCTCGTGCTGCTGTTCCTGGTACTGGGCATCAGCAATCTGGGCAACGTGCTGGGCGCCGGCAATCCGGTGGGCGACATCCTGAAGTCCAACGCCGGGCAGACCGTCGCGACGTTGTTCACCACGCTGGCCGTCTTCGCGCTGTGGGTCAACGCGGTCATCCTCCAACTGGCGGGCGCCCGCGTGATGTGGGCACAGGCCCGCGACGGGCGGTTCCCGGCGGCCCGACTGTTCGCCCGCCTGAACCGGGAGAAGATCCCGTACGCGGGCGTCATCCTCGGCGGCGTGATCGCCATCGCGGTGACGCTGTACAGCTCCCTGTTCGCGGTGCTGATCGCATTGCTGGCGATCACCTGGGCAGGCGCCTACTCGGTCCTGCTGGTGGTCGGTTACCGAGCCCATTCCCGCGGCCGGTTGCCGGGCAGGCCCTACCGGCTGAAGAACTGGCGGATCCTGTATCCGATCGCGATCGGCTGGTCGCTGCTGTTCTGCGCGGTGCTGATCTACCAGGATCCCATGCACGTGGGCCTCGGCACGCTCGGCGCGGTCGTGATCGGCCTGATCCTCTACTACGTGTTCGTGCCGAGGAAGGACTCGCCGGTCGACCTCGCCGCGCAGGAGGCCGAACGCGGCGTCGCGGCGGGCACCGACCGCGACACGCTCGACTCGATGAGCTGAACCGCGCAGCCGAAGTTCCCCGTCCGACCGGCGGCGGCCCGTACTCCAGCCGCAGCCGGTCGGACCCGCCGTATCGGAGTCGGACCCTGAATCCTGCTGATAGCGTGTCGACCATGGCGCAGACCGGGCCGGCGAGGAAAAGCCTCGAGGGAGTCGAACGGACAGTTCGCATCCTGCACGTGCTGCGCGACCGGGTCGAGGCCACGCTCACCGAGGTGGCCAGGGACGCCGAGCTGAGCGAGGCCACGGTGCTGCGGTATCTGAGCAGCCTGAGCAGCTTCGGCTACGTCGAACGGATTCCCGGCAACCACTACCGGCTGGGCTGGGAGGTGTTCCGGCTCGGCCAGCACGCCGCGCCCGGCGCGGTGCCCAGGGCCGAGGCGCTGCCGATCATGCAGGAACTGCTGGACCGGTTCAACGAGACGGTGAATCTCGCCTACCGGAAGGGTGACGAGGTCGTCATCGTCGAGGTCCTGCACGGCCAACGGGCGATCAAGAAGCTGACCACGGTCGGCCAGGTCGACCCGTGGCACGCGTCGGGGGTCGGCAAGGCGCTGTTGTCGACCCTGCCGGCGGCGGATCAGGTCGCGGTGCTCAAGCGCACCGGCCTGGCGCGGTTCACCCCCAACACGTTGGTCGACATCCCCGCCGTCCAGGCCGACATCGCCGCATCCATGAAGCGCGGCTACACGATCGACCGGGAGGAAGCGGAGGAGGACCTGACCTGCGTCGCGGCGCCGGTCCCGACGTCGGCCGGGCCGTCGCAGTTCGCGCTGAGCGTCAGCTTCCTCAGCCACCGGCTGAAGGCCCGCAATCTCGACGCGGTCGCGCGGGCCATCGTGAGTGCCGCCGACGAGTTGGGCAAGCGCCTCGCCATCTGAGCGCCGGTAGGCCGGCATTCCGGGCATCTCCTGGCCCACCGTGTACTCGCCGGCGTTCATTCGTCGCCCGAATCGCCGCTTTCATCGCGGGTATTCGATTGTTGGCGACCGACTTCCGTGTTCCGGCACGGTCGCGCACATGATCGTCCGGCGAATGTTCTGGTAGCGGGCACCATTGACGCATCGCCGCCGACTCGTCTACCGTACCTTTCACTGAATGACGGTGTCCTTCACTGAATGGAAGTCTGCCGAAGGGATTCGAATCGTGACGACAGCGCAGCCGACCCGCGCCGGACTGTTCATCGGCGGCCAGTGGCGCTCCCCCGGCACCGGGCGGTCCGACGAGATCGTGGCTCCCGCCACCGGTGCCGTCATCGCGGAGGTCGCCCGCGCCACCGTCGCCGACGTCGACTCCGCTGTGGACGCCGCGTCGGCCGCGTTCCGCGGCTGGTCGCACACCACCCCCGGCGAACGGGCCACCGCACTGTTGCGGCTGGCCGAGCGCCTCGACGGGGTGCGGGAAGAGTTCGCACAGCTCGAATCCGCCAACGTCGGCAAGCCGATCGGCCTGGCCCGCGAGGAAATGGAGATGATCGTCGATCACCTGCGCTTCTTCGCCGGGGCGGCGCGGGTGTTGGAGGGCAGGGCGGCCGGCGAGTACATGGCTGGGCGGACCAGCATCATCCGCCGCGATCCGCTCGGCGTGGTCGGCTCGGTCGCGCCGTGGAACTACCCGCTGCTGATGGCGATCTGGAAGATCTGCCCGCCGCTGATGACCGGCAACACGCTGGTGCTCAAGCCGTCCGAGCACACGCCGCTGACCGCGCTGCGCTTCGCCGAACTGGCCGCCGACATCTTCCCGCCCGGCGTCTTCAACGTGGTCACCGGTGACGGTGCGACGGTCGGCGCGCGGCTGGTCAGCCATCCCGACGTCCGGATGTCGTCGTTGACCGGCGACGTGAGCACCGGCAGGGCGCTGCTGCGGGCCTCCGCGGACAGCAACCTCAAGCGACTGCACCTCGAACTGGGCGGCAAGGCGCCGGTACTGGTGCTGCCCGACGCGAACATCGACCTGACCGTGGCCAAGCTGATGGACGGTTCGTTCTGCAACTCGGGCCAGGACTGCATGGCGGCCTCCCGGCTCTACGTGCACGAGCGGATCTACGACGACTTCCGCTCCGCGTTCAGCGCCGCGACCGCCGGCATCGTGCTCGGTGACCCGACCGACGAGTCGACCACGATGGGCCCCGTCATCACCGACGCGCACCGCGACCGGGTGAACGGCTTCCTGGGCCGGGCGGCCGGGACCGACCACGTCGACATCGTCAGCACGCAGTCCACACCGGACGACGGCTTCTTCGTCGCGCCGACGCTGGTGTTCGACGCCGAGCAGCGCGACGAGATCGTGCAGCGCGAGGTGTTCGGACCGGTCGTGTCCATCACCCGCTACGGCGACTCGGACGACGTGGTGGCCATGGCCAACGACGTCGACTACGGCCTCGCCGCGTCGATCTTCACCGCGGACGTGGCCCGGGCGCTGCGGATCGCCAAGGACATCCAGTTCGGCACGGTGTGGATCAACGACCACCTGCCGGTGGTGCCCGAGATGCCGCACGGTGGCTACAAGCAGTCCGGCAACGGCAACGACATGTCGATCTACTCGCTAGAGGAGTACACGGAACTCAAGCACGTCATGATCAACATCGAGGAGTCCTGAGTTGAGCGACGTCATCGCGATCAACATGTTCTCGCTGCGGCCCGACGTGGCGCTGGCCGAGTTCGCCCGGTTCTCCGAGCAGCAGGACCGTCCCGTGTGTCTGGCCAAGGACGTCGTCACCAGTTTCGACGCCTACGTGGTGGCCGAGCACGACGCCGGGGCACGGCCGCGCGTCGTCGAGGTGATGGGACTGACCTCGTGGCCGACATGGACGCGGCTGCTCGCCGACGACGCCGACCTCGCCCCCGTCGTGCGGCGCTTCGGTGAACTGGTCGACACGGACACGGTCACCACGCTGCTCGTCCGGCCGCTTGCCGCGACGCCGCCGGAAGGCGAGGCACAGCCGGCATGAGCACCTACGACGCGATCGTCATCGGCGCGGGACACAACGGCCTGGTCGCCGCGAACTATCTGGCCGGAGCCGGCAGGCGGACGCTGGTTCTGGAGGCCCGCGACATCGTCGGCGGCGCCTGTGTGACCGAGGAACTGATCCCGGATTCGCGGTGGTCGTCGTGCGCGTTCATCGCCGGACTGCTGCGGCCGGAGATCATCGCCGAACTGGAGCTCAAGCGGTTCGGGTTGGAGCTCTACCAGGGCGACGCACTGTCGTTCAGCCTCTTCGAGGACGGCTCGCACCTGTTCGTGTGGAAGGAGGTCGACCGGACGCTGCGCGAGCTGGAGAAGTTCGACAAGAAGGACGCCCGGCGCTTCGTCGAGTTCGGACTCCGGCTCCAGCGGTTCGCCGGCCTGGTCACGCCGTGGCTGCTGAAGCCGCCGCCGTCCCGGTCGACGCTGCTGGCCGCCTTCGAGCGGGCCGGTGAACAGAAGCTGTTCGACGAGTTCACCCTGCTGTCGGTGCGCGATCTGCTCGACCGGTACTTCGACGACGAGCGGATCAAGAGCTTCCTGACGTTCTTCGGCATGGTGTCGATCTGGGGTGGTCCGTCCACTCCGGGTACCGCCTACGTGTGGGGCCATCACTCCTGGGGCGAGTTCGAGGGCCAGTTCGGCCAGTTCGGTTTCGCCAGGGGCGGTATGGGCGCCATCACCGCGGCACTGGCCAAGGCTGCGGAACACCACGGTGCCGAGATCCGGCTGAGTTCGCCGATCCGGCGGGTGCTGGTCGAGCGCGGCAGGGCGATCGGTGTCGAACTGGTCGACGGCGAACGGATCCTGGCGCGGCAGGTGCTGTCCAACGCCGATCCGAAACGCTCGCTGCTGAACCTGCTCGAGGTCCGGGACCTGGAGCCGGACTTCCGGCGCGCCGTCGAACTGATCGACACCAGGGGCTCGATGGCCCGCATCCACCTGCTGATCGACGAACTGCCGCAGTACCTGCCGTTCGACAGTCCCGCTGTCGGCCCGCAGCACCACGGCCATCAGTTGCTCGGCGCCTCCCGCGAGGCCTTCGAACAGGCTTGGGAGGCGCAGCGCCGAGGCGTCTTCCCGGAGAAGTTCGTCATCGAGGCGGTCATCCAGTCCGTCACCGACGACAGCCTGGCGCCACCCGGACGGCACACGATGACGCTGGGTGTCCAGCAGTTGCCGTTCGAACTGGCCGGCACCACATGGGACGCGGCCCGCGAGCGCTGGGCGGATCTGGTGCTCGAGGACCTGTTCCGCTACGCACCCAACCTGCGCGAGCACATCGTGGCGCGGGTGGTGATCACGCCGCAGGATCTCGATCGCGAGTACCACATCACCGGTGGCAACATCTTCCACGGCGGAATGCTGCTGGACCAGCTTTTCGGTGCCCGCCCGCTGGACAGGCTGGCCAACTACCGCACTCCCGTCGAGGGCTACTACCTGTGCGGCTCGGGAACTCATCCGGGCGGCGGGGTGATGGGCGCGAACGGGCACAACGCGGCGATGGTCGCGCTGGCCGACGTCGGCATCGGTGAGGACCCGACCGGCTCCCCCGCGACGGGTGTGCCGTCCCCGGGCAGTTGGCGGGGCCGCGCGATCGGGAAGATGATGTCCGGCAGGGCAGGCCGCGCGCTCGGCTACCAGGCGGCCCGCCAGCCGCTGATGCGCAAGGTGACCAACTTCGTCGCCAGGAACCGTTGATGACCGGCCAGGAGGCCGGCGGCGACCAGACCGACGGCAGACAGCCGTTGCGCAGCGGTCGCTGGTTCGCCGGCCACGACGTGCCCGGCTTCGCCCACCGCACGGCGCTGCGGGCGCTGGGCTTGTCCCGCAAGGCGTTCGAGGGCCGGCCGATCATCGGCATCTGCAACTCCTGGTCGGAGGCTGTCAGCTGCAACCTGCACTTCCGGGCGCTGGCGGACTCGGTGCGCAGGGGCGTGCTCCAGGCCGGCGGCCTGCCGATCGAGTTCCCGACCATGTCACTGGGCGAGCAGCTCATGAAGCCGACGGCGATGCTGTTCCGCAACCTGATGTCGATGGACGTCGAGGAGTCCATCCGCGCCAACCCGTTCGACGCCGTCGTGCTGCTCGGTGGCTGTGACAAGACGGTGCCGGCACAGCTCATGGGCGCGGCCAGCGCGGACGTGCCGGCGATCATGGTCACCGGCGGTCCAGCGACACCCGCGGTGTTCCGCGGCCGACAGATCGGTGTCGGCACCGATCTGTGGAAGTACACCGACGACGTGCGGGCCGATCGAATGTCCATCGAGGACTACGACGAGCTGGAGGCGGCGGCGGGCCCGTCCGTCGGCCACTGCCCGGAGATGGGTACCGCCTCCACGATGGCCGCGATCGTCGAGGGCCTGGGCATGACACTGCCCGGTGCGGCAGCGGCGCCCGCGGTCGACGCCCGCCGCTATCAGACCGCGGAAGCCTGCGGCGCTCGCGCGGTGGAGCTGGCCTGGCAGGGCATCCGGCCGTCGGACATCCTGACCGCGGAGGCGTTCGACAACGCCATCACCCTGATGCTGGCGGTCGGCGGCTCGTCCAACGCCGTCATCCATCTGCTGGCCATCGCCGGCCGGGCCGGGGTGGACCTGCGGCTGGACCGCTTCCACGAGCTGGCCGCCCGCACTCCCCTGGTGGTCAACGTCCGGCCTGCGGGCGAGCACCTGGTCGAGCAACTGTTCCACGCGGGCGGGATTCCCTCGGTGCTCAGGGAGTTGGCGCCACTGCTGCGTCTGGACGCGCTGACGATCAACGGCAACACGGTCGGCGCGAACCTGCCGGCGGCCGCGACGTCGGACCGCGGCGTGGTCGGCTCGCTGGACGCACCGTTCCAGCCGCCAGGCGGCCTTGCCGTGGTGCGCGGCAATCTGGCACCTGACGGGGCCGTCATCAAGTGCAGCGCGGCCAGCGAGGAACTGCTGCGGCACAGGGGCCGGGCGGTGGTGTTCGCCGACATGGCCGACCTGGCGGCCCGGATCGACGATCCGGACCTGGACGTCGACGCCGACTCGGTGCTGGTGTTGAACAACGCCGGGCCGAAGGGTGCACCGGGGATGCCGGAATGGGGCCAGTTGCCGATCCCACGGAAACTGCTGCGGGCCGGGGTGAGCGACATGGTCCGCATCTCCGACGCCCGGATGAGCGGCACCGCGTTCGGCACCGTCGTGCTGCACGTGTCACCCGAATCGGCAGCGGGCGGACCGCTGTCCCTGGTCCGCGACGGCGACTGGATCGAGCTGGACGCCCGCGCGGGGCGCCTCGACCTCGACGTGGACGACGCGGAGCTGGCCGCGCGGCGGGCAGCCGCACCCGTTGCGGCGTCCCGGTTCCGACGCGGTTACCAGTCGCTCTACGTCGACCATGTGCTGCAGGCCGACCAGGGCTGCGACTTCGACTTCCTGCGTGGCCGCTCGACCGATCCCGAGTCCGAACCGGACGGCATGCTCACCGGCTGGATCGGCGGCTGGTGAGTCCGGTCACCGCAGCGATCTGACCTGCTCGGACAGCGGTTCCAGTCCGTTGACAGCAACACCGCTGTCATTTATGTTTCATTCAGTGTTAGACAACTTCGTTCAGTGAAAATACGTCGAGGAGCGCTGATCATGACGACACCCGACCTCGCGCCGGTGGCCCCGACCACCCGGGGCGCCGCCATCCTGGTCGCTCAGGGCCTGCCGTCCAGCGACGACTACACACTGGCCAGCTCGCGACTGACCTTCAAGGACGGCGGCCAGTACCGGATCGAGATCTCCGGTGTCGAGCGCCTCTCGACGCTGGAGGCACTGCTCGACGAGTCGGCGAAGCAGGACGTCTTCATCCACCGGATAGTCTGCTTCGGTGGCGGATCCACCTTGCTGGACAAGGGTGAGCTGACCGCGTTCGCGGAACTGGCCGCCGAGAACGCGATCGAGGTGATCGCCTGCCCCGGCCCGAGGACCGGCTGGGACACCGGCCGCCAGGCACTCACGCCGGAAGGTTCCACGGCCGGCCGCCGAGTGCGTGGCATGGACAACCTGCGCTACCTGCTGGACGACTACCTGCGTATGTTCTCCTGCGGCCTGCGTGGCGTCCTGGTCTGGGACGAGGGCGCGCTGGACGTGCTGAACAAAGCCCGTGCCGTGGGCGACATCCCCACCGACTCGGTGTTCAAGGTCTCCGTCTACACCGGACACGCCAACGCGGCCTCGATCAAGGTCGTGCAGGACCTCGGCGCGGACAGCCTGAACCCGGTCGGTGACCTGAGCCGCCCGATGCTCGGCGCGATCCGCTCCGTCGTCACCATTCCACTGGACATCTGGGCCATGACGTTCGAATCATTCGGCGGGATGAACCGGCTGTGGGAAGCGGGCGACATCGCCCGTGTCGCCGCGCCCTGCTACTTCAAGGTCGAGCCGGGCGAGTCCGAGGCCGTCATGTACAACGCGTGGATCGACGAGGCGTACCACAGCAACCTGATCCGCCACAAAGTCCGGCACGCGGCGATCCTGGCCGAACTGGCCGCCGTCACCAACGGCGAGGTGACCGCGTCACCGAAGCCGGCACTGATCACGCGGTCGGCCTGACGAACCCCGACTCGGGCATGCGGTAGCCCGAGCGCGGCGATCGCAGGACCACTCAGCGCAGTTCCTGGATGCGGATCAGGTTGGTCGCGGGGTCCCGGACGGCGCAGCCACGCACTCCGTAGGGTTGTTCGGCCGGCTCCTGGACGACGTCGGCGCCGCTGGCCCGTACCCGCTCGAAGATGCCGTCGAGAACCTGGTGGCCGCGACGATGGCGGCACAGGACCCCGTGGCCATCGTCTCCATGATCATGCGGCGCTCGTCGGCGCGAGCGCCGACGCCGGGCTCACCTCGACGCGGAAGGTGCGGCCCACCCGCGTCACGTAGCCGATCTCGTTGTCCTGTAAGAACTCGCGGAGTCTGCCGGAGCGGCCGTACACCTCGACAGGAGCAGTAGACGGTGTTCGCGCCGTGTCGGGGTCCTGGAATCCGACCACGCAGCCGGCCGGAACCGTCAGCGACGGCCCCCGCCACCACGGCCCGGCCGCGGTAGGACTTGGCCAGCCCGGTGGCCCGCAGCGGAGTTCCGGTCGTGACCGGGGTCGTCCGTCGGGATACTCATCGTGCCTGCCCGGAGTCGCCACCCTGGTGACCGCGCCGATACCCGCGCCGGCGTAACCGCGCCACGGCGACACCACCGTACGCCGCGACCAAGGCCGGAACGATCAGGACGAACAGGGTGGCCGCACCGGCCGGGCCACCCGGTTTCGGTTGCGCCACCGCCGGATCAGCCACGGCGGTGATCAACCCGGACACCGCCGGCGCCGATCCCAGCAGCAGCGCCGACAGCCATGCCCGGCGCGGTGCGGCATACCCCAGCGCCGCCGCGCCGACGAGCAACACCAGTAAGGACACCTGCGACGAGTCGTCCGATGTTCCCAACCGGTCGACGACGACCAACGCCGCGACCGACACGACGACGCCGGCCGCGTAGGCCGCGACCCGCCCGGCACTCTCCCGCATCACGAACCACATCCCTCCGATCAGCCACGCCCGCCGTGCCCGGCCGGCAGGCACGGCCGACATCTCGACCAGCAGTGCTCGTCCCAACTCCCGGCGGTGCGGCGGCAACAGCCGGACCGCGGCCGCGAGCAGTCGTCCGGCTCGGTCGCCGCTCACGCGCCCTCCACCGCCGGCCGCGGCCGAGTCCGTGGAGCGGACGCGGTCTGCGCCTGTAGTTCGACGGCGCGGGCGACACCCTGGCCGGTGAGCCGGTAGAGGTGGCGGCGTGGGCGGCCCTCCGGTGGGTCGTCTTCCCAACGGGTTTCCAGGAAACCCCGGTCGGTCAGGCGACCCAGGATCGGATACAGCGTGCCGGAGGCCAGCCCGGTCTGCCGGGCGACGTCGTAGCCGTACCGCCAGGTCGCCGGGTGATCGTGCAGCGCCGCGAGGACCACCCGGGTCTGCGGTGAGGAGTCGGGTCGAGCAGGCATGACTCATATGCTACATATGTAGATGTTCAGGGTCCAGCCCTACTACAGGGTCCCCGGCGAACTGGTCGCATTCGGTACCAAGGTCGCCGCCACCACCAGGTGGGAGATCCTCAATGCGGAGGGCATCGATCCGCACCGACCCAGCAGCGTCACCACCCGGGCAGTTTCCCGCGTTCGCGGCACCGGGTCCGCGCGCTGCGCGACCGGGGCGTCGCCGTGACCGCCTTCGACCGCAGCACCAAGATGGTGGAGTTGGCCCGTCGGCGGCGCGCCGTGGCGCGCAACGTGTCCGGCAGGGTGGGCGTGCCGGCCAGTTCGATCGCACCGTCGACGCCGGATGGCAGCACGCCGCGCACCTGTGCCGCGATGTCGCCGTCGATCAGTACGTGGTCGACGCCGACCGCTCGGAGCGACTCGGCCCTGCGCGGGTCGCCGGTGGTCGAGAACACGGTGGCACCGAGCTGCTTGGCGATCACGGCCGCCGCCAAGCCCACCGACGACGTACCGCCACGCACCAGAAGTGACTGCCCGATCCGGAGATCGACGCCGACGGTCACCGAGCCGTACGCCGCCCGGAGCATCTCCGGCACCGCGCCCAGCGTCGACCAGTCCCCGGCCACCGCCCGTCGGTCCACGGCAGACTCGTTCCCGTCATGGAGGACTCTGCCCGCGCCAGGCGAGGTCATCGATCACGTCGGTCAGTCGCCCGCGACGCGCGAACTGCGCGCGTTGCCGCTGGGCACCGCCGCCCGATTCGCGCAGGACCCTCAGCGCGTCCGTGACGAACTCCGCGTCCCCTGCCGACCGCAGGTGCGGTCGTAGCTCGTCGACCAGGTCATCGACCAGGCGCCAGGTCGGCTCAAGGTCCCCGGAGCGGGGATCGGCACAGCGGCCGGCCAGGCCGTCCCTGGCGGCCCGCCACAGGTGGCCGCGCAGCACCTCCTGCTGTGGCCGCGGCGCGCTCGCACCGTCCAGAGCCTGATCGGCCAGCGCCCGGATGAGCGCGGCGAGCAGCGCGGCCTGCTCGACGGTGGGCATCACGTCGGCGACACGGATCTCCAGCGTCGGCTGGTGCTCGGACAACCGGATGTCCCAGTAGAGCATGCCCTTGTCCAGGATGGCACCACAGCGCAGCAGAGCGTCCACTCTGGACTCGTACTCGTCGAGGGAACCGAACCACGGTGGCGGTCCGGCCGACGGCCACCGCCTCCACACCTCGTACCGCCAGCTCCCGTACCCGGTGTCCCCGCCGTCGTGGAACGGCGAGTTCGCCGCCAACGCCAGCAGGATCGGCAGCCACGGCCGAAGATGATTGCTGATCACCACGCCGGTGGTCCGATCGGGCACCCCGATGTGGACGTGGGAGGCGCAGGTCAACGACGCCCGCGCGAGTTCCCCGAAATCGCGCGACATCCGCCGGTAGCGGTCGTCGGGCGTGAAGCGAGCCGGCCGATCGTCGGCCAGCAGCGCCGTTCCACTGGGCAGCAACCGCTGCCCACGCGCGGCGGCCTCCGCGGCGAGCCGGTCACGCAGGCCGCGCAGTCCACTGACGAGCTGTCCGATGTCGGTCACCACGTCGGTCGCCGACTCCACCTGACAGCGCCGCAACTCGTGCTCGACCTGACCAGGCGGGTCATCGACGTCGTCGGTGATCTCCGGACCACTGGCGACCAACTGCCCGTTCCCGTCCACGAGCAGGAACTCTTCCTCGACGCCGAGCGTCATCGTGTCCATCGGGTCACCACACGGGCCTGTCGCGCGGCATCATGTTCCATGACAGGGACAGTGCCCACACGGTCCGAGGAGAAAACGTGCCTCCGCACCGCCGGTGATACCGGTCGATCCGGGCACGCACGAGCAGGCGAGCGTGACTCCTGGCCGATGATCTGCCGCACCTGGACACCTCCCGCACACTACGCGGGCCGGGACCCCGCTGGACCATACGACTGGGCCCGGTGGGCAGCCGACCGCCCGACAGTTCGGGCAACGATCGGCCCGGGACCATCCCCGGCCCAACGGACAGGTACCGGACCGGCGCGGCGATCGGATCGTTGGCCCGCAACCGGGTCAGCCGCTGTAGATCTGGTCGAGGGTCGCGCTGTCCGGATGCGTCGCGCAGAACAGCTTCACCGAGCCGAGCGTGGTCAGATAGGTCATCTCACCTGATGACTGGTGGCGGTCGCTGATCATGGTCTGCACCGCGGCGTGCTGGTCGGACGTGTTCATCGCCAGCCAGTCGCCGCACGAGGTCGAGCCGTTCTTCGTGGCGCAACCGGCCAGTGCCACTGCCGACACCGCGACCGCGGTGAGAACGAGAATCTTCATCGGAACGCCTCCCGAAACGCCGAGCACAGGGAACCAGTGGATGTCAGCTCCCTCATCGGGAGTGCTCAGCGGGGTGTTGCGGGCGGCGAGATTGTGTCCGGAAGCTGTCCCGGGTGATCGGACGACCGCGAATGTCCTACACGTCGACGTTCCTCGTCGGTTTTGCGCTCTCTTCGTGACGTTCGTCATCGCGTTGGTGGACAGCGGTGGGGGTGGCGAAGGCGGCGCCGACGGGGGCTGACGCCCCCGTCGAGCGCAATCGGTAGCCGAAGATCAGGCGTTGGTCACGGCATTGCCGGGGATGAGCAGGAGCTTGCCCCGTGGGTGAGAGGTGAGGCTGAGTTCGAGCGCCGTCGGCCAGTCCGCGAGGGGGAAGGTTCTGGCGATCGGCACCGAGAGCCGGCCGGCGGCGGCCAGTCGCGCGTACTCGGGGAATGCCTCGAAACCGTTGTGGCCGAGGCGTACCTCGTGAAAGGTGTCGCGGACGCCGAGTTCCTGTGCGGCTACGACGTCGGAGATGGTGAGGACGCGCCGGGGGTCACCGTCGGCGATCTCGACGAGTTCGGGCAGGGCGCCACCGACGGGTGCGGTGTCCAGGACCAGGTCGATCGGACCGTCGCCGATGGCCTTGACCCGTTGCCCGAGGCCCTCACCATAGGCGGTCACCGCGGCGCCGAGAGCACGCAACCGCGGCGCGTAGGTCGGTCCGGCGGTGGCGACCACCCGCGCCCCTCGGATGAGTGCGATCTGTACGGCCGCGAAACCGATCGTGCTGCCGGCACCGTTGATCAGGATCGTGTGGTCGGCGGAGAGGCCGAGTTGGCCGAGGTGCCAGTCGGCGGTTCGGAGAGCCATCGGCAGGGCCGCCGCCTGCGTGAGGTCGAGGCCCGCCGGCACGGCGAACCAGCGATCCATGATCGCGAACTCGGACGCCCCGGCGGACGGGCAGTTGGCCCAGTCCGCGGTGCCGAACACGGGATCGCCGCCGGCGACGTCCGTCACCCCTGCACCGATGGCGTCGACGGTGCCGGAGACGTCACAGCCGATGCCACGGGGCAGTTGTCCGCTGAACAGGCCGCGGCACAGGGCCCAGTCGGCCGGGGCCAGCCCGCACGCGTGCACGGCGACGCGGATGCGACCGGGCCCTGGGGTCGGCACGGGTGCGGTTTCCAGGTGCAGGACGTCGGCGGGCTCGCCGTACTCGTGGAAGCGCACGGTGCGCATCGCGTCGGTCGTGAGCTCGTGCTCAGCCATCATGGTCTCCTGGGTCGGTGTGCATGCTTGTCTCCGCAGAGACCAGGACGTAAGCGGATCGTGTTCCGGTTACGTCGACTACAGTAACACATGTGGAGCGTGATCCGTTTGGCTGACGTCAACGCCCGTGACCTGCGTGCGGACGCGGTGCGCAACCGCGACACACTGCTGGCGGCGGCAACGCGTGTCTTCGCGACAGCGGACGCCGAGCCGTCGATGCGCGCCATCGCCCGCGAGGCCGGCGTGGGGATCGCCACCCTCTATCGCCACTTCCCCACCCGGGAATCGCTCGTCGACGCCGTCTACCAGGACCAGGTGCAGCGACTGACCTCAGGCGCCCGCGACCTGCTCGACCAGTTCCCGCCCGCCGTGGCGATGCGGCGATGGATGGACCTGTTCGATGCCTGGCTGGCCGCCAAACGCGGCATGATGGGCACACTGCGAGCCATGATCGACACCGGCGACCTGGCCCTCGCGCACAGCCGCGACGAACTGCTCCTGGCCATCAGCACGATCCTCACCGCCGGCAGCGCAGCCGGTGACATCCGTGCCGACGCCAACGCCGCGGACATCGCCGCCAGCATCATCGGTATCTTCACCGTGGCCGGCAAGCCCGAGCAGCGCGACCAGGCCCAGCGCCTGTTCGACCTCCTCATGGACAGCCTCCGACCACAACCCGGCCCGGCAGCCTGACCCGCCTCCTGGCGGTCACACGACCGACGGCCCGGTCCGGACCATGGCGGATTCCGACCTCGATCATTCGGCCGCGCCGCCCACGCCGGCACGAGTTTCGCCATCATCGCCGCCGCCCTCCGTCGTCCACGACGATCACGTGCACGGGCACGATGAACCGGTGCAGCGGTGCCGTCCAGCGGCGCCGGGTCGCGTCGTCCGGTGCGGTCGCGACGAGTTCGTCGCGCCAGGCGGGAAAGTCCAGCGTTGCCGAGTCCCACAGATCTCGGCCGACTCCGGCATCTGCTGGAAGCGCTCCAGCACACCGGGAACGGGTGGTCGTGGTCGGACGAACGCTTCCGGATGCGGCCGAAGTCGTTCTGTGACAACGGTTATCGCGCATCCTCCTTCGTGGTCGAAAGCATGCCTGCGGCCACACCTGCCCGCACGACGCCACGATGTGCGGCACCGTTCGCGGGGGGCCTCGAACGCGACCGCACACCGCCGCCGGAACTTCGTGACGAACGTCTCGGGAAACGGCCGACCGGCCACGCAGTCGCAGTCGCAGTCGATCGCGTGACTGTGCGTGCCAGCAGGTGAAGGAAATGCCCTATTGACCCGGTATCGTTACCCTATCGAGTCGGTGTCCGACACCTCCGCCGATGTCGATCGTGAGCCGATCGCGCCACGGCAGGGTGGTGTTCGCCGCCGGTAGCTGTCACGATGGACCATTCGAGGATCACAACGGCGAGATTCCCGCCACGACAGCCAGGGGGACCTGGCGGAACAGGGAAGGTGCCGGATGACCTTGGCACGACACAGCAGCCCGCCTCCGTCCGCACGGATCACGCGGGCCAAGGCTGCCGAGGACAGTCACAGCGCGGTGCAGAACGCTCTCGCTGCCAGGACGGTGGCCAGCCACGCCGCTGACGTCGAGGATTGCAGCCAACTCCTGGCGATGCTGGGGCTGGAGACCTGGGGCGGCACGCCGCGCTGAACCACGTCGGTGATGCCCTCGCGCGGACCATGTACTCTGACGCCTCGGTAGTCGGCTGACCTCACCGTGGGGCGGATCGACGCCGCAAGGAGAGTTCGGCATGGCGCAAGGCAGTGTGAAGTGGTTCAACGGCGAGAAGGGCTTCGGGTTCATCGCGCAGGATGGCGGCGGACCTGACGTCTTCGTGCACTACTCGGAGATCCAGGGCAGCGGCTTCAAGTCCCTCGACGAGGGACAGCGGGTCGAGTACGAGATCGGCCAGGGTCAGAAGGGACCGCAGGCCCAGGGCGTGCGCGTCATCTGAGTAGGGACACACCACATCTGCCCGTGCCCGTCATCGACGGGCACGGGCAGATGTGATCAACGGGTCCGACGATTCGCCCACCGGACCGCACGGCGTGCCACGCGTGATCCGAGACGATCCCGCCACCGCTCAGGAATCCCGGTCGGCGCCGATCAGCACGTAACACATCAGCGCCGGCTTGTCGCTGCGGTTGTGCCAGGCGTGCCGGGTGCCCTGCTGCACGACGCAGGCACCGGGCGTGAGCTTGACCTCCGCACCGTTGTCGAGCTCCAGGTGCAGTTCACCCTCAAGGCAGATGCCGTAGTCGACCGAGTCGGTGGTGTGCATACCGGGGTTGTCCTGCTCGAACACGTCCACCAGCCCGGGGAGCTTCTCGGCGGCCTCCGCGGCCAGTCGGTCGGGGTCACCGACCTGCTCCGGCACCGAGGACTCGGGCGCCCAGCGCAGGAACAGCACGCGGGTGCCACCGGTGCCGGGGAAGAACGGGTGCACCTTCGGTTGCCGCGGCTTCGTGCCGACCGTCGCGGCGCCGTCCTCGGTGCCCCACATCAGGTAGAACTCCGAGCCCGGAATCGCGCCGACGACGGTGGCTTCCGCCGCTTCGTCGGTGACGAACACGGAGGTGCCGTCCGGTTCACGGCCGGTGACGATGAGGCGGGGCTGGATCGCCATTGACCTTCGCTCCTTCGTTGTCGGTTTCCTATACCGGCCGGTTCTCGCTCCGCTCGCCGCGTCGGGCGCGCAACGCCTGCTTGGAGAACTTGCCGGTGGCCGTCTTGGGGATCTCCCCGAGGAACACGATGTGGTCCGGAATCCACCAGTTCGCCACGCGATCACCGAGGTGGCGCCGGACGTCGTCGGCCGTCAACTGCTGGCCGGGCCGGGGTACGACGTACGCGAGCGGACGTTCGCCCCAGTGTGGGTCGGTGACACCGATGACGGCCGCTTCGGCCACCCTCGGATCTGCCATGATCGCGTTTTCCAGTTCGACCGAGGAGATCCACTCACCGCCGGACTTCACCAGGTCCTTCGTGCGATCGACGATGCGGACATAGCCGAGACGATCGATGGTGGCCACGTCCCCCGTGCGCAGCCAGCCGTCCACCGTGAAGGAGTTCGGAGCGGGCTGGGCACCGAAGTAGCCCGATGCGATCGTCGCCCCCGCCACCTGCAACTCGCCGGGAGTGGTGCCGTCCCACGGGAGTTCGTTCCCGTCGTCGTCGACCACCCGCAGTTCGGTGAGCGGTACCGCGGGCCCTGGCGTGGCGACCGGCCGCCGCCGTTCGTCGGGAGGAAGGTCGTCGTGCTCGGTGGCGAGGTACGCGACCGTCACGACGGGGCTGGTCTCGGTCATCCCCCACGCGTTGGTCAACGGTATGCCCAGCAGTCGCTGGTAGGCCTCGGACAGTGCCTCGTCGACGGCCCCGCCGCCACTGACGATCTGCCGCAGGCCGGACAGGTCGTACCTGTCGAGCAGTGGCAGCAGGCTGCGCCATATCGTGGCCACCGCGCCGCTGAAGGTCACCTTGTGGCGAGCCATCTGTCCGGCAAGGGACTCGGGGCGCATCGCGGGGCCGGGCAGCACCAGGTCGGCCCCACACAGCATCGCCGCGTACGGCAGACCCCATGCGTTGACGTGGAACATCGGCACGATCGGCATCACGACGTCCCGCTCGGACAGGGCGAAACCGTCGGTGATCAGCAGTAGCACCGCGTGCAGGACGACCGAACGGTGGCTGTAGAGCACGCCTTTCGGGTTTCCGGTCGTGCCGGAGGTGTAGCACAGGGCAGCCGCCTGGTTCTCGTCGGCGACGTCGAACGGTCGCGGACCATCGGGTGCGTCGGCGAGCAGCCGTTCGTAGTCCAGCACCCGCTCGTCGTCGGGCAGCGGTGTCGGATCGCCGTCGTCCATCACGACGACGTGGCGCACCGTGCGGAAGGTGCTCACCAACGGCCAGATGGTCGGGAGAATGGACCGGTCGACGAACAGCACGTCGTCGGCGGCGTCGTTGACGATGTAGCTGATCTGTTCGCCGAACAGACGGTGGTTGATCGTGTGGAGAACACGGCCGGTGCACGGCACGGCCAGGTACAGCTCGACGTGCCGCTGACTGTTCCAGGCGAAGGTGCCCACCCGCGCGTCAGCGGGAACGCCCAGCCGGTCGAGCACCTGAGCCAGGCGGTGGACGCGCTGGCCCACCTCGCCCCAACTCACCACCGTCTCACCGTCGACCTGGGCGCTGATGACCCGTTTGTGCGCGAACATCCGCTCTGCCCTACGAAGGAGCAACGGCAGTGTCAACGGGCGGTCCTGCATCAAACCCAGCATGTGGCGACACCTTCGTCCCGACAACCCTGGTAACTAAGCGCATAGTTATCAACGTGCGGATCGTTGTCAACCGATCACCGCAGATCCGGACCGGTGACGGCTGCGACGGTGTTCTCCCGACCGACGGGTCCGGGCTCAGCGGTCCGGGCCGTCGGTCATGCGCATCGCCAGGTCGGCGTAGAACTCACCCTGCCAGGTCGGCGCGTCCGGGCCGTCCGGGTTCCCGGTGGCGGGCACGGAACGGAGTTCTTCGAGCACGCGCGGGCGACGGGCGGCAGCGACTTCCGGACTCCGATCAGGGGTGGTAGCGCTCATCGATCACGTCGATGTGGTCGGTCGCGTCGACGTGGATGTCCGCGTACGCCTGTCGACCGGATGTCAACTGCTGCTCGAAATCATTCGTGTCACACGAGACGCCGACCGACATGGGCTCATCGATCCCGGGGCACAGCGCCAGCCTGCCGGTGATCTGCGCGCTGTCGGACACCAGTAGCTTGTAGGTGCCGGGCCGGTTCGGGTCCGGGGTGAAGGTCCCGTCGTCCGGGCCGCCGGGCCGGAAATTCACCACCTGGAAGGAGACCAGGTGCGTCGCCGGGTCGTAGCCGTCGATCGACGCGGTGAAACTGGTGTTCGGGAACATCAGTTTCGGTGCACTGGCGGCCACGTTGCCGCCCGTCTGCTGAGCGTCTCCCGCCGCCCGAGGGGTTGGCCCGTGTGCCGGACGGGTCCTGCACGGTCGACCAGTGCACGGAGGTCGTCGAGCCATTGTCGGCCACCGTCGCGGTGCCCGAGCAGGCAGCGGTGAGCAGGACGGTACCGGTCGCCGCCGCGGCGAGCACCGCACCGGAGAGGACACGTAAACGGTCGGCAGCCATGGGAATTTCCTTCCAAGCAGTGGTGTTTCCTCACTCCATCAGACGCACTTCGGGAAGAGTGGTTCCCCCGATCGGGAAAATGCCGGGGTTGCCTGTCGCGACCACTTCGTTACGCCCGTGACACCGGGCGTGAGGCGAATGGGACCGATGAAGGCCGGTTCTGCTGTCGGTTTCCGTGCTGCGGCGGTCTTTCCGGCCCGCGGACGGCGCTGTCCGGCCGTCGTTGCCGACTCACCCCGCCGCGGCTAGTCGCGGGGCTGGTGGGCGCCGTTCGATCGAGCTTTCTCGGCGATGGCCTGGAGGGCGGAGATGTGCTCGGCCAGGGTGTCGCGGCCGGTGTCGGTGAGGTTGAGCCAGGTGCGCGGCCGCTTGCCGACGTAGCCCTTGCGGACTTCGACATAGTCGTTCCTGGACAATGTCGTGACCTGTTTGGACAGTGCGGAGTCGGACAGCCGCACCGAGTCCCGGACGAATCCGAACTCGGCCCATTCCGCCGCGGCGAGCAGCGACACGATGGCCAGTCTCGTCGGGTCCAGCAGGAGCTGGTCGAGCTCGGCCACGACTCAGTCCTTGTCTTGCCGGCGCAGTAGCCACAGCTGGAACCCAGGGCCCAGGAAGATGGTATAGAGCCCGGCCAGCGCGCCGTAGTAGGTCTCGCCGTGCGGCACGTGGAACACCTGGATGATCAGGACTACGACGATGATGATGCCGAGCAGGGGCGCGACGCGCAGCAGGCGCCACCTGAAGGTGATGGACAGGCTCCGGGTCGACACCGTGACCGGCCGGCCGAGCAGGCTGCTGCCGACCCGGGTGTACATGCCGACGACCGCCACGAACACCCAGGCCAGCAGGAACCAGTTCACCCAGAATCGTGTTGCCGGGAACAGGTCGTTGGTCGCGCAGTAGAGGAAGACCGTCAGGCCACCGGAGATCGACAGCCAGCGGGAACCCATGGCGGACCTGATCACCCGCTGCCGGCCTTCGCGGACCGCGTGCAGCGCTGCCACCGCCTCTTCCGGCGTCGGCTCGTTCACCGGCTCGTTCACCGTGTCACTCTCTCGCCGGCTACTTGTTCTTGTTCAGGGTGCGCAGGATCAGCCACTGATCACACCAGGCGCCCGTCGTGGTCAGCACCAGCAGCGTCAGTCCCATGATCAGATGAGCGTAGGTGTGCAGCGGGGCCGCAGGTGTCGGCCACCCGGGTCAGGACAAGCTGAACCAGCAGTCGGAGCCGCCGAACAGCACCACCACCAGCAGCCGGGCCCGTGGCGAGCGCCATACCGAGCGGAGGTACTGGCGGCGTCGCGACAGCAACGTGAACCAGAGTGTGACGTGCACCGCGGCGAAGGCCAGCGGCAACACTGCGATCAGCGGATGGCGCGACGCGAACTGTTGGCTGATGTCGAAGCTGGCGACGAGCAGTCCGGCCATCACGAAATACCACACCGGCAGGCCCCTGACCTGCTGTCGGGCCGGCTCCGCTGTCGGTCGTGGTGCCGCAGTCGTCATCGGTCGGCCTCCTCCAGGAAAGTACTTGCCTATGGGGAAAGTTACCAGCAACTTTCCTGCCGGACAAGTACTTGCCTGATGCGCTTGCGATGATGGGACCGACATGGGCGGGCGGCGGGGCGGGCGAGCGCCGATCGGCAGGACCAAATCCGGTGACGGTCGCGTTGCACCAGATGTGCCGTGCCCCGGCCGGGGCACCCCGACAGCGAGAAGGACGAATGACACACCGAGGTTACGAGAAGGCGATCCTCGCCGGGGGCTGCTTCTGGGGCGTGCAGGAGCTCGTCAGGTTCCGCCCGGGCGTGGTGTCCACGCGTGTGGGCTACACCGGTGGTGACGTGCCCGACGCCACCTACCGCAACCATCGCGGCCACGCGGAGGCGCTGGAGATCACATTCGACCCCGCGGTCACGTCCTACCGCGAACTGCTGGAGTTCTTCTTCCAGATCCACGACCCGACGACCCGCAACCGCCAGGGCAACGACGTCGGCACCAGCTACCGGTCGGCCGTCTTCTACACCGACCGGCGACAGAAGGAGATCGCGGAGGACACGATCGCCGACGTCGACGCGTCAGGCCTGTGGCCGGGCAAGGTGGTCACCGAGGTGTCGCCCGGGGTCCGTTCTGGCAGGCCGAGCCCGAGCACCAGGACTATCTGCGGCGCTACCCGGAGGGCTACACGTGTCACTACGTGCGGCCGAACTGGCGGTTGCCGCGGCGTGCCGCGGCGCGGTGACCGCACCATCGGGCCCGTGACGACGAGACGGGTGCGGCCGAGGAGTCCCGGCGGCCGACGCGCTCGCGCGACATTCGGCGTCGCGCGCTATCGCCACCGCCGCGCGGCGGTGGCGATAGCGCCACGGGCGAGCGGCGCTACAGGTCGACGGCCTCGTGGGTGCCGGGGTCCGGCCTCTCGCCGGTGACGCGGGCCTTGGCCATGGACAGGAGGGCACGCGGTTTGCCACCGGGCGTCTCCCAGTACTCGGCGGACTCGGCGTCGACGCGGATCAACACCACATCGGTGTCTTCCGGGCCGTCCGGGAACCACGCCGTCGTGAACTCGTTCCACAACTGCTTCTTGCGGACGTCGTCCTCCACGATCTTCGCGCTGCCGCTCAGGGAGAGCCACGAACCGGAGCCCGCGTAGCCGACGTTGACCCGCGGGTCGCGAGCAACCTCGGCGACCAGGTCGGAGTCACGCGCCACGAAGAACCAGGCCGCACCGTCGAACTCGACCTCCTGCGTGGACATCGGCCTGCTGTGCAGGCTGCCGTCGGCCGCGATGCTGGTGATCATCGCGGTGCGTACCTTCTTCGCGATGTCGGTGACCGTGCGATAGGCATCTTGAGTCATGACTGGGCATTACCCGCTGGCGCTCCGAAGTAGTCGCCGTGGGGATACGTGAGTTTGGCCGTCCGGGGTGCGGGTAGTCCGTAGCCGGCCTTGACAGTACCCGGGGAGGAACACATGACGACCGGTAATGCCGACCAGGATGTGGTGGAGTTGCTGATCGAGCAACACCGGCTGATCCGTGCCGTGTTCGACGAACTCGACGACGCGGCGGGCCAGGACCGCACCAAGGTCTTCCACCGCCTGGTTCGGCTGCTCGCGGTGCACGAGACGGCCGAGGAGGAGGTCGTTCACCCCGCGGTACGTGAGGCCGAGGGTGGCGAGCCCGTGGTGGCCGCACGTGTGGCGGAGGAACGAAAGGCCAAGGAACTGCTGTCCAGTCTGGACGGTATCGGCCCGGAGGCGGAGGGATTCGACACGCTGCTGGTCCAGCTCCGCGACGACGTGCTGGCTCATGCCGAGCACGAGGAACGCGAGGAGTTTCCGTTGCTGCGAGCCGCATACGACGCGGACCGGTTGCGGGGCATGGCGAAGGCGGTGCGTGCGGCGGAGGCGATCGCGCCGACGCGCCCGCACCCGGGTGTCGAGGGTCCGCTGGCGAACGCGCTGCTGGGGCCACCGGTGGCGATCATGGACCGGGCTCGTGACCTGATCCGCACCGCACTCGGCCGCTAGCACCGGCACACCGTAGGCGTCCGGCTCACTGAGCGGTCACCCGATCCCGCCGTGGCCCGCGGCCGATCGGCCTTCGGTGACCGCCGGAGACCACATCGAGGAGTTCACATGTCCACCGACCAGTTCGCTCGGCAGAACCCGAAGGCACAGCATCCGGGGTCGGTCAGCGAGGGAGAAACGATCGAACACCCCGGCCGCACCGCGGACCTGAGCCGACAGCCCGATCACGGCGAGCACAGCTATCGCGGCAGCGGGCGGTTGACCGGCAGGCGTGCGGTGATCACCGGTGGCGATTCGGGAATCGGCCGCGCGGTCGCGATCGCGTTCGCCCGGGAGGGCGCCGATGTGTTGATCACCCATCTGGACAGCGAACAGGACGACGCGCAGACCACCGCGCACTGGGTCGAGCAGGCGGGCCGCACAGCGGTCACGGTCGCGGCCGACCTGCGCGACGAGGGGAACTGCCGGCGCGTGGTGGACACGGCCATCGCGGAATTCGGCCACATCGACATCCTGGTCAGCAATGCCGCCTACCAGATGTCCCAGGACGGCGGCCTCGCCGACATCACCTCCGAACAGTTCGACCACGTGCTGAAGACCAACGTGTACGCGCTGTTCTGGCTGTGCAAGGCGGCACTGCCGCACCTGCCGGAGGGATCCAGCATCATCACGACGTCGTCGATCCAGGCGTTCTCGCCCTCGCCGAACCTGTTGGACTACGCGACGTCCAAGGCCGCGATCGTGAACTTCACCAAGGGCCTCGCCGCTGGACTGGCCGACCAGGGCATCCGGGTGAACTCGGTGGCGCCCGGTCCGGTGTGGACACCGCTGATCCCGGCCACCATGCCGGCGGACAAGGTGGAGTCCTTCGGCGAGCAGGCCCCGCTGGGCCGCGCGGCGCAGCCGGCCGAACTGGCGCCGGCCTATGTCTTCCTGGCGTCCCAGGAATCCAGCTACACCACAGCCGAGGTGATCGCCGTGACCGGAGGATCACCCATCGTCTGACCGTCGGGGACCCCGCACACACGTTCCATCCACACGTCCGGAGTTGACCATGCCCTCACCACGTAAACGGGACCAGAGCGGCCCGGCGCCGCAAGGCCCGACCGGCGCCACCGCCGCCGAGACACCCACCGACGACGCCCGGTCGCAGGCGGGTCAGTACGTCACCACCGCGCAGGGAGTCCGGCTGCCGGACACCGACCACTCGCTGAAGGCCGGCGACCGAGGGCCGACCCTGCTGGAGGATTTCCACCTGCGGGAGAAGATCACCCACTTCGACCACGAGCGCATTCCCGAGCGGGTCGTGCACGCGCGAGGCGCGGCCGCGCACGGCGTGTTCGAGTCGCGTACGGCACGGCGGCCTCCGTGACCAGGGCCGGCGTTCCTGGCCAGAAGGGCCGCGAGACGCCGGTCTTCGTCCGGTTCTCCACCGTGCTGGGCTCGCGGGGCTCCGCGGACACGGTTCGCGACACCCGCGGGCTTCGCGGTCAAGTTCTACACCGACGAGGGCAACGTTCGACCTGGTCGGCAACAACATGCCGGTCTTCTTCATCCAGGACGGCATCAAGTTCCCCGACGTCATCCACGCCGCGCAAGCCGCATCCGGACCGGGAGATCCCGCAGGCGCAGTCCGCGCACGACACGTTCTGGGACTTCGTGTCGCTGCACACCGAGGCGACCCACCACGTCCTGTGGGCATGAGCGACCGAGGCATCCCGCGCTCCTACCGGACCATGGAGGGCTTCGGCGTGCACACCTTCCGGCTGGTCGAACGCGCGAGGGCGGGACCAGCCTGGTGAAGTTCCACTGGAAGCCGGTCGCCGGCGTGCACTCGCTGGTGTGGGAGGAGGCGCAGATCGCCGCCGGCGTCGACCCGGACTTCCACCGCCGGGACATGGCGGACGCGCATCGAGGCCGGCGCGTTCCTGGAGTGGGAACTCGGCATCCAGGTCATGCCCGACGACGGCACCGACACCTTCGAGGGCATCGACCTGCTCGACCCGACGAAGATCGTGCCGGAGGAACTGGCCCCGTCCAACTGGTCGGCAAGCTGACCCTCAACCGCAATCCCACCAACTACTTCGCCGAGACCGAGCAGGTCGCCTTCCACACCGGCAACCTGGTGCCCGGCATCGAGGTCACCAACGACCCGCTCATGCAGGCCCGGCTGTTCTCCTACCTGGACACCCAGCTCACCCGGCTCGGTGGCCCGAACTTCACCCAGTTGCCGATCAACCGGCCGCACTGCCCGGTCAACGACATGCTGCGCGACGGCATGCACCAGACCGCCGTCCACACCGGACTCGCGCCCTACCGGCCCAACAGCCTCGACGACGGTGGACCGTCTGGTCGCGTCGGCCGAACGAGGGCGGCTACGTGCAGACGCCCGCGCCCGATCGAGGGCACCGCGGTGCGCGCGAACCCGGTCTCCTTCGACGACCACTTCACGCAGCCGGCGATGTTCTATCGCAGCCTGACCGAGGTGGAGCGGGCGCACATCGTCGAGGCGTTCACGTTCGAACTGGGCAAGTGCTACGAGCAGGCCGTCAAGGAACGCGAACTCGCGGTGCTGGCCGACGTCGACGCGGACCTGTGCGCGCAGGTCGCCGCCGGCCTCGGTCTGCCGGCACCGAAGGGCAGCCCGGCCGCAGGACGTCCCGACCTCACCGGCGCTGTCCCAGGTGGTCACCGAACCGGGCCCGATCGCGGGCCGCCGGATCGGCGTGATCGCGGACGCCGGGGCGGACCTCGTCCGGTATCGCGCAAGCTGCGCAAGGCGGTGGAGAAGCTCGGCGCGAGCTGCTGGTCATCGCTCCGGTCGGCGGCGTGCTCAAGCGGGGCCGGTCGAAGCAGATCGTCGACCGAACCCTGCTGACCGCGCGGTCCGTCGAGTTCGACGCCGCTGGTCGTGGCCGGCGGACTTCGCCGACCGGCGGACATCAGGCTGGTCGTGCTGTTGCAGGAGGCGTACCGGCACTGCAAGGCGATCGCGGCGTGGGGCACCGGCGTCGACGTCCTGATCGCCGCCGGCATCGACGCGGACAGCGCCGGGCGTCTCGGCGGCGACTCGGTCGGAGCGGGAGTTCACCGACGCGCTGCGTCGCAGCGGTCGGGCTGCACAGGGCATGGGAGCGCGCCGAACTCGTGATGGCGTCCGCCGTGGCACCGGTGGGCTGAGGCGGCTGGCACGCCGGCCGTGACCCGACACGGCCGGCGTGCCGGCGGGCGAAGCGATCCGGATCTTCGCCGGCCCCGGGTGTCAGCTCAATTTTCGTCCACAAGAGCGGCGAGCGCGGCCGGCAGGCTCGTCAGCCGCGGCACGCCGGGCCCGTCGGTGGTCGACCAGCCGGGGCCGCCGACCATGAGGCGCGCGACGTAGGGCCGGACCCCTTCGAGCACGGACCCGGCCGCGGTCACCGGCCGCTGCGCCCACAGCACCAGGGCATGCGGCCGGCTCGCGCGGACCGCCCGCACCAGGCCGGCCGCCGGTGTCGCCGCGCCCAGCATCCGCACCGGAACGCGGTGCTCGGCCAGCGCCGCGGCCAGCGCCTCCAACGGCAGCGTGTGCTGTTCGTCCGCGGTACAGGCCAGCAGCACCGCCGCGTCCGATGCCGCAGGCGGCCTGGGTACGCGGTGCAGCGCGGCCAGCACCGCCCAGGCCAGGGTGTGTTCGGCGTCCACGCGGTCCGGGTCGACCCGCTGGTCGGCGTCGACGTCGCGCAACGCGGGGCGGCACAGCAGTTCCCAGGCGTCGACCACGCCCCGCCGGGCCAGCGCGTCGTCCAGCAGGAGACGGCAGCGCTCGGTGTCCAGCGACCGGGCCGCCGCGACGAGGTCGGCGACCTCCCCGCCGGCGACGGCCGGTTCGGACCGCACCACGAGGGCCGCCTCGGACGCCAGCATTCCCGACCCGATCAGGTCCAGCAGCCTGCGCAACCGGGCGACGTCGGCCGGTGAGTAGCGGCGGTACGTGCCGGGCCGCGCGCCCTGCGGGCCGATGTCGTAGCGGCGGTGCCAGGCACGCAGCGTCGACTCGGCGATGCCGAGGTGGCGCGCCACCTGTCCGGCCGTCCACGCCGCACCCGGTCGTGGCTCATCCATGGGTGATCAGTGTGACCGCAGTGCGTAGCGGCGTTCCGCGTAGGCCAGGTCGTCGCGCCACAGCCGGGCCGCGGCCGCGCGCATCAGCGGCCGGATCACGGGGGCGGCACGCCGGGCGACCGCGAAGCCGCGCCGGTCCGAACCGGCGATCACCGCCTCGATGACAGCGGTGCGCAGGCGGCCGTCCCGGTCCCGACCGCGTGGCGTGGCATGGGTCTCCACGACGCTGCCGGTGCCCTCGCCGTCGACGATCGTCATCACTACCGTCCGCGGTTCGGGGCAGGTGAACTCGGCCCGCACCGGCACGCCGAGCCGAGGCCCCACCCGAAACGTCACCGCGACCACGAACCGGTCCTCCGCCTCCGTGACGTCGACCTCCGGCGGCGCGGAGAGCACCGAGAGCCGCGTGAACGAGTACGGGTGGAACCACCCGCCGTGCCAGGGATCCAACCGGTTGGCAACGATGTCAGCGGGTTCGCAGACACCCTCCATGGTCGCCACCGCCGCCACGCTCGTGCCGGCCGGTGGCCGACGCGGCACGACCGGTTCGCCGGTCGGCGGTTCACCGCCCGCCGCGTCCAGCCGGACCCAGGCCAGCACACCGTCGTCGTGCGACGGCAGGCACCGCCAGCCGGGACCGCCGTCCGCGCCGACCCGCAGGCCGTGCCACCGGCACACCAGCCCACCTCTGTCCACAGTGGCCAGCGCCAGCGGTGCGCCGAGATGCGGGCACGCGCCCGGGCCGACGAGGAGTGTGCCGTCGGTGCCCCGCCAGGCGACCAGTTCGCTGCCGGCGACGGTGATCCCGCGCGGCCGGTCGTGCCGGATCTCGCTGCTCGCGGCGAGCACGAACCAGTTGCCGGACGGTCGGGCCTCGGCGCGTTTGCGAGCCGCCTCGATCACGCCTGCCCTGGCATCGGTGTAGGTGGGGGCTTGGTCTGCCCAGTCGGTGCCGGCAATCGGCTGCACCGGCCAGCGCCGGGGCCAGTTCGACATGATCATCCTCCTCGTCCGGGCGACAGCGGCGACGGGACGAACCGGCCGCCGGTCGGCACCGACCACAGGGTGTGCCCGGCAAGGCCCCACCGGGCCAGCAGGCAGTTCGCGGCGTGCCACCCGGTGCTGGCGGCCCGTTCCATGAGCGCGACCGGCAGGTCGATCCGGATACCGTCACCGGCCAGCACCAGCCCGTCGAACGGGGTGCGCACCGTGGGCCGGGCGGCGAAGTCGCCGACGCCGAACAGGGGGCAGTCCTCGCGCCACTGCACCGACTCCGCGACGACCCGGGCGGCCGCGGTCTCGGGGTACAGCCCGTGCAGCCGGTGCATCATCCGCTCCCGCAGCGTGCCGTCGTCGCGGGCCGAGTACGCGTGCAGTTCGACGACCGATCCCCCGGTGCGGGACGCCCAGTCACGCGCCTCCCGCTCGTAGCGCTCCAACACGGTCACGTTGTCCAGTGGCGCCATACCCGCCGTCCCCAGGAACGCGGGACGATCCGAGGTCACCGGGCGGTCCAGCCACAGCCTGCGCACCAGGAACGGCGGCGCGGTCCGCAGACCTGCCACCCGCCCCCGCCAGCCGGGATCGGCCAGGTCCGGTGAGTTCGCCACGATCCGGCGCAGGCCGGCGACGTCGGTGGCCAGGACGACACCGTCGACGTCCCACTGCTCCCCCGTGCCGCCGTGCACCCGGAACCAGCCGGGACCCACGACCTCCACGGCGCCCGCCTCGGTCGACGGCCGGAAGTCCACGCCGCGCCCGGCCAGGTGGTCGCGCAGCGGCGCCCACAGCGCGGCGTCGAAGGCGGCGTCGGGCACGTCGAACACGAGACCTTCGCTGGAACCGAGGAAGTACAGGTGGAACATGGTGGCCAGTTCGGCGGCGGAGAGCTGGTCGGGCGGTGCGAAGAAGCTCCGGGAGAACACCTCGAAGGCCAGGTGCCGCGCCGCAACAGGGAAGTTGATGCGCCGCAGGAACGTGGCCGCGTCCACGTCGTCCAGCCTGCGATAGATCCCCGGGACGGACACGGTGGCCAGCGGAGCGGCCGCACGGATGTTCAGCGCGAGCAGGTCGCGGACACCGAACGTGGGGCTGCGCAACGCGAACGCGATCGCGTTCCACGGCGGGGTGCGCGGCAGCCCACGGAACGTGTCCCAGCGGCCGTGCCCGTCGACCAGCGGGTAGTCCTCCAGCGGAACGAGCCGCTCCAGACCGGGATCGGTGCGCCGCAGCAGCGCGCGCAGGTTGTAGTACTGGCGGAAGAACGCGTGGAAGCCCCGGCTCATCGAGCGGGTCACTCCGTCCGCCGTCTCGGTCCACGACGCCACCCGGCCGCCGAGCCGGGGTTCCCGCTCCAGCAGCACCACCGAGACACCACGGTCGGCCAGTCCGGTCGCGGCGGCCAACCCCGCGATCCCGCCGCCCACGACGGCGACCCTCGGCCGGTGCGCGAGCAGCACGGCGTCCGGCGCACCCACCGGAGCCAGGTGCCGGACGGCCCGCCGATCCCTCCCCACGGCGGTCACCAGGGCCGCTCCGGGCGCCGGGCGAGGAACGTGTGCACGACATCGCGCTGCCATCCCGTCACAGCCCGCTCGTCGACGGCCGTGAATCCCGCGCGCCACAACCGTTGCTGGAAATCGCGCGCACCGTCGAACCGCGACACGCTGCGCCACAGGTACCGGTACAGCTTCGTATCACCGGTCACCAGTCCGCCCAGCGGGATGATCACGCCCCAACACACGGCGTGCCACAGTGCGCGGGCCCGCCACGAGTCACGGACGGAGTACTCGTGCACGGCCAGCACGCCACCGGGCCGGAGCAGGTCACGCAGCGCGCTGAGCTGCCCGTCCGGGTCGGCGAGATTGCGGATCAGGTAGGCGGCGAGAATGCCGTCGAACGGGCCGCGCACACCGGACGCGGTCGCGTCCTCGATCGATGAGTGTACGAAGTGGACGGACATGGGCCACGATTTCGCCTTGGCGGCGGCCAGCATTCCCTCGGACGCGTCGAGCGCGACGATCTCGGCATGGGGCGCGACCGACAGCAGCGCGGCGGTGGAGGCGCCCGAGCCGCAGCCGGCGTCCAGCAGCCGCAACCCCCGGCCGCCGTCGGGTAGGCCCATCCGCCGGGCCGACCACCGCAGATGCTTGTGGTAACCGGGGTTGGCCGCGACGAGACGGTCGTACGACGCCGCGCCCGCGTCGAACGCGGCGGGCACCTGTGACACGCGCAGCCGACCGTTCATCGGTGGTCCTCCGCACGACGTGCCTGGCGTTCCCAGAGCAGCAGGGTCGCCGTCACCAGCGCGAAACCGAACAGGAAGTCCTCGATCGGGATGTCCCACGGCAGTCGCACGCCCGTGAAACCGCCCGGCGAGTACTCGACGACCGGCGCGGTCAGCTTGGTCAGCCACCCGTCCACCGGGATCTGGAACGCCAGCACGATGACCATCGCCAGCCAGTACGCGAGCCGCCGGAACAGTCCGGTGCGCAGGACGACCAGCTCCCACGCGCAGACCAGCACGACAGCCGCGACGGCGGGCACGGTGTAGCCGAGGCCGGTCATCCCCGCCCCCGCAGCCTACCCAGCATCGCCTGCACGCACCCGTAGGTCAGCAGACCGCACACCGGAACGACGAGGAAGAAGACGAGTTCCTCGACGGGAACGCCGAACGGCAGCCGGACGCCGGTGACATAGCGCGGGTTGTACGTCCACACGTCCCTGGCGACGGCGATCGTGTCCCAGACCAGGAACACCGCGGCGACCGGGAGCACCGCGCGCGCCAGGCGGGCCGGCCGCCGGTACACCCGCGCACCGAGCGCCTCCAGCGGCGCTGTCAGCACGAGACAGCCGGCCATCAGGATCAGGTACTGCCAGTGGTCCATGTCAGCGGACACCTCCCGTCGCGGCGACTCCCCTGGCCAACAGCGCGCGGACCAGCGCACCGCCCGCGACCCTGGCCCGCCGCCCGTTGCCGACTCTCGCCCGGTGCGTGAACACCGCGAAATCGCTGTCCTCGATGTGGTCGAGGATCTCCGAGTACAGCACCAGCGCGGTCGTCACGCAGGGCCGGGACACCGGACTGAGCATGGCGACGCCCGCCTTCGCGAACCGGTACACCGCGCGTGTCGTCGCGTGCTGGGCGGCCAGCGCCGCGCGCACCCGCGGGTCGGTCCGCCGATGGGATCGGCACCACGCCAGCAATTCCCGATCGACGCCGAAGGCGGCGAGTTCGTCGGCGGGCAGGTACACCCGGCCGCGGTCGAGGTCCTCGGCCACGTCCCGCAGGAAATTCGTGAGCTGGAACGCCCTGCCCAGCGCGGCGGCGTGGGGCCGCGCCTCGTCGGGCGGCACGACCGTGCCGAGCACCGGCAGCACCTGTAGTCCGATCACCTCGGCCGAGCCGTGCATGTACTGCTGTAGCGCCGCCCGGTCGGGATAGTCGGTGACCGTCAGGTCCATCCGCATCGAGGCCAGGAACTCCTCGAACAGTTCCGGTGCGATCCCGTACCGGGTCGCCGTGTCCACCACGGCGGCCAGCACCGGGTCATCGCTGCTGCCGGCGCGCAGGCCGGCAGCGAGGTCCATGGCCAGCCGGTCCAGTCCGGCGGCCGGGTCGGCGTCCGGCGCGGGGGTGTCCACGATGTCGTCCGCCCAGCGGGAGAAGCCGTACAGCGCATGGATCGCCGGCCGCTGCGCGCGGGTGAGCAGTTTCGTTGCCAGGTAGTAGGTCTTGCCATGGCGCGCGTTCAGTGCGCGGCAGCGCCGGTAGGCCTCACGGATCCGGATCTCCGTGTCGGCGGGCATCACCGCACGCTCCGGAAGCCGCGCGTGGCCGACTCCGTGGACATGCCGGTGATCCGGTCGGCGGCCAGCCTGCCCGAGATCAGGGCGGTCGGCACGCCGACACCGGGCACGGTCGCGCACCCGGCCAGTACGGCGTTGTCCACACCGCGCGGCAGGTTCGCCGGGCGGAACGGGCCTGTCTGGGTGAACGTGTGGGCGTAGGAGAACGGCGTGCCCACCACCATGCCCTGCCGCCCCCAGTCGGCAGGCGTCACTAGGCGCGTCATCTCGACCCGGCCGGGCAGCCCGGAAACCAGCCGCTCGTCCACTCTGGACAGAAGTCGGTCCGCGTACTCGGCGCCGGTCCGGTCCCAGTCGATCCGGCCCCGCTCCAGATTCGGTGCCGGCGCCAGCACGTACCACAGGTCCCGGCCGGCCGGAGCGAGCCCGGGATCGGTCGCTGTCGGCCGGGTCACCAACAGCGACGGGTCGCTCATCCGGCGGCCCTCGTCGATGATCTCGCGGAACGTGCCGTCCCAGGCCTCACCGAACAGGATGGTGTGGTGGGACGTGTCGGTGTCCCGGCCCGTCGTGCCGACGTGCAGGACCACGGCCGACGGCGCGGCGCGCAGCGGCACGGGGCGCCGGGGCACCCGGCGCAGCAGCCGGTACGCGACGGGCAGTTCGGTGGTGAGCACCACCGCATCACACGGCACCCGTAGCTGCGTGTCGGTGTGGACGGCGCGCACCCGCGAGCCGATCCGCTCCAGTCCGGTGGCGGTGGTGTCGTAGTGGAACCGCACGCCCGCCGACTCGGCGGCCGCGGCCAGCGCGTCCGGCACGGCCCGCATGCCGCCGCGGGGGAAGTACACACCGGCGACGGTGTCCATGTAGGCGATCACCGCGTACACGGCCAGTGCGTCGCGCGGGGACAGGCCGGCGTACAGCGACTGGAACGAGAACACCCGGCGCAGCCGTTCGTCCCGGAGGAACCGGCCGATCGTGGGTTCCCACCGCCGGAAGGCACCCAGGGCCACCAGGCGCGCCAGGTCCGGGGTCAGCAGCCCCAGCGGCGAGTCGACGTTGCCGGCGATGAACCGGCCGAACTCGGCCCGGTACAACTCGGTCAGCCAGGCGCGCAGCCGCCGGTAGCCGGCGGCCTCACGGGCGCCCGCGAAAGCCGTGACCGCCTCGGCCATGGCCTCGGCGTCGGTGTGCACGTCCAGCCGCGCGCCGTCGGCGAACCGCGCCTGGTAGGCGGGTTCGAGCCGGACCAGGTCCAGTCGGTCCGCGAGGTCCTCACCCACGGCGGCAAGTGGTTCCGCGATCAACTCCGGCATCGTCAGGACGGTCGGGCCGGTGTCGATCCGGTAGTCGCCGACGTCCAGCCGACCGGCCCGGCCACCGGGGACACCGGCTCGTTCCACGACGGTCACCTGTCTGCCCCTACCGGCCAGGTGCAACGCGGCGGCGAGGCCGGCCAGCCCCGCGCCGACGACCACGACATGGTCGGTCGGCCCGCTCACCGTGCGCATGCTCATCGCACCCGCTCGGCGCAGCGCAGCGCGGTGTCGCACAGCGCGCGCGTCACGAAGTCGTCCAACCCGCCCTCGCTCACCAGGGCGCAGGCGGTGGCCACCCGGCTGGTGATCATGTCCTCCAGGGCGACGGGAGCGCCGGTGGCCACGATCAGCCGCCGCCACTCGTCCGTCTCCGCGCCGGACAACCGGTCCCGGTCGGCCAGGGAGGTCAGGCGGGAGCGTTGCGCGGGCGTCGCCAGTTCCTCGGCCAGCACCACGATGCTGGTGGCCTTGCCCTCGACCAGATCGCCTCCGCCGGGCTTGCCGGTCACCGACGGCTCGCCGAACACGCCGAGCAGGTCGTCCCGTAGCTGGTATGCCTCGCCGACCAGTTCGCCGTAGCCGCCGAGCACGGTGAGGACGTGGTCGTCACAGCCGGCGAGTGCGGCGCCCAGTTCCAGCGGCCTGCGGACGGTGTAGTTGCCGGACTTGCGCCGTGCCACGTCCAGCACCTCGTCCAGCGTGGGGTGGCGGCGCGCGTCGTTGACCAGATCGGCGAACTGGCCGACGGCCAGTTCGCCGCGCAGGGCGTCGTAGCGAGGCCAGGCTCTGGCCAGGGCTGCGGCACCGACGCCGCTGTCGCGCAGGAGCTGGTCGGCCCACACCAGGCACAGATCCGCCAGCAACACGGCCGCCGACTCGCCGAAGCGGTCGGCTGATCCGCCCAGCCCCTGGTCGCGGTGCCAGCGGGCCAGCCGTACGTGGACGGCCGGCCGGCCCCGGCGCAGCGCGGCGCCGTCCATGACGTCGTCCTGCAGCAGGGCGAACGCGTGCAGCAGCTCGCTGCTGGCAGCGGCACGCAGCCCGGCGGCATCCTCGTCCGCGCCGCACAACCAGCCCAGATAGGTGAACAGCGACCGGACGCACTTGCCGCCCGCGACGAACTCGGTCAGCAGTTCGGTGGCGAACCGCGCGCCCAGCACGTCCCGCACGTGCTCGGCGCAGCGCTCCCGCACGAACCGCACGAGCACGTCGGTCACCTGCCCCCGCACGCGGTCCTGCCACCCGCCGGGGTCAGCGCGATCGGCCACGAGATCGTGGCTCCCGTCCCGGTCCGCGACGGCCTGGTCGACGAGCATCCGTGGGTCTCCGATCTCCCGGCGCTGGCAACGTCAGGCGAATACCCGTTCGAAACGATGCAAAACCGATGCACGGTCAGGCAGGTCGACAGGACCTCCCGCCCTGCCGCGACCGGTGCGTTCGCCGCAGGGCGGTCGCTCCCAGGCCATCACCACCTGCGTGGTCAGGCGACCACGCGAACGGTCTCCAGCCTGGAACTTGTCGCGTCCGGGATCACCATGCCGGCGTCGACTCCACTGAGCAGGTAGTCCAGTGCTTGCTCGCCGATGCGTTCACCGGGCAGCAGCACGGGGATGCCGGGCGGGTAGGGCGTGACCTGTTCGGCGCAGACCCGCCCGACCGCCTCTTTGCTCGGCACGTCCTCGGTCGGCGCGAAGAAGGCGTCCCGGGGCAGCATGACGGTCTCCAACTCCAGGTCACCGACCGAGGGCAACGCGACGTCTGGTGGCAAGGACAGTGTGTGCGCCGAATGCGTCAGGTCGTCCAGCGCGTTGACCAGTACGTCCGCGGTGGTCACCGTGTCGGCGATGGACACTTGGGCCTCGATGCGGCGGTGGTCGGACAGTCCGACGTCGACACTGCGGTGTTCCCGCAGCCAGTCGGCGGCCTGGTAGCCGGAGATGCCGAGTTCGGACACGTCGATGATGATCTTCAGCGGGTCGAGTTCATGGGAGGCCTCGACACCGATGAGTTCGTCGCGCAACGGGTGCACACCGCGCAGCGCGGCGATGCGCTCACGCACGCTGTCGGCGAGACCGAGAGCATCGGAGAGCAGTTGATGGCCGTGTTGGACCATCTGGCGTCGCCAGCCGTCCATCGCCGCGTAGATCAGCACGCTCGAACTGGTGGTGGCGAGCATGTCGGCGCACGCACTCAGGTGCGCCGGGTCGATCCGGTCGCCCTGGAGGTGGAACACCGAACCCTGCTCCAGGCCGGCACCCATCTTGTGGATGCTGGCCACGCACAGGTCGGCGCCCGCGTTCATCGCCCAGGTGGGCAACTGTTCGTGGAAGGGCAGATGTGCCCCCCACGCCTCGTCGATCAGCAGCGGTAGCCCACGGTCGTGGCACAGCGCTGCGATGGCGGTGATGTCGGCGCAGGTGCCGTACGGGGTGGGACTGGTGATCAGCACGCCGGCGACGTCGCCGTCACGGTCGAGGGCTCGTCGGACGTCGTCGGGCGAAGGTGGGTGGGCCAGGTGCCGGTCGTTGTCGTAGCTGGGGTGCACCCAGGTGGGCTGCAGGCCGGAGAGAACCAGACCGGAGATCACGGATTTGTGGGCGTCCCGACCGGCCAGGATGCGGCCGTGCCGGCCGGCGACGGCCAGTGTGGCGCTCTTGACCGACAGGGAGCTGCCGCAGGTGGAGAAGAAGGCGTGGTCAGCTCCCACGGCATCGGCCATGAGCCGCTGAGCCCGCTGGATCACCTGCCCGGACGCGGAACGGTCGTCCAGCCCGCTGGTGGCCAGGACGTCGTTGCGGAACACGTCCTCGCCCAGCACCGCACGCACCCGCGGGTCCGCCCCGCGGCCCTGCTTGTGGCCCGGCGGGGTGAACGGCGTGTAGCCGCGGCGGTGGTAGTCGGCCAAGGCGTCGAGCACAGGTACTTCGTCGTGGTCCATCGTCACGGTCCTCTCTGTGTCGTCCCTCTCTGTGTCATCGTCGGTCTGGAGTACCCGCCTGTCGCGGCTTCGATACCCTCGCCCTCGTCGGCCGACACCCTGGTCTCCGTACGACTCATCCACAGTGGACATTCCTCGTGATTCGTGACGGGACCGGATCATCGTCCCGTCAACGCCTCCGGTCGGCCACCGCCCACCCGGCCCGGACACGTCCCACCGCGTTCGGAGCGATCTCACAGCCCGGGCACAAGCCTAGACGGAAGCCCGGAACGCCGATTACCGGAGGGATTTCCGGGAAGTCCGAATGCACGGATGTCGAACCGAACAGGGGGTGGAACCGACATGTCCGACCGCACAGGCGTTCCCGACGCGACCGCCACCGGCGAACCGATCCGGCTCCGACTGCTGGGACGGTTCGCCCTCACGGTCGGCGGACAGGAGGTGCCGCTGTCACCGAATGCCCGGCGGTTGCTGGCCTACCTCGCCCTACAAGGGCGCTGGACAGCGCGAACCCAGGCGGCCACGGCGCTGTGGCCCAGGGCCGAACCACCCAGGGCCGCGGCGAATCTGCGGTCGGTGTTGTGGCGTGTCACGCGAACCGTGGGACGGGTGATCGTCGTCGCCGACACGCACAGCCTGCGCCTGGACCAGGACATCGCCGTCGACGTCGCCGACATCGAGCGTGACGCGCGTCGCTGTGACGGGGCGTCACCGTTCCACCCCGGGCTGGATGACGTCGAGTGCCTCTCGGTCGACCTGTTGCCCGACTGGAGCGAGGATTGGGCCATCGCTCACCGGGAATGCTTCCGCCAGCTCAGGTTGCGCGCCCTGGAACAGCTCAGCGCACAGCACCGCCGCAGTGGCCGGTTACGGCAGGCGATGGAGTTGGCGTTGACGGCCGTATCGGCCGAACCGCTGCGGGAGAGCGCCCATCGGCAGCTCGTCGAGGTGCACCTGGCCGAGGGCAACGCGGCCGAGGCGGTCCGCCAGTACGAGCTGTACCGGCGGATGCTGCGCAGGCAGCTCGGTCTCGTGCCCTCGACCGCGATGCGTCGACTGGTCGCTCCGCTGCTCGCCTGCCCGGCCCGCCCGGCGTAGCACCGGTGCCGCGGCGGTGGTCAGCCTTCGGTGCCCGTGGTCGTCCCCCGCGTCGCCTTGCGCAGCGCGTCACGCACCCGGTCGGCCACCGCGACGAACGGACCCGCGAGCATGTTCGCCGCCGCACTCTCGACGCCGGGGTGGGGATGGGTCGGTGCCGCCTTCTCCGCGGCTCGCAGGAACACCGCCATGGACGTCAGTGTCGCCTGCTCCAGGCCGGCCCGCAGCATCGGGAACTCCTCGGTCTCCTCGTGCGCGGCATGCCGGAGCACGGCATGGTGCAGGTCCCGCAGGCCGGCGTCGAACCCGTCGGCGTCCGGGCCGATCCGGTCCAGTTCGGCGAGCATGTCCTTGCCCGCACGCTCCTCCGTCAGTCGCGCGTCCGCGACCGCGTCGCCGCCGCGAAGCCCGCGCAGTGCCGGATGCACGATCTCCTCCTCCACGGTCTCGTGCACGGCCAGCAGCCGGACCAGCCGCTCAAAGGCCGACCTGCGCAGCTGTCCGCCCGTCGTCTCGGTCTTGTGGAACAGCGCGGCGATGAGCTTGTGCTGGCGGCCCAACAACTCGATCACGTCCACGTCCTGATGCACTGTCATGACTTCCCGTTCCTCCCGTTCAGATCCCGATCGTCACCAACACGTTCAGCCCGCAGACCAGCAGCGCGGACACCGCTCCCAGCGCCGTGGTGACCTTCCGGTTCACCAGTTCGCCCATGACCGTCCGGCGGGCGGTCAGCACCACCAGTGGCACCAGCGCGAAGGGCAGGCCGAAGGACAGCACGACCTGGCTGAGCACCAGTGCGGTGGTCGGCTCGACGCCCGCGGCCAGCAGCGCGATGGCCGGTGCCATCGTGATCAGCCTGCGGACCGGCGCCGGAATCCTGGTGCCCAGGAACCCCGACATCACCATCTCGCCGGCCCGGGTGCCCACGCACGACGACGCGAGTCCCGCGGCCAGCAGGCTCACGGCGAACACCACGCCGATGCCGACGCCCAACGCGGCCGACAGGCCGGCACTGATCCGGGTCAGCGTGTCGTAGGCGGCGCCGTCGTGGTGCAGGACCGTGGCGGCGACGACCAGCATCGCCATGTTCGCCAGGCCCGCGACACCCAGTGCGACACCGATGTCGGCACGCTGCATGCGCAGCACCGCGTGCTGGCGGCCGCCGGCCGCGGTCGTCAGGCCCGAGTGCAGATACACCGCGTGCGGCATGACCGTCGCGCCGACGATGCCGGACGCCAGCAGCAGGCTGTTCCGGTCGCCCAGGTGCGGCACGAACCCGGCCAGTACGCTGCCGCTCAGCCCCGCACACGCCGCCTGCCACAGGAATCCGGCGACCACCACCGCGAGCAGGCCACCGATCAACAGCGCGAAGCAGCGCCGCCCGGCCGGCGCCGCCGCGAGCAACCCGCAGGTCACCACGGCGGTCACCAGGCCGGCGGTCAGCATCGGGAGCCCGAACAACAGGTGCAGTGCCAGCGCCGCTCCCACGAACTCGGCCAGGTCGGTCGCCATCACCACGATCTCGGCCTGCGCCCACATCAGCCAGACCGCCGGGCGTGGCCACCGTTGCCGGCACAGTCGCGGCAGGCTGGCACCGGTGGCCACACCCAGCTTCGCCGACAGGTACTGCACGAACATGGCCACCAGGTTCGCCGCGCCGATCACCCACAGCAGTTGGTAGCCGTAGCGTGCGCCGCCGGCCATGTTCGTCGCGAAGTTCCCCGGATCGACGTACGCGATCGCGACCACGAACGCCGGTCCGACAGCACCCCAGGCCGCCCTGCGGGCGATCGGACGGCGGGTGGCGGGGAGTGCGGCGTCGACGACGACATCGGTCATGGGTACTGGTCGCTTCCTGATCGACGGGCAGGGTTGCTCGGTGGGCGATCGCTCAGTGGGCGCCCGCGCCGCTGTCCGGTGACGTCGCGAACAGCAGCGGGTCGGGCCGGGGAGCCATCGCAGGGCCGCCGAGCGGTTCCGGTGTCGCCACGAATCCGAACTCGTGCCGCCCGTCCGGTGTGGTGCCGGTGGCCCACCGGCCGGTCTGGCTCTCGCTGCCGTCGGAGAGGTGCCACAGGGTGGCGGCGTGCTCGGTGTCCTCGACGTCGATCAGAGCGTCCTCGACCGTGTCGGCCAGGCCGTCGGTGCGCAGCTGCTCGATCGCGGCCAGCCACTGGTTCTGGTGCGCGGTGTCCCTGGCCAGGTTGAACTGAAGCATCGACTTGACGCCCGGGTCGTCGGTCATGGTGTACAGGCGCGCGGTCTGCAGCCTGCTCTGTGCCTCGGCAGCGACGTTGGCGTAGAAGTCGGCGAGCAGGTTGCCGCTGGCCATGACGTAGCGACCGTTCCACGGGTAGCCGTTGCTGTCCGCGGGCAGCGCGCCGCCACCGGCGATGATCGCCTGCTGAGGGTCCATGCCGCCGATCACGGCCGCCAGCACCGGGTCCTCGCCGACCGCCTCCGCGGTGGCCTGCGCGGGCGCGCCTTCCAACAGCCGCGCGACCATCGTGGCGAGCATCTCGACGTGCCCGATCTCCTCCGTGGCGATGTCCATGATCAGGTCCTTGTACTTGCCGGGCATCCGGCAGTTCCAGCCCTGGAACAGGTACTGCATCGTCACGGTGATCTCACCGGCCGCACCGCCGACGAGTTCCTGCAGTTTGTGCGCGTACACCGGATCTGGGCGCTCCGGCTTGGCCTCGAACTGCAACCTGCCGGTGTGGAAGAACATGCCGATACCTCCGTTGTCGCTGATTCGAACGAGTCGTCGACGACGCTACGAACCAACCGTCACCAGCACGTCACAACCCGCGACCACCGACCGCGGCCGGAGACCACCGACACCGCCGGCTGCCTGCGCACACCCCTGCACACGCGATCGGTCGTCGGTCGTCGTGCGGTCCCCCGGCGCCGCCGGCTGATCCGGGAAGCGGCACGACGAACCGGTCCTGCCGCGAACGGCGAGTACCGTCCACAATGGAGGAGCTGTTTCGGCCTATAGTGGGGATCATTACGATCGGTGCTCCGGCTCTCACCGGTGCTCGCGGCAATGGCCATCCGGACCGGTGAGCGTGCGGGCGGGACCGGACAGCGAAGTTGACGCATCACGAACGGCCGAATCGGGTACCCGATTGTGCGCGTGCGGGCCGACGAAAGGGGATTTCCATGCAGTCGCAGCCAACCGCCAAGTCCAGCGACCGCCGGGTGGATCCCGGTAAGCTGGCACACATCTACTGCGGGCGGTGCATTCCCCAACCGCGCCTCGGCCAGACCATCACCGCGCTGTGCGGCACCGCCAAGGTCTACGACGGCTCACCGGCGGGCACCGACGAGTGTGTCGTCTGTGCGCACCTGCTCACCGTCAACCCGTTCGACTGCGGTCATCCCTCTCCCGAGGCCGACGCGGGATGATCCGCGTGGCCCGCGGCCGGGAGTCGGCCTGTCGCAGGCCGCGTGAGGGGGTGATGGCCACCACGTCGGTGCGGCACGGCAGCCGCACGACATCTCCGGCTCGGAACCCGTGCCGGGTGGCCGTTCATGACCGCGTCGGACGGGATCGGCGCTCACGTGTCGCTCTCCAGGCGCAGGCGCCTCGCGACGATGTCCTTGGCCACCTCCACCACGGATCGATCCGTGGTGAACGCGCGTGCCTGGAGCCTGAGCAGGGCCTCATCTACCGGTACGTTGAGCTGAGCGGCCACCATGCCGGTGGCGAGGCTGACATCGGCGTAGTGGTCCTCGTCCGGGGCGCCGTCCCTCACGACCAGTGCGGTGGACGCCACGTCGGCCAGCAGTTCGGCCAGCTTCACCTTCGCGGTCGGCAGCGGACCGGGTCGGTGCCGGTAGAGGTCGAGGGTGCCCATCAACGCCGTTCCCCGGCCCAGCGGAAAGGCGAACACCGCGCCGGCACCCATCGCGGCGGCGCCGTCGGTGAATCCCGGCCAGCGCGGCAGCGCGGCGCCCAGATCGGCGACGTGGACGGCGGTGCCCAGGGCGAACGCCTCCACGCCGGGACCTTCCCCCATCGTGTACTGCAATTCCTCCAGGTGCTCCGCCCACTGGTCGGTGGCGGCGACCAGGTCCTGGACCTGGCCACTGGCACGCACGGAGATCGCCGCTCCGTCGACGTCGAGTCGCTGCGTGGCGGCGCGGCACACCGTCCTCGCCCATTCCGTCATAGCGACAGACCCGCCACGTGACCATCCCCTGAGTGCGCGCCTCGACATCGCGCGGGTGCCACGGTCCGGCGCTTTTCACACCTACCTCGGTGGTCGCGGCGATCTCAGTGGAGGACCGGCGGGTCGAGTTCGTCGTGCCGGGTGATCAGGGTGACCGCCAGGTCGCGAAGCCTGACGTTCAGGTCCTGTGACGTGCGCCTCAGCACGTCGAACGCCTCCTCGGCATTGATGCCGCGCCTGGCCATGAGGATGCCCTTGGCCTGACCGATCGCGTCGCGACTGTCCAGCGCGCGGTTCAGCTGATCGGCCAGCAACTGTCCCCGGGTGACGGCCCGGGTCGAGGCCAGCGCCAGGGACGCGTGGGTGGCGAGCAGCAACAGCGCGTCGTGATCCGCACGCCGAAGACCCCGACCTCGCGGCTGTAGACGTTCAGCGCCCCCGACAGGCGCGAGCTGACGGCCTCGGGCAGCAGGGCGATGGACACCAACGAGTGAAATCCCAGCTCGGCGGCTGCCGGACCGAACCGTGGCCAGCGGCTGTCCGACGCGAGATCGCCGCTGACCGCCATGGCGGGGCCGTCCGGGCGGGCGGCCTCGACGCAGCATCCCTCGCCGTGCTCGTACTGCAACTGATCCAACTGGCCCGCCACCGGATCGGTCGCCTGCGGAGTGTGAAAATGCCCGTCATCGCTACGCAGAGTCACACTCACCAGGTCCGCTCCGGCGATGAGACCCTTGGTCGCGTCGACCACCCGTTCCAGGACCTCACCCACGGAGCCGGAATCAAGAAGCGACCGGGTCAATGCGACGAATTGGGCAGCCAGCGGTCCTGTGTCGGGCTCCGCGGACCGGTGGTCCGCCGTCGCCGCGAACCTGATCCTGTCCTGAGCCCAGTCCTGTTCATCGCCCACGTCGAGCTCCCTGCGTCCGCGCCTGCCTCGACCGGCGGCGCTGTCGTGTCAACGCACGGAGCCACGTCGAGCCCGTAGAGTAGCCCGGCACCGGTGGCCCGCCGTCGGCGGGAGGTCGTGCCGACGGTCACAGGGACACGACCGCTCGGGCAGGTGTCGGAAGGCGAATCCCTTGGCAGTACGGGCCGTCACGCGATCAGAATATCGGCGTATTACCCTTCGGCACGGCGATGAAAAAATCTCACCGCCAACGCCGGAAATCGCAATCGCCGCCGCTATTCGCCGGAACCGCTCGACCTGGTTCCGACCGATGTCGCCGCCCGACTGCGTTCATCACCCAATACGGTGACACGGGCGTCCACCATCGAGGCGTACCAACGGTTCGATCGATGCGACGAGGCTGGCCGACGACCGTTCCGGTAACGGACTGATTCGCACCGCGACATTGTTCCGGCATCGATGGAATGCCGCGAACCATGCCGTGAGACCTGGTTCGCGTCATCTTGCTGCGGTGTCGGACGAGAGCTATCGTCGGTCGTCGGGCGTTGAACAGCAGCGCCCATGCGAATGGTCTCCGCAGCAGTGATCATCATAGGGCGCTGCGGACCCGAGACGCGTGAGCGAGGTCCACCGTGACTGACGGCTCTCGAAACAGGTCCGACCGTGGGCTGCACGTGGCGTGGCAGGCGACCATGTCATGGGTCGTCGTGACCCCACTGGGCACGGTCGACAACGACACCGCGCCGCTGTTGGACGACGCACTGCGCCAGGCCACGGCACGTACCAGCCGCACCATTCCGCTGCTGCTGGATCTGCGGGGCACGGCCGCACTGGCACCGGCGGCGTTGGACGTACTACTCGTCTGGCACCGCAGGTGCCACGAAGCAGGCACGTCGATGCTGCTCGGAGCGCCCTGCCCTGCCGTGGCCTCGGCGTTGCGGACGGCCGAGCCGTCCTCGAACCTCGCGATCGTTCCGCAGTTGCCGGTATGGCCGGCCATGGCAGCCCGCTGAGGGCCGCCCTGTTCGGTACCGCTCGGCCCGACTGGGCACAGGCACATCTCCCTACCCGGCAGCCATGTCCCGAGCGTCCACTCGGGACATGGCCGAACGGCACCGCGCCGCACTACCGGGGTGGGCGCTCACTCCTCGCCGGGCCAGACGCCGGTGGCCTTGCGGTACGCGGTGGCACCGGCCCGATCGACGGCTGCCTTCACCACGCCGAAGATCGCGCCTTGGATCGTGGCCGCGAGCAGGACCTCTCCCCAGCCGTGTCCCGCCGAGGTGGCTTTCGGTGCCTCGTCGCTGCGCCCGATCCGCTGCCACAGCCAGGAGAAGACGCTGCTGCCGACCAACCCGCCCAGAACCCCGAACAGCATGCCGAACGGCTTGTACAGCACCTTCATCGTCCTCGCCTGCCGATCCCGCGCAGCAGCACCACCAGTGCGGCCACGGCGCCCGCGACCAGAGCCGGGCGTTGCCGGATGAAGGCGACGGCCTGTTGGCCCGGTCGGCGAACCGGCTCGGGTAGCTGGTCGACCTTCTGCTGTGCCTGATCGCCCACCTGGTCCACGGTCTTCCTGGCGACCCCGGCGACCGCGGCGGCGTTCTCCTTCGTCAGGCCGATCACCTGGTCGACCGCGACCTTCGCCTGTGTGACGGCATCTTCGGTCTTGCGTCGAGCCGTCGCCTTGGCCTGCTCGACGGCATCCTTCGCGCGCGCCGGCACGTCCACCTTGTCGACGAGTTCCTGGACGGTCTCCCCCAGTTCCTGCCGGACGAGTTCCGTGTCCTGCCGTATCCGGTCGACCTCGTCCTCGGGCCGCCCGCTCTTCCCGTTCATCGGCGCATTCCTTCCTTGACGGCGTCGATGTCGTGCTTGACGCCTTCGGCCGCCTGCTGCGGCACGGGCGGCACGGCACGTTCGATCTCGCTCCTGCCGACCAGTGCCAACCCACCGGCCACGAGCAGCAGCGCACCGCACATCACGAGCGCGGCGGCCCAGGCGGGCAGCACCAGCGCCAGCAGCAGGGTCAGGCCAGCGATCAGTGCCCCGAGGGCGTAGAACACGAACGCGCCCGCCCCGCCGAACACGCCCGCGGCGATGCCCAGTCGACCACCTTTGCGCTTCAGCTCGATCGCCGCCAGGCGCATCTCGTCCCGCACCAGCGTGCGCATCTGCTCGGTGGCGTCCTGCACGAGTTCGGCCACCGTGCGATCGCGTCCCGCTCGCGCGGCCGACACGTGTGCGGCACCGGACGGGCTCATGGCCTCATCCGAATCGGTCACTTTTATCACCTTTTATCCACCTTGGGGTCCACGGCCGGCACTCGGCACCATCATCACCACCGGCTACCCAGAATGACGAGGACATGAACGTCGCCCCACCACCTCGGGGCACCGGCGGTGCCGTCCGAGCGGCCGGCGATCTTCGTCCCCGACCGACCGGTCGTGTGTGGCACAGGAATTCGGGTAGTCCCGGTGAACCGCACCGATGCGCGGTGCCGACCGAAGGAGGATGACCTGATGGCCGTGTACGAGAAATCCGTGGACGTGACCGTCCCGGTGCGAGTCGCGTACGACCAGTGGACGCAGTTCGAGACGTTCCCGGAGTTCATGGCCGGGGTGGACCGGATCACGCAGGAAACGCCGACCACGACGCACTGGGTGACCTCGATCGGCGGCGTGCGCCGGGAGTTCGACGCCAGGATCACCGAACAGCGCCCGGACGAGCGCGTCGCGTGGCGGGCGGAGAACGGTCCGGCACAGGCCGGAGTAGTGACCTTCGACCGGCTCAGTGACGACACCACGCGTATCCGTCTGCGAATGGAACTGGAGCCGGAGGGCGTCGTCGAGAAGGCCGGTGCCGTCACCGGTGTCATCGGACACCAGTTGCAGGGCGACCTGGACCGCTTCAAGCGGTTCATCGAATCCCGTGCCGGTCAGACGGGCGGCTGGCGGGGCGCCGTCCACCCGGATCCACAGGACAACCAGGTCATCGGCCGGACACCAGAACCTCCCCAGCAGTAGCCACCGCGGAATGTCCAGGAGACCGCGGCATCGGCGAACCGTCGCACCGCGGCCGTGATCACGTCCCGATGCGCGCCGCGGGTCGGGATCGGTTCGCCGGTCGCGAAGTTGATCCGCCGTGCTCGCCCAGCCCCGAGCCGGTGACGTACCGCTTGCGGGACAGGCGATCGCGGCCGAACGACCACAATGGAGCCGCGGTCCCGGACGGGACCCGCGTCGTCCTTGCTCGCCGCACTCCCCGGAGGGTTCACGGGTGAACGATCGGCCGGAACAATCACCGGAAGCCACCGGACTACGCCCGGACGAAATCGAAGTACGCACGCTGGCCGACAGGGCGCGGCTGCCCAGCCTGCGTGCGCTCGCCTCCGACATGGCGATGCGCCAGGACTACGACCTGGACTCGATCGGTGCCATCCGGCTCGCGGTCGAGGAAGTGTGCACGACGGTGGTCTGCAATACGGACCGCGACCGCCTTCTGGTGTGCCGCTTGCTGATCTCGTCGACCAATGTGGAGATCATCGCGTCGGTCCCCATACCGGAGGGCCAGCAGCCCGTCGTCCAGCCACTGAACCTGCGCATACTGCGCGGACTGGCCGACTCCGTCGATATCTGGACGACCGACGACGGAGCGCGCCAACTGCATGTCTGGCTGGCCAAGTCGGCGGACTGACCGGACCCGGAGCGGGCCAAGTCGTGACAGGCCCACAGGACCGGCGTCACCAGCGGTACGACGTGCGTGCGGGCTGGAGACCGAATGCGCTGTGCGGCTGCGGTTTGTGGCAGTGGTCGACCTCACGGTGGCCCGGTCCTCGCCACCTCGGGGCCGACCGCGGTGACGCCATTTCCTGACCGACCAGGAGTGAACCGGCGGCCCTGGGGTAGTCATCGGCTCACGAACAACGGAGGTGCACATGAAAGCGGTCACTTGGCACGGCAGGCGTGACGTTCGGGTCGACACGGTGCCGGATCCGAGGATCGAGGAGCCGACGGACGTGATCGTGCGAATCACGTCCAGCGGTATCTGTGGGTCGGACCTGCACCTCTACGAGGTGTTCGGACCGTTCCTGGACGAGGGCGACATCCTCGGTCACGAGCCGATGGGCATCGTCGAAGAGGTCGGAGCCGGCGTCACCGAACTCCGTGCCGGGGATCGCGTCGTGGTGCCGTTCAACGTGTCGTGCGGCACGTGCCACATGTGCGGCCAGGGCCTGCACTCGCAGTGCGAGACGACACAGGTGCACGAGTACGGGACCGGTGCATCGCTGTTCGGCTACACGAAACTGTACGGTCAGGTGCCCGGCGGCCAGGCGGAGTACCTCCGTGTCCCGTTCGGCAACACGCTGCCGATCAAGGTGCCCGACGGCCCGCCGGACGACCGGTTCGTGTACCTCTCGGACGTACTGCCCACGGCCTGGCAGGCGGTCGAGTACGCCGCCGTCCCGCCAGGCGGCAGCCTGGTGGTGCTGGGGCTCGGTCCGATCGGTGACATGTGCGCGCGGATCGCCCGCCATCGCGGTGTGGACCTGGTGATCGGCGTCGACCTGGTGCCCGAACGGTTGGCCAGGGCCGAGAACAGGGGTGTGCGGACGATCGATCTGCGCGGGCACGGCCGTGATCTCGGTGCCGTGGTGCGAGAACTCACCGCTGGCCGGGGCGCGGACGCCGTGATCGACGCCGTCGGCATGGAGGCACACGGCTCACCAATGGGCAGGCTGGCCCACGAACTGACCGCGCACCTGCCCGATCGGTTGGCCGCGAAGCTGATGACCACCGCCGGTGTCGACCGGCTGGCCGCGCTGCACACGGCGATCGACCTGGTCCGCAGGGGCGGCACCGTCTCCCTGTCCGGTGTCTACGGTGGCATGACCGACCCGATGCCGATGATGACGTTGTTCGACAAGCAGATCCAGCTACGGATGGGTCAGGCCAACGTGCACCGCTGGGTGCCCGATATCCTGCCGTTGCTCGCCGATGGCGACCCGTTGGGCACCCAGGACTTCGCCACCCATCGGCTGCCGCTGTCGGCCGCGCCGAACGCGTACGCCACGTTCCAGCGCAAACAGGAGGGCATGGTGAAGGTCCTGCTGCAGCCGCAGGCGGCCTGACCGAGGCCGGAACCCTGCCATTCCGAGATCGACCTGAATCGAGCGGAACGCCGCGGACGTGTTCTGTCGCGGTGGCGGCGGGCTGCGCCAACGGTTGCCGGTGGTCGGCTGTTCTGGAGCGGCAGCGACCCGCACCGCGGGTGGCTGCCCGTCGCGCTCGGACTTCCGAGTGCGGCCGGTTGCCGTCAACGCCCGAGGTCGCCGAGCCGGCGGGCAAGGACGTCCCTGGCCGCGTCGGCCATCCGGCAGCCGCGGGCGTAGGCGGCGCCCCGCAACCGGACCAGGGCGTCCTCGGTGGTGCTGCCGTGCTCGGCGGCGAGGAATCCGACGGCGGTACTCACGGCGTCGGTGTCGGTGTCGGAGGTGATCCGGTCGATGATCTCGTCGTCGACGTCGTCCAGCAGCACCTCTGTCGCCATGTCCGTGAACGGGCGCGCGTCGGTAACCATGGGGCCGGCGACCGATGGGGCGTGCTCACCGTGCCGACGGCGGTAGAACGTCAAGGTGCCGAGCATGCTCGTGCCGGCGTGCAACGGGAACGCGAACACGCCGGTCACACCGAGGCGGCAGGCCGCCTCCCGGAACGTCGGCCAGGCGGTGCCTCCCGTCGCCAGGCGGGGAACCAGCACGGGCATGCGGTGGTGTCTGGCCGACTCCGACGGGCCCTCACCCGTCACCCACTGCAGTTCCTCGGCTTCTTCGGCCCACGGGTGGCTGGCGGCCACGTGACAACGCGACGACCTGCCGTACAGCGTGATCACCGCCGCGTCGATGCCGGGCAACGCCCGCGCCGCAGCCGTGGTCACGGCTGCGGCGCGGGCGCCAGGGCCGGCCCGCTCGACGGCGTCCGCCACCTGCCGGCGGCGGCCGTCGAAGTCGCCTTCGTGATGCACGAAGTCGTTGCGGGGCATCGGCGACAACCATCCCTCATGAGGGCGATTCGTCGGCACGGTCCTCGTCGTCGAGCGCGCGTCTGAGTTCACCCAGACTGGCGGCCAGCAGCCGGGACACGTGCATCTGGGACAGACCGATCCGCTCCGCGATCTGGGTCTGGGTCATGTTGCCGAAGAACCGCATCATCACGATGGAGAGTTCCCGTTCCGGCAGTGCCCGCAGTGCCGGATAGAGCGCCTCACGCGCCTCGACCATGGTCAGTTCGTGGTCGAGCATGCCCAGGTGCCTGCTGACCGGGCCCACGGTGGTGCCGTCGTCGCCGATGCCGTCCTCCAGCGACTCACCGCGGTAGGCGAGGCCGGCCTGCAGCCCTTCATAGACCTCGTCGACCGGCAGGTTCAGGTGCGCGGCCAGTTCGCTCGGCCGTGGTGAACGACCTATTCGCTGGCCGAGATCCGCGGTGGCCTTGTTGAGGGTGGCGTGCAGTTCCTTGAGGCGTCGCGGTACGCGCATGGCCCAGGTGCAGTCGCGGAAGTAGCGGCGGATCTCGCCGGTGATCGTCGGGACGGCGAATGCCACGAAGTCCGAACCTCGTCCCGGCTCGAAACGGTCGATCGCATGGATCAGACCCAGGGTGGCGACCTGCGTGAGGTCATCGTCGGGTTGGCCTCGGTTGCGGTAGCGCATTGCGATGTGGTGCGCCACCGGAAGATAGCCGGCTATCAGGCGTTCTCGAATCCGGTTGCGAGCCCTCTCGGGCACCGACGGATCGTTGAGGTTGTCGAACAGCGGTGCCAGGTGGTCGTACTCGCTGTCGCGGCTTGGTTTGGCCAGGGTCACGCGGTCACCTCCGCCAGCCGGCCCCCATGGGTCTGAACGACCGGGCTGTCACAGAACCTGTGATGGAGCGGCATGAGAATACCGGCCGTGAATGGAGCGGATCAACACTCAGACCGGCACTCGACAGCCGCGGGCGCGTCTGCGCTCCGAACAGCTGCGTCTCAACCGCTCGAACGCCAGCCTACGCGCGCCGTATAGGGGTCGCAAGCCGACCACGCCGCCTATTGTCCGATATGGACAATCGCGATCAAGGTCATCGCGATGGCTGAACGCTGTCGTACCTGACCCGATGGAGTTCGACAGCGGCACGGTCGGCCCCCACGGGGATGTAGCACGTGCCGTCCGCCGCGAGCAACGTCACACCGGCCGGATCACAACCGGCGATGAGGCGACCCGTCGTGTCGACGATGTGTTGGCGACGACGACGTCCGCGCCACCTGCCCCTTGGGTACGGCACGTGACCGGCACCACGTGTGGGGGGCGCCATTGAGAGCCCCGATCGGTGGCTGCCGTTGCGGACGGTGTCGATCAGCCACCTGCCGCGGCGGCCTCCTGGTCCGTCACCTGCGCGGCGACCGTCCGCAGGTCGAGCAGGGCGTCGCTGAGGAACTCTCGCAACGGCCGGTCACCAGCGATCGGGGCTGCCCTGACGGGGTCGGACAAGCCGTTCGTGGGGACCAACGGGACCCTCGGGATGGTCCTGGCGGGCGTCTCCGGCACGCTGACCGAGCACGACGCCGTCTCCGGCGGCCCCGGATCGACGCGGAGAACACCATGATCGCGCTCGCCGCGCAGGGCGTGCGGTCCTCCGTCGTCCGACTGCCTCCGACCGTCCACAGCCACGGCCGTTTCGGCTTCGTCTCGGGCCTGATCGCGATCGCCCGCGCGACCGGAATCTCCGGCTACCCAGGCGACGGCGGCAACCGCTGGCCGGCCGCCGACACCCGTGACGTCGCCCGCCTCTACCGCCTCGCGCTCGAAACCGCGCCCGCGGGATCACGACTGGCACGCCGTGGCCGAGCACGGTATCCCACCACGCGACATCGCCGGCGCGATCGGACGCCGGCTCGGCATCTCCGTCACACCGGTCGCCCAGGAGGATGCCGCCCAGCACTTCAGGTACCTGAGCGGCTTCGTCGGACTCGACAGTCCCACATCCAGCCGGATCACCCGCGACGCGTTCGGCTGGACCCCGACTCGGCCCGGGCTGATCGCCGACATCGAACAGGAACTCGACCCCACTGTCCAGACAGGACAGACAACGGCGCGGTAGCACAGCGCGCCAGGAATCAGCGCGCCGAAGGAGTGGACGTACGCCGCAGGACGAGGAGCGCGACGTCGTCGGTCAGGTCCTCACCGAACTGCTCCAGCAGCGAGTCGCACAGTTCTTCCAGATCACGGTCGTAGGACACCGACGCACGCAACCGCTCCATCCGTTCGTCCAGTGACGTGCCGCGGCGTTCCACCAGGCCGTCGGTCATCAAAACCACCGTCGTCCCGATGGGCAGGGCGATCTCGGTGGCGGGTTCACGGGACAGGCCGAGCCCGATCATGGGGCCGCCGACGTCCAGATAGCGTGCGCCGTTCTGGTCGGCGAGCAGCGGCGGCAGGTGGCCGGCATTGGCCACCATGGCCGAGTCCGTCGCCGGATCGATCAGCAGCAGACACAACGTGGTGAAGTCGCGAGCCGGATTGAAGTGACGCAGCATGAGGTCGAGGCGGTCCAGGATGGTGACCGGGTCGTCGCCCTGCACCGCGTACGCGCGCAGTGCGTGCCGGATCTCCGCCATGACGAGAGCCGCCTCGATGGAGTGACCACAGACGTCGCCGATCGCGACCAGGAACCGGCCGTCCAGTTCGATGACCTCATAGAAGTCACCACCGACCTCGGCGTTGTCGACAGCCGCCTGGTAACGCACCGCCACCGCCAGATTCGGGTGGGTGGGCAGCCGCGCCGGCAGCAGGTTGTGCTGCAACGTCAACGCCAGCATGTGCTCCACGGTGTATTGACGCAGGCTCTCCGCGGCCAGTGCCGTCGCCTGCCCCCACTGCAGCAGCAGGTCGCGGTCGGCGTCCTCGGTCAACACGTTCGCCGGTACACCGACGCACACCACGGAGCCGCCCGCCTTCGCCCTGGCCACCACCGCGATCTCGGCGCCGGGATCCGGCCAGACGGTCTTGTCCACGGTCCGGATCACCACACCCGATTCGCCCACGGCTATGTCCGTCAACCGCTGCCGCAGCGGCTGCGGGGCGTCGCGCAGTTCCACCGCCGCACCCGGACCGGACGCGGCCGCCACCCACACCCGGCCGTCCGCCGCCGCGACCAGCGCACCCGCGGGACCGTCGAAGATCGAGCACGCACCGCGGACCGCCGACGCCGCCAGTTCGTCGAACGCGCTGGCGCTGTTGACCGCCAGGGTCGCTTCGGTCAGCCGGGTCAGGCGCCGGGCCAGCCGGACAGCGGCCGCACGCGCCCGGGAGTAGCGCAGCGCCGCGGTCACCGTGGCTCCCAGCACACCGGGGTCGACCGGCTCGATCAGGTAGGCGTCCGCACCCCTGGCCAGGCCCTGCGCCCTGTCGACCGGCTCGATCGCGGTTGCCGACACATGGATCACCGGCAACGCCTCGGTACGCGGATCGGACTTGATGAGTTCACACACCTCCGGGCCGCTGATGTCGGGCAGGTTCACGTCGAGCACGACGATCTCGATGTCGTCGCCGGCACCGTCGTCGGAGAACAGCAACGCCAGGGCTGCCCTGCCGGTGCCCACCTCGTTGACCTGATGCCCCAGCCGGCGCAGCCAACTCGCCAGGATGTACCGACTCGCCTCGACGTCGTCGACGATCAGGATGCGAGCGTGTGCCGGCGCAGTCATAGGTCCGTCCCTCCGGTATCGGGCAGGGCCTGCCGGATCGCCTCGCGCAGCGACCGGGCGGACAGGGCCGCCTTGGACAGCACGGACGCGGCCGGGTCCCCTTCCGTCTCGGTGAACCGCACGTCGGCCGACGTGACGATGACCACCGGGACCAGCGTGGTGGCCGGGACACGACGTAGTTCGGCGAGCACCTCGTGACCGTCCATGCCCGGCATCCGCAGGTCGAGCAGGATCAGGTCGGGCCGATGTGCGGCGACCGCGGCCAACGCGGCCGGGCCGTCCGATGCCTCGACCACGTGGCCGGCCACGTCGGAGACCAGTTCGGCCAGCCGGCGGCGGTGGTCCGCGTCGTCGTCCACCACCAGCGCGGTGGCCAGTGCGGGCAGCCCCCGGGTGTCCGGGTCACGCATCGGGATCCGCAGGGTCATGCGGGTGCCGACACCGACCTCACTGTCCAGCGACAGGTCGCCGCCGAGGATCTCGGCCAGCCGTCGTGCGTAGGGCAGCCCGAGGCCGGTGCCGCCGTGCCCCACCTGCAGCTCGTTGCGGACCTGGTAGAACTCCTCGAACACCTGGTCGCGCTGGTCAGCGGGGATGCCGATGCCGGTGTCGGCGACGACGAACACGAGCCGGTCCCCGACCTGCTCGACCGTCAGGCGGACCTCACCGGCCCGGGTGAACTTCAGACCGTTGGTCAACAGGTTGCGCAGGATGCGGACCAACAGCACCTCGTCGGTGGACACCTCCGGCAGCACCACGGGATCCTCGATCCGCAGCACCACGTCGTCCGAGGCGACCAGCGGCCGCAGCAGTCCGCGTAGCTGCGCGAACAGCGCGTCCACCCGTACCGGTGCCGGATGCGCGACGAGCTGACCGGATTCGGCCTTCGCCGTGTCCAACAGCTCGTTGACCAAGGCCAACAGGGTGTTGCCGGAGTTCTGGATCAGGCTGACCTGGCGGTGCTGCTCGTCGGACAGCTCGTCCGTGCCGGGTGTGGCCAACAGTTGGGCCAGGCCGATGATCGAGTTGATCGGGGTGCGCAGTTCGTGGCTGATGTTGGACCAGAACCGGTTCTTCGCCCGGTTCGCCTCGGTCAACTGCGTCGACTTCTCGTCCAGTTCGGCGTAGAGGGCGACCACGCCCTGGTTGGTCTGCTCCAACTCGTCCGACAGTTCCTTGTACAGGGCGAGCACACCCCTGTTGGTCTCTTCGAGCTCCGCGTTCACGCGAGCCAGCTCGGCCTGCTTGCGTTCGAGCTTCTCCAGCGTGCGCAACAGTTCCTGGTTCTGCGACCGCAGTTCGTCCACGGCGCTGACCCGGCCCAGGCTGCCCAGTTCGCGTCGTAGCCCGGCCAGTTCGTCCCGACGCGGCAGCGCCGTCCCGGTCGGCAGAAATTTCACGAAGCGGATGCCGTGCTCATCGTCGCGTACCTCGTCCATCAGCCGGCTGCCGGTCTGCCAACCGATCCCCCGTTCGATCGTGCCGCGGTCGGTCACCGGATCGATCTGGACGACCAGTGACGGCGGCCCGTCGGCCAATCCGAACACGACGGCCGACTTCGTGGCCAGGGCCACCAGATCGCGCGACAGGTCCGACAGCACGGTGGCGACCCGGATCTGGTCCTGCATGGCCAGTCCGACCGCCGCTGCCACCTCACGGCCGCGTTGCCGGGCCAGGAAGACGTCAGACTTGTCCGCGAGGTCCACCCGCAACAGGACCACGTCCATGGTCACCCCCTCCCGGCCGGCACCGTGGCGACGACGACACTGGCGTCGTCCGTACGCGTGCCGGCGACACCGAGCAGAGTGGCCGCGTTCACCAGGGAATTGTCCGTCAGGTGCACCCCGTTCGCGCCGCCGACGGTCCACCGCTCGGACAACCCGTCGGAGTGCAGGATCACGACGGCACCGGCCGGCAGCGGATATTCGAACGACCGAATGGTCCGGCTCTGGTAGCCGGCGATCCCGGGCAGCGACACCATGGACTGTTTCCTGCCGTCCGCGACGACGGCCGCCGACACGTTGCCCAGCCCGGCGAACACCGCCTTACCACCGGCCAGATCCAGGTCCGCCACGGCGACCGCGCCGCCCCGGCCGCCACGCATCGCCTCGTGCAGCGCACGCACCGCTTGGTCGGGCGCCGCGAATGCCTGTCCGCAGAACAGCCGCACCGCGGTCTGTGCCGCCGACGCCGCGAGCGGACCGTGCCCCGAGCCGTCGCACAACAGGATGGTCAGCCGACCGGGTGTGTGACGGAAGGCGTAGGCGTCGCCGCAGATCTGCTCGCCGTTCATCGGGCGGGTCAGGCCGACCGGCCGGTTGTCGGCGATCTCCGCGAGCTCGCCCCGGTGGGGATGGAACCGGACGGTCAGCACGGTGCCGTGGCCCGTCCGCGAGCTGAGCCGGTGGGCGTCGGCGAGCCGGGCGATCGCGCCGAGGCCGATGCCGAGGGTGCCGGCCGTGGACTCACCGTCCCGCAGCGACCGCGAGGGATCGGCAATGCCTGGACCGCGGTCGATGGCAACCATCTCGACGGCACGATCGGTGACCCCTCGGACGGACCGAACCACCACCGCACCATCCTGTGCGTGCTTGTGCAGGTTGGTGGCGATCTCGGTCGCGGCGAGCTCCACCTCGGCGACCCGGACGTCGCCGAAGCCGAGGCGGTCCGCGAGCTGGCCGGCGACACGACGGACCGCACCGACCGCGGTACGCTCGGCGACCCGCACCCAGGCCACGTCCTCGGTCAGCGGCAGACAGTCGAGATCGATCAGCGGCTCCACTTGACCACCGTCACCGTGGTCCCGCCGCCGGCCGCCGTGTCCAACTCGAACTCGTCCACCAGCCTGCGCGCTCCCGACAGGCCGAGCCCGAGACCGTTCTTGCTGGTCCAACCGTCGGTCATGGCCAGCGCGACGTCCGGAATACCCGGTCCGTCGTCGCGGAACGCGGCCCGCACACCCGCACGCCGGCCGTCGTCGACCAGTTCGATCGTCGCGCTTCCCCCGCCGCCGTGCAGCAGCGTGTTCCTGGCCAGTTCACTCGCCGCCGTCACCAGCTTGGTCTGGTCCACCAGGGACAGCTTTGCCTGCTGAGCGCAGGTCCTGGTCAACTGACGGACCCGCACGACGTCGTCGTCCCCGCTGATCGGTAGTTCCCGACCTGCCGACTCCGTCACGGCAAGGCCGCATCGTCGACAGGCGCGCGCTGTGCGGCCAGGACCCGCAGGCCGCGCTCCAGGTCCAGCGCCGTGCGCACGTCGCCGAGGGTGAGACCCAACTCCACCAGCGTGATGGCCACCGCGGGGCGCATGCCGACAACCACGGTGTCCGCGTCGAACAGCCGCGAGATCGACGCGATCGTCGCGAACATCCGGCCGATGAACGAGTCGACGATCTCCACCGCCGAGATGTCGATGACGACGCCGCGGGCACCGGTCGCGGTGATCCGCTCCGCGAGGTCCTCCTGCAACGCGAGCACGTCCTGGTCCTGCAGATCGACCTGGATGGACACGAGCAGGACGTCACCGATCCGCAGGATCGGAACCCGATCCGTCAACTGCTTCCCCCGTTCCGCCGCACGACGTCCATGCCACCCCGGCGGACCGCGTTCCTCAGCGCGTCGGCCAGCGATGCCTTCGTCGTGATTCCACCCAGGTCGATGCCCAGCGCCACGATCGTCTGCGCGATCTGCGGCCGGATGCCGGAGATCGTGCACTCCGCGCCCATCAGCCGGGCCGCCGCGACCGTCTTCAACAGGTGCTGGGCCACCTGTGTGTCGACCGCCAGCACACCCGTGATGTCGATGATCGCGTGCTCGGAGCCGGTCTCGACCAGGGCTTCCAACAGCTTCTCCATCACGACCTGGGTGCGTGCCGAGTCCAGCGTGCCCACCAGCGGCACCGCGAGCACGCCCTCCCACAGTTTGATCACCGGGGTGGTCAGTTCCAACAGCTGTTCGGACTGTTCGCGGATGATGTCCTCACGTGTCCGCGCGTACGCCTCGAACGTCCACAGCCCCAGCCTGTCCAACGTCCGGGACAACGCCATCGTCGCCAGGAGCACGGCCGGATCCGTGTCCTGCTCGACCAGTTCGAACAAGGCCTGCTTCAGCGCGAACACACTCATGGCCGTCTCCGCGGGGGTGAAGCCCTGGCGCGCCCGCGACACGGACAGTTCACTCAGCAGCGCCTTGGCCCCGGCGGCATCGGTGTCGTCGGCTGCGCCCTCGGTGAGGATCGGGCGGATCGCACCGAACAGGTCACGGATCTCCCGGCCGAGTTCGGCTTCGGTGATGCGGCCACGCAACGCAGGCGCGGCGAGCCGCACCCAACGATCGATCAGTTCCTCACTGTTGTTCCGCAACAGTTCCGCCAAGCGGGCACTTCCCGACTCCTCAACCACGCCATCCTCCTACACCACACGGACTGCGGCGGATCGTAAACCAGACGGTGCGGCCGGGGGTGGCCCCGGCTGCGTCGGACCTTCTCACGACAGCAGCCAGCGCATGCGCACGGTCGTGCCGGTCGCGGACGGCTCGACGGCGGTCTCGTGGGCGAGCGCACGGATGAGGATCAGCCCGCGGCCGTGCTGCGCGCCGGGGTCGGCGATCCCCGCCCGCCAGCAACCTCGATCCCGGACGGTGACACTGACCGCGTTCCGTTCCGGGTGATGTGTCGCGTGCAGATCGAACGTGCCGGGCCGGTCCGGGTCGTAGGCGTGGCTGACGGCGTTGCTCATGGCTTCGTCGGCGGCCAGAACGAAGTCCTCGACCTGGCTGTCGCTCATGCCGACGGCTCTGGCCCACGCGCTGAGCCGGCGGCGCAGCGCGGGCAACCGGTCACTGACGGCCGGTACGCCGATGTCACGGAGTGGATCGACCGGCGTCTCTGGCATGCGGTCGCCCAGGTCCGCATCGACCTCCTGCCCTGGCATGCTCGCCGACCTTCCGCCTGTTCCGATCCCTCTCCCTCATACCCACTGCTGGCGACGGCTATGCGGGATCCACGGCCGCGGCCACCGTGTCGAACACCGCGAGCATCGCGTCCATACCGGTCAGTTGGATCGGCTTGAGCACGGCACGGTGGTCGGCGACGACCCGGAACGCCACCTGATCACCGGCGGTGATGTGGGCGCGGGCCAACACGGCCAGCCCGGCCGAGTCGAGGAACGACACTCCACTCAGGTCGAGCACCAGCGCGGACGGCGCGCTCGCCAGGCCCGCGGTGACCGCCGCTTCGACGTCTTTGGTGGTCATCAGGTCGACCTCGCCCGCGACTTGAACCACCACGACCGTGCCTGCGGTGTAGCTGGTCACCCGAAGAGTTGATGGACCTGGGACCGTCATGTCCATATCGTGCCCTACCGTTGACGCGCACGGGCCATCCGACGTGGCATCGGCCCCCTTTTGACTGCTGGACGGCTGTGCGGAACCCTCGGCCGGTGCGGCTCCGCTCGGGCGAGACGCGGCCTGTGCGGCCGTCCAGGACCGGCGTTGCTCAGCCGTCCACCAGCAGGCCACGCAACGGACCGCTGAGACGCTCGGACCGGCGGGACACCTGCGGCAGGAGCGTCAGCCGATGGGTGCGGCCGGCGCCACTGCGCTCCAGGTCCGCCTGACGCCGCGCGACCGGCCGCCACAGCGAGTCGACCAGATCGACCGGATCGCCCGAGACCGCGGCCTCCGTCGTCTCCAGGTGCTCGGCCCACAGCCGCAACCGGGTCCGGCGCACCAGATCGCTGTCCTCCACCACGACGTTCACCTCGGTGTCGTTGAACAGCGAGTGCTCGTTGAGGTTCGCCGATCCGATCGTCAACCACGCGTCGTCGACGATGCCCACCTTCGCGTGGACGTACAGCGGGCCCGTCGTCTCGCCCTCCCGCGCGCTGACCGTCGCCGCCAGCAACCGTCCTCGACCCGCGTCCGCGGCCACCAACTGCCCCAACTGGCCGCGCGTCGTGTCCGCGCCGTCGCTGGGCCGCCTCGGCAGCACCAGCACCATCCGGAACCTGTCCTGGGGCGGGTTCGTCAACAACCCCGCCAGCACATCCGCCACCTCGGCCGACCACAGGAACTGGTTCTCCAGGTACACCAACGACGTCGCTGACCGCAGTGCCCGCAGGTACGTGTCCAGGATGCCGAACTCACCACGCCGGGCGAACCGGTAGGTCCGCTCCGGCACGGTCCGCGCCAACCGCACCGACGTGTCCCCCACCGGCTCGGGCACCCTCGGCGCGGACAGCGGCTCGGCCGCGACCTCCGACCATCGCTGCGTGAAATGCGTCGCCACGTCCGCCACGATCGGGCCGCGCAACCGGGTCGCCACGTCGTGCCACCCCAACGGCCGGTCCGGCAGATGGCGCTCGCTGTCGAGGCGATCACCCTGCAACGCCGTGAAGTCGATGCCGCCGACGAACGCGACCTCGTCGTCCACCACCACGATCTTCTCGTGGTGGCAGTGCATCGTGCGCTCCCGGCGGTCCAGCACGCACCGCACGTTCGTGCCCGCCGTGAAGCCCTCGCATGCGTCCCGCGCCATCCGCCGCGTCGGCTGGAACACCGGCAGCGGCGGTCCGGCCCACATCAGCATCCGCACCGGCACCCGCTCGGCCGCGTCCGCCAGGATCTCCCGCAGCGTCCTGCTGTCCGGACCGCGCGTCGGCCGGAAGTCCGGCGAGGCGTGCCATCCCGCGATGTGCACGTGCGACCGGGCGTTCGTGATGGCCTCCACCATCGCCGACAACGCCTCCTCGCCGTCGAGCAGGACGTCGACCGTGCTGCCCGCGCGCACGGGCCAGTCCGAGGCCTTCGGCCCACCCTCCAGCGCGCCACCCCAGCCCAACCGGCGCAACCTGCGGCGGTGGTGCGCGGACACCTGTCGGTCCAACTGGTCGCCCAGCCATGTGTCCACGGTGTCCACGAACGAACTCCACGCCGGCACGGCCGCTCCCTTCCATTGCTGGTTGTCGGGGTGCCCAGCGGGTGAGAACGGCAACCAGGTCTCGGTTCCACCGGGCGACGGCGACGGAGACGACTTCGCGGCGGCCGATCGTGCCGCCGTGCCGTGGTTCGGCCCGCGCCCGGGATGGGTAGTCATCCTGCCATGAGAGAAGACCCGGACCGCGCGACCGTGACCTGCTATCCAGACGGTCCGTTGTTGCTGCGCGGCGAGTTCCGACTACGCAGGCCCGACGGCACGGAGGTCCCCCACGACCAGGCCACTGTGGCCTTGTGCCGGTGCGGGAAATCCGCGGTCAAACCATTCTGCGACGGCACCCACAAGCTGATCGGATTCCGCACGCCCGCAGAGCGCTGACCGAACCGCTACCGCGGGCCCCGAGCCCGCAACCACGCCGTGGAGTGCGCGGCGACACGCAACCGACGACCCGAATAGCGCACACCCCCACTCAGCCGGGCCGCGACCGCCAACCAGGCGCAGACTCCGCGTTCCGCCACCCACACCGGCGCCCACCACACCACCGAACCCGGAAACACCGCCGTCCCACCGGACCGCCGCCGGCCGACCTCGGCAACGCCGACCACCATCACCGCGGCGGCCACCAGCAGGCGTCCCCGACCGGCCCACACGGCACCCACCACGGCCGGCAACACCAGCGACTCCACCACCAAGCGTGCCGGCTGCGCCTGGCTGTCGTACGCCTGGCGGACCCGCTGCGACCAGAACCGCGCCGCCGTCGGCGGCCGCCGACGCACCATCACATCATCAGCCCGGCGCACCGTGCCGCCCGCCGCCAACACCGTCCGCAGCAGTTCCAGGTTCTCGAACAACACATCACCGTCATAACCACCGGGCACGACCGAGGGCCGCAACGCCACCGTGCCGGGAAAATCGTGGCCCAGCGCACGATTGAGCAGGATCCGCCCGGTGTCCCAGCGCGCGTGCCATGGCAGGGGCCGGAAATAGTTCTGCGGCAGCACCAGGTCGGCCCCGGTCAGCAGCGCGGTCACGGCTACCAACGCCGGCGCGTCGTAGCGCACGTCGTCATCGGCGATCACCACACGTTCGGCCCTCACGTGCCGCAGACCGGTCAGCACACCGTTGACCTTGCCGTTGCCGAACCGCAGGTCCGCCGCGACCGGCACGTGCTCGACCAGACCGCGCCAGTGCCGGGCATGGCACTCGAACAGCTCCGGCGGGGAACCGTCCACGACCACGACGTCCGCGTGGTCGGCCAGCCAGGCCAGATACCCGGTCAGGTCGGCCAGCTCCGTGTCCTCCTCCCAGCGCAGTGGAAGCACATAGGCCGGCCGCACTACGCCGGTTCCACCTGGCGAACGCCTGCCGACCGCGACAGCGGCGAGCGCGGCAGAGGCGAGTGCGGCAGTGGCGTGAGCGGCGGTGGCGTGAGCGGCAGTGGCCGGTCCAGTGACGTCCTCCCGCACTCCCAGCGCGTCAGCACATGCCGGGCGAACTCCCGGTCCAGCGCCAGCCCGCAGGCCGCGCCGAACAGTACGTCCGCCGCCGCGTCCGGGTGTTCGGCGACGTAGCCACCGCACAGGTCGTGAGCGGCGATCTGCTCGTGCACGGCATCCGCGGTGACGTGCACGTCGAAGAAGCGGGTGGCCGTCTGGTCGCCACCCAGCCTGCGCAGACCATTGCCGTAGCGACGGTTGGGCAACGACGAAGTCATCTCGAACGCGGCCAGATGCCCCAGCAGCGCGGGCAGCCAGCGGCGGCGCAACCCGAACAGCGACATCAGATTGCTCACCGCCAGCGTCACACCGGCCACGTGGTCGACATAGTGGCCGTAGTCGTCGGCCAGGTCCAGTGCGCGCAGGGTGGCCCGGAAGAGTTCGGCGTGCATGTGTTCGACGCGGCCCCCGCCGTACTCGTCAGCCTGGATCTCCACCAGCGCCGCCTTCACCGAACCACCCAGACGTGGGATGGCCCAGGAGTGCGGGTCGGCCTCCTTGAGGTGGTAGACCGACCGGTGCGCGACGAACTCGCGGAACTGTTCGCGGGTGGCCGAGCGGTGCAGGAACGACGCCAGCGACGGCCCGTCGTCGCAGGCCACGAGGTCGCGCAGCGCCGTGGCAACGGGCAGCGACGGTGGCGCGGGCACCGGGGCCAATCCACGCAGTTCGCTCACCCAGCGCCGCTCAAGACCGGTCCGCAGCGCCAGCAGCCCGGGATCGGTGTCCCGTTCCGGATCGACGTCGTCGAAACCCCGGTAGTGCAGCTCGTAACACACCCACAGAGCCAGTTGCACGTCCCCGTCGTGCGTCAGGTCCTCGGGGTGGTCGACGGGTTCCCCGGGCGGGGACACGGGTCTGTCTTCGCGCAGCGCGGTCAGCACCGCGTCACTGAACGGTCCGCGGGCACGGGGTGGCAGCATCGGAACCTCCCTACCGAAAGAGCTTCGGACGCGGTTTACCCAGGCATGACCGAGGTAATCATGAACGTCGGGTCGGCGAGCACGTCAGCCGTAACGCCACGCGTCAGGGTGGAGTCGGCTCGGGAGTCGACTCGTGCCGGCGGCACGGCGCGGCGGTGGCCGCGCCGTTGTCGACCTCGTAGGGTGTGGTGCACGGCCGCGGCAGGAGGCGTGTGATGCGGATCATGGTGGTGCCAGGCCCTCGGGACGTGCTGCGTCTGGTGTCCCGGACGTGGCAGGTGGCTGAACAGCTCATCGGGCTGGTACCGCGACTGGCCGCGCTGATGGACACGGCTGAGGAGGTCGTGCGGATTCTGCGCACCATCGACGACGCGGAACTGCGGATCGCGGACGCGGTCGACAAGACGCTGTCGATTGTGGACCGTATCGAGCCGATCGTGGTGGACTTCGCGCCCACCCTGCGCCTCCTGCATCCCGTCGCGCAGCGACTGGTCGAGACCATAGACCCGAAAGAGGTCGAAGCAGCGGTCCGGTTGGTCAACGACCTGCCCGAACTGGTCGCGAAGCTGCACGTGGACGTCCTGCCGGTGCTCACGACGCTGGGCAGCGTGCCGGACGACCTCCGCGAACTGCTCGTCATGTCCAAGGAACTGAACGAGATCATCGCCACCGTGCCCGGTCTGAGCCGGATGCGGCAGAAGGCGTTGCGCGAACTGGCCGCGCAGGAACGAGAGGCCCGCGAGCGGGAGCGCCTGGACGGATCGTCACCGATCGGCCAGCGAGCCGCCCTGCCCGACCGCACCACCTGATCGGGTGCACAGCCCCGGCGTACGGAAAGTGGCCGAACCCGGGGCCGGTGTCTTCAGCCCGGCGATTGGTGCGACCGCGATATCGACGCCTCAGGGCCGACGACAGGTCCGGGTGGCGTCGTCACCCGGACCTGTCGGGTTGGTTCAGGCTTCGATCTTCTGCCGGTCGTCGGCCGCGTTGACCTGGATCTTGCGCGGCTTGGACCGTTCCGCGACGGGAATGCGCAGCGTCAGCACTCCCGCGTCGTAGCCGGCGTCGATGTGTTCGGCGTCCAGCGTGTCGGAGAGGAACAGTTGCCGGGAGAAGACACCCAGCGGACGTTCGGACAGCACCGTCTGCACGTCGTCAGCGGTGTGCACGGGCCTGCGCTCGGCGCGGACGGTGAGCACGTTCTGCTCGACCTGCAGATCGATGGAGTCGGGGGCGACACCGGGCAGGTCGAAGTGCACCACGAACTCGTCGCCGTTGCGGTAGGCGTCCAGCGGCATCGTCGCCGGTTTCGACCACGTTCCGGGGGTTCCGCCGAAGAACTGCTGGGTCAGGCGGTCCAACTCACGGAAAGGATCAGTGCGCATCAACATCGTCGTGCAACCTCCATTTCGTCGACAGGGTCCGTCAACACGCAAGGTCAGTTGTAGCACGTCGTCGCATGGACGACAAGTGTGATGTCATCCCAGAGATGACATCACACGGAGACGAGCGGTCACCGGCGGAACGACCGTCGAACCGGCGGAACGCCACGCGGCTCAGTCGTCGTGCGATTCGGGTCCCGGCTGGGAGGACTGGTCACCGAAGGCGACCTGGATGGTCTGGTCGGTCTTGCGCTGTTCCGCGGTGGCGAACCGCCGGTAGGTCCGCCGATCGGCGTGAGTGAGCCGGCCGCGATCGGTGAACATGCTGGCCAGGCTGCGCGGCCACAACCGGTGCGACCGGACCACATTCACCTCCGAGCAGAGCAGGAACACCAACGCGCCCAGGTAGATCCAGGCCAGCAGGCCGAGCACGATGCCGAACAACCCGTACGTGGCGCTCGCGCCACGCAGTTCGTGCACGACGTAGTACGCGCCGCCCTGCTGCAACGCCTGCCACGCGATCGCCGCGCACACCGCGCCGGGCAGCACCTGATGGAAGGAGACCTCGGCACTCACCAACACCCGCATGACCAGCACGAACAGCCCGACGTTGAGCACGACGGCCGCGAGGACCGCCGACACCCGCAGCACGACGCCGAGCGGTCCGGACACCTCGGGTAGGGAGAACCCGGCCAAGCCGGTCGTGACCAGCACTCCGAGGCCGACGACGAGCAGCAGCAGCAGGCTGCGACCGTATTCCGCGGGCAGCGCCGGGCGCCTGGTCCGGGGAATGGCCCACAGCGTGTTCGACGCGTACTGGCCGGCATTGGCGATGCCCAGCCCGCCGTACACCGCGCCGAGGACCCCGACGACGATGCCGAGCACGCTGCCGTGCAGGGAATGGATGTTCTGCCCGATCTGGTCGCCGATGATCGGGAACTGGCGCAACGCCGACGTGAGCACCGCATGCTGCAGACGCGGGTTGCCGTCCAGCACGTAGCCCAGGACCGTGTTGAGCAACAGCAGCAGCGGGAACACCGACACGAATCCGTAGTAGGTGAGCAGCCCGGCCAGATAGGTCCCGCTGTCGTCCACGAACTTGTACAGCACCGCCACCGGCAGGCCCAGCCACCGGTGGGTGCGCTGGTAGCGATCGACCCGCCCCGCCAACCCCATTGACGACCACCCGCCCTGTCCACCGCCGGATCCGCCCGCTCGGAATCCGGATCACGGACCATGCCGGTGGAGTACCCGTCGGATCGGCGCAACCATGAGCCGTGGGCTTCCGGTCATCCCGGACCGAGCCGCGACGGCCGGGGTAGGAACACGCCGAACCTGCCGCTGTGCGGCCTACAGCCGGATCTGGAGGCGGCGACGCCGGGCGAACAGCGGCGATATCGCCGGCTGTTCCCTGGCGAATACGAACAGGCGCGCCCGCTCAACGTGAGCGGGCGCGCCTGGTTCAGTTCGTCAGATGACGCGCACGCCCTGGGCCTGCGGTCCCTTCTGACCCTGTCCGATCTCGAACTCGACCCGCTGACCCTCATCGAGAGACTTGAAGCCGTTACCCTGGATCTCCGAGTAGTGCACGAAAACGTCAGGTCCGCCGCCATCCTGCGCGATGAACCCGAAACCCTTTTCGCCGTTGAACCATTTCACACTGCCTTGCGCCATACCAAAGCTCCTAGCGGCGTCGTTGTAGCGCCCCACGGTGAGGTCAGCCGACATCCGGGTGCCCACATTACATGGTCGCCGAACGGCCGTCGCAGGCTGCTCCCCTTCAGCGTGACGTGGCGTTCAACCCGAGCATCGCGAGCAGGTTGCAGCAGTCCTCGACGTCGGCCGAGTGGCTGGCCACGGTCCTGGCCGCACGCGCGTTCTGCACCGCGCTGTGGTGTTGCTCGGCCTGCTTGGCCTCGGTGAACCGTGTCGATGGTGATGGGCTCGCATGTCGCGCCAACGTCATCCGGCACCTTCCTTGTTAGGCCAGTCGGCCTGGCTGCCATGACGGGAACCCGCCGCCGTGATCCGTCGAATGGCCCATCGTGACAGTTCGGTGGCGGTCACCGCCACCCCCCTGCCGTGATGTCGGGTGCCGACCGTGTCGGGGGTACTGTCGGTGCCGCGGCCCGGACCGTTCTGCCTCGGGCTCGCGTTCGACGTCGACAACCACGGCTGCGACCACCGGTGCGCACCGGGCAGGACGTCCCTTCCACGTTCGGAGCGTCCATGGCGGTTCGCCGCTCGCTGCCCGCCACCGATCCTGCCCCGCTCACCTTCACCGACCTCGGTGTGCCCGACGTCCTGGCCAGAGTGCTCGCCGACCGGGGTCTCACCGTAGCGTCGCCGATCCAGGCCGCCACCCTGCCGGATTCGCTCGCCGGCCGCGACGTGCTGGGCAGGGCCAGGACCGGATCCGGCAAGACCTACGCGTTCGTCCTGCCTCTGCTGGCCAGGCTCGCCGCGAGCGGCACGCCCGCACGTCCGGGCCGGCCCCGCGCGCTCGTCCTGGTGCCGACCCGTGAACTCGCCGTGCAGGTGAACGCCTCGATGGCGGCGCTGGCCCGTACGCTGTCCCTGCGCACGCTGACGGTGTTCGGTGGCGTGCGGCCGGGCCCGCAGATCTCCGGCCTGCGGACCGGTGTGGATGTCCTGGTCGCCTGTCCGGGCCGGTTGACCGATCACATCGAGCACTCCCACGCTTCCCTGGACGCGGTGGAGATCACCGTGCTGGACGAGGCCGACCACATGGCGGACCTCGGTTTCCTGCCAGCCGTGTGCCGGCTGCTGGACCGGACACCACCGGGCGGCCAGCGGCTGTTGTTCTCCGCGACGCTCGACTCCGGAGTCGACGTGCTGGCCCGCCGCTACCTGACCGACCCGGTCACGCACAGCGTCGACTCGGACCGCTCACAGGTCGCGTCCATGTCCCACCACCTGCTCCACGTGCGCCCTGAAGCCAGAATCCCGGTGCTGGTGAACCTCGCCGCGGCACCCGGCCGCACCCTGGTGTTCACCCGGACCAAACGCGGCGCCACCCGGCTGGCCCACCATCTCGTCGCGGCCGGGATACCGGCGGTCGAACTGCACGGCAACCTCGCGCAGGGGGCACGCTCCCGCAATCTCGCCGCATTCGCCAAGGGGCACGCGACGACGCTGGTCGCCACGGACATCGCGGCCCGTGGAATCCATGTCGACGACGTGGCCCTGGTGATCCACGCCGACCCGCCGGCCGAGCACAAGGCCTATCTGCACCGCTCGGGCCGGACCGCTCGCGCGGGCGCGAGCGGCACCGTGATCACCCTGATGACCGACGACCAGGTCCCGGAGGTGCTCGCCCTGGCGCGGCAGGCCGGTATCACGTCGAGGACCAGCAGGGTCGGCCCGCACGACGCGCTGTTGGCCGAACTGGCACCCGGCCCGAGGGTGTTCCAGGACCTGACGCCCGCACCGGCCGCCGTGCGCCGGTCCGCCCCGAGCCGGACCGCGAAGCAGATACCGGCGAAGAAGCAGACATCGGCGAAGCAGGCACCGGCGCCCCAGTCGGACGCCGCGAAGACGCGGCGCACCAGCATGGCGGCTTTCTCCTCGACCGCCAGGACGGGCACACCCCGCAGGGGTCGCTGACCGAACGGACCGCGTGGATCCGGCCCCGGGACCGCCCGGCCGTCCCGGCCGTGGATTCGACCACAGTTCCAGGAGGCCGTCGATGTCCATCACGCAGACGCTGCCCAACCGGTCGCCCGGACCGCGACCGATGTTCGGTCCACAACGGACGACCGTCGAACATGGCTCGGCCTCGCGCATCCGGGTTGGCGCGCCTGGCCGGCCCGCGTTGAGCACGACCGCCGGCCGGGGATTCGGAGTTCCCGGTGGCCGACCCGGTGCACAGCTCATCGCGAGCGCGGCCGGTTTCTGGAGCGTAACTGTTGTCGTGCAACGGTTTCCGCGCGTACTGCGCGTTGGGTGTAGAGTGAAGAGGTCGAGTGGGCATGGTGATCGGATGACCCACGTCACGTCGGTGGAGAGAAGCGTGGACATGGGTCCGGCTGGACTGCTCGTCCCAAGCGAGGTCGGCTAGAACGCCATCGAGCGGGCCGGCTGGGAGCGAGCGTTGGTGTCCCGCATCGCGGATCGCGATGCCGATGCGCTACTCGAACTACGTGACCGCCTCGGTCAGTCGATCTTCGACGGTGTGCGACGTGTGACCGGTGACCGATTGGTAGCCTCGTTCGTCACCTGCGGAGTGCTGATGCGGGTCTGGCGGAGTCCCGATGAATTCACCGATGCGGACCTGCGGACATCCCTGCTGTCGCTGGCCGAATCACGAGCCCGCCGATGGCTTGCCAGCACGGACGGTCCCACCGCGACCGGACCGACTGTCCTGATCTTGCCGCAGGCGCGTGGTAACCGAGAGGACCGCATCATGCCGGACGCACCGGAGCAGAGCACCAACTCGCTGGCGGTGTGGTGGCGCTTGGTCGACGTACTCGAACAACTCGGTCTCGCATGGCAGGAGACGCAGGCGGCGGACGACACCGGGGGCTCGGTTCAGGTGCCGGCCAATCTTGCCGTCGCGCTCGCTCGTTCCGGCGCGCACGGGGCGCAGGCTGCCGCCGGCGTGGCCACGATCCTGGCCCGGCAGGCCGACAGTGGCGGACGGTACGTGCAGTTGGCCGACGCGGCTCAGGCGGTCAATGACGGCTGGCCCAGACAAGATCACTCGACATCGAGCCACGACTTCACAGACCACAATGGACTCGACTCGCGACGGCGCCAGCGCCATTCCACCCGCCGGTGGGGTGGCGGCGATACCTGATCGTCCGGTGCCTACCGAGCGTTCGCGCCACACCAGACGGGCATCGGTCGGCTGTCCCGGACCCGTGCGCCGAGCCGGGGGTCTCACACCCTTGGCGTGAGGACGGTGCGGTCGAAGGGCCCACCGTGTGTGGCCGCGTAGGTGACCGCCTCGTTGACCTGGTCGAGGTCGAATCGGGTGACGTGTTCGGGGGCGAGGTCCAGGGCACCCGTCGCGATGAGTCGGATCATGCCGACGTTCGCCGCGCGTGGGTACATCCATTGGCCCCGTACGGTCACCGAGTTGCGCATGATCCAGGGGTAGGGCAGGGCGAAATCCGCGCCGCCGAGCATGCCGACGCCACCCATCAGCACGACCCGCCCGTACTCGCGCACGGTCATGGCTGCCGCACGTGCCACCGAACAGGGTGCCTGGGGCGGTAGGAGGTCAAGCACGATGTCGATCGGGCCGTCGGTGGCCGCGGCCATCGTCGCGCGGTCGGTGTCTTCGTCTCCGCTGAGTTCGACCGGGCTCACCCGTGGGCCGAATCGGTCGGCGAGCAGGCCGAGGGTTGCCCGGTTGCGTCCCGGGGTCACCACGTGCCCGGCACCCATGGCGAGCGCGACGGCTACCGCGCTGCTGCCGAGGTTGCCGGTCGCCCCACTGATCAGCACCGTCTCTCCGGCCGCGAGTCGGCCGGCCAACAGTCCACCATAGGGAATGGTGTGCACACCTAGTGCGGACCAGCGGGCGGGATCGGCCGCTGCCCCGGCGGGCAGGGGGTACACGTTCTCGGTGGGAACCCGCATGAGTTCGGCGAACGGTCCGTCATGCAGGTATCGGGCCAGTCGTGCGCCGCCCTCGCCGCGAGAACTCCAGCCCTGCAACGTGATGTCCGGTGTCAGGGCATCGTCGCGGGCGCGGACCGTCGAGTCGCACCACACCAGGTCCCCCACCCTCAGCTTGGTCGCGTCCGGCCCCACGCGTACCACTCGGCCGATACCGCCAACACCCGGCACGACCGGCGGTTCCAGCGGATAGCGCCGTTCACCGCTGCACACCTCGGCCGCGTACGGGGGCACACAGGTCGCCAGGACCTCGACCAGTACCTCACCACTGCCTGCCTCCGGGTCGGGTACGTCGTGCACCGTGAGCGGGGAGCCGAACGCGGTCAGTGTCGCTGCACGCATGGGAAAGCCTTTCTGTCTCGTCCTTCGCCACGCTAGGCGGGACAGTGACATGCGGGAAGCGACGATCCGGCATCTCTGGTATGCGTAGCCGGCATGGACGTGTCGAGCACGAGTCTTCGGGTGCTTTGTCAGATCGCCGGGACTGCCGGGGCGAGTGCGCATCGTCCACAGTGCACGCGACTGGCTGACCAAACTGCACTTGGTGGCCGGCGGCTTCGGCGTCACCACCATTCCGGAACGCCTGTCGCCGGTTGTCCCGCCCGGCGTGATCTCCCTGCGGGTGCGGGGCGCACCACCCGAGATCCGTCGGATCTTCGTGGCCAGGCTCCCCGGCACCGCCACGCCGACGATCACGGCTGTCACCCTGGCGATCACCTCGACCGTCCAGCCGTGACCACGACACACCTCGCGGCAGGCCACGCTTCCGCATCGGCGCGTCCGCGCCCGCGCAGGCATCGGTGATCCCGGCGTCGGCTTGCGGCAACTCGACGCAGCCGTCGCGAACCACGGAACACACGTCCGCGGCTTGCGGACAAACGTCGACAGAAATACGGAAAGTGGTCCTCGGGATCTGCGGTCGCGACCACGGAATCCCTTGCCAACACGACAATGCTGGCGTCAGACGCCGACTCCTTCGCGTTGATCCAGCGGTCACCGCGGTCGGACCGCCATGGCCGTAGCCCAGAAACAGCGGATCACAATGTTGATATTCGCAGTAAATTCATACCATGATGTCCGTATGACGGTGCGTTATATTGGCTCAGGGCCGTACTGCTATGCCAACAGCCTGGCCATGATGCTTGGTTCCGCGGCTCCCGAGCCGGCGGTGATCGAGGTACTGACCGGCTCCCCGTTCGGCGCGCGGCTCAGCGGCGGGACCACCCCGTTCTTCGACCCACCCGGGTGGGATCCCGGTATCGGGCTCGACGCCGCGATCGACCTGCTGGGGTGGACCTGTCGGCGCGGCGGGGGCGGGTCGGACACCGATGCCGCGGCGCGGCTTCGCGGGGCCGGTGCGGGTAACCCGCTGCTGGTCGGCCCGGTCGAGTTCGGGCTGCTTCTCCACCACCCGGGCTCCGGGACCGCCATCGGGTCCGACCACTACATGGTGGTCACCGGCGTCGAGAACGACATCGTGCGCTTCCACGATCCCCACGGTCACCCGTACGCGACCTTGCCGATCGACGACTTCATCGCCGCCTGGCGGCCCGAGTCGATCGGCTACGCCACCGAGCGGTTCACGGCCCGGACCGACTTCCAGCGGGTCCGCGACGTCGAGGGTGCCACCGCACTGCGCCGAGCACTACCCATGGCAGCGCGCTGGCTTGCCGGGGACGCGGGTCTGCCGATGCCACCCGGCTCACTCGGCGGCGCGGCGGCCCTCGAACGCCTCGCCGAACTCGTCGAAAACGGTCTGGAATCCTGGCAGTACGGCCACCTCGGCTATTTCGCGATCCGCGTCGGTGCCCGCCGTCTGGCCGACGCGGCCACCTGCCTCGCACTCATAGGCGAGAACGAGGCTGCCGACATCACCGACGAGCAGGCACGGCTCGTCGGAGCCCTGCAACACCCGCTCGTCACCGACGACCGCACCACCGCCGCACGGCTGCTGCGGCGGCTGGCTCCGACGTATGAACAGCTACGGGTCACCCTGTCGGACAGCCGACCCCGAACAACATCACCTCGATCGTGAGAACCAGGCCGAAGCGAACGGGCGGCTCGGTGATGTGTACCTGCCGCAGATCATGCACGGCGACGTGAATCTGAGGCAGTCCGGCGGACAGCGCGGTCACGAACGCCGCGTGCCCCTCGGATTCGGTCAGGTATTCGGACGTCTCGGTGTCGCCGGCCTGATCTCCCGCGTTCATCCCCGTCCGCAGCCACCCCGTCCAGTCGATGGCGACGACCTCCGTGCGGCCCTGCCGGTGGGCGTGCTGGGCGAGCGCGTCCAGGTAGGCGTTTCCCGCGGTGTAGTCGGCGGCCCCGTCCCAGCTGTCCACGGTCGACAGCGAGGAGAACAACGCGAGGAATGTCGAGACCGGCGTCCTCCGTCGCGGCCAGCAATGCCTCCGCCCCGGTGACCTTGGCGGCGATGCCCGCCTGGAGTTCCGCGGGCCCGAGATCTTCGACCAGGATTCCACTGCCGCCGTGACCGGCCAGGTGCAGCACACCGGCCAGGCCGCCGAACCGCTGGACGCAGTCCTCCACCAGCGCCCGCGCCGCGGCGGAGTCGGTGACGTCGCACTGCGCCGTGACCACCTCGCCGCCCGCCGCCGTGATGGCGCGCAGCCCCAGGATCTGACGGCTGGTCGGATCGTCATGGGGATGGTGAGCGAGCCATTCGTCCCACCGCCCCCGCTCCGGGGGGACGTGCCGGCCGCTGAGCACGAGTGCGGCGCGGGCGGGTCCTACGCGGACGGTTCGTCCTTGCTCCAGGCTTTCGTCGTGAGCGAGAAGAACGGGGAGTGGGAGAACGCGACCGAGGCTCCGGGGACCGCGGCGCTCAACAAGGGCGGAACCGCCAAGATCACCTCGGTGTCGTGCGCGTCGCCGGGCAACTGCGGCGCAGGCGGATCGTACACGGACGGCTCCTTCCACGTCGAAGCGTTCGTCGTGAACGAGACGGACGGGACGTGGGACGACGCGGTCGAGGTTCCCGGCACCGAAGCCCTCAACGCGACCGGGAATGGCGCGGTCACCTCGGTGTCGTGCGCGTCGGCGGCCAACTGCAGTGCCGGCGGAATGTACGACGACGCCGCCTACAGGTTCCAGGCGTTCGTCGTCGACCGGACCTGAATCCCGGGTCGGGCGGGTTCGCGTCCCACACCGGCCCGGCGAGCCGTCCGGGCCGGTGACTCCGCGTGCTCCGGCATGTGCGGCCGATGTGCGCCGTCATGTGCGCGACGGCGGTACAACTGGGAATCACACCGCGAAGGCGGAAACGGTCCGGGACGGACCCGGGGAGGTGTGCCTGCCGGGGGCGTGCCGACTCCGGTGACGTCGGACGGTCGTCGGTGCCGTCGCGACTGTTCGACCCTCCAATGCTCACAGTCGAACGCCGAAGACGGCTCGGACGGTCGGAGCCACCGGGCTGATACGTGAGATCGCCCGCCCGGCGGGCAGATCGTTCGGACCACACCGCTGCCGCGGTCCGAGTGTTCGAATCGAGAAACGACACCGAACTCCACCCGACCAGGTGTACTTTCTTGCGCTCGGCAGTGCGGGGTTGGTACGTGTATTAAGCGACCATTCCGAAATGCGCCATGTGGCCCTTCCGGACCACATCGCGCGGGAGGCCGCACAGTCGCGGGCTGAAATTCAGACGCGCACCAACCGGCAGTCTTCCCATGATTGCCCGACGAGGAGTGAACAAAGATGACATCCAACGATGCCAGTAGTGTCAAGCGCGCGTTCGCCTACCTTGACCGCGACGGCGACGGATACGTCACGGCCGCGGATTTCAACAAGACGGCGGATTCCATCGCTGCCGCGTTCAATATGGACGCCTCGTCTCCCAAGGCCCGACGGTTGCACGAGGGCTATGTCCAGACCTGGGAAATGCTCCGCAAGGCCGACTCCGACAACGACGGCCGGATCACCTCCGACGAGTTCGCCTCGGCGATGTCCGACCTGTCGCACAGCAAGGCGACGGCAACCGAAATGGGGAACGTCTGCGCCGCGGAATTCGCGCTGGCCGACTCCGACGACGACGGCGTGCTCACCCGCGCCGAGTTCGCCCGCCTCGTGGCCGCGACGGGCGAGCCGAACGGTGACGTCGACGCGGCCTTCAACGCGCTCGACAGCGACGGCGACGGCAAGATCAGCCGCGCCGAGTACGTTGCCGCCTGGGAGAACTATCTGGTCAGCGACGACCCCGCTTCCCGGGGAAACAAGGTCTTCGCAGAGCTGTGATCCCTCCGCCACGGCGCAGCCGTGCCCGCCGGGGGCACGGCTGCGCAACTCGCGTCGACGGCCGACCGGTGGGTGGAGGTCACGAGCCGGGCCACGCTCGACCGGGCTCGACCTGCCAGGTCGTCGTCACCATGCGACCGGCATGATCCGCGGGCCACGGACCTGCATCTCGGCCTTCCAGACGATGTCGCCGGCCAGCCGCAGGCCGGGCAACCGCCGCAGCAACCCTCCGATGGCCTCCTGCAGTTCCAGCCGGGCCAGCGGCGCGCCGAGGCAGTGGTGCACCCCGTGGCCGAAGCCGATGTGCTGGTTGTTCTCCCGGTCGAAGCGCAACTCCTCGGGGGAACCGAAGCGCAGTGGGTCACGGTTCGCGGCACCGAACGAGACCAGCACCGGCTCTCCCGCCCTGACGAGCACGCCACCGACCTCGACGTCCTCGGTGGCGTAGCGCGGAAAGCCGGCGGCTCCGCTCAGGGGTACGAACCGCAGTATCTCCTCGACCGCGTCGGGGATCAGGGATGGTTCGGTACGCAGCCGCGCCAGGTGGTCGGGATGGTTCAGCAGGACGAGGACCATGTTGGGTATCGCCGTCGCCGTCGTTTCGTGGCCGGCGATGAGGATCGTGATGCAGATGTCGACCAACTCGTCCTCGGACAACCGGTCCTGCTGATCGCGTGCCTCGATCAGACTGGTCATCAGGTCATCAGCCGGTTCCGCGCGGTGCCGCTCGATCAGCCCGCGCATGTAGGCGCGCAGTGCCTCGACGTTGGCAACGAGCTCGTCCATGTCCGCCGCGCTGACCGACAGCACGGACCTGGTCCAGGCCAGGAACTTCGAACTGTCGGCGACGGGCACGCCGAGCATCCGGCAGATCACCGCCACCGGCAGCGGCAGTGCGAGATGTTCGACGAGGTCGGCCGGAGCACCGCCGGCCAGCAGGTCGTCGAGCAGACCGTTCACCAGTTCGCGTACCACAGGCCGCTGGGCCTCCACCCGGTGCGCGCGGAACCCGTTGGACACCAACGTCCGCAGCCGAGTGTGCCCGGGTGGGTCCATGGTCAGGATGCCACCGTCGGACGGGAACGGAGACAGCCGCGGTTCGTCGCGCCGCATCGCTTCGGCGCGGCTGAACCGCCGATCTCCCAACACCAGCCGTGCATCGGCATATCTGGTGGCCAGCCACGCCGGCTCACCGAAGGGAAGCTGGACACGGACCATCCCGTCCGCTTCGCGAGCCGACGTGTACGCGGGCGAGAGTTCGAGACTCTCCGGTTCGTTGAAGGGATATGTCAGGGGTGCCGAGCGGATTTCGTTGACCATTTTCGGTGTATATCCCAGTGCGACAACCTCGGCAAGAGTGCCAGAAAACAGGCCGTCGCATCCAGTTCGAGCGAACACTTTCGTCATTCCCCTGGACGCTTGTACGGTTGGCCACGGAGAAAACGCGTGGGAGATGCGATGGTTCCTGTAGGCGCCCTGCCCGCCTGCCCTTTCGAACGGCCCGACCTGCTCGACATACCGCCCGCTGTCCGTACCATGCAACAAGAAGGGCCGATATCACGGTTTCGTACGATCACCGGCGACGTGGCCTGGATGGTCACCCGGTTCGACGTGGCCAAGATGCTCTTCTCCGATCCTCGGCTGGCGAGGTTTCCGCAGTATGCGGTGAATTCGCCGAAGGTCACGAACTCGGCGCTGCTGGACTACGCGATCGCGCCGGACGACGACGTGCCGGAAGGCGGACATACCGAAGCGGACGAAGCCACGATGCGCGCGCTGATGTCGAGGTCGTTCTCGGCCCGCCGCATGGCCGCGCTGAAGCCACGGATCAGGACCCACGTGGACAATCTGCTGTCGGCGATGGCCGAAGCTCCTCGCCCCGTCGACCTGACCCGGGCGCTGGCCACCCCGCTGCCGACATTGGTCATCTGCGAACTGCTCGGCGTACCGTACGACGACCGCGAATGGCTGCACGGATGGTCGGACGCCGTGGCGGACTCGGTGGACGCCGAGCGGTCCGCTGCCGCGTTCCGCGACTTGTACGGGTACATGGCGCGGCTGCTGGAACGCAAGCAGGAGGAGCTGGGCGCCGACGTGATGTCCGACCTGGCCGCGGCCCGACAGGACGCCACGGTGACCGTGGAGCAGGCCGCGACGGTGGCGGCCGGCATTCTGTTCGCCGGTCACGCGACCACCGTGGTGGCGATCCAGTGGGGCGCACTGCACATGCTGGCCAACCCCCGCCAGTGGGAATCACTGCGGCGGGACCGCTCCCTGCTGCCGTCCGCGGTCGAGGAGATGCTGCGCAGGAGGCTGTCCGGTGGCGACAATGTGGCCCGCTACGCCAGATCGGACATCGAGATCGGCGGGCTGACCATTCGGGCGGGCGAAGCGGTGGTGATCAACCTGGTCGGCGCGAATCACGATCCACGCGCCTTCACCCGGCCGAGCCGGTTCGACATCGCCCGAAGTCCCAACGCGCACCTGGCGTTCGGCTACGGGCGCCACGCGTGCGTCGGGCGGGCACTGGCCAGGGCGGAGCTGGGCATCGTGTTCGATCGTCTCGTCGAGCGGTTTCCCACGATGCGACTCGCCGCCGCGGCGGAGCAGTTGCGGTCCAAGGACGGTGTCGTGGTCGGCGGACTGTCCCAACTCCCGGTCACGTGGTGACGTCGAGCCGAAATCCAAGGAGTGTCGATGACGGTGCACGAGGATGCCGGACGGCTGATGGACCTGGTGTTCGGTTTCGTCAAGGCGCAGGTGGTCCATACGATGGTGACGTTGGACATCGCTGAGCACCTCGTCGAGGCGCCGACCACGTCCGCCGGTCTGGCGGAGCGGATCCACTGTCATGAGCCTTCCCTGCGACGGCTCCTGCGCGGCGCGGCGTACCTGGAACTGGTCACCGTGGACGCGGACGAGCGGTACACGGTGACCAGGCTCGGCCAACTGCTGTGTCAGGACGCTCCGTTCTCGATGAAGTACATGGCCAAGGCACTGATCGGGCAGCCGATGTGGGCCGCGTGCGGTCGACTCGATCACACGGTGCGCACCGGACAAGCCGCGACCGAGCATGTCCTCGGGCAGTCGGCATACGCCTGGCTGGCCGATCACGCCGAGGAGCAGGAAACGCTCTACTCCTGGGTGGTCGAGTCGGCCCGATCCGACGTGCCGCGGATCGTCGACTCGCTGGACCTGTCCGGTGTGACCAGCTTCGTCGACGTCGCAGGCGGAAACGGCATCCTGGCGACCGCTCTGCTGATGGCCTATCCCCGGCTGACGGGAACGATATTCGACCTGGCCACCGCGTTGAAGAACACTCACCCGCTGCTGGCGAAGGCCGGGGTGGCCGATCGCTGCTCGCTGGTCGCCGGTGATTTCCTGACCGATCCCATCCCCGCCGGCCATGATGTCTACCTCGCCAAGGGCGTGCTCAGTGACTGGGCCGGAGCGGCCATCGTCCACGTACTGCGAAACTGCCGGCGGGCCATGAGCTCCGACAGCCGACTGCTGTTGGTCGACCTGATCATGCCCGCCGGCGGCACCTCGGATCCGCTCGCCGTGCTGAGCGACCTGTGCACGCTGCCTTGCGGAGGTGCCATCCGCACCGAGGCGGAGCTCCGTGAACTGCTGGCTACCGCTGGGCTCCGACTCGTGGCCGTCACGGGCGACCAGAGCAGGACCGGCACGAGTGTTCTTCATGTGGTGAAGGACTGAGCGGGGACCGGACCGGAACTGCCGCGTAGCGAGATGGGTGGTGTGAACAACTGCTGTTGCGGCGGTGCGTCCGGCGTCGGCGATACGTTCGATGAGGAATCGCACCGCCGTCGAACCCATCTCCGCCGCCGGCACGTCGGCCGCGGTGAGTTGGGGGTGGAACTGCTCCGCCCAGTAGCGCGCGGCGACACCGACCACCGAGAAGCGGTGCGGGATCGCCAGCCCGGCGCGTTCGAGGGCCCGCTGGACGCCGGGCAGCGCCGCCTCGTTCACCGTGACGGCGGCGGTGGCCCCGGGATGGGTCGCGCAGGATGTCCTCGACGCAGGCCTCGCCGGCGGCCGCGTCGTCGGCGCAGGGGAACTCGGCGCCGTCGACACCACGGCGGGCGACCGCCTCGGCGAAGCCCTCACGTGCCCGCGCGGGCCGGGCCGTAGCCGCAGTCGATCAGCTCGGTGGACCGGTTGATCAGCGCGATCCGCCGGTGTCCGAGGTCGGCCAGGTGGTCGACGCACCGGCCGACGAGCGCCGCGTAGTCCATGTCCACCCAGCACATCCCGTAGGGCTGGGCGGTGCGTCCGATGCCGACGAACGGCATGCCGGCCTGCTGCAGCCTGGTGACGCGGGGATCGTCCAGGCGGATCTCCATCAGGATCACGCCGTCCACCCGTCGCCCGACGACGATCCGCTCGAAGGAGCGGTCGTGGTCGCCACCGGAGGGCGACAGCAGCACGTCGAGGTCCGCGCGGGCGGCGGCGTCCATGACGCTGGCGACGAATTCCAGCTGCATGTGCGTCAGCCGCCCGGCGGCCGGCGGGATGACCAGGCCGAGGGTGCGGGTCCGGCCCTCCTTGAGGGCGCGGGCGGCGGCGTTGGGCCGGTAGCCCAGTTCGTCGATGACCTGCTGGATGCGCCGCCGGGTCGACTCGGAGACCGCGCGCTTGCCGCTGAGCGCGTACGACACCGTGCTGCGCGACACCCCGGAGCGGCGAGCGATCTCCCCGATGTTCATCGATCCCCTTCGTCACGGTTCGAGTGTCACGGTTCGAGCCCGGTTGGACGGTCCGACGACCTGGCGGCTCCGTCGCCAGCTTATCGTGACACATGATGTCGAATCGATTCGCAACGTCCGTCGCGATCATAGCCACTGCGCCAGACGGCGGCAGTGGGAGCAGCCGTGGTCGCGCAGGTCGTTTGTCAGCGTTGACGTCGTGGCGACCATCGGACCTATCGTCGTTCGAACCGATTGCGCGAATCGATTCGACAGCGGTGCGGCACAACCTTGAGCAAAGGGGCGTGAGGGTGATGGGTACCCATGGTGAGTCACGCAGGAAGCGACGTGGTCGCGACGGCCGTGCTGGGGGCGCTGCTGGTCTGGCCGGCTCGGTGACCGCGTGCTCGTCCTCGGCATCGTCGGGCTCCGATCAAGGGCACCTACACGGTCTGGGATCCGTATCCGCAGTTCGACAACGGGTCGGCCTGGGTGCGACTGCTGGACCACTGCGGCAGCGACGCCGGCGTGACCGTCAAGCGGACCGCGTTCGACACCACGGACCTGACCAACAAGGTGCTGCTGGCCGCGCAGCAGGGCGACGCACCGGACGTGCTGATCGTCGACAACCCCGTGGTCTCGACGCTCGGCTGTCGCCGGCGTCCTCACCGACACCGGAACGACCAAGGTCGACACCGTCGGCGATCTCCCCCAACCTGCTGGCGGCCGGCCAGTCGGACGGCAAGACCTACGGTGTCCCGATCGGCGCGAACACCCTCGCCCTGTACTACAACAAGACCGTCCTGCAGGCCGCCGGGGTCGATCCGGCCTCGGTGACCGACTGGAACTCGCTGACCACCGCACTGGCCAAGGTGACGGCCGCGGGGAAGAAGGGCATCACGTTCTCCGCGATCGGCACCGAGGAGGGCAGCTTCCAGTTCCTGCCCTGGTTCTGGGGCGCCGGCGCGAACCTGACCGACCTGTCGTCGACCACGGCCGTGGCCGCGCTGAGCCTGTGGACCGACTGGCTACGGCACGGCTACGCGCCGAACTCGGTGATCAACAACACGCAGACCACGAGCTGGCAGGAGTTCGCCACCGGCCAGTACGCCTTCGCGGAGAACGGCACCTGGCAGCTGTCCTACGCCCGGAAGGCCGGCTTTCCCGTACGGCGTCATCCCGATTCCCGCGCAGCACGGCGGCGCCGGCGCCGGCGCCGACCGGCGGCGAGTTCGTCACGATCCCGACGCGGTCCGACACCAGCCGCTACGCGACGTCCGAGAAGATCGTGGCCTGCCTGACCAAGGCCGACAACGCCTACACCACCGACACCACCCTGACCTACGTCGGTGCCACGACAGCGGTGCAGGACAAACAGGTCGCCGACCACGCCGGACCTCGCCCCATGGGTGGCGGCCGTGCACGCCGCGAAGGGCCGCACCAGCGACAACCTGGGCACCAAGTACCCGAAGATCTCCCAGCAGCTGTGGACGGCGGTGCAGGCGGCTCTGTCCGGCTCACCAGTCGCCGCAGGCAGCGCTCACCGCCGCCCAGCAGGCTGCCAGGTCCGCGACCGGCTGACCGGGAGCAGCGCATGAACGACACGTCGCAGACCGTTTCGGCGCCCGGCCGGGTCGTGGCGGTGGCGGCCGGTCCGGCCGGACGACCGGTGGCGTACGGCCCGGACCGGCCGCGCTCGACCCAGTGGGCGGCCTGGGGATTCCTCGCGCCGGTCACCGTGTATCTGGTGGTGTGCTACGCCTACCCGCTCTACCAGAACCTCGACCTGAGCCTGCACGACTACACCGTCGCGTCGTTCGTGCGCGGCGGTGCGCCGTTCGACGGCCTCGCCAACTACGTCGCGGTCCTGCACGACCCGACCTTCGTTCCCGCGCTGCTGCACACGGTGATCTTCACGGCCGCGTCGCTGGCGCTGCAGTTCGCCATCGGCCTGGCGACTGGCGGTGTTCTTCCACCAGCACTTCCGCCTGTCGGTCACGCTGCGGGCGCTGTTCCTCATCCCCTGGCTGCTGCCGCTGATCGTGTCCGCATCCACCTGGTCCTGGCTGCTCAACAGCGAGTCCGGCGTGGTCAACTACGGCCTGCACCTGCTGGGCGTCGGCCCGGTGGACTGGCTGACCTCGCCACAGTGGTCGCTCGTGTCCGTGACGATCGCGAACATCTGGATCGGCGATCCCGTTCAACCTCGTCCTGCTGCACAGCGGCCTGCAGAACATCCCCGACCACGCTGTACGAGGCAGCGGCCCTGGACGGAGCCGGTCCGTGGCAGCGGTTCTGGCACCTCACCTTCCCGCTGCTGCGGCCGGTCTCGGCGATCACGCTGCTGCTCGGGCTGATCTACACGCTCAAGGTGTTCGACATCATCTGGATCATGACCCGGGGCGGCCCGGTCGACTCGTCCACCACGTTCGCCACCTGGTCCTACCGGCTCGGTTTCGGCAGCCTCCTGCCCGAGTTCGGCCCCGGCGCGGCAGTGGGCAACCTGCTGGTGGTCATCGCCCTGGCGTTCGGTCTGCTCTACATCCGCGGCCAGCGAAAGGCACAGGTGAGCTGAATGCGCACCGCCACGTGGTGGAAGACCGCCGTCGGCCTGCTGGTGACCGCCGTGATGCTGTTCCCGGTCTACTGGATGGTCAACGAGTCGTTCACCCGCGACTCGGACATGCGCAGGAGCCCGCCGAACTGGTTCCCGGTGCACGGCACGCTCGACGGCTACCGCGCGGTCCTCGGTCAGCAACTGCCGTATCTGGCCACCAGCTTCGTCGTCGGGCTGTGCACGGTCGCGCTGACGCTCGCGCTGTCCGCTCCGGCGGGCTACGCGCTGGCCAAACTGCGGCCGCGCGGCGGCGGCGTGCTGCGCTTCGTGTTGCTGATCGCGCAGATGATTCCCGGGATCATCATGGCGATGGGCTTCTACGCGATCCTGCTGCGCACCGGGTTGATCAACACCCTGCCGGGCCTGGTCGTCGCCGACTCGACGATCGCGGTGCCGTTCGGCGTGCTGGTGTTCACCGCGTTCATGACCGGCATTCCGGACGACCTGATGCAGGCCGCGAGAACCGACGGCGCCGGCCGGCTGCGCACGTTCTGGTCGATCGTGTTGCCGTTGTCCCGCAACGCCGTCGTCACCGTCTCGCTGTTCACGTTCCTGTGGGCCTGGTCGGACTTCGTGTTCGCCAGCACGCGTGGACTCCGGCGGTGCCCGGCAACCGATCACCCTGGGCATCTACCACTACATCGGCAACAACAACCAGCAGTGGAACGCCATCATGGCCACGGCCGTCGTCGCCTCGATCCCCGCCACCGTGCTGCTGGTCCTCGCCCAGACGCTACGTCGCCGCCGGTGTGACAGCGGGCGCCGTCAAGGACTGAACCTCCCGGTCGGAGAGAAAGCCGAGAGCCCACACGATGACCGACTCACGATCGGCGGCGCGGTTCGACATCCGCGACATCCCCTTCAGCTACTACGGATCCTGGTTCTGCATATCACCCGTGACCGGCCAGGGCCGGATCGCGGAGGACCTGCACCTGGTCTCGCACCAGACGGGCATGCACGCCGTCCTCGCGTTCCGCCCGCTCACCCCGCAGCGGCGACCGGGCCGAGACGTCGAGGCCCGCCCCTGGATGGTTGAGCTGGATCGACCGATCCGGCACGGATCGACCTGGTCTACCAGTCGCCGGACACCATTCGGCTGCGCGGCAACGGCATGGGCTGCGCATCGCCGCCGCCGCCTCGGTGCTGACGCCGTTCAGCGGCACCTACCTGTACCGCGACCCGGTCGACGGCGCCCATGTGTTCACCAGCTACGAAACCGGGCGCCGATACCGGGTCACGGTGGTCTCCGGAGCCACCGCCGACGCCGTCGGAGCGCAGGCGTTGGGCAGCGCCGCCCGCGAGCGTGGTGATCAGACCCGACCGGCGAGCACCTGGGAGATCGCCATCGAGGAGTACGAAGCCGCGCGGGCGCCCTACGTCGGCCCGCTGCACCTTCGGGGAGTCGGTGGCCGACGCCGAGTCCGCGTTCGCGGCCTTCCTCGACGCCGTGGCGCCCTGGCGCGGCGAACACACACCGGCCGCGGACCTCGCCGCCTACGTGCTGTGGTCGGCCACGGTGCGGCCCGCCGGGATGCTCACCCGGCCGGCCGTCCTGATGTCCAAGCACTGGATGGACAAGGTCTGGAGCTGGGACCACTGCTTCAACGCCCTCGCCCTCGCGGCCGGGCGGCCCGACGCTGGCCTGGGACCAGTACCAGCTCGTGTTCGACCACCAGGACGAGGCGGGAGCGCTGCCGGACTCGGTCACCCATTCCGAAGTGCTCTACAACTACGTCAAACCGCCCGATCCACGGCTGGACGCTGAACGCACTGCGCCGCATGGCGCCTCCCGAGCTGTCCGGAGTGGACGTCACCGACGTCTACCGCCGCCTGGCGGACTGGACCCGCTACTGGCTCGACCACCGGCGCGCGCCGGGCAGCGAACTGGCCCACTACCACCACGGCAACGACAGCGGTTGGGACAACGCCACCACGTTCGACGAGCAGCGTGTCGTGGAGAGCGCGGACCTGGCCGCTTTCCTGGTCCTGCAACTGCGCGAACTGGCCGCGCTCGCCCCGCTCGCCGGCAAGCCGGACGCCGCGGACTCGTGGCGCGCCGAGGCCGACCGGATGCTGGCCGCGATGCTCGACCAACTGTGGGCCGACGGCCGGTTCGCGGCCAGGACGGTCGCGTCCGGGCGCAATCGGACGACGCGACAGCCTGCTGGAGCTGATGCCGATCGTCTGGGCGAACTGCTTCCGCGCCGAGGTGCACACCAGGCTGGCGGACCGGGTACGGGAACACCTGACGCCCTACGGCCTGGCGACCGAGCTGCCGTCATCGCCCCGCTACGACGCCGACGGCTACTGGCGCGGACCGGTCTGGGCGCCGGCCACCGTGCTGATCGAGGACGGCCTGCGCCGGGCCGGCCACACCGTGCTCGCGGACGAGATCAGCCGCAGGTTCCGCGCCCTGTGCGAGACGTCCGGGTTCGCCGAGAACTTCGACGCGCTCACCGGCGAGGGCCAGCGCGACCGGGCCTACACCTGGACCGCCAGCAGCTACCTGATTCTCGCCGCGGCCGCCGAACAGCGGCAGGACGGACAGGAAACTTTCACGCCGGACGCGCATCGATTCGACGTCAGGGCAGTTGCTGAAAGGGCATTCGTTGACAGATATCTCTGGCCGACGCCTTAACATTGCCGGGCCGATGTAGCGAATCGATTCGAATCGAGAAACGGCCCGAGCGAGGGAGCGACGCTCCGGTCCGGAGAAAGGAACCGACCATGTCGGGATTCGGCAGGCTGTTCTCGGCGTGCTGCGGCCCTCGGTGGTGGTGCTCGCCGCCATCGTCCTGGCGGTGGGCGGTGCCACCGGGGCTGTCGCACCGCAGGCGCACGCCGCCACGTCGATCACGATCAACGGAGCGTCGGGCGGCCGAACGCTGGACGGCGTCGGCGCGATCAGCGGCGGTGGCGGCAACAGCCGGCTCCTGATCGACTATCCCGAGCCGCGAGCGCAGCCAGATCCTGGACTACCTGTTCAAGCCCGGCTACGGCGCCTCCCTGCAGATCCTGAAGATCGAGATCGGCGGGGACACCAACTCGACGTCCGGGCGCCGAGCCGAGCATCGAGCACACCCGCGGCACCGTCGACTGCACCGTGGGCTACGAGTTCTGGCTCGCGCAGCAGGCCAAGGCGCGCAACCCGAACATCAAGCTGTACGGGCTGGCCTGGGGTGCGCCGGGCTGGATCGGCGGCGGCAACTTCTGGTCCACCGACACGATCAACTACCTGGTCTCCTGGCTGGGCTGCGCGCACCAGCACGGGCTGACCATCGACTACCTGGGCGGCTGGAACGAGCGCGGCTACAACGTCTCCTGGTACGAGAACCTGCGCTCCGCCCTCAACTCCAACGGCTACTCCGCGGTGCGGATCGTCGCGGCCGACTCGGACTGGTCCGTGGCGAACGACGTCGACTCCAACCCGACCTTCGCCGCCGCGGTGAGCGTCATCGGCGCGCACTACCCCTGCGGCTACCGCTCGTCCCAGACCAACTGCGCCGTGCCCTCCGACCGCCTCGTCGTCCGGCAAGCCGCTGTGGGCCAGCGAGAACGGCTCGGACGACTACAACGCCGGCGCGCAGGCGATGGCCCGCGGCATCAACCGCGGCTACATCGACGGCAAGATGACCGCGTACCTCAACTGGCCGGTGATCGCCGCGATCACCCCGAACCTGCCCGTACCCCACCATGGGTGTCGCGCTGGCTCCGCAGCCGTGGTCGGGCTACTACGCGATCGGCAAGAACGCGTGGGTGATGGCGCAGACCAGCCAGTTCACCGCGCCGGGCTGGCAGTACCTGGACGCCTCCAGCGGCTACCTCGGCGGCAACCGCGACAACGGCAGCTACGTCTCGCTGAAGTCCACGAACAACAAGGACTACTCCACGGTCATCGAGACGATGGACGCCACCGCGGCCCAGACGCTCGACCTTCACCGTCACGGGCGGGCTGTCCACCGGCGACGGTCCACGTGTGGTCCACCAACGTCAACTCCGGCAACCCGGCCGACTACTTCGTGCACGCCGCCGACATCACCCCGCAGGGCGGCAGCTTCAGCCTGACCGTGCAGCCCGGCTACGTCTACACCGTGTCCACCACCACCGGGCAGGGCAAGGGCACCGCGGCCGGTCCCGGCCCAGGGCACCATGAGCCTGCCCTACAGCGACTCGTTCGACGGCGACGCCACCGGCACCGAGGCGAAGTACCTGATGGACTGGCAGGGCGCCTTCGAGGTGGTCGGCTGCGGCGGCGGCCGCACGGGCCAGTGCGTGCGGCAGATGACCGCCCAGGCACCGATCACCTGGGACACGCTGTCCGACCCGCACGCCCTGCTCGGCGACGTGAACTGGAGCAACTACACCGTCTCCTCGGACGTGCTGCTGGAGAAGTCCGGCTACGCGGAGCTGATCGGCCGCGCCAGCAGCCAGAGCTACCAGGGCGCCGCCGGGCTGAACGCCTACCACCTGCGGGTCAGCGACACCGGAGCGTGGTCGATCCTGAACTCCAACACCAACGGCACCGTCACCACCCTGGCCCAGCGGCACGGTCGCGGCACCGGGCACCAACCACTGGCACACGCTCGCCCTGACCTTCGCCGGCACCACCATCACCGCCGCCGTCGACGGCGCCGACGGTCGGCTCGGTGACCGACCGCACCTGGGCCGGCGGCCAGGTCGGCTACGCCACCAGCCAGGGCGAGACCGCGCAGTTCGACAACCTGTCCATCACCCCCGGCAGCGGCGGAACCGGCGGCACGACCGCTCCGGATCGTCGGGGTCGGCTCGGGACGCTGCGTCGACGTGCCGAACCAGTCGCAGACCGCCGGCACCCAGGTGGACCTGTGGGACTGCAACGGCGGTACGAACCAGCAGTGGACGGCCACCTCCGCCGGCGAGCTGCGGGTGTACGGCAGCGACTGCCTGGACGCCAGCGGCCAGGGCACCGCGCCCGGGACCAAGGTGGACATCTGGCCCTGCGACGGCGGCGCCAACCAGCAGTGGACGGTCAACGCCGACGGCACGATCACCGGCGTCCAGTCCGGACTGTGCCTGGACGCGACCGGCGGCGGCACCGCGAACGGCACCCTCGTCGAGCTGTGGACCTGCAACGGCGGCATCGAACCAGCAATGGACCCGGAGCTGACCCACCCGGTGTCGGCCGGTCCGCATCACCATCCGTCCGGAGAGGATTCCTGCCATGTTCTCGTTCGACCCGAGCCGCCCGCGGGGACCGCCGCCGTTCCCGGTGTGCCGCGGCAAGGACGGCACCATGCCGCTGAACACCGCTGCGATGGCGGAGGGCACCATCCCGTCCGGCCAGCAGTCCGTCCTGCTGGGCTCCGGCGACCGGCTCGGCCGCCTCGGCGAGGCGATCCACGCCACCGCCCTGGCATGGGTCAGCCGAACACGCGGCGCTGGATCTCCCGGCGGTAGTCCTCAAGGGTGTTGTCCAGGTGGACCGCGGCCGCGTCGGCGGCGGCGTCCGGATCGGCGTCCCGGATCGCCTGGTAGATCGCGGCGTGCTCCGCTATGGCTCCCTCGGCATGGCCGCCCACCGTGCCGTGCAGGCCGATCGTGCTGGACTGGTGCTGCAGGCGGCGTGCCTCGCGCACCGCGGTGACGAGCAGGGGGTTGTGCGACGCGGTGGCGATGCCGAGATGGAACTCGTCGTCGCCGCGGTCGAACAGGTCGCGTTCCGCCGTCAGGAAACCGTGGCGGCAGGTCTCGGCAGCCGTCTCGATGGCACGAAGTTCCGCGGGAGTCGCGCGGGTCGCCGCGAGCCGGCTCGCCGCTGTTTCCTGGACCCGGCGGAACTCGAAGAGCATGAACACATGGTCGAGGTCGGTGGGCAGGAAGAAGCCGCCCCACCGCGCCGAGCCGAGCAGGCCCTCGTCGTCGGCGACGTACAGACCCCGGCCCTTCTGCGCGCGCACCCGGCCCAGCGCCGAGAGGATCTTCACCGCCTCGCGCACGACGGTCCGGCTGGTACCCAACCGGGCGGCGAGCTCGTGCTCCGTCGGCATCCGGTCGCCGGGCCGCAGACGCAGCTCGGCGATCAGGTGCAGGATCTGCTCGGCCACGACCTCGTAGCCGGGCTTGTACGGCTCCTGCGACGGGATGCCGTTCCGTTCCGAGCGTCGACGGACCGCTCACCGCTGGCATCGGTGCACCGTCCACCGGCCTGCCTCCTTCGTCGCGACCCACACCGGAAGTATGGCCGATCCTCCATCCCGCACCGAGAGCGTACACAACCACGATCGATGGACGACCATAAGTACTACACATATCCGATGGCTCGATGAGTCAGGAAGGACGACACTAATAGAACTGACATTTATGTCCGCTGTCGACCGCGAACCCTCGCACCTCGCCGCTCCTGGTCTTGACTTGCAGCCCAGTGGCGACTGTTATGAGTCACACACATCGCAGTCCTGCTCGCCCGCTCCGGTCGGCGGGCGCCCACCACGACGTAGTGGAGAGCACATGACAGCCAATGTCGGCGTCCGCGACGCGAGGCAGCCGGGCAAGCGCACGGCGAACCACGTTGCTGACGCTCGGTGCCGCGCTCGTGCTCGCGGTAGTCACCGCCTGCGGCGGTGGCGGTTCCACCACCGGGGCGCAGGGCGACGTTCCATCCCGTTGCCGCAGACCGGCGGCACACTGACCGTGTGGGTGGACTCGGACCGCCTGGCCGCCGCCCAGCTCTACCAGCGGGAACATCCGTCGGTGAAGATGAAGATCGTCACCTACGACGGCGACGCCAACGGCTCGAACTACCTGCAGACCAAGGTGAGCCTGTTCAACCGCACCCGCAGCGGCTGGCCGGACGTCGTGTTCAGCTCGCAGAACAACGAGGCCTCATGGGCGGTGCCCGCCGGCTTCACCGCGCCGCTCAACAAGGGAATGATCCCCCAGGCGACGCTCGCCGGCTGGGCCAAGGGCGCCAACGACCCGTGCCTGGTCGACGGCACCCTCTACTGCCTGCGCAACGACCTGGCGCAGACCGTGCTCTGGTACAACGCGTCGCTGATGAAGCAGTGGGGCTACACCGTCCCGACGACATGGCCGCGAGTACGAGGCACTCGGCAAGCAGGTCGCCGCCCAGCATCCCGGCTACCTGGTGGGAACCGCCGGTGACGTCTTCACCCCGGAGATCTACCTGTGGGCCAGCAAGTGCGGCGCCAACCAGATCACCGGGCCCAAGGCGGTCACCGTGAACACCACCGAGCCAGGACTGCACGCGCATGGCGTCGCTGCTGGACACGTTGCTCAAGAACCACACGCCTGGCCACCAGCAGCGTCTTCAGCTCCGACTTCGACAAGAACGACGCCGACAAGATCCTGATGATGCCCGGCCCCGCATGGTACGGCGGCGCACTGTTCCAGGGCACGTTCAAGACCCCGGCAGGGCAGATCGCGGTCGCGCCGATGCCGCAGTGGCCCGGTGACGCGACACCCGTCGGTGGGCAACGTCGGCGGCGGCACCTGGCTGCTCTCCGCGCACAGCGCGAACCTCAAGGCCGCGACCGCGTTCCTGACCTGGGTGACCACCGCCGACGACTACCAGGGCAAACTCGCGCCCGGCTATCCGGCGTACGCGCCCGCGGCGAAGGTGTGGCTGGCCAACCAGGAGGCGTCGAAGTACTACGCGGGCGACATCACCGCGCCGCTGCAGCAGGCCGCCAACCAGGTGTGGCCGAACTGGGGCTACGGGCAGTTCAGCCAGGAGGCCGTCTGGGCCGCCACCGTGACACCGGGTCTGAACGCGGGCAAGACCATCACGTCCCTGCTGCCCGCGTGGCACGACGCGATCGTGAACTACGCGCGCTCCGACGGCTACCAGGTCAACCAGTGAGCGCGCCGTCCGCCACCGGCGGTCGGGTCGGAGCGTCGCTCCCCGCGGCGGACGCTCTGGCCCGGCCGGTCCGGCCACGGCTTCGTCGCGGTCTACACGCTGCTGCTGATCGCGTTCGGCGTCGTGCCGACCGGGTACGCCATCTACTTCGCGTTCACCGACGCGGGCAACAGTTTCGCCGGGCCTGTCGAACTTCATCGGCGCCGCAAGCGACTTCCGGTTCCTGCTCCGCCGTCGGGCACGTCGGGCTCTACCTGGTCTGCTGGCTGGTGGCGCTGGTGGTGTTCGTGGTCGCGCTGGCGCTGCTGCTGCACCGGCTGGCCGACTCGCGGTGTCAGCACGGCGTTGCGCTTCCTCTACTACATCCCGGGAGCGCTGGCCGGGGCGGCGAGCGTCATGGTCTGGCTGTTCCTGCTCGACCCGGCGGTCAGCCCGGTGAGCTTTCTGCTGCGGGCATTGGGCTTCGACACGTTCGGCCAGGTCATCGACCCCTCGCACCTGCCGATCCTGTTCACCCTCATCGCGTTCTGGACCGGTGCGGGCGGCTGGATCGTCGTGATGTACGGGGCGCTGAACAACATCTCGCCCGACCTGCTCGAGGCGGCGCGGATCGACGGCGCGGGCGCGTGGCAGACCGCGTGGCGCATCCAGATCCCGCTGCTGCGCAAGTGGATCGTCTACATGGTGATCCTCGCGTTCGCCGGCGGCACCCAGCTGTTCGTCGAGCCGCAGTTGCTCTCCCAGGCGAGCGTCGGTGTCGCCGGGCGCGACTACTCGCCTCAACCAGCTCGTCCTACGACTTCGCCTTCCAGAACAACAACGTCAACACCGCTGCCGCCATCTCCGTCGAGCTGCTGCTCGTCGGTCTGGTCGTCGCGGGCCTGTTCGTCGCCCGATCGGGGTTCTTCGATGCCGACTGACACCACAGGCGCCGCACCTGACCCCGCATGTCCTTCGCCACGTCGGGTACTGTGCGCGCGGCAGTACGGCAGGCCGATCCCGCCGCCCGCCGCGCGGGTTCGGCCAACCGGCTGTCCGCGCTGGTTCTGCTGCTGTTCCTGGTGTTCTTCGTGCTGCCGCTGCTGTGGCTGCTGCTGGCCGCGACGAAGACCGACGACCAGCTGGTGCACGCCAACCCCCTGTCCTTCGGGTCGTGGCACGCGCTGCGGGCCAACTGGGACGCGCTGACCGGATTCCAGAACGACGCGATCTTCCTGTGGCTGCGCAACTCCGGCGGTGTACTCGTTCGTCGCGCTGGTCATCACGCTGTGCGTCGCGGTGCCCGCCGGTTACGCGCTCGCGATGACCGAGTTCCGCGGCAGGCGGACACTGCTGATCGCGACGCTGGTCGTGATGCTCATGCCCAACGCGACCCTCGTCGTGCCGCTGTTCCTCGAAGTGAACGCCGTCGGCCTGATCGGCTCGATGTGGTCGATCATCCTGCCGTACTCCTTCTACCCGTTCGGCGTCTACCTGACCTACATCTACTTCAACACGACGCTGCCCCGCGAACTCGTCGCCGCCGCGAAACTGGACGGCTGCTCGGAGTTCGGCGTGTTCCGCCACATCGCGCTGCCCCTGGCCGCGCCCGTCGTGGCACTGGTGGGCTTCTTCAGTTTCGTGGCCAACTGGACCAACTACTTCCTGCCCTACGTCCTGCTGCCGGGCAGCGACCAGTTCCCCGTCCAGGTGGGCCTCGGCACGCTGCTGGACAACGTTCCCCAGTTCAACCCGACGGTCGGCTCGCTGGCGGTGCAGCGGCCGGAACTGGCGCTGGCCACCCTGCTGGCCATCACTCCGGTGTTGATCGTCTTCCTGTTCTCCCAACGTTTCCTGGTCGCCGGAATGCTGGCGGGCGCGACCAAGGAGTAGCGGCCGCCCGGCCCGTCACCCACTGGTCACCATCGCGCACCGGACGATGTCACCGGTGCCGGTGGTGGCTGCTGCCCTGGAATGGAGCACCTGAGGATGTATCCCGTCGTCACCGCCTCGGTTCCACTGCTCGAACCGCCGCGACTGGGCGATCGCCCAGCGCGACCTGTTCGACCTGCTGGACCGCGCCTGGCGCCAGTTCGCCCGACGACTTCACCGACCAGGACGGCAGCCTGACCTATCACGACCGCCTCACCACCCGTGACGGCGCGGACGACTTCTACGAGACGTTCTTCAACTGGCCACAGCTGTACCTGCTGGGTGGTGCCGACGACCTGCTCGCGCAGTCCGAACGGCACTGGGCAGGTCGTCACCGGACAGCTCACCGAACTGGGCATGCTGCGGGACGAGTACGAACGCGGCTACGACTGGTTCCACCAGGGCGAGAGCATGCTGCTGTTCTACTTCCTGTGCATGGCGGCACCGGACAGGTGGGCCGAGCGGGCGCTGCGCTTCGCCGAACTCTACGTCGATCCCGCACACGGCAACTACGACCCGGACCACCGGATCATCCGCAAGCCCGCACAACGGCAGCGACCCGGGCCGTGAGGGCCTGTTCGACGGTGAGTCCTATCCCTGGCTGCCGCAGGAGGCGGCGACGTACGGATACCCGCTGGACTGGCTGTCGCCCGTGGACGGTGACGACGTCGATCCACGGCTGGGTGAGCAGATGCGCCGGCGGATGGGGGTCGGCGACACGGCGGTGAACCTGGCCGCGACCGGGCTGGTGTTCAACGCGTGGCTGCTGTCGGGCGACCGGCGGTACCGGGACTGGATCGCCGAGTACGTCGGCGCGTGGCGGGAGCGCGCCGCGCGCAACGACGGCATCCTGCCGGACAACGTCGCCCCGGACGGCACCGTGGGCGGACTGCTGGAGGGCCGGTGGTACGGCGGCCACTACGGGTGGTCCTGGCCGCACGGCTGGTACAGCGTCGGCCAGGCCGCGACGGTGGCGGCGCTGGCCGCGGCCGCCGCCACCGGCGACGACTCGTATCTGGACATGGTGCGTCCCGCGCTGGACGCGGTCATCGAACAGGGCAAGGTGATGGCCTTCGTGGAGGCCGACTCCAGCCTGAGGTCCCGGTGGATCGGCCCAACTGGGACCCGACGTGCACACGCCCACGCTGCACGTGCCGCACCGGTACGCCGATCGCGGCTGGTTCGACTACAACCCGGTGATGCTGGCGGTCCCGACCGCGCTGTGGCACCACACCGCGTCGTCCGGCTGACCGGGAGCGCCTCGACCGGCTGCGTGCCGGCGACCGGATACGACGGCCGGGCCGTGCGTTCCTTCCGCAGCAAGGAGGAAGGCCGGGCACGAGGAGCCGTGGCTGGCGTTCCTCGCCGGCGACAACCCCGACTACCCGGTGCGCGTCCTCGCCGCCGCCCAGGCGCAGGTGCGGCACCGCCTGGCCCGCATGGAACGCTACCGGGGCCGCGACGTGCCCGAGGCCGACATCCACCTGTGGCAGCAGTCCAACCCGGTGGTCACCGAGGCGCTCGTCCAGCTGACCTGGGGCGGCCCGCAGGTGCATGTACAACGGCGGTCTGCAACAGGCCAGGGTCCGCTACCACGACGCCGACGCCCGCCGCCCCGGCCTGCCGCCGTCGGTCGCCGCACTGGTGTCGCGCATCGACCCCGAGGCCACCGTGGTCGACCTGGTCAACCTCGATCCGCAGGCCGCGCGGTCGGTGGTGGTGCAGGCGGGAGCGTTCGCCGAACACACCATCCGCTCCGTCGAGCACACCGCCTGCACGGACGACTCGTGGATCGGCGACCTCTACGACTACGGGCACGGCGAGCCCGTCGTGACGTCGGCATCGACCCAGGTGACGGTCCGTGGCTGCGCGTCGACCTGCCCCGCTCCACCCGGGTCCGGCTGACCCTGGCGCTGGATCCGCACACCCGACCAGGGTCCTACCGCACGCCGTTCGAGGACCCCTCATGAGGGAGTACGAACCCGGCCGGACCGGGCGGGCCCACGCTGGGCCCGCCCGGCAGCGCCGTGTTCAGAAGCTGCGGTTCATCCGGCTGACCAGATCCTGTGTGGCCGCCCGCAGCCCCGCCCCACCGGCCTGGCCGGCCGCGGCATACTCCGACGCGGAGTGCGCCCGTACCGGACCGGGCGCCGGGTACACCTGCGTCTCACCGGGCAACGGCACGCCCGGGCAGGTCGTGCTCCCCGGGCGCGAGTTGTCGAGCAGGAACACGTTGACCATGCCGTCCACGCACGGGTTGGCGGTCAGTGCGTACTGGCCGTGGAACGGCGAGTCGTCGACCGACACCAGCTCACGCCCGGTGCCGCGCGGACCGCGGCGCTGGCCTGGTCGTACCCGGTCTGTGGATCGAACTCTCCCTCCACGACGAGCACGTGCGCGGCCACCTGACGCCGGCAGGTCCGGCAGCTCTGCCGGGGCGGGTCGGACCAGAAGCCACAGCGTCTCAGAGAGCCCGTACGCCCAGCCGTACAGCGGGTCCCGCGGGCCCTGCCGGTCACTGAGCCTCTTGTACCAGGCCGCCGAGCGCGTCGGCTGGTCGCCGCAGGCCACCGCGTACCGGGTGTCCGACGCGGCGCGTAGTCCGGTGGAGTCGCCGCGGCGACCCTCGCCAGGGTCAGGTCGGCCGCCGGGACGCCATAGGTCGCGCGCGACTGCGCGTCGATTGGGTGCGCAGGTCAGCGTCGCCGGGGCGGTGGTCGGCCCGTCCCGTTGGCGCCTGCACGCGCCCTGGAGAGATCAGCGTCGCGAGCAGCCACCGGATCGGGCTGCCGATGCCGACGAACAAGCCGTCGAACTGGTCCGGTGACAGACCGTGGCGCCCAGTAGGCGCGGACGCCTTCTCCCAGTTCGCCTTCACCTCTGCCGGTGTCCCACCCAGCACGGCCGGGAAGTTGCCGGGTCAGCCACGGCACGAAGACCTCGTCGAACTGCCGCTGGTCGATCACCGGGAAATCCTCGAAGTCGGCCTGCAGCCGGCCCTGCCAGTTCACGCTCGAGTCCAGTACCACCTTGCCGGCGCTGGCCGGGAACAGCGACGCGTACTTGGCGCCCAGCCAGGTGCCGTAGGAGTAGCCGAGGTAGTTCAGCTTCGCTCGCCGAGCAGCGCGCGGATCAGGTCCATGTCGTGCGCGGTCTGCCACGTCGTGATGAACGGGCGTCAGCGCGTTGCTCTGGCACGCCTCGGCGATGGCGCGCGGCGTCTGCTGGTGCGCGGCGATGCTCGCGGCCGAGCGGTCGCGCGCGTCGAGAGGGTCCTGCGGTAGCCGCCCGGTCGGCACCGGGCAGACCACCGGCTGCTCGTCGGCTGCGTCGGTGCCCGCGTGGCCGGTGCCGCGCGGGTCCATGCCGACGAAGTCGTAGAGCTGGTGCACCGACGGCTCGAGCCCGGCGATGCGCCGGCCAGCGGCGTGCCCTGGCCGCCCGGACCGCCCGGGTTGACCAGGAGCGCGCCCGCGCTGGTGCCGGTCGCGGCGACCCGGCTGATCGCGACCCGCAGGTCGGTGCCGCGCGGCCGGGTGCGGCCCAGTCGCGCGGGACGGTGACCAGCGCGCACTGCGCGGGTTCGCGCCGCTGGCCGGCTTGAACGGGCACGGGCCCCAGGTGAGCGGCTGCTGGTCGTAGGGGGCGAACGGATCGGTGCTGCCCACCGCGACACCGGGCACCGCGGCCAGCACCAGCGTCAGGCAGGACACGCCGAGCGTGACCTGCCGCCATCGGGATATGCGCACGATCTTCCTTTCACGTCACGAATCCGCCGATCGGATGTTCGCCGGGTCCGCGATCACACGCATCGGCCGGAAGTACGGACTCCGGGCGTCCGCCTCGTACTTCCGCAGGAGTGTGAGAGCCGAGGACGAAATCTTTCCTTGTGACGCAACAGTTACCGGGTCACCCAACCTGCGTGGCACGACCACTCGAACCAGGTCCACAGGTATCTTCTCGCATTCCCCCGGCGACCTTGTCCATTGTGGTCACTGACGGCGCCGCGCCCGTAACCAACAGGACCACACCCCCTTCGTTGGCAGCTCTATGTTCATCAGCATAGACTTGGTCGCGTTGTAGAGACCCATCGAGGAAAGGCGGTCCTGTGCGCGAGTGGAAAGAGTCCGTCGCCTTCATCACCGGCGGCGGCCAGGGCATCGGCTTGGGCATTGCCCGTGCGCTGGGCACAAGAGGCGTGCGGCTGGGGTTGGCGGACATCGACGAAGCCGCGTTGGCCCGCGGCAGGGACGAGCTGTCCCAGGTGACGGACGTCGAGATCTTCAGACTGGACGTGCGAGACCGGGCACGGTTCGCCTCGGTCGCCGATCAGGCCGAGTCCGCGCTCGGCGCTGTCGACCTGTTGTTCAACAACGCCGGCATCGCCGCGTACTCATCGGTGGCGGAACTGGACTACGAGAAGTGGGACGTGGCTCTCGGCGTCAACCTGATGGGCGTTGTCAACGGGCTCCAGACCTTCCTGCCCCGCATGATCGAGCGCGGCCAGGGCGGCTACGTCGTGAACACGGCGTCCGGGGCGGGCCTGGTCGGCGGCTCGAACGTGCTCTACACGACAAGCAAGTTCGCGGTGGTCGGGCTGTCCGAGTCGTTGAAGTTGGCGGCCAGCCAGCACGGCATCGACGTGAGCGTGCTCTGCCCCGCCTTCGTCAACACCAACATCCTCGACAACACCCGGTCGGTGGACACACGCCGCTCCCTCATGCCCGAGGATCGCCGTCAGGAGGCCGAGGCGTCGTTGAAGTCGGGAGTGGACATCGACGACGTCGGCGAGTTGGTCATCGCCGGCATGGAGGCCCGGGCGACCTGGATCCACACGGACGGTTGGCTGCGGCCCTACCTGGAGATGCGCGCGGCGGCTCTCCTGGAATCCGTGCCCGCCCCGGCCTAGCGGGTGCGCTTGTTGGTGTTGGTGCGGCGCGTCTTGCCGGTGACCGGCTGCGCCCAGACGTCGGCCAGGTTCCGGTCGATCGTGGCCGCCAACGACCGCAGGGCCGAGTCGAGGTCGATGCCCTCGGGGTCGATGAGCGACTGGAGGTGAATGCCGATCACCGACCCGTTGATGGTGATGGCGGCCGCGCGCTCCTGGGCGGCCGCCGCGGCGGGATCGACCCCGTCGGGACGCTGCGCCCGCAACCACGCCTCAAGGCCCTTGCGGCGCTGGTCGACGAGTTCCTGGTACTGGGTGTGCACAGCGCCCGTACTGCTGAGCGCCTCGGTGAGAATCATGAACATCAGCGCCGGGTTGGTGCTGCGCACCCAGGTCGCGTAGTCGCGGAGGATGTCGGCCATCGTGGGCATGGATTCGTAGCGCTCGGCGCTCATGAACCGGTCCATCGCCCGATCGAAGACGGCCATCAGCAGGCCGTCCTTGTTCTTGAAATGCCATGGGATGCTGCCCCGGCTGATGCCGGACCGCTCGGCGATGTCGACGAAGGACGTGCGGTCGAATCCCCGCTCGGCGAACAACTCCTCGGCCGCGTCGAGGATGCGCCGACGGCTCTCGTCGCCGATCTCGTCGATCCGGCGCCGCCCTGGTGAACTCACGGCCGTCATCCTAGAGCGGGCGCCTCGCCGCCTTCGGCCTGACGCGCCGCCGAAGCGCCGCACCGGCCACGTGCAGTCCGGCGGACGCGACCGTCGCGACCACCGGAAACGACACGGGGTTGAAGTCCACCATGTCCGCGCCGGAAGTGCGGGCACGGACAAGGAGAACGGCTACCGCTGCGATCAGCCCGGTCGCGGCACCGCGTACCGCGGCAGACCGTCGGTGGCGGTACTTGAGTCCCGCGCTGACAGCGGCGAGTACGCCGAGGGCCTGCGACGTCCACCACGCCGCCACCGACCAACCGAGCGCGAAGCCGCCCAAGGCGCCGAACATGATCGACGCGACGATCATGATGACCACTGTCCAACCGGCCAGCGGTTCCGGTGTGCGGAGCGGGCGCTCCCGTCGTGCCCGGGACTCTGGTTCGTCAGCACCGAGCATCTGCCTGTACCTCCACACGGATCCATCAGCTCGACCTACTCTATGTTACTCAGCATAGAGGTCGGCCGCGTGCGGCAGACGTTCGTGGTGATCAGGCGCACCGGTGCACCACCGGAGTGCCGTGTGATGCGCCGTCGACCGGACGACTGCCGGGCCGGTCAGGCCCAGCAGTCGCGAACTACCCGACCGGACTGTGCCTAGCCGTCGTGGTGTCGGGTGTGGTCGGTTCGGGTGAGCAGGCCCAGTCGCCAGGGCAGGAAGTTGTAGCTGACCGAGACGGACGGGTCTTTGCCCTGGTAGAGGAACTGGAGATGGCGGAGGTCGATGGTCAGGGTTTGGTCGACGCTGCTGCGGACGAGGTCGCCGTGGCTGATGTCCTGGGTCCAGGGGGTGCCGGTGAAGGTGACGTTGGCCGCTCCGGCGAGCGGGTTGCTTTCGGTGGCCGCCAGTGGGGTCCAGGTGCCGCCGATGCTGGTGGACGTCCAGGATCGGAAGTAGCGGAGTCCGGTGGCCCCGATCGCCTCCACCATCAGCAGGTAGGTGTGGGTTCCGGCGACCTTGTAGACATGGCTGGACTCGAACACGTTGAAGCGGTTGGCGTCCTGGAGGGCGATGACCGGTTGGGACATGCCGTTGGGGAAGTTCGCCAGCGTGGTCTGCGAGCGGTAGAGGTGTCCGTTGTCGTCGGAGGAGAACAGGTAGCAGTTGACTCTGTCGCAGGTGACCGACATGTCGACCCAGAAGCCGGCACCGATGTTCTGCTGGATGATGGGCGGTTCGCTGGGGTAGAAGTTCTTCGGCGCGGACCATCCGGCCGGGTTGTCGATGTCCCGGTTCGTGGAGTACGAGGCGTTACCGGTCTGGTAGACCAGATACCACAGGTGTTGTGGTGTGAAGTAGAAGATCTCGGGGGCGGCACGGTAACCGGGCCCGATGGCGCTCTGGTCGAGATAGAACTGGGACGCGTTGTTCGCCTTGGACCAGTCGGTGAAGTTCAGGTACTCCATGCTGTAGTTGCCCGAGGCGTCCACGCTCGTGGCGAACACGTGCCATCTGCCGTCGGCGAACACCACCGACGGATCCTTGACCGCGATGAGGTCGTGCGTAGCGTCGGACTTGGGGCCGATGAGCTGCCCGCTGGAACTCCAGCGGAAGCTGCTGGGCAGCGAGTGCCCGCCCGAGTGCTGCGGTGTGGTGGTCGCCTGGGCGGGAGCCGCCATGGCCACGCCGGCGACACCGATCACCGCGGCGACCGCGACGGCAAGCCACGACCGACGATGCATGAGCGTCATTGGGCACACTCCTGGGGATCCGAGTACAGGGGAAGCGGTCAGCGTGCGCCGCAGGACGAGCGTGTCAAGATACCCACGCGAACCTCAAGTAGCAGAAATCGACCCGACACGCGGAATCCCTGTCGCGGCAGTTCACCGGCATTTTTGGGTGGGGGCGGGCAAATCCGCTGCGGGAAGCCACTCGCATGCGATGAAAGTTGCGGCCTCAGCGGCGGCGACCGAGTCGTGCGACCAGCGCGTCGAACGCGAGGTCGACGGTGAACTCGTACTCGCTGGCAGCGTCGAATCGGGCCAGGTGCGGTGCGGCGTCGGCCACCGCGGGAAGGCCGCTGTTCTCCAGGATCGATTGCCGTCGCGCGATCCCGCCGCTGTCCGTGGTGCCGTAGGCGGGTCCGGCGCTGACTTCCCGGAGCAGAGTGCCGATCAGGGTGGCCAGCAGCGCCCGGAGGAGGTGCACGGATTCGTCGGCGGGGCAGCCGGCGTCGCGCAGGACGGCCAGGACCGCCTCGATGGGTGCGAGGGCGTCGAAGGAGGCGAGTTGGCGGGTGAGCACGAGAGCGGCGGCTTCGGGGTGGGCCAGCGCAGGCGCCCGGAAGGCGTCGGCGATCCCCCGCAGGTCGACACGCAGATCGCCGGTGAGCTCCGGGAGCGCGATGGCGCCGAGGAGGTGCTCGGCGATGCCGTCGAGGAGGCCGTCTTTGCCGTCGACGTGGTTGTAGAGGCTCTTGGCGTCGACCCCGAGGACCCTTCCGACCGCGCGCATACTGACCGCGTTGACCCCGTCGGCGTCGATGACCTGTAGGGTCGCCCGGACGATCGCGGCGCGGGAGAGCCGGCTTTCGCCTCTGGGGGGCCGTCCTCGGCGTGCCGCGCTGGTGCTCATGGCGGTTCATCGTGCCGCACACCCTTGCTGAAATCCACGACGTGGGTATACGGTCTCACCGGTAAACCCACAACGTGGATAAAAGGACCTGGGCGATGCGCTTTCCATGGGGTACCGGCCGAGGTGTCCGACCTGCCGGACATCGGTGACCGGATGGACACGTTGACCGACCTGAGCGAAATCGACGGCGGTCCGGGGGCGCGGTTACGCGCGGTCGCGGGCCCAGGCCGAGGCGTTTCGCCGCGAATTCGCCGCCACCGGCAGCCCGGACAGCGTGCACACCTGCGACCTGATGACACTGCCGTATCCGACGCGGTTCGGGTTGTTCCGGGCGTCTCGCGCGATCGCCCCGTTCCTGTCGATCACGAACCGGATGCTGGTGATCCGCTGGACCGGGACAGCGACGGCCGGCGCCGGGTGCTGCTGTTCGAGCCAAGTCCGACGTCGAACTCGGCCGCTACACGCCCTACTTCGACAAGCTGCACCAGCGCACCCCGGCCGGTCATCGCCCGGCGGGTGGTCACGCGAGCACGGCACGGTCCTCGGCCACCTGGCCCGGCTGGGCATCGCGCCCGAGGAGGTCGACTACCTGATGTTCGACCATCTGCACACCCAGGACCTGCGCCGCTGGGTCGGCACGACCGCGCCCAGGACGACCTCGGCGGCCGGCCGCCGCCGGCGTTCCCGAACGCCAAGGTCATCGTGCAGCGCGACGAACTCGCCGGCATGGCCGAACTCCACCCACTGCAACGGCCCTGGTACCAGCCCATGACCTACCGCGACGTCAGGCCGGAGGCGTTCCTGCCCATCGAGGGTTCCGTGGTGCTCGCCCCAGGGGTGGCGGTGGTCAAGACACCCGGGCACGTGTTCGGCAATCAGAGTCTGGTGCTGAACACCGTCCACCGGCATCTGGGTGAGCAGCGAGAACGTCATCGCCGCCGAAGCCCTCGACCCCGGAGCATTCGACGCTGCCGGGCCTGGCGAAGTGGGCGCGGTCCTGGCAGCAGGAGATCGTGCTCAACGCCAACACGATCGAGACGACCGCCGACCAGTACAACTCGATCATCCTGGAGAAGACGCTGGCCGACCGAAGCCAGGTCGATTCCCGGTTCCTGCAGTTCTTCCCCTCCAGCGAACTCACGGCGGCCTGGACCAACCCGGGCACCAGCCCCACTTTCACGCACCGACGCCTCGCGCACAGCTGAACCGAGCCGGTCACCGACGGAGAGTTCTCATGTCCCGCTTCACCCTGCCCCCCGAAGACGTCCTGCGCGCCCGCGAGAAGCTCGTCCTCGACCACTTCCACGACGAGGTCCGCCAGGACTGGGACGCCACCCTCTCGACGTTCCCGCATCCCGCACTACGAACTGATCGCCCAGATGACCGTCCACGACGGCGACGGCGAGGTCCGCGGCTACTACCACGACACGCGGGTCGCCTTCCCCGACCAGGACCACGAAATCATCGCGCTCCGTCACGCGCACGACGCCGTGATCGTCGAGTTCTGGCTGACGGGCACCCATCTCGGGCCGCTCGGCAAGATCCCGCCCACCGGCTCGAAGCACCGCACCCGGATGACCGCGTACTTCGTCTTCGACGCGGACGAGAACCTGATCACCGAGCGCGATCTACTTCGACCAGCTCACCGTCCTCAAGCAACTCGTCGGCGGCCTGGACAAGAAGAAGCCCGCCGACCTGCTCACGCTCGGTCGCGCCGTGGCCGGAGCGCTCGCCATGGCCGGCGGCGACCCTGACCCGCGCCTGACCGACACGGTCGCCCCTACCTTCGACTGACCCACCGATCACTTCGGCTGGCCGTGCTGTTCGAGCAGTGGCGTGCTGTTCGCGCAGTGGCGTGCTGTTCAAGCAGTGGCGTCGCGATGGCCGTGCCATCCTGTTGGGATGGTGTCGAACAGCGTGAGAGTTGATCCATTCGACGCGGTGCTCGATCCGGAGGCACTGGCGCAGCTACGCGGTCGACTGGCCGCGACTCGGTCGCCGGGCCCGATGGGCACGGGGTGGGCGCGGGGTGTCGACTCCGACTGGCTGGACGGACTGCTGCGTGACTGGGCCGGTTTCGATCTGGCCGGCTTTCAGGAGACGTTGACGGGGTCGCCGCACTTCATGGCCGAACTCGGGACCCAGCGGGTCCATCTCATTCACGTCCCTGGACGGGGCCCGGACCCGCTGCCGCTGCTGCTCACCCACGGCTGGCCGGGCTCGTTTCTCGAGTACCAGCCAGTCATGTCCGCTCTCACCGATCCCCAGGCCCATGGCGGCGATCCGCGTGACTCGTTCAGCGTGGTCGTGCCGTCGCTGCCGGGGTTCGGTTTCTCCGACCCGCCACCACCAGGCGGGTTGAGCGCCGATGACGTCGCCTCGCTGTGGGACCGGCTGATGGTCGACGGACTGGGCTACCGGCGCTACGTGGCGCACGGCAGCGATCTCGGCGCGGGCATCACCGCCCGCCTGGCCCGAGCGCACCCGGAGCACGTCGCCGGCATCCACCTGGCCACCCCCGGCCTGCCCACGACCCCGAAACCCCCGCTCACGGAGGCGGAGTCCGCATACCTCGACGCGGTGGCCGTGTGGGTCGGCGAGGAAGGCGGCTACGCGCACCAGCACAGCACCAAGCCGGCAACGCTGGCCGCCGCGCTGGCCGACTCACCCGCCGGGTTGGCGGCCTGGATCGGGGAGAAGGTGCTCGCGTGGAGCCCGCTACGCGACGACGGGCAACCGGCATTCGACCGTGGGCTGCTGCTGGCCACGCTGACTTTGTACTGGGCGACCAATACGATCGGCTCATCACTGCTGCCGTACTGGGCCGGACGGCACCTGCCGGTCACCGACCTCGACGAGACCAATCCCATCCCGGTGCCGACGGCGGTCAGCATCTTCGGCGGCGAACGGGTCCCGTTCCCCAAGCCGCCCAAGGAACTGGTCGCCCGCTACTTCACCCTCACCGGCTGGGCCGAACACGAGTGCGGTGGCCACTTCCCCACCGTCGCGGAACCCGAGCTCCTCATCGACACGCTGCGCGCCACCTTCCGCGCCCGACGATGACCCGCCGGCGGCAGCAGCCCACGTCCTGGCCCCGGCCTTCCGCACGGTGACCTGTTGATCTCGCTGCCAGTTCGGTTGATCTCGTGTCACCCGCGGCGACAACCCTGTCGCGCAACATCAGCTTCCCCCCACTGCCACAACTAATGGCCGAAAAATGTCGATCACCCGACCGAGATCACGCCCGGCGCGGCGAACCCAGGCCCGGAGCCGGCCACGATGATCGCGGGAATGTGCTCGATCTGGTGTTGGTGGCACCGTCGGCGATCCTCGGTCACGGATGGTCCCGGGTGCGTTCGATTACCTGCCAGAGGGTTGCCGGGGTGCGGAACGTCTCCGCGATGAGGCTGTCGTCGTCCAGGGACACGTGGAACGCGTCCTCAAGGTCCAGCATCAGAGTGACCGCGGCCATCGAGTCCAGTCCGAGGTCGCGCAGCCGGTCACCGGGTGCCAGTGCCTGGTCAGCCGCCAGGTACTTCAGGTGGCCGCGCAGTATCGCGACGAACTCGTCGTTCACGGATGCCTCCTGGTCACCGGGTGGGAGCGACGCGCCGCGCGCTGGGCGTGCGGCACATCGACAGTCTGGTGGCCGACACCAGTTCGGTCCCGTTGATCACCACTTCCGTCGGGGCGTGGTGCCCGAGAAATGCGAGCAGACTGGCGGTCAGCCCGTAGGCGCCGACGTTCGGCACCGCGACGACATCGCCGGGGCGAAGTCGGGGCAGGGAGACGCCCTGGCTCCACACGTCCAAGGGCGTGCACAGGGGTCCGACCACGGCACAGTTCTCCATCCGCTCGGTCGGCTCCGCCGCGCCGGCCCGTACCGGCACCAGGTCGGGCACGATGCGCGGTACCCGACGCAGCCCGGACATCCCGCCGAGATGGTTGATGCCGGTGTCCAGCACGACGTACGTGCGACCCTTGGACGCCTTCACGTCCAGCACTCCGCACAGGAGTGTGCCGCAGCCGCCTGCGAGGTATCGGCCGGACTCGAAGGTGATCAGGGGCCGGCGGGTCCGCCAGCCGGGCAGCGCGGAGTCGAGGATCGGGGCGATCGAGGTGCCCAGCGTGCCGAAGTCGGGGCGCCCGACGGCCCGCGCGTAAGGCATACCGAAACCACCGCCCAGGTCCACCTCGCGCAGCGGCCCGCCGAGCGCGGCGGTGATCTTCTCGGCCAGTTGGGCACTTGTCTCGAACTGCCTCTCCAGCACGGCCAGGTTGTCGATATTGGTGCCCATGTACAGGTGCAGGCCGTCCACCACGGCCCGGCCACAGCGCCGGAAGTCCGCGGGCCGGGCCAGCACCCAGGACAGGTCGGCGCCGAACGCCGACCCGGTCCCGGTCATGCTCAACCCCATCCCGGGCACCGGTTCGTCGGCGTTGACGCGGAGCAGGCAGGACACGTCGTGGCCGTGCTGTTCGGCCAGGGCGCCGATGCGGGCAAGATCGGTCGGCGAGTCGACGGAGAACCGGCGAACGCCACGGTCCAGCGCGATGGTGATGTCCGTCGCGGACTTGCCAGGACCGGTCATCAGGATGTGCTCTTCGGCGAAACCGGCTGCGACAGCCAGGTCCACCTCGCCGCCGGAGGCGACCTCCGCCCGGCAACCGGCACGGGCCAGTGCGCCGGCGACGTCCGGGTGGGGATTGGCCTTGACGGAAAAGTAAGTCGCGCTGGGAGCAGGCAACAACCGGCGCAACTGTTCGTACGCGGCCCGCACTTCGGCCAGGTCGTAGACATAGGCCGGCGTGCCCCAGGTGTTCGCGATGGCGAACAAGCCGGTCGCCGGGTCGGTCATGGGGTCAGCCCGCAGGCCGGTTCCAGTGCCGCCGCCAACGCTCGGTGGTCGACCTTGCCGTTGGAGGTGACCGGCAGGCATGCCAACACCACGCAGGTCGGTGGACACTTCTGCGGCTCGATCCTGGTGCGTAGCTCGCGCAGCACCTCGTTTCCGTCCAGCGCGTTGGCGGAGTCGGCGGGACCACTCACCGCCAGCACGCTGTCCCGCGTGTCCGTCGGCAGCAGGACGGCTGCCTGTGCGACCGAGGGGATGTCCAGCGCGGCGGCCACCACTTCTGCGGCGCTCACCCGGAATCCACGCTGTTTGTAGATGTCGTCGACACGGCCCGCGAAGTAGAGGTAACCGTCCTCGTCCAGCCGGCACCGGTCGCCGGTGAACAGCAGCGGCTGACCGAAGTCGTCTCTGCGGAACCGTTGCGCGGTCAGTTCGGGAGAACGCCAGTAGCCGGCCATCACATGCTCGCCGCGCACCACCAACTCGCCGACCTGACCCGGCGGCAGCGGGTCGCCGTACTCGTCCAGGATGAGCACCTCGGTGCCGGGCAGCGGGCGTCCCACCGAGCCGGGCCGGGCGAGGTCACCGTTGGGCTCCATGACGGACACCCGCTTGCACTCGGTCAGGCCGAACATCGTTACCAGGTCTAGACCGCGTATGAGCTCGCGGAGTTCGTTGGCGGTGGTGGGCGCCAGGGCGGCCCCGGAACTGGTGATCAGCCGAAGGTGCGCCGGGCTCCGGCCCGAGCGGCGGATCAGCGCGATCAGGTTGGCGGCCAGCGAGGGCACCAGGGGCAGCACCGTCGCCCGAAACCGGTCGAGGTTGGCGTGCAGCGCCGGACCGGCGTCCGCCGCGTCGGCCAGCACCACCTGTGCCCCGGCCAGACTGCCGAGAAGCACCTGGTAGAGCCCGTAGTCGAAGGACAGCGGCAGACAACAGAAGATCACGTCGGTCGGCCGGTAGCACAGCCGGGAGTGGATCGCCTCGGCGGCGAACCGCACCTGCCGGTGCGTGGACACCACGGCCTTGGGTACCGAGGTGCTGCCCGAGGTGTAGATCAGGCTCACCGCATCGACCGGCACCGCCGAGTCACTGGCGCCCGGTACCTCGCCGGTCCAGGCCGCCACCTCGGCGAATGTCGCCACCACCGGGCCCAGCCCTGGCGGCACCGCGGTCAGTGTGTCGGCGGTGCCGAGCAGCACCCGGGGCTGGCAGTCCGCGACGATCTGCCGGATTCGGGCCGGCGGCGCCTGATCGCTGATCACCACGTACAGCCCGCCCAGTCGCGACGCCGCGTACACGGCGGCAACCGTGTCCGGTTCGTGTGGCGCGTTGACCAGCACGCGGTCGCCCCGGCGCACGCCCTGCGCCCGCAGCCACGACGCGCAGACCGCACTGCGCCGGGCCAGCTCCCGATAGCTCCAGGTCATCTGCTGCCGGCGCAGCGCGGTCGCGTCCGGGCGGGTGGCCAGTTGGTGGTCCAGCAGATCGTGCACCAGGCCGGTCATCCGGGTGCCCTTCCGGTACCGGGCACGGGTGCCGGCCGTGCCGACGGATCGACCTCGCCGGCCACCCAGTTCCGCAGCGGCCAGGACGCGAAATCACCGCGCACGATCCGCAGTACGTCAGCCTCCAGCAGTTCCTCCACGGGACGGCGTTCGGCGCGCAACCGCGCCGCCACCAGCTCCCGGTGTCGGTCCAGGACGTTCGGTGGCAGTGGCAGTCGGCCCGGCTCGGCGAGTCGCACCGCGCCGTCACTGTCCCGGATCGGCAGCAGCACGCCCGCGTTCCACACGCTCGGCGAGAACGGCACGTCAAGATAGCCCCGTTCGATACCGGCGACCACCGCGCGGCCGACATCGTCACCGCCTGCCCGCAGGCAACCGTCCACGATGGACACCACCTCAGCGGTGATGAGCTCCTCCTCCGCCCGAATCGCCACCGAAGCCGGGTCGGCGTCATCAGCCGGCCGGCCGAGTTCCGCCAGCACCTGCCGCACCAGGCCGAGCCCGTCGGTGTTCGCGGCGGCGTCGGGAATCTGCCGCGCTTCGACCGAAGTCTTGGTCAGCATGCGGGTCGCTCCACTCGCCACGGCCGTGCCGACGGAACCCCGCAGCAGCTCTCGGGCCTTGTCCGCGTCCACCGGGAACGCGTTCATGTACTGGTGGAACACCGTGTACACGGCCACGTCGGAGAACGACCGCTCATCCAGGTAACGCCGGCCGAGGCGACGCAGCACGTTGATCGCGGCGACGTCTTGCACCCGGTTGCCTTGCTCGGCGTAACCCAACGACACCGACCGGACACCCTGCTGGGCGGCCAGCAGGGCTTCCAGCACGTCGACCGCGATCGCGACGCACGGCGGAACCAGTGCGGCGGTGAGCACGCCAAAGAACTCACGGTCGATCACCACGCCGTGTTCGGCGTGGTACCAACCGGCGAGCATGTCGACGTACCGCCACCGCTGCACCGACCGGACCGGGGCGTAATCCCGGTAATAGGGCAGGTTGTAGGAGATGGCGCCGCCCTCGAAGCCCGTGATGCCACCGGCGAAACTGATCTCCGCGAGCAGTCGGGGATCGCGCGTGGAATGTCGAACCTGCAGCGGCACGGACCGGAACTCCTGGCTGATGTCGCGCAGCGCGGCGACCCCGTGGTTCACCGCGGGAAAGCCGTTGAGGTCCGCGATCCGGTCGCGGTCCGCGGTCAACTCCTTCAATACCAGGTCGACATCGTCGTAGCGATTGTTCCTGGTGAGCGAGTCGATCTGAAAGGACAGCACGTCCGCCCCGGCCAGGCATAGTTGGTGGAGCAGGCGCCGCTGCTCGGCCACCGCGGCCACGCCGGAACGGGGCTGTACCAGGATGCGTCCGGTGTCGTCGGCACGGCGCTGCGCGAGGTGGAGCGACATGCGGTTGGTGAGTACGGCCGCGTTCGCCCGCTGGTCCCGCGCGTCCCCTCCGGTGTGCCACTGGCCGAGCACCTCGGCGCGCTCCTCGACCGGCGTGAGCCGGTCGAGGGGTGCCGCAGGTGCGGGGCGTGGGGTGAGCGGCCATGGCTCCGGCACCGTGGGCGGCCCGGGCACGGCGCCCAGATCCGCGTCCAGGACACGCACCACCTCCGCCGGCTCGACGTAACCGGAAAACACCCGGCTGAAGCCGAGTTCGCGCAGGGACGCCAGCGATCCCACGTCCTTGGTGGTCGACGGGTTGCCACCGAGATACCAGTGCTGCGCCGCACAGTTCAGGTCCGCGCGCACCGATCCGAGATCGGCCAGGTAGTACCGCGCATGTCCGTCCATGTTGGATACCAGAGACCACGTCGGCGTCCACGGCGGCGAGGCACAGTTCGTCGACGGAGTTCTGGGTGCCGATATAACGAATTTGGTAGCCGGCCCGATGGAGCACCCGGCGCAGAATGACCAACCCCACCGAGTGTGCGTCACCGCCGACACCGCCGAGCACAATCGTCCTGGTGGAACGGAAGACCGTGCCCTCGGTCCCGGACGTCGGCTCTGCCGGCCGGTCGACGGGTACCCGGTGCGGCCCTTCCCAGCTCCGCGCCACGATTCCCGACCCTCCGCAGTCCATGTTGCGAGTCCACGCCCGAGCACCGGCGCTGTCGGCGCGGCGCCCTCAGCGTCGCATTCCGTTCCTGCTGACAACAAGCCCGTCGTTCATATATAAGGAAAGCCAATCAATCGGCCCGATAACGCGGTAACTCGTCACCCATTGGCAGGAGGACCGCCATCATGGCCCTGTGCCATGCTGGTGCCGTCCAGCCGAGTGCCGGCGGAATCGCCGCCGCACCAACGTCTTTGTGTGCCGGCATCCGGCACCGCCGGGCGGATCCGCTGATCGGACGGTCGCGTGGACGGGAGGAGCGCGGTGACCACGGCATGGATCACCATCCTGCTGGCCGGTGCCGCCACCGTGGCACTGAAGGCGGCAGGTCCGCTGATTCTGAGGAATCGCCGGGTGCCGCCGCTGATGGCCAGGCTGATCGGCCAGACCGGTCCGGCGCTGCTGACCGCGCTGGTCGTCGCCGCGGTGTTCAGCGACGACCACCGCCTCGTGTTGGACGCGCGGGCGGCCGGGTTGGCCGCCGCGGTCATCGCGGTGGCTCTGCGCGCGCCGCTGCTAGTGGTGGTCCTGGCCGCGGCAGCGGTCACCGGCCTGGTTCGGTGGTTGGCGTGACGCGGTCGGTCGAACCGGCGCGCACCGGCGGTGCCGCATGACCGCGACCCCGTCGGTTGCCGACCCGTTGGCCAGTGCCCGGCGAGTGGCCGAGGTCGCGCGCGCCGACGCGGCCCGGGTCGATCTGGAGGCGTGCTTTCCGCACCGTGCGCTCAGCGCGCTGCGCGAGTCGGGGTTGCTCGGCCTGACCGTGCCGGCGCGATTCGGCGGTCTCGCCGCAGGCCTGGACACGTTCGTCGACGTCGCCGACGAGTTGGCGGGCGCGTGCCTGTCCACCGCGATGATCTGGGCGATGCACATCCAACAGGTCGCGGTGCTCGTGGCCAGCGCGTCACCGGAACTGTGCGACCGACTGCTGCCGCGGATCGCGGCCGGAGAGGTCTACCTGGCATCGGTGACCTCCGAACGCGCCAAGGGCGGTCACCTGCTCAGCGCGACCCAACCGTTGTACGCCATCGAGAACGGCTACTACCTGGACCGTGACGCGCCGATCGTCACCGGTACCCGGGAGGCCGACGGCTACGTCATCACCATGCTGTCCGCGCCCGGGGCGCCGCCCTCCGCTGTCACCCTGCTCTATGCCGACCGGACCCAGGTCGAGACAACGCTGAGCGGCGAATGGAACCCACTGGGGATGCGGGCCACCGAGAGTCTGCCCACCCGTATCGTCGGCAACATACCGGCCGACCAGATCATCGGCCGGCCGGGCGAGTTCCGCCGGTTCGCCACGCATCCGTTCGTCACCACCGGGCACATCGGCTGGGCGGCGTGTTGGCTCGGCGCGGCCAGGTCGGCGTTCCGGCAGGTCGTCGCGATCCTGCGGGATCCTAAGCAGCGCAAGAGCTTCCCGGTGGGCGAGGACCTGTTCGGTGCGCGACTGGCCCGTATTCGGTTGATGCTGGACACGACGTCGGCCTATCTGCGCTGCGTGGTCCATGAAGTATCCACATTGGAGTCTCGGGGCGCCGATCCGGAGGACCCGGCCTGCCAACTGCACGTGAACGGGTTGAAGGTGGTCGCGTCCGAACACGCCTTTGCCGCCGTCGACCAGCTCATCGAGCTGGTCGGCCTGCGCCTCGGCTATCTCCGGGGCGGTCAACTCCCTCTGGAACGCCTGTTCCGAGATCTCCGCTCCGCCTCGCTCAACTACGCCAACGACCGGCTGCTGGTGGCCAACGGCTGGCTGTCGGTGCTCGACCGCGAAGTGTTGCTGCTGTGACCGGACGGACCGAGCCGCCTGCCGTCCCCGAGGAGGGGATTTGACCACCAATGACGACACCGCGACCGAGATCGTGCGGCGGGTGTTCGCGCGAGAGCTGGACATAACCGACAGCGACGAGGCACTGGACCCCCACGAACCGCTGGTGTCCGACCGGCTCGGCTTCTCATCGTTCTCGTTCGTCCGCGCGGTGATCGCGGTGGAGGACGAGGTCGGTGTCGAACTGGCTGACGAGGTGTTCGCCACGGTGCACCGGAACGGCACCATCGGTGACGTGGCCAGGGTGGTCGCCCAGGCGTTGGCACAGGCGGGTGACCGGGGATGACCGCGACACCGCGGGTTCCGGACGCCTGGTACAACATCCGGGCCGACTTCCCGTTGGATGTCCCGGATGACCGGCCCTCACCGGTCGGCACCGGCGAGCTGCGCCCCCAACTGCCGGCCAAGCTGATCCGCCAGGAGATGTCCCGGGCCAAGGAGATCTCCATCCCGGGCGAGGTGCTGGACCGGTACGCGGCGTGGCGGCCCACCCCACTGGTGCGGGCCCGAGCGCTGGAACGGTGGCTGCGCACGCCCGCGCGCATCTACTACAAGTACGAGGGCGGCAACGTGTCCGGTAGCCACAAGCTGAACACGGCGGTCGCCCAGGCGTTCTACTACGCCGGTGCCGGGACGCGCCGGTTGGTCACCGGCACCGGAGCGGGCCAGTGGGGAACGGCCATCACCGCGGCGGCCCGGATGTTCGGCCTGGCCGTCACCGCCTTCATGACCGACAACAGCTACCGCACCAAACCGCATCGCCGCACCATCATGGAAATGCTCGGCGGCCAGGTGGTCCCGGTGGACGGCAACATGTCCGTCGCCCTGGCCGAGGCGCTGCGTGCCGCACAGGAGGAGGGGACACGGTTCTGCACCGGCAGTGGGGAAAGCTATTCGATCCTGCACCAGACCGTGATCGGGCTGGAGGCGATGGCGCAGTTGGCGGCACTCGACGAGTGGCCGGACGTCGTCGTCGCCTCGCTCGGAGCGGGCAGCAACTTCGGTGGCACCGCGTTCCCGTTCCTCGGCGAGGGCAGGCGGACGGGCCGCGCCGTGCGGGCGGTCGCCGTTGAGCCCGCGGCCTGCCCGAAACTGACCAGAGGTCGCTACCTGTTCGACTTCACCGACGCGTCCCGCCGGACACCGATGCAGAAGATGTACACGCTCGGCCATGCCTTCGCCACCCCGGACATCCACGCGGGTGGCCTGCGTTATCACGCCACCGCGAAACTGGTGAGCGCCCTGTACCACGCCGGGGCGATCGAGGCGCTCGGGTACACCCAGCAGGAGGTGTTCGGCAGCGCAGTGGAGTTCGCCCGGCTGGAAGGGATAGTCCCGGCACCGGAGGCCGCGCACGCCGTGCACGGGGCGGTAGGCGAGGCCATCTCGTGCCGAGAACGTGGGGAGGCCGGGGTGATCCTGTTGTGCCTGAGCGGGCACGGCCTGTACGACCTGGTCGCCTACGACCAGTACCTCGCCGGTGAACTCGTCGACGTGGTGCCCACCGACGACGAGATCGGCGCGTCCCTGGCACAGGTGCCGATGCAGCCGGGCGCCTCGGTGAACCACTGACGGAGGACGTCCGCCATGGCAGATCGGGTGATGATCGCCGGTGCGAACGTGCACCTGCGGTCGGTGCTGGCGAACCGACTGGTCGACATCGGCGCGGGCCGGCCGGTCGTGCTGCCGGACAGCCTCGCGCCACCTCGGACCGAGGCCGACGCACGGGCGTGGCTGGCCGAGTTGGGCAGCACCGAATCCGTACGGCACCTGTGGGTGCTGTCCGCCGGACCGGGAAGCTGCCGACCACCGGCTGGCTGCCCTGCTGGACCGGCTACTGACGGGAATGTTGCCCGAACTGGTCGCCGCGAGCGGCTGTGCCGAGCTGACCTACGTGGCACCGCTGGGTGTGTCGGCCGGCGCGGTGGCCGACCTTGCGCGGTTGGCCGAACGGGCCCGTGTCGTCGAGGTGGGACCAGTCGTCGGCTCCGGCCTGCCCACGCCGGATTGGGCCAGGCAGCCGGGGCTGCCGGGGTTGTGCCACGCCGTGCGCGCCGTGCGTGACCACGTCGACGCGCGTGATCCGGACTATCTGCGGCGCGAGCCGCTCCGACTGCTCACCGCGGCGGACGCGACCCTCGCGTTGGTGGACGCCACCGCCGCGGCCGACGCCCTGATCGAGCTGGCCACCGATGCCGGTACCCTCGGCCATCGATTCACCCTGACCTCGGCCACCCCGATCCCGGTGCGCCGACTGTTCGAACTGGTCGGACGGGCCTGCGGGGTGCGGCTGCTGCCGGTGGCCGACGCGGAGCGGTGCACCGCGGTCGACCGGTTGCTGCGGGAGTGGCTCGGCGAGTTCCCACTGCTGCTCGGTCCAGCCACTCCGGCGGTGCACCGGAACCGGGTGTCGGCCCGGCTGGACGCGACGCCGGCAACGATTGCCGATCAGCTCGGCGCCCACACCGCCGGGACGGAGCGGGCCGTGGTCCCGGTCGGCCGTGCCGAGACCACGCTGCCGCCGGTGGTCCTGGTGAACGCGCTCGGCCAGGGGCCGGGCTACTGGACCGAGTTGATGGCCGGTCTGGCACCCCGGCAGGTGCTACTGGTGTCCGAGCGCGAAACCGACGGATCCGACGACGAGCAGTGGTTGGCCGACCAAGTGCGCGACCTGGCCGGCGAACTGGCCGGACAGGGCATCACCCGGTGTCACCTGGTCGGGTGGTGCACCGCCGCAAAGGTGCTGTTGGGGTATCACCATCAACTGCCGGACACGGTGTTGTCCCTGACCTTCCTGAACGGCTCGTTCCGGCAGCCGGGCCAACCGTCCGAACTGGACACCGACTACGAACGGGAACTGGAGCAGTTGGCCGGGGTCATCGCCGGCCGGCCGGAACTCGCCGGCCGGGTACTGCGGATGTTCACCTCGGCGATGTTCGGCCAGCCGGCCGCCGACGCGCCGGATCCGGCAGCCGCCGTGGTGACCGCCCCCGATCCCGTGCTCGACGAGGAACGCCGAGCACCGTTCCGCACCGCCGACGCCCTGCGTCGCTACACCCGACGGTTGGTGCGGTTCTGGTCGCACGACGTGAGCGCCGAGATCGCCGGGGTTCGGGCGCCAACCCTGTTCCTGGTCGGTGCACGGGACGCGATCGTGGCTCCGCGCGCCCAGTTGAAGGCCGCCGCTCGGTTCGGTGACGCGCGCATCGAGGTGCTGGCTGAGGGCACGCACTACCTCATGCACGACCACGCGGCTCTGGTCGCCGACCTGCTGGCCGAGTTCTGCGCCGAAGCGGAGCAGCGGCTGGGCGCGGGTTCGTCAATCCCGCGGTTCGCGAGCTCCGCGTACCAGCAATCGCTCGCGCACCAGAGCAAGTCGACGCATGCACTCCGGGTGGTCGGGCGCGCGCACCACGGCGGCCGCCACCCGGGACAGGAATCCGCGGGGCGGTAAACGCAGCGTCTGCCCACGGCAGGAGAGCGCGACGAACAACTCCAGGCCGGGCGGTTCCGACACCATCTCGACCGATTCGAAGGTCATGTCATAGGGCGGATAACACATCGCGACGGCCGCGACCTCGTCGGCCGTGGCACGGATGGTCGGGTCCCTGCCGAGCGCCACGTCCGCGACCGCGCCTGGCAGGTCCACACCGAGCGCCAGCCGCCCGGCATAGGGAATGAGGCCACCGCCGAGCCGCGCGTTCAACTCGATGATGCGCGGTCCCGAAGCGGTCAGCCGGAACTCGGTATGCGTGGCCAGGTTGTCCAGGCCAACGGCACGGTGCGTGGCGGTAACCAGATCGAGCGCGGCGGACAGGTCGGGGCTGGCCGGGGCCGGCACGAGGTGACCGAGCTCCTCGAAATACGGCGCGAATCCCACGGTCTTCTCGGCGACCACCGCGTGCCGGGTGTGCCCGCCACAGGTGACACTGTCCACACTGTACTCGGGTCCGTCCAGATACTCCTCGAGCAGGACGCCCGGCTGCGCAGACGCCAGCAACCCGGCGCGTGCCTCCGCCGCGACCCGGAACGACAGTCGCAGCTCATGCTCGTCGGCCGCCCGCACCACTCCGATGCTGCCGGACAACGTGCGGGGTTTGAGCACCACCGGATAGCCGATCCGCGCGGCCGCCGCCACCGCATCGGCCACCGTCGCGCAGACCTGGAACCCGACCGGGGACAGACCGGCGTCCGCCAGTCGTCCGCGAAACCGCCCCTTGTCCTTGCAGATGGCGACCGCGTCGACCGACGGCCCCGGCAACCCCAACGTCTCCGCGACCACGGCGGCGTGCTCCACCAGACGGTCGTCATAGGTGACGATCCCGCTCGGGTGGAATTTCCTGGCTTCCCGAAGGATGAAATCCGGGTCCTGGAGGTCGACGCAGGCGTAGGCGTCGACGTAGGCGGCCTCCCAGGTGGGCCGGTGATAGCCGAGCAGCGCCAGGGGTCCTCGGGTGCGCAGCCCGGCCAGCGCGTACTCGCGAAGGGCGCGATCACCGCTGCCAAGCACGAGCAGGGGACCAGTGGTCACGGCGTTTCCTCCTCCGGGTCGGCGGAGGAGGGGGGCACCGATCGTTGCGCGGGCGGTTTCCGCAGCACGACCAAGCAGGCCAACAGTGCTCCGAGCACCGCCACGCCCGTCGAGGTGAACGGCAGCAGCGCCAGGGTGATCAACGCGGCGAGCAGCGCTGTCAGCAGGTTGTTCGCACCACGCAGTTGGTCGGGCAGCAACGCCACGAACAACGCCGGAAAAGCCATGTCCAAGCCGAACCGGTTGGGATCGGTCAGGAAGCCGTACCCGACATAGCCCACCGCGGTGCCCAGCGTCCACGCCAGCCAGAGCACAGCGCCCGAACCCAGCAAGAGCCCTCGGGAATACTCTCCGTTCGGGTTCCGGCTGATGGCCCACGACTCGTCGGTGATCAGCTGGGCCTCCACCAGGCGGCGCGACCGGCTGCCGCGCATGACCGACGCGACGCTGATGCCGATCGGCAGATATCGAAGGTTCATCAGCGCCGCCGCGATCACCGCGGCCGCCGCACCACCGTGGTCGATCAACACCGAGGTGGCGGCGAACTGGGCCGATCCGGCGAACGTCGTCGCCGACATCAGCAGGGCACCGAGCATGTCCAGTCCGGCGGGATGGGCCAACAGTCCGAACGTCGCGCCGAAACACACCACCGCCGGGCAGAGCATGCCACCCGACCGGATGCCGGCGCCGAACTCTTCACTGGAGAACCGCACACTGATCCCTTCGGCGGGTCCGATCCTGTCAGATACCGGCCGGCCCGCTCAGCAGACGGGCCACCGCGCGTAGTTGGTCTGTCATCCCGATCCGTACGTTCGCTCGCACGATCATCTCTCCGGTGCCTAGCCGGAATGGCCGACCGTGACGGTCCGCGACTCCAGTTCGACCCGTCGGTGCACCTCCTGGAGCCCGACGGTGAGGCATTCGACCGCCGGCCGCACCACGTTGAGCAGGTCCGTGCCGGCCTGGGTGAGGTAAACCGACCGGGTACTGCGGCTGAACAGCACCAGGCCGACCTCACGCTCGAACGCGGCGATCTGCTGGCTCAACGCGGGCTGGCTGATGTGCAGGCGACGCGCCGCACGACCGAAGTGGAGCTGGTCCGCCAGCACGAGAAACGCCCGGATTCTTTCCAGGCCAGGGAATTCGTACGGAATCGTCTTGGAGATCGAACAGGTCATGGATTCCCTCCTCCGGGGTCCCGTTCCATCACGTCCGGTCTGACTCCGCACCAGCCGGCAGTGACCGCCAGCACACCAACCGCCCCGCAGAGCAGCCAGGAACCGTCGCCGAAGCGATTCCAGGCGAGCACGCCCACCACGGGGCCGATGGTGTTGCCGAGGCCGTAGACGGCATTGCTCAGCCCGAGGTAGCGGCCGCGCAGCGCGGTGGGGCCGGCGTGTGCCGGATAGGCGAAGTAGATCGTCGGGCCACCGATCATCTCACCGAGTGTCCACATCAGAGTGGCCAGCACCAGGCCGACCAGTCCCAGCCGGACGTCGTACAGGCACATGCCGAGGCCGGTCAACCCGATGCCGCAGGCCACCACGATCCGCACCGGGCGGTTCTGGGTGAACTTGGTGACGAACAGTTCGCAGGTGACGATCAGGAAACCGTTGATCGACGTGAGCACCCCGTACACCAGCGTGGGAAAGTGGTGGTACTGCAGGAACAGCGGCAGGATGACCACGTGCTGTACGTAAATCACGATGTGCAGCAGAATTGCGGAGCAGAACAGCAGGTAGCGACGATCACGCGGGATGCCGGCCAGCGCACCGGTCCGTGCCGGCCGGTCCTCGGTGGGTGGCCCGCTTGCCATGTCGCCCGGCGCCCTGACCGATGGTGTCCGTCGGGGCAGCGCGACCACCGCGATCAGCGCGTAGCAGACAGCGGTGGCAGCCTCGGCACCGAACAACAGGCCGTAGGAGACGGCCGACAGCACAACACCCGCCAGCGGCAGTACGGTCGCGCCGATGTTGATGGCCAGCCGGTTCATGGCGAACACCATGACCTGGCGGCCCCGAGGCACCAGTCCGCTCAACAGGCTGGCCGCCGCCGGTCGGTACGCCTGGCTGGCCGCGCCCCCCGCCACCAGCACGACCAGCTTGGCTGGGTAGGGACCGAGATAGTAGACCAGCAGCAGGAACACCGCTGAGCACGTCATCGACGCGACGATGGTCCGACGCCCACCGAAGGCGTCGGACACCAGGCCCCCGACCAGCATGCCGAGCACCGAGCCGGCGCCGTAGGCGCCGAGGGCCCCGGCGGCCTGCGCGTCGGAGAAGCCGTCGTGGATGAGGTACAGGACGATGAACACCTGGAGAAAGCTGCCCAGCCGGTTGACCAGGGTGCCCAGCAGCAACGCGCGAGCCGTGTTCGGGGTTTCCCGCCAGGTCTGCCACACGCCGACACCGGACACCGCGGTCGAGCCGGTCATGGCAGCCCCCTACCTCGTCCAACGCCGACTACTCCAACACGAATTCGTACAGTGCCGCGTCCCAGTACTCACCGTCCTTCCAGATCACCTCCCGGAGGACGCCGATCCGCATGAACCCCAGCGTCTCGGTGAGATGGAGGCTCGCCAGGTTGTTGGTGAATATCCGGTTCACCAGCGAATGGAAGCCCAGTGCACGCGCTTGTTCAATGACATGCTCGCGCAACCGCCGGCCGACTCCTCTGCGCCGAAGCTGCTTGCTCACATAGGTGGACGTGTAGGCGGTCCGGTCGAAACACGTCCTCGCCACGAACACCGACAGGCACGCCCAACCGGCGACCTGCCCGTCGAGCTCCGCGACGAACAACGGAAACCTGCCGTCGTGATTGGCCAGCCAGACGGCCTGCTGGTCCGCCGGCAGACCGGTGAGGTCGCAGTTGGACACGCCGTCAGCCACCGCGTCCTCGTAGATCGCCACGATGTCCGACAGGTCCTCGGGCCGCGCGCTCCGGATCGACACTCCGGCGCCGCGCGGCCCACGTTCATCCGTCACGAATTCTTCCGGAACGTGATGAATCCGAAGCAGCCGATGGTGAACTCGCTGTCCTTCATAAGGGACATGCCCGCAGCCCTCTCGGCCAGCCGCACTGGATCGGTCGGACGGGCGACCGGCTTGCGCAGTGACAGCCGCAGGTCCATCAGCGGCCGGTCACTGGTGTCGGCCGTGGTGTAGTAGTAACCGATGGCCAACAAGCCGTCCGGCCGCAGCACTCTGGCGAACTGCCGCAGCACGTCGTCCGGCTGCTCCAGGAAGTGCCAGGCGCCGACGATCATCGCGCCGTTGAACGTGTCGGTGGCCAGCAGTTCGAGACCACCCTGCAGGTCCATCCGCGCCATCAGCACGTTCTCCGCCTGCTTGGTGCGATCCATCGCCATGGCGACGAAGTCGTGGCTGATGTCCACGCCCATGATCCGGGCCGAGCCCGGGATCTGCTCACGCAGTTCCATCACGCCGTAGCCCAGCCCGCAGGCCGCGTCGAGCAGCACGCCGTCGCCCCTGCTCGCCGCGGCCAGGGCCGCCACCGAACTCCTGCGAAAGTACTCGTAGAACGGCAGGGTGAGGAATTCGTCCCATATCTTGACGTTGGAAGCGACAAAGTCGGACTGCACGATGTTGTTGCCGTCCCTGGCCACCTTCACCAGGTTGCCGTAACTGGTGGCGTGCAGCAGCGAATCGGCCTGCACCCCGCCGATGGCGACGGCGATCAGATCGCGGTCGAGTTCAGGATTGTCGAACGCCGAGTGCACCCGGTACTGGGTGACACCGTCCTTCTCCTCGATCAGCACGGCGCCGGAACACACCAGAGCGCCGAGTAACAGCCGGATGGTCTCCGGCTGACCGCCGCGCCCCCACTTGGCCACTACCTCGTCGAAGGAGCGCGGCTCACCCAAGGTGTCGAGCAACGACTGGTCCCTGGCGTCCTGCACGAGCAGCCGGTAGCAGGCCCGGCGGTACTCCAGGTAGCCCGTTTCCATCTCCTGGGGGGTGATTCCGTCGAGCATGAGCGTTGACACTGGTTTCTCCTCCGTGGTCTCAGCCGAGCAGATCGATCAGTACCTTTGTGAAGAAATCCGTGGACAGGGCCAGTGATTCGAGGTCAATGCGTTCGTTGGGACCGTGGAATGCGCCGATGAACGTGTCGAACGGGAACTGTTCACTGAGCAGGCCGCCGCCGTACGCCACCGCGCCCATGGCTCGGTAGAACCGGGCATCGTTGCCACCGGTGGTCACCGCGGGCACGCAGGTACCGCCGGGCACCAGTTCGGCGACCGCCTTCTCCATCGACTGCCAGAGCGGGGTGTCGATCGGTGACGAGTTGGCCTGGGACTCGTTGAACGCCTCGAACTCCGCGGTGATTCCGAGATCGGCCGCTGCCTCGTCGAGCAGCTTGAGCACCTCCGTGGTGGTCTGCCCCGGCAACGTCCGCACGTCGAGTTCCAGGGTCAGCGTGGCCGGAATGACGTTCGTCTTGGTGCCGGCCGCGATCACCGTCGGCGAGCAGGTCATCCGCGTACACGCGTGGGCGAACGCATCGAACGGGGGGTCCAGCCGGTCGAGCACGGAATCGACGCGGCCCGGATCGAGCAACGCCGCCCGGACGTCGTCGGTCAGGTCCAGCCGGGTGACCAACCGCTGCCACTCCGGTGTGATGGTGGCCAGTGCACCGGCGTTGGCCAGCCGGTCGACCAGCCGGGCAGCGGCCACCACCGGGTTGTCCGCACCATAGGGCCGGGAGCCGTGCGCGGACCGGCCGGTGACACGTGCGCGAACCCAAACCACGCCCTTCTCGGCGGTGATCATGGCGAACTGTGGTGCCGCGCCGGTGTGGTAGCGCACGCCACCCCACTCGGTCAGCACATAGTCCGCGCGCACCTCGTCGGCCAGTTCCTTGGTGAGATAACCGGTGCCGTAGCGGCCGCCGGCTTCCTCGTCCGCCACGGCCAGCAGGAGCACGGTGCCCTTCGGCCGGAATCCCTGCCCGGCCAGGTTCTTCATGGCCGCCGCCATGCAGACGGCGAGATTGAGCATGTCCACCGCGCCGCGACCGTGCACCACACCGTCCCGGATCTCGCCGGAGAACGGATCGATCTGCCAACCCGCGGGGTCGGCCGGCACCACGTCGGTGTGGGCCAGCAGGGCCAGCGTCGGCCCGGGTTCCGAACCGGTCCATCGCTCGATCAGGTTGGCCCGACCCGGTTCCGCCTCCACGATTCGACTGGTCAGCCCCGGTACGTCGGCGAGGAATTCCTGTATCGCCTCGGCGTTCCGTATTTCCTGCGCCGACTCGGGCCGGCCGGTGTTGACGCACGCGTTCTTGATCAGCTTCGACAGGAGGGCAGCCTCGACCCCACCTCGGACATCGTCAGAAGGCATGAATACTCCCCACGCACTTTTGAAGGTCATTTCTGGCAAGGCGAATCAGAATTTCGCAGCCTTGTACGGTGATCCGGTACGGCGAAGAAGTGTTGATCAGATCAGTTTGAGAAAAGCATTCTTGGCGTCGTCGTAGTCGGTCGAGGCGCGCACGACCGTGCCGAGCACGTCCGCGTTGACCTCCTGGGTCTTCAGTCCGGTGCCGCTGATGACGGCCACCACGCTGTCGTCGGGCCCGATCGCGCCGCTGGCCACCATGTCCCGCAGTACTGCGATCACCGTGCCGCCGGCGGGTTCCGTGTAGACCCCTTCGGTGGTGGCCAGCAGTTGAATCGACTCCAGGATCGCCTTGTCGGAGACAGACCGGGCGGAACCACCCGTCTGGCGGATCAGATCGAGCGCGACGGCGCCGTCACCGGGGTTACCGATCGCCAGCGACTTGGCGATGGTGTTCGGCACGACCGGGAAGGGCACCGGGGAGCCGGCGGCGAAGGCGTCCGCGATCGGCGCACAGCCCGCAGCCTGGGCCGCGTGCATTCGCGGCCAGGTCCGACCGTCCGTCATGCCGAGCGTGAACATCTCCTCGAAGCCGTAGACCATTCTGGTGAACAGCGCAGCGCCCGCGGTGGGCACCACCACGTGGTCGGGCTGGGTCCAGCCCAGCTGCTCGACGATCTCGTAGGCGACGGTCTTGGCACCCTCGGCGTAGTAGGGCCGCAGGGTCAGGTTGACGAACGGGACCTCGGTGTCCTGCGCGAGCCGTCGGCACACGGCGTTGACGTCGTCGAAGGTACCGTTGAGTTCCACCACGGTCGCACCGTGCACCAAGCTCACGATATTCTTGGCCGGTTCGAGCCCAGCCGGGTAGAACACCACGGCCCGCAGTCCGGCCGCAGCCGCCGACGCGGCCACGGAGTTGCCCACATTGCCGGTGGACACGCAGGACACCGCGGTCGCGCCGACGTCGAGCGCTCGTTGCACCGCGGAGGAGACCACCCGGTCCTTGTAGGAGTAGGACGGCCAGTTGAAGGAGTCCAGCTTCAGGTGCAGCTGGCGCACGCCGAGAAAACGTCCGAGCCGCTCGGCGCGCACCAGCGGAGTCCAACCGGTGTGCCGGCCGGCCCTCGGCTCGCCGCGCACCGGTAACAGCTCGGCGAACCGGTACATGTTGTAGGGCCGGTCCTGGTTGATGTCCACCTTGACCCCGGTCAGGTCCGCCGCCACACGCAGGGTGGCGCCGCAGGTCGGACAGGTCCACGGGGCGCTGGTGTCCTCGGTGGGTGCACCGTGCTTCGCGCAGGTCAGTTGATGATCGATCACGATCGGGTCTGCTACGTTCATGTTGCCTGACCCTTTCTGGTGAAAAGCCTTCTCGCGAAAAGCCTTCGAATGAAATAGGCGACCACGATGATCAGTTGAAAGATGAGAGTTTTTCCGAAGAATGGCAGCAACACCACGACGAACACGGCGGTGACCAGGGGCGGGATCCAGGTGGTCACGCGCACGAGGGGCACCAAGCGGACATAGGCGATGGCACACAGGCCGTAGGTGATGACGGCCGAACCACCGACGATCTTGGCCGCGTCGGAGATGTCCACCCAGCCGAAGTACATCAGGCACAGCACGACCGTGTAGGCGGCGAGCAGCAACAGCACGCTGCCCTGGAAGGATCCCTTGGCGTTGCGCTCGGCCAGTCGCCCGGACAGGCTGCCCGAGCGGGCCAGGGACGCACCGAGTGACGAGGTACCCCAGATGATCGCGGTCGCGCTGCCTGTCACGATGAGCACCGCCACCACCGCGGCCAGCCAACCCGCCCAGGAGCCGAGCGAAATGGACAACACCGCGGCCAGCGGCGCGGTCTGCACGGAGGAGTTCCCGGCCGGCACCACGCCGAGCACAGATGCGGTGACACCGGCGTAGAGGCCGCCGATGACCACCATCGACAACACGATACTGATGATGAAATCCCGTTTGGGATTGCGGAACTCCTCGGCGATCGACGACACGTTCTCCCAGCCGACATATGCCCACATGATGAGCGCGGCCGCCGTGCCGACCGCCGACCAACCGTGCGGAAGCAGGGGATGAAAACCGCTGCTGTGCATTTTCGGGACGCTGAACATTATCGTCAGAACCAGTAGTACGATGATCGTGCCGGTAATCAGGGACTGGGCTCGCGCGGACACCTGCGTGCCGGTGATGTTCAGCAGCCCGGCCGAACAGAGAATCAACCAGGCAATAACAAAGACAAGGCCGGACGGAAGGTTGAGTTCGTACTGCGCATAGGCGAGTCCGGACAGCATCACCGCGGGCTGACCAAAGGGTATGACCCAGAAGTAGAGCCACCCGGTCAGATCACCGAGGGTGTTGCCAAGGCTTTTCCGCACAAAGGTGCTGACCCCACCGGCATCGGGGAGGGTGGAGGAGAGTCGGCCGAACATCATGGCGATCGGCAGGCAGATGACCGACACGCCGAGCCAGGCGATCAATGCACCGGCACCAGCGGTCGCCGCGGTCAGTCCGGGCAACACGAGTATTCCGCCGCCGAGTACGGAGGCGACGTAGAGCGCTATCGCAGCGGTAACGGTGACGTGCTTGCGGTGTTCGGTCGATCCCGTCGCACCGGACTGCCGCTGGGATTCTCCTGGTTTACTCATTGCCGACTGCGTACCCCGTAGCTGCTTGCGTGAGCGGAGATCATCCTGGGAAGAGTTCTGAGTGCAAGTTAATACGAATTTAACATCCCCCGTTTTAACGCCAATAATTGAGCGATCCCCATCATCGAGCAGCCAGTGAGGGGAGTCAATTCGTATCGGCGAAGAGCACTCTCATGGTGGAAGAAGTTCGGCGACAGTCACATCCAGTCAACTTCGGGATCACTCCTGTAGCCCACCTCGCGTACGGCCCGCACCGAAGTGTCGTCAACAGACACACTGGGTCACCGATCAAACAATTCGAAGTTAAGAATAATGCCCAGTTCGAATGGTAGTTCCGTTTCCGTTGATGCGTCCGGCTGGTAGAACTTTGCGCTGGTGAGAGGGTGCGCTCGCCGTTGTGGTGGACACCCCGGCGGACTAATTCCACCGCCGTGCGGAATTCACCTGACTGGCGGCGAGTTCAGCCGGCCAGGTGTAACCGTGGTGCTGGTGGCTCACGGCGCACCGGCGGGTCGGAGGTTGGTCGAGCCTGACCTCGGTCGCCGAGCGGCGATCAACTGAGCGGACAGTTCCCTAATGGTTCGGCCGCTCGACAGGGGACGGGACACGGCAACACGTAACACACGCCCGGACCGACCGGCCAAGGAGCGGCTACAACCCCGGCAGCATCCTGTTTCCGTCCGATCCGTTGCACGCCAGGCGGCCCCGCATGCGGTCGTCGACGGCACACTGATCCACACCGACCGAATCCCGTCGGACAACCCGATTGGCGCGAGTAACCGGCCAATCACGCGGTCGCGTCAACATTGTGATGTTGGTTGTTCAGGGATTCCTTGAGTCAATCAGTTGTTCTTGGTCGTCGGTTCGTTGATCCATACCGCAGCCGGCGGACCGGCCGGTCCGGGGTCGTTGCTGGTGCTCGGTCGGAGTCGGGTCCTGGTGCCGCCGGGATCGGCCAGCGGCAACGGCTCGGCAAGCCCGCACCGTCAATCGGAAGATCTCTCTGCCTCCCGGAACCCGTTTCGGCTACGGCGAGGCCAACGTTGTCTCCAACTCGGCCCGGTGCGCGACGACCCAGTTGTAGGCGGCGCGCACGGACCGCACAGCACCCGAATCCCGCAGGCCCGTCATCGTGGCATCACCGGCCTGCGCACCGTCCTCGATCCCCCGCCAACAGCGGTCCTGCCACCACATGATCGTCTCCACGACCGGGGTGCGATCGACCAGGCCGTAGGCATCACACATCACGCGCAGCCGATACGACGCCGTAGCGAGATCATCCACTGCGGGACCGAGATTCAGGTACTGCCAGCACATGTGCGCCAGGTCGTGGATACGGGCACCGGGCGCTGCGTTGTCCCAGTCCAGGAAGACGACCGGCCGCAGGCCCGCGCCGCCATCCCGGTAGACGGTGTTCTTGGGCGACAGGTCGTTGTGACACACCACCTCCTGCTCGCCGGCCAGTGGTGTTCCTGCCGTCAAATCGTGGAACTGCCGAACGAGCCGTGCCACCTCGACCAGGCTCTCCGTCGAGGACACCCGATCCGTGGGGTCTGGCCAGGCGACGAAGCCGTCCACGAATGTCAGGACCTCGCGTCCCTGCTCATCCACGCCCAGCAACCGCGGGGCGCCCGTCCATCGGTGCTGCTCGAAGTAACGCAGCAACCGATGGACGAAGTCGGCACGATCCGAAAGACCTCGTCGCACCGTGTCCCCGACCCGGACGACACGGTTGACGAAGCCACCCGGCAACGGCAGCTCATCCACCTGCCCAGTCTGGACGATCGTCACCGGATGTTCGCGATAACTGGCGCACACATTGCCGGCTTGCCGATCCGGTGGTGGCGGCTAGTGGGTGACGGTGAAGGACTGGGTGGCTGACCAGGGTCCGTTGTCGACGCTGTTGACGGCGCGCACATTGTAGGTATAGGTGCCCGTGGTTGGAACGACGTCATAGGTCGCGCTGGTTGCGGTGGTGATGTTGTCTCTCCACCCGTCGCCGTCCGGCAGGGAAACCATGACTTCGTATTCGGTGGCGGTGGAGACGGCATGCCAGCCCAGGACGACGTGGCTGCCCTGTACGGCGGCGTTGAAGCCGCCGGGCGCGGTGGCGCAGCCGCCCGTGCCCCCGCCGCCTCCTCCTCCGCCACTACCGCAGTCGTTGGCGAGGGCGTTGTCCGGTTCGGTCCACTGGGCGTTGGACAGCGCCGGGGTGCCGTCCTGGAACTGCAGGACGCCGTCCCCACCGCTGGAGCACAGGTCGGAGATGAAGCCGGGAAGGCTCTCGTATCCGCTACCGTCCAGCGGGGCCAGGTCGGTCTCGGCGATGAAGATCGGCAGGTTGGTCAGGGCGTGGATCTCGGAGAACACCGGGCCGAACAGGCCGGAGAAGGTGCCGAACCGGGATCCCCACTGAGTGTCCGGGTAGCCGTCGATACCGAACCATGTCGATCTCGGAGGCGCCGGGCCAGTAGGGCGTCGGGTCGATGGTCGAGCCACCGGTGTTCGCGCCCGGGGCCCACATGAAGGACGCGAGACCGCTTGCGGTCGCGTCGATGTCGGATCGGACCGTGTCCCATGCCTGGATCCATTGGGCGGGGGTCGTGCCTTCGCAGTCGCCCTGGGCCCACGGGTACTGGCCGGAGACGTTGAATTCGTGGGCGAAGGTGACGATGACCGGGTGCCCGAACGCGGCGATCGCCGAGCCGAACGCGTGCAGGTAGTCGCTGATCGCCGAGCCGTTCGCGCCGATGGTGGTCATGGCCGGGAACTGGGAGGAGTAGCTGCAGTCACCCGACTGTCCCTGCGTGATTCCCTGCCATGCCTCGATCTCGACGAACGGCGTCGCGCCGGCGGATTGCGCCTGGTTCGCGAAGGAGGTGGGGAAGCTGTTGCCCCAGTACAGGTAGGTGTTGCCGACGTTCGGGCTCTGTCCCGGGATCGGTGGAGTAGCCGCCGTTGTCCTCGGCGCTGAGTCCAGATCCCCAGCGTCGTCGCCGGGGGCGCCGACTGCGCCTGAGCGTGACTGGCGGCAGGCCCGCTGACGAACCCGAGCGCGGACAGTGCGGTTGCGGTGACGGCCCAGATCCTCCAGGCCCTTGACCGTGGTCGCTGCATGCGACTTCCCTTGTCGTTGAAGGTCCTTACGTGAGGCGCCGCACCGCGCCGGGCATCAGGGATGGTGCGGTATCACAGACGTACCGGTGGCCGACTTTCCGGCCAGGGGTGTCCGGCATGGCGAAGCACCGCGCGGGACTCCCGCGCGGTGCTTCGCCATGCCGGACATGGTGCTGTCGGAGTGTTGAGCGCAGGTGCTACTAACAGGTGTGCCAGCCGCCCCACTTGGGGGTCCCCCAGTTGTCGCAATACTGTATGTGGTGGGTGCCGTAGGTCCAGATGGCATACGGGCTGGCGCTCCACAGCCCGACCCCGTTCGCAGTGGAGTGCTCCGCGACTCCACCCAGGCTGTGCCAGCCGTTGCTTCCCGGCCATGCGTGCCAGATCGCCCAGTCTGTGCCGATGACGAAGGCCTCCACCGGGTTGCCGTTGGAGTCGTAGACAGTGAGCCCCTGGGTGCCGCAGATCCCCGCGCCGTCGTACCCGAACGCGGTGACTGGACACGCCGAGAAAGCCGGCGACACGCTGCTGCTCCGTGCCGCGGTCACCTCGTAGGGTGTGGCATGCATGCCGGAGGCGCTGGTCTGCGGGCCGACCGCCGCAGCGTTCTGCGTGGCGGCCGACGCCGGGGCAGCGAGCGCGCCGAGGGCGAAGGCGGCTGCGGCCACAACCACAGCCTTTCGTAGATTCATCATGAATCCTCCCGTGTTGCCGCGTCGCCGCGCCTACGGGTGCGGAACGCGGCCGTCTGTACGAGCGGCCGCCGCGCGGCCAACGGACGGCCATCACCTTCTTCCGTACCTGTGGCATCCGCATGACATCCGTATGACACCGGCCGCGCCCGACGAGTCGCGCCGCGGAGTACGGTCGCACCATGCGACCGCTTAAGTGCCGGTCACACGGGAGTGTCGGATGCGGCTGATGTTGTTGGGCCCGTTGCAGCTCGTCGACGACGCCGAGCATCGCGTCATGGTGACGGGACCGCGCCAGCGCATCCTGCTGGCCACGCTGGCCGTGCACGCGAACCAGCCGGTATCCCTTGACGCCTTGGCCGAGGTGGTCTGGGACGGCGCTCCTCCGCCCGGCCGCATCGCGACGCTTCGCACCCGCATGGCGCGCCTGCGCCGCTGCCTGGGACCAACTGTCGCCCACCGGATCGTCACCCGCGCCCCGGGTTACGCGATCGAGATGAACGACGACGAACTCGACATGCTCGCGTTCGAGAATCACTGTCGGCACGCAGGCGCGGCGCTGCGCGCGGCCGACAATGCGCAGGCATCCGCTTCCGGCGCGCTGGCCCTGAGTCTGTGGCGGGGCGAGCCACTGTCGGACGTGCCTTCGCAACTGCTGCGCGACATGTGTGCGCCGCGGTTCGAACGGCAGCGGGTGCAGGTGCTGGAGGACTGGATCGAAGCGGAGTTGCGGCTCGGGCGCCACGAGCCGGTGCTCGAGCAGCTCAGGGACCTGACAGCGGGCTACCCGCTGCGCGAGCGTTTCCACGCCCAGCTGATCACCGCCCTGGCGCGCGTCGGGCAGCGCGCGGAGGCGCTGGAGGTGTACCGGTGTGCGCGGCAAACGCTGGTAGCCGAACTGGGCATCGAACCGGGACCCGAACTGCGCCGCCTCCACGAGCGCATCCTCGGCGGCGAGACCGATCCGCCCATGTCGGTCACACCGTCGCGGCCCAACCGCGCCCCCAGACCACCTGACGCGTCTGGCCGCACCGCGGCAATTGCCCGCGGCTGCCGGGCACTTCACCGGCCGGCGCGGCGAACTGGAGCTACTGACCGAACTGGCACCCGAGACCGACACGACGGCCGGGGGGCACGGTGGTGATCTCGGCGATCGACGGAATGGCCGGGATCGGCAAGACCGCGCTCGCGGTGCACGCCGCACACCGGCTGTCCGACCGGTTCCCCGGCGGGCAACTCTTCCTCGACCTGCACGGCTACACCGAGGGCTACCCACCGCGTGAGCCGGGACAGGCGCTGGAAGCGCTGTTGCGCGCCCTTGAGGTGCCCGCGCAGCGGATTCCCGAGGACACCGAAGAGCGTGCCGCGCTGTACCGCCAGCGCCTGGCCAGGACCAGGACCCTGATCCTGTTGGACAATGCGCTCGACGAGGCGCAGGTGCGTCCCCTGCTGCCCGGCACGCCCGGCTGTCTGATCCTGGTCACCAGCCGCAGGAGACTCAAAGGACTGGACGACGCCCGCAGCCTCTCGCTCGACCTGCTACCGGCGCCGGACGCGGTCGCGCTGCTGCGTGCCGTGATCGGGCCCGACCGCGTCGCGGCCGACGAACCACTGCTCGGCAAGATCACCGACCTGTGCGGGCGGCTGCCTCTGGCCCTGCGGATCGTCGGCGCACTGCTGCGCCACCGCCCCAGTTGGAGCCTGCGGCACCTGGCCGGGCTGCTTCGCAACCAGCACGGCCGGGTCCAGGCGCTGTCGGACGGAGAGCGCGATCTGGCCACCGTGTTCAACCTGTCCTACACCGGCCTGGACCCACAGCATCGACTGCTGTTCCGCCGCCTGGGGCTGGTGCCCGGCCCGCACGCCGACGCCTACGCCATCGCGGCCCTGCTGAACACCGACCCGAGCACGGCCACCAGACTGTTGGAGGACTTGGTCGACCACAACCTGCTGCAATGCCACGCCCCGGGCCGCTATCGGCTGCACGACCTGATGCGCACCCATGCCCACTGCCTGGCAGCCACCGACCCCGTAGCCGACCGCGAGAACGCGCTGGACCGTCTGCTGTCCTACTACGCCCACACCGCCCGGGTCGCCTCGATCCCTATCACCCGCTCCGCGCAACGCGCATCCGAGGGTCCCGCCCCCGCCCACACACCCGCCCTGCCCGACCCCGAGACCGCCCGGACCTGGCTACGCACCGAACGCGACAACCTCGAGCACGCCCTCACCCACGCCCACAACCACGACCTGCACGAGCACACCCTCGCCCTGGCCACCGGCCTGGCCGAGATCCTGCGCACCGACGGCCCCTACGCCCACGCCCTGGCCCTGCACCAGGCCGTGGCAGACACCGCCGAACACCACGGCCACCCCACCGCCCACGCCGATGCCCTCGCCAACCTGGGGATCATGCGGCGCCTGGTCGGGGATCTGGCCGGGGCCGACGACGCCTTCTCCCAGGCCCTGGAGATCTACCGCGCCACCGGCGACCGCCACGGTGAAGCCGGAACGCTGGCCGAACTGGGGCGCGCGCGAGGTTATGCCGGGGATCTTGGCAGGGCCGTCGGCACCTTCTCGCAGGCCCTGGAGATCTACCGCGCCACCGGCGACCGCCGTGGTGCCGCCGACATGCTGGCCGAACTGGGGATCATGCGGCGGGTGAGCGGGGATCTGGCCGGGGCCGACGACGCCTTCTCCCAGGCCCTGGAAATCTACCGCGCCACCGGCGACCGCCACGGTGAAGCCGATGCGCTGACCGAACTGGGGCGGTGCGAGCCCTGATCGGGGATGTGGCCGGGGCCGGCGATGTTTCGGCCGGCGCCCTGGACTTCTTCCGCGCGACCGGTCACCACCACGGCGAAGGCTACGCATTGACCAACCTCGGGGTCGTGCGGCGGCTGAGCGGCGACCTGGCCGGGGCCGCCGACGCCCAGCCAAAGCCCTGAAGATCTACCGGGACATCGGTTACGGCCAGGGCGAAGCCGAGGCCATGACCAACCTCGGGGTCGTGCGGCGGCTGAGTGGGGATCTGGTCGGCGCCGCCGACGCCCAGGCCAGAGCCCTGACGATCTACCGGGAGATCGGCAGCCGCCATGACGAGGCCTGGGCGCTGAACCACTATGCGGCCACCATCGCCGCCCAGGGCGACCTGCCCCGCGCTCTCGCGCTCTACGAGCAGGCTCTGCGCATGAACCGGGAACTGAACAAACCCGACAGCCAGGCACTCGCCCTGGAAGGACTCGGCGAATGCCACCTGACCGCGGGCGAGACCGCGACCGGCGCCGCCGCTCTGTCCGAGGCGCTGACGATCTACCAGCGCCTGGGGATGGCCACCGACGCCGAGCGCGTGCGCACGCGCCTGGCCACCCTGACTATGGCCTGAACCCCGAATCGGAATCAAACAAAACAATCGATCGACCTGCGGTTGCCGTGCTGCAAGGGGTCGAGCCGTTGCCATCGACCAGTTCCTCGGTAAAACCGTCGAACATGCCGACCATCCTTCCTCGCACCGAGCCGGGGGCCGGCATCTCCCACTCGCACGGCTGTCCCGCGACCGGCCACGCGCCACCCGACGACCTGCTGGTGCGCCCTCCTCCGCCGCGGCGGCCCACGCAAGCCCTAGCGGTCGCTCGAACCCTTACGTCCCACGAGATGAAAGACACGACTGAGCTGGCGGTAGGGGTCTCGTCGGCTGGCTTCGAGTTCGACCGCGGCTGTCGCCGCCACCTGCGCCGAGTCACCGGGGTCCAACTCGGCTCCACTGAACTCGAGCCAGTCGACGAACAGCCATACCCCGTACCAGCGCAGTGGTTCCACGCCCCGGCTCCGGATGAGTTCGCTGACTTCCTCCACCGTGTCGGCCCGAGCCGACACCCCCAGCGCACCGATCCCGGTCCTGACGTCGAAGGCCGCCAGAGCGTCGTCCCAGCGCCGTTCCAGTGCCGGCCGCACCGCCGTCGTCCTGGCGTTGCCCGTCATGATCGAGACGATGCCACCGGCGGCGGCGCACCGGCACAACTGGTCGACCAACGCCTCTGGCTGCTCCAGGTACCCGAGCACGCCGTGACACAACACCGCGTCGAAGCGTCGGCCGTGCACCGCGTCCTCGGCGTGCTCGCCGTCGGCCCGCACGAGCGTCACCCTCCCCCGGGCCTGCGCGGGCAGCCGTTCGAGGCGCTGCCTTGCCTTGGCCAGCATCGCGGGCGACGAGTCGAGCAACGTCACGTCGTAACCGGCTTGGGCCAACGGAAACGACTGATGACCCGCACCGCCGCCGACGTCGAGCACCGTCGCCGGTGGTGATGGCAACTGCTCCAGCAACTGGTGGTGCAGCACGTAGGTACGCACGTACCCCTTCACCGTGGCGTACGCCTCGTCGGCGAACCGGTCGGCCAGGCCGGCCCAGGTGTCATCGGTCACCGCACCACGTTATCAGTTAGTAGTTAGTAACTGATAACCTGACTGCCGTGGCTGCGCGTATGAGCGGACCGGAACGGCGATCCCAGGTGTTGGGGGTCGCCGCGGGCGAGTTCGCGAATCATGGACTGCACGGTGCGTCGACCGAGACGATCGCGCACGAGGCGGGCATCACGCAGGCCTACGTGTTCCGGATGTTCGGGACCAAGAAGGCGCTGTTCCTGGAGCTCGTCGGCGCGGCATTCGATCGGTTCAGCGACGGCATGGCGCAGGCCGCCCAGGGTGCCCGGGGCCTGGACGCGCTGGCGTCGATGGGGGCGCGGTACCACGAGTCACTGGCCGACCGAACCACCCTCCTGTTGCAGTTGCAGGGCTTCGCCGCCTGCGGTGACCGCGAGGTCCGTGATCTGGTGCGGTCGCGGGTCGCCCACATGTGGCACACGGTTGCCGACGCGGCGGGCCTCGATCCGGTGACGGTGAAGTCGTTCCTCGCCTTCGGCATGCTCCTCAACAACGTGGCCGCCCTCGACGTCGGCGAGTTGGACGAGCCATGGGTCGAGGGAGTGCGCACTCGCATCCACGCGGGACTGTTCGAACACATCACCGCCGAGACCAACCGATGAAACTCGCAACCGTTTCCGGTCGACGACATCGCACGTGCCGCGACAATTCGCACAGCAATCCGCGGGTGGTGCTGTCGTGGTCGTACCGGGAACTCGACGCACCCGTGGAGCGTCCGCCGCTCGCGGCGTGGAACCGTCAGCCGAGCGTCACGCGCAGCTCCGCCGGGCCGCGCAGGATCGTGTTCGGCCGATAGGGCGGGGGATCCGCGGCCAGGCGCGGTGCCGCCAGGCGCGTCGCGACCGCGGTGAGCACGACCTGGCCCTCCATGCGGGCAAGCGCGGCGCCCAGGCAGTAGTGGACGCCGCCGCCGAACGCGAGGTGCGTGTTGTCCGGGCGCTCCGGCCAGAACCGGTCCGGGTCGTCGAACCGGCGCGGATCGCGGTTGCCGGCCGCGAGCAGCAGGAGCACGCGATCGCCCGCGGGTACCTGCGTGTCGCCGATCCACACATCGGCCGTGCTGCGGCGGCTGGTCAGCTGCACCGGTGGGTCGTAGCGCAGCACCTCCTCGACGACAGCGGGCGCCAGGTCCGGCTCGGCGCGCAGACGAGCGAGGACATCCGGGTTGCGCAGCAGCGCGAGCGTGCCGTTGGCGATCAGGTTCACCGTGGTCTCGTGGCCCGCGATGAGCAGCAGGCCGAGGGTGGTCGCCAGTTCGATCATGGTCATGCGGTCGGCCGGGTCGCCGTCGGTGAGCAGACCCGAGACCAGGTCGTCGCCGGGTTCGGTGAGGCGCCGCACGATCATCGGCGTGAGGTAGGCGCGCCAGTCCTCGCGGGTCTTCGCGATCTCGGCGAGCTCTTGTTCGGTGAACGATTCCTGCGGGTCGAGTGCGCGGGTCAGGCGCGCGGCGAAGTCGTGGAACACCGGCTCCTCCGACCGCGGCACCCCCAGCAGTTCGCAGATCACCCCGATCGGGAGCGGGTAGGCGAGCGCGGAGACCACGTCGAGCTCGCCGACGGCGTCGAGTCCGTCGACCAGTTCGGTGACCATGGCCTCGATCTTCGGCCGCATGCCGAGGATCCGCGGCACGAACTGGTGCATCGTCCGGCCGCGCAGGGTGTCGTGGTGCGGCGGGTCCTGCAGCAGGAACGAACCGCGGAACGGTTTGCCGTCCGAGCCAAGCGGCGTGTCCGGGCCGAACGTCGTGGCCTCCTGCACGGACAGCCGCGGGTCGCGCAGCAGCCGACTGATCTCGGCGTGGCCACTGACGACCCAGACGTGGTCGTCGATCCGCTGCACGGGTTCGCGCGCCAGTTCGGCGAACAGCGGGTACGGGTCGGGGCGGTGGATGGGGTCGAGCAGGTGGTCGTAGGCAACCGATGCGGGATAAGGGTTCATGACTGTCCTATCGAGACGGTGGTGAGGTCGGGCGAGTCCGTGGCACCGAGAATGGGCGGGAACGGCGCGCGTTCGGTGATCATGGCCGCGTAGCCGTCCAGCACCCGTGGCGAGTCGACCGCCACGGCGCCGATCGTGATCCCACCGCGGCCGTACACGGCAACGAACGAGCGGCGCTCGAAGGAGCCTTGGGCGAGCACGACGTCGTCGGCGAGGTGCGGCAGACCGATGGCCTTGATGTTGAGGCCGAACTGGTCGGACCAGAACGCGGGCAGTGCGGTGGTCTCCCGCAGCGGGCCGCCGCACAGGTTGTGCGCGGCGACGTCCGCCTGGTCGAGCGCATTGCCCCAGTGCTCGAAGCGTTGTGGTGGGGCATCGAACCGCGGGTGCCGCCACCGCGCGACGTCGCCCGCGGTGTATACGCCGGGGATGACGTCGCCGTCGATGTCGAGCACGCGGCATGCGGCGTCGCAGTCGACTCCTGACGGGCCCGCGGAGACCCCACTGCCGAGCAGCCACGTGGTGTGCGGCACCGAACCGGTCGCCACGACAACCACGTCGGCGTCGAGGCGGGTGCCGTCGGAGAGCGTCGCCCGGCCGCGGTGGAGCCCGGTCAGGGTCATGTGAGTCCGCAGGTCGACACCGTGTGCCCGGTGCCGGTCCCCGAGGACCGCGCCGACGGTGTCGCCGAGCGCGCTGCCCATCGGTGTGGCGCCGCGGTGCACGACGGTCACGGGCAGCCCGAGGTCGACGCAGCTCGACGCCACCTCCGACCCGGTGAATCCCGCGCCGACCACGAGCACCCGATTCGGCCCGGCGGCGAGTGCCCGGCGCAGACGGTCGGCGTCGTCTCGAGTGCGGACGACGTGCGTGTCCGGCGGGCCGGGACGGGCCTCGGCGCCGGTGGCGATGACCAGGCCGTCGAAGCCGATCCGGTCATCGCCGGCCCACACCTCGCGGGTGGTCAGGTCGAGCCCGGTCGCGGGGTGGCCGAGCCGCCACTCGGCGGCCAGGCACCGGACGACCGGCAACTGCAAGCGGTCCGCGCCCAGCCGCCCGGTGAGCACGGCCTTCGACAGCGGCGGCCGGTCGTAGGGCTCGTGCGGTTCGGCACCGATGATGACCAGTTCCCCGGTGAACCCGTTGTCCCGCAGCGCTTGCGCCGCTCGTAGTCCGGCGAGCGAGGCACCGGCCACGACGATCCGGTTCACCGGTCCTCCCCGAGGGTGATCGCGCCCACGGGGCACGCGAGCGCCGCGCGGCGCACCTGGCGTCCGGCCGCCGCGTCCGGCATGTGGTCGTACTCCAGTGACTCCTCACCGCGGAACCGGAAGACGTCCGGGGCGGCGAACACGCACTGGCCATAGCTCTGGCAGCGGTTGAGGTCGATGAGCACCTTCACGACCTCACCGCCGTCGGCGAGGACTTCCTGCGCGACACGGCGAGCAGCGTCCATGGCACGAGCCCGGCGTAGACCGCGACCATCAGGATCTGCGAGAGGTCGGCGGCCAGGTTCACGGGCAGCAGGTAGATCCCGGCGATGCGCACCAGCGAATCCGCCAGCAGTCCGGTGCCCCAGACCAGCGAAACCCGCTGCCAGTGCGCTTGCCCGCCGGGCGCGTTCGCCGCGGCTCGGAACTGCTCGATCCGCCCGGAGGACCGGGCCATCCGCTCCGCCGCGTAGTAGGCGAACGGCTTGCGGATCAGGCAGCTACCAGCCATGACCAGCCCGGCGAGCAGTGAGGTCGCGGCGTCCTTGGCCAGCAGCAGCCGTGCGTCGCCGCTGACGAACGCCAGCACGAGGCTCATGCCGAACAGCAGGAGCAGGAACAGCGCGAACGGCTCGATCCGCCGCTGGCGCACCACGACCCACAGCACCCGTACGCCGGAGACGACGGTGCCGATCAGGAGTGCCTGGTAGCTGCTCGCGCCGGCCAGGTCGGCGGCGAAGTAGGCGGCCACCGGCAACCCCACGTCCAGGGCCAGCGTCCCGATCAGGGTGCGCGCTGCCGACCTCTCGGGGGCGGCCTCAGCAGGTTGGTGCATGGCTTTTCTCCTTGCTCAGAAAGGACTTCCGGGTCGGAGTTCACAAGTTACCGAGCGAGCGGCGCCGGATCGTGCGCCCGAGGTTCCATCTCGGGTGGAGACACATCTCCACGTTGGCTCCACCCGCGCTCCCACGACCCGAGGCCGCGTTCTTCATAGTTTTTGTCTCGGCGGGAAACGGAGTCGGGGAGGCAGTGATGAGCGAAGCGGCGCAGGTCGTACTGGTGCTCGCGGCGGTCGGATACGTGCTGACCCGACGCGTGTGGGGAGGGCCGGCCCAGGGAAAGCGGATGCCGGTGCTGCCGGGGATCTCGTCGCGAGCCTGATGTTCAGGCAGGACGCGATCGACGGGTGGGGCGATGACGAACGCAGGGAATGGAAGACTCAGGCCCGTGCGCGCCAGTGACGACAAGAGCTCGACCACGCCGTCCGACACCTTCCGGGATCAGTTGGTGCGGCCCTTCCTGTTGCTGTTCGCGATCGGCGGGACCATCGTGCAGTGGCCCTCGGTGCTGTTCCCCGGAATCGCGCTGCCCGTGTTCGTCGTGGCCTGCGTGTCCGCGACCGTGACGGTATTCCCGCTGCGTTGGCTCAGCACCGGGTGGCAGCTGACCGCGTTGTCGGTTGCGATGCTGTCGGCCTCGGTGCTGCTGCCACTGACCGACCTGACGACGTGCGGGCCGTTCTTCGCCTACCTCGCGGCGGGCGCGGCGGGCGGCAGGCTGGAGTCCCGCAGGATCGCGGTCGGGGTCGCGGCGACCGGCGCGGTGGTCGCCGCCGTGCTCACCTCAGTGACCGGAGCCTTGGTCCCGAACGCCGCTACGTGGCCGTGGTGGCTCGCGCTGACCGTCGCATTGCCCGTGTACCTCGGCGTCGCGCAACGGAGTCGGAACCTGGCGCTCGCGCTGGCCGAGCGCGGCCGCATCGCGCGGGAGATCCATGACGTGCTCAGCCACTCGCTGTCCGGGATCGCGTTGCAGCTGGAGATGGTCGAGGCGCTGCGGGAGAGCGGCCGCGACGAAGAGGCGGACGCAGCCGTGCGCAAGGCCCGTGCGCTCGCCGTCGACAGCATGGCCGAGACTCGGCGCGCGGTGCACGCCCTGCGGGAGGGCGCGCTGCCCCTCACGGATTCCCTGTCCGCGCTGACCGCGGATGTGACGATTTCGGGCTCGGTCGGGGACGTCGGCACGGACGTGGCGCACGCCGTGCTGCGGACCGCGCAGGAGGCCGTGACGAACGCGGCGAAGTACGCGCCGGGCGCGGCCGTGTCCGTGCGGCTGGAGTGCGGGAAGCACAGCCTGCGACTGACGGTCCACAATGGACCAGCGGCCGAGGAGCGCGGCGAACTCGCCGGTGGCACCGGTTTGGGGCTCGTCGGCATGCGTGAACGTGCCGCGCTACTCGAAGGAACCCTCAAAGCCGGGCCGGATGGCGACGGCTGGACCGTGGAACTGGAGTTGCCCCGATGAACCCCACCCCGATCGGCGACGTGATCACCCTCGTCGTGGCCGACGACCAAGCCACCGTACGGGAGGCGCTCGTGGTGATGCTCGATCTCGCCGCCGACGTGAGCGTGGTGGCGGATGTGGCCGATGGCGAGGCCGCGGTGCTGGCGGTCGAGGAACACCGGCCGGACGTCGTGTTGATGGACCTCAACATGCCTGTGCTCGATGGCGTCAAGGCCACCGAACGCATCCACGCGGCGGGGTCGCGCACCGCCGTGCTCGTGCTCACCACGTTCGACGACGACGAGTCGATCCTGGCCGCGCTACAGGCCGGCGCCAGCGGTTACCTGACCAAGGACGCCGGCCGCGCGACGATCCTCAACGCCGTGCGCACCGCGGCGCAGGGCCAGACGGTGCTGGCTCCCGAGGTCCAGCGCCGCCTGCTGACCCTGGCGACGCGCTCGGCCCGGCGGACGCAGGACGATTTCGGCCTCACCGCACGGGAACGCGAGATCCTCGGCCTGATCGGGGAGGGCCTGCGCAACCCGCAGATCGCGGCCAAGCTGGTGATCTCCGAGGCGACGGTGAAGACGCACATCAACAACCTGTTCGCGAAAGCCGGGTTTCTCAACCGTGCCGACGCCGTCCGGTACGCGCTGCGCGACCCCGGCTGATCCGACAGTGGTCGGTGCTCGCGGCGTCCATCAACCCCCAGTCGCCCAGCGGCGTCGCCGTGGTCCGGCCGTCGGACGCGCTGGCGGCGAAGACCCTGACGCAGGACACGTACAGCGCGCTCTTCCTCGGCCTCGGCGGGGTGGCGCTGCTGGTCGGCGGCGTCGGCGTGGCCAACACCATGGTCATCTCCGTGCTGGAGCCCACGGTGCTCCCCCGGCGGTTCAGCGTCCGAACGCCCACGTGACCATCAGCGGAAATTCAGCCGCCCAGAACGGGCTGCCGTGATTGCCGATTCGCTGCGTCAGTACGACGTCGGCGCCGGCATCGCGCAATGCGTCCGCCCATCGCCTCGCGTTCTCCCAGAAGAACGGCTCCTGTGTGCCGGCGACGAGATAGGTACGCGGTAGCGGACCGGACAGCACGCCGGGTGGTCGGTAGCCCCCGCCGGGCGACGCGGCGAAGACCGCACCGTAGATGTCCGGATGACGAAGCCCCATCGCGAGTGAGAACTCTCCGCTGGCGGACACTCCGCACACCGCGGTGCGGTCGGCGGGCAGCGCCACGCCGAAGCGCGACCGCACCCATCGGCGGACGTCCCCGACGAAGAATCGCTCATGTTCGGCGAACCGGTCATGATCGAATGACGGCGAGTACTCCTGGATGCGCGACCATCTCATCCGCCTCGCCCGTCCGGTACGCGCCGACGATCATCGTGGGCGGTACATCGGCGGCCTCCAGATGCCCGCCCCACTGCGCGATGAGCTGGCCGTCACCGGCGAACACGATCGCCTCGGGCGGATCCGGCGGCACGTATACCCCGACCCGCCGTCCACCGTCGTAATCGAAAACCTCGGTGACCAGTTCGCCCGCGATCGGGTCAGCCCGAGCGGGTTCCGGCCGCGCGACCGGGTCATCCATGACGCCCACCTCGATCCTTCAGCGTGACGCGTGATCGCGAAATCATGCGCCCAGCGCCAACCCGTCACCGGCCTGACGCTCGTCGGAGTGCTGGACGCCGGTCAAGCGCGAGGTGGTGCTTGTTGATCACAATCAGCAGCATGTCGGTGCGTTCCGTTACTCGGCGGCGAGAGTACCGAGTGGGGGCCACGGCGGACCCTGGCGGAGCAAGGACAGAAGGTCTCGGCCGTGCCGCAGCCCATCCGGGAATTCATCACGGACGTCCCAGCGCCAGGCAGCGACCATCGCGAGCACGAGCCGCCGGCACTCCGCCAGCAGAACCTGATCGACGTCCGGATAGCGCGCGCTGACCTCATCCGGTACGTGGGCGACATCGAACTCGACGGGCCCACGGCAGCACGTTTCGAAGTCGATGAACAGCAGGCCGTCACGGGTGCTGAGGAGGTTGCCAGGATGCGGTTCGCCGTGCAGTAGCTGCTCGGCAGCACCGCGGCTGTCGATCCGTTCACGAGCGCTCTGCAGCGTGCTGAGCAGGAGACGCCGGTCGGCCTGCGCGAGCGCGGGGGTTGCGTCTCGGTGCGTGACCAGCCATTCAGCTTCTGCGACTCGGTCCAGGAAGTGTGGGGTTGCGATCTGCACGCTTCGCATGCCGGTGTGCAGGCGTTGCAGCACATCTGCGTAGGCACCTGGTGAGTCCGGGTCAGGAGCCACGACCTCGTAGTACGTCCACAAGGTCACGGCGAAGCCGTCGCGTTCGTAGACCCGCGGCTCCACCCGGGGCTCCAGCGCTGCGACGGGGCTCGCGGTTCCGGCCAGCCGCAGAGCGAGCTCGACCTCAAGCGCGGCTACCTCCTGCCCCACCGGTGCTACCCGGGCGAAGACGCCGCACGGCAACAGGCGTAGCGCGAGGTTGTTCGAATTGTGAATCACGACCGCGTCGTCGACCCGCAGATGCAGCTCTCCGGCCAGTGCTGTCGCCGCGGCCATCGCACGCGAAACGAGCTCCGCCTCCACAACGTGGATTCTCGCACCCACCCGCATATCAAGCAGATGCGGACGCTCCTCGGCGAGCGGACCATGGTCGTCCGGCCGCTCTCAGAAGCACCAAGCGCTCACCCGGGACAGCGACTCTCGACAGGACCGCCTATGGTCCTGCACCCGTCGTCCGGTGGACCGGACCGCAGCTCAGGCGGTGTCGTGCCCGGTTCCAGCCATGTTGTCTAGACCATCGAGTGTCGAATCGGTTCCCGGAATCGGTTCGATCCAAGACGAAGGTCGAGCTGATACCGGGTCGACGACGTACGACTGCGACTTTCCGTTGTGGTCTCCGGATTTCTCGTGCCGACGTGTGGCACGGCGGACCGGTCGGTCCCGGACGCGCCGTTTCCGGGACCGACCGCCCGTCAGCTCGCGTTGAACGAGAACGAGTTGACACCCAGCCCCGGACCGCCCTGCCATGGCTCGAAACCGAACTGGACGCTGGTCAGGAACCAGGCCGTGGACATGAAGCCACGGGACACCGAGTCATTCGTGAAGTCCCGCAGCGTTACCGAGATCGCGTTGGTGGTCGACTGGCGAACGTAGGACACGACGTTCCAGCCAATGCCGGCGTTGGTGGCCCGGCCTTCCCAGACCGCCCATGTCGCGCCCTCGATGTTCACGGTGCCGACCTGTCGGCCGGCCGGCTGCGGCGCGCCGGCGTGGTTGGCCCAGATCATCAGCTCTTCGCCGTCGTTCTGCCCGCTCGGGTTCGGCTGCGTGTCGAACCAGATGTCGTAGGCCGCGTCCCACTGGCCGGCGGCCGTGGTGAAGTTGACGGAGGACCGCGTGTTGCCGAAGGAACTCACCCGCAGCGGTAGGCCACTGTTGGAACTACAGTTGCCGTAGTGGCAGCCGGCGTAGATCGACGGATATCCGGACGGCGCCCCGTTGGTGGGCTTGTTGTGGTTGCCCGTGGTGACCGAGAAGCCGTCGTTGCCGACACTGACACACTGCGTGATGCTGTCATTCCATTCGTTGTTGTTCACTACGTAGAGGCCGCCGTCGACGTGTGCTTCGCCGAACTGGCTACAGATGGTGGTGGCCGCGTGCGCCATGGGCGCAGACGCCAGCGCGCCGCCTATCGCCACCGCCGCGATCGCCGCCCAGATCCGCCGGTGTGGGCGTGTGTTGTTTGCTCGCACGGATTTTTCCTTTCTGGTGCTCGATGCTTGCCATGCGGTCAGCGCAGTGACGGCATGGCGTCCTGGGGCGAGTTGCAGGGCCCGCTGACCGAACCACGCGCCCGCGGCCCGAACCACGCGCCCGCGGCCGGGTCGTTCGTGTCCCACAGCGGGTCGAACAGCCGTTTGGTTCGGACGCGCTGGGTCGGGGGTCGTGCTCAGCGGTGGCGCACACCAGCAAGGCCGTCAAGGGGCAGGACCAGTAATCAGCACATCGCTTCTCCTTCGGATGGTAGCCGGCTCGGGTGGGGCCACGGGGCGGTCCCACCCGAGGGATGTGCCGACTACGGCAGGTGCCACTGCTGGTTGCTGCCGCCGTTGCAGGTCCACAGCACAAGTTGGGTTCCGTTGGCGGTGTTGCTGTTCGGGTCGTCCAGGCACTTGCCGCTCGCGGGGTTGACCAGTTGCCCGTTCGTCGCCTGCCACTGCTGGTTCGACCCGCCGTTGCACGTCCACCACTCGACGAGCGTGCCGTTGGCCGAGTTGCCACCGGTGATGTCCAGGCACCCACCGTCGATCTGCACCGTGCCATCGCTGGCGACCGTCCAGCTCTGCGCCGCGGCGAAGCCGTCGCACGTGAACATCTGGACCTTGTTGCCCGGCGTGGCCGCGGCGTTGTTGTTGTCCACGCACACCGAACCGTTGTCGCCGGCCACGATCGGCCCGGTCACGCCGGTGACGGCTGTCATCCCGTAGCCGACGGACGTGATGTTGGCCTGGACGGCGTTCTCGGCCGCGTCGCTGGGCATGCCGGAGGTCATCACGCCCTCGAAGAACGACCCGGCCGAGCCCTTGCTGTTGTCACCACCGATGCCCAGGATGATGCCGCCTTCCAGGTGCAGCGGCGTGTAGCCGCTGGTCGTGGGCAGCGGGCCGTTGTAGTCGGTCTTCAGACCGCCGGAGTTCGCGTCGGCGTCCTTGATCGCGTAGGTCGTCGAGTTCATCTTGACCATGCCGGTCACGAACGTGCTGCTGCGGCCGGTGTTGTTCGTGTTGGTGCCGTTCGCGCCGGCGAACAGGCCGTTCTCCAGGTCCGCCATCACCCACGGCCCGGAACCGACGCACTGGCCGGGCACGACGAACCCGAACCAGCACAGCTTGCCGAAGTACACCGCACCCATGTGACCGTTGCCGTTGTCGCGGGCGTTGCTCTCGGCGTTGCCGTAGTCGAAGCAGCAACCACTGTTCACATGCCCGCCGGCGGCCACCATGTACTCGCCCTGCGCCTGGCTGCCGGTCGCGATCCCGTTCGTGGCGTCATTGCGATACCCGGTACCCGGCGCGACGAACACCCCGTACACCTTGTGCCCACCGGCCATGACCGGCAGCGCCTTCGCGTCGGCGAGATTGTCCGGGCCACCCGCCGCTCCACCCGCCGGGGCCTGCGTGAGGTTGTTGCCACGTCCGGTCTGGTCGTAAATGATCGTGATCACACAGGAGGTGTTCGCGCAGAACGAATCCTGCGCCGCGGAGTTGGCGAAGCCACCCGCACTCAGGGTTCCGATGTCGGTGGTCGCCCCGTCCGAGGAGCGCCGGACCTGGTACAGCCGCCCGCTGTAGGCGCCGAACAGGGCGCGCGTCGTGCTGTGGGCCGCGACGCATGCCGTGCCGTTCGACGCGTAGATGTCGCACGGCCCGGTCGTCGCCGCGGCCGCCGGGGATACACCGCCGGTGATCACGGCGACGCCGGCGACCAGCACCGCCGCGCTCCACAGCACCACCGCATGTCTGGCTTGTCGTAACCGTGACCGAATGGCCATGGTGAGCCTTCCTTTCCTGAGTCAGCTTCGGATCCACTGTTGGTTGCTGCCGCCGTCGCGGGACCACAGCTCGATCTGCGTCCCGTTCGCGGTCCCGGCGCCGACCGCGTCCAGACCGAGGCCGTCGAACGTCCTTCCTGCGAAAGGACGGATCCGTGGCCGGCCGCCGGTGCCGGCCACGGACACGATGACGATCGCTATCCAAGACTCCACTGCTGGTTGGATTGGCCGCTGCAGGTCCACAACTGGACCAACGCACCGTTCGCGGTGGACGCGCCACTCACGTCCAGACACAGACCGGACTGCACCCCGGTGATCGAGCCGTTGGAGTTCACGTTCCACTGCTGGTTGGCCTGACCGTTGCAGGTCCAGGTGACCACCTTCGTGCCGGCGGTCGTGCCCTGACCATTCGCGTCCAGGCACAACTGGCTACCACCACCGAACACCGTCAACTGATTCGACGACGTGTGCGTGAAAGCCTGGTTGGCATTGCCACTGCAATCCCAGATCTGCAACTGCGTACCCGGCGTGGTCGACGAGTTCGGCACGTCCAGGCATTTGCCGGCGCCCACGGCATGTACCGCGCCGCCACCCCCGCTGCTGGTCGAGCCGCCCAGCGCGGTGGCGACCGCGTTGAAGGCGGGCTTGGGCTGGTCGTTGTTGTCGTACATGGTCGCCGCGCCGAAACCCGGGAAGGCGCCGGGAATCCAGGAGTGGGCGTCGTCCACGCCCCACTGCGAGACACCGACACAACGGCTGACCGCCAGGCACGCCGAGACGACCCGGCCGAAGTCGCCGGCCTGCTGTTGCAGGTTGGCACTGCTGGCCGGCAGTTGGATGCGGTCGTCGAGTTCGGTGACCGCGACGTCCAGGCCGAGGTTGGCGAAGCGCTGCATGTTGGCCTGCAGGTTCGAGGGCACCTGGCCGAGGATGAAGTGGCTTTCCAGGCCGATGCCGCCCAGTGGCACGCCCTGCGACAGCAACTGCTGGGCCAGCGAGAACATCGCGTTGCTCTTGGCGTTCTCGCCCTCGATGTTGAAGTCGTTCAGGTACAGCTTGGCGTTCGGGTCTGCGGCGTGCGCGGTGCGCAGCGCGTCGGCGATGTAACCCGAGCCCATCGCGTTGGTGAACGCGTCCTGCCGCAACGTGCCGTCCTCGTTGAACGGCTCGTTCACCACGTCCCACGCGAAGATCTTGCCTTTGTAGTGCGTGGCTTCCGTGGTGATGTGGGTTTCCATCGCGCCCTGCACCTGGTTGGCCGGCAGGCTGCTCACCCAGGACGGCAGTTGGGAGTGCCAGACCAGGTTGTGGCCGCGCACCCGCATGCCGTGCGCCTGGGCGAAGGACACGATCTGGTCGCCCGGCCCGAAGTTGAAGGATCCGTTCGACGGTTCCGTGGTGTCCCACTTCATCTCGTTGCCGGGGGTAACCATGTCGAACTGCGTCCCCGCGATGGCGGTCTCACCACCGGCGTTCAGGTCACCCCCCGTCAGCTCGGTGCCGATGTACCGTCCCTTGGCCTCGGCCGCCGCCCGCAGGGTTGTCGTCGCCGCGTGCGCGGGTAGGACTGTGGCGATGAACGACGTGGCCACGGTCGCCGCCAGCGCGATGACGACACCGGCGACGCGCATTCGTTTCTCGGTCATCTACGACCTCCGTTGGTCGATAGGTCAGCGGGTGAAGAAGTCCTGGTTGGTGCCGGGGCCGTCCTTGCACGACCACTGGTCGAGTTGCTGGCCGGCGTTGCCGCCGGCACCGAGAACGTCCAGGCACAGCCCGCTGTTCTGGTTCTTGAACTCCCACGAGCCGTCCGACTGCTGTTGCGGCGACCACAGAGCACCCGGCGACGCACTCACCGGCTGCTGCACGATGTCCGCCACACCAGCCGTGGTGGAATTGCCCGACACCACGACGTCCTGACCGGAGTTGCTTGCCTGCAACTGACCGAACCCGCCCGACACGGGCACGAACTGGAACTGCTGGTTCGCCTGGGTGTTGCAGGTCCACTGGTCGATCGCGGCACCGGCGCCGCTCGTGTCGCCGAACACGTCCAGGCACAGGCTGTCGGTGGCCACCACCAACTGGTGGAACCCGCTCGGGTAACCGCCGCCGCCGGCGCCGGGTTCGATGCCGGCCGCGGCGATGACCTGCTGGGCGCCGGATGGCCAGTTCGTGCCGCTGACCTGGACGTTGTTGCTCAGGACGTTGTTGTGCGGTGGTCCGGTCGCCACCTGGGTCGCTCCGGTGTTGAACCAATTGTTGGCGAAGGTGCTGTCGTCGGTGTTGTTCGTCGAGTTGGCATTGGTGAACGCCCACACACCGGTGTCCTGGATGACGTTGTCGGTCAACGACAGCGACCGTGAGCCCTCGTCCAGATACAGGCCGACGGTGTTGTGGTTGTCGAAGACGTAGTTGTGGTCGATCGTGGTGCCGGGATTGTCGGACAGGTTGTAGATGCTGCCACCGTCGTGGAACACCTTCTTGGTGCCGTGCACCAGGTTTCCACTGACCACCGTGTTCTTCAGGGTGGTCGGCGTGGTGTAGATCTGCTGGAAGTCGTACGTGCCACGGTTGACGTAGTCCTGGCTGCCGCCGGCGTCGTTGATGCCCCAGCCCCAGCCGACGTCGATGCCGTCATAGGCCAGATTGGACACCTCGTTGTGCACGATCACGGCGTGGGTGACGTACGTGGACAGGATCCCGGACATGTCCTTGTAGTCCTCGGCGACGCCGGTGACCAGGTTGTCCTGGATGGTGATGTCGTGGTCGGTCATGGCGGGGTTGGACGGGTGGTGCGCGTTGGGCTGCACCCCGCCGACCACGACGCCGGCACCGGAGTCGTCGGTGAACGTGTTCCGTAGCACGGTGACGTCGGCCGCCCCCAGGCCGGTACCGGAGAACGTGGCGTCGTTGTCGTTGCCGATACCGAGGCCGACCTGGCCGAGATGGGAAAAGGTGTCACCGGTGAAGGTGATGGTGCTGGCGGCCGACACCTGCACCGCGGCGGGCTCCTGGTTCCAGCTGTTGCGGGTGGCCTCGAACTGTTGGCAGCCGCTCTGGCAGGAGGTCAGGAAGTTCGAGGGCTGGCTGAACGCGGTCGGCAGGAAGGTGCCGTTCTGCTCGTCGGCGTAACCCACCGAGGTGCTCGGGCCGAGCCACGTGGTGTGCTCGAAGGCGATGCCCTGGAAGGTGACGTTGTGGACCGGGTTGCTGTAGCTGCCGGAGATCCGCAGCAGGGACGTCAGCCGGGGCAGCTCGACGTCGTGGGCGGCCGGGTTCCAGCCGGCCGGCGCCTTGAAGTCGACCTGCCCGGCCGCCGGGTCCAGGTACCACTGGCCGGTCTGGAGGAACGACAGGGAGTTCTCCAGGAGGAGGCTGCCGCCGGCGAACGGGTGCGCGAGGTCGTCGTAGCCCCAGTTGTTGTTGTCCCAGGCCGGTTCCTGCATGGTGATCGTGGTGCCACTGATGCTCTGCACCGGTGAGTAGCGGTCGGTGAACGAGTCCTGGCTCTCCACCTCGATCCGGTTCTGTTCCGGCAGCGAGGCCAGGAAGTTCAACGCGGAGTTCTGGATGGTCAGCCCGGTGGCCGTGACCGCCACGTCGCTGCGGTTGATGGCCATGGCGGCGCGTGGCGCCAGCGCGCCGTCGATGTAGAGCTGTCGGGAGTCGACGCCGGTCGGTACCGGTGCGGCGAAGACGTTCGTGGACGCGTCGCGCAACGTCCAACCGGTGACCTGCTGCCCGCCGGACAGGACCGGGTTCTGTCCGGCCTGCGCCTGCCAGCTCACGGTGTGGCCGTTGGTACCGGAATCGGCGGTGCCAAGAGTGAGCGGTGCGGACAGCCGGTACGTGCCGCCGGCCAACGCGACGACGATGTCGCCGCTCATGTTCGAGTCGATCGCCTCGACCGACGATTTGGCCTGGGCCAGGGAACACGGCGCGGCGGAGGTACAGGCGACACCACTCCCGGTCGGAGAGACGAACAGGGTGGTCATGGTCGCCGCGTCGGCGGCGGTCGCCGGTGCGGTGACGGCCGCGACGAGGGCCAGGCCCAGGGCCACCGACGCGGTCGCTCGGGATGGTCGGCATCGGAGCGAATGCGGAAAGGACGTCATTGTCTGCCTTCTTCGAAGGGGTTTCCTGGCGCAGGTCAGACGCCGGTGATGGTCCATTCGTCGTTGGTGCTGCTGTTCGGTGCCCACAGGACCGTCGTCGAGCCGACCGTGGTGCTGCCCGCGCCGTCCAGGGCGGTGCCGGTGCCTCGGTTGATGATCTGGTAGCGGCCGTTGCCGAGGCTGTTCAGGCTCCACTGCTGGTTGTTGCCGCCGTTCCACTGCGCCTCTCGGGCGGGCGCGCCGTTGGCCGTGTTGCCCCAGCTGTCGGCGACCATGCCGTTGGTGTTGTTGACGATCCGGTAGAACCCGGTGCCGAGGTTGACCAGTTGCCACTGGAGGTTGGTGCTGCCGTCGTAGGTCCACTGCTTGAGGTTGGAACCGGACGCCACGCTCCCGCCGCCGTCCAGGGCCAGCCCGCTGGTGACGTTTGTGATCTTCGCCCAGCCGGTCGGGAGCGGGGCCGCGCCGAGGGTGGGGATCTGGCCGGAGAAGGTCAGCTTGACGACATACGCCAGGGCGCTGAACGGCGGGTTGGCCGAAGGCATGGTGATGTGCAGGCCGCCGCCGTCCTGGTTGCGGTTGGGCAGGTTGAGGTAGGCGCCGGCGGCGTTGTTCAGCAGTTGGACCGACGCCAGGTTGCCCAGGTTGATCTGGTTGGAGTTGAGCGTGGTGATGGTCGTCGTGCCGCCCTGCCAGCCCAGCGCGGTGGCGTAGAGCACCGTGTTGTCCTTGCTGCGGGTGAACCGGATGTCCTGCGGTGTTCCCGGCTGGTCACCGGTGAACGTGCCGCCGCCCATGTGGGTCGGGCCCTCACCGTTGACGGTCCAGGCGCGGGTGGCGTAGAAGGACTCGCCGAACCGACCGAGGTAGTCGCCGATGCCCTGCAGGATCGACTGTTGTGCGGACGGGATGGTGCCGTCGGACATCGGCGCGATGTTGAGCAGCATGTTGCCGCCCTTGCTGATCCGGTCGATCATCGAGTGCAGCAGCGCCTGGGTGGAGAAGTAGCCGATGTTGCTGATGAAGCCCCAGGTGGACGGCGAGACGCTGTCGTCGGTCAGCCAGTAGGGGGTGAGGATGGCGCCGGGGCCGCCGCGCTCGAAGTCGAAGACCTCGCCCAGGCTGTCGAACCCGTCCTTGTAGGTGGCCACCACGTCCTTGTCCAGCGCGACCGCCTGGTTGTAGTAGTACGCGAGGAAGGCCAGCCGCTGGGACTCTTCGACCAGGCTCAGGTCGAAGTCCTGCCAGATGAGGTCCGGCTGGTAACCGTCCACGACCTCCTTGAGCTTGGCGAACCAGAGCTGGTTCTCGGCGGCGGTGCCGAGCTGACCGTACAGTTTCTGGAGGGTGGGGCTGGACTGCGGTGGCACGTGGTCGTAGTAGCCGTTGAAGTGGTAGGCGTGGTGCAGGGACACCATGAACTTGAGGCCCTGCGCGCGGATGGCCTGTGCGTGCAGGTTCACCAGATCGAGCCGTGGTCCCTTGGCGACCGAGTTCCATTCGTTCGCGGTGCTGTTCCACATCGAGAAGCCGTCGTGGTGCTCGGCGACCGGGCCGGCGAACTTCGCGCCCGCCGCCGCGAACAGCCGGGCCCACGCCGTGGGGTCGAAGTTGCCGCCCGCCGAGGTCAGTTTCGGTGCGAACTGCGTGAACCGGCCGGCCTTGTCGGTGGCCCCGTTGATGAAGTTGTGGTACGGCCACACCGACGGGTCGCCGTATGTCGCGATGTGGTGCTGGTTCTCGGCCGAGCCGCTGATCCACATGTTGCGCGGGTACCACTCGTTGCCGAACGCGGGGACGCTGAACACTCCCCAGTGGAAGTAGATGCCGAACTTGGCGTCCTGGAACCACTCCGGCGCCGGCGGATGCTGGTCGACCGACGGCCAGGTCGCCGTGTAGCTGCCCGGGCCGACGGTCGCGTCGGCGGGGGCGAAGCGCAACAGCCCGACTGCTGTCGCGGCGCCGGCCGTCGTGAGTAGCTGACGACGACTGATCGAGAACGGGGACGATGCGGACGGGGACATGACGGGTCGCCTCTCGAAAGCGAGCTGGGTCAGGAGAAGTTCCAGGTCTGGTTCGCGCCGCCGTTGCCGGTCCACTGGTCGACCTCGGCGCCGGCGGCGGTGGAGTTGCCGGACACCTCGCCGAGCAGGCCGCTGCCCAGGTTGACCAGGGTGAAGCTCGTGTCGTTGGACGACGCGTAGCCGCCGGTGGCGTCGACGACCCACTGCTGGCCGGTCGCGTTGTCGCAGGTCGCCTGGTCGAGTTGGACGCCTTCGGTGGTGGACTGGTTCGGCGCTTCCAGACAGAGTCCACTGTTGACGTTCACCAGGTCGAAGGTGTTGCCGGCGACCCTGTGCACCGTCCACCGCTGGTTCGTGCCGTTGTGGGCGGTCCACTGGATGACCTTGCCGCCGCTGGCGGTGGACGCTGCGTTGACGTCCATGACGAGGGAACTGTTGGCGTTGGTCAGGATGTGTGTGCTGCCGTCGGCGGGCGCCGAGCTGTTCGCGGTCCAGGTGCCGGCCGTCTCGTCCAGGGACCAGGAGTTGAACCAGCCGACCGTGACGGTGGTGCCCGAGATGGTCATCGGCAGCCAGATCAGCGGTGACGTACCGAGGTTGGCGGTGGTCCAGCGGTCACCGGCGTAGATGAACGTCGTGCCCGACGATCCCGTTACCGGGACGATGTTGGCGGTCTGGCTGTTGTAGGTGTTCGTGCCGGCCGGTGCCAGGTCACTGAACGCGGTCCAGGGGCCGGCGAGCGAGGTCGCGCTGGCGTACACGTTGTCGTTGGTGGCCCAGCCGGTCAGGTGCGAGGCGAGCAGGTAGTACCTGCCGCCGGTCCTGACGACGGCGGGCGCCTCCAGGTCCGGGAACACCGCGACGGCGCTGCTCACCGACAGGTAGTCCGCGGACAGGCGATCGATCCGCAGGCCGCTGGCCGGGTCCTCACTCATCAGGTACGCCGACCCGTCGGTGTCCTGGAACAGCCCGATGTCACGACTCTGGTGTCCCAACGGCGTGAAGCCGCCACGGTAGGTGTACGGGCCGCACGGTGTGCCGCTCACGGCGACCCCGACCCGGCGGTCGGTGTAGCTCGGGTTGTCGACGTGCAGATACATGACGTACATGCCGGTGGTCGCGTTGTGGATGACCTTCGGGCGCTCGACGATGCGGTTGGGCCCGAGATCGCCGCTGCTCTGGCGCGCCAACGCGACGCCCTGACGGGTCCAGGAGCGCAGGTCGGTCGATGTGTAGCAGGGAATGTCCTGAAAGGACGTGTTGCCCGACGACTCGCCGGTCTTGTCCTCCCCGAACGCGTACCAGGTGCTGCCGTCCTTCATGATGCCGAGCCCGTGCATCTGCAACGGGTTGCCGTTCTGGTCGGTCCATGCCGCCCCGGGCGTGAAGGTCACCGTGGCCGCCGCGGCGGGTGTCGCGGCAGCCAGGGCGGTCGTGAGTCCGACGGCCGCGGCAACCAGCATCCTGGCCGTCCGCCGCGGCCGGGTCGTCGCTCGAAGACCCCATGTTGGCATGGCGCTGTCCTCTCCCCCGGCGACATTGCCGGTTCCGGTTGGTCTTCGGTACGGTGCCCGGGGCGGCGGCTGGTGCGGTCGCGTCGCCCCGGACAGGCGGCGTGCGGCGTTATCCGAGGTGCCACTGCTGGTTGGACTGGCCGTTGCAGGTCCACAGTTGGACCAGCGCGCCGTTCGCGGTGGACGCACCACTCACGTCGACACACAAGCCCGACTGCGCGCTCGTGACGGTGCCGTTGGAGTTCACGTTCCACTGCTGGTTGGCCTGACCGTTACAGGTCCAGGTGATCACCTTCGTGCCGGCGGTCGTGCCCTGACCATTCGCGTCCAGACACAACTGGCTACCACCACCGAACACCGTCAACTGATTCGACGACGTATGTGTGAAAGCCTGGTTGGCATTGCCACTGCAATCCCAGATCTGCAACTGCGTACCCGGCGTGGTCGACGAGTTCGGCACATCCAGACACTTGCCGGCGCCGACCGCGTGCAGTGGCGCACCGTTACCGGTGCTGCCACCGGTGGCGTAACCGGCGGCGGTGAGGTTGGCCTGCACGGCGTTCTCGGTGGCGTCGCTCGGGTAGCCCATGATCACGGCACCTTCGAAGAACTCGCCGACGCCGCCGTTGCTGTTGTCCCCACCGGTGCCCAGCAGGATCGAGTTCTGCAGCCGCATCGGCGAATAGCCGTTCGGGAGCGCGCCGCTGAACGGTGTGGTCAGCCCGCCGCTGTTCGCGTTGCCGTACTTCAGGGTGAAGTTGGTGGTGCCGTTGTTCTTCTCCCACGCGGACACGAAGGGGAAGTGCACACCGGCGTTGTTCGGGTCCTTGTTCGACCCGGTGTTGGTGTGGTACATCCCGTTCTCCAGGTCCGCCTCGACCCACGGACCGCTGCCGACACAGTTCCCGAACCAGCAGGCGGTGCCCCACTCGATGGCGTTCATCGTGGCGTTGCCGTCGTCGGTGTTGTTCGTCTCTCCACTGCCGTAGTCGTAACAGCACTGCCCGTCCACGACGTTGGACGACGTGACCATGTAGATGCCCTCGCCCTGGGCGCCGGTGGCCACCCCGCGCGCCGCGTCGGTGCGGTAGCCGACGCCCTGGGTGACGTGGACGCCGTAGGCCTGGTGACCGGCGACGGTGATCGGCAGCGCCATCGCGTCCGCGCCGACGTCCGAGCCGTTGGGGCCCGGGCCTTTCCAGAAGCCGCCCGGGGCGATCGGCAGGTCGTTGTGGTTGGCGGTCTGGTCATAGATCTTGGTGATGACGCACGACGTACCGGCGCAGAAGGAGTTCTGCGCCGCGGCGTTGGCGATCCCGCCCGCCGCGAGCAGGCCGATGTCCTGGGTGGCGTGGTCGGAGGCGCGCTGGATCTGGTACAACGGCCCGTTGTAGGAGGCGAACAGCGCCCGGGTCGTGCTGTGCGCGGCAGCACACGGCGTGCCGCCCGCGGCGTAGATGTCACAGGGTGCGGTTGTCGCCGCGGCGGCGGTGGTCGCGGTGAGTCCGGACAGGACGGTTGCTGCCGCCACCAGTGACGCGGCGATCAGCCGCACGCGCCGCCGGCCGGACGATAACAGGGACATGAAGACCTCCGTCAGCGGGTGATGAAGTCCTGGTTGTTACCCGGCCCGTTCTTGCACGACCACTGATCCAACTGCTGGCCGGTGTTGCCGCCGGCACCGAGAACATCCAGACACAGACCACTGTTCTGATTCTTGAACTCCCACGAACCGTCCGACTGCTGCTGCGGCAACCACAAACCGGCCGAAGAACCACTCACCGGCTCCTGCACCACGTCCGCGACACCCTGCGCCGTCGAACCACCCGACACCATGACATCCTGACCCGAGTTCAACGCCCGCAACTCACCGAAGCCGTTCGATACAGCCACGAACTGGAACTGCTGGTTCGACTGTCCGTTACACGTCCACTGGTCAACCGCCGCACCAGCATTGCCCGTGTTACCCGACACATCCAGACACAGACTGTCGTTCGCCACCACCAACTGGTGATTCCCGCTCGGGAAGCCACCACCGCTGGACTGGCCCGGTGTCAGGTAGACCGCGAACGCGTCGTGCGACGCCTGGAAGGTGACCGGGATCGTGATCGAGCCGCCGGCGGTGCTCATGCTCTGGTTGAGCACCACCTGTGGGGCGCTCAGCGGAGCTTGGTCCGGAATCCGGTCGACGACGACGTTCACGTTGCCGTTGTTGCTCAGCCATGGGGTCGACGACAGCCCGCTGAAGGTGACCGACGCGGTGCCGGTGAATCCGTTCCCGTCACCGATGACGGCGACGGCCCGCTTGGCCGTGCTGTCCTCGGACGCGGAGATCGCGGTGGATCCGACCTGCCCGGAGGTGTTGACCAGCGTGCCGGTCATGTCCGCGTAGGTGCGGAACGCCCACCAACTGCCGGTCGGCTGCCAACTGCCCCCGCTCTGGGTCAGGATGCCGGTCAGGTTCGGGCTCAGGCAGCAGTTCCAGTTGCCGCGCATCGCGTTGGTGTAGTTGGACTGTGCGAAGCGGGCCAGGTACCACGCGGTCACGCCGGCGGTCTGCCGGTCCTGGGGCTGGAACTCGTTCGCGGACAACGGGATTCGCGCGATGCCGTTGTTGGTCAGGAAGGTGTCGATGGACTGGCTGACTCCGACGGGGTCGTCGCCGTCACCCTCGTCGTGGTTGGTGATCTCGTCCGGCAGTGTCCCGGCTGCCTTGGTGTGCGACAGGAACGCGTTCCACTCGGTCGAGTTCTGATCCGGTGTGAACGCCGCGGACGGTCCTACGATCACCGTGCCCGGAGCGATCCGCCGGATCTCCCGGAACGCGGTGTCCCACATCTGGAAGTACTGCGCGCTGGCCACTCCCCGCGTCCAGAACGCGGAGATATCCGGCTCGTTCCAGATGTCGTAGGCGAACTTGAGACCCGATGCCTGCAGCGCGCCGACCGTGGAGTCGACGAAGCTGACCCAGTTCGAGCAGTTGCCGTTGTCGCACGGATACATCGTGTTGGACGGCTGGCCGCCGTCCGCGCCGTACAGATCGCTGACGATCACCTGGTACTGCGCGTGGTTGGCGCCCTGGGTCAGGCGCTTCGCCTGCGCGATCACCGTGTTGACGTCCGTCTGTGTGCCGGAGCCGAACTGGTATCCGTCCCCGATCCAGCCTCGGGAGACGTGGCCACCGCCGCGGAACGCGGTGATACCCAACGGTTCGAGGAACCCGGTCGCCGGCTGGGTGCCGTCCTGGCTGACGCCGTACAGGAACCCCTCGCCCACCGCCGTCGCCGCCCCTCGCGTCGACGCCAGGTTGACGCTCAGCGACTCGTTCCCTGCCGCGTGGCCCGATGTGGCCGTCAGCAACGGGATCGACATCGCCAGAACCGTTCCGGTCGCCATGGCCAGGCGGCTCCACCTGGTTCTCGTCCTCATCGACTCCTCCTGCGGTTCGGCGCCACGGCATTGTGGTGCGGCACGAAGCGGTGTCCTGCTGTCGAATCGATTCGCATTTTGGGCAGACGGGATGCTACGACCGACCCAACGGCAGGTCAACGACGTGTCATGCGTAGTGGACGCGCAGCACGGCCCATCACACTTGACCGCATGCGATCAGCGGGCTCAATGATCGCTTCGAACCGTCGTCGATGATTTCGAATCGATTCCGTATTCCCCGGCGCTCACCAGGCGAATTACACCCGGCCACGGGCCTGTTCGCGGCAGGATTCCGGCATCGGACCCCGGCCGGCCGGGTCACGTCGGAGATCCGCCGCCGGTTGTGTGCTCAGCTCGACGGCGGCGAGAACGACGCTGCAACTTTCAACGCTCGGCCCGGGTTGGCGCGGCGCCGCATCCTGCTGGCCGGTGACGCCGCTCACCAGTTTCCCGCCACCGGCATCGGCATCAACACCGGCATGCTTGACGCGGTCAACCTCGCCTGGAAGCTCGCCGCGGACATCCACGGTTGGGCACCGACCGGCCTGCTCGACACCTATCACCACGAACGCCACCTCGCAGGCGAGCGTGCGATGCTGCAGACTCAGGCTCAGGTGGCACTGCGGCGCGGAGACGACCCGGCCGCCGAAGCGCTCCGGAAACTCTTCTCCGAACTGCTCGCCGACGAGCAACCCTTGCGCCGCTTGGGGGCAATGATCGCCGGAACCGACATCCGCTACCCCACGTCCAATACCCACTGCCACGCCCTGACCGGCGCCTTCGCGCCCGATCTCACCCGACGCCCTCCTGATCCGCCCGGACGCCCACATAGCCTGGGCCGCGACCGTCGGCGAACCCGCCGACGCTGCCGCGGGCGCGCTGCGAGAAGCACTCTCCGGCTGGTTCGGCACACCCCGGACAACAACCGCGCCACTCATCGACCGGCCCTCTTGACCGGCCGACCGAACACCGCCAGCAGCGCATCAAAGTCGCAGCCATTCGTGTAGGCCCGCACCCGTCCGGCCGGAGCGCCCGGTAATGCCTGCTGGTCGATAATCGGGTCAGCAGGTAATCTCAATACCCACCAAGCCGGACAGGATCAACCGCAGGCGGCGCCTCGGAGGACTGCTCAACGAGTACCACCCCGCCGCCTAAAATCCCAGATCACAGTCAGTGGCAGCATTTTCGACCAAGGACAGGCGCAAAGGTCGATGTCCGGATCACCCGATCGGTGGCGCAGCCCGGGTGCCCGTTCTCCAGAACATTTGGTGCGGCAGAACGTCCATCCACAATGGATGGCGGACGCGATCATGACTCGACATCACAAAGCCCACCGAAGTGCGCAAATAGGGTAATTCAATGGGCCTTGATGGGGGTGTAGCTGAGGGGTTCGAACCTGACCCCCACACTGGTCGGTTCGCCGGGTGGGTGCGGCGATGGCCAGGCGGGGCTGGTCGGGCTGCGGGCGCGGGGTTCGTTCGACGATCGTCCGCAACGCCTCGACGTGTCCGAGGAATCGACGTCGTCCCTCGTAGAGGCTCGCACCGTGGTTGGGCACCCGACCAAGGTACGTCCGCCGCTGCTCGACGTGCCCGTTGTTCTTGAGCGTTGCCAACTGCTTGGACGATGCGGAGTTCGCCGACGACGTGGCAGGCTGCCCGCACAACCAGGCTCGGATGAGTGTGGTGATGGCGGTGTCGGTCAGGGTGTCGACTCGGGCTCGGTGTCCGCGCTCTTGGAGACCGTCGCCAAGAGCGCGTGCAGTTGTGGTCAGCGGACGCCACCCGCCCACACGGTCCATTGCGGACCGCGTGGGCGGTGTTTCGGCTATGGACAGTTGCCGATATCGCTCTGTGATGAGGCCACCACGAGGTTCACGGTGGCCAGACCGAGCGTACTGACCCGGACGTGCACCGCGTTGACGGTCAGTCCGCGGTCCGTACCGGTCAACGGGAGTTGTTCATTGAGTACCAACGAAACCACCCCCACCGATACACTGGTGTTGGCGGCGATCTGGGTTGGTTGGCCGACGACCACGACACCGCCGACCGACAGGAATGCGATCGTGGTGCCGCCGGTCGATCCCGCGCAGGTCGTCGTCGATGTCGACTGGACGAGGCGCAGCGTGACTGTCGGGACGGTGAGGATCGTGGCGGTCACGTCGGCCACCGAGGCGTCGGCGGTCGAGCTGGCCGGATTGGCCACGGTGGTGACGTTGGCACACAACGCATGCGCGTCGAGCATTCCACTCAACGTCGCCACGCACGGGGTCGACGTCGAGGTGGACGCGGCCGTCGAGACGGAACCGGTGTCCGGTGTGGGCGCCACGGTGAGCAGCGGAAGTCCGAGCAGAGTCGCCTGCGCTGCCACGCCGTAGGCGCGGCCGGTGAGGGTCTGCGCGGTGACGAGCACGGTCTCGCTGCCACATCGTGAGGTGGCCGGACTGTTGGTCGCGTCGCCGCTGTAGGTCGCGACCCAGGAATAGGTGCCCGCGGCACTGACCGGGATGTTGCCGGAGGACGCGGTGTTGCCGGTCAGGGTGTTGGTGCGGGTCGCGATCGGAGTGGTGCAAGTGGTGTCACCGGCGGCGAACAAGGTGAACGTCACGCTGCCGGTCGGTGATGCCCCACCGGCGATGTTGGCCGAGTCGGCGATGCTGCCGCCCGCCGGAACCGAACCCGATGGAGTTGTGCTGATCGTGGGGCTCGCCTTGCCGCCGGCACCGGTACAGGTGCTGACATTGTTGCTGTCCATCGTGACGGCGCCGGTGTGCGCGTAGAGGCTGCCGGTGCTGTTGGCGCCGGCATTGAACGTGACGGAGGTGTTCGCCAGGACATTGCCGACGAACGCCGTGCCGGTGCCGATGGTCGCGCTGCTGCCGACCTGCCAGGTGACATTGTTGTTGTTGCACGGCGTCGCGCCGTTGACGAGCACCACGGATGCGTTGCTCGCCGTCGTGAGCGAACTGGTGACCTGGAACAGCCAGGCAGCGTTGGGATTTCCCTGCGCGTCGAGTTTCAGGGTCCCGGTGAGTTGAGCCGACGAGTTGAAGCAATAGACACCGGGTGGCAGCGTCTGTCCCCCCAGATTCTGACCACTGAGGTTCTGATCGCACGGTTCGCCGGCAGCGATGCCGTACGCGGTGCCGATGTCACTCTGCGCCTGGCTGGCCACGGGATCGCCGGCGTGCACGGTGCCCACAACCTGTCCGGGCGGGAATCCGGCCACGGCCGTGCCGGGGCTGACACCCAGGTCACCGGTGACCACGCTGGGCCCGGTGTTGGTCACGGTGGAAGCACCGAGAACGGCGAAGTTCGCGGCTGTGCCCAGGGGCGGGCTGTTCGCGGCGGCGTTCGCCGCCATGGGGGTGAGAATAGTTACACTCGAAGCCAGAATGACGGCTCCGGCTAAAGCTCGGATGGTAGGTCGCATTAAAGCCCAGACCTCTCGTCGTATAGCGAAATAGAGGGCGCCCATTTGAGGGCGCATCAGGTCACCGGGGTCCGGGGTAACGTCGCTACCCTACTCGCGAGTTCCCGTCAGTCACGGTAGAGAGATTTCTCTTCACCCACATAGCCCATCGGGATTTCGGTCATATATCACGATCGGAGGATCTACGGCCGCTTATACCGCCCGCGCTGTTGCCATCTGATGCTCGAACGGGATCGGGGCCACTCCATCGTTGGCGCTGTGCCGTCGGGCGGTGTTGTAGAAGTCCGCGATCCAGGTCGTGATGCGGGCATGTGCGCGGGCGCGGACTGTATCGACGATGTCGACGTGGTGCGTTCCGGCGGGATGACCACATTGTTCGATGGGGTGTACGCGCCCTCGACGGTCGGCACCCTGCTGCGGGAGTTCACCTTCGGGCACGCCCGCCAACTGGAGTCGGTGCTGTTCCCGACCACCAACTGCCCAGGTCGGTGCGAATTCTGCGGGACCTGTGGTGACGACTGTCTCGACTGCCCGGAATGCGCCGACACCGGTGAGTTCGACGAACCGGCACACGGCGTCAATCTTGGGGCCCATCGAGCCTGCCGGGAACTGCTGGGCCCGTAGTTGCGCAGGGGTGGTCTCGCGGATGGGTTTCTGGGCGGGTGTGCCGAAATCGGTCATCACGGCGGGCACATCGGTCAGGAGCAGCAAGACGTCCGCGTCCAGGGCTTCGGCGAGCATCGCGGAGGCCAGGTCCTTGTCGACTACGGCCTCGACGCCACGGAGGTGCCCGGTGCGTTCGTCGCGCACGGTTGGCACGCCCCCGCCACCGGCGCAGACCACGATCGTCCCGGAGTCGACCAGTTGCCGGATCAGTCGGGTTTCACGATCCGCTGGGGCCGTGGGGAGGGCACCACCCGACGCCAGGACGGTCCGTCCGGTTACACGGTCCAGCCGTGATGCTCGGCCAACTGTCGGGCATCGTCCTGGGAGTAGACCGGACCGATGAACTTGGTCGGGTCGGCGAACGCCGGATCGGCAAGAGACACCAGGATCTGCGTCAGGACGGTACCGACCTGACGGCCGGGCAGTGCGGTCGCGGCTCAGCGCCAGCGCCGGAAGGGTGTCGGTGCCCAGGTCGATGGCGAGAATCTGCAGGACGGTCAGCGGCAACGGAATGAGGCCACCGGACAGCGCGAAGATCAGGAACGGCGCGACCTCGGGCACGGCGTGGGCGAATATGTAGAGGATGAACTTGCGGATGTTGTCGTAGACCCGCCGACCGGCCTCGACGGCGGCGATGATCGTCGCGAAGTCGTCGTCGGTAAGCACCATCGTCGATGCCTCACGGGCCACGTCGGTCCCGGACCGTCCCATCGCGATACCGATGTCCGCGCGTCGCAACGCCGGGGCGTCGTTGACCCCGTCGCCGGTCATCGCGACAACCTGTCCCTGCGCCCGCAGCGCGTCGGTGATGCGCAGCTTCGTCTCCGGGGAACTGCGCGCGAACACCACCTCCTGCCCGGTGGCCAACAGTTCGTCCAGGTCGTGCTCGGTCATCTGGTCCAGGTCGGATCCGGTGACGATGCGCGGCAGGTCGCCGCCGATGCCGACCTGCCGTGCGATCGCGGCGGCGGTCACGCCGTTGTCGCCGGTGACAACGTGGATGCGGATGCCGGCGTGGTGTGCCCGCGCCATTGCGGCGGCGACCTGTGGGCGAGGCGGGTCGACCATCGCGACCAGCCCGAGCAGGCACAGGTCCCGCTCGGCGTCTTCCCGGCCACGACGGGCCCCTGGCCTCGCTCGACGACGTGCCAGCGCAGGCCGGCCGCGAGCACCGTCCGGCCGGGATTTGCGCTCGGGTTCACGCTCGGCTCATCGCCGCGTCGTGCGCCTCGAGCGCGACCACGCTGGCGAGGTGGATGGCACGGGTGATCGTCTCGTGCGACATTGACGGCTTGGGCCGCCTCAGTCCTGCCACCTGTGACAGTTCGTAGGGCACGTGGATGAATCCGCCGACAGTGCCCGAACCACGCTGTGCGAGCATCCGCATCAACCGGTAGAAGACGTGGTTGCAGGTGTATGTGCCCGCGGTGTCCGCGTCGCGCACACCTAACCCACCGCGGCGCGGTCGACGGGCAGTTCCACGACGTGCTCGACCCCTGGCCTCGTCCAGCCGTCGCGCACTGAACGCACCGCGTTCCACGACGGGTTCGTCGTCCCCGCGCGGGTTCAGTCCGGCGTATCCCCCGCCGCCTCGTCTGCGGTGACGTAGGAGACCAAGATCAACTGTAGTCGGCGCGCACTCACTGCCGCCGCGCCCACGCCCGGCAGTTCGGTCGCTTGCGACGCGCCCGGCGCGCGGTACACGACCGGGCCTGTCAGCGTCAGCTCGCGGTCCTGGATGTCGTCACCCGCCTGATTGAACGAACGCAGCATGCCCGCCACGTACGAGCCGTCGTCGAGCAGGCAACCGACGTGGACCCGGCTGCCAGGATTGGCGATGAACAGCATCCACCACGCCGAGAGATAGGCTTGGTGCTCCCCATTGGCCGGCCGGCCGCGCAGCGCACCAGCCACCCGTCGCACCGGCTTGGTCGCGGCGACAGCAGCGCCCGCCGTCGCTGTCCCCAGTAGCACGACGATCAACAACGTCAGCCGCGCATAGTGAACTGCGGCGTAGCCTCCGGGACCACGCAGAAACGCCGTCACATCCAGAATATCCGGCTCGATCGCCTGGACGAGGAAGAACAACAACAGGCAGATCGTGTCCGCGACGATGCCGACGAGCACCAGCGACACCGTTTCCCGGAACACCGAAAAGACCTGCCGCGGGCTGCGGCGCTCCTTGACCAGCGTGTACGCGAAGCCCGGGGCGAGCAGGACCACGAACAACAGCACACCCAGCACGGTCGTGGGCACCGAATCCCACCCCTTTCTCTCGAGGAACTGGTAGAACCATTCCGGGGTCGTGCACCAACGCAGTGTTGCAGGAGGAATGTCGTGCCCGAAATCGAGGACCACCCCCACAAGTCTCTGCCGGCCGACAACGTGCGGGGCCATGTCGTGTTGCCGAATGAACTCGAACCACCGACCACGACCGCACCGCCGCCACCGCCGCCGCCACCGGGCAAGGACTACTGACAGCGCATGAACGATGATGTGACAGCGGCCATGGAGCGACTGGAGGCACGGCTCGGCCAGGCATGGCAGACCGATGACCCGTCGCCCCTGCTGGTGCCGGCGGCAGATGGGGAGATCGCGCTACTTTCCCATGTCATCGACGGGCATCGGCAGCAGGATGACATGTCGATGCTGCTCGGCTGGACGTTGTGGTACCGCTCAACCGTGTTGCCCGCTGCTCGCGCCGAGACCGAATACGCGAACGCCGTCGGTCTGTTCGTGCCGGCCTTCATGACCCGGGATCACCAGGAGTTCCCGGCACCGATGCTGCCCAGGCTCGCCATCTCAGCCGTCGCATTCTGCAGCAAGGCGCTGCAGCATGCGAAGAACACCCGGGACGAGCAGATGTTAGACCTCGCGATCGCGGGGATGCGGCACGCCCTCGATCATCTCCCCGCAACCGCCGAGAGCCCCTGCCTGTCCAATCTCGGGGCCGCCTTCCACACTCGGTACGACTGGTACCACCGGCTCCCGGACCTCGACGAAGCAATCCGGTTTCGGCGTGCGGCGCTGGAGGCACCGGAACCCGACCCGCAGCGCCGCCGCCAACAGCTCACCGAGCTGGGCGCGTCGTTGGACATTCGATTCAGGGTCGTCAACGAGGTCGCGGACATCGACGAAGCCATCGACGTGTTGCGGCAGGCACTCGACCGGACCGCCCCGGCCGATCCGGAGCGGCACCGCTGGCTCAGCTATCTCGCCGCTGTGGTCAGCACCCGGTTCGACGCCGTCCGCCGGTTCGCGGACGCCGAGGAATTGCTGCGGCTGCGCCGCGCGGCACTGGTGGCCCTGCCGCCCGGACACGCGGAACGAGGCAAGCGGCTGGCCCAGTTCTGCAACGCGCTCCAGGAGTTCGGCAACGCCGTCACCACCCCGTCGGCGGCGCTGGACGAAGGAATCGCCCTGACCCGCACAACCCTTTCCGAACCGGCGATAACCCGCCCCGACCGGGTGTCGACCTCGATCGGCCTTGGGGCCGCTTTCTTGGCGCGACATATCCTCACGGACGCCCGGGCCGACCTCGACGAGGCATTACTCACCCTGGAGTCGGCCGTCGCAGCAGCCACCAACGACCAGCCTGACCGCCCCGCGGCCTGGACGATGCTCGGGGTTGCGCTACGGACCCGGTTCGACGCCGACGGGAACCCCGCCGACCTGACCGAAGCGATCCGGCTGCAGCGTGCAGCGGTCAACACCACGCCCGTCGAGAACCCGGACCGCCTCCGACAGCTCGACCAACTCGGCACCACGCTGTTGACGGGCGGGGAGACCACGTTCGACGCGACGATGCTGGATGAGGCCCTCGCCATCCGGCAGCACCTGCTCGACGCCAGCCCGCCCGGCCGCCCCGACCGACCGTCGCGACTGGACGCCCTGGCCAAAGCCCTGCAGGCCCGGTTCCACCGCTGCGGCGCCGAGCGCGACCTGGACGTGGCCATCGAGCTTGAGCGCGAAGCCGTCCAGTTGTCCGACGACACCGCGCACCAGGCCAACCTTGCGGAGCTGCTGCGCACCCGGTTTGACCGAAGCGGCGCGCTCGCCGACACCGATGAGGCGATCCAAGTGCTGCACCGCGCCCTCGCCATCACTCCTGAGGGCCGTCAGCGATCACTTCTGCTCGGCGTTCTCGGCACCGTGCAGCTGGGTCGGCTGCGACGGGACTGGTCGGCTTCCCTGGCAGATGACACTGTGCTTGTCCTACGCGAAGTACTGGTGGCCATCCCGCCGGGCGATCTGAATCACCGGCGGATGCTTTCCCATCTGGGCAACGCGCTCTGGCAGCGACACGAACACCATGGCGACGCCGCCGACCTCGATGAGGCGATAGACACCCAGCGGCAGGCCATTGCGGCGACGCCGCCCGAGCATCCCGACCGGGCCTACTACCTGGAGAACGTGGCGTTCGCGCTGAGCCAGCGATACGAGCTGGGGCATAACCCGGCCGACATCGCCGAGGCCATCGACACCCACCGCGCGGCCATCGCGCTCACCCCACCCGGACACCCGGAGCGAGCGCGGCAGCTGGCCGGCCTCGGTCACACCTGTGAGGCCCGGTTCACCCACACCAGCGCGACCGCCGACCGGGCCGACGCCATCGCGGCGTTCACCGAAGCCGCCAACACCGCCGAGGCCACTCCGGCCCACCGGATCATCGCCGCCCGCCGGGCCGGCGGCCTGCTCTCCGGCATCGACGCGGCCGCCGCGGCCGACTGCTTCCACCTCGCCGTCGGGCTACTGCGCGAGGTCGCCCCCCGCGCGCTGCACCGCAGGGACCAGCAGGCCGAACTCCAACTCACCGCCGGAATGGCGTCCGCGGCCGCCGCCGCAGCCCTCTCCGACCCGCGGCTGTCCGAGCAGCAACGGGCCGAACAAGCCGTGCTGTACCTGGAATCCTGCCGCGGCGTGCTGCTCAATCGGTCCCTCGACACCCGCACCGATCTCAGCAACCTGCGCGGCACTCATCGTGAACTCGCCGACGACTACGAACGACTGCGGGCCTTGCTCGATGACCCCGCCGTGTCGATGGACTCGCGCCGCCGTGTCGCCACCGACCTCGCCGCACTGACCGAGCTGATCCGCACCGAAACGCCGTTGACCACGTTCGGCCGGCCGGCCACCATCGATGAGCTGCTGGCCGAGGCAGCGCTCGGGCCGATCGTGATGGTCAGCGAGAGCGACCACCGCGCCGATGCCCTCGTGCTCACCTCGACCGGGGTCATCGTCGTCGAATTGGACTTCACCCAGGACGAGTTCCTCGATCAGATCGGGGCGTTCTATCGGGCGCTGCGAACCCGGCGCGGCCTCGACTCCGTGCTCGCCTGGCTGTGGGACCGGGTGGCCGGACCGGTGCTGAAGGCGCTGGGGCACATGCGAACCCCCAAGGAGGAGTGGACACGACTGTGGTGGATTCCCGTCGGGCTATTCGGACTCCTGCCGCTGCACGCGGCCGGGCATCATGACGATCCTCCCGACGACCCCGAACGGCGTGCCGTCCACGACCGGGTCATCAGCTCGTACACCCCGACGGTGCGTGCCCTCCGGCATGCCCGTGCGCCGCGACCCGCTCCCCAACAGCCGCCGCACGCCCTGGTCGTCGGCGTGCCCGCTGTGCCCGGTGTGCCCGGCCGTCTGGACTATGTGCCCGAGGAGTCCGCCGCCGTGCGGCGGTTTTTCCCATATGGCGAGGACTTCGCCGAACCTGCCCGCACCCCCACCACCGCCGCCGTGCTGGACGAGCTCCCCCACCACGCCGTCGCGCATTTCGCTTGCCACGGCGTCACCGATGCCGAGGATCCCTCACGTAGTCAGCTGCTCCTGCCCGACTACGCCACCGACCCGTTGACCGTCGTCCGCCTCACCGCGCGCCACACCCATCTCGGCACCGCCCGGCTCGCGTACCTCTCCGCGTGCCGCACCGCCACCATCGACCGGCTCGACCTCCTCGACGAAGCTATCCACCTCACCGGCGCCTACCAGCTCGCCGGCTACCCACAGGTGATCGGCACCCTCTGGGAGATCAACGATGTCATCGCCCCCAACGTCGCCGCAGCGTTCTACGCCCGCCTGCAAACCCCCGCCGGCCACATCGACACGTCCCTCGGCGCTGTCGCCCTCCACGACACCATCCGCACCCTGGCCCGGGACTACGCCGAGACACCATGGCTCTGGGCCGCCTACCTCCACACGGGATGCTGATCGGCTATTCCCGGTGCAGGGAAAGCGATCACGGCTGCCTCCTCGCGCGGTTCTACGCCGCCGTACGGACGTCACGCCCACGCCCCATCCCCAGTGGCCCCTCGCAGGTAAAAACGAAAGAGTCACAGGTAAACTGGGAGAGCAACATCGCTCCGCTGACAATCCGGTCGTGACATATGAGCTTCAGTCACGGCAAGTACCTCGTCGAGAGAGCTCAAACTTCTGTGACTGGTCAGCTGTTTGCTCGGGGAGTGCGGGCAGCCAGGGACGACGCTCGGCCAACATGGTCAGCGCGTCGAGATAGCTGCGGATCGCGGACAACGGCGAACCCTGGGACCGCCACCACACCGCCCAGAAGGCCCTCGACATCCTCCGAGCCTCCACCTCGCGACCTGTCGACGACAGCTTCCGGCGACTCCGCACTCGACCGATCGACCTCGGGTACCACCAGGCCAGCGACATCACCCTCGACGACCCCGCATGACAAGACCCACCAACCCGCCAGTGAGCTGGCCCGAAACCGATGGTTACCGGACTCCGCACACCACGGCAGGCCTGCCACTCGGTGAGGGTCGCCTGGACATCCGTGGCAACATCACCAGTGCCCGTCACTACGGATGTCCGCCCCTTTCAGTCGTGACGGGTGCTTTGGGCGAACGCACGATCAGCGGCATGAGCGCGCGTTGAATCGGGGTCAGAACACGCCGTCCTGAGCGGGTCGCGGTTCGTGAATGCCAGCCATAATGGTGCGGTGCACGTCGCTGTGGATGAGGTCCGGCTGTACTTCGATGTCGAGGGCTGCGGCTTGGCCGCGCAGGGCGACAGAATGGCACAACGGCCCACGCTGGTGCTCCTGCACGGCGGGCCGGGCGTCGATCACAGCTTCTTCAAGCCGGAATTCTCCGCGATGACCGACGCCACGCAGGTGATCTACCTCGACCAGCGCGGATCGGGCCGCTCCGACCGCGGCGACCCGTCCGACTGGACGTGGTCACGCTGGGCCGACGACGTCGCCGGCTTCTGCCGGGCCCTGGAGATTGAATCACCGCTGCTACTCGGCACCTCCAGTGGCGGACGGGTGGCGGTGGAATGCGCGACCCGTCATCCTGGCCTCGCCAGTGGGCTGATCCTCGACTCCACACTGTTCGACTCCAGCATCGACGAAAGCGTGGAAGTCTTCGGCCGACGGGGCGGCCCGGCGGCCCGGGAGGCGGCGGCACGCTTACTGGGAGGCGACCGGAGCCCCGAAGCGCTCGCGGCCTGGAAGGCACACGCCATGCCCCTGTACGGGAGCGCATCTGACGGCGACACGGCCGCGCGTGCGGCCCGTGCCCGGGTGAACCGCGCAGTGCAAGCCCGCTTCGGCCGGGGCGAATGCGGCCCGTTGAAGGTGACCGCCGAAGACCTGGACAAGGTCACTTGCCCGGTCCTCATCCTGGCCGGTGAAGATGATCCAGTGTCTCCGGCGGCCGCGGCCCAGCGCGTGACGTCTTCGGTGCAGCGGGTGGCCGTGGAGATCGAGATCTTCGCTGGTGTAGGGCACGGGGTGTTTCGGCAGGCGCCTGCAGAGGCTTTCGCACGGCTCCGCGCTTTCGTCGATGCGCTGAGTGACCCCGGTAGCTGAGCCCGGCAGGGCGCCAGTGCGTAGAAGGGATCGCGGTGTGTCGCCGGGGTGGACGCGGCCACGATCCACGATGACGTGCGCAGGCGGATCCACCCATCGGGCACCCGTTCAAAACTCTCGTACGGTCAGCAGACTGTGGCCGTATACGGAGTCGGGCTCCACCCGGCCCGTTTCGCGGAACCCGAGCTTCTCCAGGACCCGTCGCGACGCGACATTCCAGTCCCAGACCGCTGCCCACAGCCGCCGATAGCCCGCCTCGCTCGCCCAGGTGACCACGGCCCGACTTGCTTCAGTTGCATAGCCGCAACCATGAGCCGCACGCAGCAACTCGTAGACCAACTCAGGCTCGTCAGGCGGCGCGTTCCCATGAAAGATCAACCCGCAATACCCGATGACGTCGGCCGTGCCGTGCAGGGTCCGCCGGGCACGGTAGAGCGGGTCGTTCTTACGGCCGCGGTGGCCGTGGATGCCCTGCTGGACCCGGCGCCGGCAGCGGTCCAGCGCATCGCCGGCCAGGCGGACGACGTGGAAAGGGTCCATCACGGTGACCGCGTCGGGCAGCTCTTCGGTGGTGGCGGTCTTGAACCCGATGAACCCGTCCATCGCGACCACCTCCACCCCGGCACGCCACGCTTGCGGTCGCTCGGCGAGCCAGGTCTTAAACGCCTGCTTGGAGCGGCCTTCGACCATGTCCAGCAGCCGGGCTGGCCCGGTCCCGGAACGGATGCCGGTCAGGTCGATGATCGCCGTGACGTACTTCTCACCGTGTCGGGCGTGCCGCCACACGTGTTCGTCGACCCCGATCACGGCCACACCGTCGAACCGGGTGGGGTCCTCGATCAAGACCCGCTTACCCTCGGTCAGTACCGCGTCGTTAGCGGTGTTCCACGACACCCCCAAACCTTCGGCGACCCGCGCGACACTCAGGTGCGCGACGACGATCCCTTCCAGTGCCCAGCGCAGCCCCCTTCGGGACAGCCTCGCGCGCGGCTCGACGGCGCGGCTGGTGTCCTGGCGCCACACGTGCCCGCACTGTGCGCATCGGTAGCGACGGACCGTGACCAGCAGTACCGTCGGGCGCCACCCGAACGGCTCGTAGGCCAACCGCCGGACCACACTGTCGCGCGGGGCGCCCTCGCAGCCGCAGCGCCGGCACCACCGCTCATCGCTGTCGGCGGGCTCAACGACCCGGCACGCCAAGACCGCCCGGTCGGACTCGAGGCGTTGCCCGGTGACTTCGAGCCCGAGCTCATTCAGACGGCAGAACGCCGTCAGATCGGCACGGCCGAAGCCTGCATCGGCAGCAACATCGGTCGCGTCAGGCACGTCGAGGTCTTCCGTGTGAGTGGCGTAGGAACCCTCATCCGCGGGAGACCTCGATGTAGCGGCCACGAATTGCCGGTCGAGGTCCAGGTCGAACGTTCCCGGCCGACGAGTCGTCATGAAATGAACCGGTGGATGGCCTCGTTGGCGTGGTCCTGAAACGACGGGTTGGCCAGGTTGGGGAGGAAGTCTGCTTGATTGACCATGGGACCGTTCAGCTTGTTGGCCGCGCTGGCGTAGAACGCGCCACTCGACAGGGCCGGATCGGTGACGCCGTCGACCAGTCGCTTCGCGCCCACGTCAAGTGTGTGCGCGAGACCCAGGGCGGGCATGACGTATTTGGCCGCTATACGCATCGGCAATGGGAGGTCACTGGCTGCTTGGGTGCCGGTGGTGTTGCCAGGGCTCACGGTGACGAAGCGGTGGTCGGGGTGCTGGCGGGCCAGGTAACCCATCCAGAGCGCCCCGATGTACTTGGCCTGCCCGAAAGCGAGGTTGAAGTCAGGCTTCGTGCCGGCGAAGTAGCTGCCGTCGATGACGGTGGCGAGTTCGTCGGTTGAGGTCGAGACGAACGAGGGCCCCTTCATCCGCAACTTTGGGACCCCCCTGACTGCTTCACTTCCCGCGAAGATCGCAACCTCACCAAGCCGACCCTCGGCCAAGAGACCTTCGAGGAGGACGACATGGCCAAGGACGTTCGTCGCGAACACGGTGGTGACCCCGTCGGCGGTCAGTTCCATCGACCGGGGGCCAATGACACCAGCGTTCATGACCAGCGCGTCGATGGATCCGTCGATGGCCGCGAGGCCTACGCGGGCCGAGCCCAGATCGGCGACGTCCATGATGACGACGTCGAATATGCGCCGACCGGTCGCGACTTCAAGCTCGGCCTTTGCCGCTATCGCCCGATCTTTGTTCCGACACGCCAGGTAGATCCGCGCAGTCTCGGGACGTAATGCCAGTTGCCGGGCCACCTCTTTGCCAAGCCCGGCGTTGGCGCCCGTGATGAGCACCGTCTTTCCTTGGAGCGCGCTCATTCAGATTCCTTCTTCTCGTCTGTGGGTGTGGGCGCGAGGAGGCCATCCAGCAAGCTGAAATGGACATCCATCGCGATACTCCGCACGTCCATCAGCTGCTGATATTCCGGCGAGTTGTACCACCCAAGCGCCGTGTCACGGTCGGAAAACCGCACGAGCACCCCTGAACTGAGCGAGCCATCGCCGTGCAGGACTTCCCACTTACCGGCGGCGATCACCTCACCTCCATGCTCGTGGGCCGTCTGACCAGCAGTAGGGGCGTATTTCTCGCGGTATATCCCCGGGTCCTTGACCGTGAATTCGACAATTACGTATGCGCTCATCGAGACGCACCCTTCGTTGTTAGTTGTGTTACGTGCTGCAGACCGTCACGCCCAAAGGCACCACCGACGGGCGCTACGTCGCCACGCGACCTCCATCGACCGCGAGCCTGACGCGGCGGACGACACCGGGCGTCATCACTGGCGAAGAAGACGACCGCCGCAACGCGTTCCTCAAGCTCAGCTGCGCCACCTACTGGCCCCAGCGTTGCGAGCTGCTTCCCATCTCGCCGGAGACGGTTTCCACCATCCGGGCGCGCGTCGGGCCCGGCGGCAACGGCGTTGCCCCAGACACCTCGTCGAGCCTGCGACCAGAGCAGATTGCCGCCTATGCCCGTCACTCGTCGCCTTGCCCTCCCCTCGTGGAAAACTGGGCTGCACGACTCACTATGTCAACCCAAGACTGGGTTGTCAAACTCAGAATCTGTTAGTGTGGGTGCATGAACGACGAGGCAATCGACCGGCCGAGGCTGACCCCCAAAGGGGCGCGCACCCGGGCGCGGATAGTGGAAGCAGCTGCCGCGCTGATCCATGCGCGCGGGGTGGCGAACACCACCTTGGAAGACGTCAAGGTGGCGGCCGAAGTCAGCGGCTCTCAGATGTACCACTACTTCCCCGACAAGAACGAGCTCCTCCAGGCCGTCATCGTCTATCAGGCCGACTCCATCGTCAGTCGCAACAGGCGCGCGCTCAGCGGCGCGCACGGAGTCGAGGCCTGGCGGAACATGGTGATCAGCGCCGCGAGGAGAACCAAGGCAAAGGGAGGCTGCCAACTTGGCTCGCTCGTCGGTCAACTCGCCGAGACCGACCCCGAGGCCCGAGCGCTCATCGCCGCAGGGTTCGATCAGTGGTCGGCCACGATCTCCGAAGAACTCACATCCCTTCATGCCGATGGGAAACTGCAGTCCGACATCGACCCGGGCGACCTCGCCATTACTCTGCTCGCCACGCTCGAAGGTGGACTTCTACTCGCCCAGGTACTCGGGAGTAGCCGCCCCTTCGAGACTGCGATCGATACCCTCCTCGCCCTTGCCATCCAGACTTGAGCCCGTACTCGGCTGATGCCTCGCTTCGAGCCCGACGAGTAGCCCCGAGTACTACCGTGACCCACGCACCTTGCGAGATCCAAACCAGTACGACTCGCGACGGAACAGACCCGTCCCTCGGCACCGGGCAGGGATGATTTCGCGAGTGTGAAGACCCAGCGAGGTGTGGCTATCGCCCGGCACCTGGCGGCGCAGCCGGGCGACCTCAAGTTTTCGTGCACTGGCGAGGTCCTTTAGATCGGCAGCGTGAGCCACTTCCGACCTCGGAGGACCTCGACCGCTACCCCGCCACCGATGCCCCCACCAGCCCTACACCCTCAACTGCGAAGAGCCCCCATAGGTGAACCAAGGACGCCATAATGCGCCGACCTGCGGAAATGCTGTTTCCGCGGGTCGGCGCGATCCGTTTAGAGTCGTTGTGCGCAGTTGGGAGCCATTCAGCGCACATGTTTGCTCCCCATTTGCTCCCCGCCGTGCTCCCCGGTCGCGTCAAGCTATTGGGGAGAGCCGATGATCTGTCGGGCTGTGGCGCTACACGCCACCCGACGCTGTCTCGTATGGGGTTGCACATGAGTACCGACCTGCGTGGATGGAGTTTTCGGCACGCACAAGGTCACTCGTGTTTCGCAGTTTTTGATGATCATGTCGATGACCAGGGAGCGACACGCCGACGACGAGGGTTACCGATCTTGAGGGTGTCATGAGAGAAGCATCGACGGTGTCTGCACCACCCTCGTGAGAGTGATCCGTCGATGCCTCCCGATGACACCGTACCGGTCTCGCTGGCCGAACCACTGGCCGCGTTCCGTCCCTGCTTCACCGCACCCACGTTCCACACGTTCACCGGCCTGGTCATCGGCCTGATCGCCCAGACCCGCCGCCGCACGGTATGCGGCATGCTCACCGGCGCGGGCCTGCACCACCGCTGGCATCACTCCCAGGCACACCGGTTCTTCGCCCTTGCCCGCTGGTCGACCGATGCGATCGGACTGGTCCTGGCCGATCTGATCGTGGCACGATTATTGCCGGCGGGATCGGCGATCACCATCGCGATCGATGACACGCTGTTCAAACGCTCCGGTAAGAAGGTGTTCGGCGTGGCGTGGCATCACGACGGTGCCGCGAAGGGTCCAAAACCGATTGGGTTCGGCAATTGCTGGGTTGCGGCCGGCCTGATCGTGCAGTTGCCGTTCCTGTCCCGCCCGGTCTGCCTACCCGTGCTGGCCCGATTATGGCGGCCACGCCGGACGGGGAAGATCGCCTACGCCCGCGAGATGGCCGAGTTGATCGCCGCCCGCCATCCCAACCGGACGGTGCACGTGGTCGGAGACGCGGCCTACGTCGGTGAACACCTGCGTGGCCTGGACAGCCGAATCACCTGGACCAGCAGGCTGAAAGTCACTTCCGTGCTGCACGAACTACCACCACCACGCACCGGCCGATTGGGTCGCCCCCGCACCAAAGGCGTCCGATTAGGTACCGCCACCGATATCGCGACCACCGGGACGTGGCGCACCACGCAGGTTCGTCGCTACGGGCGCATGGACACCGTACATATCATGGAAGTGATCTGTCTATGGTACGGATCTTTTCATGTTCGACCAGTTCGTGTGGTGTTGGTTCGTGACGACAAACCCCGCACTCGCAACGGCGACGATCGCGGTTATGGGATTCCGTTAGTCACGACCGATCTGGAATCCTTGGCTGAGGACTTGGTGGCTCGGTATGCCTCCCGCTGGGGAATCGAGCAGGCATTCGCCGACGCCCGCCAGGTGCTCGGGGTGGGCGAGGCCCGCAATCGTCTGCGTGCCGCCGTGGAACGCACCGTGCCCTTCGGGCTGATCTGCCTGAGTCTGGTGACGGTCTGGTACGCCGTGTCCGGCCACGCGCCAGAGGATGCGCAGATCCACCGTGCACGAGCACGCTGGTACACGACCAAGACCGAGCCGTCCTACAACGACATGATCATCAAGCTGCGCCGAGTCATCATCGCCGCGAGATTTAGCGGTCCACGCCCTGACCAGGTCACCCCGCAAGAAACCCGAGCCGTGCTCGCGGCCTGGGCCGCAGCAGGAACCTGACTCCACAGAGCTGCGAAACACGAGGGGCGCGATCGGGCTGATCAGCCCAGCAGATAATACGTGATACAAACCAGAGTGGTTTGTATCACGTATTATGTCAAGTGGTTGCGTGATGGCCTCGGCGGCAGACGCGCGAGAAAATGCGGCGCGATGACAGGCGAAAGCGCGTTAGACGGTGGCGGGACCGCCGACCAGGATGGTGGCCATCCGGGACAACTCGATGCGTTGCGCCTGGGTGAGAACCGAGGTCAGGGCACGGATCCGGTGATTGATCTCGGCTGTGCACTCGCGGGCCAGTTCATGCCCCTGTTTGGTCAGTGACACCTGGATGCCTCGTCCGTCGTGGGGCGCAGGGATCCGCTGGACCAGGCTCCGGCGTTCGGCCCGGTCGACGAGGCCGGTCATGCTTGATTTGTCCAGCCCCAGGTGCCGGGCGAGGTCCCGCATCCCGGGCGTGCGGTCGCGCAGCACGCCGAGCAGCCGTAGCTGGATGATCGACAGTCCGTGTTCCGCGGCGACCTGCCCCAGCTCGTGCTGCACCAGGAACGACAGTTGCGCCAGGCCGTCCACGACCCCCAGGTCCGCCATTTCCGTCGGCGCGGGCGGCGCGGCATCGTCGGACATGCCCCCAGTCTACGTCATCTAGTACGTCACACAAACCACTTGACATGGTACGTGACGCAAACTAATTTGGTTTGTATCACGTACTACCTGGCGAGGCGGGTAGATCCACCTCGCACGAAGGAGCCTCTCCATGCACGCCGCTGTCGTTCACTCGTTCGACCAGTCACCCCGCTACGAGGGGTTCGCCACACCCGAGCCCGCCGACGGGCAGGTGGTGGTGGACATGCTCGCCGCCGGCCTGCACCCCCGGGTCCGCTCCGGGGCCAACGGCACCCACTACACCAGCGACGGGCGGCTGCCGATGATCCCCGGCGTCGACGGGGTGGCCCGGTTGGCTGACGGACGGTCCGCCTACTTCGTGGCTGACGATGACGCCCCCGGCACCATGGCCGAGCAGGCGTTGCTCGACCCGCGTCGCGCTGTCCCGCTGCCCGAGGGCGCCGACCCGGTGGTCATCGCGGCCGCGATGAACCCGGCCATGTCCTCCTGGGTGGCGCTGCGCCGCCGGATCACCTTCCAGCCCGGCCAGAGCGTGCTGATCCTCGGCGCCACCGGCAACGCCGGACAGATGGCCGTGCAGATCGCCCGTCACCTCGGCGCCACCGACATCGTCGCCGCCGGCCGGGACCCGCAGCGCCTGGACCTGCTCCCCGACCTGGGCGCCACCAGCACGGTGTCCCTGGCCGGTGACCCCGCCGACAAGCTCGGCGAGGCAGCCGCGGACGTCGACGTGGTGATCGACTACACCTGGGGCGCCCCCACCCAGCAGGCCATCCGCGCGCTGCTGACCCGCCGCACCGAACGCAGCAAGCCGCTGGACTGGATCCAGATCGGGTCGATGGCCGGATCCGAGATCACCCTGCCCTCGTTCGTGCTGCGCGCGGCCAACCTGCGGATCATGGGCAGCGGGCAGGGCTCGCTCACCGCCGCCGGCATCATCGCCGAACTGCCCTCCCTGATCGACCAACTCACCGCGGGCACCCTCACCGCCGACGCACTTCCGGTGCCGCTCGCCGAGGTCGAAACCGCGTGGGACGCGCCCACCAAGCCCGGCCGGCGCGTCGTGTTCACCACATCCGCCTGAGCACAAGACCGCCACCGACGGAGAGCCGAGCAGTGACACCCACCGCAGACCATGACGTGATCATCTGTGGAGCCGGTCCGGCCGGGCTGATCCTGGCCATCGACCTCGCCCGCAGGAACATCGAGTTCCTGCTGATCGACAAGGCGCCGCAGCCGTTCACCGGCTCCCGTGGCAAAGGGATCCAGCCTCGTAGCCAGGAGGTGTTCGAGGACCTCGGTGTGCTGGACCGGATCGTCGCCTCCGGCGGCCGATACCCGGTCCAGCGCCTGCACACCGACAGCGGCCGGGTCGACAGGGCCGTCGTCGTGATGCCGGACCCGACGCCGGCCGAGCCGTATCAGATCCCGTTGCTGGTCCCGCAGTTCCTGACCGAGAGCCGGCTGCGGGAACGGCTGGCCGAGCTCGGCCACGCCCCGTGGTACGACCACCACCTCGTGGGCTTCGACCAGGACGCGGACGGCGTGTCCGCGCGGATCGCCGGTCCGGACGGCGAACGGGCAGTCCGGGCCCGCTACCTGGTCGGTGCCGACGGCGGATCGAGCTTGGTCGGCAAGGCACTGGACATCGAGTTCCCCGGCAAAACCCTCGGCGTGCGGGCGATCGTGGCCGACGTGCTGGTCGACGGCGTCTCGTCCGACGCCTGGCACCGGTGGGGGCAGGGGACGCCGGCGCAGGTGTCGTTGTGCCCGCTGTACGGCACGGACATGTTCCAGTTCCAGGGGCCGGTCCCCTTCGATGTCGACGTCGACCTGTCGGCGGAGGGGCTCACCGCGCTGTTCCGCGAGCGCACCGGCCGGGACGACGTCGTGATCCGCGCCGTGTCCTGGGCATCCGCGTTCACGATGAACGCCCGGCTGGCCGACGCGTACCGGTCGGGCGCGTGTTGCTGGTCGGGGACGCCGCGCACTGTCATCCGCCGACCGGCGGGCAGGGCCTCAACACCAGCGTCCAGGACGCCTACAACCTCGGCTGGAAACTCGCCGCCGTGGTGGACGGGGCTGCGGAATCGCTGCTGGCGACCTATGAGACAGGAACGCCGGCCGATCGCCGAGGCGGTCCTCGGGCTGTCCGAGAAGCTGTTGGAGGCGGCCAAGAACCGCGACACGCTGCGCGGCCGTGAGGTCAGCCAGCTCGATCTCGGCTACCTGGACTCGGCGCTGACGGTGGCCGACCCGCAGCGCGGCAAGGGCGTACTGGCCGGCGACCGCGCCCCGACGCGCCGGTGACCGGCGCGGGCGGGCTGGCCACCCGGTTGTTCAGCCTGTTCCAGGGGCCGCACTGGACCCTGCTCGGCTACGAGGTCGACACCGCCTCGACCCGGCGCCGCGCGGCGGCCTGCACATCCACACCATCGGTGCCGCGGCGACATCCTGGACACCGGCGGCCACGTACGAGACGCCTACGGGGTCTCGCCCGAGCAGTGGGTCCTGGTCCGCCCGGACGGCTACGTCGCCGCCATGCTCAGCACTGCCGGCCTCGGTGCCATCGAGACCTATCTGGACACAGTCGGCGTCCACGTCCCCCAGTGAGCTGACCGCCCGGCAAAACAACCACACGAAAAGGAATGGAGCACGCGCATGTCCACATCGAACTCCTCGCACAGCCTTCCCCGCACCCGTCGGGAGCACCGTCAGGCCCGCACCGCCGCCCAGCGCGAGCTCGACCAACTCCATCGCCAGGCCCGGGACCGCCTGCGCGCCGGACGCCGGGAAGGCGAGACTGCCGCCATCGTCGCCAGCTCGACGCTCGTCGAAATCGGGGTTCGAGGCATCACCCGCCTGGCGGCCGGCCTGCGCGTCGGCCGATAGCACGGCGCCACCACAACCGACAGCCCCGTACGGACGGCCCGACACGGACCGCACAGCCCGACGAACGAGAAGGTGGATCATGCCATTCCTCGCCGCTATCGCGATCTATCTCGCCCAGATCATGCGTCGGCCGATGGACACCCGTCTGAAGCTGCGTCATGTGGGTCCGGTGGTGGTCGCGGTTGGTGCGGTGACGCTGGTGCTGGCCTGGGACCGGCTCAGCCCGCCCGGTATCGCCACCTCGTATCTGTTCGGTGAGGTGCTCGGCGTTCTCGCCGTTTACCTGATGGCCTGGACCACGATTCTGGCCACTCGTCTCACCTGGCTCGAACGGTGGTTCGGCGGCTTGGACCGCATGTATTTCTGGCACCGCCTCTACGCCGTATGGGCCCTGATGTTGTTCATCCCGCACGTGCTCGTCACCGGGCGCGGAAAAGCCCGCACGATCACGCCGCAGGACCTCACCTTCTTCGCGCAGGCGGGCCGGGCACTGGGCGCCGTCGCCTTTCTCGGACTGATCGCGTTCATTCTGCTGTCGGTGGCCCGGGTCAGCCGCGTGCTACGCGTCGACTACCGGCTCTGGCTGATCATGCACCGGTTCATCGGCCTGCTGCTGCTCGCCGCCGTGCTGCACGGCTTCGCGCTGGACGAGGTGATCGGGGGATCGGTCCCGCTGCGCGGGATCTACCTGATCGTCAGTGGCATCGGTGTGCTGGCCTACGGCTACGACGAACTCGTGCTGCGGCGCCGGGCGCCGAGGGCGGACTATCTGGTTGGTGACGTGCGCCGGCCGTCGCCTGAGGTCACCGACATAGTGTTAAACCCGACCGGTGATCGCCCGCCGCTGCGGGGCGGCCAGTTCGTCTACCTGACCGTGGGCGGCGAACACCGCTGGCGTGAGCACCCGTTCAGCGTGGCCGGGACGTCGCCGGACGGGTCGGTCCGACTTACCGTCCGCTCGCGCGGCCGGGACACCCGACGGATGCACGAGAACCTGCGTCCGGGGCAGCCGGCGGTGATCACCGGCCCATACGGCATGTTCAACCACACCGTCGGTGGTCCACGCCAGATCTGGATCGCCGGCGGCATCGGGATCGCGCCGTTTCTGGGCTGGCTGACCACCGAGCGGGTGGACGAGCCGGACCGCGTCGACCTGTTCTACAGTACCCCCACCGAGACCGACGCGATCTTCCTGCCCGATCTGGCCGCAGCCGCCGAGCGGCTGCCCAACCTGACCCTGCACCCGGTCTTCACCCGGGACCACGGCCGGCTCACGGTCGGCCGGATCAGCGCCCTGGCCGGCGCGCTGGATGCTGACACGCATGTGTTCCTGTGCGGACCGGCCGCGATGGTCGACGGGCTCGGCCGCGACCTGCGCCGACACGGCATACCGCGCGACTACATCCACGCCGAGCATTTCGCCTTTCGCTGACGACTCTCGACCTGGCCACCACAGCAAACACGAGAAAGGGGACCACGTTCATGCTCGAACCGTCCGAGCTGGTGATGTGGGAGGGCAGCGTCCGCGCCCACGACTATCTCGGCAAACTCACCGCGACGGCCACCGCCGGATTCGGCCAACTCGCGCTCACCCCCCACACCCTCACCACCGCGATCACCGCACTGGGCACTGCGGCGAACGTGCGCGCGGCCGTCCGTGACCACGGCGTGCGGATCGGTTACCTCGACGCGGTCCTGGGCTGGGCGCCAACCCCGCTTCCGGTCGGCGTCGACGACACCACCGGCCAGCGCTTCGACCACACCGTCAGCGAATGCGTGGCCCTGGCCGATGCCTTCGACGTGCACACCATTCTCGCGGCCGCGGTGTTCGACCCCGACACGATCGCGTTCGACGAGGTCGTCCGGAGCTTCGCCGAGCTGTGTGACCGGGCCCGCGAGCGGGACGTGCACGTGGAGCTGGAATTCATGCCGTTCGGGGGCGTCCGTGACATCCATGCCGCGCAACGCATCGTGGTCGCCGCCGGTCGCGACAACAGCGGAATCATGGTGGACACCTGGCACTTCGCGCGCAGCGCGTCCGACATCGACCAGCTTGCCGGCACACCCGAGGGCATTCCGCTGAGCGTGCAGGTCTCCGATGGCCCTGTGACACCGCCGGATCCCGGCGCCCTCAACGTCATCGAGGAGACCCTGCATCACCGGCAGCCGCCAGGCCACGGCGAACTTCCACTCGATGCCATCCTCGGTGCCGTCCTGCGCCACGGGCTGCCCCGATCACTGGGCCCCGAGGTGTTCTCCGACGAGTTGGACCAACTGCGGCCTCGCCAGGTCGGCGAGCTTCTTGGCAGCACCGTGCGACAGGTCCTGGCCACGGCGAGCACGCGGGCGACCTCGTAGCACGGATGGCGAGTCGGATGATCGTCCATCCAGCGACGCGTCATCCCAGGAAGCCTGAGCGCCACTTGTCCTGTCCCGGTTGGCCGCCTGGTAGGTGCGTGCCGCCGCGTCGGCCTCGGCCCGCACCGTGGTGGGTGTAGGGCAGGAATACCCCGGAGAGCGGCTGCCCTGCCTGACCGTGAGTGGGCGGGGAAGTCTGCCCGCCTGCAGGCGGGGAGCACGATCGCCGAGCACCGTCGACCCGGACCTCGGCCTGGGTCGCGCCTGGGTGTCCACCGTGGAAGACCTTGACCCCGTTGAAGAACGGCACTACGCGCTCCTGCTACCGGTTCCGACTGGCGGCGGGGAACCGGCCTACCCTTCGACCAGCCTCGACGTCGTCCTGGCCTCGCAGGTCCACGGTGCCGGGCGGGTTCAGGTGCTGATGAGCTGATCCTGCTCAGATCACGTCACTGGGTTAGTAGGTGGTGGGCGTGTTCCAGTCGGCTCTGCACGCGCGATTCCGGCTGGCGTCCGCCCATCTGGAGGGTGGCAAGGCCGTGCAGGGTTGCCCAGGCGACTTCCGCCCTGGTGTGGTCGGGGCCCGGGAAGACCTCGTGGATCGCCGCGAAGGCACGCCGAAGGGGTTCAGGGGTGCTCCCGGTCCCGAATTCCAGGTCCGAAGGCATCGAGAACATGGCTTCGTACAGGTGGGGCCGCGCTACGGCGAACTCGAGGTAGGCGCGCATGCGTGCCATGGGCTGGGCGTCGGCCGCTTCGAGTGCTTCGGCGATTTCGGTGAACCCGCTGAGGGCCACGACGTCGATGAGTGCTTGTCGGCCGGTGAACACCGAATAGAGCACCGGCTGCGTGACGCCGAGCTGAGAGGCGACCCGGCGCATCGTCACCGCCGCCCAGCCATCCGACTCGGCGAGCTCTCGTGCGACGCGGATGATCTGGTCGCGCCGCAGATCGAGGTCCGGAGCGGGTTTTGGGGACATGCAATAACCGTAGCAGGTTAGATATCGGCGTTAGCGAACAACGGCCCGCTCGCCCGGCCGGCTTGCGCGGCATCCGGCAGCGTCGAGGGACGCGTCGTCGGCGATGTGGAAGCATGCCGAGCAACCGTGTGCTAACGTCGTTATAGAACACTGATAGATAACATGCAAAGGATTCCTCGTGGTGATCGCCGCTCTCGTCGTCGCGCTGCTCGGCTGCGCCTTCATCCTGTTCATCGGCACCCGATTCCTGTTGGCCCCCCGGGTCGCCATGGCTGGATTCGGCGTGCCCGAAGACAGCCTCCGTGCCCTGACCAGCATCAAGGGCGTTCGCGACATCACCTCTGGCGTGGTGCCGCTCGTGGTCCTCGCGGTTGCCGGCTCCCATGTCTTCGGCTGGGCCATGCTCGCCGCGGCGATCACCCCGATCGGCGACGCCATCGTCGTGCGCACCAACGGAGGAACCCTCCGCCACGCGCTGACCGTTCACGGGGCCACAGCCGTGCTGCTCATCGCCGTCGGCCTCATCCTCGCGCTCTCATAGCGAGCACGCGGGCCTACCCCCGCCGACCCCTACAAGCCGTTCCGCACCGGCGACACCACTGTCTACGGCGAGATCCTCGCCGACGACTGGATCGACACCCCCTCGCCCCCGGCCAGGAGCAGGGGCCAGCAGGCATGGCGGCGCAGATCGCGGCATTCCGCCAAGCGATGCCCGACTACGACGTCAAGCACGAGGACCTTGTCGTCGGAGGTGAGCGAGTCGCCGTCAGGAACACGGTCAGCGGAACGCATCAGGGCGCCTTCATGGGATACGAGCCCACCGGTCGGCGCATCGAGATACGCACGATGGACATTCACCAGCTTCGCGACAACCGGATCGTCGTCACCTGGCACCTCGAAGACTTCGCCGGCCTGATGGCGCAACTTGCCGCCCCCGCCGACGCCCCCGCCCCAGCGGCCTGGAGCTAGTGCCGCATCAGGCCACCTTCGCCCGGCCGGGCGGCCCGGCCCTCCGCGCGCGCTGGTGGCAGAGGTGTTCGGCCGCCCGGATGACCGAGAACACACCTGCACGTGGATCCACCCCCTACGCATGCCGGTGCGCGCTCCTGTTCTACGGGTTCCGCCGGCCACCCGAAGGCGCGCCAGCCGCCGGGGTCGGCGACCAGATTCGTTGGCCTGATCCCACGTCGGTGGCGGAGCGCGCGGTGAATGCGTATACAGGGCCCAGCCGGTTCAGGACCGTTCGGGGCGCATATTTGCTCCCCCTTTGCTCCCCGCGCCGCTCCCCGTTTCGGACTGGCTGGCGATTGGAATTAGTTCAGCCAGGGACAGAAGACCTCGATGCCGGCTGGCTGGAAATGGACGACATTGCGGGTGACGATCTGGAGTTGGTGGGTGAGGGCGGTGGCGGCGATGAGGCCGTCGGTGGCGTGGATGGTGGTGCCCGCGGTGTCGGTGCGGGCGAGTAGTCGGCCCCACTGGTCGGCGACAGTGCTGTCGACGGGCAGGATGCGGTGGGTGAAGCGCTCGGGCAGTTCGGTGGTGAGCCAGTGGTCGAGCCGTTGGCGTCGTCGTCCGTCGGCGAGCCGGTCGATGCCTTTGCGGAGTTCGCCGAGGGTGATGACGCTGAGGTAGGTACGGTCTTCGTCGACATGGTCGAACCAGCGAACGACGCCGGGGTCGGGACGGGGGTTGACCCATTCGGAGATGGCGTTGGTGTCGATCAGGTAGCCCACGGGAGGGTGTGTCACAGGGCGACGTCTCGGGCGGGCGCGTCGATCCGGTCGACCTGTAGTTCGGAGTCGCGTAGCGGTGACTCGGCGAAGAACTGGGCGAGGCTGCCGGACCGGTTGGCTTTGCGGTGCCACTCCTGGATCGACACCACGACCGCAATCTGCTCGCCGCGGCGAGTGATGGCCTGTGGGCCGTCATGGATTGCCTGGTCAAGTAGTTCACTCAGGTGCGCTTTGGCGTCGGCCACGCTCCACGCCTGCCCATGGGCAGCTTCAGTCACACTGACCACCTCCAAATGGTCAGGATAGTCATCATGACTATCCTGGTCCAGGTGTTGGGAGTCACGGAGAACCAACTGCGTAGATCGGCGGACGGTAGTTGATCGCGAACGAAACGCTTGTCCTGGTCGAAAATCCAGGGCCGTAGCCTTAACGTGCAGCTGTTGCCGCGCTGGCACCGCCGACTGGTGGCGGCGAAGCGGCGCCAGCCACGACCGCGCGCCGGCGGCGGCTCTTCTGAACGTGTTCAAAACGCGCGACACCATTCTCGAGCGTGTTCAGTTCGATCTTCAAAGCCTCCACTAAAGTGGGGCGAACGCGCAGCTGAATAGCTTGGATGGATTTTCGGCACTCACACCCTTGTGGGCCGGGTTTATCGTGTGCCGGCCGTCCACCGCTGAGGCACAAGCAGTCGGGCGGTCAGCGGGTGCCACCGACCAACCAAGGTAGCCGTATATCCGCCGAAGATCAGGCGGATATACGCTGACCTGTGCAGACGCCGACACGAGGTGGCTTGGTCCACGCTCTGCGTCACCGGGCACTGTCACCGCAGCGCAGTACGGTCACAACCATGTCGACCGATGAGACCCTCCTTTCGGTCGTGGGCTGTTGACCTTCACCATAGGGAAAGCCGCACCGTGTTGGTGACCGGGCGCCTGCCCGGCGCGAGGGAGTCGACCATGGGCCTGGTGAGCATCGGTGAGTTCGCGCGACTGTCGCGGCTGTCACCGAAGGCGCTGCGCCATTACGACGAGCTGGAATTGCTGCCACCGGCCCGCGTGGATGCCGAGTCCGGCTATCGCTGGTACTCCATCGAACAGGTGGAACGAGCCCGTCTGGTGGCGTTGCTGCGCCAGATCGGCGTTCCGCTGGCCCAGATCACGGTGCTCCTGGATCTGCCGGCGCAGGCCGCTGCTGAGTTGCTGGGCGACTACTGGACCGGTGTGGAGTCCCAACACGCCGCCCGCCGGGAACTGGCCGGCTACCTCGTTGATCGTCTGACGGGAAAGAGGCACGTCATGTACGAGGTCGGCGTCCGGGACATCCCGGCCCGCAGCCTGCTCAGCATCCAGCAACACGTGCACAGCGACCGGCTCATGTCGGTGGGCAAGAACTTCACCCGCCGGCTACGGGACGCGGCTGTCCCACGGCCAGAGGGCATCACGGGAGCGCCATTCGTAATCTTTCACGGGGAGGTCGACGAGGACAACGACGGCCCGATCGAGTGGTGCTGGCCGATACCGGACGACCACGCGACCGTGATCGCCGTCCGGTTCCCCGACCTCACGCTGCGCACCGAAGCCGCACATCAGGAGGCGTTCATCCACCTGGAGGCCACCCAGGCCACTAGCGCCCAGAGCGCGGTCCTGCTGGAAGCCCTGCTCAGCTGGGCCGGCGAGCACCAGCGATACCCGACCGGAGGCATCCGCCAGGTCCTCGCATCGACTCCGCCGCCCCGTGGGGTCCGTTCGGACTGTGACTGGGTGGTGCCACTGCGCTGATCCTGATCGCGCCGGCGTGGTCCAGGCCGGCCAGGACGGCCGGTGATCCAGTGGCGCACCCATGCCAGCGCGGCGACAGGCCGAGTACCGCGCTGCCTGTCGCCGCGCTGATCGATCTACCCACGGGGGTCGCTGACTGTATTCGCGGAATTTTGTGCGGATATGGCCAGACCAGGGACTTCGTAGTCAGGACTGCTGGACGCCGTCCGCGCCGGGAGCGGGGTCGCCAACGGCAGCGGCTTCCCGGGTGGTGGCCAGGGACCTCGCCGAGCACGCTGATGAGCCGTTCGGTCTCGGCGCGGTTGGCCGCCTGGATCTCCTCCGACCGTTCGCGGCCTTTCTTGTGCAGGGTGGCCATGCGCTTGCAGAACATCGTGACCACCTCGTCTCGCGCCGAGGTGCGGCGGGGATCGGCGCCCACAGCGAGCCTGGACCGGGGAGGGCGCGATGTGCGTAAACGAACGTTCATGTGTCACTCCGGCCGGCGCCGTGTTTCCCCAGGTGACTTCTCTAACGCTTGCCGCGTCCGCGCCAATGACACGCTGTCGGGGGTTCGCGATACGGCCCGGGTCATGCGGATCGGCTACGGGCGGGTCTCCACCCGCGACCAGAACCCCAAATCACAGCGCGACGTTGTGAGTGCCGAAAATCTCGTCCGTGCTGGTCAGGGCGCCATCGGGACTGGCTAGTCGCTCTCGGGCATGATCGAGGCTTGTGCTCGTTCGCTTCGCCTACCTGGCCATCAGTCATGCCTTCGCCGCGCTGCGCTTGTTGCCGATGACCGATCATGACAAGGACATCGAGATCTTCGTATTACGTCACCAACTCACGGTCCTGCAGCGACAACTTGGTGATCAACGGCCGCGCCTGCGGCCCGAGGATCGGGCCTCGTTGGCGGCGTTGCTGGTGCCGCTGCATCGGGCGGCGCTGCGCCGGTTGCGGTTGCTGGTCAGCCCGGGCACCGTGCTGCGCTGGCATCGCGACCTGATCAAACTGGTCCGACCCGTATCATCATGATCACCCGGGTGACGCCAATCCAGTGGTTTGACCTGCCCCGGCGCTGATGGGGAGGTGTGGCCGGTGCCGGCTACAGCAGACAATCTGGTGCCCTACGCCCAGTGGCGGACGTCATACCGCAGCGACGATTGTGAGTTGGCAGGGTTTTGCCTACTCCCGGACGGCTCCGGCCCCTTTCCCGGCATCGTGTTCAACCACGGTAGCGACGGCTTGCTCCCGATAAGCATGCCTGGCGTGCTGGCGTTGCGAAGCATGGGATACGCAGTCTTCTGCCCCATCCGCCGTGGACACAATGAACAGCCCGGCACATTCTGGTCCGACCGGGTAACCGCACCATGGGGCAGCCCGGAGATGGGCGATCAGCTGGTCTCGGCGTTGCGCGACGAATTGCGCGACGTGACCGCAGCGGTGGACTGGTTGGCCAGCCACCCGAGCGTTGACAGCCGGCGGCTGGCCATAGCGGGCTCGTCGTTCGGCGGGGTGTTGACCGTGCTGGCGTTGGCCGAAAGTAGCGCGGTTCGGGCAGGCGTGAGCTTCGCTGGGCCGTCCATGACGTGGCCGGACGCCCCCGCACTGCAACGCGCCATGTTGGCCGCAGCTGGTGCTGCCCAGGCGCCGCTGTTTCTCGCCCAGGCCCATAACGACCACAGTCTCGCGCCGACGTACTCGATAGGTCTTGAGTTGGCGCGGTTCGGGAGGCCGCACGAGACACGCATCTACCCGCCGATCGGAGACAAGCCGGGTGGCGGGCACGGGATGTTCGGGACGGGCGTGGAATTATGGCGACCGGACGTCGAGCCGTTTCTCGCACGCTGGGTCACGACCAGCCGCGATACGTGAAGACACGCACCGCTGGTTGACCCGGTAGAGGTTCGCGGTACCACGTTTCTCGACCAGCACGAACCGGCCCTCGGCCAGCACCTTCAGGTGCGCGGACACAGTGGACTGGCCCACCGAGACCTGCTCGACGATCTGGCCGACCGTCATCGGTTCGCCGTGCTCGGCGATCAGGTTGAGTACCTGGACGCGGGTGGCGTCCGCGAGCGCGCGGAACCAGCCCGCGTAGGTCTCGGCCAGTCGCCGATCCAGCATCATCCACCTCGTTCATCGATCATCGTCGATTAACGACAGATGACGTGGACGGGAGTGGGAAGTCTTGGTTTCGGGGTACGCCCAGGGGCATCCCGGATGCGCGATCGGTGCCTCCGGGCGCAGGGTCAGGAACGACGCACGGACGGATTGGGGTGTCGAGATGCGGCGGGGTATGTGGTTCACCACGCTGGTGTTGACCACGCTCACGCTGGGCCTGGAGTTCGCGCATGTCCTGGAGTGGCCGCAGAAACAACAGTATCCGGGTGCGTTGTATGTACGGTTGCAGGAATCGCTCTACATTTGGTTCGGCAATCTCGGTGGCGTGCTCTACGTTCTCGCCGTGGTCGCCTCGGTTGTCCTGGTGGTGCTGCTGCGCCGCGACCGCCCGCGCCGTGGCTGGGTAGGGGTCGCGGCCGGGCTTCAGGTGATCGCGCTGGTCACGTTCCTGACCATCGTCTACCCGGTCAACCTGCGGCTGCCGGTGAACTCGGCGGGTGCCGTGCCGCCGGACTGGACCGCGTTGCGGGACCGGTGGGAACTGGGCCACACCATCGGCTTCGTCCTGTTCGGCGTCTCGTTCGTGCTGTTGGTGGCCGCCCTGGTGCGCCAGGTCGAGGCGCCCGGCCGGGCGGTCAGGACGGAAACGCGCTCAGTTCGGCCAGCAGGGTCGTGACGCGCCGGTCGATCTCGTCGCGGATCGGCCGGACCTCGGCGAGTGGCATGCCTGCCGGGTCGTCCAGTTCCCAGTTCAGGTAGCGCTTGCCGGGGTAGATCGGGCAGGCGTCGCCGCAACCCATCGTGATCATCACGTCCGCGGCCTGCACGGCGTCGCCGGTGAGCGGCTCAGGGAATTCGCGGGAGAGGTCGAGTCCGAGTTCGGCCATGGCTCGACCACGGCCGGGTTGATCGAGTCGGCGGGTGCGGAGCCGGCCGAGCGGACCGTGACGCGGCTGGCGGCGTGGTGGTCGAGCAGGGCGGCGGCCATCTGGGAACCCTCGGCGTTGTGGACGCAGACGAACAGCACCTCGGGCAGTTCGGACACGGTGACTCCCTGGTTCTTGGCAATTGCCCGCAGCCGTTGAGCGGCGAAGCGGTGCGGTTGCGGGCTTCGCCCGCTCCGGTGATTTGTCGGCGTCGTGGAAGGCGACTTCGATGGACCAGCGGGCCGCGTACCAGCAGGCTCTTCCGCTGCTCGTCGCGCTCGGCCACAACACGCAAACCGCCGACACCCTCGACACCCTCGGCCATCCGCATGCCGACCTCGGCCGGTGCGAGCAGGCTCGTACGCTCTGGCAACGGGCGCTGGAGCTGTACCGGCAGCACGGGCGCGACGAGGACGTCGAACGCGTTCAGCGCAGCTCTACGCCCTCGATCAGGGGAACGTCACGCGCTGAGTTCGCGGAGGACGTCTGTCGTTCGGCGGTAGGACGCGGTTTTCGTCCGGACCAATGGGGACGGCAGCGGCTCGCCGCAATGTTATCCTTGTTCTATATTAGATCAATCATAAGCCTAGCGAGGACCGTGCATGCTGCTCAGCATCGAACCCGACGGCCCTGTGCCGATCTACCAGCAGATCAGGGATCGGATCGTCGAGGCGATCGCGACGGGTGAGGCGCCGGTGGGTTACGGGCTACCCGCGACCCGACAGCTCGCGGTCGATCTGGGCATCAACTTCCACACCGTCAACAAGGGCTACGACCTGCTGCGGCAGGAAGGGTTGCTGCGGATCGGCCGCAAGGCGGGCGCGAGCGTGCAGCGCGACGCGACCAGCGGGCCGCCGCGGCCCGGCTGGGAGGAGGACTGGGCGACTCGGCTGCGGACCATGCTGGCCGAAGCCACCGCGCAGGGCCTACCGCCGGAGGAGATCATTCGGCACTGTCGTGACATCGTCGCCGGGTTCCCGTCCGCAACGCAGGCCGGTCGCGGGAACGGAGATCCGTCATGACCGCTGGAGTACTGATCGGATACGTCTTCGTACCGCTGTTCGGCGTCGCGCTGTGCGTCGGGCCGCTGACGACCCGGCCGACGATCCGGTTCGGCGTGCGCGTTCCTCCCACACATGCCGCCGACGCGGTCATCCGGCGCGCTCGGCGCGACTATCTGTGGTCCAGTGCGACAGTCGCGGTCTGCGCCGCGGTGGTCGCGATCGTGGTCGGTGGCGTGCAGGCCGCGTGGTGGCCGAGCCGGGTCATCCTCCTGGTCGAGGTCGTTCTCGACGGGGTCTGCTACTGGTGGGCGCGTCGCCGGATCGAGCGAGTCAAGTCGGCGGAGGGCTGGTTCGCCGGACGGCGGCAGACGGTCGTAGCGGACACCAGTTGGCGCACCGAGCCGCAGCGCTTCCCGATCGGCTGGCTGCTCCCCGCGGTCGTGGTGATCGGGGCGACCGTGATCACCGGCGTGCTCGACTACCCGCACCTGCCCGCGCACCTGGGCAGCGGCGGCCACCAGGTCGCCACCTCACCGTTGCGGGTGTTCGCCATCGTCATCGCCCAGCTGTACGTCACCGGCATCGGCAGCGGACTGCTCGCGCTCGTCCACCGGTCCCGTCCCGATCTGGACACCGCTGACCCGGCGGCGAGCCTGCGCGGCCACCGCACGGCACTCGGCGCTTTCGCGCGCGCCGCGTTGGTCTTCCTCGCCTGCGTGGATCTGACCCTGCTGCTCGGCGTCCTGCAAACGTGGCAGCTCCTCCGACTGCCCGGCGGCGCCGGCACCCTGGTCGAGCTGCTGCCGGTCGCGCTCGGCCTGGCCGCCTTCCTCGCGACCGCGATCCGGGCCGGGCGGCTGCGGGCCCGCACCGGCGGCGCGGCGGAGGCGGCGGACCGGGACGACGACCGGTTCTGGAAGGCCGGGATCGTCTACGTCAACCGGGACGATCCCGCCGTCCTGGTCAGCGCCAGGTTCGCCTACGGGTGGACGGCCAACCTCGGCAACCCGCTCTCCTGGCTGCTCATCGCTGGAGTCCTCGCCGTGCCCGTGGGGTTGGTGATCCTGAAGTTCACGGTCGGTTGGTAGTCCGGCTGGCGGCCATCAGCACGCAGTGCTAGATTTGTTCTATAGAAGATAGAACGAATGCTGTGGGGTGGTCATGGAACCAGCCGTCGTGGTCAAGCAGTTGACCAAGACGTTCGGCAGCCGGGTCGCGTTCGACGACGTGTCCTTCGAGGTCGGTTACGGCGAGGTGTTCGGTTTCCTCGGCCCGAACGGGGCGGGCAAGACGACCACCGTCCGCACGCTGGGCACGCTGATCGCGCCGACGTCGGGTTCGGCGACGGTCGCGGGTATCCCGCTGACGGCGGGCAACGGCCCGGAGATCCGCAGCCGGATCTCGATCATGCCGGAGTCCCCCGGCCTGTACCTGCGACTCACCGTCGCGGAGAACCTTCAGTGCTTCGCGCGGCCTCTACGAGCCTGTCCGATCCGGACAGTCGCATCGCACGGGCGCTGGAGGCGGTGAATCTGACCGATCGCGCCGGTGACATCTGCGGATCACTGTCCAAGGGGCTTCGCCAGCGCGTCGCGCTGGCCCGCGCGGTCCTCAACGACCCGGCCGTCCTCTTCCTGGATGAACCCACGTCCGGTCTCGACCCGGTGGCCGCTCGGGAGGTCCACGACCTCATCACCTCGATGCGCGAGCGCGGCGTGACGATCTTCCTCACCACGCACCGACTGGACGAGGCCGAACGGCTCTGTCACCGGGTCGCGATCCTGAACACGACGCTGCGCATGATCGGCAGCCCGGCCGATTTGCGCGCGCAGCTGTTCAGCCGCAAGCTCCAGGTCCGCACCCGGACCGCGATCGACGATCCGAGCCGCGTTTTCGACGGACTCGCCGGTCTGCAGGGCTGGGAGGCCGAACCGTCCGGGTCCTACGCGCTGACGGTCGCCGATCCGGACGCCGCGGCGCCGGAGGTGGCGCGGGCGCTGGTGCGAGCCGGTGCCGACATCCTCACGATCGCCGAATCCCGGCACTCGCTGGAGGACGTCTACCTCGAACTGATTGACGAAGATGTCGAAGCGAGGCGGCGATGAACATCCACTGGGTTCGGGTGCGGGCGATCTTCCGCAAGGAACTGCGGGACTACCGCCGCAATCGGTTCATCTGTGTTCACGATGGGGGTGCTGCCGCTGGTCTTCGTCGTGCTGCCGATGATCCAGCTGTTCAAGCTCGACGTCTCGGTGTCCAGTTCGGCGCTCGACACCCGGATCGGGCTCTCGCTGCTCTACCTGCTGATCATTCCGACGATCATCCCGTCGGCGCTGGCCGCGTACTCGGTGGTCGGCGAGCGTGAGCAGGGCACGCTGGAACCGGTCCTGATCACCCCGATCCGCCGCGAGGAATTCCTGATCGGCAAGGCGCTCGCCGCGTTCCTTCCCGCGCTCGTCGTCTCGTACGCGATCTTCGGCATCTTCCTCGCCGCTGCGGCACTGTTCGCTCATCCCGCCATCGAGTCGGCCGTGTTCGAAGGCACGCATCTGCTGATCCAGTTGCTGTTCACGCCACTGCTCGCCGGATGGTCGATCTGGGTGGGTATCGCGGTGTCCGCGCGCGTGCGCGACGTGCGCGCGGCCCAGCAGTTGGGCGTGGTCTCCAGCCTGCCTCCGCTGGTCCTCGTGGCCTTGCTCGCGGTCAACGTGATCCCGGCATCGACCGGGCTCGCACTCGGACTCGCCGCGGGGCTGCTGGTCATCGACGTGCTGGCGTGGCGGGCGGTGGCCGCCATGTTCGACCGCGAACGGCTGATCACCGGCCGGAAATAATCCTAAGGAGACAGACAACATGCCTGCGACACTCACCCTCACCCGAGAAGGCTTCGGCATCGAACTCCGGCGCGGCCACTTCGAGGCCATGCTCGACGACAACAGCGTCGGATCGATCGACCGGCACGAGACGATCGACGTGCCGGTCGAACCCGGGCGCCACACGCTGCGCATCCGCACCGGCCGCTACTCCAGCCGGTCGCACACCTTCGAGGCGTTCGACGGCGAGACGGTCACCTTCCAACTGCACGGCGCGAACCTGTGGCCGATCTTCGTGGCCTCGCTGGTCAAGCCCGACCTGGCGATCTCCCTGAAGCGACTGGACGATCCGCGATGAGCACCCCGCGGCGACCGGCCACTGCTGGACTACTGACCGTGGCGGTGCTCTGCTTGGCCGCCTGCACGACGTCGCCTGCGGCCGGCCCGGCGCCCGCCACGAGCAGCGAGCCATCGTCAGCACCGTCCTGCGCGTGGCCTTCGATGCTCAGCGTCGAGAAGGACAACACGCTGTTCCCCGACTCGGCGGCCCTGTATTTCGAGCAACCGATCGTGGCGAGCGCGAACACCCAGATCGTCCTGTCCGGCGACTTCCCGGACGCCCGCTACGCCGCGCTCAGCGTCTACCTCCCCAGCGGCGGGCCGTTCACCAGCAACGGCGTCGGCTCGTCGCTGCCCGACTACCGCATCGCGGCCGACCCCGGCAGCACCAATCCGTGGCAGCACACTTCGGCGCCCGGTGGCCGGTTCACCGTGACGATCCGTTCCCAGGTGAGTTCGGGCCACACCAATGTGCTGCCGATGCCGCCGGGCACGACCAGCGCGCATCCCGGTTTTCTCGGCTATCGGATCTACCTCCCGGCCGGTGGCATCTCGGCCCAGGTGCAGCTGCCCACCGTGACCATCCACGATGGACAGACGACGCGGCAGCTCTCGACCTGCCAGAACCAGAACGCGCCCATTCCCACCCCGGTTCGTAGCCCGACCCCGACGCCGACCGGTGTCGCTCCCCCGACACCGCCGCAACTGAAATTCTACAAGCCCGCCGGGGGTTTCAGCGTGAACGCGGAGTTGCCGAACGCGGACAGCAGCTACGCCCTGGCCTACTTCGCACGCCCGGCGTCCTCGGACGTGGTCGTCGTGACGGGTAAGGCGCCGACATCCCCGCCGGGCAGCCATCCCGCGCCATGGCCGAACCCGAACACCAACATGCGGTACTGGTCGATGTGCATGGCGACGGGCACCGTCCACTTGCCACTAGTCGCCAACACGCTGCCCTCCGGCCAATCCGACTACGGCTGCCGCGCCGACGACCAGACCGCACGCAACGCGGCAGGCGACTACCACTACGTGATCGGCGCCGAGTCACAGCGTTCCGCCATCGACGCGATTCCCGGCGTCACGTTCCTGCCCTTCGCCACGAACCAGCCGGCCACGCCGGTGTACGTGCTGATGCTGCGCAATACGCTGGTCAATCCGGCGTTCCCGTACTCGACCGCGAACGTCACGCAGACCAGCGACCCGAGTGCCGCCTCGGCCGCCATGGGGCCCTACTACCCGAACATCTCGATCTGCGCGCCAACCGCCGTGACCCCGAGCGGGTGCCCGTCGTGATCGGGCTCAGTTGAATGCAGTTCAGGGCCGTTCAGCGCGCATGTTTGCTCCCCATTTGCTCCCCATGACATACCGGTTCCGGACAACTCGCCGCGGCCAAGGCCGACAACGATGAGTTCACCTGCCGAACGCGCGATCGCGGCACAAGAGTGCGTTGAAGGGATCGCGATGTATCGCCCGGGGTGGACGCGGCCACGATGACGTGCGCATGCGATCCACCATCGGGCACCCGTTCAACACTCTCGTACGGTCAGCAGACTGTGGCCGTAGACGGAGTCGGGCTCCACCCGGCCCGTTTCGCGGAACCCGAGCTTCTCCAGGACCCGTCGCGACGCGACATTCCAGTCCCAGACCCCTGCCCACAGCCGCCGATAGCCCGCCTCGCTCGCCCAGGTGACCACGGCCCGACTTGCTTCAGTTGCGTAACCGCAACCATGAGCCGCACGCAGCAACTCGTAGACCAACTCAGGCTCGTCAGCCAACGCGTTCCCATGAAAGATCAACCCGCAATACCCGATGACGTCGGCCGTGCCCTTCCGCTCCACCGCCAGAATCCCTGGCCCCGAATTCTCACTCTCCGCGCGCACCTGCGCCGCGATGTCCTCCACGGTCGGTCGGCCCTCGCGACTTATCCGCCGATGCGGCGGCACCCGCGGATCCCGCTCAGTCCACAACTGGCGATAGATAGCGGCCTCGGCCACTCTGCGATGCCGAAGGATGAGACGATCGGTCTCCAAGGTGTCCAGAATGGGCGCTGGCGACATGCCGGCATCGTCTCACGGGACGTCCTCAACTCGACAGAGGCGGATGTTCGTCGACGGGCGATCCGGGGCCTTCTGGTCTGCTCCCAGAAGTACGAAGAGCTCACCGAGACTGCGGCTCGCGATAAGGCCGTTCAGGGCCGTTGACCTGCGGTTTGATGCAGTTGAGATCTGTTGAGCTCAGTTGGAGGAGCTCATAGGTGTGAACCAAGGACGCCATCATGCGCCGGCCTGCGGAAATGCAACTTCCGCAGGCCGGCGCGGCTCCGTTCAGAGCCGTTGAATGCGGTTCGGGACTGTTCAACGTGCATGTGTGCTCCCCATTTGCTCCCCGACGGTGCTCCCCGTGGTCGCACCGTGGGGCAGCGTCGTGCGCGGGATCGTCCGCGCGCCTGGCGTCAATTCGAACCGAATACCTCCATGCCGCATTTCGCGGCACCGCTCCGTTCGATCCTGGCGTCACTGGTGATCAGCGTCGCGGTCAGAGCCTCGGCCAGGGCCACGTACTGGGCGTCGTCGGCGCTTAGGTTCGCGTGGAGTACCCGGACGCGATCCCATAGGAAGAGCGTCTCGTGCCGGACGAGCGGGAGTTGCCGGTAGGCATCGATGGCCTTGGCGACTTCGCGTTCCGCGAGTTTGTCCGCCCTCCTCATGCCGAGCAGGGCGGACTGGATCTCGTAGTCGATCAACGTGGGCACGGCAACGGTGTCGGCGGCGCCTACCCGCATGCGGATAGCGAGGCCGAGCGGATCATGGTTCGTGAGAAAGTGCGCCAGGGCTGAGCAGTCGATCACTACCGTCGCGCTCATCGCCCGGTCCGTGCCGCGTCGATCGCGGCCAGCACGTCGTCGGTGCTGATACTGGCCGTGGTCTCCCGATTCAGCCGCGCCACCATCTCCGCCAAGGTCGGCTTGGACGTCTCACGCGCGATGAGATCAAGGAAGTATGCCTGGAGTGACTTGCCGGCCTGGGCGGCGCGAACCTTCAGTGTCTGGATCTGGTCATCCGGGACATCTCTAATCGTCAAAGCAGACATGCTTGCAGTATAGCATCAGTGCATGCAAAGTGCAGATAGCCAGTGGAGTGCACCCTATGAACACGTTCAGTTCGATCTCCGTAGCCGATCACGTTCCGGTACAAGTGCCCAGGTCAAGACACGTGACCGAGTTTTCGAGCCCTATAAGATGCGATCTTCGTCAACCTGGTCGAACCAGTGAACGGCAGCCCAATTCGTGCGGAGATACCGGGTGCGCCGATGCGGTCGCCACCGCCGTGCGGCGTGGTCAGATGCACCCCAGTATCGCTCGTGCGATGACTCGCTTGTCGGGATCGACGGACACGCCCGCCACCAGTGAGCAGGTGCCGACCAGGACCGCCGGGGTTATTCCTTCCTTCTTGAACCGCAGTGAGAAGAAGACGAAGTTCAGTTCCAGTTCTGCCACCCAGTTCGCTCGTGCATAGATGTTTCCCTTGGCCACCAAGAGGGCCGTGGGGGTCGGTTTGTGGTCCGGAGTGAACCATTCCCAGATGGCGTAGGTGAACGCGATCCGCGCCTCGGGGTTGTAGATGTACAGGCTCACGATCGGTGTCTTGATGCCGAAGAACACGAGGTTCTTGAGAATCCAGTCGAGGATTCGGCTGTGCAGCGCGGCCGCGCCCAACCACGGGGTGATACCGCTGCCGCGATGGACGATCACCCAGTAGAGGCCGGACGGGTCACTGTAGGTGGACGGGCTGTCTTTGGCGTACGCGTACGGGTTGAGGTCCTGGGGCACATAGGGCGTCAGGATCCGGTCGGGCGAGATGAACGCCCCGGTTGTCGGCTGGTACTCGCGCGCACCGAGGTCGGCCATGCCGGTCGCCGGGTCGGCGTTGCCGCCGACGAAACCCTTGCGCCCGTCGGGGAAGGGGGCGGTGGGGATGCCGCGGGAGTTGCCGTACGGGTCGTACCAGCGACGAGTCGTGGCCAGCGTCGTCGCGTCGATGGCGATGGCGTCGGTGCCCTGCTGGTCGCCGACCACGAAGGCGACGTTGCTGGCGTTGGTGCGGGTGGCGACGGTCGTGCCGTCGAGGGCGTACGAGCGGGTGCCGGTCACGACGCCGGAGTTGGTGTTGAGGGAGAGTTGCTCGTCGGCCAGGTAGAGGGTGGTGGTGCCGGGGTCGGCGGTCAGCAGCAGCGTGTTATCGGCGTCGTAGAGGTAGTTGGTGTTCTGCGCCGAGCCACCGGCCGGGGTGAGGGCGTCCTGGGCGAGTTGGCCCGCGTCGTTCCAGCTCAGGGTCTGGTTCTGGGTGCTGCCGGTGACCGTGGTGAGGTTTCCGTCTGCGTCGTAGGTGCTGGTGCTGGTGGTGGTGCCCGTACTGCTGGCGACGGACGTGCCGGTGACGGCGTGGGGTTGGGCGGTGCCGGCGGCCGGATAGGTGTCGGTCGTCGTGGTGACCGCGCCGGCCGGTGTGGTGGCGGTGATGCCGGTCAGGTCACCGATGGTGTTGTAGCGGTAGGACTCCCAGTACGGGGCGACCCCGCCCTCCACGGCCGCCGACGGCGTCGCCGCGCAGCCGGTGGTGCCCTGGGCCCATGCCTGGACGAGCCGGCCGAGATAGTCGTACTGGTAGCACTGTGCGTCGGTGGCGCCGCTGGCGGTGTCGGCCTCCGAGGTGACGTCGCCGACGTTGTCGTAGGCGTAGTGTAGATCGTCCACAGTGGTCTGGGCGGTGCCGGTCTGTGCGTTCCGCTCGGTGAGGTTGCCGGTCTGCGGGTCGTAGGACTCCGTCACGTACACGGGGGTGTCGCTGGTTCCCATCTGGTACTGCATGGGCTGGTCGAGGTTCGTGTAGGACAGCGAGTCCACGTAGTTGCTCGCGCCGGTCAGCGCGTTCGCGTCGCCGGCGTTGTCGTGGCCGATGGTGACGGTTTCCGCGGGCAGGCCGTCGGCAGCCGAGTCCGTGTAGGACGTTTCCTGTCCACTCGGTGCGTAGGTGTAGGTCTGGGTGTACGTGCCGGCCAGGTTGCCCTGCGCGGCCGGGATGACGGTCGCGGTGCCCGACGCGAGCCCCTGGGTGTTGTACCCGGTGATCGCCTTGGTGTACTGGGCGCCGCCCTGGAACGCGGTGGCTGAGGTGAGTTTGCCGTTGGCGAGCGTGTCCCAGGTCCACGCGGCGATCTGGTCGCCGCTGGTCTCCACCGCGCCGCCGGTGGTGTCGTACTGGGCGGTCTTCCGTCCGTCCGTGTCGTAGGTGTAGGAGGTGGTCTTGCCGCGTGCGTCGGTGGCCGAGACGAGTTGGCCGGCGTTGTCGTAGGTGCTGGTGGTGGTGCCGGTGTCGGGGTCGTGCGCCGAGGTCTCGTCGCCGAGGCCGTCGTAGGTGTAGGTCCACGAGTTCGTTGCCGTGTCGGTGATCGAGGCGAGTTTCCCGGCCGCGGTGTAGGTGTAGGCGGTCTGGTCGTAGTCGGCGGGCGGGTCCGAGGGGCTGGCCGGCACACCGGCGTGGTACTGGTAGATGGCGGTCTTCTGGTTGAGCCCGTTCGTGAACGTGGTCTGGCTCGTGCCGCCGGCCGGTGGGACGACGGTCGTGTAGTTGCCGCCGTACGTGGTATCGGTTTCCCAGGTTTCGGTGCCGTCGTCGAGCGAGATCTGCCCGGTCTCACGGCCGGTGCCGTCGTAGGTGTAGCCGGTCTCGTTCGCGACCGCGCTCCTGTCCGCGGTGACCAGCGTCGCGGATGGCGCGGACGCGGTGTAGTACGCGCCGGAGGTGAACGACTTCCACCCGTCGCTGTTGTAGCTGGTCTGCGTGATGTCGGTGCCGCCGGACGCGGTCTCGTTCTGGATCTCCGCTTCCCGGCCGAGCGAGTCGGTGAGCTTTTCGGTAGTCAGATAGACGCCGATGGGCTCCTGGGTGTTGGTGACGTCGGCGGCCGGCTCGGTCCTGCTGACCACGTAGGAGTGGGTGACCTGCGGGCTGCCCGTCGTCGTGTTGCCGGGCGTCCACTCGGCGGTCACCCGGCCGAGTGCGTCGTAGGCTTTCGTGGTCGTGCCGCCGGCCGGGTCGGTGACCGTCAACGGCAGGTCCCGTGCCGGGTCGTAGCCCGTGGTCGTGGTGAGGTTCATCGGGTCGGTGACGGTGATCGACGTCGGTTCGGCGCCGGTGGCCGGTGTGTAGGCGGTCGTCGTGGTCTGCTGGTCGCCGTCGGTCGCGGTGCGGACGCGGCCGTACTGGTCGTAGGTCTTGCCGCTGACGACCGTCGCGCCAGACGCGGCGGCGCCGATCTGCTCGGTGCCGGTCACCAGGCCCTCGGTCGGAATGCCGCCGAATGCACCGCCGTCGTAGGCGTACTCGGTGTCGGTGACGACCGCTCCAGGCGACGCGCACGAGCCCGCGGTGACCTTCACTTCCTTTGGCGCGGTGAGGTGGCTGGTGGTGTTCGTGACGTAGCTGGTTGACGTGCAGGTCTCCGGCGCGCCCCACGGTTTGGCGTCGGTACCGACGGGATTGCCGTTCGCGTCGTACGTGGAACTGGTAACCGACTCGTCGGCGCCGGACGCCCGGTCGGTCCAGACGTCGGTCTGGCTGCCGCCGTTCTCGCCACCGTTGTCAGTCAGGAAAGCGTTGCGGAACAGGAACAGCGCGGAGTTCACAGTCTGCGCGCCAGTCTGCGCCGAATAGGCTGGCACGTTGTACTCGGTGTCGGTGACCTCGCTGCCGCTGACGCCGTTGAACACGCGCGTCTCGAGTTGCTCGCCCGCGTTCTGGTCGTCGTCGGTGACGTTGATGCCGCGGCTGGTGGTCAGGGTGATGACGCCGTTGCCCTCCTTGCCACCATTGAGTGCCTGGTAGGCGCCGAAGTCGTTGGACAGGCCCTGGTAGTAGGTGCCGACCGTCTTGGTGACCGGGTCGGGGGTGGTTCCGGTCTCGGTCGTGATGGTGGCGAAGCCACGCCATTCGTCCCAGGTCGGATAGGCCGAGCGGGACACGTCGTCGTTGTCGTAATGCCAGCCCGGCGGGCCGTAGGTGTAGCTGGTCACGACTGGTGGGTCGCCGCCGGTGGTGTCCTGGTCGGTCTGGGACGCGACGGCGTAGAGGTTGTACCAGTCCAACCGGTTCACGGCGCCGAGTGGATTGGTGTACCAGTAGTTCGGGTAGCACCGGTCGGCGTCGGCCCAGAGGTTGGGCGGTGTCGAGCCGGCGCAGGTCGCGTCCCGTGCGGTGTAGGCGATCGACGTCACCCCGCCGGTGGGGTTGGTGATCGAGCTGAGCCGGTAGCGGGTGATCAGGGAGTACTTGTTGGTGGCGTCCGTGCTGGACTGGTCCAGTTCGGGCAGTGCGGTGCCGGCGAACGAGGTCGGCGGCAGCGTGACCGCCGCGCCGCCGTCCTCACCGGTCTGCTGGATCGCGGACAGCCACAGGCTGGGGGAGGTGGTCGCGTCGCCGGTGGCCGGATAGGACGGTGTGAGCTGGTACGCGTCGACCGGTTGTAGTGCCCCGCCGACGAGTGACCTGGTGGTGATCCCGGTCAGCGCGTCACTGGTCCAGAAGGTCGGCGCGGTGATCGAACAGGCGGCGCCGTTGGTGCAGGCGAGGTCGGTTGGGGCGTCCTGGCGGTGGTGGCGTAGGTGTAGTCGATCTCGGCGGCCGGCGTCTGGGTGTAGATGTTGCCGTTGTCACGCAGCCCGTATTCGACCTTCGCCAGCACGCCGCCCGCGGTGTACGGGCCGTTGGCCGTCGATCCGCCGTGCGTCGCGTAGGAGTTGGTCTGGGTGTTGTAGAAGTACGCGATCGCGTTGCCTTTGGCGTCGACGACGTAGTCGAGCATGTAGCGCCATGGCGCGGCCGTGGACTGCTCGGTGTTACCGGCCCACAGCGGCACCGTCCAGGCGCTGTTGGTCTGCGCGTCGCCGGTCACCCAGCCGGGCAGCTTGTTCAGCCCGTAGTAGGACCGGGTCCCGTTGCTGCCGATGACCTCCCAGCCGCCGCCGGAAAGCTGTTGCACGGCGGAGCCGTCGTCGCCCTCTTCCTTATAGTTGTTGCCGGTGCTCAGCACGATCGCGGTGGTGGCGCCGCCCTGCGTCAGCGACTCCTCCTGCACCTGGTTGCACAGGTCGAGGATGTCCGGTTCGTTGAAGTTCGCCGCGCAGGTCTGGTAGTCGACCTCCAGGTAGCCGGGGGCGGGGGACTGCCAGCCGTCGCCGACCTCGGACGCCCCGGGGTTGGTCGCGGCCGTGACCCCGTCGGTGAGCTGCGAGTCGTATTGCAACGAGGCGTCCGGCCGCAACCCGCCCGGCACCAGGGGTGCATCGATCGGGTAGCTGTACCGGTAGGTGCCAGACGAGTTCCCGGAGATCCACTGGTCCATTTCGGATACCGGCTCGGCCGCATAGTCACCGCCGGAGCCCTGCGCGGACGTGGTGGCCGCGAGCACCACGGCCGCGCCGCCGGACAGGGTGACGTCCGCGCCGATCCGGTTGGTCGTCACGTCGTCGGCGGAGGATAGCGCGGTCTGCTGACGGCACGCGGCCATCCCCGGCGTGGTGAGGGCGCAGGCAGGCAGTTCGACCAGGTGCAGCCGAGCGGCGTAGTCGCCGCCGTAGGCGGACCGGAAGCCGGTGTAGTCGACGCTCACGTGCACGGTTCCCGGCGCCGACGTGCCGTCGGCGCGGGTCACGCTGAACACGGCGCCCGTGATGCCCAGCCCGGTCGCGGTCCGGTGCGGCAGGACCGTGACGTGCGCGGAGCGCACCGGTATCGCAGCGGCGGTCGTGCGGTCGGTCGGCGACGCGGCGACGGACGGAGTGCCGGTCGCCGGTGCCGCGGGTGCCGCCGGGTTGGGGGCGCCGGCCGGGCGGGCCGCGAGTGGACCGTGCTCGGCGTACGGCGGGTACGACACCTGATCCGCGGTGGTCGCCTGTCGCGGTGCTGCTGTCGACGCCGTGTCCTGTGTCGCGGCAGGACCGACCCACACCGGCGTCGTACCGACCTGAGCCGAACCCGCCGTGGCACCGGCCGGCAGTGCCGTTGGATCACCGCCGGTAGCGGCCACCGGGGCGGCCTGGGCCGGCAACGACGCCGTGCCGGTGCCGGCCGCGGGCCAGACGACCGGCACCAAACGCGAGACCGGCATCGGCGGCACCTTGACCGGATGAGCCGCCACCGCGTGGACCGGGACTGCCTGGCCGGGCACGACACGCGGCGGTCCGGCCGCGGCCCAGACCGTCGGGCCGGCCGGCGCGAGCGCCACTGCCGTCGACACCGCCACCGCGATCACCGCGGCCCGCGGTACCCGTAGCCGACGTGTGCAGGTACGCATTCCCGTGCCGACCATGTTCCGCCTCCGGCCGTCCCGACAGGTGTTTGACGAATGTTGTTTGACGAGTCCCGACCGACGGTCAGGAGGGCAACACGCCGAACTCGGTGCCCCAGTACTGGCCCGGGTCGATGACGCCGTTGCCGCCGGTCAGCATGTGCGTGGTCATGGATTGCCCTGTGTTGTCGGCGGTCAGCACGTACGGGAACGAGAAGTCGTTGTCGGAACCGTTGATCAGCGGCAACTGCCGCTGGAACTGGTCGGCCGTGTCGGCCGCCCACAGGGTCTTGGCACCGACCCCGCACGGTTGCAGGGACACCGGTGTGCTGTTGCCCGCTGTGCTGGCCACACCCAGGCACTCGTCGGTGAAGGTCCCGAAGGGGATGTAGTCGTACTCGTAGACCTCGTCGCCGCTGTAGTGCAGGTTGAACGCCGCCGTGACGTAGCCGGCCGCGAAGAAGTCGGCGACCGTACCCTCGTCCTCCAGCACCCAGTCCTCGCCCTGGTTGCCGCCGCTGGCCGCCAGCAGCTCGACCGCCTGCCCGGTGCGCGCGCCGGTGCCCGACGCCCCGGCTACCGCCACCACGTCGGCGGTCCCGAAGGTCACGTTGTAGAGCGCCTCACAGTTGTCACCGCACTGCGTCGTGGCGGCATACGCGGCCGGGGCCAGTACGATGCCCACAGCCACGGCCGCCGCGACCGCGGCGGTCCGGACTCGTCTGCCGGTCATGGTCACTCCTGGTGTCCGCATGTGAATCTGTCCGGCGGTAGCGTGTCCCACTGGCCCGGAACAAACCGTGAATCCGTCCGGAATCCGTCTTGAATCGATCATTCGAGTCGGCTAGACAGACGTCCAGGGGTGACGGAATGCCCGTTGAACTGCGCGTCTTGGGTGAAATCGAGGTGTGGATCGACGGTAGGGCCGTGCATCCCGGGCACGCGCGGCAGCGCTGCGTGCTGGCCGTCCTGGCGTTGGACGCCGGTCGTCTCGTATCGACCGACCAGTTGATCGATCGGGTGTGGGGACATCGCACACCCGGCGACGCGCGCAACGTGCTGTACAACTACCTCGCACGATTACGCCGTGCCCTGGCCGGCGCCCACGACGTCACGATCGAGCGCCACCCCGGCGGTTACGTCCTGGCCATGGACGCGTTGGCCGTGGACCTGCACCGGTTCCGCCAACTGCTCGGCCAGGCTCGCACCACCGAGGACGACACGGCCCCGAACCTGTTCGCCCAGGCCCTCGGCCTGTGGCGGGGAGAACCGTTCGCCGGCCTGGACAACCTCTGGCTGGACAGCGTGCGTACGGTCCTGGCCCACGAACGCCTGGCCGCCGAGTTGGAACACACCGACCTACGGCTGGGCCAGGGAAAGCACGCCGAACTGGTACCAGAACTGGCCGCCCGTGCCGCCGTCCACACCTTGGACGAACGGGTCGCCACCCAGCTCATGCTGGCCCTGCACCGGGCCGGCCGTCGGGTCGACGCCTTGCGCCACTACGAGGAATTCCGGCAGCGGTTGGCCGCCGAGCTGAGCGCCGACCCGGGACCTGATCTCCAGCGACTGCACCAGCGGATCCTGACCAACGATCCCGCAGCGGCGTGCCCGGCCGCCCCGCCGGCCGCCGCCCCGATGGTGCCGCGCCAGTTGCCGGCGTCGCCGGGACCGTTCGCCGGCCGCCACGCCGAACTGGCCGACCTGACCGAGACGGCGGCACCCGGCACTGCCCTGGTGATCACCACCATCGGCGGGGCGGGCGGCATCGGCAAGACCTGGCTCGCGCTGCACTGGGCACACGCCAACGTCGATCGGTTCCCCGACGGGCAGCTCTTCGTGGACCTCCAGGGCTTCAGCCCGGAAGGCACACCGCTCGATCCCGCCGTCGCGGTACGAGGATTCCTCGACGCGCTCGGCCTGGCACCCGACCGCATCCCGGTCGACCCACCGGCCCAGACGGCGTTGTACCGCAGCACGACGGTCGGGCGGCGGATGCTCATCGTGGCCGACAACGCCGCCACCGCCGACCAGGTCCGGCCGCTGCTGCCGGGCGGGAACACCAACACAGTGCTGGTCACCAGTCGCCGGACCCTGACCGGGCTGCTGACCCGGCAGGGCGCCCAACACCTGACCCTCGACACGCTGACCGAGTCCGACGCGTACGCCCTGCTCGTCCGCCGCATCGGCGCCCCGCGAGTGACGGCGGAACCCGAGGCAACGGCCGAACTGATCGAGTTGTGCGGCGGGTTTCCGTTGGCGTTGGGCATCATCGCCGGCCGCGCCCACGCCCATCCAGTCCTGCCGCTGGCCGACCTGGTCGCCGAACTGCGCGACCTCGGACTCGCGGCGCTCACCGACGACGACCCGGCCGCGAGCCTGCCCACCGTCCTGTCCTGGTCGTACCGGGCACTCACCACCGTACAGCGGACCATATTCGGATTACTGGGCATCGTGCGGAGCCCGGACATTGGTCTGCCCGCCGCCGCATCCCTCGCCGCCCTGCCGGACGCCCAGCTACGAACGGTGCTGCGCGAACTGGAACACACCTCCCTGGTCCAACAAACCCGGCACGGCCGGTACCGCATGCACGAACTGATCCGCCACTACGCCACCGACACCGCCTACCACGATCTCACCGAGGACACCCGCACAGCGGCGCTACAGCGGGTTCTGGCCTTCTACACCCACACCGCCTACGCAGCCGCCCATCTCCTGAACCCGCACCGCCTGCCCGTCCCGCTCGACCCGCCCGCCCCCGGCGTACGACCCCAACCACTGGCAGACGACACCGCGGCACTGGCCTGGTTCACCGCGGAACACCCAGCCCTCCTGGCCGCCCAGCACACAGCCGCACACCATGGCTGGCACCCCACCGTGTGGCAATTGGCCTGGGCACTGACGACCTTCCACATCAGACTGGGCTACCGCCACCACCAACTGGCCGTGTGGCAGGCCGCATTGGACGCCACCGCCCGCCTATCCGACACCACGATCCGCGGCCACGCCCACCGGTATCTCGGCAACGCCTACGCCGACCTGGGCCGCTACGAGGAGGGAATCGGGCACCTGCGCAAAGCACTGGCCCTGGCCGAGGAACACCGGAACCTCGGTCAGCAGGCCCACGCCCACAACGGACTCTCCTGGGCGTTGGAACGGTGCGGAGACGATCGGCAGGCCATGGTGCACGACGCCCGCGCGCTGAGCCTGTTCCGCGCCCTGAACCAGCCGGTCGGGCAGGCCGAAGCGCTCAACTCGCTGGGCTGGCACGAAGCCCGGCTCGGCGACTACGACAGCGCCCGCACGCACTGCGAGGCCGCCCTGGCCCTGCTCCGCGACCACCAGAACCCGGACGGCGAATCGGGAATCCTGGACAGCCTCGGCTACATCGCCCACCACACCGGCCAGCACGAGCAGGCCATCGACTACTACCGGCAGGCCCTGGCGGTACGCCGCACCCTCGGCGACACCACCGCGGTCGCCGAATCTCTGTACGCGCTCGGCCACCCGCACCTAGCCTTGGGCGAGCACGAGCAAACCCGCGCCGCTTGGCGCGAATCGGCGATGCTGTACCAGGGACAGGGCCGCACCGAGGACGGCGAACGCGTGCTGCGGCAGCTTGCCGCCCTCGACCGTCCCGGCCGGTAGCCTGTAGGTGCCGGAAACACTGTCTGGGGCGTTGACCTGGCGATTCGCGGTGCGTTGGGGCGCCGGGGTCGATCGGCTGTTGGAGTGGTGAATGATCACGTGTCGTGAGCATGAGGCTGCTGTGTCTGCTGGTGACGCGGGTGTTCGGATGGCTAGCGTTGTGCTCCCGATCCGAAGCCGGCAAGGACGCGGAGATCCTCGTGCTGCGTCATCAGCTCGCCGTGCTCCAGTGCCTGTGGGGTTCCAGAAGTTGGCCACGCATCTGACGTATGGTGACAGGCGCGGGCAACGGACACGGCATGATCGCCAGCCATGTCCCTGCGTCTGCTCTACTTGATTTTCCTCCGGCTGGTGGGCCGGCTGGTGCTGCTCGGCCGCTCATCGGCGTCCAAGGATGCCGAGTTGCTGGTGCTTCGCCACGAGGTCACCGTGCTGCGCAGAGGCAACCCGAAACCTCGCCTGGACTGAGCCGACCGGGCGGTATTCACCGCGTTAATCCGTCTGCTGCCCAAGGGGCCGCGTCTGCACAGGTTGGTCACCCCGGGACGATCCTGCACTGGCACCGGCGCTTGGTAACCGCGAAGCGGACCTGTCCATACCGGGCCGGCCGTCCACCGGTCGATGACGCGATTGCGGGCCGCTCGGAGGGATGGCCACGGACAACCACAGATGGGGATACAAGAGGATCCAGGGTGAGCTACTCAAACTCGGACACCGGGTCGGTGCCTCGACCATCCGGAGGATCCTGAAACGGGCTCGCGTACCTCCCTCGCCGGTCCGGCACATCGACACGACCTGGCGGCAGTTCCTGTGCACGCAGGCCTCGACGATGCTGGCGTGCGACTTCTTCCACGTCGACTGCGCGCTCACTCTGCGGCGGATCTACGTGTTCTTCGTGCTGGAGGTCGGCAGCCGCTACGTCCACGGGTAAGCAGTAGCGGACGTTGCCCATCATTCAACGCCCAGCAAGACCGGAAAACATCCTGGACCGAGCGCCGTGGAGCGCTGGGCCGTCTCGGTTCCTCCGTGATCGCCGACCACAGGCCATCGGACTGTGCACCGACGGCATCGCCAGCGGCCGCGAGTTCGTCACTGCGCACTCAGCGCTGTCGAAGCCAACGTATAGATCAGTATGCCGCTCAGTTCGCTCATGGGCGGCGTGAGCATCCCGGCCGGCGCTCGGCACTATCCGACTGGCAGTTTGTCGCGAGCGGCGGAGCTGATGTGCTCGATCTGCGTGCCGGTCCGGGAAGCGGCGCGGCGGGCCCGCCAGCCCACGGAGGGCTTACCCTCGGTGTCAGCCGCTGCGATGAGCAGACCGCCTGCCAAACCGGCGTTCTTCAGGAAGTGGATCAACTGTTGCTGCTTGTCCTGGTCGTTCTCCGCCGCCCAGAAACGGTGCCCGACGACGGTGGTCGGCACGAGACTGCCGATCAATGCCAGCGCGGCCAGGCGCGGCGCGCGGCCCAGTGCGAACAACGTCCCGGCGCCGATCTTGACAGCAGCGTCCACCCGGACCAGGGTCACCGGATCGGTGGGCGTTGCCTCGGGGAGCGCGTCCTTGACCTGTTCAGTGACATCGTCCAGCAGCGGCTTCGCCATCTCGGCGTGCGCGGTGGGCTGACGCAGTTCGTTGATACCGCCGACGATGAAGATGGACGCGAGCAGAGGACGTGCCAGCCTGCGGAGCAGCATGATTACGACCTTCGACTAGTAGGAATGCTTCTCCGCAGGGGTACCCACTGCAGGGGCGATCATTCCGACGGGACTGGGACGGCGCCACGTCACCAAGCAAGGCTGGCGCGAGCAGCGAGAGTGTCGTAGTGGTCAGCCCAGTTGGGCGGCGACCCGGGCGATCGCTCCACGCCCGGCCCGAGCTCGCGCTCCAGCTCACGGGCCATCGCGACGGCTTCGCGCAGTTGTTCCAGCGATCCGGCCGCCACCTCAACTACCGGGCCACTCCAGCCGTGGATACCGAGGTCAAGCTCCTGGGTACCGTGCACAATCTGGCCAAGCTGCTGCGCCACGGCACCCCAACGGCAGATTGACACCATGAGCCCGACAATTGTGCGACGGCCTCTCCCCTCACCCGCCGGTGCACCGAAACCCTCCCGACCGGTCCTGGACGACCGCCCGGCTCGAAGAACCGGAAACCCGTCCCACGTCACGACGTCGACGCGTCCTCGCGACCGGTGAGGCATACCAGCGCCCCACGCACCACAAGAAGGGCACCAAACTCCACGAACCGGTTACAGTAACATGGCGCAATCAATGCCCGGTCGGCCCGTGCGGTTCACGCGCTTTCGCGGTCCTCCAGGCCCACTGCGGCGCGCAACTCGGCCCGGCACTCGGACAGGTCCATCCGCTCCCCGGCCTGATGGCTCATCAGCCCGGCAAGACCCTCGGCGATGGCGTTCAGCTTGTGTTGCACGGCGTCGTCGGCGCGTTTCTGCGTGTTCTGCAACAGCGCGACCAGCAAGAACGTGACGATCGTGGTGACCGTGTTGATGATCAGCTGCCAGGTGTCGACGCTGCCGAACAGGAAGAACGACGGCGCCCAGACCACGACCAGCAGCAGGCACGTCGCGAAGAACCACGCCCGGGAGGCGAACCGGTCGGCGTGGGTGGCCACCCGGTCGAACAGGGACAACCGGCCGGTGATGTCGGTGGGCATCGTCGCCGGATCACTCAGGTTGCTACGCCCACGGGGATGGGTGTGTGTGCTCATCGCGCTGCCTCCTTGGCCACACATGCAGACCGCGGGAGTACCCCTAACGGGTGAGAGCGAAACGATCATGAGTGCTGGTTGTCCTAATCCTGGATCCACCGACGTTTGTGGTCTGGTGTGCGTGTCGAAATAGAAGAAGTGCCCTCTGAGCTGGGATGATTGGAGCTCTCACACCACAACCAGGCCCAACTCGGAAAGGCACTTCGAGTGCAAGTCTCGCACAGGTTCGCCGCAGAGTCGGCGATGTTCGACGATGACCATCTCGTGTCGCTGGCCGGCCTGGTGCCGGTGATGACCCTGGCCGACCAGACCCGACTACCCCCACTGCTGGCCGAGAAGGTCTCGATCACGCAGCCGCGGATCGCGTCCGGTGCGGCGAACCCAGGCCCGAAGCTGGCCACGGTGATCGCGGGAATGTGCGCGGGCGCGGACTGCATCGACGATATCGATGTCGTGCGTTCCGGCGGATGACCACATTGTTCGACGGCGTATACGCGCCCTCGACGGTCGGAACCCTGCTGCGGGAGTTCACCTTCGGGCACGCTCGCCAACTGGAATCGGTGCTGCGTGAACACCTGGTCGCCCTGTGCGAGCGTAGCTGTTCAGTTGGTGGCGGTGTCGGTGAGGTGATCGACATCTGAGATGATCTCGGTGTGTCTGGTCTGGAGGAGATGTCGCGCGAGGAGTTGTTCGTGCTGGTTCTCGCGCAGGCCAGGACAATCGAGGTACTGACGGAGCGGATCGCGGAGCTGGAGCGTCAGTTGGCTTCCGATTCGTCGAACTCGTCGCGGCCTCCGTCGTCGGATGCGCCGTGGTCGAAGCAGCCAGCGAAGAAGCGCTCGTCGCGGAGCCGGTCGGGGCGTACACCGGGCAAGCAGCCGGGTTTGGCCTCGTCCTCTCGGAGTCTCGTGATGATCCTGATGAGCGGTTAGAGATTCATCCGGATCGGTGCGGGTCCTGCGATACCTCGTTACGCAGGGCGAAAGAGAGCGGCCGTCAACGGCGTCAGGTTGTTGATGTCGCGCCGGTTCCGCCGCCGACGGTGACCGAGTATCAACGGGTCTCGAAGGTGTGTCCGTGCTGTGGGGCGGTGACCACGCCGGGCTGGGACGACGAGGCGGTGCCTGTCGAGCACGCCGACATCGTGGCCGCGCCGGGATCACCGGTGCGGATCGGCCCGCAAACCCTGGCCCGGGCCGCGTTGTTGACCTGCGCGCACTACCTGCCGGTCGGACGCGCCCGTGCGTTGCTGGAGAAGCTGTGCGGGATCGATGTCTCTACCGGGCTGGTAGCCGGGATTCGTGGTCGTGCGGCACGCAGGCTGGAGAAGCAGTTTCTCTCCCACATGCAGACGCTGCTGGCTGGTGCGCCGGTGCTGCACGCCGATGAGACCCCCGGCCGTGCCGCCGGCTCGTTGGCCTATGTGCACGTGGCGTGCACCGCATACCTCACCCTGATGCACGTCGGGGACCGCACCGCGGCGACCATCGACGCCGGTGGTGTGCTCGCCGAGTTCACCGGGGTGCTGGTGCGTGACGGCTATGCCGGCTACGAACACCTCAAGGCCGTGCACGCCTGGTGCGGGGCCCATCTGGTGTGCGATCTGCGGTCGATCTCCGACGCCGACCCCGATGGTCAACTCTGGGCGCTCGCGATGGCCACCACCCTGCTCGACGCCAACCACGCGGCACACCAAGCTCGCCACCACGGTGCCGACCGTCTCGACAAACCCACCCTGCGCACCATCCGCAGCCAGTATCGAGGCGCGCTGGCCCGAGGCGACACCGACAACCGGGGCGAGTACACCACACTCGCGGCCAAGGCCCGCACCCTCATCGCACGGTTCCGACGATACGAGGGCATGATCCTCCGCTTCGTCACCGACCTCTCGGTGCCGTTCACCAACAACGAAGCCGAGCGCGCGTGCCGGCCCGTCAAGATCCAGCAACGCACCTCCGGCGGCTGCTGGCGCACCCTGGCCGGTCTCATCGACTTCGCCATCGTCCACTCCTACCTGGACACGGCCACCAAATGGGGACTCGACAAACTCGGCGCCCTCCATCAACTCTTCACCACCGGCGCATGGCTACCACCCACACTCACACCAGGTGAATAGCTACCGACGAGCGGCTCCGAAGGGCCGCTACCCCTTCATCATTCGCACAGCACCACGTTCTTCTGCCTGACCTACCTCGCGCAGCCTCCCGTGTTCGTGGCACACCTTTTACCAAGAAGGCGTTGTCCTTCTCCAGCTCAGCCACGTGTCGGCGCCGGCGCTGCAGTTCGGCCCGCTCGGCCGCCTCCAGAGGCGTGTCCCCGTGGACCTCGGCGGCGGTGATCCGGCGGCGTTCGTCTTTGGCCCAGACGCTCAACATGCCCGCGTCGATTCCCAACTCGCGGGCGACCTCGCTGATGGTGCGGCCGGAATCGATCACGCGGTGAGCAGCCTCGACCTTGTACTCGGCCGTGTACGACCGGCGTTTGTGAGGAGGCATGAGGACATCCTTTCAGCAGGACGGCTGGTCCTGCTAACTCGGTGTCCACTACCCGGGGTGAACCTCACAGTGCCAACAACGCCTATCGCAACTACCGGTCCGCTCCGCCGTCGACAGCGGCCGCCAGCCAGGTGGCGGCCGAGCTGCCGGGGATCCTGCAGTCGATCCAGGCGCACCCGTCCGTCACCGAACGAACGGTCGCCGCCGTGTTGGACGCGGCGTTCCCGTACCCGATGTATGAAGTCGAGGTGTCGAAGGACGCCGCACGCATCCCCGGCGGTATCGGTTACGGCATCTATGTGCGGGGTGCCTGCGTGCATGGCTGGGTTGAGGCCGGCGATCAGCACGTGGCCATCGACGGTCTGTCCGGGGACGGCGGCTGTCTGCCGCTGCTGGGCCACTGATCACCTCCCATCCTGGTCACGCGGTCCAACGGGAGAGAACCCTCTATTGGCAAAGAGTGATGGCAGTAACCACCCGCTTCGCGGCATAGCGGATCCTTCTCGTTAGGCAAACTTCGTGCTAGGCCGACAGGCCCCTGATCAAGAACCATCTGAAAGGTATCGGGAAGCTCAGCCAATGTGACGTGGTGGCGGGACGGGCAGATGGCGCTTTGGTGCGTGGCGGGGGACGCTCGATGCCGGTCAGCACTTCCGCCGGGCGAACGGTCATCTGCACCTGCCCGCGCTGCGGGCCACCTTGAGAGTCACCGCGCTCGGTAAGTGCGTACGGCCCGATCGTGGTGGTCGGGACTACCGCCTGGTTCTGTTGGACGCTGTTTGGCGTCGTGGGACTCGCGCTGGTCTGGGTTGTGCTGACGTGCTGGAAGGGCGGGCCACGCACGGTGTTGCTGGGCATAACCGAGCCGGCGCGTCCGGACCGGCTGGAGGCGCAGCCGGCGTCGGCGGGAGTCACGGCCTGTCGCCGAGGGAGAGCCAGTCGATGACGGTCGCGCAGAGCACGGGATCCTCGGTGAGGCCGAAATTTAGGCCCCACAGCTGGTAGTCGACGGCCCGCAACAGCGTCCAGCCCCGCGCCAGCTGCGCGTCGAACCCGGCCTCGTCCACCAGGGCGTCGAACCGGCGCCGCAGCCCGGCCGGTCCGCCCGCCTCCCCCAGCCTGCGCCACAGCAGCGGCGCGAGGCCGAACTCAGCGTCGCCGTGCATTACCTTCGGGTCGATCACCAGCCAGGGTTCACGTTCCCCTGCCAGCACGTTGTGGTAGTGCATGTCCCGGTTGGCGAGCAGCCCTCCGGCACGCGCGGCGAGCGCGGTGGCTACGTCGGCCGCCGCGTCCAGGCGGCGTTCGGGAAACGGCTGCCCGGCGGCCCGCCAGCGTCGCGGCAGTTCCGCGGCCAGGCCCAGTGCCCACTGCCGCAGCCCGGGGACCGGGCGTGCGGGCCACTGCTCTGGCACGGGTACGGCCAGCCGTTGTAGCAACCGCCCGGCGGTCGGCACGGCGACGCTCAGGTCCGCCTCCGCGAGGCAGCGCTGCGGATCGAGCCATTCGAGCAGCAGCGCCCCCGCCGCGTAGTCCGCGTCGAACAGCCGCACGGTGCCGCCGCCATTCCACAGCGCAAGCGCCGCCGCTTCGTTCACCGTCTCGTCGTCGATCCACGACACCTTGAGCGCGTACCGGGCATCACCGCGGACCACGGGCACCACGAGCGCCATGAAGCCGTGCATCGGATCGCCGGTTACCCGCAAACCCCATCGCGCGCACAGTTTGCCGACCAGCTCCGGAAGCCGCGCCAGCCATGGCCGGGCGGCCTCGCCTTCACGGGCCACGGTGTCAGCCGCGAACCTCTCCGGCACGCTGATGAGGGTCACTTGGACTCGCCTCGCCATGACATCGGGGCCATAGTAGGAGCCCGCGCGGACAACCGGAGATCCGGCGGTCCGCACGGCTGGTGCCCGGGTGGAGTTGCGGGTTTCATCGCCAGGTCAGGCGACGGTAGCGACGGTTCCGGGTTGCTCGCCGGGCTAGGGCCGCCCGGCGGTGCGTGGCCGCAGCTGGTAGAACGAGATCAACAGTTACACCGAAAATTTGACAGCCCCGACTTGATGGCATGGCGGATGTGGGACGAGGGTGGTTCAGACGAGATCTTGGGGGTGCAGCACGATGCGCCCGTGGGTCTTGCGGTCGGCCAAGGCCTGATAGGCGTCGCGTACGGCGGTGAGTGGATACGTTGCGGCGATGGGGATGTGCAGGTCGCCGGTAGCGGCGAGGGCGGCCAGTTCGGCCAGCGCCGGGGGACCGCCGGCATCGGTCGTTCCGAGAGATTTGACGCCCTTCTCTTTCGCTCCGCGATAGTCGACGACGGTGTCGATGCGGTCTATCGGAACGCCGAGGTTGATGGCGAGGTCGAGGTAGCCGCCACCGACGGCGTCGATGAAGGCATCAACTCGGTCGGTCGTGGCGAGGATCCGTTCCTGTTCGCCGTCGCCGTACTGGACAGGCTCGATGCCATGGTGCCGGAGCAGGTCGACATGTGCCTCGCTGGTCAGACCGATCACCCTCGCTCCGGCACGGAGTGCGAGCTGGGCGGCGGTGAACCCGACGCCGCCCGATGCGCCCGAGATCACGATGGTCTCGCCCGGCCGGGGTTCAACCGCCCGGATGGCACCGAGGCCCGCCATCGGTGTGGTGTAGAGCGAGCCCGCCACGTCCCAGGAGAGGGCTTGAGGCTTGCTCACCAGCTGGGCTGCGGGGATGGCGACGAACTGGGCGTGGGCGTCCCAGCTCTGCAGCCAGCCCAGCACCGCGTCACCGACGGTGAAGCCGGGCACGTCGGCACCGACCGCCACGACTTCACCGGCGAGGTCGCGACCCGGCGTGTACGAACTGCCGTGCAGCGCCGGTAGCGCCCCGGGGTTGAGCGCACCGGCCTCGACCCGTAAGACCACCTCGCCCGGACCGGCAACGGGCTCGGGGACGTCCGCGAGGTAAATCCCGTCGATGCCCGAAAAACGGTCATAACGTACCGCTTTCATCATGCCTCCCAGTTTTGCGAGTGAGTCGAATCGGCCGGACCGCGCGAGAGGAACGCTCAGGTACGGCGCAGGAGCGGCACGAGGATGTCGTCGACGAGATGCGCGACGAAGGCGGCGTCGCACGGCTGGCCCACGACCACGACGCGATGCATGATCACCGCGGAAGCGACCTCGGCAAAAAGCGTTGCCGCCCCGGGCGCCAGTCGCTCGGCCGCTTGGTGGACAAGTCCGTCCGTCATCGCGGTCTGGTCCCGTCGCAGGATCCGCCGCATCGCCTCGGCGAGCCGTGCGTCGTTGCGCATGCCGGCGAACAGGGCCCCGAGCAGACCCACGTCCTGTTCGGAGATGCTTCGCGCGAGCCATGCCGCCAGGGCATGCACGTCCTCCCGGAGACTCTCTCCCGCAGGCTGTGGGGGCTTCGCGGGCGCCCGGCGCTCGACCGCTGCGGCGACCAGCGCCGCCTTGTCGCGGTACCGGCGGTAGATCGTCGTCTTCGCTGCCCCGGAACGCCCGGCCACCGCCTCCATCGAGAGCTGCTCGTATCCCACCTCGGTCAGCAGTGACAGTGTCGCGTCAAGAATGGCCAGGTCACGGCTGGAATCCCGCGGCCGTCCCATCACCGAGGGCTGAGTCATGCCGCTGGACTCCGAAGTACCCACTCCACCCCACCCCACTTCCGCTACGCTACGGTTTCGAATCGAAAGTACCCGAATCGATTCAACCTGCAAGCTGCGGCTTTCCGGCCCAGCCCCAGGTCAGGTCTCCCTCATGGGCAATAGCGAGCGTTCACCACACGACGAGCGGCCCGAGAGCGCGTCGATTTGTGGCCGAGACGATGCGATGGGGCCGCCGTCGGCACCCACAGTGCTCAGCCTGCCTCCGGATCTGCTCCGGGCGGTTGGTCGAGCCCGTCGCGTTGCGGCAGGCTGTCCCGCGCGCCCGGCGCAGTCCGGCGTTCGGCTGTGGCCGGCGTCCTCGATCGTGCGCCTCGCACGCCTGGTGTTGCTCGGCGGGAGGGTGTCGACCGGTGGGCCGGCAATCCTGGCAGGGGCGGGAGCGCTTGGCTCGAGACGGGCCGAACTGCTGCGGACGGTTGTTGGGCCAGCACCGTCACGGTCAACGGGGCGTCGACCTCGTCGAGGTCGCCGTCGATGCGCAGCAGCCGGCTCGTCCGCGGGTACTCGATGATGTCGCGGACCGTCGTGGTCGTGGTCAGCAGTCGGTCGGCCAGCCCTTCGATCGTCAGCGGCACGGCGCTTTCCCCGGCCCATAGGGCCAGCATCACGACATCGGTGATGGCCCTGCGGTAGCTGCCGTCGAAGGCGTCTCGCTCGGCGGCGGGCCGCCCGTCCACGAGCAGGCCGGTGCGGCGCGGCCATCGCGGCGGTTCCGGTGGGGTCTGCACCGGCCAGAACAGCAGCCGGTACCCGCAGGAGCCGCTTTCGGGATCCTCGCCGGCCGTAACAGGTCGGCGGGCGAACCGGAGTCGGTACACACCCGGTGGTCCGAGTTCGACCGGTTCGCCGACACGACTGTCGATGAACGTCTGCAAACAGAGCAGGCCCGATGTGGCGAAGGGTGTGTCGAGGACGTCGCCCCATTCGCGGAGATCGTTGTCATCTGGCGGGGCGTCATGGGTCTCGATGTGCACGGTGTGGTGGTGATCGCCCGAGGCGACGCCCTCGATCCAGCCGTCACCGGCTCGTGCCAACGAGCCACTGGGCTGCGTGTTCAGCGCGAACGGCGCGAGTAGTTCGCCGACTCGGGGCCTGGAATGGTCGGCACGCGGGACATCGCGGACCGTCAACGTCCCGTACGCCGGACGATATTCGCGGTACTCAGCGACATTCACCAACGACATTCGCTGGTTCTTCGCCTCAGGGGTTCCAGTCCACGACAACGTGCGCGCGGTCGAAGCGTTGTGCGATCAGGTCGTCGCGCTGGATCATCCAGAAGATCGCCGCGCCGCCGCCCGGCCTGCTGACGTTGCATTCGGCCAGCAGAACCCAGTCCTCGGGGCTGGGCGACGCCGGGCCGGGCCGTTTGCCGGCCTGTTCGGCCGCGACGGCGAAATAGGCAGCCACCTCGCGAACATCGCCGCCGTTGAAGTCCGTGCCGTATCCGCCCACCAGCAGCGGTGCCCCACCCCACTGGTCCGCCCACACCTCGGCCAGCTCCTCGGAATGCGGATGCCCGGACAGCTGCGCCGACGACGGCTCCTGGAGCTCGACCGTGTCGACGAAGGGTAAGGAGACGTCGGCCGTCAGGCGCAGGTCGCCCTGCGGGAGCTCCTGGTAGATCTCGGCATTCTCGTCGAGCGGGTAGTCGGACGGATACGTCGCACGTTCCGTGAGAGCCGCTCCCGCCGGCACATGGACCACCTCGCCCATGGAGCTGTCGTTGCCGTCCGAGTCGGGAAAGCCGAACAGCAGCAGCCGGCCGTCGGCCGGCAGCGGAAGATCGGTCGCGGCCGTCGGCAGGGCCGCGCAGTCGATGGTGGCGATCAGCGGGAACCGAGGGTCGCCGACATCGGACGGAAGCCACACGGGACCGCCGAACCGGCCCACCACCGGCCCGTCGCCGCCACCGGTCAGCAGCGCGCACGGGCGGACGAGCTCCAGCCATCGCTCGACCTCGTCGGCGGGAATGTCCCGCTCGATCGCCTCGGTGCGGATCTCATCGAGGATCCGCGCGTTGCGAGGAGTCACCCGGCCATCAAAGGACAACGATTGGTTTGACATTTCTGGATCCTTATCGGTTCAGGCGGCCCAGTTGCGGACGATGAACGCGGCGGCCGCGGACAGGGCGCGGTCGGCGTCGTCGAGCAGGGCCGCGAAGCCCTGGAAGACGTGCGGCACCTGCGGCCACACCTGGAGTTCCACGAAGACGTCGTGCTCGGCGGCGCGCGCGGCGAGGCGGACGGCGTCGTCGAGCAGGATCTCGTGCGAGCCGACCTGGATCAGCAGCGGCGGCAGGCCGGTGAGGTCGGCGAAGACCGGGCTGGCCAACGGCGTGGCGGCGTCGCGCTCGCCGAGGTAGTCGCGGGCCCGGGTGCGCAGGCCCTCGGCGGTGAGCGCGGGATCGACGTCGGCCTTGCTGGTCGCGCTGGCACCCGACACCGTCAGATCGGCCCACGGTGAGAAGACCACGGCCGAGGAGGGCTGCGGGAGGCCGGCGTCCTTGAGCGCGAGGAGGGTCGCGGCGACCAGGCCGCCGCCGGCGGACTCGCCGACGAACGCGATCCTGTCGCTGGGCAGGCCGTCGTCGAGCAGGGCCCGGTAGGCGGCCACGGCGTCGTCGATGGCCGCGGGGAACGGGTGCTCGGGCGCGAGGCGGTAGTCGACCGAGACCGCCCGGGCCCCGACGCGCCGGGAGACGTCCGCGGCCAGGCCGACGGAGTCGGCCGCCGAGCCGAGGGCGTAGGCGCCGCCGTGGAGGTAGAGCACGGCGACCGACGGGTCGGTTCCCGGGGTCTCGACCGTCACGACGGGCACGCCGCCGAGTTCGCCCTGCTTGGCCGAGACGTCCTCGGGCACCGGCACCGCGGAGATCATCTCGTGGAAGATCACGCGCTGCTCGGCGACGTCGCCGCCGAGGTCGAGCGGGGCGTGGCGCAGGAGTTCGTCGAGGGCTTGGCGCTGCTGCTGGGTCATGGTGGCCCTTCGGGACTGGTGGGAAACGGCGCCGGTCAGACGCGGCGGGCCCAACACGATGTTGCCGTACTTGTCGGCGATCGCGGGGTCGGGCTTCACCTCGAAGCCGGGCGGCCGCGGGGTGGACTTGTCCCGGCCGGTCTCGCGGAACATGCCCTCGATGCCGGCCGGCGTGTTGATCATCAGCAGGTCGGCCTTCTTCGGAGGTGATGCGGTACCCGTGCGGGACCCGCTTGGGCAGGAACACCACACCGCCCTCGGCCAGCTCGTACTCCTGGTCGTCGCACCACACCAGGGCGGTGCCCTTGATCAGCAGGAAGATCTCGTCCTCATGCAGGTGCTGGTGGTACGGCGGCGCCTCCCCCTCGCTGACGTCGAAGCGCCCCATCATCAGCTGGCCGTCGGTGGCCGCCGCGTCCAGCAGGATCGCCAGCGTGCCGCCGTCGAGCCAGTCGAGTTGTTGCTGTTGTTCGGGTTGTGCGAGGTAGGCCATGCTCATTAACCGGACGATATCGTCCGATTTACCGGACTGTCAATGGACCCGGCATCATCGATGCCGTGACCGAGCGACGCGACCAACGGCGGCGTCCGCGCAGCGGGAGCTGCGGCGGGACGCGGCGGACAACCGGGACCGGGTGCTGGCCGCCGCCGGCGCCGCGGTCCGGCGGGAGGGCACGGCGGTGCCGATGGCCACCGTCGCGGCGGACGCCGGGGTCGGTGTGGGCACCGTCTACCGCCACTTCCCGTCCCGCGAGGCGCTGCTCGGCGCGTTGACGCACCGATCGTTCCAACTCGTGTTGGACGCGGTCACCAGCGCCGCCGAGACCGATCAGCCGGGAATCGAGGCCGTGCGCGGCTTTCTCGACCGGATCATCGAGCACGGGCCCGATCTCGTGCTGCCCCTGCACGGCGGCCCGCCGGTGCTGGACCCGGACACCGTCGCCCTCCAGACCGAGGTGCGCCGCCGGCTCGGCTCCCTGCTGCGACGCGGCCAGCGTGACGGCACGATCCGGCGCGACGCGCGCACTGCCGACGTCGTGATCTTCGGCGCGCTGCTGGCCCAACAGCTCCCCCACGTCCCCGACTGGCGCCGCGCCGCGCGCCGGCTCATGGACATCTACCTGGCCGGCCTGGCACCGACAACCCGGGCCGCTCCGCCACACGATGACCTGACCAGCAGGTGATCGACTCCAGTCCGAGCCACCGCCATCGTGGGGCAGAGCGGGCCGCGCCGCTCACGACCATGTACCTACGGCACAACCGTGATCTCGTTCATCTCAGCGGCATCAACGCTCCTCAGGTGCTCGACGGCCACGCCCGACACCACTCGTTCTAGAGAGCGCCCAGACCATTCGGCGTGCCCAACCCGGTGGGACCGTCGTAGCCAGTGACTCCCGTGCACTGGTAGTCGCCGCCACAGTTCCCGCCCGTGACGTTGGTGCCGCTGCAAGGTCGTTTCAAGATCATGTTGTGAAACCGAGAATGGTGAAGGGCCGGTCCGCTCGGCGACTGGCCCACCGAGTGGCTTCGGTGATGTCGGTGCGTCCGGCCAGTCGTAACGCCCCGATGGCAAGATTACGCAGGCCAGCCATGACGCGCGGGCCGGATCGCGTGCGGACTGTCGAGTCGTCTTCCTTGTAGACGGTGTCCCGTAACCAATGCAGGCACTCGATGCCCCAGTGGCCGCGGACTGCCCCGGCCAGGGTTGCCGCGCCTGCCCGGTTCGCGGTCAGGCTGGTGATCCCCAGCACGGCGACCGCCGAGGTCGGTGTGCCGGCCAGGTCGGTGACATACCGTTCCAGCAGGAACACCTGCTGGACATGCGGGAAGGGCACGTTGTCGGGGGCGGGTCGGATTTGGAGGGTGCGTCATGTGATCCGCCCGTGCCTGCGGTCGGTCTGGGTATGGCTGATCGGGACGTCCTGCCATGGTAGGGCGTTCAGACACGCGAACAATGTTGGCTGATTTTCCTTGACACACAACACGAACTCGGCCTGGCGGGTGTGGAGGATAGTGTGCGGTGGCGCGTTGGGTGTGCAGGGCGTCGGCGGTGATGACGGCGTGGGCGATGTCCACCCCATCCAGCAGGGTCGCCAGCATGGGGATCTCGTTGGTCTTCGCGCCGACCTCGGTTTGGGCGAGGACCAGTCCGTGCTGGTGGGTCATCACGGCGAGCAGGCGGACCTGGTTGCCCTCGGAGTCCAGGGCGCCTCGTACCGCCTTGCCGTCCACCGCGAGCACGACTGGTTCGGCCACCCCGGTCGCGGTGTCGGCAGGGTTGGATGTGGTGGGGCTCAGTGGTTTCGCGTTGCTGTGGGTGGGTGCACGATCGGCCAGCCAGGCGCCGATCGCGGCGTCCACGGCTGCGGCGTCGACCTCGGTGAGCACGCGCCAGATCGTCGCTTTGGACGGCGGTGCCGGCACGGGCACCGTCGGTGCTGGATCACATCGGGCGTACACCGAGGCCAGCAGGTCGGCGGGGGTGTCGGTGACCCACCCGGCGATCGCGGTGAACGAGCGCATCCCCGCCACGACCGCACCCGCGCACAAGGCCAGCACCACGGCGACCGGATGTGTCACCCACTGCGCCCGGCGTGGGTCGCTGACCTGCGCGAAGCGTTCCAGCAGATCCAGGGTCACCGAGGGGACAGCGGCATCGCACGAGGATAGGGCCGAGCAGGCGGGCTCCTCCAGCAGGGCCATGGCAGACTGGGACAACGAAGCTCCGGTGGTAGCGAGAGATCTGTGAGAGGACCCTCGTCCTACCGGAGCTTCGCCCTGTCTGGCCCGGCGACACGCCACACTTGATCAATGAGTCGTTTCAACCTGGTCGGGAAGTGTTGGTGGGCAAGGGATGTGGATCACAAGTTGATGCTTGTCGGAGTGTCGGCGTGACAACAGGATGAAGCCTCCGGTAGGAGGGCTGTCGACCAAGATCAGTCCACGCCACCGGAGGCCTCGGATGCTGTTCTACCGTGCCGCGCTGCCGTTGTCACGTCAGACCCTGACCTTCGTGTCCGGCCTGGTCCGTACCCACCGTCGGGAGATGGGCACGGTGTGGCGCAAGCTCAATCCGGGCCAGCAGGCGCTGCTGGTACTGGTGTACCTGCGCAAGGGCGAGCCATTCGCCGAGGTCGGTGCCGGGTTCGACGTCTCGACCACCACGTGCTGGCGCTACGTCAACGAAACGGTCGACCTGCTGGCCGCGCGGGCTGCGAAGCTGCGGGCCGCGTTACCGAAGGCGAAGCGGCAGGGCATGGCCTATGTGATCATCGACGGCACCGTGCGCCACGAGGCGCTGGATGACCGAGTGGGGGTGAAAGGACTCCACCGCCGGGCTGTCGCAGCAGCCTGGTTGAAGCCGAGGGCAGCCTGACCCAGGGGACGCCGGGAAAGGTGGGAAGCAGCCCCGACAACGCCGGGACGTGCCGGTACTGCCAGACGGTGCGGGTTCGGCAAGCGAGACGAGAAGGTGTACGCGAGGAACCAGTGGTAAAGCTCCGTAAGCGATGAACCGGCTCAAATCTGGTGGATATGGGCCGGGATGCAGTGCATGACCACCTGGTGGGTGGTCAACTCCGAAGCCGCGCAGTGCCGTCGGTGGGGAGGCCACGATGAAGAACTGCGGCGTAGTCGTGGCGATGCTGCCGGAGCAAGAGTTGGGCACCTCCCTTGTCGATCGGTCATGCAGTGAACGTGGGAACCATCCCCGGTCGCCCTCCGGGTCGGGCAGCCAGCCCCGGCCCTGGGCAGATCCGTCGCCGATTGAGGGCCGTGGGATGGGGCGGAGGTCTCGTAGTAGTCCGAGCGCGCGAGAGGCGCGTACATGGCGAAGGGGACCAGCAAGTCAGCAGGGAGGATGCTGGAATGCCAGGAGGATGTCGCCGGTGAACACCGACGGGCTGGAGTCGACCCTGTACTGGGCCGAACGCCGGGTACTGGAGATTCAGACCAAGCTGCACCAGTGGGCCAGCGGTGATCCTGATCGCCGGTTTATCGACCTGTTCAACCTCGTCACCGACCCCGCGTTTCTTCTGGTCGCGTGGGTTCGGGTGCGGGGTAATAAGGGTGCCCGCGCCACTGGAGTGGACGGACGAACCGCCCACTACGTGGAGGCGGTACGCGGAGTCGACGGGTTCCTCGACGAACTGCGGTCGGCCTTGAAGGACCGTAGTTTCCGTCCGGTGCCGGTACGGGAGCGACTGATTCCCAAGGCGAATGAGCCTTTCCGAGTAACGACCTCTCACTGTCTGTGATTACGTGGTGCGGTCGTGGTCGATGTGGAGGAGCGTGAGGGCTGCGGCGACGATCTTGCCGATGTACCAGGGGCCGAGGCTGACGTTGCGCAACGCCTTGAACGTCATCTTGAGCAGCGAGTTTCCGCGTTCGCCGACCGCGCGCTTGCCGTTATGGGCCTTGTTGTGTGTCTTCTGCTCGTCGGTGAGCCGGCCGCCCTGCGGCTTCTTGAAGGCCACGGTGATCGTGCTGGCTTCGCCTTCGTAACCCAGGTCGCCCAGCGCGGGCCGGTTCTGGGCGATCCAGGTAGCCAGCGCGGGAAGAATTTCCGAGTGCGTCCGCAGCGCGGTGGTGTCGTGTTCGCGGCCCGGTCGTACCTCGGATGTCCACAGTGGCCAGCCATCCGGGGCGGTGATGACCTGGATGTTCCCGCCGTGGTTGGCATGCTTGCCCGACCACCACAGGTCCACGCCTGTCGTCGGGCCAGGGGTGCGGCAACGGTCGGTCTCGATGAGCGTGCCATCGATGCTGACATGCTCGTGTCCGGCCATCTTCGCCGCGAGCAGCGCGGATTCCAGCTTCGGTGCTCGCCCTGGCCAGGACGTCGATGCCCTCGTGCAGGGCGGCATAGGCGGTGGAGCGGCTGACCTCGTTGTCGATGGCCAGTTGGGCCACGCGGGTGGCGTCGAGGAACCAGCGCAACACCAGCACCGCTTGGTGGAAGGTGGTTAGTGCTCGGCGGCCAGCGCGGGTGCCTCGGCGAGCGCGTTCGGCATCGAACAGGCTGGTCAGGAACACGACGGTGCGTTCCCGTACGGGCAGGGCAGCCGTGTATGTCACACTCATCAGGCGCAGAACCTCTATGAAGTTGATCTGTAGGAGGACCACTTCATATCGGGGTTCTGCGTTTTTACGTTGTCAGGCAACAAGTTCGGCGTGTCGCCGCCCGTCACTACTCAGCGTAACGACCGGTTACTCGGAAAGGCTCAATCAGCCAAGTTTTCGAGCCCACACGGTCTTGAGCGTCGAGAAGAAAGTTCTCCATCAACCGTTGTGGTAACTGTCGCCGACCGATCCTATCGACTGAGCGATCCCGTTGTCCGCCAACCGATTCGAGAACCGAAAAGCCGTGCAGGTCGATCCGCGGTCGGAATGGTGAATCCAACCGACCCTCCCGGACCTGCCGGGACCACACCGCGTACTCCAGCGCGCCGAGCACGAGTTCGGTGTCGCAGCGATCCGAGCACTTCCAGCCCCACGATCCGGTTGGAGAACGCATCCCGCACCGCCGCGAGCCAGAACACCCTCTGACCAGTGGTGATCCGGGTCGCGTCGGCCACCCACAGCCGGTTCGGCTCGGTCGCGGTGAAGTCGCGGTTGACCAAGTCCGGCGCCGGTATGGCCCGCGGATCCTGCCGAGTAGACCCGATCCGCCACTTCTTCCGCAGGAAGGCGCCCCGCAACCGGGCCTGGCGCATCAGCCGCCGACCGGCAGACCGCCGACCCGGCGCGTACATACCCACGTCCATCGTCGTCCCGCTGGGTGCGTGGCGACCGGGACCGCGTTGCCGCCGGCCAGCACCGACGTGGAGATGTAGTCACCGAACAACCGGCCCTGCGACGTGTTGGGCAGCCAGGCGAGCGATCTCCGCCGTCCTCGGCCCCGTGCACGGTTTGGCCTACACACCACGATCATCGCAACGATCCTGCTGGCCAACGGTCGACGCCGGGTCTGGCTACGCGCTCGTCCCTGAGATCGGTGGTCTGCTGGCCGCTCGCGCCTCAGATCCCACTCGCACCGGGAACTCTCCACCGACGCCGAGACCGACCGGTAGGGAGCGGCGAGTGGCAGAACCTTCCGGTCGGTGCGCACTCCTCCGCCCAAGGGCGGCCAGGCTGAGGCCAGGGAGGGATCCAGGCACACCGAGCACCCGAAGCTGCTGCGCCGGGATGCGGAAGCCGGGTGGCCGCTGTTGGGCGTCCGAGGCGCGGCCGTCCCGCTCCGTTCGGCCTTCACGCGCCCGGCCCTCGCGTGTGCCCGACCGGCGCCGCCGGCCAAGACTACGGCGCCACTACGGTCCTGGTGGCGTGCTCCGGCCGGTCAGGTGGGTGTGCGGATAGTTGGACGCACGGTGCTGGAAGGCCAGGACAGCGGGGTTGCGGATCGTGCCGTCGCGGATCTCGATGGCCCTACGGATGATCTCGTCGGCCTCCCAGGCGGCGCCCCCGGCGAGCACCGTCGGCAGGTGGGGCAACAGCGCCTCGCTGATCTCCCAGGTCGCCGAGTTCCACAGGTAGGACGGACTGTGGTCGACGGCGTAGTACAACACATCGCCGCCGACCACGAACGTCGGTTCCGCGAAGGTGGTCGGCCGTGCCCAACTGAAGCCCATCCCCTCGTCGCACGACACGTCGACAATCACGGTGCCCGGCGCGAGCGTGGCGAGGTCATCCTCGACGAGAAACGTCAGTGGGGCGGCGGTGTCCTGAAGCACGCAGTTGACGATGATGTCGTGTTCGGCGAGAAAGCCGGCCAGCGGCACCCGCCCGGCCTCGGTCAGCGCGTGGCTGCGGCGCGGGTCCGCGTGGTCGTGGTCGAAGTGGACCATCGTCGCCGAGTGGATGGGCGAGCCGACCGCGGCAACACCCCGGTGGGTCAGGACGTGCACGTCGTGCACCCCGTGCGCGTTCAGCGCGGTGACCGCGCCGCGGGCGGTGGCCCCGAAGCCGATCACCGCGGCGCGCAGCCTTCGGCCGTAGTCGCCGGTAGATCCGTTGAGCTGCAACGCATGCAGTACCGAGCAGTAGCCGGCCAGCTCGTTGTTCTTGTGGAACACGTGCAGATTGAACGAGCCGTCGTGGCCCCAATGGTTCATCGCCTCGAAGGCGATCAGCGTCAGCCTGCGGTCGATCGCCACCTGGGTGAGCTTCTCGTCCTGCACGCAGTGCGGCCAGCCCCACAGTGTCTGGCCCCTGCGCAGGTCGGCCAGGTCCTCGGCGAGCGGCTTGGCCAGCAGGATGACGTCGCATTCCGCGATGAGCCGCTCCCGGGACGCGAGGCCGCCGACGAGGGTGGCGAGTTGTTCGTCGGACAGGCCGAAGCGCTCGCCGTAGCCGTGTTCCAGGTGGATCCTGGCCCGCAGGCCGGGCTCGATCCGGTCGAGATGCCGAGGATGGATCGGCACCCGAAGCTCGTTCTCCTTGCGGAATCGGGAGATGACACCGACTGTGAGCTGGTCCATGGCGTGCCCCTTATGGTCACCGCCTGTCTAGCACATCCCGGTCCGCCCCCGCCGCCGCACGTTCGGCCCTGGCAGGGTCGAAAACCGACGATGGCAAGGGCTACCCGAACCCGCCCGGCCTGCACTCGGACGACCAGGTCGGAGGCGTGGCGGACGGTCACCAACGCCGTGCACGAGGCGAGCGGCGTGATCTTCGCCCGGCCCGGTACACCGGCCGGGTCGGCCACCCCGCCCTGCTGCCGGACTGCCTCGCGCGCGCCCGCGCGCGATTTCTACTGTCAGTGTGTTTATGGGGGACAATCGTAATGTTCATCGGGTCATCGACTCGATGTGGTCGCGGACGCCTCGAATTCTAGCGCGGCGAGGGCTTTCCTGGTGGCACCGAGTGTCCAGCCGGTCCACCACTGGACGTCGGCGACCGTGGCCGGACCGAACCGCCGCAGATATCGCTCGACCAGGCCTGCCTCGGCGTCGCGCGGTTCGGGGATGCCCTGCGGCCACCAGTTCGACGCCGGCTCCCAGGTGTGCGCCTGGGACGTCCACGATCCGCGCGGCGTGCTACGGACCAACCGTCCTTCGGCCGCCATCACCACCAGTACGTTCGTGGTGATGTTGCGTTTCACGTCCCACTTCTTGCCCGACGTCGGCAGCAGCGCCGTCCGCAGCCGGGGCTCGTCGGCCGACAACTGGGCCGCGGTGGCGACGCCACGTCTGGTCAGCGCCCGTTCGAGCGACGACTCGAGTGACCGCAGCCAGCCGTCTACGTCGGCGGGCAGTTGCGGCTCGGTGGGGATGGTGCTGAGCTGCTGGACGAGCCGTTTGCGTTGCTGGGCGGCGATGTCCAGTGACGCGGCGTGGTGCACGAGCGCGACCAGATCGGCGGGCACCGCGAACAGCGTCCGGCGCATCGCCAGCATCCGGACCAGCATGCGGTCCTCGTACATCACCCTGGCGACATCCTTCACCGACGCCGACGGGCAGCGGGTGAGCACGGACAGGAAGACGGTCGCCGGGTCGCTCGCGTGCAGCACCACCACGCCCGCCGACCTTCGATGCCACGCCACATGAACCCATTGGTACCAGCCGACACCGGCAATCACCGTGTCCAGTGGAAGCGGTGACTGTCAGTGATCGGCGCTGGTCGGGTGGCCGGTCCCCGATCCGCGGGCGGACTCAGACGTCGAACAGTCGAACAGTTGTCGACCGAGCTGCTTGAGTTCGCCGAGCAGCAGCGCGTCCTGCCGCTCGGACCGCAGTCCGTCGGTCAGGGCCGTGCCGTAGAGGGCCAATCCGAGCATCCGCGTGTTGTACCGGAACGTCGGGTGGCCGGCCAATGCCGGTCCGAGTAGCCGGGAACAGGCGTCGAAGAACGTCTCGGCCGCGTCGCTGTCCCGGGCGACCAGCGCGGCGCGCAGTTCGGGGTCGGAACGGCTGACGCGGAGCAGTTCGATCAGCGCCTGGAACGCGGCCGACCGGGCGTAGGCCCACAAGTGCGCGACGGCAGCGTCCACCTGCGCCGCGGGGGTGCGTTTCGGCTGTGGCGCGGCCGGGTCCGGCGGGGCGAGTCCGGCCTCGGCGTGCAGCACGGCGGCCACCAACAGGTCTGCTTTGGACCGGAAGTGGCGCCACATCGCACCGTTGCTCAAGCCCGCCCGGGCCAGCACTTCGGGAAACGTCGTGCCCGCGTAGCCGCGCTCGGCAAGGCACCGGACGGCCGCGTCGAGGATCTTCTCCCGACTGGCGGCCCGGCGTTCGGCCTGGGTCCGGCGCGGTGGGCGGCCCGTCTGTGCACCGGCAGCGCTCATGCCGACAGCATCCACCATCGACCGCGACCGTTGACATAGAGGTTCGACAACCTCTCACTTGGCGGGACCGATCGGACGCAGGGAGTGGTCGCATGCGCCGGGTGAACAACAGCGGGCTGACGTGGCCGGCCGTCGTCGCCGCCCTGACCCTGACTGTGAGCGGTATCGGACACCTTCCAGCGGCCGCAGCGGCCGACCTGGGCACCAGCGGTACGACGGCGAGTCGGGCGGCGCTGGCACAGCAACAGTTGCTCGGCGCCGACGGCCAACCGCTGGACGGTCGAGGCACGTCGATCGCGGTCATCGACACCGGCGTCGATCCGTCCCACCCCGCGTTCCGGTTGCCGGACGGCGCCACCAAGATCGTGCGTGACCTGGCCACCGGCAACTGTGTCGGCCACGCGGAGACCGATCCGTCCTGCCTGGTCGACGAGCCGGTCACGACCAACACCGACGCTCCGCTCGGCGGGCACGGCACGTTCGTGTCCGGGGTCGCGGTCGGCGACGACTACACGTTGCCGGACGGGACCTCGGTCGGTGGCAATGCGCCTGGCGCCCGGATCGTCATGATCTCCGCGACCACAGTCCTGCTCGGTGTGGCCAACGCGTTCAGTTGGGTGCTGGCCAACCACGGCGCGCCCTGCGGCGCGGGCGTGCCGGCGTCGACGTGCCCGCCCATCCGGGTCGTCAGCGCATCCTGGGGCACCAGTGATTCGGTGATCGTCATGCTGGAGCAGCAACTCGTCCAGGCCGGCGTGGTGGTCGTGTGGGCCAACGGGAACGACGGTGGTGACGGCTCGACCAACAACTCCAACCCCGGTCCGTCCACCGATCCCACGCCCGGTGTGCTCACCGTCGCGGCCTACGACGACCTCGGTACCGGAACACGCGACGGCGCGGTGGCGCCGTCCTCGTCCCGCGGCGCCCTCGCGCAACCCCGGACATGGCCGGACATCTCGGCGCCCGGAGTGAACGTCGTGTCGTCCTGCCGCACAGGCATGTTGGTGTGCATGAGCATCGGCACCAACCCGCGCAACGGCCCCGGCCCGAACGACACCGACACGTACTTCGAGGCATCGGGCACATCGTGGTCGGCGCCGGCCGTCGCCGGCATCGTCGCCTTGCTGTTCCAGGTGGACCCGGCCGCGACCCCCGCGCAGGTCGACGACGCACTCAAGGCCACCGCGTACAAGTACCAGAGCGGCACCGCGTACGTCACGGTCGGCCGGTACACCTCCAGTGATGACAAGGGCACCGGGCTGGTCGATGCGTACGCGGCCGCACAACGCCTCGCGGCGGAGCGAACTCCGGCACACGACGCCGGTGCGCCGGCCGGCCGGGCCACAGCCGGGCGACCTGCCTGACCGTCTGCTACTCACATCGTCGTCCGACGCGGTGGCTTGTCAGCTATTGTCCATCCGGGACGGCGGTCGGTGCCGGTTCTTCGATGTCCAGTGATCAGTCGGCGGTCAGGCGCGGGCGCTGAGGACCTGCACGGTGGGCAGGCCGAGCCACCACTGCGCACGTCTTCGGATCTCCGCCGGTAGGTCGAGATTCGCGGACAGCATGCGGATCGCGGGCAGATCATGGTTCATGCCCACGGCATACAGAACCGCGCGGCACACGACGGCGTTCGGCGGTGCGTTGCCGCCGTCCGGCCGACGCAACACGCGCTCCCAGGTGGTGAGGCTTGTTCGTCCGGGCAGGTGGGCCAAGCCGGTCGCGGCGGCGACGGTGAGGTCGGGATTGTGTGCGGCCAGGGCACCCTCCAGCGCCGGTCGGTTTTCCTCGCCACCGATGCATCCCACCAGGTCCGCGAGTGCTTCATCCGCGTATGACGTGTGACCGAGCGGAGCCTGGCGCAGGAGTTCGGCGGCTGCGGTCGCCACGGATCGCTGGAAAGGCGATGCGTGGAGGAAGTTCGCGGCGTAGATCCTGCTGTCCGAGTCGGTGCTGAACATCGCGTCACGGACCAGGCGGGTCACGACGGTGTCGTCGTCGTGCCGGCCGTCGGCCCCCCGGAACAGGGTGCTGAGCAGGCCACTGAGTTGGGGTGGGGCAGTCACCTCGGCGATGGTCGTGCGGGAGGACAGCGCGGCGCGGAATTGCTCGTCGAGCGCCGGATGGCCGCGCAGCCGGTCCACGGCCGTGAGATCGGCTCGGGAGAAGACCGCGAGCAGATCCGCGGCAGCACAACGAACCGAGGGGGAACCACCGCTGTCGGTGAGGTGCCCGACAGCGGTGGCGGCAATTCGTTTCATGGTGGCCACGTCGAATGCCTGCCGAGTTACTCGGGCGGTCACCGCGATCATCGCCGCCCGGAGCATCGACTCGTTCGCGGGAGTTCGTAGCATCCGTAGGAGGACCACGTCGGCCGAGCGCTCCGAACTGTCCGACAGGATCGCGATGGGATCGATCACAATCGGGCAGGCCGGATCCGACACGAAATCGACGACGCAGGTACTACATTCCGAGGTCGAGTGGGAGTGGGTCGCCTCGTCGGCGGTAGTGGCTGATCATGGCTCTGGTCTGATGGACTTGGCGCCACAGTGCCCGGGTGATCGCGGCCGCGACACCCACCGCGCGAATCAGCGTGGTCGCGGCCAGCAGCCCACGGATCGCCGCGGTCGACAACGGCAGGACAACCGAGTTCAGCAGACCGCCTGACCCTCCGGAGGCGTCGCGTCTTTTCCCTGGCTGGCACGGGTCACCGCGAGGAAAGCCTGAGCCAGCATGCACATCGTGACGTGCCGATGCCACGGGGTCCACTTGCGGACCTGGTAGGCATCCATCCCGAGCTGGTCCTTGGCGGTCTTGTTGTCCTCCTCGATCTTCCAGCGCACACCCGCCGTGCGCACCATCACCGCCAGCGGCGTGCCCTGAGGTGCATGGACGAGAAAGAACTCGATGTCATAGGACGCGGGTCGGCCCTGGTGGTGCTTCATCTCCTTCGACCGCCGGATCAGTAGCGTGTGGGCAAATCCTTCGGCCGGGTCCTGTCCTTTCACCCGCACCGCGTGCATCGCCCAGTCATAGAGTCGGTGGCCTTTGCTGCCCGCGCCGGCCGAACGGCGCTCCCACCGGTGGATCTGGTCGGTCAGAATGTCCTGGCAGCACAACATTTGTCCCCGCGCATCCAGCAATGGCAGATCCATCGGGACCGCCAGCACGTAGGCAATCGTGTGGTCGTGGCAGAACGCCCGCAGCCCGGGGTCGCGGCCGTAGCCGGAGTCCGCGGCAAACCAGCCGCAGGGCACTCCAGCGGTGATCGCCCGTGCCAGCATCCGTTGGACCAGCCGAGGTTTCGTCGCGAAACGTTGGTCGGCCGGTATGCCGGCGGCCTGGCAACGCGCCGGATCGGAGGTCCAGGCATCGGGCAGGTAGAGGTCCCGGTCGATGAAGGCGTGCCCGGCGGTGGTGGCGTAGGTCAGCATCGGCATGACCTGGCAGTTCTCGGTTTGATTGGTCAGCCCGCAGTGCTGGGGCGCGACTCCCACACTCCGGGTGCCCTTTTTGATCACTTGGGTGTCGTCGGCGACCAGGATCGCGTCGGTGGATCCCAGGCCCGCCACCACGTAGTCGCGGACCTGGTCGCGGAGGAGGTCGGCGTCCCAGATCGCGCCATCGAGTAGGTGCTCGAACGGGCGTGGGGTGGGCAGTCCGGCGTGCTCGGCCAGGCCCCAGGAGTTCTTCTTGGGTACGTCGGCCAGCAACGCGCGCAGCATCAGCTCGAACGTCTTCTTGGGTTCGGGGCGGTTGAACAGCCAGCTCAGGCGGTCGGTCAGGGTTTGAAGGTCAGCGTCCCAGGCGGTGATGTCCTGGGCGGTTACCTGCTCCACACCAACATCAACAACGGCTCACACGACTACATTCCTTGATCTGGGAATGTAGTACAGGCCACCAGCAGCCGGCTGCCTTTCGGGTGGTAATGGAACCGGTGCAACGCCCCCAGCCGTTGCAGGTATCGCCAGCCGCAGGACAGTGACATTTCGGTCAACAGTCGACTGATGATGTCCGACCAGTCCTGAGCGCGCAGCCATACCGGCCCGGATGCGGACGTGGTCAGAAAGTCGGCTATGTCCACCCAGTCCGCGCCGCTGAGGAGCTCGTCGTTCAACGAACGTTCCAGCAGTTCGTCGCCGCGTACCCGCAGTGCCTCGTCGTCGGACTGGGAGCGGTTCGTCCGCGGTGACTCCAGCAGGTTCGAGACCACAGCGGCCAGTTGCCCACGACCCAAGCCGAACAGTTGCTCATAACGGGCGAGGGCTTCCCGGGGAGCGGGGATCACAGCCTGTTCCCATCGGCTGATGGTCGCGTCGCTCACCTGAGGAACTGACGTGCACCGCATCGCCTCTGCCAGCGACCGGAGCGTCCGCAGCCTCGACTCCGGCGCGTAGACACGAAGCATCTTCAACAGCCATCGGGTGGCCGCGGCACGGGTCACCGGGGTCAGGGGGTCCGCCACATCGTCACAGGCGACGGAAGTCCGCCGGCCGGCACGCTGGCGGTTCGCTGCGGGCATGCGGGTCATCCTCGACCAGGCCGGTGTCTGACGCCAGCGCCTGAGACGGATTTGCTACACCGGTCAGGTCGTGGTGTAGCAACGGCCGCTGATGCCGTACCCGCCATTACCGTGACGGCGCGATCAGTCCCGACAACGCATGTGCCGGGACGGCAACACGATCAGCGTCACAAGTCGGTCGGAGGCGAACATGGTTTTCGTCAATGCATTCGACAGGACGGCAACGATAGTCGGCGCAATGCTTGGCATTGTCGGGATCGCCACCCGGCGATGTCGCTTCACCAATATCGAACCTGATGGTGTCGAGCCCGACGAAGGTCCTCCCGGCGGGGGAATCGACGACAGGTCACTGTGTCCGATTCTGGTTCCGGCGCCGTGGCAGCCGGCGGCCAACGCGACGTCCGACCGTGCGGCGCGGCAGCCGCGCACGACGTCGGTGACCGAGATATTCGTCAACTACCGCAGTGACGACGAACCGTTCGGCGCGACATTCATCGACCGTGAATTGTCGTCCCACTTCGGCCGGCACACGGTTTTCCGGGACAGCAGGTCCATCCGGCCGGGTGAGGACTTCGTGGAGAAGATCCTGCCAGCGGTGCGTGCGGCCAAGGTATTGCTGGCCGTTATCGGGCCTCGTTGGCTAGCGGCAACGGATGCCGATGGAGGGTCGCGGCTGACCAGACCGGACGACTGGGTTCGTCGCGAGATCGCCGAGGCATTCCGGCACGGGGTCCGCGTCGTACCCCTTCTGCTGGACGCGGAACTACCCGCCGAGCGGGATCTGCCGGCCGAGATCGGCCGACTCGCGCGGTGCCAGTATGTGCGTATCCATCATCGTCACGCCGAGCACGACGTAGGACGACTGATCATCGAACTGGCCGAATCGGTGCTGGGGGCGGCCAGCGGGCGGCGACGAGCACCACGTTGTCCTCGGTCGGAGTGACCTGTCAGGAGGTGAGGACGGCCCCCGGCGGGGCGTGGTCGACGTCGCGGGCGAAGCTGGCTCACTGCCTGTCGGCACGACGCGCTGTCCGTCGGTGAAGAGGACACCTGACGGTCGCCGGTGCGACCACAGTGGACACCGGATGGCCGGAGGACGCGAGCAGGATGTCGCCGGACGGCGTGCCGGTTCGAGTCAACCCTGCGACGCGTGGCTGGGCGGCATTGACGACAGGTCGCGCCACAGAGATACCACTTTCGTTCTTTCGGCTCGCCACTCTCGTCCGGAAGTTCGAGAAGGAGCATCGGGAATCCTACTTCCGGCCGTTGCACCTGATCCCGAACCCGGCGAACATCCGATGAGCGGATCCGTCGTGTGAAAGGAAACTCGTACGCATATCCCGTTGGCGGAAGGTCGCGCTCGGCGCGTCCTGCGTCACGCTCGTGCTGGCCGCGGTGCCCGGTGTCGCGGTGGGGAACACCGACCTGTTCGCCCCCTACGATCAGCAGCAGCTCACCTAGATGATCGATTCCGTGAAGATCATGTGAAGTGGCCCCCAGGTTTGGGCACGGGAGGAGGGTGTCCAAGATCAATGTGTGAGTAAAGACCGAGACACCCTCCTGACCGCACTCTACGTGTTCATCGACGACCATGTAGTGCCGCCCCGTACCGGCCGTGGTCGCCGACCGTTGCTGACCGACAGTGAACTGATCTGCCTTGCCGTGGCCCAGGTGCTACTTCGTTTCGACAGCGAACGCCGCTGGATCCGGCACATCCACAGCGACCAGCAGTGGCGGGGCATGTTTCCCTACTTGCCGAAACAGTCCGGCTACAACAAGCGGTTAAGGAACATCTACCCGTTGCTGTGCAAGACGATCCTCGCGCTGGCCTCCTGTTGCCCGTCCTTCTTCGATGACCTGTGGATCACCGACGCGACTCCCGTGCCCTGCGGAATGTCGAAGGAAACAGTGAAACGGTCCGACCTGGCAGGACACGCCAACTACGGCTACTGTGCGTCACACACCCGGTGGTACTGGGGACTCAAGCTGTACCTGGTGTGCACCGGCGACGGCATGCCGATCATGTGGTGCCTGGCCGACCCCAAGATCGGCGAACGGGAGGTGCTCGCGGCGTTGCTGGACAACAACCACCATCTCCTCCGTGATGGCCAGGTCTTGTTGGCGGACAAGGGGTTCTCCGGTGCGGAGTTCAAGACACTCACCGAGTCGATGACGGTGCGGCTGCTGCGTCCGGACCGTCAGGACGAGATCTACCGCAACGGCAACCTCGGTGGGGTCCGGCAGTGGATCGAGTCGGTCAACCAGACCCTCAAGGGTCAACTCGGTCTGGAACGGCATGCTGGGCGCACCCCGCATGGGGTGTTCACCCGGGTCGCCCAACGACTTTTGGCGATGGCCGCGGGTATCTGGCACAACTGGCAGACCGACGTGACCAGCAAGCGATCACTCATCCCCTACGATCACTAACACAGACTTCACGGAATCGATCATCTAGGGCCCGTGCCCGTTCACGCCGATCGCCATCGCGAAGACCGCCGAATGCGCACTGGTCACCATGCCGCGTGACTGGGCGGCGCCGTCCAGCGGCGTCGACCTGCGGGTCGCGATCAGCCGAGTGCGGGCCACCGACACCAGTCTGGGCGCGCTGCTGGTCAACCCGGGTGGTCCGGGTGGCGCTACGCGCGTCGTGGGCGGCAGGCGCACCGTCGGCACAAGATCGCTGCTCCGGCCGATCGGATCGTGCACCGTCCTCGGGCTCGCCGAGTGTCTGCCCTGTCGGAGTGAGCCCGACACCGATACCGGGAGGCGCCACGAACTCCGGACGCGCGGGCGGCGCGCACCACCGACAGGACACCACGCTGGAACCGTCGCATTCGATGCGTCGACGGGTCTGTTCCGTGGCCGGCCCGTCCCGGGCGGCGGGACGGCCGGGGTGTCCTGAGGCATGCGACGGCCGGCCACGGAACCGGAACATCTCAGTCGGGGACGGATGTTGTCCGCCAACGGATCGATGGTGCTCGCGGCCGTCAGTGCAGCGCTGAGTACGCCGAGGCGTCACCCACCCGCGCGGTGCTGCGCACGCCGTCGATGCTGACCGGCACGTCGCCGGCGATGGTGACGCGATGCAGCCTGCGGGCGAGGTCGTCGTAGTCGGCGATGCCGTAGTGCTGCGTGGCGCGGTTGTCCCAGATCGCCAGGTCGCCGGGCGCCCACTGCCAGCGCACGGTGTTCTCCAGCCGGGTGATGCGGTCCTGCAACAGGTTGAAGATCACCGAGGACTCCTGCGTGGACAGGCCGACGAGGCGCTTGACGAAGTGGCCGAGCAGCAGTACCCGCTCGCCGGTCTCCGGGTGGACCCGCACCACGGGATGCTCGGTCTCGTACACCTCGGAACGGAACTCGTCCCGGTAGGACAGCTCCTTCACGTCGACACCGCCGACGCGGTACTCGTCGGCCTGACCGGCGTAGTCGTAGGTGTTGGTGTGCACCGCCCAGAGCCGGTCCGCCAACGCCTTGAGGGACTCGGGCAGCTTGTCGTACGCGGTGGCCGTGTTCGCCCAGGTGGTGTTGCCGCCGTAGGCGGGAAGGGTGACCGCGCGCAGCAGGCTGATCGCCGGCACCCGGTCGACGAACGTGACGTCGGCATGCCAACTGTTGGCTTTCCCGTGCTCGGCATCGATCGGCAGGATGTTCCCCAGTCCGGTGCTGCGCACGGTCGGGTGCGGCTGCGTGAGGTCACCGAGCAGGCGCGCGAACGCCTGCTGCCCGACGTCGTCGAGGTGGTGCTGCTCCCGGAAGAAGATCACCTTGTTCGCCAGCAGCGCCGCCCGGATCCGCGCGACGGTGTCGGCGGACAGGTCCGCACCGAGACGGACTCCGTCGATGCGTGCTCCGATATTGGCGCCGAGTTTGCGCACCGTGATCCGAGTGTCAATCCGGGTGTCCACAGAGTCGACCAGAGTCATCGCGTACTCCTGTTCCGTATGCCTGGATGACCACCAGATTGGGTGCCGGCACGGCGGGTGGCAAGATTGCGGTCATCCTGAAATTAATATTCCCAGCCTTCGAACCGGATTGGCGTCCGGGATGTGGGACACCGTTGCCCACCGGGTACGCCCCTGTCAGCCTGGTGTTCATGCACCCGGCGTTGGCCCTGGTCGCACGCTTGCACGTCGCTCTGCGGCGGCAGGCCAGCGCGATCTGTCCCGATATCCACCGAGCGTGAGCGGTCGACGAATTTCGTCGTCCTGACGTCGTACCCGGAAAATCGGACACCCGATGGTTCCGTCAATTCAGCGCGCCCCATATTTATGTCTGACAAAGAGGGATCGAATCACCGTGACCAAGAGCCGACGGCAATTTCTGGGCCTGTCCCTGCTGGGAGTCGCGACGACCGTCGTCGGCTGCGGCACCGCGAGCGGAAGCACGACGAAGACCCTGCGGTACCAGGGGTGGGCGGGCGAGATCACCCCGCCCGAACTCGCCGCCGACCTCGGGTTCCTCCAGGACGTGACGTTGCAGTGGGTGGGCAACACGATCAGCGGGCCGCAGGACATCCAGTCCGCCGCGACCGGCCAGGTGGACTTCGGTGGCGCGTTCAACGGCGCGGTGGTCAAACTGGCCGCGGCCGGCGCCCCCATCACCTCGGTGATCGGCTACTACGGCGTGGACAAGCTGGAGTTCAACGGCTACTACGTGCTCGACACCAGTGCGATCCGCGGCCCGCACGACCTGGCCGGCCGGAAGGTCGGCATGAACACGCTGGGCGCCCACGACGAGGCGATGCTGGACATCTACCTCCAGCACAACGGACTGTCCACGACGGATGTCAGCAGGGTCGAGCCGGTGGCGCTGCCGCCGGTGAGCACCGAGCAGTCGTTGCGCCAGGGAAACATCGACGTGGCGGTGTTGGACGGCATCCTGCGGGACAAGGCGCTCGCCCGCGGTGGCATCCGCCCCCTGTTCACCGACTACCAGCTACTCGGCGCGTTCACCGCCGGCACCTACGTGCTCCGGAAGGACTTCATCCGGCGCAACCCGGCGACGGTGGGGACCTTCGTCGGTGGGGTGGCCAGGGCGATCGAGTGGACCAGGACCACGCCGCGCGAGCAGGTGATCGAGCGGTTCACCAGGATCGTCACCGACCGCGGGCGCAACGAGGACACCGCACCGCTGCGGTACTGGAAGTCGTGGGGGGTTGCCGACAAGGGCGGCGTGATCACGGACAGGGAGTTGCAGCTCTGGATCGACTGGCTGGGTGGCCGCGGCGACATCGCGAAGGGCTCGGTCCACGCGGGCGACCTGTACACGAATGAGTACAACCCCTACGCGAAGGGTCAGGGGTGAGCATGGTGACCACCAAAATCAGTTTCGTCGACGTCGGCAAGACCTTTCCCGTCCGGGGAACCACGAACCGGCTGACCGCGTTGGCGGGGATCGATCTGGACGTCGGCGCCGGGGAGTTCGTGGTGATCGTCGGCCCGAGCGGATGCGGCAAGTCGACCCTGCTGGACCTGCTCGGCGGCCTGGTAGACGCGGACACCGGCCAGATCCTGCTGGACGGGCAGCCGGTGCGCGGGCCCGGCCGCAACCGGGGCATCGTGTTCCAGCAGTACGCGTTGCTGCCGTGGCGCACCGCCGCGGGCAATGTCGAGTTCGGACTGGAAGCCACCGGGGTGCGGCGCGCCGATCGGGCCCGGCGGGCCCGAGAGTACCTGGACCTGGTCGGCCTGACCGAGTTCGCCGACCGGCACCCGCACGAACTGTCCGGCGGCATGAAGCAGCGGGTGGCCATCGCGCGCAGCCTCGCCTACGACCCCGACGTGCTGCTGATGGACGAGCCGTTCGCCGCACTGGACGCGCAGACCAGGGAGTCGCTGCAGGACGAGCTGCTGCGCATCTGGCGGCGGACCTCGAAGACCGTCCTGTTCATCACGCACAGCATCGACGAGGCCGTCTACCTCGGCCAGCGCGTCGTGGTCCTGACCTCGCGGCCCGGCCGGGTCAAGAGCGTGGTCGGCATCGACCTGCCGCACCGCGACGAGGTCGACGACGTCCGGTCGACCGCGGAGTTCGCCCGCTACCGGCACGCGATCTGGGCGCTGCTGCACGACGAGGTGGTTCGGGCACACGAGCTGGAGAAGGAGGCGATCGGAACATGAGCACCACAACCGTGTCGGAACCGTCCGATACCGACGTCGCGCGGCCCGCCCGGGACGTGGCCGGTGCCGGTGCGCGCACCGGCATCGCTCGCACGGTGCGCTCACGACTGCTGACCGCGCTGACCCGGAGCGTCGCGTTGATCGTGCTGCTGGCGGCGTGGGAGATCGCCCCGAGAGCGGGACTCGTGGACCCGGTCTTCCTGCCACCGTTCCACGAGGTGGTGCGCGCACTGGGCGACCTGGCCGGCAACGGGCAACTGGCCGGCAACATCGAGGCGAGCCTGATCCGCTCGCTGTCCGGATTCGCGCTCGCGGTCGTGGTCGGTGTGCCGTTGGGGGTGCTGATCGGCTGGTACAAGCCGGTCTCGGACGTGCTCACCCCGCTGGTGCAGGTCTTCCTCAACACCGCGGCGCTGGCACTGCTGCCGGTGTTCGTGCTGATCCTCGGCATCGGCGAGACATCGAAGATCGCGATCGTGTTCTATGCCTGCACCTGGCCGATCCTGCTCAACACCATCACCGCGGTGCGCACCGTGGACCCGACCCTGCTCAAACTGGCCAGGTCACTGGACCTGTCGGCGCCGCGGCTGTTCGTGCGGATCGTGCTGCCCGCATCGGTGCCGACGATCTTCACCGGCATCCGGCTGGCCGGCGCGTCCGCGATCGTCGTGGTGATCGCCGCCGAGATGGTCGGTGCGAAGGCCGGCCTCGGATACCTGATCAACGCCTCGCAGTACAACTTCGCCATTCCGCAGATGTACGCCGGAATCGTCACCATCTCCGTCATCGGCGTCGTGTTCAACCAACTGCTCGTGACCATCGAACGGCGCTTCACGTCCTGGCGCGTCGTAGGCTGAGAAGGGCGACACCAATGGGAACGCTCGACGTGAAGTCGGATGTGCTCGTGGTCGGGGGTGGACCGGCAGCGACCTGGGCGGCGTTGCGGGCCGCCCGCGACGGCGCCGACGTGGTGCTGGCGGACAAGGGATTCTGCGGCACCAGCGGGGCCACCGCCGCGGCGGGCACCGGAGTCTGGTACGTGCCACCGGACCCGGCGGCCCGGGAGGCCGCCATGGCCGACCGCGAGGAGCTCGGCGGTCGGCTGGCCGACCGCCGGTGGGCGGCGCGGGTCCTGGACGAGACCTACGAGCGGATCAACGAACTGGCGCTCGTCGCCAGGTTTCCGTTCCCGGTCGGTCCAGACGGCCGGCAGTTGCGCACCGGGTTGCAGGGCCCGGAGTACATGCGCCGGATGCGGATCCTCGTTCGCCGTGCGGGTGTGCGGGTGCTCGACCACAGCCCGGTGACCGAACTGCTCACCGACACGTCCGGGGCGGTGGGCGGCGCGGCGGGTTACCGGCGGCAGGCCCGACAGGACTACCGGGTGCGGGCCGGGGCGGTCGTGCTGGCCACGGGCGGCTGCGCGTTCCTGTCCAGGGCGCTGGGCTGCGACGTCGACACCGGGGACGGCGCACTGTTCGCCGCCGAGGCAGGCGCCGAACTGTCCGGCATGGAGTTCTCCAACGCCTACGGCATCGCCCCGGAGGGCACGTCGGTCACCAAGTCGGCCTTCTACACCTTCGCTACCTTCTACCGGTCCGACGGCAGCGTCCTCGACGGCGCCAGCGGCACCCGACGCTCGCCGATCGCGCGGGAACTGTTGACCGGCAGGGTGTTCTGCCGGCTGGACCAGGCCGACGAGTCGGACCGCACCGCGATGCGGCTGGCGCAGCCGAACTTCTTCCTCACCTTCGACCGGATGGGCATCGACCCGTTCACCGAGAAGTTCCCGGTCACACTGATCGCCGAGGGCACGGTCCGGGGCACCGGTGGCATCAGGATCGTCACCGACGACTGCGCCACCACGGTTCCCGGTCTGTACGCCGCAGGCGACGCGGCCACCCGTGAGCTGATCTGCGGCGGATTCACCGGGGGCGGCAGCCACAACGCCGCCTGGGCGATCTCCTCGGGCACCTGGGCCGGTCGGGGCGCCGCCCGCCACGCCCGGTCGCTGGGCGCCGGTGCGGCCGGTCGACGGATGGTCGCGATCGGCGAGGCCGGGCTGCGGCCGCGGCGGACGCGCCGTCGAGAACCACCAGGAGGTGATTGCCGCCGTCCAGCGCGAGGTACTGCCCTACGACAAGAACTACCTGCGCCACGGCGACGCGCTGACCACGGCACTCGCATCGCTGGACGACATCTGGGTGCGGCTGCGGGCGTCGCTGGGCGGCACCGGTGAACGGGCCGTCCGCACCAGGCAGGCGGCGGCGATGGCGGCCCACGCCCGGTGGATGTACCGCGCGGCCCTGGCGCGGACCGAGACCCGCGGCATGGCACAAGCGGCTGGACTTCCCGAACCAGGACTCCGCCCAGCGGCACCGGCTGGTCACCGGTGGCCTGGACCGGGTCTGTGGTCCGCCCGGACCCGGTGGTCGCCACCGTGGGGGCGTCGTGATCGAACTGGTGTCCGCGCAGCGCTGCATCGCCTGCGACAAGTGCATCGTGGTCTGCCCGACCGAACGTCTTCGACGCGGGGCACCGACGGCATCCCCGTGATCAGCCCGGCACGACGACTGCCAGACCTGCTTCCAGTGCGAGGCGTACTGCCCGACCGACGCGCTGTTCGTCTCGCCCTACACCTCCCCACAACCACCCGGGTCGGTGGCCACGGACGCCGAGCGCCTGGCGCGCGACGGGCTGCTGGGCAGCTACCGGGAACGCATCGGCTGGGGCCACGGGCGCACCCCGGGATCGCGGCGCGCCATCGGGCCGCGACTGCGGCCGGACGCCGACGTCATCACGAGTTGACCGCCATGACCAGCGTTCTGGCCGGCACTGCGGGCTGTGGCACGAACACGGCGGCGACCCTGCTGCGCACCGTACTGGCGCACGGGCCGATGGCCCGCGGCACCATCGCCGAGCTGACCGGCCTCAGCCCGGCCGGTGTCAGCCGGCACTGCGCCGGCCTCGCCGAACTCGGCCTGCTCGCGGCACGCCCGGCGTTCCGGTCGGACGGCAGGCGAACGGCCGGACGGCCGAGCAGCGAGATCGACATCGCCACCGACCGGCACACCGTGTTCGGCGTGCACATCGCCCACCACTTCGTCACGCTGGCCGCGCTGGACCTGCGCGGCCGGGTGCTGCAGCGGGAACGGATGTCGCATCCGGCCGGCGAACCCGAGCAAGTCCTCGCCGGTATCGCGGCGCGGCTGCGCGGATTCCGGCAACGGCACCAGCGGGGCCGCATCCCGGTGGGGCTCGGCGTGGCCTGCGGCGGCTGGGTCGACCCGGACAGCGGGGTGATCCTGGAACACTCCTCGCTAGGCTGGTACGACGTGCCGGCCGGCCGCATCCTGTCCCGGCTGACCGGACTGCCCACCCGCGTCGACGGCCACGCTCGCGCACTGGCGTCGGCAGAGGCGATGTTCGGTGTCGTCCGCGGCGCCGAGTCACTGGTGCACCTGTTCGTCGGCAACGTGGTCGACGCGGCGATCGTGTCCGGCGGCCGGGTGACCAGGGGGCCCGGTTCCGCCGCCGGCACCGTCGCACACCTTCCGCTCGGTGACCCGGACACGCCCTGTGCCTGCGGTCGATCCGGCTGCCTGGAAGCCGACGTCGCCGACTGGACGGTCACCGCGCGCGCCGGCCGACCGTCCATCACGGACGTCCTGGCGGCCACCGAGGCGGGCGACCCGGCCTCCCGGGACGTTCTGCTCCGTCGCGTCCGCACCGTCGGGCAGGCGGCGGCACTGCTGTTCGACGTGATCAACCCCGAGGTACTGGTGGTCACCGAGCCGGCCGTCGCCCGCATCCCCGAGTGCCTCACGGCCCTGCGTGCCGAGGTCGCCGCCCGGTCGCGGGTTCGCGTCGCCCCGATGCACCGTGTGGTTCCCAGCAGTTTCACCGACACCGATGTGCTCGGCGTCGCCGCGGGCGCGGTGCAGTTGGACGTGCTCTACGCCGATCCACACGCCCTGGCCGACCGGCTGTCACCCCATGGAGGATCGAATGCCTGAACCCCGGCTCCATCTCAACGCCTTCCTGATGGGCGTCGGCCACCACGAAGCCGCCTGGCGGCACCCGGCCGGCGACCCGGCGCTGCTCACCGACGTGCGGCACTACCAGAACCTCGCCAGGATCGCCGAGCGCGGCACGTTCGACTCGGTGTTCCTCGCCGACGGGGTGCAGATATGGGCGATGTCGAGCACACCGCCGCGAGCCGGTTCGAACCGATCACCCTGCTCACCGCGATCGCCACGGTGACCGAGCACATCGGACTGATCGCCACCGCGTCCACCGGGTTCTCCGAGCCGTACAACCTGGCCCGCTGGTTCTCCTCGCTCGACCACATCAGCGGCGGCCGCGCTGGCTGGAACATCGTGACCACGGCCGGCGACCGGTCCGCGCAGAACTTCAACCGGACACGCAACACCGAACACGCCCGGCGGTACCGGCGGGCCGCCGAGTTCGTCGACGTCACCACCGCACTCTGGGACAGTTGGGAGGATGACGCCCTGATCGTCGACAAGGCATCCGGTCGCTTCGCCGATCCGGCCAAGGTGCACGAGATCAACCACCGCGGCCCGTTCTTCCAGGTGCGCGGCCCGCTCAACGCCACCCGCAGCCCACAGGGCCGGCCGCTGCTCGTGCAGGCCGGATCCTCCGAGGACGGCAGGGCGTTCGCCGCCACCTACGCCGAAGCCGTATTCACCGCCCAGCAGACCTCGCCGAGGCCCAGGCGTTTTACCGTGATCTCAAGGCCGGGTGGTCAGGTCCGGGCGCGGGCGGGACTCGCTGAAGGTGCTGCCCGGCATCGTGCCGGTCCTCGGGTCGACGACCGAGGGGAGGCGCAACGGCTGTCCGACGAACTGGACCGGCTGATCATCCCGGTGCGCGCCGTGCGGCAGCTCTCCGAACTCATCGGCGTCGACCTGACCCACCATCCCCTCGACGAGCCGCTGCCCCCACTGCCGCCGGTGGCGCAGGTCAACGGCGCCAGGAGCCGCTTCGAACTGGTCAGTGACCTCGCCGAGCGGGAACGGCTCACCCTGCGGCAACTGCTGGGGCGCCTCGGCGGCGGCCGGGGACACCAGGTCGTCGCCGGCACGCCCGAACAGATCGCCGACCACATCGAGCACTGGTTCACCCACGGGGCCGCGGACGGTTTCAACGTCATGCCGCCGCTGCTGCCGTCCGGACTGACCCTGTTCGTCGACCACGTCGTGCCGGAACTGCGCCGCCGCGGGCTGTTCCGCACCCACTACACCGGCCGCACCCTACGCGAGCACTACGGCCTGGGCCGCCCGCGCAGCCGCTTCGAATCCGAGGACACCGCACCCGCCGTGGGCGTGCCCGACGCGGCGGCGAGGTGATCGCCGGGTGCGCCGGCCGCCGGCCGCCCGGTGACACGTGCATCACCGGCGTGCCAAGGCGAACCGGTTGACCAGGGGTCGGCGACCGACCGTTTCCCCGCCCGTGCGACCGATCTTCCCGGCGTCGCCGCGCCGACACCGGAACATCTCGTGACGACCGTGACCGGCCCGGTGGGATTCCGCCGACGCCACCGACCATCTGGAGGCCCCATGTCATCCGTCATCGTCCTGGCCGGCAGTCCGTCAGCGACATCGCGGACAGCCGCGCTCGGCGACCATCTCGCCCGTCGGCTGCAACTTCAGGGTCACGAGGCGCGCACCGTCCGGGTGCGTGACCTGCCGGCCGCCGCGCTGCTCTCCGCGGACACCACCGCCCCGGCGGTCGCCGAGGTGGTGGACGCCGTCACCGGCGCGGACGGACTGGTGGTGGCCTCGCCGGTGTACAAGGCCGCCTACAGCGGGGTGCTGAAGACCCTGCTGGATCTGTTGCCGCAGTTCGCGTTGGCCGGCAAGATCGTGCTGCCGGTGGTCACCGGCGGTACCCCGGCGCACGTGCTGGCCATCGACTACGCGCTGCGCCCGGTGCTGTCCTCGTTGGGCGCCCACCACATCCTGCCCGGCTGGTTCGTGCTCGACCAGCACATCGAGCCCGTCGCCGGATCGGCCGACGTGACGCTGCGACCGGAGTCGGGCCGCCCGCTCTACGAGGTGGTGGACGCGTGGTCCAGGCCTGTCCGGTGCGGGTGACCGGTGCCCTGCGGCGGATCTTGATCCGCCGGGCCCGCGGCCAGAGGACACCCTATCGGGACAAGGTCCGCGCGCAGATCGTGCTGGGGGCCGCTGACCAGCAGACCAACACCAGCATCGCCGCCCAGTTAGGGATCACCGTAGACACAGTGCGCACCTGGCGGGGCCGCTTCGCGCAGCAGGGCCTGGCGGGATTGCGGGATCGGCCTCGGTCCGGGCGACCGTCCCGGTTCAGCCCGGTACAGGTCGCGCAGGTCACGGCGCTGGCCTGTCAACTGCCCGCCCAGGCCGGGGCACCGTTGTCCCGCTGGTCGTGTCCGGAGTTGGCTCGCGAAGCGGTGATCCAGCGCGTCGCGGAGTCGATCTCGGCGGCGACGGTACGCCGGTGGCTGGCACGGGACGCGATCAAGCCCTGGCAGTACCGGTCGTGGATCTTTCCGCGTGACCCGGACTTCGCGGTCAAGGCCGAGCGGGTGCTGGATCTGTATCACCGCCGCTTCGAGGGTCGGACACTCCGGCCGGGTGAGTATGTGATCTGCAGTGATGAGAAGACCTCGGTCCAGGCCCGGTGCCGCTGCCATCCGAGCTTGGCGCCGGGGCGGGCGCGGATGATGCGGGTCAACCACGAGTACGAGCGGGGTGGGGCGCTGGCGTATCTGGCCGCCTATGACGTGCACCGGGCTCGGGTGTTCGGCCACTGCGCACCGTCCACCGGATCGTGCCGTTCATGGCGTTGGTCGAGCAGGTCATGACCGTCGAGCCGTATGCCTCGGCCAAGCGAGTGTTCTGGGTGGTGGATAACGGGTCATCCCACCGGGGCCAGGCCGCCGTCGACCGGCTGGCCAAGCGATTCCCCAACGCGGTCATGGTGCACACGCCGGTACACGCCTCGTGGCTCAACCAGGTGGAGATCTATTTCTCGGTGGTGCAGCGCAAGGTGGTGTCTCCCAACGATTTCACCGATCTGGCCGAGGTCGAACAGCGACTGGTCGACTTCGAGAAACGCTACAACGACACCGCCACACCGTTCTGGTGGAGGTTCACCCGTGACGATCTGCATGACCTGCTCGCTCGGATCAGTCATCACGAACGACAGGAGGTCGCTGGTCAGGTCCTGATTGCCGCGTGATCAACCCCGGAAGGACTTCCGAAACCGACCACTTAGCTCGGCACCACCAGCTGCCATTGCTGGTTGGTGCCGCCGTTGGCGGTCCACTGCACGACCTGTGCTCCGTCGCTGGTCGATTGGCCGTTGACGTCTGCCACCAGTCCGCTGTCGTGGCTGACGATGGTGTAGTACCCGTCGCCGGTGGGCTTTAGATACCACTGCTGGTTGGTGCCGCCGTTCGCGGTCCACTGTTGCAGCTGCAATCCCGCGGTCGAGGAGCCGCCGTTGACGTCGAGCACCTTGCCGCTGCCGGTGTAGGCCAGAGTGAAGGTGCCGCCGGGAGCGGTGTTGATGGTCCAGGGCAGGCCGCCGCTCTGCTGGACGGCCTTGGCTCCGTCGGCGGTGGAGTTGCCGGCGATGGCGAGGGGCTTGCCGCTGTTGCGGTTGACGATGTGGTACGTGCCGGGCGTGGGGCCGCTGCTGGAGCCCAGCGTGAAGTACTCGGCCGAGTCGCTGAACGTGGTGGTCCCGGACTTGCTGGTGGACAGCACCAGGTATATCCGCGAGCCGCTGGCCGGCGCGGTGAAGGTGACCGGTTGGGTGACCCGGGAGCCGAGCGGGATGGTGAGGGTGGTGGTGCCGGACGCGATGACCGTGCCGCCTAGCCTGGTTCAGGTACGCCGTCCAGGTGAAGCCGACGGAGGTGTTGGTGAAGTCGTCGTTGAACACGGTGATGTTGCGTGTCACCGTGCTGCCGGAGGAATAGGCGGGCACCGCCTGGGGCAGTGGGAAGTCGCCGTTGGAGTCCGAGGCGCCGGAGGCGGACCAGTAGGGCAGGTCGATCGCGGCGATCGGGTTGAATCCGGCCTGGATCCGCTGGATCTGCGGGTTGCTCCAGGGATCGGGCAGGTTGTCGGCACCGTAGACGGGGTGCCCGCCTTCTTCGGGGGTGAAGTCGGTGGTGCGCACGCCGGGCACGAAGCCGGCCCAGGCGGAGAGCAGGGTGTAGGGGCGCAGGTCGCTGGCGTCCTTGCCGCGTTTGGCGGCGGTCGCGGTGGCGAACCATTCGAAGCCTTGCACGCTGCTGCACGCCGGCCAGATGTACTCGCCGTCGCCGAGGGGCCGGCCGGTTCCGGACCACAGCTTCTCGCCGTAGTGGCCGAAGCCGTCCAGGTAGTGCGGCACGATGTTGAAGTTGGCCTGCGTCATGTGCGGGTAGTGGTTCGGCGACGCGCCGACACCCGCGTCGACGCTGATCGGCCGGGTGCCGTCGTTGCCGTTCATCGCCGCGTACAGGTCTTGCTCGAACTGCTCAGAGTCGAAGGTGCTGCCGGTCGGCTCGTTGGCCTGGCTCCAGCGGATGACTGCGGGGTGGTTGCGGTCGCGCAGCACCAGGGCGCGGGCGTGGTTGACCATGTTGTCGTGTCCGGCGACGAAGTCCTGGGTGTTGTTGGAGCCGCGGATGGCGGTCTCGTCGATGATCATCAGGCCCATCTCGTCGGCCACATCGAGCATGTACGGGCTGGCCGGCTCCTGGTGGATGCGCACCACGTTGTAGTTGAGCCGCTGGAGGTTGTCGACGGCCTGCGGCCAGCCGCCGTTCGTGCCCGACGGCGGCAGGAAGCCGGGCAGCGTGTCGTAGGCGTCGCCCACGCCGCCGTTGTTGACCCGGTCGTAGTCGGCGCCTTGGAGGTTGTCGCCGCGCAGGTTCGCGCGGATGCCGTTGAGGTAGTAGTACGCACCGTTCTGCGTGAACTCCCGGAATCCGAACCGGTAGGTGGCGTCGCTGGTGTGCCCGTCGTCGGTGGCCGCGTGCACTGCAAGATCGTGCAGTTGGGCGCGGTAGCCGGAGCGGTAGGGCACGTTCGGCCACCAGTACGAGGTGGTGCCGAGGTTCCAGGCGACCGGGCCGATCGTCACCGTGCTGGTCGAGTGCGCGGCGACCGTGACGGTCGCGCTCGGCAGTGTCGGGTAGCTGAACGAGGTGCCGTTGTCAGAGGAGAGCGACCCGGTCAGAGTGACAGTGCGCGCGCTTGCGGAGGTGTTGGTCACCGACACGTCGTAGCTCAGGGCCTGGTTGGCCACCGAGGTGCGCACGAACGTGTCGCTGATGTACACGGCGGGGTACACGCGCAGGAACGCGGAGCGGTAGATGCCCTGGGGGATCGCTTCGCACCAGTCGGCGGCGACAGGCACCAGATAGTTGCCGGACGAGCTCTTCAGCGCGTTGCGGCCTTTGACGTCCACGCTGATCGTGTGCGTGGTGCCGGGCGTCACGTACGCGGTGATGTCGAAGTTCGACGGGGTGAAGGCGGTGGTCTGGGTGCCGACCACGCGGCCGTCCACCGACAGCGTCGCCTGATGGTTGACCGCTCCGAACTCGATCCACACCGACTGCGGCTGCCCGGTGTCCGGGACGGTGACAGTGCGCGAATAAACCGCCTCGCCCACGGTGGTGAAGCCCTGCTTGTACCAGCCGCCCCCGGGCACCGTGATCGAGGTCTGCCCCTGGCCGGCCGGCGTGAAGCTCCAGGATCCGGACAGGTCGACGGACTGGAGCGCGGCGTTGGTCGCGGTGAGGTTCTGAGGACTGGCGGTCGTGGCAGCCGTCGCAGCCGTGGCGGCGAAGCGCGGCAGGCCGAACGCGGCGGCCACGCCCACGCCGGTGGCCAACAGCCGTCGACGCGTGAGCTGGTGCTGGTGCTCTGGGAACGAATCCGAAACGGGCATTACGCGAGCCTCCTACCGCAGGGTCCACTTCTGGTTACTGCCGCCGTTGCAGGTCCACAGCTCAAGCGGCGTGCCGTTGGCCGTCCCCGCGCCGGTGGCGTCAAGACAGAGTCCTGATTGGACTCCGGTGATGCTGCCGTCGGCGTGCACCGTCCATTGCTGGTTCTGCTGGCCGTTGCACGACCAGATGATCACCTTGGTCCCGGGGCTGGTGCCCCGGGCGTTCGCGTCGAGGCAGCTGGTGCCGAACACCTGCAACTGGCCCGAGGCGGTGTTGGTCCACTGCTGATTGGTCCCGCCGGTGCAGTCCGCCAGCTGCACCTGGGTGCCGCCGGCCTGCGTACCACCGGGCACAGTCACGCAACGCCCCGAGCCGGCACCGACGATCGCGACCGACGTGGGCGGCGGCGGGGTGCTGCCGCCCGAAGGCACGTACGGGCACTTGGGCTGGTAGGCGGAGATCGAGGACGGGTCGGGAAGCGTCGGGCACAGGAACTGCGTGTAGCGGGTGTCGCTGTCCACGAACACCTTGAGCCACGGGATGATCAGCTTCATCTCGACGTTGTTCGGGTGCGTGTAGTACACGTGATCCGCTCCGGCGATCTGCGCGAAATCGCTCTGCGTCGAGGCCGGGAGCGTGCCATACAGGTTGCTGAGATACGACGGCGTGACGGTCCCGTCGTTCTGGCCGCCGACGATCAGCGTGGGCACCGTGTCAGTGGCCAGAGTCAGTCCCTGGCCGGGGAAGCCGGGAGCCAGCCCGATGGCCGCCCGCAGCTCGGGGTGCTGTTCGGCCTCTTCCATGGCCCCGGCGCCACCCGCGGAGTGGCCGAGCACGGAGAGCCGGCTGGGGTCGACCTCGTTCTTGACCGGGCTCTGGGTGGTCAGCCAGGTCAGCGCGGCCTGCAGCTCGGCGGCGCGCTGGCTGTCGCTGTCGGTGCGGGTGTTGGTCTCGGTGCAGATCACGACGAAGCCGAACGAGGAGAGCCAGGGGCCCATCCAGGCCTCTTCGGTGGAGCACAGCGCGCTGTATCCCGGCACGATCGCCAGTGCGCCCCAAGTGCCCTGAGTCGTGTCCGTCGGGTAGTAGACCACCCCGCCGCCGAACCCGTTGCCGGCCGGAACGCTGACCTGCGCGGTGGCGAACGGCCCGCGAGTCGCCTCGATCATCGCGATCGTCGGGTCCGGACCACGCTGCGTCCCCGTCGCCTGTACCGCCGCGGCGCTCGCGCTCGACTCAGCCGGCCGGGCGACGGCCGGTCCGGCCGCGAACACCGCCGCGAGCAATGCCGCGCCGGCCGCGGCCACGGCGACCGCCAGCCGAAGCGAGTGCCGCCGAAGCGCCGACCCGGATTCCGTTCGTGCGCCGCCAATCGGCACCGCCGCCCGCCTCTGCCACCGCATGACCCGACCTCCTCATGACTTGCGCAGCGTTCACCGCCCACGCGGTCAGACGGGCACACAGCTTGCCCAGAAGAGATGGGATGTGTACACGAGTTGTCGGACCGCGTGGGTGAAGATGGCAGGACATCGGCGAGCACGCAAGGGTCGGCCATAGGTTCGCCGGGACCCGCTGAAGATCAGCCAGTCTTCGCGAAGTAGCTGACCATTGCCTTTCGAATCGATTCGACGTTCGACTCCTGCGCGCCGCCGGTCGCGGCCCGGTGAAACTTTCCGCCCGATAGGCACGGAGGTCCGATTGATCAGCCTCCTTACCTGGTATGCCGCCAAGCACGGTGACACATCCCATGTCCTCAGTTCCGGGGGCGGCAGCAAGCCAGCTGGTGTCCCGAGCCCACAGCGAGGTGGTGTCCCAGGCGTTGGTCCCACCGTTGCTGGCGACGTAGCCCGTGAAGTCGTAGTGCCGGATGTACTTGGTCGGGACGTTGAAGGACTCCAGGGAGATGCAGCTGCGGTCTCCGCTACGGCAAGAAGATCATCAGGGCCAGGACGAACCCGCCTGCGGTGATGGTCGTGCCGAGCGCCTCGTGCGGCCGCAGCGCCTTCTGGAATCCGTCGATCGCATGTCGTGAGCGTGCCGCGCCGAGCACGATGCTCAACATCGTTAGGAGAAATCCGATCCGACAATGATGTTCGTGCTCACCGTCGTTGGGGCGATCATCACGCCCAGCAGGCGCAGTACGATACCGAGGCCAGCCGGGACACAGCCCGCTGCGACGACAAGCCAGGTGGCCTCTTCAGCATGTTCCTGATTCTGGAGCCACTGATGGGCTGTCCAAGCGTCTCGGTCGCGAGGGTTGGTCGGCCCTGACTGCCAACTGTCGGCGATCGCGAGAGCCATAAAGAAGATCCCGATGACGCCGGCGACGCCAACGATTAGCGCGAACAAAGTCTTCACCCCGGACAGATAGAGCGCGGCGAGTACTTCGAACGCGCCCAGCACGGCCGTCGGCGAAATCACGACGGCGACCGCTTCGAACATCGTGGTGGCATAGAGGTTTGCGGTTTCGTCCCGCTCGGTACCGACCGCTGACAGGGCGATCGACGCGATCAGGCTGCCGACCTTAGCGACGATCAGCAGACCGGCAGCAATGGCGATGCATGTCGGATTCCCGACATGCGCAGCCCCAAACAGGACGATGATCGCCGGCACCGCAAGAGCGCGCCGAATGCGCCGATGATCGGCGCGTATCCCGCGGCACCGCGCCTGATGTCGTAGTGTCCCTCGATTTTGTGCGCCTGCCAGTCCGGCCGCGACGAATTCGCCGGCATACTCAGTGTCGCTGCCGGGTGAAAACTGGTTCCGACCCATATTCGTGATCGAAATCGCCTCCTCGCTGGTCAGGCCGCGTGGAGGATGCGCTTGCGCAGCAGGTCGAACTTGGCCCGGCCATACATCTGCCTCTTGATCATTTTAAAAGTTACGTGGAATCTGGCCGGATGGATGATCATGTTCCTCCGGTATGACCACGGACTTGGGAGATGGCTTGAGCGGCACAGTGGTGCTGGAGGAGAAGTGGCCGGTGTTGGGCCGGCACGAGCGGGCGGCGGAGTGGCTGCGGGTGTGGACCGACCTCGGGCGGGCGCCGCGGACGATTGACGCCTACGCCCGTGGGCTGGCCGAGTATCTGGCGATGTGCGACCGAGATGGTGTAGATCCGGTCGCCGCGAATCGCGCGCACGTCGCTGTCTATGTGCGGGAGTTGACCGAACGGCCGCACCGTCGAGGCGCGAACGTGGTCTCGATCGACTCCGGGGTGGGCTTGGCGAACGCGACGATCCAGCAGCGGCTGGTGCCGGTGCGCCTGTTCTACGACCACCTGATGGAGGAGGGACTGCGGGAGTCCAACCCGGTCGGCCGAGGCCGTTACACGCCCGCCCGTCGACGCGGCGGACGCCAGCGCGGCTTGGTCCCCAGGCTGACCAAGCTTCCCTGGATCCCCACCGAACGAGAGTGGGCGGAAATCCTTGCTGTCGCGGCGAAAGAGTCGATCCGCAACCGCGTGATGCTGGCGCTGGCCTATGACGCGGCGTTGCGGCGGGAGGAGCTGTGCTCACTGCGCACTGACGATCTGGACCCGGCCCACCGGACGCTGCGGGTGCGGGCGGAGACGACGAAGAACCGGCTGGAGCGTGTCGTGCCGTACTCCATGCCAACGGGAGCGTTGCTGTCGGCGTACCTGTCACACCGGGCGGCAATCAGCCGGGCGCGAGGGCCGCTGTTCCTATCGGAGTCCCGCCGCAACCATGCCCAGCCGCTGAGCTTGTGGACCTGGTCGAAGGTTATCCGCAGGATCGCCTTGGACGCCGGCGTCCCACGGTTTTCTACCCACACCACCAGGCATCTCTGCCTGACCGACCTGGCCCGGATGGGCTGGGAACTGCACACCATCGCCACATTCGCCGGGCATCGCCACACCGACTCGACGCTCGCCTACATCCATCTATCTGGCCGGGATCTGGCCGAGAAACTCAACAAGAGCATGGAACACATCCACGCCTGGCGCGTCGCCGCGTTGACCGCCGGCTTGGCTGCGGGAACGGCGCGGTGACCGCCTCCCGACCGGGAACCGCCGAATCGGGCCCCGGATCTCGATGGCGCTCGCCGTTAGCCGGACGGCGCTTCGACACCAGCGTGGCGGTCCGCCCCGAGGAAGCGCTGGCGATCCAGGAACTCGGCGTGGACAACCTGCGCCGACTGCAACGACATGACCCGTCCGCCCCAGGCTGGCGGATGATCCGGCGGCTGCTACGGCCGCTGGACGCGGTCAACGCCGAGCCGGACTCGCCGTCCACCCCGCATCGGCGGCGCGCCATGCTCGATGTGGTCGCTCTGCTGCTGGTGCGCTCCGTGGAGCTGAGCCGGACGTTCTGGGGCTGGACAGCGCAGGAGTGGGTCGACCTGCTCGGCCGCAACCAGGCTGAGTTCCGCCGCGATGCACCCGCTTGGGTCGGCGACGAGGTCCGTCCCTATCTCGCGGCGCACGCCTGCATCTTGGGCGGCTTTACCGAGTTCCACCGGATCGGCGGCTTCCAACGACTGGCCTTGTCCCAGCGGGTCTTCGGGCGCGACCGCGTGAACGACGAGATCGCGCGACTACGTGCGCCGCTCGCCGAGTGGGGCTACCAGCTTGGTCTGGACGATGATCTGCTGCTGCCGTTGGTGGCTTGTCAGTTGTTCCTGCTCAACCGCAGTCCCCACTCGGAGGACCTGTCCACAGAGTTGTTCGACCGTGTCCGCCGCGAGAGCCTGCTCAACGGCACGCAGCTGAACTGCCTGTATGCCGTGCAGCGGGCGGTCGCGGCGCTGGGGTTCTGCGACCCGCCCCACCACCTCACTGGCGGCCACGCAGTTAGCGCCACCGGCGGAGCGCCAGCCTGGGAGCAGTGGGTGGAACGTTGGCACGCGACCTCGACGCTGACGCCCCGCACCCGACGCAATGTCCGGTCCAAGCTGCTCAAGGTCGGCCGCTGGCTGGCCGCCGAGCAGCCCGAGGTCGCTGACCCAACCACATGGACGCGGCAGACCTGCGCAGCCTGGGTCGCGGCGTTGGACCGGATGGTCATCGGCGACTATGTGCAGCGCACCGCCGGATTGAAGGACCGGGTCGGCAAGCCGTTGGAGGCGTCCAGCAAGGAGGGCCTGCTGTCCGCGGTGAGGGGGTTCTTCACCGACTGCCAGGGGCTCGTGCGGTGCGCGTTCGCCGCCGACCTCGCCGATCCTTGACACGACCTCAACATCATTCATACATTTCTTGTAACTTTGTATGATCGACGTGGGGAGCTGGTCGCATGACGCTCGGCAGGACCGCCGTCATCCTGGGAAGCAGCATCGCCGGCCTGTGCACGGCGGGGGCGCTCGCGCCGTACTTCGACCAGGTACTGGTGCTAGAACGCGACGAGCTTCCGGCAGCGGCCGAACACCGACGTGGCGTGCCGCAGAGCAAGCACCCGCACTTCCTGCTGAACTCCGGTCGGCGCGCGATCGGGGAGCTGTTCCCCGGTTTCGAGGACGAACTCATCGCCGCAGGTGGGCTGCACCTGATGCCGTCCATGGATGCCGCCTATCTCGACGGGGAGGGCTGGTCGGCACGCAAACGCAGCTCCATGACGATGGTCTACAGTTCGCGGATCCTCATCGAGCGGACGCTGCGCGACAAGGTGCGGGATCTGGCCAACGTGGTCATCCGCGAAGGGGTCACGGTGACCGGCCTCACCGTGCGGGATGCCGGCACCCGCCACGGAAAGGTCACCGGGGTCGACTTCGCCACGTCCACCGGCGACGAGCACGTCGACGCCGACTTCGTGGTGGACGCGATGGGCCGTGGCTCCTCGGTCGGCAACTGGCTGGCGGCGGCGGGGTGGCCCGAGCCCGAGGTACAGACCCTCGACGCCAAGGTCACCTACACCTCGCGCTGGTACGACCTGCCCTCACCAGCGGAGCGACCCGCGTCCTGGTGGTGGCAGCACCTGGTGATCATGCCGACCCAGGACAAGGGCGAGCACCCCGCCGAGCACGAGTTCCTGGTCAACTTCTTCCCGATCGAGGGCAACCGCGTCATCGCCTGCATGGGCTCATGGGGGATCGAGATGCCCCGCACCACCAATGCGTTCCTCGACGCGGCCCGCCGGGTGCGGACGCCGTTGTTCGCGGCCGCGATGGACCGGTGTGTCCCCACTTCGGAGGTTCACCTGACCCGGTCGACCGGGAACAAGTGGCGACGCTACGACCGTTGGGCGACGCCTCCACAGGCTCTGGTGTTCATCGGCGACTCCATCTGCGCGTTCAACCCGTTCTACGCCCAAGGCATCAGTTCCGCGTCAGGTTCGGCGCTGCTGCTGCGCGAGCACCTCTCCCGCACCGAACGTCTCGACGCGGCGTTCTACTCACGGTTCCTCGTCGCGCAGCGCAAGCTGCTCGCCGTGCCATGGCGCCTGGCGATGGCCAGGGACCAGGGCTACCAGTGCGCCGAGGGCACCGAGAAACTGCCCGAGTGGACACGGCGCATCGTCGCGGCCGTGTCCGGCCCGGCGTTCAGTCTCATCGTCGGTGCCGCCCGTGAGGACGCGGTGGTGGACGAGCACTTCGCCAAGGTGTTCAATCTCGACGAGTCGCTGGGCGACATGCTGAGGAACCCTCGCGTCATCGCGGGCCTCGTGTCCTACCGCATCCGTGCCGCACTGGGCCGCCACCGGGTTCCCTTCGGGTTCGATCCGCAGGCCGAGCCACCGGCCACGGACTACTCGCCGGACCCCACCGACAGTGCTGCGACGCCGACGGCGGCACGATGAGCGACGTGTGCGGATCGGCGGCCGAGGCCGTCACCCGCGACCTCGGCTTCGACTGCCACCACGTCTCCCCGGTGGTGTCGGTCCGCTTCCCCTGGGTTCTCGCGAACTGGACGATGCCGCTGCTTGAGGTGCTCGTCATCGGCGGCGCCGTCTTCGCTCTGGTACACGCCGTCCGCCGCCACCGCGAGGGCGACCCGATCAATCTGGCGCTGTGGTTCGCCTCGCTGGTCTATCTCTTGGTGACCGAACCACCGCTGTACTTCCCGGAGTGGTTCGGACTCGACAAGCAGTACGGCTTCATCTTCGCCCACAACGAGTTCACCGTGCAGTTCATGTGGGATCGGCTGCCGCTCTACATCGTGGCGTTCTATCCGGCGATCAGTCAGATCGCCTACGAGCTCGTGCGGTCACTGGGCATCTTCCGGCGCCGTGGCGCGCTGGCCGGGTCGGTGGCCGCCGCCTTCGCCTGTCAGGTGTTCTACGAGGTCTTCGATCAGATCGGCCCGCAGCTGAAATGGTGGGCCTGGAACATGGACAACCACATCGTCAACCACCCCGCGCTGGCGTCGGTGCCGATGAACAGCATGGTGCTGTTCGCCTCCGTCTCGATGGGAGCCATGATCTACCTGGTCGTGCGACTGGTCGGTAGCCCGGCTGCGGACGGCGGTCCGCGACGCGGACGCTCACTGGTGCTGCGTACCCTGACAGCCGGTGTCCTCACGCCGCCGAGCATGGCGATCGCCGGCATCCCGTCGGCCTTGTTCGGCGGGAACAATCCCAACACCACCGCACAGGCATGGGTCCTCGGCATCGAGTTGGCCCTGATCTGGCTGGCCGGTGTCTGGATCATCGGCTCGGACCTGAGGTCTCCTGATCGCGGAGTTGACGAGCCCCTGTCCGCCTTCGCCCGGTTCTATCCCGCCGCCTACCTCGGTGGGATGGCCGTGTTCTGGCTCAGTGCCCTACCGGCATACCTCACCGCCGACAACGGCGTCACCGGTGACGGCACCCCGATCGGCAGCGGACCCTATGCGCTCGCCTGCTTTGTCGCGGCCGGACTGTTGCTGGCCGTGCTGTATCGGACGGACCTCACACGCCGCCAGGTACCTGCCGCCGTCTGAGGTATCCGTCTCGGGCAAGATGGAGCACATGGGGCACCACGGATGGCAGGGCAATCCGCCCGGCACTGAGGACGAGGCACGCCGCCGGATCGTCGAAGCGGCGACGGCGTGCCTGGACCGTGCCGGGCTCGCCAAGACCAGCCTCTCCGACGTCGCCGCCGAGGCCGGCGTGACCCGGCAGACCGTCTACCGCTACTTCCCGGGCCTGGCCGACATCCTCAGGGCCGTCGCACTGGCCGGCGTCGAGGAGTTCGCCGGGCGGATGGAACGCCACCTGGCCTCGTTCGGTAGTGCTGCCGAGGTCGCCGTGGAGTCCGTGGTGTTCGCCGTCCGGGCAATCCCCGGCGAACCGCGTCTCGGTCTGCTCCTGCAGGCCGGCGAAGCCGACTTCTTCACCGCTGAGGTCACCTCTCCGCTGGCCTTCTCCCTTGGCGCACGGATCCTGCGCAACGTGCCGGTCGACTGGCCCGTCGTCGGCGTCACCACCGACGAGGACCTCCAGGATCTCGCCGAGATCCTGATGCGCCTGTTCATATCTTTTCTGCAGTACCCCTCGACGCCAGCTCTCACGGACGACCGAATACGGACTCTTGTCGGCCGCTGGATCGGACCGGCCCTCCGCGGCGACAGATCCGGGACCGTAAGACGTTCGGTGTAACTCCCCGGCAGGCCGTCCATGGCTGGAAGACGATTTGCCGGGGGCGTGTGGCCTTGTCTGGCCGGCCGGGAGGTTGATCAGTGGCGGGAGTCGGGCTGGTTGCGTATCGCGGTTTCCAGTGATGTCAGGCTCGTCGCCAGATCTTCTGCCTCATTGGCTTTGACCCATTGCCGGATCGTGTCGGGTAGGGATCGAGGGAGCCCGACGTACATGGTGGTGTAGACGCCGTAGACGCGGGTGAGTTGGTCTCGTACCTCTTCCGAGGACACCCCGGTTGCGGGCTCGCACACGATCCGGCCGTCGACTGTATGGCAGTTGCCTTCGTCCGCCACTGATCGAAGGTCGAGGCGGGTTGCGGTGTGGAGTTCGGAGGGTCGGTCGGACGTCTGCGTTGCGCGCCTGGCGATGCTGGCGATCGCGTCATCGGTGCTGATGTTCGGTGGGATGTTCTCGACTATCAGGGCCTGGCGGTCGTCGGTGATCGTGATCTTCGCCTGTAGGCGCAGCTCGGTGGGGTGGCCCGCGGCGAGTGCGGCGAGGTCGCCGGTGACTGTGCAGCCGGTGATGAAGTCGGGCGGGCCGACGATGTCGACGATTTCCTCGCTGGTCGCTTCAGGATGCCGCATGACGTGGCGGATCGCTGCTATGACAGCCGACGGCTGGAACGGCGGCTGCGTCCCGTCCCGGTAGGTGTTGCCGTTGATGAGCCCGACCGGCACTGGGGCGAGGTCCCCGTGTTCCGCTGCGAGTACCACCCGTCCCGCGTCCGTGAGGCGTGACTCGGTATAGCGGCGGCCCGCCGGAGGGTCGTTCCCGCGGCTGCCGTAGTTTCCCTGGCCCTCGATGAGGGTGATGGGCATCTTCCAGGGCTGCGCCAGGTCCACGAGCACCGGGTAGGCGTACCACGGCGCGAGACCTATCTGGTCCTCCGCCTGGTCCAGCAGCGTCCCGTTGCGCTGGAAGCCGCGGCCGGGCCGGGCGGCAAGTGCCTCCAGGATGGCGATCTGGAGAGCGCCGATACCGCTGCGCTCGCTCAACGTGTCACGTCCTTGAACCGGCGGCGGAGGTGCCACGCGTCGGAGCCGGCGCCGACTGTCACCTCGGCGCCGGCCACCAGCATGACATCGGAGTTCCCGAGTAGCCGGTCCCAGTCGAGTCGGCCCCGCTCCAGCAGGCAGTCGATCTTCCCGTACGAGGTCATGATCGTGACGATGTCCAGCATCGCCAGGCGGGCGGGTTGGGGGACGGCGTGAGGCTGGAGAGCCAGATCCGCCAGTGCGGCTCGCGCTCGCCGCATGTTCCGTTCGCCGGGCTCGATCACCACGTCCGCATCGCCCACCGGGATCGATTCACCCCGCAGCCACAAGGCGGCGCTGCCGATCAGCAGGAACGACATCCCGGTGGTCGCCAGCACGGCCGCCGCCAGCACCCCGGCCGGATAACCCGCGGGATCGCCGGTCGAGCCTTTCTCCGCGCGATGTGCTGACACGGCCATGTGGTTACGCTAGCAACGTCCGCGAGCTTCCTTCCGGCCGGTACCAATCAGGTCTTCGGCAGGCCCTCGGTGCGATTTCGGCCGCGGTCGCGGCGTTGCCGCGTCACTCGTTGCTGATGACCAGGAGCGCGTAGATCACGCCGGGGATGTGCCCCAACAGTTGCAGCAACAACGCTACGAGAATCTTGATGCTCAGGCCCTTTTCAGCGCGACGGCCAACGGCGGGAGGATGAACGCGATCACGATCTCGATCAGTTTCACCGGCTGCCTCCAATGACGTGGTATGGACTGCGTACCCACCACAGCTGCACGGACACCTCTGGAGACGGATCACTTCGAGGCGATACCGACCGAACGGTATGTTCCGGCGTGCGTGAGCTGGTCGAGCGGGAGCGTCGATGGCTGTGACCCGACCGCGTGTCGTCACCGGGTGGCGGCCAGCCCGAGCAAGGCAGCCGTGGCCGACGCCGCGACGGTCACGATCCGGTTGGCGCGCGGCAGCGATGACCAACACGCCAACGTCCCGATGGCGTCGGTCGCGTCCGCCAGCGCACCGGCACGCACCCAGTGCCGGGCCTCGTCCTGGTGGCCCATGGTCAACGCGGCGAGCGCGCCGGCCGCCAGCGCGATGTCCCGACCGCCCAGCGACCGGCCCAGGACCGGTGCCCGCTGTTCCCGGCCCGCCGCGGCGCCGAGCCACAGCGACGTCGCCCTCCTCGGCGACACGGCAGCGACGACACCCGCGCCAAGCCGCGTGACCGCGAGGGCAAGAGCACACCAGTGCGCGGCTCCCGGTGCCTCGCAGCCGTACGCCCGGGCGGGACGGGGTCGCAGGCTGTGTTCTCGACACCTTCGTGGTCTTGATCATGCTCGTCCAACGCTTCCCCACTCCTGTCCGCTCGCCCATCACGCGCTCGGCCGCACCCGCGCCCCTCGACATCGACCTGCCGACCTGCCGACCTGATGAATCGGTGTGCGCCGCGCCTGCCGCACGAGTACCCGAGACGTCCGGACCTACACCCCCGCACCCGGAAATTCGTGGTTTGGCATCACCGTGCGCGGGTATGGAGCGCGTCGACGACTCTTCTCGGGACGAGGTGGTGCAGGCGTGGCACACGACTACGGCATGGCGGTCCGCTCCGTGGTGGACAGCACGATCGGACCCCAGGCCGACGCGCCGTGCTCCTTGGGGGGCGCCGGCTGCGCCTTCTCCTCCTGCACGTCCTCGGGCACGATGATCGTGGCCACCCCGCGCATGGTCAGCGCGGTCTTGAACGCCCGGTCGATGACGTGGCGCACGTGGCCGGGATGCATGCAGACCTGCACGAACTCCGACACGTCGGCGAACAGGTGGTCCAGCGCGATCTCCTGCTGGTAGCGTGCGCCCTGGGAGATCCGCTTCGGGCACCACAGAAGTGGTTGTCGACTGTCCGATGAGGACAGTGGACGCGGGGCGGCGGCCATGAACGTTCATGAACCCACATCGACGGCGGCGTTTCAGGCGCTGGTCATCCCATACGCCCGAGATCAACGGGGTTCTCGGGTGAGAGTATGGACGTATGGTCGACGAACGTGACTGGCAGTCCGTGTTCGACGGCGTCTTCGGCGATGTCGAGGAAACCGTGTCGCGTCGGATATGGCGATCGGTCTACGGCGACGAGTATCCGGAAGAGGTCGATCCGTACAGCTACGTCAGCCGCACCGAGTTGGTCCTGCTCCGCGACGAGCTGCGGGTCGGTGCCGGCGACACGCTCGGCGACCTGGGCTGCGGGCGTGGCGGTCCCGGTTTGTGGCTGGCGGCGCACACCGGAGCGAACCTCGTCGGCGTCGACATCTCGACGGTGGCGCTGGCGGCGGCGACCACGCGCGCCGAAGCCCTCGGGTTGGCCGGCCGTGTCCGCTACCAGCACGGCAGTTTCGCCGAGACCGGTCTTGCCGACGCCGGACTGGACGCGATCGTCAGCGTTGACGCGCTGCTCTTCGCGCCGGACAAACGAGCCGCCGTCGCCGAATTCGCGCGCGTCCTGCGCCCTGGTGGGCGGCTGGCCATGACGACCTGGGACTACCACCGGCAGCCCGCCGGCCGCCCACCTCAGGTCGACGACCATCGGCCCCTGTTGGCCGACCATGGATTCGTCGTCCACAGGTATGCGGAAACGGTCGACTGGCGGCACCGGCTGACCGCCACCGGCGACGCGCTGGTCGAGTGCGCCGCCGAGATCGCGGCGGAGACCGGTGAGGACGTGGCCGTGGTCCGCGCGGGCACCGAGGAGATGCGGCGCACGATCGACGACATGATCCGGCGCGTACTCATCGTCGCCGAACGGGTGTGAATGCCGAGTGTCAGTGACTCGCCATCGCTGCTGGGCCGGCAGGCAGGCGGCTGACTGTGCAGGCACGCGGTGTCGTTCATGGTGTCGGCGTGGCGGTGCCGGGGTCCGGCGGCCAGGAAGGTGGCCAACGCCGGCTGACCCCGTGCCTGGGTCAAGACGACCGTTCGTCCGGCACCGCGGATCGGTGACGCCCACCAGTAGGTTCTCGTGATCACGAGAACCTACTGGTGGGCGGTGGTGTTCATCGGCGTGTCGCCGGGCCTTCACCCCGACCGGCTACGACGGGTGGCTGACTGTGGTCAGTCGCATCGGATGCTGTGGTGTCGGGTGGCCGCCTGCCGCCGGTGATCGCCAGCGGTCCGGCCGTGGCCATCGGTTCGTTCAGCGTGTTACCGGCCGGCGCGTGCGCCACCGCGAACACGCTGACCGCCCGGCCGTGCACAACGGCGGCGGCGTTGTAGTCGCCGACGAACGCGCCGCCGGCCTGGGCCAGCCATGAGATCGGGAACGGTCCGGCCACCGTGCGCGGCGCGCTCCACGTGCTGCCGCCATCGGTGCTGGAGATGTACCCCACGTCGATCCGGCAGGTGGCGACCGCACACGCCGCGTCGGGGTAGGAGTTGTAGTACAGGCCGATCCGTGCGCCTGCGCCGGATGTCGTCGGATCGACGGTGATACCCGGCGTGAAGTAGCTCGCACCGCTGGTCACCGCGTCGATCGGGACCCGGACGACAGGTGACCTGTGGGGTTCCAGAAGTCGGCCCACGTATCTGACCTGCGGCGACGGGCACCTTCGATGGACAGGGCATGATCGCCAGCCATGGCGCTGCGTCTGCTCTACCTGATCTTTCTCCGGCTGGTGGGCCTGCTGGTGTTGCTCGGCCGCTCGTCGGCGTCCAAGGACGTCGAGTTGCTGGTGCTTCGCCACGAGGTCGCCGTGCTGCGCAGAGGCAACCCGAAACCTCGCCTGGACTGGGCCGACCGCGCGGTGTTCGCCGCGTTGGTCCGTCTGCTGCCCAAGAGGCTGCGACTGCACCGGCTGGTCACTCCGGGCACGATCCTGCGCTGGCACCGGCGCCTGGTAGCCGCGAAGTGGACCTATCCACACCGGCACGGCCGTCCGCCCGTCGACGAGGCGATCACCGGGCTGATCGAACGGATGGCCACAGAAAACCACCGCTGGGGCTACAAGAGGATTCAGGGTGAGCTGCTCAAGCTCGGACACCGGGTCGGTGCCTCGACCATCCGGCGGATCCTGAAACGGGCACGCATACCTCCCGCGCCGGACCGGCACACCGACACGACCTGGCGGCAGTTCCTGCGCACGCAGGCCTCGACGATGCTGGCGTGCGACTTCTTCCACGTCGACTGCGCGCTCACCCTCCAGCGGATCTACGTGTTGTTCGTGCTGGAGGTCGGCAGCCGCTACGTCCACGTCCTCGGCACGACCACCAATCCGGACGGCGGGTGGACCACCCAGCAGATCCGCAACCTCGTGATGGATCTCGGTGACCGAGTCGACGAGTTCAGGTTTCTGGTCCGCGACCGGGCTGGCCAGTTCGCGGCCTCCTTCGATGCCGTCCTGGCTGACGTGGGCATCACGACGGTCAAGATTCCGCCGCGTTGCCCACGGGCGAACTGCTACGCCGAACGGTTCGTGCTCACCGCCAGAACCGAACTCACCGACCGCATGCTGATCCTGGGCCAGCGGCATCTGCGACGCCGTGCTCGCCGAGTACGTCCGGCACTACAACGGTCGACGGCCGCACCGTTCCCGCGAGCTTCGCCCACCCCGGCCGACCTACCCGGTGGCGGACCTCAATCCCAGCGGATCAAGCGACAGCGGCTCCTCGGGGGCCTGATCAACGAGTACGAGCGGGCCGCGTAAAGCTACTGGTCAGCGCCGGTGACAGACTTTTGGAACCCCACAGGCGGCTTGGTATCGATGTCACGGCGACTGAGGTGGGCGCCTGCCGTCTTCCGGTCGATACCGAACCGAACCGCGAGGTCGAACACGGTAGCCCCAGCTCTGTAGGCCTCGACCAGCCCGTCAACCTCATCTTGACGAAGTGGTGTCATCGTCCGATAGCGAGGTGGGCAACGAGGCGCCTCGTCCTCCAAACTCCCTGGCCAGGCACCTGCCAGCTCCAGGAGCCTACGCACAGGGAAGGCCATCGGGCTTGAAAGGGCCTCAACGACGCCCGCCCGGCCGAAGTGCTCGAACACCCCGAAACGGTCGAGCTGATCGACTTCGACAAACCCGTCGGGGTGCTGATGATCGCCATGGTCCATTTCCTGACGATCGAGGAACAGAAGGCGGTGATGGGGCAGCTGCGGGACGCTCTGGCGCCCGGCAGTTTTCTGGCGGCCACCCACGTCACCACGGAGGGCAAGTCGCCGGACGCGGTCGCGCGGATCGAGTCGGTCTACGCGACCACCCCGACACCCATCTACTTCCGCGACCGCGACACGATCGCTCACTTCTTCGACGGCTTCGACCTGGTCGACCCAGGTTTGGTCACGGTGGACGCCTGGCGGCCCGACCCGCAGGATCCGGCGCCAGAACCCACACGTTGGCTGTATGGAGGCGTCGGCCGCAAGAACTGACCAACGTCGCTTGCGACAGGTTCGGTTGTACTTCGCCTCAGTGCTCGACCCGCATACCCGGGAGCCTGCTCGCCGCCCTCTCGGTGGGCCACTGACGCGAACTGCTTGATCGGATCGGAACGGTGGCCGCCCCGGGTCGAGCCGGAGCGCTTCGCTACCCGCATGGTGCGTTGTCCGGCAGGCCGGGGAAATACCGGTCCCATTCGGCGGCAGCGATGGCGGGGTCGGCGACCGCGCAGACATGGGTAGCGACGCGAGCGGGGTCGGTGTCCCAGAGCCGGACGGTGTGGTCGTCGCTGGCCGTGGCGAGGGTGCGCCCGTCCGCCGTGAAGGCGACCGACCGCACGGTGTCGGTATGGCCGGTCAGCGTGGCCAGATCGCTGGGATGCCGTGGGTCGGTGATGTCCCAGACTCGAATGGTGTCGTCGTTGCTGCCGGTGGCGAGGGTGTGTCCGTCGGGGCTGAACACGACCGACCGGACGGCGTTGGAGTGATCGGTGAGCGTGGCGATGCCTACGGGGTGGCGGGGATCGGTGACGTCCCACAGCCGGGCGGTGTGATCGAGGCTGCCGGTGGCGAGGAAGTGGCCGTCGGGGCTGAACACGACCGACCGCACGGTGTCGGTATGGCCGGTCAGCGTGGCGAGTTCCGTGGGGTGGCGCGGATTGGTGACGTCCCAGATGCCGACGAGATGGTCGTCTCCGCCGGTGGCGAGGAGATGGCCGTCCGGGCTGAAGGCGACCGACCGCATGGAATCGGTGCGGCGCGGCAGGGTGGCCAACTCGGTGGGCCGGCGTGGGTCGGTGACGTCCCACAGGCGCACGGCGCCGTCGTGCGCGATGGCGGTGTCCTCGCTGGCAGTGGCGACGACGCGGCTGTCCGGGCTGATGGCCACGCCGTAGACGTGGTCGGTGTGACCGGCCAGGGTGCCCAGTGCGCGGGGCCGGCGTGGGTCGGTGACATCCCAGAGCAGCACGGCACCCGCGTACGCGGCCCGGTTGGGATCCTCGCCTGCGGTGACCAGGATGTGCGCGTCGCGGCTGAAAGCCATCGACCAGACGGCGTTGCCGGCGGGCATGGTGGCCAGGCCGTGTGGCCTGTCGGGGTCGGTGACGTCCCACAGCCGGACCGTGGCGTCCTGGCCGGCCATGGCCAGCGTGTGACCGTCCGGGGCCGCCGCGACCGCGTAGACGGGAGCGTGGTCGCCGGTCAGCACCCGGCCCGGGATGTCCCACAGCCGCGCGGTGTGGTCGTCGCTGCCGGTGGCGAGCGTGTCTCCGGTGGGACTGAAGGTGACCGAGACGACGAAGTCGGTGTGGCCGGTCAGAATGGCCAGACTGACGGGCTGGCGGGGATCGGTGATGTCCCACAACCGGACCGTGTCGTCCTCGCTCGCGGTGGCCAGCGCGCGCCCGTCCGGGCTGAACGCCACAGCGCGCACGTTGCCGGTGTGGCCGGTCAGCACAGCCAGGGCGACCGGGTGGCGGAGATCGCTGACATCCCACAGCCGCGCGGTGTAGTCGAGGCTCCCGGTGGCGAGCGTGTGCCCGTCGGGGCTGAACGCGACCGTGACGACGTGCGCGGTGTGGCCGGTCAGAATGGCCAGACTGACCGGGTGGCGGAGGTCGGTGATGTCCCACAGTCGTGCGGTGTGGTCGTCGCTCGCCGTGGCAAGGGTATGCCCGTCCGGGCTGAACGCGACGGAGACAACGGTGTCGGTGTGGCCGGTCAGGACCGCCAGGGTGACCGGGTGGTGCGGGTTGGTGACGTCCCACAGCCGCGCGGTGTCGTCGCGGCTGGCGGTGGCCAGGGTGCGGCCGTCCCGGCTGAACGCGACCGACCAGACGATACCCGTGTGTCCGGTGAGGACCGCGAGGTTGACCGGGCGGCGGGGGTTGGTGACGTCCCACAGCCGCGCGGTGTCGTCGTCGCTGCCGGTGACGAGCAGGCGGCCGTTCGGGCTGAAGGCAACCGACTCGACCTGCTGGGTGTGGCCTGCGAGCGTGGCGAGGTCGACGGGGTGGTGCGGATCCGTGACGTTCCACAGCCGTGCGGTGCGATCGTCACTGCCGGTGGCCAGCAGGTGCCCGTTCGGGCTGAAGGCAACCGACTCGACCTGCTGGGTGTGGTCGACGAGCCGGGTGGCGTAGGGGGTGGCGAACGTGCTGAGCAAGCCGCCGCGGGCCTGAGCGGTGGGCGCCAGGCGGTAGGCGGCCAGGCTGAGCTGCGCCGCCAGGGCCGGATTGGTGGCGTGGAGCGCAGCGGCCTCCAGGGCGACCTGCCGGGACAGGGCGATGTCCCGTTGCGCGGTGGCGGCCTGCTGCGCTCGGACAGCGAGGACGCTGGTGGAGACCGCGAGCAGGAACAGGACGCTGAGCAGAGCGACGAGTCGCCGTAGGCGCCGGGTGTGGCGGCGGGCCTCGGCGTGTTCACTTTCCTGGGCGACGATGCTGGCCCTGAGGAACTCGCGTTCCCGGCTGGTCAACTCGGCCTGGCCGCGGGCCGACCAGTCACGGGCGACAGCCAGCAGCGTGCCGCGGTAGAGCACGCCGGAGTCCCGGCCCAGTGACTCCCACACCTGCACCGCGCCGGCGAACTGCTGGTGGATGCGGCGGCCGTCCCGGTCCGTGGCCAGCCAGTCGCGCAACCGTGGCCAGCAGCGGATCAGGGCTTCGTGAGTGATCTCGATGCCGTTCCGATCGACGGTGATCAGCCGGGCCCGCGTCAGTTTGTCCACGACAAGGCGGGTGTTCGGATCCTCGGTATCGAACTCGCCGCGGTGTGCGCGGCGCTTGGTGTCCTCGGTTCCCTCGCCCAGCGCGGTCAGCCGCAGGAAGATCCGGTGCGCGGTGCGCTGCTGGTCGCCGTCCAACGCGGTGTACACGTCCTCGGCGGTGCGGGCGATCGCGTCATGAATACCGCCGGCCGCCTCGTAGCCGGCCAGCGTCAGGGTGATGCCCTGACGACGTCGCCAGGTCTCCAACAGGGCGTGCGACACCAGCGGCAGGGCCGCCGGCTGCCCGGCGGCGTCGCCCACCAGCCGCGCCACCAAGGTCGTTTCGACCTTGCAACCCACATCGAGCGCCGGTTGGACGATCGCCTGCCGCAGGTCGTCCGGGCCCATCGACCCCAACAGCACCTGCGCGTCGGTCAACGCCTCGACAAGCTCGGGATAGCGACCGCAATGGCCGTAGAAATCCGCCCGCACACCCAGTACCACCCGAGTGCGGCTGGTCTCGGTCCCTGTCGCGGTCACCAACGCCGCCACCAGCCAGGCTCGTTCCTCGGGGTCCTGGCAGAGGGTGAACAATTCCTCGAACTGGTCGACGACCAGCAGCAGATCGGTGGTGTCGGGCCACCCGGCCAGGGCTTTCCGGACACACAGGTGCAGGCTTTCTGGGCCGGCCGAGAGTTCACGCACCAACGACGCGACGGAATCGGAAGTAATCGTAGCCAACCGCACCGCGCACTCTTCCCGCGGACGCGGTCCGGGGGTGAACAACAACACCGGCTGATGCCGCTGCCGGGCGCGTGCCCTCCGCTCGACGGTGGCTGTCAACCCAGCCCGCAGCAGCGAGGACTTACCCGACCCGGAGGCACCGAACACACCGACCAGTCGCCGGGTTTCGCATCGGGCCAGCACATCGGCGACGACCCGGTCGCGGCCGAAGAAGCGGTCGGCGTCGGTGGTTTGGAACGATGCCAACCCGACATAAGGAGCGGCCTGGCCGTCACCGCCGTCGTCGCCGGAACCGTTCGTCGTCGCCTGTGCCGCGGCGTCCGCCCGCCACCGGGCCTCCCACAGCGCCACATCTCCACCGCAGGCATTGACATAGGCCAATGTCACCGCCCGACTGGGCAGTTTGCGACCACTCGCCGCCTCCGACAACGCCGCCGGCGAATAGTGCGCCCGCCTGCTGAGCTGCCGGTATGTCGGACTTCCCGCCTGCTCGCGTAACGCGCGCAGATCGGCCGCGAACCGAACCAGAACACCGTCGTCCGCGTCCAGCGGACGTTCACCGCGTGGCATCACGATCCCCCTCGCACTGCCTGGTGACCCCAGATGCCCCATTGTTCAGATATCGCTGTTCAGCGTCCAACTCCTGACACTGAACAACCCGTCCGCACTACACCGGAGTCGGCCCGGTCGCCAGGCCGGCGACCGAGCGCAACTCTGTCCAGTCCACGAAGGGAACATTCACATGGCGAAGTCCCTCGACCCGTCGGACATCAGCGTCGTGACGCTGTCGTCGTTCGCCGCGGTCAGCCCGTTCGACTGCAGTACGGGGCACCACGACAACAACGACAAGAGCGACAGCGGCGGCCACGACGGCGGCCACGACGACCACGACGACCCGGACGACGGCCGCAACTGCTGACGTAGCAGCGACCCGTCACACCGCGATCCGGCTGGGCGACGTCCGTCTTGTCGCCCAGCCGGATCGCCGCCTCGACAACGCTCGATGACGCACACACCGCTGTCCACACATTCCGGTTCACATCCACAGGGAGATTTGTGATGACCGTTCTTGTCGACGCGCCGGAGAAGACGCTGCGCGCACATGATTTCGTCGAACTGTCCCGACTCATTCATCCCGTCGCCCCCGCGACCTTCGAGCGGGAATACTGGGAGAAAAGGCCACTGGTCATCACCCGCGACGACCCGGAGTACTACGAGGACATGCTGACCCTGGACGACCTGGACCAGGTGCTGTCGCTGTCCCCTATCGGGCTCGACAACCTCCGGGTCGTGGTGGCGGGCAAGGAAACCCCCGTCTCGGAGTTGGGGACCGCCCACGGCCTGAACGCGTTGGAGGCCCTGTACCAGCACTACCGGGACGGTTCGACGGTGGTGGTGAACCATCTCAACGACCGGTGGGAGCCACTCCGGCGGATGGCCGCCGTCCTGGGCGCCGAGCTGAGCGCGCGACTTCAGATGAACATCTACCTCACCCCCGCGGGCAACCAGGGTTTCGCGCCGCACTACGACATGCACGACGTGTTCGTCGCCCAGGTGCATGGCGCGAAGCACTGGCGACTGGCCAGCCAACCGCTCGAACTGCCGCTGGACGGCCAACCGTACGACAAGTCGCAGCCGGCGCCGGAGCCCGAACAGGAGTTCGATCTGCGCGCCGGTGACGTACTCTACCTGCCACGCGGGACGGTGCATTGGGCCACGGCGAATGACAGCACGTCCGTGCACGTCACGATTGGCGTGCACCCGGTGCTGTACTCGCAGGTGGTCCAGAACGCGATATGGGCGCTGTTCACCAATGATGCGAGGTTCCGTGCCGGACTGCCGATCGGGTTCGCCACCGATTACGCCAGGCAACGCCGGGCGGCGGACACGGTCACCGAGCTCCTGGACGTCGTGCGGGAGCGGCTCGCGCCGCAGGACATGGTCGCCGACTCGGTGCTTCGGGCCACGTCGGCGGGCCTGCCGAGCCTGCGGCACCATCTGACCGATCTCGACCAACTGGATCGGATCGGGTTGACCACCAGGGTTCGGCGCAGGCCCAACCTCCGGTACCGCATCTCGGTCGACGACAACGTCGTCAGCGTCGACTTCCACAGCAAGACCGTCCGGCTGCCCGCGTCCTTCGCCGACGAGGTGCGGTATGTGGCCAGCAGCAACGGTGACGGATGCACCGGCGCGTCCATTCCCGGTGATCTCGACGACAGCGGGCGCATCGTGCTGATCACCACGCTGGTTCGGGAAGGATTTCTGACCCATGGCTGAACCGGTGGCGCAACGGCCAGGGGCGCCACCGCACGTGTCGCTGTGGCGGATCGTCCGGCTTTTCGCGCCCTACCGAGGCCGACTGGCCGTCGTGCTCGGATTGATCGGCATGTCGTCCGCTGTGTCGCTGGTGCCACCGTTCCTGCTCCGGGGGATTCTGGACATCGCGTTGCCCCAGGCGCGGCTCGGCCTGCTGACCATGCTCGCCCTCACCATGCTGGCCATCGCCGGAGCCATCAGCGCGGCCGGGGTACTCCAGTCCTACCTGTCGCTGGCCGTCGGGCAGGACATGATGCACGACCTGCGCAAAGCCGTCTACACGCATCTGCAACGCATGTCGCTGGCGTTCTTCACCCGCACCCGAATCGGAGAGGTGCAGTCCCGGATCACCAACGACATCGGCGCCATGGGCGGCACGATCACCGGGGTGGCGACCACCATCGTCGCCAACGCCACGACGGTGGTCGGCAGCGTGGTCGCCATGGTCCTGCTGGACTGGCGACTGACCATGGTCTCGCTGGCGATCCTGCCGCTGTTCGCGTGGATCAGCCGGAAGGTCGGCGGCGAACGCCGGGTGATCGCCCGGGAACGGCAGCAACTGCTCGCGCTGATGTCCACCCTGGTCGAGGAGTCGCTGTCGGTCGACGGTTTCCTCCTCGGCCGGGTCATGGGCCGGTCGGAGTTGCTCACCGGGGAGTTCGCGAAACAGTCCCGCACACTGACCACGTTGACCATCCGGTCGTCGATGGCCGGGCGCTGGCGCCAGTCCACCATCCAGATGGTGATGGCGGCCATGCCCATCGCGATCTACTGGACCGCCGGCCTCACCGCCGACCACGGCCGGCTGGCGATCTCGATCGGCACACTCGTCGCCTACACCACGCTGCAACAGGGCCTGTTCGGCCCGACGGTGCAACTGCTCAACACGGGTATCTCGGTGCAGAGTTCGCTGGCCCTGTTCGAGCGGGTCTTCGAATACCTCGACCTACCAGTCGACATCGACGAACCGGCGCGACCCGTTCGACTGCCCCAGCGGCGCGGACACGTCCGGTTCGAAGGGGTGGGTTTTCGGTACGACGACGAGGACATCCTCCGGCACATCGACATCGACCTGCCACCCGGCCGACACCTCGCCGTGGTCGGCCCCACCGGAGCCGGCAAGTCCACGCTGGGCTACCTGGTGTCCCGGCTCTACGACGTCACCGACGGGCGGGTCACCGTCGACGGTGTTGACGTTCGCGACCTCTCGCTGACAACCATCGCCGCCGTCGTCGGCGTGGTCTCCCAGGACACGCACCTGTTCCACACCACGATCACCGACAACCTGCGCTTCGCCAAACCGGACGCAACCGAGGCCGAACTCGTCGCGGCCGCGACGGCGGCGCAGATCCACGACCTGATCACCAGCCTGCCCGACGGTTACCGGACGGTCGTCGGCGAACGCGGGCACCGGTTCTCCGGCGGCGAGAAACAACGCCTCGCCATCGCCCGCACCATCCTGCGCGACCCGCCCGTCCTCGTGCTCGACGAAGCCACCAGTTCGCTGGACACCAACACCGAACACGCCGTGCAACACGCACTCGACAGTCTCGCCGCGGGGCGCACCACGATCACCATCGCGCACCGGCTATCCACGGTCCGGCAGGCCGACCACATCGTCGTGCTCGAGCGGGGACGCATCGTCGAGCGCGGCACCCACGCCGAACTGCTGGCCCGCCGCGGACGCTACGCCGACCTCCTGGCCAAGACGTACGGACCGGTCGGCTCGCCCGGCACCGAGAACGCCCGATCAACGGAGTTGATAACATGACGAACACATCATCCCGATGGATGCTCGCCTACGACGCGACCTGTGGGACCTGTCGAAAGATCTCCCGGGTGGTCCGGCGCGCCTCGGCGAGCCGACTCGACGTCGTGCCCCTCGACCGACCCAGCGTGCGCGAGTGGCGCACGCAGGCGCTCGGCGATTCCCCGCCGTGGCGCCCCACCCTGCTGCGGATCCACGACGGCGTGGTGAGCGCATGGACCGGACCGGGCATCGCGGCGCCACTCATCGGGTGCCTCGGCCTGAAGTACAGCATCAAAGTCATGTATGCCCTCGGGAAACTCCGCACCGACAAGGACACGCCGGCTGCGTGGGCCCGACTTACCGCGCCACCCGTGCGGTTGTGCGTCGGCGCGACCATCGCCGCCGGACTCCTGCTCACCGGTAAGGCACCGGCCGGATTCGCGCGAGAGAAGGCCGACGCAGCGGGGTGGGTGAGTCGGAATCGTGACCGGCTTCCTCACACCTACGACGACATCATGACGTATCCGCAGGCCTATCGGATCGCGATCTTCGCGGCCTCGCCACCGGCCGTGCAGAGCCACTTCTGGATCGAGGCGCTCAAGCGGGAACGACACTCCAGGAGTGGCCTGTCACCGGCGCAGGATCTGGTTTTCGCCGAAGCCATCGAACTCGCCGGCCAAGAGGACATCTTCACACCGACGGCGGACGATGCCGAGCTCGCCCGCCAACTCGCCGACCTCAAGGACCGCGCCGTGACGGAGTTCGCGACACCCGGTGCCTACGGAATCTTCCTGAAGCTCGGAGAACTTCGCCCGACTGGCTCACGCCCCGGGAGCGGCGGGTTCTCGGCCTGATGGCCGAAGTGCTCAGAACAGCCCGATCTCGTCACGATCCTCATGATCACTCTCGGTACATGGCGCACATGTACTCGGCCGGGCCAACGAGCCTTCCGTGTTACGCTCGATTACCGTAAGTGATCACGGTCGTGCTCGACGTGAAGGATGAACGAGCGCGGCAGTTCGCCGGCGACTGCCCGGATGTCCCTACACCGGTGATGTCACCGCCTCGACCGGACAACGCGGACGCCGCTCCTCTTGGGACCCAGAACACGGATACTTCTTTTGCTGGGCCGCAGGCGGCTCGGTGACCGGATGCCGGCCGGTATCGGATTCACCTCTGCCCATGGCCTGCCGTCGGTTCGCGGGCCGAGTACGGCGACGTCCACGGCCACCACGACCAGGGTCGCGGCGACCACTGTGAACAGTGCGCCGGCGCCACGGAAATAGAGGAGGGGCACCAGGACGAAGGGCGTGACGCTGCTGAGAGTGCGCCTGCCGAGAATCCCATCCACCCAGCTCAGAGACCCGCAGAGTGGTTGCGGCAAGATGAGCGCCCGTGCTACTTCGCCTTGCCTACCTGGCCGTGACCAACACCTTCGCAGCCCTGCGCCTGCTACCGATCAGCAACCACGAGAAGGACACCGAGATCCTCCTGCTGCGCCACCAGATCACGGTCCTGGAACGGCAACTCCGCGGCACGCGCGTGCACTTCACCCCGCACGACCGCGCCTTCCTCGCCGCGCTACTGACTCCGCTACCGCGCGACATCCTGCGGCGACTGCGTTTGCTGGTCCAACCCGACACCGTGCTGCGCTGGCACCGCGACCTGACGCGCCACCGCCATGCCCGCACCTGCCGACCCCACCATCCGGGTCGCCCGCGGACCGTCCGCTCGATCCGCGCCCTGATCCTGCGCCTGGTCCAAGAGAATCCCTCCTGGGGCTACCGCAGAGTCCACGGCGAGTTGGTCACACTCGGCATCGCGGTCGCCGCCTCGACAGTCTGGGAGATCCTGAAAACCGAGGGCATCGACCCGGCACCCAACCGCAGCGCTACCACCTGGGCCGACTTCCTGCGGTCCCAGGCCCACGCCCTGCTGTCCTGCGACTTCCTCGAGACCATCACCCTGACCGGCCGACGTCAGTACATCCTCGCCGTCATCGAGCATTCCACCCGCACGGTACGGATCATAGGCACCACAGCACATCCCACAGCAGGATGGGTCGCGCAGGCCGCGCGAAACCTCGTCATGGACCTCGACGACGCCGCTGCCACCATCAAGTATCTGATTCGCGACCGGGACGGAAAAAATACCCCGACCTGTTCGACCAGATCCTGCACGACGCCGGCATCCAGGTCGTGCTCACCGGCATCCGGATGCCCCGAATGAACTCCATCATCGAACGCTGGGTGCAAACCTGCCGACACGAACTACTCGACCGGACGCTGATATGGAACGAACGCCATCTACGTCACGCGCTGCACCAGTTCGAGCACCACTACAACACCCACCGACCCCACCAAGCCCTCAACCAGGCCGCACCGCTGCCCGCAACTCCCGAACCGATCACCGACCCCGCCCGACTCGCCCACCTCGACATTCGCCGACACGATCGACTCGCCGGAGTGATCCACGAGTACGGGCACGCCGTTTGACCAGCCCGGACGGAATATTCGGCAGGCGCAGGGGGACCCACGGATCGAGATCGACCCGCAGTTCGGCGCCCTGCACGAGGTGCGCGGGCGGTTGGAACTGCGGGCCGCCCAAGACCCCGGCCAGTGTCCGCACGGTGCACCTGCCGCCGTTCCTGGTGACAGCTTGCGGGCGAGCACCGCGAACGCGATCCCGGGCGCGGTTCGTGTTCACCGGGGTGACGGGGGCTGCACCGGCGGTCCAACTTCCGCCGCCGGGTCTGGTTGCCCGCGCTGGCCGGGGACGAGAAGAAGGGGTGGGTCACGATCAACCAGGGGATGCACTTCCATGACCTACGCCACACGCACAAGACATGGTTGATCGAGGACCGGGTGCCGCGGATCATGCGGCATGAGCGGCTCGGGCACAAGATGAAGGATGTCCGGCGACCTCTACTCGCATGTGACCAGCAGATGATCGAGGAACGCTGACAGGCCCTCCAGCAGCGGTGGCAGCAGCATGGCGGGTGGCCTGGGCGGAGAGCCCCGCTGCGGGGCCAGCATGCGGCATGAACTCTTCGGATAGGACAAGTGTGGTCAGGACACCGTGCTCCCAAATTGCTCCCCACGAATCAGAAACGGCCTGTCGATGAAGATCATCGACAGGCCGTCTGACCAGGCAAAACACGGTGTGGGCGATGCAGGGATCGAACCTGCGACCTCTTCGGTGTGAACGAAGCGCTCTCCCGCTGAGCTAATCGCCCGTGTCAGCCAGGGCTCGGCGACGTCACAGACAGTACCGGATGATGTCATGGGAACGAAATCCGGGGGGCGGGCGATGTACCAAGGGGCCGACAGGCTACATGGACCACGGTCACCGGTACGCGAGATTACGCACGGCCAAGATTCGTACCGATGCGGTTCCTGTGACCGTCGGCGCCCGCCATGATGAAACAGTGAGACGAGGAGAGCGAGCTGCGGCTACGGAGCGAAGCGAACCGGTAGCGCTACGAAGTAGTTCTGGCCCGGAAGAGTGATGTACGGCCAGAGTAAGAGCGATTGCGCTCACTTGTACGTCACAACTGGGTAGCTCGGTCGTTTCCTGACCGGGAGGGAGCAGAAGGGTTACGACGATGCGAAACGACCATGTGACGCTCCGCGCAACCGCGGTGTTCGACCTGCTGGCGCCCCGGTGCCCAGCGGTACCGGTACGAGTGGAACTGAGGTACGACACTCGAGATCCCTACGCAGTCGTGGCGGCGTTCCGCACCGGCAAGGCCGGGTGGGTGGAGTGGGTGTTCGCCCGTGACCTGCTGGCCGACGGTCTGATCGCCACCGCAGGTGAGGGCGACGTCCGGATCCGGCCGTCCGTGGACGACCCCGAGGTGGTTGTCGTCGAGCTGAGCTCGCCGTCCGGGCACGCCGTGTTCGAGGCGTCCGCACAGGAGTTCGCCGACTTCCTGGACCGGACCTACGACGTCGTCGTACCCGGCAACGAACATCTGTGGGTTGACGTGGACGAAGCGCTGACGCACATGATCTCCACCGATCTCGGCTGATCAACATGGCGGGGTGCCGACGGGCACGCGTTCGGGCACCCCGATTTGGTTGGCCGGCGGGCCGTCCGATAAGGTTTCGCTCGCACGAGACGGACGGTGAGCGGCCAACACCGAACGTGAAGAGCATGCGGACGTAGCGCAGCTGGTAGCGCATCACCTTGCCAAGGTGAGGGTCGCGGGTTCGAGTCCCGTCGTCCGCTCGGCGACGGCCCTCAAGGTCCGGGTCGTATTCTCGGAGGCACGATCTCCGGGCAACGGCGGAGTGGCCGAGTGGCTTAGGCAAGGGCCTGCAAAGCCCTGTACACGGGTTCGATTCCCGTCTCCGCCTCGGGCGATTAGCTCAGTGGGAGAGCGCTACCTTGACACGGTAGAGGTCACAGGTTCAATCCCTGTATCGCCCACCAGTAGTTCTGCTGGCCAGACAGCCTGTTGGTGATCATCGCCGACAGGCTGTTCTGCGTTGGTGGAGCAAAGGGGAAGCAAACAATCATGGTGGCTGGCGCGACTCCGTGTGTGGTCAGGAGAGCCTGACCCGGTAGAGGTCACGATGGCCCTACAGGATTGCCAGCAGCGTGTCCCATCGTTGGTCCATCGGTCCCGAACGCCGCCGGTGGGGTCGTGGGTGTGACCTGACCGGGCATCCCGGCGCGCACGAGCGCTGGCCGCCAGGTGCGGCGCCGGAAGTTCGAACGACGCAGCAGGCTGCCGCCGGGACCGGTGAGCCGAACTCGTGTCGGACCCGGTCGTGATGCGTGGCCAGCATGCGCTCAGGAGTGGTGGTAGACGCACCACGCGGACGCCGGCGGCGGTCTTCGGTGGCCCCCATTCCGGCCGTGCGCGGAGTGCGGAGAGTGCGGCGGTGGCCTTCTTTGGCCTTCGTTCAGTTTGCGCCATTGGGTTTCTTGATCGGCGTTGATAGCGCGGGAGCCGGATGATCATCCTTGCTCGGTGTATGCGGCGGCCAGGTCGCTGAGTGAGATCGGCGTGCGCGGCGCGGGCAGTGCGGCGAGTCTGGTGCGTCGGGCGTGGTCCACGAGGTCCTGGGGAGTCAGGTCGGCCAACGCCTTTGCGACATGGTCGATCATGGTGGTGGCGGCGGCGAGCACGGCTTCGTCGTCCAGCGGGCGGGCGGCGATGTTCATGCCCTTGGCCGACAGCTTCTGCAGGCTGCGGAAGAGGTCGCCCATGTGGATCTCGCGGATCGTCAGCGACAGGTGCGCGGACAGGCCGCCGCTGCCGACGGCCTGGTGGGGGAAGCCGCGCGGAATGTAGAGGACGTCGCCGGCATGCACGGTCGTGACCAGTACCTCGGCCGGCGGCTGGCCCTCCACCTTGCCGAGTTGCCAGTCGCCGTCCGCCGGCCCCTCATGGACGCGCCAGTCCTTGCTGCCGTTCAGTTGCAGGACGAGCACGTCGGCGTCGTCGCGGTGCAGGGGTACACCCTGGGTGCCCGGCGGTGTGACGAAGCAGAACGCCTCCACGGGCCGCTGGAGTTCGGCCGACAGACTGGCGAGCGTGTCGCGGGTGGGGCCGTGCCACTGGTCGATGCGGCGCATGAGCAGGGTCGCGCCCTGCTCGATCAGCGCCCGTATCTTCTTCTCGTCGGCGAACCCGGCGGACGTGGAGTTGTGGACGGTGCGCGCCGACAGGTAGGCGTCGGCGGGGAGGGAGCCCTCGGCACGGGTCATTTCCACGTAGGGCTCGTGCAGGAAGCCTGTGGCGAGGGCGTCGTCCACGTCCTTCAGGGTGAAGGGGGTGGCCAGGGGGGCGTCGGGGGTGAAGACGCCGGGTCGGCGACGCCAGTAGGCGGCGCCGAAGGCCGTGGGGTCGCCGACCCACTGGGACAGCGTCGGAGCATGTGCGATGTCCACTTGGTACGTTCCCTTCCGTGTTCAGGTGCTGTCCGCCGCAGATGCGCGGGGCCACAGGGCGGCCAGGGTTCCTTCCTCGACACGCCGTTTCGTTTCGGCGACCCGTACCTTGCCGCTGGTCGTCACGGGAAGGCCGCCCCTCGGCAGCAGGACGACCTGTGAGACGTACAGGTCGAGTGCCAGGGCCAGACGGCGCCGGACCCGCGTGGCCACGTCCGCGGGAGGTGGTGCGTCGGCTCCGTCCGACGCTTCCGCCACCAGGCACAGGTGCTCACCGGCGTCTCCGTCCGCGACGGTGAAGGCGGCGCACCGTCCCGGTCTCAGGCCCGGGACGTCGGCACAGACCGTGACGATGTCCGCCGGATAGAAGTTGCGGCCGTGGTGGACGAGTACGTCGTCGGTGCGTCCGAGGACGAACAGGTGGTCCCCGTGCAGGAATCCCAGATCCTTGGTCGCGTGCCAGCGGGACCGCCGGGCCGGCCGGCGCCAGTAGCCGCTGAACAGTTGAGGGCCTCGGACGTGGATCTCGCCCACGTGGTGCTCGCCCCGCCGGCCGTCGTCGATGCGTACGCGTGTTCCCGGCAGCGGGGTGCCCGAGGAAAGCAGGGAAATGGCGGTGTCCTCCGGTCCGGCCGGTACCGCGCGACCGCCTCGCAGGGCCTCGGTGCCGACGGCGAGACGGAGCGGGGGCGCGGCGGGAGTGGTGGCGGTGAGGGTGAGGGTCGCCTCGGCCATTCCGTACGAGGGGCACAGGCCCCCCGCCCTGAACCCGACGGGGGCGAAGCGCGCGGTGAACCGATCGGCGGTGGCCGTGCGGACGACTTCTCCCGCGCTGCGGGCGACACGCCACGTGCGCAGGTCCAGGGCGGCCGTCTCGTCGTCGGTGGTCCTGCGCGCGCACAGGTCGTACGCGAAGTCGGGAGCGCTGGAGAGCGTGCCGCCGCACGCGGTGATGGCGGCGAGCCAGTCCCCTGGGCGACGGGCGAAGCACTCGGGGGGCACGAGCACGGACTCGTATCCGCTGAACAGCGGTCTGAGGACACCGGTGATCAGACCCATGTCGTGGTGGACCGGTACCCAGGTCACCGCGACGTCCGTCGGGCTCTCGTCGTAGAAGTGGGCCGCCTGCCGACAACTGGACAGCAACGCGCGATGGTTGATGATGACGCCCTTGGGAGATCCCGTTGAGCCGGACGTGTACTGGAGGAGTGCGGGGGCCTGCTGGGAACCCGTTGGTGCGCCGGGGGTTCCGGTGTCGGGGGACGCTTCGCGACCGTCGGCCAGCAGTTCTTCCCAGGTACGGATGCGGGGTCGGGCGGTCGGGGTGCCGAGCACGGAGCGCACCCGGTCCCCCCACGCGTCCGAGGTGACTACGAGGGTCGGGCGGCAGTCCGCGACGATGCCGCGCAGCCGTTGCTCGAACGCCTCCGCGCGCACGGTGCCCGGAACGGGGGCGGGAACGGCGACGAGCCCACTGGCGATCGTGGCCAGCAGGACGGTCGTGAACCTTTCGTCGTTCGGCAGCACCAGCACCGCCCGTCCCGCGGGTCCGGCGTCCGGGCGGCGCAGCGCGCGGGCGACGGTGTGCACGAGGCGGTCCAGTTCGCCGAAGGTCAGCCGCCGGTGGATTTTCCCTTCGCTCCAACAGGTCAGCGCGACGGCGTCCGGCCGGTGCAGGGCGTGGTGACGGAGCCAGCCGGGGGCGGTGGCGGCGGGCTCGCGCATGGCACCCTCGTCATTCGGTGGCAAGGGGTGCGCTCCGCCGGGCCAGGGCGGCGAGAGAGGCCCGCTTCAGCTTGCCGCTGGGCGTACGGGGCAGGGAGCCCGAGGCCGCCAGGACGACCCGGGGGCAGGGAAGGTCGAGTGCACTAGCCGTGGCCTCGATGACGGGCATCGGGTCCTCGAAGGTGGCTCCCCGGCTGTGTTCCACGAAGCACAGCGGTTCGTCATCGGCACCGTCGAGGACGGCCGCTTCCGTGACTCCGGGCAGCAACCGGATGTCGTGTTCGAGGCGTGCCGTGCGGATCTCTCTGGGGCTTTCGGCCCGGCCGACGACGAACAGATAGCCCTCGCCGTCGAGATGGCCTACGTCGCCGGTCCGCAGTACGTCGTCCGCGTCCGGCACGTCCCGGTCGACGGCCCGCAGCCGGATGTCGATCGCCCCCGTCTCCCCCGCCGGCAACGGCCGGCCATCCTTCGTGATCTCGACGCGGATGCCCGGCAGGGGTCGGCCGACCGATCCGGGTCGATCCAGCCACTGCGCCGTGCTGATCTCGGTGATGACGCTCTTCGAGGTGCCGTAGTACTCGTGGAGGACCGGTCCGAACAGGTCGATGGCGGCGCGCTTCACAGCGGGCGGGCAGGCGGCTCCACCGTGAAAGACGACCTGAAAGCGGTGACGCGGTGCCTGGCCGGCCTCGACGAGGTCGGTCAGGCGGTCCGGACTGAGCATGGCGCTGTCCGCCAGGTGGCGGTCCGCGAGTTCCGCGAAGGCGCCGGGGAGCCAGGAACGCTGGACGACGACCGCGCTGCCGGCTTGGAGCGCGTACAGAGCGGGCCCCAATGTGCCCAGGTGATACGTGGGGTTGGCCATCAGGTGTGGGCCCCGGTCGGCTCCGGCGCCGTATCGGTCGACGACCGCAACCCCTCGGTAGGGCCTGCGCGGGCGCGTACGGGCCACGGCCTGGGGCAGTCCGGTGGTGCCGGAGGTGGCGAAGACGAGATGGCCCGCGGCGGGCGGGGTCGCGGGCAGGGACGCGCCGGCAGCGCAGGCCGTCAGCTCCGCTTCTGTCAGGACGGGGCAGGGCAGGTCGGGGCAGTCGGCCCACGGCTGGGCGGTGATGTGCAGGGCTGCCGCCACACTCGTCAGCAGGGTCCGGCCCATGGGGAGTTCCAGCAGGTGCCTGCCGATCGGGAACAGCCCGAAGCCGTGCCGCAGTGCGGCGAGGGCCAGCGCGAAGAAGACCGGCCCGGTGGGGATGTCCGTCGACACGACCGCGCCGTCCGGGACCTTGAGCCCGTGTAGACCGCGGGCCAGGGCGTCCGCGTGGCCGGTGAGTTCACGAAAGGTGCTGCTCTCGTCGTCCGCGATCACGGCCCTACGGTCGGGGTCGGTCCGTGCGGTGGTCCAGGGGTCCCAGATGTAGGGCTTCATGACTCCTCGGTGCTCGGCTGTCGCCGGGTCGGGGAAGGCGCCGCGAGCGCCTCGGCAAGGGCGGCGAGGCTCGGCTGGTCGACGATCAGTTCGACGTCGACCTCGGTGCCCAGGAGGTCCTCCAGACGGAGGCTGAGTTCGACCGCGGTGATGGAGTCGCCGCCGAGGGAGAAGAAGTCGTCCTCGGGCACGACCGGGTGGCCGAACACCTCGCTCACGGCGGTCAGTACGTTGTCGATCGGCGTGTCGGACATGGCGCCTTCTGTGCTGGGTGATGGGGGGTCTGGTCGTCCTCTTGCGACTGTGATCGTCCTCATGCGACTGTGTTGGTCCTCATGCGACTGAGGGGCAGGCTGCCGCGACGCCGACGAGCACGTCGTCCAGGATCATCCGTGCCAGCGGGCGGTCCGCGCGGTGCCCGTCGTAGCGGAGGTCTACGAAGAGGCCGTCACGGAACTCGGTGCACCGCAGGTGAAGTGCGTGGGTGTCGTGGAAGGCGATCCTGCGCAGCGGGTAGGCGTCGGTGGTGATCCGCAGTCGGCCGCCGTCGTCGGCGACCGGGTGGTCCCCGTCATATCGGCGGAGGTTGACGTAGAGATCACGGCTGACGGGTGCGCCGCCGGCCGCCTCGGCCTCACGGGTCAGCGCGGCGATGTCGTCGGCGGTCAGCCGCTGGTGTTTGAGGGCGTTGAGCAGTTGATCCCGTACCTGCTCCCGCACGGCGGGAGCGCCGGCCGTGGCATCGGTGACGGTCAGCGGGCAGGAGCCGGCGAACATGCCGACCACGTCCTGGTCCCGTGTCGAGCGCGAGTCCATCGAGGTCCACAGTCCCACCTCTGCCCTGCCGGTTCGGGCGGCCAGCGCCGCGACGAAGGCGCCGACCGTCCACTGCAGAACGGTGGAACGGGTCCTGGCGCAGACGTCGCGCAGCGCGGTGACGGTGGCGGCGGGCAGTTCGGCGCTCACCGCGCCGCCCTCGGCACGACGGGCCACGGCGGGAACGGTCCACGGGGTGCGGGCCTGGAATTCCAGGCGTTCCCGCCAGCTCGCCAGAGCTCGTTCGCGCTGTCGCCGGTCGGTCCGGGCCCGCTGCCGGACCGCCGCCGCGGCGAAGGAGGCCGCGGTGCCCGGTAGAGCCTCTCCCCCGCGCAGGGTTTCGTAGTCGCGCCAGAGCTCATGCCTGAACAGATGGTGAGCCCGGCCGTCGAAGACGAGGTTCTGGAAGGTGGCGAGCAGCGCGTGGTGGTGCTCGTCGTAGCGCAGCAGCCGGATGACGAAGGGCCGCCGCGTGCCGTACGACCACGGGGTGACGCAGTCGCGGGACAGCAGTGTCGAGGCGTAGCGGGAGAACTGTTCGGGCGACGTGGCCCTGACCTTCACGCACCGGACGACCTCCTCCTCGGCGCCGACGGCCCGGGTCCACTGCTGGGGGTGCGGGCCGGGGTCCTCGGCCATCTGTAGGTGCAGCGCGTCGTGTCGGGCCACGAAGGCGCGCACGGCGGCCACGAGGGCGTCGGTGTCGAGGTCGCCGAGGATCTCGAAGGCGAGCTGGACGTTCTTGTGGACCCAGCCGCTGGAGCGGGTTTTGGCGTGGAACCGGTCCTGCTCGTAGGTGAGGGCGAAGGGCGTGAGGGGCGCCGGGGCCGTCAGGTCAGGCACAGGTACTCCGTTCCGCTCTCCTTGAGGACGGCGGGGAGGCCCGCTTCGACGATGCGTCCGTCACGCATGACGACGACCTGGTCGGCCTCGTCCAGGACCGTCAGGCGATGGGCTATGACGACGACGGTGATTCCCGCGTCCAGCAGCCCTCGCATGATGGATTCCTCCAGGGCGGGGTCCAGGGCGCTGGTCGCCTCGTCGAGGATGACGAGTTCGGGTTTCTTGGCCAACGTCCTGGCCAGCACGATCCGCTGGCGCTGTCCCCCGGACATGCCGTGACCGCCGGGGCCGACGAGGGTGTTGTAGCCCATGGGCATGGCCTCGACCTCGTCGTGGATGTGTGCCAGCCGCACCGCCGTGATCAGATCCGCCTCGCTGATCTCGTCGGCGCCGAAGACGATGTTGTCCCGGACGGTGCCGCCGAAGAGGTGAGCGTTCTGGTTGACGTAGCCGATGCGGCGCCGGTAGGTGGGCCGGTCGAGTTCGGTCAGGTCGATGCCGTCGACGGTGAGGGTGCCGCTGGTGGGGGTGTGGAGTCCGGCGAGCAGCATGCCGAGGGTGGACTTGCCAGAACCGGAACGGCCCACGACAGCCACGAACTGGCCCGGCCGGAGTTCGAGACTGATGTCGCTCAGGACGGGCCGAGGGGCTCCCGGGTAGCGGAAGGTGACCGCATCGGCCGAGATCCGGCCCGGCCTGGGGACGCCGGTACCGGCGAGGACGCCCCGCGGTTCGGGGGTCGAGCGCAGGACGTCGTCGAGTTTGGCGATGGTGGGCCGCATGGCGGCGACCTGGGAGCTGGCGTCGAACAGGCCCTCCAGGGGGATGAACAGGGCGATCGTGAGCGTCATGAAGCCCATCGCCTCGCCGAGTGAGTAGTGCCGGTTGAGGACCAGCCAGATCCCGGCGACGAGTACGACGAGGGGTGCGGCGAACTGCAGCGCCCGGCTGAGAGAGGAGAACAGGGCCATGCTGCGGCGGGCGCTCAGGCGCTTGTTGACCTCGTGCACCAGGGTGTGCGACCACCGCTCGACCGCCCTGCCCTCCATGCCGCCTGCCTTGAGGGTGGTGATGCTTTCCAGCATCTCCAACAGTTCCTCCTGCGCCTTCGTCTGGCGTTCGAGGACTTCCTGGCTCAGTTCCTTCTGACGTCGCCAGGTCAGTACGAGGATGCCCATCTGCATGGCGACGAGCACCGTGACGAACAGGGCCAGCAGCGGGTTGGCCACGGCGATCGCGACCAGGTAGACGACGATCAGCAGGCCGTCGAAGACCGCGGAGACCGCGGTGAGGCTCAGCACCTGGACGAGGACGTTGCTGGTGCGAACCCGCAGGGCGAGGTCGCCGGAGTTGCGCACGGTGAAGAAGTCGTAGGGCAGGTCGGCCATGTGGCCCACGATGCCCAGGGTGAGCCGTTTCTCGATGACGGCCTGTCGTCTGGTCACCTGGAAGGAGCGCGCCAGGTACAGCGCGAAGTAGAGGCCGACGAGCCCGGCCAGGATCAGCCCGACCGTCCACACGCCTCTGGTGGACCGGCCGCCGAGGACGTACTCCACCAGGAATCCGGCGGTGAGCGGCAGGGCCAGTTCGAAGGCCATGAGTCCGGCGGAAGCCGCCAGGAGAAGGGCCAACTCCTTTCCCCGGGGCAGGAACGGGCGCAGCCGGTGCCAGGGGCTGCGGGCCGCGCCGCCACGTCGGCGAGCGCTGGTGGCGTGCAGCGGCGGGTCGAACTCGAGAGCCACACCGGTGAAGGACTCGGCGACCGTGGTCATGCTGAGCCTGCGGCGCCCGAACGCGGGGTCGACGACCTCCACGTGGTCCCGGCCGGCGCTCTCCAGGACGACGAAGTGACTGAAGTTCCAGAACAGGATGGCACCGGGGGACAGACGTGCGAGGGCTCCCGGGGTGGCGCGCACGCCACGGCCCCGCACGCCGTACTCGCGGGCGATCTCAAGGAGCGTGCGGGCCGACGCGCCGTTGCGGCCGGAGTCGGCCCGCGCCCGGAGTCTCGTCGAGGGAGACGTCGACGCCGTGGTACCGCAGTACGGTCACGAGAGCGGCCGGACGCAGTCGCTGACCTGGGTCTGGAAGCAGACGGGCAGCCGCCCCGCACGCCGGTGGCCGAACCGTTCGCGGACCGCCGCGATCCGCTCGGCTGGTCCCTTGGGCCGGGCCGGAGCGGGAGTGTGGCCAAGCACCGGGCCGAGGCCGTCACGCCTGCGGTGATGTTCGAGCGCCTCGGTGCTGAAGCGTGATTCGCCGGACATGAGTCCCTTCCCGTCGTCGAGTCACCGGCCGGCCCCTGGCGAGACATCGAGGCGTGGGCCGCCGTCCCGTCTGCGGGAGGGACTTCCCTCCCGCAGACGGGACGGCATCAGTTCCTGGCGCTACCGCGCCAGGCCGGGCGGTGAGACCGCCCGGCGGTGCGAGGCAGTCGTCAGATGACGCAGGTGGCGGGCAGTGAGAACGTGCCGCCGACGATGTCGTCCAGTTCCTCAGCCGACAGTTCGGAGATGTCGATGTCGTTGAAGGTGCTCATTGTATTCCTTTCCGAAGTGACTTCTCTGCGGGCCTCTCCGCGCCCACGAATCGGATTCTGCAAGTAAAGAAACGGCAATCAGTCACCGGAAACGACGGCAGGACAGCCGCTACAGAAACCGAAACATGCGATCGGAAGAAGCGCAGATCAGGCTATCACGGTGGAATCGACTCCAAGAAGATCGTCCCGGCAGGATTAGTAAAAATATTAAGCGGGCTCGCGGACCGCGAACGGTTGCGCATAACATCGTCCTCGACAGGACGTAGGGTTCTACTCGACGAGACCATCGGCCATCCGGGGCGGCCAGGTTCCGATCTGCAGAATTCCCGTCGAGTAGGCGAGTGCGATCAGCGCCGCCCGGTTCGGCATGTCGAACTGCCGCAACATGCGGGCGATGTGGTAGTCGACGGTCTGGCGGCTGATGAACAGGCGCGCCGCCAGAAACTCGGAGGTCAGGCCGGCTGCGGTGCCTTCGAGGACCTTCGCCGACATCTCGCTGAGGCTGGGGCCGCGGCTCGCGGCAGGCGGGGCCGATCCGTCCACCGGACGGGCGAGCTGGATGGCCAGGGCCCGGTTCGGCGAGCTGCCCGTCAGGGCTGTGGCGGTGAGTGTCGCGATCAACGGCGACGCCGACCGCCGCAGCAGTGCCGTCCGGTGGCTGCACTTGTCCCGGGCACCGAGCAGCAGTTGATTCAGTCGGTTCTCCAGACCCTCCCGGAGGTCGGGTACCACGAGGTTGCGAAATGGCTGCCCGCACAACTCCTCGGCCGATCCGTCGAACTGCCGGAAGAATTCTGGACTTGCGTACTGCACCTGTTGGTTCCGGTTGAGGAAGACCAATGTCTCTCTATCCGCGGTCAGCGCAGAACAATTCATTCATGCTCCTGTGGAGGAAGATGACGGTCGCCCATCCGGTCGGGTCGACGATGGACTCCGGGTGAATGAGCGACGGTTCAGGCGCGAGCCAGGTGGGTGGCCGCCAGGGTTTCCGGTAATGGCCAGGCGGAGTGCTGGCATGACATTGTCGTCCCGTTCGCGGGCGGTGCCGATGTGGCCGCGGATGTCGAGTTCTACCACCCCGGGTTCGTGGGAAGCCGAGAATTCTGCGCGGGACGATCCGCGTGGCAGCGGTGAGCCATCGCAACCGGGCCGACGAGCAGCCGGCGCCGACGGCGGTGCGCCCAGACATGCGCGGCACCGAGGCGATCGTCACCGACCACCTCGGCCGGCCGACAGGCGGGCCCCGTTGTCGACTCAGCTCACCCCCTCGGCCAGGTTCACGTCGCGGGAACGTGTACGCACCAGGGCACGGAGCCTGTCCACGAAGGCGTCACGGGGCAGGGTGACCGAGCGGCGTGATGTCCGGGCCCGGATCGACACCGTGCCGTCCGCCACCTCGCGCTCGCCGACCACCGCGACGAACGGGATCTTGTCGTTGCGGGACGAGCGGATACGAGCGCCCAGGGTGTCGGCCGTGCCGGCGACCTCGGCCCGGTAGCCTGCCCTGACCAGTTCCTCCGCCCACGTGGCGGCCCACGCCTGCTGATGCTCGGCAACCGGCAGCACCACTACCTGCACAGGGGCGAGCCAGACCGGGAAGGCACCGCCGTACAGTTCGATCAAGTGCGCGACCATGCGTTCCATGGTGCTGAGCACACCACGGTGGATGATCACCGGCCGGTGCCCGGAGCCGTCGGGACCTACGTACTCCAGACCGAATCGCTCCGCGAGGTGGAAGTCCACCTGGATGGTGGAGAGAGTCTCCTCCCGCCCCATCAGGTCCGGCAACTGGATGTCCAGCTTCGGCCCGTAGAACGCGGCCTCGCCGGTCGCTTCGCGGTAGGGCAGCCCGAGATCGTCCAGGCAACGCCGGATGATGTCCTCCGCGTGCTGCCACATGTCGTCGCCCCCGACGTACTTCTGCGATGCCTTGTCCCGCAGCGACAGCCGATACCGGTGGTTCGTGATGCCGAGGGTTCGGTAGCAGCGTTCGACCAGTTCGAGAGTACGGGCGAACTCCTGTCCCACCTGCTCGGGCGTGCAGAAGATGTGGGCGTCGTTCAAGGTCATGGCCCGCACGCGATTCAGGCCGCCGACCACGCCCGACCGCTCCGACCGGTACATCGTGCCGAGTTCGGCCAGCCGAACCGGCAGAGCCCGGTAGCTGTTGGCGCCCGATTTGAAGACGGTGATGTGGTGCGGGCAGTTCATCGGCCGCAGCACGAGTTCCTCCTCCCCCACTCGCATCACCGGGAACATGTCGTCCTTGTAGTGATCCCAGTGTCCGGAACGTTCGTACAGCGCCCGCCTGGCCAGTTGGGGGGTCACCACGTGCTGGTAGCCGGCGACCCGCTCCTGCTCCGTGATCCAGTTCTCCAGTTCCCGGCGAATCACGGTGCCACGGGGCAGCCACAGGGGCAGTCCGGCGCCGATCTCCTCGCTGGTGGCGAACAAGCGCAGTTCACGACCGAGCTTGCGGTGGTCGCGAGCACGGGCGTCGGCGAGTTCGTCCAACTGGGCCGCCAACTCCGCCTCGGTGGCGAACGCGTAACCGCTGACGCGGGTCAGCATCGTGTTGTCGGACGAACCCCGCCAGTAGGCGCCGCTGACGGCCGTGAGTTCGACGCCGGCCGGAACCGGCGCGGGCTCGTCCGACGCGCCGCCGGCCGCCGCTTCCAGCAACGTGTGGTCGCCGCGGCGGCGCACGCGCACCGTCGGCGCTGGTGCCAGCTCACGCAGCAGTGCTAGCTGCAACGGTTGGGCGGCCAGCAGGTCGGCCGCCTCCTGCGGGGTCACGGTGACCGTCGGCGCCGGTCCCTCGGCGGCGAGTTTGCGCAGCATCCCATTCAGCTCGGCCAGCAGGTCGCCGGGAGTCGGGCCGGGCAGCGTGGCGTCGAAGTGGAAGCCACCGCCCGCCGGTCCGCCCGTGCCCAGCACCACACCCGGACACAGGAGCGTGAAGGATTCGGCGAGCAGGTGCGTCGCTTCGACACGCAAGGACTGCTCGCTGCTCATTTGCACCCGAATCCCGCGTCGACGGGCAGGGTGATCCCGGTGACGTAGCGCGCCCGCTCGGACACCAGCCAGCAGACCGCTTCCGTCACATCGGACGGTTGCAGCACGGGGCAGGTCGTCAGCGGGAAGAAGGCCCCGTACAACGCCCCCAGGCTCGCCAGGCTGTCCGGGTAGGCCTCGCCCAGGCCGGCGCTGAGCGGCGTGTCGACGACGTTCGGGGCGATGGCGTTCACCCGCACGCCGTGCGGGCCCAACTCGAGGGCGAGCGCCTTCGTGAGGCCCACCAGCGCGTGCTTGGCCGCCGTGTAGTGCGCCTGCTCCGGCATGCCGACGATGCCGGCACCCGAGCTGATGTTGACGATCGAACCGCGACCGGCGTCGGCCATGCCGCCGACGACCTCCCGGCTGCACAGGAACGCACCGGTCAGGCACACGTCGACCACATCACGCCATTGCTCCAACGACATGTCCCGCACCGGCACCAGCGATGTCACGCCCGCGTTGTTGACCAGGACGTCGACGGTGCCGAACTCGCCGCGAATCTTCTCGAACGCGGCCCGCACCGCATCCTCGGAGCGGATGTCGCAGGTCAGCACCAGTGTCCGGTCGGAGACCTCCGACAGCAGGCCCTCCGCCCCGGCCAGATCATCGGGCCCGCTCAGCGGGTACGGAACAGCGGGGATGTCGTCGCCGATGTCCAGCACCGCGACCGCCGCGCCGCCTGCGGCGAAGGCCAGCGCGTGCGACAGCCCCTGGCCGCGAGCGCCACCGGTCACCACGGCCACGCGGTCGCGGAAATCGTGTGTCGAAGATTCCGTCATCCTCTTGCCTCGTTCTCGTTTCGGGTGGATTCGCGGTGTCAGGCGATGCTCACGTCGGTGCCTCGCAGGTCGTCGACCCGTGCACAGACCTTGCGCACCGCGCGGACATAGGCGTCCACAAGGGACACAGGCTCGTCGAGGAAGATCGGGAACGCGATCTGCCGGTCGGCGTGCCATTCCGACCGCGGCAGATCGCCGTCGCGATACAGCCGCTTCTCGGCCCATGGCAGCCCCGGGTAGTAGGCGTCCTCGGTGGTGCGGAAGAACTCCGCGCGGTGCAGCAGCGGGTGATAGCCACGCGCGGCCACCTCGAGGCCCTCCGCCTGGAGGGCGGCGACGAACGTGTCGATGTCGACGCAGGCCGCCTCCGTGTCGAACGACGCGGTGTAGCCGCCCCACTGGCCGCGGTGCACGTAGGGCCGGGTGACCGGCGGCGCGACGAACGGGGTGTCGGCCAGGCCGGCGGACAGGCGTTCCAGCCGCTCGTGGCGGGCGGCGATGAGCGCGTCCACGCGGTGCAGACGCCCGCGGGCCATCGCCACGGCCAGCGCGTGCATCCGGTAGTTGTGGCCGTAGCCGGTGGTGACGAAGGGTCGGTACTTGTCGCTGGTGACCTCGGTGACGGAGCGGCGGACGAAATGACCGAGCAGGTTGGCCCGCTCCATCACCTCGCTGTCGTCGGTGACGAGGGCGCCGCCCTGACCGCCGCTGACCATCTTGGTGGAGCCCAGGCTGAACGCGGCGACGTGGCCCTGAGAGCCGGCGCGGTGTCCCTTGTAGGTGGCGCCGAACGCCAGCGAGACGTCTTCCACGACCTTGAGGTCGTGCTCTCGGGCGATGTCCAGGACGGCGTCCATCTCGACCGGATGGCCGAACTGGTGGGTCACCACGATCGCCTTCGTCCTGGCGGTCACGCGGCGGCGGACGTCGTCGGGGTCGATGTTGCCCGTGTCGGGCTCGCAGTCGGCGAGCACCGGCACCGCGCGCAGCGAGAACAGCGGCGAGACGGTCGCCAGGAACGTGTACGTCGGCACGATCACCTCGTCCCCCGGCTGGAGGCCGATGCCGAAGAACGCCGAGTGCAGAGCGCTGGTGCCGGAGTTGACCGCGACACAGTGCCGGCGGCCGAAGAAGGCGGCGAGCTCGTCCTCGAACTCCCTCAGTTCGCCGTCGCGGCCGTAGTAGGAGGTGGTGCCGCCGGCCTCCAGGTGGGCGGTGATCACCGCTCGGTCCTGGCGGCTGAAGGCGCACAGATCATTGTGGGGATGGTCGGCAGTGACCTCCGGGTCACCGCCCAGCAGTGCGAGCATGAGAGTCCTTGAGGTTGTGGGAAATCCTGGTCACGAAGCGAAGGACGGCCTCGCCACGCCGAGCGACGGATCCGGCGTCCTGGCGAGGCGGCGGACCATGGCGGCGAGTTCCTCGTAGCCGACGGATGACTGCTGTCCGGCGCTGTCACGCACTCGGTAGCGACCGGAGCCCGCCTCGTCGGAACCCACTGCCACCACCAGTGGCACGCCGTCCTCGCAGGCCCTGGCGACCCGGCAGCCGAGCGAGCCGCGCCGGTCGTCCGCCGCGGCGCGGGTGCCCTCCAGGCGCAGCGCGTCGGCCAGCGCCCGCGCGGCGGTCTCGTCCTCCTCGCGCACCGGCAACACCCGCAGGTGCATCGGCTTGAGCCAGTCCGGCAGGCCGGTGATGCCGTGCTGCTCCAGCAGCGCCGCGACGAAACGCTCGATCGAGCCCAGCAGTGTGCGGTGGATGACGACCGGCTCCGCCGGACGGCCGTCGGCGCCGGTGTATCGAACCCCGCACAGGCGGGGCAGGTGGTAGTCGACCTGGAAGTCGGGCAGCGGCCAGGCCGTCCCCCATCGGTCCACGACGTCCACTCCGACCCGCGGCGCGTAGAAGGTCGCGCCACCCGGCACCACCCGGTGGTCGACGCCCGCCTCACGTAGCCCCTGCACCAGTTGCTCGGTGGCCCGCTCCCAGATTTCGTCGCCGGGCACCGACCGCGCGTCCCGCGTCCCCAGGTACGGACGGAGGTCCTCGAACCCGAACGCCCGCAACATCCGGCGCATCAGGTCGAAGTAGCGCGCTATCTCTTCCACGACGTCCTCGGCCCGGCAGAAGATGTGGCTGTCGTCCTGGCTGATGGTCCGGGCATACCGCAGACCCTTCAGCGCGCCCACCGGCGTCTGCCGGTACACGGTGGAGATCTCGGCCAGCCGCAGCGGCAATTCCCGGTGTCCGCGGGTCCGGCTGCCGAACAGCTGCATGTGCAGCGGGCAATTGGCCCCCTTGACCAGGTAGGGGTGGCCGTCGACGACGAACTCGGGAAACATCGTCTCGCGGTGGAAGTCGAGTTGGCGCGAATCGCCCCACAGGTCGGCCCGGCCGAGGTGCGGCGTCATCACGACCTCGTAGCCATGGGCGTGGTGCACCTCGCGCCAGAACCCTTCCAGCGTGTGCCGGAGCGAGGTGCCCTGGGGCAGCCAGGCCACCAGGCCGCGTCCCACGTCGGGACTGATCATGAACAGGTCGTGGTCGCGGCCGATCTCGCGGTGGGACCGGCGCCTCTCGGTGGTCACGCTTCCTCCTTCCGCACCACGGTGCCGTCGAGCACCAGGACGTCGGCGGCGGAGCTGAAGAAGTGGCGGACCGCTTGGGCGACGGTGCACACCAGCGGTTCGTTCTTGTCGTTGAAGGACGTGTTGAGCACGAGCGGTACGCCGGTGAGCCGGTGGAATGCGCTGATGACGGCGTGATACTCGGGTTGGTCCTCACCGCGCACCAACTGCGGCCGGGTGGTTCCGTCCGCGACGTGCACCACCGCCGGAATGCGCGCGGCCCATTCCTCGCGCACCCGGTAGGCGACGACCATGTAGGGAGCCTCGGTTTCGTGCTCGACCCCCTCGAGCACCGCGGACGCCTTCTCCGCCAGCACCGACGGGCCGAACGGCCGCCACAGCTCCCGGTGTTTGACCACGTCGTTCACCAGGACCCGCATGTCCTCGCGCCGCGGGTCGGCCAGGATGCTGCGGCTGCCCAGCGCCCGTGGACCGAACTCGGCCCGCCCCTGGTACCACATCACCACCCGCCCGTCCGCGATGTGCCCCGCGACGGCATCCGCGACGTCGGCCGGCTGCTCGTGCGGGATCTTCATCGTGGTCAGGTATTTCTCGGGGTCGGTGTCCGCCGCCGGCCCGAGCGCCAGGTGCGGTAGGGCGTGGCGCGCATCGTCGCCCAGGTCCCCCGCGACCTCCAGCGCCGCACCGAGGGCGAGACCGGCGTCCGCACACGCGCCGGGCACGTACAACCGGTCCACCTCGGGCATTTCCCGAAGTATGAGGTTGAGTTTGCAGTTGAGCGCCACGCCGCCGGCGAAGCACAGCTCCAACTGGCCCCGGGCGTGGGCGAGCCTGCGGACCTGTCCGGTGACCGCCTGCTCCAGGAAGTGCTGTCCCGCCCAGGCGATGTTCTTGTGGTGTTCGGTGATGTCGGCACCCGGCGGGCGCGGCGGCGCCTGGAACAGCTCGCTCAGCATCTCGACGGCCAGCCCGGTGTCGAGGGAGAGTTGGTCCCCCAGGCACGGGAGCACGAGGCCCGAGACGTCGAAGCCGTTCCCGTCCACGTGGACCAGCGTGTCCAGGACACCGCTCGCCGCTGGGTCCGGGCACCCGTACGGCGCCAGGGCCATGGTCTTGCCCTCGCCCTCCCAACCACGGAAGCCCAGGTATTCGGTGATCGCGGCGTAGAAGTAGCCGAGGGAGTTGGGCAGATCCGTCCGGTCGAGCCGTTCCATCGCGCCGCCGGGCCCCGGCGCCCAGGCCGAGCCGCACTCCAGCTCGCCGAGGCCGTCGAGGACCAGCGCGGTGGGATCGCCGAAACCCGACGGGTACACCGCACTCGCGGCGTGGGCGCGATGGTGCCGGACGAAGCGGACCGGGGCGCGCAGCCCCGGCAGGTGGTCGCCGATCCGTTCGGCGGCCCGCTGTTCGGTCATGAACAGAGCGGTGCGGTGCATCAGGTCGCCGAACCGCCGGGTGGCCGACGCGAGTTGCTCGCAAGCCCTGGCGACGTCGACGCGCTCCGGGTCGGTCGCGGCCAGCTCGCTCAGTTCCGGGTGCGAGACCAGCCGCCGGACCTCCAGCGGCAGTCGCTCCAGCCATGCGTTGCTGCTGTAACCGACGGCCACGGCATCGACGTCCGACATGGACAGACCAGCGGCCTCAAGGCAGTACCGCACCGACCGTGCGGGGAAGATGCCGGGCGCCGACTTCACCCGGGTGAACCGCTCCTCCTCGACGGCGGCCACCGGGCGGCCGTCGACCATCACGCAGGCGGACGGGTCGTGGTAGTTGAACCCGCCGAAGCCAGGGTTGAGGCCGAGGACGACGCTCATGCGGCGTTCCCCTTCGAGGCGACCGTGAACAGGTTGTTCCCGCGCCCGGCCGCTGCGGGGTCGGTCAGCACCTTGCGTTCCATGGCGATGAGCCGCTCGACGTCCGTACCGTCGCCGAGCAGCCGCTGCAACCGGTCCGTCGACCCGTGCAGCTGCGTCTCCTGGTAGCCGGGATACAGCAGGCACGGGAATCCGGTCAGCACGTCGATCGTCAGCCCCGCCGCCTCGTGGATCTCGGTGAGCCCGGCCGGGGTGAACAGGTGCATGTCCGGCATGGTGTCGGTGAAGCGGCCGCGCCCGTCCAGGCAGCGCACCGCCTCGTCGACCTGGCCGAGGGTCAGGTTGAAGAAGGAGGCGTGCCACCGGCTGGGCACGAACGAGACCAGCAGGCCCGCCGGAGTCAGCAGGCCGGCCAGCGCATCGATCACCTGACCGGGGTCGCCGACAAAGCCCAGCACGTTGTGGAAGTTGAAGATCAGGTCGAAGCGCGCGCCGGCCAGCTCGGTCGCGACGTCGGCAAGGTCGCCGTTGCGCACCTCGAACCGGTCGGCGTAGCCGTGGGTGTTCGCCTTGCGCAGCGCGTGGGCGGACATCTCGGGTGTCAGGTCGTACAGCAAACCGCGGCTGTCCGGGCGGGCGGTGGCGATGCGGTGGCTCCAGCGGCCGGTGCCGCCGCCGGCGTCCAGGAACGTGAAGCCGGCCGGCAGCCGGGGCAGCACATACGTCTCAAGTGCCCACCACAGCAGTTCGTCGGACAGCATCCAGTACGGCTGCTCGTCCACGTGGTCGTAGGCGTCGGCCTTGTCGCTGAAGTACGCTCGGGTTTCCGCGACGGCAGTGTCCATTGTGTGCCAACCTTTCTTCAGGGATGAGGGTCAGGCCGTGACCGCGGCTTCGAGTAGGGACAGCTCATCCCCGTCGACCGTGCAGGCGACACCGATCGGCAGCGTCGCCATCGGGTCGGTGTGTCCACACTCGACACCGGCGAGCACCGGGTAGCCGAAATCGGCAACGGCGTCGAGGACGACAGCGTGCAGGCGCTGCCGGTCCTCCTCCGACATTCCCGGCGGCCGTCCCACCACGAGAGCCGCGAGTTCGTTCAGGCAGCCCGCGTTGCGCAGGTGGGTCAGGTCACGGTCCGCGTCGGCGGGGCGATAGGCGGGCGGGGTCTCGATGACCAGCACGTGTCCGTCGTACGTCGGCCGCCAGGGTGTCCCGAGCAGTTGGAGGGCGCTGGGCAGGCAAGCGGCCAGCAGCGGGCCTGCGCCGGATCCCGGGCGCAGGACCGTGCGCCCGATGGCCGGGCCGCGAGCGCGGGCACGCGAGGGTCGGGCCGCGGCCCAGTCGCCAGGCTCGTCGACGACATAACCGGCTCTGGGCACCGGTCCCGCGGGGCGCGCGGTCATCGTCACCGAGCGGAAGTGGTCCACGGTGTAGTCCTCCGGGTCCGGCCACTCGCCGAACTGGGTCAGCACGGCGGGGCCGTAGAAGGTGGTCATTCCGGTGACGGCGTAGATCGCGTGGTGGAGCACCGTGGCATCGGAGTAGCCGCAGAACACCTTGGGGTGGCTGGCAATGGTCGCCCAGTCCAGCAGCGGCAGCACCTGCGCGGCGTGGTCGCCGCCGATGGCGCACAGGATTCCGGCGATGGTGTCGTCCTGAAAGGCCTGATTGATGTCGTCGGCTCGCTGTGCCGCGAGCGCGGAGCGCCAGTCCAGGTTGCCGTGCGCGTGCCGGGTCGGCCGGCCGGCGAGGTCCAACCGGCCGGCCAGCGCGGTCAGCGCCCGGTCGAACCGAACCGGGAAACTGCCGGGTCCGCCCCAGGAGGGGGTGATGACGGCGACACGGTCGCCCGGGGCCAGGGCTGCGGGCAGGATCCTGGTCACGAGGCGACCCCCAGGGACGTCATCTCCCGCTCCTCTCACCGATCATGTGCGACTCGGGGTGTTGGGAATGTGCGGTGTCCGCCGACGCCGGCGCACACCACCCGTTCCATCTCCGTCAATCGACCGGGACTTCCCGCGGCTGGTCTGCTTTCCTGACCAACACCATGACGTTGCCGCGGGACATCTCCGGATGCTGGTCGAAGGCCGGGGCGGCGAGGGCCGCTACCTCCTCGCGCTGCCATGAACGGCGCTCAATCACCTGGTAGAGACGCTCGGCCGCCGCGTCGCCGTTGATCCGCTCGTAGACGAGGGTCAGGTCGTGCCGCTCGTCGCCGAGTTCCCGCACGACGGTGAAGACCGCCCACCGTTCGCCCCGCACTCGCAGGTAATCGCAGAACTCGACCACGCCGGCGCGCTCGTAGGAACTGGAGTGCCAGTCGAGGTACAGCAGGCCGCCCGGGGCAAGCACGCGGGCGGCACCGTCGATCATCTTGGACAGACCGTCCAGGATCTCGTTGAGCCCGTTGTACGCGCACACCACGAGGGCGTAGCGCTCGCTGTCCTGCTGCCACTCACTGGCCTCGCGAGCGTCCGCCTCCCGCCACGTGATCCGCTCCAGCACCTCGCCGGGCACGTCTTCGAGGTACGCGTCCCGATGGTCCAGCATCATGCCGCTCACCTCGACGGCGACCACCTGCCGTCCGGTCTCGGCGGCAACGACCGCCAGCCGGCCGAAACCGGCCCCCAACTCCAGCACCGGTCCCCGCGGGGCGGCAGCCAGCACGGCGCGGAGGCCGGCGACGTCATCCGTCTTGCTGGCGATCAATGCTCGGTAGCAGTCGGCCCACCTGGGGGCCGAATGGTCCATGCGGTCCATTTCCGGACCTCCTTCTCGTTGTGCCACAGCTCGTCCGCGACTGTCGGGGCGGCGGGTCAGTCGTCGCCGCCGTAGGAGAGGTGCATCACCGCACGCAGCCGGTCGACCAGGTCCGGCCGGCCTCGGCGGCGCAGACCCGACCCGCTGATGGGCCGACCCCACAGGTACAGCAGCATTTCCGTCGGTTCACCGGTGACTTCGCAGGCCACGTGGGCGGTCGGGTCGGCCTTGACGCCGTCCGGACCCAGCACGACCGTCGCGTCGTAACCGTCGACGGCGAACCTGACCGCTGCGCCGTCACCGGGTAAACCTGTTGCGTGGTAAGGGATCTGCGCCTCGACGAACTCGCGTATCCCGGCGATCGCCAACTCCTGTGGCATCGGCGCCCGCGGGCGGCCGGTGGCGAACTCCGCGTCCCAGCGGTGAATCGCGGTCTCGACCGCGATCCGCCTGGCCCAGAACGCAGGGCTGTGATCGTCGCTCCAACTCCAGAGCACGGCGTCGCCCGCGACGCCGTCCAACGCCGCACGAAGGTCGGCGGCGCGGTGCCGCAGTCGTGCGGCGACGGGTCCGCGCCGGCCCAGCACGGGACGCCAGGCGCACTGTCCGGCCGATGGCGAGCGCAGCACCCGCGACACGAAGTCCCACATGCCGGCGACATGACCGGCCAGGGTCCACACGTCCCAGCCAGGGCAGGTGGGCACCGGCAGCGTCGCGTCGGAATCGGCCGTCATGGCCTCGATGAACCGATCGGTCTCGCCCGACCACAGGTCCACCAGTTCGTGTCGTCCCGGCTCAGACAACGGCCGGCACCGGTCGCAGAATGGTCCGGCCGAAGCTCGGCTCACGCCGGGCGGCGGACACGTCGAGGCGCAGCTTCGGCAGCCGACGGTCGACGGCTCGCAGGGCGGCGGCGATCTGGGTGCGCGCGAGCACCGCGCCGAGGCAGTAGTGCCCGCCACGGCCGAACGCGAGATGCGCGACGGGGCCACGGCGGGCGTTGAACTGTTCCCCGTTCGGGAACCGCTGCTCGTCCCGGTTGGCCGAGGCGAGCAGGAGCACGACCCGCTGTCCGCGCCGGATGTCCCGCCCGCCGACAGTCAGATCTCCGATCGCGTGGCGCGGCGCGAAGTGGAACGGTGGGTTGTGGCGCAGCGACTCCTCCACCGCGTGCTCGTAGGCAATGACGCCTTGGCGTACGTCCGCGAGCTGGTCGGGGGCCTGGTGCAGTGCGAGCATGGCACCGGCCAAGCCCGTGCCGAGCGGTTCGATGCCGCCGGTGAGCAGTTGGGCGAAGACCGCCGCCGCGTCCACGGGCGCCAGTTCGCCGGCGGCCAGGCCGGGGCCCAACGCCTCGGCCAACCGGCCCTCGCCGCGCGCGATCACGGTGTCGGTGACGTACGGGATGAGGCCGTCGATCGCCGCGCGCGCCGCGCGGGCCCGGTCCAGCTCCTCGGGCGCACTGCCTATGTACGCCATGAGTGCGTCCGACCAGGCCAGCACCTGGGCACGTTCGCCCGGCGCGATGCCGAGCAGTGTGCTGACGACATCGAGCGCGAAGGGCCGGGCCAGGTGCTCCACGACGTCGGCGCCGGCCGTGGCCGAGGCCAGTGAATCCGAGGCCGCGGCCGCGCGCTCCTCGATCAGCGGCCGCAGCGAGGTGACCGCGGCCGGGGTGAAGGCCCGCTGTAGCAGGGTGCGCATGCGAAGCTGGTGCGGAGGGTCCGAGAAAACCAACCAGCGGCAGAAGAACTCCTCGACCGGCGCGACGACCTCGTGCTGCTCCGGGGTGTACGAGTCGAGCAGCGCCTTGCTCGGCGCCGACCCGAGCCGCTCGTCGGTCAGCAACCGGTGCACGTCGTCGTACGCGGCGACGTACCAGGACCCTGTCGCTTCACTCCAGTGCACCGGATCCAAGCGGCGCAACCGGGCGAAGAACGGGAAGGGGTCGGTGAGCACGGCGGGATCGAGGATCTCCTCGGGCCCGATCGCCTGCTCGGCGGAGCGCGCGCTCACGGCGTGGTCAGCTGTCCGTTGGCGCGCTCCAGGAGCTGGAGGTCGCGGATGTCGTCGTGTCGCAGCAGCCACATCAGGAAGCGCTCCACTCCCATGCCGAAACCGCTGGTGAGCATGGGGCGTTCGGCCTTCATCCGGACATACCAGTCGTAGTCCTCGACCGGCACGGCGTGGTGTCGCAGCGCGGCTATGGTCTTCGCGGCGGTGACGTGGCGCTCGCCGCAGCCGATGACCTCGCCGGGCCCGAGCAGGAAGTCGCCGTTGAGCGCCTTGCCACCCGATGCGTCCGTCGCCTGGTAGAACGGCACGGACAGGTGGTCGAAGTGAGTCAGCCAGACGGCCGGGCCCAGCCGGGCGATCAACTCCTGCTCGCCGGCCCGGGTGATCGTGCGCCAGTCCCGCGTGACGGTGAAGTAGCGCGGGTCCGAACCGAGTTCGTCGACGGCCTGGTCGAAGGTCAGCCGCTCGCTGGGCTTGCCGAGGAACGCCTCCACGTGGTCCGTGCCACCCACAGCCGCCGCGATCTGCGGGCCCATCTCGTCCAGGGCCGCCTCGGCGAGGCGGCGGACGTAGCGGTCCGCCAGGGCCATCACGTCGTCGAGCCCGCCCGGCACCTCGGCCTCGCTGTGGAAGAACTGGCTGAGGTGGGTCGCGTCCGGCTGTTCGCCGCGGAAGCTCGGCATGACGTAGTACGCGCCGTCAGCGGAGAGCCGGCAGCCGTACTCCAGCATGAACTGCATCGAGTCCGCGAGATAGGTTGGCACGCCGAACAAATCGATCCGCACAGGCGAGGAATCGCTGCCCAGTCCCATCGGTGAGGAGATGGAATTGGTCGTGATCGGCAGATGCAGGCACCTGACCCGGCGGTCACGCCAAAACACCGCGGTCTCGTAGCTGACCAGATCCTGCAGGCCCACCAGGGTCCGGTAGCGGTCGTCGGCCAGGATGCGCAGGTAGCGGTCGTCGCCGCGGAGTTCTGTCGCGCCGCCGACGTCGTCGATTGCGGTCATCGCGTGCCCTTCTGACTTCTGGTTGCCGTTGAGCGCTTGCCGGGTTCACGGGCCCCGCCCTGGCGGCGGGGTGGGCGGCCTGCCGGGTGCGGAAGAATTGGGAGCCTGGCGGCCCGGGGGGCGATCACCTGGGCCGCCAGGAGCGCTGGATCAGATGGTCTGGGACATGACGGCAGAGCCCGTCACGTTGTCCAGGTCGAGGACGGTCGACAGCACCTCGTCGACGATGTTCTGTGCCGTACTGTTCCCGTTTCGGGCGCGGCGCCGGCGAATGAGTTCACGAGCGTGAATTCCTGCCTTCGCAGCGGGGAGCTTGTCCAAGGACTCGACCCCTTCTTTCGGTGCCGGGTTGTTGAGCCAGCGGTGCGACGTCCACAACCATGATCGACCGGGCCGGCCCGAGGCATCTACCGGACGACCAGTGATCGAACGGACGACTCGCCTCTCGCCGGTCGATTTCCGGTGCGGGAGGGCTCGTTCATAGGCATGTGCATCCGACACGTGACGATCGGTCGACGGTCCGCCGCCGACTGGACCGGCCGGCCCGCGCACGACTGGTCGTCCGACGGATGCGTCGGGCCGGAAGCGTTCGTATGGTGGGGAAGGGCTTGTCGACTCTCCCAGCCGTCGCGAGAGGCAGTCCGTGTAATCACCGATATGGCTGGGTTCCCCGGTGCTCGACGTCGTCGAGTTCACCGCGCTCCGCGCCGGAGCGATGGCAAGGGACCCCGCAGGGCCGGATCGGCCCGCTGATCACCGGAATCAGGCCACCGGCCTGATTTCCCACCTGACGAGTCGGCTGGGCACGCTCACTCCGGAAGCCGTTCTTTCCTCTCGGGGCCACGAAGTTCGAGGACATGAGGCGCCACGACAGTCCCGGGCCGAGCGACGTGGCCGAATTTCTGAGCGGGAGCACGGCTTTGGAGAGGGGCTGACGCCGGACACCACGAGCGGAATCCACGCTGCTGGGCGGGCCGGCCCCGGTTCAGGACAACGCCAACAGCTCTTGCAGCTGATGCCGCGATGTGACGCCGAGCTTGGGGAACACCTTGTGCAGGTGGTAGGCGACGGTTCGCGGGCTGAGATACAGCTCGGCGGCGATTTCGCTGTTGCTCAGCCCGCGAGCGGCGTAGGTCGCAATGCTCAACTCCTGCGGTGTCAGCGCGGACGTGAGGCAATTGTCGTCGTGCTGCCGCGAGCCCTGTTGCCGCACGCCCGCGGCCCGCAGTTCGGCGCGGGCCCGTGCCACCCAGGGTCGTGCCCCCAGCGTGTCCAGTTGGGAAGCGCCGAGGCGCAGTTGTTCGCGAGCCGGGATGACCTGCCGCTGCCGGCGCAACCAGTTCCCGTACAGCAGCCGCACCCGTCCCTGTTCGAAGGGCGCGTGGCCGGTGGTCGCCAGGGCCCGTTCAAAAGCGGATTCGGCGTCGTCGTCCGCGAGCAGCGCCGTCGCCCTGGCGAGTCCCGCGGTGCACAGACCGCCGTCGGCAGCGCTCGCCGCCACCGCTTCCGAATAGTGCGCCAGCAGCTCAAGAGCCTCCTTCTTGCGGCCCGTACGCAGAGCGACCTCGATGAGATCCGGGTAGACGAACAGCGCGATCGCGTCGTGGGCTGCCAGTGATCCCGGCGTGACGATGTCCCGGAGCTGCTCGAACGCGTCCTGCACTTGGGACTCCGCCATGGCAGCCATCCCGCGGGCCCACTGGGTGACGGCCAGGGTCGAGGCGTGCGGCGCGGCAGCGAGGGCGGCGGTGGCGTGGTCGTGGTGCGCGGCGATGTCTCCTCGCACGGCGGCCAGCCAGGCCAACAGGGCATGGAAGCCACCGGCCTGGGTCGGCCTGCCGGACCGCTCGCAGCGTGCCAAGCCCTGCCTACAGTGCAACTGCGCCTCGGACCACTCACCGGTCAGCAACTCGCCCGCGGCGAGTTCGTACAGGGCGCCGGGCAGTCTGGCCAAGGCACCGCCGGCCGTCATCAGCTCCACGTGCCGGCGGTGGCCCGGAACGTCAGGCGCGGTCAGGCCCAACAAGTGTGGCCGGGGGCCGAGCAACCAGCGCCACGGCACGGGGACCTCGTCCGACGTGAACGTCACATCCGGCAGGACAAGGCCCCGGGTCTCCCCCGCGTCCCAGGCGCGCCTCGCCGCCAGTGCGGACACGAGGCTGGGGATCCAGGGGTCGGCGTCGGACATCGCCGTGGGTCCGGCGCCGTCACTGATCAGAGCACGCAGGTACCCGAGGCGGCAGCGGTCCCGCTCCGTCCGCGCGAGCGCGTTGGCCTCCTCGATGAACGCCAGCGCCCCGGCCTGTTCGAAGTCGGAAGCGGCGGAGGCCGACACGGCCGCATCGGTCAGGCAGCGCAGGCGCAGTTCAGGACACACCGCGAGTTCGGCCGCGCGGCGCAGCAGTTTCACCGCCGACGCGGCGTCGGTCGGGCCGTCCAGCGCCCGCGCGGCCAGCGCTTCGGCGACCGCCTGGTCGGTGCCGAACGTGGCGTCCGCGAGGTGCCGGACCTGCTGGGCGCTGCCGGACACCGCCGCCTGAGCAAGACTCAGGTGGGCGGCCCGCCGTTCGGGCACGGTCGCGTTCTGGTAGACAGCGGAGCGGACCAGCGGGTGAAGGAACCGCACCTGCTTCCGATCCAGCTCGACGATGCCCCCTGTCGCGGCGAACCCGAGCGCGGTCGTGACGGCGTCATCGTCGCCGCTCGCCCGCAGAATCGTCGAAAGGTCGCCTTCATCGTCCGTCGCCGCCAGCAAAAGGTGCCAGTTGACCTGCGCGGAATCCGGGAGAAAGGCACGGCGCAGCCGCTCACTGAGCGGAAGTATGTGCGGCAAGGGCACTGAGCCCTCCACCTGCTGCGGCGTCAGGGCGGCGAGCAGTTCCACCAGAGCCAGCGGGTTGCCCTGGGCCTCCGCCACCAGCCGGCCGCAGACGCTTTCGGCCATCGTCGGGGCAGCCGCCCGCAGGCAGGCCCTGGCGCTGGCGGCGTTCAGCGGTTCCAGCCGCATGTCGGCGACGTCGTTCGCGGGCAAGGCCGCCGGCCTGTCACGGGAGGCGAAGAGCATGCCCACGCTTGGCACCTCGGCCAGCCGGCGCGCGGCGAAGATCAGTGCGTCCGCCGATGCGCCGGCCAGCCAGTGCGCGTCCTCCACAATGAGCAGCAAGGGCATGTGCGCGGCGGCGTTGGCCAGCAGCGTCAGGGTGCCCAGTCCCACGAGAAAGGGGTCGACGAGACCGCGGTCGTACCCGAACGCCGAGCGCAGGGCCGTGGCCTGCGGTTCGGGCAATGCCGCGAGATCGTGCAACAGCGGACACAGCACCTGGTGGAGGGCCGCATACGGCAGGCCCATCTCCTCGGTGACTCCTGCCGCGCGCAGGACTCGGATCCGTTGCCCGGCCGCGCGCTGCGCGGCGCCCAGCAAGGCGGACTTGCCGATGCCGGCGGGTCCCCGTAACACGAAGGCACCGCTGCGCCCGCACTGGAGCCCGGCCACGAGGCGGGCCAGTTCACCGAGTTCACGCTCACGGCCGACCAACATTGAGATTTCCTTTCAGGGCACGATCGTCACCGCGTGCGCTTGCGTGTCACACGCACAACGGCGCTCCATTGGTCGTTTCCCCTGCCGCATCGTCGATGACACGGCGGGCCGGCGCGTCTGGCACGGTGGATGACCTGTCGCACAGCCGCCCACCACAGCTCAATGTCACCGGGCCAGCGGCGTCCGGTCCACAATGGGCCGAGCTGTGGCGCCGATGATCACTACGCCTCGCGGTGTCCTAACGGGGCGAACTCTCAGCGAGGACACGTTCTGGTCGATGTCGAGCCGAGCGGGGGCACGAGCATCGCCGCTACCGGAACATCGCCCGCCGCGCGGCGGGCGTGGCAGGCCCGCAGGTGGGCCATCACCGGCGATCCCGGCTCAGCGTGCTCTGTCTGCCAGCGCTCGGGCGCGGAACCGCCGCCCACAAGCACGGCGGTCTGGCGCGGGTTGTGCGAGGTGGCGACCACGGTGCTCTCGGCGGGCAGCGCGGCGTGCGCGGGTCCGAGGCGGTGAACGAGCGGTCGAGCCTCGCGGCGACGTGGACCGTGGCGGAGTTCCGCCGGCCGCGCAGCTGTCCACTGTCGACTGATCCGGCGATCCGCCGGTGGCCGATGGTGCGGAAGATCACGTTGACCGAACCGTCCTGACTGTCGGCGACCTTCACCAACAGTTGCGCCTGTGTCGTCGGCGGACAGGTGAGCCGAGCCAGGCCGCCGACGCTGGTTGCGGTCGGTTCGGTGCGGACCTGCCCCGGCGTCGTGGCGTAGCAGCCGGGGCCGGACAGGTGGCTCGGGTTGAGCCCGGTGATCTGGTTGCCCGTGGCGGAATACGCGCCACCCCCGGGCCGGCTCGGCGTGTCCGGACCGAACTGGACCATGCCGAAGGCTCCGGCGATAAGCACGGCCAGCACTGCGTAGGCAACAGGTCCGGGATGACGTCTTGACATCGTTGTCACTTCCACGTGGGTGCTGGGCGTGCGAAATTCTGCTCGGCGACCGAGTGGAGGGTCAAGGTCCATTGGTCGGATCCTCAAAGGTGAGACGAACCCGTACCCGCCGGTTGGTGAATGATCAACCAGCGGCCGTCACGAGACGTTGAACGGGCATCGACACCCACTGCACAACGCAGCCACGGCAACGGCTTTCGGGACGATCAGGTATGTGACCAAGATCATCGCCGACGGGGCGTGTCTGCCCGCAACGACACATGGTCGTCAGAAGGCAACGGCAGGTACGCGTCCGGCTCGATGCCGGGCGGGTTCACGGCGCCGGGTCACTGTGGACGGTGAGCGTCCAGGTGTGTTGGGCGGGGCCGTGTGGGTCGCCCGCGAACGCGGCCGTGGTGGTGGACACCGTGCCGGTGCCGGCGGTGAGGGAGTGGCACGTCACCGTCAGCACCATCGGCCAGTTCTCGTGAGCCGCAACGCGGGACCGCCCCTGCTCGCGTTCCGGCTGCCAGGACGCGGCGGCACGGCGAACCGCCATGACTTCCCGCACAACGACGATGGCGCGTGACCGTCCTGATCGGATGGTCGGCTGTCGCCTCCTCGCGGTCGACTCCGCCGCCCGGGTCGTCTCCCGACCGGAGATCCCGAGGACATCGGTTGCCGCTACGGTCCAGCTTGATCTGGGCGTGCGGGCCTGAGCCCGGACGTCCGCCGTGGCGGCGACGTCACCGGTTGCGGCGATCCGGTCGTGCGGGCCGGTCACGACCCACACGTGAGTGTGGGTACCGCCCAGTCACCGTGGTCGTTGCCGTTGCCGTCGCCCGCGTCACCGACGACGAGGCTCAACACCTGGGCGCCCGTGACGTCCACGTCGATCGGTGTCGCCGCCTGACCGCCCTGGATCGTCGGTGTGGTGACGAGCGTCTTCCCGTCCGCGGCCACGCTGAACGTCACCGTGCCGGCACCGTGGGTCTCGTCGTCCACGCCCACCTCGGCCGTGAGCCGGGTGCACTTCCCTGCCAGGTAGACCTGCACCTCGCTGATCGAGTTCGTGCCGAGGCCCTTGGCGTAGTGGACGCCCGCGATGGTGATCGGCTTGCCGTCACCGGCGGCCTGCTCACCGTTGCTGGTGTCCCGCTCCACGGGTCCCCAACCGTTGGTGGCCGACAGGAACGGCAGATCGCTCACCGCGTCGGTGCCGGCCGGTGGCGGTGGTGGGATCGCTCCGACGATCCGCTCGTCGCTCGCCGTGCCGCCGCGTCCACGTTGGGAGTAGTGGACGACGGCCGTCAGCGGCGCCGCCGATGCGGGTGCCAGTGTCGCCGGTGCCTGGACCGGCCACTGGACGGTTGCCGTCCCGCCGGGACGCAACTCGGCGATCGACGCCGGCGACGGCGCCCCGACCGTCCAGCCGGCGGGTGCCTGGAGTGTCGCGGTGATACCGGTGTCCTCAGGTGCCCGCGCCGGTACCTGGACGGTCGCCGTGGCGGTGAAGCTCTGGCCTGCCGACACCGAGCCGGGGACGGCCAGCGACACGTCGGTCGAGGGTGGCTTCGGCATCGCGTACTTCACGGGGTTGTAGCCCGGACTGTTCACCATGCCGACCTTCAGCGACGAGGCATAGCTGCCGTAGTCGGTCAGCGCGACCTTGCCCAGCCCGCCGGTGGTGCCGTCCAGGTTCCACACCGCGATCGCGATCGTGTTCCTGCCGTCCGGGTTGAGGATGCCGTTCGGAATGGGGAAGCTGTGCTGCGGCCCCAGATAGTTGACGTAGTTGCCCAGTTGCCAGCCGTTGACGTACAGCGTGGCCCGGTACTTGCGGCTCGGGTCGTCGGTGAACGTGAGACCGAGGGACGTGTCCTGGCCCTTCGGCAGGTTCAGCGTCACGTCGTCGCGGTACCACGAGACGCCGGGTCGCGTGTCGGTCGTGGGCAGGGAGACCTTCGACCAGTTCCGGTCCGGGTAACCGGGCAGCGACCAACCGGCCCGCTCGCCGTACAGCCCACCCGTGGACAGCGGGCCGCGGACCGGGTCGATCTCGGACTCGCCGCCGCGCACGCCCTGCAGCCGCCACGTGATCGTGTTGGTCGGCGCGCCGTTGAGTGCGGCGCTGGTGAGCCCACGCGCGGTCTTGTTGCCGTTGGTGGAGTTGTAGTCCTCCTCGTGGCCCATGTTCACGGTGAGCACCGACAGCACGTTGTCGCCGTGCGCGTTCAACGAGCCGGCCGGGAACGTGAGGTCGGCCGAGCCGGTCGTCGAGCTGCCCAGGAACGTTCCGTTCAGCCACGCCGAGAACGCCTGCGCACCACCGCCGGAGTCGGACACGAGGTGGATGCCGGTCTCCGTGCCGGTGGTCGCGAACCGGCCGCGGTACCAGGTGTTGCCGGTGTGGAAGCCGTAGTCGTCGGCGTAGAGCACCGGCGGCGCCGTGACACCGCTGACGGAGTTGGTCGTCATCTTGTCGGCGACGGTCCATGTCGAATCGTCGAAGGACGACGCGGACTCGGGCGACTCCTCGGCGTGCTGCCAGTTCGTCAACTGGGGCAGTTGGACCGGCTGGGCCACCGGGATGACGCCGGTCAGGCCGCCGGCCGTCGTGGCCCGGGTTCGCACCGGCCTGCCGTTCCAGGTGACGTGGTCGGCGGCGGTGAACACCTCGATGCCGTTGTCGTCGGCGTTGTCACCGGTGAGGTCGACCGTGTTGCCGTGCACGGTGGCGGTGCGCAACAGGTGCGTGCCGCGCACGAGCACCGGCCCGGCGCCGGTGTCCTGCCGCCAGAACGTCTCGGCGGTCGGCTTGTCGCCGATCAGCAGCAGCAGCGGCCGCTTGCCCGGCGTCGTGACCGTCACGCGGAGCAGGCCGTTGTGCTTGTAGTTCAGGCGTAGGTCCCCGGTTGCCGCGTCCCAGGTCGTGGTCGCCGTGCCGCCGGTGACGGCGACGTTCGGCTTCGCCGAGTACCGGAGCACCGTTTCACCGTCGGAGCCCTGGTCACCGTAGAGCACCGCGACGTCCCGGTTGCCGATCGTCGCGTTGGTCATGATCTCCGATGTGGAGTACTGCAACCGCGAGTCGCCCAGTTCGTAGTCGGCGACGATGATGTGCGAGTCGCGGCCGTTCAGGGTGATCGCGGTACCCGGCTGCTGCGGCACCACCGGATAGGTCGGGTTGGCCGCGGCCGCGGTGGGCACGTCGATGGCGTCGATCGGGACGAAGTTGTCGGTCGAGCCGGACGAGTGCGTGCCGTCGACGACGATCTTGAGGGTGTGCGGGCCGTCGGCCAGGCCGCTCTTGCCGAACAGCACCGCCTGGCTCTGGCTGCCCGACGCGTCCACGGTCGCCTGCTTCACACCGTCGACGTAGACGTCGGCGAAGCCGTGGTTGTTCGTCTTCGACCCGATCCAGTGCACGGCGGTTCCGGTGAAGTTCACCGTCATCGAGTCGCCCGCGGTGTTGGAGAACGACTCGGTGTTCTGGTAGTCGGGACCGGTGTAGCTCTGGTTGGACACGTGCGACCAGCTACCGGTGTACACCAGCGCGGGGTCGGTGTCGTCGTAGGTGTAGTGCACGGTGGTGATCGGCTGGGCGTTGAGGTCGATCGAGATGTGCGTGTTGTCCGTCGCGGTGGACGTCGAGTCACCGTGCCGCAGGGTGTGGAACTGCGTCTTGGTGTCCGGGTTCATCCGCGCGGTGTCGACGACGGCGGTGTCGTCCGGTGGTGTCGCGTTGATCATGTCGGTCTTCGTCAGCGGCGCGACCGACTGGGTGAGGTAGCCGATCAGCTTGTCCTCGTAGTATTTCGGGTCGAGCTGCCGGGTCTCCCGGATCGCGGCGCCGTAGTCGTAGGACGTGTAGTTCTCCGGCTCGCCCAGCCATCCCCAGTTGGTGCCGCCGTAGGTCATGTAGAAGCTCTGCGCCGTGGCGCCGACCGCGATGTTGTTCTTGTAGAAGACGTCCGCGAACTGGTCGTTGATGAGCTGGGAGCACTTGTCGTAGCCGGGACCGCCCCACGGGTCGAACGCGCCGCCCTGGAACTCCGGCGTGTAGAGCGGATTGCCCGCGGGGTGGTCGTAGCTGATGTCCGGGACGCCGTTCCACACGGTGGGATTGGAGCAGTCGAAGCCCTGCGGGTAGGAGTCGGGGCCGTCGACGTTGAGCGCGCCCACCCCGCTGTTGAACGTGCCGTTGTTGTTGCCGGTCAGCGGGACGGTGATGCCGTCGGCGCGTGCCTTGTCCTCCAGGTGCTGCATGTACTGACGGCCGGCCGCCGAACCGTTGTAGTACTCGTTCTCCACCTGGTAGGCGATCACCGAGCCGGTGCCGTTGGTGAGTTGGTGGCGGGCCAGGACGCGGTCGATCTGTGTCATCCACTCGTCGGCGTACCGCAGGAACTTCGGGTCGGCGCTGCGGTTCTGCTCGTCCTTCGTGGTGAGCCAGCCGGGCAGGCCGCCGCTGTCCACCTCGGCGTTGATGTAGGGCGCCGGCCGGGCGATCACGTAGATGCCTGCCTGCTGGGCGTAGTCGAGGAGTTTGTCGATGTCCCGGACGCCGGTGAAGTCGTAGACACCCGGCTGGGGCGAGTGGTAGTCCCAGTCGAAGTACAGCGACGTGGCGTTGAAGCCGGCGGCCTTCATCTTCTGGAAGATGTCCAGCCACAGGTCCGGGCTGGGCAACCGGTAGTAGTGGAACTCGCCGGACCACAGGTAGGTCCGCCGGCCGTCGACCTGGAACGAGTACCCGTCGTAGGTCACGGTGTGCGCCTTGGCCGGACCCGTGGTCTGCCGTGCGGCGGCCGACGTCACCGTTCCGCCCAGCGCTGCGAGGACGAGGGCGACGACGACCAGCACGGCAGCAGCCATCCGGCGGGTCACGATCTGAGCTGAACCAGTGCCGCCCATGCCACCGTCGCCGCCCTTCCACATCGAACAGCATCGACCAGAGTCACACAGCAGTCGACAGTAATCGTCTGGCGATCCCGAAACAATAGGCGAAAGTGGGCGGATCTTCGGCTGTCGCGAACAAGACAACCGAGCGAACCGGCATGTTCAATTATGTTGGACCGAACCTCGCGGGAGGCAGCCCCTGGACGCCGTCACGGGGTCCTGGTCGAGTCACTTCCTGCCGCCCCATCCTGTGTAGGCCACCAGGCCGGCCACCATGAGCGTCATCGCCGTGGAGTTGGCCGCTACCGAATCGCCGGGCTGGAACGCCCAGGCAGCGATCTCGGTGCCGGTGGTGACGGGCGGATTCTCCGGCACGAACAGCGCCACCGCGAACCACAGCAGCGGCAGTGTCCAGCCGAACTGGCCGCCCGCGACAGTGGCGGCCAGGCCGGCCAGGCCGGCCGACCCCGCGCTGTCCCTGACCACCAGCCACGTGTCCACCGGCGTGTCGCCCACCTGCTGCACGGCCAGCACCACGGCGCCCGCGACCACGCCGATCAGGGCCAGGTGCGCCAGCCGCCGCATCGGCCACGGCAGTGCCGATGTCCGGTCCAGGTCGACGTCCTGTCCGCTCAGCCCGATCGCGGCGACCGCGACAGCGGCGGTGACCGCCAGCAACGCGAAGGTCGGGGTCCACGAACTCCACGCGAGCGTGCGCGCCGCGCACACGGCCACCAGCAGGCCGGCCGCGGCCACCGGCACCTGTCTGGACCGCAGGTAGAGCACGACCCACCTCACCACGTCACCCCGGGCAGGAGGGCGTCGAGCGCATTGCCCCGACAGGCGAGGAAGACCTTGCGCATCGCCACGATCCGCGACAGCGCGACGTCCGCCGGCAGCGCGTGGAACGTCGCCCACATGGCCTGGACCGCACCGGGGTGGCCGGTCAGCGCGTAACGGCTTTGGTCGGGCAGCGTGGACAGCGTCCCCGTGAAGTACGCCGCCGAGATCATCCTGGCCGCCGTGTCCGAGGGGCCGGCGACGTTGAACGGTGCACAGCTTGGTGCTCCCGCGCCGGCCAGCATCATCCTGCGCAGGTCCGCCGAGCCGGTCCGGGCAAGGTTGCCGCGCTGGAGGTCCACGTAGACCACACCGGGATCACGCGCCGGTACCGCGTCGTACGCCTCCGGCCGCGTCCACTCCCGCACCCGGGTCGGCGCGTTCGGCAACGCGGCGAGTCTGGTCAGGGCATCCTTGCCCGCGGCGGACAGTACCGGCAGCATCGCCCGGTGCACCCGCGAGACACACACCGGGCCGTCACAGACCTGTTGCGCGGCAACGGTGTCCACGGTGTAGACGTCCCCCGTGGCGGTGGGGAACGACAGCAGGGCGATGACGGCGGCGATCACCATCGGCAACACGCCGAGCAGCTTGCCCCGTACGGAGTTCGCCGCCAGCAAGAGGAAACCCGTCACGGCCAGACCGACGAACCAGACCGCCTGGCCGACGTCGACCGTGGTGGCCGTCGTCACGAACGCACTCTGCGGTAGCGCGAGTGCCGACGCCAGCAGTGCGGCCTGTGGTGACAGCAGCGAGCTCCCGTCACCCTCGAGCGCGAGCCAACTCACGATCGAGAACGCCAGCCCGACCACCGACAGTGCGGGCGCGACCAGCGGGTGCGGCAGCAGTCGGCCCACCGCGAGGCCCAGCGACGTCCCGGCGACCATCGCGAGGGCACCGATCACGATCACCGGCACGAAGGTCCACGAGAACAACCCGTCGTGCGTGGCGACACCGGCCGCACCCGCCAGGAACGACACCACGAAGCCCAGTGCCGAGAGCAGGCCGACCGCGCCGGCCAGCCGTGCCCCGCGCTGCCACGCCGGCCGCGGCACGGTCGAGAGCAGTTCCGACGCCCCGGAACGGCTGTCGCGCATGCCCTGCAGCGCACCGACGCCGAGCGCCATCGGCCACAGGAACACCTGCATGTACCGCACCCACAGCGCGGTGGTCGTGGTCTGCGACAGCCACGGTGCTGGTTCGTGCCACCACGGCCCGGTCAGCGGCAGCAGGAAGCCGAGCGCCACCGCGACCATCGCGAGCCCGGCCCACGGTGCGATCGAGCGGCGCAGTTCGGTACGGAAGATCGTCATCACCAGTTCGCCCTACCTGCCTCATGGTTGAGCATGGCGGAGTAGCCACGCTCGATGGGGCTGTCACCGACGTGCTCCGGTGTACCGGCGTCGGCCAGTTCGGCCGGGCTGCCCTGGAAGACCAGCTTGCCCTGGTCGACCAGCACCACATCCGTGCAGGCGGTGGCGACGTCCTCGACCAGGTGCGTCGAGATCAGCACGCACGAGTCCTGGCCCAGTTCCTGCACCAGGTCGCGGAACCGCACGCGTTGCACGGGGTCCAGTCCGGCTGTCGGTTCGTCCAGCAGCAGCACCTCCGGTTCGTTCACGATGGCCTGCGCGATGCCGACCCTGCGGACCATGCCGCCGGACAACGTCTTCATCTTGTCGTCGGCCCGGTCGGTCAGCCCGACGCGCTCGATCGCCCGCTGCACCGCGCCGGGGATGTCCGGTTTGGGCACCTCACGCAACCAGGCCAGGTACTCGACGAACTCGCGCACGGTGAACCGCTTGTAGTAGCCGAACGTCCTGCGGCAGGTATCCGATCCGGCGGCGCAGCGCGCGCAGACCGTGGAGCTCGCCGGTCGTGCCCAGCACGGACAACTCCCCCGCCGTCGGCCGCAGCACCGTCGCCAGGGTCCTGATCAGCGTGGACTTGCCGGCGCCGTTCGGTCCGAGCAGGCCGTGCACTCCCCTGCCCAGCGCCAGATCCACGCCGTCGACGGCCATCCTGCCGCGGCCCACCCGCACCTTCAGCCCCGTCGCCTGGATCTCCCAGGCGTAGGTACTCGGCGCGAGGTCCATTGCTCCAAGAGCACGCATGTTCCTGTTCCCTTTCCTCATCGGTGCGCGCCGAGCCGGGTGAACGCGTCCCGGCGCAGCGCGACGAACGCGCTCGTCAGCACGAAGATCCCGGCCCAGACGGGCAGCGCAGCCGTGGTGAACGACGAACGTCGGCTGCCCGGCGACCACGGTCGGCAGGACGAACACCAGCCCCCAGACCGTGATGAGCCCGTAGGCGGCGCGGCTGACCCCGATCAGGCCGCCGAGCGCGAGCGTGCCGGTGGTGAACGCCAGGCTGGGCAACAACCACAGCACCGGTTCGGTGCCGGTCAGCCAACCGACCACCAGCAGCGTCGGCACGAGCGACGACCAGCACGGCGACCGTGCGCCGGACGACCAGGTACAGGCCGGCCCGTGTGGACGCGGCGACGATCTCGTAGGCCGGATCGACACCGCGGGCCCACGACGCCGCGACGCCCAGCACCGGCAGCACCGGCGCGAAGAACTGCACCGTCGTGACCCCGCCCGTGCTGTGCCAGACGGTGTCGTTGAGCACCACCGCGACCAGCGTCACCAGCACGACCATCACCAGCCACGGCAGCATCACCGGCGTGCCCCAGGTGGCCAGCCACCGCACCACCCGGCGCGGCGGGTGCCGGCACCCGGTCCAGCGACGGGGCCAACGTTTCCCACACGGCATCCACCAGCGGTGTCACCGGTGCCACGGCGGCCAGCCGCGACCGGCACACCGCGCACGCCTCCAGATGCGACTCCAGCGCCCAGACCCGGTCGTCCGGGATGTACGCGCCGGTCGCGTAGTCCTCGATCAGCCGATCGGACGCGTGGTTCACGACAGTGCCTCCCGCATGGCCAGCCGCGCGCGACGGGCTCGTGTCTTGACCGTTCCTTCCGGCAGGCCCGAGCAGTACTGCCGTCTCCCGCACGCTCAGCCCGTCGAGCACCAGGGCCAGCAGCACCTGCCGCAGTTCCGGGGCGAGCGTCCGCAGCGCGTCGCCCAGCTCGTCGCCGATCGCCGTCGGACAGCACCTCTTCCTCGGCGGCAGGGGCGCTGTCGGCCGGCGGCAGCGGCTGCGCGTGATAGGCGCGGCGCCGGAACGCGTCGACCAGCCTGCGCGCCGCGATCGTCCAGACCCAGCCGACCGCGGTGCCACCGATCGCGGCGCCCTCGAACGACCCGGCCGCCCGCCACACCGCCAGGTAGGTCTCCTGGATGACCTCGGCGACGATCTGGTCGTCGGCACAGCGTCGACGCAGCCGCGTCGTCAGCCACGGTGACGTCCGCCGGTAGAACTCCTCGAACGCCGCTCGGTCGCCGCGCGCGGCCCGCCGGACGAGCTGCTGCTCGGTGACGTCCGCGAGATCCCGAGCGGCCATCAGAAGCCGGACAGTCCGTCGGGCGTGCCCACACCGGTCGGGCCGTCCCAGCCCTGACCCGACATGCACAGCGCGGCCGTGTCGGCCGGGCAGCTCTGCTGCTCGACCTGGTCACCGACGTTCTGGCCGGTGGTCACGTCGGTGAACGCGCCGCGGGGCGCGCCGTAGAGGGTGTTCGGGCCGACCACGCGCCAGGTGTGGCCGCCGCGTGCGTAGAGGCCCGCGACGAACGGCGACGACAGGCTGGTGCCGCCCACGGCGATCCACCTGGGCGGTCGGTGGCTGTACGGCGCGTAGGTCAGGTACGCGGCGACGTCGTCCGCGACGGCCGACACGTCCGCCGCCGCCCGATGGCCGCCGCACAGGGCGCTGACCGCCCTCGGCGCCCCGAACGCGCCACGCTGGTTGGTGTCGCACCCGCTGCCCGCCCCGACCCATGCCGTCTGCGTGAAGTGCGTGCCCTGTCGGGTGAGCGTGACGCCACCGACGGCGGTGACCCATGGCAGGTCGGCGGGCCAGGTGATCTCGTTGGTGGGCCGGAAGCCGCCGTCGCCGGAGGCGGCCAGGATCGCCGCGCCCGGGTGGAACAGTTCCTCGTCGATGGCCCGCGCCTCGGGCGAGTTGTCGTTGGGCAGGCCGAAACTCATGCTGACCGCGTCCGCGCCCGACCGGAGTGCCGTGTCGACCGCGTGCGCGAAGTCACCCATCGCCCTGTGCAGCTGTTCCACGGGACCGGGAATGGCGTCGACGGCAGGGGCCTGCACATCGATGATCCGGCACGACGGGCAAGCAGCGGAGGCCATGTCGACGTCCATCGCCGCCTCCGCCGCACCGGCCTGGTCATACTTCGGCGAGGTGGGCGCCAGCGGCGGCCCTCCGTCGAGGTCGGTGATCGTGAGGCAGCCGTCGGCCACGGTGCATGCCGGCAGACCGTACTGGGCGCGGTACACGGCCAGGTCCGATTCTTCGGTCGGGTACGCGCCGCCGCTGATGATCGCGACGGTGCCCCGCCTGCCGTGCCCGGCATCGTGGCCGGGCAGGTGCAGCGCGGCGGCCAGATCGTGGGCACCCCAGCCGACCGGTGTGTCCGTGGACAGCACGTCGGCCGACCCGGGGGCCGCGGTCACCAGTCGCGACAGGCACAGACCACAGGTCCCGATCGAACCGTGTGTGCTGTCCATTGTGCCGCTGCGGACCTGGTCCTGTAGCGACACGACCGGCTCGGCGGCTGCCGCCGACATCTGTGCCGGCAGGACGGCCAGCGCGACGGCCGCGAGGCTCATCGCGCCGCGCACGCTGCCACTGAACGGTAAGTGGGGCATCGACTCTCCTGGCGTTCGTGCTGTTGGCACCGAATCCGCGGCCGAAGACGCGGATCGCTGCTTTCGTGGCGTTTCTCGTTCTGCGTCCAGCCAGACGCGCCGACACCCGTCAGGGTTCTCCCATTCGTGTGACACGCGTCACACCTCACGCGGAGGTGTCCGGTTTGACACCGCGCTCGGTGTCAGCCGTCGACACCTGGTCGACACCGAATCCCTGGCATCGTGGAGGCCGGAGGGGCCGTGGACGTGACAGCACTGTTCGGGTGACGGCACTGTTCGGGTGACGGCCCGCGAGAAGAGGGGAGCCGCACACGCATGACCGACGCGACGGACGGGACAGGATCAGACCGGTCCACAAAGGAGGGATCGAGGCCGGCGTTACCGGACGGCGGCCTCGCCGCATTGCTGGCGACGGTCGGGATACCGGGCGAGATCCATCTGCCCGATGGCTCCATGGTCGCCGTCGGCACCGGCGAACCGGTCTACACACTGACGTTCCGCTCGGAACGCGCGCTGCGCACACCACTCACGGAACTGGCCGTCAGCCGGGCCTACGTGTCGGGTGACCTCGACATCACCGGCGACATCGACGCGCTGTTCGACGCGCGGCGCACGCTGCGCAACACCGTCCCGCTGCGACGGAAGATCCGGTTCCTCTACGACCTCGCCCGCTCCGCGACGACGATGAACGCGAAGGCGGTCGGCCACCACTACGGTCGGGGTGACGACTTCTACCTGACCTTCATCGACAAGCGGTTCCGGTTCTACTCGCAAGGACTGTTCCGGTCACCGGACGAGACGATCGAGGAGGCCTCCGAGCACAAGCTGGAGACCATGGTCGACGGGCTGGGTCTGAAGCCGGGCATGCGCCTGCTGGACATCGGCGGCGGTTGGGGTGGCGTGACCCAGTACTGCGGCGCGCGGGGCGTGCACGTCACGACGTTGACCATGGCCGAGGACTCCGCACGCTACGTCCGGCGGCTGATCGACGAGAACGACCTGCCCGGCGAGGTCTTCCTCCAGGACTTCCTCGACCACCGGCCGACGCAACCCTATGACCACGCCGTGATCTACGGGGTGATCGAGCATCTGCCCCACTACCGCCGCTTCGCGGCGCAGGCGTGGCGCGTGCTGAAACCGGGCGGTCGGCTCTACCTCGACGCGTCGGCGGCGATCCAGAAGTTCTCGGTGAGCGCGTTCACCCGCGACTACATCTGGTCGGGCGCGCACACGTTCATGACGCTCCAGGACGTCATCGCCGAACTGCTGCACCACGGCTTCGAGATCGTCGACGTGACCAGGGAGACGCGCGACTACGAGCTGACGATGCTGGAGTGGGCCAAGCGCCTGGATGCCGCCCGGGACGTCATCACGGCGCGGTGGGGTGAGCAGACCTATCGCGCGTTCCGGCTGTTCCTCTGGGGCGGCACGCACGCGTTCCGGACCAATGCGCTACAGGCGTATCACCTGATCGCGGAACGGACCGCCGATCCCGGTCCCCGACCGGGGATCGCCCGCCGGGTCGCCCAGTTCCTGGCCGGCCTCCGTTAGCGGTGTGCGTGGCGGCCCGGCAGGTCGGTGACCGGCCGGGCCGCACCGGCAGGGAGCGGGATCGACGGAGCCGAGCGTCATCCCGTGCCGTTGCCGGCCGGACAGGACCGCCGGCCGGACAGGACCGCCGCCGCGATGTCCTGGTAGCTCGGCCGGTTCTGCCGCGTCGGTGCCGCCCGCCGGCCAGGGTCATGCCGCGAGAATCGCCGCGATCCTGTCCATGTTTCTCGGGAAGTGGGCCTCGCCGGGCAACACCTCGTACCGCGCGTCCGGGTAGAGCGCGCGCACCATCTCGACGCTGCGCGCGTATTCGGCGGTGGTGCGTTCGCCCCGCAGCAGGACCATCGGTGCTGTCATCCCGGCCCAGCACTCCACCGGCATCGTCATTCCGGTCGCGCATTCCAGGTCGACGACGAGCCCGGGCACCAGCTCCGCGAGATGCGTCCGGTCGGGACCGTCCTCGCGTACCGTCGGAGAACCGGCGGCCGCGAGGGAGATCCGCACCGCGTCCCCCGGCCTGCCGTCGTCGGCGGCGCTTCGGCACCGCAGAAGCATCGGCCGGAGTACGTCGCCCAGCAGGGCGAGCGGGGGCTCGTACAGCGTGATCCCGGTGATCCGCGCCGGGTCGCCGAGCCCGGCGGCAAGACCGACCAGACCACCGAAGGAATGCCCGAACAGCACCACCGGTTCGGCCAGCTCTCCCAGCACGGCATCGAGATCCTCCACCTGGTCCGCGAAGCGGGCAGGCTCAGGTCCACGCCCGGTCAACCCGTAACCACGGCGCCCGACGACCACGACCGTGTACCGGTCGGACAGCGGTTGGGTGAGCGCCCGGTACATCTCCGGTCGTGCCAGTGTTCCGGGCACGATCACCAACGGCCGGCCATGTCCCTGGGTCAGGAACCCGACCCGCGTGCCATCCCGGGAAACCACACTGCGCTCGTGCACGGCGATGCCACACTCCCTCCCGCACCTATCGTTTCACACGAGGGAGTTCGTCGACGATCGCCTCGCCACCGTGGCGTGGCCGGGACGACCTTCGTGGTCAGTTCCCCCGGACGGTCGGCACCGGCTCGCGCACGACTCGCGCCGCATGGACGGTGGCGAATCCGCCCGCGAAGTTCTGTTCCACTGTGGCCGCTTCGGCCGCGTCGGGAATCGCGTTCTTGCAGGATGTTCCCGGGCCGTGGCCGGACATGACCTCGGAGCAGGGACCGGTGTAGTCGTCGGGGAGACCCAGATTGTGACCGAGTTCGTGCGCCGCGATACGGGTGGGGTCGAAGCCCTGCGCGATCTGCTGGTCGTCGATGTAGATGTCGCCGTGGCCGTGCCCGTCGGTCGTGGTGTAGGAACCTTGTCCGTCGTCGGTTTCGTGGAAGACGATCGTGGCCGAACCACCCGACGAGAGCCGCACGTCGCTCACGGCGTTGTTCCAGTTCCGGGCCGCCTGGTTGATCTCCGAAACCAGTCCGGCAGCGTCGCTGGTGTTGTAGTGCAGCGTCGTCACGGTCGTCTGTGCGTCGGCGACTGCCGTGGTCGTCAGTTGGGCGCCGACGAGTGGCAGCATCAGGATGAGCGAGCCACCGGCGATCCGTGCGACCTTGCTTGGGGTCCTCACTGTCGCTCCTTCCACCGCGGGAGTTGATGTCGTTCGGCGAGTAACGCTAGGCGGCGGGAAGATCGGCATACCAGGTACGAATGTAGGGTTGCGGTCACCTGATATTAACGTTTGCCACGGCTTGTCGAACGTCCACTGTGGTCCGTCACTCGCACACGACACCGCGGTCGACGTTGTCGGACCCGGCCTGCCGCGGGCACCACGGACCCGCCGCCGTTCATGCCGCCCGGTCCTGACGGTCTAACGCGCGGGGCGGGCGGTCACGTAGGCGGGACCGTTCGGGGTGCCGAGACCTGTCTGGTCGTCGTAGCCCGGGGTGGCCGCCAGTGACGTGTCGGTCTGGAGAGTGTCCAGGTTCGTGGTGCCGTTCACGGTGAACGCCATCGCCAGCGGCCGGGGCGTGTTGCTCACGTCGTGCAGCATTCCCCTGCCGCGCAACAGGTACAGCAGCGGGTTGACGAAGCCGCGCGGGCCGCCGGACGCCTGGGCGGCGAGTGCCTCGATACCGGCGAACAATGGTGTGGCCAGGCTGGTTCCCCCACCACCGCCCTCCTGGTAGGTGCCGTCGAACGTCAGCCCGACCAGTTGGGGCGTGGCAAGGTCGGCGTCGGCCGCCACGTCCGGGGTGACACGGCGCGGACCGGTCGTGCCGGCGAGACGCGGTGGCACGACACCACGTTGGTAGAAAGGCTGCGGATACTGCGTGATCCCGCCGCCGGAGCCGAGGAAGAACGCGCCGGGCACGGGCGCCTGGTAACCGGTGGCCGTCGCGGGGTCCAGGTTCATGCCCCAGCCGACCTCGCCATCCCGCCTGCCGTCCGGGCCGACGAACAGGCTGGTGCCGCCGACCGAGGTCACGAACGGGTCCGACTCCGGCCACGTGGTCTGCGGGGTCCCCAGGTAGGTGCTCACGTCGCCCAGGTCGCCGCTGCCGTAGAACAGGCTGATGCCCTCGACGGCGGCCTGCACGAACGCCTCGTGCGCCGCCTGCCGCACCGCAGGCGCCACGCTGGCGAAGGCCAGTGTGTAGGAGTTCGTGACGATGTCCGCCAGGTGCCCGTCCACGATCTCGTTGGTGGCGGCGAGGATGTCCTCGGGCGCGCAACTGGCGGCTGCCACGTACAGCAGGCCCGCGCCGGGTGCCGTGTCGTGCGCCGTCTCCAGGTCGCCTTCGGCTTCCTGCTGGCTGTCCGCGAGCGGACAGTCCGGTGGCGGTGGCTCCACGAAGCCGCTGGGCAGCACCTCCGTCAACTGCCCGGGAGCCAGGCCGGGACTGCCGTGGTTCGTGTCGAACCGGTTGATGTCGGCCACCGCGGTCGGGACCGGGTAGTACAGCAGCGCCGCGATCCGGACGCCACGGCCGTCGATGCCGCGCGCGAGCAGGCCGCTCGTGCCGTACGCCGTGTGCATCTGCTGTGGCGTGTAGCCGCAGCCCTGCGTCGGGAACTCGGTGCGGCCGTAGGCGGCGGGCAGCGTCGTGAGGTGCTGGAACGCGTAGCTGGAGCAGGGCACGGGAGTGGCCGTCGGCACGACCGGCTCTTTCGCGGCCGCGGTCGGCTCGACCATGCCCGCGATCAGTGGCGCCACGGTCGACGGCATCGCGCTCCGCGCCCGCCGGAGCTGCGCGGTCGTGCCTTCGGCCCGGACGTAGAGATGGTTGGCCGGGCCGCCGTCGACGGTCAGGCCGACACCGCGCAGGTAGGTGTCGACGGCGGCCACGTCGTCGACCGAGGGCGCGAACCTGGCCCGATACTGTTCTGCTGTCAGGAAATGGCGGTACGACCGGCTGCGCGGATCGGACACCGCGGCCGCGTACCGTTCGGCGGAAACGGCGTTGGACTGTCTGATGTAGACTGTCATGCTGACCGGCGTACCGGCGGTGGGCGCCGACCCGGTCAGCATCGATCCGATCAGCAGGGCAACCACGGGTAGCACCGCCATGCGGTCGAGGCTTCCAGCGGTCGCCTGGCATGTCAACCGGCGCCGGGAAGGCGCTGGTCACCCTGAGAACAAGTCCACATTGGACAGTCGTGCCGCGGTCAGCGGGTGAGATCCAGGGCCGCGCTGATGATGCTGTCCGCATCGAGGTGGTGGTGTCGGTAGACCTCGTCGAGGGAGCCCGACTGGCCGAAGCGGGTCACACCCAGCGCCGTGGTCGGCACCCCGTTGGCCGTGGCCAGGAATGCCAGGGTGTGGGGGTGTCCGTCGAGGACGGTCACCAGCGGCACGGCCCGGTCGGCAGGGAAGAGCTGGTCGAGGATCCACGACTCGGCCTGTTCATGGCCCTGCCGTGCCCGCACCGCGCGGTAGAGCAGGTCGGCGCTGGTCACGCAGACGACGTCCGCTTCGATGCCGATCTGGCCGAGGCGGCTCGCCGCGGCCAGCGCCTCGGGTACGACGGCGCCCACCGCCGCGATGCGGACCTCGGGCGCCACGGCGCGACGGAGCACGTAGCCGCCGGCGACCGCCTGGCGCCGTCGACGCTCCCGGGCCGCGGGCTCGATGGGCACGGCGGCCAGCGTCTGGTCCACCGGTCGGGTGGACAGTCGCAGGTAGGCCGATGTGCCGTCGGGCTTGCCGAGCCGGGCAAGGCAGGCGAGCAGCGTCCACTCGGTGTCCACGGCGAAGGCCGGTTCGTAGGCGACACAGCCGGGTTGTTCCAGGCCGATGGACGGCGTCTTGATCGACTGGTGCGCGCCACCCTCCGCGGCCAGGCTCACGCCGGCCGGGGTGCCGACGAGGATCGACTGGCCGCCCGCGTAGATGCCGTACGACCAGGGTTCCAGCGCACGCTCGACGAACGGGTCGTAGAGCACGCCGATCGGCAGCAGCGGTTGGCCCCACCGGCTCCAGGTGGCGCCGAGTTCGCCGAGCAGGCCGACCAGGTTGACCTCGGCGATGCCCAGTTCGATGTGCTGGCCGGTGGGCTTCTCCCGCCAGTGCAGGATCGTCTCGGCGTCGTCGGCGAACCAGTCACGGCGTTCCACGGCCGACCACACGCCGACCTTGTTCACCCAGCCGCCGAGATTGGTGGACGAGGAGACATCCGGGCTGACCGTCACCACCCTGCGTCCCGCTTCGGGTGCCTGCCGGGTCAGATCCAGCAGTGCGCGGCCCAGCGCGGCCTGTGTGGTGGTCACACCGGTCGGTGTGCGACCCAGATCCTGCGGCACAGTCGGCGGTTCCTGCCGGCGGATCGGCGGCCTGCGCAGCCGCTTCGCGGTCTCCGCGCACAGCGCGTGGGCCGGACTGTCGGCCGGGAACGGCTGCCAGGGCTGCTCCGGATCGGTGCCCACTCGGGTGGCCAGCTCCCGGAGTTGGGCCTCGGTCAGCAGTGCCGAGTGGTTCTGCGGGTGTCCCCTGGTGGCCAGGCCGTAGCCCTTGATCGTGTAGGCGAAGATCACCGTGGGCCGCGTGTCGTCGATGGCGGTGAGCGCCTGGTCGAGCGCTGCCAGGTCGTGGCCGCCGAGGTTGGCGACGGCGTCCACCAGCACCGTGTCGTCGACGTCCGCGAGCAGGTCGGCGATCAGGTCGGCGCCCGGCCCGTTGCCGGGCAGCCGCCGCCGCAGTTCGCCCGCGCCGCAGCGCAGCAGCCGCTGGTACTCCGGGTTGGGCATGTCGTCGATGCGCCGCCGCAGCTCGGCGCCACCCGGGCGGGCGAACAGCTGCTCCAGCAGCGTCCCGTACTTCAGGGTGATCACCTGCCAGCCTGCGGCCGCGAACATGCCCTCCAGCTTGCCGGCGGCGATGTTCGGGACGACGCGGTCCAGTGACTGCCGGTTCAGGTCGACGATCCACACGATCTCGCCCAACTCACCGACCGCCGAGTCGAGCACGGCCTCCCACACCGCGCCCTCGTCCAGCTCCGCGTCCCCCAGCAGCGAGTACTGGCGTCCCCGGCGGACGCCGTCGGCGCCGCCACCGGTCAGGGCGTCGACGTAGCGGCGTGACAGCGCACCCCAGATCGGGGCGGTCGCGCCGATGCCGACCGAGCCGGTCGAATAGTCCACCGGGTCGGGGTCCTTGGCCCTGCTCGGATAGCTCTGCAACCCGCCGAACTCCCGCAACCGCGGCAGGTAGGAGACGTCCAGCTCGCCCACCAGGTAGTTGATCGCGTGCAGCACCGGTGAGGCGTGCGGTTTCACCGACACGCGATCGGCAGGCCCGAGATGCCGGAACCACAACGCCGTCATGATCGACACCATCGACGCCGACGACGCCTGGTGGCCGCCGACCTTCAACCCGGACGGGTTGGGCCGCACCCGGTTCGCGTGATCGATGATCGCCGTCGACAGCCACAGCACCCGGTTCTCCACCTCGTGCAGGACCTCGAAGTCGGCGCCGGGCCGCTGCTGGCTGATCACCGGGTCACCCACCACCGATCGCCTCCTCTGACCGCTGTCGACGTAATCAACAGAAGGGACGTCCGCGCAAGTTGTGGCCCGGTGATTGAGCACTGTGCCCAGTCGTGGCGGGTCCGTCGACGCGGAGCTGGACATCATGCCCGATGGCGGATAGACCGACCCGCGCATCCGCCTGGACGACATCTTCGGCGCCGCCCGAACCTGACCGGCGGTGCCGAGCTGATCAGGCCACGAGCGAACTGACCAGCGTGTAGCCGAGCAGCACGGCGCCCAGGCCGCTGACGACGCTGACGACCACGTTCATCGCCGCGTAGAAGTACGCGCGCTGTTCGCACAGCTTGATCGTCTCGTAGCTGAACGTGCTGTAGGTGGTCAGCGCGCCACAGAAACCCGTACCCAGCAACACCAACCACGAACTGGGCAGCGACATGCCGGCTCCGGCCAGACCGCCAAGGACCAGGCAGCCGACGGCGTTGACCGACAGCGTGCCCCACGGGAACACGGTGTCGTGGCGGATCTGCACGGCGCGGTCGGTCAGGTAGCGCAGCGGTGCACCCACGACGGCGCCGACGAAGACCAGGACGGCGGTCACGCGGCATGCCTCCGGTTCGTGCGGGTGAGCGAGCGGGTCAGCCACATCCCGCCGATCACGGCCAGCAGCGCGCAGACCAGCGTGCCGGCCAGGTAGGCCATCGCGAGGGCGACCGTGCCCGGATGCAGCAGGCCGCGGATCTCGTTGGTGTAGGTGGAGAACGTGGTGAATCCGCCGAGGAAGCCGACGCCGAGGAACGGACGGGCCAGCCGGTGGGCCGACCACACCTCGGTGATCAGCACCATGAGCACGCCGATGAGGAAGCAGCCGGACACGTTGGTGAGGAACGTGCCCCACGGGAAGTGGCCGGCTCGGGTGGGCATGAGTTCGGCGATGCCGTAGCGCGCGAGCGCTCCCAGTCCGCCGCCGACCGCGATGACGGCGAGCACCGCACCGTGTGTGCGGACGAGTTCGCGGCGTTGAGTGCCGACCCTGACATCGATGTCGGGATCGACGACATCGGTCGACTCGTGGGCGGCCTCGCTCACCCGTACCTCCCTACTTCGAGTCCTTCAGGACACGCGTCCGGACCAAAGTAGGGACTGTTGGCGGCCGACTCGACCGCGGTTCTCCCCCCGCCGGGGAGTGGCGAGCCCCACCGCCACGATCGATTCAGGCTAGTCGACCAGGTCCGATCAGCGATCATCTGTGCCGCGAATCATACGAAATCACCAGTGGTTCCGGTCACACGCACCAGGTTCGTTTCACGGTCGGGCTGGTCGGCGGCGACCACCCGATGGTGAGACGGCGGCCAGATCTGTCCGAGACGCCGACCTCTTCGTTCGCGTGTCCGAGTGGATGGTCATGGACGTTCCCGCACAGTCGGTGACGGGTTCCTCCGGCTCGATCCCGCGGCTACCTCGACGGCGCCGCTCCCGGCTCGTTCTGCCCGCCGCCGACGCGGCAGGGCGATGACGACGGCGACGAGACCGATCACGGCCGCTGTGACGGCGGGTGCCGTACTGCCGGCCACCGCCAGCGCCACGCCGCCCGACGCCGCGCCGAGCGCGCTGCCCACGTAGATGGCGGAACCGTTGAGCCCGACCGCGATAGCGGCCAGTTTCGGCACTCCCGCGAAGATCCGGTGCTGTTGCGGGACGATCGTGAGGCCGACCGCGACGCCGAGCACGGCCATGGTCGCGACCGCCGCTACGTCGATCGTGCGGCTCACGACGAGCACGGCACACGCGACCGTGACGCCACAGGCGCCGATCAGCAACGTCGTGCGGGCGCCGAGTCGGCGGATGACGCGTGGCACGACGACCGTGCCGGTCACCTGGCCCGCACCGTAGAACAGCATCGCCACCACGATCCAGCCTCCCGGTCCGTGCACGATCGCCGGCAGGTAGGCGATGACGAGGAAGCCGGGGGTGAGCACGGTGACGGTGCCGGCCAGGATGCCCAGCACCCGGCTGTCGGTGAGGGTTCGGGCGCGTTCGCGCAGGGACAGGCGCGGTGCGTACGCGGCGGGCAGCAGCGCCACGGCGGCCGTGGCGAGGACGGCGAGCGCGACGAGCACCCACATCGCGGTTCGCCAGCCCCACGTCTGTCCGACGAGGATGCCGAACGGCAGGCCCGCCACGATCGCGACCGAACTGCCGCCCGCCACGACCGCCAGTGAGCGGGCGCGGTGCTCGTCGTCGCTGAGGATGCCCGCGGTGGCGTACGCCGTGGCCTGGTAGCCGGCGGCGCCGAGCGCGGCGAGGATCCGGCCTGCCGCGACGACCGCGAACGACTCCCCCACCGCCTGCGTGATCACGCCGACCACGAAGACCGTCATGCCGGCGGCGAGCAGCAGGCGGCGGTCCCAGTTGCCGGCGAGTGCCGCGATGACCGGTGAGCCCGCGGCGTAGACGAGCGCGAACATCGTGGTGAGCTGGCCGGCCGTACTGGATGACACGTGCAGCGCGGCTGCCACCTGCGGCAGCAGGCCGGACAGCACGAAGCCGTCGACGCCGAGCGTGAACGTGCCGACGGACAGGATCAGCAGGTCGACGGTGCGCAGGGTGCGCGTGGTCGGTGGGCGGATGTCGGTCGTTCTCATCGCGTCTCCCGGGTCGGTTACTTCCGTGCAAGCGTTCCAGAAGTCGACCGTAGCAACTTCTGGAACGATCGGTCAAGAAGTCGTGTAGTGTGGCGGCATGGCTCGTACCGGTCGTCCTCGCGCGTTCGACACCGACGAGGCGCTCTCGCGTGCGATGGATCTGTTCTGGACGCGCGGCTACGCGGGCATCTCGATCCAGGACCTGGTCGACGAACTCGCCGTGCAGCGCGGCAGCCTGTATGCCGCGTTCGGCGACAAGCACAGCCTGTATCTCAAGGCGGTCGAGCGGTACGCGCTGCGCAACCGTGAGCACGCCGAGGCGCTGCTGCGGACCGGGCCGGTGTTGCCCGTGCTGCGCCGGATGCTGCTCGATCCGGCCACGGTGACCGGTGCGACGACACCCACCCGGCGTGGGTGTCTGCTGGGCAACACCACCGCCGAACTCGTGCCCGGTGACGACGCGGCCCGCGCGCTGGTCCAGAACGCCTACGACGGATTCGTCACCGTGGTCACCGCGGCGCTGCGCCGGGCCCAGGAACTCGGCGAGGTGACCAGGGATGCGACGCCCGAAGCGCAGGCCGAACTGCTGCTGATGCTGTTCCAGGGTGCGGCGCTGGTCGCTCGGGCGCACAACGATCCCGAGCGGCTCGCGACCGGGGTGGACGCGGCGCTCGACTCACTGCGGGCCCGGCGATGATCGTGCCCGGTCCTTGCGAAGGCGCGAACACGGCCGGAGGCCGGCAATCGGACGCACCGCGCGGTCCCCGTTTGCGGTGATCTCGGCAGCCCTCAGCCGTGGGCGCGTTCCCGGACGTAGGCGGCCGGTGTCTGGCCCTTCCACCGTTTGAACGCGTGGATGAAGCTGGACGCCTCCGCGTAGCCGAGCCGGTTGGCGACGTCGTCGATGGTCAGCGCGTTCGTCGCCAACAGTTCGCCCGCCAGGGCTTCGCGCACCTCGTCGGTCAGGGCCTGGAAACTGGTGCCCGCGTCGGTCAGCTTGCGGCGCAGCGTCCGGGTGCTCACGCCCAGCGCCCTGGCCACGTCGTCCATGCCGCTGTCCAGGCCGCCGAGCGCCGTCAGCCTGGCCCGCACGTCGGCGGCGAAACCGGTGCGGTGCCTGCGGCGGGAGACCAGGTCGTGGCACTGCCGTTCGCACATCGCCAGCGTGTGCGGGTTGGCCTGCGGCAACGGGCGGTCCAGGATCGAGGGATCGAACGCGGCAACCGTCGATCCGGCGCCGAACACCGGTAGGACACCGAGAATCCGCCGGTAGGGCTGCACATCGGGCGGGTCGGGGAACGCGAAGGCAAGCGACAGCACGGTGATCTCGCCGGGCAGCAGTTCCTCCAGCACGGTGAGGATCGCGGCCAGGTCCCGTTCCACCAGGAACCGCGCCACGTCGGCGGGCAGCGTGCTGCTGTCCAGCGTGATCAGCAGCCGCCCGTCCACCAGTGCGGCGCTGGGAATACTGAAGGTCGAGCTCAGGTCCAGGTAGCGCAGGGCAATGGCGAACGCCTCGGCCAGCGTGCGGCTGCTGATGAACGCGTAGCCGAGGATGCCGAACGCCGTCGCGTGATAGCGGCTGCCCGCCGCCAGTCCCAGACCGGGCGCCGTCCCGAGCACCTCGACCAGGTTGCGGATCACCCGCAGTTCCTGGTGCGCCTCGACGATCGTGGCCGCGTCACCGAGCTGCGCCGGCGTCAGGCCACTGCCCGCCAGTGCCCGGTCGGCCGTCATGCCCTGCTCGGTCCCGAATCTCACCAGCAGCGCCACGCCGGCGACGGTGCGTGGGAAGTCCCAGTGATCGATCGACGGGTCTCCGAGCTGGTGCATGGCCGACATTATGGATTCGCTGGCCGCGGCTGTCCTGGAGGTGCCCCCTGACCGGGCCCTACCGTCGACGACATGGCTGCCGCACCGACGCCCCGCCACCCGTACCCGACCGTCGCGATCATCGGGGCGGGGTTCGGCGGCATCGGCATGGCCGCCGGCCTGCTGCGCGCCGGTATCCGGGAGTTCACCGTGTTCGAGCGGGCGGACGACCTCGGTGGCGTGTGGCGGGACAACCGCTATCCCGGTGCCGCGTGCGACGTGCCGTCGTCGCTGTACTCGTACTCGTTCGCACCGAACACGACCTGGTCACGCCGTTATTCCGGCCCGGCCGACATCCTCGCCTACCTGCGCCGCACCGCGGCGGCGGCCGGTGTGCGGGACCGGATCCGGCTGCGCACCGAGGTGGTCCGCGCCGAGTTCCGCGAGTCGACGATGCGCTGGCGGCTGCACCTGTCCGACGGGACGACGCACGAGGCCGACGTGCTGATCTCCGCGGTGGGTCAACTCTCCCGGCCCGCGATCCCGGACCTGCCGGGGGCCGACGAGTTCACCGGCCGGATGTTCCACTCCGCCCGCTGGGAGCACGACGCCGACCTGGCGGACGCCCGTGTCGCGGTGATCGGCACGGGTGCCAGTGCGGTGCAGTTCGTGCCGCGGATCCAGCCGCTGGTGCGGCGGCTGACCGTGTTCCAGCGCAGCGCCCCCTACATCGTGCCCAAGCCCGACCGTGGCTACCGGACGACGCACCACCGGCTGTTCCGGTCGATGCCGGTGGTGCAGCGGGCGGGGCGGCTGGCCACGTGGCTGGTCGGCGAGTTGCTGACACTCGCGCTCACGAAGGCGCCGCCGCTACGGGTGCTCGTCGAGTCGATCTTCCGGTTGCATCTGCTGCTGGGCGTGCGGGACCGCGCGCTGCGCGCGAAGCTGATCCCCGACTACCAGATCGGCTGCAAGCGGCTGCTGTTCTCCAACGACTACTACCCCGCGCTGGACCGGCCCAACGTCGAGCTCGTGACGGCCGGGATCGAGCGGATCACGCCGACCGGCCTGCGCACGAGCGACGGCGTCGAGCATCCGGCCGACGTCATCGTCTACGGCACCGGCTTCCGTGCCACGGAGTTCCTGATGCCGATGCGGGTCACCGGCATCGGCGACCGGGCACTGGCCGACGAGTGGACCAAGGGCGCGACGGCCCACCTGGGGATCACGGTGCCCGGTTTTCCCAACATGTTCCTGGTCTACGGACCGAACACCAACCTCGGTGGCAACTCGATCATCTACATGATCGAGAGTCAGTGCGGCTACATCCTGCAGGCACTGCGGCGGATCGCGGCCATCGGTCCGTCCTGTTTGGACGTCCGTGCCGACATAGCGGAACGGTTCGACGCCGAGATGACCCGGCGACTGGAGACGACCGTCTGGAGCGAGTGCGCAAGCTGGTACCGCGAGCCGCACGGCGGGCGCATCTCGACCAACTGGCCGGGTCTGGTGTCGGAGTACAGATGGCGCACGAAACGGTTCGACCCCAACGACTTCCATGCGTTCCGGGTGCCCGCGCATGCCTGAGTTCGACGTCGACGCGCTCGTCATCGGTCCGGCTTCAGCGGCGGCGTCACGGCGCTGCGCCTGACCGGGAGGGGCTACCGGGTCGGCGTGCCGGAGGCGGGCCGGCAGCCGAATCAGGACCGCTGCTTCAGCACACCGGACACCGCGAACGCCACCGCCAGGAGCGCGACCACCAGCCAGAGCGCGTGGAGCAGACCGAACGACTGGGACAACAACCCACGATCGGCGGAGCGGCCAGGTTCGCCAGATAGCCGATGGACGCGACGACGCTGACCTGCGCCGCCGGGTCCGGACCGCTCTCGGCCGCGGCGCTCATGCCGAGCGGAAAGCCCATGGACACGCCCACCGCCCAGAGGAACGTGCCGGCAAGGACCAGCCAGGCCGGCTGGGGCGATGATGAACAGGAGCATGCCGATCACGCCCAGCGCCGTCGTCAGCCGGACTGCGGTCGCCGGCCGACCCGGTCGACCAACGGGCCGCCGAACACGCGGCGTGATGGTCTCCGCGGCGGCGAACACCACGAAGAACAACGCCGCGACGGCGTCGGCCTTGATGGTGGTCGTCACGCACGGCCAGCGTGAGCCAGTTGTTCGCCGATCCTTCCCCCATCTCGACCCCGAGCATGACCACGCCGATCAGCAGCAACCGCCAGTCCGTCCAGCCGCGTGCCCACTGCGCGAGGCGTTCGCCGCGGCGCGCCGTGGCTCCGGGCTCGGCCTGCTCCGGCACCGGGACCGGGATCGACCGCGGACAGGAATGTGCGCACAGCGGCGATCGAGCACCGCCTCGCCGGCGAACTGCCAGGCGACCGAGATGTGCAGTGCCGCGCAGCCCGCCCCGAGTCCGGCGCCGATCACCGCGCCCGCCGACCATGCGCGCGTGCATGAGCGGCATCAGCGTGCGGCCGGCTTCCCGTTCGACCGCCGAGCCCTCGACGTTGATCATGACGTCGAGCGCGCCGATGCCCAACCCGACCAGGACGAAACCGACCGCCGTCACGATCAGCGCAGTGCGCCGCACCCGCACCGATGCCGATCGTCGCCAGCCGACAGGCAATCAGCCAGAGCGCGGCGCGGATACCGCCACGGGCACCAGCCGGGAAAGGATCGTCGTCGAGGCAGCCGACTCCGACAAACGCGCCGACCGTGACACCGGCCAGCATCGCGCCGATGACGGCATTGGCGACACCCAGATCGGCGCGCAGGCTGGGCAGTCGCGGACCCCAGGTGGGCAGCGTGATGCCGCCAAGGGCGAAGGCCGCAATCACCGCGTTGCGCCGGGGCACCAGGCGCCGCCGGTCGGCCACCGTGGTCATCAGCGGCCTACTGGTTGGTGAACGCGGCGTCGAACGACGCCTCGGGCAGCGGCCACAGCAGCGAGCGGATGAACCCGACGCGCCTCCGCGGCACCGTGCAGCCGGTCCATGCCCGGCGTCCTCCCACTCGATCGAGATCGGTCCCGCGTAGCCGATCGACCTCGAGCGCCCGGAAGGCGTCCTCCCACGGCACGTCACCGTGCCCGGTCGACACGAAGTCCCAGCCGCGGTGCGGGTCGCCCCAGGGCAGGTGCGAGCCGAGCACGCCCGCCCGGCCGTTGTGCGGGCGCATCCGGGTGTCCTTGCAGTCCACGTGATAGATGCGGTCCTCGAAGTCGACGATGAAGCCGACCGGGTCGATGTTCTGCCACATCATGTGGCTGCGGGTCCCAGTTGAAGCCGAACGCGGCGCGGTGGCCGATCGCGTCCAGTGTGCGCACGCTGGTCCAGTAGTCGTAGGCGATCTCACGGGGTGCACCTCGTGCGCGAACCGCACGCCTTCGGCGTCGAACACGTCCAGGATCGGGTTCCAGCGATGGGCGAAGTCCTCGTAGCCGGCGTCGATCACCGAGGCCGGTACCGGCGGGAACTGCGCCACGTACGGCCAGATCTGCGAGCCGGTGAAGCCGACCACGGTGTCGACGCCCAGTTTCGGGCGACCCGCGCCGGCGCTTCATGTCTTCGGCCGCACGCTGCCGGACGCCTTCCGGGTCGCCGTCGCCCCACACGTGGTCGGCGCACGATCGCCTGGTGGCGGAAGTCGATCGGGTCGTCGCACACCGCCTGGCCGGCCAGGTGGTTGGAGATCGCGAAGACCCTCAGGCCGTGCCGGTCCAGGATTTCCATGCGGGACGCGGTAGGCGTCGTCCTCGTCGGCGCGGCGCAGGTCGAGGTGGTCGCCGGACGCCGCGATCTCCAGCCCGTCGTAGCCCCACTCGCGCGGCCAGCCGGGCCACCTCGTCGAACGGGAGATCCGCCCACTGGCCGGTGAACAGCGTCACGGGATGCGTCGATGTCATCTGCACGGTGCCTCTCTGGTCAGTCGGCCGGTGTGTCGATCCAGGTGCCCTCCGCCGCGGACGCGAGCACCGCCGCGGTGAGTCGGGCGGCGCGCAGGCCGTCGTCGAACGTCGGCAGGCCGTCAGGCCGCCCGCCCCGAACGGCGGCGTAGGCGTCGGTGACGAACGCGGTGAACGCGTCCTGGTAGCCCAGTGGATGGCCGGGTGGCAGCACGGACAGCCGAGCCGCGTCCGGTGCGGCGGTCGCGGCGTCACGCAGCACGAGGCCGGAGCCGTCGCGGCGGCCCAGCCACAGTTCCTCCGGCCGTTCCTGTTCGAACCGGACGCTCTGCCGGGTGCCGTGCAGTTCCAGCACGAGCCCGTTCTTGCGACCCGCGGCGAGCTGGCTGATCAGCAGGGTGCCCAGCGCGCCCGAGTCGAGTTCCACCAGCAGCGCCGCGATGTCCTCGTTGCCGACGGCGGCGCCCGCGCGTTCGGCGAACACGGTTCGGGTGCGCGCCGACAGTCGCGCGATGCGCTGCCCGGTGACGAACTCGATCAGGTCGCACAGGTGCGAGCCGATGTCGGCGAACGCGCGGGACGCGCCGCCCGCCGTCGCGTCGGTGCGCCAGTTCTGGTCGTCCGCGCCCAGCAGCCAGTCCTGCAGGTACGCGGCATCGAGCGTGAGCACGGTGCCGATCTGTCCGCTCGCGACCATCGCGCGGGCCTGCCGCACCATCGGGTGGTACCGGTACACGAACGGCACCGCACCGACCCGGTCCGCCGCACGGAGAGCGTCGACCATCCGTCGTGCGTCGTCGACGTCGGTGGCCAACGGTTTCTCGCAGATCACGTGTGCGCCGCCGGCCAGTGCGGCGAGCGTGTGCCCGATGTGATCGCCGTTGGGGCTGCACACGTGCACGACGTCCAGACCGGCCGCCGCGAGCTTCGGCGCGTCCGGTTCCGCACGCTCGACACCGAGGGCCGCGGCCGCCTCCCGGCCGCGGTCCGGTGTGGAACTGGCCAGCGCGACCAGCCGCGCGCCGGCGGCACGGCTGGCGCGGGTGTGCACGGCGGCCATGAAGCCGCCGCCGATGAAACCGGCTCGGATCGGTTCGGTCACGGGCGTCGTCCAGGTGTTCGGGGGCCCTGTCACAGGGTCGTGGTGAACGGGTCGCTGTCGTCCGGGACGAAGGGTATGTCGCCGACAGTGCTGCGCACGCGCACCGTCTCGCCGGACGTGACGGCTTCGTCGATCGCGACCAGCGTGTCCAGCACGTGGAAACCGAGGTCGCCGGTGGCGATGTGCTGCCCGCCACCCCGGATCGCGCGTGCCATGTCCAGCACGCCGAGGCCACGACCCGACTCGATGCCGACCGGTGGCACGATCTCCCATTCCGGTTCGCCACGGTGGGCGTCGTCGGTCTGCGCCCGGGTGATCCTCACGTCGCCGACGAACATGTTCGGGTCGGGCACGACGAGGGTGCCCTCCGTGCCGGTGATCTCGACGATGCCCGTCCGGGCCAGCGGCGAGTCGAAGCTGAACACGCTCTGGCTCACCGCCCCGCTGTGGAACCGGGCCAGCGCGGCCACGTGCGTGGGCACCTCGACGGCGAACTCGGCGCCTGCGCGGCCGCCCGTCCGCACGGTGCGGGTGGCCCTGCCGGTGGAACCGACGGCGGCGACCCGGGCGACCGGGCCGAACAGGTGCACCAGCGTGGTCACGTAGTACGGCCCCATGTCGTAGACCGGGCCCGCACCACGGGCGAACAGGAACTCGGGGTCCGGGTGGAAGATGTCCGGTCCCGGATACTGCATCACGGTCTGCGCGGACAGCGGAACGCCGATGTCGCCACGCGCGACCGCGCGCCGCGCCGTCTGCACCCCCGGTCCCAGCACGGTGTCCGGAGCGACGCCGACCCGCAGCCCGGCAGCGGCGGCCCGGTCGAGCAGTGTCCGGGCGGACAACCGGTCGACCGCGATGGGCTTCTCCGACCACACGTGCTTGCCTGCCTCGATCGCGGCGGCGCTGATCTCGGCGTGCACGGCCGGGATCGTCAGGTTCACCACGATCTCGACGTCCGGGTGCGCCAGCACGCCGGTGCCGGCACCGGACTCGGCAACGCCGTACTTCCCGGCCTGGGCAGCGGCGCGATCGGTGTCCAGATCACCGAGGACGACGACGCGGATGTCCGGGTACCTGGTCAGATTCGTCAGGTACTGGTTGCTGATCATGCCGGCGCCGATGAGGCCGACGCCGACCGGGCCGCCCCCCATCAGTCGATCCCCCGCTCGTTCAGGAACCGCACGCCTGCCGCGATGCCGTCGAAGATGTCGCCCGCGTAATGGTCGAACTCCAGCACCGCGTACTCGGCGCCGGTCGCCGCGACCAGCACGTCGGCCAGCGGCACGTCACCTTCACCAGCGGCGACCTGGCCCAGCGACGCGGGATCCATGGGCTCGCCGGAGGTGAACGGATCGGCCACGATCGGGCCGTCCTTGACATGGATCGCACGCACCCGCTCGCCCAGCCGCGTGACCAGTGCCGGCACGTCGTGCCCGCCTGCGGCCGCCCAGAACACGTCGACCTCCAGGACGACGTCACCGCTCAGCTTGCCGGCGAACACCTCGTACGCCGTGATGCCGTCGAAGGAGTGGACGAACTCGTGCGAGTGATTGTGGTAGCCGACCCGCAGCCCGTAGTCGGCCGCTTCCAGCGCGGCCTCGTTGAGCACGGCCGCCGTCCGCACGGCCTCCTCCGCGTCGGCCCAGAACGCGGGCGGCAGGAACGGGTCGATCACGATCCGCATGCCCAGTTCCTTGGCAACGGCGAACGTCTCGGCACGCGACGGCACGGCGGTCACCCTGTCGCCGCGCCGGACCTCGCCGGCCAGCAGCGTGGCGTGACCGGTCGGGACGGACAGGCCGTGCCGGTCGAACGCGGCGCCGAGTTCCGGTCCGCGCCGCACGAAGTCGAACGCCTCGACGTGCCGGATGCCCAGACCGGCCAGCCGCGCGAGGGTGGAGTCGGGGTCCGCGACGAGCTCGTCGCGGACCGAGTAAAGCTGGACGGAAAGCTTCGGCTTCGCCATCGTGCTCCTTCGTCCTCGTACCCACCGGGACGGCCCGCGGCAGCCGGTGGCCTTGGCCGCGGTCAGGAGCGTAACACGAAAACAGACAGTAGTGTCGGTTTTTGGTCGGTGGACACTGTGACGGGCAGAAAGGGTGCGCAGACAGCAATGACCCCAGGCAACGGCCACGATCCGGGACCGCGTGGCAGCACCGCGGTGGCCAGGAACTACCCCAAGGGTGAGCGCAGGCGCGCCCAGATCATCAAAGCCGCGTTCCAGGCGTTCGGCACCGTCGGCTACCGCAACGCCAGCATGCTCCAGCTCGCGGCCGACTGCGGCGTGTCCCGCGCGGGTCTGCTGCACCACTTCCCGACCAAGGAGGCGCTGCTGGCGGCCGTACTGGAACAGCGGGAGGCACAGGACGGCGTCACGTTCTTCTCATCGGCCGCGGTGGCCAGCGACGGACTGGAGTTCTTCGCCAGCATGGTCCGCCTGGTCGCCTACAACCAGGCCAATCCGGGCATCGTGAGCCTGTTCGCGGTGCTGTCGGCCGAGGCGTCCGATCCGAGTCATCCGGCGCACGACTACTTCGTCACCCGCTACGAGCGGACGAGAATGTCGATGCAGCGCGCGGTCGACGACCTCGCGGGCCGAAACCTGTTGCGCGGGCACGTGAATCCGGCCGACGTGGCCATCGACCTCATCGCGCTCATCGACGGCCTGCAGATCCAGTGGCTGCTCGCCCCGGATCGGGTGGACATGCCGGCCCGGCTGCGCGCGCGGCTGCACGACGTCATCGCGGCCGACCTGCCGGTGGACGAAGCATGACGTCCCGGTCGGCCGCCGACACCGGTCCGGCGGGCATTCGATCATCAGGGGGTCAGCACGATCCGGCCGAACACCTCGCCCGCTGCCATCTTCTGGTGCGCCAGCGCGGCTTTCTCCAGCGGCAGCACCTCATGCACGACAGCTCGCAGGTCGCCACGACCGAACAGCTCGGCCGTCGCGGCGCACCGGTCGGCCTCGGGCACGGTGTTCGCACTGAAGGTGGCGAAGGACAACGACTTCTGGAACGCCGCGAACATGCGCGTGCCGAAGTCGGCGGGCGGGTCGCCTGCCATCGCGCCGATGACCACCAGGCGACCGTTCGGGTTCAACTTGTCCACGAACGACGGCAGGCCGGGGCCCGCGACGATGTCGACGATCACGTCGTAGCCCCCACCGCCGTCGCCGGCGCGGTTGAGCACCTGCGTCGCGCCGAGCGCACGCAGCCGTTCCCCGCGCTCGGCCGACGAGGTCGTCACGGCGACCGCGCCGGCGTCGCGGGCCGCGAGTTGGACCGTCATGATCCCGAGGCCACCGGCCGCGCCACGCACCAGCACCGACTCGCCCGCGGCGAAACGGGCGTGGCGCAGGCCGAATCGGGCGACGGCACCGGAACCGCCGAGCGTGACGGCATCGGCCGGGGACAGGGCCACCGGAAGCGGGACGAGCATCGTGGCCGGGGCGACCGCCTGCTCGGCGTAGCCGCCCGCGCCGGTGGCCGCCCACACACGCCTGCCGACCCAGGCCGTGTCCACTCCGGCGCCGACCGCCGTCACCGTGCCCGCGATCTCGCCGCCGGGGATGTGCCCCTCGCGGAAGCCGTATGCGGCCAGTGCGCCGCTCCGGACCAGCGCGTCGACACCGCCGACGCCGATCGCCTCGATCGCGATCAGGACCTGCCCGGTGGCCGGGGCCGGGTCGGGGACGTGGACGACCGCGAGGCCGTCCGGGCCGCCGAACGCCTTGATCGCAACAGCTTTCACCGTCAGCTCCTCGTTTCCGGTTCCATCTGGACGGACGTTAACGGACGCACCCGTCCGGTTGGCTAAAGTGAGAGTGGTGACCGACCGTTTGCCTCAGCCGTTGCGTTCCGACGCGCGGGACAACCGCGACCGCATTCTGGCCGCGGCCGGCGAGGTGTTCGCCGCCGACGGTCTCGACGCGCCGATGCGCACGATCGCACGGCGCGCGGGGGTCGGTCCGGCCACGCTCTACCGCCGCTTCCCCACCAAGCAGTCGCTGGTCGTCGAAGCGTTCGCCGACCAGATGCACGCGTGCCTGGCGATCGTCGAGGCGGGACTGGCCGATCCCGATCCGTGGCACGGCTTCTCCATCGTCGTCGAGCGGATCTGTGAGCTACACGCGCGTAACCGGGGCTTCACCGCCGCTTTCATGTCGACCTTCCCGAACGCCGTCGACTTCGCCGCGATCCGCTCCCGCACGATGGCCCTGGCCGCCGAACTCGTCGGCCGCGCCAGGGAGTCCGGACGGCTGCGACCCGATTTCGTCCTGGACGATCTGGTTCTGGTGATCATGGCCAACAGCGGAATCGGTGCCACGTCACCGAATGCGCAGGTCGCGGCGTCCCGGCGGTTCGCGGCACTCGCGATCCAGGCGTTCCGGGCGTCACCGGACGCCGTGCCGCTGCCACCGGTCGCCAGGTTGGCGTAGCGGCGATGTCTCGATCGGCGAGATCTTTCGCGACGGGTGACGGTCACCGAGTACACCGCATCCGGTACGGTGGGCCGGTCGTGCCACCTGGCCACCGTCCGCACACGGACGTCGAATCGAGTGTGAGCGCCGATGCCACCAGCCGATCACCCGCGACTCGACACCAGTAGGCCAAGCGTCGCCCGCGTCTACGACGTATTCCTGGGTGGCAAGGACAACTTCGAGGTCGACCGCGAGGTGTACCGCCGCGCGATGGAGATCAACCCGGACGCCCAGCTGTTCGCCGTGGAGATGCGCCGGTGGCTGGTCAGGGCCGTGCGGTACCTGGCCGCCGAGGCCGGCATCGACCAGTTCCTGGACTGCGGCTCCGGCCTGCCGACCGCGGAGAACACGCACCAGGTGGCACAGCGGATCAACCCCGAGGCCACGGTCGTCTACGTGGACAACGATCCGGCCGTGATCGTGCACGGCCGCGCGCTGCTGGAGGACAACGAGCACACCCACGTCGTGGCCGCCGACCTGCGCAAACCGCACGACCTGCTGAACCACCCGGACATCCTGCGGCATCTGGACATGAACCGGCCGCTGGCGCTGATGCAGTGCTCCACGATCCACCACGTGGAGGACCACGAACGGCCGCGCGAGATCATGGCCGCCTACATCGACGCGCTGCCGTCCGGCTCGTACGTCGCGCTGACCCACTTCTTCGATCCGGAGGACGACGGTCCGCTCAGCGCGATGGCCCGCGAGCTGGAACACAATCTGGTCAACTCGGTCGGTTCGGGCCGATGCCGTACCCGTGCGGAGATCGCCGCCTTCCTGGACGGACTGGAACCGGTCGAGCCGGGTATGGGGCGGCTGGTCGACTGGCGGCCGGACTGTCCACTGCCCGATCCCGTGCCCGATGTGCACGAACTGGGCATCGGCGTCCTGGCGCGCAAACCCTGACCGAAGCCCGAAATCGGCTGCGGTGGCGATTCCCGCTCCGCTCCTCCGTGATCCGGACGGGCGCGTGATCAACAGCAGGGACCAGACAGTTCCGGTAGCAGAACGTCCGGAATCGGTTCTACCGTGGCGCCATGATCACTGAAGACCGCCCTTGGGAACCACCGCTTGCCGGTAGCGAGGCCGAGCACGTCCTCGGCGCGCTCGATCGGCTGCGTACGACGTTTCGCTGGAAGGCCGACGAACTGGACGCGGCCGGGCTGCGGACCAGGATCGCCGCCTCCGCGTTGAGTATCGGCAGTCTGCTCAAACACCTCGCCGCGTGCGAGGACTTCATGTTCACCACCAAGATGTCCGGCAAGCCGATCGGCGCGCCGTGGGACGCGATGGGGTGGGAGGGCCGCGGCAGTTGGGCGTTCACGTTCGAGGCCGACGACATGCCGCCCGATCAGCTCTACTCGCTGTGGGACGGCGCCGTCGAGCGCTCCCGGGAGCGGGTGGCCGCGGCCCTGGCCGAGGGCGGCATGGACCAGCCGGTGCACATGGGCTGGGAGGGCCAGCACGCGAGCCTGCGCCGCCTGCTGTGCGACCTGATCGAGGAGTACGGCCGGCACACCGGGCACGCCGACCTGATCCGCGAGGCGATCGACGGCCGCGTCGGCGAGGACCCGCCGGACCGCTGGCGGCCCAAGAGCTAGGGTGTCGCCGCCACCGGCCTGGCGTCGGCGATCAGGGCCGATCACGAGGTCGGCGCGATCGGGTCGTGGCTGCCGATGTTCGTGTTCGTGGCGCCGTTGGGACGGTCCACGGATTACCACGTGTCCGTCGTGTCGCGGATCAGTGGGCGCACAGGGTATGTCCACACGGGACACGATCGCGGCCGGCATCCGTGGTGACGAGTGCGGCGGTGATCATGCTCTCTGTGTGCGCCGTGTTCGCGACGCTGTCGAGGCAGGACTTCCGGCAGCTACCTGCCGCGACAGCCGGCGCACCTCGCCGTGTGAACCGCGGGCGAGCGCGAACGGGCCGGGCGCGAGACCATGGGCTACCCAACGGCACACACGACGGGGAACGGCCATGGCCACACTGCTCACCAACGTCCGCGTGTTCGACGGCAGGCAGGTGCTCGGCCCCGGCGCGGTCGGCGTGATCGGACCCACCATCGCGCCGGCCGGCGCCGTGCCGGACGGGGCACGGGTCACCGACTGCGGGGGCCAGGTGCTGCTGCCCGGCCTGATCGACGCGCACGTCCACCTGCGCGGCTCCGCCGACCTGCGCAAACTCGCCGGCTACGGGATCACGACGGCCCTGGACATGGGGACATGGCCGGTCGAGCGGTTGGCCGGGCTGCGCGCGGCCGAGGACGTCACCGACATCCGCAGTTCCGGCGTGCCGGCGGTCGACCGGGCGGGGCCGCACGCCGCGATGCCAGGCTTCCCGGTCGAGGCCGTCGTCGACGGCCCCGACGACGCGCGCCCCTACGTGTGTGCCCGGGTGGCCGAGCAGGTCGACCACGTCAAGGTCGTGATCGGGCGGCCCGGCCGGGGCAGTTTCGACGTGGCCACGGTCGCCGCGATCGTGGCCGCCGCGCACGCGCACGGCCTGCCGGTCGTGGCGCACGCCGTGACCGTCGACGGTTACCGGACGGCGTTGGAAGCCGGCGTGGACGTGCATGACGCACGTGCCGATGGACCACGTGCTGGACGCGGCGACGGCCGGTCGGATGTGCGCGGAGGGCAGGGTGACGGTGCCGACGTTGACCATGATGGAGGCGGTCACGGCGAAGGCACCGCATCTGGACTACGGCGCCGCCCGCGACAGCGTCACGGCGATGTGGCAGGCGGGGGTGCCGGTGTTGGCCGGTACGGACGCCAACGCGGCGCCGGGTGGCCCCAGTCCGATGCCGCACGGTGAGAGTCTGCACCACGAACTGGAACTGCTGGTGTCGGCGGGACTGCCGCCCGCGTTCGCGCTGGCCGCGGCGACCTGCCTGCCGGCACGGCATTTCCGGCTACCCGACCGCGGCCGGATCGAACCTGGCTGGCGGGCCGACATGGTGCTCGTCGAGGGCGACCCGATGGCGGACATCGGTGCCACGCGCAACATCACCCGGATCTGGCTGGCCGGACGGGAACACGCACCGGAGGACTTCCGCGACGCCGTGTGACAAGTTGAGCGGTGGCTCACAGCGGCAATCCATGTCGCCATCGGCTCCGTACCCGTTGGTAGGACACGGTTCCGGCGACCGCGTCCCGCGTACACACGAAGTGGGATGGTCATGGCGGGGATGGCGTGCGGGCAGTTTCTGGAGGAGGCTCCCGAACTGGCGCTCGGCCTGGTGTTCGGCCGCACCCGCGGTGCGGCCCTGGCGCACCTGGACCGGTGCGCGGCGTGTCGTTCGATGCTGGATGAACTTGCGGTGGTGGCCGACGCGCTGGCCGGCCTGGCGCCCGACGGCGAACCGTCCGGCGGGTTCACCGACCGGGTGGTGACCGGCCTGCGCAGCAGGCGGCCCGCCCGCGGATGGCTGCGCTGCTCGCGGTGAGACGGGCTCAGGCGCGGATGTCGACGCAGCACTCGCCGGCCCGCGGATCCAACTCGGCCCGCACCGACGTCGCGTCAAGGTCGGCGACCAGTCCGTCGATGCCGCTCGCCGGCCGGTAGTCGGCCTGTGGAACGCCCGCGCCGACGAGCTTGTCCACGTGGAACGCGGCGAGTTCGCGCGAGATGCCGACGGCGGTGGCGGCCTCATCACGGGTGACGGAGCGGCGCGCGGCGCGGATGAAGGTGTACATGCCCCGGCGCAGTTCATCATCCAGCGCCGCGACCGCCCTGATCATCGGATCGACCGCCACCCCGACTCACGATAACACCGACGACCGTGTCCGAACACGACGTTTCTGGCCGAGCGACAAACACTTCGTGAATAAAACTCGACTTCATTGGCGAAATACCGGATTTCAATCACCCAGCAGAGTTATCCGTCCATTGCGGTCCGACACGCTCCGGGTTGTCCACCGCTCGTAGGGTCGCGGATCATCCCCTGGTCGTACCAACGCCGCCACCACAGAGCGATGCCGGCGCACGAAACCCGTTCCTATGGTCGTTGCCATGATCGAGCGACAGGACATCGTCCACCTTGCTCCGCAAGTGTCACCGCAAATGTCACCGCACCTAGTCACGCTGGGCCACCTCGCGTTCGGCGGCGTGCTGATCGCCCTGCTGATCGGCCACGTCGTGCTGTTCTTCGGCGCGCTGGTGAGCGTGCTGGCTTCGCGGGAGCCGGCATTGCCGAAGCTGCTGTGGATCGTCCTCGTGTTCGCCGCGCCGTTCGTGGGCGCCCTGGTGTGGTTCCTCTTCGGCCGCCAGCGCACTCGTGACAACGCCTACCGACGCGGTTACTGAAGCGGCGCCATTACCGCTGCCGTGAGCCACACCTCACCAGGTCGGGCATACTTCGGATCGACCCGATCGGGTACCGCATTGCCACAGCCGCACGGAGCGTGCAGCCAATAGCGTGCGCCGCCATGCGAGACATCTTCGGTCAAGGGTCATCTCACACCCGCCTCGCCGACGGCACCGATGTCGAGTCCTGGCAACCGTTCGTTCTCGATCCGATCTCGACCCGCGACGTCGAGGCGCTCACCACGCTGCTCGCCTCCGGCCGTGTCACGGCCGTGCACGACAGAATCGACGACCAACTCGCCGAACTGGCCGGGTGCGCCGATCCGACCCTGTGCCGGGCACCCGCCGACCGGACAGCCGCGGCCAGCGAGATCCTGGCCGGCCAGGACCCGTGGGAGTATGGCAACTGGGTCTGGTACCCGTGGTCGGGCCGGCTGGTCCACGTGCTGCCACGCGAGGAGTTCCGGCGCGTGCGCACCGACCGCAACCGGGACAAGGTCACCCGCGCGGAACAGGCCCGGCTGCTGGACAGGTGCGTCGCGGTGATCGGCCTGTCGGTGGGCGGCAGCGCCGCGTTGACGTGCGCGCTGGAGGGTGTCGGCGGCGCGTTCCGGCTGGCCGACCACGACCAGCTCGGACTGTCCGATCTGAACCGGCTGCGCGCCGGGATTCCCGATCTGGGCCTGGAGAAGACCGTGCTGTGCGCGCGGCAGATGTACGAGATCGATCCGTACCTGGACATCGAGATTCACCGCGGTGGCGTGACGGAGCAGACGATCGCGGACTTCTTCGACGACAGCAGAGGCCGAGTCGACCTGCTGATCGAGGAGTGCGACACGCCGTGGGTGAAGCTCGCGGCGCGGGAACACGCGCGGCAGCAGGGGATTCCGGTGCTGATGGACACGAACGACCGCGGCCTGCTCGACGTGGAACGGTTCGACATCGACCCGAACCGACCGCTGCTGCACGGCAGACTGGGCACCACCCGCTCGGCCGACGTGACCCGACTCAACCGCGCCGAGTCGGTCGAACTGCTGCTGCGCATGGTCGACGAGGGCAGGCTCAGTCCCGCGATGGCCGACGCGATCCCACGCATCGGCCGCACCCTGAACGGCTGGCCGCGGCTGGCGTCCGGCGTGATGCTCGGCGCGGCGCTGGTCACGGACACGGCCCGCCGCATCCTGCTGGGCCACGAAGTGCCGTCCGGCCGCTTCTACGTCGACCTGGACACCCACGCCGTCGCGGGCGACCTGGTTGCGGCGAAACATGGCCGGTGACGCCGGACCTGAACGGACCGAACCCGCGGCCGCGCCGGCTCGCCGCTGCGTGGGCACGGCGCGGAAGCAGGCCGACTGCTGCTGGCGCACGCGTTCGGGCCGCTGCGCCCGCAGCGCGTGTGGGCGGCCACCGCGGCGACCACACGCACACCTTCGATGGTGCACCGGCCACATCGTGACGTCACGGAAACCGCCGTGCTCGTCCATCCACAGTGGATGGACGAGCACGGCGTCACCGTTGACTGTCGGCTTGTTCCGCGCCGCGTTCGTCGTGTAATCGGGCGCACACGCCTGCCGGATGGACATCGGTCAGTTCGGTGAACGCCCGACAGCGGCAGTCCACCAGTTGCGCGTAATCCTCCGCGCTGACCGGAACGGCCGGATGTGCGGTCATGGTCTTCCTCCCCTGTTGCCCTACTCATCGCTCGCACCCCACCGGGCGTTGCCGTGTCCATCACCAGCGTCCCAGGGCACGGTGGGGGGTTCGACCAGTTGTGATGTCGTTCGTCGCGTAACGGAGGGTCACCATTGACCTGCTACTGGTCACTGTACGCGACCGCGATCGACGGCTGTCCGGCGACCGGTTTGCCCGGTCCGGCGCTCCCACATTCCGGCGTGTCGAGTACCTTGCCCGTCATCAGGACGCCGGTCCGACAAGGGTCGGCTCGGGAGGGGTGGCATGTACATCACGTCGACACAGCGCCAGGCGCGGCCGCTGTCCGGGGCCGCGTTGCGCGCGGTGTCGGGGACCGTGGTCACGCTCGGCATGGTCAGCCTGTTCACCGACGTGTCGGCAGAGATGATCACCGCGTTCCTGCCGGTGTACACGATCTTCACCCTGCAGATGGGCTACGTCGGGCTCGGCGTGCTGGACGGCGTCTACACCGGTGCGACCGCGATTCTCAGCATGGTGGGTGGTTTTCTCGCCGATCGCGTTCGGCACCACAAACTGGTCGCCTTCGCCGGTTACGGATTGTCCGCCGTGACGAAACTGGTGTTCCCGGCGATCGGGCCGTCCACGGTCGGGCTGGGCGGACTGCTGGCCGTCGACCGGGCCGGCAAGGGCCTGCGCACCGCGCCCCGGGACGCGCTGATCTCGCTGTCGACGCCCGCGAACCGGCAGGCCACCGCGTTCGGCGTGCACCGCGCACTGGACACCGTCGGTGCGCTGTTCGGCCCGCTCGTCACGTTCGGGCTGTTGTCCTGGTTGGGCGACAAGGGAAACCCCATTTTCATGGTGAGCTTCCTGTTCGCCCTGATCGGCCTGGTGCTGCTCGGGTTCTTCGTGCGCCAGCCCAAGAACGAGGAAACCCCTGAGGCAGGGGAACGGCCGAAGGTGTCCGCGCGTGAGGTGACCCGGCTGCTCGGCAGGCGGCCGCTGCGGCGCACCACGCTGGCCGCCGTCGTACTCGGCCTGGCCACGATCTCCGACGCCTTCGTGTTCATCGTGCTGCAGAAGGTCGCCGACGTGCCGCCGAACTTCCTGCCGCTGATGCCGCTGGGCACCGCGCTGGTGTTCATGCTGGCCGCCGCGCCGATGGGCAGGCTCGGCGACCGGATCGGCAGTTGGCCGGTGTTCTTCGCGGGCCACGTCGCACTGCTCGGCGCGTACCTGATGCTGCTCGGGCCGGTGCACGGCGTGCTGCTCGTGGTGTTGACGCTGCTGCTGCACGGCACGTTCTACGCGGCGACCGACGGAGTGCTGTCCGCGCACGCCGCCACGCTCGTGCCCGCGTCGTTGCGCGGCAGCGGACTGGCCACCGTGCAGACAGGGCAGGCGCTGGCCCGGTTCACCTCCGCCATCCTCTTCGGACTGATCCTGACCTGGGTGACGACCGGCTCCGCCGTGCTGATCGCGGCCGCCGCGCTGGCGGCCGCACTGGTGACCGTCGGTGTCGTGCTACGACCGACCGCGGTGCCGGAACGCGAGGCGGTGTGAAGGCGATGCTGCTGGGCGCCGCGCGCAACCGGATCGTGCTCGGTGTCGCTGCGCTGGTGCTGGTCGTCACGTTCGGCGTCGTGTACGTCGGCGGTGTGGCACGCCGGTCGCACACCACCACGGGCACGGTCAGCACGGCATCCGCGCCGGGTCTGCGCTACATCGACGAGAACGACGGCGAGCAGACCGTCCGGGTGCTGGCACCCAACGGCACGCGCAGCGCCACGAACCTGCACTGCCTGCGCTTCTACCAGGCCGGTGGCACGATGGTGTGCCTGCGCCTGTCCGAGCCGGGACCGGACTACGAGGCGGCCGTGTTCGACACCGACGGCACCCTGCTCAAGACGTTCTACCTGCTCGGCATTCCCAGCCGGGCGCGCGTGTCGGCGTCCGGCCGGATCGTGTCGTGGACCGACTTCACCAACGGCGACTCGTACGGCATCCCCGGCGGTTTCTCCACCCGGACCGGTTACTACGACCGCAGGACCGGCCAGTCGGTGGCGGACATGGAGACGTTCACCGTCTTCATCGACGGGAGGCAGGAATCCCGCGCGAACTTCAACTTCTGGGGCATGACGGTCGCGTCGGACGACAGGCACTTCTACGCCACACTCGGCTCGGGCAACGACACGTGGCTGGTGTACGGCGACATGGTCACGCACACCGTGCACACGGTGCACACCAACGCGGAGTGCCCGTCACTGGCGCCCGACCAGAAGCACGTGGCGTACAAGAAGCGCAACGGCCAGGGTGTGTGGCAGCTTTTCGTCCTCGACCTCGACACCAACTCCGAAACCCTGATCCCTGGCACGCTCGGCATCGACGACCAGGCCGCCTGGCTGGACGACCACACCCTGGCCTACGCGCTGGGCACCGGCAACGCGAACAACCCGCCGTCGATCCACTCGTCGGCCTCCGACGGCACCGGCCGGCCGCGACTGCTGGTCAGCGACGCGTCGTCACCCAGCCCCTCCTGACGATCACGGCAGATCGCCTGGGCCTGCGCGGCGAGTACGGCCGGCACGACGACGATCCCGCACTGACGATCCCGCGCCGACGATCCCGCCCGCACACACCGGCGACCGCCGGCCGGCCTGTCCCCCGTGCGAGCTACCGGGAATTGACCACCGTACGGGGACGCCCCGAGAGGGTCGGCCCGCCTACCGTGGTCGGCATGACTTCAGCACCGGGTTGGTGGGCGCGGCCGGCACTCGGTGCCCGGGACGTGGTCGCGGAGGAACGCGCCCGGGTAGCCAGGGAACTGCACGAACTCGTCGCCCAGCACGTGACGGCGATGGTCGTGCAGTCCGACGCCACGCAGTTCCTGATCACCGACGCACCCGACCGAGCGGCCGACGCGCTGGCGGCCATCGGCGTCACGGGCCGTCGGCTGCTGGCCGACCTGCGCGAGTCGCTGGGCCGTGCGGATCAGCCGGCCATGCCGACGACCAGCAGGTCCACCACCCGGCAGGCCAGGTCGTGGACCTCGGTGGGTGACTGGTCGTCCGGCCTGCGGTACCACACGTCGACGGCGTTGAGGTTGCTCAACAGGGTCCTGGTGGCCAGTGGGGCGTCGACCCGGCGCAGGGAGCCGTCCTCGATGCCGTCCGTGACGACCCGCCGGAACATCCTCTCGTAGTCGCGCCGTAGCCGGTTCAGCGCCACCAGCACGTCCTGCTGGCGGGGCTTGAGCGCGGTGGCCATCTCACCGCGCACCGCCAGGTGCACGACGTGGTGGTAGGCGAGGTCCTCCATCAGGTTCACCAGGTGCGCGACCGACATCGCGACCAGCCGTTCACGGCCGGTGTCGTAGCCCTCCGCGTGTGGTTCGACGCGTTCCCGCACGCGCCGCATGCCCTCCTCGTAGACGGCGAGGAAGATGTCGAACTTCGACCGGAAGTGGTAGTACACCAGACCTTTCGTGGCTCCGACGCCGTGCGCGATGTCGTCGATCGTGGTGTTGGCGAAGCCACCCAGCATGAACGCATCCGCCGCCGCGTCCAGAATCCTGGCCCGCGCCTCGGGCACCTCCTGCGGGCTCGCGCTCATCGGCTGCTCCTCGTCGTGTTCGGGCAGCCCATCGTCGCATGCGTCAACTGTGACGGTTGACACACCGAACGTGTTCGCCGTACCGTGATACTCGGTAGTATCGCAGGTGAGAGCACCTTTGCGCATCCGGAGGAACCCGGTGAGCAACGCGAAAGACCTGGTGCACGAATTGGCCACGAAAAGGTCGTGACGACGCCCGCGTGACACGCACCGAGAGGACGACGTGATGCGAACCCGTGTACTGGCAACGATGCTGGCCACGATGACGCTCGGCACGGCACTGGCCGTACCCGCCGCGGCGAGCCGGCCGCGCGACTACGTGGCACTGGGCGACTCATCGGCCGCCGGACCACTGATCCCCGACCAGATCGACGCCACCTGCCTGCGGTCGGACCACAACTGGCCGCACGACCTGGCCGCGAGCGTGGGCACCGCCCTCACCGACGTGACCTGTTCCGGCGCGACGATCGACGACCTGACCGGCAGCCAGTTCCCCACCGTCGGACCGCAGTTCGACGCCCTGAGCCAGGACACCGACCTGGTCACACTGGCGATCGGCGCCAACGACATCCAGCTCAGCCAGGCGTTCGTGGAGTGTGCGCAGACCGGACCGACACCGGTCGGGCCGAGCTGCCAACAGCGGTTCACGGTCAACGGTGTCGACCAGTTCCAGCAGCGCATCGCCCTTACGGCACCGAAGATGGCGGGCGCGCTGGCCGAGATCCACCAGCTTTCGCCGCACGCCACCGTGATCGTGACGGGCTACCTGACGTACTGGCGGCCGGGGAGTTGCTACCCGACCGACCCGTTCACGCCCGCCGACGCCGACTACATCCAGGGCACGCAGGACAAGCTGATGGCGATGCTGGCCCACGAGTCGGCGACGCACGACGCGACCTACGTGGACATCAGGAAGCCCAGCGCACAGCACGGTCTGTGCGAACCGGAGGCGACGCGGTGGCTGGAGGGCGCCCAGCCCGCGTCGCCCGCCTATCCGTACCACCCGAACGCCGCCGGCATGGCCAACGCGGCGGCGATCATCGGCGGGGCGCTGCCGGACAGCTCACACTTCCGTAATACCCGGCACCGGCCGTAGCGGGCGCGATTTCGATAGCGTCGATCCGTCCCGCCCGGCAGTGGCGTACGCGGGCGGAAGGAGTTCGATGTCGTCGGTCGCGCTGGTGCTGCTGTCCGCCGCGATCGGCGCGCTCGCCCTGGTGCTGCTGCGCAAGGCAGCCCAGGACGAGCCTGACTCGTCGGTCTGCTCGTTGGCACTGCTGTGGTTCCTGTTGCGCAGGCGTCCGGTGTGGACGGCAGGTGTCGCGGCGATGGTCGTCGAGTTCGCCGTTCAGGTGCTGGCGCTGGCGACCGGTCCGATCTCGACGGTCCAGGTGCTCGTCGTGATGGAACTGCCGTTCTGCCTCGTGCTGTCCCGTGTCGTGCTGGGCGGCCGGCTCGCCGTGCGGGAGTGGTCGGCGATCGGCGCGATGACCACCGGCGTGATCGTCCTGCTGGCCGCTCTGTCGCCGCACGGCGGCGATCCGAACTCACCGACGGCCACCACCTGGCTGGTCGGCCTCGTGCTCACGGCCGCCGCGATCGCCGCGGCGATCGTCGCGGGCCGTTGGACGAGCCCCGTGACCAGGACCGTCCTGGCCGGCATCGCCGCCGGGACGACCGCCGGACTGGTCGCCGTGCTGGTCAAACCGGTCACGGCGGTGGCCGCACGCGGGCCGGCAGCCATACCGGGTGCGTGGCAGGCGTGGGCGGCCGTGGTCGCGTGCGGCGTCGCGTTCCTGTTGCTGCAGCACGCGTTGCGCGCCGGCAGGCTGGTCGCGGCGCAGCCGGGTATCACGCTGGCCAACCCGTTGCTGGCCGCCGTGTGGGGCATCGTCGTGTTCCACGAGCAGGTGCGCACCGGCTCATGGTTACTCGTGGCCGCCGCCGGGGCGGCACTGCTGGTCTGCGGTGCCGTGCTGCTGTCCCGGTCCTCGCTGCTGGTGGGCCGGCTGGAGGCTCCCGCACAGGCGCCGCGGGCCGTGCTGGTCGGGGCGCTCAGTTCACGATCCTGACCCGGATCCGCCGGTTCTGCCGTCCCTTGTTCTCCACCTTCGTCACCTGGATGCGGCCGATCTGCGCCGTCGACGCGACGTGTGTGCCGCCGTCGGCCTGCACGTCGAGACCGACGATGTCCACGATGCGCAGTTCCGGCTCGTCCGGCGGCCGCACGCTCATCGTCTTGACCAGCTCCGGGCCGGCCAACGCGTCGGCCCGCGGCATGAACCGCACGTCGATCCTGCGGTCCTGGGCGATCTCCTTGTTCACCGCGTCCTCGACGGCCTGCTTGAAGTTCGGTGGCACCTCGGGCAGGTTGAAGTCCATCCGCGCCTCCCCCGGCTCCATGTTGCCGCCGGTGACCAGCGCCCCGTAGTCCCGGAACACGGTGCCGACCAGCACGTGCAGGCCCGAGTGGGTACGCATCAGGCTGGTGCGGCGCTCGTCGTCCAGCGCGCCCCGCACGACAGTGCCGGCGACCGGCACGGGATCGCCGGGCACCGGCAGCAGGTACGGGTCGTCACCCTTGCGGATTCTGCCACCGTGCCGAACCGGTTCCGCGCAGCTCAGCTCGTCGGCACCGCCCTGTCCACGTCCAGCGACCGGATCGCCGGCATGACCTCCGACGCGAACAGGGTCGCGCTGCGGATGGTGCGCTCGTGCGTGATGTCACCGGGTGAGAACAGCCCGATAAGCTGCCCGAAGCCCAGTTCGTCGTACAGCTCGCGCAGCCGCGCCGTGACCGAGTCCGGGCTGCCGACCACCACGTAGCCCTCGGAGATCAGCTCCTCGTAGGTCAGTTCGGCGAACGGCTTCATACCGGCCATCAGCAGCCCCCGCATGGAGCCGGGCGACATGTAGCCGGGCGGGAACACGAGCTCCGCACCCTGCTTGAGCCCTTTGCGGAACAGCCACATGATGTGCTGCCGCGCCTCCCGGTGCGCCTGCGCGTCGGTGTCCGCGACGTAGATGGGCATGGACAGCGCGATCCGGTCCGGAGCCGGCTCGCGACCCAGTTCCTCGCACGCGCCGCGGTACCCGTCGAACCAGCGGCGCACGACGCGGGAGGGCGCGTAGACGGACATGTAGGTGTAGTCGTGCTCGGCGACGAAGCGCATGGTCTCCGTGCTGCCGGAGCCGGGAATGTAGATCGGCGGGTGCGGCACCTGCAGTGGGCGCGGCCACACGTTCACATAGCGGTACTCGTAGTTCGGGCTGACCCACTGGAACATCTCGTCCGACGTCCACGCCTTCACGATCAGGTCGTGTGCCTCGGTGAACCGGTCCCGCGAGCGCGTCGGGTTCACGCTGTGCGCGAAGTACTCCCAACCGATGCCGCGCACGAACCCGGACACGACGCGGCCGTTGCTGAGGTGGTCGATCATCGCGATCTCCTCGGCCACCCGCAGCGGGTTGCCCCGGATGCCGATCGCGTTGCCCAGCACCATGATCTTCGCGCGCTCGGTGCGCCTGGCCAGTGCGGCGGCCATGATGTTGGGCGACGGCATCAGGCCGTACGCGGACTGGTGGTGCTCGTTGACGGCGATCCCGTCGAACCCGAGTCGTTCCGCGTGTTCGAGTTCGTCCAGGTAGCGGTGGTAGAGCCGGTTGCCGGTCTCCCGGTCGAAGAACCGGTTCGGGAACGTGAGCGACGGCGACGAGTAGTCGTCGTCGAAACCGTCGGGCAGGAACGGGTAGGGCATCAGGTGGAAGAAGGCGAATTTCATCGGCTCGCTCCGTTCGACGGCACACCGGCCAGGAAGTCCGCCGTCACGTCGGCGAAAGCCGCGGGCCGTTCCATGTACATGGCGTGGCCGCAGTCGTCGACGACCGTGAACTGGGCGCCGGGAATGCCCTGCGCGTAACGGTGGCCGTGCTCGATCGGCACGATGCGGTCATCCGAGGGCCACACCACGAGCGTGCGTGCCGTGATGCGGTGCAATCGCCGTTCGAGTTTCGGATTGTTGAAGAACGGCACCCACGCGAACCGTGCCGCCGCCGTCTGGTCGCGGTACGCCGCGAGCACGTCGTCGATCCCGGGGTCGGTGGGGAAGGTGGACCTGCCGACGTCGTGGAACAGCGCCTCGACCAGTTGCGGCGGCTTGAGGAAGAAGATGTCGGTCACCAGATGCCCCGGCACGCGCAGACCGGCGGGCGACAACAGCACCAATGGCCCGATCAGGTGCGGCGCGGCGACGGCGAGTTCCGCCGCCAGCCAACCGCCCAGCGACGCCCCCACCACACACGGCCGATCCAGACCGAGCCGGTCGATCACGTCGATGTAGTGGTAGACGAGATCGTCCATGGCTTCCACGTCGGACAGCTCGTCCGACCCGCCGAATCCCGGATGGTCGGGCGCGAACACCTCGAAGCGGCGGGCGAGCAGTTCGTGGAACTCCAGCCAGTGCCCGGCGCCGCCCGCCGCGTGCAGGAACAGCAGCGGTGCGCCCTCACCCCCGCGCAACAGGTGCACGCGACCACCGGGGAGTTCCACGTACTCCTCGACATGGCCGACCGTGTTGGTCATCGGAGCCTCCCGTCCTGCCCGTGTCGACGGACCTCTCGTCGACCGTAGGGACACGGGGAACTGTTGGCGATACGCTTTCCGTGCCGCTGAAGGGTTTTTCGATCACCGCCGGATTTCTGGGATCACAACGCGCACTGGTACGCCACCGCGAGACGGGGGGAGGCCGTGTCACTGCTGGTGGCCGCGCCGCCTGCCGGTCCGGCACGGCTCACCGCGCGCCCAGCAGGGCGATCGTCGAGTCCCAGTCCAGCGGCTCTCCCGCCGGAACATCGGCCAACTGTCCGGAACCACCGCTGACGCCCACCCGCATCGCGTAGCCGTCGCCGTCCGCCCGCGCGACACCGTGCCGTGCGGCGTGCCGGCGCGCCGCTACCCGCAACCGGGCGGCGCGTTCGGTGTGACCGGCGTTGGCCAGTGCCATGGCGCCGGCGTCCACGGCGGCCAGCAGGTTGGCGATGTCGTCCTCGCGGCGCATCGTGACGGCCGCGCTGTGCAGGGTGCGCAACGTGCTGTCCACGGGATCGCCCGCCGCGACCATGTGCCTGCTCAGCACGAGTTCGCTGTACGCGGCCGTCCAGTGCTGGCCGTTGTCCAGCGCCCTGCGGATCGCGGCGCGCAGCATGTCCCTGCCCTCCGTGGTGCGGTTCATCGCCAGCAGCGCCGCACCGAGCATCGTCTGGCCGGTGGCCGCGATCCACTCGGCGCCGAGTTCGGTGCCGATCCGCACGGCAACGGCCGCCGACCGGCAGGCGGCCTCGGTGTTGTTGTCCCCCAGGTGGTACAGCGCGGCCGAGCACAACAACTGACCACGCAGGATCCGACCTTCGAGGTCGTCGGGGATGCCCAGCGTCGTCGCGGCGCGGCGCAGCGCGTCCGCCGTGCGGGGCGCGTCGCCCGTCAAGCAGTACAGCACGCCGTGTGCCGACCAGGCCCGCGCGACGTCGACGGTGGGCGCGTCCGGTGCCGCGTTGAGCGCCGCGCTCAGCAGCCGGTGGCCCTCGGCCAGCCGCCCGTCCCGGTACCAGAACCAGCACAGCAGGCCGACGCTGCGCAGCGCCGACGCCGGTTGGACGCGCAGATCGTGCGCGATGCCGGCCCTGATGTTGGGCAGTTCCCGGTTGAGCACCCGCATCGCGTGCGGCGCGCGGTCGCCCAACAGGTCCTGGGCACCCCGGTCGACCAGTTCGCGCACCCAACGCGCGTGCGCGGCGGCCGATGTCCCGGGCAGCGGATCATGGTCACGGCAGTAGCAGCGGATCGGTTCCGGCAAGCGGTATCGACCGGGATCGGCCACGACGATCGATCGGGTCACCAACGTGGACAACGCTTCCGCGGCATCGGCCGGCACGGCGTCCAGCGGAAAGCCACCGGCGAACGGCCACAACCGCGACAGCAGTTCACGGTCCGGGGTGGACAACGTGTCGATGTTCCACGCGATGGCCGCGTCCAGTGTGGTCCGGATCGTCAGTGACCTCCGTGGCACGGAACCGAACCGCACGTGTTCGGCGAGCCCGCGCAGTGGCACCGCATGTGTCTGCGCCGCCGCGAGTTCCAGCGCCAGTGGGATGCCTTCCAGCGCGGCCGCCACGCGGCGGGCGTCGTCCAGGTCGTCGGCGTCCGGCCGCAGACCGGGGTGGATCACGCTGATCCGGTCCATCAGCAGGTCGAGGGCGGTTCCGGCCGGCAGCGGCCCGACCGGCAGCACCTGCTCCCCCGGCACGTTCAGCGGTGCGCGCCCGGTGACCAGTACGGTCAGACTCGTCACCTCGGCGAGCAACGTGAGTACGAACTCGCCGACGGCCGCGGCGAGGTGTTCGCAGTTGTCCAGCACCAACAACCCGGCCCGAGCCTCCAGCGCGACCACGAGGCCGGCCAACGGATCGCCGTCCACCTGGCTCAGGCCCAGCGCCGCCGCGACGGTCGCCGGCAACACCTGCGGATCGGTGACGTCGGCCAGCCGGACCAGCCACGGCCCGTCCGGATCGCCTCGGGTGGCCGCGTATTCGACGGCCAGCCGGGTCTTCCCCGCGCCTGCCGGACCGGTCAGCGTGACCAGCCGCCGCGCGGCAACCAGATCGGCCAGCGCGGCCAGTTCCTTCCGCCGCCCGAGAAAACCGGCCGGCCGCACCGAATCCCGCTGCCGCGAGAGCACGCGCTGCTCCAGCCGCAGCAGTTCCGGTCCCGGGTCGACGCCGAGATCGTCGGCGAGCAGCGCGCGGACCCGGTGCAGCGCGGCGAGCGCTTCGGTGTGCCCGCCGCTACCGTGATACGCCTGAATCAACAGTTCCCAGCGCCGTTGCCGGTACGGTTCGGCCCGCACGGCCGCGGCGAGTTCAGCGATCGCGCCCGCCGGGTCACCACCGGCCAGCCGCGCGGCAAGGCGTTCCTCGACGGCGATCCGGCGCGTCTGGGTCAACCGCGCGCGCGCCGCGAGGGCGGGCGCGAACGCCGGCAGGTCGGCGTAGGGCTCACCACGCCACTGGTCGAGAGCCGTATCCAGCGCGCGCAGCGCCGCACGGGCACGGCCCGCCGTCAGCAGCGCCCGGCCCTCGGCGACGCCGGCGCTGAACCGATCCGCGTCCGTGCTGCCGGCCGGTACCGAGATCCGATACCCGACGCCGGCACACCGGGTCACCTGAACACCGACGGCACGCAGCCGAAAACGCAGCCGCGACACGTAGACCTGAAGCGAGGCAAGGGGGTTCGCCGGCTGACGGTCGGCCCACACCGCTTCGGCCAGTTCGCCGTCGGACACGGTGCCGCCCTCGACGGCCAGCAGCGCGGCGAGCAACCGCCGCGCCCTGGGACCGCCGATGTCGACGGGGTGACCACCGTCGATCACCTCGGTCTGTCCCAGCACGCGTAAGGTCGGCATCATTCACATACAAGTGCCTGTAGAAGATCGACGCAAGCGATGTTCCGCGCAGCACTTCGAAACCCACGAAACGCACGGCCTCCGAACCGTGCGCAGGACGAACGAGCAAGGGAGCGAACGCCGGAAACGGCCGGTCATTCGATTTCCTGACGATCTCGGGAACGGTGGTGGCCGGGATGCGAACCTTCCGGCCACCCTCGCCGCACGCGGTCGGCCGGAGAAACTTCCAGGGTCGTAACACGTGTGGATGCTCGGATCGAACAACGGCGTGGTGTCCGCCGGTTCGGTCGTGCCTCGGCGGCCTCATCGCGAACGGCCGAACCACCGGGTGCGTGCGGACCAGCGCGGCCGGCCCCGCCATCCGGAACGGAGGAGGCCGGCCGCGACGACCAGTGGCGCCTACCGCATCGACGCCAGCGCGCCGTTGTCGTGATCTGTCGTGCCGCACGGGTTGGGCAGCACGCGACGGAAGTCGTTGATCCTCGTGACGACCGTGTTCCCCGTCGTCGGGTACGGCACCGGCAGCAGGGCGCCGAACTCGGTGGTGGACGAGCCGCCGAACGTGTTCACGGTGCCGGGCATCGTGCCACCTCCTAGCTGCCACACGCACGTCCCCGCGATGTCGCGCGTCGAGTAGAACGGGTAGAACCGCGCGCCGGGCGGCGGGTTCACGCAGTTGGCACCGGTCGTGCGGTCGCACGGCGTGGCCAGCGTGCCGTTGTCCTCGATCCGAGGCAGATCGGCCTCGAACGCGACCCGGTTGAACGGCACGGCGCCGTGGATCAGCGGACTGGTGAACAGGATCGGTTCCGGCTTCGTCGCCCGGTCCACGGCGGGCGTCCCGGTGCCCGGCCAGGTGTCCTGGTAGGGCACGCCGTCGTAGTCGTCGTCGGTCGGCGACTCGCCGAGGCACCCGCCGATCTTGACCAGCGACGAGTCGGAGGCGTTGAAGCACCCGTTGTCGTCCGTGTCGACCGGCTCCTGACCCGCCGACGTCGCGCACACGCCGGTGGCGGGGTCGGACGCCGCGCAGTACTCGAAGTGCCCGGTCTCGTCGGAGAAGGCCGCGTTGTAGGTGTGCGCGGTCCAGGCCAGCCTCGTCTGTTCGCTGGATGTGGAGAACATCGGGTGGAACGCGTGCGGCACCGTGCTGCACGTCGTCGCGGTCGGCTGGTAGAGCACCTGCGCGAAGCCGTTGGCCGTGGACGCGGTCATCGAGCCGTGCTGGCCGCTGGTCAGGTCGTCGATGTCGACCCGGAATCCGGCGCGCGTGTCGAACAGGTGCACGGTGAGCACGTCACCCGGCCGCATGAACAGGTCCTTGTTCGCGTCGACGTCGAACCGGTTGTTGTCGGCCGGGTTGGCCGACGTCGTCGCGTGACCGTTCTTCGTGAGGAACGCGAAGTCCACGAACTCGGTGCCCACGGTCTGGTTGCATGCGGAATTGTTGATGACGCCGTTGTTCTGGTTCTCCGAAAGCCCGTCGATGTTCAGCGCCGCGCACCAGTGGGTCGCGTCGCAGCTCACCGCGTTCGGGAACGTCGCCCAGCCGGGTGGGTAGAACTGCATTTCCATGTACGCGCCGCCGGGTTGCTTCCCGATGTAGCGCGGGGACGCGGGGTTGGTGTCGGTGTAGATGTTCGCGTCGGAATCGGGACGGCACGGCGCGTTCAGGCCGGGCGCGGGCGCCGACTGGTCGTCGCACATCGCCATGCCGAGCCAGAACGCCGGGTGCAGCTGGAAGTTCCACGTGCCACCGGAACCGTCCTGCTTCGGCAGTTCCGGCGGATCCTTGGGCAGCCGCAGCGTGTACGTGTTGTCGTTGCCGGCACCCGGCGTCGAGCCGTAGTAGTTGATCGCCGGTTCGTCGTGGCCGACGTACACACCGTCGCCGAAGACCTCTTCGCTGTCCGCCACTTCCGTGCACCAGCTCGTGTTCTGCGCGCAGTTGCCGCGCTGTGGCGTGAGCGTGCTCGGCGTGACGGCACCTCTCGTCGAGCCGGCGGCCGTCGTCGCGGTCGCCGCGGCCAGCGCCACGGCAGCCGTGACCAGGCCGATTCTGCCGGCCGCGGAACGTGTTCGCGATCGTCCTCTTCCGTAAGACACCTGGCGTACTCCGTTCGGTTGCGGACGCGGCGGTGCGCCCTCCCACAGAATTGCCGCAAGCAGTATCCCGCCGAATACGGCGGCATATCCGGAACCGACGCTTTCCCGTCGAACTCGTACCTGCCGTAACCCCCATTCGGCGGGTGGTCCCGCCATCACCGCTGGTCCCGACTTGATCGGGTGGTGTCGCGCGGGTTCGACCGGGGTACCCGGCCGTCGTGACGCAGGTGGGATTCGTGCTCGGCGGCGGTGGCGTACTGGGCTCGGCGGAGGTCGGGATGGCCAGGGCGCTGCTGGAGGCCGGCATCGTGCCGGACATGGTGTGCGGCACGTCGATCGGCGCGATCAACGGCGCCGCGATCGCCGCCGACCCGACGCCGGCAGGCGCGCGGGAACTGCTGGCCACGTGGCAGGAACTCGTGGCGCGCTCGGTGCTCGGCGGCTCGCCCGTGCACCGCGTCGTGCACCTCATGCGCAGCGGCACGGCGCTGCACGACGCGTCGCTGCTGCGTGCCATGCTGCGCGACCGACTGCCTGGCACGTTCGACGAACTGGCCGTGCCCTTCGAGTGCGTCGCGGCGAGCGTCGAGCGTGCCCGGGAGCACTGGTTCGACTCCGGCGATCTCACCGAAGCCGTGGTCGCGTCGTGTGCGCTGCCCGGCGTGTTCCCGCCCGCGCGGATCGGCGACGAGCACTTCCTGGACGGCGGCCTGGTGAACAGCATCCCGTTGGAACGCGCGGTGCGGCTGGGCGCGGACACGGTGTGGGTGCTGCACGTCGGCCGGCTGGAGGAACAGCTCTCGCCGCCGCGCACCCCGTGGGAGGTGGGTTTCGTGGCGTTCGAGATCGCCCGCCGGCACCGTTTCCACACCGACCTGAACCGCATTCCGGCCGGTGTCACGGTGCACGTCCTGCCGACCGGCCTGCCGCCGCGCAGGGCGGGCACGTGGTCGAACCTGCGCTACCGCGACACCAGCAGGGTCGCGGAGCGGGCACGGTCGGCCTACGAGGCGACCCGGGACTACCTGGCGACACTGGCATGAACAGGTTGCGCCGGATCGTCACGATCCCACTCCTCGTTTCGGTGCACATCTGCCTGCTGCTGGCATCTCCCCTGCTGCTGGCCGTGGCCACCGCCGTCGCGCTGGCGATGCGGTCCAGCAGGCCGCTGCGCAGCGTGCTGCTCGTGGTCACCTACGCCGGCATCGAACTGCACACCCTGACCCGCATCCTGCGCGGCACCGTCGACTGGGACCAGTTGCTGCGCGACGTGCTTTCCCGTGCCTACAGGGCATTCCACGCCGTGCTGGACGTGTCGTTGGTGCTCACCGACGATTCCGTGACACCGGAAAGGCTGCGGGCCACGGGCAATCCGGTCGTCGTGCTTGCCCGCCACTGCGGTCCGGGCGACTCACTGTTCATCGCGTGGCTGCTCGCGGTGTACTACGGGCTGCGGCCGCACATCGTGCTCAAGGCGCTGCTGCGCGTCGAACCCGTGGTCGACCTGGCAGGCGACCATCTGCCGCTGTGCTTCGTGGGCGGCGGCCGCACCCGGCAGCGGATCGGCACGATGGCGTCCGCGATGTCCGGCGGTGACGCGCTGCTGCTGTTCCCCGAGGGGGGCAACTTCAGCTGGCCGCGCTGGCGCCGCGCGATCGAGGCGCTGCGCGAGCGTGGCGCGCGCACGGCGGCGCTGCGTGCCCTGCGCCGCACCCACACCCTCCCGCCGCACCACGGCGGCACGTTCGCCGCACTGTCCGCCGCACCGGCGGCCGACGCGTTGTTGTTGGCGCACGCGGGTTTCGCCGCCGACGGCCGCAACCGGCCGTGGTGGCGACTTCCGGTGCACCGGCCGTTCGTGGTCCACACGACGTTGGTGCCCGCCGCGGACGTGCCACGCACCGAGGATGGCCTGGCCGCATGGCTGGACGCGACGTGGACGAACGTGGACGCGTGGGTCGACGCGGCAGTCACGCGACAGCGGGAAGCGCGGACACCTCCGCCGCGCCACTGACTCGTCAGGCACCGGTTCGGCCGACGCCGCCGGTCCCGCCGAGCGCAACACGTGCTCCGGGCTGGGGGTCAGGTCAGGTGGCCGACCACCATACCGCCCTGCGCGGCACCCCGACCATGGCCGCGCGGTAGCCCGGTCTCGTTACGACACACTGAAATCATCGGCATTGCCCGATGTACGCGCGTCGGGCAGTGTCGGTGGCATGAGCACAGTCGATTTGTCCGACGGCCGGCGGTTGGACGTCACCGTCACCGGGCCCGCCGATGGCATTCCGTTGGTATTCCACCACGGCACGCCGGGTTCGGCGGTTCAGATCCGCGCGATCGCCAGGGCCGCGCAGGAGCACGGGCTGCGGCTGGTCACCTACTCACGGCCCGGTTACGGCGACTCGACGCGCCGGCCGGGGCGGACCGTGGCGTCGGTCGTGGCCGACGTGGCCGCACTGCTCGACCATCTCGACGCGCGGCGGTGCCTGGTGGCCGGTTGGTCCGGCGGCGGGCCGCACGCGCTGGCCACCGCGGCCGGACTGCCCGACCGGGTGGCCGGAACGCTGGCGATCGCGTCGGTCGGTCCGTACGACGCCGACGGGCTGGACTTCCTGGCCGGCATGGGTGAGGACAACGTCGAGGAGTTCGGGCTGGCCGTACGGGGCGAGGACGCGGTGCGGCCCTACATGGAGCAGGCAGCGACGGTGCTGCGGTCCGGGGACGTGTCGGCCATGCGGGACGGCCTCTCCTCGCTGCTGCCGGACGTGGACCGCGCCGTGCTGACCGACGAGTTCGGCGAGGACATGGCCGCACACGTGGCCGCGGGGCTGCTGGGCGGTGTCGACGGCTGGCTCGACGACGACCTGGCCTTCGTGCGGTCATGGGGTTTCTCGTTGTCCGACATCACCGTGCCGACGTTCCTGTGGCAGGGCCGCGAGGACCTGATGGTGCCCTTCACACACGGCCAGTGGCTTGCCGCGCGCGTGCCGGGCGTCACCGCACACCTGGAGCGGGGCGAGGGCCACCTGTCGATCGGCGTCGGGGCGCTGGACCGGATGCTTGCCGAACTGGTCAAGACACTCTGACCGTGCTCGGTCCGGCGGGAACAGCGCCCGGCCCAGGTCGCGGTCCTTGATCGCGAGGCTACCCGGCCGCCTTCCACCGTCGAAACACACCGCCGACGAATAGCACGGCGGCATCCGCCGTTTTCGCATCCATTGTGCCGAGGGCGAATTCCGCCGACCGCGAACGGTTGCGGGTCCCCCACCACGGTGAACTAGCTGTTTCGCTGTTCGCGCCGGGTTTCACTGGTCATCGGGGCAGATTCGCCGCCACCAAGTTGTACCGCGACGCGCGAGGACGACGATGACACTGCAACGAATCAGCGAATCGGTGTGGGCGGGGTTCGGTGGAATCGGACGCAACGCCGGCTTTGTTCGCCTCGGCGAGGGAATCCCCGGCCTGCTCGCCGGCACATCGGAGTACGACGTGGCCACCGTCGCCGTGGTGCAGGCGGCGAGGGGCACCGTCGGCACGGTCGTCGCGCCGGACGCGGGGGCCTACCGGATCAGCGTGCCGCCGGGCGCCCGCGTCGTGGCCACACCGGCCGCCGCCACCGAGATCGCCGGTCGCGCGCTGCTCAGCGACGTCGCGGTGCCACCGGGCAGCCCACTGGCCGCGTACTTGACCGAACCGCGCCTCGCGGTCGGCCTGCCCGGCGCCCGCTGGTCCGCCGACGTGATGATCAGCGGCTGGTGGTCGCCGGTGGTCGGCACGGACAACGTCGTCGTCCTGGACGTCGGCCGCGGCTACAGCGCAGGCGACTGCGTCGTGTGGCTGGCCGGTGAGGCGACACTGCTGGCCGGTGCGCTGATCGTCAACGGCGTGCACCCCGCTTCGTGGTCCGGCTCGCTGATCGGCTGGCACGCCGCGTGTGCGCGACTGGCCGACCTCCAGCCCGCCACGGTGCTGCCCGGGTACGGCAGGCCGGGCGGCGGTTCGCTGGTCACCGGCATGCGGGACTACCTGGAACACCTGCGCACCGAGGCGGAATCCCGCTACCGCAAGGGGATGCCGGTCGAGGACGCGGCGACCGACCTGCCGCTGGACCGCTGGTCGGACTGGGCCTGCCCGGAGCACCTGGTGATCACGCTGACCACCGCGTACCGCGAACTGGGCGCCGAGGGCGACCGCACCATCGGCGACATGCTGACCACCGTCGCCGAGATGGCCACCGGTATCCGCTGCCGCCCGCGCATCGCGCCGCTCGCCCCGGGCGAGCGGGACGCCGCGATCGCCGACGCGCTGCGCGACCCGCACATGTCCAACATCCAGAGCACCCTGGCGCGCCACCCCAGCCTGTACGAGCACAGCGTGTCTATCGCGCGTGACGTGGTCAGCGGTGTGCTGCCCGCCCGGGACCGCGAGATGGTGATCCTGCGCGGCGCGTGGGCGTGCGCCGCGGCGTACCAGTGGAACCACCACCACCCGCTGGCACTGGCCGCGGGCCTGACCGAAGCCGAGATCGACCTGCTGTCCCAGCCGGTCGCCGCCGGCGACTGGACACCGCACGAGCGCGCGATCCTGTCCGCCGTCGACGAACTGAACGCCGACGCGGTCGTGTCGGACGCGACATGGACGGTGCTGTCCCGCACCTACGGCGAGCGTGAACTGATCGAACTGGTGACGCTGATCGGCGAATACCACAAGATCTCGTTCCAACTGAATAGCTGGGGTGTCCCGCTGGAGCACTGGATCGGCCACTACCACCTGCCGTCGGGCTGGCGTCGGACCGTCGCGGTCCAGCAGCAGCGGCGCAGGCCGCCGGACTCGGCGATGACACTGTCCGGTCTGCTGCCGGTCGCCAAGCCCGACGCGGGCGCCGTCGACGGCCGGCACAGCGCGGGCACGGCGCACGGATCGTCGGTCGCCGACCTGATGCGCGGCACGCCGGCGAGGGGTGCGGCCTGAGGGCCGCGTCGATCCTGTTGACGCCGCGAGGCCGCGACCAACCTGCCGAACCACCGCGGGGTGCGGTTCGGTTCGTGGCGAAGGACGGGTGTCCGTCCCGAGGGTCGGTTCGGCGACGATCACGCCGTACCGACACGGCACCTCTCAAACATGGGTCACGGACAGTGTTACGCAGACAACATTCGTTGCTCTGTCGGTGATGGCGCGTTCACCCGTTCCGACCAATCAACGCGCTCCCCGCGTACGAATCCTGATTGGCCGGCACGGAAGCGGGTAAAAAATCGTTCGTCACAATCCCAACGGAAAAGGAACGACGATGCCACACGGCAAAGTTCGAAACCTGGCCATCGTGACGACGCTGTCGGTCGCACTGCTCGGTGCGGCAGCCGGGACGGCCGTCGCGGCCACCGGGCCCGCACAGCAGCAGGTCGTCGCACCGCGGGCACAGCAGACCCCGCAGGCACAGCAGGGCACCTTGACGTCCACTGTGGATGGTACTTTCACCGACGCCACCGGCCGGCCCGGCACGGTCACCGGTACGTTCACGCCCAGCAGCTTCGCCCAGCAGGGCAACGGCGTGGTGGCGACGGGCACCCTGGTGGCGACGATGGTCAACTCGGCCGGCCAGCAGGTCGGCACGACGACGCAGACCGTCGCGGTGCCGATGCGGCTGCCGCAGGTGGCCGCCTGCCCGGTGCTGAACCTGGTGTTGGGCCCGCTGGACCTCAACCTACTGGGTCTCGCGGTGCACCTGAACCAGATCCATCTGAACATCACGGCGATTCCGGGTGCGGGAAACCTGCTGGGTAACCTGCTCTGTGCCGTGGCCGGATTGCTGGACGGCACGGGCGGCCTGGGAATCCTGGTCGCCGACCTGAACGCGATCCTCGCGGCACTGGGTCTGTAACAGCGTCATCGGATCAGGGCCGGGCAACCGAACGGTTGCCCGGCCCGGTCGCGTCACCGGGGCGGGTTCGGCGCCGAACACATGATCGAACCGGGCATGCGGCCTCCGCGGTGCCGCGCCGGCCGAGCAGGCCGAAGCCGGGCGGCTACCTGCCGCAGGGCCTGCACCTGTACCCGGACATGACGGCGCGCGATCTGCTGGACTACATCGGCATCCTGAAGAGCATCGGCGGTCGCGCCACGCGACGGTCCCAAGTGGACTCGCTGCTCTGGCGCTGATGCGATACTGAGCGATTAGGTCACAATCCGTTAACAGTGCCGCGGACCGGGAAGAGGCAACGCGAAGCGTGCGCGGGCGTCCTGTCGATGTATCCCGTAGGGGCGGGATCGTGCAGGATATTGGGGGATTTCCTGATGGCTGGAATGTTCTTCTCCGCTGCCCTCGTATTGGTGGTCTATCTGCTCGTGCTGGTCGTACCCGGCGCGGTGATCGCACTCGCGGCCGGGCAGCGCGGCTGGGTCGTCGCCTACGCGGCAGCGCCGGTGACCTACGGATTGATAGGTGTCGCGGGACCGCTCGTCCCGTTGCTGCACCTGTCCTGGTCGCCATGGACGATGCTGGCGGGCACCGCGGTGCTGGCCGGACTGGTGTACACAGTCCGTCGGTTGATCAGAAACGGCATCGAACCGCAACCACCGTTCTGGCTCCGTTCCCGACACCTTCTGCTCGGCGCGTCGATCGCGATCACCGCACTGGTCGGCATCATCGCGATGTACCGCGCGAGCACGGCTTTCACGGCCCTTCCGCAGTGGTGGGACGCCGGATTCCACGCCGAAGCCATTCGATTCATCGCCGACACCGGAAATTCCGCACCGAGTGCACTGAAGGCGCTCTCAGGGCCGCTGATCTCACACTTCTACTACCCGAACGCCTTCCACGTCCTGGACGCCACCGTCTATTCCATGGGCCACTGGCCGGTGCAACTCGTGCTCAACGCCGGCAACGCCTGTCAGATCGGGATATTCGGGCTGTCGTTGGCGTGCCTGGTCAAGGAGGTCACCGGCCGGCCCGTGCTGGCGATCTGCGCCGGCGTGTTGGCGGGCGCGTTCACCACGTTCCCGTACGACGTGCTGGTGTGGGGTCCGCTGTTCCCATTCACCTCGGCGGTCGCACTGCTGCCCGCCGTGCTCGCCCTGTTCGTCCGCGTGCTGGCAGCGCCGACGACCGGCCGGGTCACCGTGGCCGCGCTCGCGATCGTCGGTGTCACGGCGGTACATCCCAGCGTCACGATCTCGGCGGTCGTGATCGCGGTGCCGTACCTGGCGCAGCGTTGGTTCACCGCTCGCCGCGTGCCCGTCGCCGATCTGCGCGTGCTCGGCGTGCTCGCCGGGACGACGCTCGTGCTCGGTGTGTTCCAGGTGGTCGGCACCGTGACCGCGGCCGGCGAGACGGTCGTCGGCTGGCCGCCGTTCCTGCACGCCAGTGACGCGCTGGGCAGGCTGCTCACCGGCAGCGACTCGCTGCCGTTGCCACAGTGGTGGCTGGCCGTGCTCGCCGTGATCGGTCTGGTCGCGGGACGACGGATCGTCGCCATGTGGTGGTGGCTGGCCGGCACCGGCGTGTTCGCGGTGCTGTTCGTGTTCGCCGCGTACGACGGTTCGCCGATTGTCGCGACGCTGACCGCACCGTGGTGGGGCGACTCGTGGCGGCTGGCCGCCATCGCCACGCCAGGACTGGTGCTGCTCGCCGCCGTCGGCCTGACAGTCCTGGCCGACGGGCTCGCCGGCGCGCTGCGGTTGCGGTCGGCACGCACGATCGCGTTCGGCGTCGTCCTGCTGGCGCTGGTCGGTCTGACGCGGGGCTTGTACGTCGGCCGCAACACCGACCGGCTGGCGCAACTGTTCCCGGACGGCCCCGTGGTCAGCCACGACGACGTGGCCGAGATGAGCGCGCTGGCCAAGCTCGTGCCGGCGGACTCGACCGTGCTCAACGATCCGTTCGACGGCTCGCCGTGGATGTACGCGCTGGACGGCGTGCACCCGGTGTTCGGGCAGCCGCTGATCCTGCCGCGGGACGAACCCGGTGTCGGCGCGCAGCGCATGCTGTTGTTGGACGGCCTCAACCGGATGGACACGGATTCGGCCGTGCGGCAGGCATTGCGCGATCTGCACGTCCGCTATGTGTACCTGGGCGGCGGTTTCCTGACACCGCAACTGTCCAGGGCCACCGGCCTGCGCGGTCTCGACCACGTGCGGGGGCTGTCCCTCGTGTACTCCAACGCGCAGGCCAGGATCTACCGCGTGGCCACCTAGCTGCCAGCGCTGGACGCCGACCGGGAAGGCTCGGCAGGCGAATCGGCTACCTCGCCATCGGTCCGCCCGGCAGGCGGACCGATGGCGACGATCGTGCCGCGCTGCTCGACCGACGTTACGCGGCAACAGGAACGCGACAGGCAACGGTACGGATCGTCGCGATCACCGCTGTCCACGGGGGCACCGGACGATCCGCGCCCGGCCGGTGCACCCACCGCACGTCAGTCGCGGCGACCGGTTCGCCCGGTCGCACACCGAGAGCGGCCAGTTCCGCGACCACGGGGGCGGGCAACCCGTGCCCCTCGCCGGTCACGAACCCCCAGCGGCCCTGCTCGCTGAACACCGGACCGGCCAGCATGGCCATCCGTAGCGCGGCCAGCACCTGAGCCCCGAGGGCGGCCGGCATGGTGACGACGTCCGTGCCCATCTCAACCACCTCCTGGCAGACAGACGTCCGCGGGTGGCCTCCAGTTCACCCTGGGGCACCGACAGTCCGGGCACGCAACGAAACCGTGACCTGCCGTGCCGCCGCGATCGGCTACCGGCATGCTGGTGGCGTGAACGGATACGACGTCATCGTGCTCGGTGAGCCGCTCGTCGAGATCGCCACGCTGGTCGCGATCGAGCCGGGCGTGACGGCGACGGTCAACGTGTCCGGCGACGCGCTCAACGCCGCGGCGGCGGCCGCGGCCGCCGGCGCTTCCGTCGCACTGATCGCGAGGGTCACCGACGACGAACTCGGTGACCTCGTGACGGCCCGGGTGCGCGCGCTGGGCGTCGACGACGCGCTGCTCCGCAGGACACCCGGCCAACAGGGCATGTATCTCGTGCACAGCGACCCGTCGGGCCGGCGCCAGTTCCACTACGCGCGGTCCGGATCGGTCGGCTCCCGGCTCGCTCCCGACGACCTGCCCGTCGACGTGATCGCCGCGGCGGGCGCGGTGCTGGCCAGCGGTATCACGTGCGCCGTCTCGGCATCCGCGCGTGCCACGGTGCTCGCCGCGGCCCGCGCGAGCCGCCGATTCGTCTATGACCCGAACTTCCGCCCCCGCCTCACCACGCCGGCTCAGGCAGCGGCGACCCTCACCGAGATCGCGCCACTGGCGGCCCTCGTCACGCCGTCGGCACCCGCCGAAACCGAAGCGCTGCTCGGCGAATCCGACCCCACGGCGGCCGCGGAACGCTGCGTCGCGCTCGGCGCGGGGGCGGTCGCGGTGACGTGCGGCGGCAACGGCGTCCTCGTCCACGACGGCACGTGGATCCCGGCGATCCCGGCCCCCGTCGTCGTCGACCAGACCGGTGCCGGTGACGTGTTCGCCGGCACCGTCACCGCACGCCTGGCGCTCGGCGACCCGCTCGCCGGCGCGGTCCTGCTCGGCGCCGCCGCCGCATCGCTGTCCGTCGGCGGCCAGGGCGGCACCGGCCGCATCGCGGACATCTCCGAGATCCACACCCACGCCGGACTTCCGACCCCTGGAGTTGCCCGTGCTCGCGGCTGACCTGCTCGACACCGGCCCCGTACTGCCCGTCGTCGTGCTGCGTTCCGCGGCCGACGCGGTGCCGCTGGCGCGAGCGCTGCTGGCCGGTGGCGTGCGCACGATGGAACTCACCCTCCGCACGGCTGCCGCGTTGGAGGCGCTGGAACGGGTCGCGGCGGACGTGCCGGACATGACGGTCGGCGCGGGCACCGTCACCACACCGGACCAGGCCGGGCGCGCGGTCCGTGCCGGCGCGAATTTCCTCGTCTCCCCCGGTTCACCGGCCGCCCTCGTCGAGGCCATGCTCGACCAGCGCGTCCCCGTCCTGCCCGGTGTCAGCACGGTGACCGAGGCGATGGCGATGCGTGCCATGGGTCTGACCGAGCTGAAGTTCTTCCCCGCCGCGGCCGCCGGCGGTCCCGCCTATCTGCGCGCGACCGCCGGTCCGCTGCCGGATCTGTCGTTCTGCCCCACCGGTGGCGTGACGCGGGACAACATCGGCGACTACCTGGCACTGCCCAACGTCCGCTGTGTCGGCGGCACGTGGCTGACGCCGGAGACGCTGATCGCGGCCGGGAACTGGGACGCGATCAGCGACCTCGCCGCGGCGGCGGTCAGCCGGTAGGCAACCGGAACGCGAGCAGCTTGTCGTTGCCGCTCTCGCAGTACCTCAGTGCCCCGACGCCGTTCGGGCACTCGGTGGCCACGGTGTAACCGGATCCCCAGAACACCGTCCCGTCGACGATCGCCGCACCCGACACCACCGGCCCACCGCTGGCGAAACTCCAGCGCACGGCACCGGTCCGCGCGTCCAATGCGTACATGTTCGCTGCGGTGCCGGCCGTCGATCCGGCATACACGACACCGCCGCCGGTGCTGACATAGCCGATGTCGGACGCGCCCTGTGGATCGGCGACCTGCCAGACGGTCCGGCCGGTCGCCGCGTCCAGCGCCGCCCACGAGCCACCGCTGACCGTGGACGTCACGCCACGGTAGGACGTGATCCGGTACGGCTCGGCGAAGAAGTTCGACACGGCGACATAGACCCGCCGGCCGTCCGTGGCCGAGCCGAACTCGATGCCGCCCAACGCGCTGCCAGGTCCGACCATCGTGTGCCAGACCACCGTTCCGGTCATCGGGTCCAGCGCCCAGTACACGCCGCTCTTCTGCCCGATGCCGACCAACTGCCTGCCGTTCGGCAGGTCGATCAGGTTGGGGCCGCTGCCGAAGTCGAAGTCCGGCCCGCAGTTCGGGTCGGCCGACACGTCGCACACCTCGGTGTAGATGTCACTGGTCATCGTGCTGCGCGCCCACCGCAGTGCCCCGGTCTTCCGGTCCAACGCGATGATCGAGTCGGCGTGGTCGTCAGTGGACGGTGGCGTGCACCCGGTCTGCCCGGGATCGGCGCACACGCCGGGCGGGGCGGAGTAGTTGTTGCCGGTGCCGACGTAGAGCAGCTCGTTGCGGGTGTCGATGGCCGGCGCGCTCCCCCAGACCGCGCCGCCGCTGTATCCCACCGGCACGGTGTACGTCTTCCACCGCACCTGTCCGGCCGCCGCGTCCAACGCGACGACGCTGCCGCGGAACGTGCAGCACCGGTAGCCGGGCGCCGCCGCGTAGGCCTCCTCGAACGACGACACCCCGATGTACACGGTCCCCCGGAACACAACGGGCGCGCCGGTCATGACGGCCGTGACATGGCTGTCCACCTCGGTTCGCCACAGCAGCCGCCCGGTGGTCCGGTCGACGGCGATGACGTCGGCGCCGTGGCCGGGATCGGTGTCGCCGAACACCAGCTCGTTGCCGGTCACGGCAGGGCTGGTGCGCAGGTCGGCCGATGTCGTCCCGGTGTAGTCGGAGACCTTGTGCGACCAGCGCACCTTCCCGGTGTGCTCGTCGACGGCCCACAAGGTGCCCTCGGAGTCCGGTGCGTACACGGTGCCGTCCGCCACCACCGGCGTAGCGCGCACATCGCCGCCGGTAGTGAGGCTCCACGCCACCGACAGGCCGCCCACGGTCCTGGGCGTGAGCAGGCGTTCGGCGGCGGCGTCACGGGTGTTTCCCAGGTCGTGCCCGGCGACCGACCACCCCTCGACGCCGGTTCCGGTCGATCCGGCGGCGGTGGGCGACACCGTCACCAGTCCTGCCGCGACGGCGAGTAACACCGGCCAGAGCGGTCGTGCCCGCATGTCGTTCCTCCCCAGAGTCGCCTCCAGCTCGCCAGTGAGCTAAAGTGATATCAATAAGATAGCCCTGATCGGCGAGCGCCGGAAGCCCGGATTCGGGCGTAGCGCTCGCAACGACCCGGTCGGCCGAGTGAGAAGACCCCCGCTGACCAGGCAACAGGCACCCCACTTGGTGGCTCTCAGGTTCGTGGCATTAGGTTGGATCACCGACCAGAACGGCAAAAGCCCGGTACGGCAGCCGCCGTCGTGCCACCGGCCAGGACAACCAGGGACCGCACCGTGACAGCGCCACCACCGAAAGTCGTCGTCGTCGTGCCGACGTACAACGAACGCGAGAACCTGCCCATCCTGGCCAAGCTGCTGGCGGACCTGCCGGTGGAGAACCTGCACATCCTGGTCGTGGACGACAGTTCCCCCGACGGCACCGGCGAACTGGCGGACGAACTGGCCGAGAAGTCCTCCGACACGGTCAGCGTGTTGCACCGCGCCGAGAAGGACGGCCTCGGCCGCGCCTACATCGCCGGCATGACCCGCGCGCTGGAGGACGGCGCCGACATCGTGGTGCAGATGGACGCCGACCTGTCCCACCCGGTCTCCGCGATCCCGACCATGGTGGCGACACTGCGGGAGACGGACGCCGCCGTGGTGCTGGGCTCCCGTTACGTGGCCGGCGGTTCCACGGCCGAGGAGTGGGCGTGGCACCGCAAAACGCTGTCGGTGTGGGCGAACGTCTACGTGAACACCATCCTGCGGCTGCACGTCCACGATGCCACCGCCGGCTTCAAGGCGTGGCGCGCGTCCACGCTGCGGGCGATCGACCTGCCATCCATCGGCAGCAACGGGTACTCGTTCCAGGTGGAGATGAACTACCGGGTCGTCAAGCGGGGCCTGAAGATCAGCGAGGTGCCGATCAGGTTCGAGGAGCGCGCCGAGGGTGCCTCCAAGATGAGCCTGCGGGTCCAGTTGGAATCGGCGCTGACGCCCTGGAAACTGCTGTTCGACCGCAAGCCGAACTGACCCGAACAGACGTTCGATCAGAATCCTCACCCATCTCCGCGCCGTTCCGGGGAAATCATGAGTGGCGCTGGTGGTGAAATCGATCTCGACCGACGAGAGACGGTCCCTGGAGTTCGATGAGGATGAGGTGACACACATGACGAACGCTGGCGAGACCGGCATCGCCGTGGAGGATTTAGGCAGCAATCCGGCGCTGGACGCCGCGGGCCGTGCGGCGGCGGCGATCCAGCAGAAGCTGGCCGAGCAGGGCGCCGCACGCCAGAAGATGGCCGAGGCGTTCGCGGAGAAGGCCGAGAGCGCCCGTCAGGAAATGATCAAGGCGGCTCGGCGGGAACTGGCCAGGTCCGGCAAGCAGAAGCTGGAGGCCTACAAGGCCGTCGGCGAGCGCATCGCGCAGGCCGCGTCGGAGAACCGCGAGTTCGCGAAGCAGGAGATGGCGCGTGCGACCAGCCGTACCCGTCGGCAGATCGCGCGCAACGCCAAGCAGGTCCGCAAGGACATCGTGCGTGGTGCGCAGGCCGCGCGCAAGGAGGCCGCTCAGGCCGCCCGCGCGCAATACGGCACCCGTCGTTGGCCGTGGCTGGTCGCACTGGGCGGCGCCGTGTTCGTCGGCTACCTGCTGCGTGCTTCCCGGGCGGAGGGCGTCTCGGCGTTCACTCCGGACGCCGGCAGCCTGTCCAGCAACGGTTCGCACAAGTCCGAGTACGCTCACAGCTGACGCAGGGGCGCGTCCGGTCTGCCGCCCGACGTAGCGCGGCAGACCGGACATCCACCACCACCCACGCCGAGCAGGCCCCACACCTGCTCGGCGTTCTGCTGTACTACCAATGATTCTACCACAAAACGGTGCCCGGCCGCCGTGGCGACCGGGCACCGTCCGAACAGGACCGCGAGATGGTCAGTCGTCGTCCTTGGGGTGGAAGTTGATGTACCGGCTGATCCAGTACTCCCTGCTGCGACCGGTGTTGGTCACCAGGAGCTGCATTCCCGATTCGGCGGCGTGCAGAGTTCGGATGACCCGTTCCTCGCGCCGGCGCATGAATTTGCCCGTCAGGATTCCGCCCAGCGCGATGCCCAACGCCAACGGGAAGCCGGCGGTCAAGATGACCAGAGGTATCCAGATGTTCACGGTAGCCGCCATTCGTTGTTCGCGATGCGGACGTCAAGCCCGGTAGAACTCCCGGACGCGCCCGATGATGTGGTCCTGGTCCTGTTCGGTCAGCCCGACGTAGGTCGGCAGGTAGAGCCCGTCGGCCGCGAACCGGGCCGCGTTCAGCGACGCCCATTCCGGGTCGTAGTACATCGGCTGCCGGCTCATCGGCTGGAAGAAGTAGCGGGTCTCGATGCCCTGCTCACGCAGGTACGCCATCAGCCCGTCCCGGTCGCGCGCCAACAGGTCGTACATCCACAACACCTGCCGCGCCGGCATCCTGGTGATCCCGTCGATGCCATCGAGTCCCTTGTCGTAGTGAGCGCCGATGCGCTCGCGCATCGCGAGGATCTCGTCGATCCGCTCCACCTGCGCCAGCGCGATCGCGGCCTGCACGTTCGTCATCCGGAAGTTGTAGGCCAGCTTCTTGTGGATGAAGTTGTGCTCCTCGCTGAACGCCATCCCCCGCAGGTGAGCCATCTGGTCGGCCAGCCGCTGGTCGTCGGTGACGCACACGCCGCCCTCGCCAGCGGTGATGATCTTGTTGGCGAACAGGGAGAAGCACGCGATGTCCCCGACCGGCCGCACACCGTGCGCCTCCGCGGAGTCCTCGACGACCCGCAGGTTGTACTCGTAGGCGATCTTCATGATGGCGTCCATGTCGCAGCGCCTGCCGTACACGTGCACCGGCATGATCACCTTCGTGCGGGGGGTGATCCTGCCCTCGATCAGCGAGGTGTCGATGTTCAGGTCGTCACCGCAGTCCACGAACACCGGCGTGGCACCGGTGTACGTCACGGCCCAGGCCGAGGCGATCATGGTGAACTCGGGCACGATCACCTCGTCCCCGGGCCCCACGCCCAGTGCCCGCAGGGCCAACGTCAGGGCAGCGGTCCCGGACGAGCACGCCACCCCGCGCGCCACCCCGTTGTACGCGGCGAACCGCTCCTCGAACCGACCGACCAGCGGCCCCTGCGACGAGAGCCACCCGGTCTCGACGGCGTCGGTGACGTAGGCCAGTTCCTTTCCGGCGAGGTACGGTCGCGATACCTGATAGTCCAGGCGCATCTTCTTCTCCGCTCAGTCGCGTGCGAATTGACGGTAATCAGCGACTGACCTGGGAATCACCAGAGAATCCAGGCATTTCCCGGTGCCGCAACGGGCACAGTCGACTGTGAGGAAGGAGACACCCATGCTGACTGCTCTCAAGATCGTGCTCGTCGGTGGCCCGGACAGGGTCACCGAGTCAGGTTCGATCCCCCAGGTCACGGACGTGAACGAAACGGTGAAGGTAGCCTTCGCCTCGGGCTACGAACACTTCAGGCACAACGGCGAGTTCCACGAGGTCGAAGGCGAGTCCCGCCCGGTCTTCCAGTGGTGCGGCCGAACGAAGGTGGCCGAGTAACCCAGGAGCCGATGACCTCACGTCCACAGGGATGGGCGGCCGACACAGGCCGCCCATCCCTTTTCTGTGTGCCCGAGCCGAGGCCACGACCCGGCAACCACCGGCTCTCCGGTCGCGCGGCGACGCGAACCGAGGGAGCACCCGGCCGAAAGCCCCAACAACGAGCCGCAACGATTACCCGAACCACCCGATCGGCACGGGTACCAACAACAACACCAGGAAGTCACAAACCCAGTTCCTGATCCAACAACTCGAACATCTCGTTGTCAGTGGCCGCATCCAGATCGATCTCCTCACCGGGTTCGACAGCCGGGGCACCAACCCACCGGCTGCGCAACGCATCCAGCCGAGCCGCAACCAACCGATGTACGTCCCGATCGACCGACGCCGCGTGCAACGCCTTGTCCAACCGTTCCAACTCGGCCAACAGCCCGCCAGCAGCGTCCTCCCCCTCGGCCAGCAATCCACCCAGATGTCCGACCAGTTCACCCAGTGTCGGGTAGTCGAACACCAACGTGGCCGGCAACGACAACCCGGTCACGCCACCGAGCCGGTTGCGCAACTCCACCGCCGTCAGCGAATCGAAGCCCATGTCCTTGAACGCCAACGACGAGTCGATCGCGTCGACACCACTGTGCCCCAACACCTGGGCGACCTGTTCGCACACGATGTCCTGCAACACCGCGGCCCGCTTCGCCCCGGTCAACCCGGTCAACCGGTCGACAGCCGACTCCACGACCACGCGCCGCCGCTTGGGCGTCCGCACCAGTCCACGCAGCACCCACGGCACATCGCCCCGTTCCCGCACGGCGGCAAGATCCAACCGCACCGGAACGAGCGCGGCATCCGAAGTGGACACGGCGGCGTCCAACAACTCCAGCCCGTGCGCGGACTCGATCGGCACCACACCTGCGCCGGCCAGCCGCCGCGTCTCCGCGTCACCCAGCACGTCACCCATACCGGCCGACCACAAACCCCACGCCAGCGACACACCGGGCAGGCCGAGTGCCCGCCGATGTGCGGCCAGCGCGTCCAGGAACGCGTTGCCGGCGGCATAGTTCGCCTGCCCGGCACCGCCGAACGTACCGGCGACCGACGAGAACAACACGAACGCCGACACCTCGCCGGCCAGCTCGTGCAGATGCCAGGCAGCGTCCACCTTCGGCCGCAAGACGTCGGCCAACCGCTGTGGTGTCAACGATTCCACGACGCCGTCGGCCAGCACACCGGCCGCGTGCACGACCGCGGACACGGACACGTCCGCGAACAGCGATGCCACGGAGTCCCGATCGGAGACGTCACACGCCACCACCCGCACATCGGCCCCGAACTCACCCAGTTCGGCCACCAGCTCGGCAGCGCCAGGCGCGTCGGCACCGCGCCGACTGGTCAGCACCAGCTCCCGCACCCCGTGGTCGGCGACGAGATGCCGGGCCACGATCCGCCCGAGCCCGCCGGTACCACCGGTGACCAGCACGGTCCCGTTCCACGCGAACCGCTCCGCCGCAGCCGCGGCCCGCGCGAGCCGCGCCACCCGGATGTCCCCGGCCACGATCGACACCTGCGGCTCCGCCAGTCCGAGCGCCGCGGCCAACACCGCGCGGGAAGCCTGCGAACCGTCCGTCTCGGCAAGCACGAACCGCCCGGGGTGCTCGGCCTGCGCCGACCTGACCAACCCCCACGCCACGGACGCGGCAACGTCACCGGCGCGCGTGACGAACACCAGCCGAGAAGCCGAGAACCGCTCGTCCGCCAACCACTCCTGCACCGCCGACAGCACCCGGGCGGCCACGGAATGCGCCGAACCAACGACGTCCGAATCCCCACCGACGGCGACCACGACGGCATCCGGCACCGCGTCCACATCGGCCAACTCGGCGGTCTCGACGAACTGGACCCGAGGTCCGAGCCCCATGGCGGGCACCCAGTCCAACCGGTAGAGATCATCGATCCCGGTGGCCAACTGATCCGCGCTGACCGGCCGCACGGTCAGCGAGTCGACGCGAGCGACCACTCCCCCACGCTGATCGGCCACCACCAACGAGATCGCCTCGGAACCGATCTTCGACAACCGCACCCGCACCGACGACGCGCCGGCCACCCGCAGCGACACACCCTCCCACAGGAACGGCACGCCCTGTTCCCCCATGTCCAGCACGGCGGCCGCGTGCAGGCACGAGTCCAGCAAGGCAGGATGCAACCCGAACCCGTCGGCGTCCGGCACGGACACCTCGGCGACGACGTCGTCACCGACCCGCCACGCGGCCGTCAGACCCTGGAAAGCAGGCCCGTACTCGAACCCGGCGGCGGCCCGATCACCGTAGAAGTCGCCCAACTCCACCGGAACAGCGCCGACCGGCGGCCACTCGTCCAGACCGGAATCCCCGGCCGTCTCCGACTGTCCCAGCACACCGGTCGCCCGCTGCACCCACGGCTGCGCACCCTCCCGCGAGAACACGGCCACCGACCGGCGCCCGTCGTCCCGCGGCTCGCCGGCGCGCACCTGGAGGCGCACCGCGCCCCGCTCCGACAACACCAGCGGCGCGGACACCATCAGCTCGTCGACGCGATCACACCCGACCTGCTCACCGGCCCGGAGCGCCAGCTCCACGAACGCGGTCCCCGGCACCAGCACCGAACCGAACACCACGTGATCCGCCAGCCACGGATGCGTCGCGACCGACAGCCGACCGGTGAACACGACACCATCCGTGTCGGCCAGTTCGACGGCACCGCCCAGCAACGGGTGGTTGGCGGCGACCAGGCCGGCCTCGGCCAGGTCGGCCCGGCCGTGCACCGGGGCAGGCCAGATCCGCTCGTGCTGGAACGCGTAGGTCGGCAGCTCCGTGACCCGACCGCCCGGCACGAGAGCCGCCCAGTCGACATCGCAACCGTGCACGAACAACTCGGCCGCGGCGGCCAGAGCGGTCTGCTCCTCGTCCCGATCCCGACGCAACAGGGCAACCGCCAGGACACCGTCCGGCAACGACTCCCGGGCCATCGCCGACAGGACACCGTCCGGCCCGATCTCCACGCACCGACTCACACCGACCAGACCACTGACCCTGTCCGCGAACCGAACGGTGTCCCGAACGTGCGCGACCCAGTAGTCAGCCGACCCCAGATGCCCGATCGCGGCCCGGAACTCCTCCAACATCGGCTCCATCAACGGCGAGTGGAAAGCATGCGACACCCGCAAACGGGTCGACTTCTCACACCGCCCGGCAACCGCCTCAACCTCAGCCTCGTCCCCGGCGACCACCACCGAGTTCGGCCCATTCACCGCGGCAATACCCACCCGGTCGGTCAACAGAGGCAACACCTCAGCCTCCGACGCCCGCAACGACACCATCGCCCCACCAACCGGCAACGCCTGCATCAACCGAGCCCGCGCCGAAATCAACACACAAGCATCGTCGAGCGACAACTCACCCATCACATGAGCAGCCGCGATCTCCCCGATCGAATGCCCCACCACATGATCCGGCCGGATCCCCCACGACTCCACCAACCGGAACAACGCCACCTCAAACGCGAACAACGCAGGCTGCGCCCACCCCGTCCGATTCAACAACTCCGCATCCGAACCCCACATCACCTCCCGCAACCCGGGATCGAGCAGAGCGAGCACGTCATCAAAAGCAGCGGCAAACACCGGGAACCGCTCGATACAGTTCCCGACCCATCCCCAACCGCTGCGAACCCTGACCAGCGAACAGGAACGCCGTCTTCCCACCGCTCACGGAACCGACGACGACCCCGCCCCCTGCCGAACCCGAAGCGAGGGCACCGAGCCGCTCGACAGCCGAATCACGATCGTCGGCCAGCACGACGGCCCGATGGGAGAACCGCGACCGAGTCGTGGCCAGCGAGAACCCGACGTCGACCAGGCTGTCGCTCAACCCGCCCAGCAACCGGGCGGCCTGCCCCCGAACGGCACCGGCCGATTTCCCGGACAGCACCAGCGGCACGGTCCCCGATGACACCGTCTCGGCCGGCTCCGCCGCGGGCACGTGCTCCAACACGACGTGCGCGTTGGTCCCGCTGATCCCGAACGACGACACACCGGCCCGCCGCGGCCGTCCCGTCTCCGGCCACTCGACGTGCTCCGTGGCCAGCGCGACCGAACCGGCATCCCATTCCACGTGCGACGTCGGGGTGTCCACGTGCAGTGTGCGCGGGAACCGGCCGTGCCGCATCGCGTGCACCATCTTGATGATGCCGGCGACGCCGGCGGCAGCCTGCGTGTGACCGATGTTCGACTTGACCGACCCCAGCAACAGCGGCCGCTCGCGGTCCTGTCCGTAGGTGGCCAGCAGTGCTTCCGCCTCGATCGGGTCGCCGAGTTTCGTGCCGGTTCCGTGTGCCTCGACGGCATCGACGTCCTGGACCGACAATCCGGCACTGGCCAGGGCCTGCCGGATCACCCGCTGCTGCGACGGCCCGTTCGGCGCGGTCAGGCCGTTCGAGGCGCCGTCCTGATTCACCGCGGAACCCCGGACCACGGCCAGGACCGTGTGCCCGTTGCGCACGGCGTCGGACTGCCGCTCCAACACCAGCATGCCGATGCCTTCGGCCCAACCGACGCCGTCGGCCGACTCGGAGAACGCCTTGCACCGGCCGTCCGGCGACAACCCGCGCTGCCGGGAGAACTCCACGAACGCGGCGGGCGTCGACATGACCGTCACACCACCGGCCAGCGCCAGCGAACATTCGCCCGACCGCAGCGCCTGAGCGGCCCAGTGCACAGCCACCAGCGACGACGAACACGCGGTGTCGACCGTGACGGCGGGACCCTCAAGGCCGAGCGTGTAGGACACGCGACCGCACGCGACGCTGCCGGCACTCCCGTTGCCCTGATATCCCTCGAAATCGCCGCCGGCCAACAGGTTCCCGTAGTCGTTGTACATCACGCCCGCGAACACACCGGTCTGACTGCCGCGCAACGACACCGGGTCGATCCCGGCCCGCTCGATCGCCTCCCACGACACCTCCAGCAACAACCGCTGCTGGGCGTCGCTGGCCAGTGCCTCGCGCGGGCTCAGGCCGAAGAACGCCGCGTCGAAGTCGCCCGCGTCGTGCAGGAAGCCGCCCTCGCGCGTGTAGGACGTGCCGCGGTGGTCGGGATCGGGGTCGTAGAGGTTCTCCAGGTCCCATCCGCGATTCACCGGGAACCCGGACACGGCGTCGACACCGCCGTCAACCACCCGCCACAGATCCTCCGGTGTTGCCACGCCGCCCGGATACCGGCAACCCATCCCGACGATGACGATCGGATCGTCGGCAACCGACACGGTCGACACGACGGGCACCACGACATCGGTGCCGAACAGTTCGTCCACGACGAACCCGGCCAGCGCCGTCACCGTCGGGTAGTCGAACACGACGGCCGCCGGCAACCGAACCCCGGTCGCCGCGGTGAGCCGGTTCCGCAGCTCGACGGCGGTCAACGAGTCGAAACCCAACTCCTGGAAGGCCCGGGTCGGATCGACGGACTCGGCACCGGAATGACCCAGTACGGCCGCAACTTCGTGCCCGACCAGGTCGACCAGCACCCGAAGCCGCTCATCGGCCGACCGATCCGCCAACTGCCGAGCCAGGTCGTTGGCCGCGGGCTTCGGAGCGCGCTTGGCCGACGTACGCACCAGACCCCGCAACAGGGCCGGAATCTCACCCTGCGCCCGCACGGCGGCAAGATCGAACCGGACCGGCACGACCAGGGCGTCGGCCACGTCCAGCGCCGCGTCGAACAACGCCAGCCCATCCTGTTCGGACAGCGGCGGCGTCCCGACCCGAGCCAACCGCTGTGCCTCGGCCTCGGACAACGCACCGGCCATCCCGGAGGCCCACGGTCCCCACGCCAGCGACGTCCCCGGCAGCCCGAGCGAGCGTCGGTGCTCCATCAACGCGTCCAGGAACGTGTTGGCGGCAGCGTAGTTCGCCTGACCGGCGCCGCCGAGCACACCGGCCAATGAGGAGAAGACGACGAAGTCCGACAACCCGTCGGTCAACTCGTGCAGATGCCAGGCGGCATCGACCTTCGGCCGCAACACGGCATCGAGCCGCTGCGCCGACATGGCTTCGACAACGCCGTCGTCCAGGACCCCGGCCGCGTGCACGACAGCCGAAACGGGCACCTCGGCCAGCAGCGCGGCCACCGCATCCCGATCCGACACGTCACAGGCGACGACCCGAACCTCGGCCCCGAGTTCACCCAGCGAAGCAACGAGCTCCTCGGCACCCGGAGCGTCCGATCCACGCCGACTCGTCAGCACCAGCCGCCGCACACCCTGCCCGACGAGATGCCGAGCGACGAGAGCACCCAGGCCACCGGTGCCACCGGTGACCAGGACGGCCCCGTCGACATCCCAGGAATGCGCCCCACCGGGCGAGACCCGAGCCAACCGACCGACCAGAACCAGACCGTCCCGAACCCGCACCTGCGACTCACCGGAAGCAACGGCGGCGGCCACCGGCACCGAGTCATCGGTGTCCACCAACACGAACCGACCAGGATGCTCAGCCTGAGCCGACCGCACCAACCCCGACACAGCAGCACCGACAAGATCACCGCGAGTTACGAAGACCAATCGCTCGGACCGCTCCTCACCCAACCATTCCTGCACCCGAGCCAACGCGGCCGCCGTAGCCGAATGCACGGCGGACACCACCGGACCGTCGGCCACGACGTACTCGACGGTGTCATCGGACCCAACGGCGTCCCCGACCTCGACCGGCGACCACTCCACCCGGAACAGGGCATCCCGCCCAACCGCCCGGACCTGGTCCGCCGACACCGCCCGCACCGTCAGCGACCCCACGGACGCGACCGCGCGCCCGAGGGCATCGACCAAGGCCACCGACAGCGAATCCGTACCGGTCCTGGCCAACCGCACCCGTGCCACCGACGCCCCGGCGGCATGCACCGACACGTTCTCCCAGCCGAACGGAATACTCCTGGCGTCAAGCCCCAACTCGGGTCCGACGTGCAGCGCGGAGTCGAGCAGCGCGGGGTGCAGACCGAAACCGTCCCCGGCAACGGCCACCTCCGCGAACACCTCGTCGCCCGCACGCCACGCCGCGGTGAGCCCCTGGAACGCGGGCCCGTACTCGAACCCGTCGTCGGCCCGGCGATCGTAGAAGCCGTCCAGATCGATCGGCCGCGCACCGGCAGGCGGCCATTCCGCCACCTCGAACGGCACCTGACGCTCGGCCGTGACCAGCGCACCGGTCGCGTGCCGCGTCCACGGTTGGTCGACGGCGCCGACCGGTCGCGACGACACCGTCACCGGCCGACGCCCGGTCCCGTCGTCATCGCCGACCCAGACCTGTAGCGCGACAGCGCCCTGCTCCGGGAGCACCAATGGCTGTGCCATCGTCAGTTCCTCGACGCACCCGCAACCGACGTGCTCGGCGGCCCGTGCGGCGATCTCCACGAACACGGTCCCCGGCACCAACACCGACCCGTGCACGACATGATCGGCGAGCCACGACTGCCGCGACACGCTCCCGGTGAACAAGACACCGGAATCAGCCGTCTCGATCGCGGCATCCAGCAACGGATGATCGAGCGATGTCAGTCCGGCGCCGGACACCCGGGACGTGACAGCGGGCCAGTAACGCTGTCGCTGGAAGGCGTAGGTAGGCAGATCGACCCGCCGACCACCACTGAAAACAACCTCCCAGTCCACCACACACCCGGACACGAACAACTGCCCAAGCGCACCCGCAACAGCAACCTCCTCACCCCGATCCCGCCGCAACAACGGCACCATCACCACCTCATCGGACAACGACTCCCGAGCCATCGCACTCAACACACCATCCGGCCCGATCTCCACCCACCGGGCCACACCCTCCAACGCCGCAACCCTGTCCGCGAACCGCACCGTATCCCGAACATGCGCCACCCAATAATCAGCCGACCCCAGATGCCCAATCGCGGCCCGGAACTCCTCCAACATCGGCTCCATCAACGGCGAATGAAAAGCATGCGACACCCGCAACCGGGTCGACTTCTCAAACCGCCCGGCAACCGCCAAACCTCAGCCTCATCCCCGGCAACCACCACCGAGTTCGGCCCATTCACCGCAGCAATACCCACCCGATCGGTCAACAGAGGCAACACCTCAGCCTCCGACGCCCGCAACGACACCATCGCCCCACCAACCGGCAACCCCTGCATCAACCGCGCCCGCGCCGAAATCAACACACACGCATCAACCAACGACAACTCACCCATCACATGAGCAGCCGCGATCTCACCAATCGAATGCCCCACCACATGATCCGGCCGGATCCCCCACGACTCCACCAACCGGAACAACGCCACCTCAAACGCGAACAACGCAGGCTGCGCCCACCCCGTCCGATTCAACAACTCCGCATCAGAACCCCACATCACCTCCCGCAACCCGGGATCGAGCAGCGCCAACACCTCATCGAAAGCAGCGGCGAACACCGGGAACCGCTCATACAACTCCCGACCCATCCCCAACCGCTGCGAACCCTGACCAGCGAACAGGAACGCCGTCTTACCGACAGTCGGTGACCCGCTACCGACCTCCACACCACCCACCAACACAGCCCGATGCTCGAACAAAGCACGCCCAGTCGCCAACGTGAAACCAACATCCACCGGATCCAGCTCAACCCCAGCAAGCAAGTCGATCTGTCCCCGCAACGCCTCCGGCGACTTGGCCGACACCACCCACGGCACCACCCGCCCCGAACCAACCCGCTCCTCCTCGACCTCACCCTGCTCCAGAATCACATGCGCATTCGTCCCACTAATCCCAAACGACGACACCCCAGCCCGCCGAACCCGACCCACCTCCGGCCACGACACCGCCTCACTCACCAGCTCAACAGCACCCGACTCCCAATCAACATGCGACGAAGGCACACCCACATGCAAACTCCGCGGCACAACACCATGCCGCATCGCCTGCACCATCTTAATAACCCCAGCAACACCAGCAGCAGCCTGAGTATGACCAATATTCGACTTCACCGACCCCAACAACAACGACCGCTCACGACCCCGCCCATACGTCGCCAACAACGCCTGAGCCTCAATCGGATCACCCAACGACGTACCCGTACCATGCGCCTCAACCACATCCACATCACCAACCGACAACCCAGCACCCACCAACGCCTGCCGAATCACCCGCTGCTGCGACGGACCATTCGGCGCCGTCAACCCATTCGACGCACCATCCTGATTCACCGCAGAACCCCGCACCACCGCCAACACCATATGCCCATTACGCACCGCATCCGACCGACGCTCCAACACCAACACACCCACACCCTCAGCCCACCCCACACCATCAGCACCATCCGAAAACGACTTACACCGACCATCCACCGACACACCACGCTGACGCGAAAACTCCACAAACGTCCTCGGCGTCGACATCACCGTCACACCACCAGCCAACGCCAACGAACACTCACCAGACCGCAACGCCTGCACAGCCCAATGCAACGCCACCAACGACGACGAACACGCCGTATCCACCGTCACCGCAGGACCCTCAAGCCCCAACACATACGAAATCCGACCCGAAGCCACACTCGGCGCACTACCGTTACTCTGATAACCCTCGAACTCACCACCGGACACCAACGTCCCGTAGTCGTTGTACATCACACCCGCGAACACACCGGTCTGACTGCCCCGCAACGACACCGGATCAATCCCGGCCCGCTCGATCGCCTCCCACGACACCTCCAGCAACAACCGCTGCTGCACATCCGTCGCCAACGCCTCACGCGGACTCAGGCCGAAGAACTCGGCGTCGAACTCGGCGGCAGAATGCAGGAAACCACCTTCCCGGGTATACGACGTACCACGGTGATCCGGGTCGGGATGATAGAGGTTGTCCAGATCCCAACCACGGTCGACGGGGAACCCGGACACGGCGTCGACACCGTCATCCACCAACCGCCACAGGTCCTCCGGCGACTCGACACCACCCGGATAACGACACCCCATCCCCACGATCACGATCGGGTCGTCGGCAACCGACACACCGGACACCACCGGCACGACGACATCGGTGCCGAACACCTCGTCGATGACGAAACCGGCCAACGCCGAGACCGTCGGGTAGTCGAAGACCACCGTGGCCGGCAGGCGCATGCCGGTCGCGGCGCCGAGTTTGTTGCGCAACTCGACGGCGGTCAGTGAGTCGAACCCGAGATCCTGGAAAGCCAGGTCCGGATTGACGGCGTCCGCACCGATGTGCCCCAGCACCACCGCGACCTGGCCGCGCACGAGATCCACCACGGTGTCGCGCCGCTCGGCCTCGCCCAGGCCGGCCAACCGCTCGACGAGTGAGCCCGCGGCCGCGGCCCGGCGCCGCGACGAGTGCACGAGCCCGCGCATCAGGTGCGGGACGTCGCCGCTGGCGCGCAGCCCGGCCAGATCCAGTTGGACGGGCACGAGATTCGCCGCGTCGGCCCCCAACGATGCATCGAACAGCGCCAACCCCTGCTCGGTCGACAACGCCGGCAGACCCGAGCGCGTCATGCGCTCCCGATCGGCGTCGGTCAGCGCCTCGCCCATACCGGCCGCCCACGGCCCCCACGCCAACGACGTCCCCGGCAGACCGTTGGCACGGCGATGCGCGGCCAACGCGTCGAGGAACGTGTTGGCGGCCGCGTAGTTCGCCTGACCGGCGCCACCGAGCGTGCCGGCAACGGACGAGAACAGCACGAAGGCGGCCAACTCCATGCCTGCCGTCAACTCGTGCAGGTGCCACGCGGCGTCGACCTTGGGCCGGAACACACCGTCCAGTCGCTCGGCCGTCATGGAACCGATGACACCGTCGTCCAACACACCGGCCGAGTGCACGACGGCCGACACCGGCGTCTGGGCAAGCAGGTCCGCGAGCGCGTTCCGATCACTGACGTCGCACGCCACCACGCGGGCGTCAGCCCCGAGCGCGGCCAACTCGTCAACCAGATCAGCCGCACCACCACTGCGGCTCACCAACACCAGCCGTCGAACCCCCTGCTCCGCCACCAGGTGCCGTGCCAAGAGCCTGCCCAGCCCGCCGGTGCCACCGGTGATCAGCACAGTTCCTTCCGGGTCCCACTCAGGAGCGTTCCCGGCCGGGACGCGAGCCAGTCGACCGACCCGAATCTCGCCGTCCCGGATCACCACCTGCGGCTCGTCCATGGCCAGCGCCGCCGCCAACACAGACCGCGAAGCGGTCGAACCGTCGATGTCGACGAGACCGAACCGGCCGGGATGCTCCACCAGTGCGGACCTGACCAGCCCCCACACGGACGCGGCTGCCACGTCGTCACCATCAGTTGCGCCGCTGGTCACGAACACGAGCCGCGCGTCGACGGTCCGCTCGTCGTCCAGCCACGACAGCACCCGCTGCAACACCGAGTTGGCAGCCAACCGAGCCGCGGCGACGACATCGCCGTCGACCAGTACCGGCACGACGACCACCGGGGGCACGACATCGAGCGTGTCGTGCACGGGCAGGCCGAGATCGAACACATCGGCACCGAGCACGACGGCCTCGACGGCCTCGTCCCGCGGGAGAGTGGGGACCCAGTCGACCCGGTAGAGGCTCTCCGTCGTGACGGTCCGGATGGCCGACAGCCGACGTACCGTCAACGACCCGACAGCGGCCACCGGAGCGCCGGTCGGATCGGCGATGTCGACCGACACCGATTCCGTCCCGGTCCGCGTCAGCCGAACCCGCACCGACGTCGCTCCCGCCGCGAACAGCGAGACATCCGCCCACGAGAACGGAACGGCCTGCTCGTCCAGGTCCAGGAACCGCGCGGCGTGCAGGGTCGCGTCCAGCAACGCCGGATGCACCCCGAACCCCTCCGGCTGCTCATCCGCCAGACTCACCTCGGCGAACACCTGATCACCGGACCGCCACGCGGCCGTGAGTCCCTGGAACAGCGGCCCGTACTCGAAACCGTCGTCGGCACGGCTGTCGTAGAAGCCATCGAGATCCAGCCGCTCCGCACCGGCGGGCGGCCAGTCACCAACACTCCACGCCGGTTCGGCGGGCGAGTCGGTCAGCAGACCGGTCGCGTGCCGGACCCACGGCTGGTCGTACGCCCTCGAGAACACCTCGATCTGGCGGCGGCCGGCGGCGTCCGGATCACGCAGCCGCATCTGCAACTGCACGCCGCCCTGCTGCGGTAGCACGAGCGGAGCGTCCAGGGTCAACTCGTCGACGCGCTCGTGACCGACCTGCTCACCGACGAAGAACGCCAACTCCACGAGCGCCGCACCGGGCACGATGACCGCGCCCCGCACCGCGTGCTCGGCCAGCCACGGATGCGACTGCACGGACAGATGACCGGTGAACAGCACGCCGTCGGAATCGGCGAGTTCGACGGCACCACCGAGCAATGGATGCACGGCCGGGCTGAGCCCGACGGCGACCGCGTCACCCAACGCGGGCCGCACCTTCGGCCAGAACCACTCGTGCTGGAACGCGTAGGTAGGCAGGTCAACCAGCCGGCCGCCACCAAGGACCGCGGTCATGTCCACATCAACACCGTGCACGTACAACTGCCCGACAGCCGCCATGATCACCGACTCGGCGTCGCGATTCCGCCGCGACAACGGCACCATCACCACCTCATCGGACAACGACTCCCGAGCCATCGCACTCAACACACCATCCGGCCCGATCTCCACCCACCGGGCCACACCCTCCAACGCCGCAACCCTGTCCGCGAACCGCACCGTATCCCGAACATGCGCCACCCAATAATCAGCCGACCCCAGATGCCCAATCGCGGCCCGGAACTCCTCCAACATCGGCTCCATCAACGGCGAATGAAAAGCATGCGACACCCGCAACCGCTTGGCATGCTCAAACCGCCCCGCAACCACCTCAACCTCAGCCTCATCCCCGGCAACCACCACCGAGTTCGGCCCATTCACCGCAGCAATACCCACCCGATCGGTCAACAGAGGCAACACCTCAGCCTCCGACGCCCGCAACGACACCATCGCCCCACCAACCGGCAACCCCTGCATCAACCGAGCCCGCGCCGAAATCAACACACAAGCATCAACCAACGACAACTCACCCATCACATGAGCGGCCGCGATCTCACCAATCGAATGCCCCACCACATGATCCGGCCGGATCCCCCACGACTCCACCAACCGGAACAACGCCACCTCAAACGCGAACAACGCAGGCTGCGCCCACCCCGTCCGATTCAACAACTCCGCATCCGAACCCCACATCACCTCCCGCAACCCGGATCGAGCAGCGCCAACACCTCATCAAACGCAGCGGCAAACACCGGGAACCGCTCATACAACTCCCGACCCATCCCCAACCGCTGCGAACCCTGACCAGCGAACAGGAACGCCGTCTTACCGACAGTCGGTGACCCGCTACCGACCTCCACACCACCCACCAACACAGCCCGATGCTCGAACAAAGCACGCCCAGTCGCCAACGTGAAACCAACATCCACCGGATCCAGCTCAACCCCAGCAAGCAAGTCGATCTGTCCCCGCAACGCCTCCGGCGACTTGGCCGACACCACCCACGGCACCACCCGCCCCGAACCAACCGCAACACCGCAACATCACCCTGCTCCAGAATCACATGCGCATTCGTCCCACTAATCCCAAACGACGACACCCCAGCCCGCCGAACCCGACCCACCTCCGGCCACGCGACAGCATCCCTAACCAGTTCGATGGCGCCGGCATCCCAATCCACATGCGACGACGGCACGTCCACATGCAGCGTCTTCGGCACCTCCCACACCGCATCGCCTGCACCATCTTAATAACCCCAGCAACACCAGCAGCAGCCTGAGTATGACCAATATTCGACTTCACCGACCCCAACAACAACGACCGCTCACGACCCCGCCCATACGTCGCCAACAACGCCTGAGCCTCAATCGGATCACCCAACGAAGTCCCCGTACCATGCGCCTCAACCACATCCACATCACCAACCGACAACCCAGCACCCACCAACGCCTGCCGAATCACCCGCTGCTGCGACGGACCATTCGGCGCCGTCAACCCATTCGACGCACCATCCTGATTCACCGCAGAACCCCGCACCACCGCCAACACCATATGCCCATTACGCACCGCATCCGACCGACGCTCCAACACCAACACACCCACACCCTCAGCCCACCCCACACCATCAGCACCATCCGAAAACGACTTACACCGACCATCCACCGACACACCACGCTGACGCGAAAACTCCACAAACGTCCTCGGCGTCGACATCACCGTCACACCACCAGCCAACGCCAACGAACACTCACCAGACCGCAACGCCTGCACAGCCCAATGCAACGCCACCAACGACGACGAACACGCCGTATCCACCGTCACCGCAGGACCCTCAAGCCCCAACACATACGAAATCCGACCCGAAGCCACACTCGGCGCACTACCGTTACTCTGATAACCCTCGAACTCACCACCCGACACCAACGTGCCGTAGTCGTTGTACATCACGCCCGCGAACACACCGGTCTGACTGCCCCGCAACGACACCGGATCAATCCCGGCCCGCTCGATCGCCTCCCACGACACCTCCAACAACAACCGCTGCTGGGAGTCCATGGCAGTGGCCTCGCGTGGGCTCAGGCCGAAGAACTCGGCGTCGAACGCGCCCGCGTCGTGCAGGAATCCGCCGTGCCGGGTGTAGGTGGTGCCGAACTTCTCGGGATCGGGGTCGTAGAGCGAGTCGACGTCCCAGCCACGATTGGTCGGGAAGCCGGAGATCGCGTCGACCCCGTCGGTGACCAGCCGCCACAGGTCGTCCGGCGAACTCGACACCACCCGGATACCGACACCCCATCCCGACGATGACGATCGGGTCATCGGTGACGGCCTGCCTGGTGACGACCTCGGTCGGCGTGTCAGAGCCGAACAGTTCGGCGTACAGATGGTCGGCGAGGACCGCGATCGTCGGGTAGTCGAAGATCAACGTCGCCGGCAGCCGCAGGCCCGTCTCCGTGTTCAGCTTGTTCCGGAACTCGACGGCGGTCAGCGAGTCGAACCCCAATTCCTGGAATGCCCGCGCCGGGTCGACCATGTCGGCCGACGCGTGGCCCAGCACGAACGCGGCCTGACGGCGTACCAGATCCAGCAACACGTCACGCCGCTCCGCCTCACCGAGCCGGGCGAAACGGTCGACGAGCGTGGGCGCGGGCGTCGCCACACGCCGGGCCGTCGTCCTCACCAGCCCACGCAGCACGTGTGGCACGTCGCCCTGGGCACGGACAGCGGCCAAGTCCAGCCGGACCGGCAGCACGGCGGGAGCGTCGGCGGCGAGCGCGGCGTCGAACAGCGCCAGGCCCTCGGCCGGCTCGATCGGCGGCATGCCGGACCGTGCGATCCGCCGCATGTCGGCCTCGGTCAACGAACTCGTCATGCCCGACGCCTGTGCCCATGGTCCCCACGCCATCGACGTGGCCGGCAGTCCCTGCGCCCGCCGGTGTTCGGCCAGTGCGTCCAGGAACGCGTTCGCGGCGGCGTAGTTCGCCTGACCGGCCCCGCCCATCGTCCCCGTCACGGACGAGAACACGACGAACGCCGACAGCTCCCGGGTCAACTCGTGCAGATGCCAAGCGGCATCGACCTTCGGCCGCAACACGCCGGCCAACTGCTCCGCGGACATCGCCTCGACGACGCCGTCGTCCAACACTCCAGCCGTGTGCACTACAGCCGAGACGCGAACCCCGGCCAACAACTCGGCAACCGCATCCCGGTTCGACACATCACAAGCGACGACCCGAACCTCGGCCCCGAGCTCGCCCAGCGAAGCGACGAGCTCCGCAGCCCCCGGCGCCGCCGCCCCACGCCGACTGGTCAACACCAACCGTCGCACGCCCTGCTCCACCAGGTGCCGAGCAACGAGTGCACCCAGACCACCGGTCCCACCGGTGATCAACACGGTCCCATCGGCATCCCACGAATGCCCGGCCTGAGCGGTCACGCGGCCCAACCGGCCGACCAGCATGTGACCGTCCCGAATCCGCACCTGCGGCTCACCGGACGCGATCGCAACCTCGACCGGCAGCGAATCATCCGTGTCCACCAACACGAACCGACCAGGATGCTCAACCTGGGCCGACCGCACCAACCCCGACGCCGCCGCCCCGGCAAGATCGCCATGGGTCACGAAGACCAACGGCTCCGGTCGCTCGTCGGTCAGCCATTCCCGCACGCGCTCCAGCGCCCACGCCGTTGCCGCATGGGTGCCGTGGACGACGTCGTCACCGGTCTGGACCGACACGATCACGGCATCGGCCTCGGCATCGGCCTCGGTCTCGCCGACCGAGATCGACGTCCAGTCGAGCCGGAACAGCGAGTCGGTCATCTGGACGGCGGACGCAGGCCGCAGCACGAGCGACTCGACCGACGCGACCGGGCTGCCACCCGGATCGACCACCGCGATCGACACCGCGTTCGGACCGTTCGCCGAGATCCGGACCCGCACGCTCGTAGCGCTGGTCGCATGCAGCGAGTAGCCCTCCCACGCGAACGGGAGCACACCACGCTCGGCGAGATCGAGGAACGCGGTCGTGCGCAGGGCGGAGTCGAGCAGCGCGGGGTGCAGGCCGAACAGGCCGGCGTCCTTGCGGTTGTCGTCATCGAGGGCGACCTCGGCGAACACGTCACCGTCACGGCGCCACGCAGCGACCAGGCCGCGGAACGCAGGACCGTAGTCGAAACCGTCGTCGGCAAGGCGGTCGTAGAGGCCGTCCAGCGTGATCGGCTCGGCACCCCGCGGTGGCCATTCGGTGGCGTCGAAGGCAACGGAAACGGGACCGTTGGCGAGCGAGCCGGTGGCGTGCCGGGTCCATTCGGTGGTGCCGGCAGAGCGGGAGTACACGTTCAGCGTGCGCAGGCCGGCGTCATCGGGGGCACCGACCGCCACCTGCAACTGGACGTCACCGCGAGCCGGCAGCACGAGCGGCGTGGACAGCGTCAGTTGCTCGACGCGATCGCAGCCTGCCCGGTCACCAGCCTGAATGGCAAGATCCAGGAATGCCGTGCCCGGCAACAGAACTGAGCCACGAACACGGTGATCGGCCAGCCACGGCTGCTGCTGCGGCGAGACGGTGCCGGTCAGCAGGAGTTCATCGGGAGAGGCGGCCAACTCGACGGTCTCGTCGAGCAACCGGTGACCAGGCGCGGGCCAGTAACGCTGTCGCTGGAAGGCGTAGGTAGGCAGATCGACCCGCCGACCACCACTGAAAACAACCTCCCAGTCCACCACACACCCGGACACGAACAACTGCCCAAGCGCACCCGCAACAGCAACCTCCTCACCCCGATCCCGCCGCAACAACGGCACCATCACCACCTCATCGGACAACGACTCCCGAGCCATCGCACTCAACACACCATCCGGCCCGATCTCCACCCACCGGGCCACACCCTCCAACGCCGCAACCCTGTCCGCGAACCGCACCGTATCCCGAACATGCGCCACCCAATAATCAGCCGACCCCAGATGCCCAATCGCGGCCCGGAACTCCTCCAACATCGGCTCCATCAACGGCGAATGAAAAGCATGCGACACCCGCAACCGGGTCGACTTCTCACACCGTCCGGCCACCGCCAACACCTCAGCCTCATCCCCGGCAACCACCACCGAGTTCGGCCCATTCACCGCAGCAATACCCACCCGATCGGTCAACAGAGGCAACACCTCAGCCTCCGACGCCCGCAACGACACCATCGCCCCACCAACCGGCAACCCCTGCATCAACCGCGCCCGCGCCGAAATCAACACACACGCATCAACCAACGACAACTCACCCATCACATGAGCAGCCGCGATCTCACCAATCGAATGCCCCACCACATGATCCGGCCGGATCCCCCACGACTCCACCAACCGGAACAACGCCACCTCAAACGCGAACAACGCAGGCTGCGCCCACCCCGTCCGATCCAACAACCCCGCATCAGAACCCCACATCACCTCCCGCAAACCCGGATCGAGCAGCGCCAACACCTCATCAAAAGCAGCGGCGAACACCGGGAACCGCTCATACAACTCCCGACCCATCCCCAACCGCTGCGAACCCTGACCAGCGAACAGGAACGCCGTCTTACCGACAGTCGGTGACCCGCTACCGACCTCCACACCACCCACCAACACAGCCCGATGCTCGAACAAAGCACGCCCAGTCGCCAACGTGAAACCAACATCCACCGGATCCAGCTCAACCCCAGCAAGCAGATCGATCTGTCCCCGCAACGCCTCCGGCGACTTGGCCGACACCACCCACGGCACCACCCGCCCCGAACCAACCCGCTCCTCCTCGACCTCACCCTGCTCCAGAATCACATGCGCATTCGTCCCACTAATCCCAAACGACGACACCCCAGCACGCCGAACCCGACCCACCTCCGGCCACGACACCGCCTCACTCACCAGCTCAACAGCACCCGACTCCCAATCAACATGCGACGAAGGCACACCCACATGCAAACTCCGCGGCACAACACCATGCCGCATCGCCTGCACCATCTTAATAACCCCAGCAACACCAGCAGCAGCCTGAGTATGACCAATATTCGACTTCACCGACCCCAACAACAACGACCGCTCACGACCCCGCCCATACGTCGCCAACAACGCCTGAGCCTCAATCGGATCACCCAACGAAGTACCAGTACCATGCGCCTCAACCACATCCACATCACCAACCGACAACCCAGCACCCACCAACGCCTGCCGAATCACCCGCTGCTGCGACGGACCATTCGGCGCCGTCAACCCATTCGACGCACCATCCTGATTCACCGCAGAACCCCGCACCACCGCCAACACCATATGCCCATTACGCACCGCATCCGACCGACGCTCCAACACCAACACACCCACACCCTCAGCCCACCCCACACCATCAGCACCATCCGAAAACGACTTACACCGACCATCCACCGACACACCACGCTGACGCGAAAACTCCACAAACGTCCTCGGCGTCGACATCACCGTCACACCACCAGCCAACGCCAACGAACACTCACCAGACCGCAACGCCTGCACAGCCCAATGCAACGCCACCAACGACGACGAACACGCCGTATCCACCGTCACCGCAGGACCCTCAAGCCCCAACGTGTACGCGACGCGGCCCGACACGACGCTCGGGAAGCTGCCGTTGATGACGTAGCCTTCGAAATCCTCGTGATCGAGGACCTTGCCGTAGTCGTTGTACATCACACCCGCGAACACACCGGTCTGACTGCCCCGCAACGACACCGGATCAATCCCGGCCCGCTCGATCGCCTCCCACGACACCTCCAACAACAACCGCTGCTGCACATCCGTCGCCAACGCCTCACGCGGACTCAGGCCGAAGAACTCGGCGTCGAACTCGGCGGCAGAATGCAGGAAACCACCTTCCCGGGTATACGACGTACCACGGTGATCCGGGTCGGGATGATAGAGGTTGTCCAGATCCCAACCACGGTCGACGGGGAACCCGGACACGGCGTCGACACCGTCATCCACCAACCGCCACAGGTCCTCCGGCGACTCGACACCACCCGGATAACGACACCCCATCCCCACGATCACGATCGGGTCGTCGGCAACCGACACACCGGACACCACCGGCACGACGACATCGGTGCCGAACACCTCGTCGAGCAGGTGACCGGCCAGCGCCGTCACGGTCGGATAGTCGAACACGACCGTCGGCGACAACCGGACACCGGACTTCGCGGTCAACCGGTCGCGCAGTTCGACGGCCGTCAGCGAGTCGAACCCGATCTGCTTGAAGGTCTTGTCCTGGTCGACGGCGTCGGCGGAGTCGTGTCCCAGCACAGAAGCGGCGACACCGCGCACGAGTTCGAGCGCGGCCTCGGGTGTCAGCACGGAGGACGTCGCGTTGGCCGCGCGACGCGTGCGTCCCCGCACCAGGCCACGCAGCACAGCCGGCACGTCGCCGCTCTCCCGCAGCCCGGCCAGATCCCACAGCACCGGCGCCACGACCGGCTCACCGGCGGCCAGCGCCGCGTCGAACAACGCCATGCCCTGGTCGACGCCGAGCGGCAGCATGCCGGCGCGGGCCAGACGCCGCAGGTCGGTATCGGTCAGGCCGCTCGTCATGCCGCCGGCGTCCTGTGACCACGGCCCCCAGGCCAGCGACAGCGCCGGCAGGCCCTGGGCGTGCCGGCGACGGGCGAGGGCGTCGAGACAGGCGTTGGCAGCCGCGTAGTTGGCCTGGCCAGCGCCGCCGACCGTGCCGATGACAGACGAGAACATGATGAACGCCGCCACGTCACCGACGAGTTCGTGCAGCGTCCATGCCGCGTCGGCCTTGGCGCGCAGCACGGTGTCCAGCCGTTCGGGTGTGAGCGAGGTGAGCAGGCCGTCGTCGAGCGTCCCGGCCAGGTGCACGACAGCCGTCAGCGGCCGTTCCAACCCGGCCAACAGCCGCGCGACGGCGTCCCGATCCGCGACATCGCAGGCGGCGACGGCGACGTCGGCGTCGAGATCGTCCAGCGCGTCCGTGGCACCGGAACGGCTGACGAGCAGCAGATGGCGCACACCATGCCGGCTCACGAGATGCCGGGCCAACGCGACACCCAGCCCACCGGTGCCACCGGTGATCAGCACGACCCCGTCCGGATCCCACGCGACCGGCTCGACGACCTCGGTCACCCGGGCCAGCCGCCCGGCGAACAGCCCGCCGCCACGAACGATCAACTGCGGCTCGGCCGGCAATGCCGTCACGGCAACGGATTCGTCCGTGTCCACGAGCACGAACCGCCCCGGGTGCTCGACCTGAGCCGAGCGGACCAGCCCCCACACAGCGGCCGCGGCCATGTCGCCACCGTCAACGGCACCCCGAGTCACGAACGCGAGCCGAGCGCCATCCGGCTGATCGCGCAGCCATGCCTGCAGGTGAGCCAACGCGGCCGCCGTCACGGTCCGGACGTCACCGGTCGGAACCTCGACGGCCGTCACCTCGGTCCCGACCGACTCGACCGGGACCCAGTCCAGCCGGTAGAGCGAGTCCGCCCGGGTGGCCACCTCACCGATCGCCCGCATCGCGAGCGAGTCGATGACCGCGACCGGCTGATCGACACCGTCGGCCAGGGTGATCGACACGGCGTTCGGGCTGTTCGGGCTGATCCGGGCCCGAACCGTCGAAGCACCGACGGCGGACAACGCCGCGCCCTGCCACGAGAACGGCACACCACGGCTCTCGGCGGGCAGATCGACGAACGTCGTCGCGTGCAGCACGGCGTCGAGCAGCGCCGGGTGCAGGCCGAACGACCCGGCGTCGTCGGCCTCGTCATCGGCGAGGGCGACCTCGGCGAACACGTCCGCGCCACGCCGCCACACGGCCGTCAGCCCCTGGAACGCGGGGCCGTAGGCGAAGCCGCGGTCGGCGAGATCAGCGTAGAAACCGTCCAACGACACCGGTTCCGCACCGGCAGGCGGCCACTCGGTGCCCAGCGGCATCCCGGCCACGTCACCGGCCACGAGCACACCGGTGGCGTGCCGCGTCCACGGCCCTTCCGCGACGACGTCGGGCCGCGCGTACACGCTGACGGCCCGCCGCCCTGCCGCGTCGGCCTGCCCGACCGACAACTGCACCTGCACGCCGCCCTGCTCCGGCAGCACGAGCGGAGCGGCCAGCGTCAGCTCCTCGACGCGACCACAGCCGACCTCCTCACCCGCCCGCAGCGCCAGTTCGAGGAACGCCGTGCCCGGCAGCAGGACCGAGCCGGCCACGACGTGCCCGGTCAGCCACGGATGCGACCGCAGCGACAACCGGGCCGTGAACAGCACCTCACCGGGCGAGTCGGCCAGTTCGACGGCTGCGCCGAGCAGTGGGTGTTCGGCCGAGCTCAATCCCATGGACGCCGCGTTACCCCGCGCCCGTACGGCCTTCGGCCAGAACCGCTGATGCTGGAACGCATACGTCGGCAGCGCGACCCGCCGGGCGCCGGGCAGCAACGCGGCCCAGTCGATCGCGGCCCCGGACACGTGCAGCCGGCCGACAGCCGCCATGACCGCGGCTTCCTCGCCGCGATCCTTGCGCTGCAACGGGATCAACACAGCGCCGTCCGGCAGCGACTCGCGCGCCATCGCGGTCAGCACACCATCCGGCCCGATCTCCACCCACCGGGCCACACCCTCCAACGCCGCAACCCTGTCCGCGAACCGCACCGTATCCCGAACATGCGCCACCCAGTAATCAGCCGACCCCAGATGCCCGATCGCGGCCCGGAACTCCTCCAACATCGGCTCCATCAACGGCGAATGAAAAGCATGCGACACCCGCAAACGCTTGGCATGCTCAAACCGCCCCGCAACCGCCTCAACCTCAGCCTCATCCCCGGCAACCACCACCGAGTTCGGCCCATTCACCGCGGCAATACCCACCCGATCGGTCAACAGAGGCAACACCTCAGCCTCCGACGCCCGCAACGACACCATCGCACCACCGACCGGCAACCCCTGCATCAACCGAGCCCGCGCCGAAATCAACCCACAAGCATCGACCAACGACAACTCACCCATCACATGAGCGGCCGCGATCTCACCAATCGAATGCCCCACCACATGATCCGGCCGGATCCCCCACGACTCCACCAACCGGAACAACGCCACCTCAAACGCGAACAACGCAGGCTGCGCCCACCCCGTCCGATTCAACAACTCCGCATCAGAACCCCACATCACCTCCCGCAACCCGGGATCGAGCAGCGCAAGCACGTCATCGAAAGCAGCGGCAAACACCGGGAACCGCTCATACAACTCCCGACCCATCCCCAACCGCTGCGAACCCTGACCCGCAAACAGGAACGCCGTCGTCCCGGCTACGGGAGACCCGTCCCCGACCTCGGTCACACCATCCGGAGTCGCCAACAACGCGCCGCGGTACTCGAACGCCGACCGCGAAGTGCCCAACGAGAAGGCGATGTCAGCGGCACCGAGCTCAGGATGCCGGGCCACATGATCGAGCAACCGCGTCGACTGCTCGCGCACCGCGTCCGGGGTGGCTGCTGACAGGACGAACGGCACGACCTCGGCCCGAACCGGGGAGCGCTCCTCGGCCGGCACGTGCTCGATGATCACGTGGGCGTTGGTGCCGCTGATGCCGAACGACGACACACCGGCCCGGCGTGCGCGGTCGGCCCTCGGCCAGGCGACGGCTTCGGTGAGCAGCCGGACCGCGCCGACCGACCAGTCGACGTGCGGTGACGGCGTGTCGACGTGCAGTGTCCTGGGCAGCAGGCCGTGCCGCATGGCCTGCACCATCTTGATCACGCCCGCGACACCGGCGGCGGCCTGGGTGTGGCCGATGTTGGACTTGATCGACCCGAGCAGCAACGGCGTGGTGCGCTCGCCGCCGTAGGTGGCGATCAGCGCGTCGGCCTCGATCGGGTCGCCGAGCCGGGTTCCGGTGCCGTGCGCCTCGACGGCATCGACATCCGATGTGGACAGTCCGGCGGACGCCAGGGCCTGGCGGATCACGCGCTGCTGCGACGAGCCGTTGGGCGCGGTCAAGCCGTTGGACGCACCATCCGAGTTGACCGCGGAACCCCGGACCACCGCGAGCACGTCGTGACCGTTGCGGCGGGCGTCGGACAACCGCTCCAGCACGAGCACACCGACGCCCTCGGCCCAGCCCGTACCGTCGGCCGACTCGGCGAAGGACCTGCAGCGACCGTCGGCCGACAGGCCGCCCAGTTTGGCGAACTCGACGAAGATCCCCGGTTCGGACATGACCGTGACACCGCCGGCCAGCGCCAGCGAACACTCGCCCGACCGCAGTGCTTGCGCCGCCATGTGCAGCGCGACCAGCGACGACGAGCACGCCGTGTCGACCGTGACGGCCGGGCCTTCCAGGCCGAGTGTGTAGGCCAGGCGGCCGGACAGCACGCTGGGTGTGGTGCCGACGAGCACGAAACCCTCGGCGTCACCGGACGGCTCGTGCAGCCGGGGGCCGTAGTCCTGGGCCATCGCGCCGACGAACACGCCCGTGCGGCTGCCCTTCAGCGCGGCCGGCACGATCCCGCCGTGCTCCAGTGCCTCCCAGGACACTTCGAGCACGAGCCGCTGCTGCGGGTCCATCGCGACGGCTTCGCGGGGGGAGATACCGAAGAACGCGGGGTCGAAGTCGCCCGCGTCGTAGAGGAAGCCGCCGCGATGCCCGTCGACCGACCAGCCGCGGTCGGTGGGCAGCTCACCGACAGCGTCGACGTCGTCGGCCACCAGCCGCCACAGATCCTCGGGTGACCGGACGCCACCCGGATACCGGCAGCCCATCCCGACGATCGCGATCGGCTCGGTGGCGGCGCCGACCACGTCATCGGTGTCACCGACGACACCGAGCAGCGCGGACACGAGATGATCGGCCAGCGCTTCGGGTGTCGGGTAGGAGAACAGGGCCGTGCTGGGCAGGTGCAGCCCGGTGGCGGAGTTGATCCGCACCACCAGTTCGACGGCCATGGTCGAGTCGACACCGAGCTCCTTGAACGGCAGCGCGGTGTCGATCGACCCGGGATCGCGCACCCCGAGCACGGCAGCGGATTCGGCCCGCACCAACCGAGTGACGTTCAACCGCTGGTCGACGTCACTGGACACGGGTGTCGGCGCGGACGCGACCTCGGGCCGTGCCGCGGCGGCGACCGGCGCGCCGTCCAGCCAGTACCGCTCCCGCTGGAACGCATACGTCGGCAGCGGAACCCGACGGCCATCGGGCAGCACGCGGGTCCACTCGACGTCGCCGCCCCGCACGTGCAGTTCGGCCAGCGACGTGAGCATCCGCGTGAGCCCACCGTCGTCGCGCCGTAGCGTCGGCACGGCAACCGGATCGAGCCCGGTGTGCCGGACGCAGTCGTGCACGGCGCCGACCAGCACCGGATGCGGGCTGCACTCGACGAACGTGGCGAACCCGTCGGCGGCGGCGGCACCCAACGCCCGCTCCAACTGGACGGTCTGCCGCAGATTCCGGTACCAGTACCCGCCGTCCAGCGTCGACGTGTCCACCGGACCGCCGGTGACGGTCGAGTACATCGGCACACTCGCCGCCCGGGGCCGGATGTCGGCCAGCGACGCGACGAGTTCCGCGCCGATCGCGTCGACCCCGGCGGAGTGTGACGCGTAGTCGACGTTGATCCGCTTGGCCTCGTCCCAGCGCGCGACGAGATCGTCGATGGCGTCGGCCGGACCGGACAGGATCACCGTCGACGGTCCGTTGACGCCGGCGACGGACACGGTCTCCCAGTCCCGCAACCGCTCCTGGACGACAGCCACCGGCAGCGAGACGGATGCCATACCGCCGTGGCCGGACAGCTTTTCCCGCAGCAACTTCACGCGCACCATCAGCACGCGGGCACCGTCCTCCAAGGACAACGCACCGGCGACGCAGGCGGCGGCGACCTCACCCTGCGACTGCCCCAACACGGCGGCGGGCTCGACACCGTAGGACCGCCACACCTCGGCCAGCGACACCATGACCGCCCACAGCGCGGGCTGCACGACGTCCACCCGATCCAACGAGGGAGCACCGGGCGTGGCCCGCAGAACCGAGGTCAACGACCAGTCGACGTAGGGAGCGAGCGCGGCCTCACATTCGGCGACGCGCCCGGCGAACACCGGTGACGAAGCCAACAACTCCCCCGCCATACCGACCCACTGCGACCCCTGGCCGGGAAACACGAAGACGACGGGACCGCCAGCACCGGCAACCCCGGTGACGACACGCGGAGAAGGCACACCGCCAGCCAGCTCCAGCAACCCGGCGACCAGCTCGTCACGCCCGGCCCCGACCACAACCGCACGACGCGCGAACGAAGTGCGAGCAGCGGCAAGCGAGAACCCGACGTCCCGCGGTGACACCGCGTCATCGACGAACGAAGCCAACCGAGAAGCCTGTTCCCGCAACGCCTCGTCCGACCGACCGGACAGCGGCCAGGCAACCAGGGAGTCGACACCGGCAGGCAGCTCACCGGCAGGTGAACCGGACACGATGACGTGACAGTTCGTGCCACCGACACCGAACGACGACACACCGGCTACACCACCCGACCACGGCGAGGGCTCCCGCACCACGCCCAACCGCCACTCGTCGAACCGGATGGCCGGATTCGGCCGCTCGAAGTTCAGGCTCGCCGGCAACACCCCGTGCCGCATCGACAGGGCGACCTTGACCAGCCCGGCGACACCGGCGGCGGCCTCCAGGTGCCCGATGTTGGTCTTGACCGAACCGGTCAGCAGTGGAGCGTCCCGCTCGCCGCCGTAGACGGCACCGAGCGCGGCAGCCTCGATCGGATCGCCGACCCGGGTGCCGGTCCCGTGCAGCTCGACGTAGTCGACGACACCGGGTTCGACACGGGCCCGCCGGCACGCGGCACGGATGACGGCTTCCTGGCGGCCGGATTGGGCACGGTGAGACCGTCGCCACCACCGTCGTTGTTGACGGCACTGCCCTCGATGACGCAGTAGACGTCGTCACCGTCGGCAAGGGCGGCGGCCAGCGGCTTGAGCAGCACGAGGGCACCGCCCTCGCCGCGCACGAAACCGTTGGCGCGCTCGTCGAACGTGTAGCACCGACCGTCCGGTGACAGGCCGCCGAACCGCTCCATGGTCAAGGCGCTGTCCGGCACCAGGTTCAGGTGCACGCCACCGGCGAGCGCGACATCCGCCTCGCCGCGACGCAGGCTCTCGCAGGCCAGGTGTACGGCGACCAGCGACGACGACTGTCCCGTGTCGACGACGAGGGAGGGACCGCGCAGGCCGAGGAAGTACGAGAGCCGGTTGGCGATGACGGCACGGTTCAGGCCGGTCAGCGTGTGGTGCTCCGATGTCGGTGCCGCGCAGGGTCGCGTAGTCGTCCGCCGTGACACCGACGAACACACCGGTCGCCGAGTCGCGCACGGCGGCCGGCAGCAGCCCAGCGTCCTCCAGCGTCTCCCACCCCAGTTCCAGGATGAGGCGCTGCTGCGGATCCATCGCGCGCGCCTCACGCGGCGAGATGCCGAAGAACGGCGCGTCGAAGCGGTCGACGTCGTCGACGAAGGCGCCCCACCGATCCGGTCCGGCACCGGCGGACCATCGCTCGGCCGGCACTTCCGTCACCGCGTTGCCACCGTCGCGCAGCAACCGCCAGAACGCCGCCGGGTCCGGTGCCGACGGCAGCCGGCAGCCAATTCCCACCACAGCGATCGGGGACTCAGATCGACTCAAGGCACGCTCCCTCTGCCATCGGGCAGCGTCAAGGCGCACGCCGCCCACGGTGCAGCCACGATGCCCCGAGGTGGACAGGTGGTTTCCCTAGCTGGCGGCGAACGGTCGAAACTGGTCACATCACCAGCCCGGCCGCATCGACCATGGCGTCATGACCGTGACTGAAGACCTACCGCTCCCCGATTGGCGGAAACCGCGCATCGGCCACCTGGACCCGCTGACGCGCGGCCCGCAGCGGCAGGCGCGATCTGCCCGGTCGGTACGCGGACCGGCGACCAGGGGCGGCTGATCTCACCCGGCACGCGGAGTTGAAGCAGGTCCTGATGGGCGGGCGGACCGGCCCGACGCACGCCGAGCCGGCCAACAGAGCCCGCTACCCGGACGACCCGATCCTGGACCCGCTGATCGTGAACACGGATCCGGTCGCCCTCCCGACCTCCAACTCGGCATCCCCAGCACGGCGATCCGAACCACCGGCGCCCAACCGGGCGGCGGCACAACCGAGCTTCCGGTCACCCGATGACACCGGTACACACCAGCGGCGGCGGCCCCCACCACAGGGGGCCGCCGCCAAGCGCTGCCCGGGAACGGAAACCCAACGGCAGCCCGGCAAGACGGAAACCCAACGGTCACCCGGCAAGGCGGCCGGCGCCGGCCGCAACGACAACACCGCGGCCCGAAGCCGACCGGGAAGCCTTACACAGGTGTGAGAACAGACTCCAACCACTCCCCCGCGACCCGCACCGTCACCCCGGCATCCTTGTCCAACATCGAAAAGTGATCAGCCTCCACGACCCGGACCTCATGCGGCACGGGCAACGGTCCTGGTCGCCACCCCCGCACGTACTCCCCGGCGCACCGCACCAACAACACCGGCGCACCGATCTCACCGAACTCCAGGTCCAGCAGCAGATCCCCCCACCGGGCCATCCCGGTCAGCATCGCCCCGTCGACACCGCCGAAGTCGGGCCGATCCGACCCACCCAACGTCCGCACGACCAACCGATCCAGCGGCACGTCCGCACCGGCCAGATTCATCGTGTCCAACAGCACCACGGCCTTCGGCGCGATCCCGCCCACCCGCTCCAGATGTCCGGCGACCGCACACGCCAACAACCCACCGCTCGAATGCCCGGCAAGCACGAACGACTCACCACCGGCCGCGTCCAGCACACTCCGGGCCACCGCGGCCACCGCGGCCGCCGCCGATTCCGGCAAGCGGTCGTCCCTCCCGAAGCCGGGCAACGGCAACGCCGACAACCGCCACCGCCCACGCAACTCCGCGGCCAGCCGGGCATAAGCGTGCACACCGCCGGTGATCAGCGGCGAACTCAGGCAGATCATCCGAGGCCCGGCTCCGTCGGCCAGGACGACGGGCCGGGGCAGCACACCGGCGTCGTCGGCGGAGGAGAACGACGGACGCAACTTGGCCGCGACCCGGAGCAACTCGAACCCTTCGGCCCACTTCCCGTCCGCGGCCGCGCCGCGGAACAGATCAGCCAGCGAATCAGCGGCACCACCCCGACCGGCCAACTCCTGACGCAACCACTCGGCCAACCGAGCCGGATTCTCCTGCTCCAACACGACCCGGGCGGACAATGTCACCCCGGTCGCGGCACCGAGTTCCTTCGCCAACTCCGACTCGGCCAACGAGTCGAACCCCATGTCCAGGAACGCGGCATCCGGATCGACGTCCCCGGCCCCGGTGTGGCCCAGCACCCGAGCGGCGGCACCACGGACGAGGTCGACCAGAACGGCCAACTGCTCGTCAACACCGAGACCGTCCAGTTCAAGACCAGCCTTGACCGGCGGCGCCTCGGCCTGAAAGACGTCATCGAACAGCGAACTGGCCCGATTCGCCGTGAAAGCGGGCACGAACCGATCCCAACGGACATCGACAACGGTACTGGAGGTGACCCCGGCGGCAAGGATCCGGCGCAGGGCAGACACAGCCAGGTCGGGTGCCATCGGGGAGAAGCCGAGCCGGGCGAGACCGGCGGCCATCACCTCGTGGCTGGCCATTCCGCCATCGGCCCACCCACCCCAGGCAACGGACGTAGCGGCAAGACCCCGCGCGCGCCGGTTCTCGGCCAGGCCGTCGAGATAAGCGTTGGCGGCACTGTAAGAACCTTGACCAGCACTTCCCCAGATCCCGGCCACCGACGAGAACATCACGAAGAAGTCGACGTCACCGACCAGTTCGTCGAGATGACGAGCACCAGCGGCCTTGGCCGACATCGACCAGGCGAGGTCGTCGACGCCCATGTCGGCGATGGAGGTCAGCGACCCGACCCCGGCGGCGTGCACGACACCGCTCAACGAAACACCGTCCAACACGGCGGCCAGGGCGTCCCGATCGGACACATCGCAGGCGACGACGGACACCCGGGCACCCAACCCGACCAACTCGTCGACCAACTCCGCCACACCGTCGGCATCGGCACCACGCCGACCGACCAACATCAACTCCTCGGCGCCGGCCCGAGCCAACCACCGGGCAACGTGCGATCCCAGAGCCCCGGTACCACCGGTCACCAGCACGGTCCCGGCAACGGAGAACGAACCCGACGAAGAAACAGCCTCACGCGCCAGGCGACGTCCGAAGACCTGAGACCCGCGAACAGCGACCTGGTCCTCACCACCCAACGGCACCACACCACCGACAACGTCCGGCAGGTCGACCACACCACCCCACTCCGCAGGAAACTCCAGGGCGGCGACCCGCCCCAACCCCCACAGGGCAGCCTGCTCCGGCACGACAACGTCCGACTCCGAGACAGCGACGGCACCCCGGGTGACACACCACAGCGGCGCACCCGAACCGACCAGGGAACGGATCAGCGCAACGGTGGCGGACAACCCGACCGGCACACCGCAGGACCAACCGGATTCCAGCCCGAGAAAGGAGAGCACCCCGGCGAGAGGACCGACGTCAGGCACGGTGAAACCGAGCGGATCGACGTCGAGCCGAATGACGTCGGTCCCGAGCGTGTCGACAACCGATCGCACCCAAGGATCACCGACCAGCGACGACGGCACGACGACCAACCATCGCCCCCCGGCAGAAGGCACCGCCGAAACCGGCGCCCAATCAACCCGGTAGCACCACTTCTCGATCACGGACCCGTCCCGGCCATCGGGCCAGAACCGACGCCGCTGAAAAGCGTACGACGGCAGCTCCGCCCAACCCCCTGGCACGCCTCGCAGTACCTCGCCCCACCGAACCGGGGCCCCCTGCACGAACAACTCGGCAGCGGCACGAAAAACGTCGACCGGAGCGACAGGAGCACACGAGACGACAAGGGCGGCGGACGGCACCGGCTCAAGCTCGACGCTGCCACCCGCAACGGCCAACCGAGCCCCGTCCTTCAACGACAGCACCCCGGCAGCACAGGCGGCGGCCACCGATTCAGCTCCACCGAAGCCCACCGGCCGCAGCCCGAACGACCGCCACGCCTCGGCCATCGAAACCGACACGGCCCACCAGGCGGCCGGCAACGCCTCCGCGGTGCCGTCTTCCACGACAGCGCTCAGCGACCGGCCGGCCACTTCACCGAGGGCGGCCTCGCACTCGGCCAATCGGGCGGCGAAGCGAGGCGACCACTCAGCAAGCTCCCGAACGCGGCGAGACCAACCCGGCTGAGGCGAGGGAAAGGAAAAGGCGACCCCCGCACCACGAGCGGAGTCCACGATCTCACCGACACCGGACCCGGAGACCAGAGCGCGATAACGCAACGCGGGGCGTCCGGCCAACGAGCGGGCGACCGACCAGGGATCTGATCCGGCACCGGGGAGCGAGGCGGCGTACTCGACCAACGCCTCCGGTGACCGAGCGGACACGACCCAGGGAACAGCGGCCCCGGCGGAAGAAGTCCCGGCAGGGGAACCGGAACCAGCAGCAGAACCGGACGAGGACGAATCGACGCCCTCCAGGATCACGTGAGCATTCGCCCCACCCAACCCGAACGACGACACACCGGCCCGCCGCGCCCGCCCCACTTCCGGCCACTCCCGAGCCGACGCCAGCAACGCGACCGCACCGGCCGACCAGTCGACGTGCGAGGACGGCGTGTCCAGATGCAGGGTGCGGGGCAGCGCCCCGTGCCGCATCGCCTGCACCATCTTGATCACACCGGCAACACCGGCGGCGGCCTGGGCGTGACCGATGTTCGACTTGATCGACCCCAACCACACCGGCCGATCCCGAGCCTGCCCGTAGGTGGCCAACACGGCCTGTGCCTCGATCGGATCACCCAGTGTGGTCCCGGTGCCGTGCGCCTCCACCGCGTCGACGTCACCGGAGGACAACCCGGCATCCGCCAGGGCGGACCGGACCACCCGCTGCTGTGCGGGCCCGTTGGGCGCGGTGAACCCGTTCGACGCACCGTCGGAATTGATCGCCGTCCCCCGGACCACGGCCAACACCTCGTGTCCGAGCCGCCGGGCATCGGCCAACCGCTCCAACACCACGATCCCGGCGCCCTCGGAGAACCCGGTCCCGTCGGCGGCGTCGGAGAACGACCGACACCGCCCGTCCGGCGACAGAGCGCCCTGAGCACTCATCGCCTTCAACACGGCGGGCGTGGACATCACGGTCGCCCCACCGGCCAGAGCCAGCGAGCACTCCCCGCTGCGCAACGACCGGACGGCCAGATGCAGAGCGGTCAGCGAAGAGGAACAAGCGGTGTCGACGGTCGCGGTAGGGCCTTCGAAGCCATAGAAGTAGGACAACCGGCCGGACACCAACGATCCGGCGGTCCCGCCCAAACCGTAATCGTGATACATCAACCCGACGAAGACACCGGTCCGGCTGCCCTTCAACACAGCCGGATCGATGTGTGCCCGCTCGAACGCCTCCCAGGACACCTCCAACAGCAACCGCTGCTGCGGATCCATGTCCACGGCCTCCCGCGGCGACACGCCGAAGAATGCCGGATCGAAATCGAAGGCGTCAGTGAGAAAGCCGCCCGAGCGAGTCGAGACCTTGCCTGCCGTCCCGGGCTCCGGATCGTAGATCTCGTCGACGTTCCACCCATGGCCGGCCGGCAGCCACCCGGGCCGGTCCCGATCGGTCGGAAACGGCCCGATGGCGTCGACCCCACCGTCCACCAGCCGCCACAGATCCTCCGGCGACCGCACACCACCGGGATACCGGCAGCCCATCCCCACGATCGCGATCGGCTCGTGGTCGGCGGCCTCCAACTCCTGGACACGTTGCCGCGCCTGACAAAGGTCTGCCGTCACCTTCTTGAGGTAGTCGAGCAGCTTCTCCTCGCGCATGGCGGAAAACCCCTTCAGGACGCCAGATCGTTGTCGATGAACGCGAACAGCTCTTCGGCCGACGACGAGTCCAGCCGGCTGGCGACCGAATCGCCGTCGGCCCCCGCCAACGACCGCGCCAGCGAGCGCAACCGGGCCCCGACCTGGGACCTCTCGTCGTCACCGACCGCGGACAGCAACGCCTCCAGGCGGTCGACTTCGCGCAGCACGTCCACGGCCGGCTCGTCCTCGACAAGCTGGGTCCGCAGGTGAGCGGCAACCGCGGCCGATGTCGGATAATCGAACACCGTGGTAGCCGGCAGTTGCACACCGGTCGCCGCCGTGAGCTGGTTGCGCAGCTCGACGCCGGACAGCGAGTCGAAGCCCAGGTCCTTGAACGTGTCCTCGGCGGCGACCTGGTCGACCGAGGCGTGCCCGAGCACCGCGGCCACGAACTCCCGTACCAGATCGACCAGCACGGCCTCGGCCTCGTCGGCGGGCAGGCCGACCAGCTTCGTGCGCACGGCACCCGGGTCGATGCCACCGGCGGCGGCCCGCGCGGCCCGCCGCTCGGGCAGGAAACCACGCAGCAGAGCAGGCACCTCGTCGGTCCGCGATCGCAACGCGCCGACGTCGATCGGCAGGGCGACCACGTTCGCCCCGGCCCCCAACGCGGAATCGAACGAACGCAACCCCTGCTCGACCGTCAGCGCGGGCAACCCCTGACGCCGCAACCGCTGTAGGTCGACGTCCGCGAGATACCGGCCGGCACCGGCGCCTGCCCACAACCCGTAGGCGATCGACGTGGCGGGCAGCCCGGCGGCGGCGCGGTGCTGCGCGAGACCGTCCAGGAAGACGTTCGCGGCCGCGTAATTCGCCTGGCCTGCCGTTGTCACGAGACCACCGGCGGACGAGAACATCACGAACGCCCGCAACGGCAGGTCACGGGTCAACTCGTGCAGGTACCACGACGAATCCGCCTTCGCCCGCAACACCGACTCCCACCGCTGCGCGGACAGCGCGCCGACCAGCCCGCTGTCACCGGTCCCGGCGGCGTGCACGACAGCCGTCAACGGATGCTCCGCAGGCACCGATGCGATCAACGAAGCCAGCGCCTCCCGGTCGCCGACGTCGCACGCGGCAACGGTGACGGCGGAACCCAACTCGGCACACAACTGCGCGGCACCGGGGGCAGCGGATCCGGACCGGCTGACCAGCAACAGATGCCGGACCCCGTGCTCGGCGACCAGGTGTCGGGCGACAACCGACCCGAGCCCACCCGTGCCACCGGTGATCAGCACGGTCCCCGCGGGATCCAACGACACGGACGACTCGACCGCGGTCCGCACCAGGCGCGGCACCCGCAGCTCCAAGGCACGCGCGGCCACCTCCGGCTCCCCCGACGCCACCGCGCCGGGCACGAACCACGCGGGCTCGTCCAGTGCGTCCACGTCCAACAACACGAACCGACCGGGATTCTCGGCCTGCGCGGCCCGCACCAGACCCCACACCGGTGCCTGCGCGACGTCCACGTCCTGCTCGCCGACGGCGACGGCGTTCCGCGTGACGACGACGAGCTTCGACCCGGCGAACCGCGGGTCGGCCAACCAATCCCGCACGGCCGCCAGCACCCGGAACGTCACGGCACGTACGGCGGACGGCACATCGACGCCGTCCGGCGTGACGCACTCGACGACCACGGCGTCCGGCACGTCGGCGCCACCGGCGACGGAGTCCCAGGACGCGGTCGTCACCTCGATCGACCGCTGCGGAATCGTCCGCCACTCCACGGCGGACAGCACACCGTCGTCCAACTGGCTCGCCGAGACCGGCCGCCCGACCATCGAGCCGACGGTCAGCACGGGACGGCCGGCCTCGTCGGCCACCTGCAGTGTCGCGGACTTCGGCGTCGGCCGCGTGATCCGGATCCGCAGTGCGGTGGCGCCCTGCGCGTGCAGCACGACGTCGCTCCACGAGAACGGCAACACCGTTCCACCGGCGCCGTCACCGGACCGCGCCACGGCGCTCACGTGCATGGCCGCGTCCAGCAGCGCCGGGTGCAGGCCGAAGACCTTCGCGTCGGCACGGGCCTGCTCCGGCAGCGCGACCTCGGCGAACAGCTCGCCACCACGCTGCCACGCGGCCCGCAACCCCTGGAACACCGGCCCGTAGTGATAGCCGGCGCCGGCCAGCAACTCGTAGGCCCCGTCCACGGGCAGTTCGTCGGCACCGGACGGCGGCCACTGCGCCAGGTCGAAACCGGGCGCGGGAGAACCGGGCAGCAGTGAACCCTCCGCGTGCCGCACCCACGGGGTGTCGGCCGAGGTCCGCGAATGGATGAGGACTCGCCGTCGGCCCTGCTCGCCCTCGGCCCCGACCGTGACCTGGACCTGCGCGGAACCATCGTCGGGCAGCACGAGCGGCGCCTGCAGCGTCAGTTCCTCGACGGTTCCGCAGCCGACCTCGTCACCGGCCCGTACGGCCAGCTCCAACAAGCCGGTGCCGGGCACGAGCACCGTGCCGAGCACCTCGTGGTCGCGCAGCCACGCGTGCGTCGCCGTGGACAACCGGCCGGTGAGCACGACACCGTCGGCGCCGGTCAACGCAAGTGCGCCGGCGAGCATCGGGTGTGCCGCCGGCGTGAGGCCGAACGCCGCCGCGTCACTGTTCTTGACCACCGGCGTCATCCAGAACCGCTGCCGCTGGAAGGCGTACGTGGGCGGGTCGATCCAGCGGGCGCCGCTGCCGGCGAAGTAGGCGGCCCAGTCCACGGGGACACCGGCCACGAACAGGGCTCCGACCGCGTTGACCATGGCGACCGTCTCGCCGCCTGCCCTGCGCAGCAACGGCACCGTGACGGCGTCGCCGTGACCGGATCGCTGGATCATCGCGCTCAGCGCGCCGTCCGGTCCGAGCTCCACGAACCGTGTCACACCGCGCGTGCCGAGATACCGGACGCCCTCGTCGAAGCGCACCGTGGAGCGGACGTGCCGAACCCAGTAGTCGGGCGACATCAGTTCCTCGTCGGTGGCGAGCGTGCCGGTCACGTCGGACACCACGGGAATCGTCGGCCGCTGATAGGAAAGGCCGCGCGCCACGGCCGCGAACTCGGCCAGCATCGGCTCCATCAGGGCCGAGTGGAACGCGTGGGAGACACGCAGCCGCTTGGCCTTCTCGAACCGCCCGGCCACGGCCATGACGGCGGCTTCGGGGCCTGCGATCACCACCGAGTCCGGCCCGTTGACCGCGGCGATGTCGACCTTGCCGCCGAGCATCGGCAGCACGTCGCGCTCCGCGGCCTGGATCGCGGCCATCGCGCCACCGGCAGGCAGCGCCTGCATCAACCGGCCGCGCGCCGCGACCAGCGCGGCCGCGTCGGCCAGGGACAGCACGCCGGCGACGTGCGCCGCGGCGATCTCGCCGATCGAGTGGCCGGCCAGGTAACCCGGCCGCACGCCCCACGACCGCACCAGCGCGAACAACGCGACCTCGACGGCGAACAGCCCGGCCTGGGTGAACACCGTCTGGTCGCACAGTTCCTCGTCGTCGCCCCAGATCACGTCCCGCAACGGCGTCGGCAGGTGCTTGTCCAACTCGGCGACCGCCTCGTCGAACGCCGACGCGAACACCGGGTACGCATCGACCAGTTCGCGCCCCATCCCCAGCCGTTGCGATCCCTGGCCGGCAAAGAGAAAGGCCGTCCTGGGCGGCCGCCGGACCGTCCCGGTCCGCACCTGTCCGGCCCGCTGCCCATCGGACAGCGCCCGCAACCCGGCGGCCAGTTCGGCGCGATCGGCACCGAGTACGACGGCCCGGTGCTCGAACGGTGACCGGTGCGCCAGCGAGTAGGCCACGTCCACGGGCCGCAAGCCGTCGCCCGCCTCGACGAACGACAGCAGCCGAGCGGCCTGCGCCCGCAGCGCGTCCTCGCTCTTGCCCGACACCACCCACGGCACGCGCCGGTGCGCGGCGGTGACTGACGCGTCGGCGGCCTCGGCAGGCTCGGCAGCGGGCGGCTCGGCGACGATCACGTGGGCGTTCGTGCCGCTCGCGCCGAACGCAGACACACCGAACCGGCGCGGTCGTTCGCGCCTGGGCCAGGGCACCGGCTCGGTCGTGACCCGCACGTTCCCGGCGCTCCAGTCGACCTCTGTGGTCGGCGCGTCGACGTGCAGGGTCCTGGGCACGAGATCGTGCCGCAGCGCCATCACCATCTTGATCACACCCGCCACGCCGGCCGCGGTCTGCGTGTGGCCGATGTTCGACTTCACCGAACCGAGCAGCAGTGGCCGTTCCCGGTCCTGGCCGTACGTCGCCAGCACCGCCTGCGCCTCGATCGGGTCACCGAGACGGGTGCCGGAACCGTGTGCCTCGACGACGTCCACGTCCGAAGTGGACAGACCGGCGGACGCGAGTGCCGAGCGGATCAGGCGCTGCTGCGCGGGACCGTTGGGCGCGCTCTGGCCGGCACTCTCGCCGTCCTGGTTGATCGCGCTGCCGCACAGCACGGCCAGCACGGGGTGGCCGTTGCGGCGCGCGTCGGACAGGCGTTCCAGCACGAGCATGCCGGCGCCCTCCGCCCAGCCGGTGCCGTTCGCGCCGTCGGCGAACGACTTGCAGCGGCCGTCCGCGGCGAGCACGCCCTGGTTGGACGAGGACTTGAACAGCTCCGGGTACGACATCACCGTGGCGCCGCCGGCCAGCGCGAGATCACATTCGCCGCCGCGCAGGCCCTGGGCGGCCATGTGCATCGCGACCAGCGACGACGAGCACGCCGTGTCCACCATGACGCACGGGCCCTCCAGGCCCAGCGCGTAGGAGATGCCACCGCACACCAGGCTGCCGCCGAACGTCACGGCGATCTTCTGCGTCATGCCGTAGTCGTGGTGCATGATGCCGGCGTAGACGCCGGTCGGGCTGCCCTTGAGCGTCACCGGGTCGATACCGGCCCGCTCGAACGCCTCCCACGTCACCTCCAGCAGCAGGCGCTGCTGCGGGTCCATCCGCAGCGCGTCCGTCGGTGAGACACGGAAGAAGCCCGCGTCGAACTCGGCCGCGTCGTGCAGGAAGCCGCCCTGGTTGCTGTAGGACTTGCCCGGCTTGCCCGGTTCCGGGTCGTAGACGGCGGCGATGTCCCAGCCGCGGTCGGTCGGGAACCTCGTCACCGCGTCGACACCACCGTCCACGACCCGCCACAGGTCCTCCGGTGACGTGATGCCACCGGGGAACCGGCACGCCATGCCGACGATGGCGATCTCCTCGCCGATCGTCGCGGACAGCTCGGCGTTCTGCGAGCGCAGGCGCTCGTTCTCCCGCATGGCCAGCCGCAGCGCCTTGACCAGCTGCTCGTCGGAGTCACCCATCTCAGAGACCTTCCTGTGCGCCGTCGTGGTCGAGGCTGGCCAGCGCCATGCTCACGAGGTCGTCGCGGTCCATCGAGTCGAACAGGTCGGTGTCCGGCTCGTCGGGCTCCCGTTCCGGCGGCGGCGCGAGCTGCGTGTCCAGGTAGGCGGCGACCGCCTGTGCCGTCGGGTGGTCGAACACCAGCGTGGCCGGCAGCCGCAGCCCGGTCGCGGTGCCCAGTTGGTTGCGGAACTCCACGGCGGTCAGCGAGTCGACGCCGAGTTCGCCGAAGTTGCGGTCCGGTTCGACGTCCGCGCCGGACTCGTGGCCGAGCACGGCGGCGAGCATGTCGCACACCAGGTCCTCCAGCGCCTGGGCGCGGTCCTCGCCCGACAGCGCCGACAGCCGCCTGGTCAGGGCTGCCGCGTCGGCAGCGCCCGCCGAGTTCCTGGCGACCTTCCTGGCCACCGGGACCAGGCCGCGCAGCAGTGCCGGTGTCTCGTCGGTGCGGTTGCGCAGCGCCGCCGGGTCGACGCGCAGCGCGGTGACGCACGATTCCGTCGTGGACAGTGCGGCGTCGAACGCGCGCAAGCCCTGCGCGATGGACAGCGCCGGCAAACCCTGGCGCCGCATGCGTTGCAGGTCCACCTCGGTGAGCAGCGCGCCGCCGCCCGCTCCCGACCACAGGCCGTAGGCGATCGCGGTGGCCGGCAGGCCGTCGCGCCGCCGCTGGTGGGCGAGGCCGTCGAGGAACACGTTGGCCGCCGCGTAGCTGGCCTGCCCCGCCGCGAGCACCTGGCCGCCCGCCGACGAGAACAGCACGAACGCCCGCAGCGGCATGTCCTTGGTCAGTTCGTGCAGGTGCCATGCGCCGTCCGCCTTGCCGCGCAGCACGGGTTCCCAGCGCTCCGGCGACAGTGTGCTCACCAGTCCGCCGTCGCCGACACCGGCGGCGTGCACGATCGCGGACAGCGGCGCGTCCGGCGCCACCGACGCGAGCAGCGCCGCCACCGAGCCGCGATCGCCGATGTCGCACGCGGCGATGGTGACCGTGGCGCCATGACCGGCCAGTTCGTCGCGGAGTTCGGCCGCGCCGGGCGCCGTTTCTCCGCTGCGGCTGGCCAGCAGCAGGTGCCGGACGCCGCGTTGGGTGACAAGATGCCGGGCGAGTTCCGCGCCGAGGCCACCGGTGCCGCCGGTGACCAGCACCGTCCCGGTCAGGGACGGACGGTCGGCCGATGCGGCGATCTTCGCCAGGCGTGGCACGCGCAGTTCCAGTGCGCGCACGGCCAGTTCCGGTTCACCGGACGCGACAGCGGGCGACACGAACCACGACGGGTCGTCCAGCCGGTCGAGGTCCAGCAGCACGAACCGACCGGGATTCTCCGCCTGCGCGGCCCGCACCAGGCCCCACACCGGGGACTGCGCGACGTCCATCGCGTAGCCGTTGTCCACGCCGACCGCGTTGCGTGTCACCACGACCAGCTTCGAGTCGGTGCACCGATCGTCGGCCAGCCAGGTGCGGATCGCCTCCAGCACGCGGAACGTCACGGCCCGGGTGGCCGCCGGGAGGTCCGGCTCGGCGGGCGTGGCGCACTCCAGGACCACCGCGTCGGGCACCGCGCCGTCCGCGGAGAGCTCGTCCCAGCCGATCGTCGTGACGTCCGTGGTGGACTGCGGGATCGCGCGCCACTCGACGCGGTACAGCACGCCGTCGTCGAGCTGCTCCGCCGACACCGGGCGGCCGGCCATCGAACCGACCGACAGTACGGGGCGGCCGGTCTCGTCGGCGACCGCGACGCCGAGCGTGTCCGGCGTGGGGTGCCACAGCCGCACGCGGACCGTGGTGGCGCCCGCCGCGTGCAGAGCGACGTCGTTGAACACGAACGGCAGGAACGTCCTGCCGTCACCGTCACCGCTGTCGCGGACGCCGATCAGCATCGCGGGGTGCATCGCGGCGTCGAGCAGGGCGGGGTGCAGGCCGAAGCGCTTCGCGTCGCCGTGCGCGTCCGAGGGCAGTGTCACCTCGGCGAACGTCTCGCCGCCACGCCGCCACATCGACCGCAGGCCCTGGAAGACCGGGCCGTAGCCGAAGCCCATCGGCTCGAACTCGGCGTACGCGGTGGTGACGTCGACCTCGGTCGCGTCGGCCGGCGGCCACTGCGTGAAGTCCTCGTCGGAGTGGACGTCCGCGGACGCGACCGTGCCCTGCGCGTGCTGGGTCCAGGGTCCGTCCTCGGTCCGCGAGTGGATGCGCACCGGGCGCCTGCCGTCGTCGTCGGCTTCGCCGACGACGACCTGGACCCGCACGGCCTCGCCGTCCGGGACGACCAGCGGGGCGTGCAGCGTCAGTTCCTCCACGACGGCGCAGCCGACCTCGTCGGCCGCGCGCACCGCGAGCTCCAGCAATCCGGTGCCGGGCACCAGGATCGTGCCGAGCACCTCGTGGTCGGCGAGCCACGGATGCGTCGCCGTGCTCAGCAGGCCGGTCAGCACGATGCCGCTGGAATCGGGCGATTCCACGACGGCGGCGAGCATCGGGTGTTCGGCGGCCGCCAGGCCGAGCGACGCGGCGTTGCCGGTCGCCGCGCGGCGCGCCGGCCAGTAGCGCTGGTGCTGGAACGGGTAGGTCGGCAGCGCGATCCGCCGCGCGCCGCTGCCGGCGAAGTAGGCGTTCCAGTCGACGGTGCCACCGGCGGCGTGGATCCGGGCCAGCGCGGTGACCATCGCGTCGACCTCGGGGGTGTTGCGGCGCAGCGTCGGCGCCACCGTCGCCGACTCCAGGGATTCCAGCGCCATGCCGCTCAGCGCGGCGTCCGGGCCGATCTCGACGAACCGCGTGGCGCCCCGCGTCCGCAGGGTCTGGACCGCGTCGGCGAACCGGACGGCCTCGCGGACGTGCCGGACCCAGTACTCGGGACTGGTCACGGGTTCGTCGGTGCCCGCCGTGCACACGAGCGGAATCTCCGGTTCCCGCAACGGGATCGCACTGACGACGTCGCGCAACCCGGCCAGCATCGGCTCCATCAGCGGCGAGTGGAACGCGTGCGACACGGTGAGCCGCTTGGCCTTCTCGAACCGGCTCGCGATCGCCGTCACGGCGTCCTCGTCGCCCGCGATCACCACCGACGCGGGCCCGTTGACCGCCGCGATCGACACGCCGTCGGTCAGCAGCGGCACGACCTCGTCCTCGGTGGCACGCAACGACACCATCGCACCGCCCGCCGGCAGTGCCTGCATGAGGCTGCCGCGCGCGGACACCAGGGTGCACGCGTCGGCCAGTGACAGGACGCCTGCGACATGCGCGGCCGCGATCTCGCCGACGGAGTGGCCCGCCACGAAGTCCGGCCGCACACCCCACGACTCCAGCAGCCGGTACAGCGCGACCTCGACCGCGAACAGCGCGGGCTGCGCGTTGCCGGTCTGGGTGAGGGCCGATTCGTCATCGCCCCACATCACCTCCCGCAGCGCCGGGTCGAGTCCGGCCAGCACGGTGTCCAGGGCCGCCGCGAACACCGGGTACGCGGCGGCCAGTTCACGGCCCATGCCCAGGCGCTGGGCGCCCTGGCCGGTGAACAGGAACGCGGTCGCGCCGGCCGTCGATCCGTCGCCCTTGACCACGAGGCCGGACGTGTCGCCCGCCGCCAGCGCGGCGAGGCCCTTCGTGCCGAGCGCGACGGCGCGGTGCTCGAACGCGGTGCGCGTGGTCGCCAGCGAGTAGGCGAGGTCGACCGGATCGGCGTCGACCGTGCACAGGTCCGTTGCCCGCTCCGCCAAGGCTTCCGGCGTCCTGCCGGACACCAGCAGCGGTATCGGGCCGGTGAGCGTGGGTTCCCCTGCCGGGATCTCGGTGCCGTCGGGCAGTTCCAGGATGACGTGCGCGTTGGTGCCGCTGATCCCGAAGGACGACACGGCGGCGCGACGCGCCCGCCCGGTCTCCGGCCACGCGGTGGCCTCGGTGAGCAGTTCGACCGAGCCGGCCGCCCAGTCGACGTGCGATGACGGCGCGGCCACGTGCAGCGTCTTCGGAGCGACACCGTGCCGCATCGACTGCACCATCTTGATCACGCCGGCGACACCGGCCGCGGCCTGCGTGTGGCCGAGGTTGGACTTGACGGAGCCGAGCAGCAGCGGCCGGTCCCGGTCCCGGCCGTAGGTGGCCAGCAGGGCGTGCGCCTCGATGGGGTCGCCGAGGGTGGTGCCGGTGCCGTGTGCCTCGACGACGTCGACATCCGATGTGGACAGACCGGCCGACGCGAGCGCGGCGCGGATGACGCGTTGCTGTGCCGGGCCGTTCGGCGCGGTCAGGCCGTTGGAGGCACCGTCGGAGTTCACCGCCGAGCCGCGGACCAGGGCCAGCACCTCGTGGCCGTTGCGCTGTGCGTCGGACAGCCGCTCCAGCACGAGCACGCCGACGCCCTCGCCCCAGCTCACGCCGTCCGCTCCGTCGGCGAAGGACTTGCAGCGCCCGTCCGGTGACATGCCGCCCTGCTGGCTGAAGTCGATGTAGGTGCTGGGCGTGGACATCACGGTGACGCCGCCGGCCAGCGCCAGTTCGCACTCGCCGGACCGCAGGGCCTGTGCTGCCAGGTGCAGGGCGACCAGTGACGACGAGCACGCGGTGTCGATGGTGACCGTGGGTCCTTCCAGGCCCAACGCGTAGGCGACGCGGCCGGACAGGACGCTGCCCGCCGAACCGGTACCCAGGTAGCCGAGCGCGTCGGCGGGGAACTCGACGTCACCGGAACCGTAGTCGTGGTACATCAGGCCGGCGAACACGCCGGTCCGGCTGCCGCGCAACGACAGCGGGTCGATGCCGGCCCGCTCGACCGCCTCCCAGGAGGTCTCCAGCAGCACCCGCTGCTGCGGGTCCATCGCCAGCGCCTCACGCGGTGAGATGCCGAAGAAGTGGGCGTCGAACTCCGTCGCGCCCGCGACGAAACCGCCTTCCAGCCGGTAGGAGTTGGCGATGTTGTCCGGGTCGGGATGGCGTAGCGCCGCCATGTCCCAGCCGCGGTCGGTCGGGAACGGGCCGATCGCGTCGACACCGTCGGACACCAGCCGCCACAGCTCCTCCGGCGACGTGACGCCACCGGGATAGCGGCAGCTCATCGACACGATCGCGATCGGGTCGTCGGTGACGGCGCGGACGACCGCCTCGTCGGCGGCGGAGGCCGAGCCGTTCAGTTCCGTGTCGCCGTTCAGTTCCGTGTCCAGGTAGCCGACGAGGGCCTGGACGGTCGGATAGTCGAACACGAGCGTGGCCGGCAGGCGCAGGCCGGTCGCGGTGGCCAGCGCGTTGCGCAGTTCCAGTGCGGTCAGCGAGTCGAACCCGAGGTCCTTGAACGACTGGTTCGGTTCGACGAGCGTGGGCGACGAGTAGCCGAGCACGGTCGCGACCTGGTTGCGCACCAGGTCGAGCAGGTTGTGCCGAACGGCAGCGGTGGGCCGTGGCGCGACCTTCGTGGGCACCAGTCCGCGCAGCAGCGGCGGAGCCTCCTCCAGTGTGGACAGTGTCGCGATGTCGAGGCGGACCGGCGCGACGACGGCGCGGTCCACGGCCAGCGCGGCGTCGAACAGTTCGGCGCCCTGCGCGGCCGACATCAGCGGCAGCGCGCCGCGGTCGATCCGCTCGACGTCGGCGGCCGACAGCGTGCCGAGCATGCCGCCCAGCGGTTCCCACGCGCCCCACGCCAGCGACCGCGCGGCCTGGCCGCGGGACCGCCGGTACTGGGCCAGCGCGTCCAGGAACGCGTTGCCCGCCGCGTAGTTCGCCTGACCGACGGCGCCGACCAAGCCGGCGACCGACGAGAACAGCGCGAACACGGCGACGTCGCCCGCCAGCTCGTGCAGATGCCAGGCCGCGTCCACCTTCGGCCGCAGGACCGTGTCGAGCTGGTCGTGGGTGAGCTGGTCGAGGACGCCGTCCTGGATGACGCCCGCGGTGTGCACGACGCCGTTGAGCGGATGTTCGGCGGGCACCGCCGCGATCAGGTCGGCGACGGCCTGCCGGTCGGTGACGTCACACGCGACGATCCGCACGTCGGCACCGGACTCGGCGAGTTCGGCGCGCAGTCCGGCCGCTCCGGGAGCGTTCTCGCCGCGGCGGCTGGTCAGGATCAGGTGCCGGACGCCGTGCTCGGCGACGAGGTGCCGCGCGATCACACTGCCCAGGCCGCCGGTACCGCCGGTGACCAGCACGGTGTCGTTCCCGGTCCACGGAGCGGGCTGTTCGGGTGCGCGGACCCGGGTCAGGCGTGGCACGTGGGCCTTGCCGGCGCGGATCGCGACCTTCGGCTCGCCGACGGCAAGAGCGAGCTCGACCGAGGCGGGCGAATCAGTGTCCACCAGGACGAAGCGGTCCGGGTGCTCGGACTGGGCGGTGCCGATCAGGCCCCACACGGCGGCCTGCGCCGGGTGCGGCAGATCCTCGTCCCGCGTCACGGCGACCGCGCCGCGCGTGACGACCACGAGCCGGCCGCCGCTGTCGTCGGCGAGCCAGTTCGTTGCCACGTCGAGGATGTCCGCGGTGAGGCGGTGGGTGTCCGCGATGACGTCACCGGTGGGTTCCGGGCAGAAGTGCACGACGTGCTCACCGGCCGGCTGATCGGGCCGGACCTCCACCCAGTCGATGCCGAACAGGGACCGCAGCCGCTCCCCCGTCGGCACGCCACCGGGCACGCGCAGCACCAGCGACGCCACCGACGCGACCGGGGCACCGGTGGTGTCGGCCAGCGCGAGGCTCATGCCGGACTCGCCGGACGGGGTCAGCCGCACGCGGACGGCGGACGCGCCGATCGCGTGCAGGGTCACGCCGGACCACGCGAACGGCAGGCCACCCGCCCGGTCGCCGGTCACGCCGATCGCCTGCACGGCGGCGTCCAGCAGCGCGGGGTGCAGGCCGTAGCCGGTGCCGTCCGGGATGACGACCTCGGCGAAGATCTCGTCGCCGCGCGACCAGGCGGCCGACAGGCCCCGGAAGGCAGGGCCGTACTCGAAACCGGCCGCGGCGACGCGCTCGTAGTAGCCGGTGAGGTCGATCGGCCGGGCGCCGGCGGGCGGCCATTCGGCCAGCGACTCACCGGAAACCGTGCCGGGCGCGACGAAACCGGTGGCGTGCTTGACCCACTGGTCGCCCGCCTGCGCGTAGACCGAGACGGGGCGGCGGCCGTCGGCGGGATCGCCGACCAGCACCTGCAGCCGCACGGTCTCGTGTTCGGGCAGCACGAGCGGGGTGAGGATGGTCAGTTCGTCCAGGACGGGGCAGCCCAGCTCGCGACCGGCGTGCCCGGCGAGTTCGACGAACGCGGTGCCTGGCAGCAGGACGGAGCCGTTGACCTTGTGGTCGGCCAGCCACGGCACGGTCGCCGGCGACACCTGGCCGGTGAACAGGTGGCCGTCGCCTTCGGCGAGGCCGATCTCCCTGTCCAGCAACGGGGACGCGGAGCCGGTGACGTCGACCCAGTAGTGCTCGTTCTGGAACGCGTACGTCGGCAGGTCGACCCGGCGCGCGCCACTGTCGGCGTAGATCGCGCGCCAGTCCGGGGAACTGCCGTTGACGTGCAGCGTGGCGATGCCGGCGAGCAGCGCGCCGCACTCGGGGCGGCCGCCGCGCTGCATCGGCACGCACACGGCCTCCTCGCGGCATTCGCGTGTCATCGCGGTCAGCGCGCCTGCCGGGCCGACTTCGGCGAACCGCGTCACGTCACGGTCGGCCAGCCACTCGATCGCGTCGCGGAACCGGACGGTGTCGCGGACCTGGCCGACCCAGTAGGCAGGGTCGTCGAGCCGGTCGGCGAGCGTTCCGGTGACGCCTGAGACGATCGGGATCGTCGGCGCCGCATAGGAAAGGCCGCGGGCGACGCGTTCGAAGTCGGCGAGCATCGGGTTCATCAGCGGCGAGTGGAACGCGTGGCTGACCTTCAGCCGGGTGGTCCTGCGGTCGGCGAACCGTGCCTCGATGGCAGCGACGGCGTTCTCGGCGCCGGACACGACGACCGACGACGGCCCGTTGACAGCGGCGATCGACACGTCGTCGCCGAGCAGCGGCAGCACTTCCTCCTCGGTGGCCCGCACGGCGAGCATCGCGCCACCGGCCGGCAGCGCCTGCATGAGGCGACCCCGTGCGGACACCAGCGCGCACGCGTCGTCCAGCGACAGCACACCCGCCACGTGCGCGGCGGCGATCTCGCCGATCGAGTGGCCGACCAGGTAGTCGGGCGTGACGCCCCAGGAGGTGAGCAGCCGGAACAGCGCGACCTCGAACGCGAACAGACCTGCCTGGGCGTGCCGTGTCTGCCGCACGGCCTGCTCGTCCTCACCCCAGACCACGTCCCGCGGCACGCCGTGCAGCCGCGCGTCGATCTCGTCCCAGGCCCGCGCGAACACCGGGTACGTGGCGTGCAGTTCGCGGCCCATGCCCAGCCGCTGCGCGCCCTGGCCGGTGAACAGGAACGCCAGTTGGCCGGGCTCGGCGATGCCGGTGACGACGTTCGGGGCAGCCCGGCCGTCGGCCAGTGCCGCGAGGCCGTCGCGGTGGTCGGCGAGCACGACCGCCCGGTGCTGGTGCGCGGCCCTGGTGGTGGCCAGCGAGTAGCCGACGTCCACTCCGGACAGCTCAGGGTCGAGTCCGGCCAACAGTTTCCGCGCCTGCGCACGCAACGCGGCCGTCGTCCTGCCGGAGACGGTCCAGACGTACTCGCGCGGCGGCTGTCCGGCCACCGGTTCGGGCTCGGCCTCGGGGGCCTGTTCGATGATCACGTGCGCGTTGGTGCCGCTGACGCCGAACGACGACACGCCCGCACGGCGCGGCCGGCCCGTCACCGGCCATGCCCGTGCCTCACTCAGTAGCTCGACGGCGCCGGTGGTCCAGTCGACGCGGGACGTCGGCTCGTCCACGTGCAGGGTCTCGGGCAGCACGCCGTTGCGGATCGCGAGGATCATCTTCAGGACGCCGGCCACACCGGCCGCGGCCTGCGTGTGGGCCATGTTCGACTTGATCGAGCCCAGCAGGAGCGGCTCACCGGACCGGTTCTGGCCGTAGGTGGCCAGCAGCGCCTCGGCCTCGATCGGGTCGCCCAGCGTGGTGGCCGTGCCGTGCGCCTCGACGGCATCGATGTCCGATGTAGACAGACCGGCGGAGGCGAGCGCGGCGCGGATCACGCGTTCCTGGGACGGGCCGTTGGGGGCGGTGAAGCCGTTGGACGCACCGTCGGAGTTGATCGCGCTGCCGCGGATCACGGCCAGCACGGAATGTCCGTTGCGGCGCGCGTCGGACAGCCGTTCCAGCACGAGGATGCCGGCGCCCTCGCCCCAGCTCGTGCCGTTGGCGCCGTCGGCGAAGGCACGGCAGCGCCCGTCCGGGGACAGTCCTCCCTGCAGGCTCATGCCGAGGAAGATGTGCGGCATCGACATCACCGACACGCCACCGGCCAGCGCGATCGTGCACTCCTGCTGGCGCAGCGACTGTGCGGCCAGGTGCATCGCCACCAGCGACGACGAGCACGCCGTGTCGACGGTGAACGTGGGGCCCTCGAAACCGAAGATGTAGGAGATCCGGCCGGACAGCGCGCTCGCCGAGTTCGCCGAGTACATGTAGTCGGCGGAGCCGGCCGCGCGCCCGGCCAGCACCGCGTAGTCCAGGCCGTTGTTGCCGGTGAACACGCCGGTCCGGCTGCCGCGCAGCTCGGTCGGGTCGATCCCGGCGCGCTCCAGCGCCTCCCACGCGACCTGGAGGATCAGCCGCTGCTGCGGGTCGGTGAACACGGCCTCACGCGGCGAGATGCCGAAGAAGCCAGGGTCGAAGTCACCCGCGCCGGCGAGGAAACCGCCGCGCAGCAGGTGATTGGCACCCTGCGGGTCGAGCGAGGGCGAGTCCCAGCACCGGTCGGCGGGCGGCGCGGTGACCACGTCCCGGCCCTCGGCCAGCAACTGCCACAGCGCATCCGGATCGTCCGCGCCACCGGGGAACCGGCAGCCCATCCCGACCACGGCGACCGGCTCGTGCTCCCTGGCCTCCGCCGCACGCAGGCGCTGCCGCGTCTCGTGCAGGTCGGCGGTCACCTTCTTGAGGAAGTGACGGAGTTTGTCTTCGGTATCCATGCGCGGGGCTTCCAATCCGGGACGGGCGCGTCTTCTCGATCAGGAAATGCCGAGCTGCTGGCCGATGAAGTCGAAGAGTTCGTTGTCGGACGCGTCGGCCAGTTCGTCGCCGACGGAGTCCTCCGCCGGTCCGCCGAGCCGGGACAGCAGCGTCCGCAGCCGGTCGGCGGCCTGTGACCGCGTGTCGTCGGTCGAGTTCGTGAGCAGGTCCGCGAGCCGGTCCAGTTCACCGAGTACCGGGTCGGTCGCGTCGTCACCGAAGACCGTCTCCAGCAGGTGCTTGGCCAGCGCGTCCGGTGTCGGATAGTCGAACACCAGTGACTGCTTGACCTTCAGGCCGGTGGCCTGCGCGATGCGGTTGCGGAACTCGACGGCGTTGAGCGAGTCGAAGCCGAGATCCTTGAACGCCTTGTGCGGTGCGACCGCGTCCGGCGACGGGTGCCCGAGCACGACGGCCGCCGTCCCGCGCACCAGCTTGACGACGGTGGCCAGCCGTTGCGGCGCGGGCATCCCGGCGAGCCCGCGGATCAGCGACTCGCCGGACTCGGCGGGCGGGGCCGCGAGCAGTTCGGCGAAGATCCGCCGCACACCGGGCAGTTCGTTGAGCACGGGGGACATCCGCCGGCCGAGGAATCCCGGCGCGAACGTGGTCCAGTCCACGCCGTAGACCATCGGGGCCGCCTCGCCGCTCGCCACGACGTCGGCCAGCGCGCGGACCGCGAGTTCCGGGTCCATCGCGACGACACCGCCGCGGGCGGAGCGTTCCGCGACCCCCGTGCCGGTAGCCAGACCCGCGCCCGCCCACAGGCCCCACGCGACCGACGTGGCCGGCAGGCCCAGATCGCGGCGGCGTTCGGCGATACCGTCCAGGATCGCGTTGGCCGCCGCGTAGTTGGCCTGGCCGGCGTTGCCGAGGGCACCGGCGGCCGAGCCGTAGAGCACGAAGAACTTCAGGTCCCGATCGCGGGTCAGCTCGTCCAGGTGGACCGCGGGCAGCACCTTCGACCGGAACACCCGCTCGAACCGTTCCGGGGTCAGGCCGTCGATCATGCCGTCGTCCAGGACGCCCGCCGTGTGGACGATGCCGGCCAGCGGGACGTCCGCGATCAGTTCCGCCAGCGCGTCGCGGTCGGCGACGTCGCAGGCGACCACGTCGACCGTGACACCCAGGCAGGTCAGCTCGTCCCGCAGTGCTGGGGCACCGGGGGCGTCGATGCCGCGGCGGCTGGCCAGGATCAGGCGCCGCGCGCCGCTGGTGGCCAGGTGGCGGGCGATGTGGCCGCCGAGCGCACCGGTGCCACCGGTGACCAGGACCGTGCCGGACACGTCCATCGTGGCGTCGGTCGCGGGCAGCCGGACCACCCTGCGGCCGAACACGCCCGACGAGCGGATCGTGACCTGGTCCTCGTGCTCGGCACCGGCCAGCACGCCGGCCAACTGCCGGGTGGCGCGGTCGTCGACCTGGTCGGGCAGGTCGACGACCCCGCCCCAGCGATGCGGGTGTTCGATGCCGGCGACCCGGCCGAACCCCCACACGCCAGCCTGTTCCGGGCACGTCACGCCGTCGACCGCGCCCCTGGTCACCGCCCACAGGGGCGCGTCGACCTCGGCGTCACCCAACGCCTGCAACAGCACCATGGTCATGGACAGTCCCACAGGCACACCAGTGAACTCACTGGACTTCGCGTCCAGTGCCAGCAGCGACAGCACGCCCACGAAGTGCCCGTCCACGGCCGCGATCCGGGCGGCGAGGGCGTCGCGGTCGAGATCGCCGACCTCGATCCGCTCGCCGTCGACGGCACCGGCGACCGTGTCCACCCACGGATCGTCCGCCAACGCAGCGGGCACCGCGACCAGCCATTTCCCGGCCGGCGTGCCCGGGCGGGGCACGAGCGGCCGCCAGTCGAACCGGTAGCGCCAGTCGTCCACGAACGACTGGTCGCGACGCCTGGCCAGCGCGGCCAGCACGGCGTCCAGCGACTCGCCGTCCACACCGAGTTCGGCCGCGTCGAGGTCACGGAGGTCGGCGAGGAAGTCGTCCGGACCGCTCGCGCGGACGTCCGGTTCCGGCCAGAACCAGTCGTTCTGGAAGGCGTAGGTCGGCAGGCTCACGTGCCGGCCACCGGGGAACTGCCAGTCCACTCGGGCGCCGCGGACGAAGATCTCGGCGGCCGACGTCACGAACCGGGCCAGGCCGCCGTCGTCGCGCCGCAGCGTCCCGGTGACCACGGCTGGCACGTCCGCGTCGTCGACCGTGTCGCGGATACCCATGGCCAGCACGGGATGCGGGCTGCACTCGACGAAGAACCGGTGGCGTTGTGCCAGCAGGCCACGGATCGCCGGCTCGAACTCCACGCGCTGGCGCAGGTTCCGGTACCAGTAGCCGGCATCCAGGCCGGTGCCGTCCTCCCACCGCGCGGTCACGGTCGAGAAGAACGGGACCCTCGCCTGGCGCGGCCGGATGTCGGCCAAGGTCGCGAGCAGTTCGGCACGGACCAGTTCGACGTGTGCCGAGTGGGACGCGTAGTCCACGGCGATCGTGCGCACCCGCACGTCCCGCGCCGTCAGCGTCGCGCCCAGTTCCGCCAGCGCGTCCGGCTCGCCCGCGACGACGGTGATGTTCGGGCCGTTCACGGCCGCGATCGCGAGCCGGTCGTCCAGCATCGGCTCGATCTCGGCGGCGGGCAGCGCGACCGACGCCATGCCGCCCCTGCCGGCCAGGGTCCGCGCGATGGCCTGGCTGCGCAGCGCCACGATCCTGGCCGCGTCCGGCAGCGACAGCACACCGGCGACGACGGCAGCCGCGATCTCGCCCTGCGAGTGGCCGACGACGGCGTCCGGTTCGACACCGTAGGACTCCCACAGCGCGGCCAGCGCGACCATCACGGCGAACGACACCGGCTGCACGACGTCCACCCGGTCCAGTTCGCCGCCGCGCAGCACGTCAACCACGGACCAGCCGACGAACGGCTCCAGCGCCGCCGCGCACTCGGCCAGCCGAGCCGCGAACACCGGCGACTCGGCCAGCAGCGCGACACCCATGCCGAGCCACTGCGCACCCTGACCGGGAAACACGAACACGGTGCGGCCGTCGACGTCCGCGATGCCCTCGACGACCGACGCCGACGGTTCCCGGTCGGCAACGGCGGCCAGTCCGCCGGGCAGATCGCCGACGATCACCGAGCGGTACTCGAACAACGACCGCCGCGCCAACGTGAAACTGATGTCGAGCGCGTCGGCCGGGTGGCCGGTGAGACGGCGGGCCTGGTCGCGCAGCGCGGCCTCGGAACGGGCCGACAACACGAACGGCAGCGCGGCGGGCGGCTCCGGCCGATCATCGACCGGTTCGGCCGCGGGCGCCTGTTCCAGGATCGTGTGCACGTTGGTGCCGCTGATCCCGAACGACGACACGGCGGCACGCCACGGCCGCCCGGTCCGCGGCCAGGGGGTCGGCTCGGTGAGGATCGCGACGGCACCGGCTGTCCAGTCGACCTTCGTGGTCGGCTCGGTGACGTGCAGGGTCCTGGGCAGGATGCCGTTGCGCAGCGCGAGCACCATCTTCATGACGCCCGCGATGCCGGCCGCGGACTGCGTGTGGCCGATGTTGGACTTGATGGAACCCAGCAGCAGCGGGCGTTCCCGATCCTGACCGTACGTCGCCAGCAGGGCCTGGGCCTCGATCGGATCGCCAAGGGTCGTTCCGGTGCCGTGCGCCTCGACCACATCGACGTCCGATATGGACAGTCCGGAGGCTGCCAGCGCGTCGCGGATCACGCGTTGCTGCGACGGACCGTTCGGGGCGGTCAGGCCGTTGGACGCGCCGTCGGAGTTCATCGCCGAGCCGCGCACGATCGCGAGCACGTCGTGGCCGTTGCGGCGCGCGTCGGACAGCCGTTCCACCAGCACCAGGCCGACGCCCTCGGCGAGGTTCATGCCGTCGGCCGAGTCGGAGAACGCCTTGCAGCGGTTGTCGCCCGCCAGCACGCTTTCCTGGCTGAAGCCGATGAACGGTTCGGCGCCGGCCATCACGGTCGCGCCACCGGCCAGCGCCAGCGTGCTCTCCCCCGCGCGCACCGACCGGCACGCCATGTGCAGCGCCACCGACGACGACGAACACGCGGTGTCCACGGTGACGGCCGGCCCCTCAAGGCCGAACAGGTATGCGACGCGGCCGGTGAGCACGGCCATCGCCTGGCCGGTGACCATGTGACTGCCGAGTTCCACGGGGGCGCTGTAGCCCTGGGCCGCGCCGCCGATGAACACGCCGGTCCTGGTGCCGCGCAACGACTCCGGATCGATGCCCGCGTCCTCGAACGCCTCCCACGCTGTCTCCAGCACGAGCCGCTGCTGCGGGTCCATCGCCACCGCCTCGCGCGGCGAGATGCCGAAGAACGCCGGATCGAACTCGCCCGCGCAGTCGATGAAACCACCCTGCAGCGAGCCGAACGCCGCCGTGTTCCAGCCACGGCCGGCGGGTGGCCCGCTGATCGCGTCCACACCGTCGGCCACCAGGCGCCACAGGTCCTGCGACGACCGGACGCCACCGGGGAACCGGCAGCTCATACCGATGATCGCGACCGGATCGTCCGGATCGCCGGTGGTCACGGCCGCGGTGCGCGTGGTGTCGGCCTGGTCGGTCAATTGTTCCACCAGATGGTTGGCCAGGACCGTGGGCGTCGGGTAGTCGAACACCATCGTGGCGGGCAGGCGCAGGCCGGTGGCCGTGCTCAGCCGGTTGCGCAGTTCGACGGCGGTCAGCGAGTCGAAGCCCAGTTCCTTGAACTCACGCCGCACGTCCACGGTCTCCGGGTCGTGGCCGAGCACGGCACAGACCTGCGCTCTGATCGTGTCCACGACGATGCGGAACCGGTCGGCTCCGGCCGCCTGCGCCACCTTCTGCCGCAGACCGGAGGACGACGACGCCCTGCGCGTGGTGCGGACGAGGCCGCGCAGCACCGGCGGGACCATGCCGCTGGAGCGCAACGCGCGCAGGTCCACCAGCGCCGGCACGACGAGCGGCAGACCGGACGCGACGGCCTCGTCGAACATGGCCATACCGCGCCCGGCGTCGATCGGCAGCAGGCCGCCGGAGTCCATGCGGTGCACGACCGTGTCGGACACGACCGACGTCATACCGCTGTCGTCGACCCACCGGCCCCACACCAGCGACTGGCCGGGCAGGCCACCGGCGTTGCGGTGGGCGGCAAGTGCGTCCTGGAAGACGTTGGCCGCCGCGTAGTTCGCGACACCGGGGCCACCGATCAGGCCGGTGACCGACGAGTACATGACGAACGCGGCCAGGTCCATGCCCGCGGTCAGTTCGTGCAGATGCCAGGCGCCGCAGGCCTTCGGGCCGAGCACCGTGGCAAGGCGGTCCGGGTTCAACTGCTCGATGACACCGTCGTCCAGTGCGGCCGCGGCGTGCACCACGGCGGTCAGCGGGTGGTCGGCGGGAATCGCGGCCAGCAGGCCGGTGACGGCCTGCCGGTCGGCGATGTCGCATGCCGCGACGGTGACGTCCGCGCCGTGCGCGGCCAGTTCGTCGCGCAGTTCGGGCGCGCCGGGTGCCTCGATACCCCTGCGGCTGACCAGCACGACGTGCCGCATGCCGCGCTCGGTCACCAGGTGCCGGGCCAGTTTCCCGGCCAGACCACCGGTACCGCCGGTGATCAGCACGGTGCCCTCCGGGTTCCACCGGCGTGCCTGCTCGGGCACGGCGCCCAGCGGCGCGATCCGCGCGACGCGGACCACGCCGTCCCGGACGACGTAGCGGTCCTCGCCGTCGGCCGGAATCCGGATGCCGGCGATGTCGTCGGTGTCGGTGTCGACCAGCACGAACCGGTCCGGGTGCTCGGTCTGCGCCGACCGCACCAGGCCCCACACCGCGGCAGCGGCCAGGTCTGCGATGTCGTCGGTGGCGATGGCGTTGCGGGTGAGGAACACCAGCCGCTCGTCCCGCTCGTCGGCGAGCCAGCCCTGGATCAGCCCCAGCACCCGTGACGTCAGCGTGTGCAGCGAGTCCAGCACCGGGCCGTCGGAGCGGACCGGCTCGCAGTGCAGGTCGGACAACGCGATGCCGTCGCCGACCTGCTCGGGCACCCAGTCCAGCCGGTACATGCCATCGGTGCCGGTGGCGCGGCTCAGGCCGGTCGGCGCCGGCCGCGCGACGACGGACTCGGCGAGGAGCACCGGTGCGCCTGCCGGGTCGTAGGCCGTCAGCGTGATCGTACCGTTGTCGTTGCGCGCCAGGTGAATCCGTAGCGCGGTGGCGCCGGTCGCGTGCAGCGAGACGTTGGCCAGCGAGAACAGCAGGCCGCCCGCGCTGCCCTCCACGAACGACAGCGCGTGCAGCGCGGCGTCCAGCAGGGCGGGGTGCACGCCGTAGGCGGACGCGTCCGGCACGTCGTCGGGCAGGGCGACCTCGGCGAACACCTCGCTGCCCCGCGTCCACGCGGCGCGCATCCCCTGGAACACCGGCCCGTACGCGGCGCCCGCGTCGGCGAAGCGGTCGTAGATGCCGTCGACGTCGGCGGTCCGCGCGTTCGCGGGCGGCCAGTCGATCGGTGCGACCGACGGCCTGCCGGAGGCCAGCGTGCCGGTCGCGTGCTGCGTCCACGGCTGGTCACCGATCCGCGAGTGCACGGTCAGCGCACGGCGATCGGACTCGTCCGGCGCCCCGACCCGCAGTTGCAGCCGCACGTCGGCGGACTCGGGCAGGACCAGCGGCGCGCCGAGGGTCAACTCCTCGACCAGGTCGCAGCCGACCTGATCGGCGGCCTGGCACGCCAGTTCGAGGAAACCGGTGCCGGGGAACAGGACCGTGTCCTGGATCAGGTGGTCGGCCAGCCACGGGTGGGTGTGCAGGGACAGCCCGCTGGTGAACAGCACCGCACCCGACTCGGCCGATTCGACGGCCGGGCCGAGCAGCGGGTGCCCGGAGCGGGCAGCGGCGCCGGCCGGCACGCCGGTCTGCCAGAAACGCTTGTGCTGGAACGGATACGTGGGCAGCCCGACGCGGCGGCCGCCCGGGAACTCCCACCGGATCGGCACACCGCGCACGAACAGCTCGGCGGCCGACGTCAGGAAGCGGGTCAGGTCACCGTCGTTGCGGCGCAGCGTGCCGGTGACCACGGCGATCGACTCGGTGTCGTCGACGATCTCCTGCACACCCATCGCCAGCACCGGATGCGGGCTCACCTCGACGAAAACCCGGTGGTCACCGTCCAGCAGCGCGCGGATCGCGGGCTCGAACTCCACCCGCTGCCGCAGGTTGCGGTACCAGTAGCCCGCGTCGAAGCCGGTGCCGTCCTCCCACTGCCCGGTCACGGTCGAGAAGAACGGCACCTCGGCGGCGCGCGGGGTGATCCCGGCCAGTTCGGTGAGCAGTTCGTCGCGCAGCAGCTCGACGTGCGCCGAATGCGACGCGTAGTCCACGGCGATCCGCCGCACGCGGACGCCTTCCGCGGTCAGTTCGTCGGACAACGCGTCCAGCGCGGCGGGTTCACCGGCCACGACGACCGAACCCGGCCCGTTGACGGCGGCGATCGCGAGCTGGTCACCCAGCCGGGGCTCGACCTGCGCGGCGGGCAGCGCGATCGACATCATGCCGCCGAGCCCGGCCAGCGTCCGCGCGATCGCCTGGCTGCGCAGCGCGACCACGCGCGCGCCGTCCTCCAGCGACAGCGCTCCGGCCACCACGGCGGCCGCGATCTCACCCTGCGAGTGCCCGACGACGGCATCCGGTTCGACGCCGTACGAACGCCAGACCTCGGCCAACGACACCATCACCGCGAACGACGCTGGCTGCACGACGTCGACGCGATCGAGATCCTGACCGGCCAACACGTCGGGCAGCCACCAGTCGACGTAGGGCGCCAACGCGGCGGCACATTCGGCCAGCCGCCGCGCGAACTCCGGTGACTCGACGATCAGCCGCGCGCCCATCCCGACCCACTGCGCGCCCTGGCCGGGGAACACGAACACGGTCCGGCCGAGGACGTCGGCCGTGCCCTCGACGACGGTCGCCGACGGCTCACCGGCGGCCAGCGCGCCAAGGCCCTCACCGATGACCACGGCGCGCCTGTCGAACAACGCCCTCGTGGTGGCCAGCGAGAAGGCGACGTCCACCGGTTCCAGGTCGACGACGTGCGCGGCGAGCCGGGCGGCCTGCTCGCGCAGCGCCTCGTCGGTCTTGCCGGTGACCAACCACGGCACCACACCGACCGACTCGCGCGGTCCGGGCGCCTCGGGCTCGGGAGCCTGTTCGAGGACCGTGTGCACGTTCGTGCCGCTGATCCCGAACGACGACACACCCGCGCGGCGCGGGCGGCCGGTTTCCGGCCACTGCCGGGCCTCGGTGAGCAGTTCGACCGAGCCGGATGACCAGTCCACGTGCGGTGACGGCGCGTCCACGTGCAGCGTCTTGGGGATCACGCCGTGCCGCATGGCCATGACCATCTTGATCACGCCGGCGACACCGGCCGCGGCCTGGGCGTGCCCGATGTTGGACTTGAGCGAGCCGAGCAGCAGCGGCCGTTCCCGCTCCTGGCCGTAGGTGGCCAGCAGGGCGTGCGCCTCGATCGGGTCGCCGAGCGTGGTGCCCGTGCCGTGCGCCTCGACCGTGTCCACGTCCGATGTGGACAGCCGGGATGCCGCGAGCGCCTGCCGGATCACCTGTTCCTGCGCCGCGCCGCTGGGCGCGGTGAAGCCGTTGGACGCGCCGTCGGAGTTGACGGCCGAGCCACGGATCACGGCCAGCACCTCGTGGCCGTTGCGCTGCGCGTCGGACAACCGCTCCAGCAGCACCAGACCGACGCCCTCACTGAACCCGGAACCGTCCGTGCCGGCGGAGAACGCCTTGCAGCGACCGTCGGCGGCCAGGCCGCGCTGGCGGCTCATCTCGACGAACAGCCACGGGCTGGCCATCACCGCGACACCGCCGGCCAGCGCGAGGGAGCACTCACCGGCCCGCAGCGCCTGGCCGGCCAGGTGGATCGCGACCAGCGACGACGAACACGCCGTGTCCACCGTGACGGCGGCGCCCTGCAGGCCGAGCGCGTACGCGATCCGGCCGGACACGACGCTGCCGGTGCTGGCGTTGCTCACGAACCACGCGTCACCACCGGGCACGGGGTTCAGCGAGACACCGTAGTCGTGGTACATCGTGCCGGCGAACACGCCGGTCCTGGTGCCGCGCAGCGCACCGGGGTCGATGCCCGCGTACTCGAACGCCTCCCACGCGGACTCCAGCAGCAGCCTCTCCTGCGGGTCCATCGTGACGGCCTCGCGCGGGCTGATCCCGAAGAACTCCGGGTCGAAGTCGGCGACACCGTCGAGGAAGCCGCCCTCGCGGGCGTAGGTCGTGCCGGGCGTGCCGGGGTTCGGGTCGTAGATGCCGTCGACGTCCCAGCCGCGGTCGGTCGGGAACGGCGTGATCGCGTCCCGGCCCTCGGCGACCAACTGCCACAGGTCCTCCGGCGACCGGACGCCACCGGGCAGCCGGCAGCTCATGCCGACGATCGCGATCGGCTCGTGCCGCTGGTTCACCGAGTCGTTCAGCCGCTGGCGGGCGTCCTGCAACTCGGCCGACACGCGCCGCAGGTACTCACGGAGCTTGTCCTCGTTGGACATACCGAATCCTTCCTCGGTGGTCATGCGCCGAGCTGACGGTCGATGAACGCGAACATCTCGTCGTCCGATGCCGACGACGACAGGCTTGCCGCGGTCGCGGGCACCTCGGTCGACGCGAGCAGTGCCCGCAGCCGTGCCGCGATCTCGCCCTGGTCGGCGTCACCGAGACCGGCGAACACGGCTTCCAGCCGATCCACGTCCGCGAACGCCTCGGTGGCCGGGGCCGGGCCGGTGCCGGCGAACCGGCCTGCCAGTTCGCCGGCCAGGTCGGCCGGGGTCGGGTGGTCGAACACGAGCGTGGCGCGCAGCCGCAGGCCGGTCGCGGCGGCGAGCCGGTTGCGGAACTCCACGGCCACCAGCGAGTCGAACCCGAGATCCTTGAACGCCTTCGTGGGTGCGACGAGATCGGCCGACGTGTAGCCGAGGACACCGGCCGCGTGGCCGCGCACGATCGCGAGCAGCCGCTGCGCGCGCTCCTTCGGCGGCATCGCCGCCAGCGCCGCCGACTCGTCCGCGGTCACCGTGCGGCGGCCGGACGTGCGGACCAGACCGCGCAACAATGCCGGCAGCGCACCGGATTCGGCGTGGTCACGCAGCCGTTCGCCGTTCATCCGCGCGGTCACCGACACCGGGTACTCACCGGCCAGCGCAGCGTCGAACAGTGCCAGTGCGTCCGGCGTGGGCATCGCGATGGTGCCGCCGCGCGCCATCCTGGCCAGGTCGCTCTCGGACAGCGTGCCGGTCAGGCCGCTCTGTTCGGCCCACAGGCCCCAGGCCATCGACACGGCGGGCAGGCCGTCGGCGCGGCGTTGTTCGGCCAGCGCGTCCAGCCATGCGTTGGCTGCGGCGTAGTTGGCCTGGCCGGGCGCGCCGAACGTGGTGGCGGCCGAGGAGAACAGCACGAACGCCGAGAGCGGCAGATCCCTCGTCAGCTCGTGCAGGTTGCGCGCGCCGGTCACCTTCGGCCGCAGCACCCGTTCGAGCTGGCCCTGCGTCATGGTCTGGATCAGGCTGTCGTCCAGTTCGCCCGCCGTGTGGATCACGGCCGTCAGCGGGTGGTCGCTCGGGATGCCGGCCAGCAGTGCGGCCAGCGCGTCCCGGTCGGCCACGTCGCACACGACCGGCACGACGTCGGCGTCCAGATCTCGCGCGAACGAACTGGCCGTGCCGCCGCGGCTGGCCAGGATCACGTGCCGGACGCCGTGTGCCGCGACGAGATGGCGCGTGACCAGGCCGGCCAGCGTGCCGGAACCTCCGGTCACCAGGACCGTGCCGTCCGGGTCGAACGCCGGCTCGTCGGTGTCCTGGGCCTGGGTGCGGGCCAGCCTCGGGGCGTACGCCGTGCCGTCGCGCAGCGCGAGCTGCGGCTCGTCGCACGCGGGGATCTCGGTGTCCGGATCATCCACGTCGACCAGCACGAACCGGTCAGGGTGCTCCGACTGGGCACTGCGCACCAGACCCCACACGGCCGCGTGCGTCAGGTCGCGCGGACCACCGCCGACAGCACCGCGGGTCACGATCGCCAGCCGTGACGTCTCGCCGCGCTCGTCGTCCAGCCAGGCCGCGAGCGTGCCGAGGGTCGCCATCAACACCTCGGGCAGGGTGCCGGTGTCCGGGCAGTGCCACACGACGTGATCGGCCCCACCACCGGTCCTCACCGGCGTCCAGTCCACGTGGAACAGTGCGTTGTGTGTGGGGTCGTTGAACTGCTGCGCCGACACCGGCCGCGACACCAGCGACTCGACGGTCACCACCGGCGAACCGGTCTCGTCGACGGCGCTGAGCGACACGGCGTTGTCGCCGGCAGCGACCAGCCGCACCCGCAGCACGGCCGCGCCCTGGGCGTGCAGTGTGACGCCGTTCCAACTGAACGGCAGCACAGCGGTCGGGCTGTCGCCCTCGAAGGCGGCGCCTGCCGGGTGCAGGGCCGCGTCCAGCAGGGCGGGGTGGATGCCGTAGCCGGTCGGCGTGCCGGGTTCGGGCAGCCGGACCTCGGCGAACACCTCGCCGTCGCGCCGCCACGCGGCCCTCAGGCCACGGAACAGGGGACCGTAGTGCAGGCCACCGTCACCCATGGCGGCGTAGAAGTCGTCCACGGTCAGCTCGTCGGCGCCGGCCGGCGGCCACTCGGTGCCGGTCGCCGGCCGGATGTCGGCGGTGACGAGCGTGCCGCTGGCGTGCCGCGTCCACGGCTCACCCGGCTGCTGCGAATGGATGCTCACCGGTCGCGCACCGGACTCGTCGGCGGCGCCGACCAGCACCTGCAACTGCGTCTCCGCGTCACCGGACAGCACCAGCGGCTGTTCCAGGGTCAGTTCCTCGACCCGGTCCAGGCCAGCCTCGTCGGCGGCGCGCAGCGCCAGTTCCAGATACGCCGTGCCGGGCAGGATCACCGTGTCCTGCACGGCGTGGTCGGCCAGCCACGCGTGGGTCCGCAGCGACACCCGACCGGTCAACAGGAACTCGTCGGACGCGGGCAGGGCGACAGCCGCACCGACGATCGGATGCTCCGTCGACCGCATCCCCAGCGATGCCACGTCCCCGGCCACGGCCTGCCGCTCCGGCCAGAACCGCTGATGCTGGAACGCATACGTCGGCAACGCGACCCTCTGCCCACCCGTGAGGTCCCACTCGACGGGCACACCACGCACGAACAGCTCGGCAGCCGACACCAACACCCGCCCCAGACCACCATCACCACGACGCAACGTCCCCGTCGCCACAGCCGGCACATCCTCCACAATGTCCTGCACCGCCATCGTCAACACCGGATGCGCACTCACCTCCACAAACACCCGATACCGCTCACCCACCAAACCACGAACCGCCGACTCGAACCCCACCCGCTGCCGCAAATTCCGATACCAATACCCCGCGTCGAAGCCGGTACCGTCCTCCCACCGGCCAGTGACCGTCGAAAAGAACGGCACCACAACAGGACTCGGCTCGATACCCGACAGAGCGTCAAGCAACTCCTCACGCAGCAACTCGACCTGCGCCGAATGCGACGCGTAATCCACGGCGACCCGCCGGACCCGCACCTCCCGCGCCGACAGCTCCTCGAACAACACGCCCAGCGCATCCGGTTCACCCGCCACCACAACCGAGTTCGGCCCGTTCACCGCCGCGATCGACAACCGGCCATCCAACATCGCCTCGACCTGCCCGGCCGGCAGCGCGACCGACATCATCCCACCGCGACCGGCCAACCTCCGCGCGATCGCCTGACTGCGCAACGCAACCACCCGCGCACCATCCCGCAACGACAACGCACCCGCGACAACCGCCGCCGCGATCTCACCCTGCGAATGCCCCACCACCGCATCCGGCACCACCCCCACCGAACGCCACACCTCCGCCAACGCCACCATCACCGCGAACGACACAGGCTGCACGACATCGACGCGATCCAGTTCCTGCCCTCGCACGACATCCAACAACGACCAATCCACGAACGGCGCCAGCGCGGCGGCACATTCGCTCAACCGCTCCGCGAACACCGGCGACTCGTCCAGCAGCCGAGCCCCCATCCCGACCCACTGCGCACCCTGACCCGGGAACACGAACACCGTCTTACCGGCCACGTCCGCGACGCCCTGCACCGTCGTGTCACCGACGAGGACCGCGCGATGCTCGAACAACGCCCGCCCGGCCAGCGTGACCGCGACGTCCACCGGACGCTCGTCCGTCACGTACGCGCGGAGTCGGGCTTCCTGCGCGCTGAGCGCGTCGACCGTCTTCGCCGACAGCACCCATGGCACGACCCGCGCCGGTTCGGCCGGTTCCCTGGACGGCACGGCCGGGGCCTGCTCCAGGATGACGTGGGCGTTGGTGCCGCTGACGCCGAACGACGACACCGCCGCGCGCCGCACCCGGCCGGTCTCCGGCCAGTCCGTGGCCTCGGTGAGCAGTTCGACGGCGCCGGTCGTCCAGTCCACGTGCGACGACGGCGCGTCCACGTGCAGTGTCTTCGGCAGCACACCGTGCCGCAGCGCCAGCACCATCTTGATCACACCGGCGATACCGGCCGCCGCCTGGGCGTGCCCGATGTTGGACTTGACCGAACCCAGCAGCAACGGCCGTTCCCGGTCCTGGCCGTAGGTCGCCAGCAGCGCCTGCGCCTCGATCGGGTCGCCCAGCGTCGTAGCTGTGCCGTGCGCCTCGACGGCGTCGACATCCGAAGTGGACAGACCGGCCGTGGCCAGTGCCGCGCGGATGACCCGCTGCTGCGACGGACCGTTGGGTGCGGTCAGGCCGTTGGACGCACCGTCGGAGTTGATCGCCGAACCGCGCACGACGGCGAGCACGTCGTGGCCGAGCCGACGTGCGTCGGAGAGTCGTTCGACCATCACCAGGCCGACGCCCTCGGACCAGCCCGCGCCCGCTGCCGACTCGGCGAACGAGTGGCAGCGGCCGTCCTGCGACGAGCCGTCGGTCAGGCCGAGATCACCGAACGCGACCGGTGTCGCCATCACGCACACGCCACCGGCCAGCGCCAGCGAGCACTCGCCGGACCGCACGGCCTGCGTCGCCCACTGCAACGCCACCAGCGACGACGAACACGCCGTGTCGACGGTGATCGCCGGCCCCTCAAGACCCAGCACGTAGGCGACGCGGCCGGAGACGACGCTCATCGACTGGCCGGTGACCAGGTGGCTGCCCAGTTCCGGCGGACCGGTGTAGCCGAGGCCGGAGGCGCCGACGAACACGCCGGTCCGACTGCCGCGCATCGCGGTCGGGTCGATGCCGGCGTTCTCGAACGCCTCCCACGCGGTCTCCAGCAGCAGCCGCTGCTGCGGGTCCATCGCCAGCGCCTCACGCGGCGAGATCCCGAAGAAGCCGGGGTCGAAGTCGGCCGCGTCGGTGAGGAAGCCACCCTGCCCCAGGCCGCCGGCCGGGAGGTCCCAGCCACGGTCGGTCGGCAGGTCGCCGATGGCGTCGACACCATCGGCCACGAGCCGCCACAACTCGTCCGGCGACCGCACGCCACCCGGGAACCGGCAGCTCATGCCGACGATCACGATCGGGTCGTCCGGGTCGTACGCGGCACCCGGCCCCGCGACGGGCGTGGTGTCGGGCAGTTCCATCAACTGCGCCAACACGAACCGGCCCAGTGCCACCGGGGTCGGGTAGTCGAACACCATCGTCGCCGGCAGCCGAAGGCCGGTCGCCGTGCTCAGGCGGTTGCGCAGTTCGACGGCGGTCAGCGAGTCGAAGCCCAGTTCCTTGAACTCACGCCGCACGTCCACGGTCTCCGGGTCGTGCCCGAGCACCGCGCACACCTGGCCGCGGATCACGCCGACGACGACGTCGGCGCGCTCGTCCTCGGCCGCCTCCCGCAGCCGCCGGATGAGGCCGGCCGCTGCCGGTGCCTTGGCACGGCGGGCGGGCGTGCGGACGATGCCGCGCAGCATCGGCGGGACCTCGGGCGCGGACCGCAGGGCGGGCAGGTCGAGCAGCGCCGGCACGACGACGGCCTCGTCGATCCGGCCTGCCCGGTCGAACAGGGCGAGGCCCCGGTCGGCCGGGATCAGGCGCAGTCCTGCCGAGCCCATCCGTTGCACCGCGGTGTCGTCGACGACGGCCGTCATGCCGGCGTCGGCGGCCCACGGTCCCCACACCAGTGACTGGCCGGGCAGGCCGCTCGCGTGCCGGTACTGCGCGAGCGCGTCCTGGAAAGCGTTCGCCGCGGCGTAGCTGCCAAGGCCCGCGCTGCCCATCGAACCGGACACCGACGAGTACAGGACGAACGCCGCGAGATCCATGTCCCGCGTCAGTTCGTGCAGATACCAGGCGCCGTTGGCCTTCGGGCCGAGCACGGTCGCGATGCGCCGCGGATCGAGCGACTCGATGATGCCGTCGTCCAGCGCGGCGGCCGTGTGCACGACGGCCGTGAGCGGGTGCTCGGCCGGTATGCCGCGCAGCAGTGCGGCCAGCGCGTCGCGGTCGGACACGTCGCACGCCACGACGTTCACGTCAGCGCCGTGCTCGGCCAGTTCGGCGCGTAGCCCGTCGGCGCCGGGTGCGGTCGGGCCGCGCCTGCTGACCAGCAGCAGGTGCCGCATGCCGCGCGCGGTCACGAGGTGCCTGGCGAGCGTGCCGGCAAGGCCGCCGGTGCCGCCGGTGATCAGGACCGTACCGTCGGGGTTCCACTCGGCGACGTCGCCGGGCGACGCGGTCAGCGGGGCCAGCCGCGCGACGCGTGCGGTGCCGTCACGGACGATCGACTGCGGTTCGGCGAGCGAGATCACCATGTGCCCGGTCGCGTCCACCAGCGTGAACCGGTCGGGGTGTTCGGCCTGCGCGGAGCGCACCAGGCCCCACACGGCCGCGGCCGCGATGTCGGTGATGTCGCCGATCGCGCCGCGCGTCACGAACACCAGCCGCGCGTCGGCGCGGCGCTCGTCGGCCAGCCATGCCTGGATCAGCCGCAGCACGCGGGACGTCAGGTCCCGCATGGCATCCGGCACGTCGAGACCATCCGCCGACCGGACATCGACGGCGGCAACGGCCGGAATCGTGACGTCCGCCAGGTCGGCGTCCAGATCGAGCCACAGCACCGAAGCCAGGTCGACGTCGCCTGCCGGGCTCGGTGCCCACTCCAGGTGGTACAGCGGGTCCTGCGGTGCCGCGATCATGTCGGCCGACACCGTGCGGGTCGTGACCGTGCGAGCGGTCAGGACCGGCGTCAGGCCGAGATCCACGGCGTCCAGCGTGATCGAGTCGGGGCCGCTGCGGGCCAGGCGCACGCGGATCTCGTTGGCACCGGCCGTGTGCAGCGACACGCCTGCCAGCGCGAACAGCATCCGACCGCCGGCACCGCCCATGTCCACGAAGGACAGTGCGTGCAGCGCGGCGTCCAGCAGTGCGGGGTGCAGACCGTAGGCGGCCGCGTCCTCGACGCCGGAGGGCAGCGCGACCTCGGCGAACACCTCGCCCTCGCGCGTCCACACCTGGCGCAGGCCCTGGAACGTCGGCCCGTAGCCGGCGCCCGCCTCGGCGAACCGGTCGTAGATCCCGGTCAGGTCCTGCTGCTGTGTGCCGGTGGGCGGCCAGACATCCGGCGTGAACGTCGGCTCGGCCGCGGTACCGGCGAGGATGCCGCTGGCGTGCCGCACCCACGGCTGCTCGTCGTCGCAGCGCGAGTGGAACGCGAGGTCCCGCCGACCGGACTCGTCCGGTGTCCCGACCGAGACCTGTAGCACGACCGAGTCCCGCTCCGGCAGCACCAGCGGCACGCCCAGGGTCAGTTCCTCGACGACGGCACAACCGACCTCGTCGGCCGCCCGCACGGCGAGTTCCAGATAACCGGTGCCGGGGAACAACACCACGCCACCGACCGCGTGATCGGCCAGCCACGGGTGCGTCGCCTGCGACAACCGCGTGGTGAACAGCATGCCGCCGGACTCGGCCAACTCGGCCGCGGCACCCAGCAGCGGATGTTCGGCGGCCCGCAGGCCGAGACCGGCCGGGTCGGTGCCGAGCGAACCGTTGGACCAGTAACGCCTGCGCTGGAACGCATACGTCGGCAGATCCACCAGCCGGCCACCGGCGAAGTCCCACTCCACCGGCACACCACGCACGAACAGCTCGGCAGCCGACACCAACACCCGCCCCACGACCACCATCACCACGACGCAACGTCCCCGTCGCCACAGCCGGCACATCCTCCACAATGTCCTGCACCGCCATCGTCAACACCGGATGCGCACTCACCTCCACAAACACCCGATACCGCTCACCCACCAAACCACGAACCACCGACTCGAACCCCACCCGCTGCCGCAAATTCCGATACCAATACCCCGCGTCGAAGCCGGTACCGTCCTCCCACCGGCCAGTGACCGTCGAAAAGAACGGCACCACAACAGGACTCGGCTCGATACCCGACAGAGCGTCAAGCAACTCCTCACGCAGCAACTCGACCTGCGCCGAATGCGACGCGTAATCCACGGCGACCCGCCGGACCCGCACCTCCCGCGCCGACAGCTCCTCGAACAACACGCCCAGCGCATCCGGTTCACCCGCCACCACAACCGAATTCGGCCCGTTCACCGCCGCGATCGACAACCGGCCATCCAACATCGCCTCGACCTGCCCGGCCGGCAGCGCGACCGACATCATCCCACCGCGACCGGCCAACCTCCGCGCGATCGCCTGACTGCGCAACGCAACCACCCGCGCACCATCACGCAACGACAACGCACCCGCGACAACAGCCGCAGCGATCTCACCCTGCGAATGCCCCACCACCGCATCCGGCACCACCCCCACCGAACGCCACACCTCCGCCAACGCCACCATCACCGCGAACGACACAGGCTGCACGACATCGACGCGATCCAGTTCCTGCCCTCGCACGACATCCAACAACGACCAATCCACAAACGACTCCAAAGCCACCGCACACTCGGCCAACCGCTCCGCGAACACCGGCGACTCGTCCAGCAGCCGAGCCCCCATCCCGACCCACTGCGCACCCTGACCCGGGAACACGAACACCGTCTTACCGGCCACGTCGGCGATGCCCTCGACGACGGTGGCCGACGGCTCGCCCTCGGCCAGCGCGGTCAGCCCGTCACCGAGGACCACCGCGCGGTGCTCGAACATGGTCCTCGTGGCCAGTGAGAATCCGACGTCCACCGGGTTCAGGTCGGCGACACGGGTCGCCAACCGGGCGGCCTGGGCGCGCAGGGCCTCGTCGGACCTGGCCGTGATCACCCACGGCACGATGCCGGGCTCCCGCTCCTCGCGCGCCGGTTCGGCTTCCTCGACGTGCTCGAAGATCGCGTGCACGTTCGTGCCGCTCACGCCGAACGACGACACGCCTGCCCGGCGCGGCCGACCGGTCCGCGGCCACGGCCGGGTCTCGGTGAGCAGTTCGACCGAACCTGTCGTCCAGTCGACGGCCGTGGTCGGGCGGTCGACGTGGAGCGTCTTCGGCAGTACGCCGTGCCGCAGCGCCAGCACCATCTTGATCACACCGGCCGCACCGGCGGCCGCCTGCGTGTGGCCGATGTTGGACTTGACCGAACCCAGCAGCAACGGCCGTTCCCGGTCCTGGCCGTAGGTCGCCAGCAGCGCCTGCGCCTCGATCGGGTCGCCCAGCGTCGTTCCTGTGCCGTGCGCCTCGACGGCGTCGACATCGGATGCCGACAGGCCCGCGTTGGCCAGGGCCTGCCGGATGACACGCTGCTGGGACGGGCCGTTGGGCGCGGTGATGCCGTTGGACGCGCCGTCCTGGTTCGTCGCCGAGCCGACCATCACGGCCAGCACGCGGTGCCCGTTGCGGCGCGCGTCGGACAGGCGCTCCAGCATGACGAGCCCGACACCTTCACCGGTGCCCATACCCGTTGCCGTGTCGGCGAAAGCGTGGCAGCGGCCGTCACCGGACCAACCGCCGATCGCGTCGAACTCGGACAGCGACGACGGCGTGATCATCACCGTCACACCACCCGCCAGCGCGAGGTCGCAGTCGCCGGTGCGCAGCGAATTGGCGGCCATGTGCATCGCGGTCAGCGCCGACGAGCAGGCGGTGTCGACCGTGACGGCGGGGCCCTCCAGGCCGTAGGTGTAGGCGACCCGGCCGCTGATGATGCTGGCCAGGTGGCCGGTCATCAGGTTGCTGCTCGCCTGGGCGGCGGGCGAGTAGCCGTCGGCGACCGCGCCGACGAACACGCCGGTGCGGGTGCCGCGCAGGCCGTCCGGCGTGATGCCGGCGTGCTCGAACGCCTCCCACGACGCCTCCAGCACGAGCCGCTGCTGCGGGTCCATGCCGACGGCCTCCTTCGGTGGGATGCCGAAGAAGCCCGCGTCGAACTCGGTGGCGTCGTGGACGAAACCGCCCTGGTAGCCCTTTGCCGGGTCCATCTGCCAGCCGCGGTCGTCGGGTAGGTCGCCGATCGCGTCGACACCGTCGGCGACCATCCGCCACAGGTCGTCGGGCGACCGCACGCCACCGGGGAACCGACAGCTCATGCCGACGATCGCGATCGGCTCGGACGCGTCCGCGGTGCGGGTGATCACGATGTCGTCGCCCGCGTCACCGAGCAGTTCGGCGAGCAGGTGTTCGGCCAGCGTGACCGGAGTCGGGTAGTCGAAGACCAGCGTCACGGGCAGCGACAGGCCGGTCCTGGCGCGCAGCCGGTTGGCCAGTTCGACGGCGGTCAGCGAGTCGAAACCGAGTTCCTTGAACGCCTTCCCGGTCGCCACGGCGTCGGCGGAGGCGAACCGCAGCACGGCGGCGACCTGACCGCGGACCAGGTCCAGCAGCGTGTCCAGCCGGTCGGCGGGCTGCGTGGCGAGCAGCTCGTCGCGCAGTGATCCGTCCTGTGTGGACTGCTCGGCCCTGCGTGCGGTGGGCAGGCCGGACAGCAGCGGGCGGGCGGCGAACTGGTCCCAGCGCACGTCCAGCACCATCGGGGCCTGTTCGGTGATCACGCGGGGCAGCACCGAAACGGCGAGGTCGGGGTCCATGGCGACCAGGCCGGCGCGCGGCGTCATGTCGCCCATGACGGTGCCTGCCGGTGTGCCGTCGTCGGCGAGCAGACCCCACGACACGCACGTGCCCGGCAGGCCGAGTGCGTGGCGGCGCTGCACGATCCCGTCCAGCACGGCGTTCACGGCGGCCTGGTTCTCCTGGCCACGGTTGCCCAGCGCGGCTTCCGCCGAGCCGAACAGCACGAACGCCGACAGTTCCCGGTCCCTGGTCAACTCGTCCAGGTGGGTCGCCGGCGCGACGCGGGCGGCGAACATCGACGCGAACCGCTCCGGCGACAGGCCGGGCGTCACGTCGCCGTCGCGGACCACCGACGTGTAGACGATCGCGGTGACCGGCAGCTCGGCCAGCAGTGCCTCGACCTCGGCGCGGTCGGTGAGGTCGCACTCGACGACGCTCACGGATTCGGATCCGGCCAGGCCACGCCCGGCCAGCACGACGTGCTCGGCACCGACACCGGCCAGTCGCGCCGCGATCCGCGCGCCCCACTCCGGCATGTCACCGGCGACCAGCACCGTCCCGGACAGCGACAGTTCGCCGTCGGCGGCACCGCGCACCAGCCTGCGGGCGTACGCACCGGAGGGCCGCAGCACGATCTCGTCCTCGCCGGTCCCGGCCAGCACACCGGCCAGATCGCGGGCGTCCACATCGGCGGACAGGTCGACGAGGCCGCCCCAGCGGTGCTCGTGCTCGCGCGCCGCGACGCGGCCGAGGCCCCACACACCGCTCTGCCACGGGTCCGCGGACGAGTCGAGCGCGACGGCCTCGCGGGTCAGCAGCCACAGCGGCGCGTCGATGCCGGCGTCGCCCAGCGCCCGGACGAGTGCGTTGGTGACGCCGAGACCCGTTGGCACGCCGTCGAATCCGGGCAGGCTCGTGTCGTCGAGGGCAAGCAGTGACAGCACACCGGCGAACGGCGTCCCGGCGACGGCGGCCAGTTGCCCGGCGACCGTGGCACGCACGACGCTGTCCAGTTCGACGCGCACGACCGGCACACCGAGTTCGTCCGGCCAGTGCTCGTCCCAGCCGGTCGGCGTGACGACGAGCCACGTGCCGGACAATTCCGCCCGCTCGACCGCGACCTGCGTCCATTCGGTGCGGTAGCACCAGCTCGCGATGTCCGGTTCCGGTGATTCGGGCCAGTAGCGGTCGCGCTGGAACGCATACGTGGGCAGGGCGACGCGGCGGCCGCCGGGGAAGTCCCAACGGACCGGGACACCGCGCACGAACAGTTCGGCGGCCGAGGTCAGGAACCGCGCCAGGTCACCGTTGTCGCGTCGCAAGGTGCCGGTGACGACGGCTGCCGGGCCGGTCTCCTGGATGGCGGCGGTGAGCACCGGATGTGGGCTGACCTCGACGAAGAACCGGTGATCGGCGGCCAGCAGCGCGCGGATCGCGGGCTCGAACTCGACCCGCTGGCGCAAATTCTGGTACCAGTAGCCCGCGTCGAGGCCGGTGCCGTCCTCCCACTGGTCGGTGACCGTCGAGAAGAACGGCACCGCAACGGGATTCGGCTGGATACCCGACAGAGCGTCGAGCAGTTCCTCGCGCAGCAGTTCGACGTGCGCCGAGTGCGACGCGTAGTCCACGGCGATCCGCCGGACCCGCACCTCCCGCGCCGACAGCTCGTCGAACAACGCGCCCAGCGCATCCGGCTCACCCGCCACCACAACGGAGTTCGGCCCGTTCACGGCCGCGATCGACAACCGGTCGTCCAGCATGGCCTCGACCTGCGCGGCCGGCAGCGCGATCGACATCATCCCGCCGCGACCGGCCAGAGTCCGCGCGATCGCCTGGCTGCGCAACGCGACCACGCGCGCGCCGTCCCGCAACGACAACGCGCCCGCGACAACGGCGGCCGCGATCTCACCCTGCGAGTGACCCACCACGGCATCGGGTTCGACACCGGAGCAACGCCACATCTCGGCCAGCGCCACCATCACCGCGAACGACGCCGGCTGCACGACGTCGACGCGATCCAGTTCCTGCCCTCGCACGACATCCAGCAGCGACCAGTCCACGAACGGCGCCAGCGCGGCGGCGCATTCGCTCAACCGCTCCGCGAACACCGGCGACTCGTCCAGCAGCCGAGCTCCCATCCCGACCCATTGCGCACCCTGGCCCGGGAACACGAACACCGTCCTGCCCTGGACGTCGGCCACGCCTTCGACCACGGTCGCCGACGGCTCGCCCCGGCCGAGCGCGGTCGCGCCGGCCAGCAGTTCGTCGCGCGACGAGCCGATCACGACGGCCCGGTGGTCGAACACCGCCCTCGTGGTGGCCAGCGAGTACCCGACGTCGACCGGGTCGATGTCGGTCGCTGCCAACCGGGTCGCCTGGGCCCGCAGCGCACGGTCGGACCTGGCCGTCACCACCCACGGCAGCGCGGGCACCGGCACCCGCTCGGATTCCTCCACGGCTGCGTCCGGAGCCTGCTCGAAGATCATGTGCGCGTTGGTGCCGCTGATGCCGAACGACGACACGGCGGCCCGCCGCACGCGCCCGGTCGCCGGCCAGGCCACGGCGTCGGTCAGGAGTTCGACGTCGCCGGACGTCCAGTCCACGTGCGACGTGGGCGCGTCGACGTGCAGTGTCTTCGGCAGCACACCGTGCCGCATGGCCTGCACCATCTTGATCACACCGGCGACGCCCGCCGCGCACTGCGAGTGCCCGATGTTGGACTTGACCGACCCGAGCAGCAACGGCCGCTCGCGATCCCGGCCGTAGGTGGCCAGCAGGGCCTGCGCCTCGATCGGGTCGCCAAGGGTGGTGCCGGTGCCGTGCGCCTCGACGGCGTCGACGTCCACCGTGGACAGGCCGGCGGACGCCAGCGCCGCGCGGATCACGCGTTGCTGCGACGGGCCGTTCGGGGCCGTGAGGCCGTTGGACGCGCCGTCGGAGTTGATCGCGGAACCCCGCACCACGGCCAGCACCTCGTGGCCGTTGCGGCGCGCGTCGGACAACCGCTCCACCAGCACCAGGCCGACGCCCTCCGACCAGCCGGTGCCGGCGGCCGAGTCGGCGAACGCGCGGCAGCGGCCGTCGGACGCGAGGCCGCCCTGCTGGGTGAACTCGGCGAAGATGCCCGGTGTCGACATGACGGACACGCCACCGGCGATCGCCAGCGAGCACTCACCGGACCGCAGCGCCGCGGCGGCCCAGTGCAGCGCGACCAGCGACGACGAGCACGCCGTGTCCACCGTGACGGCAGGACCTTCCAGGCCGAGGGTGTAGGCGATACGGCCGGACAGCACGCTCGTCGCGACACCGGTCAGGCCATGGCCGAGGACGTCGATCGGCGGCGAGTAGCCCATGTTGGTCGCGCCGACGAAGACACCGGTCGCGGAGCCGCGCAGCACGGCGGGGTCGATGCCGGAGTGCTCCAGCAGTTCCCACGACGTCTCCAGCAGGATGCGCTGCTGCGGGTCCATCGCGAGGGCCTCGCGCGGCGAGATCTCGAAGAAGCCGGCGTCGAAGTCGGCGACACCGGGCAGGAAGCCGCCGTGCCGGGCCGACGACGTGCCGAAGCGCTTGCCCTCCGGGTCGTAGCCGCCCGCCAGGTCCCAGCCCCGGTCGGTCGGAAAGGGACCGATGGCGTCCGTGCCGTCCGCGACCAGCCGCCACAGGTCGTCGGCGGAACGGACGCCACCGGGGTACTTGCAGTGCATGCCGACGATCACGATCGGGTCGTGCGCGTCGTGGGTCGCCGCGGCGGCGCGCGCGACCGGGGTGTCGGCGGCGTCGCCCATCAGCTCCGACAGCAGGAACCGGGCCAGCGTCGTCGGTGTCGGGTAGTCGAAGACCAGGGTGGCCGGCAGGCGGAGGCCGGTCGCGCCGTTGAGCAGGTTGCGCAGTTCGACGGCGGTCAGCGAGTCGAAGCCGAGCGCCCGGAACTCACGGCTGGTGTCCACGGACGCGGCCGACGCGTGCCCGAGCACGGCGGCGGCCTGCTCGCCGACCAGTTCCTCGACGACGCGCAGCCGGTCCACCTCGGCCAGCGGGGCCAGGCGCGCGACCAGCGTGGTCGCGGTGACCGACGTGCGGCCGGCGGCCTGGCGACGCCTGCCGCCGACGATGCCGCGCAGCACGGCGGGCACGTCGGCCTGAGCGCGCAGCGCCGGGACGTTCAGCCGCAGCGGCACCACGATCGGGTCGACGGCCAGGACCGCGGCGTCGAACAGCGCCATGCCGTCGTCGACCTCGATCGGTGGCAGGCCCGCGGACTTGATGCGCTGGATGTCGACGGCGGACAGCCGGCTGGTGATGCCGATGTCGGTCGTCCACGGCCCCCACACCATCGACGTGGCCGGCAGGCCGAGCGTGGCACGGTGTTCGGCGAGCGCGTCCAGGAAGGCGTTGGCTGCCGAGTAGTTGCCCTGACCGGGGCTGCCGACGGCGCCGGAGACCGACGAGAACAGGACGAACGCGGCGAGCTCGCGGTCCTTCGTGGCCTCGTGCAGGTGCCACGCGCCGTCGGCCTTCGGGCCGAGCACGCCTGCCATCCGCTCGGGCGTCAACTGCGGGATGATGCCGTCGTCGAGCACGGCGGCCGCGTGGATCACGGCCGTCAGGTTCGGGATGCCGGCGATCAGTTCGTCGACGGCGGTCCGGTCCGAGACGTCGCAGGCCACGACATCCGCGCCGAGTTCGGCGGCCAGTTCCTCGGCGCTGGGCGCCGCCATGCCCCTGCGGCTGGTCAGCACGATGTGCCGCACGCCGCGTTCGGTGACCAGGTGGCGGGCCAGGTGCGCGCCGATGCCACCGGTGCCGCCGGTGATCAGGACGGTGCCGTCCGGGTCCCAGCCGGCCGGCACCGTCAGGACGACCTTGCCGACGTGCTTGGCCTGGCTCATGAACCGGAACGCGTCGCGCGCCCGCCGCACGTCCCACGTGCGGACCGGCAGCGGCGCCAGCTCGCCGGAAGCGAACAGCCCCAACACTTCCCGCAGCATGTCGGCGGTCCGGTCCGGCCCGGCCTCGACGACGTCGAACGCGCGGTAGTCGACGCCCGCGTCGGCCCGGATGTCGGTCTTGCCCATTTCGCGGAACCGGCCGCCGGCCGCCAACAGCCGCAGCGACGCGTCCACGAACTCGCCGGACAGCGAGTTGAGCACGACGTCGACACCGCGACCACCGGTCACGTCACGGAACTTGGCCTCGAACTCGGTGGTCCGCGACGACGCGATGTGGTCGTCGGCGACACCGAGCGCGCGCAGCGTGTCCCACTTGCCTTCGCTCGCGGTCGCGAACACCTCGGCCCCGGCCTGGTGGGCCAACTGGATCGCGGCCATGCCGACACCGCCGGCACCGGCGTGGATCAGCACGGTCTCGCCGGAACGCAGGCCGGCCAGGTCGTGCAGTGCGTAGTAGGCGGTCAGGAACACCAGCGGCGTCGCGGCCGCGTCCTGCCACGACCAGCCATCCGGTACCGGAGCGGTGAACCGCTCGTCCGTGACGGCGGCCGTACCGAAACCACCGGACACCAGACCGAAGACGCGGTCGCCCGGCCGGACACCGGTCACGTCGTCGCCGATCGCCGTGACGACACCGGCGGCCTCGAAGCCGAGCGGGCCCGCGTCACCCGGGTACATCCCCAGCGCGTTCAGCACGTCGCGGAAGTTCACGCCGGCGGCCCGCACCGCGATCCTGACCTCGCGGCCGGTCGGCGCATCGTCGGGCACCCGCTCCAGGGCGAGACCGTCCAGGCTGCCCTGGTCGCGGATGCTCAGCCGCCACGGCGCGTCGCCGACCGGCGGCAGCAGGGCCTGGCCGGACTTCACGGTCGCGATCCGGCCGGCCAGCAGCGCGCCGTCGCGGACCAGGACCTGCGGTTCGCCCGTGGCGACGGCCGCCGCGAGGCGGCCAGGGTCGTCGGTGTCGACGAGCACCAACCGGTCGGCGTTCTCCACCTGTGCCGTCCGCACCAGACCCCACACGGCGGCGGCGGGCAGATCCGTGCCGTCGACGGCACCGTGCGTGCGGAACACCAGGCGGGAGAAGGCATACCGCTCGTCCGCGAGCCAGCCCTGGATCAGTGCCAGCGCGCGGGTCGTCGCGTCGCGCACCGCCGTGGGCACGTCCGCGGCGGTCGCGGTGATCATGTCGACGGCGACCGCGTGCGGCACGTCGTCCAGCGAGAGCGGGTCGGCGACGACCGAGACGTCGGGCACGTCGGCCGGTTCGGGCACGGGCAGCCAGTTCATCCGGTACAGGGAGTCCTGCGCGGAACGGGCTTCCGGCACGTCGGCCTGCTGTAGGCGCAGCGCCAGCGACTCGACGACGGCGACCGGTGCGCCCTCGCCGTCTGCCAGGTCCACGGACACACTCGTGTCGTTGGTGCGCGCCAGGCGGACCCGCAGCAAGCTCGCGCCCAGCGCGGACAGCGCCACACCCCGCCACGAGAACGGCACCCAGGCGCCGTCGCCGTCCAGCACGGTCCTGCTGATCGGGTGCAGCGCGGCGTCCAGCAGGGCAGGGTGGATGCCGTAGCCCGCACCGTCGTCGACCGTGTCGGGCAGCAGGATCTCGGCGAACACCTCGGCACCGCGCCGCCACAGCGCCCGCAGGCCCTGGAACGCCGGGCCGTAGTTCAGGCCGCCGTCGATCTGATCGTCGTACCAACCCTCCACATCGGACACCACGGCACCGGCGGGCGGCCACTGCGTCGCGTCGAACGTCGACACGGGCCGACCCGGGGCGAGCTGGCCGGACGCGTGGCAGACCCACGGCTGGCCCTGCGCGTCGGCCGGTCGGGCGTAGATGTCGATCTGGCGCCGGCCACCGTCGTCCGGCGCACCGACCCGCACCTGGAACGCGACTGTGTCCCGCTCACCGAGCACCAGCGGCACGGCCAGTGTCAGTTCGGCCACGCGGTCGCAGCCCACCTGATCGGCCGCACACAGTGCGAGTTCGGCGAAACCTGCGCCGGGGAACATGATCGTGCCGCGCACGACGTGATCGGACAGCCACGAATGCGTCCGCGCCGACACGCTGCCGGTCAGCAGCACGCCGTCCGAGTCGGCCAGATCGACGGCGGCGCCGAGGATCGGGTGGTCGGCGGCGACCAGGCCCAGATTGGTCGGGTCACCGGTACGGGTCAGTGCCTTGGGCCAGTACCACTCGTGCTGGAACGCGTAGGTGGGCAGGTCGACGCGGTGAGCGCCGGTGCCGGCGAAGAACGCGGTCCAGTCGACCGGGACACCGGCGGTGTGGAGCTGGCCGAGAGCGGTCGCGATCGCCTTCTCCTCGCCGCCGTCCTTGCGCTGCAACGGAACAGTGACGAACTCACCCAACTGCTCGACCATCGCCGAAAGCACACCATCCGGCCCGATCTCCACCCACCGGGCCACACCCTCCAACGCCGCAACCCTGTCCGCGAACCGCACCGTATCCCGAACATGCGCCACCCAGTAATCAGCCGACCCCAGATGCCCGATCGCGGCCCGGAACTCCTCCAACATCGGCTCCATCAACGGCGAATGAAAAGCATGCGACACCCGCAACCGCTTGGCATGCTCAAACCGCCCCGCAACCACCTCAACCTCAGCCTCATCCCCGGCAACCACCACCGAGTTCGGCCCATTCACCGCGGCAATACCCACCCGATCGGTCAACAGAGGCAACACCTCAGCCTCCGACGCCCGCAACGACACCATCGCCCCACCAACCGGCAACGCCTGCATCAACCGAGCCCGCGCCGAAATCAACACACAAGCATCAACCAACGACAACTCACCCATCACATGAGCAGCCGCGATCTCACCAATCGAATGCCCCACCACATGATCCGGCCGGATCCCCCACGACTCCACCAACCGGAACAACGCCACCTCAAACGCGAACAACGCAGGCTGCGCCCACCCCGTCCGATTCAACAACTCCGCATCAGAACCCCACATCACCTCCCGCAACCCGGGATCGAGCAGCGCCAACACCTCATCAAAAGCAGCGGCAAACACCGGGAACCGCTCATACAACCCCCGACCCATCCCCAACCGCTGCGAACCCTGACCAGCGAACAGGAACGCGGTCCTGGCGACGCCGCCGGACACCACTCCCCCGGTGACCGTCGACGCGCCCGCGGCGACCGCGGTCAGACCGGCCACCAGACTGTCCCGATCGGTCGCCGTCACGGCGGCGCGGTGTTCGAAGTTGGCCCGCGACGTGGCCAGCGAGAACGACAGATCGGTCAGGTCGTGCGTCGAGGACAGCAGACGTTCGGCCTGGTTACGCAATGCGTTCGGGGTGCGGGCCGACAGGACGAGCGGCACCGCGGCCGGCGTGACGGCCGGCGGCGCGTCGACGACCCGCACCGGAGCCTGTTCCAGGATGACGTGCGCGTTGGTGCCGCTGATACCGAACGACGACACCGCGGAACGGCGCGGCCGGTCGAGTTCCGGCCACCCGGCCGGCTCGGTGAGCAGCGTGATGTCGCCGACCGACCAGTCGACGTGCGTTGTCGGTTCGTCCACGTGCAGCGTGCGCGGCACGACACCGCTGCGCATCGCGTAGAGCATCTTGATGATGCCCGCGATGCCGGCGGCGGCCTGGGTGTGGCCGATGTTGGACTTGATCGAACCGAGCAGCAGCGGGCGTTCGCGGTCCTGACCGTAGGTGGCCAGCAGGGCCTGTGCCTCGATCGGGTCGCCGAGCTTCGTGCCGGTGCCGTGCGCCTCGATGACGTCGATGTCCGTTGTGGACAGTTGAGCGTTGGCGAGCGCCGCGCGGATGACCCGCTGCTGTGACGGGCCGTTCGGTGCGGTCAGGCCGTTGGACGCGCCGTCCTGATTGATCGCGGAACCCCGCACCACGGCGAGGATCTCGTGGCCGTGGCGCAGTGCGTCGGACTGGCGCTCCACCACGACGACACCCGCGCCCTCCGACCAGGTGGTGCCGTCGGCGGCGTCGGCGAACGACTTGCACCGCCCGTCCGGCGCCAGGCCGCCCTGTTCGCCCGCGCCCATGAACGCGCCCGGCGTGGCCATCACCGTGACACCGCCGACGAGTGCCAGCGAGCACTCCCCCGCGCGCAGCGCCTGCACGGCGAGGTGCAGCGCGACCAGCGCTGACGAGCACGCCGTGTCCACGGTCAGCGCTGGGCCTTCCAGGCCGAGGATGTAGGACACGCGGCCGGACAGCACACCACCGCCGGTACCGGTGCCCAGGAAGCTGAGCGACTCGGGCGGGAACTGCGCGGCCGAGCCGTAGTCGTGGTACATCATGCCGGAGAACACGCCGGTTCTGCTGCCGCGCAACGTGTTCGGGTCGATGCCCGCGGACTCCAGCGCCTCCCACGTGATCTCCAACAGCACCCGCTGCTGCGGGTCCATCGCCAGCGCCTCACGCGGCGAGATGCCGAAGAAGCCGGCGTCGAACGCGCCGGCGTCGAGCAGGAAGCCGCTGCGCATGCCGTCGAACGCGGCCAGGTCCCAGTCGCGGTTGGTGGGGAACGCGGACAGGCCCTCGCGGCCGTCGGTCACCAGGGCCCACAGGTCGGCGGGCGAGTTCACACCGCCCGGGTAGCGGCAGCCCATGCCGACGATGACGATCGGGTCGTCGTTCACGGGAGCGGCGAACGTGACCGGCGTGCCGCTCGCCGAGTCCTCGACGACGAGTTCGGCGAGCAGGTGTTCGGCGACGGCGAGCGGGGTCGGGTAGTCGAAGACCAGCGTCGCCGGCAGGCGCAGGCCGGTGGCGGTGTTCAGTTGGTTGCGCAGTTCGACGGCGGTCAGCGAGTCGAAGCCGAGCTGGCGGAACTCGCGACCGGTGTCCAGCAGGTCCGGCGACGAGTGGCCGAGCACACCTGCCGCATGCTGCCGGACGAGCGTGACAAGGTGCTCCAGGCGCTCGGATCGCGGGAGTGCACGCAAGCGTTCGCGAACGGCACCGCTGCCGGCCGAACGCGTGCGTCGGGTGCCGACGATGGTGCGCAGCAGCGCGGGCACGTCACGGCGGGCACGCAGCGCGGGCAGGTCGAGGCGGGTCGTCACGACGATCGGGTCGGCGCAGCGCAACGCCGCGTCGAACAGCGTCAGGCCCTGCTCGGCGGTGATCGGCGGCACGCCCGCGGCCGTCATGCGCTGGATGTCGGCGTCGGTGAGGCCGGCCGTCATGCCGCTGCCCGCGTGCCACGGGCCCCAGACCAGGGACGTGGCCGGCAGACCGAGCGCCTCGCGGTGCTGGGCGAGGCCGTCGAGGAACGCGTTGGCTGCCGCGTAGTTGGCCTGCCCGGGACTGCCCATCGCGCCGGAAACCGAGGAGAACAACAGGAAAGCGGCGAGCTCGCGGTCGCGGGTCGCCTCGTGCAGGTGCCACGCGGCGTCGGCCTTGGACCGCAGCACGGGGCCGAACCGCTCCGGTGTCAACGACTCGATCATGCCGTCGTCCAGCACACCCGCGGTGTGCACGACGGCCGTCAGGTCCGGAATGCCGGCGACCAGTTCGGTCACGGCGTCCCGGTCCGACACGTCACATGCGACGACGGTGACGTCCACGCCCCGCTCGGTCAGCTCGGCGGTCAGTTCCCGAGCACCGGGTGCGTCCGGACCGCGACGGCTGGCCAGCACGAACCGGCGCACGTCGTGCTCGGCGACCAGGTGCCGGACGAGTTGCCCGGCCAGGCCGCCGGTGCCGCCGGTGACCAGCACCGTGCCGTCCCAGTCCCGGCCTTCGCCGGGCGCCAGCACGGTCAGCCTGCCGACCAGCGGCGACCCGTCCCGCACCAACACCTGCGACTCGCCGGTCGCCACCGCCGCATCGACCGTTGCCGGGTCGTCGGTGTCGACGAGCACGAACCGGCCGGGGTGCTCCGACTCGGCCGTGCGCACCAGGCCCCACACGGCGGCGGCGGCGAGATCCGTGCCGTCGACGGCGCCGTGGGTGACGACGACGAGCCGCGAGTTCGCGTTCTCCCCGTCGGCCAGCCAGTCCTGGAGCACGCCGAGCATGCGCGCGGTCTGCTCGTGGGCCGACGCGACCGGGTCGGCGGAATCGCCGGTCACCCGGACGACGTCGATCGTGCCGACCGGTTCGGTGGCCGGGTCGGCGGCCACCCAGTCCAGCCGGAACAGCGGTAGGCGTGCCGCGGCCATCGGCTCGTCGGCCATCTGTCGCAGCACCAGCGACTCGACCGACACGACCGGCGTGCCCGTGGCGTCGGCGACCCGCAGCGACACGGCCTCGGGACCGGCGCCGGCCAGCCGTACCCGCAGCGATGACGCGCCGGAAGCGTGCAGTGTCACACCGTTCCACGAGAACGGTAGCCGCATCCGTTGCGCCGCACCGATGTCCACGAATGAGACGGCGTGCAGCGCGGCGTCCAGCAGCGCGGGGTGGATGCCGAACGACGCGGCCCCGTCGACCTGCTCGGGCAGCGCGACCTCGGCGAACACCTCGCCGTCGCGCTGCCACACCGCCCGCAGGCCCTGGAAGCCGGGGCCGTAGGTGAACCGGTCGTAGAACTCGTCCAGCGCGACCGGCGACGCGCCCTCCGGTGGCCAGACGCCAAGGTCGAACGCCGTGGTCGGTTCGAGCGGGGCGAGCAGACCGGTGGCGTGCCGGGTCCACCGCTGGTCGATCGTGTCGGCGGGACGGGAGTAGACCGTCAGCGAGCGGCGGCCCGTGTCGTCAGGGCCGCCGATCCACAGTTGCAGCTCGACCGCGTCGGCGGCGTCCAGGACCAGTGGTGTGCCCAGGGTCAGTTCCTCGACCCGGCCACAGCCGACCTGGTCGCTCGCGCGGATCGCGAGTTCCAGGAAACCCGTGCCGGGAAACAGCACCGCGCCGCCGACGGCGTGGTCGGCCAGCCACGGGTGGGTGCGCAGCGACAGGCGGCTGGTGAACAGCACGCCGGCCGAGTCGGCGAGTTCGACCGCCGCGCCGAGCAGCGGGTGCTCGGCGGCGGACAGGCCGAGCGCGGTCACGTCACCGGGCCGCGACGACTCCTTCGGCCAGAACCACTGGCGCTGGAAGGCATAGGTGGGCAGCGGGACACGGTGGGTCGCCGTGCCCTCGAAGAACGCGCGCCAGTCGACGGCGACACCGTGCGCGTGCAACCGGCTCAGCGCGGCGACGACAGCGGTCTCCTCATCCCTGTCCTTACGCTGCAACGGAACAGTGACGAACTCACCCAACTGCTCGACCATCGCCGAAAGCACACCATCCGGCCCGACCTCCACGAACCGCGACACGCCCTCCAACCCCAACACCCGATCCGCGAACCGCACCGTGTCCCGCACATGCCCAACCCAATACTCAGCCGACTCCACATGCCCGATCTCCGCCCGAAACCCCGCCAACATCGGCTCCATCAACGGCGAATGAAACGCATGCGACACCCGCAACCGCTTGGCATGCTCGAACCGCCCCGCAACAGCCTCGACCTCGGCCTCATCGCCCGCGATCACCACCGAGTTCGGCCCGTTCACGGCGGCGATACCGACCCGGTCGGTCAACCACGGCACAACCTCAGCCTCACCGGCACGCAACGACACCATCGCACCACCGGCCGGCAACGCCTCCATCAACCGAGCACGCGCCGAAATCACAGCGCACGCATCAACCAACGACAAACCACCCGTCACATGAACAGCAGCGATCTCCCCGATCGAATGCCCCACCACATGATCAGGCCGCACCCCCCACGACTCCACCAACCGGAACAACGCCACCTCGAACGCGAACAACGCAGGCTGCGCCCACCCCGTCCGATCCAACAACTCCGCATCAGAACCCCACATCACCTCCCGCAGGCCCGGATCGAGCAGCGCCAACACCTCATCGAACGCCGCGGCGAACACCGGGAACCGCTCATACAACTCCCGACCCATCCCCAACCGCTGCGAACCCTGACCAGCGAACACGAACGCGACATCCGACGGTGCGTCCACCACGGAGGTCTCCAGACCGGCCACGGTCTCGCCGTCGGCGACGGCGGCCAGCGCGGCCCGCGCGCCCGACCAGTCCGACGCGACCAGCGCCGCGCGGTGCTCGAACGCCGACCGCGTGGTGGCCTGCGAGAAGGCCACATCGGCCAGATCGACGTCGTTCAGCGCGAGCAGGCGCTGTGCCTGTGCCCGCAAGGCATCTGGCGACCGGCCCGACACCACGACCGGCACGATCCTCGGCGGCGTGCCGGATTCGGTGACCGCATCCGGTGCCGGGGCCTGTTCGATGATCGTGTGCGCGTTGGTGCCGCTGATGCCGAACGACGACACGGCGGCCCGCCGCGGCCGGTCGACGGCGGGCCACTCCCGCGCCTCGGCCAGCAGTTCCACCGAACCGGCCGACCAGTCCACATGGGTCGACGGCTCGTCGACGTGCAGCGTCCTGGGCACTGTGCCGCGCCGCATCGCGAGCACCATCTTGATCACACCGGCCATACCGGCAGCGGCCTGTGAGTGCCCGATGTTGGACTTGACCGAGCCGAGCAGCAGCGGGCGTTCGCGGTCCTGGCCGTAGGTGGCCAGCAGCGCTTGCGCCTCGATCGGGTCGCCGAGCTTCGTGCCGGTGCCGTGCGCCTCGACGACGTCGACGTCACCGACCGACAATCCGGCGCTGGCCAGCGCCGCCCGGATCACGCGCTGCTGCGACGGCCCGTTCGGCGCGGTCAGGCCGTTGGACGCGCCGTCGGAGTTCACGGCCGAACCACGGATCACGGCGAGTACGTCGTGACCGTTGCGCTGCGCGTCGGACAGCTTCTCCAGCACGAGCACGCCGACGCCTTCGGACCAACCGGTGCCGTCGGCCGCTTCGGCGAACGACTTGCAGCGGCCGTCCGGAGACAGGCCGCCCTGCCGGTCGAACTCGTCGAACAGGTCCGCGGTGGCCATCAGCGCGACACCACCGGCCAGCGCCATGTCGCACTCGCCCGCCCGTAACGCCTGCGCCGCCAGGTGCAGAGCGACCAGCGACGACGAACACGCCGTGTCGACCGTGAGGGACGGTCCGACCAGGCCGAGCGAGTACGACACCCGACCGGACAGCACGCTGGAGGCGGACCCGGTCAACAGGTGGCCCTGCAGGTCCTCCGCCGCGTTGCCGACCAGGTTGAAGTACGTGTCCTGGGACGCGCCGACGAACACGCCGGTCTGGCTGCCGGACAGCGACAACGGGTCGATGCCGGCGCGTTCGATCGACTCCCACACGGTTTCCAGCAGCAACCGCTGCTGCGGGTCCATCGCCAGCGCCTCACGCGGCGAGATGCCGAAGAAGCCGGCGTCGAACGCGCCGGCGTCGAGCAGGAACCCGCCGCGGTGTCTGCTGCCCGCCGCCCAGCCGCGGTCGGTGGGCAGCTCGGTGATCATGTCGGCGCCGGACTCGACGACGTCCCACAGGTCCTCCGGTGACCGGACGCCACCCGGATAGCGGCAGGCCATGGCCACGATCGCGATCGGCTCCTGCTGGCCGGACTCCGCCTGGAGCAGCCGCTGGCGCGTGCGATGCAGGTCGGCCGTGACCCACTTGAGGTAGTCGACCAGTTTCTGGTCTTCCGCCATGGCTATCCGCCTCCGTTGTGAGCCCTCGCGATGTCGGTCGTCCCTCGCCGAAACTGAACCGCCAATCGCACCGGCAGAATCGCTAGAGCGTGCGTCACGGGCCTCGCGTACCGGCTGCGCGTCGGCCGGCCGGTCGATCTGCGGCGTCCTCATCGATCGACGGCCGTGTCAGCGGGACACCGCGTGCCCGGCCTGCCACGCCTGCTCCGAAGCACTAGCCGCGGCGACCGAGCTGGCTGTCGATGAAGTCGAAGATCTCGTCGGTGCTCGCGGACTCGATCAACTCGTCCGCGGGGACGTCACCGTCGGAGACCTTGGTGAGCAACTGCCGCAGGCGGATCGCGACGCCGTTGCGGCTCACGCCGTCCAGTTCGGCCAGTGCCGCCTCGATCCGGTCCAGTTCGCCGAGCACCGACGTTCCACCGGCCGTTTCGTCACCGGGCACCAGCTCGGTCAGCAGTTGCTCCGCGAGCGCCCGGGGCGTCGGGTAGTCGAAGATCAGCGTGGACGGCAGCGGCAGGCCGGTGGCCGCCGTGAGGCTGTTGCGCAGTTCCACGGCTGTCAGCGAGTCGAACCCGAGATCGCCGAACCGGTGCTCGGCGCCGACCAGCGCGGGCGAACCGTGTCCCAGCACGCCCGCCGCGCGTTCCCGGACCAGCGTGACCACGTGGTCACGGCGTTCCTCGGGCCGCAGTTCGGCCAGCCGCTCCCGCAGCACGCCACCGGCGTCCACCCTGGAGCGCACGGTCCGCCGCGACCCGGCAAGACCGCGCAGCAGCGGCGGCACGTCACCGCGACGACGCAGCACCGGCAGGTCCAGCCGCATCGCGACGACGACCGGCTCACCCGCCGACAGCCCCGCGTCGAACATCGCGAGGCCCTGTTCGCCGGAGATCGGCGGCAGGCCGTTGGCGGTCATGCGCGCGACCTCGGCGTCGGTCAGGCCGGCTGTCATGCCGGTGCCAGCGTGCCACGGACCCCACACCAGTGACGTCGCCGGCAGGCCGCGTTCGGCGCGGTGCACGGCCAGTGCGTCCAGGAACGCGTTGGCGGCCGAGTAGTTCGCCTGACCGGGGCTGCCCATCGAGCCCGCCACCGACGAGAACAGCACGAACGCGGCGAGTTCCCGGTCCGCGGTCAGCTCGTGCAGGTGCCACGCCGCCTGTGCCTTCGCTCCGAGTACGGTGGCGAACCGTTGCGGCGTCAGCGATCCGACCACACCGTCGTCGAGCACACCTGCCGTGTGGATCACGGCGGTGAGCGGGTGATCGGCGGGGATCGCGTCGATCAGGCCGGCCACGGCGTCGCGGTCGGCGACGTCGCACGCGGCCAGCGTGACCGTGGCGCCCCGCGCGGTGAGTTCGGCGCTCAGGTCCGCGGCACCCGGCGCGTCGGCGCCACGCCGGGACACCAGGGCCAGGTACCGCACACCGCGCTCGGCGACCAGATGCCTGGCGACCTGCGCGCCGAGGCCGCCGGTGCCACCGGTGATCAGCACCGTGCCGTCCGGGTTCCAGTGCGGTGCTTCGGAAACCGGGTCGAGCGTTGTGAGGCGCGCGGTGTGGACGACACCGTCGCGCACCCGGACCTGGTCCTCGCCGACGGCCAGCGCCGCGTCGATGTGGTCGGGGTCGTCGGTGTCGACGAGCACGAACCGCTCCGGGTTCTCCGCCTGCGCGGACCGCACGAGGCCCCATGCGGCCGCGGCGACGACGTCGCGGTGGTCACCCGTGCTCTGCCGCACGAACACCAGCCGGGACCGCGCGGTCGCCTCGTCGGCCAGCCATTCCTGCACCCGCGCCAGAACGCGGGTGGTCAGGTCGAGCACGTCGTCGCCCGCCTCGATCGGCTCGGTCACGTGCTCGGTACGCGGTGCCGTGCGCCTGCCGTCGGCAGGCACCCAGTCCAGCCGGTAGAGCGGGTCGCGGGTGCCGGCGAGGTGGCGGACGGCCAACTGCCGCGACACCACCGACTCCACCGACGCGACCGGCGCACCGGTCGTGTCCACGATCGCCACCGACACCGTGTCGTCGTCCTGTGTGGACACGCGGACACGGACGTCGGCCGCGCCGGCCGCGTGCAGGGACAGCCCGGTCCACTCGACCGGCTGCCGCTCGTCGTCCAGCGTGACGGCGGCGTGCAGCAGCAGCGGGTGGATGCCGAACGAGCCCGCGTCGACGTCCTCGGGCAGGCGGACGTCCGCGAACAAGTCCTGCCCACGCCGCCACACCGACTCACCGACCTCGACCGCGCCCTCCGGCGGCCACACCGAGGTGTCGAACTCGGCGGTGTGTTCACCGGTGGCCAGCACGCCGGTCGCGTGCCGCACCCACGGCTGGTCGGTCGCTCGCGAGTGCACGGCCAGCGTCCGCCGTCCGGTCCCGTCCGGCCCGCTCACCGACACCCGCAGCGTCACGCCGTCCTGCTCGGCGAGCACCAGCGGCGTGTCCAGCGCCAGTTCGGCGACGCGGTCGCAGCCGACCTGGTCGCCGCCCCGGACGGCCAGTTCGACGAAACCGGTGACCGGGAACATCACGACACCGTCGACGACGTGCTCGGCCAGCCACGGATGCGTCAGCAGCGACACCCGACCGGTGAACAGCACACCGTCCGAATCGGCCGACTCGACGGCCGCGCCGAGCAGCGGGTGATCGGCGGGCACCAGGCCCAGACCCACGGCGTCACCGGTGCGGGTGCCGGCCGTCGGCCAGTACCACTCGTGCTGGAACGGGTAGGTCGGCAGTGCGACGCGCCGCGCACCGCTCCCGGCGAAGTACGCCGTCCAGTCGACGGCTATGCCGTGCGCGAACAGCATGCCGACGGCGCCGGCGATCGCGGTCTCCTCGTCACAATCCTTGCGCAGCAACGGAATCAGCGCATCGTCGCCGCTGCGGCCGTCCTGTGCCATCGCGGTCAGCACGCCGTCCGGACCGATCTCCACGAACCGCGTCACGCCGTCGAGAGCGGCGATGTCGTCACCGAAGCGCACGGTGTCCCGCACGTGCCGCACCCAGTGTTCCGCGGCCTCCAGGTGTCCGACGGCCAGCCGCAGTTCGCCCAGCATCGGGTCCATCAGCGGCGAGTGGAACGCGTGCGACACCCGCAGCCGCTTCGCGTGCTCGAACCGGGCCGCGATGGCGTCGACCTCGGTCTCGTCGCCCGCGATCACGACGGAGCTCGGCCCGTTCACGGCGGCGATGCCGACGCGGTCGGTGAGCAGCGGCAGGACCTCGGCCTCGCTGGCGCGCAACGACACCATCGCACCGCCGGAGGGCAGCGCCTGCATCAGCCGGGCGCGGGCCGAGATCAGTGTGCACGCGTCGGCCAGCGACAGCTCACCCGCGACGTGCGCGGCGGCGATCTGACCGATCGAGTGCCCCACGACGTGATCCGGCCTGATCCCCCACGACTCGACGAGCCGGTACAGCGCGACCTCGAACGCGAACAGCGCGGGCTGCGCCCAGCCGGTCTGGTTCAGCGCTTCCTCGTCGTCGCCCCACATGACGTCCCGCAGACCGGGGTCGAGCAGCGCGAGCACATCGTCGAACGCCGACGCGAACACGTCGAACCGCTCGTACAGCCCGCGCCCCATGCCCAGCCGCTGCGACCCCTGGCCCGCGAACAGGAACGCCGTCCTGCCGACGACGGGCGACCCGGTGCCGACCTCCCGGCCCGCCACCACGACGGCGCGGTGCTCGAACGCGGCGCGGCCGGTGGCCAGGGTGTAGCCGACGTCCACCGGGTCGAGATCGATCGTGGTCAGCAGATCGACCTGCTCCCGCAACGCCTCCCGCGTCTTCGCGGACACGACCCACGGCACGGCGACCGGCGCGGCGACCGACACCGACTCCGGAGCCGGAGTCGCCGGTGCCTGCTCGATGATCACGTGCGCGTTGGTGCCGCTGATGCCGAACGACGACACACCGGCCCGCCGTGCCCTGCCGACCGACGGCCAGTCGCGGGGCTCGGTCAGCAGTTCCACCGAACCCGCATTCCAGTCCACATGCGACGAAGGCCGGTCCACATGGAGGGTCCGCGGAACGACACCGTGCCGCATGGCCTGCACCATCTTGATCACACCGGCGACACCGGATGCCGCCTGCGTGTGACCGATGTTCGACTTGACCGAGCCGACCAGCAGCGGCCGGTCCCGGTCCTGGCCGTAGGTGGCCAGCAGTGCCTGTGCCTCGATCGGGTCACCGAGCTTCGTGCCGGTGCCGTGTGCCTCGACGACGTCGACGTCGGCGGCCGACAACCCGGCACCGGCCAGCGCCGTCCGGATCACGCGCTGCTGCGACGGCCCGTTCGGCGCGGTCAGGCCGTTGGACGCGCCGTCGGAGTTCACAGCGGAACCCTTGACCACGGCCAGGATGTCGTGGCCGTTGCGGATCGCGTCGGACTGCCGCTCCAGTACGAGGATGCCGACGCCCTCCGACCAGCCGGTGCCGTCGGCGGCGTCCGCGAACGACTTGCAGCGGCCGTCCGGCGCGAGGCCGCCCTGCTCGCTGAATCCCGCGAACGGCCCGGAGGTCGCCATCACGGTCACGCCGCCGGCCAGCGCGAGATCACACTCGCCCGTCCGCAGCGCCGCGGCCGCCAGGTGCAGCGCGACCAGCGAGGACGAGCACGCCGTGTCCACCGTGACGGCGGGACCTTCCAGGCCCAGTGTGTAGGCGACGCGGCCGGACAGGACACTGCCCGCTGTGCCGGTGCCGAGCAGGCCGATGGCCTCCGGCGGGAAGTCCAGCGCGCCGGGTGCGTAGTCGTGGTAGCTCAGCCCGGCGAACACGCCGGTCCTGCTGCCGCGCAACGACAACGGGTCGATCCCGGCGCGTTCCACCGCCTCCCAGGACGTCTCCAGCAGCAGCCGCTGCTGCGGGTCCATCGCCAGCGCCTCACGCGGCGAGATGCCGAAGAAGCCCGCGTCGAACTCGCCCGCGTCGTGCAGGAAGCCGCCCTTGCGCACGTAGCTCGTGCCACCCTGGGGCCGGCTCGGGTCGAACAGTGCCTCCAGGTCCCAGCCGCGGTTGGTCGGGAAGTCGGTGATGCCGTCGCGTTCCGCGACGACCATCCGCCACAGGTCCTCCGGCGTCCGCACGCCACCCGGGTAGCGGCAGCTCATCGACACGATGACGACCGGGTCCCTGCTCACCGGACCGGCGGTGACCGCCATCGGCGTCGTCCCTGTGCCGACCAGTTCGTCGATCAGGTGCTCGGCGAGCACGGCGGGCGTCGGGTAGTCGAACACCAGCGTCGCCGGCAGGCGCAGTCCGGTGGCGGAATCCAGGCGGTTGCGCAGTTCCACCGCGGTCAGCGAGTCGAAGCCCAACTGCCGGAACTCCCGCGCCGGGTCGACCTCGTCGGCCGACGAGTGGCCGAGCACGATGGCGACCTGCGCGCGGATGACGTCCCGCACGGCGGCGAGCCGCTCGTCGGCCCTCAGCCCCGCGATCCGCTGCGCCAGTGCCTCGGCGGCGCCACCCGCGGATCGGCGACCGCCGCGGATCAGGCCGCGCAGCAACGGCGGGACGTAGCCGCTGGCGCGCACGGCCCGCACGTCGACCCGGATCGGCAGCAGCGCCGCGTCGTCAAGGGCCGTGGCCGCGTCGAACAGCGCGACACCCTGCCCGGCCGTGATCGGCCGCATGCCGGAACGGCTCATCCGGCGCAACTCCGTCTCGCCGAGCGTGCCGGTCATACCGGTGCCCTGCTCCCACGCGCCCCACGCCAGCGAGGTCGCCGGCAGGCCGTTCGCCCTGCGGTGCCTGGCCAGCGCGTCCAGGAACGCGTTGGCGGCCGCGTAGTTGGCCTGGCCCGCCGCGCCGAACGTGCCGGCCATCGACGAGAACACCACGAACGCCGACACGTCACCGGCCAGCTCGTGCAGGTGCCACGCGCCGTCCACCTTCGGCCGCAGCACGGTGGCCAGGCGCTCCGGGGTCAGCGAGCCGATCGTGCCGTCGTCCAGCACACCAGCGGTGTGCACTATCGCGTCGACGGGATGCTCGGCCAGCAGCGCGGCGACGGAGTCGCGGTCGGCGACGTCACACGCGACGACCCGGGCGCGCGCGCCGTGTTCGGCGAGTTCGGCGACGAGTTCCGCCGCACCGGGCGCGTCAGGTCCGCGGCGGCTGGTCAGCACGAGGTCACCGATGCCGTGCTCGGTCACGAGATGCCGAGCCAGCAGCGCGCCGAGGCCGCCGGTGCCACCGGTGATCAGCACCGTGCCGGTCCAGCGCCGCGCGGCAACGGTCCCGCTCACCCGGGCCAGCCGCGCGACGCGAACTTCTCCGTCCCGAATGGACAGTTCAGGTTCACCGGATGCCAACGCGTCCGTCAGCGCGGCCTCCGACTCCGCACTGCCGTCCGTCTCGACGAGGCCGAACCGGCCGGGGTGTTCCAGCGCCGCGGAGCGCACCAGGCCCCACACGGCGGCCGACGCGATGTCGTCGACACCGGTGTGGAAGACCAGCCTGGCCTGCTCGAACCGCTCGTCGGCCAGCCATTCGCGCACCCGGGCCAGGGCCCGTTCGGCCACGTCGTGCGTTGCCCGCGCCACGTCACCGCCGTCCGGCTCGACCCGCACGACCACCGATTCCGCCCCGTCGGCGGACAGTGCACCCGGATCGACCCAGTCCAGCCGGAACAGCGAGTCCGCCACCGCCGCGGCACCGGCGGTCAACTGCCCGAAGACGACCGACTCGATCGACGCGACCGGCCCACCCGCCGGGTCCACGAGAGCGATCGACACGGTGTCGTCGGCGCGCTTGGCCAGGTGCGCGCGCACCACGGTCGCGCCACCGGCGTGCAGCGAAAGCCCCTGCCACGACTCGGCCGACCCGTCGATGCCGAGCTCGGCGGCAGCGGCGAGCACGCCGTCGAGCAGCAGCGGGTGGATGCCGTAGGTCTCCGGGTCGACATCGTCGGGCAGCGCGATCTGGACGGTCAGATCCGGGTCGACGTCGACGATCCGCTCGCCGGGCGCGACGGCGCCTTCGGCGTGGAGCCTGCCGGACGCGTGGATCGTCAGTGCGCGGCGGCCGGTGTCGTCCGGTGGGCCGAGCCGGAGCTGGAGGTCAACCGGCTCGGCCAGCGGCAGCGGCGCGTGCACCGTGAAGTCGGTGACGACGCCGCAGTCCACTTCGTCCGCCGCGCGGATCGCGAGTTCCATCAGACCGGCGGCCGGGAACCAGGCCAGGCCGTCCAGCCACTCGGCTGCCGGCAGCCGGCCGGTGAGCAGCAGCTCGTCCGCACCGGCGAGCGCGACGGTCGCGCCGAGCAGCGGGTGTTCGGCCGCCGCGAGGCCCAGCCCCGTCGGGTCGGTCGCGCGGCCCGTCATCCGCGGCCAGTAGAACTCGTGCTGGAACGCGTACGTCGGCAGGTCGACCCAGCGCGCGTCGGTGCCGTCGAAGAACGTCGGCCAGTCCACGTGCACGCCGCCCACGAACAGCCGTGCCACGGCCGTGCACGCCGCGACGCCCTCGTCGTCGCGTTCGCCGCGCAGCAGCGGCACGACCTGCGCGCCCGGCGAGACGTTCTCGTGTGTCATCGCGGTGAGCACGCCGTCCGGACCGAGTTCCAGGAACTTCGTGACACCGGCCGCTTCCAGTGCCTTGATGCCGTCCGCGAACCGCACGGTGCGGCGGGCGTGGCGGACCCAGTAGTCCGGTGTTCGGATCTCGTCGCCCGCGAGCCGGCCGGTGAGCGTCGACACGAAGCCGATCCGCGGCTCGTTGAAGGTCAGCTCGCTCAGCACCTGGTGGAACTCGTCCAGCATCGGCTCCATCAGCGGCGAGTGGAACGCGTGCGACACGCGCAGCCGCCGCGGCTTCGGGAAGTGCGCGGCGACGGTCGCCACGGAGTCCTCGTAGCCGGAGATCACCACCGACCGCGGGCCGTTGACGGCGGCGATGTCCATGCCGCCCACCAGCAGCGGCGTCACCTCGTCCTCGGACGCGCGCAGCGCCATCATCGCGCCGCCCACCGGCAGCGCCCCCATCAGCCTGCCGCGCTCGGCGACCAGCGCGGCCGCGTCACCGAGCGACATGATGCCGGCGACATGTGCGGCGGCGATCTCGCCGATCGAGTGGCCCGCGACGAAGTCCGGCCGCACGCCCCAGAACTCGACCAGCCGGTACAGCGCCACCTCGATCGCGAACAGCGCCGGCTGCGCGAACACGGTGCGCGCCAGGACACTTTCGTCACTGCCCCACATGACGCTGCGCAGCGCGGGGTCGAACTCCAGCATGATCCCGTCGAACGCCTCGGCGAACACGTCGTACCGCTCGTACAGGCGCCGGCCCATGTCCAGCCGCTGCGCACCCTGCCCGGTGAACAGGAACGCCAGCTTGCCCTCGGTCGCGACACCACGCGCCAGTTCCACGGGATCGCCGTCCCGGCCGGCCAGCAGCACGGCGCGGTGCTCGAACAGGGTGCGGCCGGTGGCCAGCGAGTAGCCGACGTCGACCGGGTCGAGGGTGGCCTCGGCGAACAGGTCGACCTGGTCGGCGAGTGCCGCCGCCGAGCGGGCCGTGATCACCCACGGCATGTCGTGGCACACCAGCGGGCGGTCCAGCGGCGGTTCGACGCCGGCCGCCTCCTCGATGATCACGTGCGCGTTGGTGCCGCTGATGCCGAACGACGACACGCCCGCGCGGCGCGGGTGCGACGTGCTCGGCCACGGCACCCGCTCGGTCAGCAGCTCGACCGCACCGGACGACCAGTCCACATGGGACGACGGCCGGTCCACGTGCAGTGTCTTCGGCGCGATGCCGTGCCGCATGGCCTGCACCATCTTGATCACACCCGCCACGCCGGACGCGGACTGCGAGTGCCCGATGTTGGACTTGATCGACCCGAGCAGCAGCGGCCGGTCGCGGTCCTGGCCGTAGGTGGCCAGCAGCGCACCCGCTTCGATCGGGTCGCCGAGCGTGGTGCCGGTGCCGTGTGCCTCGACGACGTCGACGTCGGCGGCGGACAGTTCCGCGTTGGCCAGCGCCTGCCGGATCACGCGCTGCTGCGACGGTCCGTTCGGTGCGGTCAGGCCGTTGGAGGCGCCGTCGGAGTTCACGGCGGAACCGCGGATCACGGCGTGGATGGTGTGGCCGTTGCGGACCGCGTCGGACTGCCGCTCCAGCACGAGGATGCCGACGCCCTCGGCCCAGCCGGTGCCGTCGGCCGCGTCCGCGAACGACTTGCAGCGGCCGTCACCGGCCAGGCCACCCTGCCGGTCGAACTCGCCGAACCCGTCCGGTGACGCCATCACGGTGACACCGCCGGCCAGCGCGAGCGTGCACTCCCCCGCCCGCAGCGACTGCGTTGCCCAGTGCAGCGCGACCAGCGACGACGAGCACGCGGTGTCCACCGTGACCGAGGGACCCTCAAGACCCAAGGTGTAGGACAGGCGACCGGACAGCACGCTCGCGGCCGTGCCGGTGAGCAGGTGGCCGCGCAGGTCGTCGCCCGAGCGCACCACGACGTCCAGGTAGGCGCCCTCGGTGGCGCCGATGAACACGCCGGATCGCGTGCCGCGCAACGAGGCCGCGTCGATGCCGGCGCGTTCCACCGCTTCCCACGCGGTTTCCAGCAGCAGCCGCTGCTGCGGGTCCATGCCGACGGCCTCGCGCGGCGAGATGCCGAAGAAGCCCGCGTCGAACTCACCGGCCTCGTGCAGGAAGCCGCCGGTGCGGGTGGTGCTGTCGCCGCGCACGCCGAACGCGTCCCAACCGCGGTTGTCCGGGAAGCCGGTGATGCCGTCGCGGCCCTCGAAGACCAGGTCCCAGAGGTCTTCGGGTGAATGCACGCCACCCGGGTAGCGGCAGCTCATGCCGACGATCACGATCGGGTCGCCGATCGCGTCCATCGTGGTGAACGTCGGCCGCAGCTCGGTTTCCTGGCCGCCGAACAGTTCCTCCAACAGGTGCGCCGCCAGCACGGTCGGGCTGGGGTAGTCGAACACGACGGTGGCCGGCAGGTTGAGCCCGGTCGCGCCGTTGAGCCGGTTGCGCAGTTCCACGGCGGTCAGCGAGTCGAAGCCGAGATCCCGGAACGCTCGGTGCAGTTCGACATTTTCGGCGGACGTGTGGCCGAGCACGACGGCGACCTCGGCGCGCACCAGGTCGATCAGCATGACCCGCCGCTCGGACTCACGGACACCGGCCAGGCGCCGGGTCAGCGCGGTCGCGCCCGGCGGTTCGGCGATCTTCGTCTCGCCGACCAGGCCGCGCAGCAGCGGTGGCACCTGGTTCTGGATCAGCAGCGCGGACTGGTCGACGCGGATCGGGATGACGACGGCGTCCTGGCCGGTGGTGGCTACGTTGAACAGCGCGATGCCCTGCTCGGAGGACAGCGGTGACATGCCCGAGCGCGACATGCGCTGGATGTCCGCGTCGGTCAGCCGTGCGGTCATGCCCGTCTCGCGCGCCCACGCGCCCCACGCCAGGGACACGGCCGGCAGGCCCCGTGCGGCACGGAACTGCGCGAGGCCGTCCAGGAACGCGTTCGCCGCCGCGTAGTTCGCCTGGCCGGGGCTGCCCATCACGCCGGCCACCGAGGAGAACATCACGAACGCCGAGATGTCCTCGTCCTTCGTCAGCTCGTGCAGATACCAGGCACCGTCGGCCTTCGGGCCGAACACCGTGTCGATCCGCTCCGGCGTCAGCGATCCGACGACACCGTCGTCGACGACGCCCGCGGTGTGCACGATCGCGGTCAGCGGGTGTTCCGGCGGGATGTCGGCCAGCAGCTTCGCGACGCTGTCCCGGTCGGACATGTCGCACGCCGTGATCGTCACGCTCGCGCCGTGCGCGATCAGTTCGGCCTGCAGCGTCAGCGCCGCGGCGCCGTTCATACCGCTGCGGCTGACCAGCAGCAGCCGCCGCATCCCGTGGTCCCCCACCAGGTGCCGGGCCATCAGACCACCGAGACCACCGGTGCCACCGGTGATCAGCACGGTGCCCTCCGGGTCCCAGCGCACCGGGGCACCCTGCGGCCGGGCCATTTTCTCGATCCGCGCCACGCGCGCCGCACCGGAGCGCACCACGAACTGCGGCTCGTCGGTGGTCAGCAACCGGGGCAGCACGGCCGCGTCGGTGTCGTCGATGTCGAACAGCACGAACGCGCTCGGATTCTCCACCTGCGCCGACCGGACGAGGCCCCACACGGACGCCGCGGCGACGTCGGTGACGGATTCGTGCTCGTCGGCCGCGACCGCGCCGTGCGTGGCGAACGCCAGCCGGGCGCCCGCGAACCGTGGCTCGGTCAGCCATTCCTGCACGAGCGCCAGCACGCGGTTGGTGACACCGCGCGCGGCGGCGGCCACGTCGTCGCCGTCGTGGCCGTCCAGCCGGACCAGCACCACGTCCGGCACATCGGCCAGCGAGTCGAGCTCCCCGGTCAGTTCCACGACGGTCGGCAGCGGTCCGGTCGGCGACGGCGTCGGCGCGGGCATCCAGTTGACGCGGAACATCGAGTCGATGTCGTCGTGGTTCTCCGGCGGCGGGGCACCAGGCCAGAAGCGCTCCCGCTGGAACGCGTACGTGGGCAGCTCGACGCGCCGGGCACCGGTGTCGGCGTAGAAGGCGCTCCACTCGACGGGCACACCGTGGATGTGCAGCCCGGCCAGCGCGGCCACTATCGCGGCCTCCTCCGGCTGGTGCTGGCGCAGCGCCGCGATGCCGACGGACTGCTCGCCGAAGCACTCCTGTCCCATCGCGGTCAGCACGCCGTCCGGGCCGAGTTCCAGGAACGCCGTCACACCCGCGGCTTCCAGTTCGTCGATCCCGTCGGCGAACCGGACGCCCTCGCGCACGTGCCGAACCCAGTAGTCCGGACTGGTCACGGCGTGCTCGGTGGCCGCCGTGGTGATCATCGCGATCTTCGGGTCGTGGAAGGTCAGGCCGTGCACGATCGCGGCGAACCCGGCCAGCATCGGCTCCATCAGCGGCGAGTGGAACGCGTGCGACACGCGCAGCCGCCGGGCCTTCTCGAACCGGGCCGCGATCGCCGTCGTCGCGGTCTCCTCACCGGCGATCACCAGCGACGACGGGCCGTTCACGGCGGCGATCGACACGCCGTCGGTGAGCAGCGGCAGCACGTCGGCCTCGGTCGCGCGCAGCGCCACCATCGCGCCGCCGACCGGCAGCGCCTGCATCAGCCGGGCGCGCGCGGACACCAGGCGTGCCGCGTCCTCCAGCGACAGGATGCCGGCCACGTGCGCGGCGGCGATCTCGCCGATCGAGTGGCCGCCCACGTGATCCGGCCGCACACCCCACGACTCGACCAGCCGGAACAGCGCCACCTCCAACGCGAACAGCGCGGGCTGCGCGTGACCGGTCCGGTTCAGCGCCTCGTCGTCGTCGCCCCACATGACGTCGCGCAGCGCGGGGTCCAGCAGCGCCAGCGCGCGGTCGAACGCGTCGGCGAACACAGGGAACCGCTCGTACAGGCCGCGGCCCATGCCCAGCCGCTGCGATCCCTGGCCCGCGAACAGGATGCCCAGTTTCGGTGCGCCCGGCGTGATCGCCTCCAGCGTCCCCGGTGCGGCCACACCGGACACCCAGGACGCGAGCGTGTCGCGCAGCGTGGAGCGGTCGGTGCCGACGACAGCCAGCCGGTAGTCGAAACTCGCGCGCGTGGTGGCCAGTGACAGGCCGATGTCCCGCGCGTCCATGGCGGGCCGTTCGTCCACATGGGACAGCAGCCGGTTGGCCTGGTCGCGCAGCGCGTTACGGGTCCGGCCGGAGAGCACCCACGGCAGCACCGTCGGCGCGATCGGGGCCGCCGGTTCGGCGGTCTCCTCCACCGGTGCCTGCTGCACGATGACGTGCGCGTTCGTCCCCGTGACACCGAAGCCGGACACGCCGGCACTGCGCGGCCGCCCGGTCTCGGGCCAGCGCCGCTTCTCGGTGACCAGTTCGACGGCGCCCGCCTCCCAGTCCACGTGCGTCGAGGGCTGGTCCACGTGCAGCGTCCTGGGTATGACGCCGTGCCGTATCGCCATCACCATCTTGATGACGCCCGCCAGGCCGGCGGCGGCCTGCGTGTGGCCGATGTTGGACTTCACCGAACCCAACAGGAGTGGCCGCTCACGATCCTGGCCGTAGGTGGCCAACAGCGCCTGCGCCTCGATCGGGTCGCCCAGTTTCGTGCCGGTGCCGTGTGCCTCGACGACGTCGACGTCGGACGGACTCATCGCGGCCGCCGCCAGCGCCTGCCGGATCACCCGCTGCTGGGACGGCCCGTTCGGCGCGGTCAGACCGTTGGACGCACCGTCGGAGTTCACGGCCGAGCCACGGACCACGGCCAGTACGTCGTGGCCGTTGCGGCGCGCGTCGGACAGCTTCTCGACGACGATCACGGCGACGCCCTCGCCCCACCCGGTGCCGTCGGCCGCGTCGGCGAACGCCTTGCAGCGGCCGTCGGCGCTCAGGCCGCCCTGCCGGCCGAACTCGACGAACGCGCCCGGCGTGGACATCGCGGTCACGCCGCCGACCAGCGCCATCGAGCACTCCCCCGCGCGCAGCGCCTGCTCGGCGAAATGCAGCGCCACCAGCGACGACGAGCACGCCGTGTCGACGGTGACGGCGGGGCCCTCCAGGCCCAGCGTGTAGGCGATCCGGCCGGATGCCGCGCCCGCGCCCATGCTGGTGCCGACGCTGCCGTCCACGTCGTTGAGCGAGTTCACGGTCAGGTACGAGTAGTCCTGACCGGACAGCCCGACGAACACACCGGTCTGGCTGCCGCGCAGCCGCCCGGCGTCGATGCCGGCGCGTTCCAGCGCCTCCCACGCGGTCTCCAGCAGCAACCGCTGCTGCGGGTCCATGCCGACGGCCTCACGTGGCGAGATGCCGAAGAACCCCGGATCGAACTCGGCGAGCCGATCGAGGAAACCGCCCGCGCGCGTGATGGTCGCGCCGCCCTCCTCGATGCCGCCGAGATCCCACCCTCTGTCGGGCGGGAAGCCGGTGATGGCGTCCCGGCCGGACAACACGAGATCCCACAGCTGTTCCGGCGAGCCGACACCGCCGGGAAACCGGCAGCTCATCGCGACGATCGCGATCGGTTCGGTGGCGGCGGCGACGAGTCGGGCGTTCTCACGGCGCAGCCGTTCGGTCTCCTTCACCGAGGCACGCAGCGCTGCCACGACCTTCTCTGTGGGCATCGGTTGATCCATACTGCCGAGTGAACGGCACCTCGCCCCCGGGAACGCCTAGTTGACTGTAGCGATTTCCCCAGTCCAACCGGTTGCACGATCCCGCACATGACCTCGACACGGCCGATCCTGTTCGTCAGCTCGCCGGAGAGCGGCCTGCTGAACCCCATGCTGGTGATAGCGGGTGAACTGGCCCGGCGCGGTGTGCCGGATCTGTGGTTCGCCACGGACGACCACCGCCGCGCCGACGTCGAGGCGCTGGGCGTGCGGTTCGTCTCGCTCGGCGAGGTGATCCCGGAACTGTCGTCGGTCACGTGGAGCGACGACATCTACCACAAGGTCACGCAGAGTTCCCGCTGGAAGGCCTACCGAACGGTCGCCCTGCACACGTTCGACCCGAACCTGCGCACCCCGAAACACCGGGCGCTGGACCGGGCCGTCGAGGAGCTGCGGCCGGCGCTGATGGTGATCGACAACATCAGCGGTTTCGCCGCCCGCGTGGCCATCACCAGGGGCATCCCGTACGTGCTGAGCGCGCCGTTCATGCCCAGCAACGTCCTCTACGCCCACCTGCCGCGCGGCTATCCGCAGCCGAACTCGGGCCTGCCGGCGAGCATGACGCCGCGCCAGAAGATCGCGAACCGGATGTTCCGGGTGCGCCAGTTGGGTCTGATCCTCGACCCACGGATGATCAAGGTGCTGCTGCGGTTCATGAAGACCCGCAAGGAACTGGGCGCGTCCTCCCAGGCCAACAAGGTGTCGTCGAAGGCCGGCAGTGCCGAGGTGATCCTGTGCCACTCGGTGGCGGGCCTGGACTACCCGTTCCCGCTGCCCGACCACATCCGCTTGCTGGGCGCCATGATCCCGCCGCTGCCCGAAGCCGATTCCGGCGACCTGACGGCATGGCTGGACGCGCACGAGCGGATCGCCTACATGGGCTTCGGCACGATCACGAGGCTCACCCGGGACCAGGTGCACGGCCTGGTCGAGGTGGTCCGGCGGTTGGACTGTCACGTGCTGTGGAAACTGCCCGGCGAACAACGCCACTTCCTGCCCGAGAACCTGCCGGCCAACCTGCGCATCGAGAGCTGGGTCCCGTCGCAGTTGGACGTCCTCGCCCACGAGCACGTGCGGGTGTTCGTCAACCACGGCGGCGGCAACGGCCTGCACGAGGGCCTGTACTTCGGCAAGCCGCTGCTGACGCGTCCACTGTGGGTGGACTGCTACGACCAGGCGGTGCGCGCCGAGGACGCGGGCGTCGGCCTGACGCTGGACGCGCATGTCGTCGACGTCGACGACATGGTCCACAAGATCAACCGGCTGCTCACCGAACCGACGTTCCGCGAGCGGGCCGAACACTTCCGCGGCCTGCAGTTGGCGGCGGGCGGCCGCGAGAAGGCCGCCGACCTGATCCTCGGCATGCCGGCCGTGCAGGGTGTCGTGCCGGCCCCGGCGATGAGTTGACCTGGAGGACGGACCCCATGAGCACGACGATCGACTTCCCACGCAGGCGCCGGGGACAACTGTCCCCGCCCGAGGAGTACGCGGGCCTGCGCACACAGGACGGCCTGGTCAAGTCCGCGTTGCCAGGCGGCAGCACGGTGTGGCTGGTGACGCGGCACGAGGACGTGCGTACGGTGCTGACCAGCCCCAGCATCAGTTCCAACCCGACCCACGCGGGTTTCCCCAACCTGGGTGAGATCCAGACCGTGCCACTGCCCGAGCAGATCCCCGGTTGGTTCGTGGGCTTCGACCCGCCGGAGCACGGCCGCTTCCGCAAGACGCTGATCCCGGAGTTCACCGTCCGCCGGATCAGGGAATGGCGCCCGGCGATCCAGAAGGTGGTCGACGGCCGTGTCGACGCGCTGCTCGAAGCAGGGCCGCCGGCGGACCTGGTCAACGCGTTCGCGCTGCCGGTCCCGTCCCTGGTCATCTGCACGATGCTCGGCGTGCCGTACTCGGACCACGAGTACTTCGAGTCGCGTACCAGGAGTCTGGTCACGTTCACGACGACGAAGGAGGAACGCGAGAGGGCGGGCGGCGAACTGCTGACGTACCTGATCCGCCTGATCTCGATCAAACAGCGCTTCCCCGGCGACGACCTGATCAGCAAACTGTTGGCGGGCGGTGAGTTGTCGCCGCAGGAGATCGCCGGGGTCGGCCTGCTGCTGCTGATCGCGGGACACGAGACGACGGCCAACAACATCGCCATCGGCACGATCATGCTGCTGCGCAACCGCCAGTGGATCGGCGACCCGAGGGCGGTCGAGGAAGTACTGAGGTACGCGTCGGTCGCGGACCTGGTGTCGCTGAGGGTCGCGGTGGAGGACGTGGAGATCGGCGGCCAGACCATCAAGGCGGGCGAGGGCATCGTCCCGCTCGTCGCGGCGGCCAACCACGACCTGGCGGCGTTCGAGCGGGCCGACGAGTTCGACCCGAGCCGATCGTCACGACACCACGTGGCGTTCGGCTACGGCGTACACCAGTGCCTGGGCCAGAACCTGGTGCGCGCGGAGATCGACATCGCGTACCAGACACTGTTCGCGCGTATCCCGAACCTACAGTTGGCCCAGCCGGTCGAGGAGTTGCCGTTCAAGTACGACGGCATCCTGTTCGGAGTGCATGCGCTGCCGGTGACCTGGTAGCTCATGGTTGTGGGCTGGTGGCGACGACGGCGGCCACCGGTGGGTCGAGCGGAAGGAACTCGGTGCCCAGGTGCGTGAAGCCGGCGTCCCGCAGCAGGCCCTCGACGCCGTGGGCCGCACTGCGGGACGTGCCCGCGGTGGCACCGGCGCAGCGGGGCTGCGACACGATGGCAACACGCCCACCGGGCGTGAGCCGCAGGCGCAGCTCGGCGAGCCGCTCGGCCGGTGAGGGCCAGAACGCGAGGGTGTTGACGGCGAGGATCGCGTCGAAGGGACCGAGTTCGGCGGAATCCGCTCGACCGATGCCCTGACCAGGGTCACCCGCCCCGCCCGGATCGCGGCGGCGTTACGCCGGGACGCCCGCCGGAGCATCACGCCGGAATGGTCGATGCCGGCGACGTGACCGGCGCCGGCACGAACCAGCGCGGCGACGGCCACGCCCGGACCGAAGCCGATCTCCAGCACGTGATCGGCTGGGCGCGGGCCGAGCAGCGAGACCGCCCAGAGGCTGCGCTGCCGGTTGGACGGGCGGTGAGCCATCTCCCAGGCGGTCACGTAACCGGCGGCGCCGCTGGGCTGGTGGGCCTGGCCGATCACGTCACGGTCCAGCGCGCGCACGACGGTGAGCCCGGCCCGCGGCACCCCGTACTCCATGGCCGCGGTCAGCGCCCGCCGCGCGATCCGTGGCACGCTTCTGTCATGTCGAGCTCGCATGTCCGGCAGCCAACGCCTTCAAGCGCACCTGAAGTCAACAGCCTGCTCACCATCGGGCAACTGGCCCGCCGCACGGGAGTCACGGCCTCGGCGCTGCGCTACTACGAGGAACTCGGCCTGCTTCCGGCACCGGCCAGGGCGTCGGGGCAGCGCCGGTACCCGGAGTCGGCAGCCCGGGTCGTCGGCACGATCCTGCTGTACAGCGACGCGGGGTTCACACTCGCCGAACAGAAGGCACTGATGGCGACGAGCGCGGCCGGGGAGTGGGGCCGGCTCGCCCGGCGCAAGCTCGCGGAACTGGACGACCAGATCGCCAGGGCGCAGGCCGCCCGCAGGGCCATCGAACATGGACTGCGCTGTCCGCACGAGGACATCACGCGATGCCCCAACTTCAACGCCGGCATCGACGCCCGGCTCGCCGGTGAACCACTGTCCCGCTCCCACGAACGTCTGCACGACAACGATAGCGCGGGGTGAGCGCGCCGGATCGCTCTCCGGCCGCGGTTCCACGTCCTTCTGATGGCTCAGGCGATTCGCAGGTGCCTCGGGTGGCCGAGTTGCCGCGGGCGGTCGATCTCGGCCAAGAGGCTGGCTCGGCACGACACCACGAGGCGGTTCGTTGCCGCCGAGCGACCGTCCCCGCATGTGGGGCACTGCATCTCGACCGTGCGGGCGAGTTGGTCCACCGCTACCGTCAGCGGCTCCGCGCACGGTCGGCACCATCTGTGGCCCGTGATCTGGTTGACGTGGGTGGGTGAGCTCACGCAGTCGTGAATCCATCTGCGGTGCACGCCGCACGTCAGCCTGCTGTCCACCGGCAGCCTGCCGGCCAGTTCCGCCGTGTCCTCGACCACCAGGCGCGTGGCGAGGTTGGTGTCCTGTTGTGCTTTCGAGGCAAGCATGACCGTTCCTCCGTCAGTACCAGGACGACGTCAGGGCTTCCCATGGTGGAACCGGCAGCGGCGCCATCAGCATCGCCACCAGTTCCGGGTTGGCCGCGCCCACCACCCGCGTCATCTCACGGGCCAGTTTTTCCCACCGGGTCATGTCGTGGTCGCTCATCGCATTTCGCCTTCCAGTGCCGCCTGGACGAGGTCGTCCAGTTCCATGTCGTCGATGGAGTCCGTGCCGGCTTCTTCCTGGGGCACCGCGGTGCGGGCCCTGCCGGCCAGTTGGAGAAGTGATTCCAGGACACCGATTTCGCGCAGCTCCGCGATCGTGACCGAGGCGAGCAGCGTCCTGATCGTCGCCTGGTCGTATTCGATGTCCTGCTTGCCTTGCGCCGACGGGATCAGCAGCGAGCGCAGCAATTCCGCCAGCGCGACCGGGGTCGGGTGGTCGAACACCAGCGTGGACGGCAGGCGCAGGCCCGTAGCCGCGTTGAGTCCGTTGCGCAGTTCGATCGCCGCCAGTGAGTCGAACCCGAGGTCCTTGAACGCCTGTGCCGTGCCGACCGATGCGATGCCCGGCAGGCCCAGTACCGCGGCTGTCGTCGTGCGGACCATGTCGAGCAGGCGGCCGGACTGTTCGGCTTCGGTCAGTTCCGCCAACTGGGCGCGCAGCGCTTCGGTGATCGACGAGTCGTCGCGTAGTTCGGCTGTCAGCTCCGCGTAGCGCGGCAGGTCGCTCAGCAGTGGGCTCATCCTCGCCGCCACGAACGCCTTGACGAACCTTGCCTGGTCGATGTCGGCCACGACCGCCGTCGGGTCGGTGCCCTGGACCGCCCTGCGCAACGCCGTGATCGCCAGTGCCGGGTCCATCGGCGCGACGCCACTGTCCTGGCTGCCCGTGCCGGCCGCCATGCCGTCGCCCGCCCACGCACCCCACGCCACCGACGTCGCCGGCAGGCCGTCCGCGCGCCGCTGTTCGGCGAGCGCGTCGAGGACCGAGTTGGCCGCGGCGTAGTTGGCCTGCCCCGCGTTGCCGACCGCACCGGACGCCGAGGAGAACAGCGCGAACACGTCGAGGTCCAGGTCGCGGGTCAGTTCGTCCAGCACCAGCGCCGACGTGACCTTCGACCGGTACACCGACTCGAACCGCTCCGGTGTCAACCCGCTGAGCAGACCGTCGTCGAGCACGCCCGCGGTGTGCACGACCGCCGTGAGCGGATGCGTCTCGGGCACCGACGCCAGCAGCTCGGCGACCGCGGACCGGTCGGCCACGTCGCAGGACGCGATGGTGACCTCCGCGCCCAGTGCCGCGAGTTCCGATGCCAGCTCCGTGGCGCCGGGCGCGTCCGGACCGCGCCTGCTGGCCAGCAGCAGGTGGTCGGCACCGGCCTCCGCCAGGGCCTTCGCCACGCGACCGCCCAGCGCTCCCGTGCCACCGGTGATGAGGACCGTGCCGGACGGTTCCCATTCGCCTGCCGGCAGTGCGCCCGGTTGTGTGAGGCGGCGGCCGTAGATTCCGGCTGCCCGCACCGCCACCTGGTCCTCCGACCCGGCCAGCGCACCGTCAAAGCCTTGGCACACAGCCGAATCGACGACCGGCGGCAGGTCGATCAGGCCGCCCCAGCGCCGTGGTTGCTCCAGCGCGGCGACCCGGCCCAGGCCCCAGACACCGGCCTGGTGGACGTCTGTGATCCGGTCGTCCGGAGCGGCCGCGACAGCGCCCCGCGTGACACACCACAGTGGAGCGTCGATGCCGACGTCACCCAGCGTCCGCAACAGGTCCGCGGTCGCGGCCGACTCGGCCAGGAACGACACCACACCCCGCACGTCGTGCCGGTCGCTGAGCAGTGGAACCAGCGACTCGCCGGCCTCGATCCGGACCATGCCGTCGATCAGCGGGTCGATCCACTCCCCCGCGCCGACCGGCACCACGGCCAGCCACGTGCCCTCCGGGCGTGCCGCCGGCACGGACACCTGCCGCCAGTCGATCCGGTAGTGCCAGCGGTCGACCTCGGACGACCGCGTGTCCGGCCAGAAGCGCTCGTGCTGGAACGCGTACGTCGGCAGGTCGACCGCTCGGGCACCGGAGCCGGCGTGGAAGGTGTGCCAGTCGACGGGGACACCGAGCACGTGCAGGTGTGCGACCGTCGTGACCAGCGCTAGTTCCTCGGAACGGTCGGCACGCGACGCCGGCAGCAGCACCGCGTCGTCCACGCTCTCGGCCGCCATCGCCGTCAGCACGCCGTCCGGGCCGATCTCCACGAACGTCGTGACGTCCCGCTCGGCCAGCCACCGCACACCGTCGGCGAACCGCACCGCCGCCCGCACGTGGTTGACCCAGTACTCGGCCGAGTCGACCGGCGGCACATCGGAATCCGCGGCACGGCGAACGACAGGCCGCGCACGACGTCACGGAACTCGTCGAGCATCGGCTCCATCAGTGGCGAGTGGAACGCGTGCGACACCCGCAACCGCTTCGTCTTGCGCCTCGAACGCGGCCGGCGATGGCGGCGACCTCGGCCTCGTCGCCGGCGATCACCACCGAGCGGGGGCCGTTGACCGCCGCGATGCCGACCCGGTCGTCAGCAGCGGACGACCTCGTCCTCGGTGGCCTGCGAACGCCACCATCGCGCCGCCGGCGGGCAGCGCCTGCATCAGCCGGCCCGCGCCGACACCAGCGTGCACGCGTCCTCCAGCGACAACACCCCGGCCACGTGCGCGGCGGCGATCTCGCCGATCGAGTGACCGACCAGGTAGTCCGGCCGGACGCCCCACGACTCCAGCAGCCGGAACAGCGCGACCTCGAACGCGAACAACGCGGGCTGCGTGAACTGCCGTGCGATGCAGCTCGATCCGGTCCCGACATCACGTCCCGCAGGCACGGCATCGAGCGTCGAGCCAGCACCGCGTCGAACGCCGGCGCGAACACCGGGAACCGCCCGTACAGCTCACGGCCCATGCCGACGCGCTGCGATCCCTGGCCGGTGAACAGGAAGGGCTTCGCGCTCCGTCGCCCGGCCGCACAGTGACGTCCCGTCCGCCGGCGAGGCGGTCAGGCCAGCGCAGTCGCGCGGTCGTCGGCGAGGACCACGGCCGCGGTGTTCGAAGCCGGCGCGGGTCGTGGCCAGCGAGTACGCCACGTCGGCACCGACAGTCCGGGTGTTCGGCGCAGGTGCGCGGCCAGGTTCCTGCGCCTGTTCGCGGAGCGCGTCCGGCGTCTGCCCGGGACACCGGGACCGGCGTCGATGCCGACCGTGTCGGACCGACATCGGCCACCGGCTCGGGCAGCCTGCTCGATGATCACGTGGGCGTTGGTGCCGCTCGCGCCGAACGACGAGATCGCCGGCGCGGCGCGGCCGGTCCGACCGCCGGCCACGGCGTCGGCTCCGCGCAGCAGTTCGACGGCGCCTGCCGACCAGTCGACATGGGGCGACGGCTCGTCGACGTGCAGCGTCTTGGGCAGCACGCCGTGCCGCATCGCCATGACCATCTTGATCACGCCCGCGACACCGGACGCGGCCTGGGTGTGGCCGATGTTGGACTTCACCGAACCCACCACAGCGGGCTCGCTCCCGGTCCTGGCCGTAGGTGGCCAGCAGCGGCCTGGGCCTCGATCGGGTCGCCCAGCGGCGTGCCGGTGCCGTGGGCCTCGACGGCGTCCACGTCCGACGCGGTCAGGCCGGCGACGGCCAGCGCCTGGCGGATGACGCCGCGCTGCGAGGGGCCGTTCGGCGCGGTGAGGCCGTTGGACGCGCCGTCCTGGTTGATGGCCGAACCGCGGATCACGGCAAGGACCCGGTGGCCGTTGCGGCTGGCGTCGGACAGGCGTTCCAGCACCAGCACGCCGACGCCCTCGCGACCAGCCGGTGCCGTTGGCCGACTCGGCGAAGGCCCTGCACCGGCCGTCCGGCGACAGCGCGCCCATCTCGCCGAACTCGACGAAACCGACCGGGCGTGGACATCACGGTCACGCCACCGGCCAGCGGCCAGCGAGCACTCGCCGGCGCGCAGCGCGCTGCAGCGGCGAGGTGCAGCGCGACCAGCGACGACGAGCACGCGGTGTCGACCGTGACGCTGGGCCTTCCAGGCCGAACGTGTAGGAGATGCGGCCGGACAACAGGCTGGCCGGCCTGGGCCGTGAGGACGTGGCCCTTCGTCTCGGCGGGCGGGCGGTAGTCGCCGGTGGCGCCGCCGACGAACACGCCGGTGTCACTGCCGCGCAGGGTGCGCGGGTCGATGCCGGCGCGCTCCAGGCCCTCCCACGTCACCTCCAGCAGCGAGCGCGCTGCTGCGGGTCCATCACGATCGCCTCGCGCGGCGAGATGCCGAAGAAGCCGGGGTCGAAGTCGGCGGCATCGTAGAGGAAACCGCCCTCGCGACGTGCGTGCCGCTCCTCGCCCAGCGCCGTCGAGGTCCCAGCCGCGGTCGGTCGGGAAGCCGCCGATCACGTCGACGCTCGTCGACCACCAGCCGCCACAGGTCCTCCGGCGACCGCACGCCACCCGGGTAGCGGCAGCTCATGCCGACGATCACGATCGGGTCGCCGGTGAGCGCGGTCCGCGTCGGGCCGGTGGGCACGTCGTCGGTCTCGCCGAGCAGTTCGGCCTGTAGGAACGCGGCCAGCACCTCGGGGTTCGGGTGGTCGAAGGCGAGGGTGGTCGGCAGGGTCGAGACCGGTCAGCGGTGCCCAGCCGGTCACGCAGTTCGACGGCTGTGAGCGAGTCGAAGCCGAGATCGGAGAACGCGCGGTCGGCCGGGACGTCACCGGCGCCGGTGTGCCCGAGGACCGCGGCGACCTCCGTGCGGACCAGGTCGGTCAGCATGCCGGTGCGGTGCCGGTCGGGCAGCGTGAGCAGCCGCTCGCGCAGTCGGCTCGTCTCGGCCCGCACGTCCGGTTTCGCCCATGGCAGGTCGGCCAGCAGCGGGCTCGGGCGGGCCGCGGTGAACGCGGGGCCGAAGCGGTCCCACATCACGTCCGCGACCGTCACCACGGGCTCGGCGCTCGCGACGGCGTGCGCGAACCCGGCGAGCGCGCGATCGGCGGGCATCGGCGGCAGGCCGCTGGCCAGCAGGTGCTCGTCGTCGGTGCGACCGGTGTCCGCCCACGCGCCGAAGCCGACCAGCGTGGCGGCCAGGCCGTCGACCTTGCGGCGGCGGACGACCGCCTCCAGCGCCGCCTCGGCCGCCGCTGCCGCGCCACGGCCGCGGACACCGATCGTGCCGGCCATCGACGTGCACAGCACGAACGCGTCCAGCTTCCGGTCGGCCAGGTGCTCGACGTCCTCGAACGGTCCACAGTGGATGAGCGCGGTGATGTCCTGGTTCGGGTCGGTGGTGACCTCCGCGCCGCGGCTGGTCACCCACTCGGCGATGCGCTCGGCCTGTGTGCCGGTGCCGGTCACCAGCACGGTGCCGGTCGGCTGCCACTCGCCGCCGCCCGGCACGGCCACCAGCCGCCTGCCGAACACACCGGACGGCCGGATCGCGACCTGGTCCTCCTCCGCCGCCGACAGGACGCCGGCCAGTCGCCCGAACGCGCGCTCGTCCAACTCGGCCGGCACGTCGACCAGGCCACCCCAGCGCTGCGGGTGTTCCAGCGCGAGTACGCGGCCGAGGCCCCACAGCGCGGCCCCGTCGGCCGAGACCGGATCGGTCCCGATGCCGACCGCCTCACGGGTGACGCACCACAGCGGTGCGTCGATGCCGGCGTCCTCCAGTGCGCGCAACAGGGCCGTCGTCGCTTCGGCGGTGGGCAGCAGTGAGACGACGCCCGCGTACTCGGCGCCGCCCAGCGGCGTCGGGACCGTTTCGTCGAACTCGACGCGGGCCGTGCCGTCCCACTCGTCGCCGTCGTGGCCGACCGGGACGACCTGAAGCCACGCGCCGGACAGGGTGCCTGGCGGGACCGTCAGGCGGCGCCAGGTCGCCTTGTAGCAGAGGCCGTCCCGGACCGCGTCCGGCCAGAAGCGCCTGCGCTGGAAGGCATACGTCGGCAGCTCGACCAGCCGGGCGCCCGCGAACCAGGCGGGCCAGTCGATCGTGGCGCCGGTGACGTGCAGTTGCGCGAGCGCCGTCGTGAGCGCGACCTCCTCGCCATGATCCTTGCGGAGCAACGGAATCAGAGTCGCGTCCGGGGCGGCGGACTCGCGGGCCATGGCGGTGAGCACGCCGTCCGGTCCCAGTTCGACGAACCGGGCAACGCCGTCCAGCGCACGGATCTGGTCGGCGAACCGCACGGTGTCGCGCACGTGCCGCACCCAGTACTCGGGCGACTCGACCGGCGACAGCATCGGGATGGCCGGCTCGGCGAAGGACAGGCCGTCGACGACGGCACGGAACTCGTCGAGCATCGGGTCCATCAGCGGCGAGTGGAACGCGTGCGACACGTTGAGCCGACGGGACTTCTCGAAGTGCGACGCGATCGCCAGCACCTCGGTCTCGTCGCCCGCGATGACGATCGAGTTCGGTCCGTTCACCGCCGCGATGCCGACCCGGTCGGTCAGCAGCGGAACGACCTCGTCCTCCGTGGCGCGCAACGACACCATCGCGCCACCGGCGGGCAACGCCTGCATCAGGCGCGCCCGCGCCGACACCAGCGTGCACGCGTCCTCCAACGTCAACACCCCGGCCACGTGCGCGGCCGCGATCTCGCCGATCGAGTGACCCACCAGGTAGTCCGGCCGGACACCCCACGACTCCAGCAACCGGAACAGCGCGACCTCGAACGCGAACAACGCGGGCTGCGTGAACTCCGTGCGATGCAACTCATCCGAACCCCACATCACCTCCCGCAGGCACGGATCGAGCTGAGCCAGCACCGCGTCGAACGCCGACGCGAACAACGGGAACCGCCCGTACAGCTCACGGCCCATGCCGACCCGCTGCGATCCCTGGCCCGCGAACAGGAACGCCGTCCTGCCGGTGGCGGCGACCCCGCTGCCGACCTCGGTCACGCCGTCCCGGGTGACCAGCAGCGCGGCACGGTGGTCGAACGACGCGCGGCCGGTGGCCAGCGTGTAGCCGACATCGGCCGGGTCGAGGTCCAGTGCGGTGAGCCGGTCGACCTGCGCCCGCAGCGCGTCCGGCGACTTGGCCGACACGACCCACGGCACGACCGCGTCGGTCGGGCGCTCGGTCGCCGGCTCCGGTTGCGGCGCCTCGATGATGACGTGCGCGTTGGTGCCGCCGACGCCGAACGCGGACACGGCTGCCCGGCGCGGCCGGCCGGTCGCTGGCCACGCCGTGTCCTCCGTGACGAGTGCGAGCGTGCCGGCGGACCAGTCGACGTGCGATGAGGGCTCGGTGACGTGCAGCGTGCGCGGGACGACGCCGTGCCGCATGGCGAGCGTCATCTTGATGACACCGGCGATGCCGGCCGCGGCCTGCGTGTGGCCGAGATTGGACTTGACGGCGCCGACCAGCAGCGGCTGCTCGCGGTCGCGGCCGTAGGTGGCCAGCAGGGCCTGGGCCTCGATCGGGTCACCGAGTTTCGTTCCGGTGCCGTGCGCCTCGACCACATCGACGTCCGATGTGGACAGACCGGCGTCGGCGAGCGCGGCCCGGATGACGCGCTGCTGCGACGGGCCGTTCGGCGCGGTGATGCCGTTGGACGCGCCGTCGGAGTTGACGGCCGAGCCGCGCACCACCGCGAGCACGCGGTGGCCGTTGCGCTGCGCGTCGGACAACCGTTCCAGGACGACGAATCCCGCACCCTCCGACCACGCCGTGCCGTCCGCGGAGTCGGAGAACGGCTTGCAGCGGCCGTCGGCCGCCAGGCCGCCCTGTGCGCTGAACTCGACGAACGCGGCCGGGCTGGACATCACGGACACGCCACCGGCCAGCGCCAGCGAGCACTCCGCGTTGCGCAGCGCGCGGCCCGCCAGGTGGATCGCGACCAGCGCCGCCGAGCACGCGGTGTCGACGGTCAGCGCGGGGCCTTCCAGGCCGAGCGTGTAGGACAGGCGGCCGGACATGATGCTGGCCGTGTTGCCGGTGGCCACGTGACCGAGCACGTCCGCGCCGGAGCTGAGCAGGACGCTGGTGTAGTCCTGCCCGTTGGTGCCGACGAACACACCGGCGTCCGTGCCGCGCAGGCCGTTCGGGTCGATGCCGGCGTGTTCCAGGGCCTCCCAGGACGTCTCCAGCAGCAACCGCTGCTGCGGATCCATCGCCAGCGCCTCACGCGGCGAGATGCCGAAGAACTCGGCGTCGAAATCGGGCGCGTCGTGCAGGAAGCCGCCGACCGCGGTGGCCGACAGCGCGCCACCGAACGACGACGCGATGTCCCAGCCACGGTCGGTCGGGAACGGCGTCATGCCGTCACGACCGTCGACCAGCATCGACCACAGCTCGTCGGGCGTGCTGACGTCGCCGGGGAACCGGCAGCTCATGCCGACGACGGCGATCGGCTCATCGGTGCGCACCTGGACCTGCCGCACGACGGATTCGTCGGTGCCGCCCAGTTCCGCCGCAAGATGGTCGGCGAGGGCGCGCGGCGTCGGGTAGTCGAACGTGAGCGTCGCCGGGAGGGTCAGGCCGGTCGCCGCGGCCAGGCCGTTGCGCAGCTCGACGCTGGTCAGCGAGTCGAAGCCGAGGTCGCGGAACGCGCGGTCCGGGTCGATGCCGGTCGCGTCGGCGTGGCCGAGCACGACGGCGACCTGCGTGCGCAGCAGGTCCAGCAGCGCTTCCGGTGACATGCCGGCGATCAGCAGCTGCCGGCGCCTGTCGGCGCACCCCGGTCAGGTCGCGGACCAGCGGAGTCACACCGAACACCTCGGCGAACCGGCCGAAGTCGATGTCGGCGACCGTGAGGACGGTGTCGCCGTGCTCGATGGCCTGGCGCAGCGCGGTGATCGCCAGTTCGGGCCGCATCGGGGTGTAGCCGGCGCGGCGGACGCGGTCGGCGACGTCATCGGTGGCCATGCCGGCGCCCGCCCAGGGACCCCACGCGACCGACAGCGCGGGCAGCCCCTGGCCACGGCGGTGTTCGGCGAGTGCGTCCAGGTAGGCGTTGGCCGCGGCGTAGTTGGCCTGGCCCGGCGAGCCGAACGTGCTGGCTGTCGACGAGAACAGCACGAACGCGTCGAGATCGAGACCGGCGGTCAACTCGTGCAGGTGCCACGCGGCCGCCGCCTTGGTGGTCAGGACGGACGCGAACCGCGCGGGCGTCAACGCGGCCACGACACCATCGGCCACGACACCGGCAGCGTGGAACACGCCGGTCAGCGGCACGCCGTCGATCAGCGCGGCCAGCGAGTCCCGGTCGGCGACGTCGCAGGCCGCGATCGTGACCCGGGCGCCCAGGCCCACGAGCTCCGCTTCGAGTTCGGCAGCGCCCGGTGCGTCCGGGCCGCTGCGACTGGCCAGCAGCAGGTGTTCCGCTCCGGCTTCGGCGAGGAAGCGCGCGACCCGCGCGCCGATGCCGCCCGTGCCGCCGGTGACGAGAACCGTTCCGGCAGGCCGGAAAGCGGTGACCGGTCCGGTCGCCGGATGCCGTTCCAGCCGGCGCGCGAGCACGCCGTCCGGCCGGATCGCGACCTCGTTCTCGGTGCCGGCGAGCACGGCGGCGAGCCGGCGCACGGCCGTCCCGTCCATCGTCGACGGCAGATCGACCAGGCCGCCCCACAGTTCCGGGCGCTCCAGCGCGACCGCGCGGCCGAAGCCCCAGACCGTCGCGGTGGCGGGATTCGTGACGTCGACGACGGCGCCTCGCGTCGCCAGCCACAGCGGCACCGTGCTGCCCGCATCACACAGGGCCTGTACCAGGGTCACGACGGCCTCGCCGTCGACCAGCGACAGCACGCCGTCGAAGTCCGCGACGGGCGTCGATCCGATCTCGTCGACACGGACGGTCTCGACACCGAGGCCGGTCAGCCAGTCGTGATCGGTCGGCGACACGACCAGCCAGCGGCCGGTTGCGGTACCTGCCGGCGTGATCGGCTGCCACGTGCTGCGGTAGCGCCACGCGTCCACCGACGGCGTTCCCGTCTCCGGCCAGAACCGCTGGTGCTGGAACGCATAGGTGGGGAGGTCGACGCGCTTGGCGCCGGTGTCGGCGAAGAACGCGGGCCAGTCGACGTCGGCGCCGTGCGCGTGCGCGGCCGCCAGCGCGGTGACGACCGCGGTTTCCTCGTCGCGGTCGCGGCGCAGTGTCGGCACGACCGTCACGTCGCTGCCCCGCGCCATCGCGGTGAGCACGCCGTCCGGCCCGAGCTCGACGAAGTTCGTCACGCCGAGTTCGCGCAGACCGGCCAGCGTGTCGGCGAAGCGCACGGTGGCGCGGACGTGCCGCACCCAGTACTCCGGGTCGGCCAGCGGCGCGAGGACGCTGATCTCCGGCCTGCCGAACGTGAGCCCGGAGACGACCTTTCGGAACTCGTCGAGCACCGGTTCCATCAGCGGCGAGTGGAACGCGTGCGACACGTTGAGCCGACGGGACTTCTCGAAGTGCGACGCGATCGCCAGCACCTCGGTCTCGTCGCCCGCGATGACGATCGAGTTCGGTCCGTTCACCGCCGCGATGCCGACCCGGTCGGTCAGCAGCGGAACGACCTCGTCCTCGGTGGCGCGCAACGACACCATCGCGCCGCCGGCGGGCAGTGCCTGCATCAACCGGGCCCGTGCCGACACCAGCGTGCCGGCGTCCGCCAGCGACAGCACGCCGGCCACGTGAGCGGCCGCGATCTCGCCGATGGAATGCCCAGCAACGAAGTCCGGCCGGACACCCCAGGACTCCAGCAACCGGAACAGCGCGACCTCGATCGCGAACAGCGCGGGCTGCGTGAACTCGGTGCGGTGCAGCTCGTCCGAACCCCACATCACCTCCCGCAGGCGCGGATCGAGCTGAGCCAGCACCGCGTCGAACGCCGACGCGAACGCCGGGAACCGCCCGTACAGCTCACGGCCCATGCCGACCCGCTGCGCGCCCTGACCGGTGAACAGGAAGGCCAGCGGGCCGGTGGTCGCCTTGGCCCGGACCAGGCCGGCGGCGGGCGTGTCGTCGGCCAGCGCGGTCAGTGCGCGGAGCAGTTCGTCGTGGTCCCCGGTGACGACCGCGGCTCGGTGGTCGAGTGCGGCGCGGCTGGTGGCCAGTGAGAACGCCACGTCGGTGAGGTGCTGGTCGGTCAGTGCGGTGGCCAGGTTGGCCGCCTGGGCACGCAGGGCGTCCGGCGTGCGGGCGGACAGCACCAGCGGGACGAGCGTCGGTTCGGGTGCCCCGGTCGGCTCGGTGGCCGGTGCCTGTTCGACGACGACGTGCGCGTTCGTGCCGCTCAGGCCGAACGACGAGATGCCGGCGCGGCGCGGCGCGCCCGTGTCCGGCCATTCCGCGTGCTCGGTGAGCAGGTGGATCGCACCCGCTGCCCAGTCCACATGGGACGAGGGTTCGTCGATGTGCAGCGTGCGCGGGACGAGGCCGTGCCGGATCGCGAGCACCATCTTGATCACGCCTGCGACACCGGATGCCATCTGCGTGTGGCCGATGTTCGACTTGACCGAGCCGAGCAGCAGCGGGCGTTCGCGGTCCTGGCCGTAGGTGGCCAGCAGGGCCTGCGCCTCGATCGGGTCACCGAGCGCCGTGCCGGTGCCGTGCCCCTCCACGGCGTCCACTTCGGACGGTGTGAGCCCGGAATTGGCCAGTGCCTGGCGGATCACGCGCTGCTGTGCGGGGCCGTTGGGCGCGGTGAGACCGTTGGAGGCGCCGTCGGAGTTGATCGCGGAGCCGCGCACCACGGCCAGGATCGGGTGGCCGTTGCGCTGCGCGTCGGACAGCCGTTCCACCAGCAGCAGACCGACGCCCTCGGCGAGGCTCATACCGTCGGCGCCCTCGGCGTACGCCTTGCAGCGGCCGTCGACGGCCATGGCGCGCTGCCGGCTGAAGCCGACGAACGCGTCCGGCGTCGACATGACGGCGACACCACCGGCCAGCGCCAGCGAGCTCTCACCGGTGCGCAGCGAATGGCACGCCAGGTGCAGCGCGACCAGTGACGACGAGCACGCGGTGTCCAGCGTGATCGCGGGACCCTCCAGCCCCATCAGGTAGGCCACGCGGCCGGACATGATGCTGGCGATCGTGCCGGTGACGGCGTGACCGTCGGCGCCGTCGGTGACGGCAGCGTCGTAGTCCTGGTAGCTGGCACCGATGAACGTGCCGGTCCTGCTGCCGCGCATCGAGGTCGGATCCAGACCAGCGCGCTCGAACGCCTCCCACGCGGTCTCCAGCACCATGCGCTGCTGCGGGTCCATCGAGAGGGCCTCGCGCGGCGAGATGCCGAAGAAGTCGGCGTCGAAACCGGCGACGTCGCTCAGGAATCCGCCGTTCGTCGAGTATGTGCGGCCGGACACGTCCGGGTCGGGGTCGTAGAGGCCGACCGTGTCCCAGCCGCGGTCGCCGGGGAAGCCGGAGATCGCGTCGCCACCGGCCACCAGCAGGTCCCACAGGTGATCCGGTGACGTGACGCCGCCCGGGTAGCGGCAGCTCATGCCGATGATCGCGATCGGCTCGTCGGCGGCGCCGGCCGCCGTGACGATCTGGTCGACGGCACCGCCGCCGACGATCCGCGTGCGCAGGAACTCGGCGAGCGCGGCCGGGTTCGGGTGGTCGAACACGATCGTCGGCGACAGCGTGAGGCCGGTGGCCGTGGCCAGGCGGGTGCGCAGGTCGACGGCGGTCAGCGAGTCGAAACCGGCGTCCCGGAAGGCACGCCGGCCGGGCAGCGCGTCCTTCGACGCGAAACCGAGCACGGCCGCAGCCTGGGTGCGCACCAGGTCCAGCAGCGCGCGGTCCTGTTCGGCACGGGACAGGCCACGGATACGGGAGGCCAGTTCGCTGTCCCGGGTGGTGGCCGCGACGGTCTGGTGCACCTCGGTGAACAGCGACGTGGGCCGGCCCGCGGTGAAGACCGGGTGGTAGCGGTCCCAGTCGACGTCGGCGATGGCCACCGTCGTCTCGTCATCGTCGATGGCGCGGCCGAGCGCGGCCAGGGCCAGGTCGGGAGCCATGAAGCGCAGGCCGCTGCGCAGGATCTGGTCGGGATCGACGCGGCCGGACTCGCGGTCGTCGGCCCAGATGCCCCACGAGATCGCGGTGGCCGGCAGGCCGCGCGAGCGGCGGTGTTCGGCAAGGGCGCCGAGGTACGCGTTGCCCGCGACGTAGGCGGCGTGGCTGCCGCTGCCCCACATGCCGGCGATCGACGAGAACAGCACGAACGCGTCGAGTTCGTCGGAGTCGAGCAGTTCGTCGAGGTTGCGGGCGCCGTTGACCTTCGCGTCGATCACCCTGGCGACGCCGTCGAGATCGGTGTCCGCCAACTGTCGCAGTTCGATCAGTGCGGCCGTGTGCAGGACGGTCCGGATGGTGTGGCCGTCGGCCTTCAGTTGTGCCAGCAGGGAAGCGAGCGCGTCGCGGTCGGCGACGTCGCACGCGACGACGGTGGCCTCGGTGCCCAGTTCGGCGAGTTCGGCGACGAGTTCGGCCGCGCCGGGCGCCGCCGTGCCACGGCGGTTGGTGAGCACGACGTGCTCGCCGCCGCGCGCGGCGATCCAGCGGGCCACGTGCTTGCCGAGCGTGCCGGTGCCACCGGTGATCAGCGTGGTGTCGCGCGGGATCCAGGCACGCCGTCGGCCGGTGGCGCCGGCGCGCACGACACGACGGGCCAGCACCCCGGATGCCCGGATCGCGAGCTGGTCCTCGTCGCGGACACCACCCACGAGGCCGGCGAGACGACGGGCAGCGGCCGCGTCGACGGTCTCCGGCAGGTCGATCACGCCGCCCCACCGCGCGGGCCGCTCCAGCGCCACGGTCCAGCACAGGCCCATGACCTGTGCCTGCACCGGGTTCGTCACGGCGTCGATGCGGCCGGTGGACACGGCGGAGCGCGTGAGGCACCACACGGCGGCGTCGATGCCGGCGTCACCGAGCGCCTGCACGAACGTGACGGTCAGCGCGAGACCGTGGGACAGCACGGGATGCGTGGCGCTCGGCCCATCGGCGAACGCCAGCGCGGACACGATGCCGGCGACATCGAGGCCGGCCAGCCGTTCGGCGACCTGCCGCCGGTCCTCGGCCGGGTCCAGCGGGAATCGCACGACGTCGGCGCCCTGCGACTCCAGCGCCTCGACGACGTCGGCGTCGGCGATGCCGTCCGCGGTCGGGACCAGCCACGTGCCGGACAGCGCCGTGGTCGGCACCGAGGTCAGTGGGTGCCATGCCACGCGGTAGCGCCAGTCGGCGTCCGGGTCCGCGGCGGGAGCCTTGCGCGGCACCCAGAACCGCTCGTGCTGGAACGCGTACGTCGGCAGGTCGACCCGCGTGCCGGCCAGGTGCCAGTCGAGGGGCACGCCGCGCACGAACAGTGTGGCCAGCGACGTCAGGAACCGTGCCAGGCCGCCGTTGTCGCGGCGCAGCGTACCGCTGACGACGGACGTGTCGCCGACGATCTCGCTGACGGCGAACGTGAGCACCGGATGCGGGCTGACCTCGACGAAAACGCTGTGCTGCCGCGCCAGTTCGCGGACAGCGGGCTCGAACGCGACGCGCTGGCGCAGGTTGCGGTACCAGTAGTCGGCGTCCAGTTCGGTGCCGGCCAGCCAGTCGCCGGTCACCGTGGACAGGAACGGGATCTCGGCGTGGCGCGGCGTGATGCCGGCCAGTTCGGCGAGCAGGTCGTCGCGAACGAGTTCGACGTGCGCGGAGTGCGACGCGTAGTCCACGTCGATCCGGCGCACCCGGGCGCCTTCGGCGCGCAGTTGTTCGCGCAGCGCGTCCAGGGCCTCCGGCTCGCCGGCCACCACGACCAGGTTCGGGCCGTTCACCGCGGCGACCGACAGCCGCTCGTCGAGGCGCGACTCGACATCGGCGACGGGCAGCGCCACCGACATCATGCCGCCCAGCCCGGACAGCGTCCGCGCGATCGCCTTACTGCGCAGCACGACCAGCTTCGCACCGTCCTGAACGGACAGTGCACCGGCCACGACGGCCGCGGCGATCTCGCCCTGTGAGTGGCCGACGACGGCGTCCGGTTCGACGCCGTGCGCCCGCCACAGCGAGGCCAGCGACGACCATCACGGCGAACGACGCGGGCTGCACGACGTCGACCCGGTCCAGGTCGCGGCCCTCGCGCAGCACGTCCAGCAGCGACCAGTCGGTGAACGGCGCGAGCGCGGCGGCGCACTCGGCGATCCGCTCGGCGAACACCGGCGACTCGGCGAGCAGCCGCGCACCCATGCCGACCCACTGCGCGCCCTGGCCGGGGAACACGAACACGGTCCGGCCGTCGACGTCGGCGGCGCCCCGCAGGGCACCGGGATCGCCGTCGGCGAGCGCGTTCGTCGCGGCAAGCAGCTCGTCCCGGTCGGTGCCGACGACGACGGCACGGTGCTCGAAGACGGCCCGCGAGCCGGCCAGCGAGTACGCGACGTCCGCCGCGTCCAGTTCGGGGTGTTCGGTGACGTGCGCGGCAAGCCGAGCGGCCTGGGCACGGACGGCGGCGTCGCTGCGGCCGGACAGCACCCACGGCACGGCGGGCTGCGAGGGCGCGGGCTCGGCGTCGACGACGGCCGGCGGGGCCTGTTCCAGGATCACGTGCGCGTTGGTGCCGCTGATACCGAACGACGACACGGCGGCGCGGCGCGGCTGCCCGGTCTCCGGCCACGCCGTGCTCTGGGCGAGCAGCGCGATCGCGCCGGCCGCCCAGTCCACCTGGGACGACGGCTGGTCCGCGTGCAGGGTGCGGGGCAGTTCGCCGTGCCGCATCGCCATGATCATCTTGATGATGCCGGCCGCGCCGGCCGCCGACTGGGTGTGCCCGATGTTGGACTTGACCGACCCGAGCAGCAGCGGGCGTTCGCGGTCCTGTCCGTAGGTGGCCAGCAGTGCCTGCGCCTCGATCGGGTCGCCGAGCGACGTGCCGGTGCCGTGCGCCTCAAGTGCGTCGACGTCACCGCCGGACAGTTCGGCCGCGGCCAGCGCCTGCGCGGATCACCCGCTGCTGCGACGGACCGTTCGGCGCGGTCAGACCGTTGGACGCGCCGTCGGAGTTGACGGCCGAGCCGCGGATCACCGCGAGGACGGGGTGGCCGTTGCGGCGCGCGTCGGACAGCCGTTCCACCAGGAACAGGCCGACGCCCTCGGACAGCGCCATGCCGTCGGCCGTGTCGGAGAACGCCTTGCAGCGGCCGTCGGTGGCCAGCGCGCGCTGCCGGCTGAACGCGACGAACGGGTCGGGCGTCGCCATGACGTGGCGCCACCCGCGATGGCCATCGAGCTCTCGCCGTTGCGCAGCGACTGGCACGCCAGGTGCAGCGCCACCAGCGACGACGAACACGCCGTGTCCACGGTCAGCGCGGGGCCCTCCAGGCCGAGCACGTAGGCGACACGGCCGGACAGGACGCTGGGGATGGTGCCGGTGACCAGGTGGCCCTCGGCGCCGTCGGCGACCTCCGAGCCGTAGACCTGGTACGCTGGACCCGATGAACGTGCCGGTCCGGCTGCCGCGCAGCGACGTCGGGTCGATGCCGGCCCGCTCGAACGACCTCCCACGCGGTCTCCAGCAGCAGGCGCTGCTGCGGGTCCATGGTCAGCGCCTCGCGCGGCGAGATGCCGAAGAACGCCGGGTCGAACTCGGCGGCCTCGGCCACGAACCCGCCCCGCGTCGAGTAGGTCCGGCCCGCGCGGTCGGGGTCGGGGTCGTAGAGGCCCGCGGTGTCCCAGCCGCGATCGGCCGGGAACTCCGAGATCGCGTCGACGCCGTCGCGGACCAGCTCCCACAACTGTTCCGGGGACCGGACGCCGCCGGGGAAGCGGCAGCCCATGCCGATGATCGCGATCGGCTCGTGCGGCGCCGCCCCGATCGGCACGTCCAGGTCGGCGACCGCGCCACCGGCGATCTCGGCCAGCATGTGGTCGGCCAGCGCGGCGGGCGTCGGATAGTCGAAGACCATGGTGACCGGCAGCGCGAGACCGGTGACGGACACGAGCCGCTTGCGCAGCTCGACCGCGGCAAGCGAGTCGAAACCCATGTCCTTGAACGGCCGTTCGACGTCGACGGCGTCGGCGGAGTCGTGACCCGCCACGGCGGCGGCCTCGGTGCGGACGAGATCGACGACGGCCCGTCGCCGGTCCTTTTCGGACAGTCCGCGCAGGCTCGCGGCCAGTGCCGGGTCGGTGTTGCCCGTGGTGCGCGCCGAGACGTCGGGCAGGGTGTCGAAGAAGCGGTTCGGCCGGGTGGCCGTGAAGATCGGGTGGAAGCGTTCCCAGTCGACGTCGGCGACGGTGACGGTGGCGTCGGCGCCGATGACGGCCCTGCGCAGTTCGGCCATGGCCAGGTCGGGGGCCATCATGCCGAGCCCGCGCCGCCGCAGGTGTTCGCCGATCTCCTCGCCGGTGGCCATGCCGGCATCGGCCCACGGACCCCACGCGATCGACGTCGCGGCCAGCCCGCGCGAGCGCCGGTCGTCGGCCAGCGCGTCCAGGTAGGCGTTGCCGGCGGCGTAGGCGGCTTGGCCGGCGGCGCCCCACACGCCCGCGATCGACGCGAACAGCACGAACAGATCCAGTTCGCGGTCGCCGAGCAGCGCGTCCAGGTTCGCCGCACCGGCCGACTTCGCCGCCATCACGGCGGCGAACTCGTCGGCGTCGGTACGGTCCAGGAACACGCCCGCCTGGCCGACACCGGCAGCGTGCACGACACCGGTCAGGTCGGGGATGCCGGCCAGCACACCGGCCAGGGCGTCCCGGTCGGCCACGTCACATGCCACGACGTCGACGCGGACGCCGGTCTGCTCCAGTTCGGCGCGCAGCAGTTGGGCACCGGGCGCGTCAGGGCCACGCCTGCTGGCCAGCACCAGCCGCTCGGCGCCCGAGGTGGCCAGCCACCGGGCCACCTCGGCACCGAGGCCGCCGGTGCCACCGGTGATCAGGATCGAACCGCGGGCCACGAACTCGGCCGCGCCGGGCGGTGTCTGGTCGCGGACCAGCCGCCGCGCGAAGATCCCGTCCGGCCGGATCGAGACCTGGTCCTCGCCGTGCCCACCGGCCAGTACGGCCGCTAGCCGCTCGTCGACCTGCGTGACCTCGACCAGGCCACCCCAATGCTCGGGCCGCTCCAGGGCCGCGACGCGCCCGAGCCCCCAGCACCTGTGCGTCCGCGACGGCTCCACGGGTGATCGCCCAGACCGGCACGTCGACCGAGCGGATCAGGGAAAGCGTTGCCAGTACGTCATTCTCGGCCACGATACCGGCGACGTCGGCGAGATCACCGAGCTCGCGCCGGACGTGGGCGCCCGCGGCCGTGAGCGCGGCGGCGATGTCGTCGCCGGCCAGCACGACCCACGTGCCCTCCAGGGTGACCGCCGGAATGCGGACCGGCTGCCACGTGACGTGGTAGCGCCACGAGGTGGCCGGCGACTGTTCGGCGGCCCAGTAGTACTCGTGCTGGAACGCGTAGGTGGGCACGTCCACGGCGTGCGCGTCGAAGCCGGCGAAGAACGCGCGCCAGTCCGGCGTGGCACCGTGCACATGCAACTGGCTCAGCGCGGCGACGACAGCGGTCTCCTCATCCCTGTCCTTGCGCTGCAACGGAACAGTGACGAAATCACCCAACTGCTCGACCATCGCCGAAAGCACACCATCCGGCCCGATCTCCACCCACCGGGCCACACCCTCCAACGCCGCAACCCTGTCCGCGAACCGCACCGTGTCCCGAACATGCGCCACCCAGTAATCAGCCGACCCCAGGTGCCCGATCGCGGCCCGGAACTCCTCCAACATCGGCTCCATCAACGGCGAATGAAAAGCATGCGACACCCGCAACCGCTTCGGCATGCTCAAACCGCCCCGCAACCACCTCAACCTCAGCCTCATCCCCGGCAACCACCACCGAGTTCGGCCCATTCACCGCGGCAATACCCACCCGATCGGTCAACAGAGGCAACACCTCAGCCTCCGACGCCCGCAACGACACCATCGCACCACCGGCCGGCAACGCCTGCATCAACCGAGCCCGCGCCGAAATCAACCCACAAGCATCATCCAACGACAACTCACCCATCACATGAGCAGCCGCGATCTCACCAATCGAATGCCCCACCACATGATCCGGCCGTGATCCCCCACGACTCCACCAACCGGAACAACGCCACCTCGAACGCGAACAACGCAGGCTGCGCCCACCCCGTCCGATTCAACAACTCCGCATCCGAACCCCACATCACCTCCCGCAGACCCGGATCGAGCAGCGCCAACACCTCATCAAAAGCAGCGGCAAACACCGGGAACCGCTCATACAACCCCCGACCCATCCCCAACCGCTGCGAACCCTGACCAGCGAACAGGAACGCCGTCCGTCCGCCACGGGCCCGGCTGCCGGCACCCAGGTCGCGCAGTGCGGCGGCGATCTCGTCGCGGTCCGCTCCGACGACGGCGGCGCGGTGCTCGAACGCGGACCGCGTGGTGGCCAGGGAGAACGCGATGTCGGCGATGTTCTGGTCGGATGTGTCGATGTGCTCCAGCAGGCGCTGTGCCTGCGCGCGCAGCGCGGGTTCGGTCCTGGCCGACAGGACGAGCGGCACGATCCCGGGCCGCGCGGCGCGCGGCGCGTCGACGGCGGGGGCCTGCTCGATGACGATGTGCGAGTTCGTGCCACCGATACCGAACGACGAGATGCCCGCCCTGCGCGGGCGGTCGACGTCCGGCCACGGCACGGCGTCGGTGACCAGCGCGACCGAACCCTCCGACCAGTCGACGTGTGACGACGGCTGGTCGACGTGCAGCGTGCCGGGCACGACGCCGTACCGCATCGCCATCACCATCTTGATCACACCGGCCACACCCGCCGCGGCCTGCGTGTGGCCGATGTTGGACTTGACCGAGCCGAGCAGCAGCGGACGTTCGCGGTCCTGGCCGTAGGTGGCCAGCAGGGCCTGTGCCTCGATCGGGTCGCCGAGCTTCGTTCCGGTGCCGTGGCCCTCGACGACATCGACGTCCGATGTGGACAGACCGGCGCCGAGCAGCGCCTGGTGGATCACGCGCTGCTGCGAGGGACCGTTCGGCGCGTTCAGACCGTTGGAGGCGCCGTCCGAGTTGACGGCGGAACCGCGCACGACGGCGAGGATGTGGTGGCCGTTGCGGATCGCGTCGGACTGGCGCTCCAGCACCAGCATGCCGATGCCCTCGGCCCAGCCGACGCCGTCGGCCGCCTCGGCGTACGGCTTGGAGCGGCCGTCGGTGGACAGGCCGTGCTGGCGGGAGAACTCGACGAACGCGGCGGGAGTCGACAGGACCGTGACGCCGCCCGCCAGCGCGAGCGTGCACTCGCCGTTGCGCAGGGCCTGCGCGGCCAGGTGCAGTGCGACCAGCGACGACGAGCACGCCGTGTCGACGGTCATCGCGGGCCCGGTGCAGCCGAGCGTGTAGGCGACCCGGCCGGACGCGACACTGGCCGACGTCCCGTTGCCCCGGTAGCCCTCGAACTCGGGCGCGGTCAGCAGCGTGGCGTAGTCGTTGTACATCAACCCGGCGAACACGCCGGTCTGGCTGCCGTGCAGGGAAACCGGGTCGATGCCCGACCGCTCGACGGCCTCCCAGGACAGTTCCAGCAGCAGCCGGTGCTGCGCGTCGGTGGCGCGCGCGTCGCGGGGGCTCATGCCGAAGAACTCCGCGTCAAACGCGGGCGCGTCGTGCACGAAGCCGCCCGTGCGGGTGTAGGAGGTGCCGAGGTGATCGGGGTCGGCGTGGTAGAGGTCGACCGGCCAGCCACGGTCGGTCGGGAAGCCGGAGACCGCGTCGGTGCCGCTCTCCACGAGCCGCCACAGGTCCTCCGGCGAGTTCACCCCGCCCGGGTACCGGCAGCTCATACCGACGATCACGATCGGATCGCCGGCGAGTGGCGCACTGGGGACCGACAGGAGGGCAGCACCACCGGTCCCCAGTAGCTCGGTGAGCAGGTACTCCGCGACGGCGGCCGGGGTCGGGTGGTCGAACACGACGGTCGCCGGCAGCCGCAGCCCGGTGACCTCACCGAGCCGGTTGCGCAGTTCGACGGACGTGAGCGACGTGAACCCGAGATCGGCGAACGCACGCGTCGGCTCGATGGCGGCGGCACCGGCGTGCCCGAGCACGACCGCGACCTCGGCGCGCACGAGTTCGGACAGCACGGCGCGCTGTTCCTCGGCGACCAGCCGGGTCAGCCGGTCGACCAGCGACACGGCAGCGGCCGAGCTGACAGCGCGCCGCCGCGGCCGGCCACGGACCAGGCCGCGCAACAGGTGCGGCACGTCGGCGTTGGCGCGCAGGTCGAGGTGTACCGGGACGACGGTTGCCGCGTCGACGGACAGGGCCGCGTCGAACAGCGCCGGCCCTTCGTCCTCGGTGATCGGGCGGGTGCCCATCCTGGCCAGGCGCTGAACGTCCGCGTCGGACAGCGTGCCGGCCATGCCGGACGTCCACGGCCCCCAGGCCAGCGACGTGCCGGGCAGGCCCTGCGCGCGCCGCCGCTCGACGAGCGCGTCCAGGAAGGCGTTGGCCGCCGCGTAGTTGGCCTGCCCGGCGGTGCCGACCGTGCCGGCCAGGGACGAGAAGACGACGAACGCGGTCAGGTCGCTGGTCAGCTCGTGCAGATGCCAGGCCGCGTCGACCTTCGGCCGGAGCACGGCGGCCAGGGAGTCCGGGGTGAGGGAATCGATCGTGTGGTCGTCGAGCACACCGGCCGCGTGCACGACGGCGGAGATTTCGGTACCGGCAAGCAGTTCCGCGACGGAGTCCCGGTCGGCGACGTCACACGCGACGACATCCACGACGGCTCCGGCCAGCTCCAGCTCGACGCGCAGTTCGGCGGCGCCGGGCGCGTCCGGCCCACGCCGGCCGGCCAGCACCAGCTCACGCACACCGTGCTCGGCGACGAGATGCCGGGCGACCAACGCGCCAAGCCCGCCGGTGCCACCGGTGACGAGAACCGGCCCACCCCAGGCGAACGGCGTACCGGCGATGGCACGCACGAGCCGAGCGGCGCGCACCTCGCCGTTCCGGACGAGCAGTTGCGGTTCGCCGGAGGCGACGGCCGGCAGCGCGTCGACCGTCTCGTCGGTGTCCAGGAGCACGAACCGGTCCGGGTGCTCGGCCTGGGCCGAACGCACCAGGCCCCACACGGCGGCGGCGGCCGGATCACTGCCGTCGACGGCACCGCGCGTGACGAACACCAGCCGAGCTGCCCGCTCGTCGGCCAGCCAACTCCGCATCCGCTCCAACACCGCGCTGGTCGCGGTGTAGGTGGCGACGACGACGGGACCGTCGGTGACGACGGGCTCGAACACGGCGTCGACGTCGCCGCCGACGGGAACGGCGAGCGGCGTCCACTCGACGCGGAACAGCGAGTCGCGAACCGCGGTGTCGGCCTGCGGCGCGCGCACGGACAGCGACCCGACCGACAGCACCGGCGCACCGGAGGCGTCGACAGCGGTCACGGACACCGAACTCGGCCCGATCGGCGAGAGCCGCACCAGCAGCGATGTGGCACCGGTGGCGTGCAGCGTCACGTCCTCCCACACGAACGGCACACCCTGCTCCGCCATGTCGAGCAGGGCCGCCGCGTGCAGTGCGGAATCCAGCAGCGCGGGGTGCACACCGAACGCGCCGGCGTCGTCGACCGACACCTCGGCGTAGACGTCGTCACCGTCGCGCCACGCGGCACCCAGCCCACGGAAAGTGGGCCCGTACTCGAATCCGGCGGCTGCCCGCCGCTGGTAGAAGCCTTCCAGGTCAACGGGTTCCGCGCCGACAGGCGGCCACTGTAGGACATCGGCGTCGACGGCACCGGCTGCCAGCACACCGGACGCGTGCCGCGTCCACTCGCTCTCGGCGTCCGGCCGCGACGACACCGTCACGGGCCGCCTGCCGGACTCGTCAGCGGCGCCGACCCGCACCTGCAACTGCACGGCCTGGTCGGCCAGCACCAGCGGAGCGTCCAGGGTCAGCTCCTCGACGCGGTCGCAGCCGACCTCGTCACCCGCCCGCAACGCGAGCTCGACGAACGCGGTGCCGGGCAGCAGAACGGCACCGCGCACCACGTGATCGGCCAGCCACGCCTGCGACCTCGCGGACACCCGTCCGGTCAGCAGCACACCGTCCACATCGGCCAGTTCGACGGCGGCACCGAGCAGCGGATGCCCGGCAGCGGCCAGACCAGCGGCGGCGACCCCGGCCAATGACCGCGAAGCGGGCGGCCAGAACCGCTGGTGCTGGAAGGGGTAGGTGGGCAGGTCGATCCGGTTGCCGACGCCGTCGAAGTAGGCGGCCCAGTCGGGCGTGACACCGCGGGCGTGCAGCGCGGCGAGCGCTTGTGCCACGGCGGATTCCTCGGCCTGGTCGGCGCGCAGCATCGGGACCAGGAGACCGTCGGCGTACGTCTGTCCCGCCATCGCCGACAGGACACCGTCCGGCCCGATCTCGACGCACGCGGTGACGCCGTGAGCGGCGAGCTGTGCGACGGCGTCGGCGAACCGGACGGCCTGGCGCACCTGCCGCACCCAGTACTCGGGGCTGGTCACGGGCACGTCGGTGGCCACCGTCGACACGAGGTCGACGGTGGGCTCGGCGAACGTCAGCGACTCGGCGACGGTCCGGAACCCGGCGAGCATCGGCTCCATCAGTGGCGAGTGGAACGCGTGCGACACGCGCAGCCGCCTGGTCTTCTCGAAATGCGATGCGACGGCGAGGACATCGGCCTCGGCGCCGGCGATCACGACGGACGACGGCCCGTTGACGGCCGCGATGTCGACGTTCCCGGACAGCAGCGGCAGCACGTCGGCCTCGGTGGCCCGCACCGACACCATCGCACCGCCTGCCGGCAGTGCCTGCATCAGCCGACCACGCGCGGACACGAGCGCGCACGCGTCGGCGAGCGACAGCACACCGGCGACGTGCGCGGCGGCGATCTCACCGACGGAGTGGCCGACGAGATAGTCCGGCGTGATCCCCCACGACTCGACGAGCCGGAACAGCGCGACCTCGACCGCGAACAACGCGGGCTGCGCGAAACCGGTCCGGTGGAGTTCCTCGGCACCCCACATCACGTCCCGTAGACCGGGCTCCAACTCGGCGAGCACCGCATCGAAGGCTTCGGCGAACACGGGGAACCGCTCGTAGAGCTCCCGGCCCATGCCGATCCGCTGCGCGCCCTGCCCGGTGAACAGGAAGGCGACGCGGTGCTTGCCGGCGACACCGGCCCGCCCACGCCCCTCGGCGATCGCGGTCAGGCCGTCGAGCACGTCGTCTCGCGACGAGGCGACGAAAGAAGCCCGATGCGGAAACGCGAACCGTGACGTGGCAAGAGAGAAGGCAAGATCGGCTGGAGCGCGGAGACCCGATTCCAGCAACCGGGCAGCCTGAGCCCGCACCGCGTCGGGCGTGCGCCCGGACACGACGAATGGAAAAACCGAACGCGACGACTCGACGGCGGGCACGTCCTGGACGTCGGGGGCCTGCTCGACGATGACGTGCGCGTTCGTGCCACTGATACCGAACGACGACACACCGGCGCGGCGCGGCTCACCGGACTCGGGCCACGGCACGGCTTCGGTCGACAGTCGCACGGCACCGGCCGACCAGTCCACATGCGACGATGGCTGGTCGGCGTGCAGCGAGCGCGGCACGACCCCGTGCCGCATCGCCATCACCATCTTGATCACACCGGCGACACCGGCGGCGGCCTGCGTGTGCCCGATGTTGGACTTGACGGACCCCAGCAGCAGCGGGCGTTCCCGGTCCTGGCCGTAGGTGGCCAACAGGGCCTGCGCCTCGACGGGGTCACCGAGGGTCGTGCCGGTGCCGTGTGCCTCGACGACGTCGACCTGGCTCGTGGACAACCGGCCGCTGGCCAGGGCCTCGCGAATGACGCGCTGCTGCGAGGGACCGTTCGGTGCGGTGAGGCCGTTCGACGCACCGTCGGAGTTGATCGCGGAGCCGCGCACCACCGCCAGAATCCGATGCCCGTTGCGCACGGCGTCGGACATCCGCTCCAGCACGAGCATGCCGACACCCTCGGACCAGCCGGTGCCGTCCGCGGCGTCGGCGAACGAACGGCAGCGCCCGTCCGGCGACAGTCCACCCTGTCGGCTGAACTCGACGAACAGATCGGGGCTCGACATGACGGTGACGCCACCGGCCAGCGCGAGCGAACTCTCGCCGGCACGCAGCGACTGCATCGCGAAGTGCAGTGCGACCAGCGACGAGGAACACGCGGTGTCGACGGTGACGGCGGGACCGACGAGTCCCATCTGGTAGGCGAGCCGGCCGGACATGATGCTGTCGGCCCGGCCGGTCAGCAGAAAGCCCTCCGCGCCTTCGGCTTCCTTCGCGTCGTACTCCTGCGCCATGGCGCCGACGAACACACCGGTCGTGGAACCGCGCAGCGTGCCGGCGTCGATACCGGCCTGCTCGAACGCCTCCCAGGCGACTTCGAGCACGAGGCGCTGCTGCGGATCCATCGCCAGTGCCTCGCGCGGCGAGATGCCGAAGAACTCGGAGTCGAAATCGGCTGCCTCGTGGAGGAATCCGCCCCGTGACGTCACGGAGGCGGTGGCCAGGTGCTCCAGATCCCAGCCACGGTCGGCGGGGAACGACGTGATGCCCTCGGCACCGTCGGACACGAGCCGCCACAGGTCGTCCGGACCGGCGACGCCACCGGGGTAGCGACAGCTCATCCCGACGATGGCGACGGGCTGCTGGCTCTGCTCTTCGAGGTCCTTGACCCGTTGACGTGTCCGACGGAGATCCGCAGTAGCCCGCTTGAGGTAATCACGGAGCTTCTGTTCGTTTTCCATGTCCATTTCAACCCATCTCGACACCCGGCGAGAACAGCCCAACGCGAACGCAGCCCTCAGTCTGGTCACCACCGATTGGGAGAATTGTTAGCAAGAGTGGAAAGGGGGTGCACCAACCGGCTACCCCACCAGTCCACCCCGACCCACCAGCCCGGACAACGTGACAGGACGGCCTACGCTCAAGAGCAATTGCACGAAACCACAGCTCGTCCATACCCTCACCTCAAGGACGTCTCAGCGGGCCGTGCGCGTTGTGGGCACGAATACGGGAGTCAGAATGAAAATCATGGCGACGAGCTGTCCCGTCGACGAACACCTGTTCCCGATGCTGCCGACGCTCTGGGCCATGCGCAACGCCGGTCACGACGTACTGGTCGCACTGCCGGCCCGCATGACCAGGGCAGCGGCGGCCACCGGACTACCGACCACGTCGATAGCCGACGATATCGACGTCAACATGCACAAACGCCCCTCGGCGACGTCCGTGACGGACCTGGCCGACCACGTGATCGACCTGTACGTGCCGATCGCCGACCACACCGTGGACCGCACGGTCCAACTGGCGCAGGCGTGGCGCCCGGACCTGATCCTGTGCAGCGACTGGGAGTACTCGGGACCGATCGCGGCGGCGGCGGTGGGCGCACCCACGGTCATGCACGGCAGAGGCATGCTCCCCCACCCGGCCGTCAACGCCCGCGTAGCGGAGGCGATCCACCCGTTGCAGCGCCGCTGGGGCCTCGCCGGCGGTGTGCCGCAGCACTGGAAGATCATCGACAACTGCCCGGACAGCCTACAGTGGACGACACCACCCGCGAACGCGATCCCGAGCCGCTACGTCGGCTTCCACAAGCCGGGCGAGCTGCCGGCATGGGTGTTCGAACAGCCCGACGTCCCCAGGGTGCTGGTGACGCTGAGCAGTGACCCACTGCTGCGGGACAGGACAGGCGTCCTGCGCCTGATCACGCAGGCGCTGCTGCAACTGGAGATCGAGGTCGTGATCGCCACGAGCGACCGTCTGGGCACCGACCGCCTGATGGAGATTCCGCGCCGTACCAGGCTCACCCACGGCCTGCCACTGTCCCACCTGATCCCCACCTGCGCGGTGGTCGTCAACGACGGCAACCCGAGCGGCGTGATGGCGTCGGTGGTGGCGGGAGTGCCGCAGCTCTGCCTGCCGCAGGTCCCCGGCCAGTACCAACACGCGGACCGGGTCGCGGAGGTGGGCGCGGGCATCACCCTGGGCCCCGACGAAGCCGGAATCCCCAACATCGCGGCGGCGATCGAGGTCCTCCTGAGCGAACTGGGCCAACGAGCGATAGCCCGCCGCCTACAGATGGAGAACGCCGATCGCCCCAACCTCCAACGGGTGGTGGATGCCCTGGAGAACGCGCACGGCGAACAACAGTGGCCCACCCTCACGGGCCAGGTGACCCCACCCAGGATCAACGACAAGGACCAGCACCACCGAGCGTGGCAACCATCCCGAGACGCCCCCACCACACCGGTCCACAGCGTCCAGGACCACCATCACGGCACAGTAGCCTGACCAGAGAGGACAACCAGCCGGCCGACAACCAGGCTCCCGCGAACGCAACCGGCAGCCGAGCAACGAACGCGACAACCGATCGACCGCAAACGAACGGGCCGGCACGACAACCGCCCGAGCGGTAGAGGCTCGGAACGACACCGCGGCCGGCAGAACAACAGGCACCCGGCGGCGACAGAGAACCGAACACCGTCGCCCGAGGCAGGATTGGACTGCGGCAGGGCCAACCGCGGCAGGGCCAACCGCGGCAAGGCCAACTGCGTAAAGGCCAGCTTCGTAAGGGCCAGTCGCGTCAAGATCGGGTGGCGACCCGTTCGCCGATGCCGTCCCTCAACGCCTTGGCGACCGCCAGCGTCCGGTTCGCGCAGTCCATCTTGGACAGGATGTTGGCGACCAGTCGCTTGGACCCGTGCTCCGAAATCCCCAGCCGCCGCGCGATCTGCTTGTTGCTCAGTCCTTCGACCAACAGCAGCAACACCTCGTGCTCCCGTGACGTCAACCGGGGTCGAGGCGTCAACGTCAGCAGATCACGTGCCAGACAGGCGGACAACGGCAGCTCCCCCACGGCGATCCGCTCCATCGCGTCCCCCAGCGCGGGTCCGTCGAGATCCCCGAGGGCCAGGAACCCGGCTCCGCGAATCCCGGTCAACCGGGACAGCTCAACGGGATCACGCTCGTCCACCAACACCAGGATCTTGACGCCCCGCTCCTCGGCGGCACCCAACCGCCGCCGGGCGACGTCGTCGAACTCGGCGAGCAACACGACCAACACGTCGGCATCGGGGGCGTCCGACGGGCCCAACTGGACGGTGACGTCCTGCGCCTGCAGCATGCGTTCGATGCCGTAGCGCACGACGTCATTGCCGATGGCTACGACAACACTCGTTCCAGGCGTCATGGCAACGATGCTCCATCGTCGGGCCTCGGGAATCCACCAGTTGTCGCACCGCACCGACCATGACTAGCCGAACTCGCGCGGCCGATCGGCTTTGCTCGCCTCAGATAGCACAACCAAGCCTACGAGGTGAGTGATGACTCGATCCATCATCGCCGGGACGAACACCGAACCGGACGTGCGCGACCCGATGTACCGGATGTCCCAACTGCTCGATCCGGATTCGGTCGAACCGATCCACCACACGCCCGGTATCGCCGTGGCGCGCGGCCGGATCAACGGTTCGGGCGTGATCGTGTACTGCACCGACGGCAGCCGGATGGGCGGCGCGATCGGTGCCGACGAGTGTCCGCTGATCGTCGACGCGATCGACACCGCCGTGCGCGAGCGCTGCCCGGTGATCGGGATCTGGCACTCGGGTGGGGCGAAGCTCGCCGAGGGCGTCGAGGCGATGCACGGGATCGGGCTGATGTTCTCCGCGATGGTGCGGGCGTCCGGTCAGGTCCTGCAACTGTCCGTCGTCGTGGGGCCGGCGGCCGGCGGTGCCGCGTACGGTCCCGCGCTCACCGACATCGTGATCATGTCGGACAAGGGCCGGGTCTTCGTGACGGGACCGGATGTCGTGCACACCGTGACGGGTGAGCGGATCGACATGGAGGGGCTGGGTGGGCCCGAGGCACACAGTCGCCGCTCCGGTGTCGTACACGTCGCCACCGAGACCGAGACGGCAGCCTACGCCCGCGCCCGCGACGTCGTGTCGCTGTTCGCGAAACCGGGGCGTTACGACCTGGAGCGCCTGCGTTCGGAGAAGGATCCGCGCGAACTGCTGCCGGAATCGCCGAAGCGCGCCTACGACGTACGTCCCTTGGTAAGGGAGATTGTCGATCTGGACTCGTTCGTCGAACTGCAGGCGAAGTGGGCGCCGAACATCGTGGTCGGGCTCGGTCGGCTGGGTGGCAGGACGATCGGTGTGATCGCGAACAATCCGCTGCGCAAGGGCGGCTGTCTGGACTCCCTCTCCGCTGAAAAATCTTCACGGTTTGTGCGGATGTGTGATGCCTTCGGGATACCGATGCTGGTGATGGTCGACGTGCCGGGATACCTGCCCGGTGTCGGCCAGGAATGGGACGGTGTCGTCCGGCGCGGGGCCAAGCTGCTGCACGCGTTCGCCGAGGCCGTCGTGCCACGCGTGACGCTGGTGACCCGCAAGTCCTACGGCGGGGCCTACATCGCGATGAACTCGCGTTCCCTGGGTGCCACCGCCGTCGTGGCCTGGCCGGACGCCGAGGTCGCCGTGATGGGCGCCCGCGCGGCCGTGGGCATCCTGCACCGCAAGAAGCTGGCCGCGGCCTCCGACGAGGACCGCGACGCCCTCCTGGCCGAACTCGTCGCCGAGCACGAGGTGATCGCGGGCGGCGTCGGCCGCGCGATCGGCATCGGCGTCGTCGACGAGGTGATCGAGCCCAGGCGGACCCGGATGCGGATCGGCGAGATCCTGGCCGGCGCCCCGGCGGGCCGTGGCCAGCACCGCAACATCCCCCTGTGACGCGGCACCAGCGCGCAGGAGGGCAACACTCGGACGACCAGTGGAACGGAAGTACCTTCGATGACCATCATGAACGACGTGACCTCACCGTGGATCCGCCGCTATCACCCGGCCCCCAGGGCCACCACCCGCCTGATCTGCTTCCCGCACGCGGGCGGCTCGGCGAGCTACTTCCACCCGCTGTCCAGGCACTTCGCCCCGGACGTCGAGGTGGTGGCGTTGCAGTATCCGGGCCGCCAGGACCGGAGGCACGAGCCGTGCATCACGAACATGACCGAACTGGCCGACCGGGTCACCGAGGAACTGCTCGCGATGGACGATCGGCCGACGGTGTACTTCGGCCACAGCATGGGCGCCGTGCTGGCCTTCGAGACGATCTGGCGGCTGGAACAGCGTGGTGTGCGGGGCAGGCGCTGGCTGATCGCGTCCGGGCGCCGAGGGCCGTCCACGGTCCGTGACGACGACCACACCCACCAGGAGACCGACGACGGGCTGATCCGGGAGATCAAGGCGCTCAACGGAACCAGCTCGCAACTGCTGGCCGACGACGAGATCCTGCGGATGGCGCTGCCGTCGATCCGCGGCGACTACGAGGCGATCGAGACGTACCGCTGTCCTGCCGACCGCAGGATCAGCACACCGATCACGGTGCTGACCGGCGCCTCGGACCCGAAGACCACGGTCGACGAGGCGAAGGTCTGGCAGGAGCACACCGAGGGCTCGTCCCGGGTCGTCGTACTGCCCGGCGGTCACTTCTTCCTGCAGGAGGACCCCGCGGCCACGACCGCGGAGATCGAGGCGGACATCCTCGCCATCAGGAGGAGTTGACGCTCAGGATCAACTGATTCCTAGAATCAACTGACCGCGGAAACGAGAAGACCCGGTGAGCGAGGGGGTTGGCTCACCGGGTCTTCTCGTACGGCCGTCGGGCACGGGACCGACGGCCCGCCGCGAGAACCGAACTGGTCACCAGCTCGTGACCAGCTCCAGGTCCTCGTACTGGCGTTGGCGCGACACGTGTCGCAGGTCCGAGTCGACCATCATGCGCATCAGGTCGGGAAAGTCGATGCTGGGCTCCCAGCCCAGGACACCGCGCGCCATACCGGAATCGGCGCACAACGTCTCCACCTCGGCCGGCCGCACCAGGGCCGGGTCGATCACCACGTAGTCGTGCCAGTTCAACCCCACGTGCTCGAACGCGATGCGGGCCGCGTCGCGGATCGAGTGCGTCACACCGGTCCCGATGACGTAGTCGGCGGGCTCGTCCTGCTCCAGCATCAGGTGCATGGCACGGACGTAGTCGCCGGCGAAACCCCAGTCCCGCACCGCGTCCAGGTTGCCGAGGTGCAGCACGTCCTGGTAACCCAGCTTGATCCTGGCGACCGCCAACGAGATCTTCCGCGTCACGAACTCCGCACCACGACGCGGTGACTCGTGGTTGAACAGGATGCCGGACACCCCGAACAGGCCGTAGGACTCACGGTAGTTGCGGGTGATGTGGTGGCCGTAGGCCTTGGCCACGCCGTAGGGACTGCGCGGGTGCAGCATCGTGCTCTCCCGCTGCGGTGTCTCGGCGACCTTGCCGAACATCTCCGACGACGACGCCTGGTAGAACCGGATCTGTCCGCTGGGCGTCTGGCTGCTGCTGGACAGTCCGCTCACCATGCGGATCGCCTCCAGCATGCGCAGCACACCCATCCCGTTCACCTCGGTGACGAGTTCCGGTTGCTGCCAGGACATCGGGACGAACGAGATGGCACCGAGGTTGTAGGCCTCGTCCGGCTGGATCTTGTCGATGGCCGACACGAGGCTGCCCTGGTCGATCAGGTCGCCGTCGACCAACTTCACCTCCGAAAGCTGCCTGCTCACCCACGGCCTGCGCGGGTTCGCCTGCCCCCGCACCAGTCCCCATACCTCGTAGCCCTGGGACATCAGGTGATCGGCCAGATAGGAGCCGTCCTGCCCGGTGATCCCGGTGATCAGCGCTCGCTTGGACATACTCTGCTCCTTCTCATCCGCCTCGACCTCACCGGGAGGCGGGGTCGGGCGTTCCGTCGGAGCCCGAGTCGCTCACATAGTCGGCGAGCACCTTGGGCGGCCATGAGCCGACACCGAAGATGCCCTTGGAGTACGCCTTCGAGATCAGCGCCGCACGGTTCTTGACCTTCAGTTTCCGCAGCAGGGCCGCCACGTGGTATTCCACGCCGCCACGGGACAGGAACAGCGCCGTCGCGAGCTGCGGCGTCGTGACGCCGGCCGCGACCCCTTCCAGGATTCTGGCGTCCATCCTGGTCAACAGCTTGCCGCGGCTGGCAAGCGCCTTGCCGACCTGCTCCCCCTTCTCCGGCCGCACCAGCACCATGACACCGATGACCTGGCCGCCGTCGCCGTGGATGGCCAGGCCGGTCAGTTCGGCCGAGAAAGCCACGCCGCTGGTGCGCAGGGCGACGATCAGGTCGGTGAACCGGGCCCGCTGGCCGTGCACGAGGCGACCGAGCTGCTGGGTGATCTTCTCCCGGACGCTGGGGTGGAGCATGTCGCAGAACGGGGTTCCGCGCACGTCACGAGGTGAGCGGCCGAACTGGCGGCAGAAGTCCCCGTTGGCCTCGATGACCCGGGTGGAGTGGTCGAAGTGAGCGACGCACAGCCCGGAGCGCTCGAAGAACGAGTTGAAGATGTTTTCCTTGCCATCGGCAGCCCGCGGTGCGATGACGGACACTGGTGTGTCGTCATCGACGGCGGTGGCCACATCCACGCTCATTTCGCATTCCTCCGCGTAGTACAAGACCATGGGCGACACCGGCCGGTAACCGGTCGGCAACGTCGTCGGGCCTGTCCCGGCGGGGCCAGTGGGGTTTGTTCGACCCACCGCCAGGGAACCCTCCTGACATGGCATGAGTCTTGCCGAGCCGACTTCATGCGTTCACCACAGAATCTTCACGACGAGTGCGGGGCCATGAAGGAAAGGCACAGAATGTGCCTGGACTGGCAATTCCCCAACACGCCGGCAGCTACGTCGACACACCCCGTTCGACATGCGAGAATCCCTTGTGGGCAACCATGGTCCGGTTGCCCACAAGGGACTCGTTACGGCCCTGTCCAGTCGATACGGAAACCGCGTCGTCCGCCTCGGCGGCGTTGGGCAGGCCGACCACGCCGGGCACCTCGGCCACCTCCTGTTCCTTCGCCGGCAGCGCCGAGACGAAAGCGCCGGTGGACCGGAAACAGCGCCGCAGGTACCAGGTCTGCCAGACCTGCGTGATCACGACCAGTGTGATCGTGAGCAGGCCCAGGATGCCGGGAGCCTGGTCGATCGGAGCCGTGAAGGCGACGAAGAGGCGTGCGATGCCGTCCAGGCCGTTCAGGATGCCCCACACCACGGTGGAAACGATCCAGGGGCGATGGAACTTCTCGTCCCGTTCCCACATACCGTCCCACTCGGCCGTCCTGTGCTTGACCCGCAGCGGGGTGTTGTCCAGGAGGGACCGGACGAGCAGGAAGACCAGCGGCCTGCGGGTCCACAGCGAGACGTAGCACGCAATGGCCACCACGAACGACGTCCAGCCGTCGACCGACAGGAACAGCCGTGGGTTGCCGTTGATGAAGGACGCGCCGTCGGACGCGGCGATGATCAGCAGCAGGAACGTCTCGAACGCGTCCACCTTCCGGCCACGCGCGAGCCGGTACAGGTAGTACACGACGGCGGGCAGCGCCGCGACGCACAGCGACGCGATCTGGCTCATGCCCAGGCCGCGCAGCGTGTAGTAGCCCGCGGTAGGGGCCACCAGGTCGAGCAGGATCTTCACGACCACGGGCCACAAATACCTGGGTTTTCGGGTAGCTGTCGAGATGGTCATCGTTGTTCACCTTTCACGGAACTGGATCGACCGCTCAGTAGCGCCGGTCCGCCTGCGTGACCGGCCTGGTCGGACCGTCGATCCACGGTGCCTGCGGGTAGGGAGTGGGTGCGGGACCCCTGCCGGCCGGTACCGGAACCGGAACCGGCCGCCGGTTGTGCTGAGCGAGAGCGCGGCTGCGGGAGGGGAACCAGTTGAACCCGATGGACGGGAACAGCGGGCTGGAGGGCCGGGAGTACGGGTTGACCGGGTTGGACACCCGCGAGTAGATGCCACGGGACACACGAGACGCCTTGGCGACCAAAGCGGAGTCGCGCTCCGGCCTCGGCCTGGGCACGTGGACCTCGGTCTCCTGGTTCGGGCCGATGCGCAGCGCGGCGATCAGGTCGCGGTAGAGCTCGTCCCTGGCCATGAGTTCGTTGTGGGTGCCGGCCGCGCGGGCGGCGCCCTTCTCCATCACGATGATCTGGTCGGCGTCGATCACGGTGGACAGCCGGTGCGCGATCGTGACGACGGCGCCGCGCCGGCTTGCTTCCTTGATACAGGACTGGACCGCGGACTCGGTGATGCCGTCCAGTTGTGCGGTGGCCTCGTCCAGCAACAGGATCTCCGGCTCTGCCACCAGTGCCCTGGCCAGCGCGATGCGTTGGCGCTCACCGCCGGACATCGTCGTCGCGGCGAGGTCACTCTCCAGTGCGTTCTGCACCTGCTCGAACTTCCGGTCGAGGCGGACCGACCGCAGCGCCCGCCAGATGTCGCCGTCGGTGGCGTCCTGCCGGAAGTACGAGACGTTGTACCGCAGCGAACCGGGCAGCAGCGGCGTCTCCTGCTCGACGTAGACCATCTTGCTGCGCAACTGGTCCAGTGACCACCGGTGCAGCGGCACGCCCTCGATGCGGATCTCACCGCCGTTGATGTCCAGGAACCGCAGCAGCATCGTGAAGACGGTCGTCTTGCCGGCACCGGACGGGCCGACGATCGCCGTGTGGCCGTGTCGCGGAATGCGAAGTTGCAGATTGCTGACCACCGGCGGCGACTGCGGACCGTAGGTGGCGGTCACGCCGAGGAACTCGGCGATGTACTGGCCGTTGCTGGCCGGCACGATCATCGTGCCGGCCGGGTCGACCTCGACCTCGATCCGCTCGATCTCGGCGATCCTGGCCGCGGCGGCGATACCGCTCTGCAGTTCGGACAGCGAGTCGATGGTGTTGCGGATCGGGTCGATGAGCTGCAGCGCGTACAGCAGGAACGCCACCAGCGTCGCGACACTGACCGCACCGGTGGAGATCTGCCACGCGCCCAGCGCCAGCACCACCATGATGGCGAGCTGGGAACCGGTTCCGGCCAGCACCGACGACAGCGTCTGGATGCGGGCGGCCCGGATGCCTTCGGTGGCGGCGATCTCGGCGTCCTCGACGGCACGGTCGGTCTCGCGCTGCTCGGAACGGCTGGCCTTCACGGTCTTGATCGCGCGCAGCACGCTGTCCAGGGTGCCGCCGAGGTGGCCGACCGCGTCCTGGGCACGTTCGCCCGCCCGTGCCAGGCCCGGCATCAACATGCCGACGAGTACGAAGATGATCGTGATGCCGCCCATGGTCACCAGCAGCAGCAACGGCGACAGGACCAGCATCAGGACGATCGAGCCGATCAGCATGACGGCCGACTTGGTCAGGCCAACCAGACTCTCGGCCGTCGCCCTGCGCAGCAGCGACGAGTCCGACGAGACGCGGGCGACCAGTTCACCGCCGGGGTGCTTGGACAACGCGGTCGTCTTGGCGTGCAGCAACCGGCTGACCATGCTGACCCGCGCGGTGAGCACGACGCGCTCACCGAGCCTGCCCAGGACGATGCCCTGGCCGTAGCCCAGGATGGCGGCGGCCACCACGAAGATGACCGTGGGCGCCAGGACGTGGGTGATCGGGGTCTTCGTGCCGAGTGTCTCCAGCACGACCTTGATGCTCATCGGCAGCGCCAGACCGGCGCCGGCCGATCCGATGCCCAACAGCACGCCGAGCAGCAGTGCGCTTCTGTGTGGCCTCAGGAACGACCACAGGACGTGTAAGTTCTTCGGTTTTTCTGCTGCCGGCACGTTGAACGACGCCGTCGGCGGCGCATCAACGGCTGCGGTTGTGGACATAGCGCTCTCCCTCGCTGACACCATGGTGGCTCGTCGACATTCTGACCACCTGACACTGGCCGAAACCTCAGTGCGGTGCCGGTGGAATGCCGTAGAACAATGATTCCCGGGGTAACACTCGTTTTCGGACACTGGTGGGACTCCTAGGTGGACACAGCCGTACCTGTACCGATCGACTAGCGAAACACCCACAGTGACCTGTGCTGCTCAGGATCTCCCTACTCACGACCAGTTAACTTGGGGCCATGGAAGATACGGGGTTCCGCGGTGCCGGCTGGCCCGATGTCGCGCCGCAGCCGGACGCCTGGCCGACCGGTTGTGCCGGCCAGGTGCGCGGAGGCACGTGCGTGGCGTGCGGCACGACCGGCATTCCCGGTCGTGCCGGCTTCGGCAGTTGGCCGCACGAGCCGCCGACGGAGCGGTTGCCGGCACCCGGGCGGCCCGCGCCCGGCATCCGTGACCCGGCCGTGCTCGCACCCGCACAGTTGCTGCGGCAACGGCTTCCGCTGCATCCCAGCCTGGGCGCCGGTATCGTGGAGGTGCCCGTGGTGGCCTACAAGGATCCGCTGACGGTGATCATGGAGGATCCCCTCGTCGCCGAGGAGATCCGGTTCTGCTCCGGCTGTCTGGCACCGGTCGGGCGCGGTTCGGCGACCAAGCGCGGTGCCACGCAGGGTCGATGTTTCAAGTGCGGCACACGGTTCTCGTTCGTACCGCCGCTGCGGCAGGGGGACGTGGTCGGCGCGCAGTACCAGGTGCAGGGCTGCCTCGCCTACGGCGGGCAGGGCTGGATCTACCTGGCGAAGGACCACAACGTCAGCGGGCGCTGGGTGGTGCTCAAGGGAATCATCCACGCCGAGTCACCGGCGGCGGCCGCCGCGGCGCTCAACGAGCAGCGGTTCCTGGCCGAGGTGCAGCACCCGAACATCGTGGAGATCTACAACTTCGTGTGGCACGAGGAGACCCGCACCAGCTACATCGTGATGGAGTACCTCGGTGGCCCGACGCTACAGGATGTCGCGCTGCACCACTACCACCACACGGCGGGCGAGCCGCTGCCCACCGGGCAGGTCGTCGCGTACGGGCTGGAGATCCTGCGGACGTTCAGCTATCTGCACGGGCTGGGCCTGCTGTACTGCGATCTCAAGCCCAGCAACGTGATCCAGGTCCGGGACCGGGTGAAGCTGATCGACCTGGGTGGCGTGCGGTGGCAGAACGACACGTCGACGCCGCTGATCCACACCGACGGCTTCTCCGCGCCGGAACTGGCCACGATGGGCGCGTCGGTGGCGTCGGACCTCTACGCGGTCGCGCGGACGATGGCCGCGCTGACGCTCAACCTGGACAGCACCGGCACGCTGGTCGAGTCGGCGGCCCACCGATCGCTGGACTCGGCGTACTTCCGGGTGCTGGCCTGGGCCACACTGGACGATCCGCGGCAGCGGCCGCGCAGCGCGGACGAGATGGCCGAGCATCTGGCCGCCGTGCTGATCCGGTAGAGGAACTATGAAGTCGTGGCAGTCGTAGCGAAACCATGAAGTGGCGGTCGGCTCGCGCCGGCCGCCTCACGTGCCAAGACCGCTGCGCCGCGAATCCTTCGGCTCCTCGGCGGCCTCGTGCCGTGACGGGTCGTCCAGCTTGCTCAGCACACTGGCCACATGCGTCTGGATGTTGCGCCTGTGCAGGGCCAACTGTGCCACCGCGTGCGGGTCCGAGTAACCGGCCGCGGCGAGTGTCGCGACCTGGACCTCCAAGGGGGACAACGAGTCCCAGCCGCTGTCGGTGGCCGCCGACGACGTGTGGACGGTGCGGCTCACGCCGACGGCGGCCAGTCGCTGCTCGGCGCGGCGGATGTCCCAGTGGGCGCCCAGGTCACCGTAGATCTCCACGGTCTCGTTGAGCGCCCGCACGGCGCGCGTGGTGTCGCCGACCTCACCGAGCAACACGGCAGCGTCCTCCAGGACGCTGCCGAGCTCCATTCTGCGGCCGACCTTCCGATAGTGCGCCGCCGCGTTGAGCACCCGCGCCGAATCCCGCTCCACCAGGCCACGGCACCACTGTGCGGCGGCGAACGCCCTGGCCGGATGGATCTCCTTGGACGCCTCCGCGGCACACACGCGCATACCCTCGACGGCCAGTTCGGAGTCGCCCGCTGTCATGGCCAGCCGCACGAAACGCGGCAACCACTGGTGGCGCAACAACATCCTGGCATCGGTCGGCGTCAGCATCGGCCGCAGCGTGCGCAGGGCCCGATCGACGTCCCCGGCGCGTTCGGCGAGCATGGAGTGCGCGGCCAGCAGGAAGTCGACGTTGTCCCACTCGGCGCCGGTGGCGGGCGGGTGTTCCTCGGTGGCGTCCAGGTGCGCGGCGGCGGTGCCCTCGTCGTCGCGGCGTACCGCGATCAGCGCGGCGACGCCGTGCAGCAGCAGGAGCGCCTCGTCCGGGTCGCGCAGGCCGTAGAAGGAGACGCTCGGGTCGTCCCTGGACATCGTGTCCAGGCCGACGAGCGCGTCGTCCCAGCGGCCGGTCCAGTAGTGGTGCACGGCGCCGGCGACCAGCGGGTCGGCCGGCAGCGAGTGGCGGGCGGCGATCTCGCGCGCCTTGGCCAGGGTCTGGCCCGCCTCGTCGAGCTCGTCCAGGTTCTGCAGGGTGAACATGCGGTTGTCCAGCAGTTCCATCTGCAGCACGGCGAGCTTGCCGTGCCCGTCGGCCGCCGCTATCGCCTGGTCCAGATAGGACAGTGCCTGCCGATGGTCGCGGTTGACCGAGCACAGCAGCCACAGCGTCTGCAGCGTGTATGCGGTGCGGTACTCGTCACCGCCCGCGGTGGCCAGCGCGCCACGCACGTCGCCCTGGTTGTCCCGGTTGCGGAAACCGGCGACCAGCAGGCTGTGCCGGTTGCACCAGATCTCCGGCACGTGGTCGACGTAGGCGCCGTCGGAGTCGCGTGCCTCGTTCGCCAGGGCCTTCGGGTCGCGCTCCAGGTGGAACAGGACACCGGCCAGGGCGGCCAGCAGCGCCTCGCGGTGCGGGTCGCCCGCGGGGCCGTGGGTGACGGCGCGCTCGGCCAGATCCGCCGCCAGCAGCGGCGACTCGCCGGACAACTCGTCGTGGTGCGCGGCCAGCCACTTGGTCATCCAGGGCGCGGTGATGGTCGGCACGGCGGCCAACTGCTCGGCGACGCGGCGCACCGGGGCGCCGGTGTCGGCCATCGCCTTGGCGGCGTGCAGGTGCAGCGCGTCCCTGGCCAGGCCGTGCTTCCAGCCGTAGCAGACCTCGCGCAGCACGGAGTGGTCGAACACCATGCGCTCGCCGCCGTCGGCCAGCACGTCGGCGGCCATCGCCTCGGCCAGGGCTGCGCTCAGATCGCCGGTCTGGCGGCCCATCACGGTGGCCAGGTCGGCAACGGCGAACTCGGGGCCGAGCACGGACGCCCAGTTCAGGACGATCCGGGTGCGCGTGTCCAGGCGGCTCAGCCGGTCGCCGACCGCTTCGGTCAGGGTCAGTTCGGCGAACTCGCCGGTGCTCATCGCGTGCCGGGCGATCTCGCTCGCGTGCAGGGGGTTCCCGGTCGCGCCCGCGATCAGGTCGGGCAGCACGGCGTCGTCGCCCGCCATCAGGCGGACCAGGGCGGCCGTCTCGTCGGCGGTGAGCGCGGTGACCGGCAGCAGCGTGTTGCCGTCGGCGGTCAGCCGTCCGCGCAGCCGGGCCAGTTCGGCGCGGTTGGCGACCGGGCGGCACGCGACGACGAGCAGCAGCGGCCAGCGGCGTGCGGCGGCGGCCAGCCGTTCGCACACCCGCAGGCTGATGTCGTCCGCGCAGTGCAGGTCGTCGAACACCAGCACCAGCGGCGCGCGCGAGCACAGTTCGTCCACGAGGGACAGGACGGTGTCCACGGCGACCAGGATCGGCTCGGTGGGTGTCCGGCCGTCCACACCGAGACAGTCCTTGAACACACGCAACGGAAAACGCGAATCGATCTCATGACAAGTGCGCCAGCGGACCTGGCAACCGCGGCCGGCCGCGTCGGCCAGCGCGACGGCGAGCAGTTCGCTCTTGCCGATCCCCGGTTCGCCCTCGACCCAGACCGCGCGGCCGCGGCCCGCGGCCACATCGGTGACCAGATCGCGCAACCGCCGCACTTCGCGCTCCCTGCCGACGAACCTTCCCTCCGCGTTGCGCCGCACCGCGCGGCCGACCTGCACCGGCAGCAGCGGGATCGGATCGGTCTGCCGCACGGTCGCGGCATCGGGCAGGTCGAGCGCGGGGTCGAAGGCCAGCACCTGCTCGTGCAGCCTGCGCAACGCGGCACCGGGCTCGACGCCGAGTTCCTCGATCAGCACGCGGCGCGCGTCGTGGAAGACCTCCAGCGCCTCGGCGTGCCGGCCGCTGCGGTACAGGGCGAGCATCAGCAGTTCGCGCCAGGACTCCGTGATCGGGTGTTCCTTGACCAGGGTGGCCAGTTCGGCGCTCAGTTCACGGTGGCCGCCCAGTGCCAGCACGGACACCGCGCGTCCTTCGACGGCCGCCAGCCGCATTCTCCCGAGACGTTCACGTTCCGTATCGGCGAAAGGGCCGGGCACGCCGGACAGCGCGTCACCACGCCACAGGCCCAATGCCGTGTCGAGGCACTCGACGACGCCGTGGTGATCACCGACCGCCGCGAGACGGGTCGCCTCGTCGCACAGCCGCTCGAAGACGGTGACGTCCAGATCGGCGGGGGCGACACGGACCGCGTAGCCGACGGCGTCGGAGATGAGCAGGCTTTCCGAGCAACGCGTGGCACGCGCGGGATCCAGCGCACGGCGCAGATCCGATATGTAGGTGTGGAGATTGCCTTCGACGCTGGCCGGCCGCGTGTCCCCCCAGACGGTGGCGATCAGCTCGGCCCGCGGGACCGACCGGCCGGCCCGCAGCGCGAGTGCCGCGAACACCGCTCGCCGCCGCGGCGAGCCCAGGTTGATCTCCGTGGAGTCCAGCCATGCCCTCGGCGGACCGAGCAGCTCGACTCGAAGTCCGCCGCCGGGCTCGGCTGACATGGTGTCCTCCCCGTGAGGTGCAGCGTTTTCGTCGCCGACTTTACAGTTTCCTCACCACGCCGCTGTCGAACCGAACAGTAGACTCGCTGACGTTATGAGAACCTGACAGTTAACATTAAGAATGACTTAACCAGTGTTACACCCAGTGTCGTCAAAAATCGTGCCCGATCAGAAATTTTCGACCTCTACCTTGCGTGGATCCGTTACGGCGCAGCCTTAAGCACCGATCACGACGTATACCGGAGTTCGGCATCGATCAAGGTCCCAGTTACTCCCGGTAACCGACCACTAATGGTGCCCACCTCCTACCACAATCGCTCACGGCGCCATACCTACGAATTCAGGGATTCGGTTGAAGATTGCTCGATGTTGGCTCTGCGTATTCCGAAGGGTCTCATCCTGTTCTCCGCCCGGCGCACGTCCCAGCCGGCTCCCATCCGGGTGTAGGCCACCAGCGCGGTCCGGAACGACACCCTCGCTTCGTCCAGTCTGCCCTGCTCGGCGAGCAGTCCGGCCGCGTCCTCCAGAGTTCTGCCGAGTTGCAGGACGCGGTCGGTGGTCCGAAAGTAGGCCGCCGCGGCGAGAATCTGGTCCGGACTCTCGGTGACCAGACCCCGGCAGTGTGCCGCCACCGCCGTCGACTCCCCGATGCCGTTGCCGTTGTCCACGACCTGCACGGCATGCAACGCGTGCAGCGCGCGTTCGCGGTCGCCGGTGCGCATGGCGAGCCGGGCGAGCTGCGCGAGCCACTGGTGGCGCACCGGCGGCGGGTAGTACGGGTCCAGGATCGGGGTGAGCGCGTCCAGCGCGTGCTCCGGCCTGCCCTCCTGCTCGGCCAGCAATGCGGTGGCGGCCATCAGGAAACCCGCGGCGTCCGGGTCGAAGTCGGCATTGGTGCTCTGTGGGAACGAATGCTGGGTCGCGGTGCGCAGATAGCCGCGGGCGTGCTCGACGTCGCCCCGGTGACCGGCGATCGTGGCCGCGAGGCCGTTCACCAGCAGCACGGCGCCTGGCGTACGCAACAGGTACGACGACGTATCAGGGCAGCCGCGCAGCACGGTGCGAATCTCCCGTGCCGCCTCCTGCCAGCGGCCGACCCAGTAGCAGTGCACGGCGCCTGCCAGGTGGATCTCGCCGGGAATGGCGTGCGAGGGCGCCATCCTGCGTGCCACCGGCAGCGCGGCGGCGAGGTCCTCGGAGAACAGGTCGACGTCCAGCAGACGTGTCACGGCCAGCACCGGCATGGTGTGGTCGCCTCGGTCCAGGGTCTCGCGCAGCCGCATGTGCCTGCCGACCCACACGTCCGACACGTCGCGGTCGGCCAGCGTGCGGCGCACCTCCTCGGCCGCCTCGACGCGGTGGCCGCGCCGGAAGTGCACGTACGCCAGGATCCAGCGCATCTCGGCGGCGAGGTCGCTGTCGCACGTGCCGTCCAGCACCAGCCGGGACTCGGCCGTCGGCTCCTGGCCGAGGAAGAACAGGACGCGCGCCAGGGTCGCGGTCAGGCGTTCCCGTTGCGGGCCGCGCAACGACGTCTGGCTCACCGCGTGCTGCAGCAGTTCCACCGCCAGATGCGGTGATTCCGTCGCGATGGGCGCGACGTTCTCCGACAGCCAGTCGCTGACCCAGGCGTCGACCGGGACCTTGGCGGAGGTGAGTTGTTCGGCGACGCGCACCATCGACGTGCCCGACACGGACAGCAGTTCGGCCAGTTGCCGGTGCAGCACGACCCGCGTGCTGGCCGGGGTTCTGTCGTAGAGCACCAGCCGGACGAGTGGATGCCGGAAGGACAGCCATTCCCCTGTTTCGATCAGGAAGCCGGCGAGCAGCGCTTCGTCGACGGCGTCGGCCAGATCCGCGACCGGCCGCTGCACGGCGGCGGCCAGATCGGTGACCGTGAACTCGTGGCCCAGCAGTGCGGCCCAGCGCACGGCGTCCTGCGTCGCGGTGGACAGGCAGGCGAGGTGGTCGGCGACGCGCACGGCGACGGCCGTCGGCAGTGCGCTGCCCGCGGTGTCGGCCAGGTACGCCTCTGTACCGTCGACGACGACCTGGCCGAGGTCTACCAGCTCGGTGACCAGTTCCGTGACGTAGCAGGGATTTCCGGCGGCCCGCGCGGCGAGCTGGCGCAGCTCCCGGCCGGGCGGGGCGCCCGCGATGTGCTCGACCAGCGTGTGCACGGCCGAATCGGCCAACGGGCCGACGGTGAGCACAGGTTCGCCGCGCACCGCGAGGTCCAGCCGCACCTGCTCCAGATCGGCGCGCGCGGGCGACTGGCGGCCGGCACCGACGAGCAGCAGCGGCAGTTCCTCGGTCAGCCGGATCAGGTGGCGCCACGCGAGCAGGCTGGCCCGGTCGGCCCACTGGAGGTCGTCCGCGACGACGATCAACGGGCCGTCGGCACACAGTTCGCGCACGATCGGCGCGACCTCACCGAGCGCGGCCTCGCCGATGTCGGACACGGCCGTGACGAGCCGGCCGGCCGGACCGGCGGTGCCCAGGCAGTCGGTGATCAGGCGCAGTGGCGAGAGCTGGTCGAGTTCGTCCGCGGCGCCCCACATGGTGCGGCAGCCGAGCGCGGTCCTGGCGGCGAACACCTGGGCCAGCAGCGCGGACTTGCCGATGCCGGCCTCACCCTGCAACAGCAGCGCGCTGCCGTGGCCCGCGGCGACCCTGGCGACCGCGGCCCGCAGCGTCTCCAGCGTGTCGTCGCGGCCGACGAAGAAAGTGGTCCGTACCGGACGGCGGCGCGGCGACTCCGGGACGGGCGGCGCCGCGGGGGACGTGTCGGTGTGGGACGGTGTCGGGTCGCTGGCGACGAGTTCGTCGAACAGCTTCGTCAGCGCGGGGCCCGGTTCGGTGCCCGACATCGACACCAGCGTCTCGCTCAGATCCGCGTACACGGCCAGCGCCTCCGCCCTGCGGCCACACGCGTAGAGGGCACGCATCAGCAGGCCGCGCAGGGTTTCCCGGAGCGGGTGCTCCTTGGTCAGCGACGCCAGGTCGGCGGCGACCTCGGCGTGCCGGCCCGCGGCGAGACCGATCTCGGCCCGCTGCTCCATTGTGGCCAGTCGCAGTTCACCGAGCCGGGTGCGTTGCGCCTCGGCGAACGGACCTGTCAGCCCGGCGAGGGCGGCGCCGCCGTGCCACAGGGCGAGGGCCTCGTCCAGGGCGTCCAGCGCGACGGCCGGGTCGCCGCCGTCGAACGCGCGCTGTGCGTCGGCACGCAACGCGTCGAACCGGTACACGTCGACGCAGGCGTGCGGCACGCGCAGTGAGTAGCCGGACCCGACGGACTCGAGCAGACCGTGGCCGGACTTGCCGGATCTCTTGTCCCCCAGCACATGGCGCAGGCTGGAGACGTACGTGTAGATGCTGCCGCTCGCGCTGGCCGGCGGGTTGTCGCCCCACAGGGCGTCAACCAGTTCCTCGCGGGAGACCACGTTGTCCGGTGACAACGCCAGGATGGCGAGCACGGTGCGCCGGTGCGCCGACCCGAACTCCAGCCTTACCTGGCCGCGCCACCCCGCGACCTCACCGAGCAACTGGAACCTGAGTCTGCCACTCTGGTCCGAAGTCATCACTAGTCCCTTCCTCAACATTTGACAGGTCGGGCGTACGGGGTGGCGCCGCTGGAACCTCGGGGTCGGGGCTCGATCTGTCCGGCACGTGGAGCACGGGCCGTGAGGCTCATCAGTTCAATGCGAAAGCAAACGGGCGATCGGCGGCTCGTGCTCGGCGCCTTGACGTGCCGGGATGTTCGCGAGCCATGGCCCTCCTTTCCCTTCGTCGATGGAGCGCGGGGGATTGGAGGTGGCGGCCGGTCGCGCCGTTCCCCGAAAACATGACGTTTCCGCGGTCGTCGCGTAATGTTCGGCTTCCCGAATGACTTGTGCATCCGCACGAACCGCGGTGGATGCCGGCCACCACCACTAGCCCAGTGATCTTCGGGGTGGCTCGACCGTGCGGGCAGGCGGCAGGTGGGCGGTGTCATCGCGCTGGCGACAGTCCGGGAGCACGATCGCGGCTGCCGCGAGTCCAGTGCCCACATCGGTCCGTGCGGCGATCAGTTGCGCCTGCTCACCGTCCACGGGCCGAGAGTAACCGTGGGTCCTTGCTGCGTTCTAGCCGCGGATAACACAAATCGGTGACGTGAGGGTCTCCTTTCGTAGCGTTGGCCGATCTTTACTAGTCAGGACGTATGGAGCCCCCGTGCGTTGCCTGTGCCCACACCTGGCGAACCGCCGCCGAAGCCAGGCTTCGGCGGCGTGGGTTACCGAGTAGTCACCGGTAATGTGAACCAACCTCGGATTATCCGGTGACTCTCTACCGGTAGGTCATCGCCTTCGGTTGCAACGCCAACATTTGCTTCCTCGCGCTGTGCGTGCGGACGTGGTTGCGGATCACGACGAACAGCAAAGCCAGCAGTACGGCCGCCTGGAGGGCCTGCTCGACCCGCATCCACACCGGGTACTCGCCACCCAGGATCAGGTAGCCGACGCCGACGAGGCCGACCAGGCAGATGTAGTACAGCCGGATCTCGGGGCGCCTGGAACCGCGCTTGAGGCCCGACGCCCGCCAGACGTAGATCAGCGACAGCAGTACCATGCTGCCCAGCTTGATCCACAGGCCGATCTCCAGCCCGTTGCGCACACCGTCCACTCGCGACGGCGAGGCGCCCGGCGGCAGACCGGCGCGGGCGAGCTGATAGTCCAGCACGCTGTTCTGCAGCATCAGCGTGATGATCGCGGTGAGCACACTTAGCACACAGTTGACGTAGACGAGGTTGAGCACCGGCCGCAGGGCCGCGTATGCGGGGCGCGTGTTCGAGGGTGCGAGCCGAACCGTCGGCGCGCTCGAATACGGATAAGGCGGGTTCGACATAGGCTCCATGACCCCGATGACACCACGGTCCGTGGTCGCGACGATACCGATTCCGGTGCGCTCTGAGGGATTCCCCAGTCCTGCGCACAGCCGGTGCACAGCGGGCCCATGACGTCCGGCAACGACGCTGATCCGTTTCGACAAGGATCCGACAAGGCGGTACACCCAGAATGGGTGGTCAGAGCCGGGCTGGTCGCTGGGCCGGCTCCGTGGGATCACGTCACGACCCGCCGTCCGACCGCCGTTCCGACACGGCGACCGCAGCCTGAGGGGAGCCGCGGAGCCGGACATTACTCCCATGGGGGCGGCGGGTCCATGGCCACCGGCTCGCTGTGACCCGAGCCCCGCGGAACTTTCCCCTACATCTGGCTGTCGGGACGCGCGACGGGCGCTGCCGCCCTGATATCACCTGAGTCATGCATCACCTACCGGAAGCACGACAGCACCCAACGTGGCAGTTCACGGTGCTGGACAGCATCCGCGCGAGCCGGGGCGACCGGCGGATGGTGCTCGGTCCACCACAGCGCCAGGCCGTGCTGGTCACGCTGCTGCTCAACGCGGGCCGCACCGTCCGGCCCGAGCAGCTCGTGGACGCGATCTGGGAGCAGCGGCCGCCGGAGAAGGCGCTCGCCACGCTGCAGGCCCATGTGTCGGCGCTGCGCAGGTCGTTGGAGCCCGAACGGGAGCCGCACGCCCGCAGCAGGGTGATCCGGTCGGTCGACCACGGCTACCTGGTCGATCCCGACCGACGTCGACGTCGACGTGTTCCGCTTCCGGCGTGACGTCGCCGAGGCCGAGCGCGCCCGGGAACGCGGCGATCTGGCCCGTGCGGCCGGCCTGCTGCGCTGCGCGCTGGCGATGTTCCAGGCCGTCGCGCTGCCCGGCGTGCCGGGACCGTTCGCCACGCTGCACCGCGACATGCTCGCCGAGCAGCGGCTGAGCGCCTACCAGGAGCTCGTCGAACTGGACCTGCTCAGCCACCCGGGCGAGAACCTCGACCACGACCTGACCGGGCTGCTCGCCGACCACCCGCACCGGGAGCGCCTGCACGCCCTGCACATGCGCGTCCTGCACCACAACGGCAGGCGGGCCGACGCGCTGGCCGCGTACGCGACGGCGCGGCGCACGCTGGTCGACGACCTGGGCATCGAACCGGGCATCGAACTGCGCAGGCTGCACGAACAGCTACTGGCCGGCGACACGGCAGGGCCGGTGACGGCGCCGCGGCTGGTGGTCACGCGTCGTCCGGTGACCGACGAGCCGAGCCTGGGCAGGCCGCCGCGCCAGCCGATGCTGCTCGGGCGCGACGAGGTGCTCGCGGAACTGGCCGGCGCACTGACCGAGCCGGCAGGCCGGAACGCTCCGGTGGTCGTGCTGCACGGCATCGCCGGAATCGGGAAGACGGCGACGGCCGCGTGGCTGGCGCATGTCGAGGCACACCGTTTTCCCGGCGGCCAGTTCTTTCTGCCTGCCGACGCGGACGAGGAACACCGCACGCGCGGTGCTGCGGAAAGCGGAACAGGGTGGCAGGGCGTTGTTGATTCTCGACGACGTCACCACGATCAGCGACGTGCGGCCGGCACTGCCGACCAGCCACGACGTGACCGTGCTGATCACCAGTCGGTACCGGGGGAAGCTGCTGCCGTTCGCGCGGCGGATCGAACTGCCGCCGCTGCCCAGGCGCAGCGCACATGAGTTGTTCTGCCGCGTGGTGGGGCGGCAGCGCACGGATCGTGAGCCGGGGGCGGTGGAAAGGTTGGCGGCAGCGGCCGCTGGGGTGCCCAGCGTGCTGCTGTCGCTGGCCGAGTTGCTGTGCCGGCGGCCGGAGTGGTCCATCGTGGCCTATGCCGACCGGTTGGCCGAGCGCGGCGAGTGGTCGATGGACATGCATCTGCGACCGTTGTTCGACCGGTGTTACGCGGAGCTGGATCCGTTGCTGGCGAAGGTCTTCCGGATGGCAGCCGTACATCCGGACGAGGCGCCGACGGCGTCGTCCGTCGCCGAGCTGACCAGCTGGCCGATCGATCAGGTCGAGTTGTTGTTGGAGGAGTTGGTCGACCACAACATGTTGGACAGTGTCGCGTTGGGGCGGTACGCGTTTCCACCGCTGCTGCGGCACTACGGGATGGAAAGGTCCTCGCAGGTCGATGCCGGGGCCGAGACGTGGGCGGCACGGCAGCGGCTGGCGGGGAGCGTGGCCGGAGCCTGACTCGTCCGGAAACGCGGCGTGAGCCGCGTCCGGTCAGGTGGTGTCGCGCTGGCGGAGAGCCGTACGCACGAACCAGCGCGACCCGCGAACGCAGACCGGTCCGACGGTAGAGCCGGGTCAACCTGCCCTCGACCGCCTTCTCCCCCACACCCAACGCCGCCGCGGCCTCCTGGTTGGTGGCACCGGCCGCGATCAGATCGATCAGGCGCTGGTCGGCCTCGTTGATCGTCTCCGTCACGCGCGTCGACATGCCACGCGCGGCCAACAGGTCGGCCGCTCTGCGCTGCCAGTCCGCGGCGCCCATGTCGCGGAACTCGGCGTGGGCGATCCGTAGCGCGTCGTCGTCGCCCAATTTTCCTTGGTACAAGCGGATTCTCGCGGTCAGCAGCCGGTCGCCGTACTGCTCGGCCAGCGGCAGCGCCACGCGGACCGTGCGGTCGTCCGGTTCGGTGGCCAGTTGGGCGACCAGGTAGTGCAGCATCGCCTGCTGCTGTTGACCTGGTTCGCCAGCTCGCCGAGGTCCCGGGTGACGGCGATGGCGGCCGCGCGGTCGTCCGCCGCCAGGCACGCGTCGACCCAGCGGCCGAGGACCAGTTCGCGGCCGGTCAGGTAGCCAATGGCTGCGGGAGCGCCGGTCGGTCGCGGACAGTGCCTCGATGGCGGCGGCGGGATCGTTGCGTGCCAACAGCATCGTGCCGGTGGCCCAGCCGATGAGATGGCCGAACGGCTGTTCGGCGGACGTCGGGCGCAGCAGTTCCTCGGCGTCGGCCGCCCGGCCACGCCTGGCCATCGCCTCGGCGGCCAGCGCCGGCAGGATACCGTCCACAAAGGTATGTTCGGTGCGCTCCTCGTCGTTGCGCCGTGCCATGTCGACGACGTCGGGCCAGCGGCCCTCGCGCAGTGCCTCGACGGCGGCCGACAGCCGGGCCAGTGACGGCGGCGGCTTGCGGCGTGCCGCCGGGCTGGGCAGATTGCCGGGCATGATGGCACGTTCGGACGTGTAGAGATCGCCCCAGGACAGAGCCTGGCGGACCGTGTCGACCTGGTCCTTGGTCAGCGGCGACAGTTCCGGGTCGGTGCGGGCCTCTGCCTCCTGCCAGGCGGCGCCGTCCGCGCCGATCGCGGCCAGCATCCGGACGCCGGTGACGAGCGAGATGCGCTCCATGCGGTTGGCAGGGCGCAGCCGGAACAGCACGTCCAGTGCGGCGTCGAACTGCTGTTGCAGCAACAGGATCCTGGCCTTCTGCAGGCCGTCGGGCACCGAGCGCGGGGTTTCGCCGTCGTCGGTGGCCACGTCCAGCGCGTCGTCGTAGTCGCCGATCCGCAGCAGCGAGTTGATCAGCGTGGTCCGTGCGTCCAGCGCGGCGCGCTCGGGCAACAGGTCCAGCGCGTGCCGGGCGACGGCGGCCGCCTCCTGGAAGCGGGCCAGGTCGTACAGCGCGCGTGCGGACACCGCGGCGGCGCGGCCGGCGAGCGCCTGATCGGCCGGTGGCGCGGCCGACAGCGCCTCGCACCATTCGTGTGCGCGGGCCGGGTCACCGGTCGCGACACGCTCGGCGAACCGGACCAACTCCTGCTGACCGATGTGCGCGCCCGCGCCGACGATGTGTCCGGCCAGCCGCCGGTACTCCACGGGCAGGCCCCGCGCGTGTTCGGCGAGCATCGACTCGGCCAGTGCCCGGTGCGCGACCGCGAGGTCGGCCGGATCGGCCGTCGCCGCGACGGAGTCGGCGAACAGCGGTACGCCGAACGTCAGTCGTCCGTCCGGTGTGGCCTGGACGAGGGTGTTGGCCAGCAGCCGTTCGGTGGCTTCGCGGACCGTGCCGGCGGGCAGGCCGGCCTGCGCCAGCGCCGGTTCGACGGTGGGCAGGCGCGGGCCGTCCAGGGCGGCCAGCAACGCCGCGCAGCGGCGGTGCGCGGCGTCACGGCCGAGCAGTTCGCGCAGCGGGGACGTCGTTGCCGGGATCGAGCACGGCCGTGCGCAGGGCCACCGCCGGATCGTCGGTGGCGAGAATGATGCGCAGCAGGGCTTGCGTGGCACCGGGGTCGCCGGCTGTGCGGCCGAGGACGAGTTCGACGACGGCCTGCTCGACCGCACCGGCGCGACGGGTCGATCGTGGCGGCGATTTCCGTTGTGCCCCATGCGCGGAGGCGCACCGGCGGCCCCGCGAGGTCGGCCAGTTCCGGCCACTGTGCGCCCGACGCGACGACGATGCGGAACCGGCCGTCGGCGGCGGCGGCGAACATGCCGACCGTGGCGCGGTCGGACTCGGCGAGGGCGTCCGCGTCGTCCAGCAGCAGGACGACCGGACGGGAGCGGGACGTCGTGCGCAGCGCGCCGACAGCCGCGTCGCCGACAGCCTGGTCGGTGCCCGACAGTGCCGTGCGCACCGTCCCGCCCACCTCGGGGGCGGCGACGGCAAGTGCCTGCAGCACGGCGGCCGCGACGCCACGACGGTCGCGGCGGGCGATCCAGCCGTTCACGGCCAGCACGACGGCCGGGCCGAGTTCCTTGTTGGCCAGAGCTTTCCGCAACTGGATCAGCACGGCGCCACGGCCCGGACCTGCCGGGCCGGTCAGCGACGCCACCGGTCCGGCGCCGAGCAGCGCGGTGACCGGGTCGGCCGGGTCGTCCTGGTGCAGGCCGGTGGCCCGCATCCGGGCGGCCAGTTCACTGCGGTTGCGGCTGTCCGTGGCCCGCAGCAGCCTGCTCACCTGGCGCTTGACGAACATCTCGTTGCGGCGCAACAGGGTGCCGATGTCGGCGTTGCTCAGGCCGACCGCGACCAGGTCGCCGACGAGTTCGTCCACCGACACGGTGCGGGTGTTGGGCAGCGGGTCGACGCCGAGCGTGCCGGCGGCCGACGTGGCCCACACCTGCCACAGAATCGCGCCGAGATCACCGAAACCGGCGGCGGCGCCGAGCACGAGTTCCGCGTCACCGGTCTGTGCGCCCAGCGCGAGTTCGGCGCGGGCCACCTCGAACGGCTCACCGCGCTGCTTGGCCACGGCCAGGTACTCGCCGAGGATGTCACGATCGGCCGGCGCGCCGCCGTACTCGGCCAGGGTCACGCGCTCGCGCAGCCACAGCAGCCGGTCGCCGTCGTCGACGGCCAGTTCGGTGAGCAGGGTCGCGGCATCGTCGGTGCTGCCGGCGACGGCGAGCGCGAACACCAGCCGGCCGACCAGGAGTCGGCGGTGCCGCCGCTGGCGGTTCGCGGCCATCCAGTCCAGCGCGGCGGACAGCCGCTCGGCGGCCGCCTCCGGGCGCAGCAGCACCAGGTCCAGGCCCGCGCGTGCCCATTCGGTGAGCGGGCGGGGCGCCGGGTCGTCGGGCGGCACGGGTGAGGATTCCAGCCAGCGGCGGGCCAGTTCCGGCCGGCCGCGGTTCATCCAGACGTCCGCGGCCAGCGCCGCGCTCTCCTCCGCGGTGCTCAGCGCGTGGGCGGTGCGGCGGGTCAGGCGGTCGGCGACGGCGAGCGCGAGCACGTCGTCCCAGCGGCCCTGTGACCACGCCGACCAGGCGCGGTCGTCGACGGCCAGCACAGTGCTGTCCGGGGGGTCGGCCTCCGGGATGGGGCCGTAACCGATCAGTTCGGCGCGCAGTGCGTCGCACGTGTCGTCGGCGAACCGACGCGACAGGTCGTCCACATCGGACAGTGCGGGCACATGGCCCCTGACCAGCAGCGTCGCGCGGACCCGGTCCACGGTCGACCGCTCCGGCACGACGTCGACCGGCAGCGCCGCGATCGACGCCCAGTCGCCGGTCAGCGCCCAGTGCCGGATCGCGGGAGCGACGACGCCGGCCCGCGGCGCCGGGCCGCACCAGGACAACAGTGCGGCGGCCACCTCGTCGGTGTTCCCGCCGTCGCACAGGGCGGCGAGTTCGGTGGGACGCAGCGTGTGGCCACGTGCCGTGGCGTGCGCCGCGATGGCGACGAGATCGTCCGGATCGGCGACGGCCGCCAGGACGCGGGACTGCGGGCCGGAGCGGCGCCACGGCACCGCGCGGGCGCACAGCGCGTCGCGCAGCACCGGGATCGTGTGGCGCGGGTCGTCACCGGCGCCGGTGAGGACACCGGTGGCACGCAGCAGGGCCAGCGCGGCGTGGACGTCGCCGACGGGCAGGCCGACCTCGGCGGCGAGGTCGGCCGCCGGGCGTCGGCCTGCCACGGCGATCAGTTCGGCCGCCAGCGGTGCGGCACCGGGCAGTTCGGCGACGCGGTGCGGCAGCACGTGGTCATCGGGCAGCGCGAGCCGGTGGCCCGGATCGAGCCAGGCGAGTTCGTCGATCTCGACGACGCCACGCCGGGCGAGGGCGTCGTCGAGGACTCCCCGCAGGGCGGCCGGATTGCCGCCTGTCGACACGAGCAGATCCGCGGCCAGTTGTTCGGAGGGCGTCACGCCGAGCACGTCGGCGGCCAGGTCCATCGTCTCGGGCAGGGCGAGCGGGGCCAGCGCGTGCCGGGACAGGGCATGTCGGTGCAGGGCGGCGAACGCGGTGGGTACGGCGTCGGCGCGGGCGGTCAGCGCGAGGCGCACGGTCTTCGGGTCGCGGACCAGTTCGGCCAGCACGGCGAGCGTGTCCTGGTCGGCGAGGTGCACGTCGTCGACGACCAGCAGGAGCGCCTTGTCGCTCCTGGCCCCGTCCAGCAGGTGCCGCACCTGACGCAGGGCCGATGCCGTGTCGGCGGGTCGGCTGGCCTCGCCGCCGGTCAGCTCGGCCAGCAGCCGCACAAGTTCCCGTGCCGCCCACAACGGTGCGCCGGCGCCGGGTCGCAGGGACAGCAGTGCGCCACTGGCGGCAGGAGGGACGGCGACGAGTTGGCCGGCCAGCGCCGTGCGGCCCGCGCCGATGCCACCGGTGATCAGCAGCGCGCCACCGGGTGGGCCGGCGACCAGTTGGGTCGCCAGGCCGACGGCCGGGCCGATGGGCGTGTCGCGCCGCGAACTCATGTAGTTCCCTCACCGCTTGCGATGACGGTGTGTTCGGTGCCGATTACGGTGCGACTCTGTCGCCATGTCGCGGTGCGCGCAAGCCGGTGGACCAGACAGTGAAAATTTACCGACATAAGGCCGCCACGCTCCCGCGTTCCGTAACGGGCTGCGGACATTGGTGTCCGTTACGTCTACGTTAGGCACTTCGGGGTAACGTGGGCAACGGCAAGCGTCTCAACTGGTGATCCGTTGACTCTTGACACACCAGGGCCGACAGGCGGCGCCGAGGCTGCCGGAAGTTGAATCGGGCAACCCGATTCAATGCGGCGCGGCATTGATGTCGACACCGTGAAATGGTGACATTTCGTGCACGAGATCGTTGCAAGAAACATTACCGCGCAACCATTTCCCTGTCGAAACGCTCTCGTATCGGTACGGCGGACACACAGTTGGGCGGATTACCGGACGTCCCTTAGCCTGGTCGTGATCGTTTCGCTACAGTACGTATGGCATCTCAACGACGCGCGGTGATCAGATGGAGTCGATGATGGGCGAGCGGGAGCGGTGGCGCGGCCTCGGGATAGATATCGATCGGCCCAGCGCCGCCCGCGTGTACGATTATTATCTCGGCGGCAGCAGCAACTTCGCCGTCGACCGGGAACTGGCCCACAGGGTCGCCGCGGCGGTTCCGTGGGTCAACGAGATGGCGAGAAACAACAGGGCATTTCTGCGCCGTGCGGTGCGGTTCTGCGCCGCACGGGGAATCCGGCAGTTCCTGGACATCGGGTCCGGTACGCCGACCGTGGGCAACGTACACGAGGTGGCACAGCGGGCCAACCCGGCCAGCCGGGTCGTCTACGTGGACAACGAACCCGTCGCCGTGGCGCACGCGGAGTTGCAACTGGGCCAGGAACGCAACGACCGTGCCACCGTGGTCCAGTCCGACCTGCGGACCCCGGAAATCATCTTCGACGATCCACGCACACGGAAGCTCATCAATTTCGACGAACCCGTCGCCGTACTGATGGTCGCGATTCTGCACTTCATCCCGGACTCGGACGATCCGCTCGACGTCATCGCCCGTTACCGGGAGCGGATGGCACCGGGCAGCTATCTCGCGTTGTCGCATGTGACCGAAGACGTCCATCCCGAGAAGATTCGACAGTTGGTGGACGTCTACCAGGACAGCACGAATCCCGTCGTCACGCGGACCAAGGAACAGGTGACGCAACTGTTCACCGGGTTCGATCTCATCGAACCGGGCATTGTGTGGACATCGGAATGGCATCCGGAAACACCGGAACAGGTTGGTGACCATCCGGAACAGTCGGCCGTCTACGCGGGCGTTGGCCGCAGGTCGTGACCGAGCGGGAGCCGGGTGCGACAGCCGCGTGCCTGGCCGGCCGGTGGCCGGCCTGGCGCGACCGCACGGCCCGGGACTGGGCCGCGGCCGCGACGGCCATCACCGACGTCTCCCTGTCGTACCGGGAACTCGTCACCGAACTGGCCAGGTTGCTCGACGTGCTGGCGGGCGGGCTGACCGGTGTCGTCGACGCGGCGGACGCCATGGCCGTCGGCGGCGAACTGGTACGCCTCAACGTGGTCGGTGACGACGCGCTGTCTCGGTGCGTCGAGTTCGTCGGTCGCGCGCTGACCGGTGACCAGCCGAATCCGCCCGACCGGGTGCACACGCTGCTGGGCGCGGTCGCCGAGGGCTACGCGCGGGCCCTGCAGCAGCGGACCCTGGTGACCCAGGAGGTGATCAGCCGCGCGCTGCTGCTGGCCAAGGAGGATGTCGAGCGCATCCTGCAGGCCAGCGAGGAGCAGCTTCCGCGAGGTCTTCGCGGTCGCGGGCGTCGGCATCCTGATCAGCGGCCTGGACGGCCGGGTCAACCAGTACAACGCGGCGTTGCGCGACATGCTCGGCTTCCCGGACGAGCACCTGACCGGCGGGCCGTGCTCGACCTGTTCGAACCGGGGTCGACGCCGGTGATCCGCCAGTTCTACGCCGACGTGCTGGACGGGGTGATGCGGCGGGCGCGTGGCCCGGCCCAGCTCATCGGCAGCGACGGCGAGATCGTGTGGACGCTGCTGTCCATCTCACTGCTGCGTGACTCCGACGGCAGGCCGCAGCACTACCTGACGATGGTGGACAACGTCAGCGACCTGCACCTGTTGGCCGAGAACGTGAGCCGGCAGGGTCTCTACGACGTGCTGACCGCGCTGCCCAACCGGCAGTTCCTGATCAACCGGCTGACCGACCTGGTGGGGCGGCCGGATACGCTGATCACGCTGTGCCACATCGACCTGGACAACCTCGGCCTGATCAACAACGGACTGGGCCGGGCGGCCGGTGACACGATGCTGCGGGTCGTGGCCGGGCGCCTGCGGCAGGTGTTCGGTGAGAGCGGTGCGATCCTGGCGCGGATCGGCGGCGACGAGTTCGCCGTGTTGGTGACGAGCGCGGAGCCGGGTGGTGACCTGGACCTGTTCGACCTGATCCGCAAGATCAACCAGGCGCTGGCCGATCCGGTGGAGATCGGTGAGCAGCGGGTGGCCGTGTCGGCCAGCATCGGTGTCACGCGGCGCGACAGCAACGAGGTGTCGGCGGAGGAGCTGCTGCGCGAGGCGGAAACCACGGTGTGGCGCCTGAAGTCGCGGGACAAGGTGCAGTGGGGCATGTTCGACGAGCACCAGGACGCCGTGGACCGCGAACGCGCCCGGCTGGTCGCCGCGCTGCCCGAGGCCCTGGCCAGCGGCGAGATCGAACCGGTGGTCCAGCCGTTGGTGCGCCTGGTCGGCGATGCCGTGGTGGCCGTGGAGGCCAGGGTCGAGTGGGACAGCCCGGAACTGGGCGTGCGCGATCACGACCAGTGTGTCGCGCTGGCCGAGGAAACCACGCTGGCATTGACGCTGGGCGGATGGCTGCTGGACGCGGCATGCCGGCAGATCCGGTGCTGGGCGGACGAACTGGGTTCGGCGGCGCCGGTGGTGATGGTGAACCTGACCGCGCGGCAGGCCAACGACCCGGACCTGATCTCGGTGGTGACCGGAGTCGTCGAGGACAGCGGTGTGGACCTGGCGTCGCTGTGGCTGGGCATGCCGGTCGCCGAGGTCGCGCGGTCCGGCAGTGACGCCGAGGACAACGTGCGGGTGCTGGAGGAACTCGGCGTGCCGACCGTGCTGCACGGCGTCGGCGTCGACGACCTGTACCTGCTGGACAGCGGCCTGCGGGTGCGCGGAGTGGTGCTGGACGACGCTGTGCTGCGGCGGCTGGGCCCGCACCCGGACATCACGTCGCTGTCCGCGATGTCGCTGACCAGGCTGGTGCCGCTGGTGCGCTCCCGCAGGTGACCGTCGCGGTGCGCGGAGTGTCCACATCGGACCAGGTGCAGCTGGCTGCGTGACATCGGCGTGGATCTGGCGCAGGGACCGTATTTCGGCCGCGAGTACGGTCCGGCCCGGCCGCCGGTCGGCACCGAGCGCAGTCACTAGCGGTCGGCACCTGCTCGGCAGGGCAGGCGTTCCGGCAGGCGTGACACGGCGATTTCGGCCGGCGACCCGGCGGATCGTTCGTGCCGCGGAACAGGCGGGACACGACGAAGTAGCCGACCGCGGCGAGCACGAACGCCGATGAGGATCTTGCGTGATCGGGCCCGCGTAGCTGCAGCACGAGGTACCAGTTCTGCCCGAGCAGGTAGCCGAGGATCACGAACAGGGTGTTCCAGACCATGCTGCCGATCGTCGTGTACAGCAGGAAAAGCGCGTAGTTCATCCGTTCCACGCCGGCCGGGATCGAGATGATGCCGCGGAAGAACGGCAGCATGCGGCCGAAGAGGACGGCTTTGGTGCCGTGCCTGTTGAACCACGCCTCCGCGCGGTCCACGTCGTCGGCTTGACCAGCGGGATCCGGGACGAGCATCGCGCGTGCCCTGTGCCGGCCCAGCCAGATGCCGACGTAGTACATGGTGGTCGAGCCGACCATCGAGCCGAGCGTCGTCCAGCCGATCGCGGCCAGCAGCGTCATGTGGCCCTGGCTCGCGGAAACGCCGGCCAGCGGCAGGATCACCTCGCTGGGCAGGAACGGCAGGATGCTGTCCAGGCCGTTGGCGACGGCGGCACCGGCACCGCCGAGCACTGGCCGAGCGCGTCCATGAGCCGGGCCGCGAAGCCCGCGAGACCGCCGAGTGAGTGGCCCGTGGCGGCCGCCACCACGATCCCGTGCATCGGTCCCCCTCGCAATTGCCCGGCCAGGTAACCCCATCACGGCCAGGTCGGGAAGGAGTGGCGTGGCGAACGGCGGCCTTCATGGAGCGTGCATCCAAGGCCGCCCCGCGGACACCTCTATTCGGTGTCCGAACAACTCGGCCTCATGCAACGTAAGACGCACGGACCGTGCCCATAGGCCAGGACCGTTATGGCCTGCGTCACACTTAGTGTCGTGTAGTCCTGTTCGTCTTACCCGTCTCTGGTGATCCAGGCAAGGAAACAGGATTACCCGACACTAGCCGGCGAATGGCGGCCGTCACCGAGTGGCCGCGGCGGGTGTGCCCGACCGAAACGTCCAAGACCCCGGCCGGCGGCGCTGCCTAGCATCGGGCGGCATGAAACTCCGTCCCGCCCTCATCGAACTCGTCGTCTCGGACATGGCGGCCAGCCTCGCCTTCTACCGCCGGCTCGGCGTGGACATCCCCGCCGACGCCGACGACCAGCCACACGTGGACACCGAATTGGGCGGCCTGCGCATCGCGTTCGACACCGAGGCCACGTTCGGTCCTTCGACCCGGACTGGGCGCCGCCAAGGGGGCCACCGCGTCGCGATCGCGTTCGCCTGCGACAGCCCGGCCGGGGTGGACGCCGGCTAGGCCGAGCTGACCGGCGCCGGCTACCACGGCAACTGCCGCCGTGGGACGCGTTCTGGGGGATGCGCTACGCCGTCGTGCACGACCCGGACGGCACGCCGGTCGACCTGTTCGCCGGGCTACCCCAGTAGTTCGCGCACCAGGCCGGTCGGCGTCACACCGGCCAACGCCCGCGTCTCGCGCGTCAGGTGTGCCTGGTCGACGTAGCCGCAGTCGGCGGCGACCCGGGCCAGTGGTGTGCCGGTCATGGCCGTGCCGACGGCGCGGCCGAGGCGCAGCACCCTGGCCAGTCGACGCGGGCCGTAGCCGAAGAGCGGGCAGGCAGCGGCGGTGGAACTGGCGCGCGCCGTAGCCCGTCCGGTCGGCCATCGTGGCCACCGGCGTGCCCGCCACCGCCATCGCGAACACCCGTGATCCCCACGGGTCGAGGTCGATCGTGGCCAGCCGGCGTCGCCGGACCAGCCACGAGTGCGGCGACCGGATCGGCAGCGACCTGTTCGGTGAGCAGGCGGGCTTCCGCCGCGGGCCACAGGTCGGCGAGATCCGGTGCGCTGTCGACGAGTTCGTCGGCCGGCACGCCCAGCATCGCCGGCCCGTGGCCGCGGCCGAATCGCAGGCCGGCGTACGTCGTCGACGCGTGGCCCTGGTACATCCGGGCGGCCGAGTCCGGTCCGGCCACGAACAGTCGCGTGCCGTCCCAGATCAGGTCCAGGCACCCGTCGGGCAGGATGCGTCCCGGCCGCGGCGCGGCGCCGGCCGTCTTCTGCCACAGCACCGCACCGGGCACCGCGACGGCGGTCTCCCGGTAGGTCACTCCCCCATTCTGCCCGATCCGCCGTCGAGGACCGTGAAATCGAGCCTGCTCAGCCGCTCGTGGTCGGCCAGGATGTCGATCTCCGCGATCAGGCCGTCGACGACGGTGAAGCCGAGCACGGAGAACACCGTGCCCTCGCGCGAGGCCACCACACCCGCGACGCCGTTGACCAGCGCGGGCCGCACGGTGAGGCCCCGGCCGGCCAACTGCCAGAACAGCGACGCCTGTCCGGCCACGGTCCGCGCGCCCCGCACCACGCGCGGCCGCGCGCCGCCCAGTTCGGCGTGCAGCACGACGTCCGGGTCGAGCACGGCGACGAGCGCGTCGAAGTCGCCGCCGCGGGAGGCGGCCAGGAACGCGTCGACGGCGGCGCGCTGCCGGGTCAGGTCGGCGTCGGGCACCGGGGCGGATCCCTGGACCCGCCGCCGCGCGCGACTGGCCAACTGGCGGGTCGCCGCCGGGTTGCGGCCGACGATGGGCGCGATGTCCTCGAACGGCACGGCGAACATGTCGTGCAGCACGAACGCCAGACGCTCGGCGGGCGCCAGCGTCTCCAGCACCACCAGCATCGCCAGGCCGACCGAGTCCGCGATCAGCGCCTGCTGCTCGGGATCGGTGCCGTCCGCAGGGCTCACGATCAGCTCGGGCAGGTGGCCGTCCAGCGGTTCCTCGCCGTGTCTGGCGCGCGAGCGCAGCATGTCCAGGCACACCCGGCCGACCACGGTGGTCAGCCAGCCGGCCAGGTTGACGACCTCGCTGGTGTCGGCCCTGCTGATCCGCAGCCACGCCTCCTGCACGGCGTCGTCGGCGTCGGACAGCGAGCCCAGCATCCGGTACGCCACGGCCCGCAGGTGGGCCGAGTGCGATCCGAATCGCTCCGCCAGCCAGTCGTGTTCGTCCACTGTCACATCCTCCGCTCGCGCTCCGTCATAGCACTGACGAAGCGAACACACCGGATGTGACGAGGAGCCGACGATGGAAGCACGCATGAAGCACCCCGTGCTGGTCCTGCCCGACGCCATGCGGGCACTGCAGGCGCTGAACACGGCCACCGCCGACGCGGGCCTGCCCGAGATCACCCGCTTTCTGGTCGTGCTGCGCGCCAGCCAGATCAACGGCTGCGCGGTCTGCGTCGACATGCACTCGAAGGAACTGCGCAAGGCGGGCGAGTCCGACGAGCGCATGTTCGGCGTCGCCGCGTGGCGCGACTCGCCGTACTTCACCGACGCGGAACGGGCGGCACTGGCGATGACCGAGGCACTGACCCGGCTGGCCGACAACCCGGATCCCGTCCCGGACGACATCTGGGCGCAGGCCACGAAGCACTACGACGAGCGCGCGATGTCGGCGCTGCTGCTGTGCATCGGGCAGATCAACGTGTGGAACCGGCTCAACGCGGCCACCCGGCAGGTCCCGGGATCCGGTTGGTGAGGGGGAGGAACCGGTGTGGCGGCACCGCCCGCCACACCGGTTCAGCCGTTGCCGAAGCACCCCAGAGGCAACAACGGGGCGCCCGCCAACGCCAGCGGTAGCGCTGCCCGGGAACGACAGATGCTCCAACGAGATCCGTTCGACGACGCGCCGGATGCTCAGCGTCCCGGTGTTTCCCCTGCTCGACATGCCCACTGAAGGTGGATTAGCGATTTCATCAAGGTTGGCGCAGGAGCATTGGACTCGCTCGGTGACGAAGGAGGATCGACAATGACCATGACCACCGACATCCACAGTGGCAGCGACCTGGCCGGGGACACGCCGAACCGCACCAACCTGCTGCGCCGCCTCGCCGAGGCCCGCACCAACTACGAGGAGCGCCTCGGCTGGCCGGTGACGATCGACGTCAGACCGAACCGGCTGCTGATGCTGACCGGCCAGCTCGCCGACGTGATCACCATGCCCGCCGCACTGGGCGAGCTGGTGCTCGCCGACCTGCGGATCGCGATGCTGTCCGGCCCCGTCGTGGGCGACCCGACCGGCCTGTGGTGGATGTTCTTCACCGAACCCGTTCGGGACGACCACACCGAACTGGCGGTCGAGCTGGCCGACGAACTGTCCAGGTTGGAGGTCGCGCACGTGCCCAGCGGGACGTACGTGGTCATACCGACCAACCTGGACGGACCGAATGTCTGGCCGTGGGTCGAGCGGCCGAAGCCGGGCCGGCAGCTGCCGCCGTGGCAGGCCGTCGTCGCCACGGCACGCCGGCACGGCGACCACGCCGCGGCCTAACCCGGCTGACCCGGCCGGCGCGCGTGCGGAGATGCGGTCCGGCGGCCGCGTACCCGGCGGCGAGCAGCAGCGCGCACAGTCAGCGTTCCAACAGGGCGAGCACGGCGGCCGCCTGCTGCGCGGGGTCGCCGCCGTCGGGCCGCAGTACGAGATCCGGATCGGCCGGTGTCTCGTACGGGTCGTCGACGCCGGTGAAACCCGCGATCTCGCCGCGCCGCGCCCGCGCGTACATGCCCTTCGGGTCGCGCGCCTCGCACACGGCCAGTGGCGTGTCCACGAAGACCTCGACGAACGGCAGGCCCGCCGTTCGGTGCGCCGCCCGCACGCGCTCCCGGTCCACCCGATAGGGACTGATCAGCGACACGACCGCCACCACGCCGGCATCGGCGAACAGCCGCGCCACCTCGCCGACCCGCCGCACGTTCTCCGTCCGGTCGGCGGCCGAGAACCCGAGATCCGCGTTCAGCCCGTGCCGCAGGTTGTCCCCGTCCAGCAGGTACGCCGGCCGGCCGGCCGCCACCAGCTGGCGTTCCAGCTCGACGGCCACGGTCGACTTGCCGGACGCCGGCAACCCGGTCAGCCACACCGTCGCACCGTGCGGTGAGCCGTTCCGCGCGGCCGACGGCCGCCGGGTGCCACACGACGCCGGGTGCCGTCATGCTCGGGCCGGTGATCATGCCGGCCGCGACCGTGTCGCCGGTCTCCTCGTCGACCAGGATGAACCCGCCGGTGGCCCGGTTGCGGTGGTACGGGTCGAACAGCAGCGGCTGCCTGCGTCGTCAGCCGAATCCGGCCGATCTCGTTCAGCGACAACGATTCCGCCGACTCGTCGCGGTGCAGGGTGTTGATATCGAGCCGATAGTCCAAGCTCGCGCACGCGAGCCCGGACCGAGCGGGTCGTGTGCAGCATCCGGTAGTTGCCCACCGGCGTGCCAGCGCGACGCGATCGGTCAGCCAGCACACGATCGCGTCGATCTCCCGGCCGACGTGCGGCCGGTTGTGCGGGCGGCACAGCATGTCCCCGCGCCCGACGTCCAACTCGTCGGCCAGCCGGACGGCCACCGACTGCGGCGGGAACGCCTCGGTCACGGGCGTGCCGCCGGGTCCCCAGATCGAGTGCACGGTGGTGGTCCGCCCGGACGGCAGCACGACGACCTCGTCCCCCGGCTTGAACACCCCACCCGCCACGGTGCCCGCGTAGCCCCGGACCTCGCCGGAACGGATCACGTACTGCACCGGCAACCGCGCGTCGATCAGGTTGCGGTCCGACGCGACGTGCACCTCCTCCAGGTGGTGCAGCAGCGAGGAACCTTCGTACCAGGGCATGTTGGTCGCTGTGGTGCACGATGTTGTCGCCGTGCAGCGCGGACACCGGGATGAACGTGATGTCCTGCACGGTCAGCTTCATCGCGAACCGGCGGAACTCCTCGCGGATCTCCTCGAACCGCTCCCGCGACCAGCCGACCAGGTCCATCTTGTTGACGCACAGCACCAGGTGCGGCACGCCGAGCAGGCCGGCGATGAACGCGTGCCGCCGGGACTGCTCCAGCAGTCCCTTGCGCGCGTCCACCAGGACCAGCGCGAGATCGGCCGTCGACGCGCCGGTGACCATGTTCCGCGTGTACTGGATGTGGCCCGGCGTGTCGGCGATGATGATCTTCCGTCGCGGCGTGGCGAAGTAGCGGTAGGCGACGTCGATCGTGATGCCCTGCTCGCGTTCGGCGCGCAGGCCGTCGGTGAGCAGCGCCAGATCCGGGTACGTGTCGCCACGGTCGCGGCTGGCCCGTTCGACCGCCGCCAGTCTGGTCGGCCAGGATGGCCTTGCTGTCGAGAGCAGCCGCCCGATCAGCGTGGACTTGCCGTCGTCGACACTGCCGGCCGTGGCCATCCGCAGCAGCGGAGCGGACATCAGAAGTACCCCTCCCGCTTGCGGTCTTCCATGCGCGGCCTCGGAAGCCCGGTCGTCGGCCGCGGGTCGCACCGCGTTCGGTGGTACGGGCCGCGGCCACCTCGGCGACGCACCTCGGCAGGGGTGCCGGCGACGGACTCGACGCAGCCGGTGCAGGTGGCGTCGCCGACGGTGCGGAAGCGGACGGTCGCCTCGAACGGTTCCTCGCCGTCGGCCAGCGTGGCGAACCTGGTGTGCGCCAGCAGCATCCCGTCGCGCTGGAACACCGGACCTGCGGTGCGCGAAGTAGAGCGACGGCAGCGGGACGTGCTCGTCGAGGACGTAGCGCCAGATGTCCAGTCTCGGTCCAGTTGGACAGCGGGAACACGCGGATGTGCTCGCCGGGCCGGTGCTGGCCGTTGTAGAGGTTCCACAGCTCCGGCCGCTGGTTGCGCGGGTCCCACTGGCCGAACTCGTCGCGGAAGCTGAACACGCGCTCCTTGGCGCGCGCCTTCTCCTCGTCCCGGCGCGCGCCGCCGAACACGGCGTCGAACCGGCGCTTCCCGGATCGCCCGCAGCAGCGTCGTCGTCTGCAACCTGTTCCGGCTGGCGCGTGGCCGGTGTCCGCGACGACGCGGCCGGCGTCGATGTCGTCCTGCACGCTGGCGACCACCAGCCGCAGGCCCATGTCGGCGACGATCCGGTCGCGGAACTCGAGCACCTCGTCGAAGTTGTGCCCGGTGTCCACGTGCAGCACCGGAAACGGCAGTGGTGCCGGCCAGAACGCGCGTGCCGCGACGTGCAGCATCACCATCGAGTCCTTGCCGCCGGAGAACAGCAGCACCGGCCGCTCGAACGTCGCCGCGACCTCACGGAAGACGTGTACGGCCTCGGCCTCGAGCGCACGCAGGTGGGACAGCTCGTACGTCGTCGACACCGCAAAAAAGTAGAACATGTTCTTGTTACTGGTCAAGCGCTGGTGGAGACTGGGACGATGCCGCCCCAGGGAGGATCAGCGTGGACCTGGTGACACTTGAGGAGATCCGCCGGCTCAAGTACCGCTACCTGCGAGCCGTGGACACGAAGGACTGGGACCTGCTGGCCGACACGCCTCACCGAGGACGCGACGGCCGACTACGGCACGCCCACGCTATGGGCGGACCGCTGAAGCGCTGGACGGCCGGGACGGGATCGTCACGTTCATGCGCGAGAACCTCGGCCCGGACATCATCACCGTGCACGCGGCCGGTCAGCCCGAGATCGACGTCGACGGCGACACCGCGACCGGCATGTGGGGCTTCACAGGACACCGTGTTCGCGACCGAACACCAGGTGGTCATCCAGGGCGCGGCCTTCTACGAGGACACCTACCGCCGCGAGCCCGACGGCGGTGGCGGATCAGCGCACACCGGCTACCAGCGCACCTACGAGGTCGATGTTCTCGGTCAAGGACGTGCCCGGCTTCCAGCTGACGGCCAACCGCTGGGCCCAGTGCAGTAGAACTGAGTTCTCGCCGAGAGAGGAGGTTCGCGGTTGCTGACCCAGCGGTTCGCGGACGCCGTCGTCGAGGCGGAGCAGGTGATCACGGCGGCGCCGCACGTGCGCACCGAACAGGACCTCGTCGAGGGCTACGACTATCTCGCCGGCAGCATCCGGGCGTCGCTGCAGATGGCGTGGGCCTACCAGCGCGACTACCCGTTCTTCGTCCGGTCCACCGGCCCGTACACGAAGATGGGCCTGGACAACCCGGACACGCTGTACTTCCACTCGTACCTGCGCGACGACGGCGAGTACGTCGTCACCGGCCGGCGCGGCACCACCGCCGACCTGAGCTTCCAGGTGCTGGCCGGCGACTACTCGCCGGTCGACCGTGCCGGACAGCCTGACCGCGTTCGACGACCGCGCGTTCGAGATCGGCGACGACGGCACGTTCGAACTGCGCTTCGGCCCGGCGGGCTCGGCGGCGGGGCCGAACTACTTCCCGCTGGCGCAGGGCTCGGGGATGCTGATCGTGCGCGAGGTGTTCAGCGACTGGAACGAGCAGCCGGGCACGATCCGCATCCACCGCGCGGACACGCTCGGCACCACTCCGCCGCCGCCGACCGATCGGACGCGATGGCGAAACGCTACGGCGTGGCCGGCAAGATCCTGCTGTCGCCGGCTGCACACGTTCCTGAAGTTCCCCGAGTGGTTCTACCTGAAGCTGCCGGTGAACACGATGACCGAGCCCCGGCTGACGCCGGGCGGGCTGAGCGACGCAGTTCTCCTCGGCCGGTCACTACGACCTCGCCGACGACCAGGCGATGATCGTGACGGTGCCGGTGTCCGACGCGCCGTACCAGGGCTTCCAACTGGGCACCATGTGGTACGTGTCGCTGGACTACGTCAACCACCAGACCAGCCTGAACGCCGACCAGGCGCGGCACGACCCGGACGGCATGCTGCGGTTCGTGGTCAGCGAACGCGATCCCGGGACTGGCGAACTGGCTGGAACTGACCGGACACAGCCGCGGTTACGTACAGATCCGCTGGCAGCGGCGTGGCCAGGGACATCGAACCGAAGGAAGGACCACGGGTGGAGGTCGTCGGTTTCGACGAGTTGGCGGACAAGGCTGCCCTACCACGAGCAGTCGCGGGTCACGCCGGACGAGTGGGCCGCGCGGATCGCGGCGCGCCAGCTCGCGTGCGGCGAGCAGGATGCTGGGCTGACATGGACCTGTTGCGGGACAAGGTGGTCGTGGTGTCCGGCGTCGGTCCCGGGTTGGGTCGCGCGATCGCGTGCGCAGTGCGCGAAGGCCGGTGCGGACCTGGTGCTGGCCGCGCGCACGGAGTCGCGGCTGACCGAGGTGGCCAAGGAAGTCACCGAACTGGGCTGCCGGGTGGTCACGGTGCCGACCGACATCGACGACGAGGCCGCGGCGGAAAACCTGGTGACGGCGGCGATCGAGGAGTTCGGCCGGGTGGACACGTTGGTGAACAACGCGTTCGCGATGCCGCCGATGGTCGATCTGCTGGCCGCCGACCCGGACGGCATCCGGGTGTCGCTGGAGACGATCGTGCTGTCGGCGTTGCGGTTGACGCGGTTGTTCGCGCCGTCGCTGCGTGAGTCGCGCGGTTCGATCGTGATGATCAACTCGGCCGTGCTGCGGCACTCGCGCCAGCCCTACGGGCCGTACAAGATGGCGAAGTCCGCCCTGCTGGGGATGTCCGAGTCGCTGGCCACCGAGCTGGGGCCACAGGGCATCCGGGTGAACTCGGTGGCGCCGGGCTGGATCTGGGCCGACACGATGAAGTGGTACTTCGGCTATCTGGCCCAACAGCGCGGTCTCACCCGGCAGGACGTGTACGACGAGACGGCGGCGACCACGGACCTGCGCAGGCTGCCCGAGCCGGACGAGATCGCGGACGCCGTGGTGTTCCTCGCGTCCGACCTGGCGCGCGCGATCACCGGGCAGTGCCTGGACGTCAACTGCGGCGAGTTCCACCACTGATTCCGGGAGCGGCGATGGCCAGGATTCTCGACCGCGTCGGCACCGTCGACGACCTGCACGCGTCGGCGACCAGGATCACCGGTCTCGACGACTTCGGCACCGACGACTACACCGACGGCCTCGCCGTGCTGCTGGAGTCCTACGAGCGCGACGCCGACCTGACCCAGTTGGGGCGCAGGGTGCACCGCGCGTTCCTGCGTGGCGCGCTGGTGGCCCGGCTGTTCGGTGAGGCGGGCTGCCAGCGGCATCCGGAGTTCGCGGACGTGCCGATCACCCGGCCGATCTTCGTCACCGGCCTGCCGCGCACCGGAACCACGGCGCTGCACCGGTTGCTCACGGCCGACCCCGCGCACCAGGGCCTGGACATGTGGCTGACCGAGGTACCGCAACCGAGGCCGCCGCGCGAGACGTGGCCGGACAACCCGATCTACCAACAACTCGAAGCAGGCCTACCAGCGGCATCACCTGGCGCACCCGGAGTTCATGGGCGTGCACTACATCTCGGCCGACCAGGTCGAGGAGTGCTGGCAGGTGCTGCGGCAGTCGATGCGGTCGATCTCGTTCGAGTGCCTCGCGCATCTGCCGACCTACTCGGCGTGGCTGGCCGGCCAGGACTGGGCGGGCGCCTACCGGCGGCACCGGCGCAACCTGCGGCTGATCGGGCTGCCGGACGCGGATCGCCGGTGGGTGCTCAAGAATCCGAGCCACCTGTTCGCGCTGGACGCGCTGTTCGAGGTGTACCCGGACGCGCTGGTGATCCAGACCCACCGGTCACCGCGCACCGCGATCGCGTCCGTCTGCAGCCTGAACCAGCAGGCGTCCGAAGGTTGGTCGGACACGTTCCGCGGTGACGTGATCGGCCGGGACCAGTTGGAGTTGTGGGCGCGCGGCCTGGAGTTGTTCACGGCGGCCCGGGCCGGGCACGACCCGGCCCGGTTCTACGACGTCGCCTACGCCGAACTCGTCGACGACCCGCTCGGCACCGTCGAAGCCATCTACGGGCACTTCGACATCGCCCTGTCCGAGGAGGCGCACACCGCGATGGCCGCACTGCACGCGGACAGCGCCACCGGGCGACAGCGCCCGTCGCACCGTTACGAGCTGGCCGACTTCGGGCTCACGCCGGAGGAGGTCGACGAACGGTTCGCCGACTGACCTGTCACCAGTTCGAACGCGATCTCCAGCACCGCCGCCCTGCGTTCCTGCGGCGTACCGCGCACCTCGAACGGTGCGCCCAGCCCGACGTGCAGGCTGAACACGGCGACCAGGGCCTTGAGTTCGCCGACCAGTGAGGCGTCGTCGCCGGCCAGCGCGCTGGTCATGGCGCGGAGCCGCTGCAGCATGTGCTTGGAGTCGCGCAGTTCGCGCATGGTCGACTGGTTGCCCTGGACGAAGTTCATCATCGTCTCGCCGCGGCCGGCCAGCAGCGTCGCGTAGCGGCGCAGCACCTCCTTGCGGACCTCGTCGTCGATCTCCTGGGCCTGCGCCCAGTCGATGATCTCGTCGACCTGTGCCTGGAAGTCGTCGAACAGGCTGGTGACGATCTCTTCCTTGGACTTGAAGTGGTAGTAGAGCGCGGCCTTCGTCACGTCGAGACGCTCGGCGATCTCTCGCAGCGAGGTCTTCTCGTAGCCCTGCTCGGCGAACAGCTCCAGCGCGACGCTCTGGATCCTGCTCGCGGGTGTCGCCCCTGCGTTGCGCCCCGGACATGCTCTCCACCTCTTCCGAGGCCTTCCTAACTTACTTGACGACCGGCTAGTGGCTAGCTTACCGTACGGCAAGTAAGTCCACGGCACCAGGGACCAGCTCAGGGGAGCTTAGTGATGACGAGACGACGACCCACGCGTCCGGCAGAGCGCCGGATGCAGGCACCAACCCGGGCAGCGGGCCATCTACGTCGCCATGGCCGGGCTGATGCTCGGCATGCTGCTGGCGATGCTGGACAACCTCATCGTCAGCACCGCACTGCCGACCATCGTCGGCGATCTCGGCGGCCTGGCCCACCTGTCCTGGGTGGTCACCGGCTACGCGCTGGCCGCCGCCGCGTCCACGCCGATCTGGGGCAAGCTCGGCGACCTGTACGGCCGGCGCGGCCGATGTTCATGGTCGTCGATCGTGATCTTCCTGATCGGCTCCGCGCTGGCCGGGCTGTCGCAGAACATGGACCAGCTGATCGCGTTCCGCGCCATGCAGGGTCTCGGCGCCGGTGGCCTGATGGTCGGCGCGATGGCGATCATCGGCGACCTCGTGCCGCCCCGGGAACGGGGCCGCTACCAGGCGCTGATCGGCGGGATGATGCCGATCGCGTTCGTCGGCGGCCCGCTGCTGGGCGGCCTGCTCACCGACCACCTGAGCTGGCGCTGGGTGCTTCTACATCAACCTGCCGCTGGGCATCGCCGCGCTGGTCGTCACCGGGCTGTTCATGAAGCTGCCGCGCAGACGCGCATCAAGGCGAGGATCGACTACGTCGGCGCTGTCCTGCTGGCCGTCGGCGTCGTGTCGCTGACCCTGGCGGCCAGTTGGGGCGGCAGCCAGTACGCGTGGGGGTCGTGGCAGATCATCTCGCTGTTCGTGGTCGCCGTCGTGTTCCTGCTCGGGTTCGTCTACGCGGAGGGCAGGGTGGCCGAACCGATCCTGCCGCTGCGGCTGTTCCGCAACCGCAACTTCACGCGTCGCCCAGATCCTCAGCTTCCTGGTCGGCGCCGCGATGTTCGGTGCGGTGAACTTCCTGCCGCAGTACATGCAGAACGTGCGCGGCGCGTCGGCGACCGCGAGCGGCCTGCTGCTGTTGCCGATGATGTTCGGCATGCTGGCCGTGATGCTGGCCACCGGCCAGATCACCACCCGGACCGGCCGCTACCGGGAGTTCCCGATCATCGGTGGCGCCGTGCTGACCGTCGGCATGCTGCTGCTGCTGCTGCTGAACGTGCACACGAGCACGTTCGAGGCGTCCGCGCTGACCGCCGTGATCGGCCTCGGCATGGGCTTCCTGATGCAGACCACCACGCTGATCACGCAGAACAGCGCCGAACTGCGCGACATGGGCGCGGCGACCGGTTCGGTCACGCTGTTCCGCACCGTCGGCGGCTCGCTGGGCATCGCGCTGCTCGGCTCGATCTACACCACGCAGCTGACCAACACGCTGACCAGCAGGCTCGGCGCGGCCGGGCAGCAGGCTGATCAGCGGTGGCGGCGCCATCCCGCCGTCGGTCGTGCTGCGCCTGCCGGCGCCGATCCGGGACGCGTTCCAGTCCGGTGTGGTCAGTGGCCTGCACGGCATGCTGATCGGCGGCGCGGCCATGGCGGCTGCTCGGCGTTCGTGGTGGCGTGGTTCATCAAGGCGGTGCCGCTGCGGGGTTCGGCGCCGACCGCGCCGGTGGTCGAGCCGGGCTGGAACGGCACTGCCGGTGGACTGAGCCGGCGCGACAGGGCCTGATCCGCCACGGACAGGCCCTGTTCTTGCGTGTCGCCGGTGTTCTCCGGTAGACCCGGACGACACGGCGGAGGTGTACGTCTCGCCCGCCGTGTCGCGCGGTCCGCGCGCTGTACGGCGAACTGGTCGGCCGAGCCGTCGTGGACGCGGCTCTCCGGCCGAACAGCTCGGGCTGCAGGCCGACCGGCTGGCCGACGGGCACCGGCAGCGACCATGCCCGGCGCGGCCGTCGAACTGACCAACTGGCACCCGCACCTGTCGGTCGGTCGCCGACGAGGTCTGGGCCGCCGACCTGCGCGCCGAGGACTTCCGGCTGGCACTGGCCAGGCAGCACGGCTACCGGCGGCCCGGGACGCCCGTGCCGACCCAGGAGCCGGCGGAGTCGTTCGAGGCGGCTGTCGAGGCGGTCGTGGACGGTGATCTCGACGCGCTGCCCGACTGCTCGACACCGAGCCGGACCTGGTCACCCGGCGCTCCCGCTGGGGTCACCGGGCGACGCTGTTGCACTACGTGGCCGCCAACGGCGTGGAGACCTACCGCCAGCGGGTGCCCGCGCGGGCGGCCGACGTGGCGTCGCTGCTGCTGTCGCGCGGCGCGGACGCCCACGCGACCGCCGCACATGTACGGCGGCGAGCAGACCACGCTGGGCCTGCTGCTCACCAGCAGTCACCCCAGGGCGGCCGGTGTCACGACCGAGTCGCGCGCGTGCTGGCCGATTCCTGATCCGGTGCGCCGAGCGGGACGATGCGCTGCCTGCTGTGGGGCTCGATGGCGGTCGGCGCGCTGCTGGGCGGCGCGATCTGGGCCGGTGTGAGCGGGCGCGCGGCACTGTGGGTGGGTGCTGCCGGGATGGTCGTTTCGTGCTCGCCGGTCATGGGACTGCCGCGTACCACTCCGCCAAATTAGGCCTAACGGGTGATGTTACATCACGAGCGGGCAACGATACTCACTCGGCGAGATAAATGCTAGTGGTAGACATCCGCCATTCGAGTGCCGTAGCGTCCGTTCGCTCCCGGGGATGCCCATGACGGAGGAGGAACGTGCGACGTGGCGTCGCGACGATGGACACGGTTACCGAAGGCGGAGTTGATCGCCGCGACGGCATCCGCGATAGCAGGAGCGGTGGTTCCCCTGTCGGCGTCAGCGGCCCCCGGATCGCCGCCCGGCCAGCAGCTCCGACCCGGTCACGCAGTACAAGCAGTTGGCCACGCAGGCCGAGGTGCTCAACGAGAAGCTGCTCAACGCGCAGAGCGACCTGAAGGCCAAGCAGGCGCAACTGACGACGGCGAACACCCAGCTCGCCGCGGCCAGACAGGCCGAGACGCAGGCGCTGGCCACGGAGAGCAAGTTCCAGGGCCAGGTCGACCAGTTCGCGGCGGCGTCGTTCGGCGGGGCGCGGCTGAGCCAACTATCCGCTCTGCTCACCGGCACGTCGGCGCACGGACTTCCTGAACCGGGCGACGCTGCTCAACGAGATGGCGTCGTCCAACGACGCGGCGCTGGGCAACCTGTCCAAGGCGGTCACCCAGGCGACGCCGCGGAGCAGACGGCTGCGGCGGCCCAGCGCAGAGCCAGACGGACACGACGCCGCGGCCAAGCTGGTCTCCGACATCACCAGCCAGCAGACGCAGCTCAACACGCAGATCACCACGGTCAAGGCCGCGATGGCCAAGCTGACCACGACACAGCAGGCGTCGTTGAGCAGCGGTGCGAGCAACGCGGCACGTTCGTCGGCCCGCCCGGTGTGCTGAACACGGTGCTACAGGCGGCATTGAGCAGGCGTGGCGACGAGTACGTCTGGGGCGGCAACGGCCCGAGCCAGTTCGACTGCTCCGGCCTGACGAAGTGGGCCTACGCGCAGGGCGGCATCACGCTGCCCCGCACGGCGGCCGAACAGTACGGCGTCGGCACGTCGGTGGCCTACGGCCAGTGGCAGGCCGGTGACCTGATCTTCTACGGTACGTCGTCCAACATCCACCACGTCGCGATGTACGTCGGCAACGGTGACATCGTGCAGGCGCCCACCACGGGCATTCCGGTCGAGGTCGTCCCGGTCGCCGGCGGCGGCAGCGACTACTTCGGTGCCAAGCGCATCACCGGCTGACCGTCTCGGGAAAACCGAGTGCCCGCACCGCTCCCGGTGCGGGCACTCGTGTCTCCACCCCACCGGTCACCGGCGGCATCAGCGGTCCGGTGTCACGATGCCGTATTCGTGGATCTTGCGGTACAGGGTCGCTCTCGACATGCCCAGGAACTGTGCCGCTCTGACCTTGTTGCCGCTGGCGTCCTCCAGGCTGTGCACGATCGCGTCGCGTTCCATCCACTCAAGGCGGTTGAGCGGGCGGCGGGCCACCGCCCGGAACTCGGCGGGCAGGTCACTGGCCTGGATGGCGCCGGTGCGGCGCTGCTGGGAGACCTGGCGCAGCACCTGATGGAGCTGTGTCACGTTGCCGGGCCAACTGGCACGCATCAGCAGGTGCATCGCGGGCGGTGAGCACGTCAGCCACGCGCCGTGGCGGAGCTTGTTGAGTAGCAACGGAACCAACTCGTTGAGATCGTCGACGTGCCGGCGCAGCGGGGGAACCTGGACCGTGCGCGGGAAGAACGCCAGCAGTTCGGCCAGATCGCTCTCCGCCTCCGACGTCGTCGTGACGGCGACCCACGGTCGCTTGCCGTGCACCTTGCGCAGCGCCGCCACCAGTTCGGTGCGGTGTTCCGGGGACAGGCGGTCGACGTGCCGGATGATCAGCGCGTCCGGCGGGTCGTCCAGCAGTTCGCGGCGCGTCGTCGGCCCACGTGTCGCTCGCCGTGAGCGAGTGCACCCGGCCGGTCGGATCGCGGCGCTGGTGCACGCATCTGGCCGGCGTGCACTTGCCCGCGAAGGTCGTCGCGGCGTGGGGGTGCGCCGCGGTGGTCATCGTGCTGAACCTCTATCCGGCGGTGTCGTCATGAGTCATACGGTCGCCGCGGTGACGGTGGTCATCGGCGCGGCGGGCACCTTGTCGATGCTCGGGTACCGGGCGGCGGTGCGGTGCGTGGACGCGCGGATGATCCCCGCGCACCTGGCAGCGAGGGTGCGGTGGTGGAACAATCGCGTATCGCCCATGCTGCGGGCCAGCCTGCTGCTCACCATGGCCGGCATCGTCGCGTTGCTGAGCTGATTTCGATCTACTGTGGACGGGAGTCGTCGTGATCTTCATCGTCGTCAAGTTCACCGTGCGGCCGGAGCGCAGCGAGGAATGGCCGGATCTGGTGGCCGATTTCACGAAGGCGACCAGGAGCGAACCGGGCAACGTGTTCTTCGAGTGGTCGAAGTCGATGGAGACACCGCATCAGTACGTTCTGGTGGAAGGATTCCGGGACGGGGACGCGGGAGCGGCGCACGTGAACTCGGAGCACTTCAAGGCGGCGATGGCGTGGATGCCGAAGGTGGTCGCCAGGAAGCCGGACATCATCAACGTGCGGACCGACGGGGAGGGCTGGTCGGAGATGGGCGAGATCACGCCGGCCGACTAGCTGACCCGAACACCGTAGGGCCTCGCCCGACGCGTTCCCGAACGCCTCCTTGACAGGCGGCATACTCGTAGTCGTATACTCGTCAACGAATATACGGCTACGAGGGTAGGGCGATGGCTACGCGGCGGAAGGTCAACAACTTGCTGGCTCTCGCCGTGTTGGCCACGGTCGTCCAGCAGCCCATGCATCCCTACGAGATGGCGTCCGTGCTGCGGGAACGCGGCAAGGATCGCGACATGAAGATCAAGTGGGGGTCGCTCTACACCGTCGTCGCCAATCTGGAGAAGCACGGGCTGTCGACGGCCACCGAGAACGTGCGACAGGGCGGGCGGTCCGGAACGTACGGTTTACGCCATCACCGATGCCGGGCGCACCGAGTTGGGCGACTGGGTGCGGGAGTTGATCTCGACTCCCGAGCCCGAGCAGACGAAGTTCCAGGCCGCCCTGTCCGTGATGGCCGTGCTGTCGCCCAGCCGAGGCCATCAGCCCTGCTGCGCCGACGACTTGAGCCGCATTGCGGAAGCGGACCGAGCGGGGACCGCGCGCTTCTCGGCCGGACCGGCACCGACGTGCCCCGGTTGTTCCTGATCGAGGAGGAGTACGCGCTGGCGATCCGAGGCCGAGGCCGCCTGGGTGCGTGGGGTGCTGGGTGAACTGGAGTCCGGCTCGTTCCCCGGGCTGACGATGTGGCAGGCGTACCACGACACCGGCGAACTGCCGCCGAGCAACTGAAGGAAATCGCGGAGAAGGGAACCGACAAGTAGCACGGACCCCGGTGGGTGCTGCAACACCACACCGGGGTCCTCGACCTCGAACCGTTCCGCGGAAGGCGAACCCGGCCACGAGGTGGCACCGCAAGGATAGCCGGGCTCCCTTCCCCGGTCGGTCGTGCACACCGACACAGGGAGAGCAAGGACATGAGTGACGTGCGTACAGCGCTGGTCATCGGCGGCGGCATCGCCGGTCCGGTGGCGGCGATGGCGCTGCAGAAGGCTGGTATCGACGCGACCGTCTACGAGGCCTACTCGGGCACGGCGGACGGCGTCGGCGGGATGCTCGGGCTCGCGCCGAACGGCGTGCGCGCGCTGGGGGTGCTGGACGCGCAGGACATCGTGCTGCGCATCGGCGAGCCCGTGCAGTCGATGGTGATGGAGAGTTGGACCGGGAAACGGCTGGCCGAGTTCGGCAGTCGTGGACGGGCCGCCCGCGTTCCACGCCGTGTGGCGGGGCGATCTGAACCGCGGGATGTACGACATGATCGTGGCGCGCGGGATCCGGATCGAGCGCGGCAAGCGGTTGGTGCGGGCCGTCGACGACGGCACCGGGGTGACCGCGCACTTCGCGGACGGGACGTCGGCTCGCGGTGACATCCTGATCGGCGCGGACGGTATCCGGTCCGCCGTTCGGAAGATGATCGATCCGGCCGCGCCGTCGCCCCGCTACACCGGGCTGCTCGGGTTCGGTGGCCGCGCCGGGAGGACCGGGTTGCCCTCGACCAACGGGTCGATGCACATGGTCGTACGGCAAGCGGGCGTTCTTCGCCTACTGGGTGGCCGACGACGAGCGAGACAGGCTGGTTCGTCAACCTGCCGCACGCGCAGCCGTTGACACTCGCACGAGACACGGGAGATCGGGGCGGACGAGTGGCTGCGGGTGCTGCGGGCCGCCGTCGCCGACGACCGGACGCCGGCGCGCCGGAGGTCTTGCGGCCAGGTCGATCCGGCCGGCCATGGTGATCGTCGGTGGGATCGACGACCTGCCGCCCGTGCCGACCTGGAGCAAGGGACGGATCGTGCTGGTCGGCGACATCGGCGCACGCCGCGTCGTCCAGTTCCGGGCAGGGGGCTTCGATCGCGATCGAGAGCGCGGTCCAGTTGGCCCGGTGCCTGCGTGATCTGCCGACCGCGCCGTCGGCGTTCGCGGCCTACGAGGGGCTGCGGCGGGAGCGGGTCGAGCGGATCATCGCCGTCGGGGCACGGAAGTCGAGCCGAGAAGGCGGCCGGACCGATCGGCGCGGGTGGTGCGTGACCTGGTGTTCCCGGTGCGATGAAACTGATGGCCAAGCCGGAGAAGATGGCCTGGCAGTACGACTACGCGATCGACTGGGACGCGCCCGTCGAGGCGGTCGGAGTGCTGGCCGGGCGGTGACGTGGCACCGGGTACTCTGCGCACGATGATCGTGGAGTACCCGGTTCCCGGTGCCGGCGCCGGACCGTACGGCATCACCACGGTCCGGACGGCGCGGTCTGGTTCACGCAGGTGCACGGCGGCCGGATCGGGCGCCTGACCCCCGACGGGGAACTGGTCTCCTACCCGTTGCCGGACGAGGCCGGCGGGCCGTCCGTGATCACCGGCGGACCCGATGGCGCGTTGTGGTTCACCGAGACCCGTGGCCACCGGGTCGGCCGGATCAGCGTGACCGGCGATGCACGTCGTTCGAACGTGCCCACGCGCGAGTGCGGGCCGTTCGGCATCACGGCGGGGCCGGACGACGCGCTGTGGTTCACCGAGACGAACGCCGACCGGATCGGCCGGATCGGATGGACGGCAGATCACCGAGTTCCTGCTGCCCGGTTCCGGGGTGTTCCCCGCGATGATCACGCTCGGCTGCGGACAACGCGCTGTGGTTCACGTGCAACGGCGCCGACGCGATCGGGCGCTGCACCGTCGACGGCATCGTGACGACGTATCCCCTGCCCACGCCGAAGGGCGGCGCCGGTCGGGATCACGGCACGGCGACGGACGGGCTGGTGTGGTTCGTGGAGATCGCGGCGGTCAGGTCGGACGGGCCACAATGGACGGTGTGATCACCGAGTTCCCGTTGCCGGACCGGACGGTGCGGCCGCACGCCATCGCCGCCGACCGCAACGGCGGCTGCTGGTACACCGAGTGGGCGGGCAACCGGGTCGGGTTCGTGAGCGAGACGGGCCAGGTCGAGTCCTACCGGCTGCCCACCGAGGGGGCCGAGCCGCACGGCATCGCCGTCGCCGACGACGGCTGCGTGTGGGTCGCGTTGGAGACAGGCGCCATCGCCCGCCTGACCAGGGACTGAGCCCGCGCGCCGAGCCCGCCTCGTATGGCACCGTACGACGCATGTGCTCCGACAGACTTCCCGCCGTCGTGCTGGACGGCCGCACGCTGGACGCGCACCGGCTGATCCGGGTGGCCAGGGACCGGGTTCCGGTCGTGCTGGACGAGACCGGCCGCAAGCGGATGGCCGCCTCGGCCCGTGCGGCCGAGGAGATCGTGGGCCGGCAACTGGTCTACGGACGCAACACCGGCGTCGGCGCCAACCGGACCGAGACCGTGTCCATCCAGGACAGGGCGGGCCACGGGCTGCGGCTGCTGCGCAGCCATGCCGGCGGGATCGGCGAGTTACTGCCCGAGGAGCAGGTGCGGGCGATGCTCGCGGTGCGGGCCAACCAGTTGCTGGCCGGTGGCGCGGGCGTGCAGCCGCTGCTGGCCGACGTGCTGGCCGCCGCGCTGAACGCCGGCGTGCACCCCGCCGTGCACGAGTTCGGCGCGATCGGGACCGGTGATCTGACCGCGCTGGCCGAGACCGGGCTGTGCATGCTCGGTGAGCGGCCGTGGCTGGGTTCGGGGACAGGGCCGGTGCCGATCGGGATGGCAGCCGGTGACGCGCTCGCGCTGATCAGCAGCAACGCCCTCACCATCGGGCTGGCGTCGCTGGGCTGGCATTCCGCGCGCACGCTGGTGAACGCCGCGCACGTGGTGACGGCGCTGTCGTTCATGGCCGTCGACGCGTCGCTGGAGCCGTACGCGGAACGCGTGCACCGGGCGAAACCGCATCCGGGGCCGACGCAGGTGGCCGCGCGGATGCGCGACCTGCTCGGCACGCCGCCACGGCATCCGGCCCGTATCCAGGATCCGTTCGGGTACCGGTGTTTCCCGCAGGTGCACGGGTTGGCGGTGGACGCGGTGGACCGGACTGGAGCAGGCGCTGACCGTGGAGACTCAACGCCGCCGCCGAGAACCCGCTGATCTCGGCCGAGGACGACGACGCCTACCACCACGGCGGCTTCCACTGCGCGCACCTGGCGATGGCGCTGGACACGCTGCGGCTGGCGCTGATGCACACCGGCCAGCTCTGCACGGCCAGGATCAGCACGCTGACCGAGCCCGCGTTCACCAGCCAGCGGCCGTTCCTGGCCGAGGGCGCGACCGGCAGTTCCGGGATCATGATCCTGGAGTACAGCGCCCATTCGTCGCTGGCAGAGGTGCGCGCGATGGCGCAACCGGCCGGACTGGGCCACGCCGTGGTGTCGCGCGGCGTCGAGGACCACTCCAGCTTCGCGTACCAGTCGGCGACGCAGACGCTGCGCGCCGGCGGTGCGTTCCGGCTGACGCTGGCGTGCGAACTGGTCGCGGCCGTGCGGGCGCTGCGCATGCGGTCCATCGAGCCCGACCCGGACGCGCCGATCGCAAGCCGCGTACCGGATCGCGGCCGACGCGCTGGACGACGACATGAGCGACCGGTCGCTGAGCCCTGACGTGCAGGTGGCCGCGCTGCTGCTGGACGAACTCGGCACCGATTGACAGTAACTCTCGGATCGATAGACACTGTCATCATGACAGTCTCTTTCAAGTCACGCTGGTGGGCGCTCGGGGCGCTCAACCTGGCCGTGCTCGCCGTCGGCCTGGACGGCACCGTGCTGACGTCGCGCTGCCGACACTGGCGGGCGCCCTGCACGCCGACGAGTCGGACCTGCAGTGGTTCACCTCCGGCTATCTGCTCGTGCTGGCCGCGGCGATGCTGCCGGCCGCGCTGCTGGGCGACCGGTACGGCAGGCGGACCGTGCTCGGTCGGCTCGCTCGGCCTGTTCGCCGTCTGCTCGGCGGCGTGTGCGTTCGCGCCGTCCGCCGCCGTGTTCATCGCCGCGCGGGCCGCGCTCGGGGCGGCGGGGGCCGGCGTGATCGTGATGGCGCTGGCGTCGATCTCGGTGCTGTTCGAGGAGGCCGAGCGGCCCAAGGCGATCGGCGTGTGGTCGGCGGCGAACTTCCTGGCCACGCCGATCGGGCCGATCCTGGGCGGCTGGCTGCTGTCGCACTACTGGTGGGGCTGGGTGTTCCTGGTCAACCTGCCGGTCGCGGTGCTCGGGACTGGTGGCGCCGCCTGCTGGTGCCGCAGTTCCGGACGGCGCACAGGCCGCGGATCGACTGGCCGGGCATCGCGATCTCCACGGCCGGCCTGGTCGCCGTCACCTACGGGCTGATCGGCGCCGGGTCGCACGGCTGGGGCGGCGCCGGTCACGGTGGTGCCCATCGCGGCCGGACTGGTGCTGCTGGTGGTGTTCGCCCGGTTCGAGCGGCGGGCCGACGCAGCCGCTGGTCGACCCCGCGATTGTTCGCGTCCCGCTCGTTCACGTGGGGCGTGGTGCTCGTCGCGTTGGCGGTCCTGGCCATGCTGGGTGCGCTTTTCCTGATGCCGCAGTACTTCCAGGGTGTGTGGGGTACCGACGCGATGGGGTCGGGGCTGCGGCTGCTGCCGTTGATCGGCGGGCTGCTGGTGGGTTCGCTCGTGGCGACGACGGCCGCGAAGGTGTTCGGGGCGAAGCTGACGGTCGCGACCGGTTTCGCCGTGCTGACCGCGGGTCTGGTCGTGGGCGCCGGGACTCACCGTCGTCCGGGACCGGGTTCGTGGCCTGCTGGATGGCGCTGGTCGGGCTCGGCATGGGACTGTCGGCGGCGACGGCGACGTCGGCCGCATGTCGGTGCTGTCGCCGGCGCGCGGCGGCATCGGGTCGGCGGTATTGCAGGCCGTGAACAAGATGGGCGGGCCGTTCGGCGCGGCCGTGATGGGCAGCGTGCTGCTGTCGGCGTACCAGGGCCGGTTGGCGGGCGCCCCGGACGCGGTCGAAGGGCAGCGTGTTCGCCGGGGTCGCCGTCGCGCGGCGGCTGCACTCCCCCACACTGCTGGCCGGTGTGCTCTCGGCGTTCGCACACGGCCTCGACCGGGCGTTGCTCGTGTCCTCCGGGCGTCGGGCTGGTGGGTGTCGCGCTAGCGTTGGTGTTCCTACCTCACAGGTCGGACGGCGGATCGCCGCCGCGGAAGGAGCCCGACATTGCCCGCGCAACCGCCGGCTGACGCACTGCGGGAACGGAAACGAGCCAAGGTGCGCAAGGACATCCAGGCCAACGCCCTGCGCCTGTTCCGCGAGCAGGGTTACGAGGACACCACGGTGCAGCAGATCGCAGCGGCCGCGGTGATCTCGGAGAGCACGTTCTACCGGTACTTCCCGACGAAGGCGGACGTGGTGCTGTCCGACGACCTGGACCCGCTGTTCGTGCGGCGGTTCCGGGACCAGCCCCCCGAACTGTCCGCGCTGCGACGCGATCCGCGGCGCGACGACGTCCGTGTTGGACGAACTGTCCGAGCAGGACAGGGCCCGGCAACGCGAACTGCTCGCGCTCATCGTGTCGGTGCCCGACCTGCGGGCCGGCATGTTCGACCAGTTGGCGGGCGGGATCGACCTGCTGGCGTCGGAACTGGCCCTGCGTACCGGAAGGCCGGCCGGACGACGCGGTGTTGCGGACACTGGCCGGCGCTGTCGTCGGGGCCGCCGTCGCGGTGATGTTCGCCGCTGCCGCCGACCCCGACGCCGACGTCGTCGCCGGCATCGACAAGGCGATGGGCGACCTGTCAGCGGGCCTCGCCCTCTGACAGCTTCGTCAACCGCACGTCAAGGCCGATCCCGTCGGTGGTGATCTCGGCGGTCCGGAAGGGAGTCCCGGCGACCAACCGCTCGAAGTCGGCCACCGTGTAGGCGCGGCGGCGCAGCCCGGCCAGCGCGAGCTTGGTCATCGCGGCGTTGACCCCGTTCATGCCCATGCCGGCGACCTCGGCGTCGATGTCGGCGGACGTGACGTCCTTGCGCAGGTCCTGGATGACGGCGGTGCCGCCACTCGCGGAGCACGCGGTGCATCTCGGTGATGCCTGCCTCGGGCCGCACGAAGTTCTTGAACGCCGCCTGGCAGACGACCAGGTCGAAGGAGTTCGCGTCGAACGGGATGTCGGCGACGTCCCCGAGCCGGAACCGCGCGTCGACACCGGCCGACTCGGCGTTCTCCCGCGCGATCTCGACCATGGTGCGGCTGACGTCGACGCCGGAGACGTGGAACCGCCCCGACCGGGCCAGTTCGACGGCGTGGTAGCCGGGTCCCGGCGCGATCTCCAGGATGTCGGCACCGTCCGGCAGACCGGCGCTCAGCGCATCGGCGGAGGCGCGGTACTGCGCCATCTGGTTGCCGGACCGCCGATTGCGCGCGTACCAGCGAGCGACGGCGCCCTCCATCTCGGGCACCCTGAAACGAGCCTGCTTCACATCCATCTCGACCCCCCAAGAGTCTTAGCTTGCACGATAGCTTAGTTGCTAAGACGCTCGGGCGCAATAGGAAGCGGTGCGGCCGGACGCGGACGACGAGCGGGGCGGGTCCATGACCCGCCCCGCCCTGGTTCTTCCGCTCAGCAGGAATCAGGTTTCAGTGCCCAGTTCGAGGTCACCGTCTGTTTCTTCACGACGTTGACCGTCCCCGTCCGCGGTTGCCAACCGTCCTTCGCGACGATCAGCGTCAGCGGGTTGTTGCGGTAGTCCAGCCACAGCCCGTACTGGCCGTTCGCGTCGGTCTTCAGCGTGTAGCTGGCTGCCCACGTGTTGATCTGGACCGTGGCTCCGGCCAGTGGTGCCGAGCCCGACGTGCAGCCGACGCCCGTGACCGTGCCGGTGACCTTGCCCCACGTCGATGGCGGGTTCACCGTGAGCGACACCGGGATCGACGGCCACCGGCATGCGGCACGTTCGCCGACAGCTGCAGGCTGGCCGTGAACGTGCCAGGCTGGGTGATCGACGGGACGTTCGCGTCCAGCGTGACCGTGAACGTCGCCGACTTGCCCGGCGCGAGCGTGCTGTCCGCGGGCGAGACCGACAACCACGGGATGGTCACCGTCTCACCGCACTGGTCGTAGCCGGGCAGCAGCTCGTCGTTCTTGGTCGCCGAGAAGTTGCCGGAGGAACCTCCGATCTTGTAGACGGCCGCAGGCGCTGCCGCCGCGGTAGAGGGTGTTGTTGGAGTTGGGCAGCGCCGTCCACGCGTTGGCACCCGGGTCGTAGGAGAAGCCCGCGTTGGTCAGCGCACCGTTGCCGACACCGCCGGACACCAGCAGGTGACCGTTGGCGACGGTGTAACCACTGCCCCACAACGTCTCCGGCAGGGCGGCGATCGGCGACCACGTGCCCGAACCGACGTTGAGGCCGTAGCCGCGCTGATCGGCGCCGCGTCGGTGTCGCCACCGGCGCAGTACAGCGTGCCGCTGATGTCACCGCAGCTCTCCCACGCCACCGCGTGCCGGCGCGGCCGGGCCCGCTGTCCACGCGTTCGCGGCCGGGTCGTAGACCTGGACGTTCGTCGCGTCACAGCTCGCGGCCGCGCAGCCACCGACGATGTAGATCTTGCCGCTCACCACGGCGACGCCGGCACCGGCGTACGGCGTGGGGATCGACGCGCCGGTCGACCACGTGTTGCTGGCGGTGTCGTAGATCTCCAGGGAGGCAGACGGGGTTGCCATCGCCGCCCCAGCCGCCGACCACGTAGATCTTGGTGCCGACGGCCGCGACCTCGGGTGCCTCACGTGGCGTCGCTGATGTCCGCGATCGCCGTCCACGCCTGGGATGCCGGGTCGTAGACGTTGTTGTGCGCCGACAGCTCCGATCCGTCGAAACCGGTGATGGAGTAGACCTTTCCGGCGACCGCCGCGACACCGTTGTCCATGATCGGCGTCGGGTAGTCGGCGACGGTCTGCCACGGAGCGGCCGACGGGGTCGCCGCGGACGGCCGCAGCGCCGCGCTCTTGGCCGCGCGTGGGCCGACCAGCGGACCAGGTGTGTAGGTGCCCTTGACCTGCTGGAGCGCCGCGCCCTTGCCGGCCGGCGTGAAGCCGCCCGGTTCGGTGTTCAGCTTCACGTCGACCGCTGCCGTGCCGGTGTTGGTGACCTTCACCGTCTTGGTCGCCGATCCCTGCCACGCCACCGTCTTCGAGATGGACGTGGTGTTCACCGAGAGCTGGCCGGCCGGCAGCGTGAACGTCGCGGCCGTCGCCCAGTCGGGCTCGACGGTGACGCTCTGGCTGACCGACGAGTAGTTCCCTGCCGACGCGGTGAAGGTGTGGCTACCGGTCAGCGACGAGAACATCCAGAAGAAACCGTTGCCCTGCGCGGGATCCGCCGAGCTGTAGGTGGTCGTGGTGTCAGCGGTGTGGTCGGCATCGGCGACGACCGCTCCGTTCACGCCCGCGCTGGTGTTCTTGTCGTACACGTGCCCGACGACCAGCCCACCCGGGTTGGGCGCGCACACGCGGTTGCCGACGAACACGTCGTCGACGGCCCACCAGAAGCCCCAGCTACCGGTGAAGTGGAACCGCATCTGCACGGCCGACTTCCCGGCCAGTGCCGGCACCGCCACCGACTGGGTGGACGGGCCGCGGACGCTGTCGGTGGTGTGCTGCCACACGTTCGTCCACGTCGTGCCGCCGTCGGTGGTGTAGTCCACGCTGCCGGCCTGGTTGATGAACCCGTAGTAGTCGTTCGCGAACTGGATCACCGGGGCGGTGACGGACGAGAGGTCCGTGACCGGGCTGACCAGCGACGAGTCCTGCGAGTTGCCCGAACCGTCGTGGTCACTGTCGATGATGGCGAAGCCGCCGGAACCGCCGGTGTGGTTGCCGCGGCCGCCCGGGTCGTTGAACGTCCACGCCTGGCCGTTGCCCTGCGCGTCGGTCACGGTCCAGCCGGTCGGCGTCGTCGTGCCGTCGAACGACTGCGCCGTTCCGGTGTACTGGAAGCTGTACCCCGGTGGCGCTACAGGTGGTCTGGTCCACCAGGATGGACACGTCGTGGGACACGTTGGACGTGCCCACCGTGACCGACTGCGAGTCCGGGGTGTAGCCGTTGTAGATCGGCTCGACCTGCACGGTGTAGGTCGCGCCCTCGGGCACCGACAGCGAGTAGTGGCCGGTGAGCGGGTCGGTGTAGACGGCCGTCGACGGCTGGCCCGCCACCTGGACCTGGGAGTAGACGGGCCAGCCGTGGCCGGAACCGTCGCGCACCAGGCCGGCGACCGTCACGCGCGGCACGGAGGAGAGGGTGAAGTTCTCCGTCACCGTCTGGCCCTGTGTGACGGCGACACCGGACCGGGTCGCCGTGGAGTAGCCGAACTTGGTCGCCGTCAGCGTGTACGTGCCGACCGGCAGGGTCAGCGAGTAGTCGCCGTTGGAGTCCGTCGTGGTCGAGCGGGTGCCCGCCGACGACCCGGCACCGGACACGGCCGCGCCGCTCCCGTCGGTCACCGCACCGGACACGACACCGGCCGGGCCGGTGGTGAACGCGTCGACGCCGTGGGGGGTGCCGAGGCCGGTCGGGCCGTCGTAGCCACTGGCCGCGTTGCACAGGTAGGCGGGCGAGCAGGAGCCGTTGCTGCCGGTCGTGACGTCGTTGAGCGAACGGCGGTGTCGGCGTACGGGTAGGAGTTCGGGTACGTGCCGGCGACCGGGGTACCGGCCAGCGCATACACGGACTGGCCATGATCGGCGACGACACGCTCGTGCCGCCCTGGACGATCCAGCCGCCGTGCACGTACTCGGCGACACCGGTGTTCGGGTCGGCGACGGCGGACACGTCCGCCTCGGTGCGCATCGAGCAGCCGGCGTCGGTCTGGAACGACGGCTTCGGCCTCGTAGGCCGAGCAACCGCTGCCGCCACCGGCCCAGGCGCTCTCCGACCAGCCGCGGGTGCTGGAGTCCTTCACCAGGCTGGTGCCGCCGACCGCAGTCACGTCGGCGGACGCGGCCGGGTAGGCACGGACCGTAGCCGGAGTCGCCGGTGCTGGCCGTGATCACGACGCCGGGGTGGTTGTAGTAGGTCGTGTCGTCGGCCAGTTCGGACGAGTCCTCGCCACCGCCGTAGCTGTTGGACACGTACTTCGCGCCCAGCGCCACGGCTTCGTTGACGGCGGTGCCCAGGTTGGCGAGCGAGTTGTCATCCGACTCGACCAGGGTGATGTGGCAGTTCGGGCAGATCGGCCGACACCATCTGCAGGTCGAGCGCTTCCTCGACCTGCCAGCCGGAGTCCTGCGCCGGGTAGCTCGTGCCACCGCGCTGGTCGACGCGGGAGAAGCAGCCGTTGGCCGTGGTGCAGGCGGGCAGTCCGTACTGGGAGCGGTAGACGCCCAGTTCCGCTTCGGCGTTGGGGTAGTCGAACGCGTCCACGATGCCGACGGTGGCGCCGCCACCCGCGGTCGAGGACGGAAGATTGTAGGCACTGGCCAGGTCGGCGGGTCCCCAACCGGCGGGCGTGGTGTTCGGGTGGACACCGGCCGGACCACTGACGTCGGTCCGCATGACGGCGTCACACTCGGCGTAGCCGACCTTGGAGGCGGTCGGGCAGACCCGCTCCGTGGGATGGGCTCCGCCGTTGGCGGTGGGCGAGGCGGCCTTCGCGTGGTGCCGCTCGCGGCAGCGCCCGACTTCGCGGTCGACCCGGCCGACGGAGCCGGGCTCGCCACGGCCACCGAGGCGGCCAGCATCATGGCGAACGCCGCGACGAGGAAACTCAGGAGTAGTCGGAACGTGGCCCGTGAGCGTCTTCTGGAACGGGACATGCGCATCCTTTCCGTTGCCGAGGCCCGACCACCTGGTGGGCGGCGGCACTCTGCGCAGCGGATCGTTGCACGCGAATCAAGGCCCAATGTCATGCCGCGGGCTAAATCTTTGTTTCGCGCAGAATGAGGGCGGCGTCTCGGTTTGTCGATGAATACCGGGGACAGGACGGACGGCCCAACCGAACGGGCACCGTTCGGCCGAAGCCGTGATGACGTGCGGTGGAACACCAGAAGAAACAGGACAACGAACGGACATACTCAGGCGTTGTCTTCACGGTTGACCGTTGTTCACCCACTCGGCGGGCGCAACTGACAGCCACTGAACAATTCGCGCCCATCGCAACCCTAACGACGGGCCGGGTCACCACTGTGCCCCGGTCCGATCCCCGGCCTCGGGCAACCGAATGGACGCGCGTGGGCCATTACAGGATTTACCGGAATGCCGGTGATCGCATTTCGAAGGACAACGCAGGACCACCGGCCCCCGTGGTTCGGACGTTCAGGTGCGGGCTCGCCCTCGCCATCGGTGTCATGGTGACGAGACCGAGACCGTGGGCTACACCGGATCGGCGGCCAGGACCGGTCGCCGGAGTCGCTGCCGGTGGGGTGGTGAATCCGGCGTACCGTTCGTCCGAAGGACTGGGGACGGGCGTCGTCGGAGGCGGGCGTGGGTCGAGTGGTGCCGGCTGTGGCGCGTGCGGCGGACATCCTCGACCTGTTCCTGACCGACGCCGAGACACTGTCCATGCCGGAGATCATCGCGGCGCTCGGCCTGCCGAGGGCGACGGTGCACGACCTGGTGTCCACGTTGGTCGGCCGCGACCTGTTGGCTCCCGTGCCCGACCAGCCGCACCGCTACCGGTTGGGGCTGCGGCTGTTCCAGTTGGGCAGCACCTACGCCGAACGGCTCGACCTGCCGCGCGAGAGCGCCGACGTGGCCCGCGAGGTCGCCGCGCGCTGCGGTGAGACGGTGCACGTGGCCGTGCTGGAGGGCAGCGACGTCGTCTACATCGCGAAGGTGGACAGCACGCATCCGGTGCGGATGGTGTCCGCAGTGGCCCGCAGGCTGCCGGCGCACTGCACGGCGGTCGGCAAGATGCTGGTGTCCGGCCTGCCGGACGCGGAGTTCGCGAGCCGTTTCCCGCCCGGCACGGCGCTGCCGGCGATGACCGAACACAGCATCACGTCGACCGACGCGCTGGCGGCGGCCGTCAAGGAGATCCGCGACCAGGACCTCGCCCACGAGCACTGCGAGTCCAACGAGTCGGTGGTCTGTGTCGCGGCCCCGGTCCGCGACCGGACCCGCACGATGGTCGCGGCCATGAGCATCTCGGTGCCCACCGTCCGCTGGACCGGCGAACTGGAACAGCGGTGGGCCGAGATGGTCACCGAGGGCGCTACGCGCCTGTCCGGTCTGCTGGGCTTCCGGGGCTGACCGGCACGGCCAGGTCCGGAGCACCGGGCTTCGAGCCGACCGCGTCCGGGTAGTAGCGCCCCAACAGTTCGAGGCCCAGTTCCGCGCGCCGCACCCGCTCCCGCCCCAGCGCGATCGCCGTCGGCGTCAGGTGGGTGCCGCTGGGATAGATGTTGGGCGCGTTGCGCAGCCCGAACTTGAGGTACACGGGCGCGGCAACGCGCACGATCTCGCCGATCTCGAACTGCCGCACGAAACCGCCGAGATCGTCCGGCGCCTCGATGTACATGTCCAGCGGCAGATCCACGGCGGCGCGGATCGCGGCAAGCTGCGCCAGGCTCAGGTCCGTGGGCACGTTGTAGGTCGTCGCGCCCAACTGCTCCACGATCCGGATCGACGCCGGGTTGGCCAACCCCATCTGGACGCTGACCTTCAAGCTGAGCTCCGCGGGCAACTCCCCCGCGGCACGCAGCCGGTCGGCGACCTGCAACACGCCGATGTCGGTCACCAGCACGCCACGGATACCGGCGGCCACTGTCCGGCGGATGTCCTCCAGCACGTGGACGAGTTCGTCGGCGCCACGCGCCTGGGCGGCCAGCGCCGCCAGACCGGTGGACCGCGACGCGGCACCGGTCCCCCACCCCGCCAGCGGCCGGGCGAACAGACTCACCTCGACGCCACGCCGGATCGCCTGCTCGCCCATGGACGCCAGTTCCGTGCCGGTCAACAGCATGCCGCCGCTGCCCTGCGACACCCGGTGCACGAGGACGCCGCGCGCGTCGGCCTCCGTGAAGACGGCATCCAGCGCGTCGGGGCCCTCGACGCTGGGGATCTCGACGCGGTACTGGGCGCCGTCCGGGAACCGCTTGGTGCTGCTGGGCAACTCGTGCAGGTCACCGCCTGGCAGACCGAGCGTGCGCAGGAACCGCCGCGATGCCTCCACGAACTCCTCCTCAGATCGCTGTCGTGTTGCCGTTCCAGCACGGTGAACGACCGGGCCGGCAGGGTCAGCGTGAGCCGGCCGCCGGTGGCCGTCTCGCTGCCCTCGTCCATCTGAGCCGTCTCGATGTCCCCGATGATCCTGGCCGACGGATCGCGCTCGGCGGTCATCGAGCGCACCCGCACCGGACCGTCGAAGACACCGTCCGCCAACGCGATCTCGACACTCGCCTCGGCACCGCGGTTGGCGATCGTGACGGCCACCTTGTCCCGCGACCGGCTGACCGTGGCCGCCGCGTCCAGCAGCGTGAACGGACCCATGTCGGCGACGCTGTGCGGCCAGCGGGACTCGCCCTCGCGGCCGGTCACATCGACCGTCTCGCCCTCGACGGCCACGTCGACGGCCGTGTCCAGCGCGGCCTGGGCGTGCATCAGGATCGGGTAGAAGATCGGCTGCACCACAGCCTTTTCCGGCGTGGTGACGATCGGCGCGATGACGTTGACGAGCTGCGCGAGGTTCGCCATGCGCACGACGTCGCTGTTGCGCACGAAGATGTTCAGGTACGTGCCGACGGCCAGCGCGTCCGCGATGTTGTAGCGCTCCTCAAGCGGGGCACCGGGTTCGCGGTACCAGACGTTCCACTCGTCGTAGGCGATCTTCGGCGGGTTCTGCACGCCCTGCACGTAGGCGGCACGCTCGATCAGCGCCCGGGTCGCGCGGATGGCACGCTCGGCCTGGTGCGCGTGCAGCATGTTGGTCAGGTCGTCGGTGGACCCGGTGTAGAGGTGCACGGAATGCAGGTCGACGTGCGAGACGAGCCCGTCGATGACGACGCGATCCCAGTCGTCCCAGCCACTGCTGGCCGCAGCTCACCAGTCGCAGCGACGGGTCGATCATCCGGATGGCGCGCGCCCAGCGCGTCGCCTCGGCGACGTACTCGTGCGCCGACATCGCGCCGACCTGCCACTCGCCGTACATCTCGTTGCCCAGCGCCCAGTAGCGGACGTCATAGGGCTCATCGCGGCCGTTGGCCTTGCGGCGCCGGGTCCACGCCGTGTCCTGCGGTGCCGTTGCAGTACTCGATCCAGGCGAGTGCCTCGTCCAGGGTGCCGGTGCCCATGTTCAGGCAGATGTAGGGATCGGCCCCGAGCGTGGCGCAGTAGCGCAGGAACTCGTCGGTGCCGAAGCGGTTGGACTCGCGGTCGTGCCACGCGAGTTCCAGCCGCGACGGCCGCTCGTCCTGCGGCCCGATGCCGTCGGTCCAGTGGTAGTTGCTGACGAAGTTGCCGCCGGGCCAGCGCAACACGCTCACCCGCAGCTCCCGCATCAGGTCCAGCACGTCCCGCCGGAAACCGTCCTCATCGGACAGCGGCGAGCCTTCGTCGTAGATGCCGCCGTAGATGCAGCGGCCAAGATGCTCGATGAAACCTCCGAACACGTAGCGGTCGACGTCGCCGATGGCGCGCCGCGGACTGACCACGACCCGGTTCGCTGGTTGACCCACGCCGACCACCTTAGCCAGGCTCCGTCATGTTCGGTATCTCGAACGCCGTACCACATGCCGAATCGAGGCTAGGACGACGGAGGTCGGACGTCAAGACCGTGGCATTGCGGACCCTAGCTGTCCGCAATTCCCGTCTAGCGTGGGCGCACCGAAGAGCAAGAAGGGCAGCACCATGGACTGGAAGATCGAACTCGTCGCGGTCCCCGTGTCCGACGTGGACAGGGCGAAGACCTTCTACAGCGAGCAGGTCGGCTTCGTCGCCGACCACGACTACACGGTCAGCGACGAGGTCCGCTTCGTGCAGCTCACCCCGCCCGGCTCGGCGTGCTCGATCGCCATCGGCAAGGGCATGGCCGACGCGGCTCCCGGCTCGCTCAGGGGCATGCAGATGGTGGTGTCGGACGTCGGCCAGGCGGGCCGGAACTGGTCGGCCGTGGCGTGGCAGCCAGCGAGGTGCAGGAGTTCCCGTGGGGCCGGTTCGTGTTCTTCGAGGACCCGGACGGCAACAAGTGGTCACTGCAGGAGATCGTGCCGCGCGGATGATCAGGCGCGGGCGTTCTCGTCCATCGTGAGTTCGGTGGCGCGACCGGTCAGCCTGCGTACGACGATCACCACGACGCCCACGGCCAGCCAGACGAGGCCACCGATCTTGGCGTGGGTGTCGGCGTTGTAGAGCACGTAGCCGATGATGACGAAACCGATCAGCGGCACCACGAGGTGCATGCCGTAGGTGTGCTGGCGCCGCTTGATCAGGTGGTACACGGCGACGGAGACGTGCAGCAGCAGGAACGCGAACAGCGCGCCGAAGTTGACCAGGGTGGACAGGAACTCGACCTGGCCGACGAAGAACGATGCCCAGGACCAGGCTGACCACGGCGACCAGCAGGACCGCGCGCTCGGGCACCCTGGTGCGCGTGTTGACGTGCGCGAGGAACCTCGGCAGCGTGCGGTCGCGGCGCCATCGAGAACAGCAGCCGGGCGGTCGCGTTCTGCGCGACAAGGCTGTTGGCCACGGCCGCGGCCAGCGCCGAGGACACGGCGACGAGCACGGTCATCCAGTGCCCGGCGGCCAGGCCCGGCGACGTGGTAGAACGCCTGGTTGGTGGCGTCCTCGCCGGCGAACCGCGTCGTGCCGGGCACCAGCAGCGCGGCCAGGTAGGTCTGCACGATGAACAGCACGGCCACCAGGCACAGCGAGATGACGGTCGCCCGCCCGACCACCTTCGGGCCGCCCCGCACCTCCTCGGACTGGGTGGAGATCGCGTCGAACCCGAGGAACGACAGCACGGCGACCGACAAGGCCGCGAACACCAGGCTCGGCGAGAACTCGTGGGCGTTGAACAACGGCGTGATCGACCAGTGGCGCCGCCGGTACCGCGACTGATCGCGATGACGGCGGCCACGATGAAGATCGCCAGCACGATCAGTTCGCCGAGCAGGAACACCCGGTTGGCCCGCGCGGTGGTCTCGATACCGGCCAGGTTCACCACGGTGTTGAGCACCACGAAGATCACCACCCACAGCCACTGCGGCACGGCGGGCAGCACGGTGTCCAGCGCGGCGGCGCCGGTGACGTAGAGCAGGGTCGGGCACCAGCAGGTAGTCCAGCAGGATCGCCCAGCCGGCCAGGAAGCCGACCCACGGGGCGATGCCCCGGCCGGCGTAGGAGTAGACGGAGCCGGCGACGGGAAACGCGCGGCTCATCTCGCGGTAGCTCAGCGCGGTGAACAGCATCGCCACCAGGCCGATGACGTAGGTCAGCGGCACCATGCCCTTGGACGCGTTGAACACGACGCCGAAGATCGCGAACGGCGCGATCGGCACCATGAAGATCAGGCCGTACACCAGCAGATCCCGCAGCCGCAGCGACCGCTTCAGCTCCTGCTCGTAGCCGAAGTCGGCCAGCGTGTCATCCGTGCTCATGATCGGCACCTACCCGTCGAGGGAAGCGAGGAAACCAGCCGACGACCGCGTTGAACCGGTCGGTCTCCTCGACGTGCGGCATGTGGCTGGACTCGGCGAACACCGCCCATCTGACGTCCGGGATGCCGTCGAAGAACGGTGCGACGGTCTCGGTGGTCGCCTCGTCGTACCGGCCGCTGGCCAGCAGCGTGGGCACGGAGATCGAACCGACACGGTCCACGATGGACCAGTCCCGCAGGCTGCCGACGACGTGGAACTCGCTCGGCCCGTTCATCGTGTGGTAGACGGTCGGATCGTCGTCCATGGCGGCGAACGTGGCGGCGACCTCGTCGGGCATCGGCACCACCCGACACACGTGCCGCTCGTAGAACACCCGCATGGCCTGCCGGTACTCCGTGGAGTCGGTGGTGCCGGCGCTCTCGTGCGCGCGCAGCGACGGCGTCGACGTCGGGCGGCAGCGCCGAGCCCGCAGCTCACCGGCGGCCGCCGACCACAGCGCCATCGACGCCGGCGAGTCGGCGATCACCAGCGCCACGCAGCCCGGCCGGCTCGCCGCACGGCGTGCTCGGCAGCCAGCATCCCGCCCCAGGACTGCCCGAGCAGCGCGTACCGGTCGGCGATGCCCAGGGCGTCCAACAGGTTGTCCAGTTCGGCGACGAACAGCGACGGCGTCCAGAAGTCGGCGGGCGCGTCCGGCAGATGGGTGGACCGCCCGTTGCCCAACTGGTCGTAGTGCACGACGGCCCGCCCGGTGTCGGCGAGCGCGGCGAGCCGCAGCAGGTAGTCGTGCGTGCACCCGGGGCCGCCGTGCATCGCGACCAGCGGCACGGGTCCGGCCGCCAGATCGCCGGTGACGCGATACCAGGTCCGGTACTCGCCGAACGGAACGGTGCCCTCGCTGGTCGCCTGCGGCGTCATGCGCGCCTCCCCGTCCGAATAAGCCCGTATATTTGGTATCAAAACCGAGACCTTCCGCGCTACCGGTTACCGTCGGTTGTCGGCCGTATGGTCGGACCATGGACACCTCAGGCTTGTCAGGGACGCGACTGCGCCGGGTGCACGACGTGCTGGCCGGCCACATCGACGACGGCGCTGCTGCCCGGCGTGGTCACCTTGGTCAGCAGGCACGGCGAGACCCACGTCGACGTGCATCGGCGCCATGGACATGGACGGCTCCCGGCCCATGCGACGCGACACGATCTTCCGCATCTCGTCGATGACGAAGCCGATCGTCGCGGCGGCCGCCATGATCCTGGTCGAGGAATGCCGCCTGCGCCTGGACGACCCGGTGGCCCCGACTGCTGCCGGAACTGGCCGACCGCGCAGGTACTCACCGCGGCGAACAGCCCGGTGACGACACGGTCCCCGCGCACCGCCCGATCACGCTGCGCGACCTGCTGACGTTCCGCAGCGGCCACGGCATGATCATGGGCCCACCGGACGAGTACCCGATCATCGGCGGCACTGAGCCGACAAGGGTCTGGGCTTCGGCCCCCCGAACCCGGCGAGGTCGCTGCCACCGGACGAGTGGCTGGCCCGCCTTGGCGAGCTCCCCCTGATCGCCCAACCAGGCGAAAAATGGCTCTACAACACAGGTTCCGACATCCTGGGCATCCTCATCGCCCGTACCACCGGACAATCCCTGGAAACGTTCCTGCAGCGAACGCATCTTCGAGCCCGTTGGGCATGAAGGACACGGCATTCAGCGTCCCGGCGGCCGACGTGGACCGCCTACCCACGAGCTACCTGGCGGACCGGCGCCGAACTCCGGCTCTACGACGAGGCAGCGGGCGGCCAGTGGACGGCGCCGCCGCCCTTCGAAAGCGGTGCGGGCGGTCTGGTCAGCACGGTCGAGGACTACCACGCGTTCGCCACGATGCTCCAGAACCAGGGCCGCCGCGGCACGGAACGCGATCCTGTCGAGGCCGTCCGTCGAAACCATGACCACGGACCAGCTCACCCGGACCCAGAAGGAGATCTCGGGCTTCTTCCCGGGCTACTTCGCCAACCGGGCTGGGGCATCGGCGTGGCGGTGGTCACGGGCAGAGACGACATCTCGGCCACGCCAGGCAGATTCGGCTGGGACGGCGGCCTGGGAACCTCGTGGTGGTCGGACCCGACCGAGGAACTGACGGCCATCATGATGCACCAACGAGCCGAGTTCCACCCGGTTTCCAAGCCATACCTGGACTTCTGGACGACGGTCTACCAAGCCGTCGACGACTGAGAGAGCACAGCGCACCCGCTGGCCGACAGAAGCGCAAGGCACCCCGCGAAAGGGGGCGCCGGAGACGGACGCGATCTCAGTGCACCCAGCGCATGGCAGCGGCGATCTCCTCGGCCGACGCCCCGGCGAAGTGCTCGATCTCCCCCCTCCGCACAGCCAACATCGATTCCACCACGGCGGACCCGAACCCTTCCCGCAACACCTCGTCCTTCTCGAACGCGGCCACGGCCTCCCCCAACGAAGACGGCAGCCGAGGCGCCCCCGCGACCAGAGCGGGATCCACGTCGACAGGCGAGGGCAACCGAGCCCCGGCCGACACCCCCGCCAACCCGGCGAAGATCAACCCGGCCACCACCAGATACGGATTGGCGGTCAGATCGAAACACTTGACCTCGAAGTTCGAGGCCCACGAACGACTCCCCCGGCCCCACCCACGAACCGCAGCGCGGCCTCCCGGTTCTCCAACCCCCACACCCTGTACGCCCCGGCCCAGTGCTGCGGCACCAACCGCAGATAGCTCACCACGGAGGGAGCGCCCACAGCCAACAACCCGGGCAACCGCGCCAACACGCCGGCCGCGAACGACTCCCCGACGGGCGTCAGCCCGAACACACCAGAACCATCGGCACACAGGTTCTGCGACCCCTCCCACAACGACCAGTGCACGTGCCCCCCGTTCCCGACCCCGGCGGCCAACACCTTGGGCGAGAACGAAACCCGAAACCCGTGCCGCGCGGTGACGGCCCGAATGGTCTCCCTGACCAACACCAAGTCGTCCGCGGCAGCGACAGGATCGGCGGCGGCAACCGACACCTCGAACTGCCCGGGACTGTACTCCGGATGGATCTGCTCAACCGCAGACACCCTGCTCGCCAAGCGGAGACAGCCAGGTCGAGCACATAGTCCGACCGGGACACCAGCCGGGCGTTCCCGTAGGCGGGCCCTCGCACCCCGGGCACGAAGTCATCCGACGAAGCGGAGTCGGCCCCGATGACCCACTCCACCTCGAACGCGCATTTCGCGCTGTAACCCAAGCGCGGCCAACCGGTCCACGGCGGCCCGCGCCAACAACCGCTGATCGCCCGGGATGCGGCTGCACCGGACTGCTGCGTACCGGTCGCCCGGCGCCCACGCCCACCCCGGCTGCCCGGCGAGCACGGTCAGCCGCCGCAGGTCCGGGATGCAGCCGCAGATCGCCGACGGCACCGGAAGTCACACCGATGTCATTGAACAGGAACGTATCGAAACACACCGACGCACCGATTCCCCACGCGGCCGCCGACTCCAGCCGCTCCGTCGGCACGGCCTTGACCCGGGTGATCCCGCTGTTGTCGACCCAGGTGACGGCGATCATCCGCACACCCCGCGTCGTCCAGTTCCCGCCGCAACTCGCGTGCCGACTCGGCCGCCGCCCTACGCTCCTGCTGGTCCATCCAGGCCCTCACTTCCGCACGGACTTGCCATTTCGGCACATCGGAGCGACGCTACCGCAGGCCAGCGGTGCCACGACCGTCTCCAGGGGAGTCGCCATGCCCGAACCAGCTCCGACCGCGACCCCGGCGGCCGACACCGACAGCCGGCCCGGAGCTGCGCCGCAACCTGTCCGTCTGGCAGGCCGTCGGCCTCTCCGTCGCCCTCATGGCCCCCAGCATGGCCGCCAACATCAACCCACAGCAGACCGGCCTGCACTCCGGCCGTGCCGTCCCGCTCGCCTTCTTCCTCTCCGCCCTGGGCGTCCTGCTGGTCGCCTACGGGTTCGTCCGGCTCTGCCAGTACTACCAGCACGCCGGTTCGGTCTACGCGTTCGTCGGCGCGACGCTCGGGCCACGCGCGGGCGTCGTGTCCGGTGTCGGCCTGCTCGGGACCTACACGTTCTACGCGGTCGTCACGTCGTCGGCGGCGGGCACACTGGGCACGGCGTTCCTGAGCGGGCGTGCACATCTGGCCGAACCCGCCGACCTGGGCACCGTTCGTGCTGGTCGCCGTCGCGCTGATCGGCGCGTGGCTGCTGGCCGTCGCGCCGGCCAGGCGTGGCACCAGCATCCTGCTCACCATCGAGGGCGCGACCGTCGCACTGATCCTGCTGATCACCGTCGTGATCGCCGTCCGGCTGATCTCCGGCACCGCACCGGGAGGCCAGCACTTCACGCTCAGCGTGTTCACCTTCAGGCTCGGGCGTCGGGTTGTCCGGCGTGTTCCTCGGCGCCGTGTTCGGGTTCCTGTCCTTCGCCGGCTTCGAGGCGGCGGCCACGCTCGGCGAGGAGACCCAGGACGCCCGCCGCAACATCCCGCGCGCCATCCTGGGCACCGCGATCTTCGGTGGCGTGTACTTCGTCGTCGTGACCGCCGTCGAGATGATGGGGTTCGGCACCGACCCGAAGTCGGTCACCGCGTTCGCCAACTCGTCATCGCTGCTCGGGCGACCTCGGCTCCGGCTACGTCGGGTCGTGGGTCGGCGACCTGATCAGTCTCGGCGCGGCGATCAGCGCGTTCGGCTGCTGCCTCGCCTGCGTCGTCGGCGGCTCCCGCCTGCTGTTCGCACTGGCCCGTGACACGGTCGGCGACCGGGGGCCGGGCGCACTGTCGACCCGCGCGACGCCGGCCAACGCCGTGACGGCGGTGGCCGGCACGGCGGCCGGGATCATCATCCTGTGCGCCCTGGCGTTCCACGCCACCGCGAACGACACGTTCGCGTGGTCGGGCTACATCGGCACGCTGATCATCCTGGTGATCTACATCCTGACCACGATCGGCGCCGCGTGGCTCGTCTTCGTGCGGCGCGCGATGGCCGTACCACGCTGGCAGGTGGTCGTGCCGATCCTGGCCGTCGCGCTGCTGGGCTACACGGTCTACGTCAACGTGGTGCCCTACCCGACCGGCCCGGCAGCGTGGTTCCCGGTGATCTCGGGCGGCATCCTGCTGGTGGCACTGCTCGCCGTCCTGGCCGCGCCGAGGCTCGCGCGGAGGGTCGGCAGGCGCAACTTGCCGACGCGGAACTGACGTGACCGAGCTGCTCCCGTCCGTGGCAGGGGTGCCCCTGGTCGACCATCACTGCCACGGACTGGTCCGCACCGACCCCGACCGCACGGCCTTCGAGCAACTGCTGACCGAAGCGGCCACGGTCAGCCCACTGGGCACGACACTGTTCGACTCACTCATCGGCCTGGCGGTGAGAAGATGGTGCGCGCCGGTCCTCGACCTGCGAAACTCACGCGACGGCAGACGAGTACCTGGCCCGCAGGCGAGAACTCGGTGCGGCAGAGGTCAACCGGAGATTCCTTGCGGCGACAGGGATCACGCGACTTCCTGGTGGACGGCGGCTACCGACCCGGACCAGGTGACCACGGCCGCCGAACTGGCCGACCTGGCAGGCGCGCGGGCCCACGACGTGATCAGGCTGGAGGCGCTGGCCGAGGAGGTCGTCGACCACGGAACGACCCCGACCACGTTCGCGCGGGACTGCGCTGAAGTGCTGGCCCAGCGGGCACGGACGGCAGTCGGCGCCAAGTCGATCTCCGCCTACCGAGTCGGCCTGAGACTGCCGGGAGAACGACCCGGCGACGCGGAGGTCGAGAAGGCAGCAGCGGACTGGCTGTCCCATGTGGACAGGACGGGTGACACGCGACTGCGGCACCCCACCTCCACCGACTCCTGGTCTGGCTGGCGCTGGACCGACGACTCCCGCTCCAGTTCCACGTCGGCTACGGCGACGCGGACGTGGACCTGGCCGAGTGCGACCCACTCCTGCTCACCGACCTGCTCCGCGCGACGGCCTCGACCGAGCGTGCCGATCATGCTGCTGCACAACTACCCGTTCCACCGGCACGCCGCCTACCTGGCCCAGGTCTTCCCGCACGTCTTCGTCGATGTCGGCCTGGCGACCCACAACACCGGCCTGCGGGCCGGCACGGTCATCGCCGAGACCCTCGAACTGGTCCCCTTCGGCAAGGTCCTGTTCTCCACGGACGCCTTCGGCCTGGCCGAGCTCTACCACCTCGGCACGCACCTGTTCCGGGCCGGCCTGTCGGCGTTCCTGCGCACCGCGCTGGACGCGGACGAACTGACAACGGCCGACGCGACCCGGATAGCGAACCTCATCGGCCACGTCAACGCGAGGCGGGTATACCGACTCGACGACTGACGATTCCAACGGACCCGAACAAATTTCCGCCACGGCACCGAAAACAGCCCTACGATGAATCCCGACTCCGTGAAAGCCACCCGTACCGCAATCATTCGGGAACGAACAATAGGACACGGGCCGCCCGTCATTTCCGGCAAATAGACCGCGACCAGCGTCACCTGCTCCGGCACGACCAGAAATGGTACGGGTCCGAACGTTTACCGGCACAGCTGGGACAGGACCGGAATCGTCCGTGGCGGGCGCTAACGTGCCCGCATGCAAGCACTCGGGGTACGGCAGTGCAACCGCACGAGCCTGGCCAGACAGCTCCTGCTGGAGCGCGCCGAGCTGCCCGTCGACGCGGCCGTCGCTCACCTGGCCGGACTACAGGGACAGGCCCCGAATGCCCCTTATGTCGGGCTCTGGAGCCGACTGGCCGTGTTTCGACACGAGGCACTGGCCACCCCACTGCTCGACCGGCGGCTGGCCCGCGTCGGCCTGATGCGCGGCACGATCCACCTGGTCACAGCGGCCGACGCGCTGGCCTGGGGCCCGCTGACCAAGCCGGTCTTCGAACGAGCCCTCACGGCCAACTTCGCGAAACGCCTGGTCGGCGTGGACCTGGCCGAACTGCTCGCGGACAGCATGGCCCTGCTCGCCGACGGTCCGCGCACCAGAGCCCAGCTCGCCGCCGCGCTGAGCGCGAAGTGGCCGGACAACGACCGGATGGCACTGGCGTACGCGGCGACCTACCTGGCGCCCGTCGTCCAGGTGCCACCACGCGGCGTCTGGGGCGACACGGCACAGGCCACGTGGGCGACGGTGCAATCGTGGCTGGGCACCGGACGGCCGGGCTCGGTGACCGACATGATCACCCGCTACCTCCAGGCGTTCGGCCCGGCCGGCGTCCGCGACATGCAGAAGTGGTCGGGCCTGACGAAGCTGCGCGAGATCGTGGCCACCCTCGGCCTGCGCACCTACCGGGACGAACACGGCACGACGCTGTACGACCTGCCGGACGCGGAACTCACCGACCCGGACACCCCCGCCCCACCGAGATTCCTGCCCGAGTACGACAATCTGCTGCTCGGCTACGCCGATCGGACGCGCGTCGCGGCCGACCACCGGCCGGTGCCGCTCCCACCCGGCATCGGCGGCACGACGGGAACGCTGCTGGTGGACGGCTTCTGGCGGGGCACGTGGCAACTGGAGCGCACCGAGGACAGCGCGACGATCACCATCGACCTGACCGAACCGATCACCGACACCACGGACGTGGCCGAGGAGGCCAGGGCGCTGCTGAACTTCATCGCGGCCGACGCCACCGGCCACGACGTGGTGTTCCGATGAGCCCACGTACATCGGTGGCCTCGGCACGCCGAACCTGGCACCCCGGGCCGACCCGTCCATCGCCGCGCTCGCGGCCGATCGGATGCCAGCCACGGGCCGCCCGAGTGAACGCGTCAACGAAAGGATGCTGGCGATCTGGCCGGCTCCACGACGCGGCCGGCGGTACGGCCGGCGGGATCAGTGCGGGTACAACGCCGTGATGTCGGCCGACAGCTTCGCCTTGACCTGTCGCGTCACCTCGTCGACCAGCACTTCCTCCTGATCATCGGCCAGCGCCGCCAGCACGGCCCTGACCACGTCGCCGGGAGCGATCTTCTTGTCCGCCGGCACGTTCGCGGCCATCTCGGTGTCGATGAAGCCCGCGTGTACGCCGACCACGAGTGTTTCGTTGGGCCGCAACGCCACCCGCAGACCGTTGGACGCCGACCACGCGGCCGCCTTGGAGATGCCGTACGGGGTGTAGCCGGGCCGGATCCGCCACGACGCGACGGACAGGATGTTGACGATCGCGCCACCGCCGTTCGCCGCCAGGACCGGCGCGAACGCGCGGGACACGGCCAGCAGGCCGTACACGTTGGTCTCCATGACGGTCCGCAGTGCCTCGTCGAGATCGTCGGCCAGTGCGTCGCCACCCCGGAACACGCCCGCGTTGTTGACGACCACGTTCACATCCCTCAACCGCGCCGCGGCGGCCGCGACCTGGTCGGGCTCGGTGACGTCCAGCCGGACGGGAACGATGCCGTCCCGCGCGGGCGTGTAGTCGGAGCGGGCGCCGCCGTAGACCGTGCTCGCGCCCGCCGCGAGCAGGCCACCGGCCAGCGCCGCACCCAGCCCCCTGTTGGCTCCGGTGACCAGGGCCACCGATCCCTTGACCTGCATGGCACTCCTAGTAGGTCGATGTCGCACCCAGGATCGTCTCCGGTGAGTACGAAAATACAACCTACTAGGTCAGTCGTTGAACCAGCACCTCGTGCGCCGTTCGGCGGCCGTGAGCAGCCGCGCCGCCACTGCCCCGACGACACCGACCAGCGCCAGCCACGCCCACACACCGGGCAGGTCGGCGTTGACCGGCGCCGCGATCATCCGGTGGCCGACACCGCCGGGACCGACCAACTCGGCCACCGCCATCAACGGCAACGCGGTGAGCAGGGCCGTTCGCAGCCCGGCCAGGATGTCCGGCAGCGCCGCCGGGATGATCACCCCGTACATCAGCCGGTACCAGGGGATCCGATACGCCATCGCGGTTTCCACCGTCGTCGGGTCGACCGTCCTGGCACCGATCGCGGCACCGATCAGCACCGGCCACACCGCGCCCGCCGCGATCCCCAGGATCTCCAGCAAGCCACCGACCTGCACGAACACGAACAGCACCGGCACGGCGAGCGGCACGGCGAGCCGCGCGATCTTCACCAGCCTGCGACCGGCCAGCAACGACCGGCCGGACAGTCCGCAACGGCCGAGCGCGACACCGAGACCGACACCGACGACCGCCGCGACACCCCAGCCCGCGGCTGCCCGGGCGAGGCCGGGCAGGACGTCGTCGACGACCTGGCCGTTCAGTCCGAGCCTGCTGGGCGGCCCGGAGAACCACAGCCTGCCCGCCGCGCGGAGGATCGCCAGCGGCGTCGGGAAGTACCGGTTGTCCGCCTCGACCGTGAGCCACTGCCAGGCCAGCAGGCCCGCGGCGGCCAGCGACCACCGCTCCACCAGCCGCAGTACGGTGTTCGGTCCTCGCCTCACCGCCATGTCGCCCACACCGTCATCCACTGTCTGGCTCATACCGTGCCCCCTTTCGGCATCGCCTAGCTGATCAGCAGGTCCTCAGGTGGGCCGACCAGGACCGGAACCATGATCGGTCCGCGTCGGCGCGGTCACTCACCGTGACAGTGCCGTACCCGATCCGGTCGGGTCCGAATCGGTGAACCGCGCCGTTCGGGTGTGCCTTCCGAGTGCCTTTTCGACGCATCAGGGAGGCGAATCGATATGCACTTCGACGTATTGAAGCGCCGATTGTCACGGCGCGACAACGGTCCGACCAACAATTAGGGGTGCCGTCGGACATGTCGACGGCAAACGGCTTACTGGCGCAGCCAGCCGAGAGATGGGCAACGCGGTTCGCCGGTGCGCGGAGTACTACGGACGTTGCCGTGACGTGCACCTCGGCGACGACACCTGGCCGAACAGGGCGGTCCATGTGCTGCCTCCTGCCGGCCGACACCGCATTCCCGGGCCGAACGAACGACGGCGCGAGGATTAATCTCGCGAGCTCATCCCAGCGGTGAATCCGTCGGCCCCGTTCCCACGAACATCATCATAGGGCAATAAGCCGACCACCACGCCAATCGGGAATTTTCACCACGATCGGAGTTTTCAGCGTGCAAAAGACTGTATACATCGGCCGTCCTGCCTCGCACGCATAGAACGACGTAATACGAAGGGTGTAGACCGGATGCCAAATGAAACTCCGACGTTCGGTCGCAGCCCGGCCGAGACCCCTTCGTGACTTCTGGATCAACAATTCGGTAGCCGATATCGCTGCGTAACCGGAAAGTGGATCTACCGACAAGATCACATTCTGCCGACTGCCAACAATGTTGCCGTAATGACACCTGGCAAAGGCAATTGATTCGCGGTAATGTACCGCGCCGATGTCCGGATCAGGGGTAGTACACAAAGCCCGGGCAACCGGTGTAATACACTCGGCATGAGTGGACAGAGAACACACAGAGGTGTAGAACCGATCAACGTGCGTTCAAACTCAGGGCGTGCGCGTGGCCAGGCGATCACATTTCACACTGTGACGCGTGATCACCCTATTACAATTATCCGACGAGTCCCAGTGCGATCGGAGACGATGAGACCAGCCGCATTGTGGCTCGCCGACGAGTTTTTCTTGATCGCTCACCGCGACTATGACGGCAAGCCACGTCTGAATTCGTCTGCCCTGACATTGGGCCTGGCGGGCGCACATGCTGACCGAACTGGCACTGCATCGCAGGATCAGGATCAACCCACAGCGTTGGAACTCATCGTGGCCAATCCGGATCCACCGCCGGACGCGACCGCCCACGCCGTCCTGGACCAACTGATCGCGGAACCGGAGATCATGTCGATCTCGACATGGCTGAAGTTCCTCGGCCAGTCGGCCCCGCAGCGGGTCGCCGAGCGGTTGGTGACGCGCCGGAATGGTCCGGCCGCAGCCGGTCGGGCCACCGTGGCACAGAATCCTCCTGCACCCCCCGCTGGACGCCAACGAGGCCATCCTGCCGGCCGTCCGCATCCAGGGTGTCGCCACCAGACGCCAACCCGTCGAACTGGCCGACGCACTGCTGATCGGCTTCGCCGCCGCGACCGGCCTGGACGGCTTCCTGTTCCAGGACCTCGACGCGGAGGCCGCCAGTTCCTGCGCGACGTGATCGCCCAACTGCCCAGAACCGCTGATGTGCCTGGTAGCCGAAACCAAGGCCGCCGTCGGCGCCGCCGTGCTCGCACGGCGCCGCTAGCGGCACCCGCCAGCAGCGCGCTCAACCACCGTCAACCCCACCATTTGGAGTCCAGTATGGACAGAATCCACACCGGCCGCGAGCAACGTCGCGGCGGCGCTGGCGCAGAACAAGCTGGGCACCACACGGGTCACCCAGTTCGCGCTCAGCGCCGCCGCCACACTGACGATCGTGGCCGGCGTCTGATGCCGACCGGCTACGCGGTCACCGGCATCATCGGCATCCCGGCCGCCTTCGTGCTGCTGGGCTCGATCCTGCTGGTGTTCTGCGTCGGCTACAACGCCATGTCCCGGCGGATCTCCAACGCCGGCGCGTTCTACGCCTACATCGCGCAGGGCGTGTCCAGACCGGCGGGTGTCGCGGCGGCCTGGGTGGCGCATGTTCTCGCTACAACCTGCTGCAGGTCGGCCTGTACGGGATCTTCGGCGCGACGGCCGCTCCGCTGCTGAACCCGGCGCTGCACATCAACCTGGCCGTGGTGGGGCTGGGCGCTGATCGCGTGGGCGATCGTCGCGGTGCTGGGTCTGGCGCAGGTCGAGTTCAACGGCTCCGTGCTGGGCATCCTGATGCTGTGCCGAGGTCGTCGTCATCCTGATCTACTGCGTCGCGTTCGTCGTCCCACCCGGCCGGCGGCGTCGTCGCGTTCACGACGTTCCCGCCCAGCCACCTGTTCGTGTCCGGGTGGGGCGCGCTGCTGGTGATCGCGATCTGCCGGGTTCGTCGGCTTCGAGTCGGCGGCGTTCTACTCGGAGGAGGCCAAGGACTAGCCAGCGCACGATGCCCAACGGCCACCTACATCTGCGTCGGCCTGATCGCCGTGCTGTACTGCCTCGTCCTCGTGGGCGATGTCCGTCGTCACCGGTCCCGGACCACATCGTCGCAGCCGTCCAGCAAGCAGGGCGGCGAACCTGGTGTTCAACCTGGCGGCACAGGATCTCGGCTCGGCGTGGGGCACCATCGGCCACGCACTGCTGCTCACGTCGGTGTTCGCGGCGATGCTCTCCTACCACGCCTCGGCGTCGCGGTACGTGTTCTCGCTGGGCCGCGAGGGTGTGCTGCCCTCCGGCGTTCGGCCGCACGCTGCCCAGGACCGGTGCGCCGGTGTGGGGCTCGCTGACCCAGACGCTCATCGGCTTCGTCGTCATCATCGCCTACGCGCGAGCGCAGGCCTCGACCCGCTGGTGAACCTGTTCTTCTGGCTGGGCACCACCGGCGGATTCGGCGTGCTCATGCTGCTCGCCGGTCACATCGGCGGCGGTGATCGGCTACTTCTGGCGCAAGGGCGGCGAAAACGTGTGGCGGATCGGTGATCGCGCCGTTCCTGGCGTTCGGCGCGCTGGCGCGCGGCCGTCGTGTTGGCCGTGGCGAACTTCGCCACCCTGCTCGGTGTCGCCCCGGATTCGCCGGCGCGCTGGGCGTTCCCGGCCGGGTTCCTCGTGGTCGCGTTCGGCGGCGTTGCTGTGGGCCGCGGTGCTGCGGATGCGACGGCCCGAGGTCTACGAACGGATCGGCCTCGGCGTCAGCGCCGAGACCGGCCGGTCGTCCGCGCTCGGCACCGAGGGCGGTTCCTACGAGACAGAGCGGGGTCGTTGCTGTGACGGACGTGGAGACGCTGGTCGACATAGAGATTCGTGGCTGGCGGGGCCGGATGAGGCTCCGGTTGCCGCCAGCATCATCGCGGACGCGTTCCAGTACCTGGACGTCGCGAAGTGGCTGGTGCCCGACGGCGCGGCACGAGCGGCGGCCGTCGTCGAGCGGAACATGCGGATCTGGACGACGCACGCCGGTCAAGCACGGCCTGATCAGCATGACGCTCGACGAGGCCGCGGTCGCCGTGTGGTTCCCGACGGCGGAGCCGCTGCCGCGCGCCGGACGACTACGACGAGCTGCTGGCCGAGGCGTGCGGGCCGTGGGCCGACCGGTTCCGCACCCTGGACGACACGTTCGAGGAGCACCACCCGCACGGCGAGCCGCACCACCACCTGGCGTTCCTGGCCGTCCGGCCGGGGTACCAGGGCGAGGGCTGGGCACGCGCGCTGCTGCAGCCACCACCACGAGATGTACCCGGACGTGGCCGATGTACCTGGAGGCCAGTTCCCGGAGTCGCGGGCGCTGTACCTGCGGCACGGCTACCTGGACCGGGGGCGGTTCACGCTGCCGCCGGACGGCCCGCCGCTGTGGGCGATGTGGCGGCCGGCCACCGCTTTGTAGGCCGTGCGTCGACGAAGGGGCGGGGTGCTGGCGGGCACCCCGCCCCTTCACGCCGTGCGCGACCGTTCGCGCGGTTCGTGGGCCCTGTGTCGACCACCGGGCACGGGGGTATGTTGTTCCGACTGGCGTGCGGGTGGGCGGAGGACGCTACGGTGGGTGGATCGAACTGGGCGGGCAACCATGACTATGCGGCTGACCGAGGTGCTGCGGCCGACCAGCGTTGCAGCAGTTGGCGGACATGGTGGTCAGCCGGAGGAAGTGAAGCCGTTGGGCACCCGACACTGCTTCAACGACATCGCGGACTTTCCCGGTGGCGTCCAGATCGACGTGTCCGGCATCGACTGTCCGATGGAGATCGACGAGGACGCGCGGCACGGTCACCGTCGGCGCCGCGACCCGGTACGGTGATCTGGCCGTGCCGCTGGACGCGGCCGGTTACGCACTGGCGAACCTGGCGTCACTCCCGCACTGCACGGTGGCCGGCAGTGTGGCCACGGCGACGCACGGTTCCGGGCAGCACAACCAGAATCTCTCCGCCGCCGTAGCCGGTCTGGAGCTGGTCACGGCGGACGGTGAACTGCGCACCTTCACCAGGGACTAGCGGACGTGTTCGACGGCGTCGTGGTCAGCGCTGGGCGCGCTCGGCGTCGTCACAAGGGTGACGCTGGATATCGTGCCCACGTACCAGGTGGCACAACAGGTCTTCGACCACCTGCCGTGGGACGCGGCGCTGGACTGCTTCGACGAGATCCAGGACGCCGCCTACAGCGTGAGCCTGTTCACCAACTGGCTCGGCGACACCATAAACCAGGTATGGCTGAAGAACATCGACGACGACAGATCGGCCGACTCCGCTCGGACTTCTACGGCGCATCAGCCGCGGACGGGCCGACGGCACCCGGTCGCCCGGCATGTCGCGCGGAGAACTGCACGGAACAGATGGGCGTGCCGGGGCCGTGGTACGACAGGATTCCGCACTTCCGGCTCGGAGTTCACCCCCAGCGCGGGCGACGAACTGCAGACCGAGTACTTCGTCCCGAGGCGCAATGCCGTCGCAGCACTGCGCGCGCTGCGCGAAACGCCGACACTGATCGCGCCGCTGCTGTTGATCTCCGAGATCCGCACGATCGCCGGCGACGACCTGTGGCTGAGCACCGGCCGAGGGTGGCGACCGGGTGGCGCTGCACTTCACCTGGCAGCCACGCCAGCCAGAGGTCGAGGCCGATCCTGCCGACGATCGAGGACGTGTTGTCGCACCTTCGGCGCCCGGCCGCACTGGGGCAAGGTCTTCCACGGCGGCCGGTGGCTGGCCGACCGTTATCCGCGGCTGACACGATTTCCTCGCCCTGGCGCGGTCAACTGGACCCGGACGGCAAGTTCGGCAGCCCGTTCGTGAACCGGCACCTGTTCTGCGCAGCGAGTGAGCGAGCTCCATCCACCAGTTGCCAGGATATCCCGCGCTCTGACCGGCTCACGGGTGCATGTGGGCACCCTTGATCACCTTGTCGACGGCGTTGCGGGCGCTGTGCATGGCGATGCCGACCAGGTCCAGTTCGTCACGCGGAACACCGCGCGACGGCGGCTCGGTTGTCCGCATCGTTGCCGGTGCTCGAACAGGTCCGACGTGAACACCGTCAGCTTGATGCCTCGGCCCAGTGCCCGCGCGTGCGCTGCCGTCAGCACCTCCTTCGGAGCCCTCGAACACCAGCACCGGCTGGCGGAACATCGGCAGGTACGGCGTGCCGTCGGCGTCCTCGTACGGTTCGCCGATCACGCCGGGATCGGCGGCGGCGAGGCCGCTCACCAGGAAGGCGCACACGTTCAGCCGCCGCCAGGTCTGCAGGTCGTCGCGCAGCAGCACGGCGATCTTCGTGTCGAAACGGACCCGTTGCCCTTCATCGTTCATCCGAGCACGGTGCCCAGCGGCGGCGCGGGCGGTCTTGTACGATCCTGACGTGGTGTCCGACAGGAGATCACCGCGTGGCGGCCGCCGGTGGAGGGCATCAGCGAGGTCTTCCACGCCCGTTTCGTCGAGCACGCCTACCCGTCGCACACGCACGACACGTGGACGCTGCTGATCATCGACGACGGCGCCGTGCGCTACGACCTGGACCACCACGAGCACGGCGCGCTGCGGTCGCTGGTGACGCTGCTGCCGCCGCACGTGCCGCACGACGGTCGCGCCGCGACGCCGGACGGGTTCCGCAAACGTGTGCTGTACCTGGACGAGTCGCTGTTCGGCGGCGGACCTCGTCGGCGCTGCCGTCGACCATCCGGCGACTGCGGGACGAGTTGCTGCTGCGGCGGATCGGCCAGTTGCACACGGACGCTGGCGCGGCCCGGTGAGACGTTGGAGGCGCAGAGCCGGCTGGCGCTCGTGGTGGACCGGCTGCGGCACACCTGCGCGGGGGTCGGCGTGTGCCCGTGCGGACGGACCGGAGCGTGGCCCGGCGGTTGCGGGACCTGCTGGACGCGCGCGTGCCGGACGGGCTGGCGCTGGACGAGGCGGCGAGGTTGCTGCACGCCCATCCGACGCACCTGGTCAGGGCGTTCACCAGGGAGTTCGGCATGCCGCCGCACCTGTACCTGACCGGGCGACGGGTGGACATGGCGCGGCGGCTGCTGCTGGCCGGGATGCGGCCCGCCGATGTGGCCACGGCGGCCGGTTTCTACGACCAGTCGCACCTGACCAGGCATTTCCGGCGAATGCTCGGCACCAGCCCCGCGCGCTACGCGCACGGTCGGTGAAGGCGGAACGCGTTACCGTTCGCGGCGTGACGACCGACGATCACCTCGCTGAAGGACGAACACCTGGCCCTGATCCGGGCGCTGGAGACGCGGGCAGGGCGGGCCGAGGCGGAGGCGTGCCTGTTGGAGGGTGCGGCGCTGATCGGGCAGGCCGTCGCGGCCGGTGCGCGCGCTGCGGTTCGCCGTGCGGGCCGAGGAAGTCGACCGATCGGCTCGCGGAAAAGCTTGCGGAGCGCGATGTTCCGGTGTTGCAGGTGCGGGGATCGCTGCTGCGGCAGGCGCTTCGGACTGGCCAAGCCGGTGGAGTGGGTCGCCGTGGCCGAACTGGCCGCGCGAGCCGGCGGAGTACGGCGATTTCGCCGTCGTGCTGGACGAGGTGCGTGATCCGGGCAATCTCGGCACGATCGTGCGGACCGCCGTCGCGCTCGGGTGTGGCCGACGTGGTGTGCACGGACGCCGAGACGGATCTGACCGGCACGGCGGGTGCTGGACGCCTCCCGGGCGGCCGTGCTGCGGGCCAGCATCCACCGGTACGCCTCCGCCGTTGGCCGCCGTGGAGTCGTTGCGGGAGCTGGGTTTCGAGGTGGTGGCGACGAGTTCGCACGCCACCACCGCGCAGGCGGCGACCCCGTTGCGGGGGCGGCGGGTGGCGCTGGTCGTGGGCAACGAGACCGACGGCGTGGGCGACGGAGGTGCTGGCCGTGGCCGATCACGTGGTGCGCATCCCGATGGCCGGTGGCGTCGAGTCGCTGAACGTCGGCGTGGCGGCCGGGATCAGCCTGTACGAGTTGACGGCGCTGGCGGCACGGCGTGGCTGACTGGGCCGTGATGCGCCGGGAATCCGTGCTGTTCGAGGATGAGGCCGTGCTGGTGCTGAACAAGCCGGCCGGGATCTCGGTGATGGGCGAACGGCACGAAACGGACCTGGTGCGGATGGCGGCGGATACCGGCGAGACGCTGTTCCCGGCGCACCGCATCGACAAGGTGACCTCCGGCGCGGTGCTGTTCGCGCGGGAACTGCGCCATCACGGTGATCTGACGCGGCAGTTCGCGAAACGGACGCCGGAGAAGGCGTATCTGGCGGTGACGCGGACGACCGGGCTGCCCGAGAGCGGTGTGATCGAGCTGCCGTTGAGCGTCGGGCGGAAGAACCGGGTGCGGATCGCGGCCGAGCGGGACAGGATCGGGTACGCGGACGGGCGTTGGTCGGTGGCGCCGGACGACGTGTTCACGCACGTGCGCTCGTATCCGTCGGTGACGGCGTTCGCAACGGTGTGGGCGGACGAGCGGCGCGACGCTGCTCGTGGTGCGGCCGCGCACCGGCGGCGGCATCAGATCCGGGTGCACCTGGCGTGGATCGGCCACGAGGTCGCCGGCGATCCGTTGTTCGACAAGACAAGCACCGACCGGACGCTGCTGCACTCGTGGCGGCTCGGGTTCGACGCGGCGTGGCTGGGCGGCGAGCGGGTCACCGTGTCGGCGCGGCCGGGTCCGGACTTCTGGGGCGGCCTGGACGGCGACTGCTTGCTGGCCGCCGCGACCGAGCGGCTCGGGCTGCTGCCCGCCACCGGCATCCCGTCCGCCGTGGACGGTATTACCGAGGAGTGAGCACCAGTTCGGCGAGCACCGCCTTGTGGTCGGAGCCGGGGACGTCGAAGACCCGATAGGACACGACGGTGGCGCGCGGGTCGACGAGCACGTGGTCGAGCGGGAACAGGGGGACGCGTTCGCCCGCGCTCCACGTCGGCCGCAGGGCCGCGCCGCGCTCGATGCCCGCGTCGCGGTAGCCGGCGCGCAGCAGCCTGCGGAACGCGGCGTGGTCGGGTGTGGCGTTGAAGTCGCCCGCCAGTATGCGGACGGGGCCGTCGGGTCGGGTTCGGGCAGTCGGGACAGTTCGGTCCGCCAGTCGCGGACCGGATTCGGTCGGTGGAACCGGATGCACGGCGACGACCTCGATGCAGGTGTCGCCGAGATCGACCAGGGCGCTGGGCTGGGCAAGACGGGTCGGGCCGACGAGGGACAGTTCGGTCAGCGGGTGCCGGGACAGCACGGCGGAGCCCTCGCCACCGGGTGCGGGCCGGGACACCTGGTGTGGCAGCAGGTCGGATAGGCCGGCGCGGGCGAGTTCGTCGGCGCACTCCGCGGACAGTTCCAGCAGGTTCAGCACGTCGACGTCGTGCGTGCGGACGAGTTCGACGACCGTTTTCGCGTCGGCCTGGCCGAACAGCAGGTTGGACGGCCATGATGCGGATGTGTGGCCGTCGATGTTCGGTTGCCGTCCGGGATGAGCCGCGGCACCAGATCGGCGCCGAGGACACGGCCGAGAGCGAGGACCGTGCCGCCGGTCACCAGCGGCCCAGCGCGAGCGTGACGCCCGGCGGCGACGAGGCCGGCGACGACGGCGTACGGGACGAGGGCCAACAGCGCAGGCGGTGGGCCGGTTCCGTCGCGCGCCGGGCGCGACGACGCGACGAGCACGACCACCACTGCCGCTACCAGGATCACGTGCCCAGGATGCCCGAAGCATCAGCTCGCCGAGCCGCCGGCCGCCAGTCGCATCAGGTCGGAGTCGAGGTCGATGGAGACTGTCCGTGTCGCCCGCGCTGCCGAACTCGTGCTGGTAGCTGGCCCCAGGACTCGTCGCGGACCTGGCGGGCGAAGCCGCTCTCCATGAGCAGCAGGAGTTCCCGCGCGGCGCGGTCGACGCGCTTGTTCAGTGCAGGGTCGTTCCAGTCCTCCGGTGCGGCGAACAGCGACGTCGGCACGGTCGTGGTGCGCAGGTACGCGAACAGGGAGCGCAGTTGCTCGTCGACGACGAGGGCGTGCCGGGCGGTGCCGGCGGTGGCCGCGAGCACGGTCGGCTTGGCGATCAGCAGGTCGTTGTCCAGTACCTGGAAGAACGACGTGAACAGGCCGCTGGCGCCTGCCTTGTAGACCGGGGTGCTGGCGACGATGCCGTCGGCCTCGCCCAGGGCGCTGACGGCTCGCTGGAGCTTCGGGCCGACGAGCTGCGACACCATCGCGGTGGTGATCTCGGTGGCCAGTTCGCGCAGGTCGACGACGGTGAGGTCGACACGGTGGACCCGCGTTCACCCGCGAGCGCGGCGACGCGCTGCGCGACGCGGTCGGCCAGCAGGCGGGTCGTGGACGGGTCGCCGGTGCCGCCGGAGACGACCACGAGCCGGTGGTTCATGTCCGTACTCCCTCGAGTGCTTCGAGTGATTGGCCAGTTTCTGGCAGATCGTGGTCAGTTGCCGGAGTTCGTCGGCGTCGAGTTCGGCGGTGACGGCACGGGCGACGCTGCGCGCGTGCCGGCCGCCGATGCCGGCGCTGTGCCTCCCGGCCCGGCGTCGGTCAGCGCGAGGCACACGCCGCGCTCGTCCGCCGGGTCCGGCCCGCGCTGCACCAGTCCCCGGTCGACCAGCCGGTCGACCATGCGGGACAGGGCAGGCTGGCTGAGCAGGACGTGCCGGTTCAGCTCGGTCATGCGCAGCGGCTCGCGGCACTTGGCCAGCGTGTAGAGCACGTCGTACTCGCGCATCGACACGTCGTGCCAGATGTCGTCGGCGGCGAACTCCTTCATCAGCGCCGCGTGGGCGGACATCAGGGCCTCCCACGCGGTGTTGGCCAGGCGGCTGTCGGTCGTCATCACAGGCTCGGGTAGGTGGCGGCGCAGTTCCGGGTCGGTGTCCTGGTAGGGCGACTCGCCGGTCACGTTGTCGCCGCGGTTGGCGTTCGGCCGGGGCCGGCGCGGCGGCCGGTCGCCGTACTTCGCCGTGACCAGACCGGCGTGCGTCGGTGGCTCGACGGCCTCGGGATCGCGGCGGGCGGCCAGTTCCTTGCGCAGCGTCGGGATGACCTCCTCGCCGAGCAGGTCGAGCTGGTTCAGCACGGTCTTCAGCGGCAGGCCCGCGTGGTCGACGAGGAACAGCTGGCGCTGGTAGTCGCCGAAGTGCTCGCGGAAGGTCAGCGTCTTGTCGATGACCTCCTGCGGGCTGCCGACGGACAGCGGCGTCATGTCCGTGAAGTCCTCCATCGACGGGCCGTGGCCGTAGACGGGGGCTTCGTCGAAGTACGGGCGGAACTCGCTGATCGCGTCCTGCGACCGGTGGGCGATGTACGCCTGGCCGCCGAGGCCGACGATGGCCTGCTTCTCCGTGCCGTGGCCGTAGTGGGCGTAGCGCTGCCGGTAGAACCGGATCAGGCGCAGGTAGTGCTCCTTGGGCCAGAAGATGTGGTTGGCGAAGAAGCCGTCGCCGTAGTAGGCGGCCTGCTCGGCGATCTCCGGCGTGCGGATCGAGCCGTGCCACACGAACGGGGGCACGTCGTCCAAGGGGCGCGGTATGGACGTGAAGCCCTGCAGCGGCGTGCGGTACTTGCCCTCCCAGTCGACGACGTCCTCACGCCACAGGCGGTGCAGCAGGTTGTAGTTCTCCAGCGCCAGCGGCAGGCTCTGCCGGATGTCCTGACCGAACCACGGGTAGACCGGCGCGGTGTTGCCCCGGCCGAGCATCAGGTCCATGCCGGCCATGGGACAGGTGCTGGAGCATCGCGTACTCCTCGGCGATGCGCACCGGGTCGTTCGTGGTGATCAGCGTCGTGGCGGTGGTCACGACGAGCCGCTCGTGGTGGCCGCGAGAACGGCCAGCAGCGTGGTCGGGGACGAGGAGAAGAACGGCGGGTTGTGGTGCTCGCCGATGGCGAACACGTCCAGCCCGACCTCTTCGGTGTTCTGTGCGATCTCGACGACCGCGTCGATGCGCTCGGCCTCGCTCGGCGTCTCGCCGGACACCGGGTCCCGGGTGATGTCGCTGACCGAGAACACTCCGAACTGCATGACACGCCTTACTTCCCTACCCACGGGTTCATGCGTTTGCATCGATGTCAACGGGTGGATGGGCGCGGGTATTCCCGGGTGTCGCGGCTCAACCGTGCCACCTCAACGGTAGGCGGCTGCCTGGAGGTCGAACAGTTCGGCGTAGCGGCCGCCTCTGGCCATCAGGTCCTCGTGGCTGCCGCATTCGACCGGGTGGCCCTCTCCACGAAGATGATCAGGTCGGCCATGCGGACCGTGGAGAACCGGTGCGACACCAGGACCGTGACCGCGCCGCTGCGTGCCGGCCTCGCGGGTGGCCGTCGCCGCGTAGCGCTCGAACAGCGCGTGTTCGGACTGGGCGTCCAGGCTGGCCGTCGGCTCGTCCAGGACGACCAGCAGCGGGTCGTCGCGGCGCATCGCCCTGCCCAGGGCCAGTTTCTGCCACTGGCCGCCGGACAGGCCGTGGCCGCCGGTGTAGACCGTGCCCACCTGGTGGCCAGCCCGTCGGGCAGCTGGCTCGGCCAGGTCGGCGGCGCCGGCCCGGTCCAGCGCCGCCTGCGCCGCCGGTTCGTCGGTGCGGCCCGGTAGGTCGGCCACGCCGACCGACTCGACCGCCGGCAGGTGGAAGCGGGCGAAGTCCTGGAAGGCGGCCGTGCATCTGGCGCGCCATGCCGCCGGGTCGAGGTCGGCCAGCGGCGTGCCGTCGACGAGGATCTCGCCGCCGTCCGGCGGGTACATGCCCAGCAGCAGCTTGACCAGCGTCGTCTTGCCGGAGCCGTTCTCGCCGACCAGCGCGACCGTCGACGCCGGCCGGCAGGGTCACCGTGAAGTCGGACAGCACGACGCGGTCGGTGCCCGGGATACGTGAACGTCACGCCGCGCAGGTCGATGCCGCGCGCGCAGGTGGTCCGGCGGCGGCAGGGTGCCGGCCAGCGGCCGCTCCGCTCGGCCGCGTGGTCCTCCAGCCAGAACAGGCGGTCGACCGTTGTCAGGACGTTGACCAGGGCACCGGAACGCTGCGGGCCGTCGAGGCCAACTGGTTGCGGGAGCGGCGGATCAGCGAGACCGCCATCAGCACCGTGCCCAGGGACATGTGGCCGCTGGACGCGCTGACCACGATCAGCGCGATCGCACCCATCAGGCCGGCCGCGTACAGCAGCCACCCGATGCCCTGCACGCAGCAGCACCCACAGCGCCTCCCGCCTGCTGCGCCGGTTCAGCTCGTCGGACAGCCTGCGGTGCTCGGCCGCCAGGTGCGCCGCCAGGCCGTAGGCGCGGACCTCGCCCGCCGCCGTCGCGTCGCTGGCCAGGCCGAAGATCATGCCGGCCAGGCGCTTCGTGTGCGACATGTCGTCCTCGGCACGTCTTGGTGATCCGCTTGGCCAGCCGGTCGGCGAACAGTGGTGGCACGGCGCACACCGGCAGGAACAGCAGCCACGGCGACACCGATGCCAGCAGCACGATCAGCGCGACGATCCGCACCGCGCTGGCCACGCTGCTCAGCAGCTGCCGCGGCGCGGCGGCCAGCGCGCGGCGGTTGGCGTTGAGCCGCTCGACCTCGGTCAGGTAGTCCGGCCGCTCCAGGTGGGCCATGCCGGGCACGCCGCTGATCAGCTTGATCAGCTCGGCCGTGCGGTAGCAGCGAGATGCGGTCGGACAGGGCCATCGCGTCCGTGGCGCCGATCGCGTTGAGCAGCCAGCCCAGCGACATCAGGCCCGCCGACGACCACGACGCCCCACACGACGGTGCCGGCGTCGCCGTCCAGGGCGCCGTCGACCAGCAGCCGGTAGCCCAGCGGGTAGCAGGTGGCCGCGATGCTGCCCAGCACGAGCATCGACGATGACGAGCGTCATCCAGCCGGGCGCGGCACGGAAACCGTCCAGCAGCAGGACTCCGGCCAGCCGGACGAGGCGGCGGCGCCAGCGCCACCGGGGCCGGCGCTTCATGCTCCTGGCTCCGAACCGCGCGGCCTGGGTCCGGTACATGCCCGCGTACGTGCCGCCCGCCGCGACGAGTTCGTCGTGCGAGCCGCGTTCGGTGATGTGGCCGCCGTCCAGCACGCAGATCACGTCGGCCTGGCGGACCGTGCCGAAGCGGTGCGAGATGATCACCGTGGTCAGTTCCCTGGTGATGTCGAGGAACTGTTGGTAGAAGCGGGCTTCGCCGCGCACGTCCAGCGCCGCCGTCGGCTCGTCGAGGACCAGCAGGCGGGCGCCGTGCCGGGTGGCGAACAGCGCGCGGGCCAGGGCCAGGCGCTGCCACTGGCCGCCGGACAGGTCGACGCCGCCGGGCAGTTCGCGGGCCAGCACCGTGTCCCAGCCGGCCGGCAGGGTGTCGACGACCTCGGCGAAACCGGACAGCCGCGCGGACTCCTGGACACCGGCGCGGTCGTCGCGGTGTTCCAGCGCGCCGAACGCGACGTTGTCGTACGCGCTGACCGGGTAGCGGGCCGGTTCCTGCGGCATGATCGCGACCGTCCGCTGCCACCGCGCCGCGTCGAGATCACGCACGTCGACGCCGTCCACGGTGATCCGGCCGCCGGTCGGGTCGCGCAGCCGGGACAGCAGGCTGACCAGCGTGGACTTGCCGGCGCCGTTGACGCCGACGATCGCCGTCGACGTGCCGGCGCGCAGTTCGAGGTCGACGCCGGCCAGCACGTCGAGTGTTGCCTGTCGGGTAACGGAAGCGGACGCCCTCGAAGCGCACCGACTCGCGCGGGCGGCCGGCGGCGTCCGTGGTGCCGGCCGAGTTCGGTGCGGCTGTCGGCCAGTTCGGACTCCAGAGTGTCCACATCGGGCAGTCCGGCCAGCGTCCAGGCGAGCGTGATGTCGTCGAGTTGACGCTGCCGGTGGTCGTCGTGACCGACAGCATCGGCAGGAAGATCGCGAGCGCGCCGATGCCGATCGCGTGCGTGTCGCGCGTCGTTCGCGATCGACGACGAGCGCGAGGGCGTAACCGGCCACGACGACCACCAGGAAGCACAGCAGCGGCGCGGCGGTGCAGATCGCGCAGGCCGGCCGACGCGCCGCGCATCGCCTCCGCGGTACTCGCCAGCGGAACCGCGTCGGCGACGAAGTCCGCGAGCCCGAAGACGCGGACCTCCTTGGCGTCCCGGGCTTTCGAGCCGACGCCGATGAAGTACCAGGCGCGGCGCATCACGGTGGTCTGGCCGCGCAGGTCGGTGGCCTGGCGCAGGACGGCGCCGAGCACCGCCCTGCCGCACCGCGAGCCACATCACGAGCAGCAGCAGGCCCAGCCACCAGCAGTAGAACGCGACGACGGCGCAGCCGATGATGCCGGACACGCGGGAGGCCAGGATGCCCACCCAGGTCACGGGCGCGTCGCCGGGGAAGAAGCCGGTCAGGTTGCCCTCGGCGCGGGCCAGCCGGTCCAGCACGCCCGCGTCCTCGAGGTGGGCGACGCCGACCGGTTCGGACACCGCGGCCAGCAGGCGGCTCTGCAGGTCGCCGGTGATGCGGGCGTTCGCGGCCGTGCCGAGGGCGTTGCCGATCGGGTCGAGGATCAGCGAGAACCCGTACACGACGGCGGCGACCACCAGCGCGACGATCAGCCTGTCACCCGCCACCGAGCCATGCCGTCCCGGATCGCGCCGGGCAGCAGGCCGACGATCGAGCCCAGCACGCCGACCACCAGCGCGGGCAGCACGGCGGTCAGCACGACCCAGCAGAGCACCACGACCGACAGCGACCGGCTGGACGTCCACAGCAGCCGCCACGCCTGCCGACCGCTGGCCCGCTCCCCCTCGGCGGCCCGCGCGGAGGTCACCTTCACCGCTCTGATCGACGACACGTCGGGAGTCTATGGATCAGTTCCGGCAGCCGCGCCCCGTTTTCGGGCCGGCAGGCAACCGGGTCGGGGCCGCGCTCCGTCCGATGGGCATGTCACCTCAGCGCAGCGGCGGCCGACTGGCCGTGATCCTCGGCATCACCGTGCTGGTCGGCACCGCGTGCGGTGCCACGCACCACGACGCGGCCACGACGACGAGCGACCCACCGCCGAGGCCGTTACCGGTCGCGGTCACGGTGTCGGCGAACCTGGCCGACGTCGCCGCCGCTGAGGACCGGTTCGGAACGGACCTGCTCACCATGGCGGGCACGCCGACGGCGATGTCGTCGTGTCACCGGCCGGCGTGGCGCTGGCGCTGCAGATGGTGGCGTCCGGCGCGAAGGGCACGACGGCCACCCAGCTCGCGCACGTGCTGCACCTGCCGGACGCGGCGGGCGCGGCACCGGCGGCGCGGCGGCTGCTGGACTCCCTCGGCACCGTCGCCGCCGACCAGCGCAACACGCTGCGAGTGGCGAACACCGTGTGGGTGCAGCAGGGCATGGCGGTACGGCCGTCGTTCGCCGCGGCGCTGCGGTCGCAGTTCGACACCGCGGTCCGGTCCGCCGACTTCAGCGGGAACCCGGGCGCGGCGACCGACCGGATCGACGCGACGGTCTCCGACCAGACGCACGGCATGATCCCGAACCTGTTCCCGGCCGGGGCGCTGGCCGACAGCACGCGGATGGTGCTGGTCGACGCGGTCTACCTGGCGGCATCGTGGGCGACGGCGTTCGATCCGAAGCTCACCGCGCCGGGTGCGTTCACCAAGGCGGACGGAACGGTCGAGCGGGTGCCGATGATGGCGATGGACCAGGACCCCGATGGGGCCGGCCCGCCCCGTTCGGCTACGCGCAGGCCCCGGGCTACCGGGCCGTGACGCTGCCCTACGTCGGCGGGAAGCTCGCGTTCACCGTGCTGCTGCCGACCGGGCCGTCGCTGACACCGTTGCTGGATGCGCTACGCGCCAACGGTTTGCCGTCGATCCTGGCGGCCGTGCGACCGACCCGGTTGGAGATCATCGATGCCGAAGTTCACGGTGTCGTCGGACCTGGAGCTGACGGAAACGCTGGCCGCGCTCGGCATGCCGCAGGCGTTCACCGGTCGCGGCCGACTTCGGTGGGATCACGACGGCGCGGCAACTGGCCATCCAGACGGTGCGGCACGACGCGGTCGTCAAGGTCGACGAGCACGGCACGACCGCGGCGGCCGCGACCGGCGCCGGCATGCGGGCCACCGCGATCGCCGAGCGCGTCGTGGTGGACGTGAACCATCCGTTCCTGTTCGTGATCACCGACACCGCCGACGGCGCGCCGCTGTTCCTGGGCCAGATCGGCGACCCGACGCGGTAGGAGTTGACGGGAACGCCGCGGCTGCGCTGAGGTGTCTGGCGGGGGTCGAGCACCGAAGGAGATCGCGGATGTCCGAGGTAGCGCAGCGCAGGCAGCTTGTCGACGGCCGTGCCGGGACCGAAGTCGAACGCCATGACCGCCCGCAGGAATGCCGCCGTGTCCTCGGCCGTGAGCACCGTGCTGCCGGTCTTCGTCGAACGCGCGGGCGGCGGGATCCTGGTGGATGTCGACGGCAACTCGCTGATCGACTTCGGCTCCGGCATCGCCGTGACGACCGTCGGCAACGCGGCGCCCCGGGTCGTGGCACGGGTGCGGGAACAGGTCGCCGCGTTCACCCATACGTGTTTCATGGTGACCCCGTACGAGGGATACGTCGAGGTCGCCGAGGCGTTGAACGAGCGCACGCCCGGTGATCACGACAAGCGTTCGGCGCTGTTCAACTCCGGCGCCGAGGCCGTGGAGAACGCGATCAAGATCGCCCGCTCGGCGACCGGGCGGCAGGCGGTCGTCGCATTCGAACACGCCTACCACGGACGCACGAACCTGACGATGGCGCTGACCGCGAAGAACATGCCCTACAAGCACCGGTTCGGACCGTTCGCCGGCGAGATCTACCGCGTGCCGATGGCGTATCCCTACCGCTGGGCGACGGGCACGGAACGCTGTGCCGACGAGGCGTTCGAGACGTTCGTGACCGCCGTGCACACGCAGGTCGGCGAGGACGACACGGCGGCCGTGATCATCGAGCCGATCCAGGGCGAGGGCGGGTTCGTCGTACCGCCGCCCGGCTACCTCGCGCGGGTCGCGCAGTGGTGCCGGGACAACGGGATCCTGCTGATCGCCGACGAGATCCAGACCGGGTTCTGCCGCACCGGCGACTGGTTCGCGTGCGAGCACGAGGGTGTCGTGCCGGACCTGATCACGACGGCGAAGGGCATCGCGGGCGGCCTGCCGCTGGCCGGTGTCACGGGGCGTGCGGACGTGATGGACTCCGTGCACACGGGCGGCATCGGCGGCACGTACGGCGGGAATCCGGTGGCGTGCGCGGCCGCGCTGGGTGCGATCGAGACGATGGCGAGCGAGAACCTGGCAGGGCGGGCGAAGGAGATCGAGGCGCTGTTCCTGCCCCGATTGCGCGCACTGGCCACGAAGTACCCGGAGATCGGTGACGTACGGGGGCGGGGCGCGATGCTGGCCGTCGAACTGGTGACCGATCCGGCGACGAAGACACCGAACCCGGGTCTGGCCGGTGCGGTGAGCAAGGCATGTCACACATCGGGGCTCGTCACGCTCACGGCGGGTACGTTCGGCAATGTGCTGAGGTTCCTGCCGCCGCTGGCCATCGGCGACTCGTTGGTCCAGGAGGGCCTCGACATCCTGGAGGACGCCTTCGCGGCCTCGGTCTGAAGGGAGACCCAGTCATGCGCCCGTTTCTGCTGTCCGGTTCGCCGACAACCGGTGCCACCACGCTGCCCGTGACGTCCCCATGGGACGGTTCGCCGGTCGACGAGGTCGCCGTGCCAACGGCCGAACAGGTCGAACAGGCCGTCGTCGACCTGGACGCGGTGCGGCTGGAGGCGCAGGCACTGCCGGCACACGTCCGGGCGGGCGCGCTGGACCACATCTCCGGGCGGATCGCCGAGCGGGCCGAGGAGATCGCGAAGCTGATCACGGCGGAGAACGGCAAGCCGCTGGTGTGGTCGCGCGGCGAGGTGACCCGTGCGGTGTCCACGTTCCGCTGGGCGGCCGAGGAGGCGCGCCGGTTCTCCGGTGAGCTGCAGCGGCTGGACACCGACGCGGCCGCGACCGGTCGGCTGGCCGTGGTGCGGCGGTTCCCGCGTGGCCCGGTGCTGGGCATCGCGCCCTTCAACTTCCCGCTGAACCTGGTGGCGCACAAGGTCGCGCCGGCGATCGCGGTGGGCGCGCCGATACTGGTGAAGCCCGCACCCGCGACGCCGCTGACGGCGCTGCTGCTCGGCGAGATCATCGCGGAGACCGACCTGCCGCCCAGGATGGTCAGCGTGCTGCCGGTGGCCAACGACGACATGGGGCCGCTGGTGACCGATCCCCGGCTGCCGGTGATCTCGTTCACCGGCTCGGGCCCGGTCGGCTGGCACATCAAGCGGGAGGCGTCCGCCAAGCACGTGACGCTGGAGCTGGGCGGCAACGCGGCGGTCGTCGTCAACGACGACTGGCCGGACCTGGCGGCCGCCGCGGCGCGGATCGCGTTGTTCGGCAACTACCAGGCGGGCCAGTCGTGCATCTCGGTGCAGCGGGTCCTGGTGCACGCGGGGATCTACGAGCGGTTCGTGGCCGAACTGGTCACCGCGGTGGACAAGCTGGTCACCGGTGACCCGGCGGCCGATGGCGTCCAGGTCGGGCCGGTGATCAACGACGCGGCCGCCGACCGGATCAGCGAGTGGGTGGACGAGGCGCGCGGTGCGGGCGCGCGGGTGCTGGCCGGTGGCACGCGGGAGGGCCGCACGATCGCGCCGACCGTGGTCGCCGACGTGCCGCGCGACGCGAAGCTGTCGACGGAGGAGGTCTTCGGACCGGTGTTGACCGTCGCGCCGTTCGCGTCCGTGGACGAGGCGTTCGCGCTGGTCAACGACTCGAAGTTCGGGCTGCAGGCCGGCCTGTTCACGCGTGACGTGCAGGTCGCGTTCCGGGCGCACCGGGAGCTGGAGGTCGGCGGCGTGATCGTCGGTGACGTGCCGTCCTTCCGGGCCGACCAGATGCCCTACGGCGGCTGGAAGGAATCCGGTGTCGGCCGCGAGGGCCTGCGGTCGGCGATGGCGGACCTGACCGAGGAGCGGGTGCTGGTGCTGACCGGTCTGGACCTCTGATGCGGGTGGCGTCGGAGGTATGACGAGTCGGTGGGAGTCGGTCGTCGACCGGCAGATCCGTGAGGCGACCGAGCGCGGCGAGTTCGACGACCTGCCCGGCGCCGGCAAGCCGATCGAGGGCCTCGACCGACCGTACGACGAGAACTGGTGGGTCAAGGGACTGCTGGAGCGGGAGCGGACGGACAGCTCCGCGCCCCTGCACCGGGAGATCGAGGGACTGCTGGACAGGGTTTCCCGCCTGACGCTGGAATCCTCGGTGCGCGACATCGTCACGGACCTCAACGATCGGATTCGCGCACGCGGCGGCACGAACACGGTCGACGTGGCCGACGTCGTGCGCGCGTGGCGGGCCCGGCGCGGTTCCAATCGGACGCGTCGTTCGGGCCGGTAACCGTTCGGGCGACAACCGTTCGGGCCGACAACCGTTCGGAAAGGGAGCACGAGACGGTCCGGGACCGGCGGCGGGACTGGTCCGGTCCACCCGGCTCGGCGGGTCGGCGAATGGGCGTCAGGTCCGGAATGCCTGACACGTCACGGATGCGGGCGCGGAGAGTACCATCGGTGATCACCGGGTAGACGCGCGGGCGTAGGTCCAGACCAGTCGGACCATAGGTCAGCCTTAAGCGCTCCCTATGGTTCGCCGGTGTGTTGCCAGCGGTTTCTGAATCGCTTCCGGCGCGAACGACCACGTCGACCGGGCGCGATAACGGTTTTCCTGAGTGACCGATCACCTTGTCGGCACGCAACTGGCAAATTTTAACTGGCGAACCTTCCTTGACCGATGCGGCTGGGACGTAGGAATGTCCTGACAGGCGGGGGTGTAAGCGCTTCCCCGGCTCGTATTGACCATCAAGGAGGTGCCGCGCATGTTACGTGCGACAACGACGTCGGCAGACGGCATGCCTGCCCGACGCGGTAGGCGGAGACTGCTCATCGCCCTGGTCGCCACGGTGGCGCCGGTCGCCGCCGTCACGGCGGCCGTCACGTTCGCGGCTCCGTCCGCGAACGCCGACGTCCCGGGCCCGCCGTCGGGCTGGACGACCGTGTTCAGCGACGACTTCAGCGGATCGAGCGGCAGCGGCGTCGACTCGCAGTGGATCTACGACACCGGTCCGGGTTCCAACTTCGGCACCGGCGAGATCGAGACCATGACGAACTCGACCAACAACGTCCACCTGGACGGGAACGGCAACCTGGACATCACGGCCCTGGGTTCGGGCAGCAACTGGACCTCCGGCCGGATCCAGACGTCGTCGGCGAACGTCGGCGCACCCGCCGGCGGCAAGCTCGAAGTCGTGTCGTCGATCCAGCAGCCCACCGGTGGCCTCGGCTACTGGCCGGCGTTCTGGATGCTGGGACCGGGCCAGTGGCCGGAGAACGGCGAGATCGACATCATGGAGGACGTCAACGCGCTCTCCGAGGTGTCGGGCACCATCCACTGTGGTGTGGACCCGAAGGGCCCGTGCGACGAGACGAACGGTCTCGGTAGCGGCCTGAGGGCCTGTGGTGGTTGCCAGAGCGGCTACCACACGTACTCGATGATCCTGGACCGTTCGGTCGCCGACGAGAACATCACGTTCTACCTCGACGGCAACTCGTACTTCAGCGTCGACGAGAACACCGTGGGCGCGTCCACCTGGCAGCAGGCGTTCGACCACAACCTGTCGATCATCTACGACCTCGCGATGGGCGGCGGCTACCCGAACGGCGTGTGCAACTGCAACACGCCGACCGGCTCGACGACGTCCGGCGGCACGATGAGCGTCCAGTACGTGGCCGCGTACACCACCGGCGGTGGCGGCGGTGGCGGTGGCGGCGGTGGCGGCGGTGGCTGGCGGCTGGCGGCGGCGGCGGTCGACCAGATCACCGGCATCAACGGCCTCTGCGTCGACGTCCAGGGCGACAGTTCCGCCAACTTCACGCCCGTCCAGATCTACACGTGCAACGGCTCCACGGCACAGCAGTGGACGGTGGTGCAGGCCGGCAGCACGCTGCACGCGCTGGGCAAGTGCATGGACATCAACGGCGGCGGCACCGGCGACGGGACGAAAGTCGATCTCTACGACTGCAACAACACAGCGGCACAGGTCTTCATACCGCAGTCGAACGGATCGCTGTACAACCCGCAGTCGAACAAGTGCCTCGACGACCCAGGTTCGTCCACCTCACCTGGTACGCAGTTGCAGATCTGGGACTGCAACGGCACCGCGGCCCAGAACTGGCACCTGCCGTAGGCGAGTAGCGGGACACTAGAACGAGTTGAGCAGGCGCGGCGGCGCCGGCGTCCCCAGGACGTCGAGCGCCGCCGCGTCGTCGTACGACCCGCAGACGTGTCCCGACTCGCGCAGCGCCGCGACGGTGGACAGTCCACAGTAGAGCGCGGCGAACCCGTTCACCGTCAGGTGAACCGATGCGTCCGCCGTCGTGCGGCGCAGTTCGCCCTTCCCGCCGTCCACCGCCACGGCCCAGGTGCCGGTGTTCCACGGCGCCATCTCGTCCTCGACGGCGAACACGGCCCGCCCGCTCGCGCCGACCGGCCAGGTCCGGCCGGCCACGGCGCCCACGAGATCGACGGGCCGGTGCATCCACGGCTTCGTGCCGTGGATGCGGCCCAGTTCCAGCGGCACGACGTCGGTGAACGCGTCACCGCGCAGCAGCCGCAGCCGCACCGTGCCGACCACGGTGTGCCAACTGCGCAACACGCTGACCAGGGTGCGCGCGGCGTCGGGCGTGCCGGCCAGCACGTCGTACACGGTCAGCACGGAGTCGGCGCCGTAGCCCTGGCCGCGCGTCCACGAGTAGTAGCCGACGATCTCGTCGCCGTTCAGCACGACGGTGATGCCGTCCAGGTCCTCGGGCACCGTCTCGTGCTCGTGCCGGTGCCGTTCCTCGTCCCTGCTGAGCATGCCGTTGCGGGCCATGGCCAGCCGCCGGTACAGGGCGTGCGTGCCGGCCAGGTCGGCGTCGGTGGCGTCGCGGACCTCAAGGTGCTCCGGCGCGCGCCAGGTGGGCAGCGCCGTCGTGGGCATGTCGACGGTGTCGATGCTGCCGGCGTCGATCCAGCCGAGCCGGGAGTAGACCGACGAGATCGACGGGAACAGCGCGCTGACCACGGCACCGCGCTCGTGCGCACGCTCCAGCAGTCTGCGGATCACCGTCCGCGCGACACCCTGGCCGCGGACCTCGGACGACGTGGCGACGGCCGCCAGGTCGGCGGCCGGCAACAGGTTGCCGCCCCACCACTGCTGGTCGTGCAGGTCGAACGCCTGGCCGACGAGCCTGCCCCGCAGGAACGCGCCGTGACTGGTGGCGCCGGGCGACAAGTGTTGCGGCGGCGGGGCGGGCTGGGCCGGGAAACCGAAGCTGCGCCGGGACAGCCGGACGAAGTCGGCGATGTCGCCCACGCCGAGTTCCCGCAACTCCAGTGTCGGGCCGTCCGCCACCATGGACCACCTCTCGCCGCCGTGTCACCGTTGTGGTCACGCCGGTCCGAGTCTAGGAGGAGGCGCGGGAAAACCGCGCGGGCTACGGTGGCAAAGGACGAGAGGAGCGGAATGGCCGACCTGCTGTCCCGAGCCACGGCCCTGCTCGCCGAACACCCGGTGATCGACGGCCACAACGACCTGCCGTACGCGCTGCGTGAGCAGGTGCGCTACCACCTCGACCTGCGGGACATCGCGCAGGACCAGTCGCGGTTCCTGCACACGGACCTGCCCCGGCTCAGAACCGGTGGCGTGGGTGCGCAGTTCTGGTCGGTGTACGTGCCGTCGAAGCTGCAGGGCGACCGCGCCGTGAGCGCGACGCTGGAACAGATCGACTGCGTGTACGCGCTGGCCGACCGCTACCCGGACTCGCTGCGCGTCACCCGCACCGCCGAGGAGGTCCGCGCGGCCCGCGCGGACGGGCGGATCGCGTCGCTGCTCGGCGCGGAGGGCGGCCACTCGATCGCGTGTTCGCTGGCCACGCTGCGGGTGCTGCACACGCTCGGTGTGCGCTACATGACGTTGACGCACAACGACAACACACCGTGGGCCGACTCGGCGACCGACAAGCCGGCCGCCGGTGGGCTGACCCGGTTCGGCGAGGAGGTCGTGCGCGAGATGAACCGGCTGGGCATGCTGGTCGACCTGTCGCATGTCGCCCCGGACACGATGCGCGCCGCGCTGCGTGTCACGCGCTCGCCCGTGCTGTTCTCGCACTCGTCGTCCCGCGCGGTCTGTGACCACCCGCGCAACATCCCCGACGACGTGCTGGCGCTGTTGCCGGGCAACGGCGGCGTCGCGATGGCGACGTTCGTGCCGCAGTTCGTGCTGCCGGCGGCGATGGAGTGGTCGCTGGCGGTGGACGCGGAGGTGGAGGCGCACGGCATGTCGTCGCACGCGCGGACCGCCGCGGCGAACGAGGTGCGGCGCGCGTACGAGCAGGAGCACCCGATGCCGGTCGCGACGGTGGCGCAGGTCGCCGACCACATCGACCACATGCGCGAGGTCGCGGGCGTGGACCACATCGGCATCGGCGGTGACTTCGACGGCATCGCCGTGACGCCCGAGGGCCTGAGCGACGTGTCGCACTACCCGAACCTGATCGCCGAACTGCTGCGGCGGGGCTGGTCGGAGGCGGACATCGGCAAGCTGACGTGGGACAACGCGCTGCGCGTGCTCGGCGACGCCGAGGCGGTCGCGCGTGACCTGCGCATGAGCGAGCCGCCGTCGCTGGCCACCATCGAGGAGTTGGACGGATGACCCCGCGGGTGGTGCCGGTCCCCGGCCGGGAGCGTTACGAACTGCGCGACGGGGACGTGCCGGTGGGACTGGTCGAGTACCACCTGTACGGCGACGAACTGGCCATCCTGCACACCGAGATCGGCGACGAGTTCGGCGGCCGCGGTTTCGGTGGGCTGCTGGTCAAGGGGGTGCTGGACGACGCCCGGGCCAAGGGTCTGCGCGTGTTGCCGTACTGCCAGTTCGCCAGGAGCTGGATCGGGAAGCACCTGGAATACCTGGACATGGTGCCGGACAGCCACCGGGACCGGTTCCGGCTACCTTTGTCCATAAAGGACTAAGCGGTCGGCGTCGTCGCGCTGCGTGACGCCGCTAAGGTGTGGCCCATGCGCCTGCGCAGGACGCCCGAGGACAGGTTCACCGAGCTGCCGGACTTCGGCTACCCGCCCCGCTACGCGGACATCCCCGACACCGAGGGCGGCACGCTGCGGATGGCCTACGTGCAGGACGGACCGGACGACGGACCGGTGGCCCTGCTGTTGCACGGCGAGCCGAGCTGGTCGTTCCTGTACCGCAAGGTCATCCCGGTACTGGTCGAGGCCGGGATGCGCGTGGTGGCACCGGACCTGGTCGGCTTCGGCCGGTCGGACAAGCCGGCCGAGATCGCCGACCACAGCTACGCCAGGCACGTCGAATGGGTGCGGTCACTGGTGTTCGATGCGCTGGACCTGCGCGACGTGACACTGGTCGGCCAGGACTGGGGCGGCCTGATCGGACTGCGCCTGCTGGCCGAGCACCAGGACCGGTTCGCGGCAGTGGTCGCCGCGAACACCGGTCTGCCCACCGGCGACGTGAACATGCCCGACGCGTGGTGGAAGTTCCGCAGGGCCGTCGAGAAGGCGGAGACCCTGGACGTCGGCCGGTTCGTGCAGGGCGGCTGCCGGAAGAAGCTGACCAAGGCCGCGCTCGCGGCCTACGACGCGCCGTTTCCCGACGACTCCTACCTGGCGGGCCCACGCGCCCTGCCGACACTGGTCCCGACGACGCCGGACGACCCGGCCAGTGACGCGAACCGAGCGGCCTGGCGGGTACTGCGCGGTTCGGACGTGCCGTTCCTGGTGGCGTTCAGCGACAAGGACCCGATCACGGCCGCGATGGCGCCGGTACTGCGGGCCGCGATCCCCGGCGCCGCCGGCCGCAAGCACCCCACGATCACCGGTGCCGGGCACTTCCTCCAGGAGGACGCGGGTGCCGAACTCGGTGACGTGGTGGCGACGTTCGTGCGCAAGCTCGGCTGACCGTCCACTACAGAGGGTCACAGCCTGGCCAGCTCCGTCGTCAGGTCGCCAAGACCCAAGGCTCCCAACGACAACGCGGACATGTGCCATGACTTCAGATCGAAGTCGCTGCCGTGGCGGCGCGCGGCGGCGTCCCTGCCGGCCAGCCAGGCGCGCTCCCCCAGCTTGTAGCCGATGGCCTGCGCCGGCACGCCGAGATAGCGCACCAGTTCGCTCTCCACGTACGCGTCCGTCTGGCGCGACTCGGTCTTCACCAGTTCCCGGCCCAGGTCCGGCGTCCACCGCAGGCCCGGCCCGACCGGCGAGTCACCGGGGACGGCCAGCTCAAGATGCATGCCGATGTCCACGATCACGCGCACGGCACGGGCCATCTGCGCACCGACGTAGCCCAGCCGCGCGCCCGGATCGACGAGGTAGCCCAGTTCGTCCATCAGGCGTTCGGCATACAACGCCCAGCCCTCGGTCATCGCGCTCACCTGTGCGACACCGGTCTGGTAGGTCGAGAGCCGGTCGTGCAGCGTCGCCCAGTGCGCGAACTGCAGGTGATGCCCGGGAACCGACTCGTGGTACCAGGTGCTGACCAGTTTCCACAGTGGAAAGCGTGTCCGGCCCTGCGTGGGCAGCCAGGTCCGGCCGGGCCGGGAGAAGTCCTGCGCGGGCCGCGAGTAGTACGGCGCCGCGGCGCTGCCCGGCGGCGCGATCCGTGACTCGACGACCTTCACCGGTTCGGCCAGGTCGAAGTGCGTGCCGTCGAGGTCGTCCAGTGCCTGGTCGATCAGTTCCTGCAAGCGCAGGCGGATCTCCTCGACACCGACGACGACCTCACCGTGTGTGTCCAGGTGCCGCACGGCCTCCCGCACCGAGGCACCCGGCAGCACGCGGTCGGCCTGCTCGGCCTGTTCGGCGGCCAGCCGCCGGTACTCCGACCAGCCCCATTCGTAGGCCTCGGCGAGATCGAGGTCGGCTCCGGTGCGGAAGCGTGCCAGGACCCGGTACCGCTCCTCCCCCACGGCGTCCGGCGTGCCCTCGGCGCGGGCCAGGTAGTCGGTGCCCAGCCAGGTGCGCAAGGCTTTCGGTCGCCTCGACGGCGGTCCGCGCCGCGACGTCGAGCTCGGCCCGCAGCACCGGGGACACCCGTGCCGTGGCGGCGAACTCGGCGAACCAGCCCTGCCGCCGGCCGCGCCGCGCCACTCGCGTAGCTGCTCCATCATCGTGGTGACCTGGCGCGGAGCCGCGAACAGGCCGCGGCGCACGCCTTCCGACAGCGTCGCGATGTATCCGGTGACGGCGCCGGGCAACGCGGCCATCCGGCGCGCGATCGCGGCCCAGTCGTCCTCGGTCGCCGTCGGCATCACCGTGAAGATCAGCCGCATCGACTGCACGGGACCGATAATGTTCTGCACGGCGCGCAGGTGTTCGCCGATCTCGCTGTACGCGAGAGCGGCGTCAAGGCGTTCCCGGAGCAGCCGCCCGCAGCGGATCTCGACCTCGTCGTCCGGTTCGTCGAGCCGGTCCAGGCGGGCCAGCGCGCGCCGGCACAGTTCGTCCTCGGCCGCCTGGCCGTCCGGCGAGAAGTCCTTCATCCGGCCGCCGTCGGGCAGGCCGAGGAACGTGGCGCGGAACGGGTCGAGTGCCGCGAGCGCGGCGGCGTGGGGTCGGCCAGGTCGCGGACGGTCCGGGAGCTGTTCGGCATACGGCCATTGTCAGGGCAGAAGTCGGTGCGGCGTGGCCGCGATCACTACCGGTCAAGTGTGAGCACAACCGAGCACGGCCGGACAAGATGTCACGACATCACGTCATGAGTTGGACAGTCCACGCACGAATGACCGATGGACAAGTCTACCGAGTCGGCGCGCGTGGTCGAGGGCGCGGTGGTCGAGCCATGCGCGCAGCAGCACCTCGTCCTCGTCGACTGAGCGTGCCGAGGAACGACTGCAGCACCTCGGTCCGGCTCGGTCCGCGGTCCAGCAGTTCGCCCATGTGCTGTGCGATCACCGTCGCCGCACCGCGGGAGGGCCGAGTACACGTGGCCCCCGCCCGCCGGGTCGCGGTCGACGAGACCCTTGTCGACCAGCCGGTTCAGGATCGTGTGCACGGCGTTGTAACAGGTCGGCGTCCACGGACCGCACGGCCTCCAGCACGGTGGCCGGCTGGTCCGCGGCCGACAGCGCCGCGATCACCTCGGCCTCCAGCTCGCCGTGCGCCCGCCGGCCCGCCCGGTGCTCCAGCACATCGTCCGCAACCTCCTGTCCGCGCTGCCGACGGCGTCAGCACCGGAACGTATGCGCTCCCGCCAGCGGCCGCGCCGACACGCGACGGGCAACTGCTCCGGCCGACTCCAGGCCACCGCCGTCGGGTGGCTCGGCCGACCACGTGGCCAGCTGCGCGAGCGCCTGGGTGGCGTCGGAACTCGGCGCCAGATCCGTGAAGTAGGAGCCGAGGGCCAGGTCGACGGTGGCGTCCTGCCGGCTGTCGCTGACCAGCTGGGCGCACGGCACGACCAGGCTGAGCGTACGTGCGGCGGCCTCGCCGTTGGGCCCGAACCGGATCTGTCCGAAACACCGCATGTCACCGCTCGGGTAGCGCGGGTCGGTGCTCGGCTGGCCCACCTGCTGGAACCCGTACTGAGACAGCTCCAGCGCGATCCGGCCGGCCAGGCCGACCTGCGTGGTGGCGTTCAGCGTGCGCACCCGCACCTGGCCGGCGGGGTCGGGTGGCACGCTGTTCAGCGCGGAGTACGGCAACGGCGTTACGGCGAGGTAGGTTCGCCGGGGTACCGGCCGAAGCCGGACAACTGGACTGTACGGTGCTGTTTCCCGGCCCTACTCAGCACGTTTGCCCAGACCATGGCACTGGCCGTGGCCAACACCACAAAAACGATGATCGCGGGCAGCGGCCGCCGACCGCGATGGGAACGCCGCACGCCGGATGGTTGGGTCCACGTTGCCGAGGTACCTCCGACGTGTCACTACACCACACACGGCCGCGTCACCCCGGCGCGACCGGCACCGGCAAGGATACTCCACAAATTGTAGAATCTGCGGAACAGGCCGGCGGGCGGCCAGGGATGAGGAATGATGGGCGCCGTACACGGAGACTGTGATGGCTGAGCGACGGGACATGACCGGGGACCGCCATGGGTGACTGGGACGACGAGCGCGGGTGGCGCACGTCCGTCCTCGGCCGTGTCGACTGGGCGTGTTGGCTGGCCGTGGTCGGGCTGCTGTTCGTCACGGTGATGTCGGTGGTCGTGCAGTTCGTGATCACGGGCGTCATCACGGCGATCCTGGCCGTACTGCTGGTGGTCTTCGACTCGTGGGTGAACCGGCCGGGCGGCCGCAGGGCCAGGGCCCGCTACGACGAGTCGGGGCAGTACACCGGCGCCGGCTGGAGCGACGTGCGCAGGGCCGAGTCACGGCCGCAGCCGGCCCTCCGCGGGCAGCGATGTGCCGGCGGCGGCACAGCGGCAGCAGCCGCGGCCGGACTTGCGTGGTGGCCAGCAGGGTCGGCCCAACCAGGGCCAGCAGCCGCGACCGCAGGCCCAGCCGGGCCGGCAGTTCCCAGGGCAGCAGGCCCCGCGGCCCGGCCAGGGGCAGCCGCCGCGACCGAACCAGGGTGGCCAGCCCGACCAGGGCCAACCAGGGCCAGCAGCCACCGTTCCGGCCGGCGCAGCCGCCGCCGACGCGGCACGAACCGGACTACCGGGCGCGTACCTGACCGACGGCCGCGCCCAGCACGTCGCGCAGGATCTGCTCGTCGGCCTCGGTCAGGGCGCCGACGAACTGCCGCAGGACGGTGCGCCGGTCCGGGCACGGCGGCGAGCAGCAGGACGTGCATGCGTTCGGCGGTCAGCTGGGCCGGTTGCTTGGTCGGCGAGTACCGATGCGCGCGGCCTACCGGGTGGCGTTGCACGAGGTGCTTCTCGTGCAGGCGGACCAGAATGGTCTGGACGGTGTTGTAGGCGAGGTTCTCGCCGAGCGCGGCCTGTACCTCGCGGGCGGTCAGCGGCTCGTCGGCAGCCCACAGTGCGGCGAGTATCTCGTTCTCCAACTCACCGCCCGCTCTGCGGCGGTTGCGTTTGGCGCCGACCCCGTCCACTGGCATCCTCCAGCTCTGGTAAGGATGACCCTACCTTGCGGCCACGGAGCCACCACCGCAACCTCCTACAGAGTGTAGGTATATGCTGGCCCGGCCACGAGGAACGATCATTGTTCGTGCTGGTCGGCGCGAGCCGACGACTCGAGGAGCAGCGTGGGACGTATCGCGATCGTGTCGGCAAGTCTTGGCGCCGGCCACGACGGAGCCGCCCATGAGATCGGGCGGCGGCTCGCGGCACAGGGCCATGACGTGACCTGTCACGACTTCCTCGATCTGCTGCCGATGGGCTGGGGCAGGCGGGTCAAGGCGGCCTACCGGCGGCAGCTGGACATCGCCCCCGGTAGCTGGGAATGGCTGCTGAACACGTTGCAGCGCCGGCGGACGATGACGGCGCTGACGGTGTGGCTCGCGGCGCGCGCGTCCCGAGGCGATGCGCAGGGCGTTCGGGCCGGACGTGGACGCCGTCGTCTGCACGTACCCGCTGGCCAGCCAGGTCGCGATGCGGATGCGGCAGGCGCGGCCGGCTGAAGGCGTCCGTCATCACCTACCTGACCGACCCGTCCGTGCACTCGCTGTGGATGGCCGAGGGCACCGACCTGTACCTGGCGGCGCACCCGGAGATCGCGGCGCAGGTCCGGCACCTGGGCGGCGAGCGCGTCGCGGTCGTCGCGCCCGCGGTGCGGCCCGCGTTCCGGCCGCCGGTGGACGACGCGGAGCGCAAGGCGATCCGGGTCGGCTTCGGCCTGCCCGAGGACGAGATCCTGGCGCTGGTCGGGTCGGGTTCGTGGGCGGTCGGCGAGATCGAGGAGTCCGCGCGCGAGGTCGCGGCCAGCGGTGTCGGCGACGCCGGTCGTGGTGTGCGGTGAGAACAACGCGTTGCGCGAGCGTTTGCGCGACCTGAGCCCAGGTGTGGTGCTCGGCTGGGTCGACGACATGCCGAATCTGTTGCGCGCCTGCGACATCGCGGTGCTCAACTCCGGCGGCCTGACGTTCTTCGAGGCGCACGCCACCGGCCTGCCGGTGCTCAGCTACCGCTGCCTGGTCGGCCACGGCCGTACCAACGCGATCCACGCTGGAACACGCGGGCCTGGCGAAGTGGCTGCACGACAAGGAAGAGCTGTCCCGTGCGCTGATCCAGTTCGCCGCGACCCGGGTCGAGCCGTCACTGGCGCAGGAACCCGACCGAGGTGGGCTAGGCGTGCCCGTCGGTCGCGATCACCGGCCTGGTGCGCGAGCCGTTCGACCCGCCGAAGCGGGAACGGCTGGCGCCGAGCCGGTTGCGCCGGCTGGCGTGGCTCGCGGCCAGCGTCACGTGGCTGCTGTGGGTGTTCACCAGCGGCACGTCAGCATCGCGGTCGCCCACGGCTTCCGCGCCGTCGGCGAGACCGGTGTGCACGCCAACCAGGTGTTCTTCGTGGTCGAGGCCGCCAACCGACCAGTCCGTCAGCGACGGTGACATCAACCAGCTCGACTGGTTGAACGCGGCGGTCGCGGTGAGCGTGACGGTGGCGTCGGACAACCCCGTGTCGGTGCGCCGGATGGCCGACCGCGGGCCTGTTCATGGTGAACTCGGCAGGTGGCTAGCCGTACGAGACCGGTTGGTTCGCGGGGCGCAGCGCGATCGGCGCCGGCGCGCGCGCGATCAGCAAGATCACCACCCACCGGCCCAACCTGATGCTGTCCAACGGCGACCTGGACGCCATCGACGTGAGCATGGCCGCGATGTACGGGGAACGCATCATCATTCCGAGGGTGACGATGAGCTGTTCCGACCTGACCAGCCTGCCGTCGCGCGGGGGCATCGTGCTGATCCGGCAGGACCACACCGGCCCTGCGCCCTCGGGTCCGGTGCTGGACCAGTTGGCGCGCCAGGCCGGTGAGCAGCATCTGCATCCGACAGCGTTGAGGGATCTGACGACGTGAATCGCATGACCACGGCCGCCGCGGCCGTCGGGGTGAGCGCGGTGGCCGCGCACGCGCTGCCAGCGGCGCTGTTCTGGCCGGCACTGCGGCTGCGGGTATGGCCGGCGCTGGCCGGTGTCGGCGACGACGGCGCCACGTGGCACTGACGTTCGACGACGGTCCGCACCCGAGGTCGACGCCGTTCTTCCTGCGCGAACTGGCCCGGCGGGACGTGCGGGCGACGTTCTTCCTGCTGGGCAGCGAACTCGCGCGCAGCCCGCAGCTTGGCCAAGGAGATGGCGGCCGCCGGGCACGAGATCGCCGTCCACGGCTGGTACCACCGCAGAATGGTCTGGCACGGGCCGCGCCGCACGTACGACGAGATGGCCAGGGCACGCGACCTGGTGGCGAGCACGACCGGCAGTCGGCCACGCTGGTTCCGGCCGCCGTACGGGGTGCTGACCGCGGCGGCGCTGTACGCGGCGAAGCGGTTGGACATGACTCCGGTGTTGTGGACGTGCTGGGGCTGGGACTGGAGCGCGAAGTCCACTCCGGACAGTGTTTTCGAGACGGTCACGAAGTCGCTGGCAGGCGGCGCGACCGTGCTGCTGCACGACTCGGACGTCGCCGCGTCGGTCGGCGCGTGGAAGTCGACCCTGGGCGCGCTGCCCAGGCTGCTGGACGAGTGCGCGCTACAGGGCTGGCAGGTCGGCCCGCTGCGCGACCACGAGATCGGCGGCGCACTGCCGCGCCGGCCCCGGTTCAGTCCATCGCGGTGACCCGCCGGCTCGCGATCACCTCGCGGTAACAGGACACGAGAAAGTCCGTCGCTGCGGGCCACCCCCACTTCTCGGCCTCCCGCCGGGCCAGAGAACTGAGATCGCCGGCCGCGTTCTCGTCCCGCACCTCACGGATCAGTTCGGGCAGCCGATCGGCCAGTTCCGCCGGGAACAGCCGGCCGGCAGGACAGTTGGCCAGGATCTCGCGGCTGGCCGGACTGTCCACGGCGATCACCGGCAGCCCGCTGGCCAGCGCCTCGATCATCACCAGCCCCAGCGTCTCGGTGGTGGACGGGAAGACGAACACGTCGGCGGACCGGTAGGCGTCGGCGAGGTCGGCTCCGTGCAACAACCCGGTGAACGTGACGGCGGGAGCGGGAAACCGGGCCGCGAGCTCGGACCGGGCAGGTCCGTCACCGACCATCACGAGGTGTACCCCGGTGTCCGGCTCGGCGAGCGCGGCCAGCAGGCCGAGCCCCTTCTCGGCGGCGAGCCGACCGACGTAGATGGCGACGGTGTGGGCCGGCTTCGGGCACGGCGCGGCGTCCGGCGCGAACAGATCCAGGTCGACGCCTCTGGGCCACAGCCGGATGCGCTCGATCCCCTGGGCGGCGAGTTCCTCGCAGGTGGCCGACGAGGTGGCCAGGTTGACGGAGGCGGCACCGTGCAACCGCCGCAGCAACCACCAGATGACACCGGCGAGCCACCCGAGCCGGTAATAGGCGGCGTACTTGGCCACGTTCGTGTGATACGAGGCCACCAGCGGAAACCCGGCACGCCGACTGGCCACGACGGCCACGATCCCGAGGAACACGGGATTGACGACGTGCACCACATCGGGCGCGAACGCCCGCAACTGCCGCCCCACCCTGGGCATCGGCAGTCCCCACCGCTTGCCGCCGTAGATCCAGCGGAACCCCACGGTGGGCACGGACAGCACGCAGGCCCCGTCGAACTCGGGAGCGACAGGACCGGGCGCCACGACGAGCACGTCGTGCCCAGCGGCCCGCAGTTCCCGGACAGTGGAGGTGATCCGCGTGACGACGCCGTCGGTGGACGGCAGCCAGGTCTCGGTGACGAACGCGATTCGCATCAGCGCAGGCTCCCGTCCCGGTCGACGACCGCTGGCGACCTACACCTACCGGCTGGCGGTGAACACCGCAGGACCATGAGACAGCGGACGCGTTGCGACACGAATGTTCATGCCCAGGCCGGACGAGCGCCACCAAAACGACTTCTACAGTACTGTAGAAGTCGTTTCTCGGCGAGCCCGTCCACAGCCGAGCCCACCCGAGCCGACACAGCAACGACGGAGTGAGCTCCGACGGCCGAGACGGCCGGAGCTGCCCTTCGCCGCGACGGGGCCGGTACGGCTACTCGACGATCTTCGTCAACGTCGCCATCGCCCGCTGTACCTCCCAGAACGCGCGCATCGACACGATCAGCCCGTCCTCCCGGACCCGGTACACGAACACCCCGTCGGTCTCCACCCGCATCCCCCCGGGCAGAAACGTCGTGATCGTCCCGACGTTCGCCGACTCGCTCCCCGCCGCGAACGAGTCCCGGATGGTGAAATGGAACCGCTCCACAGGAGCGATCGCCATGTCCCAGAAGGCCGCGATCCCGGCGTGCCCGTGGTGTCCTTTCCCGGCCTCGTCGAACATCGACGGCCCGACCGGGTCCTCGACCACCCCGTCCGGGGCGAACAACGCCAGCCACGTGTCCTTCTCCTTGTGGCACACGGCATGCATCGACCGCATCGACGCCGCTCGCGCGGGGTGGTCACCCTCCGGCGCGGTCCACGTGATCGTCTGCGTACTGATGCTCACAGCCCACTCTCCTCCGCCACCGCCGCGTCGACCGGCTGCATGATCTCCTCCGCGAACCGGTGCACGCATTCCTGCTTCTGCGCCAACGGCGCGTCGAACCCGACCCCGAAAGCCAACCACGGAATCACGATCGCGTCGGTGACCCCGGCCTCGGCCTGCTCGCGGTACCCGTCGACACCGAACCGGTTGATGCACACGGCCTGGATCTCGAAGGGCTCGTCGGCCCGCCCGTACTCCTCGCGCAGCTCGGCCAACCGGGCGATGACCTCCCGCAGCTCACGCATCCGCATCATCGCCGAGGACCACCCGTCCCCGATCCGCGCCGCCCGCCGCAGCGCCACTTCGGTGTGACCACCGATGTACAGCGGCACCGGTGCGGAGGGAGCAGGCGACATCTGCAGCTTGCCGAAGTCGAAGATCTCGCCGTGGTACTCGACCATCCCGCCACCGAGGATGAGCCGCAGCACCTCGATCGCCTCGTCGGTCCGACGGCCACGCCGCGCGTACGGCGCTCCGCACCACTCGAACTCCTCCGGCGCCCAGCCGATGCCCACCCCGAGGCCGAACCGGTTGCCGGTCAGCGCCGCGACCGAGCCGACCTGGCGGGCCAGCAACACGGGATTGCGGGGGCCGAGCTTCAGGACCGACGTGTAGAACCTGATCCTGTTCGTGGCCGCACCCATCGCCGCCGCAGCGACCATCGGGTCGGCCCATGGCGTGTTCTCGTCCCAGAACCGGCTGCCGTCGGGCGTGTAGGGATAGTCGGCGGACACCTTTTCCGAGAAGAACAAGGAGTCCGGCAGGACGATCGACGCGAAGCCGCACTCCTCGGCCGTGCCGGCGAGTGCGGTCAGTTGGTCGAGTGGGCACAGTGCGATGGAGAGCGAGAACTTCACCGTCGCACTGTAACGCGTTCTAGTTTTTGATGGCTAGGGGCGCAGCGCGGCCAGCACGAAATCGGCGATCTCGTGTCCGAGCTGCTCCGCCGTCTTCGGGCCGCCGGGGCGGTACCAGACGGGTAGCTGGTTCACCACGCCCATCGCGATCTGCACCACGGTGTCCGCTGGCACCGTGGTCGCGAACTCCCCCGCGGCCCGGCCGTCGGCGATGACGCCGAGGAAGTCCTCGTGGTAGCGGCGCCGGTCGGCGCGGAACGCCGCATGCCGGTCGGCGTCCAGCTTGTGCGCCTCGCGGAAGAACACCTTGGCCTCGGGCAGCCGGTCGACCGTGGTGCGCACGACGTTGACCAGGATCGCGCGCACCGTCTCCGACGCGCTCAGCCCGCGTGCCGTGATCTCCTCCAGATCGGCGGTCTGCGTGCCGATCAGCGCGTGGTAGATCTCGTAGAGCAGGTCGTCCTTGGAGTCGAAGTAGTGGTACAGCGCGCCCTTCGTGACCTCGGCCCGGTCGACGACCTGCTGCACCGTCGTCGCGTCGAAGCCCTGCTCGGCGAACAGCGCGACCGCCGACGCGATGATCCGCTCCTCCATCGCGCTGCGCACGCCCTGCCGCCGCGCGGCCTTCGGCGTGCGGCTGGCGGTGGCTCTGGGCATCAGGCGTCTCCCGGCGCCAGCGCCCGCGCCATGGCGACCGGGTCGGCGCCGGTGGGCAGAATGGCGATCGCGGGCGTGGTCAGGCCGTTGGCGACGTACTCGGCAACGCGTTCCCGGCACCGCTCGGGCGAACCGTGCACGACGAGGTCGTCGACGACCTCGTCCGGGATGGCGGCGTTCGCGCCGGCACGGTCGCCTGCGGCCCACGCCTCGTGCATCGGCTTGAGGATCTCGCCGCGGCCCAGCCAGTCGTGGAACGCCGCGTACACCGGCACCGTGAGGTAGCTGCTGATCAGCAGCCTGCCCAGGCCGCGAGCGGCGGCCGCGTCATCGGTCGGGCAGACGAAGATCCGCGCGACCAGTTCGGTGTCCTGGCCGATCTCGCCGCGCACCGCGCGGACGTCGGTGGGCGACAGCCAGTTGGTGATCGCGCCGTCGGCCTCCTCGGCGGCCAGGCGCAGCATGCCGGGACGCAGCGCGGCCAGCATGACGGCGGGCGGCGGGGACGGCGGGCGCTCCAGGCGGAACTTGCGGACGCCGAACGTCTCGTAGGTCTCGGTGACCTTCTCCCCCGCCAGCGCGGCACGCAGGAAGCGCAGCGTGTCGCTCGTCCTGGCGAACGGCTGCTCGAACGAGCCCGCGTTCCAGTCGTTCACGATCACCGGTGACGAACTGCCGATGCCCAGCACGAACCGGCCGGGCGCGAGTTCGGCGACCGTGGCCGCCGTCATCGCCAGCAGGCCGGGGCCGCGCGTGTAGGCGGGCACGATGGCCGTGCCGAGGCGCAGCCGCGGCTCCCATTCGGCGACCAGCGCCAGCGGCGTGAACGCGTCGGCACCATTGGTCTCCGAGGACCACACGTCGGTGTAGCCGAGATCGGGCAGTTCCCTGACCAGGTCGCGGTGCGCGGCCAGCGGTACGCCGGACAGCGGCAGCGTGATGCCCCAACGGCTCATGCTCAGCCTCCCACCGACGAGCGGATCTGGGCGCCGCCGTCGACCACGAGGGTCTGGCCGGTCATCCAGGCGGAGTCGTCGCCGGCCAGGAACACGGCGGCCCTGGCGATGTCGTCCGGCTCGCCGATGCGGCCCAGCGGCAGCGCCTTGTTCAGCAGTTCCTCGTGGTTCTCCCACAGTGCCTTGGCCAGGTGGGTGCGCACGATGCCGGGTGCGATCGCGTTGACCCGTACGCGCGGCGCGAGTTCGGCGGCGAACTGCCTGGTCAGGTGGATGACGGCGGCCTTGGTGGCGTTGTAGTAGCCGATGCCGGGCTCGGTGGCCAGACCGCCGAGGGAGGCCATGTTGACGATCGTGCCGCCGCGTTCGGCCATCGAGGTCTTCCATACGGCCTGCGTCCACAGCACGATGGAGAACTGGTTGATCTGGACGGTCTTCTCGGCGCGCACGACGTCGATGTCGACCATCGGACCGTAGTAGGGGTTGGTGCCGGCGTTGTTGACCAGCACGTCCACCGAGCCGAACTCGGCGACGGCGGCCTCGACGCACGCCTGCGCCTCCTCCTGGTGCGCGACATGCGCGACCTTGACCAGCAGCCGGGCGTCCGGCAGCTCGGCCCTGATCTCGCCGGCCACCTGTTCCAGGCCGTCCTGCTTGCGCGAGGAGAGCACCACGTTCGCGCCCTCACCGGCCAGCGCGAACGCGATCGCCCTGCCGATACCGCGCGACGCTCCGGTGACCAGCGCCGTCTTGCCTGCCAGGCCGGTACTCACCCGATCGCCTCCCTTGCCAGCGATACCACTCGGCCGTACGGTACTACATACCGACTAGTCGGTATACACGACGGACGGAGACCCACAGTGCAACTGCCGGACAAGGTCGTGGTGGTCACGGGCGCCGCGGGCGGCATCGGCGCCGCGATGGCGACCCGGTTCGCGGCCGAGGGCGCCAAGGGCGTCGTGGTGTCCGATGTGGACGGCCACCGGCTGGAGGCGACCGTCGCCACGATCAACGACGGCGGTGGCACCGCCCTCGCGGTGCGTGCCGACGTGACCGACCCGGCGCAGGTCGCCGAACTGGTCAAGGCGGCCGAGACGGCGTTCGGGCCGGTGGACCTGTTCTGCTCCAACGCCGGTGTGGCCGCCGGACATCGGCCTCGACGCGCCCGCCGATGCGTGGTCCTCGGCGTGGTCGGTGAACGTGATGGCCCACGTGCACGCGGCCAACGCGGTGCTGCCCTCGATGCTGGCCCGCGGCGACGGCTACCTGTTGCAGACCGTGTCCGCGGCCGGCCTGCTCACGTGTCCCGGCGACGCGCCCTACACGGCGACCAAGCACGCGGCGCTCGGGCTGGCCGAGTGGCTGGCGTTCACGTACGGCTCGCAGGGGATCAAGGTCAGCGCCGTGTGCCCGCTGGGCGTGCGGACGAACATGCTGATGCCGGGCGTCGAATCGGGCAACGCGTCCGCCATGGCCGTCGCGGCGAGCGGCGAGATCATCGAACCGGAGCAGGTGGCCGACACGGTGGTGAAAGGCCTGGCAGAGGAGCGGTTCCTGATCCTGCCGCACGCCAAGGTGGGCCGGATCCACGCGGCCAAAGCGGCCGATCCGGACGATTGGTTGGCGAAAATGCGGGGCGCCTTCGGCGCCGCGAAATGAGGCGCCCGGTACCGTGCCTCGGTGAACTCCGTCGGTACGGTCGAGGCGTTGTGGCGTTATCCGGTCAAGTCGATGGTCGGTGAGCAGCTGACGCAGGCGCCGGTGGACGCGCGCGGCATCCTCGGCGACCGGCTCTATGCGGTCCGCGACACCGACGGCAAGCTGGGCGGCGGCCGCAACACCCGCCGGTTCCGCCGGATGGACGAGCTGCTCGACTTCCGGGCCGCCTACCTGTCCGATCTGACCCCCGTGATCACGCTGCCCGACGGCCGCAGCGTCCGGGCCGACGACGAGCACGTGCACTGGGCCATCGCGGACGGCATCCGCAGGCCCGGCGTGACACTGGTCAAGGAGACGGTCATCTCGCACTTCGACGAGGAGCCGTTACACCTGGTCACGACGGCATCCATGCGCTGGCTGGCGACCGTCGGACCCAAGACCGACATCGAGATCCGCCGGGTCCGGCCGAACATGGTGCATGCGCGTGGCCGAGCCGACGGGCGGCCGGAGGACACATGGGTGGGCCGGCGAACTGCACATCGGCAGCCACCTTGAGGTCGACGTGATGGGCAGGGCGGAGCGGCCGACCATCGCGAGCAAGGAACTCGATGGGACCACCGCCGCGTTCAAGCTGATCGCCGAGCAGAACGAGCTGTTCTTCGGCGTCTCCGGCCGCGTGTCCGTGCCGGGCCGCGTTCGCGTCGGCGACCCGGTCGAGCTCGTCTGACCTCACTGCGGATCCGTCCGCTGGTCCCTGGCCCCGGTCGCGGTGACCGTCGCGACGCCCGCCACCAGCAGCGCGGCCGCGATCAGCGCGCCGCGGCGTCCCTACCGGGCAGCGCGGGCCAGGCGGACAGGCCGACCTGGTGCACGTCCACCGGGCCACCGCAGTAGATCGCGTAGGCCAGCGGGGGATCCAGGCCAGCGCGGCGCCGATCAGCGGCGTGGTGAGCAGCGCGATGCCGGTCAGCCCGGCGACGTCGCGCATGGCGGCGACCGGGTCGTCGCCGATCGCTGGCCAGGCCGGCCACGAGCACGCCGAACGCGGCCAGCGACAGCAATGTGGATCAGGCGCAGCCGCGGCAGCGGAAACGTGGCGCGTTCCGGGTCGCCGAACGGGCTGCGGACGCCGGCGGCGATCACGGCGGCGCAGGCGACCAGCAGCATCAGCGGGCAGCAGCCGGCGAACTCACTGCCGCGCTGGTCAGCGGCTCGACGGCGCGCAGGAGCGGCCAGCGATCGCGACCAGCAGCGTGGCGATCAGGGGGACGCGGCGGCTGCGCAGGTGCAGATCAGCAGGCGGTTCATGGGATGTCCTCGACGGTGACGTGGCCGGCGCGGAGCGCGGCCAGGTGGATGGCCAGCCAGGTGGCGCGGGCCGTGGCGGCAGTGCGGCGAAGCGGTCGCCGCGGCGGTCGCGGCCGGGTCACCGGTGAGTGTCGCGGTCGGCGTGACGCCGGCCTGTCGCAGGTCGTAGAGGGCGATGGTGCCCTGGGCTCGCGTCGTGTCGTGCTGGGTGCGGGAGTGGCTGAACAAGGACAGCGCAATGCCGGTCTGCGAACTACTGTGCGGCCGCGGGCGGCTGCATGGCGCGTCGCCGTGGACGATGAAGTTGCCGAACGGCAGGACCGGCGGATCGCCGCGCACGCCGAGCCCGCTGGCGGCGAACTGCTTCGCGCGGACCGGCATGCCGGGGACGCCCTGCACCGGCGCGACGACCGGGTCGATCAGCGAGGCCAGGACGCTGCATCTCGTGGCCGCCGTCGTAGGCGGGGTGGACGCAGACCGGCAGCGGCGCGTCGCGCTGCACACCGGCGTGTACGGCACGGCGGGCGTCGTGGTGTGGAAGGCGGGCACGACGATGCCGTTGCCGGTGTCGCGGGCCGTGGCGTCCAGCGCGCCGCCGGTGGCGACGAGCGCGAGACCGGCGACCAGCAGCGTGATGGCCATGGGCCGCAGCGACGGTGCGTTCGGTGCGGGCGTGCCACGCCATGGTGGCCAGTGCGACGGCGAGCAATGCCGGTATACAGCACTACTTTCACGATCGCCAGATCCGGTTGTGGCACGTAGAAGACGGACGCGTTCAGGCCGAAGGTCGGGATAGATCGGGCTGAGCAGACCGATGCCGAGGCGTGGTCGGTGGCGGCGGCCGAGCGGACGCCGAGGATCACGGCGAGCACGCCGACGGCGGCCAGCGGTGGCGTCAACCGGGACGGAAGCCATTGGCCGACCACGAAACCGGCCAGCGAACACACGACCAGCGCGGCCAGCCCGGCGATCGAGCGGCCACCAGAACATTGGCCCCAGGTGACCTGCGTCGCCGCGATGCCCAGGTACACCGCGCACAGCACGACGTAGAAGCCGACCATCCAGGCCAGCCGTGCCCAGCCACGTGGCCAGTGCCGTCGACAGCGGGTTGCGCGGCGCGCTGGCCAACAGGTCACCCATGCCCCGCCGGGCACCACGGCAGGCCAGCCACGCGGCCGTGCCGGCGGCGAACGGGCCGATCAGCTGGACGCTGCCCTCGACGTCGACGCTGCGGTCCAGCCACAGCCCGACCGGCGTGAGATTGCGTGCCAGTGGCGTGATCCCGAGCAGCAACGCCAGCAGCGGCAACACGAACGGCGTCGGATCACGCCGGATCTCGATACGCAGCAACCGGATCATGACCGAGCCGCCGCGATGACGGCGGCATAACCGCGTTCCAGGGGCGCGTCGCCGACGGCGTGGCCGTCGCCGCGCGCGGACAGGGCGTCCGGCGTGCCGTCGAACAACAGCGTCCCGTCGAACATCAGCGCGACACGGTCGCACGCGGCGCCGACGTCCTCGACCAGGTGGGTGCTCACGACGACGGACGCCGACCCGCCGATCTCCCGCAGCAACTGGCGGAACTCGATGCGTTGTTCGGGATCGAGTCCGGCCGTGGGTTCGTCGAGCAGCAACAGTTCCGGGTCGTTGACGATCGCCTGCGCGATGCCGGCGCGGCGCAGCATGCCGCCGGACAGCGTGCGCAGTTTCGGCGGTGCGGCGGTCGGCCAGACCTACCCGCGTCGATCGCGCGACGCACGGCACCGGCCACGTCGGCGGGCGGGATCTCCTTGAGCAGCGCGAAATACTCGACGAACTCGGTGACGGTGAAGTTCGGGAAATAGCCCAGCGACTGGGGCAGGTAACCCAGGCGGCGGCGGACCTCCCGGCGCTGCGTGTGGTGCGCGGGGTCGCGGCCGAGCAGGCGCAGCGTGCCGCCGTCCGGGGGCAGCACGGTGGCCAGCATGCGCAACAGGGTGGTCTTGCCGGCGCCGTTCGGGCCGAGCAGACCGAACACGCCTGCCGGGATGGCCACGTCGATCCCGGCGACGGCGGACCTGCGGCCGAAGCGGCGGGTCAGACCGTGCACTTCGACATTCATGGATCCTCTTTTCGAGCAATGGTTTCCGGTGTGCCCGAGTCTGTCCGGCCGGTGGTGGCGCGGCATCGGACCAGTGCCCGAGACCGGTGCGTGCGCCGTCATCGCCAGGGCTGAGTGTCCGAGTACGTCAGCGGGCTGATGCGGGGCGCGGACCAGCGGGAATACTGTTCGGTGCGTGAGCGTGGAACTGGCTGTGCCGCTGCTGCCGTGGATACGGGAACGGCACTGGGTGGCCCTGGACTGCGTCGGTGCGGCGTTCCTGGCGGTCCTGCTGGTCATGGGGGTGCTGGCATCGGACGCCGTTGTTCGACGTGCCGACATGGCTGGTCGTGACGCCGGCGTGGTCGCGGCGGCGCTGATCGCGGTGCGGCGGTTGTGGCCGGTCACGGTGCTGGTGGTGGAGCTGGTCGCCAACGCGCTGCTGGCCGCGCTGGCCGTGGGCGGCAACCCGGCGGTCGCTGATCGCGCTGGCGCTGTACACGGCGACGGTGACGCGACCGCCGAGGGCGGCGCTGGGACTGCTGGTGGTGTCGCTCGCGGCGAGCCTGCCGCCGGAGGTGGTGCCGTTGCTGGCCGCGCGGCGGCGGCCGGAGGGTCAGATCGACGTCCTGCTGATGGTGGTCAGCGCGCTGGTGCTGGCGACGGCGTGGGCGGTGGGCACGGCGGTGCGGGTGCGGCGGCTGTACGCGGTGCGCACCACGGCGAGCAGCTGACCGGCACGCGGTCGCCGACGAACGGCTGCGCATCGCGCGCGAGCTGCACGACGTGATCACGCACGGCATGACACTGATGACGGTGCAGGCGTCGGTCGCGTCGTACCTGGCCGACTCGCGTCCGCAGGACGTGCGCGCGGCGCTGGCCGTGATCGAGACGACCGGCAGGGACGCACTGGCCGAGCTGCGCAGGATGCTGGGTGTGCTCCGCTCGGACGGCACACCGGACACGGCGGGTTGGCACCGACACCGGGCCTTGCCGACCTGGCGGCACTGGCAGCGGCGGCGGAGCAGGCCGGCGTGTCGGTCGATCTGGACGTGACCGGGGCGACCGGAACTGCCGGCGGCGCTCGGGTTTCGGTGTACCGGATCGTGCAGGAGGCACTGACCAACGTGGTCAAGCACGCGGCGCCCGCGGCGTGCCGGGTGCGGGTCGGGGTCGAGGACGGGGAGGTCGCGGTGGACGTCACCGACGACGGCCAACACCAGCGCGCCGTGCCGGAGACGAGCGGGCACGGCATCATCGGCATGCGCGAGCGGGCGGCGCTGTTCGGTGGCCGGCTGGATGCGCAACCGTTGTTACACAGAGGATTCCGTGTGACAGCGCGACTGCCGCTGGCCGAGGCGGTCTGATGGCGGACCGGACGACGGTGGTGGTTGCGGACGACCAGGCGTTGCTGCGCGGCAGTTTCCGCTTGCTGATCGACTCGGCGCCGGACCTGTGCACGGTCGGCGAGGCGGGCACCGGAGCGGAAGCGGTCGAGCTGGCCGGGAGCGAACTGCCGGACGTGGTGCTGATGGACGTTCGGATGCCGACGATGGACGGCATCGAGGCGACGCGGCGGATCTGCGTGCACGCCGGAGACGGCGCGGGTCAGGGTGGTCATCCTGACGACGTTCGACCTGGACGAGTACGTGTACGCGGCGCTGCGGGCCGGGGCGAGCGGATTCCTGCTCAAGGACACACCACCGGCCGCACTGCTGGACGCGATCCGCGTCGTGGCGGCCGGTGACGCGCTGCTGGCGCCGGTGGTGACCCGCAGATTGATCCGCGAGTTCGCACGACGACCGGAGCCGGCGAAAACGCCGTCGGCCGAACTGGCCGTGATCACCGACCGGGAGCGGGAGGTGCTGACGCTGATCGGGCGCGGCATGACCAACCAGGAGATCGCCGAGCACCTGCACGTCAGCCTGGCGACGACGCGGACGCACGTCGGCCACCTGCTGACCAAGCTGGCGGCCCGGGACCGTGCCCAGCTGGTGATCACGGCCTACGAGACGGGCTTGGTCACGGCACGCCAGAGGGGCCGGACGCCCTGTGGTGAGTGAACGTGCACCCACAGCTCACCGGAGAGCAGGCAATGCTCGTCACACCCCCAATGCCTCCTTGAGCCAGTCCATCTGCAGCAACATGAAACTCTCGGCCTCCCGCTCGTCCAACGGCCCCATGTGGGTGGCCCCGGTCACCGGCAACACACTGTGCATCTTCCCGGCGGCCAACAACGCCGCCGACAACCGCATCGTGTGAGCCACGAACACGTTGTCATCGGCCAACCCGTGGATCAACATCAACGGCCGGGTCAGCTCGGGAGCGTTCCCGATCAGCGAGTTGCGCTCGTACACCTCGGGCCGCTCGTCCGGATGCCCGAGATACCGCTCCATGTAGTGCGTGTCGTACAACCGGGGATCGGTCACCGGGGCACCGGACAGGGCGGCGTGCACGACATCCGGCCGCCGCAACACGGCCGCGGCGGCGAGATATCCACCGTACGACCAACCCCGAACGGCGACCTTCCCCAGATCGAGATCGGGATACAGGCCGGCAACGGCGTGCAGGGCGTCGACCTGGTCGGCCAGCGTCACGTCGATGAGGTCGAACGCGACCGCCCTGTCCCACGCCGGCCCACGGCCGGGCGTACCCCGGCCATCGGCGACCAACACGGCGAAACCCTGGTCCGCCAGCCACTGCGGCGTCAGATACGAGTTGCTGGCCCGCAGCACGCGCTGCGCGTGCGGTCCGCCGTAGGGATCGAGCAGCACCGGAAGCCGCGTACCCGGCTGGTGCCCGGTCGGAAGAACCAGGGCGCAGCGCAGCTCCCGCTCCCCCACGGTCAGCATCGTCACGTTGGGCGTCAACGGCGGCCGCACGGCGAGTGAGGTGATCTCGCCGGCGGGCTTCCCGTCCCGCAGCACGGTCACGGCGGGCCCCGAGCGGTCCATGCTCCACGACACCAGCACGACCACGTCACCGGACCGCACAGCCGAATGCACACCATCCGAAGTAGACATACGAACCGGTTCGCCGTCGCCGACGCTGTAGACGTGCACCTGCGTCGGGTCGTCCGCCGACGCGGTGAACAGCACGTCCTCGGCTCCCGCGTCGAGCACGGCCCGCACCTGCAGGTCGGTACCGGTGATGGGCGAACCGTCGGCGAACAGCCGGTATGCGCCGTCGCGGGCGCCGACGGTCAGCAGCCGGCCGTCGGCGGTCCAGGCGGGCACACCGGGCACGACGTCGACCCAGTGCGGGTCGGTCAACTCCTGGCGCACGGCGACGGCGCCGGTGACCGGGTCGACGGCCAGCACGCGCATCGTGCGCTGGTCCCGGGACTGCGCGGCGATCAGCGGCTGGTCAACGTCCGACCAGTGCACCGACGTCAGATATGGCAGCTCGACGCCGTCCCAGTCGACGTCGACACGGCTGCCGTCCAGGCCGAACACGGCCAGCGACACGTGCACGTTGTCGGTGCCCGCTGCCGGATAGGCGATCTTGGCGGCCGGGCGGTCCGGGTGCGCCGGGTCCGCGATGTACCAGCGGCGCACCTTGGAGCGGTCGGTGCGGGCGGCGAGGATGCGGTCGCCGGACGGGGACCACCAGTAGCCACGGACCCGGTCCATCTCCTCGGCGGCGAGGAATTCCGCCACGCCCCAGGCAATGTCCTCGCCGTCCTCCGGTTCGACGAGCACGCGGTCGCCGGAGCCGTCCAGTTCGATCACGTGCAGCGCGCCCGCGGCGACATAGGCGACCCGCTGACCGGTCGGATCGACGCGCGGGTCGATGACCGAGCCGGTGACGGGCAGCCCACGGACCTCACCGGTGCTCAGATCAGCCAGGAACAGCTTGCCGGACAACGAGAACGCCGCGACACGGTAGTCGTCGTCGGTGGTATAGGCGACCACGCCTGCCGCCTGTGTCCTGGTGCGTTCGCGGGCCGCACGTTCCTCGGCGGACAGTTCCTCGTCCTCGCCCAGCACGGTCACCGGGTCGATCAGGTGGGTCTCTCTGCCCGACGCGAGATCGAGGCTCCACAGGCTGTGCCGGGGGTCGGTGCCGGACGCCGAGCGCAGGAACAGCACCCGCGCGCCGTCGGGCGTGATGCGGATCTCCCTGGGTGTGCCCAGGGTGAACCGCTGGGTGCGGGCCTGCAGGCGGAGGAACGAGGTGTCGTCGTCGTTGCTGCTCACAGGCACGACCTTGGCAGATCGCCCACGGCCGGCACCAGCGGCCACCCCACCCCGGGGTGCGATCGGCTCACTCCCCCGCGACCGGCCCGCCGTACGGCGTGCGGTCGGTAGCAGTAGTCATGCCACCCCGAGCGGCGCGGCCTACCGGTCGAGACAGAACCCGTGGCCGTTGGGCGAGGCGGCGCACCGGTACACGGCCGCCGTGGGCGCTGAACGCAACGGATCGCCGCGGTGGTGGCGAACAGCACAACGAAATGCCCGATCGTGCAACGTTTCGCGGCTGAAATCGCCGTGGACGAGGCCGTAGCCTGGTGGCATGACCACCATCGACCAGGCCTACGATCCCGCCATGTCCCTGGCCGGCGAACCCGCCGCACCGCATGCGACAGACGAGTTCGTCGCCCTGGACGAGCGGTGGAGCACGCACAACTACCACCCGCTGCCGGTCGTGATCGCCGCACGCGGAGGGCGCGTGGGTGACCGATGTGGACGGCAGGCGGTACCTGGACTTCCTGGCCGGCTACTCGGCGCTGAACTTCGGCCACCGCAACCCGGAACTGGTCGCCGCGGCGATCGAGCAGCTGGGCCGGGTCACGCTGACCAGCAGGGCGTTCCACCACGACCAGTTGGGCCTGTTCTGCCGGAGCTGGCCGAACTGACCGGCACCGAGATGGTGCTGCCGATGAACTCCGGCGCGGAGGCCGTCGAGTCGGCGATCAAGGTGGCCAGGAAGTGGGCCTACCAGGTCAAGGGCGTGCCGGACGGCACGGCGGAGATCGTGGTCGCGGGCTCGAACTTCCACGGCCGCACCACGACGATCGTCTCGTTCTCCACCGACCCGGTGGCGCGCGGCGGATTCGGCCCGTTCACCCCGGGCTTCACGGTGGTGACGTACGGCGACGCGGCCGCGCTGGCCGACGCGATCACCGACCGCACGGCGGCCGTGCTGGTCGAGCCGATCCAGGGCGAGGCGGGCGTCGTCGTCCCGCCGCCGGGCTACCTGCGCGAGGTGCGCCGGCTCTGCGACGAGCGCGGGTGTCCTGCTCGATCGCGGACGAGATCCAGTCCGGTCTGGCCCGCACCGGCGATCTGCTGGCGCTGGACCACGAAGGCGTGCGTGCCGACCTGTACACGCTGGGCAAGGCGCTGGGCGGCGGCATCCTGCCGGTGTCCGCCGTGGTCGGCACGCGCGCGGTGCTGGGCGTGCTGCGGCCGGGCGAGCACGGCTCGACGTTCGGCGGCAACCCGCTGGCCTGCGCCGTCGGCCGGGCCGTGATCCGGCTGCTGCGCACCGGCGAGTACCAGGCAGCGCTCCCGCGAACTGGGCGCCCACCTGCACGGCCGGCTCACCGAGCTGGTCGGGCGCGGCGTCGCCGAGGTCCGTGGCCGTGGCCTGTGGGCCGGCATCGACATCGCCCCGGGCGGCCCGGCCGGCCGGCAGGCGTCCGAGGCGCTGGCCCGCAAGGGCGTGCTGTGCAAGGAAACCCACGACGCCACGTTGCGGGTCGCGCCGCCGCTGGTGATCAGCAGGGCCGGACCTGGACAGCGGCGTCGACGCGATCGCCGACGTGCTGGGCGGCTGACCCGGGTCAGCCCGCCCGCACCACCTTGCCTTCGTCCCACACCGGCTGGTCCACTTCGGACACCGAGCCGTCCGCGCCGAACAACAGGAAACGGTCGAACGAGCGCGCGAACCACCTGTCGTGCGTCACGGTGAGCACGGTGCCGGTGAACTCGCTCAGCGCGTCCTGCAGCGCCTGGGCCGACGTGAGGTCCAGGTTGTCGGTCGGCTCGTCCAGCAGCAGCAGCGTGGCGCCGCTCAGTTCCAGCAGCAGCACCTGGAACCGCGCCTGCTGTCCGCCGGAGAGCGTCTCGAACCGCTGGTCGCCGGCCGCCGCCAAACCGTAGCGGCTCAACGCACCCATGGCAGCGCCACGGTCCACACCGGACCGTCCGGCGGCACCCTGCCACAGCACGTCCACCAGCGTCCGCCCGACCCACTCGGGATGCGCGTGTGTCTGCGCGAACAAGCCCGGCACGACCCGGGCACCCAGCCGCCACGTTCCCGTATGGGCCACGGACTCGCCCGCCAGCAGGCGCAGGAAGTGGCTCTTACCCGAGCCATTCGCGCCCAGCACCGCGACCCGATCGCCGAAAAACACCTCAAGGTCGAAAGGCCGCATCAGGCCGGTGAATTCGAGCGCTCGAACACGTGACGCCCGCACCCCGGTCCTGGCACCGACCAAGCGAGGCCTCACCTTGTGTTCCTTCGGCAGTTCGGCGGGCCACCCGCCTCCTCGAACTTGCGCAGCCGGGTCTGCGCCGCCGATAGCGGGAAGCCATGACGCACTCATCGTCGCGGCCCGCTGCAACGACCTGACCAATTCCCGCAACTTCTCGTGTTCCTCGTCCCATCGGCGGTGCAGTTCCGCGATCCGCTCCCAGCGCGCCTCACGGGCAGCGGCCACGTGCCGAAGCCGCCACCGTGCGTCCAACTCGTCCGGCCCTCCAGCGCCACGACGGCCGTCGCCGCATTGGCCAGCAGTTCCCGGTCGTGGCTGACCAACAGCACGGCTTTCTGCGTCTCGGCCAGGCGTCGCTCCAGCCAGCGTTTGCCCGGCACGTCCAGGTAGTTGTCCGGTTCGTCGAGCAACAGCACCTGCTCGTGGCCCGCAGCAAGCCTCCAGCACCAGCCGCTTCTGCTCGCCGCCGGACAGCGTCCGCACCTGCGGTACCGCGCAGTGTCGTACGGCAGCGCGAGCGCCTGAACGGTCACCGTGTCCCACAACACTTCCAGCTCATACCCCCCGACTCGCCCCACGCGGTCAGCGCGTGCGCGTAGCGAAGCTGGGTCGGCTCGTCGTCGGTGTCCATCAGCAACAATTCGACGGCATCCAATTCCGGCGCCGCCGCGCGGGCCGGCGCAGGCGCGACCGACAACAGCAGGTCCCGAACCGTCCGCGCGTCGCGCACGGAACCGACGAACTGGGGCATCACGCCGAGGCCGCCCTCGACCCGCACGCCACCGTCCGGCGAGCCAGCTCACCGGACAGCATCCGCAGCAGCGTCGTCTTGCCAGCGCCGTTCGCGCCGACGACGGCGACGACGCTGCCAGCACGACCCGCAGCGACACGTCCCGGAACAGCAACCGGCCGTCCGGCAACGTGTGGGACAGGCCGCTGGCCTCCAACAAGCCCATGACGTGTGATGTCCCCCGGGAACGATTTCCGGCGAACCGATTTTCGCCGTCGTCAGGCATAGTCGAAGGCGTGCGTGTCCACCCCTGATTCCGCGGCATTTCGGCGAATTGCCCTGCTCGTCGCCTCGCGGGCTGGGTCGTGGCCGTGGTGCTGGGCATCCGTTACGCGGGCGGGACGACGGCGGGTCGTTCGACAGCGCCGGTTTTCACCTGATGCGGTGGCTGGTCGGGAATCCGGTGCCGGTGGGCAAGTGGGCGGTCGCGCCGCCGACCGTGCCGACGAGGGTGCTGGCGGCGTTCTCGTCGCGCCGTGCTGACGTACGGGATGGCGGGCTGCCGTGGCGTTCGCGGTGTGGCGGCGGTGGTGGACAGGTGGCCGCGTTGGCCGTCGTGGCGCCGCTGTTCTGTGTTCTGGTCACCGAGGTCGTCGCGAAGCCCCTGATGGACCGGCGGCACGAGGGCTATCTGAGCTATCCCGAGCGGCCACACCGTGACGTCCGTGGCGACGCTGACCGTGCTGCTGCTGGCCGTGTTCGCGGGCGGCACCGCCGCGCAGGCGGCTGGTGGCGGGCGCCCTGTGGGTGGTCGTCGTGCTGTCGTCGCGGCGGGGCTCGTGGCGATGAACTACCACTACCCACGGACACGGTCGGCGCGATCGGCGTGGCGCTGGGCGTGACGCTGCCGGGTGCTGTGCTGGCCGACCGGATCAGGCCGACCGCAGGTCGCGGGACAGCGCGCTCAGGACGCTCGTCCCCGCCGCGAACACCGGTGGCATGACGACCATCCTTTGGGTCGCGGACTGCTTGGATGGCCTGGTGGACGTACTCCTGCCCGCCGTGCACGCCCCGGGCGGCGTGACCGACGACGACCTGGTCCGGTGCTACGACTTCCCCGCCGACCGGACCGGCCGTGGGTGAAGGTGAACTTCATCTCCAGCGCCGACGGCGCCGTGTCGCTCGGCGGGCGCTCCGGCGGCCTGGGTGACGCCAACGACAAGCGCGTGTTCAGCTCGGCCGCGTCGCTCGCGGACGTGGTGCTGGTCGGCGCGAACACCGTGCTGATCGAGCGTTACAGGAGCATCCAGCCCGGCGAGCTGGCCGACGACCTGCGCGCCGATCTCGGGCTGCCCGCGTGCCGCCGATCGCCGTGGTGACCGGGCGGTGCTCGATCGAGCCGCGGTCGGCGCTGGTCGCCAGGGCGACCGTGCCGACGATCGTGTTCACCACGGAGTCCGCTCCGGCCGATCGCCGGAAGGCGCTGGCCGACGCCGGTGCCGACGTCGTGGTGGCCGGTGACGAGGCACGTGGAGCCGAGGCCGTGCTGGCCGAACTGGACCGCCGAGAGCTGCGCCGGGTGTACTGCGAGGGCGGGCCTCACCTTTTCGGGTCACTGATCGCCGAGGGACTCGTCGACGAACTGGATCTGAGCATCGCCCCGCTGCTGGTCAGCGGCGACGCCGGACGCATCGCCAGCGGGCCGCTGCCGGTGGCCGCGGCGGATGCGGTTGGCGTCCGTGCTGCACGCCGAGGGCATGCTGTTGTTGCGGTACGTCCGCAGGTGATGAGATGGGGCGCATGGCGCTCCCAGTGAATCCGCCGGTCAAGCCGATGCTGGCCAGTCCGGCACCGGCCATTCCGGACGGTCGTGGCCTGGTGTTCGAGCCGAAGTGGGACGGTTTCCGCTGTCTGGTGTTCCGCGACGGCGACGAACTGACCCTGCAGTCGCGCGTCGGGCAAGCCGTTGAACAGGTACTTCCCGGAAATGGTCGCGGCGCTGTCGGCCGCGTTGCCGGACCGGATCGTGCTGGACGGCGAACTCGTCGTGGACCGCGACGGCCGGCTGGACTTCGACGCGCTCGGCGAACGCATCCACCCGGCGGCCAGCAGGATCACGCTGCTCGCGGAGCAGACGCCTGCCCGGTACGTCGCGTTCGACATTCTCGCGCTGGGTGAGGCGGACCTGATGGAACGGCCCGGCGGTGAGCGCAGGGCGGCGCTGGTCGACGCGATCACGCCCGGCGAGCGGCTGCACGTCACGCCCGCCACCGACGATCCGGCGACCGCGCGGGAGTGGTTCACGCTGTTCGAGGGCGCCGGGCTGGACGGCGTGATCGGCAAGCCGGCCGACGGGCCGTACACGCCGAACAAGCGCACGATGCTGAAGTTCAAGCACGTGCGCACCGCCGACTGCGTCGTGGCCGGGCTGCGCTGGCACCTGAACACGGAGCCGGGCACGGCCGTCGGCTCGCTGCTGCTGGGCCTGTACGACGACGCGGGCGTGCTGCACCACGTCGGTGTCGCGGGTGCTTTCCCTGTGGCGCAACGCAAAGCGCTGGCCGAGGAGTTCGGCCCGCGGCTGGAGGGCGCCGAGCGGGGCCACCCGTGGATCGAGGGGCCGCACGAAGGCCAGCGGCTGCCCGGCGGGATCAACCGGTGGCGCTCGGCGGAGCAGCCGTGGCTGCCGCTGCCGCCGGAGCGGGTCGTCGAGGTGCGGTACGAGCACACCGAGGGCGGCTACCCGTCGCGGTTCCGGCACAACGGGCAGTTCATGCGGTGGCGGCCGGACCGCGAACCGGGGTCGTGCCGGTACGACCAGCTCGACGAGCCGGCCGGCTACGACCTGGCCGCCGTGCTGCGCGGTGAGGTCAGGACTCGGGAGTCGGCCTGACCCGATCGGTCCGGGTGACGCCGACCGACGCGCCCACCACCAGGCACACCGCGATCCACTGCAGCGGGTGCAGGCCCTGGCCGAGCACGACCAGACCGCACAGCGCGGCGACGGCCGGCTCCAGGCTCATCAGCACCCCGAACACCCGGGGCGGCATGCGCCGCAACGCCTCCAGCTCCACCGAGTACGGCACCACCGACGACAGCAGCGCCACGCCGACGCCGGCGGCCAGCACCACCGGCTGGACCAGCTGGGTGCCGGCCGTGCCGATGCCGAACGGCAGCACCAGCAGCCCGCCGATGGCCGACGCGAGCGCCAGCCCGCCGCCACCGGTGGTGTGTTCGCCGACCTTCGCCGACAGCAGGATGTAGCAGCCCCAGCAGGCGGCGGCGCCGAGCGCGAACAGCACGCCGATCACGGACACGGCGCCGCCGCCGTCGGTCAGCAGCACGACGCCGCCCGCGGCCAGCAGCGCCCACAGGCCGTCCAGCCAGCGCCGGGACCCGGCCAGCGCGACCGCGAGCGGACCGAGGAACTCCACCGTCACCGCGACACCCAGCGGAATGCGGTCCAGGGCCTGGTAGAAGGACATGTTCATGGCACCGAGCACCAGGCCGAACAGACCGACGTACAGCCAGGTCGGCTTCGCCATGCGCAGCGACGGGCGCCACACCACGAGCAGGATCGCCGCCGAGAACACCAACCGCAGTGTGACGACGCCGACGGCACCCGCGATCGGGAACAGCTGCCTGGCCAGCGACGCGCCGACCTGCACGCTCACGATCCCGGCCAGCACCAGCGCGGGCGGTGGCACGCTGCCCAGGCCCCGCCCGGCCAGTGCGGCCAGCACCCCGCGCGGCCAGATGCGCCGCGGCGTGCGTTCGACGTACGCGGTTACCACGAGTCCTCCCTCGAGCCGGCCGTTACTGTGGGCATACCTACCGTGCGTCGATGCGCCGCGCAGCCGGATTATCGGCCCGCACCCCCGTTCACCAGGGTCATACCAGCTGGGTGCGACGCTCCGCGAACAGCGCCCACCAACTGAGAGTGAGGAACCGACGTGCCGCGCCGAGTGGTCAACCGTGCCTGGCCACCCCTGTTGCTGGCGGCACTGGCGCTGCTCACCTCGTGCACGGTCGGCCCGTCGCAGCGGCCGTCGCTCGTCGTCGCCGGGACGGGCACCGTCACCGACCCCGCCGCCGACGTCGGCAACGGTGGCCGTGCCGCCGCTGGACCACCTGTCGAAAACAACGACATCCCGTGGGGCAACTGCGACTCGTCGACGCGGCAGCGGCTGGGCGCCGACACGGTGCCGGCGGCGCTGACGTTCAGCTGCGCGCGGATCGGCGTGCCGCTGAACTCGCCGAGCGCGCCCGGCGTCGGCCAGGTGCGGCTGCAGCTGCTGAAGGTGGGCAGCGGGCCGACGCCGCTGCTGGTGGTCAACGACCTGGACCGGCCTGCCCGGCACGCTGTACACGGCGGAACTGGCCGGCCAACTGCCGGCCCAGATCCTGAGCACGTTCACGCTGATCGGTATGGACCAGCGCGGCACGGGCGGCTCGGAGGGCGTGCACTGCGTGCCGGAGTCCGACCGGCAGCAGATCATCGGCTACGACCCGACCAGCACCGACCTGACCGGCCTGCTGAACGCGAGCCTGGACGCCAGCCAGCAGTGCATCCTCGCGCTGGACACGCACTCGGCCGCACTGGACACACTGCGGTCGGCGGAGGACATGGAGGCGGTGCGGCAACTGCTGGGCGTGGACCACCTCAACGCGGTCGGCCACGGCGACGGCTCGCGTGTGCTGACGACGTACGCCAACCACTACGCGTCGCACGTCGGCCGGTTCGTGCTGGACGGCTCCCCCGACCCGACGCTGAGCCCGACGGCCACGGGAAGGCGCAGGCGGCCGCGGCGGAGGCGACGTTCGGCGCGTTCGCGACGTACTGCGTGACCAACAGCTGTCCGCTGGGCAGCGGACCCGAGGGCGAGCTGGTGCAACTGCTCGCCACAGCTGAGGAGCAAGCCGCTGAATCTGCCCGACGGGACGGACCTGACCAACGGGACCGCGCTGAACGCCGTGCTGACCGGCCTTGCCGACCGGTCCGACTGGTCGCAGCTGGCCACGGCGATCGCGCAGGCCAAGGGCGGCGACGGCACGGCACTGGCCGCGTTCGTCGACCCGGTGATGATCGGCTCGCAGACCGATCCGGCCCGCCTGGACGCGGACCTGGCGTCGGGCTGCAACGACCAGCAGCAGCGGCTGGCCCCCGACCAGGTGAGCGGCACGATGAAGTCGTGGGCTGACGACGTACCCGCTGTTCGGTGGCCTGCTCGCGCAGAGCCTGCTGCTGTGCGGCCCGTGGCCCGTGCCCAGCCAGCCCGCCGGAGCAGCCGACGGCGAAGGGCGCCCCGCCGATCCTGGTGCTGGGCACGACGAACGACCCGGTGACCCCGGGCAGCGGCAGCGAGCGGACGGCACAGCAGCTCGACAACGGCGTCCTGGTGAACTGGCTCGGCTCCGGGCACGGCGCACTCGGCCAGTCCGCGTGTGCGACGCAGTCCGCCCAGAACTTCCTGATCAACGGGAAGGTGCCGGCGAACCCGACCACCTGCCCGCCGTGATCACTTGCAGCTCGGAACAGCAGCCGCACCCGGGTCCGGTGCAGTTGGCGCAGCAGCTGCAGCCGCCGGCCGGCGCGGTGTCTTCGGTAGACGGTCCCATGACGGTCCTCCTCGATGGGTCAGCGGAACACCCAACGTAACCCCGATCGCACCGATTGTGAAAGACCCATGCGGGGGACTCAGTCGGCCAGTTCGGCCAAAGCGGCGCGGGTCCGCGAGTTCGGCCTCCAACTGTTCGACGCGGGCGCGCTGTTGGTCGCGGGCGGCGGACAGGGCGCCTTCGATGGCGGCCTCGATGTCGCCACCCAGAGCGCGGGCGGCCGACGCGACCGAGCCCGGCGGACACAGGTTGCGGCTGGACCGTGCGGCGACTGCCGGTGAGCACCTCGACGGTCCACTCGCCCTCGGCGTTCGAGCTGAGCGTGACCATGATCGGCGCGGGCTGGCGGGAACGGCCGCGCCTGGGCTGGTCGCGGGGTGGCTTGGGCGCTCCGGTTCCGCGGCCCTGGTCTGCGCAGGTGGTTTGCGGGTCGGGCGTTCGCGGACGACGAGCAGTTCGTCGATCTTCGGGCGTTGCGGCTGCGGCGGCGCGGGTGGCGGTTCGGGCTCGGCGGCTTTGCGGCGGCGCGGTGGCTTGTCCATGGTCAGCTCATTCGGTGAGAACGACAGGGTGTCGTGCGAACCGGTCGGTCGCACCTGGATGAAGTCGCCTTCGTCCGGTTCGGTCAGTGCCACCACCTTGGCTGACCGTCCCGCGTCCACGCCCACCGCGGCGGGCGTGAACCACACCATCGGGAGCCGACCGGCGGCCAGCTCGTCTCGCACGTGGTCGATCTGCTCGGCGGACAGCGGCGACGGACTCCCGGTGGGCATGCGCGGCTCCTGACACGTGATGCGTGGACGGGTGGACAACACCGTGCATCGTGCCGGTACATGCCGACAAAGCCGATACCGCGAGGCGAACCGGCACGCGGCCGTTATCGGCCGTGACGCGCTCGGGGCGGGACGGACCTCCAGGCAGTGCCTGTCACCGGCGATGCCTGTCACCGGCGATGCCTGTCACCGGCGATTCAGCGGCGGCGGCCCTTGCTCAGCCGGGACACGGCGGGACCGGCGATCTGGCAGTCGCACTCCCGCTCGGTCACGGCCTCGGCGGTCACCGTGATCTGGCCGTTGATGCCCGTGGACACCGACTCGCCCCGGGAGGCCAACGAGCGCCACACGCGCATCGAGTCGCCGAAGTCGCGCAGGTCCTCGACGGTGGCGCCCTTGATCGGCGCGGGCGATGTCGCGGCCTTGATGGTGCCTTCCAACCAGGCTGCCACCTCGTCCGGGTTGGCCATGACCTCGTCGGGTTCGGTGCTCAGCCGGTCGTCCCTGGTGGCCGCGTGCGCGAGCGCCACGCGCTCCACGTAGCCGTGCCAGTGCAGACCCAGCCCGGTCCAAGCCTCCGCTACGGCCCAGTCGTCCTTCGTCACCCGTCCAGCGTGCCAGCGCTGCCCGGAAGGACCCGCACGGGCACACGGAACAACCTGCGTACTTCCTCCGGACGGACTACCTCCGACTCACCGGATCAGCGCAACCGGAGCAACCGGTCAGTCGGCCGGCGGCGTACCGACCCGCTCACTCCGGAGCGGGTCGGGCACGGCTCGGTTGGACGCGCATCGGTTCACCGGGCATCTTCGGGTAATCGGGTGGATACGGCAGGTCGCCCAGGCCGTGGTCGCGTTCGTCCCTTGCGTACCAGTCGAGGAGGTGTTCCAGGCCGTAGGTCTCGTCGTCGAGCCGCGCCAGGGCGTCGCCTTCGTCGGCAAGCCACCGCGGCGCCGTGAAGATGTCGAAATCGTCCGGTTCGACGTCCGCCAATTGGTCCCAGGTGACCGGGGTGGACACCGTTGCCCGCGGGGTGCCGCGGACCGACCACGCGGACGCGATCGTGCGATCGCGGGCCGCCTGGTTGAAGTCCAGGAAGATGCGCTCGCCGCGTTCCTCCTTCCACCATGACGTCGTCGCCAGCTCGGGGATCCGGCGTTCGACCTCCCTGGCCAGCGCGATCACGGCGTGCCTTACCTGGATGAAGTCCCACTCGGGACGGATGCGGACCAACACGTGGATGCCACGGCCGCCGGACGTCTTCGGGAAGCCCGTCATGCCGGCGTCGGCCAGGGCGGCGCGCAGCACGCCGGCGACGCGGATCGCGTCGGCGAAGTCCGTGCCCGGCTGCGGGTCGAGGTCGATCCGCAGTTCGTCGGGATGGTCCACGTTCGGCCTGCGCACGGGCCACGGGTGGAAGTCGAACGTGCCGAGATTGGCGGCCCACGCGATGACCGCCGGTTCCGTCGGGCAGACCTCGTCGGCCGTGCGTCCGGACGGGAACGTGATGCGCGCCGACTCGACGTAGTCGGGCGCGCCCTTGGGCACGCGCTTGGCGTAGAACGGATCGCCGGTCACACCGTCGGGATAGCGTTTCAGCGTCGTCGGCCGGTCGTGCAGCACGTGCAGCAGCGGGCCGGCGACCGAGAGGTAGTACTCGACCACCTGGCGCTTGGTGATGCCGCGCTCGGGGAAGTAGACCTTGTCCGGATTGGACAGCCGGACCGCGCGAGGGCCGTGCGGGCCGTCCACGGTCAGTTCCTCAGCCTGAGCCACGTGGCGAGACTACGGGGTTTCCCCGACGATCGTGCCGTGCAGCCGGGCCAGTCCGCTGACGAACGCGTCGAGCGCCAACTCGAACGACGCCGCGTCGATCTCGTCCGCGTGCTCGCGCAGGGACGGCGCGTCGATCAGGTTCGGGTAGCGGTCGCGGTAGATCTGCACGTCGTCCTCGAAGCCACGGGAGAACGAGCCCATCGCCGCGCCGACCACGAGGTACTTCGTGGACGCGCCGATCATCGTGGCGTAGCGCGGCGGCCAGCCCGCGCCGACCAGGCCGCCGTGCACCGCGTCGGCGGCCTTGAGCGATGCCTCCCGGCGGGCCGGGCCGTAGGCCAGGAAGGGCACCAGGTTCGGGTGCCTGGCCAGCGCGTCACGGTACGAGCGCGCCCAGACCCGCAGGCCCAGTTGCCAGTCACCGTCGGCGAACGCGCTCGTGTCGACATGCGACATGACGTCGTTGGCCACGGAGTGCAGTAGCTCCTCCTTGCTGGCCACGTGCCCGTACAGCGACGGGGCACGAACGCCTAGTTCGGCGGCGAGCTTGCGCATGGACAGCCCGTCCAGACCGTCGGCGTCGACGATGCGCAGCGCACCCGCGTGGATGCGTTCCCTGCTCAACACCGGAGTACGCGGTCGACCCAACGTCACCACCTCTTGCGGCTGGCCGGACATCGGGACTACCTTACAACCTAACACTGTTCGGTTTATGGAGGGCCACGGCATGGATTTCACGCTCAGTACCGAAGAAAAGGAAGTCCGTGACTGGGTGCGCACATTCGTCCGGCGCGAGATCATGCCAATGGAGCCGGACGTCTTGCGCAGGGAACGGGCGGGCGAACCGGGCCTGACCCACGCGGAACTCAGGGAACTGCAGGGCAAGGCGCGTGAAGCGGGCTTCTGGGGCGTGCAGACGCCCGAGGAGTACGGCGGCATGGGCCTATCGGCGGTGATGACGGCACTGCTGGAAGCCGAACTCGGCCGCTCGTTCGTGCCGTTCAGCTTCGGTGGCGCCGCGGACAACATCCTGTTCCACGGCAACGATGAGCAGAAGCAGCGCTACCTGCTGCCCACCATCGAGGGCGACCGCCTGTCCTGCTTCGCGATCACCGAGCCGGGCGCCGGTTCGGACGCCAGGAACATCCGCACGCAGGCGGTCAAGGACGGTTCGGACTGGGTGATCACCGGCGAGAAGACGTTCATCACCGGCGGCAACGAGGCCGACTTCACGATGGTGTTCGCCGTGACGGACAAGGAAAAGGGCGCCAACGGCGGCGTCACGTGCTTCCTGGCGGACCGCGACATGGGCTGGAAGTCCGAGCCGATCCCGACGATGGGCGAGTGGGGTCCCGCCGCGCTGGTGTTCGACCAGGTGCGGGTGCCGGAGGAGAACATCCTCGGCGAACTGGGCCGTGGCTTCGAACTGGCCATGCAGTGGATCGGCAGGGGCCGCTATCTGCTGCCGGCGCGCGCGATCGGCGCCTGCGAGCGGTTGGTCGAGATGGGCGTCGAGCACGCCAAGACGAGGATCACGTTCGGCGAGCCGATCGCCAACCGGCAGGCGATCCAGTGGATGATCGCGGACTCCGCGGTCGAGATCGAGGCGTTGCGCTGGCTGGTGCTGCACGCGGCGTGGCAGGTCGACAAGGGCCTGGATTCCAGGCAGGCGCAGTCGATGGCGAAACTGTACGGCGGCGTGAAGGCCAACGAGATCGTCGACCGGATGCTCCAGGTGCACGGCGGCATGGGCTACACGCGCGAGTTGCCGGTGGAACGCTGGTACCGGGAACTGCGGCTGCTGCGCATCTACGAGGGCACGGACGAGATCCAGCGCCGCACGATCGCCCGCAACCTGATCAAGGGCCACAACAGCGTCAGCGGCGTACTGGGCTGAGGAGATGCGGGTTCGGTGGCCACCGTTCGACCGGTGGCCACCGCGGTCCGCTCGGACAGCGAACGAGTGAACGAGCGAACGAGACCGCATCGTCGGAGATGTCCACAACGGTGACGGACGCGCTCAGCGACGCCAGGATCGGCGATTGTCCTCGTGCGGCTCTCGTGCCAGCATGATCCGCAGTATCGACACCGGTCTGGATTCTCGCGAACCGATTTCTCGGGGGCACGGATGCGCGACATCGGTTGGGACACCGCGATCTGGCTGAACGAACCACCCGACGTGCGCATCGACGACCGTGACCTGCTCGTGACGACCGCTGCCGACAGCGACTTCTGGCGGACCACGAGCTACGGTTTCGAACGGGACAGCGGGCACGCGCTGCTGACGCCGTTTCCCCGTGACTCGGCCGTCGAGGTCACGTTCGTGGCCGCCTTCGACGAGTTGTACGACCAGGCCGGGCTGATGGTCAGGGTGGACCCGAGGACGTGGGTCAAGGCGGGTATCGAGCTGACCGACGGCGTGCCGCACGTGAGTTCCGTGGTGACCACGGGGCAGTCGGACTGGTCGATGGCACCGGTTCCGGAGTGGGCGGGCCGCACCGTCACCGTGCGGGTGAGCCGGTCCGGTGACGCGCTGACCATCCGGGCGCGGGCCGAGCGGCAGCCGTGGCGGATGATCCGGCTGGCGCCGTTGGCTCCCGGCGCCGTCGCGTCGGCGGGGCCGTTCTGCTGTTCGCCGCAACGGGCCGGGCTGACGGTGCGGTTCAAGCGGTTCGCGACCGGGGCGGCCGACGCGCGGTTGCACGACACCGCCTGATCGGGATCAGCCCAGGACGTAGCGCGCTATGTCGACGTGGGTCGCGAACCAGACGTCGGTGTGCCGCTTGATGTGCTCGACGAGTTCGGCGAGCACCGCCATGCGGGAGCGGTGGCCGATCACGTGCGGGTGCATGGTGAGCTGGAACAGGCCACCCTCGGCGTGGGCGCGCGTCGAACTCGTCGCGCCAGATGCTCAGCACCTCCCGCGGCGTCGTGTAGGGGCGGGAGTTGGTGAGCCGGTCCATGCGTGAAGTACGGGGCGTCGTCGCGGATCCACTCGACCGGGATCTCCACCATGCCGGTGGGCACGCCGTCGGCCACGATCTCGTACGGCTCGTCGTCGGCCATCAGCGACGAGTCGTAGGCCAGGCCGAGTTCCCGGGAGATGGCCAGGGTGTGGGGGCTGAAGTCCCAGGACGGCGTGCGGATGCCGACCGGTGCGAGGCCTGCGACCTCGGTCAGCGCGTCGTAGGCGCGGAAGGCCAGTTCCCGTTCGGTGGCCTCGTCCAGCAGCGCGTTGCGCTCGTGGATCCAGCCGTGCATGCCGATCTCGTGGCCTTCATCCACATAGGACTTGATCTCTTCCGGGCGCAGCAGCGCGCAGACCGCGGGGACGAAGAACGTGGCCGGGATGTCGTGGCGGGACAACAGGTCCAGCACGCGCGGCACGCCTACCCTGGCGCCGTACTCGCCCTGGGACAGCTTGCCTGGACTGGTTTCACTGTCGCGCAACCAGATCGTCTCGTGGTCGGAGTCGAAGGACAGGGCGACGGCGACCTTCGCACCGTGCGGCCAGGCCGGCGTCTGGGACCGGCCGGGCGCGAACGAGCGGCCCGCGCGCACGCGGTCGACGTGGGTGCGCCAGGTTTCCTCCTGCCACGCCCACGGTTCAGCCGGCACGGCCGGTCCCCAGGTCGGCGGGCTCGTCGCCCAGTGCGGTGACCATCTGGTCGCGCACCCGGTCCAGGTGCGTCGCCATCACCGACGCGGCCCGTTCGGAGTCGCGGGCGGCGATCGCGGCGATCAGCGCGTCATGGTCGTCCATGGATGCCTTGGTGTGCACCGGATCGACGTCGTGCGAGCTGCGCAGCAGGATGACCTGCTGCTGCACCAGCCGCACCTGGTCGGCGATGCGCGGGCTGTCGGCGGCGTCCAGCAGGGAGCGGTGGAACGCGATGTCCAGGCGGTACGGGAAACGGCGGCCCGCGTCGAAACCGCGCCGGGAGTCGGCGCTGACCTGGCGCAGCGCGGCCAGTCCGTGCTCGGTGCGGCGGGTCGCGGCCAGCCGGGCGACGGCGCACTCGAGTGCCGTGCGCAGTTCGAACAGCGCGTAGAGCTCCGGGATGTCGGCCTGCGGGACGTGTGCGCCGCGGTGCGGGACGTAGACCAGCAGGCCCTCGCTGATCAGGTGCCGGATGGCCTCGCGCAGCGGGCCGCGGCTGATCCGCATCCGCTGGGCCAGTTCGACCTCGTTGACGCGGTGGCCGGGCGGGATCTCGCCGGTCAGTACCAGTTCACGCAGTACGTCCACGGTCTGCCCGGCGAGGCTCTGCCGGTGTGGGCACAGGACCTGTCATCTGCGTCTCCCTGTCTCGACAACGAGCACTCGAAGCCTGAAACTGTCAACAGTCGACAGTCGTCAAGGCAACTCTGCGTAACCAGTCCATCGCGGATCGAGCACTACTGTCAAGGGTGCCCGAGATTTCTTGTTCCGGAAGGGACGTGGGCGTGCACGAGGTGGTCGCCGAGGTGTGGCGGAACGGCGTGGTCGAGTCCGTTCACCACGGTTCGGTCGTCGCGCTGGAGGCGGGACGGTTCGGTCGCGTTCACGGTGGGCCAACCGGAGGCACTGATGTATCCCCGATCGTCGGCAAAGCCGTTGCAGGGCACCGGGATGGCGCGTAGTGGTCTGGACCTGGACGGTGAACTGCTCGCGCTGGCGTGCGCGAGCCATCCCGGCGAGGCGTTCCACATCGACGGCGTGCGGCGCATTCTGGCCCACGTCGGCCTGACGCCGGCCGACCTTCAGTGCACGCCCGACCTGCCGGGCAACGAGGAGTACCGGCACGAGCTGCTAATCGAGGGCACGCGGCCCGCGCCGCTGTACATGAACTGCTCCGGCAAGCACGCCGGGATGCTCGCCACCACCGTGCGCAACGGCTGGTCGACTGCGACCTACCGGGACCCTGCGCACCCGGTCCAGGTGGCGATCCGGGCAGACCGATCGAGGAACTGGCGGGCGAGCGGATCGGACACATCGGCGTCGACGGCTGCGGTGCGCCGCTGTTCGGGCCGTCAGCCTCGTGCCGGGCTGGCCAGGGCGTTCCGCGCGCTGGGCACGGCGGCGGAGGGCAGCGTCGAGCACCGGGTCGGCACGGCGATGAACACCTACCCGGAGTGGGTCGGCGGGACCGGCAGTGAGGTCGCGCGACTGATGCGGGCGCTGCCGGGCGCGGTGTCCAAGGACGGCGCCGAGGGCGTACACGCGATCGGGCTGCCGGACGGCCGGGCCGTCGCGCTGAAGATCGCGGACGGCTCGGCACGGGCGAGGTCCATCGTGATGGTGGCCGCACTGCGGCGGCTGGGCGTGGCCGCGGACGGCCTGCGCGAGCTGGCCGAGGCGCCCGTGCTGGGGCATGGTGAGCAGGTCGGGCGCGGTTCGCGCCGGCGTCGCCGTAGTCGCTGACAACGACTACCGTGGTGGCCGTGAACGCTCAGCAGGACGACGACGGGCAGAGGACCCGATCGCCGACGAGCTGATCGGCCTCGACCCGCGAGGACCCGGAGGCCCGCGCGTTCGCCGACCACCTGCGGCGGATGCGGACACCGGCGACCTCGTTCACGGTCGAGGGGTACGTGCGCGGCGTCGGCGAGTTCGCGAACTCCGCGAACCGGGCGAACGGACACCGGCGGCTGATGGCCGTGATCGTGGTCGGCGCTCATCCTCGTCGGCGTGCTGTACGCGGTATGGGAAACACTGATCACGGTGTTCGTCCACGTTCTGCAGGGTAGTTCGAGCGAATGCTCACGTAAGGTGGAGGTATGAAGCCCGTTGTCGGCGCCACCCCGAAGGTCGTGAAGTCGGACGACGAGTGGCGCTCGCAGCTGACCAAGGACGAGTACGCGGTGCTGCGCCAGGCCGCGACCGAACGGCCGTGGACCGGCGAGTACACCGACACCAAGACCGTCGGCGTCTACCGGTGCCGCGCGTGCGGCGACGGAACTGTTCCGCAGCGACACCAAGTTCGACTCGCACTGCGGCTGGCCGTCGTTCTGGTCGCCGCTGGCCGGGGACTGCGGTGATGCTCCGCGAGGACCGCGCCATGGGCATGGTGCCGCGTCGAGGTGCTGTGCGCGAACTGCCACAGCCACCTGGGCCACGTGTTCGAGGGCGAGGGCTACGGCAACCCGACCGACCAGCGCTACTGCATCAACTCGATCTCGCTGACCCTGGAGCCGGACGAAAGTCATAGGTCCAGGTCGGCTGGATCACCGCCGGGCGGTCGGTGCGACCGTGGCCGTAGCGGGGTTGGCGCGCCAGGCAGGCTCGCCGGGCGGAGCGGACGTAGCGCAGGCTTGCCGAACGGGCTGTCCAACTCGGCGACCAGCCGTCGTCCGCGGGTCGGTCGATCTGGGCCGGGTCCACCGTCTGGCGAGCCGGCCGAGGTCGTCCAGCCAGGCAGCGGTGCGGGCCAGCGCGAGCCGGAGCCAGCCACGAGCCGCCGGTCTCGCCGCTGCGGCCGCAGCGCGGTGATGGCGGCGCCCGCGGCGAGCCAGCCGGTGCCGTGGTCCAGCGCCTGCGCCGGCAGCGGCTGCGGCTCGGTGCGCTGCCGTCGGCGCGATGCCGCTGGACATCTGCACCAGGCTGTCGAAGCCCCTGCGCCGCCGCCACGGGCCGGCATGGCCCGTACGCGGACAGGTCGACCACGACGATGCCCGGGCCGCAGTTCGGCCAGCTCCTGCGGGCCGAAGGCCGCGTGCGGCCAGCGAGCCGGGCCGGAACGACTGGACGAGCACGTGCGCGTCCGCGATCAGCGCGCGCAGCGTGGCCTGCCGGCCGGGTCGCGCAGGTCGATGTGGCGTGGCGCGCTTGCCGAAGCCGGTGTCGAGTCACCAGTGGCCGCAGGGTCGGCAGGTGCGCCGCGCCGACGTGCAGCACGTCCGCGCCGTGCGCGGCCAGCGTCCGGCCGCAGACCGGGCCGGCGATCACGTGCGTCAGGTCGAGCACCCGGACGCCGGACAGCGGCCGGTCGGCGTCGGGCAGCGCGGTGTGGCGGGGCGTCGGCGATCCGGTCGACCGTCGACCAGCGGCATGCCGCGCACGGCCCCGCCGGCCGGATGCGCTCGCCACTCCGCCGCGGTGCGCAGGGCGGCCGCCGCTCCCCCGGCCGCGATGCACGCCCTCCTCGACCTCCAGCGCGGGCCGCGGCGACACGGCCTCGGTCGACGGCGTCCTCGGTCGCTCGGGCACGGCCGAGCGCCCGGCAGGCCGCCTGCGGCGTGCTGCGGGTAGTTGCAGTGCAGGCGGACCCAGCCGTCGGCGGCCCGGTAGTCGCCGGACAGGTCGGCCCAGCCGGCGCCCGAGCGGCTCGCCGTCGACGCGCAGCAGGCGCCTCGCTGGCGAACGCCGTACCGCGGCGTGCCGCGGCGTCCACCGTGACCGGTCCGGGGTCGCCTCCGCTGGCGCGCAACAGCTCCGCGGCGGCCAGCGTGGTCGTGCCGACGCACGCGGCTGCTGCCGCCGCCACCCGGAACCGGCCGGGCAGCAGCGGATCGGCGCCGCTCGATCGCGACGTCCGCCGGATCGGCGCGGCGGCCGGTGACCTGCCGGCGGAGATCGGCGAGGACCGTCACGGCAGGTTGGTGACCAGCTCGGCGACCGGCACCCGGGTGCCGGTGTAGAACGGGATCTCCAGCGCGGACGTGCCGGCGGGTCTCGCTGCCGCGCAGGTGGCGCATCAGGTCGACGATCCGGTGCAGCTCGTCGGCCTCGAAGGCGAGGATCCACTCGTAGTCGCCCAGCGCGAACGAGGCCACCGTGTTGGCGCGCACGTCCGGGTAGTCGCGGGCCATCTTGCCGTGCTCGGCCAGCAGCGCGCGGCGCTCCTCGTCGGGCAGCAGGTACCACTCGTAGGACCGCACGAACGGATACACGCAGACGTACTTGCGGGCCTGCTCCTCGGCCAGGAACGCCGGCACGTGGCTGCGGTTGAACTCGGCGGGGCGGTGCAGCGCGGTCTGGCTCCAGACCGGCACCGACGCGCGGCCCAGCGTGGTGCGGCGGAAGCCCGCGTACGCGGCCTGCAACTGCTCGATCTCCTCGGCGTGCCACCAGATCAGGTAGTCCGCGTCGGCGCGCAGGCCCGCGACGTCGTACACGCCGCGCACCACGACTTCCTTGGCCGCCAACCCGTCCAGGTAGTCCTGCGCCTCGGTCGCGGCCGGGCCGCGGTCGTCGGGCAGGCGGCCGGGTTCGGCCCGGAACACCGACCACATCGTGTACCGGATGGTGTCGTTCAGCTCGTTGTAGTTCAGGCGGGCCATGCCTTCCATCGTGTCCACGTGGTACCACGGCGCATGTATCGAGATGATGTCCAGGGAGCAGTGGTGGAGTTTCGCGTCCGAGGGCACGCGGACCGGCAAGATCGCCGTCGTCACGGGCCGACGGCCGCGCCGCACGTGGTGCCGATCTGGTTCCTGCTCGACTCCGACGGGAGCACGACTACGTGGTGTTCAACACGGGCGCCGACTCGCTGAAGGCCAAGGCGCTGCGCCGCGATCCGCGGTTCTCGCTGTGTCGTCGACGAGGAGGCGCCGCCCTACGGCTACGTGACGATCGTCGCCGAGGCCGAACTGTCCGACGACCTCGACGCGGATGCTGCCGTGGTCGACCCGGATCGGCGCCCGCTACATGGGCGCAGGACGCGGCCGAGGAGTTCGGCAGGCGCAACGCCGTGCCCGGTGAGCTACTGGTGCGCGGCCGGATCACGAAGGTCATCGCGCGTCGGCGACATGACCGAGCTAGCGACGCGGACGGCCGCGCTCCGCGCTCGCGACGCAGCCGGGCAGGCCGACGCCGTGCAGCGCGGCACCGGCGACGGCGAGGCCGGGCAGTTCGGCGACCGCGCGTTCGATCGCGTCGACGAGGTCCAGGTGGCCGACGCCGTACTGCGGCAGGCCGCCGCCCCAGCGGGTGCACCAGCCGTGTCCATCGGGGTCGCCGTGACGCCGGTCAGTTCGGCGAGGTCGGCGCGGACGGCGGTGACCAGGTCGGCGTCGTCGCGTTGCAGGATCTCGGCCTCGCCGACGCGGCCGACCGAGCCGCGGACCAGCAGGTGGTCGGGGCCGGCCAGGTGCGCCCACTTGCGGCTGGAGAACGTGAACGCCTTGGCGGTGAACGGGGTGCCGTCGCCGTGTGTGCTCGCGCGGAGGCGATCAGGACGCCGGACGAGTCGGGCAGCGGCGCGTCGGCCGGCAGGGCCAGCGCGACGACGGCCACGGAGGCGAGCTCGATCCGGCCGTAGGCGGCCGAGGCGGCGGGGCTCACGTCGGCGAGCAGCCGGCGGGCGGCCGGCGCGGGCACGGCGAGCAGGACGGCGTCGGCGTCGAGGATGGTCGGCGCCGCAGCCATCCAGCTGCCAGCCGGTCGCGCGTGCGGCGCAGGGCGGTGACCGGGCGGCCGTGCAGCGAACGTCGGCGCCGGACGGCTTCGGCGAGCCGGTCGGTCAGGCTGCCGAGGCCGCCGGTGCAGGGTGCCGAAGACGGGGGCGCGGCGTGCCGTCGCTGGGCGGCTGGCGGCACGAGGGCGGCTGCGGCTGCCGAGCGACCGAGCCGGCGCCCGCGTCGAGCTTCGCGGCCAGCGCGGGCATGGTGGCGCGCAGCGCCGAGGCTGGCGGCACGACCGGCGTACACGCCGCCGAGCAGCGGGTCGACCAGGCGGTCGGGCACTTCGGGGCCGAGGCGCTCGGTGCAGCAGGTCGCCGACCGAGACGTCGGCGCCGGCCAGGTCGACGGGTGGCAGGTCGCGCTTCGGCGGCGAGCCTGGCGCAAGCCGTCCGTCGGACAGCACGCCGGCGACCGCGTCGACGCTGACCGGGACGCCGAGCACGGTGCCCGGGCGGCACGGGCCGGCCCTGCGCCACCGGCCCGGATGCGGGCGCCGCGCCGGGGTCGGGATGCGCCAGGTCGGTCGGCCAGGCCGAGCTCGGCGACCAGCGCCGTCGACCTCGGGCCTGCGGGCCAGGAAAGCCTCCGCGCCCACGTCGTAGCGGTGACCGGCGAGTTCGATCGTGCGCAGCTTGCCGCCGAGCCGGTCGGCCTGCTCGACGACCGTGATGGTCGGCGTCCGGCCCGAGCGCGTGCGCAGCCGGTACGCGGCGGTCAGCCCGGTGATGCCGCCGCCGACGACGGCGACGCCGGAGTCACAGGCCGTGCACCAGCTCGACCACCCTGGTCAGCACGTCCGGATCGGTCTGCGGCGGAACGCCGTGGCCCAGGTTGAAGATGTGCCCGCCGGCCGCCCGGCCCTCGTCGATCATCGCGGCGCACCTCGGTCTCGAGCACGGGCCAGTCGGCGAACAGCAGCGCCGGGTCGAGATTGCCCTGCACGACCGGGGCCGGGCCGTCCGGGCACGGCGGCGGCCAGCCGGTCGGCGGCCACGTCCAGCGGCACCCGCCAGTCGACGCCGACCACGTCCGCGCCCGCCTGGCGCATGCTGCCCAGCAGTTCGCCGGTGCCGACGCCGAAGTGGATGCGCGGCACGCCCGCGTCGGCGAGGCCGGCGAAGACCTTCGCCGAGTGCGGCAGCACGAACCGGCGGTAGTCCCGGTCGGACAGCGCGCCGGCCCACGAGTCGAACAGCTGCACGGCGTCCACGCCCGCCGCGACCTGGGCGCGCAGGAACGTGAGCGTGAGGTCGGCGAGCCGGTCGGCCAGCGCGTGCCACAGGTCCGGTTCGCCGTGCATCAGGGCCTTGGTGCGCTCGTAGGTGCGGCTCGGGCCGCCCTCCACCAGATACGAGGCGAGCGTGAACGGCGCACCGGCGAAGCCGATCAACGGGGTGTCACCCAGCTCGGTGATCAACAAACGGATCGTGTCCACGACCGGCTGTACCTGCTCGGCGTGCAGCACGGGCAGCGCGGCCACGTCGGCGGCCGTGCGCACCGGCGGCGCCCAGCACCGGGCCGGTGCCGGGCACGATGTCGACGTCGACGCCCGCCGCGTACAGCGGCACCACGATGTCGCTGAACAGGATCGCGGCGTCCACGCCGTGCCGGCGGACCGGCTGCAGCGTGATCTCGCAGGCCAATCGGGTGTGAGGCAGGACTGGAGCATGCGGAATGCCCTCGCGGAGCCTGCGGTACTCCGGCAGCGACCGGCCTGCCTGGCGCATGAACCAGACGGGCGGCCGGCTCGGGGCACCACCGCGCGCGGCGACCAGCAGGGGGGCGTTGGAAGGTCCCGGCGGGCCGAGACGGGTGCGCTCTGAGTCATCTCGGAGCCATCCTCCCACGGTTCGGTGGATGGGACGGTCGGCAACGCGGCGTGGCGAGCCTGCGCCCACGTCCGGGTGGCTCTACAGTCACCTGACGTGACCGAGCTTGCGGGGTCACCAGCGACGCAGGGCACTCGCGGTCGTGCGGCCGCCGGGCGCTGGCGAGGTGGTCTTGCGACGGTCCGGCTCCGGTCTGACCGGTGTCGCGCGAACGAGGAGGCCCGGTGACGGTCGGTCCGGAGGAGCCGGAACTGTTCCGGCTGGCGGTGGCGTCGCTGTCGTCGGTGCGGCCCCGGGAGGAGATCGAACTGGGCACCGTGCGCGCGCCACAGCGGCTGGCGCCGTGGTCGTACGCCGTGCCGCCGAGGTGAACGGGCCGGCAGGTGAACTGGCCACCGGACGGCTGGTGCTGCTGCACGACCCGGACGGCGAGCAGGCCTGGGACGGCGTGCTGCGGTTGGTGGTCTACGTGCGCGCCGAGGTGGACGCCGAACTGGCCAGCGATCCGCTGCTGCCGGACGTCGGCTGGTCCTGGCTGACCGACGCGCTGGACATCTGCGAGCGCTGAGTACACGGCGCTGGGCGGCACGGTGACGCAGACGTCGTCGGCCCGCTTCGGCGACATCGCCGGACCGGCCCGGTCCGACGATCTCGAACTGCGGGCGTCCTGGACGGCGCCGGACGCCGGACCTGGCGGCGCACGCCGAGGCGTTCTGCGAACTGCTGTCCAGCACCGTCGGCCTGCCTCCGGTCGGCGTCACCCTGTTCGGCCAGCGGAACGGCTCCTGACGCCGCGCCGGTCCAGCGGCCGGTCATCTGCTCGCCGATCGGAGCGCGTCCGACGGCCACCGGTAGCGCCTAGAGCGGCAGTACGGCGAATCACGGCTCGCGACCGCGCCGGACGTCCGGGGAGCGCCTAGGGTGGGTTGCGCACCGGCTCCCGGTGGCCGACGCAGGTCCCCGGCGGACCCATCCCCGCACCGTCCCTCGTCACGCATTCGCACCACCAGCCCAGTCACAGCACGTCACGCCCGTGCCTCGTCGAACAGCAGCATCGCGCCAATTGCCTGTCTCAATTGGTCGAGTCACGTGGTCGCTGCCGGACGACATGTCCATCCGACCGCGCCATCCGCCTCCGTCATCCGCCGTCGGCACCCGGACGGCCGCCGTCGGCCTGGACCGTCCCGACCAACCGGATCACCCCTTCGGTCGCTCCGCCGAGCGCCCCAGAGAGCTGTCGAGTGGCCTAGGCCAGGCCGCTGACCTGCGGTTTTGCTTCGACTGTCGCGAAGCTGGACATCGCACGCGGGCGACATCTCGCGCAATCGGCACGATTCGGTAACAGTTGCGACCATTCGGCCGACACGTCGGCGCGGCAGAATTCACCCAATCGGACCAGTGGCGTTCGGGGCCTAAAGGTGAATATCGTTCGTGAGCGTTCTTCGCGTTAGCTACACGGCCGATTGTCCCCCGAACGTGGGACAAAACTGGCAAAGAGTGACTACCCGATCGGGACAGATACCCAAATGATCGTCCCGCTGACCCGCTTGGGCGGCTACGCTGCCAACGTCGACACCACTTTCGGTCGATCAGTGGCGCGGCTGATCGGACGAAGGGCCCGGTGCCGGTCGGGGGGCACGACCGACTCCAGGGAGGTAGTGACGTGGCTGCCGTCGGCTTAGGTCAGGCCGTTCGAACCACGCCAGCCGGCGTATTGCCGGCGAACATGGTCCCGCACCCGCGGGAGGAACTGTTCTCGGTGCTGGTGGTCGATGACCACCCGCTGCTGAGGGAGGCGATAGCCGCCCGGCTCACACAGATGGGCGCGGGCACTGTCCATGAGGCCGCTTCGGTGGCGGAAGCGAGGGCGCGAGCCCTGGCGACCGGCCCGTGCGACCTCGCCATTCTCGATCTCGGGCTACCCGACGGAAGTGGCATCGACCTGGTCACGGAGTTCCGTGCCCATGGTTGGCCACGCATCGTGGTACTCGCGTCCTCCGACGACCCCTATGCGGTCCGGTCGGCCTTCCAGGCAGGCGCGCAGGCCTACCTGCTGAAGTCCGCATCGCCGATGGTGGTCACCGACGGGGTGCGCCGAGTGCTCGACGGCGGGGTGTACGCCGACCCGAGTGTCGCGCCCGTACTCGCTACGGGCACCCGGGTGCCGGGCACCGACAACACGCCGCGGGAACTGTCCGCGCGTGAGGTCGAGGTCCTGCAACTGGTCGCCGATGGCCAGTCCAACAAGGAAATCGGCGAGGCGCTCAACCTGTCGGCGCTCACGGTGAAGAGTCACCTGTCCCGGATCGGGCGCAAACTCGGCACCGGAGACCGTGCGCAGATGGTCGCCCTTGCCATGCGGGCCGGCGTCATTCGCTAGCTCGGCAGGGCAGGACGCCCGTCGGGGCATCCGGTTCGCCATCCACCTCGGGCGCGGTGGATGGAGCACCAACCGACATCCCGCGTCCCCATGCCCGTGCAGGGCATGGGGACGCGGGAAGGTGTCGTCTGCCCAAGCGTGTCACTCCGCACGGTCGGGTGATCATCTCGTTGTGGGACCAACACGTGGCAAGTCGTGAACATCGCGGCTGGCAGGCACGTAGGGTCAGCCAGTGTGGAGGCAGACCCCGTCGACGAGCACGCCCAGCCGATGCGACCGGTGACCGATCCGCAGGAACCGGACGACGAGCCGACAGCGGTCCCGCTGACCCAGCCCGCGGACGGCGTGCCCCCGGTGGTCGTCGACCGCGACGCGCTCGCGTGCGGCCGCCGAGGCCATCGCGGCCGGCAAGGGTCCGATCGCCGTGGACACCGAGCGAGCGTCCGGCTACCGCTACTCGCAGCGGGCCTACCTGGTGCAGCTGCGCCGGGAGGGCGCCGGCACCGTGCTGGTCGACCCCATCCCGCTTCGACGGCGGCCTCGGACCGCTGGTGGCCGCCCTGGCCGACGCCGAGTGGGTGCTGCACGCCGCCTCCCAGGACCTGCCCTGCCTCGCCGAACTGGACCTGCGGCCCGCGACTCGCTGTTCGACACCGAGCTGGCCGGCCGGCTGGCCGGGTTCGACAGGGTCGCGCTGGGCACGCTGGTCGAGCGGCTGCTCGGCTACCAGCTGGAGAAGGGCCACGGCGCCGCCGACTGGTCGCAGCGGCCCGCTGCCGGCCGACTGGCTCAACTACGCGGCGCTGGACGTGGAACTGCTGATCCCGCTGCGCGACACGCTGGAGCGCGAACTGGCCGCGCAGGGCAAGCTGGAGTGGGCGCTGGAGGAGTTCGAGGCGGTGCGCACGGCGCCGCCCGCCCAAGCCGAGGCCGGAGCCGTGGCGGCGCACGTCGGGCATCCACCGGCTGCGCAACCCGCGGCAGCTGGCCGCCGTGCGGGCGCTGTGGCAGGCCCGGGACACCATCGCCCGCGACCGCGACCTCTCCCCCGGCCGGGTGCTGCCGGACCGGGCGATCATCGAGGCGGCGCTGGCCGATCCGGCCGACGAGGTCGAACTGGTGCGGCTGCCGGTGTTCCGCGGCCGGGCGCAGCGCCGGCTGGCCGGCACCTGGGCCGACGCGCTGCGGTCGGCGCGGGCGCTGCCCAAGTCGGAGCTGCCCGATCCCGCTCCGCCGCACGACGGCCCGCCGCCGCCGAGCCGGTGGGCCGACAAGGACCCGGACGCCGCCGCCCGGCTGTCCGCGGCCCGGGCCGCGCTGACCGCGATCGCCGAGGCCAACCGGCTGCCGGTGGAGAACCTGCTGCAGCCCGACCTGGTGCGCCGGACGTGCTGGGAGCCGCCGAGCCGGATCGACGTGGCCGCGGTGTCCGACGTGCTGCGGGCCGGTGGCGCGCGGGAGTGGCAGGTGGGCCTCACGGCCGAGCCGCGCTGACCACGGCGCTGCAAGTCCACGCGTGACGCACGCGACAGTGCGACCCTCCTGGTTACCGACCGGTAACAACCGCTAGAGTGTGTGTTACCGGCCGGTAGTGCCGGCCGTCCGTCACCACCAGAGAAGGACCCGCCGTGGCCGCACCCGCCAGCGCGTGCCGTGCGCAACGTGGTCTTCGTCGAGGGCGTGCGCACGCCGTTCGGCAAGGCCGGCAAGAAGGGCATCTACGCCGAGACCCGCGCCGACGACCTGGTCGTCAAGGTCATCCGCGAACTGCTGCGCCGGCACCCGGAGCTGCCGCCCGAGCGGGTGGACGAGGTCGCCATCGCGGCCACCACCCAGATCGGCGACCAGGGCCTGACCATCGGCCGCACCGCCGCGCCTGCTGGCCGGCCTGCCCAAGTCGGTGCCCGGCTTCGCCATCGACCGGATGTGCGCGGGCGCCATGACCGCCGTGACCACGACGGCCGCCGGCATCGCGTTCGGCGCCTACGACGTGGTCATCGCCGGCGGCGTCGAGCACATGGGCCACCACCCGATGGGCGAGGGCGTCGACCCGAACCCGCGGATCATCGCCGACAAGCTGGTCGACCCGTCGGCGCTGGTGATGGGCCAGACCGCGGAGAACCTGCACGACCGCTACCCGGAGATCACCAAGGAGCGCTGCGACGCCTACGCCGCGCGCAGCCAGGAGCGCTACGCCGACGCGGTGAAGGCCGGCAAGATCGGCCCGGAACTGGTCCCGGTCGCCACCCGGTCCGCCGAACTGGGCTGGGGCCTGGCCACCGAGGACGAGCCGCCGCGGCCGGGCACCACGGTCGAGGCGCTGGCCGGCGCTGAAGACGCCGTTCCGCCCGCACGGCCGGGTCACCGCGGGCAACGCGGCCGGCCTGAACGACGGCGCCACCGGCTGCATCCTGGCCGACGAGGACACCGCGCGCGAGCTGGGCCTGCCGGTCGCGCATGCGGCTGGTCGGCTACTCGTTCGCCGGCGTCGAGCCCGAGGTGATGGGCATCGGCCCGGTGCCGGCCACCGAGAAGGCGCTGGCCAGCGCACCGGCCTGACCATCGACGACATCGGCCTGTTCGAGATCAACGAGGCGTTCGCCGTGCAGGTGCTGGCGTTCCTGGACCACTTCGGCATCGCCGCCGACGACCCGCGGGTCAACCAGTGGGGCGGCGCGATCGCGTGCGGCCACCCGCTGGCGTCCTCCGGCGTGCGGCTGATGACGCAGCTGGCCCGCCAGTTCGCCGAGCGGCCGGACGTCCGCTACGGCATCACCACCATGTGCATCGGCATCGGCATGGGCGGCACCGTGATCTGGGAGAACACCAACTGGGAAGGCGCGGACAAGTGACGCCGAAGATCGCCGCAGGATCGAGCATCGACACTGTCCATCGACGAGGCGAAGGCGGCGTTCCCGGACGAGGTGGTCACGCACGGCCGACCACCCGGCTGGTGCGGGTGCCCGGGCTGGCCGAGCCGGTCGCGCTGATCACCCTGGACAACGGCCTCGACCACACCCGGCCCGTCCACGTTCGGCCCGCAGGGCCTGGTGAGCCTGAACGCCGCGCTGGACGAGGCGTTCGCGGCCGAGCCGGCCGCGATCGCGGTGACCGGCAAGCCGTTCATCTTCGCCGTCGGCGCGGACCTGTCCGGCGTCGAGCAGGTCGGCGTCGCGCGATCTGGCGCTGGCAGATCGCGCAGACCGGGCACGACGTGTTCCGCCGGCTGACCGAGTCGACGGTGCCGACGTTCGCGTTCGTCAACGGCGCGGTCATGGGCGGCGGCCTGGAACTGGCGCTGTCCTGCCACTACCGGACGCTGATCAGCAACGCGGCCGCCATCGCGTTCCCGGAGTGCTTCCTCGGCCTGTTCCCCGGCTGGGGCGGCACGCAGCTGCTGCCGAACCTGATCGGCGCGGACGCCGCGGTCACGGTGATCATCGAGAACGCGTTGAACCAGAACAAGATGCTCAAGCCGGCGCAGGCCGCGCGAGCTGGGCATCGTGGACGTCGTGCTCGACTCGGCGGACTACCTGGAGCAGTCGCTGCTGTGGCTGGCCTCCGTGGTGCACGGCGAGATCACCGTGGCACGCGCAAGCGAGATCGACCGCGGCGACGCGTGGGACGCCGCGCTGGCCGCGCGCGACAGTCCATCGCGGACGGCAAGACGCACGGCGCCTCGCCCGGCGTGACCAAGGCGCTGGAACTGCTGGCACTGGCCCGCGACGAACGATCTCGACGCGGGCTACGCGGCCGAGACCGACGGCGCTGGCCGACGTGCTGATGACCGACGAGCTGCGCGCCGGCCTGTACTCGTTCAACCTGGTCAACAAGCGCGCCCGCAAGCCGGCCGGTGCGCCGGACAAGGGGCTGGCGCGGCCGGTGACGAAGGTCGGCGTCGTCGGTGCCGGCCTGATGGCCAGCCAGCTGGCGCTGCTGTTCGTGCGGCGGCTGAAGGTGCCGGTGGTGCTGACCGACATCGACCAGGCGCGCGTGGACAAGGGCGTCGGCTACGTGCACGCCGAGATCGACAAGCTGCTGCGCCAAGCAGCCGGATCTCCGCCGACGAGGCGAACCGGCTGAAGGCGCTGGTGTCCGGCTCGCTGGACAAGGCCGCGTTCGCGGACGCCGACTTCGTGATCGAGGCCGTGTTCGAGGAGCTGTCGGTCAAGCAGCAGGTGTTCGCCGAGGTCGAGGAGCACGTGTCGGCCGAGTGCGTGCTGGCGACGAACACCTCGTCGCTGTCGGTCACCGAGATGGCGGCGAAGCTGCAGCACCCGGAGCGGGTCGTCGGCTTCCACTTCTTCAACCCGGTCGCCGTGCTGCCGCTGCTGGAGATCGTGCGCGGCGAGCAGACCGACGACGCGTCGCTGGCCACGGCGTTCGCGGTCGGCAAGCAGCTGAAGAAGTCCAGCGTGCTGGTGAAGGACGCGCCCGCGTTCGTGGTCAACCGGCTGCTGACCCGGTTCCTCGGCGAGGTGCTCGCGCGCGGTCGACGAGGGCACGCCGTTCGAGGTGGCCGACCGCGCGCTGGAGCCGCTGGGCCTGCCGATGAGCGCCGCTGGTGCTGCTGCAGCTCGTCGGCCCGGCGGTCGCGCTGCACGTGGCGGAGACGCTGCACGGCGCGTTCGGCGACCGGTTCGGCGTCAGCGACAACATGCGGCGAGTTCGTCGAGGCGGGCAAGACGGCGGTGTGGACGTGGGACGCGCAGGGCAAGCAGCGCGTCGACCCGGAGGTCGCGGCGCTGTGGCAGCAGGGCGACCAGCCGTCCACCGACGGAGCAGGTGCGGGAGCGCGCGCTGGCGGCGCTGGCCGAGGAGGTCCGGCTCATGCTGGACGACGGCGTGGTCGCCGAGGCGCAGGACATCGACCTGTGCCTGCTGCTGGGCGCGGGCTGGCCGTTCTGGCTGGGCGGCATCACGCCGTACCTGGACCGGGCGGGCGTGTCCGAACGCGTCAACGGCAAGCCGTTCCTGGCCCGGGGGTCGCCTCGGTGCCGGCGTGACGGCGGCGGCGTGACGGCGGCGGTTCACGAGGCGGGCGCTTCGTGAACCGCCACACCTCCTCGCGGTGGAGCGCCGGTCGTTCCGCAGCCGCGTCACGGGGCTGCCGGGAGGCGGACCGTGACCGTGAGGCCGCCGTCCGGGACCGGTTCCGCGTAGAGCTGGCCGCCATGCGCCGACACGACCGCCCGCACGATCGACAGGCCGAGGCCCGTGCCGGACTGGGCCGTGCGGTCCACGCCGCCGCGGCGGAACGGTTCGAACAGCTCCGTCACCCGATCCGCCGGAACCGGGCGGCCGGACGAGCTGACCCGCAGCGCGGACCACTGGTCGTCGGCGTCGACGCGGACGTCGATCCAGCCGCTGTCCACGTTGTGCCGGATGGCGTTCTCCAGCAGGTTGCCCGCGACGCGTTCGAGCAGGGCCGGGTCGCCGACCGCGTGGACGGGCTCGGTCTGGAACACCGCCGTCAGGCCGAGGGCGTCCGCGTCGGACTTCGTCGCCTGCCACGCCGACGCGACGACGGTCGGCCAGGTCGACCGGCTCGCGGACGGCCAGGCCGGTGCCTTCGGTCCTGGCCAGCAGCAGCAGCGCCTCGACCAGCTGGCCGGCGCGCATCGCGGCCTGCGCCACGACGCCGCCCATCCGGCGCAGTTCGGCCACGTCCGCCGTCGGGTCGGACAGGGTGACGTCCAGCTCGGTGCGGATCACCGACAGCGGCGTGCGCAGCTCGTGGCTGGCGTTGGCGACGAACCGGCGCTGGGCCTCGAACGTGGCCTGCAACCGGTCCAGCATCGCGTCGAACGTGTCGGCCAGCTGCGGCCACCTCGTCGCGCGGGCCGCGCAGCGCGATGCGCTCGCCCAGCGACTCGGCGGACAGCCGGCGGGCCGTGGCCGTGACGTCCTGCAACGGCCGCAGCAGGCGACCGGTCAGGGTCCACGCCAGCAGCGCGGCGGCGACCACGACGCAGCAGGAACGCGACCGAACCGGCCTGTAGCACCAGGTCCCGGGCGTGGTCGCGCAGCGGCCGTCGACCACTGGTCGGCGGCCACCGCGACGCCCCGCGACCGTGACCGTGGCCGTCGGCGGCAGGCTCGGGGCGGCGCTGCCGACGACGTTGCCGACCAGCAGCCAGCCGAGCCAGAGCAGCAGGCCACTGACCCCGGCGGTCAGGGCGGTGGCCAGCAGGGTCAGCCGGACCCGGAGCCCCGGTCCTCGGCGACCGCGCACCGCCGTGCGCTCAGCCAACGGTGCCGTCGACCTCCACACCCACCTGGCCGGCGGCCGGGACCCGGTAGCCGGAGCCGACCACCGTGTCGATGATGCCCGGCTCGCCGAGCTTCTTGCGCAGCGTCATCACCGTCACCCGGACGGTCGTGGTGAACGGGTCGGCGTTCTCGTCCCAGACCCGCTCCAGCAGCTCCTCGCTGCTGACCACCGTGCCACCCGCGGCCAGCAGCACCTCCAGCACGCCGAACTCCTTGCGGGTCAGCTCGACCGGCTGGCCGGCCCGGGTACACGGTGTGCTTGGCCGGGTCCAGCTCGACGTCGCCGGCGCGCAGCACCGGCGGCGTGGCCGGGGTGGACCGGCGGGCCAGCGCGCGGACCCTGGCGACCAGCTCGGGGAACGCGAACGGCTTGGCGAGGTAGTCGTCGGCGCCGAGGGAGAGGCCCTCGACCCGGTCGGCGATGCCGTCGCTGGCGGTGAGCATGATCACCCTGCTGATGCGCGCCGGACGCCACGATCTCCTGGCACAGCTGGTCACCGGACATGCCCGGCAGGTCCCGGTCCAGCACGACCACGTCGTACCGGGTGACGCGACACCTTCTCGTGGCCGGAGTCACCGTCCAGCGCCACGTCGACGGCCATGCCCTCGCGCCGCAGTCCCCGGGCTATCGCCTCGGCGAGCGGCTGTTCGTCCTCGACAACCAGGATGCGCACCCTTCTAAGGTGCCACACCCGGCGACGGTCAACTGGCGCGGCCCTCGGCGTCCTCGACGGTGGTGTCGACGACGGTGCCGTCGCGGTGCTCGCCGAGCCGGTCCGACGGCCCACTCGGTGACCCGGCGGGCCACGTCCTGGGCGGTCAGGCCCGACCGCGGACAGCACCTCGTCCCGGGTGCCCGGCTGCGACGAACCGCTGCGGCACGGCCAGGTCCAGCAGCGGCACGGCGACGTCCGCGTCGCGCAGCGCGGCCGCCAGCGCCCAGCCGAAACCGCCGTGCCGGCCGCTGTCCTCGACGGTCACGACCAGCCGGTGCTCGCGCGGCCAGGTCGACCAGCTCGGCCGGCACCGGCAGCAGCCAGCGCGGGTCGACGACGGTCACGCCGATGCCCTGGTCGGCCAGCCGGTCGGCGGCGGCGAGGCCGAGCGCGCCGAACGCGCCGACCGCGACCAGCAGCACGTCGCGTTCCTCACCGGCGGCCGGCCTGCGCAGCACGTCCACCGAGCCGACGCGCTCGACGGCGGGCACCGAGTCGATCACGCCGCCGCGCGGGAACCGCAGCACGGTCGGGCCGTCGTCGACGGCGACGGCCTCGCGCAGCTCGGCGCGCAGCGTGGCGGCGTCCCGCGGCGCGGCGACGCGGATGCCGGGGATCAGGCCGAGGATCGACAGGTCCCACATGCCGTGGTGGCTGGCGCCGTCCGGGCCGGTGATGCCGGCCCGGTCCAGGACGACGCGTGACCGGCTGGCGGTGCAGCGCCACGTCCATCAGCAGCTGGTCGAACGCGCGGTTGAGGAACGTCGAGTAGATGCGCGACGACCGGGTGCAGGCCGCCCATGGCCATGCCGGCGGCCGACGTGATCGCGTGCTGCTCGGCGATGCCCACGTCGAAGCAGCGGTCCGGGATACGCGTCGGCGAACTTGTCCAGGCCGGTCGAGCCGAGCATCGCGGCCGTGACGGCGACCACGTCCGGCGCGTTCGGCGCCGATCGCGCACCAGCTCGTCGGCGAACACCGACGTCCAGCCGCGCTTCTTCACGCCGGTCGGCGCGCCGGTGGCCGGGTCCATCGGGTCGGTCTGGTGCATCTGGTCGGCTTCGTCGTTCTCGGCCGGCGCGTAGCCGTTGCCCTTGCGGGTCACGGCGTGCACGATGACCGGCCCGCCGAACGCCTTGGCGCGCTCCAGCGCGTGCTCCAGCGCCGCGAGGTCGTGGCCGTCGACCGGGCCCATGTACTTCAGGCCGAGGTCCTCGAACATGCCCTGCGGCGCCAGCGCGTCCTTCAGGCCGCGCTTGGCCGCGTGCAGCGCCGCTGTAGATCGGCCGGCCGACGACCGGGGTGCGACAGCAGGGCCTGCTTGCCGCCCTCCAGCGCGCGCTCGTAGCCGGGGCGCAGGCGCAGCGTGGCGAGGTGGTCGGCGAGGCCGCCGATGGTCGGCGAGTAGGAGCGGCCGTTGTCGTTGACGACGATCACCACCGGCCGCGTCGGGTCGGCGGCGATGTTGTTCAGCGCCTCCCAGCACATGCCGCCGGTCAGCGCGCCGTCACCGACGACGACGACGACGTGCCGGCGTTGCGCCGGCCAGCTGGAACGCCTTGGCCAGGCCGTCCGCATAGGACAGTCCGGCGGACGCGTGGCTGTTCTCGACGAGGTCGTGCTCGCTCTCGGCGCGGCTCGGGTAGCCGGACAGGCCGCCGCGCTGGCGCAGCAGGTCGAAGTCGGCCTGGCGGCCGGTGACGATCTTGTGCACGTACGCCTGGTGCCCGACGTCCCAGACGATGGCGTCGTGCGGCGAGTCGAACACCCGGTGCAGCGCGATGGTCAGCTCGACGACCCCGAGATTGGGGCCGAGATGACCGCCGGTGCGGGACACCTTGTCCACCAGGAACGACCTGATCTCGGTTGCCAGCGTGGCCAGTTCGTCGTGGGCGAGCCGCTTGAGATCGGCAGGACCGCGTACGGACTCCAGAAACGACACCAACTCCACCTCACCTCGTCGTCCGTCGTTCGAGCCAGTCTAGGACCGGATGATCGTGCCGGCCGATCGGACAAGGGTCACGAGCGTCACGCCGTCACTACGGAGCGTCCCAGGCACGCCGCCGGCCGGTCGGCCGCCATCGCGTCCTCCGGCACCGGCCGCGGCGTGTCGACCAGCGTCGACCCCGGGGCCGGTGATCAGGTGGTCCCGCACGTCCCGCACGTCCCGCACGGCCCACCCGGTGCCGGGCTGGGCAGGCCCCGCCGGCCGCCCGTGATACCGGTCACCACGGCGGCGGCGACCGGTCGTACTCGGCGAGGTGACCGATGTCCGAGATCCTGGCGGCCGCCACCGACGGACCAGCGTGGACTCACGGTCGCAGCAGCGCCACGCACTCCACGTGGTGGGTCATCGGGAACGCGTCGAACGCCCGCAGGTCGGCCAGGCGGTAGCCGTGGCCGGCGAACGTGGCCAGGTCCCTGGCCAGGGCCGCCGGGTCGCAGGCCACGTAGACCACCCGGTCCGGGCGCGTGCGCGGCGATCGCGTCCACGACGACCCGGCCCGCGCCCTTGCGCGGCGGGTCGAGCACGACGACGTCCGGCCGGTCGTCGGCCGCGATGTCGACGACCAGGCCGCGCTCGACGCGGTTGGCCACGCAGCGCACCTGCGGCAGGTCGGCCAGGTTGGCCTCGCGCGTCGGCGACCGCGGCCCGGGACGGACTCCACCAGCAGCACGGAGCCCGTCTCGCCGACCTGCTCGGCCAGCACGGCCGCGAACAGGCCGACACCGCCGTAGAGGTCCCAGGCACGGCCGCCGACCGGCGCCGCGGCCCACTCGGCCACGACGTCGGCGAACGACGTCGGCGGCGGCCGGGTGCACCTGCCAGAAGCCGTCCGCGCGCAGCCGCCACGTCGCGGCCCGCCGCCCGCTGCACCGCGGCGCCGCCGGTCAGCCAGCGTGGTCCGGCGCGGCGGGTGCCGGCGCACCGGGTCGCGCCGCGCGACGTGCCGCTCGCCGTCGTCGTCGGCCGTGACCTCGACCTCGGCGCCCGGCCGGCCAGTGCTGCGTCGCACGACGTCGTCGAGCAGGCCGGGCACCGCGATCGGGCAGTCGGCCAGCGGCAGCACGCGGTGGCTGCGGTGGGCGCGCAGGCCGGCGCGCCCGCTCGGGTCGACGGCCAGCCGCAGCCGGGTGCGCCAGTGCAGCGGGCCGCCGGGCAGTTCCTCGACCGACGACGGTCCGCTCGATGCCGGCCAGCCGCTGCAGCTGCTCGGCGACGACGGCGGCCTTCAGCGTCGCGCTGGGCGGCCGGCGTCGCGTGCTGCCAGTCGCAGCCGCCGCAGCCGCCCGGCCGCGGCCAGCGCGCACGGCGGCTCGACCCGGTCCGGCGACGGCGTCAGCGACCTCGACCGCGTCGGCGCGGCAGAACGAGCCGCCGCTTGTCCTCGGTGACCTCGACCACGACCCGCTCACCGGGCAGCGCGTGCCGGACGAACACCACCCGGCCCTCGACGCGGGCGACGCAGTGGCCGCCGTGCGCGACCGGCGCCGACCTCGACCTCGATCCGGCGGCCGACCCAGCTGTCCTGTTCGCGACGGCTGCGATCGGCCATCAGGGCTTGTCCGCCGGTCGCTTGGGCTGTAGGCCCCTGCGCACGGCGCCGGGCGCGGCGATCGCCTGGCGCGGCGGCGCGCTTGCGGTCACGGGCCTTCGCCGAGGACGCCAGCTGCCACGGCACGCTGGTGACCATCACGCCGGGCTGGAACAGCAGCCGGCCCTTGAGCCGCAGCGCGCTCTGGTTGTGCAGGATCTGCTCCCACCAGTGCCCGACGACGTACTCCGGGATGAACACCGTGACCACGTCGCGCGGGTTGTCCTTGCGCACCCGCCGCACGTAGTCCAGCACCGGCCTGGTGATCTCCCGGTAGGGCGACTCGATCACCTTCAGCGGCACCGTGAAGTTCTGCGTCGTCCCAGCGCGGCATCAGCGCCCTGGTGTCCGTCGTCGTCCACGTTGACGGTGACCGCCTCGACGATGTCCGGCCGGGTCGCCTTGGCGTAGGCCAGCGCGCGCAGCGTCGGCAGGTGCAGCTTGGACACCAGCACGATGGCGTGGTTGCGGGCCGGCAGCACGGTGTCCTCCTCGGTCGCCGCCAGCTCGTCGGCGACCCGGTCGTAGTGCTTGCCGGATCGCCGCTCATCAGCACGAAGAACACGACCATCGCGGCGATCGCGATCCACGCGCCGGACAGGAACTTGGTGATCACGCACGATCACCAGCACGATCGCCGGTCATGCACAGGCCGAACGTGTTGATCGTCTGCGAGCGGCGCATCCGGCGCCGCGCCGACTTGTCGGTCTCGTTGCGCAGCAACCGGTTCCAGTGCCGGATCATGCCGGCCTGGCTGACAGTTGAACGACACGAACACGCCCACGATGTAGAGCTGGATCAGCCGGGTCGCCTCGCCGTTGAACGCGACGATCAGCACGCACGCGCGAACACCGCGAGGAACAGGATGCCGTTGCTGTAGGCCAGCCGGTCGCCCCGGGTGTGCAGCTGGCGCGGCAGGTACCGGTCCTGCGCCAGGATCGAGCCGAGCACCGGGAAGCCGTTGAACGCGGTGTTCGCGGCCAGCACCAGGATGATGCCGGTGACGAACGAGACGTAGTAGAACGCCGGCGGGAAGTTGCTGAACACCGCGTGCCGCGATCTGCGCGATGATCGTCTTCTGCTGGTAGCCGGCCGGGCGCGCCGACCAGCTGGGTGGCCGGGTCGTCGGCGAAGTTGACGTGCGGTGAGCCGGGCCAGCGTGATGATGCCCATCAGCATGGTGACCGCGATGCGTGCCCATCAGCAGCAGCGTGGTGGCCGCGTTCTTCGACTTGGGCTTGCGGAACGCGGGCACGCCGTTGCTGATCGCCTCGACACCGGTCAGCGCCGCGCAGCCGGAGGAGAACGACCGCAGGATCAGGAACGCGAACGCGAACCCGGCCAGGCCGGAGTTGCCGACGGCGGTCAGGTGGAACGCCGGCGCTCTCGGCGCGCATGTCGCGCGCCGGCGGCCGCGCCGGACCAGGCCCCACACGACCATGCACGAACACGCCGATGATGAACCCGTACGTCGGGATGGCGAACGCGGTGCCGGACTCGCGGATGCCGCGCAGGTTCATCACGGTCAGCACGCGCGATCACCAGGACGCAGAACAGCACCGTGTGCTGGGCGATGAACGGGACCGCCGAGCCGATGTTCGCGATGCCGGACGACGTGGACACGGCGACCGTGAGGATGTAGTCGACCAGCAGCGCGCTGGCCACGGTCAGGCCGAACCGGCCGCCCAGGTTGGTCGTGGCGACCTCGTAGTCGCCGCCGCCGCTGGGGTAGGCGTGCACGTTCTGCCGGTAGGACGCGACCACCGCGAGCATCACCAGGGCGACCACGAGGCCGATCCACGGCGCGAACGCGTACGCGGACAGGCCGGCGACGCTCAGCGTCCGGAAGATCTCCTCCGGCGCGTACGCGACGCTGGACAGCGCGTCGGACGCGAACACCGGCAGCGCGATCCGCTTCGGCAGCAGCGTGTGCGCCAGCCTGTCGCTGCGCAACGGGCGACCGAGCATCAGCCGCTTGGCCACCGTCGACAGCTTCACCACGGGCGAACACTAGGCGGTCGATGCCAGCGTGTCCGCAGGCGTGTCGCGCTACGTTGGGTGGTGACGACGCATCCGTCCGTCGTCGACGATGCCGTGAGGAGTCGTCGACCGGCGTCAGGTACGGTCTGCGCGGTCGGCGGAGGAGGCAAGACGTGCACGTGGTGATCATGGGCTGCGGCCGGGTGGGGTCGTCGCTGGCGCACGCCCTGGAGCGCCTCGGCCACACCGTGGCCGTGATCGACAAGGACGAGCAGGCGTTCCGCCGGCTCGGCACCGACTTCCACGGCCAGCAGCTGGTCGGCAACGGTTTCGACCGCGAGGTGCTGGTCAAGGCCGGCATCGAGCGGGCGGGCGCGTTCGCGGCGGTGTCCAACGGCGACAACTCGAACATCATCGCGGCCCGGGTGGCCCGGGAGACGTTCGGCGTCGGCCAACGTGGTCGCCCGGATCTACGACCCCAGCCGCGCCGCCGTGTACGAGCGGCTGGGCATCCCGACCGTGGCGACCGTGCCGTGGACCACCGACCGGTTCCTGCGCACCCTCGTGCCGGAGGGCACCGCGACCGCGTGGCGCGACCCGACGGGCACCGTCGCCGTCGTGCAGCTGCCGCTGCACCCGGGCTGGGTCGGGCACACCGTTCGCGACCTGCAGGAGGCCACGGGCTGCCGGGTGGCGTTCATCATGCGGTTCGGCACCGGCGTGCTGCCCAAGACCAAGACCGTGCTGCAGGCCGACGACGCGGTCTACGTGGCCGCGCGTCTCCGGCACGGTCACGCGACGTCACAGCGGCGGCGGCCCGGCCGCCGGAGGAGGATAGCACTGATGCGGGTCGCGATTGCCGGCGCGGGCGCCGTCGGCCGCTCCATCGCCCAGGAACTGGTCGCGGGCGGCCACCAGGTGATGCTGATCGAGCGGGACGCCAAGCAGTTCGACCCGCCCGTCGTGGAGCAGGCCGAGTGGGTGCTCGCCGACGCCTGCGAGCTGTCCTCGCTGGAGGAGGCCGGGCTGGAGACGTGCGACGTGGTGATCGCCGCCACCGGCGACGACAAGGTCAACCTCGTGGTGTCGCTGCTGGCCAAGACCGAGTTCGCGGTCAAGCGCGTGGTGGCCAGGGTGAACGACCCGCGCAACGAGTGGCTGTTCACCGACGCGTGGGGCGTCGACGTCGCCGTGTCGACGCCGCGGATCCTGGCCGCGATGGTCGAGGAGGCGGTCAGCATCGGCGGCCTGGTGCAGCTGCTGACGCTGCGCCAGGGCCAGGCGAACCTGGTCGAGGTGACGCTGCCGGACGGACACGCCGCTGGCCGGCAAGCCGGGCGCACAGCTCGACCTGCCGCACGACGCCGCGCTGGTGGCGATCCTGCGCGGCGGCCGGGTGATCGTGCCGACGCCGGACGACTCCGTCGAGGCGGGCGACGAGCTGCTGTTCGTGGCGTCGGCCGACGTGGAGCCGGCGATCCGGCAGGCCGTCGGCCTGCCGGCGGCGCTGACTCAGGCGTCCGGAGACGGCCGCCGGCTGCTCGGTGTCGACGGTCGGTCTCCGGCCCGGCCAGTGCCTTCTGGCGCTGGTCGGCCTTGCGCACCGCCCACACCGTGACCAGCGCGGCGATCGCGGTCAGCGGCCAGCCCATGGCGATCCTGGCGAAGGCCAGCCAGCCGACCTGGTTGGTCGTTGTAGAGCCAGTGCTGCACGACGAACCGGGCGCCGAACACCAGCACCCAGACCACGGTGGCCACGTCGTAGTAGCGGCGGCTCAGCTGGTCCGACGCGCCAGGCCATGCCGGTGCCGTTCAGCGTGGACCAGACGACGCCGGCCAGCGGCCAGCGCACCAGCACGGACACCAGGAACGCGCCGCCGTAGGCGAGGCTGGTCCAGATGCCGAACAGGAAGTAGCCGCGCGCCGAACCGGTGCGGTAGGCGATGAACGCGGCGATGGCGACGCCGAAGAGCCCGGAGATCGCCGGCTGCACCGGCTCCTTGCGGATCGAGCCGCCAGCACCAGGATGGCGACGGCGCTGCCCAGCGACGCCCAGATGGCCGGCGGCGAGGCTGTAGGTGGGGAGGTAGACCCCGACGAACACCAGCACCGGCACCGACGAGTAGACCAGCCCGGCCACGCCGCCCATCTGCTCCAGCAGCGTGGGAGCGGGCTTCTGCTCTGCTCCGTCGCCGGTCCTCGGCCGCCGCGGTCGGTGCGCCGAGCTCTGGTTCGGACTGTCGACGTGTCAGGTGACTGCGCGGGCTGTCGGCCCCGATAGGGTCATGAAGTCGTCTGCAGTTCGTAGTAGGGGTTGTACAGGACCTTGTGACCGTCACGCACGGCCATCCGGCCGGTCACCTTGATGGTACGGCCAGGCTCGATGCCGGGGATACTCCGGCGGCCCAGCCAGACCAGCGTCACGCCTTCGGTGCCGTCGTACAGCTCGGCCTCCAGCGTGGCGTTGGCGTCCTTCGGACACAGCTCCACACTGCGCAGCCGGCCGCGCACGGTCACCTCCTCGCCGCAGTGGCAGTTGCGGGCCGGCGTCGCGCCGGCCTCCTCTGCCTCCCGGGACAGGTCATCGGCATCCAACTCGGCGACGTCACTGCTCAGCCGACGCGCCAGGCGACGCCAGTAGCCTTCCTTCGCGGTGGACATCCTCGTGCTCCCGTGGTGTTGTGGGGCCGCCCCGACTCGGCCCGTGCAACGTCAGGGTAACCGCGCCGGAGCGCCGCTCAACCCCCCACTTGCATGCGGCAGGATGATCCGGGTGACGGTCACACCGATGCGCGCGAGCGGGCGAAACGGCCGTGCTGCTGCCCGGCACCGGCTCGGACGAGGTGTTCGTCCGCGCGGTGTTCGCCGGCCCGGTCGGAGCGGGCCGGACATGCGCCTGGTCGCGCCACGCGCCGCACGCACGGGCTCCGAACTGGCCGAACACCATCTGGCGGCGCTGGACGACGGCCGCCGGCCGCTACGGCCCGATCGTGGTCGGCGGCATCTCGCTGGGCGCCCACCTGGCCGCCGAGTGGGCGGCTGCCCACCCGGACCGGTGCGCGGGCCTGCTGCTGGCGATGCCCGGCTGGTACGGCCCGGCAGGCGAGGCACCCGGTTCGGTGACGGCCGCGGATCGGCGCGGACGTGGTGGACGACGCACGGCGTCGACGCGGCGCTGGCCGCGGCGACGAAGGACGTGCCGGCGTGGCTGGCCGCGGAGCTGGGCCGGGCGTGGCGGCGGGCCGGCGACGGCCTGGCGGCCGTCGCTGCGGGTGGCCGCGCACCGGCCCGCGCCGACGCTGGAGCTGCTGGCCGGCATCACGGCGCCGGCGGGCGTGACGGGCTGCGTCGACGACCCGGTGCATCCGTTCGAGATCGCCGCGGCGGTGGGCGCGGCGCTGCCGGTCGGCCGAACTGCGGTCGATCACGTTCGCCGAACTCGGCGCGGACCCGGCCGACGCTAGGCGGGCGGACCCTGGCCGGGCTCGGCGTCGGAGCGGGCCGGGTACAGCATCATGTCGGCTGACGCCGACCCCGATGACGACGACCAGCGGCGCGCAGCCGCCGAGAGCACCAGCGGTGACACGACGGCACCGACCGGGATCAGCGCGCCAGCACGGCCAGCGCGACCAGCCGGGGCCAGGACAGCACCCGGAACACGGCCCGCTTGAACAGCAGGTGCCCGAGCAGGAACAGCGCGGGGCCGCCGAGCACGGTGGCCGTGACGGCGGCCGAGCCGTGCCCGGTCGGGTGGGCGATGACGCGCCTCGTCGGCCACGGCCGTGACGATGACGCCGGCGACCATCGGCAGGTGGAAGTACGTGTAGGCGGACCGCCCGAGCCGGCCGGGGTCGGTCGGACCCGGCGATCGCCGTGCTGCTGTCCTCGGCGCTGCGGTCGAAGTAGACCCACCACAGCGCGACGGTGCCCAGGAACGCGAGCACGAACGCGGTCGATCGTCGGCGCGGTGACGTCGCGGTCGCGCCGAGCGTCGACCCGATGTCCAGAATGGACTCGCCGAGCGCGATGATCATGAATAGCTGGCAGCGCTCCGCGAGATGGCCACCGGCGATGGTCCAGTCGGCGCGTGCGGGACCGGCCCAGCAGCGGCACGTAGAACCCGCAGACCGGCGCCAGGAAGTCGACCACCACGGCCGCCGCCCACAGCCCGTCCGCGCGCGCCGCCGGTCACGAACCCGCCGGCCAGCCAGCAGCGCGCCCGGACACCACGCAGCCACGCGGCGATCCGCTGGAAGTTGCGCAGCAGCCCGGCGTCCCGCCGCACGGCGAACAGCACGAACAGCGGTCCGGCCCAGCTGCATGACCACGTAGGTCGACGGCGAACACCAGCCCCCGGCCGGCGAACGCCCGCGGCAGCGTGGCGGACACGACAAGGCTGGCCAGCATCACGCCGAGCAGCACGACCCGCACCGTCCGCACGTCCGGGTGCAGCCAGTTGGTGACCCAGGCCGTGTACATCCACGCCCACCACACGGCGCACAGCAGCACGACGGCGTGCAGCACGCCCTGCCAGGTGAGGTTCTCGACCAGGAAGCGGGTCAGCTGGGTGACGGCGAACACGTAGACGAGGTCGAAGAACAGCTCCATGTTGGTGACGCGCTGCTGCCCGTCCACCCGCGGCCGCAGCAGCCTGCTCCGCGGCCGCTGGGCCGTCCTGCTCGTCACCACGGCGGACAGTATCGACGAACGGGCCGACGGTCAGGCGCTGCCGGTCTGGGCCTGCTCGATGTGCTGGGCGATCTGCTCGGGCAGGCTCAGCGGCAGCGGCGTGCGCACCGGCATCGGCTGCTCACCGCGCACCACGACGGTGTTCCGCACGATGTCCCGCAGCTCCTCGGCCGCCTTCGCGGACGTCTCCTTCGGGCCGGCGGACACCGCCCGCAGCATCCAGCGCGGCCCGTCCACGCCGACGAACCGCAGCAGCACGTCGTTGACGAACGCGACCAGCTCGGTGCCCCACTCGCCGTTCTCCTTGCGCACCCGGGCGCCGTCGCCCGTGCAGCTGGTCGGCGAGTTCGCTGCTGATCTCCGGCCACAGCGTCACCGGACCTCGGGCGCGGCGTAGGCGCCGACGGTGAACCGGCCGTTGGGGGTCAGCACGTGCACGGCCCGCAGCGGCCCGTTCGGGTCCATCTCGACCTGCACCTGCGCGTCCGCCGGCAGCGGCAGCCGGACCGAGCCGAGGTCCAGCCGGGCGAGCCCGTCCTCCGGTGCCTCGTCCTCGTCGTACGGGCCGGCCGGCGCGTCGATGTCGCGCGTCGGGTCCTCGTAGTCCTCGCCGTAGCCGTAGTCGTCCTCGTCGACCGGACTGCGTCCGGAGTCCTCGTCCGCGGCGTGCCGTCTCCGCGCTCGCCCCGTTTGAAGAGCCCCACTAGTCCTCCGTCCCCGCGCGCCCACCGCTCACCAGCGTGGCATGCCCGCCGGTCGAGCCGTAGCCGCCCGCACCCCGCACGCTGCCGGCAGCGCGTCGACGTCCGCCACCTCACGGAACACCGCGTGCTCGACCCGCTGCACCACCAGCTGGGCGATCCGGTCCCCGCGCCGCAGCGAGATCGGCGCACGCAGGTCGTGGTTGACCAGGCAGACCCTGATCTCGCCCCGGTAGCCCGAGTCGATGGTGCCGGGCGTGTTCACCACGGAGAGCCCGACCCGCGCGGCCAGCCCGGAGCGCGGGTGCACGAAACCCGGCGTAGCCCTCCGGCAGCGCGATCGCGATGCCGGTGCCGACCACGGCCCGCTCACCGGGCGCGATGCGCGACGTCGGCGGTGGTCACCAGATCCACGCCCGCATCGCCCGGCTGGGCGTACGCGGGCAGCGGGCACACCGGGATCGATCCGGGACAGCAACACCTCGACGCTGGACACGGGCGGCGAGACTACCCTGACCCCGTGACCGACAGTGCGAGTGCGGCCGCGAGCCAGGCCGCCAGGCGAGCCGGGCAGCGCCGAGAGCAAGGCCGGCAAGCCGGCGTTCTGGGAACGCCTGTATCTGCCCTGGTGGCACTGGCTGCTGCCGCTGTTCGCGGCCGGGCTGCTCGGCCGCCGAGGTGGACATGGGCTACCCGGGCATCCGGGCGTGGCTGCCCTACGTGATCACCATCCCGCTGACGCCTGCTGCTGCTGTGGCGGTTCAGCAGCGCCACGGTCGAGGTCGCGCGACGGCGAACTGTGGGTCGGCGAGGCCCACCTGCCGCTGCGGTTCGCCGGCGAGACGCAGATCATCCCGGCCCGCTCAAGCGCAAGGTGCTCGGCCCGGCGTTCGACCCGGCCGCGTTCGCGCTGCACCGCAGCTGGGTCGGGCCGATGGTGTGGATCGAGGTCACGGACGAGGACGACCCGACCCCGTACTGGCTGATCAGCACCCGGCACCCGGAGGACCTGGTAGCCGCGGTCGCAGCGAGCCGGCCTGCACCGAGGGCGGTCGACGAGGACCCGGAGCCGCCCTGACCGCGGACAGCGAATCGCGGACCAGGACGTGAAAATAGCTCGGAAACAACACTGGGCACCCACCGGACAGGTGAGTGCCCAGCTCTGAAAGGTGCCTCAGACGCGGTGCGGTCGTCGCGTGTCGGTCCGGCCCGGCGCCGGCCGGTCGCTCGCGCCTCAGGCGCAGTCGCGGCAGATGTACTGGCCGTGGCGTTCCTCGGCCAGCCTGCTGCGGTGGTGCACCAGGAAACACTTGGAGCAGGTGAACTCGTCAGCCTGCTTCGGCAGCACCTTGACGGTCAACTCCTCGCCGGACAGGCCCGACAGGTCGGCGCCGGGCAGCTCGAAGTTCTCGTCAGGAGCGTCCGTGTCCACGTCGACGACACCTGACTGGGTCTCGTTGCGCCGCGCCTTGAGCTCTTCGAGGGAGTCCTCGGCCAGCTCGTCGGCCTCGCTGCGGCGCGGAGCGTCGTAGTCGGTCGCCATTTTCCTCACCCCTGCGGTCACACGGAGACTTGTGTTGTGCGCTGCTCAACGTCTCAACGCAGCAATTTGTGCCCGCCGCCGAAAGTGACGGAGGTCTCGCTGCAGATCACCGCCGATCCCCCTCCCCCGAATCGATCCGGGTCAAGCCACCGACGTGTGGAGCGGGCAGAGGGTAGCCCACCTGTGCCGGTATGCACACCTCGCCTCACCCAGATGGGTCCAACGTCAGTGAGATCGCAACGACTCCTGGGGCAACGGACCTCGTGCCTTGCCGACGTCATCGGTTACGTGGTGCGATGAGCGGGTACCTCACCGTGCGCAGTGAGCCCGACCGCGGCCAGCGATCACGACACGAGTCGAACACGACAACACCACAACGGGTGATCCAAGTGCACCCGGTCGAGGCCGAAACGCCTAGGCTTGGCTGAGCGACGACCAACAAGCCAGGTAGGCAAGGCTCTAGTCCAGACACGAGGCAGGGGGAGGACGGGCAGTGGTGGCCTCCGGAGGCTTCACGCGCGAGCGCGGTAAGGCGCGGTACCGCAAGCGGAAGCCCATTCCCGCCATCGTGATCGCCGTGTCTCCTGGTGGTGGCCGCGATCGTGGTCTGGACGAAGGTCATCACCAAGGCGTCGGACGTCGAACGCCGCAGTGGCCTGCCCGGCGTCCACCCAGTCGACGACGACCCGGCGGCCGGCGACGAAGGCGCCGGCGAAGACCAAGACCCCGCAGCCGGGCACCGTCCTGCCGTACGACGCGCTGGACAAGGTCGCGCCGGAACCCGCCAGCCAGGTCAAGGTCCAGGTCTACAACGCCAGCAGCCAGCGCGGCGCCGGCAACCCAGGCCTCGATCCAACTCCAGCAGGACGGCTTCCAGGTCCCGCCCGCGGCCGAACGACCCGCTGTACCCGAAGCACGACATGAAGTGCCGGGGCCAGATCCGCTTCGGCGCCAACGGCGAGTCGGCGGCCCGCACGGTGAGCCTGCATGGTGCCGTGCACCCAGCTGGTCCGGGACAACCGCCAGGACGCCACGGTGGACCTGGCCATCGGCTCGGAGTTCACCACCCTCTCGCCGAGCAGCCAGGCCCAGCAGGCCATGCAGCAGCTTGCGGCCAGTGGGCATCCCAACACCCCACCCCCCAGGGTGGCCAGCAGGCCCAGAACAGCGTCCTGCCGCGACTCAGCCCGAGCCTGCTGGAAGCGGCCCACTCCAGCCAGTGCTGAACGGCGCTACACAAGATGAGCGGCAAAGAATTAGGACGCCGCCAGCAAAGCGGCCAGGACGAATCCGGACCTTCGCGCTGACGGCAGGAAAACGGACTAGACCTCGGCCAGGTTCCGCATTCGACGAGAGCATCCTCCAGGGCCGATAGCGATGCCGGGCGCGGCAACGAACAGGGCGTCCTCTCCCAGCCCGTCGTCGCAGCCCGCCGCGGCAGCCGAACCACGGCGCCCGCCTCGCTCGGCGATCAGCGCCCCGGCCGCCCAGTCCCACCGATGCAGGCCGTGCTCCACATAGCCGTCCACCCAGCCCGCCGGCCACCGCGCACAGATCCAAGCGAACTGGCCCCGGCCCGCCGGATGTCCCGAACCCGCCCCAACATCCGACCCCACACCGCGGCCTGCCGCACCCGCCGCTGCGCCGAATAGGCGAACCCGGTGGCCACCAGAGACAGTTCCAGCCGGGTCAGCGGCGGAAACACGCGCAGCGGCCGCCCGTCCAGCCGCGCGCCCCGGCCCCGCGACCGCCGGTCCAGACCCGCCCGGAGGCCGGCTCGACCACGGCGCCGGCCACCGAAACGCCGTCCACCTGGGCCGCCACCGACACCGCGTACCAGGGCGACCCGTACAGGTAGTTGACCGTGCCGTCGATCGGGTCGACCACCCACGACAGCCCGCCCCCGGCGCGCGCTGCCGCCCTCCTCCTCGCCGATCACCGGCACCCCGGGCCACAGCTCGCCCAGCCGCTCCCGGATCAACCGCTCGGCAGCCCGGTCACCCGCCGTGACCACGTCGGTCTCGGTGCTCTTGGTCGACGACATCGGCCAAACCGGCCTCCCGGCATCGACGACGACCAGTCGCGCGCCGCCTCCCGGCGCGACCGGCACCGCCTGGGCGCACAACCCGTGGAGGTCGATAGCCGGCGAACTGTTCACTGGTGGTAGGCACATCACCATCCGACCACAACCCGCTAGGGTCGGTGCATCAAGCTGAATCGAGTAGGAAGGTCCACGGATGGGCACTACCCGCGGCTTCGGGATCGACATCGGTGGGTCCGGCATCAAGGGCTGTGTCGTCGACCTCGAACAGGCGCACTGGACGGTGAGCGCCTGCGCATCGCGACCCCGCAGCCGTCCACCCCGGACGCCGTCGCCGACGTCGTCGCGGAGATCGTCAAGCAGTTCGAGTGGGACGGGCCGGTCGGCGTCACCCTTCCGTGTGTGATCAAGAAGGGCACCGCGCAGACCGCCGCCAACGTCGACAAGGGCTGGATCGACACCGACGCGGCCGGCCCTGTTCGCCGAGCGGCTCGGCAGGGACGTCAGCCAGGTCGAGCGTGCTCAACGACGCCGACGCGGCCGGCATGGCCGAGATGCGCTACGGCGTCGGTGTCGGCCAGCCGCGGCGTGGTCGTCCTGCTGACCTTCGGCACCGGCATCGGCAGCGCGCTGTTCCTGGACGGCAAGCTCGTGCCGAACACCGAGTTCGGCCACCTCGAGGTCGACGGGCACGACGCCGAGAAGCGGGCCGCGGCCTCGGTGAAGGACGACAAGAACCTCTCCTGGGAGGAGTGGGCGCACCGGGTCTCCAAGTACCTGCGCACGCTGGAGGCCCTGATCTGGCCGGACCTGATCATCGCCGGCGGCGGGGTCAGCAAGAAGGCGGACAAATGGCTGCCGCTGCTGGACGTCCGCACCACGGTCGTCGCGGCGGCGCTGAAGAACGACGCCGGGCATCGTGGGCGCCGCGCGGCGCGGCCGCTGATCGAGGGCACGATCCGGCACTGAACCGACCGGCGATAACGGAACGGTGTCCGACTACGAACGTGTGCGCGATCCGACTCGATCGGGTCGCGCACCTGCGCTTCGGCAACGATTCACCCGAAACCGACTGCGCGCCGCCACCGCCCGTCCCGGCGCGTCGTTACAATGGAACACGTGCCTGCCGCAGGATGGCCGGCAGGCACTCCCCGAACTAAGGCACCGAGGTCCGCTCCGCCTCGGCGGCCTGATGGACCGTTGCGAAAGGGCGTACGTGGCAGCCGCAGGAACCGCAACCCGACGCTCCAGCACCGCCGTGAGCGCCGCCAAGACCGACCAGGGGTGCCGCACCAACGGCACCAGGCACGGTGCGGATGCGGGCGACGTCACCGACGGCGTCGCCGACACCGCGATCCCGATCAAGAAGACGGCGGCCAAGAAGCCGGCGGCCGGCCAAGAAGCCGGCCGCCAAGAAGCCGGCCGCCGGCAAGAAGGACGCGCCGCGCCGGCGAAGGCCGCGCAAGGACGGCGAAGAGGCCGAGATCGACATCGAAGGCGACGTGTCGCCGGAGGATGTCGATCTCGAGGACGTCGACGTCGACCTCGTCGAGGAGTCGTCGAGGACGTCGCCGTCGAGGAGACGAAGTCCCGAAGGACGCCAAGGACGGCGACTTCGTCTGGGACGAGGAGGAGTCCGAGGCGCTTCGGCAGGCGCGCAAGGACGCCGAACTCACCGCGTCGGCCGACTCCGTCCGTGCCTACCTCAAGCAGATCGGCAAGGTCGCGCTGCTCAACGCCGAGGAGGAGGTCGAACTCGCCAAGCGGATCGAGGCCGGCCTCTACGCGGCCGAGCGCACGCGCAAGGCCGAGGAGGAGAACGAGAAGCTCGCCACCCAGATGCGCCGCGACCTGCGGTGGATCATCCGGGACGGCGAGCGCGCCAAGAACCACCTGCTGGAGGCGAACCTCCGACTGGTCGTGTCGCTGGCCAAGCGCTACACCGGTCGTGGCATGGCGTTCCTGGACCTGATCCAGGAGGGCAACCTCGGCCTGATCCGCGCGGTCGAGAAGTTCGACTACACCAAGGGCTACAAGTTCTCGACGTACGCCACGTGGTGGATCCGGCAGGCCATCACCCGCGCCATGGCCGACCAGGCCCGCACCATCCGCATCCCGGTGCACATGGTCGAGGTGATCAACAAGCTCGGCCGCATCCAGCGCGAGCTGCTCCAGGACCTCGGGCGCGAGCCCACCCCGGAGGAGCTGGCCAAGGAAATGGACATCACCCCGGAGAAGGTGCTGGAGATCCAGCAGTACGCCCGGGAGCCCATCTCGCTGGACCAGACCATCGGCGACGAGGGCGACTCGCAGCTCGGTGACTTCATCGAGGACTCCGAGGCCGTCGTGGCCGTGGACGCGGTGTCGTTCACGCTGCTGCAGGACCAGCTGCAGTCGGTGCTGGCGACGCTGTCCGAGCGCGAGGCGGGCGTGGTGCGGCTGCGGTTCGGCCTCACCGACGGCCAGCCGAGGACGCTGGACGAGATCGGCCAGGTGTACGGGGTGACCCGGGAGCGCATCCGGCAGATCGAGTCGAAGACGATGTCGAAGCTGCGCCACCCGTCCCGCTCGCAGGTGCTGCGCGACTACCTGGACTGAGCGATTCACCACGAACGGTGCCCCGGTCACCCGACCGGGGCGTCGTCGTGTATCGGGCGTGTCGCTACCATTCCTCGTCGGCGCTGCGCGAGAGGGGCCCACCGTGGCTGGGCGAGTGGTGGCCGACCGGTACACCGTGCTCGGGGAACTGGGCAGGGGCAGCATCGGGATCGTGTGGCGGGCCGAGGACCGCGTGATCGGGCGGCCGGTCGCGCTGAAGGAGCTGCGGGTCCCGGCCGGACTGTCCACCGCGGAACGGGAAGCCCTCACCGAACGGGTGATGCGGGAGGCGCGGGCGGTCGGTGAGCTGTCCGATCCGTCGATCGTAACGTGCACGACGTGGCCCGACCGCCGGCGCGATCTTCATCGTGATGGAACTCGTCGAGGCGACCACGCTGATCGAGGTGCTGCACGAACTGGGTCCGCTGCCGGCGAACCGGGTGGCGTCGATCGGCACTGCAGGTGCTGTCGGCGCTGCGGACCGCGCACGCGGCGGGCGTGGTGCACCGGGACGTGAAGCCGGGCAACATGATGCTGCTGCCCGACGGCCAGCGTGAAGCTGGCCGACTTCGGCACCGCCGCGGCGACGGACGACCTGGGCTGACCGGCCGAGCGTGACGGGCTCGCCGGCCTACAGGGCGCCGGAACTGTTCGACGGCGGCCGGCCGACGCCGGCCAGTGACCTGTGGTCGCTGGGCGCGACGCTGTTCCATCTCGTCCGAGGGCAGGGCTCCGTTCCAACAGCGACACGACGGCGGCCACGGTCCAGGCGATCATGGACGACGTCGCCGGAACTGTCCCGGGCGGACGGGCCGCTGGCCGAGGTGATCATGGGGCTGCTCACCGCGGTCGCCGGAGGACCGGCTGACGCCGGACCGGGTGCGCGACCTGTTGCGGCGCCGGATGACCGACGGGCCCGCCGACCGAGATCATGACCCCGGTGCCGGTGCCGGTCGACGTGGCGACGCGGGTCGATCCGGACCGGACGGCCGTGGTGGGCCGCGACACGCGCCCGATGGACGCACGGACCGAGGTGCTCGCCGCCGTGACGCCACCGCCGAACTGCCGTGGGCGGACGGTGGGACGAGCAAACGCCCGGCCGCGCCGCAAGCGTGGTGGCTGCTGGCCGCAGGCGGTGTGGTGCTCGTGGTGGCGCGGCGGGTGTCGCCTGGCGATGACCGGCGGCCCGCGCTCGAGGGCCGCTGACGGCGCGGTCACGCACACCGCCGGCACGATCGTGATGCCGGACATGACGATCGTCATCGGCACGACAACGACGACCATGACCCGACGCACCACCAGGACGACGACGACCAGGCGACGCGGACCACCACGAAGGGGCCAGCCCGCTGCCGGCCCGCCGCCACAGACCACGACGACACCGCCGAAGCTCAACTACGTGCCGCTGATCCGCTTCCACGACCGGTCGGGCCACCACATCACGCTGACCATGGGCCACCGGCGCGCCTCCGGCTTCGCCCTGACGCCACGCTCGGCTACCTGGTGACCACGAGCACGCCGGGCACGGAGAAGTTCTTCCTGTGCCAGATGGGGACGCGGACTACTTCTCGTCGACCGACCAGTCCGGCGGCTGCGAGGGCCAGACGACGCTGGCGATGCAGGGATACCTGTACGAGCGGCAGCCGGGCGGCCGGGAGCCGTCGTCGGCGCTGTACCGGTGCGATTCGGGCAGTTCGCACTTAAGACTCGCTGCGCCGCGACTGCGAGGGGCAGACCGTCGAGGGCGTCCTGGGGTACGTCGAACTAGCCGACGTGAGGGTGAGGTTCACCGAGGGCGAACACCACCCTAGGAAGCCGTAATAGTGATGCACGTCACCGAGAATCACGCGTGTCGGCGGCGCCGGTAAGGTAAACCCCCAGGTAGCGACTACGGAGCGAAGCGATCGACCGCCGGAACGCTGCGACATCCGGGTAGACGTCGACGTGACGACAGTCGCAACGGCGCGGGAACACTTGCGTACCCCCAAGCGTCTGGAACAGTGGAACCAACGAACACGACCGGAGTTCCTCCGACGTGATCGTGGCCGGAAGTGGCACCGGGGGACCGGTGCCGGGACGGAGGGAGAACTCCAATGACGACCACGCTCGCCCGCCCCGAATTGACCGCCGCCGACCGTTGCGACCGTTGTGGCGCCGCTGCCCAGGTACGGGCCGTGCTCGCCTCCGGCGGCGAACTGCTGTTCTGCGGGCACCACGCCCGCGAGCACGAGACCAGGCTCCGCGAGATCGCGGCGGAGCTGCAGCACTGACCGGCCACTGTCGGCACCGACAACCAGCCACTGAGGGCGGGACCACCGCGGTCTCGCCCTCAGTGCGTTGCCAGACGTCCGATGTCTGCCCGAGGTGATGTCGTTCCGCGGCGAACTGAAACCGGCTCAGAAGCCCAGATTGGCCAGCACGGGCTCGAAGGCCAGCTCGGCGGCGCCCAGCAGCTTGGCGTCCGAGCCCAGTGACGACGTCACGATCCGTGTGCCGCCCAGCGCCCTGCTGACCAGGCTGCGCTCCCGCACCACCTGGCCGACGTGGTCGACCAGGACGTCCGGCAGCGCCGTGAACAGGTCGCCCAGCACGACCAGCTGCGGGCACAGCAGGTTCACCACGTTGCACAGGCCGACCGCCAGCCATTCGGCGAACTCGCCGAGCTGGTCGAGCACCTGCGTCCGGCTGGGCTGGCCACGGTGCGCAGTTCGGCGACGATGGCGCCGCGCGGCGACTCCTCCGGCATGCCCAGCGCCCTGGCCAGCGCCCGCTCCCCCACCTCGGTCTCCCAGCAGCCCCGGCAGCCGCAGTAGCACTGCCGGCCGTCGTGCCGGACCACCATGTGCCCGATCTCGCCGACGTAACCGCCGGAGCCGCGTAACGAGGCGCCGCTGGAGATCACGCCACCGCCGATGCCGACGTCGGCGGCGACGTACACGACGTCCAGGCGCGTTGCGGGCGGCGCCGCGCAGGTGTTCGGCCAGCGCGCCCAGTTCGGCGTCGTTGCCGACGTGGATGGGCCGGCGCAGCGCCCTGGACAGCCACTCCCCCAGCGGCACGTCGGTCCAGTGCAGGTTCGGCGCCTCGTGCACCAGCCCGTCGGAGCGGCGCACCACGCCGGGCACGGACACACCGACCGCGACGACGCTCGACGGCCAGTTCGTCGATCAGCAGCTGGCTGCTGTCCACGATCTTCGTGAACACCTCGACGCGGGTCCCTGGTGGCCGACCGGAGGCTCCAGCTGCACCGGCCGAGGATCTCGCCGCCGATGCCGACCAGCGCCACGGACACCTGCTCGACCCGGATGTCCACGGCCATCACGACCGCGGCGTGCGGCTGCGGCAGCACCAGCAGGGACGGCCGGCCGGCGCCGCTGCGCCGGGCCGGCACCCGCTCGGCGACCACGCCGTCCTCGGCCAGACCGTCCACCAGGGTCTTGATGGTGCTGCGGTTGAGGCCCAGTTCGGTGGCCAGGTCGGCCCGGGTGCACGGGCCGTCCACGTGCAGGCGGCGCAGCAGGGCGGCCCGGTTGTGCCGCCGAACCTCGTCCGGGCGGGTGCCCGCGGTTGGCGAACTGGTCAACCTCGGCCCCCCTGCTGCTGATCGCCGCGCTCAGTGGACCGTCCTCAGCGAGCCTGGGCCCGTCGCCGCGACAGCGCGTCGACGGTGGCCGCGATCAGCAGGACCAGACCGGTGATGATGTTGACCTGGGCGGCCTGGAACCCGAGCAGGCCGAGGCCGTTCTGCACGATGGCCAGCACCGCGCCACCGAGCACCGCGTCCCGCACCCGGCCCTTGCCGCCGAACAGCGACGTGCCACCGATGACCGCGGCACCGACGGCGAACAGCAGCGTGTTGCCGTTGCCGGCGTTGCCGTCGACCTCACCGATCTTCGAGCTGTAGACGATGGCGCCGACGGCGGCGACCGACGAACAGATCACGAACACGCTCATCCGGATCTTGTCCACCTGGATACCGGCGCGGCGGGCGGCCTCCCTGTTGCCGCCGACCGCGTAGATGTGCCGGCCGTAGCGGGTGCGGTCCAGCACGAACGTGCCGATGACCAGCAGCACCAGGATGATCGGCACGACGTAGGGCACGCCGGTGATCGTGGTCAGGTCCGGGTTGGGCGAGCGGTTGAGGGTGAGCAGGTAGGTCGCCACGGCGCCGAGCACGAGCACGACGCAGCACCTTGATCGCGACCAGCGTGGTCGGCTGGGCCACCAGGCCCCTGCGCAGCCGGCTGAAGTGCCGGCCGAGCGACGACCAGCCGCGTAGCCGCCGGCGCCGACCACGAACAGGATCCAGCTGCCGACCGTGCTCAGGTTGCCGTTGGCCACGTCGAACAGGACGGAGCTCTGCCGGATCGACAGCTCGCCCAGGCTGCCGATCAGCAGCAGGATCACGCCGTACCAGGCGATGAACAGCGCCAGGGTCACGACGAAGGACGGCATGCCGATCTTGGACACCAGGAAGCCGGTCAGGCTGCCGATGCCGGCGCCGACGCAGACCGCCAGCAGCATCTCCAGCCAGGGGTTGGGCGGCACACCGATCATCAGGATCACGCGCCGGCCAGCGAGAACACGGCGCCGATCCAGATCCGCTGCCAGCGCGGCCAGCGCGGCCGCGACGACCAGCAGGATGACGAACCCGTAGAAGACCGTGCTCCCCATCGAGCCGAGCAGGTTGCCGTTCTTGTTCAGGTGCAGCGCGAACAGCGCGGCGCGTCAGGCCGGACGCCGTGCCGGCGGACAGGTCGATCTCGCCGAGCAGCAGGACGGGCACGATGCCCATCGCGATGATCGTCTCGCCGGCACCCTGGGAGAGCAGGTTGGCGATGTTGTTGAGCGTGAAGAAGTTGCCGGACAGGCCGCTGAAGATGATCAGCAGCACGATGAGGCCGCAGGACGGCCGGCAGCGGGCCGAGCTCACCGCCGCGGACCCGGCGGAAGTAGTCGCCGGACGGCCTCGCCGGTGGACAGCGACGTGGTGTCGATGCCGAAGTCGGTGATGGCTGAGCCGCCGTCGGCCACGGCGGCTGCTGACCGGTCGGTCGGGGTGGTCGGGCTGTCAGTCATGGTGGTTCCTCGTGCTGGTGGGCCGGTGTGAGGCGGGTGGTGGCGATCGGCCACCGCTGCTCGCCGCGCATCAGACGGATGCGACGTCGGGCCGGGCCAGGCCGAGGTCACCGGACCGACCGGAGGTGATCAGCTCGACGACCTGGCTGTTGGTCAGGTTCTTCGTGGGCAGCTCGGCGGCCATCCGGCCGAGGAACAGCGTCGGCGATCCGGTCGGACACCTCGAAGACGTCGTTCATGTTGTGGCTGATCAGCACCACGCCGAGGCCCTGCTCGGCCAGCCGGCGCACCAGGTCGAGCACCTGGCGGGTCTGCGCGACACCCAGCGCGGCGGTCGGCTCGTCGAGCAGCACCACCTTGCTGTCCCACAGCACCGACTTGGCGATGGCGACGGTCTGCCGCTGGCCACCGGACAGCGACGACACCGGCGTGCGCACGGACTTCACCGTGCGCACCGACAGCGACGCGAGCGTCTTGCGGGCCGCCAGTTCCATCGACGCCTCGTCGAGCATCCCGTTGGTCGCGCTCCCGGCCGAGGAACATGTTCTGGACGATGTCGAGGTTCTCGCACAGCGCGAGGTCCTGGTACACGACCTCGATGCCGAGCGCGGCCGCCTCGCGCGGGTTGTGCATGTGCACCTCTTTGCCCTCGAACAGCATCTGCCCGCTGTCGATGCCGTGAATGCCGGCGATGCACTTGACCAGCGTGGACTTGCCGGCGCCGTTGTCGCCGACCAGCGCGGTCACCTCACCGGCCCGCACGGTGAGGTCCACGTCGTGCAGCACGTGGACCGGGCCGAAACTCTTGTTGATGCCGCGCAGCTCCAGAATCGGCTCGTTCACGGCGTGACCTCCACGGAACGTCGGAGTTGTGCTCTGATAGCGCCGATGAGGGCGATGTCATCGTTGTCATGAGCACGTTGGGAATGCCGTGGCGGGGCCCGGTGCGGTCGAGGCCCCGCCACGGCGGGTCGGAGCGGTGCCCCCGGCGATGGCCGGGGGCACCGGCTGGATCAGGAGATGCCCAGCGAGGTGCAGACCGAGGCGGCCGCACCGGTGCAGATGTCGCTCGCCTTGACGTAACCCTGGGTCACGACGTCCTTCACGTTGTTCTTCGTGATGGACTCCGGCGTCAGCAGCACGGACTTGACGTCGCGGTTGCCCGTCGGGTCGTGCGAGTTCTGGCGTCGCGATCTGGTTGGCGACCTGGGTGTTGCCCTTGGCCAGCGCCAGCGCCAGCTCGGCCGAGGCCTCGGCCTCCAGCTTCTCCGGCTTGAACACCGTCGAGTACTGGTCGCCGGGCAGGATGGCTTCAGGCCGGCGGCGGTGGCGTCCTGGCCGGTGACCGGGACCTTGCCGTTCAGGCCGTTCTTCTGCAGGACCGTGATGATCGCGCCGGCCTCACCGTCGTTGGCGGCGAGCACGCCGTCCACCTTGCCGCCGTTGGCGGTCAGGAACTGCTCGAAGGTCGTGCCGGCCTTCTGGTTGTCCCAGGCGTCGATCATCTGGCTCTTGACCAGCTTGAGCGCGCCGCAGGCGTACAGCGGCTGGAGCGACCTGCTCCTGGCCGTTGTGGAACAGCGTGGCGTTGTTGTCGGTCGGGGAGCCCTCGATCTCGATGACCTGGGCGCCCTTCTTGCTCTTCAGCGCCGTGGCCAGGGCATGCCCTGCAGCTGGCCGACCCGCACGTTGTCGAAGCTGACGTAGTAGTCGGCGCTGCCGCCGAGGTTCAGGCGGTCGTAGTCGATGACCGGAACGCCCTGCGCCTTGGCCTTCTGCTCCACCGTGGCACCGTCGGCCGTGTTCGGAGCGCCGATGATCAGCACCTTGACGTGCTCGTTGAGCATCGAGTCCGCGATCTGCGAGAACTTCTGGTCGTCACCCTGGGCGTTCTGGATGTTCGGGTCGAAGCCCTCGGCGGTGAGTGCCGCCTGCAGGTACGGGTGGTCGAAGCCCTCCCAACGGGCGGAGGTGGCGGTCTCCGGCAGGATGACGCCGACCTTGACGCCGCCTGCGCTGCCGAGCTGGGACGTGACGCTCTGTGGCGTCACCGTGCTGCTCGCCGCGGTCGAGGCCGAGGAGAGGCCGGCGCCGATGGCCGGACAGGCCCCGCCCGCCGCTGCGGTGGACGAGGAACCGCCCGATCCACCGGAGCTGTTGTTCCCGCACGCCGTGAGCGCCAAGGCAAGGCCCGAGCTCGCGGCGATCAGGGCGAGGGTGGTCTTACGCATCCGCGTCCCTTTCATCCTTTGTTTGCGTGGTTCCGAGCCGGGCCGGAACCGAAAATGTTGTGGGCGACAACATAAGTATGTTGTGGGCGACAACATATGCCACGCAGCGCCCGTGACTGAAGGCATCAGAATCGATTCAGTACCGCACTGGGTGACACAATCCGGCAACGAGCGTGTCACTGGCCCGTCACCTGGCACCCATATCGCATACAGCAGACACGGACAGTCACGGGAAAAGGACAGAACGCTCAAGCGGTTGCGCGCGAAATCATGGGGCGAGAGCGGCTCTACGACCGACAGCGCGTCGGTTTCTCAGGAAGCGGTTGCTGAGGTGACCTGAGGCGCCGCAAAGGCTCAGATGATCAAGTCTTGGCCGACGATGTCTTGGCAACGGTCGCTTCGCTCCTGGCCCTCCCGCGCCGTGGCGCGGCCGGGCCCTACCAAGACCTGCAGGGTGGCGATGCGTTCTTCGAGGTGTTCCACGGAGGCCATCGCGGTCGGCGGGCCACCGCACACCCGACGCAGCTCGCCGTGGATCTTGCCGTGCGGCTTGCCCGTGCGGTGGTGGTACAGCGCGACCAGCGTGTTCAGTTCCTTGCGCAGCTCGCCGAGGCGCTCGCTCGACGGACAGCACCCGGCGCTCCGGCTGCCGGCTGGCGGCTCCGCGTCGGCAGCGCGCCGGGACGCGGCGGACAGCTGGGTGTCCTGCCGCTGGCGCAGCAGCGCGCGCACCTGGTCGGGCGCGAGCAGGCCGGGCAGCCCCAGGTACTCCTGCTCCTCGTCGGTGCCGGCCAGCGCGGCCGTGCCGAACGACGAGCCGTCGTAGATCACCTGGTCCAGCTCTGCCGAGGCGCCCAGCGAGGTGAACGCGGACTCCTCCTCGCCCAGTTCGTCCTTCGTCCGGTTCGCGTCGGCGAGCAGCTCGTCGTCCCAGCCGTCCTTCTCCCGGTGCGGCTTGCCCAGCACGTGGTCCCGCTCGGCCTCCATCTGGCTGGCCAGCTCCAGCAGGACGGGCACGCTGGGCAGGAACACGCTGGCCGTCTCGCCGGGCCGCCGCGCCCGCACGAACCGGCCGATCGCCTGCGCGAAGAACAGCGGTGTCGACGCGCTGGTCGCGTAGACGCCGACGGCCAGCCGTGGCACGTCGACGCCCTCGCTGACCATCCGGACCGCGACCAGCCAGCGTTCCGTCGTGGCCGGAGAACTCGGCGATCCGGCCGGACGCCTTCGGGTCGTCGGACAGCACCACGGTCGGCTGCTCGCCGGTCATCTCCAGGATGATCTTCGCGTACGCCTTGGCCGACTCGTGGTCGGACGCGATCACCAGTGCCGCCCGCGTCGGTCATGCCGGCCGCGCGCAGCTGGTTCAGCCGGGTGTCGGCGGCCTGCAGCACCGCCGGCATCCACTCCCCCGTCGGGTCCAGCGCGGTGCGCCACGCGCGGGCGTTCTGCTCCTGGGTCAGCGGTTCGCCCAGCCGTGCGGTGAACTCCTCGCCCGCGCTGGTCCGCCAGCTCGCCTCGCCCGAGTAGGCGAGGAAGATCACCGGCCGGACCACGCCGTCGGCCAGCGCCTCGCGCGTAGCCGTAGGTGTGGTCGGCGCTGCTGCGCTGGAACCCGGCGCGGTCGGGTTCGTAGTTGACGAACGGGATCGGCGAGTCGTCGCTGCGGAACGGCGTCCCGGTCAGCGCCAGCCGGCGGACCGCGGGCGTGAACGCCTCGCGGATCGCGTCACCCCAGGACTTCGCGTCACCGCCGTGGTGGATCTCGTCCAGGATGACCAGCGTCTTGCGGTTCTCGGTGCGCACCCGGTGCAGCGCGGGATGCGCCGCGACCTGCGCGTACGTGACGGCGACGCCCTGGTAGTCGCGGGAGGTCGCGCCGGACGTGTTGCGGAAGTTCGAGTCGATCGGGATGCCGACCTCGCGCGCGGCCGCCGGCCCACTGGTGCTTCAGGTGCTCGGTCGGCGTGACGATCGTGACCTGCTCGACGTGCCGGTCGGCCAGCAGTTCGGCCGCGACCCGCAGGCCGAACGTGGTCTTGCCGGCGCCCGGCGTGGCGACCGCGAGGAAGTCCTTCGGTTTGGTCGCCAGATAACGGGTCAGCGCCCGGCGCTGCCAGTCGCGCAGCGGGCGGGACAGGACGGCAGGCCGTTCGCGCGACACCGAGGGAGTCGGGCTGTGCCACGGACTCCCCTCCCTTCGCGCCGACGCGACCCCCGCGCGGCGAGCGCAGCCGAGCTTACCGGCTCCGCGCGCGGGCACCGGCGTGCGACGCGACATGTCGGCGACGACGGGCACGGGGTGTGTCGGTCGATCACGGGCGATGCAGCATGCTTGACCGCATCATGAGTGCGCAGCCGCCCGAGGACCAGCCGCCCGCTCCGTCCGTGACGGACGAGGCGGCGGAGCGCGGTCGTCCGGCGTGGCGGTTGACCAAACGGACGCTGGCCAAGGCGTGGCACGGCAACATCTTCTCCGAGGCGGCCGAGGCGGCGTTCTGGCAGACGCTGTCGCTGCCGCCGCTGCTGCTCGGCCTGCTGGGCAGTCTGGGCTTCGTCGGCGACTGGTTCGGACCGCACATCGTCACGGCGGTGCAGGACAGGATCATCGCGTTCTGCCGCACCATCTTCAGCCCCAACGTGGTGCAGACGATCATCGAGCCGACGGTCGCCGACATCCTCACCAAGGCGCAGGGCGAGGTCGCGTCGATCGGCTTCCTGATCTCGCTGTGGGCCGGTTCGTCGGCGATGGCGTCGTTCGTGGACGCGATCACGGTGGCCTACGGCCAGTACGGCGTCCGCAACGACGTCTGGCAGCGGATCTTCGCGCTGCTGCTGTACCTGGTCGGGCTGGTCATGGCGATCATCGGCCTGCCGGTGCTGGCGCTCGGACCGGACCTGCTGCCGAAGGTGTTCCCGCCGTCGTGGCACAACAACATCTCCGACCTGATCGGCACGCTTCTACTACCCGGTCGTCGCGCTGCTGCTGGTGATCGCGCTGTGCACCCTGTACAAGGTGGCGCTGCCGAGAAAGCTGCCGTGGCACCGGGGTCTGCCCGGCGCCGTGCTGGCGATGGTGGTGTTCCTGTTGGCCAGCATCGGCCTGCGCATCTACCTGATCGGGATCGGCCGCACCGGCTACACGTACGGCGCGCTGGCCGCCCCGATCGCGTTCCTGCTGCTGACGTTCTTCATCGGCCTGGCCATCGTGATCGGCGCGCACTTCAACAGCGCCATCCAGGAGATGTGGCCGGCCAGGACCACCAACCGCCGCCGCTGGCTGCGCCTGGACCAGGACAAGAAACCCAAACCACCCAGGCGACCCAGCGAGGACGACCCGGTCGAGCCGTCCCGGAACGACGCTCCCGTCGAACCCGGCCGCCCGACCGGGGACGACGAGTCGGCCGCCGGGTAGCGGTCAGACCGTCGTCACCGTGCACGGCGACCTGGATGAGCGCGCCGTCGATCCTCAGGCGTCGCCGCCGGTGGGCATCGACTCGTAGATGCGCTTGCAGTCCGGACAGACCGGCGAGCCGGGCTTCGGGGACTTCGTGACCGGGAAGACCTCGCCACACAGCGCCACCACGTGCGTGCCCATCACGGCGCTCTCCGCGATCTTGTTCTTGCGCACGTAGTGGAACATCTTCGGCGTGTCGTCGCCGGTGGTGTCGGTGCCCTCCGGGCGCGTGTCGACCTCGGGCAGCGTCTGCGTACTCACGCCGTACATGATGCCACCGTGACCACTCGCACAGCGACCACACGAACAGCCGACGAACTCGCCGACGCCCTGGCCGCCGGCCGGCCGGTGGTGGCCCTGGAGAGCACCATCCTGGCGCACGGCCTGCCCCCGGGCCGCAACGAACAGGTCGCACACCGGCTGGAGCGCACCATCCGGGAGCACGGTGCGGTGCCGGCGACGATCGCGGTGCTGGACGGGCGACCCAGGGTCGGCCTGTCCGGGGACGAACTGGCACGGGTCTGCGATCCGGCCGCCGGACTGGTGAAACTGTCGAAGAGGGACATCGCGCCCGCCGTCGCGCTGGGCCGCAGTGGTGCGACGACCGTCGCCGCGACCGTGGCGCTGGCGGCCGGGGCCGGCATCGGCGTGTTCGCCACCGGTGGCCTCGGCGGTGTGCACCGCGGCGCGCGGGACACCTGGGACGTGTCGGCCGACCTGGACGTGCTGGCCGGCACGCCGGTGCTGGTGGTGTGCTCCGGTGTGAAATCGGTGCTGGACATCGGCGCGACGCTGGAACTGCTGGAGACCAGGTCGGTCCCGGTGCTGGGCTACCGCACGGACCACTTCCCCGCGTTCTATCTGCGGGACTCCGAGTTCGACGTGCCGTGGCGGGTGGAGGACGCGGCACAGGCGGCCGCGGTCTTCGCCGCGCACGGCAACGGTGTGGTGCTGGCCAACCCGGTCCCGGCAGAACACGAGATGGACCGGGCACTGCACGATCGGCTGCTGGCCGAGGGCCTGGCGAAGCTGGCGGCCGGACGGGTCCGCGGCAAGGACGTCACGCCGGTCCTGCTGGAGCACTTCCACACCGCGAGCGACGGCGCGAGCCTGGCGGCGAACGAGGAACTGGTGGTCGCCAACGCGGCGCTGGCCGCCGACGTGGCCGTGGCGCTGGTCACACGTCGATGACCGGGTGTTCCTTGCCCTCCAGTTCATGAACCGTGGTCCTGCGCCGGAACCAGTTCACGTGCTCGGCCTTCAGCGCCGGCCGGTCGTTGGCGATCAGCACGGCGACCCAGGGCAACGGGATGGACAGCAGGATGAACAACACCGCGAGCCACCACGTCTGGTAGCAGACCACCGCGAGCAGCAGGAACGGGATCCGCATCAGCATCATGATCAGGTACTTGCGCTTTCGCTGCGCCTGCTGGTCATCGTTGGAGGGAGCGGCTTCAGTGATCAACACCGGGATGTCGTTCGACTCGGGGCCCCTCACGACACCACCTCCACGCGCATCACTCCACCGTACTCACGGAATAGACCGGAATCCGAAGGTCTAACCTCGTGCGTCCGCCGAACGGTCCGCCGGGTCGGCATGTGGTAGATCACGCCAGACAACCATGGCCCGCGCGGCCGCCGAGCGGATCTCACCCGCGTCCAGTTCCGTGTTCGTCTCCGCGATTCCCTCCGCGGGCCAGTCCACCACGAGCGTCAGCCGCCCGCGCGGCGGCAGCGGCCACAGGTAGAACCCCCAGTGCCGGTGAAACTTTCCGCCGCCACCGCTCGTCGGCCGCAGGACGAGCCCGTCCGAGCCCTGGACGGTCGTCCGCCGGTCCAGCGGACGGTCGCCGACCGCCACCCGGCGCCGATCGGCGTACTGGGCGCCGAACCGGAAGGCCCAGTGGTCGCCGTCCGTGTCGCCGCGCAGTTCACGGCACATCAGTTGGAGGTCCATGGAGACGCCGTCGGGCCAACACCACAGCCCGACCAGCGCGATGCGTGCGTTCTCCGACCGGCCCAGCAGCCGCACGGACGGCAGCACGGTAGGCAGGACCCAGCCCTCCGGCGGGCCGAGGCGGGCGGATCGGACGGTCTGGATTTCGGGAGCGCTCAGTCGGTCGTCGGTCAACAGAACGTCGTCGAAAAACCCCATGTGACCCTCCCCTCATTACACGATCGAGTGACAGCCTGGCACGTCGGACACCGATGCGACACAGCCGGTCGCCCGGTGCGAGCATGGCCGCCATGCGTGCGGTCGTCACGAGAGTCACCAGCGCCAGTGTCACCGTCGACGGCGAGATCCTCGGCGAGATCCGCGAACCGGGGTTGCTGGTACTGCTCGCCGCGCACCGGGACGACACCGCGTCGAACGCGGACACGATGGCGCGCAAACTGCACGAGTTGCGGATTCTGCGCGACGAACAGTCGGCCGCCACGCTGAACGCGCCACTGCTCGTGGTCAGTCAGTTCACGCTGTACGGCGACACCAGGAAAGGCCGCCGTCCATCGTGGACCGCCGCGGCGCCGCCGGACATCGCGCGGCCATTGGTGGACGCCGTCGTCGCACGCCTGCGGGAACGCGGAGCAACCGTGGCCACAGGGCGTTTCGGCGCGATGATGTCGGTCGCGAGCGTCAACGACGGACCGTTCACAGTTCTTGTGGAAGTGTAACGCCCGGTGTGACGCAAACCGCGCGATTGCCGGTTTGCGCGGTGTTTCCGACGGGTATCAGAGCGCCCGAGTCGGTCACCGGTCGTTGGCGCGCGGCACTTCTCAGGCAAAGCTCAGGGTTGATCGAGCAACCGGTGTGACCGCGATGACGTCATCCCCTGTAGAAGCCGGGAACGAAATCGCCATCGTACTCGTTTTCGAGAAGTGTCCAGCCCGACAGCGAAGCGCCCCGCGGGGTAACCAGCGGGTAGCAGAGCCTTCAGGCGCACGGCGCACCGCGGCGCCGGGAGCGCCAGCACGCCATCCCGCGACAGGGGGAGGGGAAGCACCATGACCGTCCCGCAGACCTTGGAACGTGACGTTCCGGACTATGCCGCCGAGCACGATCTCGACGCGCAGAGCCCGGCCGCCGACCTGGTTCGGGTGTACCTCAACGGTATCGGCAAGACAGCACTGCTGACGGCCGAACAGGAAGTAGAGCTCGCCAAGCGCATCGAGGCAGGCGTGTTCGCCCAGCACATGCTGGAGACCGCGAAGAAGCTGCTGCCCAAGCGCCGCGAGGAGCTCACCGCGCTGGTGCGCGACGGCAGGGTCGCCAAGAACCACCTGCTGGAGGCCAACCTGCGTCTGGTGGTGTCGCTCGCCAAGCGCTACACCGGCCGCGGCATGCCGCTGCTCGACCTGATCCAGGAGGGGAACCTGGGCCTGATCCGAGCGGTGGAGAAGTTCGACTACGCCAAGGGGTACAAGTTCTCCACGTACGCCACGTGGTGGATCCGGCAGGCCATCACCAGGGGAATGGCCGACCAGAGCCGCACCATCCGGCTGCCCGTTCACCTGGTGGAGCAGGTGAACAAGCTGGCCAGGCTCAAGCGCGACCTGCACCAGCAGCTCGGCCGCGAGGCTACCAACGAGGAGCTGGGCAAGGAGGTCGGCCTGACCGCGGAGAAGGTCGCCGACCTGCTCGACCACGCGCGTGACCCGGTGAGCCTGGACATGCCGGTCGGCAGCGACGAGGACGCCCCGCTGGGCGACTTCATCGAGGACGGCGAGGCGACCGACGCCGAGAGCGCCGTGATCTCCGGTCTGCTGCAGGACGACCTGCGCCGGGTGCTGGCAACGCTGGACGACCGGGAGCAGTCGGTGATCCGGCTGCGCTACGGCCTGGACGACGGCCAGCCCAGGACGCTGGACCAGATCGGCCGCCGGTTCGGGCTGTCCCGCGAGCGGGTCCGCCAGATCGAGCGCGAAGTGATGTCGAAGCTGCGCCAGGGCGACCGCGCGGAGCGGCTGCGCGCGTACGCCAGCTAGACCGGCGCGTGTCCCCGGGGTGGGCCTGGGACACGGTCGTTCGGAGTGCGACAGTTCGGGCACTGGATGCGATGCCGGGGCCGTGTGGGTGACCACCCGGCCCCGGTTTTCTGTTGTTACTAGCCGAGAGTTGACTTGTGATATCAATCACGCAAAACTGTTGGCTACCGAAGGACTCCGCGGCATCCCGTGGTGACCGCGCACACCGGGAGGTCGGGACGGCCTGGGCCGGCCCGGCCTTCCGACGTTCGCACCCGGTGGCGGTACCGTCTGTCGGGTGACCGCCGTGAACGTGACTCCCCAGTTCCAGCACATCGACGTGCTGCCGCTCGGCCGCGACAACCACACCGAGTACCGGTTGGTGACCACGGACGGGGTCGACGTCACGCGAGCGGCGGGCCGGGCGTTCCTGACCGTCGAACCCGCCGTGCTGACCGCGTTGGCCAGGGAGGCCGTCCGGGACATCCAGCACCTGCTGCGCCCGTCGCACCTGGCGCAGTTGCGGGCCATCATCGACGACCCGGAGGCCAGCCCGAACGACCGGTTCGTGGCCACGGACCTGCTGCGCAACGCGTGCGTGTCGGCCGGTGGCGTGCTGCCGATGTGCCAGGACACCGGCACCGCGATCGTGATGGGCAAGCGCACCGAGTCGGTGCTCACCGGCGGCACCGACGAGGCCGCCATCTCGGCCGGCATCTTCGAGGCGTACCAGCAGCTGAACCTGCGCTACTCGCAGATGGCGCCGTTGACGTTCTGGGACGAACGCAACACAGGCACGAACCTGCCGGCGCAGGTGGAGATCTACCACTCCCCCGGCGTCGACCCGCGCTACGAGTTCCTGTTCATGGCCAAGGGCGGCGGCAGCGCCAACAAGACGTTCCTGTACCAGGAGACGAAGGCGCTGCTGAACCCGACGCGGCTGGCCAGGTTCCTGGACGAGAAGCTGCGCGTCGCTGGGCACGTCCGCGTGCCCGCCCTACCACCTGGCGATCGTCGTCGGCGGCATGTCGGCGGAGTACAACCTGAAGGTCGCCAAGCTCGCGTCGGCGCGCTACCTGGACACGCTGCCCGGCGAGGGTTCACCGCTCGGGCACGCCATCCGGGACGTCGACCTGGAGCAGCAGGTCCTGGAGATGACGCGGCAGTTCGGCATCGGCGCCCAGTTCGGCGGCAAGTACTTCTGCCACGACGTGCGGGTGATCCGGCTGCCCCGGCACGGCGCGTCGTGCCCGGTCGGCATCGCGGTGTCGTGCTCGGCCGACCGGCAGGCCAAGGCGAAGATCACGCCGGAGGGCGTGTTCATCGAGCAGTTGGAGCGCGACCCGGCGCGCTACCTGCCCGAGGTCACCGACGACCTGCTGTCCGACGAGGTCGTCACGCTCGACCTGAACCGGCCGATGAACGAGATCCGCGCCACGCTGTCGAAACTGCCGGTGAAGACGCGGCTGTCGCTGACCGGACCGCTGGTGGTGGCCCGCGACATCGCGCACGCCAAGATCAAGGAGCGGCTGGACGCGGGCGAGCCGATGCCGCAGTACCTGCGCGACCACCCCGTCTACTACGCGGGGCCGGCCAAGACGCCGGACGGCTACGCCAGTCCGGCTCGTTCGGTCCGACCACGGCGGGCCGGATGGACTCCTACGTCGAGCAGTTCCAGGAGGCCGGCGGGTCGCTGGTGATGCTGGCCAAGGGCAACCGCTCGCAGCAGGTCACCGACGCGTGCCAGGCCAACGGCGGCTTCTACCTGGGCTCCATCGGCGGTCCTGCGGCGCGGCTGGCGCAGGACTGCATCCGCAAGGTGGACGTCCTGGAGTACCCGGAGCTGGGCATGGAAGCGGTCTGGAAGATCGAGGTCGAGGACTTCCCGGCGTTCGTCGTCGTCGACGACAAGGGCAACGACTTCTTCGCCGGGCACGTCCCAGCCGACCCTCCAGATCTCGTTCCGCCGCTGACCGACGGCCTCGGGGCCTCAGTGGCCGTTGATGCCCTGGAACACGATCGTGCGAGCAGCCAGTGGCGCGGCCAGCTGCACGACCACGTAGACCTCCCGGACGATCATCGGGCACATCTGCGTGCCACGGCGATTGCTCGTCGTGGTCACCTGGATGGTGACCTGCGCGGGCGTCTGCGTGGTCGCCTGCGCCGTGATCAGCTCGCAGCCCGCCTGCTCGGCCGTGAACACGATGTACCGGCCGTCGCTGCTGACCTGCACGTTCCTCGGCGGGTTGGTCATGCTGCCGCTCTGGATCTGTCCGGCGGGCACGGTGGTGCGCGGCTGCGACGGGATCGGCAGCACGGTCGGCGGATGGGCGATGGCCGGTGGCGCGCCACCCGCGGTGGGCGTGGTCGTGACCGGCGGTGACGTCGGGAGCGGCGACGTCCGGAGCGGTGGCGTGGGCGCGCTGCCGCTGATGCTGGTGGACAACGTCGGTGCGCTGGGCGGCGCGCCTGCCCCCGCCGTGCCGGACTGGCACGCCGTGACCGCGCCGAGCACCACGAACAGGCCCGCGGCCAGAAGTTCGTGTCCTCCTCATGCAGGGAGGACGGAACGCCGCGCCATTCGGTTGCGTGCGCACGGCCGTCAGCCCCGCACGATCGAAAGCTCGCAGCACGACGGTGCGCCGGCCCAGCGGTGCCGCCAGGGTGACCGACATCGGCTTGTACCGCAGGTACATCGGGCAGACCTGCGCGCCGGTGCCCGGTTCGTCCTGGACAGCCGCACGAGTCACCTGGCGCGGTCCTGCCCGGTCACGGTCGCCGACTGCGTGTTGCAGCCGCCCTGACCTCGCCGTAGAAGCCCAGCACGGTGCCGCCCTGCTCGGTCCACAGTTCACGCGGGAAGGTCGCGGGCAGCGAGCGTGCGTCGACCTGCGTGCCGGGCACCGGCACGGCGCCCGCCGGCAGGTGAACGCCCGGCATGGCGGGCCCGGTCACCGTGGTCGACGTGGCTGGTGGGGAGCGGCTGGGGCGACCGGCGGCGGTCGGACCACGCCTGGCCGGCACAGCCGGCCACGAGCACCAACAGCGTTCCGGTCGCGATAACTGCTCCCAGATGTCTCATATGATGCAGGACGTAGCCGGGCCGGCAGGTGGTTGCACCTACCCCGCGAACATCTCGGCAGCCGTTTCAGACTGGCCTCGATGCCCGCTGCGTTGCGGTCCATGAAGCCCATCAGCCGGTAGACACGGTCTCGCTGGCCGTGCTCGACCAGTCGAAGGACTCGGTGACCTTCGTGGTGTGCTCGTCGACGGGTTGAGCTCCCAGCGCCAGCGGTGGCCGGCAAAGTGCCGCCAGGCGATCAGCCGGTCCTGTTCGTACTCGACGACCCTGTTGGTGATCACGTACGGCAGGCCAAGCCGCATGTTCATGCCGAACGTGCGAGCCCAGCTCCAGGCGCTTCGGCTGCTGGCCCCGGGTCGGCGAGGACCGTTCCGGAGCCGTCGATCAGCGGGTGCTTGGTGGGGTCGGTGAGCAGGTCGAAGATGCGGTCCGCGGGCGCGTGCACAACGGCCGTCCTGGAGATCTTCCGTTCCGTCACCGTGCTCACTCTAGTAGCGCCACCGTCCACTTGACCGAGCGCAGTTGCCGGGGCACGGAGTCCGGCCGCGGCGGCGGCGGGCCGACCATGATCCGGGCGCTGGTCACCGCGGCCCCGCCGCTGCCAGCGCGAGGATCGGGTCCAGCACCAGCGACCGGACCTCCGGCAGGTCCTCGGACATCGCGGCCACCCGCAGCACCAGATCGGCCAGCGCGGCCAGGTCGACCGGTTCGGCGCCCCGGTAGCCGGCCAGCAGCGGGGCCGACCGCGGCGCGCGGACCAGGCGGGCGGCATCGGCGTCGGTGAGCGGGACCGCGGCGTACGCGCGGTCGCCGAGCAGGTCGCTGACGATGCCGGACAACCCGAAGTACACCAGCGAACCGAACGACGGGTCGTCCTGCAGCCCGATGACGCACGACATGCCCGCGGTCGCACCATCCGCTGCACGATCACGTCGTCCACGCCGGACACCGCGCGCAGCGTCCCGGTACGCGGCCCGCACCGCCGTCCTCGGTGCCCAGGTCCAGCCGCACGCCGACCAGATCGGTGTGGTGCCGCAGTTTCTCGCTCAGTCGACTTCACCGCGACCGGATAGCCGAGCGCCGGCGGCGGCAGCGGCCGCGCTCGGCCTCGTCGGCCGCCCGCGGAACGGCACGACCTCGATGCCGTAGCAACCCAGCAGCCGCACCGACTCCGCGTCGGACGAGCACCCGCTGGCCCATCGTCCGTCGTCGGAGCAGCTGCCGCGACGGCCCTGCGCGCGGTCGGCGTCGATGCCGTCCGGGCCGGACAGAGCTGCCCTGCGGCGGCGAGCGCCACGCGCGCGTACCGGACGGCCCGCGCCAGCGCCATCACGGCCCGCTCCGGGCTGGGATACGACGGCACGGAGCCGTAGCCGGGCGTGCCGTCCGGGCCGGGCACGGCCAGTTCCGCCGGCACGCCCTCGACGGCCAGGAACGTCGACACGACGGGCTTGCGCGGCGCGGCTTCCTCGTCGACGACGGCCCGCAGGGCGCGCGCGTACGCGGCGCCGGGCACCACCAGCGGCGGCACGAACACGATGACGAGCGCGTCCACGTCGTCGCGGTGCAGCACGTCGCGCACGGCGGCCGCGAACGCCTCCGGCGACGCCTCGGTGCCGGTGTCCACCGGTTCGCCGGCCAGCCGGCAGGCCCTGCGCGAGCGACGCGTGTCCGCCGCCAGCAGCCCGATCGCGGTCGAGTTGCCGACCACGGCGACCCGCTCCCCGGCCGGCAGCGGCTGGTTGGCCAGCAGCAGCGCGGTGTCGAACAGGTCGGCCAGCGACTCGACCCGGATCACGCCGGACTGCTCGAACAGCGCCCGCACGCTCGCGTCGTCCACCGGCACCGACGTGGCGGCCAGGCCCGGCCGGACCGCGTGCGCGCCGGACTTCACCACGACGATCGGCTTGTGCCTGGCCAGCCTGCGGGCCAGCCGGGCGAACTTGCGCGGGTTGCCGAACGACTCCAGGTACAGCAGCACGACCTCGGTGGCGGCGTCGGTCTCCCAGTACTGCAGCAGGTCGTTGCCGGACACGTCGGCCCGGTTGCCCGCCGACACGAACGTCGACAGGCCGAGCCCGCGCGTGGCCGCGTCGGCCAGGATCGCGATGCCCAGCGCGCCGGACTGGCAGAAGAAGCCGGTGTGCCCGGGACCGGGCAGCCGGGGCGCCAGCGTGGCGTTCAGCCGGACGGCGGGGTCGGTGTTCGCGACGCCCAGCGCGTTCGGCCCGACGACCCGCATGCCGTGCGCCCGCGCCTCGGCGACCAGCCGCCGCTCGGCGCCGGTGCCCTCCGGCCCGACATCGGCGAACCCGGAGGACAGCACCACCAGCGTCCGCACGCCCTTGGCCAGGCACGCGTCCAGCACGCTGTCGATGCCGGCCGCCGGGATCGCGACCACGGCCAGGTCGACCGGGTCGGGGATGTCCAGCACGGAGGCGTAGGCGCGGACCCCGCGCACCGAGCGGTGCTCGGAGTTGACCGGGTAGACCGTGCCGGTGAACTCGGCGGCCAGCAGGTTCGTCAGCACCGACGTGGCCGACCTTGCTCGGATCGGTCGACGCGCCGATCACCGCGACCGACCTCGGGTGCAGCAGGTTGTGCACGCTGCGCGCCTCGGCGGCCTGCTCCCTGGCCCGCGCCACCTCGACCGACTCCTCGGTCGGGTCGATGGCGAACTCCAGGTGCAGCACGCCCTCCTCGATCGCGCGGCTGACCCGGTAGCCGGCGTCGCGGAACACCCGCACCATCTGGCCGTTCTCGCCGAGCACCTCGGCGACGAACCGGCCGCAGGCCGCGCTCCCGGGCCGCGGCGGCCAGGTGCTCCAGCAGGATCGAGCCCAGCCCCCTGCCCTGGTGCGCGTCCTCGACGACGAACGCGACCTCGGCCGAGTCGCGAGTCGCCGAGCCGCTCGTAGCGGCCGACGGCGATCAGCGCGTCGCCGAGGAACGCGCCGAACGCGACCCGGCCGTGGTGGTCGACGGTGGAGAACCGCTTGAGGTCCTTCTCCGACATGCGCGGATACGGTGCGAAGTAACGGAAGTAGCGGGTGCGCTCGGACAGCCGGCCGTGCAGCTCGACGATCCGCGGCGCGTCGTCCGGGATGATCGGTCGCAAGTGGACGGTGCCGCCGTCGGACAGCACGACGTCGGCTTCCCAGTGCTTCGGGTAGTCGAACGGGTCCCGCTGCCGCTGCTGCGGACATCAGTCCCTCGGATCGTCCGGATCGAGGCCGTGCAACGGGAACACGGCACGCCGCGTGTCCCGGATCGCGATGTCGACCGGGTCGTCCACGACGCCGCCCCACGGCTGGAACGCCGGTGTCGGCGCCGTCGCTCATCGACGCGGGCAGCATCACGTGCGGCGGCACGAGCTTCGTCACGGTCGCGATCCAGTCCGCCGGCAGCGGCCGGTTCGGGTCGACGTCGCGGTCCAGCACGGTGGCCAGCAGGTGCGTCCACGACCGCGGCACCACCCTGACCAGGTCGTATCCCCCGCCGCCCAGGGCCAGCCAGCGGCCGCCCGGTGTGCTGGACGGCCAGGTCGCGCAGGGTGCGGTAGATGGCGCGGTGGCCGTCCACGGTGAGCGACAGGTCGGCCAGCGGGTCGTTGCGGTGACTGTCCACACCGCACTGGGTGACCAGCACCTGCGGCTCGAACGCGGCCAGCAGGCTCGGCACGACGGCGTGGAAGGCGCGCAGCCACGGGCCGTCCGTGGTGCCGGGCGGCAGCGGCAGGTTCACCGCGGTGCCCTCGGCCGTCGCCGGCGCCGATCTCGCTGCGGCATACCCGGTGCCCGGCCACAGCGTGCGCGGATGCTGGTGCAGCGAGACGGTCAGCACCCTGCGGGTCGTCGTAGAACGCGGCCTGCACGCCGTCGCCGTGGTGCACGTCGGTGTCCACGTAGGCGACCCGCTCGCACGCCGTGGTCCAGCAGCCACGAGATCGCGACGGCACAGTCGTTGTAGACGCAGAAACCGGCGGCGTGGTCGGGCATCGCGTGGTGCAGCCCGCCGGCGATGTTGACCGCCCGCTCGCACCTGCCCGGTCGCGATCAGGTCGGCGCCCAGCACCGAACCGCCCACGATCAGCGCGGACGCCTCGTGCATGCCGGCGAAGATCGGGTTGTCCGCGGTGCCGAGGCCGTGGTCGACGTCGTGGTCGGCGTCCGGCGCGTCGCGCACGGCCGCGAGGTAGCCGGGGTCGTGGATCCGCTCGATCAGCTCGTCGACCGGCCGGTTCCGGCCGCAGCAGCGTGACCCCGTCCAGCACGCCGAGCGCGGTGGCCAGCCGCATGGTCAGCTGCAGCCGGACCGGGTTGAGCGGATGGTCGTCGCCCATGTCGTAACCGAGCAGCGACTCGTCCCACACGACACCAACGGGTCCGGCCATTCCTCGACCCTAGCCGCCCGCCGGTGCCGCGCTCGCCGGATCCGTGCCCACCGCCACGGGCCGCGCCGGGTCGGCCGACCAGTTGCGACCACGACCCGGCGTACAGCGCGGCCGGCCGGTCGCCAGTGGTCACGCCGGACACCTCCAGCGCCAGCACCACCGACGACGCCGTCACGCCGGAACCGCAGTAGGCGCCGATCTCGGCGTCCGGTCGTGGCACCGAGTCCCGCGAACCGCTCGGCCAGTTCGGCGGGCGCGCGCCAGCGGCCGTCCGGCCCGACGTGCCCGGCGAACGGCGCGTTGCGGGCACCGGGCACGTGCCCGGCCCTCGGGTCGACCGGCTCGACGTCGCCCCGGTAACGCTCCGGCGCCCGCGCGTCCAGCAGCACGCCCGCGCGTGGCCAGGTCGGCGGCCTCGTCGGCGTCCAGCACCGGCATGTGGCCCGGGCGTCACCACGATGTCACCGGGCTCCGGGTCGGGCACGCTCGGCGGTGACCGGCCGGCCCTCCCGCGTCCACGCGGCGTAGCCGCCGTCCAGCACGGCGACGTCGTCGTGGCCCGCCCAGCGCAGCAGCCACCACGCCCGCGCCGCGACCGACCCGTCCCGGTCGTCGTAGGCGACCACGCGGTCCGTCCGCGTGCACGCCCGCGGCCCGCAGCACGGCCTGCAGCGCGGCCGGATCGGGCAGCGGATGCCGCCCGCCGGCACCCGGCGGGGCGGCCAGGTCGGCGTCCAGGTCGACGAACACGGCGCCGGGCAGGTGGCCCGCGGCGTAGTCGTCGTCGGGCCGGCGGACCGGCCAGCCGCCAGCGGACGTCCAGCACCACGGGCCGTCGGTCAGCGGTCGTCCGGCGGTCGAGCGTCAGCGCTGCGCGAGTTCCTCGGGTGGACACGAGTGATCGAGCACTCGGTGTCACGGGCTCATCCTGCCCGCCTCGGCAAACGGACGCGAGGCGCGCCGCCGGTCGGCGACGACCGACTACCATTGTCAGACGACGAAGGGGACTGGTGTGAACGACCTCATCGACACCACCGAGATGTACCTCCGGACGATCTACGAGCTGGAGGAAGAGGGCGTGGTGCCGCTGCGCGCGAGGATCGCCGAGCGCCTCGAGCAGAGCGGCCCGACCGTCAGCCAGACCGTCGGCCGGATGGAACGCGACGGGCTGGTCGTCGTCGCCGACGACCGGCACCTCGAACTGACCGACCACGGCCGCGAACTGGCCATCGCCGTGATGCGCAAGCACCGGCTGGCCGAACGCCTGCTCGTCGACGTCATCGGCCTGGAGTGGGAGCAGGTGCACAGCGAGGCCTGCCGCTGGGAACACGTGATGAGCGAGGCCGTCGAGCGCAAGCTGGTCAACCTGCTCGACCACCCCACCACGTCCCCGTACGGCAACCCGATCCCCGGCCTGGACAAGCTCGGCGCCGGCGAGCCCGCACCGCCGGTCGAGCCCGGACCTGGTGCGCATCGACGAGGTCGCCCGCCGCGGCGGCGGCACGGTCGAGGTCCGCAGCATCGCCGAGCACGTGCAGCTGGACACCGACGTGCTGGCCGAGCTGAAGGCCGTCGGCCTCGTCCCCGGCGGCACCGTCGAGGTGCTGCGCCGGCGGTCGACCGCGGCAACGGCATCGAGGTCAAGGGCGGCGGCAACACGGCCCGCATCCCGCAGTCCATCGCGCACGCGGTGCTGGTGCACGCCGTGCTGGTGCACGCCCGGTGAAGGCGGTCGGACCGAGCGGCGGCGGCGTTCCGGGAGCTGCACGGCGCGGCGCCGACCGGCATCTGGTCGGCACCGGGCCGGGTCAACCTGATCGGCGAGCACACCGACTACAACGACGGCTTCGTCCTCCCCTTCGCTCTGCCGCACCGCACCGCGGTCGCCGCGACCGCCCGGACCGACGGCCTGCTCGCCGTGACCACCGTCGGCGACGACGGCCGGCCACAGCAGCGCCGAGCCGGTCGCCGTCGCCGACGCTCGAGCCCGGCATGGTCACCGGCTGGGCCAGCTACCCGGTCGGCGTGGCGTGGGTGCTGCGCGACCACGGCCACACTCGGCGGCGCCGACCTGGTCATCGCGGGCGACGTGCCGGCGGGCGCCGGCCTGTCGTCCTCGGCCGCCCTGGAGTGCTCCACGCTGCTGGCCCTGCTCGGCCTGGCCGGCCTCGAGGTCGGCGACGTCGCCCGCCGAGCGCGCCGAGCTGGCCAGGTGGGCCCAGCGCGCCGAGAACGAGTTCGCGGGCGTGCCCAGCGGCGTGCTGGACCAGACGGCGTCCCTGTGCTGTCAGGACGAGCGGGTGCTGTTCCTGGACGTGCGGTCCGGCGAGATGGAACAGGTCCCGTTCGCCGCGGCAGCGGAGGACCTGGAGGTCCTGGTGATCGACACCAGGGCCAGCCACAAGCTCGGCGACTCCGAGCACGGCGACGGCTACGGCAGCCGCCGCGCGGGCTGCGAACGCGCGGCGGAACTGCTCGGCATCCCCGCGCTGCGGGACGTCAAGCTGGACGAGCTGCCGTCGGTGGCGGGCGCCCTGCCGGCCGAGCTGTTCCCGTTGGTCCGCCACGTGGTCACCGAGAACGCAAGGGTCCTGGAAACCGTGGACCTGTTGCACCACAACCGTTTGCCGCAGGTCGGCCCGGTGCTCACGGCGTCCCACGAGAGCCTGCGCGACGACTACCGCGTGTCCGCGGTCGAGTTGGACGTCGCGGTCGACACGGCGTTGTCGGCCGGCGCGCTCGGTGCCCGGATGACCGGAGCCGGGTTCGGCGGCTCGGCCATCGCGCTGGTGCCCGGCGAGGACCGGCCCGGACGTGGAACGCGCCGTCGACGGCGGCGTTCGAGCAGCGCGCGTGGCAGCGCCCCGAGGCTGTTCACGGCGGTCCCGTCGGCCGGCGCCGGCCGCGACGCCTGACGTTCCGCCCGACGTGGCCGGCTCACGGTGGTCACAGGGCGGACCGGCACACTGGCGGGTCCGATCTGTCGTCAGGAAGGCGAGGAACGCGGTGAGGTTGCTGGTGACCGGCGGTGCCGGGTACGTCGGAAGCGTGTGCGCGGCGAGGTTGATCGAGGCCGGCCACGACGTGACCGTCGTCGACGACCTGTCCACCGGCCACGCGGACGCCGTGCCGGACGGTGCCCGGTTCGTCGAAGGTGACATCGCCGAGGTGGCCGACTCGCTGCTGGCCGAGCCCTTCGACGGCGTGCTGCACTTCGCGGCCAAGTCGCTGGTCGGCCGAGTCGATGCAGGAGCCGGAGAAGTACTGGCTGGGCAACGTCGTCACGTCGATCCGACTGCTGGAGGCCGTCCGCAGGCACGGCACCCCTCGGCTGGTCTTCTCCTCGACGGCGGCGACCTACGGCGAGCCGACCGAGGTGCCGATCAAGGAGACGGCGCGAAACCCGGCCGACCAACACCTACGGCGCCACGAAGCTCGCCATCGACCACGCGATCACGTCGTACGCCACGGCCCACGGCCTGGCCGCGGTGAGCCTGCGGTACTTCAACGTGGCGGGCGCCCACGGCCGCTACGGCGAACGGCACACGACGGAGACCCACCTGATCCCGATCGTGCTGCAGGTCGCGCTCGGCGAACGCGAGGCGCGGTCCAGATCTACGGCGAGGACTACCCGACCGCCGGACGGCACGCTGCGTCCGCGACTACATCCACGTGACCGACCTCGCCGACGCCCACCTGCTCGCCCTCGAACACGCGGATCCCGGCGCGCACCGGATCTACAACCTGGGCAGCGGCACCGGCTTCTCGGTCGCGCCAGGTGATCGACGCCTGCCGGGAGACCACCGGCCACGCCATCCCGGCGCGGATGGCCGAGCGGCGACCGGGCGACCCGGCGACGCTGATCGCGTCCAGCGAGCGCGCCAGCGAGGAACTGGGCTGGCACCCGAGCAGGGCCGACCTGGCCACGATCGTGCGGCGACGCGTGGACGTTCACGGCAGCCCGGGCCCAGCGCGTCTGATCTCGGAGTTCCGGCTGGGTGCGCAGCGACCGCGCCCGGCCGGACAACTCCGGTTCGATCGCCCGCCAAGGCTTCGACCCGCGGGTCAGGGGGTGACCCCGCAGGAGGCAGCCAGGGTGTCGCCCTCGCCAGCCCGGTTCGGCCGAACCGGGCTGATCGCTGCCACGCCCTGTGGAACGGCCTGACCGGCGATCCGGCCGGACTGCGTCGGCCGCCGCACGGCACGAGACCAGACAGCCGGGACCCGAACACGCCGAGCCGGCGCCGCGCCACGGCAGCCGGCCGAACCGGCGAACCGGCCCGCGGATACGCCGGCCGCGATACCGGTCCGATCGCGGGGCCGCTGCCCGGACGCGGGAGTCCGGCCGCGCCGGAGCGGAGCACATCGAGCCGGCGACGTGCGGCGCGCGTTCGGCCGACTGGCGTGCCCACCCGGGTGTGCGGGCCGCCCAGCGGTGCGTCGTGGGCTGCCCACCGAAGGTGCCGGGTCGTGGTCATGGTCGGTTCGTTTCTCGGGCGAGGGCGTTTCGGGCGCAGTCGGCTGCTCTGCGGCCGGCCACCCGGATCGCGGCCGGGGGTAGGCCGACGGTGAGGGCACTGCGCAGCAGCGCGGACAGGCGGTGGCCCGGGTCTGCCGTCAGGGCTTGTTCCAGGGCTATGCCGGCCAGTACCCCGTCGCCTCTCGCGTAGGCCGAGAACGCCAGCAGGCAAGCCGGTTCGGCGCGTTCCGGACACGGGGTCGCCCTCGCCAGCGCCCTCCAGAGGCGTTCGGCCGCTGCCATGCCCGGGAGTGCGTCGAAGTCGAGGCACACGTCCCTGACCCTGTGGTCGCTGATGGCCGCCACCAGCGTGGTCACGTCCGTGTCGGTCAGGGTGGGATCGGCATCGACGGCCGCTTCGACGGCCGTTCGGATCACCGTCAGGCGGGTGTCCGGTGGGTCGGAGCCACCGGATGGTTCGGTGTCCGCGCTGGACCTGTCCAGGCAGTCGGATCTGCGGATCAGGACGTCCGGTGAGGCGGGCGCGAGTGTGGCGACGATGTCCTCTCTGCGGTCGTAGACGGGAAGGCCTGCCTGTCCGATGGCCGATGCCAGTTCCGTCGTCGCCGGGTCGCGGACGACGCCGCCGCAGTCCGTTTCGTCGTAGCAGAGCCATCGTCGGCCGCCACCGGTGTCGGGTGTCCAGAGTTGGTGGATCACCGGGATTCCGTTGTCCGCGAACACGTTCTCGCAGCGGACCAGCAGTTCGCGGTGCGGCGGGTCGCCGTCGGGCGGGTCGCGCCGGGTGAACCGCCGCCGACCACGACGAGCGTGATGCCGACGACGTCCTGTTGGACCAGCGGGGCCAGCAGGGCGTGGGCCAGTTCGCGGGCACGGGTCGGTGGTGGCAGGTCGGATCGCAGGACCAGGGCCAGTTCTGTCGCCCTCGGGCCACACATGCCCAGCACGACGAGCGAATCGGTCGGGGTGGAAGCCGAGCAGTGCGGGGATCGACGCGATCACGTCACTCGGTTCGTCGAGGACGATGTCCGGTCGGCGGCCGGTGCGGTGGGTTGCGGTCATGCGTCCACAATCGACCGATTCGCCGACGCGCGGGAAAAAATGCCGTCCGCTGTGGACTGCTGGTCCCGTTGTGGACAACTCCGCCCGAAATCGGACGTCGTGATCGTTTTTGTCGGTGTCCTGTGCTACGTGCCGGTACGCCCGGGGGTGGACCGGGCGCCCATCCGTGGGTCGATGACAGCGCGGTCGGTCATGCAGCATGCTGGTTCCATGAGCGAAGTTCGGCCGCCCTCCCGCTTGGTCCGGGTCGCGGAGAACTTCTTGAGGGAGCGCAGGTGGTGGCTGTTCGTGCCGCTGCCGCTGACCGTCGCCACGCTGGCCGTCTATCGCGGTCCCTACCGGCACGTCCTGGGCGGCGTACGGGCTGATCTACGCCGCCGTCGTCGTCGTGGCCCTGACCAGCATCGCTGCTGGTGGTCCTGCCGCCTGCCACGCGCTGGGGGCCGAGCCTGCTGGTCGCCATGTGCATCGGCGCGGGCGTGCTGAGCATCGGGATTCCGCTGAGCCTGGACGTTCACCCTGCCGTATGTGCTGGTCACGGCCGCCACCCGCCGCTACCACCCGCGCGTGGCGTTCTTGGTGATCATCGTCGGCGCGGCCACGTCCTGGCTGTCCAGATCGCCGTCCACGCCGCCTCTGTCGATCGTCGCGTCGATGGCCGTCCTCGCCGCGTTGACCATGGGTGCCGATCGTCCGGCGCAGCCGCGCCGAGCGCCTGGAACAGGTGGAACTCGCGCTGGCCAGGGAGCAGGCCGCGCGCGAGGAGCACGCCAGGGCCGCCGCGCTGGCCGAGCGGGCCAGGATCGCGCGCGAGGTGCACGACGTGCTGGCGCACTCGCTGTCCGCGCTGTCGCTGAACCTGCAGGGAGCGCGGCTGATGCTGGCCAGCGGAGGATGCCAGCGAGCAGGCCCAGGAGCAGGTCGGCGCGGGCGCAGCGGCTGGCGGTGGAGGGGCTGGCCGAGGCGCGGCGGGCCGTCGCCGCGTTGCGGGAGGACCCGGTGCCGGCCGCCCGGGCCATCGCCGACCTGGTGACCAGCGCGCGCCTGGAGACCGGCACGCCGACCGCGCTGACGTCGAGGGCACGCCGCGTGACCTGCCCGGCAGCGCCGAGGACGCGCTGTACCGGACTGCGCAGGAGGCGCTGAGCAACGCCCGGAAGCACGCGCCGGCGCACCGGTGCGACGTCTGCTCGCCTACCGGGACGGGACCGCCGAGTTGACCGTCACCGATCATCAGGGCCACCGGCCGGCCGGATCGTGCGCGGCTGGTGGCTATGGTCTGACCGGCATGCGGGAACGTGCCGAACTCATCGGCGGCGAGCTGGCCACCGGGACCGACGGACGACGGATGGCAGGTGCGGCTGGTGGTACCGGCATGAAGGCGAGATATTCGGTACCGCCGAGAGGGCGTCGTGACGGAACGGGAACCGCTGCGGGTGGTGCTCGCCGACGACCAGACCGTGGTCCGGGAGGGCTGGTGACACTGCTCGGCCTGCTGCCGGGCGTCGAGGTGGTCGGCGCGGCCGCCGACGGCGTCGAGGCGGTCGCGAGCTGGTCGGCGCAGCAGCAGCCGGACGTGCTGCTGGTCGACCTGCGGATGCCGCGGTGTGACGGTGTCGAGGCGACCCGGCGGGTGCGGGCCGAGCATCCGCGCACCGAGGTTGTGGTGTTGACCACATATGCCGATGACGAATCGGTGCTCGGCGCGCTGCAGGCGGGTGCCAGGGGCTTCCTGACCAAGGACGCGGACGCCGAGGCGATCGCCCGGGCGCTGCACGCGGCGGCCGCCGGCCAGTCCACCGTGGACGGTGACGTGCAGCGCAGGCTGATCGAGGCGGCGACCAGGGCGCGACCGGCAGCGCGCCGGAGCCGGCGCGGCCGAGCTGGCGGAGGGCCTGACCACGCGGGAGATCGAGGTGCTGCGGCTGATCGCGGCCGGTCTGTCCAACACGGAGATCGCGCGGCGGCTGGTGGTCAGCGAGGCGACCGTGAAGACACACGTGAACCACGTGTTCGCCAAGGCCAATCTGCGGGATCGGGCGCAGGCCGTCGCCTACGCGTACCGGGCCGGCCTGGTGGACGAATGAGCGGAGTGCCGCATCGGCGCGTTGCCGCGTGAACCGACAATGGGACCCATGACCGAACCGAGCATGCCGACGACCCGTACCGCTGGCTGGAGGACGTCTCCGGCGAGACCGCACTGGAGTGGGTACGGGCGCGCAACGCGGAGACCGTCGGCGAGTTCACCGAGGGCGACCGGTTCGACCGGCTGCGAACGGAGATCCGGGAGGTGCTCGACGCCGAGGACCGCATCCCGTACGTGGCCCGGCGCGGTGAGCTGCTCTACAACTTCTGGCAGGACTCGGCGCACCCGCGCGGCGTGTGGCGGCGCACCACGCTGGAGCGCTACCGCCAGAGCAGCAGCCCGACTGGGAGGTGCTGCTGGACGTGGACGCCCTGGCCGAGGCGGAGGGCGAGAACTGGGTGTGGCAGGGCGCGACGGTGCTGCGGCCGGACTTCCGGATCGGCCTGGTCGAGCTGTCCCGGGGTGGCGCGGACGCGACGGTGGTGCGCGAGTTCGACCTGGAGCGAGCGGCGGTTCGTCGAGGACGGCTTCGTGCTGCCGGAGGCCAAGAGCCGGGTCGGCTGGATCGACAGCGACCGGATCTACGTCGGCACGGACTTCGGGCCCGGACTCGCTGACCTCGTCCGGCTACCCGCGGGTGATCAAGGAGTGGCGGCGCGGCACGCCGCTGGGCGAGGCGACCGTGGTCTACGAGGGCAAGCCGGACGACGTGTCGGCGTTCGCCAGCCACGACCCGACGCCAGGGTTCGAGCGGGACTTCGTCGGGCGCAGCCATCGACTTCTACCGCACCGAGACCTACCTGCGCCAGGCCGGACGGCGAACTGGTCCGGCTGGACGTGCCGGACGACTCCGAGACCGACGTGCACCGCGAGTGGCTGCTGATCAGGACGCGGTCGGCGTGGCAGGTCGGCGACACGACGCTACCGGCCGGGCGCGCTGCTGGCGGCGCGGTTCGACGACTACATGGCCGGCGGCCGCGAACCTGACGGTGCTGTTCGAGCCCGGACCGCACGAACACCTCAGCTACCACGCGTGGACCCGGCACCACCTGGTGCTGCACACGCTGTCCGACGTGCGCAGCCGGCTGACCGTGCTCACGCCGGCCGACGGCGCGTGGTCGCGCGCACCGCTGCCGGGCGTGCCCGAAGTACGGCTACACCGACCTGACCGACACCGAACCGGACACCGACGACGCCTACCTGCTGGTGTCCAGCGGCTTCACCGAGCCGGCCACGCTGCGGCGCGGCGTGATCGGCGCGCCGGACGGCGACGTCGAGGTGCTGAAGCGGGCACCCGGCCTTCTTCGACGCGGACGGCCTGTCCGTGCACCAGTACAAGGCGACCTCCGACGACGGCACCGAGATCCCGTACTTCGTCGTGGGGCACCAGAATCGCGACGCCCGGCCCGACGATGCTGACCGGCTACGGCGGCTTCGAGGTGTCGCTCACGCCCTCCTACAGCGGCACGATCGGCCGGGCGTGGCTGGCCAGGGGCGGCACGTACGTGGTGGCGAACATCCGCGGCGGCGGCGAGTACGGGCCGGAGTGGCACCAGCAGGCGGTGAAGGCCAACCGGCACCTCGTGTACGAGGATTTCGCCGCCGTGGCAAAGGATCTGGTCACCCGCGGCATCACGACGCCGGAGCGGCTGGGCATCCAGGGTGGCAGCAACGGCGGCCTGCTGATGGGCGTGATGCTGACCCGGTATCCGGAACTGTTCGGCGCGATCGTGTGCCAGGTGCCGCTGCTGGACATGTGCCGCTACCACGAACTGCTGGCCGGCGCGTCGTGGATGGCCGAGTACGGCGATCCGCGGGAGCCGGACCGGAATGGGCTTTCCTGCGGCCGTTCTCGCCGTACCACAACGTGCAGGCGGGTCAGCCGTATCCGCCGGCGCTGTTCGTGACGTCGACGCGGGACGACCGCGTGCATCCCGGGCACGCGCGGAAGATGGTGGCCCGGCTGCGGGAACACGGTTACCACGTCGGCTACTACGAGAACATCGAGGGCGGCCACGGCGCCGCCGCCGACAACGAGCAGCGGGCGTTCAACTGGGCGCTGGTGTTCGAGTTCCTGTGGGAGCGCATCGGTTCCTGAACCTCACGCGAACGTGCTGATGACCTCGCGGATGCGGCCCACGAGGTTCCAGCGCTCGTTGCCGAAGTGCGCCAGCAGGCTGAGCAGTTCTCGCAGGTGCAGCAACGGCATCCGCTCGCGCCAGCCGTCATCCAGCGGCCGGATGTCCGCGTACGCGCCGTAGAACCGGTCCGGCAGCCGGCTGGGCGGGAAGATCAGGCCGAGGCAGTAGATCATGCTCAGGTCGACCTCCGGCCACATCCAGCTGACCGCGGGATCGATCAGCGCGGGTTTCCGCCGACGGCGATGATGTTGCTGCGGGCCAGATCCCCGTGTGTGAGGCTGGCCGGAGCGGGCGGCACGAGTTGCGGCAGGCGGTCGCAGATCCGCTCCAGACCCGCGCGGTCGGCCGCGTCGAGTGCCGCGGCGACGGCCGGTTCGGGCAGCCAGCGCAGGATGCGGCGGGTGGCGAAGAACTCGTAGCCGTCGTCGTGCCACGTGTTGTGCCTGCGGTAATCGGCCCAGCCAGCCGTCGTGGTCCCAGCCGTAGCGCGGGCCGAGTACGCCGTGCATGATCGCCAGCGACCGCCCGCACGTGCCCAGAACTCCGGTTCGTCGTCCGGCGCGGGTCGAGTCGTTCCAGGACCAGCGCGATCGGCGTGACGGCGAGCACGGCCGGGGTGCGCACGCCACCGAGCGTGCGCAGCGCGTCGAGCCCTTCGGCCTCGCGTCTCGTACAACCCGGCCGGCGGTGTCCGCGACGCCGTCGTCGGCGCGCCCGAATGTCTTGACGATCACGACGGAACCGTCCTCGCAGCTCACCTGCCACGCCGTGCTGATGTCGCCGGCGGCCATGACCCGCGCGTCGACCGGATCGTCACCGAGACCGGCGGCGGCGAGCGCGTCGCGCAAGGCGATGGGTTCCGTCATGCCTCCATCGTGGTGCCGAACCGGCCGGTACCGGGTGTAGCGCGGGCCACAGTCAGCCGACGGCGGCGGCTCCGGCACAGCGGCACCACAACGCCGCGCCGACCGGTCTGCAGGAGGCGTCGGGCCGAACGGCAGGCGCGCCGCGGTGCGGCGCGACGATCGTCAGCGGGCCACGATTGCGGAAGTAGAACGTCCGCAATCGAGCATAGGGTGCCACATGACCGGCCATGACACTCCCCTGGAAGGTGTACGGGTGCGATCTCGAACGAAGGGCATGTGGTGGGGAACCGCCATCGAGGCGTCTGAACCGGGCGCGTTGGCGAGGTTCTACTCCGAACTGCTCGGGTGGACCATCGGTCACGAGGAGCCGGGTACGACGATCCTCGCCGCTCCCGAGGGATCCATCTATGTCGTATTCCAGCAGGCGACCGGTTATCGGGCCCCCGTGTGGCCGCCCGTCGACGGGCAGCAGCGCCCGATGATGCACTTCGACTTTCAGGTCGGAGACCTCGACTCGGCGGTCGCCGAGGCGGTCGCACTCGGAGCGTCGGTCGCTACTCACCAGCCGCAGGACAATGTTCGGGTGCTCTTCGACCCGGCTGGTCACCCCTTCTGCCTCTGCCGCGACGACGGCTGATCGCGCGTCCGCTCATCACTTGTTCCCGGGTGCACTGTTCCCTTCGAGATCAACTACCTCCGGCCCAGTACCGCTGCACCCTGGCAACCGCATCAGCCTTGGTCATCCTCGCCACCTCCGGCTCGGGAAGCCCCAGCCACGAGATCAACAAGTGGACAAGTTCGGCAGGGCAGAGCCTCTGGCGGCGGCGCTGCGCGGTCGGGCTCGATCCCGTCCTGTGCGCACGACCAGAAGACCGCATCATCGACTTGAAGCTGATCGCGAAGGATGTGTCGCCACCGGTTCGGCCCATGGTCACTTCGATCCACCGGATGAGAGATCCGGCGTACGCAGGATCCGACCATCAGGAAGATCGAGTTCACAGGTGACAGGATGCGTGCCGGTCCGCCCACGCGCGTCTCGTACCGGTCGCCACGTAGCTAACTCACCTGTGAGCTGAGTGCCTGGTGGGAGCGCTCGTAGTGGTGGCGCTTGCCCCGAGAACCGGCGTCGGCGTTGCCGGGAAGAATTGGCCCGTCCTGATGCGAAATCCCGCACGATCTGGGCTGGACCAACTCTGCGGCAACGCCGATCACCGAAACCTACACGTTCCTGGAACCTACTGCGGACCCACTCATGGCTGATGCCGTTTGATCTAGAACGTGCGCCCTTATCGCATATGCCTGCGCGTCCGGGAGCGGGTGACGATCAAGAGCAAACCGCCGAGGATCAGCAGGAGGGCACCCAACCCGAGCGTCGGGCCCAGCAGCGGACTGGCTCCGGTGAACGCAAGATTGTTGGACCCTGACGGGGATCCCTGTGGGCCCGATCCTCCGCCGGATCCACCGTTCGACCCGCCGCCCCCACCGGACCCGCCCCCGCCACCGCCGGTCAAGTTCGTCGTGCCCGTGGTGGATGCCGTACCAGTGGTGGTCGTAGTCGTCGTGGCCGGTGTCGTCGTGGTCGGTGTCGTCGTGGTCGGTGTCGTCGTGGTCGGAACCGTCGTCTTCGTGGTCGGAACCGTCGTCCTCGTGGTCTGTGTCGTGGTAGTCGGAACCGTCGTCCTCGTGGTCCTCGTCGTGGTAGTCGGAACCGTCGTCCTTGTGGTCTGTGTCGTGGTAGTCGGAACCGTCGTCCTCGTGGTCGGAACCGTCGTCGTAGTAGTCGGAACCGTCGTCCTTGTGGTCGTCGTCGTGGTAGTCGGAACCGTCGTCGTGGTAGTCGGAACCGTCGTCGTGGTGGTCGGAACCGTCGTCGTGGTGGTCGGAACCGTCGTCGTGGTGGTCGGAACCGTCGTCGTGGTCGGAACCGTCGTCGTGGTAGTCGGAACCGTCGTCGTCGTGAGTCGGAACCGTCGTCGTCGTCGGAACCGTCGTCGTGTAGTCGTCGTGGTGGTGGTGGGGCACAGTCCGGTGTGGTGAAGACGTTGTCGTCAAGGCTCACTTGACCGTTACGGGCCAGTGCGCGCCCACTGACCACGGTGCCCGTGGTCACCGAGATCGAGGTCAAGGCCATGATCGTCCCGACGAAGCTGGAGTTGGTGCCCAATGTCGCCGAGCTGCCGACCTGCCAGAAAACATTGCACGACTGGGCCCCGTTGATCAAGACCACATGGCTGGCTGATGCTGTGATCAGGGTGGAAGCGATCTGGAAGATGAACACCGCGTCGGGGTTACCCTGGCCGTCCAAGGTCAGTGTCCCGCTCAGCGAAATCGGGCCGGTGGACTTGTAGACACCGGAGGCCAACGTACTTCCCACCAGATCTCCGGCCACCATCGCCGTGGGTGCCCGACCGGCCGCGTCGTCGTAGGCGACCACGAGATCCGACTGTGCCTGGGCGGCGGCCGCGTCCCCGGCGTGCACCGCACCACCCACGACGCCGGGAGGAAACCCGGTGATCGCCGTGCCGGGGCTCACGCCGAGATCCCCGCTCAATGTGGTGGGGCCCGTATTGGTCACCGTTGTCCCACCCAGCACCGAGTAGCTGGCCGCGGTGCCCAGCCCGACGGGAGCCTCAGCGGCATACGCCGACGGCGGGGCCGACAGCAGGCCCGCCAACAGCAGGGTGCTCACGACTGCGACGAGCCCCACAACGGCGGTCCACCGGGTCAGGCGACGTCTTGGGGTCGGTATCTGAGATGCACGGCTGTTCTTCAAGACGTTGACTCCCCTGGACTGAACAACCGACCCACCGGGATTTCACATCAGGGATTGCGGGCGTTGTTCGTGCTAGGACATTCAAGTTCACGGAAATGGGGTTGTCTCGCGGTCGTGCCCGGCGCGGCACACGGAGATTTGGCTCCGCGCTCGTCGTCGGACACATAGTCAACATAAACCCGCTGGATCCGCCGAACTTGCCCGAACACGCAATGTCAGCCAATCGAGTGAACACCCGGAGGCGACTGATCCTTCCGGGACACTCCAAGCACGACAAGCTCGTTCCGTACCGCCTCAGGGAATTGCCGCCGTTGATCTTGAGATCATTGGTGAGACAGTATGACGGGAAGGCCATACCTCGGGTGCCGCCGTGGCGCGGCCCGGCGCCACAGCGGGACCACCGCCGTGCTCGGCGACTGTCTCGTGGATCCGTTCCAGCCGAATGCGCACCCGCTCACCCAGGTCGACGTCTCCGCCGATCTGGTGGCGGCCGAGCCAACGTTCCCGACGCCGTTGGGCACTATATCCGAAGGCATCGGAGCAAACCAGATCATGGCTGACAACCAGGAAAGCTACTCGGGTTCTTCGGTGAGGTTCCGCGGGGAGTGGACACTGAGCTAGCAGGACCGCGGTCCCGCTGGACGGATGTCCAGCATGCCACCTCGCAAGCGCCGGTCCTGCACGGCAGAGTACAAGGTCGAGGCCGCACATCGTGTGATCGATACTGATCGCACCGTCGCCGAGGTCGCCCGCGAACTGATCGCCGTAGACCTCGACGAGCTGAGCCTGGATCCGCCGACCGGGATTCTGTGATCGTTCTCGGTTGATTGTGGATCTTTATGTCGTGCCGTTCGGCACGTGGACGTGACCAAGGCGCCGGTGCCCGGCCTTTCCACCGTGGATCTCCGGTCAAGGCCCGGTACCGGGCGGCGGTCAGGTCAGACCGTCCGTGGTAATGGCGCCCGGTGGATCGCGGCATACAGGGCGTGCCACGCCGGTTCCCATGGCCAGTGCTGGGGTAGACGCAGGGTCAGCCGACGAGCAGACCGAGACAGCCGAGCCGGAACGTTGATCAGGTGGGCGCGGATGGTCGCAGTGGCGGCCCGGGCACGGAACGTGCCGGCGAGGGCGCCCGCGGCGCGGATGAGGTTGTGCGCGATGGCCCACAGCACCGCCCATGCGGCATCGGCCGGGAAGGACCCGGAAGGCAGGTGCGCCAACGCACTCGCGGCGGCATCGGCGATGACCTGCTCGACGATGGCGTGGCCACGGCGGAAAGACTCGGCCTGCGGCATCTCGAACTCGAGCGGGAGGTGAACGCGGTGTAGCCGGTTTCGGCGACCTCGGCGTCGGAGACCCATTCACCGGTGTCGGTGTCCACGACAGCACTGCGGACAGTGGATCGGCCGCCACGCGGTGTCCGGGATCGTGGTGATGGCGGCGTTCACGCTCGGGTCGGAGCCGGTGGTCAGCGACACCGCCGCGCCGTGGCGGGCGGCGGTCGCGGCCACGTCGGCGGTGTAGAACGTGGAGTCGGCGCGCACGACAATCTGTGCGGTGGGGGTGATGACGCGGACCGTGGTCAGGGCTACGGCCAGCTACCGGGCCGCTCCGCGCACGTCCGCTGATTCCCTTTCCGCAGGCGGATCGCGAGCATCACCGGCCGGGCGATCGGGGTACGAGACGGTGGCGATCAACGGGTGCAGGGTCTTCTTGCCTTTCAACCGGCCCGCTGCCGCGCCCTGCTTGGCGTAGCCCTAGACCTGCCGGTGGGTGGAGTCCAGGTCCACGAACACCACCTCAACGGCGCCGGGCAGCAGCGGCACCCGCGCTGCCAGGGCGATTGATGCCGGGGGAGCGCGGATGTGGTCGAACGCCACCGTGTTGCTGCCCATGGCCGGCGATGGGGTGTCGGCGAGATCGCCGACACCCCATCTGACCAGCTAGTTCACGTTCGAGCGATGCTCGTTTGACCGGCGCAGGGTACTTATTCGCACCGTGCGCTATTCATCCAGGTGTTGCCTCATCAGATGCCCTCGGTCCAGTAACGCTGAAGCCTGGCGATCGCCTCATCCTTGCTCATCCCGGCCACCTCGGCCTCGTCGAGGCCAACACGTGAGATCAGCAGGTACACGAGGTCGGTAGGCAGAGCCTCCGCTGACGGCTGCGGCGTCCCGCGAACCGGTTTGACGCCGTCTCGCACACATGACCAGAACGTCGGTTCGTCGACTTCAAGCTGGTCGCGAAGAATGTGCTTCCACATGCCCGGCCCGTAGTCGCTGCGGTCCACCGGGTGCGAGATGCGGGTGCGCAGCACTGTGCCGTCAGCAAGATCGAGTTCGTAAGTGATGTGATGCGTTCCGGTTCGCCCACGAGCGTCGCGCACTCGGCACCATTCCTCGGTCTGGCAAAACGTCTCGTGATCCTTGCGGGTTGGCTGCGGCCAGGCAGTCACCGCGCGGCACCGACAAGCCAGTCGCGGAGTTGTCCGTCGCTGCTGAAGCTGATCAGTTGCACCAATCCCCAGTTGTCACGGTGGTTCGGAGCGTCCAGCAGGCGCTCCTGCCAATCCTGCGCGTACTCCCGCAGAGCGTCGATCATCTCGTCGATCGCCTCGTCGAATGACGCGCCCTCCGCGGCCACCGGCAGTCCCGGTATGAACACTGACCAGCCACCAGCCTCCGGAACGACCTCGGCGCGTGACGGAACGATCGACGCGAGGAAGTGGCGCAGCCGCTTGACATCCACAACAGCAGTCGTTGCGGAGTCACGCCGAACTGTGGCGACTTGTCCCTTCTCCGCAGCATCCAGCAAGTCCTTGAGATGTGCACGTGCATCGGTGTAGCTGTCGTAGTGAACAGCAGACATGCCAGCCTCCCGGGATCCTGACCAGGATGCCCCTCCGACCTAAGTACGTCAAGTACGTGACGTACTTAGGTCGGAGATGTTGCACTGAACGCAACAAGGGGCCGACGTAGCCGAGCCGAAGTGACGATCTTCACGCTAGCTCTGACCAGCTATTTCACACTCGTTACCCGCCCGAAGTCAGCTGCAGCCGGATGTCGAGCCACAGCCTTCGCAGACGTAGCAGGAGCCCGCTGGGCGCATCTTCGTGCCACAGGTCAGGCACAGTGGGGCGTCCGCCGCCTTGCCCAGCTGGAGTTCGATCAGTTCCGTCGAACTGCCGACCTGGTGACCGAACGGGGCCGCCGGCCTGTTTTCCTGGGGCGCCTGCTGCGGAGCGGTGGCCGACTCGACGCCGATGCGCAGGCCCTCCAGGTCCACGTCGACACTTTCCACCGCGGGCGTGTCGTAGGAGTCGGCGACCTGGGCCGAGCGTTCGTCCGCCGTGAACACGCCGAGCTGGGCGCGCTTGTCGTAGGGCAGGTGGTCCAGGGCCAGCCTGCGGAACAGGTAGTCCAGCACGCTGGTGGCGATGCGGACGTCCGGGTCGTCGGTCATGCCGGCCGGCTCGAAGCGCAGGTTCATGAACTTCGAGACGTAGAACTCCAGCGGGATGCCGTACTGCAGGCCGACCGAGATGGACATCGAGAACGCGTCCATCACGCCCGCCAGCGTGGAGCCCTGCTTGCCCAGTTTGACGAAGATCTCGCCGAGGCCGTCGTCCGGGTACGAACCGGCGTGCAGGTAGCCCTCGGCGCCGCCGACCGTGAACGAGACCGTCTGGCTGGGGCGCTTCTTCGGCAGGCGCTTGCGCACCGGGCGGTACTCGACCGCCGGTGCGTCCTTTGTGGACAGTGTGCGACCTCGCGTTGGACAGCGGCTGGCCGACCTTGCAGTTGTCGCGGTAGATCGCCAGTGCCTTCAGGCCGAGCTTCCAGCCCTCGAAGTAGATCTCCTCGATGTCCTCGACCGTCGCCGACTCCGGCATGTTGACCGTCTTGGAGATCGAGCCGGACACGAACGGCTGCACCGCGGCCATCATCCGGACGTGGCCCATCGGCGCGATCGAGCGCTCGCCCATCGCGCAGTCGAACACCTCGTAGTGCTCCAGCTTCAGGCCGGGGGCGTCGACGACGTGGCCGTGCTCGGCCACGTACTCGACGATCGCCTCGATCTGCTCCTGCTGGTAGCCCAGCGTGACCAGCGCGCGCGGCACCGTCTGGTTGACGATCTGCATCGAGCCACCGCCGACCAGCTTCTTGAACTTGACCAGCGCCAGGTCCGGCTCGATGCCGGTCGTGTCGCAGTCCATCATGAAGCCGATCGTGCCGGTCGGCGCGAGCACCGACGCCTGCGCGTTGCGCCAGCCGTTGGCCGCGCCGATGGCCAGCGCGTGCTGCCACTCCGCCGTCGCCAGCTTGTGCACGCGCCGCGTCGTTCGCGTCGTACGTGCGCACGAGGTCGTTGGCCGCGGCGTGCTTGCGCATGACGCGCTGGTGGGCGTCCGCGTTGCGGGCGTAACCCTCGTACGCGCCGACGATGCCGGCCAGTTCCGCCGACCGACGGTAGGCGGCGCCGTTCATCAGCGACGTGATCGACGCGGCCAGCGCGCGGCCGCCGTCGGAGTCGTACGCATGGCCGGTGGCCATCAGCAGCGCGCCGAGGTTGGCGTAGCCGATGCCCAGCTGGCGGAACTTCCGTGTGGTGTCACCGATCGCCTCGGTCGGGAAGTCCGCGAAGCAGATCGAGATGTCCATCGCCGTGATGACGTACTCGACGGTCTTCACGAACCGCTCGCCGTCGAACTTGCCGTCGTCGCCCAGGAACTTCAACAGGTTCAGCGACGCCAGGTTGCAGCTGGAGTTGTCCAGGTGCAGGTACTCGCTGCACGGGTTGGACGCCGTGATCCGGCCCGACTCCGGGCACGTGTGCCAGTCGTTGATGGTGTCGTCGTACTGCAGGCCCGGGTCGGCGCACTCCCACGCGGCCTTGGCCATCTTGCCGAACAGTTCCTTCGCGTCCACCCGGGACAGCACCTCGCCGGTGCCCCGGGCCCGCAGGCCGAACTGGCCGCGCGACTCGACGGCGTGCATGAACTCGTCGGACACGCGGACCGAGTTGTTCGCGTTCTGGTACTGCACGGACGTCATGTCCTTGCCGCCAAGGTCCATGTCGAACCCGGCGTCGCGCAGGACGCGGATCTTCTCCTCTTCCCGCGCCTTCGTCTCGATGAACTCCTCGATGTCGGGGTGATCGACGTCGAGGATGACCATCTTCGCGGCGCGCCGGGTCGCGCCACCGGACTTGATGGTGCCGGCGGAGGCGTCGGCGCCGCGCATGAACGACACCGGGCCGGAAGCCGTGCCACCCGAGGACAGCAGTTCCTTGGACGACCGGATGCGGGACAGGTTCACACCGGAACCCGAACCGCCCTTGAAGATCAGACCCTCTTCCTTGTACCAGTTGAGAATCGACTCCATGGTGTCGTCGACGGCCAGGATGAAGCACGCCGACACCTGCTGCGGTGAGGCCGTCCCGACGTTGAACCACACCGGTGAGTTGAAGCTGAACACCTGGTGCAGCAGCATCCAGGTCAGTTCGTGTTCGAAGATCGTGGCGTCCTCGGGCGTGGCGAAGTAGCCGTTGTCCCGCCCGCTGCCCGCGTACGTCTTGACGACCCTGTCGATCAGCTGGCGCAGGCTGGACTCCCGCTGCGGCGTCCCCGCGGCGCCGCGGAAGTACTTGCTGGTCACGATGTTGACCGCGTTGACGGACCAGAAGTCCGGGAACTCGACGCCCCGCTGCTCGAAGTTGACGGTGCCGTCCCGCCAGTTGGTCATCACGACGTCGCGGTGTTCCCAGCTCACCTCGTCGTACGGGTGCACGCCCTCGGTCGTGTACACCCGCGACAACCGCAGCCCCCCAGACTTGGCCGGCCCTGTGTCGGCCGGTGTCCCGACGGTCTCCGTCATGAGCAGTCCCTCTCCCTTGTTCCTTGCTCGTCGGCGCGTACGCGCACTCCTGTTCACGCTTCCGGTCCGGCCTTCTCCCCGATGGCGGCACGCAGGTCGGCGATTTCCTTCTCGAAGTCCTCTATGGAGGAGAACGACCGGTACACGCTGGCGAACCGCAGGTAGGCCACCTCGTCCAGGTCCCGCAGCGGGCCGAGGATGGCCAGGCCGACCTCGTGGCTGGGGATCTCCGCGCAGCCGGTGGCGCGGATCGACTCCTCGACGCGCTGCGCGAGCTGGGCCAGGTCGTCCTCGTCCACCGGGCGGCCCTGACACGCCCTGCTGACCCCCCGGACGACCTTGTCCCTGCTGAACGGCTCGGTCACGCCGGACCGCTTGACCACCGCCAGCACGGCCTCCTCCACGGTGGTGAACCGCCGGTTGCACGCCGAACACGACCGGCGCCGACGAATGGCCTGGCCTTCGTCGACCTCCCTGGAGTCCACCACCCGCGAGTCGGAACTACGACAAAACGGACAGCGCATCCCGAACTCACCCCCTCTACACTACAACCGCGAATCGGTGGTCATCCACAACCTGTGGAGCAATCACACCGATGTAACTACTAGATGTAGGGGTAGACGGTAGGCCGGGACGGCTCATTTCGCAAGTCGACACGAGCGGGAACGCCGGTTCGAGGGAACACGGCTGGTGTAGCACGCAATCCGCCACTCGGGTGGCGCGACAGGCCGGGGTTGACGAGCCGGAAACACGTCGAGCCGGACCCCGCCGTGGCGGCCCGGCTCAGTGGCACAGAGTGAAGCGGATCAGCGCTGGAGTGCGCCTGCCTTGGCCGCGGCGACGCCCGAGAGGTCGCTGGGGACCCGCAGTAACTCGCCCGGGTACAGCACCGAGTCGACGTCCAGACCGTTGAGCTGGCGGATCGCGGCGACCTCGGTGACCGGCTGCGCGGAGGGTGCCATCCGCTGCGCGACGTTCCACAGCGTGTCGCCCTGGCGCACCTGGACCAGCACCGTCCGCGTCGGTGCCGGGGCGGTGGCCGGGCCGCTGGTCAGCAGCCAGCCGATGCCCAGCACGACGACGAACGCCAGCACGCCGGCCAGCACCAGCCAGCCGACCGACCGGACCACCGGGCGCGGTTCGCACGACTGGGTGTGCACCAGGTGCGGCGAGGCGACCAGGTGGGCAGGGCGCCGGCCGTCGGACCGCACGACACGCCGGCGGACCGGACGTACCACGTCGGGCCGGCTGCCCTGCCGGGCGCGGGTCACCACCCGGGAGGACAGGCCGTTCTCGACCACCGTCATGGGACACCCCTCTCGTAGCGTTCGCCCTGGTCAGCAGCTGAATCGAGAGCCATGATCATTCGAACAGGCGTTCGTTCGAACTGCTGTGCGAATGTCTACCACCGACCCCCGACAAAATCGAGTACCGGACGGCGTGTCCTTCGAACAGGTGTTTGATCTGCGGGACTGTTCGGACTAGCGTCGGCAACGAAGATCGCGGGCGGTCGGCGAGTGGGCCGGCGGGTTAAGGGAGGCGACACGTGGTACGCAGGAGCACCGGTAGTCCCACCACGGAGCAGGCGGGTGGTGGTAGCGGCGACGGCGCTGCCCGGACCGGTGCCGGCGCGGACATCCGCGCCTTCCCGGACCCGGCCGAGGCGGCCGAGGGTCCAGGACTCACCGAGCGGCAGCGCAGAGTGCTTGAGGTGATCCGGGACTGGGTGGACAGGTTCGGCTACCCGCCCAGCGTCCGGGAGATCGGCGAGGCGGTCGGCCTGACGTCCACGTCGTCCGTCGCGCACCAGCTGCGCGCCCTGGAGCGCAAGGGTTACCTGCGGCGCGACCCGAACCGGCCGAGGGCCGTCGGCGTGCTGCCGCCGGACGAGGACTCCGACGAGGTCCCCGGCAACCGGCCACGTCCGGCGTACGTGCCGGTGGTCGGCCGCATCGCCGCCGGTGGCCCGATCCTGGCCGAGCAGGCCATCGAGGACGTGTTCCCGCTGCCGAAGGAGATCGTCGGCGAGGGCTCGCTGTTCCTGTTGAAGGTGGTCGGCGACTCGATGGTCGACGCCGCTATCACCAACGGCGACTGGGTGGTGATCCGGCAGCAGCCGACGGCGGAGAACGGCGACATCGTGGCCGCCATGATCGACGGCGAGGCCACCGTGAAGACGTTCAAACGGCGCGACGACCACATCTGGCTGATGCCGCACAACCCCGCGTACGAACCGATCCTGGGCGACGACGCGAGCGTCCTGGGCCGCGTGGTCGCGGTCCTGCGCAGGCTCTAGAAAGGCCGGGCGAAGAAAGGCCGGGCGGCGCGAGGGCCCTTGGTGCTGACCAAGGGCCCTCGTGCGTCAGACTTCCGCGGCCGGTTTCACCGGTTCCGGCGTCGGGAACGCCGATGCGGGCGGCACGGCGTCCTGCGGCGGTGCGGCGGCCGGCGGCGGGTCGGCCACCGGGGCCGGGGCCGCTTCGGCCGTGAACTCGTCCTTGGCGGTGCGCATCTCCGCCTTGAAGATGCGCAGTGACCTGCCCAGACCCCGCGCGGCGTCGGGCAGGCGCTTGCCGCCGAACAGCAGCGCGAACAGCAGCAGCACGATGATCAGGTGCCACGGGCTCAGCTCGTTCAGCATGGTCGACCTCCTGACCAGCGGTTCCTATGTTTCACCCTAGCGCAGGCCGGGTGAGCCGGACATATGCCGTTGGTCGTCACGCGGTCGGCGTCGTGGCGAACTCGTCCAGCACGGCCGCCAGGTCCGGGAAAACCCTGGCCCGCACCCGCGTGCCGTGCTCGGTGAGGTCCTTCGTGGCGATCTCACCCTCGGCGTGCAGCCTGGCCACCAGGTCGGCCCTGGAGTACGGCAGCAGCACGTCGACGGCGACCGACGGGTGCGGCAGCAGCGCCGCGATCCTGTCCCGCAGTTCGGTGATGCCGACGCCGTTGCGTGCGGACACGAACACCGCGCCGGGCAGCAGGTTGCGCAGCCGGGCCAGTGTGAAGTGGTCCGCGGCGTCGGTCTTGTTGACCACCAGCAGCTCCGGCGGCATGGCCTCGCCGCGCTCCTCGACCACTTCGGCCAGCACCTCGCGGACCGCGGCGACCTGCCCTTCTGGCATCGCGTCGGACGCGTCGACCACGTGCAGCACGAGATCGGCCTCGCGCGACCTCCTCCAGCGTGGACCGGAACGCCTCGACCAGCTGGTGCGGCAGGTGCCGGACGAAGCCGACGGTGTCGGTCAGCGTGTACGTCAGGCCGTCCGGGGTCTCGCTGCGGCGGGTCGTCGGGTCGAGGGTGGCGAACAGCGCGTCCTCGACCAGCACGCCCGCGCCGGTGATGGCGTTGAGCAGGCTGGACTTGCCGGCGTTGGTGTAGCCGGCGATGGCCACGCTGGGCACCTCGTTGGCCACGCGACGGCCCCGCTTGGTGGCCCTGACCTGGTCCATGCCGGCGATCTGCCGGCGCAGCTTGGCCATCCGGCGGGTGATGCCGCGCCGGTCGCTCTCCAGCTTCGTCTCACCGGGACCACGCAGGCCCACGCCGCCGTTGCCGCCGCCGGCCCGGCCACCGGCCTGCCTGGACAGCGCGTCACCCCAGCCGCGCAGGCGCGGCAGCAGGTACTGCAACTGGGCCAGTTCGACCTGCGCCTTGCCCTCCTTGGAGCTGGCGTGCTGGGCGAAGATGTCCAGGATCAGGGCGGTCCGGTCGATCACCTTGACCCGCAGCTTGCCCTCCAACTGGCGCAGCTGACCGGGCGACAGCTCCCCGTCGCAGATCACGGTGTCCGCACCGGCCGACACGACGACGTCGGCGAGTTCACGCACCTTGCCGGAACCGATGTAGGTGGCGGCGTCCGGGCGGCTGCGCCGCTGGACGAGGCCCTCCAGCACCTGGGAGCCGGCGGTCTCGGCGAGCCGCGCCAGTTCGACCAGGGACGCCTCGGCCTCCTCGACCGTTCCCTGTGCCCACACTCCGACCAGGACCACGCGCTCCAGGCGCAGGCGGCGGTACTCGACCTCGGTGACGTCGGCGAGTTCGGTGGACAGCCCGGCCACGCGGCGCAGAGCGGCGCGGTCGGACAGTTCCAGGTCGCCGGTTGATACCAGCTCCAGTTCGGTGACCTGCGGATCGTCGGGGTCGGCCTGGCCGAACGGGACGCTGGTCTCGGTCGGGTCGACGCTGGCTCGGGATACGAATGGGTAGTCAGTCATGCTGCTTCCATGGTGGCACGCTCCACCGACTGCACCGAGTCAATTTCCGGCAACCGGCCGGTGACGCTTCCTGCTCACGGGGCACGTACTAGCCCGATCGGGCGACATCGTCACCTGCTCGGGTACCAGGCGACGTAGATACCGACCTCCCGGCCGCCCGGCACCGACGGCCGCGCGGCGAACTCGTCGAGCAGGCCCTGCAACCGGCGCTGGAACTCGTGGAGGCCGTCGTCGTCCAGCTGCACGACCAGCCTGCCCTGCTTGAGGTCACCGGCACCGAGGTCGGTGATCTCGTCCAGGTAGGCGGCGAGCATGGCCTGGCCGATGTCGACCTCGTCGCCGGCACCGGACAGCCGCCAGGACAGCCCGGTGCCCAGGTAGGGGATCTCCTTGGAGCCGCGGGCACCGCTGCGTTCGGGTTGCGCCACGAGGAATCCCGTCGCGACGAGCTTGCGCACGTGGTAGAGCGTGGTGGCCGGGTCCTTGCCGAGACGCTGGGCGATCTCCTTGTTGGTCAGGGCCTTCCTGGCCGTCAACCGGATGATGCGCAGCCGGACCGCCGAGCCGAGGGCCGCCGCCTCGGCGCGGCTGGCGGGCCGGCGCGTCGTGCTGCCGGCCGATGTCTCGTCGTCGGTCATTTGATCATCCTAATGCTAAAGCGATTGACAGATTCCAATCAGTTGGCCACGGTATCCGCATGGCAGACAGCTCACTGTGGCGGCACCGCGACTTCCGGCTGTTATGGGTCGGCGACACCGTCAGCCAGTTCGGTTCCATGATCACCCAGACCGCGGCTCCGCTGCTGGCCGCACTGGTCCTGGCGGCCACACCCTTCCAGATGGGCCTGCTCACCGCCGCCGACACCGCGGCGTTCCTGCTGATCGGGCTGCCGGCCGGCGCCTGGGTGGATCGGATGCGGCGGCGGCCGCTGATGATCGGCGCCGACGTCGGCCGCGCCGTGCTGCTGGCCAGCGTCCCGGTCGCCTGGTGGTTCGGCGTGCTCACGCTGCTCCAACTGATCCTGGTCGGCCTCGCGGTCGGCGTGCTGACGGTGTTCTTCGACGTGGCCTACCAGTCGTACCTGCCGGCACTGGTGGAGAAGGCCCAGCTGATCGAGGGCAACTCGAAGCTACAGGCCAGCCAGTCGGTTGCGATGGTGTCCGGGCCGGCCCTGGCGGGCTGGCTGACCCAGGCGTTCGGCGCCGCGAACGCGATGGGCCTCGACGCGCTGAGCTACGTGTGGTCGGTGCTCACGCTGTCCCGCATCCGGACCGTCGAACCGGCGATCGAACGGGTCCCGGACCGCAACCTGCGCCGGGAGATCGCCGAGGGCCTCCGGTTCGTGTTCGGCAACCGCTCGCTGGTCGGCATCGTCGGCTGCACCGGCATCTCCAACTTCGGCACCGGCATCACCGGCGCGGTCTCCGTGCTGGTGCTGACCCGGGAGTTGGGCGCGTCGGCCGGTGTCGCGGGCACCGTGCTGACCGCCGGAGGCGTGGGCGGTGTGGCCGGCGCGCTGACCGCCGGGCGGGTGGCGCGGCGGTTCGGGCAGGCTCGCACGATCTGGCTGAGCGTCCTGGTCACGTCGCCGTTCTTCGTGCTGCTCCCGCTGGCCGGGCACGGCTGGCTGCTCACGTTGTTCGCGCTCGGCGAGCTGATCTTCATGTACGGCGCCGTGGTCTACAACATCGCCCAGGTCTCGTTCCGGCAGGCGATCTGCCCGGCCCGGCTGCAGGGCCGGATGAACGCGAGCATCAGGTTCCTGGTGTGGGGCACGATTCCGATCGGCGGGCTGGTCGGCGGCGTGCTGGGGCAGGCGATCGGCATCCACGCGGCGCTGTGGGTGGGCGTTCTCGTCACGCTCGTGGCGCCGATCTCGGTGCTGGCGTCGCCGCTGCGGACGCTGCGGGACCTGCCGACGGATGTCGAGGTCACCGCGTAGTCACTTGGCGGCGTCGGCCCACCATTCGGCGCTCAGTTCACCACCGGCCACCAGGACCGCCGGGCCGGTGAGGGTGCTGTCGTGCTCGTCGACGGTCACCACGACCTGCCCGCCGGGCACCAGCACGGTCCGCTCCCCCGCCGGCTCGCCGGCCAGGTGCAGTGCCGCCGCCACGACGGCCACGGTGCCCGTGCCGCACGAGCGGGTCTCGCCGACGCCCCGCTCGTGCACGCGCATCCGCAGCGTGCCGGGGGCGACGTCGTTGACGAACTCGACGTTGACGCCGTGCGGGAACACGGCCGCGTCGTGGCCGGGCGCCGTCGACAGGTCGAACGTGGCGACCTCGGTCTCGGTGTGGCACACCAGGTGCGGGTTGCCGACGTCGACCACGACACCGGGGAACGTCCGGCCGGCCAGCGTGGCCGCCGACCGGCCGGTGACCTTGGCGCTGCCCATCCGGACGGTCACCGTGCCGGGGTCGACGGTGACGACCCGGTCGCCGGCGCGCGTGCCCACGGCGAACTCCCCCGGCCGCGGCGAGCCCGGCATCCACGAGGTACCGGGCGAACACGCGCACGCCGTTGCCGCACATCTCCGCGATCGAACCGTCGGCGTTGCGGTAGTCCATGAACCACTGGCGGCGTCCGATGTGGACGGAGCGGGCACGACGCGGAGCACGCCGTCGGCGCCGAGGCCGCGGTGCCGGTCGCACAGCGCCCGCACGCGCTCGACCGTCAGGTCGAGGACTGCCGTCCGGGTCGGGCAGCAGCACGAAGTCGTTCTCCGTGCCGTGTCCCTTGAGGAATGGCACACCCACACCGCCAGCCTACGAGACGAGTGCGGCCACCGCGGCGCGCAGGTCGGGGCGGGCGGCGTCCAGCCAGTGGATGCGGTCGTCCCGCCGGAACCAGGAGCGCTGCCGCCGCACGAACCGGCGCGTCGCCCGGGCGGTCTCGGTCTTCGCGGCGGCCAGGTCGCCGTCACCGTCCAGCGCGGCGAGCACCTGCTGGTAGCCCAGCGCCCTGGCCGCCGTGCGGCCCTCCCGCAGGCCGAGCGGCAGCAGCGACTCGACCTCGGCCACCAGGCCGGCCGCGAACATGCGGTCCACCCGCGGTTCGACCCGCTCGTCGAGTTCGGCGAGGTCCCGGTCCAGGCCGAGTTGCACGGTGCCGTAGCGGGCCGGGCCGGGTGTGGGCATGGACGCCGAGAACGGTCTGCCGGTCAGTTCGATGACCTCCAGCGCCCGCACGATCCGGCGGCCGTTGCCGGGCAGGATGGCGTCGGCGGCGACCGGGTCGAGCCCGGTGAGCCGCTCGTGCAGCGCGGCGGCGCCGACGTGCGCCAGTTCGGCCTCCAGGCGGGCCCGGATCGCGGGCTCGGTACCGGGAAACTCCAGGTCGTCCAGCAGCGCGCTGACGTACAGGCCGGAACCGCCGACGATCACCGGCACCCGCCCGGCGGCCAGCAACTCCTCGACGCAGGCCCGCGCATCGCGCTGGTAGGCGGCCACCGACGCGGTCTCCGTGACGTCCAGAACGTCCAGCAGGTGGTGCGGCACGCCCTGCCGCTCGGCCGGCGTCAGCTTCGCCGTACCGACGTCCATCCCCCGGTACAGCTGCATCGCGTCGGCGTTGACGACCTCGCCGCCCAGTTCACGGGCCAGCCACACGCCCAGCTCGGACTTGCCGGTCGCGGTCGGGCCGACCACGGCGATGGGTCTCACGTCGGTCAGGGTTCCCGACGGTCCAGGACCCCAAACGGCAACGTGGTACGCGACGCCGAACGGGTGGTCGGCGTACAGCTCCTCAGCCGTCCACCGGCCGCCGGCGGCCAGCACGGCGCCCGGCCAGCACCTGCCAGGCCGCCCGGCCGACCGCGTCCAGTTCGGCGGCCAGCGCCGCGTCCAGGGCCAGCAGGGCGGCCGGGTCGGCGGCGGCCAGCGCGGCGCCGACCTGGTCGTCGAACGGGCCCGCGCGGTCGTCGCGGGCGGCCGGGGCGCGATCGCCGTGCCGGTTGGAGCCGTCGCCGAGCACGAGCAGCCCGACCGGATGCCGGCCCGGCGAGTTCGGCGGCGAGCGTCGGCGCCGATCCCGGCGGCAGTCCTCGGCGGCAGGTCCGGGCGCGACCAGCCGCATGCGGACCCGGTGCGGCACCGGCCTGCTCGCGCAGCCAGCCCGGCGACCAGCGCCGGCAGCGGCAGCATGGGGTCGGCCGGTCGGCCCGTTCGGCCGCGCGTCGAGAGAAACTGGCACATCGACGCCGTATCCCGCGAAAGTTCCCCGCGCGTCCGGTTCGAGTGTCTTCGGGACCGGACGGATCGGCGGCGACCGCTACCCAATTGTCCGCTACGTCCGCCAATTGCCGGGCCGCCGTCACGCAGGCGGCACGGACGGGTTCGGTGCGTGTCCGGGCGCCACCCACCAGTTCCGGCACCAGAAGTGGTGGATGCGGCACGATCACCGCCCGAATGATCACGGTATCGCAGGCTACCTCGCCATTGGAGTACCCAATCAGCCGCTGACCTGTTTCAATGCGCGCGTGGTAGAACGCCGCAATCCGTAGCGGCACCTGATCGCGGGCCCCGTGGGTTGGCGGGGCGTCCGGGTGACAACACTGTGGCCCGGACATCTGAGGTGGGCAGAGGAGGAGCCGTGATGGCGGACCAGGACACGGCCGACACGACGGCGAGTGACCCAGGCTCGAACGAGCTGGACCAGGAGCAGCAGCAGGAACCGCACCGTCCAGGAGCAGGTCGAGCGGAGCCGACAGCCGGGCAGCAACCGGCGGCCGAACCCGTGGCGGCGCCGGCACCTCCGTCCGCGGAGCAGCATCCGGAACGGTGGGGTCGGGTGGACACGGACGGCACCGTTTACGTGCGCACAGCCGACGGCGAACGTGCGGTGGGTTCGTGGCAGGCGGGCGAACCGTCCGAGGGCCTCGTCCATTTCGCACGGCGGTTCGACGACCTGCGCACCGAGTGCGAACTGCTCCACTCCCGACTGGAGTCCGGCAACGGCGATCCGAAACAGGCGCTGACATCGGCCAAGCACCTGCGGGAGTCGCTCGCCGACGCCGCCGTCGTCGGTGACCTCGCCGGCACTTGTCCGCCAGGGTCGACTACCTGATCGCGCGGGCCGAACAGGCCGTCGCCGCCGGCAAGCTGGCCAGGGAGGCGGCGCGGGCCGAGGCCGTGGCGCGCAAGCAGGCGCTGGTGGACGAGGCCGAGCAGATCGCCGCCGAGGCGACGCAGTGGAAGTCGGCCGGCGACCGGCTGCGCGAGATCCTGGACGAGTGGAAGTCGATCAAGGGCGTCGACCGCAAGACCGACGAACAGCTGTGGAAGCGGTTCGCCAAGGCGCGGGACACGTTCAACCGCCGGCGCGGCTCGCACTTCGCCGACCTGGACCGCACCAGGGCCGCGGCACGCAATCGCAAGCAGGAGCTGGTCGAGGAGGCCGAGGGCCTGGTCGAGTCGCTCGACTGGGGTGCCACGGCGACCCGCTACAAGCAGTTGATGGTGGAGTGGAAGGCGGCCGGCAGGGCGCCCAAGGACGCCGATGACGCGCTGTGGCAGCGGTTCCGGTGCCGCGCAGGACGCCTTCTTCGCCCGCCGCTCCGCCGTGTTCGACGAGCGGGACGCCGAGTTCGTGCACGAACGCGAAGCGCAAGGAGGAACTGCTCGCCGAGGCGGACGGCCATCGACCCGTCAAGGCGCTCGGGCTGGAGGCCGCGCGGGCCGCGCTGCACCGCATCCAGGACCAGTGGGACCAGGTCGGCAAGGTGCCGCGCGAGCGGGTCCGCGAACTGGAGGGCAAGCTGCGGGCCATCGAGGAGCGCGTCCGGTCGGCGGCCGATGCCCAGTGGCGGCGAGACCGACCCCGAGGCCGAGGCACGGGCGGCGCAGTTCCGCGAGCGGGTCGAGCAGTTCGAGGCGCAGGCGGCCAAGGCCCGCGCGGCAGGTGACCGGCGGCGGGCCGAGCAGGCCGAGGCCCAGGCCACGCAGTGGCGTGAGTGGCTGGCAGCGGCCGAGCAGGCGGTCGCCAGCCGGTGACCGTGCCACCGCTGCCGACGCTGCTGTCCTGGGCGCTGGTGGCGTTCACGGTCGAGTTCGACAACGAGTTCGAGCACACGGCCCCGCACCGGACGACGATGATCGGTCTGGCGCGGGGCCGTGGCTCGTCTCGCTCGCGATGTGGGCGAACTGCGTGCGGTACGTCGCCGACGGGGACCTGACCGTCGGCGAACTCGCGGCCCGCGCCAGGACAGGCACGAACGTCGACGGCATGCGCCGCTGGGGCTACGTCGAGGTCCACCCCGCCGACCGCAGGCCGTCGGCGTCGACGGTGCTGCGGGCCACGGAGGCCGGCAGGCGGGCCGCCGAAGTGTGGGCGCCGCTGGGCCGTGTGGTGGAAGACCGCTGGCGGGAACGGTTCGGTGGTGATCAGGTGTCCCGCCTGCGGGACGCGCCGGCATCCGTGGCCGGACAACTGGATGCCGGGCTGCCCGACTGCCTGCCGGTGCTCGGCCACGGCATGCGCACCACGGTCACCCTGCGCGGCGAACCGGCCGGCGATCTCACCGACGCGCCACTGTGGGAGCTGTTGTCCCGGGTCCTGCTCGGGTTCACCGTCCAGTTCGAGGGCGTGCGCGGCACACGGTCGCTGGCCATCGGCGCGGACGTGCTGCGGCTGATCGACGAGCAGGGCGTGCGCGTGCGCGACCTGCCTCGGCGCTCCGGCGTGTCCAAGGAAGCGGTCGCGATGGCGTTGGGCGTGCTGGAGAAGGTGTCCGCGGTGGAGATCGACTCGGTGCGGCAGGGTGCGGATCGCGCGGCTGACCGCCGAGGGCCGGTCACTGCTGGACGCGTACCACCGCCACCTGGCAACCGTTGAGAAAGCCTGGCAGGCGCGGTTCGACGTGTCCGGGCTGCTGGCCGCGCTGGGCGCGCTGGGCGGCGAATCCGCGCTGATGGCGGGCATGGAGCCGTATCCGGACGGCTGGCGCGCCGCCATCAGCCGCCCGACGTGCTGCCGCACTTCCCGATGGTGCTGCACCGGGGTGGCTACCCGGACGGCGCGTGATCACGGCACCGCGCCATAGGGTGATGCCGTGACCGAAGTGGACTGGGCCGAATGGCACGACGCGTACGACGATCCGGACTCCTGGCTGTCCCGGCGGCTGGCCGCGGTGCGGCGGCGGATCGGCGAGGCACTGGACGACCAGCCCGCGGCCAGATCCGGGTGATCAGCGCGTGTGCCGGTCAGGGCCGGGACCTGCTCGGCGTGCTGCCCGGCCACCGCGGCGCGACGACGTCGCGGCACGGCTGGTGGAACTGGACCCGCGCAACGCGGCACGGGCGCGCAGCACGGCGGAGCGCCCGGGCTGGCCGGGGTCGAGGTCGTGCAGGGCGACGCCTCGCTGTCGGCCGCGTACGTCGGCATGGTGCCGGCGGACATCGTGCTGCTGTGCGGGGTGTTCGGCAACATCAGCGACGCCGACATCCAGCGCACGATCGGCACGCTGCCGCAGTTGTGCCGGTCCGGTGGCACGGTGATCTGGACCCGGCACACCGAGCCGCCGGACTTCACGCCGACGATCCGGAAGTGGTTCGCCGACAACGGTTTCGACGAGGTCGCCTTCGACACCGAGGACGGCCACCACTACGGCGTGGGCACGAACATGCTGACCGGGCCGACGCTGCCGTTCCAGCCGACGACGAAGCTGTTCACCTGGGTCGGCCGCCGCTGGACGCCGACTCGTTAGGGTGTTTCATAAGCCCTCGCCGCTCGCACGGAGAGGGCTTATGAAACACACCCTAGGGCTTGGCGCGCTCCAGGATCCGCGCCGTGTCCAGGCCCCGGGGCAGCGTGCCGAACGCGACGCCCCAGTCGCCGCCCAGCCGGGACGCGCAGAACGCGTCGGCGACGGCCGGGTCGCCGTGCCGCACCAGCAGGGCACCCTGCAGGCACAGCGCCGCCGCTCCACCAGGCGGCGGGCCCCGTACTCGGGCTCGTCCAGGTCGCCGATCTCCTTGCGCAGCACGATGACCGCGTGGTCGAGGCGTTCGTCGGCACCGGCGGCCGCGTCCAGTTCGGTGAACAGCGCGTCGACCGACGCCGGCGAGTTCGCCATGGCGCGCAGCACATCCAGCGCCGCCACGTTGCCCGAACCCTCCCAGATGGACATCAGCGGCATCTCCCGGTAGAGCTTCGGCATGCCGGATTCCTCGACGTAACCGTTGCCGCCGAGGCATTCCAGCGCCTCTCCGGCGAACACCGGACCACGCTTGCACACCCAGTACTTCGTGACGGCGAGACCGAGCCTGCGGAACAGCGTCTCCTGCTCGTCACCACGCGCCGCGCGGTCGACCGCGCCGGCCAGCCGTAGCCCGACCACAAGCGCCGCTTCGGTTTCCACGGCGAGGTCGGCCAGCACGTTGACCATCGCCGGCTGCTCGATCAGCGGGCGGCCGAACGCCGAGCGGTACGTCGCGTGGTGCACGGCCTGGCGCAGGCCGCTGAGCATGCCGCTCGTCGTGCCCAGCACGCAGTCCAGCCGCGTCATGTTGACCATGTCGATGATGGTCCGGACACCGCTGCCCTCGTCGCCGACCAGCCAGCCGGTCGCGCCGTCGTACTCGATCTCGGCCGACGCGTTGGACCTGTTGCCCAGCTTGTCCTTCAGCCGCTGCAACCGGATCGGGTTACGCGTGCCGTCGGGCAGCACCCTGGGCAGCAGGAAGCACGACAGGCCACCGGGCGCCTGGGCGAGGGTGAGGAACAAGTCCGACATCGGGGCGGACGTGAACCACTTGTGGCCGACGATCCGGTAGCCGTCCCCGTCGGCGGCGTCGCCGATGTCGTGTTCGCGCGGACGTCGGAACCGCCCTGCTTCTCGGTCATCGACATGCCGGCGATCAGGCCGCGTTTGCCACCCGGCTCGCGCAGGCCGAAGTCGTATTCCTTGCTGGCCAACAGGTTCTCGTAGCGGGCGGCGAGATCGGGTTGGTGGCGCAGCGCCGGCACGGCCGCGTACGTCATGGAGATCGGGCACGTGTGGCCCGCGTCCGTCTGGCCCCAGGCCAGCATCCGGCCCGCTCGTGCCACGTGTGCGCCGGGCCGGTCGTCGGTCCACGGGGCGGCGTGCAGGCCGTGGCCGACGGCGACGCGCATCAGCTCGTGGTAGGCCGGGGTGTACTCGACCTCGTCGATCCGATTGCCGTACCGGTCGTGCGTGTGCAGCACCGGCGGGTGCCGCTCGGCCAGCCGGGACCATTCCTGGGCCTGCTGTGAGCCGGCGAGGCCGCCCAGCGCGCTGACCTCGCCGACCGCCCACGCGGCGCCCTCGCGGCGCAGTCCGTCCAGCAGCGCGGGGTGGGCGGCGGTGTCGAAGTCCAGCATCGGCGGGGCCTGGTTGGTCACCTCATGTGTGGGACTCATGGCTGCCTCCCAGTGCGCGCAGGGTGAACGTGACCAGTTCCGGCACGGTGTCGGCGGACGGATCGGCCGAGGACAGCGGGCCGACCATCACGTTGGCGTATGCGCCGACCAGCGCGGCCGCCGTGACCTTCGGGTTCTGCGGCGGCAGTTCGCCGGTGGCGACGCCGTCGGCGACCACGTCGGCGACGATGTCCTGGTAGGCGCGGCGGAACTCCAGCCGCTTCGCCTCAACGTGGTTGTCCACGGGCTCGGCGAGCAGCACGTAGGCCAGTCTCGGCACCTTGAGGGCGCGGAAGGCGTACGTCCGCAGCACGGCGACGATCCGTTCGGCCGGACGGTCGGGCACGGCGCTCGCGGTGGCGACGGCGGCGACCTCGCCCTGCACGACCTGGTCGAACACCTCGCCGACCAGATCCGTCTTGCTGGCGAAGTGTTTGTAGACCGTGCCGGTGGCCACGCCGGCCCGCGCCGCGACGGCGGCGACCGAGCAGCCGCTGTAGCCGACGTCGCTCAGCACGGCGATCGCGGCGGCCACGATGGACTGGCGCTGGGCGTCCAGGCGTGCCTGGACGGCGGGGGTCGTGCGATAGGGCACGATAGCAGTGAAGCAGTGATTCATGCCTTCATGCAACGCCGACGGGAAAGGTGCGCGCCGTGAGCGTGACGAGTGAGCGGGTCGGTGCCGTGACGACGATCACGCTGGCCCGGCCCGAGGTCGCGCAACGCGGTGGACGCGGCGACCGCTGAGGAACTGGTCACGGCGTTCCGCGCGTTCGAGGCGGACGAGCACGCGTCGGTCGCGGTGCTGTACGGCGAGGGCGGCACGTTCTGCGCGGGCGCGGACCTGAAGGCCGTCGGCGACCGGGCGGCCCAATCGCGTCGAGCCGACCGGCGACGGCCCGATGGGTCCGACGCGCCTGCGGCTGACCAAGCCGGTGATCGCCGCGATCGCCGGATACGCGGTGGCGGGCGGCCTGGAACTGGCGCTGTGGTGCGACATGCGGGTCGCCGAGGCGGACGCCGTGTTCGGCGTGTTCTGCCGGCGCTGGGGCGTGCCGCTGATCGACGGCGGGACCGTACGGCTGCCGCGGCTGATCGGCACCAGCAGGGCCATGGACATGATCCTCACCGGCCGTGCCGTCGGCGCACCGGAGGCACTGTCGTTCGGCCTGGTCAACCGCGTCGTGCCGACGGGTACGGCCCGGCCGGCCGCGGAGGAGCTGGCCGCGCTGCTCGCCGCGTTCCCGCAGACATGCCTGCGCCAGGACCGCATGTCGGCACTGGAGCAGGACGGCATGGACGAGGCCGACGCGATGGCGAACGAGTTCCGGCACGGCCTGGCATCACT
>CAVWRF010000022.1:0-83048 GCA_963757325.1 Candidatus Melainabacteria bacterium
CAAGGCCGGTGCGGGTGCGGGTGTCGCTGTCCGGCAGTACGGCCGTGACGCGGGTTTCGAGTTCACCCATCCGGTCGAGGGTGGCCTCGACCGCCTCGGTGAGCCGGTCCATCCGGTCGGTCAGCGCGGCGGCCTGCCTGCCGCGTTTCGCGGCCTCGCCGACGACGGCGTCCTCGACCTCGGCGAGGCAGCGGGACTGGCCGCTCACGTCGGCCCGCACGCGCAGTGCTCCCTCGTCGATGCCGATCAGCCGGTCGTCCAGGTGGGCGATGCGCTCGGCGAACCGGTCGAGGTGTTCCCCGATCAGGTTGAGTTCGGGGAGTTCGCCGCCGGCGGAATCGGCGTCCTGCCGGGCGGCCAGTTCCTCGACGCTGCGCTCCATGCCGTCGACCAACGTGTTGAGTACGGTGCGCAGGTGGTCGTCGTAGTGGGCGAGCACCCGCAGCACGGCCTTGCGCAGCGCGGGCGCCATCGGGATCTTGTAACCGACGTCCACGTCCGGCTGGCGCAGCAGCACGTGGCGCGCGGATCGCAAGGGCGCCAGCGGATCCGTGGGTTGCGGTGGGCGGCTGAGGGCGTTGCGGGCACGCCAGTTGTGGTACGCGTGCTCGACCCGGTCGCGCAGCCGGGCACCGGCCACGGCGATCGAGTGGCCGCGGTGCAGTGCGGCGCGGCCGATCCGGCCGAGTTCGGCAGCCGCGTCCGGGTCGTCGGCGACGGCGCGCAGCGCCTCGACGACGGTGACCGGGTCGGGTTCGCCGCCGTCGGGGCCGGTGGGCACGAGCAGTGCGCCGTCACGGGCCAGCAGTTCGATCATCGGGCCGCTGTCCACGCCGATCACGGGAAGGCCACGCGCGACGGCGGCCGCGACGATCATGGCGATCCGGTCGGTGCCGGCGCGGTGCAGTGCGAGCAGGCAGTTGGCGGTGGCCAGCCACGTGGCACGGTCGTCCGCCGTCGCGTGTTCGAGCAGTTCGACGCGGTCGTCGTCGACGGCGGCCAGGCGCAACCGTTCGGCGGCGGCCGGGTGGTCCGCCGCACCGCTGACCAGGATCAGCAGCCGCACGTCCTGCCGCTCCGGGAACGCATGGGCGAACGCGGTCACGAGGCCGACGGCGTTGTCGGCGCGTTCGTGCGCGTGGTCGGCGAACGCGGCGAACACGACGGTGTCCGGCTTGTCCGGCCAACCGGTCTGATCACGCGCGGCCTGCCGTGCCACGTGGTCGACGTGGTCGGCTTCCGGTACGGGTAACGGAATCGCGTGCACCGGCAGCCCGAGCAGACCGTCCGCTTCGGACAGTGCCGCCTGGCTGAGCGTCCAGACCTCGTGTGCGCCACGGTATGCCGTCACGGTGCCGGTGTCGTCGGGTGTGGCGATCACGTAGCGGCGCTGGGCGAGGCCGGTCGGTACTCCGGTGCAGCAGAGCACGACCGGGTAGTCGGGGGCCGACGACACCGGTAGGCCGGACGCGGCGGCGGCGGCGCGCAGCAGGCCCGCCACGTGGCCGGAGCCGAGCACCGAGACGCCGAGCTGGTCGGTGAGGTGGGTGTCCGCGTCCGGGGCGCGGGGCACGGCCTCGGGGGGCAGTGCGCCGCTGGAGACGCCGGAACCCGCGCACCACTCGCGGAAACCGTCCGCGTCGGCGCCGAACGGGTCGGGGAAGCGACGACGCAGGTTCGGGTCGTCCTGCCAGACGGCCGCGGCCCAGCGGGTGCTGCCGGGCAGGGTGTCCGGCGCGCATGCCCAGTCCAGGAACTCGACCGGTGCGGTGGGCAGGGCCGGTGGGATCTCGGTGCCGGCGCGTTCGGCGGCCAGCCACGCGGCGCGGTAGCGGGCGCGCAGCGACGCGGGCAGCGGTGACGAGCCGATCCGCTGCGGGAGGCCGTCGGGATCACCCGGTTGGGTGGCTGCGACGAGGGCCGAGACGTACGCCGTGCACAGCCGGGCGAGCAGGCGGTGTTCGGACAGCAGGACACGGGGGCGCTCGGCGACGTCCGCGGACAGCAGCCACGGCCGGTCCGGGTCGAAACCGGTGAAGTGGACGGTGCGCAGTGGCACGCCGGCCGCCGGGTCGGCCGCGAGTTCCAGTGCCTCGGAATCGGTTGGCGGTTCGAGCATCGAGACCCGGACGGCACCCTGGGCGTCGGCGTGGATCCGGCGCTGGGCCGCGTTCCAGACGGACAGACCGAGGCCGGGGTCGCGCAGGATGTGGTGGCTCAGCAGGACCGCGGCACCGTCGAGGAACGTGTCGGCGTCCGACGGGTCGCGCAGCGCGTGGTCCGCCCACGCCGTCAGGAATTCCGTGGCACCGCGGTTCACCGCGATCAGCGCCGGGTCGAACAGGCCCGCGGTGCGCAGTTCGGCGGCGTCCGGGAGCAGGCCGTCCTCCGGCAGCGCCCGCAGCACCCTGGGCACCAGCACGAGCGAGTGCTCGACCAGGCCCGCGAACACCGGCGCCACGATCGGCGCGAGCACCAGCACGGCCGGGTCGAGGTGCAGCACGGGGCCGCTGGTGTGGGCGGACCCGACCAGCCAGCGCATCAGGCGGGGACGCAGTACGGCACACAGTTCCTCGGGGGCGAAGGCGGTGCGCAGCCGGGCCGCTTCCTCGTCACCGACGCCGATGTCGGCGGGCAGCAGGAACCGCGCGCCCTCGGCCAGTCGGCCGAGGTCGCCCAGTTCGGCCAGCGTCGCCGTGTCGCAGTCGACCAGCAGCGCGTAGCAGTTCGCGCCGGGGTGGTGGTCGGTGAACGACCTGGCCAGCACGCGGACCGCAGCCAACTGGCGCAGCGACGCAACGGTGCAGGCAGTCACCGCGACGGTGGCTGCCGGTGGGTCCGGCTCGGTCACGGGCGCCAACCTAGCCCAAGATCGGGGAAGGCACGGTGAACCACGAAAAACCGTAGGATGGTCCGCTCACAGCACGGGCAGACCGGTGCGCAGCTCGTACGGGGTGACCTCGCTGCGGTACCCGTCCCACTCGACGCGTTTGTTGCGCAGGAAGAAGTCGTACACGTGTTCGCCGAGGGCCTCGGCGACCAGTTCGGAGTTCTCCAACTCGGTCAGCGCCTCGCCGAGGTTCTGCGGCAGGCTCTGGTACCCGGCGGCCTTCCGCTCGGCCTCGGACAGCGACCACACGTCGTCCTCGGCGGCAGGCGGCAGCTCGTAGTTCTCCTGCACGCCCTTCAGCCCCGCGGCCAGGATCACCGCGTAGGCCAGGTACGGGTTGCACGCCGAGTCCGGCGAGCGCACCTCGACCCGCCGCGACGCGGACTTGTTCGGCTTGTACATCGGCACCCGCACCAGCGCCGACCGGTTGGCGTGGCCCCAGCACACGGCCGTCGGTGCCTCGCCGCCGACGATCAGCCGTTTGTAGGAGTTCACCCACTGGTTGGTCACGGCGCTGATCTCGCGCGCGTGCCGCAGCAGGCCCGCGACGAACGCCTTGCCGGTCGGTGACAGATCGTGCGGGTTCTCGCTGTCGTAGAAGGCGTTCCGGTCGCCCTCGAACAGGCTGACGTGGGTGTGCATGCCCGAACCCGGCTGCATCGAGAACGGCTTGGGCATGAACGACGCGCGCACGCCCTGCGTGATCGCGACCTCCCTGATCACGTACCGGAACGTCATCACGTTGTCCGCCATGGTGAGCGCGTCGGCGTAGCGCAGGTCGATCTCCTGCTGGCCGGGTGCGCCCTCGTGGTGGCTGAACTCGACCGAGATGCCCATCGCCTCCAGCGCCTCGATGGCGTGCCGGCGGAAGTGGGTCGCGTTGGCGTGGCTGGCCTGGTCGAAGTAGCCGCCGTTGTCGGCGGGCTCCGGTTCGGAGCCGTCGGTCGGGGTGGTGGACAGCAGGAAGAACTCGATCTCGGGGTGGACATAGCAGGTGAAACCGGCCTCGGTCGCCCTCGCCAGCGTCCTGCGCAGCACGTGACGTGGGTCGGCCCAGGACGGTGAGCCGTCCGGCATGGCGATGTCGCAGAACATTCGGGCCGAGTAGCTGGTCACCGTCGCCGGTCTCCCACGGCAGCACTTGGAACGTGGCCGGGTCCGGTTTGGCGACCATGTCCGACTCGTACACGCGGGCGAAGCCCTCGATGGCCGAGCCGTCGAAACCGATCCCCTCGGCGAACGCGCCCTCCAGTTCGGCGGGGGCGACCGCGACCGACTTCAGGAACCCCAAGACGTCGGTGAACCACAGCCGGACGAACCGGATGTCGCGTTCCTCCAGCGTGCGTAGCACGAACTCCTGCTGTCGATCCATGTCCGCAGAGTAAGCACGTTTGGTTAAGGGCGCGTTTCCGCCCCCGCGCAGCGGTGCCGCGGAACAGACAATCTCGTCCCGTGCCGTTCGGCCGACCCCCTACGATCTCCGCATGCGTCGTCGTCTGCTGCTCGGCCTCGGACTGCTGGCCGTGCTCGCCACCGGCTGTACCTCCGGCAGTTCGAGCACGACCAACCTGCCTGCCGCGACCACCCTGCTGGCCAACTCGGGTGCGTCGATGCGGGGCGTGACCAGTGTGCACTTCACGATCGCGGTGAACGGCACGCTGTCCGGCGTGCCGATCCAGAACGCCGAGGGAGACCTGAACTCCCAGGGCCAGGCGAAGGGCAACGCGAAGATCTCCGAGCTGGGTCAGCTCGTGCAGGTCGACTTCGCGCTGGTGAACAGCACCTTCTACCTCAAGGGCCCGACCGGCGGGTACACGAAGGTGCCTGCCGCGCTGGCCAGCAGCCTGTTCGACCCGGCCGCGATCCTGGACCCGAACCGCGGCATCGCGAAGGTGCTGACCAGCGTCCAAGGCGCGGCGACGCAGGCGAAGGAGAACGTCGACGGCGTCGACTGCTACCGGGTCGGCGGCAAGGTCGGCAAGGACGTGGCCGCGGCGCTGGTGCCCGGTCTGAGCTCGGACGTGACGGCCACCGTGTGGGTGGCCACCGACAGCAAGAACCTGCCGGTGAGGGCCGAGTTCGGGGTGCCGGGCGCGGACGGCAGCCAGGGCGCCAAGGTCGACGTCGACATCTCGCGCTACAACGAGCCCGTCACCGTGACCCCGCCCGCGTAGTGGTCACCGTCGCGGCGCCCGCCAGGCGGTCACTGGCCATCGGCGCGGGCGGCCTCGCCGTCCTGCTGGCCGCGCTGGACGCGTACGTGGTCGTCGGCGTGCTGCTGGACGTCGTGGCCGACCTGCGCATCCCGGTGAACCACCTGGAGCGGGCGACGCCGGTGGTGACCGGCTACCTGCTCGGTTACGTGGCCGCGATGCCGCTGCTGGGGCAGCTCTCCGACCTGTTCGGGCGACGGATCCTGGTACAGGCGTGCCTGGCCGTGTTCGCTGTCGGGTCGGCCGTCACGGCGATCTCCGGGGGTGTCACCGAGCTGGTGATCGGGCGGACCGTACAGGGCATCTCCGGTGGCGCGCTGTTGCCGGTGACGCTCGCGCTGGTGGGTGACCTGTGGCCGCAACGGCGGCGATCCGGCGTGCTCGGCATGGTCGGCGCGGCGCAGGAACTGGGCAGTGTGCTCGGTCCGCTGTACGGGGTCGCGCTGGCCGCGGTGATCGGGTGGCGGGGCATCTTCTGGGTGAACGTGCCGCTGGCGGCTGCGGCGATGATCGCGGTGCACCTGACGGTGCCGGGTGGCCGGCCGGTGCGGTCGGCCGGGTCGGTGGTACGCAAACCGGACTTCGTCGGCGGGGCACTGCTGGCCGGGGTGCTCGCGCTGGTGGTCGTCGGGCTCTACAACTCGAATCCCGACCAGTCGGTGCTGCCGAGCTGGGGCGTGCCGGCGCTGGCCGGCGCGAGCGTGCTGCTGGTCGCGTTCCTGGTGTGGGAATCGCGGTCGCGGCACCGGTTGCTCGATCCGGCGGGTGTCCGGATGCGACCGTTCCTGGCGGCGCTGGGCGCGAGCCTGGCGGCCGGTGCGGCACTGATGGTCACGCTCGTCGATCTGGAGCTGTTCGCGAAGACGTTGCTGGACATGGATTCCGGACAGACGGCGTTGCTGCTGGTGCGGTTGCTGGTGGCATTGCCCGTTGGTGCGGTGGTCGGCGGCCGGCTGGCCGGGCGGATCGGTGACGGGATCGTCGGTGCGGTCGGAATGGTGATCGCCGCGGGCGGTTATCTGTTGGTGTCGCGGTGGCCCGCGGACGTGCTGGCCGCGCACTACGGGCCGCTGCCGGTGGTCGACACGGATCTGGTGATCGCGGGACTGGGCCTCGGGTTGGTGATCGCCCCGTTGTCCGCCGCGGCGCTGCGCGTGGTGCCGGCGGACCGGCACGGGGTCGCGTCGGCCGCGGTCGTGGTGGCCAGGATGACCGGGATGCTGGTCGGTGTCTCGGCGCTGTCGGCGTGGGGGCTGCACAGGTTCCACACGCTGACGGCCACAGTGGACACTCCCCTGCCGTTCGGCGTGACGGCGGCGGTGTTCGGGCGGGAACTGGCGCGGTACGAGACACTGCTGCGCACCGCACTGCTCACCGAGTACCGGGAGATCTTCCTGTGCACGGCGGTGATCTGCGTGGTGGGGGCGGTCTTCGCGGCGCTGGTCGGCCGAGGCCGGCGCGAAGCGGGGCCGTAGCGGAACCCCGGAACGCCTACCGCGTACAACGAGTGCCGGCAGGCGGCAGCGTGAGGTTCTCCAGGTAGGCCGTGCCGTACCGGTCGACGCACGTGATGTTCTGCAGGAACGCCGTGTGCTGCGTCCCGACGAAGGTGAGCAGACCACCGTTCAACCCCTTGGCCAGGTTCACCCCGGCCTGATACGGGGTGGCGGGGTCGTTCGTCGTCGAGATCACCAGCACGGCCGGCAGGCCCCGCACGTTCACCGCGTGCGGCTGACTCGTCGGCGCCACGGCCCACACGGTGCACGCGTCACCCTGCGACACGGCGGGCCGACCGTCGTCGAGGAACGGCGCCGCCTGCTTGTACCGCTGCATCGACTCCAACTGCACGGCCGGATCGGTGACGGCGGGCGTGTCGACGCAGCGGATCGCGGTGAACGCGTCCTGCTCGTTGGAGTAGGAACCGTCGGACTGGCGGCCGTCGTAGATGTCGGCCAACGCCATCAACGTGCGGCCGCTGCCGTTCCTGAGCTCGTTGAGCCCGCTGTTGAGGTACTGCCAGTACTGCTGCGAGTACAGCGCCTGGATCACGCCGGTCGTCGCGTCGTCGTAGGTGAGCCTGCGACCGTTGCCGGCCGGAACAGGCTTGTCCAGCAACGGGTTCACCAGCGCTCGGAACGCGCCGTTCGGGTCGGTCGTCGTGCCCAGCGCGCACTGCTGCTGGCCAGCGCACCACGCGGCGAACTGGGTGAACGCGGTCTGGAAACCGGTGCCCTGGGCCACGGTCGCGTCGACGATGTTCTGGTTGGGGTCGACGGCGCCGTCCAGGATCATCGCGCGCACGTTGTTCGGGAAGTCCTGGGCGTACGCGGTGCCCAGCGCGGTGCCGTAGGAGTAGCCGAGGTAGGTCAGCTTCGGGTCGCCCAGCGCGGACCGCAGCACGTCCATGTCCTTGGCCGCGTCGCGGGTGCCGACGTTCTCCAGCATGTTCTTGCCCAAGCCGGTGTTCGTGGCACAAGCCTGCGCGTACTGCTTCTGCTGCTGCTCGTAGGCCGCGATGCCGTCGGGCGTGGTCGCGTCGTCCAGGTCGGAGGCGCGCACCGCGTCCTGCTGCGGACCGGTCAGGCAGCGGATCGCGGGCCGGCTGGCCCCCACGCCCCTCGGGTCGAAGCCGATCAGGTCGAACCGCTTGGACAGATCGGAACTCGACCACGTCTTCTGCATGTTCGCGGCCAGTTCGAGGCCGGAGCCACCGGGACCGCCCGGGTTGACCAGCAGCGATCCGATCCGGTGCGCCTGGTCGGTGGCCTTGATGCGCATCACCGCGACGGTGACCGTGTCCTTCGTGGGCCTGGCGTAGTCCAGCGGCACGGTGAGCTGCGCGCACTGCAGGTCCGGCCGCGCCGTAGGACTGGCTGTCGTCCTGGGTCCTGGCGTACGGCTGGCACTGCCCCCAGCCCAGCGGCTGGCTGTAGAACGAGGACAGGCCGGGTGGCACCGGGCCGACCGGGCCGTGTTTCTCCACCACCGAGGCCGGCGCGCCGGTTCCGAAGCTGAACGACGTACAGGCGGTGACGGACACCACGACGGCCGGGATGCTCACAGCGACGACGAGCACACGGCGGAACGACTTGGCCACGATGTGATCGTGCCATCATCACCCGTCGGTACTCCGTATGGTCGAGCTGACGGCTGTGCCACATCTCGGCGCGCGGGACCCTTCGGTGGACCAGAATGACGGCATGCCGCAACTGCGCATCGCTCTGGCCCAGGTGAACACGTGCGTCGGTGACCTGGACGGCAACGCCGACGTGGTGCTGGCGTGGACCCGCAAGGCCGCCGAGGCCGGCGCCCACGTCGCACTGTTCCCGGAGATGGCCCTGACCGGCTACCCGGTGGAGGATCTCGCGCTGCGCGAGTCGTTCGCGGAGGCGGCCAGGCGCACCCTGGAGTCCCTGGCCGGCAGGCTGGCCGACGCCGGCTGCGGCGAGATCGCCGTGTTCACCGGTTACCTGGACCGGGACGCGGTGGGCCCGCGCAACGCGGCCGCCGTGCTGTACCGCGGCGAGGTGGTGGCCCGGCAGTTCAAGCACTTCCTGCCCAACTACGGCGTGTTCGACGAGGCGCGGCTGTTCAAGGCCGGCAACACGCTGGATGTCGTCCGGCTGCACGGCCTGGACATCGGCATGGTGATCTGCGAGGACATCTGGCAGGACGGCGGACCGGTCGCGGCACTGGGCGCCGCCGGCATCGACCTGCTGCTGGTGCCCAACGCCTCACCCTACGAGCGGAACAAGGACGACCTGCGGCTGCCGCTGGTGCGGCGGCGGGCCGCCGAGGCCGGTGCGCCGCTGGCGTACGTGAACTGGGTCGGCGGGCAGGACGAGCTGGTGTTCGACGGTGACTCGATGGTCGTCGCCGCGGACGGGCAACTGCTGGCGCGGGCACCGCAGTTCGTGGAACACCTGATGCTGCTGGACATGGACCTCCCGGCCGGGGGCGAGCGGCGCAGCGGTGACGTGCTCGGGTTCGACGTGCGGCGGCTGCGACTGGACAGCGAACCGGTGCCCGCGTACCCGGTGCCGGCTACGCCGGTGATCGCCGATCCGCTGCCGGAGGCGGCCGAGGTGTGGGCCGCGCTGGTCACCGGATTGCGCGACTACGCGGTGAAGAACGGCTTCCGGTCGGTGGTGCTCGGCCTGTCCGGTGGCATCGACTCCGCGGTGTGCGCCGCCCTGGCCGTGGACGCGCTGGGGGCCGACGCCGTGTACGGCGTGTCGATGCCGTCCGGCTACTCGTCGGAGCACTCCCGGTCGGACGCGGCGGAGCTGGCCGCGCGCACCGGATTGCACTACGACGTGCAGCCGATCGGCGACATGGTCGACGTGTTCGTGCGGCAGCTCGGTCTGGTCGGGCTGGCCGAGGAGAACGTGCAGGCCCGCTGTCGTGGCGTGACGCTGATGGCGCTGTCCAACTCCAACGGCCACCTGGTGTTGGCCACCGGCAACAAGACCGAGCTGGCCGTCGGCTACTCGACGATCTACGGTGACGCGGTCGGCGGGTTCGCGCCGATCAAGGACGTGCCCAAGACGTTGGTGTGGGAACTGGCCAGGTACCGCAACGCGGTGGCGGCCGAACGCGACGAGGTGCCCCCGATCCCGGAGAACTCGATCAGCAAGCCGCCGTCCGCGGAACTGCGGCCCGGCCAGTTGGACACCGACTCGCTGCCGGACTACGAGCTGCTCGACGACGTGCTGGACGACTACGTCGAGGGCGACAGGGGCTATGCGGACCTGCTGGCCGCCGGCTTCGAACCGGAAGTGGTCGAGCGGGTGCTGCGGATGGTGGACGCGGCCGAGTACAAGCGCCGGCAGTACCCGCCGGGTACCAAGATCAGCCTCAAGGCGTTCGGGCGGGATCGCCGGCTGCCGATCACCAGCGGGTGGCGGGAGCGCGCTACGGTCCGGCTGTGAGCCCCGGAGCGAAACGACCGTGGTTCGCGACACGGCCGTGTCGAATTTCGTCGTCCGTCTCCGTCGTGTAGGTATGACGCGCGTACACGATCGAGGGATGCCGTGGTCGCCCGGATGTCGGTCGACCCTCGGACACGGACCGTGTTCACTCATCATGGAGCCGACGGGAGGCGACAGTGACTGAACCGGGCTGGGCACGCTGGATGCTCACGGCGGTCCTCGCGGGGATCACCGTGACCTGCCTGCTCCGGCTGGTCAGCACTGGTCGCGACCAGCCGGCCGGGACGCCGGGGCGGCACGAGGACGTCAGCCAGGTGATCATGGGCGTGAGCATGATCATGATGGTGCTGTCGTGGACCGACGTGCTGCCCAAACCGTTGTGGATACTGCTGTTCGGCGCGCAGGTGATCGGGTTCGGCCGGTTGCTGCTGCGTGGCGGTTCGAACTCCGGGCACGAGAACTGGGACAACACGCACCACGTGATGTCCGGCCTGGCCATGGTCTACATGGTGGTCGCGATGACCGGACCGGCGATGTCCGGGATGGCGATGTCCGGGATGGCGATCCCGCCGCTGGCCGGCGCGTTCGGCTGCTACTTCCTGGTCCACGCGGGATGGTCGGTGATCCGGGCCGTCCGCGGTGCGGGTGCCGTCGTCACAGCCGGTGAGATCCGGCTGCCGGTCGTGTTGCGCCAGCCGGTGCTGGTCGAGGGCTGCCGTGCGCTGATGGGCGGCGGCATGGCGTTGCTGCTGCTGGCCGGCTGAATCCCCGGCGCCGAAACCCCCAGCGCTGAATCCTGACTGGGATCTTCGCTGTGAATCGTGTCGCACCGCCGTGCGTGGCGGCGGGCCGCGGTGTCACCCTCGACCCGTACACCATCCGCGCACACGCGGGGACCCGTACCACGGGCCTCGACGGAAGGACGGTCGACGACGATGTCCACCCAGGAGATGGCGGCGCCCTACGGCACCGGACCGCAGGCCGGCAAGCCGGTCAAGCGGGTCCGGGTACACCACCTGCGGGAGCTGAAGGAACGCGGCGAGCCGTGGCCGATGCTCACCGCCTACGACATGTACGCCGCCGAGTTGTTCGACGAGGCAGGCATTCCAGTGCTGCTGGTCGGCGACTCCGCCGCGAACAACGTGTTCGGTTACGAGACCACCCTCGGCGTCACCGTGGACGAACTGCTGCCGCTGGTCAGGGCCGTGTCCAAGGCCACCAAGCGGGCCATGGTCGTGGCCGACCTGCCGTTCGGCTCGTACCAGCTCTCCCCCGAGCAAGCGCTTGCGACCGCGGTGCGCTTCATGAAGGAGGGCAACGCGCACGCCGTGAAGCTGGAGGGCGGGCAGCGGTTCGCCCGGCACGTCGACGCGCTGACCGCGGCCGGCATCCCGGTGATGGGGCACATCGGTTTCACCCCGCAGAGCGAGCACAACCTGGGCGGCTACCGCGTCCAGGGCCGTGGCGACGCCGGTGACGACGTGCTCGCCGACGCGGTCGCGCTGCAGGAGGCCGGTGCGTTCGCGGTCGTCATGGAGATGGTGCCCGCCGAGGTCGCCAAGCGGGTCACGCACGAACTGCGCATCCCGACCGTCGGCATCGGCGCGGGCCCGGACTGTGACGCGCAGGTCCTGGTGTGGCAGGACATGGCCGGGCTGCGGCGGGGCAAGGCACCGCGGTTCGTGAAGCGGTACGCAGACCTGGCGAGCATCCTGGCGACGGCGGCCGGCCAGTTCGCCGAGGACGTCCGCACCCGTGAGTTCCCGGCACCGGAGCACGCCTTCCACTGACCAGGCACGGTGCACCCACGGGCAGGCGGGGCACGTCACGGCGTCGGCCGGGGCGTGCCCCTGCCGTCGTCGGTCCACGGTGGACGAGGGGCCGGCAACCGATTCGGTCGCCGGCCCCCTGCCGTTGCCCTGTCACGGGGCTTCGGTCACCAGCCGGGTGTGAACGCCAGTGCCGGGACGAACTTCACCGCGTCGACCGTGCCGTTGCCGCTGGCCAGGTCGTAGCCCGGGCCCGCGTCGTAGCCCTGGACGGTGTAGGACTTGCCGTCGCTGTTGGTGAACGGGCCGAACGTGTTGTTGCCCTGGGTCACGTCGACGACGCCGGTCAGCCGGCCGAAGTCGGCTAGCTGGTACAGCCTGTCGTTGATGTTGCCCAGGTCGTGGCGCGCGACCTGGTCGGCCATCGCGACCACGCCCGCGAACTCGGGGCTGGCCTCACTCGTGCCGCCCACCAGGTGGTAGCCGACGCGGGTGGGGTCATAGGAGTAGTAGAACACCACCGCGCCGTCCACGGCCGCGGACAGCGAGATGTCCGGCGTGCCACGGTGGTTGCCGGTGACCCGACGGTCCTGCGCCTGGAAGGCCGGCCGCGGGAACACCGACGACACGCCACCGCCACCGGCGCCGCCGCCGACGGTGTTCAGGTCGTTCCACACCACGTCGGGCGACAGGCGGTTGCCGTTGTCGTCCAGCGTCAGCTGTGTGCCACCGACGGACGTGACCAGCGGGTCGGCCGACGGCCAGCTGTTCACCGGCGAGGTGTAGAGGTCGGTGCCGTTGAGCTGCGCGTCGGTGGCGCCGTCGTCACCGGAGGAGCCGAGCACGGTGACGTGGTGGCGCTCCGCGTTGAAGAACGCCGAGCGCAGGTTCAGGATCGACTGCTTGCTCGGGAACGTCTCCTCGGTCGCGCCGAAGCTCTGCGAGATCACGTCGCCGAGGTGGTGGTCGATGACGTAGTTCTCGGCCTTGACGATCTCCGGGAAGCCCTGCACGCCCTCGGTCTCGGAGACCGGGGTCTCCTCAAGGATGATGTTCGCGCCCGGCGCGAACACGTGGCTCCACTCGACGTCCAGCGTCGTCTCGCCGGCCCAGCCGGTCATGTCGCTGTTGGTCGGGTCGAACGGCGGCACGGCACCCGCGTCCTGGCGGACCATCAGCGACGGCGGGTCGGGCAGGCCGAAGGTCTGGTCGAACACGTGCAGGTCGTTGGCGATCGTCGGCGAGCCGAACGCGTCGACGATGACGATCGTCTTGCCGCGGCCGTCGATCCCGGCGTTGTGCAGGGGCGCCAGGTCGTACGCCTTGATCAGCTGCGCCGGCTGGTAGCAGTGCAGTCCGAGGTTCTGCAGGCAGTAGTCCGTGGTGGGCGGGAAGGACAGCGTCCTGCCCTGGATCGGATCGTTGTGGTACGGCACCGGGGCCACGGAGTGCGCGGCGGCCGCGGACGAGGCCGCGACGCCGGCCGTGGACGCCGCCACCAGGCTCAGCGCGCCCGCGGCGATCACCACGCCCGCCGTCGCGAGCCGTCTGACCGGACTGGATGCCATGGGTGTTCCTCCTCGATGCAGGGATGCGCACCGGCCGGGGCCGGCACACGCGTTGCACAGTCAACATCTCGACAACGGCGAACGGAAGGGTCCGAAGGTAGCGACGTGATCGCGGCCGTGACGGATGCCGGCATTTTCCAAGTTCCCGGCCGCACGTGCCGTCACCAGGCCCGATTCGTCACCCGAAATGAGTACGAATCAGGCGATCGCGGGTCGGGAAACGTCAGGAGGCGGCAGGTTCCCGGCCTTCTCGCGCGGCCGGCACACCCATTCCGTCCGTTGTCGCGGGAACGAAGGTGACCTTGCGGCGGGCCGGATCGGCCTCGGCCAGACGGACGACGATCCGCTCCCCCTCCGGCAGTTCGTCGCCGACGCACTTGGACAGCACGGGCGGCTCGGTCACGAACACCTCGCCGCCGTGCGCCTCGGCGTGCAGGACGACGGCCGGGAACTCCTCCCCGATCCGGTCGGCCAGCATCCACGCCTCCACCTGCGCCAGGCACGCCCGGTCGACACGGCTGGCCAGCGCGTCGGACGTGGCCATCAGCGCCGGCAGGCCGGGCAGCGCCGCCCGCACCCACTCCGGCACCTCCGCGCCCGCGGCGACGGCCAGGCAGACCTCGGTGCCGAACCGGTCGACAAGACGCCGGATCGGCGCGGTGACGTGCGCGTACGCGGCGCCCAGCCCCGCGTGCGTCGTCGTCTCGGCACGCAGCCCGGCAGCCTCGTCCAGGACCGAGTAGCCGGCACCGCGCAGCAGCCGGGTGGCGTCCAGGTGGAACGCCAATGTCTCGGGGCGGCTCGGGTCGAGGCCGCCCAGCACGCTGGCGGCCGTGGCGCCCGGCGGCCAGTGCACGCCCAGCGCGCTGGCCCGCCTGCGCAGGCTGTCCATCGCCTCGGACTCCGGAGCGGGCAGCGTGCGCAGCACACCGACGCCGGCGGCCAGCATCATCTCCGCGGCGCACATCCCGGTCAGCAGCGACAGTTCCGCGTTCCACGCCTCGACGTCGACCCTGGCGCGCAGCACCAGTTTCCAGCCACCGGCACCGTCGGCGACGGCCTGCTGTTCGGGCAGTTGCAGCTCGACCGCGCCGCGCGCGACCGCGAGCTCGCGGCGCAGCCTGCCCAGTTCGGGCAGCAGCGCGTAGGACGGATGCGGTGTGCCGGCGGTCAGCCGGTCGCGGACCGTGTCGTAGTCGAACCGGGCCACCGACCGGACCAGGGCCCTGCGCACGCGGGCGCCGCGTGGCACGCCGTCGGCGTCGCAGTCGATCGTCCACAGCACTGCCGGCCGGGTCTCCTCCGGCAGCAGGCTGGCGGCGTCCTCGGACAGCGCGGGCGGGTGCAGCGGGACGAGCTCGTCGGGCAGGTAGAGGGTCTGGCCACGGCGGCGGGCCTCCGCGTCCAGCGCACCACCCGGCCGGATGAAGTGACCGGGGTCGGCGATCGCGTAGTCCAGCCGGTAGCCGCCGGCCCGCCTGCGCAACAGCATCGCCTGGTCCAGGTCCTTGGCGCCGGGCGGGTCGATCGTGATCAGCGGGAGATCCGTCGCGTCCTCGCGTGCGCCGAGGGGCCCGGACACCGCCTGCTCGGTCTCGACCAGGGCGGCTGTCGGGTAGTCGGCCGGCAGGCCGAACTCCGCGCGGATGCCGGAGAAGTCCTGTGCACCACGCGCAGCACCGATGGCCGAGGACCGGCTCCGCGCCGCCACGACTCGACAGTAGTCAGGCGGACACCGGTTCGTCAGGTCCCTTCGGGAACGAAGCCGTGAACAGGGGCTTCGTCACCAGTTCTGGCCGCGCCCGCCGGACTGGCGGTAGCCGGTCGGCCCGAACGGCTGGCCGGGCTGCTGCTGCGCGGGCGGCGGTGCCGACCGGGCAGGGAAGCCGCTGGGCGGGGTGTCCTCCCGCTCCTGGTCGGGCGGCATCGCGTGGTGCGTCGGTCGGGACGGTGAGCCGGGCCGGGGCGCCGCGGGCCGGTCGGCGTCCTTGGCCGCGTTCGCCTGGCGCGGCGGCGGGATCGGGTCGGGGCAGGACACCAGGACCGTCGTCTCGGCGGGCCGTTCCACCACGCGGCCGGCGCGGTCGCGGTAGACGAGTTCACCGTCCGCGTCGATCTCCACCAGGTAGCCGACCTCGGCGAGCTGGTCCTCGTCCAGGTCGACGAGTTTCTCGTGACGGGAGGGCTGCACCCGGTACACCGGCCACGCGACGTGCGCGAACGCCTGGTGGAACTCGGACAGCAGATAGTGCATGTGCTGCTGCCAGGGCAGCGGCATGGCCTCCATCAGCGACCGGGGCAGCACCGCGTAGCCCGCGTCGGCTCCCGGCCGCGGCGTTGCGAAGTAGTCGTGCAGCGGCGCGCTCGACGCGGGCGGGCCCGCGTGCCGTTGAATGGGGTCGGGAGTGAACAAGCGCTCCGCCTCCTGCTGCTTACCTTTTCTTCGGCCTCGTGGCCGCATGCGGCATCAGACTCCCGGACGAACGGCTTGTTGGACAAGTTCGGAGTTGTTCCAATTGATCTTCACAGTGCGGACGTTCTGGCCCGTGTAGGGCGCCTCGACGATCTCGTTGTTGCCCAAATACATGAAAACGTGGTGAATGGTGACGGGATTGGTGGGGTCGACGGCCAGGAACATGAGATCACCCGGTTGGGCGTCGCGCACGGGTAGCAGAGCGCCTGCGTGGAACTGGTCGGCCGCGACCCGGGGCAGGTTGATCCCGGCCGCCCCGTAGGCCTTCAACATCAATCCGGAACAGTCGTAGGCGGCCGGACCGACGCCGCCCCAGAGGTACGGCTTGCCGATCTGCGACAGCGCGAACGAGATCGCCTTCGCGGCGGCCTGGGTCGGCGGCGGCAACAGGTTCCCGACGCCCGCACCGCAGCCACTGGGATCGCTGACCTGGCCGACGTGCTGCACCAGATAGGCGCCCATCGACTCCCAGTTGTTGTACGCCAAGGGAAACGCCGAACGTTCCACGGCCTGCGCCGCCTCGCCCGGCCGGTTCTGCTGCCAGCCGGGGATACCGGTGAGCACGTCGTAGAACTTGTTCACCTCGTAGGTCGGGTCGGTGACCTGCTGGTACGTGCCCCACCCCTGGGACGGGCGCATCTGGAAGATCCCCGCCGAGTCCCGGTCGCCGCCGGACAGGTTGGTCAGGTTCGACTCCTGCATGCCGGCCTGGATGGCCACCTGCCAGGCCAGCGCGGGCAGGTTGCGCTGCTTGCCGATGCTGATGATCAGGGCCACGGTCTGCTGCTGCGTCGGGGTCAACCGGGCCGCGGTGTCGGCCCCGTTGGCCACGTCCGAGCCGACGAACGGGCCGAGGCTGGCGTCGCAGCTCGTGTTCGCGAACGCCGGGTTCGCCGCCTGCTGCTCACCGCCGAGTACGACGTTGCCGACCGTGCCGGTGACCATGACGACACCGAACACGACCACCACGAGCACACCGACGACGACCCCGATCTTGAACATGTCAGGGCGCCTCCGTGTACTGGGACACCAACCAGCCCGTCGGCGTCTTGATCGCGGTGATGTCCAGCTTCGCCGCGTTCGTCGGCAACAGGGCCTCCACCGAACTGGTGTAGGACCTGACGGGTGTCACCGAGCCGGTGATCTCGGTGGCGTCGACGTTGGCGACGTCGACGGTGCTCAGTTCGTCGTGCAGGCACTCGGGTGTCGTGTACTGCGCCAACTGGGCCAGCCACTGCTGGTTGGTCGTCCCGACCGGGTGGTTCACCCATGCCTGGCCCCACGCCTCGATCACCGAGATCGCGGCGGGCTCCGGCGGTGCCGACTGCGGTGTCTCCGGTGGGCTGGTCAGCCGCGTGGTCTGCCCGACGCCGGGGGTGGGGCCGGTCGTGGGGACACCGGTGGCCGAGCCGATCTGCAATGTCGTGGTCGGTCCGCTGCCGCCCGTCCCGGCCGCGGTCTTCCGGTTCGCCGATACGCGCGCCGCGACGACGGCGACGGCGATCGCGATCACCACGACGATGACCAGGGTGACGACCAGGTGTCGTGGCGACCGCAGCGGCCAACCCCACAGCCGGCGGTACACCGCCGCGCGGCCCCGGTTGGTCCTGATGGGCATGACACCGTGCTCCCTAGTTCCGCGCTGCTAGTTCCGTGCCGCTCTGGCGTCCCAGCTACCGTCCCGCACTTCCAGGCCCCTGGAGGGCCGGTACAGCACGAAGACCGGCCTGCCGGCGACCATCTCCGTCTCGGCCCGTCGTGGGCCGTTGTCCCGACTGCCGGCCGTCACCTGTGACGGCACGACGAACGAGTCCTCCGCGCGGTCCCAGCCGCGGTCCACGGCGGGCGCGGCGTCCACGGTCCTGCTCGACCGCGCCTCGGGCACGGCGACCGTCGGGCCGCCGTAGCCGTAGGGCCGGGTCGGCGGCAGCACCGGTCTTTCGTGGCCACCGCCGGGCGTGCCGGACAACGCACGGCCACGGCCGCCGTGTACGCCGGTCCATCCGCTGTGCGGTGGCCAGGATCGTGCTGGACTCGCCGAACGTGCCCTCCGGCCGGGTGCGTGCGCTCTGGGTGCTCTCCGGCCGGCCGTCGCCGCCGCGCACGTCCTCCCAGAACCGATCCTGCGCCGTCTGTTCCCGTGGCCTGCGGCGCAACCGGGAGAACAGGCCGGAGGGCGCGGGCACACCCATGCCGGCGGCCGACACGGACAGCTCGACCATCTGCCACATCCGGCGGATCGGCCGGCCGATCATGAAGAACACCAGTGTGATCAGGCTGGCCAGCAGCATCTGTGCCAGCAACGACAACTGGTCACCGGCACCGAAGATCAGGTTGAGCAGCAACGCGTGCATACCGGCCAGTGCGGACAGCAGCAACACGTTGAACAGCACGGCACCGGCGGCCTTCATCACCTTCGGCAGCAGTTCGGGCAGCACCATCGCGGCAAGGCCGATCAGCGGCGCGGCCAGCAGCAGCACACGCAACAGCACCTGCGCCAGCAGCACGGATGCCTTGGCGAACAACTGGAACAGCGAGTACGCGACACCCTGGAACATCGCCAGGAAGCCGTCGCCGGTGCGACTGCCCTCGGTGCCCTGGAAGAAACCGGCCGACGATCCCAGTTTGTCCGGCAGTGCCTTGAAGTCGTTCTGCTTCGCCGTCACCTTGGCCTGGTCGTCGGCCGAGTTGACGTCCGACTTGGTCCACGCCTGGTCGTCGAGCAGTTCGCCGCCGTACTGCTTGGCCTGCGGCGAATCCGGGTCGCCGAACTCGCCGCGCAGCCAGTTGCGGTAGACCACGTTGTCGTACAACGAGTCCGGCAGCGTGTTGCGCTGGGAGTCGACCTGGTCCGATGGCAGGAAACCGGCCTGGACCTGTGCGGTCTTCTGCAGCAGCAGGGTGTCCACCTCGCCGTACACCGGACCCAGCACCAGCACCGATGCCGCCAGCCACATGCCGGCCAGGGCCCACATGCCGCGTCGGCTGATCGAGGCGAGGTCGCCGGTCCAGATGTAGCGGAACAACAGGATCGCCAGTATCAGCGCCACTGGTCCGAACCACCGGACGTAGATGTTGTCGTAGAACGTCTGCGCCGCCTTCTCCACGGCGTTGTCCAGCGGTTTGAGCATGCTGTCCTGGGACAGCATCGCGTAGTGCAGGCTGTTCGTGGCACCGACGATGTTCTTGCCGATGTTGAACAACTCGTTGCCCGCCCACGTGTCGATCACCGCGTTCGGGTCGGTGATCGTGGTGGACAGGCCGCAGTTGGTGTCGTAGACGTGCCACACCGAACCCGCGTAGCTGTACTTGCCGTAGTTGGAGTTCGGGTCGCCGTGGTCCAGCGCGGGTGGGTCGATCGCACCCACCATGCCGGCTCCCGGCCGTTCCGGGACCGGGGCGCTGTTGCACGTGTCGGCGTACGCGGGCATGCCGAGCACGATCTGGATGCCCAGCAGCGATGCCACCAGCACCAGCACCGACCACTTGCGACTGGCCCGCAGCCGCGCGATCGGCTCCGCCCGTTTCCACCGCTTTCGCCGTCGTACCGCATACAGCAGCACGACGGCAACCATCGCCACGAATGTCGCGATGTTCATCGGCGACCTCGCTCCACCGCAATTTCCACAGCGGCACAGTCAGAACGCGGTTTGCAGGGCTCCCTCATGGGCAGCCCTCATCGCCAAATGTAGCGGCAGTTCCGGTCACCTGGCGTCCCCCGGACCCGACCGGCGCAACGGGACGTCCGAATCGGTCAGATCCGGGGTCGGCACCAGGTCGTCGGTCAGGTCGTCGGCCAGGCCGACCTCCAGCTCCGCCGCGAACTCGTCGTCGAAGTCCGGTTCCGCGTGCCTGCCGTGCCGAAGGGACGGCTCGGGCAGCAGGTCCGGCGGTGTGGCGGGCAGTGCCGGCCGGCCGGCCGCGTCGCGCGACGCACCCGGCGTCGTGTCCAGCGCGTTACGCAGGTGGTCCATGTGGCTGCCGGAGAAGTCGATCCGGATCCGTTCCACGCCACCGGCACCGTCACCGAAGATGAACTGGCGCGGCGCGCGGTCCCGCTCGGTCTGGCCGCGTTCGCCACCTGGCCGCCTGCCCAGACTGGACACCACCTGCTCGTAGCCCGCGCCGACCGGGACCCTCAGCAGCCGCAACGCGTCCGCCTGCGCGTCGTCGTCGTCCAACCGGCCGACGAACACGGAGTCCAACAGCGCCACGAAACCCTGGATCCGCAGGAAGTCCGCCGGGATCTGGCTGGACAGCAGCACACGCACGTTCCACTTGCGCGAGTCACGCGCGAAGCGGTTCATCAGCACGCGACCGGTCGGCACCTCGGCCAGGAAGAACGCCTCGTCGATCCAGACGCCCTTGCGCATGTCCTTGGGCCGCTCGTAGATGGACCGCTGGGTCAGCCACGCCGCCAGGTTCAGCAGCTCGACGCCCAGCGCCTCGGCGTCGGTCCAGTGCTCCCGTCCGACACCGTCCTTGGGCAGGGTCAGACCGGCCATCGTGAGCACGGTCAGCCGGTCGTCACGGGTCTCTGAGTACGGGTCGGCGTCCTGCTCCGGGATGAGCAGACTCATCCGCTCGCGCATCTCGTCCAGGAAGTCCGCGACCACCGTGGCGTGCTCGTGGTGCTCGCTGGCATCCCGGCGCAGCGCCTCGAACACCTGGCCGGGGTTGGCGTCCAGCCGGCCGCCGACCGTGCGCACCGCGCGCAGCAGCACGATCCTGGTCTGCGGCAGCCTGGCCACCTCGTAGGGCAGCAGACCGGTCAGCACGTCCAGCACCAGGCGTCGGCGGGTGGCCGCGACCAGCGCCTTCTCCCTGCGCCACGCGCGTTCCGGGTCGGTCTCGTCGAGGAAGTGCTCCAGTTCCGGCTCGGGCACCACCCGGTACGGGTTGAGGATGCCGGGCTGGGCGTTGAGCAGGTTGATCGGCCGCGCGTAGGGCCGCAGTTCGGGCAGTTCGCACAGTTTGGTCAGCGGCCCGGACGGGTCGAGCAGCGTCCAGTACGCACCCGAGCGCAGCGTCTTGTAGACCAGGCCACCACCCAGGAACGACTTGCCGCCACCGAGTCCGGCGACCATCGCCGTCAGGCCGGAACCGTCCCGGATCTCCTGTGCCATCCAGGGATCCCACGCCACCGGCCGCCGGGTCGCCGTGCACGTCTCGCCGAGCAGCACCCCGCGCCGGTCACCGACCTCGGCGGTCGCGGACGGCACCGCGGCGGCGGCCCACACGACCGAACCCCGCCGCATGTAGGCGGTGTTGGCCAGCGGCTCACCGGGGATGAACTCCCTGGCCAGCGCGTACTGCGCCTCAGGGTGCTCGATCGCGACCTTCGGCTTGTACAGTTCGAGTAGCTGCTGGGCCAGCCGCAGCGCCTCCCGCTCGGTCGCGCCGGACACCGCCAGGCGCCACCACGAGCGCACCCGGGTGGCCAGCGCGGTGAAGCCGGAGGTCATCTCGTCGTCGATCTCCAGCACGCGCGACGCCTGCCGGGTCAGCGACTGCGGCGGCTCCAGCTCGTGCTCGTCGGTGTAGTGGCGGACCTGGGAGCGGACCTTGTTCATCTGCCGGCCCAGCTCGTTCGCCACCTCCTCCGGGCGGCGCACGTAGATCCGCGCCGACCACTCGACGGCCGCGGCGAGGCGGTCCGAGTGCTGCACCCAGGGGTCGTCGACCTCGGGGATCTGCAGGCCGTGCATCTGTCCCACGGTCAGCACCGTCACGTGCCGTTTCACGCCGGCGTTGGAGCCGGTGCGCCCGCGGACGGTGACCGTCGGGGCGTAGGGCTCGGTGTGGAAGTCGGCGGCGTCGGTGAACGACGCGAGGTCCTCCGGCTCCCACGTGGCGCTGGGCGTGGCCGGCATGTTGCGTGGCGCGGGCAGGCCGAGCGAGCACGAGCGGTGCATCAGCCAGGACATCTCCTCGGCCGTCACCGGCCGACCGTCCAGTCCCGCCGACCCGATCACCTGGTCCAGATGCTCGACCTCACTGTCCAGCGCGACGAGCTCGGCGTCCACCGCGTCCGGGAAGATCCGGCGCAGCAGCGGCGCTGCGCGCTCCACGGCCCGGTCCACCATCCGCCTGGTCTGGACCTGGACGCCGAGGTAGACCTCCTTCTCGGCCATCGACCGGCCGAGAAGTTGTTGCTGCTCACCGACCATGTAGTCGTCGAACGACAGCGCGCCCTGGGTGTCGGGCAGCCGGTTCATGGCGTTGTGCACGTGCGCCTCGGCCCACATCCGGATCGGGAACGGGCGCGTGGTCACGCGGAGGTGCAGCCACCGGCCCTGTAGTTCGGCGTACTGCCCGGCGATCGCGGTGATCAGGTCCTGGCGCTGCGAGTCGGAACGGAACGACCAGCGCTGCGGGCCGAGCCGGTACCAGGCGTAGACCTCCTGTCCGGTGCGCAGCAGGTGCCCGTCGATACTGCGGGCCGCGATGGTCGGCGTGTACGACGGAACGGCCTGTTCGCCGGGCAGCCGCCGACCCCGCTTGCTGTAGGCCTGCTGCCGTTCCTGCGCGGGTGGGGCGAACTGCTGTGGTGGCACCCGGCGGGCCGTACGGTGATCACTTCCCTGATCACTTCCTGCCCTGCGTCCGAACACCGCCTACCTCCTTGCTGCGAGGCCGAACCGCACCACCCCGGCTCCGGCCGCCCTGGCGAGCGGTGGAAGCCTGGGCGTGTTGGACATACTGGACGTGCTGCGCGGATCGCGCGGACCGGTTCGTCCTGTTGCCCGATTTGTTCACCCTGCGGGGGCGCGCCCGACTGATGTGGATCTTGGTCGCGCTCGCGGCGCCGCCGATCCCGGCGGTCGTCTCACGAGGGGTGTTCAATTCCCTGGCCCACATCGTGAACACCGCACCCAGCGGTCGCTCGTTGTTGATCCGGGAACAGATCAGCCTGGTCAGGGCCACGGTGGCGATCAGCGCCCAGGCCACGGTGAAGAAGCCGAATCCGAACCCGACAGCCCGTTCGCCGGTCAGGACCAGAATGAACAGCAGAATGCCCACACCCCAGGCCACGTACCTCGCCCGCCAGGGAAAGGTCGCCTTGGGTGGGCCGAGCCAGACCGCGTCGACGCGGTAGACCTCGTCGTCGGTGCGTACCTGCACGAGGGGCCCCCAGTGGTCAGCCGGTGAACAGGTTGGCGAGCCACTTGCCCAGGTCCACGCCCGCTCCCGACACGGCGAGGCCGATGATGGCCAGCGCGACGAACACACCGCCGATACGGCGCATGACGCCCGCGTTGTCGCCCTTGCCGCCGCCCAGGTAGAGCAGCAGCAGCGCGACCACGAGCAGCAGCAGCGGCACGGCGTTGTTCAGAATCCACTGACTCACGCCGTTGGTGCCCAGACCGGCGGCCGCGAGCTGTTGGTTGAGGGCCGAGCCGTTCATCTCGTCCTCCCTGGTGCGAGGGGGGAGGTTGGCTGCCACCTGCCAGGGATGGTGCCCGCCTCTGGTCCTACTAGTGACGAGTACAACATGTCAGCTTGACGAGGAGTAGTGGTCGATGCGCGCAGAGTGTGTCCCGTCCCAGTCCTGTGATCGTCGGGCTATATTACGTCCAATATCTGACCACACCTATCATCGGTCGCGGGAGGGCCCAGCCGCCCCGCAAACCACCTGTTCGCCCCAGTCAGCCCAAAGGTTCACCCGGCCGCACACAACCCGTCACCGACTGTGCGCGAAGTCACGAGCCGTAACCGCGACCGGTCCACATGGTGAGAGCCGGATGGCCCATGGGCGGCTACCGCAACCGGGCGCACCTGCCTGGAGGCATGCTGCACCGCATCACAATGAGCAACCACATCGCGAGACACCGGTCTGACCGACCTGCCGTGGAGGGGCACCGTGATCCAATCCCCGGACGACACCACCACTCCGCCGGACGAGGGAAAGGTTACCGGTAGATCACCTGGCGGCGGGCGCCGGGTGCAGCGGACGGTGAACTTCGACCGGACCATCCTGGACCGCGCGAGGGCGGCGGCGACGTACCTGGCCCGCAACGAACCCCAATCGGGCATTCGGAGCCTGGCGGACATAGTGAACCCGGCCGTCCTGGAGCGGGTGACCGAGCTGGAAGCCACGTTCAACGACGGCGAACCGTTCCAGCCCGTCTTCCGGATGCGAGCCGGCCGCCCGTCGGAAATCACCCTGGACGCGCCCGCCCACCCCGATCTCTAGGCGGCGAGCTGCCGCCACCGGAACAGGAGCACGGCCCCGAGCAGGACCAGCCCCAGCCCGGCCCCGGACACGATCCACCTGACAACGGTGTCCCCGAACTGCTGTGCGACCGCCTGGAGAAGCGCACCGACATCGAGCACGGCGAAGGCCCGCCCGGCCGAGCGGGCCGCGCCCCCCGTCGTGCGCCCGAACCGCAGCCGCCCCGTCCAGGCGAGCGACGCCGGTACGAGCGCGACGACCAACAACCCGATGGCGATCCAGTCCAGCACGGCTCAGTTATATGCCCGGCACCCGCCCCAGGAATCCCGACCCGGACAAGCTGCGCGGCGAACGTGGTCTTGGCATCATGAACGTGAGCCTGGAGGGTTGCCGTGCGTCGGAACTACTGGATCTACAGCGCGGGTCTCGCTCTCGCGTGGGCGGTCGTGCTGATCGTCACGCACCTGACCCGCGGCGAGGACGGAATGCGGGCCACACTGCCGGTCTTCGGCGGCTTCTGCATCGGCTGGGTGAGCACGACGATCGCCCGCTACGTGTACCCACCACCGAAGCGCTGGACGTCCTCATAACATGACGCAGGGCCGACGGGTGGGGCGGACGAGTCGGTTTGTAAGCCGGATTCTGTTCGGAAACCGTCCTTGACCTGGTGTTTGCCGTCACTCGATCTAGCCCTGGGCCTCCGCTGGGCCTTCCGAGGTTTCCTCACCACGTCCCCACTCCTCGTCCACGGCCCGCCGGGTCCGCTCCGCGCTGGACGGCATCAGGTGGGTGTAGGTGCGGAGCGTGAAGCCCGGATCGGTGTGGCCCAGGTACTCCGACAGAGCCTTGATCGACTCGCCGGCATCGAGCAGCACCGAGGCGTAGTGATGCCGCAGCGCGTGCATGCCGTCATCCCGGCCGGCGTTGGCGATGCCGGCCGCCGTCCTGGCCACATGCCACACCTTCGGGTTGAACCGCCGCCGGACCAGCGGACAGCCGTTCGGGTTGGTGAGCAGGAGATCAACGGTCACCGACTCGCCGCCCGGATCACGCCACGGCAGGGTCACGGTGACACCAGACTAGCAGCCCGACCTGACTAGCTAACTGATTGCTTACAGCACTATCCCAACAGCGAGCCGCACAAATCGACTAATTTTCCCGTTTCTCATTATTTACCTGGCGCCGGATGGAGATAGCCTTCGCTTCAGCCGCCGTAGTTCGACTAGCATCCTCCCACACCGCCCCGAACTCTGTGAATTAGAAGACATCAACACTGGAACGCGGATTGGCCTTGTTGGCCATTTTCACTTTGCCGACCATCGGTCTCCCCGTTTCGCTCAATGCATAGATCCAACCCAATGTCAACCGTACCACGCCTGCGAGCCTCTGGCATGAGCCAAACAGGCGACTACAGTGCGTCTACCTGCGCAAACGCTATGGCAAGCGAGCCGGCAACCAGGAGGACGTATCTGTCTGTCCGTATCCACAAGATCCCCTGCGCTTGGTGCGTCGACCGTAAGCATGCCAAACGCATTTCCCCCGGCCTTTATGGCGGCAGAGATGAATGTTCTGTAGCCGTCGCCGCTCCCTTGCCATTCGATGGTTTCAACTGCCCCAAGGTCCGCTACAAAAAGGTCGCCACCATTTTTGACTAACTTCAAAGCGCGATCTCCCGCGTGGTCCCAGCGTAGAAGCCCTTTGGCGTTTGCCCTCTACCGTGGTAGCTTATGCTGGACATCGATTTTCCGTCAGGAGCTAGCGTGTATACGACAGCCCTCGCGCGATAGTACATCATGCAGCAACAGAGCAAGGGCCGCCGTGGAGCCAGTTGCTTATCGACGAAGACTGACCCTCGCGATCCCGCCTTCCCCGAATACGGTATTATCAGATATATTTTCAACAATAGGTTGAAGTGCATCTTTTATCGCGACTCGAAAACGAATGGCCTCACGGCTATCCGCCCGGGAGCGCCGGTTCCTTCTGACCTCCGACAACCATTGCGATCCCGCCTCCCGCAACGATAATTAGCGAACCGCCGGATATCCAGGCCCAGTCGCTAGCATGTGCGTGATTCTGCCCTAGCGTGATGAAGACGGTGCCGACAACCGGCAACGCGACCACGGACCCTTTTGAAATGAAGCGGAGCAATGAATTCATAGCGTGGCCAAACGGTCCCTTCGGTAGGCTGCCGGATTTTGGTCAGGCACGAGGCGCATCATACGCACAGCGTCATACGCAATCACACTCGCACTGAACCACCTCAGTTACTCGATCGCTCTCGGGTCGGGGGCGATAATCGCGACAGCTTTTCACGTCTAGCTCATGAATAGTAGACGCATGCCGCAACGAATTGTTGACAGTTCATGGACGCATCCATCCAACGAAGCCGAACGGTCTGGTTTAGGTGCCACTCATTGTCGGTCGGCACGATCGTTGCCGAATTGGGCTCTATGGGATCAAGGCGCGCCGCCGGCGGCGGCGCGCTGGCACCTCACGTTGAGAGCCGTTCCCGACCGGCCCGGCACACCGGCCTGCCGCTCCGCTCTCGGCCGGGCGCCGGGCGGCGCTGCGCGCCGCGCGCACTCGGGAGCGCCGCCACCGACGGCGCACAGCGACCATCGAAGCCAGGTGCGTCGGCGCATCACCGTCAGCCGCTCCCAGTACGCCCCTGATCGTTTAACACCGGCCCGCCGGCATCAAGGGCGCCTACGGCGTCGCTGCGCGATCTTCGCACCCTTGACCCCGACGAACCGGCGCTAACTGGCGGCATGGGCGAGGGAGACGGCACCAAACCGGACCGTCCTCCAACTCGGACCGTCAGGAGGCTGGCAGTGCGCATCGACCGCCGCGTGAGCCCGAACCAGACGGCGCTCTGGACCGTGCACGAGCTGACCACGCCGAGGCACCCGGAGACGCCGAGCGCCCACCCGATTCGTGCGGTTCGGGTGGGACTCATGGCTACGTGATGACGATCACGTTCGAGGCCAGCGGAGCGCTACGGCAGACGCTCCGGATGATCTCCGAGTTGATCTCCGCTGGGCCTTCCAGGGCCTTGAGAGGTCGGGCAGCGATGAGAAACGTCGAGAACCAACGAGAGTGTATCAGCTGGTCAGCGGCGGTTTCAGAGCCTGCGCGCCATGGTCGAAAACGGGTGGGGCGGACGAGTCGGTTTGTAAGCCGGATTCTGTCTTGAGCCTGGGGCTCAAGTGGCGGCCATCCATCTCGGTCTGTCGTTGCCGGCAGACTCCAGCGGCCTACCCGCAGGCTCGGACGGGCCGTCCTCGGGCGCCTGCGCAGGAACCTGGGTTCCCTCTTGGCCTTGCTCCGGGTGGGGTTTACCTAGCCGCCCCGGTCGCCCGGGGCGCTGGTGGTCTCTTACACCACCGTTTCACCCTTACCCGCCGGTCTCGCGACCGACAGGCGGTTTGTTTTCTGTGGCACTGTCCCGCGGGTCGCCCCGGGTTGCCGTTAGCAACCACCCTGCCCTGTGGAGTCCGGACTTTCCTCGGCCGGTCTTCCGACCGGCCGCGGCCGCCCCACCGACTCGTCCGCGCTCCTCATCATAGGGGTTACCGTGCTCCCGTGGTCGCTGAGCTGGTCGGAGTCGCGTTGCTGCTGGCCGTGCTGGCTTTCGCGATCGTTCGGCCCCGTGGGTTGCCGGAGGCCGTCGCCGCCGTGCCGGCCGCCGGTCTCGTGCTCGCGTTCGGGTTCGTCACGCCGGAGCAGGCCTGGGGGCGGACGCTGGAACTGTTGCCCACCATCGGGTTTCTCGCGGCCGTGTTGGTGCTCGCTCATCTCGTGGACGGTGAGGGGGTCTTCGAGTGGTTGGGGGGACGGCTGGCCCGCGTGTGCCGGGGGCGGCCGAAGTGGTTGCTCGCCGCCACGTTCGTCGCCGCCGCCGTGACGACCGCCGTGCTCAGTCTCGACGCGACCGTCGTGCTGCTCACGCCGGTCGTGCTGGCGACCGCGGCGACCCTGCGGGTACGCGCCAAACCGCACGTCTACGCGTGTACCCACCTCGCCAACTCGGCGTCCACGCTGCTTCCCGTCTCGAATCTCACGAACCTGCTCGCGTTCGGCGCGACCGGGCTGTCGTTCCTGTCCTTCACCACGAAGATGGCGCTGCCGTGGCTGGTCGCCGTCGTCGTCGAGCTGCTCGTGTTCCTCGCGTTCTTCCGGTCCGATCTCGCGGGTCGCGGGTCCGCCGACGACCTGCCGGAACGGGACACGCCGGTGTTCGCGCTGGTCGTGCTCGCCGTCGTGCTGGTCGGGTTCGGGCTCACGTCGCTGGTCGGGCTCGCGCCCGCCTGGGTGGCGGCGGCCGGGGCCGTGGTGCTGGGGGTCCGTGGGCTGGTCAGACGCACGACGACCGTCCGGCTGGCGCTGAACGAGATATCGCCGCTGTTCCTGTTGTTCGTCGTCGGGCTCGCGATCGTCGTGCTCGCCGTCGCCGATCACGGGCTGGGGCGCGCGCTGGCCAACGCGCTGCCGGGCAGTGCCGGGTTGCCGCAACTGCTCTGGACCGCGGGGCTGGCCGCGCTGCTGGCCAATGTCGTCAACAATCTGCCGGCCACGCTCATGTTGCTGTCCGCGCTACCCGCGCATCCGCAGCCGGGGATCGTGCTGGCCGTGCTGCTCGGTGTGAACCTCGGGCCGAACGCGACCTACGTCGGGTCGCTGGCCACTCTGCTGTGGCGACGGGTGCTGGCCGGGCGGGGGCACCTGCCGCAGGCGCGGGAGTTCCTGCGGCTGGGCGCGATCACGGTGCCGCTCTCGCTGGCCGTCGCCGTGGTGGCGCTGTGGCTCAGCCTGTGAGGTGCGCCGTGTCGTTCACCAGGCGCACCGACGTGTGGCCGTCCGGGTAGAACTCCACGACGGACAGTGAGGCGAGATCCAGGTGCAACCGGAACAGCACCGAAGGTCCGGTGGCCAGGCCGATCCGCAGCAGCGTCTTGATCGGCGTGACGTGGCTGACCACCGCGACCGTCGCGCCCGGATACGTCGACACGATCTCGTCCAGGGCTCTGGTGACGCGTGAGTGCACCTGGTCGAAGCTCTCGCCGCCGGGGGTGGGCACCGACGGGTCGGCCAGCCACGTGCGGTGCAGCTCCGGATCACGTTGTGCGGCTTCGGTGAACGTCATGCCTTCCCAGGACCCGAAGTCCGTTTCGGTCAGGCCGGGCAGCTCCCTCACCTGTGCGCCGGTGGCCTTGCCGATGGCGTCGGCGGTCTGCCTGGCGCGGGACAGCGGGGAGCTGACGATCGCGTCGATGCCGCCCACCACGCCCAGCCGCGCGGCGACGGCGTCCGCCTGGCCGAGACCGATCTCGGTCAGGCGCGGGTTGCCACGGCCGGAGTACCGGCGCTGCACCGACAGTTCCGTCTGGCCGTGGCGCACCAGCAGCAGCCGCGTCGGCTCGCCCTGCGCGCCGGTCCACGACGCGGGCGGCCCGCCGATGCTCATCGCACCGCCTGCGCGTCCATGGCCTCGTTGGCCAGCCGGTCGGCGTGTTTGTTGCGCTCCCTGGGAATCCACTCGAAGGTGACCTTCGCGAACCCGTCGACCAGGACGCGGGCCTGCTGCGCGAGTACCTGCAGCGGCGCGTGTTTGATGCGCCACCGGCCGGACATCTGCTCGATCACGAGTTTCGAGTCCATCCGGACGGCGACCGTCGACGCACCCAGGTCACGCGCGGCGTCGAGGCCGGCGACCAGGCCCGAGTACTCGGCCACGTTGTTGGTCGTGAACCCGAGGCCGGCCTTGCGTTCGGCGAGTACGTCGCCGGTGGCCGCGTCCATGACGACGGCACCGTAACCCGCAGGTCCCGGGTTGCCCCGGGAACCGCCGTCCGCCTCGATGATCACGTGGTCGGTCACAGGCCGGACTCCGGTGTGCGGATGAGGATCGCGCCGCACTCGTCGCACCGCACGACTTCGTCGGGGGCCGCGTCCTTGATGTGCATGATGGAGTTGCGGTCCAGCTCCAGCCGGCAGGCGCCGCACCGCCGCGACCGCAGCAGCGCGGCCCCGGTGCCCTTCTGTGCCCGGATCCGGTCGTAGAGGGCGAGCAGTTCGGCCGGGAACCGCGGCAGCAGGTCCCGGCGTTCCTGGTCCCGCCGTGCCTGCGCGACCTCCAGGTCGGCCAGTGCCTCGTCGCGGCGCAGCTGCACGTCGGCCAGTGCGGTCTCGGCCGCCTCCAACTGGGTCTTGGCGTGCGCGACATCCATCTCGACCGCCTCGCGCCGCTCCATCAGTTCGAGGAGGTCGTCCTCAAGGCTGGACTGACGGCGGGTCAGCGTGGCGAGTTCGTGTTCCAGGTCGGCGAGCTGGCGGGCGCCGACGTTGCCGTCGCGCAGCAGTGACAGGTCTCGGTCCTCGCGGGCGCGGACGGCCTCGATCTCCGATTCCTGCCGACTCGCGTCACGGTTGAGGTCGTCGAGTGTCGTCTGCACGGCCACCAGCGCGTCCCGCTTCTCGCGGTGGGTGTGCTCCCGCTCGGTGATCTCGGCCAGCTCCGGCATGGTGCGACGCCGATGATCGATCCTGGTCAGCTCGATGTCGACCGCTGCGAGGTCGAGCAGCCGGCGCTGCACGGCGGGGTCAGCTCTCACGCTTGATGTCCTCCGGTGTCGATGGGTGCTGCCACGCCGACGGTCCACGGGTCGGTCCGCAGGGTGGATACGAAGATGTCGACCGTACCGCCGAGTGCCGCGCGCAGTGTGGCCGCCGCCTGTTCGCACCATGGCCACTCGCTGGCCCAGTGCGCCACGTCGACCAGCGCGGGCGCGCCGGGTCCGGCCAGGTGTTCGCCGGCGACGTGGTGTCGCAGGTCGGCCGTGACATAGGCGTCGACACCGGCTCGCACCACGTGCTCCAGGTACGCGTCGCCGGCACCGCCGCACACCGCGACCGTCCTGATCGGACGGTCCGGGTCGCCGGCGGCGCGCACGCCCCATGCCGTCGCCGGCAGCGCCGCCGCGACGCGGTCGGCGAAGGCACGCAACGACATCGTGTCCGGCAACGTGCCGATGCGGCCGATTCCTGTGCTGCCGTCCTGGTTCGGCGCCAGCGGGCCGGTGACGGTCAGGCCGAGGGCCGCCGCGAGCGCGTCGGACACGCCGGGATCGGCGGAGTCGGCGTTGGTGTGGGCGCAGTAGAGCGCGACACCGGCCCGGATCAGCCGGTGCACGATGCCGCCCTTCGGCGTGTCCGCCGGGACGCCGTGCACGCCGCGCAGCAGCAGCGGGTGGTGCGCGACGATCAGCTGTGCGCCCGCGTCGATCGCCCCGGCGACGGTGTCGTCGACCGGGTCGACGCAGACGTGCACCCTCGTCACGGGTTCGGTCGGGTCGCCGCAGACCAGGCCGACCGCGTCCCACGACTGCGCCAGCGCAGGCGGGTAGGCGCGTTCCAGGACGGCGATGACGTCGGCGAGCGTGGTCACGCGGCGACCCCTGCCACGAGTTCGGCCCGCAGCGCGGCCAGCAGCGGCGCACAGCGGTCCGGTGAGCGCACCGCGATCCGCAGGTGGTCGGGCGTCAGGCCGGGGAACGTGTCGGCTCGGCGCACCGCGACACCACGCTTCCGCAACGCGAGCCGCAGCGCGGCCCCGTCCGGCACCCGCAGCAGCAGGAACGGCGCCTCGGCGGGCTGGTGCACGTCGACACCGGGCAGTTCGGCAAGCTGCCCGACCAGCCAGGAGCGGTGCACGGCCAGTTCGGTGGCGGCGCGTCCGGCCTCGGCGACGGCCCGCGGTGCCGAACATGCCGTGACGGCGGCGAGAACCAGACTACTCACCGGCCACTGTGGACGGTTGCGGGAGAGTTGGGCGAGCAGCACCGGTTCGGCGACGGCGTAGCCGGCGCGCAGGCCGGCAAGACCCCACGTCTTGGTGAGGCTGCGCAGCACCACGATGCCGGGTTCGCCGATCACGGTGTGCGGTTCGCCGGGCACGGCGTCCAGGAACGCCTCGTCGACGACCACGGTCCGGCCCGGCCGGACCAGCGCGCGGATCGTGTCGGCCGGATGCAGGACCGACGTCGGGTTGGTCGGATTGCCGAGCACGACGAGGTCCGCGGCGTCGGGCACGAGGTCGGGGCGCAGCGTGTAGCCCTCGTCGGCACGCAGTCGCACGCGATGGACGGGCACGCCTCCGTCGGCCAGCGCGACCTCGGGTTCGGTGAACGAGGGATGCACGACGGCGGCCAGCGCGGGCCGGAGACCGGGCAGCAGCGCGAATCCCTCCGCGGCGCCCGCCAGCACGAGCACGTGGTCGGGTGGGCAGCCGTGGCGGGCGGCGACGGCGTGCCGGGCGGCGGCGTCCTGGGCAGCCGACGGATAGCGGGCGAGGCCAGGCAGTTCGGCTGCGAGGACGTCGACCAGCCAGGCGGGCGGCCGGTCCCGCTGCACGTTGACGGCGAAGTCGATCAGGCCTGGAATGGCGTCCGCGTCGCCGTGGTGGCGGAGCTGGGCGCGCTGGTCGGGGAAGTCGCCGGTCATCACGGCAAGTCTAGGCCAGACTCTCTTGTAACCCCTCTAGGGTTATGCCATGCTCATAACCCTCAGCTAACCCCAAGGGGGATATATCATGCCGAAGATCAACGTGTATCTGCCGGACGACCTGGCCGAGGCGGTCAAGGCGGCCGGGCTGCCGGTGTCGCCGATCTGCCAGCGGGCGCTGGAAGTGGCCGTGCGCAGGGTGACCGCGATCCGGGAGACGGCCAGGCTCGACCTCACCGAGGCCGACCCGACGGCGCGGCTGGAACGCTTCACCGCCAAGTCACGGGCCGCGGTGGACGGCGCGATCCGGTTGGCCAAGGAGAGCGACCGGACACTGGTCGGCAGCAACCACCTGCTGCTCGCGATGATCGACGAGGGATCGAACCTGGCCGTGCAGGCACTGCGGTCGATGGAGATCGAACCGGACGACGTCCGGGAGGACCTGGCCGCCCGCGCGTCCTCGGTCGAGCCGGTGGCGGAGGACGCGCCCGCGGCCGGACTGCGGCTGAGCGGACCCGCCGCCACGGTGCTGAAGTCGGCGCTGGACGAGGCGATCGGCCTGGCGCACAACTACATCGGCTGCGAGCACCTGCTGCTCGGCATGGTCAACGAACCGGACGGCGTGGCCGGTGAGGTGCTGCGCTCGCGCGGTGCCGAGCCACGGCTGGTGAAGCGGGCCGTGCAGGCGATGCTCCAGGGCTTCGTGTACGCGCGCAGCCAGGGCCACGTCCAGCCGGCCGCCGCCGACGCGCTCAGGGCCGCGCTGGCGCCCGTCACGGAGCGGCTGGACAGGATGGAGCAGCGGCTGACCGCGCTGGAGGGCTGACAGACTGGTGTGGTGAGCGATTTCCACGTCAGTTTCGTCTGTTCGGGCAACATCTGCCGGTCGCCGATGGCCGCCCTGGTGTTCGCCGAACACGTCCGCAGGGCAGGACTGGCCGACCGGGTGCGGGTGAGCAGCGCGGGCGTCGGGCCGTGGCACGCCGGGGAACCGGCCGACGCCAGGGCCCGGCGCGTGCTCGCCGCGCACGGCTACCCCACCGATCACGTGGCGGCACAGGTGGACGACGGGCATCTGGGCGCGGATCTGTTGCTGGCCATGGACTCCGGCCATGAGAAGGCGCTGCGCGGGCTGGTCGCCGACCCGGCCGGGGTGCGGATGCTCCGCTCGTTCGATCCGGCTGCCACGGGCGACCTGGACGTGCCCGACCCGTACTACGGCGGCCCGGACGGCTTCACCGACGTGCTGGCGATGATCGAGGCCGCCATGCCGGGTCTGCTGGAGTACGTGCGGGAACGGCTGTGAGCATCGAGGCCGCCGTCGGCGAACCGGTCGAGCGGGTGCGGCCGCTGGGCGGTTCCGTCGTCGAGGCGACGCTGGCCTCGGGGCGGACCGTGGTGGCCAAGCGGGGCGCCGGCATGGTCGACGCCGAGGCCGCGTCGCTGCGCTGGCTGGCCGGGGCGGTCCCGGTACCGGCCGTGCTCGGGCAGGACGCGGAGTGGCTGGTGGTCGAGAAGGTCGACACCGGGGCGCCGAGCCGGCAGGCGGCCGAGCGGTTCGGGCGTGATCTGGCCGCGCTGCACGCGAGTGGGGCGCCCGCGTTCGGTTCGCCGCCGCCCGGTGGGTCGGCCGACGCGTGGATCGGATCGGCGCGGATGGCCAACGTGCCGGGGACGGACTGGCCGGCGTGGTACGCCGAGTACCGGGTGCTGCCGTATCTGCGGCGGGCGGCCGGGACGCTGGGCGGTTCGGGTGTCGCCGTGATCGAGCGGGTGTGCGAGCGGATCGGGGAACTGGCCGGGGCCGCCGAGCCGCCCGCTCGGCTGCACGGGGATCTGTGGAGCGGGAACGTGTTGTGGGGCAAGGACGATCGCGTGTGGCTGATCGATCCCGCCGCGCACGGCGGGCATCGTGAGACGGATCTGGCGATGCTGGCGCTGTTCGGCTGCCCGCTGCTGGACCGGGTGCTCGCCGCGTACCAGGAGGTCACGCCGCTGTCCGACGGGTGGAGGGAACGCGTGCCGCTGCACCAGTTGTTCCCGCTGCTGGTGCACACCGAACTGTTCGGCGGCGGGTACGCCGGCCAGGCTGTCGCGGCGGCACGGGCCGCGCTGCGGCACCCACCGCATTGACGCCGGCCACCCGGAAACGACCGGCCGCGCGCGGGCGCCTACCGTGGAGTCGTGCGGCGGTTGAACTTTCTCCTGCGACCGGGGTGGTTGGCCCTGGTCCTTGCCGTGATCGTCTTCGCCGGTGCGTGCTTCTACATCCTGTCGCCGTGGCAGTTCGGCCGGAACTCGGAGCGTTCGGCGCAGAACTCCGAGGTCACCGACGCCGTGACCGACGCGGCGGTGCCGGTCGGGCAACTGCTGGGCATCGGGCAGGAACCGGCGGCGAAGGACAACTGGCGCGAGGTCGTCATGTCCGGCCGCTACCTGCCGGCCGACGAGGTCGTGGCCCGGCTGCGGCAGGTCGATGACAATCCGGCCTACGAGATCCTGACGCCGTTCCGGCTCGACGACGGGTCCGTGCTGCTGGTGGACCGCGGCTGGGTGGCGCCGACCAACGGCCAGATCCCCGGCTATGCGTCCGCGCCGGCCGGGCGTGTGACGCTCACCGCACGGATACACCCCGAGGAGAGCGACGCGCACCGGGCGCCGCTGACCGAGCAGGGCCACCGCGAGGTGTACTCGATCAACACGGGCACGGTGTCCGAACGGACCGGCGTGCACGTCGAGCCGGGCTACTTCACGCTGGTCGACGGCCAGCCCGGGGTGCTGAACGTGCTGCCGCTGCCCCAGGTCGACTCCGGGCCGTTCCTGTCCTACGCGCTGCAGTGGATCGCGTTCGGCGTGATGGCGCTGTTCGGATTCGGCTACTTCACGTGGCGCGAGATCCAGCCCGGTGGCGCGCTGACGCCGGAGGGCAGGGCGCGGCGGCGCGAGGAGAAGGCGAAGCGGGAGGCGGGGGACGACCAGCCGGTCGGGCCGCGGAAGGTGCGTGGGCGGCACGCCGTGGCGGCGATGATCGCCGAGGAGGAGGCCGCGGAGGCCGCGCCGATGAGCAGGGTCCCCAGCCCTTCGGAATGATTGAGCGTTCAACTGTGTTGACGGTTGTGGTCCTCGAACCTCGACCGGATGGAGTTGAGCGCCTTGACCAGCGTGATGAGCCCGAACCTGGTGCTGGACGACACCGCACAGGACATGCTGTTCCGCGAGGCGCGGACGGCCAACAGCTTCAGCACCGAACCGGTCACCGACGAACAGGTCCGGGCCGTCTACGACCTGGTGAAGTACGCGCCCACGTCGATGAACCAGCAGCCGCTGCGCGTGGTGCTGGTGCGGTCGGACGAGGCACGGGAGCGCCTGCTGCCGCACATGTCGGAGGGCAACCGCGCCAAGACGGCGAGCGCGCCGCTGGTCGCGATCCTGGCGGCCGACGTCGACTTCCACGACGAGCTGCCGCGTGTGTTCCCGCACGCACCGCACGCACGGGACATGTTCGCCGCCAACGAGGCCGCCCGTGAGGCCAACGCCCGCCTGAACGGCACACTGCAGGTCGCGTACTTCATCCTGGGCGTGCGGGCCGCCGGACTTGCCGCGGGGCCGATGACCGGCTTCGACACGGCAGGCGTCGAGCGCGAGTTCTTCCCGGACGGCAGGCACCGCGTGCTGGTCGTGGTCAACGTCGGCAAGCCCGGCGAGAACGCCTGGTTCGACCGGCTACCGAGGCTGCCCTACGACGATGTGGTCACCACCGTCTGAGGCTCAGGTCTGCTTGCGCCTGCCCAGGAACGCCGCCGCGATCGCGGCCAGAACGCCCGCCACGCCGCCCACGAGCCGGGACAGTTCGACCGCGCGGGTGACGTGGCCTGCGTCGGGAGTGCGGCCGTCGCCGAGCACCGGGCGGTCCTCGACGCCGTGCGCGGTAAGCGGTGCGGCCGCCGAGCCGGATCTCCAGCGCGCCCGCGAACGCGGCCTCGACCTGGCCCGCGTTCGGGCTGGGATGCGCGGACGCGTCGCGGCGCCAGGTGCGCCACGCGCCGGCCGACGACCCGCCGACGACCGGCGCGCCGGCGTGGCGAGCAGCGCGGCGAGCCGGGCGGGGACGAGGTTCATGACGTCGTCGATGACGCGCCGCCGCCCAGCCGAACTGGCGGTAGCGCGGGGAACGGTGGCCGACCATGGCGTCCAGCGTGTTGACCGCGCGGTAGCCGAGCAGGCCGGGCACGCCGGCGACGGCACCCCAGAACAGCGGCGCGACGACCGCGTCGGAGGTGTTCTCGGCGACGGATTCGACGGCCGCGCGCGCCAGGCCGGTCTGGTCGAGGGCCTGCGGGTCGCGGCCGCACAGGCTGGGCAGCCGGTCGCGCGCGGCGGCGATGTCGCCGGCGTCGAGTTCGCGCGCCGATCGCGGTGCCCTGTTCGGCCAGTGACGCGCCGCCGAGCACGGCCCAGGTGGCCAGCGCCGCGGTGGACAGCATCTGGAGCACCGGGCGGCGCCTGCCCGACCGCTCGACGGCCAGGCCGAGCGCGACCGCGCCGCCGCTGAGACAGCGCGGAGTGCACCACGCCGGGGATCTTGTCGGTCGCGGTAGAGCCAGTCCGCTCGGCGCGCTTGGCGGCCGCGCGCCGAACGCGGCGACCGGGTGACCGCGTCGCGGATCGCCGAACAGGCCGTCGGCCGGCGATGCCGAGCAGCAGTCCGATGGCGCGCGCAGCGCTCACGCAGCAGTCTCCCTCGACGACCACGAATCCCCAGGTTGTTCGGACCGTACCCGGTGCCGCCGGCTCGAGCGTGCGTCGGGCCGGGACACGTAAGCTGGCCGGCCGTGGACCCGGAGCAAGAAGCAGCGGCTGGGGCCGGCGACGCCACGCCGCCGGCGGGGCACCGGACCAGGGCATCGAACGTCGGCTGCAGCTGTTCGCGTACCTCCAGCCCGGCCGCAACCACCGCACCTACCTGGCGATCATGCGGCTGTTCACGTCGACCCTGCTGGCCGACCTTTCTGCCGGCGAGGTCGCCTCGGCACTGGCGAAGGCCGAGCGCGAGGGCCAGATCGACCCGGGCGAGTCGCAGATCGAGGTGGTTCTCCCCCGACTGCGCCAGCTACTCGACTGGGGGAATCTGGTTCTCGGCAGGCGCGAGGCCGTGGCCACCAGCATCGCCGAGTTCCAGCAGGGCAGCGTCCGCTACCAGGTCAGCAAGCTGGCCGTGCGCGTGCAGCGGGACGCGGACGAGCTGCTGCGGGTGCCGGAGGGCGCGCGCGAGGTGTCCCGCGAACTGCTGCCGGCCATCGAGCGCGGTGTCGACGCAGCTCGGGCAGTCGCTGGCGCAGGCGCGGTCGCGACCGAGCAGAGCGATCCGGGTTCGCGCGGCGCGCGGCGGGCCAGGGAGATGCTGGCCGAGCAGGTCACCACGCTGTTCCTGCAGCACGCCGAGCTGGCCGTCACCGTCCGCGACTTCTACGCGTACCTGGGCCAGGTGCTGACCCGCAACCACCTCGCGGCCGAGGAGATCACCGGCTTCCGCGATCTGCTCGTCGAGTACATCCAGCTGGTCGTCGAGGACGTGCTGCGGCACACGCCGCGATCGCGGAGGGGCTGGCCGGCTGGCCGGCGGCCGGCGAGTCGAGCTGCTGCGAGCGTGCTCGTTCGCGCCGCGCGACCGGGCGAGGCTCGAGCTGCGTCGAGCGGGCGCGCGGCCGGACCACGCCGACTGGGCGGAGCTGACCGACTGGTTCGTGGACCGGCCGGGCAGCCCGAGCCAGGTCACCGCGCTGCGTGACGCGACGGCGCGGGCGATCGGCGCGCTGCTGGCCAACGGTGAAGCGGGCGACGTCCGGCGGCGGGCTGTTGCCGAGCCGGCGCGGCGAACTGCTGAACCTGGCCGGCTGGTTCGCCGAGTGCCGACCAGGAGCGCGCGGACGCGCTGTACACGGCCGCGTTCGGCCTGTACTCCGCGCGCAACCTGCTGCCGGCGCCCGAACACGACGGCGACGACGAGCAGACGCCGTGGCGCGACGGGCCGGTGGTGGACGTGTCGGTCAGCGTGCGCAGTCGCGGCGATCGGGGCGCCCGCGGTCGCACGGCTCGCGATCCTGGACGACCCGATCGGCAGGGAAGTCGCTGCTGGCACAGGCCAGGGACGCGGAGGCGAAGCGGCGCGCGGCGGCCGCCGAGCTGGCGGCGGCAGCCGAGGACCTGGACCGGGCGGACGTTGTCCGCGGGACGCGCTGTGGCGAGCTGTGCGAACTGCTGACGTCTGGCGATGGCACAGCGCAGCACCCGACCGACTCCGGCGCGGCGGCCGATCCGGTGCGCGGGCTGAGGCTGACCGCTGACCCCGACCGTCGGCCACACCACCCGGGTTCGCAGCGCGGCCGGCACGCTGACGCTCGCAGAACACGCCGGGCTGGAGCGGTCGTGCGCGACGGACGGGGCTCCGGTCAGCGGCCGCGGCATGAGCGAGGTGCTGGACGGCCTGTCCGAGATCGACGCGGCGAACGTGGTGCGCTGCGCGCGCGTGCTGTTGCGGCGGCCGCTGTTGCGCGTCGGTGGGGCCGGACGGCGACCTGTTGCCGCTGGTGTACCGGCACCGGGTCGCGCTGGCCGACCTGTTCACCCAGACGCTGGGCTACCGGCTGGTCGTGCAGCGGCAGTTCGCCCGGCTGTACAAGGCGATGCCCGGGCAGCGACCTGCGGCGCGGCGAGGCCGCCCTGACGCCCTGCGCGGCTACGCGTACCTCGCGCTGACCATCGCCGCGCTGACCGGTGCCGGTCGGCAGGTGCTGCTGTCCCGGCTGGTCGCCGACGTGCGTGCGGCGGCGGCGGAGGCGGGGATCGACGCACAGGACGACGTGGCCGACCGGCGCGCGCTGGCGGCCGCGCTGCGGCATCTGCGTCGGGCTCGGTGTGATCACCGAGACCGAGGGTTCGGTGGCGGGTCTGGTCGGCGAGACGCCGACCGAGGCGCTGATCACGATCGACACGGATCTGGTGGGGCAGTTGCTGGTCGGGCCGCTGGCCGAAGCCGAGACCGTGACAGACCTGCTGGCGCTGGCGGCACGACCCGGTCCGCGTGGGGTCGAGCACGCGGTGCGCAGGCGGCTGGTCGAGGACCCGGTGGCGCTCTACGCGGACCTGCCGCACCGAGCAGGCGGACTGGCTGCGCCGTCGGGCGCGGCGCGAGTCCGGGCTGCTGGAGCGGTGTTTCGGGCTGATCACCGAGACCCGCGCCGAGGGCATCGCGGTCACCGATCCCGAGGACTACCTGACCGATCTGGTGTTCCCCGGCGCCAGCACGGTCGGCCAGGATCGCGCTGCTGGCGCTGCCGGAACTGCTGGCCGACGCCGCAGCCGAAGCTGGACCCGACGGTGAGGAACCGGTGCGGCGCCAGGACGGGCGGGTGCCGGTGACGATCGGGCAGGTGCGGCTGGCGTGCCGCGGCTGGTGTCGGACTACCCGGCCGCGTGGTCGAAGCAGGCCACCGAGGACATCGGCCGCCTGGCCGGCGAGGTGCTCGACCTGCTGGCGCGATCGGGCTCGCGGTGTCGCCGCGAGGCGGCTGGCTGATCTCGCCCGGCGGCGCACCGCTGGCAGCCCGAGCCGGACGAGCGGCCCGCGCGGGAAGCTGCCCGAACCGCCACGCCGGAACCGGAACCGGGCTGGTCACTGTTCGACGAGCGAGGGGGGCGCAGTGACGGCGACAGGCGACCGCTGGCGGCTGCACCGTGGCGGGATCGTCAACATCTGGCAGTACGACGAGCAGGAGTTCGACTTCTCCGGCGGCCGCGCGATCTTCCAGGGCACCAACGGTTCCGGCAAGTCGCGCACGCTGGAACTGCTGCTGCCGCTGTGCCTGGACGGCGACCTGCGGCAGTTGGGCTCCAAGGGTTTCGACACGGTCAGCATCCGGCGGCTGATGCTGGACGACTACGACGGCGGCCCGAACCGGATCGGCTACGCGTGGGTCGAGCTGCGCCAGCTGGACGCCGACGGTGTCGAGCGGTTCCTCACCTGCGGCCTGGGGTTGAAGGCTTCCGCGGCTTCGCAGCAGGTCAGCGACTCGTGGCGGTTCGTCACCGAGGCGCGTGTCGGCCTCGACCTGCGGCTGGCCGGGCCGGACCGGGTGCCGCTGGGCGCTGCCGCAGCTGCGCGAGGAGATCGGCGCGGACCGGGTGCTGGAGGACGCCGCGTTCCGGGCCCGGATCGCCGAAGTGGTCTACCGGATGCCGGCCGGCCGCTACGGCGACCTGCTGCACCTGCAGCGGACGCTGCGCAACCCGGACGTCGGCCTGAAGGTGCTGGAAGGACAGCTGGAACAGATCCTGTCCGACGCCCTGCCGCCGCTGGACGCGGGCATGATCGAGCAGCTGGCCGGCTCCTTCGAGGACCTGGAGTCGATCCGGGAGAACATCAGCCGACTGTCCACGCGCGACACCGCGCTGTCGGCGTTCCTGGGCAGCTACTCCGGTTACGCGCTCAACGCGTTGCGCGGCGCGGGTGAACGGGCGCAGGGCCGCGGCGAAGGCGCTGGATACCGGAACGGACCGAGACGCGCAGGCTGACCACGCGGCTGGCCGAGCAGCGGGCGCGGCACGCGGCCGCGCTGGCCGACGTGGCGACCGCGGAGCAGCGCGGACGACGACCTGGACCACACCATCGACTCGCTCAAGGAACTGCCCGCCTACCAGGGCATGCGCGATCTGTCCGACCGGGAGCGCCTGGTCGCACAGGCGCGCAGCGGCGGCGGAGGGCGCGCTGGAGACGGCGACGCAAGCACCGCACGCACGCCGACCGTGCCGTGGAGACCGTGCTGACGGTGCTGCGACGGCTGGAACAGGACACCGAGGCGGCGGGCGAACTCGCCGAGACGACACGGCGCGAACTGTCGGCTGCCGGCCTCGATCCGGCGCTTGCCCCCGGCGTGCCCGCCGCTCCGGCCGGGGTGCCGGGCAGCACGGTGGAACTGGTGCGCGCCAAGCCCGATCCGGAGGCCGCGCCGGTCCAGGTGGAGCGCCGGACGCCGCCGCAGGTGCGATCCGGAGACGCTGGACGCGGACCTGAGGTCGGCGGCGGAGCGCGCGGCGCACGCGGCGCGCGTGGCCACGCAGCGCTCCGCGCTGACGCTCTCGCTGCACGAGCGGGCCGTCGGCGTCGGACAAGCAGGCACGGCGGCTGGACGGGCTGCGGCAGGCGGCCCGGCAGGCGCAACTGGAGGCCACCGAGTCGATAGGCAGGCGCAACGAGGCCGCGCAGCGGCTGGACGACGTCGCCACGACGTGGCGGGAACGCGTCGCTGGCGTCGGAACACCGGCCCGTTCGCCAGCCGACCACCGGCGCCGCGCTGGACCGGTTGCGCGCCGAGGCCGACGTCGCTCGCGCCGCCCACGAGGCGGCCCGCGAGTGGGCGGCGCCCCGGTTGCACGAACTGCGCCAGGCCGCGGTGTCGGCGGGGCAGCGGGTGGACGACGTGGACGCGCGGATCGCCGCCGTCGAGGCGGAGCTGATCGCGTTGCGCGGCGGCGTGGACGCCGCTCCCGCGCTGCCGGCCTTCTCGACGGCACAACGGGATTCCGCGTCCGGCGCGGCGTTCTACCAGTTGGTGGACTTCGCTCCGTCGCTGCCGGCGGGCGCACGGGCCGGGTTGGAGGCCGCGTTGCAGGCCAGTCCGGGCTGCTGGCCGCGTGGGTGAGGGCGGACGGCTCGGTCGACGCGGGCGTCGCCGAACTGTTCGCCGTCGGCGGTGCCGCGTGTTCACGCCGCGTTGTCCTCGGTGCTGGTGCCCGCCGTCGAGCCGGGGTGTCCGGTACCGGTGGACGTCGTGGTGACGATCCTGGACGCGGTGAGCCTGGCGGACGGGCCGGGGCTGGTCGTGTCACCGGACGGTCACTGGTCGGCCGGGGTGCTGGCCGGGTCGATGGCCAAGGCGACGGCCGAGTTCGTCGGCGCGGGCGCACGCGAGGCCGCGCGAGCCAGGCGTGGCGCCGAACTGGCCGAGCGGTTGGCGGAAGTGCGCGAGATCCGCGCGACACTGGACGCCGAGCACGCGGAGCACGCCGGCGTGGTGCGGGACTGGGAACGGCACCTGGAGGCGTTCCCGGACGACAGGGCGCTGATCGCGGCACACGCGACGCTGGCCACGGCGGTCCGGACGGCTGACGAGGCCAGCACCAAGGCGAGCAGGCTGCGCGGCGAGTACGAGTCGGCCGACCGGCACAGCGAAGCCGCCCAGATCGAGCTGACGCAGACGGCGGCCGAGGCCGGGCTGCCGGCCGACACGGACACGCTGCAATCGGCCAACCGCGCGGCCACGTCGGCACGGCGCAGCGCGGAAGCGTTGCGGGACACGCTGATCGGCCGCTGTGTCGCGACCGTGCGCGACCTCACCGACGCGCTGCACGACCACCAGGCGGCGGCCGACGACCTCGGTGACGCGGCGACCGGCGCCGAGCAGCGCTGCGCCGAGTTCGCGCGGGAGGCTGCCGCACTGGCCGAGTTGAGGTCCGCGGTGGGCGGCGAGGCGGAGCAGATCGCGGCCTCGCTGACCGAACTGGACGCCGAGCGGCGCGCGCTGCGGGCGTCGCTGCCCGCGCTGCGCACCGCGGGCACGGAGCTGTCCAACCAGGTGGTCAAGACCGAAACCCTGTTGGAGGGCAAGGAAGGCGAGATCGAGGGCAAGGCCGCGGCGGCGGTCGCGGCCGATGCGGCGATGTGGGCGGCCGTCGGCGCGCCCGGCGTGTTCTCGGCCGCGTTCCCCGACGTGCCGGTGCCGGGGACCGTCGAGGAGTTCTTCGCGCTGCTGGCCGGCCCGGACCGCAAGGGCGCCAGCGAGGAGCTCGTCATCGCCAAGCTGCAGGCGTTGCAGACCGCGCTGGCCGGCAGCCACGAGATCACCCCGGAGCGGCACGCGGGCGTGCTGACGATCACCGTGGCGGGTGAGCAGGGACCGCGACCGGTGGCCGAGGCGGCGAAGCGGGTCGGCGACCAGCTCGACGCGCAGCGCGGCTTCCTCGGCGACCGGTACCAGGAGATCTTCGCGACGTTCATGCTGCGCAACCTCGCGGAGCGCCTGCACGGGCAGATCGCCGTGGCCGAGGACCTGACGCGCCGGATGAACGACGTGCTGGACGTCGCCAGGTCCAGCCAGGGCGTGCACGTGAAACTGGAATGGCGGCCGTCCGCGGCGCTGGACGAGACGATGCTGGAGGCGCTGAAGCTGGTGCGCACGCCGTTCGCGGACCGCACGGAGGAACAGGACGGCATGCTGCGGCGGGCGTTCACCGAACGGATCGACGCCGAGCGCGACACGCATTCCGGTGGCTACGCGGAGATCCTGACCCGCGCGCTGGACTACCGGTCCTGGTACACGTTCACGGTCCGCGTCGCCGACCACGGCCCGGACGGCAAGCCGAGGACGAGGCGGATGCGGCAACTGTCGTCCGGCGAGACGCGGCTGGTGTCGTACGTGACGCTGTTCGCCGCGGCGGCCGCGTTCTACGGCGCGATCAGCGGCAGCGGACGGCGACTCCGGCCCGCTGCGGCTGGTCCTGCTGGACGAGGCGTTCGAGCGGCTGGACGACCCGACCATCGCGCGGATGCTCGGCCTGCTGGTGGACCTGGACATGGACTGGGTCATCACGTGGCCCAGCGGCTGGGGAGTCTCCGACCACATCCCCCGCATGCACATCTACGACGTGCTGCGTCCCAAGTCCGGCCGAGGCGTCGCCTGCACGCACACGACCTGGGACGGCGCCGACCTCACCCACACCGACACCTGACCAGGCGATCCCGCCCAGGCCGCTCAGCCGACCGTGTAGCTGTACGGGATCGCCTTCAGTTCGTCGCCCGCGTCGTCGGACATGGTCGCCTGGTCCACGTACAGGTAGCCGGACACGTGGGTGCCCCGTGGCGCGTCGGGTCTGACCGTGACCGTGATTGTGCCGTGCCGGCCGGGGTCGACCGACAGTGGCGCGAACGCCGGTGGTTGGGCCCGCACCGCGGACAGCCAGTGGTCGCCGGTCGACGACGTGACCGCGTCGTCGAAGTCCTGCGTGTGCGCGATGAGCGTGAAGTTCGCCGTGCCCGTGGTCGCCGTGCCGAACGGGCCGATCGGGTCGGCCTCCAGCAGCCACAGGCCCTGGCTGATCACGGGCGAACGCACTGCCACGACGGCCGTGTCGCCAGGCCCCGGCGCGGCGAGGCGCTCCGGCTCACCGGTGTTCGGGGCGAGGTCGGCCGTCAGCGGGATCGTGCCCGCCGTGATGCCGGTGACCTGGGACGTGTCGGTGGGCACGACGTAACCCAGCGACGCCGACGGTGAGAGCGGCACGTTCGCGGCGGACGAGTTGGGCACCAGCTGCACGTCGCCCCACGTCGCCAGCCGGGCGTCCACGTAGTACGAACCCGTTGCGGCGCCGGTGTTGTGCACGTCGACGGTGATCGTGGCCGGCTTGCCCGCCGGCAGGACGGCGCCGGAGGGCACGTTCGCGGCACCGACGTCGACCTGGTCGAAGCTCAGCCTGCCGGTGAACGGCTCGCGCGTCGCCGCGCCGCCGACCGGGTTGGCGAACACGACGACGTAGTGCCAGCGGCCCGGCAGCGGGTCACGCCGGTAGCCCTGCAGCGAGCCGCCGAACTCCGTGGGCGCGCCGCTGTCGTCCACGGACAGCACGTTGGTGGCCTGGCTGACCACCTGTCCGTCCGGGCTGACCAGATACCCGAGCACGGCCTGGTTCAGGCTGCCGTGCAACGTGACGCTGACGCCGATGTCGTGCCGGCCCGGCGGGACGTCGAACGCGAACGTGTTGGTCTGCGCGGGCGCGCCACCACGGCCGTTGCCGCCGGTCAGGACTCCCGCGAACCTGCCGTCGTCGGTGGGCACCAGGCTGCGCAGCACCACCGGCACCGCGAACCGCCGCGTCGGCGTGTCGACCTCCACCGCGGCGGCGGCGTCGCCGGGGTTCGCCGGAGTGGTCGCCGTGACGTGCAGCGTGCCGGTCGCGCCCGGTGCCAGGTGCAGCTCACCGGTGACGGTGCCGAAGCCGGTGTACTTCGTCGTGGTGAACTCGTAGCCGACCTGGCCGGCGAAACCGCCCGCCGAGTGCGCCGAGTAGATCAGCGCGGTCCACGTGCCCGCCATCGGCGAGTGCACGTCGACGTGGCCGTGGTCGGGACCCGTCGACGACTGCGGCATCGAGTAGCCGGCGAACGCCCCCGTCGGGTCGAGCAGCACCAGGATCACCGCGGCCTTGTTCGGTGCCGACCACGCGATCGACGCGTCCAGGTGGTCGGCACCCGGTGGCACGCCGAACTTCTTGACGACGCCGTCGGCCGCGGCGCCCGCCCTGCTGGTCATCGTGGGCGGTGCCGTGGTGTCCAGCAGGATGCTGCCCTGCTGGTCGGTCAGTGTCCGGCTCAAGCTCCTGCCGTGTGCCGTGACCGTCTGCGCCGCGCTGCCGATGTTGGTCACCGGCAGGTCGAAGGTCTGTGTGCTGCCGGGATCTCCGGTGGCGTCCAACTGGGACCGGCCGAACAGCAGACCGTCGCCCCGCGGGCTGGACGTGCCGACCGACACCGCCGCCTGGACCGCCGCCAGCGCGTTGAGCAGGCCGGCGCCCTGGCGCTCGGCGGGGTCGTACTCGTCGGTGGCCGTGCTGGTCAGGATCTGCTTGACCATGGCCGGGGTCGGCTTCGTGCCGCCGTGGGCACCGGCGTACGCCTGGATCACCAGCGCGGCCGCACCAGCGGTCAACGGCGCGGCCTGGCTGGTGCCGCCGAACGCCTGGATCGGTGATGGCTTGTTCTGGTAGTTCACACAACCCAGGTGCACGGACGTGTCCGTGGAGCACAGTGCCCAGCCAAGATCGCCCGGTGCGACGAGGTCGTACACCCGGCCGTTCTGCGTGATGCCGCTGGAACTGATCGCGGACACGTTGTCGCTGGTCCACTTGCCGGAGAAACCGGGCAGGGTGTTCCACGTCTGGGCCATGATCCGGTATGTCGTGGACGCCCCGGTACTGATCACCGCCGAGTCGCTGGCCGGCGAGTCCACCGTATTGGCGTAGCCGGCGTCACCCGAACTGTTGACGACAGTGACACCCGCCGCGACCGCCGCGTTGTCGGCCAGCGTGAACGGGTCGGTGTTGCCGTCCGGGTACGGGTTGGCGCCCAGTGACTCGTCGATCACGTCCGCGTGGTCGACGTTCACCGCGTGGTCGATGGCCTGCACGACACCGGACGTGGAGCCGAAACCGTTGGAGGCGATGACTTTCAGCCCGACCAGCGACGCACCCGGTGCCATGCCGAGGATCCGGACGTCGCAGTGCTTCGGCAACGGGTCGCTGGTGCTGACGAAGTCGGACAGGTCGTAGCTGTGCCTGCCCTGCGCGGCGATCGCGCTCGCGTCGCCGAACGCCTCGCGGTCGTCGCCCGGCGTGTTCGTGCCCTCGCCGGTGAAGTCGCGGTAGTCGGTGAACACGTGGGAGCCGTCGGCACGGACGAAATCCGCGTTGTCGGTGTCGATGCCGTCGGCCAGGAACGCGACCGTGACACCCTTGCCGGTGGCCAGTTGCTGCGCCTTGATGTCGTTGGTGACCTGCAGCGCCTCGGGTTCGGTCAGCGGCCGCTTCGGGTCGGCGGGGCACGTGTTCGGCTTGTTCACCGGCGTACCCGGCCGGGTGACGGACGTCGGCGTCGCCTGGAGCGGCCGGGCGATCGGCAGGTCGGGCACGACCTCGGCGACGCGCGGATCGGCCGCCAGGCGCCTGCTCTCGGCAATGGTCATCGTGGCCGCGAAGCCGTTGATCACGCCGTAGCGGATGACGTGCGTGGCGCCCGCCTGCTCGGCCTGGTCGACCAGCGCGCCCTGGTCGGCGTGCAGCACCGCGGCACGGTGCGTGCCGGGTTGGAACGTCGTGCCGGGCGGCGCCGCCGGATGCTGGTCGCGCAGCACCACGATCACGGGCTGGACGCGGCCGGCCGGGGACGGTGCGGCGGGCGCCGGGGCGCCGGCGTGGGCCGGCACCGCGAGCGCGGCCGTGGCGGCGATGACGGCGGCAACGGTGCGAACTCTCACGTCGGGCCCCTGACTGTGCGGCATCCGTGACCAAGGACGCACAGAAAGTAGCGGACCGGCCGCGGCACCGCCCGCTGACGACCAGACCCGAAAGGGCTTCAGATCAGTCGGCGGCCGCCCACGCCTCGACCATGTGCCTGGCGATCGACACGCCACCGGGCAGCCCGAGACCGTCGACCCGCTCCCCCGCCAGCAGCCGCCGCAGGACGTCTCTTGACACCCACCTGGCCTCGGCGATCTCGCCGTCGGACAGCGCGACCGCGGCCGACCGGTCGGCGACCGCGGTGAAACCGATCATCAGTGAGCGCGGGAACGGCCACGGCTGGTTGCCCAGGTAGCGCACGTCCCGCACGGCCAGCCCGACCTCCTCGCCGATCTCCCGCACCACACAGTCCTCAAGGGACTCACCGGCCTCGACGAAGCCGGCCAGCACCGAGTACCTGTTCGGCGGCCAGCTGGGCTGACGGGCGAGCAGCACGTGCGAACCGTTCTCGCCGTCCGCGTCGTGCACGAGGCAGATCACGGCCGGATCGGTCCTCGGGTACTCCTCACGCTCGCAGCCGGTGCAGATCGCGGCCCAGCCGCCGCGCACGATGCGCACCGGCGCACCGCACTTCCCGCAGTACACGCCGCCACGGTGCCAGTTCAGCACGGCGAGCGCGGTGGTGAACGCGCCGGCGTCGGTGTCGTCCAGCAGGCCGCCGACCGCGCGCAGGTCCAGCCACTGTTCGTCCTCGGAGGGCTCCGGGCCCGCCCAGCCGCGCCAACTGTTCCGGTCGGCGCCGTCACGGTCGCGGCGCAGTGCCCAGTAGCCGGAGCCATCCTGTTCGCCGAGCAGGACGGCGTCGGCGGGGGCGGCGTCCGCGAAGTCGCCCGCCCGCTGGTAGGACAGGTGCGCGGACCGGACCGGCGCGCAGCCGGCCTGGTCCAGCACCAGCAACCGGCCGTCCGGCCACAGTTTCGCCTGCGCCTCCGGATCGCCCAGCAGCGGTTCGGTGCGGCGAAGCGTGGCCCGCGACAGCAGCGGCCGGTCCTTCAGTTGGAACAGCGTCACGGCAGTTCCACGCCGCCGATCGCGGCAAGCTGGCGGGACAGCACCTCGGCGTCGCCGACGATGACGCCGGTGTACGCGGTCGGCGTGAAGAACTCCAGCGCCGCGTCGGCCACCTGGTCGACGGTCACGCCGGCCAGTCGGGCCGGGTGGCCGCGCAGCCAGTCGCGTTCAGCCCGAGACCGACCAGCGCGGCCAACTGCGACGCCAAGCCGGCCTGCGACGACGGTCGAGGTCAGCAGCGTGCCGATGGCGTACTGCCGCAACCATCGACTTCGGATTCCTTGCGGCGGCACGAGACCGAACATGCCGAGCTCGTAGCGGAGTTCCAGCAGCGCGCCCGCGGTCACCTCGCTGGCCGTGTCGGTGTCGACCAGCAGGCGTCGCGCCGCTGGCGGTGAACTCGATGGACGACCGCGCGTGGTAGGTGTATCCCTTGTCCTCCCGGATGTTCTCCACCAGGCGGGAGGAGAAGTAGCCGCCGTAGGCCAGGTTGGCAAGTTGCAGCGCGGGGTAGCGCGGATCGGTGCTGGGTACGGCCTGCGCGGAGAGCCGGAACTGCGACTGCACGGCGCCCGGCCGGTGCACCAGCAGCAGGTCGTTGCCGGTGACCATGGGCAGCGGCGCCAATCTCGACCGCGCGGGTCTCGTGCGCCAGCCCTCCAGTGCCGAGCTGACCGTCGGCGATGGTCGCGTCCGGGTCGATGTCGCCGACCAGGACCAGCGCGGCACCGCGCGGCACCACGAAACCCGGTGCAGTTCACGCACCGCCTCGGCCTCGACGGCGGCGACGTCGGCGGCCTCAGGCATCTCGTTGACGAACGGGTGGTCGCCATAACGCCTGCGCTGCAACGCCTTCCGCGCGATGGTGCCCGGCTGCGCCATGGCCACGGTGATCCGCTCGACCAGCCGGTCGCGCTCCCTGCCGACCTCGTCGTCCTCGTAGGCGGGCCGGATCAGCAGGTCGGCGAGGACGTCCAGCAAGCGGTCGAGGCCACTGGCCAGCGCGCTGCCGCCGATCGAGCAGCCGCTCCGGGTCGACGCCCGCGCTCAGCTCACCGCCGAGCAGCGCGAGGTCGGTGTCCAACTGGACCCGGTTGCGCCGCGCGGTGCCGGTGAGCAGCGCCTCGGCGAACAGTTCGGCGGTCGCCGGGCGGGTGGCTTCCTGCCGCCGAACGGGATCCGCAGCCGCAACTCGACCATCGGCACGGCGGGCTGCCGCACGGCGAGCACGCGGAGACCGTTGTCCAGCACGGTGTCCACGGCCTTCGGTAGCGCGGCCGCTGGCTGGTCGCCGAGGCCGGGCAGCGGCCGCGGGCCGCGTTCGGTGTGGCCGATCTCCTCGGCGCGTACGATGGGACGTGATAGTCACTCGGCACCTCCGGCCGGCTTGATGATCAGTACCGCACGCGAGTCGGGCCGCAGCGTCTTCGCGGCGGTGGACACGTCCTCGGCGGTCACCGCGGCGACCTTCTCCGGCAGCTCCGCGACCAGTTCCGGCCTGCCGTGCAACAGTTCCGGCTGCCGAAGGCCAGCGTGCGGGACACGATGCGGTCGTGATCACGGTGCAGCGCGGCGGTCCAGCGGGCGGTCACCCTGGCCAGTTCGTCGGCGTCGGGGCCCTTGCCCGCCAACTGGTCCAGCTCCTCGTCCAGCATACCCAGCACGCGGTCGGCGCCGATCTCGCCCGGGTGGATCGCGGTGACGGTGAACGTGTCCGGGCCCCGTGCGTCCAGCGGTGAGCCGAACAGGCCGCAACTGGTGCCGACATCGGTGACCAGCGCGTCCTGGTGCACCATCCGCTGCTGCAACCGGGACGAGTCGCCGTCGGTCAGCACCGAGGACAGCACCACGAAGTTCAGGTAGTCGTCCAGGTCGGTGACCGGATCGGGCAGCCGGTAGCCGATCGCGAGCGCGGGCAGCGGCGCGTGCGGGTCCACGTTCTCGTCGCGCAGCTCACCGGTGGGCGGCGGCTCGTCGAAACTGGGGCGCGGGCATGACCTGCCGCGCCGGCACGTCACCGAAGTGCTTCTCGACCAGGTCCCGCGCGACGGCGAGTTCGAAGTCACCGGCGACCGTCAGCATCGCGTTGGCCGGCGAGTAGTAGGTGTCGAAGAACGACGCGCAGTCGTCCAGCGTCGCGGACTCCAGCTCGGTGAAGTCGCCGTAACCGTTGTGCGCGTTGGGGAACGTCTGGTAGAGCACCGCGGGCAGCGGGATCCACGGGAACCCGCCGTAGGGCCGGTTCAGCACGTTGAGGCGGATCTCCTCCTTCACCACGTCGACCTGGTTGCGCAGGTTCTCCTCGGTGATCCGGGGCGCCCGCATCCGGTCGGCCTCCAGGAAAAGCGCCCGTTCCAGGGCGGCCGAGGGCAACACCTCGAAGTAGTCCGTGTAGTCGGGATGGGTGGAGCCGTTGAACGTGCCGCCCGAGGACTGCACGTGCCGGAAGTGCGCCAGCTTCTCCAGGCTCTCGCTGCCCTGGAACATCAGGTGTTCGAAGAGGTGAGCGAAGCCGGTGCGGCCTTCGGGCTCGGAACGGAATCCCACGTCGTAGTGCACGCTCACACCGACGACGGGAACGGACCGGTCGGGGGCGAGCACGACGCGCAGGCCGTTGGCAAGGGTCAACCTGTGCAGCTCGGGCAAGGGCATGCCATGAGGGTACGTGGTCGGCGCACCGTAGGGGTCGGTGCCGCCGGGTGCGCCGATGCCCTGCCGCCTGCGCCGGAGGCTTCAGTGCCGGTCGGTCCGCCGCTGCACGTCGGGAGGGGGTGGCACGGGTGTCATGTGCGCCGAGGAGTCCTCGAACCAGTCGACGCCGGTCGCCTCGGGGTCGGTCATGCCGTGCGGCACCGGCCGGATGTCGGAATGATAGTCGCGGTCGGGCTCCGGCTCGGGCGGCCGGTTCACCGACGCCGCCTTGCGGCCGAACGGCAGGTACGGCAGGTGCAGCACCGGCCGCGCCGGCGATGGTGCGCCGGCGCGCTGGTCGCGGGTGCGGAACAGGCGGTAGCCGGACGCGCCGCCGACCAGCGTCGCCACGATCAACAGGAGGAACGCGACGCGGTGGGACACGCCGGACGAGTCGCCCGGAGCGGCGTCGGACAGCGGCATGATGGTCGAACCGTCGAACGAGGGGGGTACGAGCACACCGACCTTGTCGCCGCGGGTGTACCCGCAGCCGTCCAGCTTCGCCAGGTGCAACCGGCCGCCGACGGTGAAGGAGATGGAGTCGTTCTCGTCGCTGCCCTGACAGGAGGCCGGTTTCGTCACCGTCGCCAGGACCCGCTGGTAGCCGCTGGTCGGCGAGGTGTGAGATCCGGCGAAACCGGACACGATCCACAGCGCCACGACCGCGATCGCGACGCACACCAGACCCGCGGCCGCCTGGATCACGAGGCGCCGCTGGGCCGGTTTGAGCGCAACCGTCACCACAGCAGGATGGCAGACTCCGCCGCCGAACACCCGTGCGCGGTACGCCGTGGGGGATGGCCACGGCTGAGCGGACGCTGAAGGCCCTCGGCGTTTCTCCTGCTGTTCGCAGGTGTCCGCCGGACAATGGGCGGGTGACGAAAGCGCGCATCCTGGTCATCGAAGACGCCGAGGCGATCAACGTGGCGGTCTGCGCCGCGCTGAAGGACAACGGCTTCGACGCGGTGGGCAGGGCCGACGGGCGCGACCTGGAACACGACCTGCGGCGCTTCCGGCCGGACCTGGTCGTGCTGGACGTGATGCTGCCCGGCAGGGACGGGTTCGCGCTGCTGGACGTGGTGCGCAGGACGACCAACGCCGGTGTGGTGATGCTCACCGCGCGGGACGGCGTGCCCGACCGGTTGCGCGGCCTGCAGGGCGGCGCGGACGACTACGTCGTGAAGCCGTTCGTGCTGGCCGAACTCGTCGCCAGGGTGGTCGCGGTGCTGCGCCGCCTCGGGCGCACCCCGTCCACGGTGCAGATCGGCGATCTCGTGGTGGACGCCGACTCGGGCATCGTGATGTACGGCGGCCAGGTGGTCGACCTGACGGCGACCGAGATGCGGCTGCTGGAGTACCTGGCGGCGCAGCGTGGCAGGGTGGTGAGCAAGACGCAGATCCTCACCGCGGTGTGGGGTTACGAGGACTACGACCCGAACCTGGTCGAGGTGCACGTCAGCGCGCTGCGCAGGAAGCTGGAGGCACACGGGCCGCGGCTGCTGCGCACGGTCCGGGGCCTGGGCTACGTGCTGAGGTCGGAGGACCAGTGACGAGCGCCCGCCCGCGGCAGGCGCGCGGCGGCGAACCCGGGACGGGTCCGCTGCGCACGACGTCGCTGCGCGGGCGGGTCACGTGGCTGGTGATGCTGCTGCTGGCCGTCGTGATGCTGGGCATGGTGCTCATCGTCGACGCGGTGTTCGGCGCCCAGACCGACAAGGACCTGGGCGCCGTCCTCACCGACCACGTGCGGCTGGCGCAGGCACTGGCCGCCTCCCGGCAGCCGGTCACGCCGGTGATGCTGGTGGCGAGGGTGGACAGCGGCAACGTGCGCGCCAGACTGGTGCTGCCCAGTGGGCGGACGCTGGGCAGCCTCCCGGTCGCCCTCACGTCCGGCACCACGGCGCAGCACATCACCGTGACGCTGAAGTCGGTCCGCACCTCCGAGCTCAACGGCGCCCGGCTGACGGTGGTCGCCGAGACGTCGACGATCCGGCACGCGCAGACGCAACTGCGCACCGCGCTGTTGCTCGGCGGGCTGATCGCGTTGGTGGTGACCGGTGTCGTGCTGGTGATCACGGTGCGGCTCGCGCTGTCCCCGTTGGACATGATGACCCGGCTGGCACAATCGATTGCACGCGGCGGACGTGGGCGCAGGCTGTCGCCGACCCGGCCGGACACGGAGTTGGGCCGCACCGCCGCGGCGTTCGACGACATGCTCGACGCGTTGGAGGGCGTGGAACGACAGGCACGGCAGGCGGAAGCGACATCGCGGGCGTCGGAGGAACGAACCCGGCGATTCGTCGCGGACGCCGCGCACGAACTGCGAACGCCGATCGCCGGTGTGCAGGCGGCCGCGGAAGCCGTGCTCCAGCAGTCCCCCGACGCGGCCCGAGAGGACCGTGACCGGTTGCATCTGTTACTGGTAAGGGAATCACGGCGGGCCGGGCAACTGGTCAACGACCTGCTCGATCTCGCCAGGATCGACGCGGGCGTGGAGTTGAGTCACGCTTCTGTTGACCTACGGGCACTTGCCGATGCCCAGGCGGACCGAATCCGCGTGCTGGCACCGGATCTGCACGTGCAGGTGCACGGGCCGCGACTGACGGTGTGGGCGGACGAGGCGCGCATCACACAGATCGTGGCGAACCTGCTCGACAACGCCCGCCACGCAACGGAAACGGACGGCCATGTCACGGTGTGGCTGCGCCAGGCGGGCCGGTTCGCGGAACTGCTGGTCGCCGACGACGGCCACGGGGTGCCACCCGGTGACCGCGAACACATCTTCGATCGGTTGGTACGCCTGGACACCGCGCGCGACCGGCGGTTCGGCGGGTCCGGTCTCGGCCTGCCGATCGCGCGCGGATTCGCCCGGGCGCACGGCGGTGACCTGACCTGCGAGGCGCCCGCTCCCGGCACGCACGGCGCGGTGTTCCGGCTGGTGCTGCCGGTGCACGTCGATCCCGGCGCCACCACGGAACGTGTCCCCACCAATTGGGCGGCGACGCCGAATACCCAATCGTGACATTGTTCGTCCGCCCAGGTCCGGTAACCCGGATGGGAATCCCGCGGCGTTCTGTCCGGAGTGGTCCACACCACAGCTGACGTTGCGGCAACCCGTGCGGTAACGCGGAGTTCGGCCGCGGTGGCAAGGCTCCATTGATCAACGGTCAACGACGATCCGGATGCGTTTCGTACATAGTGTCGACACAACTGTCGGGCGCGCTATAGTAGGCACGTGCCGTTATCGCCACAGCACGCCGCGTCCGCACTCGGCTGGCGCGGCGTCGTCGTTCCCGAGGTAGGCGTCCTGGGCTACCGGGTGTCCGCTGTGGTTCGGGTCCACGAGATGGTGGATCGCTGGCGCCGGTCCAATGGTTGGCCGCCCCAGCCCGATCCGTCGTGGTTCCGGACCTGGTTCGACCCTGGTCCCCTGGACCGATCGCCGCTGCCCGCGGTCGAGCTGCTCGGCATCCTGGTCACCGAATCGGAACCGGACCGCGCGCTGACCGCCTGCGGCACCCTGATCAGCCTCGCGCCCGTCGCCGTCGTGCTGCCCACTCCCGAGGGCGGCAAATGGCGGCTGGGCCTGAGCGAACTGGACTACTACGGCGTCGGAGTCGTCTCGGGCAACGACGAGACGGGCGCCACGGTGGTCGTGCAACCCGAGGACCGCTCAGGAGAGTTCGGCCCGTCACTGTACGGCCGGTGGCTGCTCGAGGTCCTCTACGACCGGGTTGTCAAGGGACTCCACGCACCCCAACTGTCTCAATAGGACATAAATCGCCGCTGGTCAGCCGTTGTCCGCGCCGTCATCCGGCGCGGGCACGGCATCCAGCAGCGCGCGCAGGCCCTCGGCGTCGAGCAGGTCGCCCGGCCGCACCGTCTCGCCGTGCGCCACGTAGTGGAACACCGCACGCACGTGGCGCACGTCCGTGTCCGACAGCCCGGCCCACGCGAGCCGGTATGCGGCCAGCTGCACGGCCAGCGACGGCGCCCGCCGGGCATCCGGCAGCGCGCCGGTCTTCCAGTCCACCACGGTCCAGCCGCCGTCCGGGTCGGCGAACACCGCGTCCATCCGGCCACGCACGGTGATGCCGGAGATCTCCGTCTCGAACGGGATCTCCACGTCGTAGGGCGTGCGGTCGGCCCACTCGCTGGCCAGGAACGTCTCCTGCAGCGTCGCCAACGTCGTGTCCGGCGGCAGTTCGTCCTCGTCCGCGGCACCGGGCAACTCGTCGATGTCGAGCAGTCGGCCGGCCGAGAACCGCTGCTCCAGCCAGCCGTGGAACGCCGTGCCGCGCCGGGCCGCCGGGTTCGGCGGGCCGGCAGTGGCCTGCGCAGCCTGCCGGCCAGGGCGTCCGGGTCATCGGCCAGTTGCACGAGTTGGCTGACCGTCAACTGGTCGGGCAGCAGCACCCGCTCCCGTTGTTCCGCGGCCTGTGCGCGTTCGGCCAGCAGCACGTCCACGTCGCGGGCCCAGCCGTCCTCGTCGTCGGTCGTCGTCACCGGTTCCGCGACAGCGCCGCCAGCACCAGTTGCGCGCCGTCGGTCAGGCCGGACCGCCGCTGTGCCACGGCGTCCGTCGGCCATTGGGCCGTGCGGACGTGCTCGGACAGCGGATTGGCCGCGTCGTCGTCCGGCTGTCCGGCCCATTCCTCGATCACCCCGGTGCGCGGGGAGATCAGCAGACCAGCATGGATCTCGGTGAGGAAGTGCGACGGCCCCCTCGGCTTGGTCCCGGTCTCGCCCCACCAGTGGCCGGAGACCAGCAGACCGTGTTCGGCCCTGGTCAGGCGCGACGTAGCAGAGCCGGCGCTCCTCATGCAGGCGCCGCCCTCGAAGGCGTCGTCGTGCAGCGGCCAGCGCGTCCTCGATTTCCTTGCGATGAGAACCGTTCGGCAGCCGCAGTGCCGGCAGATCGGCAGCGTCGCCGCGAAGATCGGCGGGCAGTTCGGTGACCGACTGAAGCCACGACGACGTCCGGCGCTTGCCAGGAAAGATCCCTCGACCAGATGCGGCAACAGCGACAACCTGCCATTCCAGGCCCTTGGCCGCGTGCACGGTGAGCACCTGCACCCGGTCGTCGGCGACCTGCGACCTCGCCCGGAGTCGAGCCCGTCCTCTTCCTTTTCCGCGACGCCGAGGTAGTCCAGCAACGCGGGAAGTGTCGCCGACGGGACTCGCCGCGGCGAAATCGCGCGACGACATCGGCGAACGCGTCCAGGTGCACCCGGCCGACGCCCCCGGGCCGCGCCATCGCCTCGATGTCCAGCATCAGCGTGCGTTCGACGTCGGCGACCAGTTCCGGCAGCGGCGCCTCCAGCCTGCGGCGCAGCGCGGCGAGTTCGTCGCCCAGGTCGACATCCGCCGGAAACCGGCCACCGAGTAGGCGGTCGGCTCGCCGGGATCGTCCAGCGCGTCGGCAAGTCCGGTCTGTTCCGCGTGTTCCGTGCGGCATCGCGTCGGCGACCATCGGCAGCAGACCTCCGCTTCGGACTTCATCCGCGCCAGTCCCGGCCAGCGCTGCCGCCCGCCGCCACAACGCGGCCAGGTCGGCGGCGCCGACCCGCCAGCGCGAGTTGGTCAGCAGCCGCATGGCGGCCGTGCCGGCCAGCGGATCGACCAGCAACCGCAGCGTGCTGACCAGATCGCGGATCTCCGGTTCGGCGAGCAGGCCGCCGATACCGACCACCTCGACCGGCAACCCCACGCGCCCGCAGCGCTGCGCCGAGCTCGGCCATGTCGGCGCGGCGCCGCACCAGCACGGCGGCGGTCGGCGGCGTCGCCGGTCTCCTCGATGCTCGTCCCGCCACCGGCGCGCGATCGGCTCGGCCAGCCAGCCGCGTTCCTGGCGGACGTCGGTGCAACAGGGCGCACGCCACGTCGCCGGGCGGCGCGTCGTCCGCTCGGCCGCAGGTCGTCGACGTCCAGTCCCTGCGGCGCAACGGCTGCGGCGATCAGGTTGGCCAGTTCCAGCACCTCGGCCGGATTGCGGAAACTGGTCAGCAGGCCGAATCGCGCGGCGGGCGCGGACGTGCGGTCGCTGGCCACGCGCGGGAAGTCGCTCGGTGAACCGGGGCAGGTTCGCGGCGCTCGCGCCACGCCAGCCGTAGATCGCCTGGGCGGGGTCACCGACGGCGGTGACCGGGAGCGGCACTCCGAGTGTCGGAGCCCGCCCCGAACAACGACGCGCAACAGGACCCGTTGCGAGTGGCCGGTGTCCTGGTACTCGTCCAGCAGCACGGCGCCGTAGCGCTCCCGCTCCCCGACGGCGACCTCGGGATGGTCACTGGCCAGGGTCGCGGCCAGCGCCATCTGGTCGGCGAAGTCGAGCGACGCCCGACCTCCGCTTGGCCTGCGCGTATGCCTCGACCAGCGGCAGCAGCTCGACACGGAACCGTTGTGCGGCAATGATCTCCTGTGAGCTTCTCGGACAGCCCGTCGCGCTGCTTCGGTCCCTTCGGCGCTTCCTCGATGATCGTCGCCAACCGCTCGGCGTGCTCGCGCAGCTCGTCCGGGTCGACCAGGTGCTCGGCGAGTTCGCCCGCGATGCGCAACAGGTAGCCGGTGATCGTCGCGGGCACCCGCTCGGTCTCGATGTCCTCGGTCCCACGTCGACACGACATGGTGCGCGATCTGCCAGCGACGCGGTCTCGGTGAGCAGCCGCGCGCCCGGCTCGACCGGCAGCCGCAACCCGTGCTCGGACACGATCCGCCCCGCGTAGGCGTGATACGTCAGCACGGTGGGTTCACTGGTCTGGACCAGATGACGACGCTGTCCGGTCGGATCGACGCGATCCAGCAGCTGCGACCCGGCCAGCCGCCGCAACCGCGCCCGCACCCGGTCGGACGAGCTGCCGCGCGGCCTTGCGGGTGAACGTCAGGCCGAGCACCCGGTCCGGCGTGACGATGCCGTTGGCCACCAGCCACACCACGCGCGCGGCCATCGTCTCGGTCTTGCCCGCGCCTGCCCCCGCCACCACCAGCGCGGGCTCCGGCGGCGCCGAGATCACCTCGGACTGCTCCGGCGTCGGCGCGGGCAGGCCCAGTTCGGCCGCGATGACCCCGGGCCCGACGAGGGTCACGGCGTGGCCCCGATCCGGTACGGGCCACCGGTCACCGGGAACTCGCCGGTCACCGCGCCGTACACCCTCCTGGCGACCACCCGCAGCCCCTCGCTCGGTTCGTACCGCCTGCCCCGCTGCTCCCCGACCGGCTCGCTGAGGCCCTGGCGGGCCACGTTGTGGCTGATGTCCGGCACCGGTCGACGATAGGTGCTCTCGCATGGCACGCGCCCGGCGAGACCGAACGCCAGCGGTCCGACACGGGCGCCGAGAGCAAGGGCACGACCGGACACTATCGGAGGTGGATCGGTGAGGAACCGGCCTACTGACCGACCTGCCGCCCCTCGTCGTGCAGCGGGCAGCTGGTGCGGGCCGGGCAGCGCGGACAGTCGCTGTTCTCCGACGCGCGGTAGTTCGGGCCCAGCGTGGCCTCGGCCGCGTCCCTGACCACCTCCAGCCAGCCGTGCAGGGCCTCCTTGTCCAGCGGGTCCTGCCGCAGCTCGGTCGGCCCCTTCCTGGTCTGTTTCGCCACGTACAGCAACCGCGCGCCGCCCGGCTCGCCCGACACGTCCAGGTCCTCGAACGCGCCGAGCGAGACCGCGAGCTGGTACACCGCCAACTGCGGATGCTTGCGCGCGTCCGCCCTGGTCGGCGGGTTCTTGCCGGACTTCAGGTCGATCACGACGGCCCGCCGCTGCGCGTCCACCTCCAGCCGGTCGACGCGACCGCGCAGCCGCAGCCACGGCCCGCCCGGCCTGCGCTCCGGCTTCACGTCCATGTCGTGCTCGACGGCCACCTGGGTCAGTTCGGCGCGCGACTCGACCAGCCAGTCCAGGAAGCTGTCCAGCATCCGCCGCACGCGCAGCCGCTCGCGCCGCGAGTACCACGGCGCGCCCGCGTCCACCCCGGCCCACGCCAGGTCCAGCGACTCGCGCAGCTCGGGCCGCTGCTTGCCCTCGCCCGCGGCCTGGGCCAGCGCGTGCACGAGGCTGCCGACGATCGAGGGCATGTCCATCGCGTCCGCGCCACCGTGCCGCTCGACGAACCACCGCAGCGGGCACTTCGTCAGCACCTCGACCGTCGACGGCGTGACCCGTACCTCGCTGTCCGGCCCGAACAACGGCTCGTCGGTCGACACGGGAGCCAGGCCGTACCACGTGTCCGGGTGCGCTCCCGGCACACCCGCGTCGGCGAGCCTGGCCAACTGCCTGGCCGCGCGCTGCCGGCGGCCCAGTTCCTCGTCTTCCGACGCCACGACCCGCCGCAGCTCACCGACCAGGTCGGCCAGCAGCAGGCCACGCTCGGGCAGCCGGACCGGCCGCTCGACCGCGTCCGGATCGCTGACCGTGCCGTCCAGCTCGTCCAGGAACCGCGATGGCTGCTCGTCCTCGCCGCGCACCGCGCTGACCAGCACCGTCCGCCTCGCCCTGCTGACCGCCAGCCGCAACAGCCGCCGTTCCTCGGCCAGCAGCGGCGCCGTCGCCGACAGCACGTCGACCGGGCCTTCGACACCCGCCAGCACGTCGACCAACTGCTCGACGCCCAGCACCGTGCCGCGCAGCCGCAGGTCCGGCCAGCGCCCCTCCTGCACGCCCGGCACCGCCACGACGGTCCACTCGCGGCCGGCAGCCGCGTGGGCCGTCAACAGCGCCACCGAGTCGCCCAGCGGGGCCGACGGCGCCAGCGTGTCGCCGACGATCTGTTGTGCCGCAAGGTGATCCACGAAGCCGACCGGATCGGCAGCCGGGATACCGGTCGACGTGGTTGGCCACGGTGTCGAACAGCACGAGCATCGCGTCGAGATCCCGGTCGGCATGTGTGCCGCTCGGGCCGCCGCGCGCCGACTGCGCCACCAGCCGGGCCTGCGACCCGCTGGCCGCCCACAGCTCCCACAGCACGTACTCGACACCGCGCCGCTCGGCGATCAACCGCCGGGCCAGCTCCAGCAGTCCCGCGATCCGTGCGACCGGTGCCGAGGCGGTGTCGTCCAGTGCCGCCAGCCGGTCCGCCGACTCGATGACCTCGACCAGCAGGTCCCCGCTGGACCGCCCGCCGCCGGCGGCCAGCTCCAGCCGCCGCAGGCCACGCCGCAGCTTGCGCAGCGACAGCGGATCCGCGCCACCGAGCGGCCCGGCCAGCAGGAACGCCGCCGTCGCCTCGTCCAGCTCCGCTCCGCCACCGGCGATCCGGATCAGCTCCAGGAACGGCCGGACCAAGGAATGCCTGGCCAGCGGCACGACGTCACCGGGCACGGCGAGCGGCACGCCCGCCGCGAGCAGCGCCCGCCGCAGTACCGGCAGCGAAACCACCGCCGAGCGCACCAGCACCGCCATGTCCGACCACGCGACGCCCTCCAGCAGATGCGCGCGGCGCAACTGGTCGGCCACCCAACTCGCCTCCTGGGCCGCCGACGCGAACAGCCGCACGTCCACCCGGCCGTCCCCCGGCGTGTCACCGGAGACGAGATCGCGCTGCGGGCCGGCGCCGGACATCCGCTCGGTCAGCCGGTGCACGGCGGCTGCGGACGGCCGGGGCCATTCGGTGGTCGGTGTGCAGGACGACGGTTCGTTCGCCGTCCGGGTCGAGATCGGCGATCAGTGCGGAGTCCGCGCCCCGGAACGAGAACACGGTCTGGTCCGGGTCGCCGAACAGCAGGCACTCGGCTGCCGTGCGGCCCAGCCGCACGATCAGCTGGAACTGTTGCGGGTCCAGCTGTTGCGAGTCGTCCACCAGCACGTGCCGCGCCCTGGCGCGTTCCCGGTCGCGCACGGCGTCGTCCTCGTCGAACGCGATCAGCGCCGCCGTCACCAGTTCAGCCGCGTCCAGTGCGGGCGCGCCACCGCCGCGCAGCGCGTTGACCTCCTCGTAGCGCACGCCGAACTCGCCGGCCGCCACCCACTCCGGCCGCCGGTGCCGGCGGCCCAACTCGATCAGGTCCTCCGGCGCGACACCGCGTTCCGTCGCGCGCAGCAACAGATCGCGCAGTTCGGCGGCGAAACCGGGCAGTTCCAGTGCCGGCCGGAGGCGGTCGGGCCACGACGCGCCGCCGTCGTCCGCGACGACACCGGCCAGCAGTTCGCGCACCACGACGTCCTGTTCCGGCCCGGACAGCAGCCGGGGCGGCGGCAGCCCACCGAGCGCGGCCCGCAGTCGCAGCACGCCGAACGCGTACGAGTGCACAGTGCGCACCAGCGGCCCGTGCGCGGTGCGCAGTCCCGTCATCGGCCCCGCCGCACTGATCCGCCTGCTGATCGCGGCGCGCAGCGCGATCGCGGACTGCCGGTTGGCCGTCAACACGAGCACGTGCTCCGGATGCACGCCACGGCGCAGGATCCGGTCGGCGACCACGTCCGCCGCGAGCGTCGTCTTACCGGTGCCAGGACCGCCGAGCACGCGCAACAGGCCGCCGTCGTGCGACAACACGCGCAGCGCGGCACCGTCCCACCGGGTCGGCACCATCGGCGGTGGCCGGTGTGGACGCACGAGCAGCGGGGTACTTCGCCTTCGTCCCGCCGTGCCTGCCGTCACCGCCATCGGACGATGGAACCACGGCGCACGGACCGCTCGGCGAGCGACTGGCCCGGGACGGCGCGAAACTGTGTGAAGATCCGGACAGCGCATGCCGTCGTGAGGGAGCCGCCATGTACCCCACCAGCCAGATGCCGCCTGCTCCCAGCGGTCCCGTGTCCGGCAGCCCGTGCTGGCTGGAGTTGGCCACCAACCAGCCGCAGGAGGCGATGGAGTTCTACCAGAAGATCATGGGCTGGGAGTACGTGCAGCGCACCGACGGCGAGGGCCACCCGTACTTCGTGGCGACGCTGGTCGGCGAGCCGGTCGCCGGCATCCGCCCGGTCCGCCGCGGCCTGACCGACTGGACGCTGTACCTGGCCACCGGTGATCTCACGGCGCTGCTGCGCAACTCCGACCTGTACGGCGGCAACACGATCGAGACCGCGCACACCGTGCCGGGCGTGGGCACCAAGGCACTCGTCGCGGCACCGGCCGGCGCCGTGTTCGGGGTGTGCCAACTGGCGCCGGACTGGGGATTCACCGCGGGCGTGCCCAACTCACTGGTGTGGGCGGAGTTCATCACCCACCGCGCACCCCAGGCGGATCAGTACTTCGGCGAACTGTTCGGCTTCACCGGCCAGCAGATCGGCAACGGCATCGACGACGACTACATGGTCTGGTACGCGGGCGAGGACTCGGTGATCGGCAGGGCGATGATGATGCCCGGCACGTCACAGAGCACACGAGCCCGCTGGGTCGCCCACTTCCGCACCCCACTGGACCGCGGCTTCGACGACGCCGTCTACGAAGCGCACGAAGCGGGCGCCCGACTGCGGTTCCGGCCCTACTCGTCCCAACTCGGCCAGGTCGCCGTGATGTCCGACCCGGTCGGTGTCCGGTTCGCGCTGATCGACCCGTCCCTGGCGGTGGAGGGCAGCAGCGGTTCCGGCGCCGACGATCCGTTCGACGACTGATCGCCCCGACGGCGTGCCGGGCGCGGCACGCCGTCGTCTCGCGACTTGAACAGCGAAAAGTCGCTCCCGGATGCGACCATGTCGACCATGGCCCTGCCGCTGCAAGTCCAGGAGTTCGGACAGCCGGACGGTGTCCCCCTGCTCGCGCTGCACGGCGTCACGGGCCACGGCGGCCGGTGGCGCACCCTGGCCCGCACCCGCCTGTCCGGTTTCCACGTCATAGCGCCCGACCTGCGCGGACACGGAAAGTCCACGCCACTGCCGCCGTGGACGCTGGAACAGCACGCGGCCGACCTGCTCGCCGTGATCGACGCGTACCAACTGGACGCCGTGCCGGTGCTGGCCCACTCGTTCGGCTGTGCCGTCGCGCTGCACCTGTTGCGGCTGGCGCCGGGCAGGCTGTCCCGGTTGGTGCTGCTCGATCCCTGCGTCGGCGTCAATCCCGTGCTGGCGCTGGAACGGGCCAGCCTGCCGCCGCCCGTGTTCGCCGATCCGCGGGAGGCGTACCAGGCGCAGCGTTACGACTGGCCGGAGGCGTCCGAGGAGGCCATCACCGAGGAACTGGGCGAACACCTCGAACAGACCGACAGCGACTGGCGTTTCCGGTACCGGCCGGCGGCGGTGACGACGGCGTGGAGTGAGATGGCGCGGGTGCCCGTGCTGCCCGGTCCCGGCACGCCGACACTGCTGGTGCGAGCCACCCGCGAGCAGTACGTGACGTCGGCGTTCATCAACGGCTGCCAACTGTCGCTCGGCGAGGAGTTCGAGTTGGTGAACATCGACTGCGGTCACATGATCTATCTTGAAAGGCCGGACGAAACAGGTGAACTGGTCAGGAGGTTCACCGGCCAGGGGTGACGGGGATGGACGAACAGATACACGAGCGGATCAGGGAAGTCATCGCGTCGATCCCGCGTGGCCGGGTGGCCACCTACGGTGACGTCGCAGAGATCGCCGGCGCGCCGTCGGCGCGGCTGGTCGGCAGGGTCCTCGCCGAGGACGGCCACGACCTGCCGTGGCAGCGGGTGTTACGTGCCAACGGAACCACCGCGCCACACCTGACCCGCGAACAGCTCGCGCTGCTGCGCACCGAGGGCGTGCTGGCCGAGGGCGAACGCGTGGACCTGCGTCGCTACCGGTGGGCCGACGCCGCGAAACCGATCGCCGAAGACGGTCAGCCGGGACTTTTCGACTGATTCGGCTCCTCTTCCCAGGTGGCCTGTGAATGGTCACCTGTGAAACGGACGGTCACGGGAAACCACCCGGCTGGGAATCCTATGATTCCACGGGTGAGCTACAGCGACGCGCCCCGCTGCACCGACTGCCAGGGCCGGGCACTGCTCACCGAGGAAGCAGCCGAGGCGCTGGCGGGTGAGTCGGTCGGCCGGCTGGAGACCTTCGCCTGCACGACGGGCGAGGGCTGGCACGTGTGGTGTCCGGAGATCGAGAACAAGGACCGCCGCAACTGACCGCACGCCACAGTGGACGGCGCCGGTCGCGCGGCCCGCTCGATCGCTCCTGGACATCGGGACCGTTGCCGTGCATCAGATCCCTCACCTGACGGCGGACGGCTCGCGCACCAGGGCGGACCGGTAGCGGCGCAGCAGTTGGTCGACCAGCAACGGGTGCACGCCCAGCGGTTCGCCGACGACGTCCGCACCGGACCTGGCCAGCCAGTTGTGGAACAGGCCAGGTGCCAGCAGCCAACTGGCCACCGCGACCCGGCGCGCCGTGCGCTGTGCGGCGGCGACCGCCTCGTCGACCGACGGCCCGCCGGTGGCGATGCAGCCGATGCCGACCGGCCCGCGAACGGCCCTGGACAGCAGCGTGGCCGCCCTGCGCACGTCGGCACGAGCCCGCCGGTCCGACGACCCCGCCGCCGCCAGCACCAGCGCGTCACCACGGCGCCAACCGGCCTCCCGCAACCGTTCCACGGCCGCCGCCACCACGGACGGCGCAGGCCCCAACGGCGACGCCAACAGCACGTCGGTGCGGCCGCTGCGCTCGATCTGGGCCGGGATGTCCACCCGGACGTGGTAACCGGACGCCAGGAAGGCCGGCACGACGACGGGTGAGTCGACGCCGCGGAGCACCTCGGTCAGAACCGGCCGCCGGACGTCCGCGTACGCCAACGCGACCGGGACTCGCGGCGCACGTGCGGCGATCGCGGCCGCCAGTCGTTCGGAGGTGATCGCGCCCGCCGGTTCACGGGTGCCGTGTGCGACGAGGACCAGCGTCAACTCCTGCCTCCCGCCGGGTCCGTCGCCAGCCGGTAGCCGCGTTTGACCACCGTCTGCACCAGCCGCGGCTCACCGAGTGCCGAGCGCAGCCGCGCCACCGCCGTCTCGACCGCGTGCTCCTCGCCCGCACCGGGCAGCGCGGCCAGCAGCGCGGGTCGGGACACGACCGTGCCGGGACGGTCGGCAAGCGCCCGCAACACCGCCATCGGAGCCGGTGGCACCGGCCGGAGCTCGCCGTCCACCAACGCGGCCTGGCCGCGCAGTTCCACCGTGCGCGGGCCCACCCGCAGCCGGGTGGCACGCGCCGGGAGCGCCACCGCGAGTTCCCGCACCAGCGCACCTATGCGGGCGCGTTCCGGCCGGACGACCGGTACACCGAGCTTGATCAGCGGACCCGCCGTGATGTCGCCGACGCACGCCGCCACCACCCGGTCACGTAGCGCCTCGACCAACTGCTCCAGGCGATCGGTGCGCTCGGCGATGCGCAGCACACTGAGCACCGCCGGCGCGCTGGTGAACGTGAGCGCGTCCACCTGCCGACCGAGGGCGGCGTCCAGCAGCCGTTCGACCGGGCCCGTGTCCAGCGGGCCCATCCACCGATAGACGGGCACCGGCAGCACCGTGGCCCCCGCCTTGCCCAGTGCGTCCAGAAACCACGTCAGCGGCTCCCCGTGCAACTGTACCGCGATCCGCTTACCGTCCACACCGGACTTCACGAGATGGTCCAGCACGTCCTCGCTGACCTCGGATTCCGGCGTGAACCGCTCCACCAGCCCGGCCGCCCTGACCGCGCCGCGGGCCTTCGGACCACGCGTCAGTATCGTGGCGGATGCCAAGCGGCGCAACAGTTCCGCACCGATCCCCCAGCCCTCGGCCGCCTCGACCCAGCCACGGAAGCCGATCCCGGTCGTCGCGACCACGACGTCGACGGGTTCGGCGATGACCGTGCGCGTCGCCGCGAGCAGTTCGGTGTCGTCGACCAGTGGCACGATGCGGATCGCGGGTGCGTGCACGACGCCGGCGCCCCGCCGCTCCAGCAGCGCGCTGAACTCCTCCGCGCGCCGTGCGGCGGTCACTCCGACCGTGTAGCCGGCCAGCGGCGGCACCCCGGGCTCGGTCACGGTGAACCGACCAGGACCATTCCGTCGACCACGCCGACCTCGAACACCGGCACCGACACGTGCTCGTCGTCCAGACAGCGGCCGGTCCGCAGATCGAACGCCTGCTTGTAGATCGGTGACGCCACCACGGGCACACCGTCGCGATCACCGACGATCCCCCGGGACAGCACGGCCGCGCCGCTGAACGGATCCACATTGGACAAGGCGTGCACCGCGCCGTCGTGGGTACGGAACAGCGCGGCCTGCGCGCCGTCGGGCAGCAACGCGGCCACGCCGCGCTCGGGTTGCAGGTCCGCCAGCCGGCACACCGGAATCAGGTCCACCATGGTCGTCATCGGTTGGCCACCTCGGGAATCGGCAGCGAGCACCGGCACGCGCTGGCCGCGTTCCGGACGGAACGAGATCATCGGATCGGGGGTGCCGGGCGCGTTGACGAACGAGGTGAACCGGGCCAGCTTCACCGGGTCCTCCAACACGCCGCGCCATTCGTCGGCATAGTCGGCGACATGCCTGGCCATGGCCTGCTTCCAGATCGTCGCAGATGCCGAGGCTGTCGTCCACGATGACGTCACGGACGTGGTCCAGCCCACCTTCCATGGACTCGATCCAGGTCGCCGTGCGCTGCAACCGATCCGCGGTGCGGATGTAGAACATCAGGAACCTGTCGATCAACTGGACCAGCTTCTCCGTGTCCACATCGGACACCAGCAGCTCCGCGTGCCGCGGCGTGAAGCCGCCGTTGCCGCCGACGTAGAGGTTCCAGCCGTGTTCGGTGGCGATGACGCCGACGTCCTTGCCGCGCGCCTCGGCACATTCCCGTGCGCAGCCGGACACACCCGCCTTGATCTTGTGCGGCGAGCGCAGCCCCCGGTAGCGCAGTTCGAGTTCCACGGCCAACCCGACCGAGTCCTGTACGCCGTAGCGGCACCACGTCGACCCGACGCACGACTTCACCGTGCGCACCGCCTTGCCGTACGCGTGGCCCGACTCGAATCCCGCTGCCACCAACCGCCGCCAGATGTCCGGCAGTTGGTCGACGGTCGCGCCCAGCAGGTCGATCCGCTGGCCGCCGGTGATCTTCGTGTACAGCCCGAAGTCCCGCGCCACCTCGGCGATCACCATCAGCCGTCCGGCGTGATCTCGCCGCCGGGAATGCTGGGCACCACCGAGTACGTGCCGTTGCGCTGGATGTTGGCCAGGAAGTGGTCGTTGGTGTCCTGTAGCGCGGCCTGTTCACCGTCGAGGATGTGGCCACCGCCGCAGCGACGCCAGGATCGACGCCACCGCCGGTTTGCACAGGTCGCAGCCCCTACCCGTGCCGTAGCGGGTGATCAGCTCGCTGAACGTGCGGGCGCCCGTGGCACGGACGATCTCGAACAGTTCGGCGCGGCTCTGCGTGAAGTGCTCGCACAGAGCGTCGACCGTTCGATGCCGCACGCCGACAGCAACCGGGCCAGAGTGGGCACGCACGACCCACACGTGGTGCCCGCCTTGGTGCAGGATTTCACAGCCGCGACCGTGTCGGCGCCCTGTTCGCGGATGGCGTACTCGATACCGCGTCTGGTCACGGCGTTGCAGGAGCAGACCTGCGCGTCCTGCGGCAGAGCGTCGATGCCCAGCGTCACCGGCCCGGACGGCGCCAGCAGCGCGGCCGGTTCGGCCGGCAGCGCACGCCCGAGCAGCGGCCGCAGCGTGCCGTAGCTGGACGCGTCACCGACCAGGACGCCGCCGAGCAGGGTGCGGCCGTCGTCGGACACGACGAGCTTGCGGTACGAGCCCGCGACGGCGTCGTGGAACACGACCTCCAGGGCGCCCTCGGTGGCCGCGTGCGCGTCGCCGAAACTGGCGACGTCGACACCGAGCAGCTTGAGCTTGGTCGCGGTGTCGGCGCCGGGGAACTCCGCCGCCCCGCCGAGCAGCCGGTCGGCGACCAGCTCGGCCATCGCGTAACCGGGCGCGACCAGGCCGTGGACCCGGCCGTCGACTCAGGCACACTCGCCGATCGCGTAGATCGCCGGATCGCTGGTGCGGCAACCGTAGTCGACGACGACACCACCGCGCTCGCCGACCGCGAGGCCCGCGCCGCGGGCCAGGTCGTCGCGCGGCCGCACGCCTGCCGAGAACACCACCAGGTCCAGGTCCAGTTCGGTGCCGTTGGACAGTTTGGCGAGCAGCCGCGTGCCGTCGGCGTTCGATGGAGGTTGCCGACATGCCGGTGTGCACGGTGAGGTCCAGCTGCTCGACCAGCCGCCGCAGCAGCCCGCCGCCGCCGTCGTCGACCTGCATCGGCATCAGGCGCGGGCCCAGTTCGACGATGTGCGGCGAGAGCCCCATGCCGCGCAACGCGTTCGCGGCCTCCAGGCCCGAGCAGCCCGCCGCCGACCACCATCGCGGCTCGCCTGCCGGCGGGAGCCCGCGTCGCGGACCGCGGCGCGGATGGCGTCCAGGTCGTCGATGGTGCGGTAGACGAAGCAGCCGGGCAGTTCGTGGCCCGGAACCGGCGGCACGAACGGCGCCGAGCCGGTGGCCAGCACCAACGCGTCATAGGCTTGCGTGAACCCGGCTCGCCGTGCGTCGACCGTGGCCGCGCGTCGGGTCGACGGCGGCCACGGGATCGCCGAGCCGGACGGTCACCAGCTCGTCGGCCAATGTCCGGCAACGTCAGCGCGTCGGCGTCCCAGTCGTCCACATAGGACGTCAGGGCGACGCGGTCGTAGGCGGGCCGGGTCTCCTCGGCGAGCACGACGATCCGCCACGCCCGGCCGCGTCCCGCTCGCGCAGTGCGCCGCACCAGGCGGTGGCCGACCATGCCGTAGCCGGCGACGACCAGCGTCCGTGTCATGGACCTATGCTGCGGAGCTGCCATGTCACAACCGCTTCCGGCACATTGCGCCTCCGTTACGGATTGGTCCCACCGCACGTCAACGGTGCGTGAAACGGACGGTTCAGACGGTGACCGGCACCGCACGCGCCGATCGCGCCGGCTGCGCGCAGGTAGACGGCCCAGGTGACGCCGAAGCACACCGCGTAGAACGACGAGGAAGCCGACCACGGCAGGCGTGCCGGACTTCGCCGCCGCGAACGACTGCGCGGAACGCGAGGTTGATGCCGACGCCGCCGAGAGCGCCGATCGCACCCGCGATGCCGATCAGCGCGCCGGCCAGCCGCCGCGCCCTGAGCAGCGCCGTCGGTCGAGTCCACTCCGGACTCGATCTCGACCAGTGCCTTGGCGCCGGTAGATGCCCGGGATCATCTTGTACGTCGACCCGTTGCCGATGCCGGAGAACACGAACAGCGCGATGAACCCGGCCGTGTAGAGGCCGAGCGACTTCACGTCCGCCGCCACGACCAGCACCGCGGCGCACACCGCCATCAGCACGAAGTTGACGAAGGTGACCCGCGCCCCGCCCAACCGGTCGGCCAGCCAGCCACCGAGCGGCCGGGACAGCGAACCCAGCAGCGGACCGAGGAACGTGACGGCGGCGGCCTGCACGGGCGTGCGGTGGAACTGGTTCTGCAGGACGAGGCCGAACGCGAAGCCGTAGCCGATGAACGAGCCGAACGTGCCGACGTAGAGCAGGGACATCACCCAGCCTGCGACCGTCCCTGATCACCTCGCGCATGGCCTTGGTGTCGTTGCGCGCGGTGCGCCAGGTTGTCCATCCGCAGCGCGGCACCGAGCGCCGCCGATGACGATCAGCGGCAGGTACACCCACAGCACGATCCTGGGCTGCAACGCGCCCGCGGTGCCGAGCACGAGCAGACCGACGATCTGGATCACCGCGACGCCGAGATTGCCACCGCCGGCGTTCAGGCCGAGCGCCCAACCCTTGCGGGACTCCGGGTAGAACGTGTTGATGTTGGTCATCGACGACGCGAAGTTCCCGCCGCCGAGGCCGGCGATGGCGGCGACGAGCAGGAACGATGCCCAGCGGCGTGCCCGGATGCATGACGACGCCGCCAGCGCTGGTGGGGATCAGCAGCAGCAGCGGCGCTGATCACGGTCCAGTTGCGACCGCCGAACCTCGCGACGGCCAGGTTGTAGGGAATCCGCATGATCGCGCCGACCAGCGTCGGCGTCGAGGTGAGCAGGAACTTGTCCGCGACGGAGAGCCCGTACTTCGGGCCCATGAACAGCACCATCACCGCCCACAGGCTCCAGATGGAGAAGCCGATGTGCTCGGTGAAGATGGAGAAGACGAGGTTCCGGTTGGCGATCCGGCGGCCGGTGCTCGCCCAGAACTCCGGGTCCTCCGGCTCCCAGTTCTCGATCCACAGCCGCTGGCTCCACCGCCGCGTCCGCCTGGCCGTCGGTTCGCTGGCCGTCACGGTCATCGCATTCCTCCTTCGCGTCGAGGGTGACGTTAGGAGCGGCGATTACCCGGACGTGGCGCCGATGACGGCAAGGCAACGTGTACGCACACACGTTCAGCCGGTGTGAGTTCGGCGCGAGTTCGAGCGCGGTCAGGTCGCGGCCAGCCAGGCGGCCAGGTCGCTGACCGTGGTCCGGCAGCCGCCGCAGCCGGTGCTGGCCCTGGTCGCCGTGGCCAGCGCCGGCGCGTCGCGTGCGCCGTCCTGCCAGGCCGTCGCAGCGCGGCCTTGCTCACCGTGTTGCATCGGCACACCAGCGCGACGTCGGCAGATCGCCCGGCGAAGCGGCGTTGGCGCACCGGGCAGCGCGCGGCCGAGCAGCAGCGCCAACCGGTCGCCGGCGCGGGCGCCTGCGAGTCGAAGAGCTGGATGATGGTGGCGGCGGCGTCGGGCAGGCCGAGCAGGATCGCGCCGGCCACCCGGTCGTGCGCAGCACGAGTTTGGCGTAGCGGCCCCGGGCCTGGTCCTGCACGCAGATCACCTCGACGCCTGCCGGATGGTCGCCGCTCGGGTCGGCGTGCACGTCGCCCAACGCCGCCAGGTCGACGTCGTTGGCCTTGAGCCGCGTCACCACCGGCGTGCCGCTGTAGCGCGCGCCCGGGTCGGCGCCGGTCAGCCGCGCGGCGAGCACCGCCGCCTGGTCGAACGCGGGCTGCACCAGGCCGCCACCCGTGGTGTCGTGCTGCGCGCAGTCGCCGATCGCGTGAATCCTCGGGTCGCTGGTGCGCAGGGCGTCGTCCACCAGCACACCCCGGTCCACGGCCAGTCCGGCCGCCTGTGGCCAGCTCGGTCCTCGGCCGCACGCCTGCGGAGACGACGACCAGTTCGCCGGGCACGTGGCCACCGTCGGCCAGTTTCAGGCCGTCGCCGGGCAGATAGCGCGACGGCCGGTGCGCCGAGGCGGAACTCGATACCCGAGTCGCTTCCAGCTCGGCGCAACAGGTTCGACCGCGCCCGGATCGAGCTGCCGGTCCAGCAGGTGCGCCGTCGGGTGGACGACGGTCACCAGGCAGCCACGGCCGGCCAGGCCGCGCGCGGTCTCCAGCCCGAGCAGGCCACCGCCGAGCACCGCGACCGGCAGGCCGGGCCGTGCGCTCGGCGACGATCCGCTCGCAGTCGTCGCGGCTGCGGAAGTCGACATGCCGGGTGCCGGCGTGCCCTGCTCGGTGAGCAGTCCTTCGACATCGGGCAACCACGGCAGTGCGCCGGTGGCCAGCACCAGCGCGTCGTAGTCGACCGCGCCACCGTCGGAAAGCCTGACCTGCCTGGCGGTCCGGTCGATCGCGGTTACCGCGACACCGAGCCGCAGGTCGACGTGCCGCGTCGTCCTGCCACGTGTGCACGGCGTCCAGGTCCAGCGAACCGGCCAGCACGGTGGACAGCAGCACGCGGTTGTAGGCGACGTGCGGCTCGTCGCCGACGACGGTGATCGCGACGCGCTCGGCGTCCGGGTCGTGGCCGCGTAACTCGGTCGGCGAGCCGCGCGCCGGCCATGCCGTGGCCGACGATGACGATCCGCCGGGCACTCACGCCGCCTCCACACGGACGGCGCACGTCTTGAACTCCGGCATCCGGCTGGTCGGGTCCAGCGCCGGGTTGGTCACCAGATTCGCCCGCTGCACACCGGGAAAGTGGAACGGCAGGAACACCACGTCCCACCGGATCGACGCCACACAGCGCACCCTGGCCCGCACCGCGCCGCGCCGCGAGTCACGACCAGCGAAACCAGCCGTCCGCCAGACCGGCCCGTGCCGCGGTGTCCGGGTGGATCTCCACGAACACCTCGGGCACGGCGGCGACCAGCTCCGGGCACGCGGCGGGTCTGCGCGCCGGACTGGTAGTGCTGCAAGACCCGGCCGGTGGTGGCGTGCAACGGGAACTCGTCGTCAACGGGCTCGGCGTGCCCGGTGAAGTCGACGCGGCACGAAGCGCGCCCGGCCGTCCGGATGGGCGAACCGGTCCAGGAACATCCGTGGCGTGCCAGGGTGCCTGCCGGCAGGCACCGGCCAGTGCAGGGCCTCGCCGGAACGCAGCCGCTCGTAGCTGATTCCCGCGTAGTCCGCGGTTCCCCCCGCCGACGCGCGACGCAGTTCGGCGAACACCTCGGCAGGTTCGACCGGAAACCGATCGGCCGGCTGCCCGAGCCGGATCGACAGGCCGCGCAACACTTCCAGGTCGCTGCGCACACCGCTCGGGCGGGTCGACGGCCCGCTGCCGCAACAGCACCCTGCCCTCAAGGCTGGTCATGGTGCCGTCCTCCTCCGCCCACTGCGTCACCGGAAGCACCACGTCCGCGCGGGCCGCCGTCTCGGACAGCACGAAGTCCGCGACCACGAGCAGGTCCAATGCGGACAGCCGGTCGGTCACGTGTCCGGCGTTCGGCGCCGACACGACGGGGTTGGAGCCGAACACCAGCAGTGCTTTCGGACCGCCCGGTGTGCCGAGGGCGTCCAGCAGCTCGTAGGCGGAACGGCCGGGACCGGGCAGTGACTTCCGTTGGCACGCCCCAGACGCCGTGCGACGTGTTCGCGGGCGGCGGGATCGTCGATCTTGCGGTAGCCGGGAAGTTGGTCGGCCTTCTGCCCGTGTTCGCGTCCGCCCTGGCCGTTGCCCTGGCCGGTCAGGCAGCCGAAACCGGAGCCCTGCGGTTCCCGGCAGGCCCAGCGCCAGGCAGAGGTTGATCCACGCGGAGACGGTGTCGGTGCCGTTGGCGTGCTGCTCGGTGCCGCGGCCGGTGAGCAGGTAGGCGTAGTTCGCCTCGGCCAGCATCGCGCACGCACGTGCGCTGGTCGGCGACCGACACCCCGGTGACCCGCTCCACCCGTTCCGGCCACCAGCCCGCCACGACCCGCCAGGCGTCGTCGAAGCCGGTGGTGCGGTCGCGCACGTAGTCGCGCCGCCAGGTGGCCATCGGCGACCGCGACGTGCAGCAGACCCAGCGCCAGCGCCAGATCCGTGCCCGGGCGCGGGTTGCAGGTGCAGCGCGGCGAGTTCGGCCGTGGCGCTGCGGCGCGGGTCGACGACGATCAGGTCGGCGCCGGTGAGGTGGCCGACGAACGGTGGCATGGTCTCGGCGACGTTCGCGCCCGCCAGCAGCACGACGTCGGCGTTGTCCAGATCGGTCACCGGGAACGGCAGACCGCGGTCGACGCCGAACGCGCGGATACCGGCAGCGGCGGCCGACGACATGCAGAACCGGCCGTTGTAGTCGACCTGCGACGTGCCCAGCGCGACCCGTGCGAACTTGCCGAGCAGGTAGGCCTTCTCGTTGGTCAGCCCACCGCCGCCGAACACGCCGACGCTGTCCGGGCCGTGCTCGGCTCGCAGTGCGATCAGCCGGTCGGCGACCACGTCCAGCGCCTCGTCCCAGCCCACCGGGCACAGTGCGTCGCCGACGCGCAGCAACGGTGAGGTCAGCCGTGCGCCGCCGGCAGCAGCAGTTCACCCGCCGTCCAGCCCTTCTGGCACAGGCCGCCCCGGTTGGTGGGGAAGTCGCGCGGCGCGATGGTCGCGCCGGACATGGACATCCCGCACTGCAGCGCGCAGTAGGGGCAATGGGTGGCGACACCGTCGGAAACAGCGGTGGGAACCGTCACGGGAACGACGCTATGCGGACGGCATTACCCGGTGATGGCGGCGGGTTTCGGCGCCGCGAACTTGCCCGCACAGCGGCCCCCTCCCGCGAGTGAGGGCCACCGGGTCAGAGCAGACCGGTCACCTGGTCGGCGACACGTTGCAGGCCACGCAGCGACTGCGGCGTGGAATGCGGGTGCAGCGCGTGCACCGCGAGCCGGAACAACAGCGCTCGCAGCAGCGCCTGCGGCCACTCCGGCAGGTGCACCCAACGCCGAACGATGCCGTCGTCGGCTCCGCCCCAGGCGAGGGCGTCCACGACCACCACGGCCGCCGCCCACTCGGCGGGCCGCCAGTAGGGCACGAAGTCCAAGATCGCGGGCGGTGCGGTGCCGTCGAACAGCACGTTGCCGAACAGGTCGCCGTGCACGACCTGAGGCTTCACGTTGGTGGGCTTGCAGAACCCCGACATCAGATCGAACAGCCTGCCGCCGAGGGCGGCGTCCAGCGGAGCCTCCTCCTCACCCCACGCGGCGCGGTCGGCCATGGCGAAGACGTCCCTGCGCGCGTTGAGGAAACGAGGCCGGGGCAGTTCGTGCGTCCCTGAGTGCAGGCGTACCGCGACCGACACGACCTCGTCGTGCCTGGGTTCGGCGCGACCGGCGACATAGCGGGTCGCGGCCCAGCCGCCGACCACCCAGCGGCCGTCGCGTGGACCGCAGCGGACGGGCGATCCGGACGTTGTCCACGTGCAGCCCGTCCAGCGTCTGTGCCACCCAGGCCGCCTGGGCCGGGTTCGTCGCGGGCCGCAGCGCGATGTCACCGCAGCGCCACACCGGTCCACCGTCGATCAGTTCCGGCTCACTGTTGCGCGCGCCGAACGCCGCACGAACGTGTACGCGGTGGCGGTTCCACGGTGACACTCACGGCCACGGACGGTACCGCTCCGGAACGCCGAGGTCGGCACACCGACCCGCGAAGGTGCGGAGTTGATCAATTCGACCGACCCCGCACCACCCGGATGGCTCAGTACGTCGGCAGGCTCGGGTCCACCTCACGGGCCCACGCCAGCACGCCGCCGCCGACGTGCACCGCGTCCCGGAAACCGGCCTGGTGCAGCGCGGCCAGTGCCTCCGCCGACCGCGCGCCCGACTTGCAGTGCAGCACGATCTGCTTGTCCTGCGGCAGCTCGGACAGCGCCGTCACCGGAGAGGATCCGGTCCTTCGGGATCAGCACCGAGCCCGGGATCCTGACGATCTCGTACTCGTGCGGCTCCCGCACGTCGACCAGCACGAAGTTGTCGTGCGCGTCGATCTTCTGCTTGAGCTCCAGCGGCGTGATCGTGTGACCCGCGGCCGCGTCACGGGCGTCCTCGGACACGACACCGCAGAACGCGTCGTAGTCGATCAACTCGGTGATCTTCTCGCCGTCGGGGTCCTTCCGGATCTTGATGGTCCGGTAGGTCATCTCCAGCGCGTCGTACACCATCAGCCTGCCCAGCAGCGTCTCACCGATGCCGGTGATCAGCTTGACCGCCTCGGTCACCATGATCGAGCCGATCGACGCGCACAGCACGCCCAGCACGCCGCCCTCGGCGCAGGAGGGCACCATCCCGGGCGGCGGGGGCTCGGGGTAGAGGTCGCGGTACTGCGGTCCGTGCTCCTCCCAGAACACACTGACCTGGCCCTCGAACCGGAAGATCGAGCCCCACACGTACGGCTTGCCCAGCAGCACGGCTGCGTCGTTGACCAGGTAGCGGGTGGCGAAGTTGTCCGTGCCGTCCACGATCAGGTCGTAGTCGCGGAAGATGTCCAGCGCGTTCTCGCTGGTCAGGTGCGTCTGGTGCAGGTTGACCTTGACGAACGGGTTGATCTCCGCGATCGAGTCCCTCGCCGACTCGGCCTTGGGACGGCCGATGTCGGACTGGCCGTGGATGACCTGGCGTTGCAGGTTCGACTCGTCGACCACGTCGAAGTCGATGATGCCCAGCGTGCCGACCCCGGCCGCGGCCAGGTACAGCAGCGCGGGACTGCCCAGCCCGCCCGCTCCGACCACGAGCACCTTCGCGTTCTTCAACCGCTTCTGCCCGTCCACCCCGACATCCGGGATGATCAGGTGCCGGCTGTAGCGCGCGACCTCTTCCTTGGTCAGCTCCGCTGCGGGCTCAACGAGCGGCGGAAGCGGCATGGCTCCTCCGAACTGTCAGTGTCAACATCTCCGTAACACTTAACGCGACCGACGCCGTGCGTCTTCCGCACTCCCAGCATGTGGACCGGTCAGCCGACCGGGCTGCCCGCCGAGTCGCCCTGGGGGTAGGGCCACGCGTTGGGCCGGCACACCTTGTCGTCCCTCGGCACGACGTCGCGGTTGGCCGGATCGGTCTGGTCCAGGTCGTGCACGTAGTCGTCGGCGACACCGAACGTCTGCTGCATCATCACCGGTGCCAGGCCGCCGTTCGTGCCGCAGCCGACCTGCTGGTTGCCCAGGACGTGGCCGATCTCGTGATTGATCGCGTACTCTCGGTAGAGGCCGAGGTCGCCGTCGAACACCAGGGCTCCGCGCACCCAGCGCGTCAGGTCGATGACCACCCGCTGGGACGCTGGCTGCCAGCAGGACGCCTCGTAGTGGATGTCGTACCCGCACACGTCCGGTCGATGGACCGTGTTCGGCGTGGTCAGGCTGACCACGAAGTCCGGATTCGGGTAACTCGCTCCGACCCGTTGCAGTGCCACGGTGCCCGCCGCGATCCAGCTTCGCGGATCGGACAGGGTCGCCTGCACGACGTCGGCGAACGCGTCGTCACCGCCGTAGACGGACGAGTCGACGCCGTCCTCGACGGCCACCTCGTAGCGGTAGACGTGCGTGCCCGAACCGACGACCGGACCGTTGCCCGGCACGATGTGCCACGTCCCCGAGCCCGACAGCGGCACCTCGGGACCGGCCGGCAGCGCGGCGGTGCCGTTGCCCGGATCGACCGGCACGGCGGCCTGTTCGGTGGCGACGGGCGCTGAACTCCCGGACGCGCCCAGCCCGGTCCTGCCCGGCCGCTGCGCGCTGTTCACGACGACGAGCACGGTGACGACCACCAGCACCGGCGCGAGGTAGATCCACCAGCCGTAGTGGAACGCGCCGCGGCGCGCGGGTCGCGCGGTGTCCTCGGGCTCGTCATGGACGACCCGGAAGGTCGAGGTGTCCAGCCGCCACGACGCCGTCAGAGGCTCGGCGTCCGGCCTGCGCTCACCGCGCGGCAACCGGTGCCGCCCGAGGTGGGCATCGTCGGGGGGAACACCGACAAGATGACCGTCGGGATGGTCGTCCGGTCGACCCTCCGGTGGCTGTTCTGTCACCACCCGGTCACCCTAGCGAGGCCCGCAATGACCGGAAGGTCACCAGTCGCCGCGGTCGACCGCTTCCCACATGCCCAGTACGGCGCGCGCGACGGCGACCGGCTGCTCCATCTGGGCGGTGTGCCCGGTCCGCGCGAGCACCAGCAGCCGGCCGCGCGGCAGCAGGCCTGCCGTGCGCGGTGCCTTGCGCACGCTGATCACCCTGTCCTGCGCGCCCCAGACGACCAGCGTCGGCACGTCCACCCGGCGGGCGACCGACCACAGCGAACGACGCGCCGGTACCAGCCAGTCGCGGAAGATCGCCGTTGCCGCCATGCCGACGGCCTTGCCGGCCCACGGCACGGAGTTCCGTTCGTCCAGCTCGGCGACGGCCAGCGCGATCCGTGCCTCGGAAACGCTCGTCGGCTCGGCGAAACACAACCGCAGCATCTGCTCGACCTGGTCCCGCGGGGTCAGCCGCGCCAGGCCCGTGCGCGCCCGGTGACCGACGACCGGCAGCAGCGCCAACGCCATCCGGGGGTCGGACAGCCTGCGCATGTCCGGTCGCAGATCGGGCATCGCCGGCGAGATCAGGGTGAGTGTGCGCACCAGGTCCGGGCGCGCCGCGGCCAGCAGCAGGGCGATGCCGCCGCCCATCGAGTTGCCGATCAGGTGAGCGGGTTCGCCGCCCTCCAGGATGTTCGCCACCACCTCGGCCTGCTTGGCCATCCGGTAGTCGGGCGTCAGCGACGGCGGCGACAGCCCGAAACCGGGCAGATCGACGGCGAGCCCACCGGCGCGGCAGGCCAACAGGCCGGCCAGCTCGGTCCAGTTCGTGGCGGAGCCGCCCAGCCCGTGCAGGTAAACGACCCGCGACGCGTCATCGCGCGGTCCAGGCGTCTCGCGGACGTGCACCTCGACGTCACCGAACCGCACGTTGCGGCCGGGCCACGGCCAGGTCAGCTCGGCCAGTGGCGGCAGGGTCGCTTCGGACAGCGGAACGCGGTTCGACCGGGCCGTCCGCGACATCGCGGAGGCCGACCGTGGTCCGCGGAGCAGCAACGCCATCGCAACAGGATGCGGCCTGCGGATGTTCTTTCGCTACCTGCCGGCCGCCTTCCCGTCGTGTGGTGGTCACCACGTGCTCGTCGGAGTTGTCTGTAACGATCCCTCCCGATCGCGATTACCAGCGAGTAAGGTCAATGTCCGGCAGGGCGGCCAACCCGCGTGCGCCAAGGAGAGGACCGGTGGAGGACGACGTGACGGACACGGTGGCTGCGAACGCTCCGGCTGGCAGAGGCGTAAGACTCCCGCGAACAGCCAGGCGGGCCCAGTTGCTCGCGGCGGCGCAGGACGTCTTCGTGGCCAACGGCTACCACGCCGCCGCGATGGACGAGATCGCCGAACGTGCGGGTGTGAGCAAACCCGTTCTGTACCAACACTTCCCCGGCAAGCTGGAGCTGTACCTGGCGTTGCTGGAGACGCACGTGGACGACATGGTGGCGCGCGTGCGCAACGCCATGGGGTCGACGACGGACAACAAGCTCCGGGTCCTGGCGGCGGTCGGGGCGTTCTACGACTTCGTCGACGGCGAGGGTCAGGCGTTCCGCATGGTCTTCGAATCGGACCTACGAGGCGAACCGGCCGTTCAGGAGGCCGTCGAGCGGGCGACGACAGCGAGCGTCGACGCGATCACGGAGACCATCACGTCCGACGCGGGCCTCAGCCCTGATCAGGCGCGGCTGCTGGCGGTCGGACTGGTCGGGATGAGCCAGGTCAGCGCGAGGTTCTGGCTGGACGCGGAACGGCGGCTGTCCAAGGACGAGGCGGTCAGCCTGATCTCCACACTGGCGTGGCGAGGCATCGGCGGCGGCTACCCACTCCAACACGGCTGACGGCCGGGGCCTGAACGGACGACACGCCCGGACGAGCACCGCGAGCGGTCGACACGCGGACAGCCTCCGGAACGGTCGACACAGTCGACACGCCGGGCGCCAAGTCGTCGAACACGCCAAGTAGGCCCTGGTGCAAGTAGGCCCTGAGTGGTCGACACGCACGGCGGATCGGTTCGGCTTGGGCCGCGTCCGTGTCGACTTCTTCGGCGAGTCCACAGGTCGGTAACGTCGGTTTGAATGGTCGGCAGCCGAGCGGCAGCGGCCAACGCTGTCGGTTGCCATCGGTCGACACACCGAACGCAACGACCACGTCCTTGGCGCGTGTCGACCCCTCATGGACGGTCAACGGTCGACACGCCGAAGCCCGTTCCCGCAGCGCCGTGCGTGTCGACCATCCAGCGACAGCCAAAGGTCGACACGCGCAAAACAACGGCCACCGCCGACATGGCGACGACACGGCGACCGCGAACAGTCGACACGACGCAAACAACAACGGCCACCACCGCGTGTCGACAACTCAGCAACCGCGAACAGTCGACACGCCGAGTGTCTCCGGGCTCTGCCGTTGCCATTCCGCGCGTGTCGACCCCTGAAGCTCCACCAATGGTCGACACGCCCGAGGCCGCGACAATTCTGAGTCGCGCGTGTCGACCGGTCGGCGTCGGTGGGAGGTCGACACGCCGGGTTCGCCCGCGATGGCCCCGGCCCGGCGGCCGGCGTGACCGCATGCGGCTCGATGGACGTGACCCGCGCCATCGGCACGAATATCCGCGGGCTGATCAGTATTTCGATGCTGTCTTCAGGTCGATACCTTGATGAATCGGCGCGTGTCGACCGTTCAGGATCGGCTCGGGGCCGGACCTGCTCCCGGTGTCCTGCGCGACGGTCGGCACAGCGCGACGGTCGGCACAGCGCGACGGTCGGCACAGCGCAGCGGATCGCGCGGGTCGCGTGATCGGCGAATGGTCGACACACGCGGAAATCATCACTCCAACCCCGGGTGTCGACTTTTCAGCGACGGTGGACGGTCGACACGCGCGGGATTCGGCCGGGATTTCTCGCGTGTCGACTTTCCAGCAGCGTCGGTCAATGGCTCACACGCCGAGTTCGTGACTTGACTTCGGGGTGTGTCGACCGTTCAGTGGCGGTGGGTGGTCGACACGCGCGGGATTGGTCAGGGCTTTGTGGAGTTCTGTCGCGCTTGGGTGGCCAACGCCGCCACGTGGGCTGCCACTTCTTCCGTGCGTTCGTACGGGAGCATGTGGCCTGCTTGCGGGTAGATCATCAGCCGTGCTCCCGGGAGTTCGTCGGCTATTGCTCTCGCGTGCGTCAACGGGGTCAGGCGGTCGACTCCGCCGGCCAGGATCGTGACCGGGATTTCGCGCAACGCGGCCAGAGCCGCTCGGCGTTCGTGCTCGTTCAGTGACAGCCGGAACGCCGCCATGCTCGCCGGATGGCACCTACCGACCTGGTCGGCAGTTGCCCGCACGTCGGCTGGTGCCGCTCCCGCACCGAACAACAACCACTTCAGGGTCGGACCCGCTGGGCGGCCGAGACGTGACCGCCTCATGCCTGCGATTCGCTTGTCTATCCGGCGTTCCGCCGCCATCACGGGCCTGGCGAGCCATCGCGGCAGGCCCAACGTCAGTTCGGACAGACCACCGGACGACGTCGCCACCAGGCCGACCGCGCCGATCCGGTCCGCGAACAACGCAGGGTGACGTTCGGCCAGAGCCATCGCGGCCATGCCGCCCATCGAGTGGCCCACGAGCACCACCGGGCCGGTCGGTACGCGTGCCTCGATCAGCTCCGCCAGGTCGTCGGCCGTCTGCTCGATCGTGGCCGTGCCACGTGGCGCGGGGGCCGAGCCGCCGTGGCCCCGGTGGTCGTAGCGCACGACCTTGCCGGGCAATGCCGCGGCGACTCGGTCCCACGACGTGTGGTCCAGCGTCCAGCCGTGGATCAGGACGATCGTCGCACCGTCGAACTCGCCTGATTCGCTCACGAACAGCGCCGTACCGTCGGAGGTCACGAAGCGGTGGTGCACCGCCGGCTCCGACGGTGTGGCGCGCTCCGTGACGCTCACCGCTTGGCCAGCAGGTGCGACCTGTACCACCAGTGCATCCCGGGCGCGCCGACCAGGCCCGCGTCGGACAGGAACGCCATGATGCGCTCGCCCGCCCAGCGCAGCGTCGCCTGGTAGTTCGGGTTCGTCATCGCCGTGCGCCACGCCTCGGTCGGATCGAGGCCGACCGCCTCGTAGACGCGTGGGTTCACCAGCGTGTGGGTGACGTGGCAGCCGACCACCGCGAGCAGCCAGCGCTGGTACGCCAGTTCCGGCTTCGTCAGCTTCGACATGCCTGCCGCGACCTCCTGGCGGGCGAACGTGACGTGCCGCGCCTCCTCCAGGACGTGGATCCGGTTCACCATGCGGATCGTCGGCTGCACGGTCTCGTCGGCCATCGCCTCGCGTTGCAGCCGGTCGAGCACCTCCTCGACGATGAGCACCGAGCCGTACAGCACGGGGCCGTAGCCGATCACCGGCAGCAGCCTGGCCAGGCGGTGCAACGCCTTGCGCGGGCCGTAGGCGGGGGCGCCGAAGTGTGCGATGGCCCTGCCGAACATGGTGGAGTGACGGCACTCGTCGGCGATCTCGGTCAGCGCGTACTGGACGTGCTTCGTCGTCGGGTCGCCCCGGTAGACCTCCTTGAGCAGCAACTGCATCAGGATGACCTCGAACCAGATCCCGTTGCTGGCCACGCTCGCGATCTCGTGGCGGCCGAGGTCGATGCGCTGCTGCGGTGACAGCCGGTCCCACAGCGGCGTCCCGTACAGCGAAATCCGGTGTTCGGGCTGGTAGTGCAGGCCCTCCACCGGCGGCGCGGACCAGTCGATGTCGACGTCGGGGTCGTAGAACTTGTCCGCGGACGACTTCAGCAACCGGCCTGCGGTCCGTTCCCGGTCCGCGGCCTTGGCGACATCGAGTGCGCGGCTCATGAGCACTTCCCTCCCGCTTACATGTGACTTCCAGTAACTGTTACTTGTGGTAGCGTCCAACGCATGGTGCGATCTGTCAAGGGGAGCCTGCGGAGAGGAGACCGTGTGGCCGACGCGAGACGTGAGCGGTGGCGGGCGCACCGGGAGAACCGTCGCGAGGAGTTCGTCGAGGCGACCATCCGTGCCGTGACGACACACGGCCCGGACGTCGGCATGGACGAGATCGCCGCCGAGGCGGGCGTGACGAAACCCGTCCTGTACCGGCACTTCACCGACAAGGCCGACCTGTACGTCGCCGTCGGGACGCGGGCCACCGACATCCTGATGGGCAAGATCGTGCCGGCGCTGGCCGACGACGGGCCCATCTACGAACGTATCCGGCGGGCCGTCGACGTGTACGTCGCGTTCATCGACGAGTACCGCGAGCTGTACCGGTTCCTCGTGCTGCGGCCGAATCCGGTCAAACACGACCTGGAGCGGCGGGACAAGTCGAAGATCGCGGCCGTGCTGGGTGAACTGCTCGCCACCTACCTGACGCTGTTCCGGATGGACGCCGCCATCGCGGGTCCGTCGGCGCACGGCATCGTCGGGCTCGTGCAGGGTGCCGGCGAGTGGTGGCTGGACCACCCGGA
>CAVWRF010000023.1:0-72023 GCA_963757325.1 Candidatus Melainabacteria bacterium
GTGAGCACACCGGAGGACGACCACACGTGGTCCGTCGTCGACCGCCTCCGCGACGACGCCCCCGCTGTTGCTCCATGTTGATCCAGGCCGTGTTGGCGTATCGTCCGCCGTGTGGCTGAACTGCGCAGTAAGCACTGGTACGGAGGTCAGGACCGCAACTCCTACATTCACCGGGCATGGATGCGCAGAGGGCTGCCGGACTCGGCGTTCCGTGGTCGACCGCAGATCGCGATAGCGAACACCGCGTCCGACCTCACGCCGTGCAACAGCCATCTCAACGAGGTGGCCAAGAGCGTCGCCAACGGCATCGGGAGGCCGGTGGCGTGCCGCTGGAGATGCCGGTCGTGTCGCTGGGGGAGACGCAGGTCAAGCCGACGGCGATGCTGTGGCGCAACATGGCGGCGATGGCGATCGAGGAGCTGATCCGGGCCAATCCGGTCGACGGTGTCGTGCTGCTCGGCGGTTGTGACAAGACCATTCCCGCTCTGCTGATGGGTGCCGCGTCGGTGGATCTGCCCGCCGTCGTCGTTCCGGGCGGCCCGATGCTGACCGGGACGTTCGGTGGCGTGGCGCTGGGGTGTGGCACGGACGTGTGGCGGCTGTCCGAGGAGATGCGCGCCGGGACGCTGTCCAAGGAGCGGTTCCTGGAGTCCGAGTCGTCCATGATCCGCAGTCGGGGTCACTGCAACACGATGGGCACGGCGTCGACGATGGCGCTGGTCACGGAGGCGCTGGGTGCCACACTGCCCGGAATCGCGGGGCTGCCGGCGCCGGACAGTCGGCTGCTGGCCAAGTCGCACGACACGGGTCGGCTGATCGTGGAGATGGTCGCCGAGGACCGGCGGCCGAGCGGGACGTGGACGTCGGCGTCGTTCCACAACGCGATCGTGGCGTTGGCCGCTCTGGGCGGTTCCACCAACGCCGTCGTGCACCTGTTGGCCGTGGCGGGGCGGTTGGGTGTGCCGTTGTCGCTGGACGACTTCGACCGGATCGGCGCCGACGTGCCGCTGTTGGTGGACCTGCAGCCGGCCGGGCGGTTCCTGATGGAGGACTTTCACCGCGCCGGTGGGCTGTTGGCCGTGTTGAAGGAGGTCCAGGATCTGCTCGATCCCGGCGCTGTCACGGTGACGGGCCTCCCGCTGACGGACTACCTGTCTGATGCGTCCATTGTGGACAATGAGGTGATCCGGCCGCGTTCGGAGCCGTTGCAGGCCAATGCCGGTATTGCCGTGCTGCGGGGAAATCTGGCGCCTGGTGGTGCCATTGTGAAGCCCGCTGCCGCTTCGGCGGAGTTGTTGCGGCATCGGGGTCGGGCGGTCGTCTTCGATTCCATCGAGGACTTTCACGCTCGGATCGACGATCCGGATCTGGACGTCGACGCCGATTCGGTGTTGGTGTTGCGGGGATGCGGGCCGAAGGGGTATCCGGGGATGCCCGAGGTGTCCAACATGCCGCTGCCGGAGAAGTTGTTGAAGCAGGGCGTTCGGGACATGGTGCGGGTGTGTGACGGGCGGATGAGCGGCACCGCCTACGGGACCGTGGTCCTGCACGTGTCGCCGGAGGGTGCCGCCGGCGGACCGTTGAGCAAGGTGCGGACCGGGGACTGGGTGGTGTTGGACGTTCCCGGGCGGCGGATCGATGTCGACGTGGCCGAGGGGGAGTTGGCGAGTCGGTCGCCATCCGATGCGATGACGGCGGCCTTGGCCGCGCCTCGGCGGGGGTGGGAGAAGTTGTATGTGGAGACCGTGAACGGGGCCTCTGTCGGGGCTGATCTGGACTTCTTGCTGGGCAGCAGTGGGGACCGGGTCGCGCGGGATTCACACTGAGCTTCTGCGTGGCGGCTGTCGAGCGCTTCGGGACAGCCGCCGGCCGTCTGTTCTCTCTCAGGCGCCAGGGCCGCTGTAGATCTCCGAGGTCGGCGGCGCGGTGATCCGCACCGGCTGGTTCCAGCCGGTGAAGTCGAGTTCGCCTGCTCCGGCGGACTTCGGTGCCGACAGTCGCATCAGGTAGTGCGGCGATGTCGTCGCCACCGCTGCCTTGCCACCGTCCGAGTCCGTGTAGTACTCGACCGGCACACCGTTGGCCGTGCCCTTGCCGGCGTCCTTCGGTGTGTCACCCTTCGTCTGGTCCAGCACGCCGTTGATGAACGTGTTGTAGTCCAGCAGCGGCTTGAGGCCCGACACCATGTCCGTGCCCTGCAGCATCTTCGACGTCGACGGGACCCACTTGTTCAGCAGCAGGGTGCCGGCCTGGCCGGCGGGGTCGATGCCGTTGGAGGACATCAGGGTCTTCGTGAACTGGATGTAGTAGACATTGCTCGCGACGATCAGCGGGATCGTGGTGCCGCCCTGGGTGATCGTGCCCTGCGCGTCGCCGTTCTTGTCGAGCTGGACGTCCACGCCGAACGTGCTGCCGCTGTCGGCGACCGATCCCTTGATGTGGACCGCGGATGCTCCGGTCGCCGCCGTCTTGACCGCTTGCAGGATCTGGGACGACGGGGGCATCGTGTCGGTCGTCGCCGGGGACGCCGAGCCGCTGGAGGGCGACGAGCACGCCGCGATCGCGGTCAGGGCGGCGCCCACGGCCAGTGCTGCGGACATGCGGCGACGGAACATCACGTGATTCCTCCTTGGCAGGTGCACGATGTGCCCGCTCATCGAACACGACGGTGTGCGGCGGGTGCGCACCGGGGCCTAGGTCCGGTGTGGACGGAAGCCGTACGGCAGCACCAGCGCCACCAGGAGGCACAGCGCCGCCACCGCTGTCGCCTGACCGAGCGCCCATGCGCCGTATACCAGGAAACTCGTCACCTCCGTGCCCATTTCCGCCACCGACGTCACCGTTGCCCTGGCCGAGGTCGTGATGCCGGCCTGGAGGCGGGCGTCGGCGACCAGCAGTACGAATCGGTACAGCGCGTAGAACAGGGCGACCCCGACCAGGCCGATGGGGTGGTGCGACAGGCCGGCCGCGCCCAACAGTGTCGCTCCGGTGCCGATCGCCAAGCCCAGCAGTGCCGGCCGCAGTCGGTTGTGCCTGCCGCCGATCGCGGCGCCCACGGCCCCGGCCAGTGGGATGAGCAGGACCGCGAACGGGATCGCCGCCACCGCGACACCCCAGTGCGCGGCCATCAGGGAGAAGTACTCCTCGACCGCGTCCACGCCGCCCAGCAGCGCCACCGCGAACACCGCACGTCGCAGGGCCGCGTCGGCCCTGATCTCGGCCAGGCCCGCCCGCAGGGTCGCCCAGTAGCCCAGGTCGTCATCCGGTTCGTCCGTTGTGCGGTTGTCGGGCAATCGGTACGCCAGCGCCGATGCCGCCAGACACGAGGCCACGCTGGCCCAGCCGACCAGCGGGTAGCCGCCGATGCTGAACAGCGCGGTCGCCAGGCCCGCTGTCGGGACCATGGCCAGCATGTCCGCCGCCCTGATCCTGGCCAGCACCTTCGGGTATCGGTCCGGTGTGGGCAGACCCTCGTAGACAAGGGCTTCCAGGGCGCCGGACGCGAACGAGCCGCCAACGGCCCACAGGACGAAGCCTGCCGCGAACGCCGGGAAGCCGGGGAACGCGGTCCACAGTGCGTAGCAGGCCGCCTTCGCGACACCGGACGCCATCACCGCGCCGCGGCGGGAGAAGCGGTCGGCCACGGCGCCCAGGGGCACCTCGGCGACCAGGCTCACCGCCGACCAGATCACGAACAGCGCCGAGATGTCCGAATCGGACAATCCCGTGTCGGTGAACAGCAAGGTGTACAACGGGTAGAGCGGGACGATACCGGCCAACAGCGCCCAGCCGACGGACAGCCGGGCCAGGCGGTCGGATCCGAGTCAATGTCAACCGAAACGCATGCCGCGAGGCTAGCCGAACCCCGCGACCCACCGCCACCGCTTTTCGCGCGGCCCACCTCCCGCGCGAGAGGTGGGCCGTGCTTCACCGCGACACGGCAGCCGTGGACGCCAGCCGTGAACACCAGTCGTGAACGCCAGCCGGTCCGGGCGCCCGAACGTCGTTGTTCGGGCGCCCCGGGACGTCAGCCGTTGGGGATGCCGTTCGCGGGGGCCGTGGCCGGTGCGGTCGTGTACGGGGCGATCCGGCCGGAGCCGTCGTCGGTGGTCAGCGGTGAGCCCTGGACGACCAGCGCGCCGTTGTGCACGATCGCGACCTGCACGCCCGTGTAGCCGGCGTGCGAGGACTTGCCGTAGCGGAACGGCACCAGGCCGGGACCGGTCAGGCCGCCCTTGTCCAGGACGTCGAGCATGCCCTGCCGGGTCGGGTTCTTGCCGGCCGCCTGCAGTACCTGCGCGAACGTGTACGCGTACGCCATGCCGTAGACGACGTTGCCGTCGAAGGGCAGCTTCGGCACGTACTGGTCGTGGATCTTCTTGAACAGCGCCGTCCACGAGTTCGTCAGGTCACCGAGCGAGGGCAGGTACGTGTCGGTGATCGTGCCCTCGATGAGCTGCGCGGGCTGCGTGATCGACGAACCCGCCGACTTCGCGAACGCCTGGAGCAGGCCCTCCGTCGTCGTCGGGATCCGAGCCCACGTTGGACACCACCATCGTCGGCGAGAAGCCCAGCTTCAGCGACGTCAGCTTGAACAGCGCCGTGTACGCCGGGATGCTGTCCAGTACGACGATGTCCGGCTTGGCGCTCGCGATCGCCGTGACCTGTGCCGTGACGTCCGTGTTGCCCGGCTGGTAGGGCTGCCGGCTCACCACGTCGTTGCCCGGGACGTACTTGTCCAGGCCCGCGACACCGTCCTTGCCGAAGTCGTCGTCCTGGTAGAAGTACGCGACCTTCTTGCCCGCGTAGTGCTGCGTGAGGTACTGGCCGAGGATCTTGCCCTCCACCGTGTAGTCCGGCTGCCAGCCGAACGTGTCCGGGTGCTGCGTCGGCTCGTCCCAGCACGTGCAGCCCGACGACACGAACAGGTCGGGTACGCGTTCGCTGTTGAGGAAGTCGACCACCTTGGTGTGGGTGGGCGTGCCCAGCGCGCCGACGATCGCGAACACCTTGTCCTGCAACACGAGCTGTTTGGTCAGGGTGACCGTCTGGGTCGGGTTGTACCCGTCGTCCAGATACTTCATGGTGATCTTGCGGCCGTTGATGCCGCCGTTGGCGTTGACGTAGTCGAAGTACGCCTGCGCCGCCGGTGCGATCTCGCTGTAGCCGGGTGCGGCGGGGCCGGTCAGTGGCTGGGTGCTGCCGATGGTGATGGTCGAGTCGGTGACACCCGGGGCGTCCGACGACCCCGAACTGGACTGGCCGCCGCACGCCGTGAGAGTCACCGCGCCCGCCGCCAGCACGGCGACCACCGCACGCAATCTGATCGATGGGGTCATCTTTCGCCTCCTACGAGAACGGCAACATCCTCCACAAACGAACGAGACCGGCCTGTACTCCGCCGGGGAACAGCACGACCACCACGAACAGCACGACCCCGTAGACCACCAGCGGGATGTTCGCGTAGACCGCCTGGGGCAGATGCGCCGACTGCGCCAGGTCGGTGGCCCAGTTGGGCAGCAGCGTCACGATCACCGCCCCGTACACCGCGCCCGCCAGGCTGCCCAGGCCGCCGAGCACCGCCGCCGTCAGCAGCGACAGCGACAACGTCAGCGGGAACGCGCCCGGCGCCGCCAGGTCGTTGACCCACGCCAGCAGCGCACCACCCAGGCCGGCGCACGCGGCGCTCACGCTGAACGCCATGACCTGTGTCCGCGCCACCCGCACGCCGGTCAGCGCGGCGGCGTCCTCGTCCTCCCTGATCAGCCGCATGGCGCGGCCGGTGCCACCGGTCACCAGGTTGGACAGCAGCAGCAGCGTGATCACCAGGCACAGCCCGCAGATCCACGCCTGCCAGCGCTCCAGCGGGAAGTCCTCGCCCAGCCCGATCGGCGGCGGCGCCGGCGCGACCGTGATGCCGTTCGCGCCGCCGAACTGGTTCTGCAGGCCGTGGTAGTTGGCCAGCGTCGGCAGGCCCAGTGCCAGGGCCAGCGTGACACCGGCCAGGTACGGGCCGCGCAGCCGCGCGGCCGCGGCGCCGACCAGCAGCCCGACGACGGCCGTGATCAGGGTGCTGACCACCAGCACCAGCGGCAGCGGCCACTGCTGGTTCCGCAGCAGCAGCGCGGTCGCGTACCCGCCGACGGCCATGAAGGCGCCGTTGCCCAGTGAGATCTGGCCGGACAGCCCGGACAGCACGGTCAACCCGGCCGCCGCGATCGCCATGTAGCAGATCTGCGCCAGTTGCAGGTCCTGGAAGTCCGACAGCGAGACCGACAACGCGTACAGCCCGACCAGCCCGACGGCCGACCACATCAGGTGGCGCAGCAGCGTCGAACTCGGCCAGTTGGCCGGAGTCCTGCGTGGCTTCGCGGCTTCCGGTGCCTCCTGGGTGATCTCGGTCGTCATACCCGCCGCCCCGCCGCGTGCCCGAACAGGCCGTTCGGGCGCACCATCAGGACCACCACGAGCACCACGAGGGCGCCCAGGTCGACGACGTCGGAACCGAGATATCCGGACACGTAACTGAGCACGACGCCCAGGGCCACGCCGCCGACCACCGCGCCCGGCGGACTGTCCAGGCCACCGATGACGGCCGCCGTGAAGCCGAAGACGAGTGTCGAGTCGAACGCGTTGGGGCTGACGAACGTGCTCGGCGCGATCAGCACACCGGCCAGCGCGCCCACGGCGGCGGCCAGCGCCCAGCCGACGGTGAACATCCGGCCCACCCGGACGCCCAGCAGCCGCGCCACTTCCGGCGCGAACGCGGCGGAGCGCATCCGCAACCCCAGCGGTGTCCAGCGGAACACCGCGGCCAGGCCGACCATCACGGCCAGCACGACGAGCACCACCCACAGGTCGTTCGGGGTGAACAGCAAGCGTTTGCCCGCCACCACGAACCCACGGATGCCGAACGCCGGCGGATAGGACTTGGGCGTGCCGCCGAACACCATGCCGGCGACGCCCTGCAGCAGTACCAACAGTCCGAACGTGACCACGACGGCGTTGAGCGGTGGCTTGTTCTCCACCGGCCGAACCACCAGCCGTTCCACGACGGCACCGAGCACGAGCCCGGACACGACCGCGACCACCAGCGCCAGCCAGTACGGCGCACCGCCGGAGAGCACGGTGTACGCGATGAACGTGGTGATCATCAGCATGCCGCCCTGGGCGAAGTTGACGATCCGGGTGGCCCGCCAGATCAGCACGAGCGCCAGCGCGACAGCCGAGTACACGGCGCCCGCCGAGAGGCCACCGAGGGTCAGGTCGATGAACTGGACCATTCACATCCCCAGGTATGCGTGCCGAACCCTGTTGTCCGCCAACAGATTTTCCGCCTCGTCATCGGCCACCTTGCGGCCGAGGTTGAGCACCACCGCCCGATCGGCCACCGACAGCGCGGTGGCCGCGTTCTGTTCCACCAACAGGATCGTCAGGCCCGTCCGGTCGCGCAGCCCGCGCAGTGTCGCGATGATGTCCGCGACCACCAGCGGTGCCAGGCCCAGCGACGGTTCGTCCAGCAACAGCAGCTTGGGCCTGCTCATCAGCGCCCGTGCCACGGCGAGCATCTGGCGTTCGCCGCCGGACAGCGTCTCGGCGCGCCTGCTCCTGGCGGCGGCCAGCGGCGGGAACAGTTCCACCATCCGCCGGACGCCCTCCCGCGACCACCCCCGGTCGCGCAGCCACAGCCCGCCGAGGCGCAGGTTCTCCTCGACGGTCAGCTCGGCGATCACGCCGCGGCCCTCCGGCACGTGCGCGATACCTTGGCGTACCACGGTTTCCGGTGCCCGGCCGAGAATCCGCCGGTCCACGAAGCGAATGTCGCCGGCCGCCTTGACCAGGCCGGAGATCGCGCGCAGCAACGTGGTCTTGCCCGCGCCGTTCGCGCCGAGCACCGCCGTGATCGAGCCCTCCGCGACGTGCAGGTCGACGTCGTCCAGCGCGCACACCGCGCCGTAGTGCACCCGGAGCCCGGTGACCTCAAGCATCGGCGTCACCACCACCTTCGCCGTGTCAGCCGTGTCAACCGTCTCGGCCGTGGCGACCGTTTCGCCCAGATAGGCGCGTTGCACGTTCGCATCCTGCCGAACGTCGTTCGGTGAGCCACGGGCGATGACCTGACCGAAGTCCAGTACGACCAGCCGGTCGCACAGGTCCATCACGAAGTCCATGTTGTGCTCGACCAGCATCACCGACGTGCTGTCGTGCAGCCGCCGGATCAGGTCGGCGAGCTCGGTCATCTCCTGCGCCGACAGGCCCGCCGCCGGTTCGTCCAGCAGCAGCAGCCGTGGCTCGGAGACCAGCGCCCTGGCCAGCGCGACGCGTTTGCGCACACCGTAGGGCAGGCTCGCGCAGCCGCGGTGCGCGTCCTGCGCGATGTCCAGCGACCGCATCACGTCCATCGCCTTCGCGCGCAACCGCCGCTCCGTCCGGTCGGCCCACGGTGAGCCGAGCAGCCCGGCGATCGCGCCGTGCCGGGACAGGTGCGTCGTGCCCGCGATGACGTTCTCCAGCACGGTCAGCCGACCGAACAGGCCGAGCCCCTGGAGTGTCCTGGCGATGCCCAGCGTGGCCATGTCGTGCGGCCGCGCGTGGTGCAGCGGCCTGTCGTTGAACGTCATCGAACCGGTGCGCGCGCGGACGAAACCGCAGATGACGTTGAACAGCGTCGTCTTGCCGGCACCGTTGGGGCCGATCACGCCGAGCACGCCGGTGGCGGCCACGTCGATGCTGACGTCGGTGAGCACGTCGAGTCCGCCGAACGAGACGCACACGCCGTCCGCCCGAAGCAGCGGATCGCCCATGACCACCACCCTGTAGGTCACTGCCGCCCGAATCCTTCACCGAACACCGTTCGGTTTCGAGGCATGCTACGACACCGGGGGCCGGTTGCCTATGGCCTCGACCGGAAAGTGCCCAATAGATACGCATCCGTCTCGGTCCGGTGTCGATCGGGCGGTGGCCAGGCGTCGTGCCCGTTCAGGCAGGCGGGTACAGGCGGCCGATCAGTTCGCAGATCTCGTCGGTGAACCGGCGCGCGTCGGCGCGGCTGGACTGCACGGCGACCTCGCGGCCGGCTTCGGTGGCGATCGTGGTCAACACGAGGACCAGCGTGTCCGGCAGCGGTCTCGCCTGTTCGGACAGCAGTTCCGCGTTCGTGGTCAGCCAGTGCCGGAAACCGCGCCGGGTCAGCAGTTCGAAGCCCGGCGGCCCACCACCGGACAGGAACATGCTGGCCAGTGCGCGTTCCTCCCAACAGCCGTCCAGGTACGCCCGGGTGCCGACGACGAACAACCGCATGGCGTCGTTCTCGCCCGCCGCCAGCGCCGACCGGAACGCCTTGGCCGCCCGGTGCCGCTGCCGGGACTGGTAGTCGTCGTAGAGCGCGATGTAGATGTCGGACTTGCCACCGAAGTGGTGGTAGAGGCTGCCGACGCTGGACCCCGCTCGTTCCACGATGTCGACCACGCTGGCATCGGCGAAACCGGCGGTCGTGAAGACCTCCCTGGCGGCGTCCAGCAGTTGAGCCCTCGTTGTGGTCGCGCGGCTGCGCCTGGCTTGGGACACGTCAGCCAGTGTGCCTGATCATCCACCGTCCTGTGTGGCCACTCGAACCGAACGCTGTTCATCCCGGCTGTGCCGTGCTAGACAGCATTGGTTCCTCGGCGCCGCGGAACCACCGTGGTGCACCTCGAGTAGGGAGCGTGCGGTGGACGGACGACGGTGGCGCGCGAAGGTCATCCGATCGGCGGTGGTCGCCGCCACGTCGACCCTGGTGCTGGGCCTCGCGGCCGGCCAGGCGTCGGCCGACCGGTACGGCGACGGCCTGAACCTGACGACGGTGTCCAACCCCGATCCATCCCTGGTCAGCGGCGGTGAGGTCCTGGTCAGGGTGACGGCTCCGGACAGACATGGAGCCGGGTTACGTGTCACCGAGAACGGGAACGACGTCACGTCGGCGTTCCACGCGCAGTCCGACGGCACGCTGCTCGGCCTGGTCACCGGCCTGCGCGAGGGCACCAACGTGCTCACGGCGAGCTCCGGCTGGCAGCGCGACTCGCTGCGCGTGGTCGACCATCCCGGCAGCGGCCCGGTGTTCTCCGGACCGCAACAGGTGCCCTTCTACTGCGAGACCACCGCGTACGGCCTGGCCCCGGCCACACAGCCGCTGTGCGGCGCGCCGACCGTGGTCGGCTACGTGTACAAGAACACGGCAGGCACGTTCGTGCCGCTGGCCGACCCGGCCGGCCGCCCCGCCGATCTCGCCATGGCGACGGTGAACGGGCGAGCCGTGCCCTACGTCGTGCGCACCGAGACCGGCACGATCGATCGCGCCGTCTACCAGATCGCCGCGCTCTACGACGGGCACGACCCGTCGCCGGTCGCGCGCGACCTGAACTGGAACGACCGGCTCGTCTACACGTTCGGCGGCGGCTGCAACGGCGGCTACCACCAGGGCGACAGCACCGGCGGCGTACTACAGGACCTTTTCCTGGCACAGGGTTACGCGGTCGCGTCGTCCAGCCTCAACGTACTGGACAACAACTGTAGCCCGATCATCTCGGCGGAAGCCGCGATGATGGTCAAGGAACACTTCATCGACACCTACGGTCCCGTTGCCCACACCATCGGGTGGGGCGGGTCCGGCGGCGCGATCCAGCAGTACACGATCGCCGACGAGTACCCCGGCATCGTGGAGGGCATCGTGCCGAGCATCTCGTTCCCCGACTCGCTGGCCACGGCCGGCCCGGTCGCGGACTGCCGGCTGCTGGACAACTACTTCGCCGGGGCGGGTGCCACTTTCACGCCCGCACAGCGGCAGGCCGTGGCGGGCTACCTCGACTACACGTCGTGCCAGTCGTGGGACGCCACGTTCGCCAGCCGCCTGACGGCCACGGACAGCTGCAACCCTGCGATCCCGGTGGCCGCGCGGTGGAATCCGGTGACGAACCCGACCGGCGTCAAGTGCAGCGCCAACGAGCAGCTCGTGAACCAGTTGGGGCGCAACCCCAGTACCAGCTTCGTGCGCAGCCCGCTGGACAACGTCGGCATCCAGTACGGTCTCGCGGCGCTGGCGGCGGGCCGGATCACGGCCGCGCAGTTCGTGGCGCTGAACGCGGGCATCGGCGGTTACGACGTGACCGGCAAGCCCGTGGCCGCCCGGACGGCCGCCGACCCGAAGGCGCTGCGCGACTCGTACGCGGACGATCTGCTCAACAGCGGCGGTGAGGGCCTTCGGGACACGCCGATCATCGACCAGCGCGACGACCTGGACCTGGCCGGTTTCGGCAACGACATCCACACGACCGACTGGTCGTTCGCGATGCGGCAACGTCTGTTGCGGGCCAACGGCACGGCGGCCAACCAGGTGATCATCGAGAACCAGCCGACGGCTGACGAGGCCGCGGCGGCCGCCGGGTACGAGCTGGCGGCGATGGACAACTGGCTCACGGCCATCGACGGCGACCACTCGCACCGGCCGCTGCCGGTGAAGGTCATCGCGGACAAACCGGCCGGACTGGGCGACGGGTGCTACCTCTCGGCCACACAGCGGGTACTGGCCAAGGTCACCGACCCGGCCACCGGGGTGTGCGCGGCGCAGTACCCGGTCGGGACGAATCCGAGGATCGTCGCGGGCGAGCCGCTGTCGATGACGGTGCTGAAGTGCGGCCTGCGGCCGCTGAACTTCGCGGCCTACCCGGTGGCGTTCACGGCAGCGGAGCAGGCGCAGATGCGGGCCACGTTCCCGAACGGCGTGTGCGACTACAACCGGCCCGGTGTCGGGCAGGTGCGGCCGATCGGGTCGTGGCTCAGTTACGGCACGACGACGCTCACCCCGCCGACGCCGATTCGCCGGCACCGGTAGAAAGAGGGGTGTCCCAGTCGATCAGCCGGTCGAGCTCGTCGTCCACATGGGACGCGCGGCTTCTCGGCCCACGATCGGTGGGCCGGCCGGCTGTCGCCGCGGCACTGGCCTCGATGTTGCGTTCGGCGCGCGGGCGGCGCAGCCGTTCGTAGCCGGCGAAGGCGTCGCGCGGCGTGTCCCGTAGCGCCTTCGCCAGCACCACCGCGTCCTCCAGGGCCATCGACGCGCCCTGGCCGGTCGCCGGGGACGCCGCGTGCGCGGCGTCCCCGACGAGCACGACGTGATCGGTGTGCCAGCGGCCGCCGGGACGCAGGTCCCACGCGTTGGTCACCATGAGCTGGTCGGTGGTCGCCGCGACGATGTCCGCCGCCGGTGTGTCCTCGTCGCGCAGCAGTGGCAGCAGGCGCTCCCGGCACTCGCCCACCGTCGCGTCCTCCGCTGTCGGGCCGTCGGCAGACGCCCTGGCGAACCAGTACGTCTCGCCCGCGGGGGACACGCAGTAGCCGAACGCGGTGCGGCTGCCGCGGATCATCGTGATCCGCTCCGGTGACGTCGGCGGGTGCGCGCGCTCGGTGTAGCCGTAGTAGACGTGCTGGCCCGCGTAGCGCGGACCGGTCGACGCGGGGTCGACGAACGGGCGCAGCGTGGAGTTCAGGCCGTCGGCGGCGATGACGACGTCGTCGGTCGCCGTGCTGCCGTCGGTGAACCGCACCGTGCCGCCGTCGACGGACACCGCCCGCGCTCCGTGCCGGACCGGGATGCCGCGCCGCCGTGCCTCGGCGCGCAGCGTGGCACCCAGTTCGGCACGGCGCAGGCAGCGGTAGTGCGTGAGCGGATGCTCGTGGCCACCGAGGGGCACACCGGCGATCTCGGTGCCGGTCGCCGCGACGACCGACATGCTCGTCAGCGGGAAACCGTTGCCGGCGACCGCACCTGCCGCGTCGATCTGGGCCAGCGCGCGCATGCCGTTGTCGGCGAGGGTGAGAAACGCACCGATGTCCGCACCGCTGTCCGGATGCGCCTCGTGGACGGTGACGTCGAACCCCGCCTTGTGCAGTGCCAGCGCAACCGCCGTGCCCGCGATACCGCCGCCGATGACCAGGACCACCGGGCCATTAGAGCAGACGGACCGGACAACGTGGGGACGACGAGCGAACCGGAGACGCGGCGGCGCCGCATCGAGAAGGCGGTCGAGATGCCGCGGCGCCGAGCCGCCGTCAGACCAGTCGGGTGACCTGGATCGCCGGGAGCGGCTCGCCGATCTTCTGGCCCTTGCGGTAGCCGCCGAACAGCAGGCCGAGCAGCACGACGAGGACGACGACAACCAGCAGCCAGAACCAGATCGACCTGGATCGCTGTCGTCGCATGGCATGCCTCCCGGCTTGGTGGTACCACCTGGTTCCGAGATCAAACCACTGTGGCGACGAACGGGTAACGTTGCCTGGTTCGCGGACCCCTGCACCGGGAACCTTGACGCCATGAACAAGTGGACCAGGCGCCTGGTGGGGGCCGGCATCGCGCTGGCCGTGCTGATCGTCGTCGCGCTCGTCGGTTCGGCCGTGCACTTGTTCCCGCAGTTGCGCAACCCGTTCGCCGAGACGACCACGCAGCGGTCCGGTCCGGTGCTGCTCACCTCCATCCAGCAGCTTTCCCGCTACGAGGCGGCCAGCGGCACGTTCCAGGTGGTCGTGGACATCTCGTCGGGCGGCTCGTTGCTGCCCAGCTTCCTGGAGGGCAGCGACACGATGTTCATCGGCGTCGGCACCGACAACGCCTACGTCGACTTCTCGCACCTCAAGGGCAACGCCGTGCAGGTGTCCGGCGACCGGCTCTCGGCCACGATCACGTTGGGGCACGCCAAGTTGGAGTCCGCGAACCTGGACGTCAAGCAGTCCTACGTCTACGCGCAGCAACAGGGCCTGTTCACCAGGGTCAACCAGTTCCTGTCCGGCAACCCGAACTCGCAACAGGCTCTCTACGAACTCGCCCAGCACCAGATCGAGGGAGCGGCGAGCAAGAGCGAACTGATCACCGACGCCGAACGCAACACCCGCGTCATGCTGACCAGCCTGTTGCAGTCACTGGGCTTCCGCACGATCACGGTGAACTTCACCGCCAATCCCACCTGACCGGCCACGACACCGGTCAGGTGGGACGGAAGCCTTGCGCCGTCAGGGTTTGCGGCCGACGCCCGCGTACACGCCGGAGCGCTCCGGCTCCTCGCCGACGTCCTTGGGCGATTCCGGGCGCCACTGGGGCGTGAACACCAGACCGGGGTCGATCAGGTCGAAGCCCTCGAAGAATCGCTCCACCTGGGCGTGCGGGCGCAGCGTGACCGGGTTCGCGGTGCGCTGGTAGCTGTCGCCGAACGCCTGCAGGTCGGGTCGGTTGTCCGTGGTGCCGTGGCTGATCGCGAGGTAACTGCCCGATGCCAGGGCGTCCCGGTAGGTGCGCACGATGGCGAACGGGTCGGCGTCGTCGCTGATGAAGTGCAGGATGGTGCACATGATCACCGCGACCGGCCGGCTGAAATCCAGAACCCGCGTCGTCTCCGGGTTCTCCAGGACCAACTTCGGGTCCCGGATGTCGGCGTCGACGACGGTGGCGCTCGGGTTGTCCTCCAGGATGAGCTGGCTGTGCGCGACCGCGACCGTCTCGTTGTCCACGTAGACGACCTTCGCCTCAGGGTTGAGGGCCTGCGCGATCTCGTGCACGTTGCCGACCGTCGGGATGCCCGAACCCAGGTCCAGGAACTGGTCCACGCCGTCCCGGGCCAGTTCCCGCACCACGCGCTGCAGGAACCGGCGGTTCATCCTGGCCACCACGTCCACGTCCGGCAGCAACCGCTTGGCCTGCCGCGCGAACTCCCTGTCCACCTCGAAGTTGTGTGCCCCGCCGAGGTACACGTCGTACACCCGCGCCGCGTTCGGCCTGGTCAGGTCGACTCCGGGTGGGGTCCAGGCGGACTGCGAGGACTGTTCGGGAGGCTCCGGAGACATGCGTGAGGTCCTTCTGTCGACGTAAAGGGATTACCCCATCGTGGCACGGCCACCCGCGCCGCCGCCGTCAGGTCAACAAGGGCCGCCGTCAGGTCAACAAGGCTCGGCCGTACCAGTCGCTCCTGTCGCGCACCCCGGGCAGCGCCAGGAAGTAGCCGCCGCCGTAGGGCTGGATGTAGTCCGCCAGCGGCTCGTCGATCAGCCTGGTCTGCATCGCGACGAACTGACGCGCGATGTCCTGCTGGAAGCACACGAAGATCAGGCCGACCTCCAGGTTTCCGTTCTCGTCCACGCCGTTGCTGTAGCTGTAGGGCCGGCGCAGGATGCGGCTGGAGTCCGTCCTCGCGTCCCTCGGGTTGGCCAGCCTGATGTGCGAGTTCATCGGAATCACCTGGCCATGCGGGTCCTTCGCGTAGTCGGGCACGTCGAACTCGCCGGTCCCGTCCAGCGGTGCGCCCGTGTCCCTGCGGCGGCCGAACATGTTCTGCTGCTCGTTGATGGACACCCGATCCCAGAACTCCACCAGCATCCGGATCAACCGGACCACGTGGTAGGAACCGTTGACGGTCCACGCGGGCGTCCCGGAACCCGGCCGCACCCACACCAGCCGTTCGAACTCGTCCGCACCGGGCTGCGAGATGCCGTCCTTGAAGCCCATCAGGTTGCGCGGTGTGCCGGCCGGTCGCGGCGGTGGCACGAACCCGTCCATCCGGTACTTGATCTGCATACCGCCACGTGTGTGCTTGGCGATGTCGCGCAGCGCGTGGTGCACCGTGTCCGGGCTGTTGGCGCACAGTTGCAGGAACAGGTCCCCGTGGCACGCGGCCGCTGTCAGCGAGTCGTTCGGGAAGCCGGTCATCGCCGTCAGTCCGGCCGGTTTCATCGACGCCAGCCCGTAACGGTCGTCGAACAGGCTCGATCCCACCGACAGCGTCACCGTCAGGCCGTCGGACGGGATGTCCGGGCCGAGCACGTCACTGTCCGACGGCGGCGCACCGACGCCGAGATCCGGCGCGACACCGCCGGTGGTCAGGAACCGCGCCCGGTCGGTGATGGTCTGGAACAGCGCCGCCAGATCGGCCTTCGTGGTGGCCGTCGCGGCGAGCGAGACATGTGCCGAATAGCGCTGTTGCGGTGTGGGGCCGGTGATCCCGGCCTGCCGGACACCGTGGAAGGGCACCAGGCTCGGCGCGAGCCGATCCGTGGCGGCGGCCGACGATGCGTCCGCCCGAGCGCCACCGGCCAGCGCACCGGCTGCCAGTGCCGTGCCCGCGGCGCCTGCGACCGCGCCCTTGAGCAGGTTGCGGCGGTTGATGTCCATCAGCGGATCTCCTCGGTGCGAACAGGGAGCCTGCAACAGCTCAGTGGGCTGCCACTTCCAGCAGGTCGGGGATGTCGGACAGGTTCTCCAGCACGGCGCCGATCGCGGCGTTCACCCGTGCCCGAGCCAGTTCGGGCACCTGCGCCGAGCTCTGCCACCGGCCGTTGTCCTGCGTGGCCAGCAGCGTCCGGCTCAGCGTCGCCAGTTGCCGGTCGATCCGCGGCAGCAGTTCCGGCGCGCGGGCGTCGACCAGCGGGGCCAGTTCGCCCAGCACCACCTGAGTGCCCTGGAGGTCCGCGTACGTCTGCGCGTACTCGGCACCGGAGCCCTGGTCGGTCAGGCCGTTGAGGTGGTCCCGGGACGCGTCCTCGAGGATCTCGTGCGCCCTGACCGGCATGTCCCTCGGGTCGACCGTGATCTGCGGCAGTTTCGCCCGCAGCGCCGTGATGTCCGTCGTCAACCGCGTCGCGACCGGGATCAGCAGGGCGGCCGACTGACCGTGCCACAGGCCGTACTCCAGGCGGTGCAGGCCGGTGAAACCGGGGTCGTTCACGCCGTCGGGCAGCGCCTGCGGCAGGCCGTCGATGGCGGCACCGAGATCACCGAAGCTGTCGTACGCGGCGCCGACCCGCTCCCACGTGAGCTGCGCGGCCAGCCAGTCCTGTTGTGCCTTCGCGACGTCGTTCCCGCTCAGGTCGGCGCTGATCGCGGCCGTTTCGGTGAGCAGCGTCGCCAACTGCGGCCGGACGTACGCGTCGTACGCGGTCGCCGCGGGCGCCAGGTCCTGCGGCGTCACGGGTTTCACGGCCGCGGGCACGTCGGCGGTGTGTCGCGTCAGCGGTGTTCGCGTCACCGCTGACCTGCACGGTCGCCGACTTCGTGGTCGGCTTGCCGTCGGCGAGGCAGTTCCAGTAGTAGCCACCGGGCGTCAGCGTCGCCGACATCGTCTGGCTGGTGGCCGGTCCGAGCGTTTCGATCTCGGCCGCGATGCCCTGGCCGGCCGCCTGGATCAACCGGATCTCCACCGTGTGGCCCGACTTGTTCGCCACGGTGAACGTGCGGGCACCGGCATCCGCCCTCGACCAGCCCGACGCGCAGCCGGACGGCGTGACCTCGATGTTCTCGGCGGCCGCTGTCGCCTTGCCGGGTGCGCCGAGGATCAGCACGGCGGCCGCCACCGGGGGCACGATCAGCGCCGCACCGACCGTCACGGCGATCCGCCGCCGCGAGTGCCCGACCGGTTCCCGTTCCTCGGTCGCCGCCACGGCCGGCGCGGGTGCCGCGGCCGGTTTCGGTGCCGCCGAACGGCCGCTCCTGATGAACGTCGTCATCACGAACGCCAGGTACGCGACGTACGCGATCACCTGTAGCCACGTCATCACCGGCGACAGTTCCGTGATGCCGGTGATGATCGACGCCCACCACGACGACGCGTCCACGTGCTGCGAGAGGTCGAAGGCGACCCATGTGTGACCGGGCAGCCAACCCGCGTCCTGCAGGTCGCCCATGCCGTACGCGAACACGCCGGCCGCCACGACGATCAGCAGGATCGCCGTGCGGTTGAAGAAGATCCCGAGCTGGATGCGTACCGCACTGCGGTAGAGCAGGACGCACAGCACGACGGCGACCGCGATGCCGATCCCGGCGCCGACCAGCGGTGCGACGGTCTGGCCGGACGCCTGCGCGGCCGTCCACAGGAACAGCGCCGTCTCAACACCCTCCCGGCCGACGGCCAGGAACGCGGTCAGCGCGAGGGCCCCGGTGCTGATCGAGAGCGCCTCGGCGACCTTCGCCTTCAGTTCGCCGGACAGCGTGCGGGCCGTGCGCCGCATCCAGAAGATCATCCCGGTGACCAGCACGACGGCGACGACGCTGAGCACGCCGCCCAGCGCCTCCTGGCCGGTGGTCGGCAGGATCGACCGGTAGAACGTCAGGACGGCGCCGAAGCTGAGCGCCAGCACGATCGCGGCGGCCACGCCGACCCACACCGGGGCGGTGGCGCCACGGCGGGTGTCACCGGCCACCTTGCGGACAGCGGCGAGCAGGATGCTCACCACCAAGCCGCCTTCCAGCCCCTCCCGCAGGCCGATCAACAGGTTCGGCAGCGCGTCAGCCCACACATCAGCTCCCGGGTCCGAGTCAGGTAAGGCTAACTTAACTCACGAACCCGGTGTCGACACAAGGGGTGACGGCGGTTGGTCACCACTACGGACACTTCACAAAATCTTGACACAAACCGGTCGGAACGCGGCCCGCCCGCCGGGCCGCATTCCGATCAAGACTCCGCGGTTCCGCTACGAGCCAGTAGTTCCGGTCGCAGGGCCGAGGCGTCGACACCAAGGCCGGTCAGGACGCGGCTGCCGACGCTGTCACCGTCGTCGAACATGCCCAGCAGCATGTGTTCCGTGTCGATACTCTCGCTACCCAGCGTCAGTGCCTCGTGGACGGTCCGTTCCAGCATCTTCCGCGCGCCCGGGTCGTAGATCGGCCTCGGGTACTGGAAGCGGCCGGGGCCGAACGTGTCGTCCATCCGCTTCTTGACCTCGTCGACGTCGATGCCGATCGACGCGAGCGCCTCGGTCGCCGCGCGCCCGCCGGTGCCGGTGACCCCGGCCTCGGTGAGCAAGGTCACGATCCTTTCCCGGGCCCGCGGCAGTGTCACGCCGTGCGCGCCGAGCACCTGGCCCGCCACGCCGTCCGGCACACCGATCAGGCCGAGCAGCAAGTGCTCCGTGCCGATGTAGTCGTAGCCGAGCGCGACGGTTTCCTGCTCCGACAGCAGGATCGCCCGCTTGGCGTCCTCGGTGAACTTCTCGAACATCTCACTACTCCAGCCCCTGCGCCTTACGCCGTCCGGCGTGCTTCTCGTGAACCGACTGGCGACTGACCCGCAACGCGTTGGCGATGTCCTGCCAGGACCAGCCGTGATCGCGAGCGTTGTCCACGTGCAGTCGTTCCAGCTCCTCCGACAACCGCCGCAACGCGACCACGGCGGGCAGTCCGACCGCCGGATCCTTGTTGCTCACCTGCCCGGCCAGCTCGGCCGGCACCTCGCCACCGCTCATGCTGTCAAAGTAACCTGACGTCGATCAGGCGTCAAGGAAACCTGACAGCAGGAATAAATCAGCGATCGCGCGGTTGCTCACAGGTATGACTGTTGAACTCGGCAGGATCGGTGTCTGGGCACATTCGTCGGCGCTCTCTCCCGACGTCGTCGCGGAGGTCGAGAAACTCGGCTACGGCGCGGTCTGGATCGGTGGGTCGCCCGACGGCGACCTCCAGATCGTGGACCAGCTACTCGCGGCGACCGAGCACCTGGCGGTCGCGACCGGCATCGTGAACATGTGGAAGGACGACGCGGCCACCGTCGCCGCCTCCTACCACCGCATCGAGCAGCGGTTCCCCGGGCGGTTCCTGCTCGGCGTCGGCATCGGGCACCCCGAGGCGACCAAGCAGTACGCCAAGCCCTACGACACGATGGTCACCTACCTGGACGAACTGGCCGCGGCAGGTGTGCCGGCCGATGCCATGGCACTGGCCGCGCTCGGCCCGAAGGCACTGCGCCTGTCCGCCGAGAAGACGGCCGGCGCGCACCCGTACCTGACCACGCCGGAGCACACCCGGCAGGCCCGCTCCGTGCTCGGCCCGGGCAAACTCCTTGCGCCCGAACAGAAGGTCGTGCTGGACACGGACGCCGAACGCGCCCGGGCGCTGGCCCGCTCCAAGGTCGCCAACCCGTACCTGCACCTGGTCAACTACGTCAACAACCTCAAGCGGCTGGGCTGGACGGACCAGGACATCGCCGACGACGGCAGCGACGAACTGATCGACGCGCTCGTCGCACACGGCGACACGGCGACGGCCGCACGCGGTATCACGGCCCACCTGGACGCGGGCGCCGATCACGTGTGCGTGCAGGTGCTCGGCGACGATCCCGTTGGCGACTACCGGAAGCTGGCCGAGGTACTGCTGGCAGGCTGACCGTCGGGGGAGGACCGCCGCGCGATCGCGAGCACGCCCAGATCTGCCACGGTGATGCGGGGCGTCGCTCCCCGTCGTGCCGCTGTCGGTCATATCGCCGCCCGTCGGCGCATCGCCTCTCACCCGTGATGTCGCCTCGCTGCCCGTCGGCCTACGCACGGGACAGGGCACGCACCTGGTCGGGTGCGTGCCCTGTACTCCCCCTGACCGGGCCGGATCAGCCGCCGAACCTCACGGACTCGATCTTGTTGTCGAAACCGATCGTGGCCAGGTCCTTGATGTTGCCGGTCACCACGTGCGAGGTGCCCGTGCAGTCCGGTCCGGTCCAGATCTTCGCCGGGCCGCCGTCCAGGGCCAGTCTGGAGGCGACGTCCGGGCGAGCGGCGTTCCGGCAGCCGGGGCCGGCAAGCTGTTGCGACGTGTCGTCGCTCGCGTTCGCGCTGTCGAACAGGGTCACCGTGCCGTTGCCGAGGGCCGCGGTCGCTGACGGTGCGGTGCTCGCTGCCGGGGGCGTCGCGTCGGCGGGCGGGAGGACCTTGCCACCGATGGGCGAGATCGCGAACCAGGTGCCGCCGACGCCTTCACCGTTGGTCTGGCCGGGTGCGGTGTCCTTGGTGTAGCGGTAGATGGGCCAGCCGTGGATGGTCACCTGGTAGTTGCCGTCGTCGCGTTTGACCAGGCCGACGTCGGCCGTGGCGACGCCGTTGACGAAGATGCGGGAGCCGTGGGTGACCTCGACGGGGGGCCAGAGCTGTGCGCATGCTCCGTCGCAGTTGGACTTGCTGGGGTCGGGTGTGTCCTTGTCGAAGCGGTAGTACGTGAAGCCCTTGCCGTTGACCACGATCGGGTTGAGGCCGTTCGCGGACGACGCGGTCAGCTCGACCCACTTGCGGCCCTGCGGGGAATCGTTGGGGCCGTTGAAGAAGTCGCCGGTGTCGGGCGGCGCGTCGTGTGCCGCCGCCGTGCCCGAGGTGTAGTTGACCTCACCGTTGCCGTTCTGGGTCGGCCGACCCGCCTTGCCGCCGGTGGGCGTGACACCGAACCAGGTGCCGCCGACGCCCTGGCCGTTGGTCTGGCCGGGTGCGGTGTCCTTGGTGTAGCGGTAGATGGGCCAGCCGTGGATGGTCACCTGGTAGTTGCCGTCGTCGCGTTTGACCAGGCCGACGTCGGCCGTGGCGACGCCGTTGACGAAGATGCGGGAGCCGTGGGTGACCTCGACGGGGGGCCAGAGCTGTGCGCATGCTCCGTCGCAGTTGGACTTGCTGGGGTCGGGTGTGTCCTTGTCGAAGCGGTAGTACGTGAAGCCCTTGCCGTTGACCACGACCGGGTTCAGGTCGCCCGCCGAGGAGGCGGTCAGCTCAACCCATTTCATGGCCTGCGAACCGTTGCTCGGGCCGTTGAAGAAATCGCCGCTGTCCGGTGGGGCATTGTTCCGTTGCGCTGTACCCGAGACGAATCGCACCAGTGACGTCGGATCGGCTGCTGCCTGGACGTTCTGGCTGGCCGGAGCCGGTGCCGCACTGCCCGTGGTACCGGTGCCGCAGGCGGACAATGCCGCCGCGCCGCCCGCCATGAGGGCAGCGATCATCGCAAGACGCGTACGCATCATTGGAATTTCTCCCAGTAAGGTTCTGGTTCGGGCTCCTGAGCCGAGCCCGTTTCTGATCGGATACACGGGTCCCGCCATCGGGTGGTTCTGTGACCTGGGTCACAGGCATGTTCGCTGTCGAGTTGGCCGTCGCGCTCGGCGGACGGCACCATGGGACCGGACGGTGGCGTCGAACCGGGCGAAGGAGCCGCGATGACCGACGAGTGGCAAGTCCGGATGGGACAGACGCCTGTCGCGCCGCGCATCGTGGACCGGCCGCCGGACACGCCATGACACCGGACGTCGTCGAGTTCACCGATCCGGCGTGCCCGTGGGCGTGGGGTGCACAACCCGCGTTCCGCAGGCTGCGCCTGATGCTGGGCGCGCAGGTCCGCTGGCGGCGGGTGTTCGGCATCCTGTTCGACGACGCCGTCGCCGATCCCGCGGCGGAGCTCCCGCGGTACCGGCGGGAACTGGCCGAGATCACCGAGCACACGCTGGCGCCGATGCCGCAGTTGCTGGCCTGGCGCAGCGCGACGAGCTGGCCCGCGTCGCTGGCCGCGAAGGCCGCTGCCGCGCAGGGCGATGACGTCGCCGAGCGGGTGTTGCGGCGACTGCGGGAGAGCACGTTCGTCCTCGGCAGGCCCGCCGACACCAAGGCCAGGACGTTGGCCGTGACCGTGGGTGTGCTCGGACTCGACCACGATCGGCTGGCCGCCGACCTGGATCTTCCCGATACCGCGTCGGCCGTGGTCGCCGACCGGGACGAGGGCCGCTCGCGGTCGTTGCCGACCGTCGTGTTTCGCGGGCCGGGCGGGGTCGCCGCGGTGGCGGGTTGGCGGGAGCCGGCCGAGTACGTGGCGGCTGTGCGCGCTGTGGCGCCCGATGTGTCGTTGACCAACGTATCGCTCGCGCCCGATGACGCGTTGGCGATGTTCCGCACGTTGACCGGGCCCGAGTTGGTCGCGTTGACCGGTGGGCGGGTCGCGCCGCGGCGAGCGGTGCGGGTCGCGACCGGGAACGGGCCACTGTGGCTGCACCCGGACGAGGCCGCCACGCATCCGGCCACCGCGGCGCGGTGATTCCCGATCGCTGGAACACTTTTCGCCGCGATTGACAGTGTCCGCCGCGCGCTCACATGATGGTTGGGAAACAGGGAGGGCTGTGCCGATGACCAAGCAGATCCACCTGGCCGCGCACTTTCCCGGTGTCAACAACACGACCGTGTGGAGCGATCCGCGCTCGGGCAGCCAGATCGAGTTCGCGTCCTTCGAACACCTGGCCAGGACCGCGGAACGGGCAAAGTTCGACTTCTTCTTCCTGGCCGAAGGGTTACGGCTGCGCGAGCAGGGTGGCGAGATCTACGACCTGGACGTCGTCGGCCGGCCGGACACGTTCACCGTGCTGGCGGCGCTCGCGGCCGTCACGGACCATCTCGGGCTGGCCGGCACGATCAACTCGACGTTCAACGAGCCGTACGAGGTCGCCCGCCAGTTCGCGACGCTGGACCACCTGTCCGGCGGCCGGGCCGCGTGGAACGTGGTGACGTCGTGGGACGCGTTCACCGGTGAGAACTTCCGGCGGGGCGGTTTCCTGCCGCAGGACCAGCGCTACGCGAGGGCGGAGCAGTTCCTGCGCGCCACGTGGGTGTTGTTCGACTCGTGGCGGGGCGACGAGATCGTCGCGGACAAGGCGACCGGCCAGTTCCTGCGCGACGCCGACGTCGGTGCGTTCGACCATCACGTCGACCACTTCGACATCAGCGGCCGGTTCAACGTGCCGCGCAGCCCGCAGGGCCGGCCGGTGATCTTCCAGGCCGGTGATTCCGACGAGGGCCGCGAGTTCGCGGCGTCCACTGCGGACGCGATCTTCACGCGGCACAGCACGTTGGCGGCCGGCCAGGCGTTCTACGCGGACGTGAAGGGACGGCTGGCCAAGTACGGCCGGTCGCGGGAGGACCTGAAGATACTGCCGGCGGCCACTTTTGTCCTGGGCGACACCGAAGCCGACGCGCAGGAGAAGGCCGACCACATCCGGCACCAGCAGGTCGGTGGCCAGACCGCGATCAAGTTCCTGGAGCAGGTCTGGAACCGGGACCTGTCCGGCTACGACCCGGACGGTCCGTTGCCGGACGTCGACCCGTTGTCGGGTGAGCACACGGTTGCCCAGGGGCGGGCCAGCGTGCGGATGTACCGGGACCCGGCGGCCACGGCGCGGGAGTGGCGCGAACTGGCCGAGGCCGATGGACTGTCGATCCGTGAGCTGATCGTGCGGGTCACCGGCCGTCAGTCGTTCGTCGGGACACCGGAGCAGGTCGCGGCGACGATCAACGACCACGTCCAGGCCGATGCCAGTGACGGATACATCCTGGTGCCGCATCTCACGCCCGGCGGACTCGACGAGTTCGCCGATCGCGTGGTTCCGTTGCTGCAGGAGCGTGGGGTGTTTCGGACCGAGTACGAGGGGGCTACGTTGCGGGAGAACCTGTCGGGCGCGAAGGTGGCGTCGACGGCGTGACGGCGGTCGACGTTTCCGTGCTGGACAACCCGGTCTGCTCGTCATTGGGTGGTCGCGGATTGGCCGTCCGGTTTCCGGCCGACGTGGCTCCGTTCGCGGGTGTCGTCGACCCGGGTTCCGCGCGGGCCTGGGCCGAGTTGGGTGCGCTGGTTTCGCCCGGCGAGGTGGTGGTGTTGGTCGGGGTTTCCGCTGTGCCCGCGTCCTGGGAGGTCGTCGTGGACGTGCCCGGGGTGCAGATGGACGGTTCGGCCGTGCTGGGCGCCGTCGACGCCGAGGCTGTCGTGCTGGGGGCCGCTGACGTGCCAGAGATGATGGATCTGGTGCGGCGGACCGAGCCCGGGCCGTTTCTGCCTCGGACCACTTCTTTGGGGCGGTACGTGGGAATTCGGCGGGGTGGCGCTCTGGTGGCGATGGCGGGGGAGCGGATGCGGCCGCCGGGTTGGACCGAGATTTCCGCTGTGTGTACCGATCCCGCGTACCGGGGGCAGGGGTTGGCGCGTCGGTTGGTGGATGACGTGGCGGCTGGGATACGGGCGCGGGGTGAGGTGCCGTTCCTGCACACGGCGGCCGCGAACGTGAACGCGATCCGGTTGTACGAGGCGATGGGGTTCGTGTTGCGACGCACCGTCACGTTCAAGGTGTCGCGATTGCGTTAGCCTTGTCGTCGCTTCGCTTTCTACTTGTGGCCGGGTCTTACCGCGTCGGTTTGCGCCACAGGAGTGAGTAGCGGAAGAACAGGCGTCTGGTTACTTGCGAGCCCGGCAGGATTTCTGTTGCGGCTGCCGTGATTTCTCTCAGTGTTTCCGTCGGGTCCAGCATGGGCATGCCCGTCTCGAACTTGCCGCCCTTGCCTTGGGCTGCCCGGACCGCGCCGACCAGTGCGTTGGCCGGTAGGGCCATGGCGTCCATGCTGTAGTCCGCTGGTGTTGCCGTCTTGTAGTGGCCGATCACCGCCAGCAGGCCGCCGGGGCGCACGAGACCGGCCAGGCGGTGCAGTGCTGGGCGCAGGGGCATGTGGTGCAGGCTGGAGACCGCTGTGACCACGCCATAACCGTTGGTGCGCAGAGGGACCAGTTCGTCCAGGACGTCGCCGTGGATCCAGTTGACCGTCGACCTGGTGGCTGCCGCTTCGTGCACCATCAGTGCCGAGGCGTCTATCGCGTCGACGTGCCCGGCACGCTCGGCCAGGTCCCTGGCCAGGGCGCCCCGCCCTGTGCCGACGTCCAGTGCGCTGTCGATCCTCCGCGGCAGGTGGCGTAGCAGCCATGCCTGGTAGTACGCGTTGTGGCTCCATCGCAACCCGGGTGGTAGCTGGGGGATCCACCTGTCGATAGGACGCATGTCGATGGGACGCGTGTGAGGTCGATCGGTTGCGTCGTGTTGCGGTAAGCGGCCGGGACCCCACGGGGGACCCGGCCGCTTCGCTGCGTCAGCCCCAGATTTCGGCCGCGGTCTCCACGATCAGGCGGAGTTTGGCCACCTCGTCCTCGTAGGTCAGGGCGTTGCCCTCCACCGTGGAGGAGAAACCGCACTGCGGGGACAGGCACAACTGCTCCAGCGGCACGTACTTGGCCGCCTCGTCGACACGGCGCTTCAGGTCGTCCTTGTCCTCCAGCGCACCGCGCTTCGTCGTGACCAGGCCCAGCACGACCATCTTGCCCTCCGGGACGAAGCGCAGCGGGGCGAACGTGCCGGAACGGACGTCGTCGAACTCCAGGAAGAAGCCGTCCACGGCCAACTCGTTGAACAGGCGTTCCGCGACGAAGTCGTAGCCGCCCTCGGCGACCCAGGACGACCGGAAGTTGCCACGGCACATGTGCGTCGTGACGTGCAGGCCCGCCGGGCGGTCGGCGATGGCGGCGTTGATCTGCCTGATGTAGCGCTCGTGCTGGTGTTCCGCGTCGCCGCCGCGGTCGGCGACCATCTCGCGCTGTTTCGGGTCGTTGAGGTACGCCAGACTCGTGTCGTCCAGTTGCAGGTAGGTGCAGCCCAGGTCGGCGATGTTGCGGACCTCGTCGGCGTACGCGGCCGACAGGTCCGTCCAGAACTGCTCCTCGTCCGGGTAGATGTCCGGATCGATCACGGCGCGGCCGCCGCGGTAGTGGACCATGCTGGGCGAGGGGATGGTCAGCTTCGCCGTCTGGCCGGGCTGGGTGTGTCGTGAAAGGAATGTGAAGTCGCTGCCGAAGATGGTCTTGGTGAGACGGATCGGCGCTTCCACGTGCAGGCCCGGCGGGGTCCACTGCAGCGTGCCCTCGGCGTTGCGGAACTCGACGGCCAGGTTCTGCTGCGTCTTGACAAGGCCGCCGAGCTGGTAGATGAAGTCCATGTGCCACGACGTGCGGCGGAACTCGCCGTCCGTGGCCGTGCGCAGGCCGACGTCGCCCTGCATCTTGATCACGTCGAGGATGGCCGCGTCCTCGGCCTCGCGTAGCTGCGCGTCGTTGATGCCGCCCTCGGCATGTTCACGGCGTGCGTCCAGCAGGCGTCGGGGGCGCAGCAGGCTGCCGACGTGGTCGGCGCGGAACGGCGGCGTGGAGCGGGTCGCCGGAGTGGTCACTGACATTGTGATGCCTCCTGTGGTTCGCCTGTCGCGTGCTGGTCCATCCGAGCAGAATTCTCGTCGTGCAAAGATCTCACACGTATCACACGCTGGTAACGTGGACCGGCAATCGTGGCACCGGAACGAGCGGTTACCGATCCTACGATCGGGGGCACGAGCTCGCATCCGAAGGACGACCCGTGATCCTCGGTAGCTCCGATCCGGCGTTCCGTGGTGACCCGGCCAGGTGGAACCCGGAACTCGCCCTGCTCGGCGCACTGTCCCAGTGTCACATGCTGTGGTATCTGCACCTGTGCGCCGAGGCGGGGGTGATCGTGACCGCTTACACAGACGACGCACAGGCATCGATGCTGGACACCGGCGACAGTGGCCGGTTCACCCGGGCCGTACTGCGCCCGCGGGTCGTCGTGCGGGCGCGGGACATGGTCGAGCGTGCCGTCGCGCTGCACGCGGATGCCAACCGTGCGTGCTTCATCGCCAACTCGGTGAACTTCCCCGTCCACCACGAACCCGTGGTGACCGTCGTGCCGACGTGATGCCGGTGTGATTCAGTCGGTGGATTTTCCGATTGAACGATCCGTCGGTGCCATACGTTCGTATCACTGGACATGTGGGACACCTGGATCGATGTCCACGGGTCTGCTCAGAGGCTTGTGAACTGACCGTAAAGTTAAGGAGTTCGCTCTATGACGACAGCACCCGAAGCCGACAAGGCCACCGACCGCCCCCTCGACGAGGCGGGCGCGGAGGGGATGCTGGACGGCAACCTCAGTCGCCGGCGGATGATGCGCAACGCGGCGCTCACCGCCGGCACCGTGGTGGCCGCCGGAGCCGGGCTCGCGGCGTGCTCGTCCGGTTCCGGCGCGTCCGGTTCCGGTTCGTCCGGATCCGGTTCGTCCGGATCCGGCAACTCGTCCGGGGGAGCAGGCGGCGGCAACACGGTGTTGGGCAAGACGTCCGACATCCCGGTCGGTGGTGGCGTGATCTACAGCGACGACAAGGTCGTCGTGACACAGCCGACGGCCGGTGACTTCAAGGCGTTCAGTGCGACGTGCACCCACCTGGGCTGCACCGTCAACAAGATCGCCAACGGCCTGATCATGTGTCCGTGCCACGGCAGCAGGTACAGCGTCACCGACGGCTCGGTCAAGGGCGGCCCGGCTCCCAAGCCGCTGCCCCCGGAGACCATCACCGTCAAGAACGGCCAGGTCACCCTCAACGGCTGAGGTGATCCCGCATGGCCACGAACGACCGGTCGCGGCGCCGGTCGCGGCCGGTCGTTGCGTGTGCGGGCCGTTTCCGGTTCGTTCGTGGCCCCGCGTTGCACCGTTCGGTGCCCACTGCCCGTTCTCATGCCCGGCTGGCGTTTCCCCTCGGCACATCGGACCGGTCGGAGCCGTTTCACCGGGGGACAACGGATGCCCGCACACCCCGAAGGGCACCTGGACTCCTCGAGTCCGGGCAGTTCGAGCCGGCCGGGCGGCGCCTTCCCGCTGCCGCCCGGCTTCCTCGTCAGTCGCGTTCGATCAGGTGGCCGACGACGTCCGGGCCCGGGTGGGTGGCGCCGGAGCCGTCCCTGCGCATGTCCACTTCGGGCAGTTCGACGGAGATGCCACCGCTGCTCGTGCCGGCAGGGCGTGGGCCCACCCACGCCAGTGCCAGGCGTGTTTCGCCCTTCAGGAAGCGCTGTGTCCGGACGCCGCCCGTGGCGCGGCCCTTCGACGGGTACTCGGCGAACGGTGTCACCTTGACGCTGCGGCCCGTGGACGTCACCACCATCGGCTCGCCGTGGTCGTCGTCACCGGTGCCGACCGCGCCGAAGTACACGGCCTCCGCACCCGGCGCGAGTTTGATGCCCGCCATGCCGCCGCCGCGCAGGCCCTGCGGCCGGACCTGCGCCGCCGGGTAGTGCAGCAGCGACGCGTCCGACGACATGAACGCGAGTTCTTCCGAGCCGTCCGTCAACCACGTCGCGCCGACGACCTCGTCGCCCTCGCGCAGGCCGATCACCTCGAACTCGTCCGACCGCACCGGCCACTCCGGCGCGCACACCTTCACCATGCCCTGCCGGGTGCCCAGCGCCAGGCCCGGCGAGTCCTGGTCGGTGAGCGGCGCGATCGTGATCACCCGCTCGCCCTTCTCCAACGGCGCCAGTTCACGCGCCGCCATGCCGCCGCTCAGCGACACCGTGCCCGCCTGCTCCGGTAGCACCGGCAGCGGCAGCACGTCCGTCTTGAACGCCCGACCGTGGCTGGTCACCAACAGGATCTGGCCGCGCGCGGTGGTATGGACCACTGCGGCGACGGCGTCGTGACGCGCCCTTCCGTTGCGGCGCCTGGCTTCTGACGACTCCTCCGACTCCGCCGCCGTGCGTGCCACCAAGCCCGTGGCCGACATGATCACCTGGCACGGGTCGTCCGCTACCTCCAGCGGGCCGGCCGGCTTCGACGCCGCCAGCACCTCCTTGAGGTCACCGTCGACCAGCGACGTCCGCCGCTCGCCCGCGAGGTCCTTCGCGATCTTGGCCAGTTCGTCGGACACGACCTTCCGCAGCACCGAGTCGTCGTCCAGAATCTTCGCCAGCTCGGCGATCTCGGCGTTGAGCCGGTCCTGTTCGGCCTCCAGTTCGATCTTGTCGTACCTGGTCAGGCGGCGCAGCGGCGTGTCCAGGATGTACGTGGCCTGGGTCTCGGACAGCCTGAAGCGCTTCATCAGGCCGTCCTTCGCGTCCTGCGCGTTCTCGCTGGCCCTGATCAGCCGGATCACCTTGTCGATGTCCAGCAACGCGATCAGCAGGCCCTCGACCAGGTGCAACCGGTCCTCGCGCTTCTTGCTGCGGTAGCGGGTACGCCGGGTGACCACGTCGTAGCGGTGCCGCAGGAACACTTCCAGCAGCGCCTTGAGCCCCAGCGTCGTGGGCTGGCCGTCGACCAGCACCAGGTTGTTGATGCCGAAGGACTGCTCCAGCGGCGTCAACCGGTAGAGGTCGGCCAGCAGCGCCTGCGGGTTCACGCCGACCTTGCACTCGATCACCAGCCGGGTGCCGTTCTCCCGGTCGGTCAAGTCCTTCACGTCCGCGATACCGGACAGCCGCTTGGCCTTCGTCACCTCGTCGGTGATCTTCTCGATGATCTTCTCCGGGCCGACACCGTAGGGCAGTTCGGTGACCGTGATGGCCTGCCGGCGGCTGCCCTCCAACGGGCCGATCTCCACGCGGCCACGCATCCGGACGACGCCGCGCCCGGTCTCGTATGCCTTGCGCACCTCGTCCAGACCGAGCAACATGCCGCCGGTGGGCAGGTCGGGTCCCGGGATGAACTCCATCAGCTTGTCCAGCGTCGCCGTGGGATGCCGGATCAGCCACCTGGCAGCCGCGATGACCTCGCCCATGTTGTGCGGAATCATGTTGGTGGCCATACCGACGGCGATGCCGGACGTCCCGTTCACCAACAGGTTCGGGTACGCGGCCGGCAGCACGCCGGGCTCCCGCAGCGAACCGTCGTAGTTGGACCGGAAATCGACCGTGTCCTCACCGAGTTCGCCGACCAGCAGCATGGCCTCGTTGGACAGCCGGGCTTCGGTATATCGCTGGGCGGCCGGGCCGTCGTCCGGACTGCCGAAGTTGCCGTGACCGTCGACCAGGCACGCGTTCATCGAGAAGTCCTGCGCGAGCCTGACCATCGCGTCGTAGATGGCGGTGTCGCCGTGCGGATGGTACTTGCCCATGCAGTTGTGGACGACGAAGCCTTCGACGACGAACGCGTGTTCCGCGCTGCCGACCTGGATGTCGTAGGTCACGGCGGGCTCGGCGGGCTCGACCGACACCACGTCGAGGAAAGACGGGCCGGACAGGGCATCGAGCCGATCGGCTCCGGCCAGCCGTGCCAGTCCGTCCCGCTTGTGGTCGACCTTCGACCAGCGCAGCAACGCGGTCGCCAGGACGGCGGCGTCCTGACCTGAGATCGACAGGCCGAACGGTTTCCCGGTGCGGTCGTGGGAGTGCCGGCCTTGGATGCCCATCGCGGCCAGCATCGAGTACAACTGCCGGATCAGCGGTTCGCTCGTGGCGGCGAGCACGATCTCGCGGTCGGTCCGCCGCACGCGGCCGTCGCCGTCGACGAAGCCGGCCACGAACGGGAGCCACGCCGAGCGGTCGGCCAGCACACCGGCAGGCACGCTCCTGACACCGCCGAGCGGCGCCGCCGCCATCAGACCGGCATGCGGGGCGAACGTGACGATGTGCCGGTCGCTGTCTTCCGGTCGCTTCGCCGCACGCTTGCCACGGTCGGCGTCCAGCCCCGCGGCGATCGCCCAGCCGTGCGCCACGTCGAGCGGGCCCGGGTCGGCCATGTGCAGCCGCACCCGGCCGCCGGCCGTCCCCGCGCGGTCGACGGCGCGGCCCGCCGCCGCGACCAGGCCCAGGACGTAGGGGTAGACGTCAGCCACGGCGTCCGGGCCGGGGTGGCGGCCGTCGCCGATGGTGCGTGCCCCGACCAGGTCACGGGCAGCGGTCCAGCCGACGGTCAGGTCGTCGTTCACCGTGCGGAACCGCTGGCCGGGCGTCACGGTCATGGTGTGGCCGTCGGCCCACGTGACCCGGACCAGGTCCGACGACGGGTTCCGGTACGCGGCGACCACCGGCACCGGTTGGCCGTGGCCGTCGAGCACCCGGTCGCCGACCTCGATCTCCTCGATCGGCCGCAGACCCTCCGGCGTGGACACCAGCGCGCCACGCACGAAACAGTCGCCCACGACGCGCGAGGACTTCACGTACGCGCTCGTCGGGCGGTGGCCCTGTTCGTACATCGAGTACAGGATGCGGCGGTGCACCGGTTTCAGGCCGTCACGGGCGTCCGGGAGGGCCCGGGAGTGGATGACCGAGTACGCGTACTCCAGGTACGAGTCCTCGATCTCCGTGTTGAGCGGGTTCTCCAGCACCGTCGCGCCCGCGCTGTCGAACGCGGACGGGTCGACCTTGGTCGTCGGTCCCTTGCGGCGAGCCATGTCTGTCGTGTTCTCCTCGTGCCGGTAGCGGCTCAGATGTCGATGGCTTCCTGGTCGACCCGGCCGGACGACTCGACGAGCCAGTTGCGGCGCGGTTCGACCTTCTCGCCCATCAGCAGTTCGAGTGCGGATTCAGCGGCGTCCACGTCGGCCATGGTGATGCGGCGGACCGACCTGGTGGCCGGGTTCATCGTCGTCTGCCACAGTTCGTCGGCGTCCATCTCGCCCAGACCCTTGAACCGGGGAACCGGTGTGACGACCTGCCGGCCGGCCTTTTCCAGGCGTGCCAAGGTGGTTTCCATCTCGCGCTGGGTGAACGTGAAGACGGTCTCCGGGTTGCGGCCCTTCGTGGTGATCTTGTGCAGCGGCGGCATCGCGGCGTACAGCCTGCCGTCCTCGATCACCGGGCGCATGTACTTGGCGAACAGCGTGATCAGCAGGGTCCGGATGTGCGAGCCGTCGACGTCGGCGTCGGCCATCAGGATCACACGCCCGTAGCGCATCTGGGACAGCTCGAACGTGCGGCCGGTGCCGGCGCCGAGTACCTGCACGATGGACGCGATCTCGACGTTGCGCAGCGTGTCGGCCAGGGATGCCTTCTGGACGTTGAGAATCTTGCCGCGCAACGGCAGAAGTGCCTGGTATTCCGATACTCGCGCCATGCGCGCGCTGTTGTGGACGAACACCCCGGCTTCGAGGGCGAAGTTGTGGTGGCCCTCCACGGTCAGGTCGTAGACGTCGGCGGTCTCGGCCAGCGGCGTCACCGACACGACGCGGTGGTTGCGCGGTGCCGCCGCCTCGCGCGGCCGGGCGTGGTCGCCCTCGTCGAAGAGCGTTCCGTCCGCGGCGCGGTCCGTGCCTTGGCGCGGGTCGTGGGCGTTCGACAGGCGGTGGGTGGGGACCCACCCGCCGCGGTCGTTCATCCAGACCCGCTCGTGGCCCTCGAGCCTGTCACCGGAGGACTTCGCCGACACCGAGCGGTACAGCGGCATCAGCGACTCGCCTGCCGCGAGGGCGTCGGCGCGGCGGTACGAGCCGTCACGCAGCCGGAACAGGTGATCGGGCGTGCAGCGCACCGACTGTCCGTTGTCCAGGGTGACGCGCACCAACGGCGCGCCGGACTTCGTCAGCCGCGGCGCCACCAGGGGAGCGAGCACCACTCGGCCGGTTTCGTCCGTGGCGTAGCCGACGTGCGTGATGCCACGCTGCCAGTCGCCGGCGAGATCGGTGAAGGACGTGCTCCTGCCCGACGCCAGGGCCACCATCGTGTCACCGGTGAAGCAGCCGAGGGCGCTGTCACCCTCCACGAGGAACAGTTCGCTGCGGGAGATGCCCGTGGTGCGGCAGTCGACGAGTTTGGGGGGCATCGCGGCGCCTTCCAGCGCCGTCTTGCGGCGGGCGGCGTCCTTCTGTTGTTTCTGGGTCAGGCGGACCCGGGAGGCGTCGACGACCTTCTGCAGGACTGTCTTGGCTTCCGTCTTCGTCCTGCGGTCCTCGGTCCACGCCTTGATGTGGCGTTCGACGACCGCCTGGATGACCTTCGTGATGCCGGAGGTGGACAGTTCGTCCTTGGTCTGGGACGTGAACTGCGGTTCCGGGATACGGACGTGGATGACCGCCGTCATGCCCTCCAGGACGTCGTCCAGGATCGGCGGGTCCTCCTTCGGTTTGAGCAGGCCCCTGCTGCGGCCTATCGCGTCCTGCACGGCCCTCAGTGCCGCGCGGTCGAAGCCCTTGCGGTGGGTGCCGCCGTGCATGTTGCGGATGGTGTTGGTGAAGCACTCGATGGTGCGTTCGTAGCCGGTGCCCCAGCGCAGCGCCACCTCGACCTCGGCTGTCCGCTCCACTTTGGACCGCATGACGCCGTTCTCGTCGGCCGCGTTCTCCAGGTAGGTGCCGGAACCGTTGACCAGCAACGTGCCGGAGACGGGGCGGTCGCCGTCGGGCGTGAGGAAGTCGACCATGTCGGAGATGCCGTTGGGGTAGTGGAACGTCTGTTCCTCGATGCCGCCTTCGGTGGCGTCGCGCAGCACGTAGGTGACGCCGGGGACCAGGAACGCCGTGTTGCGCAGCTTCGCCAGTACGGCGTCGCGGTCGAGTTTGGCGCCAGGGTCGAAGTAGCGGGCGTCGTACCAGTAGCGGATCGACGTGCCCGACGACTCGCCGCGCTTCATCCTGCCGGTGACGTGCAGGCCGCTGCGCTGTGTGAACGCGGCCTTCGGGCCGGGACCGTCGAACTCGCCGGGGACGCCGTGCGCGAAGGACATCTGGTGGATCTTGCCCTCGCGCCTGACGGTGATGTCGAAGCGCAGCGACAGGGCGTTCACGGCCGACGCGCCGACGCCGTGCAGGCCGCCGGAGGTCTTGTAGCCGGAACCGCCGAACTTGCCGCCCGCGTGCAGCCTGGTCAGCACCAGCTCGACACCGGACAGACCGGACTTCGCGTGCACGCCGGTCGGGATGCCGCGGCCGTCGTCGTCCACCTGGATGCTGGCGTCGGCGTGCAGAGTGACGACGATCTTGCCGGCCGCGCCCGCGATGCCCTCGTCCGTCGAGTTGTCGACGATCTCGCTGAACAGATGGTTGATCCCGCGGCTGTCGGTGGACCCGATGTACATGCCGGGTCGCTTCCGAACCGCTTCCAGACCTTCCAGATGGGTCAGATCGTCGGCCCCGTACAGGGTCTCCGCAGTCACAGGTCGTTCTCCCAGGTCAGGATGTTGCGGACGGGGCACTCGGTGGGCGGGACACCGGCGACCACCGTACTTGAGGGTATCCGCAGCACCCGACATCGCGGGCGGGGGACGCGCCGGCCGGTCGCGCAGGTCACGGCGGCGTCAGCGGACGACCCGCATGCGCTCGGTGATGGCGTCGATGGGCTGGCGGTGCCTGCCGGCCCTGCGGCGCAGCGTGGGCGTGGCCGAGGGAGCCAGCCGGTCGGTCGGGAACCACACGTGCACCGCGGCTCCGCCGAGCGCCGACCGTCCGATGTGGACGCCCCCACCCGCGCCCTCCGCGACCTTGCGGACGATGTCCAGACCGAGGCCGGTCGACCCGCTGCCGCCTGCTCCCTGACCGCGGCGCAGGGCGGCTTCCGGGTCGGCGATACCCGGGCCCGCGTCCTCGACCAGCACGAACACGGTGCCCTGTTCGACGGTGAGCGACACGGAGAACCCGACGCGTTCGTCGGTGTGCCGGAAGACGTTGCCCAGCAGCACGTCCGTCACGTTGGCCAGATCGGTCGCGGCGACCGGCACTGGGGCGGGGACCGAGCCGCCCATGAAGCGCCACGCGCGGCCCTGGTCCTCGGCCAGCGCGGACCAGAAGCCGAGGCGTTCGTGCAGCACGGCCGTCGCGTCACAGCGGACCGGGCCGGGTGTCCTGCCCTGGCCGCGCGCGGCGCGGATGACCTGGTCGACCTCCTGTTCCAGGCGCTGCACGGCCATCCTGGTCTGTTCGGCCTCGTGGCCGGGGCCCAGTGCGGCGGCGTTGAGCCGCAGTGCGGTCAACGGTGTGCGCAGGCGGTGGGACAGGTCGGCGGCCAGTTCGCGTTCCGCGGCGAGCATGCCGTCCATCCGCCCGGCCATGATGTTGAACGCCAGACCCGCTTCGCGCAGTTCGTAGGGGCCCTGCGCGGTGACGCGGACGCTGGTGTCGCCGGAGCCCAGTGAGCGGGCGACCTCCGCGAGGTGTTTGGCGGCCCGGACGAGTCGGGCGGCCAACCGGTCGGCGACCAGCGTCGAACCCAGCACCAGCACGATGGCCACGCCGGAGAGCACCAGCCACGCGGTGACGACGCCCTGGCTCAGTTCGGAGTCGGGGACGTAGACCTCGATCAGCGCGACGCCCTTGTTGAGCACGACCGGTTGCAGCACGGCGTAACCGCCCGGCGCGCCGGTGGTCGCCGCCCTGGCCTGCCGGGTGGTCGCGGCGATGACGTCGACGGAGGCATGTGCGGTGCCGATCACCTCCCCGTCAGGCAGGTGCACGGCGACGTCACCGGCACCGCCGGCCTGGGTGCTGGCCAGCGCTCGGCGCAGGTCGTCCGCGTCGGTGCTGACGGCCAGTACCGGCGCCATCGCGGATGCCTGCTGTTCGGCGTTGGAGAACGCCTTGTCCTTGGCGATCGCGCTGATCGTGACCGCGAGCGGGATGAGGAACGCCAGTGCCACCATCGCGGTCACCGCGACGGCGACGCGGACCAGTGCCCATCTCATGCCGGCCGCTCCACGTCGTGTTCGTTCACGGTGTCGGTTCGACGAGCTTCACGCCAACGCCGCGCACGGTGTGCAGGTAGCGCGGTGCCGCGGCGCGTTCGCCGAGCTTGCGGCGCAGCCAGGACAGGTGCACGTCGATGGTCTGGTCCTCGCCGTAGGGCTGTTGCCAGACCTGGGCGAGCAGTTCGCGGCGGCTGACCACCTCGCCGGGCCGGGCGGCCAGGAACGCGAGCAGGTCGAACTCGCGGCGCACCAGATCCAGCGCGCGGCCGTCCAGCGTGGCTTCCCTGCGCCGCAGATCCATCCGCAGGCCGCCGACGGACAGCACGTGCTGCTCGGTGCCGCGCTGGGTGCGCCGCAGCAGTGCGGTCAGCCGGGCGTTGAGGTGTTCGCCGGAGAACGGCTTGATCAGATAGTCGTCGGCGCCGCTGTTGAGCAGCGCGACGATCGTGGACTCCTCGTCCTGCGCCGTCGCCACGATCACGGGCACGTCGCACACACTGCGCATCATCTTCAGCGCCTCGGCGCCGGACAGGTCGGGCAGGCCGAGATCGAGCACGACCACGTCAGGGGTCCGCTGGGACACCTCGCGCAGCGCCTCCAGCGCCGTGCCGACGCTGCGCACGGCGTGCGAAGCCTCCGTCAGGTAGCGGATCACCGCAGTACGGACCGCTGGCTCATCTTCGACCACGAGCACGTTCGCCACAGTGGTGCACGGTACGACATCGATCGGGCAAGATGGGCGTCGTGCGGGCACCGATGATCGCCATCGCGTGGATGTGCGCCACCGCAGCGGCCGTGGGCGTGTCCTGGCTCGGCGTGCGTACCGTCGTGCACGACGCCGTGATGACGCCGGTGAAGGTGTCCGTGCCGGCCGGTTCCGGGCAGACTCATCCGTTCGCGCCGACATCGCGTCTCTCCGCCGATCCGACCAGTACCACCACGCCCGTTCGGACCACGACGACTGCGCCATCCGCTCCTCCGTCAACGTCAACGACACAGCCGCCCGCGCCGCCGACGACCACCACCGTGGCCTCGGACGTCCAGCGCTACAGCCTCAAGGGCGGCGAAGTGGTGCTGTCGATGACGCAGACGCAGGCGACCCTGGTGTCGGCGACCCCCGCGGCCGGCTATTCCGTGCAGGCATGGCAGGAATCGGGTTGGCTGCGCGTCGATTTCACGGCCGGCAACGCGACTTCGTCGCTCTTCGCGACGTGGAACGGGCATCCGCCGTCGATACAGACGGTCGAGCAGTGAATCGGTTCACCGTCGCCCGCCAGCGATAACCGTCGCTTAGGCCGCCCTTAATCCGAAACCGTTCCGCCCGCTCATGATCGCCGTTATGTTCATGCCCGCCGGACCCGTTCGGGTTTCTCGGCCATTCGAATCCGTGGACTTCGGAGGATTGATGGGCAAGCGCATGCGGTGGGTCGTCATGGGGGGACTGACCAGCGTGCTGGCCGTGGGCGTCGGCATGGCGCTGACCGGTACCGCGTCGGCGGACCAGATGACGGCAACCTTCGCCAAGTCGAGCCAGTGGGACGACGGATACGTCGCGACGTACGTGGTGCGCAACACCGGAGATGCGACCACCCACGCCTGGACCGTGTCGTTCAGCCTGCCGTCCGGTGATTCCGTGACGGGTCTGTGGAACGGCGTGATGACCAAGCAGGGCAACCAGGTCACGGTGCGCAACGACGACTGGAACGGCACTCTCACGCCGGGCTCCAGCACCGACTTCGGCTTCCAGGTGTCGGGTACCGGCGCGGACAAGCCGGCCGGCTGCACGATCAACAGCACCGACTGCGGCGGCGGCACCGCCCCCAGCACGCCGGTAGGCGCACCGTCCACGACCGCGGCGCCACCCGGGACCACCACGACGGCACCGTCGTCGCCGAACAACCCCGGCGGCTCGTCGACGCAGGCTCCGCCGCCGCCGTCCTCCGGTGGTTCGTTCGGCCGCTTCGCGCCGTACGCGGACCTGTCGCTCTACCCGCTGTACAACCTGTCCGGCGCCGCGTCGGCTACCGGTGGCAAGTACTTCAACCTGGCGTTCGTCGTGGACAGCGGCAACAACTGCACGCCGAAGTGGGGCGGCGTGACGGCACTGAACGACCCGACGATCACGTCCGACATCGCTTCGCTGCGGTCGGCGGGCGGCGACGTCCGGGTGTCCTTCGGCGGCGCCAGCGGCAGTGAACTGGCCCTGAACTGTGCCAGCGCGAGTGCGCTGGCCGCGGCCTACCAGAGCGTGGTCACGGCCACCAACGCCAAGCAGATCGACTTCGACATCGAGGGCGCGGCGCTGGCCAACACGGCCGCCAACGACCGCCGCAACCAGGCGATCGCCATGCTGGAGAAGCAGAACTCGGCGCTGAGCGTCTCCTACACGCTGCCGGTGCTGCCGTCCGGCCTGACCCAGGACGGCGTGAACCTGTTGCAGAGTGCCAAGACCAACGGTGCGAACGTGTCGGCCGTGAACATCATGGCGATGGACTACGGCAGCTCGTTCCCGGCCGACATGGGCCAGAACGCGATCGACGCGGCCACCGCGGTGGCCGCCACGGTGAAGTCGGTCTGGGGACTGTCCGATGCGGACGCGTGGTCGCGGATCGCGGTCACCCCGATGATCGGCGTCAACGACGTCAGCGCGGAGACGTTCACCACGGCGGACGCGAGCAAGCTGGTCGACTTCGCCCGGTCCAAGCACCTGGCCTGGCTGTCGTTCTGGTCGGCGGCCCGTGACACGCAGTGCTCCGGTGGCGCGCAGACCTGGGCGTCGCCGACCTGCTCCAGCATCACGCAGGCGCCGAACGCGTTCGCGAAGATCTTCGCCGGTTACACCGGCTGACCAGGTCCGGACGGATCCGGTTGGGCGCCCCGGCCGACACCACCGCGGGCGCCCAGCCGCGTCTGTCAACTGTCACGAAACAGATGTTTCAGCCGGTTCGGACCGTGGCAACCAGTACCTCACGGTGTTGTTCAGGATGATTCGCGGCCCGTCGCGTCGGGGGCGGCGGGCCGCGTCACCCGGTCGGTGATCAGCTCGGGCGCCATCGGCTTGCCCAGGTGGTAGCCCTGGCCGAAGTCGCAACCGATGGCCCGCAGGTGATCGATCTCGCCGGGATGCTCGATACCCTCCGCCGTGACCGTCAGTTCCAGGTCATGGCTCAACGCGACCACCGCGGGCAGGATCATCCGATTCGACGTCCCCGCGTCGCTTCCGCTGTCCAGTCCACGCAGGAACCTGGCCGCCAGCTTGAGGTTGTGCACCGGCAGTTCGGCCAGGTAGGCGAGGCTGGAGTAGCCGGTGCCGAAGTCGTCGATCGACAGCCGGACGCCCAGCCGGGTCAGGCTGTGCAGCGTGCGCATCGCGTCGTCGTCCGAGCCGATGAACGCGCTCTCGGTGATCTCGAGCTGTAGGTCGGACGCCTGCCACCCGGTGCGCCGCAACACGGATGTGATCGCGGCGACCAGCCCGGGTGTCCGGATCTGGGCCACGGCGAGGTTCGCGCTCATCAGCAGCGTCACGCCGGTCTCGTCGCGCCACGCGGCCGCCTGCCGGCACGCCAGCTCCAGCAGCCGGATGCCCAGCGGCACGATCAGTCCGGTGTCCTCGGCCGACGGGATGAACTGCGCGGGCGCGATCATCCCCAGTTCCGGGTGCTGCCAGCGGGCCAGCGCCTCGACACCGACCAGTTCGCCGTCGGACAGTCGCACCAGAGGCTGGTACCACAGCGTGAACTCGTTGCGCGCCAGCGCTCCCGGCATCGCCGCGGCCAGCGTGTGCTTGCGCACGTCGGTCGCGTTGCGTCCCGCGTCGAACACCGCCCACCGGCCGCCTCGGTGTGCGCCCTGGTCGACCTTGGCCCAGCCGACGCTGATGTCCGCGGCCCGGATCAGTTCCACGGCCTGCGCGCCGGCCGCCGCGCGTTCCACGATGCCCGCGCTCGCGGTGATCGGGAGCTGCATCCCGTCCAGCCGGATCGGGTCGGACAGCGTGCGCAGCGCGCGGTCGGCGACCTTCGCGACGTCGTCGCTGCCGCTCGTGCGGTCGACGCCGATCGCGAACATGTCGCCGCCGAGGTGGGCCAGGAAGTGGCCGTAGCGGTTGGCCTGCGGCCGCAACCGGTTGGCCACCGCGAGCAGCAGTTGGTCGGCCTTCTCCATGCCGATGCTGTCGTTGATCGCCTTGAAACCGTCCAGGTTGATCACGCACATGCCGATCCGCGCGTCCCGCGGCGCGCGGGCCAGGGTCTCCTCCAGCCAGCCGGTGAACTGCGCGCGGTTGGGCAGGTCGGTGAGCTGGTCGTGCAGCAGCGCGTGCTGCAACCGCCGGTACATCCGGCGCTGCTGATCGCGCCACGCAGCCCGTTCCGCCTTGTTGATGTCCTCGGCGGCCGTCAGCGCGCCGTCGCGCAGCGCCTCGGTGAAGCCGGTCGCAAGCTGGCCCAGCAGCGCGGCCAGTCGCGGCGCGGCGCCGTCGGCGCGGATGTCCAGTTCGGCCAGCAACCGGCTGCCCAGCAGGTGAATCGAGTCGCCGAGGGTGCGCGGCGCCGAGATGTGGTTGGCCACCAGCGTGCGGCCGACGTCCCGGCCGACCTGCGGGTCGAAGCTCGGCGCTGCCAACGCGTCGAGCAGTGTGCGCAGCACGTCCTCCAGGACGCCGCGGGCCTTGGCCCTGCCACCGGGCACGAAGCTGGTACTGGCCAGGACCCTGGCCCAGGACCGGGCGAACGTGCTGATCCGCTGCGCGGTCAGCTCGTCGGACACCACCGTGCGGCTCTCGGGTGTCGTGTCGTGCCCGGTCATGGTCTGCGGCCAGGTCGGGATGGTCTGCGGCCAAGTCGTGTCATGGGCTGCTTCCGGTTGCTGAGTGGCTCCTGTTTCCAATGGCATGAGTGCTGGTTGCCGGCCGTGATTGTCACTCGGCGACCACCGAAAAGCCAGAGTGTCCGATCCCCGTGGACGCGACGGTCAGGGTTTGCGGCCGATGACCGCGAGTATCCCCCGTTGCGGGGGATCGTCCTGCTCGTCCGGGTCGGGCAGCCAGTCGCTGACGGCGACGACGCCCGGCTCGACCAGCTCGAACCCGTCGAACAGGCGCCGCACTTCCGCCGGCGTCCGGTAGTGCACCGATGTCGGCGTGGACCTGTAGAGCTTGGCCACGTCCTCCTGTTCGGGAGCACGGTCGGAGATCTTCGTGCCGTGCGTCAGCGACACGTAGCTGCCGCTGACGAGCGCGTCGCGGATCTGCGCCATGATCGCGTCGGCTGGTCGGAGTCGGGCAGGAAGTGCATCACCGCGTTCAGCAGCACCGCGACCGGCTGGGAGAAGTCCAACAGCGCAAGGACTTCGTGGTGGTACAGGATGTCGGCCGGGTGCCGCAGATCGGCCTGGATCACGCCGGCCAGGTCGTTGTCGGCCAGGATCGCCTGGCTGTGCGCGACCGCGACCGGGTCGATGTCGACGTAGATCACCCGGGAGTCGGGCGCGGCCTGCTGGGCCACCTCGTGCACGTTGCCCAGCGTCGGGATGCCCGAGCCGATGTCCAGGAACTGGCGGATGCCCGTGTCCGCCAGCCAGCGCACCGACCGGCCGACGAACGCGCGGTTCGCATGGCCGACGGCGATCGCGCCGGGCATGAGCTGCTCGGCCCGCTCCACGAACTCCCGGTCCACGGCGAAGTTGTGGTAGCCGCCCAGCGCGTAGTCGTACATGCGGGCCGCGTTGGGCACGGTCACCTCGACGCCGTCGGGCACCCAGTCCGGTAACTCCACCACGCGGCACGCCCCTCTGCTCCGCCCGGCACCGTGATTGCCATGCCGATTGCCATCAGCCTACTGCGCTTCCCGGCACGGTTGTGTACACGTACGCGCCGGGTTGCCGACCCGGCACCGTCGCCGCTCACGGAGTGACCACGGCATCACGGTGGGTGGCCGGGCCGTGACACCTATCAGCCCCGATAGACCGTGCTCAGCCCCGATAGACCGTACGGAAGCACGCGGTCCGGAACGGAACCTCGATGACGCCCCTGCACGTCGCGGGATTCCCGTTCAGATACGTGTGCGCGTCGGCCAGTACGGACATCCTGTCTACTTCGGACATTGCGAGCAGATGGTCGTAGGTGCCCAGCTGCGCGACGAGTTCGTCGATGGTCATCCGCATTCGCCAGTCGTGCACCAGTTGTTCCGGTTGGTCGAACGGTGCGCCGTCGGGCAGCTCGAACCGGCCGGGACCGCGCCCGGTCTCGCCGACCTTCGCGGTGATCTCGTCCAGCTTGGCCCGCCAGCCGATCCTGCGGTCCGGCATGCTCCAGGACACGCCGAGAATCCCACCCGGCAACAGGACCCGCGCGATCTCCGGCAGCGCGAGCAGCGGATCGGTCCAGTGCCACGTCGAGTTCGCGTACACGGCCCGCACGCTGTCGTCGCCCAGCGGCAGGTTCTCCGCGGTGCCGTCCACGACGATCACGTCCGGACAGTGCGTCACCAGCTTCGCCCGCATCGCCGCGTCCGGCTCGACCGCGTACACCGTTGACACGCGGCGAGCCAGTGGCTCGGTGAAGATCCCCGTACCGGCGCCGACGTCCACGGCCGCTCCGAGGCCCGACGGCACGAGCCAGTCCATCGTCAGTTCCGGCGGGCGGGGCCGGAAGCGGTGGTAGGCGTCGGCTTCGGTGCCGAACCTGGTGCCCGCGGTCGCGTCGACGTCGGTGCCCGGTCTGTTCGGCGAAGCGAAGTAGTCGGTCATGCGTCGGTTGCCCCTTCGTGCCGCCAGGAGACGAGACGGCGATCGGCTGCCAGCAGTATCTGGTTGAACAGATAGCCGAGGATGCCCAACAACACGAAGCACGCCCACATCAGGGTAGTCGAACTGGTTGCCGGCGAATCCGAGCTGGTAGCCCAGGCCGTTCGAGGCTCCGATCAGTTCCGTGATGACCATCAGGATCAGCGCGAGGCTCAGGCTGACCCGGAGCCCGGTGACGATCTTCGGGGCCGCGGACGGCGCGACGACCGCGAACAGGTGGCGCAACCGGCCGGTGCGGTAGGAGTGCGACGTCTCCAGCAGCACGGGTTCGATCGACCGGACGCCCTCGATGGTCTGCACGAGGATCGGCCACGCGCAGCCCAGTGCGATCGTGGTGATCTCCAGCGCCGTGCCCAGATGACACCAGATCACCAGGATGGGCATCAGCAGCACCGGCGGGATGGCACGGATGAAGGCGCCGACCGGTTCGATCACGTCCGCGGCCCGTGGCAGGACACCGAGCAGCAGGCCGAAGCCGACGCCGGCGACGGCGGCGATCACCCAGCCGATGCCGAGCTTGGCCAGCGACACCGGTGTGCTCGTGGCCAGCACCGAGGCGTTGCGCCACGCCGCACTCGCGATCGCGGCAGGCGTCGGCGCGTACAGGTTGGCCATCCGCATCGTGACGAGCTGCCAGACCACGATCACGGCCACCAGGACGCCCCAGCGCTGCACGAAACGCAGCGCCCAGTGCGTCGGGCCCGCCGGGGCACTCTCGGGCGCCGAGGACGCGCCGGGATGCAGCCAGCGCAACTGCTGGATCGCGACCAGTGCCTGGTTGGCCAGATACCCCAGCACGCCGATGATCACCGTGCCGGCCAGCACCGTCGTCGAGTCACCGACGACCTGGCCCTCGTTCCACAGGAAGGCGCCCAGGCCGCCGGAGATCCCGGTGAGCAGGCCGGTGGACACGATGACGATCAGTTCCAGGCCCACGGCGACCCTGATGCCGGTCACCGCCGCCCGGGCCAGCGCGGGCAGCCGGACCCGGATGGCCAGCGACAGCCGCCGCAGCCCGAACGACCGCGCCGTCTGCAGCAGCATCGGGTCGGTCTCCCGGATCGCGCCCACCACGCTGAACAGCACCGGCCACGTGCCGGCGAACACCGCCAGCGTGATCGTGGTGACCGGGCCCGCGCCCAGCAGCACCGTGGACACCGGGACCAGCGCCACGGCGGGGATCGGCCGGACGAACTCGATCACCGCGCTGGTCGCCGTCCGCACGCCGGGCAGGCTGCCCAACAGGATGCCCAGCGGCACCGCGACGCCGATCGTGATGGCCAGCGACAGCAGCCACGTCAGCAGCGTCGCGATCAGCGCGACCTGGAAGTCGGACTGCCCGAACAGGCTGACGACGCGGGCTACCACCCCCGTCGGGGGTGGTAGCGGAACGAGTTCCACGAGGCCGGTCCTGCTGACGATCTCCCAGACCAGGAAGACGCCGACAAGACCGGCCACGCCGCGAAGGAGGCGGCCGTTCAACTCAGGACGACTGCTCGAACGGCGCCAGGATCTCGCGCACGTCGAAGTGCTCCTTGATGATGTTCGCCTTCTGCATCAGATCGGCGACCCGCTGGATCCGGTTGGGGTCGAGGTCCGGACGGGAAGCCGGGCAGTGCCATGACATCCAGCACCTGCTTCTGCAGCGTCGGCAGGTGCTTGGCGACCGCGTTCTCCACGTTCTGCCGGTTCGCGGCGTCCACCGCACCCTTGGCCATCGCGCGCTGGAACGCCGCGAGGGTCTTCGGGTTGTCCTTCACGAACGTGTCGGTCGCGAAGTAACCGGCGTTCGGGATGTTCGACTCGGCGCTGCCGGTCGGGAAGACGTCGACCACCGGGCGGGCGCCCAGCGTCTCGGCGGCCTCCGTGGTGTACGGCTCACTGGTGACGGCCGCGTCCACGCTGCCCGACCTCAGTGCCTGCTCGCTCTGCGCGTACGGCACCTGCTGGAAGGTCACGTCCCTCGGGTCGACGCTGACCGACTGCAGGCTCTCCTTCAGCGTCGCCGTCACGGCGTCGGTCAGCGAGCTGACGCCGACCTTCTTGCCCTTCAGGTCGGACAGCTTGGTGATCGGCGAACCCGGCAGGGCCGAGATGACGAACGTGTGCGGAGCGGTGCTCGGGCCGTCGAACACCAGCTTCAGCGGCTGGCCCTGGATCTTGCCCTGGATACCGGTGACGTCGTTGGCCAGCGTGACGTCCAGCGCCTTGCCGATCAGCTGGGTCAGGGCCTGGTTGCCCTGCGCCGTCGTGACGATCTGGACGTTCAGGCCCTCCTGCTTGAAGTAGCCCGTGTCGTAGGCGATGTAGAGCGCCGCCGAGCTGGCGCCCGCGATGGCACCGACCTTGATCGACGACGTTTCCAGATCCTGCCCGTTCGATCCGCCCGAGGACGAGTTGCTGTTTCCGGAAAGTGCGCTACAGGAGGTCGCCAGCGCCAATGCCAGAACCGCGGTTGCAGTCAATGCCGTTCGGCCGGTTAACCGGCTGAACCGGGCATCGCGAACACGCCAAACCATGTTATCCAGTTCCTTTGTCGTGAAGGATGCGTGATACGAGACCACGAGGGATGGGGCCGTGCGTGGAACAATATTTCTCGGGCGATCTTTTTTCCGATGTCGTCGTCGCGCGCCCGTGCGTCGACGGACCGGTCAAAGGGATGCGGAAGCCGTGCGTGAAATCGATTCCGACCACTCGTTCCCGGGAGGCTGCCGGGAGGTGCAGCGGTGTCGTCACTCTCAGTGTGTCGACCCGATGACAACCGACTGACACGGCGACCGCCGCCGACAGCCGCCGCCGGGGCACCTGGTGCCCCGGCTGACCTGCCGTTGGGACGAGAGTCGGATGGCTCACGGACGCAGTGCACCTCTACTACCAGTAGCTATGGGTTCGCCAGGCGATCGTTGTCCGGCCGGCCGCCGATCACGGCCGCACCCGGCGGCCGCGCTGCCAACCGGACAACCTTGCGGGCACGGGACGATACCCCCCGCGGGCTGCCGAAACCACGGTCGGGCCCCTCTGTTCGGTCACATCTCACGTCTTCGTGGCCAAAAGGTGTCGACACTACTACTGAACCGTGAAGTGTCGACACTTCGCGCAGGGGGTGGCTGGGCTGCCCGGACGCCCGCCGACCGGAGCACGGGCCGTCATTGTCACGTCGCGCCGTAGGACCACCGTGAGTAGCACGACACGGTCGTGTGATCGCCCGTGTTGCGCATGCGTACTCAATGAATTTGTGGCCGGAAAATGTGGCCGGACGTTTCACGATCTCCCCTCCGAGCACGTCGGAGGACGCTTCGGCACCGCGTGGAACTGCGTCAAGCGGTGTCGATTCCTGATCACGACGGCCAGAATCTCACGGGTGTCGACACCCTGTCAAACCCCATGTCGCGACCTGGTCCGGACGTTTTCCCTGCCGCGTTATGGGAAGCCAACTATATCGATGCCGTTACTGTCACGCTCGGCCCGGAACGGCCCCGCGGGCTCCTCCGGGCGGTTGTGTGTCGGTCGGTGGTGGGACTCTTCGGGTGGCTGACACGGTGAGAGGAGAGTGCGCGTGAGCAGCGCCGACATACTGATTGACGCGTTCGGCAGGATCCGGGATGCGGTCCACGAGGCGGTGGACGGGCTCGGGCCGGACGATCTGACCTACCGCGTGGACGACGGGGCGAACTCGATCGCGTGGCTGGTCTGGCATCTGACCCGGGTGCAGGACGACCACGTGGCCGACGTCGCGGGACTGGCGCAGGTGTGGACGGCGAAGGGCTGGGCGGCCCGGTTCGACCTGCCGTTCGCTGCGGACGCGACCGGCTACGGCGACAACGCCGAGGACGTCGCCGCGGTGCGGGTCAAGTCCGGTGAACTGCTGACCGGCTACCACGACGAGGTGCACGAGCAGACCGTCGAGTACCTGCGCACGATCACCGACGAGGACCTGCGCGGGATCGTCGACCAGCGCTGGGACCCGCCGGTCACGCTGGGCGTGCGGCTGGTCAGCGTGGTGTCCGACGATCTGCAGCACGCGGGACAGGCCGCGTACCTGCGTGGCGTCCTGCTGCGCCGCTGACGCGGATCGCCGTGCGCGGGCGGGGGGCCTCCCGCCCGCGCACGGCACTGAAAATGCCTGGTCGGTGCCGGTAGGTTGGCGGTGTCCCCCTACCCCGTCGACGACATGAGGACCACGGCCCGTGCTCACCATGCAGGACGCGCTGCTCGCGCTGACCGCAGTACTGGACCGACCGCGGCTGCATGGTCGTGCAGCCGTTCAACACCGAGGTCGGGGCCGGTACGCGAACCCGGCGACCGTGCTGCGGGTGCTCGGGCCCGGAGCCGTGGCGCGTCGGCGTACGTCGAGCCGCAGCGTGCGCCCGGACGACGCCCGTTACGGCGAGAACCCGAACCGGCTCCAGACGCACACCCAGTTCCAGGTGATCCTCAAGCCGGACCCCGGCGACCCGCAGGAGCTGTACCTGGGCAGCCTCGAGGTGCTCGGCATCGACATGCGCGCCCACGACGTCCGGTTCGTCGAGGACAACTGGGCGTCAGCCGGCGCTGGGCGCCTGGGGCCTGGGCTGGGAGGTCTGGCTGGACGGGCTGGAGATCACCCAGTTCACCTACTTCCAGCAGGCCGGCGGGCCGACGCTGGACCCGGTGTCGGTGGAGATCACCTACGGCATCGAGCGCATCCTGATGGCGCTGCAGGGCGTCGGCCACTTCAAGGAGCATCGCCTACGCGCCCGGCATCTCCTACGGCGAGGTGTTCGGCCAGTCCGAGTACGAGATGAGCCGCTACTACCTCGACGACGCCGACGTCGACGACCAACCAGCGGCTGTTCGAGGAGTACGCGGCCGAGGCCCGGCGCATGATCGACGCGCGGCTGCCGGTGCCGGCGCACACCTACGTGCTGAAGTGCTCGCCACGCGTTCAACGTGCTGGACGCCCGCGGCGCGGTCTCGACGACGGAGCGTGCCAGGGCGTTCGCGCGGATGCGCACCCTGGCGCGTGAGGTCGCGCAGCTGTGGCAGGAACGCCGAGAGCCGAGCTGGGCCACCCGCTGGGCGTCGCCGCAGCCGCCGGCCGCCGCCGCTGCCGGCCGAAGCACCCGACGATCGACGGCACCGGCGACACTGCTGTTCGAGATCGGCATCGAGGAGATGCCGGCCGCCGAGGTCGACGCAGCACCGTGGCCGGGTCCGCGAGGCGCTGACCGCGAAGCTGGCCGCGACCCGTCTGGCGCACGGCGCGATCCACGTGCCACGCGACGCCGCGACGCATCGTGACGCATCGTCGACGACGTGGCCGCCGCGCGAGCCGGACGCCGAACGCACGGTGCGCGGCCCCAGAGTCACCGCCGCGTACGACGGCCGACGGGAACGCCGACCAAGGCCGCGGCAGGGTTTCGCCCGCGGGCAGGGCGTCGACGTGACCGACCTGGTGCGGGTCGACGTCGACGGGTCGAGCACGTGGGTGAGGACGGACCCGGGCCGTGGCGCGGCCGACGTGCTCGGCGGACCTGCTGGCGTCGGTCGTCGCGGAGCTGCGTGCGGACAAGAACATGAGGTGGAACGACCCTGCGCTGTCGTTCACCCGTCCGGTGCGCTGGCTCGTGGCGCTGCTCGGCGAGACCGAGGTGCCGATCGCGGTGTCGTCACTGGCCAGCGGCCGGACCACCCGCGTGCACCGGACGGCGCAGGCGCCGGTCGTGGACGTGCCGTCCGCGCGCGGTTACGTCGAGTTCCTGGCGGCACACGACATCGTGGCCGACGCCGGCGTCCGCAGGGCGTCGGATCGTGACGGTGGCGTCGGAACTGGCCGCAGCGGTCGGCGGCGTCGACTCGCGGGCGAGGACGCGCTGCTCGACGAGGTCACGAACCTGGTCGAGTCACCGACACCGATCCTCGGCGAGTTCGCGGCGCGGTACCTCGAACTGCCGCAGGAGATCCTGACGACGGTGATGCGCAAGCACCAGCGCTACCTGCCGGTGCGCGACGCGGCCGGTGCGTTGCTGCCGCATTTCGTCGCGGTCGCGAACGGTTCGGTGCGACGAGGACGTGGTGCGTGCCGGCAACGAAGGCGTGCTGCGAGCGCGGTACGAGGACGCGGCGTTCTTCTGGCGAGCGGACCTGCGCACGGCACCGGAAGAGATGAGGGCGGCCCTGGAGCGAGTTGGCGTTCGCCGAACGCCTCGGCTCGATGGCGGACCGCGCCGAACCGGATAGCCGGCGCGGCAAGCGGAATTGGGCTCGGGCTCGGTGGCGGCGGACCGTTCGACCCTGGAGCGAGCGACGGCACTGGCGAAGTTCGACCTGGCGACCCAGATGGTGATCGAACTGACCAGCCTGGCCGGCACGATGGCGCGCGAGTACGCGACGAGGGCCGGCGAGACCGGCCGAGGTGGCGCAGGCGTTGTACGAGATGGAGCTGCCGCGATCGGCCGGCGACGCGCTGCCGACGACGACACCGGGCGCATTGCTGTCGCTCGCCGACCGGTTCGACCTGCTGGCCGGTCTGTTCGCGGTGGACGTGAACCCGACGGGCAGTTCGGACCCGTTCGGGTTGCGGCGAGCGGCACTGGGTGTGGTGGCGGTGTTGCGAGCGGTGCCAGCGGTACGAGCGGTGACGGTGAGCCGGGGCCTGGGCGCGGCGGCGGAACAGCTCACGGCGTTCGGCGTCGAGGTGAGGGAGTCGGCGCTGGCGACAGCAGCGGACTTCGTGGCGCGCCGCTACGAACAGCAGTTGCTGGACGCGGGCCACGACCACGGATTCGTCGCGGCCGTGCTGCCATTGGCCGACGCACCGGCTGTGGCGGACGAGACCCTGGCGGAGCTGGAAAGCCGAGCACCGCGGCAGGAGTTCGCGGACCTGGTGGCGGCGCTGCAACGAGTCCGCCGAATCGTGCCGGCGGACGTGGTGGCCGGCTACGACCCGGGCGTGCTGACCGGCCCTGAGGAGTCGGCACTTGTGGCGGCCACTGGCAAGCTGACAGCGGCGGGGGCAACGACGTTGTCACAGTTCGCGGACGCCGCCGGAGGTCTGGTGGCGCCGATCAACGCCTTCTTCGACGGCGTGCTGGTGATGGCGGCAGATCCGGCGGTGAGGGCGGCCAGGCTCGGCCTGCTGGCGACGATCCGAGACGCGGCGGGAGGCGTGCTGGACTGGGAGGCACTGGGACGGTCCTGACGCGGGATGAAAACGCGCGACGTCGGTGTTCTCGTGGGTGAAGCGCGAGATCGCTTCGGTGAGGAGACCAAACGATGAAGGTGCGCTCGTCACTGAGATCACTCAAGAACAAGTCCGGTTCACTGGTCGTGCGCCGCAACGGCAAGATCTTGGTGATCAACAGAAAGTCCCCCAGGTTCAACGGCCGCCAAGGCTGACGACCTGACACGCGGAGCCGGCGACACCCTCGCCGGCTCCCGCCACCCGTCCGGTGATCACCGGGAGTCGGCGGCGTGAGTCGGGTGGTTGCGAGTGGTCCGGCGGTGGGCAACAGAAGAGGAAACCGTCGGTCGGCGAGCTGATGTGAGTTGTCGTGACGTGAGTTGTCGGGATTTGGGTGGGTGGTGGACCGGCGGCCGGCGGTGCGGCAGGCAGTGGTGCGGCAGGTGCGGCAGGTGTGGCAGGGGCAGGCAGTGGCCCGGTGGAACCGACGGCCGACGGAGCAACGAGCCCGCCGGGCCAACCCGGCGCGAGACGCGGCTACCGAACTCCCCTCGGCCGAAACTGGATACTGATCCGAGGACCAACAACCTTGGACGTCTTCGGCACGGCATGCTCCCACGTCCGCTGGCATGACCCACCCATCACCACCAGATCCCCGTGCCCCAACGCGTACCGACGCGTCCTCCCGGCACCGAACCGCGGACGTAACATCAACGCCCTCGCCGACCCGACCGACACGATCGCCACCATCGTGTCCTCCGTGCTCCCACGCCCGATCCGATCCCCGTGCCACGCCACGCTGTCGTGGCCATTCCTGTACAGACACAACCCCAGCGTGCGGAACGGCTCACCCAGCTCCGGTCCGTAATGGGCACTCAACGCACCCCGCGCCTCCTCCAGCACGGCATGCGGTAACCGCTCATCCTCCCCGTAGAAGGACAGCAACCGCGGCACGTCCACGACCCTGTCGTACATCCGCCGCCGCTCCGCCTGCCACGGCACCTCCCTCTCCAACGCCTCGAACAACGTGTCCGCCCCCGTCAACCAACCGGGCAGCACGTCGATCCAGGCGCCCTCACCGAGGACGACCCTCCGCGCACCGTCGAGCGACCCGACGCCGACCTCGGCGAACGCGTCCAACAACGACCCCTGTACTCCTGCCATGACCCCCACACTACATCGCTGGTCGAACAGATGTTCGATCAGCGATGACTCTTTCGAGGGATTCGATGAGCAACGGGCCCGGCCGTCGTTAGTAACCTCTGACGACGAACGACGCGGAGGTACGGACGATGCGGTCGGCGACCGAACTGGCGGACATGATCCGACGCGGCGAGGCCAGCTCGCGCGAGCTGACCGAGCAGGCCATCGAACGGATCGACGCCGACCGGGAACTCAACGCCGTCGTCGAGCTACGCCGCGAAGCCGCCCGCCGCGAAGCGGCGGGCGCCGACAAAACCGATGACGCGAGGCGCGACAGACCACTGCACGGCATCCCCATCACCGTCAAGGAGGCCATCCACGTCGCCGGCATGCACAGCACCTGGGGCAACCCACAGTTCCGGGACTTCGTCGCCAATCACGACGCCACCGTCGTCCGCCGCCTCAGGGACGCGGGCGCGATCGTCGTCGGTACCGCCAACGTCGCCTTCATGCTCGCCGACCTCGGCCAGACCTCCAACCCGGTTTACGGCACCACCGGCAACCCGGCCGACCCGACCCACACCCCCGGCGGCTCGTCCGGCGGTGCCGCCGCCGCCGTCGCCGCCGGTATGTCACTGCTCGACTTCGGCTCCGACCTCGTGGGCTCCATCCGCATCCCGGCCTCGTTCTGCGGTGTCTACGGCCTGAGGCCCAGCACCGGAATCATGCCGCTCACCGGTTTCCAGCCGCCCGGCCCACCCGTGCCGCCCAGCGACATGACGTACCTGACCTCACTCGGGCCGATCGCGGCCCACGCGGAGGACCTGAGAACCGCACTCAAGATCACCGCAGGACCCGATGGGGCCCAAGCGAAAGCCTACAACTGGCACCTCGCGCCGCCACGCCACGACGCCCTCGCCGACTTCCGTGTCGGCGTCGTGATGACCGAACCGGTCAACGCGGACGTCGGAAAAGTGTTGTCCGACACCGTGGACGCCATCGCCCGCGCCGGCGCGACGATCGTCGACGGCTGGCCCGAGGGCGTCGATCCGGCCGCCAGTATGGAATGTTTCGGCGCGCACGTCGACTACTTCTTCACGCTCCACCAACCCGACGGCGAACTGCCGGCGGGCTTCGTCCGCCAGGAAGCGCACCGGATGGCGCTGCGACAAGCGTGGCAGCGCTACTTCGACGAGGTCGACGTCTTCCTCTGTCCGACCAACTTCACCGCACCGTTCCCGCACGACACCCGCCCGTTCACCGAGCGCACGATCGGCGGCCGGCCCTACGCCGAGCAGGCGTACTGGGTCTCGCACGCCGCGATCGCGGGGTTGCCGGCCGTCGCCGCACCGGCAGGCCGCACCGCGGACGGCCTGCCGGTCGGCATCCAGATCGTCGGCGCTCGCTATGAGGACGACACCCCGATCACGTTCGCCGAACTGATCGCGAATCGCTGATCGGTGTCGTGTAATCCTGTTGGCCTCACCCACCGCTGGCGGTCCGGCAGGAAAACAGGCTTACACGACACTAGACCGCGCGCACGATCCGGCCGTTCGTCGGTTCGATGACGGTCCTGCGGTTGGTCATGGCCACGTGCGTGCGGCCGGCCCGGATGGCCAGCGACACCGAGCATCCCGTGCCCGCGCCCGGGTGGCCGACGACATCACTGGCGTGGTTGACGAACCAGCCGAGTCCGACGTGGCCCACCGGCCGTTCCGTCCTCGGCGCGAGCGCCGCCGCGGCCAGGACGGCGGGCAGCAACGTCACCCAACCGACCCCGAACCGCACCAGATCCGCGGGTGTGGTCCACAGCCCGCCCGCGCTCGGGATCACCGACACCTGCCGCGGTACGGGCTGGAAAACGCCGTCCGACAGTCGATGCCCGGTGACGGCGTCGTCCGGCCACGACGTCGGAAACCCGGACCGCCGCATACCCAACGGCTCGAACACCAGGCGTGCCACGGCTTCCGCGTACGGCGAGCCGGTCACGTCCGTGATCAACGCACCGAGTGCGGCGTAGGAACCGCTGCTGACCCGGAAATCGCGTGTGCCGTCGCATGCCAGCACCGATCCGGTGACCGACACCAGATCCGGTACGGCGGTGGCGACACTGTCCGTCGGATCGACGACACCGCCGGTCTGGCCGAGCAGGTCCGCGACCGTGACGGTGTCGTCGGCGAGGCGAATCGTGGCCAGGTGGTCGTTCGCGGTGCCGTGCAACGCCACCTGTCCCGACGCGACCAGCCGCAGCACGGCCGTGGCGGTGACCAGCTTCGTGACCGCGTGCACCGGGAACCGGTGGTCGGGCCGCAACGCTTCGGCGCGGTCCAGGTCGGCCCAGCCCGTGGTCAGCGACCACACCGGTGAGACGGACGAACCGGCCGCCACGGCCAGTCCGGGCAGGCTCTCCCCGGTGAACTCGGCCCCCGCGATGTCCGGCACCACCGCTGGCACGTCGCCTTCGGTGACGGTCGGCGGGTCGGTGACGCGGAGGTCCTCGACCACGCCGGGACGAAACATGCGCAGTGCGAGCAGCCGGTTCGGGGCCTCGCTCGCGACGAACGCGTTCACGTGACGGTCCGCGATCCTGCCGCGCACCATGGTCGGTGTGGCCTCGGCGATCACCAGGTCCTCGCGCAGTCGGGCCGCCAGCGGCGACAGCGTCGCGATCAGTTGTGCCGGTGGCACGACACGCAGGAAGCCGTCGTCGATGTGCTGGCGCAGCTCGTCGTCGGCCGGCGCGGTCCACGACGGGCTGTCGGCGTCCTCGAACCGGGAGAGCACCCAGCGCAGTTGGGTCGAGTGCGGGACCGGCCGGCTGCTGGCTCTCGACGTGCTGCTTCAACGCCGTCCAACTGGACAGGCCGTGCTCACGGGCGACCGCGAGCTGGGCGTCGTGCAGCGTGCGGAACTCACCCGCCGAGAGGCGCCGTTTGGCCTCCAGCTTCAGGAATCGCAGGCTGGGCCGTTCGGGCAGCGGACGTGGTTGGTCGGACATGGTGGTCCTTTCCCTCTACGCCCGGGGGTCCGCGACATCGGGCAGGAAAGCGACCGTTGGTCAACGCGTTCGCAACCGATGGGCTTGCAGCCCTTTCCGCGGACCCAGAGGCAGCCGGAACCACCTGTCACCACCCTACCAACTAGCCTGGCTCCATTGGAGTCGGCGGCGGGGAGGCGCGGGATGTCGTCCTCCGGCAGGCCACGCAGGGCCGACGCCCGGCGCAACTACGAGCTGTTGATCATGGCCGCCCGCGAGGTGTTCGGTGAGCAGGGCGCCGGCGCTCCGCTGGAGGAGGTCGCGCGCCGCGCCGGGGTCGGCAACGCCACGATGTACCGGCATTTCGCCGCGCGCCACGAACTCCTGGTCGCCGTCCACGCGGACGAGATCGCCGCGCTGTGCGCGAGGGCCGGCACGCTGGCCGGCGAACTGGCCGCCGACGAGGCGCTGTTCGCCTGGCTGCACGGCTTCGTCGAGCACGTGGCCGCGAAACGGGACCTGGCCCTGGTCCTGACCGACGGCCGGGGTGGTGCGCTGTTCGACCGCTGGCACCAGGCGATGCTCGGCACCACGACCGTGCTGCTGACCAGGGCGCAGCGCGCCGGAACCGTGCGCACCGACGTCGACGCGGCCGACATCCTGCTGCTGGCCTGCGGAATCGCACTGACCGGGATGGACGCGGTGCGGCTGCGGCGGTTGCTGCACGTGGTGCGCGACGGGGCGACCCGGCGCGCGAGGAGGAGAACGTGATGGACGAGTCGGTGGTGCCGTTGCCGGACGACACGCGGGCGGTCGGGCGGCGCGCCGTGCAGTTCGCGATCGACGTGCTGCTGGTGCAGGCCGTTGCCGTCGCGGTGGGCGCGGGATCGGCGTTGGGACTGCACGCGTTGCTGGGGCAGGTGGTGGTGCCGCTGCTGATCGCCGTGCTGGTGTGGTCGTGGGTGAGCCTGTTCGGGTGGTTGCTGGTCGCCGTGTGGTGGCCGTACATCGACACCGGTCGGACACCGGGGATGCGCTGGCTCGGGTTGCGCGTGGTGACGTTGGACGGCGAGCGGCCCCGCCTGGCCGCACACGTGGTGCGGGCCGTGGCCACGCTGCTGGACGGGTTCCCGTTCGGGCTGGTCGGGCTCGTCGTGATGGCGAACAGCGCCCGGCAGCAGCGGATCGGCGACATGCTGGCCGGGACGCTGGTGGTGCGCGAGCGCTGATGACGCACCCGCCTCACACCCGTCGGGTCATGATGGTGGTGTGGGAGCGTGGTGGCGCGGACTGAGCGGGCGACGGCAGGGGTTTCTGGCCGTCGTCGCCGTGCTGGTGCTCGTGGTGGCCGGGTTCGTCGTGCTCAGGGTCGTGGGGTCCGATCCCGCCGAGCCGACCGGCACGCCGTCGCAGTCCCGGCAGGGCACCGTCGTGCTGGTGCCCGGCTACGGCGGCAGCGCGGGTTCGCTGACCGCGCTGGCCGGTCGGCTGCGAGCCGCCGGTCGCACCACGACCGTGATGGGACTGCCCGGTGACGGCACAGGGGATCTGTTGGCCCAGGTGGACACGCTGGACTCCGTGGTGAACGCGGCGCTGCGGGCGGGTGCGCCGTCGGTGGACGTGATCGGGTACTCGGCGGGTGGCGTGGTCACGCGGCTGTGGGTGGCCCGGGACGGTGGTGAGCACCGGGCCCGGCGGGTGGTCACGTTCGGCTCGCCGTTCCACGGCACGGGGATCGCGGCAGCCGGCAGTGCGCTGGTGCCGGGAGCGTGTCCGTTGGCGTGTCAGCAACTCGTGCCGGGCAGCGATCTGCTGCGCGAGATCGACGCGCAGTCGGTGCCGACCGCGCTGCCGTGGCTGTCGCTGTGGACGCAGGACGACCAGACCGTCACACCGCCGGACTCGGCACGGCTGACCGGCGCGGTGAACGTGCCGCTGCAGACGATCTGCCCCGCCGAGGTCGTGTCGCACTCGCAGCTACCGGCCGATCCGCTGGTCACCGGGATCGTGCTGGCGGCGCTGAACGGTCCCGCGTTCGCCACGCCGCGGCCGGACCAGTGCGCCGCACTGACCGCGTCGGGCGAAGGTCGCTAGGGGAGCGTTTCCCCAGCCCCTAGCTGGTGATGTCCTTGCTGTTCAGGTTCGCCCACGCGGCGCCGAGGAACACGATCAGGTACACGGCCTGCACGAGGATGCCCTTGTCGATGTTGGTCCAGAAGACCGGTTCGCGGAAGAAGTCGATCCAGGCCAGCCAGTAGTTCGTGGGCAGGTACGGCTTGACCGCGTTGGCGGCGTCCAGCGTGGTCAGGACCTCACTGGTGATCAGCGCGGCCAGCGTGCCCAGCGCGGCGCCGAGCGCGGAATCGCTGACGGTGGACAGGAACAGCGCGATCACCCCGACACCGAGCATGGACAGCACGATGTAGCCGATCGCGGCGAGCAGGCGCAGTCCGAGGTCGAACGGGGTGAGCGGGGAGCCGGACAGCGACGTCACGCCACCGGGTTGGCCGATCGCGGCCGGTTGGCCGGCACCGGCGCCGAACAGACCGGTGCCCACGAGGTAGGACGTGAACACCACCAGCAGGATCGTGACCAGAACGAACACCGCGATGCTGATCAGTTTCGCCAACAGCAGGCGGCTGCGGCCGACCGGCCGGATCAGCAGGTAGCGCAGGGTGCCGTTGGCGGCCTCGCCCGCGACCGAGTCACCGGCGAACATCGCGACGGCGACCGGCAGGAAGATCGGCAGCACGAGGGCGAGAGCGGCGGCGGGATAGAGGGAACCGTTGCGCTCCACGGCGGAGAGGAACGCGGCCCCCTGGCCGGGCGGCGGGGTGAGGTGGGTGGTGGCCAGGAAGACGGCGACCACGGTGGGCAGCCCGCACAGCAGCAGCACACTGACCCACATCCGGGGCCGCAGGAACAGAGTGCGCAACTCGACGCGGATCACGCGCCACCACCGGAGTCCGGCCACCGTCCGGCCCGGCACCGGGTTCCGTCCCGTCGCCGGCTGCGGCTCGGCGACGGGATCCGGCCGGCCGACGGGATGTGGCACCGCCGTTCGACCCGGCGGTGTCGCCGGCACCCGGGCCGGTGCCGGCCGCGGCAGCTCCGGATTCGGCCGCCGCCGCATCGCTCGCGGCAGCGTCGTCGCCGGCCGGGTGGGTGTCCGGCATCGTCCGGGGGATCGCGTATCCGCGGGGGAGTTCGGCTTCGATCCGGTCGCTGCCCGCTCCCGTGACGTCGAAGACGACCTGTTGCAGCGTGCGCCGCTGGGCAGCCAGCTCGCGGACCCGCACCCCGCCGGACACCAGCCTGTTGTTCAGCTCGGCCGCGTCGTCCGATCTCACCAGCAGCCGGCCGCCCTCGCGCAACTCGACCTGCCCGTCCAGCAGTGCCACCGCCGCCGCCGGGTCCGGCGTGTCCACCACGACCCTGCCGGTCGGGACCGGACGACCGCCAGATCCTCCTGCAGGACCAACCGGCCGCGGTCCACGATGCCGACCCTGTCGCACAGTTCGTCCACTTCGGACAGCAGATGGCTCGACATGAACACCGTCGTGCCGGCCTGGTTCAGCTCGATCAGCAGGTCACGGATCTCCTTGATGCCACGGGGATCGAGGCCGTTCGTCGGCTCGTCCAGGATCAGCAGCCTCGGATTCCGCAGCAGCGCCGCCGCCAGGCCCAGCCGCTGGCGCATGCCCAGCGAGTACGTGCGCACCGGGCGCCGGTCGATGCCACCCAGGCCGACCCGCCGCAGTGCCTCCTCGATCCTGGTGCGCCGCCCGCGCACCCGCGGGCCCGCCGCGTCGATGATCGACAGATTCATCCGGCCGGACAGGTGTGGCACGGCCGCCGGACCCTCGACCATCGCGCCGATCTCCGGCAGCACCTTCCTGACCTGCTTGGGGACGGGGCGGCCCATCAGCTCGATCTCGCCACTGGTCGGGTACACCAGGCCCAGCAGCATCCTGACCATCGTCGTCTTGCCGGAGCCGTTGGGGCCGAGGAAGCCGTACCGGTCGCCCTCGCGCACATCGAGGTCGACCGCGTCGACGGCGACCGTCGAGCCGAACCGTTTCGTCAGGGCACGGGTGGTGATCATCGGATCGGCACCGGTCTGCGGACAGCGGCCAGTTCGGTCGCCGCCCGCGACATCACCGTCGGGTTCACGAATCCTGCCAGCAAGTATGTCCTCCGGTAGCCGACCTGCTCTATCAGTACGGTCAGCAGCGGGATCTGGATGGATACCGCCCGTCCCCTGGTCACGGTCAGCTTGGTGGCGCCTGCCTTCAGCGCGGTGTCGATGGCCGACGACCCGATGCCGCGCGGCAGCGGCAGCACCACGAAGGTGGCCAGGCCCGCGCCGTAACGGCCGACGCTGGGCAGGCCGTCCAACTGTGGTTGGCGCTGGTAGCCGGCCAGTCGCGCGGGCAACGGACAACCGGCCGAGGCCGCTGCCGATCGCGCTGAGCACGTTCGGCGCGCCGACCGGGACGACGGGCTGGTCGGGCGGGTCCAGGATCTCCTCGTCGGGCGCCGTCCGCGACGACCGACAGGAACTGGCTGATCAGGATCGGCTGGCTGCCGCCGCGCGCGGTGATCTCGACGCGCAGCGGCAGGCCGGTGGCCGGATCGGCCCAGATGTCGACCTGGCCGATCGTGGTCGCCGTGTCGGTCGGGCGCAGCCGCAGACCTGCCGCGTCGATGCCGGCGACCCGGCGCGAGGGCAGGTCGACGACGCCGTCGACGGTGTCCATGGCCAGCACCCGGCGGCCGAGGTCGGGTGGGAGCAGATCGCCCGCGCGCGGCAGCCGGACCGGTTCGTTGCCGGTGATCTCGGTGAGTTGGTTGCGGCCGTAGTCCCAGGTGTAGGTGCCGCTCGGGGTTTGGTAGACGTCCCGCTCGCCGACCGTGTCGATCACGTCGACCCGGTTCTGGTCGCCGCTGTCGTACCACGCGCGGATGTCGGTGGTGCCGCTGAGCAGTGACGTCACGTCGGACAGTTCGGGCAGGCTGGGCAGCCCGAGTTCGGACTGGGTGCGGACGTAGCCGCTGTAGGGCTGGTTCGCCGACGCCAGGATCCTGTTCACGGTGACGTGCGCGCTGCCCGCCGGGAGACCGGCGACGACGGCCGGCACGGCGCAACAGACCGCGGCCGCCGCTGCCACCAGCGTCCACCTGCCCATCGCCCTGCGGCTCGCGACCCTCATCTCCTCCTTTGTACTGCCACTGTGGCACGCTTCGCGTTACGGAATCCTTATCCGCATGACACGACCGCGAGTTCGCCACGGCTTCGTGCAACTCTGGGTGTCCACGACCGTGTCCGATTTCGGGTCGTACGTCACGACTCTGGCTCTGCAGGTGCTGCTCGACGACCTGCACGCCTCCGCCGGTCAGCTCGGCCTGGTGAACGGGGCGCGACGATCCGCTCGCTGAACTGGGGGATGAACGCGATCGGCGCGCCGCTGGGAGGTCTGCTGGCCGACTCGATCGGCTACCGGCCCACACTGTGGATCGCACTCGGCGGGTTCGAACTGACCGCGCTGCTGTTGTGGCTGTCACCGTTTCGCGGAGCGAGCCTGACCGAACGTCCCGCTGGCATGATGGCCGGCACGACGAGCGGACAGGGGCAGGCGGATGGGTGAACTCGACACGTGGGCACTGGCCGACTTCGGTGACGGCACCAGGACATTTCCGTTGTACCGCAAGGGAAACGGCCCTGGCGTGATCGTGGTGCACGAGATTCCCGGGCTGACGCCGAACGTGCTGGCGTTCGCGCAGGAGGTCGTGGACGCCGGTTTCACCGTGGCGCTGCCCAGCCTGTTCGGCACGCCCGGCAGGCCGAAGACCGGCGGCTACACGATGGGCACGCTGGCCAGGGTGTGTGTCCGCGGCGAGTTCACCAAGCTGGGACTGCGCCGTACGGCGCCGATCGCGGACTGGCTGCGGGCGCTGGCCCGGTCGCTGCACGAGGAACTCGGCGGGCCGGGCGTCGGTGCGCTGGGCATGTGCTTCACCGGCGGGTTCGCGCTGGCGATGATGGCCGACGGGCCGGTCGTGGCTCCGGTGCTGGCGCAGCCGTCCACGCCGTTCCCGGTCAGCCGGTCGCACAGGGCCGACCTGAACCTGTCACCGGCCGATCTGGCGTCGGTGAGGGCGAAGGCCGCCGACGGCTGTGCCGTGCTCGGCCTGCGGTACGTCGACGACCCGGCCGTGGGCACCCGGTTCGACACGCTGCGCGGGGAACTGGGGGACAAGTTCATCGCCGTGGAGTTTCCCGGCCGGCGGCACTCGACGCTGACCGAGCATCGGCAGCAGGAGGGCGTGGCCACGGTGCTGGCGTTCTTCCGAGAGCGACTGGTGACGGCGGAATAGCCGCGCGGGTATTCTCGTTCTCCGGAGGTAGTTGAACACGCAACGACCTACGAGGAGTGTGAGGGCCATGGCCGCGGTCACCGCCGACACGCTGACCCTGCCCCGGGTGAGCGGCGCCGGGCTGGGCGACACCGAACGTCCCGTGCTGGCCGTCTCGACGGCACCGGCCGGGTTCGAGGGCGAGGGATTCCCGGTGCGGCGCACGATGGCCGGCATCCGGTACGAGTTCCTGGATCCGTTCATCATGATGGACCACATGGGCGAGGTCGACTACGCGGCCGGCGAGCCCAAGGGCACCAACTGGCATCCGCACCGCGGTTTCGAGACCGTCACCTACCTCGTCGAGGGCCAGTTCGTGCACCAGGACAGCCACGGTGGCGGCGGCGTGATCACCGAAGGCGACACGCAGTGGATGACCGCGGGCAGCGGCCTGCTGCACATCGAGACGCCGCCGGCCGACCTGGTCGAGAAAGGCGGGCTGTTCCACGGTTTCCAGCTATGGGTGAACCTGCCGGCCAAGGACAAGTTCCTGGCGCCGAAGTACCAGCCACTGGGAGCCGGCCAGGTGCTGCTGCTGGCCGGTGCGGACGCCGGCACGCTGCTGCGCGTCATCGCGGGCGACGTCGACGGTCACGTCGGCCCCGGTGCCACGCACACGCCGATCACGCTGCTGCACGCCTCGATCGCGGCCGGCGCGCGACTGTCGCTGCCGTGGCAGGCCGACCACAACGCGCTGGCCTACGTGATGGCCGGCAGCGGCACCGTCGGCCAGCAGGCGCAGCCGATCCACGCGGGGCAGTTGGCCGTGTTCGGCAACGGCGACCGGCTGACCATCACAGCGGATGCGAAGCAGGACAGCAGGACCAGTTCGGTCGAGGTGATCATCCTGGGTGGGCGACCGATCCGCGAGCCGATGGCGCACTACGGCCCGTTCGTGATGAACACGCGTGAGGAACTGATGACCGCGCTGGAGGACTACCAGTCCGGCCGGCTGGGCGTCGTCCCACCGGACGCGATCATGCCGCACGTGCCGCGTGGCTGAGACTCACTGCCCGCCGACTCACTGCACGCTGACTCACTGCCCGCCGACTCACTGCACGCTCACGATCGCCATGGCCGTGCCGAGCGTCGGGTGCGCCGCGTAGACGCTGACCGACCCGGTCTGGCCGGCGATCGTGCGCAGCCACACCGCGCCCGCGCCGCCGGTGGCGGCCAGGTCGAACGGGTTGTCACCGACCAGCACGCCGGGGCCGTCCACGGCGAACCGCACCGAACCGGTGACGAACGGCCGTGGTGCGCCGTAGCGGTCCAGGGCACGCACCACGATCCGGGTGGCGTCCTGGCCGTCGGCGGCGAGCAGTTCGTCGTCGGCGACGAACGACAGCACGTCTGCCGACGGGTCGGCGCTGAACTTCCGGCTGGCGGCCAGGTGGTTGCCCAGGTAGCCGTCGACGCGCAGCTCCGGCCGCTGCCCGGCCGCACGGCCAGGTCGACCAGGAACGGCGGGTACGCCAGGTGCGGGAACGTCCTGCGGTCCGGATGGGCCGTGCCGGCGTGCCGGTCGTCCAGGTACAGCTCCAGCCGGTCGCAGTTGGACCAGATCCGGACGTGACCCGGCCCGGTCGCCGGTGATTGCGGACCGAAGTCCCAGTAGAACGACGGCTCGATGACGACCTTCGCCGAGGGGTCCACCTGGGACTGGTAGAAAGCCGCGCCCAGCTTGGGAATCCGGAAGAAGTCGGCGACGCCGGGGTACTTCACGCCGTGCACCGAGTGGTACCAGCCGGACGGGTAGTCGAACGCGCACCAGGCCAGCAGGCCCGCGTACCGGTCGTCGGACGCGGCACAGCCGTGCACCCACGCGTGCAACTGCGCCTGGTCCTGCTGCACGCTCACCGGGTCGATCCGGCGGAACGTCGGCGGCCCGACCAGCGTGCCGATCGCCTCGCTGACCAGGTACGGCACGCCGGACCTCGGCGGCCGCAGCCGGGCGGGCGAGTTCGGCGAGGGCAGCCTGCTGTAGTCGTTGAACGCGAACACCGACGAGCCGCCCTCGACCACCGGATACAGCGGCTCGTCGTAGCCCCGGTTGCCGGCCACCGCACCTGTGCACGGCCGGGACGGGTCGAGGTGCTGCGCCAGCAGGTCGGTGCGCTAGTACAGGTCGAGCTGGCCGAGCGTCTCGTTGACCCTGGTACCCCAGACGATGACCGATGGGTGGTTGCGGTCGCGCACCACCATGTCGTGCACGTTCTGCACCGTCTTGTCCCGCCACGCGGCGTCGCCGACGTAGTCCCAGCCGGGGATCTCCTCCCACACCAGGATGCCCAGTTCGTCGCACGCGTCGAGGAACGCCGACGACTGCGGGTAGTGCGAGCAGCGCACCATGTTGCAGTTCAGGTCCTCCTTGAGGATCTGCGCGTCCCTGCGCTGCACACGGTCCGGCATGGCGCCGCCGACGTAGGGATACCACTGGTGCCGGTTCACCCCGAACAGCTTGAGCCGCCGCCCGTTGAGGAAGAAGCCGTCCTCGGTGAACGCCGCGTCCCGGAAGCCGGTGCGCACGCTGGTCTGGTGCGCCTGCTTGCCGTCGACGTGCAGCGTGACCATGACCTCGCACAGGGCAGGGTCGTCGACGTCCCACAGCCGCACCGCGTGCAGCCCCGTCATGCCCAGCTGCGCGGTGGTTGCGCCCTTGGGCAGACCGTCCATGGACACGCTGCCGCTGGAGATCGTGGTGCCGTCCTGGCGCAGCGTGGCCGACACGACGACCGGCGCGTCGACCTTGGCCGACGAGTCGACCTCGCAGCGCACGGTCAGGCCGCGGTCGGCGGTGAGCACCTCGACGGGCTGCGCGAACACGTCGCTCAGGTACGTCCTGGGCGCGGCCGAGATGGTGACCGGGCGGTAGATGCCGGCCGGCTGGTAGAAGTCGATCGCCGTGGGACGGGCGAACTTCGGCACGTCCGGCGGCACGTCCTGGCGCCACCTGCCGTCCACCACGACCGCGACGACATTGCTGGTGGCCTTGAGCAGGCCGGTGGTCTCGCAGGTCAGCGGCAGGTAGCCGCCTTCACCGGTGCCGACCAGGCGGCCGTTGAGGTACACACTGGCCGTGCTCAGCACACCGTCGAACCGCAGGAACGACCGCCCGGCGAGCAGCTCCTTGGCCGCGTCGAAGTGCTGCCGGTACACCCACAGCGTCTGCCACGCCTCCGGGTCCCAGTCCTGCCAGGACAGCGGCGTCACGCAGTGCGGCACCGTGATCGAGGCCAGCCTGCTGTCGTCGAAGTCCGGATCGGTGGCGCCGGCCACGAACTGGCCGAACAGCCACAGGTCGTCCAGCGGGCCGTTGACCTCCGGCGGTGTCGAACCGAGCAGCGCGGTACCGACCGAGGTCGCGCCCACGACGCCCACCCCGAGCCCGATCAGAAACCGACGGCGTGTGTGCCGCATCGGTTCGTGCCCGCCGCCCATGCCTCGTTCGTCCCCCGTGTCCTTACCGCTCCGTCAGCCTCCCCACAGTCTCTACACAGTATGTAGCGCCAAACTGGTGTACTGGGCATGAGCCGAGTGGGTCCCCGCTACGGGGACGCGTGACCCCCTGCCGACGTTCCGTGCGAACCGGCCACAGCGGGCGGAATCATCACCTGAGCCCGGACTCAGGTGAGGGTCCGGCCCGGCATCGGTTCCGCGAGCGCGGCCCGCCCCGCCGGCGCGGCGAAGGGATCGGCGAAGTACTGCGTCTCGTGCGCCACGTGCTGGTCGGTGAACTCCATGACGCTCACCGAGTAGGAGGGCACGCCGTCGTAGGTGATGACGCACTCGCTCACCCACAGGTTCGCCTGCCCGGTGATCCGCTGCACGGTGAAGTGCCGGTCGGCCGGGTGCCCGCCGCGTTGCGCGGCGATCGTGGCGCGGCCCAGGAACCGCTCGCCGGACTGCGGGTAGTCGAGGACCGCGTCCGTGGCGTAGATCGCGTGCTCTGCGTCGATGTCCCCGCGCTCGGAGGCCAGCCAGTGCTCCTCGATCGCGGCCCTGATCCGGGAGTCGGCGTCCATGGCACCACCTTTCGCGGCGGTGCCAGCCTAGCCAGGATCCACTCCGGCGAACGTCGGCGACGACCCGGCCCGGCACCGTGGCCGATCTGGTGAGTTGCCCCTGACCGGGCACCATCACGTGTAACCGAGTGGGGTGTCGTTGACACCCCACTCGGCGCTTGCTGAGAATCCACTCGCTGGCACACGACGGTGGGGGAGACGGCATGGCGGGTCAGATCCTCGTTCCGTTCGAAGGCGACGGCGCGGGCGTCGATGACCTCACGTGGGGTCAGATCGGCTTCTGGCAGGGCATGGTGGACACCGGCCAGTCGGCGACCATGGGCGGCGTCAGTCCGCTCCCGCCCGGCAGCACGGTCGAGCGGATCGCCGACAGCCTCGCGTTCGTGATCGGCCGCCACCAGTCCCTGCGCACCCGGCTGCGCTTCGATTCCCTCGACGGGCCACCGAAACAGGTCTGCTCGACGCGTGGCGAGGTGCCGCTGGAGATCGTCGACGCGGACGGCGAGGACCCGGCCGTGGTCGCCGAGGCCGTCCGGATGCGCTACGAGGAGCGCAACTTCGACTACGAGCGGGAATGGCCGGTCCGGATGGCCGTGATCCGCTCCGGCGGCGTCCTGACCCACATGGTCGGCATCTACCTGCACCTGGCGATCGACGCGACCGGACTGGACGTGCTGCTGGCCGATCTGACCGCCCGCGACCCGGTCACCGGGGCCGCAGCCGGTCCCGTCACGGCGACACAGCCGCTGGAGCAGGCCCGTCAGCAGCGCCTGCCAGCCGCGCGCCGCCGCTGCGCCGCGTCGCTGACGCACCTGGAACACGTGCTGCGCACCGTGACGCCGAGCCGGTTCGGTGCGCCGAGGTACGGTGACCAGCCGGGATTCCGGATGATCCGCTACCACTCGCCCGCCACGGCGCTGGCCATCCGCGTGATCGCGGCACGGGACGACGTGAACACGTCCTCCGCGCTGATCGGGTGCTTCGCGATCGGCCTGGCCCGGTTCACGCACAACAGTCCCGTGATGGCGATGTTGTTGGTGAGCAACAGATTCCGGCCAGGGTTCGCGGAGTCGGTCAGTCCGTTGGTGCAACTGAGCCCGTACCTGATCGACGTGGCCGACTGCACGCTCGGCGAGGCCGTGGCACGGGCGCGGGCCAGTGTGCTCAACACCTACAAGAACGCCTACTACGACCCGTACCTGCAGGACGAGGTCATCGAGCGGGTGAACCGGGACCGCGGCGAGGAAATCGACTTCTCCTGCTTCTACAACGACCGCCGACTCGGCGACCGTGCCGTGACCGGGCCGCTGCCGTCGGCCGACGAGATCCGCGCAGCGGTTGCTCTCGGCGGGTACGAGTGGGAGTACGAGCCGGACATGTCGACGAGAAAGCTGTATCTCAACGTCGACGATCCCGATGGCGCCATCGACTGGGTGATGTCGGTCGACACGCGTTACTTCGACGAGTCGGACACCATAGCGGTGGTGCGCGGAATGGAGACGGCCGCGGTCGATGCCGCGCTCGACCCGTCCGCTCCGACCGGCGTTCGGTCCCTTTCGCGCCAGGTCTGACCTGGCGCTCAGCATTGTTGCCGTGATTATTGGTATTCAAGTGGAATGATGGTGGGACAGGCTTCCTGCTGGTTTACTCGATTCGTTCACCGCGACGGTGACGTGTTCGCCCACATCGATTTCCCCGAACGGGAAGGGGGTGCCTCATGCGCAGGAGCGTCAAGTCGGCTCGCACTTCGGTCAAGCAGTAATCCCCGATGCGGTGGCTTTCCCACGCGAAAGCCGAGCGGGGGTGCGCCCATGCGGCACCCCCGCTTCTGCGTAGGCTCTGTTCCGTGGGCACGGAGATCGAACGCAAGTTCCTGGTACGCGACGACTGGAACCCGCCGCCGGACATCGAACCGAAACGAATCCGGCAGGGGTATCTGACCGACAGCGGCAGCGGCACCGAGGTCAGGGTGCGCGCCAGCGGCGAACGCACGCTGATGACGGTGAAACGCGACCGCGCCGGCTCCGGCGCGAACGTCCGCGACGAGATCGAGTTCCCGATCGACGCCGGTGTGTTCGACGACCTGTGGCGTCTCACCGAAGGCCACCGCGTCGCGAAACTGCGCTACACGATCCCGGCCGGCGGGTTCGAGGCGACCGTCGACGTCTACGACGACCGCCCGGACGGCCTGCGTGTCGTCGAGGTCGAGTTCGACGACGAGGCCGCCGCGGTGGCGTTCCGGCCGCCGGAGTGGTTCGGCGAGGACGTCACCGGCGACCCCCGGTTCGCCAACCGGCTGCTGGCATCGTGAACCCCGTGGACCTGCCGTGGGAGCACGCGACGCCTGCCGAGGTCGCGGAGATGTTCTCGGCCACGCGCAGCCCGTGGTGGATCGCGGGCGGCTACGCCGTCGAGTTCGCCGTCGGCAGGCGTTTACGTGACCACGGCGACATCGACGTCCTGCTGCTGCGCCGCGACCAGGCCAGCGTGCAGGAGGTGCTGGCGGGCTGGGAGTGGTGGGCCGCCGACCCGCCGGGCACGCTGCGCCCCTGGGCCGCGGGCGAGGTGCTGCCGCCGGACGTGCACGACATCTGGTGCCGCCCAGCCGCCGGCCGGCCGTGGCGCGTGCGGGTGATGCTCGACGAGTCCGTCGACGACACGTGGGTGTCCCGACGCAACCCGGAGATCCGGCGGCCGATCTCGTCACTGGGCAAGGTCACGTCGGACGGGATTCCTTACCTGACAACGGAGATCCAGCTCTTCTACAAGGCGAGGCAGCGGCGCGACCGGGACGAGGCGGACTTCGCCGACGCCCTGCCCGTCCTGGACGCCGTGCAGCGCGCGTGGCTGGCCGACGCGATCGCCGAGACGCACGGCCGCGACCATCCCTGGCTGGCGGCCCTGACGTAGCGGTGTCGGTGGCCCGTGGTGGAATCGGGTCATGTCCGGTCGCGCCGGGTCGTCGGCACTCGTCGCGCTCGCGATCAGCTCGTTCGCCATCGGTACCACAGAGTTCGTCATCACCGGACTGCTGCCGGAGATCGCGGCCGACTTCCACGTCACCATCGCGACCGCGGGGCTGCTGGTGTCCGGCTACGCGCTCGGTGTCGTCGTCGGCGCCCCGCTGGTCACCGCGGCCGCGGCGCGGCTGCCCCGCAAGGCGGTGCTGCTCGGTCTGCTGGTGTTGTTCGTGGCGGGCAACGCGTTGTCCGCGATCGCGCCGACGTACGCCGTCATGCTGGCCGGCCGGGTCGTCGCGGCCCTGTGCCACGGGGCGTTCCTCGGAGTCGCGTCGATCGTGGCCGCCGGGCTCGTCGCGCCGGAGCGGCAGGCGCGGGCCATCGCCGGCATGCTCACCGGACTGACGGTCGCGAACGTCGTCGGCGTCCCGGCGGGCACCTTCATCGGCCAGCATTTCGGTTGGCGCGCCACGTTCTTCGCCATCGCGACGCTCGGCGTGCTCGGCATGGCGGGGATCGCGGCGCTGGTGCCCGCGATGCCCGCCGGCACGGGTGTGCGCGCCGAACTGGTGGCGTTCCGGCGCCCCCAGGTGTGGCTCGCGTTGGCCATGACGGCGTTGGGTTTCGGTGCCGTCTACGCGCCGTTCACGTACGTCGCGCCGCTGATGACGGACGTCGCCGGCTTCCCGGCGTCGGCGATCCCGTGGCTGCTCATTCTGTTCGGCACCGGTCTGGTGATCGGCAACTGGCTCGGCGCACGTGCGGCCGATCGGCGGCTCATGACGACCATCGTGGTGCTGTTGGGCGTACTGACGGTGGTCCTGCTGCTGTTCGACGAGACCGCGCGGGCACGGACTTCGGCTGCCGTCACCTTGTTCGCTCTGGGCGTAGTCGGGTTCGCGACCGTGCCGGCGTTCACCAGCAGGGTGCTCTCCAGCGCCGGCACGCACGCCAACACGCTCGCGTCGTCAGCGGCCGTCGCGGCGTTCAACCTGGGCAACGCGACCGGCGCGTTTCTCGGCGGCCGTGCCATCGCGACCGGTCACGGCTACGCGTCACCCACCGTCGTCGGTGCGATCATGGCCGCGGCCGCGCTGGTCACGGCCATGATCTCCGCCTCGGCACCGGCGTCACCGGCGGCGCCGGGACGGCCAACGCGTGCTCGTGGCGATGCCGGCCAGGTGCAGCGCGACACACAGCAGGCCGGCGTCGACCAGCGTGCCGGTGGTGATCACGTCCCCGAGCCCGACCTTGGCCAGGTCGAAGATGAGGGCTAAACCGAACAGAACAGCAGCGATGATCGCGAACATGACAGCTCCCGGTGATCGAAGGGTGCTGCCCCAGGTACCCGGCGGCCGATGTGATCAACCCAGCGGCGCCGCGCGCATCTAAACTCGACTGATGGGGCTCCTACGGTGGGTGGGATTGATTCTCGGCCGTCGCGCGTTGACCGACACGGAGATCGAGACGCACGAGGTGAGAGCGGAGGCAGTGGTGCTTGACCCGGAGGAGCTGTACGAGGTCGACTCGGAAGTACCCGAGTTGGACGGAGCCGTCCTCCTGCACTACTTCGACGGCTTCATGGACGCGGGTTCGGCCGGCAGGCTCGCCGCCGAACACATCCTGGAGAGCCTCGACCACACCGTTGTCGCGCGGTTCGACGTCGACCGTCTCATCGACTACCGCTCCAAGCGGCCGATGATGACCTACGTCCGCGACCACTGGGAGAGCTACGACGCGCCGGAACTGGTCGTGCACCTGCTGCACGACGGCGACGGCACACCGTTCCTGCTGCTCACCGGCCCCGAACCGGACCACGAGTGGGAGCGGTTCGTGGAGGCCGTGCGCACCCTGACCGAGAACTGGGGCGTGCGGATGACCGTCGGCATGCACGGCATCCCGATGGGTGTCCCGCACACGCGCCCGCTCGGCGTCACCGGCCACGCGACCCGTCCGGAACTCGTCGCCGACCTGCAGCCCGTGCTGAACCGGTTGCCGGTCCCCGGCAGCATCGGCGCGCTGCTGGAGTTCCGCCTCGGCGAAGCCGGCCACGACGCGGCAGGCTTCGCGGCACACGTACCGACCTACCTGGCCCAGGCGTCCTACCCGGCTTCGGCGCTGAGCCTGCTCACCGCGATCACGAAGATGACCGGCCTGCGCATCCCGGACGCTGCCCTGCGCGCCGCCGCTCGTCGTGCCGACGAGGAAGTGAACCGCCAGGTCAGCGAGTCGGCCGAGGTCGCGGAGGTCGTCCAGGCGCTGGAGCGGCAGCACGACCAGTTCGCCGAGGGCCAACTGCGTGGCAGCCTGCTCGCGGAGGGCATGGAACACATACCGACGGCCGACGAACTGGGCAGCGAGTTCGAGCGCTTCCTGGCCGAACAGCAGGGCGACAACTGAGCCGTCACGCGTCGTCGCCGGGCGCCTCGATCGCGAGCGGTCCGGCGGTCAACTCGTGCTGGCGCGTGACGACGACGTCGAGCTGCCTGGCCAGGCGTGACACGGTGGTCGAACTGAGGTAGGCCTCGGCGCCCGCGTCGAGCATGCGGCGCACCGGGCCCTCATAGCTGACGCCGAGTTCGTCGTCACCGATCTCGGTGACGACGACGCGCGCGTTCGGGAACTGCGACCGCGCGGTCCTGATCAGCGTGGGGCTGGAAGGCGGGACGAGCACGACGTCCGCCGTGCGCGGCGCAGACCGGATGTCCAGCACGATGTAGTCCGCTCCGAGCCGCGCGGACAGGGCCGACCTGGCCGCCGCCGACAGCTTCATCGCGGTGACGACCACGGTCACGTCGTCGTAGCCGTCGGCCGGCGGCGCGATGTCGTCGTCCGGTTCGACCGCCACGGTGTCCATGGTGGCGGTGATCGTCGCGATCGGTTCACCGTCGCGTGTGACGACGACGTCCTCACCGAGCCCGAGACCGTCGATGAGTGCCACGAGTTCGGCCGGCAGGCTCGACACGTCGATCGACCGCGGCGTGTCCTCGTCGATCATGATCGCCCCTCCTCGATCGTGAGACAGTATGCACCGGATGTTCTTCAGATCGGCGGGTCGCACTGGCAGACTGGCCGCGTGTACGACTTCGACGTGCTGGTGCTGGGGTCCGGTCCAGGTGGTCAGAAGGCCGCGATCGCGACGGCCAAACTGGGCAAGCGGGCGGCGGTCGTTGAGCGCCGCGACATGATCGGCGGGGTGTGCATCAACACGGGCACCATTCCGTCCAAGACACTCCGGGAGGCCGTGCTCTACCTGACCGGTCTGAACCAGCGGGAGATGTACGGCCAGAGCTATCGGGTCAAAGAGGACATCACGGTCGCCGACCTGCTGGCCAGGACGACGCACGTGATCGGCCGCGAGATCGACGTGATCCGCAGCCAGCTCGCCCGCAACCACGTCACGATGCTCCCCGGCATGGGCCGGTTCCTCGACGACCACACGGTCGAGGTCCAGGACGGCACCGGCCGCGAACAGAAGGTCACGGCCGACAAGATCGTGATCGCCACCGGCACGCAGCCGGCCCGTCCATCCACAGTAGACTTCGACGAACAGACCATCATCGACTCGGACGGCATCCTCCAACTGCACCGCGTACCGCAGTCGATGGTCGTCGTCGGCGCGGGTGTGATCGGCATCGAGTACGCGTCGATGTTCGCCGCGCTGGGCTGCAAGGTCACCGTCGTCGAATCCCGTGAGCGCATGCTGGACTTCTGTGACGTCGAGGTCGTCGAAGCGCTGAAATACCATCTGCGGGACCTGGCGGTGACATTCCGTTTCCGCGAGACGGTAGCGGCGGTCGAACGCCACAAGCAGGGCGCGATCGCGATCCTGGAAAGCGGCAAGAAGATCCCGGCCGAGGTCGTGATGTATTCGGCCGGCCGGCAAGGCATGACCGAGATCCTGACCCTGGAGAACGCTGGTCTGTCGGCCGATTCCCGAGGTCGTGTGAAGGTCGACGAGTACTTTCGCACGGAGAAGCCGAACATCTACGCGGTAGGCGACGTAATCGGCTTCCCGGCGCTGGCGGCAACGTCGATGGAGCAAGGCAGACTGGCCGCCCACCACGCCTGCGGCGAACCGGTCCAGGCATTGTCGGCCGTACAACCGATCGGCATCTACTCGATTCCCGAGATCAGCTTCATCGGCCGTACGGAAGACCAGTTGACGGCCGACCGCATCCCGTTCGAGGTGGGCATTTCGCGTTATCGTGAACTGGCCCGCGGCCAGATCATCGGCGACTCGTACGGCGTGCTGAAGCTGCTGGTGTCGCCCGACGACCGGAAGCTGCTGGGCGTCCACGTATTCGGCACGGGAGCGACGGAACTGGTCCACATCGGCCAGGCGGTCATGGGCTGCGGCGGCACGATCGACTACCTGGTGGACGCGGTCTTCAACTACCCGACGCTGGCCGAGTCCTACAAGGTGGCGGCATTGGACGCAATGAACAAAATGCGCCAGATCGAACGCTGGAACGA